>NZ_CP142151.1:0-5478931 GCF_036864995.1 Pseudomonas trivialis | reverse complement strand
GATATCCCCTAAGTTGAAAGCCGGTGAGGCAAAAACAGCCGCCATTGTAGCGGCCAGCCGCCCACTTATCCACATGTAGGTTGCTCACAGAAGACCCAAAATCAACGCCTTATCTGTAAAAAAGAAGACAGATGGTCTGTGCATAAGCTCTGTGGATAAGCGCCCCTGAGCCCGTTGTACAAGTGGGGGTGAAAGTCTGTGCGTAACTGGCCTGTGGATAAAACCATCTTCCACCCACAGCTTATCCGACAGCGCAGCACAGGAAGGACACCGTTTTCCCCTGTAGTTGTCATCCTCTGTACATCAGGTGAGATATGGGCTTGGGGCAGTTATCCACAGATAGACGCTTGCCTAGCTTTTATAAGCTTTACAGAAAAGCTTTAAATAACTTCCTTCTTTATTTTTATATCTATGCCACTGCTCGTCGACGCCACTCACACAGAAAAGCCCAAACGGGCCGGCGAGATCTAATTAAAGGAAAAGCTGGTTGGAAATTGACCTAGAGCCTTGCTTTCTCTAGAATCGCCGGTCTCTTAAAACGGGGGCCATTCCGGCCCGTTGTGGACGAACCAGGTAACAACGCCATGAAACGTACTTTCCAACCAAGCACCATCAAACGCGCCCGCACTCACGGTTTCCGTGCTCGCATGGCTACCAAGAACGGCCGTGCTGTCCTGTCGCGTCGCCGCGCCAAAGGTCGTGCGCGTCTGGCAGTTTGATAATCAGGTGCTGGTGGTGAGTCAGGACTTCAGTCGGGAAAAGCGTCTGCTTACCCCCCGGCACTTCAAGGCAGTCTTTGACTCCCCCACCGGCAAGGTTCCGGGGAAAAATCTCCTGCTCCTTGCGCGTAACAACGATCTTGATCACCCCCGTCTCGGGTTGGTGATCGGCAAGAAGAGCGTAAAGCTCTCCGTTGAGCGCAATCGCCTCAAGCGTCTGATGCGCGAATCGTTTCGCCTCCACCAGGACACTCTGGTTGGTTGGGATATTGTTATCGTCGCGCGCAAAGGCTTGGGGGATGTAGAAAACCCCGAATTGATTCAGCATTTCGGCAAGCTATGGAAGCGTCTGGCGCGTACCCACAAACCAGCACCAGCAGTCGTCGAAACTGTAGGGGTAGACAGCCTTGATGCGTAAACTGGCCATCGTTCCGATCCAGTTTTACCGCTATGCCATTAGTCCTCTGATGGCCAACCACTGTCGTTTCTACCCCAGTTGTTCCTGCTACGCGTTAGAGGCCATAGAAAATCATGGTCTTCTGCGCGGTGGCTGGCTGACCTTTCGTCGTTTAGGTCGCTGTCATCCGTGGAATGCCGGTGGTTATGACCCGGTTCCACCTATCCCTACCTCCCGTTCTTCTTCGATGGCCGAGTAATCATGGATATTAAACGCACGATCCTGATCGTCGCCCTGGCAATCGTGTCCTACGTCATGGTCCTTAAGTGGAACCAGGACTATGGCCAGGCTGCCCTGCCGACTCAGAATGTTGCTACCAATCAGGCTGCGCCGGCTATTCCGGACACCCCGCTGGGTAACAATGCGTCCGCGAGTGCCGATGTTCCCAGCGCGAATGGCGAGACTGCCGCACCTCTTGAAACGCCAGTGGTCACCAACAAAGACCTCATCCACGTGAAAACGGATGTGCTCGACCTGGCCATCGATCCACAAGGTGGTGATATCGCGCAGTTGAAACTGCCGCTGTATCCACGTCGCCAGGATCATCCGGAAGTGCCGTTCCAACTGTTCGATAACGGTGGTGAACGCACGTATCTGGCACAAAGCGGCCTGACCGGTACCAACGGTCCGGATGCGCGCGCTACCGGTCGTCCGGTTTATTCGACCGAACAGAAGAGCTATCAACTGGCCGATGGCCAGAATCAGTTGAATGTCGACCTGAAATTCAGCCTCGACGGCGTCAACTACATCAAGCGCTTCAGCTTTACCCGCGGCCTGTACGACTTGAAGGTCACTTACCTGATCGACAACGAAAGTGCCAAACCGTGGACCGGCAACCTGTTTGCCCAGCTCAAGCGTGATGGAAGCTCCGATCCTTCTTCCAGCACCGCCACCGGCACCGCGACTTACCTGGGTGCAGCCTTGTGGACAAGTGGCGAGCCGTACAAAAAAGTGTCGATGAAAGATATCGACAAGGGTGCGCTGAAAGAAAATGTTCAGGGTGGTTGGGTAGCCTGGCTGCAACACTACTTTGTAACCGCCTGGATTCCGAACAAGGCTGAAGCCAACCTGGTTCAGACACGCAAGGACAGCCAGGGTAATTACATCATTGGTTTTACCGGCCCGGCGTTGACCGTGGCGCCAGGTGCCAAGGCTGAAACCAGCGCTACCTTGTACGCCGGCCCGAAAAGCCAGGCAGTGCTCAAAGAGTTGTCCCCAGGTCTGGAACTGACGGTGGACTACGGCATTCTGTGGTTCATTGCTCAGCCAATTTTCTGGCTGCTGCAACATATCCACAGCATTGTGGGTAACTGGGGCTTCTCGATCATCTTCCTGACCATGCTGATCAAAGGGATCTTCTTCCCTCTGTCGGCCGCCAGCTACAAGTCGATGGCGCGCATGCGTGCCGTGGCGCCGAAACTGGCTGCTCTGAAAGAGCAACATGGTGATGACCGGCAGAAAATGTCGCAGGCCATGATGGAGCTGTACAAGAAAGAGAAGATCAACCCGCTGGGTGGATGCTTGCCGATTCTGGTGCAGATGCCGGTATTCCTGTCGCTGTACTGGGTGCTTCTGGAAAGCGTCGAAATGCGCCAGGCACCGTTCATGCTGTGGATAACTGACCTGTCGATCAAGGACCCGTTCTTTATCCTGCCGATCATCATGGGCGCGACCATGTTTATCCAGCAGCGCTTGAACCCGACTCCGCCGGATCCGATGCAGGCCAAGGTAATGAAAATGATGCCAATCATCTTCACCTTCTTCTTCCTGTGGTTCCCGGCTGGTCTGGTGCTGTACTGGGTGGTCAACAACGTGTTGTCGATCTCTCAACAGTGGTACATCACACGTAAAATCGAAGCGGCTACCAAAAAAGCCGAAGCGTAATTTACTCTGTGGGTAACCACTCAAGACGCCCCCTAGTGGGGCGTTTTGCTTTCCGTCATTTTTTTCTGGAACCTGCTGATGAGCGCACCTCGTGAAACCATCGCTGCCGTTGCGACCGCTCAAGGTCGCGGCGGCGTCGGTATCGTTCGAATTTCCGGGCCGCTAGCCGGCAGGGCGGCGCAGGCAATCAGCGGCCGCGAGCTGAAGCCGCGCTATGCACATTACGGTCCGTTCCTGGACGCCGACAATAGCGTGCTGGATGAAGGCCTTGCCCTCTATTTCCCGGGGCCCAACTCATTCACCGGTGAAGATGTGCTGGAGCTGCAGGGGCACGGCGGTCCGGTCGTACTGGATATGCTGCTGCAACGTTGCCTGCAGCTGGGTTGCCGTCTGGCTCGTCCAGGTGAGTTCAGCGAACGTGCCTTTCTCAACGACAAACTTGACCTGGCCCAGGCCGAAGCGATTGCCGACCTGATCGAAGCCAGTTCCGCACAAGCTGCCCGGAACGCCTTGCGCTCATTGCAGGGTGCTTTCTCCCTGCGTGTGCATAACTTGACTGAGCAATTGATCAGCCTGCGTATCTACGTTGAAGCAGCGATTGATTTCCCGGAAGAAGAAATCGACTTCCTTGCCGATGGCCATGTCCTGGCGATGCTGGATAAGGTTCGTGACGAGTTATCCACAGTACTGCGCGAAGCGGGGCAGGGCGCCCTGCTGCGCGATGGCATGACGGTGGTAATTGCAGGGCGTCCCAATGCCGGCAAGTCGAGCCTGCTCAATGCGCTTGCAGGGCGTGAAGCTGCCATCGTTACCGAGATTGCCGGTACTACGCGGGATATTCTGCGCGAACATATCCACATCGATGGCATGCCATTGCACGTGGTTGACACCGCCGGGCTGCGCGAAACCGACGATCAGGTGGAAAAGATCGGCGTAGAACGGGCCCTCAAGGCAATCGGCGAAGCGGACCGCGTGCTGCTGGTCGTGGACGCCACGGCGCCGGAAGCTGTGGATCCTTTTGCCTTGTGGCCCGAATTTCTCGAACAACGGCCGGACCCGGCAAAGGTCACCTTGATCCGTAACAAGGCAGACCTCACGGGCGAATCCATCGCAATGGAAACCAGCGAGGATGGCCACGTCACGATCAGCCTGAGTGCGAAATCAGCGGGTGAGGGGCTGGAACTGCTGCGCGATCACCTCAAGGCCTGCATGGGCTACGAACAGACCTCGGAAAGCAGCTTCAGCGCTCGCCGCAGGCACCTGGAAGCGCTGCGCCATGCGAGCGCGGCGTTGGAGCACGGCCGGGCACAGCTGACCCTGGCGGGCGCCGGTGAGCTATTGGCGGAGGACTTGCGTCAAGCGCAGCACCTGTTGGGTGAGATCACCGGCGCGTTCAGCTCCGATGACTTACTCGGACGGATTTTCTCCAGCTTCTGCATCGGTAAATAAACCTTACGCCGACTCCAGACAGGCCATTCGTGCCTGTCTGCTGCGCTCGTTTCAGAGCACTCCACCTCAAAACCTGAATTTTTATCGATAGGCACGGCATTTTCGTGGGCGAAATTTGCGCTTTGCGCTGCCTTTCTGTGGATTAAGCCCTGTGAATAACCGTCCCTGTGCCCAGTTGATAACAGGGCTTAAAAACCGCGCATAAACCCGCTTGTGGATAACAAACTGTTTAATCCACAGGCTTAGCGCACTTATCCAAGGGCCTCACTGGCACATGACCACAGACTTTTGAATCGCTGTACACAAAGTGAATAGAGGCCTGTAGAGATCTATCCACAGAAAACACACTCAGTAGAAATAAACATAAAAACAAAGATTTAATAAATTTCTCTCTTTTAATTTCTATTGTCCGTGATTCATCCACAGCTGGTTAAATTTTGTGCAAAGGGTTCTTTAGGGAAGGCTAAGTCCCTATACTTGCCGCCAAGCTCAAAAACTCTTTCAACCAACAATTCCTGATTACCTACATAAGCAGGCACGAGGTGCGTGGTGGATTTCCCTTCCCGTTTTGAAGTGATCGTCATCGGCGGCGGTCATGCCGGTACCGAGGCAGCACTGGCGTCAGCACGCATGGGTGTTAAAACCCTGCTGCTCACGCACAACGTGGAAACCCTTGGTGCCATGAGTTGCAACCCTGCCATTGGCGGGATTGGCAAAAGCCATCTGGTCAAGGAAATCGATGCCCTTGGCGGCGTCATGGCCATGGCTACCGACAAGGGTGGTATTCAATTCCGCGTGCTCAACAGCCGCAAAGGCCCGGCCGTGCGTGCCACACGGGCGCAAGCTGACCGCATCCTGTACAAGGCGGCAGTACGTGAAACCCTGGAAAACCAGCCGAACCTGTGGATATTTCAACAGGCCGCCGATGACCTGATCGTCGAGCAGGACGTGGTGAAAGGGGTTGTTACCCAAATGGGCCTGCGTTTCTTCGCAGAATCCGTGGTGCTGACCACCGGGACGTTCCTCGGCGGACTTATCCACATTGGCATGCAGAACTATTCTGGTGGACGCGCGGGTGATCCGCCCTCGATTGCCCTGGCAAAACGCCTGCGTGAATTGCCGCTGCGGGTCGGTCGCCTTAAAACCGGCACCCCGCCGCGTATCGACGGGCGCTCCGTGGATTTCTCGGTGATGACCGAACAGGCAGGCGATACACCGATTCCGGTGATGTCGTTCATGGGCTCCAAGGAGCAGCACCCCAAGCAGGTGAGCTGCTGGATCACTCACACCAATGCGCGCACCCACGAAATCATTGCGGCCAACCTTGATCGCTCGCCGATGTACTCCGGTGTGATCGAAGGCATCGGTCCGCGGTATTGCCCGTCGATCGAAGACAAGATCCACCGCTTTGCCGACAAGGAAAGCCACCAGGTCTTCATCGAACCCGAAGGCTTGACCACACACGAGCTGTACCCCAACGGGATTTCCACTTCCCTGCCGTTTGACGTGCAAATCCAGATCGTGCAGTCGATTCGCGGCATGGAAAACGCGCACATCGTGCGTCCCGGCTACGCCATCGAGTACGACTACTTCGACCCGCGCGACCTGAAATACAGCCTGGAAACCAAAGTGATTGGCGGTCTGTTTTTCGCTGGGCAAATCAACGGCACCACCGGTTACGAAGAAGCTGGTGCTCAGGGTTTGCTGGCAGGGACCAACGCTGCGCTGCGTGCACAGGGCAAAGACAGCTGGTGCCCGCGTCGCGATGAGGCGTATATCGGCGTGCTGGTTGACGACCTGATTACCCTGGGCACCCAGGAACCGTACCGAATGTTTACTTCTCGGGCCGAATACCGCCTGATCCTGCGTGAAGACAACGCAGATCTGCGCCTGACCGAGAAAGGCCGCGAGCTGGGCCTGGTCGATGACGCGCGTTGGGAAGCGTTCTGCAAAAAACGCGAAAGCATTACGCTCGAAGAGCAACGCCTGAAAAGCACCTGGGTTCGCCCCGGTACAGAACAGGGCGATGCGATTGCGGAGAAATTCGGCACGCCGCTGACCCACGAATACAACCTGCTGAACCTGCTGTCCCGTCCGGAAATCGACTACGCTGGCCTGGTCGAAGTGACTGGCGGCGGTGCAGAAGACCCACAGGTCGCCGAACAGGTTGAAATCAAGACCAAGTACGCCGGTTACATTGACCGCCAGCAGGATGAGATCGCTCGCCTACGTGCCAGCGAAAACACCAAGTTGCCTGTGGATATCGACTACACCGGGATTTCCGGGCTGTCAAAAGAAATTCAAAGCAAGCTGGGGATAACTCGCCCGGAAACCCTGGGCCAGGCTTCACGCATCCCTGGCGTTACCCCGGCAGCGATTTCGCTGTTGATGATTCATTTGAAAAAACGCGGCGCGGGCCGTCAGTTGGAGCAAAGCGCTTGAGTTCGTTGGTCACCTCGCAACACGCCGAAGAGTTATCCACAGGTGCTCGCCAGTTGGGCGTTGACCTGACCCCCGCCCAGCACGACTTGCTGCTGGGTTACCTGGCCCTGCTGATCAAATGGAACAAGGCGTACAACCTCACGGCGGTACGTGATCCTGACGAAATGGTCTCGCGTCATCTGCTCGACAGTCTGAGTGTGATGCCATTCATCGAGAATGGGCGCTGGCTCGATGTAGGCAGTGGCGGCGGCATGCCTGGCATTCCGCTGGCCATCCTGTTTCCTGAGTCGCAGGTTACCTGCCTGGACAGCAACGGCAAGAAAACCCGCTTCCTCACCCAGGTCAAACTCGAACTCAAGCTGGACAACCTGCAGGTTATCCACAGCCGCGTCGAAGCCTTCACGCCTGAACAGCCATTCAACGGAATTGTTTCCCGGGCGTTCAGCAGCATGGAGAACTTCAGCAACTGGACCCGCCATCTGGGCGACCGCGACACGCGTTGGCTGGCAATGAAGGGCGTCCATCCAAGCGATGAGCTGTTAGCATTGCCGGCGGACTTCCACCTCGATAGCGAACACGCCTTGGCCGTACCCGGTTGCCAAGGCCAACGCCATCTGCTGATACTGCGCCGCACGGCATGATTGGGAACACAAGCAAGAATGGCTAAGGTATTCGCGATAGCGAACCAGAAAGGTGGCGTGGGTAAGACCACCACCTGTATCAACCTCGCAGCATCCCTGGTCGCCACCAAGCGCCGCGTGCTGTTGATCGATCTCGATCCACAGGGCAACGCCACCATGGGTAGCGGTGTGGATAAACACGGCCTGGAAAACTCGGTCTACGACTTGCTGATTGGCGAGTGTGACCTGACCCAGGCCATGCACTATTCCGAGCACGGCGGCTATCAACTGCTGCCGGCCAACCGCGATTTGACCGCGGCGGAAGTGGTGCTGCTGGAAATGCAGATGAAAGAAAGCCGTCTGCGCAGCGCCCTCGCGCCGATTCGCGAGAATTACGATTACATTCTGATCGACTGCCCACCGTCGCTGTCGATGCTCACGCTCAACGCGCTGGTAGCGGCTGACGGCGTGATTATCCCCATGCAGTGCGAGTATTACGCGCTGGAAGGATTGAGCGATCTTGTGGATAACATCAAGCGTATCGCCGAACTGCTCAATCCGAACCTGCAGATCGAAGGGCTGCTGCGAACCATGTTCGACCCGCGCCTGAGCCTGATGAACGATGTGTCGGCCCAGCTCAAGGAGCACTTTGGCGAGCAGCTGTACGACACGGTGATCCCGCGTAACATCCGCTTGGCCGAAGCCCCTAGCTACGGCATGCCGGCGTTGGCGTACGACAAATCATCGCGCGGGGCCATTGCCTATCTGGCGCTGGCTGGCGAGATGGTCCGCCGTCAACGCCGCAACCCACGCACCGCTGCTGCCCAGCCAACTTAAGGAATCCCCATGGCCGTCAAGAAACGAGGTCTCGGACGTGGACTGGATGCACTCCTGAGTGGTCCGACCGTCACATCGCTTGAAGAACAAGCGGTGCAGGCCGACGAGCGTGAGCTGCAGCACCTGCCCCTGGACCTGATCCAGCGTGGCAAATATCAGCCACGGCGCGACATGGACCCGCAGGCGCTGGAAGAACTGGCCAACTCGATCAAGGCCCAGGGCGTGATGCAGCCGATTGTGGTGCGCCCGATTGGTGGTGGTCGCTTTGAAATCATCGCTGGCGAACGTCGCTGGCGTGCCAGCCAGCAGGCTGGCAAGGACACCATCCCGGCGATGGTGCGCGATGTGCCGGATGAAACCGCCATCGCCATGGCATTGATCGAGAACATCCAGCGTGAAGACCTCAATCCGATCGAAGAAGCCATCGCCTTGCAGCGTTTGCAGCAGGAATTCCAGCTGACCCAGCAGCAAGTGGCCGAAGCGGTGGGTAAATCCCGCGTGACTGTGTCTAACCTGTTGCGCCTGATTGCGCTGCCGGAAGTGATCAAGACCATGCTGTCTCACGGCGACCTGGAAATGGGTCATGCCCGTGCCTTGCTCGGTTTGCCGGAAAATCAACAGGTTGAAGGGGCGCGACACGTTGTCGCACGAGGCCTGACGGTGCGTCAGACCGAAGCCCTGGTTCGCCAATGGCTTAGCGGCAAACCGGCACCGGTCGAAACGCCCAAGGCCGACCCGGATATCGCGCGGCTCGAGCAGCGCCTGGCCGAGCGCCTGGGCTCTGCGGTACAGATTCGACATGGCAAGAAGGGCAAAGGGCAATTGGTTATCGGATATAACTCGCTCGATGAGCTTCAAGGCGTCCTTGCCCACATTCGCTGAAACATTTACTCATGTAGCGTGTGATCGGAAATCACTACCCAGCAGTTGAATAGGGGCAGAACCGCCCCTATACTCTGCGCGCATTTTGTCGGCACAAATTATGCCAAGTTATTGATTTGCGGCAGCCGACCATTGAGGAGCAAGAGTGATGGAAACCCGCACGCCAAACACGTTGCCGTTCCATCGCTTGGCCGTTTTTCCGGTTTTATTGGCTCAATTTGTCATCCTGCTGATCGCCGCATTGGCGCTTTGGTATGGGCATGGAGTCGTAGCCGGGTATTCAGGACTTTGCGGAGGCCTGATAGCCTTGCTGCCCAATATGTATTTTGCTCACAGGGCCTTTCGGTTTTCCGGCGCCCGAGCAGCCCAGGCTATCGTCCGGTCCTTTTATGCCGGCGAGGCGGGCAAACTGATTTTGACGGCAGTGCTGTTCGCACTGACCTTTGCAGGTGTGAAGCCATTGGCGCCGCTGGCTGTATTCGGCGTCTTCGTGTTGACCCAACTGGTCAGCTGGTTCGCTCCCCTGCTAATGAAAACAAGACTTTCGAAACCTTAGGGCGTTTGAGGCAACCATGGCAGAAACAACCGCTTCGGGCTATATCCAGCACCACTTGCAGAACCTGACCTTCGGTCAGCTTCCCAACGGCGGCTGGGGCTTCGCCCACACCGCAGCAGAAGCCAAAGAGATGGGTTTCTGGGCTTTCCACGTCGATACGCTCGGCTGGTCGGTCGCACTGGGTCTGATCTTTGTCCTGATTTTCCGCATGGCGGCAAAAAAGGCGACTTCCGGTCAGCCAGGTGCCTTGCAGAACTTCGTTGAAGTATTGGTCCAATTCGTCGATGGCAGCGTGAAAGACAGCTTCCACGGCCGTAGCCCGGTGATTGCACCGCTGGCGCTGACCATCTTCGTCTGGGTGTTCCTGATGAACGCCATCGACCTGATCCCGGTCGACTGGATTCCTCAGCTGGCCATCCTGATCACCGGTGATGCGCACATTCCATTCCGCGCCGTTTCCACCACAGACCCGAACGCTACCCTGGGCATGGCCCTGTCGGTGTTCGCGTTGATCATTTTCTACAGCATCAAGGTCAAGGGCATCGGCGGTTTCATCGGCGAACTGACCCTGCACCCGTTCGGCAGCAAGAACATCTTCGTTCAAGCCCTGCTGATCCCGGTGAACTTCCTGCTGGAATTCGTCACCCTGATCGCCAAGCCGATTTCCCTGGCGCTGCGACTGTTCGGCAACATGTATGCCGGCGAGCTGGTGTTCATTCTGATCGCTGTGATGTTCGGCAGTGGTCTGCTCTGGCTTAGCGGCCTGGGCGTTGTTCTGCAGTGGGCGTGGGCTGTGTTCCACATCCTGATCATTACCCTGCAGGCGTTTATCTTCATGATGCTGACCATCGTCTATTTGTCGATGGCGCACGAAGAGAACCATTAAGACCAGCTTCGGCCAGTCTGATGTCCTTCCCGGTTAAACGGGAAGGTGGCCCCCAGGGGCTATGAAACGATTTGTTTTACCGCTTTAAAATCTAAAAAACCTAAACCATACGACGTAAAAGTCGGGAGGAAAGAT
Organism: Pseudomonas trivialis; assembly: GCF_036864995.1. Lineage (NCBI taxonomy): Bacteria > Pseudomonadati > Pseudomonadota > Gammaproteobacteria > Pseudomonadales > Pseudomonadaceae > Pseudomonas > Pseudomonas trivialis. The sequence continues at coordinate 5,468,064 of NZ_CP142151.1, read as the reverse complement.
GGAAACTGTAGTTGGTCTAACCGCTATCGCTGTTGCACTGTTGATCGGCCTGGGCGCCCTGGGTACTGCCATTGGTTTCGGCCTGCTGGGCGGCAAATTCCTGGAAGGCGCAGCGCGTCAGCCAGAAATGGTTCCAATGCTGCAAGTTAAAATGTTCATCGTCGCCGGCCTGCTCGACGCCGTGACCATGATCGGCGTTGGTATCGCTCTGTTCTTCACCTTCGCGAACCCCTTCGTTGGTCAACTCGCTGGCTGATCACTCGACTTTTCGAGTGATTGGAGTGATGGACAACGAATGAGCGAGGTGTTGGCGTGAACATTAATGCAACCCTGATTGGCCAATCCGTTGCGTTCTTCATTTTTGTAGTGTTTTGCATGAAGTTCGTGTGGCCTCCGGTCATCGCGGCTTTGCACGAACGTCAGAAGAAGATCGCGGATGGTTTGGACGCTGCCAGCCGTGCAGCTCGCGACCTGGAGTTGGCCCAAGAGAAAGTGGGTCATCAACTGCGCGAAGCTAAAGCACAGGCAGCTGAAATCATTGAGCAAGCCAAGAAGCGCGGTAACCAGATCGTCGAAGAGGCTGTTGAAAAAGCCCGCGTCGAAGCTGACCGTGTGAAGGCTTCGGCTCATGCCGAGATCGAACAGGAACTGAACGGCGTCAAAGACGCGCTGCGTGCCCAACTGGGTGCTCTGGCGGTCGGCGGTGCGGAGAAGATCCTCGGTGCCACAATCGATCAAAACGCGCACGCGGAGCTGGTTAACAAACTGGCTGCTGAAATTTAAGCGAGGGCGATCATGGCAGAATTGACCACGTTGGCTCGACCTTACGCTAAGGCAGCCTTCGAGCACGCCCAGGCCCACCAGCAACTGGCCTCTTGGTCAGCCATGCTCGGCCTGGCTGCAGCAGTGTCGCAAGACGACACCATGCAGCGCGTGCTCAAGGCCCCGCGCCTGACGAGCGCAGACAAGGCCGCCACTTTTATTGAAGTGTGCGGCGACAAGTTTGATGTGAAAGTGCAGAACTTCATCAACGTCGTTGCCGAAAACGACCGTCTCCCGCTTCTGCCGGAGATCGCCGCTCTGTTCGACCTGTACAAGGCCGAACAAGAGAAATCGGTAGACGTTGAAGTCACCAGTGCTTTCGCATTGAACCAAGAACAGCAAGACAAACTCGCCAAGGTTCTCAGTGCACGACTCGACCGGGAAGTGCGCCTGCAAGTTGCGGAAGACAGGTCCCTCATTGGGGGCATTGTCATTCGCGCCGGCGACCTGGTTATCGATGGCTCGGTTCGCGGCAAACTCGCGAGCCTTGCCGAAGCATTGAAATCTTGAGTTTGAAGGGGCAGCAGAGCAATGCAGCAACTCAATCCTTCCGAAATAAGTGAAATTATCAAGGGCCGCATCGACAAGCTCGATGTGACCTCCCAAGCCCGTAACGAAGGCACTGTCGTCAGCGTATCTGACGGCATCGTGCGGATTCACGGTCTGGCCGACGTCATGTACGGCGAGATGATCGAGTTTCCGGGCGGCGTCTACGGTATGGCCCTCAACCTGGAGCAAGACTCCGTAGGTGCCGTTGTATTGGGCGCGTACACCAGTCTGGCCGAAGGCATGAGCGCCAAGTGCACAGGCCGCATCCTGGAGGTTCCGGTTGGTAAGGAACTGCTGGGCCGCGTAGTCGACGCACTGGGTAACCCTGTTGACGGCAAAGGTCCACTGGGCAACACCTTGACCGACGCGGTCGAGAAAGTTGCTCCAGGCGTGATCTGGCGTAAGTCGGTAGACCAGCCTGTACAGACTGGCTACAAGGCTGTCGATGCCATGATTCCGGTCGGCCGTGGCCAGCGTGAGCTGATCATCGGTGACCGTCAGATCGGTAAAACCGCTCTGGCGATCGACGCGATCATCAACCAGAAGAACAGCGGCATTTTCTGCGTCTACGTAGCCATTGGTCAGAAGCAATCGACCATCGCCAACGTGGTACGCAAGCTGGAAGAAAACGGCGCCCTGGCCAACACGATCATCGTGGCTGCCAGTGCTTCGGAATCTCCGGCGCTGCAATTCCTGGCACCGTACTCCGGTTGCACCATGGGTGAATTCTTCCGCGACCGCGGTGAAGACGCGCTGATCGTTTATGACGATCTGTCCAAGCAAGCAGTGGCTTACCGCCAGATTTCCCTGCTGCTGCGCCGTCCACCAGGCCGTGAAGCTTACCCAGGCGACGTGTTCTATCTCCACTCCCGTCTGCTGGAGCGCGCATCCCGCGTTTCCGAAGAGTACGTAGAGAAGTTCACCAACGGCGCAGTGACCGGCAAAACCGGTTCCCTGACCGCACTGCCGATCATCGAAACCCAGGCTGGCGACGTTTCCGCATTCGTTCCGACCAACGTGATTTCCATCACCGACGGTCAGATCTTCCTGGAATCGGCCATGTTCAACTCCGGGATCCGTCCTGCAGTGAACGCCGGTGTTTCGGTATCCCGTGTGGGTGGTGCCGCTCAGACCAAGATCATCAAGAAGCTCTCCGGTGGTATCCGTACCGCTCTGGCTCAGTACCGTGAACTGGCGGCATTCGCCCAGTTCGCATCTGACCTGGACGAAGCGACCCGTAAGCAACTTGAGCATGGTCAGCGCGTTACCGAGCTGATGAAGCAGAAGCAATACGCCCCTATGTCGATCGCTGACATGGCGTTGTCGCTGTATGCCGCTGAGCGTGGGTTCCTGACCGACGTTGAAATCGCCAAGGTCGGCAGCTTTGAACAAGCGCTGATTGCTTACTTCAACCGCGATCACGCCGAATTGATGGCGAAGATCAACGTGAAGGGTGACTTCAATGACGATATCGACGCTGGCATGAAAGCCGGTATCGAGAAGTTCAAGGCCACCCAAACCTGGTAAGCCGCAGCGGGAGCCGCAAGGCTCCCGCTTGCTAACCTGATAGGTGTTACATGGCAGGCGCAAAAGAGATTCGCAGTAAGATTGCGAGCATCAAAAGCACGCAAAAGATTACCAGCGCCATGGAAAAAGTGGCGGTGAGCAAAATGCGCAAGGCACAAATGCGCATGGCTGCCAGCCGTCCTTATGCGGAGCGTATCCGCCAGGTAATTGGGCATCTGGTCAACGCCAACCCGGAATACCGCCACCCGTTCATGATCGACCGCGCCGTAAAGCGTGTGGGTTATGTGGTAGTGAGCAGTGACCGTGGTTTGTGCGGTGGCCTGAATACCAACCTGTTCAAGGCCCTGGTCAAGGACATGGCGGTAAACCGCGAAAACGGCGTCGAGATCGATCTGTGTGTGGTGGGTAGCAAGGGTGCGGCCTTTTTCCGCAACTTCGGCGGTAACGTCGTTGCAGCTATCAGCCATCTGGGTGAAGAGCCGTCGATCAATGATTTGATCGGCAGTGTGAAGGTGATGCTCGATGCATACCTGGAAGGCCGGATTGACCGCCTCTCCGTGGTATCCAACAAGTTCATCAACACCATGACCCAGCAGCCGACCGTGGAGCAATTGATTCCACTGGTGGCGACTCCGGATCAGGAACTCAAGCACCACTGGGACTACCTCTACGAACCGGACGCCAAAGAGCTGCTTGACGGCTTGATGGTGCGCTACGTGGAGTCGCAGGTGTACCAGGCGGTGGTCGAGAACAACGCAGCTGAACAAGCGGCGCGGATGATCGCGATGAAAAACGCTACCGATAACGCCGGTGATCTGATCAGCGATTTGCAGCTGATCTACAACAAGGCGCGTCAGGCTGCGATCACCCAAGAGATCTCGGAAATCGTCGGCGGCGCTGCCGCGGTTTAACGGTTCAAATATTCAGAGGATCCAGCTATGAGTAGCGGACGTATCGTTCAAATCATCGGCGCCGTTATCGACGTGGAATTCCCACGCGACAGCGTACCGAGCATCTACAACGCGCTGAAAGTACAAGGCGCGGAAACCACCCTGGAAGTTCAGCAGCAGCTGGGCGACGGCGTGGTTCGTACCATTGCGATGGGTTCCACCGAAGGCTTGAAGCGCGGTCTGGACGTTATCGACTCTGGCGCAGCCATCTCCGTACCGGTCGGTAAAGCGACCCTGGGCCGGATCATGGACGTATTGGGGAACCCAATCGACGAAGCTGGTCCGATCGACACCGAAGAGCGCTGGGGCATTCACCGTCCAGCACCTTCGTTCGCCGAGCAAGCGGGCGGCAACGACCTGCTCGAAACCGGCATCAAGGTTATCGACCTGGTTTGCCCGTTCGCCAAGGGCGGTAAAGTCGGTCTGTTCGGTGGTGCCGGTGTAGGCAAGACCGTAAACATGATGGAACTGATCCGTAACATCGCCATCGAGCACAGCGGTTATTCCGTGTTCGCCGGTGTGGGTGAGCGTACCCGTGAGGGTAACGACTTCTACCACGAGATGAAGGACTCCAACGTTCTGGACAAAGTGGCACTGGTTTACGGTCAGATGAACGAGCCGCCGGGTAACCGTCTGCGCGTGGCCCTGACTGGCCTGACCATGGCCGAGAAGTTCCGTGACGAAGGTAACGACGTTCTGCTGTTCGTCGACAACATCTACCGTTACACCCTGGCCGGTACCGAAGTATCCGCACTGCTGGGCCGTATGCCTTCGGCAGTAGGTTACCAGCCGACCCTGGCTGAAGAGATGGGCGTTCTGCAGGAACGTATCACTTCGACCAAGGAAGGTTCGATCACCTCGATCCAGGCGGTATACGTACCTGCGGATGACTTGACCGACCCGTCGCCTGCCACCACCTTCGCCCACTTGGACGCCACTGTCGTTCTGTCCCGTGACATCGCTTCCCTGGGTATCTACCCGGCGGTCGATCCACTCGACTCGACTTCGCGCCAGCTGGATCCGAACGTGATCGGCCAGGAGCACTACGACACCGCTCGCGGCGTTCAGTACGTGCTGCAGCGTTACAAGGAACTGAAGGACATCATTGCGATCCTGGGTATGGACGAGCTGTCGGAAACCGACAAGCAGTTGGTAAACCGTGCTCGTAAGATCCAGCGTTTCTTGTCGCAGCCGTTCTTCGTGGCTGAAGTCTTCACCGGTGCCTCGGGTAAATACGTTTCCCTGAAAGACACCATTGCTGGCTTCAAAGGCATCCTCAACGGTGACTACGACCACCTGCCAGAACAAGCGTTCTACATGGTCGGCGGCATCGAAGAAGCGATCGAGAAAGCCAAGAAACTGTAATCCTGGCGCCCGGCGACGGGCGCTCATCAGGTTGAGGCAATCAGATGGCTATGACAGTCCATTGCGATATCGTCAGCGCGGAAGGGGAAATCTTCTCCGGTCTGGTAGAAATGGTGATTGCACACGGTGAACTCGGTGACCTGGGTATTGCCATGGGCCACGCGCCGTTGATCACCAGCTTGAAGCCAGGTCCGATCACGCTGACCAAGCAAGGCGGGGAACGTGAGGTGTTTTACATCTCTGGCGGTTTCCTCGAGGTTCAGCCGAACATGGTCAAAGTACTTGCCGACACTGTGCAACGTGCTGGCGACCTGGATGAAGCCTCCGCTCAGGAAGCCGTCAAGGCTGCCGAGAAGGCGCTGAACGAAAAAGGCGCAGACTTCGACTACAGCGCTGCTGCAGTCCGTCTGGCCGAAGCCGCAGCCCAGCTGCGGACGCTCCAGCAGATCCGCAGGAAGTAAGCGGCCACGCCGTAATGCTTATGCGTGATTGATTAAAAAGGGTAGCCTCGGCTACCCTTTTTCTTTTTTGCAAAACACTTCTCTGGTCTGAACCCGGACCGCCCAGGATTGGTAGCCATTCATGTCTCTTGAAATCGTCATTCTCGCCGCAGGCCAGGGCACACGCATGCGCTCGGCCCTGCCCAAGGTGCTGCATCCGGTCGCCGGCAACTCCATGCTCGGCCATGTTATCCACAGCGCCCGGCAGCTGGACCCGCAACGCATCCATGTAGTGATCGGCCACGGTGCCGATGCAGTACGCGAGCGCCTGGCGGCGGATGACCTCAATTTCGTGTTGCAAGACAAACAACTCGGCACCGGCCACGCCACTGCCCAGGCAGTGCCGTTCATCACCGCCGACACTGTGCTGATCCTCTACGGCGATGTGCCGCTGATCGAAGTCGAAACCCTGCAACGCCTGCTCAAGCATGTAGTGCCTGGACAGATGGGCCTGCTCACCGTTGAGCTGGATGACCCCACCGGCTACGGACGCATCGTGCGCAACGCCGACGGCAAGGTCGCCGCCATCGTTGAACACAAGGACGCCAGTGAAGCCCAGCGCGCCATCACCGAAGGCAACACCGGGATCATGGCCGTGCCGGCCAATCGCCTGGCGGACTGGATGAGCCGCCTGTCCAACAACAACGCCCAGGGCGAGTACTACCTCACCGACGTCATCGAGATGGCGGTGAGCGACAGCCTGGTAGTTGCCACCGAGCAGCCCCACGACCCGATGGAAGTGCAGGGCGCCAACGACCGCAAGCAATTGGCAGAGCTGGAGCGTCACTATCAGTTGCGCGAAGGCCGCCGCCTCATGGCTCAAGGCGTCACCCTGCGCGACCCGGCACGTTTCGATGTACGCGGTGAAGTCACCGTCGGCCGCGACGTGCTGATCGACGTCAACGTGATCCTCGAAGGCCGTGTGGTCATCGAAGACGACGTAGTGATTGGGCCCAATTGTGTGATCAAGGACAGCACCCTGCGCAAAGGGGTGGTGGTCAAGGCCAACAGCCATATCGACGGCGCCGTGATGGGCGAGGGCAGCGATGCCGGTCCATTCGCGCGTCTGCGGCCTGGCAGCGTGCTGGAAGCCCAGGCCCATGTGGGTAACTTCGTCGAGTTGAAAAACGCTCAGCTCGGCGAAGGGGCCAAGGTCGGTCACCTGACTTACCTGGGCGACGCCGTCATCGGCGCACGGACCAATATCGGCGCCGGCACCATCACCTGCAATTACGATGGAGCCAACAAATACCAGACGACGATTGGTGAGGACGTATTCATCGGCTCCAATAACTCGCTGGTCGCACCCGTCACCATTGACGACGGTTCCAACACGGCGGCGGGCTCAACCATCAACCAGAATGTGGACAAGTCCCAACTGGCCGTAGCCCGCGCCCGCCAACGCAACATCGATGGCTGGAAACGCCCGGTCAAACTCCCCAAGACCTGAGTTATCCACAGTGTCAGCAGCAACATAAAACCCAATGTGGGAGGGGGCTTGCTCCCGATAGCAGTCATTCAGTTACTGATGCATCGACTGAAACAGCGTTATCGGGAGCAAGCCCCCTCCCACAATTGTCTCGTCGTCGCATTCAAAAATGCACTTGACGAACTTTCACCAATAGGTTTTGATTGCCTTCGTTATCTTTCGAAACGAAACTTATCATCACCATGTCGAAACGAAATACCCCTCAACGTCGCCACAACATCCTCACCCTGCTCAATGAGCAGGGCGAAGTCAGCGTGGACGAGTTGGCCAAGCGTTTCGAAACCTCGGAAGTCACCATCCGCAAGGACTTGGCGGCCCTCGAAAGTAACGGCCTGCTGCTGCGCCGTTACGGTGGCGCAATCACCATGCCCCAGGAACTGGTGGGCGATGCCGCTCAACCCATCTCGGCCCACAAACGCGCTATCGCGCGTGCCGCCGTGATGCGTTTGCGCGAACACGCCCGCATCATCATCGACAGCGGCAGCACCACTGCCGCGATGATCCCCGAGTTGGGTCACCAGCCTGGCTTGGTGGTGATGACTAACTCCCTGCATGTCGCCCGCGCCTTGAGCGAACTGGAACACGAGCCGGTGTTGTTGATGACCGGCGGCACCTGGGATCCGCACTCGGACTCGTTCCAGGGGCAGGTCGCCGAGCAAGTGTTGCGCTCCTATGACTTCGACCAGTTGTTCATCGGTGCCGACGGCATCGATCTGGAGCGCGGTACCACCACCTTCAACGAGCTGCTGGGCCTGAGCCGGGTAATGGCCGAGGTCGCCCGGGAAGTGGTGGTAATGGTCGAGTCCGACAAGATCGGCCGCAAGATTCCCAACCTGGAACTGCCCTGGAGCAGCGTCCATACCCTGATCACCGATGATCGCCTGCCGCTTGAGGCCCGCGACCAGATACAAGCCCGCGGCATCACGCTGATATGCGCGGCAATCATCTAGGAGAAATACCATGTGTGGAATTGTAGGCGCCGTCGCCGAACGTAACGTTACCGCCATCCTCATCGAAGGCCTCAAGCGCCTCGAATACCGCGGCTATGACAGCGCCGGCGTCGCGGTCTTCACCAACGGCGGCAAGCTGGAGCGCATACGCCGCCCAGGCAAAGTCAGCGAATTGGACCAGGCCCTGGCCGGTGAGCCGCTGGTCGGCCGTCTGGGCATCGCCCACACCCGTTGGGCCACCCATGGCGCGCCGTGCGAGCGTAACGCCCACCCGCACTTCTCCGGCGACCTCGCCGTGGTGCACAACGGCATCATCGAGAACCACGAAGCACTGCGCGAACAGCTCAAGGGCCTGGGCTACGTGTTCACCTCGGACACCGACACCGAAGTCATCGCCCACCTGCTCAACCACAAGCTCAAGGACCACAGCGACCTGACCACCGCCCTCAAGGCCACGGTCAAGGAGCTGCACGGCGCCTATGGCCTGGCGGTGATCAGCGCAAAACAACCCGACCGCCTGGTCGCCGCCCGCAGCGGCAGCCCGCTGGTGATCGGCCTGGGCCTGGGCGAGAACTTCCTCGCCTCCGACCAACTGGCCCTGCGCCAGGTTACCGACCGCTTCATGTACCTGGAAGAAGGCGATATCGCCGACATCCGCCGTGAAAGCGTGGCGATCTGGGACGTGGACGGCAACTCTGTCGAGCGCGAAGCCGTGCAATACCGCGACGGCGCCGAAGCCGCCGACAAGGGCGAATTCCGCCACTTCATGCTCAAGGAAATCCACGAGCAGCCTTCCGTGGTGCAACGCACCCTCGAAGGTCGCCTCAGCCAGAACCAGGTGCTGGTCAACGCCTTCGACCCGCAAGCCGCCGAGCTGTTCGCCAAAGTGCGCAACGTGCAGATCGTCGCCTGCGGTACCAGCTACCACGCCGGCATGGTTGCGCGTTACTGGCTGGAAGAACTGGCCGGCATTCCGTGCCAGGTCGAAGTCGCCAGCGAGTTCCGCTACCGCAAGGTGGTGGTGCAGCCCGACACCCTGTTCGTGACCATCTCCCAGTCCGGCGAAACTGCCGACACTCTGGCCGCCCTGCGCAACGCCAAAGAGCTGGGCTTCCTCGCCAGCCTGGCGATCTGCAACGTCAGCATCAGCTCCCTGGTGCGTGAATCCGACCTCACCCTGCTGACCCAGGCCGGTCGCGAAATCGGCGTAGCCTCCACCAAGGCGTTCACCACCCAACTGGTCGGCCTGCTGCTGCTGACCCTGTCCCTGGGCCAGGTGCGCGGCACCCTCGCCGAAGGTGTCGAAGCCATGCTGGTGGAAGAACTGCGCCGCCTGCCGACTCGCCTGGGCGAAGCCCTCGCGATGGACAGCACCGTGGAAAAAGTCGCCGAGCTGTTTGCCGACAAAAACCACACCCTGTTCCTCGGCCGTGGCGCGCAATACCCGGTGGCAATGGAAGGCTCCCTCAAGCTCAAGGAAATCTCCTACATCCACGCCGAAGCCTACCCAGCCGGCGAGTTGAAGCACGGCCCCCTGGCCCTGGTGGATGACGACATGCCGGTGGTCACCGTCGCGCCGAACAACGAACTGCTGGAAAAGCTCAAATCCAACCTGCAGGAAGTACGTGCCCGTGGCGGCCAACTGATCGTGTTCGCCGACGAAAAAGCCGGCATGACCAATGGCGAAGGCACCCACGTCATCAACATGCCGCACATCCACGACACCCTGTCGCCGATCCTCTACACCATCCCGCTGCAGCTGCTGTCGTACTACGTGGCCGTGCTTAAAGGCACCGACGTTGACCAGCCGCGTAACTTGGCAAAGTCGGTGACGGTGGAGTAATAAGCCGCGTGCCTGGAGGCCTTGGACCTGTGCGTCTTCGAAGCTGATGTCTGGATTCGGGATAGAAAAGGGATGAGGTAGGCCTTGACGCAGGTTTCACACGTTGCTTAAAACCTGAAAACACCACACCCCCAATGTGGGAGCGAGCAAGCCCGCTCCCACATTTTTGATCTTCGTTTGAGTTGGAGGCGGTGAGGTCAGGTCCACCAGTACCGCACCAAATGAAAGAAAATCGGCGCGGCAAAGCACACCGAGTCCAACCGATCCAGCATCCCGCCGTGGCCTTCGATCATGTGCCCCCAATCCTTTACACCCCGGTCGCGCTTGATCGCCGACATCACTATCCCGCCAGCGAAGCCCAGCAGGTTGATCAGCAGCGCAATCAGGAACGACTGCCACGGGTTGAACGGCGTGGTCCACCACAGTGCTGCGCCGATCAGCGAGGACAGCAGGATCCCGCCAACAAAGCCTTCCACGGTTTTCGAGGGTGAGAGGTTCGGCGCGATCTTGTGTTTGCCGAACAATTTCCCACAGACGTACTGGAGCACATCCGACAGTTGCACCACGATCACCAGGTAGGCGATCAACAGCAGGTTGCGGCCTTCGTAGCCGGGAATATCCAGCGTGAGCAGGGCGGGCACGAAGGATACGCAGAACACCGCGATCATCAGTCCCCATTGCACCTTGGATGCCCGCTCCAGAAAGTGGGTGCTGTCGCCGCCCAGGGAGGCGAGGATCGGCAGCAGCAGGAACACGTAGACCGGGATGAAGATCGAGAACAGCCCGTACCAGTCGGCATAGATCAGTACGTATTGCAGCGGCAGTGCAAGGTAGAACGCGGCCACCAGTGCCGGGTAGTCGCTGCGCCGGGTTGGGGTGAGGGTGAGAAATTCGCGCAGGGCGTAGAACGACACCGCGTAGAACAGCAGGATCACGGCGGCGGTGCCTAGCCAGAAGGCGATGCCGATTACCACCACCATTACCCACCACGCGTTGATGCGCGCGTTGAGGTTTTCCACCACCGCATTCGGGGTACCACGGGTACGTAGCTTGAGGATCAGGCCGATCAGCGAGGTCAGCACCAGGATCGCGCCGATCCCGCCGAACAGCATCAGGGTTTGGCTATCCATCTCAGACATGCTCCGGTGCAAGGGCCAGCAGGGCTTCGCGGGTGCGCGCAAGAAACAGCGCCTTGTCTTCGCCGTCTTCCAATTGCAGCGGGGCGCCGAAGCTGGTGGTGCACAGCAGGGGCAGCGGCAGGACGCGGCCTTTGGGCATGACCCGGTTGAGGTTGGCGATCCACACCGGAATCAACTCGGCCTGTGGGTAACTTTTTGCCAGGTGATACAGGCCGCTCTTGAAGGGCAGCAGGCCATCCTCGAGATTGCGCGTACCTTCCGGGAAGATGATCAGCGAGTCGCCGCCCTGCAGCGCGGCGAGCATGGGCGCCAGGGGATTATCCACAGGGTCCTTGCGCTCGCGGTCGATCAGCACACCGTTGAACACGCGGTTGATGATGTAGCGGCGCAGTGCACTTTTGTTCCAGTAGTCGCTGCCGGCCACCGGGCGCGTGAATTTGCGCAGGTTTTGCGGCAACGAGGCCCACAGCAGCACAAAGTCGCCGTGGCTGCTGTGGTTGGCGAAGTAGATGCGCTGCACCGGCACGGGCGCGCAACCGAGCCACAGGCTGCGGGCGCCGGTGACGGTGCGGGCCATCGACGTAATCAGCGTGGCGACCACAGGTTCGAACATGGGAATTCCTTATCCGGCGAAAGGCAGCCATGGGCTGGCGAGGATGACGCCCAGGGTCAGCAGCGCTTGCGCGCCCAGCAGCCAGGCTTGTTTGCGCAGCAATTTGAGCGCGCCCCGGCGACGTTCGATCCAGGACCGTCCGGCACGCTTGGCCGATTGCAGGCCAAGGGCTTGCAGGGCCTGGTCGAGGTCGGCGGTGCGTCCGATATCCCGAGCCAGTAGGGTGAACAGGTCGGCGTCGAAGGCCACGCGCAGTGCCCAATATTTTTGCAGCAGCCCGAAGATAACCATCCACAGGCTGAGCAGCAGGCAGATCGGCGAAATGCTCGCCATCAACACCTGTGCCAGACCGAACAGAACGCCCAGGAGCGTCAGGCCTGTGGATAACTGATCCAGTGAGCGACCACGTCGCAGCAGACTGGCGACGACCTGGAGTTCCATATCAGCGGGCATGGGGCAAACCCTCCAAAGCTTCTCGGTGAGCGGGGTGCAGGACCACTTCGGCCCGTGCTGTACGAATGATAGCCAGCGCCTGATCCACCGTGGTTGCGCGCCCGCTGTGCAGCAGCCAGGCGGCGACGGCGGTGGCGCTGCGCGAATAGCCCAGCGCGCAACACACCAGCAAGGGTCCACTGACGCGCAGGCGCTCGATGGCCTCGGCGGCGTTTCGGCATTCGGCGGGCGTGGGGGCGATCAGGTCCAGCACGGGGATGCACTGGTAGGCTCGACCCTGTGGATTAATCGGCAATTCTGCACACAGATCGACCACTGCACTGAACGAGCCTTGCTCAGCGGCCGTGGGAATTCGGCCCAGCCAGACGTTATCCACAATCAGATCGGCCTGTGGATGCCTGCGCGTCCACAGCCGTGAGTTGATCCAGGCACCGGCCAGATACGGCGCGTACAGCCAGCGTGCGGCGGGTGTTAACCGGCCATCCGCGCGTTTCTGAAAACCCTCTGCGCCAAGCACGCAGTAATTCAACGTGACCAACGCCAGCGACACCGCGGGCCACGCCAGCCACAGCCACCAACCGCCCAACAGCAGCGCCAGGCTGAACAGCACCAGCGAACCCAAGGCATACCGCATGCCTAGCCGCCAACGCTTGGGATCGCGCGCCATTCGACTATTCAACAGGGGACTCGGGTGCTCTACAGGCCATAGCCACACACACAGCCATCCCGCGAGGGCACCTGTGGGTAAGTCAATAAAGTGATGTTGATAAGTGGTCAGCACCGAAATACCGATCAATGCGAACCAGCCATGCACCAGCCAACGCCACATGCCCTGGGTGTGCCGCTGGAACATGAGCCACAGAATCACCAGTAACGCGATGTGCAGCGACGGCGCCTGGTTGAACGGTTTGTCGAACCCCGCCAGCACCGCGAACAGCCAGCCGAACACGCCGTCCAGCGCGGGCCGCTCGAAGGTAAACCGCAGCGGCCAGATCAGAAAGCAGCTCACGGCGATCACCTGCGCAGTCAGCAGGCGCAGCGCGTGCTGCTTGAGTTCATGGCGAGTATTGGGCAGCAGCAGCGAGAACCCGTAAAGCAGGTCGATGGACCAGTAGGGCACGATGGTCCAGGCCCAGAACGGCATATGGGTTTCCCAGCCGAACACCAGCGTGCCCACGTCGCTGCGCTGAGCCGTGACCCAGGTGGCGAAGCCGTAGGTGCTGAAGAACAGCGGTGCCAACAGCAGCAGCCATAACAGCGCAGGCCTGAATAAACCGGGTTCGCGCATGTTCAGAGCTTCTGCGCCAGGGACACGGTGAAAATGCCCCACTCATCCACGCGTTGGGTGATCTTGCGAAAGCCTGCCGCTGCCACCAGTTGATCCATTTCCGCCTGGCTGCGACGGCGCATCACCCAGGCCTGGCCCTGGCGATGGCTGGTGAGCGCGCGGGCGATCAGTTCCAACTGCGGGTGCCACGGCTGGCCGGTGTACACCAGGTAACCACCGGGCTCCACCGCCTCGGCCAGGCCGGCCAGCGACCCACCGACCATGCCGTTATCGGCGAACAATTCATACAGCCCGGACACCACCGCCAGGGTCGGCCTGGGCGCAAGCGCTGCCAGGTCCGTCCGGTCAAACGCGTCGCCTTTGACGAACTGCGCGATATCCCCCAGGCCTTTCTCGCGAATCAGCGCGCCACCGTCGCGCACGTTGATGTCGCTGTAGTCACGCAGCAGGATCGATTCCGGCAGCGGTGACACGCCCTGCAGGGCTTCGAGAATGTAACGGCCATGGCCGGCGGCGATGTCGACGATGCGCACTTCGCGCTGTTCATCGCGCAATCTGGCCATGGCCAGACGCAACAATTCCTCGACGTTCACTTTGCGCTGGCGAATGCCACGCCAGCCGATGGAGTTGAGGTAGTTGGTGTCGATCATCCGTCCCAAACCGCCCTTGCCGGTGGGCGTGTTGCGGTAGACGTAGTCCAGGGTGCTGCCGGAGTCGAAACCGGTGTCGAAACCCAGCTTCACGCCGGCCGACAGGCGTTGGCCCAGGCCCATGCTAGCGCGGGTCATGCGCCAGTAGAGGTCGCGCAGGGAATTGCGCGGCAGCGGCGCGGCCAGAGATTCGGATTCGGCGCAGGTGGCTCCCAGCCTGTCGGCGTCCAGCAGCGAGGCGCGGTCCAACGGATGGCTGAAGTTCTGCAGGATAAAACGCCTGGCGCTGTTCAGCGCCACCGCGCGATCACGTTCGCCGAGCGTGTCGTGAAAGAAACCGGGGAGAATATGCAGCTCTTTTTTCAGGCTGCCCAGGCGGTCGAAGAACTGCTGCTGAGGCTTGCGGTGCACCACGAAGTCGGAACCGGACACCAGCAGTTGGGTCGGCACCTGGATCGCCTGGGCATCGGCGACAACGCGGTCGGCCGCTTCATATAGACCCAGCAGCACATTCACCGAAATGGCCTTGGTGATCAGCGGGTCGCTGTCGTAGGACGCCACCCGCTCGGGGTCATGGCTGAGGAACCTGGCCTTGACGTAACTGTTGACGAAAAAGTTGCCGCGAAACCGGCGCATCAAGGCCAGGCCCGGGCGGGCGAAGGGCACGTACAGCTTGACCTTGAACGCCGGGGAGGCCAGCACCAGGGCGCGGATGTTGGGGGCATAGTCGTGCACCCAGGTGGCCGCAATCACCGCGCCGACGCTTTGGGCGATCACCGCAAGGTTTTGCGCCTCGATGCCAAACGTGGCTTCGATATGTTCGCAGAAGGTCTGCACGTCGCGGGCGCTGGTGGCGAAGCTCGGGCTGTCACCGCGCGCGCCGGGTGATTGACCGTGGCCACGGGCGTCCCAGGCGAAGAAGTCGAAACCGGGCAGGTCCAGCTCATCCACCAGATGGGCGATACGCCCGGAATGCTCATGGCCGCGATGAAACAGCAGGATCGCCTTGCGCGGTTCGCCATCCGTCGCAGCGGTGGCCGGCCAGTGCCGATAGAAAAGCTCGACGCCATCATGGGTACTGAATGTCTGTGCCTGCTGTTCGCGCATCGCAAAAATCCTTATGCAATCGGTGAAGTGGCGGAGTGTTCCTTGAGGCCCTGGCGCACCCGATTGACCAGGGTATAGGCGAGCAGGGCGGCGACCAGCCACATCACCGCGCTCACCCAGGCAGCGCCCAGCCAGCCCAGCGCCACACCGGTTGCCAGCACACCGAGGACAAAGGCGCGGTCGCTCTTGCCCATCGGCCCGTCATAGCGCCGCGAGGCGCCGACCATCGGCCCCAGCACTCCCGCGTACTCGCTGAACACCGCGAGCAGCGTCGCCAGCAGCACTGGCGCCAGGCTCACCTCGGGGATCAGTGCAAACGGCAGGATTAGCGCGCTGTCGGCGATCACATCGCACAGTTCATTGAGATAGGCGCCCAGGCGCGATTGCTGGCCGAATTCGCGGGCGAGCATGCCGTCGATGGCGTTAAGGGCCATGCGCACGATCATCCACAACGGGATCAGCGCAAACAGCCACAGGTGCTGGGCGAACCCGCCAATCAGCAGGCCTACCAACAGGGAAATCACCCCGGCCAGCACGGTGATCTGGTTGGCGGTGGTGCCATTGTCGTAGAGGCGCTGCACCAGCGGGCGCAGCAGGCTCTGAAAGCGTGGCTTGAGCTGATAGATCGAAATCATGGGAGATGACGCTTCCTTGTCCGTGGAACCCGTGAAAAGCTGTGCTGGAGTGTGCCGATTATTTGTAGCCCCTACCAGTGATGTCTCCTGTTTATAGGGGTTTAGTGCAATCGTGAGTGCGATAACGCTCAACGGTGGGAGGGGGCTTGCTCCCGATAGCGGTGGGTCAGTGAGTAAATGTACCGACTAACCCACCGCTATCAGGAGCAAGCCCCCTCCCACATTGATTTTTCGGTGTTAAACAAACAAATATTTCACGCCCCGTGTTATATCGTAACGAACTGTGTGTTATCGGGCGTTGAGTGGATGCAAGTGGATCTGGAAGCTGACGGCGCGCGGGCTGAAAGCCTGCCGCGTTTTCAGCAAGGGCTGTTCCATGCCCGTCGATTGAGGCAAGCCGGTATCAGCCTCACCGCCCTGGGTGTCAGTGGTTGGGTGTTGGCGTTGTTTGTCGCGCTGTTTGCGCCACTGTCGATCTGGCCGGTGGTGTTGATCAATTGCGCCTCGGCCTTGCTGCTGCTGGTGGCCGGCTTGCAGTCGGCGTGGTGGGTGGCCGACTGGCGCGCCCAGGCACTCGAAGCACCGCCGGTTGACGTGCCGGCTGAAGAACCGGGCCGCTACGCGCGCCTGATGGAGCGCTTTATCGCGCAGATCGGCACACCGGTCTTATGGTTGTGCGGTTGGGCGTTGCTGGCGCTGATCAGCATCATCGAATTCTGGAACCTGGCCCTGCCTGCGGCCGCTATTGGCCAGTCCGCCAGCATCGGTGCTGCGCTGGGGTTGGCCCTGGCGTTTGGCTTGCTGGTGTTCGAACGTCGTCTGGCCCAGGAAAGCGAAACGCAATGGCCTGAAGCTTCATCCCTGGCCCAGTTGTGCCGCGTGGCCATCGGTTGTTTGCTGGTGAGCTCGATCTGCCTGCTGTTTGCGAACGCCGAATCGGTGTGGCCGGTGCGCCTGGCCGTGCTGATGGGCGTATTGCCCGCGCTGGTGGCACTGGAGTTTTTGATCAGGGCCGTGCTGTCACTGTTCAGCCCGCGCCAGCCGCGCCTCGAACCACGCCTGATGGCGCAGAGTTTCATCGCTGACCTGCTGCGCTGGCCGCCCCAACCCTTGCTCGCCTTGCAGCACGAACTGCACAACCGCTACGGCATCGACCTGCGTCAGATCTGGGCGTTCACCTACATGCGCCGGGCGTTTCTGCCGGTGCTGTTGGTGATGTTGGCCGTAGGCTGGGCGCTGACCGGCGTGCATGAAGTGCCCCTGCAAGGTCGTGGAATCTACGAGCGCTTCGGCAAGCCGGCGCAGGTGTTCGGGCCAGGTCTGCATATCGGGCTGCCATGGCCGTTGGGCCGTGTCATCAACGTGGAAAACGGCGTGGTGCACGAGCTGGCCACCAGCGTCAGCCAAGCCGGCCCACCCGAACCGGCGCCGGCTGAAGGCCCACCGCCAGCCATCGCCAACCGCCTGTGGGACGCCAGTCATGTGAATGACAAATCCCAGGTCATTGCCAGCAGCAGCGGCGACAAGCAAGGCTTCCAGATCGTCAATATGGATGTGCGTTTCGTCTATCGCATCGGCCTCGGCGATCAGGCTGCACTGGCCGCCACGTACAACAGCGCCGACGTACCGACGCTGATTCGCAGCACCGCCAGCCGCATCCTGGTGCACGACTTCGCCTCGCGCACCCTTGACGAACTGCTCGGCGAACAACGCACGCGCCTGGCCGACGAGATCGGCCGCAGCGTGCAGGCCGACCTGCAAAAACTCGACAGCGGCGTGGAAATTCTTGCCACGGTGGTGGAAGCCATCCACCCGCCGGCCGGTGCGGCCAACGCCTATCACGGCGTGCAGGCCGCGCAGATTGGCGCCCAGGCCCTGATCGCCCGCGAGCGCGGCGCCGCCAGCGAGCAAACCAACCAGGCCTTGTTGCAAGCCAGCACCGCCCATGACCAGGCCGTGGCCAGCGCCCGCGAAGTGAATGCCGGCGCCCAGGCCGCAAACCTGCGCTTTGACGCCGAACAAAAAGCCTACGCCAGCGCTGGCCGGGCCTTCCTGCTGGAACAGTACCTCGGCCAACTCAGCCAGGGCCTGGCCCACGCCAACCTGCTGATTCTGGATCACCGCCTGGGTGCCGACGGCGCTCCGACGATCGATCTGCGTTCTTTTACCTTGCCGGCCGATCCAGTGGCGCCGCGTAAAGCCGTTCAATAAGGAGTCTGTCTGTTGGGCGCTCATTCTCACGATCATCATCACGGCCATCACCACCACCATCATCACGGCGATGAGCAGGCGGCGGGCCCGTTTCCGTGGCGGCGCATGGCCTGGGCCGCGCTGCTGGTGCTGTTTGCCGTGGCGGCGGCGAGCCTGGTGCAGGTGCGCTCCGGCGAGGCCACGGTGATCACCCGCTTCGGCAATCCGTCGCGGGTGCTGTTGGCGCCGGGCCTGGGCTGGCGCTGGTCGGCGCCGTTCGAGGCGGCGATTCCGGTGGACCTGCGCTTGCGCACTACCTCCAGCGGTCTGCAGGACGTGGGCACCCGCGATGGCCTGCGCATTATCGTGCAGGCCTACGTGGCCTGGCAGGTACAGGGCGATGCCGACAACGTGCAGCGCTTCATGCGCGCGGTGCAGAACCAGCCCGATGAAGCGGCGCGGCAGATTCGCACCTTTGTCGGCTCGGCGCTGGAAACCACGGCCGCCAGTTTTGACCTGTCCAGCCTGATCAACACTGACGCCGGCCAGGTGCGCATCGCCGAATTCGAGGCGCAGTTGCGCCAGCAGATCGATCAACAATTGCTCACCACCTATGGCGTGCGCGTGGCGCAGGTCGGCATCGAACGGCTGACGTTGCCCTCGGTGACCCTCACCGCCACCGTCGACCGCATGCGCGCCGAACGCGAAACCATCGCCACCGAGCGTACCGCCGTGGGCAAGCGCGAGGCCGCGCAGATTCGCTCGGCGGCCGAGCGCGACGCCCGCATCATGCAGGCCGATGCCACGGTGAAAGCCGCTGACATCGAAGCGCAATCGCGGGTCGAAGCCGCGCAGATCTACGGCCGCGCCTATGCCGGCAATCCCCAGCTGTACAACCTGCTGCGCTCGCTGGATACCTTGGGCACGGTGGTGACGCCGGGCACCAAAATCATCCTGCGCACCGACGCTGCACCCTTTCGTGCGCTGGTCGATGGGCCCGGGGACATCCAGCCATGAGCGAGCGTGACGGCCCGGACGGCCCGTGGGTCCAGGCCGGGCGCCTGACCTTTTTTGCGCTGTACGCGGTGACGGTGTTGGCGGCATTGGCCTGGGCATTTTCCAATGTGCGCCAGATCGACCCGCAGAACCGCGCCGTGGTGCTGCACTTCGGCGCCCTGGACCGCATTCAGAACGCCGGCCTGCTGTTGGCGTGGCCGCAGCCCTTCGAGCAGGTGGTGCTGCTGCCGGCGGCCGACCGTGTGATTGAGCGCCGGGTGGATAACCTGCTGCGTTCGGATGCGGCGCTGCAGGCCGACCGTGTGGCCAGTTTTGCCACGCCCTTGAGCGACGCCCTGGCCGGTTCCGGCTATCTGTTGACCGGCGATGCCGGCGTGGTGCAGCTGGATTTGCGGGTGTTCTACAAGGTCAGCGAACCCTATGCGTTCGTGTTGCAGGGCGATCATGTGCTGCCCGCGCTGGATCGGCTGGTGACGCGCAGCGCGGTGGCCCTGACCGCCGCGCGCGACCTGGACACCATTCTGGTGGCGCGCCCGGAACTGATCGGCAGCGATAACGGCGCCGCTGTACGCCGCGAGCGGCTGCGCGGCGACCTGGTGCAAGGCATCAACAAGCGCCTGGCCGAGTTGGCCGCCAGTGGCCTGGGCCTGGGCATCGAAGTCACTCGCGTCGACGTGCAGTCCAGCCTGCCGGGCCCGGCGGTAAACGCTTTCAACGCGGTACTCACCGCCAGCCAGCAAGCCGACAAGGCCGTGGCCAATGCGCGCACCGAAGCGGAAAAACTTGCCCAGGCCGCCAACCAGCAGGCCGACCGCGTGGTGCAGGTCGCCCATGCCCAGGCCAGCGAACGTCTGGCCAGCGCCCAGGCGCAAACCGCCACCGTCGCCAGCCTTGCCCAGGTCAAAGACCCTGGGCTGATGCTGCGCCTGTACCGCGAACGCTTGCCGAAGATCCTCGGCCAGGCCGGTTCCGTGACCACGGTCGATCCCAGGGACGACTCCCGCTTGATCATTCAGGGCGCCGAGAAATGAGCGATTCCATGCTGACGTCCGCCGAGCAGCGCAGCGCTGCACGGCAATTGACTCTGGCGATGCTGGCTTTGGGCTTGCTGGTATTGGGTCTGGTCTGGCGCTGGCTGGCCCCCGACCAGAGCGGTGTCAGCCAATTGCTACTGGGCGTGGCCTCGCTGCTGGTGGCTGTGCCGGTGATGCGTTCGGCCTGGTACAGCCTGCGCTTTCCCAGCCTGCACGGCATCACTGACCAATTGATCGCCCTGGCCATGCTCGGCGCCTGGGCCACGGGCGATCTGCTGACCGCCGCGCTGCTGCCGATCATCATGATTTTCGGGCATGTGCTGGAAGAGCGCAGCGTCATCGGCTCCCAGGAGGCGATTCATGCCCTGGGCAAGCTCACCCGCAGCCAGGCGCGCCGGGTGCAGGCCGATGGCAGCATCGTGGAAGTGGATAACGGCACGCTCAATACCGGCGATATCGTTGAAGTGCGCGCCGGCGACCGCGTGCCCGCCGATGGCGTGGTGCTGTCGGGCCAGGCGAGCCTCGACACGGCGCCGATCACCGGCGAGTCGGTGCCCCTGGAGGCTTCGGCCGGGGTGCAGGTGTTCGGCGGCGCGATCAACCTCGACGGCCTGCTGCGCCTGGAGGTAACGCGCACCGGCGATGAGTCGACGCTGGGCAAAGTCATCGCCCTGATGCAGAACGCCGAGCGCGCCAAGCCGCCGATCACTCGGTTGCTGGAGCGTTACGCCGGCAGCTATATGGTGCTGGTGCTGTTGCTGGCGGCCGTGACCTGGTTTGTGACCAACGACGCCCAGGCGATGCTCGCGGTGCTGGTGGCGGCGTGCCCCTGCGCCCTGGTGCTGTCGGCGCCGGCCACGGCGATTGCCGGCATTGCGGTGGCGGCGCGCCATGGCATTCTGATTCGCAGCTCGGCGTTTCTGGAGGAATTGGCCGATCTCACCTCATTGGTGGTCGACAAGACCGGCACGCTGACCTTTGGCACCCTGCGGTTGCAGTCCATCGAGGGCGCATCTACGGACCGCGCGGCGGTGCTCAACCTGGCGGCCAGCCTCGGCTCGGCCAGCAGTCATCCGGTCAGCCGTGCGCTGGCGGGGTTGGGTACGCAGTTGCCGGCGCTGACCGATATTCGCGAGCGTCAGGGCCTCGGTGTGGTTGCACAGACCGGGGAGGGCGAAGCCGCGCTGGGGCGGCCGGAATTGTTCGAGCAGTTGGGCATCATGACCACGGCGGTTCCCCGTCACGACGGCCCGATTGCCGGGCTGGCGCTGAACGGGCGGTTCCTGGCCTGGCTGCTGCTGGCCGACAGCGTCAAGCCGGAAGCGCGCCAGGCCCTGCAGGAACTGCGCGAGCTGGGCCTGGGCCGTCAATTGCTGCTCACCGGCGATCGCCAGAGCGTGGCCGACAGCCTGGCGGCGCAGGTGGGCATCAGCGACGTTCAAGCCCAGGCCCTGCCGGAAGACAAGCTCAACCGTGTGCTGGGCGAAATCGGCAGCGGCTTTCGGCCGATGGTGGTGGGCGACGGCATCAACGACTCGCTGGCGCTCAAGGCGGGTGTGGTCGGCGTGGCGATGGGCGCGGGAGGCGCGGATATCGCCCTGGCCTCGGCGGACGTGGTGCTGATCGGCAGCGACCTGCGTCGCCTCGGCACCTGCGTGCGGCTGAGTCGCCAATGCCGGCGCACCTTGCAGGTCAACGTGATCATCGGTCTGGGTTGGACCCTCGCCATTGTGGTGTTCGCTGCGTTTGGCTGGCTGGGCGCGGCCGGAGCCATGATCGCGGCGGTGCTGCATAACCTCAGCACCTTGCTGGTGCTGGGCAACGCGGGGCGTTTGCTGCGTTTTCAGGAGCCACTGTTGAAGCTCGAAGAGGATGCCGGTAGTCCGCTGGCAGATAGATAGCCTCCTACTTTGTCTGCGGATGGTCTACCCTCAATTCGGACTTCTGAACAAGGGGGGACTACTCATGCTCGCGCAACTTCCACCGGCCTTACAGAATCTTCAGCTCCCGCTGCGTCTGCGACTCTGGGATGGCCATGAATTCAACCTGGGCCCCGAGCCCAGTGTGACCATTGTGGTGAAGGACCCCACCGTCGTCACACAGCTGACCCACCCCACGCTCGACTCGCTGGGCGAAGCGTTCGTCGAGGGCAAGCTCGAGCTGGAAGGCTCCATCACCGACGTCATCCGGGTGTGTGACGAGCTGAGTCACGCCCTGATCGACGATGACGAAGACACTCGCCCGGTGCGCTCGATCCACGACAAGGCCACCGATGCGGCGGCCATTTCCTACCATTACGACCTCTCCAATGAGTTCTACCAGCTGTGGCTGGATCAGGACATGGCGTACTCCTGCGGCTATTTCGAAACCGGCAGCGAATCCATCGACCAGGCCCAGCAGGACAAATTTCGCCACCTGTGCCGCAAGTTGCGCTTGCAGCCCGGCGAATACCTGCTGGACGTGGGGTGCGGTTGGGGCGGGCTGGCACGGTATGCGGCGCGTGAGTTCGGGGTGAACGTGTTGGGCATCACCCTGAGCAAGGCGCAATTGGCCCTGGCGCGCGAGCGGGTGAAAGCCGAGGGGCTGGAAGACCAGGTCGACCTGCAACTGCTGGATTACCGCGACCTGCCCCAGGACGGGCGTTTTGACAAGGTGGTGAGCGTGGGCATGTTCGAACACGTCGGCCATGCCAACCTCACGCAATACTGCAAGACGCTGTTCGGCGCGGTGCGTGAAGGTGGCCTGGTAATGAACCATGGCATCACCGCCAGGCACACCGACGGTCGCCCGGTGGGGCGTGGCGCCGGTGAGTTTATCGGGCGTTATGTGTTCCCCAACGGTGAGCTGCCGCATTTGGCGATGATGACCGCCGAGATCAGTGACGCGGGGCTGGAAGTGGTCGACGTCGAAAGCCTGCGTCTGCACTACGCGCGCACCCTGGACCACTGGAGCGAACGCCTGGAAGACAACCTGGAAGCGGCGGCGCGGATGGTGCCGGAGCAGGCGCTGCGCATCTGGCGCTTGTATCTGGCCGGATGCGCATACGCGTTTGCACGGGGCTGGATCAATCTGCATCAGATTCTTGCGCTCAAGCCCCATGCGGACGGCAGCCATGAACTGCCGTGGACGCGCGACGATATTTATCGAGGATGAGGCAGGTCGTCCCACGAGATATCGCGTGGGTCGACGATGTCATTCGGGTGTATCTGGAAGGTGCCGTGCTGCTTGGGAATGTTCGGGTCTGAAGGCAGGTAGGCTTGCTGCCCGAACGTCATCGCGGGTTTGTCGAAGGTGAGCGTGTGCAGCGCGACGTTGTCGTACCAGTCGGCATGGGGCAGCGAGATGAAGGTCATCTCCCAGGTGCCGCCGTCCACGTGCCCCTTGGTGACGTAGACGCCGTAATGGTTCTCGCCAGGGGAGAGTATTTTGTACACGCCGTTATCGTAGAGAAGCAGCACCGCGTCCGTGAACGGTTTGGCCTCGTAAAGCACGGCGTAGAGCAAGTCGATTTTGTAAGTGGGCGCACCCAGTTCCACAGGGATCGTGACAGCGTTGTCTTGCATGGTCTGCGTTCCTTAGCGAGGGAGACGGCCTGATTCTAAACCACCTCTGTGGCAAGCCCGCTCGCCACAGGGTGTGGTTGCCTGACATTTCAGGCCCGCTCCCACAGGACGTTGTGTTGGCAGTTAGAGGATGGGTGAAATAAGCCGCGCGATTCGCATACCCAGTTGCTGCAGGCGCCGGGTCTCGCGGCTTTCCGCCAGGCTCATCTCATGGGCCTGGGCGAAATCTTCCAGCAGCATCTGCTCCACCTGTTTGGCGAAGGCCTCGTCAACCGTGAGCAACATCACCTCGAAATTCAACCGGAAAGAACGGTTGTCCATGTTCGCGCTGCCGATGGCGCTGATTTCGCCGTCCACCAGCACCACTTTCTGATGCAGAAAACCGGGCGTGTAGCGAAACACCCGCACGCCGGCGCGTACCGCTTCGATGGCGTACAGGCTGGACGCGGCATACACGATGCGATGGTCGGGGCGCGACGGCAGCAGGATGCGCACATCGACGCCGCGCAGTACCGCCAGGCGCAGCGCAGCGAACACGGCTTCGTCGGGGATAAAATACGGGGTAGTGATCCATACCCGTTCGGTGGCGGCATGGATGGCTTCGACGAAGAACAGCGAGCAGGTTTCATACGGGTCGGCCGGCCCACTGGCGAGCAGTTGGCAGAGCACGCCGTCTTCGGGGTAGGTGTCCGGCAGGATCAGCGGTGGCAACTCCCGCGCGGCCCAGAACCAGTCTTCGGCGAATGACTCCTGCAGGCACGCCACCACCGGGCCGACAACCTGCACGTGAGTATCTCGCCAGGGCGCCAGCGGCGGCTTTTTGCCGAGGTATTCATCACCCACGTTATGCCCGCCCACAAACCCGGTAACGCCATCCACCACCACGATTTTGCGGTGGTTACGGAAATTGACCTGGAAGCGATTGAGCCAGCCACTGCGGGTGGCGAACGCCTTGACCTTCACTCCGGCGTCACGCAGTGACTGCACGTAGCGATGGGGCAGGGCGTGGCTGCCGATGCGGTCATAGAGCACATGGATGTCGACCCCTTCGGCAGCCTTCGCCTTGAGCAGGGCATGCAACTGGCGGCCCAACGCATCGTCGTGAATGATGAAGAACTGGAACAGCACGGCGGATTTTGCGCCGCGAATGGCGTCGAAAATCGCGCTGAAGGTAGCCTCGCCGTTGATCAGCAGGCGCACTTGGTTATTGACCAGGCACGGCATGCGTCCCAGTTTGGGCATGGCACGCAGGGAGGTGTAGGCGGCAGAATTGCGCGCGGCCAGGGCTTCCTCGACCCACGGGCGCCAGTTCAGCTCATTGATGGCGGTGTGCATTTCCTGGTTGGCCTGGCGACGCGCCTGGATGTACGCATCGAACGTGCTGCGGCCAAAGATCAGGTAGGGGATCAGCGTGAGGTACGGCATGAACATCAGCGACAATGCCCAGGCGATCGAGCCTTGGGCGGTGCGCACCGTCAGCACTGCGTGGATCGCGGCGAGTGTCCCTAAAAAATGCAGCGTGGCGATGAAGTAGGCGAGCAGGTGCGGGCCAAAAAATCCATGAACGGCGATACTCCAGACAATCCAGTGCAGTGCGTAACAGACCATGTTCGGCCACGAATGTCGCTATTTTATTTGCCGTGCAACACTGTCACGTCCGCGGCGTCTAACGCCCACAATTACCCAGGAGTTACCCGATGAAGGCTCGTCTGCTGTGTTTGTCCATGGTTGTTGGTTTGGCGCTGCCGGTGGCGGCACAGGCGCAGATGCTGGCGCCGGGCTTGTGGGAATTGACCACCAGCAATATGAAGGTCGATAACCAGGACCTGCCGGACCTGTCGCTGATCCTCGGTCAGCTCAAGCAACAGATGACCCCTGAACAGCGCGCCATGCTCGAAAAGCAGGGCATTACCATGGCCGGTAAAGGCGTGCAGGTGTGTCTCACGCCCGCCCAGGTGGCGACCGACTCCATCCCGCTGACCGACCCGCAATCGGGCTGCAAGCAGCAAATCACCGAGAAGACTGGCAACCAGTGGAAATTCCGCTTCAGTTGCCCCAAAGCCCAAGGCACTGGCGTGGCGACTTTCCAGAGCCAGAAGGCCTTCACCACCACCGTCAACGGCACCTTCAATGCTACCGGCATTCAGCAAAAAGGCAGCCTGGACAGCCACGCCCAATGGCTGGGCAATGACTGCGGCACCGTCAAGCCTCGCGCATAACGGGCTGCGCCTACCTCAGGAAGTGCAGCGGTAATCCCTGGCAGCTCTCGACCACCTGGCCGTTGTGCCACGCCAGGTGACCGGAGACCAGAGTGGTGCTGACGCTGTGGCGAAAGCGGCGGTCGGTGAACGGAGTCCAGCCGCAGCGTGCCAAAATCGGCTCGTCGCTTACCGGCTTGCCCTCTGGCTCGGGTTTGATCAGCACCAGGTCGGCCCAGTAACCCTCGCGCAGGTAGCCGCGATCCGGGATAGCGAACAGGTCGGCTACCCGGTGGCTGGTCTTGGCGACCAGCGTGGTGATGGGCAGCAGGCCGTCGGCCACCAACTCCATCAACGCCGGCAGCGCATGCTGCACCAGCGGCAAGCCCGACGGCGCTTCGCGATAGCTCAACTGTTTTTGCGCCCAGGTATGGGGCGCGTGGTCGGTGCCTATCACATCCAGCCGATCACTCAGCAAAGCCTGGCGCAACGCGTCGCGGTCGGCACGGCTCTTGATCGCCGGGTTGCATTTGATCAGGTGGCCCAGCCGCGCATAGTCGCGGTCATCGAAGAGCAGGTGATGCACGCACACCTCGGCGGTGATGCGTTTATCGGCCAGGGGTTTGTCTTCAAACAGCGCCAGTTCACGGGCGCTGGTGATGTGCAACACATGCAGGCACGTGCCATGCCGCTGGGCCAGCTCCACCGCCAGGGACGATGAGCGATAACAGGCCTCGGCGTCGCGAATCAGCGGATGGGCGACGGCGGGGATGTGGTCACCGAAGCGCTCGCGCAGGCGCTGCTCGTTGATCAGGATGCTGGGGGTGTGTTCGCAGTGGGCCAGCAGAATAGTCGGCACTTCGGCGAACAGACGCTCCAGTATCCGTGGGTCATCCACCAGCATATTGCCGGTGGACGCGCCCATGAACACCTTGACCCCGGCCACTTCGCGCGGGTCCAGAGCCGCCACGGTGTCGAGGTTGTCGTTGCTGACGCCAAAGTGAAAACCATAGTTGGCCACCGAATGCAGGCCGGCACGGCGTTTCTTGTCGGCCAGCGCTTCGAGGGTCAGGGTGGCCGGACGCGTATTGGGCATGTCCATGAAGCTGGTGATGCCACCGGCCACTGCCGCCCGTGATTCGCTGTAGAAGCTGCCTTTTTCCGGCGCGCCAGGTTCACGAAAGTGCACCTGATCGTCAATCATGCCCGGCAGCAGCCATTGGCCCTGGGCATCAATCGCCAGGGGCGCCTTACAATCCTGGATGCTGCTGGCGATTTTCTCGATGCGTCCATTGGCGACCAACACATCGGCGTCGAATGCCTGGCCCTCGTTCACCAGGCGGGCGTTGCGGATCAACAGGCGGGTCATGGTTCAGAACTCGTTTTGCAGGGCTTTATAACCTCGCACCAGGTCGACGTTGGTGCGGGCCACGTCTTCGGAAAACTCCGAGGCGCTGACACTCACCGGCGGGAATTGCGACAGGTCGGTATTCGGCCCGATGCGGGTAGTGGAGGGCACGTAGAATGCGTCGGGCAAGTCGCGACCGTCGACCACCGAGTTGTGGCGCACCACGCAGCCGTCGCCGACGACGCAATTGAACAGCACGCTGTTGAAGCCGATAAACACGCGGTCACCCACCGTGCAGGGGCCGTGCACGATGGAGCGGTGCGCGATGGATGTGAACTCGCCGATGGTCACCGCCGCACCGGATTTGGAATGGATGACCACGCCGTCCTGGATGTTGGAGTTGGCGCCAATGGTGATCGGGTCCATGGCGCCGCTGGCGTCGACTTCGTCGGCGCGGATTACGGCGTAGGGTCCGACGAACACGTTCTCGCCGATGATGACTTTGCCGCAGATGATTGCGGTCTTGTCGACGTAGGCCGATTCGGCAATGACCGGCAGGTCGCCCGAGGGATTTTTACGGATCATGGTTTGCTCAACGCTGCGCAAAGCGTGTTGAGGTTGTATTCGAACAACCCGGTGAAGGTGCTGGCAGGGCCTTCGGCGGCCAAGGCGTCTGAGTACAGCGTGCCGCCGATCTGCGCACCGCTTTCGTCAGCGATCTGCTTGAGCAGGCGCGAGTCCTTGATGTTTTCCATGAACACGGCCTTGACCTTGTCTTTGCGGATCTGCGTGATCAGCGCAGCCACTTCGGCGGCGGACGGTTCACGCTCGGTGGACAATCCCTGGGGCGCGAGAAACTGAATACCGTAGGCCTGGCCCAGGTAACCAAAGGCGTCATGGGAGGTGACGATGCGGCGGTTACCCGCTGGCAGTGCGCCGAACTTGGCCTTGGCTTCAGCCAGCAGGCGGTAGATTTCTTTCAGGTAGGCCTGGCTGTTGCGCTGGTAGTCGGCCTGGTTGGCCGGGTCGGCAGCGATCAGGGCCTTGGTGATGTTGTTCACGTAGATTTCGGCATTGGCCAGGTTGTGCCAGGCGTGCGGGTCGGGAATGGTTTCGCCGTCTTCGTCCATGGTGTGGGAAATCACGCCTTTGCTGGCGGTGACCACCGTGGCCTTGGTTTCGGTGCTGGTGATCAGGCGATCCAGCCACGGCTCGAAGCCCAGGCCGTTCTTGATGATCAGTTTGGCCTTGAGCAGCGCCTTGGCATCATCCGGCGTGGGTTCGTAGGTGTGGGCATCGGCGTCGGGGCCGACCATGTTGCTGATCTGGATGTGATCACCACCGATCTGGTGGGTGATGTCATCGAGAATACTGAAGCTGGTGACCACCTGGAGTTTGTCGGCGGCATGGGCCATCGACAGAGATAGCAGCAGGCTGAACAGCACGAGTAGAGCGCGCATCGGGAAACACCTCATTGGGATGTAAGCAAGGGCGGGCGGCGCAGCAGGCCGTGCACCGGACCAAAGACCACGGACAGTAGATACCCGCCGCCAGCCACCAGCACGATGGCCGGGCCGCTGGGCAGCGAGTAGTAAAACGACAGCAACAAGCCAAGCCATACCGACAGGCATCCCAGCACCGCCGATATTGCGATCAACACCGGCAGGCGCCGGCTCCAGAAGCGTGAGGCGATGGCCGGAAGCATCATCAGGCCCACCACCATCAATGCGCCGATGGCCTGGAAGCCGATCACCAGGTTCAGCACCACCAGGGTCAGGAACAGGCCGTGGGCCAGTGGCCCCAGGCGGCTGACGGTTTGCAGGAACAGCGGATCCAGCGTGTCCAGCAGCAGCGGTTTGTAGATCAGTGCCATGGCGAGCAGGCTGAAGCTGGAGACCCAGAGCATGCCGGTGAGGGTGGTTTCGTCCACCGCCAGGGCGGAGCCGAACAGCAGGTGCAGCAGGTCCAGGCGTTTGCCGGCGATACCGAGGATCAGCACGCCGGCGGCGAGGGAGATGGGGTAGATGGCGGCCAGGCTGGCGTCTTCGCGCAGGCCGGTGCGGCGGGTGATCCACGCCGACAGCCCGGCCATGCTCAGGCCGGCGCCGAGACCGCCGATGGTCAGCGCGGGCAGGCTCAGCCCGGCGAACCAGAAGCCCAGCGCTGCGCCGGGCAGGATGCCGTGGGCGACGGCATCACCGATCAGGCTCATGCGCCGCAGGATCAGGAACACCCCCAGCGGCGCAGTGCTGCAAGCCAGTACCAGGCCGCCGATGAGGGCGCGACGCATGAACACAAAATCGAGAAACGGCATCCACAGGTGAGCAGCAAAATGCATCAGGCCACCTGCATTTGAGGTTGCGCGCGAATCAGCTCTTTGCTCGAGCCGAACACGCAGCCGTTGCTTTTGATCTGCAGCACCTGCTGGGTGTGATGACGCACCGAGGCCAGGTCGTGGCAAACGACCACCACCGTGCGACCTTCGGCATGCCAGGCATGAATGTGATTCCAGCACAGCGCCTGGCCTTCTTCGTCGAGGGCGGCGTGGGGCTCGTCGAGCAGCAGCACAGGCGAGTCGGCCAGGCTCATGCGGGCAAGCAGGGCACGTTGCAATTGGCCGCCGGACAACGCCATCAACGGGCGCAGCTCCAGGCCGCTGAGGCACCAGTCTTCGAGCACCGCTTTCAGGCGTTCGCTGCGCTGCGCAGCAGAAAGCCGCGCGCCCCAGAAACCGGCGGCGACCAGTTCCTGCAGGTTGATCGGGAACTGGCGGTCGAGCTGTTGCTGCTGGGGCAGGAACGCCAGGCCGCCACGACGTGGCACTTCCACGACGACTTTCCCGGCCAGCGGTTTCTGCAAGCCGGCGATGACTTTGAGCAGGCTGCTCTTGCCACAGCCATTGGGGCCTATGACACCGGTGAGGCTGCCTTTTTCCAGGGTGAAATCGATGGCGGGTGTGAGCGGTTGGCCGGGGGCGCCCCAGCGCAGGGCAGTGCAGGTGATCATGCAGGGTTTCTCGTCCAGCGGCTTTCGGCCACGGCATCGTGCGCGTGCAGGCTTTCGGCGTGGATCACTTTGAGGTGGAAGGCTTTGACGGCGTCCGAGCGTTTCAAGGCGAGGTTCAGGCGGCGGGCGGCGTCTTCGCAGAACATCAGGTTCTGCCCGTTGGCCAGGGCGAAGGCTTGTTCGTCCGCGCGTTTTACGGCGGTTTGTACGGCGGTGCCAAGGGCGGCTTCGGCGCCGTTGATCAGGTCGACCAATGGCAGGTGCTCGCCTTGCAATTCGACATGCAGTTGCGCACTGCTGCGTTGGCTGTGGGGCGTGGCAACGATGCCATTAGCGCTGCCGAGCCAGGTCATTACGGCTTCGTGCTGCAGCGGCTTGTCACCGAAGTCATCGAGAAACTGCCGTTGAATCAACTGCCTGGCGAGGGCAGCGGAGCAAGGGCAGGTTGAGGAGTAACTCACGTCAATTTTTAGTTCCACGTGGAACATCTGATTTTCCAGACGCGCTTCGATGCTCACCGGATAGCTTTTCCAGCCTGCCAGAGGGCTGACCAGGGCCGGGCGTTTGAGCAGCAAATCGGTGTGGATGCGCAGGTAGGCGTTCTTAGATAAATCTTCATGACTGTCGAGAAAGCGCTGCAGTACATTGCGCAGAAGTGCAGGCGTGAGGGTTTGCTGGTCAAGCAGCTCCAGCGCCAGGTACAGGCGTGACATGTGAATGCCACGGGCGGCGCCGTCATCCAGGCTCACGCCGGCGTCGGCGGTGGCAGGCAGACGTTGGCCGTCGAGCAGGATGGGCAGGGCGATGCCGCACATGCCCACCCAGTCCAGTGGCATGGCCTGGCGTGAAGCCTGCGCGGCGATATCCGGCAGAGTCAGCGCATTCATGAGCAGGTCCGTCGTTGGAAATATTTAGACATGTTATAGTATAACGACAAAGTCGACGATTAATTTTCTGCTCCAGGTTTTGCTCAGTCATGTCGAGCAGGGACGCTCCTTTATTTGCGGTATAGGTCATGCACAGACGTCAGCTCCTCAACCTGCTCCTGGTCAGCCCGTTATTTACCTTGCCGTTCGCGGCCCACGCTACGCAGATTCGCAATGCCCGCTTGTGGCGTTCGGAAGACAAGCTGCGGCTGGTATTCGATCTCAGCGGGCCGGTGCAATACAAGACCTTTTCCCTGACCGCACCGGAGCGCGTGATCATCGACTTGAGCGGCGCCGGTCTGACGGGGGATTTTTCTCAGCTGATGCTGAAGAACAGCGGGATTACCTCGATTCGCTCGGGGCACTTTGGCACCAACGACACGCGGATCGTGTTGGACCTGGCCTCACCGATGCAGCTCAACAGCTTTCTGTTGCCACCCCAGGACGGCCAGGGCCATCGCCTGGTGCTGGACCTCAGCGGCATCACCCATGCACCGCGGCAGATCGCCGCCGAACCCGCGCCGTTGGTGGCGCCTGTGGATAAAGCCCATCCCCGTCGCGACATCATTGTGGTGGTCGACCCCGGCCATGGCGGCAAGGACCCGGGCGCCGTGGGCTCCAAGGGCCAGCGCGAAAAAGACGTGGTGCTGTCGATTGCCCAACTGCTGGCCAAACGCTTGAAGCGCGAGAAGGGCTTCGACGTGAAGCTGGTGCGCAACGACGACTTCTTCGTGCCCTTGCGCAAGCGTGTGGAGATTGCGCACAAGCACAATGCCGACATGTTCATCTCGGTTCATGCGGATGCAGCGCCGCGTATCACCGCGTCGGGCGCCTCGGTGTATGCGTTGTCCGAAGGCGGTGCCACGTCCGCCACTGCGCGGTTCATGGCGCAGCGGGAAAACGGTGCCGACCTGCTGGGTGCCACCAGCCTGCTGAACCTCAAGGACAAGGACCCGATGCTGGCCGGGGTGATTCTCGACATGTCGATGAACGCCACCATCGCGTCCAGCCTGCAATTGGGCCACTCGATCCTGGGCAGCCTGGAGGGTATTACCAGCCTGCATCAGAAGCGCGTGGAACAGGCCGGGTTTGCGGTGCTCAAGTCACCGGACGTGCCATCAATCCTGGTGGAAACCGGGTTCATCTCCAATGTACGGGACAGTGCGCGGCTGGTCACGGCGCGTCATCAACAGGCGGTGGCAGATGGGTTGTTCGAGGGCCTGAAAAAATATTTCCAGAAGAACCCGCCCATGAACAGCTACATGGCGTGGGCCCAGGAGCAGAAGAACGGCCTGGTCTAGCAGCCGGTTATCCGGCTGCAGGTGAATTTTGCGCTGGCCCCACCCGAACTGGAAAACCGGTTGATCGTCGTCCAGCCCACGCGCCGCGTGTAGCCTACCCACGCCTCGCCATCGGAGGCCAGCCCGGTAAAGAACGTCAGTTGCCCGTAACGGCTGTTGGTCTGTGCCCAGTAACGTTTGCCGATCACCTCGAACCCGCGCAGATACGTGGTGCTGCCCACCGTGGCCACGCTGTAGGCATTGCCCAGCGGATCCATGCAGGCCAGCAGGGTGGCGCTGCGCGTGCAGCTGGCCAGCAGGTTCGGAACCTCGGCACAGGCCGGTCCTGCCGTTGCCAATAACAGGGCGCACACCAGGTATTTCATAAGGTTTCTCGGGAGTGGACAGTGCGCAAGCATTGCGCCCTTCGTCGCCGCAGACAAGGGGATTGGCTTATTTGTGTTGTTATACTATAACATTAAAAACCAGCCCCACCCGTGAACCGCTGCCCATGACTGAACAAGAACTCCTGGCCCAATCGCCTGACGATTACATGAATGAAGCCCAGCAAGGCTTCTTCCGTGCGTTGTTGATGGCCCAACGCAAGGCGTTGCAAGTGCGCATCGAAGCCGAATTTCTGGTGCTGCGCGAGCAGGAAATCAACAGCGACCCCGCCGATGTGGGCAGTGCCGAAGAACAGCGCCAATGGCAACTGCGCCTGCTGGAGCGGGAAAAGAAGCTGCTGGACAAGATCGACGACGCCCTCGAGTTGCTGGCGCGCGGCGAATACGGCTGGTGCCGGGAAACCGGTGAACCCAT
The DNA here is from genome assembly GCF_036864995.1 of Pseudomonas trivialis. Classification (NCBI taxonomy): domain Bacteria; kingdom Pseudomonadati; phylum Pseudomonadota; class Gammaproteobacteria; order Pseudomonadales; family Pseudomonadaceae; genus Pseudomonas; species Pseudomonas trivialis. Next base: position 5,434,803 of record NZ_CP142151.1, on the reverse strand, counting down.
CGGCCTGCAACGCTTGCTGCTGCGTCCCACCGCCACCCTGTGTATCGAAGCCAAAGAACGTGAAGAGCTGCGCGAACGCCATAAACGGGCTGTTTGACCGGCCAACCCTGATGAGGAAAACCTGATGCCCAATCGTCTCCCCGTGACCGTGTTGTCCGGCTTTCTCGGCGCCGGTAAAAGCACGCTGCTCAACCATGTCCTGCGCAACCGCGAAAACCTGCGGGTGGCAGTGATCGTCAACGACATGAGCGAAATCAACATCGACGGCAGCGAAGTGCAGCGCGACGTCACCCTCAACCGTTCCGAAGAAAAGCTGGTGGAGATGAGCAACGGCTGCATCTGCTGCACCTTGCGTGAAGACCTGCTCGAAGAAGTCACCAAGCTGGCCAAAGAGGGCCGGTTCGATTACCTGCTGATCGAATCCACCGGCATTTCCGAACCGCTGCCGGTGGCCGAAACCTTCACCTTTCGCGATGAAAACGACCAGAGCCTGGCGGATATCGCGCGGCTGGACACCATGGTCACCGTGGTCGACGGCATGAACTTCCTGCTCGATTACCAGGCGGCTGAAAGCCTGGCCTCACGCGGCGAAACCCTGGGCGAAGACGACGAGCGCTCCATCACCGACCTGTTGATCGAACAGATCGAGTTCGCCGACGTCATCCTGATCAGCAAGATCGACCTGATCAGCAGCCACGAACGCGAAGAGCTGATGGCCATCCTCGAACGCCTGAACGCCCAGGCCGAAATCCTCCCGATGGTCATGGGCGATGTGCCGCTGAACAAGATCCTCAACACCGGCCGCTTCGACTTCGAACGCGCAGCCCAGGCTCCAGGCTGGCTGCAGGAATTGCGCGGCGAGCATGTGCCGGAAACCGAAGAGTACGGCATCGCATCCACCGCTTACCGCGCGCGTCGCCCGTTTCATCCGCAACGCTTTTTCGACTTTATCGACCGTCCCTGGGTCAACGGCAAGCTGCTGCGCTCCAAGGGCTTTTTCTGGTTGGCCAGCAAGCATCAGGATGCGGGCAGTTGGTCTCAGGCCGGTGGCTTGATGCGTCACGGTTTTGCCGGACGCTGGTGGCGCTTCGTGCCGAAAAACCAATGGCCCGGGGACGAGGAAAGCGTCGCAGCGATCATGGGCAACTGGCAGCTGAGCACCGGCGACTGCCGTCAGGAACTGGTGTTTATCGGGCAGAACATCGATTTCGCACAGATGCGTGCCGAACTGGATGCCTGTTTGCTCACCGATGAAGAAATGGCTCTGGGCGTCGAAGGATGGCGCTTGTTGGCCGATCCGTTTGGCCCCTGGTATGAAGAGGCCGCCTGATGCTTGCACCGACCCTCCAACTGCGTCCCGTGGTGCGCCAGACGCGCGGAGAAACCCCGCTGGCGCTGTCCGATATCCTCGAAGACGGCGTGAACCTGGCCCTGTGGCAGCGCCAGCTGCCGCTGCATATTGCTGAATTCGGCCAGTTGCTGGTAGCGCTCGATGAGCCGCTGGCCGACTCCATGGTCATCGAACTCAATGATGAAGACGCGATGCCGAACTTGCAGGGCCTGGCGTCCAGTTGCAGCGATCTGGAAGGCTATGAGGGCTTTATTGCCGATGTGTCATGGCTGGTCAGCGCGTTTGCCTGCCTGCTCGGGGCCAAACGTATCGGCGTGCGCCTGCGGCTGCTGGACAAAGCCATGTGCCCGCGCTTTCACGTGGACCATGTGCCGGTGCGGCTGATCACCACCTACGCCGGTATCGGCAGCCAGTGGTTGCGCGAGGGCGTGATGGACCGGCGCGCACTCGGCCAGCCGGAAGCCGAACCCAGCGAGCGCATCGAACAGGTCCAGTGCGGCGAAGTGGCCCTGCTCAAAGGCACCAAATGGCATGGCAACGAAGAGCACGGCCTGATTCATCGCTCGCCCGCTCTCAAGGCCGGCCAACGCCGGTTGATCCTGACGCTGGATTGGCTGGCATAACCGCGTAGGATCAAGCGCTCTACACGGCCTGAACGATGCCCAAGATGCTGCAGAACATTCCCACCCACGTGATCGCCGGGCCCCTGGGCGCCGGCAAGACCAGCCTGATCAAGCACCTGCTTGCCCAGCGCCCGGCCAATGAGCGCTGGGCGGTGCTGATCAACGAGTTCGGGCAGATCGGCTTGGACGCCGCCTTGCTCACTCAGGATGACGACGGTATCGCCTTGGGCGAGGTGGCGGGCGGCTGTCTGTGTTGCGTCAATGGTGCGCCGTTTCAGGTAGGCCTTGGCCGCCTGTTGCGCAAGGCCAGGCCGGACCGTTTGTTTATCGAGCCCTCGGGCCTTGGCCACCCGGCGCAGCTGCTCAAACAGCTGCGCGAGACGCCGTGGCAGAACGTGCTGGCGGTTCAGCCCTGTGTGCTGGTGCTGGACGCTCAGGCGCTGGCGTCGGGCAAACCCCTGCCGCCCGCGCAGCGGGAGGCGTTGGCCAGCGCGGGTCTGTTGGTGTTGAACAAGGATGAGGGGCTGGAAACCGAACAGCGCCAGGCCATCGAACGGCAATTACCCGATTGTGAAGTGTATTGGACGCGCCAGGCGCAGGTGCCGATTGAGTATCTGCCCGGTTTGAACACCCAGGCCGAAGCGGCTGTGGATAACGTCGAATTGCCCAAGGGGTTGGCGCAACTGCCGGCGATCTGGAGCGATCCCGCGCTGCCCATCTGCTTGAGCCAGGGCCAGGAGGGCGGCTGGAGCATCGGTTGGCGCTGGCATCCGAGCCAGCGCTTTGACGTTGAGCGCCTGCAGCACTGGCTGTCAGGTTTGGATTGGCGCCGCGCCAAGCTGGTTATCCACAGCACCCAAGGCTGGCTCTCGGCCAACGCTGTGGATAACAGCGTGCTCGCCTGGCAGCCCAGCGAGTGGCGGCGGGACTCGCGTATCGAATTGATCTTCAGCGAACCACAGGCAGTCACCGCGTTGCAGACTGCACTTGCCGCCTGTCGTTACTGACGATTCTTGGCCGGGTGATCCTGGCGCCATTGGCTCAGCTCGATCACCTCGGCACTGGGCATTGGCTCTTTGGCCTCGAACGGGTAGGGCGCCAGCTCGATCTGCGCGCTGTGGGCGCCGAACTGCGTGATGACGCCGGCGTGGCGGGTTTCGCCGGTCACGGTAAATTCAAAGTTGTAGATCCGTGCCAGGCGCCGTCGACCGTTGGCGTCCTTCACAAAACCGATGCGCTTGAGCGCCACCGCACCATCGAGCAGTTCGATGTCGAGCCGGGCGCAATGTTGCTTGACCCGCGCCAGCGCGCGTTCGCGCAAGCCGTGGTTGTGCCAGACCCAGGCGGCGCCGGTCGCCAGCAGCATCAACACGAAGATGTTTCCCAGGGTCAGCATGTGATGAACTCCAACAAAGTGAGAGCAGCTTAACTGTGTCGCCGGTCTGTCGTACAGGCTGCGTTTAGTCGCATACTGCGCGGCCGGAATTTCAACGGCTTTATGGACATTTCCTGCATGAAACGTACACCCCATCTGCTTGCGATCCAGTCTCACGTGGTCTTTGGCCACGCCGGAAACAGCGCCGCCGTATTCCCCATGCAGCGGGTCGGGGTGAATGTCTGGCCGCTCAACACGGTGCAGTTCTCCAACCACACCCAGTATGGTCAGTGGGCCGGCGAGGTGCTGGCGCCGCAGCAGATTCCGGCGCTGGTGGAAGGCATTGCGGCGATTGGCGAACTGGGCAACTGCGACGCCATTCTCTCTGGCTACCTGGGCAGCGCCGCTCAGGGCCGCGCGATCCTCACCGGCGTGGCGCGCATCAAGGCGATCAACCCCAAAGCCCTTTACCTGTGCGACCCGGTGATGGGCCACGCGGAGAAAGGCTGCGTCGTGCCTCAGGAGGTCAGTGATTTCTTGCTGGATGAAGCCGCCGCCATGGCCGATTTCCTCTGCCCCAACCAGCTTGAGCTGGACAGCTTTGCCGGGCGCAAGCCGCAGTCATTGTTCGATTGCCTGGCGATGGCCAAGGCCTTGCTGGCGCGGGGGCCAAAGGCGGTGTTGGTCAAGCACCTCGATTACCCGGGCAAGTTGCCGGACGGCTTCGAGATGCTGCTGGTGACCGCCGACGGCAGCTGGCACTTGCGTCGGCCGCTGCTGGCATTCCCGCGCCAACCGGTGGGCGTGGGCGATCTGACCTCGGGGCTGTTCCTGGCGCGGGTGTTGCTGGGCGACAGCCTGCTGGCGGCGTTCGAATTCACTGCGGCGGCAGTGCATGAAGTGCTGCTGGAAACCCAGGCCTGCGCCAGTTACGAGTTGGAGCTGGTGCGGGCCCAGGATCGAATCGCCCACCCGCGCGTGCGGTTTGAGGCCACGCCGATCGGTCTATAAGCACGCAGAAAAAAATGTGGGAGGGGGCAAGCCCCCTTCCACATTTTGATTCGGTGAGCCTGTCAGCCTTTAATTTCCTGATATCGCTTTTCCAGCTCCTGACGAATCTGCCGGCGCTGCTGGGCCTGCACGAAGCGGCGCTTGTCTTCGCTGTTCTGCGGTTGCAGGGGCGGCACGGCGGCGGGTTTGCGCTGGTCGTCCACTGCAACCATGGTGAAGAAGCAGCTATTGGTGTGGCGCACCGAGCGTTCGCGGATGTTCTCGGTCACCACCTTGATGCCCACTTCCATCGAGGTATTGCCGGTGTAGTTGACCGACGCGAGGAAGGTCACCAGTTCGCCGACATGGATCGGTTCGCGAAAAATCACCTGGTCGACCGACAAGGTGACTACATAACGGCCGGCATAACGGCTGGCACAAGCGTAGGCCACTTCGTCGAGGTACTTGAGCAACGTGCCGCCGTGGACATTGCCTGAGAAGTTTGCCATGTCTGGGGTCATCAATACCGTCATCGACAGTTGGGCGTTTCCGGGTTCCATAGCACACTCACGGTTGTAGGCATTGGTTGGGGAGGCACCTCTGCGGGTGCTGGAATCATTTGCAGCGCTATCGGTAACGGGACGCCGACGGGCGGCTTGTCGTCACGCCCCGCAGCGATTGTTTCCATATATTGCACCGGCTTTTCGCTGGAAGTCGCGGTGTTAACCTTCAAACGCCCATCTCAGGGCATTTCTTACGATCAAGGTAGACTTTTCCTTCCGCTCTTGGCGACTGTTCAGCGGCGCGAGCGGAAGTGGGAAAAGCGCCAGTACCCTCAAGGAGCCCCTCGTCATGCACGCCATCAGCTTTATTCAGGATCTGGCCGTGATCATGCTGGTGGCTGGGGTGGTCACCATCCTGTTTCACCGCCTCAAGCAGCCGGTGGTACTCGGTTACATCGTTGCCGGCTTCATCATCGGCCCCCACACCCCGCCATTCGGCCTGATCCATGACGAGGACACCATCAAGACCCTCGCCGAGCTGGGGGTAATCTTCCTGATGTTCTGCCTGGGCCTGGAGTTCAGCCTGCGCAAGTTGTTCAAGGTGGGCGCCACGGCGTTTATCGCGGCGTTCCTCGAAATCATCCTGATGATCTGGATCGGCTACGAGATCGGCCAGTGGTTCGACTGGAACACCATGGACTCGCTGTTCCTCGGTGCGATCCTGGCCATCTCCTCGACCACCATCATCGTCAAGGCGCTCAATGACCTGAAGATGAAGAATGAGCGCTTTGCCCAGCTGATTTTCGGCGTGCTGATCGTCGAGGACATCCTGGGTATCGGCATCATCGCCTTGCTGTCGAGCATCGCCGTCAGTGGCACGGTCAGCTCCGGCGAGGTGTTTTCCACGGTCGGCAAGCTCTCGCTGTTCATGATCGTGGCGTTGGTGATCGGCATTCTGCTGGTGCCGCGCCTGCTGGCCTATGTGGCCAGGTTTGAAAGTAACGAAATGCTGCTGATCACCGTCCTGGGCCTGTGTTTCGGCTTCTGCCTGCTGGTGGTCAAGCTGGAGTACAGCATGGTGCTGGGGGCGTTCCTGATTGGCGCGATCATGGCCGAGTCCCGCCAGTTGATTAAGATCGAGCGCCTGATCGAACCGGTTCGCGACATGTTCAGTGCCATCTTCTTCGTGGCGATCGGCTTGATGATCGACCCGCAGATCCTGCTGCAATACGCCTGGCCGATCGCGGTGATCACTGTGGCGGTGGTGCTGGGCAAGATGCTGTCCTGCGGCCTCGGGGCGTTTATCGCCGGCAATGACGGCCGCACCTCACTCCGCGTGGGTATGGGGCTGTCACAGATTGGTGAGTTTTCCTTCATCATCGCGGCGCTGGGGATGACGTTGCAGGTAACCAGCGATTTTCTTTACCCGGTGGCGGTGGCCGTCTCGGTGATTACCACCTTGCTCACGCCCTACCTGATTCGCGGTGCCGACCCGCTGTCACTGAAGATTGCCGCCGTAATGCCCACGCGCATGAGCCGGGTGTTTGGCCTGTATGGCGAGTGGTTGCGCAGTATCCAGCCGCAAGGCGAGGGCGCGATGCTGGCGTCGATGATCCGCAAGATCATCCTGCAGGTGGGTGTGAACCTGGCGCTGGTGATCGCGATCTTCTTCACCGGCAGTTTTTTTGCGGCGCGCATCGGGGGTTATCTGGAAGGCTGGATCAGCGATCCAAGCTGGCAGAAGGCTTTGATCTGGGGCGGGGCGTTGCTGTTGTCGCTGCCGTTTCTGATCGCGGCGTACCGCAAGCTCAAGGCGCTGTCGATGTTGCTGGCCGAGATGAGCGTGAAGCCGGAGATGGCCGGGCGGCATACCCAGCGTGTGCGGCGGGTGATCGCGGAGCTGATTCCGATTCTGTCGCTGCTGGTGATTTTCGTGCTGCTGGCAGCCTTGTCGGCCAGCATTTTGCCGACCAACAAGTTGCTGGTGTTGATCGCCGTGGTGACGGCGGCGGTAGCGGCGGTGCTCTGGCGCTGGTTCATCCGCGTGCATACGCGGATGCAGGTGGCGTTACTGGAGACGCTGGATAACCATAAGGATACGTCGGAGCACTGAGGATGCGCTGAGTATCCAATGTGGGAGGGGGCTTGCTCCCGATGTCAGTGTGTCAGTCACTGAGGGTTTTGACTGATCCACCGCTATCGGGAGCAAGCCCCCTCCCACATTTGAATCGGCTTGGCTGCGCCCATGCAGTCGCGATCAGCTTTCCAGCCATACGTCCCGCGCCCAGTGCCATACCGATTCCCAGGTTTCTTCCTGGACCAGTTCTTCTTCAGCCGACCACAGCACCACGGTGCCGTCTTCCTCGACGCAGTAGTAGTCGTCGCCGTCCTGACAGATCGGGATCAGGCTGCGGTCCACACCCGCATCCCAGGCGTTGGCCGCCACGTCGGGCAGGTAGGTGTGCGATTGGGGGTCGGTGACGGTCACCGGCTCCAGGCTGCCGTACACCACGTCGCTGACGGTGAGCAGGAATTCGCGGAAGACGAACGGGATGTCGATGAACAGCTGTTCTTCGATTTCCACCAGTTGGTCTTCGTCAGGCAGTTCCAGAGGAACCGGTACGGGCTCGTTGGCTTCACGCAATTGTTCGATGATTTCTTCCACGGCCGGGATCCTCTTGCTAGATGGCGCGGTTAATAGGGGCGTTTTATACAGTAGCTCGCTATAAGTGCAACCGTGAAATAGAAAACCCCGGACAAGTCCGGGGTTTTTTATTACCGCATGCTCAAGCGTGCGGGTATCAGCTGTTCTGGCGGATACCGGCGACCAGCCATGGCTGGTTCTCGCCCTGCGGACGTTCCATGTTCCAGCTTTCGCTGAACGCTTCGCCCTGGTCGAAGCGCGAGGTCTTCGACACACCGCTGAAGGTCAGGGTGGCGATGGTCTTGTCGGCGCGATCATCCACACCGTCCAGCTGGACGCGCAGGTCGTCGATGTAGGTCGACTGGAACGCATCGCCAATTTCGGCACGTTCGCGCTTGAGGAACTCCAGCAGTTGCGGGGTCACGAACTCGGCGATCTTGTCCATTTCGTTGGCGTCCCAGTGCTGCTGCAGGGACTGGAAGTGGCTGCGGGCCGCTTCGACGAAACGCTCCTCGTTGAACCAGGCCGGTGCATTGATCACCGGACGAGCGGGAGCCTGCGCTGCCGAACCACCGAAGATCGAACCCATTGCCGCAGGCTTCTGCTCGAACACTTCACGCTGCATCGGCGCGCCGGCCGGGGCCATATGCTCCTGCTGCTTGCGGCGACGGGCGGCGATGAAGCGGAAGATCACAAAGGCGATGACCGCCAGGATCAGGATGTCGAAGATCTGCATGCCCTGGAAGCCGCCGCCCATGAACATGGAGGCCAGCAGGCCACCGGCTGCGATGCCGGCCAGAGGGCCGAGCCAGCGCGAAGCACCGCCGGCTTTGGCAGCAGCGCCAGCAGCACCGGCTGCACCTGCGGTAGCTGCAGCACCGCCGGCACCAGCGGAAGGAGCCATTTGGCTGGTTTGGTGAGTCGGTGCCGAGCCCATGCTTTTGCCGCCACCGAAGCGTTTGGCGTTGGCGTCGATGCTCATCGTCAAACCGATGCACAACGCCATGGCGATGCTAAGAAAACGTTTCATAAAGGGAATTCCCATTTGTGGATTGCACGCGCGCCATGTTGCACAGGTGTTGTGGCACTGGCTAGCGGCAGAGTGTTTCGGGCTTTTGCGTAGGACCTATCCCGAAGGGTCTGTAGGACTAATTACAGATATTGGCCCGCGCTCGTTAAAAACAAGGGCGGGCCAACAGCCTTCATGTAGGCAAATGTGTCAGACCGCCTCGAGCTTGGCGTAACCCATCATCAGCCACTTGCTGCCTTCGGCGAAGTTCACCTGCACCCGAGCCTGGGCGCCGGCGCCTTCGAAGTTGAGGATCACCCCTTCGCCGAAAATCGAATGCCGCACCTGCTGGCCCAGGCTGAACTGGGTTTCGGGAATCTCGGACCCTGCAAACAGGGTGCTGCTGTTCTGTTGCTGACCACCGCCGAACGGGCGGCTGACGCTGTTGGACAGACGCACTTCCTGAATCAGCCCCTTCGGCACTTCACGTACGAAGCGCGACACCTTGTTGTAGGTCTCGCTGCCATACAGGCGTCGGGTCTCGGCGTAGGTCATCACCAGGTTCTGCATCGCCCGAGTGATGCCCACGTAGGCCAGGCGGCGTTCTTCCTCAAGACGGCCCGGCTCTTCCAGGCTCATCTTGTGCGGGAACAGGCCTTCTTCCATGCCCACCAGGAACACATACGGAAACTCCAGGCCCTTGGCGCTGTGCAAGGTCATCAGCTGGACGCTGTCTTCATGCTCGTCGGCCTGGGTGTCGCCGGCCTCCAGCGACGCATGGCCGAGGAACGCGGCGAGCGGTGTAAGGTCTTCTTCGGTCTCGGCATTTTCGAACGCCCGCGCGGCGCTGACCAGTTCCTCAAGGTTTTCTACCCGGGCCTGGCCTTTCTCGCCTTTTTCCGCTTCGTGATAGGCGATCAGCCCGGACTGTTCGATCACGGTCTGGGTCATCAAGTGCAGGGGCATTTCCATGCACTTGGCGGCGAGGGTCTCGATCAGCTCGACAAACCCGCCCAATGCCCCGGCCGCACGGCCGGTCAAGCCTTTATTGGTGATCAGCAAGCGCATGGCTTCCCACATCGATACATCGGCGTGGCGCGCATGGTCGCGGATCGCTTCAACGGTTTTTTCACCGATGCCACGCGTCGGGATATTGATCACCCGCTCCAGCGCCGCATCGTTGCCACGGCCTTCCAGCAGACGCAGGTAGGCCATGGCGTTCTTGATTTCGGCGCGCTCGAAGAAGCGCTGGCCGCCATAGATGCGGTACGGGATGCGTTCGCGCAGCAAGGCTTCTTCCAGCACCCGCGACTGGGCGTTGGAGCGATAGAGAATGGCGATGTCGCTGCGCGCCAGGCCGGTTTTCAGCGCGCTTTCGATAGTTTCCACCACGTAGCGTGCTTCATCGTGCTCATTGAACGCGGCGTACAGGTTGATCGCTTCGCCTTCGCCGCCGTCGGTCCACAGCTCTTTGCCCAGGCGCCCGGTGTTGTTGGCGATCAAGGCGTTGGCGGCTTTGAGGATACCGGCGGTGGAGCGGTAGTTCTGCTCCAGGCGGATGGTGGCCGCGTCCGGGAAGTCATCGGAATATTGGTAGATGTTCTCGATTTTCGCGCCGCGCCAGCCATAGATCGACTGATCGTCGTCGCCCACTACCATCAGGCTGTCACCGCCCTTGGCCAGCAGGCGCAACCAGGCGTACTGCACGGCGTTGGTGTCCTGGAACTCGTCCACCAGAATGTGGCGGAAGCGCTTTTGGTAATGCGCCAGCAGGCCCGGGTTGTCGCGCCACAGGTCGAGGGCGCGCAACAGTAATTCGGAGAAGTCGATCACGCCCGCACGCAGGCAGGCGGCCTCGTAGGCTTCATAAACACTGCGCATGGTGGCCAGGAACAGATCGCCGCTGGCCTGAATATGCTGCGGGCGCAGGCCTTCGTCTTTCTGGCCGTTGATAAACCACTGCGCCTGGCGCGCGGGCCAGCGCTGTTCGTCCAGGCCCAGCTCGCGCATTACCCGCTTGACCAGGCGTTGCTGGTCGTCGCTGTCGAGGATCTGGAAGGTCTGGCTCAGGCCCGCTTCCTGCCAGTGCGCGCGCAACAGGCGGTGCGCCAGGCCGTGGAAGGTGCCCACCCACATGCCGGCCGGGCTGATGCCCATCAACTGCTCGATGCGGTGGCGCATCTCGGCAGCCGCCTTGTTGGTGAAGGTCACCGAGAGGATGGAATGCGGCGACGCGTTCTCGACCTGGATCAACCAGGCGATACGGTGCACCAGCACTCGGGTTTTACCGGAGCCAGCACCGGCCAGGACCAACTGACGGCCAACGGGGGCGGCTACGGCCTGGCGTTGGGCATCGTTGAGGGAGTTCAGCAGAAGGGAGAGATCATCGCGCATCGACGCATTCTAGGGTGCCGGGGGAGTCGGGCAAATCCCAATGCCGCTCGGTCGACGGAAAACCTGCGGCGCGCTGCGGTCCGCTAAACATTCTTTCGCACGGGATGACCGGTAAGTCATGGCCACAGCCCGCGCTGCGTCTCGCTGAAGTCCTCAGGGCACAAGCTTTGCGCGTCTTTGGCCGGTGACTTTTATCACACAGGGCGGTTTGGCCTGGGCACTTGCTTGTGTATGCTCCGCGAACGTTCGGGCTCACCATTATAAGAACATCGCCTATGACCCTCAGCACTGACCTGTCTGGCCTCACGGCCGCGCCCGCGCAGGTTATCCGCAAACACTACGCCACCGAGATGGCGGTCGAGCGCACACGCCTGCTTTATCAGGGCTCGCTGCTGCCGACCTTATTGATGTTGGTGAACGGTCTGGTCTGTGCCTGGCTGCTGTGGAACCCCCGGCAATACCTGCTCGACAGCTTCTGGATGGTCTGGTTGCTCGCCCTGGTGGCGATGCGCGTGATCCAGGTGGCGGCATTTGATTCGGCGATGCCCAGTCGGCAGGCGCAACCGGTGTGGCGGCGCATGTTCATGCTCGGCTCGGCGGTCAGCGGCCTGACCCTGGCCATCGCCGCCATCGCCCTGGTGCCCAAAGACAGCTTCATGCAGCAGGCCTGGGTGTTCGGCCTGCTCGGGGCGGCCACCTTGTCGGCCAGCGTGGCCTACGCCGTGAGTCTGTCGGCATTCCTGTCGTTTGCCTTGCCGTGCCTGGTACCGGCCATTGCCTATCTGTTCTGGGACGGCGCACCGCAGCAGCGTGGCTGGGCGGTGCTCGGACTGATTCTGCTGGCATCGCTCAGCCTGGTCGCCTGGCAGGTCAACCGCCTGATCCAGCGCGGGCTGGTGCGACGCTTCCAGAACCAGGCCTTGATCGAACACCTGCAACAGGCCCAGCAGCGCAGCGAGCAGCTCAATCAGGACCTGGTGCGCGAAGTCGAGCAGCGACGCAAGGTCGAACAGGACCTGCGCGAGGCGCAAATCGGCCTGCAGGACCGTGTGGCGCAACGCAGCCAGGAACTGGATGCCGCCAGCCTTGCCCTGAATAAGAGCGAAGAGCGCCTGGCCATGGCCCTGCAAGCCAGCGAACTGGGCCTGTGGGACTGGAACCTGCAAACCGACGAAGTCCACCACTCCCACCTCAAGGAATTGTTCGGCCTGGAATCCGAGTACATCACGGCCATGCTCAGTCATCTCAAGCCGCGCCTGCACCCCGAGGATGTGCCGCTGCTCAAGCGTGCGCTGGTGGATCACCTCAAGGGCCGCAGCGAGGACTATCAGGTGCAATACCGCGTGCGCCACGGCGATGGCCACTGGGTGTGGATCGAAGACCGTGGCCGCGCGGTGGAGCATTCACCCAGCGGGCGCGTGATCCGCATGCTCGGCACGCGCCGAGATATCAGCGCCGACAAGGTCCTGGAGGAGCAGCAGCGGCTGGCCTCGACGGTGTTCGAGGCGGCCAGCGAAGGCATCGTGATTCTTGACCCGAACTACGCGCTGATCGCCGTCAACCAGGCCTTCAGCCGGGTCACCGGCTTCGATATCGACGACATGCTCGGCCGCAACGTCGTGGAATTGCCCTGTAGCCGCGACGCTCGACGCCACTTCCCGCTGATCCATCAGGCGCTGCTCAGCCATGGCACCTGGCAAGGTGAACTGGTGGAAACGCGCAAGAACGGCGAGTTATACCCGCAATGGCTGCAACTGAACGTGGTGCGCGATATTCGCGGCAACGTCAGCCATATTGTGGGCTTCTTCGCCGATCTGTCCGCCAGGCGTGAGTCGGAAGAGCGCATGCGTTACCTCACTCATTACGACGAATTGACCGGGCTGGCCAACCGCTCGCTGTTTCGCGAGCGCCTGCGCGAGGCGCACCAGCGCGTGCGTCAGGGCGGCCGCAGCCTGGCGTTGCTGCATATCAACCTGGACCGCTTCAAGTTGCTCAACGACAGCCTGGGCCATGAAGTGGCCGACCAGTTGTTGCAAAAGATGGCGCGACGCTTGATCAACGCCTTGCCCGAGGCCGATACCATCGCGCGCCTGTCCGGTGACGAATTCGCCGTGCTGTTTGACGCCTACGGCAACCTGTCCAGCCTGGCCCGGGTGGCCACACGATTGTTGGCCAAGCTGCGCGTGCCGGTGACGGTTGAGGGGCATGAATTGGTGGTCAGCGCCTCAATGGGGGTCAGCCTGTTGCCGGATAACGCGCGGGAAATTTCCGAGCTGGTTAGCCAATCGAACATGGCCATGCAACACGCCAAGCACCTGGGCGGCAATAACTTCCAGTTCTACACCGACAGCCTGCAAGCCAGCACCCTGGAGCGTCTGCAACTGGAAAACCACCTGCGCAAGGCCATCGAAGAGCGCCAGCTCACGGTGTTCTACCAACCCAAGCTGTGCCTGGCCAGCGGCACGCTCAATGCGGCCGAAGCGCTGGTGCGCTGGGAGCATCCGCAGTGGGGCATGGTGCCGCCGGGGGATTTTATCGGCCTGGCCGAGGAGACCGGCCTGATTGTGCCGCTGGGCGAGTTCGTGCTGCGCCAGGCCTGCTGGCAAGCCTGTGAGTGGCAGCGCCAGGGGCTTGCGCCGATCCGGGTGTCGGTGAACCTGTCGGTGCATCAGTTGCGCCAGGGCAAGCTGGTCAGCCTGGTGCGCCAGGTACTCGAAGAAACCGGCCTGGACCCGCAATACCTGGAGCTGGAGCTGACGGAAAGCCAGTTGCTCGACAGCGTCGAGCATATCATCGCCACCTTCCAGCAACTGCGCGACCTGGGGGTGAAGCTGGCGATCGACGATTTTGGCACCGGCTATTCGTCCCTGAGCTACCTCAAGCGCATCCCCGTGGACTACGTGAAGATCGACCAGACCTTTATTCGTGGGCTGGGGCAGGGGCGCGAAGACGCGGCAATCACCCGCGCAATCATCGCCATGGCCCACGGCCTGGCGCTCAAGGTGGTGGCCGAAGGCGTGGAAGATCAGCAGCAGCTGGATTTCCTGCGCGCGCAACAGTGCGACGAGGTGCAGGGCTACCTGATCAGCCGGCCGATTCCGGCTGAACAGTTCGCGCAATTGTTGCGCGAGAATGCGGATTTTCCTTAACGACGCCGGGGGCGCCCCTGTTGCTACATGGTGTGTGGCCTCAGATTCACAGGGGAAGAAGGCTATTTAGTGAAGGATCACGCGGGCAAAACGGCAATTCTTGTAGTATAACTACAAGCTTGCTACATCCCTGGCATCTGCCAATAACAAGAGTCCTGCCCTTTGAACCTGTTGCAACATATCGCCCAGTCGCGCCACCTGTTACGCAAATCGGAACTCAAGGTTGCCGATCACGTGCTGCTTGACCCTGCGGCTGTAATGCACAGTTCCATGGCCGACCTGGCCCACAGCGTTGGCATCAGCGAGCCGACCATCGTGCGCTTCTGCCGCGCCATCGGTTGCTCGGGGTTCCAGGACCTGAAACTCAAGCTGGCCCAGAGCCTGGCCGCCGGTGCGAGTTTTGGCCAGTTTGCGATCCACGAGGACGATTCGGTCGCCGACTACAGCCTGAAAATCTTTGACACCACCCTGCACACCCTGATGGAAGTGCGCGAGAAGCTCGACCCGGTGGAACTGCAAAAAGCCGTGACCGCCATGTCCCAGGCCCAGCGCGTGGAGTTCTACGGTTTTGGCGCCTCGGGTGCGGTGGCGGCCGACGCCCAGCACAAGTTCTTCCGCTTGCTGCTCACCGCAGCTGCCTACAGCGACCCGCACATGCAGGCGATGTCGGCGGTGACCTTGAAGCCTACCGACGTGGCCATCTGCATTTCCCAGTCCGGCCGCTCCAAAGACCTGCTGATCACCGCCAACCTGGTGCGCGAAAGCGGCGCCTCGCTGATCACCCTGTGCCCGAGCCAGACCCCGTTGGCGGAGCTGTCCACGGTCAACCTGGCAATCGATGTGCACGAAGACACCGAAATCTACACGCCGCTGACCTCGCGCATCGCCCACCTGGTGGTGATCGACGTACTGGCCATGGGCGTGGCCATGGCGCGCGGGCCGAGCCTGGTCAACCACCTCAAGAGTGTGAAGCGCAGCTTGCGCAGCCTGCGGTTATCGCCCAAGTCGGTCAAAGCCCTGGACGACTGATTCAAGGTCGCACTCGAAAATGTGGGAGGGGGCTTGCTCCCGATAGCGGTGTATCAATCAGCTCATCTGACACTGACCCACTGCCATCGGGAGCAAGCCCCCTCCCACATTTGCATCTCCTGCGTGCCCAAAATCTTCATCAGGCTGTCATCGCCGCGTCATCCCCCAGGACCATCCTGAGCTCCCGTACTCGCATTGGGAGACTCGAAATGGCCCGGCACTACGAAGAAAGCAGCAGCTCCGTCAAAACCCGTCGTCAGCAGGAAGACCAGCGCCGCATGGCGTTCCGTCGCGCGATTGAAGACCGTTGCGACCAGCGTCAACTGCTGCAGAGCATCAGTGACTACCCGGAACTGCATTGGCAGGCACCCGCGGCCGCCCAGCGAAGCGCTCAGCCAGCGCGCTGATCTGCAACCGCTCGCTGCGGATAAAGCCCAGGAAGGCATGGGCCACCGGTGACAGGCGCTTGGCCTTGGCCTGCACCAGGCACCAGCTGCGGTACAGCGGCAGTTCCTCCACCGGCAGCTCCCTGAGCCCGCCGGTGGCCAGTTCCATGTTGACCGCATGGCGCGTCAGCAGCGCCACGCCGAGCCCGGCGCACACGCATTCGCGTTGCGCCTCGGCCGAAGCCACCTCTACTGTCTGGGTGAAGTGCACGCGTTTTTCCTTGAAGTACTCCTCACAGGCCATCCGCGTGCCGGAGCCCGGTTCGCGCAGCAGCAGCGTGTA
Organism: Pseudomonas trivialis; assembly: GCF_036864995.1. Lineage (NCBI taxonomy): Bacteria > Pseudomonadati > Pseudomonadota > Gammaproteobacteria > Pseudomonadales > Pseudomonadaceae > Pseudomonas > Pseudomonas trivialis. The sequence continues at coordinate 5,419,007 of NZ_CP142151.1, read as the reverse complement.
AGGTTCCAGGTCCTGCAGGCGCAGCGGGCCCTTGAGGCTCAACGGATGATCCGGGGGCGCCACCGCCACAATCGGGTTGTTGAGGAAAGGCAGAAATTCCAGGCCCATGTCCTGAGGCACCATGGACATGATCACCAGGTCGTCACGGTTGTCCGACAGCCTGCGAATGACCTGCGCGCGGTTCACCACCGTGAGGTGCAGTTGCACTTCCGGATGCTGGCGCTTGAAGGCGGCAAACAGGTGCGGCACGAAATACTTGGCGCTGGACTCCACCGCCAGTTTCAGCTGGCCCTGCAGCGACCCTTGCATGTCCGACAGCTGCATGTCGAGGTTCTCCAGGCGCCCGAAAATATCGCGGCTGGCCCGCTGCAGGGCTTCGGCGGCCTCCGTCATGTAGAGCTTTTTGCCGACATAATCGAACAGCGGCTGGCCAATCAGCTCCTCAATCTGGCGAATTTGCAGGCTGACGGCCGGTTGTGTGAGGGACATTTCCTCGGCTGCCCGGCTGTAGGACCGCAGATCACACACCTCATTGAAGATTTGCAGCTGACGCAATGTCAGTCGCATCAATGACTTACGCATTTTTAAATCACCTCGGCCAACCCTGATGAAGTGACTATAAGTCTTTACTTATACACAGCCCAATAATTATTGATTTTTGTTAATCCCTCCGGCGGCTTAGTGTGTGTCTCGCGACTGTCATGAAACATTTGGTCACGCGTCGGCCCCGCTTCATCGGGTCGAAGACGCAGCAATCGGCTCAAGGGAATTTCCAAGTGATAAAAAAGATCCTGATCGCCAACCGTGGGGAAATTGCCGTCCGCATCGTGCGTGCCTGTGCCGAGATGGGCATTCGTTCGGTCGCAGTGTTTTCCGATGCCGACCGCCATGCGCTGCACGTCAAACGTGCCGACGAAGCCCACAGCATTGGTGCCGAGCCCCTGGCTGGTTATCTCAACCCGCGCAAGCTGGTGAACCTGGCCGTGGAGACGGGTTGCGACGCGCTGCACCCCGGCTACGGCTTCCTGTCGGAAAATGCCGAACTGGCGGACATCTGCGCCGAACGTGGCATCAAGTTCATAGGCCCTTCGGCTGAAGTTATCCGCCGCATGGGCGACAAGACCGAAGCACGCCGCAGCATGATCAAGGCCGGCGTGCCGGTTACCCCCGGCACCGAAGGCAACGTCGCCGACATCGCCGAGGCCCTCACCGAGGGCGATCGCATCGGTTACCCAGTGATGCTCAAGGCCACGTCCGGCGGCGGCGGGCGCGGCATTCGTCGGTGCAACAGCCGTGAAGAACTCGAACAAGCCTTCCCCCGCGTGATCTCCGAGGCCACCAAGGCTTTCGGTTCGGCAGAAGTGTTCCTGGAAAAATGCATCGTCAATCCCAAGCACATCGAGGCACAGATCCTCGGTGACAGCTTTGGCAACGTGGTGCACCTGTTCGAGCGCGATTGCTCGATCCAGCGCCGCAACCAAAAGCTCATCGAAATTGCCCCCAGCCCTCAGCTCACCCCTGAGCAGCGCGCTTACATCGGCGACCTGTCGGTGCGCGCCGCCAAAGCTGTGGGCTATGAGAACGCCGGCACCGTGGAGTTTTTGCTCGCCGAGGGCGAAGTGTATTTCATGGAGATGAACACCCGGGTGCAGGTGGAACACACCATCACCGAAGAAATCACCGGCATCGATATCGTCCGCGAGCAGATCCGCATCGCTTCGGGCCTGCCACTGTCGGTGAAGCAGGAAGACATCCAGCACCGTGGTTTCGCGTTGCAGTTTCGCATCAACGCCGAAGACCCGAAGAACAACTTCCTGCCCAGCTTCGGCAAGATCACTCGTTATTACGCACCCGGCGGCCCTGGCGTGCGCACCGACACGGCGATCTACACCGGCTACACCATCCCGCCGTTCTACGACTCCATGTGCCTGAAACTGGTGGTATGGGCGCTCACCTGGGAAGAAGCCATGGACCGCGGCCTGCGTGCCTTGGACGACATGCGCCTGCAGGGCGTGAAGACCACCGCCGCCTATTACCAGGAAATCCTGCGTAACCCGGAATTCCGCAGCGGCCAGTTCAATACAAGCTTTGTGGAAAGTCACCCTGAGCTGACCAACTACTCGATCAAGCGCAAACCCGAAGAGCTGGCCCTGGCCATCGCCGCCGCCATCGCCGCCCACGCAGGCCTGTGAGGAATACAACAATGTCCAAGAAAATCTTTGTAACCGACACCATCCTGCGCGACGCCCACCAATCGCTGTTGGCCACGCGCATGCGCACCGAAGACATGCTGCCGATCTGCGACAGGCTCGATAAAGTCGGCTACTGGTCCCTGGAAGTCTGGGGCGGCGCGACCTTCGACGCCTGCGTGCGCTTTTTGAAAGAAGACCCGTGGGAGCGCCTGCGCCAACTGCGCGCCGCGTTGCCCAATACGCGCCTTCAGATGCTGTTGCGCGGGCAGAACCTGCTGGGCTATCGCCATTACAGCGACGACGTGGTCAGGGCGTTCGTGGCCAAGGCTGCCGTCAACGGCATCGACGTATTCCGCATCTTCGACGCCATGAACGATGTGCGTAACCTGCGCGTGGCCATCGAAGCAGTCAAAGCCGCCGGCAAACACGCCCAGGGCACCATCGCCTACACCACCAGCCCGGTGCACACCGTCGAAGCGTTCGTGGCTCAGGCCAGGCAGCTGGAATCCATGGGTTGCGACTCGATTGCGATCAAGGACATGGCCGGCCTGCTGACCCCCTACGCCACCGGCGAACTGGTCAAGGCGCTGAAAGCCGAGCAGAACCTGCCGATTTTCATCCACTCCCACGACACCGCCGGCCTGGCTGCGATGTGCCAACTCAAGGCCATCGAAAACGGTGCTGACCACATCGACACCGCGATCTCCAGCTTCGCCTGGGGCACCAGCCATCCGGGCACCGAGTCGATGGTCGCCGCGCTTAAAGGCAGCGAATTCGACACCGGCCTGAGCCTGGAACTGCTGCAGGAAATCGGCCTGTACTTCTATGCGGTGCGCAAGAAGTACCACCAGTTCGAAAGCGAATTCACCGCCGTCGATACCCGCGTGCAGGTCAACCAGGTGCCGGGCGGGATGATTTCCAACCTGGCCAACCAATTGAAAGAGCAGGGCGCCCTCAATCGCATGAGCGAAGTGCTGGCCGAAATCCCGCGTGTGCGTGAGGACCTGGGCTTCCCGCCGCTGGTCACGCCGACCTCGCAGATCGTCGGCACCCAGGCGTTCTTCAACGTGCTGGCCGGCGAGCGCTACAAGACCATCACCAACGAAGTGAAGCTCTACCTGCAAGGCGGCTACGGCAAGGCGCCCGGCACCGTGAACGAGAAGCTGCGCCGCCAGGCCATCGGCAGCGAAGACGTGATCGACGTACGCCCGGCTGATTTGCTCAAACCTGAAATGACCAAGCTGCGCGGCGAAATCGGGGCGTTGGCCAAGTCCGAAGAAGACGTGCTGACCTACGCCATGTTCCCGGATATCGGTCGCAAGTTCCTCGAAGAGCGCGACGCCGGCACCCTGGCGCCGGAAGTGCTGCTGCCGATCCCTGAAGCTGGCGGCGTGGCCCGTGCAGGCGGTGAGGGCGTGCCGACCGAGTTCGTGATCGACGTGCATGGCGAAAGCTACCGCGTGGACATCACTGGTGTGGGCGTGAAGGCCGAAGGCAAGCGCCACTTTTACTTGTCCATCGACGGCATGCCCGAAGAAGTGGTGTTCGAACCGCTCAACGACTTTGTCAGCAGCGGCGGCAGCAAGCGCAAGCACGCTACCGAGCCAGGGCACGTCAGCACGGCAATGCCGGGCAATATCGTCGATGTGCTGGTCAAGGAAGGCGACGTGGTCAAGGCCGGCCAGGCGGTACTGATTACCGAAGCCATGAAGATGGAAACCGAAGTGCAGGCATCGATTGCCGGCAAGGTGAGCGCTGTTCATGTGGCCAAGGGCGACCGGGTCAATCCGGGCGAAATTCTGATTGAAATCGAAGGCTGACCCACAGCCTTCGACCGCTACCGTTTAATCCTCGGGGGAGCAGGTGCTCCCCTTTTTTTGCCTGTAATTTGGCGGCCGCGGCGCTTAAAAACTCATCGTCCACTGCCCCATCAGGCCCTGGTTACGGCTGTGGGTACCGGCCTGGCCGCTGTAGTTCAGGCCGACGGTGTGTTGCGCAGACAGCGCAAGGTCCAGACCGGCTTGCAATTCCAGGCTGTCGCGGTCGAGCGAGGTGCCGGTGATGGTGAAGTCGTCAATCAGCCCCGGGGTGTGGCGATAGGACTGACGCACCTGGCTGTCAACCGCGCCGTAGAGGTGTTTCCAGCGGGTGCTGAGGTGGGGAGTGAGGCTGACCTGGTGATCGAACCGATACTCCGTCGCCAGGCGCAGGTCAACGGTGCTGTTCAGGTTTTGCTGGGTTTGCGAGCCGACGTTCAGCGCGGCCAGACCGCCGCGCTCCTTGAAGCTGTCGCGATGATAGCGCTGGTAGCCCAGCCCGATGAACGGCTCGGCGCTGAAACCCGCGCTGCCCAACTGGTAGCCCAGCTCAGAGAAGAGGGTTTGGCTCTGGGCGTCGTAGCTCCCCTTGAGTTGTTCCTCATAGTCGAGCAGTTGAATGCGGCGCTTGTTGGTGCCGGCATGGCGGCTGTAGATGCCTCCCAGGCGCAGGGCCATGGGACCGTCCTGGCGCACCGCGTAGCCACCCAGGTGCCAGCTGTCGAGGTCGGCGTTGAAGCGTTGGGTGTTGAAGCGGCTGCTGGTTTTTGCGCCCATCATGCCGACGCGCCAGGCTTGGTCCAGTGCCCAATCGGCGCCCAGCATCAAGCCTTGGGAGTCGGTGCTCAGACCGGCGCTGCCGCCTTGCCTGGCCAGGCGACCTTCATTGCGCACGCCTTTGGTCCAGAAGTGGCCCTCATCGGTGTCGGGCAATGCGTGCAGGGTTGAAAGCAGCTGGCTGCCAAGCTGCTGCGTGGTGTTTTGAGTGGCTGCGGCGAGATTGGCGTTCTGGCTGCCGGCCAGTTGTTCAAGGGCGGCACCCATTCCTCCGGGGTCCCGGGTGAGGGCGTCAGCGATTGTTTCCAGTTCTTTTTCCTTCTCCGATGTCAGTTCCGCGTCCATCAGCTTGGTGAGCGCGGGATCAAGCACGGCAGCAAGCTGCAAGCCGTTGTAAGACGTGGCCTTCTGGATCAGATAACCGTTCACCAGCGGTGTGTCGACTTTAGGCACTTCATACCACTCGGCATCCTCTATGTCGTCGGGTTGCGAGTGGTGGTGCAAGTAGTCGAACTCACCTCGCGCATAGGCGGGTGAAAGGCTGACCGTGCTGATCGCAAGCGCCATGACCAGGGCAAATCTGTGGGGTGTAAGAAGCATGTAATCCCAACCTCTGATAAATGAGGCCGGGAATTTAGCGAGATGGGCTGATGATAAATGTCAGGCTGGCGACTGCTGTTTTGCGGGAGTTGTCTTTACTTGGCGGCGATTAAAAACACTTCATTCCCAACACTGAAGCGCTTCAACCGCGCCGCACATACCCCTTGCCGAAGTGCCGCTCCATGCGCGCCTGGATCAACTCCAGTGCCAGGGACATCACCCAGTAGATGATCGCCGCGGTGGTGAGCATCTCGATGTAGCGGTAGCTGGAGCGGCCGTAGGACTGCGCGAGGAACATCACTTCCCACACCCCCATCACCGAGATCAGCGACGAGTCCTTGAGCATCGAGATGAACTGGTTGGTCGCCGGCGGGATGATGGTGCGCATGGCCTGGGGCAGGGTGACGTGCCAGAAGATTGCACTGTCGCGCATGCCCAGAGCCAGTGCGGCCTCGCGTTGTCCGTGGGCTACGCCGAGGATGCCGGCGCGGAAAATCTCGCTCAGGTAGGCGCCATAGTTGAGCGACAGCGCAATGATCCCGGCAACGATGGCGCCCGGCACCAGGCCCAGCTGCGGCAGACCCAGGTAGATCAGCAAAATCTGGATCAGCAGCGGCGTGCCGCGAAAGAACGACGCGTAGAAACTGGCGATGCCAAACGCCACCGCGCTTTTCGACAGGCGCCCCAGGGCCGTGACAAATCCCAGCACCGACGATGCCAGCATCGAGCACAGGCACAGGAAAAGCGTGAGCGCGGCACCTTGCAGGAACCCGTTGGGCGCCAGGTGCAGGCCGACCAGGTTGGGCAGCTTGTCGAGGATGATCGAAAACTTCAGGTCGAAGCTCAGGAAAAAACTCGCAAACAGGATGAACAGCGCTGCCCAGGTCAGGTAAAGCCGTGTGCGAAAACTCATTGGCTGATGTCGGCGCCGATCCATTTTTGCGACAGCTTGCTCAAGGTGCCGTCCTGTTTGAGCTGGGCGAAGACCTCACGCACCTTGCTGTCCCACTGCGGGTCGCCTTTCTCGATGGCCACCGAGTTGGGCTCCGAATACAGCGGCGCGCCGGCCAGCTTGAAGCGCTTGTCCTGGCTCAGGCGTGGCTGGGCGGTGACCAGGTTGGTGAGGATCGCATCCAGGCGCACACCGGCGCCCAGGCCCAGGTCCTGGAAGGCCACGTTGTCGGTATCGTACGGTGCGATCTGCACGTCTTCGAACGGGTATTGCAACTGCGTGTCTTCGGCGCCTTCGATCACCAGGTTCTTGTTCAGGTAGCTTTCGTAGCTGGAGGCACTGGTGAGGCCGACTTTCTTGCCGCTCAGGTCCTTGGCCTCGTGGATGCGGTCATCCTTGGCATTAACCACGATCACGGCAGGCGAGGCGTAGTACTCCACCGGGAAGTCGAACACCTCGGCGCGTGCCTTGCTCGGGGTCATGGAGCAGATGCAAATGTCATAGCGCCCGCTCCAGCGGCCGGCGGCGATCACGTCCCACGAGGGGGTTTCCAGGCGCAGTTTCACCCCCAGTTTCTGCGCCACGGCCTTGCCCACATCCACGTCGAAACCGTCGAGCTGATTCTGGTCATTGAGAAACGAGAACGGCGGGTAGCTTTCCATCAGCACGCCGACCAGTTCCTGCTTTTGCTCGATGCGGTCCAGAGTGGCGCCACCAAAGGCCTGGGTGGAGGCAGCCAGCAGTGTCAGGCCCAGGGCGAGCAGCGGTTTGATTTTCAAAATTGAACACCTGAATAAAAAAGAGGTTGTTATTAACCGAATGGTACGCATTAAATAGTTATAAGAACGACTCTCATAGTGAGTTATTTTCATAAGCATATGAGTAAAAAGCATATGGGCACAGCAAGCACAGTCATTCTTGATGGCGGCATGGGCCGCGAACTGCAACGCCGTGGCGCGCCGTTTCGCCAGCCGGAGTGGTCGGCACTGGCCTTGAGCGAGGCGCCGCAAGCGGTAGAGGCGGTGCACGCGGCGTATATCGACAGCGGCGCCAACGTGATTACCAGCAACAGCTACGCGGTAGTGCCGTTTCATATCGGTGAAGCGCGGTTTGCCCAGGAAGGCCAGGCACTGGCCTCCCTCGCCGGAGAACTGGCGCGGCGGGCGGTGGACGCTTCGGGCAAGGCCGTGCGCGTGGCCGGCTCGCTGCCGCCGCTGTTCGGGTCTTACCGCCCGGATCTGTTCCAGGCCGAGCGTGTGAACGAACTGCTGAGCCCGTTGGTGCAGGGTCTGGCGCCCCATGTGGATCTCTGGCTGGCGGAAACCCAGAGCTCAATCGTCGAGGCGCGGGCGATTCATGCCGGATTGCCGCAGGACGGCAAACCGTTCTGGCTGTCGTTTACCTTGAAGGATGAAGACACCGACGACGTCCCGCGCCTGCGCTCCGGCGAGCCGGTGGCGGAGGCGGCCGAGGCGGCGGTGCAGCTGGGCGTGCAGGTGCTGCTGTTCAACTGCAGCCAACCGGAAGTGATCGGCGCAGCGATTGATGCCGCCCGCCACACCTTCGAGCGCCTGGGGGCAGCGATCCAGATCGGCGCCTACGCTAATGCTTTCCCGCCGCAACCCAAGGAAGCCACGGCCAACGACGGCCTGGACCCGTTGCGCGACGACCTCGACCCACCGGGCTACCTGCACTGGGCCGCCGATTGGCAGGCACGGGGCGCGAGCCACCTGGGCGGCTGCTGCGGGATCGGGCCGGAGCATATTGCGGTGTTGGCCGAGCAACTGAATCGCTGATTCACCACAGGCTGAAAATCCAGGAGGCTGGGTGGCGAGCGGGCTTTTTGTGGCGAGCGGGCTTGCCCCGCGTTGGGGTGCGAAGCGCCCCTAATTGAATAAAACGCGGTGTACCTGACACTGCGCGGAGCATGGTTTTGGGGCTGCTGCGCAGCCCAACGCGGGGCAAGCCCGCTCGCCACAGGAGTGTGGCTGCCTGAAACTCCAGGCTAAAATCGACAAGTTATTTGTGTCTAACAAGAGGGAGCAAGCCCCCTCCCGTGTTGTGTTCAGGCCCGGCACTCGGCCAGGGTTTTCAGTTGGCCGGCGCCTGACTGGTTGGCCTCTGACAACCACGCTTCAAATCCTGCACCCACCGTCGGCCACTCCGAGTCGATGATCGAATACCACGCAGTATCGCGGTTGTGGCCCTTGATCACCGAATGCTGGCGGAACACCCCCTCAAAACTGAATCCCAACCGTTCGGCTGCGTAGCGGGAGCGGTCGTTGGCGTTGTTGCATTTCCATTCCAGCCGGCGATAGCCCAGGTCGAACGCGTGCCTGGCGAGCAGGTACACCGCCTCGGTGCTTTTGGGCGAGCGTTGCATCGGTGCGCCGAAGGTGACGTGGCCGATTTCGATGCGCCCGTGTTCGGGCACGATCGACATCAGGCTGAGGATGCCCTGGGCGCGGGCGCTCGCGCGGTCGATCACAGTGAAAAAATACGGGTCGCTGTGCGCGGCATGATTGTCCAGCCAGGCATCGAAGGCGCCGCGCTCGGGGAACGGGCCGTAGGGCAAGTAATCCCACAGCCTGGGGTCGGCGCCGGGGCCTTGCAGCGCGTCGAACAGGTCGTCGCCATGCTGCGCCGGGTCGAGTTTTTCCAGGTGGATGAAACGCCCGTCGAGCCGTTGCACGGCAGGCGCCTGGACGCCTTTCCAGTCGGGGAGGGAAGTGGACATGCGGCGCTCCTTAAAGGGCTTGGCGAAATTGGATGAGGCCTGGGCGTTCGGCGATACGTTCGTAGAGTTGGATCGCCGTGGCATTGGTCTCATGGGTCAACCAGTGCACTTTGGCACAGCCGTCGGCCCTGGCGGTGGCATATACGAATTCGATCAACTTGCGGCCCACACCGGTGCCACGTTGGGACGGGGCCACCAGCAGGTCCTGCAGGTAGCAGGAGTTTTCGATGCTCCAGTTGGAGCGATGGTAGATGAAGTTGACCATGCCCACTGCCTCGCCATCCTGCCAGGTCAACGCTGAATGGGTCGGTTCGTCGGGGTCGATCAGGCGTTGCCAGGTGCTGTGGCTGACGGCCTGCGGCAGCTCGGTGTTGTAGAACTTCAGATACGCCTGCCATAGCGGCAGCCAGGCGTCGTGGTCGGCGGCAGTGACGCGGCGGATATCGATCGGGCTCATTCTGAGACTCCCTGGGGAATAAGGCGGGACACGGTTTGGTCACCCACATCGTCGCTGGCCGCCAGGCCCTCGCGTACGCCGGCGATGTCGGCCGGGCTGCGGTTCTGGCTGAGTTTGCGTTTGCCGATCAGGCGTTCGATGGGCAGCGCGAAGCCGACGATGGCCTTGAGCATGCCGTCAATATAGTCGGCCGGCGCGTCGCTGACTTGCCATGGCTGTTCGCGCCGGGCCTCGTGGCGATCAGTCAAGGCCGTGACCACATTGAGCAGGCGCGCCGCATCGTTGAACACCTCGGCTTTGCCGTAAGCGTGCACCGCCAGGTAGTTCCAGGTCGGCACCACTTTGCCGTGCTCGGCCTTGGCCGGATAGAACGACGGACTGATATAGGCGTCGGCACCGGCAAAGATCACCAGAGCCTCGGCGCCATTTTGCAGTTCGCGCCACTGGGGATTGGCCCTGGCCAAATGCCCATAGAGCGTGCCATTAGGGCTCTCATCGGGGTTGAGCAGCAGCGGAAGATGGCTGGCCAGCAGGCCTTGCTCACCGAACGTCACCAACTGTGCCAGACGGGTTTGGCGGATCCATTGCTGGAGTTCGGGCAGATCATCGACGGCGAAGGCGCGGGGTGTGTACATGAAAGTTTTTCCTTGGCGAATGCCTGCATCCTAGGCAGGCTAATGGTTCGTTGTAAGAGCCATCTCCGACCCATTTGATAGGTCCAATGCCATGCCCGCCATCGAGCCGCCTCTGTCGTTCAACCCCATCGGTATCGAACTGGACCGTCGCCAGGGCCTGACTCGCCAGTTGTATCAGGCTCTGCGCCAGCGAGTTCTGGATGGACGTTTGGTCAGCGGCACGCGGCTGCCGGCCAGTCGCGACCTGGCGGCAGTGTTCGGGATTTCCCGCAACAGCGTGGTGCGCGCTTACGACCAGTTGTATGCCGAAGGCTTCATCGAAACGCGGGTCGGAGACGGCACCTACGTGGCCCGGTTACCGCGTGCAGTCACGCCAGCAAAAAAACTATCCACAAAAGTGTCCACAGGCTTATCAACAGGCTTACCCACAGCTTTATCCACAAATTGTGCAGATCTAGCGCCTGCTGCCTGCGCTCAAGTTATCCACAGCAGCGCATTGGAGCGCGTGCAAAACCACCACCTGGCACACTCGCCCAGCGGCCCACCGCGTGCGTTTCGTGTGGGCGTGCCGGCATTCGATCTGTTTCCTTTCGAGGTGTGGGCCAAGCTGAGCGCGGCTTTCTGGCGCAGCCCGGACCTGCAACAGCTCTGCTATGGCGACCCGGCAGGGGATCTGCGTCTACGCGGCTTGATCGCTGCCTACCTGCGCAGTGCCCGTGGCTTGCACTGCACGGCTGAGCAAATAGTGATCACCAATGGCGCGCAGCAGGCCATCAGCCTTTGTGCACAGCTGCTGGTGGAGCCGGGTGCCTCGGTTGCCATCGAAAATCCGGGCTACCAGGCCGCCGCCCGTGCGTTTGCCGTGGCTGGTGGCCGATTGCACGGCGTGGCGGTGGACAGCGAAGGTATCGACTGTGGTGCGCTCAATGCCCTTGAGCATTGCCGCCTGGTCTATGTCACCCCGGCCCATCAATACCCGCTGGGCGTGGTGATGAGTCTGGCGCGACGTCTGGAACTGCTGGCCTGGGCCGAGCGTACCGGCGGTTGGGTGATCGAGGACGATTACGACGGCGAATACCGCTACAGCGGCGCCCCCCTGGCGCCGTTGGCGGCGTTGGACCGCAGCGGGCGCGTGCTCTATGTCGGCACCTTCGGCAAGGTGGCCTTCCCGGCATTGCGTTTGGGCTACCTGGTGCTGCCGCCAGGTCTGGTGCAACCGTTCTCCCGACGCCGTGCCGTCGACATGCGCCACTCGGAGGTCAGCACCCAGGTGGTAATGGCCGATTTCATGGCGGCAGGGCATTTCCAGCGGCACATCCGGCGCATGCGCCGCGCCGCCCTCAGCCGCCGTGATGCGCTGCTCAGCGGCTGGCCGGGCCCATTGCCAGGCGTGAACTGCCTGCCCACAGTCGCCGCTGGCCTGCACCTCAGCGTTCGTGTGGAGAGCCTCGTCCGTGAGCAGCAATTGCTGGCACAGGCCGAGGCGGTGGGGGTTGAGATCACCGGCCTGAGCAAATACTGGCTACCCGATTCCAGTACGCCGCCCGACCAACGTGCCGGGCTGGTGCTCGGATTTGCCGCGGTGCCCCCGGCGCAGATCGCGCAAGCCCTGGCGCGCCTGCGCCAGGCCTGGGGTGGCTAGGGCACTTGGAGGAGCGCGCCTGCGCCTGCAGCGGGAGGGGTGAAAAACAGTGATCGGGCCAGTTGCGGGCTTATCTCGCTGCGGTACACCGCGATGCTGTCGCGCTCGTCGCCGCGGCCGGGTGGCTGATACTTGCCCCCCAGACGTCGCTGTGCCTTGGTTTTAAGGTGCGCGGCGGTGTAGCTTTCCTCAGGGCTGACCAGGTCCTTGTAGTGAAAATGCGCATACCACAGCGCATTGGCGTTTTGCGCGTCGAGGATTTCGTATTCTTTCAAGTAGCCTTTGTGACGCCCGGCGAGCTTGCTGCGTGCACCCGGCAACGGGTTGATGGTGATCTCTTTTTCGCGGTACAGCAGTTCGACATGAGCGGCCGTCGGTGGGCGTCGCTTGAGCATGTCCAGCTTGACCCGGCGACCCTCTGTGTAGAGGCGTTTGACGGCACTGTCGAGGCTGTGATTGGTCAGTGCCGCCGACGGCGAACCGCTTTCGGTCTGGTTACTGGCAGTCAATGCCGAGTCGATATCGCGGCTGGCCTGCTCCAGCTCGTCGGCCTTGCGGTGAAAGCGTTCTTCGATTTCGACCGGCAGACGTCGTGCGTCGCTGGCCAGCCCTTTGGTGCGTTCGATGAAATGCTCAACATCATCAAGCAACTCCTGAGCGCCGGCGATACTGGCGGCCACCTCACGCGCACCCCCGCGTGCAGCCTGTGGCGACACGCGTCGGCGTTCGACCCACACGCCGTCTTTCTCATGAAACAGGGCTATCACCTTCCCGGTCAGTGGCTGCTTGACCTCCACCAGCGTATCCGGCTCGCCGCTGTGCGACGGGCGCTCCTCGCCCACCACCACGCCCTTGAAGCGGGTCTTGATCACCCTTGTGCGAGGCCGCGGTGCAGGCTTGGACGGGCCGGCAATCAACGACTCCAGCGCTTTGCGTTCGCGCAACAGGCTGGCCAGTCGTTTGGTGGCCCGTTGAGAGAACTGCTCGGTCAGCTGTTGCAGGGTGTCAAGGGCTGGCCTGTGCACATCCTGCGGGAAGTCGGCCGGCAAGTCGGCCATGCTTTGATCCAGTGCGGCAAACTGCTCCACCAGGCTGTCGAGCAGCTGAACCTGCTCGTCCAGCGTAGCCGGGTTGTCCGGCTGCAAGGCCTCGCACAGGCTCTGTACCGCCAGGTCTGCCCTGTCGACCATCTGGCTCAGGGTCGAGCGAGCATTGGCCGCGGCGCCCTCGTTCAAGCACAGAAAACGGGCCAGGGTGATGCGAAAAGCCTTCAAGTTATCCACAGCCAGCCTGGGCAGGAGCGAAGCCTGTTGATCGGCAAACAGCACGCCGTCGGCGCCCAATGCGCGTGCGTCCTTGAGGTGTGCATCGAGGTAGCTGATGCGGTCTATCAACGCCTGGGTGGACACATCGGCACGGCGACAATTCTCAAGGGCTGTGAGGGGCACCGGCTCGTCTTCAAGGTCAAGATAGTCAGAGACGCTCAGCAGATCTTCTTCGAGATGGGTCATTTGTTCGGCGGTGGCACTGCGTGCCAGGATGATCTGATCGCCCAGGTAGCCGAGCATGGCCTGCTGAAAAGTCGGCACGGTATCGAGGATATTCAGCGATTTAAGCTGGGAGATAGGCAGGTCCAATTCTTCAAGGCGAGTGGTCACGTTCGCTAGGTAAGTGCTGCGGACCTGTGCACGATCGGCCGGGGCTGCCTTTTCGATCGCCTCTTGCAGGTCCACCAGTTGCTGGCGTCGCTGCTCCAGCCGGGTATCGAAGGCATCCAGCTGCTCGCGCAGGTCATGGATTTTCGGCGGCCTCAGGCGCTGGCCTTTCTGCCGTCGGCTGCGCAGCCCGCCGCCGCGCAAGCGCAGGCGGGTGTCGATGAACCATTGGCCGAGGCGATTGTTGATCAGCGGTGGGCCGAGGCGATCCGCGTTTTTTGGATCGATGATCAGTACCGTATCGTTTTCGTCCAGTGTTACCTCAAACCAGCGATGTGCCACCGGGGCGTACCACTTCGGGCCCTTTGGATAAAGATGCATATGGGCACCCGGTGTGGCATTGGGTTCGCCCAGTCCATCGGGCTTGGACAGGCCGAAACTGTCCAGCGTCGCTGCCAGGTTGAGACGACTGCGCGTCAGCGCGCCGCTGGTGTGCAGGCTTATGTCATGGGCGGTGGTCAGGTCAGCGGTGTCGAGGGTCGGTTTCTGGATAATCGACAGTTTGGCCGGCAGCGGCGCCTTGGGCGCCGGCGTTTTTTCAAGCGCAACCGCAGGCCTGTGCTGCTGGCTGACGTGCAGCGCCAGCGCCATGCCCAGCGTCAGGAAAAAATCCACGGCTGCGCTGACCTCTTTGGATGTGTCGCCACTTTCCTTGGCATCGATGCCTTGCTGCAGGTCGTCCACCAGTTGCCAGACCCACGCCGCCGCGCCTGCCGTGCGGCCCATGAAGGGCAATGCCGCGTTGAGCAGCACCCAGCCGGCGTGCTTGAAGCTGGCCCAGCGCGCTTGCGCATTCGAAACCGATTGCCGATCCGCCAATGTCACCAGCGCCCGGGCGTTGGCCTCGTAAAGCGCTGTGAACACATCGCCGTCCAGCGGCTGGGTATCGAGCTCGACAGGCCCGCTCATCACCCACGAACTCAGGGGCGCGCTGAGCAGTTCCGGCAGCACCCAGGGTGAGGGTAGGCTGCCTGGGAAGACGAATTGCGCGTAGTCGTTGCGCACGTCGTCCGCCAGCCAGGCGAGGACCGACCGGCGCAGCGCAGTGTCCTGTTTGATCGCATAAAGGAGGTTGGTCGGTGAAGGAAACTGCATCAGGGGGACGCCGGATAGCGGCTGATAAAGCAGGCAGGGGCCCCTCTTCGAGTCCTGCGGGCCGATGATGAACATATTTTCAACTCGGTCTGCCGTGCCGCCCAGCCGCCTCGTTGGGCGCAAAGCCATGGGCCGGATGACCACTGCATAGCCGTCCACCTGGCGCTGCGCAGCGTCTTCGAGCATCACGGCGCGCACATACCGATAACCCAGTTCGTCGAGCTCGAACGCCTGGCGAATCTTGTACTGCAGAGCCAGCAGCGGCAGTTGCAGGCGCAATTGCTCGGTGTACAGACGTTGACGGCGTTGGGTTTGCACAGGGTCTTTGAGCAGTCGTGTGTTGACCTGTTCGGGGTAGTGGCGGCCGATATCGGCCCAGGTAATCAGTTGCTCCAGGTAGGCGACGGTCATCCAGGCCGGCGTTGCGCTGCCATTTCGGTAGCTCAGGGTTTTGTTGCCCAGCGGCAGCGCGGCAAGATTCTGCAGGGCGAGTTCGATCAGGTTGAAGGTTTCGGTTTGGGTGGCGCCGGGTATCGCGACGGTGCCCCAGACCACCTGGCTGGTGACGGTAATCTCTATCTTGTCCAGGTTCAGTTGCGTGGCCTCGGGATGGTCCCTGAGCAACTGGGTACGCAGCGCCTGGCGCGCAAAATCGGTGATCGACGGCAGTTCATCGGTGAAGGTCTTGCCCTCGTTTTGAACGGACAGGTTGCCCAGGTCCATCATGTAGCGCGCGTAAGCGGTCTGATCGGTCTGTGCCGCGTTCAACAACCAGTCGGGTAATGCGTTGCGTATGTTATCGAGCTTCGACGGGTTGATCACCGCGCCGGTTGCCTGCGTATTCAGGTTATGTGTGGACAGCAGGGTCGCTGTTTGAGTGGCGAAATAGTCGATGCCACTGATGGCATCGAGTTGCAGGTCGATCAGACTGAAGGCCTGGTACTCGAAAAAACTGGCATCCTGTTCCAGCAGCCGCCAGTGCAGTTGCGCTCCGGGGGCGGCGCCTCGATAAGGCGCAAGTGTTTTGCCGAAGTCCTCCAGGCTGGCAAATTTTTCGTACCCGGCGTTGATCGAGTACGTGAGAAGGATGGTTTTCTGCTCGTGGCGCGCGACCAGCACGGCAGTGGACAACAGGCAGACATGCTGGAGGTTAGTGCCGTCTTGTCGGTCGATGTCCACAAGGTAGGTGCGAGTTGCGTATTTGTCGTGTGGCAAACGCTCAGCGTAATCGGGATAGTGATACACCAGATGGGCCACGGCGCAGTCGTCAGCATCCCAGTCATCCATTTCCTGCACGTTCCAGACATCGCGCAGTACCTTGGCCAACAGTCGCCAGCGCGGGCCATCGGTGCCTGCACTCTGGTTCCAGAAATCCAGCTGTTGCTCCTGGAACGCCACATTCAGCAGGGGCGCCAGTTCATTGATCAGCCGTCCAATCGCTTCGATCTTCACGGGCAGGTGCGTGTCGCGGGCGCTGCCCGAGAAGTTCACCAGGTAGTGCTCGTTATCGAGGTAAGTTACCGGCGCCTGGGCGATTGCACTGCGTATGAGAGCGCCGGTGAGGGTTTCTCCAAGGGCTTTCTCGGGAATGAGTTCGCCATTCAGAACAGTCCATCTCGGGGTCCTGACGATGGCCAGATTCGGGTCGATATCCAGTGTCGGATACAGCTCGTGCAGTGCCGTTTTCAAAGTGCCTGAGGCCACTTCGCGCAGAGATGGATTGGTGGTCAATTGCGTCAGCAGCGTTTCGCTGTCGGTCAATACGAGGTCGTTCATAAAGGCACTCCTTGGCCTGTTGGGCGGGCCACCACCTGGTCTTCGACGATCTCCCACACAGGGGTGCCGAACAGTGTGTTTTCGGAGTCGATGGCCAGTGTCGGGTAGCGCTCGCGCAGTTGTTCGCGCAGCAGCACGGCGGCGAGGTTGGGGCGTGGGGGAAGCGTTGAAGCCATGGAAAACTCCTGACGAGCCTGAGTATGGAAACTGGGGTGTTTCCATACTAGGAACCGCTCGGTCAGGAGGGCGGTGATTATGTAAGGGCGGGCCTCAGCCCAATTCGCCGCACAGGTTGGCTTCCACCAGGCGCCGCACTTGGGCGTGATCCAGTCCGGCGCCGAGCAGCGCGTTGAGCTTGCCGAACGCTGCTTCGCGGGTCATGCCGCCACCGGACAGCACGCCCACACCGCGCAGGCGGCTGCCGGCTTCGTAGATGTCCAGTTCCACGCCGCCTTCATGGCATTGGGTGATCGCGACCACAACAATTTCCTTGTCCTGCGCACGCTGGAGGCTGGCGAGGAAGTCGGGGTTGTCGCTGGGGCCGGTGCCGCTGCCGAAGCATTCGAGAATCAGCCCGTGAATGCCGCTGTCGATCAGGCCGTCCAACTGCGCTGCGCCGATGCCCGGCACCAGCGGCAGCACGCCGACGCTGGCCAGGGTTTTCGGCTGGCGATAATCCAGTGCCGCCGGGAGAGCGGTAGCGCGTGCCACGCCGCCCTGACGCTTGAGGGCTGCAAAGGGATTGCGCCCGAAACTGCGGACTTTCGCGCAGGCGGTCGGCGCCAGTAGCGCGCCGTGAAAGTGCAGGTGCACACCCGGCGCCAGGCCTGTACCCAGGGCGGCCAGGGCGCCGCTGACGTTCTCCCAGGCATCGCTGTCGGGCACGCCCGCCGGCAGCATCGAGCCGGTGAACACCACCGGCACCGGCAGGCCCAGCAGTTGGAAACTCATGGCGGCGGCGCTGTAGGCCAGGGTGTCGGTGCCGTGCAGGATCAGCACGGCGTCGCAACCGGCGTCCGTTGCTTCGATCACCGCGGTGCGCAGGCGCTGCCAGTAGGCAGGGGTCATGTTGGCGCTGTCGATCAGCGGCGCCATTTCCTGAAAGCACCACGTGGGCACTTGCGCATCGGCAAGCTGCTCACGCATGCGCGCTTCAAAGCCCGAAGCAGGTGCCAGGCCGTTGGCGCTGGCCTGCATGCCGATGGTGCCGCCGGTGTAGAGCACTATCACGTTGTTGGCTGATTGCATCAAAGAATCTCCTGAACGAAAAACGCCGCCGGGCCCCGAGCATGCCCAAGGCCGGGCGGCGTGTCATCTCTCTAGGCTCAGCGCTGTGGGTGCGCGCTCAGTTCAGCCGCTGGCGCCTGCTGCGGCTTCGCAGGATTGGCCGGCCAGGCGCTGCGGTCCAGGTCCAGGTCCGGGAACTGGCTGGAGTCGAACACCGGCGTCTTGATGCCCGCTGCGCGCTGGTTGTCGTAGTCGTTCAGGATGCGCATGGCGATCTTGAACAGGAACGCCAGGGCGAACAGGTTGACGAACGCGAGCAGGGTCATGGTGATGTCGGCGAAGGCGAATACGGTGCTCAGGTTCTCGATCGAACCCCAGAAGATCAGCACCAGCACCAGCGCGCGATAGCCCATCAACACCTTGCGGTTATTGCCGACCAGAAAGCGCAGGTTGCTCTCGCCCAGGTAGTAGTTGTACATGATCGAGGTGAACACGAACAACGCCAGGGCTACCGAGATGAACATGCGGCCCCAGTCACCGACCACGGCGGCCAGGGAGTTCTGGGTCAGGGCAATGCCGTCGCCTTCAAAGCCCGGGGTGTAGAAGCCGGAGAGCAGGATCAGCAACGCGGTGCAGGTGCAGATCACGAAGGTGTCGAGGAACACGCTGAACGCTTGCACCACGCCCTGGGCAATCGGGTGCTCTACCGAAGCGACGGCGGCCACGTTGGGCGCACTGCCCAGACCTGCTTCGTTGGCGAACACGCCGCGTTTTACGCCCATGATGATCGCACTGCCCACCAGGCCACCGAAGGCCTGGTCGAGGCCGAACGCGCTCTTGACGATGGTCGCGAGCATGGCCGGTACGTGGTCGAACTGCAGCACGATCACGTAAAGGGTTACGGCGATGTACACCAGGGTCTTGACCGGCACCAGCAGGTCGGCGATCGAGGCGATGCGCTTGATCCCGCCGATGAACACCAGGCCCAGCAACACCGCCAGCGCAAGGCCGGTGTAGGTGGTGTCGAGGCCGAAGGCATTGTTCAGCGAGTGGGTCACGGCGTGGGCTTGCAGGCCGTTAAAGGCAAAGCCGAAGGTCACCAGCAGCAGGAACGCCATGACCATGCCCAGCCAGCGTTTGTGCAGGCCGTGCTGGATGTAATAAGCCGGGCCGCCACGGTAGGCGCCGTCAGCGTCGGTGCGCTTGTACAGCTGGCCCAGTGAGCACTCGATAAAGCTCGACGACATGCCCACCAGCGCGGTGACCCACATCCAGAACACGGCGCCCGGGCCACCCAGGGTCACGGCAATGCCGACGCCTGCGATGTTACCTGCACCGACGCGGCCCGCCAGGCTGAGCATCAGCGCCTGGAACGAGCTGAGTTGGCCGGAGCTGCTCTTCAGGCTGTCTTTGAATACCGAGAACATGTGGAAAAAGTGGCGCAACTGCACGAAACGCGAGCGAATCGTGAAATAACCACCGAGCCCGACAATGAGCACGATCAGTACTTTCCCTGAGAGGAAGTCGTTGATGACTTCGAGCATGGAGTGTTCCTCGCTGATTTTTTAATGGCAAACGCAGGACGGTTCGATGCATCGCTCGGCACCAGGCAGTGCACGATGCTTCGACCCCAATCCTTTTGCGGGTGTTGTTATTCATGCGCTTTCGCGTTGTTCCGGGCCCCGTTACCGATGGCCGCAGACGCGATGAGGGGCGGCACTATACCTAGGCGCGCGTGATCCGTCTGCACGGGCCGATTAAAGGTTTCAGCAGCACTGAATCGGACAAGTCGGGTTTGCAGGGCGATGTTGGATTTTTTATAGGCGTCATTTCGCAACCTCAAGGCAAAAAAAGGTTCTTCACGGAATCCCGGGAAAGACAGAAACAAGAACGCCGATTTGGTTGATGATGTTCGTGCGAGCAAACACATCTAACAAACCGGCGTTCTTATGCGCGATATTAATACTTTCCTTCCTTTTTGGGAGGGCTTTTCTGTCGTCACGATCAAGACTGATGGTGACACCCTACAGATCGATCTGGCTCCCCACGCCACTCGATTTCCTTCCTGCGGTGGCTGCCAAAAACCTTGTTCAACCACTCATGAGTATTGCGAGCGAACCGTTCGTGATCTTCCCATTCTCGGTCGCGCGGTACGCCTCAGCGTTTTGCTCAGGCGGGTTGGCTGCCGCGACTGTGGCAAACGCATGGAGGCCGTCAGTTGGCTGGATCGCTATGCCCGGATGACGCGCCGCTTGGCGGATGCGGTCATTCAAGCCTGCGAGCGCCTTCCAACCCTGCACGTGGCACAGATGTTTGGCCTGCATTGGGACACCGTTCGGTTGCTGGAGCGTCGAGCCTTACAGGCGGCGTTGAGCACGCTGCCAAAGGCGCAGCCACGACGCCTAGTGATGGATGAATTCGCGCTGTTCAAAGGGCATCGCTACGCCAGTGTGGTGTTGGATGCCGATACGCGAAGAGTGCTATGGATTGGCGAAGGCCGTAGCAGGGCGGCGGTTCGGCCCTTTTTCGAAGAGCTGGGGCCAGAGGGATGTGCTCGAATCGAAGCGGTTGCGATGGACATGAATACCGCTTTTGACCTGGAGGTCCGTCAGCACTGCCCGAAAGCGCGAGTGGTCTACGACCTCTTTCATGTGGTGGCCAAATATGGCCGAGAGGTGATAGATCGGGTCCGCGTCGACGAGGCCAATCGACTGCGTCATGACAAGCCGGCTCGCAAGGTCATCAAGCAGGCGCGATGGCTGTTGCTGCGCAATCCGCAGAATCTGAAAACGCCGGAACAACAGGTTCGTTTGCAGGATTTGTTGGCGGCCAACCAATCGCTGATGACGGTTTATTTGATGAAGGCTGAGCTCAAAACGCTCTGGACAGCAAGCGCTGCCTGGGCTTGGCGAGCGGCTTGGAAACAATGGCTGCGCCATGCTCATGAAAGCGAAATACCGGCTCTGGTGCAGTTTGCCAAACGGCTAAAGGGTTACTGGCGAGGCATCGTAAGCCGGGTTCGCTGGCCGATGCATACGGGTCAGTTGGAAGGAATAAACAATCGAATAAAGGTCATCAAGCGGATGGCGTACGGTTACCGGGATAGCGAGTTCTTTTTCATGAAGATCAAGAGCGTCTTTCCCGGTAATCCGTGAAGAACCAAAAAAAGGGCCTGAAGAACGAGCCTTCAGGCCCTCAAAAGGTGAGAGGTGTCTAGTCCCTCAACCTGGTGAGCAGTGCAACGAACATCAGGCCTTCAACGGGACCAGACGTGGAGCGATCATGTTTTCGGGGCGCAGGATGTCGTCGAGCATGGCGTCGTCGAGCAAGCCTTCTTCGCGCACCAGTTCCAGCACGCCGCGACCGCTTTCAAGGGCGATTCGCGCAATGCGGGTGGCGTTTTCATAGCCGATGTAGGGATTCAGCGCGGTGACCAGGCCGATGGAGTGTTCCACCAGTTCGCGGCAGCGCGCTTCGTTGGCGGTGATGCCGACGATGCAGTGTTCTCGCAGCATGTCCATGGCGCGTTGCAGCAGGCGGATCGAGTCGAAGATCTTGAAGGCGATCAGCGGCTCCATCACGTTCAACTGCAGTTGGTCGCCTTCGGCCGCCATGGTCAGCGCCAAGTCGTTGCCGATGACCTGGAACGCCACCTGGTTGACCGCTTCCGGTATCACCGGGTTGACCTTGCCAGGCATGATCGAGCTGCCTGGCTGGCGGGCCGGCAGGTTGATCTCGTTGATGCCGGTGCGTGGGCCGCTGGACAGCAGGCGCAGGTCGTTGCAGATCTTCGACAGCTTCACGGCGGTACGCTTGAGCATGCCGGAGAACAGTACGAAGGCGCCCATGTCGGAAGTGGCTTCGATCAGGTCCGCGGCCGGGACCACTGGCTGGCCACTGATAACGGCCAGGCGCTGTACGGCCAGGGCCTGGTAACGCGGGTCGGCGTTGATGCCGGTACCGATGGCGGTGCCGCCCAGGTTCACTTCGGTCAACAGCTCTGGCGCCAGGGTTTTCAGGCGGGCCAGGTCTTCACCGAGGGTGGTGGCGAAAGCGCGGAATTCCTGGCCGAGGGTCATCGGCACGGCGTCCTGCAACTGGGTGCGGCCCATTTTCAGCACATGGCCGAACTCCACGCCCTTGGCGGCGAAGGCCTGGATCAGGCTGTCGAGGCTGGCCAGCAGCGCGTCATGGCCCAGCAGCAGACCCAGGCGGATCGCGGTCGGGTAGGCGTCGTTGGTCGACTGCGCCATGTTCACGTCGTTGTTGGGATGCAGGTACTGGTATTCGCCCTTCTGGTGACCCATGGCCTCCAGCGCGATATTGGCGATGACTTCGTTGGCATTCATGTTGGTTGAAGTGCCGGCGCCGCCTTGAATCATGTCCACCACGAACTCTTCGTGGAAATCGCCGCGGATCAGACGGGCACAGGCTTCGCTGATGGCCGCGTGCTTGGCTTCGCTGAGCTGGCCCAACTCGCGGTTGGCATCCGCCGCCGCTTGCTTGACCATTGCCAGACCGACCACCAATTTCGGGTAATGCGAAATCGGAACGCCCGAGAGGCGGAAGTTGTTCACCGCTCGCAGGGTCTGGATGCCGTAGTACGCTTGAGCGGGTACGTCGAGTACGCCAAGCAGGTCTTTTTCTGTGCGGAATGATGCAGCGGAGGACATGACGGAAATCATCTCGATAGGGACCCGGAACAGGCCGGAACGCTGCGAATGCTAGGCGTGTAGACGTTTTTGGGCCAATGCTGTTAAACACTGGGCTATGCACAAACGGCATAATGTCGGCGTGACCCGGCTATCATGACGGGCGTGTGTGCCAAAATGGTGCGTGGCCTTGGGAGGCAGTGATGAACCTTGAGAGCAAATGGCTGGAAGACTTCAGCGCCCTGGCAGCGACGCGCAGCTTTTCCCAGGCGGCGGAGCGGCGATTCGTCACTCAGCCGGCGTTCAGTCGGCGCATCCGCAGCCTGGAGGCCGCACTGGGCCTGACCCTGGTCAACCGTTCGCGCACACCGGTGGAGCTGACGGCGGCGGGGCAACTGTTTCTGGTCACCGCGCGTACGGTGGTCGAACAGCTGGGTGAAGTGCTGCGCCATTTGCATCACCTGGAAGGCGGGCAGGGCGAAGTCATGCAAGTGGCCGCCGCCCACTCCCTGGCGCTGGGTTTCTTCCCGCGCTGGATCGCACAACTGCGCAACGAAGGTTTGAACATCGCCACGCGGCTGGTCGCCACCAACGTTGGCGACGCCGTGCACGCCCTGCGCGAAGGCGGCTGCGACCTGATGCTGGCGTTCTACGACCCGGATGCCGCGATGCAGATGGACGCCGAAATCTTCCCGTCGCTGCACCTGGGCAACACCGAAATGCTCCCGGTATGCGCCGCCGACGCCGACGGCCAGCCGCTGTTCGACCTGGAAGGCGAGGGCAGCGTGCCGCTGCTGGCCTACAGCGCCGGCGCATTCCTCGGACGCTCGGTGCATTTACTGCTGCGCCAGCGTGCGTTGCGTTTTACCACCGTTTACGAAACTGCGATGGCCGACAGCCTCAAGAGTATGGCGCTGGAGGGCCTGGGCATTGCCTGGGTGCCGCAGTTGAGCGTGCGGGCGGAACTGGCGCGGGGTGAGCTGGTGGTGTGCGGCGGGCCGCAATGGCATGTGCCGCTGGAGATTCGCCTGTATCGCTGCGCGTTGGTGCGCAAGGCGAATGTGCGGTTGTTGTGGCGCAAGTTGGAAGGTGGAGCAGCACAGGGTGGGCAAGGTGCTGCCTGATTGAAATTGAATAACTTTCTGATCATTTGGTCGGTTTTGGTAAAACTTTGATCATCTTTGTATCCATAAATTTTATTAAGTACGCCCTCATGTGATTCGTATTTATGACCAGGCGATTTGACCGTACGGATGATGGCGACAAAATTCACACAGCGACACTGTGCGCATTTACATGCCTGGAAATTTTTGGGTCGACAGCCATCAGATGAGCATTAACGGCAAGCGCGACAACTTTGGGGTGGATGACCTGCTCAGTGTGGGAAGTCAGATCAAGGGAATGAAAGCCCTGCACATCATCCGAGAGGTGCATGAGGCCGTACGGCAATGGCCAGCGATAGCTGCAAAAGTGGGCGTCTCACCGGCCATGATCAGCGCCATTGCCAAGACCCATCGCTTGAACCTTGTCGCTGACTCCTGAGTCAATAAAACCGCCACTTTGCGCTGCTGGACAGATGGTCATCCAAGGGGCTGTTTATCCCGATTATTACGGTATACTGCGCGGCCTTTGGCCGGTCCCGCCGGCCTGAATTCGTACAACAAGCCACGCCGGATTTCCTGCGTGGCTTGTTGTTTTTTGACGCGCCCGCGGGCGCCCAGAGAGAAGAGGCACGACGATGAGTGCATTGGTTGGCGTGATCATGGGCTCCAAGTCCGATTGGTCCACCCTTAGCCACACCGCCGATATGCTGGAAAAACTCGGCATTGCGTACGAAGTGAAGGTGGTCTCCGCCCACCGCACTCCGGACCTGCTGTTCCAGTATGCCGATGAGGCAGAATCCCGTGGCATCGAGGTGATCATTGCCGGTGCCGGCGGTGCGGCGCATTTGCCAGGCATGTGTGCGGCCAAGACCCACCTGCCTGTGCTTGGGGTGCCGGTGCAGTCGTCGATGCTTTCGGGCGTGGACTCGCTGTTGTCCATCGTGCAGATGCCCGCCGGCATCCCCGTGGCCACCCTGGCGATCGGCAAGGCCGGCGCGATCAACGCCGCCTTGCTGGCGGCCAGCATCCTGGGCGCCAAGCACCCGCAGTTTCACGCGGTGCTGAAAAAATTCCGTGCCGAGCAGACAGACAGCGTGCTGGACAATCCAGACCCACGCATCGCCTGAGGTTGTTATTGATGAAAATCGGTGTAATCGGTGGCGGCCAACTGGGTCGTATGCTGGCTCTGGCGGGCACCCCGCTGGGGATGAACTTCGCTTTCCTGGACCCTGCGCCGGACGCCTGCGCGGCCGCCCTGGGTGAACACCTGCGCGCTGACTACAGTGACCCGGATCACCTGCGCCAACTGGCCGAGGAAGTCGACCTGGTGACCTTCGAGTTCGAAAGTGTCCCGGCTGAAACGGTGGCGTTCCTGTCGCAATTCGTGCCGGTGTACCCGAGCGCCGAAGCACTGCGCATTGCGCGCGACCGCTGGTTCGAAAAGAGCATGTTCAAGGACCTGGGTATTCCGACCCCGGACTTCGCCGACATTCAGTCCCAGGCGGACCTGGACGCCGCCGTCGCCCGCATCGGCCTGCCGGCGGTACTCAAGACCCGCACCCTGGGTTACGACGGCAAGGGCCAGAAAGTGCTGCGCACCGAGGCCGACGTGGTGGGCACCTTCGCCGAGCTGGGCAGCGTCGCCTGCCTGCTGGAAGGCTTCGTGCCGTTCACCGGCGAAGTATCGCTGATCGCCGTGCGTGCCCGCGATGGTGAAACCCGCTTCTACCCGTTGGTGCACAACACCCACGACAGCGGCATCCTCAAGCTGTCCGTTGCCAGTACCGATCACCCGTTGCAGGCCCTGGCCGAAGACTATTCCAGCCGCGTGCTCAAGCAGCTGGACTACGTCGGGGTGATGGCTTTCGAGTTCTTTGAAGTGGACGGTGGCCTCAAGGCCAACGAAATCGCGCCACGGGTGCACAACTCCGGGCACTGGACCACCGAAGGCGCCGAGTGCAGCCAGTTCGAAAACCACCTGCGGGCGGTGGCGGGCTTGCCGCTGGGCTCCACGGCCAAAGTCGGCGAGAGCGCCATGCTCAATTTCATCGGTTCGGTGCCGCCCGTGGAGCGTGTGATCGCCATCGATGATTGCCACCTGCATCACTACGGCAAGGCCTTCAAGGCCGGGCGCAAGGTCGGCCACGCCAACCTGCGTTGCAAGGACCATGCGACGCTGCAGGCGCAGATCCTCAAGGTCGAAGCGCTGATCGCCGAACAATAAGCCTGGCGATGACGGGAACCATTGGTTGCCGCCGTCCCTCTGATTGCAGGATGGCAAAGCCTGACCAGGCTTTGGCATGACTCACACCAATCAGAGGGAAATGCCATGGGTATCATCGGAACCATCTTTATCGGCTTGATCGTCGGCCTGCTGGCGCGCTTCCTCAAGCCCGGCGACGACAGCATGGGCTGGATCATGACCATCCTGCTGGGTATCGCCGGCTCCCTGGCCGCGACCTACGGTGGTCAGGCGCTGGGTATCTACCAGGCCGGTCAAGGCGCAGGCTTCATCGGTGCACTGGTCGGTGCCATCGTGCTGCTGGTGATCTACGGCCTGATCAAAAGGAAGTGATCAGCCGACAAAGTCCTCTGCGCTGCGCAGGCGCAGAGGGCTAGAATACTCGGCACTTGAATTTGCCGAGCTTCTCCATGCGCCGTCTACTGTTGACACTCCTCTTGCTGGGCTCAGGCCTGGCGCACGCCGGCGAACTGCCGGAAACCGACTGGCTCGACCTGATGCCCCTGTCGGACCAGAAAGCCCTCGAAGCCATGCCCGAGATCGACCACAACTCCCCCGAAGCCCAAGGCACGTTCACCGACAAGGGTGGCCTCAAGCAAAGCAAGGGGTTGCCGGCGGTGATGTATTCCACCAAGACGGTGGCCGCCATGAACGGCAAGAACATCCGCATCGGCGGCTACCCGGTGCCGCTGGAAACCGATGCAAAGGGTCGCAGCACGCTGTTCTTCCTGGTGCCATACCCGGGCGCCTGTATCCACGTGCCGCCACCGCCGCCCAACCAGTTGGTGCTGGTGCGCTATCCCAAGGGGCTGAAGCTGGATGATATCTACACGCCGCTGTGGGTCACGGGGACGTTGAAGGTGGAGAAGGTGAATAACGATTTGGCGGATGCGGCGTATGCGCTGGACGCGGGCAAGGTCCGCGTAGTCAAGGAATCCGACCTGTAAGAAACGAACCTGCCAGCTCCCACATTTGAATCGGGTTTACAGGGGGAGGGCTGTGATGCTCACGGCCAGGGTGTGGCTTTCGCCCGGGGCCAATGCCAGCACATCATCCAGCACATTCGCCGTCTCGATGCACAGCATGCCCGTCCAGCCATCGTCGGCCATGTCGTCGAAGGCATTGGCGCGTTCGGTCCAGGGGTTCCAGATGACGGTGGAGTGGGAGCCCTGGCTGGTGAGCTGGATGCGGCGCTGCCAGTCTTTGTCGACGATGTTGAGCTGCGTCGGGGTGTCGAGATAGATACGGTCGGTTTCGGCGGCGAAGTGCAGCAGGCCGGACTGCTGTTTCTCGGTCCAGCCATCGGCGGTATCGATATACGTCAGGCCATCCAGACCCTCAACCTGCACGTTGCGCGCATCGCTGACCGCGAAATAGGTGTGCAGCGCCTGACTGAGTGTCACGCTGTGGTCGTCACGGTTGTGGCTGGTCAGGCGGATGTGCAGTTGGTCGTCCAGCAGCAGGCTCAGCTTCAGGTCGACCTGGTGGGGCCAGCCAGGAAAGCCGCCGGCAGGCACTGGCAGGGCCAGGTCCACACGCAATGCTTCACCTTCGAGTTCGGTCGCAGCCAATTCCCAGATCGCAGTTCGCACAAAACCATGGGCACCGGCCGGTTGTTCGCTTTGGCGCATCGCCTTCACGCTCTGCGGGTTGCGGTCGAACACACCAAACCATGGCCAGCACACTGGCACGCCAGTACGAATGCCTTTGCCTTGCTTGAACACCGCCTCGGGGTTCGGCCAGATCATCGGCTGCTCGCCCTGGCGCTGATAGCTGAAGATATGCGCGCCCTGTTGGGCCACCATCAGTTCGGCGCCGTTGTGGCGAATACGCCAGCAGTCCAGCTCGTCGATCTTTACGGTTTCAACGTGGGGCGTCGGCATGTCACAGCTCTCTCAATGGCAGGCAATGGGGCAATGGACCGTCAAAACCGCGCGAGGTTTAACGCGCGCGTGACGGCACCGAGCGGGTGCGACCACTGCCATCGATGGCGACGAACACGAAGACCGCCTCGGTCACCTTGCGCCATTCGCTGGACAGCGGGTCGTCGCTCCACACTTCGACCATCATCTGGATCGAGCTGCGGCCGATTTCCAGGGCCTGGGTATAGAAGGACAACTGCGCGCCCACCGCCACCGGTACCAGGAAGGCCATGCGGTCAATCGCCACGGTGGCCACGCGACCACCGGCGACCTTGCTGGCCATTGCCGTGCCGGCCAAGTCCATCTGTGCGACCAGCCAGCCGCCGAAGATATCGCCAAAACCGTTGGTTTCACGGGGGAGCGCGGTGATTTGCAGGGCGAGATCGCCTTGCGGAATTGGATCTTCTTGTTCGAGTTCGATCATGCCGAGGGTGCCTCTGACCCGTGACGCTTCATGGGTATTTCAAATGGATAGCCGTCTTGCGGAAAAACGTTTCAGCACCAACATACACCGCTCGATGCGTTTCTCGTAAGGCGTACTGAAGGGAAACTCTGCCAAACCGGCTGGATGACACCCAACGGCGTTTTGGCACAGCAGCCCGTCAAGACTGCGGGTCTTGCACTTGCAAGGGCCGAGTATATCCACAGGTTGGCGTCACTACGACCTCCAGGGGCTCATTTGGTCACTAATCAAGCGCTGTACGGGGGCTTTTGCGCGCAACTGTTCTCCTGGCGCTGTGCTTTTACAAGCGATTTGCTATCTTGCCAAGCCGCCGCCCGTCACGGCGTGCGTCCTTCATTACGCTGATTACTATAAGAGAAGCCTTGCCATGTCCTCCGTGCCCGCAAGCAGTGCGCCACCTTCGCGCCCGCTGACCCGCAACGACTATAAAACCCTGTCGCTGTCTGCCTTGGGCGGGGCGCTGGAATTCTACGACTTCATCATCTTCGTGTTTTTCGCCACCGTGGTCGGAAAACTGTTCTTTCCCGTCGACATGCCCGAATGGCTGCGCATGATGCAGACCTTCGGCATCTTCGCCGCCGGCTACCTGGCGCGCCCGCTGGGCGGCATCATCATGGCGCACTTCGGCGACCTGCTGGGCCGCAAGAAGATGTTCACCCTGAGCATCTTCATGATGGCCGTGCCGACCCTGATCATGGGCCTGCTGCCAACCTACGCGCAGATCGGCCTGTGGGCGCCGCTGTTATTGCTGTTGATGCGCGTCATCCAGGGCGCGGCCATTGGCGGCGAAGTGCCCGGCGCCTGGGTGTTCGTCTCCGAACACGTCCCGCCGCGCCACATTGGCTACGCCTGCGGCACCCTGACCAGCGGCCTCACCGCCGGCATCCTGTTGGGTTCGCTGGTGGCCACCGCCATCAACACGCTTTATAGCCCCGAGCAGGTCTCGGATTACGCCTGGCGTATCCCGTTTCTGCTTGGCGGCGTGTTTGGCCTGCTGTCGGTGTACCTGCGCCGCTGGCTGCATGAAACGCCGATCTTCGCCGAGATGCAGCAGCGCAAGGCCCTGGCCGCCGAGCTGCCGTTGCGCGCGGTATTGCGCGATCACCGTGGCGCCATCGTGTTGTCGATGCTGCTGACCTGGTTGCTGTCGGCCGGCGTCGTGGTGGTTATCCTGATGACCCCGACCGTGCTGCAAACCGTCTACCACTTCAGCCCGACAGTTGCGCTGCAGGCCAACAGCCTGGCCATCGTGACCCTGAGCCTGGGTTGCATCGCTTCCGGCGCACTGGCCGACCGCTTCGGTGCCGGGCGCGTACTGGTCAGCGGTTGCCTGCTGCTGCTGGCGACATCGTGGACGCTGTATCACAGCCTCATCGAGCACCCGAACTGGCTGTTCCCGCTGTACACCCTGACCGGCCTGTTTGTCGGTGTGATCGGTGTGGTGCCTTACGTCATGGTCAAAGCCTTCCCGCCGGTGGTGCGTTTCAGCGGGTTGTCGTTTTCCTACAACGTGGCCTACGCCATCTTCGGCGGGCTGACGCCGCTGGCGGTGTCGTTGCTGATGAAGGAAAGCCCGATGGGCCCTGCCTACTATGTGGCCGCACTGTGTGTGATGGGCGCGCTGGTGGGCGGGTACCTTTGGACGCGTGGACGCTGATTGATTACTCCCACGCCCTGCGTGGGAGCCCCTTGGGACGCTCAAGTCCCCCTTGCTTGCGATAGTGGCCTTTCATCTAACTGTCATATTCTCGACATAGAGTGTTCACACGGCCTCTCGATACTTGGCCCCGATCCAACTATCCCTATCTGCTAGGAGCAAGGCATGAAACTGAAGCGTTTGATGGCGGCAATGACTTTTGTCGCTGCTGGCGTTGCGACCGCCAACGCGGTGGCCGCTGGTGTTGACCCGGCAATCCCGGCTTATGTTAAGACCACTGGTGTGTCGGGCAACCTGTCCAGCGTCGGTTCCGATACCCTGGCTAACCTGATGACCCTGTGGGCCGAGGGTTACAAGAAGGAATACCCGAACGTCAACATCCAGATTCAAGCTGCCGGCTCCGCCACTGCACCCCCTGCGCTGACTGAAGGCACCTCCAACCTGGGCCCGATGAGCCGCAAGATGAAGGACACCGAGCTGGCTGCTTTCGAGCAGAAGTACGGCTACAAGCCCACCGCTATTCCGGTGGCCGTGGATGCCCTGGCTGTTTTCGTACACAAGGACAACCCGATCCAGCACCTGACCATGGAACAGGTCGACGCGATCTTCTCCTCGACTCGCCTGTGCGGTGCCAAAGCCGACGTGAAAACCTGGGGCGACCTGGGTGTGACCGGCGACCTGGCCAACAAGCCGGTGCAACTGTTTGGTCGCAACTCGGTATCCGGCACCTACGGCTACTTCAAGGAAGAAGCCCTGTGCAAAGGCGACTACAAGCCTAACGTGAACGAACAGCCTGGCTCGGCTTCGGTTGTGCAGTCGATCAGCTCTTCGCTCAACGGCATCGGTTACTCGGGCATCGGCTACAAGACCGCCAGCGTGAAAACCGTGGCCCTGGCCAAAAAAGGCAGCACGGACTTCATCGAAGACACCGAAGAAAACGCCCTGAACGGCAAGTACCCGCTGTCGCGTTTCCTCTACGTTTATGTCAACAAAGCCCCGAACAAGCCGCTGGCACCGCTGGAAGCCGAGTTCGTGAAACTGGTACTGTCGAAGCAGGGCCAGGAAGTTGTCGTGAAAGACGGCTACATCCCGCTGCCAGCCAAGGTTGCCGCCAAGGCACTGGCTGACCTGGGTCTGAAAGAAGGCAACTAAGCCCGTAATACCGGGTGTAGATGCATGCTTCTCTGTGGGAGCGGGCTTGCCCGCGATGCTGGCGACGCGGTTGAACGTTGAACCGTGTTGATGCCATCGCGGGCAAGCCCGACTCCCACACAAGCGGCCTGCACCAAAAATTCTTTTATCCGCTGCCAGCTCCGCTGCGCGGCGGATTTCCTGCGTCACCGCATTGTCATCTTTCTGTCATACAGGACCGCTAGGGTGTGCGCATGAATGATCTGGCCAATTCCACCATGACGACGACTTCCCCCCCAAGCGCATTGATTTCAATACGCCTGAGCTGCAACGCAAGCGCCGCATCCGCGCGCTCAAGGATCGCCTGACCCGCTGGTACGTGCTGGTCGGCGGTCTCGCCGTCCTCGGCGCCATCACTCTGATTTTCTTCTTTCTTGCCTATGTAGTAGCACCGCTGTTCCAGGGTGCTTCGCTGACCAGGGAAGACGCACTCACCCCGGCCTGGATCCAGGACGCGGGCAAGCCGCTGATGATCTCCCTTGAGGAACAGAACCAGGTGGCCATGCGGGTTTCCGACAAGGGCCAGGCGCTGTTCTTTGACATCACTACCGGCGCAGAACTCAAGCGCGTCGACCTGCCGCTGCCGGCCGGTGCCAGCGTGGCATCCATCGGTGAAGACCAGCCCGGCAGCCCGCTGGTGGTGCTCGGCCTGTCCAACGGTCAGTCTTTGGTGTTCCGCCACACCTATAAGGTGTCATACCCGGACGGCAAGAAAACCATCACCCCTGCCATCGAATACCCGTACGGCGAAACGCCGATCGTACTGGATGACGCCGGCCGCCCGCTGGAGCATGTGGCCCTCAACGCCACCGACTCCACGCTGGTGCTGGCCGGTTCCGCCGGCTCGTTCCTGAACGTGCTGTCCCTGAGCCGCGAAGAAAACATGATGACCGGCGAAGTCACCAGCGAGCAGAAGCGCATCGAGCTGCCGCAGATGACCGAGCCGGTGAAGGCGATCTTCATCGACCCGCGCCAGCAATGGCTGTACGTGATCAACGGTCGCGCCCTGGCCGATGTGTTCAGCCTGCGCGACAAAAACCTCAACGGTCGCTACAAATTGCTCGAAGACGGCAACGCCGAAATCACCGCCAGCACTCAGCTGGTAGGCGGTATCTCGCTGATCGTCGGTAACTCCAAGGGTGGCCTGGCCCAGTGGTTCATGGCCCGCGACCCGGATGGCGAGCAGCGCCTGAAGCAGATCCGCACGTTCCAGATGGGCACCTCGCCCATTGTGGAAATCAGCGCCGAAGAGCGTCGCAAGGGCTTTACCGCACTGGATGCGTCCGGCCAGTTCGGCGTGTTCCACAGCACCGCGCACCGCACTCTGCTGGTCGATCCGGTGGTCGACGGCCTGGGCGTGTACGGCCTGTCGCCGCGGGCCAACCGGGTGATCGTCGAGGCCGGTGGCAAGCTGCAACCGTTGCTGCTCGACAACCCGCATCCCGAGGTTTCGTGGAGCGCGCTGTGGAGCAAGGTCTGGTACGAGAACTACGACGAGCCCAAATACGTCTGGCAATCGACGGCCGCCAACACCGATTTCGAACCCAAGATGAGCCTCGCACCGCTGACCTTCGGCACCTTGAAGGCGGCGTTCTACGCCATGCTGCTGGCTGCACCGCTGGCGGTGGCTGCGGCGATCTACACCGCCTACTTCATGGCGCCGAGCCTGCGCCGCAAGGTCAAGCCGGTGATCGAGCTGATGGAAGCCATGCCGACGGTGATCCTTGGCTTCTTCGCCGGTCTGTTCCTCGCGCCGTATGTGGAGGGGCATCTGCCGGGGATTTTCAGCCTGCTGATGCTGCTGCCGATTGGCATCCTGGTGGCCGGTTTCGTGTTCAGCCGCCTGCCTGAGTCGATCCGCCTGCGGGTTCCCGATGGCTGGGAAAGCGCGATCCTGATCCCGGTAATCCTGTTTGTGGGCTGGCTGTCGCTGTACATGAGCCCGTACCTGGAAACCTGGTTTTTCGGCGGCGACATGCGCATGTGGATCTCCCACGACCTGGGCATTACCTATGACCAGCGCAACGCGCTGGTGGTGGGCCTGGCGATGGGTTTTGCGGTGATCCCGAACATCTACTCCATCGCCGAAGACGCCGTGTTCAGCGTCCCGCGCGGCCTGACCCTGGGCTCCCTGGCGCTGGGCGCCACGCCGTGGCAGACCATGACACGCGTGGTGATCCTGACCGCCAGCCCGGGGATTTTCTCGGCGCTGATGATCGGCATGGGTCGCGCCGTGGGCGAGACCATGATCGTGCTGATGGCCACCGGCAACACCCCGGTGATGGAGATGAACCTGTTCGAAGGCCTGCGTACGCTGGCGGCCAACGTCGCGGTAGAAATGCCGGAGTCGGAAGTGGGCGGCAGTCACTACCGCGTGCTGTTCCTCTCGGCGCTGGTGCTGCTGCTGTTCACCTTCATCATGAACACCCTCGCCGAGCTGATCCGTCAGCGTCTGCGCAAGAAGTACTCGTCGCTTTAAGAAAGGTAGAAGTCTGTGAAACAGAACTCCCTGAACGGATGGTTCAAGAGCGGCGCCCCGGGCGTCTGGATCAGCGGTGGCGCTGTGTCCATCGCGGTCATCATGACCCTGGGTTTGCTGGCCGTGATTGCGGTGCGTGGCCTGGGCCACTTCTGGCCGGCCGACCTGATCCAGGCCAGCTACAACGTGCCGGGCCAGGAAAACCATATCGTCATCGGCGAAGTGGTGCAGAAGGAAGAAGTACCACGCGAACGCCTGAAAAGCGCGGGCCTGCCGGTGCCCGATGCGGGCCCGGAGTTCATGACCCGCGAGCTGATCAAGGTCGGCAACCGCGACCTCAACGGCAATGACTTCACCTGGATCGTTGGCGAATGGTTGAAGGACCAGACCACGCCGAAGAACCTCATGACCATCGAGCGTCGTGAGTGGGGCAATTTCTACGGCACCCTGGTCAACGTCAAGCAGGACGGCAAGGTGATCGCCGAGGGCGAGGCTGCGTGGCCGGAGCTGCAAGCCCGCGTCGACCGTGTGAACGCACTGGCCGCTCAGCTCAAAACCCTGGAGAAGTCCGACATTGGCGCGATCAACGCCGGTCTCGAACGTATCCGCCTGCACGGGCGCAAACTGGAACTGGAAGGCAAGCTCGACGCCGCCGCCCAGGCCGACATGGAGGCTGACCGCGCTGAGCTGAACGCGCGTTATCAGGATATCGAGGCGCGTCTGGCCGACCTGCACGCCCAGTTCAACCGCGATGCGCTGACGGCGCGCGACGGCAATGGCAAGGAAATTGAAATCGGCATCGGCAAGGTGGTGCACGCCTACCAGCCGAATGCGATGGGCACGCTGACCAAGATCGGCTTCTACTTCAGCAAGGTGTGGGAATTCCTGAGCGATGACCCGCGGGAAGCCAACACCGAAGGCGGGATCTTCCCGGCGATTTTCGGCACCGTGATGATGACGTTGATCATGGCGATGATCGTGACGCCGTTCGGCGTACTGGCGGCGGTGTACCTGCGCGAATACGCCAAGCAGAACACCCTGACGCGGGTTATCCGCATCGCCGTGAACAACCTGGCGGGCGTCCCGGCCATCGTCTATGGCGTGTTCGGCCTGGGCTTCTTCGTGTATGTGCTGGGTGGCTCGGTGGACCGCCTGTTCTTCGCCGAAGCCCTGCCGGCACCCACCTTCGGCACGCCGGGCCTGCTGTGGGCCTCGCTGACCCTGGCGCTGCTGGCAGTGCCGGTGGTGATCGTGGCCACCGAAGAAGGCTTGGCGCGCATTCCGCGCACCGTGCGTGAAGGCTCCCTGGCGCTGGGTGCAACCAAGGCGGAAACGCTGTGGAAGATCGTGCTGCCAATGGCCAGCCCGGCCATGATGACCGGCATGATCCTCGCCGTGGCCCGCGCCGCTGGCGAAGTGGCGCCGCTGATGCTGGTGGGCGTAGTGAAACTGGCGCCGTCGCTGCCGGTGGACGGCAACTACCCGTACTTGCACCTGGACCAGAAGATCATGCACCTGGGCTTTCATATCTACGACGTTGGCTTCCAGAGCCCCAACGTCGAAGCGGCTCGCCCCCTGGTTTACGCCACTGCGCTGTTGCTGGTGCTGGTGATCGCCACGCTCAACCTGTCGGCGGTGTGGATCCGTAACCACCTGCGCGAGAAGTACAAAGCGTTGGACAGCTAAAGCCATTAGCCACAAGCGGCAAGCTACAAGCCGCTTTTGCTCAAATCTTGCAGCTTGCAGCTAGACGCTGGCAGCTACGAACGGAGTGAGACCATGCAACATGAAACCCAATCCCACGGCATCAACATGTCCGCCCTGGGTCGCGACAAGCAAAGCCTGAGCCTGGCCCAGGAAACCGTGGCGATCGAAGTGCCTGGCCTGAGCCTGTACTACGGTGAAAAGCAGGCGCTGTTCGACGTCAGCATGAACATCCCCAAGCAGCGCGTGACCGCCTTCATCGGCCCGTCCGGCTGCGGCAAGTCCACGCTGCTGCGCACCTTCAACCGCATGAACGACCTGGTGGATGGCTGCCGTGTGGAAGGCGCGATCAACCTCTACGGCACCAACATCTATCGCAAGGGCGAAGACGTGGCCGAGCTGCGTCGTCGCGTCGGCATGGTGTTCCAGAAGCCCAACCCGTTTCCCAAGACCATCTACGAAAACGTGGTGTACGGCCTGCGCATCCAGGGCATCAACAAGAAGCGCGTCCTCGACGAAGCGGTGGAGTGGGCGCTCAAGGGCGCGGCACTGTGGGACGAGGTCAAGGACCGCCTGCACGAATCGGCACTCGGCTTGTCCGGCGGCCAGCAGCAGCGTCTGGTGATCGCACGTACCATCGCCGTGGAGCCGGAAGTGCTGCTGCTCGACGAACCCTGCTCGGCCCTCGACCCGATCTCCACGCTGAAAGTCGAAGAGCTGATCTACGAACTCAAATCCAAATTCACCATCGTCATCGTGACCCACAACATGCAGCAGGCAGCACGGGTTTCCGACTACACCGCGTTCATGTACATGGGCAAGCTGGTGGAATTCGGCGACACCGACACCCTGTTCACCAATCCGGCGAAGAAGCAGACCGAGGACTACATCACCGGTCGCTACGGCTAGGAAGCTGTGGTTCCGATTGCACTGACGCTGCGGTTCTCCGCACCTTACCGGACGCTCCAAGGACGCCAACATGATTAGCAAAGAAGGCCTCACCCATCACATCTCCGCGCAGTTCAACGCCGAGCTTGAGGAAGTGCGCAGCCACCTCCTGGCGATGGGCGGGCTGGTTGAAAAACAAGTCAACGATGCGGTCACCGCGCTGATCGAGGCCGACTCGGGCCTGGCCCAGCAAGTGCGCGAGATCGACGACCAGATCAACCAGATGGAACGCAACATCGACGAGGAATGCCTGCGCATTCTCGCCCGTCGCCAGCCGGCGGCCTCCGACCTGCGTCTGATCATCAGCATTTCCAAGTCGGTGATAGACCTTGAGCGCATTGGCGACGAGGCCACCAAGATCGCGCGCCGGGCCATCCAGCTGTGCGAAGAAGGCGAAGCGCCGCGCGGTTATGTGGAAGTGCGCCACATTGGTGATCAGGTGCGCAACATGGTGCGCGATGCCCTCGACGCATTTGCCCGCTTCGATGCCGATCTGGCGTTGTCGGTGGCGCAGTACGACAAGATCATCGACCGTGAGTACAAGACGGCCCTGCGCGAGTTGGCCACCTACATGATGGAAGACCCGCGCTCTATTTCGAGGGTCCTGAATATAATCTGGGTGCTGCGTTCGCTGGAACGCATCGGCGATCACGCGCGCAATATCTCGGAACTGGTGATTTACCTGGTGCGCGGCACCGACGTGCGGCACATGGGCCTCAAGCGCATGAAGGCCGAAGTTGAGGGCACTGCCGATCAAATGCCTAATGTTCCGGGCGAACCTGACGATAAGTAAGGTTGCCCGTGAAATTAACGCCCGGCCATTGGCCGGGCGTTTTCGTTTGGGGCCAGTTGAATGTTATTGCGCCAAAGATGAAATAAAGTCCGAACGTGATTGCAGAGTTTTGGCAAGATGCCATCAGTCAGGCGTGCTGCCAGCCAAGGTTTTTATAGGATGAAGGGTCGATGAGTAAAGTCAGTGTATTGGTGGTGGATGACGCCTCGTTTATTCGCGACCTGGTGAAGAAGTGCCTGCGCAATTACTTCCCGGGGATCAAGCTTGAAGACGCGGTAAACGGCAAAAAAGCGCAATCCATCCTGATGCGCGAAACCTACGACCTGGTGCTGTGTGACTGGGAAATGCCGGAGATGTCCGGTCTGGAATTGCTGACCTGGTGCCGCGAACAGGAACACCTCAAGGCCATGCCCTTCGTGATGGTGACCAGCCGTGGCGACAAGGAGAACGTGGTGCAGGCAATCCAGGCCGGAGTTTCCGGCTACGTCAGCAAGCCGTTTACCAATGAGCAGTTGCTGAGCAAGGTGCGCCAGGCGCTGCACAAGGTAGGCCGCCTCGACGCGCTGATCGCCAGCGCACCGACCAAAATGAGCTCGGCCTTCGGCAACGATTCCCTTAGCGCCCTCACCGGCGGCAGGCCCGAAGCCATCCAGCCGGCTCCGGTGGCGGCGCCGAGCAAAGGCCTGCTCAACACCCCACCGCCGGCCGCCCCGGCCGCTTCGCCTGCCAGCGGTCGTGGCCAGGGCCAGTTGCGTCTGTCCAGCGGCACCCAGCAATGCGTGATCAAGGCGCTGAGCATCAAGGAGGCGCTGCTGGTGGTGCGTCGCGGGGAGGTACTGCCCCAAGTGCTGGAAAGCGCCGTGCTCGACCTTGAGCAGGGCGACAACGCCGAAGTCGCGCGCCTCAACGGCTACCTGCACGCCATCGTCGCCTTCGAACCCAGGCCCGACAGCGACTGGCTGCAACTGACCTTTCGGTTCATCGACCAGGACGCGCAGAAGCTCGACTACATCTCCCGCCTGATCGCGCGCGGCACGGCTCAGAAGCACTTCGTGCCGGGTGCCTGATCTTCCAATGTGGGAGGGGCTTGCTCTCTCTCATCATCAAGCGCCGCGCATGAGTATTTCCAGCCGACCACCTCTCTGTGGCGAGCGGGCTTGCCCTGCGTTGGGGTGCGAAGCGCCCCCAATCAAGGAAAACGCGGTTTACATGACACTGCGCAGAGCATGTTTTGGGGCTGCTACGCAGCCCAACGCGGGGCAAGCCCGCTCGCCACAACAAGCCCGCTCGCCACGACAAGCGGGCTCGCTACACAAGACTCAATCCAGCATCACAACCTTGACCAGCACGATCTTCGGCCCTTTCATCTTCTTGATGATGATCCGCAGGCCTTCCACCTCCAGCACTTCCTCTTCTTCCGGCACCCGTTTCAAGGTGTCGTAGATCAGGCCGGCCAGGGTTTCGGCTTCGATGTGGTCCAGGTCCACGCCCAGCAGGCGTTCGACCTTGAACAGCGGGGTGTCGCCGCGTACCAGCAGTTTGCCCGGTTGGTAGGCCAGGATGCCGCGCTCGGCCTTGCGGTGTTCGTCCTGAATATCACCCACCAGCACTTCCAGCACATCCTCCATGGTGAGGTAGCCGATGATGTTGCCGTCGGCTTCTTCCACCAAAGCGAAGTGCGCGCCGCCCTTGCGGAATTGCTCCAGCAACTGCGACAACGGCATGTGCCGTGACACGCGCTCCAGCGGGCGGGTCAGCTCGGCCAGGTTGAATGACTCGGGGATGTGATCGAGCGCCGCCAGCTCCAGCAGCAGGTCCTTGATGTGCAGCAGGCCGACGAATTCATTGCGCTCGGCGTCATACACCGGGTAGCGGCTGAATTTGTGGCGGCGAAACAGCGCGAGGATTTCCTTGAGCGGGGCATTGAAGTCCAGGGTTACCAAATCTTCCCTGGAGTTGGCCCAGTCGACCACTTCCAGCTCGCCCATCTCCACGGCCGAGGCCAGTACGCGCATGCCTTGGTCGCTTGGGTCCTGGCCACGGCTGGAGTGCAGGATCAGCTTGAGTTCTTCACGGCTGTAATGGTGCTCATGGTGTGGGCCAGGCTCGCCCTGGCCTGCGATACGCAGGATCGCGTTGGCGCTGGCGTTGAGCAGGTAAATCGCCGGGTACATCGCCCAGTAGAACAGGTAGAGCGGCACTGCCGTCCACAGCGACAGCAGCTCGGGCTTGCGAATCGCCCAGGATTTGGGCGCCAGCTCGCCGACCACGATGTGCAGGTAGGAAATCACAAAGAAGGCGGCAAAGAACGACACACCCTTGATCACTTCCGGCGATTCGACGCCTGCGGCACCCAGCAAGGGCTCGAGGATATGCGCAAACGCCGGCTCACCGACCCAGCCCAGGCCGAGGGAGGCGAGGGTGATACCCAGCTGACAGGCCGACAGGTAGGCGTCGAGCTGGCTGTGTACGGTGCGCAGGATCTGCCCGCGCCAGCCGTTGGTGTGGGCGATGGCCTCCACCCGGGTGGAGCGCAGTTTGACCATGGCAAACTCCGCCGCAACGAAGAAACCGTTGAGCAGTACCAGGACCAGTGCAAAAAGAATCATGCCGAAATCGGCGAAGAGTGTGGCGAAGGTGATACCAGGGGAAGGGTCCATGATGGGGTTTTGCGGGTTCCGTGTGTTCAATTAGGGATGGCAGGCAGGCCCCGAAAGGCAGGCGCAAGGCGGCCAATGTAGCGGCTGGCGGGGCGCTTGCCTAGTACCCGCTGGCGGGCGAGCTCTGGAATAACGCTTTCAGGGCAACACAATTCCAATGTGGGAGGGGGCTTGCTCCCACAGGGATCTACAGTGCTCTTGGGTTACAGGTCTTCGTCGACCAGGGGTGAGCGCGTCACCTGCGTCGGCGGAAAATGGCAGGTGAACGTGCTGCCATGCCCCAGCACGCTGCTGATTTCCAGGCGTGCGCGATGGCGTAGCAGCACATGCTTGACGATGGCCAGACCCAGGCCGGTGCCGCCGGTATTGGAATTGCGGCTGGAGTCGACGCGGTAGAAGCGCTCGGTCAGGCGCGGCAGGTGCTTGGCGTCGATGCCGATGCCGGAGTCCTGCACGCTCAGGTGCGCGCCGTGTTCGTCGGCCCACCAGCGGATGCGGATGTTGCCTTTGTCCTGGGTGTACTTCACAGCGTTGAACACCAGGTTGGAAAACGCACTGCGCAACTCGCCTTCGCTGCCCTTGAGCAGGATCGACGGGTCGGCTTCCAGGCTGATCTGCTGCCCGCGTTCACCGGAGAGGGCCTGGGCGTCGTTCTTGATGGTGTGCAACAGGCTTTTCACCGCCACCGGATGGTTATCCGAGGGGTAGTCGGTGGCTTCCAGCTTGGCCAGCAGCAGCAAATCGTTGAGCAGGGTCTGCATGCGCGAACCCTGCTGCTGCATCTGTTGCAGGGCGCGGGTCCAGCGCGGGTTGATACCGTCGACGTTGTCCAGCAGCGTCTCCAGGTAGCCGCAGATCACTGTCAACGGCGTGCGCAATTCGTGGGAAACGTTGGCGACGAAGTCCTTGCGCATCTGTTCCATCTGGTGGATGCGCGTGACATCGCGCACCAGCATCAGGTGTTCATTGTTGCCGTAGCGCGTCAGGTACAGCTGGATGCGCACCCGGTCGTTGGTGGGCGAGGGGATTTCCAGCGCTTCTTCGAAGTTGTCCTGCTCGAAGTATTCCTTGAAGCGCGGGTGACGCACCAGGTTGGTGACCGGCTGACCGCTGTCCTGGGGCGTCTTGAGGCCCAGCAGGGTCTCGGCGGCGCGGTTCCACCATTCCAGGTTGCCGTCGCTGTCGAGCATGATCACCGCATCCTTGAGCGCGGCGGTGGACTCCTGCACCCGGTCGATCACCGCCTGCAGGCGTCCGCGCACCCGCTGGTCGCGGCGTTGCAGGTGGTAGATGCTGTCGAACACTTCGCCCCACAGGCCGTAGCCGTCGGGGGGCGCTTCGTCGGGTTTGTGCTGGCGCAGCCATTCGTGCAAACGCAGCAATTGCTTGAGGGTCCAGCCCAGATACAGGGCGATACCCACCGCCAGGCTCCAGCCGTAATAACCGCTGATCAGGCCCACCAGCAGGCAGGCGGTGATCAGCAGCAGCATGTGGCGGATCAGGGTGCCATGCCAGTTTTGATTCACTTGAACATGCGTCCTTGTCAGCGGTTAAGTCAGGCGCTTAAGTCAGAGGCGGGGCTCAGCCCTTGGTAGAAAACCGATAGCCGGTACCGCGCACGGTTTGTACCAGATTCTCGTAGGCATCGCCCAAGGCTTTGCGCAGGCGGCGGATATGCACGTCCACGGTACGCTCTTCCACGTACACATTGCCGCCCCACACCTGGTCCAGCAACTGGCCGCGGGTGTAGGCGCGTTCCTGATGCGTCATGAAGAACTGCAACAGGCGGTATTCGGTGGGCCCCATCTCCGCCGGTGTGCCGTCGATGGTCACACGGTGGCTGATCGGGTCCAGGATAAGGCCGCCGACTTCGATTGGCGCTTCGCCATCGGTCGGCCCGGCACGGCGCAGCACGGCCTTCAGGCGCGCGACCAGCTCGCGTGGGGAGAACGGCTTGGTGATGTAGTCATCCGCGCCCACTTCCAGACCCTGGATCTTGTTGTCCTCTTCGCCCTTGGCGGTGAGCATGATGATCGGAATGTCACCGGTCAGCTCGTCACGCTTTAGGCGGCGGGCCAGCTCGATGCCGGAGGTGCCGGGCAGCATCCAGTCCAGCAGGATCAGGTCCGGCTTGCGGTCGACGATAATGGCATGGGCCTGCTGGGAGTTTTCCGCCTCCAGGCAGTCGTAGCCGGCCATTTCCAACGCAACGGCGATCATCTCGCGGATGGGCGCTTCGTCGTCGACGATCAGAATGCTCCTGCCAACCATGCTCGAAAATCCTCTTGTCATTTAACTGTCTTGCGCCGCATTAGATAACGGAATTATTGCAGTCGTGTGACAGTAATTTCTTCGCCTGGGCAATTCACGGCACTCTGGACTACCCTTTGGGTCCGAATCCTGACAACCACAAGAGGAAGGTTCCGATGACGTACCGCACTGTTTCCTGGAAAGCCCTGCTGGTATCGGCTGCACTGGCGCTGCCTGGCCTGGCGTCCGCCGCAGAGCCTGCAATGACCAAAGACGGTCTGCTGGTGGACCACAAGGGCCTGACCCTCTACACCTTCGACAAAGATGCCGATGGCAAGTCCGCGTGCAAGGACCAGTGCGCAATCAACTGGCCGCCGCTGAAGGCGGAATCCACTGATACCAAGGCCGGCGACTGGACGGTCATCACCCGCGACGATCAGACCAGCCAGTGGGCCTACAAGGGCAAGCCGGTGTACACGTTCAAGGGTGACACCAAGGCCGGGGAAAAGACCGGTGATGGCAAGGGTGGCGTCTGGCACATCATCAAACCTTGAGACTGCGCCGCTGGTGAGCGCATCGGGAGCAAGCCCCCTCCCACATTTTGATCTGTGAATGCATTCAAATGTGGGAGGGGGCTTGCTCCCGATGGCCTCCGAACCGTCGCCGCAAACACCTCAGCGAACCGCGTAATCCAGCACAATCCCCACAAAAATCGCCAACCCCGGCCAGTGGTTGTGCAAAAACGCCTTGAAGCATTTCATGCGGTCCCTGTCCCGCGTGTACCAGAACTCCCACACAAAACAGCCCGCCGCCGCCAGCAGCCCCAGCTGGAACCAGCCGCCCAGCTCGAACCGCGCGCCGGCCAGCAACAGGCACACCAGCGACAGGCCCTGCAGGGTGAGAATGATCACCCGATCGGCATCGCCAAACAGAATCGCCGTGGATTTCACCCCGATCCTCACATCGTCGTCGCGGTCGGTCATTGCGTAATAGGTGTCATACCCCACCGTCCACAGCAGGTTGGCGATATACAGCAGCCAGGCAGTGGCCGGCAGGTGGCCGGTTTCGGCGGTAAACGCCATCGGCATGCCCCAGGAAAACGCCGCGCCCAGCACCACCTGCGGGTAATAGGTGTAGCGCTTCATGAACGGATAGCTTGCCGCCAGCGCCAGGCCGCCGAGGGACAGCAGGATGGTGCTGGCATTGGTCAGCAGCACCAGCAGGAAACTGACGCCCATCAGCAGCGCAAAAAATACCAACGCCTCTTTCGAGCTGATTTTGCCGCTGACCAGCGGGCGTTGCTCGGTGCGCTTCACATGGCCGTCAACCTTGCGGTCGGCCCAGTCGTTGATCACGCAGCCGCCCGCACGGGTGAGCACCACGCCGAGCACAAAAATCACGATATTGAGCAGCGACGGCGCGCCCTTGCCGGCGATCCACAGCGCCCACAGTGTCGGCCACAGCAGCAGGTAGATACCGATGGGCTTGTCCATGCGCGTCAATTGAATGAAATCCCAGGCCCTGGGGTTCAGGCGATTCAGGGACTTGAGCACACGTTGATACATCAGCAACTCTCCGGATGGTCATGCAGCGCCTGCCAGAAGCCCGGCAGGAAGGTTTCCGCCACCAGCACGCTCAATGCTCCGCGATCAAAGCGCGAGCGGCGTGCCCACAGCCCGTCGGCCTGGTCCGGCGTGGGCAGCCACTGGCGTGGGTAATGGCAGACTTCAATGGCCTGACGGGTAAACGCGTGGTCACAGAACAACAACTCACCCAGCGAGCGGCTGCCCAGCGCGTCCATGTGCAAGCCGTCACCCTGCAACGCACTGCGCGACGCCACGCTGCGGGCAAATACCCACGGCTGGCTGTGCCCGCGCAGGTACACCTCCCGCACCCAGCCGAGCGTGGCCGGCGGCAGGCCCAGCGCCGCGCATTCATCGTCCCGCAGCGCTTGCCAGCCTTCGACCAGCGGCGTCACGCTGAACGCGTCGTTGGACAACCCTGTCAGCCGCCGCGTGAGCGAGCCTTCGTCGAACAGCCAATCGAGGATCAGGGGCGTGGGTGTCGGGCGCAGAAGGCTCTGGGGCAGCCATTGGCAAGCATCGGAAAGCGCGGTTGAGTGCGGCACGGCGAGTCAGTATGGGCAGTAAAAGAGGCGCCGAGCTTACCATGGCGTCCCGACCTTTTGCCGGGCTGAACCGGCCGTTTGCGCCGAACGTGCTTGCATCCGGCGGCCCCTGTCAGTACAAAACGCCCTGAGCCGTGCGGCAATGCAGAATATGGACCGCCGGCCAAAATGCCTGGACCCTGAGGAAGCAAGTAATGAAGAAGTGGCAATGTGTAGTCTGCGGCCTGATCTACGACGAAAAGGACGGCTGGCCGGATGACGGAATCGCGCCGGGCACCCTGTGGCAGGACGTCCCGGAAGACTGGCTGTGCCCGGACTGCGGCGTGGGCAAGATGGATTTCGAGATGATCGAAATCGGCTGATTCGAAGTTTGAGAAACGTATTACAAGGAGAAAGGAATGAACGCACCTGTCGTGGTCATCGGCACAGGACTGGCCGGTTACAACGTGGCCCGGGAGTTTCGCAAGCTCGACAGCGACACGCCTTTGCTGCTGATCACCGCCGATGACGGGCGCTCCTACTCCAAGCCCATGCTCTCCACCGGCTTTGGCAAGAACAAGGAGGCCGATGGGTTGAGCATGGCTGAACCGGGCGCCAT
This sequence comes from Pseudomonas trivialis, assembly GCF_036864995.1. Lineage (NCBI taxonomy): Bacteria > Pseudomonadati > Pseudomonadota > Gammaproteobacteria > Pseudomonadales > Pseudomonadaceae > Pseudomonas > Pseudomonas trivialis. Next base: position 5,374,595 of record NZ_CP142151.1, on the reverse strand, counting down.
GGCCGAGCAACTCAAGGCCGAAGTGCGTACCCACACCCGCATCAGCGGCATTGACCCCGGCCACAAGCGCCTGTGGATTGGCGAGGAAGCGGTGACCTACCGCGACCTGATCCTGGCCTGGGGCGCCGAAACCGTACGCGTGCCGGTCGAAGGTGATGCGGCTGAGCTGATTTTTCCGATCAACGACCTCGAAGACTACGCCCGCTTTCGCGCCGCCGCTGCGGGTAAACGTCGTGTGCTGGTGCTCGGCGCCGGCCTGATCGGCTGTGAATTCGCCAACGACCTGATCCTCGGCGGCTATGAAATCGACCTGGTGGCGCCGTGCGAACAAGTCATGCCGACCCTGCTGCACCCGGCGGCGGCCGTTGCGGTACAGGCCGGCCTGGAAGGCCTGGGCGCGCGTTTCCACCTGGGCCCGGTGCTCAACCGCCTGCAACGCACGGCGGATGGTCTTGAGGCCCACTTGTCGGACGGCAAGGTGATCCCGTGCGACCTGGTGGTCTCGGCCATCGGCCTGCGCCCGCGCGTCGACCTCGCCGCCGCCGCCGGCCTGCAGATCAACCGTGGAATCATGGTGGACCGCCACCTCAAGACCTCCCATGCCAATATCTACGCCCTGGGCGACTGCGCCGAGGTCGATGGCTTGAACCTGCTGTACGTGATGCCCCTCATGACCTGCGCCCGCGCCCTGGCCCAGACCCTGGCCGGCAATGCCACGGCGGTCAGCTATGGGCCAATGCCGGTTACGGTGAAAACCCCGGTTTGCCCACTGGTGGTGTCGCCACCGCCACGGGGTACCGAAGGCGTGTGGAGTGTCGAAGGCGAGGGCGCCAACATCAAGGCCCTGTGCCGCGACGCCAGCGGCCGCCTGCTGGGTTACGCGCTGACCGGCAGCGCCGTGATGGAAAAACTGGCGCTCAACAAGGAACTCCCGCCTTTGCTGGCGTAAATGCCTGTCGTTCTGTCGGAATAAGCACGTTTTTGCCTAGAGAAAGGTCGCCGCGAGGCTGGCGCGGCGTCTGTGGGCATGCCATCCTCACTCCCGTCTGCCGCAGAGTAGAGCCTGCGGCGCTTTGGGCGCCGTTCCGCCAGAGAGTGGCACGGACATAACAACAAAAAACCGTCAAAGAGGCTTCATCTATGCGTAAACCAGAACTCGCAGCCGCCATCGCTGAAAAAGCGGACCTGACCAAAGAACAGGCCAACCGCGTGCTTAACGCCGTCCTCGAAGAAATCACCGGTGCCCTGCACCGCAAGGACAGCGTCACCCTCGTTGGTTTCGGCACCTTCCTGCAGCGCCACCGCGGCGCCCGCACCGGCAAAAACCCGCAGACCGGCGAGCCGGTGAAAATCAAGGCGAGCAATACCGTTGCGTTCAAGCCGGGCAAGTCGTTGAAGGACAGTGTTAACCCGTAACGGGCAGTACTGCCTCGAAGGGAGGCGGGGTGGTACGGAAAAAATGGGCACGCCGACTGGGTCGGGTGCCCATTTTTGCTGCGTAAAAACAGCAGTTGGCTCTGGATCAGGTTGCCGAGTTCGTCGTAGTGGTGTTGCAGGTTGCCGCCGGCACTCGTTCGCCAAGCAACTGACCGACAGCGTCGTAGGCGAAACCCAGGGCTTGGCCGTTGCCTTGCAAGTCGGTGAAGGGTTAAGGGGGATGAATTTATTTAACTATAAATTCTAAATGTCCACCTCGCTTAACTGCTAATCAACAAACTTGGGTGATGGTGTGGAAGGTTTTTTTATCGTCATCAAAAAATAGGTAAGCCTGTGCGCTGTCATGGCTCAATTCGCTGATGTCGAGCTGACCCACGAAAACCATTGGCTTTCCGTTTTCTATTGGCCATTCTGGGCCTTGAAGCCATTTTGGCTGTGTTTTGAGACACCGGAAATCAGTTTTTATTTTTTCCTTCAACCAAGACTGCAAATCTTTTTGACTCAGATTTTTTTCTCTTCGATTAGGTTTGATAGATATTCGGACGGTAGCATCAGCCACTTTGGTTGAATTTTTAGTGTCAGGTTAAATAGATTTTCGTACTTTTTTTCCACCGTGTGAGTAATGCCGTTCTTGCTCAGAACACCAGATAGAAGTGATTGGATGTTGTAGATACACTCAAGATTTCGAAAATCCAGACTGATTGTATAAGTATAGAGATCAGGTTCACTGACATAAGCTGGCAGGTTTTTCTCTCCTTTCAGTAAGGCTTCGATAGTTGCATCTGCATAAACTTTCTCCTCGAATTCTTTAGGTGAAATAGAGCCTTCAACGAATTCTTTAATGATGTCTATAGCGGTCATTACTTGCTTCCTAAATGTCTGAACTCATCAAGTGCTGCGTGCTGCTCACGAGTGACCTCACGCAGATTTCGAGGATTATTCACATCCCTACCACCGTTTCTTTGAGGGTTGTGGTGATGCAATTCCATTGAGTTTCCGTTGGCGTCCAGAGGTGCCGTACCACGTTTCATACGGCTCAAGTTAGCCGGACTGAATTCACCAGAGGCTTTTGAAGCTTCATAGCGGTTTTTCCAGTAACGATTTCTTACCACATCCCATGCGGGAGCTTTGCCATTCGGCAACGGTTTGTCTATGGCTTGGCCGCGTTTCCAGCGTTTGAACTGAACGCAACTCCAACCCCAGGGATCGATCCAGCCGATGGGATTTGGGCTGTACTGATAGAGGTTCAACCCCCCGGCCAACCCAATCGGATCCGGCGTAGTAAACCTTCCCACATCCGGATCATAAAACCTGAACGTATTGAAATGCAGCCCCGTCTCCCGGTCCAGGTACTGCCCCTGGAATCGCAGGTTCTGCTCCTCAATGTAATAAGGTTCGCGCACTTCCTCCAGCGTGTTGCCCCACACCCGATACGTCGCCTGCCAGACGTTATGTCCATCCGCCTCGGTCAGCTGTTCCGGCAACCCATTCAGGTCGTTGTGGTAATAGCGAATTTTTTGCAGCGACCCAACGCCATCGACACGAGCCAGAGGCTCATATCCGCCGTCATCTCCATAAACATAAAGACTCGTCTGGCTGTGTTTATGCTCCTGCAACAACCGCAGGCCATCCCACGTAAATCGCGTCTCCCCCAACGGGTACCCATCACTGCCGTGCTCGGTTTTTTCAATCCTGCGCCCCAGCGGGTCATAGGTCATCCTGACCACGCGGCCATCTTCGTTGCGCACTTCTATCAGCCGGCTTTCAGCGTCATACGCAAACCGCTGCACACCGCGCTTGGCGCTGCGTTTCTCGATCATCCGGCCAAACGCATCGTAGCGATAACGCTTGTCCTGATAGGTCAGCAGTTTGTTATGCACCACCAACCCGGCGCCCGGTTGCGGGCCGTCGAGCAGGTTGGCGGCGGCGTCGTAGGCGAATGTTTCGCGCTGGCCGTGCAGGCTGTCCTGGCTGGCGATGATGCGGCCGGTGGCGTCGTAATGCAGCAGTTGGCGATGTTGTGCGGCGGGTTGCTGGTCGAGTTTGCCGATCAGGTTGTCGGCAGGGTCATATTCGAACTGTTTTTGCGCCGCAGCGGGCAGCAGGGACGGCTGGTTGGCGTGACGGCGCTGGCGTGAGCGCAGTCGGCCGCTGCGGTCGTATTCGCTGCGGGTGCTGAGCTGGCCCTGGGTGCGCAGTACCTCCCGGTGCAGGCGGTCACGTTCGAAGTCGCTGATCACCTGGCCGTCAAGGTTGATTTGGTGCAGATGGCCGCTGCCGTAGTACAGGCGATTGAGCCAGCGACCGTCGGGCAGTTGGCTCTGGATCAGGTTGCCGAGTTCGTCGTAGTAGTGTTGCAGGTTGCCGGCTGAACTCTGTTCGACCAGCAGTTGGCCGAGGGCGTCGTAGGCGAAACCCAGGGTTTGGGCGTTGCCTTGCAGATCCGTGAAGGTGACCGCCGTGAGCTGATCGATCGCATCGTAAAGGTACTCGGTACGACCATCGTCGGTGGTCTTGGCGATCAGTCGGCCAACCGAGTCGCGCTCCAGCTCATGCACGATAGGAGCGGGCAGGGTTTGCGGGACTACCGCCAGGCCACTGTCGTGTGGGGCGGGAACAGCGGTCACCGCAATCACATTATTCAGTGGGTCGTAGCTGTAACGTTTGGCGCTGTCGTCGAGGTCCTGCTGTTCTGTCAGCCGATCCCCGGCATCCCAGGAGAACCGGTAGCGCTCACCGTTCTCGTTGATCAGCGCTTGCAGCCGCCCATAGCTGTCATAACCGAACTGCACCTGTCGGCCGTGGGCGTCGGTACGCTGGCGGACCTGGCCGCGACGGTTGTGCTGATAGAGCGTGGTGTGCCCGGCCGGGTCGGTGTACCCCAGCAATTGCCCGCTGACGTCGCGCTGGTATTGCTCGGTGCGTCCGTCCGGCAGTTGGCTGCTGAGCAGGCGACCCTGGGCGTCATAGCTGAACAAGGTGCGCTCGCCGAGGGCGTCGGTGATCACCTGCAAGTTGCCGCGCGTGTCGTAGCCAAAGCGGGTTGGATAGCCCGAGCAATCAACGTGTTCCACCAACTGCCCGAACGGGTTCCAGCGCAGCTTTTTGCTCTTGCCGGTGGCGTCGATGATTTCCACCGGCTGGCCGTGGTCGTCATAGCGGTAGCGGGTGACGTGGCCCAGCGGATCGGTTTCGGCGACGCAGTTGCCACGCGGGTCGTAGCGATACTGCCAGCTGTTGTCGGCCGCGTCGGTTTCCACCAGTGGCAAGGCCCAATGCTCCAGCCACAACGTCGAATCGCTGCGCCCCAACGGGTCGCTCTCGCCGATCAGGTTACCGGCCTCGTCATAGCTGTATTCATAGCGCCCGCCTTGCGGATCGGTGGCGCTGAGCAATTGGCGTTCGTCGTTCCACTCAAACAGCCAAGTCTGGCCGAGGTTGTCGCTGTACTGAATGATCTGGTGCTGCGTGTTCCACAAACGGGTGCTGACCCGCTGCAAACCGTCGGTGATACACGTGAGACCAGCCTGCAAGTCATAGTCGAACTGGTAAGCGTCGCCCTCATCGGTCCAATGCCGGACCACACGCCATTCCAGGTTTTCAACACAGGCCCACTCATAAAAACAGCGCAACCCGGTGGGCAGTTGATGCTCCACCATCCGCTGGCCGTTGTCGTAGGCAAAACGCCGCTGTACCTGGCCGGTCGCGTCGCGTACTTCAGCCAGGCTCCCGGCCATGTCATAGCCATAGCTGGCCAGCACTTCACGACGCTGATCGGGATACAAACGTTCGATGCGCGCCAATTGGCCCTGTTCACGAACCAGCTCAACCTGCACCAGGTCGAACGTATCGCGCAGTCGTAGCAGATGCCCGGCTTCGTCGTAGTCGATATGAATACGGTTGTCATTGCGGTCGCCGAGTTGGCTCAGACGCAGCCGCGCCGGGTTGGCAGACGGCTCGAACAACCGGTACAGGCCATCGTCGCTTTCGATCAGCAACTGCCCATTGAGATGGCGGCGCACCGCGAGCCCTTCACCGGCGCTGAATACCGCGCCGCCCAAAGGAATCGAGCCCATGTCGATTGCTCGGCCCTGCTCGTCGGTGTAGATCAGCGTTTCACCACCCTCAGGATGGGGCAGAATTTCGACGCACACTTCATAAGCCACGCTCCAGCCAGCACCCAACAAGCTGCCCGCGCGTTCATCGCGGCTGTTGTAGACCCGTTGCCAGGCAATCGGCAGGATGCCGGGCAGCACGAAGTCCAGTTCCTCGACATCGCCCAGCACTTTCGCGCCAGTGGCGGCATGGACTGGGTTCGACGAGCCCATCGCCGCATTCGCCATCGCACCCATCGCGCTGCTGACGGCCATCGACGTCGCACCGCTGATCAGCATGCACGGCAGCTTGCTGAAGAACTTGCCCTTGCCGCCCTTGAGCATCAACAGCGCCGTCACCGCCAGCCCCACGCCCGGCGTCTTGCCGCTGCGAATCTCGCGCACCACCACCGAGCCGCCACCAATGGTCACGTTGGACGAGATCAGCCCGGAGGACACCACGGTGGCATCGCACGTACTGCGGTCACCGCTGCGTACCGCCGGCTGACCATTGATCGTGACTTTGTCTGAACCCTCGGCCAGAAACTGCGGCGGCATTGGCGGGTGCTTCATGCACACCACCAGGTCCAGCGGCTTGGGCACAGCGCCGGGCGCCGGTGTAGCGACAGTCGGACGCCACATCTGTGAGAAGAAACCCTCGGCCATGTCCAGGTAGCTGGCTTCTGGCTCCGGTTCGGGCTCTTCCAGTTCGGTACCGGCCGGCGCGACATGGGAGCTGATTGCCCCTGCTGCTCGCGCGGCCGGAATGTTGTTGGTCAGGGTGTCGGTGGAGCCGGTGAGAATGTTGGCCTGCACCGTGGGTGGAAACAGGGCGTTGCTGAAGCTGTCGCATAAATTCGTTAAGCCTTTGTCGGCTCCGGTCTTGCTCATGGCCAGCCCGACAATCGTGCCCACCACCGCGCCCAGCAAAAAGCAGCCGAGGCCGCCGGTGGCCACGGTAATGCCAGTGGCCGCAACCACGGCGGCGGTCGCTACGGCGGTGATCGCGATATTGGCCGCCACCTCCAGCACCCCGCCGAGGATGTCCGCCATCATTGAGGTGTGGGACAGCGCATCGCCCATTCGGGCCGCCCATAGAGCGTCAGACATGCGCGGTGCCCAGGGACGTGTCGATTCTATCGAGACTTTCCATCGTCAGTCAGCTGCCCCCGTGTGGTTACGGCATGCTCATCAAAGCTGTTCGCAGGCGCTTGATCAGCCGCGGATCCTCAAGGCAGTCGACAGGCCGTACATTGTCGAGGGCAGGAACTTTGCGCTCGATCCACCACAGCCCTTCCTTGAGCCCACGCCTGCCACGCAGCACAACGGCCAAGTCCAGGTCGCCGCCCAGTGCTTGCGCAAGGGTGTGTGCGTCTTCGTCGAGATAGTCTTCCTTGTACAGCTCTACCGTACTTTGCCAATCGGCATCGCCGGGGTATTCATCTTCAAGTGGCATGATCAGAACCCTGCAAATGATATTAAGTTGCTGCCGGTCGGGTTTCGCGCGGATGGGGCAAGAATCCCATCATAGCCATTGGCTTTCGCCCAACTGCCGATCTGGTGAGTTTCGGTGTATTTGTCACCCGTAATGCTTTTGAGTGATACACCTAATTGTTTGCGCACGTCGGCGCGCGTCAGGTCCAGCACGTTGTTTAACTGCACCTTTTTGCTGACCAGTACCCGTGAGGACAGGTCCACACCCCAATGGGTGACTTCGCCCAATGCGGTCTTGCGCGAGTTGGCGCCATACACGCCACCCAGTCCCTTGGCCGTGTATCGGTGTCGGGACTCCACATTCCACTTATGTGCCTGCCAGGTCGTACCGATGCGTCCAGGCTCCTCGAATCGATACACCGTGCGATTGACCTTGCGGCCTTTGGGTGGGCTTGAGCATTTCATCAGGCCCAAGGGGTCGATCCAGCTCACCGGGTTGGGCGCGTATTGGTAGAGATTAAGTCCGCCTGCCAGACCAATTGGATCGGGCGTGGTGAAGCGCCCGATATCGGGGTCATAAAAGCGCAGGGTGTTGTAGTGCAGTCCAGTCTCCCGGTCCAGGTACTGGCCCTGGAACCGTAGGTTCTGCTCTTCGACGAAATAGGGTTCGCGTACTTCCTCGACGGTATTGCCCCAGACTTCGTAACTCGCCTTCCATACCCTATGGCCGTCGCTTTCCGAGAGTTGCTCTGGCAGACCGTTGAGGTCGTTGTGGTAGTAGCGCACCTTTTTCTGGTCACCCAGACCATCAATCCTGACCAGGGGCTCATAACCCTCATCGGCATAGAGATAGAGACTGGTCTGCGGGCCTTGGTGCTCCTGCAGCAGTTGCATCGCATCCCAAGTGAAACGGGTCTGGCTCTGCTGCGTACCCTGGCGGTCGAAGGTGGTCTTGGCGATGCGTCGACCGAGCGGGTCGTAAGTCATCTTGACCACAGAACCATCGTCATTGTGTACCTGGGCCAGGCGTTGCTCAGCGTCATAGCTCAAGTGCTGGGAGCCGCGCCGAGCGCTGCGTTTTTCAACTACCCGGCCAAAACCATCGTAACGGTAGCGCTTGTCGCGATAGCTCAGTAACTGGTTGTGGGCCACGCGTCCCGTGCCGTCCAATAAATTGGCGGCTGGATCAAAGGCGAAGACTTCCCGCTGGCCCTGAAGGTTGTCCTGGCTGGCGAGAATGCGTCCGGTAGCGTCGTAATGCAGAAGTTGGCGGTGCGTTGCGCCTGGCTGGCTGGCGACGCGTTCCACCAGTTGATCGCTGGTGTCATAGCCGTATCGGGTTTGTACCGCTGGCAGCAGTACCGACTGCCCCTGTTGCCGACGCTGGCGAACACGAATCCGACCGCAACGATCGTATTCGCTGCGGGTGCTGATACGTCCCTGGGTACGCAGCACTTCGCGGTGCAGCCGGTCGCGCTCGAAATCACTGATCACCTGGCCATCCAGGTTTATCTGATGCAGGTGCCCGCTTCCGTAGCGCAATCGGTTGAGCCAGCGTCCATCGGGAAGCTGCGTCTGTATCAGGTTGCCCAGCTCGTCGTAGTGGTGTTCCAGGCGGCCGCCGGTACTCTGTTCAAGAATCAGCTGGCCGAGGGCGTCATACCCGAACTCCAGGCTTTGTTGCCCGCCGTCATGGCCGGTGAAGCGGATGGCTGTGACCTGATCCTGTTCGTCATAGCTATATTCTGTGCGCCCGTCTGCGGTGGTTTTCGTGATCAGTCGCCCGGCAGGGTCTCGCTCCAGGTCGTGAGTGATGGAGCCTTCGGCGCCAGGTGAAGCAACCGTCTCCACGCGAGTGACATTATCCAGCGGATCGTAGGCATAGCGCTTGAGTGTGCCGTCCAGGCGCTGCTCCAGGGTCAGTCGATCACCGGCGTCCCAGTCGAAGCGATAGCGCTCGCCGTTCTCGTTGGTCAGGTTCAGCAGGCGACCGTAGGCATCATGACTCAGCTCCACACGGCGGCCGTGGGCGTCCGTACGCTGGCGCAACCGTCCGCTTGGCGAGTGTTGGAAGTGCGTGGTGTGCCCGGCGGGGTCGCTGTAGCCGACCAATTGCCCACTGGCGTCACGCTGATAGTGCTCACTGCGGCCATCTGGCAACTGTTTGCTGGTCAGCCGCCCCTGATCGTCATAAGCGAAGCTCGTGCGCTCGCCAAGGGCGTCGGTACTGCTGAGCAGCAGCCCACGCTTGCAGTAACTCAAGCGGGTCGTCAGGCCCGAACAGTCGGTGTGCTCGCTGAGTTGACCCAAAGGCGTCCAGCGCAAGCTCTTGCTTGCACCGCGCGCGTCGATAATTTCCAGGACTTGTCCGTGAGCGTCGTGACGATAAGTCGTCACGTGGCCCAGCGGATCGGTTTCGCCGATGCAATTGCCACGTGAGTCATACCGGTACTGCCAAGCGTTGCCGGCGGCGTCGGTCTCCACCAGCGGCAGCGCCCAATGTTCCAGCCAAAGGGTTGATTCACTGCGCCCCAGCGGGTCGGTGGTCTCGCTCAGATTACCGGCTTCATCGTAGCTGAACTGGTATTGCCCACCGCTAGGGTCGGTCGCGCCCAGCAGTTGGCTTTCAGCATTCCATTGGAACGCCCAGGTACGTCCCAGAGCATCGATGGACTTGATGATCTGGTGCCGTGCATCCCAGTGGCGGGTGCTGACGCGCTCCAACCCGTCGATGATACGGGTGATACCGTTGTCCAGCTCATAGTCGAATCTGTAGGTGTCGCCGCTATCCGTCCAGTGCCGAACCACGCGCCATTCGCGCTCATCCACCCACGCCCACTGGTAGAAACAGCGCAGCCCGGTAGGTAATTGATGCTCGGTCATGCGCCGGCCGGAGTCATAGGCAAACCGGCGTTTCACCTGCCCGTCGGACTGTCGCACGGCTGCCAGGTCGCCGCAGCTGTCGTAGGCGTAATGCATCAGTACTTCACGGCGCTGATCAGGGTACAGCCGCTCGATATGACTGACACGGCTTGGCCAGGTGGCGTCGTAATTCAGTTCGACCTTAACCAGATCGAAGGTGTCTCGCAGCTGCCGCAGCCGTCCGTTGTCGTCATAGTCCAGGTAAATACGGTTGTCATTGCGATCGCCCAGCTGGCTCAGGCGTAGCAGCGAAGTCTCCTGCGGCGCTGGTTCAAACAGTCGATACAAGCCATCAGCACTTTCGATCAGCAGTTGGCCACTGAGGTGGCGTCGCACGCTCAGCCCCTCGTCAGCACTGAACACCGCGCCGCCCAAGGGAATGAACCCCATGTTTATGCGCCGGCCCTGCTCGTCGATGTATAGCAGTTGCTCACCCCCCTCAGGGTGGGGGAGACGCTGGACGCTGACCTCGTAGGAAACGCTCCAGCCACACCCGAACAGACCATCGCGGCGTTCGTCCCGGCTGTTGTAGAACCGCTGCCAATCGATCGGCATGATGCCGGGCAGGGCAAAGTCCAGCTCTTGCGGGCCGCCCAGTACCTTGGCCCCGGTGCTGGCATGCACCGGGTTGGATGAGCCCATGGCCGCATTGGCCAAGGCGCCCATGGCCTGACTGACGACAAATGAGTTGACGCCCGCCAGCAGCATGCAGGGCAGATTACTTAGAAATTTGCCCTTGCCACCCTTGAGCATCATCAGTGCGGTCACTGCCAGGCCCACTCCCGGCGTCTTGCCGCTGCGAATCTCGCGTACCACCACTGAACCACCGCCGATGGTCACGTTTGGCGAAATAAGTCCCGCTGACACAACCGTCGCATCACACGTGCTGCGGTCGCCGCTGCGCACAGCCGGCTGGCCGTTGACCGTAACCTTTTCAGATCCTTCTGCAAGAAACTGCGGTGGCATCGGTGGATGTTTGGTGCAGGTCACCAGATCCAGGGGTTTGGGAACGGCACCTGGTGCGGGGGTGGCGACAGTGGGGCGCCACATCTGGGAGAAAAAACCTTTGGCCATATCCAGGTAGCCTGGTTCTTCTGCATCGTCAGACGCGGGGGCAGGCGCTTGGTTTTCGGTGCCCGCCGGGGCGACGTGGGAGGGTATAACCCCGGCAGCTCGCGCCGCAGGTATTGAGTTGATCAGGGTATCTGTCGACCCGCTGATGATCGTTGCCATCACTGCGGGAGGGAACAGCGCGTTGCCGATACCCTCGCACATGGCGCTCAGCCCTTTGTCAGCACCGGTCTTGCTCATGGCGACGCCGACAATAACGCCGACGACGGCGCCCAATACGCACGCGCCAAGCCCACCTGTCGCGACGGTGATCCCGGTGGCCGCTACCACGGCAGCCGTGGCCAACGCAGTGATCGCCACGTTAGCGGCGACTTCGAGCACGCCGCCAAGGATATCGGCCATCACTGAGGTATGGGACAAGCCATCCCCCAACCGTGCGGCCCATAGCAGAGCGTCAGACATCCAGAGGTTTCGTCACTGTGGCACGTCGAACGACAGCGAATTTTTTATCAATGCCCAATGCGCCGCCTCGGCATCCCCAAGCGCGTCCGCCTTCACATAACTCAAGGCAAGCATCTTGCGCGTGCCCGGAATCACCAGTGCCAGTTGATACTGGAACACCTTGTCATTGCCCTTATTGAACTGGCTGCGCAGTTCGATGCCTTCGACTTCCTGCGCCGTACCCAGGCGCACGTCGACGCCCGGCTGATAACGCAAATCCTGCACTTGCTTTTCCAGGCGCTGGAGCTGGTCGTTGAAGTTGCTGTGCAAGGTTTCGCCATCGGCCAGCAAACTGCGGCTGACGATCAGGGAGGTGCCCAGCTCGGGGAATTTGAGGATGTTGATCGTCGCGTCCTGCAACTCGGCGGCCGGCAATTGAAACTGGAATTCGTTGATGCGGTACGTCATGGCAAGCAGTCTCGTCAGGAGCTTTTGGGGGCGGGGAAGGCGGCTTTGATATTGGCATCGATAGCGGCTTTAACGCCCTGACCATCAGGTGTTGCGCCGGCGCCGCCGCCGTTGTTCAGGTGCAGCACGCCGCCGGTGTTGAACTCGGCGTCGCCGCTGGCGTAGAAGCTGATTTGCACGCCGGTGAGGTTGATCTGCCCGCTGGCGTTCAACTCCAGGACGCTTTCGCCGCAGACCAGGCGCAGGTTTTCGCCCACTTCGATCACGTAGCTCTGGCTGATGCTGTCGGTCTTTCTCTGGCCCACCGAGAGGATGTCTTCCTGCTTGACGATGCGCAGTCGGTTGTTGCCGATGGTCACCGTCTCGTTGTGCCCGATGCTTTTATTGCGGTCATGCCCCACCGAATGGCTTTCATCCACCTCCACCACGATGTCCTGGTTCCTTTCGGCATGGATATACAACTGCTCCAGCCCCTTCTTGTCCTCCATGCGGATTTCATTGAAGTTGGCCGGCGTGCCGCCCTTGCTCGAACGGCTTTTCATGCCGCTCTGGGTGGCATTCTCCGGCAGGTCGTAAGGCACCGTCTGCTCGGCGTTGTACACCCGCCCGGTGATGATCGGGCGGTCCGGGTCACCTTCCAGAAAGCTCACGATCACTTCCTGGCCGATGCGTGGAATCTGCATCGAGCCCCAGTTTTTGCCGGCCCAGGACTGCGACACACGAATCCAGCACGAGCTGTTCTCGTTGGACTGGTCGTGACGGTCCCAGTAAAAATGCACCTTCACGCGGCCGTACTGGTCGGTCCAGATTTCCTCGCCCTTGGGGCCGACCACCAGCGCCGTCTGCGGGCCTTTGACGATGGGCCGATGGGTGTTGGCCAGCGGGCGGAAGCTTTGCTGGGCAGCGATGCAGGTCAGGCTGCTTTCGAATTGCGCCGAACCCGAGCCGCCGCCGCTTTCCAGGCTTTCCTGGGTGATGTAATAGCGGCAGCCGACGATCAGGTATTCGCGGTTCTGGTCCTGACGGCTGAAGCCGGTGAGGCTGAACAGATGGCCTGAACCCAGGCCACGGGCATTGCCGGCGAACTCGATCTGCTCATGCAGGGTTTGCAGCGCCTCGATGCGGGTGCGCGCGTAGTGTTCGCCATCGGCGCTTTGCACGTAAGTGCCGGGGTAGTCGTACAACGGGTAGTCGCCGGCGGCGTGCGGGCGCGGCATGGCCGAACGCACGTCGATGCTGGCGCTGGGGCGCTGGAAGTCGTAGTCGTTAAGCTCCAGCGAGCCCGGCTGCACTTCCTGGGCGAGGTGCCAGTTGTGCATGTGGTCGCGCTCGCGCTGCTGCTCGTCTTTGGGGTAGTACGGAATCGATGCGTAGCCGGGCACCGTGGTGTGGGCGCCATAGGCGTCGGCCAGCACCAGCACGTGGCGGTCCTGTTCATGGCGGAAGAAGTAGTAGATCCCTTCCTGTTCCATCAGGCGGCTGACGAAATCAAAGCTGGTCTCGCGGTACTGCACGCAGTATTCCCACTCGCGGTACGGCCGGCTCAGGGCGTCTTCGAAGTCGGAAAAGCCCAGGTCGCGAAACACCTGCTTGATGATCTGCGGGATGCTCAGGTTCTGGAAAATCCGGCAGTCCGAGGTTCGGCTCAGCAGCCAGAACCATGGACGCAACGTCACCTGGTAACTGGCGAACTGGCCCTGGTCGATGTTCTGGCTGCAGCGCGCGACGATGCCGTGGAAGTGCCGCTCACCGCCGTCCGCCAGTTGCACGCCCACGCTCATCGGTTTGCCGAGCAACTGGTTGAGGTCGATGTTGGCGTCCAGTGACGTCAGTTGCAGCTCATAGTTGAACAGCCTTCCCAGCTCTTCACCGCCGCCCATTTCATTGAGCAGCAGCACATCCTGCCCGAGGGGGCTGGTGATCCGGGCCAGGCGTGAGGCTTGGTTGAATAGCATCGGTTGTCCTGTAATAACTGAATAACTGAAGAAACCGGATCAAATGTGGGAGGGGGCTTGCTCCCGATTGCAGTGCGTCAGTTGATACATGGAGTGACTGATTCACCGCTATCGGGAGCAAGCCCCCTCCCACAGTTTTAACCGCACTCTGTCAGCCAAACTGATAGTGCAATTCGTTATCCCGACTGCTGATCCGCACCCCCGCCAGCGCCTTGCCTTCAAGCATGCGCGTGAGGAACTCACGGCTCATGTCCGGCAGCAACGTATTGGTGAGGATAGTGTCGATCATGCGCCCGCCGCTTTCGGTTTCGGTGCAGCGCGACACGATCAGGTCGACCACCGCGTCGTCGTAGTCGAAGGCGACCTTGTGGGTATTCTCCACACGCTTCTTGATACGGTTCAGTTGCAGGCGGGTGATCGCCTTGAGCATCTCGTCGCTCAGCGGGTAGTAAGGAATGGTCACCAGCCGGCCCAGCAGCGCTGGCGGGAAAATCTCCAGCAGCGGCTGGCGCAGGGCCTTGGCGATTTCCTCAGGCTCGGGGATGTTCGCCGGGTCCTTGCATACCTGGGAAATCAGCTCGGTGCCGGCGTTGGTGGTCAGCAGGATCAGGGTGTTCTTGAAGTCGATCACGCGGCCTTCGCCATCCTCCATCACGCCCTTGTCGAACACCTGGAAGAAGATCTCATGCACGTCCGGGTGGGCTTTTTCCACCTCGTCCAGCAGCACCACGCTGTAGGGTTTGCGCCGCACCGCTTCGGTCAGCACGCCGCCTTCGCCGTAGCCGATATAGCCCGGCGGCGCGCCCTTGAGCGTCGACACCGTGTGGGCTTCCTGGAACTCGCTCATGTTGATGGTGATCACGTTCTGCTCGCCGCCGTACATGGCTTCAGCCAGGGCCAGGGCGGTTTCGGTCTTGCCCACGCCAGAGGTGCCGGCGAGCATGAACACGCCAATCGGCTTGCTCGGGTTGTCGAGGCCGGCGCGAGACGTCTGGATGCGTTTGGCGATCATCTGCAGCGCATGGTCCTGGCCAATGATGCGTTTCTTCAGGTGCTGGTCGAGGTTGAGCACCGTCTCCAGTTCGTTGCGCGCCATGCGGCCCACCGGGATGCCGGTCCAGTCGGCGACCACCGAGGCCACGGCCTGATAATCCACGGTCGGCAGAATCAGCGGGGTTTCGCCTTGCAGTGCGGTCAGGCGCTGTTGCAGGTCGATCAGTTGCGCGCGCAATTGGTCGTTGCCGCTGTCCACCACACCGGCTTTTTCGCGCAAGGTCGCGCGGGTGGCGAGTAACTCGTCTACCAGTGCCTTCTCTTCGGACCAGCGGCTTTCCAGCGTCGCCAGGCGCTCGCGCTCGGCAATCAGCAGCGCTTCGCTGTTGCTCTGGCGCGCACCAATGTCGATGCCGATGGCATGTTCGCGGGCGATGATCTGCAGCTCGGTTTCCAGCGCTTCGATACGGCGGCGGCTGTCGTCCACTTCGGCGGGCACGGCGTGCAGGCTGATGGCGACGCGGGCGCAGGCAGTGTCCAGCAGGCTCACGGATTTATCCGGCAACTGGCGAGCAGGGATGTAGCGATGCGACAACTTCACCGAGGCTTCCAGGGCTTCATCGAGCACCTGCACCTGATGGTGTTTCTCCATGGTCGATGCGACGCCGCGCATCATCAGCAGCGCCTTGTCTTCCGACGGCTCGGCCACCTGGACCACCTGGAAGCGGCGGGTCAGGGCCGGGTCTTTCTCGATGTGCTTTTTGTACTCGGCCCAGGTGGTGGCGGCCACGGTACGCAAGGTGCCACGGGCCAGCGCAGGCTTGAGCAGATTGGCCGCATCGCCGGTACCGGCGGCGCCACCAGCACCCACCAGGGTGTGGGCTTCGTCGATGAACAGAATGATCGGCTTGGGCGAGGCTTGCACGTCTTCGATGACCTGGCGCAGGCGCTGTTCGAACTCGCCTTTCATGCTGGCGCCGGCTTGCAGCAGGCCCACATCGAGGCTGCGCAGTTCCACGTCCTTGAGCGCTGGCGGTACGTCACCGGCGACGATACGCAGGGCAAATCCTTCGACCACGGCGGTCTTGCCCACGCCGGCTTCACCGGTGAGGATCGGGTTGTTCTGGCGCCGGCGCATAAGGATATCCACCAGTTGGCGGATCTCTTCATCACGGCCAACAATCGGGTCGAGCTTGCCACTGCGCGCCTGTTCGGTGAGGTCGACGGTGAAGCGCTTGAGCGCTTCCTGCTTGCCCATCGCGCTGGGCGCCATGGCACCACTGGCTTCGCCGGGCACGCCGGCATTGAAACCGTCGCTGGCGCTCAAGGCGTTTTCCGGCGAGTCGCCGACGTATTCGTCAAAGCGTTCGCTCAGGGCTTCGGGTTTGATCTTGTCGAACTCGGCGGACAAGCCCAGCAGTGCGTGACGCAGGCTCGGTGTCTTCAAGATGCCGAGCACCAGATACCCGGTACGCACCTGGCTTTCGCCAAACATCAGGCTGCCGTACACCCAGCCGCGCTCCACGGCTTCTTCCACGTGAGAGGACAGGTCGGTGATCGACGTCGAGCCGCGCGGCAGACGGTCCAGGGCTTCGGTGAGGTCACGGGCCAGGCGCGCCGGTTCCACGTTGAACTGGCGGATGATGCGGTGCAGGTCCGAGTCCTGCAGTTGCAGCAACTGGTGGAACCAGTGGGCCAGTTCCACATAGGGGTTGCCCCGCAGCTTGCAGAACACGGTGGCGGCTTCGATGGCCTTGTAGGCCACGCTGTTGAGTTTGCCGAACAGTGCGGCGCGACTGATTTCACCCATGCTCTGGATTCCTTGAGGTGGTGGCGTGATCGGCGTAATGCCGGGCCAGGATTAGGTCGTTGGCGTCCCGCTCGGGTTGGCCGAGCCAGGTGTTGAAGCCCAGGCGGAACTGGCCGTTGAGTTGCAGCGCCGGGACTTCGGGTTGTTGCAGAATCAGGTTCAGGTCCCAATCCAGTTCATGGCCCAGGTACTCGGCCACCCACGCCACCAGCTCGTTGAACGGCTGACCGCCTGGCAGCATGCCCATGTAGTCCTGGAGCGTGAGCGGGCCCAGGCGGATGCGGAATTTATGCTGACGGTCCCACACATGGCTGCCCAGGCAGAAATCCACGCCCAACTGGTTGGCGCTGACACCCACGCGGCTGCGTTCGGGCAGTTCCAGCCATTGGCCGACGTATTCCTCGATTTCCACCGGCAGGCCGAAGTACTCGCTGAGGATGGCTTTCAAGCCGTCCGGGTAGCGGGTTTGCGCTGACAGGTGGCCGCTGTAATGCAGCTTCGCCGTGTCGGGGATCAGCCCCTGATTCAACAGGCTCGGCATGCCTCGTCCGCTTAACGCCGCCAGGCGCGCGGACCAGTAGTCATCGTCCGGGCGGTCGTGGCTGACCGTCGGCCGCGCCTCGGCCCAGGCCCGGTAAAACAGGCTCAGCAGACGATGATGGAACACATCCAGGAACTGCTTGCTGGTGCTGTCGGCGTTGTTGCGCTGACGCTCGCGCACGTACTCGGTGATGTGCAGCGGCAGCGGGCCGTTGGGGCCGCCGAGGCCAAAGAAGAACTGTTCGAGCCGCGCCGGTTTGCCCTCGCCGCCGGGGTCGACCGAAGCCAAAGTGGCCGGGGCGAAGGTGCAATCGGCCTGTTGCCCGAGGCGCAGCGGGTCGTCCGCCAGGCGCAGGGAATGGCCCAGGCGCGGCAGGTCCGGCGATTCGCACTCGATACGCCGCAGCGCCTGGAAGAAGTCATATTCCCAGGGCGCCTGGTGCATCGCCTCCAGGGTACTCACAGGGTCGGACGCCGTCCGGGCGTGGCTTTCCATCGCATGATCTCGCCGCGTTCGGTGGTACGGATCACCGTCTCGGTAAAACTGTTGATCGACACGTAGCGTGCCAGGAAGCGTTCGAGCACCGCACCGAGCAGGAACACGCCGGTGCCGCGAAACGCGTTCTCATCGAATTCCAGGGTGATCTCCAGGCCGCGCCCGAACACAATCGGGCCGGGCATCGGCAAGCGCCGGGTCACGGCTTTGCTGCTGACCTCGCGCAGGCCTTCGATCTGCAATGGCAGGGCGGCGTCGTTGCTGTCGCCATACAGGCGCAGGAGTTCGCGCAAGGCGCCGGCGCCCTGGCCTTGCTCGCTCAGGGACAAATAGTTGAGCGACAGCTGGCTGATCAGCCGCCACGCCTTGGCGTCGTGGGCGTGGCTGGCGCGCGGACGGCTCGGCCCAGCCACACAACGCACGGCCAACACCGGCGCGCTGTCGGCCAAGGTGAAATCGGTCTTGCCGTTGCCCACGCTCATGAACAGCGGCAGGTCGCGGTTGGTGCACAGCGCGGTCACGCCCAGTTGACGCAAGTCGTGGCCATAAGGCGCCTGACGGCTGTCCACCAGGCTGACGAAGGTTTCGCTGCCCACGTAGGTGGAGCGCGGGCCGTTGCGGCGCTGGTCGCTGGACAATACACGGGGCTCGCGGCGCACGGTGTAGTACGCCTGATCACGGCCGTAACGCGACGGATCGCGCACCGCGTAAAACGGCAGGAACGGTTGCTCCGGCCCGGTACCGTGGCCGGTGATGCCGCTCAAGGAGTGAATCTCGAAGTCCATTGGCCGGGTGCGGTCGGCGATCACATGGTGTTCGTTGACGCGGTCGGACAAATGGATACGGTCCACGCGCTTGGGGAACAGGTTGATCGCCGGCGTACAGAACGGCAGGAACTGCGCCGCACCGACACTGCCTTCCAGGCTCGGCTCGTGGCGGTCGAACAGCACGATCAGCTCCAGCTCCTGGCCGTCGCAGCGTTTGACCGCGCGGCTCAGTTCGGCGAACTCGACGAACAGAAAGCGATGGGGCAGGGCGAAATATTCCTGCAGCAGGCGATAGCCCTGAAACGCACGCGCCACCACCGGCATTGCCGCGTCGGCATCGTCAAAGCCTCGCGAGCGCAGCGCGTCTTTGGGCAGGCGCTCGACCCAGTCGCCACCCGGCTTGCGCGCAAACACGGCGCAGGCATTGCCGAGCAATTGTTCGTAGAGGCGGAACGGTTGCTCGTCGGCACCGCTGAGGTACAGCGGCAGGTTGTCCAGATCGAGGCTGTTGAACGGCAGTTCGGCGCCGGTGCGCAGGGTCAGGCGCAGGCCGGCCTTGGCTTTCGGCTCGCTGGCAGCCAGGCGGCCGAGCACGGCGGCGGGGTTGCCGAAGTACTCGGCGTTGCTCACCTGCAGCGGCCACAACGTCACCGGGTGCGCAGTGCGGTACTCGCAGCAGGTCTGGGTTTCGCGGCCCAGTGCGGCGCGCAATACGGTGTCGCGGGGCAGGGGAAAGCCGCTGGCCAGAGAGCCTTCGTCGGGGTCGGTCTGCAGCTGCACCACGGTCATCGACGGCGTTGGCGCCAGATAGTGCGGGTAGGCGATTTCCAGCAGGTTGTGGGTGAAGGTCGGGTACTCGGCGTCGAGCTTGAGCTGCACGCGGGCCGTGAGGTAGGCAAAACCTTCGAGCAGGCGTTCGACGTACGGGTCGGCGCAGTCCATACCGGACAACGTCAGCCGACTGGCGATCTTCGGGTATTCCCGGGCGAACTCGGCGGCGCTTTCGCGCACGTGGTGCAGTTCCTGGTTGTACAGCTCCAGCAGGCGCGGGTTCATGGGCGTCTCCGCTGGTCGGCGTTGACCACGCGTACATGGCCGGACTCAAGATCGAGGTCGGTTTGCAGCAGCAGGCGCAACGGCACCGGCTGCGCCCACAGGTCGCCTTCGATCTCGAAACTCAGGGCGTTGTGATTCATCTCGTCCTGGCCGACACGGGCCTTGACCCGCAAGGTGTGACGCAGGATACGCGGTTCGAAGGTGGCGATGGCCTGGTAGATCAACGCTTCGAGCGCCTTGATGTCGACACTGGAAACGCTGTTGCCCGCCAGCGCCGGCAGGCCGTAATTGACCACGGAAGTGCCGGCCGGTGTGTGCAGGGTGGCATCGGCATCAAGCAGCGAAGTGGTGTTGAGCAGCCACGCCAGGTCGCGCAGCACCGAGGCTTTCAATTGGCTCAGGGACAGCACGCGTCTGTCGGCGCTCTCCTTGGGGTTGGTCGGGTCATCGTCGGTCAGCCGGTCCAGCAGGGACGGTTGCAGACGGTCGCGGGAAGCGATTTCGGTTACCACCGGAAGAGGGCCGTAAACATTTTCTGGTCTTCCTGACCATAGCCGCACATGGCGCTTGGGTTGACCGTTGATGCTTCCAGGCGACCGTTGATCAAGCGTACGGCCTGGGATTGGGTCAGGCAGTCTCGGCTCGGTGGAGGCTCTGGCACGCTACGCTCGACCAGAAAAATCGGCACACCCCTGAACGTCTCTACCCGTAATTCACCTTTTGGATTCAGGTTGAAGTAGCAGGGCCATTCCATTCCCAGTGCCAGATGAGTCTGGTCGGGCTTGAGCACCGCACATTGACCCTTGGCGTCCACGAGCTGGATGGCCTGACCGGCGAATACCCCCTGCGTGCGAGCAGGTGCGTCGAGCGGGTTCAGAGCGGGCTCGGCGCACGCGCTCAAGCTGATCAACAGGTTGGCGAACAGCATTGATTTTAACGTTTTAGCGATCATTGCAATTCCCAGAACCAGACCTGTTTGGAGAGAAAGTCGCCATCGAAAAAGCCTTTGGTTCGGCCTCGGTTCCACAGGTCGATATGGTCACCTGTACGCTCGCTCTCGGGTTCGCCGGCACGTGCAAAGCAATCCTTGAAGAAAACAATTCCGGTTTTTTGATTCAGCGTCAGCCGGTCGGCCGCACTGCCACTGAGAATGGTTGGACGGCCCAAGTGATGACGCCAGAGCCAATTGGCCAGGGATTCAGCACCGCGAGCATGGTCGTGTTTGCATTTTGGGTCGGTATAGGTCGATTTATTGACCTTGATATTCAGCTCGCCATTGAGCGCGACGCTCATACGGATAGCGCACTGATTGCCCCACGGTTGGTCGCAAGGGTTTTTGACGGTGGGGTAGCTGTTCCACAAATTGATAAACGACGGTTTGGCCATGACTCAGATACCGAAGAGGAAAAGGTCGAATGCGAGCAAGCACCAAAACCCCCGGCGCGTAACGACGGGGGTGTGTTTTATCAACGCTTGGTGTTGGACCGGATGTTCCAGCCAAACTTGATCGGGCCGCCGTCTTTGGTGCCGTCGGCTTTCTGCGGCTGGTAGTCGACCAGCACCTGGGCGAAGTTCAGCGTGACGTTTTCGGTCAGGCGATCATCGCTGCCCGAACCGCCGGTGCTCAGGGACGTGACCAGCACTTCTTCCAGGTTGATCACCATGTACTCAACCTGGCTCTCGCCACCGGTCTTGCGCACGGTCAGCTTGACCTTGTCGATGTGCTTGCCGCTGGCGCAGTGCATCATCAGGTTGGGCGACGCCTTGTCGACGTACTTGGTCAGCGACAGGTCCTGGATATTCACCTTGCCGGCGCCGCCGCCACCGCCCACGTGCATGTTGCCGGACTGGGCCATGCCCCAGCTCCAGTTCAGCACGTCGATTTCGTCCTTGTGGGCCTTGTCCATGGACTCGCCCTTGATGTCGCCAATCTTGATGAAAATATCAACAGCCATGTTTTCTCCCTGTGTGGCCCAGGCCACTGAATTTGTTATGCCCCGAAAGGGGCAGTGCTTCTCTGTGGGAGGGGGCTTGCCCCGATGCAGGCAACTCGGTCTGTCAGGCCGATCGAGGTGATGCCATCGGGAGCAAGCCCCTCCCACAGAAGAGCTAGCTCAACGTTGGATCAGGCGCTTTTCGCCGAAGGCAGCTTCGAGACCAGACGCAACGACACCGTCAGCCCTTCAAGCTGGTAGTGCGGGCGCAGGTAGAACCTGGAGTTGTAGTAACCCGGGTTGCCCTCGACGTCTTCCACGATCACTTCGGCGGCAGCCAACGGGTGCTGGGCCTTGGTGGTTTCGGTGGAGTGCGCAGGGTCGCCGTCGACGTAGTTGAGGATCCAGTCCTGCAACCAGCGCTGCATCTCGTCCTTCTCTTTGAAGGAGCCGACCTTGTCGCGCACGATGCACTTCAAGTAGTGCGCGAAACGGCAGGTGGCGAACAGGTACGGCAGGCGCGCGGCCAGGTTGGCGTTGGCAGTGGCGTCCGGGTCGTCGTATTCGGCTGGTTTTTGCAGCGACTGGGCGCCGATGAACGCGGCGAAGTCGGTATTTTTCTTGTGCAGCAGCGGCATGAAACCGTTTTTGGCCAGTTCCGCTTCACGGCGGTCGCTGATGGCGATTTCGGTCGGGCACTTCATGTCCACGCCACCATCGTCGGTCGGGAACGTGTGCGCCGGCAGGTTTTCCACTTCGCCGCCGGACTCGATGCCACGGATGCGCGAGCACCAGCCGTAGTGTTTGAACGAACGGTTGATGTTCACCGCCATCGCGTACGCGGCGTTGGCCCAGGTGTACTTGGAGCTGTCGGCGCCGTCGGTGTTTTCTTCGAAGGCGAAGGCCTCCACCGGGTCGGTCTTGGCGCCGTACGGCAGGCGCGCGAGGAAGCGCGGCATGGTCAGGCCGATGTAGCGCGAGTCTTCCGATTCACGCAGCGAGCGCCAGCCGGCGTATTCCGGGGTGGTGAAGATCTTGGTCAGGTCGCGCGGGTTCGACAGCTCCTGCCACGAGCCCATGCCCATCACGGTCGGCGAGGCCGCAGCGATGAACGGAGAGTGCATGGCGGCACAGACTTTCGACAGCTCGCCCAGCAGCTCCACGTCCGGTGGCGACTGGTCGAAGTAGTAGTCGCCCACCAGGCAGCCATAAGGTTCGCCGCCGAACTGACCGTATTCCTCTTCGTACATCTTCTTGAAGATCGGACTCTGGTCCCACGCGGTGCCCTTGAATTTCTTCAAGGTCTTGTGCAGTTCGGGCTTGGAGATGTTGAGCACGCGAATCTTCAGCTGCTCATCGCTCTCGGTGTTGTTGACCAGGTAGTGCAGACCACGCCAGGCGCTTTCCAGTTGCTGGAAGTCCTGGTGGTGAATGATCTGGTTGACCTGGGCGGTGAGCTTGGCGTCGATGGCGGCGATGATCGATTCGATCGACTTGATCGCGTCGTTGGACACCAGATCGGTTTGCGCCAGAGCCTGTTCGGCCAGGGTGCGCACGGCGGTTTCCACGGCTTCGCGGGCACGCTCGGTCTTGGGCTTGAATTCCTGCATCAGCAGGGATGCGAACTCGCTGGTTTCTTCGGTGGCGCCCAGGTTGAGCGCGCCTTCGCGAACGGTAGTGTCGGTCATGATTACTGATCCCCTACAGGCTTCGGCGCGCTGGCAAGTGCCTGGAGCAGTGCCGGGTCCTTGATCGCCTTCATGATGATTTCTTCAGCGCCAGTCTTGCCGTCCATGTAGGTCAGCAGGTTGGCCAGTTGGGTGCGCGCTTCGAGCAGCTGGTTCAGCGAGTCGACCTTGCGCGCCACGGCGGCGGGGCTGAAGTCGTCCATGCTTTCGAAGGTGATGTCCAGGCTCAGGTTGCCTTCGCCGGTCAGTTCGTTGGGGACATGGAACGCTACGCGCGGCTGCATGGCCTTGAGGCGCGAGTCGAAGTTGTCGACGTCCACTTCAAGGAACTTGCGGTCGGCGACCGCCGCCAGAGGCTCGGCAGGCTTGCCGGCGAGGTCGGCCATCACGCCCATCACGAAGGGCAGCTGGACCTTTTTTTCGGCGCCGTAAAGCTCGACGTCGTACTCGATCTGCACCCGAGGCGCGCGGTTGCGCGCGATGAACTTCTGAGAACTTTGCTTCGCCACGTTGCTGCTCCTGGTCGCTTGAGCGACGGTGTTGTTACTGCTCAGTCAAGCGGCTTACTCGCCGTCCGGGCCGCGCAGGTTTTCAAATTGGGACATGCCGTCGGGAATCAGATTGCGCACGATGGCCGCGAAATCGGCGTGCACCAGATTCTTTGCGCGATTCAACAGCACCGGCAGCGGGCTCGAAGGCTCGTGCCGGGTGTAATACGCAAGGATCTTGTCGAGGCTGCGCAGCACGTCATCGCGGCTGGCGATATCGCCAGCCGGACGCGGTGCGGCCGGGGCTGCGGCGAAGTCGACCGAGGGGGCACTGTCGTCACTGACGGCCTCGGGTTCGCGGCTGCTGTCGGTGCCGGGCACCGCTTGATTGAGCAGGTGCAACGCCTGTTTGAGCGGCAGCTTCAAGGCGCTGAGGTCCACGCCCTGGGCGGAACCGACCTGATCGTTGACCTGTTGTTCGATGGCTTCGCAGGCGGCACGCGCCGCGCTCAGGGCGTCGCGGGTGGCTTGCAGCTGGTCGGGATCGCTGTCGAGGAACGCAGCGTTGAGTTGCTGCGCGCCGAGTTGCTCATCGGGGAAGCTCAGCAGGCCGCTGGCATTGAGCGCGGCGCGCAGGGTCACCGGGCCGAAGGTGCGTGAGCGCGTGAGGATGCTTTCGCGCAGCAGGCGGACGGTGGTGTCGCTGGCCAGGCCGGAGAGGGCGTTGATGCGCACGGTCGGGTCGTTGTCGTCGTCGGCATCCAGGCGCGGGTGCAGCTCGGCCCAGTATTGGCGCAGCAGCGCATCGATCAGCGTGAGGACGTCGGCCAGCCCCGCGACACCCTGGAGGGCGAGGGCGCTTTGCAGCAGAAAGTGGGTGATGCGCAGGTCTTTGCTGCGCTGCAGCAAGTCGAGGCTTTGCTGCTGGATGCTGCGCCACTCCGGGGGTTCGGCGGGCAGGATGGAGTCGCCCATGCTGCGCTCGGGCTGGCCCTTGGCATCACGTTCCAGTTGGAGAAATTGCGCGTCATATTCCATGTCTTCGCCACATGGCGAGTTCGCGGAAACGGCGGTGAGCAGCAACGGCACATCCACTGAAATTGATCTCCCTATCAGCCCGCTGGAGGGCGAGCAATTCATGCATTAGTTGCGCGAGGAACTTTGCATGGTTTCTTTGTCATATAAATCGCATGCCACTAATGTGACATCACGTCTATGCAAGAAGTTGTGCATTTTTGGTGTAGTAGTTACGCCTTGTCAAGGTAAGCTATTCGCCCTCTGTGACAGATGTGCGGTGCTTAACAACTTGTGCGACTGGCGGGTCGAGTGAAGCACCCCCGCAGGATTTTTGTCACAGAGCCCGGTTAAGATCAGCGATCATGCTGACAAAAGCAGGTTTCGAAGCTCGGTTGCGCGACCTGAAGGGGAATCTCGGGAAACGTTGTCCCGGGAATCGCCTGCGCGGCGAAGTATCAGCAAGGAGGCAAGATGTCGCTGTGTTTGACTATCACTAGTTATCACAAGATCACCCCTGGGCAATGCCCCGAAAAGTCCATTAATCAGGGCTCGATGGCGATCGGCCGCAGTTCGGAAAATGACTGGGTATTGCCTGATCCAGAGCGCCTGGTCTCCTCACAACATTGCGTTATTCAATACAAGGATGGCCGTTACTATTTAACCGATAACAGCACCAACGGTGTTGAATTGGTTAACGCCGGCATTCGTATGCGGCGCGGTAACAGCGAGCCGTTACAGGACGGCGAGTTGATCCGTATTGGTGATTACGAAATCCAGGCGCGCATCGATTTCAATGTGCAAGCCATTGATAGCCAAGCCTTTGCCGGTGACTCGCCGAACAGCTTCGAGGCGCTGATGGGCGCTGTTGCGAACACGCCCAAGGCCACGCCTGCGATTGCACCGCAGTTCCAGGGCGCCTCGTCGATGGACACCCTGCCGGACCTGTTCGACTTTCTCGCCCCCGCCGCCGTACCGCCGCCGACCGTGGCCGATCATGTGCCGTCCGAGCAACACGATTTCCGCCCACCCGCGCCCGTCGTCGCGTCGCTTGTCGAACCGCCTGGAGCGTCGGCTGCAGTGATTCCCGAAGACTGGGACCTGCTTGGCGACGCGCCGCCCCCCGCACCCATTATCACCGCGCCACCTGTGGTCGAGCCTGTGCTCCCCGTGGCCGAAACTCCGCCCCAGCCCGACCTTTTGCAAGCCTTCCTGCGCGGTGCCGGCCTTGACGCGCTGCGCCTGGACAACGCCGCCGCCAGCGCCCAGATGGAGAGCATCGGCCGCAGCTACCGGCTGATGGTCGAGGGCCTGATAGATGTGTTGCGTGCCCGCGCCAGCCTCAAGGGCGAGTTCCGCATGCAGCAGACCATGATCCAGCCCGCCGAAAACAATCCGTTGAAATTCGCCCCGAATGCCGACGAAGCGTTACTGCTGTTGCTGCGTCATGGCAACCAGGCGTTCATGGCGCCGGATGTGGCCGTGCGCGAGAGTTTCGATGACCTGCGCGCGCACCAGCTGGCGGTGATGGCCGGCGTGGAAGCGGCGCTCAAGCACTTGCTGGCGCGCTTTGAACCGGCGCAGCTGGAAGAGCGCATGGGCAAGCCCGGCGGGCTGTCGAGTCTTTTCAATGGTTCGCGTCAGGCCCAGTACTGGCAGCAGTTCACCGAGCTCTACAGCAATATTTCCCGCGAGGCCCAGGAAGATTTCCAGGACCTGTTCGGCCGCGAGTTCAGCCGGGCCTACGAGGAGCACAGTGCACGACAGCGTCGCTGACCCCGACGCGACCCAGGATTCAACGGATAGCCAAGTACGTCATTGAGGACACAGGATGATTTTCAGGTTTTTACTCGCAGCCGCCACCGCGCTGCTGCTGACGGCGTGTGCGAAGGATGCGGCCAGGCCCGAAAGCGCGGCTGACGCCGACGCGAACAGCGCCGCCATCACGCTGCATTTTCACGCCATTGCCGGGCTCAACCCCGGCGCCAATGGCCAGGCCGCGCCGGTACGGGTGCGCATTTTCGAACTGAAAAACGCCGCCACCTTCGCCCGCGCAGACTACTTCGCCCTGGCCGACCGCGCGCAGTCCACCCTCGGCCTCGACCTGCTGGACCAGGACGAAGTGATGGTACAGCCCGGCCAGCAACTGAGCATCCGGCGCCCCCTCGACCCCGCCACGCGCCAGGTTGGCCTGC
This sequence comes from Pseudomonas trivialis, assembly GCF_036864995.1. Lineage (NCBI taxonomy): Bacteria > Pseudomonadati > Pseudomonadota > Gammaproteobacteria > Pseudomonadales > Pseudomonadaceae > Pseudomonas > Pseudomonas trivialis. The sequence continues at coordinate 5,347,792 of NZ_CP142151.1, read as the reverse complement.
TGGTGGGCTATCGCGAACTGGATCGCGCGCAATGGCGCACGGTGATCAACGTGCCGCCGCGCCAGAACACCGAACACCAGATCAGCCTCGATGTACGTGCCGTGCGCGCCGACGTCGTGGCTCCCCCTCCAGCCCTGCCCAATAAGAAATCATCGGAGCTCCCATGTCCTGGAACAATCGCGTGGTCTGGTCGGAAGGCATGTTCATCGGAACGCAGCACTTCCAGCAGCATGACCGTTACCTCGAGAACCTGATTGATGCTCGCAGCCGCCCGCTGTCTGCCGGCGCCTGGGGCTTTTCCGAGCTGCTGATCGACCAGGGCCTGCTGGCCCAGGGCAAGCTGGCGATTGTCTCGGCGCGGGGCCTGTTGCCCGATGGCACGCCGTTCAATATTCCTCAGGATGACCTGGCGCCAAGCCCGCTGAACATCGACGACAACCTGCGCGACGGCCTGGTGTACCTGGCCTTGCCGCTCAAGCGTGCCGGTGCGCGGGACACGGTAGAGGCCGGCGAAGCGCTGGAAGCAGCGCGTTACGTGAGCCAGGTGCGCGAAGTGCGCGACGATAACGCACCGTTCGAAAACCGCACACCCGTGGCCGTGGGCGCGCGTGCCTTGCGCCTGCTCATCGCCGAAGATGGCATCAGCGACTACGCCGCCGTGGGCCTGGTGCGCATCAAGGAAAAACGCGCCGACCGCGCCTTGGTGCTCGACGACACCTACATCCCGCCGGTGCTGGACGTGGCCGCCAGCAAACCGCTGAGCGCGTTTCGCAGTGAATTGCTCGGCCTGCTGCACCAGCGCGGCGAAGCCCTGGCCGGTCGCGTGGTGGCTTCGGGCGCTGGCGGCGCCTCGGAGATTGCCGATTTCATGCTGCTGCAACTGGTCAACCGTGCGCAGCCGCTGATCCAGCACCTGACCCAACTGAGCCCGCTGCACCCGGAGCGGTTCTTCAGCGAACTGGTGAGTCTGGCCGGTGAGTTCTCCACCTTTGCCACCTCGGGTCGACGCCCCCAGGAATACCCGCACTACCAGCACGACGACCTGGCCCTGAGCTTCGCTCCGGTGATGGCGGCGCTACGTGAAGCGCTGTCGATGCTGATCGACAGCAAGGCCACACCGATCCCGATTGTCGAGAAAGCCTACGGCGTGCACGTTGCCATGCTGGCGGACAAGACCCTGCTCGACAGTGCCAGCTTCATCCTCGTGGTGCGTGCCGATGTACCCGGCGAAACCCTGCGCGCGCGCTTCGGCCAGCAGAGCAAGGTCGGTTCGGTGGAGCACATCCGCGACCTGGTCAACCTGCAACTGCCGGGTATCGGCCTGCTGCCCTTGCCGGTGGCGCCGCGCCAACTGCCGTACCACGCAGGCTCCACCTACTACGAGCTGGACCGTGGCAGCGAACACTGGCAGCAACTGGGTAATTCCGGTGGGTTCGCCTTCCATATCGCCGGGCAGTTCCCGGGCTTGAACCTGGCCTTCTGGGCGATTCGAGGATAAACCGCGATGCATCCCAATGACGATGACCGCACCCAGTTCATGCCGCGCCCGGGTGGTCGCGCGCCGGAACCTGCGCGTGCCGAGCCTGCCCCGTTGGCAATGCCGGCGGCGCCGATTCTCACCGGCAAAAGCCAGGGCCTCAACCCGCTGGAAAGTGCTGCCGGCCCGCTGTTGGCGCTGCTGACGCGCCTGCGCAACACCATCGCCCACCCGGCACCGGCCAGCCTGCGCGCGCAGTTGCTGGCCTACCTGCGCCAGTTCGAAGAGCGCGCCGAAGCCGCCGGTATCCCGCGCAACGAAGTGCTGCTGGCGCGTTACGCGCTGTGCACCGCCCTCGATGAAGCCGTGCTCAGCACGCCGTGGGGCAGCACCAGTGACTGGGGTAAACAGAGCCTGCTGATCACCGTGCACAACGAAGCCTGGGGCGGCGAAAAGGTCTTTCAGTTGCTCGACCATTGCCTGCAAAGCCCACGGGAACGTCTGTACCTGCTGGAGCTGCTGTACTTGTGTCTGTGTCTGGGTTTCGAAGGTCGCTACCGCGTGATGAACGACGGTCGCAGCCAGCTCGAAGCGCTACGTGAGCGCACCGCCGCAGCGATTCGCAGTGCCCGTGGTGAGCATGAGCGCGAGCTGTCGCCGCACTGGCGCGGCGTGACCGTGGCGCGCGATCGCCTGGCGCAGTTCATGCCGCCGTGGATCGCCGTGGCCATTGGCTTGGCGCTGCTGCTGGCGTTGCTGTTCGGCTTGCGCCTGAAGCTGGCCTCGGACGCGGAGCCGGTGTTCAAGAATATCCACGCCCTGGGCGAGATCCCGGTGCAGGCCATCGACCGTCCGGTGGCGCAGCCCAAAGTCATCGAACGGCCGCGCCTGGCGGGCTTTCTGGCCGAAGACATCAAGGCCGGTCGCGTTGCGGTGGAGGACAAGGTCGACCGCTCCGTGGTGACGATCAAGGGTGACGAGCTGTTCGCCTCGGCCAGCGCGAGCATCGTCGACAACTACCAGCCGTTGATGCTGCGCATCGCTGACGCCATCCGCAAGGTCAAGGGCCAGGTGCGTGTTACCGGCCACAGCGACAACCGCCCGATTGCCACGTTGCGCTTCCCGTCCAACTGGGCCTTGTCCGAAGCGCGGGCCAAGTCGGTACTGGAGATTCTCGCCGCCAAGACCGGCCAGGCCGAGCGCTTCAGTGCCGAAGGCCGCAGCGACACCGAACCGCTGGCGACCAACGCCACCGCAGAAGGCCGTGCCCGCAATCGCCGGGTTGAAATCACTGTATTGGCGGAGGGCGTCGAGTGAAGGCGTTTTTCAGTTTCATGATTCGCTGGGTGATCCCGCTGCTGGGCCTGATCGCCCTGAGCCTGATCATCTGGTTTGTCGGGCCGTTGCTCGACGTGCTGGTGCCCGAAGGACGGCGCTGGGCGCTGATCATCCTGGTGTTTGCGGTGTGGGTCGGCTACCGCGTGTGGCGCATCATTCAGGCCCGCCGGCAGGCCGCCGAAGTGCTGCGCAGCCTCGCTGCCGACACCCCGGCGGACCCCAACAGCGTGGCCACTGCCGAAGAATTGTCGACCCTGCGCCAGCGCATGGACGAAGCCCTGGCGCTGCTGAAAAAAGCCAAGCTGGGCGGTGATGAGCGGCGCAACCTCTACGAGCTGCCGTGGTACGTGATCATCGGGCCGCCGGGGTCTGGCAAGACCACCGCGCTGGTCAATTCCGGCCTGCATTTTCCGCTGGCCGCCCAGCTCGGCGCCGGCGCGGTACGTGGGGTTGGCGGCACGCGCAATTGCGATTGGTGGTTTACCGATCAGGCGGTACTGCTCGACACCGCCGGCCGCTACACCACCCAGGACAGCAACTCGACGGTGGACAAGGCCGCGTGGCTGGGCTTTCTCGACCTGCTGAAAAAGCAGCGCTCGCGTCGCCCCATCGACGGTGCGTTCATCGCCATCAGTCTGTCGGATTTGCTGCTCGGCACCGACGCCGAGCGCGCCGCCCACGCTGCGGCAATCCGTCTGCGTATCCAGGAGCTGTACACCCAGTTGGGCGTGCGCTTCCCGATCTACCTGATGCTGACCAAGCTCGACCTGGTGCCGGGCTTCATGGAGTTCTTCGACAACCTGAGCAAGGAGGACCGCGCCCAGGTGTGGGGCATGACCTTTGCCCTGGACGAGGGGAAAAACAGCGACAGCCCGCTAGCCCATCTGCAGAGCGAATTTGCCGGCCTGGAACAGCGTCTCAACGAGCGCCTGGTGGAGCGCCTGCAACAGGAACGCGACCCGGCGCGGCGCGACCTGATCTACGGCTTCCCGCAGCAGTTCGGTGCGCTGAAGGATTGCCTGCAAAGCTTCCTCGAAGGCGTGTTCAAGCCCAATGCGTTCGAAGAGCGCGTGCTGTTGCGCGGCGTTTACTTCACCAGCGGCACTCAGGAAGGCAGCCCGATCGATCGCCTGATCGGTGCGATGGCCCAGAGCATGAACCTGGACCGCCAGCACCTGGCACGCCAGAGCGGCACCGGGCGCAGTTACTTCATCGAAAAACTCTTCACCGCCGTGGCGTTTGCCGAGCGTGGACTGGTTGGCGTGAACCCGAAGGTCGAGCGGCGGCGCAAATGGCTGGCGCGCGGCGTTCTCGCGGCCACTGTGGCGCTGGTCGTTGTGGTCAGCGCTGTGTGGTGGGTGAGTTATCGTGCCAACCAAGCCTATATCGCCCAGGTCGACCAGAAGGTCGCGCCCCTGGGCCAGACCGTGCAGAACCTCAGCCCGGCACAGCGCGACGTGCTCGCCGTACTGCCGCTGCTCAATGCGGTGAAGAACCTGGCGGGCGACTCGCCCAGTTGGTCCGAAGGCCTGGGGCTGTATCAGGGCGACATGCTCGAAGCCGAATCCGCCAGTGTCTACCGCAAGCTGTTGATCGCCGTGTTTGCGCCCCGTCTGGTGACGCGCATCGAAGAGCAACTGCACGGCGGCGGCAATTCGGACTTCCTGTACGAAGGCCTCAAGGCCTATCTGATGCTGGCTGACAGCGAGCATTACGACCCGGACTTCATCAAGGCCTGGATTGCGCTGGACTGGGACCGCAACCTGCCACGGGACCTGCCGGCCGATCAGCGCCAAGCGCTGACCGGGCATTTGCAGGCGCTGTTCGACCGCCATCCGCCGAATGCGCGACTGGACCCGCGCCTGATCGACGACCTGCGTCGCCAGTTGCAGCAACTGCCGGTGGCCCAGCGCGTGTATGACCGGGTCAAGCGCCAGAAACTGCCGGACGGCATCCCGGACTTTCGCCTCAACGAGGCGGCCGGGCGAGATGCCGCGCTGGTGTTCAGCCGCAAGAGCGGCAAGCCGTTGGGCGAGCCATTGAGTGGGTTTTTTACCGCCAAGGGGTATCGCCAGGCGTTCCTGCTGAGCAGTCTCAACCAGACCGGCACCCTTGCGGAAGAGCAATGGGTACTGGGCAATGAACCGGCCGATCAACAGAACGTGGTGAGCCTGGCCGCCGACGTGCGCCGCTTGTACTTCCAGGATTACCAACGCCAGTGGGATGCGTTGCTCGCGGACATCGATTTCGTGCCCATCACCAGCGTGGCCCAGGCGGCCGATGTGCTGCGGGTGATCTCCGGGCCGACGTCGCCGCTGAAAAAACTGCTGGTGGCGGTGGCCAGGGAAACCGACCTGCAAGCCGAAGAGCGTCAGTTGGTGGCCAAGGGCGTGCCGGTGGAAGGCGGCGTCGACAAGCTCAAGGAGCGCCTGGGCAGCCTGCTCGGCCAGGAACAACCGACCGCCAACACCCCGGCGGCGGCGGATGATCCGGTAACCGCGCATTTTGCTGAACTCAACAGCATCGTCAGCAAAAACGAAGGCGAACCCGCTGCCATCGACGGCCTGCTCGCGGACATGAACGCGCTGTATGTGCAGGTCAGTGCGATGGTCGGCGCCAGCGGCGACGCGCTGCTGGGCGAGGCGAAGAATCAGGCCGCTGCTGCGGCCACGCGGGTCAGTCTGAATGCCGAACGTCAGCCGCCGCTGGTGCAGGGCATGGTCAAGTCGGTGGTCAACTCCACCACCAACAGCATGATGGGCGGGGTGCGTAACCAACTGAACGCGGCCTGGGTCAGCGAGGTGGTCAATGTGTACCGCCAGTCGTTGGCCGGGCGCTATCCGATGTCACCGGGCAGCGCGCGCGACGCGACCCTGGATGACTTCGGCCAGTTCTTCGGCGTGGGCGGGGTGATGGACAACTACTTTCGCAAGTACCTGCAGCCTTACGTGGACACGTCGAGCCAGACCTGGCGCTGGCAGCCGGGCGCGGCGCAGAAGCTCGGGATCGCCCCGGGCGTGCTGCAAACCTTCCAGCGTGCGGCGGCGATTCGTGACGCGTTCTTTAGAGCGGGGGGCACCCAGCCCATCGTGCGCTTTGAACTCAAGCCGGTGTCGATGGACCCGACCATCACCCAATTTCTGCTCGACCTCGACGGCCAGCAATTGAGCTACGACCACGGCCCGAGTCGCCCGGTGGCGATGCAATGGCCGAACCCCGGCAGCATTGGCGTGGTGCGCATTTCCATCATGCCGCCGTCGGCCAGTGGCCGCTCCGGTGTGACGCTGGACGGCCCGTGGGCGTGGTTCCGCCTGCTGGAGCAATCGGACCTTACCGCCGGCAACTCGCCGGACCGTTTCAACCTGCGCCTGCGGGTGGACGGTGCGAGCATCGCCTACGAACTGCGCGCCAACAGTGCGTTCAACCCGTTCAAAAGCCGCGTACTCAGTGGCTTCAGCCTGCCGGAGCGGCTATGACCGCCCTGGGCTTCTACGGCAAGTTGGCCAGCCGAGGCGATTTTGTCAGCCGCGCCTTGCCCCAGAGTTTTGTCGGCCCGTGGGACAGCTGGCTGGCGGCGGGTCTGCTCGCCAGCCAGAACAGCCTGGGCGGCGACTGGCTCAACGTCTACCTGGTGAGCCCGCTGTGGCGCTTTGTGCTGGCGCCGGGCGTGTGCGGGCCGGATGCTGCGGCGGGCGTGGTGATGCCGAGCATCGATCGGGTGGGGCGCTATTTCCCGCTGGCGGTGGTGGCCTTGCTCGATCACGACACCAACCCGGCTTCGCTGGTGGGTGGGCCGGATGCCTGGTTCGAACAGGCCGAAGAACTGTTGCTGAGCACCCTGGATGCCGGCGCTACCTTCGAAGGTTTCAATGCCGGGCTCGACCGGCTTGGCGTGCCGGCGACCGAACCGCGTGCGGTCGACAGCCGTTTCGCCGGCCTGCAACGGGTGGCTGCCACCTTGCCCCACGGGCGACTGGCCGCGCTGGCCGAACAGGCCTGCGAGGGTGCCAGCCTGTGGTGGGGCCGTGGTTCGCAGCGGATCGCCCCCAGTTTATTACGGTGCCAGGGCTTGCCTGCCACCGACGATTTTGCGCAGTTTTTGCTCGGACAAGAAGGTGTGGTGTAGATGGGGTCGACGTACAAATCCGCGAGCAAAAGCCATGTGGGCATGGTGCGCCAAGTCAATGAAGACGCGTGCCTGGACCTGCCGGAAAACCGCCTGTGGGTGGTGGCCGACGGCATGGGCGGGCACGCGGCGGGGGACTATGTCAGCAGCCTGATCGTCGACAGCCTGCGCAGTGTGGCGATGGGCCGTTCCCTCGACGAATACACAGCGGCGCTGCGCAACGATCTGGTCCGCATCAACACGGCCGTGCGCGAAGAAACTGCCAACCGTGGCGTCAGCCTGATGGGCAGCACCGTGGTGCTGCTCGCCGCCCGTGGCCTGCGCGGCGTGTGCCTGTGGGCCGGCGACAGTCGCCTGTATCGCCTGCGCGACGGCGTGCTCGACAGCATCTCCCGCGACCACAGCTACGTGCAGGACCTGCAGGATAGCGGCCTGCTCAGCGAAGCCGATGCCCGCACGCACCCGCGCGCCAATATCGTCACCCGCGCCGTGGGCGTGGAGGCCCAGTTGAACCTGGCGGCGGTGGAGCTGCTGATCGCTCCCGGCGACAGCTACCTGTTATGCAGCGACGGCCTGACCAAGACCGTCGAAGATCACGAAATCCGCGAAGTACTCGGCCACAACGCACCCGATGAAATCGTGCGCAGCCTGGTGCACCTGGGGCTCAACCGGGGCGCGCCGGACAACATCACCGCCATCGTCGTGAAGGTATCGGCATGAACATCCTGATCCCGGGTTACGACATCGACGGCGAGATCGGCGAAGGCGCCATGGCCAGCGTGTACCTGGCGACACAGCGTTCGCTGGAGCGCAAGGTCGCCCTGAAAGTGATGGCGGCGGCGCTGGCGGCCGACCCGAGTTTCTGCGAGCGCTTCCTGCGCGAAGGCAAGACCCTGGCGCGGCTGTCGCACCCGCACACGGTGACCATCCATGACATCGGCAATGTCGGTGAGCTGTATTACATGGCCATGGAATACCTGCCCAACGGCACGCTCAAGGAGCGCATCGCCGCCGGCATGACGCCGCAGCAGGGGGTGACGCTGATCCGCCAGATTGCCTCGGCGCTGGGGTATGCCCATGCCCAGGGTCTGGTGCACCGTGACGTCAAGCCGGCGAACATCCTGTTTCGCGCCGATGGCACAGCGGTGTTGTCGGACTTCGGCATCGCCAAGTCCCTCGACGACCGCACCCAGTTCACCCAGGCCGGGTTTGCCGTGGGCACGCCGAGTTACATGAGCCCGGAGCAGGCGCGGGGCCAGGAGATCGATGGCCGCGCCGATCTGTACGCGCTGGGCGTGGTGCTCTACGAAATCCTCGTTGGCAAGCTGCCCTACAACGGCACCGACGCACTCTCCACGGCGCTGGCGCACCTCACCGAACCGTTGCCGGAATTGCCGGTGCACCACGGGCGTTATCAGGGTGTGCTGCGCAAGCTGCTGGCCAAGGACCCGGCCGAGCGGTTCGCGGATGCGGCGGCGTTGCTGGTTGCGCTCGATCAACTGCCGATGGATTCCCCGGAGGCCACCCTGGTGCGGCCGCTGCCGATGCCGATGAGTTTCGACCTGGCGGGCATCACGCCCGAATCCATCGAGATCCCGACCGCCAAGCCGCAACCGCAAGTGGTGCGTCAGCCGGTGGTGACGCCGACCCAGCATCGCGCGGTGTCCGAACAGCACCGTGGGCCGGTGTTGGCCCTGGCCGCCGTGGCGGTTGCCGTGGCGCTGGCCATTGGCGGCGCGAGCTTCTGGTGGTTGAGCGGCAACGATGAGCCGGCCACGCCGCCAGCGGCCGCAGTACCCAAGGCCGTCACGGCACCTGCGGCGGTGGCCGAGGCGGATGGCGGCCAGCGCCCGCTGTTGATGGCCGGCAAGAAAACCCTGTTCCAGCGCGTGCTCAGCAAGCCCGGGGCAACGCTTGCAAGCGACGCCGGCGGTGCGTCCGGCAAGGCGCTCCCGGCGTTCTCCGTGCTCTACGTGTACCAGCGCAAGACGGCCGGCGGCCAGCCCTGGGTGCGCGTGGGCGCTGCCACCGATGGACGCAGCGACGGTTGGTTGCCGGCCTCCCAGGTCAGCGACTGGAAACAGAGCCTGGTGCTCAAGTTCACCGAACGTTCGGGCCGTGCGCCGGTGATGTTCCTGCGCCAGCCCGGCGAGGTGGAAAAGCTGCTGGCGGACCCGTCTGCCGCGAAAAGTGCCCTGGCCAGGGCGCAGAAAAACAGCGACGACAATCAACAGGTGCTGGCTCTTGAACCTGCCGCCAGCGCCGTGCCGCAGAACCAGTTCTACCTGTTGCCGATCTTCGATTCCAAAGAGAGCTTCGACGAAAACGGCCAGCCGGTGCAGTTGCTCAACGTGGCGTCCATCGATCCCGGCAGCAGCGCCGTGGCCAGGCCCGCCACGCCTGCAATCAACGCCGATGCCTTCCGCACCGCGGTGGTGATGGTGGTGGATACGACCGTGTCGATGCAGCCCTACATCGACCAGATTCGCGACGTGGTGCACGAGCTGCAAACCCGCATCGCCGAGCGCGGCGAGCTGGATAGCGTCAGCTTTGGCCTGGTGGGCTTTCGCAACAGCATCAAGAAAACCCCTGGCCTGGAATACGTGGCCAAGACCCTGATCAGCCTCGATCAGGGTCGCGACCCGCAGCGGTTTCTCGACATGGCGCGCCAGGTCAAGGCCTCCACCGTGTCGAGCCATTCATTCAACGAAGACGCGTTTGCCGGGGTGATGCAGGCAGTGGAAGGCATGGACTGGTCCGGCTACGGCGGGCGCATCATCCTGCTGGTGACCGATGCAGGCGCGCTGCGCAAGAACGATCCGTTCGCCGCCACCCAGATGAACGAAGCCGAAGTGCGCCAGGCCGCGCTGGGCAAGCAGATCAAGGTCTACGCCCTGCACCTGCGCACCGATGCCGGCAAGAAAACCCATGCCGGCGCCGAGAGCCAGTACCGCATCCTTACGGCCGACGCCAACCCGCAGATCGGCGACCTGTATACGCCGGTGCCCGGTGGTGATGTGCGCAAACTGGGCGAGCGTGTCGATGAGATCGGCACGGTGTTCGCCAACCTGGTGCACCAGGTGCGCAGCAACACGCCGCAGCCGGTGCCGTTGTTGAGCGCTGCCCCGAGTCTGGCGGACAAGTCGGCAGCGGTGGGCTATGCGATGCACATGGATTTCCTTGGCCGCAAGACCGCGAGCCAGGCGCCGCAACTGGTGAGCGCCTGGACCGCCGACCGTGACCTCACCAACCCGGCGCTGCCGGCGTTCCAGGTGTGCGTGATGCTGACCAAGTTGCAGCTCAACGACTTGCAGCAGTCGCTGAAACTGATCGTCGATGCCGCACGCAAGACCCAGACCTCGCCCAAGGACTTCTTCCAGGAAATCGCCAGCGCTTCGGCCTACATGAGCCGCGACCCGCAAGCCTTGCGCAAGGGCGGTAACCTGGCCGACGGCGGCATTCTTGGTGAATACCTGGAGGGCCTGCCGTATCGCAGCAAGTCGCTGAACATGACTCAGGACCTGTGGTTGTCGCTGAGCGTGGCCGAGCAGGAAGACTTTATCGACGAGCTGGATTCGAAAATCCGCCTCTACGAAACCTTTCACAATGACCTGGCCAACTGGGTCCGATTCGGCGATGCCGAGCCGGGCGATGCGTTGTACCGCGTGCCTTTGTCGACGCTGCCGTGATGCTGAACCTCTGCGCGGTGCACAAGAGCCGGGGCGTCGGCAGCCAGCGCTACAGCCTGGTGATTCCGGCGCTGGCGTTGCGTGCCGGTGAGCAAGTGGCAATTGTGGGCCCCAGTGGCTGTGGCAAAAGCACCTTGCTGGACCTGCTGGCGCTGGTGCTGGCGCCTGATCAGGTGGGCCGGTTTGAATTTCATCAACAGGACATCGGCGGGCTGTGGCGCGCCGATCGGCAATCGGCCCTGGCCGCGCTGCGCAGCCGTCACCTGGGCTATGTGCTGCAAACCGGTGGCCTGCTGGGGTTTCTCGATGTGCGCGGCAATATCGCCTTGCCCAGGCAACTGCTGGGGCTCGAGGACGACGGCAGCGTGGCGCGATTGGCCGAGCAACTGGGCATCAGCGATCAGATGGGCAAGTCGCCTGCCGCGCTGTCGGTGAGCCAGCGCCAACGGGTGAGCTGCGCGCGCGCCCTGGCCCATGCGCCGCAATTGGTGCTGGCGGACGAGCCGACCGCTTCGCTCGACCCGCTGAACGCCGAGCGGGTGATGCAGGCGCTGCTGGATCGGGCCCGTGAGCAGCGTGCTGCCTGCGTGATCGCCACCCATGACGAACCGCTGGCCCGCGCCAGCGGCTTGCCGGTGCGGCGCATCAGTTGCCGGCGCGATGCCGATGGCGGCGTCACCGCAACCCTCGGGGAGGCCTGCTGATGCGCATCGCTCTGGTGGCCTCGCTCGCCTGGCAGGACTACCGCAGGGACGCCTGGCTGTCGGCCTGTTCGGTGCTGGCGCTGGTAGCGGTGATCGCGCCGTTGCTGGTGTTGTTCGGCCTGAAATTTGGACTGGTCAGCAGTTTGACCGAACGCCTGGAGACGGACCCCTCCACCCGTGAAATTATTCCGCTGGGTGGTGGTCGATTCAGCAGCGCATTGATCGAGCAGCTCGGCCAGCGCCCCGATGTGTCATTTGCCATCCCGCGTACGCGGCAGATTGCGGCGACGGCGCAGGTGGGCGCACTGGTGCTGGAAATGCTGCCGACCGCAGCGGGTGATCCATTGTTGGATGGTTTGCCAATCCCGAAAGGCCTGGACCAGATCGTGTTGAGCCATACCGCCGCCGAGAGGCTCGCGGCGCGGCCGGGGGATCTGTTGGAGGCCCGCTTCGCCCGTCAGGTAGCGGGGCGTGTGGAAGAACAGCGCACGCGGGTGCAGGTGCTGGCGGTGTTGCCGCTGGAAGCCTTCGCCCGTGACGGTCTGTTTGCCGACCTGGCCTTGCTCGAAGCGGCGGAAGATTACCGCGATGGCCGCGCGGTGCCGGCATTGGGTTGGCCGGGTGATGAGGTTAGTGCGGTCGAGCAGCGGGTGTATCCGGCGTTCCGCCTGTACGCGCGCAGCCTCGCTGATGTGGAGTCGCTGCGGGTGTATTTCGCCGGGCAGAACCTGTTGGTATCGACCCAGGCGAACACCATCGCCCAGGTGCAGTCGTTAAGCCGCAACCTGTCGATCGTATTCTGGATCATCGCCGGGTTGGCCCTGGCGGGTGCGTTTGCGGCGATGCTTGCCGGTGCGTTGGCGGCGGTGGCGCGCAAGCGGCGCGAATTGTCGGTGCTGCGCCTGTTGGGGTTTTCCACCGCCGCGCTGTTGTTGTTTGTGATGGTGCAGGCGCTGTACAGCGCAGGCATTGCCGCCGTACTCAGTGCCGGGCTGTATGGCCTGGCCGAGACAGGTTTGAATCGGCTGTTCGTGCAGGTGCCGGGCGAGCATGCCAGCTACTTGCTGGCGCGGCATTACGGCGTGGCACTGGTGGCCGTGCTCGGCGTGAGCGCCGTGGCGGCGGCGTGTGGCGGTTGGCGAGTGTCACGTATCCAGGCTTCTGAAGGAATCAGAGATGTATAAATTACTGGGCGCCTGCGTGGCGCTGAGCCTGGCCTCGCTGGCCTGGGCCGATGAGGCAAGCGACAAGCTCGACAATCCAAAACCGTTGCCGGACGACGTGAGCCTGCCGCTGCCCTGCGACGGCAACATGGTGTTCCGCTACGCCTACGTGCTGGCCCAGGGCACTCTGGACGACCGCGAGATCAGCCTCGGCTATCCCTTTGCCGAAGGCGAGGCCGGCTACCAGCAGTCGTTTATCTCCGGCTACCGCCGCGACTTCATCAACGGCCAGTTCACCCTCAAGGATTTGCCGCAGGGCTGGAACAAGGTCATCGCGCCCTTGATGCCCAAGACCGACGCCAAGACTCCGCTCAAGCCGATGCTCTACTTCATCGGCAAGTACGAAGTGACTGCGCGCCAGTACGCCCAGGTCATGGCCCAGGCGCAGTCCCTGGCCAGTGGCGAGCCTGCGCCTGCGTGCGATGCGCCCAGCGGCATGGCCGGGCGTTTGCCCAAGGTGAAGCTGTCGCGCTTTGAGGCCGAGCGCTTCTCGGCGGTGTACAGCGCCTGGCTGATGAAACACCACCGAGACCTGCTGCCAGTGAGCGGTCGCGGCACCTCGGCCGAGGACGGCGGCCTGGGCTTTGTGCGCCTGCCGACCGAAGTGGAATGGGAGTTCGCCGCACGCGGTGGTCAGGCGGTGAGCCGCCAGGACCTGGAAGGGCGGCTGTTTCCGCGTCGCCTGGAAGGCAGCGAAAGCGATGGCCCGCTGGCCGATTGGGCGGTGTTCAATCAGGTTGCCGGCGGCACCGGCCAGGCTGCGCGGCTGATGCCCATCGGCACAAAGTTGCCCAACCCAATCGGCCTGTTCGATGTGATCGGCAACGCGGCAGAAATGGTCCAGGAATCCTTCCAACTGGTGCACGCCGGTCGTCGCCAGGGCACCTATGGTGGTTTTGTGGTCAAGGGCGGCAACTACCTGGAAGGCGAGGGCACGCTGTTTACCGGCATGCGCCGCGAATACCCGCTGTTCGCCGCCGATGGCACCGAGCAAAGCAACGAGACCACGGGTTTTCGCGTGGCGATTGGCGCGCTGTCGGCACCGCGTTCTCGCTACAAGGAACTGTTTGCGCAGTGGCAGAAAGAAGGCCGACTGGCCTCGCTGACCGACGCCATCGACGACGCCCAGGACCCGACCAAGCGCCTGGACAGCATCATTGCCACCAGCGTCGATCCCAAGCTGCAAGCCGAGCTGGGGCTGGTCAATGAAGAGCTCAAGCGCAACGTCTCGCTGATCGCCCAGCAACGCGAGGAAGCGGCGGGCAACCTGATTCAGTCGGCGGCGCTGGTGGCCGAGACCATCGGCAACTACAACATCCGCCTGGCCAACCTGCAGAAGAGCCGTCAGCAGGCGCTGGACAACAAGGACACCGCCAGCGCCGAGCTGTTGGCCATGGCGATCACCAACGGCCGCAGCGCCCTCGACGGCGCGGTGGCGATCTACATCGATAACCTGGCGACCGGCACGCGCTACACCGATGCGGTGATCCAGGCGCAGTTTCAACGGATCAAGGAAGAGTTGGATCGCAAGCCAGTGCTCGGCAAGAGCCTGGTGACGCGCGCGACACTGTTCGTTCGCCATGTCGGCAACTACCGCAAGCAACAGCGGGCCGACCCGGCGGCGATCTTGAAGGAATTGCTCGCAGCGAGCGGTCAGCGGTCTTGACCGTTGGTTGCAGCGAGCTTGGAAGGGACTCAGACGGCGTTGGGCCGTGCTGGGCATGTCAAACTTAAAAGAGAACACAACCTATGCTTTTTTCCCGTAAGGCGGTCTCCAAGCGTCACCTGCTGCTGATCGCGGCCGGTTTCAGCACGGTCCTCACCGGTTGCGCCACTTCGCCGGCCGGCAAAGTCGCGTCCACCACCAAGGTCGAGTACTACCCCAACTGCTACGAGCCGGTGCAGCACTTGCGTGCCACCGACTCGAACATGACGCGGTCAGTCGTTACCGGTGCAGCCATCGGCGCCGCCGGCGGTGCACTGCTGGGCGCCCTGACTGGCGACAAGGAAAAGCGTGGTCGTAACGCCGCCATCGGCGCAGCGGGCGGCGCCCTGGCCGGCGGCGCGGCGGGTTATTACACCGAGCGCCAGAAGCAGATCAGCGATGACAATCAGCGCATTGCGTCGTACTCGACCGACTTCAATAAAAGCGCCGCCGACATCGACCGCAGCACCGCCTACGCCAAGGCTTCGCAACAGTGCTACCAGAGCGCATTCACCAAGCTGGTGGCCGACCGCAAGGCCAAGACCGTCAACGACACCGAAGGCCGCAAGCGCCTGGCGGAAATCGTATCGGGCTTGAAGGAATCCAATGACCTGATCGTTGCGGTCAACGGCAAGGCCAGCGAAGACCTGAACAACTACACCCAGGCCTACGAAAAAGACCTGCAGCAAGTGGGTGTGCAGCGTAACGACGTAGTGACGGTGGCGACCGCTGATACGACGACCCCTGCGGCGGCCTCAGGCAAGAAAAAAACCGGCGGCAAAGCCGTGACCAAGCGTCCTCCGCTGCCGGTGGTGCCGAAGGAAGCCGTGACCACCGAGAAGAGCATCCAGACCGTGCAGGCCAAGCAGGCTGAAAGCAAGCAGGTGGCCAACGCCGGTAAAACCCAGATCGAAGGCACATGCCGCGATCCGAACCTGGCCGATTGGGCACCGGTGCCTTGCCCGGCTGTTTAAGCAACATGCTGCTATAAGCGTCAAACGCCAGCCGATCTTCCGCTATTGCGGCAGATCGGTGGCGTTCTTTTGGCAAATCGTTAAACTGCTGCGGCCACTCAATAATTACACCGAGGCCGTGTGCATGAAATTTCGTCTCCTGCTGTGGGTGCTGGGCCTGATGATGGGCAAAGCCAGCCGCACCAATCCTGCCTTCCAGCAACAGCTGGGCGATAAAGACCTGGCCTTCCAGTTGCAAACCCTCGACGGCAAGGTTGCCCGTCACTTCATTGTCAAAGACCAGCGCATCACCAGCCGCTCGGGCGTTCACCCCGCGCCGGCGTTTGCGATTGCGTTCAAGGATGCCGCCTACGGCTTTGCCACGATGCAGGCGAAAAACAAGCAACTGGCGTTCATGACGGGGATTCAGGACAAGTCGATCCAGATCAAGGGCAACCCGGCGCTGGTGATCTGGTTTCAGGGGCTGACCAAGTATTTGAGGCCGAAGAAAAAGAAGTAGGCCTTTGGAAAGACCGAGTTGAATTCATCGCAGGCAAGCCAGCTCCCACAGGGGATCGTATTCCAAGGCTGGAACTCGGTTGACTGTGGGAGCTGGCTTGCCTGCGATAGCTTTCTGACAGTCGTCAGCGTTATCCCTGGCTGAACTGGGACGCCAACTCGCGCAGCAGCACCTCGGCATCCAGCACCTTGCCCACCACCTCTTCCGCCTTTTCGCGGCTCAGCCCGAGCCGTGCCAGCAGCGCATCCGGAATCGCCTCATCCGGCCCGGAGCCCACGCCCCGGCTGCGCAGCAGGCGCACGGCCAGGCACACCAGATTCGGGTATTCGGCGTACTGACCGTCATACGACGGGTCGTGCTGGAAGCGCAGCGCGGTGGACAGTTCGTCCGGCATGTCCCAGAAGCGCATCAGCCAGGCGCCGATCTGTTCGCGGCTGATGCCCAGCAAGTGTTGCTCCACATAGCTGTGGCACAGGTGCGGGTTGACTTCCAGGTGCCGGCAGATCAGCGAGAAATGCGGCGGGAACACGTGGGCCAGCAGCAGGTAACCGAAGTTGTGCAGCAGGCCGGCCAGATACGTCAGGCCGGCTTCCGGGCGCTGGGCGCGCGGCATGGCGCGGGTCAGGCCTTCGATGACGGCGGCGGTGTAGATCGACTGGTGCCAGTAAGGCGTGGCCTGGTGCGGGTTGTCCTTGGGCAGGCTGAGGGTCTTGCCCAGGGCCAGGCCCAGCGCCAGGTTGATCACCAGGTCAAAGCCCAGCACACGCACGATGGCGTCTTCCACCGAGCGAATCTTGCCCGGCGAGGCGTAGTACGGCGACGCGGCCCAACTGACGACCTGGGCGGCCAGGGCCGGGTCGGTTTCGACTACGCCGGTGATGTCATCGATGGTGGCATTGGGGTCGACACGCAGCTTGATGATCTTCTGCGCGGTGTCGGCCAGCGGCGGGATCTCGATGGTCGCTTCCAGGCGTTGCTGGATACGGCGGGCGGTGAACGCCTGCATCGCCTGGGTGATTTCCTCGCGGTCGTCATTGGGGCGGTCGAGGTTGGGACGGATATTGCGCAGCGGCTCGCCGAACTGCGCGGCGCTGGCCTTGGTGAGGAGGGTCTTGAAGGCGTCGGTGGGAATGTCCAGCAGCAGACCGGCTTCGCCCGAATGCACCAGCAGGCTAGGCTCGTTCAGCAGGCTGCCTTCATACAGGCACGGCGAACTGGTCAGTGGCGGCAGGCCCGGCAGCAGGTTCAGGTCGTGTTTGCTGAGCATGCGCTTGACGCGGTCCGGCGCTACGGCCGTAAGGCGCCGGCCGGTAAGTTCGGCGAGGCGGTTGAGGTCGAGCAACTGGTTCTGGGGGAACAGCACCATCAGGGCGCCTACCGCGTCTTCCAACAAGACTGCCTGGACCTTTCGCGCGGGGTTCAGGCCCGCGTGTTCGGCGACTTCCGTGTAGGGGATGGCGAGTTTTGCGAGCAGCGCCTGAATAACCGACGGGGCGGTCAGTGGGGCGGAGGCGAGGGCGACTTCTGACATGGCCTGATCCAAATTCGTACAGTCACCGAAGTATAACCAGCTTGTTACGGGTGAGGGTTGGATAACTGCGCCAGCCGTCACACTTGGCCGTATTGCTGCCCATGCCGCAACCAGCGATCCAGCAGCGGGCTGACGTGCTCGGGCCAGCGCTCCAGCAACGCTTGCGCCGCATCGCGCACGGCGGGCAGCAAGTCGGCGTCGCGCATCAGGTCGGCGACCTTGAATTGCAGCAGGCCGGTCTGGCGGGTGCCGAGCATTTCGCCGGGACCGCGCAGTTCGAGGTCTTTTTCGGCGATCACAAAACCGTCGTTGGTCTCGCGCATGATCCCCAGGCGCTGGCGACCGATCTGCGACAGCGGCGGGTGGTACAGCAGCACGCAATGGCTGGCGGCGCTGCCCCGGCCCACGCGGCCGCGCAGCTGGTGCAGTTGCGCCAGGCCCAGGCGCTCGGGGTTTTCGATGATCATCAGGCTGGCGTTGGGCACGTCCACACCCACCTCGATCACGGTGGTGGCGACCAGCAGTTGCAGGTTGCCGGCCTTGAACTCGGCCATGACCGCGGCTTTTTCCACAGGCTTCATGCGGCCGTGGATCAGCCCGACCTTGAGCTCACCGAGGGCGCTGGTGAGGTCCTCGAAGGTGGTTTCAGCGGCCTGGCAGGTCAGCTCTTCGGACTCTTCAATCAGCGTGCACACCCAATAGGCCTGGCGCCCTTCGGCGCAGGCGCCGCGCACGCGTTCGATCACTTCGACGCGCCGCGTGTCGGTGACCAGCACGGTGTTGACCGGCGTACGGCCGGGCGGCAGTTCGTCGAGGATCGAGGTGTCGAGGTCGGCGTAGGCGCTCATGGCCAGCGTGCGCGGGATCGGCGTGGCGGTCATGATCAACTGGTGCGGGTTCATGCGCCCGCCCACGCCTTTCTGGCGCAATGCCAGGCGTTGCTGCACGCCGAAGCGGTGTTGTTCGTCGATGATCACCAGGGCCAGGTTCTTGAACTGCACTTCGTCCTGGAACAGCGCGTGGGTGCCGACCACCATCGGGGCGCCATTGGCAATCTGCTCCAGCGCGGCTGCGCGCACCTTGCCCTTGAGCTTGCCGGCCAGCCAGGCGACTTCCAGGCCCAGGGGTTCGAGCCAGCGTTTGAAGGTGATGAAGTGTTGTTCGGCGAGGATCTCGGTGGGCGCCATCAGCGCCACCTGGTAGCCGGCTTCCAGCGCCTGCAGGGCGGCGAGGGCGGCGACTACGGTCTTGCCCGCGCCCACGTCACCCTGGATCAGGCGCAGCATGGGTTCGTGCTGGCTGAGGTCGTAGGCGATTTCATTGCCCACGCGCTGTTGCGCACCGGTCGGCGCAAAGCCCAGGTTGGCCAGGTATTGCGTCGGCAGGCGTGTGGCCTTGGGCATCGCCGGCGCGCGCAGGGAGCGCATGCTTTCGCGCAGGCGTTGTTGGGACAGTTGGTGGGTCAGGAGTTCTTCAAAGGCCAGGCGATGCTGGGCCCAGTGATGGCCGAGGGCGAGTTCGTCGACATCGGCATCGGCCGGTGGGTGATGCAGGTAGCGAATCGCATCGGCCAATGGCGCCAGTTGATAGTCGCGGGCCAGCTCCAGGGGCAGCCAGTCGGGCAGGCTCTGGGGGCCGAGCATCGTCAGCGTCTGCATGCACAACTGGCGCAGGCGCTGTTGGGTGAGGCCTTCGGTGAGCGGGTAGATGGGCGTGAGGGTGGTGTCCACCGGCGGTGGTTCGTCGCCGGTGATGGCGCGGTATTCGGGGTGATAGATTTCCAGCCCGGAGGCGCCAGGGCGCGCTTCGCCGTAGCAGCGCACGCGGGTGCCGCGCTTGAGGCCTTCCTTTTGTGCATTGCTGAAGTGATAGAAGCGCAGGCTCAGGCCGCCGGTGCCGTCCTGCAGGCGCACCACCAGGCTGCGGCGCTTGCCCATCACCACATCGGCGCCGCTGACGGTGCCTTCGACCACCGCGTCCTGCCCGGGGCGCAGGTGGCCAATGGGCACGACGCGGGTGCGGTCCTGATAACGCAGGGGCAGGTGGAACAGCACATCTTGGAGGTTTTCCAGGCCGACCTTGGCCAGTTTCTCGGCCATCGCCTCACCGACACCCTTGAGTGCCATCACCGACACCTGCGACAGCTCAGTCATACGTTTGCTTAGCTCGCAGCGGGCGGCTTGGCCACCGAACACAGGCGGATCGAGTCGGCGAGGATCTCAATGGCTTTTGGCCGTGGGAAGCTGGCACGCCAGGCGATCGCCACGGTGCGAAACGGCACCGGCGGCGTGAGTGGACGCACTTCGATCACGCCGGGGGCGTAGTGATGGCTGTCCACCGCCGACAGCGGCAGGATCGAGATACCCAGGCCGGACGCAACCATATGGCGAATGGTCTCCAGGGAGCTGGATTCAACCGTGGTGTGCTTGGCGCCGTCGTTGCCCTTGGTCAGGGTCGGGCAGGCTTCGAGCACCTGATCGCGGAAGCAGTGGCCTTCGCCGAGCAGCAGCAGGCTCTTGTCGTTGAGCAGGCCGGCGTCGATGGTGGCCTTCTGCGTCCAGGGATGGGAGGCCGGCATCAGCACGTAGAACGGCTCGTCGTAGAGCGGCAGGGTCAGTACATCGGCTTCATTGAACGGCAGGGCGATGATGATCGCGTCCAGCTCGCCGTTGCGCAGTTTGTCGCGCAGCACGTGGGTGAAGTTTTCTTCGATGTACAGCGGCATCTGCGGCGCGACGCGGTGCAGTTGCGGAATTAGGTGGGGGAACAGGTACGGGCCGACGGTGTAGATGGCGCCGACCTTGAGCGGTGCGGTCAGCTGGTTCTTGCCGGCCTGGGCCAGTTCGCGAATGCTTTGCGCCTGCTCCAGCACCTTCTGGGCCTGGGCGACGATGCCTTCGCCTACCGGCGTGAGGCGCACGGCGCTTTTGCTGCGCTCGAAAATCAGCACACCGAGTTCGTCTTCAAGCTTTTTCACGCCCACCGACAGCGTCGGCTGGCTGACGTGGCAACGCTCGGCCGCATGGCCGAAGTGTTGCTCCTGGGCGAGGGTCACGATGTAGCGTAATTCTGTAAGAGTCATAGCGGGCGTCCATGAAGTTGCGGGCCAAGCATACCGACTGCAATCGATAGACGCACGTTATCAGAAGTTTGTTGGGGATTGAGCGGGGACTGCCTGAGATGTGCTGAAAAACAATGTGGGAGGGAGCAAGCCCCCTCCCGCAGAAGCATCGCTTACCGGCGACGCTTTTCGATGTTGTAGACAAACGGCGCGACGATTTCGACGCTGCCGCCTTTCAACATGTCGGCCGGCGGTTTGGGCAGCGGCTGGGCACGACGGATCATGTCCAGGGTCGCGCGGTCCAGGTCGGCGTTGCCGGAGCGGCCCACCAACTCATAGGACAGCACGTTGCCTTCGCCATCGACCACGAAGCGCAAGCGGTTCAGGCCTTCCTTGCCACGGGCCTGGGCGCCTGGCGGGTACTTCTTGTACTTCTGCAAATGCGCCAGCAGCGTGCCTTCCCAGGAAGCCTTGGCCGCCAACTGTTGCGGCGATGGTCCGGGTGCCGGCTGCGCCGATTTTTCAACCGGGGCGTTGTTCTGTGGCGCATCGCTCGGCGGCTGGTCGGAAGGTTTCTCCTTGGGCGGCTCGGGCTTCTTTTCCACCGGCTTGGGCGGCTGCGGTTTGGGTTTGGGCTTGACCGGCTTGGGCACCTGGATGGTCGGCTTGGGCGCTTCGGCCAGTTTCGGCAGCGGCGGTTCTTCCACCGGTGCCGGTGGCGGCGTTACCACTTTTGGCGGTGCCGGTGGTGGTGGCGGCGCAGGCGCAGGTGCCAGGTCGATGACCATGGCCGCTGGCGGCAGCACCACCGTACGCGGTGCCGACCAATGGAGCGCGATGGCAATCGCGACGGCATGCACGCCCAGTACGACGGCGAGGCTGGTGCCATAACGCGTCAGTTTGTGGCGCGTCGTGATCATTTCTTGGCTGCCGTCTCAAGTCCGACCAGACCTACCTTGAGGTAGCCGGCTGCCCGCAGGGCATCCATCACGCTCATCAAGTCGCCGTAATCCACGCCCTTGTCGGCCTGGAAGAAGATCGTCGTGTCTTTCTTGCCCTGGGTCTTGGCGTCGAGCACCGGACCCAGGGATTCAGGCTTGACCTCTTCTTCGCCCAGGAACAGACGCTGGTCCGCCTTGACGCTGAGGAAAATCGGCTTCTCCGGGCGCGGTGCCGGCTTGGCGCTGGAGGCGGGCAGGTCAACCTTGATATCCACGGTGGCCAGCGGCGCCGCGACCATGAAGATGATCAGCAGCACCAGCATCACGTCGATAAACGGCGTGACGTTGATTTCGTGGTTCTCGACGAGCTCGTCGTCGCCTTGATTCAAATGCAGGCCCATGGCCGATTACCCCACTTTTACCATCTGCGGTTGCGAGCTGCGCTCGGGAGGCAGGTGATCGAGGTCGCGGCTGACCAGAAGCAGGACTTCTGCCGATGCGTCCGATACCTGGGCCTTGTAGCCGGCAATCGAACGGGCGAAGACGTTGTAGATCACCACCGCAGGGATTGCCGCAACCAGGCCCAGGGCCGTGGCCAGCAGGGCTTCGGCGATGCCGGGGGCAACGACGGCGAGGTTGGTGGTCTGGGTTTTGGCGATGCCGATGAAGCTGTTCATGATGCCCCATACGGTGCCGAACAGGCCGACGAAGGGCGCGGTGGAACCGATGGTCGCCAGCACGCCGGTGCCGCTGCTCATGTTGCGGCCGCAGGCGGCTACCAGGCGCTCGAGGCGGAAGGCCACGCGCTCCTTGATGCCTTCTTTCTCACGGGCGTTGGCTGACAAGCGCATTTCTTCGAGCGCGTCGTGCACCAGGGTGTTGGCCAGGGTGCCCTTCCTGGTCGCCGTTTCACTGGCTTCCTTGAGGGTGGTGGCTTTTTTCAGGTGGACGATTTCAGTGCGCAGACGACGCTTGGCACCCAGCAGCTCGAAGCCTTTGGCGATCCAGATGGTCCAGGTAATGATGGAGGCGATGGCCAGGCCGATCATCACGGCTTTCACCACCACGTCGGCGTTCTGGTACATGCCCCATGGGGACAGGTCGTGGGCCATGCCCAGGGTGTTGTCTTCTTCCAGTACGACGCCGGTGCCGTCGGCGGGGGCTGGCGCAGCCGGGTCGGTCGCTGCCGGCGCGGCGGGTGCGGCCGGGGTCGTGGCATTTTGCTCGGCAGCGGCGGGCGCTGCGGGAGCGCTGGCATCAGCGAATGCGGCGGTCGGTGCCAGCATTACGCTGAACAGCAACGCAGCAATCGCGCGCCAGGCGCGGGATGGGCTGTGCAGCTTGGTTGGCGAAGCGGGGGTTGTAATACGTGTCATGCTGGCCGGACCTGAGGAGAAAAAATGGAGTGATCGTCCTTCCAGACCCGTCGCGGGCCGAGGACAAATGGGCGGTCATTATTGCAAGTAATTCTTGTTAACTAAAGTGCCAGTGTTACTTTATTTCTATTTTTACTGGCCGCTGAACCCCGAGCGCAGCTAACCTGCGCCTTTGAGAATGGAGTTTTGTGATGTCTGCGCCTTCTGTTGTGATTGCCGGTTGCGGCGACGTGGGTAGTCGGCTGGCTAGCCAATTGCTGGCCTCGGGATGGGAGGTTCATGGCCTGCGGCGCGATATTTCGCGCCTGCCCGAGGGCGTCATTGGCATCGCCGGCGACCTGTTCAAAAAGGATTGCCCTGACACCTGGCCGATTGGCGGGGTGGATTACCTGGTGTACTGCGCCGCCGCGACCGACCACGACGAGGCCGGCTATCGTGCGGCTTACGTGCAGGGGTTGCAGCATGTGCTGGAGTGGCTGGATGACTATGGCCAGCAGCCCAGGCATCTGCTGTTTGTCTCCAGCAGCAGCGTTTACGGTCAGCAGCATGGCGAGTGGGTCGACGAAACGTCCGACGCCCAGGCGCAGGGCTATTCCGGCCAGGTGATGCTGGAAGCCGAGCAGGTGGCACTCAACAGCGGCATCCCGGCGAGCGTCGTGCGCTTGACCGGCATTTATGGCCCGGGCCGTGAGTGGCTGCTGACTCAGGTGCGCAAAGGTTATCGCGTGGCGACCGACCCACCTTTATATGGCAACCGCATCCACGCGGACGACGCGGCCGGTTTGCTGGCGTTTTTATTGCGCCATGTGGAGCAGGGCGGTTCGCTGGACAAGGTCTATATCGGCGTGGACAACGAGCCTGCGCCGCTGGCCGATGTGGTGGGCTGGTTGCGTGAGTATCTGGGAGTGACCGAGTGGTCCGAGGACGCCAGTGTGCGGCGCGCGGGCAGCAAGCGGTGCAGCAATAAGCGGGTCAAGGCGTTGGGATGGGAGCCGGCCTACCCGACTTATCGTGAAGGTTATGCCGCGATCCTCAAAGGTTGAAAAACACGGTCAAAAAAATGTGGGAGGGGGCTTGCTCCCACATTTTGATCCGAGCTTTGGTGGTTGTTACTTCTCAAGCAGCCATTGGCGAGGGCCAGGGGTAAACGACGGCACTTCGTCCGCCTGTGCAGTATTCACCGCCTGAAAGATCTCCAGCTGTTTGCCCTTGCGCGCAAAAATCCACGGGTTGCCCTGGCCGTTCAGTTGCAGCCAGATGCTGTCGTAGCCACCGCTCATCGAGGCGCAGTCGCCTGCCAGGCACAGCGAGTAGCGGTCTACGCCGGGCAAGCCTGCGACCTTGCCGTCCGCCTGGAACTGCACCGTGGCGCCGTCGCCGAAGCCGTCGGTGATTTTCCAGTCGCCGCCCATATAGGCCCCATACAGGGCGCGTTCGAAGTTGGCGCCCAATGGCGCGCCTTCTGGCGCAGGGTCCTTGGCGCGGGCAAACAGCTGCTCGGGCTCGTTGTCGTTGGCCACTTGCAGCAGTTGCCGGCCTTTGCGCTTGAGTTCGGTGGCGGAACTGCCGTAGAAGTCCACGCTCCAGGCGCCGGATTTCTCACCGGTCAGCTTGCCTTCAGCCACTTCAAAGCCGTTGTAATAACGCGCCTGCGCGGCCTTGGTGTTGACCTCCCATTCGAGGTTCGGGCCAAAGCGTTGCAAGGCTTCACGCAAAGGGCCGCCCTTGGCTGCCGCGTCGATGGCGACCTGATTGATCCAGGTGCCGCTTACATCCCGGTCGGCAGGGTTGCTGGCACAGCCGCCGAGCAACAGGGCGAGCAACGAAGAGGCTACAAGCGCTTTGCGCATCATGAAATCCTTCTGAAACAAAGTCGGCGCGGCCTCTTGCGAAAGCTGCGCCGGGTGTTTTATTCGATGACCAGGATCGCGTCCATTTCGACCTGTGCACCCTTTGGCAGGGCAGCCACGCCGATGGCCGCGCGTGCCGGGTAGGGCTGTTCGAAATATTTGCCCATGATCTCGTTGACCTTGGCGAAGTGGCTCAGGTCGGTGAGGAAGATGTTCAGTTTGACGATGTCCTTGAACGAACCGCCTGCAGCTTCGGCCACGGACTTGAGGTTTTCGAACACCTGTACGGTCTGTGCTTCGAAGCCTTCAACCAGTTCCATGGTCTTTGGGTCCAGCGGGATCTGGCCCGACATGTAGACGGTATTGCCCGCCTTGATCGCCTGGGAGTAGGTGCCGATGGCGGCCGGGGCTTTGTCGCTGGTGATTACGGTCTTGGTCATGTGTGACTCCTTGTTAGAGGTGGGTTAGGCACGCATACGGGTGATGCGGATAACCCCGATCAAAGCGCGCAGCTTTTTGATCACGCGGGCCAGGTGCACGCGGTCGTGCACGCTGACCACCAGCTGGACCACGCTGATGCGGCCATCGCGCTCGTCCATGCTGATTTTTTCGATATTGCCGTCGGCCGCGTTGACGCTGCTGACCAGCAGGGCGATCAGGCCACGCTGGTGTTCCAGCTCCACGCGCAGCTCGACGTTGAATTCGCCGGTGACATCCTTGGCCCACGAGAGCTGGATGCATTTTTCCGGGTTGTGGCGGATTTCGGTGATGTTGCGGCAGTTGTCCAGGTGCACCACCATGCCCTTGCCTGCCGACAGATGCCCGACAATCGGGTCGCCCGGGATCGGCGTGCAGCACTTGGCATAGCTGAGCACCAGGCCCTCGGTGCCGCGAATTGCCAGCGGGCCTTCCGGGCTCGGCAGTTGTTCGCCTTCGCCGAGCAGTCGACGCGCCACCACATAGGCCATGCGATTGCCCAGGCCGATGTCTTCCAGAAGATCCTCGATGGTTTCCTGGCGATACTCGTGGAGCATCGCATTCACACGCTCCTGCGCGATCTTGTCCAGAGCACTGTCGAAGCCGTTGAGCACCTTGTTCAGCAGGCGTTCGCCCAGGCTGATCGATTCGGAACGGCGCTGCAGTTTCAGCGCATGGCGGATGTGCGTGCGTGCCTTGCCGGTGACCACGAAATTGAGCCAGGCCGGGTTCGGGCGGGCGCCTGGTGCGCTGACGATCTCCACCGTGGAGCCACTTTGCAGCGGCTCGGACAGCGGCGCGAGACGGCGATTGATCCGACAGGCAATGCAGCTGTTGCCGACGTCGGTGTGTACCGCGTAGGCAAAATCCACCGCCGTGGAGCCTTTGGGCAGCTCCATGATGCGGCCTTTGGGCGTGAACACGTAGACCTCGTCCGGGAACAGGTCGATCTTCACGCTTTCGATGAATTCCAGAGAGTTGCCGGCCCGTTGCTGCATTTCGAGCACGCCCTTGACCCACTGGCGGGCGCGGGCATGGGTGCCTTTTGGCTGCTCGTCGCCGCTGGATTTGTACAGCCAGTGGGCGGCGATGCCGTTGTTGGCCATTTCTTCCATTTCGCGGGTGCGGATCTGGATCTCGATCGGCACGCCATGCATACCGAACAGCGTGGTATGCAGCGATTGGTAGCCGTTGGCCTTGGGAATTGCGATGTAGTCCTTGAAGCGGCCCGGCAGTGGTTTGTACAAATTATGTACAGCGCCGAGCACGCGGTAGCAGGTATCGACCTTGTCAACGATGATGCGGAACGCGTACACGTCCATGATCTCGTTGAAGGCTCGACGCTTGCCGCGCATCTTCTTGTAGATGCCGTAGATGTGCTTTTGCCGCCCGCTGACTTCGCCCTCGATTTCGTCGATGGCCAGGCAATGGCTCAGGGACTCTTCGATCTTGTTGACGATTTCCTTGCGGTTGCCCCGGGCGCGCTTGACCGCCTGGTAGATGCGTGCCGACCGCATCGGGTGCATGGCCTTGAAGCCTAAGTCTTCGAATTCGATACGAATGGCGTGCATGCCCAGCCGATTGGCGATGGGCGCGTAGATTTCCAGGGTTTCCTTGGCGATGCGCCGGCGTTTTTCGCCGGACAGCACTTCCAGCGTGCGCATGTTGTGCAGCCGGTCGGCCAGTTTCACCAGGATGACCCGAATGTCGCGGGCCATGGCCATGGCCATTTTCTGGAAGTTTTCCGCCTGGGCTTCGGCCTTGGTCTCGAAGTTCATCTGGGTCAGTTTGCTGACCCCGTCGACCAGTTCGGCCACGGTTTCGCCAAATTGCGCATTGAGCGCTTCCTTGGCGATGCCGGTGTCTTCGATCACGTCATGCAGCATCGCGGCCATCAGGCTCTGATGGTCCATGTGCATGTCGGCAAGAATATTGGCCACCGCAAGAGGATGGGTGACATACGCCTCGCCACTGCGGCGGCGTTGGCCGTCGTGAGCTTGTTCGGCGTAGAAATACGCTCGGCGGACCAGGTTGACCTGGTCTGGACCGAGGTAGGCCGATAAGCGATCGGCGAGGGCGTCTATGCTCGGCAAAGTGTGAACTCCTGCCGAAGGCTGTGACCCC
Source organism: Pseudomonas trivialis (assembly GCF_036864995.1). Taxonomy (NCBI): domain Bacteria; kingdom Pseudomonadati; phylum Pseudomonadota; class Gammaproteobacteria; order Pseudomonadales; family Pseudomonadaceae; genus Pseudomonas; species Pseudomonas trivialis. The sequence continues at coordinate 5,320,697 of NZ_CP142151.1, read as the reverse complement.
GCGCCTTGCTACGTCGACCAGGCATAGGCTTAGACGGCCTCGTTGGACTCGTCCTCGAACGCTGCAAACAGCGGTTCGTCTTCAACGATTTCGGCGTTGGCGATGAACTCGTAGCTCATCAGGCCTTCGGCGATTTCGCGCAGGGCCACAACGGTAGGCTTGTCGTTTTCCCACTGGACCAGAGGCTCTTTGCCGCCAGTGGCCAGTTGACGGGCACGCTTGGTAGAGAGCATGACCAGCTCAAAGCGGTTATCCACGTGTTCTAGGCAGTCTTCAACGGTTACGCGGGCCATGGTATTCCTCGGAGCGAATGCAAGATGCGCGCTGCCCGGCTGGGCGAGCGGACTGAGCAGTTTAAAAAAACACCAGCGTTTAGGGAAGCGCTGATTTTCGCGAAACCTTCGCAAAACCGCTGCAAGTGCCAATGTAAGGCCCTTGCGGCGGTTTTGGGAAGCGTCAATCAGCCGAGCAGTTCGGCCAGTAACTTGCCGAAACGTTGCTGCTGGCGCTTTTGCTGGAGCTGATTGGCACGGAAAATCGCCTTCAAGTCGTCCAGCGCGTGGGCAAAATCATCATTGATGATCAGGTAGTCGTAGTCGACGTAGTGGCTCATTTCGCTGACGGCTTCGCGCATGCGGCCTTCGATGATCTCGTCGCTGTCCTGGCCACGGTTGGTCAGGCGCTGGTGCAAGGCTTCTAGCGAGGGCGGCAGAATGAAGATCGAACGTGCCTTGGGCATCAATTGGCGTACTTGCTCCGCGCCCTGCCAGTCGATTTCCAGGATCAGGTCATGGCCTTCGTCCAGGGTCTGCTGCAGGTGGCTTTGCGAGGTGCCGTAGAGGTTGCCGAACACTTCGGCGCGCTCCAGAAAATCGCCGTGTTCGATCATCCTGACGAACTCGGTGCGCTCGACGAAGTGATAGTGCACGCCGTTCACTTCGCCCGGGCGCATGGCGCGGGTGGTGTGAGAGACCGAAATGCGGATCTGCTGGTCAGCGTCGGTCAAGGCTTTGACCAGGCTGCTCTTGCCCGCGCCCGAAGGGGCGGAAATGATGTAAAGGGTGCCGGTGCTGTGGGTCATGAAGGTTGCCTTACTCAATATTCTGTACTTGTTCGCGCATCTGCTCGATCAACACTTTGAGGTTGACTGCGGCGGTGGTGCTGCGCGGGTCAAACGCCTTGGAGCCGAGTGTATTGGCTTCGCGGTTGAGTTCCTGCATCAGGAAGTCCAGGCGCCGACCGGCGGCGCCGCCGGACTTGAGCACGCGGCGCACTTCGAGGATGTGGGTGCTGAGACGGTCGAGTTCTTCGGCGACGTCGCTTTTCTGCGCCAGCAGCACCATTTCCTGCTCCAGGCGCATGGGGTCGAGGTCGGCCTTCATGTCGGTGAAGCGGTCGAGCACCTTCTGGCGCTGGGTGGCAAGCATCTGCGGCACCAGCTCGCGCAGAATGACCACGTCGGCTTCGATGGAGGTCAGGCGCTCGCTGATCAAACGCGCCAGCTCGGCGCCTTCGCGCTCGCGGCCGACCTTGAGCTCCTTCAAGCCCTGGGTGAACAGCGCGAGGGCCTGGGCGTTGAGGGCTTGCGGGTCGCTGGCGTCGGCCACCAGCACGCCGGGCCAGGCCAATACTTCAAGCGGGTTCAATGCCGCCGGCTGCTTGATCAGGCCGGCGATGGTTTCGGCGGCGGCGACCAGTTGCGCGGCGCGCTCGCGATCCACTTGCAGCGGCTTGCCGGTGGTTTCTTCGGTAAAACGCAGGGTGCATTCCAGCTTGCCCCGGGAGATGCCCTGGCGCAGGGCTTCACGCACGGCGCCTTCGAGGTCGCGGAACGATTCGGGCAGACGCAGGTGCGGCTCCAGGTAGCGGCTGTTGACCGAGCGCAGCTCCCAGCTCAGGGTGCCCTGGGCGCCTGCTTGTTCGACGCGGGCGAAGGCGGTCATGCTGTGCACCATGGAGGTACCTCGCGTTGCAGCCCGCACACACGGGCTGATGGTTAAGAAGGCGCAGGATTGTAGCGCAGTGGGGCGGGCGCGCCCAAACGTAACCGGATTTTAAGAAGTGCCCCGAATCGGTTCGCGGCTCTATAATGCTCGGCAGTTTTTCGTCCTCAGTACAGGAATTCCCTATGAAACGTCCAAGTGGTCGCGCTGCCGATCAGCTGCGCTCGATCCGCATCACCCGCAACTACACCAAACACGCCGAGGGATCCGTACTGGTCGAGTTTGGCGATACCAAGGTGATCTGCACCGTCAGCGTCGAGAACGGCGTACCGCGTTTCCTCAAGGGCCAGGGCCAGGGCTGGTTGACCGCCGAGTACGGCATGCTGCCGCGCGCTACCGGCGAGCGTAACCAGCGCGAAGCCAGCCGTGGCAAACAGGGCGGCCGTACCCTGGAAATCCAGCGCCTGATCGGCCGCTCCCTGCGCGCGGCCCTGGACATGTCCAAGCTGGGCGATGTGACCCTTTACGTCGACTGCGACGTGATCCAGGCCGACGGTGGTACGCGCACCGCGTCCATCACCGGCGCCATGGTGGCCCTGGTGGATGCACTCAAAGTCATCAAGAAGCGCGGCGGCCTCAAGGGCGGTGACCCGCTCAAGCAGATGATCGCCGCCGTGTCGGTGGGCATGTACCAGGGCGAGCCTGTACTGGACCTGGACTACCTGGAAGACTCGGCCGCCGAGACCGACCTCAACGTGGTGATGACCAGCACCGGTGGCTTTATCGAAGTACAGGGCACCGCTGAAGGCGCGCCATTCCAGCCGGCCGAGCTGAATGCCATGCTGGCCCTGGCCCAGAAAGGCATGACCGAGATTTTCGCACTGCAGAACGCCGCCCTGGCTGACTGAAATCCGCCTCAAGGAGAAGCGCCATGAATGACCAGCAACTACCGGTGCCCACGCCTTCGTACGAAGTGCGCCAGGGAGCAATGTTGTGCCATCTCGCGGCGTTTCTGGGGTTCGTTTTCCCCTTCGGCAGCGTCGTGGGGCCGCTGATCCTGTGGCAGATGAAGAAGGAAGTGGACCCGTTCATCGATGACCAGGGCAAGGAAGCCTTGAATTTCCAGATCACCGTGGCCATCGCCTGGATCGTCTGCATCGTGCTGGCGTTTGCAGTCATCGGGTTTTTCCTGATGACGGCCCTGGCCATCGCCAGCGTGGTGTTGACGATCATCGGTTCGATCAAGGCCAACAAGGGCATCGCTTATCGCTATCCCTTGACCTGGCGACTGGTCAAATAATGAGCGCCCACAAAAAAACCGACAGCGATGTCGGTTTTTTTGTGCCTGGAAAAGACCTCAGATGGTCAGGGTCCAGTCGTAGTCCACGATCAGCGGCGCGTGCTGCGAGAAGCGCGGCTGACGGGGCAGGCGTGCGCTGCGAACGAACCGGCGCAGCCCCGGGGTGAGTAACTGGTAATCGAAACGCCAGCCCAGGTTGAGCATCTCGGCCTGTTCGTTGTCCGGCCACCAGCTGTACTGATCGCCTTCACGGCTGACTTCGCGCAGGGCATCCACATAGCCCATGTTGCCGACAATCTCGTCCATCCAGGCCCGTTCCGGCGCCAGGAAGCCCGGGGATTGCTGGCTGTCGCGCCAGTTCTTGATATCCAGCTTCTGTTGCGCCACGTACAGCGAGCCACAATAAATGTACTCGCGACGTTTACGCCGCTGTTTATCCAGGTAACGGGCGAAATCGTCCATTAGCTTGAACTTCTGGTTCAAGTCTTCATCGCCGTTCTGCCCCGAAGGGAGCAGCAAGGTCGCGATGCTGACCTTGTCGAAATCGGCTTGCAGGTAGCGCCCGTAGCGGTCGGCTGTCTCAAAGCCCAGGCCGCTGATGACCGCCTTGGGTTGCAACCGCGAGTACAAAGCCACGCCACCTTGGGTGGGCACTTCGGCATCGCAGGCATAAAGGAAGTAGCCATCCAGTTGGAAGGCTGGGTCGTCCAGTTCAAAGGCGGAGGCGCGGGTGTCCTGCAGGCAGATGACGTCGGCATTCTGTGCTTGCAGCCAACTGAGCAAACCACGCTCGACTGCAGCCTGAATACCATTGACGTTCACACTGATGATCCGCATAAATGGCCCCAAAAATCGCGTGCGTGTATGATACACGCCGTCTACCTAATTAGCTAAATCCGTGGTATCTGAGGCTTTTTTCATGCAGGCGTATCAACGCGATTTCATTCGTTTTGCCATCGATCGCGGCGTTTTGCGCTTCGGTGAGTTCACCCTGAAGTCCGGGCGCACCAGCCCCTACTTCTTCAATGCAGGCTTGTTCAACTCGGGTTCGGCCCTGGCTCAGCTGGGTCGTTTCTACGCGGCGGCCATCGTTGAAAGCGGGATTTCCTTTGACGTGCTGTTCGGCCCGGCCTACAAGGGCATCCCTCTGGCGGCCGCTACCGCCGTGGCCCTGGCTGAACATCATGAGCTGGATTTGCCATGGTGCTTCAATCGCAAAGAGGCCAAGGCTCATGGCGAAGGCGGTAGCCTGGTTGGTGCTCCGCTCAAGGGTGATGTGCTGATCATCGACGATGTGATCACCGCCGGCACCGCCATTCGTGAAGTGATGCAGATCATCGCGTCTCAGGAAGGCGCCAAGGCCGCCGGCGTGCTGATCGCGCTGAACCGCCAGGAGCGCGGCAACGGTGAGTTGTCGGCCATCCAGGAAGTGGAGCGTGATTTCGGCATTCCGGTGGTGAGCATCGTGTCGCTGAACCAGGTGCTGCAATACCTGGAAGATGACGCGCAGCTCAAGCAGCATTTGCCAGCGGTGCGTGCGTACCGCGAGCAGTTCGGCGTCTGACACCGATAGCTTTGTGTCAGAAAGACAATGTGGGAGGGGGCTTGCTCCCTCCCACATTTTGATTACGACGTTGTTCAGGGACGCTTGCGATTACTGATCAGCGTGCCCACACCAGTATCGGTGAAGATTTCCAGCAGGATCGCATTCGGCACGCGGCCATCCAGGATCAGCGAGCTGCCGACGCCGCCCTGCACGGCTTCCAGCGCACAACGAATCTTTGGCAGCATGCCGCCATAGATGGTGCCGTCGGCGATCAGATCGTCCACCTGTTGCGTGGTCAGACCGGTCAGCACCTTGCCTTCCTTGTCCATCAAGCCGGCGATGTTGGTCAGCAGCATCAGCTTTTCAGCCTTCAACGCTTCAGCCACCTTGCCCGCCACCAGGTCGGCGTTGATGTTGTAGGACTCACCGTTTGCGCCCACGCCGATGGGCGCGATCACCGGGATGAAATCGCCCTTCACCAGCAGGTTCAGCAAATCGGTGTTGATGCCGATCACTTCGCCCACCTGGCCGATGTCGATGATTTCCGGCTGAGTCATCTCCGGCGTCTGACGGGTCACCGTCATTTTTTTCGCCCGGATCAGCTCCGCGTCTTTACCGGTCAGGCCGATGGCGCTGCCGCCGTGGCGGTTGATCAGGTTGACGATGTCCTTGTTGACCTGGCCGCCAAGAACCATCTCCACCACGTCCATGGTCTGCGCGTCAGTAACGCGCATGCCATCGATGAAATGACTCTCGATCGACAAGCGCTTGAGCAGGTCGCCGATCTGCGGGCCGCCGCCGTGTACCACCACCGGGTTGATGCCCACGGCTTTCATCATCACGATGTCGCGGGCAAAGCCGGTTTTCAGCTCCTCGCTTTCCATGGCATTGCCGCCGTATTTGATCACCAGCGTCTTGCCGACGTAGCGTCGAATGTAGGGCAACGCTTCGGACAGGACCTTGGCGGTATTGGCAGCGGCTTCGCGTTCGAGGGTCATTCAGGGCTCCGGGCAAAAAATCAGAACGGTAATTGGAGATCAGGGGCAACACGTTTCAACTGGGCGTGGAACACGTCCTTGATGCGCTGCAACTCAGCCTCGGTATCCGCCTCGAAACGCAGGACCAGCACCGGCGTGGTGTTGGACGCGCGAACCAGGCCCCAGCCTTTGGCGTAATCGACTCGCACACCATCAATGGTGGTCAGGTTGGCACCTTCGCCCCATTGTGCATCGTGCAATGTGTCAATGATGCTGAATTTGCTCTCCTCGGTCACATGGATATTGATCTCTGGCGTGGAAATATCATTCGGGAAGGTCTGAAACAGCTCTTCGCAGGTGGATTTTTCCTTGCTGAGGATCTCCAGCAGACGCGCAGCGCTGTAGATGCCGTCGTCGAACCCGAACCAGCGCTCCTTGAAGAACACATGGCCACTCATTTCGCCGGCGAGCAGAGCGCCGGTTTCCTTCATTTTCTTTTTGATCAACGAATGACCGGTCTTCCACATTAGCGGACGACCGCCGTATTCCTTGATCAGCGGCGTCAGGCGGCGGGTGCATTTGACGTCGAAGATGATCTCGGCGCCAGGGTTGCGCGCCACTACGTCGCGGGCGAACAGCATCAGCAGGCGGTCCGGAAACACGATCTCGCCGGTTTCAGTCACCACACCGACACGGTCGCCGTCACCGTCAAAGGCCAGGCCCACATCGGCGCCGACTTCCTTGACCTTGGCGATCAGGTCCACCAGGTTTTCAGGCTTGCCCGGGTCCGGGTGATGGTTGGGGAAGTGGCCATCGACGTCGCAGAACAGCGGGATCACTTCGCAGTTCAGCGCTTCGAGCAGTTGCGGGGCGATTACGCCGGCCGCGCCGTTGCCGCAGTCCACCACCACCTTGAGGCGGCGTGCGAGTTTGACGTCACGGGTGATTTCATCGGAGTAGCGCTGCAGGATGTCGACCCTGGTGATGCTGCCCTGGCCGCTGGTCAGGTCATTGGTCTTCAGGCGCGTGTGCAGGGCCTGGATCTGTTCGTTGGCCAGAGTGTCGCCGGCAATGACAATCTTGAAGCCGTTGTAGTCGGACGGGTTGTGGCTGCCGGTCAGCATCACGCCGGATTTGCCGGCCAGTACGTTGGCCGCGTAGTACAGCGCTGGCGTGGGCACCAGGCCGACGTCACTGACATGGCAGCCGCTGTCGACCAGGCCCTGGATCAGTTGCTCCACCAGCTCCGCGCCGGACAAGCGTCCATCGCGGCCCACCGAGACGTTCGGCTCGCCCTGGGCCAGGCTCTGGGCGCCGATGGCGCGGCCGATCCAATAGGCGGTTTCGGCGGTCAGGGTCTTGGGCACCACGCCACGAATGTCGTAGGCGCGGAAGATGCTGTCGGGAAAGGTCGGGGCGACGCGGGGTGCGGTACTCATCGCGGGGGGAATCTCCGTTGGAAAGGGGCAAGGCTGGCCTTTAACTGACTGACCGGCAGGCTCAAACTGAAGGGTATGACGGCGTTTTCGGCGGGGAGTTCGTAGTGCAAAAAGGCCATCGGCGCGTCGGTGCCTGCCTTGTTAAAGCGTAATGCTTTGATTTTGCTGTGAAAATCTCGCTGATTAAAACCGCGCATTCTTCTTCCTGAAAAGCCATGCGGTGGCGTCTGGCCGGATAGACGCATCCGGCCAGGTTCAGCTTAGTCAGTGGCTGCCGGAATGCCCAAAACCGCCGGCGCCGCGTTGTGTTTCGTCAAATTCCTCGACCAGTTCGAATTGCGCCTGTACCACCGGTACCAGCACCAGCTGGGCGATGCGCTCGCCCACGGCAATGTTGAACGCGGTCTGGCCGCGGTTCCAGCACGACACCATCAGTTCGCCCTGGTAGTCGGAGTCGATCAGGCCCACCAGGTTGCCCAGCACGATGCCGTGTTTGTGACCAAGACCCGAGCGCGGCAGGATCAGCGCGGCCAGGCCTGGGTCACCTACGTAGATCGACAGGCCGGTAGGAATCAGGATGGTCTGGCCAGGCTCGAGAACGGTGTCCTGCTTGAGCATGGCGCGCAGGTCCAGGCCGGCTGAACCGGGCGTGGCGTAGGCGGGCAGCGGGAAGTCGGTGCCGATGCGGGGGTCGAGGATCTTGGCTTGCAAAGCGTGCATGGAGATTAAACCTGGTTCAGCCGTTGGGCGATAAAGGAGATCAGTTGGCGGGCAATCTTGCCCTTGCTGGTCTGGGCGAAAAGGGTGGCATGCAGCTCGCGATCAATCACGCTGCAGGCGTTTTCCTCGCTGTTGAAGCCGATGCTGGGGTTGGCGACATCATTGGCAACGATCAGGTCGAGGTTTTTGTCTTTCAGTTTGCGAGCGGCGTAGTCGAGCAGGTGCTCGGTCTCGGCGGCGAAGCCGACGCTGAACGGGCGGTCCGGGCGGGTGGCGATGGTGGCCAGGATGTCCGGGTTGCGCACCATTTGCAGGAGCAGGCCGTCACCGCTCGTAGGGTCTTTCTTGAGCTTTTGCGGGGCGATGACTTCCGGGCGGTAATCCGCAACCGCTGCCGAGGCGATAAACAGGTCGCACGGAATCGCGGCTTCACAGGCCGCCAGCATGTCCCGGGCGCTGACTACGTCGATTCGCGTGACGCGATCGGGGGTCGGCAAATGCACCGGACCGGTGATCAGGGTGACGCGTGCGCCTGCCTCGACCGCCGCTTCTGCCAGCGCAAAGCCCATTTTTCCTGAGCTATGGTTGGTGATGTAACGCACCGGGTCGATGTTTTCCTGGGTCGGGCCGGCGGTGATCAGCACGTGTTTGCCGGTCAGGGCCAGGTGCTGGAAGCACTCGGCGGCGCACAGCGCCAAGTCGTTGGCTTCGAGCATGCGGCCCATGCCGACGTCGCCGCAGGCCTGGCTGCCGGACGCCGGGCCGAACACCTTCAGGCCACGGCTTTGCAGGAGTTGGGTGTTGGCCTGGGTGGCCGGGTCGCGCCACATGGCCTGGTTCATCGCCGGGGCGATGGCGACGGTGGCGTCGGTGGCCAGTACCAGGGTGGTCAGCAGGTCATCGGCAATGCCCTGGGCCAGGCGGGCGATCAGGTCGGCGGTGGCCGGGGCGATCAGCACCAGGTCGGCCCATTTGGCCAGTTCGATATGACCCATGGCGGCTTCGGCGGCCGGGTCCAGCAGGTCCAGGTGAACCGGGTGGCCGGACAGGGCCTGCATGGTCAGCGGCGTGATGAATTCGCTGCCGCCGCGGGTCATGACCACGCGCACTTCGGCGCCCTGGTCCAGGAGCCGGCGAACCAGCTCTGCGCTCTTGTAGGCGGCAATGCCGCCGCCGACGCCGAGAACGATGCGTTTCCGATACAGACGCTGCATTGGTTTGCCTTTCCAGTTCAGTGAAGCCAGTTCAGTGACGCCCGCGATGCCTGCTCCCCAGGTGAAATCGCAGGCAAAAAAGAGGGCCTACGATAACACAGCGCCCGCCTGGCAACAGCGGCGCGCGGGGTGCATATGGAGAGGGATGTGACATGAGTATTCGCGATTGGCCAGCCGCTGAACGGCCGCGAGAGAGGCTTCTGGAATGGGGCGCCGCGAGTCTGTCCGACGCCGAATTGCTGGCGATCTTCCTGCGTACCGGGGTTTGCGGCCTGAGCGCGGTGGACCTGGCGCGTCATTTGTTGACGCGCTTTGGCGGCCTGCGCCCGCTGCTGGAGGCGAGCCAGACACTGTTCAACCAGCAATTGGGCCTGGGCCCGGCAAAATACGCCCAACTGCAGGCGGTGCTGGAAATAGCCCGGCGCCATATGGCCGAGGGTTTGCGCCATTATTCGGTGCTGGAAAGCCCCGAAGCCGTGCGTGATTACCTCAAGGCGCTGCTGCGCCATGAGCCTCACGAGATTTTTGGCTGCCTGTTTCTCGACTCAAGGCACCGCGTGCTGGGTTTCGAGGCCTTGTCCCAAGGCACCATCGACAAGGCGCAGGTTTATCCCCGGCAGGTGGTCAAGCGTGCGTTGGCTTACAACGCCGCGGCGTTGATCCTGTGCCACAACCATCCTTCGGGCAGTGTCGAGCCCAGCGCGGCTGATCGAAAATTGACCAGGACCTTGCAAAGTGCCCTGGAAATGGTGGATGTGCGGGTGCTGGATCACATCATCGTGGGGGACGGTGATCCATTGTCGATGGCGGAGTACGGGTGGATGTAATGCCACCCGCCGCAGCGATTACGGTTTGACGTTGACCCTGGAGAAATCCTGCCGGCCAAACGGACTTACCTGATACCCCTCGACATTCTTGCGCGTCAGGGCAAACGCTGTCGGATGTGCCAACGGCAACCACAGCGCCTGCTGCTGGATCTGCGCCTGGGCCTGCTGATACAGCTTGCTGCGCACCCCTTGCTCGCTGGTGGTCTTGCCGGCACTGATGAGTTTGTCCAGCGCAGGGTCGCAATAGCGGGCGAAGTTGGTGCCGGATTTGACTGCCGCGCAGGAAAATTGCGGGGTCAGGAAGTTATCCGGGTCGCCATTGTCACCGGCCCAGCCCATGAACAGCAGGTCATGCTCACCGGCCTTGGCGCGGCGGATCAGCTCGCCCCATTCGATCACGCGGATTTCGGCCTGAATGCCCACCTTGGCCAGGTCCGCCTGCAACAGCTGTGCGCCCAGATTCGGGTTGGGGTTCAGCAGGCTACCGGTGGGGCGCGTCCAGATAGTGGTTTTGAAGCCGTCCTTGAGTCCGGCACGCGCCAGCAGCGCCTTGGCCTTGGCGAGGTCCTGTGGATAACCCGGCAAGTCTTTGGCGTAGCTCCAGGTATTGGGCGGGAACGGACCGTTGGCTGCTTCGGCAGTGCCTTCAAACACCGCTTTAAGATAGCTGTCCTTGTCGAAGGCCAGGTTGATGGCCTGGCGCACTTCCGGCTTGTCCAGCGGTGGATGCTGGCTGTTGATGGCAACGAAAGCGGTCATGAACGCTGCGGTTTTTTCCACCTTGAGCGCCGGGTCTTTCTCGGCTTCGCCCACATCCAGCGGCTTGGGCGACAGGGCGATCTGGCATTCGTCACGGTGCAGTTTCTGCAGACGCACGTTGGCGTCAGGGGTAATGGCAAAGATCAGGTTGTCCACCGCCGGTTTACCGGCGAAGTACTCCGGGTTGGCCTTGTAACGCACCACGGCGTCCTTCTGGAACCGCGTGAAGACGAACGGGCCGGTGCCTATGGGCTGGCTGTTGAGCTTCTCCGGGGTGCCGGACTTGAGCAGTTTGTCGGCGTATTCGGCCGGGTAGATCGAGGCAAAGCCCATGCTCAGCGCCGCAAGGAAGGTCGAGTCGGCGTGATCCAGGGTAAAGCGCACCGTCAGCGGGTCGAGGGCATCGATCTTCTTGACCAGCGTGGGCAATTGCAGGGATTGCGCGTGGGGGAAGCCGCTCTGGGCGATCTTGTGCCACGGGTTGGCCGGGTCGAGCATGCGTTCGAAGCTGAAGCGCACGTCTTCCGCCGTGAGGGTACGGCTTGGTGTGAAATACGCGGTGCGATGGAATTTCACGTCGGGGTGCAGCTTGAAGGTGTAGGTCAGGCCGTCCGGCGAGACGTCCCAGCTGTCCGCCAGGCTAGGCACCAGCTTGCCGCTGGCTGCGTCATAGTCCACCAGGCGGTTCATCAGCACATCGGCCGAGGCATTGGTGGTGGTCAGCGAGTTGTACTGCACCACATCGAACCCTTCGGGACTGGCCTCGGTGCACACGCTCAGGTTGGTGGCAGCAGACGCCAGCGGGGCGATGAAGAAAGGGGCTAGCAGGAACGGTAGGGCAGCGAGGCGCATAGTCGGTTTCCTTTGCAGATCGAAGGCCCATCTGCGAGTGCAGTCTGGAAAAGTCCTACCGTAGTGGTCTGATGAATAAATGACTAGCCCATTTTTGCCTGTGCTTTTGCCGCAAATGCTGTTTTGATGGCGCCTCAGACGGTTTCGCGCTGCCCTTTGCGGTGCGCGCGAGCGCTGAAAATCATTCTGTGCGACGAGCGGTCGGCTGTGACAGCGGCCCCTCCTGGCAACGGTTCAGGCGACAACAGCGCAGATTTACTCCGGTAAAAACATACGGGCTGTTGTTGCGCCAGGGTCTTTCTGGTATAAAGCAGCGCTCTTTTCTAGGGGCCCGGTTCCTTCACTGTAGGTGTAGCCGGTAAGACCCTTAAAGAAACGCGGCGCCTGGCGCCAAATGACTGAGAGATTAAGCGGCCAACCCATGCCGGGTTGGGCATGTGGTTTTAGAGGGCTGAGGCATGTCGAGAGTCTGTCAAGTTACCGGTAAGGGTCCGGTGACTGGGAATAACATTTCCCACGCAAATAACAAAACCCGTCGTCGTTTCCTGCCGAACCTGCAGCATCACCGCTTCTGGGTTGAAGAAGAGAAACGTTTTGTTCGCCTGCGTGTATCTGCCAAAGGCATGCGTATCATCGACAAGCGTGGCATCACTGTCGTGCTGGCCGAAATCCGCGCCGCCGGCAAGATCTAAGGAGCTCTATCATGCGTGAATTGATTCGAATGATCTCTAGCGCCGGTACTGGTCACTTCTACACTACCGACAAGAACAAGCGTACTACCCCGGACAAGCTCGAAAAGAAAATGTTCGACCCGCGCGTTCGCAAGCACGTGATCTACAAAGAAGGCAAAATCAAGTAATTGGTTTTCCTCCTTGTGAAAAAAGCCCGTTTCTCACGATTCGGGCTTTTTTTTGCCTGGAATTTGCCTGATCAGGCTTTCTGTTCGAACACCACGTAGATCTTGCGGCACGCCTCCAACACTTCCCAGGTACCGCTGAAGCCAGCCGGTATCACGAAGCGGTCGCCGGCGCGCAGGGTTTTGGCGTTGCCGTCGCCATCGCGCAATACCGACACACCCTGCACAATCTCGCAGTACTCGTGCTCGGTGTAGTTGACCTTCCACTGCCCGACTTCACCTTCCCACACCCCGGCGCTCATCTGGCCGCACGGACTGTTGTAGTGGTTGTAGAGAGTCTGTTCGGGATCGCCTTTGAGGATTTTTTCGGCGGCAGGGCGATAGCGTTCAGGGGCGGTGCTGGCTTGGCTGAAGTCGACGATATCCTGGATGCTCATGTGCGTGTCCCGTCTGGCCTGCGGTAGGAGAGCCCAAAGTCTATGTTTATTAAAATGAACATCGCAAGGGCGTTTTCCGGCGTTATGTCAAATATATTGAAACATCACCGGCCGCTGGTTTAGGGTGGCAGCTGCCTTGAGCCGAACAGCAGGCTGGCCGGGCACGCATTCTTTAAGGCCGCCGGGCATAGCCCGGCCCTTGTATTCATAAGAGGAGGACACTCGCATGACCACCCTGACCCGTGCCGACTGGGAACAACGCGCCAAGGACCTGAAGATCGAAGGTCGCGCCTACATCAATGGCGAATACACCGCTGCCGTTTCCGGTGACACCTTCGAATGCATCAGCCCGGTCGACGGCCGCCTGCTGGCCACTATCGCCAGTTGCGACGTCGCCGACGCCCAGCGCGCCGTCGAAAACGCCCGCGCCACCTTCAATTCCGGTGTCTGGTCACGCCTGGCGCCGGCCAAGCGCAAAGCCACCATGATCCGTTTCGCCGCGCTGCTCAAGGCCAATGCCGAAGAGCTGGCGCTGCTTGAAACCCTGGACATGGGCAAGCCGATCAGCGACTCCCTGAACATCGACGTGCCCGGCGCCGCCAATGCGCTGAGCTGGAGTGGCGAGGCGATCGACAAGATCTACGATGAAGTCGCCGCCACTCCGCACGATCAACTGGGCCTGGTCACCCGCGAGCCGGTCGGCGTGGTTGGCGCTATTGTGCCGTGGAACTTCCCGCTGATGATGGCCTGCTGGAAACTGGGCCCTGCGCTGTCCACCGGTAACTCGGTGATCCTCAAGCCGTCCGAAAAATCCCCGCTGACCGCCATCCGCATCGCCGCCCTGGCCGTTGAAGCCGGTATTCCCAAAGGCGTGTTCAACGTGCTGCCGGGCTACGGCCACACCGTGGGGAATGCGCTGGCGCTGCACATGGACGTCGACACCCTGGTGTTCACCGGTTCGACCAAAATTGCCAAGCAACTGCTGATCCGCTCCGGCGAATCGAACATGAAGCGCGTCTGGCTGGAAGCCGGCGGCAAGAGCCCGAACATCGTGTTCGCCGATGCGCCGGACCTGCAGGCCGCCGCCAAATCCGCCGCCAGCGCCATCGCCTTCAACCAGGGTGAAGTCTGCACTGCCGGTTCGCGCCTGCTGGTCGAGCGTTCGATCAAGGACAGCTTCCTGCCGCTGGTGATCGAAGCCCTCAAAGGCTGGAAGCCAGGCAACCCGCTGGACCCGGCCACCACCGTGGGCGCGCTGGTGGACACCCAGCAGATGAACACCGTGCTGTCGTACATCGAAGCCGGCCATGCGGACGGCGCCAAGCTGGTCGTTGGCGGCAAGCGGATCCTTGAGGAAACCGGTGGCACCTACGTCGAGCCGACGATCTTCGACGGCGTGACCAATGCCATGAAAATCGCCCAGGAAGAGATCTTCGGCCCGGTGCTGTCGGTGATCACCTTCGACAGTGCTGAAGAGGCGGTCAAGATCGCCAACGACACCGTCTACGGCCTGGCCGCTGCGGTGTGGACCGCCGATATCTCCAAGGCACACCTGACCGCCAAGGCGCTGCGTGCGGGCAGTGTGTGGGTCAACCAGTACGACGGCGGCGATATGACCGCGCCGTTTGGTGGTTTCAAGCAGTCGGGTAATGGTCGCGACAAGTCGCTGCATGCGTTCGACAAATACACCGAACTGAAGTCCACCTGGATCAAGCTCTAACCAGCACAGCAGTACAAATGTGGGAGGGGGCTTGCCCCCGATAGCAGTGTGTCAGGCACCATAAGTGCGGGCTGATCCACCGCTATCGGGGGACAAGCTCCCTCCCACACTGTTTTGTGTGTACTCAAGAATTATCCACAGGAGCATGGCAATGCGTTGGGCGACCTACTTCGCCGTGTTGGCCTCGGTACTCAGCGTCGGCCTGGCGTTGGGCGTGAGCATGCCGCTGGTGTCCCTGCGCCTTGAAGGCTGGGGCTACGGCAGTTTCGCCATTGGCGTGATGGCGGCGATGCCGGCGTTTGGCGTGCTGCTTGGCGCCAAGGTGTCCAGCCGGCTGGCGGCGTGGCTTGGCACGGCCAACCTGATGCGCCTGTGCCTGTGGGCAGGGGCTGTGTCCATCGGCCTGCTGGCGATTCTGCCCAGCTACCCGGTGTGGCTGGTACTGCGGCTGATGATTGGGGTGATCCTGACCATTGTGTTTATCCTCGGCGAAAGCTGGATCAACCAACTGGTGGTGGAGCAGTGGCGCGGCCGGCTGGTAGCGCTGTATGGCTGCAGTTATGCGCTGAGCCAATTGTCGGGGCCGCTGCTGTTGGGCGTGATCGGCACCGGGCATGACTATGGTTTCTGGGTGGGTGTGGGCCTGCTGCTGGTGGCGCCGCTGTTATTGCTGGGCCGCTCTGGCGCGCCGACGGCCGATGCCTTCAGTGTGACCTTCGGCGAGCTGTGGCGCTTCTGCCTGAGCCTGCCCGCGATTGCCTGGGCGGTGGCGCTGTTCGCCGCGTTCGAGGCGATGATTCTGACGCTGCTGCCGGTGTATTGCCTGCAGCAGGGCTTTACCGCAGAGGTTGCATTGGCGATGGTCAGCACGGTGGTGGTCGGCGATGCGCTGCTGCAATTGCCTATCGGCGCCCTGGCGGATTACCTGCCACGGCGCACCTTGTTCCTGAGTTGTGCGGTGCTGTTGCTGGCATCGAGCCTGGCGATTCCCTTGGTGATGCATACGCCGCTGATCTGGCCGGTGTGGGTGCTGTTCGGTGCAAGTGCGGGTGGGTTGTTTACGCTGTCGCTGATTCTGATCGGCGAACGGTATCGCGATGATGCGCTGGTGCGCGCCAATGCCCACGTGGCGCAGCTGTGGGGCATCGGTTGCCTGATCGGCCCGCTGGTGGCCGGTGCGGGCAGCCAGTGGATCAGCGGGCATGCGCTGCCGTTGCTGATGGCGGCAGGGGCGTTCGGGTTGGTCATACTTTTGCTGCGCCAGGGCGCATTCGGCACCGCCCAACCCGCCTGATCTGTATTGCTTTTAAAGCATGCGTTCCAGGCCAACGCTGGTGGCAAACCACGCATTGAAGCGCCGCCACCAGTTGCCCGGCTCGCGGGTCAGGGTGTGCATCTGGCCGTTATCCTCGGTCACCCACACCACGTTGCCATCCTGCAGTTTCGCCTCATAACTCAAGGCTGGCGCCATGCCTTGCAGCGCCAGGTTGCGCACGTGTTCGGCCAGCTCCGGGCTGTCGACCAGCACGCCCACTTCGGTGTTCCACAGCACCGAGCGCGGGTCGAAGTTGAATGAGCCGATAAACGACTTCTCCCGGTCAAAGATCATCGCCTTGCTGTGCAGGCTGGAGTCCGAGCCACGGAAGCTGCCGCGCCGGAACAGGTGCGGCCCGCTGCCGGCACTGGGGTCGCCGGGCTGGCGACGCAGTTCATAGAGTTTCACGCCGTGTTCCAGCAACGCCTTGCGATACGGCGCGTAGCCGCCGTGCACGGCTGGCACGTCGGTGGCTTCCAGCGAGTTGGTCAGCAGGCTTACCGATACGCCGGCGTCGGCGCGCCCGGTCAAATACACCAGCCCCGGCTGGCCGGGCACGAAGTACGCCGAGATCATCATCAGCTCTTGCTTGACGCCTTCCAGCTCCGGCGCCAATTGGGTGGTCAGGAGCAGGCGCGGGTCCGGGTCGGCCTTGGCCAGCACTTTGCTCGGCGCGTCCCACAGCGCCTGGTTCCAGGCCCAGATCAGTTCGCGCCGCCAGATGTCCATGCGCGGTTGGGTCTGGTAGGTGCGCAAGCGGTTGTACAGCACGTGATTCTGCTGGCGCGATTCGGCCAGTGAGGCCTCCAGCCGCTTGCGTGCAACCGCCAGGTCGCCTTTGGTGGGCACGTTGGAGACAAACTCATCGATGGGTTTGCTCAGGGCGCTGTTCCAGTACTGATCGAAACTGTGGCCCAGTTGCTCGGCCACAGGTCCAACGCTGAGCATGTCGATGTCGGTGAAATTCAGGTTTGGCTCGGCGTCGAAGTACTCGTCCCCCAGATTGCGACCGCCCACGATGGCCACGCTGTTGTCCGCCAGCCACAGCTTGTTGTGCATGCGCCGGTGTTGCAGCGACAGGTTGAACAGGCGGCCCATGGCCCGGGTGACGCCGGTGCTGCGCCCCAGGTGCAGCGGGTTGAACAGGCGAATGTCGATTTTGGGATGGGCGGCGAGGGTGGCGATGATCTGGTCGAGGCCGTCGCTGGTGGTGTCATCGAGCAGGATGCGGATGCGCACGCCACGGTCGGCGGCCTTGAGCAATTCATCCACCAGCATGCGCGTGCTGATGCCGTCGTGAACGATGTAGTACTGCAGGTCGAGGCTGCTCTGGGCATTGCGGATCAGTTCGGCGCGGGCCATGAAGGCTTCGCTGCTGTTGGGCAACAGCCGAAAGCCTGACTGGCCCTGATGCGGCGCCGCCTGGGCCTGGATCGAGCGGCCGAATGACGATTGCGCGGCGGGCAGCGCGTCGCTGGGGATACGCGGTGCGCTCGTGGTGGCGCAACCGCCCAGCGCCAGGGCGCCCAACAGGCAAAACGGTAAAAGCCGTCGAATCATCAAGGGCGTGGTTTCCAGATCAGGGCGGTTGTCGACATCTGACGACGAGTTTACGGGAAAGGTCAGTGCGCCGCCTCGGCCAGCAGGGTGATCGCGGCGGCGCCGACCTTGCGCACGGCTTCTTCAATCTGCGGCGTCGGCCTGGCAGCGTAGTTCATGCGCAGGCAATTGCGGTACTTGCCCGACGCAGAAAAGATGCTGCCCACCGCCACCTGTACGCCTTGTTCCACCAGTACGCGGTTGAGCTTCAAGGTGTCGAAGCCCTCCGGCAACTCTATCCACAGCATGAAGCTGCCCTGTGGCCGGCTGGCGCGGGTGCCAGCGGGGAAATAGCGGCTGACCCAGTCGAGCATCAGGTCGCGCTGACGCTGATATTGCGTGCGCATGCGCCGCAAGTGCGGCTCGAAATGCCCGCCCTTGAGAAATTCGGCAATCGCAATCTGCGGCTGGGTGGCGGTAGAACCGGTGCTGATGTATTTCATGTGCAGCACCCGCTCCAGGTAACGGCCTGGCGCCACCCAGCCGATGCGCAGGCCCGGCGCCAAGGTTTTCGAGAACGAACTGCACAGCAGTACGCGACCGTCTTCGTCGAAGGACTTGATGGTGCGCGGGCGCGGGTAGCTGTAGGCCAGTTCGCCATACACGTCGTCTTCGATGATCGCGACGTCAAAGCGCTGGGCCAGGGTCAGCAGTGCGCGCTTGCGTGCCTCGGGCATGATGTAGCCCAGCGGGTTGTTGCAGTTGGGGGTCAGTTGAATGACTTTGATCGGCCACTGTTCCAGGGCCAGTTCAAGCGCTTCCAGGCTGATACCGGTGAGCGGGTCGGTGGGGATTTCCAGGGCTTTCATGCCCAGGCCCTTGAGTGTCTGCATGGCGCCATGAAAGCTGGGCGAGTCCACCGCCACGATATCGCCGGGTTCGCAAATCGCGTGGATGCTGGCCGACAGCGCTTCGTGGCAGCCGGTGGTGATCACAATGTCGTCGGCGGTCAACTGGCAACCGGAATCCAGTGACAGCCGCGCAATTTGCTCACGCAGTTCCAGACAGCCGAGGATCGTGTCGTAATACAGGCCCGGCATGTCCTGGCGCCGACTCACGCGGGCGAGGCTGCGCAGCAGCGGTTTGAGGGTGGGCGACAATACATCCGGCATGCCGCGACCTAGCTGTATGACATCCTTGCGCGGCACTGCGCGGATCAGTTCCAGAACCTGATCCCACTGCGAGATTTCAACCGGCCGCTGCGCCGGGCGGCCCACTTCGGGCAGCGCCGGCAGCTCACGGCTCACCGGTACGAAGTAGCCCGACTTGGGCCTGGGCGTCGCCAGGCCGCTGTCTTCCAGCACGCGATAAGCCTGTTGCACGGTGCTCAGGCTGACGCCGTGCTCCACGCTCAAAGCCCGCACTGAAGGCAGGCGGTCGCCGGGGCGGTAGAAGCCCTGTTCGATCCGGGTGCCGAGCAATTCGGCAAGATTGACGTAAAGAGTCATGACGGCCATTCCAGGGGACCAATACAGATAGGCGAAAAATACAGGATTCAACCATGAATGGGCAGCATCTGTATGGATTTAATAAAGCTGTATTGGATCTGTATTGGTTTTACTGCAGCACCCATGCTTGTCACTCAAGGCAACGAGCCAACAAGGGGCAGCAACATGAACGGGATCTGCGATGTGCGGCTGGCGCTACAGGGTCAGGAACTGGAAGCCGGGCGGAGGCGCGTGCGGTCGGCGCCTGCCCGGGAACGCTGGGATTTGTTCTGGCTGCGTCGCCATACCCGCAAGGCCCTGCTGACGCTGACCCGGGAGCAATTGCGTGACATCGGCCTGACTGAAGAACAGGCGCGCGAGGAAGGACTCAAGCCGTTCTGGCGCGGCTGATCACACCAGCTCTTTGAGACGATGCCAAAGCATGCCCAGGGCCAGCAGCGGTGAGCGCAAATGCTTGCCGCCGGGGAAGGTCATGTGCGGCACCTGGGCGAACAGGTCGAAGCGCCCCTGTTGCTGGCCGCTGATGGCTTCGGCCAGCAGCCTGCCGGCCAGGTGGGTGGCATTCAGGCCATGCCCCGCGTAGGCCTGCGCGTAATACACATTGGGTTGGTCCGCCAGCCGGCCAATCTGCGGCAGACGGTTGGCGCCGATGCCAATCATGCCGCCCCATTGGTAGTCGATCTTCACGTTGCCCAGTTGCGGGAACACCTTCAGCATCTTGGGCCGCATGTAGGCACCGATATCCTGGGGATCGCGCCCGGAATAGTGGCAGGCACCGCCGAACAGCAGGCGGCGGTCGGCAGACAGGCGGAAGTAATCCACCGTGACCCGCTGATCACATACGGCCATGTTTTGCGGCAACAGCCTGGCAGCCTGCGCCTCGTCCAACGGTTCGGTGGCGATGATGTAGCTGCCGGCGGGCAGTACTTTGCCGCTCAAGTGCGGGTTGAGCTCGTTCAGGTAGGCGTTGCAGGCCAGCACCAGGGTCTTGGCGCGTACCTGGCCGTGGGTTGTGTGCACGGTGACCTCGGGGCCGTAGTCGATGCGCGTGACCTCGGATTGTTCGAACAGTCGTACCCCCAGTCGCTGCGCGGCGTTCGCTTCGCCCAGCGCCAGGTTCAACGGGTGCAGGTGGCCGGAACCCATGTCGATCATGCCGCCCACATAGCGCTCGGAGCCGATCACACTGCCCATCTCTGAGGCTTGCAGCAGGCGCACTTCGTGGCGATAGCCGAGGCTGCGCAGTTCTTCGGCGTCTTCGGCCAGGCCTTGCAGGTCGCGGGGCTTGTTGGCCAGGTCGCAATAGCCCCAGGTGAGATCGCAGGGGATCTGGAAGCGTTCGACGCGTTCACGCACGATTTCCACCGCTTCCAGACCCATGAGTTTCATCTGGCGCACGCCGTCGCTGCCGATCACGTTGGCGAACTGGTCCAGGCCATGGCCGACGCCGCGAATCAGCTGACCGCCGTTGCGCCCGCTGGCGCCCCAGCCAATTTTGCGCGCCTCCAGCAACACCACGCTGAAGCCGCGCTCGGCCAGCTCCAGCGCCGTGTTGAGCCCCGAATAACCGCCGCCGATCACGCACACGTCGGCGCTCACGTCGCCTGCAAGCGCCGGGTAATCGGGCTGCGGCACGCTGCTGGCGGCGTAGTAGGACGTGGTGTGTCGGGCGCTGGTGGTCATGGGAACCTCCCTGTGTGAAAAATTTGACGCAGGATACAACGGTCGAGCGGAGCTGTCTGTGGGCGGCGTTTTGCGGCAGAATCCACGCCTGTTCGCCGTTTGGTATGGGTTTCGATGAGTTGCAACAGCCAGAAAATCAGCGCACTGCGCAAGCAGATTCCTTCGTTCGAGTGCGTCCCCGGCTGCCATGACTGCTGTGGGCCGGTGACCACCTCGCCCGAGGAAATGTCACGCCTGCCGCGCAAGACTGCTGCCGAACAGGATGCGGCAATGGATGAGCTGAACTGTGTGCACCTGGGGCCCAACGGCTGCACCGTGTATGACGAGCGCCCGCTGATTTGCAGGCTGTTTGGCACAACCAAAACCCTGCCTTGCCCCAATGGGCGGCGGCCGGTGGAGTTGATCCATCCGCGGGTGGAGAAGCAGATTCACGCATACATGGCCAGCACCCGGCAGGTGCTGGTCTAGCAATTGAATGCGCGCGGTTAGTCTGGAATTGGCAGGTTCAGGCTCTCCTTCACCTCTTCCATCACGATATAGCTCTTGGATTCGCGCACATGGGGCAGCTTGAGCAGGATGTCGCCGAGCAGTTTGCGGTACGACGCCATCTCGGAAATCCGCGCTTTCACCAGGTAGTCGAAGTCGCCTGACACCAGGTGGCACTCCAGCACATGGGGCAGTTTCAGCACGGCGCGGCGGAACTCCTCAA
The DNA here is from genome assembly GCF_036864995.1 of Pseudomonas trivialis. Lineage (NCBI taxonomy): Bacteria > Pseudomonadati > Pseudomonadota > Gammaproteobacteria > Pseudomonadales > Pseudomonadaceae > Pseudomonas > Pseudomonas trivialis. Next base: position 5,299,353 of record NZ_CP142151.1, on the reverse strand, counting down.
AGGTGTCGCCCGACTTGTAATCGAGGCTGATCTCGACAAATACCAGCAAACTCCCCTTCAAATGCTGCGGATTGAGCCGCGCGTTGTAGCCCATGATGATCCCCTCGCGCTCCAGGCGCCGCACCCGCTCGGTACAGGGCGTGGTCGACAGCCCGACCTTTTCCCCCAGCTCCGTGAACGAAATACGCCCATCGGCTTGCAGGATGCGCAGGATATTACGGTCGATCTTGTCCAGCTCCCGCTTGGTCTGGGTGTTGGTACGCATAGGGGATACGCCTCTGTGAAAAGGGTTTTTGCCGAGAATTGTCGCCAAATATAGGCACTTATATAGTGAAATGCACTGGACATTCTTTTTTACACTGCGCCCATCATTGCTCCAATAACACACGTCAGCGGCTGAGCCCGCGATGAGGATAAAAAATGCGCGTTCTGGTTTTGGGTAGCGGCGTCATTGGTGTGACCAGTGCCTACTATTTGGCACGGGCCGGCTATGAGGTGGTTGTGGTCGACCGTCAGCCTGCCGCTGCCATGGAAACCAGCTTCGCCAACGCCGGCCAGGTGTCGCCAGGCTATGCCTCGCCGTGGGCCGCGCCGGGCGTGCCGCTCAAGGCGATCAAGTGGTTGCTGCAACGCCACGCGCCGCTGGCGATCAAGGCCACTGCCGATATCGACCAATACCTGTGGATGGCGCAAATGCTGCGCAACTGTACGGCCAGCCGCTATGCGGTGAACAAGGAGCGCATGGTGCGTCTGTCCGAGTACAGCCGCGATTGCCTCGACGAATTACGCGCCGAAACCGGCATTGCCTACGAAGGCCGCAGCCTTGGGACGACGCAGTTGTTCCGCACCCAGGCGCAGCTCGACGGCGCTGCCAAGGACATCGCCGTGCTGCAGGAGTCGGGTGTGCCGTTCGAGTTGCTCGACCGCGCCGGCATCGCCCGCGTTGAGCCGGCCCTGGCCAGTGTCACCGATATTCTTGCCGGCGCCCTGCGCCTGCCGAACGACCAGACCGGCGATTGCCAGCTGTTCACCACGCGCCTGGCTGACATGTGCAGGCAGTTGGGTGTGGAGTTCCGCTTCGAACAGGATATCCAGCGCCTCGACTGGGCCGGCGACCGCGTCAATGGTGTGTGGGTCGACGGCAAACTGGAAACCGCCGACCGCTACGTACTGGCCTTGGGCAGTTACTCGCCCAAGCTGCTCAAACCGCTGGGGATCAAGGCGCCGGTGTACCCGCTCAAGGGTTACTCGTTGACTGTGCCGATCACCAACCCGGCGATGGCGCCAACGTCGACCATTCTCGACGAGACCTACAAGGTCGCGATCACCCGTTTCGACAACCGCATCCGTGTCGGCGGCATGGCCGAAATAGCCGGTTTTGACCTGTCGCTGAACCCGCGTCGACGCGAAACCCTGGAGATGATCGTCAACGACCTTTATCCTCAGGGCGGCGATCTGGCCCAGGCGAATTTCTGGACCGGCCTGCGCCCGACCACGCCCGATGGCACGCCGATTGTGGGTGCCACCCCATTCAGGAACCTGTTCCTCAATACCGGTCATGGCACCCTCGGCTGGACCATGGCCTGTGGCTCCGGTCGCTTGCTGGCCGACCTGATCGCGCGTAAAACTCCGCAGATCAGCGCCGAAGGCCTCGATATTTCCCGTTATGGTAGTCACCAGGAGTCCGCAAAACATGTCCATCCAGCGCCAGCTCACCAATGAGCGCATGAGTCAGATTGTGGTCCACAGCGGCACTGTATATCTGGCGGGGCAGGTCGGCGACGACATGAGCGCCGGTATCGCACAGCAGACCCGCGAAACCCTGGTCAACATCGAGCGTTTGCTGGACCTCGCCGGTACCGACAAAACGCGGTTGCTGTCGGTGACCATCTACCTCAAAGACATTGACGCCGATTTTGCCGGCATGAACGCGGTATGGGACCAGTGGCTGCCCAAGGGTGTCGCCCCGGCTCGCGCCACGGTTGAGGCCAAGCTGTGCGAACCGGACATTCTGGTAGAGCTGTCAGTCGTGGCAGCGTTGCCATAAATACCGATCCGGCGCCGACGCGTTCAGTCGGTGTCGTTTTTTTTACCTTGCCGCCTACTGGATAGAAGCCTGCCGCCATGCGTCCTGCCCGTGCCCTCATTGATCTCCAGGCCCTGCGCCACAACTACCAATTGGCCCGTGAGGTCGCGGGAGCCAAGGCCCTCGCGGTGGTCAAGGCCGACGCCTATGGCCACGGCGCTGTGCGGGTGGCCCAGGCGCTGGAAGCCGAGGCTGACGGGTTTGCCGTGGCGTGCATCGAGGAAGCCCTGGAACTGCGAGAGGCCGGCATTCGTGCGCCGGTGCTGCTGCTGGAAGGGTTCTTCGAAGCCGACGAACTGCCGCTGATCATCGAGCACGATTTCTGGTGCGTGGTGCATTCGTTGTGGCAACTGGAGGCCATCGAACAGGCCCCCTTGAGCAAACCGCTGACCGTCTGGCTCAAGCTCGACTCGGGCATGCACCGCGTCGGTCTGCATCCCGAGGATTACCCGTCGGCTTATCAGCGCCTGCTGGCCAGCGGCAAGACGGCAAAGATCGTACTCATGAGCCATTTCGCCCGTGCCGATGAACTCGACTGCGTGCGCAGTGATGAACAGGTGGCGGTGTTCGACGCGGCGCGTCAGGGCTTGCCTGCCGAGGTCAGCCTGCGCAATTCACCGTCGGTGATGGGCTGGCCACACGTGTCCAGCGACTGGGTGCGCCCCGGCATCATGCTGTACGGCGCCACCCCGTTTGGCGAAGACCAGGCCATCGCCGCGCGCCTGCAGCCGGTGATGACTTTGGAGTCGAAAGTGATTTGCGTGCGTGATCTGCCGGCCGGCGAGCCGGTGGGTTACGGCGCCAGGTTCATCACGCCCAGGCCGATGCGCGTCGGCGTGGTGGCCATGGGTTACGCCGACGGCTACCCGCGCCATGCGCCTACCGGCACGCCGGTGCTGGTGGCGGGTCAGCGCAGTCAGTTGTTAGGGCGTGTGTCCATGGACATGCTGTGCGTCGATCTCACGGATATCCCGCAGGCCGGCCTGGGTTCCACCGTGGAGCTGTGGGGCAAACACATTCTTGCCAGTGACGTAGCCGCTGCCGCCGAGACCATCCCCTATCAGATCTTCTGCAATCTGCGCCGCGTGCCAAGGCTCTATTGCGGCGCTTGATCGCAAGCGAGCGAGACGGCCGTCCGGGATTCAGGCCCAAGTGTTGTAAATACTGAACGCTGTCGCCATGATAACGCTCAACTACAACAAAGCCTGAATCCCAGGAGGCACCAGCATTGGACGTCGGCGAACGACTGCAATCCATCCGTAAACTCAAAGGTCTTTCCCAGCGTGAGCTTGCCAAGCGCGCGGGCGTTACCAACAGCACCATTTCGATGATCGAAAAAAACAGCGTCAGCCCCTCGATCAGCTCCTTGCGCAAGGTGTTGGGCGGTATCCCCATGTCCATGGTTGAGTTCTTTTCCGAGGAGATTCTCCAGGAAGTACCCACGCAGATCGTCTATAAAGCCCACGAGCTGATCGACATTTCCGACGGCGCCGTCACCATGAAGCTGGTCGACCGGGCGCACCCCAGCCGGGCGATTGCGTTTCTCAACGAAATATACCCGCCGGGTGCCGACACGGGCGAAGAAATGCTCACCCACGAAGGCGAGGAAACCGGGATCCTGGTGGAGGGGCGTCTGGAGCTGGTGGTCGATCTTGAAACGTTTGTGCTCGAAGCGGGCGATAGCTACTACTTCGAGAGCAGCAGACCTCATCGTTTTCGCAACCCGTTCGACGTGCCGGCGCGACTGATCAGCGCAGCCACCCCCGCGAATTTTTAAGCAATGAGGCGCGCTGCCTGCGAAACCCTGGCCGCAGGCGTGAACAGCCACCATGAGGGTGAACGCGTGAACCGGATCAGTAGAATGCTGGCTGCACCAGTCACCTTGTTGGCCCTGTTGGCTTTCAGCGCCCAGGCGGCAACCGACGACGACATTGCCAAGCGTCTGGAGCCCGTAGGCCAGGTTTGTGTTCAGGGTCAGGTCTGCACAGGCACGGACGTTGGCGTAGCAGCAGGCGGCGCCAGTGCGAGGTCGCCGGATGAGGTGATCGCCCAGCATTGCACCGCATGTCACAGCGCCGGCTTGTTGAGCGCGCCGAAAATCGGCGATGCGGCAGACTGGGGTAAACGCGCCCAGGAGCAGGGTGGTCTTGATGGTTTGCTTGCCAAAGCCATCACCGGTATCAATGCCATGCCGCCCAAGGGCACCTGCGGGGATTGCTCGGATGACGAACTCAAGGGCGCCATCGAGAAAATGTCTGGGTTGAAATAATTCGATCTTCGCCAAAAAGCCGCTGACCCGCGGCTTTTTTTGTGAGCGTCATTTGTGTTTCGATGCTGTTCATTGCAGCAAAGACCCGGCAATCTCGGTCCAATCCCACATCATGGAATGTCAGGAGGGTCGGATGGTGCAGTTGTGTTCAATCGAGCAAGCAGTTGACGACGTACTGGCGCGGTTGCCAGCGCATATCCACTTGGGCATCCCTCTGGGTCTGGGCAAACCCAATCAGTTCGTCAATGCGCTTTACCGGCGTATCGCCACGCTGCCGGACCGCGCCTTGACTGTCTACACCGCACTCAGCCTGGGCCGCCCGACGATGGGCGACGGCTTGCAGAAACGCTTCCTCGAACCCTTCATCGAGCGCGTGTTTGGCGATTACCCCGAGCTGGATTTCCTCGCTGACCTGAACAAGGACAGCCTGCCGAAGAACATCCGCGTGCAGCAGTTTTTCATGCAGCCCGGCAGCCTGCTGCACAGTGCGGCCGCGCAGCAGGATTACGTCAGCAGCAACTACAGCCACGCGGCGCGCGATATCAACGCCGCCGGGCTGAACCTGGTGGCGCAACTGGTTGCGAGCAGCCCTGAACATCCCGACCGCCTGAGCCTGAGCTGCAACCCGGATATTTCCCTCGACCTGTTGCCGATGATCGCCAAGCGCCGCGAAGCCGGGGAAACCATTCTCGTCGTCGGCCAGGTGCACAGCGATTTGCCCTACATGCCCGGCGATGCCGAGCTGGGCATGGATGCCTTCGATTACCTGCTCGACGAGAAAGACAACACCACGCTGTTCTCCACGCCCAATATGCCGGTGGGCTTCCAGGACCACTTTATCGGCGTGCATGCCAGCACCCTGGTGCGCGATGGCGGCACGTTGCAGATCGGCATCGGCTCCATGGGGGACGCGCTGACCGCCGCCTTGCTTGCGCGCCAGGCCGATAATGAGGCTTACCGCCTGCTGCTCACCGACCTGAATGTGTACCAGTGGGCGCGCCTGATCAGCCGTGAAGGCGGTGTCGATCCCTTCGTCCGTGGCCTCTACGGCTGCAGCGAAATGTTCGTCAACGGCCTTCTGGTGCTGGCGGATGCGGGGATCATACGGCGCAAGGTCTACCCGGATGTGGCGACTCAGGAGCAGGCCAACGCCGGCCTGCTCGATGATGCGGCGCAGCCCGACGGCGTGTCGGTTCACGGCGGCTTCTTCCTGGGGCCCCGCAGTTTTTACCAGCGCCTGCAGGAAATGACGCACGCCAAGCGCCTTGAATTCAACATGACACGCATCAGCTACATCAACGAGCTGTATGGCCAGGAAGAACTCAAGCGCTTGCAACGCCTGGATGCGCGATTCATCAACAGCGCGATCATGGTGACCCTGCTCGGCGCCGGCGTGGCTGACCAGCTTGAAGATGGCCGGGTACTCAGCGGCGTCGGCGGGCAGTACAACTTCGTCGCCCAAGGGCATGCGCTGGAAGGTGCACGCTCGATCCTGATCCTGCGCAGCTGGCGCGAGTCGGCGGGGGAGGTCAGCTCCAATATCGTCTGGGAATATGGCCACTGCACCATTCCTCGGCACCTGCGCGATATCGTCATCACCGAGTACGGCATCGCCGACCTGCGGGGTCAGACCGATGCCCAGGTGATCGAGGCGCTGCTCAATATCACCGACTCACGGTTCCAGGGTGACCTGATCGAGCGCGCGCAAAAGGCCGGCAAGTTGCCCAGGGATTTTCAGCTGGATCCGCGCTTTCGTGACAACACGCCAGAGCGCTTGAAAGCGATTCAGGCGCGGCATGGCCGGTTGTTCCCGGAGTACCCGCTGGGCACTGATTTTACCGACGAAGAACGGGATCTGTTGCGCGCGTTGAATTGGCTCAAGAGCAAATTCAAGCTGACGGAGATTCTTGAGCTGGGCCGTGCGGCGCTGGATGCGCCGGAGCCGGAGGCCTTTCCCAGGCACCTGGCGCGAATGCGCCTGGACACGCCGGAAGGCCTGAAAGAGGACTTGTATCAGCGCCTGCTGCTCGCGGGCCTCCAAGCCACCGCACACTGAAAGACCCACGCAAATGAGTTATCTCAGGCAATCCGCTTCCTTGTGGCGAGCGGGCTTGTTGTGGCGAGCGGGCTTGCCCCGCGTTGGGGTGCGAAGCGCCCCCAATTAAGAAAAGCGCGGTGTACCTGATACTGCTCAGAGCCTTCTTTGGGGCTGCTGTGCAGCCCAACGCAGGGCAAGCCTGCTCGCCACAACAGGCCGGCTCACCACAGAGGCTCCAGTTTTCTGCGCGACAGCGCCAAGTCGCAAATTTGGCGGAGCCTCCCACATTTTAGAGCTGTGTTGGCTTAGATGAAGGTGACGACACCACCGGCCAGGGATTTCACCCGCGCCAGCGATTCAACCCGATAGCCCTGCGCATCGAGTTCCGCACGGCCGCCCTGGAACGACTTCTCGATCACGATGCCCAGCCCGGCAACGGTCGCGCCGACCTGCTTGATGATCGAGATCAGTGCCTGGGAGGCTTTGCCGTTGGCCAAAAAGTCATCGATCACCAATACGCGGTCGCTGCTGGTCAAGTGGCGCGGCGAAATGGCCACGGTGCTTTCGGTCTTCTTGGTGAAGGAATACACGGTCGCCGACAGCAGGTTTTCGGTCAGGGTCAGGGACTGCTGCTTGCGGGCGAAAATCACCGGCACGCCCAGATTCAGGCCAGTCATGATCGCCGGCGCGATGCCCGAGGCTTCGATGGTGACAATCTTGGTGATGCCCGAATCCTTGAACAGCGCGGCGAACTCGTCGCCGATCAGTTTCATCAGCGCCGGATCGATCTGGTGGTTCAAGAAGGCGTCGACCTTGAGAACCTGATCGGAAAGCACGATGCCTTCTTCGCGAATTTTCTTGTGCAGTGCTTCCACGGAAAGCTTCCTCTAATGGCGCGGTCTGCGCCGAAAGTAGATTAAAAAGTAGTCGATTCTAGCGCTTTAACATCGCGCGTATGTCGGCCAGGGCAGTGTTGCCGCGAACGGCCTTGACCTCGGTTGGGGTGTCGTCGTTGCCTTCCCAGGCCAGATCGTCCGGCGGCAGTTCGTCCAGGAACCGGCTGGGGGCGCAATCGATGATTTCGCCGTATTGCTTGCGCTTGGCGGCAAAGGTGAAGGCCAGCGTCTGACGTGCGCGGGTAATGCCCACATAGGCCAGTCGGCGTTCTTCCTCAATGGTGTCGGCTTCGATGCTGGAACGGTGCGGGAGAATTTCCTCCTCCATGCCCATGATGAACACGTAGGGAAATTCCAGGCCTTTGGAGGCATGCAAGGTCATCATCTGCACGCCTTCGGCGCCGTCTTCCTCTTCCTGCTGGCGCTCGAGCATGTCGCGCAGCACCAGCTTGCCGATGGCGTCTTCGACGGTCATTTCGCCGTCTTCGTCTTTTTCCAGGGTGTTTTTCAGCGCGTCGATCAGGAACCAGACGTTGCCCATGCGGTAATCGGCGGCCTTGTCGCTGGAGCTGTTGGTACGCAGCCAGTTCTCGTAATCGATGTCCATGACCATGCTGCGCAGGGCGCTGATCGGGTCTTCGCCGGCGCATTGTTCACGCACCTTGTCCATGAAGCGCTTGAAGCGCGCCAGGCGATCGGTGAAGCGCGTGTCCAGGTGCTCGCCCAGGCCGATTTCATCGGTGGCGGCGTACATCGAGATCTTGCGTTCGGTGGCGTAGTTACCGAGCTTTTCCAGCGTAGTCGAACCGATTTCCCGGCGTGGGACATTGATCACCCGCAGGAAGGCGTTGTCGTCATCGGGGTTCACGATCAGCCGGAAGTAGGCCATCAGGTCTTTGACTTCCTGGCGCCCGAAGAAGCTGTTGCCGCCCGACAGGCGATAGGGAATCTGATGGTGCTGCAGCTTCAACTCGATCAATTTGGCCTGGTAGTTGCCGCGATACAGGATGGCGAAATCGCTGTAGGGCCGGTCGGTCCGCAGGTGCAGCGTGAGCAGTTCAACCGCCACGCGCTCGGCTTCGGCGTCTTCGTTGCGGCAGCGGATCACGCGGATCTCGTCGCCATGGCCCATCTCGCTCCACAGCTGTTTTTCAAACTCATGGGGGTTGTTGGAGATCAGCACGTTGGCGCACCGCAGGATGCGGCTGGTGGAGCGGTAGTTCTGTTCCAGCATGACGACCTTCAAGGAGGGGTAGTCGTCCTTGAGCAGCATCAGGTTTTCCGGGCGGGCGCCGCGCCAGGCGTAGATCGACTGGTCATCGTCGCCGACCACGGTGAACTGGTTGCGCGTGCCGATCAGCAGCTTCACCAGCAGATACTGGCTGGCGTTGGTGTCCTGGTATTCGTCCACCAGCAGGTAGCGCACCTTGTTCTGCCACTTTTCGAGGATGTCCTTGTGTTCCTGGAACAGCTTTACCGGCAGCAGGATCAGGTCGTCGAAGTCCACCGCGTTGAACGCCTTGAGCGTGCGCTGGTAGTGGGTGTAGACGATGGCGGCGGTCTGCTCCTTGGGATTGCGCGCCGCTTCCAGCGCCTCGGCAGGCAGGATCAGGTCGTTTTTCCACGACCCGATCATGTTCTTGATCTCGTCGACGCCGTCGTCGCCCGCGTATTCCTTCTGCATGATGTCGGTCATCAGCGACTTGACGTCGGTCTCGTCGAAGATCGAAAAGCCCGGCTTGTAGCCCAGCCGCGCATGCTCCTTGCGGATGATGTTCAGCCCCAGGTTGTGGAACGTACACACGGTGAGCCCACGGCCTTCGCCACCCTTGAGCAGGGTGCCGACGCGCTCTTTCATTTCCCGCGCCGCCTTGTTGGTAAAAGTCATGGCGACGATGTACTGGGCACGGATGCCGCAGTTCTGGATCAGGTGCGCGATCTTGCGGGTGATCACGCTGGTTTTGCCGGAGCCCGCGCCGGCGAGCACCAATAGAGGGCCGCCGACGTAGTTCACGGCTTCTTGCTGCCGGGGATTGAGTCGGGACATACAGAATTCGGGAAGTCGTTGTTCAAAAGGGCGGGCATTTTAACAGGCTGGCAAGATTCTGCTGCTCTGGATCGACGGTGTGACGTACCACTCGATCTAAATTTGCCGGTTTTGTTACTTTGCCGCAGGATGTGACGCGTTTTCAGGTCTTTTTCTGACAACTTGCGTATTTGATAACCCCTATCATTGGTGATTATCAGGCCGCACGTCATAATGCCCGCCGCCAACGAAATTTTGCAGAGTCTAGGGAGCTAGCTTGGCTACGCCTGTCGAACCCTTGCGTTTGCTGCTGCTGTCCGATGCGCCTGAGTGGGCAGCCTTGTTGCGCGAGTGCCTGGCGCCGATGGGCGACGCAGCTGTGTTGATCAGCGCGCCCAACTGGGACTCGGTGAGCCGTCTATTCGATGACGACCACAGCGCCGTGTTGTTGACCACCCCCGGCCTGCAACCCGGGCCAGGCCGCTGCAGCCTGCCGTGCGTATTGCTGCTGGAGGAGGAGCCGCTGGTTTCACCGCTGGGGGTCAGTGACTGGCTGGTGCGTGATGCACTGGACGCCGGCACGGTGCGCCGTTGCCTGCGCCATGTGCGTGAACGTGGCGTGCTCGAACACACACTGCAGCGTCTGGCCGAGCAGGACCCGCTCACGGGGATCGCCAACCGTCAGGGCTTCCAGACCCTGTTGGCGGCGCGGCTGGCCGATAATGAAGGACGCGGCCTGGCCCTCGGTCACCTGGACCTCGACAATTTCCGCCACGCCAACGACGCCCTCGGCCATCAAGCCGGCGACCGGCTGATCCTGCAAGTGGTCTCACGGCTCAAGAGCCAACTCGAAGCCGGCGACCAGTTGGCACGCCTGGGCAGCGACGAATTCGCCCTGTTGATCGACACCCGCCGCGCACCCCAGCGCGCTGAATGGATGGCTGAGCGCATCACCCAGGTCATGGCCGAGCCGTACTGGGTGGACGGTGAAAGCCTGCTGATCGGCTGCAGCCTGGGCGTGGCCCATGCCCGCGCGCGCGCCGGCGCCGACCCGTTGATGTGGCATGCGCACATCGCCATGCAGCAAGCCAAGAGCACCCAGGGCTGCACCTTTCATATCTTCAACGAGCGCATCAACCGCAATGCGCGCAGCCTTGCCGACCTCGAAAGCGAACTGCGCCGCGCCTTGCGCCGCGACGAGCTGGAACTGCATTACCAGCCGCGCCTGGACCTGGGCGACGGCCGTATCGTCGGCCTCGAAGCCCTGGTGCGCTGGCGCCACGGCGAGCGCGGGCTGCTGGCGCCCAGCGAATTCGTGCCCCTGGCCGAACAGAGCGGCCTGATCGTGCCGCTGGGTTACTGGGTGATCTCCCGCGCCCTGCGCGACATGCAGGACCTGCGCGAGCGTGGCCTGCCGCCGCTGCACATGGCGGTCAACCTGTCGTTTCGCCAGTTCCAGGACAGCCAGTTGCTGTCCACCCTCAGTCGGCTGATCACCGAGCGTGGCGTGGAAGCACAATGGCTGGAATTCGAGCTGACCGAAACCGCCGTGATGCGCCGCAGTGATCTGGTCAAGCAGACCATGGACGCCCTCGGCCGCCTCGGCGTGCGGTTTTCTCTGGACGACTTTGGCACCGGCTTTTCGTCGTTCGTGCACCTCAACAGCCTGCCGATTGCCTTGCTGAAGGTCGACAAGAGCTTTGTCGGCGGCATGGAAGAGCGCGAAGAGAACCGCAAGCTGGTCCATGCCATGATCAACCTGGCCCACAACCTCAACCTGGAAGTGGTGGCCGAAGGCGTGGAAACGCCGGAGCAACTGGCGTTGCTGCGCCTGTTCGGCTGCGACCAGGCCCAGGGCTACCTGATCAGCAAGCCGTTGCCGTTGCCGGAGTTAGTGCAGTATCTGACTCACGGCAAGGGCCAACAGGCGCAACTGGGCTGACGTGAAAACCCCATAAACGGTGGGAGAGAGCAAGCCGCTTCCCACCGTTTTAATCAGGCAGTGCCTCCTGCCGAATCATCCGCTTGATCTTCGCTTCAAACGCCCAGGTCAGGCTCACCGCAGCACACGCCAATCCCAGCGCCAGCCCCCACCACACCCCTGTGGGCCCCCAGCCAAAGGTGAACGCCATCAACCACGCCGCCGGCGCGCCGATCAGCCAGTAGCACCCGAGCCCCACCAGAAAGGTGGTCTTGGCGTCCTTGAGCCCACGGATGCAGCCCATGGCGATGGTCTGCACACCGTCGAACAGTTCGAACCAGGCCGCCACGGCCAGTAGGCTGACGGCCAGCACGATCACATCGTGGAACGCCGGGTCATTGTGGTCGAGAAACAGCCCGATCAGCGGGTCGGAATACAGCCACAATACCCCGGCAAATCCCAGCATCACCACGCCGCCAAAGCCCATGCCCACGCGTCCGGCCGTACGCACCTTCAGCAATTGCCCGGCGCCGTAGTGCTGGCCGATGCGCATGGTCACCGCGTAGGACATACCCGCCGGCACCATGAACGCCACCGAGACGATCTGCAGGGCAATCTGATGCGCCGCCAACTGCGTGCTGCCCATGGTGCCCATGCACAGCGCCGCAAAGGCGAACAGCCCGACCTCCACCGCATAGGTGCCGCCAATCGGCAGGCCCAGGCGCCATAGCTCGCGCAGGTAGTGGGTATTGAGGCGCAGCAGGCCGGTGCTCAGCGGGTAGGCGGCATAGACGCGGTTGCTGCGGATGTACGCCATCAGGGCCAGCGCCATGCCATTGGCGACAATGGCAGTCACCAGGCCGATGCCCATCAGGCCGAGCTTGGGCAGGCCGAACATGCCTTCGATCAATGCATGGTTGAGCAGGTAGTTGACCACCGTGCCGCCCAGGCTGATCACCATCACCGGCGTTGCCTTGCCGATGGCGCTGGTGAAGCCGCGCAAGGCCATGAAGCTCAGGTAGCCGGGCAGGGCGAGCGGCAGCAGGGTCAGGAACTGCCCCGCCGAATTCACGTTGGTTTCGGTCTGACCGAACATCAGCAGCACCGGCTTGAGGTTCCACAGCAGCAAGGCCGCCGCCAACGCCATCAACCAGGCCAGCCACAGCCCGGCCTGGGTCAGGCGGGTGGCGCCTTCGATATCCCCTGCACCATGACGAATGGCAACCAGCGTGCCCACCGCTGCAATCACGCCAATGCAGAAAATCGCCACGAACGAATAAGTCGCCGCGCCCAGGCCGCCACCGGCCAGGGCTTCAGGGCTCAGGCGGGCCATCATCAACGTGTCGGTCAGCACCATCAGCATGTGCGCCAACTGTGAGGCGATCAATGGCCCTGACAGCCGCAGAATGGCCCAGAGTTCGGTACGTGCCGCAGGTTGCATGATCATCACACTCGACAAGGCGCAAGGATGGGGAAGGGGGATTCTCGGTGCTTTGCGCGCAATTGTAAAAAGAGATGAATGCAATCGTTTGCGTAATGCCCCCTTGATTCTCTCAAGTATTGGCAAACCCCGCCGAAGTAGGTGTGTCGGACCTTCACCCCGACGTTTCCCACTAGATAATTTGCCGAGCATCGCTATGAGATCAGGATGATCCTGGCCTCGGTCAGGAGCTGTCATGTCTCAACCTCGCGCCCGGATTGCCTCACAGTTAGGCCTCGCATTGGCCGTGATTCTGGCTGTCGCCATCGGCGGCAGTACCGTTTTCGCCTTGCGTTCTCTCGACTCCGCCAACCTTGCCACCCGCGAGGAGCATCTGGCCAGTGAGGCGCGATTGCTCGCCGATCAGCTCAATACCTTCCACAGCACCTTGCGCGAGAGCACGCAGCGCCTCACCGGCCTGTTTGAAAAGCGCTTCAGCGCCGGGTTGAGCGTGCGCGCCGATCAGATGATCGCCGTGGGCGGCGTGCAGACCCCGAGCCTGTTGCTGGGCAGCGATGTGCTCAACAACAACTTCACGGAAGTGGATGAGTTCAAGCAGATGTCCGGCGGTGTGGCCACGGTATTCGTGCGCAGCGGCGACGACTTCATCCGCGTCAGCACCTCCCTGACCAAGCAGGACGGCAGCCGCGCCATCGGCACCGTGCTGGACCGCCAGGGTCCGGCCTATCAGCGCGTGCTCAATGGCCAGGTCTATATCGGCCGCGCCGTGTTGTTCGACCGCTCCTACATGACCCAGTACAGCCCGGTACGCGACAGCAGCGGCAAGGTCATCGCCGTGCTGTTCATCGGCTTTGACTACACCGACGCGCAGGCCGCGCAGTTCGAAAACCTCAAGCGCTTCCGCATCGGTCAGACCGGCTCCCTTGCCCTGTTGGATGAACAGAAGCACTGGCTGGTGCCGCCCGCTGGCGTGCAGGCGCCGGATCAAGCGGTGCCGGTGATGCTGGACCTGGCGAAAAAGCCTGGCTCAGGCCGCTTCTGGAGTGACAAGAACGAAGATTTCTACAGCGTGTCGGTGCCCTTCGAAGGTGGCCCCTGGGCCGTGGTGGCAAGCATGCCGAAGGCCGAAATTCGTGCCGTGACCTGGGACGTCGGCATGCGGCTGGTGATTGGCAGTGTACTGGCGATGTTGCTGGCGGTGGGCGCGATCGTGTGGCTGTTGCGCAGCAAACTGGCGCCCCTGAGCGACCTGGTGCGCCAGGCCGAAGCCTTGGGCGCGGGCGATTTGAGCGCACGCCTCAATGTCTCCAGCCATGACGAGATCGGCCAGTTGGCGCGTAGCTTCAACCAGATGGGTGAAGCGTTGTCGACCATGGTGTCGCAGATCCGCAAGGCGGCCGAAGAGGTCAACAGCCGTGCCGAGGCGTTGTCCGGGTTGTCGGGTGGTGCCTATGAAGGCATGGAGCAGCAGTCCGGTGAGATCACCAGCATGGCTGGCGCGGTGGAAGAGTTCAGCGCCACCTCCCTGAACATCGCCGACAACATGGGCAACACCGAGCGCCTCGCTCAGGAAAACGCCCAGCAAACCCGCATCGGCCGTACCTCGATGCAAGAGGCGTCGTCGTCTCTGGAACATATCGCCACCGCCCTGAACAGCACCGCCACGGTGATCAATACCCTTGGCCAGCGCTCCCAGGAAATCGGCGGCATTGTCGGTGTGATCACTGCCATCGCCGAACAGACCAACCTGCTGGCGCTCAACGCGGCCATCGAAGCCGCCCGCGCCGGTGAGCAAGGTCGTGGCTTCGCCGTGGTCGCCGACGAAGTGCGCAACCTGGCCTCGCGAACCCGCCAGGCCACCGATGAAATTTCCGTGATGATCCAGAGCATCCAGCAGGAAACCGGCAACGCCATCAGCACCATGGAACAGGGCAATGTCCTGATGCAGGAAGGCCTGTCGCGCAACGCCGACGTGGCCTCGGCCCTGGCGCGTATCGACGAGCAAAGCCGCTCGGCCGGTCAGCAGTTTGCCGCCATTACCACGGCTACCCAGGAACAGAGCAGCACTGCAACTCTGCTCAGCAGCAACCTGCAGAGCATTGCGATGGCCAACAGCGAGCAGCGGGAAGTGGTGTCGAACCTGGCGATTACCGCCAAGGAGCTGGAGACGTTGGCGGCGGGCTTGCGTCATGAGGTAGACCGGTTCCGCTAAGACCTTACAGACACAATCACAGTTGAGCCTGCGCCAAGGCTCAAGTGAGTGCCGCCGGGCGGTATTGCAGTGCCTCTTGCAGATGGTGGCGCGCGATGGCGTCTTGTTGTTCAAGGTCCGCCAGCGTGCGCGCCACCTTGAGCAGCCGGTGTGCCGCACGCAGGGACAACGTCAGCCGTTCGCAGGCCGTCTCCAGCCAGCGCTCGTCGACCTTTGCCAGCGTGCAATGTTCGCGCAATCCCGGCAGGTCCAGAAAGGCATTTGCACACCCCTGGCGTTGCTGTTGACGCTCGCGCGCCTCGGCAACGCGCGCCGAGGCGTTGGCTGTTGTGTCACCCTCGTTTTGAATGGGATTGAGCGCGGTGGTCTCCCGTGCCACGGTCAGGTGCAGGTCAATCCGGTCCAGCAACGGTCCGGAGAGCTTGTTGCGATAGCGCTGAACCTGTTCCGGCGTACAGCGACAGCGACCACTGGGCTCGCCCATGTACCCGCAAGGGCACGGGTTCATCGCGGCCACCAGTTGAAAGCGCGCGGGGAAACTCACGCGGTCACGGGCGCGGGAGATCACGATGTGCCCTGACTCCAGGGGTTCGCGCAGCACCTCCAGCACCTTGCGGTCAAACTCCGGCAATTCATCGAGGAACAGCACGCCATGGTGCGCCAGGGTGATTTCCCCCGGTTGCGGCTTCGATCCCCCGCCCACCAGGGCCGGGCCGGATGCGGAGTGATGCGGCTGGCGAAACGGCCGATGCGGCCAGTGGCTCAAGGGCGCCAGGCTGACGACCGATTGAATCGCCGCGACTTCCAGCGCCTCCTGCTCACTCAGCGGGGGCAGCAGGCCTGGCAGGCGGCTGGCGAGCAGGGTCTTGCCGGTGCCGGGAGGGCCGCTGAGCAGCAGGTTATGCGCGCCCGCCGCTGCGATCAGCAGGGCGCGCTTGGCCGAGAGCTGGCCCTGCACTTCGCTCAGGTCCGGATACGGCTTGTTCAAGTACTGCAAGCCGTCTGACTTGTAAGGCTCAATCGGCACATGCCCATTCAGGTGCGCGACCACCTGTAGCAGGTGATCCACCGCTATGACCTTCAAGCCCGACGCCAGGCACGCCTCCTCGGCATTCGCCCGCGGCACTATCACGGTGCGCCCGGCCTTGCGCGCGGCCAGCGCCGCCGGCAGCACGCCTTTGACGGCGCGCACCTCGCCGGACAACGCCAATTCCCCGAGACACTCCACGTCATCGAGCATCAACGCCGGCACCTGCACACTGGCCGCCAGAATGCCCAGCGCAATCGCCAAATCAAAACGCCCGCCGTCCTTGGGCAGGTCGGCGGGCGCGAGGTTGAGGGTGATGCGGCGCGACGGGTATTGCAGGGCCGAATTGAGAATGGCGCTGCGTACGCGGTCCTTGCTTTCCTTGACGGCGGTTTCGGGCAACCCCACCAGCGTCAGGGACGGCAAACCATTGGCCATATGCACCTCGACAGTGACGGCGGGCGCTTCGACGCCAACCTGGGCGCGGCTGTGGACGATGGCGAGGGACATGCGCGTTCCTTGAAATGGAGGGCCGCTTTGTGCGGGTTTTTCAAGGGTAGACGAGGCTGGACAGAGCGACGCTAGGAGGTTTTTACAGAACGTATCCGGTGCACGACACAGGATAAATGTGGGAGGGGGCTTGCTCCCGATGGCAGTATGTCAGACGTATATGTGGTGTCTGACACACCGATATCGGGAGCAAGCCCCCTCCCATAATTTCCGCGTTTATTCAGCGACAGGGGGTGTCAGCCGTGCTTCCAGCTCCGCGACTTTGGCCTCCAGGCTCTCCAACCGCGCACGCGTGCGGGCCAATACCACCATCTGGCTGTCAAATTCTTCGCGGCTTACCAGGTCGAGTTTGCTGAAGCCACTTTGCAGCAACGCCTTGAACTGGCTTTCAATTTCATTGCGGGGCAGCGGGGTGTCGCCGCTGAACAGGCGAGAGGCATGGCCGCTCAGGGCGTCGAGGAAGTCTTTGGGCGCGAGCATGGGAAATATTCCGGAATAACTGTTGGCCGGCAGTGTATCACGCAGCGTCTATAGTCTTTTTCAAACGCGCCGACGCACGCTTTTCGCGCATCGGGCCGAGAGACCGCGCACTGTTTTTGTGCGCATTACCACCACCAAACTCCCGTGCGCTGCGGCATAAATGGGCAAACGGCTGATTTCACTGGTTTTTATGGAGCTGGCAAGGTTTCTGCTTAGTCGATCATGACCCATGCACTGATGCAGTCGCTGTGACGAATGCAGTGCGCCGATGGATCAGGGGTACAGGTTTCGTCACCAGTGGTTCGCTTGCGTTGCAACGGTGAATGCCGAGGCAACGATGCGTTACAAAGCCAGGCACTGCGCTTAGACTTGAGTCGGGTTTGTTTTCCTGGTGCAAGTCCACCAATTCGGGAGAGAGTTTTCATGAAGCTAGTCACTGCCATCATCAAGCCGTTCAAGTTGGACGATGTACGCGAGTCATTGTCCGAGATCGGCGTGCAGGGCATTACCGTTACTGAGGTCAAAGGCTTCGGTCGGCAGAAGGGTCACACCGAGCTGTATCGCGGTGCGGAATACGTGGTGGATTTCCTGCCGAAGGTGAAGATTGATGTCGCCATTGACGACAAGGATCTTGACCGGGTTATCGAAGCGATAACCAAGGCCGCCAACACCGGCAAGATCGGTGACGGCAAGATCTTCGTGGTCAATCTGGAACAGGCTATTCGCATCCGTACCGGCGAAACCGATACCGACGCAATCTAAGCCGCCAAACCCCAACGCCCCAGGAGAAAACAATATGACTCTGCGTAAACTCGCAGGGCTCGGAGCCCTGTTGTCCATCGTAATGCCAAGCCTGGCCATGGCGGCAGACGAAGTGGCGGCTCCAGTCCTCAACTCCGGCGACACCGCCTGGATGCTGACCGCCACCGCCCTGGTGCTGTTCATGACCATTCCGGGCCTGGCGCTGTTCTACGGCGGCATGGTCCGCTCCAAAAATATTCTGTCGGTGATGATGCAGTGCTTTGCCATCACTGGCCTGATCAGCATCCTTTGGGTCGTCTACGGCTACAGCATCGCGTTCGATACCACCGGTATGGAACAGGGCGTGGTCAACTTCAACTCCTTCTTCGGCGGCATGGGCAAGGCGTTCCTGGCAGGCGTGACCCCGGCCAGCATCACCGGGCCTGCGGCGCTGTTCCCTGAAGCGGTGTTCATCACCTTCCAGATGACGTTCGCCATCATCACCCCCGCGCTGATCGTCGGTGCATTCGCCGAGCGCATGAAATTCTCCGCGATGCTGATCTTCATGGCCATCTGGTTCACCCTGGTTTATGCGCCGATCGCGCACATGGTCTGGAGCGGTAATGGTGGCCTGCTGTGGGACTGGGGCGTGCTGGACTTCGCCGGCGGCACCGTGGTGCACATCAACGCCGGTGTGGCTGGCCTGGTGGCGTGCATCGTGCTCGGCAAGCGTAAAGGTTTCCCGACCACACCAATGGCTCCGCACAACCTGGGTTACACCCTGGTGGGCGCCGCGATGCTGTGGATCGGCTGGTTCGGTTTCAACGCCGGTTCTGCGGCTGCGGCCAATGGCACCGCCGGCATGGCGATGCTGGTGACCCAGATCGCTACCGCTGCGGCGGCGCTGGGCTGGATGTTCGCCGAGTGGATCGCGCACGGTAAGCCAAGCGCACTGGGCATTGCCTCGGGTGTTGTGGCCGGTCTGGTTGCCGTTACGCCGGCTGCCGGTACCGTGGGCCCGATGGGCGCGCTGATTATCGGCCTGGCGGCCGGTGTGATCTGCTTCTTCTGCGCCACCACGCTCAAGCGCAAGCTGGGCTACGACGACTCCCTGGACGCCTTCGGCGTGCACGGTATCGGCGGTATCGTTGGTGCGATCCTCACCGGTGTATTCGCAGCCCCTGCATTGGGCGGCTTCGGTACCGTGACCGACATCGCAGCGCAGGTCTGGATCCAGTGCAAAGGCGTCGGTTTTACCGTGATCTACACAGCCATTGTGACCTTCGTTATCCTCAAGGTACTCGATATGGTCATGGGCCTGCGGGTTACCGAAGAAGAAGAGGCGGTTGGCCTCGACCTGGCGCAACATAACGAGCGTGGTTACAACTTGTAAGCATGCGAAAAAAACTGCCCGGCTTGCCGGGCATTTTTTTGTCTGGCGTTTGTCAGTCATAACACGCTGTACCGGTTTTTGCGCCGAGTTTGTAATGGGGCGCGCTCGGTGCTTTCAAGGGTGCGAAAGTCTTACAGGCATGTAGGCGTATTCGGCACTTTGTTTTTTCCCAGAGCGCGCTAGAATGCGCGCCGATGGGCGGAGAACTGTATGTGGCAACAGACCCTGATTACCCTGCGGGCCAAGCCTCGGGGCTTTCACCTGGTGACCGACGAGCTGCTTGCCGGCTTGCCTGAGCTGAAGTCGTGTCGCGTGGGCCTGTTGCATCTGTGGCTGCAGCACACCTCGGCCTCGTTGACGGTCAACGAGAATGCCGACCCGGCGGTACGTCGTGACTTCGAACGGTTTTTCAACTCGCTGGTGCCGCAAGGTCGTCCAGGGTTCGAACACAATGACGAAGGACCGGATGATCTGCCTGCGCACTTCAAGGCCAGTCTGCTGGGCTGCCAGTTGAGTCTGCCGGTAAGCGCCGGCCGCTTGGCGATGGGGACCTGGCAAGGTGTTTATCTGGGCGAGCACCGTGATCATGGCGGTGCTCGAAAAGTCCTCGCCACGTTGTACGGTGACGAGGCTTAAGCCACTGGTTATCCGGTGGATGTGATTTTTTTCCGGCAACCTCGACAGAGGATAAAGCTGGGCTATAACTAATCTGCTTTTCGCAAGTCATGAGGTAGAACATGAGCGACGATGATCTGGAACAAGACGACCTCGAAGTAGGTGATGAAGACGACACCGAAGAAGGTCTTGAAGCAGCGGCTGAAGACGTTGCCGACGAGGCCGATGATGGCGGTGGCGAAGGCGATGATGCCGCGCCCAAAGCCAAGGGTAAAGCCAAGGCTGCCGTGTCGGTAGACGAGTTGCCGAGCGTTGAAGCCAAGAACAAAGAGCGCGATGCCCTGGCCCGTGCGATGGAAGAGTTCCTCGCCAAAGGCGGCAAAGTGGTCGAGGTCGAACCCAATGTCGTAGCGGATCCGCCGAAAAAGCCGGATAACAAGTACGGCAGCCGACCTATCTGAGGTCAGCTACCTGCCTGCAGGAAAAAGCCCGCCGTCGCTGCGGGCTTTTTCATGGCTGACGCAAATTTATAAATCAACACAAGGCAATGTGGGAGGGAACAAGCCCCCTCCCACAATTGATACTCAGTGTTGCAGCAAGCGCGTTACTTCCAGCCTGACAGCAACCCCGGCAACTGCGTCAGGCTGCGAATCTCGGCATCCGGGTGCTTGTCCGCCTCCCACGCCTTGCCCGTCGGGTTGAACCACACCGCACGCAACCCGGCCTGCTGCGCGCCGGCAATATCATCCCCGGGATGATCGCCCACATGCACCGCCTCACTGGCATCCACGCCGCCACGTTGCAGCGCTTCCTCAAACAATCGCGAGTCCGGCTTGGCGATGCCGATGTCTTCGGCGCGCAGCGCAAAGTGAAAATAATCCGCCAGGCCCACACGCTGCACGTCGGCGTTGCCGTTGGTGATTACGCCGAGCAGGAAGTGCTGGCGCAGCGCCTTGAGCATCGGCTCAGCGTCGGGGAATACGGTGAGCTGATGCCGCGCGTGAATGAACGCCTCGTAGCAGACGTCGGCCATTTGCGTGGCTTCAGGCTGCGGGTAGCCCGCTTCCTCGAAGGCCAGCATCAGCACGCGGTGGCGCAGCACGCTGATACGGTGTTTGAGCTCCGGATGGCGCTGCAACACTTGCTGGCGCAGGCTGGCGAAATGCTCCAAGGGCAGGTCGCCGACTTTGGATGCATTGAGCGCCAGCCATTCGCGCATCGACGCTTCGGCGCTGATGATGACGGGTACGTTGTCCCAGAGCGTGTCGTCCAGGTCGAAGGTGATCAGCTTGATACTCATGAGTCGCCGCCCTTGATGCGTTTGGCCCGTGGATGGGCGCTGTCGTACACCGTTGCCAGGTGTTGGAAGTCCAGGTGGGTGTAGATCTGCGTGGTCTTGATGTCGGCGTGGCCGAGCAGTTCCTGGACCGCGCGCAGGTCCTGGGAGGATTCGAGAAGATGGCTGGCAAAAGAGTGCCGCAGCATGTGCGGGTGCAGGTTCTGCCCCAGCTCACGCTCGCCCGCCGCCTTGACCCGAACCTGGATGGCTCGCGGCCCCAGTCGCCGGCCTTGCTGGCTGATGAATACTGCGTTGTCCACCGGATTGGCCAGCGCCCGCAACGGCAACCACAGTTGCAGGGCCTCGCGGGCCTTTCTACCGACCGGCAGGACGCGGGTCTTGCTGCCTTTGCCCAGTACCTGCACCAGACCATCCGCGAGGTCCAACTGGTCGAGGTTCAGGCCGGTCAGCTCCGAGAGGCGCAGGCCCGAGGAGTAGAACAGCTCCAGAATCGCCTGATCGCGATGAGCGAGGAAATCATCCTCCACCGCACCATCGAGCAATTGCAGGGCGCGGTCCGTGTCGAGGGTCTTGGGCAGGCGCCGTTCGCCCTTGGGCGGCGACAGGCCATTGGCCGGGTCGTGGTCGCACAAGCCTTCGCGGTTCAGGTAATGGTAAAGGCCGCGCACCGCCGACAGCAGGCGCGACAGGCTGCGCGACGACTGGCCTTGCTGGTGCAGCCTGGCGATCAGGCTGCGCAGGGCCTGGATGTCCAGGGCTTTCCAACTGGTGACGTGCTGCTTTTCGCACCAGGCCAACACCTTGTTCAAGTCGCGCCGGTAGGCTTCCAGGGTGTGCGGCGACACCTGGCGCTCGTTGCGCAGGTGCGCGCAATAAGCGTCCAGTTGCCCTTGCATGGCTAGCGCACCGCGCGCAGGGCGGTGGTGTAGCGCGGCAACACGCGGCCCAGCACTTCGGCGATGTAGGTCAGAAACAGCGTGCCCACCGAACTCTTGTAGTGCTGCGGGTCACGACTGGCGATGGCCAGTACGCCGTGCAGGCCCTGGTGACTGAGGGCGACCACGGCGGTGGAGCCGATCTGCTTGCGCTGTTCGGCACCGAACAGAAAGTCCAACTCGTGTTCACGCAAGGTGCCGCTGATGCTCTTGCCTTCGGACAACAGGCCGCCGATGGCGGTCTGTGCGTCGCTGCCGCTGACCCAGCGCCCTACCGGCATCGGGTTCTCGCTGAACAGGATCAGGCTGACAAAAGGCACCTGGAAGTCCTCACGCAGGCTGTCCTCGACGGCCATTACCGTTTCTTCCAGGCTGGCGGCGTCCATCAGGGTCAGGATCAGGCGGCGGGTCTTGTCGAACAGGCGATCATTATCACGGGCCACGTCCATCAGGTGCGAGAGCCGATGGCGCATTTCGATGTTGCGCTCGCGCAGGATCTTCATCTGCCGCTCCACCAGCGACACGGTATCGCCGCGCTGGTGCGGAATACGAAGGGCCGGCAGCAGCTCTTCGTGTTCGACGAAGAAGTCTGGATTAGCCTCAAGGTACGCCGCGACTGCAGCGGCCTCCAGACTTTCGCTCGGGGTAGCGTGTGCGGGTACTCGAGGTTTATCGGTCATTGGCTTGGCTCACTCATAGACGGACTTGTCCTTCGTATACACGCGAGGCCGGCCCGGTCATCAGTACCGGGTGGCCCGGGCCTGCCCATTCGATGGACAGGCGTCCACCGGGCAGGTCGATCAGCAGCGGCGAATCCATCCAGCCCTGGCTGATCGCGGCCACGGCGGCGGCGCAGGCACCGGTGCCGCAGGCCTGTGTTTCGCCGACGCCGCGTTCCCACACACGCAGTTGCGCGCGGGAGCGGTCGATCACCTGCATGAAGCCCACGTTCACCCGCGCCGGAAAGCGCGGATGATGCTCGATCTTCGGCCCCAGTTCATGCACCGGCGCATTGTTGATGTCGTTGACCTGCAGCACCGCATGGGGATTGCCCATGGACACGGCGGCGATCTCGACGCTGTTGCCGTCCACATCCAGCGGGTAGCTTGCGGCCTGCGCGTCGGCCTGGAACGGGATGTCCGCCGGCACTAGGCGCGGCGCGCCCATGTTGACGCTGATCTGGCCGTCATTGCGGATATCCAGCTCGATCACCCCGCCCTTGGTCTCGACGCGGATCTGGCGCTTGGCGGTCAGGCGCTTGTCCAGCACAAAGCGCGCGAAGCAGCGGGCGCCGTTGCCGCACTGTTCCACTTCGGTGCCGTCGGCATTGAAGATCCGGTAGCGGAAATCCACCTCCGGGTTGCTCGGCGCCTCGACGATCAGCAACTGGTCGAAACCAATGCCGGTGTGCCGGTCGCCCCATTGTTTGGCGTGCTTGGGCAGGATGTGCGCGTGCTGGCTGACCAGGTCGAGGACCATGAAATCGTTACCCAGCCCGTGCATCTTGGTAAAACGCAGCAGCATGGCTTACTCCGGCAGCAGGCTTTCGCCAGCATACAACTCGGCTACCGTCTCGCGGCGACGCACTTCAAATGCTTGATCACCGTCCACCAGCACCTCGGCGGTACGCCCGCGCGTGTTGTAGTTGGAACTCATGACAAACCCATAGGCGCCGGCCGAATGAATGGCCAGCAAGTCGCCTTCGGCGAGCGCCAGTTGACGATCCTTGGCCAGGAAGTCGCCGGTCTCGCAGATCGGCCCGACGATATCGTAGGCGCGCGCTTCGCTGTCGCGAGGGGCCACGGCGGTGACGTTCATCCAGGCCTGGTACAGCGCCGGGCGGATCAGGTCGTTCATCGCCGCATCGACGATGGCGAAATCCTTGTGTTCGGTGTGCTTGAGGTACTCGACCTGAGTCAGCAGCACGCCGGCATTGGCGACGATGTAGCGGCCCGGCTCGAACAACAGCGCCAGGTCTCGGCCTTCGATACGCTCGCGCACAGCCTGGATGTAGTCGGCGATCAGCGGCGGCTCTTCGTCGCGATAACGCACGCCCACACCGCCACCGAGGTCGATATGGCGCAGGTAGATGCCGCAGTCGCCGAGGCGGTCGACCAGCGCCAGCAGGCGGTCGAGGGCATCGAGGAACGGTGGCAGGCTGGTCAGTTGCGAGCCGATGTGGCAGTCGACGCCCAGCACGTCCAGGTTCGGCAGTTGGGCGGCACGGATGTACACGTCTTCGGCGTCGGCAATGGCGATGCCGAACTTGTTCTCTTTGAGACCGGTGGAAATGTACGGGTGGGTGCCGGCATCGACGTCCGGGTTGACGCGCAGCGAGATCGGCGCGCGAACGCCGAGCTCGGCGGCCACTACCTGCAGGCGCTCCAGCTCGTCGGTGGATTCGACGTTGAAGCAGTGCACGCCTACTTCCAGGGCGCGGCGCATATCGTCGCGGCTCTTGCCGACACCGGAGAACACAATCTTGTCAGCCTGGCCGCCGGCGGCGAGCACGCGCTCCAGCTCGCCACGGGACACGATGTCGAAACCGGCGCCCAGACGCGCCAGGACATTGAGTACGCCCAGGTTGGAGTTGGCCTTGACTGCGTAGCACACCAGGTGCGGCACGCCGTTCAACGGGTCGGTGAAGGAGCGGTACTGCGCCTCGATGTGCGCACGCGAGTACACATAGGTCGGGGTGCCAAAGCGCTCGGCAATTGCCGACAACGCCACGCCTTCCGCGAACAGTTCACCGTCCCGGTAGTTAAAAGCGTCCATGGTGTTCCCTTAGTAAGTGTCGTGCTTGTGCGCTTTTGAAGGCTTCTGCGACGATTGCGCCTGTTCGTTGGGGTCCTTGCTGTCATCGGGCAGGTACAGCGGGCCTTTTTGTCCACAGGCACTAACGAGGCAAGCGACCGCGACGAGCGCAGCAAGGGAAGAGATCAGGCGCTTCATGGCGAAATCCTTGAATATGCATTAATTGCGCCCGAGTATACCGACCACCCGCCAGCTTGCCTATGCGCCGAAATACCCGTCCGGCGGGGGTTTGCCGACTCGTTCGGGAATAGAGCTACGCTGGCCGGTGATAATTCGTACCGTCATCGGTAATGAAATCGGTATCCGTTGCATTCACGCAGGCGCCTCCGTATCGTGCGGCGCTTGAGCAGAACCCGACACTTTTGAGGTTGCCACAATGAGTTTGACCGAAGCCCGTTTTCACGATCTGGTGGATTCGACCCAGCAGGCGCTGGAGGATATTTTCGACGACAGCGGCCTGGACGTGGACCTGGAAAACTCGGCCGGCGTGTTGACGGTCAAGTTCGAGAACGGCACTCAGTTGATCTTTAGCCGGCAGGAACCGTTGCGGCAGTTGTGGCTGGCGGCACGTTCCGGTGGTTTTCACTTCGACTACAACGAAGAAGACAACAACTGGCAGTGCGATACCAGCGATGAGCTGCTCAGCGAGATGCTGGCCCGTCTGGTTCTGGAACAATCCGGCGCCGAGCTGGATTTCGACGAGATTTGACCGTGAGCCAGCCTGCCCCCACGCGTCCGCCCAAGCCGCTGTTCAGTAATGTGAGTCCGGCGGTGCCGTCACCTTGTATCAGTTTGTGTCGCCTGGACGAGGAGAAAGTCTGCCGCGGCTGCTTCCGTCATGTGGAAGACATCCGCGAATGGCGCTCCGCCGACGATGCCCGGCGCCGCACGATCTGCGCCGAGGCCGAGCAGCGCCGGGCACTCGCCTGAGGTCGTCTTGTTTATTTGTGACGCTGTGGTAGTGTCCGGCTACGCCTCAACCCATCGAGGCCCGTGAGAACCCCGCCTTTCCTGGCGGGGTTTTGCTTTTTGTGCAGAAAAAGGAGTCTGCCTGAATCATGACCACCGCACCTTCCATCATCCTCACCCGTCTTGACGTGCAGCGTCTGGAGCAACTGATCGACCGCCTGGGCGACGAGTTTCCCGGTGTCGAAGCGTTGCAAGCCGAACTCGACCGCGCCGAAGAGGTGGTTGGCCACGATGAAGTGCCTGCGGGTGTCGTGACCATGAACTCCAGCGTGCATTGCCGCGAGCAAGGCAGCGGCAAGGATTACCACCTGACTCTGGTGTACCCGAAGCACGCGAATGCCGATGAAGGCAAGGTTTCGATCCTGGCGCCGGTCGGCAGCGCGCTGCTCGGCCTGCAGGTTGGCCAGCACATCGACTGGCCGGCGCCCGGCGGCAAGACCCTCAAGCTGGAGCTGCTCAACGTCGAAGGCCAGCCAAAGGACGGCGGCGCCTTTCCGCTTTAAATCTGGCTGAGCGCCTCGTTCAGCGACACTTCCAGTTCGGCCTTGTAGCGCAGGTACAGGTTGCTCGGACTTTGCACATCACCGAGCAGGCCGGACAGGTCGAGGTCGGTGATGTAGCAGCGGTAGCGCTCGGTTTCCCGGCGTTGCCCGACGATTTCCCGGGCGACCACGGTGAACAGCTGGTCGCCGAATTCCAGTTCGCAAAACTCCCGCTGATTGCAGTACAGGGTAATGCCCACCTGGCCTGGCGCCGCCCTGGCGATGATTGCCTGCACCTCATAAAAGGACTTGTTGGCCGGCGTCGAAGGCGCCGGACGCGGCTCGACCCCGCGCGCACGGTTGCTGCCCGAAGGCAGCAGTTGGTAATACAGGACGTGGACTGCGCCCTGCGGTTGCAGTGGATCCAGCGGCGATAACGCGTCACGCCGATAGATGATCGATTGCAGAAAACGCTGCAACGGCGCCAGCAGGCTCTGCTCGTCGTGAAACGGCAAGCGCTGTTGCCAGAGCGCGTTGAACTCATCCAGCACATACAGCTCGGCGAAGCCTTCATTGACCCGGTAGAACACCTGCACGCAATCGGCCAGGCCCATCGGCAGCAACAGCGCCAGGTCGTGATCTTCCAGGGCCATGGCATCCAAGTGCCACGGGCTGTAACTGGCCAGTTCTTCGCCGAGGTAGGCGATCAGCGCTTGCTGAGTCGGCAGCGACACATGGTTGGCCTGGCCAGGCGTCAATTCCATTACGTGGTAGTGCTGTTGTACCTGCAGCAGGTAACGGTGGTTGGATTGCCCCAGCATCAAGTGTTGCGCGGTGTCGAAAATCTCCTCCACGCGCTGGGCAATGAACGGCGCACGGTTGTGGCAGAAGCAGCGCACGCGCAGGCGCGGCAGATGATCGAGAGGCAACTGGTTGAGGTAGTCGCGCAGGCAATCGAGCAGCGCGTGGGGACCGTCGTAACGGCTGACCATCACCTCGTTCCAGCTGTTGAGGGTGACCTGGTCCAGGGTCAGTACCAGGTTGTCGCGCACGCCGGAGTAACTCAGGGAGTCGGTACGCTCGGTGGTCATCAGGATATTCAGGTCGCGGTGGTGCTTGAGCGGGTCGACGCCGACGTTGATCAGCAGCAACACCTCGTCGGGCACCGCCGAGCGCAGCAGGCGGGTTTCATCGACGCTGGGCAAGGGCAGGGGGAGGGTTTGCTGCAGGCTGCCCAGCAGGTTGAACAGTTCGAACTCGGTCATGTCGCTGGTGCCCGGGTGCAGGGCCAGGCGTGTGCTGCTGTCGATCACGCCGTTGCGGTGGCACCAGGTGAGCATTTCGAGCAGGTCGCGGCTGCGCTTGATCGGTGCAAAGTGCTCCCACTCCAGGGCGGTGAGGCTGCCGTTGTACAGGCCCCAGTGGTGTTGGTCGGGCTCCTTGCGGTTGGGCGACTGCACCAGCGTCAGCGTGTCTTCGGCCAAGTCCGGGGCAATGCCGGGGTTGATGAATTCGACCTTGCCGGCCTTGCGCTCGAACGCTGCGTACAAGCGCCGTCCCAGTACATTGAGGTCGCGCCGGTTGATCAGGCTGACGGTCTGTTCGGTGCGTGCGAACTGGGTCAGGAACCGGTAGCTGTAATTGAGCTCGTTGACCAGAGCGCGGCGCTCGGCCGCTACCTGGCGCACTTTCCACTGGCTGCGGCTGTCCAGCAGGGCCAGCTGGCGCGGGTCCCAGCCCCACTCATCGGCCAGGCGCTCGAGCAGCAAGCGTTGCCAACTGGCGGTGCGCTGGCCGGCGCTGAGCTTGCAGTTGACCTTCAGGTACAGCGCACGTCGCACCAGCTCCAGGCGCTCGGGTTCGTTGCGCGCGTTGAGGTATTCCTCGATACGGCGGTACACCACGATGTATGGATCCAGCTCATCCAGGTCCATACGGTCGGCGAACACGGCGCGTTTGAAGCGCAGGCTCAGGCAGTCCACGTTCGGGTGTTCGCTGGCGTAGACCTCGGTCAGCAACAGCTTGAGCAGCGACTTGTAGGGGGACTCGATGCCTTTGAACAGTTGCCAGAGCCCGGCGCCAATGAATTCGCCCGGGGGAATGCGTGCCAGGTGGCCGAGGTCGAGGGTTTCATCGGCGCGGATAAAACGCTTGGAAATCAGCGTGTGGGTGAACTCGGCATATCGCGATTCTTCGTACACCGGCACCAGCCACCAGATCGGGGTGCGACCGGCCAGCCAGATGGCGGTGCGGTAGAACTCGTCCAGCAGCAGGTAGTGCTGAGTGGTGCCGCAATCGTCGGAACTCAGTTGCGTATCGCGCTCCCCCAGCACAAACCGCGTCGGCTCGATCAGGAAGAAATGCGCCTCGGCGCCCAGGGTCAGCGCCCAGGCCTCCAGCAACTGGCATTTTTTACGCAGTTCGGCCAGTTCGGTGTCGCCAAGGTCTGCGGCATGACACACCCACACGTCCATGTCGCTCTGGTCCGCCTGGGCCAGAGTGCCCAGGCTGCCCATCAGAAACAGGCCGTGGATCGGCCTGGGCTGGTTGCCGGGGCGCGGCTTGTAGGAGAACGAGCGGGTCAGCCGCTGGGCTTCGGCCAGGGCCTGGGCATCGGGTTCGAAATTCGACAGCCCGGCCGGCGTGCTGCCCGATACGTAGCCGGGCAACAGCGGATGGTTGACGTGGAAAAACAGTGGCAGCAGCGTCAATACGCTGTGCTGGCGCGGCGTCAGCCCTTCGACGGCACGGGCCATGCGACCTTCGTTGAGCGCCATGAAACGCCCACGCAGTTGGGCCAGCACCTTGCGGTCGATGCCCTCGTCCAAGTCAGGGCGTATTTCATGGGTGCGGGTCATGTCGAACTCGTTGGCTCGCAGAGCCCGACGCGGGCGGCCGTGTAGGAGTCTACAGTCAGATGCGCAGGAGTTTTAGAGGGGAGTGGTGTTTAGTGCCGGAATTTTTCGCTCACCCACAGTAACGCCCGCGGAATCCGCAGGCAGCGGACTCCATGGGCGGTATCAGGTGTCAGGCGGCTTCTTTTTGGGCGGTGCTCAGGATGGTCAGCAGCCCTTGGGCGTGTTCGGCAGCATCGCGACCAAGGCTGGTCAGATAGCCACCATCGGGCTGGGTAATCAGTTCTTTGTCAAACAGGCGCCTGGCGGCGGCAACGGCAGTGGGGGCGGCGGTCTGATGGACTTTCAGGCCTTCCTGGGAGCTGTCCAGGTTGAAGAGTGCAAGGATTTCCAGTTCGGCAACCAACTCAGGGGTATACGACATAAGGACTCCAGACGTTCTAAATTTATTAGAGGCTAGCAGGCCATAAGGTGAACGCACTTTGCCGAACTGTCCAGCGTGTTGCTGCGTGCCGGGGCTATTCCTTTTCCGGCGGCAGTTCAGGCAGCGCCCGCAACGCTGTTTCGTACCAGTCGGTATCGAAGGCGCGGTCTTCGTCGAGCATCGCGTCGATCTCGAACGCCAGCACATGGGCCATCAAATTCAGGATGTCTTCGCGCTCGTAACCCACCAGCGTCAGCTTGTTGAACACGGCTTTGGCAGCCGGCGGGTTGTCGCTTTCGATCTGGTTTTCGATCGCTTGGATCAGCGTGTTTTCAGTGAATTCTTCTTCGTCGCTGTCGATGTCGGTTGGCTCGCTCATGGCAGGCTCCTCAAGGAAAGGGCGCCAGTCTACCTCCATTCAGGTGGGTGATGCTGCTGGTCAGGCAGGTCGCGAGGATCTATAACGCTTGCAGCCAACCCCGCACACGGCCTGGAGGCTTTGCGATGCTCAAGCTTTACGGATTTTCGGTCAGCAACTACTACAACATGGTCAAGCTGGCGCTGCTGGAAAAGGGACTGCCCTTTGAAGAGGTGCCTTTTTATGCCGGGCAAACTCAGGAAACCCTGATGGTCAGCCCGCGCGGCAAGGTGCCGGTGCTGGAGGTGAAACAGGGCTTCATCAACGAAACCAGTGTGATCCTCGAATACATCGAGCAAACCCAGGAAGGACCGGCGTTGCTGCCGGGCGACCCCTTCGCGCGGGCCCAGGTGCTGGCGCTGTGCCGGGAAATCGAGCTGTACATCGAGTTGCCCGCCCGCGCGTGTTTCGCCGAGGCATTTTTTGGCCTGTCGGTGCCGGAGGCGATCAAGGAAAAATCCCGCGCCGAGTTACTGTTGGGCGTTGGTTCCCTGGGGCGTCACGGCAAGTTTGCGCCGTATGTGGCGGGGGAGAGCTTCACGATTGCCGACCTGTACTTCATGTACAGCTTGAACCTGGCGTGTGGCGTGGGCGAGAAGTTGTTTGGCCTGGATTTGCTGGCTGAGTTGCCGAAGGCGAGGGCGTTGCTCGAGCGTTTGAATGACATGCCGAACGCACGGAAGGTCGAGGCGGACCGGCAGGCGGCGATGCCCGCGTTTCGGGCGATGATTGCGGCGAAAAAGTAAGCCAATTTGAGAGGGGGCGTGCTCCCGATAGCAGTATGTCAGTCAGCACATGTGTTGGCTGACTTTGCGCTATCGGGAGCAAGCCCCTCCCACAGTTGGAATGCATTCCAGAGGGGGAGCTGCTTGCCTGCAATGGTTTCAGCGGCTGGCGAGCAATGCCTGGCCGCGCGCGACCGCAGCTTTCACCTGTGCCGGTGCAGTGCCGCCGATGTGGTTGCGGGCATTCACCGAGCCTTCCAGGGTCAGTACGGCGAACACGTCCTGCTCGATCTGGTCGCTGAACTGGCGCAGTTCTTCCAGGCTCATTTCTGCCAGGTCCTTGCCGCTGTCCACGCCGTACTTCACGGCATGCCCGACGATTTCGTGGCAGTCGCGGAACGGCAGGCCACGGCGCACCAGGTAGTCGGCCAGGTCTGTCGCGGTGGAGAAACCACGCAAGGCCGCTTCACGCATGATCGCGTGTTTGGGCTTGATCGCCGGGATCATGTCGGCGAACGCGCGCAGCGAGTCGCGCAGGGTGTCGGCGGCGTCGAACAGCGGTTCCTTGTCTTCCTGGTTGTCCTTGTTGTAGGCCAGCGGCTGGCCTTTCATCAGGGTCAGCAGGCCCATCAGCGCGCCGAATACGCGGCCGCTCTTGCCGCGAACCAGCTCGGGCACGTCGGGGTTTTTCTTTTGCGGCATGATCGAGCTGCCGGTGCAGAAGCGGTCCGGCAGGTCGATGAACTGGAATTGCGCGCTGGTCCACAGCACCAGCTCTTCGGAGAACCGCGACAGGTGCATCATGGCGATGCTGGCGGCAGCGCAGAATTCGATGGCGAAGTCACGGTCCGACACGCCGTCCAGGGAGTTGCCGCCCACGGCATCAAAGCCTAGGAGTTGCGCGGTGTATTCGCGGTCGATCGGGTACGTGGTGCCGGCCAGTGCGGCGCTGCCCAGGGGCATGCGGTTGGCGCGCTTGCGGCAGTCCACCAGGCGCTCGTAGTCGCGGCTGAGCATTTCGAACCAGGCCAGCAAATGATGGCCGAAAGTCACTGGCTGCGCGGTCTGCAGGTGAGTGAAACCGGGCATGATGGTGTCCGATTCACGCTCGGCCTGCTCCAGGAGACCCTTTTGCAGGCGGGTGATTTCAGCCAGGATCAGGTCGATTTCGTCACGCAGCCACAGGCGGATATCGGTGGCCACCTGGTCGTTACGGCTGCGGCCGGTGTGCAGTTTTTTGCCGGTTACACCGATGCGATCCGTAAGGCGCGCCTCGATGTTCATGTGCACGTCTTCCAGATCGACGCGCCAGTCGAACGTGCCGGCTTCGATTTCACCGCCAATGGTGGTCAGACCGTCGATGATGCTGTCGCGCTCGGCATCGGTCAGCACGCCGACCTTGGCCAGCATCGTGGCGTGGGCAATGGAGCCCATGATGTCGTGGCGGTACAGGCGCTGGTCGAAATTAACGGAGGCGGTGAAGCGGGCGACGAAGGCGTCGACGGGTTCACTGAAGCGGCCGCCCCAGGACTGGTTGGTCTTGTCGGTGCTCATGGATTCGCTCGTGGTCTGCTTGAAAGAGGCATGGAATGTGGCGCCGATAATAACAGGGTTGCCCTTGGAGGCGCTGCTGCGGGTGATCGGCAATTTATTTGTGCCAGAGATGGCCAAGCGCCTTGCCGCCGGCCGCGTCCGGGACGAGACTGGAAGCGCGGGCTTATTGATACGATATTTGACGATTGAGCAATATCGTTCTGGCGAGCGTCTACAGTTGGACTGACAGTGTATGAACGCACCAAAGTCGGGTAATGCGGTCAGAGGCTGACTGTCCATTGAAAAAGGGGGTATTCGGATTGTGTATCAGCAAACCCTACGAAGATGCCCGGAGGCAGCAGGTCCTGGGCGCTAGTGAACAGGTCCGGGTAAACATGGGTGCCGCTGCCGGGGCACTTTTTGCCGTTCGTACCAGTCTTAGCGTGGATCGCTGTGACGCAAGTCACCGCACCTGTCTACGCTATCCTTGTGCGAGACTCACGCAGGAATCCAGCGCAATATGAATGTCCTGATCGTTGATGACGAACCCCAAGCCCGCGAGCGTCTGAGCCGTCTGGTCAAAGAGCTCGAGGGTTATACAGTCCTGGAACCGAGTGCCACCACCGGCGAAGAGGCGTTGACGCTGATCGACAGTCTCAAGCCCGATGTGGTGCTGCTCGATATCCGCATGCCGGGCCTTGATGGCCTGCAAGTCGCGGCCCGCCTGAGCGAGCGCGAATCACCTCCGGCGGTGGTGCTGTGTGCGGCCGAGGAAGAGTTTTCTGCGCAGACCCTGGAAGACAGCGGTGTGAGCTTTCTGACCAAACCTGTGGCCGGCGAAGGTCTGCTCAAGGCCCTGAAAAAAGCCGAGCGCCCCAACCGCCTGCAACTGGCCGCCCTGACTCAGCCTGCTGCCCAAAGCGGTAACGGGCCGCGCAGCCATATCAGCGCGCGTACCCGTAAAGGCATCGAGCTTATCCCACTGGACCAGGTGGTCTATTTTATTGCTGATCACAAGTACGTGACCTTGCGTCACGAGGCCGGCGAAGTCTTGCTCGACGAGCCGCTCAAGGCGCTTGAGGATGAGTTCGGCGAGCGCTTCGTGCGCATCCATCGCAATGCGCTGGTGGCCCGTGAGCGTATCGAGCGTTTGCAGCGCACGCCGCTGGGACACTTTCAGTTGTTCCTCAAAGGGCTCAATGGCGATGCGTTGATCGTGAGTCGGCGCCATGTCGCCGGCGTGCGCAAGATGATGCAGCAGCTTTAGCCCCACGGATGGGGTGCTGCCCGTGCTGATTCAAGTCAAGGCGCACTGGCCTGAGCTGTTATTATCTGCCGTATCTACCCAGTACGGATCGTTCAATGTCTCTTCGCGAAATCCGCATCGCCACCCGTAAAAGTGCCCTGGCCTTGTGGCAGGCCGAATACGTCAAGGCCCGCCTTGAGCTGGCCCATCCGGGCCTCAAGGTGAGCCTGGTGCCCATGGTCAGTCGCGGCGACAAGCTGCTCGACTCGCCACTGTCCAAGATTGGCGGCAAGGGTCTGTTCGTCAAGGAACTGGAAACCGCACTGCTGGAGAACCACGCCGACATCGCCGTGCACTCGATGAAAGATGTGCCCATGGACTTCCCTGAAGGCCTGGGCCTTTTTGTATCTGCGAGCGTGAAGACCCGCGTGATGCCTTTGTGTCCAATACTTACGCATCCCTGGATGAGCTGCCCCTTGGCAGTATTGTCGGCACGTCGAGCCTGCGCCGTCAGGCGCAGTTGCTCACGCGTCGCCCGGACCTGCAAATCCGCTTTCTGCGTGGCAACGTCAACACCCGCCTGACCAAGCTGGATGCCGGTGAATATGACGCGATCATCCTGGCCGCCGCCGGTTTGATCCGCCTGGGCTTTGAAGACCGTATCACCTCGGCGATCAGCGTCGAAGACAGCTTGCCCGCTGGCGGGCAGGGCGCGGTAGGCATCGAATGCCGCACCGTCGACAGTGAAATCCACGCGCTGCTCAAGCCGCTGGATCACCAGGATACCGAGGTGCGGGTCACCGCCGAGCGCGCCCTGAACAAACACCTCAACGGTGGCTGCCAGGTGCCGATTGCCTGCTACGCGGTGCTCGAGGGCGAAAACCTGTGGCTGCGCGGGCTGGTTGGCGACCCGGACGGTGGTTTGCTGCTCACCGCCGAGACGCGCGGGCCACAGAGTGAAGCGACGGCGCTGGGCATTCAGGTGGCCGAAGCATTGCTGGAAAAAGGCGCCGGCGCCATTCTGCAAAAAGTGTACGGCGAGGCCGGACCGCAGTGAGCGGCTGGCGGGTGCTGCTGACGCGGCCGGCCGAGGAGTCGACGGCCCTGGCGGCGTCGCTGGCCGACGCCGGTGTTTTCAGCAGCAGCCTGCCCTTGCTGGACATCGAACCGTTGCCCGTCACCCCCGAGCAGCAGGCAGTGTTCCGTGACCTGGGCCGCTATTGCGCAGTCATCGTGGTGAGCAAGCCGGCCGCACGCACTGCCCTGCAACACATGGAGCCCCATTGGCGGCAAGTGCCGTGGTTCAGCGTGGGGGCCGCGACGGCGCAGGTATTGGCCGATCAGGGCCTCAAGGTTCACTGTCCGCAAACCGGCGATGACAGTGAGGCGTTGCTTGCCTTGCCCGCTCTGCATGAGGCCGTCGCACGTCCCGGTGCAAGGGTGCTGATCCTGCGCGGCGAAGGCGGACGGGAGTTGCTTGCGCAGTGTTTGCGCGCCAGAGGTGCTAGTGTCGACTATCTGGAATTGTATCGGCGTTTTCTTCCGACCTATGATTCGCGGGTGCTGGTACAACGCATCCAGTTGGAACGCTTGAACGGGCTGGTGGTCAGCAGTGGGCAGGGTTTTACACACCTGCAGGCCCTGGCGGGCGCTGATTGGCCGCTGGTGGCACAGTTGCCATTGTTCGTGCCCAGCCCGCGAGTCTGTGAGATGGCGCAGGCTGCCGGCGCAGAAAAAGTTGTGGATTGTCGCGGTGCGAGTGCCGCGGCTTTGTTAGTGGCGTTACGGAGTTATCCCGTTCCCACTCTCTGATACGCAAAGGACGGATACGTGAGCGAAACAGCCTTGCCTAAAGATGAGACTCAGCCCGCGCTCGATGCGCCGGTCGAGACACCGGTTACCGCGCCACGCCGTGGTAATGGCCTGGCAATCGTCGCCTTGCTGCTCGGCGCCGCAGGCGTTGCCGTTGGCGGTTGGGGGGTGTGGCAGGTGCGTGCACTGCAAGCCAGCAGCCAGCAACAGTTGGGCCAGGTGCAGACCCTCGACGACCAGTCCCAGAGCCTCAAGCAGAGCCAGCAGCAGTTGGCCGCGCGCCTGGCGCAACTGCCGGCTGCGGATGAACTGGAAGAGCGTCGGCGCCTGGTTGCCCAATTGCAGGGTGACCAGCAGCGGCTGAACCAGCGCCTGGAAACCGTACTCGGCGCCAGCCGCAAGGATTGGCGTCTGGCTGAGGCCGAGCACCTGATCCGTCTGGCGAGCCTGCGCCTCTCCGCCCTGCAGGACATCAACAGTGCCCAGTCGCTGGTCCAGGGTGCCGACGAGATCCTTCGTGAGCAGAGCGATCCGGGTGCCTACGCCGCCCGTGAACAATTGGCCAAGAGCCTGGCGGCACTGCGCAGCACCGAGCAGCCGGACCGCACCGGGTTGTACCTGCAATTGGCGGCACTGCGTGATCAGGTGGTGCAGCTGTCGGCTATCGCGCCGGAGTACTCACTCACCGAGCCCGCCTCCCAGGGGCGCCCTACCGACGATACGCAAAACCGCCTGAGCCAGTGGTGGGAACAGGTTTCCCGTTACTTCCGCATCAACTTCAACCCTGATGACACGATTCGCCCATTGCTGGCAGGCCAGGGCCTGAACCAGGTGCGCCTGGCCCTGAGCCTGGCCCTGGAGCAGGCGCAGTGGGCGGCGCTCAATGGCGAATCGGCGGTGTACAGCCGCTCGCTGGGTGAGGCGCGCAGCGTGTTGCAGGACAACTTCAATCAGGACAATCCGCAGAGCAAGGCCATGCTGGCACGTATCGCCGAGCTTGAGCCCAAGGCCGTTTCGGTGGTGACGCCGGACCTGGCCGCGAGCCTGGCTGCTGTGCAGGCCTACCTCGAGCGTCGTCATTTGTCTGCCGATGAGGCCAAGGCGTCGGCGAGCAAGCCGGCGACCCAGGAGTAGAGCCGATGAAGCGTTTCTATGTGATCCTGGTGCTGGCGATTGCCATTGCCCTGGCTCTGGCCGTGGGCATTTCGAAACATACCGGCTACGTGCTGATTACCTATCCGCACCTGCTGCATTACGAGTCGAGCCTTTGGGCGACGCTGGTCGCGATCTTTGTGATCGGCCTGGTGATCTACCTGCTGCGGGTACTGCTGAGTCTGGTGATGACCTCCGGTGGCGTGGTCAACCCGTGGTCGCGGCGCAATCGCAGCCGTCGCGTGCAGATCGCAATCGAACAAGGCCAGATGGACCTTGCCGAAGGCCGCTGGGCCAGCGCCGAGCGCCATCTGCACCGCGCTGCCGAGGCTGAGCGTCAGCCATTGCTGTACTACCTCGGCGCCGCCCGCGCTGCCAACGAGCAAGGGCGTTATGAGGAGTGCGACAGCCTGTTGGAGCGCGCGCTGGAGCGTCAGCCCCAGGCCGAACTGGCGGTCGCCTTGAGCCATGCACAGTTGCAGATGGATCGCGGTGATACCGACGGCGCGTTGACCACCCTGCAGGCCATGCATGCTCGTCATCCTCACAACGCGCAGGTGCTGCGCCAGTTGCAACGTCTGCATCAGCAGCGTGGCGATTGGTCGTCGGTGATCCGATTGCTGCCCGAGTTGCGCAAGGACAAGGTGCTGCCTGCCGCCGAGCTGGCTGAACTGGAGCGCCGCGCCTGGGGTGAAAATCTCGGTCTTGCCGTACAGCGCGAAGAACAGGGCGAAGCGGGGTTGCAGTCGCTGGAGAGGGCTTGGCAGCAACTGACATCCGCACAGCGTCAGGAGCCGCAACTGGTACTGGCCTACGCTGAGCAACTGCGCCAATTGGGGGCGGATGCGCAAGCCGAGGAAGCCCTGCGCGGTGCTATCAAGCGCGGCTACGACAGTCACCTGATCCGACTCTACGGTTTGCTGCGCGGCAGCGATCCGGCGCGGCAGCTGAAATTTGCCGAGGGTTGGCTCAAGGACCACCCCGGCGATGCCAGCCTGTTGCTGACCCTGGGTCGCCTGTGCCTGCAGAACAGTCTGTGGGGCAAGGCGCGTGACTACCTGGAAAGCAGCCTGCAGGTGCAGCGCAATCCTGAGGCCTGTGCTGAACTGGCACGCCTGTTGGCTCAATTGGGCGATACCGAGCGCAGCAACCAGTTGTTCCAGGAAGGCCTGGGCTTGTTGGACAGCCGGCTTCTGGCGTCTCCCTTGCCGGTGCCCGTACGGGTTTGAAGTAGGAAAAGTGATGTGGGTTGGCTCGGACGATTCTGAGGGTCAAACCACTGATTGCCGCGTAAAACCTGGGTTCAGGTCGCCGTGTAGTAAATTCCTACTGACAGCTTCTTGAAGTCATCCAGGGTCTGACGGCATATCCCTGTGTTCTCGCGGAATTGTCTGCCCCTGCGCGTATTGAAAGGCGGCAGGACTTTCCTCTACCGTAACGACCTATCTCTTGCGGTACGGATAACAATGTCTTTGGCCCCTTCACGCTCCTTGTTTCTTCTGGCCTTCGTGGCCGGTGCGCTGACGTTGGGTGCGTCTTTTTATCTTGAGTACGGCGCGTTGCTACGGCCTTGTTTCCTGTGCCAGGTGCAACGCATTCTGCTGGCGACCTTCATGCTGATCAATCTGGTTGCCGCCCTTCATAATCCAAAAAAACGTTCGGCCAGCTACTTTTATGGTCTGGCGAGCATGGGCTGCGCATTACTCGGCGCCGTTACCGCTGTGCGCCAGGTGCTGTTGCAGAATGCCGCGCCGGAGCAGACCGGCGACTGCTGGCCGAACCTGCAATACATGATTGAAAACCTGTCGCCCTGGCAGGCGCTGCAACTGACGTTCAGGGGCACCGTCGATTGCGTCGA
Organism: Pseudomonas trivialis; assembly: GCF_036864995.1. Lineage (NCBI taxonomy): Bacteria > Pseudomonadati > Pseudomonadota > Gammaproteobacteria > Pseudomonadales > Pseudomonadaceae > Pseudomonas > Pseudomonas trivialis. Next base: position 5,261,175 of record NZ_CP142151.1, on the reverse strand, counting down.
GATCAACTGGACGCTGTTTGACCTGAGCCTTCCCGAGTGGAGCCTGCTGTTTTTCGTGGCGATGCTGATACTGGGCATCCTGCAGTTTTCACCGCTGTTGTTCGGTCGCCGAGCGGCCGTTGCGAGGCAATGACTGTGGAGGGCCGTTCGTAGGACGGGATTAAACGCTTGTATGAACTTTCTGTCCTGCGTACCTTGAAGCCATAGTCGTGCGGGCATAATCTGGCCCGCACGCGTCATTGAAACCGATTGTCAGTTGCAGCTTTGCGCGGCTGGCGCTTCACCGTTGAGTGTTGCGCGGCACAAGGCGAACGCATCCCCTAGGGAAGAGAGATCATCATGTTGGAAAGTTGCCGGAATGCCCAGGAACGCTGGGGTGGGGTGCACAAGCTGATAGACAGCTGGTTGAAGGCGCGTCACGAACTGATTCGGTCCTTCGATGCGCTTGGCGCCAAGCCCGAAGCGCTGGTCGAGAACGGCGAATTGTTGCAGGACTTCTGCGGTGTGCTGATGGACTACGTGTCAGCCGGCCATTTCGGTGTCTACGATCAATTGACCAAGGAAGCAGAAGCCTTCGGTGATGAGCGTGGGTTGGAGCTGGCAGATACGCTTTATCCTCGCCTCGACGCGATCACTGAGAAGCTTGTTGCCTTCAACGACCTGTGTGATGCGGGCAAATGTGTTGCTGAAAAATTCAAAGAGTTGGGTGCACTGTTGCATGAGCGTTTCGAACTGGAAGATTGCCTGATCGAAGTGCTGCACAACGCTCACAAGGACGAGGCTGTTACCCAGGCCTGACCCTTGGCGGTACAAAAAACGGTGCGCATGTCGCACCGTTTTTTTTGGCTCAATGACGCGTGCCCAGCAATTCGATCTCAAACACCAGCGGTGTGTAGGGCGGGATCAACTCACCCGCGCCGTCTGCGCCATAGGCCTGCGCCGATGGAATCACCAGGCGCCATTTTGCGCCCACCGGCATCTGCTGCAACGCGCTGCGCCAGCCGCTGATCACGCTGTCCAGGCGAAACCACTGCGGTTGCGTGCTCTGATCGAACACCGTGCCGTCCGGCAACCGACCCACGTATTTGACTTGAACCTGATCGCTGGCTGCCGGCTTGTTGCCGGTCCCCGGCGTCAGCTCCGTGAGCAGGATTCCATCGGCCAATTCGCGCACACCAGGCGCGGCTTTTTCCCTGGCGAGAAAGTGTTGCTCGGCGGCCAGTGCCTTTTCACTTTGGGGCGCCTGCGCCTCGGTCTCAGTCTGTGCCTCGTGCTGGGCAAGCAGTTTTTCGATACGCGCGCTGTCCAGCGCCAACGGCTTGCCTTGATAGGCTTGTTTAAGCCCGTCGATCAGGGCCTGGATCTGCAGGTCGGGGACTTCCTGGCGCAGCCGTTCACCAAGACTGGCGCCCAGGCTGTACGCGAGGTCATGCTGGTCCTGGGTAGCAGCGCTGGACGGCGATTGTTCGCTCGCGTCAGCAATGCAGACAACCAAGCCAAGCACAAGAAAAAGGTAACGCGACATAGGCTTGCTCCCGCCGAAAGTGCGACGGATTATGCCAGTGTGGAAGGGTAAAAAGTGTCGTGGATTCCGGTCAGGCCGATAAGAATTTTCGCAGGGCGCAACGCAAGTCAATCGATACTGTCAACATGCGCTAGCGGCGGTAAGAGCAGAGGGCTAGTATGAGCCGCACCCACGTCAGTCAGGAGGTAAACCATGTCGGCCAAACAGAAGCCTGTTAATACCCCGTTGCATTTGCTCCAACAACTGTCGGGCAGCCTGCTCGAACATCTGGAAAGCGCTTGTGCCCAGGCCTTGGCCGATGCAGAAAAACTGCTCGCCAAACTGGAAAAACAACGCGGCAAAGCGCAGGAAAAGCTGCACAAATCCCGCACCAAACTGCAAGACGCCGCCACTGCCGGCAAGTCCAAGGCACAAGCCAAGGCCAAAGACGCAGTCAAGGAACTCGAAGACTTGCTGGACGCTCTCAAAGATCGCCAGTCTGAGACCCGCACGTATATTTCCCAACTGAAAAAAGACGCTCAGGAAAGCCTGAAACTGGCCCAGGGCGTTGGTCGTGTGAAAGAAGCCGTCGCCAAGGCCCTGGGCGCGCGTACGCCAGCCAAAGCGGTCGCGGCAAGCACGGCTAAAAAGCCTGCGAGCAAGGCCGTTGCAGCGAAGGCTCCGGCTAAAGCCGCTGCCAAGCCAGTTGCCAAAACGGCTGCTGCGAAACCTGCTGCCAAGCCAGTTGCCAAGACAGCCGCTGCGAAACCTGCTGCCAAGCCAGTTGCCAAGACAGCCGCTGCAAAACCAGCTGCCAAGCCAGTTGCTAAAACAGCTGCTGCCAAACCAGCTGCCAAGCCAGTTGCCAAGACAGCTGCTGCCAAACCAACTGCCAAGCCAGTTGCTAAAACAGCTGCCGCAAAACCAGCTGCTGCAAAACCAGCCGCTAAAACAGCTGCCGCAAAACCAGCCGCCAAGCCAGCCGCTAAACCTGCTGCTGCAAAACCGGCCGCCAAGCCAGCCGCTAAACCTGCTGCCGCAAAACCGGCTGCCAAGCCAGCCGCTAAACCTGCTGCTGCAAAACCAGCACCGGCCAAGCTTGCTGCATCGACCGCTACTTCGACAGCATCCACCGCTCCAACCGCACCGGCCAGCAGCACCTCTGCACCGGCAGCACCAAGCACCACGCCAACCAGCGCTTCCTAAGTGCTGGCAACCACGACGCGCAGTTGCTGGAGCGCGTTGTGGTCAAGGTTGGCGACTTCGGTCGCCAGGCCTTCAAGCCATCCGTAGTGACCCTTCGCCTCATCCTGCGGCCAGCCCTGCGCCCGTTGTTCCAGTCGAGTCAGCAGCGCCCGTTCCGCTTCCAATTCCAGCGCCTTGACCCCCGTGCGTAACGTCTCCAGTTGACCCTCCTGCTGCGCCAATTCACGCCATTGCACGCGTAGCTCTCGCAGCGGCTCGACAACCTGTTCGCGCCACGGACGAGCAAGCTGCTGCAATGCCTCCAGACGTTCGGCCTTCGGCGCTACGCCCCGCGCCTCCAGCCAGGCGCCGCACAGCAACAGGCACACATCCGCGCCATTTTCCTGCAAGCGCAGGCACGCTGCTTCGACGCCGGGACGGGCGTAGGTCGAGAGGGCAAAGCTCCACAGGTCAGCGCACATATTCACACCCAAGCCAGCGGCCAACGAAGCTGGTAGACTCCGCCGCCATTATGATCCGACTTCAAAGCCTAACATTACAGCGTGGCCCGCAACGTCTTCTTGAAGACGCCGAGCTGACCCTGCACGCCGGTCACAAAGCCGGCCTGATCGGTGCCAATGGCGCCGGCAAATCCACGTTGTTCGCCTTGTTGCTCGGTGAGCTGACCCCGGATTCCGGGGACTGCCTGCTGCCGACCGACTGGCGCATCGCCCATATGCGCCAGGAGATCGACACCCTGGACCGCATCGCGATCGACTACGTGCTCGATGGCGACCTGCGTCTGCGTCAGGTGCAACACGACCTCGCCGAGGCCGAGAAAGCCCAGGATGGCGCCGCTCAGGCCCGCCTGCACGCTGAGCTGGACAGCGCCGATGGCTACACCGCCGACGCCCGCGCGCGCAAAATGCTCGCCGGCCTGGGGTTTGCCAACGAACAGATGGACCGCCCGGTCGCCGACTTCTCCGGCGGCTGGCGCATGCGCCTGAACCTGGCCCAGGCGCTGATGTGCCCCTCCGATCTGTTGCTGCTCGATGAGCCGACCAACCACCTGGACCTCGATGCGATCCTGTGGCTGGAAGACTTCCTCAAGAACTACCAGGGCACCTTGCTGCTGATTTCCCACGACCGGGATTTCCTCGACGCCGTGGTCGACAACATCGCCCACGTCGAACAGAAGAAAATCACCCTCTACCGTGGCGGCTACACCGCGTTCGAACGCGCGCGCGCCGAGCGCCTGGCCCAGCAGCAACAGGCGTTCGAGAAACAACAGGCGCAGCGTGCGCACATGGAAAGCTACATCGCAAGGTTCAAGGCCCAGGCCACCAAGGCCCGTCAGGCCCAGAGCCGGATCAAGGCCCTGGAGCGCATGGAAGAACTGTCGGCGGCCCACGTGGATTCGCCGTTCGACTTCGTGTTCCGCGAGTCGGTGAAAATCTCCAGCCCGTTGCTGGACCTTTCGGATGCGCGCCTGGGTTACGGCGACAAGACCATCCTGGAGAAGGTCCGGCTGCAGCTTACGCCGGGTGCGCGCATTGGTTTGCTCGGCCCCAATGGCGCGGGCAAGTCGACGCTGATCAAGAACCTGTCCGGTGAGCTCTCGCCGCTGGCCGGCCGCCTCACCCGCGGCGAAAACACCGTGGTGGGCTACTTCGCCCAGCACCAGCTCGACTCGCTCGATTCCAAGGCCAGCCCGTTGCTGCACCTGCAGCGCCTGGCACCGACCGAACGTGAGCAGGTCCTGCGCGATTTCCTCGGCGGTTTCGACTTCCGTGGCGCGCGCATCGATGAGCCGGTGCTGAATTTTTCCGGCGGCGAAAAGGCCCGCCTGGCCCTGGCCTTGATCGCCTGGGACCGGCCGAACCTGCTGCTGCTCGACGAACCGACCAACCACCTGGACCTGGAAATGCGCCTTGCGCTGACAATGGCCCTGCAGGAGTTCAGCGGCGCGGTTCTGGTGGTGTCTCACGATCGTCACTTGCTCAAGAGCACCACCGACAACTTCCTGCTGGTGGCTGATGGCAAAGTCGAAGAGTTCGATGGCGACCTGGATGACTACGCGCGCTGGCTGACCGATTACCGTCTGCGCAACGCGCCGGCCAGCAACACGCCGGTCAACCCGGACAAGACCGATAAGAAGGCCCAGCGCCAGGCCGCCGCCGCCTTGCGCCAGCAGTTGGCGCCGCACAAGCGCGAAGCCGACAAGCTGGAAGCCGAACTGGGCAAGGTGCACGAGCGTCTGGCCAGCATCGAAGCCAGCCTGGGTGACAGCGCCGTGTACGAGACCGCACGCAAGGATGAATTGCGCGACCTGCTGGCCGAGCAGGCCAGACTCAAGGTGCGTGAAGGCCAGTTGGAGGAAACCTGGATGGAAGCCCTCGAACTGCTGGAATCCCTGCAAGCGGAGCTGGAGGCGCTGTCCTGATGGAAGCGCTGCAACTGCCGCTGCCGGCGCAATGGGTGGCGCCGATCTGGATCGGTGTGCAGATTCTGCTCATTCTGCTGGCCGGCTATTTTGCCCAGCGCTTCGTTGCCAAGGGCCTGACTCGCCTGGGTGAGCGTTACCCGTTCCCGCCCCAGTTGCTGATGCCCCTGCGCGGAGGGCTGCGCTGGCTGATCATGGGCAGTGCGCTGATCTTCGTGCTGGGTCGCCTGGGCGTGTCCGCCACTGTGCTGTGGACGGCGTTGTCAGGGTTCGTGGCGGTGGCGGCGGTGGCGTTCTTCGCCATGTGGTCGGTGTTGTCCAACCTGCTGTGCGCGATTTTGATCTTTACCGTCGGGCCGTTTCGCCTGGGTGATATCGTCGAGCTGGTGGACACCGTCGACAAGCCCGGCGTTAAGGGGCGCGTGGTCGCGATCAACCTGCTTTACACCACGTTGATCGAAGTGGAAGAGGCCGGCACCAACAGTGCCATTGTGCAGGTGCCCAACAGCCTGTTCTTCCAGCGTTCGGTGCGGCGCTGGCCCGGCAATATCTCGCCGCTGTAAAAAACTGATAGCCAGCCTTCATTCGGCGGCGTTAGCTTAGGGCACAACAGCAAACTCCCCCTTGAGGTGTGCAATGGCACTCGATACATGGCTGGCGTTTTTCCTCGCCAGTTGGATCATCTCCCTGTCCCCTGGCGCGGGCGCTATCGCCTCGATGTCCAGCGGCCTGCAATACGGTTTTGCGCGTGGCTACTGGAACGCCATTGGCCTGCAACTGGGCCTGGCGATGCAGATTGCCGTGGTGGCGGGGGGCCTGGGTGCCATTCTGGCGACGTCGTCCACCGCGTTCTATGCGATCAAATGGTTTGGCGTGGCGTATCTCGTGTACCTAGCCATCAAGCAATGGCGCGCCTTGCCCATGGACCTCACCGATGATGCCACTCCGCGCCAGATCGGCAAGCCGATGGCCATGATGTTTCGCGGTTTCCTGGTCAATGCCAGCAACCCCAAGGCCTTGGTGTTCATGCTGGCGGTGTTGCCGCAGTTCGTGAATCCGCAGGCGCCGCTGGCGATCCAGTACCTGATCATCGGCGCGACCATGATCAGCGTCGACATGATCGTGATGGCCGGTTATACCGGGCTGGCCTCCAAAGTCCTGCGCCTGTTGCGCACGCCCACGCAGCAGAAGCGTGTGAACCGCACGTTCGCCGGGCTGTTCGTGGGGGCGGCAGGCTTCCTCGCCAGCCTGCACCGCGCCACGGCATAACGTGCACTAAACACAGATCAACCTGCGGGAGGGAGCAAGCCCCCTCCCACAGGGGGTTGCGGCGCTGCCAAATAAGCTTGAGTCCAATCGGTTAAAGCTGAACAATAGTGTTACTTCGTATTTCCCCCTGAGATTCATTCATGACCGCCCCCTTCCGTTTTCTCGCCTGGCTGCTGTTGCCGGGGTTGATGTCGTGCAGCCTCAATCTGCTGGCCGCCACCGCCGAAGGTGCCCCACAAGCCTTGCATCTGCTGGACTACGTCAGCGCCGACTACCCACCGACCGTGGCGTCGGGCGAGGTGGTGGATCCATCGCACTACCGCGAGCAAGTGGAGTCTATCGGCGCATTGCAGGGGCTGGTCGCACAGTTGCCGGAGAAACCCGAACGCGCCGAATTGGTCACAGGCGTCGATCAATTGCTGGCTGCTGTCAGCGCCCGTGCGGACGGCGCCACAGTCGCCCGCCAAGCCCGGCAGTTGGGCGCCAGGCTGGCGGTGGCCTATGAAGTCAGCCAGGCACCGGCCATTACGCCGGACCCGACGCGCGGTGCGCCGCTCTACGCTCAGCATTGCTCGGTGTGCCATGGCGCCACCGGCGCCGGGGACGGCCCGGCCGCGCTGGGCATGGAGCCTGCGCCTGGCGACCTGCGCGACGCGGCGCGTTTCGACCGCTTGAGCCTCTACGCGATCTACAACACCCTTGGCCTGGGCATCGAAGGCAGCGATATGCCGTCGTTCGCCGATCAGTTGGACGACCGTCAACGTTGGGACCTGGCCACCTACCTCGCGGGCTTCACCGCCGACCCGGCCGCGGCCAGGAGCGGGCAGCCCTTCAACCTCGCCGACCTGGCCCGCCAGACCCCCAATGAGGTGCTGACGACCAGTGGCCCGGCCGCCGCTGCGACTTTCCGCGCCCAGCGTGCGCAGCCGCCGCAGGTCACGCGCGGCCCCGCGCAATTGCTTGAATACACCGCCACCACACTGGACAAAAGCATCGCTGCGTTCCGTAACGGTGACCACGAGCAGGCCTATGACTTATCCGTTGCGGCCTACCTGGAAGGCTTCGAGCTGGTGGAAAGCTCGCTGGACAACGTCGACGCTAACGTGCGCAAGGACACCGAGAAAGCCCTGATGGCCTATCGGCAGTCGTTGCAGGACGGCCTGCCGCTGGAACAGGTGCAGCAGCGCCTGGACGTGGCCAAGGGCAAGCTCGGCGAGTCCGCCGACCTGCTCGGCAGCGACGGCTTGAGCTGGTCGTTGAGCTATATCTCCGGCCTGTTGATTCTGCTGCGCGAAGGCCTGGAGGCGATTCTGGTGCTGGCGGCGATCCTCGCTTTCCTGCGCAATACCGGCCAGCAGTCGGCGGTGCGCAGTGTCAATGTGGGCTGGGGCCTGGCGCTGGTGGCCGGCCTCGCGACCTGGGCATTGGCGGCGTACGTGATTGACGTCAGCGGTGCCCAGCGCGAATTGCTCGAAGGCTGCACGGCGCTGTTCGCCAGCGTGATGGTGCTGTGGCTCGGCGTGTGGATGCACAACCGCCGTCATGCGGCGGACTGGCAGGATTACATCAAGAGCAGCCTGGTGGGCGGCGGCGGGCGGTTCGGCTTTGCGCTGCTGGCGTTCTTCTCGGTGTACCGCGAGCTGTTCGAGGTGATCCTTTTCTACGAAACCCTGTGGCTGCAGGCAGGCCCGGCCGGGCACAACGCGGTGCTGGCCGGTGGCGCCACGGCGCTGGTGTTGTTGGTGGGCCTGGCCTGGGTGATCCTGCGCGGCTCGGCGAGATTGCCTCTGGCGCTGTTCTTCGGCATCAACGCAGCGCTGCTGTGCGCGCTGTCGGTGGTGTTCGCCGGGCATGGCGTCAAAGCGCTGCAGGAAGCCGGTGTCTTTGGCACACGGCCGGTGGCGTTCTTTGAGTTCGACTGGCTGGGGATTCACGCCGACGCGTATTCGTTAAGCGCGCAGGCGGTGGCTATCCTGGCGATTGTGGTGTTGTACCGCCGCAGCCGGTAAAAAATATGGGAGGCTCCGCCAGGTCTTCGGCTTAGCGCTGTCGCGCAGCAAACTGGAAGCTCTGTGGCTAGCGGGCTTGCCCTAATGCCGTTCAGTTAAGCGCAGATTCCCTGTGGCGAGCAGGCTTGTCCTGCGTTGGGCTGCGCAGCAGCCCCAAAACCAGGCGCTGAGCCGTATCAGGTACACCGCGTTTTGCTGGATTAGGGGCACTTCGCACCCCAACGCGGGCAAGCCCGCCCGCCACGGGGATGTGGCTGCCTGCACGTTATTTTGTGTTGGAGATGCTGTATGCGCGTATGGATCGATGCAGACGCCTGTCCTCGGGCGGCCAAGGATCAGGTGGTGAAGTTCGCCCTCAAGCGCCGGTTCGAAGTGATCCTGGTCGCCGGGCAGAGTCAGATCAAGCCAGGCTTTGCCTGCGTGAAGCTGATCGTGGTGCCCAGCGGGCCGGATGCGGCGGACGATTACCTGGTGGAACACGCCGCGCCCGGCGAGTTGGTGATTTGCAGCGATGTGCCTCTGGCCGATCGCCTGGTGAAAAAGGGCGTCACCGCCCTTGACCCGCGTGGCAAGGAATTCAGCCCGGCCAACATGAGCGAACGGCTGGCGGTGCGCAACCTGTTCACCGACCTGCGCGAACAAGGTCAGATGGGCGGTGGGCCACCGCCCCATGGCGAGAAGGACAAACAGGCGTTCGCCAACTCACTGGACCGTATCCTGACCCAATTGATGCGCCAGTCCTGACCCTCAGTCGTTCTCGTGAGTCAGTTCCAGCACGCGATCCACCAGCTTGTTGATGCCCGAGGCCACTTCACTGATGTTCTTGCCCAGCATGTAGGCAGGTGTACTCACCAGTTTGCGCGCCGTATCCTCGACAATATCCTCTACCGCGCATTCCTGATGCGTGGCGCCCATCTTGTCGAGGGCGGCGGCGGTGTCGGCGCAGTTGCCGATGGTGCAAGTCACGCCCGGGCCGTAGATCTTCGCGGCCAGGGCTGGCGAGATGCAGATCAGGCCCACTGGCTTGCCGGCTTCGGCAAAGGCTTCGGCCAGCGCCAGTACCTGCGGGTTGACACTGCAAGCGGCGCCTTGCACGGCGAAATTCGACAGGTTCTTCGCCGCGCCAAACCCGCCCGGCACGATCAGCGCATCGAAGTCGGCGGCGCTGGCTTCAGCAATGTCCTTGACCTCACCACGAGCGATGCGCGCCGACTCCACCAGCACATTGCGCGACTCGGGCATCTCTTCGCCCGTGAGGTGATTGATCACGTGCAACTGCGCCATATCCGGAGCAAAACATTGGACCTGAGCACCGCGCTGATCCAGGCGCAGCAGGGTGATCACGCTTTCCTGGATTTCTGCGCCGTCGTACACGCCACAGCCGGAAAGGATCACTGCAATTTTTTTGCTCATGGGCATTTCTCCTGGTTGAGGGCGTGGGATGGCGATTGACGGGTAACCGGCACCCCGCGCATGGAACGCTCTCTAGATGGATCGCAACGGCGGCGGGGTGTTCATTATTTGCGGTCGGTTTGCTCGACAGGTGTTTCGACCGCAACTTGGTCGGCCGCCTCTCGGGCCCTGGCCTGGGCGCATTCTTCGCGGGCAATCCGCGCATTCTTGAAGCGGCGCCGCAGCCACAGCACAAAGCCCAGCAGGATCAGGGCGCCGAGCACCCACAGCTCGTACTTCTTCACGCTGCCCAGCATGCCTTCAAGCACCGCGCCAAAGTGATAGGCCGCAGCGCCCAGCGCGGCAGCCCAGATCGCAGCGCCAATGCCGTTGAGGACCAGATAGCGCAGCGGCGGGTACCCGGACAGGCCGATTGCCACGGGCATCACCGTGCGCAATCCGTAGACGAAGCGGAAGCTCAGTACCCAGATATCCGGGTGTTTGCGGATGTGCTCCAGTGCCTTGTCGCCCATCAACTGCCAGCGCGGCTTGCGCGCCAGCAATTTGCGGCCGTGCTTGCGGCCCATGTAATACCAAAGCTGGTCGCCGGCGTAGCTGCCGAAAAAGGCCACTACCACTACCAGTTTGATGTCCATGTATTCACGGAACGCCAGGAAGCCTGCGAGTACCAGAATGGTCTCACCTTCGAAGAACGTGCCGAGGAAGAGGGCAAAGTAGCCGAAGTCATGCAGAAATTGTTGAAGCATGGTCTGGGTGCTGGCGAAATGAACGCGCAGCCTACGCCTTCACGAAGATTCATGAAAGTATCGAGATGTGTCACGAAGTGAACAATTCCTACGCGAATGACGAATGTGCCTACAGGTCGCGCCGATAAGCACAACTGTCATTCCTTCGTCATAATGGCCGCTTATAACTGCAACGCTCGCCCGTGAAACGCGGGCTCAGGAGTCCGTCGTGAGCTTTACCCCTGCCAATCGCCTGTTCCCCGCCACTCGTCTGCGTCGCAATCGTCGTGATGATTTTTCTCGCCGCCTGGTGCGTGAACATGTGCTGACGACGAATGACCTGATCCTGCCGGTATTTGTGCTCGACGGTGAAAACCGCCGGGAAGCGGTGGCGTCGATGCCGGGTGTGGAGCGCTTGACCATCGATCTGCTGCTTGAAGAAGCGGTGCAGTGGGTTGAACTGGGGATCCCGGCGCTGGCGCTGTTTCCCGTCACGCCGCCTGCGCTCAAGTCTCTGGATGCCGCCGAAGCCTGGAACCCGCAAGGCATTGCGCAGCGCGCCACCCGCGCCCTGCGCGAGCGCTTCCCGCAACTGGGTATCATCACCGACGTGGCGCTAGACCCGTTCACCACCCATGGCCAGGACGGCATTCTGGATCAGGACGGTTATGTCGAGAACGACATCACCGTCGATGCGCTGGTCAAACAGGCGTTGTCCCATGCCGCCGCAGGCGCCCAGGTGGTGGCACCGTCGGACATGATGGACGGTCGCATCCAGGCGATCCGCGAAGCCCTGGAGCTGGCCGGGCACGTCAATGTGCGGATCATGGCCTATTCGGCCAAATACGCCAGCGCCTATTACGGCCCGTTCCGCGATGCGGTGGGCTCGGCGCTGAACCTGGGCAAGGCCGACAAGGCCTCGTACCAGATGGACCCGGCCAACAGCCATGAGGCCCTGCACGAAGTGGCGACCGACCTGGCCGAAGGCGCCGACATGGTGATGGTCAAGCCCGGTATGCCGTACCTGGACATCCTTTACCGGGTCAAACAGGAATTCAAGGTGCCGACCTTTGTCTATCAGGTCAGCGGCGAATACGCCATGCACATGGCGGCAATACAGAATGGATGGTTGAGTGAAGGGGTAATCCTGGAATCCCTGACTGCCTTTAAACGTGCCGGGGCCGATGGCATCCTGACCTATTTTGCCGCCCGCGCAGCCCAATTGCTTAGAGAGCAACAATAGCCCTCACAGGAACACTCGATGAATACCGAAGGACTTACCGACGTTGCCGTAAAAGACGCTCACCCGGTGGTTGAACAAGTCGCCGAGACCCCGCCGGAGTTTGAGCAGGCCCCGCCTGCCGTGGTCGCCGATGCGCCTGCGCCGGCCCCGGTGGCCGCGGTGACCAACCTGGATGACAGCAGCCTGTACATCCACCGCGAGCTGTCACAGCTGCAATTCAACATTCGCGTGCTGGAACAGGCGCTGGATGAGTCCTACCCGTTGCTGGAGCGGCTCAAGTTCCTGCTGATCTTTTCCAGCAACCTGGACGAGTTCTTCGAGATCCGCGTGGCCGGCCTCAAGAAGCAGATCACCTTCGCCCGTGAACAGGCCGGGGCCGACGGCCTGCAGCCGCACCAGGCGCTGGCGCGCATCAGCGAGCTGGTGCACGGTCATGTGGACCGCCAGTACGCGATCCTCAACGACATCCTGCTGCCGGAGCTGGAGAAGCATCAGGTTCGCTTCATCCGTCGTCGTCACTGGACCACCAAGATCAAGACCTGGGTGCGTCGCTATTTCCGCGACGAGATTTCGCCGATCATCACCCCCATCGGCCTCGACCCGACGCACCCGTTCCCGTTGCTGGTGAACAAGAGCCTCAACTTCATCGTCGAGCTGGAAGGCATCGATGCGTTCGGCCGCGACTCGGGCCTGGCGATCATCCCGGCGCCGCGCCTGTTGCCACGCATCATCAAGGTACCGGAAGAGGTGGGGGGTGCTGGCGACAATTATGTATTCCTGTCGTCGATGATCCATGCGCATGCCGATGACCTGTTCCAGGGCATGAAGGTCAAGGGCTGCTACCAGTTCCGCCTGACCCGTAACGCCGACCTGGCGCTGGACTCCGAAGACGTCGAAGACCTGGCCCGCGCTCTGCGTGGCGAGCTGTTTTCGCGACGCTACGGCGATGCCGTGCGCCTGGAAGTGGCCGACACCTGCCCCAAACACCTGTCGGACTACCTGCTCAAGCAGTTCAACCTCGCCGAGTCCGAGCTGTACCAGGTCAATGGCCCGGTCAACCTCACGCGCCTGTTCAGCATCACCGGCCTGGACAGTCACCCGGAGCTGCAATACACGCCGTTCACCCCGCAGATTCCCAAGCTGCTGCAAAACAGCGAGAACATTTTCAGCGTGGTGAGCAAGCAGGACATCCTGCTGCTGCACCCGTTCGAGTCGTTCACGCCGGTGGTCGACCTGCTGCGTCAGGCCGCCAAGGACCCGCATGTGCTGGCCGTGCGTCAGACCCTGTACCGTTCCGGCGCCAATTCGGAAATCGTCGACGCCCTGGTCGATGCCGCGCGCAACGGCAAGGAAGTCACGGCGGTGATCGAGCTGCGTGCGCGCTTTGACGAAGAGTCCAACCTGCAACTGGCCAGCCGCCTGCAGGCGGCCGGCGCGGTGGTGATCTACGGCGTGGTCGGCTTCAAGACCCACGCCAAGATGATGCTGATCCTGCGCCGCGAGGCCGGTGAGATCGTGCGTTACGCGCACTTGGGCACCGGCAACTATCACGCCGGCAACGCCAAGCTCTACACCGACTACAGCCTGCTGACCTCCGACGACGCCTTGTGTGAAGACGTCGGCAAGTTGTTCAGCCAGTTGATCGGCATGGGCAAGACCTTGCGCATGAAGAAGCTGCTGCACGCGCCGTTCACGCTCAAGAAGGGCATGCTCGACATGATTGCCCGCGAGACTCAGTTCGCCCTCGACGGCAAACCGGCGCACATCATTGCCAAGTTCAACTCGCTGACCGATCCGAAGATCATCCGCGCGCTGTACAAGGCCAGCCAGTCCGGCGTACGCATCGACCTGGTGGTGCGCGGCATGTGCTGCCTGCGTCCGGGCATCGTCGGGGTGTCGCACAACATCCACGTGCGCTCGATCATCGGCCGCTTCCTGGAGCACACGCGGGTGTTCTACTTCCTCAACGGCGGTGAAGAGCAGATGTTCCTCTCCAGTGCCGACTGGATGGAGCGCAACCTCGACAAGCGCGTGGAGACCTGCTTCCCGGTAGAGGGCAAGAAGCTGATCATGCGGGTCAAGAAGGAGCTGGAAAGTTATCTCACCGATAACACCCACAGCTGGAGCCTGCAGTCGGACGGCCGCTACGTGCGCAACACACCAACCGGCAACCAGAACCCGCGCAGTGCGCAGGCGACGCTGCTGGAGCGGTTGGGCAGTCCGATTCTGACGGTGAACTAACAGGCAATAAGGTCTGAAAGTGTGGGAGGGGGCCTGCCCCCGATTGCAGTGTGTCAGTCAACAGATTCATTGGCTGATCCACCGCTATCGGGGGCAAGTCGAATCGTCGCACCGCCCCTCCCACATTTGTTTTGCGGTGTTCTTTAGCGCAGGTTCAGGCTGAACCCCACCCGCGTCAGCCACTCGGCTTCCTGGGCGAAGTCCGCCTGGGTCAGTTGGTTCTCGTCCAGCCAGCCTTTGGGGAACACCACGTCCAGGCTGTCGCCGTTGGCGCGCAGGGTGACCTGGGGCATTTCCTGGGTGCCACGGATGTGGTGGAACAGGATCGCAAAGCGCAGCAGCGCACACAGGCGAATCAGCTTGATGCCGTCGTCGCCGAATTCGGCGAACTTGTCCTTGGGAATGTTACGGCGATGGCCGCGCACCAGCAGCGCGAGCATTTGCTGGTCTTCCCGGGAAAAGCCGGCGAGGTCCGAGTGCTCGATCAGGTAGGCGCCGTGCTTGTGGTAATGGTAGTGGGCGATGTCCAGGCCCACCTCATGCACCTTGGCGGCCCAGCCCAGCAATTCGCGCCAGACGCCGTCTTCCAGGTCCCAGTCGGCGGCCACCTGGTCGAACGCATGCAGCGCCTTGCGCTCCACGCGGGCGGCCTGTTCCTGATCGACGTGATAACGCTCCATCAACGAGGTGAGGGTGCGCTCGCGCACGTCTTCGTGGTGATGACGGCCCAGCAGGTCGTACAGCACGCCTTCACGCAGGGCGCCGTCGCAGTGGTCCATGCGTTGCAGCTCGAGGGCGTCGAAGATCGCTTCGAGAATCGCAAGGCCGGCCGGGAAAATGGCGCGGCGGTCGGGCTTGATGCCGTCGAAGTCGATTTTCTCGATATCGCCCAGCTTGAACAGTTTGCGCTTGAGCCACGCCAGCCCTTCGGCATTCACTTCGCCGGTGCCATGGCCGCCGGCCTTCAGGGCCAGGCCGATGGCGCGGATGGTGCCGGAGGAGCCAATGGCCTCATCCCAGGTAAGGCGGTGCAGGGCATGCTCGATGCTCATGATCTCCAGCCGCGCGGCGGTGTAGGCCTGGGCATAGCGCGCCGGGGTGATCTTGCCGTCCTTGAAATAACGCTGGGTGTAGCTGACGCAACCCATCTGCAGGCTTTCACGCAGCAGTGGCTCGAATCTCTGACCGATGATGAACTCGGTACTGCCGCCACCGATGTCCGCCACCAGGCGCTTGCCGGGGGTGTCTGCGAGGGTGTGGGACACGCCGAGGTAGATCAGGCGCGCTTCTTCACGGCCGGAGATGACTTCCACCGGGTGTCCGAGGATCTCTTCGGCGCGACGGATGAATTCGCCCCGGTTGCGCGCTTCACGCAGGGCATTGGTGCCGACGATGCGCACCGCGCCCAGGGGCATGCCGTTGATCAGTTGGGCAAAGCGCTTGAGGCAATCGAGCCCGCGCTGCATGGATTCTTCGTTGAGCTGGCGCGCGTCGTCGATGCCGGCCGCCAACTGCACTTTTTCGCCGAGCCGCTCGAGGATGCGGATTTCACCGTTCTGGGCCTTGGCCACGACCATGTGAAAGCTGTTGGAGCCCAGGTCTATGGCGGCGATCAGGGACAGATTCTTGGCTTGGGATTGCGGCATGGTTTGGGGATCTCGGTCGATAACCTTGCCATCGTGCCACGATCGACCGCTGGCGCCAACGCGTTGTGCTTGAGTAAGTGCCGCGCGCGGGTCGCGCGGCACGTGTGCGCCAGCCTGCGCTCAGACGGGTTGCTCCACCGAACCTATGAAGTTGGCGAGTTCGGGCGTTTGCGGGTTGGCGAACAACACCTTCGGATCACCCACTTCATGCACCTTGCCCTGGTGCATGAACACCAGCTTGTCGCCGACCTCGCGAGCGAAGCGCATTTCGTGGGTGACCATGATCAGCGTCATGCCATCCCTGGCCAGTTGGCGCACCACGCTGAGCACTTCGTTGACCAGTTCCGGGTCCAGCGCCGAGGTGATTTCGTCGCACAACAGCACCTTGGGCGACATGGCCAGCGCGCGGGCAATGGCGACGCGCTGCTGCTGGCCGCCGGACAGGCGATCGGGGAAGGCGTCGAACTTTTCCCCGAGCCCCACGCGCTCCAACATCTGCCTGGCGAGCTGCGCGGCTTTGGCCTTGGGCACTTTCTGCACCACCTGGGGCGCGAGCATCACGTTTTCGCCAACGGTGAGGTGCGGGAACAGGTTGAACTGCTGGAACACCATGCCGACTTTCTGCCGCAGGCTGCGCAGGTCGGCGCGTGCCGCATCGATGTATTCGCCATCGACTTCGATCACGCCGTCGTTGATCGATTCCAGGCCGTTGAGGGTGCGCAGCAGGGTGGACTTACCCGAGCCACTGCGGCCGATGATCGCCACCACCTGGCCTTCTTCAACGGTCAGGTCGATGCCCTTGAGGACGTGGTGATCGCCGTAATACTTATGCAGGGCGGAAATTCTAAGCAGAGGCATGCAGTCTCCTTTCCAGGTAGCGCGCACTGAGGGACAAGGGGTAGCAGAGCAGGAAGTAACCAAGGGCCACCAGCCCGTAGACCATGAAGGGTTCGAAGGTGGCGTTGGCGAGCATGCCGCCGGTCTTGGTCAGTTCGGTGAAACCGATGATCGAGGTCACGGCGGTGCCTTTGACCACCTGCACCGAGAAACCCACGGTGGGCGCCACGGCAATGCGCAGCGCCTGGGGCAGGATCACGTAGCGCAGTTGCTCAAGCGGGTTGAGCGCCAGGCTGGCCGAGGCTTCCCACTGCCCATTGGCGATGGAGTCGACGCAGCCGCGCCAGATTTCGGCCAGGTAGGCGCTGGTAAACAGGGTCAAGGCAATCGCGGCGGCGAGCCAGGGCGAGATATCCACGCCGAGCAGGGCTACACCGAAAAACACCAGGAACAGCTGCATCAGCAGCGGCGTGCCCTGGAACAGTTCGATATAGCCGCGCGCCACATTGCGCGCAAAGGCCTTGCGGCTGATGCGCATCGTCATCACCAGCAGGCCGATCACGCCGCCGCCGACGAAGGCCACCAGCGACAGCAACAGCGTCCATTGCAGGCCGGTGAGCAGGTTGCGCACGATGTCCCAGAACGAAAAATCACTCATTGGGCGTTCCTCATTACAAAGCGGCGCCCGATCCAGTTGAGCAACTGACGAATCATCAGCGCCATGCACAGGTACACCAGGGTGGTCAGGGCATAGGTTTCAAACGCACGGAAATTGCGCGACTGGATGAAGTTGGCGGCAAAGCTGAGTTCTTCGGTGGCGATCTGCGAACACACCGCCGAACCGAGCATCACGATGATGATCTGGCTGCTCAACGCCGGCCACACCTTGCCCAGCGCGGGCAACAGCACTACGTGGCGAAACGCTTCGAAGCGCGTCATCGCCAGCGCTGCCGCCGCTTCCAGTTGCCCACGCGGGATGGCCTGGATGCCGGCGCGAATGATCTCGGTGGAGTAGGCTCCGAGGTTGATCACCATTGCCAGCACGGCGGCCTGCCATTCGGTGATTTTCAGCCCCAGCGACGGCAAGCCGAAGAAGATGAAGAACAACTGCACCAGAAACGGCGTGTTGCGGATCAACTCGACATAGACGCCGAAGCACCAGGCGAATGGCTGGATCTTCCATGCGCGCACTACCGCCCCGACGATGCCCAGGGCCACCCCCAGAATCGCGCCGATGGCCGTCAGCTCAAGGGTGAACAGCGCGCCGCGCAACAGCAGGTCGGTATTGGCCAGCACCGGCACGAAGTCAAATTGATACGCCATAACTCAGCTCCGTGGTATCAGAGGTCGGCAGGCAATGGCTCTTTAAGCCACTGCAGTGCGTTCTTTTCCAGGCTGCCATCGGCCTTGGCCGCCGTCAGGATCTGGTTGACCTTTTCCAGCAGTGCCGGCTCGTTCTTGTTCACGCCCACGTACACCGGCGAATCCTTGAGTTTCACTTTCAGTGCTGGCACGCGCTTGGGGTTGCGCTCGCTGATTGCCACCATCACCACGTTGCCGCTGGCAATCAGGTCGACCTGGCCGGCGAGGTAGGCAGCGATGGTCGAGTTGTTGTCTTCGAAGCGCTTGATGGTCGCTTCCTTGGGCGCCACGGCGCTCAGCTCGATGTCTTCGATGGCGCCGCGGGTGACGCTGATGGTCTTGCCCTTGAGGTCGTCGGTGGTGCTGACGGCGGCGTCGGGCGGGCCGAATACGGCCAGGTAGAACGGCGCGTAGGCCCGGGAGAAGTCGATGACCTTCTCGCGCTCGGGGTTCTTGCCCAGGCTGGAGATCACCAGGTCGACCTTGCCGGTGGTGAGGAACGGGATGCGGTTGGTGCTGTTGACCGGCGTCAGTTCCAGTTTGACCTTGAGCTGGTCGGCCAGCAGCTTGGCGGTGTCGATGTCCAAGCCGCGCGGCTTCATGTCGGGGCCGACCGAGCCGAACGGCGGGAAGTCCTGGGGCACGGCGACCTTGAGGGTGCCACGGGCGACGATATCGTCCAGACCGTTGGCCTGGGCGGGCGCCTGGCTCAGCATCAGGCTGGCAAACAGGGCAGTGAGCAGGGCGCTGCAGCGCTTGGTCATGGCAACTCTCCGGGAAGGGCGAAGGGATTTTCTGAATTTGACTGCTGTGCGTGATTGCACAGCCCATGCCAGCCTTCCCTGAATCGTCTGCGGGGCCGGGATTTGCTGAGTTCAGGTGGTCTTACTGGTCTGAACAGTTCGCGCGCTTTTCGCACCTTTTTCGAGCGTCGCCAAAACCGCACGAGCCCCTTTGGGGCGTGGCTTGCCGACGGCCCGGAATAGCTTTACAACTAGCCGCTCAGTTGACTGGAACCTTGAGTTTTTTATGCATTCCATCGCCCAAGCCGTACCGGAAGCGGCCCTGCAGGCCATCCGCAAACTGATCAAGGAGCAAGGCTTTTGCGCGGGCGATGCACTGCCGTCCCAGCGTGACCTGGCGCTGCAGTTGGGGGTGAGCCGCGCGTCGTTGCGCGAGGCGTTGTCGTCCCTGAGTGCCTTGGGCGTGGTCAGCGTGCAGCCGGGCAAAGGCGTGTTCGTGCAAGCGGCGCAGGAGTCGCCCGGGTTTGCCTGGCCGTTTGCGGCGCAGGTCACGCCGCTGGATATCTTTCAATTGCGCTATGCCCTTGAAGGGTTCGCCGCCGGTTTGGCGGCGATGACGTTGACCCTCGATGAGCTCGATGGCCTGGAGGACAATGTCGAGGCGATGCGCAAGGTCCTCAGGGCCGGCGATTTCGAAGCGGCTGCGCGGCTGGACTTCGACTTTCACCAACGCATCCTGCTGGCCAGCGGTAACCAGGCGATGGTGAGCATCCTCAGTGCCAGCGCCGAGGTGTTCCTGGAAAGCCAGAAGCTACCGTTCATCCGGCCGGAGAGGGCCATGGAGACCTGGCAGGAACACCGCAGGATCCTGCGCGCACTGGCCCGGCGCGCGAGCGCAGCGGCGCAGAAAGCCATGCAGGAACACGTACGCAATGCGGCGTTGCGCACCGGGATTGCCTTCGTGACCCCCGTGTCGCCCTGAGTGGCTCATACCCAAACTCATGCGCCGCCATAGCAACACTCAATCAGAGGCGACTTCCTGAACGGGGGAAGGGCGGCTATGATGGGCAACGTTTTTTTGCTTACAATCCGGAGACATCCATGAGCAACGATCTTATCAAGCACGTCACCGACGCGACCTTTGATGCAGAAGTCCTTCAGGCTCAAGGCCCGGTGCTGGTTGACTACTGGGCTGAATGGTGTGGCCCTTGCAAAATGATCGCTCCGGTCCTGGACGACATTGCAACCACGTATGAAGGCAAGCTGACCATCGCCAAATTGAACATCGATGACAACCAGGAAACCCCGGCCAAGCATGGCGTGCGTGGTATCCCTACGTTGATGCTGTTCAAGAACGGCAACGTTGAGGCCACCAAGGTAGGTGCGCTGTCGAAGTCCCAGCTGCAAGCTTTCCTCGACGCCAACATCTAAGCGCCGTCAAAAAAGCCCCGCAAATCGCGGGGCTTTTTCGTGAAACAGGGCTGGACGCTCCGAAATTCAGGTGGTACATTCGGCCCCGCACTGGTTTCTCCACTGCCCCCTGCAAGCCGTCGCCGACGCATTCCTTTTCGATTAGTACGCGATCCTGTCGCCTTCTCTGCGGCGCGGCCTCATTAAGCCAAAAGCTTAATTTCCCCCTCCATAAATGATTACGTCATTCCTATATGAATCTGACTGAACTCAAGCAAAAGCCGATTACCGACCTGCTCCAACTGGCCGAAGAAATGGGCATAGAAAATATGGCCCGTTCGCGCAAGCAGGACGTGATTTTCTCCCTGCTCAAAAAGCACGCAAAAAGCGGCGAGGAAATCTCCGGTGATGGCGTGCTGGAGATTCTCCAGGACGGCTTCGGCTTCCTCCGCTCTGCAGACGCTTCCTATCTCGCCGGCCCGGACGATATCTACGTCTCGCCGAGCCAGATCCGTCGCTTCAACTTGCGCACCGGTGACACCATCGTTGGCAAGATCCGCCCTCCGAAGGAAGGCGAGCGTTATTTCGCCCTGCTCAAGGTCGACACGATCAACTTCGATCGTCCCGAGAACGCGAAAAACAAGATTCTCTTCGAGAACCTGACCCCGCTGTTCCCGACCGTGCGCATGAAGATGGAAGCCGGCAACGGTTCCACCGAAGACTTGACCGGTCGCGTGATCGACCTGTGTGCGCCAATCGGCAAGGGCCAGCGCGGCCTGATCGTCGCACCGCCGAAAGCCGGTAAAACGATCATGCTGCAGAACATTGCCGCGAACATCGCGCGCAACAACCCGGAAGTTCACCTGATCGTATTGCTGATCGATGAGCGTCCGGAAGAAGTGACCGAAATGCAGCGCACCGTGCGCGGCGAAGTGGTTGCCTCGACGTTCGACGAGCCGCCAACCCGCCACGTGCAGGTTGCCGAAATGGTGATCGAAAAGGCCAAGCGCCTGGTCGAGCACAAGAAGGACGTGGTGATCCTGCTCGACTCCATCACCCGTCTGGCGCGTGCCTACAACACCGTGATCCCGAGCTCCGGCAAGGTACTCACCGGTGGTGTCGACGCTCACGCCCTGGAGAAACCGAAACGTTTCTTCGGCGCCGCGCGTAACATCGAAGAAGGCGGCTCGCTGACCATCATCGCCACCGCGCTGGTTGAAACCGGTTCGAAGATGGATGAAGTGATCTACGAAGAGTTCAAGGGTACCGGCAACATGGAACTGCCCCTGGACCGTCGCATCGCTGAAAAACGCGTGTTCCCGGCCATCAACATCAACCGTTCCGGCACCCGCCGCGAAGAGTTGCTGACGGCTGACGACGAACTGCAGCGCATGTGGATCCTGCGCAAGCTGCTGCACCCGATGGATGAAGTCGCTGCCATCGAGTTTTTGATCGACAAGCTGAAAACCACCAAGACCAACGACGAGTTTTTCTTGTCGATGAAGCGTAAATAACACTTCAGGTCCGTGAGAATGGCGCCCTTTGGGGCGCCATTTTTTTGTGTCACAAATGAGCGGTTCGCGGCATACGTGTCAGTTGAGACACAAAAAAACACGAGTGCGTCTACGCTCATCCCCATTCGTATCTGGCTGACATTGATTTATGACTGTTCTTGCTTACCGAAGAGACATTGATGGCCTGCGTGCTATCGCGGTTCTGGCTGTTGTGTTGTTTCACTTTGGCGTGCCGGGCGTCACCGGCGGCTTTGTTGGCGTTGATGTGTTCTTCGTGATTTCGGGTTTCCTGATCACCTCGATCATCTGGCGCGAACGCCAGGCCGGGCGCTTCAGTTTTGTGGAGTTCTGGGCGCGGCGTGCCCGGCGCATTCTGCCAGCGCTGTTCGTGATGATCGTGGCGACGCTGGTGGCGGGCTGGTTCCTGCTGGCGCCCAAAGACTATGAGGAGCTGGGGCGGGCGGCGCACTATCAGGTGATCTTCACCTCCAACCTGCTGTTTGCGCGCCAGCATGGCTATTTCGAGGCGGCGTCCGACATCAAGCCGCTGCTGCACACCTGGTCGCTGGCGGTCGAAGAACAGTTCTATATCCTCTTTCCCTTGCTGCTGACCCTGCTTTCAAGCCGCTTGAAGCACTGGCGCCTGGCCCTGTTCGGCGTGTTGCTGGTGTCGTTCGGCATGAGCGTCTGGGCGGTGGAGCATGAACCGCAAAAAGCCTTCTTCCTGTTGCATTTGCGCGCCTGGGAATTGCTCGCCGGCGCCATGCTGGCGGTGCTGCCCGCGCGTGAGTGGCGCGCCTCACCGGCCCTGGCCCAGTGGGTCAGCCTGGGGGCGATGGGGTTGATCCTGATTGCCGTATTCGGCTTCGATTCACAGACAGCCTTCCCCGGCGCCGCCGCTCTGCTGCCGGTGCTTGGCGTGGTCGGACTGATCTGGGCCAACGGGCAACAATACACCTGGGTGGGCCGCCTGCTGAGCTCGAAGGTGATGGTGGGCCTTGGGCTTATCTCGTACTCCTGGTACCTCTGGCACTGGCCGGTATTCGTGTACGCCAACTACGCGGCGGTCGATGGCTTGAGCGCCACGGAACTGGGCGCTCTGATGCTGCTGAGCCTGGTGTTGGGCTATCTGTCCTGGCGCTTTGTGGAAACCCCCTTCAGGGAGAAGCGCCTGCTGGCAACACGCAAGGCGATTCTCGTTGCGGCAGCGGTTGGCATCCTGTCCATCGGCCTCACGGGCGTGGCGCTGCGCAAGGCCGATGGGGTGCCGTCGCGCTTGTCCGAGCAGGCGCTGCGGTATGCCCAGGCGAAGAAGTGGAGCCCCGAGTTGATGGCCTGCATGGCAGACAAGGACACGCCCGATGAGCGCCTGTTCTGTCACTTCGGTCCGAAAAATCCGGCGGTGTCTGCGCTGGTGTGGGGCGACAGCCACGCGACCGCCTTGATTCCGGCGCTCGAAATCGGCGCAAAGAAGCACGACATCAGCCTGATGGAGGCCAGTTTCGCCGGTTGTGTGCCGCTGGATGGCCTGGAAAACATTGCCCGCTGCGCGCATTTCAATCGCCGCGTCGAGAAGGCCATGAGCGAACAGCCGATCAGCGATGTGGTGCTGGCGGCGCGCTGGAGTCTGTATCTGTATGGGCAGATGTCCGGTGACAAGGAGCACGCGCTCAAGGACCCGAGTACCGGCCAGTACGTACGCGCGGTGGCCGAACAACGCTTCGCCGACGGCATGCGCGCGCGCATCAAGGGCTTGCGAGCGGCGGGGCACCGTGTGTGGCTGGTCAAGGAAGTGCCGCTGCAGGAAATCATCGTGCCGTACCGCCTCAGCCGCCTGGCCATGATGCACCGGCCGGTGGACCGTGAAGGACTGCCGGTGGCCAAGCACTTGGCGCGCGAGGCATTCATCTCCAACCTGTTCGACGAATTGGCCGCCGCCGACAGCGGTGTAAGGGTGCTGGACCCGGCGCCCCAGCTGTGTGGCGCCGACGGCCTGTGCCGGGTAGAACTCAATGGGCGTGCGCTGTACACCGACGATAATCACCTGTCCGACGTGGGCGCGCGGCACATCGAGGCGTTCCTGGAGCCCTTGTTCAGTTCGCTCCAATCACGGGGGCTGACGGCCAATTAAGCTGCCAGCCGTCCTCAGAGCAGGTAGGATGTAAGCCTATTTTACGGGTGGCAGGGTTAATGAAATTCAAGGATCTTCGGGATTTCGTGCAGCAACTTGAGCAGCGCGGAGAGTTGAAACGCATCCAGATGCCGATTTCCCCGGTGCTGGAAATGACTGAGATTTGCGACCGCACCTTGCGCAGCAAGGGCCCGGCGCTGCTGTTCGAGAACCCGACCGGCTTTGATATTCCGGTGCTCGGCAACCTGTTCGGCACCCCCGAACGCGTGGCCTTTGGCATGGGCGCCGAGTCCGTCAGCGAGCTGCGCGAGATCGGCAAGCTGCTGGCCTTCCTCAAGGAGCCCGAGCCGCCCAAGGGGTTGAAGGATGCCTGGTCGAAGCTGCCGATCTTTCGCAAGATCATTGCCATGGCACCCAAGGTGGTCAAGGACGCGGTGTGCCAGGAAGTGGTCATCGAAGGCGATGACGTGGACCTGGCCATGCTTCCGGTGCAGACCTGCTGGCCTGGCGACGTTGGCCCGCTGATCACCTGGGGGCTGACCGTCACCAAAGGCCCGAACAAGGATCGCCAGAACCTCGGCATTTACCGTCAGCAAGTGATCGGCCGCAACAAGGTGATCATGCGCTGGCTGAGCCACCGTGGCGGCGCGCTGGATTTTCGCGAGTGGTGCGAAAAACATCCCGGCCAGCCGTTCCCGGTCTCCGTGGCGCTGGGTGCCGACCCGGCCACGATCCTGGGTGCCGTGACCCCGGTGCCCGACAGCCTCTCCGAATACGCGTTCGCTGACCTGTTGCGGGGTAACCGCACCGAGCTGGTGAAATGCCGTGGCAACGACCTGCAAGTGCCGGCCACTGCCGAAATCATCCTCGAAGGCGTGATTCACCCCGGCGAAATGGCCGATGAAGGCCCTTACGGCGACCACACCGGCTACTACAACGAAGTCGACAGCTTCCCGGTGTTTACCGTGGAGCGCATCACCCATCGGATCAAACCGATCTATCACAGCACCTACACCGGCCGCCCGCCCGATGAGCCAGCCATTCTCGGCGTGGCGCTCAACGAAGTGTTCGTGCCGATTCTGCAAAAGCAGTTCCCGGAAATCACCGACTTCTACCTGCCGCCCGAAGGCTGTTCGTACCGGATGGCCATCGTGACCATGAAGAAGTCGTACCCGGGCCATGCCAAGCGGGTAATGCTAGGTGTGTGGTCGTTTTTGCGACAGTTCATGTACACCAAGTTCGTTATCGTCACCGACGACGACATCAATGCCCGCGACTGGAATGATGTGATCTGGGCCATCACCACGCGCATGGACCCCAAGCGCGACACGGTGATGATCGATAACACGCCGATCGACTACCTTGACTTCGCCTCGCCGGTGTCGGGCCTGGGTTCGAAAATGGGCTTGGATGCCACGCACAAATGGCCGGGCGAAACCACCCGTGAGTGGGGCAGGGTGATCGTCAAGGATGAAGCCGTCACGGCACGTGTCGATGCGATCTGGAAAGAATTGGGAATAGATTGATGCGTGTAACCCTGCAACCTTCCGGCGCTGTATTGGAGCTTGTCCCCGGCGAGCGAATCCTCGAAGGCGCACGCCGCCTGGGCTACGAATGCCCCCAGGCGTGTCGCAATGGCGTGTGCCACGTGTGCGTGGCGCTGCTGGTGGAAGGGCGCGTGCAGCAAAATGGCGAGGTGCTCGACCATGGCGAGTTCTACACCTGCATCGCCGAGCCGCTGGAAGATTGCATTGTATTGTGGGATGGCGTGCTGGCGCCGGGAGAGTTGCCGTTGCGCAAATTGGCGTGCCAATTGAGTGAATGCGTCGAGGTCGGTGGCGATGTATGGCGCGTGCGCCTGCTTGCACCGGCCGGCAAGGCGGTGCGTTACCACGCCGGGCAGTACCTGATGATCGAGCGGGACAATGGCGAGAAAAAGTCGGCGTTCTCCCTGGCTTCGGCGCCCCATTCCGGGCGCGAGCTGGAACTGCATGTACTGGTGCGCGAGGACAGCGCCCGCGACTTGCTCGAACAATTGCAGCGTGACCGGATGGTCCGCGTCGAATTGCCGTTTGGCGACACGCACCTGGCCGAGCTGCCGGACGGCCCGCTGGTGCTGATCGCCGCCGGCACCGGTATGGCACAGATGCACAGCCTGATCGAGCATTGCCGCGCGTCGGGCTTCAAACACCCGGTGCACCTGTACTGGGGCGTGCGTCGGCCGGAGGATTTCTACGAAATCGAACACTGGGACCAGTGGCTGCAATTGCCCAATCTGTTTCTGCACAAGGTGGTCAGCGACCTGTGCGGCTGGGAAGGGCGCTGCGGATTGCTGCATGAAGCCGTGTGCGAAGACATCACCGACCTTTCGGCGGTGCATGTGTACGCCAGCGGTTCACCGGCAATGATCTACGGCACCCTTGATGCGCTGGTCGAAGCCGGCATGGACGCCCATCAGATGCGTGCCGACGTGTTTGCCTACGCGCCACGCCCCTGAGGTTATGCGCTTAAGCTCTGTGGGCGCTGCTCCGCTTAGAATCGCACGCCCGTGGTCAGCATCACTGCATTGAACCCGAGCAACACCACCTCCGCCGCCACCGGCCCGTAATACGTGCCCACCGACGGGATAACCACCGGTGCCACGCCAAGCCGGTTCAATGGGATCTTGTCGCGGTATTTACCGCGATAGCCCTGGATCGCTCCGCCCGTGATCTTCAGGTAGACGGGGTAGTCCGCCATGTCATAGCGCTGGCCTGCGTAGGCGTAGTAGGAACGCTGGCCGAACGAGTTGCGAAACGTCGCCCCGCCATACACAAAACCTGAGGCCTCATTGCGTTCCAGGCCGATCAGGTTCTGCTTGTTGTTGTGGTCAGGGTCGGGCGAAAAGTGCCGGGTATACACGCTGGTCTGCGCATACCAGAAGCCTTTGTCGTCTTCGGCCGGTGGCACTTCTGCAGCGAAAGCGGTGGTGGCCTGGGCCAGAAACAGCAGGCCTGGCAGTCGGATCTTTTTCATGGAGGCGACCTCGGTAGTCAGTGTGAAAAGCGGACAACGGGCCGTAACGTGTGCGCCATTCTGGCGCCGGGACGCGTTACAAGGCTGAACCGGGGCTGAAAGTAGCGGAAGTGCCGGGCTCAATCCTGACCAAAGGTGGGCCATGCGCTTACAGCGCTGCGTTCTATTGCGGTAAAGTCCCTCACAACTGGTAATACACAGGAGGCGCACCGCTTTTCGCCATGACCGCCATAGAAACCGATCTTCTGCAATTGGCTTACCCTCCGCGACTCGATCTGGGGCCGCAACTCACTCACGAACAATTGATGAGCTCGATGCAGGCCACCATGGCTCGGCACAAGGGTGGGCCGGTGTGGCTGTTTGCTTACGGTTCGTTAATCTGGCGCCCTGAATGTTCGTCGACCGAACGCGTGCGGGCTCGGGTGCATGGCTATCATCGCGGGCTGTACCTGTGGTCCCACGAGCACCGGGGTACGCCGGAGTTGCCGGGGCTGGTATTCGGACTAGATCGCGGCGGTTCGTGCAGCGGGTTTGCCTATCGCTTGCCGGAAGATCAACTGGAGGCGTCGCTTTACGCCTTGTGGCAGCGCGAGATGCCTTATCCCTCCTACAAGCCGCACTGGCTCAGCTGCCGTCTGGAAGATGGCAGTCAGGTTCAGGCGCTGGGATTTGTATTGGAGCGACACTTGCCCAGCTATGCCGGCAACTTGCCCGATATTGTGCTCAACCACGTGTTGCAGAGTGCTTGCGGGCGTTACGGCACCACTCGCGATTATGTCGAGCAGACCGTCAACGCCCTGCGCAGCCACGCCATGCCAGATAAAAACCTGGAGGCGCGGCTCAAGCGTTGTATCAAGGATTGCGCGACTGATTAACGCGCCGAGCTGACACTGTTGGTGTGCCACAGGGTCGGGATCAGGAACGCAATCGCCAGCAGGCACGCGCCGATCAGCAGCACAAAGCCACCGTCCCAGCCGAAATGGTCCACGGTGTAGCCCATGGCGGCACTTGCGGCCACCGAACCACCCAGGTAACCGAACAGACCAGTGAAGCCTGCAGCGGTGCCGGCGGCCTTCTTCGGTGCCAGTTCCAGCGCCTGCAGGCCGATCAGCATCACCGGGCCGTAGATCAGGAAGCCGATCGACACCAGGGCGATCATGTCGACAGTCGGGTTGCCTGGCGGGTTGAGCCAGTACACCAGAGTCGCCACGGTCACCAGGGCCATGAACACAATGCCGGTCAGGCCACGGTTGCCACGGAAGATCTTGTCCGACATCCAGCCGCACAACAGCGTGCCCGGAATACCTGCCCACTCGTAGAAGAAGTAGGCCCACGAGGACTTGTCGACCGTAAAGTGCTTGGCTTCCTTGAGGTACGTTGGCGCCCAATCCAGCACGCCGTAGCGCAGCAGGTAGACGAAAACGTTGGCAAACGCGATGTACCACAGCATTTTGTTGCGCAGCACGTATTTGACGAAGATTTCCTTGGCGCTGAATTCTTCTTCGTGGCTCGCATCGTAGCCTTCCGGGTAATCGTTCTTGTATTGCTCGATGGGCGGCAGGCCCACCGACTGCGGGGTGTCACGCATGGTGATGAAGGCAAACGCCGCCACCAGCAGCGCCACGGTCGCCGGCACGTAGAAGGCCGCATGCCAGTCGTTGAACCAGGCCATGCCCAGCAGAAACAGCGGACCTATCAGGCCGCCGCCGACGTTGTGCGCCACGTTCCACACCGACACCACGCCGCCGCGCTCTTTCTGCGACCACCAGTGCACCATGGTCCGCCCGCTAGGTGGCCAGCCCATGCCCTGGGCCCAGCCGTTGATGAACAGCAGGATGAACATCATGGTCACGCTGGACGTTGCCCAGGGTGCGAAACCGAAAATGAACATTACACCCGCCGACACCAACAGGCCGAAGGGCAGGAAGTAGCGCGGGTTGGAGCGGTCGGACACCAGGCCCATGAGGAACTTGGACAGGCCGTAGGCAATCGCGATCGCCGACATCGCCAGGCCCAGTTGACCACGGGTATAACCCTCGTCGATCAGGTAGGGCATGGCCAGGGAGAAGTTTTTGCGCAGCAGGTAGTAACCGGCGTAGCCGATGAAAATACCGGCGAAGATCTGCCAGCGCAGTCGTCGATAGGTACTGTCGATTTTTTCTTCAGGCAGGGGCGCCTGGTGCGCGGCAGGACGAAAGAAAGCAAACATTCAAGAGCTCCAGATTTCTTGTTTTGACTGCGGATGCGAATGTTACAGTTTCGTTACCGAAAATAGCACCGCCTCTCATGGGCAAACACAAGAAATCCGAACACGTCGTAAATGGATAAGTGCGAGTCGTGATTGCGCGCCAGGGCACATCAGCGCTCCAGATGTAGGAGGGGGCTTGCTGCCGATAGCGGTGGGTCAGCAATCGGGAGCAAGCCCCTTCCCGCAGTGATTGCATTTCACTGCATTCAGCGAGTTTGGACGACGACTTTGCCGACAGCCTTGCGCTGCCCCAGGTCGTTGATCGCCTGGGCCGCCTGATCCAGCGGATACATTTTCGACACCAGCGGTTTCAACCGGCCTTCGCCATACCAGGTGAACAACTGCTGAAAGTTCGCCGCATTGTCCTGCGGCTGACGCTGCGCGAACGAGCCCCAGAACACACCGACCACCGCCGCCCCCTTGAGCAGTGCCAGATTCACCGGCAGTTCGGGAATGCGTCCGCTGGCAAAACCGACCACCAGCAAGCGACCGTTCCAGGCAATGGCGCGGATGGCCTGGTCAAACAGGTCGCCGCCCACTGGGTCGTAGATCACATCGGCGCCGTTGCCGTCGGTCAGGCGCTTGACCTCGTCCTTGAGGCTGGCGTCGCTGTAGTTGATCAGTTCATCGGCGCCGGCCGCCTTGGCCACGGCAAGTTTGTCGGCGCTGCTGGCGGCGGCGATCACCCGCGCGCCCATGGCCTTGCCGATTTCCACTGCGGCCAGGCCCACGCCCCCGGAAGCGCCGAGTACCAGCAGGGTCTCGCCAGGTTGCAGGTTGGCCCGTTGCTTGAGCGCGTGCATCGAGGTGCCGTAGGTCATGCTGAAGGCGGCGGCGATGTTGAAGTCCATGCTCGGCGGAATCGGCAGTACGTTGTAGCCCGGCACGGCGACCTGTTCGGCAAAGCTGCCCCAGCCGGTCAGGGCCATCACGCGGTCGCCGACTTTCAGGTGGCTGACTTTCTCGCCGACTGCGCTGACCACCCCGGCCGCTTCGCCACCCGGTGAGAACGGGAAGGGCGGCTTGAACTGGTACTTGCCCTCGATAATAAGAGTGTCCGGGAAATTCACCCCGGCTGCGTGCACGTCCAACAGCACTTCGTTCTTTTTGAACGCCGGGCTTTCGATCTCTTCCAGCACCAGGGTTTCGGCGGGGCCGAAGGCTTTGCACAGCACAGCTTTCATCGGACTATTCCTTTTGGCGTCTTGGCCGATAAGTGTAGGAGAGAACGCCCGTGGGTCAACGAGCATGCCCGGGCCTGATGAGTCGCCATAAGCTTGTGCTCTGCCTCGCTGGCGTTATGCTGCTTGGCAACCGAATGTGAGGAATGAATTGTGAAAGCGTGGATCCTGTTGATGCTGGCCCTGAGCTTGCCGATGGCGGCTCAGGCCGAAGAGGCCAAGGAAGGTGAGGCGCCGAAGGTCAGTTATATCAGCCTGACCCCGCCGTTCGTGGGCAACTATGGCCTCGACGGCACGGCGAAACTCAAGGTGTTCAAAGCCGATATTGCCCTGCGTGTCACCGGTACCGAAGCGGCTGCGGCGGTCAAGGCCAATGACCCGCTGATTCGTAATCAGTTGGTGGCGCTGTTTACCCAACAGACCAACGAAGCCATGAGCACCGTCGAAGGCAAGGAAAAACTGCGTCAGGAAGCTCTGAAGCAAACCCAGCAGGTCATGAACGATGAGACCGGCAAGCCGATGGTGGAAGACCTGCTGTTCAACAACCTGATCATTCAGTAACCGGCGGCACCTCCCATATCTTCAGCAAGGCTGCGGTAAACGCGGGCTCCAGTACGCGGTTGCCATGGCCACTGAGGTGGTTGGAGTCGAAGAACAACGGTTTGGCGTTTTCCTCGTAGGCCGAGCAGGTGGCACCTGGGCATAACAGCGGCAACGGGTCCCAGGTATGCAAGGCCGGATAACGCGTCTCCAGTTGTCGCAGCAATTGCATCTGCGACGCGCGCAGCCGCTCAAGCTGATTGCGCTCCATCGTCAGGCCCGGCTTGCACACCGGGTTCATGTGATTGAACCAGTCCGAGCAACGATTGGGCGCGGCCTTGAACACAGGTTTGGGGGCGTCGATCAGAATGTTGAGCTGCGCCGCCTGCAGGCGTTGCAATAATCGCTCGGCATCGGTTCGCGCCGCTTCCATGTTCTCGTCAGTCAGTTCTTTCAAGGCTTCATCGATTATCGCTGACTCACCTTCGCGCCACGGGCGGGCGGTGAGTTCAGGCATGCGCAGGGAGGCCAGGAACACCACGTCACCCGGCTTGGCGCGGGACTCGATCTGCTTGAGCTGAGCTTCGCGCGACGGGGCGCAGCGTGACGGGTCTGGCCCGATCAAGCTTGCCACAGCGCAACCCCCTTGTTCATATTCCACCACCGTCACCCCGAGCTTGAGCGAGATCAGCTTCAACAAGGTACGGTAGGTCGCCGTATGCGAGTCTCCCATGACGAACAGCTGCCGTCCCTGCAGACGCGGGTCATCGAGGGTTTCAAAGTCTTCCTGTGGATAATGTTTGTAGGCATACCAGGTGTAACTGTCGCGGGTATGGCTGAGTGACAAGGCCGATGCGTTCGTCGATACCCACTGCGCCCCCAGCCACAGCAGCCCGGTGACGCCCGCAACACTGGCAATCGCAGGCCATGCCTGGCGTTGCACCACGGAGCGGCCGGTGCGAATCGGCATCTCGATCCAGTGGTAGGACGCTGCCGCGAGGGCGAGTACCAGCACCGGGTAAAGCAGTTGCACCGCAAGCAGCTCGAGCCCGGTGGTCCAGCGCAGGAACACCGCGACCGGCCAATGCCACAGGTACAGCGAATACGACAGTCGGCCGAGGTAGGTCACCACCCGGTTTTGCAGCAGGCGTTGCAGCGCACCAGGTGGTTGATCGGCTTGCAGCACGATTCCGGCAAGCATCAAGAGCGCGCCCGCCACGCTGACCAAAGCCCAGGGAAACGGGAATCGGCCGGGTTTGGCCAACAGCAAGCCGACGAAGACCAAACCCAGGCCGGCGGCCAACATGGCAGGAGCCCATCGGTTGAAGCGCGGCGCCGTGCCGATGAGCTGGAACAGCAGCGCTCCCGAAGCCAGTTCCCAAAAGCGCCCGGGCAGCAGGTAGAACGCCGACAGCGGCGCGGCGTTGACCTGATAGGCCCCGGCGATCAGCGAAGCAGCGGCCATCAACGGCAGCACGGCCCACACGATCGCAACGCGTTGCCGGTAGCGTAACCAGATAAAAAACAATGCCGGGAAGATCAGGTAGAACTGCTCTTCAACTCCCAGCGACCAGGTGTGCAGGTAAGGGTTGAGTTCGGCAGTGGGGGAGAAATAGGTGTCGGTATTCCAGGCCAGCACGAAGTTGCTCAGGCCAAAGAAAGCCGCGAGGCCCGTACGGTCGATCAGTTCGCTGAGCCAGAACTGCGGCGTGAACATCGCCGACAGCATGAAACTCACAGAGAGTACCGCCAGTAACGCCGGCATGATGCGCAGCAGGCGGCGACGGTAGAAGTCTTTCAGGTACGCGCCCAGAGGCAGGTCACGGCGCTCCCACAGGGATTGGCTGATCACATAGCCTGAGATGACGAAAAACAGGTCGACGCCGGTGAATCCGCCGGGCAGCAGGTCGAGAAAATCCAGGTGGAAAATGATCACGCTGAGCACGGCTATGGCGCGCATGCCGTCTATGGCGGGTAGGTAAGCACAGGTGGAACGCGTCACGGGATCTTCCTTCCTGGACAACGGGGTCGACGATTCTGCCAAACCCTGTTGTCCGCCGCGACTAGCCGTTCGGACAGGTATGCGTCCAGGTGTGTCGTGCGCTCAGCGCAGCGCCAGCACGGTTGCCCATTGCTCAGCCGTGACCGGCATCACCGACAAACGGCTGCCTTTTTGCACCAGCGGCAACTCGGCGAGCGCGGCTTGCTGTTTCAGGTAACCCAGGCCCAGCACCTTGGGAAACGTCTGCACATGCGCCACATCGATCGCACTCCACGGATTTTTATCGGCGCTGGCCTTGGCGTCGAAGTAGTGGCTTTCTGGCTCCAGCGCGGTAGGGTCGGGGTAAGCAGCCTTGATGATTTTGCCGATGCCGGCAATGCCGGGCTCGGGGCAACTGGAATGGTAAAAAAGAATTCATCGCCCAGGGCCATGGCTCGCAGGAAGTTGCGCGCCTGGTAATTGCGCACCCCGTCCCAGCGGGCTTCGCCGAGCTTTTGCAGGCCGTTTATGGAGAGTTCGTCGGGCTCGGATTTCATCAGCCAGTAGGCCATTGTGGGGTTCCTGAAAAAGGCGTTGGGCGAGCTGTCGGGCAATTCCATGACAAACCGACAGTCGGTTGGCGCCAAGGTTTGCGTGTTGGTTCACGTTACCGCAGAATGCCGGCTTTTAAGCTTGACGCAGCTGCAACGGACTACTTTGGAACGTTGTTGTCATCGTGTACGAGATGCCTGAAGGGGGGCAATCGATGCAACGTAAACCGGATTTACTATGGATTTTGGTGATTTTATTTGGTCTGGGCGTCGTGACCACCGGGTATGCGCAAAGCTTGTGGACAAACAAGACCGATGCGCCGGCTCAGCTTTCTCCCGTGCAGCAACAGTACAAGCATTAACCCTGCTTCAAGTCGCCGCTGATTCCAGTGGCGCTCCTGCGATATACCATTGCCTGTCAGTGACGGTGCCTGCCAACGGCACATCCCAACTGGCCTGCGCCAGGCGATCGACCTTCTGACATTCATGGGCCAGCCCCAGCAGCGTAGGCTTGCGCCAGTGCTTGCGGCGGGCGAGGTAGGCCAGGCTGCGGTCATAGAATCCGCCACCCATGCCCAGGCGTCCGCCAACATCATCGAACCCCACCAGCGGCAGCAGCACCAGGTCCAGTGCCCACACCTTGCGCTGGCGGCGGGCATTCACCCGTGGCTCCAGAATACGAAAGCGGTTGGGCCGCAAGATCTCCCCGGGCCGCACGCGCTGGAACACCATCTTGGTTCGCGACCAGGCGCTCAGCACCGGCAGGTAGGTGGCCTTGCCCCGGCGCTGGGCTGCACGCAGCAGCAGGCGCGGATCGATTTCACCGTCCGTCGGCAGATACAGGGAAATATGTTTGGCCCGGCGAAACAGCGGGTGCTGTGCCAGTTGCCGATACAGGCCAAGGGCAGCCTGGCGCTGCTCGCTCGGCGTGAGGGCACGACGGGCCTTGCGCAACATGCGTCGAAGTTGCGGACGGGAAAGCGGCGCAGGTTCGGTCATGGGTTTTCGGCTCATAAAACAATGCCAGTCCGAAGACTGGCATTGAGTTTGGGAATTCAGGCTCCCCGACAGAACCGCTGTCGACTAAGCCCTTGAACCCGAAAGTTCAAGGTGGAAGAAGCAGTAGGCTTTAAGGCTTTCCGTCTAGCGGACATGCACACCAGCCCAACGTGCAACTTCCAGGGTAGTGCGAATCGGCTCCGGGACATCGCCGACTGGCAAGCACGCCAGGGAGTGGGGCGAGTATACCTTAAACAGACTTGGCAATCAGCCCTTGGCTGCGTCCGAATCGCTGGACAGCGCCAGATCGACGCGGTCGAGCAGGTCGCGCACCTGCTCGCGGGTCGAGCCGCTGGCCTGTACATCGGGGCGTTCCTGCTTGTGCAGCAGGTCGTGGGTGATGTTCAGCGCGGCCATCACGGCGATGCGGTCGGCGCCGATCACTTTGCCGCTGCTGCGGATTTCACGCATCTTGCCGTCCAGGTAGCGGGCAGCGCTCACCAGATTGTTGCGTTCTTCCTGGGGGCAGATGATCGAATATTCTTTGTCGAGGATCTGCACGGTAACGCTATTGCTTGAACTCATGAGTCTTGCTCCAGGGCCTTCAGGCGCGAAATCATCGATTCGACCTTACGCCGGGCGATTTCGTTTTTTTCAATGAGGTGAGCGCGTTCCTCGCGCCAGGTTTTTTCCTGAGCTAGTAGGAGTCCGTTTTGACTCTTAAGTTGCTCGACCCGATCAATTAGCAATTCGAGTCTGGCCATCAGCGCTTGCAGGTCGGTGTCTTCCATTGGGTTCCACTGGATTTGTCTGATGAATGGCAACTGCAGGATAAACGATCTGACGCCCTCGATAGTCTTGGTACGTCTGCCGGTGCTAGGATACAGCGCTCCATTCTAGACATTGCGCCGTCTGGCGCCTAGCTCACCATGCCTATTCAGAACTCCCCGTACGATGCCTTTTCCAAACTGCTGAGCACCAGCGGCCACCCTTGCTCGCCTGCCGAACTGCACGGCGTGCTGTTGGGGCGCAGTTGCACCGGTGTGGGCTTTGATGCCGACAACTGGCTGGCCGATGTGGCCGAGCTGCTGGAGACCGAACCCACTGATAACGTGCGCAACGCGTTGATCGGCCTGCAAGAGATGGTCAAGGGCGAGCTGACTGGCGATGACGTCACCGTCGTCCTGCTGCTGCCCTCCGACGACGCACCGCTGGCCGACCGCGCCGCCGCGCTGGGCCAGTGGTGCCAGGGCTTTCTCCACGGTTTCGGCGTGAACGCCGGCGGCCTGGAGCTGAGCACCGACGCCAGGGAAGTGCTGCAGGACCTCGCCGCTATCTCCCAGGTGCAAGATGCCCTGGAAGAATCCGAAGACGGCGAAGGCGACTACATGGAGGTCATGGAATACCTGCGCGTGGCGCCGCTGCTGCTGTTCACCGAGACCAAAAAGTCCGCTGAGCCCGCTGCACCCAAGCCGTCGTTGCACTAAAAAGGAAGCCCCTCTGCCCATGATCCATATCCCCAAAGCGGAATACACCCGGCGCCGCAAGGCGCTCATGGCGCAGATGGAACCCAACAGCATCGCGATTCTGCCGGCCGCTGCGGTGGCCATTCGTAATCGCGATGTCGAGCATGTCTACCGCCAGGACAGCGATTTCCAGTACCTGAGCGGCTTCCCGGAACCGCAGGCGGTGATCGTGCTGATGCCCGGTCGACAGCACGGCGAGTACGTGCTGTTCTGCCGCGAGCGCAACGCCGAGCGCGAACTGTGGGACGGCCTGCGCGCCGGCACCGAAGGCGCGATCCGCGACTTTGGCGCTGACGACGCTTTCCCTATCACCGATATCGACGACATCCTGCCCGGCCTGATCGAAGGCCGCGACCGGGTGTATTCGGCCATGGGCAGCAATGCCGAGTTCGACCGCCACGTGATGGAGTGGATCAACGTGATCCGCTCCAAAGCCCACCTGGGCGCCCAGCCGCCCAAAGAGTTCGTGGCCCTGGATCACCTTTTGCACGACATGCGTCTGTACAAGTCAGCGGCAGAGCTTAAGGTGATGCGTGAGGCCGCGCGCATTTCCTGCGCGGCCCATGTGCGGGCGATGCAGGCCAGTCGCGCTGGTTTGCATGAGTTCAGCCTCGAAGCCGAGCTGGATTACGTGTTCCGCCAGGGTGGCGCGAAAATGCCGGCCTATGGCTCCATCGTCGCTGCCGGACGCAACAGCTGCATCCTGCATTACCAACAGAATGACGCGTTGCTCAAGGACGGCGATCTGGTGCTGATCGACGCCGGTTGCGAGATCGACTGCTACGCCAGCGATATCACGCGCACCTGGCCGGTCAACGGCAGGTTCTCGGCCGAGCAAAAGGCGATTTACGAGATCGT
Source organism: Pseudomonas trivialis (assembly GCF_036864995.1). Classification (NCBI taxonomy): domain Bacteria; kingdom Pseudomonadati; phylum Pseudomonadota; class Gammaproteobacteria; order Pseudomonadales; family Pseudomonadaceae; genus Pseudomonas; species Pseudomonas trivialis. Next base: position 5,224,601 of record NZ_CP142151.1, on the reverse strand, counting down.
GCTGGCGTCCCAGGAAGCCGCCTTTGCCGAAATCGCGCCGAACAAACATTGGAACCAGGCCCACGAGGCGACCGTGCGCGTGATCACCGCCGGGCTGGTAAGCCTCGGGCTGCTGCAGGGCGATGTCGACGAACTGATCGCCAGCGAAGCCTACCGCGCGTTTTACATGCACCGCGCCGGCCACTGGCTGGGCATGGACGTGCACGATGTCGGTGAATACCGGGTCGGTGGTGAGTGGCGTGTGCTGGAAGTAGGCATGGTGTTGACCGTGGAGCCGGGTATCTATATTTCCCCGGATAACCAGAACGTGGCAAAGAAATGGCGTGGCATTGGCGTGCGCATCGAGGACGACGTGGTAGTGACCAAGAAGGGCTGTGAAATCCTGACCGGCGGCGTGCCCAAGACCGTGGCCGAGATCGAAGCGTTGATGGCGGCTGCGCGATGAGCCGGGTCAACCTGGCGATTGTCGGCGGCGGTCTGGTGGGCGCGAGCCTTGCCTTGGCATTGCAGGCAGGCGCCAAGGCGCGGGGCTGGAAGATCATGCTGATCGAACCCTTCGCCCCTGGCGACAGCTACCAGCCAAGCTACGATGCGAGGTCCTCGGCGCTGTCATTCGGCGCGCGGCAGATCTATCAGCGGCTGGGCGTCTGGCAGGACATTTCCCGCCGCGCCGAGCCGATCAAGCAGATTCACGTGTCTGACCGTGGCCGTTTCTCCACCGCGCGCCTGTCCGCTCTGGAGGAAGGCGTGCCGGCCCTGGGCTATGTAGTGGAAAATGCCTGGCTCGGCCAATGCCTGTGGCAGAGCCTTGATAAAGACGTGGTGAGCTGGCGCTGCCCCGCGGAAGTCACGCGTATGGAGCCGTTGCCGGACGGCTATCGCCTGACCCTCAACGATGAAACGGTGCTGTCTTGCGACCTTGCGGTGCTGGCCGACGGTGGCCGTTCCAGCTTGCGTGAACAGCTCGGCATCGGCGTCAAAACCCGGCCGTATAACCAGAGCGCGCTGATCGCCAATGTGACCCCGAGCGAAGCCCACAACGGCGAGGCTTTCGAGCGTTTTACCGATGACGGCCCGATGGCCTTGCTGCCGCTGCCGGACAACCGTTGCGCGCTGATCTGGACCCGTATCGGCATGGATGCCCAGCGCTTGGTCGACCTCGATGAGCGCAGCTTCCTCAGCGAACTGCAGAGCGTGTTCGGCTACCGCCTGGGCACGTTCAAGCAAGTCGGCGCGCGTCATTTGTACCCGCTGACCCTGGTGGAGGCTGAAGAACAAGTGCGCTCGCACCTGGCGATCCTTGGCAATGCGGCCCATAGCCTGCATCCGATTGCCGGGCAGGGCTTCAACCTGTCCCTGCGCGATGCGGATGCCCTGGCCGAAGCCCTGCTGGCCGGTCCGCAGGTACCGGGCGACCTGGCGACCTTGCAGGCTTATCGCGACCGTCAGCGCGGCGATCAGCAACTGACCGTGGGCTTCTCCGACCAGGTGACGCGGCTGTTTGGCAGCGGCCAGCCGTTGGTGGCATTGGGCCGTAACCTCGGCCTGCTGGGCCTGGACCTCTTGCCGCCGGCCAAGCGCTGGTTCGCCCGTCAGGCCATGGGCCTGGGTACGCGCTCGGATGTGTGAGTGAATTCTTTATCGACGATGCCTTGCTTGATCAGGTGCGTCGGCAAAACCCTTTACGTGCGGCGCAGGCCGCCAGCGAGGCAGGTTTAAAGCATGGACATGCGCGCAGATGTGCTGATTGTCGGGGCCGGAATGGTCGGAAGCGCCCTGGCGCTGGCGTTGCAGGGCAGTGGCCTGCAGGTGTTGCTGCTCGATGGCAGCCCGCTGAGCGTCAAACCGTTTGACCCAGACGCAGCGTTCGAGCCGCGGGTGAGCGCCTTGTCGGCCGCCAGCCAGCGCATCCTCGAACGGCTTGGCGTGTGGGATGGCATCGTGGCGCGCCGTGCCAGCCCATATGGCGAAATGCAGGTGTGGGACGGCAGCGGCACCGGGCAGATCCACTTTTCGGCGGCCAGTGTGCACGCCGACGTGCTCGGGCATATCGTTGAAAACCGTGTGGTGCAGGACGCCTTGCTCGATCGCCTGCACGACTGCGACCTGGGCTTGCTGGCCAATGCACGCCTGGAGCAGATGCGTCGTTCCGGCGACGATTGGCTGCTGACCCTGGCAGATGGCCGCAAGCTGCGTACGCCATTGGTGGTGGCCGCCGATGGCGCCAACTCCGCCGTGCGCCGCCTGACCGGCACCCCCACCCGCGAATGGGACTACCTGCACAACGCCATCGTCACCAGCGTGCGCAGTAGCCAGCCGCACCAGCGTACGGCGTGGCAGCGCTTCACCGATACCGGCCCGCTGGCATTTCTGCCGCTGGATCGGGACGGGCAGCAGGAATGGTGTTCGATTGTGTGGTCGACCACGCCGGCTGAGTCCGAACGCTTGATGGCGCTGGACGATGAACGCTTCTGCCGTGAGCTGGAGCGCGCATTCGAAGGGCGGCTGGGAACGGTGGTCAGCGCCGACCCGCGCGTCTGTGTGCCCTTGCGCCAGCGTCATGCCAAGCGCTACGTGGCCGAAGGCCTGGCACTGATCGGCGATGCGGCCCACGCGATTCATCCGCTGGCGGGGCAGGGCGTTAACCTGGGGTTGCTCGATGCCGCAGTGCTCGCCGAGGTGCTGCGGGCGGCTAGCGAGCGCGGTGAACGCCTGGCCGAAGTGAAAGTACTGAGCCGCTACGAACGTCGGCGCATGCCGCACAACCTGGCGTTGATGGCGGCGATGGAAGGCTTCGAGCGCCTGTTCCAGGCCGATCAGCTGCCGTTGCGCTGGTTGCGTAATGCCGGGTTGAAGGTGGTCAACCAGATGCCTGAAGCCAAGGCTGTATTCGTGCGTCAGGCGTTGGGGCTGACCGGGGATCTGCCGGAGTTGGCGAAACCCTGACACTGCCGTGCAACATCTGGTAACGCCTCCACCAAGCGTTACCAAATGTGAGTCCTTATCATTTGCCCTCTTTTTGCAAATGAGCGACCGCCCCCATGTCGGCACCCAAGCGCCTCCTGACTGCCCTGGCACTCACCCTGATCGGCTGCAGCAGCGCCCAGGCAGCCGACGAAGTCGTGGTCTACTCCTCGCGCATCGACGAACTGATCAAGCCGGTGTTCGACGCCTACACCCAAAAGACCGGCGTGCAGGTGAAGTTCATCACCGACAAGGAAGCCCCGCTGATGCAGCGCATCAAGGCCGAGGGCGAAAACGCCACCGCCGACCTGCTGCTCACCGTTGACGCCGGCAACCTGTGGCAGGCCGAGCACATGGGCATCCTGCAACCGTTCACCTCGGCGGTCATCAACAAGAACATCCCTTTGCAATATCGCTCATCCGCTCACGCCTGGACCGGCTTGAGCCTGCGCGCGCGCACCATCGCCTATTCCACCGACCGGGTGAAGCCGGGCGACCTGACCACTTACGAAGCCCTCGCCGACAAACAATGGGAAGGCCGCCTGTGCCTGCGCACGGCGAAGAAGGTCTATAACCAATCGCTGACCGCCACCCTGATCGAAACCCATGGCGCGGCCAGGACCGAGGAAATCGTCAAGGGCTGGGTCAACAACCTGTCCACCGACGTGTTCTCTGACGACATTGCGGTGCTGGAGGCGATCAACGCCGGGCAATGCGACGTGGGCATCGTCAACACCTACTACTACGGTCGCCTGCACAAGCAGAAGCCGGAGCTGGCGGTGAAGTTGTTCTGGCCGAACCAGGGCGACCGTGGCGTGCACGTCAACCTGTCGGGTATCGGCCTGACCAAGCACGCGCCGCACCCGGAAGCCGCCAAGGCGCTGGTGGAGTGGATGACCACGCCTGAGGCGCAGAAGATTTTTGCGGATGTGAACCAGGAGTTCCCGGCCAACCCGGCGGTGCCGCCTTCTGCCGAAGTGGCGACCTGGGGCAAGTTCGTGGCCGATACCTTGCCGGTGGAAGTGGCGGGCAAGCGTCAGGCTGAGGCGATTCGCCTTATGGATCGCGCTGGCTGGAACTGAACGTGTAAAGCGCCGCAGATCAAAATGTGGGAGGGGGCTTGCTCCCGATAGCAGTGGATCAGTTACTGATGAGTAGACTGACAACCCGCTATCGGGAGCAAGCCCCCTCCCACGCTGGGTTTTGCCTTTGGATTGTCATTCGCAGGAAGTTTGCTCTTGGCCCACCCCGTCCAACGCCGCTGGTACCTGCCGGTGTTCACCGTCGCCGCCCTGGTGCTATTGCCACTGAGCGTGCTGTTGCTGTCTTGGCAAAGTGTTGATGCACAAATCTGGGCCCACCTGTGGGATACCCAGATGCCACGCCTGCTGGGCAATACGCTCACGCTGGTGCTTGGCGTTGGCGTCGGTGTGACCCTGTTGGGCGTCAGCCTGGCCTGGCTGACCAGCCTCTGCGAGTTCCCCGGACGGCGCTGGCTCGACTGGGCGTTGATGCTGCCTTTTGCGATTCCGGCGTATGTACTGGCCTTTGTCTTTGTCGGCCTGCTGGATTTTGCAGGCCCGGTGCAGAGCCTGCTGCGCGAAGGGTTCGGCAACGGCTTGCGCCTGCCGCGCGTGCGCTCCACCGGCGGCGTGATCATCGTGCTGGTGCTGGTCTTCTACCCTTACGTGTATCTGCTCGCGCGCAGCGCATTCCTGGCCCAGGGCAAAGGCTTGATGGAGGCGGCGCGGGTACTCGGACAATCGCCGTGGCAAGCGTTCTGGCGAGTCGCGTTGCCGATGGCCAGGCCGGCGATCGGCGCGGGTGTGGCGTTGGCGTTGATGGAGACCCTGGCGGATTTTGGCGCGGTCTCGGTGTTCAACTTCGACACGTTTACCACCGCGATCTACAAGACCTGGTACGGTTTTTTCAGCCTGTCCAGCGCGGCCCAACTGGCCAGCCTGTTGCTGCTGGTGGTGATGCTGGTGCTGTACGGCGAGCGGCGCGCGCGGGGCTCCAGCCGACCCGGCAATGAACGGCCACGAGGCAAGGCGCTGTATCACTTGCGCGGGGTCAAGGCGGCGGCGGCCACTGCCTGGTGTGGTCTGGTATTGGCCTGTGCCTTTGTGATTCCGATGCTGCAGTTGGTGGTGTGGTTCTGGCAGCGTGGCCGCTTCGATCTGGATGAACGTTACGCGGGGCTGATCGTGCACACCCTTTATCTGGGCGGTATCGCGGCGCTCATCACCGTCAGCGTGGCGCTGCTGCTGGCGTTCGCCAACCGCCTGGCGCCGACCCGGGCGATTCGCTCCGGCGTCAGTCTGGCCAACGTCGGTTATGCGTTGCCGGGGTCGGTGCTGGCGGTGTCGATCATGTTGGCGTTCAGCTATCTGGACCGCGTGCTGGTGGTGCCGCTGTCCGGCTGGCTGGGCGGTGCGGGCAAGCCGTTGTTGCTGGGCAGCCTGTTGGCGCTGGTGCTGGCGTATCTGGTGCGGTTCCTTGCGGTGGCCTATGGGCCGCTGGAAAACAGCCTGGCACGCATCCGCCCGTCATTGCCTGAAGCGGGGCGCAGTCTGGGGGTCAGTGGGCCACGACTGTTTTGCAAAGTGTATCTGCCGCTGTTGCTGCCGGGCACGTTGAGTGCGGCGCTGCTGGTGTTCGTCGATGTGCTCAAGGAAATGCCCGCCACCCTGCTGATGCGCCCGTTTGGCTGGGACACGCTGGCGGTGCGGATCTTTGAAATGACCAGCGAGGGCGAGTGGGCACGGGCGTCGCTGCCGGCCTTGACGCTAGTGTGTGTCGGCCTGTTGCCCGTCATCGGCCTGATTCGTCGCTCGGCCCGGTCAATCGGCTAGGTGCCAGTCCTACAGCTTGCAGCTACAATGCGCGGCATTCGGTGCGCGCCGTCTTTCGGATCGGGTCGCTGTGCGTGGCTGCAGGCCTTGTAATTAAAGGTGTTCAGCGCATATGGCAAGCCTGCGCATCTTCGCCAAGCCCGGAAGGAGAAACCCATGGGACAGCGTACGCCTCTGTATGACCTGCATCTCGCCCTGGGCGCGAAAATGGTCGATTTTGGCGGTTGGGATATGCCTCTGCACTACGGCTCGCAAGTTGAGGAGCACCATCAGGTGCGACGCGACTGCGGGGTGTTCGATGTGTCCCACATGACCGTGATCGATGTCACAGGCCTTCAGGCCAGGGAGTGGCTCCAGCACCTGCTGGCCAATGACGTTGATCGTTTGCAGGGCTGCGGCCGTGCGCTTTACAGCGCCATGCTCAACGAGCAGGGCGGCGTGGTGGACGACATGATCGTCTATCGCACCCAAACCGGTTACCGGCTGGTGTTCAACGCCGCCACCCGTGATCAGGACCTGGCCTGGATGCAGGCGCAGCTTGGCGACTACCAGGTGCAACTGCATGAGCGCTCGGAACTGGCGATGCTCGCCATTCAAGGCCCCCATGCCCGGCAGAAAATCGCCGAGCTGGTGACCCAATCCCGTAGCACTCTGATCCACCAACTCAAGCCCTTTGAAGGCCAGGCCGACGGCGACTGGTTTATCGCTCGCACCGGCTACACCGGCGAAGATGGTCTGGAAATTGTCCTGCCGGCCGAACAGGCACCGGGCTTTTTCAACGACCTGGTCGGTGCCGGTATTTCCCCCATCGGCCTCGGCGCCCGCGACACCCTGCGCCTGGAAGCGGGCATGAACCTGTATGGTCAGGATATTCATCAGGACGTTTCGCCCCTGGCGGCCAACATGGCCTGGAGCATCGCCTGGGAGCCGGTCGAGCGCGACTTCATCGGGCGCACGGCGCTGGAAGCCGAGCTGGCGGCAGGTGTGCAGTTCAAACTGGTGGGTTTGGTCCTGGAAGAACGCGGCGTTTTACGCGCTCATCAGGTGGTTCGTATCGCCAATGTTGGCGAAGGAGAGATCACCAGTGGTAGTTTCTCCCCTACGCTGAGCAAATCCATTGCCCTGGCGCGTGTACCGACGGCGACGGCCGACCGGGCCGAGGTGGAAATCCGCGGCAAGTGGTACCCGGTTCGAGTGGTCAAACCGACCTTCGTGCGCCATGGCAAGACACTGATCTAACTATTTCCGGCAGGCCATTTGGCCGCTGACATTCCTTCTAGAGGGCACAGAATATGAGCACTATCCCTGCCGAACTGCGTTTTGCCGAAAGTCACGAGTGGGCCCGTCTGGAAGCCGACGGCACGGTGACCGTCGGGATTTCCGACCACGCCCAGGAAGCGCTGGGGGATGTGGTGTTTGTTGAGTTGGCCGAAGTGGGCGCCACGTTTGAAGCCGAAGGGCAGGCGGGGGTGGTTGAGTCGGTGAAGGCCGCCTCGGATATCTACGCGCCAGTGGCCGGCGAAGTGATCGCCGTGAACGAAGAGTTGAGTGGCAGCCCCGAGCTGCTGAACTCCGACCCTTACGGTGCGTGGATCTTCAAGCTCAAGCCAAGTAACCCGGCTGATCTGGATAAACTGCTGGACGCCGCCGGCTACAAGGCTGCTATCGGCGAGTAAACGCAAAGCGTTGAAACAGCACAAACCAGTGTGGGAGCTGGCTTGTCTGCGATGCAGACACCTCGGTGTATCAGTTACACCGCAGTGATGTCATCGCAGGCAAGCCAGCTCCCACATTGGGTTGAGGTGAGCCGGATTTTTCAGTCGCTTTCAGTACCGCTTTGACCGCCGCTACCGCTCGCTCCACATCCGCCTCGGTCATTGCCGTAAACATCGGCAACGACACAATCAAACGGCCCACTTTTTCCGCCACCGGGAACATGCCTTCCTTGAAGCCCTGTGCCCGATAAAGGCTCAGCAGGTGGATCGGTGGGTAGTGGTAACCGATGCCTACGCCATGGGCCTGCATCTGCTCCATGAACGTAGCGCGGGCGGGCAAGCCGTCCTGGCGTTCCGGCAGCACCAGTTGGAACAGGTGCCAGTTGCTGTTTTCGAAGTCCTCCGGCGGCAATTGCGCGCCGTATACCTGTTCAAAATCACTGCCGAAGCACTGGAAGTAATGCCGCGCCAGATTTTGGCGGTGGGCGGTGATTTTTTCGATATGGGCGAACTGGCCCAGGCCGATGGCCGCGGCGATATCGGTCATGTTGAACTTGCCGCCCAACACATCCACGTCCAGACCGTCAAAGCCAGTGCGGGTAACACCCTGCAGGCGATACTTTTCCGCCAGGCGTGCTTCCTCGGCGTTGTTCAATACCAGGCAACCGCCCTCGGACGAGGTGATGTTTTTGTTCGCCTGGAAACTGAAGGAAACGAAGTCGCCGGTGGCGCCAATGCGCTCGCCATCCCAGCTGGAGCCCAGGGCCTGGGCGGCGTCTTCAATGATGCGCAGGTTGTACTTGTTGGCCAGTGCGTAAAGCATTGGCATGTCCAACGGCAGACCGGCCAGGTACACCGGGATGATCGCCTTGGTACGCGGGGTAATGGCCGCTTCGACCTGCGTCAGATCGATATTGCGGGTGACCGGATCTATATCGGCAAACACCGGGGTGGCGCCGACTTCCAGGATCACGTTGGCCGTGGCGACCCACGAGATTGGCGTGGTAATGACTTCATCGCCCGGTCCGATACCGGCGATGCGCAAGGCAATCTCCATGGTGCAGGTGCCCGAGTTGAACGTGCGCACCGGGCGCCCGCCAAAATATTCCGACAGCTGTGCTTCGAATGCCTGCACTTTCGGCCCGCTGGTGATCCAGCCAGAGCGCAGCACATCGCCGACCGCCGAGATAGTGGCTTCATCGATGGTGGGTTTGGAAAACGGCAGGAAGGGCTGTTGGCTCATGACGAGGAAGGCATCCGTTTCAGAGTGGCGACGAATAAAGGCTGTGAGTACCCGGCATGGTTGCACGGTTCGACTGAATATAGCCTGTCGCCGGTGAACGAATTGTCATCTGGCAGGCAAAAAAATGCCGCTTGAAAAAGCGGCATTCTTTAGAGCGGGTATCACTCGGTAACGGCATTCTTCGCGAGAATAGCGTTGGCCAGCTCCATATCCGTAGCCTGCAGGCCAGGGTTGTCGGCGCGGACTTTCTGCATGGCGGCTTCCAGGTACGGGCCGCGGATGCCGCCATCGCTGGCAACGAAGCTGCCTGCGTCGTCTTGAGCGGCAACCACCATCTTGTGGTCCTTGAAGGTCAGGTACGTCGAGCCGGTCGTGGCCCCAGACGAGATGACATTGCGCCAGAAGCTGTCGGCCATGGCTGAACCGACTGGGAGGGATAGCACAGCGAGGGTTGCGACAGCATATTTAAGACGCATGGTAGGTGACTCCGGTGGTTGTCTGTTGGGTTTGATTGTAATCAGACCGATCGAGTTCAATCATGACTGAACAGTTTCGACTTTCAATACCACGCCGTCCTGGCCGATCACCCGCACTTGAGCGCCTGCAGGCGTATCCGGGCCGGTCACCATCCATACGCTGTCGCCGACTTTCACCTTGCCCCGGCCATCCACAATGGCTTGATGCACAACAAAGGTGCGGCCGATCAGCTCCGAGCCCCGCTCGTTCAGACTCGGCTGATCGCTCGCCTTGGCGCTGCTGCGCTGACGCTTCCACCAGTACACCGCCGTCAGAATCGACAGCAGGGCGAACAGCAGCAGTTGCCACTCCAACCCCAGCGAGGGGACCACGAACTTGATCACGCCCACCGCAGCGGCCGCGATGCCCATCCACAGCAGATACCCGCCGGCCCCGAACACCTCGAGAATCAACAACACGGTACCCAGTGCCAGCCAGTCCCAGAACGATAGATGCTGAAGGAATTCCCACATGGCGATGGCCTCAGCCTTTCTTGTTGTCGAACGTTGCCTTGACGATCTCGCCGATACCACCGACAGCGCCGATCACCTGGCTGGCCTCCAGTGGCATGAGGATCACCTTGCTGTTGTTCGCCGACGCCAGCTTGCCCAGGGCGTCGATGTACTTTTGCGCGACAAAATAGTTGACCGCCTGCACGTTGCCCGACGCGATTGCCTCCGACACCACTTGCGTGGCGCGGGCTTCCGCTTCGGCCTGACGCTCACGGGCTTCAGACTCCAGGAATGCGGCTTGTCGGCTACCCTCGGCCTCGAGGATCTGCGCCTGCTTCTTGCCCTCGGCGGTCAGGATCGCCGAGGCACGCAGGCCTTCGGCTTCGAGAATCTGCGCACGCTTGATCCGCTCGGCCTTCATCTGCCCGGACATGGCAGCCATCAGGTCTGCCGGCGGGCTGATGTCCTTGATTTCGATACGCGTGATCTTGATGCCCCACGGCGCCGTGGCTTCGTCGACGGTGCGCAGCAGCTTTTCGTTGATGCCGTCACGCTGGCTGAGCATGGCGTCCAGTTCCATGGAGCCAAGCACGGTACGGATATTGGTTTGCAGCAGGTTGCGGATGGCGTGCTCGAGGTTGTTGACCTCGTAGGCCGCCTGGGCGGTGTTTACCACCTGGAAGAAGCACACGGCGTCGATCTGCACAGTGGCGTTGTCGGCGGTGATCACTTCCTGGGGTGGGATATCCAGCACGCTTTCCATCACATTGATCTTGCGACCGATGCGGTCCATGACCGGAATGATGATATTGAGGCCAGGCTTGAGGGTGTTGGTGTAGCGGCCAAAACGCTCGACCGTCCACTGGTAGCCCTGGGGCACCACCTTGAAGCCCATGAAAAGAATGGCAATGGCCAAACCCACGAAAAGAAGCAGTACGGTTCCGATCTGCATTGCGATTCCCTATCTGATGGTGTTGGTAAAACGACGTTCGGCCGATTGTAACGGGGTTGTCGCCGATAAAGACGGTTTCATTGTCCGACAATCAAAGGATTATTTCTGAATCTCCAGGGGTGACCCGCAGCACTTCGGCCAGGGTGGTCAGCCCGGCCTGTACCTTCAGCAACCCGGCCATCCGCAGGCTGTGCATGTCTCGCCGCAACGCCGCCTTGCGCAATGCCTGCACATCGGTGCCGGGCGTGATCAGTGTCTTGAGCGCCTCATCCATCACCATGATTTCGTAGACGCCGGCCCGGCCTCGGTAACCGCTGTCACGACACTCTGCGCACCCCACGGCCTCGCAGGTATCGCCCGAAACGCACTTGCAGTCGGGACACAACAGGCGTACCAGACGCTGGGCCATTACCCCCAGCAAGGTGGCCTTGATCAAATAGTGAGCAATCCCCAGCTCCTGCAAGCGGCTGATGGCGCTGGGCGCATCGTTGGTGTGCAGGGTCGACAGCACGAGGTGCCCGGTAAGTGCCGCCTGGATTGCCATTTCGGCGGTTTCCTGGTCGCGTATCTCGCCGATCATGATGATGTCCGGGTCCTGGCGCAGCAGGGCGCGGATGCCGCTGGCGAACGTCAGGTCGATATTGTGCTGCACCTGCATCTGGTTGAACGCCGGCTCGACCATTTCGACCGGGTCCTCCACTGTGCACAGGTTGACCTCGCGGGTCGCCAATCGCTTGAGCGTGGTGTAGAGGGTGCTGGTCTTGCCGGAACCGGTCGGGCCGGTGACCAGGATGATGCCATGGGCCTGGCGGGTCATGGCGTGCCAGCGCTGCTGGTCTTCGGGCGACAGGCCGAGCTGGTCGAAGTCCTTGAGCAGCACCTGGGGGTCGAAAATCCGCATCACCAGTTTCTCGCCAAAGGCTGTGGGCAAGGTCGACAGTCGCAACTCTACCTCGGCGCCCGCAGGGCTTCTGGTCTTGAGGCGGCCGTCCTGGGGTTTGCGTTTTTCCGCCACGTTCATCCGGCCCAGGCTTTTCAGGCGGCTGACCACTGCCATTGTGACCTGGGGCGGGAATTGATAGACATCATGCAGCAGCCCATCGATGCGAAAGCGCACGCGGCCCTGGTCCAGGCAAGGTTCGATATGAATATCGCTGGCGCGCTGGCCGAAGGCGTACTGCAACAGCCAGTCGACGATCGTGACGATATGCGCGTCGTTGGCATCCGGCTCCTGATCGCTGCCGCCGAGGTTGAGCAGTTCGACGTTGGCAGGCGCCGCGATTTTCTGATCCGCGCCGCGCACCGACTTCGCCAGGCGGTAGAACTCGCGCATGCAGTGCTCGATTGCCTGGGGGTTGGCTACCACGCGTTTTATCGAGCGTTTGAGCACCTGCGCCAGGCCGGCTTCCCACTCGGTGACATAGGGCTGGGCACTGGCGACGGTGACGGTGTGGGCATCCACGGCCACGGCGAGGATCGCGTGACGTTGGGCGAATGCATGGGACATCAGCGGCACCACCGTCGCCACGTCGATCTTCAACGGGTCGATACGCAGATAGGGTTGCCCGGCCTGCCGGGCGAGCCATTGCGTCAGCGCTTCCAGGTCGGCGCCCTGGGCCGCGATGAGTTCCAGCGGATGCCGGTTGCCGGCGGGCAATGTCGACAGGCGCTGTGCGACGTCGGCTGCGACCAGCCCGGCCTCGACCAGAGGCGGCAGCAACGCGTGCAATTGCAAACGGTGATCAACAGACATGCAGATTTACCTGAGAAGCGCTGGACGTCTTCTCAGGCTAGTCAGGTGCTGTATTTTTGCCTCTCAGGGTGTATTGCAGGCTTTTACGCTGAACAATGGGAAGGCAGTCACATTCCCGTGGCGAGCGGGCTTGCCCTGCATTGGGCTGCACAGCAGCCCCGAAACCAGGCGCTGAGCGATATCAGGTATACCGCGTTTTCCTTGATTGGGGGCGCTTCGCGCCCCAACGCGGGGCAAGCCCGCTCGCCACAGAGCCGTGGTCTGGTATTACAAGCGCAGCAACGTCTTCCACGCGCGGTTCTGATACACCGCAATCGCCTGATGCATCCGCGCGTCCAGCGACTCATCGGTGATCGGCTGGTTGGCCAGTTGCACCAGCTTGTTCAGCTCGCCGTACAGGCGGTCCAGCTCGGCAATATCCACCACCTGACGTGCGTGATGCAGCCAGGCCTGGATGCGCTCGATGCGCGGCAGTTGCTCGGCCAGGTCTTCGGGTTGCTGCTGGTAGCGCGGCAGTTGCAGGGCGACAGCATCGTCGGCCAGCAGGCGTGGCAGCCAGTTGGTGAGTTGCGCTGCGCCCTGGCGGTTGCCGCGCACGGTGCGCTCGGCGGTCCAGGTGCGGGCCAGCAGCCAGCGCGAGGTGTTCAACGAGAACAGGCCCCAGCGCACGTCTTCGAGCTCTTCGGCGAACTGCTCCGGCGCGGCTTTGCGAATGTCTTCGTCGTCATCACCGGCCTGTACCAGCGGGCGCCAGTCTTCGAGCAGGGCATCGAGTGCGCTGCGCAGTTCGCTGGTGGACTGGCGTGGCGCCGCCTGACCGAGGCTGCCGATCAGGGCGCGCAGTTCGCCGAGGTGATCGACCCAGTCCTGCAACAACCGCCAATGGCCGTTGAACCGGTATTGCTCGGCCAGGCGCTGGCTGCTGCCCAGCAGGTGCCACATGATCGCGGCGAAGGCGTCGTCCAGCGGCATTTCGGCGTGGATCTGCGGCGCCGGCAGGCTCAGGGAGTAGCTGCCGGCGTCGTACAGGCGGTAGCCGCGCTCGGCCTTGCTGATGTCACACGGCATCAGCGCCAGGGTGGCGGCCAGCTCGGCGGCCAGTTCCAGCAGGGCCGCCGGTTCGCCTTCGCGCAGCTCCAGCTCCAGCTCGCAGATTTCTTCTTTCTGCTTGCCGACCACCACGTGGCCCAGGTCCAGGGCGGCCTCGATCACCACCTTGGCTTTGCCACGGCCCCAGGCGATTTCGGCGCGCTCGCGCACAAAATCGGTAGTGAAGATCGGCTTGAGGGTCTTTTTGTCCAGCTCGGCCAGTTGTTCGGGCCAGCATTCGCCGTCGAGTTTCTTCACGTCGAGCTTGGCTTTGGGCAGGTTCCAGTTGTACTCGTTGCGTTCCGACAGGCCGGCGATGCTTTGGCCGCGGGTCTTGAGGGTCTGGATAATCTCGTCACCGTCCTTGCGCAGGCGCAGGGCAACCTTGGCCTGGGCCAGGTCGCGCTCGGGGGTGTCGAAATACTGGTTCATCAACTCACGGCGTTCCCAGCCACTTTTGTTGCGTTTTTTCAGTAGCGGGTGCTCACGCAGCGCAGCGAGGGTTTCGCGGCTGACGCGGAGCTTGATTTCGGTTTCTTTCTGCATGGCCGGAAAATCCAGGATCGGGAGTGCAGCCGGGGAAAAGAGTGGCTGCCAAGGCCGTGCAGTGTACAGGACTGAGCCCGGCAACGCGCCGCAACGGTTTATTGTGTCGTGCAGATGGCTCTATAGTGGGCTCAATCCGTGAAGTCGAGAGGCCGCGCATGCCGTTACCTACCCTGAAAGAGCAATTCGCCGCGCTGATTGCCGCGCCATCGGTCAGTTGCACGCAGGCGTCTCTGGACCAGACCAACCGCCCGGTGATCGATCTGCTCGCCAGTTGGCTGGGCGATCTGGGCTTTGCCATCGACATCCAGCAGGTCAGCCCCGGCAAGTTCAACCTGCTGGCCACCTTCGGCAGCGGTCCCGGCGGGCTGGTGCTGGCCGGGCACAGCGACACGGTGACGTATGACGCCGCCTTGTGGAAGACCGATCCACTCAAGCTAACGGAAGTCGACGGCCGCTGGGTAGGATTGGGCAGCTGCGACATGAAGGGTTTTTTCGCCCTGGCCATCGAAGCGGTGCTGCCGCTGCTCGACCAGCCGTTCAAACAGCCGTTGCTGATTCTCGCCACCTGCGATGAGGAGAGTTCCATGTCCGGCGCCCGGGCGTTGGCCGAAGCGGGGCGTCCGCTGGGCCGCGCGGCGGTGATCGGCGAGCCCACTGGCCTGAGACCGATCCGCCTGCACAAGGGCGTGATGATGGAGCGCATCGACATCCTCGGCCGCAGCGGCCATTCGTCGGACCCGAGCCTGGGCCACAGCGCCCTTGAAGCCATGCACGATGCCATCGGCGAACTGCGCGGCCTGCGACTGGCCTGGCAGCGCGAATACCGCAACCCGCAATTCAGCGTGCCGCAGCCCACCCTGAATCTGGGTTGCATCCACGGCGGCGACAACCCCAACCGCATCTGCGGCCAGTGCTCCCTGGAGTTCGACCTGCGGCCCTTGCCTGGCATGGACCCCGAAGTGCTGCGTGCCGCTATCCGGCAGAAACTCGCACCTCTGGCCGAGCGCCATCACGTTCAAATCGACTACGCGCCGCTGTTTCCCGAAGTGCCACCGTTCGAACAGCCCGAAGACGCCGAACTGGTGCGGGTTGCGGAGCGTTTGACCGGCCATCGTGCCGAAGCAGTGGCGTTTGGCACCGAAGCGCCTTATCTTCAGCGCCTTGGTTGCGAAACCCTGGTGCTCGGCCCTGGCGATATCGCCTGTGCGCACCAGCCGGGCGAGTACCTCGAAATGTCACGCTTGACGCCTACAGTGCAGTTATTGCGCGAACTGATCGAACATTACTGCCTCAAACCTGCATAAATTAACCCCTGCCTGTACGTCCATAGAAGGAGAGTGAGCGTGTCGCCAAGCCTGTTCCGACGATAACCATCAGCCCGCCGTGCGCTTTCACGATCCTTCCTTTTTCGGCTGCTTTTTATTACAGGCCCAGGTGTTATGCCCGAATACGTCAATTGGCTTCGTCACGCTTCCCCTTACATCAACGCCCACCGCGACTGCACCTTTGTGGTCATGTTGCCTGGCGACGGTGTGGACCACCCCAACTTCGGCAATATCGTCCACGACCTGGTGCTGCTGCACAGCCTGGGTGTGCGGCTGGTGCTGGTGCACGGCTCGCGTCCGCAAATTGAAACCCGCCTTGAAGCGCGTGGCCTTACGTCCGCCTATCACGAAGGCATGCGCATCACCGATGCTGCCACCCTGGAATGCGTGATCGATGCGGTCGGGCACTTGCGCATCGCCATCGAGGCGCGCCTGTCCATGGACATGGCCTCATCGCCCATGCAGGGTTCACGCCTGCGTGTGGCCAGTGGCAATCTGGTCACCGCGCGGCCCATCGGCGTGCTCGACGGCGTGGACTATCACCACACCGGCGAAGTGCGCCGGGTCGACCGCAAGGGCATCAATCGCCTGCTCGACGAACGCTCCATCGTGCTGCTGTCGCCGCTGGGGTACTCGCCCACCGGCGAGATCTTCAACCTGGCCTGTGAAGATGTGGCCACCCGCGCCGCCATCGACCTGGCTGCCGACAAACTGCTGCTGTTTGGCGCCGACCTTGGTCTGATCGACGAAAATGGTCGCCTGGTACGTGAGTTGCGCCCGCAGCAAGTGCCGGCGCATCTGCAGCGGTTGGGCAGCAATTATCAGGCTGAACTGCTCGACGCTGCCGCCCAGGCTTGCCGCGGCGGCGTGGGGCGCAGCCATATCGTCAGCTATGCCGAGAACGGCGCCTTGCTCACCGAGCTGTTTACCCGCGACGGCGGCGGCACGCTGGTGGCCCAGGAGCAATTCGAACTGGTACGCGAGGCGGCAATTGAAGACGTAGGCGGTTTGCTTGACCTGATCAGCCCGCTGGAAGAGCAGGGCATTCTGGTACGCCGTTCGCGGGAAGTGCTGGAGCGCGAGATCGAGCAGTTCAGCGTGGTGGAGCGCGAAGGGATGATCATCGCCTGCGCAGCGCTGTATCAGATCGCCGATTCCGACGCCGGTGAGCTGGCTCTGCCTGGCGGTGAACCCGGAATACCGCCATGGCGCACGCGGTGATGTGTTGCTCGAGCGTATCGAGGGCCGTGCCAGGGCCCAGGGCTTGAAGACCTTGTTCGTGCTTACCACGCGCACCGCGCACTGGTTCCGCGAGCGCGGCTTTGAACCCAGCAGCGTAGATCGCCTGCCTTCGGCGCGGGCGTCGCTGTACAACTACCAGCGCAACTCCAAGATCTTCGAAAAAGCGCTTTAAAAGATGGCACCTTTCAAAATGTGGGAGGGGGCTTGCTTCCGATAGCCTTGGCTCAGTCACTGATGTGTTGACTGATTGAATGCCATCGGGAGCAAACCCCCTCCCACATTTTTTTCAATACTTCAGAACCGTGGAACCGCGCCGATACAACATTGCCAGCGATCAAATCGGCCGCTTGGACAACCAAAGAAATTATTAGTGACACAAAAACTGTAACAAATTGACGCCAAGATAGCGCTTAGCCATGATGGCGCGCCTTTCTGGTCGTGAGTGACGTCTGCATTGTCGTTAAACGATCTAAAAAAGCTTTGATTAATATCTTTCTGGAATTAGGTTGCGCGGCAACTCGTCTACTCTGACCGGTTCGCTGTCCTGCAAAGTCTTATTCCTGAATCGTATGAAAAAGGATGAAATAATTCTTTTTGGGTGTATGAGAAACTCATTACCCTGCACGGACCAAATCAACTGTGATTAGACGAAGGTAGTAGACACACAAGGTTACGATTGACTTGTCAGTCACTAACCGGTGCTAATCGCGCATCTGTGGATCAAGGGCGTCAGACCCGCGACCAAAGAAACACAAAAATTAGAAACGAGAGGAGCGGTACATGAAGAAGTCCACCTTGGCTGTGGCTGTAGCTTTGGGCGCAATCGCCCAGCAAGCAGGCGCTGCCGGTTTCATCGATGACAGTAAAGTAACGCTGGGTGTGCGTAACTTTTACATCAATACCGACAACCGCGACGCGGCTGCCGGCACCGCTGCCAACAAGGCCGCTGGTGTACAGAACAAGCAGGAAGAATGGGGCCAGGGCTTCGATCTGCGCTTCATCTCCGGTTACACCCAAGGCACCGTAGGCTTCGGTCTTGATGCCATCGGCCTGCTGGGCATTCGCCTGGATTCGGGCGGCGGCACCAACGGCGCTAGCCCGGCGACCGCTACCAGCCCTGGTTCGTACGGCGGCACCGTGTTCCCGAGCAAGTCCAATGGCGAAGCCGTTGATAACTACTCGAGCCTGGGCCTGACTGCCAAAGCCAAGATCTCCCAGACCGAATTGAAGCTGGGTACGCTGCAACCCAAGCTGCCGGTTATCGTGACCAACGACGGTCGTCTGCTGCCGCAGACCTTCCAGGGTGGCCAGATCACCACCAACGACATCAAGGACCTGACGCTGGTTGCCGGTCAGATCGAAAAAGCCAAGGGTCGTAACTCCAGCAACGTCGACAACCTGTCGATCGCTGGTGCCAACACCCGTGGCGTGAACTGGCGTGACAGCAACAAGTTCTACTACGCCGGTGGTGACTACAAGATCACCAAAGACCTGACTGCCCAGTACTACTACGGCAACCTGGAAGATTTCTACAAGCAGCACTTCCTGGGTCTGACCCACAACTGGGCAATCGGCCCGGGCGTATTGAAGTCTGACCTGCGTTACTTCCACAGCTCCGATGACGGCAAGAACGGCAGCGAAGCAGCCTTCTTCTCGTCGGGCAACTACAGCGGCGTGAACTCCGGTCGTGGCAAGGTTGACAACAACCTGTACAGCGGCCTGTTCCTGTACACCATTGCCGGCCACACCTTCGGTGGTGGTTACCAGGTCAGCAACGGTAACAGTGACTTCCCTTGGTTGAACCAGGGCGACGGTTCGTCGGCTTACCTGACCACTGACATGCAGATCGCCAAGTTCGCCCGTGCTGGCGAACGTACCTGGCAGGCTCGCTACGCGTATGACTTCGCCAAGGTTGGCGTGCCTGGCCTGACCGCCGGTATCGTCTACCTCAAAGGTACCGACATCGACACCGTCAACGGCAGCCGTGCCGAGTTCACCGGTCAGTCCGAGTGGGAACGTGACATCACTGTTGCCTACGTGATCCCGGAAGGCCCGCTGAAAAACCTCGGCGTCGCCTGGAAAAACGCTATGTGGCGCAACGATGTTGCCGCAGCGCGCGATCAGGACGAAAACCGTGTAATCGTCAGCTACAGCTACGCATTCAAGTAACAGCGTAAAGCCTTGCCCGGCGCAATGCCGGGCAAGGTGTGTTGCTTCAAGTCGGGCTCAACCCCCGCAAGCCCTTCCTGAATCCCTCTTTGCAGCGTCTCAAGGCCTTCTCGAACCTTGAAATCGATGTTGATCCCCGCGTGCCTCAGCGTCCAGTGAACAGATTTTTAATATTCCTTTATCGTCTGGATAAATCGTTATTTATTCTTTTTAAATAAATGCCGAAGCATGCACAGTGGGCGCCATAAGCACTCACCAGGAGCCATGCCATGAGCCTCAGACTGGGCGATATCGCCCCCGATTTCGAACAGGATTCCAGCGCCGGTAAAATTCATTTCCATGAATGGCTGGGCGACAGCTGGGGGGTGTTGTTCTCGCACCCGGCCGACTTCACGCCAGTGTGCACCACTGAGCTTGGCTTCACCGCCAAACTCAAGGACGAATTCGCCAAGCGCGGCGTCAAGGCCATTGCCCTGTCCGTAGACCCGGTGGACTCCCATCACAAGTGGATCGAAGACATCAACGAAACCCAGCACACCGTGGTCAACTTCCCGATCCTGGCCGACGCCGACCGCAAAGTCTCGGACCTCTACGACCTGATCCACCCGAACGCTAGCGATACCCTCACCGTGCGCTCGCTGTTCGTGATCGACCCGAACAAGAAAATCCGCCTGACCATCACTTATCCGGCCAGCACTGGCCGCAACTTCCATGAAATCCTGCGGGTCATCGATTCGTTGCAGCTGACCGACAACCACAAGGTCGCCACCCCGGCCAACTGGCAGGATGGTGATGAAGTGGTGATCGTGCCGTCGCTCAAGGACGAGGAAGAGATCCAGAAGCGCTTTCCCAAGGGCTACCGCGCCGTGAAGCCGTACCTGCGCCTCACTCCGCAACCTAACCGCTAACACACAACCCAATGTGGGAGGGGGCAAGCCCCCTCCCACAGTTTTTGCCGCATTTCACAGCTTACAAAGCAGGGGTTTTTCAGGCCGTTTCGACGGCCTTTTTTTTCGCCTGGATTTTCATAAATCGCATATGTATTTATGGAATAAACAAATGAAAAAATAAGATTTATAGATATATAAATCTGCTGCTAAGGTCTGTCCCATCTTGGCGCCATCGCCACACAGCGAACGCCGGCACTTGCTCAAAGGAATTCCCGCATGTTGGTCGTAACACTCGGAGGCAGTCCCAGTCAGCGTTCCCGCTCCGGGGTGCTGCTGGAAAAAACCCGTCAGTGGTTGCAAGACAAAGGCGTCGAAGTGGTGAGTTACCAGGTACGGGACTTCCCGGCCGAAGACTTGCTGCATGCGCGCTTTGACAGCCCCAAGGTGATCGACCTGTTGCAACAGGTGGCCAATGCCGACGGCCTGGTGATCGCCACGCCGGTGTACAAGGCCTCTTTCTCCGGCGCGCTGAAAACCGTGCTCGACCTGCTGCCCGAACGCGCCCTGGCGCACAAGGTAGTACTGCCGATGGCCACCGGCGGCAGCATCGCCCACATGCTGGCGGTGGACTACGCCTTGAAGCCGGTGCTGTCGGCGCTCAAGGCTCAGGAATTGCTGCACGGCATTTTCGCTGAGGACAGCCAGATCGCCTACGGCGAGGGCAGTGTCCAGGCGCAACTGGTGCCGGTGCTTGAGGCGCGACTGCGCGAAGCCGTCGAGCAGCTCTACAGCGCCATGGCCCGCCGCCCAAAACCGCTGGATCCGGACGTGTTGAATGAACGTTTGTTGAGTGCTCGCTGGAGCATTTAAGCCTCACCCCGATATCCGGTAACACTCACCTTACTCAGCCGCCAACGGCCAAGCAGGTGCAGCCAACCCCCTCATCGCACTATTTGGAGAGAGCGCCATGCGCACTGTCATCTTGCGTCGTGGTCTGGTCGCACTGTTTGCTGCGGCTGTGTCCTTCGGCGTCATTGTTAACGCCCAGGCCGCCGAAACTTTGCGGATCGGCTATCAGAAATACGGCACCCTGGTGCTGCTCAAGGCCAAGGGCAGCCTGGAAAAACGCCTGGCTGCCCAAGGCGTGCAGGTGCAGTGGACGGAATTTCCCGGCGGCCCGCAGCTGCTTGAAGGCCTGAATGTCGGCGCCATCGACTTCGGCGTCACCGGCGAAACCCCGCCAGTATTCGCCCAGGCGGCCGGTGCCGATCTGCTCTACGTGGCCTACGAGCCGCCGGCGCCCACCAGCGAAGCGATCCTGGTGCCCAAGGATTCCACGATCAAGTCGGTGGCCGCGCTCAAGGGCAAAAAAGTCGTGCTCAACAAAGGCTCCAACGTGCACTACCTGCTGGTGCGTGCCCTGGAAGATGCCGGGCTCAAATACACCGACGTGCAGACCGTCTTCCTGCCGCCTGCCGATGCCCGCGCGGCATTCGAGCGGGGTAGTGTTGACGCCTGGGTCATCTGGGACCCGTACCAGGCCGCCGCCGAGAAACAACTGCAGGCGCGCACCCTGCGTGACGGCACCGGCATCGCCGACAACCACCAGTTCTACCTCGCCACCAAACCCTACGCGCAACAGCACCCGGACGTGATCAAGGCGCTGGTGGAAGAAGTGCGCGCAGTCGGCGAATGGTCCAAGGCCAACCCGCAGGAAGTCACCGCTCAGGTGGCGCCGCTGCTTGGCTCTGCCGGCCGACATCACCCTGACCTCGGTGAAACGCCAGGGCTACGGTGCGCTGTTCCTGACCCCGGAAGTGGTCGCCGCCCAGCAGAAAATCGCCGACACCTTCTACCAGCTCAAATTGATTCCCAAGCCCTTGAGCATCAAGGACGTGATCTGGACACCGCCCGCCACCGTGGCCACAGCGCCGTAATTCGATTTCTTCAGGAGACAACTCCATGAGCCTCAATATTTTCTGGTTCCTGCCTACCCACGGCGACGGCCATTACCTTGGCACTGCCGAAGGGGCGCGTGCCGTCGACCACGGCTACCTGCAGCAAGTCGCCCAGGCCGCTGACCGCCTCGGGTTCGGCGGGGTGCTGATCCCCACCGGACGCTCCTGCGAAGACTCATGGCTGGTAGCCGCCTCGCTGATCCCGGTGACCCAGCGCTTGAAGTTTCTCGTCGCCCTGCGCCCCGGCATCATTTCGCCGACGGTGGCCGCGCGTCAGGCCGCAACCCTGGATCGTCTGTCCGGCGGCCGTGCGTTGTTCAACCTGGTGACCGGTGGCGACCCGGAAGAGCTGGCCGGCGACGGCCTGTTCTTGAGTCACGAAGAGCGCTACCAGGCCTCGGTGGAGTTCACCCGCATCTGGCGCCGTGTGCTGGAAGGCGAAACCGTGGATTACGACGGCGAGCACATCAGCGTCAAAGGCGCCAAGCTGCTCTACCCGCCGATCCAGCAACCGCGCCCTCCGCTGTACTTCGGCGGGTCTTCCGAAGCCGCCCAGGACCTGGCCGCCGAACAGGTGGAGATGGTGCTGACCTGGGGCGAGCCGCCGGCCGCAGTGGCAGAAAAGATTGAGCAAGTTCGCGCCAAGGCCGCCAAGCACGGGCGCACCGTGCGCTTCGGCATTCGCCTGCATGTGATCGTGCGCGAAACCAACGAAGAAGCGTGGAAAGCCGCCGACAAACTGATCTCCCACCTGGACGACGCAACCATCGCGCGCGCCCAGGCTTCGCTGGCGCGCTTCGACTCGGTGGGTCAGCAGCGCATGGCCGCCTTGCATGGTGGCAGCCGCGACAACCTCGAAGTGAGCCCCAACCTGTGGGCCGGCGTCGGTCTGGTACGTGGCGGGGCGGGCACTGCGCTGGTGGGCGATGGCCCGACGGTTGCGGCGCGGGTCAAGGAATACGCGGACCTGGGCATCGACACCTTTATCTTCTCCGGGTACCCGCACCTGGAAGAGTCGTATCGCGTGGCTGAGCTGCTGTTCCCGCACCTGGATATCGAACAGGCCGAGCAGCCGAAAAGCACCGGCTACGTCAGCCCGTTCGGCGAAATGGTCGCCAACGACATTCTTCCCAAAGCCGCTTCACAGAGCTGAGGGGACGCCATGAATGTTGAAAAATTGAGCCATCGCGTGGCGCCCTGGGTGCTGCCGATTCTGTTGCTGGCGGTGTGGCAGTTGTCGGTGTCGGCGGGCTGGTTGTCGACGCGCATTCTGCCGGCGCCCAGCGCAGTGATTGAGGCCGGGGTCAACCTGGTGCGCAGCGGCGAAATCTGGACGCACCTGGCCATCAGTGGCTGGCGGGCCGGCCTGGGCTTCGTGATCGGCGGCGGCATCGGCCTGGCGCTGGGCTTTATCACTGGTCTGTCGACCTGGGGCGAGCGTTTGCTGGACAGCTCGGTGCAGATGATCCGCAACGTGCCGCACCTGGCGCTGATTCCGTTGGTGATCTTGTGGTTCGGCATTGATGAGACGGCGAAGATTTTCCTCGTCGCCCTCGGCACGCTGTTCCCGATCTACCTCAACACGTATCACGGCATCCGCAACGTCGACCCGGCACTGGTGGAAATGTCGCGAAGCTATGGCTTGTCCGGTTTCAGCCTGTTCTGGCAGGTAATTCTGCCCGGCGCGTTGCCGTCGATCCTGGTGGGCGTGCGCTTTGCCCTGGGCTTCATGTGGTTGACGCTGATCGTGGCGGAAACCATCTCGGCCAGCTCCGGCATCGGCTACCTGGCGATGAACGCGCGGGAATTTCTACAAACCGACGTGGTGCTGCTGGCCATCGTGTTGTACGCGATCCTCGGCAAACTGGCCGACCTGGCCGCGCGTGGCCTGGAACGGGTCTGGTTGCGCTGGCACCCGGCCTATCAAGTGCATAAGGGAGGTGCGGCATGACTGCTCAACAACCTCCGCGCCTGCTCAAGGGCATCCCGCTCGCGGTGCGCAAATTGCGCAAGTCCTTTGGTGCGCGGGAAGTACTCAAAGAGATCGATCTGCATATCCCTGCCGGTCAGTTCGTCGCCGTGGTCGGTCGCAGTGGCTGCGGTAAAAGCACCTTGCTGCGCCTGCTGGCGGGCCTGGATAAAGCCAGCGGCGGCCAGCTGCTGGCCGGGTCGGCGCCGCTCGACGAGGCGATTGAAGACACGCGGCTGATGTTTCAGGAAGCGCGCCTGCTGCCGTGGAAAAAGATCATCGACAACGTGGGCCTGGGCCTCAAGGGTAACTGGCGCCCGCGGGCGTTGGACGCGCTGGAGGCGGTGGGCCTGGCCGAGCGTGCCGATGAATGGCCGGCGGCCTTGTCCGGCGGGCAGAAGCAACGGGTGGCGCTGGCCCGCGCGCTGATCCACCAACCGCGCCTGCTGCTGCTCGACGAGCCGTTGGGCGCACTGGATGCCCTGACCCGCATCGAAATGCAGCAACTGATCGAAAACCTCTGGCAAAAGCACGGCTTCACTGTGTTGCTGGTCACCCACGACGTCAGCGAAGCCGTGGCGATTGCCGACCGGGTGATCCTGATCGAAGACGGCGAAATCGGCCTGGACCTCACCGTCGACCTGCAGCGCCCGCGTGCCCGTGGTTCACATCGACTGGCTGCACTGGAAGCCGAAGTGCTCAACCGCGTGCTGTCCTTGCCCGGCGTGCCGCCGGAACCCGAACCTGTTTCACCGCTGCCGACGCAATTGCGTTGGGCTCAATAACCCACACAGGAAAAACACCATGACTATCAAAGCCATCAACGTGCGCAACCAGTTCAAGGGCACCATCAAGGAAATCGTGGTCGGTGACGTGCTCTCGGAAATCGACGTACAGACCGCCTCGGGCATCGTCACGTCGGTGATCACCACGCGCTCGGTCAAAGAGCTGGAACTGGTGATCGGCAGTGAAGTGATCGCCTTTGTGAAATCCACTGAGGTGTCGATTGCCAAGTTGTGAGTGGCGTCGCTTGTGAGATCACTATCGCAGGCAAGCCAGCTCCCACATTCGACGGTGTTCACACATCAAAATGTGGGAGCGGGCTTGCCCGCGATCAGGCCCCGTTTGGGCAAATATTGCGGCAAGTAGAGCCCCACATACGCATCAAACACCCGCATCCCTTCCTCCGCCATGCGCGGCGTAATCCGCCCATGCTGATGCACAGAGCGCGCATACACGCGGTCGCTCAACTCCAGCGCCAATGCAAACACGTCCACATCGTCGGGTAGCGGCGGCACCTCGAAGTGGCGGTTGAACACGGCCAGCATCAAATCCCCCAACTCCAGATCATGCTGACGGTCGACCTGGGTCACTTCAGTGAGCCCGTGCTGGGTGAGGATCAACTGGCGCGCGACAGCATCGTACGCGTAGATGCTGAGCATGCGCTGCTCGACGACAGCGGACAGGTCGCGCCATTGCTTGAGCGAGTCATGCTCGATGGGGGCCTCGATGGCCGCACGGAAGGCCGCGTGCACATCCGCCGTCAACGCTTGCAGCAACGCCGGCACACTGGCAAAAAAGTGGTACACCGACGCCGCCGGAATCTGCGCGCGCTTGGCCACACTGTAGATCGACAAACCGGCCACGCCTTCGGCGGCCAGCAACGCGCGGGCGGCATCCAGGATCGTGTCGATCCGCGCCTGGCTGCGGGCACGGGGTTTGCGAGTGGCGGCGGGGCGGGTGGACATGGAAGTCTCCTACAAGGCAGCAGGCATTGTATGAGTAGGAAGGTGTGTTGTCTGCCAGGCCGCCATCGGGAGCAAGCCCCCTCCCACATGTTGAAATGTATTCACAGATCCAATGTGGGAGGGGGCTTGCTCCCGATGAAGCCGTCTCGGTCTCCTTGAATAAGCCCAAAAAAAACGCCACTGACCGAAGTCAGCAGCGTCTTTTCAACTACCGCAACCGCTTAAACGGTATGCAGGTACCAGTTGTACTCAAGGTCGGAGATGGAGTGTTCAAACTCTTCCAGCTCGCTTTCCTTGCAGGCGACGAAAATATCGATGTATTTGGGATCGATGTACCGTGCCATCACTTCACTGTCGTCCAGCTCGCGCAAGGCATCGCGCAGGTTGTTCGGCAGGCTTTGTTCGTTCTGCTCGTAGCTGTTGCCTTCCACCGGTGCATTCGGCTCGATCTTGTTGGTCAGACCGTGGTGCACGCCCGCGAGGACCGAAGCCATCAGCAGGTAAGGGTTGGCATCGGCGCCGGCCACGCGGTGTTCGATACGCACCGCATCGGACGAACCGGTGGGCACGCGAATCGCCACGGTGCGGTTGTCCAGGCCCCAGCACGGCGAGTTCGGCACGTAGAACTGTGCGCCGAAACGACGGTAGGAGTTGACGTTCGGGCACAGGAACGCCATCTGGGCGGGCAGGGTCTCGAGCACACCGCCGATCGCGTGACGCAATGCGGCGTTCTGCTCGGGATCCTCGCTGGCAAAGATGTTCTTGCCGTCTTTGTCCAGGATCGAAATGTGTACGTGCAAACCGTTGCCAGCCTGGCCCGGGTAGGGCTTGGCCATGAAGGTGGTGTCCATCTCATGGTCGTAGGCGATGTTTTTGATCAGTCGCTTGAGCAGTACCGCGTAGTCGCAGGCCTTGATCGGGTCGGCAACGTGGTGCAGGTTCACTTCGAACTGCGCTGGGGCACTTTCCTTGACGATGGCGTCGGCCGGGATGCCTTGCTCTTTGGCGCCTTCCAGAATGTCCTGGAGGCAGTCGACGTATTCGTCGAGGTCGTCGATCAGGTAGACCTGTGTCGAGTGCGGACGTTTGCCGGAGATCGGCGAGCGGGGCGGTTGGGGGCGGCCGTTCACGTTCTCCTGGTCGATCAGGTAGAACTCAAGCTCGAAGGCGGCGCAGATGGTCAGGCCAAGATCGTCGAATTTGCTCACCACCTGGCGCAGTACTTCGCGAGGATCGGCGAAGAAAGGTTCACCTTCCAGTTCGTGCATGGTCATCAGCAGTTGCGCGGTAGGGCGCTTTTGCCAGGGTTCATTGCACAGGGTGTCGGGGATTGGATAACAGATTCGGTCAGCATCACCGATGTCCAGACCCAGGCCGGTGCTTTCCACCGTCGAGCCGTTGATATCCAGGGCAAATAAAGAGGCAGGCAGGTTAATGCCCTTCTCGTAAACCTTGTGGAGGCTGGTGCGTTCGATGCGCTTGCCGCGCACCACACCATTCATATCCGCAATTAGAAGGTCTACGTACAGAACCTCAGGATGATCCTTAAGGAACGCGTTCGCTTCGTTAAGCTGAACGGCACGCGGGGGTACCGACATGATGCAACACCTTTGTTGTTAAAAATATCAATCATTGATCTTTTCTGGTTTCAGTCAACCCGAACGGCATGCCGAAGTCAAGCGAGGCCTTTTTTGCCCTGAAAAAGCGCCGCGTGGCCTTTTTTGGGGCTTTTTGCGGCATTTTTTTGGGTTTGGGCGGCTGGGGAATCGCAGCCTAAAGCGGGCCGTGTTGTATTTTTTACGGGGGTGTTGTGTAAAAAAATGAACAAGGCTAAGCTCGATTCAAACCCATAACAGCAATAATACCGGGGTGCTTCATGTCTCGCCTTCCGCCAGTTGGCGTCTTGACCTGTATCAGACAAGTCCTGTCATCTCTCCATTTATCCCTCGCCAAGCACCGCGCGCCGGCCAATATTCTTGACGCCCGGGCCTACCTCTTTTTTGCCTCCTCGATTGCGATCACGCCGCAGATGACTGCCGCGCCGATCAAAATTACGCACAAGGTTGGCCTGAGGAATGCAACGTTGCAGCAAATGGCAGGTAAGCTCCTACCCTGAACGAAAAAACGACGCGGATGCTGCGTCAACCAACGCCTGGCCTTTAATGGACGCCAGGAAACCCAGCCCAGAGGCATTTATGAGTAACAACCTCGACCAGCTCACCGATTGGTTGAAAGACCACAAGATCACAGAAGTCGAATGCATGATTGGCGACCTCACCGGTATCACCCGAGGCAAGATCTCGCCGACCAACAAGTTCATCGCCGAAAAAGGCATGCGCCTGCCCGAGAGCGTGCTGTTGCAGACCGTGACCGGCGACTATGTCGAAGACGACATCTATTACGAACTGCTCGACCCGGCCGACATCGACATGATCTGCCGCCCCGACCAGAACGCCGTGTTCCTCGTGCCCTGGGCCATCGAGCCCACCGCTCAGGTGATCCACGACACCTACGACAAGCAAGGCAACCCCATCGAGCTGTCGCCGCGCAACGTACTCAAGAAAGTGCTCAAGCTCTACGCCGACAAAGGCTGGCAGCCCATCGTGGCGCCGGAGATGGAGTTCTACCTGACCAAACGCTGCGAAGACCCGGACTTCCCGCTGCAACCGCCGATTGGCCGTTCCGGGCGCCCGGAGACCGGCCGTCAATCCTTCTCCATCGAAGCGGCCAACGAATTCGACCCGCTGTTCGAAGACGTCTACGACTGGTGCGAACTGCAGGAGCTGGACCTCGACACCCTGATCCACGAAGACGGCACCGCGCAGATGGAGATCAACTTCCGTCACGGCGACGCGCTGTCCCTGGCCGACCAGATCCTCGTGTTCAAGCGCACCATGCGCGAAGCCGCGCTCAAGCACAACGTGGCCGCCACCTTCATGGCCAAACCCATGACCGGCGAGCCGGGCAGCGCGATGCATCTGCACCAGAGCATCATCGATATCGCCACCGGCAAGAACGTCTTCTCCAATGAAGACGGGACCATGAGCCAGCTGTTCCTCAATCACATCGGCGGCCTGCAGAAGTTCATCCCAGAACTGCTGCCGCTGTTTGCGCCCAACGTGAACTCGTTCCGCCGCTTCCTGCCCGACACTTCGGCGCCGGTGAATGTGGAGTGGGGCGAAGAGAACCGCACCGTCGGCCTGCGCGTACCGGATGCCGGCCCGCAGAACCGCCGTGTCGAAAACCGCCTGCCGGGCGCCGACGCCAACCCGTACCTGGCGATTGCCGCCAGCCTGCTGTGTGGCTACATCGGCATGGTCGAGCAGCACAACCCCAGCGCGCCAGTGGTGGGCCGAGGCTACGAGCGACGCAACCTGCGCCTGCCGTTGACCATCGAAGACGCCCTGGAACGCATGGAAAACAGCAAGACCATCGAGAAATACCTCGGGCAGAAATTCATCACCGGCTACGTCGCAGTCAAGCGGGCCGAGCATGAAAACTTCAAGCGTGTGATCAGTTCGTGGGAGCGGGAATTCCTGCTCTTCGCCGTCTGATGCGCCGGGCGCGCTGTGCAGACGGCGCGCCCTTCACCGAACCAGGAGACCTGTATGTCCAGCAACAACCCGCAAACCCGTGAATGGCAAGCCTTGAGCAACGATCACCACCTGGCGCCGTTCAGCGACTTCAAGCAATTGAAAGAGAAAGGCCCGAGGATCATCACCAAGGCCCACGGTGTTTACCTGTGGGACAGCGAAGGCAACAAGATCCTCGACGGCATGGCCGGCCTGTGGTGCGTGGCCATCGGCTACGGACGCGATGAGCTGGCCGACGCCGCCGCCAAACAGATGAAAGCCCTGCCGTACTACAACCTGTTCTTCCAGACTGCCCACCCGCCGGCCCTGGAGTTGGCCAAGGCCATCGCCGACGTCGCGCCCGCCGGCATGAATCATGTGTTCTTCGCCGGCTCCGGCTCCGAAGGCAACGACACCATGTTGCGCATGGTCCGCCACTATTGGGCGATCAAGGGCCAGCCGAACAAGAAAACCATCATCAGCCGCAAGAATGGCTACCACGGCTCCACCGTGGCCGGCGCCAGCCTGGGCGGCATGACCTATATGCACGAGCAGGGCGACCTGCCGATCCCGGGCATTACCCACATCGCTCAGCCGTACTGGTTTGGCGAAGGCGGCGACATGAGCCCGGAGGCGTTCGGCGTATGGGCCGCCGACCAGCTGGAAGCCAAGATCCTGGAGTTGGGCGTGGACAACGTCGGCGCCTTTATTGCCGAGCCGATCCAGGGCGCGGGTGGCGTGATCGTGCCGCCTGCGACCTACTGGCCGCGCATCAAGGAAATTCTTGCGAAGTACGACATTCTGTTTGTCGCCGACGAAGTGATCTGCGGCTTCGGCCGAACCGGTGAGTGGTTCGGCAGCGATTTCTACGGGCTCAAGCCGCACATGATGACCATCGCCAAGGGCCTGACCTCGGGCTACATCCCCATGGGCGGGCTGATCGTGCACGACGACGTGGTGGCCGTGCTCAATGAAGGCGGCGATTTCAACCACGGCTTCACCTACTCCGGGCATCCGGTGGCGGCGGCGGTGGCGCTGGAAAACATCCGTATTCTGCGCGAAGAGAAAATCATCCAGCGTGTGCAGGATGAAACGGCACCCTATTTGCAGAAACGTCTGCGCGAGCTTGCGGATCATCCGCTGGTGGGCGAAGTACGCGGTGTTGGCTTGCTGGGTGCGATTGAGCTGGTGCAGGACAAGGCCACGCGCAAGCGTTATGAAGGCCGTGGCGCAGGCATGATCTGTCGTAACTTTTGCTTCAACAACGGCCTGATCATGCGTGCCGTGGGCGATACCATGATCATTTCTCCGCCGCTTGTGATCAGCCACGCGGAAATTGACGAGCTGGTGACCAAGGCGGGTACCTGCCTGGACCTGACCTTGGCCCAATTGCAGGGCTAAGTGCTAGTCTCAGCACGCATCAAATAACGCAGGCTGTGGCTAATAAAGAAAAAATCGGAGCATCACCATAATGAAGGCATCAGGTTTGAAAAACGCTGGCAAGACCCTCCTCGCCTTGTCCCTGATGGGCGCAATGGCGGGCGCGGCCCAGGCAGACAGTAAAGTGCTGCACGTGTACAACTGGTCCGACTACATTGCACCGGACACCATCGCCAACTTTGAAAAAGAGTCGGGCATCAAAGTGGTGTACGACGTGTTCGACAGCAACGAAACCCTGGAAGCCAAGTTGCTGGCGGGCAAGTCCGGCTACGATATCGTCGTGCCGTCGAACAACTTCCTCGCCAAGCAGATCAAGGCGGGTGTGTACCAGGAGCTGGACACGTCCAAGTTGCCCAACTACAGCAACCTGAACAAATCCCTGCTCAAAGCCGTGTCAGTCAGCGACCCGGGCAACAAGCACGCGTTCCCGTACATGTGGGGCTCCATCGGCATCGGCTACAACCCGGAGAAGGTCAAGGCTGCGCTGGGCGTGGACAAGATCGACTCGTGGGATGTGCTGCTTCAGCCCGAGAACATCGCCAAGCTCAAAAGCTGCGGTGTGAGCTTCCTCGATTCGCCAACCGAAATGCTGCCGATTGCCCTGCATTACCTGGGCCTGCCAACCGACAGCCAGAAGAAAGACGACCTCAAGCAAGCCGAAGCGCTGTTCCTGAAAATCCGTCCTTCGATCGGCTACTTCCACTCGTCCAAGTACATCTCCGACCTGGCCAACGGCAACATCTGCGTAGCCGTGGGTTACTCGGGTGACATCCAGCAGGCCAAGTCCCGCGCGGCCGAAGCCGGTGGCAAGGTCAAGGTGGCCTACGACATTCCCAAGGAAGGCGCCGGCAGCTTCTTCGACATGGTCGCCATTCCCAAGGATGCCGAAAACGTCGATGCCGCCTATAAGTTCATGAACTACCTGCTCAAGCCGGAAGTGATGGCGTCGATCACCAACAGCGTGCGTTTCCCGAATGGTAACGAGAAGGCTACCGCACTGGTCGATAAAGACATCACCAGCGACCCGGGCATCTACCCGCCAGCGGACGTGCAAGCCAAGCTGTACGCGATTGCCGACCTGCCGGCCGCCACCCAGCGTGAAATGACACGCAGCTGGACCAAGATCAAGTCGGGCAAGTAAGCCCTGCTACCCGTGGGAGGGCACAAACGCCCTCCCGCACATCAATTAAATGAAAGAAAGTTTTGCCGGATCGGTTTATCGAAGGTAAGTTGCGCGCCGGTTTTGTTGCCGGGCAACAACTTCAGGGCCAACTATTGAAGAGGACCTCCACTTGCCAATTTCTTTATTTCGCAAAGCCTTGCTGGTGGGTGCAGGTATCACGCTGGCTGTCAGCGTGCAGGCTGCACCGACTGTGCATATTTATAACTGGTCGGACTACATCGGCCCTGACACCCTGGCCAACTTCGAAAAGGCCACCGGCATCAAGCCCGTGTACGACGTGTTTGATTCCAACGAAACCCTGGAAGGCAAGCTGCTGACCGGGCGCACCGGCTACGACGTGGTGGTGCCGTCCAACCACTTTCTCGGCAAGCAGATCAAGGCCGGGGCGTTTCAGAAGCTCGACAAGTCATTGCTGACTAACTATTCCAACCTTGACCCGGCGTTGCTCAAGCGTCTGGAAAAGAACGATCCGGGTAACCAGTATTCTGTGCCGTACCTGTGGGGCACCAACGGCATCGGCTACAACGTCGATAAAGTGAAAGAGGTGCTGGGCGTCGACCATATCGACTCCTGGGCGGTGCTGTTCGAACCGGAAAACATGAAGAAGCTCGCCAGCTGCGGCGTGTCGTTCATGGACTCAGCCGATGAGATGCTGCCGGCGGTGCTCAATTACATGGGCCTGGATCCCAACAGCACCAACCCGGCCGACTACAAGAAGGCCGAAGAGAAGCTGCTCAAAGTGCGGCCCTACGTGACCTACTTTCATTCCTCCAAATACATCTCGGACCTGGCCAACGGCAATATCTGCGTGGCGGCCGGTTTCTCCGGCGATGTGTTCCAGGCCAAGGCCCGTGCGGCCGAGGCAGGCAAGGGCGTGAACATCGCCTACGCGATTCCCAAGGAAGGCGGCAACCTGTGGTTCGACGTGCTGGCGATTCCCAAGGACGCCACCAACGTCAAGGAAGCCCACGCCTTCATCAACTATTTGCTGCAACCTGAGGTGATCGCCCAGGTCAGTGATTACGTCGGTTACGCCAACCCTAACCCGGGGTCGGACACACTGATGGAGCAATCGATACGCACCGACGCAGCGGTTTACCCACCGCAGGCGGTTCTCGACCGGACATTCGTCAACTTCGAGCTACCCCCGAAGGTGCAACGCTTGATGACCCGTAGCTGGACCAAGGTCAAGACGGGCAAGTAGCGCTCAAACTATCCAGGGTTCGCCCGCATTGGGCGAACTGCACTCTTTTTTGGGAGTTTCGTAAATGGCTGTTGCCTCCGGCGCCTACAAGAAAGCCCTCGAGGGCGACCAGACACCGAAGAAGGTGCTGGTCAAAATCGACCGGGTCACGAAGAAGTTCGACGAGACGATTGCCGTGGACGATGTGTCCCTGGAAATCAAAAAAGGCGAGATCTTTGCCCTGCTCGGCGGTTCGGGATCGGGCAAGTCCACCCTGCTGCGCATGCTCGCAGGTTTCGAGCGCCCGACCGAAGGCCGCATCTACCTCGACGGTGTGGACATCACCGACATGCCGCCCTACGAGCGGCCGATCAACATGATGTTCCAGTCCTACGCGCTGTTCCCGCACATGACCGTGGCGCAGAACATCGCCTTCGGCCTGCAACAGGACAAGATCCCCAAAGCCGAAGTCGACGCCCGCGTGGCCGAGATGCTCAAGCTGGTGCAGATGAGCCAGTACGCCAAGCGCAAGCCGCACCAGTTGTCCGGCGGTCAGCGCCAGCGCGTGGCCCTGGCCCGTTCCCTGGCCAAGCGCCCGAAACTGCTGCTGCTCGATGAGCCGATGGGCGCGCTGGACAAGAAACTGCGCTCGCAGATGCAGCTCGAGCTGGTGGAGATCATCGAGCGCGTCGGCGTGACCTGCGTGATGGTCACCCACGACCAGGAAGAGGCCATGACCATGGCCGAGCGCATCGCGATCATGCACCTTGGCTGGATCGCGCAGATCGGCAGCCCGATCGATATCTACGAGACGCCGACCAGCCGTCTGGTGTGCGAATTCATCGGTAACGTCAACATCTTCGAAACCCAGGTGGTGGACGACGCCGAAGGTCACGCGGTGCTCAAGTGCCCGGACCTGGACCGCGACATCTACGTGGGCTACGGCATCGCCACTTCGGTGGAAGACAAGTCGGTGACCTACGCCATCCGCCCGGAAAAACTGTTGGTCACCTCAGAGATGCCGACCTGCGAACACAACTGGTCCAGCGGCAAGGTGCACGACATCGCCTACCTGGGGGGGCACTCGGTGTTCTACGTGGAGCTGCCGAGCGGCAAACTGGTGCAGTCCTTCGTCGCCAACGCCGAGCGCCGTGGCCAGCGTCCTACCTGGGGTGATCAGGTGTACGTGTGGTGGGAAGACGACAGCGGCGTGGTACTGCGCTCATGAACACAAAAAAACTCAAGCGGCGCTTGAACCGCCTCGTCCCCAGTGGCAAGCAGGTGGTCATCGGGATTCCGTTCCTGTGGCTGTTCCTGTTTTTCGCACTGCCGTTTTTCATCGTGTTGAAAATCAGCTTTGCCGAAGCCGATGTGGCGATCCCGCCGTACACCGAGATCTACACCTACGTTGAGCAGAAGCTGCAAGTGGTGCTGAACCTGGCCAACTACAGCTTGCTGGCGGGGGATGAGCTGTACATTGCCGCTTACCTCGGCTCGCTGAAAATGGCGTTTTTCAGCACGCTGCTGTGCCTGTTGGTCGGTTACCCGATGGCCTACGCCATCGCCACCGCGCGCAAAGAGATGCAGACCGTGCTGGTGCTGCTGATCATGATGCCGACCTGGACCGCGATCCTGATCCGCGTGTATGCGTGGATGGGCATCCTCAGCAACAACGGTCTGCTCAATGGCTTCCTGATGTCCATGGGGCTGATCAGCGAGCCGCTGCAGATCCTCAACACCAACATTGCGGTGTATATCGGCGTGGTCTATTCGTACCTGCCGTTCATGATCCTGCCGCTGTACGCCAACCTGGTTAAGCACGATCAGAGCCTGCTGGAAGCCGCATCCGATCTGGGTTCGAGCACCTTCAACAGCTTCTGGAAAATCACCGTGCCGCTGTCCAAGAACGGCATCATTGCCGGTTGCATGCTGGTGTTTATCCCGGTGGTAGGCGAGTTCGTGATCCCCGAACTGCTCGGCGGCCCGGAAACCCTGATGATCGGTAAAGTGCTGTGGCAGGAATTCTTCAATAACCGTGACTGGCCGGTGGCGTCCGCCCTGGCGGTGGTGATGCTGGCGATCCTGATCGTGCCGATCATCCTGTTCAACCGCAGCCAGGCCAAAGAGCTGGAGGGCAAGATATGAAGCGCTTTCGTTTCTCCAGCTTCATGCTGGTCGCAGGCTTGTTGTTCATCTACTTGCCGATGCTGATCCTGGTGATCTACTCGTTCAACGAATCCAAGCTGGTGACGGTGTGGGGCGGTTGGTCGATCAAGTGGTACGTGGGCCTGCTGGACAACACACAGTTGATGGGCTCGGTGGCGCGCTCGCTGGAAATCGCCTGCTACACGGCGGTGGCGGCAGTGGCGCTGGGTACGCTGGCGGCCTTCGTGCTGACGCGCATCAGCCAGTTCAAGGGCCGCACGCTGTTCGGCGGCCTGGTGACCGCGCCGCTGGTGATGCCCGAAGTGATCACCGGTCTGTCGCTGTTGCTGCTGTTCGTGGCGATGGCGCAACTGATCGGCTGGCCTCAGGAGCGTGGCATCGTCACCATCTGGATCGCCCACACCACCTTCTGTGCGGCGTACGTGGCGGTGGTGGTGTCGGCGCGCCTGCGTGAGCTGGACCTGTCGATTGAAGAAGCGGCGATGGACCTGGGCGCACGGCCGTGGAAGGTGTTCTTCCTGATCACCATCCCGATGATCGCGCCGTCGCTGGCGGCGGGCGGCATGATGTCGTTTGCGCTGTCGCTGGACGACCTGGTGTTGGCCAGCTTCGTGTCGGGACCGGGTTCGACCACTTTGCCGATGGAAGTGTTCTCGGCGGTACGCCTGGGGGTCAAACCCGAGATCAACGCCGTGGCGAGTCTGATTCTGTTGGCGGTGTCGCTGGTGACGTTTCTGGTGTGGTTCTTCAGCCGGCGTGCCGAAGAGCATCGCAAGAAGGCGATCCAGCAAGCCATCGAAGAAGCGGCGGCGGATGGCTGGCAACAGCCGGACAAGCGTCGCGCGCCGGCTCCGATTTAAAGTGTGGGGGGCTTGCTCCCGAGAGCAGGGTGTCAGTCAATTGAAGTGAGACTGACCCACTGCTATCGGGAGCAAGCCCCTCTCACCTTTAATTGCATTTCAAGTTGATTACGCTGCCCACGGCGACGTGCGAATCACCTGCACAAAATTCGTCGGCTTGAACCCCGGCAGCTGGTCCAGCAGAACATCGGTCTTTACGTTGCCAAACGTGGTCTGCGGACGATGGCGCAAGCCGTCGGCAAATGCGCAGATGATGCACTCCTTGAACCCCTCACCGCGTGGATGCGCATGCACCACAGCCTCGCGCTGCGCGCTGCTGAACGCGGCGTAGTCCATGCCCAGCACGTCCATTTCCACACCGGCGGTTACCAGCGCCACCGTGGGACGCAGATGCTGCGGCACCCCCGGGGTTGTGTGCAGGGCGATGGACAGCCATACCTGCTCGATATCGTCATCGCTCAGCCCGTAAGGCTTGAGAAACTTCGCCGCCGCATTGGCGCCGTCCACTTCGAAGCGCTCGTCGTCGCTGCGATGGCCTTCCATCAAGCCCAGGTCATGGAGCATCGCGCCGACGTAGAGCAACTCAGGGTTGTACACCAACTGCTTGCGTTCACCGCTCAATGCGCCAAACAGGAACACCCGGCGCGAGTGGTGGTAGAGCAGGTCGGACTCGATGTCGCGGATGTAGTCGGTAGCGGCCCTGGCCAGGGCGCTGTCGGGGATCTTGATGCCGGCGATGGTCGTGGTCATGGTTGTTCTCCTGTGGGAAGCCCCCAGTCTGGTCGCGCACCTGCCGGGCGGCCATCGCGGCGAGGGTGCGATTGCGGCCAATATGCCGACACATCGTGCCAGGGGTGTACTCGGTCGAATGGGGGCGGTGGCTTGCCTGATAGCATCCCCTCGATATACCTGATACACCGAGGTGTCTGCATCGCAGGCAAGTCAGCTCCTACAGGGTGTCGGGCCCGCCCCATATAAGGTGTCGTCATGCATAGAACCGTCGCCATCCTGATCTTCCCTGGCGTCCAGTCGCTGGACGTGAGCGGACCCATGGATGTGTTCTGCGAGGCGAACCGATTCCTGGCGCCCGAGGACCATTACCAACTGGAAGTGATCGGTGTGGGTCACGGCATGATGGCCGCTTCCAATGGGTTGTCGCTGCAAGCCCACAAGCACTACAGCGAAGCTCTGCAAACCTGTGACCTGCTGCTGGTCGCCGGCGGCCCGCAGTTGCCCTTCGAGGACTTCGGCGCGCAGTTCTATGATTGGCTGCGCGGCGCAGCGGCCTGCTCGCAGCGCTTCGGGTCGATCTGCAACGGCGCGTTCATGCTCGCGCGTGCCGGTTTGCTGGGCGGGAAAACCGTGACAACGCATTGGAACGATGCCGCTGACCTGGCGCGTCTGTGCCCCTCGACGCGGGTAGAGGCCGACCGTCTTTACGTGCAGGACGGCAACCTCTACACCTCGGCCGGTGTGACGGCGGGTATCGATTTGTCGTTGTACCTGCTGGCCCAGGATCACGGGCCGGAGGTGGCCTTGAGCGTGGCCAAGCGCCTGGTGGTGTTCACCCAGCGTTCGGGCGGGCAGTCGCAGTTCAGCCCATTTCTCACACCCCATGCCGACACCTCCTCGGCGGTGGCTCGGGTGCAGTTGTATGTGTTGGCCAATTTAACCGGGGATTTGACCATCGCCGATCTGGCCAGGGCGGCCAGCATGAGTGCGCGCAATTTCTCCCGGGTGTTCGCCCGTGAAGCGCACATCACTCCGGCGGAGTTCGTCGAGCGTGCACGCGTGGACGCCGCGCGGGTGATGCTCGAAAGCACCCGCGCGCCGCTCAAGACGGTGGCTTATCAATGCGGCTTTCGCGATGCACAGCACATGCGCAGCGTGTTCAGCCGCCGGCTGGGGGTGACGCCGCAGCGGTTCAGGCTCAACTTCGCCGCACCGGTTTGAGGCACCGGTTTGGGAGTACCCCTCGACCAATGCCTATCGCGCTGGCAGCAGCTTGAGCGTGCCGCGCGTGTTGGCGGTGACTTCCTCGTCGGTGAAGTGCGCCTGTTCGTAACCGCCCTCAATGTAGGTTTGTGCCTGGTCGCTGTAATGCGCGTCGAACGGCACGCCGCTTTGCCCGACCGGGTTGATGGTGAGGGCGTGGGCGGCGTCGGCGAAGTCGATCAGGCGTCGGGTGGAGGGGCCGTAGGTGACGGGCCAGGGCGCCGGGCCGATATTGGCTGACTGGTTGTTCGGTACTTCGTGGGTGCCGGGCGCGGCGAACGGGCCGACGTTGACGATCTGGTCCAGCGGCTTTTGCGAGCCCAGCGGATGCCCGTGGGTCAGGGTGTGCGCCTTGCCCCATTGCCACTGCGTCGGGTCGTCGCCGAACGTAGCCTTGAGATGGCTCAGGCTGTTGTCCCACGCGCGCTTGACGGTGTCGGCGCGCTTGCCGTCCCACCAGGGCGAGTCCGCGGACGCAGCCAGGCGCGGCAGCGCGGCGTCGATCACGCGGGTGCTGAGCAGGGTCTTGAAGAGTGCGTCGCCGAGTTTGGGGTGGAAAGCCGCCTCGGCCAGGTTGAACAGGAACTGGTTGAACAGCGTGGCACTGGTGGAATCGAGCGGGTAATCGCCTTTCCACGCCGCCAGTTGCTCCACCAGTTGCAACTGGGCCGGGTCCTTGACCACCTCGCGCAGCACCGGCAACAACGGCGCCAGCAGGCGCGGGCCGAACGCCGTGGTGGTGCCCAGTTGCAGAGCCTGGCTGTTGGTGACGTTCCACTTCACGCTGTTGTCGCTCAACTGCGCATTCAACTGCTGGCCACGGTCGGGCAGGTTGTAATAACCGGGGATTTCCATGCCGCTGGGCGATACCGGCTGGGCATTGGCGGACACCACGTAACCCCGCGCCGGGTTCTCTTCCTGCGGGTTGGCGCTGAACGGGTAGAAGCCCAATTTGTCGCCTTCCGGTGTGCTGCCGTCGAGGATCATCCCGGCATTCACGCCCGGCGGCCGAATCGGCAATTGTGCCGCCGCCCACCAGCCGATGTCGCCCTTGGCATTGGCCCACACGATGTTCAGGCCCGGTGCCGACACTTTGGAAGACGCCGCGCGCGCCTTGGCCAGGGTGTCGGCGCGGTTGAGTTCGTAGAAGCCTTCGAGGCTACGGTTGTCGGAGTCGAGAAACGCCCACCACATGGCAATCGGCGTCGTGCCGCTGTTATCGCCGAGCACACTGTTGATGATCGGGCCGTGGGGCGAGCGGCGCAGGGTGAGGGTGACCGGCTCCTGGCCCTTGACCGTAATCTGTTGCTCGCTGCTGGTCATGTCGACCCATTGGCCGTGGTACCAGACCTGGTTTGGGTTGTCCGGGTTGGTCTTCTCGGCGATCAGGTCGAGGTCATCGTTCTGGAACATGGTCAGGCTCCAGCCGAAGTCCAGGTTGTGCCCCAGAAACGCCATCGGCGACAGCGCGTTGTGGTAGCCATACAGCTCAAAGCCCGGCGCCGATAGCTGCGCCTCGTACCACACCGACGGCACCGAAAAACGAATATGCGGATCGCCCGCCAGCAACGGCTTGCCGCTCTGGGTGCGGCTGCCACTGATGGCCCAGGCGTTGCTACCTTCAAACTGCGGCAAACCATTGTCGGCCAGGGCCTGGTCGCTCAGTTGGGCGAGGGCGCCGAGGTGTTGCCAGTCGCTGTCTGCCAGGTTCAGGGCGCCCCTGGGTTGCCAGTCGAGGTCGAAGACCTTCAGGTAGTCGCTGCCCAACCGGTCGTGGATATAGGTCAGCAACGGCTCGGTACGAAACGCGGCGGCAAAGCTGTAGGCCATGTACCCGGCAACGCTGACGCTGTCCTCGGCGGTGAACGGCCGCTTGGCAATGCCCAGCACGTCGAACTCCATGGGGCTGGGGTGGCCGGCCTGATACTGGTTGATGCCGTCGAGGTAGGCTTGCAGGGCTTTCCAGGTCGCGGACTCGTGGTCCATGTGCGCCACGTAGTCAGCGGCGCGCTCGCGAATGCGCAGGCTGCGAAACAGCTTGTCGGTCTCCAGCAGTTTGGGCCCCAGCACCTCGGCCAGTTCGCCACGGGCCAGGCGCCGCATCATCTCCATCTGGAACAGCCGGTCCTGGGCCTGCACATAGCCGAGGGCGCGATACAGATCGGCCTCGTTGCCCGCGCGAATGTGCGGCACGCCACGCTCGTCATAGCGCACCGTGACCGAGCCTTGCAGGTTGGCCAGCGTCTGCGTGCCCTGACGGGTCGGTTGTTTGCTGTAGACATAGCCGCCAACGCCGGCCATGACGGCGACGATCAGCAGGGCAAGCACGATCAGGCTGCGTTTCATGGACGGTCCTTGGTCAGTCGCCTTCAAAGGTCATCGAAGTCTAATGGGTTTGGCGATGAAATGCCGATTGCCGCCTCGACAGCCGAGGTTCAAGTGGCCCGCACCCCGCTGGGGCACTATGGCGCGGGATACTTTCGAGCTTTTTTGCCATGACCTGCGCCCTGCAACCGTTGCCCGCCCCGCTGCGTCCCGAGGTTGCCTATACCGGCTGCCTGGAAGCGCCCTCGCTGATTGCAGGTTTTTTGCGGCACCCGCCGGTGGGTTTTGACGCGCAGGTTTCCCATCAGGGCCTGCCATATTTCTTCACCCCCTTCGACCTGCTGACCACCGCCGACGACACCTTCGTGGAACGTGTGCGCGGCTGGCCAGGCTACGGGCTCTGGCATGCCTGGCTGCGGATCGACAGCTGCTTTGTGGGCACCACCGTCAGCGAATATGCGCCGTTCCCCCAGGGCGTGTCGCCCCAGGACCTTGCCCAGTGGCTGCAACATGAATGCGCGCCGCAGCGTGCGCTCACCATCGTCAAGGACGTGCCGTGCCAATCGCCGCTGCTGAGCGAGGCCGACAACCACTACGCGCAAGCCCTGATCGATGACTGCACTCGTCGCGGCTTCATCAGCCTGGAAGGCCAGGCGCTGGCGTATGTGCCGATCAACTTCAGCAGCGTCGACGACTACCTCGCGCGCCTTTCCCACAGCCGTCGCCGCAATATCCGGCGCAAACTGCGCAGCCGTGAGGCGCTGCACATCGAAGTGCTGCAGACCGGCGACGCGCGCTTCAACGACGACGCCTGGCTGGCGTGCCTCTACGGGCTGTACCGCGCGGTATACGACCAGAGCGAGATCCATTTTGACCTGCTCACCCCGGCGTTCTTTACCGAACTGCTGCGCGACGCCCACAGCCATGGACGCGTGTTCTGTTACTGGCACTGCGACGAACTGGTCGGCTACAACCTGTGCTACGTGCAGGACGGCAAGCTGCTCGACAAGTACATCGGCCTCAACTACCCGCTGGCGCTGGACTTCAACCTGTATGTGGTCAGCTGGTTCGTGAACCTGGAATACGCCATTGCCCAGGGCCTGGATTTTTACGTGGCGGGCTGGACCGACCCTGAGGTCAAGGCCAGCCTCGGCGCCAGCTTCACCTTCACCCGGCATCTGGTGTGGGTGCGCAACCCGCTGCTGCGCAGGCTGGGCAACCGCTGGCGTCATCACTTTGAAAGCGACACCCAATGGCATCAGGAGCACACGTCATGAAGGCCCTGGCACCGCTGATCCTCGATTTTGACGGGGCCGTGAGTGACATTCCCGACGCGGTGTACCTGCCGTTGCAGGCCTGGCAGGAAACCATCCGCTTCGGCTGCCGCTGGAAGCAATTCCACGCGCTGGAAAAAGCCCTCGATACGCGAATGCCCGACGAGCATGGCTGTGTGTTCACCGGCAGCGGCGACTATCACCACCTCAGTCATCTGCTGCTCAAGCGCCTGCCCACGCAGCAGAAATTCCAGCTGATCATCTGCGACAACCACCCTGACAACATGCGCTACCCGTTCGGCATCCACTGCGGTTCATGGGTGTACTGGGCCAGCCGTCTGCCGCAGGTCGAGCATGTGCATGTGCTGGGTATCGGCTCGCAGGACATTGGCCTGGGCCACGCCTGGGAAAATCACTGGTCGCCGCTGCTCAAGGGCAAGCTGACCTACTGGAACGTCAACGTCGATACGCGCTGGATGAATTGGGTGGGCTGTAGACGCGGCAATCGCGCCTTCAGCCATGCCGATGCGCTGATGAGCGCGTTTCTGGCGCAGTTTGATCGAGCGCTGCCGGTGTACCTGTCCATCGACAAGGACGTGCTGAGCCCGGACGTGGTGAACACCAATTGGGATCAGGGTGAGTTTCTGGAACATCACCTGGCGGCATTGATCGAGGCCTGTCAGGGTCGGATTATCGGTGCCGATATTACTGGCGACGTGTCCGAATACCATTATCAGGGTGCGTTCAAGCGTTGGTTGAGTGCGTCGGACGGCCAGGTGGCGCTACCGCCGGATCAGGTGCAGATCTGGCAGCAGCAACAGAACGCGCTGAATGCGCGACTGGTCAGGCAGATTCATCAAGGTTGGGCTGCGAGGTAACCCTCAGGAGGGCGAGGTTTCCAGCGCCGTCTCGCCGGTCTTGGCCTCGGGGCTTTCCTGGCGCGCCAGACACAGAATGCCCGCCACGATCAGCAGGCCGCCGATGACCTTGGGAAGGGTCAGCGTGTCGTTGAAAAGCCACACTGACACCAGCGTCACGCTGATCAGCTCCAGGTAGGACGCCGCGAACGCCGGGCCGATGGGCGCGTGTTTCATCAAGGTCATCCAGGTGAAGAACGCACCGATATAGCCAACAAACGCGCCGTAGATCCAGGGGTGACCAAACACGCGGACCAGCCAGGCCACATCCATCGCCAGGGGTTCGGCGTGGATCGAGGCGTACTTGAAACTGACCTGGGCCAGGGTGTCGAAAAAGATCAGCGAGAGAAAACCAAGGATATAAAAACGTTTCATCAGCCGAACCCCACAACGACAGTGCCCAGGGCGATCAGCAGGATGCCGATCAAGCGCCATTTGGTCAGGCTTTCTTTGAACCACAGGCGGCCGGCAATCATGATCACCACGATATTGAACGAGCCGAGCATCACCGCCACCGACAACGGCACCAGCGACAGAAAGGCCAGCCACAGCACGAACTCGATCACGTAGAGGCCGATGCCGATCCAGAACCAGTGGCGCGCCAGCATGTGGCGCCAGTGGGCCATGCCGGAAAATTCCGCACTGTTGGTGGCGGCGGCCTTGAAGGCCAGTTGGCCGGACGTATCAACGATGACGTTGAGGATCCAGAGGATGAAAGTCAGTTGGCTCATGGGGTCTGTGCGGTGGTCTGGGAGCGGCCAACATACCGCAGCCGGCCGCCGTGGTTTTCGAAGTTCGCTGGCGCAACAGCCTACGTTCAGGTTGCCTGTTCAGGGCGCAACACTGGCCGAACTCCACGAGCAATAGCAGCCCACCGCGAGGGTGTGGGTGGCGTTGACTTCACGCCCGCCCTCCAGCGCCTGCAGGATCGGTTCGATAAAACTGTTACCGGCGTTGCACGTGAGCCCTTCGCTGTACGGCCCGAAGTAGGCGAGCTTGCCGCTGTGGTCCCAGATACCCACGGCCGGGCTGGCCGGTATCTG
Source organism: Pseudomonas trivialis (assembly GCF_036864995.1). NCBI lineage: Bacteria > Pseudomonadati > Pseudomonadota > Gammaproteobacteria > Pseudomonadales > Pseudomonadaceae > Pseudomonas > Pseudomonas trivialis. The sequence continues at coordinate 5,181,254 of NZ_CP142151.1, read as the reverse complement.
CTCGGCGCCGGGCAGCGCATCGAGGGCTTTGAGCGCCAGCAGGTTGGCGGGCAACTGGCCGTGGCTGCCGGGCTTTTGCACGGCATAGAACTCGACGCCTTTGGGCGCGTAGTGGTCGATCAGGTCGCCCAGGTGCTGCTGGTTGCCGACCGTGCACGGGCAGACCGGGTCCCAGAAGTGCACCAGGCGAATCGGGCCGGGGCCGGCAAGTTCGGCGGGCAGGCGCAGCGCATCGCCAGAGAATACCGCCGTGTGTGCGCTGAAGGCGCGCAGGTAGCGGCCCTGAAACCAGGCATACGCCGCCCACAGCACGCCGGTGCAGAGGACCAGCAACAGGCCGGCGAACAGGGCGGAACGGTAGGGCTGTCGCATTCGGATCGATCCTCAAAGGGCGCGTAGCTTGCCATGCCTGCCTCGACAGATGAATATCGCAGCTCGATCTTCATCTTCACCGTGAGTCTGGAATCCTTTATGCCTGTCACCTTTGACCCCGATCATCTGCGCGCGAGTCTGCGCCCGCTGGTGGATGCGCAACCGCTGTCAGCCGAGGCGCGAGTGTACCAGCGCTTCTACGGGCTCGACTTGCCTTCGCGCAAGGTGGTGAGCCGTCTGGGGCGCTTCGAGGTGGACGGGTTCGAGGTGGTGGCGCAGGTATGGTGGCCGCCGGTGCCGGTGGCGACGATGTTTCTGTTTCATGGCTTCTATGACCACATGGGGCTGTATCGGCATGTGGTGGACTGGGCGCTGGAACAGGGTTTTGTAGTAATCGCCTGCGATCTGCCCGGGCACGGTCTGTCCAGCGGCACGCGCGCCAGCATCGATGATTTCGCGGTGTATCAGCACGTGGTGCATGGGTTGTTCGAGCAGGCCCAGGCGTTGCACTTGCCGCAGCCCTGGCACCTGTTCGGGCAAAGCACCGGCGGCGCGGTGGTGGTGGACCACTTGCTCAGCCACGGCGCCGACAGTCCGGCCCAGGGCAAGGTCCTGCTGCTGTCCCCGTTGGTGCGCCCGCGCGCCTGGGGCTGGTCGCAGCTCAGCTATTACCTGCTGCGGCCATTCGTCAAAGGCATCGCGCGGCGGTTCAGCGAAAACACCCACGACCCCGAATTCAAACCGTTTCTTGAAGCCGATCCGCTGCAACCCCGGCAATTGCCTACCGCCTGGGTGGGGGCGCTGGTGCAATGGATCAAGCGCATCGAAGCGGCGCCGCGCAGCGCAAGGCGGGTAGTGATTGTGCAGGGCCAGGAAGACATGACGGTAGACTGGCAGCACAACCTGCAGGTGCTGCGCAGCAAGTTCGAACAACCCGAGGTGCTGATGTTGCCCAGGGGCAGGCATCACCTGGCCAATGAGATTGCGCCGATTCGCGAAGAATACTTCCGTTATTTGACTGACCACCTGAAGTAATCCGGGTCGCAATGTGGGAGGGGGTTTGCACCCTCCCACATTTTCTACGGTGCCAGGCTTGAAGTGCTTTGGCCCACCGCCAGTCCTGCCCGGATCGCCGCCAGCGCCGCCTGGTAATACGCCTTGCCCTGCGGCGACTCTGCAAAGGTCGCGAATTCCTCCAGCTCCGGGTCGGACAAATCCCGATAGACGTACAGCAAGGTGTTGTTCAGGTCCTTATCGATCTGCTGCATCAGCCGTTCGCGTTGCCCGTTCAACATGCCCTGGGCCTGACCGCCGCCGAGCAAGCCGGGGATCATCTGGCTCAGGCTGTCGGCCGCCACGCCGGCAATCGCCAGGCTGACTTCCGCGCCGGCTTCACGGGCGGGCAACGCCTGGGCCAGGTGACCGATGATCAGGCTGCGGGTGGCGTCGGCCTGGATTTTCGGCAGGCCCTGGGCGTTTTTCGCCAGTTGGTCGCGGCGCGTGGCGAGCAACTCGGCGGCGACGATCTTGCGGCCCAGCGGCGACTGGAAAAAACTCAGCGCCGGTTGCGGGTCGGCCAGGTGCTTGCGCAATTGCGCCTCGGCCCGCTGGTCCATGGCCTGGGCGGCGAAGCGTTTGTTGCTGTTGTCCACCAGCGCCTGATACACCGCCGGCGGCAGGCTGTTGCGATAGCGCTGCTGGGCGGCGCTGAGGGCGTCATTGAAATGCGCACGTTGTTCAGCCCAGCCGGCGACCTTGTACAACTGGTCATGGCCGTCTGCCCAGGCGGGCAACACGCAGAACATCAGCAAGGAAAAAAACAAACGACGCATAAGGACTCCTGTCAGTCGGCCACTATTGTCCGTGTCGGGCGTAGGATTTGTCGAGAAGTCCTATCAGTCACCTGACTAAAGTGTGTTCAGTCGCTCGACGGCGCTGTCGAATTCCCAGGCGTATGGATACTATGCGCGCCATGCAAATACCCCTCGATCACCCCTTGCTGCAACGCATTGTCGACGACCTGGCCGAAAAAGGCTGGTCGCAGCAGCACGCCTTCCTGCCCGAGGTTCTGACCCTGGAGTTGGCGGCTGAGTGCCGTAAACGTGCGGCCGAAGGTGAACTGGCGCCGGCGGCCGTGGGGCGCGGCCCGGCGCAGGAGATTCGCGAGGGGATTCGCGGTGACCATATCCAGTGGCTGGAGGAGGGCGACGCCGCCGTCTGCGACACTTACATGGCCGTGATGGACAGCCTGCGCCTGGCCATGAACCGTGGCCTGTTCCTGGGCCTGGAAGATTTCGAAAGCCATTTTGCGATGTACCCACCCGGCGCGTTTTATCTCAGGCATGTGGACCGTTTTCGCGACGATGATCGGCGCATGGTATCGGCCGTTATCTACCTGAATGACGTCTGGCTGCCCGAGCACGGCGGCCAGTTGCGCATGTACCTCAAGGGCGGCACCGAACACGATGTGATGCCCACCGGCGGCAGCCTGGTAGTGTTCCTGTCGGGCGAAGTGCCCCACGAAGTGTTGCCCGCCACGCGCGAGCGGCTGTCGCTCACGGGCTGGTTTCGCCGGCGGGGCAATGAGCCTTTCTAAGCATTGAATCGGCGGGACTCAGCACTTATCAAAAAATAATGTGCTGATTCAAAACCTGAAACTTCAGGTAACCACATCTTTGTATCTTTGTGGCGAGCGGGCTTGTTGTGGCGAGCGGGCTTGCCCCGCGTTGGGGTGCGAAGCAGCCCCAAAACCATGCGCAGTGCAGTGTCAGGCACACCGCGTTTTCCTTGATTGGGGGCGCTTCGCACCCCAACGCGGGGCAAGCCCGCTCGCCACAACAAGCCCGCTCGCCACAGAGGCTCCAGCGCCTTGCATATTCACCGTGTGTTACTCAGGCTTTAACCATTTCTGCCACATCGCCTTCAACCGGCCATCGGCCTTCACTCGATGCAACGCGTTGTCCAGGCTCACCTTGAACGCCGGGTTGCCCTTCTGAAACGGAATCGCCAGCTCGGGTTTCTCGCTGTACGCCTCGCTGAAATCGAAACGATCCTCAAGCTCGGCAGTCATAGCGATATGGTTGATGGCCACGTCGTACTTGCCGGTTTCCACGCCCGACAGCATGTCGGCGTCATCGGTGGTGATGAACGAGGGGCGCAGGTCCATCTCCTTGGCCAGTTGTTCGCCCAGCTCCACTTCAAAACCGGTGAGCTTGTCGCCGTCCTTGAAGTTGTAAGGCGGCGTATTGGCTTGCAGGACGATGCGCAGTTCGCCGCGATCGTTGATATCGTCGATCAACTCGGCGTGAGCCAAGGGGCTCAAGAGGGGTAGCAACAGTAACAGGTCAGGCGAGAAGCGCATGGTCACTCCTAGATTCGAATGTGCGAGGCGCCGATCAGCATCGCTTTGTCAGGGTGTCGAGTGCCTTGGACAGCAATATGTCGCGAAGTTGTCCTGAACCTACAGATTTCATACAAAACTGGAGAAGCGAATGAAAGCCCTTATGTCTCGTACCGCCCTGGCCAGCCTGCTGCTGGGTGCATCGATGTTGGCTGGCGCCGCTGACGGCATCCCGCGCAGCGCTCCACCTGAGGGTGCCAAGGTGTTTATCGTCTCGCCCAAGGACGGCGCCACCGTCGACAAGACCTTCACCGTCAAGTTCGGCATGGAAGGCTTGAAGCTGGCCCCGGCCACCGAGCAGGCCGCCGGCACCGGCCACCATCATCTGCTGATCGACCAGAAGGAACTGCCGGACGCCAAGCTGCCGATCCCGGCCACCGACACCGTGATCCATTACGGCAAGGCCCAGACCGAAACCGAACTGACCCTCACCCCGGGCAAGCACACCTTGCAACTGGTGGCGGGCGACAAGCTGCACATGCAGTTCAACCCGACCGTGGTGTCCAAGGTCATCACCGTTAACGTCAAGTAAGCGTTGTTCGGCTAAAAAAATGGGAGACCCCTGCGGGTCTCCCATTTTTTGTACGGCGTGAAACGTCAGAACAATACGCGGCTGCGGATAGTGCCGGAGATGTGCTGCAGCTTCTCCTGCGCCAGGTCCGAGTACTCGGCATCGACGTCGATCACCACGTAGCCGACCTTCTCGTTGGTCTGCAGGAACTGACCGGAGATGTTGATGCCGTTTTCCGCAAACACTTTGTTGATCTCCATCATCACACCCGGAATGTTCTGGTGGATGTGCAGCAGGCGGTGCTTGCCAGGGTGAGCCGGCAGGGCCACTTCCGGGAAGTTCACCGACGACACCGAGGTACCGTTGTCGCTGTACTTGACCAGCTTCTCGGCCACTTCCAGACCGATGTTGGCCTGGGCTTCAGCGGTGGAACCGCCGATGTGCGGGGTCAGGATCACGTTGTCCAGGCCACGCAGCGGGCTTTCGAAGACGTCGTCGTTGGAGCGCGGCTCCACCGGGAACACGTCGATGGCGGCGCCGATCAGGTGCTTGTCCTTGATCGCGTCGGCCAGGACGTCCAGCTTGACCACGGTGCCGCGCGCGGCGTTGATCAGGATCCCGCCTTTCTTGATCGCGCGGATTTCCTTCTCGCCCATCATCCACTGGGTCTCGGACGTTTCCGGTACGTGCAGGGTGACGATATCGGACATGCCCAGCAGCTCGTTCAGGCTCGACACCTGAGTGGCGTTGCCCAATGGCAGCTTGGTCAGGGTGTCGTAGAAGAACACCTGCATGCCCAGGCCTTCGGCCAGCACCGACAGCTGCGTACCAATCGAGCCGTAGCCGATGATGCCCAGCTTTTTGCCACGGATCTCGAAGGAGTTGGCCGCGCTCTTGATCCAGCCGCCACGGTGACAGGAAGCGTTCTTCTCGGGGATACCGCGCAACAGCAGGATGGCCTCGGCCAGCACCAGCTCCGCAACGGAACGAGTGTTGGAATACGGCGCGTTGAACACCGCGATGCCGCGCTCGCGCGCAGCGTTCAGGTCAACCTGGTTGGTGCCGATGCAGAAACAGCCGACCGCCACGAGTTTCTTGGCGTGATCGAAGATTTCTTCGGTCAGCTGAGTGCGGGAGCGAATGCCGATAAAGTGCGCATCGGCGATCTTTTCCTTCAGTTGGGCTTCCGGCAGAGAACTGGTGATGTACTCAATGCTGGTGTACCCGGCGGCCTTCAGGACGTCGACGGCCGATGGGTGGACGCCTTCCAGAAGAAGGAACTTGATCTTGCTCTTATCGAGAGAAGTCTTGCTCATCTGCGTAAACCTGTATCCCGGAGAAAAATGGCAGGGAATCGGATCGCTTAAGCTGACCCGGACGGCAGGAAAGCCGTCACCGCAGAAACGCCCTTTGGGTCTGTCCTGCGGGGGCGGTATGCTAGCATACGCACCCCGCTAAACACCTATTCCTGCGACGTGAAGCGTTCTCAGGATGACCATGAATTGTTCGAGAGTTCTGTCGATGACCCAGGTTGCCCTGATTGATGAGCTGAAGACCCTGGTTGAGCCTGGCAAGGTGCTGACCGATGCCGACTCCCTGGAAACCTACGGCAAGGACTGGACCAAGCATTTCGCACCGGCGCCCACCGCCATCGTCTTCCCCAAGACCATCGAACAGGTGCAGGCCATCGTTCGTTGGGCCAATGAGCGCAAGGTTGCGCTGGTGCCGTCCGGCGGGCGTACCGGGCTGTCGGCGGCGGCGGTGGCGGCCAATGGCGAGGTGGTGGTGTCGTTCGACTACATGAACCAGATTCTCGACGTGAACCTCACCGACCGCACCGCCGTCTGCCAGCCGGGCGTGGTCACCAAGCAGTTGCAGAACGTCGCCGAGGAAAACGGCCTGTATTACCCGGTGGACTTCGCCTCGTCCGGTTCCAGCCAGATTGGCGGCAACATCGGCACCAATGCCGGCGGAATCAAGGTGATTCGCTACGGCATGACCCGCAACTGGGTGGCCGGCATGAAGGTTGTCACCGGCAAGGGCGATGTGCTGGAACTGAACCGCGACCTGATCAAGAACGCCACCGGCTATGACATGCGTCAGCTGTTTATCGGCGCCGAAGGTACCCTGGGGTTTGTGGTGGAGGCCACCATGCGCCTGGACCGAGCGCCGAAAAACCTCACGGCCATGGTGCTCGGCACCACCGACTTCGACTCAATCATGCCGGTATTGCACGCGTTCCAGGGCAAGCTGGACCTGACCGCCTTCGAGTTCTTTTCCGACAAGGCCCTGGCCAAGGTCATGGGCCGTGGCGATGTGCCCGCGCCGTTCGAGACCGATTGCCCGTTCTACGCGTTGCTGGAATTCGAAGCCACCACCGAAGACGTCGCCAACCATGCGCTGGAAACCTTCGAGCACTGCGTGGAGCAGGGCTGGGTGCTGGACGGCGTGATGAGCCAGAGCGACACCCAGCTGCACAACCTTTGGAAACTGCGCGAATACATCTCCGAGACCATTTCCCACTGGACGCCGTACAAGAACGACATCTCGGTGACCGTCTCCAAGGTCCCGGCCTTCCTCAAGGAAATCGATGCGATCGTTGGCGAGCACTACCCCGACTTCGAAATCGTCTGGTTCGGCCACATCGGCGACGGCAACCTGCACCTGAACATCCTCAAGCCGGAAAACCTGAGCAAGGATGAGTTCTTCGCCAAGTGCGCCACCGTGAACAAGTGGGTGTTCGAAACCGTGCAGAAATACAACGGCTCGATCTCCGCCGAACACGGTGTGGGCATGACCAAGCGCGATTACCTGACCTACAGCCGCTCACCGGTTGAAATCGAATACATGAAGGCCGTGAAAGCGGTATTCGACCCGAACGGGATCATGAACCCCGGCAAGATCTTCGCTGTTTAAACGCACCTGAAGGAGTCGTTCCATGAGCTACCAGCACAAGTATATCGACGGCACCAATATCCACTTCCCGTTGGGCAAAGTGGTGTGCATCGGGCGTAACTACGCCGAACATGCCAAGGAACTGAACAACCCGGTGCCCACCGAACCGCTGCTGTTCATCAAACCGGGCAGTTGCGTGGTCGGGCTGGAGGGCGGTTTCGCCATCCCCACCGAGCGTGGCTCGGTGCACTACGAGGCGGAAATCGCGGTGCTGATCGGCAAGCCCCTGTCGAACAACCCTAACCGTGAAGAAGTGCTGGACGCCATCTCCGGCTTCGCCCCGGCCCTGGACCTGACGCTTCGCGACAAGCAGGCCGAACTCAAATCCCAGGGTTTGCCCTGGGAAATCGCCAAGTCGTTCGACGGCGCGGCGGTGATTGCCCCCTTCGTGGTGAGCAGCACGTACCCGGACGTCACCGACATAGGCATCCGCCTGACCATCAACGGCGAAGTGCGCCAGGACGGCAACAGCGCGCTGATGCTCAACCCGATCATCCCGATGATCCAGCACATGGCCGGCTGCTTCTCGCTGCAGGCTGGCGACGTCATCCTCACCGGCACTCCCGCTGGCGTGGGCCCGCTGAATGTGGGCGATGAACTGGTGCTGGAACTGGCGGGCGGCACCCGCTTCGAAAGCGTCGTTCGCTAAAAGGACGCGGTCAAAACCTGTGGGAGGCTCCGCACATCTTCGACTCAGCGCCGTCGCGCCGCAAACTGGAGCCTCTGTGGCAAGCGGGTCCGTTGTGGCAAGCGGGCTTGCTGTGGCGAGCGGGCTTGCCCCGCGTTGGGGTGCGAAGCGCCCCCAATCAAGAAAAGCGCGGTACACCTGACACTGCTCAGCGCATGGTTTTGGGGCTGCTGCGCAGCCCAACGCGGGGCAAGCCCGCTCGCCACAGAGTGTTGCGGCGTGCACTCCCGTCTTTGCATTTTTTTCACACGCCGTCTGCATAATCCCCGCTTCTAACGCGCAGCCCTTCGCATCCTGTGCTATTCCCTACCGCTGACTTTCCGGAAAAGCGACCCATGGCCGTGCCTCTGCCTACCTCCAAATCCACGCTTCGCCCCCGCCGTTTCATGCGCTGGTATTCCTGGGTATTCCTGGCCGCTGCGGTTCTGTATGGCGTGGCCTGGGCCATGCATTGGGACGACCGGGGCGTGCTGTGGGTGCTCGAACGCTTCGAATCCCCGGCAGAACGCCAGCAAAGCATCTGGCTGCCGGACTATCACGCGGTGATCGACGCCAAATTGCTGCCCGGGATGGAAGGGGATGAGGCGTCGGACGTCTCCTACAATCCGCAAAGCAAAACGCTGTTTTCGGTGATGGGCAAGAACCCGTTTCTGGTCGAGCTGAGCCTGCAAGGCGACGTGCTGCGCAAGATGCCGCTCAATGGCTGGAACAACCCGGAAGCCGTGACGGTGATGGAAAACGGCCTGATCGCCGTGGTCGATGAGCGTCAGCACAGCCTTACCATCGTCAGGATCGATGCCGGTACCACTGCGCTGAACAAAGCCGACTTCCCCAGTTATGACCTCGGCCCGTCCAAGGACCAGAACAAGGCCTTTGAAGCCGTCGCCTGGGACCCGCGCAACCAGCAACTGGTGCTCGGCGAAGAGCGCCCGCCTGCGCTGTTCACCTGGAAAAGCGATGGCAGCCAGACCCTGGTCGGCGCCAAGCAGAAGCTGAGCAGCAACGAACTGGATGTACGCAACCTGTCGGCCCTGGCGGTCGACCCACGTACCGGCCACCTGCTGGTGCTGTCAGCCGACTCGCACCTGCTGCTCGAGCTGGACGAGCATGGCAAGCAAGTCAGCTTCATGACCCTGCTCGGTGGTTTCAACGGCCTGAAGAACACCATTCCCCGTGCCGAAGGGGTGACCATGGATGACGAGGGCAACCTCTATATGGTCAGTGAGCCCAACCTGTTCTACCGCTTCGAAAAGCATAAATAACCGGCGGATTGCGTCGGTTTGATCCCTGTAAACGGCATTCGCCAGACAGCCGGGCGCGTTTAAGTTTAAATTCAGGCGACCTTGATATCTATTCGCCAGTTTTTTTCCGAGCCCGCCCCGATGCGTCGACTTGCCCGTCCCAAACCTGCTTTTCTCATCCTGTTGTTGATCGCGCTGGTGGCCGGCGTGGTCGTCGCCCAGCAGTTTCGCCTGTTCGAGCGGGCCTGGTTCAACTGGCAAGTGTGGCGCCAGCCGACCGACCAGCGCTCCATCGGCCTGAACGATTACCAGGTCACCCTCGAAGCGCAGAAAATCGAGGGTCTGGACGACGATGTCTCGGCGCTCACCTACGACCCGGTGCGCAAAAGCCTGTTTACTGTGACCAACAAAAACGCCGAACTGATCGAGCTGTCCCTGGACGGCAGGATCCTGCGGCGCATTGCGCTGGTGGGGTTTGGCGATGCCGAGGCGGTGGAGTTCATCAGCGACAACATCTACGTGATCAGCGACGAGCGCCAGCAACGGCTGATCAAAGTGCATGTGGACGATGACACGCAATTTCTCGACGCGGCCGACGCCGAGCAAATGACCCTGGGCGTGCACATGGGCAGCAACAAGGGCTTTGAAGGCCTGGCCTACGACTCGGTGGGCAAGCGCCTGTTCGTCGCCAAGGAGCGCGACCCGATGCTGATCTACGAGGTTCACGGGTTTCCCCATTTCAAAGCGGAAAAAACCTACTCGGTGCACGTGATCAATAACCCCAAGCGCGATGCCGGGCTGTTCGTGCGCGACCTGTCGAGCCTGCAGTACGACGAGCGCAGCGGCCATTTGCTGGCGCTGTCGGATGAGTCGTTTCTGGTGTTGGAGCTGGATATCGACGGTCGCCCATTGAGCACCTTGTCGCTGCTCAATGGACGCCATGGATTGAAGAAGCGCGTGCCACAGGCCGAAGGGATCGCCATGGATGACCAGGGCAGCCTGTACCTGGTGAGCGAGCCGAACCTGTTTTATGTGTTCAAGAAACCGGACGCTTGAACCGCTGAAGATCCAATGTGGGAGGGAGCAAGCCCCCTCCCACATTTAGCGACTGTGTCAGGCTTTGAGGGTTTTCACGCCTTCAGGGGTACCCAGCAACAACACATCCGCCGGGCGAGCAGCGAACAGGCCGTTGGTGACCACGCCGACAATTGCATTGATCTGCGTTTCCAGCGCCACCGGATCAGTGATCTGCATATTGAACACGTCAATGATGATGTTGCCGTTGTCGGTCAGCACGCCTTCGCGGTACACCGGGTCGCCGCCCAACTTCACCAGCTCGCGGGCCACGTGGCTGCGGGCCATGGGGATCACCTCCACCGGCAGCGGGAAAGCGCCGAGCACCGGCACCAGCTTGCTGGCATCGGCGATGCAGATAAAGGTTTTGGCCACGGCCGCGACGATCTTCTCGCGGGTCAGGGCTGCGCCGCCGCCCTTGATCAGGTTCAGGTGCTCGTCGCTCTCATCGGCGCCGTCGATGTAGAACTCCAGGTCGCTAACGGTGTTGAGCTCGTACACAGGAATGCCATGGCCCTTGAGGCGCGCGGCGGTGGCTTCGGAGCTGGCCACGGCGCCGTCGAACGCGCCCTTGTGCAGGGCCAGCGCATCAATAAAGCAGTTGGCGGTGGAGCCGGTGCCGACACCGACGACGCTTTTGTCGTCGAGTCTGGGAAGGATTAAATCGACGGCGGCCTGGGCCACTGCCTGTTTGAGTTGATCCTGGGTCATGCGGGCTCCGGAACGGGCGGGGAGTTATCGAGGGCGGCGAGTATAACCCAACAAAACCTCGGGATTCGTGTGGTCGTACGGCCAAAGGCCGGGTTAGACTCACCGGTCCTGTCCCACTCGCCCAGTGATTGCCGCCGATGCTTGAAGACTACGTCAAAAAGATCCTCACCTCGCGCGTTTACGACGTTGCCGTAGAAACCCCGTTGCAGATCGCCCCGCAGCTTTGCGAACGCCTGGACAACAAGGTCTGGCTCAAACGCGAAGACTTGCAGCCGGTGTTTTCGTTCAAGATTCGCGGCGCCTACAACAAGCTCACCCAGCTCAGCAGCGAGGAGCGCGCACGCGGCGTGGTCACCGCGTCGGCGGGCAACCACGCCCAAGGCCTGGCCCTGGCGGCCAAGGTGCTGGGGGTCAAAGCCACTATCGTGATGCCCAAGACTACACCCGAGATCAAGGTCGAAGGCGTGCGCTCCCGGGGCGGCATCGTGGTGCTGCACGGCGATTCCTTCCCGGAGGCGCTGGCCTACTCGCTCAAGCTGGTCGACGAACAAGGCTACGTCTACATCCATCCCTACGATGATCCGCACACCATTGCCGGGCAGGGCACCGTGGCGATGGAAATCCTGCGCCAGCACCCTGGGCCTCTGGACGCGATTTTCGTGCCGGTGGGCGGCGGCGGGTTGATCGCCGGCATCGCGGCGTACGTGAAATACCTGCGCCCGGAGATCAAGGTCATCGGCGTCGAGCCGGACGATTCCAACTGCCTGCAAGAGGCCATGGCCGCCGGCGAACGCGTGGTGCTGCCGACCGTGGGCCTGTTTGCCGATGGCGTGGCGGTGGCGCAGATCGGCCATTACACCTTCGAAATCTGCAAGAATTATGTGGATGAAGTGATTACCGTCAGCACCGATGAAATCTGCGCGGCGATCAAGGACATCTACGACGATACCCGCTCCATCACCGAGCCGGCCGGCGCACTGGGCGTGGCCGGTATCAAGAAATACGTGGAGACCCGCGGCGTCAGCGGGCAGACGTTCGTTGCCATCGACTCCGGCGCCAACGTTAACTTCGACCGCCTGCGCCATGTGGCCGAGCGCGCCGAACTGGGCGAGGGCCGCGAAGCTATCATCGCCGTGACCATCCCCGAACGGCCGGGCAGCTTCAAGGCGTTCTGCGAGGCCGTGGGCAAGCGTCAGATCACCGAGTTCAACTACCGTTACCACTCCGGCAGCGAGGCGCACATCTTTGTCGGCGTGCAGACCCACCCGGACAACGACCCGCGCAGCGCGCTGATCGCCAGCCTCACCCAGCAGGGTTTCCCGGTGCTGGACCTGACCGAGAACGAACTGGCCAAATTGCACATTCGTCATATGGTCGGCGGGCATGCGGCGCATGTCAGCAATGAAGTGGTGTTCCGTTTCGAGTTCCCGGAGCGACCGGGGGCCTTGTTCAACTTCCTTAACAAGTTGGGCGGGCGCTGGAACATCTCGATGTTTCACTACCGTAACCACGGTGCGGCAGACGGCCGTGTGGTCGCCGGCCTGCAAGTGCCAGCGGACGAACGTCACCTGGTGCCGGCGGCCCTCGACGCGATTGGCTACCCGTACTGGGATGAAAGCGAGAACCCGGCCTACACACTCTTCCTCGGATAGTGACTACGCTGCAGGCGCGACCTTTAAGGAATACGAGCGATGGAAACCCTGATCACCCTGAAAGTTATCCACATTGCTGCCACGGTATTGCTGTTGCTCAGCGGTATTGGCCTGGCGCTGCTGGCTTGGCGCAAACGCAGCGCAGGCCCGGTGGTGACCCTGCAGCGCCCGTGGGTGTTTGTATGGTTATTGATGGGGGGTGCGTGGTGAGCATGCCGTTCACCGGCTGGTGGCTGGCACACCTGACGGGCTGGCCGCTGGGGCAAACCTGGATTCTGGGCTCGAGTATTGTGTATACCGTGGCCGCGCTGGCCTGGTTCTGGCTGGTGGCGCGGCTCAATCGCCTGCGCAGGGGTGAGGGTGGCAGCCTGAACTTCACGCGGGTGCTGGCGGTGGTCAGCCTGGTGGGGTTTGTGGTGATTGCCGGGTTGATGGGGGCCAAGCCGGTTTAGAAGCCGAGTTGCCTGCATCGGGAGCAAGCCCCTCCCACATGTTGATCTGTGAATACAGTCAAGTGTGGGAGCTGGCTTGCCTGCGATAGGGTCGTCAGCCGCGCAGGGTAATCACCGGCCAGCCACGCTTCTCGGCCTCAGCCCGCAGATTCGGGTCCGGGTCCACCGCCACCGGGTGTGTCACCTGCTCCAGCAACGGCAAATCATTCATCGAATCACTGTAGAAATAACTGTCTTCCAGGCTGTAGCCGGTCTCTTCCAGCCAACGGTTCAAGCGCGTCACCTTGCCTTCGCGAAAGCACGGTACGTCGGTGCTGCGCCCGGTGTAGCGCCCATCAACCTCTTCGCATTCAGTAGCGATCAGCGTCTCGACCCCCAGCAGTTCGGCAATCGGCGCGGTGACGAAGCGGTTGGTCGCGGTGATGATCACCAGCTTGTCGCCGGCGGCGCGGTGCCTGGCCAGCAGCTGTGCCGCCAGCGGCAGCATCAGTGGCGTGATGCAGTCGCGCATGAAGTCGCGGTGCCATTCATCCAACTGGGCCCGCTCGGTGCGGCCGAGGACTTCCAGGCTGAAGTTGAGGTAGGCGGCATTGTCGAGCCGGCCGGCCAGGTAGTCCTGATAGAACTCATCGTTACGCGCCTTGTAGGCCACCGCGTCGAGAATCCCGCGCTCGCACAGGTAATCGCCCCAGGCGTGGTCGCTGTCACCGCCGAGAAGGGTGTTGTCCAAGTCGAATAAAGCCAGGCGCATTGCAGTTACTCGCTGAAAAGTCTGTAAAAAGGCGTCCAGAATACGGACTTTTCACAAGAGTGCACATAAGCTAAGAAGCCTCGTTGCCGCTTGATCAACCTTTGTGGAACAATGCGGCGACATGCGTTTGCGAGGTTGTTGCCGTGATCGACCCCGATGGTTTCCGTCCTAATGTCGGGATCATTCTTACGAATGATGCCGGACAGGTGCTATGGGCTCGCCGAATCAACCAGGATGCCTGGCAGTTTCCTCAAGGCGGAATCAACCCCGACGAATCCCCTGAAGACGCCTTGTACCGTGAGTTGAACGAAGAAGTGGGCCTTGAACGCGAAGATGTGCAAATTCTGGCCTGCACCCGTGGCTGGTTGCGCTATCGTTTGCCGCAACGCCTGGTGCGTACCCACAGCCAACCGCTGTGCATCGGCCAGAAGCAGAAATGGTTTCTTTTGCGCCTGATCTCCAACGAGCAGCGGGTGCGGATGGATTTGACCGGTAAACCGGAGTTCGATGGCTGGCGCTGGGTCAGCTATTGGTACCCGTTGGGCCAGGTGGTGACATTCAAGCGCGAAGTGTATCGTCGCGCGCTCAAAGAGCTTGCCCCGCGCCTTTTATCGCGCGACTGACGACGGAGTTCGACCCCGAGCCATGCTCAATACGCTGCGCAAGATCGTCCAGGAAGTTAACTCCGCCAAGGATCTCAAGGCGGCGTTGGGGATTATTGTGTTGCGCGTCAAGGAAGCCATGGGCAGCCAGGTCTGCTCGGTCTACCTGCTGGACCCCGAGACCAACCGTTTTGTGCTGATGGCCACCGAGGGCCTGAACAAGCGCTCCATCGGCAAGGTCAGCATGGCGCCCAACGAGGGGCTGGTGGGCCTGGTGGGGACGCGTGAAGAACCGCTCAACCTTGAACACGCAGCCGATCACCCTCGTTACCGCTACTTTGCCGAAACCGGTGAAGAGCGCTACGCGTCCTTCCTCGGCGCACCGATCATTCACCACCGCCGCGTCGTCGGCGTGTTGGTTATCCAGCAAAAGGAACGTCGTCAGTTCGATGAAGGGGAAGAAGCCTTCCTCGTGACCATGAGCGCGCAGCTCGCCGGGGTTATCGCACACGCCGAGGCGACGGGCTCGATTCGCGGCCTGGGCCGTGAGGGCAAGGGTATCCAGGAGGCCAAGTTCATTGGCGTGCCGGGTTCGCCGGGCGCAGCGGTCGGTACGGCAGTGGTCATGTTGCCGCCGGCCGACCTCGATGTGGTGCCGGACAAGACCGTCAAGGACATTGACGCCGAAATCAAACTGTTCAAGACCGCCCTGGAAGGCGTGCGCGCCGACATGCGCAACCTGTCGACCAAGCTGGCCACCCAACTGCGCCCCGAAGAGCGTGCGCTGTTCGACGTATACCAGATGATGCTCGACGACGCGTCCCTGGGTAACGAAGTCAAGACCGTGATCAAGACCGGCCAGTGGGCCCAGGGCGCACTGCGCCAGGTGGTCACCGATCACGTCAACCGTTTCGAATTGATGGACGACGCCTACCTGCGCGAGCGCGCCTCGGATGTGCGCGACCTTGGTCGCCGTCTGCTGGCCTACCTGCAGGAAGACCGCACCACCAACCTGGTCTACCCCGACAACACCATCCTGATCAGTGAAGAACTGACCGCCACCATGCTCGGCGAAGTGCCGGAGGGCAAGTTGGTGGGCCTGGTGTCGGTACTGGGTTCGGGTAACTCCCACGTCGCGATCCTGGCCCGGGCCATGGGCATCCCGACGGTGATGGGCCTGGTGGAACTGCCGTATTCCAAGGTCGATGGCATCGACATGATCGTCGACGGTCATCGCGGTGAAGTCTTCACCAACCCCAGCGAGCTGCTGCGCAAGCAGTACGCCGAAGTGGTGGAAGAAGAGAAACAACTGGCGCTGGGCCTCGATTCGCTGCGCGAACTGCCGTGCGTGACCCTCGACGGCCACCGCGTGCCGCTGCTGGTGAACACCGGCCTGCTTGCTGACGTCGCCCGCGCGCAACAGCGCGGTGCCGAAGGCGTTGGGCTGTACCGCACCGAAGTGCCGTTCATGATCAACCAGCGATTCCCGAGCGAGAAGGAACAGCTGGCGATCTACCGCGAGCAACTGCAGGCGTTCCACCCGTTGCCGGTGACCATGCGCAGCCTCGATATCGGCGGCGATAAATCCCTTTCGTATTTCCCGATCAAGGAAGACAACCCCTTCCTCGGTTGGCGCGGCATCCGCGTGACCCTCGACCACCCGGAAATCTTCCTGGTGCAGACGCGCGCCATGCTCAAGGCCAGCGAAGGCCTGAACAACCTGCGCATCCTGCTGCCGATGATCTCCGGCACCCACGAGCTGGAAGAGGCGCTGCACCTGATCCACCGTGCCTGGGGCGAAGTGCGCGACGAAGGTTCGGACGTGCCGATGCCGCCGATTGGCGTGATGATCGAAATCCCGGCGGCGGTGTACCAGGCCAAGGAACTGGCGCGGCAGGTGGACTTCCTGTCGGTCGGCTCCAACGACCTTACCCAATACCTGCTGGCTGTGGACCGCAACAACCCGCGCGTGGCCGACCTCTACGACTACCTGCACCCGGCGGTTCTGCAAGCCCTGCAACATGTGGTGCGCGACGCCCATGCCGAAGGCAAGCCGGTGAGCATCTGCGGCGAAATGGCCGGCGACCCGGCAGCGGCGGTGCTGTTGATGGCGATGGGTTTTGACAGCCTGTCGATGAACGCCACCAACTTGCCGAAGGTGAAGTGGATGCTGCGTCAGGTGGAACTGGGCATGGCCAAGGAGCTGCTGGCCGAGCTGATGACCATCGACAATCCGCAAGTTATCCACAGCTCGTTGCAACTGGCGCTGAAAAACCTGGGGCTGACGCGGATGATCAACCCGGGTTCTGCCAAGACGCTCTGAATGCTGCAGACGATCCAAATGTGAGAGGGGGCTTGCTCCCGATAGCTGAGTGTCAGTCAACAACTATTTGACTGATAGACCGCTATCGGGAGCAAGCCCCTCCCACATTGAATCTGTTTTGGGATTAGAGGTTGAGTTCGATTTCACCCAATCGCCCACCCTGTGGGCCGAAACTGCGCTCCACCATGCGCCGCGTACCGTCTGCATTCACAATCAGCGCCGTACTCACCCGCGTTCCGTAACTGGCGCTGGCGATAAACACGCTGGATAACAGACTCTCGGTGGCCAACCCCACGCCGGTATCCGGCAACTGCGCAAACGGTGCGGTCTGCGGGTCGCTCATGATCGCCAGCAAGGCTTGCGGCTGTGGGTCTTCCAGCAACTCGCCCAGCGCCGCTCTGGCCTTGAGCAACTTCGGCCAGGGGGTGTCCAGGCCGGCATTGGACAAGCCATAAACCCCAGGCTTCAAGCGGGTCGGCTGGCTCTCGTTGGCGTTGTAATGCCACATTTCGTCCCGCGTACCCAGCAGCAGGTTAAACCCGGCATATTCAATCGAACGGCCATTAACTTCGGCCAAATATTGGTCAATGGGCTGCGAACCACTGAGAAACCGTGCCACTAGCTCACCGCGTGAGGTGCGTGCTGGTGGCTGGTGCGGCTCGCGGATATTGGTCAGGGCGGCAAAGCGCCCGTCGGCACTGATTCCCAGCCAGGTGCCGCCGGCTTCCTGGTCACGGCCGGCGTAAACATCAGGCGCGTCCGGCCATTGGGCCAGCGGCAGAGTGGGGCGTGCGTAGAATTCATCGCGGTTGGCCGCGACGATCAGCGGCCGGGCATGGCCCGGCCGCCAGGCGAAGACAATCAGGCACATCGGGTGATTCCCTGTTGTGTTTTTTGCCACTCTACCCACACAACCGCAGGCGTTCCATGACAACGCAGTTGGGCCGCGCACCTTCCATCCGTTAACATGCCGGGCTGTTTGGTTGTATGTGAACTTCCTGATTGATCTGGCCGCTGTAACGCAGGCTTAATCGCGCATCGGCATGGTCCGGTGCGTCATGACTAACTGTTTAACGAGGAGTCGCAATGCTGCCTTACCCGCAGATCGACCCGGTGGCCCTGGCCATTGGTCCGCTGAAAATCCATTGGTACGGGTTGATGTACCTGGTCGGCATCGGCGGTGCCTGGTTCCTGGCGTCCCGGCGCCTGAACCGCTTCGACCCAACCTGGACCAAGGAAAAGCTCTCCGACCTGATCTTCTGGTTGTCGATGGGCGTGATCGTCGGCGGGCGACTGGGCTATGTGTTGTTCTACGATCTGCCGGCGTACGTCGCCAACCCTACGCTGATCTTCGAGGTGTGGAAGGGCGGCATGGCGTTCCACGGCGGCTTTATCGGCGTGATGATCGCCGCCTGGTGGTTTGGCCGCCGCAACGGCAAGTCGTTTTTCCAGCTGATGGACTTTATCGCGCCGATGGTGCCGATTGGCCTGGGCGCCGGGCGCATTGGCAACTTCATCAACGCCGAATTGTGGGGCAAGCCGACCGACGTGCCGTGGGCCATGGTGTTCCCGCCGTTCAGCGACCCGGCGCAACTGCCGCGCCACCCGTCGCAGTTGTACCAGTTCGCGTTGGAAGGTGTGGCACTGTTCCTTATCCTTTATATCTTCTCGCGCAAGCCACGCCCGACCATGGCCGTGTCGGGGATGTTCGCGCTGTTCTACGGGATCTTCCGCTTCATCGTCGAGTTCGTGCGGGTGCCGGACGCCCAGTTGGGCTACCTGGCGTGGGGCTGGTTGACCATGGGGCAAGTGCTGAGCCTGCCGATGATCATCGCCGGCCTGGGCATGCTGTGGTGGGCCTACAACCGCCCGCAAGGCATCAAGAACGCCGCGCTTTAAATACGAATGCCGAGGTGCGCCTCGGCTTCAACGATACAGGTAAGCACATGAAGCAATATCTCGAACTGCTGAACGACGTCGTGACCAATGGCCTGACCAAGGGCGACCGTACCGGCACCGGCACCAAAGCCGTGTTCGCCCGTCAGTATCGGCATAACCTGGCCGACGGCTTCCCGCTGCTGACCACCAAGAAGCTGCACTTCAAAAGCATCGCCAACGAACTGATCTGGATGTTGAGCGGTAACACCAACATCAAGTGGCTCAATGAGAACGGCGTAAAAATCTGGGACGAATGGGCCACCGAAGACGGCGACCTCGGCCCGGTGTACGGCGAGCAGTGGACCGCCTGGCCGACCAAAGACGGCGGCACCATCAACCAGATCGACTACATGGTGCACACGCTCAAGACCAACCCCAACAGCCGCCGCATCCTGTTTCACGGCTGGAACGTCGAGTACCTGCCCGACGAAACCCAAAGCCCTCAGGAAAACGCGCGCAACGGCAAGCAGGCCCTGCCGCCGTGCCATTTGCTGTACCAGGCGTTCGTGCATGACGGCCACCTGTCGATGCAGTTGTATATCCGCAGCTCCGACGTGTTCCTCGGCCTGCCGTACAACACCGCCGCGCTGGCGTTGCTCACCCACATGCTGGCCCAACAGTGCGACCTGATCCCTCACGAGATCATCGTTACCACTGGCGACACCCATGCCTACAGCAACCACATGGAGCAGATCCGCACCCAGCTGGCGCGCACGCCGAAGAAGCTGCCGGAGCTGGTGATCAAGCGCAAGCCTGCGTCGATCTACGATTACAGGTTTGAAGATTTCGAGATCGTGGGCTACGACGCTGATCCGAGCATCAAGGCTGACGTCGCGATCTAAGCGTCGTTCTCGGTCAAGTGTGGGAGGGGCTTGCTCCCGATAGCGGTGTGTCATTCAAGCATCTGTTGACTGACGCTCTGCAATCGGGAGCAAGCCCCCTCCCACATTTGGATCTGGTGTTAATCCTTGCGGTATCAGTGCCCGTGGCTGCGACCCACGTGCGAAGGCTCCGCTTCGCTGGCCTGCACACTTCCGCTTACCTCCAGCCGCTGCAGAATCCCGCACTCCGGCCCGCCGCCACAGCGCTGGCGCAGGTCGAGCAGCTGTTCCTGCAACGCCAGCAGCCCGTCGATACGTGCTTTCACATGGTGGATGTGCTCATCAACCAACGCATTCACGTTCTCGCACTGGTCCTGCGGGCTGTCGCGCAGGCCGAGCAGGCTGCGGATTTCTTCGAGGGTCATGTCCAGGCTGCGGCAGTTGCGGATGAAGATCAGTCGCTCGGTGTGCGCCAGGGTGTACACGCGGTAGTTGGCCTCGGTGCGCGCCGGGGGCGGCAGCAGGCCTTCCTTCTCGTAGTAGCGGATGGTTTCCACTGCGCAGTCGGTGTGTTTGGCCAATTCGCCGATCTTCATTGCAGCAATCTCCAAATGGGTGCTTGACCCTATAGTGGCTACAGGGTCTTTACTTGGCAACAGGCACCTTTAAGGACGCGACAGAATGAGCGATTCCCCGCACACCCACGATCATGCACCCAAAAAACTCACGCCCGTGCACAACCATGGCGGCGCCTGCTGTTCCGGTGAGCCGGCGCCGGCGCGGGTGCAACTGAGCGAGGCACCCACGGCGGGCTCGCGCCTGAGCACCTTTCGTATCGAAGCGATGGACTGCCCCACGGAGCAGACGCTGATCCAGAACAAACTGGGCAAGCTGACCGGCGTGCAGCAGCTGGAATTCAACCTGATCAACCGTATCCTCGGCGTTACCCATGACCTGCCGAGCACCGCGCCGATCGTCGAGGCGATCAAGTCCCTGGGGATGCAGGCCGATCCGATTGAAGAGGGCACGCCGGCCGCCGAGCCGCCGGCGAAAAAACACTGGTGGCCGCTGGCGTTGTCCGGCGTCGGCGCGCTGGGCGCCGAGGTGCTGCATTTTTCCGGCGTGGCGCCGACCTGGCTGATTGCGCTGGTGGCGCTGGTGTCGATCCTCAGCGGCGGCCTCACCACCTATAAAAAGGGCTGGATCGCCCTGAAGAACCTCAACCTCAACATCAACGCGCTGATGAGCATTGCGGTGACCGGCGCCGTGTTGATCGGCCAGTGGCCGGAAGCGGCGATGGTGATGTTCCTGTTCACCGTGGCCGAGTTGATCGAAGCCAAATCCCTGGACCGCGCGCGCAATGCCATCAGTGGTTTGATGCAGATGACGCCGGAGCAGGCGACGGTGCAGCAGGCTGACGGAAGTTGGGTCGAAAAGGACGTCAAAGGTATCGATCTAGGCGCCATCGTGCGGGTCAAACCCGGCGAGCGCATCGGCCTGGACGGTGAAGTCACCGCCGGCCAGTCCACCATCGACCAGGCGCCGATTACCGGTGAAAGCCTGCCCATTGAAAAGACCGTGGGCGACAAGGTCTTCGCCGGCACCATCAATCAGGCCGGTTCCCTGCAATACAAAGTGACGGCGGCGGCCAACAACTCCACGCTGGCGCGGATCATCCACGCCGTGGAACAGGCCCAGGGCGCCCGCGCGCCGACCCAACGTTTTGTCGACAGCTTTTCGAAGATCTACACCCCCGTGGTGTTCCTGTTTGCCCTGGGCGTGGCAATCATCCCGCCGTTGTTCATGGCTGGCGCCTGGTTCGACTGGATCTACCGCGCCCTGGTGCTGCTGGTGGTGGCCTGCCCCTGCGCGCTGGTGATTTCCACCCCGGTGACCATCGTCAGTGGCCTGGCGGCGGCGGCGCGCAAGGGCATCCTGATCAAGGGCGGCGTTTACCTGGAGGGCGGTTACAAACTCGACTACCTGGCTCTGGACAAGACCGGCACCATCACCCACGGCAAGCCGGTGCAAACCGATTACCTGGCGCTGTTCCCCAGCATCGAAGACAGCGCCCCCGCGCTTGCCGCCAGCCTGGCCGGGCGTTCAGACCACCCGGTGTCGCTGGCAATCGCCAGCGCGGCTGTGGATAAAAAACTGCCGGTGCACGCTGTGGATAACTTCGAAGCCCTGCCCGGTCGCGGGGTGCGCGGCGATATCAATGGTCAGACCTACCACCTGGGCAACCATCGCCTGGTGGAAGACCTGGGCCTTTGCTCGCCCGAACTGGAAGAAAAGCTGTTCGCCCTGGAGAAACAAGGCAAGTCCGTGGTGCTGCTGCTCGACGCGTCCGGCCCGCTTGCGCTGTTCGCCGTGGCCGACACGGTGAAAGACAGCAGCCGCGAAGCCATCCGGCAATTGCACGAGCTGGGCATCAAGACCCTGATGCTCACCGGCGACAACACCCACACAGCGCAGGCGATTGCCGCCCAGGTCGGGATCGACCAGGCCCAGGGCGACCTGTTGCCCACCGACAAGCTGCAAGCCATCGAAACCCTCTACCAGCAGGGCCACCGCGTCGGCATGGTCGGCGACGGCATCAACGACGCCCCGGCCCTGGCCCGCGCCGAAATCGGCTTTGCCATGGCGGCGACCGGCACCGACACCGCCATCGAAACCGCCGACGTCGCGCTGATGGACGATGACTTGCGCAAGATCCCGGCATTCATTCGTTTGTCGCGACAAACCTCGCGTATCCTCAAGCAGAACATCGCCCTGGCGCTGGTGATCAAGGCGATCTTCCTGGCCGTCACCTTCCTCGGCATGGCCACCATGTGGATGGCGGTGTTCGCCGACATGGGCGTGAGCCTGCTGGTGGTGTTCAATGGCCTGCGCCTGTTGCGCAAATAAACGATGAGGGGCGGGTGTGCTGAGTGCCGAGCTGAAAGCGTTTTTCATGGTCGCCCGCCTGGGCAGCATCACCCAGGCGGCAAAAAAGCTCGGCCTGAGCCAGCCCACCGTCACCACTCAGATTCGTCATCTGGAAAGCCAATACGGCATTGAGCTGTTCTACCGTGGCGGGCGCCGCCTGACGGTCAGCGACGACGGCGCGCGGATGCTGCCGATGGTCAAGGCGCTGTTGCAGCAGGAAGCGGATATCGAGTTTTTCCTGCGCAACAATGGCCAGGTGCAGGGCGCGCTGAGAATTGCCGCCACGGCGCCGTACTACATTCTCGACCTGGTCAAAGCCTTCCGCGAGCGCCTCCCACTGGTGGACGTGTCGGTGGAAATCGGCAACTCGCAGCAGGTGCTTGAAGCGCTGGATGACTATCGCGTCGACGTCGCCGCGTCTTCGCAACTGCTGGAAGACCCGCGGTTGATTCGTCGCGTATTGGGCAGCGACCCGCTGGTGCTGGCGGTGCATCGCAATCATCCGCTGGCTGCGCTCGATCATGTGCCGCTCACGGCCCTGGCCGGGCACACCTTGTTGATGCGCGAAGCAGGTTCCACCACGCGCCGGTTGACCGAAGAGATGTTGCACGGCGCCTGCGTAAGTTACGGCCCACTGCTGGAAATCGGCAGCCGCGAATCGATCCGCGAGGCGGTGCTGCGCAATATCGGTATCAGCATCATTGCGCGACAGGAAGTGCCCCATGACCCGCAGTTGCGCGTGCTGACCATCGAGAATGCGCCGCAGATTCCGGAGTATCTGTACTGCCTCAAGGAGAGGAAGGGCGCGCGCTTGCCGGCGGCGTTTCTGGGGTTGGCGCAGGAGATGTCGCCGCTCTGAGGTTTTGTGGTGGCCCAGACAACTCATTCCTTAAGGCCTACCCAAACCCACCAATACCACTATCACCGGGTTTTGCCTTCCTGCCACACCCGCGACGCATTGCCCCCCTAGCATGGCCTTCATCCGTTTGATGAGGTGTCCCCATGAACACAGCCCTGAACAACCCCGGTGCGCCGATGCGCGTGCGCGGTATCCAGAAACGCTTCGGTGCCTTCACCGCGCTGGACAACGTGTCCCTGGACGTCGCCGCCGGCGAGCTGGTGTGCCTGCTGGGCCCGTCCGGTTGCGGCAAGACCACCTTGCTGCGCTGCATCGCCGGCCTTGAGCGTCAGGACAGCGGTGAGCTTTACCTGGGCGAGCGCGACGTATCGCTGTTGCCGCCCCAGGCGCGGGACTACGGCATTCTGTTCCAGTCCTACGCGCTGTTTCCCAACCTCACCGTCGAAGCGAACATCGGCTACGGCCTCACCGGCAGCGGCCGCGATGAAGTGCGCCAGCGCGTCGGCCAGATGCTCGAACTGGTAGACCTGGTCGGCAGTGAAAAGAAATACCCCGGCCAACTTTCCGGCGGCCAGCAGCAGCGCGTGGCCCTGGCGCGCGCCCTGGCACCGGCGCCGTCGTTGCTGTTGCTGGACGAACCCATGTCGGCCCTCGACGCCCGGGTGCGTGAGCACCTGTGCACCGAACTGCGCCAGCTGCAACGGCGGCTGGGCGTCACCACGCTGATGGTCACCCATAACCAGGACGAAGCCATGTTGATGGCCGACCGTATTGCCGTGATGAACAACGGCAAGGTCGAGCAATACGCCACACCCCAAGCGATCTACGACCGTCCGGCCACGCCGTTCGTGGCCGAGTTTGTCGGCCAGGGCAACTGGCTGCCGTTCAGCCGCAACAGTGCCAGCCACGCTCAGGTCGGCGGGCTGAACATGCGCCTGGCCGACGATGCGGGCGTGGCCACCTCCGGGCGGCTGTTCTGCCGCCCGGAAGCCATCAGCGTCAACCCGCCCGTGCATGAAGAAAACCTGTTCCCGGCCAAGGTGCGCGAGATCACGTTCCTCGGCAACCGCTGCCGCATGAGCTTCGAGCTTGAGCACTTGCCCGGCCACCCGCTGCTGGCCGAACTGGCCCCGGAAGCCATGCCGCGCCTGGGCGCCCAGCACATTTGGGTGGCCCTGCCGCCGCGCAGCCTGCAGGTGTTCGCCTGAGATGGCGGCGGTCATGACGTTGCCGCGCCAGGTGTCGCGCGCTGAAATGGGCGACCGCCTGTTCGTGCTCGGCGGCAAGCTGGTGTGGTTGCTGCTGCTGGGCGTCGCGGTCCTGCTGCCGTTGCTGGCGATCTTCTGGCGCGGCTTCAGCAGCGAGGCCGGGCAGGGCGGCGGGCTGGTAGCGGCGCGGGAACTGGTCACCAGCGACAACTTCCACTGGCTGCTGGGCAATAGCCTGAAAGTCTCCCTCAGCGTGGCGGCGATTGTCGTACCGCTGGCCTACCTGTTCGCCTACGCCCTGCAACGCACGTTGATCCCCGCCAAGCCGATCTGGCGCGGCCTGTCGCTGCTGCCGCTGATGGCCCCGTCGATGCTGCCGGGCATTGCGCTGGTTTACCTGTTCGGCAACCAGGGCCTGCTGCGCGGATTGCTCGCGGACAATATCTACGGTTTCTGGGGGATCGTGCTGGGGGAGGTGATCTACACCTTCCCACACGCTTTGATGATTCTGCTGTCGGCGCTCTCGCTGGCGGATGCGCGGCTGTTCGATGCCGCATCGAGCATGGGCGCCAGTCCCGCCCGGGCGTTTCGCAGCATCACCTGGCCGGCCACGCGCCAGGCAGTGTTTGCCGCGTTCTGCCTGGTGTTTACCCTGACCATCACTGATTTCGGCGTGCCGGTGGTGGTGGGCGGTGATTATCAGGTGCTGGCGCTGGAAGCCTACAAAGCGGTGGTCGGCCAGCAACAGTTCGGGCGCGGCGCGTTGATCGGCATGGTGTTGCTGCTGCCGGCGCTGTTCAGCTTTGGCGTCGATGCCTGGTTGCGCCGTCGCCACGGCGACGCCATGAGCGGCCGCGCCCAGGTTTTCCGGCCGGCGCCATCGCGGGCACGGGACGCCTGCTACCTGGCCATCGTGGTGCTGATCTGCGCCGCGCTGTTGCTGGTCTTCGGCATGGCGGTGTACTCCTCGCTGGTGAAATTCTGGCCGTACAACCTGTCGCTGTCGCTCAGTCACTACCAGTTCGAAGACACCGCCGGCGGCGGCTGGCTGGCCTACCGCAATAGCCTGACCCTGGCACTGTGCAGCGCATTGATCGGCAGCGCGCTGATCTTCACCAGCGCTTACCTGATGGAAAAAACCAAGGGTCAGAAGGGCCTGAACCTGGCCCTGCGCCTGCTCAGTTTTGTGCCGATGGCGGTGCCGGGCCTGGTGCTGGGCCTGGGCTACGTGTTCTTTTTCAATCTCAACGGCAACCCGCTGCATGTGTTCTACGGGACCATGACCCTGCTGGTGGTGTGCACCATTGCGCATTATCTGACCACTGCGCAGATGACCGCCACCACTGCGCTGCGCCAGTTGGACGCCGAGTTCGAAGCCGCTGCGCTGTCCCTCAAGGCGCCGCTGTACCGCCATTATTTGCGCGTGACCGTGCCGATCTGCCTGCCGGCGCTGCTGGACATCGTGCGCTACCTGTTTGTGTCGGCGATGACCACCGTGTCCGCCGCCATCTTCCTCTACAGCCCCGACACCATCCTCGCCGCCGTCGCCGTGTTGAACATGGACGACGCCGGCAATGTGGGCGGCGCGGCGGCGATGTCGACCCTGATTCTGTTCACCTCAGGCAGCGTCTCGCTGTTGCTGGCGTGGGCCTCACGTGGCGCATTGCGCCGCTCTCAAGCCTGGCGCCAGAGCGCGCCCGGCCAATAACCCTTGAAGGAGGTGTTCCATGTTCAAGCCCCTGACGCTGGTCGCTGCAGTCCTCACCGCATTCAGCCTGAATGCCTTCGCCAAGACCGAACTGACCGTGTACACGGCCCTCGAAGCCGAGCAGTTGAAGACCTACAAACAAGCCTTCGAAAAAGCCAACCCTGACGTCGAGATCAAATGGGTACGCGACTCCACCGGCATCATCACCGCCAAGCTGCTGGCCGAAAAAGCCCGCCCGCAGGCTGACGTGGTGTGGGGCCTGGCGGCATCGAGTCTGGCGATCCTCGATCAGCAGGGCATGCTTGAAAACTATGCGCCGAAGGATCTGGACAAGATCGGCAAAAACTACCGCGACGCCGCCAACCCACCGGCCTGGGTCGGCATGGACGTGTGGGCGGCGACCATTTGCTTCAACACCGTTGAGGCCGAGAAACAGGGCCTGACCAAACCGGTGAGCTGGCAGGACCTGACCAAACCCGAATACAAGGGCAAGATCGTGATGCCAAATCCTGCGTCGTCCGGCACTGGCTTCCTCGACGTCAGCGCCTGGCTGCAAACCTTCGGCGAGAAGCAGGGCTGGCAGTACATGGACGACCTGCACCAGAACATCGGCCAGTACGTTCACTCCGGCTCCAAGCCGTGCAAGCTGGCCGCCTCCGGGGAATTCCCGATTGGTATCTCGTTTGAATACCCGGCCGTGCAGTTGAAACGCCAGGGCGCGCCGCTGGACATCATCCTGCCCAAGGAAGGCCTGGGCTGGGACATTGAAGCCACCGCTGTGATGAAAGGCACTGCCCACGCCGACGCGGCCAAAAAGCTTGCCGACTTCTCCGCCAGCCCGGCGGCAATGGACCTGTACAAGGACAACTTCGCCGTGCTCGCCCAACCGGGCATCGCCAAGCCGCAGACCGAATTGCCGGCGGACTACGAGCAGCGCCTGATCAAGAATGACTTTGCGTGGGCGTCGAAGAACCGCGACAGCATCCTGACCGAGTGGCGCAAGCGCTATGACGGCAAGTCGGAGAAGGTGGCGGGCCAGTAAGGTTTTCTTAAGGCTGATGGCCTCATCGGGAGCAAGCCCCCTCCCACATTTGAATGTGTTCGCACACCAACTGTGAGAGGGGGCTTGCTCCCGATAGCGGTCTCACATTCAGGGCATCACTCCATG
This sequence comes from Pseudomonas trivialis, assembly GCF_036864995.1. NCBI lineage: Bacteria > Pseudomonadati > Pseudomonadota > Gammaproteobacteria > Pseudomonadales > Pseudomonadaceae > Pseudomonas > Pseudomonas trivialis. The sequence continues at coordinate 5,153,892 of NZ_CP142151.1, read as the reverse complement.
ACACAACACAGTGATCTGTTAATCGTCGGCGCCGGAATCCTCGGCCTGTCCCACGCCTACGCCGCCGCCAAGCGCGGCCTCAAGGTCAAGGTGTTCGAGCGCAGCGCCACGCCGCTGGGCGCCTCGGTGCGCAACTTCGGCCAGGCCCTGGTCACCGGCCAGCCGCCAGGCACGATGCTTGACCTGGCGCGGGAGAGTCGCGCCATCTGGGGGCACTGGGCCGAGGTCGCCGGGCTGCAACTCAAGCGCAATGGCGCGTACCTGTTCGCCCGCACCGAAGCCGAAGAGCACCTGCTAGAAGCCTTCTGCGCCGGGCGGGCCCGTGAATACGGCTACAACGTCGAGCTGTTGCAGGGCGCCGCGATGCGCGGCCTGTACGACGGCCAGTTCCGCCATCACCGCGCCGCGCTGCATGGCAAGGACGATCAGCAGCTGTATTCGCGCGAAGCGATCCCGGCGCTGATCCACTACCTCAGCCAGGAGCTGAACGTGGAGTTCTATTTTTCCACACTGGTGCGCGACGTCGAACCCGGCCAGTTGCACAGCACGGCGGGGAGTTTTCGCGGTGAGCAGATCATTGTCTGCTCCGGCCACGACTACCAGACCCTGTTGGCCGAGCCGATCGCCCAGCTCAACCCGCATATCTGCCGCCTGCAAATGCTGCGCGCCCGGCCTGCGCGCAATCTGAACCTGCAACACGCTTTGCTCACGGGCCTCAGTTGCGTGCACTACGGCGCGTTTGCCGATTTGCCCGAAGCCGCGCCGGTGCAGGCGCAGATCCTGCGCGAGGCGCCGCACCTGCATCAACACGGCATTCATCTGCTGATCAGCCCCACGCCCCATGGCGAACTGATCATCGGCGATTCCCACGACTACGGCAGCGATGCCTCACCGTTCAATGCCGAGCAGGTCGACGACTGGCTGATCGAACTGGCCGAGCAGACCCTGGGCTGTAAGGTCCAGGTGGTCGAACGTTGGCAGGGCGTTTATGGCTCGCGAGGGCCGGGTCCGTTTTCATTCCTGCGCGCAGCACCGGGCGTGAGCGCGGCGTTGATGCACACCGGCGTGGGCATGAGCGTGGGCCCGGCGTTTGGCGAGCGAAATATCACCACGTTGTGGGGGGAGGCGTGATGGACCGGGAGCAGGCGATAGCGGAGGTATTCGGCCTGTACGAGCAGCACGGCACGGCGGATTACATCGGCGAGCCGGTGTCGCAGATCGAGCACATGTCCCAGGCCGCGCAACTGGCGATGGCCGAGGGTTTTGACGATGAAGTGGTGCTGGCGGCGTTCTTCCACGATATCGGCCACCTGTGCGGGCAGGGCGGCGAGAACATGGGCGGTTATGGCGTGGTCAGCCATGAGCGACTGGGCGCGGACTACCTGCGCCGTGCCGGTTTCAGCGAACGCCTGGCCCGGCTGGTGGAATACCACGTACAGGCCAAGCGTTACCTCACCTTCAGCCAGCCGGACTATTACGCGCGGCTAAGCGAAGCCAGTCGGCGCACGCTGGCTTATCAGGGTGGCGTAATGAGTGCCGAAGAGGCCCAGGCCTTTGAACAGGACCCGCTGTGTCACATCAGCCTGCGCCTGCGTTATTGGGACGAGCAGGCCAAAGCCATGCATGTGCCGGTACTCGACCTCGACCTGCTCAAGGCCAAGGCCCGGCAGGTGTTGGCGGCTTAGGGCTGGTCCAGCCGCCTGGCCAGCGCTTCGACCTGCTCCTGACGTTCGGCTTGGCTGACTTTGGCACCGGGGTTAAGCGATGACCACTGCGGATGGGCGCGGGCCTTGTGCAGTGCGTCCGGCAGCTTGCCTTCGCGCCAGGTTTTGTCCTGGGGCGTGTCGACCTTGATGCTGTGCATCGCCGCATGGCCGCGCAGGTTCAGGGCCTTGAGCAACTGAAGTTGGCGCAGGGCGAGCAGACGCAGCACGCTGTCGTCGACGGTCAGTTCACGCTGGCCCTTGATCTTGCCCAGCAGGCGGCTGCCGTAGCTGCGTGCGGTTTGCAGCGCGCCACCGGCAATTGCGCCGGCAAGCGCGGCGGCGCCGAGGGTCAGGCCACCGACCAGTAAATCCACGCCAGCGCCGGCGGCTGCACCGGCAGCGATTCCGCCGCCGACGCGCACACCGAGTTGCTTGAGGGTTTCCGGGTTGAACAGGTCATCGCCCCAGCGCCCGTCCAGCAGTGGCAGGTCGCTGGCGGCGGCATCCTGGGGGCGAAAGCCGAACAGCTTGAGCAACGCCTCCACGCATTTTTGTTCGCGCTGGCGCACGGCCTTGCGCAGATCGCCGACGGCTTGCTGCTCATCTTCGGTAACCACGCTGCGTCGGCATGCGGCGCAATCAATCAACAGCTCGGCGATCAAGCGCGCGGCGCTTTGCTGGCGGGCCTGGCGTTGGGCTTGCTGGTCGAGAATCAAGCGTTCCAATTGCGGCCGCGCGGTTTCCAGTAGTAGGGCCAGGCTTTCGTAGAGGCGGCGTTCACCGTCTTCGGGCGGCGCCACGCTGTCGAAACGCACCAGTGCATGCAGGCCCAGGCGCGCCAGGGCTTCGCGCCAGTCCGGCTCGCGGTGCTGGCTGCCGCTGACGAAATTGAGCACCGGCAGCAACGGTTTGCCGCAACTGGCCAGCACCTGCAGCTCGTCGCGGTACTTGGCCAGCACCGGCTCGCGGGCGTCGATCACATAGAGGCCGGCGTCCGAGGCCAGCAGTTGGCGCAGCACTTTGGCCTCCTGTTCGAAACGCTGGCGCGCTTCGCTGCCGTCGAGGAAGCGGGCCAGACGCGCCGGGCCATCGAGGCGTTCGCCGGGGCGGTCGAGGCGTTCCAGGTAGTCGAGCAGTGCGATGGCATCTTCCAGGCCGGGCGTGTCGTACAGCTCCAGCAAGGCTTCGCCATCCACCGACAGGCGCGCGCCTTCCACATGCCGCGTGGTGCTGGGGCGATGGGAGACCTCGCCGAACCCCACGTCACGGGTGAGGGTGCGCAGCAGCGAGGTCTTGCCCACGTTGGTGTGGCCGACCACGGCGAGTATCAGCGGTTTAGTCATGACCGGTCTCCAGCCAGTTCAAGGGCGCGCTGTCGGCGAAGGGCAGTTCCAGCTGTTGCAGCGCGCTGTGCCAATCGCCCAGGCGCTCGGCGTCCAGCGCCTGGCCGGGCGGCGCTTGCAGCAGCCACACGCGGGTGGCGGTGGCACTGCGCGCCAGTTCAGCGATCAGCGCCAGGCTGCCGCGATCCGGCGAGCGGCGCGGGTCGCAGGCGATGACCAGACGCGCGGGCGGAAAGCGCGTGAGTTGTTCCAACAGCGTGTTGCGTGATTCGCGGCTGTCGAGGATGTCGGCGTGCTTTACGTTGGCGGGCAGTTTCGGCGGCCAGCTGCGCTGATCGTCCAGTTCGATGGCCACCAGCAGGGCACCGTCGCTCGCCAGGTCGCTGATGCCGCCGGTGACGTGATGCAGCTGTTGTGGCGCGGCATCGTTGACCCCGAGGCGCTCGCTGCTCGGCATCAGCCGCTCGCGCAGTTGACTGTAGCCGGGCAGGTTGAGGTCCAGGCTCAGGGCGGCGCGCCCGCGTTTCCAGCGCCACAGGCACAGCAAAGCGAGGACCAGTCTTGGCAGCACGCCATACACCAGCAACACACCGACCAGCCAGGCAGCCCAGGCCTGGCGGGCGCTTTCGATATTCAGCGCGGCGTCGCCGCTGGCGCGGATCATCTCGACGTTCGGCACGTTGAAACCGAGCGCGGCGGGCAGGGCGCCGAGGGCCTGGGTCACGGCGACAAAGCTGTCGGCACCGAGGAGGGTGGTTTCCCACACGAAGCCGTAGCGGCGGGTGGCGAGCAGTGTCAGCACAATCACCAGGGCGCTGAGCAGGGCCAGCAGCCACAGGCTGTTGACCAGCACGCCGACCGCCCAGCGATTGAGTTTGCGGCGTTGCAACAGCAGCAACAAGGCGGGCGCCAGTTGGGCGGCCCTGGCGTCGCGTGCAAGTTTTTCGCTGAGCCACAGCCACAGGCGCCCGAGGCTGGCGCTGTGTTCGCCGGCAAACAAAAGGCCCAGCGCCCAGCTCATCAACAGGATCAGGTTCAAGCCGAGCAGGCTGCCCAGAGCCCAGAACACATTCACGGGCACGAGGCCGTTACCCAGCGCGGCAAACCCCAGGCCGGCGCCGCTGATCACGGCGACGATGGCCAGCAGCACCAGCGCCAGACGCGCGCCTTGCAGCCAGCGGGAGAGGGCGGCGCTCAGGCCGTCGCGCTCGGCCAGGTGCAGGGCGCGGTGCACAATGCGTGTCGGCAGGTCGCCACCGGCCGTGCGGGCCAGGCGGTTGGCTTCGAGGTCTTCCAGGGGGCCGGCGTGTTCTTCACGCAGGCGCACGGTTTCCGTCAGCCAGAGTTTTTGCAGGGGGGTCAGTGCTGTCACGCGCGGTCCTGTTGAACAAGTGAGCCTGGAGCATAACCGCAGTCTGGCGGGTCTGGTATTCTCGTCGCCATGAAAAAAACTCTCCCTTTAAGCCTGATCGCAGCCCTCGGTGAAAACCGCGTGATCGGCGTCGACAACAGCATGCCCTGGCATTTGCCGGGGGATTTCAAATATTTCAAGGCCACCACCCTGGGCAAGCCGATCATCATGGGGCGCAAGACCTGGGATTCCCTGGGCCGACCGTTGCCGGGGCGCTTGAACCTGGTGGTCAGCCGTCAGACCGATCTGGCGCTTGAAGGTGCGCAAGTTTTTCCGTCACTGGAAGCGGCGGTGCAGCGCGCTGAACAATGGGCGCTGGAGCAAGGTGTGGACGAGCTGATGCTGATCGGCGGCGCGCAATTGTATGCGCAGGGGCTGGAACAGGCGGATCGGCTTTATCTGACGCGAGTGGCGCTGAGCCCGGAGGGGGACGCGTGGTTTCCCGAGTTTGATCGCAGCCAGTGGAGGCTGGTGTCGACGGTTGAAAATGCGGCTGAGGGGGGAAAGCCGGCGTATAGCTTTGAAGTGTGGGAACGCGGCTGAGATCGTCCCCCCCGCGGAGCGGAGGAAACTATCAAAAACGCGCCTGACGTGGAATCAGGCGCGGTCAATCGTGGCCCATGTCAACCAAAGTGAACGCTAAACCACATACGGATTTATTCGGTAGATATTGCGCAGCGACCCTCGCGTTTGAGTGAAACTCCAAGCTGAGACGAAAGGAGTCATATCCTCCTGTAGTTCCAATCGGCAACGGTAACTTCGCTGGCCCTTTGGACTCGTTTGGCTTTCCAAGTGTGTTTTGAATACTCTCTTGATTCATCGAGAGGGCAAAGGGTGCAGGTAACTCACCTACGTACTTTGGCTCTCCCTCCGCCAGCGCTATCAGGCAAAAAACGATTCGCTCTAATCGCATGGTTTCAGCCCAAAACCAAAGTTCAACACCTGGCTCTGGCTTATCGATGAAATGGGTATTCTGGCTATTGGAAAAGAGTGGTTTTATCGATCCGGCACTCAGTAAGCCCTCGAGAAGAAACTCGTCGTAAGTGCGGCCCAAGCCTCTTACTAAACGATTAATTTTCACGGCATCCATCCTAGTACCACCCTTGGTTTTCGTTGATTTTATGCATTTGAGCACGCGCCGTCTCGAGTTCAGACTCGGCGAAGCCGTGATCCAGAAGATATGGCTTTATAGCATTGAAATTGCGGTCTACCGCGAGACGAAGATCACCAGCATCTAACGCCTGTTTTTCCTCTGTATTTCGCCAGCCATAGGTCTCACTAAACTTTTGATGAATGTAAGACGGAATCGCAATGCTTGCGGCGTTCTTTAATGCTTCCTTAAGCTGCTTCTCTGTGAAGCTTATTGCATAGCTTTCGAGATGACGTCTTATCGCGGCCTGCGAGGGCATGTGATCCACATGCAAACCGTTGCGCAGTCGTTTATTGAATGCACTATAAATATCAACCTCCAACGGCGTGACCGCAGGCTTGGCAAAGACCAAATACAACGGCGGCACACCCGAGTCCGCAGGAAACGAAATAATCGTATCCTGCCAGGTAACATCCTCAGCTTCCCGGCCTGGATAGTGGCTGATCGCCGAATCCTGCCCCTCCGCGATCGGATGAACGAACAAGTTATCCAGGCGTTCCTGCGTACCCGGATACGGGCTCGGCACGTTGACCACCGGCCCATTGTTCGGCGTCCAGGTGATGCTGATGCCATCGAGCACCGCCACCATCGCGCTTTTGTCCGCGTTCCATCTGGCATGCGCAACCGGCACACGGTCAGCGCCGCGTTCAGGCTTGGTGTGTATGCCGTAAACACGCAACTCACCTGATTCATCCTGACGAAACTGAAACCGCACTCGCGTACTGACCGAGCGCATTCCCGCGAGTTGTTCCGAGGTATATAGCGTTGAATCACCTATATCCCGTGGCCAGAAAGCCAGCAGCGTGACATTGAGTGCTGAACCGGCACTGACCAGCCCTCGCACCGCCCAGGCGCCAAGGTCGCTGCCAATTGTCCCTGCAACTTTTGCGACAGCACTCGCAGTTCCGGTCGAAGCCATGACGGCCGTGGTGCCAAAGTTTTTGGCGTGCTCACGGCTCGTTCCCGCAGCCGTGGAACCGACCGGCACCGAAATGCATGACTTGGCGAACACGCACGCGTCAGAAGCACGATTCATTGCGCCGGGGTTGGAGAAGTTGGAAACGGGCGGGTTGGGTGTGTCTGGTCCTGTCCAGGTGAAGGTATCGCGCTGGGGTTGTGGTTCGAAGCCTTGGCTTTTGGCGTGTTGATTTGCGATCAGCGTCGGTGACGGATCGCATTTGCACATGCACAGATCGCCTTCAAGCGCCGCTTGTTGACCGCCCCAATCTTCGTGCAGATGAGGGCCGGCAAGGGCAATGACACCTTCAGTGCCGCATGCCGGACAAGCAACTCTGTCACCCTCCCTGGCGATCATCAGGCCGTTGAAGGTGGCGCCTTTCAAACCGCTGATCACTTCGCCGCCAGCGGTAGTCTTCGCGCCGACCATGATGTTGTAGCGCCTCATATCAGGCTCTTTGCGCGATAAGCGGACATGATCTCGCTACCCACGCGCGTTTTGGGGCTGAGTGTGGCGTAGCTACATGGATAAGTTGCAGGTTGGGTATCAGTAGCGGTTTGCTTCATAGCATTTCCCTTTCAGACGCGCCTCGGTGGCGCCAGGGAAATGCTGCTCAATGCTGGAAAACCAGACAACTGACCGTTCGGCTAGGTATTAGTAGAAACAGAAATTTCCGACAAGGTTTTGAGGTTGCCCCTAGGAAGCCTGCCCCCTAGTCTCCGCACACCGCACACCGCACACCGCACACCGCACACCGCACACCGCACACCGCGCAAGCGGTCGGGCGTCGCGGCCCGGCTTACTACGGAGCAATAGCACCCTCTCACTTTCAGTAGACGCTTTTTTATCGTCTACTGTGCGGCGATATGGCGGCTGTGCGCGGGATACCTTTGGGTATGCCGGGTTGCTCCTTCACCGGTCCGCGAACCTGCGTGCAGCTGCCACCCTCCATCGCGTCGCGGCGATCAGTGGCGGCTCCACTTTCGTAAGGAGCTTCGCAATGATCAAACCCACCCCCAATCCCCCGCTCGACTGCAACGACGTGCCCGTCGTGCTATTGAGCGTGAAAGACGGTATCCCCACCGAAGACCTGCTGGTCAACCTCACCGAAACACTGGCGTCAGTCCACGCCCTGACCCTCGACTTTGCGTTTGAACTGGACAGTTCGCGGCGGGACGGTGCGCTGGGTGTTGCGCAGTTGATTGAAGTGGCACAGTTGCTGGCTGAGCGAGTGCTGGAGGGGGTTGAGCCGTCACCCGAGATAGAAATGGGCTACTAGCAATTCAGTTGTCTGGTCGGCCCACACTGGGCTCCTCGTTCTAAACACTTTTCGACGGCTTAAAAGCATCGCAGACAACCCAGCACCCACATTTTGAATTGCAAATTCGTTCAATGTGGGAGCTGGCTTGCCCGCAATAGCAGGTTTATCACGCCTGCGCTAACTCCGAATGCTCATCGGCCTCCAGCAAGGCCTTATCCGTCTGCCCCATGATCTGGCTGGTAATCGCGCCGGCCGTCATTGAGCCGTTCACGTTCAGCGCCGTGCGGCCCATGTCGATCAGCGGTTCCACGGAAATCAGCAGCGCCACCAGTGACACCGGCAAGCCCATCGCGGGCAATACGATCAACGCGGCGAAGGTCGCGCCGCCGCCCACGCCGGCCACACCGGCCGAACTCAAGGTCACAATCGCCACCAGGGTTGCGATCCACAGCGGGTCCAGCGGGTTGATGCCCACGGTGGGCGCCACCATTACTGCCAGCATCGCCGGGTAGAGACCGGCGCAACCGTTCTGGCCGATGGTCGCGCCGAACGAGGCGGCAAAGCCGGCGATGGATTGCGGGATGCCCAGGCGACGGGTCTGCGCTTCAATGCTCAGCGGAATCGCCGCCGCGCTGGAGCGGCTGGTGAAGGCAAAGGTCAGCACCGGCCACACCTTGCGGAAAAACCGCAGCGGGTTGACCCCGACCAGCGACAGCAGCAGGCCGTGCACCACAAACATCAGGCCCAGGGCCAGGTACGACACCACCACGAAGCTGCCGAGCTTGATGATGTCCTGCAGGTTGGAGCTGGCGACCACCTTGGTCATCAGCGCCAATACACCATACGGCGTCAGTTTCATCACCAAGCGCACCAGGCGCATCACCCAGGCTTGCAGGGTGTCGATGGCGTTGACGACCTTGCGGCCTTTTTCCACGTCGTCCTTGAGCAGTTGCAGCGCGGCAACCCCGAGGAACGCGGCGAAAATTACCACGCTGATGATCGACGTCGGCTTGGCCCGGGCCAGGTCGGCGAACGGGTTGGCCGGCACGAACGACAACAGCAATTGCGGGATATTCAGGTCGGCGACCTTGCCCGCGTAATCACTCTGGATCACTTGCAGGCGCGCCATTTCCTGGGTGCCGGCCACCAGCCCTTCGGCGGTAAGGCCGAACAGGTTGGTCAGGCCGATGCCGATCAATGCCGCAATTGCCGTGGTGAACAGCAGCGTACCGATGGTCAGGAAGCTGATCTTGCCCAGGGACGAAGCGTTATGCAGGCGCGCCACGGCACTGAGGATCGAGGCGAACACCAGCGGGATCACGATCATTTGCAGCAGTTGCACGTAGCCGTTGCCGACCAGGTCGAACCAGCCGATCGAGGCCTTGAGCACAGGGTGCCCGGCGCCATAGATGGCGTGCAATACCACACCGAACGCAACGCCAAGCGCCAAGGCAAACAGCACCTTTTTCGCCAGGCTCCAGTTCGTGCGACGGGTTTGTGCCAGGCCCAGCAGCAGGGCCACGAACACCAGCAAGTTGAGGATCAGGGGCAGATTCATTGAAGCTCCAATGAGAAGGCAGCCAATCGCGAGAGCCTGCGATTGCGAACCGGGAAGGCTAACACCTTGAAATATATTGATTTAATACCGATATGGAATGGTGACTGTCGTTTTTGGAATAAGCATGTGACGTTCAGGCGTATGTGCCTGCCGCAATCACGATGTGTACGGTCGTGCACGACATGGGAACTGTCACAGGGATTTGTTAGGGTCGGTGTCTTTCACTCAGGGAACCCACGCCTATGAAGCTCGCGCCGAAACTTCTTGCTGCCGCACTTTGCCTCGGTCTCGCCAGTCAGGCGTTCGCCGCCACCGAGTTGAAACACTGGCCTGCGCCGGCCGCCAAGCAACTGAATGAAATGATCGCGGCCAACGCCAACAAGGGTAACTACGCGGTCTTCGACATGGACAACACCAGCTACCGCTACGACCTCGAAGAATCCCTGCTGCCTTTCATGGAAAACAAGGGGCTGATTACGCGTGACAGTCTCGACCCCTCGCTCAAGCTGATGCCGTTCAAAGACACCGCCGAGCACAAGGAAAGCCTGTTCAGTTACTACTATCGCCTGTGCGAAGTGGACGACATGGTCTGCTACCCGTGGGTGGCCCAGGTGTTCTCCGGTTTCACCCTCAAGGAGCTGAAGGTGCAGGTGGATGAGCTGATGGCGTCCGGCAAACCGGTGCCGGTCAGCTATTTCGAAGGCGACGTGGTGAAGAAATCCGAGGTGCAGCCGCCGAAGGTCTTCACCGACCAGGCCGAGCTGTACAACAAGCTGATGGAAAATGGCATTGAGGTGTACGTGATGACTGCCGCGTCCGAAGAGCTGGTGCGCATGGTTGCGGCCGATCCGAAGTACGGCTACAACGTCAAACCCGAAAACGTCATCGGCGTGAGCACCCTGCTCAAGGACCGCAAGACCGGCGAGCTGACCACCGCACGCAAACAGATCGCTGCCGGCAAGTATGACGAGAAGGCCAACCTTGGCCTGGAACTCACCCCCTACCTGTGGACCCCGGCGACCTGGATGGCCGGCAAGCACGCCGCAATCCTGACCTACATCGACGAATGGAAAAAACCGGTGATCGTCGGCGGCGACACACCGACCAGCGATGGCTACATGCTGTTCCACGATGTGGACGTGGCCAAGGGCGGCATCCACCTGTGGATCAACCGCAAGGACAAATACATGACCCAACTGAATGGCATGATGGCCAAGCACGCAGCTGCCCAGGCCAAGGAAGGGCTGCCGGTGACGGCGGACAAGAACTGGGTGATCGTCAAGCCCGACGAGATTCAGTAACTCCGGGTGTACACAGGCAACTGTGGGAGGGAGCAAGCCCCCCACATTTTTGATCCTCATTGCCCGGGGGATTTTCTCCAGACAAAAAAATGCCCCGCACCAGGCGGGGCATTTTTATGGGCGAGCTTACAGGCCGTCGAGCATCGCCTTGTTACGCACCGCGCCCTTGTCGGCACTGGTTGCCAACAGCGCGTAGGCCTTCAAGGCGGTGGTGACTTTGCGCGGACGCTTCTCCACCGGCTTCCAGCCCTTCTTGTCCTGCTCGACCCGGCGTGCCGCCAGTTCTTCATCGCTGACCAACAGGTTGATCGAGCGGTTCGGAATGTCGATCAGCACCTTGTCGCCATCCTGCACCAGGCCAATTGCGCCGCCGGCAGCAGCTTCCGGTGAAGCGTGGCCGATGGACAGGCCCGAGGTGCCGCCGGAGAAACGGCCGTCGGTGAGCAGGGCGCAGGCTTTGCCCAGACCCTTGGATTTCAGATAGGACGTGGGGTAGAGCATCTCCTGCATGCCCGGGCCGCCTTTCGGGCCTTCGTAACGGATGATCACGATATCGCCTTCCTTCACTTCGTCAGCGAGGATGCCGCGTACCGAGCTGTCCTGGCTTTCGTAGATCCTGGCGCGACCTTCGAACACATGGATCGACTCATCCACGCCGGCGGTTTTCACCACGCAACCGTCGACGGCGATGTTGCCGTACAGCACGGCCAGGCCGCCTTCCTGGGAATAGGCGTGCTCGACGCTGCGGATGCAGCCGTTTTCACGGTCGTCGTCCAGGGTGTCCCAACGGGTCGACTGGCTGAACGCGGTCTGGGTGGGGATGCCCGCCGGGCCGGCCTTGAAGAAGTGATGCACCGCTTCGTCGTCCGTCTGGGTGATGTCCCATTTGGCGATGCCTTCGGCCAGGGATTTGCTGTGCACGGTCGGCAGGTCGGTGTGCAGCAGGCCGCCACGGGCCAAAGAACCGAGGATCGAGAAGATCCCGCCGGCGCGGTGCACGTCTTCCATGTGGTACTTCTGGATGTTCGGCGCGACCTTGCACAGCTGCGGCACATGGCGGGACAGACGGTCGATGTCGCGCAGGTCAAAATCGATCTCGGCTTCCTGAGCGGCGGCGAGCAAGTGCAGGATGGTGTTGGTGGAACCGCCCATGGCGATATCCAGGGTCATGGCGTTTTCGAACGCCTTGAAGTTGGCGATATTGCGCGGCAATACCGACTCATCATTCTCGGTGTAGTAACGCTTGCACAGCTCGACGATGGTACGGCCGGCCTGCAGGAACAACTGCTCGCGGTCGCTGTGGGTGGCCAGCGTGGAACCGTTGCCCGGCAAGGCCAGGCCCAGGGCTTCGACCAGGCAGTTCATCGAGTTGGCGGTGAACATGCCGGAGCATGAGCCGCAGGTCGGGCAGGCGCTGCGCTCGTATTCCGCAACCTTCTCGTCAGAAGCGCTGGAATCGGCGGCGATCACCATGGCGTCGACCAGGTCGAGGCCGTGAGAGGCGAGTTTGGTCTTGCCGGCTTCCATCGGGCCGCCGGACACGAAGATCACCGGAATGTTGAGGCGCAGGGCAGCCATCAGCATGCCAGGGGTGATCTTGTCGCAGTTGGAGATGCACACGATGGCGTCGGCGCAGTGGGCGTTGACCATGTATTCGACGGAGTCGGCGATGATCTCGCGGCTCGGCAGCGAATACAGCATGCCGTCGTGACCCATGGCGATGCCGTCGTCCACGGCGATGGTGTTGAATTCCTTGGCCACGCCGCCGGCGCGTTCGATCTCGCGGGCGACCAGTTGGCCCAGGTCCTTGAGGTGCACGTGGCCGGGCACGAACTGGGTAAACGAGTTGGAAATCGCGATGATCGGCTTCTTGAAGTCGTCATCCTTCATCCCCGTGGCACGCCACAGCGCGCGCGCGCCGGCCATGTTGCGGCCATGGGTGGATGTTTTCGAGCGGTAATCTGGCATGGAGCACTCCGGGCGGCTAATCAGGTTCTTGAGGGGAGTGAGCTTCTATGGACGTCTGACACACTCAGAAAATGGCTGCGTGCGCAAAAGTTGCCTCTCGCGTTGCGGGATCGCCGCATGCCTGGGCCTTGAGCTCATAAACCCGCCGGGGGATGACTGGCGATGAATAGGGCCGATTCTACACCGCTGGCGGCTGGAGGGAATGGCCGTCTGCCTGTAGGCGCGAGCAAGCTCGCGCCTACAGATGATTCGGTTTCAATCAGCTATTAGGCAACAACCGGCACGTAATGCTCTTGATATACCGCGTCTCGACAATCGCCGGGTGCACCGGGTGGTCCGGGCCCTGGCCGCCGCGTTCGAGCATCTGGATGTTGCGGTCCAGGTGGCGGGCGCTGGTGAGGAGGATGTTTTGCAGATCGTCTTCCGGCAGGTGCATAGAGCACGAGGCGCTGACCAGGATGCCGTCCTTGCTGAGCAGGCGCATGGCTTGCTCGTTCAGGCGGCGGTAGGCGCCTTCGCCGTTTTTCATGTCTTTTTTGCGTTTGATGAAGGCCGGTGGGTCGGCGACGATCACGTCGAAGCGTTCTTCGCTGGCTTTCAGTTCTTTAAGCGCTTCAAAGACGTCGCCTTCGATGCAGGTCATTTTCTCGGCAACGCCGTTCAGGGCGGCGTTGCGCTCGACGCCGTCGAGGGCGAAGGACGAGGCGTCGACGCAGAACACTTCACTGGCGCCGAACGCCGCAGCCTGCACACCCCAGCCGCCGATGTAGCTGTACAGGTCGAGTACGCGTTTGCCTTTGGCGTATGGGGCCAGGCGGGCGCGGTTCATGCGGTGATCGTAGAACCAGCCGGTCTTCTGGCCCTGAATCACCGGGGCTTCGAATTTCACGCCGTTCTCTTCCAGGGCGACCCACTCCGGCACCAGGCCGAACACGGTTTCGACGTAACGGTTGAGGCCTTCGGCGTCGCGCGCGGCGGAGTCGTTCTTGAACAGGATGCCGCTGGGCTTGAGCACCTGGGTGAGGGCGGCGATCACGTCGTCCTTATGGGCTTCCATGGTCGCGGAAGCGATCTGCACCACCAGAATGTCGCCGAAACGGTCGACCACCAGGCCCGGCAGCAGGTCGGAATCGCCGTAGACCAGGCGGTAGAACGGCTTGTCGAACAGGCGGTCACGCAGGGACAGGGCGACGTTGAGGCGGTGCACCAGCAGCGACTTGTCCAGCGGCAGCTTGATGTCGCGCGACAGCAGGCGGGCGCAGATCAGGTTGTTCGGGCTCATGGCCACAATGCCCAGGGTCTTGCCGCCGGCCGCTTCGAGGATGGCCTGGTCGCCCGCCTGGAAGCCGTTGAGTGGGGTGGCGGCCACATCGATTTCGTTGCTGTAGACCCACAGGTGGCCGTTGCGCAAACGACGATCGGCGTTGGCTTTGAGACGCAGGCTTGGCAGGGACATGACGTCGCTCCGGAAAAAGAGCGGGAGTATACCGTGTTGTGTAGGAACTCGCCCCGCCGCCGGACATGTGGGAGCGGGCTTGCTCGCGATGCAGGCGCTGCGGTGTACCTGACGTACGGCGTTGATGCCATCGCAGGCAAGCCAGCTCCCATATTTGATCCGGTTTTGAGGTGTCGGTCAGGTTTGCTTAGAGGTTAGAATCGCCACCTAGCCCAGAGTGTGTACTTATGTCCCAAGAGCTTTCCGCCGAGCAGATCCAGCAGGCCCTGCAAGGTATCAGCGTACCGCCCCAACCGCAGATCATGGTGGATTTGCAGATGGAGCAGTACATGCCCGATCCGGACCTGGGCGTCATTGCCCGGTTGATCGCCCAGGACCCTGGCTTGTCCGGCGCGCTGCTGAAAATCGTCAACTCGCCGTATTACGGCCTGAGCAACAAGATCGCTTCGATCCAGCGCGCGGTGAACCTGCTGGGTAGCCGCTCGATCATCAACCTGATCAATGCGCAGTCGATCAAGGGCGAGATGAGCGATGACACCATCGTCACCCTCAATCGCTTTTGGGACACCGCCCAGGACGTGGCCATGACCTGCCTCACCCTGGCCAAGCGCACCGGCTCGCAGACCGTCGATGAAGCCTATGCCCTGGGCTTGTTTCACGATTGCGGCGTGCCGCTGATGCTCAAGCGTTTCCCCGACTACATGACGGTGCTCGAGCAGGCCTACGCCAATGCCGGCCCCGACTGTCGGGTGGTCGACACCGAGAACAACGCGTTCAACACCAACCATGCGGTGGTCGGCTACTACACCGCCAAGTCCTGGCGCTTGCCGGAGCATGTGACCGATGCCATCGCCAATCACCATAACGCCCTGGCGATTTTCAGCGATGAGTCGTCGCGCACTCCGCAGCTTAAAAACCTGCTGGCGATCCTGAAGATGGCCGAGCACATCTGTTCCTCTCACCGCGTGCTGGGCGGTCAGGCAGAAGACCATGAGTGGAATGCCATTGGTCACCTGGTGCTCGATTACGTCGGCCTGTCGGACTACGACTTTGAAAGCATGAAGTTGTCGATCCGCGAGCTGGGCGCGAACTGACCCGTCAGCCAAGAGGTACACATGCCCGAGTTACCCGAAGTCGAAACCACCCGTCGCGGGATTGCGCCGCACCTGGAAGGCCAGCGCGTCAGTCGCGTGGTGGTGCGTGAACGGCGCCTGCGCTGGCCGATCCCGGAGGACCTGGATGTGCGCCTGTCCGGGCAGCGCATCGTGGGCGTGGAGCGGCGGGCCAAGTACCTGTTGATCAATGCCGAAGTGGGCACGCTGATCAGCCATCTGGGCATGTCGGGCAACCTGCGCATGGTTGAAATCGGGCTGCCGGCGGCCAAGCATGAGCATGTGGATATCGAGCTGGAATCGGGCCTGGCGCTGCGCTACACCGACCCGCGACGTTTCGGCGCCATGCTCTGGAGCCAGGACCCGCACAACCACGCGTTGCTGCTGAGCCTGGGGCCGGAGCCGTTGACCGACCTGTTTGACGGCGAGCGGCTGTTCCAGATGTCACGTGGGCGGTCGATGGCGATCAAGCCGTTCATCATGGACAACGCGGTGGTGGTGGGCGTGGGCAATATCTATGCGACCGAAGCGCTGTTTGCGGCGGGGATCGATCCGCGTCGGGCGGCGGGCGGTATTTCGCGGGCGCGTTATTTGAAGCTGGCGATCGAGATCAAGCGGGTGCTGGCGGCTGCCATCGAGCGCGGCGGCACCACGTTGCGCGACTTTATTGGCGGTGACGGGCAGCCGGGGTATTTCCAGCAGGAACTGTTCGCCTACGGCCGGGGTGGTGAGGCGTGCAAGGTGTGCGGGATCGAGTTGCGCAATGTCCTGTTGGGGCAGCGGGCGAGTGTGTTTTGCCCCAGGTGTCAGCGCTGATTGCCGGGTGAAGGCTGAGATGGCCATCGGGAGCAAGCCCCCTCCCACATTGGATCGTGTTCAACTCGGTCCAGTGTGGGAGGGGGTTTGCTCCCGATGAGGCCCTGCTGGGCAACACAACTGTTCAGGCCTTGCCGGTAATCAACCGGTACTTCTCCATCAACTGCTCTTCAGTTTCAGGGTGGGCCTCATCCAGCGGAATGCAATCCACCGGGCACACCTGCTGGCACTGCGGTTCGTCGTAGTGGCCGACACACTGGGTGCACAGGTTGGGGTCGATCACGTAGATCTCTTCGCCCTGGGAAATCGCAGCGTTCGGGCACTCGGGTTCGCAGACGTCGCAATTGATGCAATCGTCGGTGATGATCAGGGACATGGAAACTCCTGCCAGAGCTGTCAGCCAAGGCAACTGAAAACGACTAATGCGCGCAATTGTGCCGCATTGGCGCCCGCAGTGCGAGCGCACATGACCTGCGGCAATAGGCGAGAGACGCCTGGCAACCCTTACTTCTTGAAGCGCAGTGTCAGCGCATCCGCCACGGCGGGGTGAACGAACTTGGTGATATCTCCGCCCAGCGCGGCGATTTCCCGCACCAGCGTCGACGAAATGAACGAGTAACGCTCCGAAGGCGTGAGGAACAGGCTCTCGACGTCCGGTGCCAGTTGGCGGTTCATGTTGGCCAGCTGGAATTCGTATTCGAAATCCGACACCGCGCGCAGGCCACGCAGGAACACATTGGCGTTCTGCTCCTTGGCGAAATGCGCCAGTAACGTCGAAAAGCCCACCACTTCGACGTTGGGCAGGTGCCGGGTGACCTCACGCGCCAGTTCCACGCGCTGCTCCAGGGGAAACAGCGGGTTTTTCTTGGGGCTGGCAGCGACCGCGATGATCACATGGTCGAACAGGCGAGAGGCGCGCTCGACCAGATCGCCATGGCCTTTGGTAATCGGGTCGAAGGTTCCTGGATACAACACTCGGTTCATCGCGTCGTCCTGGCGGAGTCCGTTGGGGAACCGGATGGTATCGCAGCCATCCCGGTCGGGAAAGTCGACTTATGTAGATACATACCGCTGATCGGCGGTTTTTTCATGCCGTTTTCAGACGTTCGGCCAACGCCGTCGCCAGTTTGGCGCTCAAGCCGTACACCGATAATTGCGGGTTGGCGCCAATGCTGGTGGGGAACAGCGAGCCATCGTGGATCGACAGATTGCACAACTGGTGATGGCGTCCGAGGCTGTCGGCCACCGCGTTTTTCGGGTCTTCGCCCATGGCACACCCGCCCATCACATGGGCGCTGCCCAGGGTTGTCCGGTGCAGTTCCAGGCTCAATTCGTCAATCATGCGGCGGGCGTCGGCCAGGCTGTTCACGTAGCGCGCGTCATGGTGCAGCGGCTTGACCGACCTGGCGCCCGCCGCGAACTGAATCTCGGCCATGCTGTGAAACGCGCGGCGCAGGCCGTCCCAGGCATAGGGCGACACCTGATAGTCGAGCACCGGCGTGCCATCACCGCGTAAACCGACGGTGCCTCCCGGGCTGTCGGGGTGAAACCCGTCGCGCAACAGCGCAAGCATGGCGTGGGTGTTGGGTAACTGGCCCATGTCCAACGCGTTCGCGCTGCCGTAGCCGCCAAACAGTGTGCTGGCCAATCCGGGGTGCAGGGGTGGCGCTTCCAGTTTGTAGGACATTTTGCCGGTAACGCCGTCCTGCCATTGGAAATGGTCTGAATAAATCGACTGCGGCGCGCCGTAGAACGGGTTGATCACCTCATCAAATAGCCCCGCAGAGAAGTTCACCAGGTGCAGAAAGGTGCGCTTGCCGAGCCGCGAATGCGGGTCCGGCGCGTTGGAGCGCATCAGCAGTGCCGGGCTGTTGATGCCGCCGCCGGACAGCACGTAATGCCTGGCTTTCACCGTGATCCTGCGCCCGGTCGGCGCCACGCAACGCTCGTCCATGGCCACGCATGCCAGGCTGCTGATGGCATCGCCGCTGTAGTTGAACTGCTCGGCGCGAGCGAGGTAGAGCAACTCGCCGCCTTGCTCCAGGGTGGAGGGAATGGTGGTCACCAGCATCGACTGCTTGGCATTCACCGGGCAGCCCATGCCGCAGTAGCCCAGGTTGAAACAACCACGCACGTTGCGCGGGATCACGTGCCAGCTGTAGCCGAGTTTTTCACAGCCCTTGCGGATCACATCGTTGTTGGCGTTCGGCGGCAGTGCCCAGGGCGCAATGCCCAGGCGCTGCTCCATTTTTTCGAACCAGGGTGCCATCTCGGTGCTGCTGTGGCCCGTCACCGCGTATTCGCTGGCCCAGTGGGCGAGGGTGGCGTCCGGCGTGCGAAAGCTGGAGGTCCAATTGATCAGCGTGGTGCCGCCCACGGCCCGACCTTGCAGGATGGTGATGGCGCCGTCCTTGCTCATGCGTCCGATGCCTTCCTGATACAGGCTGGCGTAGGCCTCGTCCTCCAGCAGCTTAAAGTCGCTGCTGGTCTTGAGTGGGCCTTCCTCGATCAGCAGCACCTTGTAACCGGCGGCGCTGAGGATCTCGGCGGTGGTGCCGCCACCGGCGCCGCTGCCGATGATCGCGACGTCGGCTTCCAGGGTCAGGTCATGGTCGAGGGCGGCGCCGTTGTGGGTTTTCCAGCCACGGGCCAGGCCGTCGCGGAACAGATCGGGTACGGGCATAGGTGGGCACTCTTGTTTTTGTTGTGCGAAGTTGCAGTCACTGTCAGATGTGAGGCGGGCCGGGGTAGCCGCAATGGGCCCAGGACGCCGGACGGAAATACCAGGCCATGATCACCAGCTTGAGCAACGAGCCCTGACCCATGCGCAGCAGGTTGAGGTAGCTGTTCTCCCAACGCAGCAGGAAGTGACGGATCTGCTCGCTGCTGGCGTTTTCCCAGCTGCCCCAGATGCCGGTCAGCGGGCCGCGGGTAATGCCCATGCCCAAGACGTCGAACAACTGCTGGGTGAGCTTGAACATCTCAGGCGACAGGTATTGCAGGCTGTAATCGAGCTTTTTGAGCGCGTCTTCAATCCCGGCGGCGACCTCCTGGGCGCTGGCGACACCGTCGAGCAACACCGGCATCACCGCCCGCAAAAATGGCATGTCGCTGCTGCGCAGCATCGCAAAGCCGCTGGCCGGGGTGCTGGCGGAGCAGCCGCTGAGGCTGGCGCCTAGCCCTGCGGTAGCCAGGAAAGCACTGGCGCACAGGCCGATTTTCAGGATGCCGCGCCGTGACAGCGCAGGGGAATCAGTCAGGCTGGGGTTCATTGTTATTGTTGTCCCGTGGGTGGCGGAATCAGCGAACAAACAGCTTCTGAATAAGCTTCTGGATCGATTTGCCGTAGGGCGGGTAGATCAGCTTCGCCGCGTTCAGGCGTTGCTTGACCAACACACCCTTGGCTTTGCTGAAGGTGAGAAAGCCTTCGTGGCCGTGGTAGTGGCCCATGCCCGATGGGCCGATGCCGCCAAACGGCAGGTCGTCCTGGGCCACGTGCAGCAGGGTGTCGTTCAGGCAGACGCCGCCCGAATGGGTTTCGTGCAGCACTCGGTCTTGTTCGCGCTTGTTGTAGCCGAAGTAATACAGCGCCAGCGGGCGAGGGCGTTGGTTGATGTAGGCAAAGGCCTGGTCGATGTCGCGATAGGGCACGACAGGCAGCACCGGGCCGAAGATTTCGTCCTGCATTACGGTCATGTCGTCGCTGACATTCAGCAGCAGGCTGTGGGCCATGCGCCGTGCCTGGCTCTGGTCGTACAGTGGGACTAGCGTGGCGCCCTTGTCGGTGGCGTCTTTGATATAGGCATTGAGCCGCGCCAGCTGTCGTTCGTTGATGATCGCGGTGTAGTCCGGGTTGTCGAGCAGCGTCGGATAGAACCCGCGAACCGCCTTGCCGTAGGCCTCCACGAAAGCGTCCACACGGTGTTCCGGCACCAGCACGTAGTCCGGCGCCACACAGGTTTGTCCGGCATTCAAGGCTTTGCCAAAAGCGATGCGCTCGGCGGCATCCTTGAGCGGCACATCGGCGGAGACAATCGCCGGCGACTTGCCGCCCAGCTCCAGCGTGACTGGCGTGAGGTGCTCGGCGGCCGCGCGCATCACATGCTTGCCGATGCTGGTGGCGCCAGTGAACAGCAGGTGATCGAAACGCAGCCTGGAAAACGCCACGCCCACGTCGGCTTCGCCCAGCACCACGCACACCAGGTCTTCGGGGAAGATCTTCGCCAGCAGCGTTTTGAGCAGCTCGCCGGTGGCGGGGGTGGACTCGCTGAGCTTCAACATCACCCGATTACCGGCCGCCAGCGCTCCGACCAGCGGGCCGATGGCCAGGTACAGCGGGTAATTCCAGGGCACGATCACCCCGACCACGCCGAGCGGTTGGTAGATGACTTTGGCTGAGGCGGGCTGGAAGGCAATGCCTACGGCGCGGCGCGACGGTTTCATCCAGCCCTTGAGATGTTTGCTGGCGTAGTGGATGCCATGCAGGCTCGGCATCAGCTCGGCGAACAGGGTTTCGTCTGCGCTGCGGTGGCTGAAATCCTCGCTGATCGCGCGGATCAACGCCTGGCGTTCGGCGCTGAGCAATTCGCGCAAGGCCTTGAGCCATTGCTGGCGCTGCGCGGCAGGTGGCATCGGGTTGGCGGCGTAGGCGCGGCGCTGGGCGTCGAACAGCGGCTGAAGCTCATCCAGCGCCTGGGAGTCCTGCAGGTAAGCAACAGTGGCAGACATGGTGCAGCCCCGATTGTTATTGGTCTGCCTGGATTTTTAGAGTCATTGCTCTAAATTGTCAAATAACATTGCAGCCCTATGCGGATTTATCCCGGCACGGTTAGGCCGTAAGATGCCCCATTCCGTGTATGGAAGCTGATCCCCCATGGCACCACGAGTAAAGACCAGCGAACGCATTGTGCACACCAGCCTGGAGCTTTTTAATCAGCAGGGCGAGCGCAGTGTCAGCACTAACCACATCGCCGCCCATATGGAAATTTCGCCGGGTAACCTGTACTACCACTTCCCCAACAAGCAGGCGATCATCGCCGTGCTGTTCCGCGAATACGAAGCGCTGGTGGACAGTTTCCTGCGCCCGCCCCAGGGCCGCGCGATGCGTGTGGAAGATAAGCGTTTCTACCTGCAGGCCGTGCTGGCCGGCATGTGGCGCTACCGGTTCCTGCATCGCGACCTCGAACACCTGCTGGAAAGCGACCCCGAAATGGCCACCGGCTACCGGCGGTTTTCCCAGCGCTGCCTGATCCAGGGCGGGGCCATCTATCAGGGGTTTGTCGATGCCGGCATTCTCAATATGGACCCGATCCAGACCGAAGCCCTGACCCTCAACGCCTGGATCATCCTCACCTCCTGGGTGCGCTTTTTGTGCACCACCAACGAAAACTCCACCCATTTGAGTGCCGAAGCGATCAAGCGCGGGGTGTATCAGGTGCTGGTGCTGGAGGCGGGGTTTGTCACGCCCCAGGCCAAAGAAGCGGTGGATGGGCTGTTCAAGGAGTTTTACGTGCCGTTGAATCAGGCGCTGGATGAAGTGAAGTAGACCTTTCCCGAATCTATTTAGGAGTCTGTCATGCCGCTTGCCCAACTGATCAGCCCCCAGCACCTGGCCGAGCGCCAAACGCGTGGCGCGTTGGTGATCCTCGATTGCCGATTTGCCCTGGAAGACCCGGATTACGGGCGTTGCAGCTATGCCGAAGGGCATATTGAGGGCGCGCAATATGCTGACCTTGAGCGCCATCTGAGCGGTCCTGTCACCAAAGGCGTGACTGGGCGTCACCCACTGCCGCAGGCGCAGACCCTCGCCGAACAACTTCGCGCGTGGGGCATCAGTGCCGACACCGAGGTGGTGCTGTATGACGATGGCCCTGGCGCCTTTGCCGCCCGCGCCTGGTGGTTGCTGGTGTGGCTGGGCAAGCGGGACGGTGTGTTTATCCTGGACGGTGGCTTGAAGGCCTGGCATGCCGCCGGTTTCCCCTTGAGCCTGGACGCGCCGGTGATCGAGCCGGGCGACTTTACCGGCACGCCCGATCATGGCCTGGTGCTGGATGCCGAGCATCTGCAAAACCGCCTGGGCCAGCCGAGCCTGACCCTGATCGATGCGCGAGCCCCGGCGCGTTTTCGTGGCGACGTTGAGCCCATCGACCCGATTGCCGGGCACATTCCCGGGGCACAGTGCGCGGCATTCAACGAGAACCTGGGCAGTGATGGGCGGTTTCTGCCGGTCGAGCAGCTCAAGCAGCGGTTTGCCGCGCAGTTGCAGGGGCGGTCGCCCAAGGAACTGGTGGCGTATTGCGGTTCCGGCGTCACCGCCTGCCATAACCTGTTCGCCCTGGGTCTGGCGGGTTACCCGTTGGGCAAGTTGTATGCGGGGTCGTGGAGTGAGTGGATCACGGATCCTGCGCGGGCGATTGCCACGGGCGACTGAGCGCCTGGTCTGTAAACCCAATCAATTGTGGGAGGGGGCTTGCTCCCACATTATTTCTGCTGTGTGAGCAGCCATTGGGGGATGCGGCGTTCGAGGTAATAGGTCGGGCGCTTGAGCGAACCGTCCACGAAGCCCACATGCCCGCCCTTGACCAGCAACTCGAACTCGGTGCAATCCGATAACTCGCTGGCCTCGGGCAGGCTATGGGCAAACACGAACGGATCGTCCGCCGCCTGGATAATCAGAGTTGGCGTTCGAATACCGTCCAGGTAATAGCGACTCGACGCCTTGCGGTAGTAATCCTCGGCACTGATGAAACCATGCAGCGGCGCAGTCACCCGTCCATCGAAGTCCCAGAACGTGCGCATCTTTTCCAGGGAGCCCAGGGCTTCCAGGGTTTTCAGGCCGTCCGTGCGGCCATCCTGCGTGAAGCGGCTTTGCTTGACGCGGATATACGCCAGCATTTCGCGCATGAAGTGCTTCTGATAGACCCGCGAAAAACCCAGGCCGATGCGGTCGGCGCACTGGTCCAGGCGAAACGGCACCGACACCGCCGCCGCGCCTTGCAACCCTGACGCCGCGCCGGTTTCGCCCAAGTGCTTGAGTAGCACATTGCCGCCCAGCGAATAGCCCACCGCGTACAGCGGCGCCAACGGCCGCTTGGCCTGCAGATGGGCAATCGCTGCCGCCAGATCCTCGCTGGCCCCGGAGTGATAGCTGCGCGCCAACAGGTTCGGCTCGCCGGAACAGCCGCGCCAGTTCAGCGCGGCACTGGCCCAGCCCTGGGCGGCGAGGACCTTTTGCAGACCGGCGACGTAGGGCGAGTTGGACGAACCGGTTAGCCCGTGCAATACCAGCACCAGCGGTGCCTTGGCGTCGTGAGGTCCGTGCCAGTCAATATCGAGAAAATCACCGTCGTCCAGCCACAGGCGCTCGCGTTGGCGTTCGAGGTGCGTAGTGGGGCGCCATAACGGCCCCCACAAGGTTTGCAGGTGGGGGTTGCCGAGGCCGAAAGCGGGTTTGAACAGGTCGGTGGAGGGAGTCATTGCACTCTCTTTTTGTGGCGAACCGGCTTACTGTGCCATAACAGCCCGCTCGTCAGGGCAAGCCCACCAGCCACAAAAAGAAACCGCCTGCTCAGACGGCGCTTTCGACCAAACGATGCCACAACGCGTAATACACCCGGCCGGACTTCTGCTCCCGGTGCAAGCGCCAACTGCCCGGCAGGCCGAGGGTGGACGGTGCGGTTTCGCTCTCGGTGTAGACCCACGCATCCGGCGCCAGCCATTGGCGATCTTCGAGCAGCGTGCACACCGTCGGCAGCAGGTTCTGGTTGAACGGCGGGTCGAGGAACACCACGTCGTATTCGCTGGCCACCTGGGTTTCCAGGTAGCGCAGCGCATCGGCGGTCTGCACCTGGCCGTTGGTGCAGCGCAGGGTGCCCAGGTGTTCCTTGAGGCTGGAGACCGCCACGTTGCTCGCGTCCAGCGCCTGGGCCCGGGACGCGCCACGGGAGAGCGCCTCCAGAAACAGCGCGCCGCTGCCGGCAAACGGGTCCAGCACGCTGGCGCCTGCGATGTACGGCGCAAGCCAGTTGAACAGGGTTTCACGCACGCGGTCGGGCGTCGGGCGCAGGCCCACGACGTCGGGGAAGCTCAGCTTGCGGCTGCCCCATTCACCACCAATGATGCGCAGTTGGCCCACACCGTTATGCACGTTGTGGACAGGTTTTTTCGGGCGAGATGAACTGGCCATTAATGCTCCGGAACCCCGAGCGGCTGCTCGGCGGGTTTATCAGTGGGGGGCGGTAGTGGCTTTTGCGCAATCGTCGGGCCGGCGGTCACGATGACCATCTTGTCGGCGCTCAAGTGTTTGTTCATGGCCGCCTTGACTTGCTCTACGGTCAGGGCCTGGGATTGTTTCATGAAATCTTCCAGATAGCTCAGCGGCAGGTTGTAGAAACCCATGGCGCCCAGCTGGCCGACGATATCGGCGTTGCTCGCGGTGGACAGCGGGAAGCTGCCGGCCAGTTGGCGCTTGGCGTCATCTAGCTCCTTTTGCGTCGGGCCGGTCTTCAGGTAATCAGCCAGCACCTGCTCGACCAGGCGCAGGGTGCCGCCGCTCATTTCGGCGCGGGTCTGCAGGTTGATCATGAACGGACCGCGCACCTGCATCGGCGAGAAGCCCGAGTACACGCCGTAAGTGAGGCCGCGTTTCTCGCGTACTTCGCTCATCAGGCGTGTGCCAAAGCCACCGCCACCGAGGATCTGGTTGCCCAGGGACAAGGCCGCGTAGTCCGGGTCGGCCCGGTCGATGCCCAACTGCGCGAACAGCAGGTGCGTCTGCTTGGACGGAAACTCGATATGGCTCAGGCCCGCCTTCGGCTCGGTCGGCTGGGCAATCTTTGCCAGCGCCGGGCCCTTGGGCAGCGAGGCAGACACCTTGGCGGTCATGGCCTCGGCTTCGGCACGGGTCATGTCGCCCACCACTGCAATCACTGCGTTGCCCGCCGCATAGGCCTTGGCATGGAACGCCTGCAATTGCGCCTGGCTGATCTTCGGCACGCTGTCGGGGTTGCCTTCGCTCGGATGCGCGTAAGGGTGGTCGCCATACAGGCGCTTGAACAGCTCAAGACTCGCCAGTTTGGCGGGATTCTGCTTCTCGTATTCGAAGCCGGCGAGGATCTGGTTCTTGATCCGCGCCAGGGAATCGGCGGGGAAGGTCGGCTTGCCGATCACGTCGTCGAACAGCGCCAGCGCCGCATCGCGCTTGTCGCTGGCGCTCAGGCTGCGCAGGGACACCAGCGCCATGTCGCGGTAGGCGCCATTGCCAAAGTCGGCGCCCAGGCCTTCAAAGCCGCTGGCGATCTGGCTGACGTCCTTGCCCGGCACGCCTTCGTTGAGCATGGCGTTGGTCATCAGCGCCAGGCCCGGCACGTCGCCGTCCTGACTGCTGCCGGCAGCGAACAGGATGCGTATGTCGAACATCGGCAGTTCATGGGCTTCGACGAACAGCACCTTGGCGCCTTCGGCGGTGGTCCAGCTTTGCACGTCGAGCTTGCGATTGGTCGGCGCATTGCCGTCCAGCTCGGCCAGCGACTGCAGTTTGCTGGCGGACTGGGCTTTTTCCAGCGCCGGGCTGGCCACCGATTCACTCGGGCGCAGGAAGTACACGGCACTGGCCGCCACCAGCGTGACGGCGATCAGGCCGGGCAGGATCAGGCTTTTGCGATCACTCATGAGCGGTCTCCTCGGGCAGAATATGGGCGACGCTCAGACGTTCGCGGGTGAAATAGGTGCGTGCAGCCTTCTGGATGTCTTGCGGGGTCACGCTTTGCAGGTCGGCAAGCTCGGTGTCCATGAGCTGCCAGGACAGGCCCACGGTTTCCAGGGAGCCAATGGACGTGGCCTGGCTGGTGATGGAGTCTCGTTGGTACACCAGCCCGGCGATGACCTGGGCGCGAATACGCTCCAGCTCTTCGGCGGTCGGTGGCTTGGCTTTCAAGTCTTCCAGCAGCCGCCACAGGCCGGCTTCGGCTTGGGCAATGGTCTTTTTCTTCTGCTGGTTGGGAGTGGCCGAAAGGATGAACAGGGTGTCGCCACGGCTGTAGGCGTCGTAGCGGGTGGAAGCGGCGGACACCAGCTCTTCACCACGCTCCAGTTGTTCCGAGATACGCGCGCTGTAGCCGCCGTCGAGCAGAGCCGAGATCAGGCGCAGGGCCTGCACCGAGCGCTTGTCTTCGGCAGTGGCAAGGCCTGGCACGTTGAAGCCGAGGAACACGCTGGGCAGTTGGGTCTGCACGCGCAGGGTCAGCAGGCGCTCGCCGGGTTCGGCCAATTCCATGGGGATCTTGGCCGGGGGCACGTCACGCTTGGGGATCGGGCCGAAGTAGCGCTGGGCCAGAGTCTTCACCTCGTCCGGGGTCACGTCGCCGACCACCACCAGCGTGGCGTTGTTGGGCACGTACCAGGACTGGTACCAGTGGCGCAGTTCCTCAACCTTCATGCGGTCCAGGTCGGCCATCCAGCCGATAGTCGGCGTGTGGTAGCCGCTGGCCGGAAAAGCCATGGCCTTGAAGCGCTCGAAGGCCTTGGACATCGGGTTGTCGTCGGTGCGCAGGCGGCGTTCTTCCTTGATGACCTCGATCTCGCGGCTGAACTCGTCGGCCGGCAGGCGCAGGCTGGCCATGCGGTCGGCCTCCAGCTCGAAGGCGACGCCCAGGCGATCGCGGGCCAGCACCTGGTAATACGCGGTGTAGTCATCGCTGGTGAACGCATTTTCTTCAGCGCCCAGGTCGCGCAGGATCAGCGAAGCTTCGCCCGGACCCACTTTGGCGCTGCCCTTGAACATCATGTGCTCCAGGGCGTGGGACAAACCGGTCTGGCCGGGGGTTTCGTAGCTCGAGCCAACCTTGTACCAGACCTGGGAAACCACCACCGGCGCACGATGATCTTCGCGCACGACCACTTTGAGGCCGTTGTCGAGGGTGAATTCATGGGTGGGTTGTGGATCGGCAGCCAAAGCTGAAAGAGGCAGACAAACTGTACCGAACAGCAGGCCTGCGGCGCGGCGGGCTAGAGCATTCATTCGTTTTTAAACCTGTTGGGCTGCCCGCTTGGTCTTAGCGTCGGCGGGCGAGGAGGTGCTAGGATACTGATCGGATTTGCGGACGGCCACTGCGGCGGTCCCGTTAAGGCCCTATTTAGGCCTTACAAAATGTTGCGCATGAACGAGCTGGCTGAAAAACAGTCTGTTACGCATCGAATTTTATTTACCGACGTGCCCCCTGGCGCATCGCTACCTTGAGATAGCCGTCTCCATGTTTGGTTCCAACGACGACAAGAAGACCCCAGCTGCGGCTGGCGAGAAGAAAGGCCTGTTCGGCTGGCTGCGTAAGAAACCGCAGGATACCGTCGAACCGCAGCCGCAGGTTCAAGCTGAACCGATCCCCGAACCTATAGTAGAAGCCGAGCCGGTTGCCCAGACGCCGGCGCCGGTGGTGTTGCCTATCGTTGAGCCGGTGTTGCAGCCGGTGGCCGAGGTGGCGCCGGAACCAGAGCCGGAACCTGAACCCGAGCCGGAACCTGAACCCGAGCCGTGGCCCGAATTGCCCGTGGCCGAAGAGCCTGTGGCGCTGGTTGAAGACGTGCTCGCTGAGCACGTTGCGCCGCCGATTCCCGTGGTGGCTGAACCGGTACCTGAGCCTGCGCCCGTCTTCGACGCCGCCGTGCCTGCAGTCATCGAGCCGGAACCCGTCGCTGTCGAAGCCGGCAAGACCGGCTTTTTCGCCCGCCTCAAGCAAGGCCTGAGCAAGACCAGCGCCAGCATCGGCGAAGGCATGGCCAGCCTGTTCCTGGGTCGCAAGACCATCGATGACGAACTGCTGGAAGACATCGAAACCCGTCTGCTCACCGCCGACGTGGGCGTCGAAGCCACAGCGGTAATCATCCAGAGCCTGACCCAGAAGGTCGCGCGCAAGCAACTTACCGACGCCGACGCGCTGTACAAGTCCTTGCAGGCCGAACTGGCCGGGATGCTCAAGCCCGTGGAAGCGCCGCTGGTGATCACCCCGAACAAACCGTTCGTGATCCTAGTGGTGGGCGTCAATGGCGCCGGCAAGACCACCACCATCGGCAAGCTGGCCAAGAAGCTGCAGCTCGAAGGCAAGAAAGTCATGCTGGCCGCTGGTGACACCTTCCGCGCCGCTGCGGTGGAGCAGTTGCAGGTGTGGGGCGAGCGCAACAAGATCCCGGTGATCGCCCAGCACACTGGCGCCGATTCCGCCTCGGTGATCTTCGACGCTGTGCAGGCCGCCAAGGCGCGCAATATCGACGTATTGATCGCCGACACCGCCGGTCGCCTGCACACCAAAGACAACCTGATGGAAGAGCTGAAGAAGGTGCGCCGCGTGATCGGCAAGCTGGATGCCGACGCCCCCCATGAAGTGCTGCTGGTGCTCGACGCCGGGACCGGTCAGAACGCCATCAGCCAGGCCAAGCAATTCAACCAGACGGTGCAACTGACCGGCCTGGCCCTGACCAAGCTCGACGGCACGGCCAAGGGCGGTGTGATCTTTGCCCTGGCCAAGCAGTTCGGGTTGCCGATTCGTTATATCGGCGTCGGTGAGGGCATCGACGACCTGCGCACCTTTGAAGCCGAACCCTTTGTACAGGCACTGTTTGCCGAGCGGGAGCGTTCATGATTCGATTCGAGCAAGTCGGTAAACGCTATGCCAACGGGCATGTGGGCTTGCATGAGCTGAGCTTTCGGGTGCGGCGCGGCGAGTTCCTTTTCGTTACCGGTCACTCCGGTGCCGGCAAAAGTACGTTGTTGCGTCTGCTGCTGGCCATGGAGCGCCCGACCACCGGCAAACTGCTGCTGACCGGCCAGGACCTGGCCACCATCAGCAATGCGCAGATCCCGTTTCTGCGCCGCCAGATCGGCGTGGTGTTCCAGAATCACCAGTTGCTGTTCGATCGCACGGTGTTCAACAACGTTGCGTTGCCATTGCAGATTCTCGGGCTGTCCAAGGCCGAGATCATCAAGCGCGTGGATTCGGCCCTAGAGCGCGTGGCGCTATCGGATAAAACCGACCTTTACCCCGGCGACCTCTCTACCGGTCAGCAACAGCGCGTCGGCATCGCCCGCGCCATTGTGCACCGCCCGGCCCTGCTGCTGGCGGACGAACCCACCGGCAACCTCGACCCGCGTCTGGCGGCCGAGATCATGGGCGTGTTCGAAGACATCAACCGCCTGGGCACCAGCGTGCTGATCGCCAGCCATGACCTGGCGCTGATCGCGCGCATGCGCCACCGCATGCTTACGTTGCAACGCGGTCGCCTGATTGGTGACGGGGAGGCAGGCGTATGAGTGCTACACGCAGTCCAAAAGTATCCGAACGCGTGGCGCCGAAACCGGCCGATCCGCAACCGAGCAAGAAAAAACGCGACGACGATGACGGCCCGGACTTCAGCACCCTGCTGCACGCCTGGATCGAAAGCCATCGCGCCAGCCTGCTCGACAGCCTGCGTCGGCTGGGCAAGCAGCCGGTCGGCAGCTTTTTTACCTGCCTGGTGATGGCCGTGGCCCTCAGCCTGCCGATGGGCTTGTCGCTGCTGCTCAACAACGTGGAGCGCCTGGGCGGTTCCTGGCAGCGTGCGGCGCAGATTTCGCTGTACCTGAACCTGGATGCCAGCACCCAGCAGGGTGAGGCGTTGCGCGATGAAATCAAGAACATGCCGGGCGTGGCGGATGCCGAGTACGTCAGCCGCGACCAGGCCCTTGAAGAATTCCAGCAGCAGTCCGGCCTGGGCGAGGCGCTCAAGGAACTGCCGCAGAACCCGCTGCCGGGCGTGGTGCTGGTGACGCCCGATGAAGTCGACAAGCCGACCCTGGAGGCCCTGCGCCAGAAACTGGCGCAGATGCCCAAGGTGCAACAGGCGCAACTTGATCTGGTGTGGGTAGAGCGGCTGGCCGCGATCCTCAAGCTGGGTGACCGCTTTGTGTTCGGTTTGACGGTGTTGTTGGTGTCTGCATTACTTTTGGTGATAGGCAATACCATTCGTCTTCATATTGAAAACCGTCGTACCGAGATAGAAGTGATTAAACTGGTTGGCGGCACAGACAGCTATGTGCGTCGTCCTTTTCTGTACATGGGCGCGCTTTATGGCCTGGGTGCCGGGTTTTTGTCCTGGGGCGTGCTGGCTTTTGGCCTGGACTGGCTGAACGACGCGGTAACAGGGCTTGCCGGCTTGTACGGCAGTGATTTTGCCCTGGCCGGCGTGCCGGTGGCCGATGGCCTTTCGCTCTTGCTTGGCGCGGTATTGTTGGGTTATATCGGTGCCTGGATTGCCGTGGCGCGGCATTTACGTGAGCTGGCGCCCAAGTAGTTAATGCCGGATTAATGTGGTTTCGTTTCTATTGACCGTATCAGCGGTTTAGGGAACTTGTCCTACGGTTCCCCGGTCAATTTTCGCAGTGCTGAACGGCACGAGTTATGTGAGTCGGAGGTTTTTTCGTATGACCACTTCTTTGCAACCTGCGTATGCCCTGGTTCCGGGTGGAAACCTGGAAGCCTATGTGCACACGGTCAACAGCATTCCATTGCTGACGCCCGAGCAGGAGCGTGAACTGGCCGAGAGTCTCTACTATGAGCAGGATTTGGGGGCGGCTCGGCAGATGGTGCTCGCCCACCTGCGTTTTGTCGTACATATCGCCCGCAGCTATAGCGGCTACGGGCTGGCCCAGGCTGACCTGATTCAGGAAGGCAATGTGGGCCTGATGAAAGCGGTCAAGCGTTTCAACCCCGAAATGGGTGTGCGCCTGGTGTCGTTTGCCGTGCACTGGATCAAGGCGGAAATCCACGAGTTCATCCTGCGCAACTGGCGCATCGTGAAAGTCGCGACCACCAAGGCCCAGCGCAAGCTGTTCTTCAACCTGCGCAGCCAGAAAAAGCGCCTGGCGTGGCTGAACAACGAGGAAGTCCACCGCGTGGCCGAAAGCCTTGGTGTGGAGCCCCGTGAAGTGCGCGAGATGGAAAGCCGCTTGACGGGCCATGACATGGCCTTCGACCCGGCCGCCGAAGCGGACGACGACAGCGCTTTCCAGTCGCCGGCCAACTACCTGGAAGACCACCGGTACGACCCGGCGCGTCAACTGGAAGACGCCGACTGGAGCGACAACGCCAATCACAACCTGCACGAAGCGCTGGAAGTGCTGGACGACCGCAGCCGTGACATCCTTTACCAGCGCTGGCTGGCGGAAGAAAAAGCCACGCTGCACGACCTGGCGCAGAAGTACAACGTGTCGGCCGAGCGGATTCGTCAGCTTGAGAAAAGCGCGATGAACAAGCTGAAGCTGTCGATCGCCGCTTAAACATGTGGGAGGGGGCTTACTCCCGATAGCAGTGGGTCAGCTACAGACAAGCTGGCTGATCCACCGCTATCGGGAGCAAGCCCCTCCCACATTTGTTTAGGTGTTGTGTCAGTCGGACCAGGGTGCCTTGCGGGAGTTGTTCAGCTCGAGCAGGTAGCCATCGCCGCCGAGTTGATTCATCTGCTGACGAATCCACGCCGCCCGCCGCGCCACATACGCCGTTGGATGGCTGGCACTCCATACCCGCGGGTTGGGCAACACCGCCGCCAGATAGCTGGCCTCGCTGCCGCGAAAGCCCCTTGGCACTCACCCCAAAATGATGCCGCGCCGCCGCCTCTGCGCCAAACACACCGTCATCCCACTCCACGCTGTTGAGGTACACCTCAAGAATCCGTTGCTTGGGCCACAGCACCTCGATCAGGCCGGTAAACCAGGCCTCCAGCCCCTTGCGCAGATAACTGCGGCCAGACCACAGAAACAGGTTCTTCGACACCTGCTGGCTCAACGTGCTGGCCCCCCGAATCGACCCACCGCGCTCGTTGTGCACGATGGCCGCCTGGATCGCGCCGAAATCGAACCCCCAATGCTGCGGGAAGCGCTGGTCTTCACCGGCCATCACCGCCAGCTTGAGGTCGTCGGAAATGTCATCCCACGGCACCCAGCTGCGTTGCAGGTCAATGGGTTCGCCGTCGAACCACGACTCGACCTTGCGCTCCACCATCAGCGCGGTGAACGGCGGCGGCACGACGCGCAACAGCAGCACCAGCAAAACGCTGCCGATGGCAAACCATTTCACGACTTTGAGAAAACGACTGAAGAGGACACGCAGCATAGAGATGGCTTGGCCGAACCCGTTGAGCGGGCCATTATACAGACCCTGCCCGATGCGTCTGATTGGAGTTCCACATGCTGCGTAGCTTTCTGATGTTGGCTGCCTTTTTTGGCTTTACCGGTGTGGCCCTGGGGGCCTTTGCTGCCCATGGCCTGAAAAACCGCCTGAGCGCCGAGTATCTGGCGATTTTCCAGACCGGCGTGACCTACCAGCTGGTGCACGCCCTGGCGCTGTTCGGTGTGGCGCTGCTGGCCGCCCATATCCCCGGCCGCATGGTGACCTGGGCAGGCATCGCGTTTGTAGTCGGCATCCTGCTGTTCTCCGGCAGCCTCTACGCGTTGACCCTGACCGGCATCAGCAAGCTGGGCATCATCACCCCGTTCGGCGGGCTGGCGTTTCTGCTTGGCTGGTTCTTCCTCGGTTTGGTGGCGTGGCGCCTGCAGCTGACCGCTTGACGCTTGGAGCTGACCTTCAGGTCCCAATCACGCTAGAATGCTGGCCCCTAAAAACGATGGCGGCCCCTGGCATGCGCATTCAGTTGAACGGCGACCCCTTTGAACTGCCCGACGGCGCCTCCGTCGAGGTCCTGCTGACCCGCCTGGAACTGACCGGACGCCGTGTCGCAGTGGAGCTCAATCAGGATATCGTCCCGCGCAGTCAGCACGCCGCCACTGCGCTCGCCGACGGTGACCAGGTCGAAGTGGTCCACGCCATCGGCGGCGGCTAGTCGCCACCTCGCATTCTGCAGAACCTCACCCCATCACGAGGATTTCCCATGAGCATCGTTCGTAGCGACAAGCCCTTCGTCCTGGCTGGTCGTACCTACCAGTCCCGCCTGCTGGTCGGCACCGGCAAATACCGCGACATGGAAGAAACCCGCCTGGCCATCGAAGCCTCGGGCGCCGAAATCGTGACTGTTGCCGTGCGCCGCACCAATATCGGCCAGAACCCGGGCGAACCGAACCTGCTGGATATCCTGCCGCCGGATCGCTACACCATCCTGCCCAACACCGCCGGTTGCTACGACGCCATCGAAGCCGTGCGCACCTGCCGCCTGGCCCGTGAGCTGCTGGACGGCCACAACCTGGTGAAGCTGGAAGTGCTGGCCGACCAGAAAACCCTGTTTCCCAACGTGATCGAAACCCTCAAGGCCGCCGAGACCCTGGTCAAGGAAGGCTTCGACGTGATGGTCTACACCAGCGACGACCCGATCATCGCCCGCCAACTGGCCGAAATTGGCTGCATCGCCGTGATGCCGCTGGCCGGGCTGATCGGCACGGGCCTGGGGATCTGCAACCCGTACAACCTGCAGATCATCCTCGAAGAAGCGAAAATTCCGGTGCTGGTGGATGCCGGCGTGGGCACCGCCTCCGACGCCACTATCGCCATGGAGCTGGGCTGCGAAGCCGTACTGATGAACTCGGCCATCGCCAATGCCCAGCAACCGATCATGATGGCCGAAGCCATGAAACACGCTATCGTCGCGGGCCGTCTGGCTTACCTCGCCGGGCGCATGCCGAAAAAACTCTACGCCAGCGCCTCTTCGCCGCTGGATGGTCTGATCAAGTAAGAGCCATTGATGACTGAATCAAACGAAACGCCGAACACCGTGGACGTTGCCGACGACTCCAAACACCGCCGCATCAAGAGCTTCGTGATGCGCGCCGGCCGCATGACCGAAGGCCAGCAGAAGGGCCTGGAGCAGGGCACACCTTTATTCGTGCTGCCCCTGGCCGATGCGCCGGTGGACTACGACCAGGTATTCGGTCGCTCGGCCCCGCGTTCCCTGGAAATCGGCTTCGGCATGGGTCACTCCCTGCTGGAAATGGCCGCCGCCGCGCCGGAGCAGGACTTCATCGGTGTGGAAGTGCATCGCCCAGGTGTCGGCGCGCTGCTCAACGGCGTGCTCACCCAGGGCCTGACCAACCTGCGAGTCTATGACTGCGACGCGATTGAAGTGCTCAACCGCTGCATTGCCGACAACAGCCTCGACCGCCTGATGCTGTTTTTCCCCGACCCATGGCACAAAGCACGTCACCACAAGCGCCGCATCGTCCAGGCTTCCTTCGCGGAACTGGTGCGCAGCAAGCTGAAAGTCGGCGGCATCCTGCACATGGCCACCGATTGGGAGCCCTATGCCGAATACATGCTGGAAGTGATGAACGTCGCGCCGGGCTATCGCAACCTCGCTGAAGACGGCAAATGCGTACCCCGCCCGGCCGAGCGGCCGATCACCAAGTTCGAACGTCGCGGCGAGCGGTTGGGGCATGGTGTGTGGGATTTGAAGTTCGAAAAGCTGGCCTGACCCGCCGGCCCTGACTTGAAATGCAATCCAATCCAATGTGGTATGGGGCTTGTATTTCTGTGTTGAGTTGGCGGTCAGCGACGATCCGCCACAACCCCAATCAACACCAGCACCACCACCAGCACCGGCGCCAGGCTGTAGTTATTGAACTGGCCCAGCCCGCGCACAATCCACGGCGTGGCGTAGATCAGCGCGGCGCCGCTGCCGATCAGGCACAGCAGCGCCATCAAGGGCACGCGCAAGGCGCCGGCGATGCTGCCCAGGCGGCCTTCCACCCAGCCTTTGATGTCGGCGCCGAACAGCACCAGCAAGCAGCCCACAAGGGCCAGTGAGATTTCCGACAGGTTGCTGCGGCTCCAGCGGGATGCGGTGGCGAGCAGGTCGAGTACCAGATCCATTCGATTTCCTTAAGAAGCGTCAGCTCAGAAATTTCTGCAGCAGGTCATTGAGAAAGAGTTGCCCGCGGTCGGTCGCCGCCAGGCGTGACGGTTCGACCTGCATTAAGCCACTTTGTTCTGCGTCGCGGCGCGCCTCATCAAGGCTGGCAAGGTCGAGGCCGGTGCGTTCGGCGTAGAGCCCGGCGTCGACACCTTCGGTGAGACGCAGCGCGTTCATCAGGAAC
This sequence comes from Pseudomonas trivialis, assembly GCF_036864995.1. Taxonomy (NCBI): domain Bacteria; kingdom Pseudomonadati; phylum Pseudomonadota; class Gammaproteobacteria; order Pseudomonadales; family Pseudomonadaceae; genus Pseudomonas; species Pseudomonas trivialis. Next base: position 5,118,789 of record NZ_CP142151.1, on the reverse strand, counting down.
TCGAACGGCAGTTCGTCGTTGGTCAGCTCTTTCGCCCCGGCCTGGAAACTTTTGGTCGGGTTGAGGTAGTCCTTCGGCGCGCGGGTTTTCCAGGTGCGCACGATGCGCCCGTCCGGGTGGCTGAGCTTGCCGTGAGCGCCGGCACCAATGCCGATAAAGTCGCCAAAGCTCCAGTAATTGAGGTTATGCCGCGCCGGGCGGCCCGGTTGGGCATAGGCCGACACTTCATATTGCGCGTAACCGTGCTCGGCGAGCAGCGCCTGACCGGCTTCCTGGATATCCCACAGCGTGTCGTCTTCCGGCAACGCGGGCGGCTGGTTCCAGAACACGGTGTTGGGTTCCAGGGTCAGTTGGTACCAGGACAGGTGCGTCGGCTTCAGCGCAATGGCCTGGCGCAGGTCGCTCAACGCATCGTCCAGGGACTGGTCCGGCAGGCCGTGCATCAGGTCGAGGTTGAAGTTGTCGAACCCGGCCTGGCGCGCCATACCCGCCGCGCGTACCGCTTCGTCGCCATTATGGATGCGGCCCAGGGCCTCGAGTTTTTGCTGCTGGAAGCTCTGGATGCCGATGGACAGGCGGTTAATCCCCAGTTTGCGGTACGCCACGAACTTCTCTTGCTCGAACGTGCCGGGGTTGGCTTCCAGGGTGATCTCGATATCGCTGGCAAACGGGATGCGCGCCTGCACGCCTTCGAGCAGGCGTCCCAGCGCCGCCGCGCTGAACAGGCTGGGCGTGCCGCCGCCGAAGAAGATCGAACTCAGTTCCCGGCCGTAAACGGCGTGCAGGTCCTGGTCGAGGTCGGCCAGCAGCGCGTCCACGTACTCCTCTTCCGGTAGCACGGTGCTCGCGGTGTGGGAGTTGAAGTCGCAATACGGGCATTTGCGCACACACCACGGAATGTGGATGTACAGCGCCAGGGGCGGCAGCACCGGCAAGGCCGCCCGGGGTGTTTGCGCGCCGCCGTGGATCAGCGGCTGCGCAGAGGTGTTCTGCGTCATTTCAAGCCCAGACGCTGACGCAGCAACACCATGGCGCGGGCGCGATGGCTGATCTGGTTCTTGTCGGCCGGGCTCAGCTCGGCGCTGGAGACATTGCGCTCCGGCACCCAGAACAGTGGGTCATAACCAAAACCGTACTCACCGCTGGCCGCATGCAGGATGCGCCCGTGCCACAGGCCTTCACACAGAATCGGCAACGGGTCATCGGCATGGCGCACCAGTGCCAGCACGCAGACGAACTGCGCGCCACGCTCGGCGTCCGGCACGTCCTTGAGGGCGTCCAGCAGCTTGGCGTTATTGGCTGCGTCGCCTTTACCGTCGGCATAGCGCGCCGAATAGATGCCCGGCGCACCACCCAGGAAATCCACCGCCAGCCCCGAATCATCCGCCAGCGCCGGCAGGCCGAGAGGCGTGCCGCGTTGCGTGCCTTGAGGATGGCGTTTTCGACGAATGACAGGCCGGTCTCTTCCGGCTCGACCTGGCTGAATTCGCCAATCGAGCGCAGTTGCACGGATTCGCCGAGCATGGCCTGGAGTTCTTTGAGTTTGCCGGCGTTATGGCTGGCCAGTACGAGTTGGGTGAGGTTCATCATTCGGCCGGGAAAAGTTCTTGGACAAAGTTGAAACTGTGGGCCTTGCCGCCGGTTTCAACGTTGATCGTGAAAGTCTTGTATTCCTGTTGTGGCACCGAGTAGGGCGCGAGGTAGTTGGTCGCGCCCTTTTCGGTGATCTGCTTGAACGTCAGCACTTCGCTTTTGCCGCTCAGGTCCTTGATGGTGCCCGTCACCTGCGCCGTCACCGGGGTCACGCCCTTGAACACCGACACGTTGATCAGCCCCTTGTTCTTGCTGCGCACCACACCCACGGCCTGGGCGGTTTCAGGTTGCAGAAAGCTGGAGGTGAAGGTGTTGTAACGCACGGTGATATCGCCGAATTCCTTGGTGCGGTTGGGATCGATAACGTCGGCGGCCATGGCGCTGGCGCCCAGGCATGCGGTCAATAGAAAAACAGCCAGGCGACTCATGAGCGTTCCTCTTGAAAATGATTAGACGGCAATCTTGTGGTCGGTCAGGCCAGGACTGCTGACCCGGTAGATACCAATTTCGCCCAACAGGTTGGGCCATAGCTTGCTCGCCCAGCCGTGGCGGTGCTGTTGATCGACGGCAAGGCGGTTGATCACCTTGGCTTCACGCTCGCCGCACAGGGCTTCGAAGTCTTCGAAGGTGCAGAAGTGGATGTTCGGCGTGTTGTACCAGGTGTAGGGCAGGAAATCCGAGACCGGCATGCGGCCCTTGGTGGCCAGGTACCAGCGGCAGCGCCAGTGGCCGAAGTTGGGGAAGGTGATGATGCACTGGCGACCGACACGCAGCATTTCGTCGAGGATGCGGTCCGGGTAGTGCACCGCTTGCAGGGCCTGGGTCATCACCACGATGTCGAAGCTGTTGCTGGCAAAGTTGCCCAGGCCCTTGTCCAGGTCCTGCTCGATCACGTTGATGCCCTTGGCCACGCACTGGGCGATGTTGTCCGGGTCGTTTTCCAGGCCGTAGCCGGTGACTTGCTTGTGGTCGCGCAGCCAGCTCAGCAGTTCGCCATCGCCGCAGCCCAGGTCGAGCACGCGGCTGCCGGCGGGGATCCAGTCTTGGATGATGTCCAGGTCGGCTCTCATGGCGTTCTCACAAAATAATGCGGTTCATGTAATTGCTGAAGGCCTGCAAGTAACGCGGGATCGGAATCAGGAAGGCGTCATGGCCTTGCGGTGCGTCGATCTCCAGGTAGCAGACATTCTTTTTGGCGGCCATCAAGGCGTCCACCAGCTCGCGTGAGCGTGCCGGCGAGAAGCGCCAGTCGGTGGTGAACGACATCACGCAGAAGCTGGCGGTGACGTGCTCAAAGGTTTTCGCCAGGTCATCGTCATGGTTGGCCGCCGGGTCGAAGTAGTCCAGGGCCTTGGTCATCAGCAGGTAGGTGTTGGCGTCAAAGCGTCCGGAGAACTCCTCGCCCTGATAACGCAGGTAGCTTTCCACCTGGAACTCGACGCTGTGGAAGTCGTAGTTGAGCTTTTCGCTCTTGAGACCCCGGCCGAATTTCTCGCCCATGGAGTCATCGGACAGGTAAGTGATGTGCCCGACCATGCGCGCCAGCATCAGGCCGCGCTTGGGAATCACGCCGGCTTCCTGGAACGAACCACCGTGGAATTCGGGGTCGGTAAGGATTGCCTGGCGTGCCACTTCGTTGAAGGCAATGTTCTGCGCCGACAGTTTTGGCGCCGAGGCGATAGCCAGGCAGTGGCGCACGCGATCCGGGTAAGTGATGGTCCATTGCAGGGCCTGCATGCCGCCCAGGCTGCCGCCGATGACCGCTGCCCACTGCCCGATGCCGAGCAGGTCGGCCAGGCGCGCCTGGCTGTGCACCCAGTCTTCCACGGTGAGCACCGGGAAGTCGGCGCCGAACGGCTTGCCGGTTTCCGGGTTGAGGCTGCTCGGGCCGGTGGAGCCGTTGCAGCCGCCGAGGTTGTTGAGGCTCACCACAAAGAACTTATGGGTATCGATGGGCTTGCCGGGGCCGATGCAGCTGTCCCACCAACCGGGCTTGCGCTCGTCGGCGCTGTGGAAGCCGGCGGCGTGGTGATGGCCAGACAGGGCGTGGCAGATCAGCACGGCGTTGCTCGCCGTGGCGTTCAGCTGGCCATAGGTTTCATAGATCAGGTCATAGGCCGGCAGCGACCGGCCGCAGGCCAGGGCCAGCGGTTCGCTGAAGTGCGCCACTTGGGGCACGACCAGTCCAACAGAATCGGGGGGAAGGCAGCTGACATCGACCCTGCTCTCGTTTAAATGAGGCGTAAGTCTAAAGAGCGGGGGGGCCAGCGGCAAGCAAAGGCCTGCCCCCGCGCGCAGATATCAAATGTGGGAGGGGGCTTGCTCCCGATAGCGGTGTGTCAGTCACCTGTATTTCAACTGACACTCCGCCATCGGGAGCAAGCCCCTCCCACATTTTTGCCGCGTTCGTTCAGATCAGGCCGAAAAGCTCTTTGGGCATGAACGCATAGAACGCCAGCCGCGGAATCACCCAGCTTTGCAGCAGCTGGATTGCGATAAACGCGAAGATCGGCGAAATATCCAGGCCGCCCAGGTTGGGAATCAGGCGACGGAACGGCGCAAGCACCGGCTCGGTGATCTGGTACACCAGCTCCGCGCCCGGGCTGCGGCTGCCCGGTGCAACCCACGAGAGGATCACGCTGATGATCATCGACCAGAAAATGATCTTCAAAAACAGCGAGAACACCCCGATCAGCGCCCACGGCAACAGCAGCGGCGTGAAGGCCTGATAGCCACTGAGCATCAGGATCACCACGAACAGCAGCATTTGCAGCAGCAGCGCAAGCACCAGCGACGACATGTCCAGGCCGAACAGGCTCGGGATCACCCGGCGCAGCGGCTTGAGCAGCGGTTGCGTGGCCTTGACCACGAACTGGCACAGCGGGTTGTAGAAGTTCGCCCGCACCAGTTGCAGGATAAAGCGCATCAGCACGATCAGCAGGTACAGGCTGCCCAGGGTCTGGATGATGAAGATGGCAGCGTCATTGATTCCGAGCATGTTTGATTACCTTGGTAAGGGACGACTATTTGCCCAGTTGCTCGGCCATCTCGGCCGAACGATGTGCCGCAGCACTCAGTGCTGTTTCCACCAGGGCTTCAAAGCCCCCGGCCTGGAACGATTCGATGGCCGCTTGCGTGGTGCCGCCCGGCGAGGTCACGCGACGGCGCAGTTCGGCGGCGTCCACCTCGCTGGCGACAGCCATTTTTGCCGCGCCCAGCGCTGTCTGCTCGGCCAGCTGTTCTGCCACGTCATGGGGCAGACCCAGTTTGACGCCGGCGGCGGTCATGGCTTCGATCAGCAGGAAAAAGTACGCCGGGCCGCTGCCGGACACGGCGGTGACCGCATCCAGTTGCTGCTCTTGCGCAAGCCATACGGCGATGCCCACGGCAGACAGCAACGTCTGGGCCTGGTCACGCTGTGTGGCGCTGACTTCGGCGGTGGCGTAGAGGCCGCTCACGCCCTGGCGCAGCAGCGACGGGGTATTGGGCATGCAACGCACGATCGGCTGGGCGCCGAGCCAGTGGTTCATGCTGGCACAGGTGATACCGGCGGCAATCGATACCACAAGCTGATGCGGTTGCAGGCTTGGCCGCAGGCTTTCGCACACAGCTTTCATGGCCTGTGGCTTGACCGCCAGCACGATCACATCGACGCCGTGGATGGCCTCGGCATTGTCGGCGAAGGTCTCGATACCGTGCTCGGCGCTGACGCGCGCGCGGGTCTCGTCGCCCGGGTCGCTGGCGCGGATCTGCGCGGCGTCCAGGCCCTTGGCCCGCAGGCCGCCGATCAGGCTGGCCGCCATGTTACCGGCACCGATAAAGGCAATACGCGTGTCTTTCATGACAGGTCCTTAGCTAAATGAACGTCAGCCATGTGACGGCTGGCCGTAGTCGCGGGCGCCAAACAGCGCGGTACCGACCCGCACCCAGGTGGCGCCCTGGGCGATGGCCGACGCGAGGTCGTGGCTCATGCCCATGGAAAGTGTGTCCAGCGCCAGATTCAGGCTGGCTTGCAACTCGCGCACGCTGGCGAACGCGGCGTCCTGTGCCGCGCGGTCTTCAGTCGGCTCAGGGATCGCCATCAGGCCTCGCAGCGTCAGGTGCGGCAGGGCGCTGATGGCGTTCGCCAGGGCCGGCAGGTCGGCGGGCGTGCAGCCGGACTTGCTGGCTTCGCCACTGACGTTGACCTGGATGCAGATATTGAGCGGCGGCAGGTCGGCCGGGCGTTGTTCGGACAGGCGTTGTGCGATTTTCAGGCGGTCCACGGAATGCACCCAGGCGAAGTTTTCGGCGATCGCGCGCGTCTTGTTCGATTGAATGGGGCCGATGAAGTGCCAACTCAAGGGCAGGTCGGACAATTGCGCCTGTTTGCCCAGCGCTTCCTGCAGGTAGTTCTCGCCGAAGTCGCGCACCCCGGCGGCATAGGCCTCGCGCACGGCCTCGGCGGGTTTGGTCTTGCTCACGGCCAGCAGGTGGATGCTGCTCGGGTCACGTTGCACGGCCTCGGCTGCGGCGCGGATGCGCTGGCTAACCTGGCCGATGTTGTCTGCTATCGTCGACATTCAAGATGCACCCGTGGATATGGAGTCCGCGGCATTCTACTGGAAATGGAAAGCCCTATGGATATCACTCAATTGCTGGCGGCCAGCGTGCGCCGTGGCGCCTCCGACCTGCATCTGTCGGCGGGTCTGGTGCCGATGTTGCGTATTGATGGCGAGGTATGGCCACTGGATTGGCCGGTGCTTTCACCACCGCAAGTAGCGGACTTGTTGAGCCCTTTGCTCAATCAACACCAGCAAAAGGATTTCGAAACATCTCTTGAAACGGATTTTGCGTTCGAGCTGCCGGACGTGGCGCGGTTCCGGGTGAACGTGTTCCAGCAGGCGCGTGGCGTGGGTGCGGTGTTTCGCACCATTCCCTGCGAGGTCCAGAGCCTGGAGAGCCTGGGGCTGGGCGAGGTCTTCCAGCGCATCGCCCGCTTGCCGCGCGGCCTGGTGCTGGTGACCGGGCCAACAGGGTCTGGCAAGTCCACCACGCTGGCGGCGATGATCGATGACCTCAATCGGCATCGGCGCCAGCACATCCTCACGCTGGAAGACCCCATCGAATTTATCCACCGGCCGAACATGGCCTTGATCAACCAGCGCCAGGTGCACCGCGATACCCACAGCTTTTCGACGGCCCTGCGCTCGGCGCTGCGCGAAGACCCGGACGTGATCCTGATCGGCGAATTGCGCGACCTGGAAACCATTCGCCTGGCGTTGACGGCGGCGGAGACCGGGCACCTGGTGTTCGGTACCCTGCACACCACCTCGGCGGCCAAGAGCGTGGACCGGCTGGTGGATGTATTCCCGGCGGGGGAAAAGGCCATGGTGCGCTCGATGCTGGCGCAATCGCTGCAGGCAGTGGTGTCACAGGTGCTGGTCAGGAAGCCCGGCGGCGGGCGCGTGGCGGCCCATGAAATCATGCTGTGCACGCCGGCCATTCGTAATCTGATTCGCGAGGACAAGGTGGCGCAGATGGTCTCGGCGATTCAGACCGGCGGAGCGGTGGGGATGAAGACGCTGGACATGAGCTTGAAGGCGCTGGTGAACGAGGGGCTGATCAGCCGGGAGGACGCACGCGAGAAGGCAACAGTGCCTGGGGATATATAGGTCTCAAGGACAATGAAACCCAAATGTGGGAGGGGGTTGCCCCCTCCCACATTTACTGCCTGTGAGCCTGGAAAATCAGCGCTGCACGATCCGCAGGTTGTTGTTCTGCTCTTTGGGCAGCACGCGCTTGGCGATCACGTAGTTCTTGTCCCAGAACGGCTTTTTCAGCGTGTCGATGCTCACCGACTTGCCACGACGCGGTGCGTGGATGAAGCGGTCGTTGCCCAGGTAAATGGCAACGTGGTTAACCTGGCGACTCTTCAACTTGAAGAACAGCAGGTCGCCCGGCTTCAGGTCCTTGCGGTCAACCTTCTGCCCGTGGCCGGCGGCCATGGCGTTGGACGTACGCGGCAAATCCACCGCCTTGACGTCATTGAAGGCATATTTCACCAAACCGCTGCAGTCGAACCCTTTACTTGGGCTGCTGCCGCCCCAACGATAAGGAGTACCGAGCACATTCACGGCGCGGCTGAGAACAGTGCTGCTCTGTCTGGTGTTGACGGCCATCAGCGCTGGAGTCGCTTTGCCGTGTGCCTTGCTCAGTTGAGTCGGGCGCTTGACGGTCAGCTTGGCTGATTTGGCGTTGACTGGGGTGCTATGAACTTTAGGGGTGAAACCGTTAACGTTGGGAAGACGTTGCTCACGATTGGTGGCGTGAGCGGCCAGTGGCATTAATAGGCAGATGGTTAGCCATGTCTTGAAGAAAGGTCGCATTCGGCGTGGCTCATATGGGTTAGCGCGCAACTTTATAACAGCTTTTTGTGTCGATCTCAGGCCGTTTGTCGACTGAACCTTGACGGCAAAATCAGGAAAATGGCGACGATTGACTGCCATTGTCGGACACAAGTCAGGTGGCATAAGGCTTTCAGGGCAGGGAAGATACCATTTGCCGTACGTCGGGCGCTTGTAAAAAAGTCACAAAGAAAGTGAAAAAATTTATCTATCGAGGCAGATGAGGTACGCGATGAACACCTATCAACAGATTGGCCAGCAGCAAGACACCCACAGCAAGGTGATCGGTTACCTGCTGTGGATTTTCGGTTTTACCGGCGCCCATCGTTTTTATTACGGCAAACCCGTGACCGGAACGATCTGGTTTTTCACCCTGGGTTTGCTGGGTATCGGCTGGCTGATCGACTTCTTCCTGATCCCGGCCATGGACCGTGAAGCCGATCTGCGTTTTACCGCCGGGCCTATCGAATACAACATTGCGTGGGTTCTGCTGGCGTTTCTGGGCGTGTTCGGTGTGCACCGCATGTACCAGGGCAAATGGATCACCGGCCTGATCTACCTGCTGACCGGCGGGTTGTTCCTGGTGGGGGTGTTGTATGACTTCTGGACCTTGAATACGCAGATTTCGATCCGCAATGCCGAACGCAATAGCGGCCGATAAATCGCGTAACCCTGATGGCGTTCATAAGCCTGATGGAGCTCAAATGTGGGAGGGGGCTTGCTCCCGATAGCGGTGGACCAGTCAGCTCATCTGTTGCTGACCCACTGCAATCGGGAGCAAGCCCCTCCCACATTTACTGTGCCCACTTTAAAAGCCGGGTCAGGCCTGGTAGCTGATGCGGCCGTCCACCAAGGTATAACGCACGGTCGCCGGCAGGCTATGCCCGATAAACGGGCAGTTCTCACCCTTGGACAGCCAATGCTCCCCGGCAATCGTCGAGCTGGCCGGGTCAAACAACACCAGGTCCGCCGCCGCCCCCACTGCCAACTTGCCCGCCGGCAGCCGCAAGGCCTCGGCCGGGCCGTTGCTCAGGCGTGCCAGTAACGTCGGCAAGTCCAGCAAGCCGTCTTCCACCAGGGTCATCGCCAGGGGCAGCAACAGCTCAACGCTGCTGATACCTGGCTCGGTCGCGCCAAACGGCGCCAGCTTGGCGTCGCGTTCGTGGGGCTGGTGATGGCTGGAAATCGCCGACACCACACCGGATTTGACCGCCGCCCGCAAACCCTCGCGGTCGGCCAATGTGCGCAGCGGCGGCTGCACGTGGTACAGGCTGGAGAAGTCGATCAGCGCTTCATCCGTGAGGATCAACTGGTACAGCGCCACGTCCGCCGTCACCGGCAAGCCACGGGCCTGGGCCTGGGCGATCAGGGCAACCCCGCGTGCGCTGGTCAGTTGGCTGAAATGCGCGCGCACGCCGCTTTGTTCCACCAGCAGCAGGTCGCGCGCCAGGGCCACGGTCTCGGCGGTTTCCGGGATGCCCGGCAGGCCGAGGAAGCTGGCCACGGCGCCTTCATGGGCCAGGCCACCTTCGGCCAGGTCGCGGTCCTGGGAATGGAAGATCACCGTCAGGTCGAAGGTGGCCGCGTATTCCAGGGCACGGCACAGGGTGCGGGTGCTGCGAAAGCTCTCCAGGCCGTTGCCGAAGGCCACGCAACCGGCGTCGCGCAGGGCGATCAGCTCGGCAAGCTGCTCGCCGTCCAGGCCTTTGCTCAGGGCACCGATGGGGAACACCTTGCAATTGCCGGCCTCGCGGGCGCGGTCGAGGATCAGCTCGGTCACCGCCGAGGTGTCCAGCACCGGTTTGGTGTGCGGCGGGCAGCACAGGCTGGTCACGCCACCGGCAGCGGCGGCGCGGGTTTCGCTGGCAATGCTGCCCTTGCGGCTGTAGCCCGGCTCGCGCAGGGCGACGTTCAGGTCCACCAGGCCCGGTGCGGCCACCAAGCCGCTGGCGTCGATGCTTTCAGTCGGGCTGAAACCTGCGGGCGCAGCGCCGATGGCAATGATCTTGCCGGCTTCCAGATGCAGATCGGTAACTTGATCCAGGCCGGTAGCCGGATCGATAACGTGCGCGCCAAGGATGCTGAGCTTCACTGGGCGTTCTCCTGCTCGAATTGACGTTGCGCGGTTTGCCCGCTCATGGCCATGGACATTACCGCCATGCGCACGGCGATGCCGTAGGTCACCTGATTGAGAATCACCGACTGGTTGCCGTCGGCCACCGCCGACTCGATCTCCACGCCCCGGTTGATCGGGCCCGGGTGCATCACGATGGCATCCGGTTTCGCGCCGGCCAGGCGTACGGTGGTCAGGCCGAACAGGCGGTAGAACTCACCCTCGCTCGGCAGCAGGCCACCGGACATGCGTTCGCGTTGCAGGCGCAGCATGATCACCACGTCCACGTCCTTGAGGCCTTCGGTCATGTTGGTGTAGACCTTGACGCCGTATTGCTCGATGCCGATCGGCAGCAGGGTCTTGGGCGCGATCACGCGGATATCCGGGCAGCCCAGGGCTTTGAGGGCCAGCATGTTCGAGCGCGCCACCCGCGAGTGCAGGATGTCGCCGACGATGGCCACCGAAAGGTTTTCAAAGCTGCCCTTGTGCCGCCGGATGGTGAGCATGTCGAGCATGCCCTGGGTCGGGTGGGCGTGACGGCCGTCGCCGCCGTTGATGATCGCCACCTGCGGGCACACGTGCTCGGCGATGAAGTGCGCGGCGCCGGAGTCGCCGTGGCGCACCACGAACATGTCGGCGGCCATGGCTTCGAGGTTTCGCAGGGTGTCGAGCAGGGTTTCGCCCTTGCTCGCCGACGAGGTGGACACGTTCAGCGTGATCACGTCGGCCGACAGGCGCTGGGCCGCCAGCTCAAAGGTGGTGCGGGTGCGCGTGGAGTTCTCGAAGAACACATTGCAGATGGTCTTGCCGCGCAGCAGCGGGACCTTCTTCACCGCGCGCCCGCCGACTTCGAGGAACGAGTCGGCGGTGTCGAGGATTTCGGTGAGCAGTTCGCGAGGCAAACCGTCGAGGGACAAGAAATGTTGCAACTGACCCTGAGCATTGAGCTGCAGCGGGCGCTTGGCATCTAGAGGCGTCATCGCGGGGACTCTTTACAAGGCGGTTTAAAGGGCGAGGTCTTGCAGTTCGAGTTCGAGCGGCGTGGGACCGGACAATTTTACCCGCTGGTGGGCAGCCAAAGACAGTGTCGCGCCGACCACGTCCGGGCTGATCGGCAATTCGCCGGCGTCCAGGTCCAGCAGGCACACCAGCGTCACGCTGGCCGGGCGCCCGTAGTCGAACAGCTCGTTGAGGGCGGCGCGAATGGTGCGGCCGCTCATCAGCACGTCGTCGATCAGCACCAGATGTTGGCCTTCCACCTCAAACGGCAGCGCCGAGGGTTGCACTTGCGGGTGCAGACCGTTCTGGCTGAAGTCGTCACGGTAGAACGACACGTCCAGAGTGCCCAGCGGCGACTCGCTGCCCAGCTCGGTCAGCAACGCCTGGGCCACCCACACGCCGCCGGTGCGAATGCCGATGAAGCGCGGTTCGCTGATGCCGCGGTGTTCCAGGTGGGCCCTGAGGCGTGTGGCCATCTGGGTGATCAGTTCGGCGGGATTGGGCAGGCTCATGGGGGCTCCTTGGTAGGCCTCGCGCAGGCAAGGTCCGGGCTCAAACGTAAAAAGACGCGGCATGCCGCGTCAGTCAGGATGCAAATAAAGCCGTGTTTTCATCCAGCCAGCCCTGCAACAACAGGGCCGCGGCGATAGCGTCTACCGGGTTGTCGCGGTAGCTGCCCTTCTGCCCGCCACGGTCGCGGCGCTCACCCTTGGCTTCAAAGGTGGTCAGGCGTTCATCGTGGGTATAGAAGGGCAGGTTGTAGCGGCCATTGAGGCGGCGCGCGAATTTTTCGGCGCGCAGGCACATCTCGCTGGGGGTGCCGTCCATGTTCAAGGGCAGGCCGACCACCACGGCGTCGGGCTTCCATTCATTGATAAGGGCTTCGACCTGATTCCAGTCCGGCACGCCGTTCTGGGCCTTCAAGGTGCACAGCTCGCGCGCCTGGCCGGTGATCACCTGGCCGACGGCCACGCCGATCTGTTTGGTGCCGTAGTCGAACCCGAGGATCAAGCGCAAAGCCATCAGGCGTGCCCCGCCTGGCTTGTCAGCAGGTTGAGGTTGACCCGCAGCTTGGCAGCGGCCGCTTCCAGGCGCAGTTCGCTGGCGGTGTTGAACAGGATGTCGGCGTCGAACGGGCAGGTCAGCCAGGCGTTGCTCGCCAGCTCCGCCTCCAGTTGCCCGGCTTCCCAGCCGGCGTAGCCCAGGGTGATCACGCTTTGCTCCGGGCCCACGCCGTCGGCGATGGCGAACAGCACGTCCTGAGAGGTGGACAGCGACACACCGTCCAGGTCCACCGTGGCCTGGAACGTCGGCCCGGTCGGATGCAGCACGAAGCCGCGATCGGTCTGCACCGGCCCGCCGATGTAGATCGGCACGCCCTGGCAACGGGCGGGCGCGTCGATGTCCGGGCGCAGTTGCTCGAGGATATCGGCCAGGTTCAGTTCCTGCGGGCGGTTCACCACCAACCCCATGGCACCATTGGCGGTGTGCTCGACAATGTAGGTCAAGGTCTGCGCAAAGTTCGGGTCGGCCATGTGGGGCATGGCGATCAGGAAGTGGTGCTTGAGGTAGGTCGGGCTGACATTTTTCATGTCCGGTAGTGTGGCGGTGGAGGGGCGACCTGACAAGCCGGGGATGAATTGCACAAGGCAATTGTCATCAGTTGCTGTACAGCCGATCGCCCTTGGCGAATTTCCAGGTGCGGATGATTTCCAGGCGGTCCACGTCGTTCAGGTCGCCGGAAAACGGCGCAAAGGGCGCGGCCAGGCGCACGATGCGCTGAGCGGCCTGGTCCAGCAGCGGCTGGCCGGAGGACTCCAGTACCTGCACTTCGTACAGCGTGCCATCACGGTTGATTGACACCAATAGACGCAAATTCCCGTAAATCTGCTGACGCCGCGCTTCTTCCGGGTAGTTCAGGTTGCCGATGCGCTCGACCTTCTTGCGCCACTCGTCCTTATACCAGGCACCTTTGTCGCGCATGGTCGAGGCCGCGTTGAGCCGGTAGATACGCGGGCGCTTGGCGTACAGCTGTTGTTCGTGGGCCAGTTCGGCTTCCAGGCTGGAAATCTCGTCGGACAGGGTTGAGCTGTCGAACGTCGGTGCCGGCTTTGCCGGTTCGGGCTGCGGGTCGGTTTTGGTCTTTTCGCGCTGCACCGGCGCTTTTTTCGGTTTGGGCGCGACGGTAGTCACCGCAGGCTTGGGCGCGGCCTGCCTGACCTCTGGCTTTGGCGCCGGCGGCGGGGAGACCTTATTGACCTTGTTGTCCTGGAAGGGCGCCACTTCAGTGGTCTTGGGCACGGCTTTCTTGTCGAGCGTGCCGCTGCCCTGCTGGTTTTCCTGGGCAAGAAAATCGGCCTTCTCGGGCGTCTTTTCGCTTTTGAACGTGGCGAGGGTGATTTCCAGCGTCTGGGTGATCTGCCTGGGCTCGACCATGCTAAAGCCCACACCGAGGATCAATGCCAGGTGAATCAACGCTGCCAGAAACAGGGTAAATCCGAGCCGATCAGCCGGGCGCACGCCGCTTTGGGAGAGTTCGGGGGGCAGTTGGGGCGGGAGCGTCATGACAAAAAAACCAACATCGCGCGTTTCACAGGTGGGGCATGATAACGCAATGTTGGCGTGTGTCCGGCTGTCTATGTCACTTGGATTGCAGCTTGCGCTCAATCGCGGCCATCAGCATTTCGCCGATGTTCGTGCCAAATGCGTTATCGATCTCGCGAATACAGGTCGGGCTGGTCACGTTGATTTCCGTGAGGTTCTCACCGATCACGTCCAGGCCGACAAACAGCAGGCCCTTTTCGCGCAGGGTCGGGCCGACCTGTTCTGCAATCCAGCGATCCTTGTCCGACAGCGGACGCGCTTCACCGCGCCCACCCGCCGCCAGGTTGCCGCGAGTCTCGCCCGCCGCCGGAATCCGCGCCAGGCAGTAATCCACCGGTTCGCCGTCGATCATCAGGATGCGCTTGTCGCCGTCCTTGATCGCCGGCAGGTAGGCCTGGCCCATGATCTGCTGGGTGCCCAGCACGGTCAGGGTCTCCAGGATCACCGACAGGTTGGGGTCGCCGGCGCGGTGGCGGAAAATCGAGGTGCCGCCCATGCCGTCCAGCGGTTTGAGAATCACATCCCCATGTTTGGCGGCAAATTCACGCAGCACATCGGCACGACGGCTGACCACGGTGGGCGGCGTGCACTGCGGAAACAGCGTGGCGAACAGCTTTTCGTTGCAGTCACGCAGGCTCTGCGGCTTGTTGACGATCAGCACGCCGGCGCGCTCGACCTGCTCCAGCAGGTAGGTGGAGTAGACGAACTCCATGTCGAACGGCGGGTCCTTGCGCATCAGGATCACGTCCAGATCGCTCAGCGGGCTGTCGATTTCGTCTTGCAGCTCGAACCATTTCCCGGGGTTGGCAAACACCTGCAGCGGGCGCATGCAGGCACGGGCCTCGCCGTCGCCCTGGTAAAGGTCGCGCTGCTCCATATAGAACAGAGTCCAGCCACGGGCCTGAGCGGCCAGCAGCATGGCTAGCGAGCTGTCCTTTTTATAGGAGATGCTGGCGATAGGGTCCATGACAATGCCGACGCGAACGCTCATGGGGGATTTCCTCTGCAGATAGGCGCATAAAAAGTGGCGTCAGAGTGGCGCTGCGGCTGTTGTGGGTCAAGGAAAAACCACCGCGCGGGTGCCTCGATAGATTGCACCCCGAGACTGTGCTAAAAAGACTGCCACAGCGCACCAGCCCTTGAATTCCAAGGCTTGCGGCGCTCATGCTGTGCGTCGTCAGGCAGCACGCACGAAAAACCGATTCGCTGTGGCGATGGTAGAGCAACTATGGAACAGCATTCCAACGCCTTGAGAGTGATGGTGATCGACGATTCGAAGACGATCCGCCGCACCGCCGAAACCCTGTTGAAGAACGTGGGCTGCGACGTGATCACGGCCATCGACGGTTTCGATGCCCTGGCCCGGATTGTCGATCATCACCCGCACATTATTTTCGTCGACATCATGATGCCGCGCCTGGATGGCTATCAGACTTGCGCGCTGGTGAAGAACAACCCGGCGTTCAAGGCGATCCCCGTGATCATGCTGTCGTCCAAGGACGGTCTGTTCGACAAGGCCAAGGGGCGCATCGTGGGGGTCGATCAGTTTTTGACCAAGCCGTTCAGCAAGGAAGAACTGCTGGGCGCGATCAAGGCCTGCGTGCCCGGGTTCGCCGCAGTAGAACAAGCACACTGACGCCGCCCCCGTGGGCCGGCGCCGACCAATGTAGTGGGGAAAACCATGGCACGTGTTCTGATCGTCGACGATTCGCCGACCGAAATGTACAAACTCACCGGCATGCTGGAAAAGCACGGCCACCAGGTGCTGAAAGCCGAGAACGGCGCGGACGGCGTGGCACTGGCCCGTCAGGAAAAGCCCGACGCCGTGCTGATGGACATCGTGATGCCTGGCCTCAACGGCTTCCAGGCCACGCGCCAACTGTCCAAGGAGCCGGAAACCAACGGCATCCCGATCATCATCATCACCACCAAAGACCAGGAAACCGACAAGATCTGGGGCGCGCGCCAGGGCGCCAAGGATTACCTGACCAAACCGGTGGACGAAGACACCCTGATCGCCACCCTCAACAAGGTGCTGGCCGGCTGACGACACGCCATCATGACCGAGTCGCACACCGCCTTCGAGCTGCTGCTGGACATCGACCGCCGCTGTCGCCTGCTGGCCGCCGACCTGCCGTCCCAGGAAACCCGCCTGCAACGCTGGAGCGGCATCGGCTTTCGCCTGGGGCAGCACTGGTACGTGGCGCCCATCGGTGAAGTCGCCGAGGTGCTGCATGAACCGCGCTGCACCTTGATGCCCGGCGTGAAGCCCTGGGTCAAGGGCGTGGCCAACCTGCGCGGGCGACTGTTGCCGGTGATGGACCTGGGCGGGTTCCTCGGCCTGCCCCTGTCCAGGGTGCGCAAGCAGCGGCGGGTATTGGTGGTGGAGGTCAACGAGCTGTTTGTCGGGCTGCTGGTGGATGAGGTGGTGGGGATGCAGCATTTCGCACAAGACGCGCTGGTGAGCGATGCCCGCCCCGACGCGCCGTATATCCAGGGCCGCTTCGACGGCGAGCCGCAATGGCAGGTGTTCAGCCCCTTCGCCCTGGCCGAGGCCCCGGGCTTTATGGATGTAGCCGCATGACCACCCCGACCACGCCCAGGCCCCAGGCCGCGTCGCGCAGCCGTTCACAGATCATCGTGCTGTTCATCGCGTTGATCGTGTTCATCATGCTGCTGTTTGCCAACTTCGCGTACCTCAACACCCAGTCCACCTACGATAAACAGTACATCGGCCACGCCGGCGAGCTGCGCGTGCTGTCCCAGCGCATCGCCAAGAACGCCACCGAAGCCGCCGCCGGCAAGGCGGCGGCGTTCAAGCTGCTCGCCGAAGCGCGCAACGACTTCGCGCAGCGCTGGGGCTACCTGAAAAAAGGCGACCGGGACACCGGCCTGCCCGCCGCGCCCAGTGCCGTGCGCAACGAAATGCGCGCGGTGCAGACCGACTGGGAAGCGCTGCTGAAAAACACCGACGCAATCCTCGCCAGCGAACAGACGGTGCTGTCCCTGCATCAGGTGGCCGCGACCCTGGCCGAAACCGTGCCGCAATTGCAGATGGAGTCGGAAAAAGTCGTCGACATCCTGCTGCAGCGCGGTGCCCCCGCAAGCCAGGTGGCCCTGGCCCAGCGTCAGTCGTTGCTGGCCGAACGCATCCTGGGTGCGGTCAACACCGTGCTTGCTGGCGACGAAACCGCCGTGCAGGCCGCCGATGCCTTTGGCCGCGACGCCAACCGCTTTGGCGTGGTGCTCAATGGCATGCTCAACGGCAACCCCGGGCTGCGCATCACCCAGGTCGAAGACCGTGACGCCCGCGCGCGGCTGACAGAAATCGCCGAGCTGTTCGAGTTCGTGTCCGGCTCGGTGGATGAAATCCTCGAGACCTCGCCGCAACTGTTCCAGGTGCGTGCCTCGGCGAGCAATATCTTCAACCTGTCGCAGACCCTGCTCGATGAAGCCTCGCACCTGGCCACCGGTTTCGAAAACCTCGCCAGCGGACGCAGCTTCGACACCATCGGCGGCTACGTGCTGGGCTTGCTGGCGCTGACCTCGATCATCCTGATCGGCCTGGTGATGGTGCGCGAAACCAACCGCCAACTGCGTGAAACCGCCGAGAAGAACGAGCGCAATCAGAACGCGATCATGCGCCTGCTCGATGAAATCGAAGACCTGGCCGACGGCGACCTCACTGTAACGGCCTCGGTGACCGAGGACTTCACCGGCACCATTGCCGACTCGATCAACTATTCCGTGGACCAACTGCGCGATCTGGTCGCCACCATCAACCTCACGGCGGGCCAGGTGGCCGGTGCCGTGCAAGAGACCCAGGCCACCGCCATGCACCTGGCCCAGGCCTCGGAGCATCAGGCCCAGCAGATCGCCGAAGCCTCCACCGCGATCAACCAGATGGCCCAGTCCATCGACCACGTCTCGGCCAACGCCGCCGAATCCTCGGCGGTGGCGGAGCGCTCGGTGGAGATCGCCAACAAGGGCAACGAGGTGGTGCACAACACCATCCACGGCATGGACAACATTCGCGAACAGATCCAGGACACCGCCAAACGCATCAAGCGCCTGGGCGAGTCGTCCCAGGAAATCGGCGATATCGTCAGCCTGATTGACGACATCGCCGACCAGACCAACATCCTCGCCCTGAACGCCGCGATCCAGGCGAGCATGGCCGGTGACGCCGGGCGCGGGTTCGCCGTGGTGGCCGATGAAGTGCAGCGCCTGGCCGAGCGCTCATCGGCGGCCACCCGGCAGATTGAAACCCTGGTGCGGGCGATCCAGGCCGACACCAACGAAGCCGTGATTTCCATGGAGCAGACCACCACCGAAGTGGTGCGCGGCGCGCGATTGGCCCAGGACGCCGGTGTGGCGCTGGAGGAGATCGAAGGTGTGTCCAAGACCCTGGCGGCGCTGATCCAGAGTATTTCCAATGCGGCGCAGCAACAGACGTCGTCGGCGGGGCAGATCTCCCTGACCATGAATGTGATTCAGCAGATCACCACCCAGACCTCGTCGGGCTCGACGGCGACCGCCGAGAGCATCGGCAACCTGGCAAAAATGGCCAGCCAGTTGCGGCGTTCGGTGTCGGGTTTCACCCTTCCGCCGCCCAAACCGGTCGACGATTGAAATGCGATTCAAATGTGAGAGGGGGCTTGCTCCCGATAGCGGTACATCAGTCAATGAATCAGGTGCCTGACCCATCGCCATCGGGAGCAAGCCCCTCCCACATGGGATCTCCTTTACTGTCGAGATCTTGGCAACACCAGCAACCCACGAATTCTAAGCGGAGCAGTTATGGTTGATCGGCACGACTACGTGGCCCTCGAATGGGTCAAGGGCGACATTGCCGAAACCCTGAAACAGGCCCGTTCAGCGCTGGACGCGTTTGTCGAAACCCGCGACGCCGACGCCCTGGGCGAGTGCCTGGCGTGCATCCACCAAGTGCATGGCGCGCTGCAAATGGTCGAGTTCTACGGCGCGGCGTTGCTCGCCGAAGAGATCGAGGAACTGGCCCTGGCGCTGCAGGCTGAACGCGTCAGCCAGCGCGACGAAAGCATCCGCCTGCTGCAACAGGCCCTCGGCCAACTGCCGCTGTACCTGGACCGCGTGCACAGCGCCCGCCGCGATTTGCCGCTGGTGGTGCTGCCTTTGCTCAACGACCTGCGCAGCGCCCGTGGCGAAAGCCTGCTGTCGGAAACCAGCCTGTTCAGCCCGCAGTTGCTGTCGATTGCGCCGCTGCCCGACGACGCCCTGGCCCAGCGCGATCAGCCCGAGCTTCACGAGCAATTGCGCCAGTGGCAGCAATGGTTGCAGCAGGCGCTGGCCGGGTTGCTGCGCGAGGACCACGGCCCGAGCAACCTGGAAGACATGGCGCGAGTGTTCGCGCGCCTCGAAGCGCTGTGCCAGGGCGCGCCGCTGTTGCCCTTGTGGCAGGTCACCTCGGCGCTGGTCGAGGGCATGCTCACCGGCGTGATCGCCAACAGCCCGGCGTTGCGCAGCCTGCTCAAGGCCAGTGGCAAACAACTCAAGCGTCTGCTCGCCCAGGGCATTGGCGGCATCAACCAGCCGGCGCCGGATGGCTTGCTCAAGAGCCTGTTGTTCTACGTCGCCAAGGTGACCCGGCCGACGCCGCGCATGCAGAGTTTGAAGGAACGCTACGGCCTGGATGACGCCTTGCCCGACAGCGCGCTGGTGGATGCCGAGCGTGCGCGCCTGGCCGGGCCGGACCGCAATGCCATGGGCTCGGTGCTTGGTGCATTGTGTGAAGAACTGGTGCGGGTCAAGGAGCGGCTGGACCTGTTCGTGCGCAGCGACCGCCAGCACATCGGCGACCTCGACGCGCTGCTGGCGCCGCTGCGCCAGATCGCCGACACCCTGGCGGTGCTGGGCTTCGGCCAGCCGCGCAAAGTGATCATCGACCAGTTGGCCGTGGTGCAGAGCCTGGCCCAGGGGCAGCGCGAACCCAATGATCCGGTGCTGATGGACGTGGCGGGCGCGTTGCTCTACGTCGAAGCCACGCTGGCGGGCATGGTCGGTACCGTGGAGGCGCAGGGCCGCGAGGAGAGCCGCCTGCCCACCACCGACCTGACCCAGATTCACCAGTTGGTGATCCGCGAATCCTGCCAGTGCCTCAAGCAGGCCAGGGAGCTGGTGATCGATTGCCTCGAAGCGGATTGGGACCGCCAGCACCTGGAGTCGCTGCCAGAGCTGCTGAGCCAAGTACGTGGCGCGCTGGCCATGATCCCCTTGCCCCGCGCGGCGAGCCTGATGCGCGGCTGCGCCGACTACGTGAATGAACAGCTGATGGTCAAGGATGCCGCACCGTCCGAGGTGCAGCTGGAGCATTTCGCCGAGGTGATCAGCAGCCTGGAGTACTACCTCGAACGCATGCTCCAGGACCCCGACGCCGACGGCGAACGGGTGCTGGAGATGGCCACCCAGGGCCTGACCGCGCTGGGTTACCTGCCTGCGGCCAAACCCTGGCGCCAGGCGCTGGTGGCGCCGGAGGGTGCGCTTTCGAGCGATGAGGCGCCGAGCCAGTCGCAGTTCGACGCCCTGGCCAGCCCCACCTCACGCCTGAACCCGCCGGCCCGACAGCGCCCCGGCAGCCTGTTGCCGCCGCCGGCCGACGAAGCCCCCATCGACGACGAACTGCGCGAAGTTTTCCTCGAAGAAACCGACGAAGTCCTCGAGGTGCTGCACCGTGACCTGCCCAACAGCGCCGACAAAACCGCCCAGGCCGAAATGCGCCGCGCCTTTCACACCCTTAAGGGCAGCGGCCGCATGGTGCGCGCGCTGGTACTGGCCGAGCTGGCCTGGGCCGTGGAAAACCTGCTCAACCGCGTGCTGGAGCGCAGCGTGGTCCTTGGCGCCGACGTGCAAGAGGTGCTGGATGAAACCGTGGCCCTGCTGCCGGAACTGATTGCCGATTTTGCCGGCGACGACCAGCGCCAGCGCGATGAAGTCGACGCCCTGGCCGCGCGCGCCCACGCCTTGGCCAGCGGCACGCCAACCCACGCGGTCGAACCCCACGACCCGATGCTGCTGGAGATTTTCCGCAACGAAGCCCAGAGCCACCTCGAGAGCCTCAATCACTTTCTGCACCAGGCCGCCGAGCACGTTCCGCTGCACGTCAGCGACGCCTTGCAACGCGCGCTGCACACCCTCAAGGGCAGCGCCTACATGGCCGGTGTGTTGCCCATCGCCGAACTGGCGCGTCCGCTCGATCACCTGACCCGTGAATACAAGGCCCACCGCCTGCCGCTGGACCTGGACGAAGTGGAATTGCTGCTGGAAGCCGAAGGCCTGTTCCAGCAAGGCCTGCGCCAGTTGCACCGCGACCCGCTGGTGCCGATCAAAGGCGCGGCAGAGTTGATCAGCCGCACCCAGGCGTTGCTCGACCAGCAGCTTCAAGCCTTGCTCGACGCTCCCGGCACGGGCCTGCGCATCAAGCGCGACCCGCAGTTGATCAGCAACTTCCTGGCCCAGGGCATGGACATTCTGCTGGATGCCGAAAACCTGCTGCGCCGCTGGCAGCAGCACCCTGGCGAGCGCCAGGAGCTGAGCGCGCTGCTGGACGAATTGACCACGCTGGGGGAGGGCGCACACCTCGCCGACCTGCACCCCATCGATGCCCTGTGTGAAGCCTTGCTCGACCTTTATGGCGCCGTGGAAGAAAGCAGCCTTGCGGTCAGCGCGCGGTTTTTTCATGAGGCCGAACAGGCCCACGAAGCATTGATCAACATGCTCGACCAGTTGGCCGCCGGCCAGGAAATCAGCCCGGCACCGGCCCGTTTGCAGGCCCTGCGCGAGCTGCTCGACGATGCACTCGACCCGTCCGCCACCGGGCTGATCACCCGCGACGGCCACAACGCCCCGAACATCGCCGAACTGGGCGCCGCCACGGCGCAGTTGGAGCAGGCAACGGCGATGGACGACGAGATCGTCGAGATCTTCCTCGAAGAGGCAGTGGACATTCTCGACAGCGCCGGCCAGTCGCTCAAACGCTGGCTGCTGGACCCGGAAAACGCCGCGCCACTGTCGTCCCTGCAACGCGATCTGCACACCCTCAAGGGTGGCGCGCGCATGGCCGAAATCGAGCCGGTGGGCGACCTCGCCCAGGAGCTTGAATGCCTGTACGAAGGCCTGGTGGACCGCCGCTACAGCTACTCGGCCGAACTGTCGCGCCTGCTGATGGCCAGTCACGAGCAGTTGGCCTTGCAACTGGAAGAGCTGCGCGACCATCAGCCGCTGAGCGATAGCCGCGAACTGATCGACACGCTGCGTGCGTTTCGCCAGGCCAGTACGCCGGCTGCACCGGTTGGCGCACCGCAGGCCGCCAGTGCCGACCCCGAGCTGCTGGATATCTTCCTCGAAGAAGCGGCCGATATCCTCGACAGTTCCGGCGCCGCGCTGCTGCGCTGGCAGGCCGAGCCGGGCGGTCGCCAGGAAGTGGAAACCCTGCTGCGCGACCTGCACACCCTCAAGGGCGGCGCGCGCATGGTCGAGATCGCGCCGATTGGCGACCTGGCCCATGAGCTGGAATTTCTCTACGAAGGGCTATCCGCCGGCTTGCTTGCGCCGTCGGCCGAGCTGTTCGCCTTGCTGCAAGGCTGCCACGACCGCCTGGCGCAGATGATCGACGCGGTCGCCGATGGCCTGCCGGTGGGCTCGGTGGACAAGCTGATCACGCGCATCAGAAGCCTGGTGCAGCCCAGCGCGGAACCGCTGGGGCCGGTGGCGTTGCCGGCGGGCAAGACCGAAACGGCCGTCGACCCGAACGCCGACATGGTGAAGATCTCCGCCGACCTGCTCGACGATTTGGTCAATTTGGCCGGCGAAACCTCGATCTTCCGAGGACGCATCGAACAGCAGGTCAACGACGCGCGCGCCGCGTTGAGCGAGGTGGAAACCACCATCGAACGCATGCGTGACCAACTGCGCCGGCTCGACAGCGAAACCCAGGGCCGCCTGCTCAGCCGTCAGCAGGCCGAGGCTGAACGCCTGGGCTATGAAGAATTCGATCCGCTGGAAATGGACCGCCACTCACAGTTGCAGCAGTTGTCCCGCGCGCTGTCCGAGTCGGCCAGCGACCTGCTGGATCTCAAGGAAACCCTTGAGCGTCGTAACCAGGATGCCCATGACCTGTTGCAGCAACAGGCGCGCATCAACACCGCCTTGCAGGAAGGCCTGATGCGCACCCGCATGGTGCCGTTCGAACGCATGCTGCCACGCCTCAAGCGCATCGTGCGCCAGGTGGCGCAAGAGTTGGGCAAGGACGTGGAATTCGTGGTCGGCAATGCCGAGGGCGAGATGGACCGCAACGTGCTGGAGCGCATGGTCGCGCCGCTCGAACATATGCTGCGCAACGCCGTCGACCATGGCCTGGAATCGCGTGAGGCCCGCCTGTCGGCGGGCAAGCCCGAGACGGGCCGCATCACCCTGGACCTGACCCACGAAGGCGGCGACATCGTGTTCGACATGCGCGACGACGGCGCCGGCGTGCCCCTCGACGCGGTGCGGCGCAAGGCGATCAAGCGCGGGCTGCTCAAGCCCGATCAGGAAATGAGCGACCGTGACGTGTTGCAGTTCATCCTGCAGCCGGGGTTTTCCACCGCCGAGAAAATCACGCAGATTTCCGGGCGTGGCGTGGGCATGGACGTGGTGCATGAAGAGGTGCGCCAGCTGGGCGGCTCAATGGTGATCGATTCGACCTCGGGAGCGGGCGTGCACTTTCGCATTCGCCTGCCGTTCACCGTGTCGGTCAACCGCGCGTTGATGGTGCAGTGCGCAGACGATCAATACGCGATCCCGCTCAACACCATTGAAGGCCTGGTGCGCGTGCCCCCCCATGAACTGGCCGGGCATTATCAACAGGGCCCGCCGTGTTACGAGTACGCCGGCCAACGCTATGAGCTGTTCTACCTGGGCGATCTGCTGCACACCGTCGGCCGCCCGAAACTGCTGGGCGAGTACCAACCGGTACCGGTGTTGCTGGTGCACTGCAATGAGCGACGCGTGGCGGTGCATGTGGATGCCATGGCGGGCACGCGCGAGATTGTGGTCAAGGGCCTGGGTCCGCAGTTTGCCGGGGTGCAGGGGCTGTCCGGCGCAACGATTCTGGGCGATGGCCGCGTGGTGCTGATCATCGACCTGCTGGCGCATATCCGCGCGCGGCAACCGGCCTTGCCGGCGCAGGCGCTGGACGCGCCGCTGGTGCTCAACGACCCGCTGAAAAAGCGTGCGCTGCTGGTGCTGGTGGTGGACGATTCGGTCACCGTGCGCAAAGTCACCAGCCGCCTGCTGGAGCGCAACGGCATGAACGTGCTCACCGCCAAGGACGGCATCGACGCTCTGGCTGTGCTTGAGGAACACACCCCGGACCTGATGCTGCTCGACATCGAAATGCCGCGCATGGATGGTTTCGAAGTGGCGATCCAGGTGCGCAACGACCCACGGCTGATGCGCCTGCCGATCATCATGATCACCTCGCGCACCGGCCAGAAACACCGCGACCGCGCCATGGCCATCGGCGTCAACGACTACCTCGGCAAGCCGTACCAGGAGTCGGTGCTGCTGGAAAGCATCGCCTATTGGAGCAAGTCCCATGCTTGACCACCGCGCCACCCAACTCACCGGCCTGCTGCTGCCCCTGGCTGATCGTCACCTGGTATTACCCAACGTCGCCATTGCCGAGTTGATCGACTTCCAGCGTGGAGAGCCGGCCAGTGATGCGCCGCCGTGGTATCTGCGGCAAGTGACCTGGCGTGATCGGCAGATTCCGTTGATCAGCTTTGAAGCGGTGTGCGGCGAAGCCAGCCTGACCGGCGAGCGTTCGCGCATCGTGGTGCTGAACGCCCTCGGCGGGAGGCCAACGCTGAAGTTCATTGCGCTGGTGATCCAGGGGATTCCCCGCTCGTACAAGCTCGACAGCGAATTAAGCTACGTCGACGTGCCGCTGTGCCCGCTGGAGCTGGCGGCGGTGCAGGTGGGCGAGCATGTGGCGAGAGTGCCGGATTTGATGGGGCTTGAAGCGCTGCTGGTCGAGTCCGGCCTGGCCTGATGACATGCCGTGTGAAGATTCCATGTGGGAGGGGGCCGCTCCCGATAGCGGTGGGTCAGTTGCCTATTCATCAACCGACCGCTTGCTATCGGGAGCAAGCCCCCTCCCACAGTGAATTGCGCTCGGCTTCAGCCTTCAATCGATCCGCGCAAACCGCTCAATCAACGGCTGCTCATGGTGTTCTGCCTGCCACAGGTCGTAGGCGCTTTGCATCGACAACCATAGCTGTGCGGTACTCACACTGGCGCGCTCCAACCTGACTGCAAGGTCCGGGCTGATTGGGGCATGGCCATGCAAGATCCTGGAAAACGTCTCACGGGCGAAGCCCAGGCGCCTTGCCATTTCAGTGATGGTGATGCCTACGGCAGGGATCACATCCTCAAGCAAAATTTCGCCTGGGTGAGGTGGGTTGTGCATGCCAATATTGGGTTTAGGGTTCGGATTCATGATGTTCGCCCGTGATGGGTTTGGACGAAAAAAGACTAGAGAGACAGGTTCCGAGTAACAACCTGAAGGTCTTGTCAGAATAGGATGTCATTGCTGTAGGCGGGTTCCGCACTTTGATTTATTGGGTTTTCAGGCGTGAGTGAAGTGGTTAATTTCTGCGCTCCTCACTGCCAGCAAGGACCCGCAAATGGCCGTACCACTTATGCCGCCTGGTATTTCAATTTTTGAAAACATGGCGATATCCGAATGCAAGCGTATTCATCTTCAGCCAGGCTCGGCATTCGCCTATTCCTGGTTCTATTCCCAGGTCAGGGCTGCCGGGCCATGGAACTACAAGAAGCGAGGGCGTCAGTACGAAGCTTTTGGTAATTTCAATTACGGTGCTACAGGTACGGTATTGGGTATTCCCGAGCATGTGCTGTTACGGGCAGCAGGTGTCGCTCAAACATTCGCAAAAACTACCAGGCCTGAGTTTGGATCATGGTGGGGCGGTGACCCTTTTGGCGATGACCCTCGTGATCAATATTGGATAAAAAGAGGTATTGAATATGCAATTTCTCAGGGCTATTAAGGGGCTCTTGCCGGTCCTGCGAAACTGCTTGCTGGTGGCCTGCCTGATTTACATAGGGGGCAATTGGATCATGTCATCCGGTACCCCGGATCTGGACGAAGTGGTTTTGAAATACACCTTGGGCAACGGCAGCTCAATTTATGGGGTACGCGACGACCAGGGCGGCGCGACAGTGGGATTTTCCTACAGGTACTACGTTCACAAGAACTTGGGTAGCGATCAGGAAATACTGACAACGCTGGTTTCGGCACCCTTTTTTTGAAAACCAAAGAGCCTGATGTCCAAGTGAGTCAAGTGGATGGAATCATCCACCTCATAGTGCGCGGGGAGGTTTATGAGTACCGCAGCTACCCGCTTGAGGGTTTGGGGGCTTTGAACATAGACATGAAATTGTAGAGCGGCGGGCTCTCGGAATTTTCCTGCAGGATTTTGGGCTGTTGGGAGAAAGCCCCCTCCCACATGTTGTTCTTCATTCAGCCCAAGTCCGCATTTGCTCATACTCCATTACTCCAGCCGTAACGATCCACCACCCAGCTTGATTGATAGCCCCCCCATTCACTCCTAAGGTAAGCCCACGACAGCAAACCCGTGGAGCAACCATGACAACAACAAGCACCCCGAACGCGCGCTGGACGCGGCGGCGCGACGAGAAGCGGCGGCGGCTCGGGCTGGTTTCGCACTTCGCAGACGGGGCTGTGTTGCCCGGCGACAGGATCGTCGAAGCCCTCCAAGCGCTGATCCTGCCCGGCGACCGCGTGGTGCTGGAGGGCAATAACCAGAAGCAAGCCGATTTCCTTTCCCGCTCGCTGGCCAAGGCCGACCCCGCCAAGCTCCACGATTTGCACATGATCATGCCCAGTGTCGGCCGTTCCGAGCACCTGGACCTCTTCGAAAAAGGCATCGCCCGCAAGCTGGATTTCTCCTTCGCCGGCACTCAATCCCTGCGCATCAGCCAGTTGCTAGAAGACGGCCTGCTGGAAATCGGCGCGATCCACACCTACATCGAACTCTATGCGCGCCTGGTGGTGGACCTGATTCCCAACGTGGTGCTCTCGGCCGGGTTCATGGCCGACCGCGCCGGCAACATCTACACCGGCGCCAGCACCGAAGACACCCCGGCGCTGATCGAACCTGCGGCGTTCAGCGATGGCATCGTCATCGTGCAGGTCAACCAACTGGTGGATGACGTCAGTGACTTGCCCCGTGTCGACATCCCCGCCAGTTGGGTGGATTTCGTGGTGGTGGCCGACAAACCGTTCTACATCGAACCGCTGTTCACCCGCGACCCACGCCACATCAAACCGGTGCATGTGCTGATGGCGATGATGGCGATCCGTGGCATTTACGAAAAACACAACGTGCAGTCGCTCAACCACGGCATCGGTTTCAACACCGCCGCTATTGAGCTGATCCTGCCCACCTACGGTGAATCCCTGGGCCTGAAGGGCAAGATCTGCCGTAACTGGACCCTCAACCCGCACCCCACGCTGATCCCCGCCATCGAAAGCGGCTGGGTGGAAAGCGTGCACTGCTTCGGCACCGAACTGGGCATGGAGAACTACATCGCCGCCCGCCCGGACGTGTTCTTCACCGGCCGCGACGGCTCGATGCGCTCCAACCGGATGTTCAGCCAGCTGGCCGGCCAATACGCGGTGGACCTGTTCATCGGCGCCACCCTGCAAGTGGACGGCGACGGCCATTCCAGCACCGTCACCCGTGGCCGCCTCGCCGGTTTCGGCGGTGCGCCGAACATGGGGCACGACCCGCGCGGTCGCCGACACGGCACTCCGGCGTGGCTGGACATGCGCCACGGCGACGCGCCCGAAGCGTTGCTGGAACGCGGCAAAAAACTCGTGGTGCAAATGGTCGAGACCTTCCAGGAAGGCGGCAAACCCACCTTCGTCGACACCCTCGATGCGGTGGACGTGGCGCGCAAAAGCGGCATGTCCCTGGCGCCGATCATGATCTACGGCGATGACGTCACCCATCTGCTCACCGAAGAAGGCATCGCCTACCTGTACAAGGCGCGCTCCCTCGAAGAGCGCCAGGCGATGATCGCTGCCGTTGCCGGCGTCACCGCCATCGGCCTGCGCCATAACCCCAAGGACACCGCGCGCATGCGCCGCGAAGGCTTGATCGCGTTGCCCGAAGACCTCGGTATCCGCCGCACCGACGCCACCCGCGAGCTGTTGGCCGCCAAGAGCGTGGCCGACCTGGTGGACTGGTCTGGTGGCCTGTACAACCCGCCCGCCAAATTCAGGAGCTGGTAAATGCGCGCCCTCAAACTGCATGAACTGAGCCTGGCCGATCGCCTGGCCGATCTGGCCGTCGATGCGCTGATCGATGAAGCCGACCTGTCGCCCAAACCCGCACTGGTGGACCGTCGTGGCAACGGCGCTCACAGCGATCTGCACCTGGGCCTGATGCACGCTTCGGCGTTGTCGCTGTGGCCGATGTTCAAGGCCATGGCTGAAGCGGCGCTGGAGTGCGGCGAGGTCGGCGTGCCCCT
Organism: Pseudomonas trivialis; assembly: GCF_036864995.1. NCBI lineage: Bacteria > Pseudomonadati > Pseudomonadota > Gammaproteobacteria > Pseudomonadales > Pseudomonadaceae > Pseudomonas > Pseudomonas trivialis. The sequence goes on along the minus strand of NZ_CP142151.1, from coordinate 5,090,499 downwards.
GCGCGAAGCCCTCGGCCGTATCGGCCGCGAAGGCGAGCAGGCGATGCTCGTCACCACCGACGGCGTGAACACCCATCGCGGTGCGATCTGGGCGCTCGGCCTGCTCACCGCTGCCGCCGCGCTGGAGCCACGCGCCCTCACGCTGAACGCCGCCCGACTGGCCCAGCTCAACGACCGCTACGCGCCGCACACCGCAAGCCACGGCGCCTTGGTTGCCCAGCGCTACGGCGCACGCGGCGCCCGAGAAGAAGCCCAGCTCGGCTTCCCCTCAGTGATGCAACGCGGCCTGCCGCAACTGCGCAAAAGCCGTCAGCAGAACACCGGCGAACAGAACGCGCGCCTGGATGCCTTGCTCGCGATCATGACGGACCTTGGCGACACCTGCGTGCTCTACCGCGCCGGCCTTGAAGGCCTGCAGGCGATGCAGCTGGGCGCCCAGGCCGTGCTCGACGCCGGCGGCAGCGCCACCCTCGCCGGGCGCCGCCAATTGCACGCACTCGACCAGCAACTGCTGGCGCTGAACGCCTCCCCCGGCGGCGCCGCCGACCTGCTGGCCGCCTGCCTGTTTATCGACCGCCTCGACGGAGCGCTGTGATGGAAACCTTGTCCTTTGAATTCCCCGCCGGGCAGCCGCCCAAAGGCCGTGCGCTGGTGGGCTGCGTCGGCTCGGGCGATCTGGAAGTGCTGCTGGAACCGGGCACGCCCGGTACGCTGAGCATCCAGGTGCAGACCTCGGTGAACGGCGCGCAGCTGCGTTGGCAGCACCTGTTCGAACGCATCTTTCAGGAACACACGCCGCCGGCGTTGAACATCGATATCCACGATTTCGGTGCCACCCCGGGCGTGGTGCGCCTGCGCCTGGAGCAGGGTTTTGAGGAGATCGGCCATGACTGACTTGCTCAACAAGCACAGCTTCGTCGAACTCGGCGCCCGGCAGCGCGCCAGGGCGCTGCTCGACAGCGGCACGTTTCGAGAATTGATCGATCCGTTTCAGCGCGTCATGTCCCCGTGGCTCAGCCGTCAGGGCGTGGTGCCCCAGGCCGATGATGGCGTGGTGATCGCCAAGGGCAGCATCGCCGGTCTGCCGGTAGTGATCGCCGCCATTGAAGGCAATTTTCAGGGCGGCAGCCTCGGTGAAGTGGGCGGTGCCAAAATCGCCGGGGCGCTGGAGCTGGCGGCTGAAGACAACCGCAACGGCATCGAGACCCGTGCCGTATTGCTGCTGGAAACCGGCGGCGTGCGCTTGCAGGAAGCCAACCTGGGCCTGGCCGCGATTGCCGATATTCACGCGGCAATTGTCGACCTGCGCCAGTACCAGCCGGTGATTGGCGTGGTGGCGGGCAGTGTGGGCTGCTTCGGTGGCATGTCCATCGCGGCCGGGTTATGCAGCTACCTTGTGGTCACCCGCGAAGCACGCCTGGGCCTGAATGGCCCGCAAGTGATCGAACAGGAAGCGGGCCTGGAAGAATACGATTCCCGCGACCGCCCGTTTATCTGGAGCCTGACCGGCGGCGAGCAGCGTTTCAACAGCGGCCTGGCCGACCGTTATGTGGCCGACGATGTGGCGCAGATCCAGCAGACCGTCACCGCGCTGTTGCAGCAGGGTGTGCCCGCGCAACAACGCAGCCGGCAGGCCGAGCATTACCTGGCGCGTTTGAACGCGCTGGACGCCACCCCGCAAATCGAGCCGGCGACGGTTCGCGCGCTGTATCAGGGAGAGCGCTCATGAGAGGGTTGCAATGGTTTAACGCCTTGAGCGCGGGCGCAACGGCGGTCGAAAGCTTGCCGGCCTCGCTGAAAGTCGCTGACGGCGTATTGGGTGGACAGCCGGTGCGCTTTATTGCCGTGGTCACCGACCCGGATAACCGCTTCCCCCGTGCACGCAATGGCGAGGTCGGCTTGCTGGAAGGCTGGGGCCTGGCCAAGGCGGTGGACGACGCCATTGCCCGTGGTGACCGGCGCCCGATCATCGCCATCGTCGATGTGCCGAGCCAGGCCTACGGCCGCCGCGAAGAAGCCCTCGGCATTCACCAGGCCCTGGCCGCCGCCGCCGACAGTTATGCCCGCGCACGCCTGGCCGGGCACCCGGTGATCGGGCTGCTGGTGGGCAAAGCCATGTCCGGCGCGTTTCTCGCCCACGGCTACCAGGCCAACCGGCTGATTGCCCTGCGCGATCCGGGCGTGATGGTGCATGCCATGGGCAAGGCCTCGGCCGCGCGGGTGACCCTGCGCAGCGTCGAAGAGCTCGAAGCCCTGGCCGCCAGTGTGCCGCCCATGGCTTACGACATCGACAGCTTCGCCAGCCTTGGCTTGCTGTGGGAGACCCTGTCGGTCAGCCAGATCGAACAGCCCACGGCGGACGATGTGGCGCGGGTCGGCGACTGCCTGCTCAAGGCCATCAACGATGTAGACGGCCGTGACTTGAGCGGTCGTCTGGGCGCCAGCAATCGCGCCGCCTCCAGCCATGTGCGCCAGCTGCTGCGGGAGCAATGGTGAACGCCCACGACCTGCTCTGGGGCATGACCCCGGCGCAGTTGCCCGCCGACGCCCCGGCCTGGGCGGTGGAGGCCATCAGCGCCGGCCATCCGGTGGTGGTGCGCCGCGCGCTCGTCGCGCCGGGCCATGTGGCGGTCGGTGTGCGCGGGCGTTTGCGTGAGCAGCGTTTTGCCGCAGTGATGCCCCTTGCGCAGGTGACCCGGCGGGTGGTGCCGGAAGCGCTCGGCGCCGTGGTTTCGCCTCGGGATATCCCTGCACTGCGCGCGATCGAGCACCTGCGCCCGCTGTTGGTTCAGCACACCTGGGGCGTCGCCGGCAGCGCCGGATTTGAATTGGCGACCGGCATTGAAGCGCTGCATGCCCACAGCGATCTGGATTTGATTCTGCGCCGTCCCGAGCGGCTTGAGCGCGGAAATGCGCGGGACTTGCTGGCCGTTCTCGACACGGCGGTATGCGCCGTGGACCTGCAACTGCAAACCCCGTTCGGCGCCGTTGCCCTGCGCGAATGGGCCGGCGGATCGCGCCGCGTGCTGCTCAAAACCAGTGGCGGTGCGCAGCTGGTCGCCGACCCCTGGGAGGCCGTGGCATGAGCAGCCTGCTGGTGTTTCCGGGGCAGGGCGCGCAACGGCCACGCATGCTTGAGCAACTGCCTGCCGATGTGCTGGACGAGGCCAGCGCCGCCCTGAGTGAAGAAGTGCGCCAACTCGATTCGGCGCAGGCCCTGGCATCGACCCGTGCCGTTCAGCTGTGCCTGTTGATCGCAGGCGTCGCCCACGCACGGCGGTTGCAGCACACGCCGGATTACGTGGCGGGCCTGTCCATTGGCGCCTACCCGGCAGCGGTGATCGCCGGGGCGCTGGATTTTGCCGATGCGCTCAGGCTGGTGGCCCTGCGCGGCGAACTGATGCAAAACGCTTATCCACAGGGCTACGGCATGACCGCGCTGATCGGGCCCGAGTTATCCACCGTCGAAACCCTGCTGGCGGAGATTCACAGCGCCGAAACACCGGTGTACCTGGCCAATATCAACGCCGATAACCAGACCGTCATCGCCGGCAGTGACGAGGCCATGCAGCGCGTCGCCCAGCGCATCAAGGGCAACGGCGTGGCCAGGCGCCTGGCCGTCAGCGTGCCGTCTCACTGCGCGCTGCTTGAACAACCGGCCCAGGCGCTGGCGCAGGCGTTCGTGCCACTGAAGAAACCGCGCATCACCTACCTGAGCAGCACCCGCGCGCGGCCGATCCACAACCCCGAGCAGTTGCGCGATGACCTGGCTTTCAACATGTGCCGCATCGTCGACTGGCGCGGCACCGTGCAAAGCGCCTACGAGCGCGGCGTGCGCCTGCAGATAGAACTGCCCCCCGGCGCCGTGCTCACTGGCCTGTCACGTCGCGTGTTTGATCAGGGCACGGTGATCGCCTGCGAAGGTGCGCGCCTGGACACCCTGCAGGCCCTGCTGCAAGAGGAGGAACGCCGCCACCGATAGAGCACTACCCAAGGCTTTCGAAGCACAACAACAAAAACTTTCGAACGAGCACTTTGAGGACAACAACAATGATTATCTACGGTGTGGCATTACTGGCGATCTGCACGCTGGCGGGCGTGATCATGGGCGACATGCTGGGCGTGTTGCTGGGCGTCAAATCCAATGTGGGCGGAGTGGGGATCGCGATGATCCTGCTGATCTGCGCGCGTTTGTGGATGCAAAAGCGCGGCGGCATGACCAAGGATTGCGAGATGGGCGTGGGTTTCTGGGGCGCCATGTACATCCCCGTGGTGGTGGCGATGGCGGCGCAGCAGAACGTGGTCACTGCGTTGCACGGCGGGCCAGTGGCGGTGCTCGCGGCCATCGGTTCCGTGGTGGTGTGCGGATGCACCATCGCCCTGATCAGCCGCACGCACAAGGGAGAGCCGTTGCCGCCCGAAGAGCCGTTGATCCTCGCTGCGGGAGGTCGCTGACATGTGGGACCTTATCGAGAAAGGCCTGGAACATAACGGTCTGATTACCGCGTTTGCCTTCGTCGGCGTAGTCATGTGGATTTCCGTGGTGCTGTCCAAACGCCTCACGTTCGGGCGCATTCATGGTTCGGCGATTGCTATCGTGATCGGCCTGGTGCTGGCCTGGGTGGGCGGCACGTTGACCGGCGGGCAAAAGGGCCTGGCGGACCTGGCGCTGTTCTCCGGCATCGGCCTGATGGGCGGCGCAATGCTGCGCGATTTCGCCATCGTCGCCACCGCGTTTGAGGTGCAGGCCACCGAAGCGCGCAAGGCCGGGATGATCGGTGTGATTGCGCTGCTGCTGGGCACGATCCTGCCGTTTATTGTCGGTGCGAGCATGGCCTGGGTGTTCGGCTATCGCGATGCGGTCAGCATGACCACCATCGGCGCAGGCGCCGTGACTTATATCGTCGGCCCGGTCACCGGCGCGGCAATTGGCGCGACCTCCGATGTGATGGCGCTGTCGATTGCCACCGGGTTGATCAAGGCGATTCTGGTGATGGTGGGCACGCCGGTGGCGGCGCGCTGGATGGGGCTGGACAACCCGCGTTCGGCGATGGTGTTTGGTGGGCTGGCCGGCACGGTCAGCGGGGTAACGGCGGGGCTGGCGGCGACGGATCGGCGGTTGGTGCCGTATGGGGCGTTGACTGCGACGTTCCATACCGGGCTTGGGTGTTTGCTGGGGCCTTCGCTGCTCTACTTCATTGTGCGGGGGTTGGTGGGCTGAATTCGAGGTGGGTGGTGGCTGGTCTGGCGCTATCGGGAGCAAGCCCCCTCCCACAGGTTGACCGCGTACTCATGCTGGAATGCAGTCAAGTGTGGGAGGGGGCTTGCTCCCGATAGCGGTGTATCAGGCTGGCAGTTGCCGATTGGCATACATCCGACACTCCGCCAGCAGGGCGAGCAAGTTCGGATCTCTCTCCTTGGCCTTCAAGAACACCACCCCAATCTGCTGCTGCAACCGGTATCTGGCTTGCAGCGGTATCAGCTTCACGCGGTTCTCGTACACCGCTGCAATCCGCCCTGGCAGCAAGGCGTAGCCCACGCCGGAACTGACCATGCTCAGCAAGGTGAAGATGTCATTGACCTGCATCGCCACCTTCGGCTCGAACCCCGCCTGCTTGAACACCCGGTTGCCATCCTGGTGGGTGGCGAAGCCTTGGGTGAGGGTGATGAAAGTCGCGTCGCGCACATCGGCCAGGTCGATCTCCTGCTCGCGGTCGAAGGGTGAATCCGCGGGCGTAGCGAGGAAGATATCGTCGGAAAACAGTGCGATCTGCTCGCAGTCGGGGTCGTTGGCGTGTTCGTCCAGGGAGATGAGGATCGCGTCCACCTCCATGTTCTTAAGCTTGTAGAGCAGGTCGAAGTTGGAGCCCAGGATCAGGTCGATGTTGAGTTCGCTGCGGCGGATTTTGAGGCCCATGATCAGTTGCGGCACGGTCTTTACGGTCAGCGAGTAGAGCGAGCCCAGCTTGAAACGCTCGGCGGAGAAACCGGCGGCTTCGCGAGTCAGGCGCACGCTGTCGACCACGTCGGCCACCAGTTTTTGTGCGCGCTCTTCGAGTACATAGGCGCTTTCCAGCGGCGTAAGGTTACGCCCCTCGTGCTTGAACAGCGGGCAGCGCAGGGCGTTTTCCAGGGAGTGAATGGCGCGGTGCACGCTGACGTTGCTGGTGTGCAACTCGGCAGCGGCGCGTGCCAGGTTGCCAGTGCGCATGAACGCCAGGAAGATTTCCAGCTTCTTGAGGGTGAATTCTTCGTCGATCAGCATGGCCGTGGCTCGGGTTCGAATGCCCTCGATTGTGCCTGCAAAAGCTCAGCGCTCCCAGCCAGGAACAACACACAGCACTTGCACTCTGATGCGCAAGGCTGGACGCTTGCCAGCCTGTTCTTTTGGCTGACGGGAGGTTTACGACAGATGTACCACGGAGAACGATTCAACGCCTGGAGCCATTTGCTTGGTGCGGTCGCGGCGTGTATTGGCGCTGTGTGGATGTTGGTGGTGGCGAGCCTGGACGGCAGCCCCTGGAAGATCGTCAGCGTGGCGATTTATGGCTTTACGTTGATGGTGCTGTACAGCGCCTCGACGGTGTACCACAGCGTGCAGGGCCGGCGAAAAGAGATCATGCAGAAGGTTGATCACTTTTCGATCTATTTATTGATCGCCGGCAGCTACACGCCGTTTTGCCTGGTGACGTTGCGCGGGCCGTGGGGCTGGACGCTGTTCGGGATTGTGTGGGGGCTGGCGGTGATCGGCATCCTGCAGGAGATCAAGCCGCGCTCCGAAGCGCGGGTCCTGTCGATTGTGATCTATGCCGTGATGGGCTGGATCGTGCTGGTGGCGGTCAAGCCGCTGCTCGCCGCGCTGGGCACGGCGGGGTTTGCATGGCTGGCGTCGGGCGGGGTGCTGTACACCGTGGGCATTATCTTTTTTGCCCTGGAGGACCGGCTGCGCCATTCCCATGGGATCTGGCACCTGTTCGTGATCGGCGGGAGCCTGCTGCATTTCGTGGCGATCATGCATTACGTGCTCTGATCGATAGACGGCAGGAGCAAGCTCACTCCTGCCGTTATAGCGTCGCCAACTGTTTTTGTGCCCATTGGCTGGCGATGCTCAGCAACTTCGCCAGCATATGCGGCGGCGGCTCGTCGGCCCGGGTCAGGGCGTAAAGGGTGATCGGCAGCGGCGGGGTGAGTGTGCGGATGCAGGTGGTGGCGGTGGATGCGCCAAGCGCGGTAAAGGGGTCGATAACGGTCAGGCCGGCACCGGACTCGACCATGGCGCGGGCCAGGGAGTAAGTCTGCACCGATATCGTCACGCGCGGCGGCGGGTCGACATTTTCCAGGTAACTGTCGAGCTTGGTCGCCAGCGGGTCGGCGCTGGAAAGGCCGATCAGCGGAGCGCCCGCCAAGTCGACCAGGGGCAATGGCTGGTTCAGCTCGGCGTCGGGCCAATAACCCTTGGACGCCAGCGCCACCAGCACGCCGTTGGCGAGTACCTGGGTGGTAAGCCCCGGATGGCCGGAGAAATTCAGCGTCAGCGCCAGGTCAATCTCGCGCATCAACAGCTTTTGTACCAGCTCGCGGCTGTGGTCGCTGGACAGCTCGCAGGCGATGTCCGGGTAGTCGCGTCTCCATTCCAACACCGCCGGCGGCAACAACGACAACGCCAGTGCCGGGATCGCGCCGATACGCACGCTGTGTCCCGGCGCGCGGCGCAAACTCTTGGCCAGGCGCCGCACACCTTGCAGGCTCGCGGTGACTTTCTCGACTTCGCTTTCCAGCGCCAGCGCCTCCGGCGTGGGCTGCAACTTGCCGCGAACCCGCAGGAACAATGGAAAACCCAATTGCAGCTCGGCGTGCTGCAACACCTTGGTCACCGCCGGTTGTGAGACGTGCAGCAACTGTGCGGCGGCGCTCACGGAGCCGGTCTGGCGGATGGCCTGGAAGATTTCGATATGACGCAAGCGCATGGCAAGTCCATAACCTTTGTTTATAGGTAGACCATCTTTATTCATTGTCTGCAGCCTGTCACCTGCCCCTAGGCTTGAGCGCTCTTAATCAACGGCTGGGGGAAGGTATGGCCAGGCAGGTCTGCATCATCGGAGGTGGGGTCATTGGCTTGGCGAGCGCGTATGCGCTGGTGCGTGCCGGCCATGAAGTGACCGTGATCGATGCGCGCGACAGCCTGGGCAGCGAAACCAGCTTCGCCAATGGCGGACAGCTGTCCTACCGCTATGTTGCACCCCTGGCCGATGCCGGGGTACCGCTGCAGGCGATTGGCTGGTTGTTGCGCGGTGACTCACCCCTGAAGCTGCGCCCCCGGCTTGATCCTCAGCAATGGCGTTGGATGGCGGCCTTTATCGGCGCCTGCCGGGGCTCGGTGAACAAGCGCAACGCCGCCCACTTGCTGCGCCTGGCGACCTTGAGCCAAGGCACCTTGCAGCAATGGCGCGAGGCGGATCGCCTGGGCGATTTCGACTGGCGGCGCAACGGCAAGCTGGTGACCTTTCGCAGCGCCGCGACCTTCGCGCATGCACGCAGCAAGGTCACGGATAGCCTGCAGCAGCAGGTGCTGTCCGCTACCGATTGCACGCGCCTGGAACCGGCGCTCGCGGGTGGTGATTTTGTCGGCGGGATCTACACGCCCAACGAGGAAGTAGCGGATTGTCATGCCTTTTGCCAGCAATTGGCGGCGCGGCTTGAGGCATCGGGGCGTTGCACGTTTTTGTTGGGGCGCAGGGTCACCGGCATTCGTCACACCAACGGGGAGGTGCACACCCTCGAGTTGGGTGATGAGGTGATGCCGACCGAGCAAGTGGTGCTGGCGGCAGGGCATCGCAGCGCTGAGTTGGGCTTGCCGGGATTATCACTGCCGTTATATCCGCTTAAGGGCTACAGCCTGAGCGTGCCGATTGGCGCGCAGCACCAGGCGCCGAATGTGAGCATCACCGACTATGAGCGCAAGATCGTCTACGCGCGCATCGGTGAGCAACTGCGCATAGCTGCCATGGTGGATATCGTCGGTTTTGATGCCAGCCTTGAGCCCAAACGGCTGGCCCTGATGAAGCGCCAGGCTCTGGAGACGTTTCCGCTGACCGGCGACTACGCCCACGCGGTCGAATGGGCCGGCATGCGTCCAGCTACCCCAACCGGCGTGCCGCTGATTGGTGCCAGTGTTTATCGCAACCTGTGGCTGAACCTCGGTCACGGCGCCCTCGGTTTTACCTTGGCCAGCGGCAGCGCCCAACTGTTGGCTGAACTGATCAACCAGCAGGTTCCTTCCATTGACATGCAGGGCCTGACGCCCCGCGCCGCTTGAGGATGCCCCATGACCATCAACCGAATCAGCAGCAACGAGCGTCTCAGTGGCGCAGTCACTTTCAAGGACCTGGTGTTCCTCTCGGGCCAGGTGCCGGGGGAAGGGCAGGACGTGATAACGCAAACCCGCGAAGTGCTGGCCAAAGTCGATGCGCTGTTGGCCGAGGCGGGCAGCGATAAGGATCACCTGCTGAACGCGACGATTTACCTGAAAGACATCGACAGCGGTTTTGCGCCGATGAACGAGGTGTGGTCCGCGTGGCTGTCGCCGGGACTGGCGCCTACACGCACCACGCTGCAAGCGGAGCTGGCGCGGCCGACTGTGCTGGTGGAAATCAGCGTGATTGCCGTACGTAAATAACTCAAAAACCAACGGAGCATAACAATGAAAAGAATCCTGTTGACCGGCTGCACCCTGGGGCTTTTGTTTGGCGCGCAGGCCTATGCGACTCAAACCCCTTTGGACGGCACGCTAAGCAAGATCGCCAATGCCCGATCCATCACCCTGGGTTATCGCGATGCGTCGGTACCGTTTTCCTATGTGGGGGATAACAGCGGCAAGCCCATGGGCTATTCGGTAGACCTGGCAAGCAAGATCGTCGAGCGTATCCAGCAGAAAATCGGAGGGGCCGACCTTAAGGTGAAATACAACCTGGTGACCTCGCAAACACGTATTCCGCTGGTGCAGAACGGCACTGTCGACCTGGAGTGCGGCTCCACGGGTGTGACCGCCGACCGGCAGAAACAAGTGGCGTTTTCCTACGGGTTTATTTACGTGAAAGGCCAGTTGCTGACGGCCAAAGACAGCGGAATCAAGGGGTTCTCTGACCTCACTGGCAAGAACGTGGTGACTACCGCCGGCACTACAAACGAACGCTTTCTCAAGAGTTACAACGCCGAGCACAAGGCCAATATGTTCGTGATCAGCGCCAAGGACCACGGCGAAGCGTTCAAGATGCTCGAGACAGGTCGCGCAGTGGCATTCTATATGGACGATGCGTTGCTCTACGGCGAGCGTGCCAAGGCCAGGGATCCGCATAACTGGGTGGTGGTGGGCGAGGAGCAGTCGCGAGAGATCTACAGCTGCATGGTGCGCAAGGACGACCCGCAGTTTCTCGCGGTGGTCAACGAGACGCTCGGCGACCTGTACCGCAGTGGCGAGATCAACGGGATTTACCAGCGCTGGTTCGAACAGCCGATCCCGCCGAAGGGCCTGAACCTGGAATTCCCGATGACCAGCGAGTTGAAGGCGATTATTGCCAAACCGGTGAGTGACCCGGTGGAGTGATGACGTGATAACCCGATCAATCAGGTGGGAGCTGGCACAGCTCCCACCTGATTGAGTTTGCAAGGCAGGTTAGAAGTCGCCCCACAATTGCTGGGCAACGGCCAGTGCCACCACCGGTGCCGTTTCGGTGCGCAATACCCGCGGGCCAAGGCGGGCAGCGTGGAAACCGGCGCTTTGTGCGGTTTCGACTTCTCCATCCGTCAGCCCACCCTCAGGCCCGATCAGGAATGCCAGGTTCGCAGGCCTCGCATGGCTGACCATCGGCTCGGCCACCGGGTGCAGCACCAGTTTCAAATCCGCCTCGGTCTGCTTCAGCCAATCGGCCAGCAACAACGGCGGATGAATCACCGGCACCGTCGAACGCCCGCATTGCTCACACGCGCTGATTGCCACCTGGCGCCAGTGCAGCAGGCGTTTGTCGGCGCGTTCATCCTTGAGACGCACTTCACAGCGGTCGCTGAAAATCGGCGTGATGGCGTTGACGCCCAGCTCGGTGGCTTTCTGGATTGCCCAGTCCATACGCTCGCCACGCGAGAGGCCCTGGCCGAGGTGGATGTGCAGGGGCGATTCAGCCTGGCCAGCGAAGCTTTCGGTGAGTTGCACAGTGACGCGTTTTTTCCCCACTTCCAGCAGGCTGCCCAGGAACTCCTGGCCGGAGCCGTCGAACAATTGCACGGCGTCGCCTTCGCCCATGCGCAGCACACGGCTGATGTAGTGCGCCTGGGCTTCGGGCAGTTCATGCTCGCCAAGGCTCAGCGGCGCGTCGGTGAAAAAGCGGGACAGTCTCATTTCTATTCTCTGGAAAAGGTGTGAAGGCAATCAACCCGGATCACGGAAGCCTGGGTGGAAGTCCGTCGGCACTGCAACGCTGACTTTGCTGTTGGTCGCGATATCGATGCCTTCGCTGGCCACTTCGGCCAGGAAGTCGATCTGCTCCGGTGTAATCACATACGGCGGCAGGAAATACACCACGCTGCCCAGCGGCCGCAACAGCGCGCCGCGCTCCAGGGCGTGCTCGAAGACCTTGAGGCCACGGCGTTCCTGCCACGGGTAGGCGGTCTTGGTGGCTTTGTCCTGGACCATTTCGATGGCCAATACCATGCCGGTCTGGCGCACTTCCGAGACGTGAGGGTGGTCCACCAGGTGCGCGGTGGCCGTGCCCATGCGCTGGGCCAGTGCCTTGTTGTTTTCGATGACGTTGTCTTCTTCGAAAATATCCAGGGTTGCCAGGGCCGCAGCGCAGGCCAGCGGGTTGCCGGTGTAGCTGTGGGAATGCAGGAAGGCGCGCAGGGTCGGGTAGTCGTCGTAGAAGGCGTCGTACACATCGTCGGTGGTGACCACGGCCGCCAGCGGCAGGTAACCGCCGGTGAGGGCTTTGGACAGGCACAGGAAGTCCGGGCGGATGCCGGCCTGTTCACAGGCGAACATGCTGCCTGTGCGGCCAAAGCCCACGGCGATTTCATCGTGGATCAGGTGCACGCCGTAGCGGTCACAGGCTTCGCGCAGCAGCTTGAGGTACACAGGGTGGTACATGCGCATGCCGCCAGCGCCCTGGATCAACGGTTCGACGATCACGGCGGCGACGGTGTCGTGGTGCTCGGCCAGGGTCTGTTCCATGGCCAGGAACATTGTGCGCGAGTGTTCTTCCCAGCTCACGCCGTCGGGGCGCAGGTAGCAGTCCGGGCTCGGCACTTTGAGGGTGTCGAGCAGCAGCGCCTTGTAGGTTTCGGTAAACAGCGGCACGTCGCCCACCGACATCGCCGCAATGGTTTCGCCGTGGTAGCTGTTGGTGAGGGTGACGAAGCGCTTTTTATTCGGCAGGCCGCGGTTGAGCCAGTAGTGAAAGCTCATCTTCAAGGCGACTTCGATGCATGACGAGCCGTTGTCGGCGTAGAAGCAGCGGGTCAGGCCTTCCGGCGTCATCGCCACCAGACGCTCGGACAGCTCGATCACCGGCTGGTGGCTGAAACCGGCGAGGATGACGTGTTCCAGCTGGTCGACCTGGTCCTTGATGCGCTGGTTGATGCGCGGGTTGGCGTGGCCGAACACGTTGACCCACCATGAACTGACGGCGTCGAGGTAGCGCTTGCCTTCGAAGTCTTCCAGCCACACCCCTTCGCCGCGCTTGATCGGGATCAATGGCAGTTGCTGGTGGTCTTTCATCTGGGTGCAGGGATGCCACAGCACCGCGAGGTCGCGCTGCATCCACTGGTTATTCAGGCCCATCGGTGATCTCCTCGAAGCGGTCCTGCGCCGGGCGCAGGCGAAACAATCGCGCAAGCCTATGCAATGGGGGGCTGTGTCACAACCCATTACGGATGAATTGGCAGTAAACGCAGGACGGTGTGTCACGTTTATTCTGGATAGTCCTTAATCCAATGTTAATTTACTGTTCATACTCTCCAGATCGTATTTTTCGATATTTCAAAGCAAGATTTTCGGCTTTAATTCGATAGATAAATCGCTAGTCTTGGCCAGAGCGCTTACGGGATTAAGTACATGCAGTTACGCAACTCTTCGGCCCGTTACGGTTGGGTCAGCATGGTTCTGCACTGGGGCGTGGCCCTGACGGTGTTTGGTCTCTTTGGGCTGGGTTTGTGGATGGTCGGCCTTGACTATTACGACGGCTGGCGCAAGCACGGCCCGGAGTTGCACAAGAGCATTGGCATCACGCTGTTCGCCATTATGCTGGTGCGGGTGGTGTGGCGCCTGCTCAGTCCGCCGCCGCCGGCCCTGGCCAGCTACAGTCGTATGACCCGTATCGGTGCCGCCTTCGGCCACGCATTTCTGTATGTGGGCCTATTTGCGGTGATGATTGCCGGTTACCTGATTTCCACCGCAGACGGTGTCGGTATCCCGGTATTTGGCCTGTTTGAAATTCCTGCGCTGGTTTCCGGTCTACCGGACCAGGCGAGACACCGCCGGCTGGGTCCACCTGTACCTGGCCTGGGTGTTGGTGGTCTTCGCCGGTTTGCATGGCGTGGCTGCGTTGAAACACCACTTTATCGACCGTGATGTGACCCTGCTGCGAATGCTGGGGCGCAAAGCCTGATGTTCAACCTCGACTCACAAGGAATAGAAAGCATGTTGAAAAAGACCCTCGCTGCTCTGGCAATCGGTACCGCGCTGTTGTCCGCAGGCCAGGTAATGGCCGCTGACTACAAGATCGACAAGGAAGGCCAACACGCCTTCATCGACTGGAAAATCAGCCACCTGGGCTATAGCTACATCCACGGTACCTTCAAGGACTGGGATGGCTCCTTCAGCTGGGATGCCGCCAAGCCTGAAGCCAGCAAAATCGCAGTCGACGTGAAGACCGCGAGCCTGTGGTCCAACCACGCCGAGCGTGACAAGCACATCTCCAGCAAGGACTTCCTGGACGTCGCCAAGTTTGCCGATGCCAAGTTCGTGTCCACTGCCGTTAAATCCACCGGCGAGAAAACTGCTGACGTGACTGGCGACCTGACCTTCCACGGCGTGACCAAGCCTGTGGTATTCAAGGCCACCTTCAACGGTGAAGGCAAGGATCCATGGGGCGGCGAACGTGCCGGCTTCAACGCCACCACCACGCTTAACCTGACCGACTTCGGCATCAAGGGCCCAGGCCCGACGTCGCAGACTGTTGACTTGGACATCTCGCTGGAAGGCGTGAAGCAGAAGTAATTTTCTCGCCTGAATGCGTTCAGTGTGGGAGGGGGCTTGCTCCCGATAGCGGCATGTCAGTCAGCATGGTTGATACTGATACACCGCTATCGGGAGCGAGCCCCCTCCCACATTTTTGATCTGTGTCACAGGCAAAAAAAATGCCCCGTCTCCAAAGAGCCGGGGCATTTTTTATGGCTTTTTGAAACTCAGCGGTTGCGGGTCAGCAGCGCTGGTTTCTCACCACGAGGACGGCCTGGCAGTTGATCCAACTGCTCGGGTGTCGGAAAGCGGTCGGCTTTGGACTCCTTGTGGATAATCTTCGGCGCCGGGCCGCTGCGCGGGTTCTGCACGGCTGGCTCGGAGGAGCGTTGTGGCTCGTCACGGGCCGGGCGGCGGTTGTTGCTGCGCGAGTCTTCGCGGCGGGCCTGGCCGTCACGCGGTGCGCCGTTGCGCGGGCCGCTGCGTTTGGCCGGCGGGGTGCCGGTGGTGCCACCGCTGCTGTTGCGCGGGCCGTTCTGGCGAGCACCTTGGGGCTGACCGCCACGTGGAGCCGCTGCGCCAGCGCCGGCGCCTTGTGCCGGAGCACCCGGACGACGGCCACGGCCCTGAGCCGGTTTGGCCTGGGGCACGTAGTCGACGCGGTTACCGAAGTTGTCCACGTCATCGTCCAGGAACTCGTCCGGGGCGCGGTCCGAGGCGGCGCGTGGCGGCTGGCTCGGTTGGCGCTGTTCGCGCGCCGGAGTACCTTCACGAGGCTTCTGCTCACGGGCCGGGCGTTCGCCACGGGCATTGGCAGGCGCTTTGTCTTTGCCGCCCTTGTCCTTGCCCTTGTCGCGACGACCACCGCCGCCACCGCCACCGTTCGGGCCATCGCCCTTCGGACCGCGTGGGTTGCGCGGGTTACGCACGTCCGGACGCTCGCGCACTTCCGGCTTTTCGGCCTCTACGGCGCTCGAGTCGAAGCCCATCAGGTCGCCGTCGGCGATTTTCTGCTTGGTCATGCGCTCGATGCTTTTCAGCAGTTTTTCTTCGTCCGGTGCAACCAGCGAGATGGCCTCGCCCGAACGACCGGCCCGGCCGGTACGGCCGATACGGTGCACATAGTCTTCATCGACGTTTGGCAGCTCGAAGTTGACTACGTGCGGCAACTGGTCGATATCCAGGCCGCGCGCGGCGATATCGGTGGCCACCAGGATGCGCACTTCACCGGCCTTGAAGTCGGCCAGGGCTTTGGTGCGCGCGTTCTGGCTCTTGTTGCCGTGGATGGCGACGGCGGTGAGGCCGTGCTTGTCCAGGTACTCGGCCAGGCGGTTGGCGCCGTGCTTGGTGCGGGTGAACACCAGCACCTGTTCCCACGCGCCGTGGGTGATCAGGTGCGCCAGCAACGAGCGCTTGTGGCTGGCGGCCAGGCGGAAGACGCGCTGCTCGATACGCTCGACCGTGGTGTTGGGCGGCGTGACTTCGATGCGTTCCGGGTTGTGCAGCAGCTTGCCGGCCAGGGCGGTGATGTCGTTGGAGAACGTCGCCGAGAACAGCAGGTTCTGACGTTTGGCCGGCAGGCGGGCAAGGACCTTTTTCACGTCATGGACAAAGCCCATGTCGAGCATGCGGTCGGCTTCGTCCAGCACGAGGATTTCCACGTGGGACAGGTCGACGCTGCCTTGGCCGCACAGGTCGAGCAAGCGACCCGGGCAGGCAACCAGCACGTCAACGCCACGGGACATGGCCTGAACCTGCGGGTTCATGCCGACGCCGCCGAAGATGCAGGCGCTGACGAACTTCAGGTCGCGGGCATACAGCTTGAAGCTGTCGTGCACCTGGGCGGCGAGTTCGCGGGTGGGGGTCAGGACCAGTACGCGCGGTTGGCGCGGGCCGTGACGCTGGGATTTGTCCGGGTGACCGTTGGGGAACAACCGCTCCAGAATCGGGAGGGCGAAACCGCCGGTTTTACCAGTACCTGTCTGCGCCGCAACCATCAGGTCGCGACCTTGCAACACGGCGGGAATGGCCCGCTGTTGCACCGGAGTAGGCTCGGTATAGCCCGCTGCCTCGATGGCGCGGACTAAAGCCTCGGAGAGACCGAGGGAAGCAAAGGACATGAGTAATCCTGTTTTAGTTAGGGCTTGGCCCAAAGGGATAATCTTGCCGGGCGTGAATGGCGCTTAGGGGAGCGTAATCCCGTCCGGTCCTGCTGCGTCTGGCGGGCACTCCACCGGCTCGCGCGGGCTGCAAAGCTGCGCTGTAGCGGGGTTGGGTGCCTTTTTCAAGACCTCAGCGGCCGGGCGTAAGCCTGGCGGGAAGGCCGGAGTATAACAGAGCAATCACTTTACGCCGCTTTCCTGCTGCTCAACGGTGTCTTGCGCTGCCGAAATAGCCTGCACGCCGGCATATTTGGCGCTCAGGGCGGCGTAGGCGGGCTCCTGCTTGAAGCGTTTGAGCTCGGCGGCAAAGCGCTGTACCAGCAGGTCCATGCCCGCGCCACGGCGCACGGCGAGAAACTGCGGCTGGCGGTTGACCACCAGTGGTGCCTGGCTGACCTTGTCCTGCAACGCAAGACTCTTGATCAGATGTTGTCCTACGCGGCGGTCGGTGATTGCCAGGTCGATGCGCCCGAGCAGCAGTTTGCCGAAGTTGGCTTCATGGCTCGCAGCGGGCTCGCGGTTGAACTGCGGCGCGTCGTTGAAGCTGTCCGCGTAGAGATAACCCGGCGACGTACCCACCGTCAGGCCGGCAAGGTCATCCAGGGACCTGGCCGGGTGCGGGCGGTCGTTGGCATAGAACAACACGAACTCCACGGTCGACAGCGGTTCGCTCGGGTACAGCAGTTGGGCGTCGCGCTCGTGATTGCGAAAAATATCCAGCACGCCATCGGCGTGCCCCTGCTCGAGCATCGCCAGGCAGCGCTTCCACGGCAGGAATTGCCACTGCACTTGCACGCCCAGGCGCTCGAACACAATCACCGTGGTTTCGTAGTCGAGCCCGCGCATGGTGCCCTTGTCGTCGTACACATAGGGCGCCCAGGGCTCGGTGACAATGCGCAGTGTCTCGCCGTAAGCGGCCAGGCTCAGGCAAGTAAAAAGGGCAGCGTTCAACAGCTTGAAAAGGACGGGCATGGCCTGAGGTTACGATGCTCCAGCGCTAAAGAGAAGCGCTGGCACGGGCATTTGCGACGACGGCTATTTGCCGGGTGTCATCATCAGGTGTTGATAGATTGCCGTACGCCGCTCGCCCAGAATCAGGCGCACCACGGGGTTGGCGAACCAGTGTTCAAGCTGGTGGGCATCGAGGGGGCGTTTCTGGCGCTCTTCCTGATTCTGCCGCGCCTTGTCCCACCAAACCGGGCCACATGCCTGGTCGAATTCATTCTCGTGTTCGTAGCAGCCGTAGAGAATTTCGCGGATGAACTGTTGCTGATGCTTGGGCAGCACCAGCGTGATCAATTTGTACATCAGGCGTTGCAGGCGTGGCGGGCGTGGCAGGTGGGCGGACACCTGGCGCGTGTCGGCCAGAGCCAGGGCACTGGTGGGCGCCGCTGCGTGCTTGGCGATCCACGCCTTGACCTTGGCCCGGAACAGCTGCTTGCGGCTCCAGTAATGGTGGATCAGGTCCGGGCATTCGCGCACGTTGACGGTGCGGTAGGCGGCAATCGACAGGCAGAATTCTTCCAGGGTGTAGGCGCCCTGGGCGTGGGGGAACAGCTCGTCCATCAGTTCAATCGAGCGATCCAGCACCGCCGCGTCCTGCCGGGTCAGGCCCATGACCCCGGAGTTGAGGGTCATCATGTCATCGTCCGCCACGCCCATCTCCAGCAGGCGCTGGTGCAGGGCGGTGTAGAGAATGCTTTCGTGGTTGTCGCCGTATCGGGTGTAGAAGGCATTGCACAGCAGGGTGCCGGGCTGCACGCGCTCGAACAGGGCCAGGGGCGAATGGTGGAAGAAGGTGTCAGTGTCGATCAGCATCGCCACCGGCGACTCTTCGAGCACCTGGCGCAATACCACGTGCTTGGTGCGAAAGTGGTAGCCGTGAGGCTCGCTCCAGCGTTTGCGCGTGGCGTCGTCCAGCGCACGCACGCGCACCGGTAGCAGGCGATAGGGCTCAGGGTTGTCGCTGAATACCTGGATATCCACGGCGTCCGGGGTGGCCTGCAGAAACGCCAGCGCGCTGGCGACGCTGAAGACGGCTTCCTGGTGGTAGGTCTCGGAGCCGAAGACCAGGTACACCAGTTGCGGGCGGGAAGACGGGGACGCTGTATTCATGAACGACGGGGTTCCGTGGGCAGGTAAAACGTCAAAGGCCCTCGTAAAGACGAGGGCCTTGGCACGGTCGGGCAACCTTTAGCGTGGCAGCTTGAGGTTGTTCCAGATGGCCAGGCTGGGCTCGGTCTGGTTCAGGGTATAGAAGTGCAACCCTGGCGCGCCACCTTGTAACAACTGTTCACACATCTGGGTGATGACCTGCTCGCCAAACGCCTGGATGCTCTTGACGTCGTCGCCGTAGGCTTCCAGTTGCTTGCGCACCCAGCGTGGGATCTCGGCCCCGCAAGCGTCGGAAAAGCGCGCCAGCTTGCTGTAGTTGGTGATCGGCATGATGCCCGGCACGATCGGGATGTTCACGCCCATGGCCTGTACGCGCTCGACAAAGTAGAAGTAGCTGTCGGCGTTGAAGAAGTACTGGGTGATCGCGCTGTCGGCGCCGGCGTTGGCCTTGCGCACGAAATTCTGCAGATCGTCTTCGAAGTTGCGCGCCTGGGGGTGCATTTCCGGGTAAGCCGCCACTTCGATGTGGAAGTGATCGCCGCTTTCCTCGCGGATGAAGCTCACCAGCTCATTGGCGTAGCGCAGCTCGCCGCTGGCCATGCCCATGCCGGACGGCAGGTCGCCACGCAAGGCTACGATGCGCTTGATGCCAGCGGCTTTGTATTGGGTCAGCAGGCTGCGCAGGTCAGCCTTGCTGTCGCCCACGCACGACAAGTGCGGTGCGGCGGGAACCTTGATTTCACTTTCCAGCTGCAACACGGTGTTGATCGTGCGATCGCGGGTTGAACCGCCGGCGCCGTAGGTGCAGGAGAAGAAGTCGGGGTTGAAGCTGGCCAACTGCTTGGCAGTCGCCATCAATTTTTCATGCCCAGCATCGGTCTTCGTCGGGAAGAACTCGAAGCTGTAGCGACGGTCTTGGGACATGGGGGAGGGCTCCAGCTGCAAGTTGCAAGCTTCAAGTTGCAAGAGGGGCGGTGCGCCTGTTCTTGTCGCTTGAAGCTCACCGCTCATGGCTGCTTAAAGAGTAAGGAAGTAGCAAGCCCTCGCCGCAAGCGCCTTCACTTGACGCTTGTAGCTAAAAAGCTTGCTGCTGCTGTCAGTACCGGTAAGCGTGCGGCTTGAACGGGCCTTCAACCGTCACCCCGATGTAGTCGGCCTGGGTTTTGGTCAGTTGGGTCACCACGCCGCCGAAGCCGCGGACCATTTCCAGGGCCACTTCTTCGTCGAGTTTCTTCGGCAGTACTTCCACGGTCAGACGCTCGGCTTTCTGGGCGGGCGACAGGTCGGCGTACTTCTGTTCGAACAGGAAAATCTGCGCCAGTACCTGGTTGGCGAACGAGCCATCCATGATGCGGCTTGGGTGGCCAGTGGCGTTACCCAGGTTTACCAGACGGCCTTCAGCCAGCAGGATCAGGTAGTCGTCGTTCTGCGGATCAAAGGTGCCAGCGCCGGTGCGGTGAACCTTGTGTACCTGTGGCTTCACTTCTTCCCATGCCCAGTTTTTGCGCATGAAAGCGGTGTCGATCTCGTTGTCGAAGTGACCGATGTTGCACACCACGGCGCGCTTTTTCAGGGCCTTGAGCATGTTCGCGTCACACACATTCACGTTACCGGTGGTGGTCACGATCAGGTCGATCTTGCCCAGCAGGGCCTTGTCGATGCTGGCTTCGGTGCCGTCATTGACGCCATCGATGAACGGCGAAACCACCTCGAAACCGTCCATGCAGGCTTGCATGGCGCAGATTGGGTCGACTTCGGAAACCTTGACGATCATGCCTTCCTGACGCAGGGACTGGGACGAACCCTTGCCCACGTCACCGTAGCCGATCACCAGGGCCTGCTTGCCCGACAGCAGGTGGTCGGTGCCGCGCTTGATGGCATCGTTGAGGCTGTGACGGCAGCCGTACTTGTTGTCGTTCTTGCTCTTGGTCACCGAGTCATTGACGTTGATGGCCGGGATTTTCAGCTCGCCCTTGGCCAGCATGTCCAGCAGACGGTGCACGCCGGTAGTGGTTTCTTCGGTCACGCCGTGGACGCGGTCGAGGATGGCCGGGTACTTCTTGTGCAACAGCTCGGTCAGGTCGCCGCCGTCGTCGAGGATCATGTTGGCATCCCATGGTGCGCCATCCTTGAGGATGGTTTGCTCCAGGCACCACTCGTACTCTTCTTCAGTCTCGCCTTTCCAGGCGAATACCGGGATGCCGGCAGCGGCGATGGCAGCGGCGGCCTGGTCCTGAGTCGAGAAAATGTTGCAGGACGACCAACGCACTTCGGCACCGAGGGCAACCAGGGTTTCGATCAGCACGGCGGTCTGGATGGTCATGTGGATGCAGCCGAGAATCTTCGCGCCCTTGAGCGGCTGCTCAGCGGCGTACTTGCGACGCAGGCCCATCAGGGCAGGCATTTCGGATTCGGCGATAAAGGTTTCGCGACGGCCCCAGGCGGCGAGGGACATGTCGGCGACTTTGTAGTCGTTGAATTCTGCAGGCGTGATTACAGCGCTCATAGAGAGCCTCCATTCGTAGTGTGCGAATGGGCGCCGTTGTGCGTTTAGTATCCAGCCGTGAAACCAGGCCGGGCAACGCCCCATCCGAGCCTGACAGGGTGAACCTGCTGCAGCGCCCCTCGGACAGGTGGCGGGAGAACGGTATCAGGGAGAGATGACCGTTTTGAATCGGTGGGGATTATAGCGGTGTACGTGGCACTTCCCAAGCCTTTCCGTCGGCGGCATGCAGATCGCTCATGGACGCGATAGGCATTGGTGCATAGAGCTTGGACGCGGGCTCTGCCATGATGCTGCCCATCATTTGGCCAGACGCTTTGGAGTAACCATGAACTTCCACACCCGCAAATGGGTTAAACCCGAAGACCTCAACCCCAACGGCACCCTGTTCGGCGGCAGCCTGTTGCGCTGGATCGACGAAGAAGCGGCGATCTACGCGATTGTCCAACTGGGCAACCAGCGCGTCGTCACCAAATATATCTCCGAAATCAACTTCGTCAGCGCCTCGCGCCAGGGCGACATCATCGAACTGGGCATCACCGCCACCGAGTTCGGCCGCACCTCCATCACGCTCACCTGTGAGGTGCGCAACAAGATCACCCGCAAGAGCATCCTGACCGTCGAGAAAATGGTCTTCGTGAACCTTGGCGAGGACGGTTTGCCCGCGCCCCACGGGCGTACCGAGATCAAGTACGTGAAGGACCAGTTCCAGGAAGACGGCCTCAGCGAATAATACTGCCGGGGCCAGTGAACGCTATTGATTGGCCATAGGTCGTACCTGAACATCGCCCCCCGTTCAGGTATCACCATGGCCACGCAAGCAGACGGCAAGACTCCCAACCTGTCGCAGGAAGAGCAGCAGGACGTAGACGAGAACCAGCCGCCCCGCGCGGCGGTACTGCACGAAATCATCCGCACCCAGGGCGATCAGGAACTGGAGCGCAATGTCGCCGCACTCTGGTGGTCGGCACTGGCCGCCGGGTTGACCATGGGGCTGTCGCTGATGGCCATGGGGTTGCTCAACTCACGCCTGCCGGATGGTGAGGCCTTCAAGGTCATCGCCAGCTTCGGTTATTGCGCAGGCTTCCTGGCAGTGATCCTCGCGCGCCAGCAACTCTTTACCGAAAACACCCTGACGGCCGTGCTGCCGGTGATGAGCAAGCCGACGCTGGCCAATGTCGGTCGGTTGTTGCGCCTGTGGTCGGTGGTGCTGGTGGGCAACCTGTGCGGCACCTTGCTGGTGGCCTACGTGATGCTGCACCTGCCGATCTTCGACGCCAAGACCGACATGGCCTTCCTCGAGATCGGCCGCAAGATCATGGAAAACAACGCTGGTCAGATGTTTGCCAAGGGCATCGTCTCGGGCTGGATGATCGCCACCATGGTGTGGATGATCCCGTCGATGGAAAGCGCCAAGATGTGGATCATCATCCTCATCACCTACCTGATGGCGTTGGGCGACTTCACCCACATCGTCGTCGGCTCTGCGGAAGTGTCCTATCTGGTGTTCGCCGGTGAGCTGTCGTGGCACGATTTCTGGCTGGTGTTCGCCGGGCCGACCCTGGCCGGCAATATCATCGGCGGCAGTTTTATCTTTGCCTTGATCAGCCATGCGCAGATCCGCAGCGAAGGCAGCCTGCCCGGCAAACAGGCTGCGGACCCCAGGCATCCGCAGCAGGTCAAGAAGGATCAGTGAGCGTCGGGCGTGGTCTCGGGTTCGCCCCGGGTCACGCGCTTGACCAGTTTGCCGATGCTCAAACCCTGCAACAGGATCGACGACAACACCACGATGTAGGTGATGCTCAGCAGCAGGTCGCGTTCCGGGCCCAACGGCAACGCCAGGGCCAATGCCACCGAAACGCCGCCGCGCAGACCGCCCCAGGTGAGGATGCGAATGGTGCCGCGCGGCACCGCGCGCCAGCGCCGCAGCAGCAGAATCGCCGGCGCCACGGTGAGCAGGCGCGAGAGCAGAATGGCCACCGCCAGCAAACTGGCCGCAAATACGTGCAGCCAGTTGAACGGCAACAGCAGCAGCTCCATGCCGATCAGCGCAAACAGCAGCGCATTGAGCATGTCGTCGAGCAATTCCCAGAAGCCGTCGAGGTAGCGTCGGGTCATGTCGTTCATGGCCAGTTTGCGTCCCAGGTTGCCGATGATCAGGCCGACCACCACCATCGCAATCGGCGCGCTGACGTGCAATTCGGACGCCATCGCCGAGCCACCGATCACCAGCGCCAGGGTCAGCATCACTTCGATCTGGTGCTGCTCGATGCTCTTGATCATCAGGTACACGAGGTAGCCGATCAGCCCGCCGAACACCACGCCGCCAATCGCCTCATGGGCGAACAGCATCGCGGTGGCGCCCACTGTTGGAGTTTCTCCCAACTGCGCGATACCCAGCAGCACGGTAAACACCACCACCGCCGTGCCGTCGTTGAACAACGACTCGCCGACGATGGTGGTCTTCAGCGGTTTCGAGGCGTTGGCGGTACGCAGAACGCCCAGCACTGCAATCGGGTCGGTGGGCGAAATCAACGCGCCGAAGAGCAGGCAGTACAGGAAGCTGACGTGCCAGCCGAACAGGGCAAAGATGTAATACGCCAGGCTGCCGATCACCACGGTGGCGATCAGCACACCGAAGGTCGCCAGCAGGCCGATGGGCCAGCGGTAGCTGCGCAGGTCGTTGAGGTTGACGTGCAGGGCGCCGGCGAACAGAAGGAATGAGAGCATCCAGTTCATCAGCAGGTCGCCGAAGTCGATCTGGCCGATGAGCTGCTGGATGCGTTCCTCCAGGCCAGGAAAGCCGAGAAAGCTCAGGCCTTGCAGAATCAGGGAAAACAGCAGCGCAGTGACCATCACGCCGATGGTGGGCGGCAGGCCGATAAACCGGTAGTTCACATAGGTGAGCAGGGTGGTGAGGCAAATGAAGGCGGCGACAAGTTCAAGCATCCGGGGTCCTTGGAAGATAGGCAAAGTGATTGATGGGGCATGGACAGCAATATCAACATGATGTTGCAGGCCGTGGTGGCGAAAGCGCGATAGAACCTTTGTGTGTGCCATGGCACCTAAGCGGTTAGGTGCGATTGGGCGTTTTTAGTGCTAGAACGCTAATTGCTGCATAAAACGACAAAAGGAATTCAGTGATGACGGTAGCTTTCTGGTGTGTATTGATCGCAATTTTCCTGCCTTACCTGTGCACGGGGGTGGCCAAGTTCAGCGGCGGCAAGTTTGGCCCACGGCAGAACCACGACCCTCGCGCCTACCTGGAAACCCTCGATGGGTTTGCCAAACGCGCCCACAGTGCGCAACTCAACAGCTTTGAAGTGACCCCGGCGTTCGCCGCGGCGGTGATCATCGCGCACCTGGCCGGCACGGCCGAACTGGTGACCATCAATGTGCTGGCGGTGCTGTTTATCACTAGTCGTCTGCTGTACATCATTTGCTACCTGGCGGACTGGGCGATGCTGCGTTCGCTGGTGTGGGTGGTGGGCATGGCACTGATTGCGAGTTTCTTCTTCGTCTCGATCTGAGGCCTGATGCAAACCTGCCTGTCTTGGTGGGGCTGATCTGTGGCGAGCGGGCTTGCCCCGCGTTGGGCTGCGCAGCAGCCCCAAACCCATGTTCTGAGCAGCGTCAGGTAACCCGCGTTTCCCTTGAATTAGGGGCGCTTCGCACCCCAACGCGGGGCAAGCCCGCTCGCCACAACAGACCCGCTCTCCACAAAGCCTCAGTTTGCTGGGCGATAGCGTTGTCAGGTCCCGGTCGGCGCATCCGGTACATGCGGCAACGCTACGCCCTTGGGCCAGAGCATCCAGATTTGCCCTTGCTGCTTCATGTTGCCTGCCAATTCACCCGCCGCCTCCCCGGTGCCCCAGAACAGGTCCGCACGCACTTCGCCGGTGATCGCGCCACCGGTGTCCTGAGCGGCCACCGGTCGGGCGATGGGTGAGCCGTCCGGTTTGGTGGTCGACAGCCACAGCAGACTGCCCAGCGGGATGACCTTGCGGTCCACCGCCACGCTGTAGCCGGCGGTCAGGGGCACATTGAGCGAGCCGCGTGGGCCTTCGTTGCTGTCGGGGCGGGCGCTGAAGAAGACGTAGCTGGGATTGCTCGCCAGCAGTTCGGGTATGCGTTGCGGGTTGGCCTTGGCCCAGGCGCTGATGGCGCCCATGGTCACGTCTTCTTTTTTCAGCTCGCCCTGCTCCACCAGCCAACGGCCAATGGGGCGGTAGGGGTAGCCGTTCTGGTCACCATAGCCGACGCGCAGTTGGCGCCCATCGGCCAGTTGAATACGGCCGGAGCCCTGGATCTGCAGGAATTGCAGGTCCATGGGGTTGGTCAGCCAGGCAATCGGTTTGGCCGTGGAGCCCTGGCTGTTGACGGTGGCCGCATCGTCATAAGGCTTGAGCACGCGGCCTTCGAGGCGCCCGCGCAGGCGTTTGCCTTTGAGTTCGGGGTAGATGCTCTCCAGATTGACGATGATCAGGTCATCCGGTACGCCGTACACCGGCACGTGGGCGCTGGCGGTTTCGGTCAGGCTGCCGGGGTAGACCGGCTCGTAATAGCCGGTGATCAAGCCGTTCGCGCTGTCGTCCGCCGAGCGCAGGCCGAACACGTCCAGACGCTCCTTGAGAAAACCGCGCACTGCCACTGCATCGGCGGGCACGCTGGCCGCTGCGGCGCAGGTCGTGCCCCAGACCGGGTCGGCTTTGAGGCGTTGGCAGGCGCTGCGCCAGGACTCGAACCCGGCCAGCAGGTCGCTGTCGGACACGGTAGGCAAGGCTTCCCACGGCGCGCCGACATACGTGGCGATGGCGGGGGGCTTGGCAGGCTCTGGTTCAACGGCGACATTGCCGTTGTCTTTGCCCATGTCGCAGCCGGCCAGCAGCGCGATCATCGGTAGGGCCCACGCCAGGCGGCGGCCCCAGGGTTTAACGGTGACATTCATGCATGCACTTCCTGAAAACAATTTTGCGATCACTGGCGGCCGTTATTGGTCAAGCTCTTCCACCGCGTCCTGCAGCTCCTTGCGCGACTCGGCCAGCTTGTCCTTGCGTTTGTTGATCTTGTCGGCGTCACCCTTTTTCATCGCCTTGTCGAGGTCGGCCTGACGGCGGCTGACTTCGTGCTTGGCGTCGAGCACCTTGTTCTCACGCTCCTTTTTCAGGGATGCGTCTGTGCAGTTGGCGGTGACTTCACTCAGTGCCTTTTCCAGGCCTGCCTGCTGCGCACCGTTGCCCTGCGCCCTGGCCTGCTCGATCTGGGTGCTGATGGCCTGGCGCTTGGCGGCGCAGCCTGTGAGTGGGTCGGTTTCTTCAGCGGCCAGCAGCGGCATGGTCATGAAACTGGCGACGGTAAACAGCGCGAAAGGGGCTAGAAATTTCATGTATTACTCCAGGGTCGCAATCGAAGGGGCCGGGCAGGGTTCAAAACCCGTCTATACCGGCCACGCGTAGTGTTTCAGCCAGGCTCAGCACGTGCGGATCGCGAAAAAAAGCGCTCAGTTGCGCCGCGCGACCCGGGCCTATGCCATCGATGGCGAGCCAGGCCTGGTGGTCTCT
The DNA here is from genome assembly GCF_036864995.1 of Pseudomonas trivialis. Lineage (NCBI taxonomy): Bacteria > Pseudomonadati > Pseudomonadota > Gammaproteobacteria > Pseudomonadales > Pseudomonadaceae > Pseudomonas > Pseudomonas trivialis. The sequence continues at coordinate 5,063,931 of NZ_CP142151.1, read as the reverse complement.
GGCGACCAGCGTCTGCCAATCGCCTTGCAGATTGTTGCGTGCCGCAGGCGGTACACCCAAGGCTTTGAGCCATTGCGCGAACGGCCGTTGCCGGGCGCTGCGCAGGCTGTCAATTACCCGCGCGCGGCTGCGATCACCGAAGCCGTCAATGTTAGCAAGCTCTGTTGCATCCAGGGTCAACCAATCGAGCAGGCTCGCGATCAGGCCTGCCTCGATCAACAGGCTCCAGGTTTCGCGGCCCATATGGGGCAGTGCGAGCCCCTGGTTACCACTCAGCCAGGTCAGGCGTGCGAGCAACTGCTCATTGCACCCCGGATCCAGTTGCCAGCAACTCAAGGCGTGATAGTGACGCGGGTCGGGTACGGCCAGGTCCTCCCTGTGGGTGCTGCGCAGGATGACTTGGTCTAGATGCGGGATGATCTGTCCGGCCAGGGTGATCGACACCTGGTCGCCAGGGCGGATGTCCAGGGCTTGCCAGCGCTTCAGCGAGCCGGCACTCACCCGGCTGATCTGCCGGTCGTCCAGCCGCACCGGTTCGAGTTCGAGTATGGGTGTGATACGCCCGGTGCGACCGATCTTGAACTGGACGTCACGCACCAGCGCCAGGGCTTTGGCCGTCGGGTATTTCCAGGCGGCCGCCCAGTAAGGCGGGCTGGCTTTCCAGCGCTCGGCGGGTGCGCGCTGCGCCTGGTGCAGCACAACGCCGTCGCTGGCGAAAGGCAGGGGCTGGTTGTACCAATAGGTGCGCCAGTGTGCGGCATCGGTGATGTTCTGGATGGGCTGGCTGTAGCGCCGGGTATCGCTGAAGCCCCAGCGCTCAAGGCTGGCCAGGCGTTCGACGAAGGAGGGTGGGCCTTCCGGCCAGGCCCAGACGAACAGGCCGATGCCGGCGGCCTCGGCGTCACTCAACTGTCGGCGGTTCATCAGGCCGGCCACCTTGCCGCGATTGTTGAGCCCGCCCTGCGCCGATTGCACGTGGTCGTCGAGGCGCCAGTAGAGTTCGCCCTGCAGCAGCAGGTCGAGGGGCTCCGGCAGTTGCTGGACAATGCCGGGAATCCTGCGCGCAGACACCGACCAGTCCTGGCCGAGCTGGCCATCGCCGCGGCTGATCACCTGCGTCAGGCGGCCTTTGCGGTACCGCAGCGTGACGGCGACGCCGTCAACCTTGGGCTGAACCCACACGTCATGCCGATTGCTCAGCCAGGCTGCGACGGCCGCTTCGTCGGCGAGCTTTTCCAGGCCGGTATGGGCGACCGGATGGCGCAGCGTGCCCCGCGCGCTGGCCAATGGCTGGTCAGCCACCGTTGTGGTTTGGGGGAAACACTGGCGCCAGTTGGCCAAACGCTGGCGGGCCTGGTCGTAGAGTTCATCGCTGACGGGCGACTGGCCGAGGCGGTGGTAGCTGTCGTCCCACAATCGGATCTGTTCGGCCAGGGTGCCGACCTGCATTTGCGCTTGTGGGGGGCAATCTTCGGCCCATGTTCGACAGGCCAGGGTACAGAGTAAGAGAACAATCACCAGACGCATCATGAGCATCCTTGCTCGAAAAGGGTCCTCAGCCTAAATGATTCCCACGGGCACAAAAAAGCCCCGACAGGGCGGGGCTTTTTACCGGGTATTTCCGCTTGCCGAAGTTACAGGCCGGCGGCGGTGCGCAGGTCGTTGGCGCGGTCGGTTTTTTCCCAGGTAAAGGTGGTGAAGGTGTCGTCGCCGACGGTCTTCTGCGCAGGCGTACGGCCGAAGTGCCCGTAGGCTGCGGTTTCCTGGTACATCGGGTGCAGCAGGTCGAGCATGGTGGTGATTGCGTACGGGCGCAGGTCAAAGATCTCACGCACCAGCTTGACGATCTTGTCGTCGCTGATCTTGCCGGTGCCGAAGGTATTCAGCGAGATCGACGTAGGCTGGGCCACGCCGATCGCGTAGGAAACCTGAATCTCGCAGCGCTCGGCCAAGCCGGCGGCCACGATGTTCTTGGCCACATAACGACCTGCGTAGGCCGCCGAACGGTCAACCTTGGACGGGTCTTTACCCGAGAACGCGCCGCCGCCGTGACGGGCCATGCCGCCGTAGCTGTCGACGATGATCTTGCGACCGGTGAGGCCGCAGTCACCCACCGGGCCACCGATGATGAACTGGCCGGTCGGGTTGATGTGGAACTGGGTGTCCTTGCTCAGCAACTCGGCAGGCAGCACGTGTTTGACGATCAGCTCCATCACGCCTTCGCGCAGGTCGGCGTAGGAAACGTCAGGGTTGTGCTGGGTCGACAGTACAACGGCGTCGATACCCACGACTTTGCCGCCTTCATAACGGCAGGTCACCTGGGACTTGGCGTCCGGACGCAGCCACGGCAGCAGGCCGCTTTTACGGGCTTCGGCCTGGCGCTGCACCAACTGGTGCGAGAAGGTGATCGGGGCCGGCATCAGCACGTCGGTTTCATTGCTGGCGTAGCCGAACATCAGGCCCTGGTCGCCGGCGCCCTGGTCTTCCGGCTTGGCGCGGTCCACACCCTGGTTAATGTCCGGGGACTGCTTGCCGATGATGTTCATCACGCCGCAGGTCGCGCCGTCGAAACCGACGTCGGAGCTGTTGTAGCCAATGTCGGTGATCACGTCACGAACGATCTGCTCCAGGTCGACCCAGGCGGTGGTGGTCACTTCACCGGCGATGATCGCTACACCGGTTTTCACCAGCGTCTCGCACGCCACGCGGGCGAATTTGTCTTCAGCAATGATGGCGTCCAGCACCGCATCGGAAATCTGGTCGGCGATTTTGTCCGGATGCCCTTCAGACACGGACTCGGAGGTGAAAAGGGAGTATTCGCTCATCTCGATGATTTCCTGATATTTACCGATGGTGAGTGTCGCCAGCCGGTCGCTGAAAATGGCGGACCTGGATCTGGAAACCATTACGTAAACCTACATAGAGGCTTTCCCCGGGAACGAGTCCCGCAGCGGTGGCCCAACGGGCCAGATCGTCCTGTTCAAAACCCAACCAGAGATCACCGCAGGCCTCCCTGGCCCAATTCTGGTTGTGGCTGCATAAATCCGTAACCAGCAGGCTACCGCCGGGGTGCAGCAACCCGGCCATTTGTTTGAGGGCGTCTGCCGGGGCGGCGAAATGGTGCAGGACCATGTTCAGCACCACGCAGTCGGCCTGCAGGGGCGTGTCGCTCAACGCATCAGCCAGTTGCAGGGTGACATTGTCCAGCGCCTCGCGTTCACACAGCTGGCGGGCCAGCTCCAGCATCGCCGGGCTGTTGTCCAGCGCCGTGACCTGCACAAAACGCCGCGCCAGGTCCGGCAGGAAACCGCCGTCGCCGGGGCCTACCTCCAGTGCGGTGGCCTCGTTACTGAAGCTCAACTTGTCGAGCAGCGCCAATACGCTTTCGCGATACTGAGGCAGGCCGGCAATCAAGTCCTGCTGGGCGCGAAACTTCTCGGCCACCCGTGAGAAAAAATCCTGGCTGGCAGCTGCGCGTTGCCCGTGCACCTCGCTGATGCGTGTCTGCACGTCGCCGGGCAGGCTCAGGTTGTCGACTTCTTCGAGCAGGGCGCCGTGCAGTTTGCCGCCGAGCAAGTCGGTGTGGGGCAGGGCGCGCCGGTAAAAAATGGCGTTGCCTTCGCGGCGGGTGGCCACCAGGTCGGCCTGAGCCAGTACCTTCAGATGGTGGCTCATGCCGGACTGACCGATGGCGAAGATCCGCGACAGCTCCAACACGCCAAACGAATCGTTGGCCAGCGCGCGCAATACGTTCAGGCGCAACGGGTCACCGGCGGCCTTGCACAGGGCGGCCAGCTCATCGCTATCGTCGGGACGCAGGGAAGGCACGGTCAGGTTCATAAGGCCAGCAGTCTAGTGATGGGGTGGAGTCATCGCAAGGCCAATATCAAAAAGTTTTGATATTGAACGATAAGTGGCAGTTATAAGCAGCCGCTCTATCTTCTGGACGAGCGGGTGGCGCGGTTCTACAGGGCATTGGCGCGCCAGCCACAGGAAAAACGGCCTCATGTGAGTATCTGTCATTGCCCACAGGCGGTGGCTGAGGGAAAATGCCGGTCCTTTTTTCCGTTTCTTTTAATCACTCACTATTCAGAATCCTCAGGAGAACAGCGATGCCCAGCCGTCGTGAGCGTGCCAACGCCATTCGTGCCCTCAGCATGGATGCCGTGCAAAAAGCCAACAGCGGCCATCCCGGTGCCCCGATGGGCATGGCGGATATCGCCGAGGTCCTTTGGCGTGATTACCTGAAGCACAACCCGAGCAATCCCTCCTTCGCCGACCGCGACCGCTTCGTGCTGTCCAACGGCCATGGTTCGATGCTGATCTATTCGCTGCTGCACCTGACCGGCTACGACGTCACCATCGACGACCTCAAGAGCTTCCGCCAGCTGCACAGCCGCACCCCGGGTCACCCGGAATTCGGCTACACCCCGGGCGTCGAGACCACCACCGGTCCCCTGGGCCAGGGCCTGGCCAACGCCGTGGGTTTTGCACTGGCTGAAAAAGTCCTGGGCGCGCAATTCAACCGTCCTGGCCATGACATCGTCGACCATCACACCTACGTGTTCCTGGGTGATGGCTGCATGATGGAAGGCATTTCCCATGAAGTCGCCTCCCTGGCCGGCACTCTGGGCCTGGGCAAGCTGATTGCCTTCTACGATGACAACGGCATTTCCATCGACGGCGAAGTCGAAGGCTGGTTCACCGATGACACTCCGAAGCGTTTCGAAGCCTACAACTGGCAGGTGATCCGCAACGTCGACGGCCACGACCCGGAAGAAATCAAGACCGCCATCGACACTGCACGCAAGAGCGTGCAACCGACCCTGATCTGCTGCAAAACCACCATCGGCTTCGGCTCGCCGAACAAGCAGGGCAAGGAAGACTGCCACGGTGCCCCGCTGGGTGACGCGGAAATCGCCCTGACCCGCGAAGCGCTGAAGTGGAACTACGGCCCGTTCGAAATTCCGGCCGATATCGCCGCCGAATGGGACGCCAGGGAAAAAGGCCTGGCTGCTGAAGCCGAGTGGGATCAGCGTTTTGCCGCCTACTCCGCCGAATTCCCGGAACTGGCCAACGAACTGGTACGTCGCCTGGCCGGTGACCTGCCGGCCGACTTCTCGGAAAAAGCCTCGGCCTACATCGCCGAAGTCGCGGCCAAGGGCGAAACCATCGCCAGCCGTAAGGCCAGCCAGAACACCCTGAACGCCTTTGGTCCGCTGCTGCCCGAGATCCTCGGCGGCTCGGCCGACCTGGCCGGTTCCAACCTGACCCTGTGGAAAGGCTGCAAAGGCGTGTCGGCCGAAGACGCCAGCGGCAACTACATGTACTACGGCGTGCGCGAGTTCGGCATGAGCGCCATCATGAACGGCGTGTCCCTGCACGGCGGCCTGGTGCCTTACGGCGCGACCTTCCTGATGTTCATGGAATACGCGCGCAACGCCGTGCGTATGGCTGCGCTGATGAAGAAGCGTGTGATCCATGTGTACACCCACGACTCCATCGGTCTGGGCGAAGACGGCCCGACGCACCAGCCGGTCGAGCAACTGACCAGCCTGCGCACCACGCCGAACCTGGATTGCTGGCGCCCGGCCGACGCGGTGGAATCCGCCGTGGCCTGGAAGCACGCCATCGAGCGCAAGGACGGCCCTTCGGCGCTGATCTTCTCGCGTCAGAACCTGCAACACCAGGTGCGTACTGAAGCGCAGATCGCCGATATCAGCCGTGGCGGCTACGTGCTCAAGGACTGCATTGGCGAGCCGGAACTGATCCTGATCTCCACCGGTTCCGAAGTAGGCCTGACCGTTCAGGCCTATGACAAGCTGACCGAGCAAGGCCGCAACGTACGCGTTGTGTCCATGCCGTGCACCAGCCTGTTCGAAGCCCAGGACGCCGACTACAAGCAGTCGGTTCTGCCGTTGCAGGTCAGTGCGCGTATCGCTATCGAAGCGGCACACGCCGACTACTGGTACAAGTACGTGGGCCTGGAAGGCCGCGTGATCGGCATGACCACCTACGGTGAGTCGGCACCGGCGCCAGCGTTGTTCGAAGAGTTCGGTTTCACCCTGGAAAATATCCTGGGTCAGGCTGAAGAGCTGTTGGAAGACTAAGGCTGTAGATTGAGGTGGCTGTGCTGGACTCTTCGCGAGCAAGCCCGCTCCCACACTTGAATGGGTTCACAATTCCAACTCTGTGAACCCGATCAAAATGTGGGAGCGGGCTTGCTCGCGAAGGCGGTGGCACATTCACCCCTTCACCCAAGTTGATCGAGAACCCCATGCCCCAACCGCGTCCCTACAAAGTTGCACTCAACGGCTACGGCCGCATTGGTCGTTGCGTCTTGCGTGCGCTGTTCGAACGAGGGGCGGCAGCCGGGTTTGAGATTGTCGCGATCAACGATCTGGCCGACATGGCCAGCATCGAATACCTGACACGCTTTGACTCCACCCACGGCCGCTTTCCCGGCGAAGTGCGGGTTGAAGACGACTGTCTGCATATCAATGGCAACTGCGTGCAGGTATTGCGCAGTGCCACCCCCGAAGGCATCGACTGGAAGGCATTGGGCGTCGACCTGGTGCTGGAATGTTCCGGTGTCTATAACACCCGCGCCGACGGCCAGCGTTTTCTCGACGCCGGCGCGCCGCGTGTGCTGTTTTCCCAACCGATGGCCAGCGAGGCGGATGTCGACGCCACCATTGTCTACGGCATCAACCAGGACTGCCTGACCGGCGCCGAGTTGCTGGTGTCCAACGCGTCCTGTACCACCAACTGCAGCGTGCCGCTGTTGCGCCTGCTGGATCGGTCGATCGGCATCGATTACGTGTCGATTACCACCATTCACTCGGCGATGAACGACCAGCCGGTAATCGATGCCTATCACCATGAAGACCTGCGTCGCACGCGCTCGGCGTTCCAGTCGGTAATCCCGGTGTCCACCGGCCTGGCCCGTGGCATCGAGCGATTGCTGCCGGAACTTGCCGGGCGAATCCAGGCCAAAGCCGTACGGGTGCCGACGGTAAACGTGTCTTGCCTGGACATCACCCTGCAGAGCATCAGCGACACCGATGCGGTGGAGGTCAACCGGATACTGCGCGACGCCGCCACCCGCGGCCCGCTCAAAGGCCTGCTGGCCTATACCGAATTGCCCCACGCCAGTTGTGATTTCAACCACGACCCGCATTCGGCAATCGTCGACGCCAGCCAGACCCGCGTCTCCGGCCCCCGGCTGGTGAACATCCTGGCCTGGTTCGACAACGAATGGGGCTTTGCCAACCGCATGCTCGACGTGGCCCAGCACTACCTGCAAGTGGCTTCACCCCAACAACCTCAACAGTAACTCAGGAACTGCGACCCATGACCGTGTTGAAGATGACCGACCTCGATCTGCAAGGTAAGCGCGTACTGATTCGCGAAGACCTCAACGTCCCCGTCAAGGACGGTGTGGTCACCAGCGATGCGCGAATCCTGGCCTCGCTGCCGACCATCAAGCTGGCTCTGGAAAAAGGCGCGGCCGTGATGGTCTGCTCCCACTTGGGTCGTCCGACCGAAGGTGAGTTCTCGGCTGAAAACAGCCTCAAGCCGGTGGCGCAATACCTGAGCAAGGCCCTGGGCCGTGATGTGCCGCTGGTGGCCGACTACCTGGACGGTGTCGACGTTAAAGCCGGAGACATCGTGCTGTTCGAAAACGTGCGCTTCAACAAGGGCGAGAAAAAGAACAGCGACGAACTGGCCCGGCAATATGCGGCGCTGTGCGACGTGTTCGTGATGGACGCCTTCGGTACTGCTCACCGCGCCGAAGGGTCGACCCACGGCGTGGCCAAGTTCGCCAAGGTTGCCGCTGCTGGCCCGTTGCTGGCCGCTGAACTGGACGCACTGGGCAAGGCCCTGGGCGCGCCTGCACAACCGATGGCCGCTATCGTCGCTGGCTCCAAGGTGTCCACCAAGCTGGATGTACTCAACAGCCTGAGCCAGATCTGCAACCAGTTGATCGTTGGCGGCGGCATTGCCAATACCTTCCTGGCGGCTGCTGGCCACCCGGTGGGCAAGTCGCTGTACGAGCCGGACCTGCTGGACACCGCCCGCGCCATTGCCGCCAAGGTCAGTGTGCCATTGCCGGTCGACGTGGTCGTTGCCAGGGAGTTCGCCGAAAGCGCCGAAGCCACCGTCAAACTCATCGCCGACGTGGCAGATGACGACATGATTCTGGATATCGGCCCGCAAACTGCGGCCAACTTCGCTGAACTGCTGAAGGCGTCCCGGACCATTCTGTGGAACGGCCCGGTCGGCGTATTCGAGTTCGACCAGTTCGGCAATGGCACCCAAGTGCTGGCCAAGGCTATCGCTGAGAGCTCGGCATTCTCCATCGCCGGCGGTGGTGACACCCTGGCGGCCATCGATAAATATGGCGTTGCTGATCAGATCTCCTACATTTCTACCGGTGGCGGCGCGTTCCTCGAATTCGTCGAGGGCAAAGTCCTGCCGGCCGTTGAAGTGCTGGAAACCCGGGCCAAGGGCTGAGGCCTGCCATGATCTGGAAAAGGAGCATTCCCATGATCAAGTCGTTGGCACTGGTGATCGCAGTGGGCCTTCTGGCCGGCTGCGGCAGTACGCCCAGCGCGCCGCCTGCGCCTGAAAAGGCAGCGGCACCGCAGAACAGCTGCTACCAGGCCGACTGGCAGGCCGAGACCATGCCGGTGATCAACAAGCGCATCGGCAATGAACGGCTGGAGAAATACGACGCCGCGCCCAACGGTCAGGAACAGGGTTGCCCTTGACGGGTCTGATCAACTGGCGGCCGTTGGCCGCCCTGCGAGGATTGGCAATGAAAGGCGTTTTCGCCCTGGCGGCACTGGCCCTGTTGGCCGGTTGCAGCAGCATGAACATGTTCAGCAAGGCAGAGCCTGCTGACAAGTGGACTACCTGGACCTGCGACAGCAAGGCCGAGGTCAACTGGCGATTTGCCAATGCGGCCCGCTCCGAAGTGGATGTGCGCCTTGGCGGTTCGGACCAGGTTTATCGCCTCAAGCAAGAGGTTGCAGCCTCGGGTGTGCTGTATAGCGACGGCCAATTGGCGTTTCACACAAAAGGTGAGGAAGGCCTGGTTTACTGGGTCGCCACCGATGATTTGATCGGAAGGGGCTGCAAAGCCAACTGAATCCGACAGCTATAACGATTCAGCAGGCCAGGCTTAACCTCTTGATCTGCAATAACTTGAATAGCAGCCGCCGCTACGGCAGGCTTGCACGATTAACGACCCTCTACCGGGAGAGACAACACAATGGCACTTATCAGCATGCGTCAAATGCTGGACCACGCAGCCGAGTTCGGCTACGGCGTCCCAGCCTTTAACGTCAACAACCTTGAGCAGATGCGCGCCATCATGGAAGCCGCTGACAAGACCGACTCCCCCGTGATCGTCCAGGCTTCGGCCGGTGCCCGCAAATACGCCGGTGCGCCTTTCCTGCGTCACCTGATCCTCGCCGCCATCGAAGAATTTCCGCACATCCCGGTGTGCATGCACCAGGACCATGGCACCAGCCCTGACGTGTGCCAGCGCTCCATCCAACTGGGCTTCAGCTCGGTCATGATGGACGGCTCCCTCGGCGAAGACGGCAAGACCCCCACTGACTACGAGTACAACGTACGCGTCACCCAGCAAACCGTGGCCATGGCTCACGCCTGCGGCGTTTCGGTGGAGGGCGAGCTGGGTTGCCTGGGGTCGCTTGAAACCGGCATGGCCGGCGAAGAAGACGGCATCGGCGCCGAAGGCGTGCTGGATCACAGTCAGATGCTGACCGACCCGGAAGAAGCCGCTGACTTCGTGAAAAAGACCCAGGTCGACGCCCTGGCCATCGCCATCGGCACCAGCCACGGCGCCTACAAGTTCACCAAGCCGCCGACCGGCGACGTACTGGCCATCGACCGCATCAAGGAAATCCACAAGCGCATCCCCAACACCCACCTGGTGATGCACGGTTCTTCCTCTGTGCCCCAGGAGTGGCTGGCGATCATCAACCAGTATGGCGGCGACATCAAAGAAACCTACGGCGTGCCGGTTGAAGAAATTGTCGAAGGCATCAAGCACGGCGTGCGCAAGGTCAACATCGACACCGACCTGCGCCTGGCCTCCACCGGTGCGATGCGTCGCCTGATGGCCACCAACCCGAGCGAGTTCGACCCGCGCAAGTTCTTCGGTGCGACCGTGACGGCGATGCGTGATGTGTGCATTGCGCGTTATGAAGCGTTTGGTACGGCGGGCAATGCTTCGAAGATCAAGCCGATTTCGTTGGAAGCGATGTATCAGCGGTATTTGAAGGGTGAGTTGAACGCTAAGGTGAACTAAGTCTCAGCGATCGATTGAAAAGAAGCCCGCAGCGATGCGGGCTTTTTTGTGTGAAAAATTTGATCAGGCGGCACAGTGACCGCGAGGTGTCTGTTTTAATTAATAAATATATTCACATAGTGTTGAGTGCTCTTTACCTGGGTTGTCAACTGTCAAGGTCGGCAGTTGTTTTCCATGGCAAGGCTTCTATGATCATCGTTCAATAGGCGCCGTTGGATGAGTAATTATGTGAGGTGTATGATGCCATTCAGACATAAATTGCTTTTGATATCGCTTGATGTGTACGGTTCGGATTTTTATACGAATAAACTCGAAGACGGAATGAATTTTGATCCTGAAAACACATTAAGCACTGCAAGCACTCAACCAAGTAACCCTAATGTGACATTTAAGTATTTGGGTGGTATGGGTTTAGTGATGCCCTTCAGTGTATTGCCCGTTGCACCAAAAACGGGTGATGAATGGACTGTTGATATTATAAATGTCACGACGAGTGATCCCGCGGCGGTCTTTAGCTTTACAAAAACGATTGATGCTGGTCGTAATAAGCAGGATGTGCGTGAGTTTTTAAATATGCCATCGATTAAAATACTCGGTGCAGGTGTAATCGAAATTAATTGTTCCTTTAAATCGTATTCTGCTAATGCAATCTATATTTTTCAGCCAATACAAATAAATTTGATATTGTCGTAGTTTTCCATAAAAACCTTGTAAGCGTGAGGCCGGACACGTCCGTTTATTGCAGAAGAGTTTAGTGTGTTTAACGTTTTGATGAGTCCTCATTTAAAATTGATAGATATCCAGTTTTGACCGGTGAGTTGAACACCAAGGTGAACTGAATCTCAGGTGTTTAAAAAGAGGCACGCAGCAATGCGGGCTTTTTTTGGATTTTTATCGAGTGGTATTATGTTGGCGAGCTTACTGTTTTGGTTGTTCAAAGTCAGAATGTATTTGTATATGTCTGTCTAACTGCTTGTCAATTGTGAATGTTGGCAGTTGTTTTGTAAGGTAAGGCTTCTATGATGAGGTTTGAAGCATGTCCGTAGATTAACAAATTTATGAGGTGCGTGATGGCGTTCAGATATAAAATACTTGCGATAGCGCCTGATGCCTACTGTTCACATGGGTTTCAGCATACGATCGAGAATGAAATCGTCTTTTATTCCGAGAAGCCACCACATACTACATACACTAAACCCAATGTAACGTATGAAAAATATGCGTATTCGTATGGCATGAGTTTAGAGTTGCCCTACAGCGCATTGCCCTTTATACCAAAGAGTGGCGACAAGTGGGAAGTTAATATTAAGAATATCCAGACGAATGACTTATCGGCTTTTTTTACGGATTCAAGAGTGGTTAATGCTGAGCGAGTGGTTTCGAGTTTATATATATTCGTATCGGTGCCTAATATGGTTTTGCTTGGCTTGGGTGAAATTGAAATAACTTCTGCTTACACGTCAGTCTCCACTAATACGATCTATCTTCTTCAGGAGAGGCAGGTGCTTCTGGAGTTGCTGTAGTTGGCGCTTCTACGCAGTAAGCGATTCAAGGTTTAGGAGAGGCGCTTTTCATTTTTATCGTTGTGGTTAAAAAAGTTTGATATTTAAAAGCCCAGCAAGCGTATATCGATCTGAGAAAGCCAAATTGATTGCCAGCGGCGTCCTTGACAGCAAATGTATGTAAGACGCCGGGAGGCATAATGAAACCGTTTGGCCCTGGGGGGGCTGGAGGATCAAATTCAGTTGATATCAATGCAGGTAAGATGAATCCCGCAGCGGTTTTTAACGTTAAAGGCACAATTGATGCTGGCAGTAAACAGGATGTGCGTGCTTTTTAAAAATGTCGGCCACTAGAGCGTTGGGCGCAAATATAATTGAAAAAAATTGTAGTTTCAAATTGTATTCTGCTAATGCAGTCTATGTTTTTCATTCGGGAAGTATATATTTAATACTGTTTTGGTTTTTGCTATTCATGAATGGCGAGTCGTAAGTGCTAAGGCTGGGCAAGGTCCGGTTTTGTGCCGTCCTGCAGAATTGGCAAACGTAAATAATCTCGTGATATTGGGAAGTGCCTTGGGTATTCCATTGCCTTTGTAAGTTTAAATCCTCAATGCCTGCAGTAATTTCTATTTTTTCTGACTGTCTTTAAAACGGTGATCTTATCCGGCTTGGGTGGTTTAAGGTAACGGCTGCAATACACCCCATTCAACAAAGGAACATTGATGATGAGATTTATCAAAGCTGCTGGCGCAATCATGGCCTTGCTGGCGATGGGTACGGCTGCGCCCGTATTCGCAAAAAATCAGATATTCACGGCGTCTATCGATAAAGATGGCACTATTACCACGCAATCACCGGAGTGGATAACGGAGGTGAAGTTGACTGCACAGCCCGATTACTTTTCAGATTACAAGGTCAGATTTATCCCCGGTATTTTTAAAGAAAAGCCGCGCTTCTGTGCGGTTTCGGTTACTGACGTCAGTTCCAATGATCACGTTTTCTACGGTCACGCCAAGTTAGGCAGTGTCCCCGCTATAAATTACGTTAACGTTCTGACCCTCATGGTAGGTGATGACAAACCAGCGGGTGATTCGTCTATGGGTTTTATGCTGATGTGCAGTGAATAACATGAGGTAGGCGCAAGCGTGCTTGCGAAGAACTGGCAGACATCGTGGGCCTTGCTGCTTGCAAGGTATGGGGGTGGGATTGTCAACTGTCAAGGTTGACAGTTGTTTTGCATCGCAAGGCTTATATGATCGTTTTCAATAGGCAGGATCCTGGGCCCGTCGCATGTGAGGTGCATGATGCCATTCAGATACAGAGTACTTTCGATTGAGCCTGAGTACTACTATTCGGAATTTTCTCTGGATCCGCTGGAAGATGATGTCGGTTTTGATCATAAAGACCCGTTAAATGTTGCCTACACTAAATATAATAAACCTTATGCGAGGTTTCAATATCAAGGCGGCTTTAATTTAAGGGTGCCCTTCAGTGTGCTGCCCGTTAAACCACAGCCTGGCGATACATGGAACGTGGATATGCAAAATATAACGACGGGCGACCCCTTGGCGGTATTTAACCATATTTCTACGGTGCATCCTGGTACAGCGCCGCAGTATTTTGCCACAGGAGTGAGTATCAGACCCGGGATGTACAAACTCGGGCCCGGCGTTATTGAAGTTGACTCTTACTTCACGTCCATTTCTACCAGTACTATTTATATTTTTCCGACAAGACAGATAACGTTGGTGATGCCATAGTTTTCAGTTGCGTAGCAGTACGAAGGGCACGTGTGGGCGCCTTGCAACTCCGGTACACGTGCCTGACTTTGCACTTGTCATAATTTGATCAACTGCGATGTGAGGTGCGTTATGCCATTTAAATTTAGAGTGCTTTCGATAGAGCCTGATGCCTATTATTCGGACTTTTTTACCGATAAACTTGAGGATCAAGTAGGGTTTGATCCCGCCGATAAATCAAACGTGGCCTACACCCTATATAATAAGCCCTATGCGACGTTTCAATATTATGGCGGCTTTGGTTTGATGGTGCCCGGCAGTGTGTTGCCGGTTAAGCTACAGGCAGGCGATACATGGGAGGTTACTATTGAAAATATAACGACGGGCAGTCCTTCGGCGGTCCTTAATCATTCATATACGGTATTCGCTGGCACTGCACCGGTTGACCTGATGGTAGGTGTGGGTATGCCCTCGATGAGAACCCTCGGGCCGGGGGATATTGAGATTAACTCTACCTTTACATCCATTTCCGCTAATACGGTTTATATTTTTCAGCCAAAACAGATAACGTTGGTGCTGCCATAGTGGTGGGTTTTTTAAGGCTGCACGGCGTGAGCGCCAGATACGTCCGGCGCTCACGCAGGAGCGTGCTTAGCGTCGCAAGGGACGAATCAGGTCACTCGTGATCAATATCCAACTTCGCAAACTTCACCCGCGCGCCTTCCTTGCTGTCGCCGCTGTTGTCCTGCACGTACACTCCCGCCTTGAAGTACAAAGGCTTCGCACCCCATGCCGCGCCGATGCGCTCGTTCCATTGCCCGTCCGCAGCCTCCACGCTCAGCAGCCCGGCCTTGTTGAGATTGATCACGTAGGTAAAGCTCTTGTCCAGCGGCACATTGGTGGCGACGGTGATCACGCGGCTTTCTTCGTCGTCCGGGCGCATGCGCACTTTGGCGACGATGTTGCCGCTCTGGGTTTTTTCCTTGAACTGATATTCCAGCTTGATCAGTGGTTTCTGGCTGTCGTAGGCATGAATCTGGCCGATCACGACCTTGCCGCTGGAAGGCACCTGATTCACTTCCAGGGTCGCGCGCAGGAAGTTGTCGGCGTCGGGGTAGTTCCAGTTGCGCAGGCGGCCGTCGGCGTAGGTTTCGCGCAGTTCGCTGCGGGGGTAGATGGCATTGTCGGTACGCGTGCCGGTTACCGGTGTCCAGAATTGCACGTTGCTGCCTTCAGCCTGAAAGTACTGGTCCTTGAAGCCATTCATCAGCTTGGGGGTGTCGATGGTCGAGGGAGGCGAGCCTACCGGAATGCTCAGGTTCCAGGTGGAAAGGTCGATCATGGTGTTGGCCTTTTAAGGAAAGAGAAGGCTTTAGCCCGAGGGCTCCAGAGTTATTTATAGGCGGAACTCACCAGGTTGTTAATTATTTTGTGGCAAATTTCTGGCGTCAAAGGAATACCAAAAAGCCATGTTCCCGCACCCCGTGGGGTGTAGCGCTCGACCGTTAGTCGGCTTCCCCGGCTTTGGCGCAATGATGGCACCTGCGTCACTTCTGATTTGCAGGTTCCAAGGCTAGAGTGAGGCCTCAGTATTTGTCCGGGTTTTCTGTCGGAAGTGACCGGGTCAGTTCCTAAGGAAGAGACGTAGCATGGAATGCGCTCCACACCACCGCGATGGCAGTTCGGTTCTTCTGGTGGTCGATGATTACCCGGAAAACCTCATCAGCATGCGCGCGCTGTTGCAGCATGACGACTGGCAGGTGATAACCGCCGATTCCGGTGTGCAAGCGCTGGGACTGTTGCTGGAGCATGACGTCGATCTGGTCTTGCTGGACGTGAAGATGCCCGGCATGGACGGCTTTGAAGTCGCTCGCCTGATGCGCGGCAGTCAGCGCACCTGCATGACGCCGATCATCTTCCTGAGTGCCAACGCGCAATCGCCGGCCTCCGTGCTGGAAGGCTATGCCAGCGGTGCCATCGACTACCTGTTCAAGCCCTTCGATCCGCTTATCCTCAAGCCCAAGGTCCAGGCGTTGCTTGACCACCAGCGCAACCGCCGGGCCTTGCAGCGTTTGAGCCATGATCTGGAACTGGCCCGCGCGTTCAACGCCTCGGTGCTCGACAATGCGGCCGAGGGCATCCTGGTGGTCGGCGAGAACGGGGTGATTCAGTACGCCAACCCGGCGATCTCGCGTCTGCTCAACGCCACCACGGATGAGCTGCAGGGCCAGGAGTTTCTGCGCTTCCTGCAAAAACCCCATGTGCCGGCCTGGCTCGATTCGCAGATGTACGCCGGTTACCGCAGCGGCGAAACCTGGCGCCTGCACGATGCGATCCTGCGTACCAGCCGAGGCCAGCAGGTGCCGGTGGCGCTGTCCTGCGCGCGCCTGCCTGTCGAGCAGAAGGCCATGGTGGTGACGGTGCTGGACATGTCCGAAGTGCGTCACCTGCATCAGCAACTGGAGTTCCAGGCCGTGACCGACCCGTTGACCGGGCTGTTGAACCGTCGCGGCTTTCAACAGGCGGTGGACAGTATTCTGCTGCGCGGCGAGCGCAGTGAGGCATCGCTGGTGCTGCTGTACCTGGACCTCGATGGGTTCAAGCGGGTGAACGACTCGTTGGGCCATGATGCCGGTGACCGGGTGCTGCGCTGGGTGTCCGAGCAGATCAAGGCATGCCTGGGCTCGTGCGACCTTCTCGGCCGCATGGGTGGGGATGAATTCACCGCGTTGCTGGAGCTGGAGTTCCCGGAGCAGGCGGCAAAGATCTCAGAGAAGCTGATCGAACGAGTGTCTGTTTGTCATCAGGTTGACGGTTTGGATGTGATGCTTGGGGTCAGCATCGGCATTGCCACGTTTCCCGATTGTGGCTCGGACCTGAACGGCCTGCTGCGCGCGGCCGACATTGCCATGTACGAAGCCAAGCGCGCGGGGCGTCAGCAATATCGCTATTACGACCAGGAAATGAACGGCCGCGCACGCTCGCGCTTGATGCTGGAAGACAGCGTGCGCACGGCAATCCATAACAAGGAATTCACCCTGGTATACCAGCCCCAGGTATCCCTGGACGACAGCCGTTTGCGCGGCGTCGAAGCGCTGTTGCGCTGGCAGCACCCCAGCGTTGGCGACGTACCGCCGGGGCTTTTCCTGCCGCTGTTGGAAGAAGCGCGGCTGATCAGCCAGTTGAGCGCCTGGATTTACCAGCAAGTCGCCTCGCAACGCCAGGCCTGGCAGACCTGTTTCGATGGTGAACTGGTGCTGAGCGTGAGCCTGAGCGCAAGTCAGTTCAATATGCCCAACCTGGCGACCCAGTTGCAGCAGGTGCTTGACCGACATGGGTTGCAGGGCCGTCAGCTGGAGGTGGAAATCAGCGAAGACAGCCTGATGAGCAACCTCGAAGAATCCATCAAACAGCTCAAGCTATTGCGCCGCATCGGTGTACGGATCGCCCTGGACGACTTCGGTTTGGGCAACTGCTCACTCGCCCACCTTCGTGACCTGGCGTTCGATACCCTCAAGCTGGACCCGCAACTGGTCGCCCGGCTGCCGGATTCGGCGCGGGACGCAGCGATGGCCCGCAGCATTATCGAGCTGTGTACGCATTTCGACGTACTGGTGGTGGCCGAGGGCGTGGATACCCAGGCGCAGTCCGATTGGCTCAAGGCCAATGGCTGCCGGTTTATTCAGGGCACATGGGCATCAAAGCCCTTGATGGCCGACGAAGTCGTCGACTGGGCACGCGCTCGGCAACGTTGAATTCGCTACACTGGCGCCCATCCCAAGCCTGTTGCAGACCTCAATGACCACCCTGAAATACCTCCAGGCCTACCCGGCGGCCCTCCAGGAACAAGTTCGCCAACTAATCGCCAGGGACCAGTTGAGCGCCTACCTCGAGCAACGCTACCCCGAGCGCCACGCCGTGCAGAGCGACAAGGCGCTGTATGCGTATGCCCTGGCCTTGAAGCAGGAACACCTGCGTAATGCGCCGGTCATCGACAAGGTGCTGTTCGATAACCGCCTGGATCTCACGCACCGCGCCCTGGGCCTGCACACCACGATTTCCCGGGTGCAGGGGGGCAACCTCAAGTCCAAGAAAGAGATTCGCATCGCCGCGCTGTTCAAGGAAGCGGCGCCGGAGTTTCTGCGCATGATCGTGGTGCACGAGCTGGCGCACTTCAAGGAATCGGACCACAACAAAGCGTTCTACAAACTCTGCGAGTACATGATGCCGGGCTACCATCAGGTGGAATTCGACCTGCGGGTGTACCTCACCTGGCGCGATTTGCAGGGCAAGACTTAAGCACAAGGCGAACGACCATGGACGTGAGCAAGACCAAGAGCAGTTTCTACCGCCGCCTGTATGTGGCCTACCTGATCGACAGCGGACAGGCCAGCAGCGTGCCGGCGTTGACCGAGCTGACGGGCATGCCGCGCCGCACCGCCCAGGACACGATTGCGGCGTTGGCGGATCTGGATATTGTGTGTGAGTTCGAGCAGGAAGACGGCGCCCGCAACCATGCGGGGCAGTATCGGATTCGCAGTTGGGGGGCGATAGACCGTCAGTGGATCAAGGCAAATCTGGCGTCGATCAAGCGGGTGTTGGGGTATCCCTGAAGCTGGCGGTGGTCGGGCTTGCCCCCGATAGCGCCCTCAAGCACGCCGCATACCCCTATGTGGAATCCCATCCTCAATATACTGCTCACCCTCTGCCACAAACCCATACCGCCCGTAATACCCTTGCAAATGCGCCTGGGCCGATAGATAAATCGGTGTGTCCGGCCAGATATGCCCAATCTGCCTGAGTGTCTCTTCCATCATCTGGTGCCCCAACCCCGTACCGCGCGCCGAGGGCGCCACGATCACCCGGCCGATGACCACATCGCCGCCTTGCAGCGCTGGGTCAAGCAGGCGCAGGTAAGCCACCAGTTCATCGCCTTTCCAGGCCATCAGATGATGGGTGTCACCGTCCAGGTCCTGCCCGTCGATGTCCTGATAAACGCACTGCTGCTCAACGATGAAGACTTCGCAACGCAACCGCAGGATGGCGTACAGCTGTTCCTTGCCCAGGTCGGTGTGATGCTTGCAGAGCCAATCCACTGTCATGATGAATGTCCGATAAATGCCTGGTGCCGATAGTAAGCGGGACGAGCGGCTGTGTCTAAATCAGCTATTTTTGTGAGTGACCTCAATTTGCCATCATTGTATGGGTGCACCGCCGGTCAGTTTGTGTAATCTGAGCTACTGTTACAGCCTCAGGATTGCCCTGCGCCAGGGCCACCGCCTGCCTGCCAAGGATTTTGAGCATGCCGCGATTCTCTCGTGCCGTTGCTTTATTTGGAGCGTTGTTGCTGGCCCAGCCCGTGTACGCGCAGCGTTTGCGCCTGACTGCAGATGCGTGGCCGCCGTTTACCGATGCCACGCTGGTCAACGGCGGCCTGGCCACCGATATCGTCACGACTGCCCTGGCCCGCGCCGGCTACGCCAGTGACTTCGAGCAGGTGCCCTGGGCCCGTGCACTCAAGGGCGTAGGCGATGGACGTTATGACGTGCTGATCAACGCCTGGTATGACGAGGCGCGCACGCAGTTGGGGGAGTTTTCCGCCGAGTACCTGCTCAATCGCGTGCGATTCATCAAGCGCCGCGAAGACCCCATCGAGTTCGAGAACCTGGCGCAACTGCACGAGGCGCCCATCGCGGTGGTGCGCGGCTATGCGTATTCGGCGGCGTTCGATGCCGACACACAGTTGCAGAAGATCCCGGTGCACAACTTCGCGATGGCTGTGCGCATGTTGGCGGCCGAGCGTGTGCGACTGACGGTGGAGGATGAATACGTGGCGCGCTTTTACCTGGCGCGTGAGTCGGCGCGGGTGCGCAATGCGGTGGAGTTTCTGCCCAGACCGTTGAGTGAAAACAGCCTGCATATCCTGGTGAGTCTGAAGAACCCCGAGCATGCGCAGATTGTGGCGGGGTTTGATCGCGAGATTGCCAGGATGAAGGCTGATGGCAGTTATGCGCGGTTGATGAAACAGCACGGGATGTAATGTTCTTGAGGGCCAATCGGGAGCAAGCCCCCTCCCACATTTGAAAGGTATTCACACATCAAACTATGGGAGGGGGCTTGCTCCCGATAGCGATTCAAGCCGCGCGGGTATCCTTGATCAAATGCGCCGCCAACGTGCGCAACGGCCCCAACTGCCGGCAAATCAACGCCAACTGCGTCTGCACCAGCCGCTGCCCTTCATCGATTTCATCCGGCATCTGCTCAAGCTGCGCCGCCAGGGCTTCCTCTGCATCGCTTTGAATCGCAATCGGTTGCTTGTTGGCCAGGCCGCTGGCGATTTCATCGATGCTCGCCGCGAGGCTGTCGCCCGCACCGTCGATCAACTGCTCGCGCGTCTGCGGCGGCAATTGCGTGTCGCGGTGTGCGCCCAGCCCTGACAAATAGCTGAGCAGGGTGTGCGACAGCACCAGAAAGCGGAAGCCCACGTCGGCTTCCTTACGAAAGTGCCCCGGCTCCATCAGCATGTTGGCCAGGGTAGTGGACAGCGCCGCGTCGGCGTTGTGCGCGTTGCGTCGGGCCAGGCGGTAGGCCAGGTCGTCGCTCTTGCCGGCGGCGTATTGCTGCATGATCTGGCGCAGGTAGATGCTGTTGCAGGTCAGGGTGTTGGCCAGCACTTTGTTCAGGCGCCGCCCCTGCCAGTCCGGCAGAAACAGGAACACCGCCAGGCCCGCGATCAGGCTGCCCAGCAAAGTATCGAACAGCCGTGGCAGAAACAGCCCGTAGCCATCGCCCACCTGGTTGAAGCAAAACAGCACCATCAGCGTGATGGCGGCCGTGGCCAGGGTGTAGCGGGTGGTGCGGTTGATAAAGAACACCAGGCCGGCGGCGATGGCGAACATCGACTGCACCAGGGGGCTTGGAAACAGGTCGAACAGCGCCCAGGCCACTGTGAGGCCGATGGCCGTGCCGATGATCCGCTGGCCGAGCTTGCGCCGCGTCGCGCCGTAGTTGGGTTGGCAAACGAACAGCGTGGTGAGGATGATCCAGTAACCCTGGGACGCGTGAATGGCATGCAGGGTGGCGTAGCCGATGGTCAGCGCCAGAGACAGGCGCAACGCATGCCGAAACAGCAGCGATGTCGGCGTGAGCTGGGTGCGCAGGCGTGTCCACATTTCCCTGAGGTTGCGCGGCGCACGGTCCAGAAGGTTGCTGTCGGTGGCGTCGGCCAGGGCGTCAGGGTTGCTGGCGTCGCCGAGCAGGCGGTCGAGGGTCGACAGGTTGGCCGCCAGGGCCCGCAGCGAACGCAGCAGGCCGCGCCAGGCCGGATTGCTCTGCAGGCGCAGGTGTTCCAGCGAGGCGTTCAGGTCGCCGAGGGCCTCGGCGAAGCTGTCGTCATAGATGAACGGCTGGCGCAACTGGATCGACTCGCCGAGCGCCTGGCAGGCCTTGCCCTGCTGACGCAACAGGCGCTGGCAGCGGAACAGCACATCACTGTGGAAGAACGCCTCGGCCAGCGCGTTATACGGGTAGTGGGACGAACTGGCGCGTTCGTGGATGTCCTGGGCGAGAAAGTACAGCTTGAGGTAACGACTGACCTTCGAGCCCGGTCGACCATTGCCCACGCGGTGCAGGATAATTTCCTTCGCGGCGTTCAGCGCGGCGACCACCCGGCCATTCTGCTGCGCCAGTTCCAGGCGGCGAGCCTCCACATCCAGCTGGCGGATCGGTTCGAACAGCGACGACTTGAGCTTGAGATAGCGGCCCAACTCACGAAACAACCGCGCCAGGCTTTGCTGCACCGGCTGATTGGAAAACAGCGCCTGCCACAGCACCGACAGCACGCCGTACCAGGCCGCGCCGGCCACCAGCAGCAGCGGCTCGTGCCAGAAGTCGGTGACCGCGCCGCCGCGCTGGTCCACGCCGATCATGGTGTACACCGACAGAATCAGCGTGGCCGAAGCAATCGCGCCATAGCGTTCGCCCAGCGCGCCGAGCATCGTCAGGCAAAACGTCGCCAGGGCCAGAGATAGGGCAAAAAACCAGGGGTAGGGGAACAGCAGCTCCACCGACAGCGCGGCGATGCTGAAACACACCAGCGTCACCGCCAGGGCGTTGAGGCGGCCTTGCCAACTGTCATCGGTCTCGACCAGGGCGCTGGCGATGATCCCCAGGAACAGCGGGATCAGTAGCGCCATTTCATTCTGATACCAGCACAGCGCCATGCTGCCGGTGAGGGCGATGAACACCCGAATGCTGTAGCTGAATTTATCCAGCGCCCACAGGCGCCTAAGGGAGTGCTTGAACGAGGTCGATGACATGAAGTCGGGCGTCTTCCGGAGCGATGTCGCTAAATTGAGCCAGTAATGACGCCACGGCAAGGGCGGTGATCACATCAGAGGGCAAAATATCTCTCTGGCACACCACAAACCAAATGTGGGAGGGAGCAAGCCCCCTCCCACATTTTATCGAGTACATCCTTCAGGCGTACTGCGCCGCCGCATAACCCGACGCCCAGGCCCACTGGAAGTTGAACCCGCCCAGATGCCCGGTCACGTCCAGCACTTCACCAATAAAGTACAGGCCGGGGCTTTTCAGGGATTCCATGGTCTTGGACGACACTTCCCGCGTATCCACCCCGCCCAGCGTCACCTCGGCGGTGCGATAGCCTTCGGTGCCCGCCGGTACCAATTGCCAGTTGCCCAGCTTGTTGGCGATGTCGGCAATTTCGGCATGGGTGTACTGCTTCATCGGCTTGGACGCAAACCAGGTGTCCGCCAGCAGGTTGGCCATCTTTTTCGTGAAGATTTCGCCCAGCAGGGTTTTCAGCTCGCTGTTGGGACGCTCGGCCTGTTGCTGTTGCAGCCAGATGTGCGCGTCATGATCAGGCAGCAGGTTGATCTCTACCGTGTCGCCCGATTCCCAGTACGAGGAAATCTGCAGAATCGCCGGCCCGCTCAGGCCCCGATGGGTAAAAAGGATGTTCTCGCGAAAACTCTGGCCGTTGCAGCTGACCAGGCAATCCACCGATGTACCGGACAGCTCGCCGCACAGTTCCTTGAGCTGGTCGGTGATGGTGAACGGCACCAGCCCGGCACGGGTTGGCAGCAGTTCGTGGCCAAACTGTCTGGCTACCTGATAGCCAAAGCCGGTGGCGCCGAGGGTCGGGATCGACAGGCCGCCAGTGGCGATCACCAGGGATTCGCAGTGCAGCTCACCCAGGGTGGTCTGCAAGCGATAGCCGTTGTCGACCCTGGCTATGGTTTCGATCGAGGTATCCAGGTGCAGGCTCACACCGGTCTGGATGCATTCGTCGAGCAGCATGCCGAGGATGTCGCTGGACTTGTTGTCGCAGAACAGCTGGCCGAGTTTTTTCTCGTGGTACGGCACGCCGTGCTTGGCCACCAGCGCAATGAAATCCCACTGGGTGTAGCGCGCCAGGGCAGACTTGCAGAAGTGTGCGTTGTGCGAGAGGAAGTTGGCAGGCTCGGTGTACATATTGGTGAAGTTGCAGCGGCCACCGCCGGACATCAGGATCTTTTTGCCGGCCTTGTTCGCGTGGTCGATCAGCATCACCTTGCGCCCGCGTCCGGCGGCGGTCAGTGCGCACATCAAGCCTGCGGCGCCGGCGCCAATGATCACAACTTCGGTCGAGCGCACAGCCATGTCCTCATACAAATATTCATCTGAAATGTAATCAAAACTGTGGGAGGGTGCTTGCCCCCGATAGCGGTGTATCAGTGACAGATGGACTGACTGACACACCGCCATCGGGGGCAAGCCCCCTCCCACATTTGGATCTCTGTATAGCTTGAGATTTTTACAGGATCCGCACGCGCAACGAACGGCCCTTGATCTTGCCGTCGTTCAAGCGCTGCAGCGCCTGTTTGGCGATGCCGCGTTCCACGGCCACGAAGGCCTGGAAATCGAAGATCGCGATCTTGCCGACCTGGGCACCGGGGATACCCGCGTCACCGGTCAACGCGCCAAGGATGTCGCCTGGACGCACTTTGTCCTTGCGCCCTGCGGCGATGCACAGGGTGCTCATCTGCGGCAGCAACGGACCCCCGCTTTGCGGCTTGAGGTTGTCCAGTTGGTCCCAGTTCAGCGGCGACTTCTGCAGTTGCTCGATAGCCTGGGCACGGTGCGCTTCGGACGGCGCCACCAGGCTGATGGCGATGCCGGTCTCACCGGCGCGGCCGGTACGGCCCACGCGGTGGATATGGATTTCCGAGTCGCGGGCCAGTTCGACGTTGATCACCATGTCCAGCGCGTCGATGTCCAGGCCGCGCGCGGCCACGTCGGTGGCGACCAGCACCGAGGTGCTGCGGTTGGCGAACATCGCCAGCACCTGGTCACGGTCGCGCTGTTCCAGGTCGCCGTGCAGGCCGACCGCGGAAATACCCTTGGCGGTCAGGTGATCCACGGTTTCCTGCACCTGCTGCTTGGTAAAGCAGAACGCCACGCACGACGCGGGGCGGAAGTGCGCCAGCACCTTGGTTACGGCGTCCATGCGTTCTTCCGGGGAGATCTCGTAGAAACGCTGCTCGATCTGGTCATCGGAGTGGAACGCTTCGGCTTTCACCTGTTGCGGCGCGCGCATGAACTTGGACGCCAGCTGCTTGATGCTCACCGGGTAAGTGGCCGAAAACAGCAGGGTCTGGCGGCGTGGCGGAGTCTTGCTGATGATGTCTTCGATGGCGTCGTAGAAGCCCATGTCGAGCATGCGGTCGGCTTCGTCGAGGATCAGCGTGTTCAGGCCGTCCAGTACCAGCGAACCCTTGCGCAGGTGTTGCTGGATGCGCCCCGGCGTGCCGACGATGACGTGGGCGCCGTGCTCGAGGGAGGCGATCTGCGGGCCGAGGGACACACCGCCGCACAGGGTCAGCACCTTGATGTTGTCTTCGGCGCGGGCCAGGCGGCGGATTTCCTTGGCGACCTGGTCGGCCAGCTCACGGGTGGGGCACATCACCAGCGCCTGGCAGCCGAAGTAGCGTGGGTTGATCGGGTTCAGCAGGCCGATGCCGAAGGCGGCGGTCTTGCCGCTGCCGGTCTTGGCCTGGGCAATCAGGTCCAGCCCCTTGAGGATCACCGGCAAGCTTTGCGCCTGGATCTGCGTCATCTCGACGTAACCCAGCGAGTCGAGGTTAGCCAGCATGGCGGCGGACAGGGGCAAAGTATTAAAAGCGGTGGCGATGGTAGTCACGGGACTGGCTCTGCAAAACAAAATGTCGCGCAGTGTAGCAGCCCTGTGAAATTTTCCCCGCAAGTTCTAGACGAGACGCCCGTCAGTGCTCGAGATCGTGTTCGCGGTTGATCGCCCGTTTGCCGTCGCTTGGCGACAACTGCAGGAAGATCGCCGCTGCCAGCATCGCCATGATGCCCACCGTGAGGAAGGTCAGCTGGAACGCGCCAAGCACCGTGTTCACGCCATCGTTGCCGGCGTCGGCGGTGAACCCGCCGAGCAGCGCACCGGCGCAGGCCACGCCCAGGCTCAGGGACAATTGCGCGACCACTGACAGCAAACTGTTGCCGCTGCTGGCCTGGGCGTCATCGAGGTCGATCAGGGTGACGGTATTCATCGCGGTAAATTGAAACGAGTTGATCGCCCCCAGCACCGCCAGCATGGCCAGCAGCAGCGGGTAGGGCGTCTGCTCGCTGACCAGGCCCATGCTCGCCAGCATCAGGCCCAGCGCCAGGGTGTTGCCGGTGAGCACCACGCGATAACCCAGGCGTTCGATCAGCGGCCGCGCGATGGACTTGGCGAACATTGCTGCCGCCGCCAGGGGCAGCATGCTCATGCCGGCCTGGGACGGTGAATAACCCAGCGCCACCTGCAGCAGCAGCGGCACCAGAAAGGGCAGGGCGCCGCTGCCCAGGCGTGAGAACAGGTTGCCGAGAATGCCCACGGCAAAGGTGCGGGTCTTGAACAGCACCGGCGAAAACAGCGGGTTCTCGATATGCCCGGCGCGCAGCCAGTACGCCGCCAGGCAGGCCAGCCCGCCGAACAGCAGCAGCATCACGCGCAGGTGCGGCAGGTGCAGTTCGCCCAGGCCCTCCATGGCGATGGTGATCAGCACCATCGCCGCGCCAAACAGCACAAAGCCCATGCCGTCAAAGCGCGTGCGCTCGCTGCCGCGCAGGTCGGGGATGAATTTCCACACGGCGAAGCAGCCGATAATGCCTACCGGCAGGTTGATCAGAAAGATCCAGTGCCAGGTCACGTACTGCACCATCCAGCCGCCCATGGTCGGGCCGAGCAGCGGGCCGAGCAGGCCGGGAATCGTGATGAACCCCATGATCCGCACCAGCTCGGAGCGCGGGTAGGCGCGCAGCACCACCAGCCGGCCGACCGGCAGCATCAGCGCGCCGCCCAGGCCCTGCACGACCCGCGCGCCCACCAGCATGCTCAGGCTGCTGGACAGCGCGCACAGCAGCGAGCCGATGCTGAACAGCATGATTGCGCCGAAGAAGATTTTTTTGGTGCCGAAGCGGTCGGCGATCCAGCCCGACGCGGGGATCAGCAAGGCGACGGTGAGCATGTAGGCGATCACTACCCCTTGCATGCGCAGCGGATTTTCCGCGAGGTCCTGGGCCATGGCCGGCAGGGCCGTGTTGAGAATCGTCCCGTCCAGCGACTGCATGAAGAAGGCAATCGCCACTACCCAGGGCAGCCAGCGAGCGGTCTTGGCATCGAGAGGAGCGCGGATCGGCATGGCAGTCCTTTGGTTAGCTGGCTATGTATCGCCGATTATGCGCCATCCGCCGTACGTTTTCCCATTGGCGGTTCGTCTAATTCCGACAGCGTCGCGTGTTTGCCGACCAAAAAGTCCAACAGCGCCCGGTGCACTGCTGCC
The DNA here is from genome assembly GCF_036864995.1 of Pseudomonas trivialis. Lineage (NCBI taxonomy): Bacteria > Pseudomonadati > Pseudomonadota > Gammaproteobacteria > Pseudomonadales > Pseudomonadaceae > Pseudomonas > Pseudomonas trivialis. The sequence goes on along the minus strand of NZ_CP142151.1, from coordinate 5,037,494 downwards.
GCCGCCTCGCGGGACTCCAGGTCGAGCAGGTGGCCGGTGTGTTCGGCCACGGCAAAGCTGCTGCCTCCCACATATTGCTTGAATAAACGGGCATCGGCGGCCGGCGTGTAGGCGTCCAGCGCGCCGTTGAGAAAGTGCACCGGCGTTTCGATCTGGCGCAGCGCCGGCAGGTAGTTGCCATCGCCCAGCGCCAGCACCTGGTGGATATGAAAACGCGCCTGGCGGTACTCGGTAGTGGCCATGTTTGAAAGGTGGCGGTGGTTGTTGCGCTTGAGTCGCGGCGACAGGTACTGGCCGACCGTCTCGTTGAGCAGATGGCCGACGGCGGACTTGTCATCGGCTTCGATCAGCACGCGCACGCGTTCCACGTAGTCGAGCATTACGGGATTGAGGTTGGGCGCCAGGGCCATCACCACCGAGCTTTCGATGGACGGCGGGTTATGGGCCAGGGTCAGCAGCGTGGAGATGCCGCCCCAGGACGCCGACACCAGATGGTTGACCGCGAAGCGCTCCACCAGCGCACACAGGATGTGCACCTCGTCGTCCTTGGTCACCAGGTCGAGGTCGGTGTTGTGTTCGCGCGAGTAACCGGAGAACGGCAGGTCGAACAGCAGCACATTGAAATGTTCGGCCAGGCACTTGCTGGTGCGCGCAAAGGAGCGCGTGGTGGACAGCGCGCCATTGACCATCAGCACGGTTTTCTTCTGCGGGTCGTTGCCCAGTTGCTCTACGTGAATGTTGTAATGCTTGAACAGCTTCTCTATGACGAAACTTCCATGATTCATCGTCGCACTTCCTGTGGGATGGCGGTCTGCCACTAACCGTTATAGCGAGCTTTTCAGCAGGCGACAACAGGCTGCACGGGGAGTAATGCAAGTTCGGAAGGAGATGTCAGAAGCAATGCAGGACACTGTGGGAGGGGGCTTGCTGCCGATGGCGGTGTGTCAGTCACCGCATGCATGACTGATACGCCACCATCGGCAGCAAGCCCCCTTCCCCAGGGATTAGAGGGTCAGGGTGAGGCGGTTGACCAGCGCGCCCGGAAGCAGATTGGACGCGGTATTGCGCTGGCCGTAGGTGCTCGGCGACAACAGCAATTCCCGCTCTGCCGTGAGCGCTTCCAGCTGCGAGCCGAGCAGGCTGTAGACGCTGTCATCAAAGCGCATGGTGCTGACCGGCGCCTTGATTTCACCGTTCTCCACCCAGAACGTGGCGAAGCGCGTCATGCCGGTGAGGCGGGCGGCCGGCAGGTCGGAGTAGTTCAGGTACCACAGGTTGCTGATGTACAGCCCGGTGCCCAGTTGCTTGAGGATATCGGCCTGGGCGAGCGTGCCCGCCGCCATCTGCAGGGCGCTGGGGGATTCATCACTGCTGGCGCCGTTGGCGGGCAGGCCGTATTCGGCGGCGCTGCGCGAATTCACCAACTGGTCGCAGGCATCACCGGCCTTGATCAACGTGACATCGCCGCGCGGGTAGCCCTCGGTGGAAAACGCCTGGCTCAGCGAGCCACTGATCTGCTCGGTGACGGTCACCAATGGGCTCAACGGCTGCTCACCGGCATAGAGCTTTTGCAGCGAGCTGCCTTTGCTGGCGATGGCCTGGGCCGAAAAACCGCCCCAGGTGATGATGCTGATGACTTCTTCCAGCGCTGCCGGTGCCAGGTAGGCGCGGTATTGCCCGGGTGGCAGCGGGTGCAGCGGGCGACCGAGGAACGCCAACTGCGCGCGCGCCTGCTGCAGGCGCGCGGCGAATTCGGCGCTGTCCCACGTGTGCCCGGCGTAGCTGGCCTTTACTGCTTCACCGTTGGCGTGGAACAGGCTGAAGTCGAAGTTGAAACTATTGGCCTGATGCCAGCCGAACGCGCCGTTCGAACTGGCAAAGCCACGGCTGATCGGGCCTGCGGCGTAGAAACCGACCAGGTCAACGTCGGCTGCGGCCTGGCTGATTTCATCCAGCACACGGGCCAGGTCCGGCAGCGGTCTTGCTTGTTCATTGTGGCTTTGCCAAGGCTCCTGATTGAGCAGCAGGTAAGGATCCTGTGGCAGCAACGGCAAGGTCTCGCGCAACTGCTGCATGCCATCGGCGAGGCGCTGGCGATCCAGGGCTGGCGAGCCGGCCAGGGTGATGCCGAGGTCGGCATGCCGGCCATCACTGATCAGCTTGAGGTTCAGGCTGGCCTGCTGCACATGCCCGGCCTGGCGTACCCTGGCGTGGTTGAATCGCACGAATTCGGACGACTCGGCCGCGTAGCCCAAGTGAAATTGTTCGTTGTCGGTGACGGCTTGCTGGAGCCACTGCACCAATGCCTTGAAATCGTTCATCAGGCATCTCCCCCAAATACATCCACGTTGCTGAACACACAGGCCGGCGACGCATGGCCGACGCGGATCACCTGGTTGGGCTCGCCCTTGCCGCAGTTGGGCGTGCCCAATACCTGGAACGTGCTGGCGTCGCCCACCGCGCTGAGGTTGCGCCAGAACTGCGCAGAAATGGCCCGGTAGTTGGGGTTTTTCACCACGCCCTTGAGTTCGCCGTTTTCAATCAACTGGCCCCATTCGCAACCGAACTGGAATTTGTTGCGTGCATCGTCGATGGACCAGGAGCGGTTGGTCGACATCAGAATGCCGTGCTCGATGGCGCCAATCATCTGCGCCAGGCTCTGGTTGCCCGCCTCGATGTTCAGGTTGGCCATGCGGTCGATGGGCGGACGGTTCCAACCGCTGGCGCGGCTATTGGCCACGCCTGCCAGGCCTGAGCGAAATTGCGACAAGGCACCGCCCAAAGGCTTGAGCAACAGCCCTTCGCGGATCAGGAATTGTTTGCTGGCGCGGGTGCCGTCATCGTCATGGTGATAGCTGGCCAGTTGCTCGGGGATGTCCGGGTCGAAGGTCACGTTGAGCAACGGCGAGCCGTATTGCAGATGACCGAAGTCGCTGGCCTTGACGAAACTGGTGCCGGCGTAATTGCGCTCATCCCCCAGGATACGGTCGAGTTCCAGCGGGTGACCGATGGACTCGTGGATCTGCAGGATCATTTGGTCGGGCATCAACAGCAGGTCGCGCGGGCCCTGGGGCGTGTTCGGCGCGAGCAGCAGTTGCAGCGCCTGATCGGCGACGCGTGGCGCAGCGCCGATCAGGCCGAAGCGGCTGATCACATCGAAGCCACCCTGCTGGCCGAAGTTGCTGCCGCCCAGGGTACGGGTCTGGCTGTCGTGGCCATCAAAGGCGGTGACGTTGACGCCGGGGAACACAAAGCGCTGGGCCTGGCGCAGTTCGGCGCCGGCACTGTTGAGGTAGATCTGCTCGACGTGGGTGAGGCCCAGGCTTACGTCCCAGCTCACCAGGCGCTCGTCCCTGGGCACGGCGGCGGATTCATCGCCCAGCAATTGGTAGCAGTCGCTGAGGGACGGGAAGGCGTGTTCGAGGTTGGGCGACAAATAATCAGCCACGTCGCTGGACACCGGCTGCTGGTGCAGGTCGAGCAAGGCATGGGGTTTGATCTGGCGGGCTTGCTGTTCGGCGCGCTCGAGGGCGGCTTGCAGGCCGGCGAGGGAGATGTCGTTGGTCGCGGCGTAGGCTTGCACGCCGTTGAGACGCACGGTGAGCATGGCGCCTTCGTCGTGGCTGAGGTGCGGCGGCTCGGCCACGTTCTTGCGCACCGATAGGTACTGACCGGATTCGCGCACGTAGCGCAGAGAAAAGAAGTCGGCGGTGGTGCGCAGGGCGTTGAAGTGCTGTTTGAGTGTGACGTGGTGGTCGAACATGGGGCCTTCCTTGTGGGCGGCTCAGCGCGGGCAGGCGAACAGAGTAGGCCTGGGCCGGTGAGCTGATCAAGGAAAGGCAGTTCTTTGTGGCAGGTGCACCGTTGTGGCGAGCGGGCTTGCCCCGCGTTGGAGTGCAAAGCGCTCCCAAAGATTTTGGGGCCGCTACGCAGCCCAACGCGGGGCAAGCCCGCTCGCCACAAGGGGTATCAGTTACTGCGCAATCTCACGCAGCGGCTTGCCGCGCACCGGCGCATCGCCCGCCACGTAGTAGTCGGCAGTGCTGCGCGGCAACGGCTGGCGGTTGCGGATCCTGTCGGCAATTTTTTCGGCGATCATGATCGTTGGCGCGTTCAGGTTGCCAGTGGTGATGATCGGCATGATCGACGCATCCACTACACGCAAGCCCTGCATGCCATGCACGCGGCCTTCGCCATCGACCACGGCCATCTCGTCGGTGCCCATCTTGCACGAGCACGAAGGGTGGTAGGCCGTTTCGGCGTGCTCGCGGATGAACGTGTCGAGCTGTTCATCGGTTTGCACCTCGATGCCCGGGCTGATTTCGCGGCCGCGGTAAGGGTCCAGCGCCGGCTGCTGCATGATTTCGCGGGTCAGGCGGATGCCATCGCGGAATTCTTCCCAGTCCTGCTCCGAGGCCATGTAGTTGAAGAGGATGCTCGGGTAGTCCCGTGGATTCTTCGACTTCACCTGCACACGACCACGGCTTGGCGAACGCATGGAGCCCATGTGCGCCTGGAAACCGTGCTCCTGCACACCCTTGCTGCCGTTGTAATTGATCGCCACCGGCAGGAAGTGGTACTGGATGTTCGGCCATTCGAATTCCGGACGCGAGCGGATGAAACCGCCGGCTTCGAACTGGTTGCTGGCGCCGATGCCGGTGCCGTTGAACAGCCACTCGGCACCGATGGCTGGCTGGTTGTACCAGAGCAGCGACGGGTACAGCGACACCGGTTGGGTGCAGGCGTATTGCAGGTACAGCTCAAGGTGGTCCTGCAGGTTTTCGCCGACACCGGGCAGGTCGTGGACCACCGGGATGTCGAGGCTCTCCAGCAGTTTGGCCGGGCCGACGCCGGAGCGTTGCAGCAGTTGCGGCGAAGCAATGGCGCCGCTGCATACCAATACTTCTTTACGTGCACGGGCTTCAACGCGCTCTTCGGCGGCACCGATCAGGTAACGCACGCCCACTGCACGTTTACCTTCGAACAGCACCTTGTCGGTGAGGGCGTGGGTGACGATGGTCAGGGTCGAACGCTTCTTGGCGGTGTCCAGGTAACCGCGCGCGGTGCTGGCGCGACGGCCGTTGGGCGTGACGGTGCGGTCCATCGGGCCGAAGCCTTCCTGCTGGTAGCCGTTCAGGTCTTCGGTACGCGGGTAACCGGCCTGCACGCCGGCTTCCACCATGGAGCTGAACAGCGGGTTATTGCCGGCCTTGGGCGTGGTCACACTGACCGGGCCATCGCCGCCGTGCCAATCGTTCGGGCCGATATCACGGCTTTCGGCCTTGCGGAAGTACGGCAAGCAGTCGAGGTAAGTCCAGTCTTCCAGGCCCGGCAATTTGGCCCAGTTGTCATAGTCCATCGCGTTGCCGCGGATGTAGCACATGCCGTTGATCAGCGAGGAACCGCCCAGGCCCTTGCCGCGACCGCATTCCATCCGGCGCCCGTCCATGTGTGGCTCGGGATCGGTCTCGTAGGCCCAGTTGTAGCGACGGCCCTGTAGCGGGAACGCCAGCGCTGCGGGCATCTGGGTGCGGAAATCAAGACGATAGTCGGGGCCGCCGGCTTCCAGCAGCAGAACGGTGACGCCTTCGTCTTCGGTCAGACGGGTCGCCAGGGTGTTACCGGCGGAGCCGGCACCCACAATGATGTAGTCGTATTCTTGGGACATGAATGTACCCTCGTAAAATTTGGTTCGGCTGCTTTTGCGGCGAGGGGGCTTGCCCCCCGTTCGACTGCGCAGCAGTCGCAAAGTCAGCGCTGGAGTTCTATCTGAAAAAAGAATGTGCCGGGCTGGAATGGGGCTGCTTCGCAGCCCAACGCGGGGCAAGCCCGCTCGCCACAGGGGGCGTTGCCCCCGGTTTTAGAACACCGAGGCGTAGTCGCCCAGCTCAACCTGTACCGATTTGATGCGGGTGAAGTTGTTCAGCGAGCTGATCCCGTTCTCACGGCCCACACCCGACTGCTTGTAGCCGCCCACCGGCATCTTCGCGTCGGACTCGCCCCAGGCGTTGATCCAGCAGATGCCCGCTTCGAGCTGATGAATCACGCGGTGGGCGCGGTTCAGGTCTTTGGTCACAAGGCCCGCAGCCAGGCCGAAGTCGGTGTCGTTGGCGCGGCGGATCACTTCTTCTTCAGTCTCGTAGGTGAGCAGGCTCATCACCGGGCCGAAGATTTCTTCACGCACGATCACCATGTCGTCGGTGCAATCGCTGAACACGGTCGGGGCCACGTAGGCGCCTTTGGACAGGTCGCCTTCGGTCATGCGCTCGCCGCCGCACAGCAGGCGTGCGCCATGCTCTTTGCCCTTGGCGATGTAGCCGAGCACGCTTTCCATGTGGGCGAAGCTGACCAGCGGGCCGAAGTTGGTGTTTTCGTCCTGCGGGTCGCCGACGCGAATACGCGCCACACGCTCAAGGATCTTGGCTTCGAACGCCGCTTGCAGATGCTTGGGCACGAACACGCGGGTGCCGTTGGTGCACACCTGACCGGAGCTGTAGAAGTTGGCCATCATCGCGATGTCGGCTGCGCGGTCCAGGTCGGCGTCTTCGAACACGATCAGCGGCGACTTGCCGCCCAGTTCCATGGTCACTTCCTTGAGCGAGGAGCTGGACGCGCTGGCCATGACTTTCTTGCCGGTGTCGGTGCCGCCGGTGAACGAGACTTTCTCGATGCGCGGGTGCTCGGTGAGCCAGGTGCCGACTTCGCGGCCGCTGCCGGTGAGCACGTTGAACACGCCTGCCGGTACGCCGGCTTCGGTGTAGATCTCGGCCAGTTTCAGGGTGGTCAGCGAGGTGACTTCGCTGGGCTTGAAGATCATCGCGTTGCCGGCGGCCAGGGCCGGTGCGGATTTCCACAGGGCGATCTGGATCGGGTAGTTCCACGCGCCGATACCGGCCACCACGCCCAGCGGCTCGCGGCGGGTGTAGACGAACGAGGTGTCGCGCAGCGGGATCTGCTCGCCTTCGATGGCGGGCACCAGGCCTGCGTAGTATTCCAGCACGTCAGCGCCGGTGACGACGTCGACGAATTGGGTTTCGGAGAAAGCTTTACCGGTGTCCAGGGTTTCCAGGGCAGCCAGCTCATCGTTGCGCTCGCGCAGGATGTCGACGGCGCGACGCAGGATGCGCGAACGCTCCATGGCGGTCATCGCGGCCCAGATCTTCTGGCCTTTTTCGGCGCTGACCACGGCACGCTCGACGTCATCGAAGGTGGCGCGTTGCACGTGGGCGAGAACTTCACCGTTAGCCGGGTTGATGGCTTCAAAGGTGGCATCGCTGCCAGCGTCGCTGTAGCCGCCGTCAATGTAGAGTTTTTGCGTTTCGAAACGGGCCATAAAGTCCTCGCATGTGCATTAATGGGTTGGCGCGTTTGGTGAGTTGAGCGCGTATTGGTGCGCTAGCTCGCCTGCTTGGCCAATTGGAAGTCCATGTATTCGTAAGCGATCCGCTGCGCCTGCGCCGTGTCGAAAGCGTCTCCCGAGAGGGCGCCGCGCAACCACAAACCGTCGATCAGGGCCGCCAGGCCGCGGGCTGCGCTGCGTGCTTCGGGCAGCGGCAGCACCCGGCGGAACTGGCAGCACAGGTTGGAATACAGGCGGTGATCGTTGATCCGCTGCAACCTGTGCAATGACGGGTGGTGCATGCTGGCGGCCCAGAAGGCCAGCCAGGTTTTCATTGCCGGGCCACTGACCTGGCTGGCGTCGAAGTTGCCGCCGATGATCACCTGCAGGTGTGCACGGGGGCTGTCGTCTTCCAACGCCTGTCGACGTTCCTGGACGCGCTCGATCAGCACGTTCATCAGGTAACGCATGGTCGCCGCGATCAGGCCGTTCTTGTCCTGAAAGTAGTGGCTGATGATGCCGTTCGACACACCGGCCAGACGCGCGATCAGCGCAATGCTGGCGTCTGCCATGCCGACCTGGTCGATGGCCGTCAAAGTGGCCTCGATCAATTGCTGGCGGCGTATGGGTTGCATACCGACCTTGGGCATGTTTCACCTCTTCCTTAGGCCGCTGATGGGCCAAATGCGTCCATCGGCTTGAGGGCCAGTCTATTTTGTTTTGATTGAACGTTCAATCAATAAAAATCACAGGCTGGAATCGGCGCAAAAAAATGTGGGAGGGGGCTTGCTCCCGATTGCAGGCTGTCAGCCACATCCTCTGTGGCTGATACACCGCTATCGGGAGCAAGCCCCTCCCACATGTGTTGTGCAGTGTCTGTCAGCCCAGGTTCTTGCCCAACAGCGCGTGGTACAGCTCGCTGTCGCCGAGGATGCCTACCACCTTGTTGTTGTCATGCAACACCAGCTTGTTGCCGGTCTGGTAGCGAATCTGCAACGCATCGCGCATGCCGATATTGGAATCCACCAGCGTCGGCACCCGCTCCAGGCTTTCCACGGCCTGGCCCGGCGCCCAGTTCTGCAGATTCATGACCACGCCGTTCTGCCGCGCGCCCTGGATGGTATTGCCTTCGGCCAGGTCCAGCCACGAATCGCCGCCTGGGTCCAGGCATACCGAGCCGTTGACGCGCGTGCAGTTGTCCAGCGTGCGCATCAGGCTGCGGCCGCACAGCACGTTCAGCGGGTTGGTGTGCGCGACGAAGGTGCGCACGTAGTCATCGGCCGGGTTCAGCACGATCTCTTCGGGCACGCTGTACTGGATGATCTTGCCGTCCTTCATGATCGCGATGCGGCTGCCCAGTTTGAGCGCTTCATCCAGGTCGTGGCTGACGAACACGATGGTCTTGTTCAGCTTGCGCTGCAGTTCCAGCAGTTCATCCTGCAGGCCCTGGCGGATCAGCGGGTCGAGGGCGGAGAAAGGTTCGTCCATCAGCAGGATGTCGGCGTCCATCGCCAGCGCACGGGCCAGGCCCACACGTTGCTGCATGCCGCCCGACAGCTCGTCCGGCTTCTTGTTGCGCCATTGCGTCAGGCCCACCAGCTCGAGTTTTTCATCCACCAGCTTGCGTCGTTCTTTCTCCGGGCGACCCTGCATTTCCAGACCGAAGCTGATGTTTTCGCGCACCGTCAGCCAGGGCATCAGGGCGAACTTCTGGAACACCATGGCAATGCGCTGAGTGCGCATCATCTTAAGCTCGGCGGGTGTGCACGAAGCGATGTCGATCTGGCGGCCTTCATGCTCGACGAACAACTGGCCGCGGCTCACGGTGTTGAGGCCGTTGATGCAGCGCAGCAGGCTCGACTTGCCGGAGCCCGACAGGCCCATCAGCACGCAGATTTCGCCCTTTTGAATATCCAGGCTGGCGTTTTCCACGCCGACGATCTGCCCGGTCTTTTTCAGGATCTCGTTACGGCTCATGCCCTGGTCCAGCAGCTTGAGCGCTTCGCGTGGGTCTTTGGAGAAGATCACGTCGACCTTGTCGAATCGGATAATGCTCATGCATCACCCCCTGCTTTGGCTTCGGGTTGTTTGCAGATGCGGTCGAGCATGATGGCCAGCAACACGATCGCCAGGCCCGCTTCAAAGCCCAGGGCGATATCGGCGGTGTTCAGTGCGTTGACCACCGGTTTGCCGAGGCCGTCGGCGCCCACCAGCGCGGCGATCACCACCATCGACAACGACAGCATGATGCATTGGGTAATACCGGCGGCAATGCTCGGCATCGCGTGGGGCAGTTCAATGCGCGAGAGCAACTGACGGCGCGAGCAGCCGAAGGCCTTGCCGGCGTCCATCAACTCTTGCGGTACATCGCGGATGCCCAGGTAGGTCAGCCGGATGGGCGCGGCAATCGCGAACACCACCGTGGAGATCAGGCCAGGCACCACACCCAGCCCGAAGAGGGTCAGGGTAGGGATGAGGTAGACGAAAGTCGGTACGGTCTGCATCAGATCGAGTACCGGCCGCATCATGGTGTAGAACATCGGCTTGTGCGCGGCAACAATGCCCAGCGGCACGCCGATGACCACGCAGACCAGGGTGGCGAACAGCACCTGCGCGAGGGTTTCCATGGTTTCCTGCCAGTACCCCAGGTTGAGGATCAGCAGGAAGGAGACGATGACAAAGACAGTCAATCCCCATTTGCGTTGAATGAAGTGAGCCAGCAGCGCAATCAGACCGATCAATGCCAGTGGATTGAACCAGGTCAGCGCGAACGTCACGCCGTGGATCATCGTTTCCAGTGTCGATGCGATTGCGTCGAAGTAGTTGGCACCGTGTTCGGTCAACCATTCGACGAAGGCAGCGATGTACTGGCCTAGTGGGATTTTCTGTTCAGTCAGCATGGTAGTGAATGTCCACATGCGAAGGGGAAAACATCCCGGGCCAGCGCACCGGCCCGGGGTCAGCGGGGGTTATTTGGCGAGGTAAGCTTTAACAGCGTCGAGCCCGGGTTTGCCATCAACGGTAGTGACACCGGCGAGCCAGGTATCGAGGACTTGCGGGTTGGCTTTCAGCCAGGCCTTGGCGGCGGCGTCGGGCTTCTGTTTGTCGTCCAGAATCTTGCCCATCAGGGTGCTTTCCATGTCGAGGCTGAACACCAGATTTTTCAGCAACTGGCCCACGTTGCTGCACTCCTGGGTGTAGCCCTTGCGGGTGTTGGTGTAGATGGTGACCTGGCCGTAGTTGGGGCCGAATGAATCATCACCCCCGGTCAGGTATTTCATCTTGAAGCGGGTGTTCATCGGGTGCGGTTCCCAGCCAAGGAACACGATGGCCTTGTCGCGCCGGGCAGCGCGCTCCACCTGCGAAAGCATCCCGGCTTCGCTGGACTCGACGACTTTGAAACCGGCGGTCTTGAGGCCGAAGGCGTCTTTGTCGATCAAGGTCTGGATGGTGCGGTTGCCGTCATTGCCAGGCTCGATGCCGTAGATCTTGCCGTCCAGCTCGTCCTTGAATTTGGCGATATCGGCGAAGTCTTTCAGGCCCTTGTTGTACAGCGCTTCCGGCACGGCCAGGGTGTACTTGGCGTTCTCCAGGTTGGCGCGTACGGTTTCCACGGTGCCGGCATCACGGTACTGCTTGATGTCGTTTTCCATGGTCGGCATCCAGTTGCCGAGGAAGATGTCCATGTTCTTGCCGTCGGCCAGCGACTTGTAGGTCACAGGTACCGAAATCATCGTGGTGCGCGGCTTGTAGCCCAGGCCTTTGAGGATTTCGCTGGTGGTCGCGGTGGTGACGGTAATGTCGGTCCAGCCGACATCGGAGAAGTTGACGGTCTTGCACTGTTCCGGTTCTGCAGCGTGAGTCATGACGGGCAGACTCAGCATGGCGGCCAACAACAACGAGGGTGAAGCTTTCATAGGGCTAGACTCCTGTGTTTTTTCTGGCGGCAATCGCCGCGCTTTATATGTGTTGCGGTTGGAGCGTGCGATGCAGCTCTGGCACGGTGCCTTGCAAACGAGTCGGGACTGATCATGTACCAGTGAAAATCTGACGCCTACAGGGGGCGTCGTATCCAGTACAGGGAGGGTCGTATCCAGTATTGGTGACGTCGCTTACAGATTTTTCCCAAGGCAAAACCGCAGTTTTCAGCCTTGCGCACCGCAAAAAGCGGCCAAAACAGGCGATTGCACGCAGGCGACGCTGGTGAGCATGGTTGCGTCGGTGTGAGACGCCGTGACGGCCGACAAAAGCCTGATGATGCCGCCATCTGGGCGATCTGAGCGTAGCAGCTCCCGGGTGTCCGATTTGTGTCCACCGAGGAGTTTCACGTTTATGGCTATCAGTGTTTTCGACCTGTTCAAGATCGGCATCGGGCCTTCGAGTTCTCACACCGTCGGCCCCATGCGCGCCGCGGCGTTGTTCGTTCAGACACTGCGTGAACGTGACCTGTTGGAACAGGTTTGCCGCGTCGAAGTTCAGCTGTACGGGTCATTGTCGGCCACCGGCATCGGTCATGGCAGCGACACTGCCACCGTCATGGGCCTGATGGGCGAGTGGCCGGACGCCATTGATCCATCGCAGATCGGCATCCGCATCAGCACCCTGCGCGAAACCGACACGCTGCTGCTCGACGGGCGTTTGCCGGTGCCCTTCGTGTGGGCGCGGGACATGCGCCTGCTCGACGAAAACCTGCCGTTTCACCCCAACGCCATGACCCTTGTGGTGTTTGACCAACACGGCGAATTGCACCGCGACACCTACTACTCGGTGGGTGGCGGTTTTGTGGTGGATGAGGCCCAGGCGCAAAGCGGCGTGGCCGACATGGACCGCACCGAGCTGCCCTATGATTTTTCCAGCGCGGCCGAGTTGTTGCAGTTGTGCAAGACCCACAACCTGCGCGTCGCCGAACTGATGCTGGCCAACGAAAAAGTGTGGCGCTCCGAAGAGGAAATCCGCAGCGGCCTGATGAAGCTCTGGCGCGCCATGCAGGATTGCGTGGAGCAGGGCCTCAAGCATGAAGGCATCCTGCCTGGCGGGCTGAATGTGCGGCGCCGTGCGGCCAGGCTGCACCGCAGCCTGCAAGAGCTGGGCAAACCGAATGTGATCGGCTCGACCCTGAGCGCCATGGAGTGGGTCAACCTGTTCGCTCTGGCGGTCAACGAAGAGAACGCCGCCGGCGGGCGTATGGTCACCGCGCCCACCAACGGCGCGGCAGGGATCATTCCGGCGGTGCTGCACTACTTCATGAAATTCAGCGAAGACGTCACCGAAGCCAACGTGGTCGACTACATGCTCGGCGCTGCGGCGGTGGGGATTCTGTGCAAGAAGAACGCGTCGATCTCCGGCGCCGAAGTCGGCTGCCAGGGCGAGGTGGGTTCTGCGTGCGCCATGGCCGCCGCCGGGCTGGCGGAGATTCTTGGTGCGACCCCGGAGCAACTGTGCAACGCCGCCGAAATCGGCCTGGAGCACAACCTCGGCCTCACCTGCGATCCGGTGGGCGGGCTGGTGCAAGTACCGTGCATCGAGCGCAATGCGATTGCCGCGGTGAAAGCGATCAATGCCGCGCAAATGGCCCTGCGTGGCGATGGGCAGCACTTTATCTCCCTGGACCGGGTGATCCGCACCATGCGCGATACCGGCGCGGACATGCATGACAAGTACAAGGAAACGTCGCGCGGTGGCTTGGCGGTCAGCGCGGTTGAGTGCTGAGACCGAGTTGCCTGCATCGGGAGCAAGCCCCTTCCTACATTTTGAATTGTGAATACCTTCAAATGTGGGAGGGGGCTTGCCTGCGATAGCGGTGGTTCAAACAAAGCTGCTCATAAAGTGAACACCCGAACCCAAAAGCGCCACCTTTTAGCGCGTCGCAAATAGATAAGTAGCTAGCGAACGACTTCCCCCGCCATCACCCGTCACCTGCGCATGGGGTGACAGACTACTCCTACGCCCGCAAAGCGCCTTCCCACAAGTGCTACCGATCTGCTCACCCCTTTTAAACGAGCGCCTTTTTCGGCCCTATCCCGTACTTCCTGCGTGGGCTTATATAGACGCGTCAACAGGTCGTTTTCAGGATTTATTGAATAGGCATTCAAATTCAGGCACGGCATTTGCTCTATCAATTCAAAGCCTCTCTTCTTTATGGATGAAGAGCGCAATAACAAGAGCCTCGCCTGAGGCCATCAACTGCTTTGTGTGAGGAGATACCGCGATGACGTCGTTCAACTCAGGGGCCCAACCCCAGAACCGTGCGCCTCAATCCATCGGCTTTTTGCTGCTGGACAATTTCACGCTGATTTCCCTGGCGTCGGCGGTGGAACCGCTGCGCATGGCCAATCAGCTGTCCGGTCGCGAACTGTATCGCTGGACTACCCTGAGTGCCGACGGCAGCCAGGTGTGGGCCAGCGACGGTCTGCAAATCACGCCCGATGCCTCCATGCACAAGGCCCCGGCCCTGGACACCGTCATTGTGTGCGGCGGCGTGGGCATCCAGCGCACCGTGACCCGTGAGCACGTGTCGTGGCTGCAGAGCCAGGCGCGCCAGTCGCGCCGCCTGGGTGCGGTGTGCACCGGCAGTTGGGCGCTGGCCTGTGCCGGTTTGCTCGACGGGTTCGATTGCAGCGTGCACTGGGAATGCCTGGCGTCGATGCAGGAAGCCTTCCCGCGCGTGGCCATGAGCACGCGGCTGTTCACCCTGGACCGCAACCGCTTCACCAGCTCCGGCGGCACCGCGCCGCTGGACATGATGCTGCACCTGATCAGCCGCGACCACGGCCGTGAATTGTCGGCGGCCATCTCCGAGATGTTCGTCTACGAACGCATCCGCAACGAACAGGATCACCAGCGTGTGCCACTCAAGCACATGCTCGGCACCAACCAGCCGAAGCTGCAGGAAATCGTCGCGCTGATGGAAGCCAACCTCGAAGAGCCGATCGACCTGGATGAACTGGCGGTGTACGTCGCTGTATCGCGGCGCCAACTGGAGCGGCTGTTCCAGAAATACCTGCACTGCTCGCCGTCGCGCTATTACCTCAAGCTGCGCCTGATCCGTGCCCGGCAGTTGCTCAAGCAAACGCCGATGTCGATCATCGAAGTGGCATCGGTGTGCGGGTTCGTGTCCACGCCGCACTTTTCCAAGTGCTACCGCGAATACTTCGGCATTCCGCCACGCGATGAACGCGTCGGCTCCAACACCACCCAGCAGGTGGCGATGCTGCCGATTCCGCAGGCGCTGTTGTCGCCGTTATCGGGGCCGATGTCGGCGTTGAGCCAGGCGCGCAATGAGTCGACGTTTGCCAGTGTAAGGCTGTAGACCGCGTCGCCTGTATCGGGAGCAAGCCCCCTCCCACATTTGAAGGTATTCACAATTCAAAATGTGGGAGGGGGCTTGCTCCCGATAGCGCCCTGTCAGGCGCCGGAATTCTGTTTGAACTGCATCAATGCCGGCAGCAACTGCCTGTCAATCGCCTGCCTCACCGCCGGCAGGATCGTCGCACTGCCGCCATACATCTGCTCGACCATACCCTTGAGCGCCTTCGCCCGCGCTTCACTCAACCCGCGCACCGCACACTCGCAGGCCTGCTCGGCGCTGGCGCCGCTGGACACTTCGAAACCCAGCGAGCGCAGTTGGCTCAGCAGGTCATCCTGGTCAATCAAATCCGCGTGCATCATGACGTTTACCCTGGTTAACGGAGCTGGATTGACTCGGATTCTGGTAGGCCCCCGACCGGTCGGCAAGGGCAGAATGCCCGAATGCCTCGAATGGCTATGAGCGTGTCGTTTTGGGGTCAGGTGCCGAGCGCATGAACCGGCACACTGCACCCAGGCAAGCAGCTTGACGGTTTGGTCACCCTCGGGATGCATGGCTCACACAAGCACCTCTGCCCCGATCCCGTCACGGCTGGATCGGGGCTTTTTTTGTCGGCAAACCGATCACCCGGCCCAGCAGGGCAGGCCTGGGAAGATCCTTCTGCCCGGCGCTGAGGGCCATGAGTCTTGCCAGTGTGGCCTCGCTGAACGGCGTTGCGTGCGGGCCGGCCAGGTCGACGTGCAGCAACATCTGTTCGTTGCCGGCCAGTGCTTTTTCCTCTCCAGCCAGATGCAGGCTGTGATAGAGGTGCAGGCGCTTGGCATCAAAGGCGATCAGTTGGGTGTGCACCTGCACTTCGGCGCCGAGTTTGACTTCGTGCAGGTAGTTCAGGTGCAACTCCAGGGTGAACAACGAGTGGCCGCTGGCTTCGCGGTTGTCGCTGTCCAGGCCCAGGGTGTCCATCAGCGCGTCGGTGGCGTAGCTGAAAATCAGCAGATAGAACGCATCGCGCAGATGACCGTTGTAGTCCACCCAGGCGGGCTGGATTTTGGTGGTGTAGGTGATCAATGCGGGCATGGAAAGTGGTCCTTTATTCGGCGAAGCTCATACCGTGTTTTGCCTTGGTGCTCTTCACCGCTTCAAGCACTGCCAGCAGGCAATCATCACGATAGCGCTCCAGCGCCGAAATGCTGTGTTTGCCCAACTGATCGCGGGTGCCATCGACCACATCGTCGATCAGCTTGTCGGTCAATTCCGGTGCGGGCAGGTAAGTCCACGGCAACTGCAACGCCGGACCGAACTGTGCCATGAAGTGCCGCATACCGGCATCGCCGCCCGCCAGGGTGTAGGTGAGGAAAGTGCCCATGAACGACCAGCGCAACCCGGCGCCAAAGCGAATCGCATCGTCGATCTCACCGGTGGTGGCCACGCCGTCATTCACCAGGTGCAGCGCCTCGCGCCACAACGCTTCGAGCAGGCGGTCAGCGATAAATCCCGGGACTTCCTTGCGCACATGCAGCGGGCGCATGCCGAGGGATTCGTACACCTTGATTGCCGCCTGGATGGCCTCGGGCGCAGTGTGCCGGCCGCCCACCACTTCCACCAGCGGCAGCAGATACACCGGGTTGAACGGGTGCCCGACCACGCAACGCTCCGGGTGGGTCGAGCCCTCGTAGAACTCACTCGGCAACAGGCCGGAGGTGCTGGAGCCTATCAAGGCATCGGGCTTGGCTGCTGCGCTGATCTTGCTGTGCAGTTCCAGTTTCAGCTCCAGGCGTTCAGGGGCGCTTTCCTGGATGAAGTCGGCGTCTTTCACGCACTCCTCAATGGTTGGCACAAAGCGCAGGCGATCCTGTGATGCGCCCGGTGCCAGGCCCTGTTTCTCCAGTGCGCCCCAGGCATTGGCGACGCGTTTGCGCAGGGCGGCTTCCGCACCGGGCGCCGGGTCCCAGGCCACCACATCCAGGCCGTGGGCCAGGGCGCGGGACACCCAGCCGCTGCCGATAACACCGCTGCCGAGGGCGGCGAAGGTTTTGATTTCAGTGATAAAGCTCATGGAGACATTCCTAAAGAGTTCGGTGATCCCTTGTGGGAGGGGGCTTGCTCCCGATGGCGATGTGTCAGTTGATGGATTTATTGGCTGACACACCGCTATCGGGAGCAAGCCCCTCCCACCTTCTTTAACCGCGTTTGGTCAGACCCATCTTGATTCGGCCTTCGGCGGGGGTCATGACCCGCGCACCCAGGCGGCTGAGGATCTCGCTGGCGCGCTCCACCAACTGGCCATTGGTAGCAAGCACACCCTTGTCCAGCCACAGATTGTCTTCCAGTCCCACCCGCACGTTGCCGCCCAGCAGCACCGCCTGCGCCGCCATCGGCATCTGCATGCGGCCGATGCCGAAGCCGGCCCACACCGCGTCGGTCGGCAGGTTGTCGACCATGGCTTTCATGGTGGTGGTGTCGGCCGGCGCGCCCCAGGGAATGCCCAGGCACAGCTGAAACAGCGGTTTATCCAGCAGGCCTTCCTTGATCATCTGCCTGGCGAACCAGAGGTGGCCGGTGTCGAAAATTTCCAGCTCGGCTTTTACGCCCAGTTCCTGGATGCGTTTGGCGCCGGCCCGCAATTGCGCTGGGGTGGACACGTAAATGGTGTCGCCGTCGCCGAAATTGAGGGTGCCGCAATCCAGGGTGCAGATCTCCGGCAACAGTTCTTCGACGTGGGCCAGGCGGGTCAGCGGGCCGACCAGGTCGGTGTTGGGGCCGAACTCCATGGGGTGTTCGCCGCCGCCAATCTCCAGGTCGCCGCCCATGCCGGCGGTGAGGTTGACGATGATGTCGATGTCGGCTTCGCGAATGCGCTCCATCACTTCGCGGTACAGCGCCACGTCGCGGCTGAACTTGCCGGTCTCTGGATCACGTACGTGGCAGTGCACCACCGTGGCGCCGGCCTTGGCGGCCTCTACGGCAGCGGCGGCGATCTGTTTGGGGGTGACCGGCACGTGGGGGCTGCGGCTGGTCGTGTCGCCAGCACCGGTGAGTGCGCAGGTGATGATGACGTCGTGATTCATGGGGCGGTTCCTTACAGGCGTGGTGGTGCCGCTCGCGGTCGAAAGCGACCGCGAAACGGTGATTGAAAACGGGTTATTTACCGGTCAGTTGCAGGTTGGCTGCCGCCGGTTTGCCGTCGAAGGTGGTCACGCCTTCCAGCCAGCGCGCCTGGTCCTGCGGGTGGTCCTTGAGCCACTGCCGGGCGGATTCCAGGGCGTCCTTGTGATCCAGCAGCGGCTGCATCATCCGACTCTCGTCGGCGGCAGTGAAGGTCAGATTGGTCAGCAGCTTGTGCACGTTGGGACACTGTTGGGCGTAGGTGGGCGAGGTGACGGTCCACACGCTTGCCATGCCCTCGTTCGGTCCCAGGGCGTCTTCGCTGCCGCTGAGGTAGGTCATCGCAATGTTGACGTTCATCGGGTGCGGCGCCCAGCCGAAGAACACCACGGCTTCCTTGCGGCGCACGGCGCGGTCGACGGCGGCGAGCATGCCGGCTTCACTGGATTCCACCAGCTGGAATTTGCCGAGGCCGAACTGGTTCTTGGCGATCATCGCCTTGATCTGCGTGTTGGCGCCTGAACCCGGCTCGATGCCGTAGAGCTTGCCGCCCAGCTCCTTGTCGAACCTGGCGATGTCGGCGAAGGTTTTCAGGCCCTTGTCGGCCAGGTAAGTCGGCACGGCGAGGGTGGCGCGGGCGTCTTCCAGGCTCGGCTTGTCGAGGACTTTGACTTGCCTGGCTTCGACGAACGGCGTGATGGTCTGGGTCATCAGCGGGTTCCAGTAGCCCAGGAACAGGTCCAGGCGCCGGTCGCGGATGCCGGCGAAGATAATCTGCTGGGAGGCGCTGGTCTGCTTGGTGGTGTAGCCAAGGCCATCGAGCAGGACCTGGGTCATGGCGCTGGTGGCGATGACGTCGGTCCAGTTCACCACGCCCATGCGCACGTTCTGGCAGGACGCTGCGTCGGCCGCGAACACGTGTGTACTCAAGAGGGCGCTCAGGGCGAGCGCATAGCGGCTGATCTGTCGTTTCATGGTAGGGGCCTCGGCAGCTCGTTATTGTGGGGTTCGGCGTCTTTGTGCACCGTGACGCCACGTTACGGATCTTCGTCGAGCACAAAACGCACAGCGGCGACCGGCGCTTGCACTGCAGCGACCTGCCCCCTTGAATCCGCCCGGCAACGGGAGTATCACAGTGCCACTTAGCCTGCCGACGAGAGCGCCACCATGTCCCAGGATTTCTACTTTTTGCTGATGCCGGGCTTCTCCGCCATTGGCTTCATCTCTGCGCTGGAACCGCTGCGAGTGGCCAACCGCTTTCGCGGCGAGCTGTACCGCTGGCACATACTGAGCGCCGACGGCGGTGCGGTGCTGGCGAGCAACGGCATGTCGGTCAACGCCGACGCCGCGCTGGAACCGCTGAACAAAGGCGCGACGCTGTTGGTGGTGACCGGCTTCGAACCGCTGCAGTTCGCAACACCTGCCCTGCAGCACTGGCTGCGCCGCCTCGACCATGACGGCGTAACCCTGGGCGCCATCGACACCGGCGCCTGCGTGCTGGCCGAAGCCGGCCTGCTCGACGGCCACCGCCTGACCCTGCACTGGGAAGCCGTCGATGCCTTCAAGGAGTCGTATCCGCACCTGAGCGTGACTCAGGAACTGTTCGAAATCGACCGCCGCCGCATCACCTGCGCCGGCGGCACCGCCTCCATCGACCTGATGCTCGACCTGATCGCTCAGGCCCACGGCCCCGACCTGGCGATCCAGGTCTCCGAACAGTTCGTGCTCGGCCGCATCCGCCCGCGCAAAGACCACCAGCGCATGCAGATCGCCACGCGCTACGGCATCAACAACAAGAAGCTGGTGCAGGTGATCGGCGAGATGGAGCAACACACCGAACCGCCGTTGAGCACACTGGCCCTGGCCGAAGCGATCAAGGTCACCCGGCGCCAGTTGGAGCGGCTGTTCCGCTTGCACCTGAACGACACGCCAAGCAACTTCTACCTTGGCCTGCGCCTGGAAAAAGCCCGGCAGCTGTTGCGCCAAAGCGGCATGAGCGTGCTGGAGGTGAGCATTGCGTGCGGGTTTGAGTCGCCGTCGTATTTCACCCGCAGCTATAGAGCGCGGTTTGCCAAGTGCCCGAGGGAGGATCGGCGACGGGAGGTGGTTTGATCAATTTATAACCAACTATGGCTGTGTCCATCATTAGGTATAAATCGCTTTCCACAGGATTGGTGAAGAGCGCAGAGGGTGACAAAAATCAAAATGTGGGAGGGGGCTTGCTCCCGATGACGGTACATCAGCGAGTGGATTGTTGACTGACCTGCCGCCATCGGGAGCAAGCCCCCTCCCACAGTAGATTCTGGTGTGGCTTATTTTTTCAGCAATGCCGAACACGCCGCCTTGTAAGCCTCATGCTGATACTTGTTCAGTGTCGCCGGCAGGTCAAAGTTGTGCTTCTTGTTCTGCGCATTGATGGTCTGGGGCGACAGCAGCGTCACCTCAACCCCATCCAGCAACTGAAACACCCCTTCAATCTTGAACGTGGTCGGGCCACCGGCAAACTCGCCTTTTTTACTGCGCTTTTTGATCGCGATGCGGGTGACGACGTTGGCCTGCACAAAGGCTCTCACCTGCGCGGCAAAGGCTTTGACATTGGCGGCTTCATCGTCATCGTCGAGGGCGATTTTCTTGGTGGACAGGGCCACATGGGTCAGCGTCTGGTTATCCAGTGAGGCCACCGCGATGATGGCTTCGCTGCCTTTGATTTCGATGCCGCAAATAGTCATGAATAGCCCTGGATAAGATCAAGTTGGCGCAGATTGTCGCTTATTCCTGCCCAATCGACTCCAAAAACTCCGACCGTTCATCACTCATCCGCGCCAGGCAATCATTCTGCGCAATTGCATACGCCTTGCTGCCGGTCACCGCCGGGAAGGTGTCCACGGCGCAGTCGGCGTCGCGCAGTTTTTCCCATTTTTGCTGGGCGTCCTTCAGACGGGCGGTAATGTCGGCCAGTTTGGTCTTGTCGCTGCCGTAGGTCGAACCCATGCGCTCGAGCAGGCCCTGATAGTTGTCCTTGAGCAATTGCTCGGCGGTGGTCTTGTTGTAGGTGGCGCAGGCCAGGGTCTGCTGGTCGTTTTCGATGCCGTCGCACGGCGTGCTGTCGGTGTCTTCGGCGGCGTGGACGCCGGTTGCGATGAGTGCCAAAGCCAGGAAAATCGATTTCATTGCGCCGTCTCATATCAGGTGATGGCCGAATTCTGGCTCAAGCGTAAGACAAAGAACAGCCGCCAGTCAGGCCTGTCTGTGCAGCCTTTGTCGCGGATTGACGCTTTCGGCAATTCCCCTGTCGTTTTTGCACCCGGTCCGTTCAGCCCCGGGGCATATGCTGGCCCCAAAGCGCCGGCAGACGATTCGGCGCATGAATCGCCAATAAGGGGACGCCTGATGAGCCCAGCCGAGTTGCACGCCGACAGCATCGTTATCGACGGTCTGATTATTGCCAAGTGGAACCGCGACCTGTTCGAAGACATGCGCAAAGGTGGCCTCACTGCCGCCAACTGCACGGTGTCGGTGTGGGAAGGCTTCCAGGCCACGATCAACAACATCGTTGCCAGCCAGACCCTGATCCGTGAGAACAGCGACCTGGTGATCCCGGTAAAAACCACCGCCGACATCCGTCGCGCGAAAGAGCAGGGCAAGACCGGCATCATCTTCGGCTTCCAGAATGCCCACGCCTTTGAAGACCAGTTGGGCTATGTCGAGATCTTCAAGCAGCTCGGCGTGGGGGTGGTGCAGATGTGCTACAACACCCAGAACCTGGTCGGCACCGGCTGCTACGAGCGCGACGGCGGCCTGTCCGGCTTTGGCCGTGAGATCGTCGGCGAGATGAACCGCGTCGGCATCATGTGTGACCTGTCCCACGTCGGCTCCAAGACCAGCGAAGAAGTCATCCTCGAATCGAAAAAGCCGGTGTGCTACTCCCATTGCCTGCCGTCCGGCCTCAAAGAGCACCCGCGCAACAAGTCCGATGAAGAGCTCAAGTTCATTGCCGACCATGGTGGTTTTGTCGGCGTGACCATGTTCGCGCCATTCCTGGCCAAGGGCATCGATTCGACCATCGACGACTACGCCGAAGCCATCGAATACACCATGAACATCGTCGGCGAAGACGCCATCGGCATCGGCACCGACTTCACCCAGGGCCATGGCCAGGATTTCTTCGAAATGCTGACCCATGACAAGGGCTACGCCCGCCGCCTGACCAGCTTCGGCAAGATCATCAACCCGCTGGGCATCCGCACCGTGGGCGAATTCCCCAACCTCACCGAGACCCTGCTCAAGCGCGGCCACAGCGAACGCGTGGTGCGCAAGATCATGGGCGAGAACTGGGTCAACGTCTTGAAGGACGTCTGGGGCGAATAAGCCAGACACCCACCGGCTACACCACTACGAATTTTTCTGGAGTTAAGTTTCCATGGCCAAGATCGCCCCGCAATTGCCTATCGAAGTCGACAGCGAAACCGGTGTCTGGACCTCCGACGCCCTGCCGATGCTGTACGTGCCGCGCCATTTCTTCGTCAACAACCACATGGGTATCGAAGAAGTGCTGGGCGCGGATGCTTACGCCGAGATCCTTTACAAGGCCGGCTACAAGTCCGCCTGGCACTGGTGTGAAAAGGAAGCCGAATGCCACGGCCTGGAAGGCGTCGCCGTGTTCGAGCACTACATGAAGCGCCTGTCGCAACGCGGCTGGGGCCTGTTCAAGATCCAGGACATCGACCTGGACAAAGGCACCGCCAGCGTCAAGCTTGAGCATTCGGCGTTTGTCTATGTGTACGGCAAGGTCGGACGCAAGGTCGACTACATGTTCACCGGCTGGTTCGCCGGCGCCATGGACCAGATCCTTCAAGCCCGTGGCAGCAAGATTCGCACTGTGGCCGAACAAGTCTACGGAGGCTCCGAAGAGGGCCACGAAGATGGTTTGTTCACCGTCAAGCCGTTGTAAGCCGAGGACCGTGCCATGGCTTTCGAAGCAATGTTTGCGCCGATTCAGATCGGCAAACTGACCATCCGCAACCGCGTGCTCAGTACCGCCCACGCCGAGGTGTATGCCACCGACGGCGGCATGACCACCGACCGCTATGTGAAGTATTACGAAGAGAAAGCCAAGGGCGGTATCGGCCTGGCCATCTGCGGCGGCTCCTCGGTGGTGGCCATCGACAGCCCCCAGGAATGGTGGAGTTCGGTGAACCTGTCCACCGACCGCATCATCCCGCACTTCCAGAACCTGGCCGACGCCATGCACAAGCATGGCGCCAAGATCATGATCCAGATTACCCACATGGGCCGTCGCTCGCGTTGGGATGGCTTTAACTGGCCCACCCTGATGTCGCCGTCCGGCGTGCGTGAGCCGGTGCACCGTGCTACCTGCAAGACCATCGAGCCCGAAGAGATCTGGCGCGTGATCGGCAACTACGCCAGCGCCGCCAAACGCGCCAAGGCCGGTGGCCTGGACGGTGTGGAACTGTCCGCCGTGCACCAGCACATGATCGACCAGTTCTGGAGCCCGCGCGTCAACAAGCGCACCGATGAATGGGGCGGCACCTTTGAAGGCCGCATGAAGTTTGGCCTGGAAGTGCTCAAGGCCGTACGCGCCGAAGTGGGCGATGACTTCTGCGTGGGCATGCGCCTGTGCGGTGACGAGTTCCACCCGGACGGCTTGTCCCACGAGGACATGAAGCAGATCGCCAAGTATTACGACGACACCGGCATGCTCGATTTCATCGGCGTGGTGGGCTCGGGGTGCGACACCCACAACACCCTGGCCAACGTGATCCCCAACATGAGCTACCCGCCGGAGCCGTTCCTGCACCTGGCCGCCGGTATCAAGGAAGTGGTCAAGGTGCCGGTGCTGCACGCGCAGAACATCAAGGACCCGAACCAGGCCACGCGCATCCTCGAAGGCGGCTACGTGGACATGGTCGGCATGACCCGTGCGCACATTGCCGACCCGCACCTGATCGCCAAGATCAAGATGGGTCAGATCGACCAGATCAAGCAGTGCGTCGGCGCCAACTATTGCATCGACCGCCAGTACCAGGGCCTGGATGTGTTGTGCATCCAGAACGCCGCGACCTCCCGTGAATACATGGGCGTGCCGCATATCATCGAAAAATCCACCGGACCGAAACGCAAGGTCGTTGTGGTCGGTGCCGGCCCGGCCGGGATGGAAGCTGCGCGCGTGGCGGCCGAACGTGGTCACGACGTGACCCTGTTCGAGAAGAAGGAATTCATCGGCGGGCAGATCACCACTGCTTCGAAAGCCCCGCAGCGCGACCAGATTGCCGGGATCACCCGCTGGTTCCAGCTGGAGCTGGCGCGCTTGAAAGTCGACCTGCGCCTGGGCGTGGCCGCCGACGCCGACACCATCCTCGACCTGCGTCCTGACGTGGTGGTGCTGGCGGTAGGCGGGCATCCGTTCATCGAGCAGAACGAACACTGGGGCGCCGCCGAAGGCCTGGTGGTGAGCAGCTGGGACGTGCTCGACGGCAAGGTCGCACCGGGCAAGAACGTGCTGGTGTACGACACCATCTGCGAATTCACCGGCATGTCGGTGGCAGACTTTTTGGCCGACAAGGGCTGCCAGGTGGAGATCGTCACCGACGACATCAAGCCGGGCGTGGCGATTGGCGGTACGTCGTTCCCCACCTACTACCGCAGCATGTACCCGAAAGAAGTGATCATGACCGGCGACATGATGCTGGAGAAGGTCTATCGCGAGGGCGACAAACTGGTGGCGGTGCTGGAGAACGAATACACCGGCGCCAAAGAGGAGCGGGTGGTGGACCAGGTGGTGGTCGAGAACGGCGTGCGCCCGGACGAGGCCATCTACTACGCCCTCAAGGAAGCCTCGCGCAACAAGGGCCAGATCGACGTCGAAGCCTTGTTCGCGATCAAGCCGCAGCCGTGCCTGAGCGAGGCGGGCGAGGGGTACTTGCTGTTCCGCATCGGTGACTGTGTGGCGCAGCGTAATACCCACGCTGCGATCTATGACGCCCTGCGCTTGTGCAAGGATTTCTGACCCGCACACGGTCGAAAAATGTGGGAGGGGGCTTGCCCCCGATAGCGGAGTGTCAGTTGATGCAGCTTTAGCTGACCCACTGCTATCGGGGGCAAGCCCCCTCCCACATTAAAGGCCAGTTTCACTTTAGATTTGTGTGGTCTGTGGGAGCTTCACCATGTTGAACACCTTGCTGCCTATTCTCCTGTTTGCCGCCCTGGGCCTCGCCGTCCTCGGCGCCCTGCGCCGGGCAAACATGTGGCGCCGTGGCCGCGCGTCCAAAGTCGACCTGCTGGGCGGCCTTTTGGCCATGCCCAAACGCTATATGGTCGACCTGCACCACGTGGTCGCCCGCGACAAATACATCGCCAACACCCACGTCGCCACGGCGCTGGGCTTTGTACTGTCCGCACTGCTGGCGATCCTGGTGCATGGGTTCGGCCTGCAAAACCGTATCCTCGGCTACGCTTTGCTACTGGCCTCGACCTTGATGTTTGTCGGCGCGATATTCATGTACCTGCGCCGCCGCAACCCGCCCGCGCGCCTGTCGAAAGGCCCGTGGATGCGCCTGCCGAAAAGCCTGCTGGCGTTTTCGGTGAGCTTTTTCCTGGTGACCTTGCCGGTCGCCGGCATTCTGCCCGCTGACTTTGGCGGTTGGTTGCTCGCTGCATTGCTGAGCGTGGGTGTGCTGTGGGGCGTGTCCGAAATGTTCTTCGGCATGACCTGGGGCGGCCCGATGAAGCACGCCTTCGCCGGTGCCCTGCACCTGGCCTGGCACCGCCGCGCCGAACGCTTCGGCGGCGGCCGCTCCACCGGCTTGAAGCCGCTGGACCTGACGGACAAAAGCGCGCCTCTGGGCGTGGAAAAGCCCAAGGATTTCACCTGGAACCAACTGCTCGGTTTCGACGCCTGCGTGCAGTGCGGCAAGTGCGAAGCGGCGTGCCCGGCCTTCGCCGCCGGCCAGCCGCTGAACCCGAAAAAACTGATCCAGGACATGGTCGTCGGCCTGGCCGGTGGCACCGACGCAAAATTTGCCGGCAGCCCCTACCCGGGCAAACCCATCGGCGAACACAGCGGCAACCCGCACCAGCCAATCGTCAACGGCCTGGTGGATGCCGAGACCCTGTGGTCATGCACCACCTGCCGCGCCTGCGTGGAAGAGTGCCCGATGATGATCGAGCATGTGGATGCCATCGTCGACATGCGCCGCCACCTCACCCTGGAAAGGGGCGCCACGCCGAACAAGGGCGCTGAAGTGCTCGAAAACCTGATCGCCACCGACAACCCCGGCGGCTTCGCCCCGGGCGGTCGCCTCAACTGGGCGGCGGATCTGAACCTGCCGTTGCTCAGCGAAAAGGCCAGCTGTGATGTGCTGTTCTGGGTCGGCGACGGCGCCTTCGACATGCGCAACCAGCGCACCCTGCGCGCCTTCGTCAAAGTGCTGAAGGCCGCCAGGGTGGACTTCGCCGTCCTCGGCCTGGAAGAACGCGACAGCGGCGACGTGGCCCGCCGCCTGGGCGACGAAGCGACCTTCCAGCTGCTGGCGACACGCAATATCCAGACCCTGGAGAAGTACTGCTTCAAACGCATCGTCACCTGCGACCCACACAGTTTTCACGTACTCAAAAACGAATACGGCGCCTTCAACGGCAACTACCAGGTGCAGCATCACAGCACCTTCATGGCCGAACTGATCGACGCGGGCAAGCTGAACCTGGGCCAGCACAAGGGCAACAGCGTGACCTACCACGACCCTTGCTACCTGGGCCGTTACAACGGCGAGTACGAGGCGCCGCGTCAGGTACTGCGTGCGCTGGGCATCGAGGTCAAGGAGATGCAACGTTCGGGCTTCCGTTCGCGCTGCTGCGGCGGCGGTGGCGGCGCGCCGATCACGGACATTCCCGGCAAGCAACGGATCCCGGACATGCGCATGGACGACATCCGCGAGACTGGCGCCGAACTGGTGGCCGTGGGCTGCCCGCAATGCACGGCAATGCTCGAAGGCGTGGTCGAACCGCGGCCGTTGATCAAGGACATCGCCGAGTTGGTGGCTGACGCGTTGCTGGAAGACGCTGCACCGACCAAAGCCCCCTTAAAGCGTGAACCTGCGGAGGTGCATTGATGAGCGACATTATCCGCCGCGACCCACGGGCCGAATGGATCGCCCGTAACCGTCTGCATCCCTTGCACGCGGCCATGCAGCCTGTGCAGCAGAGCTGGATGGGGCCCAACGGCGTCATGCGCAAGAATGTGCATGGCGTGGGCTTTATCGGCCCCAACGGCATCAAGCGCATCGACCGCAGCGGCGCCCAGCAGGGCGGCGCGGCCAAGCGTACGGCGGCAGTGGAAGTGCAGTTGCCGTTGCACCGGATTGCCGAGCCTGCGTTTTACATCAACGTGGTGCCGGACATGGTCGGCGGCCGCCTGAGCAGCCACGACCGTGATCTGTTGGGCCTGGCACGGCAACTGGCCGGCCACGACGGCGCGGTGCTGGCCGTGGTGTTTGGCGAGCACAAGGAAAGCACATTCGCCACCGCTGGCGTCGACCGCCTGCTGGTGCTGGAGGGGCACGAGTTCGACGGTTATTCACCGGAGCAACGGGTGCAGGGGCTGCGCGCTGTGGATAACCAGTTCAACCCACGCCACTGGTTACTGCCCGACAGCCGCAGCGGCGGCGGTGAGCTGGGTCGACGCTTTGCCGCCAGCCTCAAGGAACGTCCGGCCACGCGGGTGTGGCAGGTCAAGGACGAACAATGCATCGGCCGCGCCGGTGCCGGCCAGCAGGATGTGGCGCGGCCGTTGCCACGGCTGATCCTCGCCGCCGTCGAATGCGCCGAGCCGGTCAGCGACACGCGCCATGAGGTATTACCGGTTGAGTTATCCACAACCCTGGCGCGCAGCCTGCCGCGTATCGAAGATTTGGGCGCGGTGGCGGTGGACCCGGCAGCGATTCCCATGGCCGAGGCTGAATTCATTTTCTCCGGCGGCAACGGGGTCAAGGACTGGGCACTGTTTCACCAGACCGCCGCCGCACTCGGTGCCACCGAAGGCGCATCACGGGTGGCGGTGGACGACGGCTTCATGGCGCGTGACCGCCAGGTCGGCGCCAGCGGCACCTGGGTCACGGCGCGGGTCTACGTGGCCGTGGGCATTTCCGGGGCGATCCAGCACCTGCAAGGCATCGGTGCCTGCGACAAGGTGGTGGCGATCAACCTTGACGCGGGCTGCGACATGATCAAACGGGCCGACCTGTCGGTGATCGGCGAAAGCGCCGCGATTCTGCAAGCCTTGATCGATGCGGTCGAGGCCCACCGCCACGGCGCCAAGCGCGACGCGGCTTGAGGACATGAGCATGACAACCAATGTAATCAGCCTGGTGTCCATCGGCGCCCACCCCACCTCCGGGCGGGCGCGCCGTGCCGAGCAGGACGCGCGTGCCGTCGAGCTGGGCCTGCAAATGGCTGGGGACAAGTTGCAGGTGCTGCACGCCGGCAACATCAATGAGCCCACCTTGCGCAGCTACCTCGGCATGGGCCTGCCGCAATTGCACGTGCTGGAACAACCAAGCGGCGCCGATGCGCTGCCGGTACTCGGCGATTATTTGCGCGAGGCCGGCGCCCAGGTGGTGCTCACCGGCAGCCAGGCCGAAACCGGCGAAGGCTCGGGCATGCTGCCGTTTTTGCTCGCTGAACACCTGGGCTGGCCGCTGATTGTGGGGCTGGCGCAAGTGGAGTCCATCGACGGTGGCGTGGCCCATGTGCTGCAGGCGTTGCCCCGTGGTCAGCGGCGGCGCCTGAAGGTGCGCCTGCCGTTTCTGGCGACTGTGGATAACGCCGCGCCCAAGCCCCGGCAGAGCGCGTACGGCCCGGCGCAACGCGGCGAGCTGGCGGCCCACGAGGTTGAAGTCGAAGAAGACGAGTTATTCACAGGCGCCTCGCTGCACCCGGCCAAGCCTCGGCCCAAGCGCCTCAAAGTGATCAAGGCCAAGAGCGGCGCCGACCGCATGAAAGCCGCCACGGCCAAGGCCAGCGGCGGCGGTGGCCAGGTGCTCAAGGGCGTCAGCGCCGAAGAGGGCGCCCAGGCCATTCTCAAGTTGCTCATCGAAGAAGGCGTCGTACGCTGAACAACGGTGGGAGGGGATTGGCTCCCCTCCCACTGTTGTTTTAGCGGTGCCTGGGCAATTACCCACAATCCCTGTTGACCCGTCTGTGGATAACCTGTTCGCGCATGTCCACACCCCGTGTAAATCAAGCCCTGCAGCCTGCCGTACGAAAAACAACCAGGCTAACTGGCGGTTTTTATTGGGTTTTTCCGCTGATCAAGTCCTGAACTTGCCCCCAAAGTCTGTTGGCGCTTCTGTGGATAAGATGTTCGCTATCAGCTACAGGCCTTATAAAACGTGGCTTGCATGAATCTGGTTAAATCCTGATCAATGTCGTGTTTTCAGCTGCCAAAAAACCCTGGATACCCCGGTTTATGAAGCTTTGACATGGTTTTCCACAGTGCTTTGAAAGTTGCCCCCAAAGTCTGTTGGTGCTTCTGTGGATAAGGTGTTCGCGCACCGCTGCAGCCCTTTCAGCTCGTGGCTTTGATGGGGTTGATCAATAAGTGATCAGTGCGGGATAAAACTGCGCCAACTGAATAAGTCACGGATTTTCTTGATTTAATTTCAGCTGAACGATGCAGTTGCCCACAATTGCTGTGGGTGGCTTTGTGGATAAGTTGTTGGGTAAAGGCTGGAGGGCAGGGCGATAAAGGGTTTGAAGGGGGCTGAGCATTTTTTGAACACTGATGATATCCAATGTGGGAGCTGGCTTGCCTGCGATGGCATCACCCCGGTGCCACCGGGCTGCGAGGTGTCCGCATCGCAGGCAAGCCAGCTCCCACAAAAGCCCCACATTTCTGATCTGTGGGGAATCAGTTACTCGTGTGCAGCCACACCTTTGAGATAAGGCGCTGGCGCCGCGCCAAGGTTATTGAGCAGCCGCTCGCTGTACCAGTCCACGAAGTTCACCACGCCAAACTCATAGGTCTGGGAGTACGGGCCTGGCTGGTAGGCGGTGGAGTTGATGCCGCGCTGGTTCTCTTCGGCCAGGCGACGGTCCTGGTCGTTGGTGGCGTCCCACACCTGGCGCATGCGGTCGACGTCGTAGTCCACGCCTTCCACCGCGTCCTTGTGCACGATCCACTTGGTGGTGACCATGGTTTCCTGGGCGCTGATCGGCCACACGGTGAACACGATGATGTGGTCGCCCATGCAGTGGTTCCAGGAGTGGGGCAGGTGCAGGATGCGCATCGAGCCCAGGTCCGGGTTCTTGATGCGGCCCATCAGTTTGGCGCAGCCCTGTTTGCCATCCAGCGTCATCGACACGGTGCCCTTGAGCAGCGGCATGCGCACGATGCGGTTGCGCAGGCCGAAGCTGGCGTGGGCGTAAGGGATCTTCTCGGCGTCCCAGGCGGCGGCCGAGGCGGCGACGTGGTCCTTGAAGGCCTGGTCGGCCCGTGGGTCGGTGACGTCGTCCCATTCCAGCAGGGTTTTCAGCAGTTCCGGGTGCGACGCGTTGCAGTGGTAGCACTCGCGGTTATTTTCCAGCACCAGCTTCCAGTTGGCTTTTTCGAACAAGGTGGTCTGGATCGCCACCTTGGTGTTTTCCATGTCGTAGGGTTCCATGTAGTGGTTCAGTGTCGACAGGAAGTCATCGATGGCTGGCGGGTTTTCCGCCAGGCTGATGAAGATGTAGCCGCCGGCAGTCTTCACGTTCACCGGCTTCAAGCCGTACTGCTTCATGTCGAAATCGGCGCCCATCTCGGTGCCGGCGAACAGCAGGCGGCCATCGAGTTCGTAGGTCCACTGGTGGTAGTGGCAGACCAGCTTGGCGACCTTGCCCTTGTCGCTGGTGCACAGGCGCGAGCCACGGTGACGGCACACGTTGTGGAACGCATGCACCACGCCTTCGGCGCCACGGATCACGATGATCGGGTTCTTGCCGATCTGCAGGGTCAGGTAGTTGCCCTTGGCAGGGATTTCGCAGGTCATGCCGGCGATCAACCACTCTTTCTGGAAGATCTCCTGCATGTCGATATCAAACAACCGCTCATCAGAGTAAAACGGCTGCGGCAGGGAAAAGGTGCGCTCACGCTCTTGCAGCATTTGCGCGGTGGCCTTGCGTGCGGGTTCCAGCGGATCGCCCAAGCTTAAGGTTGCGGTGACGTCCATCGTGTGTGTCCTCAAGGCCATTCTGTGTGGCCGGTGAAAGTGGCTACGGTTGTTGCAATGCAAGGCGTAAAGAAAGTGTCTTGTTGGGCGTGAGTGTGGGGCCGGCGTTGCGACGAACCTTATCCATGGGCGACATGGCCCAATCTGATCCCGACGCGCAACCCCCTGTCGTTGGGGGCTGGTCGCCGTAAGTATGTGAATGTCGCAGATAGGTAAGTGGGTGGTTCCGGCGTTACGCAGAATCGCCACCATCAGGCCGACCTACGGCTACGGAGAATAAGCATGTCCAACAATTTCCTGAATCCGGTAACGACCCAGACCTGGGCCAATGGTCGGCACATCGTCCGTTGCGTCAAAGTCATCCAGGAAACCTGGGACGTGCGCACCTTCTGCTTCATGGCCGACCAGCCGATTCTGTTCTTTTTCAAGCCGGGGCAGTTCGTCACTCTGGAGCTGGAAATCGAAGGCCAGCCGATCATGCGTTCCTACACCATCTCCAGTTCGCCGTCGGTGCCCTACAGTTTTTCGGTGACCATCAAGCGCGTACCGGGTGGCCGGGTCTCCAACTGGCTGCACGATACCCTGCATGAAGGGCAGGAGCTGGCGGTGCACGGGCCGGTCGGTCTGTTCAACGCCATCGATTTTCCCAGCCCCAAAGTGCTGTACCTGAGCGGCGGTGTCGGCATCACCCCGGTGATGTCCATGGCGCGCTGGTTCTACGACACCAATGCCAATGTCGACATGACCTTCGTCCACAGCGCCCGTTCGCCCAAAGACATCATCTACCACCGCGAGCTGGAGCACATGGCGTCGCGGATCGATAACTTCAGCCTGCACCTGATCTGCGAGAAACATGGCCTGGGCGAACCCTGGGCGGGTTATCGCGGCTACCTGAACCACAAGATGCTCGAACTGATGGTGCCTGACTTCCTCGAGCGCGAAGTGTTCTGCTGCGGTCCCACGCCGTACATGAGCGCGGTGAAGCGCCTGCTGGAAGCGGCCGGGTTCGACATGGCGCGGTATCACGAAGAGTCCTTCGGCGCCACGCCACCAGAAGCCCGCGCCGACGCGGTGGAGCAAGCCGAACAGGCTGCCGACGCTCCGGAAGTCGACCTGGCGGACCTGCATCAGGTGGAATTCATCGCCTCGGGCAAGAGCATTCGTGTGGCGCCGGGCGAAACCGTGCATGCGGCCGCCGCCAAGCTGGGCCTGCTGATTCCGAAGGCCTGCGGCATGGGCATCTGTGGCACGTGCAAAGTGATGAAGCTGGGCGGGGAAGTGGAGATGGAGCACAACGGCGGGATTACCGAAGAAGACGAAGCCGAGGGTTACATCCTGTCGTGCTGCAGCGTGCCGAAGGGCGATGTGCGTATCGAATTCTGATAAAGCCTCGACCCAGGGAGGCACGGTTCAATGTGGAAGGGGGCTTGCCCCCTCCAACACAGGGACTGCGCCGGGGTGGATGAGTCCCCGGCGCTACCCCTGATCGTTATCGGGTATAGACGTGGATGGCGAACTGATCACCTGAAGGTGTCAGTTCGAACACTTTCCCGGTAACGGTCAAGGTCCTGGAAGGCTCCCTGATGGTGTCTCCGACGTTCGCCAGTTTCCTGAAGTCGTCCCAACCTATGTAGGTTGGCGCAAGAGTGCCGAATTGTTTTGCGTTCATTGCGTAGCGTGCAGCATCTTCCATGGTGTAACCCTCTATTGGATTTCCGTTTCCTGCCGATTTATTCGGCGGGCGGTCAGCCCCGGAAAGTGGCAGACCTGTCTGCGTTTTCCTTCCGGGTTCCAAGAGGCTAGTCAATGATTTTGAAATCGTAGGCTGTCGGACATGCCATAAAACAACCTCGGCAATCGGCCAGTACCCACTCTCCGATTTCCTGCGTCAGGCGTTCATCACTTCCCTGATATCAGCGGCCAATTCCCTTACACGCTCTTCCTCGGTATCCCACGCACACATAAACCGCGCGCCGCCTTTGCCGATGAAGGTGTAGAACCGCCAGCCCTTGGCCGTGAGCGCCGTAATCGCCGGTTCCGAGAGTTGCAGGAACACGCCGTTGACCTGCACCGGGAACATCAACTCCACGCCGGGAATATCCGCCACCAGGCTGCTCAGCAGCTGCGCGCAGTGGTTGGCGTGGCGGGCGTGCTTGAGCCACGCGTCGTTTTCCAGCAGGCCCACCCATGGCGCGGAGAGAAAACGCATTTTCGATGCCAGCTGGCCGGCCTGTTTGCAGCGGTAGTCGAAGTCTTCGGCCAGCTTGTGATTGAAGAACAGGATTGCTTCACCCACCGCCATGCCGTTTTTGGTACCGCCAAAGCACAGCACGTCCACCCCGGCTTTCCAGGTAAGGTCGGCCGGCGAGCAGCCGAGGAAGGCGCAGGCGTTGGCGAAGCGCGCGCCGTCCATGTGCAGGTTCAGGCCCAGTTCCTTGCAGGTGACGCTGATGGCACGGATTTCTTCGGGGGTGTACACACTGCCCACTTCAGTGGCTTGGGTCAGCGTGACCACGCGCGGCTTGGGGTAGTGAATGTCCTGGCGCTTGAGGGCGATTTCGCGAATCGAGTCCGGGGTCAGCTTGCCGTTTTCGGTGCGCGCGGTGAGCAGCTTGGAACCATTGGAGAAAAACTCCGGCGCGCCGCATTCGTCGGTTTCGACGTGAGCGGTTTCCGAGCAAATCACGCTATGGTAGCTCTGGCACAGGGACGACAGCGCCAGTGAGTTGGCGGCGGTGCCGTTGAAGGCGAAAAACACTTCGCAGTCGGTTTCGAACAGGTTGCGGAAACCGTCGGCGGCGCGGTGGGTCCATTCATCGTCACCGTAGGCGCGCTGATGGCCCTGGTTGGCTTGTTCCATGGCGGCCCAGGCTTCCGGGCAGATCCCGGAATAGTTGTCGCTGGCAAATTGTTGGCTCTTGTCGGTCATGGCCCGTTCCTGTGGTCGATGTTGGTGCGCACTTTACCCAACATCGGCCGGGGTGCGCACGCACTGTAAATGCAAAGTCAGTGGGGAATTATGCACGGTACTCACACTACGCCTGTCGCACGCGTGCGTGATGGCGCCCTGGATCTGCTCAAGTGGCTGGCGCTGCTGAGCATGGTGCTCGATCACCTGCGCTACGTCGGTGTGAGCCTGGATGGGCTGTATGTGCCGGGGCGCCTGGCGTTCCCGTGGTTTTGCCTGGCGATTGCGGCGAACCTGCACCGTATGCGCACCGCAGTGGTGACCGGCCACTGGCGTTATCTGGGCTGGCTGCTGCTGTTCAGCGTGATCAGCGAAGTGCCGTATCGGATGTTTATCGACGATGCCGATACCTTGAACGTGCTGCCCACCCTCGCGCTGGGTCTGCTGGTTGCCCGAGGATGGCAGCAGAAGGCGCTGATTGATCGAGGATTGGCGCTGATCGCGCTCGCGTCAGGTGCTGTGTTTTCCCCACATTTGATGTTCGGGGTGTTCGGTGTATTGCTGCCGCTGGCGATGCTGCTGGTGTTTCGCCGGCCATGGTATTTCAGTGTGTTACCGGGTTTGGTTTGTGTGGCGGCTAATCAATGGCAGATTTTGCTCAATAGCGGCTCAATCGTGGCGCTGACCGGGCTGGCTGCGTGCCTGATTGCGCCATTGGCCGGATTGGTCTTGTTGCGACATGTCAAAAATGTCTCGCCGCCGGCCATGCGTCGCTGGGCATATGCTTTGTATCCGGCGCATTTTCTGCTGCTTTTCCTCCTTCGCAAGATCATCGCCTAACCCCTGTGGGAGCTGGCTTGCCTGCGGTGCAGACACCTCGGAGCATCAGTTGCACCGCAGCGATGCCATCGCAGGCAAGCCAGCTCCCACAGAGGCCTCTACACAATATTCAGGCGATGTCGTAAACGCACCTTTGCGTGGCGTGCGCAGGCATTTGACCTGCACGCCCCAGCCCTACCATCGCATCAAAGGGCCCTGCACGGGCCTCAACAATACGAAAGGCTGGGAGAGACGCGATGTTCAGCAAACAAGACCAGATCCAGGGATATGACGACGCACTGTTGGCGGCGATGAATGCCGAGGAGCAGCGTCAGGAAGATCATATCGAGCTGATCGCGTCGGAGAACTACACCAGCAAACGTGTGATGCAGGCGCAAGGCAGCGGCCTCACCAACAAATACGCCGAAGGCTACCCGGGCAAGCGCTACTACGGTGGCTGCGAGCATGTGGACAAGGTCGAAGCCCTGGCCATCGAGCGTGCCAAGCAACTGTTTGGCGCCGATTACGCCAACGTGCAGCCGCACTCCGGTTCGTCGGCCAACAGCGCGGTGTACCTGGCGCTGATCAACGCCGGCGACACCATCCTTGGCATGAGCCTGGCCCACGGCGGTCACCTGACCCACGGCGCCAAAGTGTCGTCCTCGGGCAAGCTGTACAACGCGGTGCAATACGGCATCAACACCGACACCGGGCTGATCGACTACGACGAAGTCGAGCGTCTGGCCGTCGAGCACAAGCCGAAGATGGTCGTGGCCGGTTTCTCCGCCTACTCCAAGACTCTGGATTTCCCGCGCTTTCGTGCGATTGCCGACAAGGTGGGCGCGCTGCTGTTCGTCGACATGGCCCACGTCGCCGGCCTGGTTGCCGCTGGCCTGTACCCGAACCCGCTGCCCTACGCCGACGTGGTCACCACCACCACCCACAAGACTCTGCGCGGTCCGCGTGGCGGTTTGATCCTGGCCAAGGCCAACGAAGAGATCGAGAAAAAACTCAACTCCGCCGTGTTCCCCGGTGCCCAGGGCGGCCCGCTGATGCACGTGATCGCCGGCAAGGCCGTGTGCTTCAAGGAAGCGGCTGAGCCTGGCTTCAAGGTTTACCAGCAACAGGTGATCGACAACGCCCAGGCGATGGCCGAAGTGTTTATCAAACGTGGCTACGATGTGGTCTCCGGCGGCACCGACAACCACTTGTTCCTGGTCAGCCTGATCCGCCAGGGCCTCACCGGCAAAGACGCCGACGCAGCCCTGGGTCGCGCCCACATCACCGTCAACAAGAACGCCGTGCCGAACGACCCGCAGTCGCCGTTCGTGACCTCGGGCCTGCGTATCGGCACCCCGGCGGTGACCACGCGCGGTTTCAAAGTGGCGCAGTGCGTCGAGCTGGCCGGCTGGATCTGCGACATCCTCGACAACCTCGGCGATGCCGACGTCGAGGCCAACGTGGCCAAGCACGTGTCTGCCCTGTGCGCTGATTTCCCGGTTTATCGCTGAGCGCGGTTTTGGAGTAATGACTATGCAACGCTACTCGGGCTTCGGCCTCTTCAAGCACTCCCTCAGCCATCACGAAAACTGGCAGAAGATGTGGCGCACGCCGACCCCGAAGAAGGTCTACGACGTGGTCATCGTCGGCGGTGGCGGGCATGGTCTGGCGACCGCCTACTACCTGGCCAAGGAGCACGGCATCACCAACGTGGCCGTGGTCGAGAAGGGCTGGCTGGGCGGCGGTAACACCGCGCGCAACACCACCATCGTGCGTTCCAATTACCTGTGGGATGAATCGGCGCACCTTTACGAACACGCGATGAAACTGTGGGAAGGCCTGTCCCAGGACCTCAACTACAACGTGATGTTCTCCCAGCGGGGCGTCTACAACCTGTGCCACACCCTGCAGGACATCCGTGATTCCGAACGCCGCGTGAGCGCCAACCGCCTCAACGGCGTGGACGGCGAACTGCTTAACGCCAAACAGGTTGCCGACGAGATCCCGTACCTCGACTGCTCGAAGAACACTCGCTACCCGGTGCTGGGCGCCACCGTGCAACGTCGCGGCGGCGTGGCCCGTCACGATGCCGTGGCCTGGGGCTTTGCCCGCGCGGCTGACGCACTGGGCGTGGACTTGATCCAGCAGACCGAAGTGATCGGTTTTCGCAAGGAAAACGGCGTGTGCATCGGTGTGGAAACCAACAAGGGCTTTATCGGCGCCAAGCGCGTCGGTGTGGTGACCGCCGGTAACTCGGGCCACATGGCCGGGCTGGCGGGCTTCCGTCTGCCAATCGAATCCCACCCGCTGCAAGCGCTGGTGTCGGAGCCGATCAAGCCGATTATCGACAGCGTGATCATGTCCAACGCCGTGCACGGTTACATCAGCCAGTCCGACAAGGGCGACCTGGTGATCGGCGCCGGTATCGACGGCTACAACGGCTACGGCCAGCGCGGCTCGTACCCGGTGATCGAACACACGATCCAGGCCATCGTCGAGATGTTCCCGGTGTTGTCCCGTGTACGCATGAACCGTCAATGGGGCGGCATCGTCGACACCACGCCGGATGCGTGCCCGATCATTTCCAAGACCCCGGTACCGAACATGTTCTTCAACTGCGGTTGGGGCACCGGGGGCTTCAAGGCCACTCCCGGCTCAGGCAACGTGTTTGCCGCAAGCCTCGCCAAAGGTGAAATGCACCCATTGGCCGCACCTTTCTCCATCGACCGTTTCCACAACGGTGCGCTGATCGACGAACACGGCGCTGCGGCCGTCGCCCACTAACAGGAGAAATTTCCTATGTTGCATATCTTCTGTCCTCACTGTGGCGAACTGCGCTCCGAAGAGGAATTCCACGCGTCCGGCCAAGCGCATATCCCGCGCCCGCTGGACCCGAATGCCTGCACCGATGCCGAGTGGGGCGACTACATGTTCTTTCGCGACAACCCCCGTGGCCTGCACCACGAGCTGTGGATTCACGCCGCCGGTTGCCGTCAGTACTTCAACGCCACCCGCGACACCGTGACCTACGAAATCCTTGAAACCTACAAGATCGGTGAGCAGCCACAATTCACCGCCAAGGCCTCTGGAGAGAAGGTATGAGCCAGATCAATCGCCTGTCCAACGGTGGCCGCATCGACCGCAACAAGGTCCTGACGTTTACCTTCAACGGCCAGAGCTACAAAGGCTTTGAAGGCGACACTCTGGCCGCAGCCCTGCTGGCCAACGGCGTCGACATCATCGGCCGCAGCTTCAAGTACTCGCGCCCGCGCGGCATCTTTGCCGCCGGCGCCGAAGAGCCGAACGCGGTGCTGCAGATCGGCGCCACCGAAGCCACGCAAATCCCCAACGTGCGCGCCACGCAACAGGCGCTGTATCAGGGTTTGGTCGCCACCAGCACCAACGGCTGGCCGAGCGTGAACAACGACATGATGGGTATTCTCGGCAAGGTCGGCGGCAAGTTGATGCCGCCGGGTTTCTACTACAAAACCTTCATGTACCCGCAATCGTTCTGGATGACCTACGAGAAGTACATCCGCAAGGCTGCCGGCCTTGGCCGCTCGCCGACCGAGAACGACCCGGACACCTACGACAATTTCAACCGTCACTGCGACGTGCTGATCGTGGGTGCAGGCCCTGCCGGCCTCGCCGCGGCACTGGCGGCTGCACGCAGCGGTGCCCGCGTGATCATCGCCGATGAGCAGGAAGAGTTCGGCGGCTCGTTGCTCGATTCGCGCGAAAGCCTCGACGGCAAGCCGGCCACCGAGTGGGTCGCCAGCGTGATCGCAGAACTCAAGGCTCTGCCGGACGTGGTGCTGCTGCCCCGCGCCACGGTCAACGGCTACCACGACCATAACTTCCTGACCATTCACGAACGCCTCACCGATCACCTCGGTGACCGTGCGCCGATTGGCGTGGTGCGTCAGCGTATCCACCGGGTGCGCGCCAAGCGTGTCGTGCTGGCCACCGGTGCATGCGAGCGTCCGCTGGTGTATGGCAACAACGACGTGCCGGGCAATATGCTCGCCGGTGCGGTGTCGACCTACGTGCGCCGCTACGGCGTGGCACCGGGCAAGAAACTGGTGCTGTCGACCAACAACGATCATGCCTACCGCGTGGCACTGGACTGGTTTGACGCCGGCCTCACCGTGGTGGCCGTGGCCGATGCGCGTCACAACCCACGCGGCGCGCTGGTGGAAGAAGCCCGCGCCAAGGGCATTCGTATCCTCACCGGCAGCGCCGTGATCGAAGCGCGTGGCAGCAAGCATGTGACCGCCGCACGCGTGGCCGCAATTGATGTGAAAGCCCATAAAGTCAGCAGCCCCGGCGAATGGCTGGACTGCGACCTGGTCGCCAGTTCCGGCGGTTACAGCCCGGTGGTGCACCTGGCCTCGCACCTGGGCGGCAAACCGACCTGGCGTGAAGACATCCTCGGTTTCGTGCCGGGCGAAGCGCCGCAGAAGCGCGTGTGCGTCGGCGGTATCAATGGCGTTTATGGCCTTGGCGATTCGTTGGCCGACGGTTTTGAAGGCGGCGTGCGCGCGGCCAGCGAAGCCGGGTTTGCGCCAGTGGAAGGCACGCTGCCAAAAGCCTTGAGCCGTCTGGAAGAACCAACCCTGGCGCTGTTCCAGGTGCCCCACGACAAAGCCACTGCACGGGCGCCCAAACAATTTGTCGACCTGCAGAACGACGTCACCGCCGCTGCCATCGAACTGGCGACCCGCGAGGGCTTCGAGTCGGTCGAACACGTCAAGCGCTACACCGCGCTGGGCTTCGGCACCGACCAGGGCAAGCTGGGTAACGTTAACGGCCTGGCCATTGCCGCGCGCTCGCTGAACGTGACCATCCCGCAGATGGGCACCACCATGTTTCGTCCCAACTACACGCCGGTCACCTTCGGCGCGATAGCGGGCCGCCACTGTGGGCACATCTTCGAACCGGTGCGCTACACCGCGCTGCAAGCCTGGCACGTGAAGAACGGCGCCGAGTTTGAAGACGTCGGCCAGTGGAAACGCCCGTGGTACTTCCCGCGCAAC
Organism: Pseudomonas trivialis; assembly: GCF_036864995.1. Classification (NCBI taxonomy): domain Bacteria; kingdom Pseudomonadati; phylum Pseudomonadota; class Gammaproteobacteria; order Pseudomonadales; family Pseudomonadaceae; genus Pseudomonas; species Pseudomonas trivialis. The sequence goes on along the minus strand of NZ_CP142151.1, from coordinate 4,997,758 downwards.
GGTGAAGACCTGCACGCCGCAGTGAAACGCGAATGCCTGGCTGTGCGCGACAGCGTCGGCCTGCTGGACGCGTCCACCCTCGGCAAGATCGACATTCAAGGCCCGGATGCCCGCGAGTTCCTCAACCGTATCTACACCAATGCGTGGACCAAGCTCGACGTGGGCAAGGCGCGCTACGGCCTGATGTGCAAGGAAGACGGCATGGTCTTCGACGACGGCGTAACCGCCTGCCTCGCCGACAACCACTTCCTGATGACCACCACCACCGGCGGCGCCGCTCGCGTGCTGCAGTGGCTGGAAATCTACCAACAGACCGAATGGCCGGATCTCAAGGTGTACTTCACCTCGGTCACCGACCACTGGGCGACCATGACCCTGTCCGGCCCCAACAGCCGCAAGCTGCTGAGTGAGGTGACCGATATCGACCTGGACAAGGACGGCTTCCCGTTCATGACCTGGAAGGAAGGCCTGGTCGGCGGCGTCCCGGCGCGGGTGTTCCGCATCTCGTTTACCGGTGAGCTGTCGTATGAAGTCAACGTGCAGGCCGACTACGCCATGGGCGTGCTGGAGAAAATCGTCGAGGCCGGCAAAAAGTACAACCTGACCCCGTACGGCACCGAAACCATGCACGTACTGCGGGCCGAGAAGGGCTTCATCATCGTCGGCCAGGACACTGACGGCTCGATGACCCCGGACGACCTGAACATGGGCTGGTGCGTAGGCCGCACCAAGCCGTTCTCGTGGATCGGCTGGCGCGGCATGAACCGTGAAGACTGTGTGCGTGAAGAGCGCAAGCAACTGGTGGGCTTGAAGCCGATCGATCCGAATGTGTGGCTGCCCGAAGGCGCGCAGCTTGTGCTGGATGCCAAGCAGACGATTCCGATGAAGATGGTCGGTCACGTTACCTCAAGTTATGCGCACAACTCCCTGGGTTATTCGTTTGCCATGGGTGTGGTGAAGGGCGGCTTGAAGCGCATCGGCGAACGGGTGTTCTCGCCGCAGGCGGATGGCAGTGTGATCGAGGCGGAGATTGTGTCCTCGGTGTTCTTTGATCCGAAAGGGGATCGGCAGAACATCTGATAGACCGCGGCGCGGCCATCGGGAGCAAGCCCCTCCCACATTTTGATTTGTGAATACATTTCAAATGTGGGAGGGGGCTTGCTCCCGATGAGGCCTGAACAGTCACCCCAGAATTCAGATAGGTGCTTTATGACAGCAGCCAATGTTTACCAACAACGCCCCACCACCGGCGCCAAAGCCGAATCCTCGCTGCACCATGCCGACCTCGCCAGCCTGGTCGGCAAGGGCCGCAACAATGCCGGCGTGACCGTGCGTGAAAAGAAACTCCTCGGCCACCTGACCATCCGTGGCGATGGCCATGACGCCGCCTTCGCCGCTGGCGTGCACAAAGCCCTGGGCATTGAGTTGCCGGGCGCCCTGCAGGTCATCGTCAAGGGCGAAACCAGCCTGCAATGGCTCGGCCCGGATGAGTGGCTGTTGATCGTGCCAGGCGGTGAAGAGTTTGCCGCCGAGCAAAACCTGCGCGCGGCCCTGGGCGAGCTGCATATCCAGATCGTCAACGTCAGCGGCGGCCAGCAGATCCTCGAGCTCAGCGGCCCGAACGTGCGCGATGTGCTGATGAAGTCCACCAGCTACGACGTGCACCCCAACAACTTCCCGGTGGGCAAGGCGGTGGGCACGGTGTTCGCCAAGTCGCAACTGGTGATCCGCCACACGGCAGAAGACACCTGGGAACTGCTGATTCGTCGCAGCTTCTCGGATTACTGGTGGTTGTGGCTGCAGGATGCCTCGGCCGAGTTCGGCCTGAGTGTTCAAGCCTGAGGAATAAACCATGAGCCGCGCACCCGATACATGGATTTTGACTGCCGACTGCCCCAGCGTGCTCGGCACGGTGGACGCGGTCACCCGCTACCTGTTCGAGCAGGGCTGCTACGTCACCGAGCACCATTCGTTCGACGATCGCCTCTCGGGAAGATTTTTTATTCGGGTGGAATTTCGCCAGCCAGATGGTTTTGACGAGCAGGGTTTTCGCGATGGCCTGGCCACGCGCGGTGAAGCCTTTGGCATGATCTTCGAGCTGACGGCGCCGAACTACCGGCCAAAAGTGGTGATCATGGTCTCCAAGGCCGATCACTGCCTCAACGACCTGCTGTATCGCCAACGCATCGGCCAACTGTCAATGGACGTGGTCGCGGTGGTGTCCAATCACCCTGATTTGCAACCGTTGGCCGACTGGCACCAGATTCCCTACTACCATTTCCCCCTCGACCCCAACGACAAACCGTCCCAGGAGCGTCAGGTGTGGCAGGTGATTGAAGAGACGGGCGCAGAACTGGTGATTCTTGCGCGCTACATGCAAGTGCTGTCGCCGGAGCTGTGCCGCAAGCTGGACGGCAAGGCGATCAACATCCACCACTCGTTGCTGCCGGGCTTCAAGGGCGCCAAGCCTTATCACCAGGCGTACAACAAGGGGGTGAAGCTGGTCGGTGCCACGGCGCATTACATCAATAACGATCTGGATGAAGGCCCGATCATTGCCCAGGGGGTGGAAGTGGTGGACCACAGTCACTATCCCGAGGACTTGATTGCCAAGGGGCGGGATATCGAAGGGCTGACGTTGGCGCGGGCGGTGGGGTATCACATTGAGCGGCGGGTGTTTCTCAATGCCAATAGGACCGTGGTGCTCTGACTGGCGCCATCGGGAGCAAGCCCCCTCCCACATTTGGAATGCACTCCCCTGTGGGAGGGGGCTCGCCCCTGATGAGGCCCGCAGGAAAAACACAAGGAAACAGCATCTGTACCCGAGCACTTAACGCGCTGCCCACCCAAAAGGGGCAACGCAGTTCCATAAAAACAACAGCGAGGTGAAAGCATGTCTGGTAATCGTGGTGTCGTGTATCTCGGCAACGGCAAGGTCGAAGTACAGAAAATCGACTATCCCAAAATGCAGGACCCCCGTGGCAGGAAGATTGAACACGGCGTTATCCTGCGCGTGGTCTCCACCAACATCTGCGGCTCCGACCAACACATGGTGCGCGGCCGCACCACTGCCCAGACCGGCCTGGTGCTCGGTCACGAAATCACCGGTGAAGTGATCGAGAAGGGCAGCGATGTCGAGAACCTGAAAATCGGCGACCTGGTCTCCGTACCCTTCAACGTGGCGTGCGGTCGCTGCCGCTCGTGCAAGGAGCAACACACCGGCGTGTGCCTGACCGTCAACCCGGCCCGTGCCGGTGGCGCCTACGGCTATGTCGACATGGGTGACTGGACCGGCGGTCAGGCTGAATACGTGCTGGTGCCGTACGCGGACTTCAACCTGCTGAAGCTGCCGGACCGCGACAAGGCCATGGAGAAAATCCGCGATCTGACCTGCCTCTCCGACATCCTGCCGACGGGCTACCACGGCGCTGTCACTGCCGGCGTCGGCCCAGGCAGCACCGTGTACATCGCCGGTGCCGGCCCGGTCGGTCTGGCCGCAGCGGCTTCCGCGCGTCTGCTGGGCGCGGCGGTGGTGATCATCGGCGACGTCAACCCGATCCGCCTGGCGCACGCCAAGGCCCAGGGTTTCGAAATTGCCGACTTGTCCACCGACACCCCGCTGCACGAACAGATCGCCGCATTGCTGGGCGAGCCCGAAGTGGACAGCGCCGTTGACTGCGTGGGCTTCGAAGCACGCGGCCACGGCCACGACGGCGTCAAGGCCGAAGCGCCGGCCACCGTGCTCAACTCGCTGATGGGCGTGGTGCGCGTGGCGGGCAAGATCGGTATTCCGGGCCTGTACGTCACCGAAGACCCAGGCGCGGTGGACGCCGCCGCGAAAATGGGCAGCCTGAGCATCCGCTTTGGCCTGGGCTGGGCCAAATCCCACAGCTTCCACACCGGGCAGACGCCGGTGATGAAGTACAACCGCCAACTGATGCAGGCGATCATGTGGGACCGCATCAACATTGCCGACATCGTCGGTGTGCAGGTCATCAGCCTGGATGACGCGCCGCGTGGCTATGGCGAGTTCGATGCAGGTGTGCCGAAGAAGTTTGTGATTGATCCGCATAAGCTGTTCAGCGCGGCGTAAATCGTTGTGCCAATGAAAAGGGCGACCTACGGCAGACTGTGTGAAAACGCAGTCTGCCGCTACTTAAAAGCCAATGCCCCGACTTGTCGGGGCATTGGCTTTTCTGAAATCTGAAAAATAATGGGCCTCTCAGCCCGTCAACGCCATCAGCTTTTGTGCTCCGAGCACCTTGATCGCCCTTTTCAGGTTGTAGGCTTGTACCGCCAGTGCCATTTCGGCTCTGGCGCCTTTCAGCTGTCGTAGCAAGAACCGGCCATTGCCAAATAGCCATTGCTTGAGATTACCGAAGGGGTGTTCGACGATAGATCGTCGGCTAGCCATCATCTCGGGATGGGCCCGCATTCGCTGCTCCATCCGTTCAAAAGCGGCTTCATGAGCATGGCGCGTGAGGTAGCGGCGGCTCGTTTTGGTACAGCGGCTTTTTAACGGACAAACGCCAATCGGCGATAGTCGCCTGATAAATCCGATTGCCTTGCTCATCTGCTTAAGTGTTAGCCATTTACCGCCAGGGCATTGATAAGCGTCGCGTTGTTCCTCGTATTTGAAGTCCGTGCGATCAAAAAACACAGTACCGTCACCTTGATTGTTGACCGAGCGATTAGGCGGTACGAAGGCCATGATGCCGACATCTTCACAGGCTTGAAACTGTTCGCCATTGGAGTAGCCGGCATCGGCCGTGACGCTTAATTGCGATTGATTCAGCTCGGTTTTAGCAGCTTTTGCCATTGGCTCAAGCTGCTGCCGATCAGCGCCATCCTGAGTTACCTCGTGGTGCAGAATCAGACAATGTTCAGCGTCCACGGCGCTTTGGATGTTGTACGCCACGAACTTGCCAGAAGGCGTGCGCATTTTTTGCGCATCGGACTCGCCCACAATGTGTTGAACCAGACCTTGAGCTTCCATGAGCAGTTGGCAAGTCTGGTTATTGGCCTTTTTTACCTGCAACTCCCGAAGCGTCGCCTGCACCGCCGAGCGGTCAATGAATTCCCCTTCCTCGCCACGATCCGCCTCATCGAGCTGCGCCAAATAGCGTGCAATGCGCTTCCCGAGCGCCGCTTCCTGGTGTTTGAGCTTTTTCGGCGTCATGTGCTTTCGATTCGAAGCCACTGCCTGAAACTTGCTGCCATCGATGGCCACCAGCTCGCCAGCAATCAGGCCAGCGTGTCGGCAAAACTGAACAAAGGCGCGGCAGGTGGCGCTGAACGCCGCACTGTTGTCACGGCGAAAATCAGCGATGGTTTTGAAGTCAGGGGCCAGTCGGCCCAACAGCCACATGACTTCAACGTTGCGCTGACACTCGGCCTCGAGTCGTCGCGACGAGCGAATACGCTGGAAATAGCCGTACAAATAGAGTTTGAGCAGATCGGCAGGATCGTACGAAGGGCGTCCCGTGGCCTTGGGCCTGGCTTTGTCGAAACCCAACGGCTCAAGGTCCAGCAGGGAAATGTAGGCCTCGATCACCCGAATCAGATGGTCATCGGGGATAAGTTCGTCCAGCGAAAGTGGAAACAGCGCGCTCTGGGAGCGGTCTTCACCTTGGATATAGCGCATAAGCAAAATGCCCGTATCTTGCGATACGGGCATCTTCTTTAACCGGCCAGCAGATTGCTAGGTTTTCACACAGTCTGCTACGGATCGCCCTTTTTGTGTCTTAGGAATTCTATGCTTTCAGCATTTATCGATGCCGCGCTGTTATGGTGCATGCAGGGCAATAAATCCCTCTAGTAGTCAGAGCGCGCATCGCGCTTTGGCGGGGCAACATGCCTAAGCACGGTTCGCGGAATCATGAAGAACAACTTTTCAGATTGCTTGCACTAGTTAAATTTTGCGCCAAGGCTGCTAGCTGCTCATCATCTGCACGTCGCCAATCATGTGAAGAAATATATCCCTCGTACCGGTCGAAAAACCTATCAATATTTGATGAGATTTTTTTAAATTCGCTATGGTTTCCCGTCCCGTGCATTGGGAAGAGTTTCGCGTGAAGATGGTCTACACCATATCCTTCAAAAACCATTGCGGTTCGCCCCACATCCTCCAGTGTGTCATCAAGAATCCTCGCAATTTTCTTCGAGGCAATTACGAGCTCAGCAAGTGGCGCATCATCCTGAGCAAATGCATAGCTGGAATAATGTTTCTTTGGAATGACAACTGTAGCGCCAACCGTGTTTGGGAAAATCGAAAGAAATGCAATATGCATATCATCCTCCCAGAAAATGTGTGAAGGCGCTTGTCTATGTACGATTTCGCAAAAAATACATCCTTTATTATGCACGTGTAAACCTCTTCTAGTGGGCTAAGTGGTTCGGGAGTCCCAACGAGCTATACTTGTTTCCTGTGTTCCAAATGAGCATTTAGCTATAGAAGATATCAAGTTTGAACTCAATGCCGCAGCGAGCGATAAATTCATTGGCCCATAGCTGGGCATAATAGCGCTCGGTAGGGCTGCCCATTTTTCGTTCTCAGCCATTTGAGCTGCCTCTTCAACAACGTGATAATCGTGAGGCTCGAAGTGAAATGACGCGCAAAGATGGTGCAGGTAACCACCGGCTACAACTGGAATCCCACAGGTCTTCGATATTTTCCATCCATCTCTGGCCAAGGTAGGAGGATTATCAGCCGTAATAGCGACGCCATCGAAACCTAGTGCAGCCATCTGGCAGAGATGATCCATGTCGGCTTTTGCATCCAGGTAATCGACGCTGATACCTTCAAATCGGGCATCAAGCGCCTGTTTCAATACATGGATTTTCTTTTGCCCGATATCTTTCAGCGTCCAGAAAAATTGTCGATTCAGATTACTCTTCTCGATCACATCAGCGTCTACTAAATAGAAGTTTTTGACGCCGGCACCTGCTAATAACATGCACACAGAACTGCCTATACCACCGCAGCCTACAATCATAACTTTTGCCTGGCTAAGTGCCATCACGTCCTCTATGACATCGCGGCAGCTTTTCGCAGAGCAAAGCAGATAACTGACAGTTCTGCTGGTTATTGGATCAGCAAGTAACTCAATGATACCGCGGACTTCGTCAGGAAGTCCCTCAATCAACGATCCTGCACCGACCAAGGCTTCTCGAAAGCCATCTTCATCACTCGCCGAAATGCGCGAGACGCCTGCTGGCCCACTGATTAAAACTTCTTCTCCTTGGTAGGTAAAGACTGTCGATGGGACGATAACTCCGGAAGGAACGTTTTCAGTAAAGTAAATTAGATCTTCCATGAATGCCTTAAAATGGATATCAGGGGAATAGATCCCCTGATAGCCTACGATTTAATTATTGCAAAAAGGTAACAGTGCAATCATGCCGCGGGTGCATCTCGACCTGTCAAAAGCTGCAATAGTAATTTGGTGGGGGTTATTGTTTGTTTTTTTGTGGTTAGTTCTGATATTTCCTTGGCGTCTTTTACAGAAGCGTGAGCAATAGGGGCTCCCATCAGAATTACCGCTGCTACTCCGAGCATTGTTTTCATTACTTACTCCATTTTTGGTTTTTAACTGAGGTCGTCAGTTTGTGTTGAGGATTTTCAAGGACTTCCTACCGCTCCCCCACTCCCGACTTAGTTATTTTGCTGTTACAGGCTTTTGACCGAGAGAACGCGGGAATGATGTCCTGTGTTTGAGGGTACTTCCTAATCAAAATATGATGGGCATTTAGATTGCGTCGGTCTTGCTTGTGCGGCGGTAGAAGATGCTATTGATCTGTCTTCGTTGGTTAATAATTGCTCGCGCAACGCCCTAGCATTGCAATATTGTGATAGAAGATTTCGAGCTTAATTTATGTGTGGGTATTTAACGAAAGTCTGTAGCCGAACAGTGAAAGAGTTGGATGTAGTTCAAAAGTAAATGCAGAAGGCCCCTGCATTGTTAGCACCTCTTAGTGAATGTGGCGCACACGACTATAGAAGGCACTACAACTGATGTAAGACGCATGCAGGGGGGGACTAATGTTTCGGAAACGGGCTACTTAAGTTCAGGTCTATGCCTACGATTGCAGCCGCCGGCTGATCACATCCAGCAAATCACAACCATCGCGCAACGGGATGGCGCAGAGCAGGGCAAAGTCCTGGAGGATGACGTTGTCGGTTTGCAGGCCTTCGCGAAAGGCCAGGTTTTCCATGACTTGGGTGACGGCGAGGATGCGGTAGAGCGCAGCGTCGTGGAGCACGTCCAGCGGGACTTGGGTGTCGATGAGCAGGGAAGGGGTGGTGCTGTCGTGACCGGTGAGTGGTATGTATCGGTTCATGTTTTAAAACCCATTCAAATAGAGGTGGGCTACACACGTATTCGTCGCCAAACGAATTGGGTGGCAGCTGTACGCAGGTTGGCGAACCGGGAATGGAACCGGCAGACCTGAAGGTCTCCCGCGCACAGCCGCCATGAAAGCAGCTATTGCGGCTACAAAAGAACCTGCAAAAAAGCAGAAGCTTTTGCACCATTCACCGGGTCGCCAAACCCGTATCGCCATGTGGACGACGGCCGAACTATAAGCGTCATCCTCCGCCACGAGCAAGTCACCCAGCCGATGCGGTTCAAATGTGGGAGGGGGCTTGCCCCCGATAGCAGTGTGTCAGTCAGCATACTTGTAGCTGATCCACCGCCATCGGGGGCAAGCCCCCTCCCACATGGGTTCTGCTGTGTTCAATAGATTTGAGTCAGCGGGTAGCCAGTGCACCCTGGTACACCGTCGGGCCTGTGGGCTGCTTGCTCAGCGAACCGCCCTTGGTTTCCGAACTCACCATCAATTCCACCGGTTTGCTGATGGTTTCCTGCTGGCGCGGGTTCAGGCCGATGATGCCTTTGCCGTCTTCCGGCAACAGCCCCAGGGACACGGGCGTACCGCCTTCGGGGATGGCCCACAGTTCCAGGCTTTGGTCGGGCGCCGGGGCCGTGGCGGCAATCGGCTGCACTTCGAGGTAATCCTTGTGCGCCATGATCTGCGCTGCCGGCTGCTGGGCGGTCGTCACCAGGGTGGCGGCGGATTTGACGCTGTCTTTGGTGTAGAGCGCGCCGCCGACACCGGCAACCACGACGACACAGGCGCCGATAAACAGGCGCGCACGGCTCCAGAATGGAGGCTTGTGCTCAATCACTGGGGGTTGGATCGCAGTCATAAGTCTCTTCCTGACAAATTTTGTAGTCAGTTCATGGACCTTGCCAATGAAGATGGGTTCCGGAGCCCATCGTCGGCGATCTTCGTCAGAGTGATGCCAATTGGCCTTTATATAGCACTGGGCCGGTCGGCTGGCCGCTCGGTGACCCACCTTCGGGTTCGAGTGTGACGGCGAGAGTGGCCGGGGCTTTGAGCAGCGTTTGCTGTGCCTCGCTCAACGGAATTCGGCCCCTGCCTGCAGTCGGTACCAACCCCAGGGAGATCGGTTTGCCACCGGCGGGAATAACCCATAATTCCAGCGCCTGCGCAGGCGTCAATGCGGCTATTGCGAGCGGTTCAACCTGCAGGTGATCGGCAAACGTGTCGATCCGCAACGCTGGCTGCTGGTCGGCGGCGACCAGCGTGGTGCGGTATGCAAGGCCTGTGTCGCGTGGGTAGAGCACGCCGATCAACACTGCCACGATCAAGGCGCACACGGTTGCCAGCAGGCGCATTTTCATCCACCACGGTTTTTTCGCCGGTACGTGCAGCCTCTGCGGCTCGATCCGTGCCTGAATGGCTGACCACACGTGATCGGGCACCGCGCGTTCGGGCAGGCTGCCAGTGAGGCTGGCAAGGGCCTCCTGCCAATGCCCAAGCTCTGCGCGCAAGGCGGCATCATTAAGCAGAAGGGCGTCAAACCGCCGACGGGCGGTGGCGGGCATCAGCCCGATAGCGTAGTCGGCGGCCAGGGCGCGACGCAGGGCGGTGGTGTGGTAGTTCATGATTCAAGGCACCTGCGCAGGCGTTCCATGCCGCGACGAATCCAGGATTTGACCGAGCCCAGGGGGGCCGCCAGGTGTTCGGCCAGCTCCGAGCATGACAAGCCTCGAAAGTAAGCCACGGTGATCGATTGGCGCTGCATGCCGTCGAGGGTGTCCAGGCAACGGTTGAGGGCGCGGGCGTTGCGTTCGCTGTCGAGCCGGTCATAGGCGCTGGGGCCTTCGTCGAGCAGGGCATCCTGCTGGCCGTCGACAAGGGGTTGCTCACGGCGTTTGCGCAATTGGTCGATGGCCAGGTTGCGGGTGATGTTCACCATCCAGGTCATGGGCGACGCGAGGTGTGGCTCGTAGCGCGACGCGTTGTACCAGATGCGCACGAAGGCCTCCTGCAACACGTCCTCGGCGAGGTCCGCACGGCCCATGAAGCGGTAGGCCACCCCATGCAGGCGCGGCGAAACGCTGCGGTACAGGGTTTCGAACGCCTGGCGGTTGCCCAGGGCGCATTGGGCCAGCAGCGGGCGTAATGGGTCAGCATCGGTCAGCGTAATGGGGCTTCTCCAGGCTCTCGAACGAGGGCGACGGGACTGCGCACGGTGGGCAGAGGGTAATCCAATTTGCGCAGTCATTCCATCCAGCTCCGGGCGGCCTGTAAGCGTTATACGCGGGCCGAGGCGTTTCGGATGCGGTTGGGAACAAGCCCTGTTATCGCCAGTCCAACGCCTGCTTTCGCCCCCACCTGCAGAGGTTGTTTCGATGAAAATTTCACGCGGTTTCGCCCTTTCCTGCCTGATGACCCTGGCAGCGGCCCCGGTGTTCGCCGCAGGGTTCAGCCTTGGTGATGCGGCCAATGCGATTTCCGGCATGCAGGGCGGCAACAACAAGGCCGCTGCCGCCGCGCCGTCGTCCGAGACGGCCGGTCTGCTGAGCGCACTCACCTCGCAACTCAATGTCACCCCCGAACAGGCCGTGGGCGGCACCGGCGCCATGCTGGGCCTGGCCAAGAACCAACTGAGCGGCAACGACTATTCGCAATTGGCCAAGAGCGTGCCGGGGCTGGACAAGCTGTCCGGCGACAATGCACTGGGCAGCCTCGGGGCCTTGAGCGGGATGCTCGGCCAGAGCGGCGGCAGCAAGACCAGCGGCCTGGACGGCCTGCTGGGCAACGTGAAGAACACCAACGACCTGAACACCGCGTTCAGCGCCCTGGGCATGGACAGCGGCATGATCGGTCAGTTTGCGCCGGTGATCCTGCAATACCTGGGCAGTCAGGGCGCCAATGGCTCGGTACTGGGCAAGCTGGCCCAGGCCTGGGGCACCGGCAGCTAAGCCTGCTGCGCGCGCAGCTGTTCGATGCGCGCGTCTTTCTCCTGCCAGAGCTGGTTGACCCAGTTCTGGACGGTCTGGCGAAACACCGGATCGTTTTCGTAATCCCCCTGCCACAACGCCGGATCCAGCTCACGGGTGCGGATATCCACGATCACGGTTGGCACGCCGCCGCTGATCAAGTCCCAGAACCCCGGGATCTTTGCCTGTGGGTAAACCACGGTCACATCAAGGATCGCGTCCAGCTGTTCACCCATCGCCGCCAGTACAAACGCCACGCCGCCCGCCTTGGGCTTGAGCAGGCGGGTAAAGGGTGATTCCTGCTGCACCCGCTTGGCTTCGTTGAACCGCGTGCCCTCCAGGTAATTGACCACCGTCACCGGCTGGCGCTTGAACAGTTCACAGGCCTGTTTGGTGATCTTCAGGTCCTGCCCTGCCAGCTCCGGGTGTCTGGCCAGGAACGCCTTGGTGTAGCGCTTCATGAACGGGTAGTCGAGCGCCCACCAGGCAAGGCCCAGGAAGGGCACCCAGATGAGTTCTTTTTTCAGGAAAAACTTGAAAAATGGCGTGCGCCGGTTGAGCGCCTGGATCAGTGCCGGAATATCCACCCACGACTGGTGATTGCTGATTACCAGGTAGGAGGTGTCGCGTCGCAGGTCGGCGCCGCCGCGAATGTCCCACTGGGTCGGGATGCACAGCGAGAAGATAAGCTTGTCGATCTCGGCCCAGGTCTCGGCGATCCACATCACCGCCGCCGAGGCATGGTCGCGCCAGCGCCCCGGCGCTGCCAGCTTGAGCAGCGCGAACACCAGTAACGGGCCGATCAGGATCAGCGTATTGAGCAACAGCAGCAACGTGACGGAACAGCCGGTGAGCAGGCGGCGCATAAGCAACTCTTGGAATGCTTGTGGGCCGCTCATCATAAGCAAGCGCAGTGCAGAGGCCAAATCGCAAATCACCCCACGAATGTTTCACAACGGGCACGCTATGCTCGCTCATCCAACTAAGTGCCGGGTTTGCGGTCTAGAATCCGCCCACCTTCTTTCGAGGAAATCACGCCGTGAAATTGCTCCTTGCCGCGTTCACCCTGGTTGCCCTGCCCGTCATGGCCGCCGAACCGACCCTCTACGGGCGCTACGAATACATCCAGTTGCCGGAGATCGGCGAGACCTTCAAGGCCAAGATGGACACCGGCGCGCTGACCGCCTCGCTGTCGGCCCGCGACATTCAGACTTTCACCCGTGACGGCGACGACTGGGTGCGCTTTCGCCTAGGCGGCCAGGACGCGTCGAACAAGGTGTACGAGCACAAGGTCGCGCGCATCAGCAAGATCAAGAGCCGCGCTGACGAGGATGACGACAAGGACGAGACCAGCGTGACCAAGCGCCCGGTGATCGACCTGGAAATGTGCCTGGGCGACGTCAAGCGCACCGTCGAGGTCAACCTCACCGACCGCAGCAGCTTCAACTATCCGCTGCTGATCGGCGCCAAGGCCCTGCGCGAATTCGGCGCGGCGGTGAACCCGGCGCGGCGCTACACTGCCGACAAACCGGACTGCTGACGGATCGCCATGGCGCACATCCTGATTGTCGAAGACGAAGCCGCAATTGCCGATACGCTGATCTTCGCCCTGCAGGGCGAAGGGTTCGCCACCACTTGGCTGACCCTCGGCCAGGCGGCGCTTGCGCATCAGCGCCAGACCCCGGCCGACCTGGTGATTCTCGACATTGGCCTGCCGGATATCAGCGGCTTTGAAACCTGCAGGCAATTGCGCCGTTTCAGCGAAGTGCCCGTGATGTTTCTCAGTGCCCGGGATGGCGAGATCGACCGGGTGGTGGGGCTGGAGATCGGCGCCGACGACTATGTGGTCAAGCCGTTCAGCCCGCGTGAAGTGGCGGCGCGGGTGCGGGCGATTCTCAAGCGGGTCGGCCCGGTTGTGGCGCCCGCAGTGTTCCAGATTGATCGGGAGCGCATGCAGATCACCTATCGCGGCCAGCCCCTGAGCCTGACCCGCCATGAGTTCCGCCTGTTGCAAAGCCTGCTGGAGCAACCCGAGCGAGTATTCAGTCGCGAGCAACTGCTGGACGCGGTGGGCGTGCCCGCCGACGCCGGCTACGAGCGCAATATCGACACTCACATCAAAAGCCTGCGCAGCAAATTGCGCAGCGTGGCGGCGCAGGCCGAGCCGATCCAGACCCATCGCGGCCTCGGCTACAGCTACAGCCCCGGCAACAGCTGATGCGCCTGGGGCTGCGGATTTTCCTGGTGTATGCGCTGTTTATCGGCCTTACCGGTTATTTCGTGCTCAGCACCGTCATGAACGAAATCCGCCCCGGTGTGCGCCAGTCCACCGAGGAAACCCTGGTGGACACCGCGAACCTGCTGGCCGAAGTGCTGCGCAATGACGTGAAGAACGGCACCCTTGGCCAAAGCCATTGGCCGCAGCTGCTCACGGCCTACGGCAGCCGCCAGCCGGGCGCGACCATCTGGGGGCTGCCGAAAAACCAGGTCAACCATCGCATCTATGTGACCGACGCCCAAGGCCGTGTACTGCTCGACTCCGCGGGCGAAGCGCTGGGGCAGGACTATTCCCGCTGGAATGACGTGTACCTGACCCTGCGCGGTGAATACGGCGCGCGCTCCACCCGCAGCGACCCCGACGACCCGGCCTCGTCGGTGATGCACGTGGGCGCACCGATCCGCGACAACGGCCGGATCATCGGCGTGGTCACCGTGGCCAAGCCCAACAGTTCCTTGCAGCCCTATGTCGACCGCACCGAGCGCCGTTTGCTGTGGTACGGCGCCGGGCTGGTGGTGCTCGGCCTGCTGCTCGGCGCGTTGCTGTCGTGGTGGCTGAGCGCTGCCTTGCGGCGTCTCACCGCCTATGCCGAGGCGGTGAGCGAAGGGAGTCGTGCCGAGTTGCCGCATTACCGGGGTGGCGAGCTCAAGCAGTTGTCCACCGCCGTGGAGCACATGCGCACGCAATTGGAAGGCAAGGCATACGTCGAGCATTACGTGCACACCCTGACCCACGAGTTGAAAAGCCCGCTGGCGGCGATTCGCGGCGCGGCGGAGTTGTTGCAGGGCGATATGAGCCGCGAGCAGCAGCAGCGCTTCGTCGGCAATATCGACAGCGAAAGCGCGCGTCTGCAGCACCTGATCGAACGCCTGCTGAACCTGGCGCAGGTCGAACAGCGCCAGGGCCTGGAAGAGCAGGCGAGCATTGCGCTGGGGGCATTGGTCGATGAGGTGCTCAAGGCGCAGTGCGCGCGTATCGAAGGCGCCGGGCTGCGGGTTGAGCAGGCCATTGCGGCGGATGTGCAGGTGTTCGGCGAGCCCTTTCTGTTGCGCCAGGCGCTGGGCAATCTGCTCGATAACGCTCTGGATTTCACCCCGGCGGGCGGCACGCTGAGGTTTAGCGCGCAGGTGCGGCATCACGATGTGGACGTCAGCCTGTTCAACCAGGCGCAGCCGATTCCCGACTATGCCCTGCCGCGCCTGAGCGAGCGCTTTTACTCGCTGCCGCGCCCGGCCAGCGGACGCAAAAGTACCGGCCTGGGCCTCAACTTTGTCGAGGAAGTGATGAAGCTGCACGGCGGCGCCATGGACATCGGCAATGTGCCGGGCGGCGTGCAAGTGGTGCTGCATCTCCACACAGTCTCCACGATGCCCACATAAATCGCCCACATGCGCGGCTCACGCTCTGCCCATCCAAAACAGGGAGAGCCCCATGAACCGCAGCTTGCTTTACAAACTTGGCGCCATTGCGCTGCTGATGTTGCTGTTGCTGATTCCGTTGATGATGATCGATGGCCTCATCAGTGATCGTCAGCAGAGGCGCGATGACGTATTGGCGGATATCGCCCGCAGCTCCAGTTACCCACAGCGCCTCACCGGGCCGGTGATGGTGGTGCCGTATCGCAGGACCGTGCGCGAGTGGAAGCTCAATGAAAAACTCAATCAACGCTACGAAGAAACCCGTGAAGAACGCGGTCGTCTGTATTTCCTGCCGGAGCGCTTTGAACTCGATGGCCAGGTGCACACCGAGCTGCGTACGCGTGGCATCTACCAGGCGCGGCTGTTCCATGCCGACAACCGCATCAGCGGGCGTTTCGAGTTGCCTGAGCAGTTGGGCATTACCGAGAATTTTGCCGATTACCGCTTTGAGCCGGCGTTTCTGGCGGTGGGTGTCAGTGATATTCGCGGCATCGAAAATGCGCTGAAACTGGAACTGGGCAGCCAGCGCCTCGCGTTCGCACCGGGCTCCCAGGTGGACTGGCTGGGGGAGGGGGTGCACGTGGCGCTGCCGGCGCTGGACAGCCACAAGCCCGCCGCGCTGGAGTTCGCGTTCGACCTGCGCCTGCAAGGCACCGAACAGATGCACGTGGTGCCAGTGGGCAAGACCAGCCAGGTGTCACTCGCTTCCAACTGGCCGCACCCCAGCTTTATCGGCAACTTCCTGCCGACGCAACGGGAGGTGACGAACAAGGGCTTTACCGCTCGCTGGCAAACCTCGTTTTTCGCCACCAACCTGGAGCAAGCCCTGCAAAGCTGCCTGGACCGCCAGGCCTGTGAGGACTTCAACAACCGCAGCTTCGGCGTGAACTTCATCGATCCGGTGGACCAGTACCTCAAGAGCGACCGCGCGATCAAATACGCGTTGCTGTTCATCGCCCTCACTTTTGGCGGCTTCTTCCTGTTCGAAGTGCTGAAGAACCTCGCGCTGCACCCGATCCAGTACGCCCTGGTGGGTGTGGCCCTGGCGTTCTTTTACCTGCTGCTGCTGTCGTTGGCCGAGCACCTG
This sequence comes from Pseudomonas trivialis, assembly GCF_036864995.1. Classification (NCBI taxonomy): domain Bacteria; kingdom Pseudomonadati; phylum Pseudomonadota; class Gammaproteobacteria; order Pseudomonadales; family Pseudomonadaceae; genus Pseudomonas; species Pseudomonas trivialis. Next base: position 4,981,663 of record NZ_CP142151.1, on the reverse strand, counting down.
GGGTTCGCCCTGGCCTATCTGATCTCGGCGAGTGCCTGTGTGCTGTTGATCGGCTTTTACCTGTGCCATGTGCTGCGCAGCCTTGCCCATGGCCTGGGATTCTCGGCGGGGTTGGCGGCGCTGTATGGCTTGTTGTACAGGCTGCTCGGCGCAGAGGATTATGCGCTGCTGATGGGCTCGCTGTTGCTGTTCGCCCTGCTCGGCACGGTGATGGTGCTGACGCGCAAACTGGATTGGTACGGCGTGGGCCGGCGCAAGGGGGTTGAGCAATGATGGGCTTGCGCGAGGATCAACAGTTAAGGGACCAGTTGGTGAGCAGGATCAACACGCTGTTGTGGCGAGCGGGCTTGCCCCGCGCTGGGCTGCGCAGCAGCCCCAAAACCAGCCGCAGAGGAGTGTCTGAAGCACCGCAATCTGCTTGAGGGGGCTGCTTCGCAGCCCAACGCGGGGCAAGCCCGCTCGCCACAGAACGTCAGGCAGGTGGCTGGGTCTGCAGCATCGAAGGCCGCTGGCTGACCTCGGCATACCACTGCGCAAGCCTGGGGTTATCCGCCCGCCATTGCATATCCGCATGACGGAAATCGAGGTAGGCCAGGGCACAGGCCATGCTGATGGCGGCGACGTCGAAATGGCTGGTCAGCTCGGCCATCGCATCCTGTTCCAGCTCGGCGAGGGTGCGGCGTATTTTGTTGCGTTGTTCATCCAGCCACGGGGCCCAGTGTTTTTCCACCGGGCGCAGGGCGAGCTCGTAGCGCGTCAGCACGGCGGCATCCAGGATGCCGTCGGCCATCGAGGCCAATGTGAGGCGGCGCCAGCGGGCTGAGCCGTCGCGAGGGATCAGTGGGTTGCCGACGTGCTGGTGGTCGAGGTAATCGAGGATCACTCGGCTGTCGTGCAGCATGCTGCCATCGGTCAGGCGCAGGGCCGGGATCTTGCCGACAGGGTTGCCTTGCACCACTTGGGCGTCCGGGCTGACCGGCGTCGGCACGCAGTCGTGCAGGGCCACGCGGTCCTGCTGGCCGGTTTCGATCAGCAGCACACGGACTTTGCGCACGAAGGGTGAAGCGGGGTTATGGAACAGGGTCATGCTGGGCGTGGACATGGGCATTCCTCGAAGTGGACTGGGGCCTAGCCTATGAGGTTGGGCGGTGGCTGGCGAGGAGATTGTGGTGTTTTTTCGGGCCTCATCGGGAGCAAGCCCCCTCCCACATTTTGAAAGTATTCACAATTCAAAATGTGGGAGGGGCCTGCTCCCGATAGCGCACTCAGCCGCGCCGCGCCAACAACCCCCAGGCGCCAATCACCGCAGGAACTCCCAGCCCCACCCAGCTCAAAACGTCCCAGAGCCCGTCGCCCAACAGCGCTGCAAACAGCCCGGCGGCACTGAGCAGACCGATCCCCAGCGGTATGCCAAACACCTTCCAGAAACTCGACTGGCGCGGTTTCATGCCTTGCCCGCCTTGCGCCGCACGAGCCACAGGTACACCCCGCTGCCCAGCACAATGATGGTCAGCACATCCAGTACCGCCCACAGGATCTTCATCGGCATGCCGCCGTAGTCACCAAAGTGCAATGGCTGCGACATGCCCATGGCGTCCATGTACCACGGCCGTTCGGCAATGGCGGTGACGGCCAGGGTGCGGGCGTCGATCAGCACCGGCGTGAGCAGGTGCGAGGTCAGGTGCGTGCTGCCTTTCATGAACACGGCGTAGTGGTGCTCGCTGGAAAAGCGTGTGCCAGGGAAGGCGATGAAGTCCGGCTGCATGCCCGGCGCTGCGTTGGCGGCAATGCTCAGCAACTCTGTGACCGGTGCGCGCTGCGTCAGCGGCGGGGCGTTTTTGTAGGGTTCGATCATGGCGCTGAGGCTGTCGGCGCGCCAGGCAGCGATGATCAGGTCGGCGCAGGCACTGATCACGCCGGTCACGCCCACCACCAGCGCCCAGGTCAGGGTGACCGCGCCGAGCAGGTTGTGCAGGTCGAGCCAGCGCAGGCGCGTGGATTTATCCTGGCGCACCGTGCCGAATTTCAAGCGCCGCATGAACGGCAGGTACAGCACCGTGCCGGAGACAATCGCCAGCACAAACAGCAAGCCCATGAACGCCAGCAATAACTTGCCCGGCAGGCCGGCGAACATGTCCACATGCAGGCGCAGCACGAACAGCGTAAAACCGCCATTGGCCGAGGGCATCTCCACCGATTCACCGGTGCGTGCGTCGAGCATGAAGGTGTGCGACGAATTGGGCTCGGTGCCGGCGGTCGCCGCCATGATCGCGATCACCCCGTTTTTGTCGTCCTCGTCCCAGGCCAGGTACTGCATGGCCTCGCCCGGGCGATGGGCCTGGGCTTTGGCGACCAGTCGTTCCAGATCGAGCTGCGGCGTGTCGGCCGGCATCTGCGCAAGCGTCGGCTCATTGCCCAGCAGGTGGTCGATCTCATGATGGAACACCAGCGGCAGCCCGGTGAGGGCGAGCAGCAACAGGAATACGGTGCAGATCAGGCTGGTCCAGGTGTGGATGAAGGACCAGCGGCGGATGGTTTTGCTTTTCATTTTTCTAGCCTTCAAACGCACCGAAGCCGTCCCGGAGGACGGCTTGGTGGTTAACTCAGCGGATTACCACTGATAAGTGGCACTGGCGACTACGCTGCGTTGGTCGCCGAAGTAGCAGTAGGAGCCATCGCAGGTGGAAATGTAATCCTTGTTGAACAGGTTAGTGGCGTTCACTTTCACCGACGCACCCTTGAGGCTGGTGTCCAGTCGGCCCAGGTCATAGTGTACGGCGCCGTCGAACACGGTGTAGGCATTGGCTTTGCCGGTCCAGGTGTTGGCCTGGTCGCCATAGGTGTTGCCGGTGTAGCGCGCGCCAAAGCCGATGCCGAAACCGTCGAGTAGTCCGGTATGCCAGGTGTAGTCGGTCCACAGCGAGGCTTGCTGATTGGGGATCAGTTGCAGACGGTTGCCTTTGTACTGGCCCTTTTGCACTTCAGACTTGGCCAGGGTATAGGCCGCGATTACCTTGAGGTTGTCGGTCACGTCAGATACGGCTTCCAATTCCAGGCCCTTGACCTTCACTTCACCGGTCTGATCGGTGACCGAGGCGCCACCGGACTGGAAGCTGGTGACTTGTACATTCTTCTGCGTCAGGTCGTAGACCGCGGCACTGAGCAGTGTGTTGGAGCCGGGCGGCTGGTATTTGATCCCCAGTTCCCACTGCTGGCCTTCGGTCGGTTTGAACGACTGGACGGGGTCTACGCTGGCGTTGCTCGCGGGCTGGAACGACTCGGCGTAGGAAAGGTAGGGCACGAAACCTGAGTCGAACACATAGCTCAGCGCCGCGTTGCCACTGAAGTTCTTGCTGCGGTCGGTATTGGTGGCGTCGTTTTTATTGAAGTAGGTTGTGCCCTGGTGTACCCAGTCTTCACGGCCGCCAAGGGTCAGGCGCCAGTTATCGAGGGCCATTTGGTCCTGCACGTAAAGGCCGGTCTGCACGGTTTTCTGGTTGTAGTCGTAGAAGGCCGTTGAGCGCGCCGGGCGTACGATCGGCTGACCGTAGACCGGGTTGAAAATGTTGGTGGTGCCGCCGTCACCGAAAATCGCCAGGTAAGAGGTATCGGTGCGCTGATGATCCAGACCCAGCAGCAGAGTGTGAGTGATGTCGCCGGTGGCGAAGTCAGCCTGGAAATTGTTATCCACTGCGAACTGGCTGATGTCCTCGTCCACGTTGGTCGAGGAGCGGCTGATATTGCCATTGGCATCAGCAGGGGAGAACGCGAAGGAGCCGACCGTCAGTTGTTGGAACGCCAACTCGGACTTGGTGTAGCGCAGGTTCTGCTTGAATTGCCAGGTATCGTTGAAGCGATGCTCGAAAGCATAGCCGAGCGCGTAATAGGTACGGTCGTAGAAGTCGTAATCGGGATCGCCAAGGTTCTTGTGGTGGGAAACCTCGCCTAGCGGTGATTTGATCTTGGTGCCTTGGATCGGCAGGAACTGGCTGGTGGTGCCGGTATCATCGCGGGTGAACTGTGACAGCAGGGTCAACTTGGTGTCGGTATCGATATTCCAGGTCAGGCTGGGCGCGATGTTGTAGCGCTTATTGTCGATATGGTCGACCTGGGTGCCAGCATCACGCAGCACACCGCTGAGGCTGTAGAGAAACCGGCCTTCGTCATCGATTTTGCCGGTGCTGTCAAAGTTGATCTGGCGGTAGTTGTCACTGCCGTACTGCACCTGCACCGCGTTACTCGATTCTGCGCTGGGACGCCGGCTGACCATGTCCAGCAGACCGCCCGGTGGGGTCTGGCCATAGACCGACGAAGCCGGGCCGCGCAGCAGGGCGAGGCGGTCCAGATTCCACGTTTCGGCTTTAGGGTTGGCGTACACACCGCGCGGCAGTGGCAGGCCGTCGAGGAATTGGGTGGGTTCGAAGCCGCGTACGCGCATCCAGTCGTAGCGTGTGTCGCTGCCGTAGCTGGCGGACACAATGCCGGGCATGTATTTGACGGCATCGTCCAGGTTCTGGACGTTGCGATCCTGCATCTGCTCGCGGGTGGCAACGGAAATCGAGCGCGGCGCTTCGACCAGTGCAGTGTCGGTCTTGGTGCCGGCGGCGGTGCGCTTGGCCAGGTAACCCTCCACCGGCCCCCACGCACTCTCATAATTGCCCTGCCCGATAACGCTGGTCTGCGGCAACGCCACAACCCCGTCCGGAATTGGCACCAACGTAAACGTCCCTGCCGTGCCTTGCTCCAGTTGCAGCCCCGTCCCGCGCAAGGCTTCACGCAGCGCGCTCTGCGCATCGAACTGGCCCTTGACCGGTGCCGAGGTCTTGCCGGCGGCGAGCGTCGGGTTGAGGGTCAACGCAAGGCCGGCCTGGCTGGCGATCTGGTTCAGGGTGCTGGCCAGTGGCGCGGACGGCAGGTTGTAGGCGCGCACGCTTGCGGTTTGTTCGGCGGCGAGCAGCGAGGGGCTGGCGAGCGGGGCGCCGAAGGCAATGGCCACGGCTAACAGGCTGGGGCGCAACAAGGTGTCGAGCGTGCGGGACATGAAGGGGCGGCTCCTGATGGAAATAGTTCTCGATTGCCTAGGTGCCGGATGAGAATTGGAAAGTGATAGGGCGGGCGGTAAATATTTTTTGGGTTGTTGTTGAGGGCCTCATCGGGGGCAAGCCCCCTCCCGCATTTCAAGGCCTGGCGCGCACCGTCACCCACCACGGTGTGTGCTGCTCGATCTGCACCGGCAGCGTCGGCAGCAATGCATTGAGCGCCAGGTTGGTATCGCGCAGCGGGAAGCTGCCGGTGATGCGCAGGTCGGCCACGTTTTTATCCACGCCCAGGTGGCCGCTACGGTAGCGGCCGAGCTCCTTGATCACGTCAGCGAGACGCGCGTTGTCGACCACCAGCATGCCGCGCGTCCAGGCGTCAGCGCCGGGGGTGACGGCCAGCAAGGGGCCCAGACCATCGCTGCGCATCAGCACTTGCTGGCCGGCCTTGACCACCTGCGCCTGATGCTGCGCCTCAGGCTGCGCGGCCACGGCCGACTGCAACACGCTCAGGCGCGTGGCGTGGTCTTCGCGCTTGACGATGAACCGCGTGCCCAGCGCACGCAGGCTGCCGTCGGGGGTTTGCACGTAAAACGGGCGCGCGTCGTCATGGCCGGTTTCGATCAGAATTTCCCCGGCCTGCAACACGATCAGGCGGCGCTTTTCGTCGAAGCGCACGTCGATGGCGCTGTGGGTATTGAGGTTGATCGAGGTGCCATCGGCCAGTGTCAGCGTGCGTTGCTCGCCGGTGGCGGTGCGTTGGTCGGCCAGCCAGTAATGCAGCGGTACATAGCGCTCGCCGGCAAACAGCGCCAGCCCGCACACCAGCGCGATACTCGCCAGGCCCCGGCCCAGCTTGCGCACGCGGTGGCGAATGCCTTCGCGCGACTGCAGCAAGGCCGCCCGCGCCGGCCCCGAGGCTGCGCTGAAACGCTGATCGAGCATGCCCAGCTGGCGCCAGGCGCGGGCGTGTTCGGCATCGCTGGCCAGCCATCTGCGCAATTCTTCCTGTTCCACCGCGCTGGCGTCGCCCGCGTCGAGGGACAGTTGCCAGGCAATCGCGGCATCCAGCACCCGCGCCGAGACCGGTTTGGCACCTATCACAGCGGCTGGCCGTACAAGGCGATGTAGCACTGGCGAATCCCCTGGGCCAGGTACTGGCGCACGCGGGGCACCGAGACGCCCAGGCGCTGGGCGATTTCGGCGTGGCCCATGCCGTCCAGACGGCTGTGCAGAAACGCGGCGCGAGCCTTGCTCGACAGTTTGCCGAGCAGGCGGTCGATGGCCTTGAGGTCTTCGAGGATCAATTGCTGTTCTTCGGGCGAGGGGTGTTCGCTTTCCGGGATCAGCATCAATTCGGTGAGGTAGGCCTGTTCCAGCGCGGCGCGGCGGAAGTAGTCGAACAGCAGGCCCTTGGCGATGGCCACCAGGAAGGCACGCGGCTCGCGGGGTTCGCGCAGTTCAGTACGCCCCAGAAGGCGCACGAAGGTGTCCTGACTCAAGTCTTCGGCGCGGCTGGCGCAGGCCACGTTGCGCCGCAGCCAGGCCAGCAGCCAGCCACGATGGTCGCGATACAACGCACCAACAAGCTCACTGTGGGGAGGCTGGACTGACGACAAGGCATCACCGGATAAACGAATTGTTTAAACTAACGAGAATTATTCGCGATTGTGGCAGAGGCATCGGATGGGCGCAATTGGCGTTTGTCGGGAGATGACATTAAACCGATGGCGCGTGTTTGCGCCGTCTCCATTGGCCCAAGCGCTCCTGCAAGGTCTTGGGTGAGTCGATGTGCTGCCGGCGCGCGCGGCTGAACAGGATCAGCATCAGTTCCGCCGTGGCCAGGGCATCGGCGCTGGCGTGATGACGTTCGCCCACCTGCAGGCCAAAGTGGTGGATCCAGTCGTCCAGCCCGGCTTCACGCAGTGGCGCGTCGGGGCACAGCAGCGGGGCGATCTCGGCCACGTCGAGGAACGGGTGGGCCAGGCGATAGCCCAGGCTGTCCTTGAGCGCGCGGCCCAGCATGTGTTGATCAAACGGCGCATGAAAGGCCAGCAGCGGGCTGTCGCCGACAAACGCCATGAAGTCCAGCAGCGCCTCCACCGGGTCGCTGCCGGCGGCGATGGCGCTGGGGCCCAGGCCGTGGATCAGCACGCTGGGGCTGAGCCGGTTGTCGGCGCGGTGCAGCGTGCGTTCGAACAGTTGCGAGAAGTCCACCGCGCCGTCCTCGATCACCACGGCGCCGATGGACAGCACCTGGTCGCGGTTAAGGTTCAGACCGCTGGTTTCCAGGTCCACCACCACCCAGCGCTGGCTGCGCAAAGAACCGTCGCCCAGTGCGCTGGGTGTGGGCAGTTGCAGCAGGTGTTGCTGCTGCGCCGCGTCGAGCCGCGGTTTTGTCTTGCGCAGCCAGTTGAACAGGCTCACAGCTGGTACCGAAATGTCAGGCTGCTCTGCAGGCGTTGGGCCTGGCGCAGGGATTCGCGCAGGATAAGGCGGTCCAGGTGGTTGAGGCTGTCGGGGTCGACTCGGTTGGAGTACGGCTGGTTTTCCCGGCTTTGCAGTTGGTGCTGCTGCATGCGGGTCTGCTGGATAAAGTGATAGGCCTCTTCATACGCGGCGCCATCCAGCGGCTCGATCACGGCCTTTATCACCAGTTGGCGCAGACGCTCCAGGGTGTTATTGGCGTGAATGCCATTGGCCAGGGCCAGCAGTCGCGCGCCGTCAACGAATGGCGTAAGGCCCTGCACCTTGAGATCGAGGGTGGCCTTTTCGGCGCCGTTGCGTGTCAGCACGAAGTCGCGAAAGCGCCCAACCGGCGGGCGCTGGCGCAGGGCGTTCTCGGCCAGCATGCGCTGGAAGATGCGGTTGTCGGCGACCTGGTCAAGGATGCCCTGGCGCAGTTGCTCACAGCCCTGCTCATCGCCCCACACCACGCGCAGGTCGAAATAGATGCTCGAACCCAGCAGGTTGTCCGGGGTGGCCTCGCGGATGAACGCCGCAAACCGGCGTGCCCATTCAGAGCGAGACAGACACAGCTCGGGGTTGCCAGCCATGATGTTGCCCTTGCACAGGCTGAAGCCGCACAGCGCCAGGCTCTGGTTGATCTGCTGCGCCAACGGCAGCAGGCGCCCGCGTAGCTCGGCGGCTTCGGCGGCGTCCCTGGCCTCGAACAGGATGCCGTTGTCCTGATCGGTGTAGAGCGTCTGTTCGCGGCGCCCTTCGCTGCCGAAGCACAGCCAACTGAATGGCACGCCCGGGTCGCCCTTTTCGGCGAGGGTCAGTTCGATCACCCTGCACACGGTGTGGTCGTTGAGCAGCGTGATGATGTGAGTGATCTGGGTGGACGAGGCACCGTGGGCGAGCATGCGCTCCACCAGTTGACCGATCTCGCCGCGCATCGCCACCAGGTTGTCGACCCTGGGCGCGTTGCGGATGGTGCGGGCCAGGTGCACCAGGTCGACCCGTTGCAGGGAAAACAGGTCTCGTTCGGACACCACGCCGCACAGGCGCTGGTCCTTGACCAGGCACACGTGGGCGATGTGCCGTTCGGTCATGGCGATTGCGGCGTCGAAGGCGCTGTGGTCCGGGGTGAGAAAAAACGGTGCCTGGGTCATGTGCCCCGCGATGGCCTGGCTGAAGTCACCGGTGCCGTCGGCCACCACCTGGCGCAGGTCGCGCAGGGTGAAGATGCCCAGGGGCGCCTGCTGGTCGTCGACGATCACGATGCTGCCCACTTGCTGCTCATGCATCAGCGTCACGGCTTCGCGCAGCGGTGTCTGCGGGCTGCACATCACCGGATGGCGCATGGCAAGGTCGCCCAGGCGGGTGTTCAGGGAGTATTGGGTGCCGAGGGTTTCCACGGCCTTTTGCTGCACCTGCTGGTTGACCTGGTCCAGCAGGCTGCTGACGCCGCGCAAGGCGAAATCGCGGAACGGGCTGGACAGCGCAAACAGCTTGATAAAGGCCGGCTTGTTCAGTTGCAGGCAGAAGGTGTCTTCGGCGGCTTTGTGTTCGGTGCGGGTCGCTCGTTCACCGAGCAATGCGGCCAGCGGAAAGCATTCGCCGGTGGTGATTTCGAAGGTGGTTTCGGTCGAGTCCGGGCGTTCACCCACCACGCGGCCTTGCTTGACGATATAGAAGTACTCCACCGGCCCGCCCGACGGTTTGAGGATGCTGTCGCCGGGGCCGTAAAAGCGCAACTGGCATTGTTCCACCAGAAACGCCAGGTGCGTGTTTTCCATCTGGTTGAACGGCGAAAAGCGCTGCAGGAATTGCAGGGTGCCGTGGATGTTCTGCAGCACGGCGGTTTTTCCCGCCTGGGCGAAAGCATCAGCTTTACTCATAACAGTGACCGCAATGTTTTTGTCGTTATCGTGCTGCATGGTCGGCTGGTGCACGGCGGGTGCCCATTGGACGTAAGTCTAGGTAGCGAAGTGACTGCACGGACTAGGGAAAAACCCTATGGGACTATCGTGCAAACCCCGTGGAACGCCCACTAGGCAAAGTTTCCGACGAAGTGCACATTGAACGCCCTTGCGCAGATGTCTGACGAGTGTGCTGCGAGATTGAATAGAACTGCTGAGAACTGTATGTCCGACCACGATATTTTGAGTGATGCCGAGCGCGAGGCGCTGAGCGCCGTGATGCTGGAACCTGATTTACCGCCACAACGTGTATTGATTGTTGATGACGACAAGGATGCGCGTGAACTGTTGGCGGAGATTCTGGGGCTGGACGGTATTCGCTGCATGACGGCCGACAGCGGTGAGGCAGCGTGGGAATTATTGAAAACCAGCAGCTCGATCGGCTTGTTGATTACCGACCTGCGCATGGCTCCCGGGAGTGGTCTTGAGCTGATCCGCCAAGTGCGTGAATCTACCCGCGCGGCGTTGCCTATCATCATCATGTCGGGGGACGCCGAGGCGCCGGATGTGATTGATGCGATGCATTTGAGCGTGGTGGATTTTTTGCTCAAGCCGATTGATAGCGTGAAGTTGGCGCAGATGGTGAAGCAGGAGTTGGGGATGATTTCCTGATGGTGAGGTGACGGTGCTGGCCTCATCGGGAGCAAGCCCCTCCCACATGTCGAGCTGTGAATGCCTTGCAAATGTGGGAGGGGGCTTGCTCCCGATAGCGCTACTCCAGTCAACCTGAAACCAAAGAAAAAGCCCTGATCGAGAGATCAGGGCTTTTTCATTTACAGGCCGTTTTTGGCCTTGAACTCCCGACGCCTGCGGTGCAGCACCGGCTCGGTGTAGCCATTGGGTTGTTTGGTTCCTTCAATCACCAACTCCACCGCCGCTTGAAACGCGATGTTGCTGTCGAAGTCCGGCGCCAACGGCCGGTACTGCGCATCCCCGGCATTCTGGCGGTCCACCACCGGCGCCATGCGCTTGAGGCTTTCCAGCACCTGGGCCTGGCTGACGATTCCGTGGCGCAGCCAGTTGGCTATGTGCTGGCTGGAAATACGCAGGGTGGCGCGGTCTTCCATCAGGCCCACATCGTTGATGTCCGGCACTTTGGAGCAGCCCACACCCTGGTCGATCCAGCGCACCACGTAACCGAGGATGCCCTGAGCGTTGTTGTCCAGCTCGTTGCGGATTTCTTCGTCAGACCAATCGGTAGTGCCGGCCAGCGGAATCGTCAGGATGTCGTCCACCGAGGCGCGTTCGCGCTGGGCAAGTTCCACCTGGCGGGCGAACACGTCGACCTTGTGATAGTGCAACGCATGCAGGGCGGCGGCGGTTGGCGACGGCACCCAGGCGGTGTTGGCACCGGCCAGGGGGTGAGCGATTTTCTGTTCGAGCATGGCGGCCATCAGGTCGGGCATGGCCCACATGCCTTTGCCGATCTGGGCACGGCCCTGCAGGCCGGCGCGCAGGCCAATGTCGACGTTCCAGTTTTCGTAGGCGCCGATCCATTTTTCCGCTTTCATGGCGGCCTTGCGCACCATCGCGCCGGCTTCCATGGAGGTGTGGATTTCATCGCCGGTGCGGTCGAGAAAGCCGGTGTTGATGAACACCACGCGCTCGCTGGCCGCCTGGATGCAGGCCTTGAGGTTGACCGTGGTGCGGCGCTCCTCGTCCATGATCCCGACCTTGAGGGTGTTGCGTGGCAGGTTCAGCACGTCTTCGATGCGACCGAACAGCTCGTTGGTGAACGCGGCTTCTTCAGGGCCGTGCATCTTCGGTTTGACGATGTACACCGAGCCGGTACGGCTGTTGCTGCGGCTGCTGTTGCCGTTGAGGCTGTGGATCGCCGCCAGGCTGGTGAGCAGGCCGTCGAGAATACCTTCGGGCACTTCGTTGCCGTGTTTATCGAGGATCGCGTCGATGGTCATCAGGTGACCCACGTTGCGCACGAACAGCAGCGAACGGCCGTGCAGCGTCACGTCTTCGCCGTGCACGCCGGTGTAGACGCGGTCGGGGTTCATGGTGCGGGTGAAGGTGGTACCGCCCTTGGCGACTTCTTCAGCCAGGTCGCCCTTCATCAGGCCGAGCCAGTTGCGGTAGATCACCACTTTATCGTCGGCATCGACGGCGGCGACGGAGTCTTCGCAGTCCATGATGGTGGTGAGTGCGGCTTCCATCAGGATGTCTTTGATGCCGGCGGCATCGGTCTGGCCAACCGGGGTGTTGGCGTCGATCTGGATTTCGAAATGCAGGCCGTTGTTTTTCAGCAGGATCGCAATCGGCTCGGCTGCCGGGCCCTGGAACCCGATGAGTTGGGCATCGTCGCGCAGGCCGCTGTTGCTGCCGCCTTTAAGGGCCACGATGAGCACGCCATCGACGATCTTGTAGCCGGTGGACTCGGCATGGCTGCCGGCGCTGAGTGGCGCGGCCTGGTCAAGGAAGGCGCGGGCGAAGGCGATGACCTTGTCGCCACGCACCTTGTTGTAGCCCTTGCCCTTCTCGGCGCCGTCGGCTTCGCTGATGGCGTCGGTGCCATAGAGCGCGTCGTACAGCGAGCCCCAGCGGGCGTTGGAGGCGTTGAGGGCAAAGCGCGCGTTCATCACCGGCACCACCAGCTGCGGGCCGGCCATACGGGCGATTTCGTCGTCGACGTTTTCAGTGGTGGCCTGGAAGTCTGCGACTTCCGGCAGCAGGTAGCCGATGTCTTGCAGGAAGGCTTTATAGGCCACCGCGTCGTGGGCCTGGCCGGCTTGAGCCTGGTGCCAGGCGTCGATCTGCGCCTGAAAATCGTCGCGTTTGGCGAGCAGGGCCTTGTTCTTCGGCGCGAGGTCGTGAATGACCTGGTCGGCGCCGGCCCAGAACTGCTCGGCCGTGAGGCCGGTGCCGGGAATCGCTTCGTTGTTGACGAAGTCGAACAGGACTTTGGCGACCTGCAGGCCACCGACTTGAACGTGTTCAGTCATTGCTTGCCTCACTCTGCGGAGCTTATGCGCTTTATCTGATGATCATTATGTAGTGCACGGTTGGGCATACTACATGATGATTTGTGCTTGTGGACATCAGACTAAACAGGTCGTTTGGCGACCCGTTTTGGTCATGCGGTCACAGCGAAGAGCCGGATGTTCTCAAGAAACCGTTGGATTGTTCCAGATAAAAATAAAAATGGTACACGATTTGTTTTCGAGGGCCTGCGGGTCCACCTTGTAGATTGATTTCCAGAGGGCTTCGCCATGGACCATCTTGTACTCACAATTATCGCCGCCGACAAACCCGGCCTCGTCGAACGCATCGCGCAGAACATTGCCGCCCATGGTGGCAACTGGCTGGAAAGCCGCATGGCCCATATGGCCGGGCAGTTTGCCGGGATTCTGCGAGTGAGCGTGCCGGCCGAGAGCCGACAGGCGCTGGTGGGCGCGCTGGAGGACCTGTCCACCCATGGCATTCGTGTGCTGGTGGGCGAGGGCAGCAGCGGGCAGGCGTCGACGTCCAAGTCGATTGTGATGACGCTGCTGGGCAATGACCGCGCGGGCATCGTGCGTGAGATTACGGCGTTGCTAAGCCGCGAGGGCGTCAACCTGGAGCGCCTGAGCACCGATGTGCGCCCGGCGCCCATGAGTGGCGACCCGCTGTTCAGCGCCGAAGCCCTGCTGCAGGTGCCGTCCGGCTTGTCCCTGGAAACCCTGCAGGAATCCCTGGAAACACTCGCCGATGACTTGATGGTGGAGCTGCGCAGCGAGGAGTGATCAGCGTTTGCGCGCGTTCAACCCGATATCCACGCTGTACACCGCCAGCCCGGCCCAGATGAACGCGAAGGCGATCAGCGTGGCCGGCGCCAGGTGCTCGCCGAACAGCAGCACGGCCTGGAGCAGCACCAGAGTGGGCGCTATGTACTGCAAAAACCCCAAGGTGGTATAGGGCAGATGCCGTGCGGCGGCGTTGAAACACACCAGCGGCACCAGCGTGACCGGACCGGCCGCGACCAGCCACCAGGCTTCGGATGTGCTCCAGAATGCCATCTGCGCGCTGTGGGCCGAAGGATTGAACAGCAACCACGCCACGGCAATCGGCACCAGCATCCAGGTTTCCACCACCAGCCCCGGCAGCGCCTTGACCGGCGCCTGCTTGCGGATCAGCCCGTAGAAACCGAAGGTCAGCGCTAGCACCAGCGACACCCACGGCAAACTGCCGACCTGCCACACCTGCTGCGCCACACCCACCGTCGCCAGGCCCACGGCCACCCATTGCAGGCGGCGCAGGCGCTCGCCGAGGATCAGCATGCCCAGCAGCACATTCACCAGCGGGTTGATGTAGTAACCCAGGCTCGCTTCGAGCATGCGCCCGCTGTTCACCGACCACACATAAGTCAGCCAGTTGGCCGCAATCAACGAACCACTGAGGGCCAGGATCGCCAGGCGCCTGGGGTTGTCGCGTAGCTCGCGCCACCAGCCCGGGTGTTTCCACACCATCAGCAACAAACCGCCGAACAGTGCCGACCACAACACCCGGTGCACGATGATCTCGGCGGCGGGCACGCTGGCGATGGCTTTGAAGTAGAGCGGGAACAGGCCCCAAATGATGTAGGCGCTAAGGCCCAGGATGTACCCCTTGCGGGGGTTGGCGGCGTGCATGCGGAATCCTTGCTCGGGCAACTGACAAAGGCGTGATTGTAAGGATATTTGTCAGCCTGGGGGATTGGCTTTGCTTTAGGTGGGAGGGAGCAAGCCCCCTCCACCTGTTAAAACAGCTTCAGGGGTTCTTCGTTGAGCGCCGACAGCTGCTCGCGCAACGCCAGCACCTGATCGCCCCAATAACGCTCGCTGCCGAACCACGGGAAACTGTGGGGGAACGCCGGGTCGTCCCAGCGCCGGGCCAGCCAGGCGCTGTAGTGCATCAGGCGCAGGGCGCGCAGCGGTTCGATCAGCGCCAGTTCGCGCGGGTCGAAGTCATGGAATTCCTGATAGCCATCCATCAATTCCGACAATTGCCCCAGGCATTCCTGTCGATCACCGGCGAGCATCATCCACAGGTCCTGCACCGCCGGGCCCATGCGGCAGTCGTCCAGGTCGACGATGTGGAACATTTCGTCACGGCACATCATGTTGCCGGGGTGGCAATCGCCGTGCATGCGGATGTTCTTGTGCGGCGTGGCCTTGTACACCTCTTCCACGCGCTTGAGCAGGTCGCGGGCGACCGACTCGTAGGCGGGCAGCAGGCTTTTGGGGATGAAGTTGCCTTCGAGCAGGGTGGTGAGGGAGTCGTGGCCGAAGTTCTTCACACCCAGGGCTTCGCGGTGTTCGAACGGGCGGGTTGAGCCCACCGCATGCAAGCGGCCGAGCAGTTGCCCAAGGCGGTGCAGTTGATCAAGGTTGCCCGGCTCCGGCGCGCGGCCACCCCGGCGTGGAAACAGCGTGAAGCGGAACCCGGCGTGTTCGAACAGGCTTTCGCCGTTGTGGATCATCGGCGCAACCACCGGGACGTCGCACTCGGCCAGCTCGAAGGTGAAGCGGTGTTCCTCGAGGATCGCCTCGCTGGTCCAGCGCTGCGGCCGATAGAACTTGGCGATCAGCGGCTCGCTGTCTTCGATGCCCACCTGATACACGCGGTTTTCGTAGCTGTTGAGCGCCAGCACGCGCGCATCGCTAAGGAAACCGATGCTTTCGACGGCGTCGAGGACCAGGTCGGGGGTGAGCGTTTCAAACGGGTGGGCCATGCGAACTCCTGCGCGCAGCAGGGCGCCGCGTCGGGCCTCGTATGGTAGCGCACCGGGACTGGGATAGGTGGTTGTCTGTGGCGACACCTCTGTGGCGAGCTCGCCACAGAGGTGTCGCCACAGGGTTTTTGGGTTGGCTGAAATCAAGGTAGGCGGCTGTAGCGGTCAGGCGCCGACAATGCCCCCATCGTCGCGCCGGATCGCGACCACGGAGGACCGCGGCTTGCCATTGGGCAGATGCTCCGGCCAGGTCGAGCCGCCGGTTTCGCCTGGATGCTGGATCCCCACGAACAGTGTCTTCTGATCCGGCGAAAAGCTGATGCCCGTCACCTCGCATGCCACCGGCCCGACCATGAAGCGCCGGATCTCGCCGGTACTCGGGTCGGCGCAGAGCATCTGGTTATTGCCCATGCCGGCAAAATCGCCGGCATTGCTGTAGTCACCATCGGTGAGGATCCACAAGCGCCCGGCCTTGTCGAACCCCAGGCCATCGGGGCTGTTGAACATGTTCTGCGGGTTGATGTTGGACGAACCGCCCTTGGGCTGGCCGGCGTGCACGCCGGGGTTGCCGGCTACCACAAACAGGTCCCAGCTGAATGTGCTGCTGCCATGGTTATCGGCGTCGGCCTTCCAGCGCAGGATCTGGCCATACACGTTTTTCTCGCGCGGGTTGGGCCCGCCCACCGGCTGGCCGTCTTCGCCGCGCTTGGCGTTGTTGGTGAGGGTGCAGTAGACCTGGCCGTCCGTGGGGCTCACCACGATCCATTCCGGGCGATCCATGCGCGTAGCCTTGACGATGCTGGCGGCCAGGCGTGCGTGGATCAGCACTTCGGCCTGGCTGGCAAACCCGGTGCTGGCGTCGATGCCGTTTTTACCGTGGGTCAGCTCGACCCATTGGCCCTTGCCCCTTGGATGATCCGCATCGCCATCGCCCGCGTCGAAGATCGCCACGTACAAGGTGCCGTGGTCGAGCAGGTCTCTGTTGGCCTTGGGGTTATCGTGGATGATCGGGTCGCGGCTGATGAATTTGTAGATGAATTCGCCGCGCTCGTCGTCGCCCATATACACCACGGCGCGGCCATCGCGGGTTTCGGCCAGGGCCGCGTTTTCGTGCTTGAAGCGGCCCAGGGCAGTGCGCTTGACCGGGGTGGATTGCGGGTCGAACGGGTCGATCTCCACCACCCAGCCGTGGCGATTGAGTTCGTTGGGGTTTTTAGCCATGTCGAAACGCGGGTCATGGGGGTGCCAGTTGATCTCTTTGCTGGCGGCAACCACGCCGTAGCGTTTTTGCGCGGCATCGAAGCTCTGCTGCGGGTTGCTGCTGCCGAAACAGTCGGTGAAGTTTTCTTCGCAGGTCAGGTACGTGCCCCACGGAGTCTTGCCGTTGGCGCAGTTCTGGAAGGTGCCGAGGACTTTTTTGCCGGTGTTGTCGGCGCTGGTTTTCAGCCAGGCGTGGCCGGCGGCGGGGCCGCTCAGGCGGATCGGCGAATTGCCGTGGATGCGTCGGTTGTAGCGCGAGTCCTGAACGAACTGCCAAGTGTCGCCGCTGCGCCGTACCTCGATCACCGACACGCCTTCGCTGGCCAAGGCCTTGCGCACGTCTTCGGCCGACTGCGGCGCGCCGCCGTGGGCGTAGAGGTAGCGGTAGTTGGTGTACTCGTTGTTGATCGCCAGCAGCGCGCGGTTGTCGTCGCCGGGAAAGGCGAACAGGCTCATGCCGTCGTTGTTGTCGCCGAACTGCTGTTCCTGGGCCTTGGCGCTGCCGTTGCCGGACGCGTCGAACGCCGGCGCGTGCCTGCTCAGCGGCTGGCCCCAACTGATCAGCACCGAAGCGCTGTAACCCGGCGGCAGGGTGATGGTGTCGCGGGTATCGGCGGCGATGCCGGCAAAGCCCAGCAGCGGGCTGGCGGAGGCGGCGTTGACCGCGAGGGCGCTGCGGCTGAGCAGGTTGCCGCCGAGGAACATCGCGGCCCCACACAGGGCGCCGGCGCCGATAAAGCGGCGACGGGTGAGGCCCACCATTTGCTCAAGGTCGGTGGCTTGGTTTTCTTCTAATAGGTTCATTGCAGGCTCCCAGCGGTTTTTGCAGACACCTTAAGGAGCACGCGTGACGAAATTGTTGCAGGTTGAAGACGGTCAGCGCCTACGCGGGCGTGCCGAGCAGGACATTGCCGGGCGCGAACTGCACTTGGATCGGCTGGCCTTCGACGGCATCAAGGGCCTTGAGCGCGGCGGGCTGCGCCAGCGCGCACAACACCGGGCCATTGGGCAGGATGATGCGCACTTCGCTGGGGCCGCCGTCGGCGTCGAGAATCGTGTCGATTTTGCCGCTCAGGCAATTGTGTCCAGGTGTTGCGGCGTGGTCCGTTGCCAACAGTTCCAGCCAACCGGCCTTGATCAGGGCCACCACTTCCATGCCTGGCTCCAGCTCCAGCCGTTGTGTGCTGTCGTGGGTGATGCGCGCGTCGAGGGTCAGCCCGCCGGGCAGTTCCAGGCGGATCAGGTCGTTACGGCCCTGGGCCTGGATAGCGATGACCTGGCCGTGCAACTGGTTGCGCGCGCTGGTGCGCAACATCAAGCGTCCCAGCAGGTTGAAGTCGCGGGCGGCCTCGTCCGAACCGAGCACTTCGGCCTGCAAGGCCTGCAAGCGCTGATAGAGGCGCAACACGCGCTCGCCTTCAAGCGTCAGCCTGGCGCCGCCACCGCCCTTGCCGCCGACGCTGCGTTCCACCAACGGCTTTTGCGCGAGGTTATTGAGTTCATCAATTGCGTCCCAGGCGGCCTTGTAACTTAAGCCGGCCGCTTTGGCGGCGCGGGTGATGGAGCCCTGCTCGGCAATGTGCCCGAGCAGGGCAATGCGTTGCGGACGGCGGATGATGTGCTGGCTGAGGGGGGTGGGCAGAGACATGGGCACACACTGCAGTGGGATGAGCGGACGTTGCCGCCGTGGCGCATGAGAGTCAAGCTCCGGGCTTGGGCGTGCGGGCCAGGCAGTACACGTCGACCTGGCGTGCGCCTGCGCCCATCAACAGCCGCGCCAGGCTGTGGGCGGTGGCGCCGGTGGTGAGGACGTCGTCCACCAGCGCCAGGTGACGGCCTTGCACCTGGGCGCCGGGGGCCAGGGTGAAGGCGCGCAGCAGATTGCGTTTGCGGGTTTTGGCGTCGAGGTCCTGCTGGGCCACGGTCTCGAAGGGCCGCAGCAGCAGGTAGGGGTCGCAGGGGATGTCGAGATCGCTGCTGAGCCAGCGCGCCAGCATCAGCGCCTGGTTGTAGCCGCGCTCGCGCAGGCGCCTGGGCGCCATGGGCACCGGCAGCAGGCAGTCGGGGCGCGTGAGTCCGGTGGTGTCGAAGCGGTGCTGCAGATAGACCCCGAGCAAGCGCCCCAGCATGTGCCCGAGGGGCCAGCGGGCCTGGTGCTTGAAGCGGCTGATCAGGGTGTCGACGGGAAAGCTGAAGGTCCAGGGCGCGATCACTTGTTTAAATGCAGGCGGTTGCGTGTGGCATTGGCCGCATATCAGGCCGTCCATCGGCAGGGGCAGGGCGCAGACTTCGCACGCGTCCATCAGCCAGGGCAGCTCGGTTTCGCAGGCGTTGCACACACAATCGATGGATTGGGTCGCTTCATCGCAGACTAAACAGGTTTGGTTGTTTTTTAGCCAGATGTAAACTTCGTGTTTGAGGTTAAGTTGACAGTGCATGAATCTTCCTTAAATATGCCGAGCATCCGTGTCGTGCCTGTGGGTATTGCCCTTCCCGCAGCGTCTGCCCAAGCATAATCAAGGAATCGCCCATGAGCGCCAGCCTCACTGCCACTCTTCGTCACGACTGGTCTTTGGCCGAAGTCAAAGCACTGTTCGTGCAGCCGTTCAATGACCTGTTGTTCCAGGCGCAGACCGTGCACCGTGCGCATTTCGACGCCAACCGCGTGCAGGTGTCGACCCTGCTGTCGATCAAAACCGGCGCCTGCCCGGAAGATTGCAAATATTGTCCGCAGTCGGGCCACTACAACACCGGCCTGGAAAAAGAAAAGCTGATGGAAGTGCAGAAGGTCCTCGAAGAGGCCGCCCGCGCCAAGGCGATCGGGTCGACCCGCTTCTGCATGGGCGCGGCGTGGAAACACCCGTCTGCCAAGGACATGCCTTACGTGCTGGAGATGGTCAAGGGCGTAAAGGCCATGGGTCTGGAAACCTGCATGACCCTCGGCCGTCTCGATCAGGACCAGACCGAAGCGCTGGCCCAGGCCGGCCTCGATTACTACAACCACAACCTGGATACGTCGCCGGAGTTCTACGGCAGCATCATCACCACCCGCACCTACGGCGAGCGCCTGCAAACCCTGGCCTACGTGCGCGATTCGGGGATGAAAATCTGTTCCGGCGGCATCCTCGGCATGGGCGAGTCCCTCGACGACCGCGCCAACCTGCTGATCCAGCTGGCCAACCTGCCGGAGCATCCGGAGTCGGTGCCGATCAACATGCTGGTGAAAGTGGCCGGCACACCGCTGGAAAACGCCGAGGACATCGACCCGTTCGATTTCATCCGCATGCTCGCCGTGGCCCGCATCCTGATGCCGCAGTCCCATGTGCGGCTGTCGGCCGGCCGTGAGGCGATGAACGAGCAGATGCAGGCGCTGGCGTTTTTTGCCGGTGCCAACTCGATCTTCTACGGCGACAAGCTGCTGACCACCGCCAACCCGCAGGCGGACAAGGACATGCAGCTGTTCTCGCGCCTGGGGATTTTGCCGGAGGCCCGTGAAGAGCACGCCGATGAGGTGCACCAGGCGGCGATTGAGCAGGCGCTGGTGGAGCACAAGAGCAGCGAGCAGTTCTATAACGCTGCTGTTTGATTGATTGAAATGAGAGACCAGTGTGGGAGGGGGCTTGCTCCCGATGAGGGCGTGTCAGTCGGTACATGCATTGACTGATACACCGCTATCGGGAGCAAGCTCCCTCCCACAGTTTTGGCCGAGTTGAATCTGATAAACCGAGGCCTAATGTCCTTCGATCTTGCCGCGCGCCTTGCTGCCCGCCGTGCCGAACACCTTTACCGCCAGCGCCCGTTGCTGCAGAGCCCGCAAGGGCCGCAGGTGGTTGTCGACAGTCAGCCGTTGCTTGCCTTTTGCAACAACGACTACCTGGGTCTGGCCAATCACCCGCAGGTGATCGAAGCCTGGCGCGCCGGTGCATCGCGCTGGGGCGTGGGCGGAGGCGCTTCGCACCTGGTGGTGGGCCATGCCACGCCGCACCATGAACTGGAAGAAGCGCTGGCCGACCTTACTGGTCGCCCACGCGCGCTGTTGTTTACCACCGGCTACATGGCCAACCTCGGCGCGGTCACGGCGTTGGTGGGGCAGGGCGATACAGTGCTTGAGGACCGTCTCAACCATGCCTCGCTGCTGGATGCCGGTCTGTTGTCCGGCGCGCGCTTCAATCGCTACCTGCACAACGATGCCCAGAGCCTGACCAAGCGCCTGGAGAAAGCCACCGGCAATACGCTGGTGGTCACCGATGGCGTGTTCAGCATGGACGGCGACTTGGCCGACCTGCCAGCGCTGGCCCGTGCAACCCGCGCCAAAGGTGCCTGGTTGATGGTGGACGACGCCCATGGCTTTGGTCCGCTGGGCGCCACTGGTGGTGGCATCGTTGAGCATTTCGGCTTGAGCCAGGAGGACGTGCCGGTGCTGGTCGGCACCCTGGGCAAGGCGTTCGGTACCGCAGGCGCGTTTGTGGCGGGCAGTGAGGAACTGATCGAAAGCCTGATCCAGTTCGCCCGGCCGTATATCTACACCACCAGCCAACCCCCGGCGCTGGCCTGCGCCACGCTTAAAAGCCTTGAGCTGCTGCGCACCGAGCATTGGCGGCGTGAGCACCTCAACGGGCTGATCCGCCAGTTCCGCCGGGGCGCCGAGCAGATGGGCCTGGCGCTGATGGACAGTTTCACGCCGATCCAGCCGATCCTGATTGGCGACAGCGCCAAGGCCATGCGCCTGTCGCAGCGGCTGCGCGAGCGCGGCATCATGGTGACCGCCATTCGCCCACCCACCGTGCCCGCCGGCAGCGCCCGGTTGCGCGTGACGTTGACGGCAGCCCACAGCGAGGCGCAGGTGCAACAGCTGCTGAATGCATTGGAGGCGTGTTTCTGCCTGGAAGCCGAGCATGCGTGACCACCTGATTCTGCTGCCCGGCTGGGGCCTTGGCGTGTCGCCGCTGGAACCGCTGGCCGACGCCCTGCGGGGCCTGAACGCCCATCTGCAGGTACAGGTCGAGCCGCTGCCGACGCTGGCGTCCAGCAACCTCGACGAATGGCTGGACGAACTCGATGCCACGCTGCCGGACAACGCTTGGCTGGGCGGCTGGTCCCTGGGCGGCATGCTCGCCTCGGAACTGGCGGCGCGGCGCGGTGAGCGCTGCTGCGGCCTGCTGACGCTGGCGAGCAACCCGTGTTTTGTCGCCCACGACGGCTGGCCTCACGGCATGCCCGTCGAGACGTTCGATGCGTTTCTCGCTGGCTGCCACGCCGACTCCCAGGTCACCCTCAAGCGCTTTGGCCTGTTGTGTGCCAAGGGCTGCGCGGATCCTCGCGGGTTGTCGCGCTTGTTGGTCAGCGGCGCGCCGCATAGTGCCCCCGGTGCGCTGATGCCGGGCCTGGAGCTGCTCGCCCAAATGGACACCCGCGCCGCCCTGCAGGGGTTTCGCGGGCCGCAGTTGCATCTGTTTGCCGGCCTTGACGAACTGGTGCCCGCCGAAGCCGCCGGCCAATTGCTGGCGTTGCTCCCCGATGTGGAAATCGGCCTGATTGAACAGGCCGGTCACGCTTTTTCTGGAGGACCCCCACGGTGTCGCGGCGGCCATCCAGGCTTTTTTACACGAGTGCGTTGATGACTGATCTCTCCCATCCTGCCTTGCCGGGCGCGTTGCCGGACAAGCGCCAGGTCGCGGCCTCTTTTTCCCGCGCCGCAGCCAGCTACGACAGCGTGGCCGAGCTGCAGCGTGCGGTAGGGCATGCGCTGCTGGCCCGTGTGCCGTCTGCCTGCGCGTCACAACACTGGCTGGACATGGGCTGCGGCACCGGCTATTTCAGCCGTGTGCTGGGCGAGCGGTGGCCTGCCAGCGAAGGCGTCGCGCTGGACATTGCCCAAGGCATGCTCAATCACGCGCGGCCGCTGGGTGGCGCCTCTCACTTTATCGCTGGTGATGCCGAACGCTTGCCGCTCAAGGCTGACAGCGTGCAGCTGCTCTTCTCCAGCCTTGCGGTGCAATGGTGTGGCAATTTCGAGGCGGTGCTCGGTGAGGCATCGCGCGTGCTGCAACCGGGCGGTGTGCTGGCGTTTTCCAGCTTATGCGTGGGCACGCTTGATGAGCTGCGCGAAAGCTGGCGCGCGGCCGATGGTATGGTTCATGTGAATCGCTTCCGCCCGTTCGAAGCCTATCAACGCTTGTGTGCGGCCAGCGGCTTGCGGGTGGTGAGCCTGGAGCGGCGCCCCCATGTATTGCACTACCCGGATGTGCGCAGCCTGACCCACGAACTGAAGGCCCTGGGGGCACATAACCTGAACCCGGGCCGTCCGGGCGGCCTGACCGGCCGCGCGCGGATGGTTGCGCTGGTGGACGCTTATGAGCAGTTTCGTCAGGCCCCTGGCCTGCCAGCCACTTATCAAGTGGTGTACGCCGTACTGGAGAAACCTCGATGAGCGCTGCGTATTTCATCACCGGCACCGACACCGATGTCGGCAAGACCACCGTCGCCGCCGACCTGCTGCATGCCGCGCGCCGGGCCGGTAAAAGCACCGCTGCGGGCAAGCCGGTGGCGTCGGGTTGTGAGGTCACGGACGAAGGCTTGCGCAATGCCGATGCCCTGGCGTTGCTGGCCGAATGTTCCGTGCCGCTGAGCTATGCCGAGGTCAACCCGGTGGCTTTCGAGCCGGCCATCGCGCCGCATCTGGCAGCGCGCGAGGCGGGTGTGGCATTGACGGTGCCGTCGTTGCTCGGGCCGATGCAGCAAATCCTTGCGCGACAGGCGGATTTCACCTTGATCGAAGGCGCGGGCGGCTGGCGCGTACCCCTGGCGGACCAGGAAAGCCTCTCGGACCTGGCCATGGCGCTCAAGCTGCCGGTGATTCTGGTGGTGGGCGTGCGTCTTGGCTGCATCAGCCATGCGCTGCTGACGGCCGAAGCAATTGCGCGGGACGGTTTGACGCTGGCGGGGTGGGTGGCCAATATCATCGACCCGGCGACCTCCCGTCTGGAAGAAAACCTCGCCACCCTGGCCGAGCGCCTGCCGGCGC
This sequence comes from Pseudomonas trivialis, assembly GCF_036864995.1. Lineage (NCBI taxonomy): Bacteria > Pseudomonadati > Pseudomonadota > Gammaproteobacteria > Pseudomonadales > Pseudomonadaceae > Pseudomonas > Pseudomonas trivialis. Next base: position 4,958,218 of record NZ_CP142151.1, on the reverse strand, counting down.
CTTGCCTGGGACGCGTGCCGAAACTCACGCACGCCGGGGCTGAAGCGGTCGCCAGCTACCTGCATCTGCACCAGCTTGACTGATTTTGGCTATCGACAGGCATTGTGCCATTAGTGTTTTTAGCGGGCCTTTTGCCAGGTTGTCTGCTTCAATTCAGCTTCATGATTCTCTAAAGGCAGGCCTACGCCATGGAAATCTCTGGAAGCAGCGCGTTTTACTCGGGACTGAGCAGCATTCAGACCGGGCAAAGCCGTGTCGACCAGGCCGCCGGCAAGATCGCCAGCGCCGCCGCCACTCAGCCTTCGGCCGCGCAAAGCGACCGTCTGCAAGCCAACGACCGTGCCCAGGCAACCAATTCGGCGAGCAACATGGTTGAAATGGCCCAGGGTAAATTTCAAGTAGAGTTGGGCGTCAAAGTCGCCAAGGCCTCGGATGAAATGCTGGGCAGCCTGATCGACACTTACGCCTAGTCGTTGAACAGCTGAGAGGGGGCTTGCTCCCGATAGCGGTGGGTCAGTCACTGGATGTACGACTGATGTATCGCCATCGGGAGCAAGCCCCCTCTTACATTTGGCGCGGTTTTATCCTGATCATCTCTACACTCAATTTGACGCAGTGGCTTTGCGTGCGCTTTGTTGTGCCTGGCCCTTAGGTGCGTCAAGACAAACGGTGCCCGGACGACCCTTGACAACCCCAGGTCGTAAACGTATGTTTCAAACACCTGTTTGACCGCCCTGGCACTTCCGCGCGGTTTGTTCATCCCAGATTTATCAGCAGAGGTTTATCGCTATGCCTGACTACAAGGCCCCCTTGCGTGATATTCGCTTCGTTCGTGACGAACTGCTCGGCTATGAAGCGCACTATCAAAGCCTGCCGGCTTGCCAGGACGCTACGCCGGACATGGTTGACGCCATCCTCGAAGAAGGCGCCAAGTTCTGTGAGCAGGTGCTGGCCCCGCTGAACCGCGTAGGCGACATCGAAGGCTGCACCTGGAGCGAGTCAGGCGTTAAGACCCCGACCGGTTTCAAGCAAGCCTACAAGCAGTTCGTCGAAGGCGGCTGGCCGAGCCTGGCCCACGATGTGGAGCACGGTGGCCAGGGCCTGCCGGAATCCCTGGGCCTGGCGGTGAGCGAAATGGTTGGCGAGGCCAACTGGTCGTGGGGCATGTACCCGGGCCTGTCCCATGGTGCGATGAACACCATCTCCGAGCACGGCACTCCCGAGCAGCAAGAGGCTTACCTGACCAAACTGGTGTCGGGCGAGTGGACCGGCACCATGTGCCTGACCGAGCCGCATTGCGGCACCGACCTGGGCATGCTGCGCACCAAGGCCGAGCCTCAGGCCGATGGTTCGTACAAAGTCTCGGGCACCAAGATCTTCATCTCGGCCGGTGAACACGACATGGCCGACAACATCGTCCACATCGTACTGGCCCGCCTGCCGGACGCACCGGCCGGCACCAAAGGCATCTCGCTGTTTATCGTGCCCAAGTTCATTCCAGATGCAGACGGCGCCATCGGCGCGCGCAACGCAGTGAGCTGTGGCTCCCTGGAACACAAGATGGGCATCCACGGCAACGCCACCTGCGTGATGAACTTCGACGCGGCCACCGGTTACCTGATCGGCCCGGCGAACAAAGGCCTGAACTGCATGTTCACCTTTATGAACACCGCTCGCCTGGGCACCGCGCTGCAAGGCCTGGCCCACGCCGAAATCGGCTTCCAGGGTGGCTTGAAATACGCCCGTGATCGCCTGCAGATGCGTTCCCTCACCGGCCCGAAAGCGCCGGAAAAGGCTGCCGACCCGATCATCGTGCACCCCGACGTGCGCCGCATGCTGCTGACCATGAAAGCCTTCGCCGAAGGCAACCGCGCGATGGTGTACTTCACCGCCAAGCAGGTCGACATCGTTAAATACGGCACCGACGACGAAGCCAAAAAACAGGCTGACGGCCTGCTGGCCTTCATGACGCCGATCGCCAAGGCGTTCATGACCGAAGTCGGTTTTGAATCGGCCAACCACGGCGTGCAGATCTACGGCGGCCACGGCTTTATCGCCGAGTGGGGCATGGAGCAGAACGTGCGCGACAGCCGCATTTCGATGCTGTACGAAGGCACCACCGGTATCCAGGCGCTGGACCTGCTCGGCCGTAAAGTGCTGATGACCCAGGGCGAAGCGCTCAAGGGCTTCACCAAGATCGTGCACAAGTTCTGCCAGGCCAACGAAGGTGTTGAGGCGGTGCAAGAGTTCGTGACGCCGCTGGCGGCGCTGAACAAGGAGTGGGGCGAGTTGACCATGAAGGTCGGCATGGCCGCGATGAAAGACCGTGAAGAAGTCGGCGCCGCTTCGGTGGACTACTTGATGTATTCCGGTTACGCGTGCCTGGCCTACTTCTGGGCCGACATGGCGCGAGTGGCGGCTGAGAAACTGGCGGCCGGCACCAGCGACGAGGCGTTCTACACCGCCAAGCTGCAGACCGCGCGCTTCTACTTCCAGCGCATCCTGCCGCGTACCCGTACCCACGTGGCCACCATGCTGTCGGGCGCCAACAACCTGATGGACATGAAAGAAGAACACTTCGGCCTGGCTTACTAAGCCTTCGAAGTGTTCTGAAACCGCCGCCCTCAGGGGCGGCGGTTTTTTTGTGGGAGGAAACAAGCCCCCTCCACATTCGATTGATGTTGAACACAAAAGTACGGAGTCGCGCTCAGGGATTGGGACCTTCTGCCGTTAAAGTGATGGCAATTTGATGCGTGCGCCGCAGAGTGTGATTAACTGTCGCCGCCGTGTCTCGATGCCATCCTCCATTTGCGGGTCGGAGCTCAACCCTTGTCACGCGTGTCCGCAGTGCGCTTCAGTCACTTTCTGCCCTCATTGCTGCTGTTGCTGGCGGGGCTTTCGGCTGCGTACCTGAAGGACCTCAATGTGTTCTTCACTTCGCTGTTCAACGTGCTGCCGACCCTGGTGCTGCTGCTGGGCGGCGCGTACTGCGCGGTTTATCGCCGCCAGCGCGAGCTGTTCCTGATGATCACCGTGTACATCGTGTATTTCCTGCTCGACACCCAGACCGACTTCTACCGTGACAACGGCCGCGTGCGCGCAGACGCGGCGGTGGTGTTTCATCTGTGTTGCCTGTTGCTGCCGTTGCTGTTCAGCATTTACGCGCTGTGGCAGGAAAAGACCCACCTGTTTCGCGATTTCATCGCACGCTGCGCAGTGTTGCTGGCGCTGGGCAGCGTTGCGCTGGCGCTTGAACAGCGTTATCCCCAGGGGCTGCTGGACTGGCTGGCGGAGATTCGCTGGCCAATGCTGCATGGCACCTGGATGAGCCTGATCCAGTTGGCGTACCCGATGTTCCTGGTGGGCTTCGTCACCCTGGCCGCCCAGTACTGGTATCAGCCGCGCCCCTTGCATGCAGCGCAACTGGTGGGGTTGCTGGGGCTGTTCTGGATGCTGCCGCAAACGTTCATCCTGCCGTTTACCCTGAACATCATGTGCAGTCAGGTGATGCTGATGATCGCAGCCGGCGTCGCACATGAGGCCTATCAGATGGCGTTTCGCGATGAACTGACCGGCCTGCCGGGGCGCCGCGCGCTGAACGAGCGCATGCAGCGCCTGGGGCGCAACTATGTGCTGGCAATGACCGACGTCGATCACTTCAAGCGCTTCAACGACACCCACGGGCACGATGTGGGCGACCAGGTGCTGCGCCTGGTGGCGAGCAAGCTGTCGAAGGTCAACGGCGGCGGGCGAGCCTATCGCTACGGCGGTGAAGAATTCGCCGTGGTGTTTGCCGGCAAGACCCTGGACGAGTGCTTGCCGCACCTGGAGGAAATTCGCGAGATCGTCGCCCATTACGACATCAAGCTGCGCAACCCTGATCGGCCCAACGACGATCAACAGGGCCGCCAGCGCCGCGCGGACAGCGGCGCGTCGAGTGTGTCGGTGACCGTCAGCATCGGCGTGGCCGAACGCCAGGCCGAGCAACGCACGCCCGAAGAAGTGCTCAAATCCGCCGACCAGGCGCTGTACGCGGCCAAGGGCGCCGGGCGTAACTGCGTGGTGGCGGCCGGGCAGAACCGGCGCGGCGCGGTACGCATGGAGCGCGCTGCGGGTTGAGTAATGGCGCTGTATTCAGCGGCGCTACAGTGATTGTTCGCGGCAGCGGCCAGCAGTAGGTTGAAACCATCTGCTGCCGGAGAAACTGTCATGCCTGAATACAAAGCTCCCCTGCGCGACATGCGCTTTCTGATCGACAACGTGTTCGACTTCCACAGCCATTACGCCGCCCTGGGCGCGACCGACGCCAGCCCGGACATGGTCAGCGCGATCCTCGAAGAAGGCGCGAAATTCTGCGAAAACGTACTCGCGCCGCTCAACCGCAGCGGCGATGAGGAAGGCTGCCACTTTGACAACGGGGTGGTCACCACGCCCAAGGGGTTCAAGGACGCCTTCGCCCAGTATGTGGAAGGCGGCTGGCATGGCGTGGCGGCGGACCCGGCCTACGGTGGCCAGGGTTTGCCGCAGTCACTGGGCCTGGTGCTGAGCGAGATGATCGGTTCCAGCAACACATCCTGGGGCATGTACCCCGGCCTCACCCACGGCGCGATGTCGGCGATCCATGCCCACGGCACCGAAGAACAGAAAGCCACGTTCCTGAGCAAACTCACCGCCGGGGAATGGACCGGCACCATGTGCCTCACCGAAGCCCATTGCGGCACCGACCTGGGCCTGATCAAGACCCGCGCCGTGCCCCAGGCGGATGGCAGCTATGCGGTCACTGGCAGCAAGATTTTCATCTCTGCCGGCGAGCACGACCTGAGCGCCAATATCATCCACCTGGTGCTGGCCAAGTTGCCGGACGCGCCTGCGGGCACCAAGGGCATCTCCTTGTTTATCGTGCCCAAGTTTCACGCTGATTCGGGCGAGCGCAATGCGGTGCATTGCGGGTCTATCGAACACAAGATGGGCATCAAGGCGTCCGCCACCTGTGTGCTGAATTTCGATGGTGCCAGGGGTTTTTTGATCGGCGAGGCGAACAAGGGCCTCAACTGCATGTTCACCATGATGAATCACGCGCGCCTGGGCACCGGGATGCAGGGCCTGTGCAATGGCGAGACGAGCTTCCAGGGGGCGGTGAAATACGCCAATGACCGCCTGCAAATGCGCTCGCTGACCGGCGCCAAAGCGCCCGAGAAAGCCGCCGACCCGATCATCGTGCACGCCGATGTGCGGCGCATGTTGCTGACCATGAAAGCCTTTAACGAAGGCAATCGCGCTCTGACTTATTTCACTGCGCAGTTGATCGACACGGCGCACCTGAGCAGCGATTCTACGGCGCGCCAGGAAGCCGACGACCTGCTGGCGTTCCTCACGCCGATCTGCAAGGCCTTCATGACCGACACCGGGCTTGAGGTGACCAACCACGGCATGCAGGTGTTTGGCGGGCACGGCTATATCCGTGAATGGGGCATGGAGCAGTTGGCGCGCGATGCGCGGATTGCGCCGATTTATGAAGGCACCAATGGCATCCAGGCCCTCGATCTGCTGGGGCGCAAGGTGCTCGGCAGCCAGGGCAAGTTGCTGCGCGGGTTTACCAAAATTGTGCATAAGTTCTGTGGGGCGAACGCCGAGCATCCGCAGCTCAAGGCGCAGGTGGCACTGCTCAATCAGTTGAATCAGGAGTGGGGCGAGTTGACGACCAGGGTGGGGATGGCGGCAATGAAGAACCCGGACGAAGTGGGCGCGGCGGCAGTGGATTACCTGATGTACAGCGGCTACATCATTCTCGCGTACCTGTGGCTGCGCATGGCGATTGCGGCGCAGGCGCTGGATGACGCGGAGTTTGCCCAGGTCAAGCTGGCGACGTGCGACTTTTACTTCAAACGGCTGTTACCGCGTACGGGTATGCACCGGGCGGCGGTGGAGGCAGGGAGTGACTGCCTGATGAGTTTGCCGGCGAATGCGTTTGCGCTGTAACGGTGTGGGAAGGGGCTTGGCGTGACTCTGAAATACTTGGCGGTCACGAACTGACGCTATGTGTTTGAAAAGTTGTTCGGTTACACTTGGAGCCTGTAAAACCGATCCCATTGAATCACTTTTACGTTCTCACGAGGTTTGCCATGGCTGATTACAAAGCGCCGCTGCGTGATATGCGCTTCGTCCTCAACGAAGTGTTCGAGGTCGCCACTACCTGGGCCCAATTGCCGGCATTGGCAGACAGCGTCGACGCCGAAACCGTCGAGGCGATCCTCGAGGAAGCCGGCAAAGTCACCGCCAAATCCATCGCCCCGATCAGCCGTGGCGGCGATGAACAAGGGTGTCGCTGGGACGACACCGCCGTGTTTACCCCGGACGGTTATCCACAGGCCTACAAAACCTATGCCGAAGGCGGCTGGGTGGGTGTTGGCGGCGATCCTGCCTTTGGGGGCATGGGCATGCCCAAAGCGGTATCGGCCCAGGTTGAAGAGATGATCAACTCGGCCAGCCTGGCGTTTGGCCTGTACCCGATGCTGACCTCCGGTGCCTGCGTGTCGATCGCCACCCACGCCACCGAAGCGCTCAAGGCCACTTATCTGCCGAAGATGTATTCCGGTGAGTGGGCAGGTTCCATGTGCCTGACCGAAGCCCATGCCGGCACCGACCTGGGGATTATTCGCACCAAGGCCGAGCCGCAGGCGGATGGTTCGTACACCATCAGCGGCACCAAGATCTTCATCACCGGTGGCGAACACGACCTCACTGAAAACATCATTCACCTGGTGCTGGCCAAGCTGCCAGACGCGCCAGCCGGGCCAAAGGGCATCTCGCTGTTTCTGGTGCCCAAGTTCATGGTCAATGCCGACGGCAGCCTGGGCGCGCGTAATCTGGTGAGCTGCGGCTCCATCGAACACAAGATGGGGATTCAGGCGTCCGCCACCTGCGTGATGAACTTCGACGGGGCCGTGGGGTTCCTGGTGGGCGAGCCTAACCGTGGCCTGGCGGCAATGTTCACCATGATGAACTACGAGCGTCTGGGCGTGGGCATCCAGGGCCTGGCCTCCGGTGAGCGCTCTTATCAGAACGCGATTGAGTACGCGCGCGACCGGCTGCAAAGCCGTTCGCCAACCGGCGCCCAGGCCAAAGACAAAGCGGCCGACCCGATCATCGTGCACCCCGATGTGCGTCGCATGCTGCTGACCATGAAGGCGTCGAACGAAGGCGGTCGCGCATTCTCCACCTACGTGGCGACGCAGTTGGACATCGCCAAGTTCAGTGAAGACGCTGCCGCGCGTGAGCGTGCCGACAACCTCGTCGCATTGCTCACTCCAGTGGCGAAGGCATTCCTCAGCGATCTGGGCCTGGAAACCACAGTGCTGGGTCAGCAGGTGTTTGGCGGCCATGGCTATATTCGCGAGTGGGGCCAGGAGCAACTGGTGCGTGATGTACGCATCACCCAGATCTACGAAGGCACCAACGGCATCCAGGCGCTGGACCTGGTGGGGCGCAAGATCGTCGGCAGCGGTGGCGCTTTCTACACGCTGTTTGCCGATGAAGTGCGCGAGTTCATCGCCACCGCTGGCGCCGAACTGGGCGAATTCACCCGGCCGCTCGGCAAGGCCGTGGATAACCTGGATGAGCTGACCGCCTGGGTGCTGGACCGCGCCAGGACCAACCCGAATGAAATCGGTGCGGCATCGGTGGAATATCTGCACGCCTTTGGCTATATGGCCTACGCCTATATGTGGGCGCGCATGGCCAAGGCAGCGTGGGGCAAACAAGGCGACGAAGACTTTTATGCGAGCAAGCTGGGCACTGCACGCTTCTACTTTGCGCGCCTGCTGCCGCGTATTCATTCGCTGAGTGCGTCGGTCAAAGCCGGTAGCGAATCATTGTTTTTGCTGGATGAGGCACTATTTTAAGGCTTTAAAAGGCGTGTAAGCATTCTCTTACATGACGTACTGCTATTCGTCCTCTATCGCCAAATTGGATCCATCGATAATCTACTTCACATGGACGTCGCGCAGGAAGCGCAAAGCAACAACATGGACACGTAGGATTCTGCCAGGATGGCGGAGTGAAATGGATGTCAGGGAAACAGTCTGCAAAGCCCCGCTTCGGCGGGGTTTTCTTTTGCCTGCGAAAAAGTCAGGGCGGGTCTGACGATGGCGCAATGCCAGAAACCACTGAACCCTCGCGGACGCCCAAGGTCGATTAGCTACACGGCTCGCACGAGCCGATTTTCTGGAGCTGACCCATGGATATCATTCGCATCATCATCGCCATTCTGCTGCCGCCACTGGGTGTGTTCCTGCAAGTAGGTTTCGGCGGCGCGTTCTGGCTGAACATCCTGTTGACCCTGTGCGGTTACTTCCCGGGCATCATCCATGCGGTGTACATCATCGCCAAGCGTTAAGGCCTGTCTGTTGCGCTGAAGATCAAATGCAGGAGGGGGCTTGCTCCCGATGGCAGTGGAGCGGTCACTGATTTGTTGACTGAGCCACCGCCATCGGGAGCAAGCCCCTCCCGCATTTTCAGACCTTATGGTGGTCCTTCAGCCTTTTGCGATCAGCCGTGAATTACGCTCATTGCGAAACGCCAGTTGTTCGATGGTCTGAGTGGCGTGCTCGGCTTCTTCCCTTGCCTGCAGGATGATGCCGTGGTGCTCGGACTTGCTGCACACCGGGTCGGCATTGCTGGCATCCCCCGTTAGCATGAACGCCTGACAGCGGCAGCCGCCGAAGTCCTTTTCCTTTTCATCGCATGAACGGCACGGCTCGGGCATCCAGTCATAGCCACGAAAACGATTGAAGCCGAACGAGTCATACCAGATGTGCTGCATGCTGTGGTCGCGCACATTGGGGAATTGCACCGGCATTTGCCTCGCGCCATGGCAGGGCAGGGCAGTGCCGTCCGGTGTGACGGTCAGGAAGATGCTGCCCCAGCCGTTCATGCAGGCCTTGGGCCGCTCCTCGTAATAATCCGGAGTCACGAAGATCAGCTTGCAGGGATGGCCCTCGGCTTCTAGCTTGGCGCGGTATTCGTTGGTGATGCGCTCGGCGCGCACCAGTTGCTCCCGGGTCGGTAGCAATCCCACCCGATTGAGCTGCGCCCAGCCATAGAACTGGCAGGTGGCGAGCTCAACGAAGTCCGCCTCCAGCGCAATGCACAGCTCGATGATGCGGTCGATCTTGTCGATGTTGTGCCGATGGGTGACGAAGTTAAGCACCATCGGATAGCCGTGGGCCTTCACCGCGCGAGCCATTTCCAGCTTTTGCGCGAACGCTTTTTTCGAGCCGGCCAGCAGGTTGTTCACCTGCTCGTCGCTGGCCTGGAAGCTGATCTGGATATGGTCCAGGCCGGCTTTCTTGAAGTCGCTGATCTTCTGTTCGGTGAGGCCGATGCCGGAGGTGATCAGGTTGGTGTAGAACCCAAGCTTGCGCGCCTCGCTGATGAGTTCGGCGAGGTCCTGACGCACCAGCGGTTCGCCGCCGGAAAACCCCAGCTGCGCGGCCCCCATCTCGCGAGCTTCGCGAAATACCTTTATCCACTGCTCGGTAGTCAGCTCCTTGCCCTGCTCGGCAAAATCCAGCGGGTTGGAGCAATACGGGCACTGCAACGGGCAGCGGTAGGTCAGCTCGGCGAGCAGCCATAATGGCAGGCCGACAGGCGGCTTTTCAGGCAAGTTCGATCCAGTGCTCAGCACGGGCGACCTCCATGAATTGCTCAATGTCTTCACCGAGTTCAGGCACGCCGGGAAATTGCCGGTCCAGCTCGGCGATGATGGCCGCCACATCGCGCTCGCCATCAATCAAGCCGCCAATCAGCGCGGCGCTTTCGTTGAGCTTGATCATGCCTTCCGGGTACAGCAGCACATGGCCTTTTTGCGCAGGCTCATACTGGTAGCGATAGCCTTGGCGCCACACGGGTTTTTTGCTGCGATCAAAGCTCATAGGGTGATCCCTTTATGCCAGACCCGCTGCTCGGTCACGCTGTGATACGGCGGGCGTTTGAGTTCGTAGGCCATGCTCATGGCGTCGAGCATGCTCCACAGAATGTCGAGTTTGAACTGCAGGATTTCCAGCATGCGTTCCTGGCCTGCACGGGTGGTGTAATGCTGTAGCGTGATCGCCAGACCGTGCTCCACATCGCGGCGCGCCTGGCCCAGGCGGGTACGGAAATACTCATAGCCGGCCGGATCGATCCAGGGGTAATGCTGGGGCCAGCTGTCGAGGCGCGACTGGTGGATCTGCGGCGCGAACAGCTCGGTCAACGAACTGCTGGCGGCTTCCTGCCAGCCGGCGCGGCGGGCGAAGTTGACGTAGGCGTCCACCGCAAAGCGCACGCCGGGCAGCACCAGTTCCTGGGAGCGCAACTGGTCGGGGTCCAGGCCCACCGCCTGGCCCAGGCGCAGCCAGGCTTCGATGCCGCCGTCCTCACCCGGCGCACCGTCATGGTCGAGCAGGCGCTGGATCCACTCGCGGCGGATTTCGCGGTCGGGGCAGTTGGCCAGGATCGCGGCGTCTTTCAGGGGAATGTTCACCTGATAGTAGAAGCGGTTGGCGACCCAGCCCTGAATTTGCTCGCGGCTGGCGCGACCTTCGTACATCGCCACGTGGTAAGGGTGATGGATATGGTAGAAGTCACCCTTGGCGCGCAGGGCTGCTTCAAATTCGGCGGTGGTCAGGGCTGTGTCAGTCATTTCGATAGCTCCTACAATTCAATGCTCATGCCGTCGTAAGCCACTTCGACATTGCGCCGCACCAGTTCCGCGCGTTCGGGTGAGTCCTCATCGAGGATCGGATTGGTGTTGTTGATGTGGATCAGCACCTTGCGCTGCTCGGGCAATTGTTCCAGCACTTCCAGCATGCCGCCGGGGCCGTTCTGCGCCAGGTGGCCCATCTCGCGACCGGTGCGTGTGCCGACGCCGCGGCGCTGCATCTCATCGTCGTCCCACATCGTGCCGTCCACCAGCAGGCAGTCGCTGCCGGCCATGATCTCCAGCAATGGCGCGTCGACCTTGCCCAGGCCTGGGGCGTAGAACAGCTTGCCGCCGGTGCGCAGGTCTTCGACGATCAGGCCGATGTTGTCACCCGGATGCGGGTCGAAGCGATGCGGCGAATAGGGCGGCGCGGCGCTACGCAGCGGCAGCGGGGTAAAGCGCAGATTGGGGCAGGCCGGGATGGTGAAGCTGGCGTCCAGTTCGATGCGGTTCCAGGTCAGGCCGCCGTTCCAGTGGGTAAGCATGGTGAACAGCGGGAAACCGGTGCTCAGGTCTTCATGGACCATGTCGGTGCACCACACCTGGTGCGGGCAACCTTCGCGCAGGCTCAGCAGGCCGGTGGTGTGGTCGATCTGGCTGTCCATCAGGATGATCGCGCTGATGCCGGTATCCCGCAGCGCCCGTCCGGGTTGCATCGGCGCAAAGCCTTGCAACTGCGCGCGAATATCCGGTGAGGCGTTGCACAGTACCCAATTCACACCATCGTCGGAGATTGCAATGGATGACTGGGTGCGCGCGTGGGCGCGCAGGCTGCCGTCGCGAAAACCTGCGCAGTTCACGCAGTTGCAGTTCCACTGCGGGAAACCACCGCCGGCGGCGGAACCTAGAATCTGGACAAACATGGTCGCTCCATCAAACAAAGCTCAAAACAAAAACGCCCCGGGCGAACCGAGGCGTTGTATTACCCAGCGGATTAACGGCTGGCGAAGTACATGGTGACTTCGAAACCAATGCGCAGATCAGTGTAAGCAGGTTTGGACCAGGTCATGTTCTTACTCCTACGTAGGGATGGGATGTGTAATACATATAGTCCATCTCCTGTCGGAGATGTTCAGATGTGTGCGTGTGAATGTTACGCAATTCTTTTCAAGTTAGCGCTGTCTTGATGGAAAAAGCCTTTTGCAAAGGCAGCAATGATCGCTGTTCAGTCGATCATACGTGGGCCATTGGCGACATAGCGCCAGCCACCCGCTGCATTTTGCAACTGCCGGGCGGCGTGCAGCAGGTCGCCCCGGGTGCACGCCAGAATCCGTTGTTGCAGTTGCAGCAGGTAATCCGACGGGTGGCCTGCCAGGTGCGCGTGCCACAGCAGCTCTGCAGCTTGCGCGGTGGGCAGCGCCTGTAGGGCGAATTGTTCGGCCAAGGGCTGGTTGCCCAACTCGTCGCTGCGCTCGATCAACGTCGGCAACTGCTGGAGGAAGGTTTGCAGGTGCCCGACGATGTCTTCCAATGACGCCGTGGGCGATTGCACACCCAACAGCAGTCCGGTTTGTCCGTTGATCTGTCGGACGCAGCTGAAGATCGCGTAGCCCAATTGCAGCTCGACGCGCAGGCGTTGGTAGAAGGGGGCTTGCAGCAGGTGACCGAGCAGGCGCCAGGCGGCTTCATCGGCCAGGGATCCGCTCGGTGTGGGGCAGAACAGCAGCAGGGCGGCTTCGCTCGTGTCGGTTTTTACTGCGTGCCAAAGGTGTTGGCCGGCAAGATCTGCAACGTCGTGATCGATGATCGCGGGTTGTCCAGGCAAGCGCGCGGCGGCCGCTTTGATCGCGGTCTCGCACATGGCTGTCAGCCCTATGCCCAAGCCTTGCCAGCGAGCGTCGGACCATGACGCTGGCGTCTCATCGGCGCCGGTCGCGTTGGCACAGCACTCAGGCAGCGCCTTGAGCAGTGCCCGAATGGCGATCATCGGCACCGGCGCGGGAGCTGGCGCTTGCGGCTGGTTCAGCGCATGGGCCAAGGCTTCGAGCACCGCAGGCATTGGCTGTTGAAGACCGATCATCTTCACCCGCCAGTCATTGCTCGTAGCCTCGAAAGACAATTCGACACCGGCCTGACCGGCATTTTCGCGCAATGTCTGCAGCGTACTGTCCAGCTCGGGGGCGGGCGCGTTGAAGCGCCACTGCAGATACAACGCGCCTTCATCACTGTCATCGGCCAGCGCATGGCTGAAGGTCAGCGCCGATGCGTCCTTGCGGCCCCGTGAACGATCCTGGGCAAAGGTGCGCAACCCGCGATGGGCGCTGGTCTGGCCGCGAATCAGGCCTGCGCGCTCTTCCTTGACAGGGGGGCGCAGGAAGGGATTGTTGGGAGCAGGCTGCCACCCGTGTCGGGACACGGGCAGGTGCAATGAGTCGAGCATGGCCTTGAGTGCTGCGACCGCAGGTTCCGACAGTGCTTCGCCGTGATTGCGGGCCAGCGCCAGTGCGCCCTGGGTCTGCTGTTGACGAGCGGCCAACAGGGCGAATTCTTCGCGCAGGGAGGTCCAGTCACTGTGGGCAAAAAAGCTCAGCCAGTCGTACAGCAGTGTCTCGATCTGCGCTGTTTCTTGAGTCTCGACGGTGAAGTCGATAACCAGCAGCGCCTGCCCCGCAAAGTCGTACGGCACCGAGGCGTGCAGCGCGGTGGCCAGTTGCTGCGTTTTCAGTTCAGCCAGCAGCCCGCCCGGTGCCGAAGCGTTGAGCCAGGTACATAGAAATTCCAGTGCTTCGCGAGGGGCTTCGCAGCAAATGACCTGATGCAAGTGATTGCCGGCCAGGTGTTGATAGCTCTGCGCCTGGCCGGGCATCAATGGCGGCGGCAAGGTTTGCGGGTGCAGGGGGCCTGAAGCCAGGGCGTCGCTGAAGCGTTGCGCCAACGCCTCCAGTTCTGCCAACGGCTGTGGGCCTGCAAGGCTCAAGGTCATCTGCCCGCTTTGATAAAAATGCTCATGGAATGCCCGCAAGGCCTGTTGAAACGCCTCGCTTTCCACCGGCAGGCTGTCGCGATTGCCTGCGTGAAAGCCCCGCAACGGATGATCGGCCGCCAGGCCCTGCAAAAGCGCCACTTGCTGTTGCGCAGCCGCATCCTGGGACCAGGCGATAAACTCCGCATGCAGCACTTCCCGTTCGCGCAGTTGGTCTTCGCTTGTCAGCCGAGGGTGGGTAAGCATGTCTGCCAGCCGTTCCAACCCATCGGCAAAGGTCGAGACCGGTAGCTCAAAGAAGAAGTCGGTGGCGCGTTCGCGGGTGCTGGCATTGACCTGACCACCATGACGCTGCACGTAAGCCATCAGCCCATCGCTTGCAGGAAAACGCTCGGTCCCCAGGAACAACAAATGCTCAAGAAAATGCGCCAGCCCAGGCCAGACCAACGGCACATCATGGCTACCGGCAGCCACGCGCAAGGCTGCAGCGCAACGCTTCAAGCGCGGTGCATGGCGCAACGAGACGCGCAGGCCGTTGGCCAAGGTCAGGTGGATGGGATGAGATTGGGCCGGCGCAGGCATGGGCACTTCCGAAGCGAGGGAAGTGCCTATGCTAACAAACCCGCTGGATCAGGGCTTGTGCAGCGCGCCGTACAGTTCCGGGCGGCGGTCTTGCAAATAGTGGTTGGCGGCGCGGGCAGCGAGGATCGATTGGCGATCCAGCGCCCCGACGATCAAGGCTTCGTCCAATCCCGCCTGGGCGACGCGCTGACCGTCCGGCGCGGCGATGCTGCTTTGCCCGCAATACTGGATCTCACCTTCATGCCCGCAATAATTGGCGTAGGCCACGTAGCACTGGTTCTCGAAGGCGCGCGCCCGCACGGTGACGTCAGCCACAAAGTCGAACGGCACCATGTTGGCCGTGGGCACCAGGATCAGCTCGGCACCGGCCAGGGCCAGGCGCCGGGTGTTTTCCGGGAACTCCAAGTCATAGCAAATCAGCAGCCCCAGCTTCCAGCCGTTAAGTTCGACCAGCGGAAAATCATCGCCGCCGGCGCTGAACATCGAACGGTCGAGGTCGCCGAACAGGTGCGTCTTGCGGTAATTGCACAGGCGCTGACCTTGCGCGTCGATCAACTGCACAGCGTTATAGACTTGCCCATCTTCGGCGCGCTCCGGGTAGCCGTACACAATCGCCAAGCCGGCGTTTCGCGCAATCTCGGCAATGGCCTGGGCAGAATCCCCGTCCTGCGCCTCGGCCAAGGCACCTGCCGCTTCGAGGCCAATGTTGTAGCCGCTGAGAAACATCTCCGGCAGCACCAGCACATCGGCGCCGGCGGCCTCTTGCGCCACCTGGTGCAGGCGCTTGAGGTTGCCGGCCACGTCCAGCGGCAGCGGCGGGCATTGATACAGGGCGACACGCATGACGCAGCTCCTTGAGTCGGGCAGTTATTCAGGCAGGGCAATCGGCCCGATTTCATCGAACACATCACCCGGTCCCGGGTTCTCGGGGTGAGTGCCGCCACCAAAGTGATTCATGATGCCCCACACCGCGTTGAGGGAGGTTTGCACCGCGCCTTCGACCCACGCAGGCGTCCAGGACACATCGTCGCCGGCAATGAAAATCCCACGCTGCTCGGCGGGCATGTCCTTCTGCATGAAGTGCGCATACATCCGCTGGTTGTAGCGATAGTGGCCGGGCAATGCGCCCTTGAAGGCACCGAGAAAATGCGGGTCGGCTTCCCAGGACACGGTGATCGGATCGCCGATGATGCGCGCCTTTATGTCGACTTTCGGGTAAATCTTGTTCAGGGCGTCCAGCGCCAGTTTCACCCGTTTATCGATGGGCTGCGGCAGCATTTTCAGCGCGTCGCTCATCCACGAGTACGACAGACAGATGACGCCCGGCTTGTCGTCGCCATTGTCGAACAGGTAAGTGCCACGGGTCAGGCGGTCGGTGAGGGTCATGCTCATCAGGTCGCGGCCGGTTTCCGGGTCCTTGTCCTTCCAGAACGGGCGGTCGACCATCACGAAGGTTTTCGACGACTGCATGTAGCGCGTACGGTCCAGGGCCATCCACATCTTTTGCGAGAATAGGGTTTCGTCGCATTCGATCTGTGTGGTCAGCAGCCAGCTCTGGCAGGTGGTGAGCACCGCAGCGTATTCGCGGGTGTCGCCGTAATTGTCGGTAACTGCGAAACGGCCGTCCGCCGCATGGGCAATGCGCTTGACCCCGGCGCGTGGCGCGCCGCAGTGCAATGAGCTGAGGCTGGTGCCGGCCGGCCAGTGGGCGCAACGCTCCGGCACATGGCGCCAGATGCCCATGGGCACCTGCGCCACGCCGCCGACCACCAGGTGCTGGTGATCGTCGCAGTTGGTCATCACCACGCGAAAGATCTCCAGCATCGAGTTGGGGAAGTCCGAGTCCCAGCCGCCGGTGCCGAAACCCACCTGGCCAAACACTTCGCGATGCTGGAACGACAACTTGGCGAACGCCTTCGAGGTGGCCACGAAGTCATAGAAAGTGCGGTCGTCCCACAGAGGCACCAGCTTGTTCCACAGCGTTTTCAGACGCGGCACATCGCGGTCGCGGATGGCCTGCTGGATATCGCCGAACTGCGAACCGGCCTCCAGGGCATCGGCCCAGGCGTCGGCCACTTCCTGGAACAGCACCGGCAAGTCCGAGAGCTTCTGCGCGTAGTAAGTCTCGCCTTCCAGATCAATCACTGTGCTGCCGGAGGCTGGCGTCAGCGGATTGGGAAACGGTTTGGTTTCCAGTCCCAGCTTGTCCACATAGTGATAGAACGCTGTGGACGACACCGGAAACCGCATGCCGCCCAGCTCCGCAATGATGCCCTCGGCGCCTTCAAACGCCTGGGAGCGCAAACGGCCGCCCATTTTCGAGGCTTCGTACACCACCGGTTTCAGACCCAGCTTCATCAGCTCATAGGCCGCGACCAACCCGGCAATCCCCGCGCCGACAATCGCCACCTCGGCCCCGTGATTGGCAGCAGGAATGCTGCCCAGGCCCGCCGGATGCTCGATCCAGTCATCAAAGGCAAACGGAAAATCCGGGCCGAAGATAGTGATCGGTTTTTTACCGTCGGCAGGGTGGCGAATGGTCTTGCTGAGGGTGCTGGACGGAATGCTCATGGCTGACCTTGTTGACGACTCGACGGGAAGCGACCCGCTGAGTATAGGAAAAGATGGCAGCCAGTTTAGGGAGCGCAGAGGTCATTAATAAGACGCAATGTGTCGTCATATTGAGCTTGTTTTAGTCAATATGACGAGTCGATCGATCAGATTGGTTGTGCGCGATCCAGTTTGTTGCTGAGGATGATCGACGTGGTGGTTTTTTCAACGCCGTCGACACTGCCGATCTGATCGAGCAGTTGGTCGAGTTGCTCGGGCGAATCGGTGCGCAGCCAGGCCACGTAATCGAATTCGCCGCTGACGGCGCAGAGTTGCTGCACCTGGGCCATGGCGCTGAGTTTGCGCAGCACTTCCTTGCCGGAGCGTGGTTGTACGGTGATACCTACATAGGCCTGCAAACCACCGTCGGCGACACGTTGACTGAGGCGGACACCGTAACCGGTGATCACCTGGGTTTTCTCCAGCCGCGCCAGGCGAGAGGTGACCGTAGTGCGCGCGATGCCGAGCTGGCGAGCGAGCATGGCCACGCTTTCGCGTGCGTTAAGTTGCAGCGCAGCGATGAGTTGGCGGTCGATTTCGTCTAGGGTGGCCAAGGGGGCTCCGGGATGGGGGGCGGTTGGGGGCATGTTACAGGCTTGTAACGGGAAAAGCCTGAGACCAGAAACGACGAAAGCCGCGCAATGCGCGGCTTTCAAGATGGTGGGCCCAGTAGGACTCGAACCTACGACCAAGGGATTATGAGTTGCTGGGCGAGCTGCTATGCCTAGAGAAAGTGTTCGTAGGTGAACGTAGCTTGGCATAGCTGGGGCCCCCGTATTTTCTGGTGTTGAGCGTAATTTTGAGAAGGTTGCCTAAGCTGAGTACTGTACCGTGTTTGTACTGTTTATGCTGCGGACCAGCCTCAACTTGGATCACAGGGATTTCACTACGCTTGTTCCTGGGGCTTTAAGCTATGGACGCTTTCCAGGGGATGAAGCGACACAAGCTGCCGGTATGGACCTTGGCAGTGCAATGGGAAATTCAGCCCCCTCTAAACCTCAGGCCTGTCGGTCCAGCCCTTTCGCAGAAAAACCTCACCGAGCTCGCCAGCCGGAGGGAGGAGCAGCGCGTTCCTGATTTAGATTTGTGCGACCTCAATCCCAAGCATGTTGAGCCCTCCTGCTATGACGTTTGCTTTGGTCAAATACCGGAGCACTATCCCTCAAAATCGCATGGTGGCAATATGGTTTCTCGTTGTTGTTCTAATTGCACCAGGGAGGGACCGCTATGCCAGAACGCCAGAGGTTGGTAGCTGAATTGTTAGCAATCATGCTCGACTACAAGCAGGGTAGTATCAATGAGCCGGATGAGGCGCATGTAGAACGTTGGCTAGCACAGTTCGATGAGGACGTGCAGCTAGACGTTCTGCGGGAAACGGTACACATCCTTAAAGAAACCTACTTCTCCAAAAGTGAGATAGAGGAAACTTTTTCAGGATTGATTTATGACGATGACTTTATCGGTGATGACGCAACCGGCTTCTGGTCTGAAGCTTCCCTCCTCGATATTCAACAAGGTGGTAATAGCCAGCGAGATCTTGTTGATATGTTTTCAAGGTTGGTGGAAGAGGAACTTGGTGAGGAGGTTGAAGTTAATTCGGATGACTCGAGTTGTTATTTTTATTTAGATGATGCTGTTTTTTCCGGAAATAGATTGCTTACAGATCTTACATCTTGGATAAATGGCCCTGCGCCGCAGAATGCTCAGTTGTACATTGTAGCTATTGCGTTGCACTCCTACGGGAAATATAATGTTGGGCGGAGGCTTGATCAGGTAATAAGAGCGTCGGGAAAAAATATTAATTATTTCTGGAAGTACGTTATTGAGTTTGAGGATAGGCTCTACCATAACTCTATTACAGATGTATTAAGACCTAAAAGTGCGCCCGATGATGATGATGTTACGGCTTATATTGCAGATATGGCGCATCCGCCAGCGTTTAGGGCCGGCAATAGCAGGGGAGGGCATGCAATATTTTCATCAGCTGCAGGCCGCGATTTAATCGAGCAGCAGTTCTTAATAGCTGGTGCCAAGATTAGAACGATTTGTCCAAATCTACCAGCCAGACATAGACCGCTTGGTTATAATACCCTTGATATGCTTGGGTTTGGATCAATGTTTGTTACTTATCGAAATTGCCCTAATAATGCTCCGCTTGCTTTATGGGTAGGGGATCCATGGTATCCTTTATTTCCTCGTTCGACGAACGCAGATGCGGCATTTAATAGACAATGGGGTAGGTAGAATCAGATGGGGAAGGTAGCCATACGGGAGTACGAACGTAGCGAAAGCATAGTGTTCCTGAAAACCAACGAGGAGTTTGGCGGACTTTCCAATATGGCCGGTGGCTTCCCCCTGTTTGTCAATGGCCAAAAAATTCTCACTTCAGAAGCGCTTTATCAGGCGTGTCGTTTTCCTCATCTCCCTGACGTTCAGCGTCTGATAATTGCGCAAACTAGCCCCATGACCGCAAAAATGCGTTCAAAGCCATACCGTTCCGACTCTAGGCCGGATTGGCTGAGAACACGAGTCAGGATTATGAGATGGTGCTTGCGCGCAAAGCTTCTTCAGAACTGGGATAATTTTTCAAAGCTGCTGCTAAAAACAAAGAGTCTTCCTATTGTGGAACAGTCCTCAAAGGATAGGTTCTGGGGGGCTTCACCGTCGGAACACCATAACTTGGTAGGTGCGAACGTTCTGGGGCGACTTCTTATGGAGTTGCGTGAAGATGTGATGCTGAATCAATTTGATCGCTATGAGCTTGCAGCGTTGGATATACAAGATTTTTTATTGTACGATCAGCCAATAAAAAGTATCACGTTAGCTGATGTGGTCATCTCGCCCGAAAATAGGCCTTTGTTTGATTGAGTGCGTTAGTAGTTTTGATTTTTTCAGTTGTTAGTTGTGGCAGCTTGGCCTTCCGAACTATTGGGGTTGAAGAACGCGCTTAGCCGATAGCATTAAATTTGGTGTTGGTCGGGTTACACCGGTCGTGGCCGTGGATGTAACTTTTGCCCGAACCCAACCAGCTCTTACATCCAAAAAGCCTGTACTTGAAGCAGGGCTTTGAGAGTAGAATGCTTGTTTTAACGGACTTCACTCCGCCATTCTGAGATATACGTCATAAACTCAGCTTGAGGGCTCCGCTTATAGCGCCAGCTGCTTATGTTACTGAGGTTGTCCCTGGTTTGGGCCGTGGTTACCACCAGCCTCCTTTTGGCACGTGACACTCCGACAAAAAACGTACAACGGGTTTCATGAGTGTCATTGCCCCAATAGGCCTGTTCTTCCACACCAAGCAAAATCACAGAGTCAAACTCCAAACCCTTGCTCTTGTGAACCGTGAGGATCCGGATCGACTGGTCGTCTGACAGTTGGGACAGAGCCTGAATCAAGTCGGGCTCCTGCTCTAAGGCGGCATCAATGTGCTTTTTAATATCTCGGATGACTTCCTTCAGTCGATCCCTCGACTCGTAGTCATTGGAAAGGCTCGTGAGCAAACTCACACCAACCATTGACAGGAACTCCTTTAAAAGACTCCACCGCTGTGCATAGCAGTTCTTGGCCAAATCCTCGGCCGCTGACTTACGAGCCTCTTTGATGAATCTGTTCCAGTTGGTGCGCACGGCGCCGGCCTGCTCGTCATCGTCCGAAGGAATGATCCGGCGCATTAACCTCGTCCACGCCCTGGGCTCTCGCGAACCGTAAAGGCATAGCAAGTAGTCCACAATCACCATTGCCATAGGCTCGGTGGCTAGGTCCTGCATCTGGTTCTCGTTACGGTGTGATATGCCCATTGCGTCGAGTGCCACTGCCAACCGGGTGGTATAGGCCTCAGGTTGGCTTCTCACAAGAACCGCGACCTCAGAAGGAGCTAAACCCTCCACGTTGATCCAAGTGTTGATTTGCGCTGCCAAGCTAGCGGCTTCTTCTGTGCAGTTGTCGAAAGCTTGGGCATGGATCTCCCCGCCTTCTCCTTCAAGCAGGCTTTCTGGCATTTCAGAGCCTGGATCGAGGACTTTGACTATCTCGTTTTGCAAACGTAGAAGCCGTGGCTGCGAACGAAAATTGCGGTAAATGTTGAGATGAGTTGCAGAGAAGTCACTTTCAAATTTGCCAAATACGCCATCAAGCGCACCCGCCCACCCCATAATTTTCTGCTTTACATCACCTACTGCGGTGACTCGCCGCGTTGTACTTGCGAAGATCTTGCTGACCAGCGCGTATTGCTCGTTCGTGCAGTCTTGGAACTCATCAAGAAACACATCGCTGTAGGTCTGCCTTAGGGCATTCACAGCCATCGGATAAGCATCAAGGATCTTGATGGCCAGTGGAATAAGAAGACCAAACTCGGTCTGAACAGGATGGGCCTTTCCCTTGGGCACAACTTGGAATCCGGCATCCAGTGCGTCATCACCAGTGAGAACCGGCCGAAAGCGCTCAATGATCCGTTTAGCGAAACCGTGAAACGTGTAGCTATCGAACCGATTAGCGTACTCAGCCCCACATCTTTTCCAGACTCGCTCTTTCAAGTTGTTGCTCGCGTCGACCTTGAAGGCGATGGCCAAAATTCTTTTCGGGTAGCGGCATGTTCCTGTCGTCAGCAAAAAATCGGCCCGCTGTGCGAGCAACTCGGATTTCCCTGAACCTGGGCCAGCAGTGAGTGCAACGCAACGCTTGAGCTCCCTCACCGCTGTTGTGGCATTCGGTTCGAGCACTATGCCTTCAGAGGGCGTCCAATCTTCGATCAGGATCATTCCTGGAGCGCCTCGACTTTGGCTATTACGAAATCTGCCAAGCGTTCTAAGGATGCAGGCATAGAGTCCTTGAGCTGCTTATCGGTCAGTTGCGAAAGCGCTTCAATATGTGACTTGGGTTTGCTATCGAGTTTGAAAAGCTTGTGATACGCAATGAAGTGCTTACGCTCAGTCAGTGAGTACTGCTTGGCGTCAAAATGGCTATCACCTAGCACGGACTTGACCTGGGCAAGTTTCGGGGGAAGCAGCTTATCGGCCGTCAAGCCGTAAGCCTCAGGGAAAGCTTTGAGCATCGAAAAGTCGAGGTCCATTGGCGCCGAAAAAAACACCCCCATCGGCTCAAGGTCACCAATGTAAGATCTGTATTGCGGATCTTTTTCTACCTTCAGAATCTTATGAGTGGCATTGTTCCATTTTGGTAGCGTTGCCAGCTGATCCTCCGGCAAGTAAAGCTCATTTGGCCGGTGCTCCTTGAGCTCAGTAGCGACATACTTGATCCTCCCCCAACCTCCACCAAACCGTGCCACGTCAAGATCAAGAAGAGTAACGTAAGGGATCTTCAGGCCGCTGAGAAGTCTCCAAAAATGGTTGATATGGCGGCCGCCTAACGGCGCAATCGAAATAGCCGCTTCATCTACTAGTAACCCTTTGGCTGCGAGCAAGCGAGGCAGCACGATCTCCTCGCTATCACCTTCCCCTAATATCACCAAACGTGAGAAGTACACTTCAGGGTAGAGCCTGGATCGCCTCTCTTACGAACTTGTACGCCTCGCCTTTTTTGTTGGGCGGCATTTTGATTTTGGTCACTACCGTGCTCCGCGTTTCATCCAGCCGCAGGTACCTGATCGCAGATGGCTCGACACGTCGCAACATCGACGGGGCATGGGTGGCAATCAATGCTTGCGAGTCAGCGAATCCTGGGCTGCCCACTAGTGTTTTTAACGAGGAAACTATCCGACCCAGATAGTGGGGGGATAAGCTGTTTTCGGGCTCCTCAAGGGCTACAATCGTGAAGACCGCCGGTCTTAGCTTATCCGAGTCGAAGGACTGATCATCGCCATTTAGCACTGCCCGTCCTATAGCCTGTGATGACAAAACCAATGACAGATACAGCATCGATTTCTGACCATCGCTAAGCCTTGAAAAATCGACCATCTGCTCACCGTGGCCTGGCGAAAAAGATACGGACAGATGTCGGAGCAGTGACTCAATTTCGTTGGCAATGAACGTCACACTTGGGCTCGCGAAGAACTGCCCTTTATGGAGCTCCTTCCAAGTCTTGGACAGCCCTGCACTGAGATTCAGAACCGACTCGTTGTCGGTTAGGCTTTCCGATATGTCTGTGGTCAACTGCTTGATAGTATCGCGCTGGGCTGACCAGTTAACCGCTCGCAGCAGGCGACCAAGCAATGCGTTCGCACCATACGCGATATGGTCTGCGGGATCACGACGAGCCGGAAGGTAGTGCACCTGGATAAAGTTCCGCTCATCCCGAGGCACAGGGACGGTATCTACTGGATCATCTTCTTCATCGACATCCAGGACGTAGCGAAGACTTTGCTCGATCTCATCATCAACGCCGATCGAAGCATCTAGCCGATACCTTACGCGAGGCACCCCGTCTGGATCATCCAGTCGCATGTGCCCAAAGTGACAAGGGATGGTCGGATGCTCACCCGCATCGTCATCCAACTCTGGGAATGTAAATTCAGCTTCGATCCACAGAGTTCTTTCGTCAGGTGCCTGCTCCTCGTCGTGGGGGACGGAGAAATCGGATTTACGCAGTCGCCTTTGATTGGGATCGAAAGAAAAAAGCCGACAGAGTGCCTGTAGTGTCGCGGTCTTCCCCGAGCCATTCGGGCCAATAAGGAATGTGAGATTTTCGAGATCTATGGTGACCGGCTCTGCCCCGAAAGATTGGAAGCCGCAGATGCGGACGTGCTGAAGTTTCAACTTAGAATCCTTTCTTGGCTTTTTATTTACCTGCGAACAGCGCGGACGTACGCAGAGCGGGCAAATGTTCACTTGCCGGGCAGACCCATCGTAGCTGAGCAATTGACTGTGTGGTAGCAGGATGATGGCAGTCCTGTCCTGCACCAGGGCACAAAAGCTTCTAGAACAACCACCGGCGCCGGATAAATCACTAGGTTGACAAAGTTGGTGATTTGCACAAAAATGTTGGTTGACAGTATCTATGTTTTGCACGCTTTTATGGAGAGGCCATATGCCCCCGATCCAACACCCGAGTGAGCTGGAACCGAAACTCAAGCAGGAATACATTGAGCTAGTCTGCAATAACGTTCTAGACGCTGCTTACCGTGCGTTGGAAGTCACCTCCACAGAAGATGACACCAATTGGACGATGGGAACACTCCCGTATGGTCGCGTCCACGGCCGATTCAAACGTCTACACCGCGATTCCACCCTTCCATGGCTGATGCTTACCAATCGCACTATGGACTTCACGCTTAGCGTGAACGGCGTGCTCATGCAGGTGGTGATGGACGATCCCGAGATCAGGAAGAAAGGCTACCGACTTCAGTCCAATCGCGTTGAACTCTACCAAGCTAGCCTGCTCGGGCCCGCGATCGACAAAAACATTACCTGGCGTTTGTATGTAGATAGCGACGGCAACTTCGACGGGCCCAAGCTAACGGCTTCGATTCTGGGGTTCGATACCAACCGCAGCCTCGTCTGTAAGTGGGTGCATGATTACGTGCCTCTGTTTGCTCCTCGTACCACCGAGCTTCCACAAGAGGTGGAAATCGAGGAGGCGTTAGTCGCTCGTCGGGACAAAGATGCCGACCAGAACGCAACACGAGATGCTGATCCAATAAATGAATGACAGAACAGGTTTTTTGCCTTTTGGCGACGAATTTTCGCCCGACAAACTCCGCCTCGCGCGATGCGCGGCGGGGCGTTCGCTCGCTGATATCGGAGAGCTCCTGGGCGTTACTCGGCAATACGCGCATAAGCTGGAAGTTAATGCGATACCTTCGAGCACCCAACTCGCCCAGCTATCTGAGGCCTTGGGCGTGCGCGAGAGCTTTTTCTTTTCGCCACGACGCGGTTCGGTGGAGTTGGAACAATGCCATTTTCGAAGCGTGCGATCTTCTTCGCAGACGCTAAAAAAGACCATTGCAGCTCAGGTCGAGATGTTTGAGCTTTTGATCGACGAGTTGGATAAGGAGGTTGCTTTTCCTGCACTGAGTTTCAGCATGCTTGAAGAGCCGGTATCCGGTGTCAGCAAAATCGAACAGGTAGCTGAAAAATTTCGACGTGAACAGGGCCTGGGAGTCGGTCCCTTGTCCAGCGTGACAAAGCTGGCAGAGAAGGTTGGAGTATTGGTCGTTAACCTAGCGGAAGCCGATGACAAGGTCGATGCGTTTTCGTTATCCAACAAACGGCCGTTGATCGTCAGGAACACCGCCAAGGTCAATCCATGCCGGCAACGTTTCGACCTTGCTCATGAGATGGGCCATTTGGTAATGCATCAGGGGATTGAGACCGGCTGCCGCCTCACTGAGGATCAGGCTAACCAGTTTGCCAGTGCCTTGTTGATGCCCCGGGTAAGCTTTGCATCAGAATTTCCTCCGATGCGAGGCAAGTACCTTAATTGGCCAGCGCTCAAGGATATGAAGCTTCGTTGGAAGGTAAGCTTCAAGGCGCTTATCTTTAGGGCTCACACGCTTGATCTGCTCACAGCCGAGCAGGCTAAATCCGGCTTCACCTACCTCAATCGCAAGGGCTTCACGAAGCATGAGGAGTTTGACGAGTTGATCCCAATGGAGTCGCCCATGCTCGTACAGAGAGCGATCAATTTGCTGGACTATAGTACTTGGAGGCGGGTGCTGACGGCTGCCGGGCTTACGGCGGAGATGGTGACCAGGCAGTACATGCTGGACGTGCCGTCATCCCCTTTGCGATTGGTCGAGGTCAACGTAGGTTAGGGCTGCTTTGCGTTGAGAGTTAAACGCCAGAGATTGGCCCGCTGAATTGAGTTCAAGGAAATCGCGCAGGCACTGATGAGTCCTTCCAGTCGCGCGTAGACTGCTTTTTGCCAGCGTCGCCTAGGAGACTCTTCTTTCCTGCTCATAGCGAGATCCCAGATTAAATCGCGAAAGGTCTTGACGGCTTAATATTTACAATGAGACAAGTGTCCACGTTTTATGGAATGTGGACACTTGAGGTTTTTGGCTTTATGAAGAGTCAAGATATTTTTCTTCTGTTCAAGATGGCCAGTCTGCACGCCCAAGAAGAAAATCTTTATGGGGTGATGGAATCTGAGTCGAATTCGAACACGGTTGAGGGTTTGTTAAAGCCGCAGCAGATACATCGAATGACGGCAGGAGGGCGAGTGGGGCAGCCGCTAGTCACCTACCCCGCTGATGGTGAAGAAACTGTATTCCACCGCCAGGAGTTCGACTCGCCCTTGGACGACGAGGATGGGTGGGAAGGTTGGTCGGACCCCGTACCTTCTCCGCCGCTGGCGAGCTGGAGTGAAGGCTACTCGTTGCGTGCGTTGTCCGCGTCTCTTGGGCTAAGCAAAAGCGAGGTTTCAAACTCCATAGCTAGGTGTCGCGAGTCCGGAATGCTCACCAATGATTACGACACGGGGCTTCCGAAAGTTAATCGGCGAGAGCTGCTGAAAATCACCGAGCATGCTCTGAAGTACTTTTTCCCCGTGAAGCCGGGCGCAATGGTTCGCGGTATTCCAACAGGCTTCGCAGCGCCTGCGCTCTCCAAAAGCATCAAGAGCGCTGGCGGTCTGATTCCGGTTTGGCCTGATGCTCTCGGAACTGAGCGTGGTCAGGCGATAGAGCCGCTCTACAAAACGGTGCCGGAAGCGGTAAAGAAGGACAGAACCCTTTATCACTATCTTGCGCTTGCTGATGCGATCCGTCTTGGCGGCCCGCGAGAGTGTGGTGTGGCAGTTAACATTCTAAAAGCAGGGATGGGGCTGAAATAACATGTCATCAAACGCGGATCACAACTATGAGCTCATAGAGTTTGTTGCAGACGGCTTGGGGGAGGCTTTTCTCGCTGAGGTTGCCTTTGTCGGTGGTTGTACCACCGCCATGCTGGTGACTGATGCTGCCGTGCTGGACGACATTCGTTTTACCGATGATGTTGACCTAGTGATTGAGCTAGCAGGCATTAGCGCTTGGCAGCACCTCACAGAGCGCCTGGCGGCTAAGAACTTCAAAATCACTGGTGAGGATGAGGTCAACTGTCGTTTCCGCTTCAACGACGTCGTCGTCGACGTTATGCCTTCTGATCCCGCTGTTCTCGGATATGCCAACCGTTGGTTCGTGGAAGGGCTGGCAAGGGCTGATAAATTTACTTTGCCCAGCGGTATCGTAATCCAGATATTTAAACCGACCTACTTTCTTGCGACGAAACTAGAGGCCTTTA
This sequence comes from Pseudomonas trivialis, assembly GCF_036864995.1. Lineage (NCBI taxonomy): Bacteria > Pseudomonadati > Pseudomonadota > Gammaproteobacteria > Pseudomonadales > Pseudomonadaceae > Pseudomonas > Pseudomonas trivialis. The sequence goes on along the minus strand of NZ_CP142151.1, from coordinate 4,931,190 downwards.
GCGGCCGCGGTGAGGGCGATCCCTACCACAAGGACGTCGAAGACATCGTCATCCTGATTGATGGTCGTACAGAGCTTTTGGAGGAAGTTCGCCAAGCAGAGTCTGAGCTTAAGGAATTCATCACTGCTGGAATTCGAGATCTCACGGCGCTCAGTGGTATCGACTACGTGATTGAAAGCTCGGGCTCGGTGCAGGCTAATCCAGGTAGAGGCCGAATCATCCACATGCGCATGAAGGACCTGGGCAACGCATGAGATACGACACCAGATCAGTAATAGGAAGGACTAGGAAAGCCAATCATGACCGTGCTGGAGCTCTCTGCGATGGCGAAAGAGGGCTGTTCGTTATCACGGACGGTACGTCGAAGACCGGCAGTGGCCAACTGGCTGAACACTTCGTAAAAGGTATTTTAGCGGCCTATCAGAAACACTTAGATCAGGGGGGCGATATCACTGAGTATGGAGCGGTGGAGCAGGTACTTTGTTCAGTGCTGGCCGAGCTTCACGCGATTTTGTTTGCGGACCAGACAGGGACGATGTGTTACCTAGTCGGTGTCGTTGCTTATGGGAGGCTCACGCTTGCTTATGAGGGAGACTGTTCGTGTGGAGTGGTGACACCGGCAGGCACTATCGAGTGGATTACTCCGCCCCACTGCAAGGTCAATTGGAAGCGCGACCGCTCACACCGTGAGCTGGCGCAAGATCCGGCTCGAAACCGGATAACTCGATGCTTGAAGGCTAATCGTGCTCCGGATCCTGATTTTGTTTTTCATCAATTGGCCGTCGGTGAGCGACTGGTGTTCGTAACCGATGGCTTCTGGGCGGAGTTAACGGAGTCGCAGCAAAGCAGCTTGCTGGTAGCACCAGATAGCGTCTTTATTGCTGTTGAAGATGACGTTACGTGGATTGACGTTCAAATCTAACCCTGGAAGCGCAGAAAACAGACATACACTCCGGCTAGCTGGTAGCGTTTCATTAACAAGACCAAAAAAAGGGGATAAATGATGAGCTTGTCAGCAGAAGATCTGTTTGAACAACTGAAAGAGGCGGTCGACCGGTCGGTAGCGGGAGAAAGCTTCGGAATTGTGAATGAGGCGGCCGAAAATGCTGGCATGACTGGTGGCCGAAAAGATCCAAGCGTGATGACTCTTGGGTTCACGTATGAATACTCGGATGCAACCGGCGGTACTGTGACGCTGGTAGTGAAATCCTGGGACACCAGTTCACCGTTTCAGAACAAGCCGGACAGGAACAAGATGACGGTGGAGCTGGTGAGAGACGGCAAGGCGCTTCAAGCCTATTCGAGCTGGTATGAAGACTGACTGGTGTTCACATTTAGACGGCAGTCGATGGGAAACCTGCGTGTTCCGGGCTTGCAGTGGCAGAAGCGACGTCACTTGAATATCGTTGATCAGAACGGGCGTGCGTTTCCCTCCTGTCGTGACGCTTGAGGCGTTGCAGGTTCAGCTAATGCCAAGTTTGTTCTATGCGACGTGTCGCCTAAACTGGCTTACAACACGAATTCCGGAAAGAACTGTTTGCGTGAAGACCTTCAAGGGCGATCTATCAACGGGCAGCTCTCTGCTAAAAATTTCATCTCCACACAATCCCGAAAGAAAAGGCAGAGCATTGAAGAAGTCGCACATTGATAAATTGAGCTTGGCGATTGCAGTCTGTGCATTGGGGCTTTCGCTATGGCAGGGGTATCAGCAGAGAGTGCAAAACCATGTTGCTGTTGAGCCAAGGATCAATGCCTATTTCAAGCTCGACGGCAAAACGGATCAGAACGGCCTATACATTTTCAATAATGGCTTAGGCCCTGCCTATGTTGAGAGCCTTGAAGTAACGGTAGATGGAGAGCCTGTTACGGATATTAGTTATGGCCGATTCGGTGGTGCCGTTCAATCAATGCGCCTTGGTACCGATTGTCTCACTATAGGCGGTCCTCGCCCAAATGACTCTTTGAAACTGGGTGAGGAAATTGGCCTAATCGAGATCAGCAAAAATGCTCCTAGTACGTGTGCACTTACGAAGTTGTTGCTTGGGGCCAAAATCCAGCAACACCTGGATTTTACCCTGATCGTGAAATCCATTTACGGCGATCGGTTTCAGTACAAATTCAAGAACAATATCCAGACTGCGCTTTGATTGGTATCGATAGCACTATTGCTTGTGCCGCTACGTGGAGATTTGGCCCTGCCTCGACGCTGGGCCGCTCTGATGCTGCTCTATTATGCAAGAGAAATATCTGTTTTCAGGCGCCTCGCCCGCCCAATAAAGGGCCATTATGGCTTTTCTGGCTGAAGGCTATCGGGCTGAGTCGAGGTCATCAAAGGTCTTGCGCACATCGTTGTAGATAATTTGTATAGATCACTATTTCAGAAAGTAACTTTCCAGAACTCTTACCCCTAATCATGCTTGGTTTGGGGGATAAGTTTCCATCGGCTCAAGCTGGCGTCCTGGAGCGCGGCGACAATTTCAGTATGTTTGTATATGTACTTGGAGAGTTGAGCTATTTCGATCTGTGCGATTGTCTCACTTCCACCTTCATTCAGCTTTTTAGCTATCTGGTTCAGGTTTCTTCCGATGCTTCGGAGCTGTCCCGACGAATCCCAAAGCGCCTTCGTAGTTTCCATGGTGAACTGAGGCTGGTTGGTGAGGCTGGCTCGAACGCAATTGATTACCCAGCGCTGAGGAGAGCATCCCTCGGCCTCTGAGCGTGCCACGATCTCATGGTGCTCACTCGGTGTGAATCGAACCTCAAGCCTTTGTTTTGGACCTTCGTCGGGTTCGCCTGCGATTTGCCCTGATATCCAACTGTGAACGTCTGGGGGCATTTCATCTTGGATGACGTAGCGCATTAGCGCTCGGATCATGCCGTGTTGGGAGCTGCCTTTTTTCTCGCAGTGCGCTTCCCACTCTGATTTCAACTCGGCTGGTATGCGTACGCGGTAAACGTCGCTATCCCTTGTGGCGCCGATGCTAGCTTTGCGCGGCATGTGCATTCCTCCTTCGAAATCAACAGCTGACTATGCCTGTAGTGAACCACAATTTACCGGCGAGCGCCTATCCTGCACTTGATCTCCATGTGCTTGAATCCTTGTTCATGAACAAGCTCTGGGCGCCTATTGACCGGCGAAAAGCCTATCCTGCATTAGTGCTTAGGGGGATTTAGAACTTGTTCATGAACAAACTTTTTCGGTCCGATGCGCGCTCCAGCAATGAAAGTCTGGGCATATGTGGAAGTCACTCACTAGGCGTTTTCTTTCCGCGAGGTGGCTACAAATTCCTCCAGATCAATCTCACCGCTGATGTAACGCTCGCCGAGGCGTTTCATACCGTCTGTGATTTCAAATGCAGACAGGTTTGCTGAGGCATTGGCAAAGGCGACGGCCTCCCTTCGCTTATTCCGCTCAGCCTCCGAGAGTTGGGATACCTTGGGGTGGTCAACTCCGGCTGAAATCTCAATGTTGCTTTGATGTTGCGCGGTTTTTTGGTCGCCTGAAGTCATAGTGGTTCCTGATGATTTTTAAGAATTCCTGATCATTTAAAGGATAGCGGTTTGAGGCAGTGTCAGATGTGCGCGATCTTGGCTGGCCCCGTAAGAGCGCGAAAGCTCGCATGTGTGAAATTACCAAGGTTTTTGCTGGATGTGGTGTCAAGGGCGGCACCGGAGGCCGCATGCGGAGCGGAGCCGAAGGCGAGCACCGAACGGGTGAGGATGACGGGCGTAGCCGTACCCTTGACTCCACAGGAAGCGCTCAGCCTATCGCTAGGGGAGGTCAAGGGCTCCGCCCGCCGTGCCTGCCCCGCAGCCAGTCCGGCAAGTTCGGACACGGGATGCAACCGAAGGGGTTGCCCAAGCGGAGCGCGGAGCTTTAAGACCGGTGTTCAAACATTTCCATCGTTTGGATTACTGACCGGTGCAAGCGTCTTTTCCGGTGCCTTACTGGGGAGAACCTCGGTTAGACTAGTGGTTCTTCAAGGAAGCTTTTCAAAGGAGTGAATCGGTGCAAACCAACCAAACCGTCAATTGCCCACATTGCATGAACAACGTTCCATGGGGCGCCTCAGTTTGTAGAGGCTGTCATGCTGAAATTTCTTATGGCACCCCTCGGGCAAGTATCGTCGTTTTCATTATCGTTTCGGTGGCAGCAGGCTGGTATGCGGCGAAGCTCGTTCACGATCACCTGTCTACCAATTCGACAGTGTTGTGGGTTGTTTTCGGGATTGTCTTCGCACTGGTAGGCGTTCTGTCCATAAAGATCTGTAAGCGCCTTTATACCGGCAGGACCTGGTTTCGACGGATCTACCGGACCAAGTGACCATCCGTCCCGGGATGGGTTTGCACGCATGAGTTATCAAAACAAGAACGCTGAAATTGTCTTGTTTTTTCGATTAGTTCATTAGATTCATAGTGTTAACGTTCTTTCATATCCCATCCCCCCGCCCTTCCCGCAAGCGGGAAGGGAGCGAGTCGCCCTCTGTCGTCAAGGGTGCAGGGGAGGCCTTCGGCCTTGACCCCCTACACCCATGCCGTGAGCGTTGGTCGCTTCTGCCGCGTCAAGGGGCCGAGTCCTCGTCGCTTCGCTCCTGCGGGCCGCACCAACCCCTTGACCCGCCATCCGCTTGCTGAAAGTACTCAGAAAAAGACCCCGTTGAAACGAGGTCTGATCAGTCTTGAGTCAGGAGCTACTGATTTACTTTGCCTCCAGTAGCGCTTCCCCAATTTTTGCCCATGTTCTGCATGACGTGCTGTCGGTACGCTGGATTCCAGGCTGTATTACCCGCCGCGAGGTGGTTCAATCGTCCAGCTGTGACCATCTGGCCCGACTGCATGTCACGGCGCGTTGACTGTCTGTTGAGGCCCCTGGTGATTGGTGCCATGGCGCCGTTTGCGATTCCGCGCAAGGTCAGTGCCGCACTCGATATACCTCCTGCAAGAGCCTCCTGCAACGCCATGGGCTTGATACATCATGTAGAGCACGACGATGGTTGTAACCAGTAGCTCCAGGAACGTTGCGATTGGGTAATCGGTTGGGTTTGCCAATATGCTGGCAGTTATCGAGGAAAAGTATTTGATCCCGAAGCTAAGAACCGTACTAACCAGTGCCGTTTGCATGATGTAAGTGATGACCTGGGCAAACCAGCTATCAAACCACTTGGACGTGAACTGACCAAACAGCAGCATCATGATGAAGACTGGCCCGATTCCGAGCATGATCGACAGCATTCCTTTTGCGACAATAATCATCGCGCCTGCCGGAACTGCGATGAGCAGCGTAGCGGCATAGACGATCAGAGCGTTCAGCCCATCCCACATAATCATTCCGATTTCATAGGAGTGGCGTTGCCCCATTTTCGACAACATGTCTGCACCGATCTGCCAGCCGTCTGACATTGCCTTGTCGATGACCTGGAAAACCGAATCTGAGGTTGATGGATCACTAGTCGCTGTGAAGGCGGCCGTTACTCCTGTTTCAAGCCCCCTCAATGACTCTACTACCCATGACATGTACGTGTCGGCGTTCATGGCGAGGCCGCTGATAAGCAGGAACTTTCCGCAGGTTTTGAGAAAGTGAGAGGCCGACTGCTCAATTGTTCCGGTGATCATCATGTAGCCGACCATCGTCAAATATAGCGTCCCGCCTATCGTCACGGTGAGCGTGAAATCCTCAATCACTCGGCTCGAAGTGATGCTGATGAACGTATGGAGGGTTTGATCCATTGACCCTCCGATCCATTCAAATATTCCTGTTTTGGTCGCCATTCTATTTCCCCTGAGAAGAGAAATTTATCGGCTCACGGTGCTTGTACTCACGATTCTCAAGGACCAATGCGTTTGCGGCAGTTTTCGCGTTGACGCAGTTCGGTGTCAGAGCAAGCTCGCCAGGATTTGCCTTACACCTTTCCAGAACCTTAAGTCTTTGAGGCGCGTTTGCTTTGTACCAAATCAACCGTCTGCACGGGCTCTTGTTTGCCGCAGCCTGAGAGGATGGCAGTGACGATCATTAGGAACGCGGAGGTAATCAGGGGGGATTTCATTTTTCTTCCATGGATTGAATGACGTTGAGGGTCCGTTCAGCGCTCGCTGGTTTTGCAATGTCGACTTTGTCGGTGTTCATAGTAAATGCTAATTCGGTCGCATCAATGATTCGCAGTGCTGCCACAGTGCGCAGCACGCTTTCCCGAGTGCCTGCCCAGCTACCAGCAAGCCGGTGCAGGGAATTGTTCAGTATGGTGATTGATGCTCCAAGGCTACCGGCTGCGAGGAGTACGCCAAGCAAAGGAGAAATTGGGGCTGATTGACGGGGAAGGGTTATGCCAAACCAATCAAGCAGTGCCATCGAGAACGGCACCAGCGCGAGGACGGCAGCCATGATGTCCCTATGGAGTAGTGTAGGTGCGCGCCGTGAAAGCTCCAACATTAACCCCATACGGGCGGTGCATATCCAAAATCTGCGGATGGATATAATCAAGTACGTGCTCAGGACTAACATTGGTAAGTATGTATATGAAATCATTGTGCTGTTCCTTTGATTGTTCGCGGGCGCAGGACTGTGTCCTTTAGATTCGGGTATTGATTTTTTACTTTATGGGGGGGCAGGCATATATATTAGTTTGGATCGGCTGTAGCTGGTTTTTGCTTCTATCGCTAAGGCCAAAACTTTCGGTCGACCATGATTTGGTCTGAAATATAGGGAATATTCGCTAGCTCATCCAATGCCATCTCTACCGTCCTGAAAAAATATGGTCGGTTCTCTTCGTCGGTAATGGTGTGGTCAATTACTCCATCAGAAACGCTGAGCGCAAATCCGTTCTTGTAGTGCGCGCGCAGAATAACTTGAATATTGCCAGTTCGGTCTAGGCTGTCGCAGTAATTTTCAAGTTGCTTAAAGTGAAGTGACATTGTCATTCTCCCTTGACGCAGTGATAGGGCCAATTTTTAGTTTGAAGGTTTTATCAAGGTTTTTCTTTTTAAGCTTTCCAGGGCGCTGGCGCCAATTTCACTTCGAGGTTTCAATTCTTCCGCCTCTTCAATAATGCGTTTGTTGGAAGTCGGCTCCGGTTTGCTCGGTTTTGCTAGGGGGCAGAAATTTCCTTTGTTGTAGTTTTTAGTAGTCCGTAGAACCATCTTGACGATGTTCCTTTGATTCTTCCGGCGCTTAGCGCTGCTGCGAGTTCGTCAAGCAATAACTGAGCGTCTTGCTGTGGTACATCCTGAAGAAGCTTGATGATCCACACGCGATCACTGGCTTTTAGCCTTGCCGGATATTGCAGGCCATTCTCAGTTAGTTGTTGTTGTATTTCTATTGTTGGTTCTGTTGGTAGTTCTTGGGGTGTCACCGCTGTGTCATCCCCGGTGCGACACGCTGTTGGCTGGGGCAGGGGTGTCTTGGATGTCGCCCCCCCGGTGACAGCGTTGTCAGTGGGGGGTAAGGCAGTTAGCGCGGGAATACTTATGAAGTATCTATTCGTCGTCTGACCTCCATCGTTACGATACTCTTTTTGAATGGATAGGAGGCCCATTCGTTCAAACTCCTTAATTTGACGCTGGACTGTTCTGGAAGAAATAAGGCAAGAGCTTGCTATGGTTTTTATTTTTGGCCAGCACTTCCCCTTTTCGTCAGCATACCTCACTAATTCAAGCATTATGAGTTTTTCGGTAGGAGAGCCAAATCGACGTGCCCATACCAAGTTATTAACCGTGTGGTTCATTGCAGTCTGTCCTGAGAGCTCACCTCAATATCTAAGTTCAGCGCGTCATTTATTTGCATTGTCCTAAAATATACGCGGCGGCCGATCCGTATCATTGCAGGTTTGAGTTTTCGAGAAATGTCGGTGTCTGAATATAAAGAGACCCTTACTCCATCAGGCGATCGGCCTAGTAGGGTGGCAATGTCTGGGATGCTCATCAACGGGCCAAAACGATTAAGTAGATACTCTTCAGTTGTCATGTGTAAGTTCGCAGTTTTTGGAGAAGGTCTGCGAATTCTTGAGGGGGATTGGCGTATTGTCAAACCGGCTGATGCGTCGAAACTACCAATATATAGTATCTTGGTTGACTGCTTTATGCGTCTTGGTAGTCTTAAGTTGGCTATCTTGGTTTTAAAGTTGAACGGTGGCTTTCTGATAGGGCCTATATGTAACGGGTGTTTGGTAGTTTTTTTTGGTTTTCTATGATGCGACTATAAAAATAGTCGCATTTTTTTCACGATTTCTTACAGAAACTGAATCGCTTTGAAGTTTTGTCCAGCGTACCCACAAGGTCGTCAGCCCGAAGATGGGTGTAACGCCTGAGCATCTGCATCGATTTATGACCACTGATAGAATAACCAGCTTGCTCCGCCGCCCTTAAAATAGAGGGGCTACATATATGGGTAGCCCGCTGCATCTACGACACGTTGATCAGAAAATTAAACTATGCGGCGGTATTTGCAGCTGCTTCAAACGCTCTGAGAAGTGAGTCGCTAGAGGCAGCGACGATGGCTCGTTTATTTTCGTGCCATTCCACAAGCACTCCGGAAAGCGTGACATAAAAATTGAATCCTTCTTCGTATGTTCCAGAGAATCTCACTTCTAATGCCGGACCTCCGCTCATGCCATACGGCTGAGGAGGCTGCCCTGTAGGCTGGAAAGCACTATCAATTTGTTTTTTTGGATCATAATTGAAAACAACTGGGTCGGAGATTTTTTTTACCCATAGATGCTCGGCCTCATTCTTCTCAGCAGTAATACTCAAAAGCATCCGGTCCACTTTTCCCCATCTTGAATCCAACCTATTTTTTGAGGCTGGGTAACCCATCAGTAGGTGATATCCGAGGCTTTCTCGCACCTCAGATCCTGGGGTCAAGTCAATCGCGGACACGCGTTCTACTTTATTCTTTAATAAAGCCTCTTTTATTGGCGTAAACGCCAAGTCATTATCAGGATCAGTAAAGAAATACATATTTTCTAGAAGTAAAACATGGTCGTTAATGTTAATTACGCAGGTGCCATGACGCATAGCGTCATCGAGAACGTGCTTAGCAGTTACTAAAAAATGCACGCCCCGATAAGTGGCCATAAATCCTGAGCCGAATCCATTCGCTCCCGTTCTGCTCTTCTTCCCATTGGTAAAGAAAGGTACGACGATTTTTCGCCAGCGCTCTACGAGAGCGTCAAAAATTTCAACTGTACTTAGATCATTAGCCATTCGTGCTCATATCCTTACCCCAACGTTCGTCACCGCTGCATGCGCAACCGTAGAAATTGTAACCGTAGAGAGCGTTCCAGACTCAAGAGCCGGCTGATGTCACGATGGCCGTACCATCAGATGCTGCTAAGGTAAGCGAGCAGCTCGCCGAGCGTCCGGTCAAGTCAATGGAGTCGTCCTCCATGTCATGCGCACGGCTGATAACATAGCGATGAAGTCAATTCTAAAGAAAACGTTCCTGGCCTCCGCGATGAAAAGCTTTTCAATGATAGGTACATATTTTCGTGCGAAGAAAAATTTTCTTGTAGCCATAGTCTGCGAGCGTGCCGGATAACAGGTCAGGAGTGCTGGATCTGCGCGAAGTCTTGGTACTGGAGCTGTGTGGAGAGCAAGGGCAAGAGGTACGCGCTTACGACCTGCTCTGTGCCAAAAGAGAGCAATAATGAATGGCCGGTCTCGACCGATTCTGTTGAAAAAGTCGGTTATCCAAAACGGCCTGGCCATTGCCTAGTGAGAACGCCATTTTTGCACGCTACTGCGTGAAATCTGCGTCTGGAAACCTCTAACAAAAGTAAAGATTTCAATCTCGGACGCGTACTTCTCTGCCGTGGAAACCATGATCGACTTTTTCAACAGAATCGACCCTTTGCAGCCGTTCGAGGTGTCTACGAAACCAGGGGCGATTCAGATCAACCACTCCAGCTCTGGGAATTCTCTACTCATTCGTGACAATCTAAAGCCAGCCACCTTCCAAGACTCAAGAGAACTATGAATGTTGCTACCGACCAAAACGCCTCTTCGCAACCTTTACATGCGAGCATTAGCGAGCGTCAACGACCAATTGTGCCTCACTCTGTTTATGCACGAAGATGTCGCTGCGCGATGGCAGGAGTTAGCGACGTTGCGCCCGACTGAATTCACGAGCGAAGTATTCCCTGGCAACGAGTTCGCCGAGCGAATACACGTTCCTATGACACGCCTGTTGTCGTTTCGTGATGCTCAACTCAATACATCACTGGGCGTGAGCTTCGCTTTCGCAGTCGAGCAATTGCTTCTCTTCATTGAGGCTGCTTTACGGCACTGGGGAGATATGGCTGAAACCCCCATTAAACTGGCTGATCCCATCGATGAGACCTTAAATGAGCATTTGGTGACGCTTTCTGTGCCAATAGAGCCCTCATTGCTAAGGACGGTTAAATACCTGAGATTAAGGCGAAACCACGTAATCCACGGGGCGACTGAGCTTTCGAGCGAGTACTCGAAGCTCCTGAAACACGACGCACCAGGTCTTCAGAGATTCTGGGAGGCACGCTCATCCATCCCCGGCCTGATTTTCGGAGACAAATCTCCAACAACCTTTTCTCCGAGTGAGACGATTACATTGGTCAAGCTCGTCAGGGTGTGCCTTGAAGAGATTGATACTAGCGTTGCTGGTCAGCTGCGGCCAAATTGGATCTTCAGATCAATCAATGCGGGGCTTTTGAAGAGTCGTCATGAACTACGCGTGAGAAATCCGGTGGTGGTGGGCCGAAGAATTCGAAAGATCAAACATCATTCGGGCTCGATGTATGGTCTGCACGTTCAAGCTTCAGATATTGCGAGTGCTCTGGGAGAGTCACTCCAATAGATAAGTCAATACGATGCAAAGGTCTGCCATATCGATGCCGCTGACAGACCGTTTTTGGCCGATTGCTGCTGTTGACGACCAACAGCAATTCGCAGATCTCTGCCGATCATGGTCACGAAGCGTGCTGGTCAAAATGCAATCAGGTGGTCAAATGATGATTGATTTCGCACACAGCAAAGCTCTGAAAGTGCGGGGGTGGCAAAAATCCCCCGCCTCAAACGAATAAACTTAAGTGGCAGGTCTCGTTATTTTGTCCAGTTTACTGACGAGGTCTTCGGCTCGTAGGTGTGTGTAACGCTTTAGCATTTGCATCGACTTATGACCACTGATGGCCGAAACCTCTTGATCCGATAACCCACCTTCGACAAGCCGACTTACTGCTTCATGGCGCAGGTCGTGAAACCTGAAGTCAGGTAGATCGAGCTTCTTCTTGAGCTGTCCCCAAATCTTGGTGAAGGTATACGGCCGACGCTTCCCGTCCTTTCCAGGCTCACCGAAAAACACCAGGTTGCAGTCGATTGGTCGCACCGGGTTATCCATCGCAGCTTTGAATACTTCGGTGGCACGCTTGCTGAGAGGCACGGTGCGCGAGCCGTCGTTCTTTGTGTCTGAGAGACGTATGACGCGCTTTGCCAAATCCACTTGAGGGCGACGTAGGGATGAGATCTCTGACGAGCGCATACCCGTTTCCAGAGCGATGCAAACAATCCAACCCAGCATAGGGTTGCTGTGTCGATTCACTGCCGCAAGCAGAAGGCGTTCTTCCTCCGGCGACAATCTTCGGTCACGACCATCCCCAGGGCTTGGCTTCCGGATGTTCAGCACTGGGTTGAACGTCAGACCCAAACCCCACTCCTGAATCGCTACCGTGTACAGGTGGCTCAATAAGGCCAGTTCGAGGCGCACGGTGTTGTTGCTGATGGTCCCACCACGGCTAGGTTCGTTCAGGCGCTTGTCACGATAGCCGGCGATGATTTCAGCGGAGAGGGCAGCCATGGAGTATTTGCCCAGGTGCTCGATGAGTTTCTTGGCTTTCGAGGTTTCGCCACGCTGAGTGGTGGGCTTCTTGGTGGGGGTTATGTCGCTCAGGTAGCGCTTAAGTGCAGCTTCTAGCGTCATTTTCTCCGAGCCGCTACGCCGGATGTACACGCCACGCACCATCTCTTCTTCGGTACGCCTCGACCAATCCTCCGCATCACGCTTGGTGCGGAAGGTTTTGGCGACAGTGGGCCAGCCATTTTTACGAATGAGTGCCTTCCAGGTGCCGGAAGGAGTTTTGACGAGAGTAGCCATGAGAGGGTGCTCCTAGGCGGCTGGCGAACCAGCACTGTACCTAAATTGTACCCTTGGACCATAGGACTGTATCTGAGATGGTCCCGCCAGAAACGCGAAAGCCGCGCAATGCGCGGCTTTGAGTATGGTGGGCCCACACGGACTCGAACCGTGGACCAAGGGATTATGAGTCCCCTGCTCTAACCAACTGAGCTATAGGCCCTCAGTAGGTCGCGGATTATAACGACGGTTTCTTCACTGTGCCATCCGTAAAATTCTCAATCTTCGTACGAAGAAACGCCTCGGCAAAAAGCCCCGGCGGTAATGGCAGGCTCACGATGTAGCCCTGCATCTGTTCACACCCTTCCGCCGCCAGGAAATCCTGCTGCGCTGCATTCTCCACTCCCTCGGCGATGATGGTGAATTGCATGCTGTGGCCCAGGGCGATGATGGCGCGGACGATGGCAGCGTCGTGGGGGTCGTCGGGGAGGTCGCGGACGAAAGACTGGTCGATTTTCAGGAAGTCCAGGGGCAGGCGCTTGAGGTAACTGAGGGAGGAATAGCCGGTGCCGAAGTCGTCAATCGCCAGTTGCACGCCGAGGTGTTTGAGCTGGTGCAGCACGTCCAGCGCTTCTTCGGCCTGGCTCATGATGAAGTTTTCGGTGATCTCCAGTTGCAGGCAGCCGGGTTCGAGGTGGTAGTCGTGCAGCAGTTGTTCGATGCGCGCCAGCAGGTTTGGGCTGCGCAGTTGTGCGCCGGCGAGGTTGACCGAGAGCGGGCCGAATGTGTCGAAGTTGCCCTGCCAGGCGTGCAGTTGCTGGCAGGCCTGTTCCAGCACCCAATCGCCGATCTGCAGGATGGTGCCGTTTTCTTCGGCCAGGGCGATGAAGTGTTCGGGCGGCACGTCGCCAAAGGTGGGGTGGTGCCAGCGGATCAGGGCTTCGGCGCCGATCAGTTCCTGGCTCGTCAGGCTCAGCTTGGGTTGGTAATACAGGCTCAGTTCGTCACGTTCGATGGCGCGGCGCAGTTCGTGCTCCAGTGCCACGCGTTCGCTGGCCTGGGTCGTCAGGTCACTGGTGTAGCTTTCGACCCGGTTGCGGCCCTTGGCTTTGGAGCGGTACATGGCGGCGTCGGCATTCTTGACCAGGGTGGCGACGTCGGTGCCGTCCTCGGGGTACAGGCTGGTGCCGATGCTGGCGCTGATGAAGAACTCGTGTTCGCCCGCCTGGAACGGCTGCGTGAAGCAGGCGAGCAGCTTGTTGGCCAGGTAGTCGGCGTCGCTGGCGTTTTGCAGGCCGGGCAGCAGGATGATGAATTCATCGCCGCCCAGGCGCGCCACGGTGTCGATGTCGCGCAGTTGTTCTTTGAGGCGCACGGCGATGCCTTTGAGCAGCAGGTCGCCGATGGGGTGGCCGAGGCTGTCATTGATGTGTTTGAAACGGTCCAGGTCGAGGAACAGCACGGCGCCTTGCTGGCCGGTTTCCTGGTGGCCATTGAGAGCGGCCTGCAGCCGGCTTTCAAACAGGGTGCGGTTGGGCAGGCCGGTGAGCGGGTCGTGGTGCGCCTGGTAATCGAGGCGGGCCTGGGCAAGTTTGAGGCTGGAGATATCGGCGAATACGGCAACGAAGTGGGTGATCACGTCGTCGCGATTACGCACGGCGTTGATGGTCAGCCAGCTGGGGTACACCTCGCCATCCTTGCGACGGTTGGCGATCTCGCCTTGCCAATGCCCATGGGCGGCCAACTGGTGCCACATCGCAGCGAAGAATGCGCTGTCGTGCTGGCCGGAGGCGAGCAGGCGCGGGGTTTGGCCCAGGGCTTCGGCCTCGCTGTAGCCGGTGATTTCGCTGAACGCGCGGTTGACCGCGCTGATGTTCTGCGAGGTGTCGGTGATCAGCACGCCTTCAGCGGTGCTTTCGAACACGGTCGCGGCCTGTTGCAGTTTCTCCTGCATCAGTTGGCGTTCAGTGATGTCGCGGGCGATGGTCAGTATGCAGGCTTCATCGCCGATGGGCAGGGGCCGGCTGGACACTTCGCACAGCCGGATCTCCCCGTCGCTGCGCCGTATGTGGCAAATGAAGTCACGCACGAAGCCGTCGCGTCGTATCAGATCCAGCATGTGTTTGCGTTCGTTGAGGTCGACCCAGATGCCCAATTCCATGGCTGAGTGTTCCAGAGACGTGGCGGAGGTGTAGCCGGTGAGACGGCTGAAGCCTTCGTTGACCTCAATCAACATGCCGTCCCGCTGGCGGCTCAGCAACAGGCCATCAGGCGAGGCATGGAAGGCCTTGGCGAACTTCTCTTCGGAGGTTTGCAGCTGTTGCTGGGTTTCCTTGAGTTGAGTGATATCGCGCACGACGACGACGATGGCTTCGGTGGTATCGAGCAGGAACGGTTCGGCGGAAATCAGCCCGATAAACGCCTGGCCATTGCTGCGCCGGAAGGGCAGTTCAAGGTTGCGGATGCTGGTGGTCTGGACGCGTTGTAGCAACTCCGAGCCGATGCCAGGAATGCCCCAGATATCCAGTTCGGTACCGGCCTTGCCGATTACCTGCTCGGCACTCAGGCCAATCTGGTCTTCGAAGGCTTTGTTCACCTCCAGCAGGCAGCCGTCGGAAAGGCGCGCGATCACCAGGATGTCCGGGCATTGCTGGAACACCGAGGCGAATTTTTGCTCGGAGCGCTGCAGGGCTTCTTCCGTGCGCTTGGCTTCGCTGATATCGATCATCAACCCGCGCAGCACGGGTTCGTGCCCGTGTTCGATCAGGCTCACGATGTCACGCACCCACAGGCAACGGCCGTCAGCGGTGACAACCCGGTAATCAATGCTGTGGTCGCGATTGGCGCGGGTTTCACGGTTGCAATAGGCTTCGGCGCGAGTCAGGTCGGCGGGGTGAATGATGTTGCGCCAGAAGCCCGGGATCAGCCAATGGGCACGGGGATAGCCGAGTAAATCCTCAGCGTGGGGCGACACGTAGCTGTAGGTGAAATCGGCGACGCTGGCTTCCCACGCAATGGCGGAAAGGCTCTCCACCAGGCCGCGGTAGTGGTATTCGCTGCTGCGCAGTTCCTGTTCGAGGGCAACGCGGCGGGAAATTTCCGAGCTGAGCCTGCGATTGATCTGAATCACGATGACCAATACGGTGATCAACAGCAATACGGCGGGCAGGCCGTAGGTCAACATGTCTTTCCAGAAAGTGCGGTGATCGTTGATGCCGCCTACCCAGCGTTGCTGGATGGCTTCGGTTTCGCCGGGAGTGAGGTCGGCGAGCACCTTGTCGAGGATGCCCACCAGGACCTTGTTGTCGCGCGGCACACCCATTGCCAGTTGATAGCGATAGGGCGTTTCGCCACTGACGTACAGGCCTTCCAGCTTGAGTTGGCGCAGGCTCCAGACGCTGGAAGCCAGATCACCGACTACCGCATCCACCTCGTCGGTAGCCAGCGCCTGCAAGGTCGAGCTGACATTGGGCATGGCGACCAGATTGAGGTCGGGATGGTGACTGTGCAGCAGCTCATGGGGCGCATAGTTTTCCACCACGGCAATCTTCAGCCCGTACAGGTCCTGAAGGTTGCGCGGTTTGGCGCCACCCTCATGGGCCAGGATGACGATGGGGAAATCCAGATAAGGCCGCGTGAACGCAATGAAGCTCTGACGCTCTGGGGTGGACATGACGGCAGGCAGCAGGTCGAGCTGATTGTCTTTCGTCAGATCGAGAACGGCCCTCCAACTTCCAGGCTCGATCAGTTTGACCCTGACGCCCAGGCGATCCTGGATCAGGCGAATATAATCGGCCGCAAGGCCCTGGTAACGGTCATTTTCATCACGGTATTCAAACGGTGGCCATAAAGGGTCCACACCGAGTTTCAGCTCCTGATGGTCCGACAGCCAGCCACGCTCTTCATCAGTAAGCGTCAACGCGCCAGCCGTTGCGGTCCAGGTCAGCAGCGACAGCAGTATCACGGTCGGCAATCTGGGCATAACGGTCTCGTTATGGCACGGGGAATATTTCGAGTGTAGACGGGCAATGCGGGGGAGGGGGAGGCGAGGCAGTTAATCTGTAGAAAGGCATGTACAGAAAGCAAAACCCCCGGCCTGGCCGGGGGTTCTGGTATCACTCGTCGAGGAAGGAGCGCAGATGCTCGCTTCGCGTCGGGTGGCGCAACTTTCGCAGCGCCTTGGCTTCGATCTGACGGATCCGCTCACGGGTCACATCAAACTGCTTACCGACTTCCTCAAGGGTGTGGTCGGTATTCATGTCGATGCCGAAACGCATGCGCAGTACCTTGGCTTCACGGGCAGTGAGGCCGGAGAGTACGTCGCGGGTCGCTTCCTTGAGGCTCTCAACGGTGGCGACATCGATTGGCGACTGCATGGTCGAGTCTTCGATAAAGTCACCCAGATGGGAGTCTTCGTCATCACCGATCGGGGTTTCCATGGAGATCGGTTCTTTGGCGATCTTCAATACCTTGCGGATTTTATCCTCAGGCATTTCCATGCGTTCGCCCAACTCTTCCGGGGTCGGTTCGCGACCCATTTCCTGCAACATCTGCCGGGAAATGCGGTTGAGCTTGTTGATCGTCTCGATCATGTGCACCGGAATACGGATGGTGCGTGCCTGGTCAGCGATCGAGCGAGTGATCGCCTGACGGATCCACCAGGTGGCATAGGTCGAGAACTTGTAGCCGCGACGGTATTCGAACTTGTCCACAGCCTTCATCAAGCCGATGTTGCCTTCCTGGATCAGATCGAGGAATTGCAGGCCACGGTTGGTGTACTTCTTGGCGATGGAGATCACCAGACGCAAGTTGGCTTCAACCATTTCTTTCTTCGCGCGGCGGGCCTTGGCCTCACCGATCGACATGCGACGGTTGATGTCCTTGATCTCGGCAATCGTCAGACCGGTCTCGGTCTCAAGCGCGGTCAGCTTTTGCTGGCAGCGGATGATGTCGGGCTGCAGGCGACCGATGGCTTCGGCGTATTTCGCCTTGCCCTTGGCCAGTGCATCGGTCCAGCTTTCGTCAACTTCATTGCCCGGGAACTGGCGCAGGAAGTCGGTACGCGGCATGCGTGCATCACGCACACACAGCTGCATGATTGCGCGCTCTTGTGCACGCAGACGCTCAAGGGCGCTGCGAACACGTTCAACCAGGCCTTCGAACTGCTTCGGTACCAGCTTGATCGGCATGAACAGCTCAGCCAGGGCCAACAGCTCGGCAATTGCCTGCTTGTTGGAGCGGCCGTGCTTTTTCAGGGCCTTGCGGGTGATTTCCATTTGATCGGAAACCGCACCGAAACGCTGGGCAGCGATGACCGGATCCGGACCGCTTTCGACTTCGTCTTCGTCGTCGCTGCTGCCTTCAGTCTCTTCGTCGTCGGTCTCGTCGTCCGCTTTCGGGGCTTTCGGATCGACTGGCGGCGGTACTTCGGCGGCAGGCGGCGCAATGCCGTCGTCCGGGTCGATATAACCGCTCAGGACGTCGGACAGGCGGCCACCTTCGGTGGTGACGCGAGTGTACTCGGAGAGAATGTGGTCAACCGTGCCAGGGAAGTGCGCGATTGCGCCCATCACTTCACGGATACCCTCTTCAATGCGCTTGGCGATTTCGATTTCGCCTTCACGCGTCAGCAACTCGACGGTGCCCATTTCACGCATATACATGCGCACAGGGTCAGTCGTGCGACCGATGTCGGTCTCCACCGCAGCCAGCGCGGCAGCGGCTTCTTCAGCGGCTGCCTCGTCGGTATCGGCGTCGGCCAACATAAGGGCGTCCGCATCCGGAGCACTCTCGTGTACGGGGATCCCCATGTCATTGATCATGCGGATGATGTCTTCCACCTGCTCAGGATCTGAAATATCCTCAGGCAGGTGGTCGTTGACCTCTGCGTAAGTCAGATACTTCTGCTCACGACCAAGGGTGATCAACTCTTTGATACGAGACTGCTGTTGCGCTTTTCCGGACATAACACCCTATCCACTGAAGGTCTTGGCGGGCAAAAAACAAGCCGAGGATTATACCCGAGCTATGACCTCACACGCCAGCTGAGGTCGGGTTTGATGCTGAAACATTCTGTTTTAATAGGTCGCGCATCTGTTTTGCTATCTGAATTTGCTCTTCAGCCGACAATCCTGGCTGCCTTGCTCTCTTGATGAGCTCATCGAGGGTCTGCGTGTGCTGACCCGCTGATAACCTAGTAATGGTGTCTAAAAACTGTTGTTCAAGGTTATCGCCGTCAATTAGCCACTCCTTTTCCGCGAGTGCTCTCAACAAGCGGCCCTGTTCGGTGCCATGCCAACGAGCCATCAACTGGATGGAGTTTAGCTTAGGATTTTTCTGCACGGCTTCGATCAGGGCAATCAGCACCTGAGCGTAGGTGTTGCTCTCATTGGCAAAATGCTCGGCACTTTCAACCCTGCCCGCCAGTTCCGGGTGGTGGATGAGCGTGCGCAGGGCAATAAGTGTGGGTGCTTCGACGGCGACCGGTGTTCGCGGGGCATAAGCTTCGTCGCGATCACCGCGCTTGAAATTCTTGCTCCAGGGTTTCTTTTCCCACTTCTTGCCGCCGGCGCCGGGTTTCTTTGGCGTCCAGTCCTGCTGCGGCGCATAGGCGTCCTGCGGCTGGTGAAAGTCGGCGTAGTCCGGCATGGCATCGTAGTCCATACCCGGGTCATAGGCTGGTGGTGCATTCTGCGGCGCGCTGTGCACCAGCTGGCTGACGGCCTCGCCACTCAATCCGGTAATTTCCAGCAGGCGCTGGCGCATCAGAGTGCGCAGGTTGGCGCCGGGCACCTTGTCGATCAGTGGTGCGGCGAGAGTGGCCATGTGGGCCTTGCCCTCGAGGGAGCGCGGGTCGGCTTCCTCGGTCAGTTGCTGGAAGAAATAATCCGCCAGCGGCTGTGCATGCTGGTTGATGCGCGCACGGAATGCATCGGTGCCTTCGGCGCGTACCAGGGTGTCCGGGTCTTCGCCTTCGGGCAGGAACAGGAAACGCGCGCGGCGCCCGTCCTGCAGGCTCGACAGCGTGGCTTCAAGGGCGCGCCAGGCGGCGTTGCGGCCGGCCTGGTCGCCATCGAAACAGAACAGCACGCTGGGTACCACGCGAAACAGACGCTTGAGGTGTTCTTCGCTGGTGGCGGTGCCGAGAGTGGCCACCGCGTTGCGCAAACCTTGCTGGGCCAGGGCGATCACGTCCATATAGCCTTCAACCACGATGATCTCATCGAGGTTGCGATTGTTCTTGCGCGCTTCATACAGGCCATAGAGTTCCTGGCCCTTGTGGAATACCGGGGTTTCCGGTGAGTTCAGGTACTTGGGCTTGTCGTCGCCCAGTACGCGTCCACCGAAAGCAATGATGCGGCCACGACTGTCGCGGATCGGGAACATCACGCGATCGCGGAAGCGGTCGTAGCGTTTGCCGGTCTCGGCGTTTTCCACCAACAGGCCGGCATCAATCATGGCTTTTTGCTGGAGCGTGTCGCTGCTCAGGTGCTTGTACAGGTTGTCCCAGCCGGGCGGCGCGAAACCCAGGCCAAAGTCACGGGCGATTTCGCCGGTGAGGCCGCGGCCCTTGAGGTAGTCGATGGCGGCCTTGCGTTGCGGATGGCTCTTGAGCGCCTGACGATAAAAGTCGGCAGCAGCGGTCAGCAGCGGGTACAGCGGCGAATCGGTGGGCTGACGCGGTTTGTGCGGGCGGCCACTCTCTTCGCGGGGGACTTCCATGCCGGCGGCTTTGGCCAGGTCCTCGATTGCCTGGGGGAAGTCCAGGTTGTCGTGGTCCATGAGGAAGCCGAGGGCGTTGCCGCCTGCGCCGCAGCCGAAGCAATAGTAGAACTGCTTGTCGGGGCTGACGCTGAACGACGGTGTCTTTTCCTTGTGGAACGGGCAGCAGGCGGTGTAGTTTTTGCCGGCTTTTTTCAATTGCACGCGTGAGCTGACAACATCGACGATGTCGGTGCGGTTCAGAAGGTCGTCAATAAAGCTCTGGGGAATCAGCCCGGCCATGGCGTTCTCGTCATCACTGCGTGTCAATCGGGGTCCATGAAGTGCTCAAGCGCAGCTATCGAGTGCTCGACCAGCTTGCGTCTGCATGGATTGTCAGGAAGTGTATCTGCCGAACATTCTCTGACGTTAGGTTTCTATCAGGAGTCGGCATGGAAATGTTGCCCCGGTATCCGGTCTTGGCCTGCGGGCGGCCTCGGAACTCGTCAATGGGCACAGCCGACACGGTTGATCGTCTGTTTGAAGAATAAGTGTGCTCGTCAGTAGCCTTGTTAGGCTCGTCAGAAGAGACGCGCACCGCTGGCAAAAGAGCCAGTCCTGACGTGTGAAGCGGTTGTATCGGTCGCGTGTGCGGCGTCAACAGTGAAGCATCAAGCGATATCCGCAAATGCCAACAGCCCGGCTGAGGGCCGGGCTTGGCAGAAGCTTGCTACGAACGTCTGTGTATTAGTACAGACGAACGGCGCGGCGCTGTTCGCGCTGAACTTTCTTGGCGTGACGCTTAACAGCGGCTGCTGCCTTGCGCTTACGCTCAGAAGTTGGCTTCTCATAAAATTCGCGGCTACGAACTTCAGCCAGAACACCGGCTTTTTCGCAGGAGCGCTTGAAACGACGCAGAGCTACGTCGAAGGGTTCGTTCTCTTTTACTTTGACGGCTGGCATCCAGAGCTACCTTCTTTCATTACCGGGATTCAACGTTCTCGTCGCAAAAAATTCGCGGCTGAGGTCGTCGGTTTTTAAGGGTTGCGGATGTTAACCCCTCATTGCCCGGAATGCAAAGCCTCTGATCGAAAACCGCTAGGCGGGAGGGGGAGTGGCGACTATTATGCGCGCCTTCGAATTCAGCCTCTACAAGGCGCAAACCCATGCTAGTACTGGGACTTGAAACCTCCTGCGACGAAACCGGTGTCGCACTTTACGACAGTGAACGCGGGCTTTTGGCCGATGCACTGTTCAGTCAGATCGACCTGCACCGAGCCTATGGCGGCGTGGTGCCGGAGCTCGCCAGCCGTGATCACGTCAAGCGCATGCTGCCCTTGATTCGCCAGGTGCTGGACGAGGCCGGCTGTGTGCCGACCGAGATCGATGCCATTGCTTACACCGCCGGCCCCGGATTGGTTGGAGCCCTTCTGGTTGGGGCCTCTTGCGCCCAGGCGCTGGCATTTGCCTGGGGCATTCCGGCCCTCGGTGTGCACCACATGGAAGGCCATTTACTGGCGCCCATGCTGGAAAAAACACCACCGCAGTTCCCGTTCGTCGCTTTGTTGGTTTCGGGCGGCCATACGCAGCTGGTTCAGGTCGATGGGATCGGCCAATACACCCTGTTGGGCGAGTCCCTGGACGATGCTGCCGGTGAGGCGTTCGACAAGACCGCGAAGATGATGGGCCTCAATTATCCAGGCGGCCCGGAAATCGCGCGCCTGGCCGAAAAGGGCGTGGTCGGTCGCTACACCTTCCCGCGTCCGATGTGTGATCGCCCGGGGCTGATGTTCAGCTTCAGCGGTTTGAAAACCTCGGCACTCAACACCTGGCAGCAAAGCGTCAGCGCCGGGGACGACAGTGAGCAAGCCCGTTGCGACATCGCTCTGGCGTTCCAGCAGGCCGTGGTGGAGACTTTGACCATCAAGTGCAAGCGCGCGCTCAAGCAGGCGGGCATGCAGCGCCTGGTGATCGCTGGCGGCGTCAGCGCCAACAAGGCCTTGCGTACTTCGCTGGAAAAAATGCTCGCAGACATGAAAGGTGATGTGTTCTACGCACGCCCCGAGTTCTGTACCGACAATGGCGCGATGATCGCCTACGCCGGCTGCCAGCGTTTGCAGGCCGGGCAGCATGAAAGCCTGGCGATCAGCGTGCAGGCGCGCTGGCCGATGGAGCGGTTGTCACCGTTGTAAGGCTCGCGCGTGAACCGGGTTCACCGGGCGTATTTAAAAATGCCGTTCGCGCCCGGCAAACAGGTCGCGTAGATTGCCGCGGTGGCGCCAGACGATCAGCAGCGTCAGCACGCTCATCGGCAACAGCGCTGCCGGCGCCTGCCAGGCCAGCAACGGCAGGGTGAGCGGTGTGGCGATCAGCGCGGCCAGGGAGCTGGTGCGGGTCAGGTAGAACGTCAGCAGCCAGGCCGTCATGGCCAGCAAAGCCGCCGGTGGATAGATCCCCAGCAGCATGCCGGCCGCCGTGGCGACGCCTTTGCCGCCGCGAAAGCGAAAGTACAGGGGAAACAGATGGCCCAGGACGGCGCATACGCCCACCCAGGCCTGCTGTTGCAGGTTAAGGCCGGCGAGGCTGGCGATCAGCACGGGCACCAGACCCTTGCAGACGTCACCCAGCAGGGTCAATACGGCAAGTTTCTTGCCGGCCAGGCGCAACATGTTGGTGGCGCCGGCATTGCCTGAGCCACTCATTCGCGGATCGGGATTTCCCGTCAGGCGGCTGAGCAAAATGGCGAAGGACAGCGAGCCGAGCAGGTAGGCGAAAATCGCCAGTGACCAAAACATGCTAACTATTCCGGGCGAGGACGCCCTGATTCTAACGGGGCATCGCGCCCTTGTCGTGCTGCGGAGAAGAGTGCTTGGACAGAGTGTTTATCGAAGGCCTGGAAGTCGACACGGTGATCGGCGCCTACGACTGGGAGCGCGGCATCAAGCAATGCCTGCGCCTGGACCTGAGTTTCGCCTGGGACAATCGCCCGGCCGCGGCCGGTGACGACCTGACCCTGGCGCTGGATTACGCCAGCGTGTCGGCGCGTATCCAGGCCTTTGCCGACGAGTCCCAATACCAACTGGTGGAAACCTTCGCCGAACGTCTGGCACAGGTGCTGATGAGCGAGTTCCAGATTCCCTGGCTGCACCTCAAGTTGACCAAGCCAGGCGCCGTTCCGGCCGCCAGGGGCGTGGGCGTGGAGATCGAGCGCGGATGTCGCTGACTCAGGTTTACCTCGGCCTTGGCAGCAATATCGAGCGCGAATTGCGTTTGTGTGCCGGGCTGGATGCATTGGCGAGCTTTCTGACCGAGATGCATTGCTCGGCGGTGTTCGAAAGCCAGCCGGTTGGCATCAAGAGCGGGCCCTTTTTCAACCTGGTGGTGTCGGCATATACCGACCTGCCGCTGAAGGAGCTGGACCGCAGGTTGAAACTCATCGAGGCCGAAAATGGCCGCTATGCACCCAGCCGCAAAGGCTTGCCGCTGGATATCGATGTATTGCTGTACGGCGAGCTGGTGGGGGATTTCGACGGTTTGATCCTGCCGCGCGCAGAGATCCTGACCAACGCTTTCGTTCTGTGGCCGCTGTCGATGATGGCACCGGAACGCCTGCATCCACTGGCCCGCAGGACCATGGCCGAGCTGTGGCGTGATGCACAGATCGACCAGGTGCTGGCGCCGGTCGGGTTCGAATGGCAGGGCCAGCCACTCACGCCCGCTAGCCTCCTGCAGGCGTGAGCCAGCTTAGGCCTGCAGTGATTTGTAGGCCTGCAGTGCTTTGAGTCGTTCGCGCTTCAATGCCTCGCCCAGTTGCGGGCCTTTGAAGCCTTGCTCCAGCAACGGTGCCACTGGCACCTCGCGCGCCACCTTCGCTGCGCCGCGTAAATAATCCGCCTGTGGATAACTTCTCTGTTCCAGTCCCTTGCGCCCACGCGCATCCATTTCGCAGCTCACCACAAACTCTTCAAAGCGTTGCGGCCGACGGTACACATCAAAACTTTGCAGCAACTCCAGTAAAGTCGAGGCTTTCAGCTCCAGTGCGCGGTGGCCGTGGGTATGATATTGGCCCACCAGCAGTGCCAGCTCCTGGCAATCCTTCGGCACCTTGAAGCGTTCGTTCACTGCCTTGATCAGCTTCAAACCTCGCTGTTCATGGGCAATGTGCTGCGGCAACTTATCCACAGGCGTGGTGCCTTTGCCCAAGTCGTGCAGCAGGCAAGCCCAGCGCACCGTCAGCGGCTGCTGATGCACGGCGGCCTGTTCCAGCACGCTCAAGGTGTGCACGCCGGTATCGATTTCCGGATGATGGGCTTCGGGTTGCGGCACACCGAACAGGGCGTCCACTTCCGGCATCAGGGTTTTCAGCGCGTCGCAGTCGCGCAACACCTGGATAAATACTTGGGGCTGACCCTCCATCAGGGCGCGGGAGATTTCCTTCCAGCTGCGCTCGGGCGTCAGCGCCTGCAGTTCGCCGGACTCGCTGAGTTGGCGCATCAGTTCCAGGGTCTGTGGCGCCACGGTAAAACCCAGGGACGCATACCGTGCGGCAAAGCGCGCCACGCGCAGCACACGTAACGGATCTTCGGCAAACGCGGGGGAAACGTGGCGAAGAATGCGGGCTTGCAGGTCGCGCTGGCCGTGATACGGATCGATCACGTTGCCGTTGTCTTCCTCGGCCATGGCGTTGATCGTCAGGTCGCGGCGGATCAGGTCTTCTTCCAGCGTCACTTCGGGGCTGGCGTGAAACACAAAGCCGCCATAGCCCCGGCCACTTTTGCGTTCAGTGCGGGCCAGGGCGTACTCGTCGCCGTTCTTAGGGTCAAGGAATACCGGGAAGTCTGCGCCTACCGGCTTGTAGCCTTTGGCGAGCATTTCTTCGGCGCTCGCGCCAACCACCACGCGGTCGATATCGGTAACCTTGATGCCCAGCAAGCGGTCGCGTACGGCGCCGCCGACTTTGTAGATTTTCATGAAAAAGCCTCCATTAGCACCACAGGATACCGCCTGTGCCTGACCAATGGAGGCTTTGCCGTTTCAGAGATGAACTACTGCCAAATCCAGGCGGCCATAGTCGCCATCACCATGATCGCTGCGCGGTGGCACGTGATGGGTTTTCATCACTTGATCGCCCTGCAGGGTTTCCAGATGAATGTCGAAGCCCCACAGCCGGTGCAGGTGCTTGAGGACTTCTTCGGTGGACTCGCCCAAGGGTTTGCGGTCGTGTTGCTGGTGACGCAGGGTCAGCGAGCGATCACCGCGCACATCGATGCTGTAGATCTGCACGTTGGGCTCGCGATTGCCCAGGTTGTACTGCGCCGCCAGGGTTTCGCGGATGGTGCGGTAGCCCGGTTCATCGTGGATGGCCGGCACCACCAGATCGTCCTTGAGGTCGTCATCCATGATGCTGAACAGCTTGAGATCGCGAATCACCTGAGGCGACAGGTACTGCAGGATAAAGCTCTCGTCCTTGAAGCTGCTCATGGCGAACTTGATGGTCGACAGCCAGTCGCTGCCGGCTATTTCCGGGAACCAGCGGCGATCCTCCTCAGTGGGGTGCTCGCACATGCGCCGTATATCGCGGTACATCGCGAAGCCCAGGGCGTAAGGGTTGATGCCGCTGTAATAAGGGCTGTCGAAGCCGGGCTGGAACACTACGCTGGTGTGGGAGGTGAGGAACTCCATCATGAAGCCGTCCGTGACCAGGCCTTCGTCGTACAGGTCGTTCATCAGGGTGTAGTGCCAGAAGGTTGCCCAGCCTTCGTTCATCACCTGAGTCTGGCGCTGTGGATAAAAATACTGGGCGATCTTGCGCACAATGCGCACGATTTCGCGCTGCCAGGGTTCAAGCAGTGGCGCGTGTTTTTCCAGAAAATAGAGGATGTTTTCCTGAGGTTCGGCGGGGAAGCGCGCATTGTCCTTGTCGCTGTTTTTGCCAGCCTTTTTCGGAATGGTGCGCCACAGGTCGTTGATCTGCTTCTGCAGATGCTCCTCGCGTTCCGCCTGGCGCAGGCGTTCTTCTTCGGCGGAAATCGGGTAGGGGCGCTTGTAGCGGTCGACCCCGTAGTTCATCAACGCATGGCAGGAGTCGAGCAGGTCTTCCACCGCATCGATGCCATGGCGCTCCTCGCACTGCATGATGTACTGCTTGGCGAACACCAGGTAATCGATAATCGAACTGGCATCGGTCCAGGTGCGGAACAGGTAGTTGCCCTTGAAGAAGCTGTTATGCCCATAGCACGCATGGGCCACCACCAGCGCCTGCATGCAGATGGTGTTCTCTTCCATCAGGTAGGCGATGCATGGGTCGGAGTTGATCACGATCTCGTAGACCAGGCCCATCTGGCCCCGCGTGTAGGATTTCTCGGTGCTGAGGAAGTGTTTGCCGTAGGACCAATGGTGGTAACCCAGCGGCATGCCCACTGAGGCATAGGCATCCATCATCTGTTCGGCGGTGATCACTTCGATCTGGTTGGGGTAAGTGTCCAGCGCATAACCCGCCGCAATGCGGCTGATTTCCCGGTCATAGGCCTGGATCAGTTCAAAGGTCCACTCGGACCCGGTGGAAAGGGGCTGGCGCCTAGTCTCTTTTTTGGCGGTCATGTCACTAACCTGCGCTGGAAGAGTTCACGGAAGACCGGGTAGATATCGCCGGCCGAGACCAGTTGCTGCTGGGCGAATGTGTCGGCGAAGGCTTCGCCGATGCGCTCATATTCGAACCACAGGGCCTGGTGCTCACGGGGGGTAATTTCGACGTAGGTGTAGTACTGCACGAACGGCATGATCTGGTTGATCAGGATGTCGCGGCAGATCGGCGAGTCATCGTTCCAGTTGTCACCGTCGGAAGCCTGGGCCGCGTAGATATTCCACTCATTGGCCGGATAGCGCTCGGCCATGATTTCCTGCATCAACTTAAGCGCGCTGGACACGATGGTGCCGCCGGTTTCCCGCGAGTAGAAGAACTCTTCCTCGTCCACTTCCCGGGCGCTGGTGTGATGGCGGATGAACACCACGTCGATCTTGTCGTAGTTCCGCTTCAGGAACAGGTACAGCAGGATAAAGAAGCGTTTGGCAATGTCCTTGGTGGCCTGGGTCATGGAGCCGGACACGTCCATCAGGCAAAACATCACAGCCTTTGAGCTGGGGTTGGGCTGCTTGACCAGCAGGTTGTATTTCAAGTCGAAGGTGTCGAGAAACGGCACACGATGAATACGCGCGCTGAGTTTCTCGATTTCCGCCTCGATCTGCTGGATATCACCAAAGTTGTCCGGCTCTTCGCGCTTGAGCCGCGCCAGTTCTTCCTTGGCCTCCCTCAGTTTGGCGCGGCTGCTGCCGGACAGCGCGATGCGCCGCGCGTGGGCTGAGCGCAGGGTGCGGATGATATTGATGCGCGACGGGTTGCCTTCGTTGCTGATCCCCGCGCGCACGGTCTTGAAGGTGTCGGTACCGGTGAGGTTGCGCTTGACCAGATTGGGCAGCTCCAGATCCTCGAACATGAACTCGAGGAATTCTTCCTGGGTAATCTGGAACACGAACTCGTCCATGCCTTCGCCGGAGTTGCCGGCCTTGCCCGCACCCTTGCCGCCACCGCCACCCTGGGGGCGCTGGATGTGTTCGCCGGTGGTGAACTCCTTGTTGCCGGGGTGCACGACCGTCTGTTTGCCGCCGCGCCCGTGGTGCAGCACCGGTTCGTCGATATCCCGGCCGGGAATGCTGATCTGCTCGCCATGCTCCATATCGGTGATGGAGCGGCGGCTGACCGCTTCTTCCACGGCCTTTTTGATGTGGTCACGGTAACGCCGCAGGAAACGCTGACGGTTTACCGTGCTCTTGTTCTTGCCATTGAGGCGTCGGTCGATCACATAGCTCATGGGGCCCCTCCGGGGAGCTTCAAGTCGTAAGCTGCAAGCTGCAAGTTGGAACGGCGTGGGCTGTTCTCTTGCAGCTTGTAGCTAGAAGCTTGCAGCTACTGCTCTCACTGCGATTTCCGGACCCGTAGGTACCATTCCGACAGCAGTCGTACCTGTTTGTCGGTATAGCCTCGCTCGACCATGCGTGTGACGAAGTCGTTGTGTTTTTGCTGATCCTCCTTGCTGGCCTTGGCATTGAAGCTGATGACCGGCAACAGGTCCTCGGTGTTGGAGAACATTTTCTTCTCGATGACCACGCGCAGCTTCTCGTAACTGAGCCAGGTGGGGTTCTTGCCGTTGTTGTTGGCGCGGGCGCGCAGTACGAAGTTGACGATTTCGTTGCGGAAATCCTTCGGATTGCTAATGCCGGCCGGTTTTTCGATTTTTTCCAGTTCCTCGTTGAGGGCCACGCGGTTGAGGATTTCGCCGGTTTCCGGGTCGCGGTATTCCTGATCTTGAATCCAGAAGTCGGCGTACAGCACGTAGCGGTCGAAGATGTTCTGGCCGTACTCGCTGTAGGATTCGAGATACGCGGTCTGGATCTCCTTGCCGATGAATTCGATATAGCGCGGCGCCAGGTATTCCTTGAGGAAGCGCAGGTAGCGCTCGCGGGTTTCGGCCTGGAACTGCTCCTGTTCGATCTGCTGTTCCAGCACATAGAGCAAGTGCACCGGGTTGGCGGCGATTTCGTGGGGGTCGAAGTTGAAGACCTTGGACAAAATCTTGAACGCAAAGCGCGTCGACAGGCCGTTCATGCCCTCGTCCACGCCCGCCGTGTCGCGGTATTCCTGAATCGACTTGGCTTTCGGATCGGTGTCCTTGAGGTTTTCGCCGTCGTACACACGCATCTTCGAATAGATATTCGAGTTTTCCGGCTCCTTGAGGCGCGACAGCACGGTGAACTGCGCGAGCATCTTCAGGGTGTCCGGCGCGCAGTGGGCCTTGGCCAGCGAGCTGTTGAACAGCAGCTTGTCGTAGATCTTGATCTCGTCGCTCACCCGCAGGCAGTACGGCACCTTGACGATGTAGATCCGGTCGATGAAGGCTTCGTTGTTCTTGTTGTTGCGGAAGGTGTGCCATTCCGATTCGTTGGAGTGGGCCAGCAGGATGCCGTTGAACGGAATCGCCCCCAGGCCCTCGGTGCTGTTGTAGTTACCTTCCTGCGTGGCGGTGAGCAGTGGGTGCAGCACCTTGATCGGCGCCTTGAACATCTCCACGAATTCCATCAGGCCCTGGTTGGCCCGGCACAGCGCGCCCGAGTAGCTGTAGGCGTCGGCGTCGTTCTGAGGGAATTCCTCGAGTTTGCGGATATCGACCTTGCCCACCAGCGCCGAAATATCCTGGTTGTTTTCATCGCCGGGCTCGGTCTTGGCCACCCCGATCTGGTTGAGGATCGAAGGGTAGAGCTTGACCACGCGGAACTGGCTGATATCACCACCGAACTCGGCCAGGCGCTTGGTGGCCCATGGCGACATGATGGTGTTGAGGTAACGCCGTGGGATGCCGAAGTCTTCTTCGAGGATCGCGCCATCTTCCGTGGCGTTGAACAACCCCAGGGGCGACTCGAACACCGGCGAGCCCTTGATGGCGTAGAAGGGGACCTTTTCGATCAGTTGTTTGAGCTTTTCGGCGAGGGAGGATTTACCGCCGCCCACCGGGCCGAGCAGGTAGAGAATCTGTTTCTTCTCTTCCAGGCCTTGGGCGGCGTGGCGGAAGTAGGAGACGATCTGGTCAATGCATTCTTCCATTCCGTGGAAGTCTTCAAAGGCCGGATAGCGACGGATCACCTTGTTGGAGAATATTCGCGACAGGCGCGAATTGTTCGCGGTCTCCACCAGCTCCGGCTCGCCGATCGCCAATAGCAGGCGCTCGGCGGCCGACGCGTAGGTGCTGCGGTCCTGTTTGCACAGCTCCAGATACTCTTGAAGCGTGAGTTCTTCCTGCTGTGTGGACGCAAAGCGTTGTTGGAAGTGGCTAAAGATACTCATGACGTCGTCACCTCGCTCGATACGTGGAGCCGACGCCGGATCAATCAGTCGATGCTGGCAACCATTGGCAGACACCAATGGCTGTTTCCCCCAGAACACCCTGAAACGCTACCGATGACCCGTGCGCCGGTGTACCGGCTCTCCCCTGATTTGGATGGCCTGCGCTTAAGGATAGTTCGGAATCGTGGAGGTCAAGGCGTGATGCGTAATTAGTTTGCCCGCGCCGTTCGTCAGAAACGGCGCAAGCCCAAGCATCACGCGGGGTGGCGGGGT
This sequence comes from Pseudomonas trivialis, assembly GCF_036864995.1. Classification (NCBI taxonomy): domain Bacteria; kingdom Pseudomonadati; phylum Pseudomonadota; class Gammaproteobacteria; order Pseudomonadales; family Pseudomonadaceae; genus Pseudomonas; species Pseudomonas trivialis. The sequence goes on along the minus strand of NZ_CP142151.1, from coordinate 4,901,227 downwards.
ATGAAAAAAATTATTGCGGATCGCCCGAGGAAATTTCTGCGGGATAGATCGCACGCCACAGCTCAAAGCCGCCGTCCAGGCTATAGACGTCGGAGAACCCCTGGCTGACCAGGTAAGCGGCGGCGCTCTGGCTGGAGTTGCCGTGGTAGCAGGCCACGATCAGCGGCGCGTCGAGATCGGCGGCGCGGATGAAGTCCTGAATATTGACGTTGTCCAGATGCCGGGCGCCGCTGATGTGCGCGGCTGCATACGTCGGCTGGTCACGAATATCGACCACCACGGCGCCTTGCTCGCGCAGGGCCTGGGCTTGTTCGGGAGGGATACGTTTGAATTCGCTCATGGCGGGCTCCTAGGGCTGGGCGGCCGTCTGTGATGGGAGAGGGGATTGGCACTGGCAACTGAGACGCTCGCCGGTGTCGATGTTCATCAGGGTCATGGCGCCGCCCCACACGCAGCCGGTGTCGAGAGCGAACACGCCGGGCTCATCGCAGTTGCCTTCGAGGGCGGCCCAGTGGCCAAAGATGATCTTCGTGTCGCGGGTCTTGCGCTCCTTGTGGGCGAACCAGGGCTTGTAGCCCGGTGGCGCACTGTCGGTGCCTTCCTTGGTCTTGAGATCCAGCTTGCCATCGGCGGTGCAGAAGCGCATGCGCGTAAAGTAGTTGGTGATCACCCGCAGGCGTGCCACGCCGGTGAGGTCATTGTCCCATTTGACCGGTTCGTTGCCGTACATGCCATCGAGGTAGGCGGTATAGAGGTTATCGTCGGCCAGGGCGATTTCGACTTCGGCGGCGCACTTGAGGGCTTTTTTCAGCGTCCACTGCGGCGCAATGCCCGCATGCACCAGCGCCATGTTGCGCGCTTCGTCGTAATGCATGATTTTTTGCCGGCGCACCCATTCCAGCAGTTCGGTGCGGTCCGGCGCTTCGAGGATTTCGCGCAGGGTATCGCCCTTTTTCAGGCGCTCGATATTACGGCCGGCCGCCAGCAGATGCAGATCATGGTTGCCCAGCACACACATCAGCGAGTCACGCAGGCCATAGAGGTAGCGCAGGGTTTCCAGGGACTGCGGGCCGCGGTTGACCAGATCGCCGACCAGCCACAGTCGATCTTGCGCCGGGTCGAAGGCCACGCGCTCGAGCAGGCGCTTGAGGGGATCCAGGCAGCCCTGCAGGTCGCCGACCGCGTACGTCGCCATCAGTGCAGGGCCCCGGGCACGGCGAGGCGGAACGGCTTGATGATGGCGTCGAACAGCTGGCCGTCGGTGGCTTTCATCTGATACGAGCCTTGCATGGTGCCGACCCTTGAAGTCATCACCGTGCCGCTGCTGTAGGTGTGGCTGGCGCCGCTGTCGATCAACGGCTGTTGGCCGACCACGCCCGCGCCGCGTACTTCCTCGACCTGGCCGTCGCCGTCGGTAATCACCCAGTGGCGCGACAACAGCTTGGCCGGCACCAGCCCGTTGTTCTTCACCGTGATGGTGTAGGCAAAGGCGAAGCGGTTGTGTTCGGGTTGGGATTGGTCCGCCAGAAAGCGGGTGACGACGCTGACGTCGATCTGGTAGCGAGGATCGGACATGCAAGAGGCCTTAAAAGCAAAAGCGGAAGACAGCAGATGCGGGTCAGTCTAGGCCAAGAGGTGGGCACTAGGCCAGACATGCTCTCCGGGGCTTTGAACATCTGCCGGCATCACTGGATTCAATTGTGGGAGGGGGCTTGCTCCCGATAGCGGCGGATCAGTCAGCCACGCATCGACTGACACTCTGCAATCGGGAGCAAGCCCCTCCCACATTTGGATTGTGTCGAGGCTTGAGCCTTATTCCACTGCTGGCGCAGGCTGGATGGCCAACTGGTCGGCCAGGCGCACGAAGGCTGCGAGGTCCAGTTGCTCGGGACGCAGGCTGCCGTCGACGCCGGCGGCTTCGATTTCGGCATTGCTCAGCAGTGCCTTGAGCGTGTTGCGCAAGGTTTTGCGGCGTTGGTTGAACGCCTCACGCACCACGCGCTCCAGCAGTTTGTGATCCTTGGCTGGATGTGGCAGCACGGCGTGGGGCACCAGGCGCACGATGGCCGAGTCGACCTTCGGCGGCGGGTTGAACGCGCCGGGGCCGACGTTGAACAAGTGCTCCACGCGACAATGGTACTGAACCATGATCGACAGCCGGCCCCAATCACCGCCGCCAGGGCCTGCCGCCAGACGCTCGACCACTTCCTTTTGCAGCATGAAGTGCATGTCGCGGATGATCGAGGCGTTGTTGAGCAGGTGAAAGATCAGCGGTGTGGAGATGTTGTAGGGCAGGTTGCCCACTACCCGCAGGCTGTTGGGCACGGCATTGAGGCTGTTGAAGTCGAACTTCAGCGCGTCGCCCTGGTGCAGGTTGAAGTTGGTCTTGCCGGCGAACTGCTGGTTGAGGATCGGGATCAGGTCCTTGTCCAGCTCAACCACGTCGAGTTGGCCGCCGCTGGCCAGCAGACCTTGGGTCAACGCGCCCTGGCCCGGGCCGATTTCCAGCAGGCGATCTTCTGGCTTGGCATGGATGGAGCGCAGGATGCGGTCGATTACGCCTGCATCGTGCAGGAAGTTTTGCCCGAAGCGCTTGCGTGCCCGGTGTTGGTAATGCTCGGTCATATACGGGTCTCGGCCATCTGATAGGCGGTTTCCAGGGCCACGTGCAGGCTGCCGGTATCGATTTTGCCGCTGCCCGCGAGGTCCAGGGCGGTGCCATGGTCGACGGAGGTGCGGATGATCGGCAGGCCCAGTGTCACGTTGACGGCGGCGCCGAAGCCTTTGTACTTCAGCACGGGCAGTCCCTGGTCGTGGTACATCGCCAGCACTGCGTCGCAGTGCTCCAGATACTTGGGGGTAAACAGAGTGTCCGCCGGCAGCGGGCCGCGCAGGTCCATGCCTTCTTGGCGCAGACGCTCCAGGGTGGGTTCGATGATGTCGATTTCTTCATGGCCCAGGTGGCCGCCTTCGCCGGCGTGTGGGTTGAGCCCACAGACCAGGATGCGGGGCCGGGCAATGCCGAATTTGTGTTGCAGGTCGGCGTGCAGGATGCGCGTCACACGCTCCACTCGCTCGGCGGTGATGGCGTCGGCGACGTCCCGCAGTGGCAGGTGCGTGGTCACCAGGGCGACGCGCAGGCCGCGGGTGGCCAGCATCATCACCACTTGTTCGGTATGGGTCAGTTCGGCGAGGAATTCGGTATGCCCGGAAAAGGCAATGCCGGATTCATTGATCACGCCCTTGTGCACCGGGGCGGTGATCATGCCGGCGAAGTCACCGTTGAGGCAGCCAAGGCCTGCGCGGGCGAGGGTTTCGAGTACGAAGGCCGCGTTGGCCTTGTCCAACTGACCGGCAACGACCCTGGCCTGCAAGGGCGTGTCCCACACGTACAGGCTGCCCGCCGGGGCCGGCAGCTCGGGCCAGTTGCCCGGCGCCACGTCCAGCAGTGTGACAGCCACATCCAACTGCGCGGCCCGCTCAAGGAGCAGGTCGCGGCTGGTAATAGCGATCAGGGGATGGGGCTGGGCGTGCGAGGCGAGCAGCAGGCACAGGTCTGGACCAATGCCGGCCGGCTCGCCGGGTGTCACTGCGAAACGCTGTGGTTTCACTGAGTTGCCTGGTCGGTGCCTGTTTGCTCGGCGCCTGGCAGCTTGTTTTCCACGTAAGCTTCGTCACGGATCTGACGCAACCAGGTTTGCAGCTCTTCGTCGTACTTGCGGTTACGCAGCACGGTCAGCGCTTGTTGTTCGCGGGCCTGGTTGGTGTTGTCGGTAGCGCGACGGCCGAGGACTTCCAGCACGTGCCAGCCGTATTGAGTCTTGAACGGCTTGGACAGCACGCCTTGCGGGGTCTTGGCCATTACGTCCTGGAACTCCGGTACCAGCGCACGCGGGTCGATCCAGTTGAGGTCGCCGCCGTTGAGGGCAGAACCCGGGTCTTCCGAGAAGCTCTTGACCAGGGTGGCGAAGTCTTCACCGCTTTCGATGCGGTCATAGATCTTCTGGGCCAGTTCCTTGGTTTGCGCCTCGGAACGGATTTCGCTTGGCTTGACCAGGATATGACGCACATGCACTTCGTCTTTGAGCGAGGTCTCGCCGCCACGACGCTCCAGCAGCTTCAGGATAATGAAACCACCCGGAGTACGAGCCGGCTGAGTAATGCCGCCGACTTCCATGGCGCTCAGCTCACGGTCGAACGGAGGCGGCAGTTGCGCGGCTTTACGCCAGCCCATGTCACCACCTTCGAGGGCGTTGTCGCTGCCGGATTGGGCAATGGCCATTTGCGCAAAGTCGGCGCCGGCCTTCAGGCGATCATAGATAGCCTGGGTTTTCGCGGCGGCGGCGTTGAGCTGCTCGGAGTTGGCACTGTCCGGGGTCGGGATCAGGATATTGGCCAGGTGCAGTTCTTCGGAAAGCTGCATCTTGCCCAGGTCCGACGCGAGGAAGTTCTTCACTTCCTGCTCGGATACCTGAACCCGCTCGGCCACACGGCGCTGGCGTACACGGCTGATGATCATCTCGCGGCGGATCTGGTCACGGGCGTCTTCATAGGAAAGACCATCGTGGGCCAGGGCAGCGCGGAACTGGTCAATGCTCATGTTGTTGCGCTGAGCAATGGTACCGACGGCCTGGTTCAGTTCTTCGTCCGAAATACGGATGCCGGAACGCTCGCCGATCTGCAGTTGCAGGTTTTCGACGATCAGGCGCTCGAGTACCTGCTGATCCAGCACGCTGGTCGGCGGCACACCACCGCCACGCTTGGCGATGGTCTGCTGAACTTCCTTGACGCGTTGGTCCAGTTGGCTCTGCATGATCACGTCGTTATCGACGATGGCCACGACCTTATCCAGCTGTTGAACCGCAGCGTGCGCCGATGCGGCACCCAGGAACAGCGCGCCCAGCAGGAGCGGGCGCACACAATCAGAAAGCTTGATCTTCACGTTGACGATAACCTTGAATGCCTTTGTCGAGGAAGCTCTCTACCTTGGCGCCGGTCAGGCCGCCGAGTCCTTTGAGGACGATCTGGAAGAAGAGCCCGTGGTCACCCTTTTCGTTAAGCGGGGCGATCTGCGTGTATTCGTCGTTGGAAACCCAGTAACGGTTGATGACGCGCAGTTTCCAGCAGCAGTTGTCGTACTCGAAACCACCGAAGGCTTCCAGAGTGCGGTTGCGGGCGTAGTCATACTGCCAGCGGGTGATCAGGTTCCACTGAGGAATGATCGGCCACATCATCGAGAAGTCGTGTTGCTGGATTTTGTAGTAATCCTTCACGAAGTTCGGTTGCCCTACCGAGCCGAAGTCACCACCGAACTGCCATTTGCCGGTCAGCTGGTTATAGACCACCTGGTCGTTACGATAGCGGTAACCGAGGTTGATGATCTTGTTCGGATTGTCTTCCGGCTGGTAGTGGAACATGGCACTGCCGGAGCGCGGGGTATGTGTTTCCGTATCCCAGTTGTAGTCGGCAGTGGCACGCCAGTCGCGGTTGAAGCGGAACTCGTAGTCCAGGGCGATTGGCGACACATCCGATTGCGCGTCCGCGCGGTCGGAGGCCAGGATGCCCGGCAATTGCACCTTGCGGTCCTTGAAGTACAACGCCTGACCGACAGAAACACGCTGACGCTCAAAGCCGTTCTCTTCGATCCAGCGACTGGTCACGCCCAGCGACAGCTTGTTTTCGTCACCAATACGGTCGCTGCCGCTGAAGCGGTTGTCACGGAACAGCGAGGCGTAGCTGAATGTATATTCGCTGCTATCAAAGACCGGGATATCGCTCTGGTCCTTGTTTGGCACATAGAGGTAAAACGCACGCGGTTCCAAGGTCTGGCGATAGTCTTTGCCGAACCAGTTGGTGTTGCGGTCGAAGTACAAGCCGCTGTCGACACTGGCCACCGGAATGGCACGGTCCTGGGAACTCTTGAATACGCCTCCGGCATAAGGCGACGCAGCCGTAGCGGCAGCTTGCGAGACAATAATGTCGTTCTTGCCTTTGCTGTCCAGATCCAGATCGTACTTTGTATAAACGTACTTGAGCTTCGGCGTAATAAAGCCGTAAGTCCAATCCATCGGGTATTCGACAGCGGGTGCCACGTTCAGGCGAGTACCGTTTGCACGGGTCAGGCCGTTGACAAGGGTGTCCAGGCGAGCAGATGTTGCACCGTTCTCATCGGTAAAGCTGCCGGTCTGCAGATCCCGCTCAAAACGGACTGCTTCGGTTTCATAGCTGAAGTTCAGCCCGCCCGGATGGTAGGGCAGTGCACCGTTGAAAGTGATCTGCGGCAAACGGTCATACGGCGTGATCTGGGAGATGGTCGCCAGTTGCGATGCCTGCACATTCAAGCGCGCTTGGTAGCTGTCGCCTCGATACGTCACAGAGCCTTGCTGGTTGAGTGCATCCCTTTTCTCGACGCCTTCTTCGTAGGTCTTGAGGTCCTGGAAGTAGTAAGGGTCACTGATGCGGGTGTAGTCCACCCCGGTCGTCACGCGTGAATCCAACCCGCCACGGTGCTGCCAATTGACCATATAGCGGGTTTTCTCGTAATCAGTCTGCTTGCTGCGCTCGTCGTTGTCGTCGTTCAGGTACGCGCCGCCGAACTGGCCTTCGCTGGACTTGGTGAGGTAGCGGAATTCGCCTTCCATCATCATGCCGCGTTTGGTCATGTACTGCGGGTACAACGTGGCGTCGTAATTCGGCGCCAGGTTGAAGTAGTACGGCGTTACCAGGGTAAAGCCGGTCTCGCTGCCGGTGCTGAAGCTCGGCGGCAGGAAGCCGGACTGACGACGGTCATCGATCGGGAAGTAGATGTACGGGGTGTACAGGATCGGGATGTTCTTGACCCGCAACGTCGCGTTGGTGGCCGTACCGAAACCGGTGGCCGGGTTCAACGTGATGTTGTTGCCGCGCAGTTGCCAGGCATTGCTGTCCGGCTCGCAGGTGGTGTACGTACCGTCCTTGAGACGGATGATCGCGTTTTCGGCACGCTTGGCGTACAGCGCGTTGCCGCGGATTCGCGACTTGTGCATCACGTACTCGGCGTTGTCGATTTGCGCAGCACCGGTGTCCAGCTGGACCTCGGCATGGTCGCCGACGATCAGCGCGCCATTGTCGCGCAGACGCACGTTACCGTTCAGCTCGCCACGGTTCTCGGCCTGGTACAGGCTGGCTTCCTGGGATTCGAGCTGCATGCTGCCCTGGCGCATGACCACGTCACCGGCGAGGGTCGCGACCTGCGACTCCTGCTCGTAGCGGGAGGCTTTGGCACCGATGAAGGTGGGCGCATCGCTCTTGTCCGTCTTGTCGTTCATGCCAGGACGAATCGGCTCGATGTACGCACCACCGCAGTACGGGCCTGTTTCGGCCAGCTGGGCTGCGGTCAGCTTATTGCGCGGCACCCAGTCCAGGTGGCTGTAGTCGGCGCTGCGCGAACGCAGGCCACGGCCCTTGGATTCGGTGACCAGCGCCGTCTTCGGCTCGGCCTCGGCAGTGCCGCCCGCAGCGGCCTGGGCCGTGCTGTTGGCCGAGCTGACGGCAGCGCCGTCATGCACCGGGCGCGGTGGTAATGGGGCGGCGGCGGTTTTCGGCGCGCAATCCCAGGCACCCGAAGCAGAGACTGAGCAGTCATACTGTTCCGCGGCGACCACGAATGAGGTGGCGAAAGGTTGCATGGCCAGCAGACTGCCGGTTACCAGCAACGGAAATTTTCTACGAAACGCGGGGGATTTCAATGCCATCTTATTAGTCCGGGCTTCCTGCGTGCCATCTGCCCGCGGTTTGGGCCGCACGCCTCTCGATGGTCTGAAAAAGATGCGTGATAATAAAGCATGCCCCGCTTGACGGCTAGCGCCGTCGGAGACCCTTGTAATGCCCGAGCACGATCTACGTTTACAACAGCTGGAAGTCTGGCTGGATGAGCAGTTGCCGATCCTTTTCAACGCTCAGGACTGGGGTGCCGTACCCCCGGCCACATTGACTGCGGCCAGCAGCGACGCGAGTTTCAGGCGCTACTTCCGTTGGGAGGGGGCGGCCGCACGTTGGTCGTGATGGACGCGCCACCCCCCAGGAAAACTGCAAACCTTTCGTCGATATCGCTCATTTGCTGGCGAAATCAGGAATAAATGTCCCAAAAATTTATGCAGAAGATCTGCCGCGCGGCTTTCTTTTGCTCAATGACCTGGGCACAAAGACCTTCCTTGACGTGATCGACACGCAAAATGCCGACGACCTGTTCGCCGATGCCATCGATGCCTTGCTGGCTTTTCAGCAGTTGCCGATGGACGAGCCGCTGCCCAGTTACGACGTGGCCTTGCTGCGCCGCGAGCTGGAATTGTTCCCCGAGTGGTACGTGCGTCGGCACCTGGGTGTGGAACTAGACCCGCAGCAGCAGGCTCTCTGGCAGCGCGCCAGCGACCTGCTGATCGACAGCGCCCTGGCCCAGCCCAAGGTGTTGGTGCACCGCGACTACATGCCGCGCAACCTCATGCTCAGCACGCCCAATCCCGGCGTACTCGACTTCCAGGACGCAGTCTACGGCCCGGTCACCTACGACATCACCTGCCTGTTCAAGGATGCCTTCCTCAGCTGGCCCCAGGCCCGCGTGCATGAATGGCAGCGCGGTTACTGGGAGCGCGCCGTACAACTGGGCATCCCGGTGCAGGCGGATTTCGCCGACTTCCTGCGTGCCAGCGACCTGATGGGCGTGCAACGTCATCTCAAGGTCATCGGCATCTTCGCGCGCATCTGCCACCGCGACGGCAAGCCGCGTTACCTGGCGGATGTGCCACGTTTCTTTGCTTATATAGAAGCCGTGCTCGCCGATCGCCCCGAACTCGATGCGCTGGGTGAGCTGCTTTGCAGCCTGCGCCAGCCGGCCGAGGCCGTGTTATGAAGGCGATGATTCTGGCGGCCGGCAAGGGCGAGCGCATGCGCCCGCTCACCCTGCACACGCCCAAGCCGCTGGTGCAGGCCGGCGGCAAGCGCTTGATCGAGTATCACCTGGAGGCGCTGACCGGGGCCGGCTTTACCGAGATCGTGATCAATCATGCCTGGCTCGGCCAGCAGATCGAGCGCTACCTTGGCGACGGCGCGCAGTTCGGTGTGCGCATCCGTTATTCCGCCGAGGGCGAGCCGCTGGAAACCGGCGGCGGGATTTTCCAGGCCTTGCCGCTGCTGGGGGATGAGCCGTTTCTGGTGGTCAATGGCGATATCTGGACCGACTACGACTTTACCTGTCTCAAACAGCCGATTCAGGGCCTGGCCCACCTGGTGATGGTCGACAACCCGACGCACCACCCTTCGGGCGGGGATTTTCGCCTGGACGACGGCCTGCTTCATGATGCGGCGCCCGGTGCCGATAACCTGACCTTCAGTGGCATTTCAGTGCTCGACCCACATTTGTTCGCGGGTTGCAGCGCTGGCGCCTTCAAACTCGCGCCGTTGTTGCGTGAGGCGATGGCCAGGGATCAGGTAACGGGAGAGCACATGACGGGACGCTGGATTGATGTCGGCACGCTGGAGCGTCTGGCGCAGGTCGAAACCCTGCTGACAGCGGGGCGCTAGCATGTTGTGGCCAGGGACGCTGATCGGCGCCGGGGCTGGCTATGCCATTGCCAGTATTCCGGGGGCTTTATTGGGCGCATTGCTGGGGCAGGCGCTGGACCGCCGCCTGCAGTTGCAAAGCTGGGAACAGTTGCGTGAACGCCTGGGTGGGCGCCCGGTGTTGCGCAACGACGAACTGTTGTTTGTGCTGCTGGGTCGTCTGGCCAAAAGCAACGGCCGCGTGGTGGACGGGCATATCCAGCAGGCCCGCCAGGAAATGCGCGGGCTGGACATGAGCGAGCCGGCCAGGCGCCGGGCGATTGCCGCCTTTAACCGCGGCAAGTCCGGATCCGACCGGGTGCGCACCTATTTGCGCGTGCTCAAGGCCCAGCCCCATGCGGCGGAAGGCGTGCTGCGCGCCTGCTGGCGCATGGCCTGGGCGGACGGCAAGGCCGACAACGCCGAGCGTGACCTCATCGACCTGTGGGGCAAATGGCTGGGCTGGACCCCGCAACAGTTGCAGGCGCTGGCGTCCGACTATGCGCCGGAGCGCAAGCCGGTGGCCAACCGGGGCGGCGCCTATCAGGACGCCCTGCGCATTCTGGGGGTGACCGCGACGAGCGAGCCTTCCGTGATCAAGCGTGCCTACCGTCGCCTGCTCAGCCGCCATCACCCGGATAAAATCGCCGGCACAGGCGCCAGCCCCGCGCAAGTGCGCGAGGCCACCGAACGTACCCGGGAGTTGCACAATGCATATGCGTTGATTCGCGAGCGACGGGATTTTCGCTGACAGTGTCGAAATGACAACCCAATGAATACAGGAGGAGTTGCTTCCGACCGAAGACCTCTGTGGCGAGCGGGCTTGCCACAATGGCCCCCTGACTACTGGGTTTAAGCATTCAACCTGGTTCTATGGTGTCAGTCGGCACTGCCCTGGGGACTCAGCCAGCCGCGAACCCTGCGGTACAACTGCTCCTGCTCGGCCGAGCTGTTGCCGGGCAGCGTCTTGAGCGACACCTGCTTGTAACCCTCATTTTTCGCGCGCTTGGCGGCCTGGCTGCGTGCCAGGGCGTTTTTGCTGGCGGCTGCGCTGTCTTGATAGAAGACGTCTGCAGTCGGCAGTTTCAGCGCCGGTGCCAGTTGCAGCAGGTCTGGCTGGCGGGCCGGCGGGGTCTTGCCGGCCACCATCACCAGTTTCTGCACCTGGGCCGGTTGTTTTTCGCTCAGGTAACGCGCAGCCCACCAGGCACCGGTGCCATGGCCGAGCAGCACCACGCTGCGCGCGCTCTGGGCCTGGGCGAAGGCGACGGCAGCGTCGATACGGTCGAAGATGCGCTTGGCGTCGGTCTTGTCCTGTTCATCCGCACCGGGTACCACCGCCGGGTCGGTGCCTTCGGCCTCGGCGCTGGCGGCCTGTTCGATCGGCTTGGCGGCGGTGCTGCCTTCCTTGCTGCTGGTGTCGACGGCGGCCTTGGGGGATTCCATCACCCGCGGCGGCAGGGTATCGAGGTTCACGTCCGGCAGCGACAAACTGAGCGTGCCCCAGTTGGCGTCCGGCAATTTACGTCGCAGCGGCGCAACTGCCTGCGGCCAGTCCGCCGTTTCCCCGGCACCCGGCACGATAATCACCACACCTTCAGGTTCGGCGCTGTTGGCCGGCTTCCACAGGGCCAGAAATGACTCGCTGCCAGCCTGCAGTTGTTGCTGCTCGCCACGCGGGACCTGGCGCTCGAGGGCGGCGGACTCTTCCTGGCTGCGCTCCACCAGAGGCTGGCGCTCGGCCGGTTTTTCGGCGGCGGGCGCAGGGGCGTCGGCGGCCTGGACAGAAAAGGCGCTGGTAAATAGCAGCGACAGGCACAATGCTGGCACTGCTGAGCGGTTATGTGATGGCATTGTTGCTTCCCGGCCGGAATGATTCCAGCAGCCTAATGGGTTGGTCAGTATTTGTCAGTGACGTGAGACGTGATCATGGGTTTTCGCTGTGTGCTGTTTATCGGCTGTCTGTGCCTCGCCTTGATCGCCAATGCCGCCCCTGCGCCGGGCGTACCGCAGGCGCAGCTCAATGCCGAGCAACGGGACTGGCTGGCTAGTCATCCGCAACTGCGCGTCGGCCTGGTGCTGCAGGCGCCGTATGCGCAATACGACCGGCGGTTGCAGCGCTTGTCCGGGGCCAATGTGGAATTGATGCAATGGCTGGCCAAGATGCTGAACATCGAGCTGTCGTGGCGCAATTTTCCTGCTCAGGAGCAACTCGAAACCGCCCTGCGCGACGGCGAGATCGATATCGCCCCCGGCTTGCAGCAAACCCCGGCCGGCTTGCGCCTGTGGTCGTTCAGCGATCCCTACATGCGCGTGCCGCAGCACATCGTCGGCATCCGCGAGGGCGGCGGTGCGGTGGAGCTGGAAAAGCTCGACAGCCTCTCGCGCATCGCCGTGCGCATGCCCAGCGCAGTGGCCGATTATCTGCGCAGCACTTATCCCGGCCTCAACCTGCAAGGCGTGCCCATGGAGCGCCAGGCCCTGCAATTGTTGGTGAGCCAGCAGGCCCGCTATGCGGTGGTGGACGAAGCGCAGTTGAGCCGGCTGTCGGGCGAAGCGGAGTTCGCCGGGTTGGCGGTGGTGGGCGATGTGGGCCTGCCGCAATTGCTGCGGGTGGCGACGCGCCGCGATTGGCCCCAGCTGGCGGGCATCATGCAGAGCGCCCTGCGCGCCATCCCCGCCCGCGACCTCGACCAATTGCACAATCGCTGGCTGCAACCCCAGTATCCACGGCTGTCCGCATCCCCAGGGGTGTGGCAAAACCTCTGCCTGCTGCTGGGCCTGTTGCTGCTTGCCAGCCTGACGCTGGTGGCACTGCAGCGCCGTCAGCAGCGCGGGCTCGAACGCACCCTGCTGGCCGCCCGTGAAGAAAGTGCCGCCCGCGCCGCCGGCGCTGAAGCGCTGCGGCTGACGCAGTTTTCCATCGATCAAAGCACCGTCGGAATTCTCTGGGTCAACTGGGACAGCCATGTGCGCTACGCCAACCGTGCGGCCGAAAGCATGCTCGGCTACGGCCCCGGCGCGCTGATCGAACGGCCGCTGGCCGCGCTTGATCCCACGCTGGACATGGACCGCTGGCTCAACCTGTGGAAGCGCGCGCGGGCCAACGAAGAGGCGCCACAGAACTTCGCCACCGACTGCACGCGCGCCGATGGCAGCATCCTGCCGGTCACGGTGTCGCTGAGTTTTCTGCGCTTTGCCGAGGCCGAATACCTGGTGGTCTACCTCAATGACGTCACCGAACTGCGTCGCACCCTGGCCGCCTTGCTGCAAAGCGAAGCGCAATTGCGCGAACTCTCCGCCCACTTGGAAACCGTGCGCGAAGAAGAAAAGGCACGCATCGCCCGCGAGGTGCACGACGAACTCGGGCAGATGCTGACGGTACTCAAGCTGGAAACCTCCATGTGCGAGCTGGCCTATGCGCAGCTTGATCCCGGGCTGCATGAGCGCTTGAACAGCATGAAGCGTCTGATCGCGCAACTGTTCCAACTGGTGCGCGACGTGGCCACGGCCCTGCGCCCGCCGATTCTGGATGCCGGGATCGGCTCGGCCATCGAATGGCAGGCGCGGCGGTTCGAAGCGCGCACGCAGATTCCTTGCCTGGTGCAGGTGCCGGAACACCTGCCGGCCCTGAGTGATGCCAAGGCCATCGGCCTGTTCCGTATCCTGCAGGAGGCGCTGACCAATGTGATGCGCCATGCCCAGGCGCATACTGTCGAACTGACCCTGGCGATAGACGGCGAATCCCTGCGGCTGAGCATCAGCGATGACGGCGTGGGGTTCGTCCAGACCGGGGAGCGCCCGGTGTCGTTCGGCCTGGTGGGCATGCGCGAGCGGGTGCTGATCATGGGCGGGCTGTTGACCCTGGACAGCGCGTTGGGGGAGGGCACCACCCTGAGTGTCACGGTGCCGCTGGATGCCTAACTACAAAAGGAAACCCCTGTGATCCGCGTACTGGTAGCCGAAGACCACACCATTGTTCGAGAAGGCATCAAGCAATTGATCGGCCTGGCCAAAGACCTGCTGGTGGTTGGCGAGGCCAGCAACGGCGAGCAGTTGCTCGAGACCTTGCGTCATGTGCCCTGCGAGGTGGTATTGCTGGATATTTCGATGCCGGGCGTCAATGGGCTGGAAGCGATTGCGCGTATTCGCGCGCTGAACGATCCGCCGGCGATCCTGGTGCTGTCGATGCACGACGAAGCACAAATGGCCGCGCGCGCCCTGAAAGTCGGTGCGGCAGGGTACGCCACCAAGGACAGCGACCCCGCGCTGCTGCTGGCGGCGATTCGCAAGGTGGCGGCGGGTGGGCGCTATATCGACCCGGACCTGGCCGACCGGATGGTCTTCGAGGTCGGCCTCACCGACTCGCGGCCGTTGCATTCGCTGCTCTCGGAGCGGGAGTTTTCGGTGTTCGAGCGCCTGGCCCAGGGCGCCAACGTCAATGACATCGCCCAGCAACTGGCCCTGAGCAACAAGACCATCAGCACCCACAAGGCGCGTTTGATGCAGAAGCTGCATATCACCTCATTGGCCGAGCTGGTGAAGTACGCCATGGAGCACAAGCTTCTCTAGCGACTTATCCAATAACGACGACCCGAAAAACCACCGTCGCACCGTTCCTGCCGCTTGCAGCTCACCCTTTGCCACGGCACTGTCCCATCCCCGCCATCGGTGTAGGGCAATCCCTACCCGCCACCTTCCATCCGGCTGATGCGATTCTCTCCTGGCCCCCGATTTCCGGGGCCTCGCGCCTGGACTACGCTTGTGCCACAGCAGTCCAAAACACAAAGGTGCGGGTATGAGCGAGGTGGATTCAAAGGATGTGCTGGTCAGCTTTCGTGGCGTGCAGAAGAGCTACGACGGCGAGAACCTGATCGTCAAGGACCTCAACCTGGAGATTCGCAAGGGCGAGTTCCTCACCCTGCTCGGGCCGTCCGGTTCGGGCAAGACCACCAGCCTGATGATGCTCGCCGGTTTCGAGACGCCCACCGCCGGGGAGATCCTGCTGGCCGGGCGCTCCATCAACAACGTGCCGCCGCACAAGCGCGATATCGGCATGGTGTTCCAGAATTACGCGCTGTTCCCGCACATGACCGTCGCCGAAAACCTCGCCTTTCCCTTGTCGGTACGCTCGTTGAGCAAGACCGATATCAGCGAACGGGTCAAACGCGTGCTGAGCATGGTCCAGCTCGATGCCTTCGCCCAGCGCTACCCCGCGCAGCTGTCCGGCGGCCAGCAACAGCGCGTGGCCCTGGCCCGCGCGCTGGTGTTCGAGCCACAGCTGGTGTTGATGGACGAACCCCTCGGTGCCCTCGACAAGCAACTGCGCGAGCACATGCAGATGGAGATCAAGCACCTGCACCAGCGCCTCGGCTTGACCGTGGTGTACGTGACCCACGATCAGGGCGAAGCCTTGACCATGTCCGACCGCGTGGCAGTGTTTCACCAGGGCGAAATCCAGCAGATCGCCGCGCCGCGCAGCTTGTATGAAGAGCCGAAAAACACGTTTGTCGCCAACTTCATCGGCGAAAACAACCGCCTCAATGGCCGCCTGCACAGCCATACCGGCGAGCGTTGCGTGGTAGAGCTGGCGCGGGGCGAGAAGGTCGAGGCACTGGCGGTGAACGTCGGCGAGGTCGGCGGCCCTGTCACCCTGTCGGTGCGCCCGGAGCGCGTCAGCCTCAATGGCACCAGCGAACGCTGCGTCAACCGTTTCTCCGGGCGCGTGGCGGAGTTCATCTACCTGGGCGACCACGTGCGGGTGCGCCTGGAAGTCTGCGGCAAGACCGATTTCTTTGTGAAACAACCGATTGCCGAGCTGGACCCGGCCCTGGCGGTCGGCGACGTGGTACCGATTGGCTGGCAAGTCGAGCACGTTCGCGCACTCGACCCACTTCTAGAGGCGAACTGATCGCCCCCTGGCTTCACCAACCCTGCACGTGGAGAGCACAACAATGTTGAAATCCCTTAAGTATTCGGCCCTGGCACTTGGCTTGATGGGCGCCACACAGGCCATGGCAGGCCCCGACCTGACCGTGGTGTCGTTCGGTGGCGCGAACAAGGCGGCCCAGGTCAAGGCGTTCTACGCGCCGTGGGAAAGTGCGGGCAATGGCAAGATCGTCGCCGGCGAATACAACGGTGAGATGGCCAAGGTCAAAGCCATGGTCGACACCAAGAGCGTGTCCTGGGACTTGGTGGAAGTGGAATCGCCGGAACTGTCCCGTGGCTGCGACGAAGACATGTTCGAGCCGCTGGACCCGAAACTGTTCGGCAACACCGCCGACTACGTGAAGGGCGCGATCCAGCCGTGCGGCGTGGGCTTCTTCGTATGGTCGACCGTGCTGGCCTATAACGCCGACAAACTGGCTTCCGCGCCAACCAGTTGGGCGGATTTCTGGGACACCAAGAAATTCCCCGGCAAGCGTGGCCTGCGCAAGGGCGCCAAGTACACCCTGGAATTTGCACTGATGGCCGACGGTGTAGCGCCCAAGGACGTGTACAAAGTGCTGGCCGGCAAAGATGGACAGGACCGCGCGTTCAAGAAGCTCGATGAACTCAAACCGTCGATCCAGTGGTGGGAAGCCGGTGCACAGCCGCCGCAGTACCTGGCCTCGGGTGACGTGGTGATGAGCTCGGCCTACAACGGCCGCATCGCCGCCGTGCAGAAAGAGAGCAACCTCAAAGTGGTGTGGAATGGCGGCATCTACGACTTTGACGCCTGGGCCATCCCTAAAGGCCTGGCCAAGGACCGTGCGGAAGCGGCGAAGAAATTCATCGCCTTCTCGGTGCAGCCGCAGCAGCAGAAGACCTACTCGGAAAACATCGCCTACGGCCCGGCGAACACCCAGGCCGTGCCGTTGCTGGCCAAGGACATCCTCAAGGACATGCCGACCACCCCGGAAAACATCGCCAACCAGGTGCAGATCGACGTGAGCTTCTGGGCCGATAACGGCGAGCAACTGGAGCAGCGCTTCAATTCCTGGGCAGCCAAGTAAGCAGCAGCACCGCTGACCCCCTGTGGGAGGGGGCTTGCTCCCGATGGCAGAGGGTCAGGCAACACACAGGCTGACTGGACCACCGCTATCGGGAGCAAGCCCCCTCCCACAAGTGTTTGCATTTATCTTCAATATCCGGAGTCAGCCATGGCCATCGCCGTTCCCTCGAACGAGGTCAATAGCCCCACCCTCAAGCAGCGCCTGGCGCGTGCCGAGCGGCTCAACCGCTGGAAGGCGCAGGCTTTGATTGCGCCGCTGGTGCTGTTTTTGCTGCTGGTGTTTCTGGTGCCGATTGTCGCGTTGTTGTTCAAGAGTGTCGGCAACCCGGAAGTGGTGGCGGGCTTGCCGCGTACCGTGGTGGCCGTGACGGCCTGGGACGGGCGCGGTCTGCCGGGCGAGCCGGTGTACCAGGCGCTCAGCGAGGACCTGGGCGAGGCGCGTAAAAACCAGACTCTGGGCGACTTGTCCAAACGCTTGAACATGGAACTGGCGGGCTATCGCAGCCTGCTGACGAAAACCGCGCGGGCGCTGCCGTTTGCCGAAACGCCCGGCTCTTACAAGCAAGCGCTGGAAAACCTCGACGAACGCTGGGGCGACCCAGCCTACTGGCAGGCGATCCGGCGCAATACCAGCAGCGTTACCCCGTACTACCTGCTGGCGGCCGTCGATCACCGCATCGACGACCTCGGCGAGATTGCCGCGGCCACGCCTGACCAGGCGATCTACCTGGACATCTTCGCTCGCACCTTCTGGATGGGCCTGGTGATCACCGTGATCTGCCTGCTGCTGGCCTATCCGCTGGCGTACCTGCTGGCCAACCTGCCGGCGCGCAAAAGCAACCTGCTGATGATTCTGGTGCTGTTGCCGTTCTGGACCTCGATTCTGGTGCGGGTGGCGGCGTGGATCGTGTTGCTGCAGTCGGGCGGCCTGATCAACAGCGCGCTGATGGGCCTGGGCCTGATCGACAGTCCGCTGGAACTGGTGTTCAACCGCACCGGTGTCTACATCTCCATGGTGCACATCCTGCTGCCGTTCATGATTCTGCCGATCTACAGCGTGATGAAGGGTATTTCGCCCACCTACATGCGTGCGGCGATTTCCCTGGGCTGTCACCCGTTCACCAGTTTCTGGCGCGTGTACTTCCCGCAGACCTACGCCGGTGTCGGCGCCGGCTGCCTGCTGGTGTTCATTCTGGCGATTGGTTACTACATCACCCCGGCCTTGCTGGGCAGCCCGAACGACCAGATGGTCAGCTACTTCGTGGCGTTCTACACCAACACCAGCATCAACTGGGGCATGGCCACGGCGTTGGGCGGCCTGCTGCTGCTGGCCACCGTGTTGCTGTACCTGATCTACAACCGACTGGTGGGCGCGAGCCGCCTGCGCCTGAGCTGAGGAGACCTTGCGATGCTGAGTCCTTATATGTCCCCGGTGGAGCGGGTGTGGTTCTACAGCTTGCGGGTGCTGTGCGGCCTGATCCTGCTGTTCCTGATTTTGCCGGTACTGGTGATCATCCCGCTGTCGTTCAACAGCGGCAGTTTCCTGGTGTACCCGTTGCAGGGCTTTTCGCTGCATTGGTATGAAGATTTCTTCGCCTCGGCCGAATGGATGCGCGCGCTGAAGAAC
This sequence comes from Pseudomonas trivialis, assembly GCF_036864995.1. Taxonomy (NCBI): domain Bacteria; kingdom Pseudomonadati; phylum Pseudomonadota; class Gammaproteobacteria; order Pseudomonadales; family Pseudomonadaceae; genus Pseudomonas; species Pseudomonas trivialis. The sequence continues at coordinate 4,883,030 of NZ_CP142151.1, read as the reverse complement.
AGCATCATCGTGGCGCCGGCGGCCACGGTGCTGGCGATGGTGTTCGGCACGCTGGCGGCGATTGGCCTGACGCGCGGCAATTTCCCCGGCAAGGCGCTGGTGATGGCCCTGGTGATTTCGCCGATGGTGGTGCCGGTGGTGATTATCGGCGTGGCCAGTTACCTGTTCTTTGCACCGCTGGGGCTGGGCAACAGCTTTTTTCGCTGATCGTGGTGCATGCGGTGCTGGGCGTGCCGTTCGTGATCATCACCGTGTCGGCCACCTTGCAGGGGTTCAACCATAATCTGGTGCGTGCGGCGGCGAGCCTGGGGGCTTCACCGTTGACCGCGTTTCGTCGGGTGACGTTGCCGTTGATAGCGCCGGGGGTGATTTCCGGGGCGCTGTTCGCCTTTGCCACCTCGTTCGATGAGGTGGTGGTGACGCTGTTCCTCGCCGGCCCCGAGCAAGCGACCCTGCCACGGCAGATGTTCAGCGGTATCCGCGAAAACCTCAGCCCGACGATTGCCGCGGCGGCGACCTTGCTGATCGGGTTCTCGGTGCTGCTGTTGCTGACGCTGGAGTGGTTGCGTGGGCGCAGCGAGAAGCTGCGAACAGCACAGGTCTAGAGATCAGATAGAGATCCATTGTGGGAGGGGGCTTGCTCCCGATAGCGGTGTATCAGTCATCTATCTGTCACTGATACACCGCCATCGGGAGCAAGCCCCCTCCCACGTTTGAATTGTGTGCATTCAGATGCTGAATGGCAGACAACGCTCATCTGTCAGCTATCCTTGTGCCAGCCCATCACCGATAAGAGGCCGCGCACATGAGTACTTCCTCATTCAAGATCGCCCACAAACTGCTCACCGGCGCTGGCGCCATCGAGCAACTCGCCGCCGAACTCACGCGCCTGGATGTGGATAACCCGCTGATCGTCACCGATGCCGCGCTGGTCAAGTCCGGCACCGTGGCGCTGGCGCTCGAACACCTGGGCGGACGCACCTATGAGATTTTCGACCGTGTGCTGCCCGACCCGGAAATCGCCATCGTCGAAGACTGCATGCAGGTCTATCGCGACGGGGGGCACGACGGGCTGATCGGTCTGGGCGGCGGCAGCGCCATCGACATCGCCAAAAGCGTGGCCGCTTACGCCGGCTACCATGGCGCCCTGGCGGATTTGTTCGGCGTTGACCAGGTGCCGCGCAAAGGGCCGCCGCTGATCGCCATCCCCACCACGGCCGGCACCGGCTCGGAGGTGACCAATGTGGCGATCCTCTCCGACAAGGTGGCGCAATTGAAGAAGGGCATCGTCAGCGACTACCTGCTGCCGGATGTGGCGCTGATCAGCCCGCAAATGACCCTGACCTGCCCGCGCAGCGTCACCGCCGCCAGCGGTCTGGATGCGCTGGTGCATGCCATCGAATCCTATCTGTCGCTGAATGCATCGCCAATCACCGATGCGCTGGCCATCGGTGCGGTCAAGTTGATTGCCAACGCGCTGCCCAAGGCTTATGCCAACCCGGCCAATCTCAAGGCCCGTGACGATATGGCCACCGCCAGCCTGATGGCCGGCATGGCGTTCGGCAATGCCGGGGTGGGCGCGGTGCATGCGTTGGCGTACCCACTGGGCGGACGTTTCAACATCGCCCATGGCGTGAGCAACGCGCTGTTGCTGCCTTACGTGATGCACTGGAACAAACTGGCCTGTGTCGAACGCATGCAGGACATAGCCCAGGCCATGGGCGTGAATGTCACCGGGCTGAGCGCCAATGACGCCGCCGACCAGGCTGTCGAGGCGATGACGCGCCTGTGCGCCGCCGTCGAAATCCCGGCCGGGCTGCACAGTTTCGGGGTGCCCGAGGACGCGATCCCGGCCATGGCGGTGGAAGCGGCGGGCATCGAACGTCTGATGCGCAACAACCCGCGCAAGCTCAGCGCGGCGGATATCGAGAAAATCTACCGGGCCGCTTTCTGATCCTTGAGCGAGGTCACGGTGCGCGCGGCAAAGCATGAGGTATACAATGCGCGCCATCGTGATTTAGCTCAGAAAAGGTGCGTCATGCAACCCTTCGTCATTGCTCCATCGATTCTCTCCGCCGACTTCGCCCGCCTGGGTGAAGAAGTGGACAAGGTGTTGGCCGCCGGTGCCGACTTCGTGCACTTCGATGTCATGGACAACCACTACGTGCCCAACCTGACCATCGGCCCGATGGTCTGCGCAGCGCTGCGCAAATACGGCATCACCGCGCCGATCGACGCGCACCTGATGGTCAGCCCGGTCGACCGCATCATCGGTGACTTCATCGAGGCCGGCGCCACTTACATCACCTTCCACCCGGAAGCCACGCTGCACGTCGACCGCACCCTGCAACTGATCCGCGAAGGCGGCTGCAAGGCGGGCCTGGTGTTCAACCCGGCCACGCCCCTGAACGTGCTCGAGTACGTGATGGACAAGGTCGACATGATACTGCTGATGAGCGTCAACCCGGGCTTCGGCGGGCAGAAGTTCATCCCCGGCACTCTGAACAAGCTGCGCGAAGCGCGGGCGCTGATCGATGCCTCTGGCCGGGATATCCGCCTGGAGATCGACGGCGGGGTGAACGTCAACAATATCCGCGACATCGCCGCCGCCGGTGCCGACACCTTTGTGGCCGGCTCGGCGATCTTCAATGCGCCGAACTACCAGGACGTCATCGACAAGATGCGCGCCGAACTGGCGCTGACGCGTCCATGAGCGGCTTCGAGCAGCTGTTCCCCGGCAAGTTGCCACGGCTGGTGATGTTCGATCTGGACGGTACGTTGATCGATTCGGTGCCCGACCTGGCTGCGGCGGTGGACACCATGCTGCTCAAACTGGGGCGCAAGCCGGCAGGGATTGAGGCGGTGCGCGACTGGGTGGGTAATGGCGCGCCGATGCTGGTGCGCCGGGCCCTGGCCAACCATATCGACGCAGCGGGTGTCGACGAGATGGAGGCCGAGCACGCCCTGGAACTGTTCAACGCGGCCTATGAAAGCAGCCATGAATTGACGGTGGTGTACCCCGGCGTGCGCGACACCCTCAAGTGGCTGCACAAAAAGGGCGTGGAAATGGCCCTGATCACCAACAAGCCGGAACGCTTTGTCGCGCCGCTGCTGGACCAGATGAAAATCGGCCGCTATTTCCGCTGGATCATCGGCGGCGATACCTTGCCGCAAAAAAAGCCCGACCCGGCGGCGCTGTTTTTCGTGATGAAAATGGCCAATATTCCGGCATCCCAGTCGTTGTTCGTCGGCGACTCGCGCAGCGATGTGCAGGCGGCGAAAGCCGCAGGCGTGCAGTGCGTGGCCTTGAGTTATGGCTACAACCATGGCCGGCCGATTGCCGAAGAATCGCCGGCGCTGGTGATTGATGATCTGCGCCTGTTAATCCCCGGTTGCCTGGGAGCGGGCGCTGGGATAACGTTGCCCGACATCGACCCGTCCCCTTCTGGAAACGCCATCGTGGTGGTTACCCGCAAACTCTGGATGAAAGTCATCAAGGCTCTGGCCCGCTGGCGTTGGCGCGCCTGACTGCTCCTGGCCGCACCCTGCGGCACGTTTGCCTACCCGACCGCTAGACCCTCATGCCACGAGGCACATCATGACCCGCGAAGAATTCCTGCGTTTGGCCGCTGCCGGCTATAACCGTATTCCCCTGGCCTGCGACACCCTGGCCGACTTCGACACGCCGCTGTCGATCTACCTGAAACTGGCCGACGAGCCCAATTCCTACCTGCTCGAATCGGTTCAGGGCGGCGAAAAGTGGGGCCGTTATTCGATCATCGGCCTGCCGTGCCGCACGGTGATGCGGGTGCATGATCACCACGTGAGCATCACCCACGATGGCGTCGAGATCGAAAGCCATGACGTGGAAGACCCGCTGGCCTTCGTCGAAAGCTTCAAGGCACGCTACAACGTGCCGACCATCCCGGGCCTGCCGCGCTTCAATGGCGGCCTGGTGGGGTATTTCGGCTACGACTGCGTGCGCTATGTGGAAAAGCGCCTGGGCAAATGCCCGAACCCGGACCCGCTGGGCGTGCCGGACATTCTGCTGATGGTCTCCGACGCGGTGGTGGTGTTCGACAACCTGGCCGGCAAGATGCACGCCATCGTGCTCGCCGACCCGGCCCAGGCCGATGCGTTCGAGCAGGGGCTGGCGAGCCTCGAAGCCTTGCTGGACAAACTGCGCCAGCCGATCACTCCGCGTCGCGGCCTGGACCTCAGCCGTCCGCCGGCCGCCGATCCGATCTTTCGTTCAAGCTTCACTCAGGATGACTACGAGCGCGCAGTCGATACCATCAAGGAATATATCCTTGCCGGAGACTGCATGCAGGTGGTGCCGTCGCAGCGCATGTCCATTGACTTCAAGGCTGCGCCCATCGACCTGTATCGCGCACTGCGCTGCTTCAACCCGACGCCGTACATGTACTTTTTCAACTTTGGCGACTTCCATGTAGTGGGCAGTTCGCCGGAAGTGCTGGTGCGTGTCGAGGACAACCTGATCACCGTGCGCCCGATTGCTGGCACGCGTCCCCGTGGCGCGACCGAAGAAGCCGACCTGGCGCTGGAACAGGACCTGCTGAGCGACGACAAGGAAATTGCCGAGCACTTGATGCTGATCGACCTGGGGCGTAACGATACCGGGCGTGTCTCGGAAATCGGTTCGGTGAAGTTGACCGAGAAGATGGTGATCGAGCGTTATTCCAACGTGATGCACATCGTCTCCAACGTCACCGGCGAGCTGAAGGCCGGGCTGACCGCCATGGACGCACTGCGCGCGATTCTGCCGGCGGGCACCTTGTCGGGCGCGCCGAAAATTCGCGCGATGGAAATCATTGATGAGCTGGAGCCGGTCAAGCGCGGTGTCTACGGCGGTGCCGTGGGGTATTTTGCGTGGAACGGCAACATGGACACGGCGATTGCGATTCGCACGGCGGTGATCAAGGACGGCGAACTGCATGTGCAGGCGGGTGGCGGGATTGTCGCCGACTCGGTGCCGGCCCTCGAGTGGGAAGAAACCCTGAACAAGCGCCGCGCCATGTTCCGTGCGGTGGCGTTGGCCGAGCAAACGCCGCAAAGCTAAAGGCTGGCATTGAATAAATGTGGGAGCTGGCAAGCCAGCTCCCACATTTGTTTTGTACCGCTCTCAAGACTGAATCAGAAATCCAGACTCACCCCAACGCTGACGCCTTGCTGGGTCAAACTGTCATCCTTCCTCACGTTATACGCCGCCCGTAGCGCCAGCTCCTGAGTCAGCTTGTGGCTGACGCCCAGGCTCAGGCGATCCGAATTGCTGCGTGGCGTGTAGCCGTCCAGCTTGAAGTCGATGCCCTGCACGCTGTTGAGCGACATGTTCACTTTCTGCGTGTCATTTTCGAACTCATGCTCATGGGCCACTTCGCCGTACACCTGGGTCTGCGGCGTTACCCGGTAGCTGCCTTGCAGGCCTGCGCCCAGGCGTTTGGAGTCGCGTTGCTGGTCGTCAAAGGTGAGGGCCGTGGAGCGATTGTCTTTCTCCGAGTAGCCGTTGACTTCGACCCGTGCGTAATCGGCGCTGATGAACGGTGACATATGCCAGTCGCTGCCCGGCGCGGCAATGTCATAGCCTACGCGGCTGCTCAAGGCCCACAGCCAGCCGTCGGTGTCGCCTTTTTCTGAGCCTTCGCTGACGCCCAGGGCGAACTTGCGCTTGAGGCTGTCGAAGTCCAGCTTGCCGCCGGTCAACGCCGCGTCGGCCCACCAGTGGTTTTGCTGATATTGGGCGAAGGCTGTGCCCATGTAGCTGTTGAGCTTGTAGTCCGAATCGTTGGCGCCGACTTCCAGGGTCTGGCGATACAGACCGGCCGCCACGCCGACACGCCAGTCCTCGTTGAGCCGGTAGCTGCCGCCGACATTCAGGTTGTAGCCAGTGCCATCGCCGCTCGCGGCGCTGTCCTGGTGGTTGAAGTCCACATGCTGGCCACCGGCGGCCACAATCGCGCGCCACTGGCCAACCGCTTGCCAACGGCCGTTATCGGCCTGCCATTGGTTGCGCAGTTCATCCTGGTGGGCGCGCAAGGTGCCTTGGGCCATTTCGGGCAGCAGGGTCAGTTCCCAGGGCGCCGACAGCAGTGAATAGGCGTAGTCGGCAATCAGGCGTTGCCCGGCGATGGTGGGGTGCACGGCGTCGTTGTAGATCAGCTTGGTCGGGTCCGGGGTGGTGCCGCCGATGCCGTAGGTCGGGTTGGCGGTGCAGCCGTTGCCGCTGAAGCAGGTGCCGGTGAGGTTTTGCCCGGTGGCCAGGCCGAAGCGGCCGGGGTCGGCGAAGGTTTCATTGAGCAGCAGCGGAATGTTCAGCGGGATGATCTGGGCGTCGATCTGCGACAGCCGTTGCACCAGAGATTGGTTGAACAGGCTGCTGAGGGCCGAACTCGGCGCCTGCAGCAGTGTGCCGTTGATGGCCGGTGTGAGCCCCAGGTCGGGCAGCATCCACACCATGATGTAGCGGGCGCCGGCCTGTTGCAGGGCCTGGGCGCTGTCGGCCAGGCGACCGCCGGCAGCGACAGCCTGGCCCGCGCTCAGCACGCGGCCTTGAATGAAGTCGTTACCGCCGCCGGAGAGAAAATACAGCGCGTTCGGATCCGCCCGCCCGCCGTTGGCCGGCAGGTAGCCCTGGCGGCTGCGCAATACCGTACCGCCGCCGGGATTGTTGGGCGGGACCGTGGCGTTGGACACCGAGTTGATCGAGTCCAGGATGTTGTCGGTACGGTAGCCGCCGACCGCCCAGTTGTTGCCGTCGGGCAGGCCCTGGGCCGCGCGAACCGGCGAGGTCGAGGCGTTCAGGTCGTTGGGCGCAACGCCCAGCCGGGTACCGAGCAAGGTCGATGAGACCAGGCCGAAGTCACCCTGGAAGTTCGGCCCGGTGCGGTTGGTAAAGCGCAGTGTCGAGCCGGCGTTGCCATCCGGGAACTGGCCGGCGTCGGCCAGGCTGTCACCGAACACCACCATGGTTGAATAGGGCGAGGAGGCTGCAAGCGCCTGGGCACAGGCCAGGGACAACAGGCAGCCGGCGAGCGGGGCCAGAAGGGCGGGTTTTTGCATGACAAAGTCCATTTGGTTTTGTTGTATCGGAAGCGAAACATTAACCAGACATTGAGAATGTTCTTCAAGTGAAAACAGCTTTTTCCGATAAACCTAGGCAGGTCTGCCCGCGTATTTGCGCGACTATATTGCACCGCTCGCGAGGCTACGCTACTGTGCCCCAACGTATGAACGAGACCCTCCCCGTGTTGATCATCAGCAAACTCTTGATGCGCGTCATCAAGGCTCACGCCCGTTGGCGTTGGCGCGCCTGACTGTTCCCTGCCGGCCCCGCCGGACCTGTACCGATTTGCCTTCTTCACCCTTTGTTTGACGCCCCGTGTCGGCTCGGCCGGCCACTGGAACGTGCGTTCGACAGCGGGTCACGCCCTGGAAGGCGGACATTCGAAATCAGTGAATTCAAGAGGTTTGAACCCACATGTTGCTGATGATTGATAACTACGATTCCTTTACCTACAACGTCGTCCAGTACCTGGGCGAACTCGGTGCCGAGGTCAAGGTGGTGCGCAACGACGAACTGAGCGTGGTGCAGATCGCAGCGCTGAACCCGGAACGCATCGTGGTTTCGCCTGGCCCCTGCACCCCGACCGAGGCGGGCATCTCCCTCGAGGCCATTCAGTATTTCGCCGGCAAGCTGCCTATCCTGGGCGTGTGCCTGGGCCATCAGTCCATCGGCCAGGCCTTTGGCGGTGACGTGGTGCGTGCGCGCCAGGTGATGCACGGCAAGACCAGCCCGGTGTTCCACAGGGACTTGGGCGTATTTCAGGCTTTGAACAATCCGGTAACAGTGACCCGCTACCATTCGCTGGTGGTCAAGCGTGAAACCCTGCCCGAGTGCCTGGAACCGACCGCCTGGACCCAGCTGGAAGACGGCTCGGTCGACGAGATCATGGGCCTGCGCCACAAGACGCTGAATATCGAAGGGGTGCAATTTCACCCTGAGTCGATCCTGACCGAGCAGGGTTACGAGCTGTTCGCCAACTTTCTCAAGCAGAGCGGCGGCACGCGCTAAGGACTTTTCATGGATATCAAGACTGCCCTGGGCCGTATCGTCGGCCACCTGGACCTGAGTACCGCGGAAATGAGCGATGTGATGCGCGAGATCATGACCGGTCAGTGCACCGACGCACAGATCGGTGCGTTCATGATGGCCATGCGCATGAAGAGCGAGAGCATCGACGAGATCGTCGGCGCTGTGTCGGTAATGCGCGAGCTGGCGGACAAGGTTGAACTCAAGACCCTCGACGGTGTGGTCGACGTGGTCGGCACTGGCGGCGATGGCGCGAATATCTTCAACGTGTCCACGGCGTCTTCATTTGTGGTTGCGGCGGCGGGCTGCACAGTGGCCAAGCACGGCAACCGTGCGGTGTCCGGCAAGAGCGGCAGTGCCGATCTGCTGGAAGCGGCGGGCATCTACCTGAACCTGACGCCGGTGCAAGTGGCGCGCTGCATCGACAGCGTCGGCATCGGCTTCATGTTTGCCCAGTCCCATCACGGTGCGATGAAGCACGCCGCCGGCCCGCGCAAGGACCTTGGCCTGCGCACCCTGTTCAACATGCTTGGCCCGCTTACGAATCCGGCCGGTGTGAAGCATCAGGTGGTGGGCGTGTTCAGCGAAGCCCTGTGCCGGCCGCTGGCCGAAGTGTTGCAACGCATGGGCAGCAAGCATGTGCTGGTGGTGCATTCCAAGGATGGCCTGGACGAATTCAGCCTGGCGGCGCCGACGTTTGTGGCGGAGCTCAAGAACGACCAGATCACCGAATATTGGGTCGAACCTGAAGACCTCGGCATGAAGAGCCAGAGCCTGCATGACCTGGCGGTGGAAAGCCCGGCCGCGTCCCTGGAGTTGATCCGCGATGCCCTGGGGCGTCGCAAGACCGAGAACGGTCAAAAAGCGGCCGAGATGATTGTTCTGAATGCTGGCGCGGCACTTTACGCCGCCGACCATGCCTATAGTCTTAAAGAGGGTGTCGCCTTGGCTCACGATGCACTTCACACCGGTCTGGCTCGCGAAAAACTCGAGGAGCTGGGAGCATTCACTGCGGTATTCAAGATGGAGAATGAAGGATGAGTGTGCCAACCGTTCTACAAAAAATTCTGGCCCGCAAGGCAGAAGAAGTCGCTGAGCGCCGCGCGCGTGTGAGCCTGGCCGAGCTGGAAGCGCAGGCGAAAGTTGCCGATGCCCCGCGCGGTTTTGCCAATGCCTTGATCGCCCAGGCCAAGCTCAAGCAGCCTGCGGTGATTGCCGAGGTGAAAAAGGCCTCGCCGAGCAAAGGCGTAATTCGTGAGCACTTCGTTCCGTCCGACATTGCCGCCAGTTACGAGAAGGGCGGGGCGACGTGCCTCTCCGTGCTGACCGACATCGACTACTTCCAGGGCTCCGACCTGTTCCTGCAGCAGGCGCGCGCGGCGTGCAAGCTGCCGGTGATCCGCAAGGATTTCATGGTTGACCCGTACCAGATCATCGAAGCCCGTGCCCTGGGCGCCGACTGTGTACTGCTGATCGTCTCCGCGCTGGATGACGTAAAGCTGGCCGAACTGGCGGCGGTGGCCAAGAGCGTCGGTCTGGACGTGTTGGTTGAAGTACACGACGGCGATGAGCTGGAGCGCGCACTGAAAACCGTCGACACGCGGTTGGTTGGCGTGAACAACCGTAACCTGCACACCTTCGAAGTCAGCCTGGAAACCACCCTCGACCTGCTGCCGCGCATTCCGCGTGACCGCCTGGTGATCACCGAGAGTGGCATCGCCAACCGTGCCGATGTGGAACTGATGGAAATCAATGGCGTGTATTCGTTCCTGGTGGGCGAGACATTCATGCGCGCCGAGCACCCGGGGGCGGAGCTGCAACGTCTGTTCTTCCCGGAGCGTGGCGTGCCGGTCGGCGGCTCGACACTGGACTGATTGAAACACGGTCAACCTGTGGGAGGGGGCTTGCTCCCGATGGCATTCGTTCAGTTGATGCGTATTTCGACTGATACTCCGCTATCGGGAGCAAGCCCCCTCCCACATTGGGTGTGGGTGTATTCAGGGAGGTGGGCGCATGATTCAACCGATGGCGATGACTGTTGAGACCGGCCTTACCGCCGAGCAGGATTTGCTGGCAGCCGTTTGCGCAGGTGAGCAGGCATTCGGGTTGCTGTTCTGGCGGCCTACCGACCAGGCGCTGGTGATGCCGCGTCGCTTGAGCCGGTTGCCGGCGTTCGAGGCGGCGAGCGAGGTGTCGGCACAAGCCGGTTGGCCGGTGCTGCTGCGCGAAACCGGTGGTGAGCCGGTGCCGCAGTCGGGCGCCACGGTGAATATCGCGCTGGTCTACGCGCCGCCCCGCAGCGAAGGTGACCAGGGGCGGATCGAAACCGGTTATCAGCGCTTGTGCCAGCCGATCTGCGATTTGCTGATCGAACTGGGCGGTGATGCCAGTGTGGGTGAAATCGATGGCGCCTTCTGCGACGGGCGTTACAACGTCAATCTCAACGGTCGCAAGATGGTTGGTACCGCCCAGCGCTGGCGGCAAAGCGGCGGTCGCCCGGTGGGACTGGTGCACGGTGCGTTATTACTGGATGACGAGCGCGAGGTCTTGATTGCGGCAGTCAACCGTTTCAATCAAGCCTGTGGTCTGGAGCAGCGGGTGCGCGCCGACAGCCATATTGCCCTGCATGAAGCCTTTGCCGCGCCCGATGCCATCGGCCGGCTCGACACCTTGTACCGTCAGATGCTCGCCGGTTTCATGCCCGCTTAACGCGTGCCGAACACCACCATCGTCTTGCCTTTGACGTGCACCAGGTTGCGTTCTTCCAGGTCCTTGAGTACGCGACCGACCATTTCCCGTGAACAGCCGACAATGCGCCCGATTTCCTGGCGCGTGACTTTTATCTGCATGCCATCCGGGTGGGTCATGGCATCGGGTTGCTTGCACAACTCCAGCAGGCACCGGGCCACGCGGCCGGTGACGTCGAAGAACGCCAGGTCGCCGACCTTGCGGGTGGTGTCGCGCAGACGCTGGGCGATCTGACCGCTCAGGGCATAGAGGATGTCGGGGTCTTGCTGGGACAGTTCGCGAAACTTGGTGTAGCTGATCTCGGCCACTTCGCATTCGACCTTAGCGCGCACCCAGGCGCTGCGTTCCTGTTCCCTGCCGGCTTGTTCGAACAGGCCCAGCTCGCCGAAGAAGTCGCCGGTGTTGAGGTAGGCGATGATCATCTCGCGACCGTCGTCGTCCTCGATCAGGATGGTGACCGAGCCCTTGATGATGAAAAACAGTGTTTCGGAGCGTTCGCCTGCGCAGATGATGTTGTGCTTGGCCGGGTAGCGCCGGCGCTGGCAATGCATCAACAGCTTGTCGAGATTCTTGATCTTGGGTGTGGGAGTAAGGGCAACCATGGTTGTTTCCCGAAAGGCGACGCTAAGGAATTGGAGTTATGGTCTCCGACAGTGGCAATACGCCATCGAATTGGCGCCAGCTTACCAGACACATTCTGTCTCGATTAGCGAATTTATCGAGTAAACGCTTTTATTGATCGCGTTCGCGCCAGACGCTGACGCTGCCGGGCCCTGTGCTAAGCTGGCGACCCTTTTTTAGCAGTGGAGTCTGGGCGATGAAGGCACGCATCCAATGGGCGGGCGAAGCCATGTTCCTCGGTGAATCGGGCAGCGGCCATGTGGTGGTGATGGACGGTCCGCCGGAAGCGGGCGGCCGCAACCTCGGCGTGCGGCCGATGGAAATGCTTCTGCTGGGCGTGGGCGGCTGCAGCAATTTCGACGTGGTCAGTATCCTGAAAAAGTCCCGTCAGGCAGTGGAGAGCTGCGAAGCGTTTCTGGAGGCCGAGCGCGCCACGGAAGATCCCAAGGTGTTTACCAGGATTCACATGCATTTTGTGGTGAAGGGGCGTGCGCTGAAGGAGGCCCAGGTCAAGCGGGCTATCGAGCTGTCGGCAGAGAAGTATTGCTCGGCGTCGATCATGCTGGGCGCGGCCGGCGTGGCCATCACCCATGATTACGAGATTATCGAACTGGGTTGAGCGCCAGGAGCGAGCACGCTCGCTCCTGCTAGATACGGTAGGTACTTTTGGTCATCACTTTGGCCAGCAGGCCCATGCCGAATCGTACCGGCGCCGGGAAGCGGAAACCGCCGGCATCCAGCGCGCTGTCTGCATGGTGGGCTTCATCTATGCGCATCTGTTCGAGGATTGCCCGGGATTTTTCGTCCTCTGCCGGCAATTGCTCGAGGTGCTCATCCAGATGCTTGCACACCTGATGCTCGGTGGCGGCGACGAAGCCCAGGCTCACCTTGTCGCTGATCAGGCCGGCGGCAGCGCCGATGCCGAATGACAAACCATAGAACAGCGGATTGAGCACGCTGGGATGACTGCCCAACTGGCGGATGCGTTGTTCGCACCAGGCCAGGTGGTCGACTTCTTCCTCGGCCGAATGCTCCATCGCTGCGCGCACCTGCGGCAGCTTGGCGGTCAGGGCCTGGCCCTGATACAGCGCCTGGGCACAGACTTCGCCGGTATGGTTGATGCGCATCAGGCCGGCGACATGGCGGGTCTCGGTCGCGCTCATCTGGGCATCGGGCTGCACGATGGCCGGCGAGGGGCGGTGAGGCTGGCCGCTGAAGGGCAGCAGCGTGCGCATGGCGGTGTCGGCTTGCAGCAGCAGGCGGTCAATCGGCGAGTAGTGACGTTGGGTAGTCATGCAGACCTCCGGGAAAAATCTCAGCGGCCAGTCTACCGCAAGAAAGAGCGAAGCGTTTGCGTGTGGTCTGGGGCACGAGGTCGCGGTCAGCGGCCACGACCTACCTGCGCAGGCCGTTTCAGCCCGGCGGCCAGTTCATCTGGCGCTGACCGAGCACATGCATATGGATGTGATAAACGGTCTGGCCGCCCATCTCGTTGCAGTTCATCACGACCCGAAACCCTTCCTCACAGCCCAGTTCCAGCGCCAGACGCTGAGCGGTGAACAGGATATGGCCGGCCAGCGCCTTGTCGTCCTCGGTCAGGTCGTTCAGGGTGCGGACGGGTTTTTTCGGAATCACCAGAAAATGTACCGGCGCCTGCGGTGCAATATCGTGGAAGGCCAGAACCTGTTCATCTTCGTAGATGATGTTGGCCGGTATTTCTCTGTTGATGATTTTGGTGAACAGAGTATCCACAGCTGTTTCTCCCTTTATTTATGTGCGATTGAGTGTAACCAGCCGGTCAGCGCGGGCAATAGGCCTTATTGATTGCGCCGGCAATCTTGCGCGTCAGCCAGCGCGGGCTTAGACGCGAGCTGAACGTCAGCCAGCGATTGCGTCGACCGGGAATGATGATGGCTTTGTTTTTTTCCAGAGCGCGCACGGTGTACAGCGCAACTTCTTCGGGGCTCATCAGTTGCTGGCTGCGGTCGAGCCTGGCAGTGTCCATTTGTGCGGTGCCGAAGAATGCGGTGCGCGTGGGGCCGGGGCACAACACGGACACTTTGATGCCGCAGGTTTTGAGTTCTTCACGCAAGCCTTCGGAGAAGTGCAGCACATAGGCCTTGCTGGCGTAATAGCTGCTCATCCACGGGCCGGGTTGGAACGCCGCGACGGACGCCACATTCAGAATCTGCCCGCCGCCCTGCAGTGCCATGGCGTTGCCCAATGCGTGACACAGGCGGGTGAGGGCGAGGATGTTGACTTCGATCAGGTCCTGCTCGGTCATCCAGTCCTGGGCCAGGAACGGCCCGCTGGTGCCGATGCCGGCGCAATTGACCAGCAGGTCGATCTGCCGCTCGCCTTCTTCCAGCTCCAGCAAAAATCCGGACAAGCGCAAGGGCTCGCCCAGATCGCAGGCTCGAAACAGCACCTCGACGCCAAAGCGTTGAGTCAATTCCAGTGCAATGCTTTCCAACTGATCACGCTGGCGGGCCACCAGAATCAAGCTGCGGCCGCGCCGCGCCAGGGCTTCGGCCAGGGCCAGGCCGATGCCGCTGGAGGCACCGGTGATCAGAGCGTAACGGGTCATGCCTTTCTCCATCGCAACGCCGCCGCCTGTGACGGAGGCGTCACAGGCGGCGGGCGTTTCTTTACTGTTCCGGAGAGTCTACAGGTTCGCCCGCGTCGTCAGCACTTTGCGCGCCTTCATCCTCCATGATGACGCTCTGGTCGCCGGCTTCATCGGTGGTGATCGAACTGCTTTCATAGCTGCTGTCCATGTTGGCTTCGAGCTGATCCAGGTAGCCGTTCATGCCCAAGGTCACCACGATAGCCAGCATCACCGGAATGAACGCCAGCCACAGGGTCGCGAGGACTTTGACTGCGGTGGAGTTGCGCGGAGGTGGCGCGCCATATTGGTTGGCGCCTGTGTTGCCCGGCAGCACCAGCATCAGCAGCGGGAACACACTGTTGACCAGCGGCACCAGGTTGAGCAGGTAAAGCCAGCCGGACCAGCCCAGGTCGTGCAGGCGCTGCACACCGATCTGTACGCTGACCACGACCAGTGCGACAAACAGCGCAAAACCCAGCACACCACCGAGAATGATGGCTGCTGTGGGAGAGGCGGTCGCCACGGCGAAACTGGCGGTACTGATGATGCCGCCAGCCACCAGCATGGCGAGGGTTAGCACCAGCGTCCAGGCCAGGTAGCGCAGGCGCCCGATGCGGCCATTGATGGTGAACACCTTCAGGTCGGCGAATTCCGGCAGGTCATCACCGACGGCGGCGCGTGGTGGCGCATAGGGTGAAGCGGCAGGGCGGGAGAAATCTGCAGAGCCGGTTTCGTGGGCTTCAGCCAGACTGAAAGCAACGGGTTGCTCGGCCTCGATGCGGGCATCAACCCCTGCGTTCTTCAGGGCGGTGAGGTAAGTCTCGGCATCGGCACGCGACAGGTCGCGCTTGAGCGCAACCGGGCGGCCGGTAAAGAGCTTCTCGATCGCGGCCACGTCGCTCTTGAACAACTCGGCCAGATTCAGCTTGGCAGTGGTGCTTTCGACACCCGGGAGCAGGGCTCCGTCAAACACAATCTTGAAACGGTTGTCGCTCATGCGGGCATCCTTGTCAGTGGTAAGGGAAGGTGGGCCGGCCTGCTTTATCGGCGGCCCCGGCGAGTGTATCAGCGTGGCCAGCGTAACTGTGCGGCCTGCTCGCGCGCCGTGCGGTATTCGGCATCCAGGCGCGCAACGAGTTCATCGACGCCGGGCAGATCATTGATCTCGCCGACACCCTGGCCGGCGGACCATACGGTCTTCCAGGCCTTGGCCTCGTCGCTCAACGGCTTGAGCGTGGAGCCGCCTTTGCCTTGCAGGGCCGCGGGGTCGAAGCCGGCGTTTTCCAGGCTCTGGCGCATGAAGCTTGCGGGCACACCGGAAACAGCCGGAGTGTGCACGATGTCGGCGGCGTGTGATGTGAGCAGCATCTCTTTATAGGCATCCGGGGCTTGGCTTTCGGTGGTGCCGATAAAGCGTGTGCCGAAATACGCCACGTCTGCGCCCAGCATTTGCGCGGCGAGCATCTCGTGCCCATGGTTGAGGCAGCCGGTCAGCAGCAGGGTTTTGTCGAAGAACTGACGAATTTCGGCAATCAGCGCGAAAGGACTCCAGGTGCCGGCATGGCCTCCGGCGCCTGCAGCCACGGCGATCAAACCATCGACACCCGCTTCGGCGGCCTTTTCGGCATGGCGCCGGGTGGTGACATCGTGGAATACCAGGCCGCCGTAGCTGTGCACGGCGTCCACCAGCTCCTTTACCGCACCGAGGCTGGTGATGACGATGGGGACCTTGTGTTCGACGCAGATCGCGAGGTCGGCCTGCAGCCGTGGGTTGCTGTTGTGCACGATCAAGTTCACGGCGTACGGCGCGGGGTTATCCAACTGAGCCAGGCCTGCTTCTATTTCCTCCAGCCAGGCCTTGAAGCCGCTGCTTTCGCGCTGGTTGAGCGCCGGGAAGCTGCCCACCACCCCATTGCGACAACACGCCAGTACCAACTGCGGGTTGGAGATCAGGAACATCGGCGCTACCACCAGGGGCAGGTGCAGACGCTGTTCGAGCAAGGCGGGCAGTGACATTGGCGCAACTCCGAGTGATTGAAGTTAGAACGGTTTGACCACGACCAGAATTACGATGGCCAGCAACATCAGCACAGGCACTTCGTTGAACCAGCGATAAAACACGTGGCTGCGGGTATTTTCACCACGAGCGAAGCGCTTTACCTGCGCGCCGCACATATGGTGATAGCCGATCAGCAGCACTACCAGGGTCAGCTTGGCGTGGATCCAGCCGCCGGATTGAAAGATGCCCGGGTTGAGGACGATCAGCCAGATGCCAAAGACCAGAGAGGCGATCATCGCCGGCCCCATGATGCCGCGGTACAACTTGCGCTCCATGACGCTGAAGCGTTCCTTGCTGACGGTGTCCTCGCTTTGAGCGTGGTAGACGAACAGGCGCGGCAGGTAGAACAGCCCGGCAAACCAGCAGACGATGCTGATGATGTGGAAGGCTTTGATCCATAGATAGAGCATTTCTAGTTATTCCCAGGTTCACGGTAGGACGATAGTAGTGGCTGATGCGCCCATACGTCACGTTGACGGTTGTCGCAGGGCGATACGACCCCTATTATCGACGGCTTTCCAGTGGTTCGTTGAGGGCAGAGTTATGGTCAAGGTCGGTATCGTCGGCGGCACGGGTTACACCGGTGTCGAATTGCTGCGTCTGTTGGCTCAGCATCCGCAGGCTGAGGTGGTGGTCATCACCTCTCGATCCGAGGCCGGCCTGGCTGTGGCGGATATGTACCCTAACCTGCGCGGCCATTACGACGGCCTGGCGTTCAGCGTGCCGGACGTCAAGACCCTGGGCGCCTGTGACGTGGTGTTTTTTGCCACCCCTCACGGGGTTGCCCATGCGTTGGCCGGCGAACTGCTGGCTGCCGGTACCCGGGTTATCGACCTCTCCGCCGACTTCCGCCTGCAGGACGCCGATGAATGGGCCAAGTGGTACGGCCAGCCGCATGGCGCGCCGCAGTTGTTGGAGGAGGCGGTGTATGGCCTGCCGGAAGTCAATCGTGAGCAGATCAAGCAAGCCCGCTTGATTGCGGTGCCAGGTTGCTACCCGACCGCAACCCAGTTGGGCTTTCTGCCGTTGCTGGAAGCCGGGCTGGCCGATGCTTCGCGCCTGATCGCAGACTGCAAGTCGGGAGTGAGCGGCGCCGGTCGTGGTGCGGCGGTAGGTTCGCTGTACTCCGAGACCGCAGAAAGCATGAAGGCTTATGCCGTTAAAGGGCATCGTCATTTGCCGGAAATCCGCCAGGGCCTGTGCCGGGCAGCGGGCAAGGACGTGGGCCTGACCTTTGTGCCGCACCTTGCGCCGATGATTCGCGGTATTCATTCGACGCTGTACGCGACCGTGGTCGATCGCTCGGTCGATCTGCAGGCGCTGTTTGAAAAGCGCTATGCCAATGAGCCGTTCGTCGATGTCATGCCGGCTGGCAGTCATCCGGAAACCCGCAGTGTGCGCGGTGCCAATGTGTGCCGAATTGCGGTACACCGTCCGCAGGATGGCGACCTGGTGGTGGTGCTGTCGGTGATCGACAATCTGGTCAAGGGCGCGTCGGGCCAGGCGGTGCAGAACATGAACATCCTGTTTGGTCTGGATGAGAAGCTGGGTCTTTCCCACGCGGGAATGTTGCCTTAGGACTTTGCTGTAGAAACGCAAAGGCTCGTTAATCGGGCCTTTTGTGTCTTTATGGGGGTGTGGCCGATTGATATACCGTAACAATAGTTGACCGCTTTTCTAGGAGAAGCGGATAATGCCGGTCATTACGCATATGACGGCACTACGCCGGGAGATTATCAGCATGAGCGTTGAGTCCTTCACCCCCACGGCTTTGCAATTCACCCACGGTGCTGCGCACAAGGTGAAGAGCCTGGTCGATGAAGAGGGTAATGATCGCTTGAAGCTGCGCGTATTTGTTACGGGCGGCGGTTGTTCAGGGTTTCAGTATGGTTTTACCTTCGATGAGGATGTGGCCGACGATGACACCATCGTCGAGCGCGAGGGCGTGAGCCTGGTCGTGGACCCGATGAGTTTCCAGTACCTGGCAGGTGCCGAGGTGGATTATCAGGAAGGTCTGGAAGGTTCGCGTTTCGTGATCAAGAACCCTAACGCGACCACGACCTGTGGTTGTGGGTCTTCGTTTTCGATCTGATCCATAACCGAGACTGCATCGCGTACAAAAAACGCCGCTTGGCTTTGATCGGCCAAGCGGCGTTTTGCTGTCTGCCGATTTTGCGGGGCAGTCAGGCAGGGTAGATTGCGCCCAATACTCGCAACCCACGGGCGCCGGTGACGCTCGGGCGATTGGCGGCGATGCCCTCCAGACAGCAGTGGGCCAGCCAGGCGAACGCCATGGCCTCCACCCAGTCCGGGTCGACGCCATAGACGGCTGTGCTGCTGACTTGGGTGGCAGGAAGCAGGACGGCCAGGCGCTTCATCAGCGTTGCGTTATGGGCGCCGCCTCCGCAGATCAGCAGGGTTTCGGTCTGATGTTGAGCTGCCTGCAGGGACTCGACAATGGTCAGAGCGGTCAGCTCCAGCAAAGTCGCTTGCACATCCTCGGGCTGGAAGGCGGGCAGCCGTGCGAGGTGTTGTTGCAACCATGACAGGTTGAATACTTCTCGACCGGTACTTTTCGGGCCTTGGGTCAGGAAGAACGGATCGCTGAGCAGTGCGCTGAGTAGCGCTGGCTCTACCTTGCCACTGGCTGCCCATTGGCCGTCACGGTCAAAGTGCTTGCCTTGTTGCTGGTGAATCCACGCATCAAGCAGCACATTGCCTGGGCCGCAGTCGAAACCGGCTACAGGTTTGCCCGTCTCGATCAGGCTGAGGTTGCTGAAGCCTCCCACATTCAACACCGCACGGTTGCCGGCGCGCTCGCCAAACAGCGCTTCGTGGAACGCGGGAACGAGGGGCGCGCCCTGGCCACCGGCCGCCACGTCACGGCTGCGGAAGTCGCTGACCACGGTGATGCCGGTGAGCTCGGTGAGCAGCGCCGGGTTGCCTATCTGCACGGTGAAGCCACGGGCGGGTTCGTGACGAATGGTCTGGCCGTGGCTGCCAATCGCGCGAATATCCTGAGGCTTGAGGTTTTGCTGGCCCAGCAATGCGTGGATGCCTTGAGCGGCAAGTTCCACCCAGTGCTGTTGGGCGATGGCCGAGCGGGCAATTTCGTCCGGGCCACTGGCGCACAGGCTGAGCAGCTCGGCGCGCAGGGTGTCCGGCATTTGGATGTAGTGGGTGGCGATCAGGTTGATCGCCGAGTCCTGTTCGATCAGCGCGATATCCAGGCCATCGAGGCTGGTCCCGGACATCACACCTATATAGCGCGGCATACCTTAACGCTTCGCCGAGGCGAGCAAGGTGGTGCGTTCCTGATCCATGCGCGCCATCAGTGGCTGGCTCTGCTGCATGAAGCGCGCGCGCTCGGCCTTGGCGATCGGGTCGGCCATCGGCAGCTTCTGGCCCAATGGATCGACGTGCACGCCGTTGACCTGGAATTCATAGTGCAAGTGCGGGCCGGTGGACAGGCCGGTAGTACCGATGTAGCCAATCACTTGGCCCTGTTTGACCGAACCGCCGGTCTTGACGCCTTTGGCGAAGCCTTGCATGTGGCCGTACAGGGTGCGGTAAGTGTTGCCGTGCTGGATGATCACGGTGTTGCCGTAGCCGCCACGACGTCCGGCCAGCAAGACCTTGCCGTCACCTGCCGCTTTGATGGGCGTGCCGCGGGGGGCTGCGTAGTCGACACCTTTGTGCGCGCGAATCTTGTTCAGGATTGGATGCTTGCGGCCCATGGAGAAGCGCGAGCTGATACGAGCGAAGTCCACCGGGGTGCGGATGAACGCCTTGCGCATGCTGTTGCCATCGGCGGTGTAGTAGCTGCTGATGCCCTGTTTGTTGGTGTAGCGCACGGCGGTGTAGGTTTTACCGCGGTTGGTAAAGCGTGCGGAGAGAATATTGCCGGTGCCCACCACTTTGCCATTGGCGACTTTCTGCTCGTAGATCACGTCGAATTCGTCACCCTGGCGGATGTCCTGAGCGAAGTCGATGTCGTAGCCGAACACGCTGGCCATGTCCATCGTCATGCTGTGGGACAGTCCCGCGCGTGCCGCAGACTGCGATAGAGAGCTGTTGATCACGCCGTGCACGTAGGCAGAGCGCATCACCGGTTTGGTGGTGACGCGATTGAATGCAAAACCTTTGGCGCCTTTGCTCAGGCTGATGCTTTCCAGGTCGCTGAGAGCGGTATGCAGGTTGTTCAGCTGGCCGTCTGGGGTCAGTTCGAACTCAAGCTTCTGACCGCGCTTGAGTTGGGTGAATTGTTTGGCTTGCTTGTCGGTCGCCAATACTTCGCCAACAGTGGTGGAGGGAAGGCCGACCTTTTCGAACAGAGTGGAAAGCGTGTCGCCTTTGGCCACGATGACTTCGCGGTGTTGCGGGTTCCTGAGGCTGTCTGCTGCGGGCTTTGCCTCGGCTTGCCGGGTATCTTCGGGCGTGTTTTCTATCTGGGCAAATGGCGATTCTGTCGAAGCGTTTGTGGCTTGTTGTGCGTCAGAAGCGTCTTGATCTTGTGTCAGTTGATCAGCGGGACTTTCCAGCTCAAGGCTCAGGGAGGTTCGTTTGGCTTCTACGTCACTGGAAGGGAATACCAGGAGTGCCAGGCTAAGAAGGGCGGCGATACCACTTGCAGCGAGCAGGTGGGTCTTCGGGTAAAGCGGCGGCGCTTTAGACGGTTCAGTGGTCATAGGTAATTTTGACTTTGAAGATGAAATGGAAAAGATGAATGACATGATGAAGATGAAATAACTGTATAAAATATAACCAAATCATCTGTGGCGCAAGCTCGCGAACGCTGGGCTTGCTGAACGGTGTCCGTGCGCAGGGCAAAACTTGTAATTAGTCCCTGATCTTGTATGGTTGGTTCCCTTTTGAATCTGAGCCTTGCGGGTCTGTTATGAAGTCGGTTGAAGAGCAGCTAGCGCTGATAAAACGTGGTGCGGAAGAACTGTTGGTCGAGGCCGAGCTGATCGAAAAGCTCAAGCGTGGCCAGCCCCTGCGTATCAAGGCTGGCTTTGATCCCACGGCGCCGGATCTGCACCTGGGTCATACCGTGCTTATTAATAAGCTGCGTCAGTTTCAGGAGCTGGGGCATCAGGTCATCTTCCTTATAGGTGACTTCACCGGGATGATTGGTGATCCGAGTGGCAAGAGTGCCACGCGTCCTCCGCTGACTCGCGAGCAGGTGCTCGATAATGCCGAGACCTACAAGACTCAGGTGTTCAAGATTCTTGATCCGGCCAGGACGGAAGTTGCGTTCAACTCTACCTGGATGGATCAGATGGGCCCGGCGGACTTCATTCGCCTGACGTCCCAGTACACAGTGGCGCGCATGCTTGAGCGTGATGATTTCGACAAGCGTTATTCCACCAATCAGCCTATTGCCATTCATGAGTTCCTTTACCCGTTGGTTCAAGGGTATGACTCGGTAGCGTTGCGCGCGGATGTTGAGCTGGGGGGTACCGATCAGAAGTTCAACCTGCTGATGGGGCGCGAGTTGCAGCGCGCGTATGGGCAGGAGGCTCAGTGCATTCTGACCATGCCGTTGCTGGAGGGGTTGGATGGTGTCAAGAAGATGTCCAAGTCCTTGGGTAACTATGTGGGTATTCAGGAAGCCCCAGGGGTGATGTATGGCAAGCTGGTGTCGATCCCGGATGCGCTTATGTGGCGCTATTTTGAGCTGTTGAGCTTCCGTTCCATGGATGAGATCAATGAGCTGCGGGCTGAGGTCGAAGCGGGTGCCAATCCACGAGATGTGAAGATCAAGCTGGCTGAGGAAATCGTTGCTCGCTTCCATGGTGAAGAGGCTGCGGCCAATGCTCATCGTGCGGCGGGTAACCGCATGAAGGATGGCGAGTTGCCGGATGACCTGCCGGAGATCGAGCTGACTGCTGCAGAGGCGATGCCTATAGCGGCTGTCCTTAATAAGGCGGGGCTGGTGAAGAACTCTGCGGTTGCACGTGACCTGCTGGGGTCCGGTGGTGTGCGCATAGATGGTGAGGTTGTTGATCGCACCTTTATATACGAGCTGGGCGCTACCCACGTTTGCCAGGCCGGGAAGAAGGCATTTGCGCGTATTACGCTCAAATCCGAATAAACCTGAAATTAGGTGTTGACGGCGAATTATATGTGTCTATAATTCGCCCCACTTCCGGCGCAGTCGAAACGGAAAACTCCTTGGTAAACAAGTAGTTATGTAGGATTCGACAGCGAATTGCTTCAGTTCATCGAAGCCCAGAAAGAGTTGATAGTGCGGTGTTGTTTGGCGCTATTAACGTTTCGATCTTCTCGGTCGAAAGCGCAGAAAAAGAGGTGTTGACAGCAGCGTGTAACGCTGTAGAATTCGCCTCCCGCTGACGAGAGATCGGAAGCGCAAGTGGTTGAAGTTGTTGAAGAATTCTTCGAAAGCTTCTGAAAATAATCACTTGACAGCAAATGAGGCTGCTGTAGAATGCGCGCCTCGGTTGAGACGAAAGATCTTAACCAACCGCTCTTTAACAACTGAATCAAGCAATTCGTGTGGGTGCTTGTGGAGTCAGACTGATAGTCAACAAGATTATCAGCATCACAAGTTACTCCGCGAGAAATCAAAGAATAACCAACGATTGCTGAGCCAAGTTTAGGGTTTCTTAAAAACCCAAAGATGTTTGAACTGAAGAGTTTGATCATGGCTCAGATTGAACGCTGGCGGCAGGCCTAACACATGCAAGTCGAGCGGTAGAGAGAAGCTTGCTTCTCTTGAGAGCGGCGGACGGGTGAGTAATGCCTAGGAATCTGCCTGGTAGTGGGGGATAACGTTCGGAAACGGACGCTAATACCGCATACGTCCTACGGGAGAAAGCAGGGGACCTTCGGGCCTTGCGCTATCAGATGAGCCTAGGTCGGATTAGCTAGTTGGTGGGGTAATGGCTCACCAAGGCGACGATCCGTAACTGGTCTGAGAGGATGATCAGTCACACTGGAACTGAGACACGGTCCAGACTCCTACGGGAGGCAGCAGTGGGGAATATTGGACAATGGGCGAAAGCCTGATCCAGCCATGCCGCGTGTGTGAAGAAGGTCTTCGGATTGTAAAGCACTTTAAGTTGGGAGGAAGGGCAGTTACCTAATACGTGATTGTTTTGACGTTACCGACAGAATAAGCACCGGCTAACTCTGTGCCAGCAGCCGCGGTAATACAGAGGGTGCAAGCGTTAATCGGAATTACTGGGCGTAAAGCGCGCGTAGGTGGTTTGTTAAGTTGGATGTGAAATCCCCGGGCTCAACCTGGGAACTGCATTCAAAACTGACTGACTAGAGTATGGTAGAGGGTGGTGGAATTTCCTGTGTAGCGGTGAAATGCGTAGATATAGGAAGGAACACCAGTGGCGAAGGCGACCACCTGGACTAATACTGACACTGAGGTGCGAAAGCGTGGGGAGCAAACAGGATTAGATACCCTGGTAGTCCACGCCGTAAACGATGTCAACTAGCCGTTGGAAGCCTTGAGCTTTTAGTGGCGCAGCTAACGCATTAAGTTGACCGCCTGGGGAGTACGGCCGCAAGGTTAAAACTCAAATGAATTGACGGGGGCCCGCACAAGCGGTGGAGCATGTGGTTTAATTCGAAGCAACGCGAAGAACCTTACCAGGCCTTGACATCCAATGAACTTTCTAGAGATAGATTGGTGCCTTCGGGAACATTGAGACAGGTGCTGCATGGCTGTCGTCAGCTCGTGTCGTGAGATGTTGGGTTAAGTCCCGTAACGAGCGCAACCCTTGTCCTTAGTTACCAGCACGTAATGGTGGGCACTCTAAGGAGACTGCCGGTGACAAACCGGAGGAAGGTGGGGATGACGTCAAGTCATCATGGCCCTTACGGCCTGGGCTACACACGTGCTACAATGGTCGGTACAGAGGGTTGCCAAGCCGCGAGGTGGAGCTAATCCCACAAAACCGATCGTAGTCCGGATCGCAGTCTGCAACTCGACTGCGTGAAGTCGGAATCGCTAGTAATCGCGAATCAGAATGTCGCGGTGAATACGTTCCCGGGCCTTGTACACACCGCCCGTCACACCATGGGAGTGGGTTGCACCAGAAGTAGCTAGTCTAACCTTCGGGAGGACGGTTACCACGGTGTGATTCATGACTGGGGTGAAGTCGTAACAAGGTAGCCGTAGGGGAACCTGCGGCTGGATCACCTCCTTAATCGACGACATCAGCTGCTCCATAAGTTCCCACACGAATTGCTTGATTCATTGAAGAAGACGATAAGAAGCAGCCTAAATAGGGTTGTAGCTTAGTTGGTTGGAGCGCACCCCATGCTCTGTGGTAAAGAGCAGGGTGAGGTCGGCCTTAGCAGCTCGAAATTGGGTCTGTAGCTCAGTTGGTTAGAGCGCACCCCTGATAAGGGTGAGGTCGGCAGTTCGAGTCTGCCCAGACCCACCAATTTTGTGTGGGAAACGCCTGTAGAAATACGGGGCCATAGCTCAGCTGGGAGAGCGCCTGCCTTGCACGCAGGAGGTCAACGGTTCGATCCCGTTTGGCTCCACCACTACTGCTTCTGTTGTATGAAAGCTTAGAAATGAGCATTCCATTGTGATGATGGTGAATGTTGATTTCTAGTCTTTGATTAGATCGTTCTTTAAAAATTTGGGTATGTGATAGAAAGATAGACTGAACGTTACTTTCACTGGTAACGGATCAGGCTAAGGTAAAATTTGTGAGTTCTCTTAACTGAGAAATTCGAATTTTCGGCGAATGTTGTCTTCACAGTATAACCAGATTGCTTGGGGTTATATGGTCAAGTGAAGAAGCGCATACGGTGGATGCCTTGGCAGTCAGAGGCGATGAAAGACGTGGTAGCCTGCGAAAAGCTTCGGGGAGTCGGCAAACAGACTTTGATCCGGAGATGTCTGAATGGGGGAACCCAGCCATCATAAGATGGTTATCTTACGCTGAATACATAGGCGTAAGAGGCGAACCAGGGGAACTGAAACATCTAAGTACCCTGAGGAAAAGAAATCAACCGAGATTCCCTTAGTAGTGGCGAGCGAACGGGGACTAGCCCTTAAGTGGCTTTGAGATTAGCGGAACGCTCTGGAAAGTGCGGCCATAGTGGGTGATAGCCCTGTACGCGAAAATCTCTTAGTCATGAAATCGAGTAGGACGGAGCACGAGAAACTTTGTCTGAATATGGGGGGACCATCCTCCAAGGCTAAATACTACTGACTGACCGATAGTGAACTAGTACCGTGAGGGAAAGGCGAAAAGAACCCCGGAGAGGGGAGTGAAATAGATCCTGAAACCGTATGCGTACAAGCAGTGGGAGCCCACTTTGTTGGGTGACTGCGTACCTTTTGTATAATGGGTCAGCGACTTATTTTCAGTGGCGAGCTTAACCGAATAGGGGAGGCGTAGCGAAAGCGAGTCTTAATAGGGCGTCTAGTCGCTGGGAATAGACCCGAAACCGGGCGATCTATCCATGGGCAGGTTGAAGGTTGGGTAACACTAACTGGAGGACCGAACCGACTACCGTTGAAAAGTTAGCGGATGACCTGTGGATCGGAGTGAAAGGCTAATCAAGCTCGGAGATAGCTGGTTCTCCTCGAAAGCTATTTAGGTAGCGCCTCATGTATCACTGTAGGGGGTAGAGCACTGTTTCGGCTAGGGGGTCATCCCGACTTACCAAACCGATGCAAACTCCGAATACCTACAAGTGCCGAGCATGGGAGACACACGGCGGGTGCTAACGTCCGTCGTGAAAAGGGAAACAACCCAGACCGTCAGCTAAGGTCCCAAAGTTATGGTTAAGTGGGAAACGATGTGGGAAGGCTTAGACAGCTAGGAGGTTGGCTTAGAAGCAGCCACCCTTTAAAGAAAGCGTAATAGCTCACTAGTCGAGTCGGCCTGCGCGGAAGATGTAACGGGGCTCAAACCATACACCGAAGCTACGGGTATCACGTAAGTGATGCGGTAGAGGAGCGTTCTGTAAGCCTGTGAAGGTGAGTTGAGAAGCTTGCTGGAGGTATCAGAAGTGCGAATGCTGACATGAGTAACGACAATGGGTGTGAAAAACACCCACGCCGAAAGACCAAGGTTTCCTGCGCAACGTTAATCGACGCAGGGTTAGTCGGTCCCTAAGGCGAGGCTGAAAAGCGTAGTCGATGGAAAACAGGTTAATATTCCTGTACTTCTGGTTATTGCGATGGAGGGACGGAGAAGGCTAGGCCAGCTTGGCGTTGGTTGTCCAAGTTTAAGGTGGTAGGCTGAGATCTTAGGTAAATCCGGGATCTTAAGGCCGAGAGCTGATGACGAGTGTTCTTTTAGAACACGAAGTGGTTGATGCCATGCTTCCAAGAAAAGCTTCTAAGCTTCAGGTAACCAGGAACCGTACCCCAAACCGACACAGGTGGTTGGGTAGAGAATACCAAGGCGCTTGAGAGAACTCGGGTGAAGGAACTAGGCAAAATGGCACCGTAACTTCGGGAGAAGGTGCGCCGGTGAGGGTGAAGGACTTGCTCCGTAAGCTCATGCCGGTCGAAGATACCAGGCCGCTGCGACTGTTTATTAAAAACACAGCACTCTGCAAACACGAAAGTGGACGTATAGGGTGTGACGCCTGCCCGGTGCCGGAAGGTTAATTGATGGGGTTAGCTAACGCGAAGCTCTTGATCGAAGCCCCGGTAAACGGCGGCCGTAACTATAACGGTCCTAAGGTAGCGAAATTCCTTGTCGGGTAAGTTCCGACCTGCACGAATGGCGTAACGATGGCGGCGCTGTCTCCACCCGAGACTCAGTGAAATTGAAATCGCTGTGAAGATGCAGTGTATCCGCGGCTAGACGGAAAGACCCCGTGAACCTTTACTATAGCTTTGCACTGGACTTTGAATTTGCTTGTGTAGGATAGGTGGGAGGCTTTGAAGCGTGGACGCCAGTCTGCGTGGAGCCAACCTTGAAATACCACCCTGGCAACTTTGAGGTTCTAACTCAGGTCCGTTATCCGGATCGAGGACAGTGTATGGTGGGTAGTTTGACTGGGGCGGTCTCCTCCTAAAGAGTAACGGAGGAGTACGAAGGTGCGCTCAGACCGGTCGGAAATCGGTCGTAGAGTATAAAGGCAAAAGCGCGCTTGACTGCGAGACAGACACGTCGAGCAGGTACGAAAGTAGGTCTTAGTGATCCGGTGGTTCTGTATGGAAGGGCCATCGCTCAACGGATAAAAGGTACTCCGGGGATAACAGGCTGATACCGCCCAAGAGTTCATATCGACGGCGGTGTTTGGCACCTCGATGTCGGCTCATCACATCCTGGGGCTGAAGCCGGTCCCAAGGGTATGGCTGTTCGCCATTTAAAGTGGTACGCGAGCTGGGTTTAGAACGTCGTGAGACAGTTCGGTCCCTATCTGCCGTGGACGTTTGAGATTTGAGAGGGGCTGCTCCTAGTACGAGAGGACCGGAGTGGACGAACCTCTGGTGTTCCGGTTGTCACGCCAGTGGCATTGCCGGGTAGCTATGTTCGGAATAGATAACCGCTGAAAGCATCTAAGCGGGAAACTAGCCTCAAGATGAGATCTCACTGGAACCTTGAGTTCCCTGAAGGGCCGTCGAAGACTACGACGTTGATAGGTTGGGTGTGTAAGCGCTGTGAGGCGTTGAGCTAACCAATACTAATTGCCCGTGAGGCTTGACCATATAACACCCAAGCAATTTGACTACTCCTGACTTGGAAACAAGTAGAAGCATCAGATTGCGGTGTGTGAAGACGAGAATGAACCGAAAGTTCGACGCTCACAAAACACCGAAAGCTGTCACATACCCAATTTGCTGAAGCGAGGCCATCTGGTCACGACTCAGTACCCGAATTTCTTGACGACCATAGAGCATTGGAACCACCTGATCCCATCCCGAACTCAGCAGTGAAACGATGCATCGCCGATGGTAGTGTGGGGTTTCCCCATGTGAGAGTAGGTCATCGTCAAGATTAAATTCCAGAACCCCATTTGCGAAAGCAGATGGGGTTTTGTTTTGGGCGATTGGAAAATCTAATGATGCGTCTGCTGTCATTCTCAGTGTAACCGTCCGGCCAGCACCCTCTCCTGACAGCCCTCCAAAT
This sequence comes from Pseudomonas trivialis, assembly GCF_036864995.1. Lineage (NCBI taxonomy): Bacteria > Pseudomonadati > Pseudomonadota > Gammaproteobacteria > Pseudomonadales > Pseudomonadaceae > Pseudomonas > Pseudomonas trivialis. The sequence goes on along the minus strand of NZ_CP142151.1, from coordinate 4,854,795 downwards.
TAGCCAAAATAGTGGACACCATTTTTTAGTGGACACTATCTTGGATAACGTTGCCCCCGCTCGTCGAACCGGTCGCCGCCCCAACTTCTCGCTGGCGTTCAAACGCCAAGTCGTCGAGGCGACCCTCCAGCCTGGCGCCTCCGTGTCGTTGATCGCTCGTGAACATGACGTCAATGCCAACCTAGTGTTTCGCTGGCGGCATCAATATCAGGAGGGGTTATTCGGCACCGTCAGCCAGAGCGCAACGCTTTTGCCCGTCCAGGTGATTGAGGCGCCAATCGATCTGCCACACGTCGTCCAGCCACAGGCGGAGTGTCATTCCGAGATCGCAGTTGAGGTTGGAAAAGCCAGGCTGCGTATCACGGGCGCACCCGATCCGCAGACGCTGCAATTCGTCTTGCAGCAGTTGCTGCGATGATTGCTCCGCCCGCTGGAACCCGTATCTGGATCGCCGCCGGCGTCACGGATATGCGCCGTGGCTTCGATGGTTTAGCGGCACAGGTGCAGACACAGTTGGAAGCCGACCCGTTTTCCGGTCAGATCTTTGCCTTTCGCGGACGGCGCGGTGACCGGATCAAGCTGTTGTGGTGGGATGGCGACGGCTTGTGTCTGTTTTGCAAACGGTTGGAACAAGGGCGCTTCGTCTGGCCGCAAGCAACCAGCGGCAGCGTGTCGCTGACGGCTGCGCAGTTATCGATGCTGTTGGAAGGTATTGATTGGCGCAGGCCAATTCGTACAGCACCCGTCCTCGCGGTCTGACTTGCCGCGCTGAAAAAATCCCCAGTAACATGCGGTCATGACTCTCGTGACCGACTCCCTGCCGAACGATATTCAAGCCTTGAAGACTCTGGTCTCTGCCCAGCGGGCAGAGATTGAGCGCTTGAGAATGATGATCGCCAAGCTGCGTCGTACGCAGTTCGGTCGCAGCTCCGAGCAACTGGACGCGATGATCGATCAACTTCAGTTGAGCCTTGAAGAGCTGCAAGTCAGCCAAGCCGAAATGACACCGCCAGTCGAACCGGCACCTCGCGCAGTTTCGCGCCGCAAACCATTGCCCGAACACCTGCCTCGCGAAACTCACGTGCATCAGCCTGAGTCGCAATGCACGGGCTGCGGTGGGAAGCTTCGCTATTTGGGTGAGGATGTTTCCGAAGTGCTGGAGTACGTTCCGGCACGTTTCAAAGTCATTCGCCATGTCCGTCCGAAGATGGTTTGCAGTTGCTGCGAGCACATCGCCCAGGTGCCGGCGCCGAGTCGTCCAATAGCCCGAGGCCTTGCAGGCCCGGGGTTGTTGGCCCATGTGCTGGTCTCCAAGTTTGTCGATCATCTGCCGCTGTACCGGCAGTCCGAGATCTACGCCCGTGAGGGCGTGGAGCTGGAGCGCTCAACCCTGGCCGACTGGTTGGGCCAGAGCAGCCAATTGCTCAGGCCACTGGTCAACGCGCTTGAGCACCACGTCATGAGCGGTCACAAAGTCCATGCCGACGACACGCCGATTGGCGTGCTCGCGCCGGGCAACGGCAAGATCAAAACGGCTCGCCTGTGGACATACGTGCGCGACGACCGACCTGCGGGTGACTCGACACCGGCGGCGGTCTGGTTTGCCTATTCGCCGGATCGCAAGGGGCAACATCCGCGCGCTCATCTCAAGAGTTTCAGCGGGATCTTGCAGGCTGACGGCTACGCCGGTTTTGCTCAACTGTATGCGACAGGCACTATTGAGGAAGCCGCCTGCTGGGCTCATGCCCGACGCAAGTTTTACGATGTCTACAAAGACCAGGCTTCACCCCTTGCCGCCGAGGCGCTGCAACGGATTGCGGCCCTGTATGCCATCGAGAGCGAAATTCGAGGGCAACCGCCCGACCAACGCAAAGCGATTCGGCAAAGCCGGGCCAGTCCGCTGCTGGTACACCTGCACGCATGGCTTAATCAGACGCTGACTCAACTGTCGAAAAAGTCGGCATTGGGCGGTGCAATCCTCTATGCCCTCAACCGGTGGCAGGCCTTAATGCGCTACTGCGATGACGGCCGAATCGAAATCGACAACAACGCTGCCGAACGGGCGCTACGCGCCGTCGCGCTGGGCCGCAAAAACTACCTGTTTGCCGGTTCCGATGCCGGCGGAGAACGAGCCGCAGCGATTTACAGCCTGGTGGGTACTGCCAAGCTAAACGGGTTAAACCCACAGGGCTATCTGACCTACGTGCTTGAACACATTGCCGAACACCCGATCAATCGGGTGAGCGAGTTGCTGCCCTGGAATATATCCTTGAACCACACTGAACACTGTGAGGCCGCCTGATTCATGGTTAAAACTGTCCGTTTACCCAAACCCGCCCCCGACCTGTTGCTGCTGCACATCGAGCTGAAGTGGATCACTCCGAAGATTTGGCGTCGGTTCGCGGTGCCTGAAAACATCACCTTGGGAAAATTGCACCATGTCATCCAGGTCGTGATGGGCTGGAGTGATAGCCATCTGCATGAGTTTGAAATTGCCGGTGAGAATTACGGCATGCCCGACCCTGATGGCTGGGGGCCGACGGTAAACCCGGAAGCCCGTAAAACGCTGATCAAGGCGCTGAACGGAAAGCGGACATTTAATTATCTCTACGACTTTGGTAACAGTTGGCATCACAGTATCAAGGTCGAAAAAACGCTACCCGCTATTGCCTGTCCTCAGATGCCGTATTGCATCGACGGCGCCAATGCTTGCCCACCGGAAGACGTGGGTGGCGGGCCTGGTTACGAGGAGTTTCTGGAGGCGATGGCCAACCCCAATCATCCAGAGCATGACGCCATGGTTGAATGGCATGGCGATGTTTTTGATCCAGCGGCATTTGAGTGCGAGCGCGTGAACCAGTGGTTTAAACGGATTAAGGTTTGAGTTGCAAGGCGGTGTAGCTCGGACGCTTACTTCTCAGTGGCAGTGTCCGGCCTTTCTATGCAATGACTCTGCGCATGGCTATCATGCGTGCCTCTTTGTGAGGCGATACTTGCATGCTGACGTTGTTGAAACTTCTAAAAGATGGTCGATTCCACTCGGGAGAATCGCTTGGCGCTGCCTTGGGGATTAGTCGCAGTGCTGTCTGGAAGCAGCTGCAGAATCTTGAGGCCGAGCTGAATTTACCCATCCATAAAGTCCGCGGCCGCGGATATCAATTGGCCTCGCCGCTGGTGTTCCTGAATGCTGAAGAGGTCGCGCTGAATACGGCTTCTCTTTCGTGGGCGGTTCAGGTTTTCGATTCAATCGACTCTACCAATGCGGAGGCCCTTCGCCTTGTCAGTGCCGATGTACAGGCTCCATTTATTGTACTGTCGGAGCAGCAGACAGCGGGTAGAGGCAGGCGCGACCGCAAGTGGGTCAGTCCATTTGCGCAGAACATCTATTACAGCCTCGTACTGCGCATTGAAGGTGGCTTGCGGCAGCTTGAAGGGTTGAGTCTGGTTGTCGGGTTGGCTGTAATGCACGCCTTGCGAGAATCGGGGGTGCAAGGTGCTGCCCTGAAGTGGCCGAACGACGTTCTGGTGGGGAAGAAGAAAATTGCCGGCATCTTGTTGGAGCTGGTGGGCGATCCCGCTGACATCTGCCACGTTGTCTTAGGTATTGGTATCAACGTGAATATGCAGAAGGCGACCGATGTTGATCAGGAGTGGACATCGGTGCAGTTACAGACTGGCGCTTCCATTGATCGTAATCACCTGGTCGCGCAACTGAGTCTGCAGCTAAATAGCTATCTCGAGAGACATAGGGCCTCCGGGTTCTCAGCACTTCAGGAGGAGTGGGAGCTGAATCACCTGTGGCAAGGTAAGGCGGTGTCTCTTATTGCGGGTGTCAATCACATAGATGGAGTTGTATTGGGGGTGGATCGTCAAGGTGCTTTACGCCTGGATGTTGGTGGTGTCGAAAAAATATACAGTGGCGGTGAGTTAAGCCTGAGGTTGCGTGATGATTCTTGAGCTCGACTGTGGGAATAGCTTTATCAAGTGGCGCGTGATGGGCGCGGATAAAGCGAGTGCCTGTGCGGAAGGCATTGTAAGCTCGGATAGCGCACTGATTGACAGTCTGTTGGCCCTTCCGGGCCTGCTCCTTACGCGCTGCCGGCTTGTGAGCGTCCGCGCGCTGGAGGAAACCAACAAGTTGGTCGCGACGTTGGAGGAGGCGTTTGGAGTTGTTGTGTCCTGTGCGGTTTCCTCCAGGGAGATGGCCGGAGTGCGCAATGGCTACGAAGATTACGAGCGGCTTGGGCTTGATCGCTGGCTCGCGGTGCTTGGCGGATATAGGCTGGCTTCGGGCGCATGCCTTGTACTCGATTTCGGAACCGCTGCAACTGCAGATTTCGTTACAGCCGATGGCGAGCACCTGGGCGGGTTCATTTGTCCTGGCATGCCGCTGATGCGCAATCAGTTGCGCACCCATACCCGCAAGATACGCTACGACGACGCGGCGGCCGAAAAAGCCCTGGAATGCCTTCATCCTGGTCGAACAACCGTCGAGGCTGTCGAGCGCGGGTGTAGTCTGATGCTCCGCGGGTTTGTACTGACCCAGCTTGAGCTGGCCCGTAACTATTGGGGGGATGACTTCACGGTCTTCCTGACGGGGGGGATGCGAACCTGGTAGCTGATGCGGTTCCACAAGCTCGGTTGGTTCCTGACCTTGTATTCGTCGGGTTGGCAATGGCATGCCCTTTATCTTGAGGTAATTATGCGTTGGCTGTTTTTGCTTTTGCTCGTTCTCAACATTTTTTATTACATATGGCATCAGCAAGAGGCGCCGCTGCGTGCCAAGGACGTCACTCCGCTGAATTTGTATCGGGGCACCCAGCAGGACATTCGCCTTTTGAGCGAGTCTACTGACGCTACGGCGCGCGCGGATAAAGCAAAAGCGCCAGAAGTGCAAAATACCTGTATGTACATAGGTGGTTTCACTGACAAGCGTCAGGCGCAGGCCCTCGAGCAGCGGCTGATCAGTCTGGATATAAAAGTCAAGGTTCAACTGCTAGGTACGTCTGATGCTTCGGGTTACTGGCTTAGAGTCGCCCCCGAAAGTCGGCGCCTGGCTAATGATCTACCCTTTGAAAACCTTGCTAAGGAATTCAATGAGTTAAAACATAAAATAATGCTGTGCGAAGGCATTGCAACTCGCGAATAGTTTGCATAGAATGGCGCCCGCTTCGCAGTGAAGAGCTTTTAAAAACTTCGGTGCGAGACACGTCAACGCAGCTAACCTCATATTTTTAAATGAGAAAATGCTTGACAGAAGGCCGGCCTAATGTAAAATGCCGGCTCGCTTAGGAGGGGTTCCCGAGCGGCCAAAGGGATCAGACTGTAAATCTGACGTCTACGACTTCGAAGGTTCGAATCCTTCCCCCTCCACCATTTTTAGCGTGAGCTGCAAGCTCCGCGGGTATAGTTTAGTGGTAGAACCTCAGCCTTCCAAGCTGATGATGCGGGTTCGATTCCCGCTACCCGCTCCAGATTGCAGGTTGTGCACGGTGTTTTGCTCTTGTAGCTCAGTTGGTAGAGCACACCCTTGGTAAGGGTGAGGTCAGCGGTTCAAATCCGCTCAAGAGCTCCATATGACAAGGCAGATATGAAAATATCTGCCTTTGTTTTAACGGCTACCTCGGCTTGATTGTGTTGCTTCCGGCTTTAATGCTGGTTGGATTCGAGTCTCGTGGGGTTGGTTGTTGTAAAGTCTTTTTCAGGCCTGCATAATGGTCGGCCTGATTTTGTTTTAGGTCAGTAGCTCAATTGGCAGAGCGACGGTCTCCAAAACCGTAGGTTGGGGGTTCGATTCCCTCCTGACCTGCCAGATTCACGTAATGTGTCTGGCTTTCTTTTCACAGGATCTTCATAGATGACTCCTAAGGCTGAAGCTCAAAGCTCTCGTTTCGATCTGGTCAAGTGGCTTGTTGTAGTCGCTTTGGTGGTCGTAGGCGTTGTTGGCAATCAGTACTATTCTGCTTCGCCGATCCTGTACCGCGTACTCGCTTTGCTCGCCCTGGCTGCTGTAGCTGCATTTGTCGGTCTGCAGACCGCAAAGGGTAAGTCTTTCGCAGTATTGGTGAAGGAAGCTCGCACCGAAATCCGTAAAGTCGTTTGGCCGACTCGCCAAGAAACCACACAAACCACATTGATTGTTGTGGCTGTTGTTCTGGTTATGGCGTTGCTGTTGTGGGGGCTCGATTCCCTGCTCGGCTGGCTTGTTTCCTTGATTGTTGGCTAAGGGTGTCCCGTGGCTAAGCGTTGGTACGTTGTGCATGCTTACTCGGGTTACGAGAAGCATGTGATGCGCTCTTTGCTGGAGCGTGTAAAGCTCGCAGGCATGGAAGATGGCTTTGGCGAAATTCTGGTTCCCACTGAAGAAGTGGTTGAAATGCGGAATGGCCAGAAGCGCAAGAGTGAGCGCAAGTTCTTCCCTGGCTACGTGCTGGTTCAGATGGACATGAATGAAGGTACTTGGCACTTGGTCAAGGACACTCCTCGTGTAATGGGCTTCATCGGTGGTACTGCTGATAAGCCTGCTCCGATCACCGACAAGGAGGCGGAAGCGATTCTGCGTCGTGTTGCTGATGGTAGCGACAAGCCCAAGCCGAAGACGTTGTTCGAGCCGGGTGAGGTTGTTCGTGTCACAGACGGTCCGTTCGCTGATTTCAACGGTACTGTTGAAGAAGTTAACTACGAAAAGAGTCGTGTCCAGGTGGCAGTGCTCATTTTCGGTCGCTCCACTCCGGTGGAGTTGGAGTTCAGCCAGGTCGAAAAGGTCTAGCTGGCAAAGCATCCCAACCCCGCAGCCTTAGGCTGTGGGGTTTTGTCGTCACTGGGATAAACGCGCAAGTAACCGGGGAGCCTTTCGAGGCGTTCGAACCCGTAATTGGAGTGCCTCATGGCCAAGAAGATTACCGCTTACATCAAGCTGCAAGTGAAGGCCGCTCAGGCCAACCCTAGCCCACCCGTCGGTCCAGCTCTGGGTCAGCACGGCGTGAACATCATGGAGTTCTGCAAGGCTTTCAACGCCCGTACTCAGGGTCTTGAGCCAGGTCTGCCGACCCCAGTGATCATCACTGTATACAGCGACCGTAGCTTCACTTTCGAAACCAAGTCGACCCCGGCTTCGGTTCTGTTGAAGAAAGCTGCTGGTCTGACTAGCGGTTCCGCTCGTCCTAACACCGTTAAGGTTGGCACCGTTACCCGTGCTCAGCTGGAAGAAATCGCGAAAACCAAAAACGCGGATCTGACTGCAGCTGATATGGATGCAGCCGTGCGTACCATCGCCGGTTCTGCTCGTAGCATGGGCCTTAACGTGGAGGGTGTGTAATGGCTAAGCTGACCAAGCGCCAAAAGGCTATCGCCGGCAAAATCGAAGCAGGCAAGGCCTACAACTTTGTAGACGCTGCTGCCCTGCTGACCGAGCTGTCGACTGTCAAGTTCAGCGAGTCGGTTGACGTTGCTGTAAACCTGGGTGTTGACCCACGTAAATCCGACCAGGTCGTTCGTAGCGCTACTGTGCTGCCACACGGTACTGGCAAGACTGTACGTGTAGCTGTCTTCACCCAAGGCCCGGCAGCTGAAGCTGCTCTGGCCGCCGGCGCAGATCGCGTTGGCATGGACGACCTGGCTGCCGAAATGAAAGGCGGCGACCTGAACTACGACGTAGTTATTGCTTCCCCGGATGCAATGCGCGTTGTAGGTCAGTTGGGTCAGATCCTGGGTCCACGCGGCCTGATGCCTAACCCTAAAGTCGGCACCGTAACTCCAGACGTAGCCACCGCTGTTAAAAACGCCAAGGCTGGTCAGGTTCGTTATCGCACCGACAAAAACGGCATCATTCACACCTCCGTTGGCAAAGTCGGCTTTGACGCCGTCAAGCTGAAGGAAAACGTTGAAGCGCTGATCGCTGATCTCAAGCGTATCAAGCCAGCTTCCTCGAAAGGCATCTACGTCAAGCGCGTTACCCTGAGCACCACTATGGGCCCAGGTCTGGTCATCGACCAAGGCTCGCTGGACGTATAAGACACAGGTTGGCGCAAGTGATTGCGCCAATTGAAAGATTGGGGTCCCTGCCTGGCGGGGGCTATCCAAGACCGTAGGCGACGCAAGTCTTAAACCAACAAGCCTACGCAGATGGTGCTCCCGGTTCCTTACCGAATCAGACACCAAAACGACATCCGGCTCCGGCCAGATGAAACGGTAACAAGCAGGAGTTAAACCCGTGGCAATTAATCTCGAAGACAAGAAGGCCATCGTCGCTGAAGTCAACGAGGCTGCCAAAGCTGCTCTGTCCGCTGTCGTGGCTGATGCCCGTGGTGTGACAGTAGGCGCTATGACCGGACTCCGTAAAGAGGCTCGTGAAGCTGGCGTATACGTACGTGTTGTACGTAACACCCTGCTCAAGCGCGCCGTTGCTGATACTGAATACAGTGTTCTCAACGACGTGTTCACCGGCCCGACTCTGATCGCGTTCTCCAAGGACCATCCAGGCGCTGCTGCCCGTTTGTTCAAGGAATTCGCCAAGAGTCAGGATAAGTTCGAGATCAAGGCAGCTGCGTTCGAGGGCAAGTTCCTCGCAGCTAACCAAATCGACGTACTGGCAACACTGCCGACCCGCGACGAAGCCATTTCGCAGCTGATGAGCGTGATTCAAGGCGCTACCAGCAAGCTGGCTCGTACTCTGGCTGCAGTTCGCGAGCAAAAAGAAGCTGCCGCAGCCTAAGGCTGAGTCACTCCTCTCGCGTATTTTTGTTTATTTCGATGGCCGCGTAGGCCGTCCCCCAATTCAGGAAATACAGCAATGTCTATCTCCCAAGACGATATCCTCAACGCCGTAGCTGAAATGTCGGTTCTGCAGGTTGTTGAGCTGATCAAAGCTTTCGAAGAAAAATTCGGCGTTTCCGCTGCCGCTGCTTCCGCCGGTCCAGCTGCTGCTGCTGCCGTTGTTGAAGAGCAAACCGAATTCAACGTCATGCTGCTGGAAGCTGGCGAGAAGAAAGTAAACGTGATCAAGGCAGTACGTGAACTGACCGGTCTGGGCCTGAAAGAAGCCAAGGCTGTAGTTGACGGCGCTCCTGCCATGGTTCTGGAAGCAGTGACCAAAGATGCCGGCGACAAAGCCAAGGCAACTCTGGAAGAAGCAGGCGCTAAAGTCGAGCTGAAGTAAGCATCGACCTTGCGTCTCCAGCCCAAGCGTCAAGCTTAAGGCTGATGGCTGGTGGCTCTTGCCACCGGCCTTTTTCCGTTCTTGGCTGTCGACTCGGTCGCCGCCATTAACGCGCTGTAGCCACCCGAAGCGGTGGTGCAAACCATGGGGTTTGCAAGATTTTCTGGCTGCTCCCGTCGGAGGGGCCAAACAAGCAGGTGACCAAGCTGGGGAACGCTGATGGCTTACTCATATACTGAGAAAAAACGTATCCGCAAGGACTTTAGCAAGTTGCCGGACGTCATGGATGTCCCGTACCTTCTGGCTATCCAGCTGGATTCGTATCGTGAATTCTTGCAGGCGGGAGCGACCAAAGATCAGTTCCGCGACGTGGGCCTGCATGCGGCCTTCAAATCCGTTTTCCCGATCATCAGCTACTCCGGCAATGCTGCGCTGGAGTACGTCGGTTATCGCCTGGGCGAACCGGCATTTGATGTCAAAGAATGCGTGTTGCGTGGCGTAACGTACGCCGTACCTTTGCGGGTAAAAGTCCGTCTGATCATTTTCGACAAAGAGTCGTCGAACAAAGCGATCAAGGACATCAAAGAGCAAGAAGTCTACATGGGCGAAATCCCATTGATGACCGAGAACGGTACCTTCGTTATCAACGGTACCGAGCGTGTAATCGTTTCCCAGCTGCACCGTTCCCCGGGCGTGTTCTTCGACCACGACCGCGGCAAGACGCACAGCTCCGGCAAACTCCTGTACTCCGCGCGGATCATTCCGTACCGCGGTTCGTGGCTGGACTTCGAGTTCGACCCGAAAGACTGCGTGTTCGTACGTATCGACCGTCGTCGCAAGCTGCCGGCCTCGGTACTGCTGCGCGCGCTCGGCTACACCACCGAACAGGTACTGGACGCTTTCTATACCACTAACGTATTCAGTCTGAAGGATGAAACCCTCAGCCTGGAGTTGGTGCCATCGCGCCTGCGTGGTGAGATTGCCGTTCTGGATATCCAGGACGAGAAGGGCAAGGTCATTGTTGAGGCTGGCCGTCGTATCACTGCGCGCCACATCAACCAGATCGAAAAAGCCGGTATTACCTCGCTGGACGTGCCTTTGGACTACGTCCTGGGTCGCACTACCGCCAAGGTTATTGTTCACCCGGCTACAGGCGAAATCCTGGCTGAGTGCAACACCGAGCTGAACACCGAGATCCTGGCAAAAATCGCCAAGGCCCAGGTTGTTCGCATCGAAACCCTGTACACCAACGACATCGACTGCGGTCCGTTCGTCTCCGACACCCTGAAGATCGACTCCACCAGCAACCAATTGGAAGCGCTGGTCGAGATCTATCGCATGATGCGTCCTGGCGAGCCACCTACCAAAGACGCTGCCGAGACCCTGTTCAACAACCTGTTCTTCAGCCCTGAGCGCTATGACCTGTCTGCGGTCGGCCGGATGAAGTTCAACCGTCGTATCGGTCGTACCGAGATCGAAGGTTCGGGTGTGCTGTGCAAGGAAGACATCGTTGCCGTACTGAAGACCTTGGTCGACATCCGTAACGGTAAAGGCATCGTCGATGACATCGACCACCTGGGTAACCGTCGTGTTCGCTGTGTCGGCGAAATGGCCGAAAACCAGTTCCGCGTTGGCCTGGTACGTGTTGAGCGTGCGGTCAAAGAGCGTCTGTCGATGGCCGAAAGCGAAGGCCTGATGCCGCAAGACCTGATCAACGCCAAGCCAGTGGCTGCTGCGGTGAAAGAGTTCTTCGGTTCCAGCCAGCTCTCGCAGTTCATGGACCAGAACAATCCGCTCTCCGAGATCACCCACAAACGCCGTGTTTCCGCACTGGGCCCGGGCGGTCTGACCCGTGAACGTGCTGGCTTTGAAGTGCGTGACGTTCACCCGACGCACTACGGTCGTGTTTGCCCGATCGAAACGCCGGAAGGTCCGAACATCGGTCTGATCAACTCCCTGGCCGCTTATGCGCGCACCAACCAGTACGGCTTCCTCGAGAGCCCGTACCGAGTGGTGAAAGACGCTCTGGTCACCGACGAGATCGTGTTCCTGTCCGCCATTGAAGAAGCTGATCACGTGATCGCTCAGGCTTCGGCCACGATGAACGACAAGAAAGTGCTGACCGACGAGCTGGTAGCGGTTCGTCACTTGAACGAGTTCACCGTCAAGGCGCCGGAAGACGTCACCTTGATGGACGTATCGCCCAAGCAGGTAGTGTCGGTTGCAGCGTCGCTGATCCCGTTCCTGGAGCACGATGACGCCAACCGTGCGTTGATGGGTTCCAACATGCAGCGTCAAGCTGTACCAACCCTGCGCGCTGACAAGCCGCTGGTAGGTACCGGCATGGAGCGTAACGTAGCCCGTGACTCCGGCGTTTGCGTCGTGGCTCGTCGTGGCGGCGTGATCGACTCCGTTGATGCCAGCCGTATTGTGGTTCGTGTTGCCGATGACGAAGTTGAAACTGGCGAAGCCGGTGTCGACATCTACAACCTGACCAAATACACCCGCTCGAACCAGAACACCTGTATCAACCAGCGTCCGCTGGTGCGTAAGGGTGATCGCGTTCAGCGCAGCGACATCATGGCCGACGGCCCGTCCACCGACATGGGTGAACTGGCACTGGGTCAGAACATGCGCATCGCGTTCATGGCATGGAACGGCTTCAACTTCGAAGACTCCATCTGCCTGTCCGAGCGTGTTGTTCAGGAAGACCGCTTCACCACGATCCACATTCAGGAACTGACCTGTGTGGCGCGTGACACCAAGCTTGACCCAGAGGAGATCACTGCAGACATCCCGAACGTGGGTGAAGCTGCGCTGAACAAGCTGGACGAAGCCGGTATCGTTTACGTAGGTGCTGAAGTTGGCGCAGGCGACATTCTGGTGGGTAAGGTCACTCCGAAAGGCGAGACCCAACTGACACCGGAAGAAAAGCTGTTGCGTGCCATCTTCGGTGAAAAAGCCAGCGACGTTAAAGACACTTCCCTGCGTGTACCTACCGGTACCAAGGGCACTGTCATCGACGTACAGGTCTTCACCCGTGACGGCGTTGAGCGTGATGCTCGTGCACTGTCCATCGAGAAGACTCAACTCGACGAGATCCGCAAGGATCTGAACGAAGAGTTCCGTATCGTTGAAGGCGCAACCTTCGAACGTCTGCGTTCCGCTCTGGTAGGCCACAAGGCCGAAGGCGGCGCAGGTCTGAAGAAAGGCCAGGACATCACCGACGAAGTACTCGACGGTCTTGAGCACGGCCAGTGGTTCAAACTGCGCATGGCTGAAGATGCTCTGAACGAGCAGCTCGAGAAGGCTCAGGCCTACATCGTTGATCGTCGTCGTCTGCTGGACGACAAGTTCGAAGACAAGAAGCGCAAACTGCAGCAGGGCGATGACCTGGCTCCAGGCGTGCTGAAAATCGTCAAGGTTTACCTGGCAATCCGTCGCCGCATCCAGCCGGGCGACAAGATGGCCGGTCGTCACGGTAACAAGGGTGTGGTCTCTGTGATCATGCCGGTTGAAGACATGCCGCACGATGCCAATGGCACCCCGGTCGACGTCGTCCTCAACCCGTTGGGCGTACCTTCGCGTATGAACGTTGGTCAGATCCTTGAAACCCACCTGGGCCTCGCGGCTAAAGGTCTGGGCGAGAAGATCAACCGTATGATCGAAGAGCAGCGCAAGGTCGCAGACCTGCGCAAGTTCCTGCACGAGATCTACAACGAGATCGGCGGTCGCAACGAAGAGCTGGACACCTTCTCCGACCAGGAAATCCTGGATCTGGCGAAGAACCTGCGCGGCGGCGTTCCAATGGCTACCCCGGTGTTCGACGGTGCCAAGGAAAGCGAAATCAAGGCCATGCTGAAACTGGCAGACCTGCCGGAAAGTGGCCAGATGCAGCTGTTCGACGGCCGTACCGGCAACAAGTTTGAGCGCCCGGTTACTGTTGGCTACATGTACATGCTGAAGCTGAACCACTTGGTAGACGATAAGATGCACGCTCGTTCTACCGGTTCTTACAGCCTGGTTACCCAGCAGCCGCTGGGTGGTAAGGCTCAGTTCGGTGGTCAGCGTTTCGGGGAGATGGAGGTCTGGGCACTGGAAGCATACGGTGCCGCATACACTCTGCAAGAAATGCTCACAGTGAAGTCGGACGATGTGAACGGTCGTACCAAGATGTACAAAAACATCGTGGACGGCGATCACCGTATGGAGCCGGGCATGCCCGAGTCCTTCAACGTGTTGATCAAAGAAATTCGTTCCCTCGGCATCGATATCGATCTGGAAACCGAATAACACGTGACGCGAATCGAGAGCGTGGCAGCGATGCCCGCTCTCTGCTCCGCCAGGAGGAAAGGCCTTGAAAGACCTACTGAATTTGCTGAAAAACCAGGGTCAAGTCGAAGAGTTCGACGCCATCCGTATTGGATTGGCATCGCCTGAGATGATCCGTTCGTGGTCGTTCGGTGAAGTTAAAAAACCGGAAACCATCAACTACCGTACGTTCAAACCTGAGCGTGACGGCCTGTTCTGCGCCAAGATCTTTGGCCCGGTAAAGGATTACGAGTGCCTGTGCGGTAAGTACAAGCGCTTGAAGCACCGTGGTGTGATCTGCGAGAAGTGCGGCGTTGAAGTTGCACTGGCCAAGGTTCGTCGTGAGCGTATGGCGCACATCGAACTGGCTTCGCCGGTTGCCCACATCTGGTTCCTGAAATCGCTGCCGTCCCGTATCGGCTTGCTGATGGACATGACCCTGCGTGATATCGAACGCGTTCTCTACTTCGAGAGCTATGTCGTTATCGATCCAGGCATGACCACTCTTGAAAAAGGTCAACTGCTGAACGACGAGCAGTACTTCGAAGCGCTGGAAGAATTCGGTGACGATTTCGATGCCCGCATGGGTGCCGAAGCTGTCCGTGAACTGCTGCACGCTATCGACCTGGAACACGAGATTGGCCGTCTGCGCGAAGAGATTCCGCAAACCAACTCCGAAACCAAGATCAAGAAACTGTCCAAGCGTCTGAAGTTGATGGAAGCCTTCCAGGGTTCCGGCAACCTGCCAGAGTGGATGGTGCTGACCGTTCTGCCGGTTCTGCCGCCAGACCTGCGCCCGCTGGTACCGTTGGACGGTGGTCGTTTCGCGACGTCCGACCTCAACGACCTGTACCGCCGCGTGATCAACCGTAACAACCGCTTGAAGCGCCTGCTTGATCTGTCCGCTCCGGACATCATCGTGCGCAACGAAAAGCGTATGTTGCAGGAAGCCGTCGACGCCTTGCTCGACAACGGTCGTCGTGGCCGCGCTATCACTGGTTCGAACAAGCGTCCTTTGAAGTCCCTGGCTGACATGATCAAGGGTAAGCAAGGTCGTTTCCGTCAGAACTTGCTCGGTAAGCGTGTTGACTACTCCGGCCGTTCGGTAATTACCGTAGGCCCGACCCTGCGTCTGCACCAGTGCGGTCTGCCCAAGAAGATGGCACTCGAGCTGTTCAAGCCATTCATCTTCGGCAAGCTGGAAATGCGCGGTCTCGCGACCACCATCAAAGCGGCCAAGAAAATGGTCGAGCGTGAACTGCCAGAGGTTTGGGACGTTCTCGCTGAAGTGATTCGCGAACACCCGGTTCTCCTCAACCGTGCACCGACCCTTCACCGTCTGGGTATCCAGGCGTTTGAACCGGTACTGATCGAAGGTAAGGCTATCCAGCTGCACCCGCTGGTCTGTGCTGCGTACAACGCCGACTTCGACGGCGACCAAATGGCCGTGCACGTACCGCTGACACTGGAAGCTCAGTTGGAAGCGCGTGCGTTGATGATGTCGACCAACAACATTCTGTCGCCAGCCAACGGTGAGCCAATCATCGTTCCGTCGCAGGACGTTGTATTGGGTCTGTATTACATGACCCGTGAAGCGATCAACGCCAAGGGCGAAGGTCGTGTGTTCGCGGATCTGCAGGAAGTTGACCGTGTGTTCCGTGCCGGCGAAGCCGCACTGCACGCCAAGGTCAAAGTGCGGATCCACGAAACCGTCAACGACCGTGACGGCGGCAGTGTGAGCAACGTGCGTATCGTCGACACCACTGTTGGTCGTGCGCTGTTGTATCAGGTTGTGCCAAAAGGTCTGTCGTATGACGTCGTCAACCTGCCGATGAAGAAAAAGGCGATCTCCAAGCTGATCAACCAGTGCTACCGCGTGGTTGGTTTGAAGGAGACCGTGATCTTCGCTGACCAGTTGATGTACACAGGTTTTGCTTATTCGACCATCTCCGGCGTTTCCATCGGTGTTAACGACTTCGTTATCCCGGATGAAAAAGCTCGCATCATCAGTGCCGCCACCGATGAAGTGAAAGAGATCGAAAGCCAGTACGCCTCCGGCCTGGTAACCCAGGGCGAGAAGTACAACAAGGTGATCGACCTTTGGTCCAAGGCCAACGACGAAGTGTCCAAGGCAATGATGGCCAACCTCTCGAAAGAGAAAGTCATCGACCGCCATGGCGACGAAGTTGACCAGGAGTCCTTCAACTCCATGTACATGATGGCCGACTCGGGCGCACGGGGTTCTGCTGCGCAGATCCGTCAGCTCGCCGGTATGCGTGGCCTGATGGCCAAGCCGGACGGCTCCATCATTGAAACGCCGATTACTGCGAACTTCCGTGAAGGTTTGAGCGTACTTCAGTACTTCATCTCCACTCACGGTGCTCGTAAAGGTCTGGCGGATACCGCGTTGAAGACGGCTAACTCCGGTTACCTGACTCGTCGTCTGGTAGACGTTGCACAGGATCTGGTTGTTACCGAGATCGACTGCGGCACCGAACACGGCTTGCTAATGACGCCGCACATTGAAGGCGGTGACGTTGTAGAGCCGCTGGGTGAGCGCGTACTGGGTCGAGTCATTGCCCGTGACGTGTTCAAGCCGGGTACTGAGGAAGTTATCGTTCCTGCTGGCACCCTGGTTGACGAGAAGTGGGTCGAGTTCATCGAACTCAACAGCATCGATGAAGTGATCGTTCGCTCGCCGATCAGCTGCGAAACCCGCTACGGCATCTGCGCCAAGTGCTATGGCCGTGATTTGGCTCGTGGTCACCAGGTGAACATCGGTGAAGCGGTCGGCGTTATCGCTGCCCAGTCCATCGGTGAGCCGGGTACCCAGCTGACCATGCGTACGTTCCACATCGGTGGTGCGGCAAGCCGGACCTCTGCAGCCGACAGCGTTCAGGTGAAGAATGGCGGTACTGTCCGTCTGCACAACCTGAAACACGTTGAGCGAGTGGATGGCCACCTGGTTGCTGTGTCCCGTTCCGGTGAGCTGGCAATCGCTGATGACTACGGTCGTGAGCGTGAGCGTTACAAGCTGCCGTACGGTGCTGTGATTTCGGTTAAAGAGGGTGACAAGGTCGACGCTGGCGCAATCGTGGCCAAGTGGGATCCGCACACTCACCCAATCGTTACCGAAATGAAAGGTACCGTGACCTACGTGGGCATGGAAGAAGGCATCACGATCAAGCGTCAGACCGACGAATTGACCGGTATGACCAACATTGAAGTACTCGATGCGAAAGATCGTCCAGCTGCCGGTAAAGACATCCGTCCTGCCGTGAAGATGGTCGACGACAACGGCAAGGACTTGTTGCTGCCAGGCACTGACGTAATCGCTCAGTACTTCCTGCCAGCCAACGCCCTGGTCGGTGTGGCGGATGGTGCGAAGATCGCGATCGGTGATGTTATCGCGCGTATCCCGCAGGAAACTTCGAAGACCCGCGACATCACCGGTGGTCTGCCGCGTGTTGCCGACTTGTTCGAAGCGCGTCGTCCGAAGGAAGCGTCGATTCTGGCTGAAGTCAGCGGCACCATCGCGTTCGGTAAAGAGACCAAGGGCAAGCGCCGTCTGGTCATTACCCCGAACGACGGTACCGATCCGTACGAAGAGCTGATTCCGAAGTGGCGTCACCTGAACGTCTTCGAAGGCGAACAGGTAAACCGCGGCGAAGTTATCTCCGACGGCCCGAGCGATCCACACGACATCCTGCGTTTGCTGGGTGTGAGTGCGCTGGCCAAGTACATCGTCAACGAGATCCAGGACGTTTACCGCCTGCAAGGCGTGAAGATCAACGACAAGCACATCGAGACCATCCTGCGTCAGATGCTGCGTAAAGTTGAAATCGCTGAATCCGGCGATTCCAGTTTCATCAAGGGCGACCAGATGGAACTGACTCACGTGCTGGTAGAGAACGAGCGTCTGGGCGCGGATGACAAGTTTGTCTCCAAGTTCACTCGTGTGTTGCTGGGTATAACCAAGGCGTCGTTGTCCACTGAATCGTTCATCTCGGCGGCCTCCTTCCAGGAGACCACTCGCGTACTGACCGAAGCAGCGGTAACCGGCAAGCGCGATTACCTGCGTGGCCTGAAAGAAAACGTGGTCGTGGGTCGTCTGATCCCGGCTGGTACCGGTTTGGCTTACCACAGCGAGCGCAAGCGCCGCCGTGATGCTGACAAGCCGCTGCGCGTAAGCGCCAGTGAAGTGGAAGCTGCGCTGACCGAAGCGCTGAACTCAAGCGGTAACTGAGTTCTGCGATAGATGAGACTGGGCCCTGGCAGCTCCATTCGTCGGATCGAGGCATTTATGCCCCGATTCGACGGGCGGGGAGGTCGGGGCCTTGCCTTGACTGGGGGCAAGATCCTCTTTAGACTCTTGTACCCCTAAATTTGGCGGGAATTCGTTCCTGCCATTTTGCTTTTCTTGCAAGACAATAGCGTCGCAAGACAACAGTGGAGCTAGTAGATGGCAACTATCAACCAGCTGGTACGTCAGCCGCGTAAGCGTATCGTCGAGAAATCCGACGTGCCTGCGCTGCAGAACTGCCCGCAACGTCGTGGCGTATGCACCCGTGTGTATACCACCACGCCGAAAAAACCTAACTCGGCACTGCGTAAAGTATGCCGTGTGCGCCTGACCAACGGTTTCGAGGTTTCCTCGTACATCGGCGGTGAAGGTCACAACCTGCAAGAGCACAGCGTGGTACTGATCCGCGGCGGTCGTGTAAAAGACTTGCCAGGTGTTCGTTACCACACCGTACGCGGCTCCTTGGATACTTCCGGCGTTAAAGGCCGTAACCAGGGTCGTTCGAAGTACGGTACCAAGAAGCCTAAGTAGTAGCGGCTTTTTGTAAAACTGAATCATCTTATTTTCTGAGTCGATAAGAGTAAGGTCGGAGGCGCCCCGAGAGGGCACTGATTCCGAGCGAACCTGAAGACCGTTTGAGGGCTTATCCATGCCAAGAAGACGCGTAGCAGCCAAGCGCGAAGTGCTTGACGATCCAAAATACGGAAGCCAAATTCTGGCCAAGTTCATGAACCACGTAATGGAAAGCGGTAAAAAAGCCGTTGCCGAGCGTATCGTTTATGGCGCGCTGGAAAAGGTTAAAGAACGCAAGAACAGCGATCCCCTGGAAATCTTCGAGAAAGCTCTCGACGCCATCGCTCCGCTGGTCGAAGTGAAGTCGCGCCGTGTAGGCGGTGCTACTTACCAGGTTCCGGTCGAAGTTCGTCCGTCCCGTCGTAACGCCCTGGCAATGCGCTGGTTGGTAGACTTCGCCCGCAAGCGCGGCGAGAAGTCTATGGCTCTGCGTTTGGCCGGCGAGCTGTTGGACGCTGCTGAAGGTAAAGGTGCTGCTGTTAAGAAGCGTGAAGACGTGCACCGTATGGCTGAAGCCAACAAAGCTTTCTCGCACTACCGCTTCTAATCTTAGCTTCACTAATTTTGCGAGGGCTTTATGGCTCGTACTACACCGATTAGCCGTTACCGTAACATCGGTATCGTCGCTCACGTGGATGCTGGTAAAACCACCACCACCGAGCGCGTGCTGTTTTACACCGGCAAAAGTCACAAAATGGGCGAGGTGCATGACGGCGCCGCGACCACAGACTGGATGGTTCAGGAGCAGGAGCGTGGTATTACCATTACTTCTGCTGCTATTACCGCCTTCTGGAAAGGTTCCGAGAAGCAGTACAAAGATGAGCACCGCTTCAACGTAATCGATACCCCTGGCCACGTAGACTTCACCATTGAAGTTGAACGTTCCCTGCGCGTACTCGACGGCGCTGTCGTTGTGTTCTGCGGTACCTCGGGTGTTGAGCCGCAGTCGGAAACCGTATGGCGTCAAGCCAACAAATACGGCGTTCCACGTCTTGTTTATGTAAACAAGATGGACCGTGCTGGTGCCAACTTCCTGCGCGTGATCGGTCAGATCAAGCAGCGTCTGGGTCACACTCCGGTGCCTATCCAGTTGGCTATCGGTTCCGAAGACAACTTCCAGGGCCAGATCGATCTGCTGACCATGGAAGCTGTTTACTGGAACGATGCTGACAAGGGTATGGTTCCTGTTCGTAAGCCTATCCCTGCTGATATGCAGGAGCTGGCTGACGAGTGGCGCAACAATATGGTTGAGGCTGCCGCCGAAGCCAATGAAGAACTGATGAACAAGTACCTCGAAGGTGAAGAACTCACCAACGTGGAAATCAAGGCCGCTCTGCGTCAGCGTACTATCGCTGGCGAAATCGTCCTGGCTGTTTGCGGTTCCTCGTTCAAGAACAAGGGCGTTCCCCTGGTTCTCGATGCTGTTATCGACTATCTGCCGGCCCCGGTTGATATTCCGGCCATCAAGGGTACCGACCCTGATGACGAGACTATCGAGCTGGAGCGTCATGCAGACGACGCAGAACCGTTCTCCGCTCTGGCATTTAAAATTGCCACTGACCCATTCGTGGGTACCTTGACCTTCGTCCGTGTTTACTCGGGCGTGTTGAACTCCGGCGACGGCGTGATCAACTCGGTTAAAGGCAAGAAAGAGCGCGTGGGTCGTATGGTGCAAATGCACGCAAACGCCCGTGAAGAGATCAAGGAAGTACGCGCTGGTGACATCGCGGCCCTGATCGGCATGAAGGACGTCACCACTGGTGAAACCTTGTGCAACGCTGACAAGCCAATCATCCTCGTTCGCATGGACTTCCCGGAGCCGGTTATTTCGGTTGCCGTAGAGCCCAAGACCAAGGATGACCAGGAAAAAATGGGTATCGCTCTGGGCAAGCTTGCTCAGGAAGATCCATCTTTCCGCGTCAAGACTGATGAAGAGACTGGTCAAACGATCATCTCCGGCATGGGCGAGCTTCACCTGGACATCCTGGTTGACCGGATGCGCCGTGAGTTCAACGTCGAAGCCAACATCGGTAAGCCTCAGGTTTCCTATCGTGAGCGCATCACGAAGAACTGTGAAATCGAAGGCAAGTTCGTTCGTCAGTCCGGCGGTCGTGGTCAGTTCGGTCACTGCTGGATCCGTTTTGCTCCTGCTGACGAAGGTCAGGAAGGTCTGCAATTCGTGAACGAAGTAGTGGGTGGTGTTGTTCCCAAGGAATACATCCCTGCTATCCAGAAGGGTATCGAAGAGCAGATGAAGAACGGTGTTGTTGCCGGCTATCCGCTGATCGGCCTGAAAGCAACCGTTTTTGACGGTTCTTACCACGACGTCGACTCCAACGAGATGGCGTTCAAGGTGGCTGCTTCCATGGCAACCAAGCAACTGGCCCAGAAGGGCGGTGGTGAGTTGCTTGAGCCAATCATGGCGGTAGAAGTTGTTACACCTGAAGACTATATGGGTGATGTCATGGGCGACCTTAACCGTCGTCGCGGCATGATCTTGGGTATGGAAGACACGGTTTCCGGCAAAGTGATTCGCGCCGAGGTTCCGTTGGGTGAGATGTTCGGTTATGCGACCGACGTTCGCTCCATGTCCCAGGGTCGCGCAAGCTACTCTATGGAATTCAAAAAATACAACACAGCTCCGGCGCACATCGCTGAAACTGTATCCAAAAAACAAGGCTGATTCAGTCCTTTAGGCAAGGAGTTAATTGTCGTGGCTAAAGAAAAATTTGATCGTTCCCTACCGCACGTCAACGTTGGCACTATCGGTCACGTTGACCACGGTAAAACCACTCTGACCGCAGCTCTGACTCGCGTCTGCTCCGAAGTTTTCGGTTCCGCAGTCGTTGATTTCGATAAAATCGACAGCGCTCCAGAAGAAAAAGCTCGTGGTATCACCATCAACACCGCGCACGTAGAGTACAACTCTTCGATTCGTCACTACGCTCACGTTGACTGCCCAGGTCACGCTGACTATGTGAAGAACATGATCACCGGTGCTGCCCAGATGGACGGCGCAATCCTGGTTTGCTCGGCCGCTGATGGTCCGATGCCACAAACCCGTGAGCACATCCTGCTGTCCCGTCAGGTAGGCGTTCCGTACATCGTGGTTTTCCTGAACAAGGCTGACCTGGTAGACGACGCTGAGCTGCTGGAACTGGTTGAGATGGAAGTGCGCGATCTGCTGAGCACTTACGACTTCCCAGGCGACGACACTCCGATCATCATCGGTTCTGCTCGTATGGCTCTGGAAGGCAAAGACGACAACGAAATGGGCACTACCGCTGTTAAGAAGCTGGTAGAGACTCTGGACAGCTACATCCCAGAACCAGTTCGTCTGACCGACAAGCCGTTCCTGATGCCAATCGAAGACGTATTCTCGATCTCCGGTCGCGGTACTGTTGTCACTGGTCGTATCGAGCGCGGTATCGTTCGCGTGCAGGATGCACTGGAAATCGTTGGTCTGCGTGACACCACCAACACCGTCTGCACTGGTGTTGAAATGTTCCGCAAGCTGCTCGACGAAGGTCGTGCTGGCGAGAACTGCGGCGTTCTGCTGCGTGGTACCAAGCGTGACGACGTTGAGCGTGGCCAGGTTCTGGTTAAGCCAGGTTCGGTTAAGCCGCACACCAAGTTCACCGCAGAAGTTTATGTTCTGAGCAAGGAAGAAGGCGGTCGTCACACTCCGTTCTTCAAAGGCTACCGTCCACAGTTCTACTTCCGTACTACTGACGTGACTGGTAACTGCCAGTTGCCAGAAGGCGTTGAAATGGTAATGCCAGGCGATAACATCCAAATGGAAGTTACCCTGATCAAGACCATCGCAATGGAAGACGGTCTGCGCTTCGCGATTCGTGAAGGCGGCCGTACTGTTGGTGCTGGTGTTGTAGCTAAAATCATCGAGTAAGCATCTCTTCTGAGATAGCTTCGGATGTTTGAGAAGGCCCCCGCTCAGCGGGGGCCTTTTTTATTGAGTTGACACCTATCTGGAGCGTCTATAGAATTGCGCCTCCTTTTAACGGGCGTATTGCGCTCGCTGGGAAAAGCAGCCGGAGTCTGAAATCCAATGCAAAATCAGAAAATTCGTATCAGGTTGAAGGCTTTCGACCATCGCCTGATCGACCAATCCACCCAGGAAATCGTGGAAACCGCGAAACGTACTGGGGCTCAGGTGCGTGGTCCTATCCCACTGCCTACTCGTAAAGAGCGGTTCACCGTTCTGGTCTCTCCGCACGTCAACAAAGACGCGCGCGACCAGTACGAGATCCGTACTCATAAGCGCGTACTGGACATCGTCCAGCCAACGGATAAAACCGTTGATGCACTTATGAAGCTAGATCTGGCAGCCGGTGTGGAAGTACAGATCAGCCTCGGCTAAGACTTGGGTCTTAGTCGTGTAACGCTCTGAAATGGGCGGCCATAGCGGGTGAAAGCCCCGTACACTCATGAGGTTTACAACATGACTATTGGTGTAGTCGGTCGTAAATGCGGTATGACCCGTATTTTCACCGAAGAAGGTGTCTCCATTCCGGTCACGGTCATTGAGATCGAGCCGAATCGCGTCACCCAGTTCAAAACTGAAGAAACCGATGGCTATCGTGCAGTGCAAGTCACTGTCGGCGAGCGTCGCGCTTCGCGTGTGACTGCTGCTCAAGCAGGTCACTTCGCTAAAGCAAACGTTGCAGCTGGTCGTACTGTCATGGAGTTCCGTCTTGAAGACGGCGACTACCAGGCTGGCGATCTGATCAACGCTGAAATCTTCGCCGCTGGTCAACTGGTTGATGTGACCGGTCAGTCCAAAGGTAAAGGCTTCCAGGGTACGATTAAGCGTTGGAATTTCCGTGGTCAAGACAACACTCACGGTAACTCCGTTTCCCACCGCGTCCCGGGCTCTATTGGCCAGTGCCAGACTCCTGGTCGTGTATTCAAGGGCAAAAAAATGTCCGGTCATATGGGCGCTGAGCGCGTGACCGTGCAGTCCCTCGAAGTAGTGCGCGTCGACGCTGAACGCAATCTGTTGTTGGTCAAGGGTGCTGTTCCTGGCGCTACTGGCGGCAACCTGGTTGTACGTCCAGCGGCCAAGGCTCGCGGTTAAGGGGAAGCTGACATGCAATTAAATGTAAATGACGCTCAAGCGATCGAAGTTTCCGAACTGACATTTGGCGGCGAATTCAACGAGACGCTGGTTCACCAAGCAGTCGTGGCCTACATGGCCGGCGGCCGTCAAGGTAGCAAGCAGCAAAAGACCCGTTCCGACGTACGTGGTGGCGGTAAGCGCCCTTGGCGTCAGAAAGGCACTGGCCGTGCTCGTGCCGGTACTATCCGTAGCCCAATCTGGCGTGGCGGCGGTACCACTTTCGCAGCACGCCCACAGGATCACTCTCAGAAGCTCAACAAGAAGATGTACCGCGCAGCTCTGCGCTCCATCCTTGCTGAACTTGTGCGTACTGATCGTCTGGTCGTGGTTCAGGACTTCGCTGTTGAAAGTCCAAAAACCAAAGATCTGCTGGGCAAACTGAACAACATGAGCCTGACCGACGTTTTGATCGTGTCTGAAGCTGTTGATCAGAACCTGTACCTGGCTGCTCGCAACCTGCCACACGTTGATGTACGTGACGTGCAAGGTTCCGATCCAGTTAGTCTGATCGCATACGACAAGGTGTTGATCACCGTGTCGGCCGTGAAGAAATTCGAGGAGCTGCTGGGATGAACCAGGAACGCGTATTTAAAGTTCTGCTTGGCCCGCACGTTTCCGAAAAGGCTACGGTTCTGGCTGACAAGAAAGGCCAGTTCGTTTTCAAGGTTGCAACTGACGCAACCAAGCTGGAAATCAAGAAGGCCGTCGAAAGCCTGTTCAGCGTGAAAGTAGAGCGTGTTACTACCCTGAATGTTCTGGGTAAGAGCAAGCGCACTGCTCGCGGTATGGGCAAGCGTAATGACTGGAAGAAGGCAGTTATCTCCCTTCAGCCAGGCCAAGATCTCGATTTCAGCAGCAGTGCTGAGTAAGGAAGGGGTGCATCATGGCAATCGTTAAATGCAAACCGACTTCCCCTGGCCGCCGTTTCGTGGTCAAGGTGGTCAACCAGGAGCTGCATAAAGGCGCTCCTCACGCACCGCTGCTCGAGAAGAAATCGAAGACTGGTGGTCGTAACAACAATGGTCGCATTACCACTCGTCACATCGGTGGTGGCCATAAGCAGCATTATCGTATGGTCGATTTCCGTCGCAACGACAAAGATGGCATCTCTGCCACTGTTGAGCGTATTGAATACGATCCAAACCGTACTGCTCACATCGCTCTGCTGTTGTACGCAGATGGCGAGCGTCGCTACATCATCGCGCCTAAAGGCGTGAGTGCTGGCGACCAGCTGATCGCAGGTGCCCTGGCACCGATCAAGCCGGGCAACGCTCTGCAGCTGCGTAACATTCCAGTTGGTAGCACCGTACACGGCATCGAATTGAAGCCAGGTAAAGGCGCGCAAATCGCTCGTTCCGCTGGTGCTTCGGCTCAGCTGATCGCTCGTGAAGGTGTCTACGTGACCCTGCGTCTGCGTTCTGGTGAGATGCGTAAAGTATTGGCTGAATGCCGTGCGACCCTGGGCGAAGTCTCGAACTCCGAGCACAGCCTGCGTTCGTTGGGTAAAGCCGGTGCCAAACGCTGGCGTGGCGTTCGCCCAACCGTTCGTGGTGTTGCCATGAACCCGGTTGACCACCCACACGGTGGTGGTGAAGGTCGTACCTCTGGTGGTCGTCATCCGGTATCGCCATGGGGCTTCCCGACTAAGGGCGCGAAGACTCGTGGTAATAAGCGTACCGACAAAATGATCGTCCGTCGTCGCAAGTAAATAGAGGGATACGACAGTGCCACGTTCTCTGAAAAAAGGTCCTTTTATTGATCTTCACCTACTGAAGAAGATCGAAGTGGCGGCGGAAAAGAATGATCGCAAGCCGGTGAAAACCTGGTCGCGTCGTTCGATGATCCTGCCACAAATGGTCGGTCTGACCATCGCTGTACACAACGGTCGCTTGCACGTCCCAGTTCTCGTGAACGAAGACATGGTCGGCCACAAACTAGGCGAGTTTGCCGGTACCCGCACTTATCGTGGGCACGTGGCAGACAAGAAAGCCAAGCGTTAAGGGGTTAGGAAATGGAAGTAGCCGCTAAGTTGTCGGGCGCTCGAATCTCCGCCCAGAAAGCCCGCTTGGTCGCCGACCAGATCCGCGGGAAGAAGGTGGGCGAAGCGCTCAACCTGTTGGCTTTCAGCAGTAAGAAAGCCGCCGAGATCATGAAGAAAGTGCTGGAGTCGGCCGTAGCCAACGCCGAGCATAACGAAGGCGCAGACGTTGATGACCTGAAGGTCAGCACCGTTTTCGTCAACGAAGGGCGTTCGCTGAAGCGAATCATGCCACGTGCCAAAGGCCGTGCTGATCGCATCGTCAAGCGGTCTTGCCATATCACTGTCAAGGTTGCTGACAAGTAACGGAGTCGAAGAGATGGGTCAGAAAGTACATCCCATTGGCATTCGCCTGGGAATCGTCAAGGAACACACCTCCGTCTGGTATGCAGACGGCCGGACTTATGCGGACTATTTGTTCGCTGATCTGAAGGTGCGTGAGTATCTCCAAGACAAACTAAAAAGCGCGTCCGTAAGCCGTATCGATATCCATCGCCCGGCGCAAACCGCACGTATCACCATCCACACCGCTCGTCCAGGTATCGTTATCGGGAAGAAAGGTGAAGATGTTGAGAAACTGCGTCAGGACCTGACCAAGCAAATGGGTGTGCCTGTGCACATCAATATCGAAGAGATCCGCAAGCCGGAGCTCGACGGTATGCTGGTTGCGCAGAGCGTAGCTCAGCAGCTGGAGCGTCGTGTAATGTTCCGTCGCGCTATGAAGCGCGCTGTACAGAACGCCATGCGCATTGGTGCCAAAGGCATCAAAATCCAAGTGAGCGGTCGTCTCGGCGGTGCTGAAATCGCACGTACTGAATGGTATCGCGAAGGTCGTGTGCCACTGCACACCCTGCGTGCCGACATCGACTATGCCAACTACGAAGCTCACACCACTTATGGTGTGATCGGTGTAAAGGTTTGGATCTTCAAAGGCGAAGTAATTGGTGGTCGCCAAGAAGAACTGAAACCACAAGCACCAGCGCCTCGTAAAAAAGCTGCTAAGTAAGGGGTACGCCAAATGTTGCAACCAAAGCGTACGAAGTTCCGCAAGCAGATGACAGGCCACAACCGTGGTCTGGCTCAGCGCGGTAGCAAAGTCAGCTTCGGCGAGTTCGCGCTGAAGTCTGTAGCTCGTGGTCGTCTCACCGCTCGTCAGATCGAGTCAGCGCGTCGTGCTCTGACCCGTCACGTTAAACGTGGCGGCAAGATCTGGATCCGTGTATTCCCGGACAAGCCGATCTCCAAAAAACCTCTCGAGGTTCGGATGGGTAAAGGTAAGGGTAACGTGGAATACTGGGTAGCCCAGATTCAGCCAGGCAAAGTCCTGTATGAAATCGAGGGTGTAACTGAAGAGCTGGCGCGTGAGGCTTTTGCCCTGGCTGCTGCAAAGCTGCCGCTCGCCACCGCCTTTGTTAAACGGACGGTGATGTGATGAAAGCGAATGAACTTCGTGAAAAATCCGCACAGCAGCTGAACGAGCAACTGCTCGACCTGCTGCGCGACCAGTTCAATCTGCGTATGCAGAAAGCAACTGGCCAGTTGGGGCAGTCTCATCTGCTCTCGCAAGTTAAGCGTGACATCGCTCGCGTGAAGACTGTGCTCAACCAGCAGGCAGGTAAGTGATCATGGCTGAAGCCGAAAAGACTGTCCGTACGCTGACTGGCCGTGTTGTCAGCGACAAGATGGACAAAACCATCACCGTTTTGATCGAGCGTCGCGTTAAGCACCCGATCTACGGTAAATATGTTAAGCGTTCGACTAAGCTGCACGCGCACGACGAAACCAATCAGTGCCACATCGGCGACAAAGTCACTATTCGTGAAACTCGTCCGCTGGCCAAGACCAAGTCTTGGGCACTGGTTGATGTTCTCGAACGCGCTGTGGAAGTCTAAGGACTAGGGGTCGGAGAAATTATATGATTCAGACTCAATCCATGCTCGATGTGGCCGATAACAGCGGCGCTCGCCGTGTTATGTGCATCAAGGTGCTGGGTGGCTCCCATCGTCGTTACGCTGGTATCGGTGACATCATCAAGGTTACCGTCAAGGAAGCAATTCCTCGCGGTAAAGTGAAAAAAGGCCAAGTGATGACTGCTGTTGTAGTCCGCACTCGTCACGGCGTACGTCGTGCTGATGGCTCCATTATCCGCTTTGATGGCAACGCTGCTGTTCTTCTGAACAACAAGCAAGAGCCGATCGGCACCCGTATCTTTGGGCCAGTGACCCGTGAACTTCGTACTGAGAAGTTCATGAAGATCGTCTCGCTCGCCCCAGAAGTGCTGTAAGGAGATCCGACATGCAAAAGATTCGTCGTGACGACGAGATCATCGTGATCGCCGGCAAAGACAAAGGTAAGCGCGGTAAGGTGCTCAAGGTTCTCGCTAATAACCGTCTGGTTATCGGTGGTCTGAACCTGGTCAAGCGTCATACCAAGCCAAACCCGATGTCGGGCGTGCAAGGCGGTATCGTCGAAAAAGAAGCTCCACTGGACGCTTCTAACGTCGCCATTTTCAACGGCGAAACCAACAAGGCTGATCGCGTTGGTTTCAAAGTAGAAGACGGCAAGAAAATTCGTGTCTTCAAGTCGACCCAAAAAGCGGTTGATGCTTGAACACTGCTAGGTAGAAGACCATGGCACGACTAAAAGAGATTTACTGGAAAGAAATCGCACCGAAACTTAAGGAAGAACTTAAGCTTTCGAACGTGATGGAAGTTCCACGCGTTACCAAAATCACCCTGAACATGGGTCTGGGCGAAGCGGTCGGTGACAAAAAAGTCATCGAGCACGCTGTTGCTGACCTGGAAAAGATCACCGGTCAGAAAGTCGTTGTGACTTACGCTCGGAAATCCATCGCTGGCTTTAAAGTCCGTGAAGGTTGGCCGATCGGCGTCAAAGTGACTCTGCGCCGTGAGCGTATGTATGAATTCCTGGATCGTCTGCTGTCGATCTCCCTGCCTCGGGTTCGCGACTTCCGCGGCCTGAATGCCAAGTCCTTCGATGGTCGTGGTAACTACAGCATGGGCGTGAAAGAGCAGATCATCTTCCCGGAAATCGACTACGACAAGATCGATGCTCTCCGCGGTCTGGACATCACCCTGACCACCACTGCCAAGAACGATGATGAAGGTCGCGCCCTGCTGCGTGCTTTCAAATTCCCGTTCCGCAACTGATTGGAGTAGGACCATGGCCAAGATGAGCATGAAAAACCGCGAGCTGAAGCGTCAGCTCACGGTTGCCAAGTACGCCAAGAAGCGTGCAGCACTGAAAGCAATCATCGTGGATCTGAACGCAAGTCCAGAAGCACGTTGGGAAGCGACAGTAGCTCTGCAGAAGCAGCCACGTGACGCAAGCGCTTCGCGCATGCGTAACCGCTGCCGCCTGACTGGTCGTCCACACGGCGTTTACCGCAAGTTCGGCCTCGGCCGTAACAAGCTGCGTGAAGCGGCAATGCGTGGTGACGTACCAGGTCTGGTTAAAGCCAGCTGGTAAGTACGTTCAGCGTCCGGGCGTCCTTTATCGCAAGATACTGACCGCCGGTGACCTTGAATCTGGAACAAGCCCCTTTTGGGGCTTGTTTCATTTCCGGAGTGTGTCTAAAATACGCGGCTCGCCTGAGCCCGTGTTTTTTATGGCCGGAGATTCTCGGCGACATATGTAGCCGCAAGGCTAATTTTTTTGTATTAGGAGCGTCTAGCCCATGAGTATGCAGGACCCGTTAGCGGACATGCTAACTCGTATCCGTAATGCCCAGATGGCTGAAAAGTCCGTCGTAAGCATGCCATCTTCCAAGTTGAAGGTAGCTGTTGCCAAAGTCCTGAAAGACGAAGGCTACATTGCGGGTTATCAGATCAGCAGCGAAATCAAGCCACTGCTGTCCATCGAGCTGAAGTACTTCGAAGGCCGTTCGGTCATCGAGGAAGTGAAGCGCGTTAGCCGTCCAGGCCTGCGTCAGTACAAGTCCGCTGAAGATCTGCCGAAAGTTCGTGGCGGTCTGGGCGTGTCTATCGTCTCCACCAACAAAGGTGTGATGACGGATCGTGCTGCGCGCGCTGCCGGTGTCGGCGGCGAAGTTCTTTGCACTGTGTTCTAAGGGGGATAAGCATGTCTCGCGTCGCTAAGAACCCCGTTAAGCTGCCAGCCGGTGTCGAAGTCAAATTCGCAGGCCAACAGCTTTCGGTGAAGGGTGCCAAGGGCACTCTTGAACTGAACATCCATTCGTCCGTTGAGATCGTTGAAGAAGCTGGTGAGTTGCGTTTCGCTGCTCGCAATGGCGATCAACAAACTCGCGCAATGGCCGGTACCACGCGTGCGTTGGTAAATAACATGGTCCAAGGCGTAAGCCAAGGCTTCGAGCGCAAGCTCCAGCTGGTCGGTGTTGGTTACAAAGCGCAAGCAAAAGGCACGGTTTTGAACCTGGCCCTTGGCTTCTCGCACCCAGTGGATTACGAACTGCCGGAAGGCATCACCGCTGAGACCCCTAGCCAAACCGATATCCTGATCAAGGGCATCGATAAGCAGCTGGTAGGTCAGGTGGCCGCTGAGATCCGCGACTTCCGTCCACCAGAGCCGTACAAAGGCAAAGGTGTGCGCTACGCGGACGAAGTCGTCCGTCGTAAAGAAGCCAAGAAGAAGTAGGGCATAGCAAATGACCGACAAAAAAGTTACTCGACTGCGTCGCGCTCGCAAAGCACGCCTGAAAATGCACGAACTCGAAGTCGTGCGTCTCTGCGTGTATCGCTCGTCGCAGCACATTTACGCCCAGGTCATCTCGGCCGACGGCAACCAGGTCCTGGCAAGCGCCTCGACTTTGGATAAAGAACTGCGTGATGGTGCCACCGGCAACATCGACGCGGCCACAAAGGTTGGCCAGCTGGTCGCTACGCGTGCTAAGGCCGCTGGCGTCTCGCAAGTGGCTTTCGACCGCTCTGGCTTCAAGTACCACGGCCGCGTTAAAGCGCTGGCTGATGCTGCTCGTGAAGCTGGGCTGGAGTTCTAAGTTATGTCAAATAACGACCAAAAGCGCGACGAAGGCTACATTGAGAAGCTGGTTCAAGTTAACCGCGTAGCCAAAACCGTTAAAGGCGGCCGTATCTTCACTTTCACCGCGTTGACCGTGGTGGGTGATGGTAAAGGGCGTGTTGGCTTCGGCCGTGGCAAGTCACGTGAAGTGCCTGCTGCGATCCAGAAGGCAATGGAAGCTGCTCGTCGCAACATGATCCAAGTTGATCTGAACGGCACCACCCTGCAGTACGCAATGAAGTCCGCCCATGGCGCTTCGAAGGTGTACATGCAGCCTGCTTCTGAAGGTACCGGTATCATCGCTGGCGGCGCTATGCGCGCTGTCCTCGAAGTTGCTGGCGTTCAGAACGTTCTGGCCAAGTGCTACGGCTCGACTAACCCGGTAAACGTGGTTCACGCCACGTTCAAGGGTCTGAAAGCCATGCAATCTCCTGAGTCCATTGCCGCCAAGCGTGGCTTGACCGTCAAGGAGATCTTCTGATCATGGCTACCGTTAAAGTAACGCTGATCAAAAGCATGACCGGCCGCATTCCTAACCACAAACTGTGTGTTAAAGGTTTGGGTCTGCGTCGCATCGGTCACACTGTAGAAGTCCAGGATACTCCCGAGAATCGCGGGATGATCAACAAGGCTTACTACATGCTGCGTGTAGAGGGTTAATCGATGAAACTCAATGATCTGAGTCCAGCGCCGGGTTCCCGTCGCGAAAAGCATCGTCCGGGCCGTGGTATCGGTAGCGGTTTGGGTAAGACTGGTGGCCGTGGCCACAAAGGTCAAACCTCCCGCTCCGGTGGCACCATCGCTCCAGGCTTTGAAGGCGGTCAACAGCCGCTGCATCGTCGCCTGCCCAAGTTCGGTTTCGTTTCCCTGAAAGCCATGGATCGCGCAGAAGTGCGTCTGTCCGAGCTGGCTAAAGTGGAAGGCGACATCGTTACTGTGCAGACCCTGAAAGATGCCAACGTGATCAACGTCAACGTACAGCGTGTGAAAATCATGCTGTCCGGTGAAGTGACTCGCGCTGTCACTATCGGCAAGGGAATCGGCGCCACCAAAGGTGCGCGTTCGGCTATCGAAGCAGCTGGCGGCAAGTTCGAGGAATAAATGGCTAAGCAAGGTGCTCTCTCAGCGCTCGGCAAAGGCGGTATGTCTGAACTTTGGGCTCGTCTGCGTTTTCTGTTCCTGGCGATTATCGTCTACCGAATAGGCGCACACATCCCGGTTCCAGGTATCAACCCGGACCGACTCGCAGACCTGTTTCGACAGAATGAGGGGACCATTCTTAGCTTGTTCAACATGTTTTCCGGCGGCGCGCTGGAGCGGATGAGCATCTTTGCACTGGGGATCATGCCGTACATTTCGGCATCGATCATCATGCAACTGATGACCGCCGTCAGCCCGCAGCTGGAGCAGTTGAAGAAGGAAGGTGAAGCTGGTCGTCGCAAGATTAGCCAGTACACCCGCTACGGCACTGTCGTCCTCGCCCTTGTTCAAGCTATCGGCATGTCCGTTGACCTGGCAGGGCAGGGCGTTGCGTTCACTGGTGACTTTGGCTTCCATTTCGTCGCGGTATCCACTTTTGTGGCTGGTGCGATGTTCATGATGTGGCTGGGTGAGCAGATTACTGAACGTGGTGTTGGTAACGGTATCTCGATGTTGATTTTCGCAGGTATCGTCGCCGGTCTTCCGAGAGCGATCGGGCAGTCTTTCGAGTCTGCACGTCAGGGTGATATCAATATCTTCGCCTTGGTTGCTATCGGTTTGCTGGCAGTAGCGATTATCGGTTTTGTGGTGTTCATTGAGCGTGGCCAGCGTCGTATTGCTGTTCACTACGCCAAGCGTCAGCAGGGCCGCAAGGTCTTTGCTGCGCAGACCAGCCACTTGCCGCTGAAAGTGAATATGGCCGGTGTTATCCCGGCAATTTTCGCGAGCAGCATTTTGCTGTTTCCGGCTTCGTTGGGTACCTGGTTTGGTCAGTCTGAAAATATGGGCTGGCTGCAGGACCTCTCTCAGTCGATCGCTCCTGGTCAGCCGTTGAATATTCTGCTGTTTAGTGCAGGGATTATTTTCTTCTGCTTCTTCTATACGGCGTTGATGTTCAATCCGAAAGACGTAGCGGAAAACCTGAAGAAGTCCGGTGCCTTTATTCCGGGCATCCGTCCAGGTGAGCAGTCTGCACGCT
Source organism: Pseudomonas trivialis (assembly GCF_036864995.1). NCBI lineage: Bacteria > Pseudomonadati > Pseudomonadota > Gammaproteobacteria > Pseudomonadales > Pseudomonadaceae > Pseudomonas > Pseudomonas trivialis. The sequence continues at coordinate 4,822,078 of NZ_CP142151.1, read as the reverse complement.
ACATTGATGGCGTTTTGACTCGCTTGACCCTGTTCGGTGCTCTATATATGACGGCCGTGTGCCTGTTGCCCCAGTTCCTGGTGGTTGCAGCAAACGTTCCGTTCTACCTTGGCGGGACCTCGTTGCTGATCGTGGTCGTGGTTGTGATGGACTTCATGTCCCAAGTACAATCGCACCTCGTTTCGCACCAGTACGAATCCCTGATGAAGAAAGCCAACCTGAAGGGCTACGGCAGCGGCATGTTGCGCTGAGTACCCCATAAGGTTCGAGGAGTTGGTGATGAAAGTTCGTGCATCGGTGAAAAAGCTGTGCCGTAACTGCAAGATTATTCGCCGCGAAGGTGTTGTTCGAGTAATTTGCAGCGCGGAACCGCGTCACAAACAGCGCCAAGGCTGAGTGTGATCCGCTTGAAGCCCGGCAGCTAGTGCGCTGCCGGGTTGATTATTTGTTATTACAGCGATATTATCTCGCGCCCTATTTCTTGGCTTCCGGGGCGTAGGTAGCTGTCAATTGGAGTCCCACTGAATGGCCCGTATTGCAGGCGTTAACATTCCAGATAACAAGCACACTGTTATCTCGCTGACCTACATCTATGGTGTTGGTCGCACTACTGCGCAGAAAATTTGCGCAGATACTGGGGTAAACCCAGCCGCAAAGATCAAGGATCTGAGCGACGAGCAGATTGAGCTGTTGCGTGGCGAAGTGGCGAAGTTCACCACTGAAGGTGACCTGCGTCGCGAAATCAACATGAAAATCAAGCGTTTGATGGACCTCGGTTGCTACCGTGGTCTGCGTCATCGTCGTGGTCTTCCAGTGCGCGGTCAGCGTACCAAGACTAACGCGCGTACCCGTAAAGGTCCGCGTAAGCCGATCCGCAAGTAATCGCCCACGCGAATCGACAGGAAAATTATCATGGCAAAACCTGCTGCTCGTCCTCGTAAAAAAGTTAAAAAGACAGTGGTTGATGGCATCGCCCACATCCATGCATCTTTTAACAACACAATCGTGACCATCACCGACCGTCAAGGTAACGCGCTGTCTTGGGCTACCTCTGGTGGTTCGGGTTTCCGCGGTTCCCGCAAGTCCACCCCGTTTGCTGCTCAAGTAGCTGCTGAACGTGCTGGTCAAGCTGCGCTGGAATACGGCCTGAAAAACCTCGACGTTAACGTCAAGGGTCCAGGTCCAGGTCGTGAGTCTGCTGTCCGTGCTTTGAACGGCTGTGGCTATAAGATCGCCAGCATCACCGACGTGACGCCAATCCCGCACAACGGGTGCCGTCCGCCGAAGAAGCGCCGCGTGTAATCCAGGAGATTGTAAAGAATGGCTCGTTACATTGGTCCAAAATGCAAACTCGCTCGTCGCGAAGGCACCGATCTCTTTCTGAAGAGCGGCGTGCGCGCGATCGAATCGAAGTGCAACATTGAAGCAGCACCTGGTATCCACGGCCAACGCCGCGGTCGCCAGTCCGATTACGGCACCCAACTGCGTGAAAAGCAGAAGGTACGTCGTATCTACGGCGTTCTCGAGCGTCAGTTCAGCGGCTACTACAAAGAAGCTGCTGGCAAGAAAGGTGCAACCGGTGAAAACCTGCTGCAACTGCTCGAATGCCGTCTGGACAACGTTGTATACCGTATGGGCTTTGGTTCGACTCGCGCCGAATCCCGTCAGCTGGTATCGCACAAATCCGTCAGCGTAAACGGCCAAACCGTTAACGTACCGTCTTACCAGGTTCGTGCTGGTGACGTCGTCGCGATTCGCGAGAAAGCAAAAAACCAACTTCGCATTGTCCAAGCTCTCGATCTGTGTGCCCAACGTGGCCGCGTAGAATGGGTAGAAGTAGACACTGAGAAGAAGTCGGGCGTTTTCAAGAACGTTCCTGCTCGCAGTGATCTGTCCGCCGACATCAACGAAAGCCTGATTGTCGAGCTCTACTCCAAGTAAGGGCTAGAAAATAGGTGCATCCATGCAGATTTCGGTAAATGAGTTCCTGACACCCCGCCACATTGATGTGCAGGTTGTCAGTCCAACCCGCGCCAAGATCACTCTCGAGCCTCTCGAGCGTGGTTTTGGCCACACCCTGGGCAACGCGCTGCGACGCATCCTGTTGTCCTCAATGCCCGGCTGTGCAGTAGTCGAGGCCGAGATTGACGGTGTGCTCCACGAGTACAGCGCCATCGAAGGTGTACAGGAAGACGTAATTGAAATCCTGTTGAACCTTAAAGGTCTGGCTATCAAGCTGCACGGCCGTGACGAAGTTACGCTGACCTTGTCGAAGAAGGGTTCGGGGGTGGTTACCGCTGCCGATATTCAGCTGGATCATGATGTCGAGATCGTTAACCCCGATCACGTAATCGCTAACCTGGCGTCTAACGGCGCCCTGAACATGAAGCTCACTGTAGCTCGTGGTCGTGGTTATGAACCGGCCGACTCGCGTCAGAGCGATGAAGACGAAAGCCGCAGCATTGGTCGCTTGCAGCTTGACTCTTCGTTCAGCCCGGTTCGCCGTATCGCATACGTGGTGGAAAACGCCCGTGTCGAGCAGCGTACTAACCTGGACAAGCTGGTTATTGATCTGGAAACCAACGGTACTCTGGATCCTGAAGAGGCTATCCGCCGCGCTGCAACCATTCTGCAACAGCAGTTGGCTGCGTTCGTCGACCTCAAAGGTGATAGCGAACCAGTGGTAATCGAGCAGGAAGACGAGATCGATCCGATCCTGCTTCGCCCGGTTGACGATCTGGAACTGACTGTACGTTCGGCTAACTGCCTTAAGGCGGAAAACATTTACTACATCGGCGACCTGATTCAGCGTACCGAAGTAGAACTGTTGAAGACTCCGAACCTGGGCAAGAAATCCTTGACTGAAATCAAGGACGTTCTGGCCTCCCGCGGTCTGTCCCTCGGCATGCGCCTCGACAACTGGCCGCCTGCAAGTCTTAAGAAGGACGACAAGGCGACTGCCTGATCGTCGTAATCACCGAACGTGAGTTTGGTAAGGAATGAACCATGCGTCATCGTAAAAGTGGTCGTCACCTGAGCCGTACCAGCTCGCACCGCAAGGCCATGTTTCAAAACATGGCGGTGTCGCTGTTCGAGCACGAGCTGATCAAAACTACACTGCCGAAAGCTAAAGAACTGCGTCGCGTTGCTGAGCCGCTGATCACTTTGGCCAAGACAGACAGCCTGGCTAACCGCCGTCTGGCTTTCGACCGTACTCGCTCGAAAGCTATCGTTGGTAAGCTCTTCAATGACCTGGGCAAGCGTTATGCTACCCGTGAGGGTGGCTACCTGCGCATCCTCAAGTGCGGCTTCCGCGCTGGCGACAACGCGCCTATGGCGTATGTCGAGTTGGTTGATCGTGCTACTGCCGGCGAAGCTGTAAGCGCCGAGTAAGACGACAAGCTGTATCGAAGAACCGGGCCTAGTGCCCGGTTTTTTGTGGACGTAAATAAACCCACTATCCTCATCAGGCTGCAGCGCTTTAAAAGCCGATATCTATTTGTGCTGTGGCGCGTTAGTTATTTTCTATCAAAGTCCATGATTTAATGAATTTGATGGTGTCATCTTGATGGTCGATACTCCCTCCAAGCCGATTAGCCGGCAGTTCCATGACTGACCTGAGGAAGATTGAGCATGAGCCAGAACAAAATCCTTACCACCGCCAGCGGCGCGCCTGTTGCGGATAACCAGAATTCCCGCTCGGCGGGCCCACGTGGTCCGTTGCTGCTCGACGATTTTCACCTGATCGAAAAACTCGCTCACTTCAATCGCGAGAACATCCCTGAACGTCGCGTCCACGCCAAAGGTTCGGGCGCGTACGGCACTTTCACCGTTACCCAGGACATTACTCAATACACCAGCGCCAAGCTGTTCGAGTCGGTCGGCAAGCAAACGCCTACGTTCCTGCGATTCTCTACTGTGGGTGGCGAACGTGGTTCTGCGGATACCGAGCGTGATCCGCGTGGTTTTGCCCTGAAGTTCTACACCGAAGAGGGTAACTGGGACATTGTGGGCAATAACACGCCCGTGTTCTTCATCCGTGACCCGCTGAAATTCCCGGATTTTATCCACACTCAAAAACGTCTGCCGCAGAGCAACTTGAAAAGCGCCCAGATGATGTGGGACTTCTGGTCGCACTCTCCCGAGGCGCTGCACCAGGTCACCATCCTGTTTTCTGACCGTGGCATCCCGGACGGCTACCGTCACATGCACGGCTTCGGCAGCCACACCTACAGCCTGATCAACGCCCGGGGCGAGCGTCACTGGGTCAAGTGGCATTACAAAACCAAACAGGGCATCAAGAACCTGGCGCCGGCTGAAGCTGCTCGCCTGGCGGGCACCGACCCTGATTACGCCCAGCGCGACCTGTTTGGCGCAATCGAACGCGGTGATTTCCCCAAATGGCGCGTCTGCATTCAGATCATGACTGAGGCCCAGGTCAACGCTCACTACGAGAACCCTTTCGACGTGACCAAGACCTGGTCGCAAAAGGAATTCCCGCTGATTGAAGTCGGCGAGCTGGAACTCAACCGCAACCCGCAGAACTATTTCGCTGAGGTAGAGCAGGCCGCCTTCGGCCCAAGCAACATGGTGCCAGGTGTGGGTTTGTCCCCTGACCGCATGCTGCAAGGTCGCGTCTTTGCTTATGCAGATGCTCATCGCTACCGTGTTGGCACCAATCACCAGCAGTTGCCGGTGAATGCTCCACGCAATCAGGTGAACAGCTATCAGCGTGACGGCTCAATGGCGTTTGGCAGCAACGGCGGCTCGGCACCCAACTACGAGCCCAACAGCTACGCCGATGCTCCCAAACAAGCGCCGCAGTACGCTGAGCCCGCGTTGGCGCTGAACGGTACGGCTGATCGACACGATCACCGCGAAGACACTGATTACTACAGTCACGCCGGTGCATTGTTCCGCCTGATGACCGACGACCAGAGAGCGCTGCTTACCAGCAACCTCGCCGGTGCAATGGCAGGTGTATCCAGTGATGTGGTTCAGCGTCAGTTGCAGCACTTCTACAAGGCAGATCCTGCTTATGGAGAAGCAATCGCAACCGCACTGGCTGTATCGCGTAACTAACTCTAAACGATAAGCAGAACCGCCCTCATTTGGGCGGTTTTTGCGTTATTTCAGCCACTTTTCTCAGGAAATCTTCACTTTTCTGCCGTTGGTCCCGTGACCAAAACGTCAGCATGGTTCAAACTACAGACTTTCAAGCAGGGAGATGTAGGGCGATGCAAGGTCACCCCGACGTAATCGATTACCTCAACACGTTGCTGACGGGCGAACTGGCAGCTCGTGACCAATATTTCATCCACTCGCGCATGTACGAAGACTGGGGCTTTACCGAGCTCTACGAACGTATCAATCACGAAATGGAAGAAGAGGCACAGCACGCCGACGCGCTGATGCGCCGCATCCTGATGCTCGAAGGCACGCCACGCATGCGTCCCGACGACCTGGACGTGGGCACCACGGTGCCTGACATGCTCGCCGCCGACTTGCGCCTTGAGTACAAGGTACGTGCTGCGCTCTGCAAAGGCATCGAACTGTGCGAACAGCACAGCGACTACGTCACCCGGGAAATCCTGCGGGTGCAATTGAATGATACTGAAGAAGACCACACCTACTGGCTCGAAAAGCAGCTGGGCCTGATCAAGCTGATTGGTCTGGAAAACTACCTGCAATCGCAGTTCTGATTTCAGGCAGTAAAAAGCCCCTGACACCGATGAGGTGACAGGGGCTTTTTATTGGCCGATCTATCAGGCTCTGTCGCGCGCCAGCAACGGTTTCAAGTAGTAACCGGTGTGAGATTGCGACACCTCGGAGACTTGCTCCGGCGTACCCACCGCAATGATCTGACCACCCTTGGAGCCACCTTCCGGCCCCAGGTCCACCAGCCAGTCTGCGGTTTTGATCACATCCAGGTTGTGCTCGATTACCACCACCGTGTTGCCGTGATCGCGCAAGCGGTGCAACACATCCAGCAACTGCTGGATATCCGCAAAATGCAGCCCTGTGGTCGGCTCATCGAGGATATACAGGGTTTTACCCGTATCGCGCTTGGACAGCTCGCGAGACAGCTTCACCCGTTGCGCCTCACCACCAGACAGCGTGGTCGCCGACTGGCCCAGCTTGATATACGACAAACCCACATCCATCAGCGTCTGCAGCTTGCGCGCCAGCGCCGGAACCGCGTCGAAGAACTCCCGCGCTTCCTCGATCGTCATTTCCAGGGTTTCGTGGATGTTCTTGCCCTTGTACTTCACCTCAAGGGTTTCGCGGTTATAGCGCTTGCTCTTGCACACGTCGCACGGCACGTAGATGTCCGGCAGAAAGTGCATCTCCACTTTGATCAGACCATCGCCCTGGCAAGCCTCGCAGCGACCGCCCTTGACGTTGAACGAGAAACGCCCAGGCCCGTAGCCCCGCGAGCGGGACTCCGGCACGCCAGCGAACAATTCGCGAATCGGCGTGAACAACCCTGTATAGGTGGCTGGATTGGAGCGCGGCGTACGGCCAATCGGGCTCTGGTCGATATCGACCACCTTGTCCAGATGCTCCAGGCCCTTGATGCTGTCATGCGCCGCGGCTTCCAGCGTGGTCGCGCCATTCAGGGCGGTCGCGCTTAAAGGAAACAGCGTGTTGTTGATCAGCGTGGACTTGCCCGAGCCGGACACGCCGGTAACGCAGGTCAGCAGGCCCAGCGGAATTTCCAGGTCGACATTGCGCAGGTTGTTGCCACGCGCGCCCTTGAGGTGCAGCGCCATCTTCTTGTTACGCGGTGTACGCTTGGCCGGCACCTGGATCTTCACGCGGCCAGACAGGTACTTGCCGGTCAGCGAATCCGGGTGAGCCATGACTTCGGCAGGTGTACCTTCGGCGACGATATGCCCGCCATGCACGCCGGCCCCCGGGCCGATATCGACCACATAGTCCGCCAGACGAATCGCGTCTTCATCGTGCTCGACCACGATCACCGTATTGCCGATATCGCGCAGGTGTTTCAACGTTCCCAGCAGACGGTCGTTGTCACGCTGGTGCAAGCCAATGGATGGCTCATCAAGAATGTACAACACGCCGACCAGGCCCGCGCCAATCTGACTGGCCAGGCGAATCCGCTGTGCCTCACCGCCCGACAGCGTATCGGCGCTGCGATCCAGCGACAGGTAATCGAGCCCCACGTTGACCAGAAACTGCAGGCGCTCGCGGATTTCCTTGAGGATCTTGTCGGCAATTTCCCCACGGCGGCCGGTCAGCTTGAGTCCGCCAAAGTATTCGCAGGCATCACCGATCGGCAGGCCGGTCACGGCCGGCAAGGTCTTTTCACCCACCCATACGTGCCGCGCTTCGCGACGCAGGCGAGTGCCACGGCAATCCGGGCACGGCTGGGTGCTGAGGAACTTCGCCAGCTCTTCACGCACGCTCGCCGACTCGGTTTCACGGTAGCGACGTTCCAGGTTCGGTACGATGCCCTCGAACGGGTGCGAGCGCTTGACGATATCGCCTCGGTCGTTGAGGTATTTGAAGTCGACGTTCTGCGAGCCGCTGCCGCTGAGGATGACCTTCTGCTGGTCCGCCGGCAGTTGGTTGAAGGGCACTTCCAGGCTGAACTTGTAGTGAGACGCCAACGAGCCAAGCATCTGGAAGTAATAGACATTGCGCCGGTCCCAGCCGCGTATCGCCCCCTCCGCGAGTGTCAGTTCCCCATTGACCAGCCGCTTGATGTCGAAGAATTGTTTAACCCCCAGGCCGTCACAGGTCGGGCAGGCGCCGGCCGGGTTGTTGAAGGAAAACAACTTGGGTTCCAGCTCGCTGATGGCATGCCCGCAGACCGGGCAGGCGAAGCGTGCGGAGAAGATGATCTCTTCGCCCGGCTCGTCGTCCATCGGCGCCACCAGGGCGATACCGTCCGCCAGCTTCAGTGCGGTCTCGAACGACTCTGCCAGGCGCTGCTGCAGGTCGGCGCGCACCTTGAAGCGGTCGACCACCACATCGATGGAGTGCTTCTTCTGCTTGTCGAGCTTCGGCGCTTCGTCCAGCTCATAGAGCTTGCCGTTGATCCGCGCGCGCACGAAACCCTGGGCACGCAGCTCTTCGAAAACAGAAAGGTGCTCACCCTTGCGCTCGCGAATCACCGGTGCCAGCAACATCAGCTTGGCGCCTTCCGGCAGGGCCAGCACCAGGTCGACCATCTGGCTGACGGTCTGGGCTTCCAGCGGAATGTCGTGATCCGGGCAGCGGGGAATACCCACACGCGCGTACAGCAGACGCAGGTAGTCGTAGATTTCGGTGATGGTGCCCACGGTGGAACGCGGGTTGTGTGAGGTCGATTTCTGTTCGATGGAAATGGCCGGCGACAAGCCTTCAATGGTGTCGACGTCGGGTTTTTCCATCATCGACAGGAACTGGCGGGCATAGGCCGACAGCGATTCCACGTAGCGACGCTGGCCTTCGGCATACAGCGTGTCGAACGCCAGGGACGATTTGCCCGAGCCGGACAGGCCGGTGATGACGATCAGTTTGTCCCGGGGCAGGGTCAGGTCAATGTTCTTCAGGTTGTGGGTTCTAGCCCCACGAATCAGGATCTTGTCCAAGATGGCCTCGCACGGCGGGCGTAAATAATGCCGGAGTATACGGCTAAAGACTGGATGAATATACACTGTCAAAAGGCCGCTTGCAGCCTTGCATGAAAGCTGCGCGGCAAAGCGCCGCATATACCCTCTCAATCGATGGGACTGGTAGAATCGCCGCCGGTTCACACGAGGTTTTTCCATGCACGATCCCCACAGCGAACGCATGAGTAGCGGCGAGACCCGAGCGGCAAGCGGTCTGGCCCTGGTGTTCGCCTTCCGTATGCTTGGCATGTTTATGGTGTTGCCGGTGCTGGCGACCTATGGAATGGATCTCGCAGGAGCGACCCCCGCACTCATCGGCCTGGCGATTGGCGCCTACGGTCTGACCCAGGCCATTTTTCAGATTCCGTTCGGGATCATTTCCGACCGTATCGGCCGCCGTCCCGTGATCTACCTCGGCCTGATCGTCTTCGCGCTCGGCAGCGTACTCGCGGCCCAGGCCGATTCGATCTGGGGCGTGATCGCCGGACGCATCCTGCAGGGCGCCGGCGCGATTTCCGCGGCGGTCATGGCGCTGCTCTCGGACCTGACCCGCGAACAACATCGCACCAAGGCCATGGCAATGATCGGGATGACCATCGGGCTGTCGTTCGCCGTGGCCATGGTGGTCGGCCCGCTGCTGACCAGTGCGTTCGGCCTGCACGGGCTGTTCCTGGCCACCGGAGGCATGGCACTGGTTGGCATTGTCATCGTCGCGTTCATGGTGCCGCACTCTACCGGCACCTTGCAGCACCGTGAGTCCGGTGTGGCGCGTAAGGCGCTGCTGCCGACGCTCAAGCATCCGGACCTGCTACGCCTGGATTTAGGTATCTTCGTATTGCACGCCATGCTGATGTGCAGCTTCGTCGCCTTACCCCTGGCGCTGGTGCAAAAAGCCGGCCTGCCCAAGGAGCAGCACTGGTGGGTCTACCTCACTGCGTTGTTGATTTCGTTCTTCGCCATGATCCCGTTCATCATCTATGGCGAGAAGAAACGCAAAATGAAACGAGTTTTGCTCGGCGCCGTCGCGACATTGATGCTCACTGAACTATTCTTCTGGCAGTTCGGCGACAGCCTGCGGGCGCTGGTGAGCGGCACGGTGGTGTTCTTCACTGCGTTCAACCTGCTGGAGGCCTCATTGCCTTCGCTGATCAGTAAGGTTTCACCGGCCGGTGGCAAGGGCACGGCGATGGGGGTGTATTCCACCAGCCAGTTCCTCGGTTCCGCGTTGGGCGGCATCATGGGCGGCTGGATGTTCCAGCATGGCGGTCTGTCGGTTGTGTTCCTCGGATGCGCCGGGCTGGCTGCACTTTGGCTGGCCTTTGCTGTTACCATGCGCGAACCTCCCTACGTCACCAGTCTGCGTTTACCGCTGTCGCCCGAGGCGATGCGCGAAGCCGGTCTGGCAGAGCGCCTGAAGGCCGTGGTTGGAGTAACGGATGCAGTCGTGGTCGCTGAAGAGGCGGCCATTTACATTAAATTGGACACCGAATTATTGGATCGCGCGACGCTCGAGCAACTGGTCAACCCAGTGCCGACAGCGCGCCCAGCCTAGGAGAACGTTATGGCCCGTGGGGTTAACAAAGTCATATTGGTCGGTACATGCGGCCAGGATCCCGAAGTTCGCTACCTGCCTAACGGTAACGCCGTGACCAACCTGAGTCTGGCGACCAGCGAACAGTGGACCGACAAGCAGACCGGCCAGAAGGTCGAGAAAACCGAATGGCACCGTGTGTCGATGTTCGGCAAGGTCGCCGAGATCGCCGGTGAATACCTGCGCAAAGGTTCGCAGGTCTACATCGAAGGCAAACTGCAGACCCGCGAGTGGGAAAAGGACGGTATCAAGCGTTACACCACTGAAATCGTGGTCGACATGCAAGGCACCATGCAACTGCTGGGCGGCCGTCCACAGGGCGACCAACAGGGCCAGGGCGGCATGTCCAACTCGGCACCGCGTCCACAGCAGTCGCGTCCGCAGCCAAGCCAGCAGCCACAGCGTGAGTCGCGTCCAGCGCCACAACAGGCCGCGCCACAGCCGGCTCCGGATTTCGACAGCTTTGATGACGATATTCCGTTCTGATCGACGCCAGCGCTGGCATCCAGCGCTCAAGCTGATCCCAACGCCCCTGCGGATTGCAAAATCCCAGGGGCGTTTTCGTATGCGCTCAAATAGTCCAGCAACGCTCGCCTCATTCTCCTGCGCAAAATCCTCACACAGCAGTGATGGCAACGCGACATCACTTTGTTCGGGGCGTTCCGATCTTGTACAAAAATAAATAAATGTACAACTTTACTTAAAGTTCTCAATCTCAATGCCGACACCGAGCATGAAACGATTAGTTACATGCAAAACGTGATTAGCCAAATGTGCCAGACAGAGCCAGGCATTTGAGAGAAAACGGACAGTTCTCACCTATAAACCCTCCACAAACTGTCCCATTCCGGGCTGTGAGAACTGTATGAATATCCTTGCTCCTGCCGTACACCTGGCCAGCCGTTTACGTTTCCCCACCAAATTCGGCGTGCTGGCAATCATCGTGCTGATCCCTCTGGTACTGCTTGGCTCCCGTATCGTCCACCAGATCAACGACAGTCTCGACGTCATCCGCTCCGAACAATCGGGCCAACGCTATCTGTTGGACGTGACCCCTGTGCTGCGCTTGTCGATGTTGCAACGTGCACTCACCAACCGCCTGCTCAGCGGTGACAAGAGTGCCCAGCCCGATCTCTCCGCCAACCAGGCAAAGCTGGAAGACGCTTTTTCTAAACTGGCCACCACCGACCGACAGTTCAACGCCCAGCTCGAAACCGGTGACCGCGTGCAGCGCCTGCACGCCGGGGCGCAGCGCTTGATTGAATTGGCCAAGGGCGATGCCAGCCAGAGCGCTACCTTCGACGAGTGGAACGATCAACTCACCGAAACCCTGAACTTCGTTTATTACGTATCGGCCACCTCGGGCATGGTGCTTGATGAAGACTTTGCCTCACTGTTCATGATCGACCAGAGCACCTTGCGGCTGCCACGCCAGATCAATATCGTCGGCCAATTGCGCGGTCTGGCCAGCGGGCTGCATGACGGGCAAGTATTGAGTCCGGGCACGCGTGGCGTGATCAGGGCGATGCTCAAGAACGAGGTGATGATTCACAAGGAGCTCCAGCAGAGCCTGGACCTTCTGCGTCGTCGCGAGCCGGCCCTGGCCGATCGCATTCAGGCACCAATCACCAGTGCCTTTGCGAGCCTGGATGGTTTTCGCGCCGATCTTGACCTGCTGATTGGCTCCCCAACCGACACCATCAGCGGCGTGCAGAATCTGCCGGTCAAGGGCAACGCGGTAGTCGCCGAGTTGTACAAGGCGCAGGACACCCTGCAAGACGCACTGCTGAAGACACTGGAACGCCGAGTCCAGGAAAAAAGCGCGGAGCGCCTGCTCATCCTCGGCATGCTGGCCGGGCTTGGCCTGTTGCTGGTGTATGCCTTCAGCGGCATCTACAGCGCCATGCGTCGCACCCTCAACGATGTGTTGAGTGCCACGCAGTTGATTGCCCAGGGCGACCTGAGCACGCGCATTCCGGTGCGCGGCAACGATGAAATGGCCGATGTGGGCAACGCCCTCAATGCGATGGTGCAGGCCTTCAGCGCGTCGCTGACTCAGGTTGAGCGCAGTTCGCAATCGGTGTCCGAGGCGGCCGCGCGCATGGGTGTGTCCATCGACGTGGCCAAACGCTCGATGAATGTGCAGCAAAGTGAAACCGAGCAAGTCGCCACGGCCATCAACGAGATGACCGCCAGCGTTGCCGATGTGGCGCAGAACACCGAGGGCGCCGCCCATGCCGCCGGGCATGCCAGTCAGTCTTCGATCGCAGGCCTTGCGAAGATGCAGGAAACCCGCGTCACCATCGAAGCCCTGGCCGAAGAAGTGGAACGCAGCGCGCAGAAAGTCTCCGCGCTGGCCCAGCACAGCCAGCAGATCGGCGGCGTCATTGAAGTGATCCGTAACATCGCCGATCAAACCAACCTGCTGGCGTTGAACGCCGCCATCGAGGCTGCCCGTGCCGGTGAGCAGGGCCGTGGCTTTGCGGTGGTAGCGGACGAGGTCCGAACCCTGGCCTCGCGCACGCAAAACTCAACCGAAGAAATCCGCACCATCATCCAGGAGCTGCAACTGGCGACGTCCGCCGCCGTGGAGCAAATGAAGTCAGGCAAGTTGCGCGCGCAGGCCTGTCTGGAGTCCGCTCAACAAGCCTCGACCAGCCTGGATGCAATCAATGATGGTGTTGATCAGATCGTCGGCATGAACACGCAGATCGCCAGCGCGGCGGTCCAGCAACACGCCGTGTCCGAAGACATCAACCGCAACGTGACCGAAATTCGCAACGGCAGCATCACGTTGATGGAAGGTATCGAAGACAACGCTGCGACGGCGCAGGAGCTATCGTTGCTGGCGGGGGAGCTGCGTACGGTGGTCTCGCGTTTCAAACTGTAGGGAAACAAAAGGACGCATTTATTGGCAGCCGCCGTGTGAATGAGTTCTGGCAGACTGGTGCGGTTTTTACACCATGCAGAAGGAAAACCGCGATGACCTGGTCTGCCAAGCAATACAGCCTGTTCGAGCAACAACGTACCCGTCCCGTCCGCGATCTGGTCGCGGCCATCCCTAATGTCGACGTGCACACCGCCGTCGACCTGGGCTGCGGTCCCGGTAACTCAACGCAAGTGTTGGCCGAGCGCTATCCACAGGCGCAAGTCACCGGCATGGACAGTTCCGATGACATGTTGCTCGACGCCCGTCAGCGCCTGCCCGCCCTTGATTTCGAGCTGGCGGATATCGGCGCCTGGAACCCGGCGCGGCAATTTGATGTGATTCTCGCCAACGCCTCCCTGCAATGGTTGCCCGACCACGCCACGCTCTACCCGCATCTGGTCAGTCACTTGACGCCGGGCGGCACGCTGGCGGTGCAAACGCCGGATAACCTCGATGAGCCTGCCCACCAACTGGCCCGCGACGTGGCGGCACAGGGGCTCTGGTCGGCGAAGATCGGAGCGGTCAAGCACAATCCGCGTCACACCGCGAGCTACTACTACGAGTTGCTGAGCCAGCATTGCAGCACCGTGGACGTGTGGCGCACCACCTACCAGCACCCGCTGGCCGACCATGCGGCGGTGGTGGAATGGTTTAAAGGCTCAGCGTTGCGACCGTTTCTCGCGCCTCTGAGCGATGATGAAAAGGCCGCGTTTCTACGCGAATACCAGGCGCGGATTACCCAGGCGTACCCGGCCCTGAGCGACGGCACCGTGCTGTTGCCATTTCCGCGCCTGTTCATCATCGCCACTCGCTGACGCTTCACAGGGCGGTCACACGGCCGCCGTCTGCGCCTTCAGGTATTCATCCGCAGACACCACGCCCGCATAACCAAACGCCAGCGCCGCCATGTATGCATCATGCACCTGCGCCGCCGGGATGACCTTGCCATTGAACTCAAGATCCCGCGTGGCGCAGGCATCGTGGATCACCGTGACCTTGTAGCCCAGGTCCGCCGCTGCGCGCACCACCGCATCGATGCACATATGGCTCATGCTGCCGACCACCACCACGTCGGTGATGCTGCGTTGCTCCAGCAGGGCACGCAGATCGGTTTCGCGAAACGCATTCACGAAATGTTTAAGCACGACCGGCTCGCTGCCTTCGTTGAGTGCCTTGGGATGCAACTGCGCGCCTTCCGAGCCTGGAGTGAAGAAGGGCGCATCCTCGGCGGTGAACTCATGGCGCACATGAATCACGGCGTCGCCCGCCTGACGAAACGCCTGCAGCACCTGCGCCGCCTTGTCCGCCGCCGCGTCCACGCCGGCGAGCGGCCACTTGCCCTGGGGGAAGTAGTCGTTCTGGATATCGATCAGAATGAGCGCTTGCTTGGCCATGGGTATTGCCTCGTGATGAGATGAGCAGCCCGGTATCTTAGCTGGCGCCCTGGCATTTCGCTCACCGGATTAGCGGGCTTTGTATGGCTGCGAATCGTGCAGAACACCACGCCCCAAACTAAGCGTCGTGCAAAATAAAACAGGCCAAATGCTATCGCGCGCTCGGCAACTGATTGATTTTAAAAACCTGCGCCTCAACCGCGCCTTGGCCTGATACCTGCAACCCCTCACTTACATACCTGGCAGGAAGCAAGGGGGCCGCATGACCGCGACTCAGCGCAAGAAACTGGTGGTCGCTCACTCCACAAGAGAGGGCGCGCCGCAGCATGAAGTGGAAACCAACCGTGCCCTGGCCCGTTGGCTGGCGCAGGTACTGGGGCTGGAGTTCGGCGGCAGCTTCGATCCCAAGGTCCATGCCGGCCGCGACCTTTACATACTGCCCACACAGACGCTGGTGGGTCCGGCCCAGGCCCGCGCGCTCAATATCCACGGCCCCGAAGACCTGTGGGGTGGTTATGTCGATCACGACTTCATCTGCACCAAAGCCATCAGCCATGGCCTGCTCGGGCCCAACGTAACGGCGCCCGAGGGCTGGTCGCCATTGTTCTGCGAGCTTGTCAGGCCCGTCGTGCTCGACGGCCTCAGCGTATTCGCCTTGCAGGACGCCCGTGCCGCCGCTGAACGCCTGCTCTACAGCGGGCCTATTCGCCTGAAACCGGTGCATGCCTGCGCCGGGCGCGGCCAGGAAGTCATTCGCAGCCTTGATGAATTCGATGCGCTGCTCAAACGCGACGGCGCCGAGCAATTGTTCAGCGATGGCGCAGTGCTTGAACAGGACCTGCACGAGGTGACCACCCACAGCGTGGGCCAGAGTTTTATCGGCGGCCATGTGTTTAGCTACTGCGGCGAGCAATACCTCACGCATGACGCAAACGGTGACGAGGTGTACGGCGGCTCCGACCTGATCGTGGTGCCCGGCGATTACGACGACCTGCTTGCCCTTGGTCTGCCCGTTGATGTGCGTGAAGCCATCGAACAGGCCCAGGTTTTCGACAGCGCCGCCGATGAGGCCTACCCTGGGTTCTATGCCTCGCGGCGCAATTACGACATCGCCCAAGGCCTGGACAGCGACGGCCAGCGCCGCAGCGGCGTGCTCGAACAATCCTGGCGCATGGGCGGGGCCAGCAGCGCGGAAGTCGCGGCGCTGCAAAGTTTCATCAACTACCCGGGCCTCAAAGCCATTCATGTGTCATCGGTGGAAACCTATGAGGACCAGCCACTCCCGGCGGATGCCATCGAGGTGTATCGCGGCCCGGCCGAAAACAGCGACTTTCTTCTCAAGTACGTAACGGTTAAATCTTATGACGGCTAGAAGCGAAAGCATTGCAATCGAGATAGACGACGAACACATGAGCGGGACATTCCTCAGTCCCAAATCCAAAGTCCCCGGCGTGTTGTTCGTGCACGGCTGGGGCGGCAGTCAGGAGCGCGACCTGGAACGCGCCAAAGGCATCGCAGGTCTGGGCTGCGTGTGCCTGACCTTCGACCTGCGCGGCCATGCTGGCGCCGGCATTCCGCTGGCCCGCGTGACCCGCGAAGACAACCTGCGCGACCTGCTGGCGGCCTACGACCGCCTGCTCGCCCACCCAGCCATCGACACCTCGGCCGTGGCGGTGGTGGGCACCAGCTATGGCGGCTACCTCGCGGCGATTCTCACCTCATTGCGTCCGGTGCGCTGGCTGGCGCTGCGCGTGCCGGCGCTTTACCGCGACGAAGAATGGCTCAAGCCCAAGCGTGACCTGAACAAGATGGACCTGATGGATTACCGCAGCACCCTGGTGCGTGCCGACACCAATCGCGCCTTGCACGCCTGTTCGGCGTTTACCGGTGATGTGTTGATCGTCGAGTCGGAAACCGACGACCACGTGCCCCACGCCACCATCATGAGTTACCGCGCGGCGTGCCAGCAGACCCATTCCCTGACGCACCGCATCATCGATGGCGCCGACCATTCATTGAGTGATCCGGTGTCACAGCAGGCCTATACCTCGATCCTGGTGGACTGGATTACCGAGATGGTGGTGGGTGAGCGGTTGAGCATTATCCAGGCTCGATAACCGCCATCGGGAGCAAGCCCCCTCCCACATTTGGAATGCATTCAACGTGTGGGAGGGGGCTAGCTCCCGATAGCGGTATGTCAATCACCCAATAATCAAGCCGGCGTCTTCTTCACCCGCAGCGCCTTGGCCTTCGCCTCCACGCCCAGGTACATCACCAACGCAATCAGCAACGGGCAAATAAAATAAATCGCCCGATATGCAATCAACCCCGCCAACAAACTGCCCCGCGACGCTTCATGCTGCAACAGCCCGATAAACACCGCTTCGAGCACCCCAAGCCCGGCCGGGATATGGGTCACCACCCCGGCAATCGCGCTGATCAGCAACACCCCCAATACCAGCGGGTAATCCAGCTTGGCAGGCAGCAGGGTGAAGATCACCGCCGCCATCAGCGACCAGTTCAATGCGCCCAGCGCCAATTGCAGGCACGCCATGCGCAGCGATGGCAGGTTGATCTCGATGCCGCGAATCGACCACGCGCGCTTTTTCGAGAACTGACAGGCCGCCAGGTAGCCCAGGCTGACCAGCACCAACAGGGCGCCAATCCCCTGCAGTGCCGTCGTGCTGACCTTCCATCCTGGAGGCATGGTCACCAGCCCGCTGCTGAACACCACCCCGGCCAGGGCCATGTAGCCGAACCAGTTGGTCGCCAGGCTCAGGCCGAGGATCTTGGCGATATTGCCGGTGCTCACCCCCAGCCGCGAATACAGCCGATAACGCATGGCGATCCCGCCGACCCACGCGCTCAGATTCAGGTTGAACGCATAGCTGATAAACCCCACCGGCAAAATCTGCTTCCAGCGCAGCGGCTGGCCGATATAGGTGCGGCCGATCAGGTCGAAACACGCGTACACAAGGAAGCTGCACAGGGTCAGCCCGGCGGCGATCAGCAAGGTGCGCAATTTGAAATCGCCCAGGGTCTGGATCACTTCGCTCCAGTCGATCCGCCGCGCGAGCATCGTGAACAGCACAATCAACAGCAGGAAGAAGGCAATGGTCAGCGGCTTCTTCCAGCGCTTGAAGCGTGAGCCTGTGTGGTCAGTCATGGGCCTGGCTCTCGAAAGGTTTCAAGCGGGGTTTGTGCGCTGGCAGCCAGCCGGTCAGCGCCGGGAAGTGGCGCATCACATGGAACACCAGGAAGCCGACGGTCAAGCGCCACAGCCACAGGCGCGGCTTTTGCTTTGCCGGGATGACCTGGCAGTGGTTTTTGCTGAGGGTTTCCAGGCTGTCGTACAGCTGCTGATTGAACGCGCGGTCGCGAATCAGCACGTTGGCTTCCAGGTTCAACGCCAGGCTCAACGGGTCGAGGTTGCTCGAACCCACCGTGCTCCAGTCGTCGTCCACCAGCGCCACCTTGCCGTGCAGCGGGCGCTGGCAGTATTCGTGGATCACCACGCCGTCCTTGAGCAGATAGTCGTAGAGCATGCGCGCCGCCAGTTTGGCCAGCAGCACATCGGGCTGGCCCTGCATGATCAACTGCACCTGCACGCCGCGCCGTGCCGCATTGCGAATTTCGCGCAGCAAACGGTAACCGGGGAAGAAATACGCGTTGGCGATCACCGCGCGTTTTTTCGCCTTGCTCAGGGCGTAGATATACGCTTCTTCGATGTCATCGCGATGCTGCAGGTTGTCGCGATAAATCAAGCGAACCAAGCCCTCGCCGCTGTCAGTGGCCCATGGCGACGGTCGTTGTTGGCGACGACGCCAGCCACGCCGCGTGCGCACCTGACGACCGCTTTGCGCCAGGGCAAAGTGATGCAGGTCGGCCACCGCCGGACCTGTCACCTGCACCGAATAATCCTGCTTGGCCTCGGGGCCGAAATCGCCCAGGTGGTCGGCCGAAAAATTGATCCCGCCAATAAACGCGACCTCGGCATCCACCACCACGATCTTGCGGTGCAGGCGGCGAAACCAGTTGGTGCGAATGCCCAGGGTCTTGGACGCCGGGTCGAACATCTGCACCATCACCCCGGCATCCGCCAGCGCTGCAAGAAACGCCGCGCTCAGCTCGCCACAACCGAAGCCATCCAGGCTGACCACCACCTTCACGCCACGTTGGGCAGCCTCGATCAGAATGCCTTGCAGCTCATGGCCGACCTTATCCTCGAACAGGATAAACGTCTCCAGCAGGATCTCCCGCTGCGCCGCGCGCATCGCATCGAACACCCTGGGGAAGTACGCCTCGCCGTTCTCCAGCAACTGCACCTGGTTGCCGCTCTGCCAGCCGTAATCCAGGTCACGGGCCTTGGCCTCATCCGGCGGCTGATCGGTCGCGATATGCTCCACCGCAATATTCATAGCTCAATCTCCACCGACAGCGGCACATGGTCTGACAGATGGGACCAGGGCCGGGTATTCAGCACGCGCGGGTGATGCACCGTCACGTTGCGCACGTAGATGCGGTCCAGTGCCAGCAGCGGCAAGCGCGCAGGAAAGGTGCGCGCGTGTTTGCCCGTGGCCTGCATGAACACTTCCTGCAGGCCGCTCTGGCTGAGGTCGGCACGCTGGCGCCAATCGTTGAAATCGCCGGCGACCACCAGCGGCGCGTCGGCGGGTATTTCGCCAATGCGCTGCTCGAGCAGGCGCAGTTGCTGCTGGCGATGCACTTCGCGCAGGCCCAGGTGCATGCAGATCGCATGCACCTCCTTGCCGCTGCCGGGCAGGCGCAGCACGCAATGCAGCAGGCCGCGGTTTTCGTGGCCGCTCTGGGAGATGTCGAGGTTCTCGTAGCGCACGATCTGGAATTTCGACAGCAGCGCATTGCCATGGTCGCCATGGGGGTAGACCGCGTTGCGGCCATAGGCGAATTGCGGCCAGATGCTGTCGGCGAGGAATTCGTACTGCGGCATGTTCGGCCAGTCGCTGTAGCGCTGGGGATGCTGCTCGTGGGTGCCGTGGATTTCCTGCAGGAACACCATGTCGGCGCCGACACTGCGCACTGCTTCGCGCAGCTCGGGCAGGATGAAACGCCGGTTCAGCGCGGTGAAGCCCTTGTGGATATTGACCGTGAGCACCGTAAGACGGGCGACGGCAACGTCCGGCGCCACCACCGGGAGCGGTTCTGGATGGGTCATGCCAGCACCCCGGGTTCAGGCAGCTGTCCAGGCGCTGTGGCCAGGTGCTGGTCCAGGCCGAAACGCTGCAGCAACTGGCGCGCGTCGAAAGGCGCGCGCACCTTGATGTCATTGTCGAAGAAACAGAACACATCGCGTTGCTTGCGGGCACGGGGTTTATGCTGCGGGTCGACCAAGTGTGCATCCTCCGGTTGTTTGCCATGGGCCCACCGCTCAATGCGGTCGCCCCAGCGTTCGAGGGCTTCAGGGGTGTAGCCGCTGGCGTACAGCTGCTTGTCGCCGTGCAGGCGCAGGTACATGAAGGTGGCGGTGACGTCCTCGAGATACGGCCACTTGCCTGCGGTGTCGGCCACCACCAGCGCGACGCCATATTTTTCGAGCATCTTTACGAACGCCGGCACGGCAAAGCTTTTATGGCGAATTTCCACGGCGTGACGCAGGGCTCTTTTGCCATGGGCCTGCATGCTCGCCTTGCCGTTCAGGCGAGGCTCATGCTGGCGGGCGAGGGCGGCGGCCTGTTGTGTGTCGCCGGGCAGTTGCTGCAGGAAGGCTTCAAACAGCGGCGCATCGAATTTAAAGCTGGGCGGGAATTGCCACAGGATCGGCCCCAGTTTCTCCTTCAATTCCAGCACGCCGGATGCAAAGAAATTCGCCAGCGGCGCATGCACATCCTTGAGCCGCAGGATGTGCGTGATATAGCGCGGCGCCTTGATGCTGAACATGAAACCTTCGGGTGTATCGGCGTACCACTCGGCGTAGCGCTTGGGCGTTTGCAGCGCGTAGAACGAGCCGTTGATTTCGATGCTGTTGACGGCACGTGACGCAAACTGCAACTCGCGTTTCTGGGTCAGCCCCTCGGGATAGAAGTCCCCGCGCCAGGGCGTATAGCGCCAGCCGGATATGCCGATATGAATCGCCGCCATGGTTGGGTCCGTAGGAAAGAGTGCGTGGTTGGATGACTGTGATTTTTGTCGGAAAGTTTCCCGATTCCTACAAACGGCATGCTTCCAATGCAGTAGATCCAGTGTGGGAGGGAGCAAGCCCCCTCCCACAGGGAACGATCAGGGCTCAAACCCGTCAGTTCCTTACAGACCCTTTCCCAGGAGCCCGGTGTTTTGCTGAATCTAAAGACTGCATGGCTACTCGGCGCGCTGCTGTTTTGCGGCAGCGGCGCACCTCAGGCGGCGGCGACCGCACCCGCCACCGCTCCCGAAGCCGAGGCCCCGGCCAAGCCGGAGCTGCTGGTGGAAGGCGGACTGCTCGGCGCGATCAGTTCCAGCATTGACGACGTGCAGCAGAAGCTCGACCTCAATCAGAACTTCATTGACGAGTGGCGCCTGCGCGCCGACCGCGCCGCCAACGAAGTCGGGCGCCTGGTCAATCAAACGTCAGCCCGCTCACCGTGGAGCGTGGCCGGGGATTTCCTGTTGCTGTCCGGCGTCTGGATCGGCGCCTTTACCCTGTTGACCTTGCTGGGCCGGATGATTGTGCGACGCCTGGGCCAGCGCGCGTTTTTTGAACGGCGCGGCCGGCTGCTGGATGTGCTGGGCTACGTCGTGCCCTATACGCTCCCGGCGCTGATCTGCCTGCCACTTACCTTGTACGTCAGCCATTTTCTCGCCACCTCCGTGGGGCGCGCGCTGGCGCTGTGCCTTGCCTACGCCACCAGCAGCGGCATCTTTTCCACCTCGATGCTGCTGTGCGTCATCGTGATGTTCAACGTGGGCCACAAGCGCCCGGCGGTGCAGATCATTTGCGATTACTGCCCCAAGCCGCTGTTCCTGATCGGCTTCCTCGCCGCCCTCAGCGATGCCTTGACCAGCCCGCAGATCGCCCGCCAGTTGGGCGGCAATATCACCAGCAGCATTGCGGTGTTCACCGGGTTGTTCGCCACGGTGATCTTCGGCGTGCTGGTGGTGCGCCTGCGCCGTCCGGTCGCCCACTTGATCCGCAATCGGTCGTTGGCCCAGCGCATCAAACACCCGGCACTGCAGCAATCGCTGCGTATCTTCTCGGGGCTGTGGTACTGGCCGATTCTGCTGATGGTGCTGGTGTCGGCGATCAACCTGATCGGTGCCGGCGACGATAATCAGAAAGCGCTGCGCTGCGCGCTGTTCACTACGATCCTGCTGATCGGCACGGTGTTTCTCAGCACGGTGCTGCAACACCTGTTCAAGTCGCGCAGCCAGGTGGCGATCCAGCGCAGCAGCGCCTACAAGGAGCGCTTCCTCAGTTTGCTGCACGCGATCCTGCGTATCGTGATGGCCGTGGCCTTTATCGAAGTGCTTGGGCGTATCTGGGGCGTGTCGTTGTTCGAGTTCGCCGAACGCAACTCGATCGGCCGCGCCATCAGCGACTCGCTGAGCAGCATCGGCCTGATCCTTCTGATGACCTGGCTGTTCTGGGTGGTGCTCGACACGGCGATTCAGGAAGCGCTCAAACCGCCGGTCAACAAACGTTCCAGTCGCCAGCCCAGCACGCGGGTCAAGACCATCCTGCCGCTGCTGCGCAATGCGGTGAAGATCATCCTGGTGGTGATCTGCGCGATCACCACCATGGCCAACCTGGGCATCAACGTCGCGCCGCTGCTGGCCGGTGCCGGGGTGGTCGGCCTGGCCATCGGTTTCGGCTCCCAGCAACTGGTGCAGGACGTGATCACGGGCCTGTTCATCATCATCGAAGACACGCTGTCGATCGGCGACTGGGTGGTACTCGACTCCGGCCACGCCGGCACCGTCGAAGGCCTGACCATCCGCACCCTGCGCCTGCGCGACGGCAAGGGCTTTGTGCATTCGGTGCCGTTCGGGCAGATCAAGGCGGTCACCAACCAGTCACGCCAGTTTGCCTACGCGTTCTTCTCGGTGCAGTTCACCTACGACACCGATGTGGACAAGGCCGTGGAGCTGATCCAGGAAGCGGGGCAGTCGATCCGCGACGATGCGTTCCTCAAGTACAACCTGCAAGGGCCGCTGGAAGTGTTCGGCGTCGACAAGATGGACCTCAACGGCGTGGTGCTCACCGCGCAGTTCCGCACCGTGTCGGGCGGGCAATATGCAGTCAGCCGCGCGTTTAACCAGCGGTTGAAGAAGCTTGTGGATAACTGTGACGAAGTGCATTTTGCGCAGACTTATCCACAGCAGGTGCTGTTGCCCAAGCGGATGGGGCAGGCTGAAGAAGTGGTGGAGATTACCGAGCAGCCGCGTAGCCAGTGAGGATGCTATCGGGAGCAAGCCCCCTCCCACATTTGAATGGGTTGACACATCGAACTATGTGAACCCAGTCCAGTGTGGGAGGGGGCTTGCTCCCGATGAGGCCCTCAAGACCGCCCAAGCAACTTCTCCTGCACCGCCCGCTGATCCACCTCAACCAGCACCTGCTGCTTGCCGCCGACCATCACGGCAGCCGGCAACCCATCGCGATACACAATCCGATTGCCGCTCACCGCCGGCACCTTGCTCCCCGGTAACAGCGTGCCCACCAGGTTCAGCGGGTCCGCTCCACACACCGCCACCAGGCTCCCGTCGTGCGCGCGCCGCCGTACCTCGCGCAGCAGCGGAATCGCCTCGGGCAACGCAAACTGTTCCCCCGCCAAGCCGCTCACAAATCGCCCGCCGCGAATCTCCCCGCGCGCTTCCAGGCGGTGGAAGGTGCGCAGCAACTCGCGCCAGCTCGGCAACCAGTCCGCCTCGCGTTCAAGCAGGCGCCAGAACACTACGCCGTAGCGGCGCAGCAGCGTCATGGCCACATGCTCGAGGGTTTCGGCAGAGTGCGGGCCGGCAGCGCCGGGCGGGCGGCGGATCAAGGCCCAGCGCCCGGCATCGTCCATGCCGCCGATAAACGCACCGCGCCCGCGCCGGCTGCTGCGCGCCTGGCGCTTGCTGGCGGGCGTGGTCAGGGCGCGCAGCCCGGCAAAACTGTCGGCATTCACCAGGCCCGCGCCCACCAGTTCCTGCAACACCGTTTCCAGCTCGCTGCGCAGCAGATGGGCTTCGTGCACCAGTTCATCAAAAAACAGCGCGCCGTGTTCACGCAGGGCCAGGTGGACCTTTTGTGCCTTGGGCGACAGCGCGGTACTGTCGACGGGTTCGGTCAGCCCGCTCCACAGTCCCACCTGGCTGCGCGGCAACAGCACCACCGGTGTGCTGCGCAGGGCCATGGCACCGGCCTTGTCGCTCAGGCGCATCCACACCAGTTTGCCGCTGCGGCACAACTCGTCGAGCCAGGTAGAGGAATAGTCCTTGATGCGCGCACTGAGCAGGTCACTGTCCCAGGCCGAGGTGGCGGCCGCAAAGCCTTCGAACTGGCCGACAATCTGCGCCAGCACCGCGCTGCCTTGGCCGCGGGTGGCGTCGGACAGGTGTTGCCAGTCGAACAGAAAGCGCATGAAATCCTGCAGCGCCACCGGCTCGATTTCGCGGCGCAGGCGCTTGACCGTGTAGCGGTGAATACGCGCCAGCAGGTGCCGTTCGCACCACTGCTCTGCGCCGGCGCCGGGGCTGAAATGTCCGCGCAACACATAGCCTTCCTGCTCCAGCCGGGCCAGTGCCTGGGTCACGGCGGCCACCGGCAGCCCGATGGGCGC
Organism: Pseudomonas trivialis; assembly: GCF_036864995.1. Taxonomy (NCBI): domain Bacteria; kingdom Pseudomonadati; phylum Pseudomonadota; class Gammaproteobacteria; order Pseudomonadales; family Pseudomonadaceae; genus Pseudomonas; species Pseudomonas trivialis. The sequence continues at coordinate 4,797,767 of NZ_CP142151.1, read as the reverse complement.
GGCAATCTCGATCACACTCAACGGACCAAAACCACCGAGGCGCGCACGCAGCACTTCGAGCACCGCGTCCTCGAAGGTCCAGGGCTCATCGAAACCGGGCAATAACGGCAAATCGTGAGAATAAATCGCCTGCCAGCAGCTCAGGCGTTCGACGGCGACCCACAGCCCGTTGGGCAACTGATACGCGCGCCCGGCCTTGGCCAGCGCTTGCAGCCACTGCGCCCAGGGTGGCGTGACTTCGCTTTCGGCGATGCACGCCAGGCTCATCAGCGCTTCATGCATTTCGTCCGGGCCATGGGGCGTTGGCCAGGCCTCCTCACGCACGCCAGCAATGGCCTCGGCGTCCAGGGCGCCAAGGTCGTCGGTGCTTTGCGGATCGCTCCAGCGCCGGTTGAGCACGGCCTGGGTGCGGCGCTCTTCCAGCGGCGCATCGTCAAGAAAGGTGTAGGGCCGTGCGCTGAGAATTTCCGCCGCCATGGGCGAGGGCGCCGGCAGGTCGCGGCTGATCAGGCGCACCTCGCCGCGTTCCATGCGGCGCAGCAGGGCCAGCCAGGCGTCGCTGTCCATGGCTTCGTGCAGGCAGTCGTCGAGGGTCTGTTCCACCAGCGGGTGTTCGGGCACTTCACGCTCGCCGGCGAGGTTTTCCAGACAGGCGATCTGGTCGGGAAACACGCTGGCGATCAGGTCTTCGCTTTTCATGCGCTGGATCTGCGGCGCCACCTTGCGCCCGCCGGTAAAGCGCGGCAATGCCAGCGCCACCCCGGCATTCCAGCGCCAGCGCACGCCGAACAGCGGCGCATCCAGTACCGCCTGGATCAGGATGTGTTCGGCGCTGTGGCTGTTGAGGTAACGCCACACCTCATCCAGCTCAAAACTGTGGCTGGTGGACAGCGACAGCACAATCGCGTTTTCACTGGCCGCCGCTTGTAGCTCGAAGTTGAACGTGCGGCAAAAACGCTTGCGCAACGCCAGGCCCCAGGCGCGATTCAGGCGGCTGCCAAACGGCGTGTGGATGATCAACTGGGTGCCGCCGGACGCGTCGAAAAACCGCTCCATGATCAGCGTGTCCTGGGACGGCAAGGCGCTCAGGGCCAGGCGCGCGCGGGCCAGGTAATCGAGGATTTGCTCGGCGCTGGCGCGGTTCAGGCCCAGGGTGTCGGTGAGCCAGTGCTGCGCCGGTTGCAGGTCGCCGGGGCTGGCGCCGAGCAGGCGGTCCAACTGGCCCTGCAAGCGTGCCACGGCGGCGGACAGCTCGTTGCTGCGCCCGGGCATTTCGCCGAGCCAAAACGGAATGGTCGGCGGTTGGCCATGGGCATCCTCGACGCGCACCTTGCCGGCTTCGACGCGCAGGATGCGGTAGGAGGTATTGCCCAGCTGAAAAATGTCCCCGGCGATGCTTTCCACCGCAAAGTCTTCGTTGACGCTGCCGATGTTCAGGCCCTGGGGTTCGAGCAAAACGCTGTAGTCGGCGTTGTCGGGGATGGTGCCGCCGCTGGTCACGGCGGTCAGCCTGGCGCCACGGCGACCGCGCAGGGTGCGGGTCAGGGCGTCGCGGTGCAGGTAAGCGCTGCGGATGCCCTGGCGCCCGTTGTAGCCCTCGGCGAGCATCTGCAACAGCGCCTGGTAGTGGCGTTCATCCAGCGCGGCGTAGGGCGCGGCGCGGTGGATCAGTGCCAGCAGGTCTTGCTCGAGCCATTCGCGCGCGCTGACTTCGGCAATGATCTGCTGGGCAAGCACGTCCAGCGGCGCGACCGGAATGTGCAGGGTGTCCAGTTCGCCACGGCGCACGCAGTCGAGCAGGGCGGCGCACTCGATCAGGTCGTCGCGGGTGGTGGCGAACAGGCGTCCCTTGGGTGTGCCGCCGACCTGATGGCCGGAGCGTCCAACTCTTTGCAAAAACCCGTTGATGGAGCCGGGCGAGCCGATCTGGCACACCAGGTCCACCTCGCCGATATCGATGCCCAGCTCCAGCGACGCGGTGGCGATCAGCACTTGCAACGCGCCGGCCTTGAGCCGTTGCTCGGCGTCCAGGCGCAACTCCTTGGCGAGGCTGCCGTGGTGCGCGGCCACGGCGTCCTTGCCCAGGCGCTCGCTGAGGTGGCGGGCCAGGCGTTCGGTCAGGCGCCGGGTGTTGACGAAAATCAGCGTGGTGCGGTGTTCGCGGGCCAGTGTGGCGAGGCGATCGTAGACCAGTTCCCAGACGTCATTGGCCATGACCGCCGAGAGCGGCACCGGCGGCACTTCGATGCCCAAGTCGCGCGGGCGGGCATGGCCGATGTCGACAATGGCGCACTCACGCGCGGTGCCCACCAGAAACCGCGACACCGCTTCGATGGGTTTTTGCGTGGCCGACAAGCCGATGCGAGTCAGCGGCTCGGCGCACAGGCCTTGCAGGCGCTCCAGACTCAGCGCCAGGTGGCTGCCACGCTTGCCAGAGGCGATGGCGTGGATTTCGTCGACGATGACCGTGCGCGTGCTGGCGAGCATCTGCCTGCCGGAGTCCGAGCTCAGCAGCACATACAGCGATTCCGGGGTGGTCACCAGGATGTGCGGCGCGCGTTTGCGCATCAGCGCGCGGTCTTTTTGCGGGGTGTCGCCGGTGCGCACGGCGGTGCGGATCTCCAGTGGCGCCAGGCTCTGGCGCTGCAACTGGGCGCTGATTCCGGCCAGCGGGTTTTGCAGGTTGATCTGGATATCGTTGGACAGTGCCTTGAGCGGCGACACGTACACCACCTGCGTCGCGTCCGGCAGGTGACCGCCGTTGGCCAGGCCCTGTTGGACCAGGTCGTCGAGCACCGCGAGAAAGGCCGTGAGGGTCTTGCCCGAGCCGGTCGGCGCGGCGATCAGCGTCGAGCGCCGCTGGCGGATCAGCGGCCATGCCTGGGCCTGGGCGCCGGTGACCGCGGGGAAGGTGCTGCGAAACCAGGCGCTGACGGCGGGGTGGAAACCGTCCAATGCCCTGTCCGTTGATTCAGGAAGGTTCATGCAATGATTGATGCCACCGGCTCCAACAAGTTGCAAAGGCTTACTTTATCCGTGACGGTTGCGCTACAAACCCGCAAAATGCAACGATTCCGGCTACACCCCACGGTATGGCATACACGTCTGCCGACACTAACCATCGTTCCAAACAGAGTGGGCCTGCACAATCTATGCGAATGCGCCTTATGTTACTGGGCGGCGGGAATGCCCTCGGGCAGGCGCTGATTCGCCTCGGTGCAGAGGAAGACATCGGGTTCCTCGCCCCCAAACCGCCCCAAGACGGCTGGGATGCCGCGAGCCTCACCCAATTGCTCGACGACACCCGTCCCGATGCATTGATCAACCTCGCCTACTATTTCGACTGGTTCCAGGCCGAGGCCGTCAGCGAAAACCGTCTGGCTGCTCAGGAATACGCCATCGAGCGTCTGGCCGAATTGTGCCAGCACCACAGCATCACCTTGCTGCAACCGTCCAGCTACCGCGTATTCGATGGCTCGCGCGCCACTGCCTATAGCGAAAAAGACGATCCGGTGCCATTGGGTCTGCGCGGTCAGGCGTTGTGGCGAATCGAACAAAGCGTGCGCGCCACTTGCCCGCAACATGTGCTGCTGCGCTTTGGCTGGCTGCTGGATGACAGCGCCGACGGCACCCTCGGGCGCTTTCTGGCCCAGGCCGAAAAGCCGGGTGAATTGCCGATGGCCGATGACCGACGCGGCAACCCGACGCCGGTGGACGATGCCGCGCGGGTGATCATTTCGGTGCTCAAGCAACTCGATTGCGCAGCGCCCTTGTGGGGCACGTACCACTACGCCGGCCACGAGGCCACCACGCCGCTGGCGCTGGGCCAGGCGATCCTCACCGAGGCGCGCAACTTCCGCGCGCTGGCCATCGAGTCCCCCACTGCCCAGGCCCACGCAGCGCGGCCGGATGCGGCGGACGAACCGCAACACGCGGTACTGGCCTGCAAGAAAATCCTCCACACTTTCGGCATCAAGCCCCGGGCATGGCGGGCGGGGTTACCAGCGTTGCTGGACCGGTTTTACCGGCATACCTGACACACAACCCAACCCAATGTGGGAGGGGCTTGCTCCCGATGGCAGAGTCTCAGTCGACAGATTCATCGACTGATTCACCGCCATCGGGAGCAAGCCCCTCCCACTTTGGTTTTGTGGTGTCTGTGAACGACTGCTTAGAACTTGTAGCCAATCCCCACCATGTACACCATCGGGTCGACATCCACATTGACCTTGGCCCGGGTGCCTTGGCCCAACGCGTTGTTATCCACTGTCGCCTTGGTGCTGATGTCGATGTAGCGCGCCTGGGCGTTGATCATCCACTTGTCGTTGATCATGTAGTCGGCGCCGATCTGCGCCGACCAGCCCCAGGAATTTTCCGCCTTGAAATTGCTGAAGCCAGCGTTGGAGGCGCGGCTGCCGACGTGCTCGTCGTAGATCCAGGTGTAGTTGATGCCCGCGCCGACGTAGGGTTGGAATGCTGATTTATTGTCCAGCGGGTAGTACACGACGCTCAGGGTCGGCGGCAGGTGCTTGAGGGTGCCGAGCTTGCCGTTGGCAGCGCCGAGGGCGGTGTTCTTGATTTTTACGTCATGCTCGAATGGCGTGGCCGCGAGCAGTTCGAGGCCGACGTGGTCGGTGAGCATGTAGGCGAAGTTCAGACCCAGCTGGGTATCGCTGCTCATGGTCGCCTTGCCGCCCAGGTTGGCACCGGCCAAGGGGCCTTGATCCACCTTGACGCTGCTGCTGTCGGCCTTCGGATTCACGGTGATCGCTCCGGCGCGAATCAGGATGTCGCCCGCTTCGTGAGCCTGGGCGAGCGGGGCGGCGAGTGCCAGCGCGAAGAACGACGCGCCGAGCAGAGACTTGTTCATGGGAGCTCCAAAAGGACGTTAAAAGGTGTACGTCCAATGGTAAAGATCGTACCGCCCGATCTTTTGACTCAGCTCAATGAAAGGCGCTATGGATGCATTAAAACTGTGGGAGGTGGCTTGCTCCCACAGTTGATCGTTGGTGTGCTTGGGTGCGGAACTATTCCTGCAGTTCGTACATGTAGATCTTCTCGGCATCCATCTGGTAACCGGCATCGGCCAGCTCACTGGACGACGGCTTGACCTGCATCGCACCCTCGATCCAGTAAGGCTGGTACAGCTCATCGAGCTTCACGCCGACTTCGCTTTTCACATGCACGATCTGGTTCGACGGCGGCGGCGGCACGTGGATGCACGCGCCGAAATACGGCACCAGCAGGAACTCGGTGGTGCGGCCTTCTTCGCTGACTTCCAGCGGCACGATATAGCCCGGCAGGCGAATGTGCTTGCCGTCCAGGCTCTGCACCACCGGCGCGTTGGGCAGGTCCTGCTTGGCGGCGGGCGCGGCCTCGACGGACAGGGCGTCGGCCATGTTCGACAGGTCGTGCAGCGGTTTCATATTGGGGATTTCCGGCGGCGCGTCCGGCGGGATCATCTCCTGCCAGGACAGATCCCTGGGCTGGTCCTCCGCCCAGACGGGCACGCTGATCAGCAGCAAGAATGCAAACAGGGCACGACGCATCAAAGCCTTCCTCATAAACGTATGGACAGGCCATCGGCCAGGGATTGTCGGTAGGCGCGCCAGGCCGGCACGCTGCCCATCAACAACGCCGCGGCGAGAATACCCGCCAGCAGGGTCCATTCATATGCGCTGGGCCAGGACATCGGCAGGTCCAGGCCATAGTTGGCCTGCAAGTAGCCGCGTGATGCGGTGATGCATACGTACAACAGGCCTACGCCAGCCACCACGCCGGACAGCGCCAGGGCGAACGCTTCAAAAATCAGCAATGTCGCGATATGCCATGGCCGCGCGCCCACCGAGCGCAAAATTGCCATTTCGCGGCGGCGCTCGTTGAGGCTGGTGAGGATTGCTGTGAGCATGCCGATCAAACCGGTCAGCACCACGAACAGCGAGATTACGAACAGCGCTTTTTCTGCGGTGCCCATCATGCTCCACAGCTCTTGCAGTGCCACGCCGGGCAGGATCGCCAGCATCGGCTCGCCACGGAATTCATTGATCTCCCTTTGCAGGGCGAAGGTGGAGATCTTGTTGTTCAGGCCCAGCATGAACGCGGTGATCGCCTGCGGGGTGAGGTCCATATTGCGCGCCTGATCGGCACTGATGCGGCCTTTGCCCTGGGCCGGCACGCCGTTGTGCCAGTCGATATGGATCGCTTCCATGCCGCCCAGGCTGATGTGCAGTGTGCGGTCGACGGGCGTGCCGGTGCGCTTGAGAATGCCGACCACGGTGAAGGGTTTGTCGTCGTGCTTGACCAGGCTGACCACCGCCACGCCATGGGCCAGCACCAGTTTGTCGCCCAGTTTGTAATGCAGTGCGTCAGCCACTTCGGCGCCCAGCACCACTTCGAATGGGTCAGTGGCGAAGGCGCGGCCGCTGGCCAGTTCCAGGTTCTGCTTGCGGCCGTACTGGTAGTGCTCGAAGTAGGACTGGTTGGTGCCCATCACGCGGTAGCCGCGATGGGAGTCGCCGAGGGAAATCGGGATCGCCCACTTCACCTGCGGGCTGGCGGCGAAGTGCTCAAAGCTGTCCCAGCGGATGTTGTTGGTGGCGTTGCCGATGCGAAATACCGAGTACAGCAGCAGGTTCACCGAACCCGAGCGAGCGCCGACAATCAGGTCGGTGCCGCTGATGGTGCTGGCAAAGCTGTTGCGCGCCTCGACCCGCACGCGCTCCACGGCCAGCAGCAGGCACACGGAAAGCGCGATGGCGAAGGCGGTGAGCGTCGCGGTGAAGCGGCGGTTAGCCAGACTGGCCATGGCTAGACGGAACAGATACATCTCAAACCTCTGCGGGCATTGCGGCGCGATTGAGTTCGGCCAGCGACAGGTTGCGGTCGAACAGCGGTGCCAGGCTCTGGTCATGGCTGACGAACAGCAGGCTGGCGCCAGCGTCGCGGCATTCCGCGAACAACAGCTGAAGGAACGCCTCGCGGGCGTCGTAGTCCAGGGCCGAGGTGGGTTCGTCGGCGATCACCAGTTCCGGCTGGCCGATCAGCGCCCGGGCGGCGGCCACCCGTTGCTGCTGACCGATGGACAGCGAGTCGGCGCGACGTTCCAGCAAGTCTTTATCCTTGAGGCCCAGGTGCGCGAGCAGGGCCGCTGCGGCCTTGTCCACATTGCCGTGGCGCTGCCTTGCCCGCTGTGCGCGCACGTTGGAAAAGTGGCAGGGCAGCTCGACGTTCTCGCGCACCGACAAAAACGGCAGCAGGTTGAACTGCTGGAAGATATAGCCGGTGTGGTCGACGCGAAAGCGGTCGCGGGCGCCGGCCGAGAGTTCGGTCAGTTCCTGGCCGAGCAGGCGAATGCTGCCCTGGCTGGGCTTCTGCACACCGCCGAGGAGCCCGAGCAGGGTGGTCTTGCCACTGCCGCTGGGGCCTTTGAGAAACAGGGTTTCACCGCGTTCCAGGCGGAACGCGGGGATGTCCAGCAACTGCGGGTGACCGGGCCAGTTGAAGCTCAGGTCAGACAGTTCGATCAAGGCGTGGGTCATGGGCAATCAGAACTTCAGGGTGGCTGCTGTGGCCGTTGCGTCGACCCCTTGCTGGCCGCTCGGGCCAATCAGTTGTACCTGAATTTTTTTGGTGGCAGGGAAGGTCTTGAACACCTGGCTCAGGTCCAGGTTGCTCAGCGCCGTCGGCGTGGCGCAGGTGAACTGGTAGTGCGCGTGGATTTCGCTATGGTCGTGGTGATGTTCGTGGGCCGCTGCGCCCTTGCCGTCGGTGGCGTAGTCATCAGCATCATCGTCATCATCGTGATCGGCCTCAGGCTTGTCGCCAAACAATGGGCTGTTGAGTTCCTGGGTGCTCACTGCGCAGCCGGCGGCTTTTGGCAGGTTGAACAGGGCCAGTGGGTTCTCCAGCTGCTTGCGCGCGGCGGCGACTTTGGCCTTGTCGGCGGCGGTGGTGGCCAAGTGTTCGAAACCCACCAGGTTCATCGCCGGGCTTTCCAGCTCAAGCTCCAGGGTCTGGCCATCGAGCACGGCGTTGAGGCGTCCCACGCCATGTTCGTGGGCGCCGAGGCTGCCGTGTTCATGGTCGTGATCTTCATGGGCGTGGGCCACAGCCAGTGGCAGCAGGGCAAACGGCAAAGCGAGCAGCAGACGGCGCATGGGAAGGCTCCAGAACATGAAAAGTTTGTTATGTGATCTTATAACAATAATGACGAGAGTTTGACCGCGCGCTTGGCGTTGCGCAAGCCACATGGGAGCATGCCCGTCAGAAAAAATGCAGGAGAAAGACGATGTTGCGAATTCGTGGAACCGTCGGCGACCTGCCGGTGAACTTGACCCTGGAGCTGGACGACGGCGACTGGGCACGGCTGGGCGCGCAATTACAGGCCGCTCCGGCGCCGAGTACGCCGGCTGCGGCGCCGCCGGTTAAACAGGATGAGGACCTGTGGCAGAACGCCCAGGCGCTGTTGCGCAAGGCCGGGCAGTTAAACGGCCTGGAATTGCTTGATCAACTTGAAGGTTTGGCCGGTGATGCGGCGACGGGCAAGCGCCTGCTGGTGCGCCTGCGCCATAGCGCCAGCGTCAAGGTGAGCAGCGGCGGGGATACGCCGCTGTACCATTGGGTCGGCGATTAATACAGCGCGGCGAACAACTTGCGGCGGTACACGGTCACCAGCGGGTGTTCATTGCCCAGCAGCTCGAACACCTGCAGCAGGGTCTTGTGCGGCAGGCCTTCGCTGTAGCTGCGGTTGCGGATGAACAGCTTGAGCAGGCCTTCGAGCGCCGCGTCGTATTGCTGGCGCGCCAGTTGTTGAATGCTCAACTGGTAGGCCGCTTCGTCGTCCTGCGGGTTCTGCGCCAGACGGCTTTTCAGGTCGGCGGCGTCCGGCAGGTCGGCGGCCTGGCGCAGGAAGGTGATCTGCGCCTTGGCGCCAGCGAGGGCGGCTTTGTGATCGTCGCCGCTGACGGCGTCCAGCACGGCCTGGGCTTCGCCCAACTCACCGCGTTCGGCCAGGCAACGCGCATACAGGATCAGCGCGGCAGCGTTGGTATTGTCTTCACCGAGCAACGTCACCAGCAGCGCCTCGGCATCGCTGATACGGCCTTCGGCAAACAGCGCCTGGGCCTGCTCCAGCGGGTCCGCCGCCGCCGGTGGTGGCATCTGCACGTGGGGCTCAAGCATCGCGCGCACTGCTGATTCCGGCTGGGCACCGGCAAACCCGTCCACCGGTTGGCCATCCTTGAACAGCACCACCGTCGGCAGGCTTTGAATGCCGAAACGCGCGACGATGTCCGGCTGCGCCTCGCAATCGACCTTGGCCAGCAGCAACTCACCCCGATAACTCTCGGCGATCTGCGCCAGCATCGGCATCAACGCCTTGCACGGCGCACACCACTCGGCCCAGAAATCCACCAGCACGGGTTTTTCGAAAGAGTTCTGAATCACCGCCTGTTCGAAGTTGGCGGTGGTGACGTCGAAGATGTACGGCGTGGGTTCACTCATGGGGCGTCTCGAATAAAGCGGGAATGGGGGCAACTATAAGGGCTGGCGCCATTGGCTGAAAGCGCAGTGCATGCAAGAACGCTTTCGCAGGCAAGCCAGCTCCCACAAAAGAATGCGGCCACCTGTAGGAGCGGGCTTGCCCGCGATGGCCTCAAGCGCGGCGCGAATGGTACAGGCTCACCCTGCGAAACTCCCAAGGCTCGGCCAGGTCCGGCAGTGTCAGCGCTTCAAGGATCTCCAGCCGCCGGTAATCGGCATGCTGAAAGTCCCGCACACGTGAATCCGCCACCAGTGCTTCCCGGCCTCGGGTGAGGAAGTGATCCAGCAGCGGCAGGTTGGCGCGGTCGTACAGCACATCGGCGACGAGGATCAGATCGAACCGATCGGCTTCGGCAAAAAAGTCCGCCGAATAACCCAGTTCCACGCCGTTGAGTTCGGCATTCGCCCGGCAGGCCGCCAGTGCCAGCGGGTCCAGGTCGCAGGCCACCACTTCCAGCGCGCCCGCTTTGGCCGCTGCAATCGCGGCCACACCGGAACCGGCGCCAAAGTCCAACACCCGCTTGCCCGCGACCCATTGCGGGTTCGCCGCCAGGTAGCGCGCCAATGCCAGGCCGCTGGCCCAGCAGAAGCTCCAGTACGGCGGTTCATGGAGGATGCGCCGGGTTTCTTCCTGGCTGAATGCGCGGTTCATGTTGTCGGCGTCCAGCAGCCACAGCGACAGCGCAGTGCCCGGCAGCGCGCAGGGCAGCAGTTGCGCGTCGCCGATCAGTTCGCTCAAGGCGCGTTGCAGGTCCAGCGGTGCAGTCATGGCGCCTTGACGAGTTGCAGGGGGCCGGTGGTCTGGGTGATCGCCTGGGTGATGCGCACGGCGGGCAGGTGCAGGATCAACTGGCCGGACTGGCTGGCGCGGCCACGCAATTCAACCCGTGCACCGGCCGGGAAGGCCTCGGGGTTAAAGCGCAGGCGGAAGGCCAGGGGTTTGCCGTTGCCGGTCAAAACGCTGCTGGCGAGCAGTTGTTGCGGGCGCGAACGTTCGTCGATCACCAGCAGGGCCATCTCGACTTCAGCGCCGGCCGGCACGTTGGTCAGGTTGCCGCTGATTTCACGCTGATAGGCGGGCAGGGGGCCGACCTCTTCAATGCCCGGCACTTTTTTCTCCTGCGCGGGCGCAGGCACCGGTGCGGCCGGCTTGGGGGCTTCGCTGCTGCAGGCGACCAGAAAACTGAGCAGAGTGAGCAAAACAAGTGGTCGTAACTGCATGTACAGCTCCAGAAAGGACTAAATCCGTGACGTGAAAGGTAACAAACATATAAGCCTGCCTATATACCGTAAAGGCTATGGCTTGTCTTGCCACGGGGATGCGCTACCATGGCCCTCCCATTTTTTGTTGCCTGCCAACCATGCACTGTCCCTTCTGCGGTGCCAACGACACCAAAGTCATTGATTCGCGTCTGGTCGCCGAGGGCGATCAAGTGCGTCGCCGGCGCGAATGCCTGGCGTCTGGCTGCGGTGAACGTTTCACCACCTTTGAAACCGCCGAACTGGTATTGCCCCGTCTGATCAAGTCCGACGGCAGCCGCCAGCCTTTCGACGAAGACAAACTGCGCGCCGGTATGCAGCGCGCCCTGGAAAAACGCCCGGTGAGTGTCGAGCGCCTTGAAGCGGCGCTGGTGCACATCAAGCACAAGCTGCGTGCGACCGGCGAGCGTGAGGTCAAGAGCCTGGTGGTGGGTGAACTGGTGATGGGCGAGCTGCAAAAGCTCGACGAAGTTGCCTATATCCGTTTCGCCTCCGTGTATCGACGCTTCCAGGACCTCAACGAGTTCCGCGAAGAGATCGACCGCCTGGCGCGTGAGCCGTCCAAACAATGAGCAATGAACAGGCTGTGCTCGACGCTCATTACATGGCCCGCGCCCTGGAACTTGCGCGCAAGGGCCTGTACACCACCCATCCCAACCCTCGCGTGGGGTGCGTGATCGTGCGTGACGGGCAGATTGTCGGCGAAGGCTGGCATGAGCGCACCGGCGAACCCCATGCCGAACCCAACGCCCTGCGCGCCGCAGGTAGCAAGGCGCGCGGCGCCACGGTCTACGTCACTCTCGAACCCTGCAGTCACCACGGCCACACGCCGCCCTGCGCCGATGCGCTGGTAACGGCCGGCGTCGCGCGTGTTGTGGCCGGCATGCAGGACCCCAACCCGGAAGTGGCCGGGCGCGGCATGCAGCGCCTGGCGCAGGCCGGTATCGAGGTGCGCAGCGGTGTGCTGGAAGCCGAAGCGCGGGCGCTTAACCCCGGCTTTCTCAAGCGCATGGAACATGGCCTGCCGTTCGTGCGGGTGAAGCTGGCAATGAGCCTGGACGGGCGCACCGCGATGGCCAGCGGTGAAAGTCAATGGATCACCGGCCCCGCCGCCCGCGCCGCCGTTCAGCGCCTGCGCGCCCAGGCCAGTGTGGTGCTGACCGGCGCCGACACGGTGCTGGCCGACGGTGCGCGCCTGACCGTGCGCGCCGCCGAACTCGGCCTCGATCCCGAAACCACCGCCCTGGCCATGTCGCGCCCGCCGCTGCGCGTGCTGATCGACGGCCGTCTGCGTGTGCCGCTCAATGCGCCATTCTTCAAGGCCGGCCCGGCACTGGTGATCACCTGCGTCACCGCGCAGAACCAGTTCCCCCGTGGCCCTGAATGCCTGGTGGTGCCGGGCGTGGAGGGGCAGGTCGACCTGCGCTCGGCGCTGGTGGCCCTGGCAGCCCGTGGCGTCAACGAGGTGCTGGTGGAAGCAGGGCCAAGCCTGGCCGGTGCATTTGCCCAGCAGGGCCTGGTGGACGAATACGTGATTTTCGTCGCCGGCAAGTTTCTGGGCTCCGCCGCCCGGCCGTTGCTGGACTGGCCGCTTGAGAAGCTGGCCGACGCCCCCCAACTCAAGATCACTGACATGCGCGCTGTGGGCGACGACTGGCGAGTCACTGCCATCCCTGTGCCAGCAGCGAGCGTATAATTCTGACCGGGCTCAGGCGCCCGTCCCCCGTTTTCAGGAGAACGACATGTTCACCGGCATCATCGAATCCATCGGCAGCATCCGTGCAATGACCCCCAAAGGCGGCGATATCCGCCTGCTGGTTGAAACCGGCAAACTCGACCTGGGCGACGTCAAACTGGGCGACAGCATTGCGGTGAGCGGTGTATGCCTCACCGTCGTTGAGCTGCCGGGCAATGGCTTTGCCGCCGATGTGAGCCGCGAAACCCTGGACTGCACCGCGATGAGCGACCTCAAGGCCGGCAGTCCGGTGAACCTGGAAAAAGCCCTCACGCCGACCACGCGTCTGGGTGGTCACCTTGTCAGTGGCCACGTCGACGGCGTCGGCGAAGTGGTCGCGCGCAGCGAAAACGCGCGGGCCGTGGAGTTTCGCATCCGCGCGCCCAAAGAGCTGGCCAAGTACATCGCCCACAAAGGTTCGATCACCGTGGACGGCACCAGCCTGACCGTTAACGCCGTGAATGGCGCCGAATTCGAGCTGACCATCATTCCCCACACCCTCAGCGAAACCATCATGGCGTCCTACCAGCCGGGCCGCCGGGTGAACCTGGAAGTGGACTTGCTGGCCCGTTACCTGGAGCGCCTGTTGATGGGCGATAAGGCCGCAGAGCCCACCGGCAGTAACATCACCGAAAGTTTTTTGGCCGCCAACGGCTACCTCAAATCCTGACCAAGGGGTGCCGCGTGGCGCTCAACAGCATCGAAGAACTGGTTGAAGACATCCGCCAAGGCAAGATGGTCATCCTGATGGATGACGAAGACCGCGAGAACGAAGGCGACATCATCATGGCCGCCGAGGCCTGCAAGGCTGAACACATCAACTTCATGGCCAAGCACGCCCGCGGGCTGATCTGCATGCCCATGAGCCGCGAGCGCTGCGAGCTGCTCAAGCTGCCGTTGATGGCGCCGCGCAACGGCTCGGGGTTTGGCACCAAGTTCACCGTGTCCATCGAGGCCTCCACCGGCGTCACGACCGGGATCTCCGCTGCCGACCGCGCGCGCACCGTGCAAGCGGCTGCGGCACGCGATGCCAGGGCCGAAGACATCGTCAGTCCCGGCCATATCTTCCCGCTGATGGCCCAACCGGGCGGCACCCTGGCACGCGCCGGCCACACCGAAGCGGCCTGCGACCTGGCGCGCATGGCCGGGTTCGAGCCCAGCGGCGTGATCTGCGAAGTGATGAATGACGACGGCACCATGGCCCGTCGCAGCGAACTCGAGACCTTTGCGGCAGAGCACAACCTCAAGATCGGCACCATCGCCGACCTGATCCACTACCGCATGATCCACGAACGTACCGTTCAGCGGATTGCCGAGCAGCCGCTGGACAGCGAACTGGGCCAGTTCAATCTGGTGACCTACCGTGATTCGGTCGAAGGCGACGTGCACATGGCCCTCACCCTGGGCAGCATCAGCGCCGACGAACCGACCCTGGTGCGGGTGCACAACATGGACCCGCTGCGCGACCTGCTGATGGTCAAGCAGCCGGGCCGCTGGAGCTTGCGCGCCGCCATGGCTGCGGTGTCCGAGGCCGGCAGCGGTGTGGTGCTGTTGCTCGGCAACCCGGTGGATGGCGATGTTCTGCTCGCGCATATCCGCGAAACCGCCGAGCATTCAAAGATCAAGACGCCGACCACCTACAGCATCGTCGGTGCCGGTTCGCAGATCCTGCGCGACTTGGGCGTGCGCAAAATGCGCCTGATGAGCGCACCGATGAAATTTAATGCGATATCCGGATTCGACCTGGAAGTTGTAGAATACGTGCCCTCCGAATAAAGCCTGGCGAATTTTGCCCCTTGTTCGCGGTTAACACATCACTGAGGGACGCATTTTTCGCGTCCCTGCTCTTTAAGAGATTTGTCGAATGACCCTGAAGACCATCGAAGGTACCTTCATCGCCCCCAAAGGCCGCTACGCCCTGGTGGTTGGCCGCTTCAACAGCTTCGTGGTTGAAAGCCTGGTGAGCGGTGCCGTGGACGCCCTGGTTCGCCACGGTGTGAGCGAAAGCGATATCACCCTGATCCGTGCCCCTGGCGCCTTCGAAATTCCACTGGTTGCGCAAAAAGTTGCTCAGCAAGGTGAATACGCGGCGATCATCGCCCTGGGCGCTGTGATTCGTGGCGGCACCCCGCACTTCGAATACGTTGCCGGTGAATGCACCAAGGGCCTGGCCCAGGTGTCCATGGAGTTCGGCGTGCCAGTCGCGTTCGGCGTGCTGACCGTGGATTCCATCGAGCAGGCCATCGAACGTTCCGGCACCAAAGCCGGTAACAAGGGCGCAGAAGCTGCCTTGTCCGCCCTGGAAATGGTCAGCCTGCTGTCGCAGTTGGAGGCCAAGTGATTTCCGACGACGGCGACAACTTCAACCCACGCGACCCGCGCCCTGCGGACGCCGGCAAGCCTTCGAAAAACGAAAAGCGCCGCGCTGCGCGTCAACTGGCCACCCAGGCGCTGTACCAGCGTCAGATGGCGGGCACCTCGTTGACTGAAATCGAAGCGCAGTTTCGCGTCGACAACGACTTCACCTTTGCCGACCTGCCGTATTTCCACGACATCCTGCACGGTGTGCACGCCAACCTGAGCGAGATCGACGCGGCCCTGGCTCCGTGCCTGGACCTGACCATCGAAGAGCTCGACCCGGTTGAACTGTGCGTCATGCGCCTGTCCGCCTGGGAACTGCTCAAGCGCGTCGACGTGCCGTACCGCGTGGTGATCAACGAAGGGATCGAACTGGCGAAAGTCTACGGTTCCACCGACGGCCACAAGTTCGTCAACGGCGTGCTCGACAAGCTGGCCCCGCGCCTGCGTGAAGCCGAAGTCAAGGCGTACAAGCGCTGATGTGCGCTTGAGTCCGGCATGGGCGAGTTCGAGCTGATCCGCAATTACTTCGCCGCCGCGCCCTGTGCGCAGGGCGGCGAAGGCATTGCCCTGGGGATCGGCGACGACTGCGCCTTGCTGGCGCTGCCTGCCGGCGAGCAACTGGCGGTTTCCACCGATACCCTGGTGGCCGGTGTGCATTTTGCCGACCCCTGTGACCCGTTCCTGCTTGACCAGCGCTCGTTGGCCGTGGCGGTGAGCGACCTGGCCGCCATGGGCGCCAGCCCCCTTGCATTCACCCTTGCCCTGACCACCCCGACCGTTGATGCCGATTGGCTGCAACGCTATGCCCAGGGTTTGAACGCCATGGCGCAACACTGCGGCGTTGGGTTGGTGGGCGGCGACACCACGCGCGGGCCGCTGAGCCTGACCCTGACCGTGTTTGGCCGTGTGCCGGCCGGTCAGGCATTGACCCGCAGCGGTGCGCAGCCGGGTGATCTGCTCTGCGTGGGCGGCGAGCTGGGCAATGCCGCCGGCGCTTTGCCGTTGGTGCTGGGCCAGCGCACGGCGGATGCCGCCATTGCCGATCCGCTGCTGGCCCATTACTGGTCGCCGCAACCGCAGCTGGCCCTGGGTGTGGCGCTGCGCGGCAAGGCGACCTCGGCCATGGATATCTCTGACGGGCTGTTGGCCGACTGCGGGCATATCGCCAGGGCGTCGGCGGTCAGCCTGTTGATCGAGCGTGAGGCGTTGCCGTTGTCTGCAGCCTTGCTGGCGTTTGTCGGCGATGACGAGGCCCGTGTGGCCGCGTTAAGTGGCGGCGATGACTACGTGCTGGTGTTCTCGTTGCCGGTGGCGGAGCTGGCGCCGTTGCTGGCCGCTGGCTGGCCGATCCATGTGATTGGTCGGGTCGCGACGGGGCAGGGCGTGACGTTACTGGATGCCAATGGACGCGACGTTACCCCGCTGGTTCGTGGCTATCAGCATTTTCATGAGGCGCCGTAGTCCGGCGTCCTGCGCTACCCTTTAAGCGATTATTACCCTATGGGAGACCGTCACCATGGATGTGCGCCCCTGGCTGCTGATCCTCCTGTGCGTCGTGGCGCCGCTGGTGCACGCGCAAGAACCGCCGGTGCCGGGCAAGATTCTGCTGGCCAGTGAGGAATGGGACAACTACACCAATCGCGACGGCAGCGGCCTGGGCTGGGAAGTATTGCGCAGGGTGTTCGAGCCCGCCGGCATCGCCCTGCAAACCCGCAGTGTGCCGTACACCCGTTCGGTCGGTCTGACCCGGCGCGGGGAAGTGGACGGCTGGGTCGGCTCCTACCGTGACGAGACCGAAGGCGTGTTGTACCCGAAACTGCCCTTCGACGCCGATCACGTCTACGCCCTGGGGCTTTCGACCACACCTGCGCCGACCCCGGCGACGGTGGGCAATTATCGTCTGGCCTGGGTGCGCGGCTATAAATACGAGGATTACCTGTCCAACGTGCACCGCTTCAACCAGATCCAGCGGCGCGACGGGATCCTGCCGATGCTGGAACATGGGCGCGCCGACTTTTATATCGATTCGCTCACCGAAGCCCGGTACGTTCTCAGCCAGGCGGACGACCCCGGAAAATTCAGGCTCACCCCCATCATCGAACTGCCACTCTACGTAGGCTTTGCCAACAACGAGCGCGGACGTGCGTTGATGGCGGTGTACGACCAGCGCATGGCCGCGCTGGTTAAAAGCGGCGAGCTGAAGCCGATCTTTCAGCGCTGGAAGCTGCCGTATCCGTTCTGAAGTGCATAGAACCGTGGCGAAGACCAATCGAACCGATTGATCTTGATCAGCGCGCATTCAACTTAAGCGTCTGCCGGAACCTGCTGTACAATGCCCACCTCTGTGAAATCTGAAATCAGGAGCACACGGTGCCCGTCGTTTTCGTCGCCGCTTCCAAGCTGCCTACCCCTTTTGCCACGTTCACCATGAACGGCTTTCTCGAAGAAGCCACCGGGCGCGAGCACGTTGTGCTGAGCCTGGGCGATATCGCTGATGGCGAGCCGGTGCTGGGCCGTGTGCACTCCGAGTGCCTCACCGGCGACGCGTTGTTCAGCCAGCGCTGCGACTGCGGTTCGCAACTGGAAGCGGCGCTGCAGGCTATCGCCCGCGAAGGCCGTGGCGTGTTGCTGTACCTGCGCCAGGAAGGCCGGGGCATCGGCCTGATGAACAAGATCCGCGCCTATGAGTTGCAGGACGGCGGCGCCGATACCGTTGAAGCCAACGAGCGTCTGGGCTTTGCCGCCGATCAGCGCGACTACGGGATCTGCCTGCCGATGCTGGAGCACCTGGGCGTGAAATCCCTGCGCCTGATGACCAACAACCCGCGCAAGGTCAAGGCCCTGACCGAGATGGGCATCACCGTTGCCGAACGTGTGCCGCTGCACACCGGGCACAACCCGCACAACAAGCTTTACCTGGCGACCAAGGCCAGCAAGCTTGACCACATGATGGGCAACGAGCACCAGGGCGAGGTCGACCGCGCGTGACTCGCGGCCAGGTGAAACGGCGACTGTCCATCAACTGGTGGCAGTACCTGGCCTTGGCCTTGCTGCCGTTGTTCGTGATCAACCTGGTGTTCGGCCGCGCCCAATCCCTGCTGCCCATGCTGGCCATGCCGTTCTTCATTGCCGGCGTGGCCTCGATGTTTCTCAGCCTGCGCTATTTTCATGGCTATAAACAGGCGCTGATCGCCACCTCCAAAGCCCTCGACACCGCCGAAGAACCCGCCGCCTGGATTACCCTCGCGGCCCGTCGACGCACGGCCTTGCTGGTGGCCGCGCTGCCTGCCTGGATTGGCGCGCTGGCGGTGTTCGTCGGCCTGGAGGCGGTGCCGTTGTTCCTGCTGGCGCTGTCGACGACCGTGTTGTTTTACCTCTACCGCATCCCGCGTCAGTTGGGATGAAACGCTACTGGCTGGCGCTGCTGTTGGCATTCAGTGCCCAGGCATTGGCCGCCGAGCGTATCGTCAGCCTGGCGCCGTCACTCTCGGAAATCATGCTGGAACTGGGCGCCGCCGATTTACTGGTGGGCGTGCTTGATGGCGGCGAGCGCCCGGCGGCGCTGGCGAACGTGCCCTCGGTCGGGCATTACGGGCAGTTGGACATGGAGCGCCTGCTGAGCCTGCAACCCGACCTCATCCTGCTGTGGCCCGGCAGCGTCGGTCCGGCTCAGCGTGAACAGCTGCAACGCCTGAAGATCCCCATATTCGTCGCTGAACCCCACAGCCTTGAGCAACTGGCCAGCCAGGTGCAGACCATTGCCGAGCAGGTGGGCCGTGCCGACGCAGGTCGCCAACTCGCTACCCGGCTGCGCCAGCGCCTGCTTGAATTGCGCCAGCAGTATCAGCGCGCCGAACCGGTGCGGGTGTTTTATCAGGTGTGGAATCAGCCGCTGTATACCGTGGGCGGAGGGCAGATCATCAGTGATGCCCTGGCGGTGTGCGGGGCGCGCAACGTGTTCGACGACCTCACGCTGCCTGCACCGCAGGTGAGTATCGAGTCGGTGTTGCAGCGTGATCCCGAGGTGATTCTTGCCGGTGATCAGCCGCAGTTGAATGCCTGGAAGGCCTGGCCCAGCGTGACTGCCGTCGCTCAGGGGCGCCTGTTGGTGGTGCCCGACAAAGGCCTTGAGCGACCCAGCGGTCAAATGATCGACGCATTGGCCAAACTGTGTGAGTTGATTGCCGCGCACCCCTAGCGCGGCTCAGCGCCTTCCTGCCCGTTGCTAGGACTTGTCCGGCAAATGATTTTTGGGCCCCGGGGATACTTTTTGGTTCCGCGATGCGTTCTGCGTGGCGATTACTCAACTCGCCTACGCGTTCAACACCTGTGCCAATGCACTCAAAGCGGGATATCTGGATTCCAACAAACTACCCCGGGATAAATGACGGGCCTTTACAGCTGAGGTGTCCAGGTCAGGCCCAGCATCCAGGTCTGGCCTTGCTCGCGGTAGTCCTGATTGTTGGAGAAGTCAGCCGCGTTGTAGCTGTAGCGGGCGCGGGCGTATTGACGGTCCAGCAGGTTGTCGACCTTGAGCGACACACTGACTTCGCGACTCACGGCCCAACGGCTGCGTAACCCGAGCAGCGCATAACCGGCGAGACGGTTTTGATTGTCTTGCGCGTCATAGCTGCTGCTGATTGCCTGCCAGCTCGCGCCCACGCCCAGTGTGTCGAATTGTCGGTCCAGATCCAGGCTCAACGTGCGACGCGCACGACGGGCCAGGGTGTGGCCGCTGTCACGGTCGCGCGGGTCGATGATCGACACGCCCAGGTTGCCCTGCCAGCCGAACAACTCCGTCTTGAGCGCTGCTTCAACCCCGTCGATACGCGCCGACGCCACGTTTTGCGGTTTGCCGGTGCGGTCGAGAATAATCGCGTCGCTCAACTGCGTGCGGTACAGCGAAGCTTCCAGGCGAGTGTGGTCACTCAGCTGGCTGCGCCATTGCAGCTCGTAGCTCTTTGAGGTTTCGGGCTGCAGGTTGGGGTTGCTGTACTGCGTGTCCGGGTAATAGAGGTCGTTAAAGGTCGGCGCACGAAAGCCCTCGCTGTAGCTCAAGAGCACATCATTGTCGGGGTTGATCGGTACGCTCAGAGTACCGCTCCAGCTGTTCTGGCTGCCGAACTGCTGGTTTTGATCGCGGCGCAGGCCCACCTCGGTGGAAAACCAGTCGCCGTGAAAGCGATGCTGCACAAAGACTGCGCGGTTCCAGCGACTGTTTTCGCTGAAGGTGGTGGAGCCGTGGAAGCGGTCTTCGTACCAGTCGCCGCCGAGGATCAGGTTGTTGCGGTCATTGAGCGTCACGTCGTTCTGCCAGTTGAGCGAGTCGCGGTAAGTGTTGAATACGCTGAAATCATCGCTGAGGGTGTCGCGCTTGGTGTCACGGTTTTCGCTGTGGCCCAGTTCCAGGCGCGATTGCCAGCCCTCGCTGAGCCTCGCATCCACGTAGCCGCTGGCGCTGCTCACGGTGTAATCGGTGTAGGGCTTTTGTCCGACGCTCTGCCCGGTGGCAAGGTCGTAGCGGCCGAAGCTGTTGTCGTATTCCGACTTGCCACGGTTATCCAACAGATTGAAACCCGCTTCCCATTCATCGCTGAACGAATGGCTGAGGTTCAGGCTGATGGACTGGTTGCGGTAGGCGTCGCGGTCGCCGTCGCTGGCAAACGACTCATGGATCGAGTTGATGCCAGCCGTTTCATCCAGGCTCGCGCCGATGTTGAAGCGCGTGTGTTCATCGCCGCCAGACAGACCAAGGCTGCGCTCCCAGGTCTGGTTGCTGCCAATACCCAGCTTCAGGCGCGGTTGCAGCCCTTGTTCGGCATTACGCCGGGTAAATACCTGGATCACCCCGCCAATCGCATCGCTGCCGTAGATCACCGAGCGTGAACCGCGCAGCACTTCCACCCGCTCAATCTGGTCGACGTTCAGGTATTGCAGGCCGCTGTCACCGGATGTGGCGTTGGCAATGCGCTGACCGTCCACCAGCACCAGGCTTTGTGCGGACGTAGTGCCACGCAGGTAGACCCCTGGCAAGCTGCCGCGACCGCCAGTGGGGGCGATTTGCACGCCCGGTACGCGGCTGAGCAGGTCGGTGAGGCTGGTGGGTTGCAGGCGGTCGATGTCGTCGCGGGTGAACACGGTGTTGGCGGCGCTGCTGTCATTGCGGGCCTGGACCTGGCGGTTGGCGCTGATCACCACGTCGGGAAGATTGAGGGCATCGTCACGGCTGGCGGCGAGCAGGTCCGAGGCAGGCAGAAGCAGGAGGGCAAGATGAAGAGGTTTCATGGCTGTCCATAGCATTGAAAGTTGACCCAAAACCAATGTGGGAGGGGGCTTGCTCCCGATTGCGGTGTGTCAGTCAACTTGAATGTCGCTGACCCACTGCTATCGGGAGCAAGCCCCCTCCCACATGTTGGTTTCTGTTTCTACAGGCCCAGCAACGCCATGCGCTGGCACACCGAGGCTTCGATACCGGCCTCGTCCAGCCCGCATTCGGCAAGCATCTGCGCAGGTTTTGCATGTTCGACATACATGTCCGGCAAGCCCAGGTGCAGCACCGACTTGAGGATATTCTCCCGCGCCAGGCACTCACTGACCGCCGCGCCGGCGCCGCCCATGATGGCGTTTTCTTCAAGCGTGACCAGTAGCTCATGGCTGTCGGCGATCTCGCGCACCAGGGCTTCATCCAGGGGTTTGACGAAACGCATGTCGACCACCGTCGCGTCGATCTTCTCGGCGACTTTGAGCGCCTCGGCCAATTGCACGCCGAACACCAGAAAGGCGACCTTGCTGCCCTGGCGACGCACGATGCCCTTGCCGATCTCGATGGGTTCGAGGTCTTTTTCGATCACTGCGTTCGGGCCGGTACCGCGCGGGTAGCGCACGGCGGCGGGGCCGTTGTACAGGTGGCCGGTGCTGAGCATCTTGCGCAGTTCGTTCTCGTCGCTTGGCGTCATCACCAGCATGCCGGGGATGCAGCGCAGATACGACAGGTCGAAACTGCCGGCGTGGGTCGGGCCGTCTTCGCCCACCAGGCCCGCACGGTCGATGGCAAACAGTACGTCGAGGTTCTGCACCGCCACGTCGTGAACCAGTTGGTCATAACCGCGCTGCAGGAATGTGGAGTAGATCGCCACCACTGGCTTGGCACCTTCACAGGCCATGCCGGCGGCGAAGGTCACCGCGTGTTGCTCGGCAATCGCCACGTCGAAGTAACGCAGCGGGAAACGCTCGCTGAACGCCACCAGGTCGGAGCCTTCCTTCATCGCCGGGGTAACCCCCACCAACCGTGGGTCGGCGGCGGCCATGTCGCATAGCCATTCGCCGAACACCCCGGAATATTTAGGCCCGCTGGCCTTTTTCGGCGCGGCGGCGGGGGCGTCCAGGGGGTCGAGCTTGGTGATCGCGTGGTAGCCGATCGGGTCGACCTCCGCTGGCGCGAAGCCTTTGCCCTTCTTGGTAACGATATGCAGGAACTGCGGGCCCTTGAGGTCGCGCATGTTGCGCAGCGTGGCAATCAGCGTGGGCAGGTCATGACCGTCGATGGGGCCGATGTAGTTCCAGCCCAGCTCTTCGAACAGTGTGCCGGGCACCAGCATGCCCTTGGCGTATTCTTCGGTGCGCCGGGCAATTTCCCACGCGCCGGGCAGACGCGAGAGCACTTTTTTGCTGCCTTCACGCATGCTGGCGTACGTGCGGCTGGAGAGGATTTTTGCCAGGTAATTGGACAGACCGCCGACATTGCGCGAGATCGACATGTCGTTGTCGTTGAGGATCACCAGCATGTTGGCGTCCACTTCCGGCGCATGGTTGAGCGCTTCGAACGCCATGCCGGCGGTCAGCGCGCCGTCACCGATCACCGCAATCGCCTTGCGCTCGCTGCCTTGCAGACGGGCGGCAATCGCCATGCCCAGCGCGGCGCTGATGGAGGTGCTGGAGTGGCCGACGCCAAAGGTGTCGTACTCACTCTCGGCGCGGCGCGGGAAGGCGGCGATGCCGTCCTTCTGGCGCAGGCTGTTCATGCGCTCGCGACGGCCGGTAAGGATTTTATGCGGGTACGCCTGATGGCCCACGTCCCACACCAGCCGGTCATCCGGGGTGTCGAAGACGTAGTGCAGCGCGATAGTCAGCTCGATGACGCCCAGGCCGGCACCGAAATGCCCACCGGTCTGGCCGACCGTATAGAGCAATTCCAGGCGCAGTTCATCGGCCAGGGTTTCCAGCTCGGCTTCAGCCAGTCGACGCAGGCCGTCCGGCGTGGCAGCACGGTCGAGCAGCGGCGTGGACGGGCGTATGCGGGGAATCTCTTGAAACGTCGTGGGCATCAGGCGAATCGTTATAGGTATAGAAGAGGCGGCAGTTTACCTCAAGCATCGCAAACTGCCCACGCGGAGCGCCGAAGTTGAGCGATAGGCGGCGCAAATGGCCGCCGTTGATCAGTGGCGACGTTCGACGATATACCGCGCCAGCTCGCGCAGTGGCGCGGCCGCCGCGTCGAAAGGTCGCAGGGCGTCCAGGGCCTGATCGCGCAGTTCCAGAGCGTACGCCTTGGCCGCATCGAGCCCGAGCAGTGCAGGATAAGTCGGTTTGTCCCGTGCGATATCGGCGCCCTGGCGTTTGCCGAGGGTGGCGGTATCACTTTCCACGTCGAGAATGTCGTCCTGCACCTGAAAGGCCAGGCCAATGGCCCGCGAGTAGGTCTGCAGCGCCGCCAACTGCGCGGGCTCGGCGCGACCGCTGGCCAGGGCACCCAGGTGCACCGCAGCCTCGATCAGCGCACCGGTCTTGTGGCGATGCATGTGTTCCAGGGCAGCCTGGTCCAGCTTGAGACTGACCGACCCCATGTCGATGGCCTGCCCGCCGACCATCCCGGCCGGGCCTGCTGCCAGGGCCAGGGCGGTGACCATGCGCAGGCGTGTTTCGGCATCGACGCGGCTTAGCGCCGGGTCCAGCAATGCGCTGAACGCCAGGCCCTGCAAGCCATCACCGGCGAGGATCGCATAGGCTTCATCAAAGGCTTTGTGGGTGGTCGGCTGGCCGCGCCGCAGATCGTCATCGTCCATGGCCGGCAAGTCGTCATGCACCAGGGAGTAGGCGTGAATCAGCTCCACCGCACAGGCCGCGCCGTTGGCCTGCTCGGCCGGCGCGCCCAGTGCCTCGCACGCGGCATAGGCCAGCAACGGTCGCACACGCTTGCCGCCATTCATCACGCTGTAGCGCATGGCGTCATAAAGGCGGTTGAGTTCAGGTCCCGGCGCAACAAACAAGGGCGCAAGCGCCGCATTGACCCGGGCTTGGCTACTGGCCTGGTACGCATCGATCATTCGGGCTGTTCCGCATCGAAAGGTTCTTCGGCCAGCTCCCCGTCACGTTCCAGCAACACCTGCACCTTCTGCTCCGCCTGCGCCAACGCGCCCTGGCAGTCACGGGTCAGGCCGATGCCTTGCTCAAACGCCGTCAACGAGTCTTCCAGCGACAACTCGCCGTTCTCCAGACGCTCGACCAGGGTTTGCAGGTCGGCGAGGGATTGTTCGAAATCGAGTGCAACTTTTTTGCGGGCCATGGCGGCTATTCCGGTAGACGGTAAACCGGCGCGACACTAGCAGACATGGGGGATGGGGGCAAACGAAGGGGCTGTCATTCGCCCTTGTTGCTGACTTGATAACGCGTGTTGCGCCCGCCGCCGGGGAGGCGGACCAGGCAGTTTTTTTCCAGCAGATCGGCCAGATGTCGCGTGGCCGTCGCCTTGGAGACCCTGGCGACTGCCTGGTATTGCGCGGCGCTGATGCCATGCTCGAAACCTTTTTCGCCGGCATCGAGCAGCCGGTTGAGAACCTTGAGCTGTTCGGCGGATAACGCTGTGTCATGGTGGCGCTGCCAGAATCGAGTCTTGTCCAGCACCCGGTCAATCCGCGTTATTGCCTGTTGCATGCTTCGCAGCAGGGTCTGGAGGAACCACAGCAGCCAGTCAGTGATATCCAGCGTGGCCTTCTGGCTGGACTCCAGTGCATTGTAGTAACCAGCGCGATCTTCGAGGATGCTGGCCGACATGGCGTAAAAACGGATGGACTGATGCTCGCCTTGGGCCAGCGCCATGTCTGCAATGGCGCGTGTCAGGCGGCCATTGCCGTCATCGAAGGGATGCAACGTGACAAACCAGAAGTACGCAATGCCGGCGCGCAGCAGGGGGTCCAGCTCAGGCTGATGGCGGCTGGTTTTGAACCACTCGAGAAAATCGTTCAGTGCCTGCTCAAGACCCAGGCGCGGTGGCGCCTCGAAGTGGACAGTCGGCCGGTCAAGCCGCCCCGACACCACCTGCATAGGCTCCTCGCCCCTCAAACTCGCGACCTTGACCGGGCGCGTGGCAAGGCTTGCCTCCTCGTACGGGAACAACAAGTGGTGCCAATTAAATAAACGGGCGAGGGTGAATGGGTGGGCGAAGTGCTCGGTGGCATCCATCATCAGCTCTGCCAGCCCTTCACTGCGACGGCTGACCTGGCCGTCCTCCATCACCTGCAAGCCCATTCGGCGCGCGAGGGAGGAGCGTACCGAGCCGACATTCAACTGCTCGCCCTCAATAGCCGAAGAGGTCAGGATGTTTTGCAACAGCGTGTCCAGTTCGTTCTGCGCACTGACGGCCTGGGTGACGGAACCGAGCATGCCCAGCAGGCGGCCTTGGACCTGTGCGCACTCGCGCAGAAGCATTGCCAGACGGCTTGGTTGCCAGTGGAAGTGGGGCCAATCGGCGTGTTGCCAGATCCAGTGTGGGTGATCCATCGTGGAATGCCTGGGTGCGTGAGCCGAATATAAAGGTTATTCGGCTCATTTAGTGAGCCGATTGTGCGTTTTATTCAGCTCACCGTCCAGGCCAATAGATGAGTCTCACGGTATTCTGATGTGGCAGGTTGAGTCATAGTTTCTGAGCTTCATAGCTTCCGGCAACTACCTGAAAAATTACTTCTCCAGCATTGCTCGCTGTAAAACAGAAGGTTTTCCCTATTTCACTGGGCTCTGATTTGATGGCCTCCTGTAAGAGGGTTGAGTTTTCCTCTTCATACATATCGCATATATCGGCCCCAACGGCACCAATGCCTTGAAAGGCAACCAGTTCGTTGAACGTGATTTTCCATGATCTTTCTTTCCAATCTCTAAAATCCATGACCAATGCATTTCTTGTACAAGTTACTTTTTCAATTGTTCCATCTGAAACGGGAAATTTCGTCATGTCAGATTCCTGGATGCTTTTCGCCTGGTAAAAAGCCGGTGCCGTGCCCCTGTTCATATTTTCCTGGCTGCACCTTGATGGTTAGGTTGTTTCTTTCCGTTTGCTTCCAACTCAGATTGCTTGGTTTTAGCTCTATAGGGTAGTGCTCGCCGTGATGTCTCGGTACGAACGGGCCCTCGTCGCCCGGATGGCTTTCAAACCTGATTCGGGTATCGCTATTGGGCCTCCATTCCACTCGTCGAATATCGTGTCTAGTCATAGATACGTCATCGAAATAGCTCATTTTTTTTTGCGAGCGTTCCAAACGGGTCATAACGGTAATTAGCAGTTTGCCCATTAGGAATATTAATCAGTGTTTCATAGCGTTGGGTGATCGCTCAAATTTGGACTTTTGGTCTGGAGCGTTTGTTGAGTTTTAGTCATATCTTTTCAACGCTGTATCTGTCTGAGGTCACTGTAAAAATAATCTCTTTGCTGATGGCTGCCTTGAAGCAGTAACTTTCCGTATTTTGCAGAGGGATAATGCATTTTGCGACTTGCGAAAGGGTAAGGTGTTCTTCTTTAAAAAGGCCATCTGTTTCAACTCCAATCGCACTATTGCTTTTGAATACTATGGGGTTGTGAAAGGTAATTAGTAGAAATTCATCTTGCGGGTTGGTAAAAACCACCAGTAATTCGTTACGCTTGCACGTTACTTGTTGAATGGTTCCTTTCGAAACTTCAAGTGCTTTTGTTTCAGGTGTTTTTCCATTTAAGGGTTGATCGGGTTTCCAGAATTTCAGATCGGAAAAGTGTCTCTCTATATCATCCAGTTCATCATCGCCGAGAGAGTCATCAAAGTGTTGAGAAATTATCGTGCGTACCTTTGATAATCGCTGGGTAACGGCGCAATCATCGATAAAGTCAGTGGTCGCTTTGCGATATTCTTCCAGGGCGCCAGGCTTTTCAGCATAAAAGCTGCCCATTTTATGTAGGGATATCAATATAAATTCAACCTCTTTCAAAGCATCAAGAGCTTCTTCGCCTGTAAGTACTATTTTTTTATTCTTCTCTAACATTGCTTTCCTTTGGTAAATGTTCGCTCAGTTAACGCTTGCTTTGGGTTTTGACGAAGTTATCTATTTTCGGTGAATGTAGGCGTAAATGTCGTTTTTGTTTATTTTCGTAGCGTTGACATTGCTAAGTGCGTTGCCGGCATATTTTGCATTTTTGGAATGGCAAATTAGTTGTGCTGCTCCGTGTGTTTCCATGTCATAAAACCTGAAGCAGATGGAGTCTTTGTCAGTGAGGATTAGTTTGAGGTTTTCAGTGGTAGATATATTTTTTAAATGACTTAGTTTGTTCCAGGTGTTTTCAGGTTCAAAATTTTTATTTTGCATGATGATAATGCTCGTTCGATATGTCGTCAGGCCTGTAGGGTCTATATTTGTGGGATTGGAATTCAGATGCACGATTTCGGAATAAATTGAGGTGGTCTGGTTTTTCTTTAAAATGTCATTAGGACCTGAACGCTTGCTGAATTCCTTCAGCATCAAGTATTCTTGAGTTTTACTGCTAAGGGGAGTCATCGATGTGTTCCACTGGAGAATCGTGGGCCATTTTCGGGTAAGCAGCACACTTAAATCACACCACGTGTTCCAAACATCTGAGAAATTTTGGTTTAGCAAGGTCATTGTTGTGAATTCAGGGTCTGCGTCTGGGTGCAGTTGATCCCAGGGGTGAATGCCTGTTTCCTTGATATATACGGACTCCATCATCTATCTCTTAAAGTAAGTGTGCGTGTCAGTTCCAATCGTTAAAGATATCTTTTTTCCCTTAACGCTTGGCTGGGTATTGAAATGTGGAGCATGGCTTCCTTTTTTATTGCCTAGTTTGCGCAGCCATTGCTCCAGGTCCGTCGTCAGCCCGGCGTAGGAGGCGAACAACGCGTCCACCTGTTGCGCCGAAACACCGCCCTGCACCCGCACCTGATATCGCCCGCCGGCCACGCAAACGTGTGATCCCTTGCCGTGTTCATCCAGCTGGATCAGCGTCGAACTGCCGTCATCCAGGCCGATCACCTCAACCGCAATATCGCCAATCGGCACGTCATAGACCGACTCGAACGTGCTCTCAATCTTTAGTACACCGCCCGCCGGGCAGCGGGCCACGGTGGAAAAGTCAGCATCGGCAATGCTCACGGAGCGCTGGGCATCGCCCACCCGAATCACCCGGTCCATCCCCAGCAACGACGGCATATCCAGTCCATCGCTCACTGAATCCAGCGCGCGCGAATACCAGGCGCCCATCTGCTGGCGATAAATCAGCAGGCTCTGATGAAAGTCATCGAGCTCATGCTCGATAAAAGCGATGTGGGCAGCGTGGGTCATCCGTGACGTCTCGGCAGGGGGTCAAGGCGTCGGATTCTGCCCCGGCGAAATAGGGCTGGATGAACGGTTTGCAAAATCAGAATGGGCTTACGACAGCAGCGCAGAAGTCAGCGGCAACTCATGCTGGACGGCTACTTCAGATAGCGATCCTGCTTATTGACTGACACCGCCACCGCAGTGTCGGAGGGGAGCCAATGAACGATTGCCATGGGGGTGCCTCTAACCACCGCAGTGCATGCCTGCGGGTGTACGCTGAGGCGTCAGGAAAACAGCGAATATTCGCTGCTGCTACCAAGAAACAGACGGGCACAAGATTTCCTTTGTTTACCTTGCCGGGCCGCAATGCCCCGCGCATCCTTTTCTTTCACGGACTGATCGCGACGTATGCAGATGCCTCATCTTCCTGCCCCGCCTCCTGCCAACGAGCATGAGCGCATCCGGTCCCTGGAGCACCTGGGCATTCTGGACAGCGTTCCTGAGCAAGGTTTCGACGACATCGTGCTGCTGGCGACCGGCCTGTGCGATGTGCCGATTGCGCTGGTGTCGCTGGTGGACAACGAGCGTCAGTGGTTCAAGGCCTGCATTGGCCTGGACGTGCGCGAGACCCATCGCGACCTGGCGTTCTGCGCCCATGCCATCCTCGCGCCCGATGAGGTGCTGGTGGTAGAAGACGCCCTGTGCGACCCGCGTTTCGAGCACAGCGCACTGGTGCTGGGCCCGCCGTATATCCGCTTTTATGCAGGTGCGCCGATTCGCGATGATCGAGGTTTTGCCTTGGGCACCGTGTGCGTCATCGACACGCGACCGCGCACGCTGACCATTGCGCAACACAGCGCGCTGCAGGCCCTGGCCCGCCAAACGGCCTCGTTGCTGCAATTGCGCCTGCTCAGCGAACAACGCGAACAACGCGCGCGCAGCCTGGAGAGCGAACTCGCCCAGGCGCAAGCCCTGGGCCGCCAGGCCGAACAGTTTCTTCATCATGCCAAGCGCGTTTCGTCCCTGGGCATGGTAGCCGCCAGCATCGCCCACGACTTCAACAACTTGCTCCAGGCCCTGAGCGCCAGCCTGCAAATGATCCGCCTGCGCGCACGCAGGCCGGCGGATGTCGAACGCTTCAGCGATGCCGGCATGCAAGCCGTGGATCAAGGCCGATTGCTGGTCAACCACCTGCTGACCAGTGTGCGCCACGACAGCCCCAACCTGATGTGCATCGACGTGAACGAGCGCCTGGAGAGCATGCGCGACGTGCTGTTGCGCACCGCTTCGGACTGTGTCGAGTTTTCAATGGAATTGGCGCCGCCGGGCACCGGCGTATTGTGCGAAGAAGCGCAGTTGAGCGCCGCCGTGATCAACCTGCTGACCAACGCCCGGGATGCCCTGGGCGGCAACGGTCGTATCCACATCACCTCGCGTCTGGTCAACCTGAACCAGGACGAAGCGGTTGCCGCAGGCAACTACCTGTTGCTCAGCGTCAGCGACAACGGCCCGGGCATCCCCGAAGCCCTCGCCGCGCAGATTTTTGAGCCCTTTTTCACTACCAAGTGCGCAGGCAAAGGCACCGGGTTGGGACTGTCCCAAGTGATGGAATTCGCGCAGCGCGCGGGTGGCACGGTGAAAGTCCACACGGCATTGGGTGAGGGGACCACCATGAACCTGTACATGCGGGCTCTGGGGCGTATAGACCCAAATTTGCTTGGCGATTGAAATGTGAAAAAGCCTGCTTTTCAAGGCAGGCTTGGCGGATCACTTACTTCTGCTGGGCTGTCAGCGCCGCATAACCGTTCATCAAATTACGATAGTTGGGAATGCGCTGGGACAACAGATTCCCCAGGCCTTCGATATCGTTGCGCCAGTCGCGGTGCAGCTCGCACGCCACCGAGAACCAGTTCATCAGTTGCGCACCGGCCTGTGTCATCCGGCTCCAGGCCGCCTGTTGCACCGTGGTATTGAAGGTGCCCGACGCATCCGTCACCACAAACACCTCAAACCCTTCCGCCAGCGCCGACAAGGTCGGGAATGCCACGCACACATCCGTGACCACACCGGCAATGATGATCTGCCTGCGGCCGGTGGCCTTGATCGCCTTGACGAAGTCTTCGTTGTCCCACGCGTTGATCTGACCAGGGCGCGCGATGTACGGCGCATCCGGGAACATCTCCTTCAACTCCGGCACCAGCGGGCCGTTGGGACCTTGCTCGAAGCTGGTGGTGAGGATGGTCGGCAGGTTGAAGAACTTGGCAAGGTCGGCCAGCGCAAGCACGTTGTTCTTGAACTCGTTGGGGGAGAAGTCCTGCACCAGCGAGATGAGGCCGGTCTGGTGGTCGACCAGCAGAACGATGGCGTCGTCTTTGTTCAAGCGGCTGTAGGTTGGAGTGCTCATGGGTGAAGTCCTTTTTGGTTGGTTGGATGTTTTGTTCAACATGGGCACAGGTTAAAGCGTGGGTGTTGGGGGATAAATCGGGTGGCGGGCGTCTTACTGTCAACTTGAAGGGGACAGTAGGCGGTGGCTGCTTTCTCGCGTATTGAATAGCCAGCAGGTCCGATCCCTTTCATTTGCAGGACGTTTCCTAGAGAATCCCAGCGGCTTGCGCCAGTGAAATCCTGCGACTAGGCTGCGGTCCGTCACTGCCTATTCAGTGATCGGGTTTAGTCGCCCGGATTCGATTGGCGCATAAGCAACTCATGAGTCAGGCACCCCTTCGCCTGCATCTTATGGCAGCTGTGCGCAGGGCACCTTAGGGTGCGCCGGGTTCCCAATCGACCGGTCGACTAACCTGCGTACAGCTGCCGCCTCTCGTTTAGTCGCGCGGAGTGGCAGCTCCAAATTATCGATTGGAGCTTTGCTATGGATAACGTTGTTTCGGATTCGTCGTCATCGCGTGCTACCCACCCATTCACTGTCAATGAAGAACTGAGCTTTGAAGATGCCTGGTTGCGTGTAGCCGAGCTGCTGCAATGTGCGGTGGCAACTTCGCAGGCGCTCGCACAGCCGGTAGCTGCGCCACAGCGGGCGGTGATGCATTTGGTGGACATGGCTAAGATGGTTGCGGAGCGGGCTGTGGAGTGCATGCGGCCGGCTTGATGCAACGGCTGAAGCGAGGTTTTTTACAGGCATTAAAAAGCCGGCTTGTGGCCGGCTTCTCGCTGACTGCTTCGGCTTGCTTCTGACAAACCTCACCAGCCTTCAAATCGCTCAGCCCACATCGAGTCGGGCAGAATAGTAGGGGCATCCGCGGGAACTCCTCCGCATTGCCAGGCAGGATAGATAGCGCAAAGCCACCCCCTGCCAAATGTGCGGCGGATGATACCCATATTCATCTCAGTTGCCCACCTCCGGATCCGATTTAGAGCCTTCCCAGCCCAATAAGTGATCGTCCAGCGGCACTGGTGGGCGGCGGTTATTCAGGGTGGACCACCAGAACACCCAACCCACGATCAGGAAGTTTTGTTCGAAGCGCTCATCGTAGGTGAGGTATTCATCGGGATGCTCGACGGCATTGTGGCTGCGCATTCGCAATCCGCCACCGGGCCGGTTGTAGAGGTATTTGATGCGCAGCATGCCGTCATGCTCCACGGCGTAAATTTCGCCGTCGATGATTTGCGTGCGGCCTCGGTCAATGGCGAGGGTGGCGCCTTGCTGGATGATGTCGATCATGCTGTTGTCGACCATGTAGGCGCCTACCGCGCGGTCGGGGTTTACGTTGAGGGCGTCAAGGGTGTGCAGGGAGACGCGGATGCGCTCGGTGGAGGTGAACGTGGGGTGGAGGGAGAGCTCCACGTCGAGCTTTTCCGGGAGACAGGCTGGGCCTGTGAGGTATTTTCCGCTTTCCTCGCGAACGTAGGTGAGTCCTTTCGTGGTTCCCGGGCCTTCCAGCAGGAAGTTGGCCGGTGGGTGTTTGGAGCCTTTGCCAGTGCGCAGCCAACGGCTGGAGACGCATAACAGCTCTGCGATCTCGTTGAGTCGGCCCATGGGCACGCCGCGTTTGAACCAGTTGTTCACGTGCTGGGGCGTGACGCCGCGGTTCTTGGCGAAGTCGGAGGCGGAAAGATGAACTTCCCTTAACAGTGCTTTTAAACGATCACCTGATGTATTCATAAACGCAGAGTTTACTGGCCAAGAAAACCAATCAAATAAACCATGCGTTGAATTGCGCGTGTAGGCTTTTCCTTAGTTGTGGCCTGATTTTTCAACTTTATCGGATTACTAAACTCTGTTTGTTGCTAGTTGAACTTGTCGTTTAGGTGTACCCATAAAAAAACCCCGAGTGATCGGGGTTTTTTATTGGGCGAGGCAATGAAAATCAGGGATCAGCCTTTGTAGGCAGCCACGGACTTCATGATTTCGGCGCGGGCGGCGTCTGCGTTGCCCCAGCCTTCGATCTTCACCCATTTGCCTTTTTCGAGGTCTTTGTAGTTCTCGAAGAAGTGTTTGATCTGCTCCAGCAACAGCGGTGGCAGGTCGGTGTATTCCTTAACGTCCACGTACAGCTGGGACAGCTTGTCGTGTGGCACCGCGATCACTTTGGCGTCGCCGCCGCCGTCGTCGGTCATGTTCAGGATGCCGACCGGGCGGGCGCGGATAACCGAGCCTGGCGTAACCGGGTAAGGGGTCACGACCAGCACGTCGAGGGGGTCACCGTCGTCGGCCAGAGTGTTGGGGATGAAACCGTAGTTGGCCGGGTAGAACATCGGGGTGGCCATGAAACGGTCAACGAACAGGCAGTCGCTGTCTTTGTCGATTTCGTATTTGATCGGCGCGTGGTTGGCCGGAATTTCGATGGCGACGTAGATGTCGTTCGGCAGGTCTTTGCCAGCCGGAATCTTGCTGTAGCTCATTGGGCGTTGCCCCCGTAGTTGGCCATTGAACATGGCCGGATTGGCCTAAAAGTGGCGGCGATTATAGGCATATTCTGACGCCGATGCCATGCGCCAGACGTCGTACGGTCATTCAACCGGCGGCTGGTAGCGCGGGTCGTGGGCTTGCAGGTGGCGCAGGCGGGCCAGGGGATCCTGGCGATAAAAGCGGCTGAGTTGGGCGTACACCTGTGGATAACTGTCGACCAGCAAATCCGGGGCACTGAAAAAATATTCGCTGGTGACGGCAAAGAATTCCGCCGGGTTTTCCGCCGCATAGGGATCAATGACCGTCTCGATGTCGGGATCGGCATCCAGTTGGCGATTGAGGTCATCGAAGGCGTCTTGCATCACGCTGGCCCATTCCTGCACGCGCATATCCTTGTGCAGCGGCGGCAGGCCATTAGCGTCGCCGGTGAGCATATCGAGCTTGTGGGCGAGCTCGTGGATCACCAGGTTGTAGCCTTCCCAATTGCCGCTGGCCAGCACCCCGGGCCAGGCAAGAATCACCGGGCCCTGCTGCCAGGCTTCGCCGCTGTGCTCGCCGTCCCACTCGTGCTCCACGCCGCTGGCATCGCGATGGCGCTGGGGGCTGAGGAAGTCGTCGGGGTACAGCACGATTTCGTGGAAGCCCTGATACCAGTCGAGATCACCCAGGTTCATCAGCGGCAACTGCGCCTGGGCGGCGAGCAGCAGGCGTTGTTCCTGGTGCAGGTCGACGCCGGGCAGGGCGGTGAGGTGTTTGTCGGCAAGGAAGAGGATGCAGGCTTCGCGCAACCACTGATCCTGTTCGGCGGTGAGGCCGTCGAGGAAGGTCAGGTGGCTGCGCACCCGCTGCCAGGTGTCATCGGCGATCGGGTGCCGGGCCAGCAGGCGCCGGCGACGCCAGGCGCTGAGGGACCACATGGCCGGTTACTGCGGCTTGGCTTCGGAGGACGCGCGACCGAAACGGCTGCGGAACACGCCAATGATCATCGGCACCAGCGACAGCAGGATGATGAATACCACCAGCAGCGACAGGTTCTTCTTGATAAACGGTACGTTGCCGAAGAAGTAGCCTAGGGTCACCAGGCCACCAACCCAGAGAATGGTGCCCAGCACGCTGAACCCGAAGAAGCGCGGGTAGGGCATCTTGGCGATGCCGGCCACAAACGGCGCAAAGGTGCGCAGGATCGGCAGGAAGCGCGCCAGGGTCACGGTTTTGCCGCCGTGCTTGTCGTAGAAATCATGGGTTTTTTGCAGGTAGTCGCGGCGGAAGATCTTCGAGTTCGGGTTGCTGAACAGGCGTTCTCCGGCGGTTCGTCCGATGACATAGTTGGTGCTGTCGCCGAGGATCGCGGCCAGCATCAACAGGCCGCCGAGCAGTACGGGGTCCATGCCGCCACCGGCGGCGACGGCGCCAGCGATAAACAGCAGGGAATCGCCCGGCAGGAAGGGCATGACCACAAGGCCCGTTTCGCAAAAAATGACCAGGAACAGAATGGCGTAGATCCACGGACCGTAGTTGGTTACCAGCATGTCGAGGTAAACGTCGAGATGCAGGATCAGGTCAAGCGGGTTGAAATCCATGGATGGCACCTGTGTGAACGGCCCGACTCGGCAGGCCTCTGCGGAGGCTCGGGCAATAAGGCTACAAGTGACTGTCGCATTTCTTACAACCCTGGAAAGGTCCGCATTATACGGATTGAGCGTTGAAAAGCGTGCTGCTTTTGTAGCGGGGCGTGTCGTGGTTGCCAATGTGGGATAGGCACCCACATTGGAGCTGCGGGAGGCTTTGGCGTCAGTCTTCGTTGATCGGCAGAACGTAATTCATGAACTCGGTGTCTTCGCGAAAGCCGATCGACTCATAGGTTTTCTGCGCCACTTCATTGTCACTGCTGGTCGACACCCGCAGCCGCACCGCGTGGGTTTCCCTGGCCATTTTCTTCGCGGTGCGCATCAGGTTGTCGGCCACCAGTTGCCGGCGCGCATCCTCGGCCACATAGATGTCGTTGAGGATCCACACGCGCTTGAGCGACAGAGAGGAAAAACTCGGATACAGCTGGCAGAACCCCAGCAACCGCTTGTCGTCGTCATCGGCCAGCGCCAGGTAAATCACCGACTCTTTACGGCGCAGGCGCTTTTCCAGAAAGTCCCGCGACGAATCCGGAAACGGCAGCGCGCCATAGAATTCACGGTATTTGACGAACAGCGGGGTCAACAGGTCCAGGTGTTCCAGGGTCGCTTGAGTAATCCGCATGCCAGGCCTCAACTTCCAAAGGATATGACCACAGGAGCGGCCGTGACTTGATGCTGCCTAAAGACGCGAAAAAGCGCAATCGTGCCGCGATCAGTCCGTGGGCGGGCCCAGCAGGAAGTTTCCTTTCATCAGGTCGGGATCGTCGGATTCGAGGGTTTGCAGCTGCGCCTCGTCCTTGAGGTTGACCCCCGACAGCCGCCGACGACACGCCTCCCGCATCAAGTAAAGCAGGCGATGGGCCGCCATGCCGTAGCTGAGACCTTCCAGGCGCACGTTGGAAATGCAGTTGCGATTGGCGTCGTTGAGGCCAACCTTCGGGTTATAGGTGAAATACAGCCCCAGGCTGTCCGGCGAACTGAGCCCTGGCCGCTCGCCGATCAGGATCACTGTCATTTTGGCGCCGAGCAGTTGGCCTATCTCATCCGCCACTGCCACGCGGCCTTGTTCCACCAGAATAACCGGCGACAGGGACCACCCCTCGGCGTGGGTCTGTTCTTCCATGCGCGTCAGAAACGGCAACGTATGTTTATGCACCGCCAGCGCCGACAAACCATCGGCCACCACCACCGCCAGGTCGACGCCGCCGGGATTCGCTGCGGCGTAGTCGCGCAGGTGTTGGGCCGACTCATCACTTAAACGTCGACCCAGGTCCGGCCGTTGCAGGTAGCTGTGGCGGTCGGCGGCGGCGCTGTGCAGCAACAGGCTGTCGCGGCCGCGCTCGGCCAGTTGGCTGCTCAAGCCTGCGTGATCGAAGGGCAGGTGCACCGCATCGCGCGCCTGGGCGTGGGCGAATTGAAAGTCCAGCTGCGCACTGGTGGGCAGGCTGGTGCCGGTGCGGCCCAGAGCGATGCGCGCCGGGGTGAGGCGGCGCAATTGCAGCCACGGGTTGTCAGGCAGGTCGAGTGACACGGGTGGCTCCTTCATCCGAGTTGCGCCAGGGCGTGGCGGAACGCCGGTGGCAGACTGTTGCCAAACTGCACCTTGCCATCGGCCTGGGTAAAGATGCCCATTTTGGCCAGCCACTGTTCGAATTCCGGCGCTGGCTTTAAACCTAATGTTTGGCGTGCGTACAAGGCATCGTGGAACGAGGTGGTCTGGTAGTTGAGCATGATGTCATCGGAGCCGGGGATGCCCATGATGAAGTTGATCCCGGCCACGCCCAGCAGGGTCAGCAGGGTGTCCATGTCGTCCTGGTCGGCTTCGGCGTGGTTGGTGTAGCAGATGTCGCAGCCCATGGGCACGCCGAGCAACTTGCCGCAGAAGTGGTCTTCAAGGCCGGCGCGGATGATCTGCTTGCCGTTGTACAGGTATTCGGGCCCGATAAAGCCGACCACGGTGTTGACCAGAAACGGCTTGAAATGCCGCGCCACCGCATAAGCGCGGGTTTCGCAGGTTTGCTGGTCGACGCCAAAGTGCGCGTTGGCGGATAACGCACTGCCCTGGCCGGTTTCGAAATACATCAGGTTCTGGCCCAGGGTGCCGCGCTTGAGGCTCAAGCCTGCGTCGTAACCTTCCTGCAGCACGCTCAGGCTGATGCCGAAGCTGGCGTTGGCCGCTTCGGTGCCGGCAATCGACTGAAACACCAGGTCCAGCGGGACGCCACGGTTGATGGCCTCGATGGAGGTGGTGACGTGGGTCAGCACGCAGGCCTGGGTAGGGATTTCATAGCGCTGGATGATTGCGTCGAGCATCTCCAGCATGGCGCAGATCGAGGCGGTGCTGTCGGTGGCCGGGTTGATGCCGATCATGGCGTCGCCGTTGCCGTAGAGCAGGCCGTCGAGGATGCTCGCGGCGATGCCCGCCGGTTCGTCGGTGGGGTGATTGGGTTGCAGGCGCGTTGACAGGCGCCCGCGCAGGCCCATGGTGCCGCGAAAGCGGGTGACCACGCGGATCTTCTGCGCCACCAGCACCAAGTCCTGCACGCGCATGATCTTGGACACGGCAGCGGCCATTTCCGGTGTCAGCCCGGGCGCCAGGGCGCGCAGGGAATGTTCGTCGGCCGCATCGCTAAGCAGCCAGTCGCGCAGGCCGCCTACGGTCAGGTGGCTGACCACGGCAAAGGCCTGTCTGTCGTGGGTGTCGATGATCAGCCGGGTGACTTCGTCGCGTTCATACGGGATCAGCGCTTCTTCGAGGAAGTGCTTGAGCGGGATATTCGCCAGGGCCATTTGCGCCGCGACCCGTTCACCGTCGTTCTGCGCGGCGACGCCTGCGAGGAAGTCACCGGAACGGGCCGGGCTGGCCTTGGCCATCACGTCCTTGAGGCTGTCGAAGCGGTAGGTTTGCGCACCCACCGCGTGGGAAAAACTTGCCATACAGTGTCTCCTTGGCGACGCAGGCAGCGCCCGCGTCGAGGTTTACGGCAGTTCAGTGCAAGGCGGCCTCTGCGGCCTGGATCGCCGCGAATTCTTCTTCGGGCGTGCCTGCTACCAAGTGATGCCGGCTGTAGAAAGCAAAGTAAGCAATTAATACTCCATAGATGATCGCGGCGCCAATCACCACCCGTGGATCCACCAGAAAGCCCGCCACCACGGCCACGCAGGCCAGCACCAGCGCCACGCCCGAGGTGAAGATGCCGCCCGGCGTGCGGTACGGACGGTCCATTTTGGGGCGGCGAATGCGCAGGGTGATGTGTGCGGCCATCATCAGCACGTAGGAAATGGTCGCGCCAAACACGGCCACCAGGATCAGCAAGTCGCCCTGGCCGGTCAGCGACAGGCCAAAGCCGATGATGCCGGGGATCACCAGCGCCAGTACCGGCGCCTTGCTCTTGTTGGTCTCGGACAACTTGCGCGGCAGGTAGCCGGCACGGGACAAGGCAAAAATCTGTCGGGAATAGGCATAGATGATCGAGAAAAAGCTCGCGATCAGCCCCGCCAGCCCGACCAGGTTGACGAAGCTGCCCATCCAGGTCGAACCGCCGTACGCCAGGGCCAGCGCCTCAACCAGTGGGTTGCCGGACTTGACCAGCGCATAGGTGCCGGCGCCGCCCGGCGCAATCACCAGAATCAACAGGGCAAAACTGGTGAGCACCACAATGGCACCGATCAGGCCGCGCGGCAGGTCGCGCTTGGGGTTGCGGGTTTCTTCGGCCGCCAGCGGCACGCCTTCCACCGCAAGGAAAAACCAGATGGCATAAGGGATAGCGGCCCACACGCCGACGTAGCCGAACGGCAGGAAGCTGCTGGCGCCTCGCGCTTCGGTCACCGGCATGTCCAGCAGGTTGGCGACACTGAAGTGCGGCACCATCGACATCAGAAACACGCCCAGGGCAATGGCGGCGACGGCGGTGATCACAAACATCAGCTTCAGGGCTTCGCCCACGCCGAAGATATGGATGCCGATAAAGAGGATGTAGAACGCCAGATAAATCATCCAGCCGCCGATGCCGAACAGCGACTCGCAATAGGCGCCGATAAACACCGCAATGGCGGCGGGGGCGATGGCGTATTCGATGAGGATGGCGGTGCCGGTAAGGAACCCGCCCCAGGGGCCGAACGCGCTACGGGAAAAGCCGTAGCCGCCACCAGCGGTGGGAATCATGGAAGACAGCTCGGCCAGGGAAAAACACATGCACAGGTACATGGTGGCCATCAGCAATGTGGCGAGGAACATGCCGCCCCAACCACCCTGGGCCAGGCCGAAATTCCAGCCGGCGTAGTCGCCGGAAATCACGTAGGCAACGCCCAGGCCGACCAGCAGCACCCAGCCGGCGGCGCCTTTTTTCAGTTCGCGTTGTTGGAAGTAGTCGCTGTCGACGTTTTCGAAGTCGACGGAGGAGCGAGTGGGTTCGCTGGACATGAGGAAGTACCTTCCATTCTTATTGTTTTTAACTCGGCCTATATAGGCCGAATACACATCGCAAGTACCTGTGGAGATCCAAGTGTGGGAGGGGGCTTGCTCCCGATAGCGGTGGGTCAGTGGCATACATATTGGCTGACACACTGCAATCGTGAGCAAGCCCCCTCCCACAGGGGCTTGCATTGCAGTCAGAAAATCAGAAGAAGCCCAGCGGATTGATGTCGTAGCTCACCAGCAAGTTCTTGGTCTGCTGGTAGTGATCCAACATCATCTTGTGGGTCTCACGCCCCACGCCTGACTTTTTGTAACCACCAAACGCCGCGTGCGCCGGGTACAGGTGGTAGCAGTTGGTCCACACGCGACCCGCCTTGATCGCACGGCCCATGCGATACGCGCGGTTGATATCGCGAGTCCACAGGCCAGCACCCAGGCCGAACTCGGTGTCGTTGGCGATTGCCAGGGCTTCGGCTTCGTCCTTGAAGGTAGTGATGCTCACCACCGGGCCGAAGATTTCTTCCTGGAACACGCGCATCTTGTTGGTGCCCTTGAGCAGGGTCGGCTGGATGTAATAGCCGCCGGCCATGTCCCCCGCCAGTTTCTCGACTTTGCCACCGGTCAGCAGCTCGGCGCCTTCGCCCTTGGCGATCTCCAGGTAGGACAGAATCTTGTCGAACTGTTGCTCGGACGCCTGGGCGCCGACCATGGTGTCGGTGTCCAGCGGGTCGCCACGTTTGATCGACTCGACCTTTTTCATCACCACTTTCATGAAGTCGTCGTAGATCGACTCTTCCACCAGCGCACGCGATGGGCAGGTGCACACCTCGCCCTGGTTGAAGAACGCCAGCACCAGGCCTTCAGCGGCTTTCTCGATGAATTGCGGCTCGGCCTTCATGATGTCGGCAAAGAATATGTTCGGCGACTTGCCACCCAGCTCGACGGTGGACGGAATGATGTTCTCGGCTGCCGCATGCATGATGTGCGAGCCCACCGGCGTGGAGCCGGTAAAGGCGATCTTGGCGATGCGCTTGCTGGTGGCCAGGGCTTCGCCGGCTTCCTTGCCGAACCCGTGTACTACGTTCAGCACGCCCGGTGGCAGCAGGTCGCCGATCAGCTCCATCAGTACGTTGATGCCCAGCGGCGTTTGTTCGGCGGGTTTGAGCACCACGCAGTTACCGGCGGCCAGGGCCGGCGCGAGTTTCCAGGCGGCCATCAGCAGCGGGAAGTTCCACGGAATGATCTGCCCAACCACGCCCAGCGGTTCATGGAAGTGATAGGCGGCGGTGTGTTCGTTGATTTCGGCGCTGCTGCCTTCCTGGGCGCGGATGCAGCCGGCGAAGTAGCGGAAATGGTCGGCGGCCAGCGGTATGTCGGCGTTGAGGGTTTCACGCACGGCCTTGCCGTTGTCCCAGGTTTCGGTGATGGCCAGCAGTTCAAGGTTCTGTTCGATGCGGTCGGCGATTTTCAGCAGCACCAGCGAGCGGTCCTGGGCCGAGGTTTTGCCCCAGGCGTCAGCGGCGGCATGGGCGGCGTCCAGCGCCTTGTCGATGTCTTTGGCGGTGGAGCGCGGAAAGTCGGCGATCGGTTTGCCGTTGACCGGCGAGGTGTTGGTGAAATAGTTGCCATCGACCGGCGCGACGAATTCGCCGCCGATGTAGTTGCCGTACTTGGCCTTGAACGAAACGATGGCGCCTTCGGTGCCGGGGTGTGCGTAACGCATGGTGGGTATCTCCTGACTTTTATGTTTATTGGAGTACAGCGATGTTGCGCGTGATAAAGCGTAGAGCAAAGGTCGGGCCAGCGCGTGGCGGGTCAGGTAAATCAAGGGGTTAGCGTTTGTTGCAAGCCGTTGCTGTCACGCAGGCGGTACATTCAAAGTGACAGTTTGTGCCATAAACGGTACACCCCATGGGCGCGCGATTGCATTGGCTGGATGGCTGGGGGATGCTGGCCGTTCTCACGCAGGGAGAACAATAAAAAATGCGCAACGATCATTTCAGTCGCCATGCCCGGCAAGTCCTCACAGTGGCGCGTGGCCACGACCCGTCCAGTGATCCCTCCATCGCGCGCTCCTGGCTGCGCTGTCTGGAGGATTATCACCTTGATCCTGCTCAGACCATCGCCCCCACCGTGCTTGAACACGGCCGCCTGCAGGAAAGCCGCGAGCGCCTGCAACAGGTGCTGCACATCGCCGGCAGCGAGATGCACAGCCTGCATCAGCAGCTCTCGGGCGCCGGTCACGCGGTGCTGCTCACCGACGCACGCGGGGTGATCCTCAACTGTGTCACCGCGCCGTCCGAGCGCAGGATTTTCGAGCGCGCCGGGCTGTGGCTCGGTGCCGACTGGAGCGAGGCGTGCGAAGGCACCAATGGCATCGGCACTTGCCTGGTGGAGCGCCAGTCCGTGACGATTCACCGCGATGAGCATTTTCGCGGCCGTCACACTGGCCTGACCTGCTCGGCGAGCCCGGTGTTCGATCCTCATGGCGAACTGCTGGCAGTGCTGGATGTGTCATCTGCACGTGAAGCAGTGTCGCGTCAGAGCCAGTTTCACACGATGGCGCTGGTGAACCTCTCGGCCAAGATGATCGAGAGCTGTTACTTCCTGCGTCATTTTGAGCATCACTGGTTGCTGCGTTTTCATCTGCAGGCCGAGTCGGTGGGCTTGTTCAGCGAGGGGCTGCTGGCGTTCGACGGCGATGGGCGTATCTGCGCGGCCAATCAAAGTGCCCTGAACCTGCTGGGGCAGGCTCGCGGCGGTTTGCTCGGGCACCCGGTGCAAGCGCTGTTTGACAGTACGCTTGACCAATTGCTCGGTCGCGCCAGCGCCAATGCCACCGCAAGCTGGCCGTTACGTACCCGTGACGGCCGTCATCTATTTGCTGCCTTGCGTGGTCAGCAGCGTAGCGTGTCAGCAGCAGCTGCCAAGCCAGAAGTGCCAAGCGTGCCGGGTATTTGCCTGAGTGATCCCGCGTTGCAGGCGGACTTTGGCAGGGCGCTCAAAGTGTTCGAGCGCGACGTACCGCTGCTGATCAATGGCGAAACCGGCTGCGGTAAAGAGGCCTTCGCCAAGGCCGTGCATCAGGCCAGTCGAAGGGCCGATAAGGCATTCGTCGCCATCAACTGCGGCGCCATCCCGGAAAGCCTGATTGAAAGCGAACTGTTTGGCTACCGTGGCGGCAGCTTCACCGGTGCGCGCAAGGAAGGCATGCAGGGCAAACTGCAAGAGGCCGATGGGGGGACGCTGTTCCTGGATGAAATCGGCGATATGCCCCTTGCCCTGCAGACCCGCCTGTTAAGAGTGCTGGAGGATCGTATCGTGGTGCCCATCGGCGGTGAGCCCCGGGCCGTGGATGTCAGAATCATCAGCGCCACCCACCGCAATCTGCTTGAGCGTGTACAAGAGGGCAGTTTTCGCGAGGACTTGTACTACCGGCTCAATGGCCTGGAGGTGGCGCTGCCGGCGTTGCGTGACCGTGCTGACAAGTCACAGGTGTTGGATTTTTTGCTGGCACAGGAGTCAGGTGAGCAAACGGTCAGCCTCAAACCTGCGGCACGCCAGGCCCTGCTGGGCTACGCCTGGCCAGGCAATGTGCGTCAGTTGCGCACTTTACTGCGCACACTGATAGCGCTCAGCGATGACGGCAGGATTGGATTGCTGGATCTGCCCTCGATCTTGCATCACGCACCCGTTGAAAAAGACGGTGAATCGCCTCTTGAAGAGGCTGAGCACCATGCATTGTTATCGACGCTTGAACAATGTCATTGGCACATGACGCGCACCGCGAAGCAGTTAGGTATAAGTCGAAATACGCTCTATAGGAAAACGCTTAAATATAAAATCAAACGTCCGGCGTAGTGTGATTGTTAATTAAATAGTTGGTGTGGTCGCGGTTTTAGTTTGTGATAAATGATTCTGTATGTTTTCGTGAGGAACCTGGTTTGCGCGTGTCGCCACTTAATTAACAGAAGCCCAAGGGTTTCGTTGTAGTCTTAACGTTAATTAATTATGAGGTGGCTATATGCCAATTAAAAAAATTTTTATCAGTCCTAAGCCGGCTCCAGCTACTCCTTCGGTGCCACTTAAAGTGCCTAGCTATGCGCCGGCGGGTAGTCATTACAATAATGCCGGTAAGTTAGTGAATCGGCAGGGGCAATTGCTTAATGACAAAGGGCAAGCTATCAACAAGAAAGGTTACTTGATTAATGAAAACAACCACCGAATTAATGATCGCGGGCAACTTCTCAATCATCAGGGTCATGCAGTCGATGATAAGGGTCGCTTGATAAATAATAATGGGCATTTAGTCAATAGTTATGGAAAGCTCATCAACGAGGCCGGGCGTCCTGTTGATACACAGGGGCGTTTGGTAAATCGTGACGGACGTTTAGTAGATCCTAAAGGTCAGCTGATTGACAAGGATGGGAAGTTTGTCAATAAAGAAGGTATTCTAATTGATA
The DNA here is from genome assembly GCF_036864995.1 of Pseudomonas trivialis. Taxonomy (NCBI): domain Bacteria; kingdom Pseudomonadati; phylum Pseudomonadota; class Gammaproteobacteria; order Pseudomonadales; family Pseudomonadaceae; genus Pseudomonas; species Pseudomonas trivialis. The sequence continues at coordinate 4,753,927 of NZ_CP142151.1, read as the reverse complement.
AAATAGGGAGGCCGCTCGATAAAGATGGCAAGGTCGCTAGAGATCTTTCGAGTGCAGCGAAGGGTAATAACGAACCTCATGAACAGCTGTTTCCGGCCTCTGTGCTGAAAGGCGTGAAAAAGTGGCAGAAAGAAATTCCAGCTCCTGCCGCCGCTCCTAAATTGACAATAGCGGAAGCCGTCACTCGCATGAGCGATGCCGATAAAATGGTCAAGGCCGGGGTCATATCTACGTCACCGTCCGGTGCTGCCGTTGCACGCGATGCCGCTATTGGCGCTGCTGTTACCGGTTTGGTTTCCGCACCGATCAACATCGGCGCTTATGCTGGGTCTACCGCCGCCGCTGAAAGAATCAAAGCATCATACTTGCCTGTGACCATGACGCCCCCAACACCGATTGCAAAGTCATCCGTCGAGCTCACGGAGAGCCAGGAAGCGATTGATGTGGAAGCACTTTATCCACGAATGAATGAGGCTCAGATTATTGCCTTTAGCGTCACGAATCAGTCTATGTGGCTCAAATATGGAGATACGAGCTCAGTTTTATTGCCTCAACAGGAATGGCCAACAGAACCGCTGGCACGTCTCAAAAACCTTGAAAACATGTTGGACCATGCGGAATTGCACACCAAGGAAGTTGCGGATGAACACGAAGTCTACTTCAAGGCTTATTTACCTGCCGTAAAAGCTGCTGAAGGGCTTGCCGGCGCAGACGCCCGTCTCGTCGCAGTGGAAAGTAGAATTGCGTCTTTGCAAAAAGCGCAAGGTAAAGTTCTAGAGGGAATGAAGTTGCGTCAGTCAGCGTAATTCACATTGAGCCGATAAGGCAACGCTGCGCTAGGTATGTGTATTGATTTATTGAGGACTTTAATTGCCAAGGGTCGATCAGGATGGTTTGTCGGCAGGTTTCAACAATAAGCCTGGCACAAAGGGAAACACTGTGGCGGGCTTCATCTAAAATATAAAATGGCCGCAGATGCCGGCTTTGTGGGTAATCTATGCCTATTAATCGTTTGGCCTCGGTGGGTTCGCCAGAAATCAAAGCCTTGCCTGTACTGTCTCAAAGCAGCGACACCCGTGGGCATGATTTTTCCGGTTTTCCAAATCTACGTGTACACACCAAACGCCATACAGTTGTAGAAAATTATTCGCCCTCGCGTGTGCACCATTACGCAGGGCTGCTCAATAAGAGCGCGTCGCTGGCCGCTGAACACCAGGCGAGACTTCAACCGATAGTCGACGCATGGAAAGCACGCCAAATAGAAATACATTCAGATCGTGCGCAGGGGCCGCGAAGTATTATCGAACTTCTGTTGCGTACGCTTCCCCACGGTCTGACGTCTGATACCCATGGACCTGACGAAATACTGAACGCCATCCTCGACTCTGCACAAGGGCAGGCGTTGGGCGCATTGCTTCAAAAAAGTAATGAGGCAATGCCCGCGTCGACCAGCGCCTATGAAGCGCTGTTAACTGCTGTGTTGTTGGACGTGGACCCCGCCGGTGGGCCGCAGCGCAATAGTTTGGCTTCTTATTCGCTACGTCAGCAGAGTAATTGGGGGCGGAGTGCTCCTGATATCGTCAAAGACTTCGAAAGCTACCTGACCCCAAGGTTTGGAGAGGCAATAGCTAAGGTCGCAGTCTTTTTACTATTGTCGGTCTCAGCCCCTGAATTTTTAGTAAAGGATTTACCGTCGACCCTGGTGTACGGTTCTCATCAATGGGCAACTTTCAGTGCGGCTGTGGCCCGTATAGAGGCGGGTCAGCCTGGATCAGCGGCTTCAATGAGCTATTGCGCGGTTATGGCGCTCGATGAGATAGAGCCCGTTTCGGTTGCTGAAAAACGCCAGCAGCAATTCGCTCAGATGACAGCCGTAATCGACTGGGCTATCGCAAACGGCGTCATCCTTGAAAACAGCGATGATGCGTATTCCGCCGCGGACATCGAGCGTGCAGTCGATGCAATGCAGGCACAGCATGAAATTCTGGCCGACTCGGTCACTGCGCTAAGCACGCCGATGCCAACCCGCCGGGAGTTGGCGCTTACTGAGCTGCGGCGTGTGTATGGAATTGAAAATCAGCATTTTTTTGAGCAGCGCTTGCTGGCAGATACCGTTCCTGGCTCTCCCGGTCGGAAGGCATATTCATTATTGGATATTTATATGTCAGGCGACCTCGGCAAGCATTTTTGGATATCCCGCGATGCTGACTTTGATACGGTGAAAGTTAATGTAGGTCTACCGAAACTCAAGAATATAAAAAGAGAGTTTGAAGATAAATTCAACGACTATATTCAAGATTTGAACGGTGCATTTAATGCGCAGTTCAAATATCAGCTATCACTGCTGCCCGCAGAGGATCGGCGGCTGATTGAATACGGTAAGGTCACTACCTTCGAGCTGGGCTTTCCCGACAGGCATCAAGGTCCCGTGAGCCCCGATCATAAAATAAACACGTATATAAACAGTGGCGCGATACTCTTCAGGGCAGATCTTGATGGGAAGGTTTGTCACTATCTGTATTCGCCGGTCCAAGGGCGAATTATCAAGGATGCAGACCCATCCAGGCCTGGCTTGCAGTTTCCAGGCAGCCGGTTGTATTTCTCCATACCGCGGCCCGATTCACCGGAGGGCAAAGAGCCAGCGGTTACCATTTTGTGGCAGGCTCTAGGCACGCCTTGGCCAGAGGAAAACCCAATAGACTTTGCCGCTCTTTCTATCTATCCCTCGCGGTCTCTGCAAGCTGGCACATCCAAACCTTATCCCGTGACGCCACCTGACACCTTCACCTCGCCCAAGTCCGGTCAACTGGCCGCCGCTATCGGTGCCTACTACACACGAGGTTTGCAAGAAGCAAAAGTAACGGCCAATGGCACGACAGAACAAGAGCGCGAGGAGCACCTTTCAAATGCCGTCAATCAGTTTTTTTAGGACTTGTTCCTTTCTACAGTGCCGTTCGAAGCTTTATCGATGGCCGACCGGCAGAGGGCTTTTTTAACGCTCTCCTGGACGTATTTGGTTTTTTTGTGCCAGCGTTGAAAGGCGGTATACAGGGCGTCAGACTGGGTGTTAAAAGCGGGGTAGGTTCGGCACTCGGCTTCATTAAGGGGTTCGCTAAAGCAGGTGTTCAATCTGTCAATCCTCTTGCGGGGGTTTACGATGTCGGTCGTGGTGTTTTTAAACTGGGTAAGGCGGGCTTTAAAAAACTAACTAGTCTAAACGCAGGGCAGGGCAGTTTTACGCCTTCTCTATGGGCGCAAAAAGATAATATTGCAGAAGGCATTTATCGTCCTTTGGGCGTTCATGGCGAAGCTGCAGCGGTTACGGCTATTGAACTGAATGGTAAGTGGTATGCCTTCGACATTGCCACTCAGACTCCCTACGGTGCACCGTTAAAAGGTTTTATTTCCAAATCGATTTCCAACCGTATCGGCCCTCTTGCGTCTACGGCGCTTGATACCGTCACCCAGGTTGGTTTTTCTGGAACGTCGGTTTTTGTCGAGAAAGCGTTAGTGAGACACTACGGGCGTGAGCCTGCCCACGGCGTAACATTCGATCCCGCCGACGTGAAAGTGTCGGACGTTCCGTCAGCGCCGAGTTTTATTGATCCATCCCTATTGTCCCGTTTCGACAACGCTTCGCGGTATATCACTGAACTGGATGAGTTGACTATTGAGTGTGGATTCCTCGCGGAGGCTCCGATCAAGATAGCGCATGTCGATCTTCATAAATACGCCTATCAATTAGAAGTAGCACTGGATAGGCTCGAAGATCGCACTGTGCAAATTGCTGAAGCTTATGAGGTTTTTTGTAAGCCCTATAACCCGCACGATGATGTCAATCACCGTTACGCTGAGTTACAGGACCGAGTAGAGGCCATTGAAGAAAGAATTGATGCCATACGCAACGCACTTACGCGGGTTAGAGTCATGCAGGGACGTGGGAGTTAGCACTTTGCGCTTGTCGGGGTAAAGGCTGCTTTCATGATTAAAAAAGAATTGTCATACATGTTACGTGGGTCTTTCACCCCGGAACTGCTCCAGCCCGGCTGCCCACTCAAACAGGGCAGCTGTGCCCAAGCTATGAAAAACTGCGCTTTCTCACTGCAATGAAAGAGCAGGAACGTAAAGCCGATTCTTCAAGCACCGTTTGAATCAGGCCCGCCGAACGAAGTGCACCAGCATTCATCGTTCGGCGACCCGCCGCATAACAGGTGCGATTTCCCCCTCCCTGCGCTAACCTGCCTCGATGTTCAAGAGGTCAACCATGCACATTCATATTCTTGGTATTTGCGGCACATTCATGGGCTCGATGGCGGTACTCGCCAAAGAACTGGGTCATCACGTCACCGGCTCCGACGCCAACGTCTATCCGCCCATGAGTACGCAACTGCAAGCCCAGGGCATTGAATTGACCCAAGGCTACGACCCCTCGCAATTCGACCCGGCCCCTGACCTGGTGGTGATCGGCAATGCCATGTCCCGAGGCAACCCGGCAGTCGAGTACGTGCTCAACAAGGGGCTGGCGTATGTTTCCGGCCCGCAATGGCTGGCCGACCACGTGCTGCAAGGTCGCTGGGTGCTGGCGGTGGCCGGCACTCACGGCAAGACCACCACCAGCAGCATGCTTGCCTGGGTGCTGGAGCATGCCGGCATGAGCCCGGGCTTTTTGATCGGCGGCGTGCCGCAGAACTTTTCAGTGTCGGCCCGCCTGGGTGAGACGCCATTTTTTGTAATCGAAGCCGACGAGTACGACAGCGCCTTTTTCGACAAGCGCTCCAAGTTCGTCCATTACCGTCCGCGTACAGCGATTCTCAATAACCTTGAGTTCGATCACGCCGACATTTTCCCCGACCTGCCGGCCATCGAACGGCAATTCCACCACCTGGTGCGCACCATCCCCAGCGAAGGCCTGGTGATCCACCCCACCACAGAACCTGCGCTGCAGCGCGTGATCGACATGGGCTGCTGGACCCCGGTGCAGACCACCGGCGCCGGCGGGCAGTGGCAGGCCAGGCTGCTGAGCGAAGACGGCTCGCGCTTTGAAGTGCTGTTTGACGGCGAGGCCCAGGGCATCGTCGCGTGGGACATGACCGGCCAACATAACGTCGCCAATGCCTTGGTCACCCTGGCTGCCGCGCGGCATGTGGGCGTGGTGCCCGCCATGGGTATTGCTGCGTTGAGCGCGTTCAAAAGCGTGAAGCGCCGAATGGAAAAGGTCGCTGACGTGAATGGAATTACTATCTACGACGACTTTGCCCACCACCCCACGGCGATTGCCACCACGCTGGATGGCCTGCGCAAGCAGGTCGGTGATGCCCGCGTCATCGCGATTGTCGAGCCGCGCTCCAATTCCATGAAGCTCGGCGCGCACCGTGATGGCTTGCCGCAGAGCGTCAACGATGCCGACGAGGTGGTCTGGTATGCCCCTGCCAATCTCGGCTGGGACCTGCCGGGGATTGCCGCGCTGTGCACCGTCCCGTCGACGGTGTGCGATTCCATCGAAGGCATCATTGAGCACGTCAAACAGCAGGCCGGGCCGGGCACCCATGTGGTGGTCATGAGCAACGGCGGATTCGGCGGCCTGCACGGCAAGCTGGCCGAGGCGCTCAAATGAGCGGCCCGGAGCGCGTTACGCTGGCAATGACCGGCGCCTCGGGCGCGCCCTACGGCCTGCGCCTGCTCGATTGCCTGGTGCGTGAAGACCGCGAGGTGCACTTTCTGATCTCCAAGGCCGCGCAGTTGGTAATGGCCACCGAAACCGACGTGGCGCTGCCGCCCAAAGTGCAGACAATGCAAGCGTTCCTCACCGAATACACCGGTGCGGCGGCGGGGCAGATCAAGGTGTACGGCAAAGAGGACTGGATGTCGCCGGTGGCCTCGGGCTCCGGCGCACCTGCGGCGATGGTGGTGGTGCCGTGCTCCACCGGTACGCTGTCGGCGATTGCCACCGGTGCCTGCAACAACCTTATCGAACGGGCTGCGGATGTGACGCTCAAGGAGCGTCGCCAGTTGATTCTGGTGCCGCGTGAAGCACCGTACTCGAGCATTCACCTGGAGCACATGCTCAAGTTGTCGAACATGGGCGTGACCATCCTGCCCGCGTCGCCGGGCTTCTACCACCAGCCGCAGACTATCGATGACCTGGTGGACTTCGTGGTGGCGCGCATTCTCAACCTGCTCAATATTCCCCAGGACATGCTGCCGCGCTGGGGCGAGCACCATTTGAGCAGCGATGAATAAGGCGCTGCTGCTGGTCATGGCGCTGCAACTGGCCGGCTGCGCCACGGCACGCACGCTGGATGCCGCGCAGCCCGGCGCGCCGGTGGTGTATGCCGGTACACGGTTGGACCTGTACGCGATTGACGGCGGCTGCTGTGCCAAGGACAAGTTCGGGGCTGAGGCGCCGCGCTACCCACATGCGGACCTGCCGGCCAGCGCACTGCTCGATACGCTGTTGTTGCCGCTGTCGGTGTTGACCGTGCTGGGCGTGGGTTTTAACGCGACGGGCGGTCTCTAACAATTGGAGCTTCTGTGGCGAGCCGGTCTGTTGTGGCGAGTGGGCTTTTTGTGGCGAGCGGGCTTGCCCCGCGTTGGGGTGCGAAGCGCCCCCCAATCAAGGACAACGCGGTGTATCTGACACTGCGCAGCGCATGGTTTTGGGGCTGCTGCGCAGCCCAACGCGGGGCAAGCCCGCTCGCCACGGGAATGTGGCTGCCTGATTAAATCAGCACGTTATTTTTTGTTGATAAGAGCGGTTACTTGCCGAGTTTGCGCAACTCATCGGACTCCACCACCCGCACCCCATTCTGTTCCTCCAGAGCCAGGCGCCACATGGCCCGAGCCAGGTCGCACACTTCGATGCCATGGTACTTGCCTGGAATCAAACGCGACAACGGCCCGGCCAGTTGTTCGGCCAGACGCGGTTCCAGTCGGTCCCCCAGCAGCAGCGAGGGCCGCACGATGGTCAATTGCGGCCAGTCCTGCGCCTTCAGTGCCTGCTCCATTTCGCCTTTGACGCGGTTGTAGAACACCGAAGATTTCGGGTCGGCGCCAATCGCGCTGATCACGATCAGGTGCCGCGCGCCCAGTTCCCGCGCGCGTTTGGCAAAGGCCACGACCATGTCCAGGTCGACGGCGCGAAAGGCCGCTTCGGAGCCGGCCTTCTTGATGGTGGTGCCCAAACAGCAGAACGCGATATCCACCTGGCCGCTTAGCTGTGGCAGAACCACAGCCGGTTCGCCCACCGGGTTTTCCAGGTGCGGATGTTCGGCAAGTGGTTTGCGGCTCGGCGCCAGTACGCGGCTGACGGTGGGTTCGTTGAGCAGGCGGTCCAGCAGGTGTTCGCCGGTAAGGCCCGAGGCGCCTGCGAGCAGGATATGCTGAGGTGTCAGGTACATGGTGTTTCCCCCTTATTACACGTTACAGCTTAGTTGCCTTTGGCTTCCTTGCTATTCATTGAGACGCTTTCGAGCGCCTTTCGTGCCTGCTGTTTGCGTAAGAGTTGCCAGTGGGCGATCACCCCCTTGGGCGCCCAGATCTGCGGTTCGGAGGCTTCGAAGTTGTCCGCCTGCTCGCGCTCGGTCACGTGCAGTTGCGCCAGTTTGAAGGCTTGCTGCAAATCGTCGGTCTGGTTAAAAGCCTGTGCGAAAAGAGCATCGCCGAAGTAGGTGAAGTCGGCTTCCTCGGAACAACCGAACGACACGCGATCGGCCCGCGAAGCGGTCATGATCAACGTGTGTTCGTCCTTCAGCGCCGGAATGAAGCCGCCGGAATAGCAGGCGGAAATCACGATGATCTTGTCGCGGTTTTGCAGCGGGGTGAGCACGGCGGCCAGTTCGTCGGCGGGCAGGTCGGCCAGCTCCATGCGCGGCTGGTCGAGCACCAGTTCATGTTCGTGGGTGCCGTGGCTGGTCAGGTAGATAAACACCAGGTCTTCCGGCCCGCTGCGTTCGGCCAGGGTCTGCACCGCGCGGCGCAGGCTTTCGCGGGTGGCCAGGGGGCGGTCGGTGATGTGGTCGCGATGGTTGACCAGGCGAATCTGCCCACGGGCGCCGAAGCGCGTGGCGAGCATGTTGCTGACGTAATCGGCTTCGCGCAGGAACACGCTTTGCTTGCCGTCGCCAGCCACGGCCAGGGTGTACAGCTCCACGGCGGGTGTGGAGGCGGGCACTGCGGCAAGCGCCTCGTTGAGCAAACGGCCCTGGGCGAGTACGCCGATTTCCAGCGGGTCGGGCAACAGCTTGCCGTCGGCGTCTCGCACGCGCAGGCCATTGACCCAGGTGCCGGCCTGCACGGTGCCGTCGGTGAGCACCAGCGTGCCGCGACCTTGATAATTGTCGCTGTCGAACCCGCCGATATAGAAGCTGCCGTCCGTGAGGTTCAGACGGCCTTCGCCGGTAAAGCGCCAATCGCTGAACTGGCCCACATAGTGGCTGCCGTCCACACCGATCAACTCGCCCTTACCGCTCAAGGCGCCTTCCTTGAATTCGCCGATCCACACATCGCCGTCAGCGTTTTCGTAGCGGCCCTTGCCGTTGAGCTGGTTCTGTTTGAACTGGCCTACGTAGATGTCGCCGTCGGCGCTGTTGAACGTGCCGTTGCCTTCCAACTGACCATCGACGAAACGGCCGCTGAACTGGTTGCCGCTGTCGTCGTTGCGCTGGCCTTCGCCGTTCGGCTTGCCGTGGTCGAACTGGCCCTGGTACTGGCTGCCGTCGGCCAGCTCCAGGCGACCGAGGCCTGAATACTGGTCGTCGAGGAACTCGCCGCGATAGGTCATCTGCCCCTCTTTGAGGGTGCCTTCGCCGTTGCGGCGACCGTTCTTGAAACCGCCCACGTATTGGCTGCCGGCAGTGGTCAGGCTGCCCTGTCCATCGAACAGGCCCTGTTGGAACTCGCCCTTATAGACTTCGCCGTTGCTGCCATGCCATTCGCCCTGGCCGTGCCACTGGCCCTTGTCGAACGCACCGGCATACCAGCTGCCGTTGGGGTAGTCGACACGGCCCTGGCCTTGCAACAGGCCATTGACCACATCGCCACGGTAACGACCCCCATCGGGCAGACGCGCATCGGGCGGCAACAGCGATTCGCCGTCTCCGCAGGCGGTGAGCAACAGGGCAAGGGCAAGGGGGGCGAGTGGGCGCATAGCGGGATCCGGATAATTGAGCGCCGAGTATGCCGCAGCCGAGAGTTTGATACATAAATTTACATACGCTGTGGCAAGGTTTAGCGCCTCACCACAGGCAGGGCCTTACACGAAGCAGAGCGACAGCGACTCGGCAATGTAGGCAGGTTTTTCCTGGCCGTCGATTTCCAGGGTGCAGGTGGCCTTGAGCAGCCACTGGCCGGGCTTTTTCTCGGTGACATCGGTCAGGGTGACCGCCAGACGCACCTTTGAGTCGACTTTCACCGGCTGGATGAAGCGCACGCTGTCCAGGCCATAATTGACCGCCATTTTCAAGCCTTCGGGCACGATCAGGATGTCTTCGATCAGTTTGGGAATCAGCGACAGCGACAGAAAGCCGTGGGCGATGGTGCTGCCGAACGGGGTCTGCGCGGCCTTGACCGGGTCGACGTGGATGAACTGATGATCGCCCGTGGCCTCTGCGAACAGGTTGATACGGGCCTGGTCGATGGTGAGCCATTCGGAACGTCCCAGTTCCTTGCCGACATGATCTTTGAGCTGCGCTACAGGTACATAGGGCATTGCGTCTCTCCTTGGTTCAGCAGTTTTTATCCGCCCGGTAATCGGGGCATTTTTCCGGATTGCAGAGAACCAATGTAGATCATCACGGCCCCTGCGCCCGGTCAATCCACCATGCTTATGGCGAATGCCGGTGTATAGACCTGACGTGCTTATAATGCGGGCGAGCTTTGACGGGGGAGAAAGTGGATGTTGTTACGGGGCCTGACCTGGCTGGTGCTGTTCCAATTGATCGGCACCGCGCTCAATCATTTGCTGTTGCCGGTATTGCCGGGGCCGATTATCGGCCTGTTGCTGATGCTGGGCTTTCTGATCTGGCGCGGCGAAGTCGGCGAGCCCTTGAGCCTGGCGGCCAGCAGCCTGTTGCGCTACCTGCCGCTGCTGCTGGTGCCTCCCGCCGTGGGCGTGATGGTGTACGCCGGGGAGATTGCCGCCGACTTTTGGGCCATCATCGGCGCGCTGGTGTTATCGCTCGTGATCGCCATGGGCTTTGTCGGAGTGCTGATGCAGCAGATGGTCAAGCGCAAGGAGAAGGGTCAATGACTGTCGACTGGCACGGCGCGTGGACGTCCGTCATCCATCACCCGCTGTTCGGCATCGGCATTACTCTGGGCGCCTATCAATTGGTGCTGGCCGGGTTCGAGAAAACCCGCTGGATCTTTCTGCAGCCGGTGCTGGTCTCCATGTTGCTGGTGATCGGCGTGCTGCTCACCTGCGGCCTCAGCTACGCCGAATACCGCAAGAGCACCGAGATCATGGGCATCCTGCTGGGCCCTGCCACGGTGGCGCTGGCGGTGCCGCTCTACCTGAACCTGCGGCGGATTCGCCAATTGTTCTGGCCGATTTTTACGGTGTTGGTGTTGGGCGGTGTGTTGGTCACTGGCCTGTGTCTGTTGCTGGGCGAGTGGTTCGGTGCCGAACACCGGATGCTGATGACCATGGCGCCCAAGTCGGTGACCTCGCCGATTGCCATGCTGGTGGCCGAGCAGATCGGCGGCGTGGCGGCGCTGGCGGCAGTGTTTGTGCTGATTACCGGCGTGGTCGGCGCCATGATCGGCCCGGCCTACCTGACGCGCCTGGGTGTGCACAGCCCCGAGGCGCGCGGCATGGCGCTGGGCATGACCGCCCACGCCGTGGGCACCTCGGTGGCCCTGCAGGAAAGTGAAGAGTGCGGCGCGTTTGCGGCGCTGGCCATGAGTCTGATGGGCGTGGCCACGGCGGTGTTTTTGCCGTTGGCCGTGTCGGTGATTGTTTAAACCCAGGTATGTAAGGAAACCTTTATGAGTCTGGCGCTGTTCCCGCTCAACACCGTGCTGTTCCCCGGCTGCACCCTCGACCTGCAACTGTTCGAGGCGCGCTACCTGGACATGATCAGCCGCTGCATGAAAAAGGGCGAAAGCTTCGGCGTGGTGTGCATCCTTGACGGCCGGGAAGTCGGCATGGCGCCGGACGGCTACGCGCTGATCGGCTGCGAGGCGTTGATTCGCGACTTCAAGCAGCAGGACAATGGCCTGCTGGGGATTCGCGTCGAAGGCGGGCGCAGATTTCGCGTACGTGAAGCGGGGGTACAGAAAGATCAGTTGCTGGTGGCCGACGTGCAATGGCTGGACGAGCAACCGGACTTGCCGCTCGAAGAAGAGGACGCCGACCTGCTGGCCCTGCTCCAGGCCTTGGCCGAGCACCCGATGGTTGCTTCCCTGGACATGGGCGGCAATGCCGAGGGCCAGCAGGCGCTGGGTAATCAGCTCGCGTATTTATTGCCGTTCACCGAGGCGGACAAGATCGACCTGCTGCAAATCGACGATCCGCAGCAGCGCCTGGATGCGATCCAGATGCTGCTCGACGAGTTGCAGGGCGAACTGTTCACTCAATAGGCATAGCGCAGCAAGGCGTGGGACGTGCCGGTGAGGGCGATAAAGCTCATCACCGCCACCAGCGCCGGCAGCAGCAGCCACCAGATCCTGCGCGACATGGCCGGCAGCGGGCTGCGGTATTCGCTGGCCGTGAGGCTGAATGCGCAGACGGTCATGGCCAGCAGCGTGCCGGCGAGGATATCCGAGGGCCAGTGAGCGCCAAGGTATACCCGTGACAACGCGATGAAGGCGGCCGGAATGCAGCCCATCAGCATCCAGGTGAGGCGCAGCCGCGTAGGCTGGCCGCGCCCTGCCAGCACCGCCAACGCGAGGAAAAACGCGAAGGCGCCGGACGCGTGGCCGCTGGGCATGCTGAAGCTGGTGAGCGGGTCGGTGAGAATTTCCGGGCGGCCACGGGCGAAAAACAGCTTGGTGCCGGTATTGATCACCGCCGCGCCGGCCAGCGTGGCGCCGACAAACAGCGCATGGCGCCACTGCCGCAGCAGCAACAGCAGGCCGGTGAATACGGCGCTGGCGACGAACATCTTTTTGAACTCGCCCAACTGCGTGACCCGCACCATTACCTCGTCCAGCCACGCGCTGCGATGCTCCTGCACCAGCGCGCTCAGGCCCTGATCGAAGTGATTGAGGTGTGGGTAGCCGATAAACACTGCGATCAGCAGCACCAGGCTCGCGCAGCCGATCCACAGCGTTGCGCGACGATGGCCGCGCAGGCTGCTGTTCAAGCTCAGGCCCAGCAAAACGGCCAGGCACCCGGCCACGACTGCCGCCTCCGGCCAGAAGCCTTCCGGCAGTGGCAGACGGAATGCGGCGCCGGTCGCCCAGCCCGGCAGCAGGTAGGCCACCGACCAGCCGGTCGCCGCGACAACACTCACGGCGGCGAAGCGCGGAAAGGGCATGTCGCACATGCCGGCGACCATTGGCAGCATCGGGCGCAAGGGGCCGATGAAGCGTCCGACCAGCAGGCTGGCGATGCCGTATTTGTGGAAGTAGGTTTCGGCGCCGTTCATCCATTCCGGGTGGTGACGCAAGCCGGGCAGGCGCCGGATGTTCTGGTGGAAGTGTCGGCCCAGAAAGTAGGAGACGCCGTCGCCCAGCAGCCCGCCGAGAAAGCCCAGCAGCAACGTCTCGCTCAGCGACAGCGCGCCGCTGCCGGCCAGCGCGGCAATGGCGAACAGCAATACCGTGCCCGGCACGATCAACCCGGCAATCGCCAGACACTCCACGCACGCGACGATAAACACCGCCACGGCCAGCCACTGCGGATTCACGGTCAGCCAGCCGGTAATGCTATCGAGCCATTGGCCCATACACTCCACTCCCTCTATGCACTACGTAATGCGCAACACTGAAGACCCCCTGTGGGAGCGGGCTTGCCCGCGAAAGCGGTGGGTCAGTCAACATCAATGTTTGCTGGATACCGCCTTTGCAGGCAAGCCCGCTCCCAGAAAGGGCTGCGGCGACATAAGCGCTCATGCCCGGTCGGCTCAAATCAAAAAATAATCCCGGCCTTCGACCTGGCCACGTCGCAGCGGGTTCCGCGTGCAATAAGGCGCATAGCCTGCATCGACGAAACGGTACATCAAGTGCTCATCGCGCCCGCTCGGGATGCCCAGGCGGGTGGTCTGGATAATCTGCGTGGGCGTCTGCCCCACGTCCTGCACATAGAGCAGTTCCTGGTCGAACCGCTTGGCGTCCCACATCGGCACCTTCAGCCCCAGCGCCTTGCACAGCAGCGTCTGGCCGGCGCAGAGTTTTTGCGAGGCGCGCGGGCTGCCGTCGGGGTTCGGGTTGTTGAGCAGCATTTGCGCCAGGCTGGCGGGGCCGGATATCTCGTCCACCCACGGATAGGCCGACTTGATCAGCACCGCGTTGCCCGGGCCATGGGCGCTGAAGTTCAGCGAATCGCCGCCCCGGGCGTAATACATGTAGATATGGCCACCATCCAGAAACAAAGCCTTACGCTTTTCTGTGTAGCCAAGTGAAGCGTGACTGCCTTTTTCGGCCACGTAATAGGCTTCGGTTTCAATAATTCGCGCAGAAAGCCAGAGATCGCCCACGCGATGGCGTATGACTTTTCCGAGCAGATCCCGTGCGAGCAATTGCGCGTCACGGTCGAAGAAGCGGTCGGGCAGGGCGCTTGCGGGGAGTTGCGGGGTCACACTGGGCATAGGAGATCAGGGGAGTGCAGGTAAATGTGACCGAATAATAACAACTCCCCGCTTAATTACCGCTGAACACCCGTTTTTTACAGTTCATTTCGACCATCCGCCCCTCACCGCTGTCAGTCGGGCGGCGTCACAGCTATAATCTGCCGCTTTCCTCTTTGGCCAAGTCTCTCTGACCATGACTGAGTCCGTTCTCGACTACATGACCCGCCTGGGTCGCGCAGCCCGCCAGGCCTCGCGGTTGATCGCCCGTGCGAGCACTGCGCAGAAGAACCGTGCCCTGCTGGCCGCCGCCGATGCGCTGGATGCCGCGCGCGCAGAACTTGCCGCCGCCAACGAACAGGATTTGGCCAACGGCCGCGCCAATGGCCTGGAACCGGCCCTGCTGGACCGCCTGGCGCTGACCCCGGCACGTATCGACGACATGATCGAAGGCCTGCGTCAGGTGGCCAAGCTGCCTGACCCCATCGGTGAAATCCGCGATATGCGCTACCTGCCGTCCGGCATCCAGGTCGGCAAGATGCGCGTGCCCCTGGGCGTGATCGGCATCATCTACGAGTCGCGCCCGAACGTGACCATTGACGCCGCGAGCCTGTGCCTCAAGTCCGGTAACGCCACCATCCTGCGCGGCGGTTCCGAGGCGATCCATTCCAACCGTGCCATTGCCGCGTGCATCCAGCAGGGCCTGGCCGTGGCCGAGCTGCCCGCCGAAGTGGTGCAGGTGGTGGAAACCACCGACCGCGCGGCCGTCGGCGCGTTGATCACCATGCCGGAGTTCGTCGACGTGATCGTGCCACGCGGTGGCAAGAGCCTGATCGAGCGTGTCAGCCGCGAGGCCAAGGTGCCGGTGATCAAGCACCTGGACGGCGTGTGCCACGTGTTCATCGACGTGGCCGCCGACCTCGACAAGGCGATCCGCATCGCCGACAACGCCAAGACCCATCGCTACGCCCCGTGCAACACCATGGAGACGCTGCTGGTGCACGCCGGCATTGCCGAGCGCGTGCTGCCGCCGCTGGCTGCCATCTACCGTGACAAGGGCGTGGAACTGCGCGGTTGCGAGCGCACCCTTGCGCTGCTGGGCGCGGACGTGATCGAGGCCACCGAAGAAGATTGGTACACCGAGTACACGGCGCCGATCCTGTCGATCCGCATCGTCGACGACCTGGACCAGGCCATCGAACACATCAATAAATACGGCTCCAGGCACACCGACGCGATTGTCTCCGAGCATTTCAGCGATGCCCGGCGTTTTCTTACCGAAGTGGATTCCGCGTCGGTGATGATCAACGCCTCGACGCGCTTTGCCGACGGCTTCGAATATGGCCTGGGCGCGGAGATCGGCATCTCCACCGACAAGCTCCACGCACGCGGCCCGGTCGGCCTGGAAGGCCTGACCAGCGAGAAGTACGTAGTGTTCGGCGACGGTCACGTGCGCACTTGATGGCTAAACGCATCGGGCTGCTCGGTGGCACCTTCGACCCCGTGCACATTGGCCATTTGCGCAGTGCACTTGAGGTTGCCGATGCGCTCGGGCTGGACGAGATGCGGGTGATGCCCAACGCGCGGCCGCCCCATCGCGACATGCCGCAGGTGTCGCCGCAGCAGCGTCTGGAAATGGTGCGCGTGGCAGTTGAGGGCATCGCACCGCTGGTGGTGGACGACCGCGAGCTCAAGCGCGATAAACCGTCCTACACTGTCGACACCCTGGAGCTGATGCGCGCCGAGTTGGCCGCAGATGACCAGTTGTTTCTGCTTTTGGGCTGGGACGCATTTTGCGGCCTGCCCTCTTGGCATCGCTGGGAGGAACTCCTCCAGCATTGCCACATCCTGGTGCTGCAACGCCCGGATGCCGACAGCGAACCGCCGGATGCCCTGCGCAACCTGCTGGCCGCGCGGTCGGTAAGTGACCCCTTGGCCCTGACCGGGCCGAACGGGAATATTGCATTCGTCTGGCAGACCCCGCTTGCGGTGTCTGCCACCCAGATCCGTCAACTGCTGGCCAGCGGGAAGTCGGTACGTTTCCTGGTGCCTGACGCGGTCCTGGCCTACATCGATGCGCACGGGCTTTACCGTGCGTCGAACTGAAAAGGCGCGCTTGACCGCACGAACCGTCGTGCAGCAAGCGCCCGAACATATGAGCAAAACGAGTTTTTTATGACGAACAAAGACGTAAGCAAAGTTAAGCGCAAAGGCACCTTCAAAAGCGCCCCGCTGCCGGTTGAAGCCCACGTTGGCCCGGAGCTGGCTGGCGAAGAGCTGGTGAAAGTCGCGGTTGCCGCGCTCGAGGACGTGAAGGCCCAGGATATCCAGGTGCTGGACGTGCGCGACAAGCAAAGCATCACCGACTACATGATCATCGCCACGGGTACCTCCAACCGCCAGATCGGCGCGATGCTGGACAAGGTCCGCGAAGCCGTCAAAGCCCAGGGCGTCAAGCCATTGGGTGAAGAAGGCAAGGGCGACAGCGACTGGGTGCTGCTGGACATGGACGACGTAATCGTTCACATGATGACCTCCAACGCCCGCCAGTTCTACGACCTGGAGCGTCTGTGGAAAGGCGCCGAGCAGAGCCGTGCCGCCGATGGCAAGCACCACAGCCCGGAAGTGGGCCACGCGCACTTCGACAAGCTCAACAAAGACCAGGAATAAGGAACGGCTGTGCGCCTGCGTCTGATCGCTGTCGGTTCACGCATGCCCAAGTGGGTGGAAGAAGGCTGGCATGAGTATGCCAAGCGTCTGCCCGCCGAGCTGTCGCTTGAGCTGGTGGAAATCCCGCTCAACACCCGGGGCAAGAATGCCGACGTGGCGCGCTTTATCCGTCAGGAAGGCGAGGCCATGCTGGCCAAGGTCGGCCCCAACGAGCGCATCGTCACCCTCGAAGTGCACGGCAAACCCTGGAGTACCGAGCAACTGGCGGTGGAACTGGACCGCTGGCGTCTGGACTCGCGCACGGTCAACTTCATGGTCGGTGGTCCTGAAGGGCTGGCGCCGGAAGTCTGTGCGCGGGCCGATCAGCGCTGGTCGCTGTCGGCGCTGACGTTGCCGCACCCGTTGGTAAGGATTCTGATCGGTGAACAGCTGTATCGCGCCTGGACAGTCCTGTCCGGGCACCCTTACCACAAATAATCTGCGCCGCGCCCGATGACTCAGCCGATCCGCATCAAGGACCACGAGAAAGACGCACGTCTGGTACGCGCTCGGGTTGTGTTTGGTGCTTTTCTGGTGGTTGGGCTGATCGGCGTGCTGGTCGCGCGCCTGTATTTCCTGCAGGTGATCCAGTACGACTATCACTCCACGCTGTCGGAAAACAACCGGGTGCATGTGCAGCCGATCCCGCCGACCCGTGGGCTGATTTTCGACCGCAACGGCGTGGTGGTTGCCGATAACCGCCCCAGTTTCAGCCTGAGCATGACCCGCGAACGTTCCGGCGACTGGCAGCAGGTGCTCGATGTGATCGTCGAGGTGCTGCAACTGACGCCGGAAGACCGGGTGATCTTCGAAAAACGCATGAGGCAGGGGCGCCGGCCGTTCGAGCCGGTGCCGATTCTGTTCGAGCTGACCGAAGAGCAGATCGCGCGCATCGCGGTGAACCAGTTCCGCCTGCCCGGCGTGGAAGTGGTGGCGCAGCTGGTGCGTCATTATCCGCAGGGGCCGCACTTTGCCCACTCCGTCGGCTATATGGGCCGCATCAACGAGAAAGAGCTCAAAAGCCTCGATCCGGTCAATTACAGCGGCACCCACCACATCGGCAAAACCGGCATCGAGCGCTTCTACGAGCCCGAGCTGCACGGCCAGGTGGGTTACGAAGAAGTCGAAACCAACGCGCGAGGCCGCGTGCTGCGCGTGCTCAAGCGCACCGACCCGGTGCCCGGCAAGGACATCGTGCTGAGCCTGGACATCAAGCTGCAGGAAGCCGCCGAAATGGCTCTGGGGGGGCGACGCGGCGCGGTGGTGGCCCTCGACCCGAACACTGGCGAGGTGCTGGCGATGGTCAGCCAGCCGAGCTTCGACCCCAACCTGTTCGTGACCGGCATCAGCTTCAAGGCTTACGCCGAGTTGCGTGATTCCATCGACCGACCGCTGTTCAATCGCGTGCTGCGCGGCCTGTACCCGCCCGGCTCGACCATCAAGCCGGCGGTGGCGATTGCCGGCCTGGACGCGGGTGTGGTCACCGCCTCCAGTCGTGTGTACGACCCGGGCTACTACATGCTGCCCAACTACGACCACAAATATCGCAACTGGAACCGCACCGGTGACGGCTATGTCGACCTGGACACCGCGATCATGCGCTCCAACGACACCTACTTTTACGACCTGGCCCACAAGCTGGGGATCGACCGTCTGGCGGCCTACATGGGCAAGTTCGGCCTCGGTCAGAAAGTCTCCCTGGACATGTTCGAAGAATCCCCCGGCCTGATGCCGTCGCGTGAATGGAAGCGCGCGACTCGTCGCCAGGCGTGGTTCCCGGGTGAAACCCTGATTCTCGGCATCGGCCAGGGCTACATGCAGGCCACACCGCTGCAACTGGCTCAGGCCACCGCATTGGTGGCCAACAAAGGCATCTGGAACCGCCCGCACCTGGCCCGGACCATCGAAGGCGAAAAGCCAGTGGATGAAAACCCGATCCCCGACATCGTGCTGCGCGACCCGTCTGACTGGGCCAAGGTCAATCACGGCATGCAGCAGGTGATGCACGGCGCACGTGGCACCGCGCGCAAGGCCGCGCTTGGCGCGCAGTACCGCATTGCCGGCAAGAGTGGCACGGCGCAGGTGGTGGCGATCAAGCAGGGCGAAAAGTATGACCGCAGCAAGGTCCAGGAGCGTCACCGTGACCACGCCTTGTTTGTCGGCTTTGCCCCGGCCGATGCGCCAAAAATCGTGGTGGCGGTGATGGTCGAGAACGGCGAATCCGGCTCCGGTGTGGCTGCGCCGGTGGTGCGTCAGATCATGGACGCCTGGCTGCTGGCCGACGACGGCAGGCTCAAGCCCGAGTATGGCGGCCCCCCTTCAACCCCCGAGGTGACGGCCCGTGAAGAGTAATTTTGACCGCATCCTCTCCAGCGAGGACGTGATGCGTCGTCGCGCGACGTTGCTGCAGCGCATGCACATTGATGGCCCGCTGCTGATCCTGCTGCTGACCCTGGCGGCCGGCAGCCTGTTCGTGCTGTATTCGGCCAGCGGCAAGGACTGGGACCTGCTGATCAAGCAGGCGTCCTCGTTCGGCCTAGGCCTGTTGTCGATGGTGGTGATCGCGCAGTTGGAGCCACGCTTCATGGCGCGCTGGGTACCGCTGGGGTATGTGGCCGGGGTGTTGCTGCTGGTGGTGGTGGATGTGATGGGCCACAACGCCATGGGCGCGACACGCTGGATCAACATTCCCGGGGTGATTCGCTTCCAGCCGTCGGAATTCATGAAGATTCTGATGCCGGCCACCATTGCCTGGTATTTGTCCAAACGCACCTTGCCGCCGCAACTCAAACACGTGGGCATCAGCCTGATCCTGATCGGCATCCCGTTTATCCTGATCGTGCGCCAGCCCGACCTCGGCACCTCGTTGCTGATCCTCGCCGGCGGCGCCTTCGTGCTGTTCATGGGTGGCCTGCGCTGGCGCTGGATCCTCAGCGTGCTGGCGGCTGCGGTGCCGGTGGCGGTGGCGATGTGGTTCTTCTTCATGCACGACTATCAGAAGCAGCGGATCCTCACGTTCCTCGACCCGGAAAGCGATCCGCTGGGCACCGGCTGGAACATTATCCAGTCGAAGGCCGCCATCGGTTCCGGTGGTGTGTTTGGCAAGGGCTGGTTGCTGGGCACCCAGTCGCATCTGGACTTTTTGCCCGAAAGCCACACCGACTTCATTATCGCGGTGCTGGGCGAAGAGTTCGGCCTGGTGGGCATCTGCGCGCTGCTGCTGATCTATTTGCTGCTGATCGGGCGGGGCCTGGTGATCACTGCGCAGGCGCAGACGCTGTTCGGCAAATTGCTCGCCGGCGCCTTGACCATGACTTTTTTTGTTTACGTTTTCGTCAACATCGGTATGGTCAGTGGCCTGCTGCCGGTGGTTGGGGTGCCGTTGCCGTTCATTAGCTACGGCGGAACTTCGCTGGTGACATTGCTGTCAGCGTTTGGGGTTTTGATGTCGATTCATACGCATCGCAAATGGATCGCACAGGTTTGAATAAGGTGAAGATGTCAATGCAAGTAATGCGCGGCTGGGCGACTCGGCATGCATCCTGGATGGGCCTGATCGGGCTGCTCGGTGCATCGCAGGAGACGCAGGCCGGTGACTACGATGGCTCTCCCCAGGTCGCCGAATTTGTCGGCGAAATGACCCGCGACTACGGTTTCGCCGGTGAACAGCTGATGGGCGTGTTCCGGGAGGCGCAGAAGAAGCAGGCGATCCTCGACGCCATCTCGCGCCCGGCCGAACGCGTGAAGCAGTGGAAGGAATATCGCCCGATGTTCCTCACCGATGCCCGCGTGGCCAGGGGCGTGGACTTCTGGCGTCAGCACGAGGCGGTACTGGCTCGTGCCGAGCAGGAGTACGGCGTGCCAGCCCAAGTGATTGTCTCGATCATCGGCATCGAAACCTTCTACGGGCGCAATACCGGCAATTATCGGGTGATCGATGCCTTGTCGACCCTGGGCTTCGATTACCCGCCGCGCGCCGACTTCTTCCGCAAGGAGCTGCGCGAATTTCTGCTGCTGGCCCGCGAAGAGCAGGTCGACCCGCTGACCCTCAAGGGTTCCTACGCCGGTGCCATGGGCCTGCCGCAATTCATGCCGAGCAGCTTTCGCGCCTATGCGGTGGATTTTGACGGCGATGGCCACATCAATATCTGGAGCAACCCGGACGACGCCATCGGCAGTGTGGCCAGCTACTTCAAGCGCCATGGCTGGGTGGCCGGCGAACCCGTGGTGTTGCGCGCCGACGTCAGCGGCGAACGCGCCGACGAAGGTTTGACTCAAGGCATCGAACCGGTCAAGACCGTTGGGGAGTTGCGGGCGCTGGGCTGGTCGAGTCAGAATGCGCCCGGCGATGATCTGCCGGTAACGGCGTTCCGCCTTGAAGGCGAAAAGGGTCCTGAATACTGGATGGGCCTGCAGAATTTTTACGCAATCACGCGTTATAACCGCAGTGTGATGTACGCCATGGCCGTGCATCAGCTGTCAGACATGCTGGTCCAAGCACGGGGCACCAAGTAATGCGGGCATCGCCGTTCCATAAACCGCTCAAGCTGGTGGCGTTTGCCGCGTTGTCCTTGCTGGTTGTCAGTTGTTCCACGTCCACCCCCACCAGCCGTGGGCCCTTGCCCAAGGCCGGTGGCGCGATTGTGCGCGCCCAGCCGGGCCTGGACATCAATCGCGCACACAAAGACGGCGCGCCTTGGTGGGACGTGGATGTGTCGAAGATCCCGGATGCCACGCCGACCCTGCACACCGGTCCCTACAAGGCCAACCCCTACACCGTGCTGGGCAAGAATTACTTCCCGCTGCAGGACTCCAAAACCTACGTCCAGTCGGGCACGGCGTCCTGGTACGGCACCAAGTTCCACGGTCAGAACACCGCCAATGGCGAGGTCTATGACCTGTACGGCATGAGCGCGGCCCACAAGACATTGCCGCTGCCCAGCTATGTGCGGGTGACCAACCTGGACAACAACCGCACGGTGATCCTGCGGGTCAACGACCGTGGGCCGTTCTATTCCGACCGCATCATCGACCTGTCCTACGCCGCCGCGAAGAAACTCGGCTATGCCGAAACCGGCACTGCGCGGGTCAAGGTCGAAGGCATCGACCCGGCCCAATACTGGGCCCAGCGTGGCAAGCCGGCGCCGTTGATGCTCAACGAGCCGCGCACCGTGCAGCCGCAAGTGACCGCCTCCACCGGCAAGATCGAACAATGGACACCACCGCCTGCGCAGCACGCCCCGGACACCGTGGTCGTGCCCCATGCCGCACCGGGCGCGTCCATGGCCGGCGGGCAATTCCTGCAGGTGGGCGCTTTCGCCAACCCGGATGCGGCAGAACTGTTAAGGTCCAAGCTCAGCGGCATGGTCAACGCACCGGTATTCATCAGCTCCATCGTGCGTAACCAGCAGACCCTGCACCGTGTACGCATGGGCCCGATCGGCTCGCCGAGCGAGGTCGCGAAGGTGCAGAACAGCGTACGCCTGGCCAACCTGGGGCAGCCCAAGCTGGTCACCGCCGAATAATCCCGATTGAAGGTTCAGGCTCCTGCGGGGCTCGAACCCTGGTTGCTGGCTCGTTGAACAACAAAAACCCAGGGGCAAGGGGTGAGCGGGCAATCGAACACGCGACAGTCTGGCAACGGGCTGTCTGAATAAGTTTTGCCCGCGAGGGCAAGTTTCCATACGCAATTTCGAGAGACGGATGAACATCACCACCTTAGCCAAACGCACGTGCCTGCTTATCTCGCTGATCATCACCCCGGCCGCCTGGGCGGTTGAAATGGTGCCGGCTTCCCCGCAACTGGCCGCCAAGGCCTGGGTCCTCATGGATGCCGCCAGCGGCAACGTGCTGGTCGAGAACGGCGGTGACGTGCGCCTGCCGCCTGCCAGCCTGACCAAGCTGATGACCGCCTACATCGCGACCCTGGAAATCCGTCGCGGCCAGATCGGCGAGAACGATCCGGTCACCGTCAGCGAAAACGCCTGGCGTACCGGCGGTTCGCGGATGTTCATCAAGGTTGGCTCGCAAGTCACCGTGAGCGACCTGCTGCATGGCATTATCATCCAGTCGGGTAACGACGCCAGCGTGGCCCTGGCCGAACACATCGCCGGCAGCGAAGACGCGTTCGCTGACATGATGAACAAGACCGCCGGCGACCTGGGCATGACCAACAGCCACTTCATGAACCCGACCGGCCTGCCGAACCCTGAGCACTATTCGTCGGCTCACGACATGGCGATCCTGGCCCGCGCGATCATCCGCGTCGACCCGGTGCACTATGCGATCTACTCCCAGAAGGAATTCTTCTGGAACAACATCAAACAGCCCAACCGCAACCTGTTGCTGTGGCGTGACAAGACCGTCGATGGCCTGAAAACCGGCCACACCGACGAAGCCGGTTACTGCATGGTGTCGTCCGCTGTACGTGATGGCCAGCGCCTGATCGCCGTAGTGTTCGGTACCAACAGCGAGCAGGCCCGTGCGGCCGAGACGCAAAAGCTGCTGACCTACGGCTTCCGTTTCTTCGAAACCCAGACCTTCTACCAGAAGGGCACCGAGCTTGCGACCGCACCGGTGTGGAAGGGCGCGACCTCCCAGGTCAAGGCCGGCCTGGCCGACGACCTGACGCTGACCATGCCTAAAGGCCAACTGAAGAAGCTGGCTGCCAGCATGACCATGAACCCGCAACTGGTTGCGCCTATCGCCAAGGGCGATGTGATCGGTAAAGTCGAAGTGAAGCTGGACGACAAGGTGGTGCACAGCGCCGACCTGATCGCGCTGGACGCCGTCGACGAAGGTGGTATCTTCCGCCGCGTGTGGGATAGCATCCGTCTGTTCTTCTACGGCTTGTTCAACTGATTGTGTGCACCTGCAAAGCCCTGCGTTGATCCGACGCGGGGCTTTGCCCGTCGCCACGGCTTACCGCTTACGAGGCTGTTCTGCCATGACCGATAAAGAAGTAAAGGCGCCAAAGATCGAATTCCCGGTGACGGACTATCCCGTCAAGGTGATCAGCGATACCGGTGCAGGCAACAAGGACAAGATCCTCGAGATCGTGCGTAAACACGCGACGATCAACGACAACCGAGTGGACGAGCGTTCGAGCACCAACGGTAAATACACCACGATTCAGTTGCACATCGTTGCGACCGGTCAGGAACA
This sequence comes from Pseudomonas trivialis, assembly GCF_036864995.1. NCBI lineage: Bacteria > Pseudomonadati > Pseudomonadota > Gammaproteobacteria > Pseudomonadales > Pseudomonadaceae > Pseudomonas > Pseudomonas trivialis. The sequence goes on along the minus strand of NZ_CP142151.1, from coordinate 4,730,327 downwards.
GCTCTACGACATCAACAGTGAACTGCGGGCCACCGGCTTCGTGCACATGGTGTTGTGATGCCCGCAGTCCTGGGCTTTCGCGAGCTTGGCCAGATGGCCTATGAGCCCGTGTGGCATGCCATGCAGCGCTTCACCAACGAGCGCGGCACCTCGGCCCCGGATGAAATATGGCTGGTGGAGCATCCGCAGGTGTTCACCCAGGGCCAGGCCGGCAAAGCCGAGCACCTGCTGGTGCCGGGTGATATTCCAGTGGTGCAGGTCGACCGAGGTGGCCAAGTGACTTACCATGGTCCCGGCCAACTGGTGGCTTACCTGCTGCTGGATGTGCGCAAGCTGGGGTTTGGCGTGCGCGACCTGGTGAGCCGCATGGAGGCGTGCCTGATCGAGCTGCTGGCCAGTTATGGCGTGAGCGCCGCAGCCAAGCCCGATGCACCCGGCGTGTACGTGGACGGCGCGAAAATCGCCTCGCTGGGGTTGCGCATTCGCCATGGCTGTTCCTTTCATGGTCTGGCCCTGAATGTGGACATGGACCTGGCGCCATTTCGTCGCATCAACCCCTGTGGTTATGCGGGGCTTGCGATGACGCAACTGAGCGAACACGCCACACCGATTAAATTTGCCGAGGTAAGTGCCCGGCTGCGCGCGCAGCTCGTCAAACACCTCGACTATGCTGAGCAGACGACCCTCACGGGCGGAATCGACTGATTATGACTACTGATGCAGTGCAAACCATGATCCCGACGCTGGATATCACCGAGCGTCCGGCCCCGGCCCCGCGTGCCAAGGTGGAAGCCGGCGTCAAGCTGCGTGGCGCCGAGAAGGTTGCACGCATCCCGGTCAAGATCATTCCCACCACCGAACTGCCGAAGAAACCCGACTGGATTCGCGTGCGCATCCCGGTTTCGCCGGAAGTCGACCGTATCAAGGCCCTGCTGCGCAAACACAAGCTGCACAGCGTGTGCGAAGAAGCGTCCTGCCCGAACCTGGGCGAGTGCTTCTCCGGCGGCACCGCCACCTTCATGATCATGGGTGACATCTGCACCCGTCGCTGCCCGTTCTGCGACGTCGGCCATGGCCGTCCGAAGCCGCTGGACGTGAATGAGCCGCAAAGCCTGGCCATTGCCATCGCCGACCTCAAACTCAAATATGTGGTGATCACCTCTGTGGACCGCGACGACCTGCGTGACGGCGGTGCCCAGCACTTTGCCGACTGCATCCGCGAAATCCGCAAGCTGTCGCCGAACGTGATGCTCGAAACCCTGGTACCGGACTACCGTGGCCGCATGGACGTGGCACTGGAAATCACCGCTGCCGAGCCGCCGGATGTGTTCAACCACAACCTGGAAACCGTGCCGCGCCTGTACAAGGCCGCGCGTCCGGGTTCGGACTACCAGTGGTCGCTGACCCTGCTGCAGAAATTCAAGCAGATGATGCCGCACATCCCGACCAAATCCGGCCTGATGCTGGGCCTGGGCGAAACCGACGAAGAAGTGATCGAAGTCATGAAGCGCATGCGCGAACATGACATCGATATGCTGACCCTCGGCCAATACCTGCAACCGTCGCGCAGCCACTTGCCGGTGCAGCGTTTCGTGCACCCGGACGTCTTCGCCTGGTTCGCCGAGGAAGGCTACAAGATGGGCTTCAAGAACGTGGCGTCGGGCCCGTTGGTACGTTCGTCGTACCACGCCGACGAGCAGGCCAAACTGGTCAAGGCCAGCCTGGTTTCCGCCTAGAGCGCTGAGTAACACCGCAGGCCCGAGCTGCAGGAAGGGCCGATGTGGGAGGGGCTTGCTCCCGATAGCGGTGTTTCAGTCACCTGATGTATTGACTGTCACACCGCCATCGGGAGCAAGCCCCCTCCCACTTTTTGCATGGAGAACATGGATGAACGCCGCCGTACCCGCATTGCGCCCCGAAGGCACCATCGCCCTGATCGCCCCGGCCGGCCCCGCCGCGCTGGACGTCGAAAAGGCCGAACAATGGATGCGCAATCGTGGCTACGACCTGCGCATCTACCCTGGTGTGTATGAACGCGACGGCTACCTCGCCGGCAGTGATAAAACCCGCCTCGCCGACCTCCATGCCGCATTCGCTGATCCCGATATCGATGCCATCTTCTGCCTGCGTGGCGGCTACGGTACGCCGCGTCTGCTCGACAGCCTGGATTTCGGCCTGCTGCGCGCCAATCCCAAACCCTTTGTCGGCTACAGCGACATCACCGCCTTGCACCTGGCGATCAACCGGTATGCGGGCTTTGTGACCTTCCACGGGCCGATGCTCAATGCCGATCTGCTGGGCGACAAGCAGCCACCCACCGAGTCCTCGTTGTTCAGCCTGTTGCGTGGCCAACTGGGCACTGGCAGCGAGTTGGCGCACCCGGTGGCCTTCCCGCTGACCACCCTTGAGCCGGGCATCGCCCGTGGGCGCTTGCAGGGTGGAAACCTGTCGATGATCGCCGCAGTGATGGGCACGCCGTTTGAAATCGACGCGCAAGGCATCATCCTGTTTATCGAGGACATCAACGAGCCGATCTACCGCATCGACCGCCTGCTGACACACTTGCGCCTGGTCGGCAAGCTGGCGCAGGTGGCCGGTGTATTGGTGGGGGATGTGGCAGGGGTGGACAGCATGGCGTTGGCGCGGCTGTTAAAGCAGACTTTCGAACCGCTGGGCATTCCGGTACTGGCCGGCTGGCGCAGCGGGCACTGCGATCCCAACCTGACGTTGCCGCTGGGCGCAGTGGTTCGCCTGGATGCGGGGGAGCAGCGGGTGGTGCTGGAGCAGGATGTGGTCTTTAAATAGTCGTCACCTGTGAGGCCTTCATCGCAGGCAAGCCAGCGCCCACACTTTGAATGTATTCACAGTTCAAAGGTGGGAGGGGGCTTGCTCCCGATGACGGTAGTCGCCATAAGCGAATCTAGCGGTTCTGCAGAGACTCCAGCAACTTCACCGTCGCATACCCATCCGCCGGCCAGCCCAATGCCTGCTGCGCCGCACGAATCGCCTTGCGCGTGTTCGCGCCTATAATCCCGTCCGGGTTGCCCGCGTCATAGCCCTTGGCGGTCAGTGCTGCCTGCAGGTCGATGCGCTGGGAACGGCTCAGTGGCAATTCATCCTTGGGCCAGTCTCCACGAATCATACCCCCGCCACCAAACCGCTCCGACAACAGGCCAACCGCCAATGCGTAGGAAGAGGAGTTGTTGTACTTGAGGATCGCGCGGAAGTTATCCAGCACCAGGAATGCCGGGCCACGGTAACCGGCCGGCAGCAGCAGGGCGGCGGACAGTTGGTCGACGTTGGGCGGCATGCTTGCCCCCGGTGGCAGCTGAATGCCGAGTTTCAGCCATTCGGCCACGCTCTTGCGCACACTGCCGTCGGCCAGGGCGTAATCAAAGTTGGTCGGTAGTTGTTTCACCTCGAAGCCCCACGGCTGGCCTTTCTGCCAGCCGGAGCTTTGCAGGTAATGCGCCGTAGAGGCGAGGGCGTCGGCCGGGCTGTTCCAGATATCGCGGCGGCCGTCGCCATCGAAGTCCACGGCGTGGGTGTTGTAGGTGGTCGGGATAAATTGGGTCTGGCCCATGGCGCCGGCCCAGGAGCCTTTCATCTGGTCTGCCTGGATATCTCCATGCTGGATGATCTGCAGCGCGGCAAGCAATTGCGCCTGGGCAAAGCCAGGGCGGCGACCCTCATAGGCCAGGGTGGCTAGAGAGCGGATGACCGAGTTATTGCCCTGGAACGCGCCGAAGTTACTCTCCATGCCCCACACCGAGACCAGCGCCTGGCGGTCGACGCCATAGCGTTGCTCGATGCTCTGCAGGATATCGGCATACTTGATCAGCAGCGCCTGGCCATTGCGCACGCGCACCGCCGACAGGGCACCGTCGAGGTACTCCCACACCGGGCGGGAAAACTCCGGCTGGCTGCGATCGGCGCGAATCACCGCCATGTCGGGGGTTACGTTGGCGAACGCATTATCGAAGACGGCGGGTGTGATCCCGGCTTTCAGCGCGTCCACGCGAAACCCGGCTTGCCATTCGGCAAAGGTCTGGGTGGGCTGGATATCAAGATTGTCTACTGCCAAAGGTGCAACCACGGCGGGCGCGACGGCCGGCACGGTCTGGATTTTTGGCAGAGGCTGGGCGTCGGCGGCGGTGGGTTTCTCGGCGCAGGCGACAAGCAGAATAAGGCTGGAGGCAGCAATCAATTGGCGCAGGTGCCAACGACGGGAAAGACTAGAGGGCATGCACAGGTCCAGGGGTTACAAATCAAGTGCAGACCTTATCATGCCGGAGGGGCGCTTGCCTTCAGGCAGCCAGAAAGTAAGAAGCCTCCCAGCTGTCAGACTGGAAGGCTTCGCGGCGGTAGCTGCCTTTGCCCTTGCCGGCGCGTTCCTGTCGGCTGCGGAACAGTGGCTGGGCGATGATGGATTTGGCCTTGTTGGGGCCATTCCTGGATGGCTTTTTGCTCATGATGAGTACTCTCGATGGATGGGTGGAACGGCGCAAATAATCGGCCGAATCGTCAGGGCTGTAAAGCCTGAGAATTGTAAATACAGATCAAAATGCCGGGGGGGGTTATTCGGCGGGCAGTGTGAGGCGCTGGCCGGCCATCAACAGCGACAAACGACTCAGGCTCATCCACGGCGAGCCCGCCGCCTGGCCCTTGATCTGCGCATCGATACGCTGCGCCTCCAGCAACAATTGCGCCCAGCGTTGCGCCGTGTGCCGTTGCAGGGCTTTGCTCATCAGCGGCTTGCGCTTGTCCCACACCGGTGGGCGGGCCTGGCTGAAGCATTTGTCCAGTGGCGTGCCCTGGCTGTATTGCAGGGCGATATTGGCCAGTACCCGCAGTTCGCGGGCCAGGGCCCATAGAATCACCGGCGGCTCCACCCCTTCGCCGCGCAAGCCTTCGAGCATGCGCAGGGCATGGGCCGGCTCACCGTTGAGGATAGCGTCCACCAGCCCGAACACGTCAAAGCGCGCACTGTCGGCCACCGCACCTTGCACGGTTTCGACGGTGATCTGTCCGTCTTCAGCCATCAACTTGAGCTTTTCGATCTCCTGGGCGGCGGCCAGCAGGTTGCCCTCGACCCGTGCTGCGATCAGCTCCACAGCGTCTTGCGTCGCCGACAGGCCCGATTGGGACAGGCGTTGACGAATCCACTGCGGCAACTGGTTGCTGTCCACCGGCCAGATCTGGATGAACTGCGTCTGCGCGCCTTCCACCAGCGCCTTGCCCCATTTGGTTTTCTGCGCACTGCCGTCAAGCTTGGGCAGGCTGATCAGCAGGACCGTATCCTCGGCCGGCCGTGCGCAGTATTCCATTAACGCCGCCGCGCCCTTGTCACCGGGCTTGCCCGAGGGCAGGCGCAGTTCCAGCAGGCGCTTTTCGGCAAACAGCGACATGCTGGCGCCGGCTTGCAGCAACGTACCCCAGTCGAAACTGGCGTCGGCGCTGAACACCTGGCGTTCGTCGAAACCTTGCTGACGTGCGGCGCTGCGAATGGCGTCCGCCGCCTCCTGGCACAGAAGCGGGTCATCGCCACTGACGATGTACACAGGCGCAAGGCCACCTTGCAGGTGTTTGGCGAGTTGGGCGGGGGCGAGTTTCATAGGCAGGGTGAACGGGGCGCCTGGGACGCCCCGTCTGGCTTACTCGACAGGGACTTCAACAGGCGATTGTTTCGGCGTGTTGTTTTCGTACTCTTGCGCAGCTTTCAAGGCATCGGCGTCAGCCTTGGCCTTGTCGTCAGCGCGTTGCTGCAATGTCTCAAGTTGTTGCGGGGTCAGCAGCGACAGGCGCAGGACCATGCGCTGGACCAGATCACGCCGCATTTCCTTGCGCACCTGAATGATTTGCGAGTCAGAACCTACCAGGTTATTGCCGTCGTGGCTGACGACCTTCTGTACCTGGATCTTGTCACCCATCAATGGCAGCTTGTCACGGCCCTGGATTTCGAAGGTCAGCTCGGTGCTCAGCTCGATGTCCGAGGCACGGCCGGCGCTGGCGTAGCTCAGGTTGCGCTGGGTGTCTTGCTCGTCGGCCAGGAACAGCTTGTAGGGCGCGCCGGTGTAGATGTGCACGCCGCTGCTTTCCAGGACCTGACGCAATTGCGTCACGGTTTCGCCGTAGGCGTTGCGGGCGCTCACGTCCCATTCCTTGATCGCCAGTTCATTGGTGCCGGTGCCGCGCAACTGGAAGCCGCATGCGCTCAGCAGCACGGCAAGGCCCATCACCAGCAAATTGCGTTTGATCATTTTTGTTGCTCCCCTTGAAACCAGGCGGGCCTTATCGAGGCCCTGAAGGTTTAGTTCGGCGCAAGGCTCAAGCCTTGCGCCCGATCCGATTTAGCTGGCGACGATATTGACCAGTTTGCCCGGCACCACGATCACTTTGCGGATCGTCAGGCCTTCGGTAAAGCGCAGCACGTTCTCGTTGACCCGCGCCGCCGCTTCAACCTCTTCGCGGCTGGCACTGGCGGGCATGTCGATCTGCCCGCGCAGTTTGCCGTTGACCTGGATGACCAGTTGCAACGTGTCCTGCACCAGCGCGCTGTCATCCTGCACCGGCCAGCGCGCATCGATGACTGCCTCGCTGTGGCCCAACCGGCTCCACAACTCATGGCTGATGTGCGGTGTGATCGGGGCGAGCAACAGGGTAACCGTTTCCAGGCCCTCCTGAATCAGCGCGCGATCCTGCTCGGTGGCTTGCGGGGCTTTTTCCAACACGTTCATCAGCGTCATCACCTGGGCGATGGCGGTGTTGAACTTGTGGTTCTGGCCCACATCCTGACCGGCTTGCTTGATGGCCAGGTGGGTGCTGCGGCGAATGGCTTTCTGCTCGTCGCTCAGCGCGGCCAGGTCCAGTTTGCCGGGCAGGCCCTGGCTGACATGGGCGTGGGCCAGGCGCCAGACGCGCTTGAGGAAGCGGTGCGAGCCTTCGACGCCGGAGTCGGACCATTCAGCGCTCATGTCCGGTGGCGATGCGAACATCATGAACAGGCGGCAGGTGTCGGCGCCGAACTGGTCGATCATCGACTGCGGGTCGACGCCGTTGTTCTTGGACTTGGCCATTTTCTCGGTGCCGCCGATTTCCACCGGCAGGCCGTCGGATTTCAGTTTGGCGCTGATCACCTTGGCCTTGCTGTCGCGCTCGAGCTCCACGTCCGCCGGGTTGAACCAGGTGTAGGCGCCATTGGCTTCGCGGCGATAATAGGTCTCGGCGATCACCATGCCCTGGGTGAGCAGGTTCTTGAACGGCTCATCGGAACTCACCAGGCCTTCGTCACGCATCAGCTTGTGGAAGAAGCGCGCGTAGAGCAGGTGCAGGATGGCGTGTTCGATACCGCCGATGTACTGGTCCACCGGCAACCAATGGTCGGCTGCGGATTTTTCCACCAGTCCGCCTTCATAGTGCGGCGACGCGTAACGGGCGTAGTACCACGAGGACTCGACGAAGGTGTCCATGGTGTCGGTTTCACGCTTGGCCGGCGCGCCGCATTTGGGGCAGGCGCACTCGTAGAACTCGGGCATGCGGGCCAGCGGCGACCCAGCACCATCGGGTACCACGTCTTCAGGCAGCACGACCGGCAACTGGTCTTCCGGTACCGGCACGTCGCCGCAGGTGTCGCAGTGGATGATCGGGATCGGGCAGCCCCAGTAGCGCTGGCGGCTGATGCCCCAGTCGCGCAGGCGGAACTGGGTACGCGAGGCACCGAGGTTTTTCTTGATCAGCGCTACTTCGATGGCGTCGAAGGCGCCGGCGAAGTCCAGGCCATCAAACTCGCCGGAGTTGATCAGGGTGCCGTGTTCGCCATAGGCGTCTTGCCACGGGGCCGGGTTGGTATCGCCGGAGCTGGTACGCACTACTGACTTGATCGGCAGGTTGTACTTGGTGGCGAATTCGAAATCACGCTCGTCGTGCGCTGGCACTGCCATTACAGCGCCATCGCCGTAGTGCATCAGCACATAGTTGGCGACCCACACCGGCAGTTTTTCGCCGGTCAGCGGATGCTCGACGAACAGCCCGGTCGGCAGGCCTTTTTTCTCCTGGGTGGCAACGTCGGCTTCGGCCACGCTGCCGCCTTTGCATTCGGCGATGAACGCTTGCAGCTCGGGGTTATTCTCGGCGGCCTGGGTGGCCAGCGGGTGTTCAGCGGCCACGGCGACGTAGGTCGCGCCCATCAAAGTGTCTGGACGGGTGGTGAAGACTTTCAGTGCGCCCGCTTCACCGATGGAATCGACGTTGTACGGGAACTGCACTTCCATGCCCTTGGATTTGCCGATCCAGTTGCGCTGCATGGTCTTGACCTGTTCAGGCCAGCCCGGCAGATCGTCGAGGCTCGACAGCAGCTCATCGGCGTAGGCGGTGATCTTGAAGTAGTACATCGGGATCTGGCGCTTTTCGATGACCGCGCCGGAACGCCAGCCGCGACCGTCGATCACCTGCTCGTTGGCCAGGACGGTCTGGTCGACCGGGTCCCAGTTCACGGTGCCGTTCTTGCGGTAGATCACGCCTTTTTCGAACAGGCGGGTGAACAGCCATTGTTCCCAGCGGTAATAGTCCGGCTTGCAGGTGGTCACTTCGCGGGACCAGTCCACCGCCAGGCCCAGGCTGCGCAGCTGGGTCTTCATGTAGGCGATGTTTTCGTAGGTCCACTTGGCGGGCGCCACGTTGTTCTTCATCGCGGCGTTTTCCGCCGGCATGCCGAAGGCGTCCCAACCCATGGGTTGCAGGACGTTCTTGCCGAGCATGCGCTGGTAGCGCGAGATCACGTCGCCGATGGTGTAGTTACGCACGTGCCCCATATGTAGCTTGCCGCTGGGGTAAGGGAACATCGACAGGCAGTAGTAAGTCTCCTTGCCTGGCTGTTCGCTGACTTCAAAGGACTTTTGCGCGTCCCAGAAGGTTTGTGCGGCATTTTCTATTTCACGGGGCTGGTAATGTTCGTGCATGGCTACTTTTGAACTGAATAGGGGTGGCCTAATCCTCTTCGGTGCAGCGTTAAGGCTGAGCGACACCGATGCGCGGCGCGTCCGTGCCCAAACCCTGCGGGAAGTGGAGTTACAGGAAGCGCCGTAGCATACATGACCCCACTCTATCGAGGGAAACCCTGATTGCGCAGGCCGGGCCGTCTGTCGCGGCGTCAGGCAGGCCTGGCTACCGGGTCTACGCTGTTGAGTGGGGAGCGAGTCTTATCTTCAATGAGGTGAGGGGATGGTCAAATCGCAGCGAATGTTAACCAAACCGGATGTCTACCAAGGATTGATCGACCGCTTGGGTCGTGCGTTGGATGCCGCCAGCACCGCGGGTCGATTGCGTGATGAACGCCCCGTCGAGCTGGAGCTGCGTGGCTTGAGCCGCGCAGAGCTGGAACTGATCAAGGCTTACCTGGAAAAAAACGAACGCTCGACGCCTGGCAGTGTGGCTTCCCCGCCACCGAGCGCGCCGACACAATCGGCAAAGGTGGTGTGGCTCAAGGATGCAGCGCGCGGGCGCGGTCCGGCACACCATCGGGCCGAACGGTTCAAGTGATGCACGCCCCCGTGTAAAGCTTGGCACTGAACCCTGATACACCTTAGGCTTCGGGCATCCATGGAGATGCTCGATGCCTATTCGCTATTTCATCAAACAACTGTTGCTGCCGCCCGGCATTCTCTTGCTGCTGCTGGCGCTTGGCTGGTGGTTGCGACGCACACGCCCGCGCCTGGCCGGCTGCTGCTTTGCCCTGGGGTTGGGCGGGCTGTGGTTGATGAGCCTGCCGGTGGTGGTGGAGTGGAGCGCACGGGCGCTGGAGACCGTGCCACCTTTGGCCCGTGAGGACTGGTCCTCTCTGGCTCAACGCGCAGATGCCATTGTGATATTGGGCTCGGGCCGCGAACGCGGTGACCCTGCGTGGGGTTCGGACCAGCCTACCGGTATCGGCCTGGAGCGCCAGCGTTATGCCGCGCGATTGGCCAAGGCATCCGGCCTGTCTGTGCTGACCACCGGTGGCCTGCACTACGACACGCCGCCCAGCGAGGCTGAGCTGATGGCCGTTTCAATGCAGGATGATTTTGGCGTCACGGTGCGCTGGAAGGAGGAACGCAGCCGAACCACCTGGGAAAACGCACAGATGAGCGCCGCGATCCTGTTGCCTGAAGGTATCAAGCGGGTGGTGGTGGTGACGCAGGCCTGGCACATGCCGCGCTCGGTGTGGAGCTTTGAAAAGGCCGGTTTTACCGTGTTGCCGGCGCCGGTGGGTTTTCTCGGCGTGGACAATGCGCGGCCGCTGGGTGGCTGGATGCCGGAGTTCAAGTCGATATGGCAGAGCGGGTATTTGTTGAATGAGGCAGTGGGGCAGGTGGGGTATCGGCTGTTTTACAAGTAACACCACCGATCTGAATGTGGGAGGGGGCTTGCTCCCTCCCACATTGGTTTTGGGTGGGGCGGCTAGACGGTTTTGGACATTCGGCCTGCCAGCAGCGCCCAGCCAAACAGCATCAGGCACACAATGATCAACGGCCACGAGCGCCATTGCAGATAGGGCGTGAGCTGGTGCATCGGCACCACTTCGCCGTAGAGAATACCGCGCTCGAACTGCGGAATCTGCACGGTGATCTGCCCGAACGGGTTGATCAGCGCGGTAACGCCGTTGTTGGTGGCGCGGATCATCCAGCGACCTGCCTCCAGGGCACGCATCTGCGCCATTTGCAGGTGCTGCAGCGGGCCGATGGAACGACCAAACCAGGTGTCATTGCTGATGGTCAGCAGCAAGTCGCTGCGGGCCGACAGGCCGGCGGCAAATTCCGGGTACACCACTTCGTAGCAAATGAACGGCGCAATCTGGTAGCCCTTGACCTGCAATAGAGGCTGGTCGGCCGGGCCACGGGCGAAGTCCGACATCGGCAGGTCAAAGAAGGCAATCAGCCCGCGCAACATGTCCTGCAACGGCACGTACTCACCGAAGGGCACCAGCTTCTGCTTCAGATAAGTGCCGTCGCCTTCGCCCACCACGGTGATGCCATTGAAATAGCGCTTTTCGTGACGTACCTCCTGGCGGATCGGTACCCCGGTGATCAGCGCGGTGTGCCGGTCGGCGGCAAACTTGCCCATCATGGACAGGTAACCTTCAACGGATTCCTTGAGCACCGGCACCGCCGTTTCCGGCCATACCAGCAGGTCAACCGGCCTGGAACTCAAACTCATGTCGCGGTACAGCGCGAGCTGGGCCGTCAGCTGTTGCGGGTCCCACTTCATGCTTTGTTCGATGTTGCCCTGGATCGCGGCCACGCTCAGCGGTGCGCCGGAGGGCGTGGTCCAGGCGTGATGCTTGAGGGCCAGGCCGATTGCCCACGGCGCGACCAGCAACGCCAGGCCTGCGCCAATAAAGGCGTTGCGCCTGGTCGCCAGCAGACGTGGCAGGTTGCACAACAGCGCCGCCGTCAGCGCCAGCGCGAACGAAATCAGCCACATCCCGCCCATGGGCGCCAGGCCGGTGAGCGGGCCGTCCAGTTGGCTGTAGCCGGAGTACAGCCATGGGAAACCGGTGAGGAACCAGCCACGAAACGCTTCCTGGCCGACCCACAATGCGGCAAAGGTCAGCGCGTCCGCCAGCGGCGCTTCATTGCGGCGCAGCCAGCGCGCCCACAGCCAGGCGGGCAGGGCGAAGAACCAGGCGATTGCGGCGGTGAACAGCAGCATCAGCAAACCCGCCAGCAGCATCGAAGCGCCGCCGAAGTGATGGATGCTGTAGTAGATCCAGCTGGTGCCGGCGCCGAACAGGCCGAAGCCGAAACACCAGCCACGGCCCAGAGCCTGACGAGGCGTCAGTTCCCGCAGCCCGACGTAGAACAGGCCGACCGCCACCAGCGCCAGCGGCCAGATGTCGAATGGCGCCAGCGACAGGGTGGTGATGGCGCCGGCCACCACGGCCAGCAGGTTACCGGGCCAGCCGGGTGCGGTGAGACGGCGCATGTCAGTCCTTAGCGGGCAATGGGTGTCAGGCGGATCAAGTGGATGCGGCGGCTGTCGGCATTCAGGATGCGGAAACGATAGGCGCCAATCTCGGTGGTTTCGTTACGCTTGGGCAGGTGCCCGAATGCACTCATCACCAGGCCGCCAACGGTATCGAATTCATCGTCGGAGAATTCGCTGTCAAAAAACTCGTTGAAGTTCTCGATAGGCGTCAGCGCCTTGACCAGGAAGTCACCGCTGGGCAGCGGCTTGATGTAGCTGTCTTCTTCGACGTCGTGTTCGTCTTCGATGTCGCCGACGATCTGTTCGAGCACGTCTTCGATGGTTACTAGGCCTGCTACGCCGCCGTATTCGTCGATCACAATGGCCATGTGATTGTGGTTGGCGCGAAACTCGCGCAGCAGCACATTCAGGCGCTTGGATTCAGGCACGAAGGTGGCCGGGCGCAGCAGGTCCTTGATATTGAAGTTGTCGCCGTTCTCCTTGAGGATCAGCGGCAACAGGTCCTTGGCCAGCAGGACACCCATGACGTCGTCATGGCTTTCACCGATCACCGGGTAGCGCGAGTGCGCCGAGTCGATCACGGCCGGGAGGAACTCCCGTGGGGTCTGGGTCGCTTTGATGCTGATCATCTGCGAGCGCGGCACCATGATGTCGCGGACTTGCAGGTCAGCCACCTGGATGGCGCCTTCGACGATGGCCAGCGCTTCGCTGTCCAGCAACTTGTTCTGGTGGGCCTCGCGCAGCAGCTCCAGCAGCTCCTGGCGGTTTTTCGGCTCGTGGGCAAAAGCCTGGGTCAATTTACCCAGCCATGACTTCTGCCCGTTGCTCGATCGGTCTTCGCTCATAGCGATTACTCTGAATCCTTTATCGTTACAGTTAGTAGGTGATGTTCAAGCTTCGTCATCTGCATACGGGTCCGGATGGCCCAATTCTGCAAGCAACGTTCGTTCCAGTGCTTCCATTTCTTCGGCTTCGTCATCGTCAATATGGTCGTAACCCAACAGATGCAAGCAGCCATGAATGACTAGATGGGCCCAGTGGGCCTCAAGTTCCTTGCCTTGCTCCTGCGCCTCACGCTCGACCACCGCGACACAGATCACCAGGTCGCCCAGCAGCGGGATATCCAGCAATTCGTCGGGCACGTCGGCGGGGAAGGACAGCACGTTGGTCGCGTAGTCCTTGTGGCGCCAGGTGTGATTCAGCTCGCGGCCTTCGGCTTCGTCCACCAGGCGGATGGTCAATTCCGAGTCGGCGCTGCGCTGGCGCAGGGCCAGGGCGCACCAGGTGCGAAATTGCGCTTCGCTGGGGGCGGGCGCGTCGGTCGCCAGCTGCAGGTCGAGCTCAAGCATCGCGGCGTACGTCCCGGGTCAGGCCGTCGTCGCGGTGTTCGAAGCGCTCGTAGGCCTCGACGATGCGCTGCACCAGCGGGTGACGCACCACGTCCTTGGGCATGAAATGCGTGAAGCTGATACCGGGCACGTCCTTGAGCACCTCGATCACCTGACCCAGGCCCGATTTGGTGCCCTTGGGCAGGTCGACCTGGGTGATGTCGCCGGTGATCACGGCAGTGGAGCCGAAACCGATACGGGTGAGGAACATCTTCATCTGCTCGACGGTGGTGTTCTGGCTTTCGTCGAGGATGATGAAGCTGTTGTTCAGGGTGCGTCCGCGCATGTAGGCGAGCGGGGCGATCTCGATCACCTGACGTTCGATCAGCTTGGCGACGTATTCGAAGCCAAGCATCTCGTAGAGCGCGTCGTAGAGCGGGCGCAGGTAGGGGTCGATCTTCTGGGCGAGGTCGCCGGGCAGGAAGCCGAGCTTTTCGCCAGCCTCGACCGCCGGGCGCACCAGCAGGATGCGGCGCACTTGCTCGCGCTCCAGGGCATCGACGGCACAGGCCACGGCCAGGTAGGTCTTGCCGGTGCCGGCCGGGCCGATGCCGAAGTTGATGTCGTTGCCGAGGATTTCCTTGACGTACTTCTGCTGATTCAAGCCGCGCGGGCGAATCATGCCTTTTTTGGTACGCAGGGCCACGCTGGCTTCGGCCACGGGATTGTTGGCCAGGTCTTCCACCGCCGACTCCTGCAGGTACAGGTGCACGGTTTCCGGCGACAACTCGCTGCCTTTGGTCTCGCGGTAGAGCCTGCGCAGCAGATTTTCTGCCGAGCTGGTGTGCTGGGGTTCACCAATGAGCTCGAACTGATTGCCGCGGTTGCGGATCTCGATGCTCAGTCGTTGTTCGATCAGGCGCAGGTGCTCGTCGAACTGTCCGCACAGATTGGCGAAGCGGCGAGCCTCAAACGGCTCGAGGATAAAACGATGGGGTTCTACTGTAGGTGCGTTCAAGGTCGCTTTTAGCCGCCCTTTGGCTGTGAAAGTGAAATAGAGAATAACGCCAGTGACTGGTGTGCGAAAGCACTTACGTCGTCGGAGTGTTGCACGGTTCAAATGTGGGAGGGGCTTGCCCCCGATGGCTGAGTGTCAGTCAGTACATTTGATACTGATGAACCGCCATCGGGGGCAAGCCCCCTCCCACATTTTGAGCCGCGGTGATCTGACTATTTATTGAATCAGCGACCCGCGCAGCGAGTGCGGCTGCGCCGCATCAATGTGCACATCGGCGAACTGGCCGATCAACATCGGGTTGTCGCAACGGAAGTTGACGATCCGGTTGTTCTCGGTACGGCCCTGCAATTCGCCCGGGTCTTTTTTCGAGTAATCGGTGACCAGAATCCGCTGGGTGGAGCCGACCATTTGTCGGCTGATCTCGAAACCCTGCTGGTTAAGTCGATGCTGCAGCGCATTCAGCCGTTCCTTTTTCAGCGCTTCCGGTGTTTCGTCCAGCAGGTCGGCGGCCGGGGTGCCGGGGCGCTGGCTGTAGACGAACGAGTAGGAGAAATCGAACCCCACGTCCTCGATCAGCTTCATGGTCTGCTGGAAGTCTTTTTCGGTTTCGCCGGGAAAGCCCACGATAAAGTCCGAGCTGATGCAGATGCCCGGCACCGCTGCGCGTAGTTTGCGCAGTTTGGATTTGTATTCCAGGGCGGTGTGGTTGCGTTTCATCGCCGACAGGATGCGGTCCGAGCCCGATTGCACTGGCAAGTGCAGGTGCTTGACCAGTTCCGGCACTTCGGCGTGGGCCTGGATCAAGCTGTCGGAAAACTCCAGCGGGTGCGAGGTGGTGTAGCGAATGCGCTCAATGCCATCCACCGCCGCCACGACGCGGATCAACTCGGCAAGGTCGGCCAGGCGCCCGTCATGGGTGTGGCCGCGATAGCCGTTGACGTTCTGGCCCAGCAGGGTCACTTCACGCACGCCGTTTTCCGCCAGGTGGATGATTTCCGCCAGCACGTCGTCAAATGGCCGGCTGACTTCTTCACCCCGGGTGTAGGGCACCACGCAGAAGGTGCAGTATTTACTGCAGCCTTCCATGACCGACACATAGGCGCTCGGCCCATCAATGCGTGGCTCGGGCAGGTGGTCGAATTTTTCGATCTCGGGGAACGACACGTCCACCTGCGGCAGCTTGGTAATGCGCGCGGCGTCGATCATTTCCGGCAGGCGGTGCAGGGTCTGCGGGCCGAATACCACGTCGACATAGGGCGCGCGGTCGCGGATTGCTGCGCCTTCCTGGCTGGCCACGCAGCCGCCGACGGCGATCACCATGTCCGGGTTGGCCAGTTTCAGTTCACGCCAGCGGCCCAGCTGCGAGTACACACGGTCCTGGGCCCGTTCGCGGATCGAGCAGGTATTGAGCAGGATCACGTCGGCATCTTCGGCGCGGGCGGTGACTTCCAGGGCCTGGTGTTCGCCCAGCAGGTCGACCATGCGCGAGCTGTCGTACTCGTTCATCTGGCAACCGTGGGTTTCGATATAGAGCTTCTTGGCCATGGGAATCGTCAACTGGTGGTAAAGAACCGCGCATTATAGGGGGCATGCCCATTGGTTCCTAGCGTTGTGCATCGGGTGCCATGCTATAGTTCGCGCCCTCTTTTATATCCGCGATGTGTTGCTCGCCCACCATGACCAAACGTGAAGCTCCAATCTACAAGGTGATTTTCCTCAACCAGGGCCAGGTGTTCGAAATGTACGCCAAGCAGATCTATCAAAGTGATCTGTGGGGCTTCCTGGAGGTGGAAGAGTTCGTCTTTGGCGAGCGCACGCAGCTGGTCGTCGACCCGGGCGAAGAAAAGCTCAAGGCTCAGTTCGAAGGCGTGGTGCGCAGTTTTGTGCCGATGCATTCGATTGTGCGCATCGATGAAGTCGAGCGCCTGGGTACGCCGAAGATCAGCGAGGCGCGGGGCGTGAGCAATGTGATGCCGTTTCCGATGCCGATGCCTGAGAAGTAGGGCTCAAGACCGGGGCTTGCCTGCGATAGCGGTAGAAGGGTTCAGCAAAAATCAGGGCAGCGGTGAAAACGGCGAACGCCCATCGGCACTCTGCAATTCCTGCAAATAATTGCGGAAAATCTGCCCCAGTACCTGGGTCGCCACTTCCAGCTCATCGCGCTGCATGTGTTCGGCCACCTCGTCGGCGGTATCCAGCGCATCTTCGGCGCCGTTGACCGCGGCCATCTTCAGCACGATATACGCCTGAATGTTATTGGCCGGCACGCCTTCACCCTTGAAGAACATGTTGCCGAGCTGAAACTGCGCCTGGGCATGGCCTTGCAACGAGGCTTTCTCGAAATAGCTCAAGGCTTTGTTGAGGTCCATGGCGGGGTTTTTGCTGTCGTGGTAGAACTCGCCCAACTCGTATTGCGCTTGCGCGTCCCCGTCATCAGCCTGTTTTTGGCACGCGCTCAGGGCTTCGGCCTGGCCGTCCGGCTGGGTATTGAGGGTGCAACGACCCATCGCTGGAATTAACAACGAGTTGCCGCCTGCCTGGGCATGTGCCAGCAGCGGCTGAAGGAGCAACAGGCAGCCCAGAACCAGGGTGCGGCCGGTGCGTTTCATGGGAATCGACTTACCTCTGACGGGGCGCGCGGACCCTCGTGGGATCCAATAAGCGCGCATTATGAAATAAGCAGGCCTCTGCTTACAAAGTCTTTACTCGTTTTTCTGCTGCTTGGGCAAGTTATCTGCCGGATTGCAGGTTAAATCTCGAAAAAAGTAAGAAATCTCTGTAGGCAAAGTAGCAATCTGACGCCACTGTCAGCAACGTCAGACGGCTGTGCGGGTTTATTTCAGGGCGGCGAAAGCGCGTTCGGCAGCATCCAGGGTGAGTTTCAATTCCGCGTCACCGTGGGCAATCGAAGTGAAGCCCGCTTCGAAGGCACTCGGCGCCAGGTACACGCCACCTTCCAGCATCAGGTGGAAGAAGCGCTTGAACAGATCGGCGTCGCTGCCCATGACGTCATCAAAGGTGACGATATCGTCGGCGCCGCTGAAATACAGGCCGAACATGCCGCCGGCCTGGGTGGTGACGAACGGAATGCCAGCGGCATCGGCGCGCACCTGCAGGCCGTCGAGCAGGCGGGTGGTGTAGTCGGTCAACTCGGCGTGGAAGCCCGGGCGGCTGATCAGGCGCAGGGTGGTCAGGCCGGCGGCCATGGCCAGCGGGTTACCCGACAGCGTACCGGCCTGGTACACCGGGCCCAGCGGCGCGATGTGCTGCATGATGGCGCGCTTGCCGCCAAAGCAGCCCACCGGCATGCCGCCGCCGATGATCTTGCCGAACGTGCTCAGGTCCGGCGTGACGCCGTAATGGGCCTGGGCGCCGCCGAGGGCCACGCGGAAACCGGTCATCACTTCGTCGAAAATCAGTACCACGCCATGCTTGTCGCACTGTTCGCGCAGGCCTTCGAGAAAGCCCGGCGCCGGCGGCACGCAGTTCATGTTGCCGGCGACCGGCTCGACGATGATGCATGCCACTTCCTGGCCGACTTCGCTGAGCATCTGCTCGACCGCGCCGATGTCGTTGAACGGCAGGGTCAGGGTGTGTTTGGCAAACGCCGCCGGTACACCCGCCGAACTCGGCACGCCCTGAGTCAGTGCGCCCGAGCCGGCCTTGACCAGCAGGCTGTCGGAGTGGCCGTGGTAGCAGCCCTCGAACTTGATGATGCTGTCGCGGCCAGTGAAACCACGGGCCAGGCGGATCGCGCTCATGGTGGCTTCGGTGCCGGAGCTGACCATGCGCACCATCTCCATCGACGGCACGATGGAGCAGACCAGGTCCGCCATCTCGGTTTCCATGGCGGTCGGCGCGCCGTAGGACAAACCGTGTTGCAACTGCTGGCGCACGGCGTCGAGCACGTCGGGGTGGCTGTGGCCGAGGATCATCGGGCCCCACGAACCCACGTAATCGACGTAGCGCTTGTCATCTTCGTCGGTGACGTAGGCACCTTCGGCGTGCTTGAAGAACAGCGGGGTGCCGCCCACGCTCTTGAACGCACGCACGGGGGAGTTCACACCGCCGGGGATGTGTTTCTGGGCATTGGCAAACAGGGTTTCGGAACGGGACATGATGAGTCTCTCTGCAATCAAATCTTGAGAAGGGCGTTGAAGGCACGGGCGCGGCGCGTGACTTCCTGAGTGCTGTCGGCACCAAACAGGCCATGGACCACGGCCAGCAGGTCGGCCCCGTGGGCCACCAGCGGCTCGGCGTTGTCGAGGGTCACACCGCCGATCACGCAGATCGGCAACTGCAGACACTTGCGCGCCTGGGCGAGCATGTCGACGGTGGCGGCCGGGGCGCCGGGCTTGGTGCTGGAATTGAAGAAGCGGCCAAAGGCGACGTAGCTGGCGCCTTCTTTGGCGGCCTGCTCGGCCAGTTCGATCTGGCTGTGGCAGGTGGCGCCGATGATCGCTTTGGAGCCGAGCAGGGCGCGCACCGGGGCCAAAGGACCGTCGGTCTGGCCCAGGTGCACACCGACGCCCAGGCGTGCGGCCAGTTCGGCGTCGTCGTTGATGATCAGGCGGGTTTTGTAGCGCGAGCAGAGTTCGTGGAGTTTCTCCGCTTCGCGCAGGCGCCGGGCCTCGTCGCTGCTTTTGTCGCGGTACTGCAACAGGGTCACACCGCCCTCCAGCGCCGCTTCGACGTAGGCGAGGAATTTACCGGCCAGCAATTGGCTGTCGGTAATGGCGTAAAGGCCACGTAGTTTCATCGAGCAGGCCTCTCGGTGTTGCGAATTGATGTTGCGAGATTGATGTTACGAACAGAAATCCAGCGGCAGTCGGCGCGGTACGAACTGACCCTGGCCGAGTCGTTCGGCGTCACGCAGGGTGCGCCAAGTGTAGTTGAGCGCTGACTGCACAGCGCTGACCAGGCCTTCGCCGTGGGCCAGCCGGCCACTGAGCGCGCTGGCCAGCGTGCAGCCCGAACCGTGATAGCTGCCGGGCAGGCGCTGGCAGGTAAAGGTCTGGCGCGTGCCGTCGCGGCTGTACAAACGGTTATGCACTTCATGCTCGTCGCCATGGCCGCCGGTGATCAGCAGGTGACGGATAAACGGCAACAGCTTCTCGGCGCAGTCATCGGCGCTGCCGTCCGGCAATTCGGCGAGGATGCGCGCTTCGGGCAGGTTGGGCGTGGCGATCAGCGACAGCGGCAACAGGCGCTCGCGCATCGCGTAACCGACTTCGTCCTTGCCCAGGCTGCCGCCGCCGCCAGCACGCAGCACCGGGTCGCAAACCACCGGCAGGTGCGGGTGCGCCTGCAGCAGCTCGACCACGGTGTCCACCATCACGGTGGAGCCGAGCATGCCCAGCTTGACTGCCGCCACTTCGGAGTCGCCGAGCACGGCATTGGCCTGGGCCAATACCCACTCGCGGTCGAGCACGCGGAAATCGCTGACATTGACCGTGTTCTGCACGGTCAGCGCCGTGACGGCCGGCGCCGCATGGCAGCCCTGGGCGAGCAGGGCTTCGATATCTGCCTGCAGGCCGGCGCCACCACTGGGATCATGGCCGGAGAGACAAAGAACAACAGGGCGAGAGCTGTAGATATTCATGGTGCGCGAGCTTACCACCAAACGCTTTTTGCGTGGCCGTTGGGCGATGGCTGAATTTTACGCGAGGGCGTCGTTTTTCTGGCGCTTGAAGGCGTCCAAAAAATGGCTGAGAAGCCCGTCCCAGAGCCTTTCAAAATAACGTGCCAATAGTGTCCAATGGCCTTTAGCGGCTATGCTAAAATGGATTCAAACAACTTAATGTATCGCCGGTATGCGTCTACTCAAAAGGATGGGGGGCTTATTGACCTGACCGGACAGGCCACGCTGGGGCTCTATGCGCTATTTGCTGATTGTATTGTTATGCGGGCTGCCGATGCTCGCCAGCGCCATCGAGTTCACTCAGGACACGCGCAGCCTGTCGCTCGGCAGGGCGATGCAAGTGCTCGAAGACCCCACCGACGCACTGACCATCGCCGATGTCAGCGCGCCGTCTGCGGCCGCGCGGTTCAAGCCCCATGACAAAGACACCCTCAACGCCGGCTATTCGCGTTCGGTGTTCTGGCTCAAGATTGACCTGCAGTACATGCCACGGCTCGTCGATGCCCAGCGCACCTGGCTGCTGGAGCTGGCCTACCCGCCCCTGGACCACCTCGACCTCTACCTGCCCGACCGCACCGGTCACTATCGCCTGGCCGGCCGCACCGGTGACGCGTTGCCATTTTCGAACCGCGAGATCCGCCAGAACAACTACCTGTTCAAACTCGACTTCGCCCCCGGCGAACAGAAGACCGTCTACCTGCGCCTGCAAAGCGAAGGCTCGATCCAGGCGCCGCTGACGCTGTGGTCCAGCACCGCGTACCTCGAACAACAGCCACTGCGCCTGTACGTGCTGGGTCTGATCTACGGCGTGCTGCTGGGCATGCTGGTGTACAACCTGTTCATCTACCTGAGCGTGCGCGATACCAGCTACCTCTATTACATCCTTTATATCGCCTCGTTCGGCATGTACCAGCTGTCGGTGAACGGCGCGGCGGTGGAATATTTCTGGCCGAACAGCCCGTGGTGGGCCAATGCAGCGACGCCGTTTCTGATCGGCTGCGCGGCGTTGTTCGGCAGCCTGTTCACGCGCAGTTTCCTCAGCACCGCCCAGCACAGCCGCTGGATCAATCGCCTGCTGCTGACGCTGGTGGGCTGCGGCGCGGTGGTCATGCTGCTGTCGCTGATGACCAGCTACGCCCTCGCACTGCGCCTGGCCACCGGCCTGGCGCTGGTGTTCACCGTGACCATCTTTGTCGCAGCCATCAAGGCGTGGTACTGCGGCCAGCGCGTGGCGCGCTATTTCATCATCGCCTGGTCAGCGTTCCTGCTGGGCGGGGTGGTCAATACGCTGATGGTGCTGGGCTACCTGCCCAATGTGTTCCTCACCATGTACGCCAGCCAGATCGGTTCGGCCATTGAAGTGTCATTGCTGTCCCTGGCCCTGGTCGACCGCATTAACGCCATGCGCGAGCAGCAGGCGCAGATTCTGCTCGACGCCAGCCAGACACTCGAAGGGCTCAACCAGCAACTGGCCCGCAGCAATCTTCTCAAGGACGAATTCCTCGCCACCCTGACCCACGAACTGCGCACCCCGATGAACGGCGTGATCGGCTCACTGGAGCTGATGCACACCCAACCGCTGACGGATGAACTGGCGCATTACCATCAGACTGCCGCCGGATCGGCACGGGACATGATGCGCATGGTCAACGGCATCCTCACCCTCACCGAACTGCAAGCCGGGCGCCTCAGCCCGCAGCCCCGCGCATTCAGCCTGCGTGGCACGCTCGAGACCTTGCGCCAGCAGTTCAGCGCCAGTGCGCAAAGCCGGGGCCTGGCGTTTACCGTGGACGTAACCGACGACCTGCCGGACCGGCTGATCGGCGACCCCGAAAAACTGGTGCAGTGCCTTGATTGCCTGCTGGACAACGCGTTCAAGTTCACTCACCACGGCTCTGTGCGCCTGCGCGTGGTGGGCGTGCCCCACAGCGACGGCCGCCCGCGCCTGAGCTTTATCGTCACCGACACCGGCATCGGTTTCGCCTTTCTCGAAGAAGCCACCCTGTACCAACGCTTCTTCCAGCTCGACGGCTCGATGACCCGTGAATACGGCGGCCTGGGCATCGGCCTGGCGATCTGCCGGCAACTGATCGAATTGCAGGGCGGGCGCCTGACCCATCATTCCGAGCCGCGCAAGGGCAGCCGCTTCCAGCTGGACGTGGAAATGGACAGCGTGAGGCCAGACCCCCACGCCGTGCGCTCGGGCAAGGAGCGCTCCGCCAATGAGTGCGCGGTGCTGCTGGTGGACGACAACAGCGTCGGCCAATTGGCCGTGCGCGGCATGTTGCTCAAGCTGGGTTACCGGGTGAAAACCGTGGACAGCGGGCCCATGGCGCTGGCGGCCCTGCAGGCCGGGCGTTTTGACGCGGTATTGCTGGACGTGCCTGAAGGCGGTTTCTCGTTGTGCTGTCAGATCCGCGCACTGCCTGGCTGCGGCGAGCTGCCGGTGATTGCCCTGGGTGGGTCATCCAGTGCACCGGAGCGCGAACATTGTCATGGCGTCGGTATCACTGAGCGGCTGGTCAAGCCGGTGCGTTTCGACGTTCTGCAGACGGTACTGGAACGCCGTGTGTTACGCGCACAGGAGGGCGAAGGCGCCGTGCAATCGGCGGGTATGCCACTTTTTTAAGCACAGTGACGATGCTTAACTGAAAAGCATTGGGCCTCATCGAGCCGCCTCTTGACTGCCGGAGGGCGGCGATCGACATGGGCCTTTTTCCTGGAGGCCTTGATGAACCTGCATCAGTTTGCCGAAACCCACGTCGTCACCAACCAGCCGCCGTCCCTGGATGGCATCAACCTGTACCGCATCGACCTGCCTTTGCAGGACTGGTCACGCCGCTTTGGTGCCGGCTGGGCGCAGCCGCGCATCGATGCCTATGGCGCGCTGGCCGGTGGTCCGTTGATGGAGGCCGGGTTCCTGGCGAACCAGAACAAGCCGGTGTTCAGCAGCCATGATCGTTATGGCCATCGTATCGACCTGGTGGAGTTTCATCCGGCCTATCACCAATTGATGCGCACCGCCGTTGAACACGGCCTGCCGTCGCTGCCGTGGGCCCACCCGCAAGACGGCGCCCATGTGGCCCGCGCCGCGATGACCTACCTGCACACCCAGGCGGAAGCCGGCACCGGTTGCCCGCTGACCATGACCTTCGCCAGCGTTCCGGCTCTGCGCCTGCAGCCGGAGCTGGCGCAGGCCTGGTTGCCGAAAGTCCTCAGCACCGACTACGACGGGCGCAACGTTGGCATGGCCCACAAGGCCGGCGTCACCCTCGGCATGGCCATGACCGAAAAACAGGGCGGCACCGACGTGCGCGCCAACACCACCCGCGCCTATCCGGTGGGCGCCGGCGGCCCCGGGCAAGCCTATGAGCTGGTGGGCCACAAGTGGTTCTGCTCGGCGCCAATGTGCGATGCCTTCCTCACCCTGGCCCAGACCGACAAGGGCCTCAGCTGTTTCCTGCTGCCACGCCACCGGCCGGACGACACGCGCAATGAGTTCTATATCCAGCGCCTGAAAAACAAATTGGGCAATTGCTCCAACGCCTCCAGCGAAGTGGAGTTTCGCGGCGCGCTGGCGTGGATGGTCGGCGAAGAGGGGCGTGGCGTGCCGACCATTATCGAGATGGTCGCCATGACCCGCTTCGACTGCATGGTCGGCTCCAGCGCCCTGATGCGCCAGGCGCTGACCCAGGCCAGCCATCATTGCGCCCATCGCCGCGTGGGTGGCCGCGTGCTCAGCGAGCAACCCTTGATGCAGAACGTGCTGGCCGACCTGGCCCTGGAAAGCGAAGCGGCCCTGGCGTTGAGCCTGCGCATGGGCCGCGCCCTGGATCATCTGGGCGATGAACACGAAGCGCGGTTCGCGCGGCTGGTAACGGCGGTGGGCAAGTATTGGATCTGCAAGCGCGCGCCGGCGATGATCAACGAAGCGGCTGAATGCATGGGCGGTGCCGGCTATGTGGAGGACAGCATCCTGCCGCGCCTGTACCGTGAGGCACCGGTGAATTCGACGTGGGAAGGTTCCGGCAACGTGCAATGCCTGGATGTGCTGCGCGCGCTGTCCAAGGAGCCGGGTGTGCTGGAGACGCTGTTTGTCGAACTCGGCGATGGGCATGGCGACAGGCAGTTGGCGCGGCACATCCAACAGTTGAAAACGGCGTTTATGGACACTCAGGACATTCAGTACCGTGCACGGCAATTGACCGAAGACATCGCCTTGGCGTTGCAGGCCAAGTTGCTGCTGGAGGCGGGGAATGCGGCGGTGAGTGATGGGTTTATTGCCAGCCGGTTGGGTGAGTCCTCCGGGCGGGTGTATGGCACGTTGCCGCGTGGGGTGGATGTAGAGGCGATTGTTGCCCGCTCAACCCCCCAATCGGTCTGACTGCAAGCGGTCAAAGTGTGGGAGGGCGCTTGCTCCCGATAGCGGTGCATCAGCTACAGCCAGGCTGACTGACACACTGCAATCGGGAGCAAGCCCCCTCCCACATTTACGGCATTCCAATTCCGGTGTTTCAGTGCAGCCGCGATACAGGCAAGATAAAGGCCTGCAAGTCAGCACACAGGATGCTTACCGTGACCGAAGCTTTTGTTGTCGTTCAAACCGCCGAAGAAGCCGTGGACCGGCTGGCCGCTCTGCATGAGCGTGCGACCGGCGCGCTCAACCAGGCCCTCAAGCAATACCTCAAGGACCGCGTCGAACCCGACGCCGACCAGCGCGCGCTGTTTCGCTACCCGGAACTGCGCCTGACCTACCACTGCCACGGCGAAGTCCCACAGACCACCCGCGCGTACGCCAAGGTGCAACTGCCCGGCACCTACAGCGTGACCGTCACCCACCCGGCGGCCTTCCGTAAATACCTGCTCGAACAGTTGGTGCCGCTGATGCACGACTTCACCGTGACTGTGGAAGTGGGCGTCAGCCAGCAGAACATTCCGTATCCGTACGTTGTGGAGCAGGGCGACGAGCTGGTCGGCTCCGGTGTGACCGCCGCGACCCTGGCGCGCGTGTTCCCCAGCACCGACCTGTCGGCAGCCACCGATGGCATCGCCGACGGCCTCTACGACTGGGAAAACACCGACCCGCTGCCGCTGGCATTGTTCGATGCGGCCCGCGTGGACTTTTCCCTGCGCCGCCTGGTGCATTACACCGGCAGCGACTGGCGCCATGTGCAGCCGTGGATTCTGCTGACCAACTACCACCGCTACGTCGACCAGTTCATCCTGCATGGCCTGGAACAACTGCGCAGCGACCCGCGTTTTGTGCGCATGGTGCTGCCGGGCAACGTGATCATCGACAAAAACATGGACCACGGCGAAGCATCGGCGATTGCCGCAGGCGTGGTGTGGCACCGCTACCAGATGCCGGCCTATCACCTGCAGGCTACCGACGGCCACGGCGTGACCCTGGTGAACATCGGCGTCGGCCCGTCCAACGCCAAGAACATCACCGACCACCTGGCGGTACTGCGCCCGCACTGTTGGCTGATGATCGGCCACTGCGGCGGCCTGCGCCAATCCCAGACCATCGGCGACTATGTACTGGCCCACGCCTATATGCGCCGCGACGGGATCCTCGACCGGGTGGTGCCGCCGAATATCCCGATTCCGGCCCTCGCCGAAGTGCAGATGGCCTTGCAGCAGGCGGCCGCGAGCGTCACCGGCGAAAAAGGCGAAGAGCTGAAAAAACGCCTGCGCACCGGCACAGTGCTGACCTACGACGACCGTAACTGGGAGCTGCGCTGGGCGCAGGAGCGCCCGCTGATCAACCTGTCCCGCGCCGTGGCCGTGGACATGGAAAGCGGCACCATCGCAGCGCAAGGCTACCGGCTGCGCGTGCCCTACGGCACCTTGCTGTGCGTGTCGGACAAGCCGTTGCACAGTGAAATCAAATTGCCGGGTTCGGCCAACGCGTTCTATGAGCGCGCGGTCAGCCAGCACTTGAAGATCGGCATCGAGGCAGTGGACCTGCTGCGCACTGAACTCAACTCGCTGCACTCGCGCAAACTGCGCAGCTTCGACGAGCCGCCGTTCCGCTAAGCGGTTGGGATGGTCATTTGGCGGTCAGGCCACTAGCATTGTCGGTCCTGACCGTTAGATGTTCCTTCGCCATGTCCCGTCCCACCCGTCCCGATTCGCGCCGCCCTGGCGTGAAACCTTCGCAGGCTGCCCCCCGTCGTGTCGCCAAGGCGCCGCCGGCCGAGCCGAAGCTGATCCTGTTCAACAAACCCTTCGATGTGCTGACTCAGTTCAGCGACGAAGGCGGGCGCGCGACCCTCAAGGATTTTATCGACATCCCTGGCATCTACCCGGCGGGCCGCCTGGACCGTGACAGCGAAGGCCTGCTGCTGCTGACCAACGACGGCCAGTTGCAGGCGCGCATTGCTGACCCACGGCACAAGCTGGCGAAAACCTATTGGGTGCAGGTGGAAGGCGAGCCGACTGACGCGCAACTGCAACGCCTGCGCGACGGTGTGGAACTCAACGACGGCATGACCTTGCCCGCCGAAGCCCGGCTGCTGGATGAGCCTGAGCTGTGGCCGCGCAACCCGCCGGTGCGCTTTCGCAAAAGTGTGCCCACACACTGGCTGGAACTGGTGATTCGCGAAGGGCGTAACCGTCAGGTACGGCGCATGACGGCGGCGGTGGGCTTGCCGACCTTGCGCCTGGTGCGCGTGCGTATTGGCGACTGGTCTATCGCGGGGCTGGATCAGGGCCAGTGGAAGGCAGTGCCGGCGCGTTTATAAGGCGCCGGACTCGATCAGGCCGATCACCACGCTCTTGATGATGAACGCGGCGATGCCCAGGCCCAGCACCAGGAACAGGATGAGCGAGCCAAAGTGTCCGGCTTTGGATTTTTTCGCCAGGTCCCAGACGATAAAGCCCATGAAGAGGATCAGCAGGGTCACCAGACCGGTCATCATCCATTCTTCGAACAGAGCGGGGTCGAGGGTGTTCATGGTGAGTTTTCCGACGTGGTAACTGTGGGAGCTGGCTTGCCTGCGATGCAGTCAACTCGGTGTGTCAGTAAACCCCGGGTGATGTTATCGCAGGCAAGCCAGCTCCCACCTTTGATCTTCTTTGATCTCAGGTACGCAAGTGCGTCAGCGGCAGTTCGGTGCTGTTGAGCACCTGGTTGAGCACGAAGCTTGAGCGCACGCTGGTCACGCCTTCGATGCGGGTCAGATGGCCCAGCAGCAGTTTTTGATAGTGATCCATGTCCGGCACCACCACTTTGAGCTGATAGTCCGCGTCCATCCCGGTCACCAGGCTGCATTCCAGCACCTGGGGCAGGGTGCGGATGGCGGCTTCAAAATTCTCGAAACGCTCGGGGGTGTGCCGGTCCATGCCGATCAGCACATAGGCGGTCAGGCTCAAGCCGAGCATCTTGCGATCGAGCAGGGCGACCTGGCGGGAGATATAGCCGTCGTCTTCCAGTTGCTTGACCCGGCGCGAGCAGGGCGAGGGCGACAGGCCGATACGCTCGGCCAGCTCCTGGTTGGAGATCCTCGCGTCGCGCTGCAATTCCGCCAGAATACTCAGGTCGTATCGGTCAAGCTTGCTCATCAGGTTGGCCTTTGTCGTAACTATTGCGGTGAATTATCCATGAAGGGTTAAAAATTGCGCAAGCACTGTTTATTGACGCAATCTTCGCAATCATCCGTCGAGCGTGGGCGGGTATCGTTATCAACAGAATCACCGCCTGGACAACAGTCCACAGCAGCTCGCCCAATCAGGCTTGCTGCGGCCGCCACCCCAGCAGGGTTGAGCCGGCCTCCAGGCTGCACACTGTCGACACGACGGCGTGAGGTGAGCCAACGTCAAAAGCGTTGCGCCAGGACGAAATTCTCAAGGGGTGGCCGACGGGTCACCCCTTTTCTTTTGCCCCGGTTTTTACCTGCGATGAAACTTCTTGTGACTGATAACCTGTGCCAGAACCGGGCGAGGCTTTCCCAGTCTCATGTTCAAGCCCTAATCCGCAGTGAGGAATAGCATGAAGCGCATCTGGCGTATGGCAGGTGTTGGTTTGCTGGTGGCAAGCGTCGGCGCGCAGGCATTGGCCGATGAGCGCGATGGCGCGCCGGGGAATGGTCCCGGGCCGAGGCCTCAGGGCGGCGGGCAGCATGAACGCGGGCCGGAAGGCGGCGGGCGGGCGGAAAACAATCAGCCGCGCCCGGAAAATCAGCGCGTTGAACGTGGCGGCCCGAACGCGGGCGGCCAAGGGCAGGGGCGTCCACCGGGCAACGAGCCGGGCCGGCCTGCGCCGCCGCCGTCCAATAAGCTGCCGATCCAGGGGCGCCCGGATACCGTGCGTCAGACCGAGGAACCGCGCCAGGGTTACTACCGCGACATCCCCAGGCGCAACGATGACAACCGGCATTGGGAGGCCGGCGGCCCGGGTTCACGTCCTGGCTTCAACGGCCGTCCCGACGACAACCGCTGGCCAGGCCGCCCCGACGGGCATGGCAACGGCTGGGGCCCCGGCCCGCAACATCGTCCGGGTTACGTCATCGACCGCTTCCCCGACCGCAATTACCGTGTGCCGTACCGGGGCCAGGATTATTTCTTCTCCGGCGGCTACTGGTATCGCCCCCAGGGCCCGCGCTACGTGGTGGTGACGCCGCCGTACGGCATCCGTGTGCAATATTTGCCGGACTACGCGCGCGAAGTGCGGGTGGGCGGTTCGCTGTTGTTCCTCGCCGCTGGCGCCTATTACGCCTATGAGGAAAGCACCCGGCAATACGTGGTCGTGCAACCGCCGGCAGAGGCACCCCCGCCGCCGCAGGGCGAGGGCTATGACGTGGTGGCTTACCCCGCCAGCGGCCAGTCACCGGCCCAGGTGCAGCAGGACGGTTACGACTGCTATCGCTGGGCGGTGCAGCAGAGCGGCTTTGACCCGCGCACCGTCACCTACGCCCCGGACCCTGCGGTGGTACAAGCTTATCGTCAGGCCCAGGGCAACTGCCTGAGCAGTCGCGGTTATCAGGTGCAGTACTAGGCCTTGGCGCCGGTGACCACTTCCTGCGGGTCGGCGTGCACCAGCACTTCGGCGCGCGGGTAGGCCTGGTGAATGGCATCGGCGGCCTGGTCGCTGATGCCATGGGCCACGGACAGCGTCAGTTCCCCCGGCAACTCCAGGTGCAGTTGCACAAACCAGTGATTGCCCGACACCCGCGTGCGCAAGTCATGGGCACCCAGCACACCCGGCACGCTGCGAGCCAGCTCGAGCATGTGCTGGCTGACGTCGGTGGGCAGCTCTTCATCCATCAGCACCGCAAAGCTTTCCCGCGCGATCTGGATGGCGCTCCACAGGATATAAGCCGAGATGCCCAGGCCGAACCACGCATCCACCTGATGAAAGCCGATGCCTGCCAACACCAGTGCCACCAGAATGCTGCCGTTGAGCATCAAGTCGGAGCGGTAATGCAGTGAATCGGCGCGCACCGCGTTGGAGCCGGTTTCGCGGATCACCCGGTGTTGCAGCATCAGCAACGCCACGGTCAGCACCAGGGAAAACACGATCACGCCGATACTCAGCCAGGGCGCACCGACCGGTTCCGGGTGCTGCAGGCGGTGGTAGGCCTGGAAGGCGATCAGCACCGCACTGCCCGCGATAAACAGCGCCTGGGCCATGCCCGACAGCGATTCCGCCTTGCCGTGGCCGTAACGGTGATCGTCATCGGCCGGGCGCAGGGCATAATGCACTGCAAGCAGATTGAGCAGCGACGTCACGCCGTCGAGCAGTGAATCGGTCAATCCTGCAAGCATGCTCACCGAACCACTGAACCACCAGGCAATGGCCTTGGTGACGATCAGCGCACTGGCCACCGCCACCGAGGCGCGGGTTGCCAGGCGCAGGAGCCTGGCGTGTTCGGGACTGCCGGTCATGGGTGATCCTTAAGCGGCGGGCTGCAGGCCCAGGGAAGCCAGTTGTTGCACGCTGCCCTTGAACTGGATCAGGCGCGGGTCATCCAGCGGCAGGCTGCGTCCGGTTTCCTTCTCAATGATCGATTGCAACTTGAGGTTATCGACCTTGCCATCGGCGCCAACGGCTTCGTGAAGTTTCTTCGGATCGACCTGGGCGGTCTTGCCCGGTTCGAAGTAGATCGCGCCGGTGGCGAAGTCGACACCAAAGGCGATCAGGCCGGGGATCACGTAGAACAACAGGCCAATGGCATCGAGCACGGCGATGGTCGGGTCGATCTTGCCGTCGAGCTGGCCACGGCGATCCGGGTACATGATCGAGCCGCAGGCGGTGAGTTGGCTCAGCAGGGTGACGGCCAGAACACCGCCGATGACACGGGAAGCAATACGCATGGAAATCTCCTCAACACAGTTGAAAGTGACTATAAGCCCATTCTGTGGAACGACGCCGACCCAATGTGGGAGCAGGCAAGCCAGCTCCCACCTTTGACCGTATTCTCAGACCAGCGTCGGCATTGGGCCGTTCGCCGTTATACTCGCCGCTCTGCTTTGGAGCCAGTATGAATTCGTTGCCCATCGATGATGTTTTACCCGCCTTGCGTGACGCCTTGGCGATTCGCCATGAAGCCGTGCTGGAAGCACCGCCCGGCGCCGGTAAAACCACCCGCGTGCCGCTGGCCTTGCTGAACGAGCCTTGGCTGGCCGGGCAAACCATCCTGATGCTCGAGCCCCGGCGCCTCGCGGCCCGTGCGGCGGCCGAACGCCTGGCCAGCGAGTTGGGTGAAAAAGTCGGTGAAACCGTTGGCTACCGTATCCGTCTGGACAGCAAGGTCGGGCCCAACACACGCATCGAAGTGGTCACCGAAGGTATCCTCACGCGGCGCTTGCAGGAGGACCCGGCGCTGGACGGCGTGGGGCTGCTGATCTTCGACGAATTCCACGAACGCAGCCTCGATGCCGACCTGGCCCTGGCCCTGAGCCTCAACGGGCGCGAGCTGTTTCGCGACGAGCAGCCGCTGAAAATCCTGCTGATGTCCGCCACTCTCGAAGGCGAGCGCCTGGCCAGCCTGCTGGACGACGCGCCGATTTTGCGCAGCCAGGGGCGCATGTTTCCGGTGCAGATGCGCTGGGGGCGGCCGTACCAGTCCGGTGAGTTCATCGAGCCGCGCGTTGTGCAGGCCGTCCTCGACGCCCTGCACGACGAGACCGGCAGCGTGCTGGTGTTTTTGCCGGGGCAGGCGGAGATTCGCCGGGTCCATCAGCAACTGGCCGACGCCCTGGGCGATCGCGCCGATGTGCTGCTGTGCCCGCTGCACGGCGAGCTGGACCTCAACGCCCAGCGCGCTGCCATCGACCCGGCACCTGCCGGCAAGCGCAAAGTGGTGCTCGCCACCAACATCGCCGAGACCAGCCTGACCATCAACGGCGTGCGTGTGGTGATTGATGCCGGTCTGGCGCGGGTGCCGCGTTTCGACCCCGGCAGCGGCATGACCCGCCTCGACACCCAGCGCATCTCCCGCGCCAGCGCCACCCAACGTGCCGGCCGGGCAGGGCGCCTCGAGCCCGGCGTGTGTTACCGACTGTGGTCCGAAGACCAGCATGAAGGCCTCGCGGCCTATGGCAGCGCGGAAATCCTCGCCGCCGACCTCGCCGGCCTGGCCTTGCAACTGGCGCGCTGGGGCGTGACGCCCGCGCAGTTGGTGTGGCTGGACGTGCCGCCGAACGCCGCGTACGCCCAGGCCCAGGACCTGCTGGCGCGTCTGGGAGCATTGAATGAGGATAAATTGACCGCCCACGGGCAGAAAATGGCCGAGTTGCCGGCCCATCCGCGCATCGCCCATCTGCTGTTACGCGGGCAGGACCTGGGGCTGGCGGACACCGCCTGCCATGTCGCGGCGCTGTTGGGCGAGCGCGATATCCTGCGTGGTGCCGGTGCGGACCTGTACAGCCGCCTGGCGCTGCTGTCCGGCGAAGAGCGCGCCCGTGGTACCCAGGGCGGCGTGCAACGGGCCCGGCAACTGGCGCGGCAGTATCGTGGCTATTTGAGAGGCAAGGCGACGCAGGCCGTGGTCGACCCCGACCACCCGCGCTGGCTCGGCGCCTTGCTGGCGCTGGCCTACCCGGACCGCGTCGCCCGGCAGCGCCGTGCAGGTGGCGCCGAATACCGCCTGGCCAATGGCCGTGCCGCGTTGTTCGCCGAGGCTGACAGCCTGATGAAACAGCCCTGGCTGGTGATCGCCGACCTCGGTAGCCGCCAGGGCCAGCGCGAGGAACGCATCTACCTGGCGGCAGATTTCGATCCGGCGCTGTTCGACACGGTGCTCGCCGAGCAGGTGCGCACGGTCGATCAACTGGACTGGGACGAACGTGAAGGCATGCTGCGCGCCGAACGTCAACGCAAGGTCGGCGAACTGGTGCTCAGCCGCGAGCCGCTCAGCGGCCTGGATGAAAGCGCGCGCAGCCAGGCGCTGGTGAATCTGGTGCGACGCAAAGGCCTGGAGTTGCTGCCCTTTACCCCGGAGCTGCGCCAGTGGCAGGCCCGCGTCATGCTGCTGCGCGAGCTGGATAGGGGCGCGCCCAGCGAATGGCCGGACATCAGCGACAAGGCCTTGCTCGCCAGCCTGGAACACTGGCTGATGCCCTACCTGGGCAAAGTCTCGCGCCTGAGCCATTTCGCCCACCTGGACATTTCCAGCTACCTGCACAACCTGCTGCCCTGGCCGCTGCCGCAACGGCTGGACGAACTGGCGCCTCAGCATATCAAGGTGCCCTCGGGGTCGTCGGTACGCCTGGACTACAGCGAGCAGCCGCCGATTCTGGCGGTGCGTTTGCAGGAACTGTTCGGGCTGGCGGACACGCCGCGCATTGCCGGCGGGCGCCAGGCGGTCAAGCTGCACCTGCTGTCCCCCGCACGGCGGCCGGTGCAGGTGACCCAGGACCTGGCGAACTTCTGGCGCAGTACGTACGCCGAGGTGAAGAAGGATTTGAAGGGGCGCTATCCCAAGCATTATTGGCCGGATGACCCATTGGTGGCGGAGCCGACGGCCAGGATCAAGCCTCGCAAGCCTTAGTGTTGAGGATCAAAAAATGTGGGAGCAAGCCCCCTCCCACATTGATATTTTTGACAGTTATTGCGCGGCCGGCAGCAGGAAGCGGGCAATCACCGGCAGATGGTTGGAAATACGCAACGTATCTTCCTGTCGCACCTTCGCCTCCACCCGCTTGATCCGTGGGCTGTAGAACAGGTAATCGATTGTGCGGTCCGGGCCGTCGATGCCGGGGTCGTTGGGGAAGTGCGTCAGCCATTTTTCCCGGTCGATGCCGCTGGACTCGCTGTTGCTCGGGATCATCGGGTATTTGTCCCACAGCAGGTGCAGCTCGCTGTCCGGCGAGTACTGCCCGCGTTTGTCGGCGTCCAGGCGCAGGTATTGGCCCAGCGGCAACAGGTTGAAATCCCCGCCGATCAACCAGGGTGTGCCCCGGCCTTCGAATTTATCCAGCAACTTCACGGTGGCCTTGACTTGCTCCTGCACCGCACTGCGTCCAGGGGTGTCGCCGTCCAGGCGGGTGTTGAGCACCGCCAGTTGGCCGCCGTCGCTCAGTGGCAGGTAGGTCAGCAGCAAGGCGGGCCTGGGCTGGAACTGGCGGCTGATGAAGTTGGCGTCCGAGGTGGGCAGTTGCAGGCGTTCGGCGTGTTCGATCTGGTAGCGGCTGAGGGTCGCGAGCTTGCGGCCGACGCTGCCGAAGATGTGCAGGCTGGGGACGAAGTCGGCCTTCCAGTCGAAGGCCTGGGCGCTGCAGGGGTAGAGGTCGACCAGGCGTTCCTGCAGCAGGGCCAGTTGGTCCTGGTAGTGGGAAGGCTTGGCGTTTTCGTCGATTTCCTGCAACAGCAGCAGGTCGGGTTGTTCGTCGCGGATCACCCGGGCCACTTCGTCGAGGCTGAAGGCCATGTCTTCGACGGTGGGACGCTCATCCGGGCCGCCGCCGTCGCTGCGGTCGTACCAGAACACGTAGTTCTTGCCGGCCAGGTATTGCACGTTCCAGGTCATCACCTTGAGCGCCTGCCCAGGCAGCAGGGTCGGCGCACGGGGCGCGACGCAACTGACGGGCAAGGTCTGCCTGGCGGCCGGGCGCCAGGTCAGGTGGTAGATCAGGGCGGTGAGCAGGCCGGCAACGATCAGCAGGCCCAGCAGGGTGATGCGCAATAAACGGGTCATCGGCTCGGCTTATGGCGTTTCAGAAGTGGCCGTGAGCATATCACCGCGCGTCGGCATCGCCACCGATCAACATGAATAAACGGAACAGCACCACACTGGTAAACAGCTGCAGAAAGCTGTGCGCGCTGTCCATCACCAGGCCCAGCAGCGGCGCCGGCTCAGGGTAGGCCGCTACGCTCGCGCCCTTGAGCAGCCACAGCGGCGTCATCACACACAGCAGGCACACCAGGATTCGCCAGAAATGCCCACGGGTCAGGCGCAGGCTTTCCTTCATCGCCTCCAGGGCCGACATGCCGCGCAACACCAGCAAGTATTCGGCAAAGGCCAGCACCACCATCAGCCATAGCCCCGGCAGGAAATACAGCGACAGCCCCGCCAATATCAGCAGCGTGCTCATGGCGGTCAGCAGGGCGAAGCGCGGCCACAGGGCCAGGGCCATGGCCCACACATCGCGGGTGCGCGGCGACTCGCCACGGGTGCGGGCATCGAGAAACAGGATCAGCGCCCCGGTGTACAGCGGGTACACCAATAAACCCACCACCACGCTGTAACCGGCAAACGCATCTGCGCCCAGCGTGTGGTCCAGTATCTGTTGCAGCAAGGCTTCGAGGATCACCAGCGGCAGACACAATTGCACGATGGCGCCGAGGTTGTGCCGGGTAAAGCGGAAAGAGTCGCGCAGTACGTCTAACGGATTCATCAGGGTTATCGCAGGCCTGTAAATAAAGGCAACACTTTAACCGATCAGACTCGCAACGACGCAAACGTAAACCTTGCGTAAAGACCATTGAAACAACTCGTAACACCCCCATAACTAGCAGGCACCTGGCCTGATCACAGGCAGGACCCTGATTTCTACCGGCAATCTAACGAGGTCGCCATGAACAGCGAAGAGCAAACCCTGATCGATGGACTGTTTTCACGGTTGCAACAAGCCGAAACGGACTCAGCTCCCCGCGACGCCCAGGCCGAAGCGCGGATCAAGGAGCACATGACTCGCCAACCGGCCGCCGGGTACTATATGACCCAGTCGATCCTGGTGCAGGAGCAGGCGCTGAAAAGCCTGGATGCGCAGAACAAGCAGCAGGCGCAGCAGATCCAGCAACTGCAGGATGAGTTGCAGCGGGCCAAATCCGCGCAACCGGCGCCGGCGAGCGGCGGTGGTTTTCTGTCGAGCATCTTTGGCGGCAGCTCGCGCGATACCCCGCCTGCGCCGTCCAATGCCGGCGGTGGCTGGCGTGAACCGGCGCGGCCTGCGTTCGGCCAGCCTGCGCCGCAGCAGAACTACCAGCAACCGCCCCAGGCGGCGGCTGCAGCACCCGTGGGCAGCGGTTTCCTGGGCGGCGCGATGAAAACTGCCGCAGGCGTGGCCGGTGGTGTGTTGCTGGCCGAAGGCATCAGCAGCCTGTTCCACCACAACCAGCAGCCGCAGGTGGTGGAGGAAATCATCGAACAACCGGCGCCGGCCAGCGATCAAGGCAACTGGGGCAACGACGACCAGAAATTTGCCGGCAATGACAGCTGGGGCAGCAACAACGCCGACAGCTTCGCCGACAACGATTATGCCGACGACTCCTCTTCCTTCGGCGACGACGATACCTTCGTCTGACACACCGGGACCGGGGCGCGCCGTCGTCCCGGTCTGATTTTTCCGGAAACTTTCCTGTGGCTGGCATACTGGCACCCTTTCCGGGCCCTGACGCCTGGCTGTCATGAGGAAGTGCGGTGAAGAAAATTGCAGTGTTCGCCGATGTACAAAACCTCTACTACACCGTGCGCCAGGCCTATGGTTGCCACTTCAACTATGCCGCGCTGTGGGCTGACATCAGCGCGCGCGGGCAGATCGTCGAGGCGTATGCCTATGCAATCGACCGTGGCGACAGCAAGCAGCAGCAATTCCAGCAGATCCTGCGCAACCTGGGCTTTACGGTAAAACTCAAGCCGTACATCCAGCGCAGCGACGGCTCGGTCAAGGGCGATTGGGACGTGGGCATCACCCTCGATATCATGGACGCCGCCGACCACGTCGACGAAATTGTGCTGGCCTCCGGTGACGGCGACTTCGACATGCTGCTCGACCGCGTCATCAATAAACATGGCGTTGAGGCTGTGGCCTACGGCGTACCGGGCCTGACCGCCAATTCGCTGATACGCGCCGCCAGTCGCTACATACCGATTGAAGGCGCGTTGCTGCTCAAATAACTAGTTGGACGGAGTGCAAACAGGTTTGGAACGTATAGCGGTCATCGACTTTGAAACCACTGGCATCACGCCAAGCAGCCACTGCCGCGCGACGGAAATCGGCGTGGTCATTCTTGAGCGTGGGCAAATCGTCGACCGTTATCAGAGCCTGATGAACGCCGGCGTACGTGTACCCGGCTTTATCGAACAGCTCACCGGGATCAGTAACGCGATGTTGCGCAGCGCACCGCCGGCCGAGCGTGTGATGAATGAGGTCAACGAATTCGTCGGCACCACGCCGCTGTTGGCGCACAATGCCGCGTTCGACCAGAAGTTCTGGGACTTCGAGCTGGGCCTGATCCGCCGCACCCGCCTGCAAAAATTCGCCTGCTCCCTGCTGCTGGCCCGCCGCCTGATGCCGGCTGCGCCGAATCACAAACTCGGCACCCTCAACAGCTACGCGCAACTGCCCCACACCGGCAAGGCTCACCGGGCGCTGGCGGATGCGGAGATGGCGGCCAACCTCACGGCGCATCTGGCCCAGGAGTTACGGCGCACCCACGGCTTGCGCGAACTGTCCCATGATTTGCTGTGCACCTTGCAGAAAGTGCCGGCGGCGAAGATCAATGAGCACCTGAAGAAACATCGCGGGTTTTGAGCCTGCCACCCTCTCAAGAACACTGAAAATCCAAATGTGGGAGGGGGCTTGAACTGGTCAAGTAATCTTGGACACTGATTAAGGTTCACGCCGCCAACCTTTCCTTGGAGACCGGCGACCGGTAGTCGTTGTAGCTATGAGGTCTGCTGATGTTGTAGCGCGAGACATAGCGCTGCACGTCTGCTCGGGCCTCATGTTCGAGTTTGTAACCCGTTTCAGGCACCCACTCCGACTTCAAACTGCCAAAGAAACGCTCCATTGGAGCGTTGTCCCAGCACTCGCCTTTACGGCTCATGCTTTGCCTAAATCCATGTTTCAGCAGCAAATTTCTGAATTTATGACTGGTGTACTGACAACCTTGGTCAGAATGAAACAACACATCCTGAGGATGGCCCCGTAGCTCCACTGCCATGCCTAGTGCTTCGCAGGTCAGGTTGGCATCGGAAATCATCGAGAACGACCAGCCTACGATCCTGCGAGCGTACAGATCCAAAATGGCTGCGAAGTACATCCACCGCTTGCCGACCTTGATGTAAGTCACGTCGCCACACCACACCTGATTAACCGCCGTCACGTCAAATTTCCGCTTGAGCATGTGCGGCGCTACCAAGGCCTCCACGCCCGGCGACTTGTACTTATGGCGCCTGCGCTGACGACTAGCGATGCCAGCTTCGCGCATCAAACTGCGAGCCATGTAACGTCCGATACGATGCCCTTTGGCTTGTAGCTCCTTGGACAAAGTACGTGCGCCGGCCGACTCTCTGGACGCCTTGTGGTGCCTGACCAGCGCGGCTTTGAGCTTGTCCCGTTCGGGATTTGCTCTGCCTTGGCGCTGGCGCCAGGCGTAGAAGCTACTGCGGTTGACCCCAAACACCCGGCAACACCTTTTAACGCCGTACTGCTCGTCCAGCTCATCGATCAGCGTGAATGATCTTTGGCGTCCAAAAGCAGGAGAGCACTGGCCTTTTTTAGGATTTCGATATCCAGGTCTTTCTCTCTAAGCAGAGCTTTGAGCCTCTGGATTTCTCGTTGATCAGCGGTAATCGCCTTGGCCCCTACCGGAGTCGAGCCCAAGCGTTCTTTTTGCACTTGATCGATCCAGCGGCGTAGGGCTGTGGGGCCGATATTCAGGCTGGCACAGACTTCGGTAACCGGCTGACCTTCATCCAACACCATGCTGGCAGCCTTGAGCTTGAACTCACTCGAATAAGATTTACGCATATCCAAACACCTCAGATTTGGGCGCTATCATAGCGCCCGATTGAAGTGTCCAAAATCATTAGGCCAGTTCAGCTTGCTCCCGATGGCGGTGTGTCAGGCAACTGATGTGCAACTGAACCACCCCCATCGGGAGCCCCCTCCCACATGGGTTATGCGGTGATCATCCAGGTTGCACACACTCCAACGCCCGATCCACCACCCCTCTCGCCATTTCCACCAAATGCATCACTGCCCGCTGTTGCGCATTCATGGCGTCCCTGGACGAATGCGCTGTCTCCACTGCGCAATGCAGCAAATCCGCCGCATGGGCCAGGGCGTCTTCGAAGCTCAGGTTGTCATTCAGGATGAAAGTGGGCGCATCCGGGGCGGACGCTTTGAGGTAGTGGTCGATGGCGCGGCGATCGAGCAGGGCGTCTTCGCTGG
Source organism: Pseudomonas trivialis (assembly GCF_036864995.1). Taxonomy (NCBI): domain Bacteria; kingdom Pseudomonadati; phylum Pseudomonadota; class Gammaproteobacteria; order Pseudomonadales; family Pseudomonadaceae; genus Pseudomonas; species Pseudomonas trivialis. Next base: position 4,691,755 of record NZ_CP142151.1, on the reverse strand, counting down.
AGAAGCGGGGTGGGTTGGGGGTGACTTTGACCATGGTGAAACTCCTTGCTGGAAGAAGTTGGCACCGTCCGCTTGCACGCGAAGAGGGTGGCAACTGTGCGTAGGTGTGCAAGACCGGGGCAAGAAGTAAAACCCAGCAGACCCGAAGGTCTCCCACGCACAGCTGCCATAACTGGCAAGCACAAAGCAAAAGCTGAGCGCTAAGCTGCGTTGATTTGTAATTCTTATTGCCGCCGGACTTGCACGTCCGGTCACCGAAAACTCAATGACCGAGCGAGACTAGCTACCTGATCCGACGGAAACAAGGCCGTGGGATTCTCTCGGAAACGTCCCGCAAATGATAGGGATCGGTCTTGCGGGATGCTAATGACGCTATCGGGAGCAAGCTCCCTCCCACATTTTGAAGGTGTTCACAGCGCAAAGTGTGGGAGGGGGCTTGCTCCCGATGGCAGTAGACCAGCCACCCCCTTCCGAAAAGTGTACGGCCCGTTTAAACAGGTTTTGTAACTTATGTTTAACAATCCGTCTTCCTAAAATAAGCACCCATCTCCTGCCATAGAGCCGCCCCATGCCTGGCCCCCGTCGCTTTCCCTTGCCCTTGATCGCTGCCTTTTTCGCGCTGTACGTCATCTGGGGCTCCACTTACCTGGTGATTCGCATTGGTGTGGAATACTGGCCGCCGTTGTTGCTGGCGGGGATTCGGTTCTGCACGGCGGGCGCGTTGATGTATGGCTTTCTCAGATGGCGTGGCGTGCCGGCGCCGACCTGGCCGCAGTGGAAGGCCGCCGGCATGATCGGTATTTTGCTGCTCACGGTGGGCAATGGCGGCGTCAGTGTGGCCGAGCATATGGGTGTGTCGTCCGGGGTGGCTGCGCTAGCCGTGGCGACGGTGCCACTGTTTACCTTGCTGTGCGGCTATTTCTGGGGCGCGCGCAATACGCGGCTGGAGTGGGCGGGGGTGATTCTGGGGATTATCGGCATTGCCATGCTCAACATGGGCAGCACACTGCAATCGAGTCCGATGGGCGCAGTGCTGCTGTTGATAGCAGCGGCTTCCTGGGCGTTTGGCTCGGTGTGGAGCCGGCAACTGTCGCTGCCCCAGGGCGCCATGGCCAGTGCGGCGGAAATGCTCGTGGCGGGTGTGGCGCTGTTGCTGGTCAGTGCGCTGTCCGGCGAGCACCTCAAAGCCCTGCCGCCGCTGGAAGGCTGGCTGGCCCTGGCCTACCTGACCGTGTTCGGCTCGATCATCGCCTTCAACGCTTATATGTACCTGCTCAAAAACGTACGCCCGGCGGCAGCTACCAGCTATGCCTATGTGAACCCGGCCGTCGCCGTCTTGCTGGGGATTGTCTTTGTGGGGGAAAGCATCGGCCTGGAGGAGGCCTTCGCGATGCTGGTGATCATCAGCGCCGTGTTGCTGATCAGCCTGCCCCAATGGCGCAAGCCCAAACCGGAAATAAGGTAAACTGCGGCGCATTACGCCTTTGCGCTGAATTTTTCCTACGGTAAACACATGACTTTCGCCACCCTTGGCCTGATCGAACCCTTGCTGCGCGCCCTTGAGACGCTTGGCTACCAGACCCCGACGCCAGTGCAGGCGCAAGCCATTCCGGCGGTGCTGGCCGGTCGCGACCTGATGGCAGCGGCCCAGACCGGCACCGGCAAGACTGCCGGTTTCGCCTTGCCTCTGCTGCAATTGCTGACGATGGAGGGGCCGAAAGTCGCCGCCAACTCGGCGCGCGCGCTGATCCTGTGCCCTACCCGCGAGTTGGCCGAGCAGGTTCACGCCAGCGTTGCCGAGTACGCGCAGAACCTGCCGCTCACCACCTACGCGGTGTATGGCGGCGTGAGCATCAACCCGCAGATGATGAAGCTGCGCAAGGGTGTCGACATTCTGGTCGCCACGCCCGGCCGCCTGATCGATCTGTTCCGCCAGAACGCGCTGAAACTCAACCAGTTGCAAACCCTGGTGCTGGATGAAGCCGACCGCATGCTCGACCTGGGCTTCTCCGAAGAGCTGGCGAACATCTACCGCATGCTGCCGAAAAAGCGTCAGACCCTGCTGTTCTCCGCGACCTTCTCCGATGAGATTCGCACGCTGGCCGGGCAGATGCTCAACGACCCGCTGAGCATTGAAGTCAGCCCGCGCAACGTCGCCGCCAACACCGTGAAGCAGTGGGTGGTGCCGGTGGACAAGAAGCGCAAGGCCGAGCTGTTTGTGCACCTGATGCGCAAGGGCCGCTGGAAGCAGGTGCTGGTGTTCGCCAAGACCCGCAACGGTGTGGATGCGCTGGTGGACAAGCTGCAAGGGTTGGGCATCAACGCCGACGGCATTCATGGTGATAAACCCCAGGCCACGCGCCAGCGTGCGCTGGACCGTTTCAAGAGCAGCGACGTGCAGATTCTGGTGGCCACCGACGTGGCGGCCCGTGGCCTGGACATCGAAGACCTGCCGCTGGTGGTCAACTTCGACCTGCCGATCGTCGCCGAAGATTACATCCACCGCATCGGCCGTACCGGGCGTGCGGGCAATACCGGGGAAGCGATTTCCCTGGTGTGCGCCGATGAAGTGAACATGCTGTCGGCCATCGAGATGCTCACGCGTCAGACCCTGACCCGCAAGATGGAGCCGGACTTCGAACCCGAGCACCGCGTGCCGGACACCGATGCCAGCGGGCAGGTAGTGAAGAAGCCGAAAAAGCCGAAGAAGCCCAAGGCATCCGGCGGTGGTGGGGGCAAGCGCAATTTGGGCAAGTGGGTGGAGAGTGGTGACTCGGCGCCGGTTGAACCGTCGATCAAGCCGGTGCGCAAGGTGCCGGTGTTCAATACCGGGCCGCGCAAGAAGAAGTGATTTTGCGGCGCTGCTGATGGCCCTATCGGGAGCAAGCCCCCTCCCACAGTTTTGATCTGTGAATACATTCAAAATGTGGGAGCTGGCTTGCCTGCGATGGCGGGCCCGAAGACAGCACAACGATCAGCGCTGAAGCCAGTTCAGCATCCCCCGCCCAGCCGCTCTGCCACTGGCAAAACACCCCGTCAGCAAATACCCCCCGGTCGGCGCCTCCCAATCCAGCATCTCCCCCGCACAGAAAACCCCCGGCAATTGCTTGAGCATCAAGCGCTCATCCAGCGCCTCGAACGGCACACCGCCTGCGGTGCTGATGGCCTCATCGATGGGGCGCGTCTTCACCAGGGTCAACGGCAATGCCTTGATATCCACCGCCAGCTGCGCGGGATCATTGAAGTGCCCAGCCGGCGTCAACTCGCGCAACAGCGCTGCCTTGACGCCGTCCACTCCCAGTTGACTGTGCAAATGCTTGCTCATCGAGCGCGAACCGCGCGGTTTGGCCAGTGCAGCCTGGACCTTGTGCAGCGGCTTGCTGGGCAGTAGATCAATATGCACGGTGGCCGCGCCGTCACGGTTGATGGCCTCACGTATCGGCGCCGACAGCGCGTAGATCAGGCTGCCCTCGATGCCGGTGGCGGTGATCACGCATTCCCCCAGCCGGGGCTTGTCGTCGCCCAGCCCGATGGCGACATTCTTCAACGGCGCGCCGGCGAATTTGCTGACCATCAATTCGCTCCAGGTCGACACCTCAAACCCGCAGTTGCTCGGTTGCAGACGAACATAGGGCACGCCTTTGTCTTCCAGCAACTTGAGCCAGGCGCCATCGGAACCCAGGCGTGACCAGCTGCCGCCGCCCAGGGCCAGCAGCACGGCATCACTGCGCACGGTCTTCTCGCCGTCCGGGCTGTGGATAAGTAAATCGCCCTCCCTGTTCCAGCCCAGCCAGCGATGCCGGGTGTGGATAACCACGCCCTGGTCACGCAGGCGCTTGAGCCAGGCGCGCAGCAGCGGTGCGGCTTTCATGTCAGCGGGAAATACGCGGCCGGAGGTGCCGATAAAGGTCTGGATACCCAGGCCATGGATCCATTCGCACAACGCTTCGGCACCAAACTCACGCAGCAACGGCGCCAGGTGCGGCGCCCGTTCGGCATAGCGGGCCACGAACGCCGGGTACGCTTCGGAGTGGGTGATGTTCATGCCACCCACCCCCGCCAGCAGGAATTTGCGCCCCACCGAGGGCATGCCGTCGTACAGGTCCACGCGCACGCCGGCCTGGCTCAGGACTTCGGCGGCCATCAGCCCGGCTGGGCCGCCGCCGATGAGGGTGACGTGATGAGGTGGGGTCTGAGGCATGGGCAGGGCTACGGTGCTGTGAATAAGCCCGGCATTCTACCGGACGCGACGCCGGCTGCCTGATCAAAAAACATACACTTTCCTGCAGGCCTTACGGATAAATGCCTACAGGCGCTTACGCTCAAGTTATCCACAGGCCGTTCCACAGCCATTGTGGGTAACGCCCAGCGTTCAGTGACACCCTGATGACGTCCACACCCGCTGCGCGCTGTGGTGCAGGATGCCGTGGCGGCGCGCGAGGGCAGGCCGGTCCTTGCTGTAGCCGCCGCCGATCACGCCCATCACTGGAATGTCGCGGCCCAGGCAGTGGCGCATGACGGCTTCATCGCGGGCGGCGACGCCTGAGTCTGTCAGCTTGAGGTAGCCGAGGGCGTCGTCCTTGTGCACATCCACGCCGGCGTCGTACAGCACCAGGTCGGGCTGGTACAGCGGCAGCAGGTAGTTGAGCGCATCGTCGACCACCTTGAGGTAATCGGCGTCGCCCATGCCCATGGGCAGCGGAATGTCCCAATCGCTTTGGGCCTTGCGCGCGGGGAAGTTCTTTTCGCAGTGCAGCGACACGGTGATGGCGTCCGGCGTGTCGTGGAGAATGCGTGCGGTGCCGTCGCCCTGGTGCACGTCGCAGTCGAAGATCAGCACGCGGTTGACGCGGCCGCTGGCCAGCAGGTAGTGGCTGATTACCGCCAGGTCATTGAAGATGCAGAAGCCCGCCGGGTAATCGTAATGGGCGTGGTGGGTGCCGCCGGCCAGGTGGCAGGCCAGGCCGTGTTCGAGGGCTTGCTCGGCGGCGAGCAGGGAGCCGCCGACCGCACGCACGGTGCGCCTGGCCAGGGCTTCGCTCCAGGGCAGGCCGAGGCGGCGCTGGTCTTCGCGGGACAGTTCGCCGCTCATGTAGCGTGCGATGTAGCCAGGTTCATGGGCCAGGGCCAGAATCTGCGGCGGGCACAATTCGGGGCGCAGCAGGCGGCTGTCTTCGGTCAACCCGGTGGACACCAGGTGGTCGCGCAACAGGCGAAACTTGTCCATGGGAAACCGGTGGTCTGCCGAGAACTCAGGGCTGTAGTCATCGTGATAGATCAATGGCAAAGGCATGGGATTTTCTGACGGGAACCTGCGAAGGATCTTACCAGCGCTGTACACTCTCGCACATGGCAAGGGAGGGGACCCATGGAGCCGATACTCGAACTGCACAGCGCGCGGCTGATCATGCGCCAATGGCGCGACAGCGACCTGCCGGAATTTGCACGCATGTGCGCCGACCCGCAGGTGATGCGCTATTTCCCGGCCACCTTGAGCCACCTGCAAAGCGCCGCGTTGATCGGCCGTATTCGTGGCCATTTCGCTGAATACGGCTTTGGCCTGTGGGCCTTGCAACGCAAGGACAGCGGCGAATTCATCGGCCTTACCGGGTTGCAGCATGTCAGCTTTGAGGCAGGCTTTACGCCTGCGGTGGAAATCGGCTGGCGCCTGGCCCGCGAACACTGGGGGCTGGGTTATGCCAGTGAGGCGGCCTGGACCGCTCTGCGCTGTGGGTTCGACCGCTTGCAGCTGGATGAAATCGTCGCCTTCACCACCGAGGCCAATTTGCCATCGCAAAAAGTCATGCAGGCCATCGGTATGCATTACGATCCCCAGGCAGATTTTGAACACCCCAAGGTCGCAGCCGATGACCCGCTGCGCCCACATGTTTTGTATCGCATCACCCGCGCCCAATGGTTGGACACGCTGCACGGATAAGCAGCCCGGAATGCCCCGTAGATTTTAGGAGTTGCTCTATGAGCCAAGTATTGGAAGATCTGGTGGACTTGCTGACCCTGGAACCGATTGAGGAAAACCTCTTTCGCGGCCGCAGCCAGGACCTGGGTTTTCGCCAGTTGTTCGGCGGTCAGGTGCTCGGCCAGTCGCTGTCGGCCGCCAGCCAGACCGTGGAAGAAGCGCGCCATGTGCATTCCCTGCACGGTTATTTTTTGCGCCCAGGCGATGCCGCCTTGCCGGTGGTGTATTCGGTGGACCGCGTGCGTGACGGCGGCAGTTTCAGCACGCGCCGGGTGACGGCGATCCAGAAGGGCAACCCGATTTTCACCTGCAGTGCGTCATTCCAGTACGACGAGGAAGGCTTCGAGCACCAGACCACCATGCCTGTCGTGGTGGGGCCGGAAAACCTGCCGTCGGAGCTGGAGCTGACCCAGCAGCGCGCGCACCTGATCCCCGAGCACATGCGCGACAAGCTGCTGTGCCCCAAGCCCATCGAAGTACGCCCGGTCACCGAGCGCGACCCCTTCAACCCGCAGCCGTCCGACCCGGTCAAATACGTGTGGTTTCGCGCCGATGGCGCCCTGGCGGATGCGCCGGCGCTGCACAAGTACCTGCTGGCCTATGCCTCGGACTTCGGCCTGCTGACCACCTCGCTGCTGCCCCATGGCAAGACCGTGTGGCAAAAAGATATGCAGGTCGCGAGCCTCGACCACGCGCTGTGGTTCCACGCCGACCTGCGCGCCGACGACTGGCTGCTTTACGCCATGGACAGCCCGTGGGCCGGTAATTCCCGTGGGTTCTCGCGGGGCAGCGTGTACAACCGCGCCGGGCAACTGGTGGCGTCGGTGACTCAGGAAGGCCTGATTCGTCATCGCAAGGACTGGGCATGAGCCTGGCAGAGGTTAAGCACTGGGTGTTCGACATGGACGGCACCCTCACCGTGGCAGTGCATGACTTTGCGGCCATTCGTGTGGCCCTGGGCATACCGCCCGAAGACGACATCCTCTCCCATCTGGCCGCGTTGCCGGCCGATATCGCAGCGACCAAACATGCCTGGTTGCTGGAGCACGAGCGCGAACTGGCGCTGGCCTCGACGGCAGCCGAGGGTGCGGTGGCGCTGGTGCGCGAATTGGCTGCGCGCGGTTATCGTTTGGGCATTCTGACCCGCAACGCGCGGGAGCTGGCCCACGTCACGCTGGCGGCGATTGGCCTGGCGGACTGCTTCGCCGCTTCGGACGTGCTCGGCCGTGAAGACGCACCGCCCAAACCGGAACCGGGTGGATTGTTGAAGCTGGCGGCCGCCTGGGGCGTGGCACCGGGCGAGATGGTGATGGTGGGGGATTACCGCTTCGACCTGGATTGCGGACGCGCGGCGGGGACGCGGACGGTGTTGGTGAACCTGCCGGAGAACCCGTGGCCGGAGCTGGCGGATTGGCATGCCGAGGATTGCGGGGTTTTGCGCCGGATGATCCAGGCCAGTCAATAGAAATCAAAAAGGTGGGAGCAAGCCCCCTCCCACATGTTTATCCGGTTTCGTCATTTGAACAGGGCTTTCTGGCCCTCCGGCGAGGTGAACATTCTGTCGCCGTCATGCCCCACCCCGGGCACTTCCACCAGCCTGTGGCTCAACTGCGGATGACGCAGCTTGAGGTAGTCAAAATAGTTGTGCCCACGAATCAACCGATACGCGCCCTGGGTTTCAGCTTCGCAGCTTTTATCCAGCGCCGGGTGGTTGGGGTCGGTGTCTTGCTGGCCCAGCAGGTAGGTGATATCCCGCGACACGTAGGCCTGTTCCAACTGCTGGGGCCCCTGGCCCCTGGCGTAATCGGGCAGGTTTTGCATGCCGTATTTCCAGTCGTTGAAGCCCGGGCAGCGGGCGGCCTCGAACTTCACCGGGCGTTGCGGGCTGAAGTACGCATAGGATGAGGGGTTGGCCACCACGTAACGCAGGCTGATGCCTTCGGTTTGCAGGGTTGGGTGAGCCTGGCCGGTGAGGGCGAAGCGCTGCACCACTTGGCCGCCACCGGAGTGGTCGGCGACCACGATCTGTTTCAGCGCCGGGAACAGTTTGCGGTCGCCCAGGTGCTTGATGATCTGGTCCAGCGCACCAAACGAGCTGATCTGGCCCGGGCCGGTGGACGATGCGCCGCCCATCCAGTCATTGCCATGCCAGCGCAGCAACTGATCGCTCAAGTGATTGCGCTTCACGTCCGCCTGGTTGAGAAACTGCGGCGCGATCACCAGCGTTTCAGCGCCGACGCCGGCCTGGCGGGCGGCATCGACCCCGCTGCGCAGGTAGGTCTGCGCGTTGCGCAGGCGACCATGCACGATGATCAGCGCCCGCGTGACCTGGGGCATCGGCTGGCGCCAGTCCTGGCTCAAGCCCAGGCTCAGGTCGCCGGCCTGCAGGTGAAAGCGGTCAGGGCTGACCTCCTTGACGCCGTGTTCGGCCGCCAGGGTTGAACAGCACACCAGCAGACCCAGCAACACACCCCATCGTTTGTTCATTTAGAGACTCTTGGCTGCAAAGGTGTCGCATTGAGTGATCTGGCCACCTGCGAAGCCGGTCTTGAACCAGCGAACCCGCTGTGCCGAGGTACCGTGGGTAAACGAGTCAGGCACCACGCGGCCCTGACCCTGTTGCTGCAAGCGGTCATCGCCAATCGCGTTGGCGGCATTCAGCGCTTCTTCGATATCGCCCGGTTCCAGCCAGTTCAGGCGCTTTTGCGCGCGGTTGGCCCATACCCCGGCAAAGCAGTCGGCTTGCAGCTCCTGGCGAACCAGCAGGCCACCGTCGCCTTCCATCGGACGGCCCTGCTGGCGGGCGGTCTGAATCTTGGCCGAGATGCCGAGCAGCGTCTGCACGTGATGCCCGACTTCGTGGGCGATCACGTAGGCCTGGGCGAAATCGCCGGCGGCCTGGAAACGTTGTGACATTTCCCGGAAGAAATCCAGGTCCAGGTACACCTGCTGGTCGGCCGGACAGTAGAACGGGCCGCTGGCCGAGGTGGCGCCACCGCAGGCGGAATTCACCCGGCCACGGAACAGAATCAGTTTCGGGTTGGTGTAGGTCAGGCCGTTTTCCTTGAACACCTGGCCCCAGGTGTCTTCGGTGTCGCCCAGCACGGCGCGCACAAAATCAGCCTGCTCGTCGTTGGCCGGTGGTGCCTGACGTGTTTGCGGGCTCACCGAAGGCGCTTGCTCTGCCTGGCCGGTCAGCTCGCTGAGGATCTGCATCGGGTTCTGGCCGGTCAGCCAGCCAATGCCGACGATCAGCACAATGGCCGTGAGGCTCAGGCCCTTGCCGCCGCCGAAGCGCATGCCGCCACCGCCGCCGCCACTGTCATCCCGGGCATCCACCACGTTGTCGCTGCGTCGGCCTTTTTTCCATAGCATGGTGCAATCCTCTTGATGAAAGGTCCTACAAAAATATTGATTGAGTATGGCCTTATTGGCGGCAATACCCTTCGCCGGTGGCGACGATCAAGCAGTCTTTTTTATCCGCCAGCCATTTAAGGCCAGTGGCCTCACCGTCCCCGGCGCGCAGTATCTGCGGGCCGTCCGGGCGGGTGAAGGCGATACCGTCCTCGGCTTCTTCACCCTTGAAGGTGCCGGCGTCCTCGGCATCCAGGCCGTATTGCATGGTCAGGATGTAGTGCCCACGGCCAATGGCGTCGTCCTTGGCGATGGTGAGGTTCAGGCCTTCGACGCCGATCCATTTGCCCACCCATTGGTCGGTGGGCGGGGTTGGCGGCACCAGGGTCGCCTGCACCGATGGCGGCGCAGGTTTGGCTGGTGCCTTGTCCTCATGGTTACAGGCGGCAAGCAAGGCCAGGGTGGAGAGCAGGAACAAGGTTTTTTTCATGGCAGGCAGGCCTTGGTTAAAAAATGTGCAATGCGGACGCTAACGTGCAGGGTTGGACCCAAACCCGGTGATTTAGTGCGCTGTTCGCCCGGTGTTTGGTTATGCTCTGAGGGCAGACCCTTGCCCGGCTGCTAGATTATTCGGTTGAGTGCCATCGCGTTTAACTCGCCACACAAGAGAATTCAATGACTGTCAGTACCCCGCTTTCCGGCGTCAACCATCCGCTCAAAGGCATCCTGTTGATTGTGGTGGCGACGTTCCTGTTCTCCAGCCACGACGCGCTGTCCAAATACCTGGCCGGGTTCTACCCGATCGTGATGGTGGTGTGGGCACGCTACATGGTGCACACCTTGCTGATGGCCGGGATTTTCCTGCCGCAGTCGGGCCTGCGCGTACTGCGCAGCAAACGCCCCGGCATGCAGGTGGTGCGAGCGTTATGCCTGCTGGGCACCAGCCTGTTTTTCACCACGGCGCTGCATTACATCCCGCTGGCGGAAGCCACGGCGGTGAACTTCCTCGCGCCCATCCTGGTGACCGCGTTGTCGGTGCCGCTGCTGGGCGAGCACGTTACGCGGGGCCAGTGGCTGGCGGTGATCTGCGGGTTTATCGGCGTGGTGATCATCATCCACCCCGGCGGTGAACTGTTTACCCCTGCGGTGCTGCTGCCGTTGTGCTCGGCGCTGTTCTTCTGCTTCTACCAGTTGCTCACGCGCATCCTCAGCCAATACGACACGCCCACCACCAGCAATTTTTTCGCCGGGCTGTGCAACACCCTGGTGATGAGTGCGATGGTGCCGTTCTTCTGGCATGTGCCGAGCCTGTGGCATGGGGTGATGATGCTGGCGCTGGGCACTTGCGGCATGACCGCCCACTTGATGTTGACCCAGGCGTTCCGCTTCGCGGCGCCGGCATTGCTGGCGCCGTTCGGCTATTGCCAGATCGTGTTTGCGGGGTTGTTGGGCTGGCTGGTGTTCAGTCATACCCCCGACATGACCACGGTGGTCGGCATCGGGGTGATCTGCATGAGCGGGCTGGCCGCTGCCTGGCAGCAGCGGCGTCGTTGAGTTACACGTCTACCGTCGGGATCTTGCGCGGGGCCATGAAGTACATCCAGGTCAGCGCAATGAAGTACATCGCCGGGATCAGGGTGAACAACACCGTGTAGTTGTTGTTGGTCACCGTGAGGATGTGGCCGACGATCTGAGTCATGAACATGCCGCCGATGGCCGCGCACATCCCGCCGAACCCGAATACCGTGCTCATCATGTGCTTGGGCGTGTAGTCCATCACCAGGCTCCAGATGTTGGCGGTCCAGGCCTGGTGCGCACCGATGGCCAGGGAGATGGCAAACACCGCGACCCACAGCTGGCTGGAGCCGGCCGCCATGATCACGCCGACGATGCAGCAGGCGAACAGCAGCATCGACAGCAGTCGTGCCTTGATCGAGTTCATGCCACGGCCGATCAGGAACGACGACAGGATACCGCCGCCCACGCTGCCGAAGTCGGCGGTGAGGTAGATGATGATCAGCGGGATGCCCATCTGCGTCACGTTGATGCCCAGGTTGTATTGCTGGTTCAGGAACGGCGGCAGCCAATACAGGTAGAACCAGAACACCGGGGCGGTCAGGGCGTAAGCGATGGCGAAAGCCCAGGTGCCGCGCATGCGCAGGATGCGGCTGAACGGAACGCCCGGTTGCTCCGGCTCGACTTCCCGCTGCACGTAGTCCAGTTCCGATTGTTTAACGCTCGGATGGTCTTCCGGGTTGTAGTACTTCAAACCCCAGAACACCAGCCACAGCGCGCCCAGCGATGCCATGCAGAGGAACGCCGCCTGCCAGCCCCATACGTGCAGGATCAACGGCAGCAGCATCGGCGTCATCATGGCGCCGACGTTGGTGCCGGCGTTGAAGATACCGGTGGCCACTGCGCGTTCACCGGCCGGGAACCACAGACGGGTGGTCTTGACGCAGGCCGGGTAGTTGGCGGCTTCGGTCAGGCCCAGGATAAAGCGGCACACCATAAAGCCCACTGCCGAGGTGGCCAGGCCGTGCGCGCCGGTGGCCAGGCTCCACAACAACACGGCGCAGAAGAACACGCGCTTCACACCCACTCGGTCGATCAAGCGGCCCTGCAGCACGAAGCCGATGGCGTAGCCCACCTGAAACCAGAAGTTGATGTTGGCGTAGTCCATCGCCGTCCAGCTCATTTCCTTGGCGAGGATCGGTTGCATCACGCCCAGGGCGGCGCGGTCGATGTAGTTGAGGGTGGTGGCGAAGAACACCAGGGCCAGCATGCCCCAGCGAGTTTTACCCACGGCCAGGGCGCCGCGGATCTTGTCGCCGATGCCGGCGTGCGGGGTGCCCGGGCGCGTGGCCAGGGTAGGGTTTTGCAAAGGCATGAGGTCGTACCCGTTTTTTTGAAATTTTTATGGTGTGTTCTGGGTCTTTTCTTACGAGATCGATGGTGCGCAGCGGTTAAAAAATCGTCAATTCGCCAAATCGGCTAGTGTTCGATAATCGCACCAAAAACTAACCGGTTCGTACATTATGATTGCTGCGTGTAGGCTGGGGGCGAATAATTTGCCACAAACAACACGTGCCGGGAGAACTCCATGCAACGATCCATCGCTACCGTTTCCTTGAGCGGCACCCTGCCGGAAAAGCTCGAAGCCATTGCCGCCGCCGGTTTTGATGGGGTTGAGATCTTCGAGAACGACCTGTTGTATTACGACGGGAGCCCGCGCGAAGTTAGACAAATGTGTGCCGACCTCGGAATTGCCATCACATTGTTCCAGCCGTTTCGCGACTTTGAAGGCTGCCGCCGCGACCGCCTGGCGCGCAACCTGGAGCGCGCCGAGCGCAAGTTCGACTTGATGCAGGAACTGGGCACCGACCTGGTGCTGGTATGCAGCAACGCCTCGGCCGATTGCGTGGGCGATGAACGCATCCTGCTGGATGACCTCAGCCTTTTGGCCGAACACGCCGGTCGTCGTGGCTTACGCATTGGCTACGAAGCGCTGGCCTGGGGCAAGCATGTGAATACCTGGCAGCAGGTGTGGAACCTGGTGCGCCAGGTCGATCATCCCGCCCTGGGCGTGTTGCTCGACAGTTTCCATACGCTGTCGCTCAAAGGCGACCCAAGTGGCATTGCCCAGATACCGGGCGACAAGATCTTCTTTGTGCAAATGGCCGACGCGCCGATCCTGGCCATGGACGTGCTGGAGTGGAGCCGGCATTTTCGCTGCTTCCCGGGTCAGGGTGAGTTCGACCTGGCGGGGTTTCTTGCGCCGATCATCCAGAGCGGCTACAGCGGGCCGCTGTCCCTGGAAATCTTCAACGATGGTTTTCGGGCCGCCCCCACGCGCGCGAATGCGGCCGACGGCCTGCGCTCGCTGCTGTACCTGGAAGAGAAAACCCGGCAACGCCTGGCCGAGCAAGCACCTGCCGCGCCGGTCGATATCCTCTTTGAAACGCCTGCCGCCAGCGAGTACGACGGCATTGAGTTCCTCGAATTCGCCGTGGATGAAAGCCTTGGCGCCAAGCTCACCCACTGGCTGGAACGCCTGGGTTTTGCCAGGGCCGGGCAGCACCGCTCGAAAAATGTGAGCCTGCTGCGCCAGGGTGATATCAACCTGATCCTCAATTGCGAACCCTATTCCTTCGCTCACAACTTCTTCGAGGCCCATGGGCCGTCGTTGTGTGCCACGGCGATTCGGGTCAAGGACAGTGCCAAGGCACTGCAACGTGCCGTGGCCTTCAAGGGCCAGCCTTATCGCGGCCTGGTCGGGCCCAATGAACTGGAACTGGCCGCCGTGCGTGCGCCGGATGGCAGCCTGATCTACCTGGTGGACCCCAGCGAAGGCGGCCTGTACGACACGGATTTCAACCTGCAATCGGCGTCTTCCGCCAGCGGCGGGCTGCTGCGCATCGACCATATGGCCATGGCTCTGCCGGCCGACAGCCTGGACAGCTGGGTGCTGTTCTACAAGAGCCTGCTCGACTTCGAGGCCGATGACGAAGTGGTGCTGCCTGACCCTTACGGGTTGGTGAAAAGCCGCGCGCTGCGCAGCCGCTGCAGCTCGATTCGCCTGCCGCTGAATATCTCCGAGAACCGCAATACGGCCATTTCCCACGCACTGTCGAGCTATCGCGGCTCGGGTGTGCACCACATTGCCTTCGACTGCGCGGATATTTTCGCCGAGGTGCGCCGAGCCAAGGACGCCGGGGTGCCGCTGCTGGATATCCCGCTCAATTACTACGACGACCTCGCCGCCCGTTTTGATTTCGACGACGAGTTCCTCAGCGAGCTGGCGTACTACAACGTGCTGTACGACCGCGACGCCCAGGGGGGTGAGCTGTTTCATGTGTACACCGAACCGTTCGAGGGGCGGTTTTTCTTCGAGATCCTGCAGCGCAAGAATGGCTACGCCGGCTATGGCGCGGCGAACGTGGCGGTGCGTCTGGCGGCGATGGCCAAGTCGCGCAGCGGCGCGGTTCGTCAGGCGCGTTTGTGATACAGGGCCAGGTGCTTCCTTCGGGAAGCGCCGCGCCCCATAATCGCAGCCTGCATAACACACCGCCATGAGCGCACCATGACCCTGACTCCCGATCTCTCCGCCGTGTCAGACGCACCGCGCAAGAGTCGCAAGAACAATCCGGAAAAGACCCGGGAGAATATTCTCCAGGAAGCCATCGTCGAATTTGTTCAGCAGGGCCTGTCCGGCGCCCGTGTGGACGCCATCGCCGAGCGCATTCACACTTCCAAGCGCATGATCTATTACTACTTCGGCAGCAAGGAGCAGTTGTACGTCGAGGTGCTGGAAAAACTCTACGGCGACATCCGCAATACCGAAACCCGCATGAACCTTACTGCCCTGGAGCCGCGCGAAGCGATCCGGCGGCTGGTGGAATTTACCTTTGATCACCATGATCAGAATGTGGATTTTGTGCGCATTGTGAGCATCGAAAATATCCACAATGCCGAGTATGTGAAGCGCACCGACACGATCAAGGCGATGAACAGCAAGATCCTGGAGGGGCTGGGTGAAACCCTGCGCCGTGGCGCCGAGCTGGGATTGTTTCGGGAGGGGCTGGAGCCCTTGGATGTGCACCTGCTGATCAACTCGTTCAGCTTTTATCGGGTGTCCAACCGCCATACCTTCAGTGAGATCTTTCAGATCGAACTGTCGGATGAGGCGGTTAAACAGCGGCACCGCGAGATGATCTGTGAGTCGGTGTTGCGTTACTTGCAGGCCTGATTACACGTTTTGAAATGCAATCCATGTGGGAGGAGGCAAGCTCCCCACTTATCAAACACAAAATAAATTGTTGATTTAAAAAATGAAATTTCAGGAGTCCACATTCCTGTGGCGAGCAGGCTTGTCCTGCGTTGGGCTACGCGGCGGCCCCAAAACCATGCTCTGCGCAGGGTCAGATACACCGCGTTTTACTTGATTGGGGGCGCTTCGCACCCCAACGCGGGGCAAGCCCGCTCGCCACAACAAGCCCGCTCGGAGCCTCCCACATTTTCAGGTGTTCATGGTCTGGAAGTGCGCAAGCATTCTTTGCGCATCCGCCACCTCACCACTGAACAACTCAAACGCCTTCACCGCTTGAAACACCGCCATATTGCCGCCATCCAGCGTACGACAACCCAGGGCACGGGCATCGCGCAGCAGTTGGGTTTCCAGAGGGAAGTACACGATTTCCGCGACCCACAGTTGCGCGCGTAACAGCGCTGCAGGCACCGGCGTGCCGGGCAGTTTGGCCATGCCCATCGGCGTGGTGTTCACCAGGCCATCGGCCTCGGCCATGGCGTTGTCCAATTGGCTGCCGACCTCGGCGCGGCCCTTGCCGAAGCGTGAGGTCAAGTTATCCACAAGCTCGCGCGATCGGGCGACGTCCACGTCGAAAATACTCAACTGCTGCACACCCTCGGCCAGCAACGCATGGGCAACCGCCGCCCCGGCACCGCCGGCGCCCATCTGCACCACGCGCTGACGCGGCACGTCATTGAGGTTGCGTCGAAAGCCTTCGGCAAAGCCCAGGCAATCGGTGTTGTGACCGATGCGCCTGCCATCCTTGAACACCACGGTGTTTACCGCGCCGATGCCGCGCGCTTCATCCGATAAGTCATCCAGCAACGGCAGGATCGCCTGCTTGCACGGGTAAGTAATGTTCAAACCGGTGAACTGCATCGACTCTGCGGCGCGCAGCAGGTCGGGCAGGGCGCTGACGGTCAGTTGCAACGGTTCAAGGTCGATCAGGCGATACAGGTAGCGCAAGCCCTGGGCGTCACCTTCCTGCTCGTGCAGGGCCGGGGTGCGGGAGGCCTGGATACCGGCGCCGATAAGGCCGGCGAGCACGCGTGGTTTCATCAGGCGCATCCTTTGAGCGTGTGACTGAAATGTTCCAGGGCCAAGTGATAGCCATGGCTGCCAAACCCAGCCAGTACCGCCTTGGCGACCGGGGATACGAACGAGTGATGACGAAAGGCTTCGCGCGCATGCACGTTGGATAAATGCACTTCGATCACCGGCACTTCACTGGACACCAGCGCATCACGGATGGCGACCGAGGTGTGGGTCCAGGCGGCCGGGTTGATCACGATTCCGGCGCAACGGGCGCGGGCGCCGTGGATCCAGTCGAGCAGTTCGCCTTCGTGGTTGGTCTGGCGAAACTCGACTTTCAGCCCGAGCTGCTGCGCACTGCGTCCGCACAGGGCGGCGACATCGGCCAGGGTTTCATGGCCATAGGTGGCAGGCTCGCGAGTGCCGAGCAGGTTGAGATTGGGGCCGTTGAGCACCAGCACGATGGGCGGCATTGGGGGATCTCCACAGTTCTTATTGGTTGTGGGGATAAAATGTACTGGTTGGTTAGTTTGGTCAATGGATGGCGCGGGGTGTGTTCGATTATCGAACGATTAATCGTGGCTTCAGACGTTGGAATGTGCGGTAACAACGCTGCATTCGACGAATTGTGCGCTGTTACTAATCTGTGAAAAAG
Organism: Pseudomonas trivialis; assembly: GCF_036864995.1. NCBI lineage: Bacteria > Pseudomonadati > Pseudomonadota > Gammaproteobacteria > Pseudomonadales > Pseudomonadaceae > Pseudomonas > Pseudomonas trivialis. Next base: position 4,674,928 of record NZ_CP142151.1, on the reverse strand, counting down.
CTTCGGAGTGATGGAGCCGGTTGTCGGGTTGCAGAAGGAGTCTTGCGGAGTTCGAAGGGTTTTCCCAGGAGGATTTCCAGCAGTTGGAAGTCGGCTTTGGCGGCAAGGCACTGTGCTGCGAGCCTCAGGACCTCGATGTGTCAATCACCGGCCTGATCGCCACAAGCCAGCCTCTGATGGATCTAGCGGTAAGCCTGGTGGCGTCACGCAACGGTCGCAAGAGCAGCGCGGCCAAATCCGCCGCCGCTCGCGCCAATGGCAAGAAGGGTGGCCGGCCCCCCAAAAAAGCGCCGGACACCGGTGACTCCACTGACGCATGACGCTGTAGACGTCTGGATCAACGACGGCTCAGCAACACCCCGGACTCCATGTGATGCGTCCACGGAAACTGGTCAAACAGGGCGCACCGGGTAATGCGGTGCGTGTCATGCAGTTGCGCAATGTTCGCCGCCAGCGTCTCGGGGTTGCAGGAGATGTACAGGATATTGTCGAAGCGTCGGGTCAGTTCGCAGGTGTCCGGGTCCATGCCGGCGCGTGGCGGGTCGACGAATACGCTGCCGAATTCGTAGCTTTTCAAGTCAATGCCGTGCAGGCGACGGAACGGGCGAACTTCGTTCAGCGCCTGGGTGAGTTCTTCGGCAGAGAGACGCACCAGCGTGACGTTATTCACCGCGTTTTCATCAAGGTTGCTCAGCGCCGCATTCACCGAGGTCTTGCTGATCTCGGTCGCCAGCACCTTGCGCACGCGGGTGGCCAACGGCAGGGTGAAGTTGCCGTTGCCGCAGTACAGCTCCAGCAAGTCATCCGGGCGCTCGCCCAATGCCTCGAACGCCCAGTTGAGCATCTTCTGGTTCACCGTGCCGTTGGGCTGGGTGAAGGCGCCTTCGGGTTGGCGGTAGCTGAAGGTGCGCCCGCCGACGTCGAGTTTCTCCACCACGTAGTCGTGGCCGATCACATCGCGCTTGCCCTTGGAGCGGCCGATGATGCTCACGCCCAGGTCAGCCGCAAGCGTGTTCGCCGCCGTGTGCCAGTGTTCGTCCAGCGGGCGGTGATAGCACAGGGTGATCATCGCATCGCCGGCCAGGGTGGTGAGGAACTCCACCTGGAACAGCTTGTGACTCAGGGCGGCGCTGGCTTGCCAGGCGGCCTTGAGCTGCGGCATCAACTGGTTGATGCGCTGGCTGGCAATCGGGAAGTCTTCGATCAGGATCGGCGTGCGCTTGTCGTCCTGGGAGAACATCGCGTAGTGACGCTCGCCGTCTTCGCGCCACAGGCGGAACTCGGCGCGCAGGCGAAAGTGCTGCAGCGGCGAGTCGAAGACCTGCGGCTCGGGCGCGTCGAACGGTGCCAGCAGGTCACGCAGGCGCGTGACCTTGTCCTGCAGTTGCGCGGTGTAGCGTGCGGCGTCAAAAGTCATGCGTTGAACCAGCCCAGCTTGATCACGAACAGAATCGACAGAATCACCAGCGCCGGGTTCAGCTCACGGTAGCGGCCCGAAAGCAGCTTGATGGCGGTCCAGGCGATGAAACCGAAGGCGATGCCGTTGGCGATGGAGTAAGTGAAGGGCATCGCCAGGGCGGTGATCACCACCGGCGCTGCCACAGTAATGTCGTCCCAGTCGATTTCGGCCAGGCCCTGGGTCATCAGCACCGCCACGAACAGCAGCGCCGGCGCGGTGGCGAAAGCGGGAACGCTGGCAGCCAGTGGCGAGAAGAACAGCGCCAGCAGGAACAGAATGGCGACCACGATGGCCGTCAGGCCGGTACGGCCACCGGCGCTCACGCCCGCGGCAGATTCGATGTAGCTGGTGGTGGTCGAGGTGCCCAGCAGGGAACCGGCCATGGCCGCGGTGCTGTCGGCGATCAGCGCACGACCCATTTTTGGCATGTGGCCGTCCTTGCCCATCAGACCGGCGCGCTTGGCGACGCCGATCAGGGTGCCGGAGTTGTCGAACAGGTCGACGAACAGGAAGGCGAAGATCACGCTGACCAGGCCGATATCCAGCGCGCCCTTGATGTCCAGTTGCAGGAAGGTCGGCGCCAGGGACGGCGGCATGGAGGTCACGCCGCCGAACGGGGTAATGCCGAGCAGGATCGACACAATGGTCACCGCCAGAATGCCGATCAGCACCGCGCCGCGCACGGCCAGGGCTTCCAGCGCCACGATCAGCACGAAGCCCAGGGTGGCGAGGATGGGAGCCGGTTGCTTGAGGTCGCCCATGCCAATCAGGGTGGCCGGGTTGGCAACCACGATCCCGGCGTTATGCAGGGCGATCAGTGCCAGGAACAGGCCGATACCGGCGGCAATCGCCGAGCGCAGCGGCAGGGGGATGCTGTTGATGATCCACTCACGGATGCGGAAGATCGACAGCAGGAAGAACAGCACCGCCGAGATGAAGACCGCGCCCAGCGCCACCTGCCAGGTGTGGCCCATGTGCAGCACCACGGTGTAGGTGAAGAAGGCGTTCAGGCCCATGCCCGGTGCCAGCGCAATCGGGTAGTTGGCGATCAGACCCATCACGGTCGAACCGATGGCGGCGGCCAGGCAGGTCGCGACGAACACAGCGCCCTTGTCCATGCCGGTCTCGCCCAGAATGCTCGGGTTCACGAACAGGATGTAGGCCATCGCCAGGAACGTGGTGATCCCCGCAAGAATCTCGGTGCGCACGTTGGTGTTGTGGGCTTTGAGTTGAAACAGCTTTTCCAGCATGCCGGCTCCCTGTGACGCTATCTTGCGTCGTTATTTGTTGACCTCTAAGTCAAAGCACAAACTGCGCCAAGCGCCTGTGGCTTCAGAGAGGATCGGAAAAAGCGGCGCATCATACCAGCAGCCGAGGCTGTGTGGCGCGTGGCCTTGAGGCATACTGCGGCGACGTTTGATAGCGGGTAGTCGACAGCATGAAAAAAGCCAACGCGTGGAGTCTAGCGCTGTTCCCCTTTATTGGCCTGTGGCTCGGTGCAGCACCGGCGTGGGGCGCCGCTGCACCGGCCTTGAGCGAGGTGCGGGTATTCAAGGTCGAGTCGGCGCGCTGCACCGAAAGCATCCCGGACCGCGTGACCACCACCCAGATGTGCACGCACCGTGGGCCCACCAAGGTATCGGTGATGGAAGTGGGCCTGGGCAACAACCCGGTCGGGCGCTTCAACGGCGCGGTGCTCAATGCTCAGCGCACGGCGGTGTGCCAGGTCGGCAATATCAGCCAGGCATGCAATGGCGCAGGCCAACTGATCGGCTACATCTATGTGTTCGACCTTAACGTCGCAGGCCCCGGCGGCTTTGAATACAGCAACTCCTCGATCAATCCACCGCGCAACACCCTCAAGACCCAACTCAATATCCTCTGATCAATCCGCTTGAACGCTCATACCCCCGGGAAGTCGTACCCCTGAGACGGCGATTTCCCTAACGCCGCGGATGTACACCAACCCGTGAGGTGTTTATGAGCGCGACCCCCAATGGCGCGGCGGCCCAACCGTTCGTCGCCCACCCAATACGCTTGACCCTCAACGGTCAGGAACGCCAACTGAGCGTGTTGCCCTGGACCACCCTCCTGGACCTGCTGCGCGAACAACTGGACCTGGTCGGCAGCAAGAAAGGCTGCGACCACGGCCAGTGCGGCGCCTGCACCGTGTTGCGCGACGGCAAGCGCGTCAATGCCTGCCTGACCCTGGCCATCATGTGCGACGGTGCCGAGCTGACCACCATCGAAGGTCTGGCCGACGGCGACCAGTTGCACCCGATGCAGCAAGCCTTCATCAAGCACGACGCCTTCCAGTGCGGCTACTGCACCCCCGGTCAGATCTGCTCCGCCGTGGGCCTGGTCAACGAAGGCCGTGCCCACGACAGCGCACAGATCCAGGAACTGATGAGCGGTAACCTCTGCCGTTGCGGCGCCTACAGCAATATCCGCGATGCCATCGAAGACGCGCTGCCCGCGTGCCGCCAGCGGGGAGGTGAGCAATGAATCCCTTCCACTACAGCAAGCCTGCCGATGTGCAGGAAGCGGTGCACCTGAGCAGCGCCGCCTCGCGCTTCATTGCCGGTGGCACCAACCTGCTGGACCTGATGAAAGAGAACATCAGCCGCCCCGAGCACCTGATCGACATCACCGGCCTGCCGCTGCGCGAGGTGGAAGAAACCGCCGACGGCGGCGTGCGCATCGGCGCCCTGGTCAGTAACGCCGACCTGGCCTGGCACCCGCTGATCGAACAGCGCTACCCGCTGCTGTCCCAGGCCATTCTCGCCGGCGCCTCGCCGCAGCTGCGCAATATGGCCAGCACCGGCGGCAACCTGTTGCAGCGCACCCGTTGCTACTACTTCTACGACGCCGCCGTGCCGTGCAACAAGCGCGAACCCGGCAGCGGTTGCCCGGCGCGCACGGGGTTGAACCGCATCCATGCGATCCTCGGCGCCAGCGACCAGTGCGTTGCTACTCACCCTTCCGACATGTGCGTGGCCCTCGCGGCGCTGGAAGCGCGGGTGCATGTGCAAGGACGCGCCGGCGCGCGAGTCATCGAGTTTGCCGATTTCCATCGCTTGCCCGGTGATGCGCCGCAACGCGACAACCAGTTGGCCGATGACGAGCTGATCACTGCTGTCGAACTGCCAGCCGATCACCTCGCCCGTCACAGCCACTACCTGAAAATCCGTGACCGCGCGTCCTATGCTTTCGCTCTGGTGTCCGTCGCCGCAGCCCTTGAGCTGGACGGTGACCGCATCGCTGACGCACGTCTGGCCCTCGGCGGTGTGGCCCACAAACCCTGGCGTGACCGCGCGGTGGAAAGCGCCTTGATCGGCCAGTCGGTCAGCCGCGAAACCTTCAGCAACGCCGCCGACGCGCTGCTGCAGGATGCCGAGCCGCTTGAGCACAACGGCTTCAAGATCAAGCTGGCACGCCGCGCAATTATCCGCGCCCTGAGCGACGCCGCCGTCGCAGGAGAACAGCCATGAGTGCTATCGGCAAACCCCTGGACCGCGTCGACGGTCTGCTCAAGGTCACCGGGCAAGCGCGCTACGCCGGTGAATTTCCCGAGGACGGCCTGCTGCACGGCAGCGTGGTCTCCAGCAACATTGCCAAGGGCCGGGTGCTGCGTATCGACGCCTCCCGAGCGCTGGCGCTGCCGGGCGTCGTGGCCGTGATCGACCACCTCAACCGGCCGAAAATTGCCAGCTACGATGACGCCTTCGCCGACGATGATGCGGCGGACGGTTCGCCCTTCCGCCCGTTGTACAACGACCGCGTGCTGTACAGTGGCCAGCCGCTGGCGCTGGTCATCGCCGATAACCTGGAGCTGGCGCGCCACGCCGGATCCCTGGTGCACATCGAGTACGAAACCGAAGCCTTCGACACCGATCTGGTTGCGCAGCAGGAGAGCGCACACCCCTCGCCGCAGACCCCGCCCAAACCGCGCGGCAACTTCCAGGCCGAATGGTCCGGCGCGGCCATCAGCCTCGACCTGCATTACAGCACCCCGATCGAACATCACAACCCCATGGAACCCCACGCCAGCACCGTGCTGTATCAGCCGGACGGCACCTTGCACATCCACGACAAGACCCAGGGCCCGCAAAACTGCCAGTCCTACGTGCAGGAGGTGTTCGGCCTGGATAAAAGCCAGGTGCGCATTTTTGCCGCGTTCGTCGGCGGCGCCTTTGGTTCCGGCCTGCGTCCGCAGTACCAGTTGCCGTTGGCGGTAATGGCGTCGCTGTCGCTCAAGCGCTCGGTGCGCGTGACCCTCACCCGCCAGCAGATGTTCACCTTCGGCTACCGCCCGCGCACCCTGCAGCGCCTGCAGATGGGCGCCGCTGCCAATGGTCGCTTGCTGGCCCTGGGACACACCGCGATTGGCCAGACCTCGCGCTTCGAGGACTTCAGCGAACATGTGGTGGAGTGGAGCGGCATGCTCTACCACTGCGACAACATTCAGCTGACCTACAAACTGGTGCCACTGGACGTCTACACCCCGCTGGACATGCGCGCACCCGGCGCTGCCCTGGGTGTGATCGGCCTCGAATGTGCGATGGATGAACTGGCTTGCGCCCTGGCCATCGACCCGGTGCAACTGCGCCTGATCAACTACGCCGAGCGTAACCAGAACGAAGACAAGCCCTGGTCCAGCAAAGCCTTGCGCGAGTGCTACAGCGAAGGCGCCGAGCGTTTTGGCTGGAGCCAGCGCAACCCGGAGCCGCGCAGCATGCGCGACGGTCGTCAGTTGATCGGCTGGGGCATGGCCGGTGGCGTGTGGGAAGCCATGCAGATGAAGGCCAGCGCCAAGGCGCGTCTGGACGCGAATGGCAAACTGACCGTGAGCAGCGCCACCACCGACATCGGTACCGGCACCTACACCGTGATGACGCAGATCGCGGCCCAGGCCAGCGGCGTGGCGATGGCCGATATCAGCTTTCTGCTGGGGGATTCATCCCTGCCCACCGCGCCGTTGCAAGGCGGCTCGTTTACCGTGTCGTCGGTCGGTACAGCGGTACAGCAGGCGTGCGAAGCGCTTAATGCCAGGTTGCTGAAAATCGCCCAACAGACCTATCCGGCTTTCAAGGACGTGGACACCGCGCGCTTTGAAGACGGTCAACTGCACGCCGGCGAACAGCGCGTGTCCCTGGCGCAGTTGGTCAAGGACAGCGGCGAACAGGCGCTGGAAGTACAGGTCGACAGCGAGCCCGACAAAAAGCGCGAAGGCTACGCCACGGCCACTCATTCGGCGGTATTCGTCGAAGTGCGCGTGGACGAGGACCTGGGCACCATCAAGGTCAGCCGCGTGGTCAGCGCGATTGCCGCCGGGCGCGTGGTCAACCCGAAAATGGCACGCAGCCAGATCCTCGGCGGTGTGGTGTGGGGCATCGGCATGGCGCTGCATGAAGAGACCCAGGTCGACCATCAACTGGGGCGCTACATGAACCACAGCCTGGCCGAGTATCACATTCCGGTTAACGCCGATATCGGCGAGATCGATGTGGTGTTTGTCGAGGAACATGACGAGATCGTCAACGCGCTGGGCTCCAAGGGCGTGGGCGAGATCGGCATTGTCGGCGTGGCGGCGGCGGTGGCGAACGCGGTGTACCACGCCACCGGCAAGCGGGTGCGGGAATTCCCGATTACCCTGGACAAGGTGCTCTAGCGATCACCGTAAACCCATGTGGGAGCGGGCTTGTTGTGGCGAGCGGGCTTGTCCCGCGTTGGGCTGCGCAGCGGCCCCAAAACCAGGCTCTGCGCGGTGTCAGGTACGCCGCGTTTTCGTTGATTGGGGGGCGCTTCGCACCCCAACGCAGGGCAAGCCTGCTCGCCACAGCCAGCTCCCTCCTTTGCCTTTATTGCAAGTGGGTCAGGCGGTGGATTTTTCTTCCACCGGCACATGCATCCGGTCCCGATTCGCCAGGGTCGGGAACAGTTTGATCCACACCCCGGTCACCACCAGCGTGCCGACCCCGCCCATCACCACGGCGGGCACGGTGCCGAACCAATGGGCGGTAATGCCCGATTCAAACTCACCCAACTGATTCGACGCGCCGATAAACAGGCCGTTGACCGCGCTGACGCGTCCGCGCATTTCATCCGGGGTTTCCAGTTGCACGAAGGACGCGCGAATGACCATGCTGATCATGTCTGCCGCGCCCAGCACCACCAGCACCGCCAGGGAAAACCAGAACGAGGTGGACAGGCCAAAGGCAATGGTCGCCACGCCAAACACACCCACGGCGGTGAACATCACGCGGCCCACCTTGCGGTCGACCGAGAACCGCGCCAGCCACAACGACATCAACAGCGCGCCCACCGCCGGTGCCGAGCGCAACAGGCCCAGGCCCCAGGGGCCGGTCAGCAGAATGTCCTTGGCGAACACCGGCAGCAACGCGGTGGCGCCGCCCAGCAGCACGGCAAACAGGTCGAGGGAGATCGCGCCGAGAATGTCCGGGCGACTGCGGATAAAGCGGATGCCGGCCAGCAACGAATCCAGCGTGGCTTTGCCTTTGTTCAGCGGCGTCTGGCGGGCAGGAAGGTTGAGCATCAGCACGCAGGCAATGAGGTACAGCACCACGGTGGGGCCGTACACCCAGACGCTGCCGAATGCGTAAAGCAGACCGCCGAGTGCCGGGGCGACGATGGTGGCCAGTTGCTGGGCCGACTGCGACGAGGCCACCGCCCTTGGGAACAACGCGCTGGGCACGATGCTCGGCAACAGCGCCTGGGTGGTGGGCTGTTCAAAGGAGCGGGCAGCGCCAAGCAGGAAGGCGAGGATAAAGATCATCTCGCGGGTCACGTGGCCGGTCAGGCCGCCGATGGCCAGGGAAAGTGCGATCAAGGCCTGCACGGTCTGGCAGATGGCCGCGACCCTGCGTCGCTCATAACGATCGGCTACATGCCCGGTGTGCAGCATGAACAGCACACGGGGCACAAACTCCACCAGACCGACCAGGCCCAGGTCGAGCACGTTGCCGGTGAGTTGGTAGAGGTTCCAGCCGATGGCTACGGTGAGCATCTGAAAGCCGCTGGCGGTAAAGATCCGCGCCAGCCAGAACGCGATAAAGGGACGGTGATGACGTAACAGCAACGCGGGTTCACTGGGCATCGGAGGTACTGGCCGGAGCTTGAGGGAACGCCGAGATTATCATCAAGCTGTAACAAATAGTTGCAAGAACAGCCGTGAGGCAGCCTGTCACGCGTCAATCCACCACACGGCCACTGACACAAAATGGGACTACTCTTTCAACAATGCTTGATCCAGATCAAAACCTGTGCGGGGTTTTGGTCTGGTGGCCGCGAGGCCGGAATCCCTGCGTGGATGGTCATAAAAAGAAACGAATTTGAATTCGCCACACTCCATATCCGTGGGGGCAGTGAATGCGGCCTTCAGCCAGCATTCGGTATTACCTGAAAGAGGAAAACTTATGTTCGGTTTGGAGGCGCTCGATCTCGCCCGAATCCAGTTCGCGTTCACTATCTCGTTTCACATCCTGTTCCCGGCCATTACCATCGGCCTGGCCAGTTACCTCGCGGTGCTGGAAGGCTTGTGGCTCAAGACCCGCAACGACACCTACCGTGACCTCTACCATTTCTGGTCGAAGATCTTCGCCGTCAACTTCGGCATGGGCGTGGTCTCGGGCCTGGTCATGGCCTATCAGTTCGGCACCAACTGGAGCCGCTTCTCGGACTTCGCCGGCGCCGTCACCGGGCCGTTGCTGACCTATGAAGTGCTCACGGCGTTCTTCCTCGAGGCTGGTTTCCTCGGCGTGATGCTGTTCGGCTGGAACAAGGTGGGGCGCAACCTGCACTTCTTTTCCACGGTGATGGTGGCCGTGGGGACGCTGATTTCCACGTTCTGGATTCTGTCGTCCAACAGCTGGATGCAGACGCCCCAGGGTTTTGAAATCATCGATGGCCGCGTGATCCCGACCGACTGGTTCGCCGTGGTCTTCAACCCCTCGTTTCCCTATCGCCTGGCGCACATGGCCACGGCGGCGTTCGTCGCCACGGCGTTCTTCGTCGGTTCCTCGGCGGCCTGGCACCTGCTGCGCGGCAAGGACAACCCGGCGATCCGCAAGATGCTCTCGATGGCGATGTGGATGGCGCTGATCGTCGCGCCCATCCAGGCGGTGATCGGTGACTTCCACGGCCTCAATACCCTGGAGCACCAGCCGGCGAAAATCGCGGCCATCGAAGGTCACTGGGAAAACAAAGGCAATGAGCCAACCCCATTGATCCTGTTCGGCTGGCCGGACATGAAGGCTGAAAAAACCAAATACGCGGTGGAAATTCCGTACCTGGGCAGCCTGATCCTGACCCACTCCCTGGACAAACAGGTGCCGGCGCTCAAGGAGTTCCCGCCTGAAGACCGTCCCAACTCGACCGTGGTGTTCTGGTCGTTCCGGGTCATGGTCGGCCTGGGCTTCCTGATGATCTTCACCGGTCTGTTCAGCCTCTGGCTACGCCGTGGCGACCGGATGTACACGTCCAAACCGTTTCTCTACCTGGCACTGTGGATGGGCCCGTCCGGCCTGGTCGCGATTCTTGCCGGCTGGTTCACCACCGAGATCGGCCGTCAGCCGTGGGTGGTCTACGGGCTGATGCGCACAGCCGATGCGTCCTCCGGGCACAGCCTGGCGCAGATGACCATTACGCTGGTGCTGTTCGTGGTGGTGTACTTCGCGCTGTTCGGCGCTGGCCTGGGCTACATGATGCGCCTGGTGCGCAAAGGCCCGGTCACCCACGAAAGTACCGAACCGACCCCCGGCGGCCCTGGCCAGAAACGCACGCCGGCGCGTCCGCTGTCGGCGGCCGATGACGGCACCGATGACGACCACCTCCAGCACAAGGGGCATTGAGATGGGTATTGACCTTCCGCTGATCTGGGCCGTGATCATCATCTTCGGCATCATGATGTACGTGGTGATGGACGGCTTCGACCTGGGTATCGGCATCCTCTTTCCGTTTATTCCGGGCAAGGTGGACCGTGACGTGATGATGAACACCGTCGCGCCGGTGTGGGACGGCAACGAAACCTGGCTGGTGCTTGGCGGCGCGGCGCTGTTCGGCGCGTTCCCGCTGGCCTATTCGGTGGTGCTGTCGGCGTTGTACCTGCCGTTGATCCTGATGCTGATCGGGCTGATCTTTCGCGGCGTGGCCTTCGAGTTCCGCTTTAAGGCCAAGGATCACAAGCGCCACCTGTGGGACAAGGCGTTCATCGGCGGCTCGATCGCCGCCACTTTCTTCCAGGGCGTGGCGCTGGGGGCGTTCATCGATGGCTTCCCGGTGGTTGACCGCCAGTTCGCCGGCGGCTCACTGGACTGGCTCACCCCGTTCACGCTGTTTTGCGGCGTGGCACTGATCTTCGCCTATGCGTTGCTCGGCTGCACCTGGCTGATCATGAAGACCGAAGGCAAGTTGCAGGCGCAGATGCACAGGCTGGCGCGCCCACTGGCCTTTGTGGTGCTGGCGGTGATGGGGATCGTCAGCCTGTGGACGCCGCTGGCCCACGGCGATATCGCATCGCGCTGGTTCAGCCTGCCGAACCTGTTCTGGTTCCTGCCGGTGCCGATCCTGGTGCTGGTGACCATGTACGGGCTGATTCGCGCCGTGGCGCGCCATGCGCATTACACGCCATTCCTGTTGACGCTGGTGCTGATCTTCCTCGGCTACAGCGGCCTTGGCATCAGCCTGTGGCCGAACATCATCCCGCCGTCGGTATCGATCTGGGACGCTGCCGCGCCGCCGCAGAGCCAGGGCTTCATGCTGGTGGGCACGTTGTTCATCATCCCGTTCATCCTGGGTTACACCTTCTGGAGCTATTACGTGTTCCGCGGCAAGGTCACCCACGAAGACGGCTATCACTAGGAGGGTCGCACCATGTCCGGCAAACCTTCGTTGCACGAAATCGAACAGGCCGAAAAGCAGCCACTCTGGCGGCGCCTGGGCTGGCTGGCAATGATCTGGACCGGCAGCGTGCTGGCTCTGTTCGTGGTGGCCAGCCTGATGCGCATGTTCATGACCGCGGCGGGCCTGACCACCCACTGACATCCCTGTCCGGGCTTCGCGGCCCGGTTTTCAGGCCTTGCGCTTCATCTGGAAGGGCAGGGCCTTTTTTTACTTGCGCGCTTTGAGGATGACGAACTTGGGGGTGGCGGCGACTTGCTCGACGCCACGGAACAGGCGCGCCAATTTGCTGTGATAGCCCAGGTGGCGGTTGCCGACGATATACAGCGCGCCGCCGACCACCAACGCTTCCCGGGCCTGCTGAAACATGCGCCAGGCGAGGAAATCGCCGACCACCTGCTGCTGGTGGAAGGGCGGGTTGCACAGCACCACGTCCAGCGATTGCGCTTCCTGACCGGCCAGGCCGTCGCCGGCACGCAGGATGACGTCACGCGCCCCCAGCGCCGCGCGCCAGTTCTCGCCGGCCGATTGAACGGCCATATAGGACTCGTCCACCAGGGTGTATTGAGCCTCAGGGTTGTGCAGCGCGCTGGCAATCGCCAATACGCCGTTGCCGCAACCCAGATCGGCCACGCGGGCACTGCCCAGGTTGGTCGGCAGGTGAGGGAGGAAGGCGCGGGTGCCGATGTCGAGGCCTTCGCGGCAGAACACGTTGGCGTGGTTGAGCAGCGTGATGGCGGGAGTGTCCAGCGTATAACGGCTGGGGTAGGGCGACACGGCGGCCGGGCGATCTTCCACGGTGGCGATCAGCAAGCGTGCTTTTTTCACCGCCAGCGACGCATGCATCGGCCCGATGTAGCGCTCGAGCAGTTCGCCGGCTGCCCGTGGCAAGTGTTTGACCATCGCTCCGGCAATCACCTCGGCGCCCGGCGCCAGCTGGCCTTGCAGGCGTATCAGTTGTTCTTCAAGCAATGCCAGGGTCTTGGGGACGCGTACCAGCACTCGGTCGAACGGCCCTGTCGGTACCTCGCTGGCGGGCACAAACGGCACGGCATCGAATGCCCTGGCGTTGCGCAAAAGATTTTTTCGAGGCCCTGAGCGGCCAGGAACGAGTCACCGCTGGACGTCACGTGCACCCGACCTTCCAGGCTGGCCGCCAACGCGCCGAAACTGTCGTTGAGCACCAGCACTCGGGTTGCCATCGTCGGTTGCTGCGCGGCCAGGTGGCTGAGCAGGTACTCGTCGGCTGCATCGAATGCCTGCAGCGGGTCATTGTGTTGCTCTGGCTGGCGAATCAGATCGAGCTGGGCGAAGGGGCTGTCGAGCAGGGGCATGGCGGGGGAAACTCTGGGTCATCGAATGAGCGTCGTGGCGCAAAGACCAGCCGCAACTATCTGAGCGAACTGCGAGGCGAACCCTCGGGGCTGCATCAACACTCAGATTTGGTCACAAATGTTACTTTTTTTCGATGAGATTACATGGGGCGTTTACGCAACGCTCAAAACAGGCCGGCCTTGGACGCGCAGAGCACGGCGGCGATCTTGCTGTTGACGCCCAGCTTCTTGAGGCAACTGCTGATATGAAAGCCCACCGTGCGCTCGGCCAGACACAGGACGGTGGCGATCTCAGACGCTGTCTTGCCCATGGCCGACCAGCGCAGGATTTCCGTTTCCCGGGGTGTCAGCTTGCAAGGTGGGCTGATGCCAGGCGTATCGGCAAATTTCTGCGCGACCACCGCGTGCATCGCGTGGCACATCCAGAGCACCTGGCCGGCTTTTTCGTAAAGCTCCTCGGGGCTGACCTCGCGCTTGCTTCGACCCAGGGTCAGCATGCTGAACACACCCTGAAAATCATGCACCGCCTGAGTCCATCCCTGATGCACGCCAAACGACTTGGCCACCGCCCATAAATCGGGAGTGGCAGCGAAGGTTTTTTCCTCCCAGACAATAGGCAGTACGCTACGTTTGCAATGAGCGACTATGGGATCAACATCGAAGAAGTGGGCTTGTTTATAGGTACTGGTCCATTCATTTGGGTAGTTGTTGAAATTGATGGGTTTCGTTTGGTTGTTGGGTTGTTGTGAGCTCATTGTAAACGAGCAGTATTCAAATCCGAGTTCGTAGGTCTGATTAATAACCATCTCATAAACAGTGGTTATCTTGTTCTCGCCTTCCAGCTTGGAAAGCCTCGTGTTTCGCCAGTTAACCATCAGGAACGCTCCATGAGTTTTGGTGTGACTTGGGTACGTCCTAGCTCCCAACGCGGCACGAAAACAGTGTAGGACATGACTTGCAGGATTGAACGAAAAATCTTCTTTGGATGTCAGATCGGATCGTTGATTTTTGTACGAGGGCAAGGATTTTGTATAACTTAATTGATTAAGCTCTTGAATTTCGGCTGTTTACTCAGAGCTTGCAGATATTTAAGAGGGACGTTGGAAGCAGCGTAATAGCGAAATATTCAGTAATCGTTATAAACATGCGATGCCAAGCAAGTGTATCTAAAAGTTAACACTGTACTCGCCGTTACAGAGTGCCGCGGTGGCAGCCAGTGGCAATGCCAGTACAAACCAACGGTGTTTACCCGCCAGGGTTTGAGGGACACTAGGGCACCTGTAGAACGGAGCCCCCCATGACGGCCAGTGCTGAGAAATTTACCTGCCAGACCTTGCTCGATGTGCAATCGCTGACCCCCAGCCTGTTTACCCTGCGCACCACTCGCGACGCCGGCTTTCGGTTCACCGCCGGCCAGTTCGTGCGCCTGGGCGTGACCAGGGCGGATGGCAGCACCGTATGGCGCGCCTACTCCATCGTGTCTTCACCGTTTGACGAGCACCTCGATTTCTTCTCCATCGTGGTGCCAGGTGGCGAGTTCACCAGTGAGCTCAGTCGTCTGAAGGTGGGCGATACCTTGATGGTGGAACGCCAGGCCACGGGCTATCTGACCCTGAACCGTTTCGTCGATGGACGCGACTTGTGGCTGCTGGGCACCGGGACTGGCGTGGCGCCGTTCCTGTCGATCCTGCAGGATTTTGAGGTGTGGGAAAAATTCGAGCGCATCGTCCTGGTGTACAGCGCGCGCGAGGCCAGGGAGTTGGCGTATCAGTCGCTGATCAGGGAGCTGGGTGAGCGCGAGTACCTGGCCGAGTTCGCGCACAAGCTCACCTACGTGCCGATCGTCACCCGCGAGCAGCATCCGGGCGCCTTGAATGGGCGTATTACCACCCTGATCGAAAACGGCGAACTGGAACGCGCCGCTGGCGTTGCGCTCACCCCGGAGCACTCCCGCGTGCTGATCTGCGGCAACCCGCAGATGGTTGACGACACGCGTCAGTTGCTCAAACAGCGCGACCTGCAGTTGAGCCTGAGCCGGCGCCCCGGTCAGGTGGCAGTAGAAAACTACTGGTAAGCAAAAAGGCGCCCGCAGGCGCCTTTTTTGCGAAAACCGTTCGGCCTACAGCGGCTTGTCGTTCTGCGCCTTGAGCAGATCGCGGATCTCACCCAGCAGCACTTCCTCTTTGGTCGGCACTGGTGGCAGGCTGGGGGCCTTGGCTTCTTCACGCTTGAGGCGGTTGATGACCTTCACGCCCATGAAGATCGCAAACGCGACGATGAGGAAGTCGACCACGCTCTGAATGAACTTGCCGTAGGCCAGCACCACGGCCGGTGCATCGCCCTGGGCTGCCTTGAGCGTTACCGCCAGGTCGCCGAAATCTACGCCGCCGATCAACAGGCCCAGGGGTGGCATCACCACGTCGCCCACAAACGAGGAGACGATTTTGCCGAAGGCGGCGCCGATGATGATACCGACAGCCATGTCGACCACATTACCTTTGACCGCGAAGGCCTTGAACTCACTGATCACGCTCATAGGTTTATTCCTTGTTACACATGAGAAGGGTGGGGCTCAGTGTAAGGCAGTCATAGCGGGCTCGCCCGACACAACTGTTAACACTGCTAGGTTTTATCGACACACCAAATCGCAAATAGTTTGCAAAGTGCCACCAATCGCGCGCGAAATACGCGCTATTTGACGGGGTTGCGAGAATAATTTCTCAATCGTCCTGGTGGGCTTTTTCTATTTATCTTCTGACTCGCGGGTCACTAGCCTCTGGCAAGCACAACTGAATGTGCGCTAAAAAAACCAGAGGAAACCTCGATGAATATTTCAACGAACCGTGGGCCCATACTGGCGCGACATGCGTTGCTGCTGGCCACTGCCAGCCTGCTCTCGCTGTCCGTACAGGCCGCCAACCTCACCCGTGACAACGGTGCCGCCGTCGGCGACAACCAGAACTCCCAGACCGCCGGCCCCAATGGCCCGGTCCTGCTGCAAGACGTGCAGCTTATCCAGAAACTGCAACGCTTTGACCGCGAACGCATCCCGGAGCGGGTGGTGCACGCGCGTGGCACCGGCGCCCACGGCACCTTCACCGTCACCGACAACCTCAGCGACCTGACCAAGGCCAAGGTCTTCGCCGCCGGCGAAGCCACTCCGGTGTTCGTGCGTTTTTCGGCCGTGGTGCACGGCAACCATTCGCCGGAAACCCTGCGTGATCCACGCGGTTTCGCTACCAAGTTCTA
The DNA here is from genome assembly GCF_036864995.1 of Pseudomonas trivialis. NCBI lineage: Bacteria > Pseudomonadati > Pseudomonadota > Gammaproteobacteria > Pseudomonadales > Pseudomonadaceae > Pseudomonas > Pseudomonas trivialis. The sequence goes on along the minus strand of NZ_CP142151.1, from coordinate 4,658,968 downwards.
TACCGCCGAAGGCAACTGGGATCTGGTCGGGAATAATTTCCCCACCTTCTTTATTCGCGATGCCATCAAGTTCCCGGACATGGTCCACGCGTTCAAACCCGATCCGCGTACCAACCTGGACGATGACTCCCGTCGTTTCGATTTCTTCTCCCATGTACCGGAGTCCACCCGGACATTGACCGAGCTGTACTCCGACTCGGGCACGCCGGCCAGTTACCGTGAGATGGACGGCAACGGCGTACATGCCTACAAACTGATTAACGCCAAAGGCGAAGTGCACTACGTCAAGTTCCACTGGAAGAGCCTGCAAGGCATCAAGAACCTTGATCCCGAGCAAGTCACCCAAGTGCAGGGGCGTGATTACAGCCATATGACCAATGACCTGGTCACCCATATCAACAAGGGCGACTTCCCCAAGTGGGACTTGTATGTGCAAGTGCTCAAGCCTGAAGACCTGGCCAAGTTCGATTTCGACCCGCTGGACGCCACCAAGATCTGGCCAAACGTACCCGAGCGCAAAGTTGGGCAAATGGTGCTGAACCGCAACCCGGCGAACGTCTTCCAGGAAACCGAGCAGGTGGCCATGGCCCCGGCCAACCTGGTGCCGGGCATCGAGCCTTCGGAAGACCGTCTGCTGCAAGGTCGGGTGTTCTCCTATGCCGACACCCAGATGTACCGCCTGGGCGCCAACGCCCTGCAATTGCCGATCAACGCGCCACGGGTCACCGTCAACAACGGTAACCAGGACGGCACCCTCAACAGCGGCAAAACCACCAGCGGCGTGAACTACCAGCCAAGCCGCCTGGAAAATCGCGAAGAGCCGCAAGCCGCGCGTTACAGCCAGTCGGCCCTGACCGGCAGCACCCAGCAGGCGAAGATCCAGCGCGAGCAGAACTTCAAGCAGGCAGGCGACCTGTACCGCTCCTACACCCCCAAAGAGCGCCAGGACCTGATCGACAACTTCGGTGGCTCGCTGGCCACTACCGATGACGAGAGCAAGCACATCATCCTCTCGTTCCTCTACAAGGCGGACCCGGAGTACGGCACCGGCGTGACCAAGGTCGCCAAGGGTGACCTGGCCCGCGTGAAGGCGCTGGCGGAAAAACTCAAAGACTGACCCGCAGGCTGTGGTCGGCGCCCTTCAGGGCGCCGACCCTTTGGAGAACACTATGCGTATTTCCGTCGGTTTACTGATTGCCATGCTGGCCTTTGGCGCCTATGCCGAATCGCCTGACCCGGTCGCGCTCAAGGCACAGCTTCAGGACTATTACTTCGACGCGGCCCGTCGTGGCGACCTCGACATGCTCAACACCTTCATCGAGTCGGGCTACGCGCTCAACACCCAGGACGACAAGGGCTACACCGCGTTGATCCTCGCCGCCTATCACGGCGAAAGCGCCTACGTTGATCGCCTGCTGGCGGCCGGCGCCGATGCCTGCGTGCAGGACAAGCGCGGCAACACCGCGCTGATGGGGGCGATCTTCAAAGGCGAGCTTAAAATCGCCCAGCGCCTGCTGGCCACCGACTGCAACCCCGACCAGCGCAATGGCGCCGGGCAGACGGCAGCGATGTATGCCGGGCTGTTCAAGCGCGTCGAACTGCTCGACGCGCTGAAGGCCAAGGGCGCCGATCTCAATGCGCAGGACCCGGTCGGCAACAGCGCGGCACGCCTGGCCAACGGTGAAATCCAGACCCCGGTCTCGCGCTGAGCTATCATCGCGGTTTTTCGGTTGGAGGTTCTCAAATGGCAAAGGCCAAGCGCATGTACGGCTGCACCGAGTGCGGCGCGACCTTTCCCAAGTGGGCCGGCCAGTGCACCGAGTGCGGTGCGTGGAATACCCTCACGGAAACCATGATCGAGAGCGGCGGCGCTGCGGCCCCCTCCGGTCGGGCCGGCTGGACCGGGCAGCAGGCGCAGATCAAGACCCTGGCCGAAGTCAGCGTCGAAGAGATTCCGCGTTTCTCCACCGCTTCCGGCGAACTCGACCGCGTCCTCGGCGGCGGGCTGGTGGACGGCTCGGTGGTGCTGATCGGCGGCGACCCCGGCATCGGTAAATCGACGATCCTGCTGCAAACCCTGTGCAGCATCGCCAGCCGCATGCCGGCGCTGTACGTCACCGGTGAGGAATCCCAGCAGCAAGTGGCCATGCGCGCCCGCCGTCTCGGTCTGCCCCAGGACCAACTGCGGGTGATGACCGAAACCTGCATCGAAAGCATCATCGCCACCGCCCGTATCGAAAAGCCCAAGGTGATGGTGATCGACTCGATCCAGACGATTTTCACCGAACAACTGCAATCGGCGCCGGGCGGCGTGTCCCAGGTGCGCGAGAGCGCGGCGCTGCTGGTGCGCTATGCCAAGCAGAGCGGCACGGCGATCTTCCTGGTGGGCCATGTGACCAAGGAGGGCGCATTGGCCGGGCCGCGGGTGTTGGAGCATATGGTCGACACCGTGCTGTATTTCGAAGGTGAGTCCGATGGCCGCCTGCGTCTGCTGCGGGCGGTGAAGAACCGCTTCGGCGCCGTCAACGAATTGGGCGTGTTCGCCATGACGGACCGGGGGCTCAAGGAAGTCTCCAATCCCTCGGCGATTTTTCTCACGCGCGCCCAGGAGGAAGTCCCGGGCAGCGTGGTCATGGCAACCTGGGAAGGCACCCGGCCGATGCTGGTGGAAGTGCAGGCGCTGGTGGACGACAGTCACCTGGCCAACCCGCGCCGCGTCACCCTCGGCCTGGACCAGAATCGTCTGGCAATGTTGCTCGCGGTGCTGCACCGCCACGGCGGTATCCCCACCCACGACCAGGACGTGTTCCTCAACGTAGTGGGCGGGGTCAAGGTGCTGGAGACCGCCTCCGACCTGGCCTTGATGGCGGCGGTGATGTCCAGCCTGCGCAACCGGCCGTTGCCCCATGACCTGCTGGTGTTTGGCGAGGTTGGCCTGTCGGGCGAAGTGCGGCCGGTGCCCAGCGGGCAGGAGCGCTTGAAGGAGGCGGCCAAGCATGGCTTCAAGCGGGCGATCGTGCCCAAGGGCAACGCACCGAAGGAATCGCCGCCGGGCATACAGATTATCGGGGTGACACGCCTGGAGCAGGCGCTGGATGCGTTGTTCGAGTAATCAGCCACACAGTAAAACCATGGGGGAGGTAGTGGCTGCCGATTTTTCGGGAGCTCCTGCATTTTTTTGCCATCGCAAGGCTCTAGACCAACGTGGGGGGTGGCCTTTAGGGCAAGGAGCGCTAAACTCCGAATGGCTGTCTTTCTGTCCACCCTGGCTGGAATATAAAAATGAAAAATAATAATAGCCTGCTACGCCACCTGCCCTGGCTGGTGCTGGCAGTTGTAGGAGCATGCGCCCTGGGCGTAGTGGCCTTGCGCCGCGGCGAGGCGATCAACGCCTTGTGGATTGTGGTCGCGGCCGTGGCCATCTATCTGGTTGCGTACCGTTATTACAGTCTGTTCATCGCTAACAACGTGATGCAACTCGACCCACGTCGGGCCACGCCCGCAGTGGTCAACAACGACGGTCTGGACTATGTGCCGACCAACAAACACATCCTCTTCGGCCACCACTTTGCGGCGATTGCCGGTGCAGGCCCGTTGGTCGGCCCGGTGCTGGCGGCGCAGATGGGCTATCTGCCCGGCACACTGTGGCTGATTGCCGGCGTGGTACTGGCCGGTGCGGTACAGGACTTCATGGTCCTGTTCCTGTCCACCCGCCGTAACGGCCGCTCCCTGGGCGACATGGTGCGCGAAGAGATGGGCCGCATTCCCGGCACCATCGCACTGTTCGGTTGCTTCCTGATCATGATCATCATCCTCGCGGTGCTGGCACTGATCGTGGTCAAGGCCCTGGCCGAGAGCCCGTGGGGCATCTTCACGGTGATGGCGACCATCCCGATTGCGATGTTCATGGGCATCTACATGCGCTACATCCGTCCCGGCCGCATCGGCGAGATCTCGATCATCGGCGTGCTGTTGCTGCTCGGTTCCATCTGGCTGGGCGGGCAGATTGCCGCCGACCCGGTCTGGGCCAAGGCCTTTACCTTTACCGGTATCCAGATCACCTGGATGTTGATCGGCTACGGGTTTGTTGCAGCGGTGCTGCCAGTATGGCTAATCCTCGCGCCACGTGACTACCTGTCCACGTTCCTCAAGATCGGCACCATCATTGCGCTGGCCATCGGCATCCTGGTGACCATGCCCGACCTGAAAATGCCGGCACTCACCCAGTTCATCGACGGCACCGGCCCGGTGTGGAAGGGCGGTCTGTTCCCGTTCCTGTTCATCACCATCGCCTGTGGCGCGGTTTCGGGGTTCCACGCGCTGATTTCCTCGGGCACCACGCCCAAGCTGCTCGCCAGCGAAAGCCACGCCCGTTACATCGGGTACGGCGGCATGCTGATGGAGTCGTTCGTGGCCATCATGGCGATGGTTGCCGCGTCGGTGATCGAGCCGGGCGTGTACTTCGCCATGAACAGCCCGGCCGCGATTGTCGGCACTGACGTGGTGACCGTTGCGCAGACCGTCAGCAGCTGGGGTTTTGCAATCACCCCCGAGGCGTTGTCGGCGGTGGCCCATGACATCGGTGAAACCACCATCCTGGCGCGTGCCGGCGGTGCTCCGACCCTGGCCGTGGGGATCGCGCAGATCCTGCACAGTGTGCTGCCGGGTGAAAACACCATGGCGTTCTGGTACCACTTTGCGATCCTGTTCGAAGCGCTGTTCATCCTGACCGCAGTGGACGCCGGCACCCGTGCCGGGCGCTTCATGCTGCAGGACCTGCTGGGCTCCTTCGTGCCGGCGCTCAAACGCACCGAATCCTGGACCGCCAACCTGATCGCCACCGCAGGCTGTGTGGCGATGTGGGGCTACCTGTTGTACCAGGGCGTGATCGACCCGTTGGGCGGCATCAACACCTTGTGGCCGCTGTTCGGTATCTCCAACCAGATGCTGGCCGGTATCGCGCTGATGCTCGCGACCGTGGTGCTGATCAAAATGAAACGCCAACGCTACATCTGGGTGACCATGTTGCCGGCGATATGGCTGCTGATCTGCACCACCACCGCAGGCTTCATCAAGCTGTTCGACGCCAACCCTGCGATCGGTTTCCTGTCCCTGGCCAAGAAGTACAGCGATGCCCTGGCCAATGGTCAGATCCTCGCGCCGGCCAAGAGCGTCGACCAGATGCAGCACGTGATCTGGAACGCCTACACCAACGCGACGCTGACGGTGCTATTCCTGTTCGTGGTGTTCAGCATCCTGTTCTATGCGCTCAAGGTTGGCGTAGCGGCCTGGGGCAACAAGGAACGTACGGATAAAGAAGCGCCATTCCAGGCCGTACCGGACGCATAACCGAGGATTGCAAACATGTTCAATGACATCAGTCGCCTCGGTAAATACCTCGGTCAGGCCGCACGCCTGATGGTCGGCATGCCCGACTACGACACCTACGTCGAGCATATGCAAACCAAACACCCGGACAAGCCGATGATGGACTACAAGGCGTTCTTCCGTGAACGCCAGGAGGCCCGTTACGGCGGCAAGGGTGGGCCCAAGTGCTGCTAGCCCGATAACCTCGGGCTGGCGGTGATCCCTTGTGGGAGGGGCTTGCTCCCGATAGCGGTGTGTCAGTGATACACAAGTGCCTGACACACTGCTATCGGGAGCAAGCCCCTCCCACATTTGTTTTATGTTCCTTCAGTTATAAGGAGAACTGTCTTTGTCCTCTCCCATTCCGGTAACCGTTCTCAGCGGTTTCCTCGGCGCCGGCAAGACCACCTTGCTGCGCCACCTGCTCAAGGCCGAGCACGGCCTCAAAATCGCCGTGATCGAAAACGAATTCAGCGATGCCGGCATCGACACCCAACTGTTGGGCGCCGAACCCGTGCAAGTCATGACCCTGTCCAACGGCTGCGTGTGCTGCACCATTCACACCGACCTGACCAAAGCCCTCTACCTGCTGCTCGAACGTCTGGACAGCGGCGAGATCGCCTTTGACCGCCTGGTGATCGAGTGCACCGGCCTTGCCGACCCTGCGCCCGTGGCCCAGACCTTCTTCATCGACGAGGATTTGCGCGAGCGCTACATCCTCGACGGGATTATCACCCTGGTGGACGCGACCCACGCCGAGCACCACCTGACCCAGACCATCGCCCAGGCGCAGATCGGCTTTGCCGACCGCCTGCTGGTGAGCAAGCGTGACCTGGTGGATGACGCCACGTTCGACGCCCTCAGCGAGCGCCTGACCCGCATCAACCGGCGCGCGCCCATTCGCGTGGTGGACCACGGCAACATCGACCTGGCCGAATTGCTGGATGTGCGCGGTTTCAATCTCAACGCCGGCATGAGCCTGCGCCCGGTGAGCAAGGCGCCGTCCATCGACCGTATTTCCAGCCTGGTGCTGCGCACCGATCAGCCGCTGGATATCGACCGGCTCAGTGAGTTCATGAACGAGCTGCTCGAAGACCACGGCAAGCAACTGCTGCGTTACAAGGGCGTGCTCAACATTGCCGGCGAAGACCGGCGCATGGTGTTCCAGGGCGTGCTGAAGTTGTACGGCTTCGATTGGGATACCGAGTGGGCCGAGGGCGAGGCGCGGGAAAGTGTGATTGTGTTTATTGCCGATGAGTTGCCGGAAGACAAGATTCGCGAAGGCTTTGCACGGGTCTACCAACCCTGACCTGACTGACTTGAAATGCAATCAAATGTGGGAGGTGGGAGGGGGCTTGCCCCCGATGAGGGTGTGTCAGTGGCCTATAAGTGCCTGACACACTGCTATCGGGGGCAAGCCCCCGCCCACATTTTTCAACCGTATTTCAAATTTGGAACAGGCATAAAAAAGCCCGGCTCTAGAGCCGGGCTTCTTGTTCAAGCAACTGCAATCAAGCGCCGTACACCGGCAGCTTCTTGCAGATGGCCTTGACCTTCTCACGAACAGAATCAATCACTGCTTCGTTGTTCAGGTCAGCCAGGATGTCGCAGATCCAGCCGGCCAATTCCTTGCACTCGGCTTCCTTGAAGCCACGGGTGGTCACTGCCGGGGTGCCGAAGCGCAGGCCGGAGGTGACGAACGGCGAGCGTGGGTCGTTCGGCACGGAGTTCTTGTTCACGGTGATGAAGGCTTTGCCCAGCGCCGCGTCAGCGTCTTTACCGGAAATGTCCTGCTTGATCAGCGACAGCAGGAACAGGTGGTTCTCGGTACCGCCGGACACCACGTCAAAACCACGCTCGATGAACACGCCGGCCATGGCCTTGGCGTTTTTCACCACTTGCTGCTGGTAGGTCTTGAACTCAGGCTGCAAGGCTTCCTTGAAGCAGATCGCCTTGGCCGCGATGACGTGCTCCAGCGGGCCGCCCTGGGCGCCCGGGAATACCGCAGAGTTCAGCTTTTTCTCGATCTCGGCATTGGCGCGCGCCAGGATCAGGCCGCCACGTGGACCGCGCAGGGTTTTGTGGGTGGTAGTGGTGACCACGTCAGCGTAAGGCACCGGGTTCGGGTAGACGCCAGCGGCGACCAGACCGGCCACGTGGGCCATGTCGACGAACAGGTAAGCCCCGACCTTGTCGGCGATGGCGCGAAAACGCGGGAAGTCGAGGATCTGCGAGTAGGCAGAGAAGCCGGCCACGATCATTTTCGGCTTGTGCTCAACGGCCAGGCGCTCGACTTCGTCGTAGTCGATCAAGCCGTTGGCGTCGATACCGTATTGAACGGCGTTGTACAGCTTGCCGGAGGAGGACACGCTCGCGCCGTGGGTCAGGTGACCGCCGTGGGCCAGGCTCATGCCCAGGATGGTGTCGCCGCCTTGCAGCAGCGCCAGGTACACCGCGCTGTTGGCCTGGGAACCGGCGTGTGGCTGGACGTTGGCGTAATCGGCGCCGAACAGTTCCTTGGCGCGGTCGATGGCAAGCTGCTCAACCACGTCGACGTATTCGCAGCCACCGTAGTAGCGCTTGCCCGGGTAGCCTTCGGCGTACTTGTTGGTCAGTACCGAACCTTGAGCTTCCATCACCGCAGGGCTGGTGTAGTTTTCCGAAGCGATCAGCTCGATGTGCTCTTCCTGGCGCACGGCTTCTTGCTCCATGGCGGCGAAGAGATCGGCGTCGTACTTGGCAATAGTCAAATCACGGCTGAACATGGCAGTCCTCAAGGATCGGGGGCAGAAAAGGAGGGCATTCTAACCCAATGGGTTTTGGATGGCATATGAAAGGACATCATGTCGCGGACAAGCGGGATTCACTTGGAGTGGGCGGTGGCTGTGCGGGCGCTATCGCAGGCAAGCCAGCGCCCACACTTGAGCGCATTCCAACTGTGGGAGGGGGCTTGCTCCGATGAGGCCATTAGCCGCACCACAGCATTTCAGTCAAACAGAAACAGCGCATCATTGCTGAACTGCGCCTCGAACCGATTCGCCGGCATCGGCCGTCCGAACAGGTAACCCTGCACCTCGTCGCAACCGTGTTCCCTGAGAAAGTCCAACTGCTCGTGGGTCTCCACGCCTTCGGCGATCACCGCCAGGTTCAGGCTGTGGGCCATGGCGATAATGGCGCGGGCAATCTGCGCGTCCTGCTCGCCGGACGGCAGACCGTCGACGAAGGTGCGGTCGATCTTCAACACGTCGATGGGGAATTGCTTGAGGTAATTGAGCGAGGAATAGCCGGTGCCGAAATCGTCCACCGCAATGCTCAGGCCCAGGTTTTTCAGGCTGGCGAGGATCTGCATGGCTTCGTTGACCTCGCGCATCAGGATGCTTTCGGTCAGCTCCAGTTCCAGGCACGCCGGCGGCAGGCCGGTGTCCTTGAGGATGGTGGCGATGCGCGTGCCCAACTGGCCATCGGAGAACTGCCGCGCCGAGATGTTCACCGAGACTTTCGGCACCCGCACCTTGTTCTGGTGCCAGGTTTTTAACTGGCGACATGCCTCGCTGAGCACCCAGTCGCCCACGTCCACCACCAGCCCCAGCTCTTCCAGCACCGGAATGAAGTCCCCCGGCGGCACCAGCCCACGGCGCGGGTGACGCCAGCGCAGCAGCGCCTCGGCGCCGGTCAGGCGTTTGCCGTCGCCGCTGAACTGCGGCTGGTAATAAAGCACGAATTCGTCCTGCTCCAGCGCATGGCGCAGGTCGCTTTCCAGCTCCAGGCGTTCCAGCGCGCTGGCGTTCATGTCGGCCTGGTAGAACTGGAAGTTGTTCTTGCCGCGCTCCTTGGCGTGATACATCGCGGTGTCGGCGTTTTTCATCAACTGGCTCAGCTCATTGCCGTCCTGCGGGCTCAAGGCAATGCCGATACTGGCGGTCACGAAGAATTCGCGGCCCTCCAGCACAAAGGGTTTTACCAGGCTGGCGAGGATTTGCTCGGCCACATTGATCGCCCGGTTCAGCGCCAGTTCGCGACTGCCCCGCGGTTGCAGTAGCAAGGTGAACTCGTCGCCGCCCATGCGCGCCACGGTATCGTCCTCGGCCACGCAGCCCAGCAGGCGCGTGGCCATTTCCTTGAGCATGCGGTCGCCGGCGGCGTGCCCGAGTGAGTCGTTGATCGGCTTGAAACGGTCGAGGTCGAGGAACATCAGCACCACCCACGACTTCTGCCGCTCGGCCGATTGCAACGCGGTGTGCAGGCGGTCCTGAAACAGCGTGCGGTTGGGCAGGTGGGTCAGGGCGTCGTAATACGCCAGGCGGTGGATGCGCTGTTCGCTGGCCTTGCGTTCGCTGATATCGCTGAAAAAGCACACATAGCTGGCCAGGTCGCCCTCGTCGTCGAACACGGCGGTAATCCCTACCCAGGCGGGGTAATGCTCGCCGTTGCGCCGCTTGAGCCACACTTCGCCTTCCCAGGTGCTGTGCTGGTGCAACTGCTTGAGCACGTAGCGCAGGTGGGCTTCCTGTTGTTCATCCACGGTGAGCATGTTCGGCAACTGGTCGAGCACATCCGTCACCGCATAGCCGCTGACCCGGCTGAACGCCTCGTTGGCCTGCACGATATAACCGGTCGGGTCGGTGATCAGGATCGCCGAGGTGGAATGTTCGAATACCGTGGCCGCCATGCGCAGGTCTTTCTCGGCGCGGCGTTGCTGGCTGATATCGCGGCCCACGCCGAGGATGCCCTCGAAGGCGCCGTGTTCGTCCCACACCAGCACCAGGCGCATCTCGATCGGCACTTTGCGCCCATCGGCGCGCAGGCAGTCGAACAGGAACAGTTGGGTGTGGGTTTCATCGCGCAGCGCCGCCAGCGCCAGCGGATCGCCCGCCGCGCGGTTGACCTGTTCGAACAGCGCGCTGATGCCGGTCAGTTGCTGCGGGTTGGCGATGATCGATTGCCAGCCGTGCTTGAACACCCACTCCACGTCATAACCCAGCACCGCATTGACCGATGGGCTGATGTAATTGAGGGCCATTTGGCTGTCGGTGGAGCAGATCACGTCGCTGATGCTCTCGGCCAGCATGCGGTAGCGCTGTTCGCTGTCACGCAGGGATTCGCTGGCTTCGATCTGGTCGGTAATGTCTTTGGCCACGCCAATGATGCGCGTCACCTGGGCGCTGTTGTCGCGGGCCAGGGCCTGTTCGCGGATATCGAAACGCCGCCATTGGTTGTTGCGATGGCGAAAGCGCAGTTGGCAGTGCAACTGGGTCGAATAGCCGACCTCGCGCTGCTGCTGGCGCTGATCCTGATAATGCTCGGCGTCTTCAGGGTGCAGCAGAATCTCCCAGAAATACTCGCCCATCTGCACAAGTTCGGGCTTGTTGTAGCCCAGGGTATGGCCGAGGTGGTGGTTGCTGAAGATCATGCGCTGGCTGATCACGTCCTGCACATACAGGTGGTCGGGCACGGTGCGCACCACGTCTGACCAGAAGCTTTCGCGTTCCACCAGCGACAACTCGATCAGCTTGCGGCTGGTGATGTCATTGATGCTGAGGATCACCGCCTTGAAGTCGTCCAACTGTTCCGGCAGGCGCATCACCAGCCACAGGTATTGCGGGTTGCCGGCGACATCGTTGAGCTGGATCTCCAGCTCCAGCTGTTTTTGCTGGGTCAGCACTGCTTCGAGGACTTGGTAGCCAATCGAGGTGGCGTTGTGCGGCGAGTCATCGAGCAGGCGCTCCCAGGCTTGGTCGCAGGAGCTGACATTCAATAAACGCACGGCCACCTGGTTGACCTCGGTGATCCGCAGCCCTTTGAGCAATTGCCCGCGCGCCTCGGGATTATCCTGCAGCCAGGCGTGCAGTTGCTCGCGGGTGTGCAACTGTGCCTTGTCGAAGAACGCCTTGAGGCTCGACAGGTCGAGCACGCACAGGGCCACGCCGGTGCCTTCGAAAATATCCTGGTAGCGGCGCCGGCCTTCATTTACCTGGCGTTGGCGCCGACGCATGTTCAGCAGCACGATCACCGGGATCAGCGAAAATGCCAAACCCAGCAGGCATTTGCCGATAAACGCCGGCAGCAGTTCTTCAAGCACTGCGCTGCGGTCGAACAGGCCGCGCAGTTGCCAGTCGCTTCTGCTCAGGGGGGTGATCAGCACGCTTTTGTTCAGTTCGTCCGTGGTCAGGTTGCTGACCCCTTGCGCCGACATACCGCCTTCACGGCTGACCACCTGATGGTTGATGCGGTTTTCGATAGCCCACATCGGCCGCTGACCCTGGCCATCCTGGCGGGTGAGGTTGGTCAGGTAGTCGGGCGCCAGGCGCAGCGCCCAGTACATCCGCGAGCCGCCGCTGGGCTGGTGCAGCAGCAGGTAGATAAGGCTGCCGTCGTGGTTGTTGCTCAGGTAATAGGACTGGCCGTGGCTGCGTTGCACCAGCTCTTCAAGCCAGGCGCTGTCCTGGCTGTCGGTGGCGCTGTCGCTGATGATCGCGCCGCTGGGGGCGAGCAGGGCGAGGCTGCGCAGTTCGGGCAGCGAGCGTTGCAGGCTGCGCATCAGCGCTTGTTGCTGTTCGTTGTCACGCGGGGGCTCGACCATGGGCAGCAGGTTCAGCGCGATTTTCGCGCTCAGGGCCATGTTCAGGCTGATCTGCTCGGCCAGGTCGGCGCTGTAGTCGATGGTGTACTGCTGCTGGTTTTTCTGGTTTTGCTGCAATTGGTCAAGCAACTGCCAGAACAGCAGCGCGAGCAGCATCAGCACAAGGGTCGCCAATGCGCCTTTGAGGGTGCCGTGCAGGGGCGCTCCCGGTGCCAGATGGGCGGCGCGCAGGGGCGAGGGCGGCGTGACGTTGGACAAGCTGTGATCCTGCGGTTTGGCGGACTGGCGCGGCGTGCACTATAAGCCTGACGCCCGGAGGGCGGCTAGCATGCCTTGACTTGTGGCAAAGTGCCAGCCCTGGCCTGGCTGGACTGACCAAGCGCATTCAGGTAGCTTTGCCGGTTACGCGGGGGCGTTCCAGCCCCAGACATTCAGGCTTTTTCCGCTCGCTGGCATTGATCATAGTCAAAGGCCCGCGCCGCGCATGGCCTGGCACGGGCTTCGCCCGCTCAATTCATCAGTCACTGACGCTAGGTTCACCATGGCTCAATACGTCTTCACCATGCATCGGCTGGGAAAAGTTGTTCCGCCGAAGCGGGAAATCCTGAAAAACATTTCGCTGTCCTTCTTCCCCGGCGCCAAGATCGGCGTGCTCGGCCTCAACGGCTCGGGTAAATCCACCCTGTTGAAAATCATGGCCGGCGTCGACACCGAATTCGAAGGCGAAGCGCGCCCGATGCCGGAACTGAACATCGGTTACCTGCCGCAAGAGCCGATCCTGGACCCGACCAAGACCGTGCGTGAAGTGGTCGAAGAGGCCGTCAGCGTGATCAAGAACGCCCAGGCGCGCCTGGACGAGGTCTACGCGGCTTACGCAGAAGAAGACGCCGACTTCGACAAGCTCGCCGCCGAACAGGCCAAGCTCGAAGCCATCCTGCAGGCCAGCGACGGTCACAACCTGGAGCGCCAGCTGGAAGTCGCCGCCGACGCGCTGCGCCTGCCGGCGTGGGACGCCAAGGTCGAATTCCTCTCCGGTGGTGAAAAACGCCGTGTGGCTTTGTGCCGCCTGCTGCTGTCGGCCCCCGACATGCTGCTGCTCGACGAACCGACCAACCACCTGGACGCCGACTCCGTCGCCTGGCTGGAGCATTTCCTGCACGATTTCCCGGGCACCGTGGTTGCGATCACGCACGACCGTTACTTCCTCGACAACGTCGCAGGCTGGATCCTCGAGCTCGACCGTGGCGCCGGTATCCCTTACGAGGGCAACTACTCCGGTTGGCTGGAAGCCAAGTCCGACCGTCTGGCCGCCGAATCCAAGCAGCAATCGGCCCACGAAAAGGCCATGAAGGAAGAACTGGAATGGGTGCGCAAAGGCGCCAAGGCCCGCCAGTCCAAATCCAAAGCACGTCTGCAACGCTTCGAAGAAATGCAGTCGCAGGAATTCCAGAAGCGCAGCGAAACCAACGAGATCTACATCCCGGCCGGCCCGCGCCTGGGTGACAAGGTCATCGAGTTCAAGAACGTTTCCAAAGGCTACGGCGACCGCGTGCTGATCGACAACCTGTCGTTCTCCATGCCAAAAGGCGCAATCGTCGGCGTTATCGGCGGTAACGGTGCGGGTAAATCCACCCTGTTCCGCATGCTGATGGGCAAGGAAACCCCGGATTCTGGCAGCATCGAGATCGGCGAAACCGTGCAGCTTGCCTGTGTCGATCAGAGCCGCGACGACCTCGACGGCAGCAAGACGGTGTTCCAGCAGGTTTCCGATGGTTCCGACCAGATCCGCATCGGCAACTATGAAATCCCGTCGCGCACTTATGTGGGCCGTTTCAACTTCAAGGGCGGCGACCAGCAGAAGTTCGTCAAGGACCTGTCCGGTGGTGAGCGCGGTCGCCTGCACCTGGCCCTGACCCTGAAAGAAGGCGGCAACGTGTTGCTGCTCGACGAACCGTCCAACGACCTCGACGTTGAAACCCTGCGTTCCCTGGAGGAAGCCCTGCTGGACTTCCCGGGAGCTGCCATTGTGATCTCTCACGATCGGTGGTTCCTTGACCGCGTCGCGACTCACATCCTGGCGTACGAAGACGACTCGCAGGCGGTGTTCTTCGAAGGCAACTACACCGAGTACGAAGCGGACCGTAAAAAGCGCCTCGGCGATGCGGCTGCGCAGCCGCACCGGGTACGGCACAAGAAGCTGGCCTGATTCAGGCGGGTTGTTGTAAGAACGGAGCCTTCGGGCTCCGTTTTTTTTGCGTTTTTTCAGGAATACCGAGGTGAGTTCATCGGGAGCAAGCCCCCTTCCACAGTTGGAATGCATTCCCCTGTGGGAGGGGGCTTGCTCCCGATAGCGGTATAACTGCCGGCACCCCGCTTGGGCTAAGCGTCGGGCTCGATGCGCAACACTTCAATCACCTGATCGCCGACGGGCCGCTTCCACACCACCTCGTCGCCCACCTGAGCACCCAGCAGCGCGCGACCCAGGGGGAGCCCCAGTTGATCAGGCCTGCGTTGGCGTCGGCCTGGTCTTCCCCGACCAGTTGAATGCGCTGCTGTTCGTCCTGCTCGTTGGCGAAGGTAATCCAACTGCCAATCTGCACCTTGTCGGTCGACGTGGCCGGTGCAACGACCTGAGCACTCTGTACCCGCTGGTTGAAGTAGCGCAGATCCCGCTCGAGATCAGCCTGGCGTTGTTTATCAGCCTGTTCGCCCCTGGCCGTCTCGGCACTGTGCTCGGCCTGCAACTGCGTAACCCTGGCCTGCAACTGCGCCAAACCGGACGCGGTGAGGTGATTGGGCTGCTCGCTGACCTGGCGTTCCACCGGCTGATCAGCCTGGGCGGCGGCGTTGTCTTCGTTTACAAAAGCTCGGCTCATGACATTCTCCTCAATGGAGGTTGGGCCCTGTGCGCCGCTCGATCGTTCCCGCGTTCTGCATGGGCCAATCTATTGGGCGCGGTAAGCCCTGGCGGCGTCGCGGTCTTTCTCCCGCTGCCAGGCACGCTCGCGGTAGTCCCAGCGATTGTCTCTGTAGTCACGCAGCTCTTCGTGTTCACGCATGGCCTTGCACTGGCGAAAACCGTCTTCCCAGCCTGCGGCGTATTCCCGCTCTTTCAGGTAGCGCGGGACATTTTTGCGAAACTCCCCACTGATCACCCCGGCTGCCTGGCGTCCGCTGCTGCAGCCATCATCGAAGCCATCGGCAAAGGCGGGAGGGTATCCCTTGGCGATTAATTCCTGATGGGTTGTCTGGCAACCCGATAACCACAACACCGCGCCCAGCATCACCGCATACCGCCACATGGCGTACTCCCTGGCCGTTTCTCGGCTTATGGGAGGAAGTCTAGTCAGGGAATTGTCGGGGCGGTGTGAAAGGCGGGTGAGAACGCTGTGAGACAGGCCCTCCCACAGTTTAATTTTCATCTGGTTTGGATCAGTGCCCAACGTTCCCTGGCTGTATCTTCGCGAACCACCACCAGACGCCCACCCCCAGCAAGGTCGCCAGCACGGCCAGCATCAGGATCACCGATTGCGTGCCCAGCGGCGCCGCAAGCAATGCCACCAGCAGGCCTGCCAGAGGCTGCGACAGGTTGTTCAGCAAGGTGATCACGCCCACGGTCTTGCCGAAGTCCTGGGGCGGGATCACGCGTTGCCGGAGGGTGCGCAGGTAGACGTTGAACATCTTGTCGAAGCCTGTGATCAGCAGGAAACCCAGCACATAGCCGCCGAGGTTCGGGCTCAGCGCGCTGATCAAGGCCCCCGTGGCGATCATCGAATAGCCGACACCGCCCAGCAGCCGCAGAGGCAGTGCCACTCGGGCGAGGAAAAACAGAATCACGATCGTCGTGACCGCGCCCGCCGCCTGCAGCCCGGCATAGCTGTCCTTGCCGGCGCTGTATTGGCCGATCACCATGGCCGCCGAGGTGGCCAGGGTGACGCCGACGATCAGGTTCACGCCTACGGCCAGAAGGATGACTTTTTTCAGCTCCGTGAGACTACGGATATGCCCGAACGCGATTCGCAGAGGTCGCAGCCAGATACCCTGATGCTGCTCGAAAACCTCCAGGGTCACGCGGCTCAGGCGTTGCCACGCGAGCATGCTCAGGTCCGCCAGCAAAAACAGCCCGGCGACCCCCAGCACCACCCAGTGCCAGGCCCACACCTCCAGCATCAGTGCCGCCAGCAGTGGGCCGAGGACCAGGCCTGTCTGGTCGGCGATCTGGGAATACGACAGGGTTTTGGTATAGCTGTAGTGCTCGAAGATATGCGGCATCAGCACTTCGCGCGCCATGATGCCTTGCGTGGTCAGCACCCCGCACAGCGCCGACAGCACCACCACCCAGGTGATACCGCCAAAAAAAGCGTGGAGCGCCACGGCCAGCACACACAGCAAGGCCCGGTAGACCTGGCTGATATGCAGGATTTTTATTGGGGAGTACTTGTCGCACAGGGCGCCGCACAACGGAAACGCGAGATAGCGCGGCAGCGATTCGACGAAGAAGGCCAGCCCCGCCCAGGCGACACTGTTGGTGGTCTGGAATACCACCAGCGGCACGATGAACAGCAGGATCTGATCGGCCAGCCTGGATAGAAACAGCGAGATGAAAAAAGCCAGGTAGTCCTTACGCATCAAAGCTCTTCTGTCAGCGAAGACGGGGCGCCGCAATTTTTCAGAACCGCCGAAAGTCTTTGTGGCGAGCGTGCTTGCCCCGCGTTGGGCTGCGAAGCAGTCCCATTAAAGACAAACGCGGTCTATCAGACACTCCGCAGAGGCTGGTTTGGGGCCGCTCCGCAGCCCAACGCGGGGCAAGCCCGCTCGCCACAGAGGCCCTATGGGTTGGAGTGGGTCAGTAGTGGTACCACTTCACTTCCAGCATCACTTCATTCACCGGCGTCGACAGGTGGCTGTACTCGCGCTGGGCGCTCAGGCGCAGGCCCAGGTTGCGGGACAGCTCCCACTGTTGGTTCAGGCTGATACTGCGGCGTACTTCGCCATTGGTGAAGAAGTCCCCCTTGGCCTCCAGGCTGAGATTGCCCAGCGGGTTTTTCCACAGCACGCCGGTGTTGAAGCCGGCGGCGGGGGAGATGGCTTCGCTGAAGTCGTTGTTGTGTTCCACGCGCACGGTGCCAAGGGCGAAGCCGAGCATGTCGTCACTCAGTTGCCAGGTGCCGCCGGCGCCGCCGTTGACGTGGGCCACCAGGGTTTCGTCGTCGTGTTTGCCCGGCACGCGCTCCAGGCCGCCGGTGACTTGCCATGACCAGGGTTGCAACAGGGCGTTGCGCGGGGTCAGGGAGCGGATGGTGGCCAGGTCCAGTTGCTGCAGTTGCCAGTGATTGCCTTCGTACTGGCGCAGTTTCATCTGCAGGATTTCGATCTGCGCACCCAAAGGGAAACCTTCGGCGTTGTCGTTGAGGTCATGGTAGGCCATGCGCAGGCCGTACTCGCCGAAGGCCTTGTCGCCTCGGGTGCCGATGCCGGCCTGCCAGGTGCGTGATTCATGGCCGTTTTCCGGAAGGCCCGGCGGCGTGATTTTCAGGTCCGGCGCAGGGTTCTGGTTGATCGCGCGCAGCAATTCGAAGCTGCGCTGGGAGCGGGCGGTGTCGCGCTCCAGGCCATTGGCGCGGTAGCGGCCCAGGCGGTAGGCGGCGTCGATGACCAGCGCCTGACGGTCACGCGGCAGCGCCTTGAACCCCGGCGCCTGCAATTGCTTCTGATCGTCACTGATCTTCAGCACCCATTGTTGCTCATCGCCGTCCAGCGGCTTGGCGCGTTCCAGCAACTCGCGCTCGCGGGACGGGCGGTAGTCGATCTTTTCTACCAGGCCCGCGTCCTTGACCGCCTTGACCGTGTCGGTGGGGATGGCGGTGAGGGGGAATTGCTCGGTCAGGCGCAGGCCGGGGCGTGCCACTTGCAGCAATTCCAGCAGGCGATAGGAGCAGTTTTCATCGAAGAAGAAGTAGTCGAACTTGATCTGCTTGAGTTCCCACACGTGCTCGACCATGCGCTTGGTCTCGACTTCGGTGAGGTTGAGGCGGTATTCCCACAGGTCACGGTTTTCGAGGCTGCGGTATTCCGAGAGTTTTTCCTGATACGGCACCAGGGCGAACAGGCCGGGGTAGCCGCCGGCGAGGCCCTTCCAGGCGTATAGAATGCTGTTGTCAGAGCCTTCGATGTAGGCGCCGAAGTTGATCGCGTAGCTGAGCAGCGCGGTCTTGTCCCGCTGCACATCCGCCTGGTCGATACGCAGCAGGGTATGGCCGAACATCGACGACGGGCTGTTGAGGTAGGCCGCCGGGAAGATCATCACTGCGCTGTGGGGCGCGACGTCCTTGAACCACTGGGTGAATTCCTTGCACTCCAGCGCAGGCAGGTCGTTGAGTTGCAACTGCGCCTTGAGCCAGCGGGTGCGCGCGGGGTAAACGCATTGGGCGTGTTTTTCGCCAAGGTTGGCCGGAGCATACAACGCTTCAACGGTGGCCTTGAGCTCGGCATCCGGGTGGTGGGCACCGTCGGCTGCGAGAAAGAATTTGTTGTCGCTGACATAGCTGCGCCAGCCTTTGATCTTGCCGGCTTCGTAATGGCCCAGAGATAGCCAGAACGGATCGTTGGCCAGTTGCTGCAAACGTTGATCATCAATATGCGGGGCCGCGTACAGCGGGGCGCAGGCGAAGAGTGCCAGCCAGGCAAAGCGTTTGAGCATAAGGGCTACTTAAGTCGGAAAAAGTGAGACCCAAAGGGGAGGCGGGCCCAAAAATAAAACCCGCGCCTCAAGAGGCGCGGGCAGGTCGAGCTTAAGCCTGGGTAGCGTATTTCGCCAGACGCGAATCACTTTTCAGTACAGCAATGGTGTTGTTGTGCACGTCGTCAGCGGTCACGTCAGCCTTGCTGAAGATCTGCTGGAAGTGCTCGTGGGTCACGGCAGCAAAGTGCTCGCGATCTTCTGGCGCCACGCCCAGTACCACGGCGTAGGTGGTCAGCGCTTCGCCGTTGCCCTTGGCCATGTCTTCGGACAGCTCGTTCATCATGCCATTCATGGCAATCCATGACTTGCCGCCGTAGGTCAGGGCGCTGTTGGTGCTGCAACCGTTGGTGCCCGAGGTCATGCCGAAGGTGGCGTTACCCGAGGTGCCGTTGGTGGTGGAAGCCAGGAAGTGAGCTGGAGTGCCGCGCTGGCCTTCGAACAACATGTTGCCCCAACCGCAGTTCGGGCCGCCTGGTGCTTCTGCCATTGCATTGAGGGAGACGACGGTGAAAAGAGTACCAAGAAGGATCCGTTTCATAGCTTTGTTCTCTTTGTGTGCAAACCAATGGACAAGGGGTTCAGGCGCTTGATCACGCCCTAGGGGCCAGTTATTAGTCCAACCCGCGCAGTTTGGAGTTTAGGCACGTTCCAAGGGTTCCGTGGGTTTTTATAAAACAATCGCCGTTGTCGTGATTTTTTTGCAGGACGCGCTCGCTGTCTATGCTTTCCCTACGGCTCGCCTTGCCAGAGCGCGCAAGGGGGAGCCAGAATGCCGTTATCTGCCCCGCCTGATGTAAGGAAGCCCGATGCCTGATCCTGTTGCTGCCAGCTTGCGTCTAGCGCCCGAAGCGCTGACTCGCCCTTTCTCCGCTGAACAGTTCAGCTTCTCGACCACCAATGATTTGGAGCCCTTTCGCGGTGTGCTTGGCCAGGAACGTGCGGTTGAAGCCTTGCAGTTCGGTGTGGCCATGCCACGCCCCGGTTACAACGTGTTTGTCATGGGCGAGCCGGGCACGGGTCGCTTTTCGTTCGTCAAACGCTACCTGAAAGCCGAAGGCAAACGCCTGCAGACCCCGTCGGACTGGGTCTATGTGAATAACTTCGACGAGCCGCGCGAACCGCGTGCCCTGGAATTGCCGGGCGGCTGCGCGGCGGCGTTCATCGCCGATATCAACGGGTTGGTCGACAACCTGGTGGCGACCTTCCCGGCGGTGTTCGAACACCCCACCTATCAACAGCGCAAAAGCGCCATCGACCGCGCGTTCAACCAGCGCTACGACAAGGCCCTGGACGTGATCGAACGCCTGGCCCTGGAAAAGGACGTGGCGCTGTACCGCGACAGCACCAATATCGCCTTCACCCCGATGCTCGACGGCAAGGCGCTGGACGAGGCCGAGTTCTCGCAGTTGCCGGAGGCTGATCGCGAGCGCTTCCACTCGGACATCTCCGAGCTGGAAGAGCGCCTCAACGAAGAGCTGGCCAGCCTGCCGCAGTGGAAGCGTGAGTCGAACAACCAACTGCGCCAGTTCAACGAAGAAACCATCACCCTGGCCCTGCAACCCTTGCTCGCGCCGTTGTCGGAAAAGTACGCCGAGAACGCAGGCGTTTGCGGTTACCTGCAAGCCATGCAGGTGTACCTGCTCAAAACCGTGGTCGAGCAACTGGTGGACGACGCCAAGACCGACGCCCAGGCGCGCAAGCTGCTCGAAGAGCAATACTGCCCGAGTCTGGTGGTGGGCCATGCGGTCAACGGCGGCGCGCCAGTGGTGTTCGAGCCGCATCCGACCTACGACAACCTGTTCGGCCGCATCGAATACAGCACCGACCAGGGCGCGCTCTACACCACGTATCGCCAACTGCGTCCGGGTGCCCTGCACCGTGCCAATGGCGGTTTCCTGATCCTTGAGGCCGAGAAAATGCTCGGCGAGCCGTTCGTGTGGGACGCGCTCAAGCGCTCCCTGCAATCGCGCAAACTGAAGATGGAGTCGCCCCTGGGCGAACTGGGCCGCCTGGCCACCGTGACCCTCAACCCGCAGATGATTCCGCTGCAGGTCAAGGTGATCATCATCGGTTCGCGCCAGCTGTACTACGCGTTGCAGGACGCCGATCCGGACTTCCAGGAGATGTTCCGGGTGCTGGTGGACTTCGACGAAGACATCCCGATGGTCGACGAAAGCCTGGAGCAGTTCGCCCAATTGCTCAAAACCCGCACGTCGGAAGAAGGCATGGCGCCGCTGACCTCGGATGCCGTGGCGCGGCTGGCCACTTACAGCGCACGGCTGGCGGAACACCAGGGGCGCCTGTCGGCGCGCATCGGTGATTTGTTCCAGTTGGTGAGCGAGGCGGATTTCATTCGCCACCTGGCGGGCGACGAGATGACCGATGCCGGGCATATCGAGCGCGCGCTCAAGGCCAAGGCCACGCGCACGGGACGGGTCTCGGCGCGGATTCTGGATGACATGCTCGCCGGGGTGATCCTGATCGACACCGCCGGCGCTGCCGTGGGCAAGTGCAATGGCCTGACGGTGCTGGAAGTCGGCGACTCGGCGTTCGGCGTGCCAGCGCGGATTTCCGCCACGGTGTACCCGGGCGGCAGCGGCATTGTCGACATCGAGCGCGAGGTTAACCTCGGGCAGCCGATTCACTCCAAGGGCGTGATGATCCTCACCGGTTACCTGGGCAGCCGCTATGCCCAGGAATTCCCGCTGGCGATCTCCGCGAGTATCGCGCTGGAGCAGTCCTACGGTTATGTGGACGGCGACAGTGCGTCCCTTGGCGAGGCGTGCACGTTGATTTCGGCGCTGTCGAAAACGCCGCTCAAGCAGTGCTTCGCTATCACCGGTTCGATCAACCAGTTTGGTGAAGTGCAGGCGGTGGGCGGGGTCAACGAGAAGATCGAGGGCTTCTTCCGCCTCTGTGAAGCGCGCGGGCTGACCGGCGAGCAGGGCGCGATCATTCCCAAGGCCAACGTGGCCACGCTGATGCTGGATGAGAAAGTGCTGCAGGCCGTGCGCGCCGGGCAGTTTCACATCTACGCGGTGCGCCAGGCGGATGAAGCGCTGAGCCTGCTGGTGGGCGAGGACGCCGGCGAACCGGACGACGAAGGGCAGTTCCCCGAAGGCACGGTGAATGCGCGGGTGGTCGAGCGCCTGCGCGCGATTGCCGAGATGATCAGCGAGGAAGACCTGAAAGAAGCGGAGAAGGAGCTGGCGCAGTTGGCGCTGGCCGAAGCCAAACCGACCTGACGCTGAATAACCAATGCGGGAAGGGGCAAACCCCCTTCTCAAATACGACCTGATTTTTTGAGTTTAAAGACTGAAGTTTCAGGCAATCACATCCCTGTGGCGAGCGGGCTTCTTGTGGTGAGCGGGCTTGTTGTGGCGAGCGGGCTTGCCCCGCGTTGGGCTGCGCAGCAGCCCCAAAACCAGGCCCTGCGCAGTGTCAGGTACACCGCGTTTGTATTGATTGGGGGCGCTTCGCACCCCAACGCGGGGCAAGCCCGCTCGCCACAGAGGCGGAGCCTTCCACATTGGATTAAGAGTGCCGTTAAATTGACGGTCTATCGCCGTTGGTCTCTACAGCCTTGGTTTGTCTTGGTTTTCTTCTATTCTGAGTTAAACCAGTCTACCGAGGGGCGCCGCCATGCCGCGCAACCTTTGCCTTACCCGTCAATGCCTGGGCCTGGAAACCCGTATCGAATGCACCGTTCGCCCGCTCGCGGGGGACAGCGGGCTGTGGATGTTGTTATTCGCAGCAGGCATGGCCGGGGAGCAGCCGTCCGCCATCAAGGCCGAGGGTCCGTTTCATGGGGCCTGCGCCGCTGAAACCCTGCTGGGCACCATCGTCGACGGCCTCACGCTGCAAGGCTATGTGCAGAGGCGCGAGCCGCCGATATGGGGCCTGCACTTGCAGGCCTATCTGCGCCAACTCAATCGCAGGCAGGAACGCCTCGCCCTTTAATCGCCGCGTTATTTGCTTTCCGGCTTGTCCAGCTTGACCTCGAAGCCGTATTGCACGGTGCTCAGGTCGGTGCGCTGATAGCCTTCCAGGCTGGTCGGCTGGCCGTAGAAGTAATGCACGTCGAACATCGCCGTGCCGTATTCCTCGGCGCGGTGGCTGACGCCGAGGATTTCCTTGAGGTAATTGCCGCTGGCGTCCTTGGCGTAGAAGCGCCAGCTGTCGGCGGGGAAGGCTTGTTGATCGACGATCAGCGCGTTGTCCTTGAGCGCCAGGCCCTTGGGCAGCTTGGCCGCATCCAGCGTGGTTTTTTCGATAGTGGCCAGGAACAGCGGGATCGAGCCCACCACGAACGCCGGGTTCTCCGGGAACAGGTTGAGGTCGTAGGTGAGCATGCCCCGCGCCGGGTTCAGTTCGAAGGCCTCGGTGGGCAACTCGATAGGGTCGCCGCGCTCGCCTTTTTCGTCGGCGGTAAAAAACGTCACCGGCGCCTCACTGCTGTTGCGCTCGGCGCCCACCAGGTCGTCGTTGAAGGTAAAGGGGTGATCGAACACCACATGCGCGGCGCTGGCATCCTCGACAGACTGGCTGATGGTGACGCTGTTTTTCAGCTGGTCTTCGGTCATCGACGCATCCTTGAGCCAGCTGGCGGCGCCGTCGTCGTACACCGTGACGGGCATCGGCAAGGCTTGCACGGTCTTTTCCAGGCTGTTTTTGTCAAACCGCAGGACCGGCAGGTCCAGTTCCTTGCGGGTGACGGTGACCGTGGAAAAGTCCAGCACATTGACTTGCAGGGAGTCGATCACGCCATTGAAGTAGACCTTGGCGTAATACCGGTGCTGTTTTTGCTCGAAGGCTTTTTGCTCATCGGTCAGCTGTTTTTCAAGGGCCGGCGACCAGGCCTTTTGCTTTTGCAGCTCGGCCAGTTGTTTTTCGTAGAACGCTACTTGCGCGGCACTTTCGTTGATCGAGCCCGAGCGCGTCAGAAACTGCCCGGTAACGTCCCGCGCCTGGACCAGCAGCGGATTGGGCGAATCATCCGCCAGTTCCGGCGCCAGGGGCGCGCTGTTGGTGAGTTCGAGCTCGGCGTAGTTCTGTTCAAGCAGCAGCAGGTTGACGGTGACAGTGCCTTCGGTGCGCTTGTGACCGACGTCCTTTTTCGACAGGTCGAAGCTGAGCACTTTGCCGGGCGCCACCACTTCCACCGCGCCCTTGAGGCTCACCGGCTGCGGCTGGCTCTTGTTTTCGGTCTCGATACCGTCGAAGAACGGGTAGGTCACCGTCAGGTCGTCGGGGTTGGTCAGGTTGGAGCTGCTCGGGCTCAACTGAATGCCGGGATCGGTTTCCGACCATTCCGGCTGGAACGGAATCACCTTGTTGTTGCTCAAGGTGACCGACTGCCATTCCAGGTTGTGGGGGAATGGAAACTGCTCCGGCACATTGAAAGTGAAGGGGAATACCGGCTGCAGATCTGTCAGATAGTCCGAATGGGAGGCCCTGCGCAGCACGAACAGGCCGTTTATGTAGGTATCGACCAGCGCCTGCGGCGTGGGGTAGTGCTTGAGCAGGGCCAGGGTGTCTTCGCCGTACTCGGGCTCGATGGGTTTGCTGGCGAGCTTGGTTTGCGCGCGCTCAAGCAGCAACAGCGAACCGCCGAGGTCGGCGATGGCGTCGCGCAGTTTGGGGTCCTGGATGCCGTCGAGGGACTGTTCGAACTTGGCGGTTTTCTCTTCGAGGGTGGCCTGCTTCTGCTCTTCGCTGGGAGAACAGCCGCCGGCCAGCAGCAATGCCGCGCACAGGCCGACGCTGGCCAAGGGGGATCGCACATCCATCATCGCAAGTTTTCCTGTCCGACAGCATTGAGCCGATTTGATGGGCTCGACACTAGCAGATAAACGCGCTTACAGATGCCGTACACGTCAGTTTTCTCGCGGTGACAGGCGGCTGACAGCGACTGGTATACTCGCCGCCATTTCTAGCCACGCTGTGTGAGATTCAATGGAACGTTTTATCGAAAATGCTATGTACGCCTCGCGCTGGCTGCTGGCGCCGATCTATTTCGGTCTGTCCCTGGGCCTGCTGGCGCTGGCGCTGAAATTCTTCCAGGAAGTGATCCACCTGCTGCCGAGCGTGTTCTCGATGGCCGAGTCCGAGCTGATCCTGGTGCTGCTGTCGCTGATCGACATGGCCCTGGTCGGCGGCCTGCTGGTGATGGTGATGATTTCCGGCTACGAGAACTTCGTCTCGCAGCTGGATATCGATGACAACAAGGAAAAGCTCAACTGGCTCGGCACCATGGACTCCTCGTCGCTGAAGATGAAAGTGGCGGCGTCCATCGTGGCGATTTCCTCCATCCACCTGCTGCGCATCTTCATGGACGCCAAGAACGTCGATCCGCAGCATTTGATGTGGTACGTGATCATCCACATGACCTTCGTGGTCTCGGCGTTCGCCATGGGTTACCTGGACAAACTCACCAAGCACTGACGTACCGCGCCGGCCTTACTGCTCGATGAAGTAGTAGGGCTGGCGATTGATCGACATCTGTTTGGTCACCGTGACCTTTTCCTGCAGTTGCTCGGTACGATCCACCAGCGCCACGTTGCCGGGTTTGGCGGCCAGGTAGCTGCGCAATTGCGCTTCGGTTTGCAGGATCGGCAGATAAGCGTGCAGGTAAAACACACTGGCGCCCGCGATCCGCTCGTTGGGTTGAAACAGCACCACGTTTTTGCCCTGGTCCAGCAGGGTCTGGATCTCGCTGATCACCGGCACGAACGAGTGGCGCACGTCCGCCTTGGGCGCGAACCAGAAAGCCGCCGTGAGGTAGCAGGCGATGGCCAGGGTGAATACCGCGCCGATTACACGCCGATGGTGCGCGTACAGCGCAGGCTTGTGTTCCTTGAGCCACTCCAGCAGCACGCGCACATATTCGGCGGCGAGCACGGCAGCGGCAGGCGTCAGCGCCATCAGGTACACCGTGCGCTTGCTGGACGCCAGGGTCAGCAAGGTAAATTGCGCTACCAGCCACACGCTGAAAAACAGGCGATAACGGTTGCGCACCAGGCTCTTGCGAAAGTGCCACAGGCCCAGGTACACCAGGATATTCCACGGCAAAAATGCCTCGGGCAGCTTCACAAGGTAGTAGTAAAACGGCTCGTAATGCCCGGCTTCGACAAACGAGCCGCTGAAGCGACCGACGCTGTTGGTCAACAGCACCTCGCCCACCGCCTGCATCCCGTCGCGCTGAAACAGAAACCCCAGCCAGATCATCAGCGGCACCAACGCCAACAGGGTAAACAGCGCCGGCTTGAGCCAGTCGCCGATGCTCAGGCGCTTGTCCATCAGGCTGATGCTGACCAGGTACACAAAGATCACGATGCCCGGCATCGCCAGGCCCAGCACGCCCTTGCTCAGGGTGGCGATCACCATACCCGCCGCGAACAGCGCCCAGGCCCACGTGCTGGGGCCTTCGCGATCAGGCCGCACGGCTTGGTAAAACGCCAGCAGCGCGGTGGTCACGCCGAGACTGAGCAATGAATCCTCACCCACACCGCGCACATTGCCCCAGTAACTGGCCATGGTCGCCAGGATCAGCGCCGCGCTGAACGCCAACGTTTTTGGCCGCCCGAAGGTGCGCAACATCCCGTACAACAGCATCACACTGAACAGCCCGGCAAACGCCGACGCCAGACGCACCGCCCCGGTGCTGGCGCCAAACAGCCGAATCGCGCCGGCGTCGAGCCACAGGCTCAGGGGCGGTTTTTCCAGAAACGGCTCCTGAAACAGTCGCGGCACCACCCAGTCGTTGTCCAGGTGCATGGCCATGGCGATCCCCGCCACACGGGCTTCGGTGGAACCCTGCAATTCATGGTTACCCAGGGCGAAGAAGAACAACAGACCAGCGAGCAGAAGCAGCAGAGGAACGGGACGCGTCATGGAGTGTGGCTACCGGGGCAGGGGACCGCTCGGGGGAGCGGACATGGCAATCGGCAAGTATAGGGAGGTGTTTCTTAACAATTCGTGAACGAGAGTGCGGTTTTGCTCGCTTCCTTCCTGCGGTTTTCTGCAGGCTGCACGCGGCAATCGAGCTAATCCCTCGTTGCGCGTGCAACCTGTGTAGCAGCGTTCAACTCAATTGGCTGTCTTGATACGCCCAATCACGCAGCCAGCCTCGAAATAAGCACCTGCCTGTTCGGCAATCTGAACATCGCCCGCACAGGGGGCGAGGATCGAGGTTTCCATCTTCATCGCTTCCACCACGGCGATCACTTGGCCGGCGCTGACCGAGTCGCCGTCGCCGACGACCCAGGCATGCAGGTTGCCCGCTACCGGCGTCAGCACCGCTTGTGGATCTGCGGCCTCGTTTGAGCGCGTGCTGGCGCTGGCGGGAGCCGGTCCGTTCAGGCTGATGCCGCGCAACAGGGCGGCGGGCAGGCCCAGTTCGTGGCGCTTGCCGTCGATTTCGACGAAGGTGCGCAGCACCTCGGGGTCGGCCGACAACGCGTTGCGTGGGGCGAGGGTGATCTGTTCGGCGAAGTCGGTCTCGATCCAGCGGGTGTGCACGGCGAATCGGTCGGCGCCGGTGAAGTCGGCATGCTCCATCACGGCCCGGTGAAAGGGCAGCACCGAGGCGATGCCTTCGATGTTGAACTCTGCCAGGGCACGGCGGGCGCGGGCGATGGCCTGTTCGCGGGTGGCGCCGCTGACGATCAGCTTGGCCATCATCGAATCGAAAGTGCTGGGCACGCTCGAACCCGTGACCACGCCGCTGTCCAGGCGCACGCCGGGGCCGGAGGGGGCTGGAACGCGCTGATGTGACCGGGGGTGGGCAAAAAGCCTTTGCCCGGGTCTTCGGCGTTGATGCGAAATTCAAAGCTGTGGCCGCGCGGCACCGGCGTTTCGCTGAACGACAAGGGAAGGCCGTCGGCGATGCGCAGTTGCTCGATCACAAGGTCCACGCCGGTGGTTTCTTCGGTGACCGGGTGCTCGACTTGAAGGCGCGTGTTGACCTCCAGAAACGACAGCGTGCCATCCTGGCTGAGCAGAAACTCCACCGTGCCGGCGCCGACGTAACCGGCCTTGGCGCAAATGGCGTGGGCCGACTGATGGATACGCTCGCGCTGTGCATCGCTGATGAACGGCGCGGGGGCTTCTTCCACCAGCTTCTGGTTACGGCGTTGCAGCGAGCAGTCACGCGTGCCGACCACCACGACCTTGCCGTGTTTATCGGCGATGACTTGCGCTTCGATGTGTCGAGGACGGTCGAGGAACTGCTCGACGAAACACTCACCGCGGCCGAACGCCGCTTCGGCTTCGCGCACGGCCGAGGCGAACAATTCGGCGACCTCGTCCAGGCGCCAGGCCACTTTCATGCCGCGTCCGCCACCGCCAAAGGCGGCCTTGATGGCAATCGGCAAGCCGTGCTGCTCGGCAAACGCCAGCACTTGCGCCGCGCTTTCGACCGGGCCTGGCGTACCGGCGACCAGCGGAGCGCCGACCTGATGCGCCAGTTTGCGCGCCTCGACCTTGTCGCCCAGCACGTCGATGGTCTCGGGGTTGGGGCCAACCCACACCAGCCCCGCGTTGATCACCGCGCGGGCGAAGTCGGCGCGCTCGGACAGAAAACCGTAGCCTGGGTGCACGGCATCCGCGCCGCTGCGTTTGGCAATGGCCAGGAGTTTTTCGATATCCAGGTAGGTGTCTGCCGGGCGCTGGCCGTCCAGAGCATAGGCTTCGTCGGCCTGACGCACGTGCAGGGCGTCGATGTCGGCGTCGGCGTACACCGCAACCGATTGCACACCATAGTCACGGCAGGCGCGGGCGATGCGGACGGCGATTTCACCACGGTTGGCGATCAGTAATTTTTTCATGGGGTTTTCTTCGCATCGGCAGTTGAAAAAGAGGCATCTGTGCGCGGTTGGATTTCGCTGAATGTGTTCAGCGGGTTGAAGCGAATCTGCGCATTGATCGGTATCTGCCCGGCCAGGTCCAGGTGGTGGCTGGCCACGGCGGCGATCACCGGGTAGCCGCCGGTCAACGGGTGGTCGGCCAGGAACAGCACCGGTTGCCCACTGGCCGGGACCTGGATGGCACCGACGGCGGTACCTTCGCTGGGCAATTCCTGGTGATTGCTGCGCGTCAGCGGCACGTCTCCGGTCAGGCGAATGCCGACGCGGTTGGACTGCGAGGTGACGCGCCACAGCTGACTGCTCAGGCGCTGCACGGCGTCTTCGGTAAACCAGTCAGTGCGTGGCCCCATCACCACGTCGAGGGTGACGATATCCGCTGCCGTCGGCAGTTCGAAGGCTGGCGCTTCCTGCAGCGATACGCTGGTGCCGGTGGTGCGTGGGGTAAAGCCCAAGCGGTCGCCGACAGCGAGCGCCGGGGGGCCGACCTGAGCCAGGGTGTCGGTGGACAGGCTGCCGAGCACCGGCGTGACGTCAAAACCGCCACGCATCGCCAGGTAGCTGCGCAGCCCCGCCAACGGTGCGCCCAGGCTGACACGATCACCCATGGCCAGTTCGATGGGCTGGTAGTTGTCGGCCGTCCATTGCAGGCCGCTGGCGCTGGTAATGGTGATCGGCGTGTGCGCGCCAGTGACCGCGATCACCCCATGGCCGTGACAAACAAAGCTCAGGCCGCCGAGTACCGATTCCACGCAGGCCATGTCCGAGCGGTTGCCCACGGCGCGGTTGGCCGCACGCAGGGCGCCGAGGTCCAGCGCGCCGGAGCGTGACACGCCCTGGTCGGTCTGGCCGGGGCGGCCCATGTCCTGCAACACGCTGTGTAATCCGGGGCTGATGATTTCCAGGCAGGCGCCGCCGGGGTCGGCGGAACGCGTGGCGGCGGTGGGGGTGGGCAACCCGCCGGCCGGGAGCGGGCCGGCGTCGGTGAATCGCACTTTATAGCCAGGGCGCAGCAGGGCCGGTTCGGCGCGGTTCAGGTCCCACATCTGCAACGGCGTGACGCCGATGATCTGCCAGCCACCGGGGCTGGCCTGGGGGTAGACGCCACTGAAGTCTCCGGCCAGGGCCACGGCGCCCGCCGGTATGCGGGTGCGCGGGGTTTGCCGGCGCGGCACCTGGAAACCGGCGCCGCCGGTGAGGTAGGCAAAACCCGGTGCAAAGCCACAAAAGGCCACGCTGTAGTCATGGGCGGTGTGGCGCTGTATCACTTCGGTGCGGCTGATGCCCAGCAGGGTGGCGACTTCGTCGAGATCTTCGCCGTTGTAGTGCACGGGGATTTCCACCCGGCGCTGCTCGCCTTCGCGGCGCTGGCTCAGGTCCCGCCCGGCGATGCGCTCGACCAGCGCCTGGCGCTCGATGGCGCTGGGACGAAACTGGATCAGCAGCGTTCGCGCGGCGGGCACGATTTCTTCGACGCCGGCAATCGGCTCCGCCATCAGGGCGTCGAACAGGGCCAGGGTTTGGTCGAGGTCGTTCAATTCGACGAGCAGGGTGTCCAGGTTGACCGGTAGAAAGCGCACGGGAAGCTCCTAGACGTGGTAAGTGCTGTCAGGCACATCGGTGATGAACATATGGCCGGGCGCATGGGTGATCGCAAAAGGCACACCCGACGCCGCCACTGCCGCCTGGGGCGTCACGCCGCAGGCCCAGAACACCGGAACCTCGCCAGGCTCGATGCGCACTGCGTCGCCAAAGTCGGGTTGGCTCAGGTCCTGGATGCCCAGCAGTGCAGGCTCGCCGATGTGCACCGGGGCGCCGTGGACGGAGGGATAGCGCGCGGAGATTGCAGTGGCCTCGGCCACCCGATCCGGCGGGATCGGCCGCATGGACACAACCATTTCACCGTGCAGGCGTCCCGCCGGGCGGCAGGCGCGGTGGGTACGGTACATCGGCACGTTGCAGCCATCGGCGATGTGCCGCACTTCGATGCCCGCTTCCTGCAAGGCGGTTTCAAAGGTGAAGCTGCAACCGATCAGGAACGCCACCATGTCGTCGTGCTCGGCCCAGGCCTGGGTGGCGTCGCTGACTTCGTCGACCATTTTTCCGTCCCGCCAGATGCGGTACAGCGGCAGGTCGGTGCGCAGGTCTGCGTCTTGTGCCAGCAGCGTGCTCGGACTGCCCGCGTCGCTGACGTCGAGGACCGGGCAGGCTTTGGGATTGCGCTGGGCGTACAGCAGAAAGTCGTAGGCCCATTCGCGCGGCAGGGCGATCAGGTTGGCCTGGGTCATGCCCGGGGCAATACCGGCCGTGGGGGTTATCAGCCCGTCACGGTAGGTTTGACGGGCTTGCCGGGCAGCGCCAATGGCCGCCTCGCGGGCGCGGGCGAACGCATTCATGGGCGATCTCCCGCAAACGGCCGCACGGACAGGTTGGCCTGCTCCAGCACTCGGCGCAGTTCGCGCGCCATGTCCACCGCTGCGGGGCTGTCGCCATGCACGCAGATGGAGTCGGCCTCGATGCGGGTGCGCGTGCCATCAATGGCTTCAATGGTGCCGTCTTCGACCAGGCGCAGCATGCGTTGGGCCACCTGTTTCGGATCGTGCAGCACCGCGCCCGGTTCACGTCGCGACACCAGTGTGCCTTGCGGCGTGTAGGCCCGGTCGGCGAAGGCTTCGGCGACACACTGCAAGCCCTCGTCGCGCGCCCATTGGATCAGCGTGGAACCGGCCAGGGCCACCAGTATCAGCGTGGAATCGATGGCGCGGATGGCGGCGATCACCGCCAGCGCCTGGCGACGGTCGTGGGCAATGGTGTTGTACAACGCACCGTGGGGTTTTACGTAGCGAACCGACGTGCCCGCAGCCCTGGCCAAACCTTGAAGCGCGCCGATCTGGTAGATCACGTCGGCGGTCAGTTCATCTCTGGCCAGGTCCATGTTGCGGCGACCGAAGCCGACCTTGTCCGGGTAGGCCACATGGGCGCCAATGGTAACGTTTTTGGCGGCGGCGGCTTGCAAGGTGCGCAGGATGCCGGCCGGGTCGCCGGCATGAAAACCGCAGGCGACGTTGGCGCTGGTCACCACATCGAGCATCGCGCTGTCGTCGCCCATGCTCCAGGCGCCGAAGCTCTCTCCCAGGTCGCTGTTAAGATCAATTGCACGCATCAAAAGTAACCTCCGGTTAAATCAGGCCGCGCCGATAAAGGCAAAGATGGCACCCGCCGACTTGTAGGCCATGAACCACGACAGCAGACAGGTGAGGATACCAAGCACCAGCAACCAGCGAGGATAGTGGTAGCCGTCCATGAGATCGGAGCGGCGCCAGCCCACATACATGAAGATGCTCAGGCCCAGCGGCAGGATCAGCCCGTTGAAGCCGCCGGCGAACACCAGCAGCGCCGCCGGTGGTTTGCCCAGCATCAGATAAACAGCCAGCGAAATGACGATAAACACGACGGTGGCCAGATGACGCACACGCTCGGTGATGCGCTTTGAAAACACGGTAATAAATGACATCGACGTGTACGAAGCGCCGATCACACTGCTGATCCCCGCCGCCCACAGCACCAGGCCGAACATCATCATGCCGATATTACCCGCCGCCGCATGGAACGCCTGGGCCGCAGGGTTGGCGCCCTGGCCGGACACGTCGATAACCACGCCACTGGCCACCACCCCGAGAATCGCCAGGAACAGCACATAACGCGCCACACCCGTGACCAGAATGCCGGTCAGCGCTGCCCTGGAAACCGCTTCAATGTTTTCCACACCCACCGTGCCCCGGTCGAGCAACCGGTGCGCGCCGGCATAGGTGATGTAGCCGCCGACCGTGCCACCGACGATGGTGGTGATGGCGGCGAAGTCGATGAAGTCCGGCCACACCGATTGACGCAGGGCTTCGCCCAACGGCGGATGGGTGGCAAAAGCGGCGAACAGGATCAGGCACACCTTGAGAATGCCCAGCGCCATCATGATGCGGTCCATGGCAATACCGGCGCGGTGGGAGGAGAAAATCGCGATGGCAAGCAGCGCACTCAATGCCCCGCCCCATTTGGGGTCCAGGCCGGTCAACGCATTCAAGCCCAGGCCCGCACCGGCGATATTGCCCAGCATGAACACCAGACCGCCGGACAGCACCAGCAACGTCAGCAGGTAGCCACTCCCGGGGATTGCAGCGTTGGCCAGGTCCGCTGCGCGCATCCGCGTCAGCGACACGATGCGCCAGACGTTCAGCTGCACCACGAAGTCGATCAGGATCGAGGCCAGAATGCCGAACGCAAACGCCGCACCCAGGGTCGCCGTGAACGTCGCCGTCTGCGTCAGAAAGCCCGGCCCGATGGCCGACGTCGCCATCATGAAAATCGCCGCCACCAGAGAGGCGCGCCGGTCTTTTGTGAACGCTTGAGGAGTCTGTGTCACAGCATCGTTCCTACGGTGAGAGATATCTCGACTGAGCAATGTGTGTGCCAAAAGCCATGAATCGACACCTAAGTGTGGGTTGATAAAGGATTTATTGTTGAACAATCTGTTATTGATGAGTGATTCATATGCACTCAATTGTTACCCAAAGCCCGCATGCTGCTACTTAATGAAGCACGCTCCCTGCGTCATCCTTGTGCCTTGCACCCAGCTCTGATGGAATAACCGCGCGGTTATTCCTACCTTGGATTTCTTATGAACGACGCACCTCCCACTCTTCCTCGCACGCTGGGAGAATCCATCACCCAGGAAATACGCAGAATGCTGGTCGAAGGCGAACTCGTGCCCGGTCAGCGCCTGTCCGAAGCCGCACTGGCCGAGACTCTGGATATTTCGCGCAACACCCTGAGAGAAGCGTTCAGAGTGCTGACCCGCGAAGGCCTGCTCAAACACGAACCCAACCGCGGCGTCACCGTCGCAGCCCCCGACATGGCCTCGATCATCGACATCTACCGCGTGCGCCGCTTCATCGAATGCAAGGCAATCGCCCAAGGCTACCCCCAACACCCCGGCGCCCTGCACATGCAACAAGCCGTCGAAGCCGGCGCACGCGCACGCGAAGCCAAGGATTGGGTGGCAGTGGGCACGGCCAACATGGCATTCCACACCGCCATCGTCGAACTCGCCGACAGCCCGCGCCTGCTGGTGTTTTATGGACAAATCTCGGCTGAATTGCGGTTGGCGTTTGGGTTGCTTAATGATCCGCAGTTTTTGCACCTGCCGTTTCTGGATATGAATGCTTCGATACTTCGGTGCGTTGAGGAAGGGCGTGCGGGGGATGCGGTGGTGATGTTGGAGGGGTATCTGGTGCAGTCGGAGCGGACAGTGTTGGCGGCGTTTGCGCGGAGGGGGAGGCTGTAGGGGGGCGGGTATAAAAAGACGTATGGGGACGTCTTTTTTGAGCCGGGGGGATTTGAATTTGTTCGGTAGCCTATTGATTTATAGAATTAATATCGGATCTGATTTCTTGTTGGAATACCAATTGGAATACGACACTCCACTACCACACGTTTGCATCGATCTGAGCAGCATGTTTCGTAGCCATGATTGACAGTGAATTGCCCAACGCTGTCGGTGGCGACACGCTTAGTCGGACAGAAGTGGTTATAGGATGATATTAGGCCCGGCGTCTAGTGAGTCGAAGCACGGCTATCTTCAGCGCTCCTCTGTATTGTGGGGCAATCGTAGATCATTTGATCCTTTTGATGTCATGATGTCATCATGTGCAACTAATGGGCTTAGAAGAATGCCAGAGCGTATTTTTATTTACTGTGATGAATCAGGGGCTAAAGGATATGCTGATCAGCAAGAGACTTTTCCAGGTGAAACTGGAGTATTCGCTGGCATTTTGATTCCCGAGCAGCTTCATACGGACCTAGCGCAAAAATTTAACGCCATTGCACTGAAATTCAAGCCTGCTTTGGGAAAGCTTCATATAGCCGATTTACCTAAAGAGCAAAAAGGTGCTTTGAGGAAAGCGCTGTTCGATGAGATCCAAGCAGCAAATTTACCTTGCTTCTGGTACGCAATTCATGTTGCTGGTCTGAATGAGTTTTACTCTAATCAGCTTCAGGCTTCCCGGGACCACAGAGCGGCAATGATTGCACGGCGTACCAGTCCGGCTCGAGTCAAAACGGGTAGCGTTCGCGAAGAGTTACCTTCAATGCATGTGGAGCTTTTTGGAGGCTTCTATGCCCATATAGCAGCGTTTCTTCTCGAGCGTGATCGAAAGAATGTTGAGCTGGTAGTATGTACCGACCAATTAGATGCTCCTCTTGTGAAACAGTTTCAACAAATCGCCGTAGAGCTGCTTGATACGAACCCAAAGGTTACAATTGTCACTGGGTATGACACTCTGAAAAAGAAATTGGTTTACAGAAAAATATCTTCAACTACGGAATATCCAGCTGAAATGCAAATACCAGAAATAATTGGCAGTCTCAACATTCAGCCAGTACCTGAAGATAATGGCCTGATCCTGGCGGCCGATGTTCTAGCAAATAGTCTTAACTATCTATTTAAAAAACGCACAGAAGCCGAGCTATATACTTCACTTAACAATCGAGAAGCTGTAGTGCGTCACCCCTTATTTACCCATCTGGATGCGTTTCAGCAATGGGGGAGTGGAGATATAATTGGTGACGGATTATACCGGCATCCTAAAGCCCCAAATTCGTAATAAAAATTAGCTAAGCATTAAAGCTGACGCCGAATAACCGACGTCAGTCATCGCAAGTTATACGCCCTCTTTATCCTGCGAAAGCTGCTGAGAAACCCATGGCTGAGAGTGGCCAGAAAAGGCTCCGAGTGTTTTTTGCGTAGTAGTAGCTTCGACCTCAGCCAGCGCCTGTTGTTGAGTGCTTCCCTCGTTTCTCAACACGATAGTTGTAGTGTGCTGGCGTTGTTCCAGCATTATTCCATCCGCGGCAAGTGTTGTTGTTTGGGTAGATTGATTGTGGTTATAATACGTGCCGGTATCAAAAGTCGCCTCACGAATCCCCAAAGATTGCAAAGCCTCTATCATCTGCTGACCTTGCTTAACCGCATCGTCTAAGCTGACGCCATTGACTTGTAAGTCAGAAAAAGGAACTACTTGCTGTTCGCTCATGCTGGCACCATTTTTATATGTTAATTATGAATTAGAACTGCTTGAAATTTAATCGATTCTTTGCGTGGCTTCAGTTTCAACTATCAGAGCAATCAGCCTGCTAGTAAGTCCGATAAGCTTCAAAGCAGATTCCTCGGACAGCGCAGCGTCTAGGAAGCGGCTCCGCTTATCGTATACCTGCCGAGTATAGCGTGCTTTTGCAGGGTGGCGAACAGCCATCTTGGCTTGGGTTCGTACTTGTTTCCTCTGGGAAGCCTCCTGCCTAGTGCAAAAAAAAGCGTCAACTAGCGCAACACCGATCCCCCCAGAGCGCGTCCAGTCCAGCGAGCGTATTTCCCCTGCGGACAACGCGTTTGTGCGATGTCGTCTTGGCGCTAGGTCTGTCGGATCCAGAACGC
This sequence comes from Pseudomonas trivialis, assembly GCF_036864995.1. Classification (NCBI taxonomy): domain Bacteria; kingdom Pseudomonadati; phylum Pseudomonadota; class Gammaproteobacteria; order Pseudomonadales; family Pseudomonadaceae; genus Pseudomonas; species Pseudomonas trivialis. The sequence continues at coordinate 4,622,933 of NZ_CP142151.1, read as the reverse complement.
TTGCCCACGATCCGCCTCTGCAATCTGAACCGCAGCTAAACCGATGCGTCTGCTCCGCTTAGCTTTGGCTGCTGCGGGTCGCCATAGAAGGGAGTCGACCCAAGCTGTGTGAAAACGAATTTGAGAAAATCGGGCTAAGTCGCGTTTTTTGGTGGGGTTGGATTTCCATAAGGTGGGTTGTTGTAACGCGACTTGACCTTTTGGTTTTTACCACCGCGGGGATAGTTGCTCGTTGTTGATGGGCACTAGTATTACCAGCGGACGCTCAATGAGTAATTCGCCATGCACGATTAATTGTTAGCTGCCCAAGAGCATTTGACGGTATGCGCCTTCGAGATCGAGCGCCAGGTCGGTGATGGTGGCGTCCGGCGATGCGAGGGTTCGCTGGCTTGGATCTGCAGGGTTTCAGGATCAATGTCTTGATCGATCGTGAAGAGAGTCTGAAGAGGGTCGCGGGGGGATTGGGGCATATTCAAGGTCACACACTATTTAAGGAGCTGCTGCCCCTTGCTGTCAAACGGGATAGGGTGCCAGCTGTACGCGGCTTGACAGCCCGGAAGTATAGGAGCTAGGCGTACAGAGGATGCCCCTCGCGCAGTCGCCATGAGTGAGAGGGAACATGCAACGCATGCTGCAAAATCAAGGGATGTGAAAAGTTACACTTTGGGGTCTGTCAATACGGTCGCTGATGAGCAGCGACCGAGGGCGGTTAGCGATGTGTTAGCGCGTGCGCCAGTTCATTCCCATCAAAATGGCGTCAAGGACGATGGAGCTAAGCATCGAGTGGATACGAGATCGAGCTCAATAGCACGAACGCCGAAAAAGGGGGGAAAGACCTCGCCAGGCGCCCAAAACCATGCGTCTAGAGTAGGTAGCTTTCTCCATATGAAGGAGGCTCTATTCCCGGGTGTGGAGCCTGGCTCAGCGAATGGTAGGCAGAGAAGGCTAGCATTTTGACCTACCGAAGCTCACCATAAATCATGTTGATTTGTTTGTTAAATCGACATGCCTTGTTTGTGTATAGGAACATAAACATGCTAAATTCCTAAGCATGACCAGTCCATTTTCCTATACGTTTCCAGCCATACGGGGTGTGCAAGCCGGACGGGAGTTTTACGTCTCCATGTGCCCACTACGCTTACTCGGAAGGCTCTTCGTTTTTGACAACGAAGAATTAATGCCTGAGCTGCGGGCTCAGAGATCTATCAACCGTACGCGAATTCCCGAAATTGCCCGCTATATCCTGGCTAATACCGATAGTTATACTTTTTCGGCTATTACGGCTTCTGTAGACGGCAAAGTCGATTTTGAACCAATTGGTACCAAGGATACTACCCATTTTCGAATGGGAACGTTAACTGTTGATATGGACGCTAAGTTCATAGTCAACGATGGGCAACATCGTCGCGCTGCGATAGAGCAAGCCCTAGAGGAGCGGCCGGAATTAGGTGACGAGACAATCGCAGTTGTGTTTTTCCATGATCGTGGCTTAGAGCGGTGTCAGCAGATGTTTGCTGATTTAAATAGACATGCAATTAAGCCCTCACCCTCCCTCAGTGTTCTATACGATCATCGAAACGCAGCGGCTAGCGTGACTAAACATCTCGGGCTTACTTCGCGAGTTTTCCGAAACTTGGTCGAATCTGAGCGGTCCTCCCTTTCCAAGCGATCTCGTAAGCTTTTTACTTTAAGTGCTTTGAATTTTGCCGTTCTTGAAATGCTTAGTGCTAAAGATCTCGAGGACTTTTCTTGGGCTTCGAAGAGATGCAGTGAGTTTTGGGAGGTTGTTGGCGAGCAAATACCCGAATGGACCCATGTACGCGAAAGCCGTATGACCGCCGGTGAAGTGCGTCAGGATTTCATTCATTCACATGCAATTGTTTTACAGGCACTTGGGCGCGTTGGAAAGTTTGTCTATCGTACTGATGATGGCCGGCCAGACCTAAAGTTAGCTCTAAAAAAATTACGCGATATCGATTGGTCGCGTACGAATATTGCAACTTGGGAGGGGCGCGCCATGATAGGTGGGCGTATGGCTAAGAACAGCCAGAATATTACGCTAACATGCAATCAGATAAAATGCTCGCTTGGATTGGGTTTGACACCTGAGGAGCAAATTATAGAAAACGCCTTCATCGCCGCACGTCAGACCATAAGCTAATTACCGGAAATTATCATGACCACGCCTCCCGAGGCCATTATCTCAGAAATACAATCGCTCTATCGTTCCGACTCCCTACCTTGGATTGTCGGTTACAGCGGTGGTAAGGACTCCACTGCTTCATTGCAACTAATCTGGAAGGCGGTCGCGGCGCTGCCAGCAGAACAGCGCACTAAAGAGATTCACGTAATTAGTACTGACACTCTTGTGGAGAATCCAGTAATTGCGGCATGGGTTCATTCGTCGTTGACTCGGATGAAGGCCGAGGCTGAGCGTCAAGGTCTACCGATTCGCCCCCATCGACTGACTCCAAGTATTGAGCACCGTTTCTGGGTCAATTTGATAGGAAAAGGGTATCCAGCTCCACGAAATAGGTTTCGCTGGTGTACTGATCGTCTAAAGATTAGCGCTTCCACCAAGTTTATCCAAGAACTTTCAGAAGCTAACAGCGAGGCGATTCTCGTGTTAGGGCAAAGGCGTGGTGAGAGCCAGGCTCGTGACAAAGTTATGGACCATTACAATGGCAGCACTCGCGATCGTTTAAGTCGTAATAACGATCCTAAGTTGTCACGGGTGTGGGTCTATTTGCCTATAGAAACTTGGACTAGTGACGACGTCTGGATGTATGTTCTTACAGATGAAAATCCATGGGGTATTGATAACCAGGATTTATTTGATATTTATAAGGGTGCTACTCCGGACGCTGAGTGCCCAGTTGTTGTCGATAAATCGACTCCAAGTTGCGGTGACAGTCGTTTTGGTTGCTACGTGTGTACCATGGTCTCGCAAGACAAGTCGATGCATGCGATGATTCAGAACGACGACCAGAAGTCATGGATGAAACCTATACTGGATTTTCGCAATAAATATTTGAGTATCCAAGACTGGGATAAGCGCGATTTCAAGCGTATGAACGGTCGAGTTAAACTTATGGGTAAAGGAGAAACCTCAGAGCTAATTCACGGCCCATATTTACAAGATTATCGCGCTAAGTTACTTGAGGAGCTACTTCGGACTCAGCTCGCGTTGCGGAGCGCTAATGTACCAGGGCACGACCAAATTGAGCTGATCTCTATTGAAGAAATCGATGCTATACGCCGTATCTGGGTCGAGGAGAAAGGAGAAATTGAGGATTTAGTTCCAAAAATCTACGAGCGCGTGCTTCAAGAGTGCTATCCCGGTCGAGCGATGGAGCAACATCCGCTTGAGCCAGAAGATCTAGCACTGCTAAGCGATATAGCTAGTGAAATTGATACCGAGGCTGGCGGAAGACTATATCAACTGGCGCGAAATCTTTTGGCTGTTCAGTACCAGGCAATGCAAAGCCAAAAGCGCTCGCATCATTTAGATAGGCTAGAGGAAGTCTTAAAAGCAAATGCGTTTCGCACCGAAGATGAGGCTTTGATGTTCGCAAGAAGTAATATCGAGGACAGTCAAGAAGAGCCGAATAGCGGTGAGGAACTAGAGCTTATCCCGCTCACAGCGGTAGAGGTGGAAGAAGAGTAAGTATGGCGAAGTTATCCATTAATCATATTTCGATTGAAAACCTGGGGCCCTTTCGTGAGCGGCAAAACTTCGACCTAAGTGTTTTGCCCGGCCGACCTGTTATTTTGCTCAAGGCGCTCAACGGTAGTGGAAAAACTACGCTGCTTACCTCGTTGCAGATCGGGCTATACGGTTATAAGGCCATCAATATAGCGCGTCGTGCCGAGTACGAACAGCTTATAGCCGGACTGCAGCGTAGAGATGCCACAGGGCCAGCGCGAATTGAGATGCAGCTTAGCGTTGAAGTGGGACACAATATTCAAGCGCTAACGATCCGTCGAGAGTGGCATCCAAAAGAAAAAGGATTTCGCGAGCTGTTTCGAGTATTCGCCGGTCATCAAGAAGATTTAGTTCTTGCAGAAGATTGGGATGAATTCATTAACGGAATTTTGCCTGTAGAGTTAGTACATCTCTTCTTCTTTGATGGTGAGAAGATTGAAGCGCTGGCGAATCCGGAGCGTCTACCTGCGCTTTTGCGTCGGGCGACTGAAGTATTTCTAGGTCTGGGTGGTATTGATGCCTTGGCCGGGGATCTAAAAGCGGTCGAGCGACGCGCTAGCAAGAAAATGTTTTCTGCAGATGCCACCGGTGATGGCGACCAGGCTCTCGACTTTGAGTTGGAGCTCAAAGACCTTGAGCAGCGTATTGAAATGCTCTCACAACGGCAAGCACAAGCCAGAACCAACCTCGACGAAGCGCAGCGTAAGCTTGAGAATTTTTCAATTGAAGCTCAGAGAAGTGGTTTAGTCGCCTATCAACAAGCCGCTGAGTTACGTGCACGTTTAGCGGTATGCGAGCAAGACCACGGGCGAGCACGTGCTTCGCTAGTAACAGCTCTGGAAGACCCAATATTACCCTTGGCCTGGCTAGAGCCGCTCTGGGGGGCCTACAAAGAGCATTGGCAGAAGGATCATCAAGCGAAGTACAACCATATGCTCATCGAAGAGTTCGTAAAGCGAGACCAACGTATTCTTGAGCGGTTAGCACTTGATGCGCCGAATATTAAATCAATAACAGCTGAGTTTTTCGCCTCTGATCTAAAAGGTTTGCGATATGACAAGTCTCACATACCGATGTTGCTTTCGGGTGGAGAGCCAGCGGAAATTGAGTCCCAACTCCATCAAGCCAAGCAGCGTCTGAAAGAAGCAAAAGAGATTGTCGCCGCGGCTCAGAGAACGCTGGAGAAGGCTCAAGATGCGGTGCATCAGATTCCTGCAAATGAACAACTTAGTACGGTATTCGAAGCAATGCAGCAGCACACTCAAAGAGTGGCCGCCGCAGAATGGCAGTTACAAGAGTTAAGCCGCGAGCTAACAGAGGCGCGCAATAAACAGACGCATTTTGAGCTGCGTCACCAAGCAGCTTCCGCCCGTGCCAGAGCGGAGCTAAAAGAAAGCACATTCCATCTTAAAGCATTGGAAGCGGCAGATCGTGCAAAAGTGGTTTTGGCCGCGTTCCGGGAGAGACTACTTGCATCTAAGGCACAGTGGCTTTCGGAGATGATTACCTCAGAGTTCAAACAGTTGCTTCGAAAGCGAAATCTTATTTCGCGAGTACTGGTTGAAGCAGACACTTACGCCGTTTCTATCGAGGATGTTAACGGACATACACTACCCATGGAGCGCTTGTCTGCAGGAGAACGGCAGATTTTGGCTATCGCCGTGCTTAGCGCCTTGATCAGAGAGCGGAAGGGGCGTTTTCCTGTAATTGTTGACACGCCTTTAGCGCGCTTAGACCGTAATCATCGGGAGGCTCTGGTTCATAACTTTTTTGCTAAGATCTCGCATCAAGTAATGGTTCTTTCTACAGACGAAGAAGTCGAAGGTACTGTACATACTGCACTCGAACAGCATATGAGTCGGGAGTATTCATTAACTTTCGATGATGAAAGCCGCCGCAGTATCGCCAGTATAAATAGTCAACAGTTTCAGCTAGATACCCTATGATAATCGATCGAGTTCGCTTAACTGCAGCTGCAAAGATACAACTATCAACGTTGAAAAGACGTTATAGTCTAGAGCATAACAATACAATTTGTAGGTATGCACTTTGTATGTCTCTTGCTACACCGGGTAAGTTGATCCAAGAAGAGCTATTATTCCTAGGGGGGTCGAGATCGATTGGAAAATTTTGACTACTGGAAATGAAGATTTTTACATTAATTTGGTAAAAGTTTGGTCTAAAATTAATTCCGAGCCGTTCGATGATGAAAGCATAAAAAGGTTCGTGACTCTACATATCCATAGAGGGCTTTCATTTCTTTCTGGGCGATCTGAGCGCTTGGAGTTCATGCTTGAGTAAGGTAGGCCGCCTTTTGCAAGGCGGCAACTTTGAATACAGGTGCCAGGATAGCTGCGGTACATAAGGGAATGTATTGTAGCTTTCTAGTTTATTCGATACTTTTTATGAACGGAATATCGTTAAACCATGGGTGTTGGTAACGAATGTTCTGGTGGATTGTAGTCAGTGCATCTTGTATAGCATCTCTGACTGTGCGGTTATCCGCGACCTGTAGACTCCACTCAGCACGCCAAAATTCTTCTGTTTGTGTTTTCAGAATATTTCTAACTGTATTGGTTACAGACTCTGGCTCCGCCATATTGATGTCGTTGCCTGGGTATCCAGACAAAAGATTTATCGCGTCTGTTATGTAGCGAGTTAGGCACACTATCCCGACTTTACTGACAAGTTTTTTTTCATTAGGAAAGCAGTTTGGCCAAGTGTTTTTTATAACGTCCCAGATCGTTATAAAAAAATCATACGCCGCGTCCTCGCTAGAAAGTTCCTGTATATTTTTAGATTGAATATAAGCGATCGATGTTTCGATTGCGGATGGGACAACCTTTCGATCGTCCTCCGGCATACTAGGTAATGCTATTATACCTTTGAAAGGACTCTCATCTAAATCGTTCGCGAGACCGACGTAGCTAAGTTGTGGGCTCAGAGAAAGTCTAGAGGTTTTCAACCGGTTTTCTAAATCTATTTTATCTTCTTCTTTCGTCAATCTTAGGGTGAGCGCACGAATATGGTCTGGCGCGACCTTCGTAACTTTATTGTTGATGATAATAAATTGAAAAGCTCGCTCTTCTGAAGTTGCATCTAAAATGGCAACGATTGGCACGCGCGAGTTCTCGTCGAAAGCATTCAGTCCGCACAGTCTATGCTGGCCATCAATGACAAGGATGTTCTCTTTTTCAGCAACGTTGATAACTATATTGCCGCCATCTATCCGGCATGCATTACTTGATATTGTAAGTACAATAGCAGTCGGAATTGTATTTCTAGTATCGCTCTCAAGAAACTTTTTTATCGCTCTGACTTTGCTGTCTTTAAGGGGGCGTTGTATGCCGTCGGTATTGTCGGGTGTGAGCGTTGGGATAGTGCTCCATAAAACCACATCTTTTACAGGTGCCTCAAACAAGCAAAATGTTGGAGCGTTTCCATCATTACGTTGCGAGAACGTTAGGCAGTTATAGTTCATACCGCATCTCTCCTTTTAATTTGAAAATTAAAGAAGTCCACGGCGTCATCTCTATCGATGGCGCTGACTTCGTTAAAGTTAAAGCTTCCGATTGCAAGTGCAGCATCTTTTAATGTTTTTTTGTAATTGCTCGCATATTCAAACATCTCTCTGCGGTGTTGAGCTATTTTTACTTTCTTTTTAATGCTCGTCAGTTCATCCGCCGATGGCTCAGGCTTTAAAGTGAATGAGTGTATGTGGGCGTTCTGCCACAAAATCATGCTTCCTTTCTCTCCGTTGCAAGGAGGGCAGGCGGGCAATAGATTTTCTACGGTGCTATCTCCGCCAAAGCTTTGCGGCCAGATGTGTTCCAACTCCATTTTGTCGAGTGGGTTCTGAGTTTTCTCGTACACCGGCGTTCCGCACATATAGCAATAATTAACTTTGGTTATAGTGAACTGACTACGGACAGAAGATATGATTGCCTTTCTTGATGTTTTTTCAGCCTCTAAGGCTAGCGAAGCCAATCGATCTAAACTGACACCAGATGGGCTCCGGGGTATTTCTAAAGATCTCAAAAAATAATGGGTCATTAACTTGTGATGTTCTTTTTCAGACTCAACATCACTGACGACTCTATTGGCCTTTTTTATAATTCTGGATAGTAAATTTGCTGCTAATATTCCTGCATAATAGGAGGACAGTTCGTGTTGCCGACCTCCTATTTGAAGTGCTTCCAAATTTGATATTTGGGTGAGGTTCTTACGACCTATCAAACTATTATTGATATAATCAAAAAGCATCTCTCCGGCAGTCACCGGCCTAAATTTATAGTCCATGTTTCATCAGTCCGTGATCGTGCTACGGTGGTAGGTTCAAGCATGTGCCGCGTATAGCTTAAATTGTTTTCGGGTGTTTTTCTATTACCCAAGCGTATTTTGTAGCCCAAGCGCGCTCTGCAGGTCACGAAAGCTGATTCAGTTCTTTGCGGCTACTCGCTGGATTCGGAACGAGATATGAGACCAATTCCCCTAGCCCGAATGGCGTTTGGTGTTTAACGTGGCTACTCTAGCGACCAGTTTTTCGGCTGCGAAGTTCACAAGTTCTTACTCACAGGTCCACTGGGCTGCTTTAGTAGCTGTTTTACTGCAGTTCAATCATTCCAGATTTTGCTGTAACACACATTCACTAGGGGCAGCACTGCTACCAGTCGCGGGTGAAATCTTACAAGTAGATCAGCAGCGTTAGAGCTAAAAAGTCGTATGGAGAAAAATGTATGCAGCTGAATAAGTTAAACCAGTGCTTGCGTCTGAGTGGCCGCCCCTAAAGGAGTACGGCCTGATCAGAACTTTCTTTATACCTGTTGTATTCGCCTAGTAGCAGTTCAATTGCATGCTTGGCATACGAGTCTACATCGAACCCTAAATTTATCCGCAAGGACCGGGAGCTCGGTCTAGATAATAGCTTTTTTATTCCGCCGAATTTGTTTCCGTTTAGCAAATACTCTCGGTGGATAGCTTCTTCAATGGCAACTCGAGCGTACTTTCTTTTTTCATACTCTTCCTCTTCTATTACACCGCAGTAAAGACCAATATAAACAAAATCTTCATCGTAATCAGGGCAAGAGGTATTTTCTAACTCTATTCTCAGCTTCTCAGAAAAAGAGCTATTGGCCTTGCTGAGATGGCTTCCCCATCTGGAAGTGGGCATGTTGCCGGTCTCACCAATATAGGCATGATCGGCTGTAAGGATCATATAAAGATAAGATCTCCCCCGGCTACCCCAGACGGTCCCGCAATGCGTGATTAGTCCTCCGACGTGTTTTCCCATGTCCAATCCTGCAGAAATTGATGTACATTACTGTGGAAACGACGAAATATCCGCTCTAAATCATTTTGTGCAACACTGGTTTCGTATGAAAAGACATTACTCTCAGCTAATGCCGAAGCGAAAATTAAGGCCTCTGCTGTTAGTCGTTCTTTAGAGCCATCTTCAAAGCGGTTTAGGTAAACATCATAGAATGGGTGATTTTTGTTAATACAAACAAAAACTCCTTCCTTCGAGTCAAAATATGGTTTCCACACCTGACCGAAAGGAATCTTATTAGAGTATCTGATTTTTTGAAAGTCTGTTTCCAAGGAGAGTATGTCACCATTCTCTTCTTTTTCAGAGGCTATCTTGTCAAGGGCGAGTTGCGCCTCTTCATTTTTCTTTTCCTGCCTTGAAATCGTTTCGGGGTCTACTTCGCCTTTGCCCATCTGCTGAGGATCATCCTCGGGCACGTCTCTTACCGACTGACTAAAGGTTTCTCCCTCTCCCCTCTTAACGTTAATTTTCTCGTGGCAAGCTGCGCGAATTTCTTTTGCGGTTCGGATTGCCTTAGAGATAATTGCTTCAAGGTTATAAATTTGCTCGTCGTCAATTTCTAGGCGTTGCTTCGAAACGTCTACATGCAGAACGTCATCGTGTACATCTTGGATTTCGAATCTGATCCGAATATTAATATCGTCTTTTGTAATTAACGGTTTGCCTGTCGCTCGCTCCAGGCCGTCTCCCCACCGGATAAGCCTACCATTCCTATATATGAAGAAGCCGCTGTTTTCGCGCGATACTCCGTAGCTTTTTACAATTAACTTTTTATCAATAGAGAGCGGAGATTTTTCGTCTGCCATTCGGGCTTGCGGGAATGCTACTGCTTGAATTTTTATGGCAGGTAGGGGGTTATTATCTTTGTCGCGCAACGAATCCCAGTCCTCATCTAAGATCAAGTATGGGCTATAATAGTCGTAGCTATCAAGCGACCAGCCGGTGTTTTTACTTGCCAATTCGGTAAATAATAAGTCCTTGGCTTTTATCTCTTCGTATACTCCTTTGTTATCACTCAAAGAAGTGCGAATTCTGATTTTTAATGGTTTGGCGTTTTCCTTGAGAAATGAGTAGTAAACAACACCCAGCCGCTCTTTTAATTTGGTTAGAGTAGTGCCAGGCGAGGATTGATTAACGTTTTCACATCCTGCAATTTCTACAATAGTTCCAGTAGAGCCACTTACTTCGCTCGAAAATTCTAATTGTTCAGCTCTTGTTAGGGGCTGTCTTAGCAAAGCAAGCCTATTCTCTTTTTCAATTTCTTTGAGATCGAACGTATACTTGTCAGAAATGACACCATCTTTTTTACTAGTTATTGATATTTTGCTTCCGAGTGAGAGTCCCGCAGATTTTAGGCCCATTCCATATTTTGACAGGCTGTTCTTCCCGTAGTTTCTTTTGGAGCCCAATGTGAAGGCATTTACTATCTCTTCATGCGACATGCCTTTACCGTCATCTATTATTTTATAGCTAGATACGCTATTCCTATTCTTAAGCGTCTTACCAGGTCTCAATTCGATTGAAATTGAAATAATTGAGGCTTCTGCTGTAACAGAGTTGTCTATAATGTCCATTATAGCTGTGTATGGCTCGTAGCCAATTTTCGCGATTGCCTCACAAACGCGGATCGCATCAAAGCCTACACTGACTGATATCGCACTCATTTTAGCACTCCTTCGTTATATCCATTCTTGCCTTTGTTTGCTAGAAACGTCGCCCTAAATATCATTATCTAAACGATAAGATTGACTTTCTTGGAATGACTAATTGTACTTTAAGCTGCTTACATAAAGACGTACGGGCTTTTTCTTCTGTCTGAGATGCCTAAGGTTTGTCATATTTACGTCTCGAATAACCTTGATGAAGCTATCTTTACCCCGAAGGCATCATTTCGCAAGCTCAAAAATTGAGGATATACGCATTTTGGTTACGAATACGATAACGGTTTGGCTGTCGCAATTGCCTGCTTGGAAAGCCGTGCGCTTTTGCCCCCGCTGACATGCTCGCGGCCTAGGCGTTTTTTTTGAGGATCGCTGAATTGCATGTGAGTTGAGTGTCATCATGCCAGTTAAACACATCCTATTTCCACCCGCGCGGCATTTGGTAGCTACGAGGTTGGTTTCCTGCACCAGACAGACGCTGATGGTGAAGCGAAATATGCTAGGTGGGCGCTTACACCATTTTTTAATGGCGAGCAATTTGGTTTCTAGCATTAGTTTGGAAGATCCTACCATGATAATACTGTAGAGAAATCTATTATAGCTTTTGAAGTGTGACGGGTTAAGTTGAAGTTAATAATTGTTGCAAATGTTCATAACGATGTGTTTGATTATGTGAGCCGTTCTGCTACGACATTTCTGAAAATGACATCAACAATTTACTGTTGCCGTAAAAGATTCAGAGCGTAACCTTAGACGGTGACTGGTGAGTTTGGATAAAATTCACCAGTTGAGAACAATGGTATACTTAATGCCCCTGGCGTTGACCCATATCAAGCAATACGGTTTTAAATCAAAAAACAGTGATAGGAGGCTAACGGTCTACTCTTTATTAATTTATAGATCGCCCGCGTGCTCAAAGTCTATGAGATAGTTGTCTCCGATTACAGCGCGAGGTGTCATATAGGCTACACGACCAGCATTATCTTTTAACCTTACTGGCTTGCCAATCGATAAGTCTACAGCTCCTGGGGCCCCGCTGTTTCCAGAGAGTTCTTTCAAGTGGACATATAATCGATGAATACCCCCCTCAATTTCGTCATGCACGAATGCCAGCTCGCCCTTAAGACCCGCTAGGCTCACCCAAGATCCTCCGCATATCATTGATCTAGAACGAGGGTCTCCATTCAGTACAACTAATAAGTTTTCATCAGGCAGAGTCACTACCGTTGAGTTGAAAGAGCCATGAGCCACAAAAATCACTACATTCTTGAGCGTGGGAAGAGCTACTTCTACAATTCCATTCGCTGTCTTCGCTGCCGCTAAAGTAATACCTTCGCTATCAATGAAGCGCAAAGACACCCCACTCAACATATCGCCTTTCTCGTCATGAACCTTGATACGTACCAATTTGGGTTTGTGTTCAATTTTATGCGACGGAATTATTAGGGATAATGTTTCCGACAAGGCTTTCAATGTTGCTTCGGTCATTTCAGCCCTGAGCGTGTCGATCTTAATGGGTTCGTCTGCTCCATTTTCGATGAATTCATAACATCTTTTCCAAATGAGGTTAATAAAGCCTGCTTTATTTCGCCATTCAAGTATTATGCGCCCTTGCAGATTCACAGCTGGAAAGGATTCACAATTCAGATCAAGTATCAAAATTATAAAAGCCAGCCTATCTTGATCGGCCGGTACCTCTACCCTAAGCTCCAAAAATCCACACTTGGGGTTTTTGTTTATAGTGGTGGTGATTCCTAGTGACTTTTCTATTAGGTTTTTTAAATTAGACAATGGAGAGTTAAGATAGTCGGATAACCGATTCGTCAGTGATCGGATCGCTTCATCACGAACCTTTTGAGATTTAGCAGCACGCGCTCGAGAGTGCTGCCATTGCTCGATTGCAGCAATGTGCTCTTTGAAATCTATATTAGTGGGCATAGAAATCTCAACGTTGGGAGCCAACCAGGCTCGAAGTTCCTCTCCAACTAGCTTCATGCTGGGTCGCCTTGAAGGCTCAAACGCCGTCGCCGAGGCGATCAAACGGTCGAGCTCAATGACACCCCTCTCTCCTGATAGATAGGAGCCTATCCTGAATGCGCTGTGATCGAGATCGTAACTGCCGGGTAATGGATAATGTTGGCCTGTTGCTATGACCCATAATGACTTTGCAAGCGAGAACACGTCTGCGCAACGCTCGTCGGCGTTTCCTGGATCGTTGAGCATTTCCGGGGCTAGGTAGTAGATAGGCCCAATCTTTCTGCCCCCGCCGGTGACCGCCTTCTTGCCCTGAAAGGTCGCTAGACCAAAATCACCGACAGCCCAGCCCCCGTCATAGAAGAAGAGGTTGTCAGGTTTGATGTCGCGATGAGAGACCTTCAACTGGTGCATTGCTGCTAGCGTTTCAGCGTAGGCGGCAAATGCCTGGACAACCGTGCGAAGCCCTGACCTATCGCTTAACTGGTCAGTTAACAGCTTGGCCAGACCCATTACGAACCATTTCTGGCCTGGCTCATCAGGATCTACCTGTGATTCGAGAACAGGGAGCACGCCGGGTATGTCTGCACAGAGTCGCATGGACATTACTTCGTCATGAAAACGGTTTCTGGCTTTGGGCGAGTCATAACGCAATATTTTCATTGCGCCTTTTTGCTCTCCCTTTTGGGCAAGTCGAACGATTCCGTTCCCACCACTTCCGAGTTTTTTGGAGAGGCGCCACCCGCCGATCTCGTTCACTCCAACATCCTTGTTACCCGCCATTACGTCACACCACCTAGACAAAAATTGCAGTCTAGCAACATACCTTGTGCATGTGAGTACCCCGAGGGCGACTGAATCGCCTCGGATTCTCTAGGCACTTGCAAGCCCATGAGTTGTACCCCGCCAAAAGGTTGAGTTGTAGGCGGTTGCGGGGTATTTGAGATTCGAAGCGAGCAAGCTCGGAATGTTGAGCTAGCTTGATAGGCTAGTGACACGCCACGCCTACGAGAAAATCAACAGCCGGTACATCGGCAAGGAGCGCTTCATGCAGAATAATTGCTTGGCCAGAGATGTTGGGGCAACCACTATGCGTCATTCCGGGGGGAAATGAGGAAAGCCATACTCGTTGCGTTAATCCTTTTCACAGTCGGCATTGGCGGGTGTAGTAGCAATAGATTCTCCCCTTTCCCAAAATTCGGTGGAAAAATTGAAGGGGTCGCGTGGTGCAGCTCGCGATACCTCGACATGGTAAACGAGTATCAGGTAATTAAGCCTAATGGGGAAGTTGCGAGAAAGCTTAAGTTGGCCAGCGACGGCTATATTTATGCTTTGGCCGCGACTTTGACACTCCAGAAGGAGAACGCCGACCAACAATATAATTTTGTGCGCCCTAGTGAGCTGGAGTTAATACCAGAACTGTCAGTTGATTCGTGGAATGGCTTTCAGGCCGAGACCTACAAGCTGAATAAAGGCAGCATAGGAAACAATGAGATGATCATTGCATTCCGTGGCTCAGACCAAATGTTTATCGATTATGTCTTCCAGAACTTTGGAATTTGGCAAGTGCAGAATAAACCGGCCAGAGAGTATGTACATAAAGCAGTGGCTTACAGAAATGCGCATTCGAGCGAGTTCGGACCCAAGGTTGTAGTTACCGGAAACTCCCTCGGCGGGGCGCTCTCCGTTCACGTAACAAATAATGCTGAAACGGGAGGTTTAATTACTGACGCCTGGGTATTTAATCCTAGCCCTCGCCCTGGTGTATCACCTCCCCCGAACGGTAATCCGAAAATTCGACTGCTTTCGACGTACTCTGAACAGCTAAATATGTTCAATCGAGACAAACTTGGCGCCCAGTCCCAGAACACCTACACAGATTTCAATTTGATTGAGAGCAGTGCCATCTACAATCATTACCGCTGGATTTTAGCGAGAGAAATTCTTTGGTATGCTGACTTTGGTTTATATATCGAATCTAATAAAAAAGCTGTTGATACACCTCCTTTGTTAATTCTTAAACAGCAGCACGTGAGAGATGCCAACTGTGAACTTACGGAGCCTAAAACCCAAGCGTTGCGGACGGCTTATAACAAAAAAGTAGAAGCTGCAAAGTCTGCGAGCAAGTCGCCTGATCCGGCACTCGGAATGATCGAAGCAAGTCAGTTGCAAGGGATCGATGCCAAAGTCCTGACCGAGTAGTTTTAGGGTATGACGTGTACACATGCCAGGGAGCGACCTTGAAAAGGTCATCCCAGGCAAACAAACGCTTTGGTTGTGAATAGCTAGGACAACCCACGAAGCGAAGCCGCGTGCTCCAAGCGGCGGTGTAGGCCGATTCCTGACCGTCGTAACTGTCAGCTAGTGGGGGGACTGGAAAGCATAGAGCATTGAGATTTTGGATAAAGTGATAGTGTTAAAGCACGTCCTCGATACGACGATCGTATCCTGAGTTTTGTGGCCTTAATGGACGAGAGCTGGTCGTTAGGGTGACCCGCAGTAACTGAAAGCGGTTTAATACCTTGTGAGAGGATGCTTACATTGATTTGACCGATACCAGTTCTACAAACCTGAATTTTTTTCGGGCCGTTTTAGTTGCTTCTTGCTCTGCAATTAAGGAGCTCAGCGTATCGGCCTCATGTACCATTTCGTGCATCTTGCCTTCAAATTCATTTCCCACCCGTAGCGTGACTCTCAGCCTGGGCGTGAAGCCTTTTGAGACTTTCTTTTTCTTCGCTGCCTTTACCGGTTGCACCATCACGACACCCGGGGCAGTGTCTTGCACGTATTTGTTAATTGAAGGCGCAGGGGACTCAGAATCACCGAATAGCGCCCGGCGCATCTCTTCTTCCGTCAATTCTGTATTCATACCATTTCTCAGAGGGTGTTATGTACCATCTCACTGATTCTATCAGCCTGGGCGGACTTTGCAGTAAATCGTCACAGAGTCTGTCATGAAGCGGTAGAGGGCCACCAACTACCAGCGAGCGTTAGCGTCTGGGCCAGCAGCCTTCGTTGGAATGTATATCTTATTGATACTGCCCGCTTGTGTTGTCGCGTCTTCACATTTACGCTTTGCTCCGTCGCGGTCAATCCCGTGGCCGGGTGTCAGAACCTGAATTGTTCGAGGCGCATAGCGCCATAGCCAGCGTTCAAGTGCTTACAGAGGCTTAGCCGCTGCTTTTCTATGGCGTTCGACGGCAGCTGGCCGGTTCCCTCGGACGCCGGTTTCTGACCCCCGTACGGTCCGCCACCCAATTCGTGTCAGAACGGCTGGGTGGACGGCTCCTTAACTGTCCGAGGAGATAAGGAAAATGACCTGTCCCCCTTTTAAGCTCGTGCGCCACCCCGGTCAAATGGTCCAAGCTGCAAACGATCTCGGAGGATTCCGTGATGTTTGATCTTTCGCTTCTCATCGGCCTCCCCAAACCCAACCGCATCGATACTTCATCGCTTACCCCTGAAGATGCAGCGGTTAAACTGCGGCAGGCTGCCACTCTCCGGCTTAACGGAGCCCAGAGTATTCTGCTTTATTTTCCGCAAGACGTTGAGCTGGCAGTAGAGCTGTTAGATGACGCCGCCGTGTTGTACGACAAGGCATTCCGGAATTTAACTGGCATTCCAGCTCAAAGCTTTCATCAACAGATCCATGAGTATGTCTCTGTCCCCTCCGCTGAGGGGGCTCCCGCGATCCAAACCCCGTGGGGCGATGAGTTCGCTTCGGTAATCAAGGAGGGTGTCCGTTGCGCAGAGACTTGGCTTGAGGGCTCATCATTACCGTTATGGTGGGCGCTGTCTCAGAACCGAAAACGTCATCGTCTAGGTGATCCCCAAGAGGCATTTGAAGCAGGTTTTTTGTTGCGGTTGCAGCAGACGCTGATCATGCGACGTGAGGTCGTCACTTCCCAATCAACCCGCTTTGATGCCTGAGTCTGTAATTGACGTTTGAGATTTGCTTTTCCCGCCAAACCCTCTGATCAAGCGATCTTTGATCGCGCCGATCGGAGGGTTCACTCGCTTTTTCTCGAATCCGCTGCGTTCCACCCTCCATGCTCAAATTTAATTCACACCACGCCTGCTTTCACCATCAGTAATTCCCCGCGATTTCT
This sequence comes from Pseudomonas trivialis, assembly GCF_036864995.1. NCBI lineage: Bacteria > Pseudomonadati > Pseudomonadota > Gammaproteobacteria > Pseudomonadales > Pseudomonadaceae > Pseudomonas > Pseudomonas trivialis. The sequence continues at coordinate 4,606,157 of NZ_CP142151.1, read as the reverse complement.
ATCGAGCGCAACATTATTCAGTGCGTGTGTTCGAATCTTTTCGTTGGGTATAGATGTAGGTATGGCGACAGCGGCGACGCCGGCGACAACCCAGGTATAACGTGGTCTGGAGCATGGCGACAGAAGTGGCGACAGTCGCCACTTTCTCAGCGCATTGGCTGTGACGCTTGACCGCCTTTTCGAGTGGGTATAAAAATTGGCGCACGGAACGCTGTCGTTGACAGCGCCTGCCCAGGTAGCCAGAACCTTTAAGGCTACGCCACTCGTGTGGTGGTTCTTCCCCAAGTGCGATTAGCGTCCGGCGGCTCGCACGGTCACTCCCCAAGAGTGATGGATGCCCACTCGGCCAATCTGCCCACTGCGGCTGACGATGGACCTACCTCGCTGCATTGCAGCAACCTCACCCTTCGGCACTATTCGCTGCGCCAGACTGCGCCCGTCTCTTTCTCCTGGAAAGAGACGGGCGCTTGTACCACTGCTGCAAGCCACGTCGTACAGGGCACTGCCGCAACTCTCCTCGTGACAATCGGCCTGACAAATCCGATTCGTCGCCATCCGCAACGACACAGGCACCGGTGCCGCAGCCCATGGAAGTGCTGCACCTGACTGACAGTCAGGCATGCCCCAGGTGTCTAGGTCTTTGCCTTCTCCCTCCCAGGGTCTCTAGCTGCCGAACTCGTCAGTCGGCACAGCCTCCACCCGCCCGCATTTTCTGATGCGTCTAAGGAGGCCAGATTCATGGGTTAATGCCCTCGCTCCCGGTTGTAAGGAGCCGTTCGTTCCGCGTCAGTGAACACCTCACAGGCCGCAGGGGCCTTGATCCCTGATAACACTCAACAGCCGTGGCGGGAATACGTGAGGACAGTCAGCAATCACCGAGGAGAGGGCCCATGCAGCAGTTAGATCCGAAGCTTGAACTACCACGATCACCTCGACCGTTGATTGAGTCGAACCCCGTGCCCCAGCCTTATCCGGTGCAGGCACTGGGTGGGATTCTTGGGCCTGCGGTGGAGCGCATGGCCGAGGTCATCGGCGTGCCCAAAGCACTGGCCGCGCAATCAGTGTTGGCTGCCTCGGCGCTGGCCACTCAAGGTCATGCGGGCTTGCAGCTCGACGGGAGAAATTATCCCCTGTCGCTGTACCTGATCACGGTGGCCGCGTCAGGTGATCGCAAGACCGCCGCAGACCGATGTGCATTGCTGCCTGCACGGCAATGGGAGCGTGAACAGTGGCAGCGCTATCGCGAACAACTTGCCCGGTACCGTGCCGCACAGCGACAGGCGCAGCGTATCAAGCCTGGCGATCCTGAGCCCTCAAACGGAATGTCGCTCGAAGCGGAGCCCTCAGCCCCTAGACTGATCACCACCGACCCGACTATCGAGGCCCTGATCAAGGGGCTCTGTCATGACTTGCCCAGCATGGGGCTGTTCTGTGATGAGGGCGGACAATTTCTTGGCAGCAGTACCATGAGTCGGAATAACCGTTTGAAAGCGGTCACGACCTTGTCGTCACTCTGGGATGGCAGCCCGATAGATCGCGCGCGTTCCATGGTTGGTGAAAGCTTGCGAGCCTATGACCGACGCTTGAGCCTCCACCTGATGCTGCAACCGTATTTGGCCATGCAGTTACTCAGTGATCCGTTGCTGCAGGGGCAAGGCATTCTAGGGCGCTGCTTGATGACCTGGCCCACCAGTCTAGCCGGGCAACGTAGCTACCAGGCTGTCGACTTGTCCAAAGACGCTGCCCTTAAGCGCTATCATCATCGCCTTTCGGCTCTGTTTTATCAGCCTTGGTCACTTTCCGCTGACGGGGCCTTGCAACTGTCAAAGCTGAGCCTCAGTCCGCTGGCGCGTCGTCGCTGGATTGATTTGCATGATGCTATCGAAGCTCAACTGGGTGAGTTTGGCGAGCTGGCCAGCGTGCGGCCCAGCGGTTCGAAGGCCGCCGACAACCTGTTGCGCGTCGCCGGCATTTTGGCCGTTGTGGAGGAGAGCAGTGTCGTGGAGGTCGACCATATCCAGCGGGCCTCGGCCTTAGTTGGATACTACCTCACCGAGATCCAGCGCCTGACCGAGCAGGAACCGGTGTGCAGGGTAAAAGAAGAGGCGGACCGGCTGTTGCGCTGGCTGCAGGTCAAGGAGTGGACGCGCTTCAGTATTCGAGAGCTGAATCGCAACGGTCCCCGCTTTGCCCGCAAGAGCAGTCGTCATGCCGCAAAGCTGCTGGTCGAGTTGATTGATCATCAGTGGTTGATCTCCGACGGCCACACCTTCGAGGTGCGCCATGTTCAATCTTGATGAAGCGCTGCGCAACCATCTGGCTCAACGCCAAAAGGAGCCGAAAGTGCGATTTGTCGCCGGTACTGTCGCCACTTTGTCGCCACGCTCAAAGGCAGGCAATGCAAGGGTTGTCGCCGGCGTCGCCGGTGTCGCCACCCTCCATAGAACTATCACCTCGACGACTTCCATTATCCAATGGTTGGAAGAGCAGGGCGCGCATCTTTACGTCACCGACAACACGCTGTGTTTTCGCCCGACTGATTGGGCTCAGTTCGCGATTGTAAGTGCGCACTGGCGAGCCCTTTTGCATGATCTCGCAGCAGCCGATCAGGAACAGAAAAATGGCTCGGGTCGGTAAGCGAGCAGGGCGCAATTTCGGCTTCGGTCGCCAGCTCAGCTATGCCGGACTGCAAGCACTGAAAGACCTGTTTGGCGACGGCCATTTTGCTACCGTCAAAGCCCATAGTGATCGCTGGCAGGCCTTCGTGCGTTGGTGTCTATCCGAGGAAGGGCCGAGGCTCAATGATGCGCGACAGATCGACCGCGAAGTCCTAATGCGGTACGCCGTCCACGTGCGGGAGCAGGTTGATCAGGGCAACGTCGGCATTGCCACCGCGCAGAACCGACTGTCCAGCGTGAACCGAACGATGGCTGCGCTGCGCGGTGATCAATACGTCAAAATTCCGAGTCCGAGCAAGGCGCTTGGCTTGCAGCGCTCAAGCGTGCGTAGTGAGGCGCCACAAGGCCAAGACCGTGTGCAGGTCAAGCTGATTGCGCAAGCGCTGTCAGAGCGACAGCAACTGAGGGTGAGTGCCATCTTGCTCCTCGCTCGGGAGACCGGCATGCGCCTACGTGAAGCGATCTTGGCGGACTTGCCCCGGCTGCAACGTGAGGCTCGGCAACTGGGCAAGATCAATATCCAGGACGGCACCAAAGGCGGTCGATCAGGCGCATCGGCACCGCGTTGGATTGCGGTCACGGATCTAGTTCGTGGCGCCCTCGACAGGGCCAGCGAGGCCTCACCCAAGGGCAGTCGGAATCTGTTAACACCTGATGAAAGCTACAAAGATTTCTTACAGACAATCGTACGACCGGCGCGGGACATCATGCATGAGCATGGATTGAAAGGCTTTCATGAACTGCGGGCGGCTTACGCCTGTGAGCGCTATGAACAACTGACCGGCTTCTCCGCGCCCATCAATGGCGGTCGTGGTCAACGAGAGGATCGAGCACTCGATCAGCGTGCACGTCAGCAGATCAGCCACGAGTTGGGGCATAACCGCATCGACGTGGTGAGTGCCTACATCGGAGGTCGTCTATGAAGTCCGAGTTCGATATGGCGTTGTTTCTGAGCCCCGTGCTCAAAGGTGCGCATGCCACGCGGCAGCGGCATATCAGGCAGGCAGAAAGGATGCACGAGGCGATTCGTGAGCGCTGGAGTTTTGCGACCCCTTGGTCCTGGAAGGAAAAGCACACCAGATGGTTTTTAGAGCACTACCTGCGTTGCTCAGCACCAGCGACCATCTATTACTATAAGTTAACAGCAGGGCTGATCCGCCGCAGAAAGGCGCAACTCGTGGTTGTCTGATAGATCTTTAAGCGTGAGCCCCTAAGTATGGGAATGCGGAGCCTTCCCATACTTAGGGGCTTGGCCGAAGAAGCGCAGGAATGCGGCTGATTTAGCGACAGTCGCCACTTCAGTCGCCCTGCTGCACGGCACGAATTGTCGCCTGCTCAGCGTATCGGCAAGACGTTACGGTCCCTTGTTTGATTGATGGCGGATGCCGACAGGCTGCCGGTGGCTGCCTTCTGGATATGTTCACTCCACCAGGCCATCATCGGACGCCGGCGTTCGATGTAATCCGCCCGGTTGTAGGCGCTTCGAACTTCGTCTTTATCGACATGCGCCAGCGCGACTTCGATTAGCTCCGGATCCCATCCATGCTCATTCAGAATTGTGCTGGCCATGGAGCGCATGCCGTGGCTGACTAAGCGGTCCTGAAAGCCCATTCGTTTCAATGCCATGTTGGCTGTCTGGCTATTCGCGTGGGTGCGCGGATTTCTATCTGACGGGAACACATATTCCCTGTGGCCGCTATGGGGCTTAAGCGTCTCCAATAACGAGAGTGCATGTTCGGTCAGCGGGATTGTGTGCGGACGACGCTTTTTCATTCGCTCCGGAGGGATGGTCCAGATGCGTTTTTCGAAGTCTATGTCTTCCCATCGGGTAGTCGCCGCTTCGGCAGGGCGGGTCATAGTGTGTAGCTGCCATTCGATCAGGCAGCGGGTTGTCCGCTTGATGCTGGCGTTCGCGATTTCCATCATGAGCTCCGGAAGCTCATCTGGTGGTAGCGCTGCCATGTTCTCTTTCTTAGGTTTTTTGAACACCGCTCGAATGCCGCTGAGAGGGTTGGCAAAGATCATTCCGGAATTGACACCGTAGGTCATGATCTCGTTAAGGCGCTGGCTCACTCGCTTAACTGTCTCGAGGCTGCCTTTGGCCTCAATCGGACGAAGGAGCTTGATGACCATTGGGGCGCTGACTTCGGAGAGAGGCGTTGATTTCATGCTCGGAAAAACATGCAGTGTGAGGGAGCGCCAAATGTCTTCGGCATACGCCGGCGTGACGGAATCCTTCTTCAGCTCGAACCAGGCGGTGGCCACGTTCTCGAAGGTGTGTTCCGTTTCCGCTCGTTTGGCTTCCTGTAGCTCATTGCGCTGAGCTTTTGGATCGATGCCCTGTGCAAGCAGCTCTCTAGCCTCAACGGTTTTCTTCCTCGCTTGCGCAAGAGAAACCTCGGGATAAGAGCCGAGTGCCATGTTGATTCGATTTTTGGTGACGGGATGCCGGTAGTTGAAATTCCACTGCATCGAGCGATTGACCCTAACTCGCAGCTGGAGCCCGTCGCCATCGGTGAGGACGTAATCCTTGTCTTTCGGTTTGACCGCCTTGAGCTGGCGGTCGGAGAGGCGGGTGGTTTGAGCGCACATGAGAAGTACTCCATGACACCTTTTGGTATTCCCAAGATTAGCGCCGGGTAGCCGGGAATACCATTGGGAATACCAAATCACCTGGAACTCAAAAAACCTCGAAAGCCCCCAATAGCCCTGTAAGCCGCGTATTTACTGGATTTCAGGCACAAAAAAAGACGTCCGTGGACGTCTTTAGATGTTGAAGTGGTGGAGCCGGGGGGATTTGAACCCCCGTCCGCCAGTACTCCGCTGTCGGTACTACATGCGTAGCCGTTTCTATTAAGTTAACCCTCAGCGACCCGAAGGGCAGGGTGCTTTGGGCGAGTTGTGTAAGTTTTAGCCGCTTCGTCCACAACGTACTGCACGGCGATTCTGTTCTATATGACAATCACTTTGGGTTTACAGACATCCCCTGGTGATTGCTGGACCCGAAGGTACCAGAAGCTCAGGGCTAAGGCTGCTTACGCAGCGAGAGCGAATTCCTGGCCGTAGTTTTCGTCATTGGCAACTATAAGAAGTTGCAACAGTGGATTTACGAGTTCTGTTACCAACTCGGCATGCACCTAAAGTTTCGCGACCGGCGTCGAATCCTAAACGGCCCCGTGCTTGTAACTCGTTGTTTCTTAGTGAGTGACAAGCCTGTGCAGTGTACGTCAAATGGTCACGGAAGGCCAACCCGAAGGTTGGCCCTCTCGCTTACTGACCGCCTTTGTCGCTGTTTTGCAGGTCCTGCAAGGCCTTAGAGGTGATTTCGATGCACTTCTTGTCATCGCCCGCTGCATGAGCAGCCTTGGCCTGGGAGACTGCGGTGTCGATTTCGCCGCTTTTGCCGCTGGTGTCGGTGGCGAGCAGGGCTTTGCCGTTGTTGACTTTGTCGAGGTTGATCTGGCACAGGTCTTTGTCATTACCCGCGGCGAACACAGGGGACGCCAGCATCGCAGCGGTAACAAACAAGCCAGCAAGAGCGGAACGCTTCATGGGGTATCTCCTTGCGCAAAAGGGCTCGACGCTGCTGGCGTTGAACGGCGGCCAGCGACATCACTGATGAGCCTCGTTCGTCGAGGCCTATGCAGATGACTACGCCAGTGCGCAGGGGTTCTGTTTTTTTGCGGGTTTAATGTGTGCGTGCTTTTGTGACGCGGTCAACGAGGTACACCAACCCGTGGTAATCGATGTCGCCATGTTGGCTCAGGCCGATTTCGCAGGTGCGGCTGGTGGAAATACCTTCACTGCAAGAATGTACCGCCTTGTTGAGTGAGCGCAGGGCGTGGGCGTTGAGCTGCGGCGTGGCGAAGCCTTTGTCGCCGGCGAAACCGCAGCAGTGGATACCTTCCGGAATGACCACGGTGTTGGCGCAGCGCCGGGCAAGGTCGATCAGTGCCTGGCTTTCGCCCAGGTGTTGAGTGCTGCAGGTGACGTGTACGGCGATTGGCGCTTGCTGAGGTGTGAAGTCGAGGCGGTTTATCAGGTGGGTGCGGATAAATCGTACGGGGTCGTAGAGGTCCAGGCGTGTTTCGCCCAGGTCTTGCACCAGGCGCAGGGTGCAGGGGCTGGTGTCGCAGTAGATCGGATCGAGGCCGCCACGGCTGACCTGGAGCAAGGCGCCGATCAATTCCTGGCGCTTGTGATCGGCTTGTTCGGCATAGCCTTTGGAGGCGAAGGGTTGGCCACAGCACAGGCTGTCGAGGTTGTCGGGGATCACCACCTGGTAACCGGCTTTTTCCAGCAGGCTGCGGGTTTTGTCGTACAGCGACATTTGCTCTTTATCTGCCGCCGCCGGGCCCATCGCGCGTGAGACGCAAGCGGCGAGATAGACCACGCGCGGACGTCCGTCGGTGACTGCAGGGCTGAAGCGAATGGCTTTTTCCGGCTGTGGCATGGCGGTGGTCCACTGCGGGATCTGCCCCTTGGACAGTCTGCTCATGTGCGCCGACAATTTTGCCAGGCGCGGGGCGCCCAATAGCATGCGCGCGCCGTTGGCGACATGCAGGGTGAAGCGCATGCCTTGCAGCGCAGTGGCGAAATGGGTGGCGAGCCATTCGGCCGTTTTCGTACGGTCGGCGTCTCGGCTGCGCAGCTTCTTCATCAGGTCACCGGTATTGATGCCTACAGGGCAGCGCTGGGCGCACAGTCCGGTGGCAGCGCAGGTGTCGATGCCCTGGTACTGGTAGGCGGCTTCGAGTTCGGCGGTATCCACGCCTGCGCGTTTCCTCGCCTGGATGTCACGCCAGATCACGATGCGCTGGCGCGGGCTCAGGGTCAGGCCATTCGACGGGCACACCGGCTCGCAAAATCCGCACTCGATACACTTATCCACAAGCTCGTCGGCAGCCGGCAGGGGCTTGAGGTGCTTGAGATGGATTTGCGGGTCTTCGCTGAGCACCACGTCCGGGTTGAGAATGCCGTTGGGGTCGAGCAGGCGCTTGAGCTGCCACATCAGTTGATAGGCTTCGCTGCCCCATTCCAGCTCGACGAATGGCGCCATGTTGCGGCCGGTGCCGTGTTCGGCCTTCAACGAGCCGCCGAATTCCACGGCCACCAACTGCGCCACGTCATCCATGAACGCTTGATAGCGTGTGATTTCTTCCGCGCTGTTGAAGCCTTGGGTGAACACGAAGTGCAGATTGCCCTCCAGGGCGTGTCCGAAAAGGATGGCTTCGTCGTAGTGATGTTTGTCGAACAGCGCGATCAGACGGTTTACGCCGATGGCCAGTTGCTCGACCGGGAAGGTCACGTCTTCGATGATGACGGTGGTGCCGGTCTTGCGCACCGCGCCGACGGCGGGGAAGGTGTCTTTGCGAATCGCCCACAGCCGGGCGTTTTCCACGGGGTCTTCAGTGAAGTCGACCTGCTTCTCCACCGCAAAGCAGGCCAGGGCCTTCATGATCAGCGCCAGTTGCTCATGGAGTAATGACGGCGACGCCGCGCGGGATTCAATCAATAGGGCGCAGGCTGTTTCCGATAGGTGCTGTACGAATTCGGGCATGCCTGGCTTGTTTTGCACGGAGCGCAGGCTGCGTCGGTCCAGCAGTTCCACGGCGGAAACTGGCTGGGTTTTCAGGGCGGTTACGGCGTTGCAGCAGATCTCGACATTCGGGAATACGATCAGCGCCGAGGCTTTGTTCGGGTGGTCGACCACTGTGTTGTAGGTCACGGCACTGATAAATCCCAGGGTACCTTCGGAGCCCACCAGCAAGTGGGTGAGGATCTCCAGTGGGTCATCAAAATCCACCAGGGCGTTGAGTGACAGGCCAGTGGTGTTTTTCAGACGGTATTTATGGCGGATGCGTGCGGCCAATTCGGCATTCGCCCGCGTCTGGCGACCGAGTGTCGCCAAGCGTTCAAGCAGCGCGCCGTGCCGATTGCGAAATACCGTGACGCTTGCCGCGTCTTCGGTGTCCAGGCGGCTGCCATCGGCCAGCACCAGGCGAATGCCGGCGAGGGTGTGATAAGTGTTCTGCGCCGTACCGCAGCACATGCCGCTGGCGTTGTTGGCGACGATACCGCCGATTTTGCAGGCATTGATTGACGCCGGATCCGGCCCGATCTTGCGCCCGAACGGGGCGAGCCAGGCATTGGCCTGGGCACCGATTACGCCGGCCTGCAGGCGGATTTGCATGCCTTGCCCGCGAATCTCGCGGCCGTTCCAATTGTCGCCCAGGACGATCAGCACCGAATCGCTGATGGCCTGCCCGGACAGGCTGGTTCCCGCCGCGCGGAATGTCACTGGCACGCCATCGCGTTGCGCCCATTGCAGCAGCGCGACCACTTCGTCTTCCGACTCGACGCGGATCACTAGTTGTGGGATCAGTCGGTAAAAACTGGCATCGGTGCCGAAGGCGAGGGTAGAAAGTGGGTCGTCGAAACGCCGATCTTTCGGGATCAGTTGTGCGACATCGCTCAGGAAAGCAGCAGGCAGACTCATTGATCCTCCAGAAACAGTAGGCGCCGGAGACGCTGTCCGGTGTCGATTCCTATCCTGTTACGCGCAGGTCATCAGCATACCGGTGAACCGGTAAGTGTGCGCTGGCGTTATCGGGAGCTGCATTGGGAGGAGGTCTGTAGGAGGCGAGCGCGTGTAGCCAAGGGAGGTTCCCGAGGCTACGCCGGTGACAAGGTTAGTCTTCCTTGCCCTTGTTGCGCACGGCGCGATGCAGCTCGCGATTGGAATCGCGTTCGCGTTCGGTGTCGCGCTTGTCGTATTCCTTCTTGCCCTTGCCCAGCGCGATCTCGCACTTGACCAGGTGCTTGCTCCAGTACCAGGACAGGCAGATGCAGGCATAGCCTTTCTGTTGCACGGCAGCGGCGAGCTTTTCCAGTTCGCGGGCGTTGAGCAACAGCTTGCGTGTGCGTACCGGGTCGGCAATCACGTGAGTGCTCGCGGTGGTCAGCGGGGTGATATGACTGCCCAGCAGCCACGCCTCGCCATCCTTGAGCAGCACATAGCTGTCGACCAGTTGCAGCTTGCTGGCGCGCAAACTTTTTACTTCCCAGCCGGCCAGGACCAGACCAGCCTCGAAACGGTGTTCGATGAAGTAATCGTGTCGCGCCTTTTTATTTTGCGCGATGGTCCCTGTAGGGTGTTTCTTTTGTTTAGCCATAGGGGCGGCATTATAGGGAGTTGCGAGCGTGTCGGCTACGGTCAAGCTGCGTGCTTGAGCGTGTTGAGCGAATCCCGGACAATGCGGGCAGTTCTTTGGTTTTTTTCTCTCGCGGATTGGGCTGTTTTTTTCGCGATGTTTGTCTCAGCAGTGGAAATAACGCTCACATGACGACGCATATTCAACGTTCGGCCCTGCTGCCTTATCCGGCGCAGGCGCTCTATGACCTGGTCAACGACGTGGCGCGTTACCCGGAATTTCTACCCTGGTGCTCGACCGCTGAAGTGCTGGAGGGCAGTGACGAGTACATGGTTGCCAGTGTTGGCGTCGCCAAGGGCGGCCTTAGCCAGCACTTTGTCACGCGCAATATCCTGGTGCCTGGCAAATCCATCGAAATGAATCTGCAGGAAGGCCCTTTTACGCAGTTGCATGGCGTGTGGGTATTCAAGGCATTGACCGAGAAGGCCTGCAAAATCAGCCTGGATCTGTCCTTTGATTACGCCGGGCCGATTGTGCGGGCGACGTTGGGGCCGCTGTTCAATCAGGCGGCGAATACGTTGGTCGACGCCTTCTGTGAACGAGCCAAGCAGCTGCATGGTTGAGATTGAAGTGGTGTATGCCACTGCCGAACGTCAGGTTTTATTGGCTGTAATGGTGCCGCCCGGTACCAGTCTGCGGGCAGCCGTAGAGGCGTCGGGGATCGCTTCGCAGTTTCCTGAAGTAGAGCTTGCCGATTGTCCCTTGGGAATTTTTGGCAAGGTGGTGACTGATGCCGAGACGCGCTCCGTGCAGTCAGGTGACCGCATCGAGATTTATCGCCCGCTGCTGGCAGATCCCAAGGAAGTGCGCAGGCTGCGCGCGGCCAAGGCTGCGTTGGCCAGGCAGAAAAACGACTAGGCTTGCCAATGGGCAGGCAACAAAAAGCCCGGCATGCCAGGCTTTTTATCGATCGCCGCCAACTTACTGCGGGCTGGTGTCCAGAGGCTGTGGCGACGGGACTGGAACAGTTTCTACACCGTCGACGTCTTTCTGGATCTTGTCCAGCAAAGAGCCAGGCTTGGCCGGTACTTCTGACTTGGGCTGTTCGCTTTGCTGCGCGGGAGCAGTCACAGGTGCAGTGCCTGTGTCCTTGCCAAGCAGGGCTTCATCACGGCTTACGCCAGGCATGAAGTCACCGGAAAGGCTGACGAGCTGATCATTGCCATTGAAAATGACACTGACGCGTTCCTGCTGGCGTTCACCGCCACCCGGTTGAAGGCTGTACAGATAATCCCAGCGATCGGCATGGAAAGTGTCGGTCAGCAGGGGATTACCCATGATAAACCGTACTTGCCGTCGGGTCATTCCCGGGCGTAACTGGTCTATCATGTCCTGCGTGACGACATTGCCCTGCTGGATGTCGATTTTGTAAACCCCGGGGAATGAACAACCGGCGAGTGCGAGCAGTCCCACAAAGGTGAAACTGGTTAGCAAGAGCTTGGTGTTTTGCATCGGTGGGCGACTTCCACTATCTTGGCTGGGACAACGTAAACGCCGATCATACCCGTATTAAGAGAAGCTGCGAAGCAGCATCCGCGAGAAAGCTAACCATGGTTGAAAATAGCGAACTACGCAAAGCCGGTCTCAAAGTGACTCTGCCTCGAGTCAAGATTCTACAAATGCTCGATTCTGCTGAGCAGCGCCACATGAGTGCCGAGGATGTCTACAAGGCGCTGATGGAGTCTAACGAGGATGTAGGACTGGCCACGGTTTACCGTGTGCTGACCCAGTTTGAAGCCGCAGGGCTGGTGGTTCGCCATAATTTCGACGGCGGTCATGCAGTGTTCGAACTGGCTGACGGTGGTCATCACGACCACATGGTTGACCTGGATACCAATGAGGTTATCGAGTTCACCAGTCCGGAAATCGAAGCCCTTCAGCACAAGATTGCTGAGGAGCATGGCTTCGATTTGGTTGACCACAATCTCGTACTCTACATACGTAAGAAAAAGTAAAAATCGTTGCAGATTCGCTCTGCAAAACGATAGAAGGCGACCTCAGGGTCGCCTTCGTGCTTTCTATAGAAGGGAGAAGAGACTCAACTCAAGCCTTGGCCGCTACCACCATTTTCTTCGCGTGAGCCAGAGACTCCTTGGTCAAGTCGATGCCGCCCAGCATCCGCGCCACTTCCTCCACGCGCTCGGACTTGTTCAGCTTGGACACGGCCGTATGAGTCGCATCACTGCCTCGTACCTTGTGCACAAACAGATGCTGATGGCCCTGGGCTGCCACTTGCGGCAAGTGAGTGACGGTCAGTACCTGACCGCGATCCCCAAGTCGACGCAACAACTGGCCGACAATTTCAGCGGTTGGCCCGCCAATACCCACGTCCACTTCGTCGAACACCAGCGTCGGTACGCGTGAAGTTTGTGCCGTGATGACCTGGATCGCCAGGCTGATGCGTGACAGCTCACCCCCGGATGCCACTTTTGCCAGCGCCTTGAGCGGTTGTCCAGGGTTGGCGCTGACCAGCAGTTCCACCTGTTCCAGGCCGTGAGGCTGCAGTTCGTTGTTGGCATTGGCGCGAAGCTCGATCACGAAGCGGCCGCCCGGCATGCCCAGTCGCTGGATCTCCTGTTCCACTGCACCGGCCAGGCGGGTGGATGCCTGCTGGCGAAGCTCGCTCAACTCCCTGGCCTTTTCCTGATAATGTCGGGCGAACGAAGCGAGTTCATCGCCCAGTCGCTCGATGGATTCATCATTGGCGTTCAGTGTCTCGATTTCATCCATCAGTTTCTGCTGCATCGCAGCCACTTCAGTAGGCTGGATGCGATGTTTGCGCGCCAGGGTATAGATAGTGTCCAGGCGTTCCTCGATTTGCTGCAGGCGTGCCGGGTCGGCATCGAAGTGGTCGAGGAAGCGGTTGAGTTCGCCCACGGCTTCCTCTACCTGGATCTGCGCACTGGTGAGCAGGGTAGTGGCTTCGCTCAGCGAGCCGGATGCGTTGTTTACGCTGGAAAGCCGATTGAGGCTGGCCGTGAGTGCATTCAGTACGTTACCCGAATCACTCTCGCTGCATTGCTCGACCACCTGGCGGCATATGCCCAGCAGGGTCTCGGCGTTCGTGAGGTTTTTGTGTTCCTGTTCCAGCTGTTCCAGTTCGCTTTCGCCAAGACTCAGGCTTTCCAGTTCTTCAAGTTGATAGCTGAGCAACTGGTGGCGAGCACGTTGTTCGTCGCCGGAGTTTGAGAGGCGTTCCAGCTCCTGGCGGGTCTGGCGCCAGCGCTGGGCGGCCAGTTGGACCTGGCGCGCCAGTTCGGTGGCGCCTGCGTATTCGTCGAGCAGCCGGCGATGGGTGTCGGTTTTCAGCAGCGACTGATGTTCATGCTGACTGTGGATATCGATCAGCAATTCGCCCAGGGCCTTCAAGTCGCCGAGGGGGCAGGGTGTGCCATTGATATAGCCGCGCGAACGCCCTTCGGCAGTGATGACCCTGCGCAGGATGCAGGGGCCTTCATGGTTCAGGTCGCGCTCGGCCAGCCAGGTTTCGGCCTCGGGGATGTCCGCCAGGTCGAAGGTAGCCAATATGTCGGCCTTGTCCGCACCGGGGCGCACCACGCCACTGTCGGCACGGTCGCCGAGTGTCAGGCCCAGGGCGTCGAGCATGATCGACTTGCCGGCGCCGGTTTCGCCTGTGATTACGCTCATCCCGCGATCCAGCTCGAGATCCAGATGTTCAACGATGGCGTAGTTATGTACGGACAGGTGCACGAGCATGACGGCCGCTCCCAGGCTTTAGGTCTGGTTATTTATACAGTGTTTTATTCAAGACTGACAATCCTCCCGCTTAGCTCGATTTGCTTGGTCAATCGGTTTTTTTAGCGCAATGCAGAATGAATGCGCAGGAAGTGTGCGTGAGTGCACGAAAGACTTTTGGTAACGACCGCGCTCTTGAACCTGAAAATTGTGGCCCCATATACCGGAACAGAAGCGCGAGTTGAGATCGCGCATGATTTTGAAAGGAGAAATCTATGGCTGACGAACAGACGCAGGATACGCAAGCGCCAGACGCCAATTCGGCTGTCGGCGATGAACTGGCGACTCGTGTGCAAGTGCTCGAAGAGCAATTGGTCGCCGCGCAGGACCAGTCTCTGCGTGTTGCCGCCGATCTGCAGAACGTCCGCCGCCGCGCCGAGCAGGATGTGGAAAAGGCTCATAAATTCGCGCTGGAAAAATTCGCCAATGACCTGCTGCCGATCATCGACAGCCTGGAGCGTGGGCTTGAATTGTCCAACCCGGACGACGAAAACATCCGCCCGATGCGCGAAGGTATCGAACTGACCCTGAAAATGTTCCAGGACACCCTGAAGCGTTATCAGCTGGAGGCGATCGATCCGCAAGGCGGCGAGCCGTTCAACGCCGAGCATCACCAGGCCATGGCCATGCAGGAAAGCCATGACCTGGAGCCTAACAGTGTGTTGAAGGTGTTCCAGAAAGGTTACCAACTTAACGGTCGCTTGCTGCGCCCGGCAATGGTGGTGGTCAGCAAGGCGCCGGCACCGGCTGCACCTTCTATTGATGAGCAGGCTTGAAATCCGCCGCAAGGCCCCCATTTATAAGTCAAGCGTTTAAGTGCTACCGCAGTTAGCCACCACTGCTGCGGCATCCAAATTCAAGTTTCGGGAGAGTAAATCATGGGCAAAATTATCGGTATCGACCTGGGGACCACCAACTCCTGCGTCTCCGTGCTGGAAAACGGCGTAGCTAAAGTTATCGAAAACGCCGAAGGCGCGCGGACCACGCCGTCGATCATCGCTTACGCCAACGATGGCGAAATTCTGGTGGGTCAGTCGGCCAAGCGTCAGGCTGTGACCAACCCGCACAATACCCTGTACGCAGTGAAGCGTCTGATCGGTCGCAAGTTCGACGAAGAAGTCGTGCAGAAAGACATCAAGATGGTCCCGTACAAGATCGCCAAGGCTGACAACGGTGACGCCTGGGTTGAAGTAAACGGCCAGAAAATGTCGCCGCCGCAAATCTCGGCTGAAATCTTGAAAAAGATGAAGAAGACTGCCGAAGATTACCTGGGCGAAACAGTCACCGAAGCGGTGATCACCGTTCCGACCTACTTCAACGACAGCCAGCGTCAGGCGACCAAAGACGCCGGCCGCATCGCGGGCCTGGACGTTAAACGCATCATCAACGAGCCCACCGCAGCCGCTCTGGCTTACGGCATGGACAAGGCCAAGGGCGATCACACCGTGATCGTTTATGACCTGGGTGGCGGTACCTTCGACGTCTCCGTGATCGAGATCGCGGAAGTGGACGGCGAGCACCAGTTCGAAGTGTTGGCCACCAACGGTGACACCTTCCTGGGTGGTGAAGACTTTGACATTCGTCTGATCGACTACCTCGTTGACGAATTCAAGAAAGAAAGCGGCATGAACCTCAAAGGTGACCCGCTGGCCATGCAGCGCCTGAAAGAGGCGGCCGAGAAAGCCAAGATCGAACTGTCTTCCTCGCAGTCGACCGATGTGAACCTGCCATACATCACCGCAGACGCTACCGGTCCAAAGCACCTGAACGTGAAAATCTCGCGCTCCAAGCTCGAAGCCCTGGTTGAAGACCTGGTTCAACGCACCATCGAACCTTGCCGCATCGCGCTGAAAGATTCCGGCATTGATGTGGGCGCGATCAACGACGTCATCCTCGTCGGCGGTCAGACCCGTATGCCACTGGTGCAGAAGCTTGTCACCGAGTTTTTCGGCAAGGAAGCACGTAAAGACGTGAACCCGGACGAAGCTGTTGCCATGGGTGCTGCCATTCAGGGCGCGGTATTGGCAGGTGATGTTAAAGACGTGTTGCTGCTGGACGTCAGCCCGCTGACCCTGGGTATCGAAACCATGGGCGGCGTGATGACCGCGCTGATCGAGAAAAACACCACGATTCCTACCAAGAAATCTCAGGTGTTCTCGACTGCCGATGACAACCAGGGCGCCGTGACCATTCACGTGCTGCAAGGTGAGCGTAAGCAGGCTGCGCAGAACAAGTCCCTGGGCAAGTTCGACCTGGCCGAGATTCCACCAGCGCCACGCGGCGTGCCGCAAATCGAAGTGACCTTTGACATCGACGCCAACGGCATCCTGCACGTCGGCGCGAAAGACAAGGCCACCGGTAAAGAGCAGAAGATCACCATCAAGGCCAACTCCGGTCTGTCTGATGAAGAAATTCAACAGATGATTCGTGATGCTGAAACCAACGCCGAAGCGGACAAGAAGTTCGAAGAACTGGCCGGTGCCCGTAACCAGGGTGACGCGCTGGTTCACTCGACTCGCAAGATGATCGCTGACGCTGGCGACAAAGTGACCGCTGAAGAGAAGGCCGCGATTGAAGCTGCCGTGGTTGCCCTGGAAGCTGCCGTTAAAGGTGACGACAAGGCTGCCATCGAAGCGAAGGTCGAGGAACTGTCGAAAGTCTCCGCGCCGGTTGCTCAGAAAATGTACGCCGAACAAGGTCAGCCGGCCGAGGGTGCTGCGCAGCAGGCAGAGCCTGAAGCCAAGCACGATGACGTGGTTGATGCCGAGTTCGAAGAAGTCAAAGACCAGAAGTAACAGGTCGCCCGGTTGACCGCTTTCCGGCGGTGACTGGTAGGATGTCGCCGCGCGGGAGCTTGCTCCCGCGTTGGCGTGTCTGGGGTATGCGAATTTTTACAGCATGCGACAGCGTTCGGATGCTGGCGGTGTGATCGGGAATGCTCCTGCTTTCCGAGCGATAAATACCGCGCTTTTCGCCGGCTGCCCGGCTAAAAAGCAGTAACGACCAGGATCGTTGAATTGACGTGAGTTGGGTCCGGGCCTGTATTGGGGCTCAACGAGTTTGGCGGGGCTCAGGAGGGTCTGGCCGAACGTCCTTAAGAGTGCAAAGACTTATGGCAAAGCGTGACTATTACGAAGTGTTGGGTGTGGAGCGTGGCTCCAGCGAGGCGGACCTGAAAAAGGCCTACCGTCGCCTGGCGATGAAGCATCACCCGGACCGTAATCCGGACAGCAAGGAATCCGAAGAGATGTTCAAGGAGGCCAATGAGGCCTATGAATGTCTGTCTGACCCCAACAAACGTGCGGCCTATGACCAGTATGGTCATGCGGGCGTTGACCCGAGCATGGGCGGCGGCGGTGCCGGCTTTGGCGGGCAGAATTTCTCCGATATTTTCGGTGATGTGTTCAGTGACTTCTTTGGCGGTGGCCGGGGTGGTCAGCGCGGTGGCGCCCAGCGTGGCAGCGACCTGCGCTACACCCTTGAGCTGAACCTTGAGGAAGCCGTGCGTGGTACCAGCGTCAACATTCGTGTGCCGACGCTGGTCAACTGCAAGCCGTGCGATGGTTCGGGTGCCAAGAAGGGCTCCTCGCCGATTACCTGTCCGACCTGTGGCGGCATTGGCCAGGTGCGCATGCAGCAGGGCTTCTTCTCGGTGCAGCAGACCTGCCCACGTTGCCATGGTCAGGGCAAGATCATTTCCGATCCGTGTGACTCCTGCCACGGCGAAGGGCGTGTCGAAGAGTACAAGACCCTTTCGGTGAAAGTGCCGGCAGGTGTGGATACCGGTGACCGCATTCGTCTGTCGGGCGAAGGCGAGGCGGGTGCCCAGGGCGGGCCTACGGGCGACCTGTACGTGGTGATCAGTGTGCGTGAGCACTCGATCTTCCAGCGCGATGGCAAGCACCTGTTCTGTGAAGTGCCTATCAGCTTTGTGGATGCGGCGTTGGGCGGCGAGTTGGAAATTCCGACGCTCGATGGTCGCGTGAAGCTCAAGATCCCGGAAGGCACCCAGACCGGCAAGCAGTTCCGTATTCGTGGCAAAGGCGTTGCGCCGGTGCGCGGTGGCGGTGCGGGCGACCTGATGTGCCGTGTTGCGGTAGAGACTCCGGTCAATCTGGGCCGCCGTCAGCGTGAGCTGCTGGAGGAGTTCCGCAGCTCGCTGGAAGGCGACGACTCCCACTCGCCCAAGACCACGGGCTTCTTCGATGGCGTGAAGCGCTTTTTCGGCGACCTGTAAGGAATGAGTATGCGACGTATAGCCGTGATGGGCGCTGCCGGGCGCATGGGCAAGACGTTGGTCGAAGCGGTGCAGCAGCGCTCGCCGGCGTCGGGGCTGACTGCAGCAATCGTTCGTCCGGGCAGTACGCTGATCGGTGCGGATGCCGGTGAGTTGGCCTCGCTGGGGCGCATCGGTGTGTCGCTGTCCGGCAATCTGGAGCAGGTGGCTGACGAGTTCGACGTACTGATCGACTTCACGCTGCCGGACGTGATGCTGAAAAACCTGGCGTTCTGCCGTAAGGCGGGCAAGGCCATGGTGATTGGCACCACGGGCCTCAGCGCCGAGCAGAAGCAGCTCCTGGTGGAGGCGGGCAGGGATATTCCTGTGGTGTTCGCGGCCAATTTCAGCGTGGGCGTGAATCTTTCGCTCAAGTTGCTGGACCTGGCGGCGCGTGTGCTGGGAGATGAGGCGGATATCGAGATCATCGAAACCCATCACCGTCACAAGATCGATGCGCCATCGGGTACCGCACTGCGCATGGGTGAGGCGATTGCCGATGCGCTGGGTCGTGATTTGTCGAAGGTAGCGGTCTACGGTCGGGAAGGTCATACCGGCGCGCGTGCGCGTGACACGATTGGTTTCGCTACCGTTCGTGGTGGAGATGTAGTGGGTGATCACACCGTGCTGTTCGCCACCGAAGGCGAGCGACTTGAGATCACCCACAAGGCCTCCAGCCGTATGACGTTTGCCAAGGGCGCGGTACGTGCTGCGCTGTGGCTGGAAAGTCGCGAACCGGGCCTTTACGACATGCGCGATGTGCTGGACCTGCACTAGGCAGTCGCCAAAAGGGGCTCAGGGCTATTCCTGGGCTCTGTTTTTACCCGCTAAGCGACGCCCTGTCGCATTCCTCTGTCTTCAAGGCTTATTAGCGGTGGACCCAAAAAGGCTTTTTCTGTAACCTACAGCTTTAGTGTGTTCACTAAAAGCGCGCAGAATAATTCAGTGAAGAAGCGGGGTGACGTGTCCATACGTCACTCCGCTTTTTTACAACCTGCGATCGCCCTTTCAGGCTTTATTTACGGGAGGTCTTCTTGACTAAGCCAGCCATACTCGCCCTTGCTGATGGCAGCATTTTTCGCGGCGAAGCCATTGGAGCCGACGGTCAGACCGTTGGAGAGGTAGTGTTTAACACTGCCATGACCGGCTATCAGGAAATCCTTACCGATCCTTCCTACGCCCAACAGATCGTTACCCTGACCTATCCGCACATCGGCAACACCGGTACCACACCGGAAGACGTCGAGTCTGATCGTGTCTGGTCGGCGGGCCTGGTCATTCGTGACCTGCCGCTGGTCGCGAGCAACTGGCGTAACACGATGTCGCTGTCCGATTACCTGAAAGCCAACAATGTTGTGGCAATCGCCGGTATCGATACGCGCCGCCTCACGCGCATCCTGCGTGAAAAAGGCTCGCAGAACGGCTGCATCATGGTCGGTGACAATATTTCCGAAGAGGCGGCGATTGCCGCAGCCCAGGGCTTCCCAGGCCTCAAAGGCATGGACCTGGCTAAAGTCGTCAGCGTCAAAGAGAAGTACGAGTGGCGCTCCACGGTCTGGGACTTGAAGACCGACAGCCACGCGACCATCGATGCCGCTGAGCTGCCTTACCACGTGGTCGCTTATGACTACGGCGTGAAGTACAACATCCTGCGCATGCTGGTTGAGCGTGGCTGCCGCGTGACCGTGGTGCCGGCGCAAACCCCTGCCAGCGACGTACTGGCCCTGCAACCGGACGGCGTGTTCCTGTCCAACGGCCCGGGCGACCCCGAGCCTTGTGACTACGCGATCCAGGCCATCAAAGATGTGCTGGAGACCGAGATTCCGGTATTCGGCATCTGCCTGGGCCACCAACTGCTGGCCCTGGCCTCCGGCGCCAAGACCCTGAAAATGGGGCATGGCCATCACGGTGCTAACCATCCGGTGCAAGACCTGGACACTGGCATTGTGATGATCACCAGCCAGAACCACGGTTTTGCGGTGGACGAGGCGACTTTGCCAAGCAACGTGCGCGCGATTCACAAGTCGCTGTTCGACGGTTCCCTGCAAGGCATCGAGCGCACCGACAAGAGCGCGTTCAGCTTCCAGGGCCACCCTGAAGCGAGCCCGGGCCCGAACGACGTAGCGCCGCTGTTCGACCGTTTCATCAATGAAATGGCCAAGCGACGCTGACTGAGCGGCCTGCGGGCGGCCCCGGTTTTCGGTGGCCCCCGCAGGTACTTCAAGATTGTTCAAGACGGCTTGCCGACTGACCTGCGGATTTGAGTGACAAACCCATGCCAAAACGTACAGACATAAAAAGCATCCTGATTCTCGGCGCCGGCCCGATTGTGATCGGCCAGGCCTGCGAATTCGACTACTCCGGCGCCCAGGCCTGCAAGGCTCTGCGCGAAGAGGGCTACCGCGTCATCCTGGTGAACTCCAACCCGGCCACCATCATGACCGACCCGGACATGGCCGACGCCACCTACATCGAGCCGATCAAATGGCAGACCGTTGCCAAGATCATCGAGAAAGAACGTCCGGACGCCCTGCTGCCGACCATGGGTGGCCAGACCGCTCTGAACTGCGCCCTGGACCTGGAGCGCGAAGGCGTTCTGGAGAAGTTCGGCGTGGAGATGATCGGTGCCAACGCCGACACCATCGACAAGGCTGAAGACCGTTCGCGTTTCGACAAGGCCATGAAGTCCATCGGCCTGGACTGCCCGCGCTCCGGTATCGCCCACAGCATGGAAGAGGCCAACGCGGTTCTCGAAAAGCTGGGCTTCCCGTGCATCATCCGTCCGTCGTTCACCATGGGCGGCACCGGTGGCGGTATTGCTTACAACCGTGAAGAGTTCGAAGAAATCTGCGCCCGTGGCCTGGACCTGTCGCCGACCAAAGAGCTGCTGATCGATGAATCCCTGATCGGCTGGAAAGAGTACGAGATGGAAGTTGTCCGCGACAAAAAGGACAACTGCATCATTGTCTGCTCCATCGAGAACTTCGACCCGATGGGCGTGCACACCGGTGATTCGATCACCGTTGCTCCAGCGCAGACCCTGACGGACAAGGAATACCAGATCATGCGTAACGCCTCGTTGGCGGTATTGCGTGAGATCGGCGTTGAAACCGGCGGTTCCAACGTTCAGTTCGGCATCTGCCCGGACACCGGCCGCATGGTCGTCATCGAGATGAACCCGCGTGTATCGCGCTCTTCGGCGCTTGCCTCGAAAGCAACCGGTTTCCCGATTGCGCGCATCGCTGCCAAATTGGCTATTGGTTACACCCTGGACGAGCTGCAAAACGAAATCACGGGCGGCGCCACGCCGGCGTCTTTCGAGCCATCCATCGACTACGTTGTGACCAAGCTGCCGCGCTTTGCTTTCGAGAAGTTCGCCAAGGCTGACGCGCGCCTGACCACCCAGATGAAATCCGTGGGTGAAGTCATGGCCATCGGCCGAACCTTCCAGGAATCCCTGCAGAAAGCCCTGCGTGGCCTGGAAGTTGGCGTTTGCGGTCTGGACGAGAAGCTCGACCTGAGCAACCCGGAAAGCATGAGCGTCCTCAAGCGAGAGTTGACCGTGCCGGGTGCCGAGCGTATCTGGTACGTGGCGGACGCGTTCCGTGCCGGTCTGTCGGTCGAAGATATCTTCGGCATGAACATGATCGACCCATGGTTCCTGGTGCAGATCGAAGATCTGATCAAGGAAGAAGAGAAGGTCAAGACCCTCGGTCTGTCGTCTATCGACCGCGACCTGATGTTCCGCCTCAAGCGCAAAGGCTTCTCCGACCAACGCCTGGCCAAGCTGCTGGGTGTAACCGAGAAAAACCTGCGCACCCATCGTCACAAGCTGGACATCTTTCCGGTCTACAAGCGCGTTGACACTTGCGCGGCCGAGTTCGCTACCGACACCGCATACATGTACTCCACCTACGAGGAAGAGTGCGAAGCCGCGCCGTCAGGACGCGACAAGATCATGATCCTCGGTGGCGGACCCAACCGTATCGGCCAAGGCATCGAGTTCGACTACTGCTGCGTACACGCCGCTCTCGCCCTGCGCGAAGACGGGTACGAGACCATCATGGTCAACTGCAACCCGGAAACTGTTTCCACCGACTACGACACCTCCGATCGCCTGTACTTCGAGCCGGTGACCCTGGAAGACGTGCTGGAAATCTGCCGCGTCGAGAAGCCAAAAGGTGTGATTGTCCAGTACGGCGGCCAAACCCCGCTGAAACTGGCGCGTGCCCTTGAAGCCGCCGGCGTGCCGATCATCGGCACCAGCCCGGACGCCATCGACCGTGCCGAAGACCGTGAGCGCTTCCAGCAAATGGTTGAGCGCTTGAACCTGCGTCAGCCGCCAAACGCCACCGTGCGCAGCGAAGACGAAGCCATCCGTGCTGCCAGCAAGATCGGCTACCCACTGGTGGTGCGTCCGTCCTATGTGCTGGGCGGCCGTGCGATGGAAATCGTCTACGAAGAAGAAGAACTCAAGCGTTACCTGCGTGACGCGGTGAAGGTGTCCAACGACAGCCCGGTGCTGCTCGATCACTTCCTCAACTGCGCCATCGAGATGGACGTGGATGCGGTGTGCGACGGCACTGACGTGGTAATCGGCGCAATCATGCAGCACATCGAACAGGCGGGCGTTCACTCCGGTGACTCCGCGTGCTCGCTGCCGCCTTACTCGCTGCCGGCGCACATCCAGGACGAGATGCGCGAACAGGTCAAGAAAATGGCCCTGGAGCTGGGCGTGGTCGGCCTGATGAACGTGCAGTTGGCGCTGCAGGGTGAAGACATCTACGTCATCGAAGTCAACCCGCGTGCTTCGCGTACCGTGCCGTTTGTTTCCAAGTGCATCGGTGTGTCCCTGGCCATGATCGCTGCCCGCGTGATGGCCGGTAAGACTCTGAAGGAAATCGGCTTCACCAAGGAAATCATTCCGAACTTCTACAGTGTGAAAGAGGCGGTGTTCCCCTTCGCCAAGTTCCCTGGCGTGGACCCGATCCTGGGCCCTGAGATGAAGTCCACCGGTGAAGTGATGGGTGTGGGCGATACGTTCGGTGAAGCTTTTGCCAAGGCCCAGATGGGTGCCAGCGAAGTGCTGCCGACCGGCGGGACTGCGTTCATCAGCGTGCGTGATGACGACAAGCCACTGGTTGCAGGGGTTGCCCGTGATCTGATCAACTTGGGCTTCGAAGTCGTGGCTACCGCCGGGACCGCCAAGCTGATCGAAGCTGCCGGCCTGAAAGTACGTCGCGTGAACAAGGTGACGGAAGGCCGTCCGCACGTGGTCGACATGATCAAGAATGACGAAGTGACGTTGATCATCAACACCACCGAGGGTCGTCAGTCGATCGCGGATTCCTACTCCATTCGTCGTAATGCCTTGCAGCACAAGATCTACTGCACCACCACCATTGCTGCTGGCGAAGCCATCTGCGAAGCGCTCAAGTTCGGTCCGGAAAAGACCGTGCGTCGCTTGCAGGATCTACACGCAGGATTGAAGGCATGACCAAATACCCAATGACCGTCCAGGGCTTCAAGGCCCTGGAAGAGGAGCACGCCCACCTGACCAAGGTCGTACGTCCAAAGCTGAGCCAGGACATCGGTACGGCCCGCGAGCTGGGTGACTTGAAGGAAAACGCCGAATACCATGCCGCTCGCGAACAGCAAGGCATGGTCGAGGCACGTATTCGCGACATCGAAGGCCGCCTGCAGAATTCGGTGGTTATCGATGTGACGACGATTCCGAAGACCGGCAAGGTGATTTTCGGCACCACCGTGGAAATTGCCAACGTCGAGACTGACGAAAGCGTTGTCTACCACATCGTGGGCGAGGATGAAGCTGACTTCAAACTCGGCAAGATCTCCGTAGGTTCACCGCTGGCCCGCGCCTTGATTGCCAAGGAAGAGGGCGATGTGGTGGCCGTGAAGACACCGGGCGGTGTGATCGAGTACGAGATTGTTGAAGTTCGTCACGTTTGAAAGACGGCGCCCGCTGCGTGCGGGCGCCATGCTTTGGCAATTGGCCCAGATGCTGTGGGTCGGTGGCCTTTGGTTGTTGCACATCGGCGTGTTGCCGGCGTTGGGCCTGATTGGCCTGGCGCCGATGCTGATCGATGAGATTGACGGATTATTGAGTGCGCTGCTGGTGGGTTTTGCAGCGGCGTGCGTGACGCTCCAGGCGCTGGTGCTGGTTACGGCCGAAGGCGCTGGGAGTTTGTTGCGGGATATTCGCGGGCAACTGCTGTTGATGGCGCTGTATGCCTGCGCGATGTTTTGCGCGGTGCATATCTGGCTGCCGCAAGCGTTGCGCTGGCAACTGTTCAGCTATCTTGTGTTAGGGTTTTCCGGCCTGGTGCTGGTGATGCAGCCGGCGCCGGGGTGGAGTGGCGGGGCGCGCGAAGCACGCCCGTGACCCTTTTCGTTACTTGAAGCGATGAACGTTCGACAGTTGCTTGTTGACGCTGAAGTTCTTGCGGTACAGCAGCGCCATCTTGCCGATGACCTGAACCAGGTCTGCCTTGCCAACCTTGCACAGTTCTGCAATGGCCGCCAGGCGCGCTTCGCGGTCAAGGATGTTGACCTTGATCTTGATCAGTTCGTGATCGCCCAATGCGCGTTCAAGTTCGGCTAAAACACCTTCAGTCAAACCGTTGTCAGCCACAATCAAAACTGGTTTCAGATGGTGGCCAATGGATTTGTACTGTTTCTTCTGCTCTTGAGTGAGCGGCATAATCTGACCCCTGCGTCTGATCTTGTAAAAAGCGGCGGCCAGTTTACCCGAGCGAGTCCGGGACCGCCCAGTTAATCACGACCCGTTTTATTTTCGAGGTGGCCCGTGGCCCGTTCCAAAACTAGCCTTAAGTGGCTGCAAGAGCATTTCAACGATCCTTACGTCAAAAAGGCGCAGAAGGACGGCTACCGTTCCCGGGCCAGCTACAAACTGCTGGAGATCCAGGACAAGGACAAACTGATTCGTCCAGGCATGAGCGTCATCGACCTGGGCGCGGCACCGGGTGGTTGGTCCCAGGTGACCAGTCGTCTGATTGGTGGGCAAGGCCGTTTGATCGCTTCCGACATCCTTGAGATGGACAGCATCCCCGATGTGACCTTTGTGCACGGCGACTTCACCCAGGATTCTGTCTTGGCCGAGATTCTGGAAGCCGTGGGAAATTCTCAGGTGGACCTTGTGATTTCCGACATGGCCCCCAATATGAGTGGGTTACCGGCTGTCGATATGCCGCGCGCCATGTTTCTCTGTGAGCTGGCGCTGGATCTGGCGGGTCGGGTGTTGCGCCCTGGTGGTGATTTTCTGGTGAAGGTCTTCCAGGGCGAAGGTTTTGACGAGTACCACAAGAACATCCGCAAGCTGTTCGACAAGGTTCAGACACGCAAGCCAGACTCTTCCCGGGACAGATCCCGTGAACAGTACCTGTTGTGCCGCGGGTTCCGCGGGGTAGAAGGTGCGGCAAGCGAAGAGCGATTCTGATGTGTTCGAGCAGGGCGATAGGTTTTTTTAAATCGCTTTCGTAATGAAGCTTTACGAATATTGTGTAGTCAAAGTTTCACAAAGGGTTACAGACGGCGTCTGCAAGAGTTGTAGGTAATGTAGTAAGTTAGGCCGGTGAATATCATGCGAAGCGCGCGCCAGCAGCGGAGCTTGCTTCAGAGGGTAGTTAATTGAACGATATGGCAAAGAATCTGATCCTGTGGTTGATCATTGCGGCTGTCCTGGTGACGGTGATGAACAACTTCTCCAGCCCTAACGAGCCGCAGACCCTCAACTATTCCGACTTCATCCAGCAGGTCAAGGATGGCAAGGTCGAGCGCGTAGCGGTTGATGGCTACGTGATTACCGGTAAGCGCAGCGATGGCGACAGCTTCAAGACCATCCGTCCGGCAATCCAGGATAACGGTCTGATCGGCGATCTGGTGGATAACCATGTGGTCGTTGAGGGCAAGCAGCCTGAGCAGCAGAGCATCTGGACCCAGCTCCTGGTCGCGAGCTTCCCGATCCTGGTGATCATTGCCGTGTTCATGTTCTTCATGCGCCAGATGCAAGGTGGTGCGGGGGGCAAGGGCGGGCCGATGAGCTTCGGCAAGAGCAAGGCGCGCCTGCTCTCTGAAGATCAGGTGAAGACCACATTGGCGGACGTCGCGGGTTGCGATGAGGCCAAGGAAGAAGTGGGCGAGCTGGTTGAGTTCCTGCGCGATCCTGGCAAGTTCCAGCGCCTTGGCGGCCGTATTCCTCGCGGCGTGCTGATGGTTGGACCTCCCGGTACTGGTAAAACCTTGCTGACCAAGGCGATTGCCGGTGAAGCCAAGGTGCCGTTCTTCACGATTTCCGGTTCCGACTTTGTCGAGATGTTTGTCGGCGTCGGTGCCAGCCGTGTTCGTGACATGTTCGAACAGGCCAAGAAACACGCGCCATGCATCATCTTCATCGATGAAATCGACGCTGTTGGTCGCCATCGTGGCGCCGGCATGGGCGGTGGTCATGACGAGCGCGAGCAGACTCTCAACCAGTTGCTGGTCGAGATGGACGGTTTTGAGATGAATGACGGCATCATCGTCATTGCAGCGACCAACCGTCCTGACGTGCTGGACCCCGCGTTGCTGCGTCCAGGCCGTTTCGACCGTCAGGTTGTGGTTGGTTTGCCGGATATCCGTGGTCGTGAACAGATCCTGAAAGTACACATGCGCAAAGTACCAATGGGCGACGATGTGGCCCCGGGCGTGATTGCCCGTGGTACCCCTGGCTTCTCCGGTGCCGACCTGGCCAACCTGGTCAACGAGGCTTCGCTGTTTGCGGCCCGCACCGGCAAGCGCATTGTGGAAATGAAAGAGTTCGAGCTGGCCAAGGACAAGATCATGATGGGCGCCGAGCGCAAATCCATGGTCATGTCCGAGAAAGAGAAGCAGAACACTGCTTACCACGAGGCGGGTCACGCCATCGTTGGTCGTGTTGTGCCTGAGCACGACCCGGTCTACAAGGTTTCGATCATTCCTCGCGGCCGTGCCCTGGGTGTGACCATGTTCCTGCCGGAAGAGGATCGTTACAGCCTTTCCAAGCGTGCGTTGATCAGCCAGATCTGCTCGCTGTATGGCGGTCGAATCGCTGAGGAGATGACCCTGGGCTTCGATGGGGTCACCACCGGTGCCTCTAACGACATCATGCGCGCCAGCCAGATTGCGCGGAACATGGTGACCAAGTGGGGCTTGTCGGAAAAACTGGGTCCATTGATGTATGCCGAGGAAGAAGGCGAAGTGTTCCTGGGTCGTGGCGGTGGTGGTCAGAGCGCAAGCTTCTCCGGTGAAACAGCCAAGCTGATCGACTCCGAAGTGCGCAGTATCATTGACCAGTGCTACGGCACGGCCAAGCAGATCCTGACTGACAATCGCGACAAGCTGGATGCCATGGCTGACGCGCTGATGAAGTACGAGACCATCGATGCCGATCAGATAGACGACATCATGGCCGGTCGTGCTCCGCGTGAGCCGCGCGACTGGGAAGGTGGTTCGGGCACTTCGGGCACTCCGCCCGTGGTTCAGAACGAACGCCCTGAAGCCCCGATTGGCGGTCCTGCAGCTGACCACTAAGGTTTGAAATGACTTCTGCGTTGTCCTCCACCCGGTTGCCTTGCGGCAATCGGGTTCTTGATTTGGCCCATACACATGTCATGGGCATTCTCAATGTAACCCCCGACTCTTTTTCCGATGGTGGCCGCTTTAGCCAACGGGATGCCGCTTTGCGTCATGCCGAGGCCATGGTGTCTGCTGGCGCGACCTTGATTGATGTGGGGGGCGAGTCGACCCGACCTGGCGCGCGCGTGGTTTCTCCGCTGGAGGAGCTGGAGCGGGTAGCGCCGATTGTCGAGTGCATCGCCCATGAGCTGGACGTGATCATTTCGGTCGATACTTCGACGCCCGCTGTAATGCGCGAAACCGCGCGGCTGGGTGCCGGCCTGATCAATGATGTGCGTGCGCTGCGGCGTGATGGCGCCCTGGATGCCGCTGCGGCGACCGGTCTGCCGGTCTGCCTGATGCATATGCTGGGCGAGCCCGGCGATATGCAGGACAATCCCCATTACGATGACCTGGTGGGCGAGGTGAGTGGTTTTCTCGCTGGGCGCATGGCGCAGTGTGCCGCAGCAGGCATTGCGCCGGAGAAGGTCATTCTTGATCCGGGTTTTGGCTTCGCCAAAACTCTGCAACACAATTTAAGTCTGTTCAAACACATGGAAGCCCTGCATGCCCTTGGTCGACCATTGCTGGTCGGGGTTTCCCGCAAAAGCATGATAGGGCTCGCCTTGAATCGCCCGGTAGGTGAGCGTTTGTATGGCGGCCTTGCATTGGCCGCGCTTGCCGTAGGCAAAGGTGCGCGCATTCTGCGTGTGCATGATGTTGCCGAGACTGTTGATGTGGTGCGCATGATTGCCGCTGTAGAATCAGCCGAATAAGAATGATGGAGCACTTATGACTAAAAAATACTTTGGCACCGACGGTATCCGTGGTCGGGTCGGCGAATTTCCAATTACCCCTGATTTCATGCTCAAGCTGGGTTGGGCGGCAGGCATGGCGTTCCGCAGCATGGGCGCGTGCCGCATCCTGGTGGGCAAGGACACACGCATTTCAGGCTACATGTTCGAGTCCGCGCTGGAGGCCGGCTTATCGGCCGCTGGTGCCGACGTTATGTTGCTGGGCCCAATGCCTACGCCTGCGATTGCTTACCTGACGCGTACCTTTCACGCTGAAGCCGGTATCGTGATCAGTGCGTCGCATAACCCGCACGATGACAATGGCATCAAATTTTTCTCGGGGCAGGGCACCAAGTTGCCGGACGAGATCGAATTGATGATCGAAGAGTTGCTGGATGCGCCGATGACGGTGGTTGAATCCAGCAAGTTGGGCAAGGTGTCGCGTATCAATGACGCGTCCGGTCGCTATATCGAGTTCTGCAAAAGCAGTGTGCCAACCAGCACCAGTTTTGCCGGGTTGAAGATTGTGGTTGATTGCGCCCATGGTGCCACCTACAAGGTCGCGCCAAGCGTATTCAAGGAGTTGGGTGCCGACGTGACCGTGCTGTCGGCCCAGCCCAACGGCTTGAACATCAACGACAACTGCGGTTCCACCCATATGGAGCAATTGCAGACGGCTGTGCTCGCCGAGCATGCCGACCTGGGTATTGCCTTCGACGGTGACGGTGACCGCGTGCTGATGGTGGATCACACGGGCGCCGTGGTGGATGGCGATGACCTGCTGTTCATCATCGCGCGCGACCTGCATGAGCGTAACAAGCTCCAAGGTGGCGTCGTCGGTACATTGATGAGCAACCTGGGGCTTGAGCTGGCGCTGGCAGATCTGGGTATTCCGTTCATCCGCGCCAACGTTGGCGACCGTTATGTCATTGCCGAGCTGCTCGAGCGTAACTGGTTGGTGGGCGGAGAGAACTCAGGGCACGTCGTGTGCTTCCAGCACACCACTACGGGCGATGCAATTATTGCCGCGTTGCAGGTGCTGCTGGCTCTGCGTCGTCGCAAGGAAAGCCTGGCCCAAGCGCGACAGGCCCTGCGCAAGTGTCCACAAGTGCTGCTCAATGTGCGCTTTGCCGGTGGTGAAAATCCAATCGAGCATCCGGCTGTCAAAGAGGCCTGCGAGCGTGTGACGCTGGCGATGGAAGGGCGTGGGCGCGTGTTGCTGCGCAAGTCTGGCACAGAGCCTCTGGTGCGCGTCATGGTCGAAGGTGAAGACGAAACACAGGTTCGCGGCCATGCCGAAGACCTGGCAAAACTGGTAACTGAAGTTTGCGCCTGAATTCGGCTTGCCAGTGATGGTGTGGTTGGGTAACATCTGCGCCCACTTTGACCGACGGGGTACAGCATGCGTCGCACGATGGTAGCTGGTAACTGGAAGATGCACGGTACCCGCGCCAGTGTCGCTGAGCTGATCGACGGCCTTCGTGAGTTGGCTCTGCCTGGCGGTGTCGATGTTGCGGTTTTCCCGCCTTTGTTGCATGTCAGCCAAGTGGTTGATGGCTTGAAAGGTACGTCGATTCAGGTCGGCGCGCAGAATTCTGCGGTGGAGCCCGGCCAGGGTGCGTTGACTGGTGAGGTTGCACCTAGTCAGCTGGTCGATGCGGGTTGCGCCTATGTACTGGTTGGGCACTCGGAACGTCGCCAGTTGATGGGCGAAAGTGATCAGATGCTCAATCTCAAGTTCGCAGCGGCGCAGGCCAGTGGCTTGATTCCGGTGTTGTGCGTAGGGGAGACCCTTGAGCAGCGTGAATCGGGCAAGACGATAGAGGTTGTCTCGCGTCAGCTGGACAGCATCATCGATGAGCTGGGTGTTGATGCGTTTGCAAGCGCGGTCATTGCTTACGAGCCGGTCTGGGCCATTGGCACCGGGCTGACTGCTACACCGCAACAGGCGCAGGATGTGCACGCAGCCATTCGTGCGCAGTTGGCGGAAAAGAATTCTGAAGTCGCACAAGGTGTGCGTCTTCTATACGGCGGCAGCGTGAAGGCGGCCAATGCGGTCGAACTGTTCGGCATGCCGGATATCGATGGGGGGCTCATTGGTGGAGCTTCCCTGAATGCAGATGAGTTCGGTGCGATCTGTCGCGCCGCGGGAAACTGAAAAAATGCTGGAAACAGTCGTAGTCGTTTTTCATCTGTTGGCTGCCTTGGGCGTAGTTGCCCTGGTTTTGCTGCAACAGGGCAAAGGTGCGGATGCTGGTGCGTCTTTCGGTGCAGGTGCTTCAAATACTGTGTTCGGAAGCCAAGGTTCCTCTACCTTTCTTAGTAAGTTTACTGCTATACTCGCCGCCGGTTTCTTCATAACCAGCCTGGGGTTAGGTTACTTTGCTAAAGAGAAAGCTCATGTGCTGACTCAAGCAGGTTTGCCAAATCCAGCAGTGTTGGAAGTACCAAAGGCGAAACCGGCTTCTGATGATGTCCCGGTGCTTCAAGAGCAAAAGTCGGCTACTCCAGCGACTGACGTACCTCCAGCTCAAGAGCAGAAGTAAGAAGGGTTGTAAACGCTGTATTGCCGAGGTGGTGGAATTGGTAGACACGCAACCTTGAGGTGGTTGTGCCCATAGGGTGTAGGGGTTCGAGTCCCCTTCTCGGTACCAATTATCAGGAGAGCCCGCTGTTGCGGGCTTTCTTGTAGGTGGAAGGTTACATTGACCCTGTAAGGGATCGGTCGTATACTTCCGCCCCAGCTTTGTCGCGGGGTGGAGCAGTCTGGTAGCTCGTCGGGCTCATAACCCGAAGGTCGTCGGTTCAAATCCGGCCCCCGCAACCAGTTTTAGCGGAGCCCCTTTTAAGGGGCTTTTTGTTAGCTGGACACTTTCAACGCCGCTGTTCGACGGCGTTTCAAGGATGGGCGTTTCGCCCATTTTTTTATTTTGCACAGCATGCACATACATGCACGAGGGGGTTCAGGTGTCGAGCAAGCTAGAAGAGTTGCAGGCCTTGCTGGCCCCGGTGGTCGTGGCCCTGGGCTATGAATGCTGGGGTATTGAGTTCTCGGCTCAAGGTCGCCACTCAATGTTGCGCGTTTATATCGATAAAGAGGGCGGCGTGCTGGTGGACGATTGTGCCATTGTCAGCCGTCAGATCAGCGGTGTGCTGGATGTTGAAGATCCTATTTCCGTTGAATACACCCTCGAAGTTTCCTCGCCAGGCATGGAACGCCCACTGTTCACTATTGATCAGTTTGCAAAATTTGCCGGTGAACAAGTGAAGATCAAGCTGCGCTCCCCGTTTGAAGGGCGACGCAACTTTCAGGGCCTTCTGCGCGGTGTAGAAGAGCAGGATGTCGTGGTGCAGGTAGAAGACCATGAGTTCCTGTTGCCGATCGATATGATCGACAAGGCCAACATTATTCCCAGTTTTGACTGAGACGCGGATCCCGCGGATCCAATGGCTTGCGAAAGGCGAGGCGTACGATGAGCAAAGAAGTACTGCTGGTTGTTGAGTCGGTATCCAATGAAAAGGGTGTACCGGCAAACGTGATTTTTGAAGCGCTGGAGCTGGCCCTGGCCACCGCTACCAAAAAGCGTTTTGAGGACGAAGTTGATCTGCGTGTGGAAATCAACCGCCACACCGGTGCCTATGAGACGTTCCGTCGCTGGACAGTCGTCGAAGAAGCCGATCTTGATGATCCGGCCATCGAAACCTGGCCGAGCAAGGTTGCCGAAACGCATCCCGGCTCCAATGTAGGCGATGTCGTCGAAGAAAAGATCGAATCGATCGAGTTCGGCCGTATCGCAGCACAGACCGCTAAACAGGTCATCGTGCAGAAGGTTCGCGAAGCCGAGCGCGCTCAAGTCGTTGACGCCTATCGCGAGCGCCTGGGTGAAATCATCTCCGGCACCGTCAAAAAAGTTACCCGCGACAACGTGATCGTTGACCTGGGCAACAACGCTGAAGCGTTGTTGGCCCGTGAAGACATCATTTCTCGTGAAACCTTCCGTGTGGGTGTGCGCTTGCGTGCACTGCTCAAGGAAATCCGCACCGAGAACCGCGGCCCTCAGTTGATCCTGTCGCGTACCGCGCCGGAAATGCTGATCGAGCTGTTCCGTATTGAAGTGCCGGAAATCGCCGAAGGCCTGATCGAAGTCATGGCAGCGTCCCGCGACCCGGGTTCGCGCGCCAAGATCGCGGTCCGCTCCAAGGACAAACGCATCGACCCGCAGGGCGCTTGCATCGGTATGCGCGGTTCGCGTGTCCAGGCAGTGTCGGGTGAGTTGGGCGGTGAGCGTGTTGATATCGTGCTGTGGGACGATAACCCGGCTCAGTTCGTGATCAACGCCATGTCGCCGGCTGAAGTGGCGGCAATTATCGTCGACGAGGATGCCCATGCAATGGACATCGCCGTTGGCGCAGACAATCTGGCTCAGGCCATTGGTCGTGGTGGGCAGAACGTGCGTCTGGCCAGCCAACTGACTGGTTGGACCCTGAACGTGATGACCGAATCGGACATCCAGGCTAAGCAGCAAGCTGAAACCGGTGACATCCTGCGAAACTTTATCGAAGAGCTGGAAGTCGATGAAGACCTGGCGCAGGTGCTGGTAGATGAAGGCTTCACCAGCCTGGAAGAGATTGCCTACGTACCGTTGGAAGAAATGCTCAACATCGACGGCTTTGACGAAGACACCGTCAACGAGCTTCGCGCTCGGGCCAAGGATCGTTTGTTGACTAAAGCCATCGCTACTGAGGAAAAGCTGGCAGACGCCCATCCGGCCGAAGACCTGCTCTCGCTTGAGGGTATGGACAAGGATTTGGCGATGGAACTGGCGGTGCGCGGCGTAATTACCCGCGAAGACCTGGCCGAGCAGTCTATTGACGATCTGCTCGACATCGACGGCATTGACGAAGATCGTGCCGGCAAGTTGATCATGGCCGCCCGAGCCCATTGGTTCGAGTAATTAGGCGCGGCCTGAGGAGAGAAGTGCATGACGCAAGTCACGGTGAAACAACTGGCCGATGAGGTCAAAACACCGGTAGAGCGCCTGTTGCAGCAGATGCGTGAGGCAGGTCTGCCGCACACCGCCGCCGACGAAGGTGTGAGCGATAGTGAGAAGCAGTCTTTGCTGACTCACTTGAAGAGCAGCCACAAGGCGAAAGTGGAAGAACCGCGCAAGATTACATTGCAGCGCAAAACCACCAGTACCCTGCGTGTTGCGGGTAGCAAGAGCATCAGCGTTGAAGTACGCAAGAAGAAAGTCTTCGTACAGCGCAGCCCGGAAGAAATCGAAGCCGAGCGCAAACGCGATCTGGAAGAACGTCGCGCAGTAGAAAATGCTGCCCGTCAGAAGGCTGAAGAAGAAGCCAAGCGTCGCGCCGAAGAAGAAGCGCGTCGCCAGCCTGCGGCTGCGCAACCTGCTGCCACTGACGCGGTTGCTGCGCCTGTTGAAGCTGTGCGTGAGGCCGCTCCGGTTGCCGCTGCGCCTGCTCCGGCAGCCGACGCCCGCAAGCGCGACGAACCTCGCCGCCCGGACAAGCCACGTGCCGACGACAATAATCGTCGCAGCGGCGGTGGCGATGGCGAGCGCAAAAACGCTCCGCATCGTGCTTCGGTCAAAGAGAAAGCGCCTGCGCCACGCGTTGCCCCACGTACTACTGACGAAGAAAGCGATGGCTTCCGTCGTGGTGGTCGCGGCAAGGCCAAGCTGAAGAAGCGCAATGCGCACGGTTTCCAGAGCCCAACCGGCCCTGTCGTGCGTGATGTGCAGATTGGCGAGACCATCACTGTTGGCGACCTCGCCAATCAGATGTCGGTCAAGGCGGCTGAAATCATCAAGTTCATGTTCAAACTGGGCACCCCGGCCACTATCAACCAGGTGCTTGATCAGGAAACTGCTCAGCTCGTGGCTGAGGAGCTGGGCCACAAAGTGACCCTGGTCAGCGACACCGCCCTGGAAGATTCCTTGGCCGAGTCCCTGAAGTTTGAAGGTGAGACGTTCTCCCGTGCACCCGTTGTGACCGTAATGGGTCACGTTGACCACGGTAAGACTTCCCTGCTCGACTATATCCGTCGTGCCAAGGTAGCCGCTGGCGAAGCTGGCGGTATTACCCAGCACATCGGTGCGTACCACGTTGAAACTGAACGCGGCATGGTCACCTTCCTTGACACCCCGGGTCACGCCGCGTTTACCGCAATGCGTGCCCGTGGTGCCAAGGCGACCGACATCGTGATTCTGGTCGTTGCAGCGGACGACGGCGTGATGCCGCAGACCATTGAAGCGGTCCAGCACGCGAAGGCTGCCGGTGTTCCGCTGGTGGTTGCCGTGAACAAAATCGACAAGCCGGGCGCCGATCTCGATCGCATCCGCAGCGAATTGTCGGTTCACGGCGTGACTTCTGAAGAGTGGGGCGGTGATACGCCATTCGTCTCGGTTTCGGCGAAAGTCGGTACCGGTGTGGACGAGCTGCTCGAAGCGGTCCTGCTGCAAGCTGAAGTGCTTGAGTTGAAAGCAACCCCATCGGCCCCGGGTCGTGGTGTTGTGGTTGAATCGCGTCTCGACAAAGGTCGTGGCCCGGTTGCAACCGTTCTGGTTCAGGACGGTACCCTGCGTCAAGGCGACATGGTGCTGGTCGGTTCGAACTATGGCCGTGTACGTGCCATGCTCGACGAGAACGGCAAGCCCATCAAGGAAGCCGGTCCTTCCATCCCTGTCGAGATCCTCGGCCTGGACGGTACTCCGGACGCTGGCGACGAGATGAGCGTGCTGTCCGACGAGAAGAAAGCCCGTGAAGTGGCTCTGTTCCGTCAAGGCAAGTTCCGCGAAGTCAAACTGGCCCGTGCTCACGCCGGCAAGCTGGAAAACATCTTCGAGAACATGGGCCAGGCAGAGAAGAAGACGCTCAACATCGTCCTCAAATCTGACGTTCGTGGTTCCCTCGAAGCGTTGAACGGCGCCTTGAATGGTCTGGGTAACGACGAAGTGCAAGTGCGCGTTGTCGGTGGCGGTGTCGGTGGTATCACCGAGTCCGACGCCAACCTGGCACTGGCTTCCAACGCTGTCCTGTTCGGTTTCAACGTGCGTGCCGATGCCGGCGCTCGCAAGATCGTCGAGCAGGAAGGCCTGGACATGCGTTACTACAACGTCATCTACGACATCATCGAAGACGTCAAGAAAGCCCTTACCGGCATGCTTGGCAGCGACGTTCGGGAGAACATCCTGGGTATCGCCGAGGTGCGTGACGTGTTCCGCTCGCCGAAATTCGGCGCGATCGCCGGTTGCATGGTTATCGAAGGTGTTGTGCACCGTAACCGTCCAATCCGTGTACTGCGTGAAGACATCGTTATCTTCGAAGGCGAGCTGGAATCCCTGCGCCGCTTCAAGGATGACGCTTCCGAAGTGCGTGCCGGCATGGAATGCGGTATCGGCGTCAAGAGCTACAACGACGTCAAGCCTGGCGACAAGATCGAAGTCTACGAGAAGGTTCAGGTTGCTCGCAGCCTCTAACTCGCGCACTTCAAGGGCCACGCGGCGCTCCGGCATGCAAATGCCAGGCGCCGTGTCCGGACTCTAAACGCAACGCCCGGTCTGGCTTTTGTCAGGCCGGGCGTTTGCCGCTTTCAGACACCACGGGTTTCACCGTGTGGCAGTAACAGGTAACAAGACATGGCAAAAGAATACAGCCGTACCCAGCGTATCGGCGATCAGATGCAGCGCGAGCTGGCTCAATTGATCCGTCGCGAAGTCAAAGACCCGCGTGTCGACCTGGTCACCATTACCGCCGTTGAAGTGAGCCGTGACGTGGGTCACGCCAAGATCTTCATCACCGTGATGGGGCAGGACAGCAGCGAAGAAATCGCGCAAAGCATTAAGGTACTCAACGCGGCGGCAGGTTTCCTGCGCATGCAGTTGGCCCGTGAAATGAAGCTGCGCAGTGTTCCCCAGTTGCACTTCCACTACGACGAAAGCGTCGTGCGTGGCGCGCACCTGTCAGCATTGATCGAGCGCGCCGTGGCAGAAGACAGCCAGCACCCGTCCACACCTGAAGACGCCAAGGAGTAAGCGGTGGCTCAGGTCAAACGTATCCGTCGCAACGTCAGCGGCATCATTCTGCTCGACAAGCCCATTGGTTTTACTTCCAATGCCGCGTTGCAGAAGGTTCGCTGGCTGCTCAATGCCGAAAAGGCCGGGCACACGGGCAGCCTCGACCCCCTGGCCACCGGCGTGTTGCCGTTGTGCTTCGGCGAGGCCACCAAGTTCTCGCAATACCTGCTCGATTCCGACAAGGGTTACGAAACCCTGATGCAACTGGGCAAGACCACCACCACGGCCGACGCCGAAGGTGATGTTCTGCAGGTGCGTGATGTGACCGTTGGTCGTGCTGATATCGAGGCGGCTTTACCCGGTTTTCGTGGGCAAATCAGCCAGATACCGCCGATGTACTCGGCCCTCAAGCGTGATGGACAGCCTCTTTACAAGCTGGCACGTGCGGGCGAAGTAGTGGAGCGCGAACCGCGTTCTGTTACTATTGCGCGCTTGGAATTGCTCGCCTGTGAAGGCGACACCGCGCGCCTGGCCGTGGACTGCAGCAAAGGTACCTATATCCGTACCCTCGTGGAAGATATTGGTGAACAGCTTGGTTGCGGTGCGTACGTGGCAGAACTGCGACGCACCCAGGCGGGCCCCTTCAGCCTGGCTCAGACGGTCACGCTGGAAGAGTTGGAAGCGGTTCACGCCGAAGGCGGCAACGAAGCGGTTGATCGCTTCCTGATGCCATCGGACAGCGGTTTGCTCGATTGGCCATTGCTGCACTTCTCGGAGCACAGCGCGTTCTACTGGCTCAACGGCCAGCCGGTACGTGCCCCGGATGCCCCGAAGTTCGGCATGGTGCGGGTACAGGATCATAACGGTCGTTTCATCGGAATCGGTGAAGTGAGCGAAGACGGGCGCATAGCGCCGCGTCGACTGATTCGGTCAGAATGACCGAACGAGGGTGGCTGTTAATAGGCACGGTCACTTCTCATTTTTAGATACAGGGATTTGTCCCTGGCCTATTGAGATCACCCTTTGGGTGGTTTCCTGAAAAAAGGATTGCCTCATGGCTCTCGACGTTCAAGAAAAAGCACAAATCGTAGCTGACTATCAGCAAGCTGTTGGTGACACTGGTTCGCCAGAAGTGCAAGTTGCACTGCTGACCCACAACATCAACAAGCTGCAAGGTCACTTCAAGGCCAACGGTAAAGACCACCACTCCCGTCGTGGTCTGATCCGCATGGTAAACCAGCGCCGTAAGCTGCTGGACTACCTGAAAGGCAAGGATCTGGGTCGTTATCAGGCTCTGATCGGTCGCCTGGGTCTGCGTCGCTAACAAGCGATTGCGCTAGAGGTTGGTTGTCTGCCGTGTGTCAGTGGGATTCCCGCTGGCCCATGGCAGGCTCCCAGCCTCAAGTTTTATCTGGATACACGTTTTACCCTGGACAGGCGTTGGGCCGATTCCCGACATTGCCCAAGAATTTCGCAAGAAGACAAGTTCCCCAAGAGCCACAAAGAAGGTAGGACACCGTGAACCCGGTTATCAAAAAATTCCAGTTCGGTCAGTCGACCGTTACCCTCGAGACAGGCCGTATCGCCCGTCAAGCCTCCGGCGCAGTGCTGGTTACCGTTGATGACGACGTTACCGTACTGGTGACCGTTGTTGGCGCCAAGACCGCTGACCCAAGCAAAGGCTTCTTCCCTCTTTCCGTTCACTACCAGGAAAAGACTTACGCTGCCGGTAAGATCCCTGGTGGTTTCTTCAAACGTGAAGGCCGTCCTTCCGAAAAAGAAACCCTGACTTCCCGACTGATCGACCGTCCGATCCGTCCGCTGTTCCCCGAAGGCTTCATGAACGAAGTGCAGGTTGTCTGCACCGTCGTTTCCACCAGCAAGAAGACCGATCCGGACATCGCTGCGATGATCGGTACCTCGGCTGCCCTGGCTATCTCGGGCATTCCGTTCGACGGCCCGATCGGCGCTGCCCGCGTTGCTTTCCACGAAAGCACCGGCTACCTGCTGAACCCGACTTACGAGCAGCAGAAAGCTTCGAGCCTGGACATGGTCGTTGCCGGTACGTCCGAAGCCGTATTGATGGTTGAATCGGAAGCCAAAGAACTGACCGAAGACCAGATGCTGGGCGCGGTACTGTTTGCTCATGACGAATTCCAGGCTGTCATCAAGGCTGTCACCGAACTGGCCGCCGAAGCTGCCAAGCCGACCTGGACCTGGGCTGCTGCGCCGGAAGCCACAGAATTGCTGGGCGCTATCCGCTCGGAGTTCGGTGACGCGATCTCCCAGGCTTACGCCATCACCGTCAAGGCCGATCGTTACGCTCGCCTGGGCGAGCTGAAGGACCAGGTTGTTGCCAAGCTCTCCGGTGAGGAAGGCCAGCCTTCGTCCAGCGAAGTCAAAGCCGCTTTCGGCGAAATCGAATACCGCACCGTTCGCGAAAACATCGTTAACGGCAAGCCACGTATCGACGGCCGAGACACCCGCACCGTACGCCCGCTGAACATCGAAGTCGGCGTGCTGCCGAAGACTCACGGTTCGGCCCTGTTCACCCGTGGTGAAACTCAGGCGCTGGTAGTTGCGACGCTGGGTACTGCCCGTGACGCACAGCTGCTGGACACCCTGGAAGGCGAGAAAAAAGACCCGTTCATGCTGCACTACAACTTCCCGCCGTTCTCGGTCGGTGAGTGTGGTCGCATGGGTGGCGCTGGTCGTCGCGAAATCGGCCACGGCCGTCTGGCCCGTCGTTCGATCGCTGCGATGCTGCCGACCGCCGATGTGTTCCCGTACACCATCCGTGTTGTATCGGAAATCACCGAATCCAACGGTTCCAGCTCCATGGCTTCCGTCTGCGGTGCTTCCCTGGCGCTGATGGACGCCGGTGTGCCGATGAAGGCACCGGTTGCCGGTATTGCCATGGGTCTGGTTAAAGAAGGCGAGAAGTTCGCCATCCTGACCGACATCCTGGGTGACGAAGACCACCTGGGCGACATGGACTTCAAGGTAGCCGGTACCGCCAAAGGTGTGACCGCGCTGCAGATGGACATCAAGATCAAGGGCATCACCGAAGAGATCATGGAAATCGCCCTGGGCCAAGCCCTGGAAGCGCGCCTGAACATCCTCGGCCAGATGAACCAGATTATTGGTCAGTCGCGCACCGAGCTGTCGGAAAATGCTCCGACCATGATCGCGATGAAAATCGACACCGACAAAATCCGTGATGTCATCGGTAAAGGTGGCGCGACCATTCGTGCGATCTGTGAAGAGACCAAGGCTTCGATCGACATCGAAGACGACGGTTCGATCAAGATCTTCGGCGAATCCAAGGAAGCTGCAGAGGCTGCGCGTCAGCGTGTTCTGGGCATCACTGCCGAAGCCGAGATCGGCAAGATCTACGTCGGCAAGGTTGAGCGCATCGTCGACTTCGGCGCATTCGTCAACATCCTGCCGGGCAAGGACGGTCTGGTTCACATCTCCATGCTCAGCGATGCTCGCGTAGAGAAAGTGACCGATATTCTGAAAGAAGGCCAGGAAGTGGAAGTGCTGGTACTGGACGTGGACAACCGCGGCCGTATCAAGCTGTCCATCAAGGACGTTGCAGCAGCCAAGGCCTCGGGCGTTTAATCACCCCCAGGCTTCACGCTGAAAAAGGACTCTTCGGAGTCCTTTTTTTATGGGCCCACGAAAGCTAAGCGTGATCAGCCGTTTAGCACCACGGACAAAAGCCGCAACTTGCATGCAGATCCAGGCGTCTTCATGCAAGTTGCACGATTCCGGGAAAATGGAGGTTTTATAACTCTTTGTTTTTAAAGGAATTAATGCCGTCCTGCAACTTGGCACACTGCCTGCAATATCCCTGTTAACGCTGCAGCATCAAGGTTTACGCGCCGCAGACTTTTAATAAAACAGGAGTTACTCGTATGAAGAAGTTCGCTTTCGCTACTGCTACCGCTCTGACTCTGGCCATGGGTGCTAACGTAGCCTTTGCTCAGACTTCCCAAGCCCCGATGACTTTGGCCGCCGGTGAAATGACCCAGGCTAAAGAGACTACTTCGGACACCTGGATCACCACCAAAGTCAAAGCTGACCTGCTGACTGAAAAAGGCATCCCAGGTTCGGACATCATGGTTGAGACCAACAAAGGTGTGGTTTCCCTGTCCTCCAAGGTAGCTATCTCGGACTCGCAGAAAGCGACCGCTGTAGCCATCACCAAGAAAATCAAAGGTGTGACTGCTGTTTCCGCTGACGGCCTGCTGGCTGGCGGCGCTACCAAGGCAGACAACATCGACAAGACCAAAGGCGCAGCTCATGACGCCAAAGGCGCTACCAGCGACACTTGGATCACTACCAAAGTCAAAGCTGATCTGGTAACTGAGAAAGGCATTCCTGGTACCGACATCAAAGTCGAAACCAACAAAGGCGTAGTTTCCCTGTCTTCCACCGTAGCGGTGACTGAAGCTCAGAAAACCACTGCTGTAAACATCGCCAAGAAAATCAAAGGCGTTAAAGCTGTTTCGGCTGATGGCCTGAAAGCAGAGTAACGCTCAACGGCTCAATTGAACTGAATGGCGGCAGCGGGTGAGTCAGATATCCACCCAACGCACCCTGGAGTTCATGCGACCGACCACACGGATGTGGTCATTACAGGCCCCGGCACTTGTGCCGGGGCCTGTTTTATTATGGGGCTGATGTACACAAGTCAAAAAAAGTGGGAGGGGTTTGCTCCCGATAGCGGCGGGTCAGTGATGAATAAATCAACTGACAGCCCGCTATCGGGAGCAAGCCCCGTCCCACATTTGGATCTATAGGGTCTTCAGGTCACTCGGCATCCAGATGCATCGGTGTGACGACGCGACCGTCTTTTTCTGCCTGCCCCAATTGAGTGTCGATGAAGTAAACCCGGTCATCTTCCAACTGCCCCTTGTCCACCAGGTAATCCTTGATGGTACTGGCTCGATCCTGACCCAGCTGACGCAGCAACACATCACTGGCGCTCCAGAACGTGAGCACGCCGTCGCGCAGTTTTGCCGCGCGCTCGGCGTCACTCAAGCCTTTCCATTCAGTGGGCGGTTGCTGTTTAAGGCGGGTGCGATAGATGCCTTCAAGCAATGGTGCCTTTTCCTTCTCCGGTACTTCCAGCAGTGATGCCTGGGCGGGAACCTTGTCGCCACGGCGCTGCAGAATCTTGTAGTAGTTGTACTGGTATTCACGCTCCAGACGCTCGTGTGCCAGGAACGGCCCGTCGCTGCTGGCTGCCGCCGTGCCTTCAATTTCCAGGCGCAGGGCAGGGCGTTCCTTCAGGGCTTTGGCGAGTGTGTTCAGGGCGTTTTCGGTGCCTTTGTCCAAGTCACTTGAGCCTGCCGCAAAAGACACGCTGCCCAGATCCTCTGAACTGCCCCCTGTCACCAGCCCGCCAATGAACTTGAACGGTGCGGTGGCCGCACGAGCTACCAGGTTGCGCAGGGTCTGCCACACAATCGGCATCACGCTGAATTGCGGGTTATTCAAGTCGCCGCTCACCGGCAACTCAAGGGAAATTCTGCCGTTGGTGTCCTTGAGCAGTGCAATCGCCAGGCGAATCGGCAGGTCCACGGCATCGGCGCTGTCGACTTTTTCACCCAGTTGCAATTGCTCGACCACCACCTTGTTCTCGGCCTTCAGCTGGCCCTTGGTGATCACGTAGTGCAAGTCGAGGTTCAAGCGGCCCTTGCGAATGCGGAAACCGGCGAATTTCCCGGAGTAGGGCGTCAACGTGGTCAGCTCGACACGTTTGAAGCTGGTGGCAATGTCCAGCGCTGCCATCGGATCAAACGGGTTCACGCTGCCCTTGATGGTGACCGGCGCGTAGCGGTCCACCTTGCCCTTGATATCGACACTGGCCGGTTTGCCCTGGCGACTGTCAATCGTGCCGATTTGCCCGTTGAGCTGCTGCACGGCAGTGGCGAAGTTGGGCGTGAGGCTGAAGTCGGCAAAGTTGGCCGAACCGTCATTGATCGCCACCTGGCCGATTCGGATGGCCAGCGGCTTGTCTTTGCTCGCTGCCGGCTTGGCCGACGACTTGGCGCCACTGTTGGCCGGCTGCGGAATCAGCAGGTCATCAATGTTGGTGGTGCGGTCATCGTTGATCATGAAACGCGCATAGGGCTGCAGCAGGTTGACCTTGTCGATCGACAGGCTGTCGCCGTGCTGATAGTTCACACCTTCCAGCACCAGGCGCTGCC
Source organism: Pseudomonas trivialis (assembly GCF_036864995.1). Lineage (NCBI taxonomy): Bacteria > Pseudomonadati > Pseudomonadota > Gammaproteobacteria > Pseudomonadales > Pseudomonadaceae > Pseudomonas > Pseudomonas trivialis. Next base: position 4,563,510 of record NZ_CP142151.1, on the reverse strand, counting down.
ATTTGAGAAAATCGCGGGTCTTGAGGGTGTCGAGCGTGTGCAACTGGTCGACCTGCGCCCGGCCGGTGACCTGCAGCTTCAGCGGATCGGTGCTGGTGAGGTTTACATCCAGGTTGCTGCCGAGCATGCCGCTGCGCAGTTCCAGGCGGATGAACGGGCTGATGTAGGACTGCGCCACCCGCAGGTCGATATCCTGGGTGTTGACCTTCAACCTTGCGCTGACCGGGTTGAGGTTCACCTCACCGCTGGCCTGGAGTTTGCCCTGCTTGCCCAGGCCGCTGTCGAGCTTGAGGGTGAAGGGTTTCTGGTTAAGGCTGTCGAAGTTCTGCACATCGACGTTCAGCGGGCCCAACTCCAGCGCGACGGCGGGTTGAGCCTGACGGTCAGCCAGATGCACCTGGTAGTTGCGCAGTTGCACGTCCTTGAGCAGCACTTGCCACGGTTTGCTTGGTGCTGCAGGGGCGGGCTTGGGCGAGTCGGCTGTCGCCGGAGCGCTGGCTGGTTCCGGCGCCCTGGCCGGTTTGTTCGGCTGGCTGGCGAACAGTTTCTGCCAGTCCAATTGCCCATCGGCTTCGCGAGCGGCCCAGGTTTCCAGCTTGTTGCTGCGGATTTTGCCAACCACCACTTGCTGCCTGGCCAGGTCGACCGTGGTGTCGCTCACGTCCAGACGCTCCAGGCGTACAAGCGGCCGGCCATCCGGGGCCTTGATGGCAAACGGCGCGATGCTGGCCGTGGTATTGGTCAGTTTGAGTTCGGTTTCCTTGGTCAGGCTGAAGGTGTAATGCGTATCGAAATTCAGCACCCCGTCTTCCAGCACCAGCGGCAAGGCGTCACGCACATAGGGCCACCAGGCTTTCATCTTGCCATCGGTGACTTTCAAGGTGCCTTCAGAAGTGATGGGCACCAGGCTGAAATTGCCCTTCCAGTCGATTTGCCCGCCCGCAGGGCCGGCGGCCACCAGAGTCATGTCGGCATTGTCTTCAGGCAATGTGCTGAGGTTTTTCAGTTCGAAGTCGAGCTTGTCGTAAAGGAATTCGATGGGTTCGCTGGGACGCAGGTCCTGAAAGTGCACGTAGCCACCGGCCAGCTTGACGCTGTCGATACGCAGCGGGAATGGCTTGGCGTCCGGGTCTGTCGGGGTGGGCTCGCTGGGCGGCAGTTTGAACAGCTGCGCCAGGTTCAATGTGCCGGACTTGTCGAACAGCAGCTCGGTCTTGGGCTGGTCCAGCTGCACATCCGCCAGGTGCAGCGCGCGGGTCCACAGGCTGTCGAGTTGCAGGTTGGCATAGAGGCGTTCAAAACCGACCTGCTCCTTGCCTGGTTCGCCGACTTTCAGGCCCCAGGCAGTCACTTCCAGGCTGAACGGGTTGAGTTCGATACGCTCCAGTCTTGCCGGCACCGTGGCGTAATGGGCCAGTTGCTGGTTGGCAATACGAAGCGCGATGCCCGGCAGAATCAGAAAACCCAGCAAGCTGTACAGAGCCAGTGCGGTCAGCAGTGCGCCAATGGCGCGGATCAATCCTTTGGACATGGGCGACGCCATCTATATCGAACAGGAGTGCCTTGGAGTATGGCACGGGTTATCGGTTCCGAAGCACCGAGCCTATTGGGAAAAGGACTACAACTGCAGGATCAGGGTCTTCAGTGGTGGCTGTTGATCCTGCGACGGAAAGTCGGCTCCCGGCGTCATGATTTGCCAGTCGCGTACCGGTCGCCCGGCTTTTTCGGCACAGCGCAGCACCTGCTCACGCCAATCGTCCATGCCCACTTTTGCCAGGTTGTTGCAGCAGATCAGCACGCCATTGTCGGCGGTTGCCAGCAACGCCGGCTTGAGCAGGCTCTGATAGTCGCGCAGCAGATCCACCGTGCCGAACGCACTCTTGGCCCAGGCGGGCGGATCGAGCAGCACCAGGTCGTACTGGCGTTGCTCCAGACGCGGGTAAGCTGGCAGTGTGTGGCCGCGCCGCTGGGTGATGGGCAGGCCGGCCAGTTGGCGAATCGCCGGAAAGTAATCGGACTGCACAAACTCCATGGTCGGCAATTGCGGGTTCAGCAGACCGTTCTCGCGACCGACCGCCAGGTTGCCCTCGGCAAAGTCCAGGTTGCACACCTCGCGGGCACCGCCGGCCGCCGCGCTCAAGCCAACACCGCAGGTGTAGGCGAACAGGTTCAGCACGCTTTTGCCGGCGCTGTGCGCCTTGACCCAGCCACGGGTGTTGCGCAGGTCCAGGAACAACAGCGGGTCCTGCCCGGCGTGGCGCCCGCGTACGCGATAGTTGAGGCCCCATTCGTGACCGATCAGATCCTCCAGCGCCGCCGGCTCGGCGCGATACACCGTATCGTCACGGTCGATGCGCGAGTTGCCACGGGAGCGGTCGTTGTACACCAGCAGCAATTCCAGGCCGATGAACTGATTGATCTGTTGATGTAGATCCAGCAGGTCTGCGGTGTCCAGCGACTGATGAAAGCTTTGCACCAGCAATTGCGGGCCATAGCGGTCGATAGTCAGGCCGCCGGCGCCTTCCTGGCTGCCGTGAAACAGCCGATAGCAGTCGGTGCCCTGGGCGTGCAGTTCGTTGATCAGGTCTTGGCGATGATCGAGGGCGGCGCGCAGCGCCTGGTTCAGGGGGGACATGGAGCGCGCCTTGCTGTAAATGAGGAAAACAGGGGCGGGGAGTTTAACAGCTAACCCCGGCCTGAGCAGGCCGGGGTCGCGTTGAGGCAGGTATCAGCCGCGATGACGACCGCGGAAGTAGTTGATCAGGCCTTGGGTGGACGCGTCCTCGGCCGAGGTTTCTTCGGCGCCGGTCAGGCGGTTGTAAACACCCTTGCCCAGCTCCTTGCCCAGCTCCACACCCCACTGGTCGAAGGCGTTGATGCCCCAGATCACGCTCTGCACGAACACCTTGTGCTCATACATAGCCACCAGCGCGCCGAGACGACGCGGGCTGATGCGTTCGACCACAATGGTGTTGCTCGGACGGTTGCCCGGGATCACCTTGTGCGGGGCCAGCTTCTGCACTTCGTCCTCTGCGATGCCTTTGTCGCGCAGCTCGGCTTCGGCTTCGCTGCGGGTCTTGCCGAGCATCAGTGCCTGGCTTTGCGACAGGCAGTTGGCGTAGAGCCATTGATGGTGGTCGGACACCGGGTTGAAGCTGACAATCGGCACAATGAAATCGGCCGGAATCAGTTGGGTGCCCTGGTGCAGCAGTTGGTGGTACGCATGCTGGCCGTTGCAGCCCACGCCGCCCCAGATAACCGGGCCGGTGTCGGTGACCACGGGCGTACCGTCCTGGCGCACGCTCTTGCCGTTGGATTCCATGTCCAACTGTTGCAGGTGTTTGGTGATGTTGCGCAGGTAGTGGTCGTACGGCAGGATCGCATGGCTCTGCGCTCCCCAGAAGTTGCCGTACCACACGCCCAGCAGGCCCAGCAGCACCGGCATGTTCTGCTCGAACGGAGCGGTCAGGAAATGCTGGTCCATGGTGTAGGCACCCGACAGCAGTTCCTTGAAGTTGGACATGCCGATGGCGAGGGCGATGGGCAGACCAATGGCCGACCACAGCGAATAACGGCCGCCAACCCAGTCCCACATCGGGAAGATGTTTTCTTCGCGAATACCAAAGGCCACCGCCGCCGCGTTGTTACTCGACACGGCGATGAAGTGGCGGTAAAGCTCGGCTTCCGAGCCACCCTGGGCCAGATACCAGGCGCGGGCGGCTTGGGCGTTTTTCAGGGTTTCCAGGGTGTTGAACGATTTTGACGAGACGATAAACAGCGTGGTCTCGGCGCGCAGCTTCATGGTCAGCTCGTGGAACTCGCTGCCGTCGATATTCGCCAGGTAGTGGCAACGCACGCCCTTATGGGCGTAAGACAACAGCGCCTCGGAGACCAGCTCCGGGCCGAGGAACGAACCACCGATGCCAATGTTCACCACGTCGGTGATCGGCTTTTCGGTGTAGCCGCGCCACAGGCCGTCGTGAATGCGGCCGACCAGGTCAGTGATCTGGTTCAGCACCTTGTGCACGTCCGGCATGATGTTCACGCCGTTCACCGACAGCTTGTCGCCTACCGGGCGGCGCAGGGCGGTGTGCAGGGCAGGGCGGCCTTCGGAGGAGTTGACCGGTTCGCCGGCATACAGCGCGTTGATCGCGTCCTTGAGGCCCACTTCATCGGCCAGGCCCACCAGCAGGTCACGGGTTTGGCTGGTGATCAGGTTCTTCGAGTAATCGAGGAAAAGCCCGCAGCTGCTCAGGGTGAACTGGGAAAAGCGCTGCGGATCGGCATTAAAGGCTTCGCGCATGCTGAAATCCTGCATGGCTTGGCGATGTTGATTGAGCGCTTGCCAGGCGGGCAGCGCGGTAACGTCATGAGGAGTGCGGTAGTACGCCATCGCTGCGGGTTTCCTTTTATTACGGGGACTGCCTTTAGGACACTTCAAAGCCCGGAACGTCCAGTCTTGTCGCAACAATTGGGTTGCGGACAGCGCTAACCTTAGCGCCGGGCGATTACATTAAACCTAGCGTGTCGATATGTCTTGGCTTTGTCTGCGCCGTGGCCGGTACTTTTTTATACCGGCACGGCGATCAGGGCAACCGGCGGGCTGCCTGGGCGGGGTCAGTTGAGGTTCAAGTGCAGGTTGTCGATCAGCCGGGTGCTGCCCAGGAACGCCGCGACCAGAATCACAATGTCCTTGTCCTGCGCTGTGGCGGGGCGCAAATGCACACCCTGGCGCACTTCGAGGTAATCCAGGCGCAACCCGGCGGCTTCGATCTGCCGCACCTGTTCGGCACGCAGGCTGGCGAAGTCATGGTCGCCGGCCTTGATGGCCGCAGCGATGCGGCTGAGGCTGCGATACAGCACCGGGGCGATGGCGCGTTCCTGCTCGGAGAGAAAACCGTTGCGTGATGACAGCGCCAGGCCGTCTTCGGCGCGTACGGTGGGCTCGCCGATGATCTGGATCGGCATGTTCAGGTCATGCACCATGGCGCGGATCACCGCCAGTTGCTGGTAGTCCTTCTGGCCAAACACGGCGATGTCCGGCTGCACCATGTTGAATAACTTGCTGACCACCGTGGCGACGCCTTCGAAGTGCCCGGGACGACTGGCACCACAAAGGCCTTCGGAGAGGTGCGGGACGCTGACGCGGGTCTGGCCGCTCATGCCTGCGGGGTACATTTCCTCGACGGTCGGTGCGAACAGCAAATTGCAGCCGGCCTGCAGTAGTTTTTCCTGGTCGGCGGCGAGGGTGCGGGGGTATTTGTCCAGGTCTTCATTGGCGCCGAATTGCAGCGGGTTGACGAAGATACTCGCGACCACGAAGTCGGCTTGCTGCACGGCCTTTGTCACCAGGGTGGCATGGCCTTCGTGCAGGTTGCCCATGGTCGGCACGAAGCCGATGCGCTTGCCAGCGCTGCGGGCGTGGGTTACAGCAGCGCGCAGTTCACGCAGGGTTTTTACGGTGTTCATGCAGAAAATCCGTGTTCGGCGGCGGGGAAGGTCACGCCTTTGACTTCGGCGACGTACGCGCTCAAGGCTGCGTGAATGCTGTCTTGGCCGGCCATGAAGTTCTTCACGAACTTGGGCACGCGACCGGTAATCGACAAGCCGAGCATGTCGTGCAACACCAGCACCTGGCCGTCGGTGGCGCAGCCCGCGCCAATGCCGATGACCGGCACGCTGACAGCCTGGGTGATTTCTGCGGCCAGTTCGCTGGGCACGCATTCAAGCAGGATCATGGCAACGCCGGCTTGCTCCAGGGCGATGGCATCAGCCCGCATCTGGCGCGCCTGGGCTTCGTTGCGACCCTGCACCTTGTAACCGCCGAGGAGGTTCACCGACTGCGGCGTGAGGCCCATGTGAGCGCACACCGGTACGCCGCGCTCGGCCAGCAGACGGATCGACTCGGCGAGCCACAGCGCGCCTTCGACCTTGACCATGTGCGCACCGGCGCGCATCAACTTGCCAGCGTTGAGGAACGTCTGTTCGACGGTGGCGTAGTCCATGAACGGCAGGTCAGCGATGATGAACGCGCCTTTGTTACCGCGCTTGACGCTGGCGGTGTGGTAGGCGAGTTCATCGGTGGTGACGGGGAGCGTGCTGTCATTCCCTTGAAGAACCATGCCCAGGGAGTCACCTACCAGCAGCACTTCGACGCCTGCCTGGCAGCAGGCGTTGGCGAATGTGGCGTCATAGCAGGTCAGCATGGTGATTTTTTCACCTTTGAGCTTGAGGCTCTGCAAGGTGGTCAGGGTAATGTCTGGCATCGAAAGGGTCCTCGTTCAGGCGCTTGGAAACAGCGAGTAACGCGCGTGAGTCTTCGTTTATACAGGCGCACCGTCTTGAGAGCAGTGCTTATAAGGCCTGGATTGCGCCCTTCATTGCCGGGTTGGCGGCAGCGGGACGCCTATAGTCGTGAGGAGGACACGGGAAGTCAATTGGATGTGTTACCGCATTGTTACGAGGGCGGTGTTACCCCTGTTACTGATGCGATTCAGCAGGTTGAAGGCGGTGGAGATCATAGGTGGGAGCTGGCTTGCCTGTGATGCAAGCACCTCGGTCTTCCGTTGGACCGGGTCGATGCCTTCGCAGGCAAGCCAGCTCCCACATTGACCGAGTCAGTTCTGGGGAATGCGTTCCAGGCCTTCGAACGGGCAAGTTGCCAGCAAGTGGCTTAAAGGCTGGCCGTCCGGTAAATGGAAATTTGCCGGGGCCAATTCGGCCAGCGGATAGAGCACAAACGCGCGCAAGTGCATTTGGTAATGCGGCACCTTCAGACGAGGCTCGTCGATAACGTGATCGCCAAACAGCAGGATGTCCAGGTCGAGTGTGCGTGGCCCCCAGCGCTCAAGGCGCTCGCGGCCCTGATCGTTCTCGATGGCTTGCAACGCATCCAGCAGTTCCAGGGGCGCAAGGCTGCTGTTCAGGGCGGCCACCGCGTTGGTGTAGCGCGGCTGGCCCGGGAGCAGGGAGTCACTTTGGTAGAAGGCGGAGACACCGGCGACGGTGGTGCCTGGCAACTGCGCCAGCGCCTCGATAGCGCTGCGCAGTTGCTGATCCGGGGCAGCGAGGTTGCTGCCCATGCCGATGTAGATACGTTCCACGTTTATTCGCCTGAGGCGCCCGAGGCATCGGTGCCGCTGCGTTTGCGCTTGCTGCTGCTACTGCGCCGACGCTTTTTGGGCGCCACGCCTTCACCATCGCCTTTGCTGCCAAGGTCACGAATCATGTCGCGGCGCCCGCTGTCGTTGGCGTCCTGGTAATCGGTCCACCATTCTCCCAGGCCGTCGGTCTGCTCGCCGGCGCTTTCGCGCAGCAGCAGGAAGTCGTAGCCGGCACGGAAGCGCGGGTTGTCCAGCAGCATGTCGGCGCGTTTGCCACTGCGGCGTGGCAGGCGCTCCTGCATGTCCCAGATCTCGCGGATGGGAATGGTGAAGCGCTTCGGGATTGCGATGCGCTGGCATTGCTCGGTGATCAGCTCGTGAGCGGCTTCCTGCATCGCCGGAATCGGCGGCATGCCACGGTCCTGCAGGCGCAGCACGCGTTTTGGCAAGGCTGGCCACAACAGCGCGGCAAACAGGAATGCCGGGGTGACCGGTTTGTTCTGCTTGATGCGCAGGTCGGTGTTGGCCAGCGCTTCGCTGATCAGGGTATGGGTGTACGTCGGGTTGTATTCCAAGGCTTCGGCGCTGGCCGGAAACAGAGGATCGAACAGCTGCAGGTCGACGAGCATCTCAAAAGTGTCGGCCGCATAACCCGAAAGGAACAGCTTGAGCACTTCTTCGAACAGCCGCGCCGAAGGGATTTCGCGCAGCATCGGGGCCAGTTCGCGAATCGGTGCGGCAGTGTGTTTCTCGATGCCGAAATTCAGCTTGGCGGCAAAGCGCACGGCCCGCAGCATGCGCACCGGGTCTTCCTGGTAGCGCTGCGTCGGTTCACCGATCAGGCGGATCAGGTTGTTGCGAATATCGGGCACGCCATTGGCGTAATCGAGGATGCGCTCGCTGACCGGATCGTAATACAGGGCATTGATAGTGAAGTCGCGGCGCTGCGCGTCTTCTTCCAGGGTGCCGTAGACGTTATCGCGCAGGATGCGCCCGCTTTCGTTGCGGGAGGACTGGTTGGTGTCTTCCTCTTCATCGTTTTGCGGATGACCGGCACGGAAGGTCGCGACCTCGATGATTTCGCGGCCGAAGTGAATGTGCACGAGCTTGAAGCGGCGCCCGATGATGCGCGCATTGCGAAACTCGGCACGCACTTGCTCCGGCGTGGCGCTGGTGGCGACGTCGAAATCCTTGGGTGTGATATTAAGCAGCATGTCACGTACGCAGCCGCCCACCAGATAGGCCTGGTAGCCGGCGTTCTGCAAACGTTCGACGATGTTCACCGCGTAGCGGCTGAACTGAGCGCGCTGCAATGAATGCTGATTGCTGTTAAGCACTTCAGGCGTGCTGCGAATGTGTTGCGTACGACGCACGGGAGAACGGAATGACTGGAACAACTTCTTCAGCATGGGATGCACTGTTTGAAGGAATGTTCGGCCATAACGAAGAATGACCGCATGATGGGCCGGGATTCTAGCATTTAGTCAGGGGATGGTGTAGGAACAAGCTGCAAGCGTTGCTCTGAAAGCTTCAAACGACTGCCGGGAGGCATAAATCGCGGAAACTACAAGGGGAGCCGAAGCTCCCCCAGAAGTAGTTGCGTACTCTATTTTTATTATTGGTGTCGGGCTTCTTGTTTTTATTGATCGCCCTCGTCAGGAAGCTTCACCTTCATGACACTCCCAATCGGGAGCCAAGAGCAAACGGATTGCTTTGGTCGCTGTGTTGCTGATCTACGATCCAACCAGTTCAGGCTCTGCCTTAGGGCAGTTTTTGTTGTTCTCGGCCTGGTTGCGGGGCAAGCCCCAAATGCAACGCCTCTCCAAAAGAATCAGTTAGCTGCGCCTCCGCCGTGTTGTTTTTGTTATGCGTGAGTCGATTCGTCTTATTTTTATTGTCTTGTTCAGAGCTTGTTATTGTTTTTGTACTAAGCATATAGCAGGGTGCGTGCCAACTTTTGCGCCGCCCAGTAAAGTCAGGGGGTTGAAGCGCTTTCAGGTTTTTGGCGGACGAAAAAAAGCCGGGGCTTCGTTACCGTAAGCCCCGGCTTTTGTTACGCGAAATATCTGCGGTAACAGTTTTTTCACATCTGAGGGTGTTACCTGTGAGACCGCCCCCTCAACTCTCGCTGGCGACGCCGGTCTTGCGCCGCGGAATGCCCAGGCGCTGACGCCGTTCCCACAGGCATTTGCGGCTCACACCCAGCTTGCGCGCCAGTTCGGTCTCGGTCATGTGGTCCTGGTGTTCGAGCACGAAATGCTGAAAGTAATCTTCCAGTGACAGATCTTCAGTCGGCTCATGACTGGTGTTGCTCCCGCCCGATTGCGGCGCCAGACCGATGAAGTCGTCATCCTCCAGATCACTTAGTTCGATATCGATACCCAGTAGCTCGGCGGAAATCACCGGGCTCTCCGACAGGATGACAGCACGCTCCACTGCGTTCTCCAGTTCGCGCACGTTACCTGGCCACGAGTAGTGCCGAATCGCCTGCTCGGCGTCCGGGGCAAACGTCAGATCGGTACGGTTGATGCGCGCACTCTGGCGCAGCAGGAACGCATTGGCGATCTCGTTGACGTCGGCGCCACGTTCACGCAGGGCGGGCAGCTTGAGAGCGATTACGTGCAGGCGGTAATACAGGTCTTCGCGGAACTGGCCGATCTTGGCCAGGCTCTTGAGATCCCGGTGGGTCGCGGCGATCAGGCGCACATCGACCTTCTGCGACTGCACCGAGCCGACGCGTCGAATCTCGCCTTCCTGCAATACCCGCAGCAACCGTGCCTGTGCTTCCAGTGGCAGCTCGCCAATCTCGTCAAGGAACAAGGTGCCGCCATCCGCCGCCTCCACCAGGCCCGCACGCCCGGCGCTGGCGCCGGTGAACGCGCCTTTTTCGTGGCCGAACAGTTCGGACTCGATCAGGGATTCGGGGATCGCCGCGCAGTTCACCGAGATCATCGGGGCCTTGGCGCGCCTGGACAGGTTGTGCAGTGCACGGGCCACCAGTTCTTTACCGGTACCGGACTCACCCTGGATCAACACGTTGGAGTCGGTGGGCGCCACTTTGCGGATCTTGCTGTACAGATCCTGCATGGGCGGGCAAGAGCCGATGATGCCGATCTCGCCGTTGCTGTTGTCGACGCCCGGCTTTTCGGCGGTTTTGCCGGCAGGGCGCGGTTCGGCCGGTGTGCTGCCAGCCGACTGACGGTCACGCAGTATGCGCGCCACGGCCTGGAGCATCTCGTCGTGGTCGAACGGCTTGGCGATGTAGTCCACCGCGCCCATCTTCATGGAGTCCACGGCCGAACGCAGGCTGGCGTAGCTGGTCATGATCAGCACCGGAGTGCCCTGGCCCAGCTTGATCAGCTCGGTGCCCGGTGCGCCGGGCAGGCGCAGGTCGCTGACAATCAGGTCGAACGTGGGAATGCTGAATCGCTCCTGCGCTTCCTGCACCGAGCCGGCTTCGCTGACCTGGTACTGATTGCGCTCAAGCAGGCGACGCAAGGCAGAGCGGATGATGGTTTCGTCTTCGACGATCAAAATGTGCGGCATTGATTCAATTCTCTCGACGGTCTCAGTTCACAGCGGACGTCGCTTCGACATGACGCGGCAAGGTCACCCGTATACGGGTGCCGCGTTGGCTTTCAAGGTCAGCCGGGCTGTCGATGGTGATTTGTCCATAATGCTCTTCAACGATGGAATAGACCAGCGCAAGGCCCAGACCGGTGCCTTCACCGGGGTCCTTGGTGGTGAAGAAAGGTTCGAACAGTCGGTCCATGATGTTCTGTGGAATGCCGCTGCCTTCGTCCTCCACGATCAGGTCGACCGTGTGCTCGAAAGCCTCGGTCTTGACCCGCACCGCACCGCCGGCGGGCGTTGCGTCGCGGGAGTTGGACAGCAGGTTGATCAATACCTGGGCCAAGCGTTGTGAATCGCCGTCGACCCAGTGTTCCGGGTCGCACAGGTTGAAGAACTGTACCTCGAAATTGCGCCGGTTCAAGGCCAGCAGCCCAATGGCATCCTGGGCTACTTTGGCCAGGCACACCGCCTCGTCCTGATTCTGATGGGCGCCGGCATGGGCAAAGCTCATCAGCGACTGCACGATGCGCGACACGCGCTTGGTCTGCTCAAGGATCTGTCCGCTGATCTCGGTGATTTCGCCGTCTTCCTCACGCTCTTCGCGCAGGTTTTGCGCCAGGCACGCGATACCGGTAATCGGGTTGCCGATCTCGTGGGCCACGCCGGCGGCGAGTCGCCCAATGCTGGCCAGGCGCTCGGAGTGCACCAGCTTGTCTTCCAGCATCTGGGTGTCGGTCAGGTCTTCCACCAGCAGCACCAGGCCGCTGTTGCCGGGGGCCAGGGGTTCGTCGATGGCGGCTTTGTGCAGGTTGAGCCAGCGGGTCTGGCCGTCGAGCGCCAGGTGCTGCTTGTGCAAGTGCTCGTCGGGCAGGTTGATAAAACCCTGCAACAACTCTTTCCACGGATCGCCGAGCGTATTGAGGCGCGAGCCCACCACCCGTTGCGCGGCAATGCCGGTGAGTTCTTCCATGGCCTTGTTCCACATCAGGATCTCCTGATCCTTGGCCAGGGAGCACACGCCCATCGGCAACTCCTGCAAGGTCTGGCGGTGGTAACGGCGCAGGGCGTCGAGTTCTGCGGCTAGGCCCGTGAGGCGCGAGTGGTAGTCCTCCAGCCGGCTCTCGATGAAGTGGATGTCTTCGGTCACGTAGTTTTCGCCGCCGGCCTTGTAAGGCAGGAAGGTTTCCACCATGTCCTGGGACACGCTGGGGCCCATCAGGCCGGACAGGTTGGCTTCGATACGGTCGCGCAGGCGGCGCAGGGCATAGGGGCGGCGTTCGTCGAAGGGCAGGTAGAGGTCGCGCAACGCCTGTTCGACTTCCTTCTGCGCCGCCTTGGCACCCAGCGGCTTGGCCAGTTGGGTGGCGAACTCCTGGGGCGAGGCCGCGTGCAATTCGCGGCGTTGCGGGCGGCGTACGTTGTCCACCGCGCAGGCTTCGGCAGCGCTGGTTTCTTCTGGGCTGGCATTGGTGAACAGCGAGATCAGCGTGAACATCAGCACGTTGGCCGCCAGCGAGGCAATCGCCGCCATGTGCCAGCTGGTGTCGTCGAGCACGTAGATCATGTTCAGCAGCGGGATATAGAAGCCCTGGAGGTTGCCGACCAGCGGCAGCAGCATGGTCACCACCCATACGAGGATACCCGCCAGCAGCCCGGCGATAAAACCGCGACGATTGGCGGTTGGCCAGTACAGCACCGACAACACGCCCGGCAGGAATTGCAAGGTGGCGACGAAGGCAACGATGCCCAGATTGGCCAGGTCCTGGCCGGCACCCAGCATCAGGTAGAAGCCATAACCGGCCATGATGATCGCGACGATCAGCGCGCGGCGCGTCCACTTTAGCCAGCGGTAGATATTGCCTTCGGCCGGCGGCTGGTACAGCGGCAGCACCAGGTGGTTGAGCGCCATGCCCGACAGCGCCAGGGTGGTGACGATGATCAGCCCGCTGGCCGCCGACAAACCGCCGACATATGCCAGCAACGCCAGGGCCGGGCTGTTGGCGGCGATGCCGATACCGAGGGTGAAGTATTCCGGGTTGGTGGTGGCCCCAAGCTTGAGGCCGGCCCACAGGATCAGCGGCACCGCCAGGCTCATCAGCAACAAGAACAGCGGCAGGCCCCAACTGGCGCTGACCAGCGAGCGCGGGTTGAGGTTTTCGGTGAAGGTCATGTGGTACATGTGCGGCATCACAATCGCCGAGGCGAAGAACACCAGCAGCAGCGTGCGCCAGGGGCCTTCCTGCAGCGGCGTGTGCAGGGCGGCGAGGGCGGTCTGGTTTTGCAGCAGCCATAGTTCCAGCTGTTGCGGGCCGTCGAACACGCCGTAGAGTGCGTACAGGCCCACACCGCCGATGGCGATCAGCTTGATCACTGACTCGAAGGCAATCGCAAACACCAGGCCTTCATGTTTCTCGCGGGTGGCTATATGCCGTGAGCCGAAGAAAATCGTGAACAGCGTGATCAGAGCACAGAAGGCGAGGGCCACGCGGTGCTGCACCGGCTCGCGGGTGAGAATGCTGATGGAGTCGGCTACCGCCTGGATCTGCAGGGCCAGCAAGGGCAGCACGCCGATCAGCATGAAGATGGTGGTGAGCGCGCCGGCCCAGGTGCTGCGAAAGCGGAAGGCGAACAGGTCGGCCAGGGAGGACAACTGGTAGGTGCGGGTGATTTTCAGGATCGGGTACAGCAGCACCGGCGCCAGCAAAAAGGCCCCGGACACCCCGAGATAACTGGAAAGAAACCCGTAGCCATACTGGTAAGCCAGGCCCACGGTGCCATAAAACGCCCAGGCGCTGGCATACACGCCCAGGGACAAGGTGTAGGTCAACGGATGGCGAATGATCGCCCGCGGAATCATTCCGCGCTCACTGATCCAGGCGACGGCGAACAGCGCGGCCAGGTAGGCGGCGCTGATCAGCAGCATCTGGGTGAGGCTAAAGCTCATCGGCATCTTTTTGGCTCTGCAGGATGAAAGTCACGACGATCAGGATCAGCCACAGCAGATAAGGGCGATACCAGGCGCCCGTGGCGTCGATCCACCAATCCATGATGGCGGGGGAAAACAGGTAGATCCCGACGACCAGCAGCAGGACCAATCGATAGATGTACATGTTGGCCTCTGATTAAAAAACTGTCGCGATGGTAACGGATGCCGGGCCGGCTGCAAGCGCCTTCAACTCAATTGCGCTTCGGCCAGAGTGAGCGTGCGCGGGATCAGCAGCGGATCCCAGTGCCGGATGCCCCAATCCAGCAATTCCCGTGGGCTGGCGTGAAGCAGTTCGTCATCGGGTTGCTGGCCGAGGGCGCGCAAGGCGCGCAGCAGCAGCGGGGTGGCCTGGTCCTGAGTCAGCGGCGGCGAACGGTAGGATTTACCCAGCTTGTTGCCGTCCGGCTGCACGATCAGCGGCACGTGCAGGTAGCGCGGTTGGCGCAGGCCCAGCAATTCCTGCAGGTACAGCTGACGCGGCGTGGAATCGAGCAGGTCGGCGCCGCGCACGATGTCGGTCACGCCCTGCCAGGCGTCGTCGAGCACCACCGCCAGTTGATAGGCGTACAGACCGTCGCGGCGGCGGATGACGAAATCGCCAGCCTCGCGGCCCAGGTGCTGTCGGAATTCGCCTTGAACGCGGTCGGTAAAATGGTAGGCAAGCTCGGGCACACGCAGGCGGATCGCGGCGTCCTGCTGGTCGTGCCCGGCGTTGCGGCACAGTCCGGGGTAAATCCCGTTGTAGGGTTCCAGCTGTTTGCGTGAGCAGGTGCACGCGTACGCCAGGCCATGGTTGAACAGGTCGTTCAGCACCTTGGCGTAGGCTTCGTGCCGCTCGCTTTGTCGGACCAGCTCGCCATCCCATTCAAAGCCATAGCTTTCCAGCGCGTGCAGGATCGCGGCCTGGGCGCCAGGTTCTTCGCGGGGAGGGTCGAGGTCTTCCATGCGCATCAGCCAGCGGCCATGGTTGGCGCGGGCGTCGAGGTAGGAGGCGAGGGCGGCGACCAGGGAGCCGAAATGCAAATGGCCGCTGGGCGTGGGGGCGAAACGCCCTATATAGGTAGAGGCTGTCATGGGCCGGATACTACTGGAAACAGGAACGCCAGATACACAAATGGGGCGTTTGCACGCCCCATTCGTTCAGTTCGGCAGTAATTACTTGCCGACCTGTTTTTCCTTGATTTCAGCCAAGGTCTTGCAGTCTACGCACAGGTCCGCGGTTGGGCGGGCTTCCAGGCGGCGAATACCGATCTCGACGCCGCAGGATTCGCACCAGCCGTATTCCTCGTCCTTGATCAGTTGCAACGTTTTGTCGATCTTTTTGATCAGCTTGCGCTCGCGATCACGGGCGCGCAGCTCCAGAGCGAACTCTTCTTCCTGGCTGGCACGGTCGGCCGGGTCAGGGAAGTTGGCTGCTTCGTCCTTCATGTGGTCAACGGTACGATCAACCTCCTGCATCAAGTCCTGTTTCCACTTGTTCAGGATCTTGGTGAAGTGCTCGCGCATGGGCTCGCCCATGTACTCCTCGCCCTTTTTTTCCACATAAGGGTCGAAGCCGCCGAGGCCTTGAGTCTGCTGTTGCTTTGCTTGGGTGGACATGAATAGACCGCCTCTCACTCTTCTAATCCATTGCGCAGGATTGCAACGTCACCGACACCTGCCGGCCCTGCGGCTGCAAGCGGGCGAACTTACCAGATAGATTCGGGGTGCGCCACTCCCGGTTGTCGAGGCATCTCGACAGGGCTGCCAACCGCTGCAGCCCGCCATGGTTAGGCGTGGAGCGCCTCGAAGGTTTATTTTAGTCGTTTTGCTGGCACGTGCTGGCCCATGTGGGGCGGCCGAACAGGCAATAGAGCATGTATTAACGCAAGGGTTCGGTAGAATCCTGACTTTGTTCTCACGCTTTAAGGAAGGCTAATGGCCCAGCCCTACAGTGCGCGCAGCCGCGCCATCGAACCGTTTCATGTCATGGCGTTGCTGGCGCGAGCCAATGAGCTGCAGGCGGCGGGCCTGGATGTGATTCACCTGGAAATCGGTGAGCCGGACTTCACCACTGCCGAGCCCATCATCCAGGTCGGCCAGGCCGCGCTGGCCAATGGCAAGACACGCTATACCGCCGCCCGTGGGTTGCCCGAGTTGCGTGCGGCCATCAGCGGGTTTTATCAGCAGCGCTACGGGTTGAACGTAGACCCTGAGCGTATTCTGATTACGCCCGGTGGCTCCGGCGCCTTGTTATTGGCCAGCAGCTTGCTGGTCGATCCTGGCAAGCACTGGCTGTTGGCGGACCCCGGCTATCCCTGCAATCGACACTTTCTGCGCCTGGTGGAGGGTGCCGCTCAACTGGTGCCGGTTGGGCCGGACGTGCGTTATCAACTGAACGCCGAGCTGGTGGCCAAACACTGGGATCAGGACAGCGTAGGCGCCCTTGTCGCATCGCCGGCCAACCCTACCGGCACCCTGCTCACGCGGGACGAACTGGCCGGGTTGTCCAGTGCAATCAAGGCGCGCAATGGGCACCTAGTGGTGGATGAGATCTATCACGGCCTGACCTACGGCACTGATGCCGCCAGCGTGCTTGAGGTCGATGATGAGGCGTTTGTCCTGAATAGTTTTTCCAAGTATTTCGGGATGACCGGCTGGCGCCTCGGTTGGCTAGTGGCGCCCCCCGATGCGGTGGCGGATTTGGAGAAGCT
Organism: Pseudomonas trivialis; assembly: GCF_036864995.1. Taxonomy (NCBI): domain Bacteria; kingdom Pseudomonadati; phylum Pseudomonadota; class Gammaproteobacteria; order Pseudomonadales; family Pseudomonadaceae; genus Pseudomonas; species Pseudomonas trivialis. Next base: position 4,547,155 of record NZ_CP142151.1, on the reverse strand, counting down.
GGCGCAAAACCTCTACATCAGCGCGCCGAGCATGGCCCAGCATGCTGCGCTTGCCTGCTTTACCCCACAAACCCTGAGCATTCTGGAAGCGCGTCGCGCCGAGTTCGGCCGCCGCCGTGATTTCCTGCTGCCGGCCCTGCGCGAACTTGGCTTTGGTATCGCGGTGGAGCCGGAAGGGGCGTTTTATTTGTACGCCGATATCAGCGCATTCGGCGGCGATGCCTTTGCGTTCTGCCGGCATTTCCTCGAGACCGAACACGTGGCATTTACGCCGGGACTGGATTTTGGCCGCTACCAGGCCGGTCATCACGTGCGTTTTGCCTACACGCAAAACCTCGATCGCCTGCAGGAGGCGGTGGAACGCATCGCCCGTGGCTTGCGGAGCTGGCAAGGCTGATGCGCTTTTATCCTCCCCTTGAAGAAGCGCGGCTGATTCGCCGCTACAAGCGTTTTCTCACCGATATCGAGACCGTTACCGGCGAGTTGCTCACTATTCACTGTCCGAACACCGGTTCGATGCTCAATTGCATGGTCGAGGGCGGGCAGGTCTGGTTCAGCCGTTCCGATGACCCCAAGCGCAAGTTGCCCGGCACCTGGGAAATTGCCGAAACCCCTCAGGGCCGGCTGGCGTGCGTGAATACGGCGCGTGCCAATCAATTGGTCGAGGAGGCGCTGCGCGCCGGGGTGATCAGCGAGCTCAACGGGTTTACCGCGCTGAAGCGAGAGGTGCCGTACGGTCAGGAGAAAAGCCGGATCGACTTTCGCCTGGAATATCAGGAGGGGGCGGCGTATGTCGAAGTCAAAAGCGTCACGTTGGGGTTTGACGGTTCGGCGGTGGCGGCGTTTCCCGACGCGGTGACTCAGCGTGGCGCGAAACACTTGCGCGAACTGGCACACCTGGCTCGCAGCGGGGTGCGTGCGGTGCAACTGTATTGCGTGAATCTTTCCGGGATCGAAGCGGTGAGGCCTGCCGTGGAAATCGACGCCGGCTATGCTGGCGCCCTGCGTGAGGCCAAGGCGGCGGGCGTCGAGGTGCTGGCCTACGGGGTGAGGGTGACCCACGAAGAAATCGTGGTAGACCGCAGACTCCAGGTGCTGCTCGGCGACTAGAGTTGCACCCAAAGACCGCGTTCGTCTTCGCGGCCGGGCAGGGCGGTGAGGCTTTGACCTGCGCAGGGCCCGGCGATGCACTCGCCACTTTCGATGAGGAATAACGCACCGTGGGTGGCGCACTGGATCAGGCTGGCGCTGTCATCGAGGAAGCGATCAGGCTGCCATTCCAGCGGGATACCGCGATGAGGGCAGCGGTTGATATAGAAGTAGGCAATGCCATCGCGGCGTACGACCAACAGTTTGCATCCGTCTATTTCAAAGCCGAGGCTGCTGTCGGGCGCGAGGGTATCGGAGGGGCAGACAAATTTCATTTCAATCCTCAAGTGCCTTGACGTCCAAATGAAAACAATTATCAAATGCCGGCTTCGTCCGTCAGTTGATCTTGCGCTCAGTACGATGCCCGGCAGCGTTTATCTGTCACATCAATGAGTGCCGGAGCGGCTTCGCCCCTTGGAAGGAAACCCTGTTATGCGCCTGTGTACCAGCGCTATCGCGCTTGTTGTCGGACTGCTGGTCAACCCAGGGGCGCACGCCTCGGAACTGCCACAACGCTGGGTGAGTGCCGGTGGCGCGCTGACCGAATGGGTGGCCGCCCTGGGCGGCGAGTCGAAGCTGGTAGGGGTGGACACTACCAGTCAGCATCCCGAGTCGGTCAAGGCGCTGCCCAGTATCGGTTATCAGCGGCAATTGTCGGCTGAAGGCATTCTTAGCTTGCGCCCGCAGGTACTCATCGGCACCGAAGAAATGGGCCCGCCACCGGTGCTGGCGCAGGTACGCGGCGCGGGTGTGCAGGTGGAGATGTTCTCCGCGCAGCCGGATTTGCCGACCCTCAAGGGCAACCTTGAGCATTTGGGCAGGTTGCTGGGCAATGAGGCCAAGGCTCGCCAATTGTTTAGTGGGTACGAGCAAGCGCTGAATCAGCAAAAAAGCGCGGTCGTCAAGGCGCAGAGCACGCAACAGGCGCCGGGTGTGTTGCTGCTGCTCGGCCACGCGGGGGGCAAGCCGCTGATCGCCGGCAAGGACACGGCGGCGGATTGGCTATTACAACAGGCGGGCGGGCATAACCTGGCGACCCACACCGGTTACAAGCCGTTCTCGGCCGAGTCGCTGGCGGGTTTGAGTCCGGATGTGCTGGTGTTTGCTGATCGGGCCCTGACCGGCGAGGCGGCGCGTGCGGCGTTGTTCAAGGAAAATCCGATCCTGGCCGCAACGCCTGCCGCCAAAAATGGCCGCGTGTTTGAACTGGACCCAACCCTGTTGGTGGGCGGGCTCGGACCGCGTCTGCCGCAAAGCCTGGTGAAACTGTCTGCCGGGTTTTATCCGTCTCAGGCTGAATCCGCCCCATGACGACGTTGGTCAGACCCAAGACCCTGTTTATTGGCTTGGCATTGTTATGTGTCCTGGCGATCTGGCTTTCGTTGGCCCTGGGCCCTGTCAGCCTGCCGTTGCTGGATACGCTCAGGGCCGCTTTGCGTTTGATGGGCTTGCCGATTGACCCTCAAGGGTTGGAGCAGGCGGAGCTGATCCTCGGGCAGATCCGTTTACCGCGCACCTTGCTGGGCCTGGCTGTCGGTGGCGTGCTGGCCTTGTCGGGCGTGGCGATGCAGGGTTTGTTTCGCAACCCGTTGGCCGATCCCGGGTTGGTGGGTGTGTCCAGCGGTGCTGCGCTGGGCGCGGCGGTTGCGATTGTTGGCGGTTCGCTGTTCGGCGGCTTGCCGGATGCGGTCGGCCCTTATCTGTTGTCGTTGTGTGCATTCCTCGGCGGCTTGGGCGTGACGGCGCTGGTTTACCGCCTGGGCCGGCGAAACGGGCAAACCAATGTGGCGACTATGCTGCTGGCCGGCATCGCCCTGACCGCTTTGGCCGGTTCTGCGGTAGGCCTGTTCACTTATCTGGCGGACGACGCCACCTTGCGCACCTTGACCTTCTGGAACCTGGGGAGCCTGAACGGCGCCAGTTATTCGCGGTTGTGGCCTTTATTGCTGGTGAGCGCGGCGGTGGCGCTGTGGTTGCCGCGCCGCGCGAAGGCGTTGAATGCGCTGTTGCTGGGCGAGTCCGAGGCTGGGCACCTGGGCATTGATGTCGAAGGGCTCAAGCGTGAACTGGTGTTTTGTACGGCGCTCGGCGTAGGCGCAGCGGTGGCGGCGGCGGGGATGATCGGGTTTGTCGGGTTGGTGGTGCCCCATCTGGTGCGATTGCTGGCCGGTCCCGACCATCGGGTGTTGCTGCCCGCCTCGATATTGGCGGGTGCGAGTCTGCTGTTGTTTGCCGATCTGGTGGCTCGCCTGGCGCTGGCACCGGCTGAATTGCCGATCGGGATTGTGACGGCGTTTATCGGCGCGCCGTTTTTTCTTTATCTCTTGTTGCGGGGGCGCGCCTGATGCTGCGAGTAGAGGCGCTGCAGGTGCGTCGGGGTCGCACAACCGTATTGGCGGATGTCACCCTGGCGCTGTTGCCGGGTGAGGTGCTCGGTGTACTGGGCCCGAATGGCGCCGGCAAAAGTACCTTGCTCGGTGCGTTGTGCGGTGAGTTGCAGCCCGACCAGGGCAAGGTGTGGCTGGACCAGCAGGAGTTGAATCACTGGAGCGGCGCGCAACGCGCCCAGCGCCTGGCCGTGCTGCCCCAGTCCTCGACCCTGGATTTTGCCTTTCGCGTCGAAGAGGTGGTTGGCATGGGGCGCCTGCCCCATCAAACCGGGCGAGTACGTGATGATGAAATCATTGAGGCCGCGTTGCAGGCGGCGGATGTCGTGCACCTGATTGGTCGCAGCTACCTCTCGCTGTCCGGGGGCGAGCGTCAGCGTGTGCATCTGGCGCGGGTTTTGGCGCAGTTATGGCCGGGTGAGACGGGGCAGACGTTGCTGTTGGACGAGCCGACATCAATGCTTGACCCGCTGCACCAGCACACTGTCTTGCAGGCGGTACGCACGTTTGCCGATCAAGGCGCTGCGGTGCTGGTGATTCTGCATGACTTGAACCTGGCCGCACGTTATTGCGACCGAATTCTGCTGCTGGAAAAGGGACGTCCTCATGCGTTGGACACGCCGGCGCAGGTCTTGCTGCCCGGCCCGCTCAAAGCCGTATTTGGCCTTGATGTGTTGGTGCAGCCACACCCGGAACGTGGACATCCGCTGATCATTGCTCGCTAGCAGGACTTTCTTACGGGCAAAAAAAGACCCGGCAAGAGCCGGGTCAAATAACCGTGATTAGCCTGATGAGGAGATAATCTGAGAGTCCGAACCAATGGTCTTTCAGTTATCGGCTGATCTCGCGACCAGTTGTGATAATCATAACGATTCTCATTTGAGAGTCAACAGCTGTTTTTGAACGATGTTGTATTTTCCTCAAACACTTGTTCGAAACAGCCCACAAATTAAATCTTCTGGCGCGCTGCAATGGCGTCCAGCTGGCGGTTCAACGCTTCCTTGCGTTCGGCAGGGATGTCATTCCAGTGAACATTCAGCAACGCACCCTCGATGGCATACAGCAGCACTTTCGAGGCACGGAAGCCGCGCGTGCGCACGGCGCGGTATGCATCGACCGCGCCCAGGCGGCGCAGGTCGGATGCACTGTGGATGCCCACCGCGTGCAGCCATTGCGCCGACGTCTTGCCAAGATTTTTCAGGAGTTGTAGCTCATCGTTCATCAAGCCTCCTTGCGACGGCCGAATGGTGCGGTGGGTATCGTGACCAGGCAAGCCTGAAAAGGAGTGTAGCGCTCAGTAGGAAAAGCGTGATTCTTTACGAAGGAACGGCCAAATGCTTATAAGAATGGCGCGAAAATTTTGACGGCAGCGTCCGTGCCACGCTTCCTGCGTAGCCGGGCGTAAGAAAGGACGTTACCTAGTGCGATAGCGCAGGCGCGTTCCGAAGTTGACCGACATAAGGATCTCATCGGCAGTCAACTGCGGCGGAAAGTAAGTCCCGGAGATCTGCGCGTGGGCCAGGCTTGCGCCTTCCAACGGGCAATCGCGCAGATCCAGACCGCGCAAATCGGCGGAGCGGAAATATGCGTCCGTGAAGTCCACACCGGTGGCGTCCAGTTCGCGCAGGTCCAGCCCACGGAAGTCGCCACCGCGCATGTCTATCACGCCGTCTTTAGGGCGCTCCTGATTGAAGCCGCGAATATCGTCTTTATGCAAAAGCGAGTAGAGCGGGGTATCGAGAAGCTTCGGCTGACTCATGATGGCAATACCGGCTGGAGGTAGTAAGCCATTATAGTGCCACTATTGCTTGGCCGTGCGAGGAAGCCGACGACACGACCAAGAAACTTTTCTTACAAGCCCGGCAGGCGCTGACGAATATGCGCGACCAGCGCATCCAGCGTGCCGCTTTCATTGGTCTCGACACGTTGGCTGAGGATCAGCTCCTCGGCTGTCAGCGGATCACGATTGGCGTGCTGTTCTTCGATAACCGCCAGCGTTGCGTCGGAAGGATCGTTCTTGTCTGCCTGCCGTTGCGCCAACCAGCTGGCGATAACCGCTTGCGGTGCGTTGCAATCAAGAATCAGGAACGGCGCGCCTGTTGCTTCGGCGATTTTGGCGGCGGCTTCGCGTTGCTCGCGCTTCAGAAAGGTAGCGTCCAGCACCACCGGGAAGCCGGCGCGCAGCACGGTGTCGGCGATTTCGTTCAGGCGCGCGTAGGTTTTCGCGCTGGCATCGACCGCGTAGATACCCGCCTGTGGCGCGTTTTCAACCTGCTGCTCACCAAACAGACGCTTGCGCTCCACGTCCGAACGCAGGCGCACGGCGCCCAGCGCTTCGACCAGACGCATGCTGACGGTGCTCTTGCCCACGGCCGACACACCGTGGGTAATCGCCAGGAAGCGCGACGGAATGGTGCTGTAGCTCTCCGCCAAGTTGGCGTAATTGCGGTACTGGCGCAGCGTGGTGGCGCGTTGCACCGGGCTTGCTTCGCTCGGCATGCTGAACAGCGCAACCTTGGCGCGTACCAGCGCGCGATACGCCTTGTAAAAATTCAGCACTTCCAGGCCCTGATAGTCCCCAGTCAGTTCCAGGTACTGGCTGATAAAGCGCCGTGCCAGCGATTTGAGTCCACGGTCTTCCAGGTCCATGGCCAGGAAGGCGGTGTCGGCGTACACGTCGGTGAAACGAAACGGCTCGTTGAATTCGATGCAGTCGAAAATCACCACCTGGCCATCAATCACGGTGGCGTTGCCCAGGTGGATATCACCGTGACACTCACGGGTAAAACCTTCGGCCTTGCGCTGGGCCAGCAGCGGCTTGAGGCGATCGAAGCTGCTTTCGGCCCAGGCTTGCAGCGCTTCGAGCTGCAGAAGGTCAGCCTTGTCGCTGAGGAAGGGACGAATTTGTTCGAAGTTCTGCCGCACTGGCGCCATCACTTCGTCCGGCGTGCCGGCCGCATGCTCCTGTGGGACTTTTGGCGCGGTGAGGTGAAAGTGCGCGATCTGCCGGGCCATCTCGTCGATGTGTGCACTGGTCAGCTCGCCATTGGCCTGCAAGGTGCTGAGCATCTGGCTTTGCGGGAACTGGCGCATTTTCAGCGCGTATTCGATCACCGGCCCGTCGCCGCCCACCTGCGGAGATTCGGCAGTGCCGGTAATTGGCAACACCTCAAGATACAAATCCTTAGTAAGGCGCTGGTTGAGGCGCAGTTCTTCATTGCAGAAGTGACCGCGTTTTTCCAGATCGGTGAAATCCAGGAAGCCGAAGTTCATCGGTTTCTTCAGTTTATAAGCGTAGGGACCGGTGAGGATGACCCAGGAAATATGGGTCTCAATGACGTGGAACGCTTCAACCGGATGCGGGTACAACGCCGGGTTTTGCAGGGCAGCGATCAGGGACTGGCTCACGGGCGATCCTTCAGAGTCTGGAAAAATTCATGGCGGGCATTATGGCCGCTACGAGCGGTCGTGCAAACCGCTGTCCGGCTCATGTTGATCATCAAATAAAGTGCGTATAATCCGCCGCCATGACTCGATCCCGATCTCCCCGTTCCCGTAAAAAACCTCCTTCCCGTGGCCTGCGCCCATGGCTTGGCTGGGCGCTCAAGCTCGGCCTCGTGGGCCTAGTAGTGCTCGCCGGCTTCGCGGTGTACCTCGATGCGGTGGTGCAGGAGAAGTTCTCCGGCAAGCGCTGGACCATTCCGGCCAAGGTTTACGCCCGCCCGCTGGAGCTGTTTACCGGCCAGAAACTGAGCAAGGACGACTTCCTCACCGAACTCGATGCCCTGGGCTATCGCCGCGAACCCGTGAGCAATGGTCCTGGCGCTGCGGCTGTCAGTGGCAATACCGTCGACCTGAACACGCGCGGCTTCCAGTTCTATGAAGGGCTGGAAAAAGCCCAGCCGGTTCGCGTGCGGTTTTCCGGTGATTACGTGGCCGAGCTGTCGTCGCTCAACGGCTCGAAGCTGCCGGTGGTGCGCCTTGAGCCGCTGATGATCGGTGGGATTTATCCTAAAAACCTGGAAGACCGCATCCTGATCAAGCTCGACCAGGTGCCGCCTTACCTGTTGGAAACCCTGGTCGCCGTGGAAGACCGCGATTTCTATAGCCACTGGGGCGTCTCGCCGAAGTCGATTGCACGCGCCATCTGGATCAACACGTCCGGCGGCAAGATGACCCAGGGCGGCAGTACGCTGACGCAACAATTGGTCAAGAACTTCTACCTCACCAGTGAGCGTAGCCTGACCCGCAAGCTCACCGAAGCCATGATGGCCATGCTGCTGGAGCTGCACTACAGCAAGCAGGAAATTCTCGAGGCGTACCTCAACGAGGTCTTCGTCGGCCAGGACGGCCAGCGCGCGGTGCACGGTTTCGGTCTGGCCAGTCAGTTCTTCTTTGGCCAACCGCTGTCCGAGTTGAAGCTGCATCAAGTCGCGCTGCTGGTGGGCATGGTCAAGGGCCCGTCCTACTACAACCCGCGGCGCAACCCGGAGCGCGCGCTGGAGCGTCGCAACCTGGTCTTGGATGTGCTTGAGCAGCAGGGCGTCGCTACCGCTGAACAGGTCGCTGCGGCGAAGAAAATGCCCCTGGGTGTGACGACTCGCGGCAAGCTGGCGGACAGCTCCTTCCCGGGTTTTATCGATCTGGTCAAACGCCAGTTGCGTGAAGACTACCGTGACGAAGACTTGACTGAAGAGGGCCTGCGCATCTTCACCAGTTTTGACCCGATTCTGCAGATGAAAGCCGAGGCGTCCGTCAACGACACCTTCAAGCGTCTTACCGGGCGTAAAGGCTCCGATGAAGTGGAAGCGGCCATGGTCGTCACCAACCCGGAAACCGGTGAGGTTCAGGCGATGATCGGCAGCCGTCAGGCCAGTTTTGCCGGCTTCAACCGCGCCCTGGATGCGGTGCGGCCGATTGGCTCGCTGGTCAAGCCGGCGGTCTACCTCACGGCGTTGGAAAAACCTAGCAAATACACCCTCACCAGTTGGCTCTCCGATGACCCGTTATCGGTCAAGGGGGCTGACGGCCAGGTGTGGACGCCGCAGAACTTTGATCGACGCTCCCATGGCACGGTGTTCCTCTATCAGGGGCTCGCGCATTCCTACAACATCTCCACCTCGCGGTTGGGCCTCGAAGTGGGCGTGCCGAATGTGCTCAAAACGCTGGCGCGGCTGGGTATCACCCGCGAATTTCCGGCGTTCCCGTCGATCCTGCTGGGTGCGGGTGCGATGACGCCGATGGAAGTTGCGACCATGTACCAGACCCTCGCCAATGGGGGGTTCAATACGCCGATGCGCGGCATTCGCAGCGTGCTGACTGCCGATGGTGAGCCGCTCAAGCGTTACCCATTCCAGATTCAGCAGCGCTTCGATGCAGGCTCCATCTACCTGATCCAGAACGCCATGCAACGCGTGATGCGTGAAGGCACCGGTAGCTCGGTCTATAAAGTCCTGCCCTCGAACCTGACACTGGCGGGCAAGACCGGTACCAGTAACGATTCGCGCGACAGCTGGTTCGCCGGCTTCGGCCAGGATGTGCTGGCGGTGGTGTGGCTGGGTCGCGACGACAACGGCAAGACGCCGTTCACCGGCGCGACCGGTGCGCTGCAGGTGTGGACCAGTTTCATGCGCAAGGCCGATCCGCTGCCGCTGAATATGCCGCAGCCGGACAACATCGTGCAGGCCTGGATTGATCCGCACAGTGGGCAAGGTTCTGATGCCAACTGTCCGGGTGCGGTGCAGATGCCGTATATTCGCGGCAGCGAGCCACCACCCGGTCCCGCATGCGGTGGCAGTGCGCCTGCGGATGCGGATTCGGTGATGGATTGGGTCAAGGGCTGGATGCATTAAGCAAACGAGGGTTTCAAGTGAACAAGTTGTGGATTCCAGCTATTACCGTCCTGGCCTTGCTGGGCGGTTGCTCCAGCGTGCAGCGCGGCTCGATTCCCGTGGTGGATGCGAGCAGCAACGCTTCCAGCAATGACCGGATCTCGGCCAATGGCGGGTTCCGCCAGACCGTGACCAACCGCCCGGCGCAGGCCAAACCTCAGGCAATGCCTCAGGATTCCGGCGTGGTGGTAATGGTGCCGGGCAGCGGCGCCGCCACTGCAGCGCCGATCAGTGCCGAGCCGTGGACACCCGGCCCGAGCAGCTCCGCACCGATCGATACCGCGCCGGTTCAGGCGGCACCGATCAATCAGGGGTCGTACAGCATGCCCTCGTCGCCCAGCGGCGTTCCGTCGTCCTCCGCTGGCGGTGGCTTGTCTGCTGACGAACAACTGGATGGTCCGGTACTGGCCTTGCTCACCACCGCCCAGCAACAGCAGGCTGGTGGCGATTTGAACGGCGCATCCTCGAGCCTTGAACGCGCCCAGCGTGTAGCGCCGCGTGAACCGCAAGTACTGTATCGCCTGGCGCAAGTGCGCATGGCCCAGGGCGATGCGCCGCAAGCCGAACAATTCGCCCGTCGTGGGCTGAGTCTGGCCAACGGTCGTCCCGACCTGCAAGCCAGTCTGTGGGCCTTGATCGGTGATGCGCGTGCGGCCCAGGGCGACGCCGCCGGCGCTGCCCAGGCCCGCCAGAAAGCCAAGGTCAGTCTCTGATGGATGAGCGTTTTCCAGCGATTGCCGAACAGTTATTGCTGATTGAGCGCGAGTTGCGTGTGCAAGGCTGGTGGGATGAGCAATCCCCCAGCGTGGAGGCGCTCAGCAGTGTCGAGCCTTTCTCGGTCGACACACTGGACTTTCACCAGTGGCTGCAGTGGATCTTCCTGGTACGCATGAAGCAGATTCTTGAACAGGATCTGCCATTGCCCAACGCTTCAGGGATCCTGGAGATGGCCGAGATGGTTTATGCCGATCGGCCACGGGAAAGCCTTGGATTGCGCAGTGCGCTGAAAAAGTTCGACCAATTGATCGTCGACGCTCGTTAATTGCCTGGCTGTCGGTTTTTTCGGCAGTCTTGCGCATATTTCTACCGCTTGGCGACATTCAGGCGAGTTTTATCCCTCCTCAAACGCCTTTCTTCTGCGTTCTCATGCGCTTAGTTGGAAAAAAGCGCAATTATTGCTTGACTTGAACGGCCTTAAACAGAAGAATCCAAAGTCCGCTGTATCGGGACTGCCAGAAGCAGGCCCGCTCGGCAGATCATGAGGCGCATATCCGCGCCGACCTGTTACACCCGCAACGCGTTACCTCGCGCTGGGTGGGAAAAGCCCGCAACACTTGGGACGATCCCAATACTTGCTCAGTCAGTGCTGACGTAGTCGGCGACCACCGTCGCTCATGCTCTGTTGAGAAGTAAACCTATTAAGACCCGTCGGTTTTTCAACGGACGGTATTCTGGCGTTTTAGAGGTGAACAACGTGGAGCTTTTATCTGGCGGTGAGATGCTCGTCCGCTTTTTGCGTGACGAAGGCGTCGACTATATCTACGGGTACCCAGGTGGTGCTCTGCTTCATGTTTATGACGCGCTGTTCAAGGAACCGGCTGTTACCCACATCCTGGTTCGCCACGAACAGGCCGCGACCCATATGGCTGACGGTTATGCCCGTGCCACCGGTAAAGCCGGCGTGGTCCTGGTAACGTCCGGTCCAGGCGCAACCAATGCCATTACCGGCATCGCGACTGCGTATATGGATTCCATTCCGATGGTGATCATTTCCGGCCAGGTGGCCAGCACCTTGGTGGGCACCGACGCATTCCAGGAAACCGACATGATCGGTATCTCCCGTCCGATCGTGAAACACAGTTTCATGATCAAGCACGCGTCGGAAATCCCGGAAGTCATGAAGAAGGCGTTCTACCTCGCACAGTCCGGTCGCCCGGGCCCTGTGGTGGTCGATATCCCGAAAGACATGACCAACCCGGCTGAAAAATTCGAATACATCTTTCCGAAGAAAGCCAAGCTGCGTTCCTACAGCCCGGCCGTACGTGGGCACACGGGGCAGATCCGCAAGGCGGCAGAAATGCTCCTGGCGGCCAAGCGCCCAGTGCTTTATTCCGGTGGCGGCGTGATTCTGGGCGGCGGCTCCGCACAGCTGACTGAGCTGGCCAAGCTGCTCAACCTGCCGGTCACCAACACCCTTATGGGCCTCGGCGCATTCCCGGGCACCGACCGTCAGTTCGTCGGTATGCTCGGCATGCACGGCAGCTACACCGCCAACCAGGTCATGCACCACGCCGACGTGATCCTGGCCGTGGGCGCGCGGTTCGATGACCGAGTGATCAACGGCGCGAGCAAATTCTGCCCGAATGCCAAGATCATCCATATCGACATTGATCCGGCATCCATCTCCAAGACCATCAAAGCCGACGTGCCGATCGTGGGACCTGTGGAAAGTGTATTGACCGAAATGGTCGCTGCACTCAAGGATATTGGCGAAGCGCCGAACAAGGAATCCGTCGCCAGTTGGTGGAAGCAGATTGACGAGTGGCGCGGTGATCGCGGCCTGTTCCCTTACAACAAGGGCGACGGCAGCATCATCAAACCGCAGACCGTGATCGAAACCCTGTGCGAAGTGACCAAGGGCGATGCCTTTGTGACCTCCGACGTGGGCCAGCACCAGATGTTCGCGGCGCAGTACTACACCTTCGACAAGCCCAACCGCTGGATCAACTCCGGTGGTCTGGGCACGATGGGTTTTGGTTTTCCTGCGGCCATGGGCGTGAAACTGAGCTTCCCGGATGCCGACGTCGCCTGCGTCACCGGCGAGGGCAGCATCCAGATGAACATTCAGGAATTGTCGACGTGCCTGCAGTACGGCCTTCCAGTGAAGATCGTCTGCCTGAACAACGGCGTGCTGGGTATGGTTCGTCAGTGGCAGGACATGAGCTACGGTAGTCGTCACTCCCATTCCTACATGGAATCGTTGCCGGATTTCGTCAAGTTGGTTGAAGCCTATGGCCACGTCGGCATGCGCATCACCGATCTGAAAGATCTGAAGCCGAAGATGGAAGAGGCATTCGCCATGAAGGACCGCCTGGTGTTCCTCGATATTCAAGTGGACACCAGTGAGCACGTCTATCCGATGCAGATCAAAGACGGCTCCATGCGCGACATGTGGCTGAACAAGACGGAGCGTACTTAATCATGCGGCACATCATCTCCCTGCTTCTGGAGAACGAACCCGGCGCTCTGTCTCGTGTTGTCGGCCTGTTTTCGCAACGCAACTACAACATCGAAAGCCTGACCGTGGCACCGACCGAAGACCCGACGCTGTCGCGCCTGACGTTGACCACCGTGGGTCACGATGAGGTGATCGAGCAGATCACCAAAAACCTCAACAAGCTGATCGAGGTGGTCAAGCTGGTCGACCTGTCTGAAAGTGCCCACATCGAGCGCGAGCTGATGCTGGTCAAGGTCAAGGCTACGGGTGCCCAACGTGCCGAGATCAAGCGGACCACCGACATTTATCGCGGGCAGATCGTCGATGTGAGTGCCAGCGTTTATACCGTTCAACTGACCGGTACCAGCGACAAGCTGGACAGCTTCATCCAGTCGATCGGGACGGCCTCGATTCTGGAAACCGTACGCAGTGGTGTCACCGGGATTGCCCGTGGCGACAAAGTACTCAGCATCTAACCCAAATTAGCGAATGGCCTTACGGCCTGGATATATAGAGGAACCTCATGAAAGTTTATTACGATAAAGATTGTGACCTGTCGATCATCCAGGGCAAGAAAGTCGCCATTATCGGCTACGGTTCCCAGGGGCATGCGCAAGCTTGCAACCTCAAGGATTCCGGCGTTGACGTCACCGTCGGCCTGCGCAAAGGCTCGGCTACCGTTGCCAAGGCTGAGGCCCACGGCCTGAAAGTGACCGACGTGGCTTCCGCCGTGGCAGCTGCCGACGTGGTCATGATCCTGACCCCGGACGAGTTCCAGTCCGCGCTGTACAAGAATGAAATCGAGCCGAACATCAAGAAGGGCGCCACCCTGGCCTTCTCCCACGGCTTCGCGATTCACTACAACCAGGTTGTGCCACGTTCCGACCTCGACGTGATCATGATTGCGCCGAAAGCACCGGGCCACACCGTGCGTTCGGAGTTCGTCAAGGGCGGCGGTATCCCTGACCTGATCGCGATCTACCAGGACGCATCCGGCAATGCCAAAAACGTTGCGCTGTCCTACGCCTCCGGCGTGGGTGGCGGTCGTACCGGCATCATCGAAACCACCTTCAAGGACGAGACCGAAACCGACCTGTTCGGCGAACAGGCCGTGCTGTGCGGCGGCACCGTCGAGCTGGTCAAAGCCGGTTTCGAAACCCTGGTTGAAGCGGGCTACGCGCCGGAAATGGCCTACTTCGAGTGCCTGCACGAACTGAAACTGATCGTTGACCTCATGTACGAAGGCGGTATCGCCAACATGAACTACTCGATCTCCAACAACGCCGAATACGGCGAGTACGTGACTGGCCCGGAAGTGATCAACGCCGAGTCCCGTCAGGCAATGCGCAACGCTCTGAAACGTATTCAGGACGGCGAATACGCCAAAATGTTCATCAGCGAAGGTGCTACCGGCTACCCTTCGATGACTGCCAAGCGTCGCAACAACGCCGCTCACGGTATCGAAGTCATCGGCGAGCAACTGCGCTCCATGATGCCGTGGATCGGTGCCAACAAGATCGTCGACAAAGCCAAGAACTAAGTCGTACGTATCAAGGGAAAACGCGGCCTAGGCCGCGTTTTTTCGTTTGGGGGCGTGTTCTGGTATAAAGCTGCATCGTTTGCGGGCGAACACTCGCCGCAAGTATTTGTCGAATTTTTTCACACCGTTGCAAGGTAAAGTCCATGAGCGAACGTCCCGAAGAGCCAAACCAGGCTTACGACGCCGAAAGCATGCTGCCCATCGATGAACATGTCGAAGAAGGGCATGATGCCGAAGGCCGCAAGGTCCGGCATCGTGGCATCTATCTGCTGCCGAACCTGTTCACCACGGCGAACCTCTTCGCCGGTTTCTACTCCATCATCAATTCGATGAGCGCGCAGAGCGCGCTGGCGGCAGGTGACGCGGCAAGCGCCAGCAAGTATTTTGGCTTTGCCGCCATCGCCATTTTCGTGGCCATGGTGCTGGACGGCCTTGATGGCCGTGTGGCGCGAATGACCAATACCCAGAGCGCCTTCGGCGCCGAGTACGACTCGCTGTCGGACATGGTTGCCTTTGGTGTGGCGCCTGCGCTGCTGGCATTTGCCTGGGCGCTGGGTGACATGGGCAAGGTGGGCTGGATGGTTGCCTTCATTTATGTCGCAGGTGCCGCGTTGCGTCTGGCGCGTTTCAATACCCAAGTCGGCACTGCCGACAAGCGCTACTTCATCGGCCTCGCCAGCCCGGCAGCGGCCGGCGTGGTTGCAGGGATTGTCTGGGCATTCAGTGACTACGGCATCCAGGGTTCGAAAATGTCGTTCCTGGTGGCGCTGATGGTAGCGGCTGCCGGCATGCTTATGGTCAGCAACATCAAGTACAACAGCTTCAAGGAGTTTGACCTCAAGGGGCGGGTGCCTTTCGTGGCCATCCTGGTAGTGGTGCTGGTGTTTGCAGTGGTATTCAGCGATCCGCCGCGCATCTTGCTGCTGGCTTTTCTGGTGTACGCGGCTTCCGGGCCGGTTCAGTACCTGCTGCATATGCGTCGCGACAAAACATTGTCTTAATGTAATTTCCCCCATACTCCGCAGTCTATTGGTGCATCTGTCCTCCAATGCTGCGGAGTTGCCATGTTAATCAAACTGCCTAAAGCGTCCGATTGCCACGAATCGGATGTCACGCCTGAATCCTTTTACCTCTCTCGCCGCAGCATACTTGGCGGTGCGCTTGCCGGTATGGCTGCAGCCAGCCTGCCGCGCTGGGCCAGTGCCGAGGACGCGGCGCGCTATGCCGATGTCGAGCCGGGCAGGGCGCCGAGTTGGTTCACCGAAAAGTTGCCTGGTACGCAATGGAATGCGGTCACCGTCAAGGACGAGGCCATCACGCCTTTCAAGGACGCGACCCATTACAACAATTTCTATGAGTTCGGTACCGATAAGGGTGACCCCGCGAATAACGCGGGTTCACTCAAGACCGAACCCTGGAGTGTGGTGATCGATGGTGAAGTCGGCAAGCCAGGGCGCTATGCCCTGGAAGACTTCATGAAACCCTATCAGTTGGAAGAGCGAATCTACCGTTTACGTTGCGTCGAAGCGTGGTCGATGGTCATTCCCTGGATTGGTTTTCCAATTTCGGCCTTGCTCAAGCAGGTCGAGCCTACGTCCAAGGCCAAGTACATTCGTTTCGAAACCCTGCAAGATCCAAAAAGCATGCCTGGGCAGCGCTCGAATTTCGGCCTGATCGACTGGCCTTATGTAGAAGGGTTGCGCCTGGATGAGGCGATGAACCCGCTGGCGATTCTTGCCGTCGGCATGTATGGGCGTGAGTTGCCCAATCAGAATGGTGCGCCGTTGCGCTTGGTGGTGCCGTGGAAGTACGGCTTCAAGAGTGTGAAGTCCATTGTGCGTATCAGTCTTGTGAGTGAGCAGCCTAAGACGACCTGGCAGAGTATCGCGGCCGATGAGTATGGGTTTTATGCGAACGTGAACCCTACGGTTGACCATCCACGCTGGACGCAGGCCCGGGAGCGGCGGTTGCCGAGTGGCCTGTTCAGCCCGAATGTTCGGGAGACTCAGATGTTCAATGGTTATGGAGATGAGGTCGCTTCTCTATATGCCGACCTGGATTTGCGGAAGAACTACTGATGCGCTATCCCATCTGGCGCATCGGCGTCTTTATTGCAGCGGGTGTATGGCCGTTGTTCTGGCTCTATGAGGCGTGGAGTGCTGCGCTCGGTCCGGATCCGGGCAAAGTCCTAGTTGATCGGCTTGGCCTGGGCACCTTGATTTTGTTGCTGATCACCCTGTCCATGACGCCCCTGCAGAAGCTGAGCGGCTGGGCTGGGTGGATAGCCGTGCGCCGGCAATTGGGGTTGTGGTGTTTTGCTTACGTGGTGCTGCACCTGGCAGCTTATTGCGTGTTCGTGCTCGGGTTGGATTGGTCGCAGCTGGGCGTTGAGTTGCGCAAGCGGCCGTACATTATCGTAGGGGCGTTGGGCTTTGTGGGTTTGCTGGTGCTTGCGGTCACGTCGAATCGCTACAGCCAGCGGCGACTGGGTAGTCGTTGGAAGAAGCTGCATCGTCTGGTGTATGGGGTTCTTGGGCTTGGATTGCTGCACATGTTGTGGATCGCACGGGCAGACCTGAAGGAGTGGGCGATCTATGCCTCTATAGGCGCGTTGCTCCTGGTGCTGCGAATTCCGCCTGTGATGCGCCATATTCCAAGGCTTATTGCGAAAAAACCAGCTTCTGCAACAAAAGTGTAATTAGTGCTTGACGGCAGATTCTGGAAGTCTATAATTCGCCCCACTTCCGGCGCAGTCGAGACGGAAAACTCCTTGGTAAACAAGTAGTTATGTAGGATTCGACAGCGAATTGCTTCAGTTCATCGAAGCCCAGAAGGAGTTGATAGTGCGGTGTTGTTTGGCGCTATTAACGTTTCGATCTTCTCGGTCGAAAGCGCAGAAAAAGAGGTGTTGACAGCAGCGTGTAACGCTGTAGAATTCGCCTCCCGCTGACGAGAGATCGGAAGCGCAAGTGGTTGAAGTTGTTGAAGAATTCTTCGAAAGCTTCTGAAAATAATCACTTGACAGCAAATGAGGCTGCTGTAGAATGCGCGCCTCGGTTGAGACGAAAGATCTTAACCAACCGCTCTTTAACAACTGAATCAAGCAATTCGTGTGGGTGCTTGTGGAGTCAGACTGATAGTCAACAAGATTATCAGCATCACAAGTTACTCCGCGAGAAATCAAAGAATAACCAACGATTGCTGAGCCAAGTTTAGGGTTTCTTAAAAACCCAAAGATGTTTGAACTGAAGAGTTTGATCATGGCTCAGATTGAACGCTGGCGGCAGGCCTAACACATGCAAGTCGAGCGGTAGAGAGAAGCTTGCTTCTCTTGAGAGCGGCGGACGGGTGAGTAATGCCTAGGAATCTGCCTGGTAGTGGGGGATAACGTTCGGAAACGGACGCTAATACCGCATACGTCCTACGGGAGAAAGCAGGGGACCTTCGGGCCTTGCGCTATCAGATGAGCCTAGGTCGGATTAGCTAGTTGGTGGGGTAATGGCTCACCAAGGCGACGATCCGTAACTGGTCTGAGAGGATGATCAGTCACACTGGAACTGAGACACGGTCCAGACTCCTACGGGAGGCAGCAGTGGGGAATATTGGACAATGGGCGAAAGCCTGATCCAGCCATGCCGCGTGTGTGAAGAAGGTCTTCGGATTGTAAAGCACTTTAAGTTGGGAGGAAGGGCAGTTACCTAATACGTGATTGTTTTGACGTTACCGACAGAATAAGCACCGGCTAACTCTGTGCCAGCAGCCGCGGTAATACAGAGGGTGCAAGCGTTAATCGGAATTACTGGGCGTAAAGCGCGCGTAGGTGGTTTGTTAAGTTGGATGTGAAATCCCCGGGCTCAACCTGGGAACTGCATTCAAAACTGACTGACTAGAGTATGGTAGAGGGTGGTGGAATTTCCTGTGTAGCGGTGAAATGCGTAGATATAGGAAGGAACACCAGTGGCGAAGGCGACCACCTGGACTAATACTGACACTGAGGTGCGAAAGCGTGGGGAGCAAACAGGATTAGATACCCTGGTAGTCCACGCCGTAAACGATGTCAACTAGCCGTTGGAAGCCTTGAGCTTTTAGTGGCGCAGCTAACGCATTAAGTTGACCGCCTGGGGAGTACGGCCGCAAGGTTAAAACTCAAATGAATTGACGGGGGCCCGCACAAGCGGTGGAGCATGTGGTTTAATTCGAAGCAACGCGAAGAACCTTACCAGGCCTTGACATCCAATGAACTTTCTAGAGATAGATTGGTGCCTTCGGGAACATTGAGACAGGTGCTGCATGGCTGTCGTCAGCTCGTGTCGTGAGATGTTGGGTTAAGTCCCGTAACGAGCGCAACCCTTGTCCTTAGTTACCAGCACGTAATGGTGGGCACTCTAAGGAGACTGCCGGTGACAAACCGGAGGAAGGTGGGGATGACGTCAAGTCATCATGGCCCTTACGGCCTGGGCTACACACGTGCTACAATGGTCGGTACAGAGGGTTGCCAAGCCGCGAGGTGGAGCTAATCCCACAAAACCGATCGTAGTCCGGATCGCAGTCTGCAACTCGACTGCGTGAAGTCGGAATCGCTAGTAATCGCGAATCAGAATGTCGCGGTGAATACGTTCCCGGGCCTTGTACACACCGCCCGTCACACCATGGGAGTGGGTTGCACCAGAAGTAGCTAGTCTAACCTTCGGGAGGACGGTTACCACGGTGTGATTCATGACTGGGGTGAAGTCGTAACAAGGTAGCCGTAGGGGAACCTGCGGCTGGATCACCTCCTTAATCGACGACATCAGCTGCTCCATAAGTTCCCACACGAATTGCTTGATTCATTGAAGAAGACGATAAGAAGCAGCCTAAATAGGGTTGTAGCTTAGTTGGTTGGAGCGCACCCCATGCTCTGTGGTAAAGAGCAGGGTGAGGTCGGCCTTAGCAGCTCGAAATTGGGTCTGTAGCTCAGTTGGTTAGAGCGCACCCCTGATAAGGGTGAGGTCGGCAGTTCGAGTCTGCCCAGACCCACCAATTTTGTGTGGGAAACGCCTGTAGAAATACGGGGCCATAGCTCAGCTGGGAGAGCGCCTGCCTTGCACGCAGGAGGTCAACGGTTCGATCCCGTTTGGCTCCACCACTACTGCTTCTGTTGTATGAAAGCTTAGAAATGAGCATTCCATTGTGATGATGGTGAATGTTGATTTCTAGTCTTTGATTAGATCGTTCTTTAAAAATTTGGGTATGTGATAGAAAGATAGACTGAACGTTACTTTCACTGGTAACGGATCAGGCTAAGGTAAAATTTGTGAGTTCTCTTAACTGAGAAATTCGAATTTTCGGCGAATGTTGTCTTCACAGTATAACCAGATTGCTTGGGGTTATATGGTCAAGTGAAGAAGCGCATACGGTGGATGCCTTGGCAGTCAGAGGCGATGAAAGACGTGGTAGCCTGCGAAAAGCTTCGGGGAGTCGGCAAACAGACTTTGATCCGGAGATGTCTGAATGGGGGAACCCAGCCATCATAAGATGGTTATCTTACGCTGAATACATAGGCGTAAGAGGCGAACCAGGGGAACTGAAACATCTAAGTACCCTGAGGAAAAGAAATCAACCGAGATTCCCTTAGTAGTGGCGAGCGAACGGGGACTAGCCCTTAAGTGGCTTTGAGATTAGCGGAACGCTCTGGAAAGTGCGGCCATAGTGGGTGATAGCCCTGTACGCGAAAATCTCTTAGTCATGAAATCGAGTAGGACGGAGCACGAGAAACTTTGTCTGAATATGGGGGGACCATCCTCCAAGGCTAAATACTACTGACTGACCGATAGTGAACTAGTACCGTGAGGGAAAGGCGAAAAGAACCCCGGAGAGGGGAGTGAAATAGATCCTGAAACCGTATGCGTACAAGCAGTGGGAGCCCACTTTGTTGGGTGACTGCGTACCTTTTGTATAATGGGTCAGCGACTTATTTTCAGTGGCGAGCTTAACCGAATAGGGGAGGCGTAGCGAAAGCGAGTCTTAATAGGGCGTCTAGTCGCTGGGAATAGACCCGAAACCGGGCGATCTATCCATGGGCAGGTTGAAGGTTGGGTAACACTAACTGGAGGACCGAACCGACTACCGTTGAAAAGTTAGCGGATGACCTGTGGATCGGAGTGAAAGGCTAATCAAGCTCGGAGATAGCTGGTTCTCCTCGAAAGCTATTTAGGTAGCGCCTCATGTATCACTGTAGGGGGTAGAGCACTGTTTCGGCTAGGGGGTCATCCCGACTTACCAAACCGATGCAAACTCCGAATACCTACAAGTGCCGAGCATGGGAGACACACGGCGGGTGCTAACGTCCGTCGTGAAAAGGGAAACAACCCAGACCGTCAGCTAAGGTCCCAAAGTTATGGTTAAGTGGGAAACGATGTGGGAAGGCTTAGACAGCTAGGAGGTTGGCTTAGAAGCAGCCACCCTTTAAAGAAAGCGTAATAGCTCACTAGTCGAGTCGGCCTGCGCGGAAGATGTAACGGGGCTCAAACCATACACCGAAGCTACGGGTATCACGTAAGTGATGCGGTAGAGGAGCGTTCTGTAAGCCTGTGAAGGTGAGTTGAGAAGCTTGCTGGAGGTATCAGAAGTGCGAATGCTGACATGAGTAACGACAATGGGTGTGAAAAACACCCACGCCGAAAGACCAAGGTTTCCTGCGCAACGTTAATCGACGCAGGGTTAGTCGGTCCCTAAGGCGAGGCTGAAAAGCGTAGTCGATGGAAAACAGGTTAATATTCCTGTACTTCTGGTTATTGCGATGGAGGGACGGAGAAGGCTAGGCCAGCTTGGCGTTGGTTGTCCAAGTTTAAGGTGGTAGGCTGAGATCTTAGGTAAATCCGGGATCTTAAGGCCGAGAGCTGATGACGAGTGTTCTTTTAGAACACGAAGTGGTTGATGCCATGCTTCCAAGAAAAGCTTCTAAGCTTCAGGTAACCAGGAACCGTACCCCAAACCGACACAGGTGGTTGGGTAGAGAATACCAAGGCGCTTGAGAGAACTCGGGTGAAGGAACTAGGCAAAATGGCACCGTAACTTCGGGAGAAGGTGCGCCGGTGAGGGTGAAGGACTTGCTCCGTAAGCTCATGCCGGTCGAAGATACCAGGCCGCTGCGACTGTTTATTAAAAACACAGCACTCTGCAAACACGAAAGTGGACGTATAGGGTGTGACGCCTGCCCGGTGCCGGAAGGTTAATTGATGGGGTTAGCTAACGCGAAGCTCTTGATCGAAGCCCCGGTAAACGGCGGCCGTAACTATAACGGTCCTAAGGTAGCGAAATTCCTTGTCGGGTAAGTTCCGACCTGCACGAATGGCGTAACGATGGCGGCGCTGTCTCCACCCGAGACTCAGTGAAATTGAAATCGCTGTGAAGATGCAGTGTATCCGCGGCTAGACGGAAAGACCCCGTGAACCTTTACTATAGCTTTGCACTGGACTTTGAATTTGCTTGTGTAGGATAGGTGGGAGGCTTTGAAGCGTGGACGCCAGTCTGCGTGGAGCCAACCTTGAAATACCACCCTGGCAACTTTGAGGTTCTAACTCAGGTCCGTTATCCGGATCGAGGACAGTGTATGGTGGGTAGTTTGACTGGGGCGGTCTCCTCCTAAAGAGTAACGGAGGAGTACGAAGGTGCGCTCAGACCGGTCGGAAATCGGTCGTAGAGTATAAAGGCAAAAGCGCGCTTGACTGCGAGACAGACACGTCGAGCAGGTACGAAAGTAGGTCTTAGTGATCCGGTGGTTCTGTATGGAAGGGCCATCGCTCAACGGATAAAAGGTACTCCGGGGATAACAGGCTGATACCGCCCAAGAGTTCATATCGACGGCGGTGTTTGGCACCTCGATGTCGGCTCATCACATCCTGGGGCTGAAGCCGGTCCCAAGGGTATGGCTGTTCGCCATTTAAAGTGGTACGCGAGCTGGGTTTAGAACGTCGTGAGACAGTTCGGTCCCTATCTGCCGTGGACGTTTGAGATTTGAGAGGGGCTGCTCCTAGTACGAGAGGACCGGAGTGGACGAACCTCTGGTGTTCCGGTTGTCACGCCAGTGGCATTGCCGGGTAGCTATGTTCGGAATAGATAACCGCTGAAAGCATCTAAGCGGGAAACTAGCCTCAAGATGAGATCTCACTGGAACCTTGAGTTCCCTGAAGGGCCGTCGAAGACTACGACGTTGATAGGTTGGGTGTGTAAGCGCTGTGAGGCGTTGAGCTAACCAATACTAATTGCCCGTGAGGCTTGACCATATAACACCCAAGCAATTTGACTACTCCTGACTTGGAAACAAGCAGAAGCATCAGATTGCGGTGTGTGAAGACGAGATGAACCGAAAGTTCGACGCTCACAAAACACCGACAGCTGTCACATACCCAATTTGCTGAAGCGAGGCCATCTGGTCGCGACTCAGTACCCGAATTTCTTGACGACCATAGAGCATTGGAACCACCTGATCCCATCCCGAACTCAGTAGTGAAACGATGCATCGCCGATGGTAGTGTGGGGTTTCCCCATGTGAGAGTAGGTCATCGTCAAGATTAAATTCCGAAACCCCATTTGCTAAAGCAGATGGGGTTTTGTTTTGGGCGATTGGAAAGTCAGGCTTTACGCTTAAAACGCCAATGTCAGCCGAGCATTCAACGACTGATCTGACGTGTTGCTGCTCACCTGACCGTCATAACTCAAACCCACGCTCAAGGTATCGCTCAATCCAAGATCGACGCCCACGCCGATTACTGCTGCACTGCGGGCAATCGGTGCGCCGGTCAATTCGAAGGTGTCGCCACCGCTGAAGGCAGCACGGCTCTCTGGCGTCACATCGCCATAGGCACGACGCCAGCCCAGCATGGCGTTAGGCTTGACCGCGACGCTGCCAGCATTCAAATGAGTGGTTGCACGCAGGCCCAGCGTACTGAAGGTGATGTGATTGTCCTGAGACTTGTTCTCCAGCGTGATCAGGTTGCTGTTCTCATCGAAGGAATCGGTGTCCAGCTGCACATGCGCCAGGTTGGCGAAGGGTTCGAGCAGCGCGTTACCCAGTTCGATGGAGTAACCCAGTTCGCCGAAGACCTGGTTGGTCGCCGCCTTGTAATCCTCTTTGAAATGCTCGGAAGATCCTGGCAAGTCCAGCGTGCGCTTGGCCGTCAGCTCATGCCAGGTGCGCACCGCGCCAAGGCGCAAACCCAGTTGGCCCCACTTGGCGCCCCCATAGATGCCCAAGTGATAGTTGTCACTGTCAGTGGAGCCGGATGCATGACGCAGATCGAAACTGCTGTTGCTCACGCCAGCCAGCGCGCCCACGCGCCACGTGTCATCGAGCGGTATATCAACGCCGAACAGCAGCCCGCTGGTATGACTGTCGAGTCCCGAGACTTCACGGCTACTGTCGGTTTTCCCGGTCGCGCCAATGGCTTGAGTCCACACCACTCCACGCGAAGCATCCCCGACCAGTGTTTGCGCCGTGCTGCCGAATGCCTGCGCCGACTGCGATTGTTGCAAGCGATCATTCATGGCATTACGCACCAGTCGGCTGTCTTCAATCAACGCCGTCTGCGTTGAAGCATGCAGCTCATTGGACAACGCCTTGAACGTGGCTTGTGCCGTCGGCGCGTCATCCTGTACCACCTGACGCCACAGCGCATTGCCTGCCCCCGCGCTGTCCAGCCCTTGCGCGACAGCTCTGGCATTGCGGGTCGTCGCCAGGCTGGAGAAGCTCTGTGCGTTACGATCAAGCGTCAGGCCCACATCGGTAGCTGTGTAGTTCAACGTTGGGGTGAGGAATGCGAAGTTGGTTTGCACAGGAGCAAACGCACCGCTTACGCCGCCGGCTGCCGAGAGGATCGAGTAACGGCTTGCGGCCAGCCAGTTACCGCCTTCAACCAGCGACAATGTGCTGTTATTGATGTTTGCACGACCGCTGGCGACGATGCGATCAGCATTGCCGGCAGCGTCGGATTCCACCTGATAGACCGCACCCTGAGCAAGGTTGACGTCACCCTTGACGTTCAGTTGCCCGACCGAATTGCCCGGCGCCACCACGCCACCCTGAGCGATATTGATGCCGCCAACAATGCCGTTGCCACCCAGCGTTGCGCCTTGCTGCACACTGACGAGCGAGTTACCCAGATTGCCGTTTACGGCCAGGCGGCCGGCTTGCACAGTCGTCGCACCCGACAGACTGCTATTGCCGGTCAGGTTCAGCGACCCCGCACCCCGCTTGATCAGCGCACCGTTGCCCGCCAGCGTGTTGCCGAGGGTGTCGTTGGTTGACTGATCGACCACCAGTGTTGCGTTATCGGTGATCGCTCCGCTGCCGAACGCCTGCGCGTGACCGGTCAGAACCCCGCCATTGATCACCGTGCCGCCCGAGTAAGTGTTATTACCGGTCAGTATCAGGTTGCCGCTACCGTTCTTGATCAGCGCGCCACTGCCGCTGATATCGTTGCGCCAGGCGTCAATGGCGTTATAGCCACCGAGGCTGGCGTCCATGTTCACTGTGACGTTGGAATTGAACGCCGCGAAACCATCGCCCGCCGCGTACAGGTTCAATCGGCCATAGCCGCCTGACTGATCGATCACCGCATAGCCTGAGGCAATTTCAGTCGTCGCCAGAATCTCGCGGCGCTGGTTAGCGTCCAGATAAGGAAAGCGCGTTTCCAACAGCACTTCGGCGTTAACCGGCACTACCGGAGCCAGGTTGGTCGCGCCCACAGGATCGAATCCGTAAGTCATGCGCGACGTATACAGCGCCTTGTCCTGAGCGTGCTGAGAGGTACGGTCAGTGGCCGGGTCGATGGTGGCCAGGCAGTTATTAACATTGCCGCCGCATTGCGCAGTGAAATACGCCAGCGCCTGTGCCCGCGCATCGGCGCGCAGTTGAGCATTGGCCGGGTTGGACAAGTTATCGATGGCGAAATACGTTGCGGTAATGCGCCCACCGATCACGTCGAAAGGCGAATGCATGCCCGCTTCAATACGGTTGTCACCGATTTCCGACGCGCGCAGCATGAGTTCGCTGAAACGTTCGGGAATCGCGTAGGCCAGTGCGTAGGAGGACAAGTACGCAGCGTTGGTATGACCGCTGGGGAATCCCGAATCGCTGGCTGGCGTCGTGCTCTTGACCGGCCGCAGCGAAGGCTGCACCACGAACTCCAGGCTTTGACCATCCAGGCTCTGCCGCCAGGGGCGGGGATACAGATAGTGGGATTTGGCAGGCGTGGTGGACGCGTCGTTACGCAACGCACCGACCAGATCGACCACCTTGCCCAGCGCCGAAGACGAGCTGCCGGCACCGTTGCCCTTGTCGTCGTACCTGATGGTTTTGTTGCTGTCGTCGAATTGCGTGATGGTCGTGAAAGCGCCAGCGCCTGCCTTGTAGGCAGCGCTCAACGAACCAAGCCCGCTGATGGCGCTGTAGCTCTGGTCACGGCGATCATCGAAGTAGGCGGCGGTTTCCTGCGCAACAGTACGAGCGTTGGCGCGGTCGAGCACGATTTGCAGGTTGCGCCTGAGTAATCCCTGACCCAGCGCGGTCGGCGTGCCGGTATCCCAGGTCGCGCCGGTCGTCCACAGCGTGCCGAAGCCGGAGAGCAGATCAACACCGTTGATGCTGTCGTCCCCCGCACGGCTCGCTGCCTGAACCGACACGGCAAGCAATGAAAGTAGCAATGAAGACGCCATTATCTGGGCAGTTTGGGTGTTGGATCGCATAGCCTTCGCCTTCACTCTATCGGGATAAGGCGCCGACCCTAGCAAGCAGGTTTTACACGCCCATGTATGCGCAGTGACACATTTGTGGCGGCTCTAGGGGCCTAAACCATCTCAAGCCCGCCAATAACGGCCCACAGTGCTAAAGTCGCACCCCTCGATTGTGCTTTTCTCAAGGAAGCCGTTATGCCGGATGCGACGTCCCTCAGTGCTGGGTTCATGGTGGTTCACGGCAACCGCCTGGACGAGCTGCGCAGCCTGGTGGTCAGTTGGATGCGCCGTTACCCCTTGGCGCCCCTGGAAAACGAAATCGCTCTGGTGCAAAGCAACGGCATTGCCCAATGGCTCAAACTGGCCCTGGCCGAAGATCCGCAGGACGACGACATGGGCGGCTGCGGTATCGCCGCCGCCATCGACGTTCAACTGCCCGGCAGCTTCATGTGGCAGCTCTATCGCATGGTGCTGGGCCGCGACGAAATCCCGCCCAAATCGCTGCTCGATAAGGCGCCCCTGACCTGGCGCCTGATGCGTCTGCTGCCGGAGCTTATCGACCAGCCACACTTCGAGCCGCTGCAGCGTTTTTTGACCGACGATACCGACCTGCGCAAACGCTACCAACTCGCCGAACGCCTGGCTGACCTGTTCGACCAGTACCAGGTCTACCGCGCCGATTGGCTGGAAGACTGGGCTGCCGGCCGCCATCAATTACGCAACGGTCGAGGCGATTCCAAACCCCTCAACCCCGCCAATTGCTGGCAAGCCGAATTATGGCGCGCACTGCTGCTGGATGTGGGAGAGCAGGGCATGGCCCAAAGTCGCGCCGGTGTGCATCAGCGCTTCATCGAACGCATCAACAGCCTTGAGCAAGCGCCAAAGGGCCTGCCTTCGCGAGTGATCGTCTTCGGCATTTCATCACTGCCCGGCCAAGCACTCGAAGCCCTCGCCGGCCTGGCCCGGTTCAGCCAGGTGCTGCTCTGCGTGCACAACCCTTGCCGCCATCATTGGTCCGACATCGTTGCCGACAAGGACCTGCTGCGCAGCGAGTACAAACGCCAGGCGCGCAAGGCCGGCATGCCTGTCACCCTCGACCCGCAAACCCTGCACCAGCACGCGCATCCGCTGCTCGCCGCCTGGGGTAAGCAGGGGCGCGACTACATCAGCCTGCTGGACAGTTACGACGACCCCAACAGCTATCGCGCCGCGTTCCGTGACGGTCGCATCGACCTGTTCAGCGACAGCGAGCCCACCACGCTGCTCAACCAGTTGCAGGACGACATCCTCGAACTGCGCCCCTTGAATGAAACCCGCGAAATGTGGCCCGCCGTCGACCTGCAGCGCGATACCTCAATCCGCTTCCACATCGCCCACAGCGCCCAACGCGAAGTCGAAATCCTCCACGACCAACTGCTCCAGCGCTTCAGCGCCGATCCCACGCTGCGCCCTCGGGACATCATCGTCATGGTCCCCGACGTCGACAGCTACGCGCCGCATATTCGTGCGGTGTTCGGCCAACTCGAACGCAGCGATCCACGCTTCATTCCGTTCACTCTCACCGACCAGGGCCAGCGCGGCCGCGACCCGTTGCTGATTGCCGTCGAGCACCTGCTCAAACTGCCCGACAGCCGCTTCCCCGTCAGTGAAATCCTCGACCTGCTCGACGTGCCCGCCCTGCGCGATCGCTTCGCCATCAAGGAGCGCGACCTCCCCACCCTGCATCGCTGGATCGAAGGCGCCGGTATCCGCTGGGGGCTGAACGCCGAACAGCGCGCCGGCCTGGGCCTGCCGCCTGCGCTGGAGCAGAACAGCTGGCGATTCGGCCTGCGTCGCATGTTGCTCGGCTACGCGGTCGGCACCGGCAGGGCCTGCGACGGCATCGAGCCCTACGACGAAATCGGCGGCCTCGATGCTGCCCTGATCGGCCCGCTGGTGGCCCTGCTCGACGCGCTCAATGACGCCCATCAAGCCCTGTCGCAAGCCGCGTCGCCGATGGTATGGGGTGAACGCCTGCAGCGCCTGGTGCAACGGTTCTTCCTGGCCAGCAGCGAACATGACGACTACCTGCTGGGCCAGCTTGAACAGTTGAGAGAAACCTGGCTGGAAACCTGTGAGTCCGTCGGCCTGCAGGACGAATTACCCCTCACCGTGGTGCGCGAAGCGTGGCTGGCCGGTCTGGATCAGGGCCGCCTGTCCCAGCGCTTTCTCGCCGGGGCCGTCAATTTCTGCACCCTGATGCCCATGCGCGCCATCCCCTTCAAGCTGGTCTGCCTGCTCGGCATGAACGACGGCGACTACCCGCGCGCGCAACCGCCGCTGGATTTCGACCTGATGGGCAGCGACTACCGTCCCGGCGACCGTTCACGCCGCGAAGACGACCGCTACCTGCTGCTCGAAGCCCTGCTCTCGGCTCGCGACCAGCTGTATATCAGCTGGGTGGGCCGCAGCATTCGCGACAACAGCGACCGGCCGGCCTCGGTTCTGATCGGCCAGTTGCGCGACCATATCGCCAGCGGCTGGCACAACATCCAAGACGCTCCTTTGCTGGAGGCCATGACCCAGGAACACCCGCTCCAACCGTTCAGCGCCCGCTACTTCCACGAAGGCGACGCGCTGTTCAGTTACGCCCGCGAATGGCAGATGCTGCACCAGGCGACCGACGCCCCACCCATCGCAGACGCACTCGCACCGCATCAGCAGGAAGAACCCCTGAGCCTCGGCCAATTGCAGGATTTTTTGCGCAACCCGGTCAAACATTTCTTCAGCCAGCGTCTGAAGGTGTTCTTCGAAGCCGCCGAAGTACCGCTGGCGGACGAAGAACCTTTCGTCCTCGACGCCCTGCAACGTTACAGCCTGAGCGACAGTTTGCTCAACGCCGCCCTGACCCGACCCCATCAGCTCGACCAGGCCCTCAGCGCCCAGGCGCTGCGCCTGCAAGGCAGCGGCCTGCTGCCCATGGTCGGTTTCGGCGAATGCCTGCGCAACGAGTTGATCGAGCCGTTGCCCGACTTGCTGCAGCGCTATCAACAATTGCTCGCGCTTTGGCCCACGCCCCACACCGGCGCAGAACCGATCAGCTTCGACTACCAGGGCACTCAACTGGATGGCTGGATCAGCGGCCTGCATCGGCGCAGTGATGGCGGATTACTGAGCGTCACCACCATCCCCAACAGCATCGGCTCGATCAAGACACGCAAGTGGCATCGCCTGATTCGGCCCTGGGTCAACCATGTGGTGGCCTGCGCCTGCGGCCTGCCATTGAGCACCGGCCTGGTCGCCAGCGACGACACCTTGCTGCTGGCCCCACTGGAAAAAGCCGCAGCCCAAGCCCTGCTCAACGACCTGCTGCTGGCCTGGCACACCGGCATGAGCAAGCCGCTGCCGGTCGCTGTCAAAACCGCGTTTGCCTGGCTGGGCCAAACCGACCCCGCCAAGGCGCAGGCGGCCGCCAGCAAAGCCTACGAAGGCGATGGCATTACCACTGACGGCGAGCGCCGTGAAAGCCCGGCGCTCACCCGGCAATTTCCCGACTACGCCGCGCTCACCGCCAGCGAAGAGTTCGAAGGCTGGGCCGAAACCCTGTATCGCCCGCTGATCAATGCGCCCTGGCGATCACTCACCCGCGAGGAGGCCGGCGCATGACCCGCAAACCCCTGGCCCTGGCGTTCCCGCTCAAAGGCAGCCAACTGATCGAAGCCAGCGCCGGTACCGGCAAGACCTTCACCATCTCGGCCCTGTACCTGCGCCTGGTGCTCGGCCACGGTGGCGAAACGTCCGGTTTTGGTCACGAGTTGCTGCCGCCGCAAATTCTCGTGGTGACCTTCACCGACGCCGCCACCAAGGAACTGCGCGAACGCATCCGCATCCGCCTGGCCGAAGCCGCACGCTTTTTCCGCGCTGAAATCGAACAGCCAGACGCGCTGATCGCCGACCTGCGCGACGAATACCCGCCCGAGCTATGGCCTGCCTGCGCCAATCGCCTGGACATCGCCGCGCAATGGATGGACGAAGCAGCCGTCTCGACCATCCACAGCTGGTGCCAGCGCATGCTGCGCGAACACGCTTTCGACAGCGGCAGCCTGTTCACCCAGACCCTGGAAACTGACCACAGCGATCTGCTGGGCGAGGTGCTGCGCGATTATTGGCGGCTGTTCTGCTACCCCCTGCACGACGACGCACTCGACTGGGTGCGCAACCACTGGGGTGGCCCGGCCGCGCTGATGCCACGGGTGCGCGCGCTGTTTGGCAGCGAACGGCCGACCGACGAGACCCGTGAGCCGGCCGAGCTGATCAACGCCTGCCTGCAGGAGCGCCGTGAAGCGCTGACCCACCTCAAGGCGCCCTGGCAACAATGGGCAACGGAATTGCGTGAGATCTGCCTGCAGGCCGTCGCCGCCAAAGCGGTTGACGGCCGCAAGATGCAGGCACGTTACTTCGAGCCCTGGTTCGAAAAAATCAGCGCCTGGGCCGCCGACGAAAGCCTGGAGCAGTTGGACATCGGCACCGGCTTCACGCGGCTTACCCCGGACGGCATGGCCGAAGCCTGGAAGGGCGAGCCGCCGCAGCACCCCGGCATCGAGGCCATGGCCGACCTCAAAGCCCGTCTTGACGCGTTGCCGACGCCCGACGCCGCCGTGCTGCAACACGCCGCCGGGTGGGTCGGCAAACGGTTTGAAGAAGAAAAACGTCGCCGCGCCGAAATGGGCTTTGACGACATGCTGATCCGCCTCAACGCCGCCCTGCAAGCCGAAGGCGGCGAGCGCCTGGCCAGTGTGATCCGCGAGCAGTTCCCGGTGGCCCTGATCGACGAATTCCAGGACACCGACCCGGTGCAGTACAGCATTTTCGACAGCATTTACCGCATCGAAGAAAACCACCTCGACAGCGGCCTGTTCCTGATCGGCGACCCCAAGCAGGCGATCTACGCGTTCCGGGGCGCCGACATCTACACCTACTTGCGCGCGCGCAAATCCACCCTCGGCCGTCATCACACGCTGGGCACCAACTTCCGTTCCAGCCATGCCATGGTCGAGGCGGTAAACCATGTGTTCCAGCGCGCCGAAACAGGCCGTGGCGCATTTCTGTTTCGTGAGCCCAACGGCGATAACCCGGTACCGTTCCACGCGGTACTGGCCCAGGGCCGCAAGGAACAGTTGCAGGTCAATGGTCAGACGCTGCCGGCGCTGAACCTCTGGCACCTGCCTACCGATCAGCCGATTTCCAACGTCATCTATCGCAAGCATCTGGCTGCTGTCTGCGCGACGCAGATTGTCGAGCTGCTCAACGGTGGGCAACACGGGACGGCAGGTTTCCGGCAGCAGGATGGCCGCTTCAACGGCGTGCTGCCGTCAGACATCGCCATTCTGGTGCGCGATGGCAAGGAAGCCCAGGCCGTGCGTGCCGAGTTGGCCGCCCGTGGCGTGCGCAGTGTGTACCTGTCCGATAAGGATTCAGTGTTCGCCGCCCAGGAAGCCCACGACCTGCTGGCCTGGCTCAAAGCCTGCGCCGAGCCCGACGTCGAGCGCCCACTGCGCGCCGCGCTGGCCTGCGTCACCTTGAACCTGTCGCTGGCGGAATTGGAGCGTCTGAACCAGGACGAACTGGCGTGGGAAACCCGCGTGATGCAGTTTCGTGGCTACCGCGCGATCTGGCGCAACCAGGGCGTGCTGCCGATGCTGCGTCGCTTGCTGCATGATTTCAAACTGCCGCAAACCCTGATCGCCCGCAGCGATGGCGAACGGGTGCTGACCAACCTGCTGCACCTGAGCGAGTTACTGCAACAGGCGGCCTCGGAACTCGATGGTGAGCAGGCACTGATCCGTCATCTGGCCGAACACCTGGCGCTGTCCGGTCAGGCCGGTGAAGAGCAGATTCTGCGTCTGGAGAGCGACGAGCAACTGGTCAAGGTGGTGACCATTCACAAGTCCAAGGGCCTGGAATATAACCTCGTTTTCCTGCCGTTCATCTGCTCGGCCAAACCGGTGGATGGCAGCCGCTTGCCGCTGCATTACCACGATCAACAGGGCAAGTCCCAGGTCAGCCTGCGTCCCACCGCCGAGCTCATCGCCCAGGCCGATGACGAGCGTCTGGCCGAAGACCTGCGCCTGCTCTACGTGGCCCTCACGCGCGCCAAACATGCGTGCTGGCTCGGCATCGCCGACCTCAAGCGCGGCAACACCAGCAGCTCGGTGCTGCACCTGTCGGCGCTCGGTTATTTGCTCGGTGCGGGCGCCGCGCTGGGCGAGTCCGCCGGGCTGGCGCGCTGGTTGCTGGACCTGGTGCAAGGCTGCCCGGCGGTGCACTACACCGAGGTGCCCGACCCACAGGACAATGTCTTCCACCCGCCGCGCAACCAGGCCACCTTGCTGGCGCCGTTGCTGCCCACGCGCAAGGCGGCGGAAAACTGGTGGATCGCGTCCTACAGTGCCCTGCGCATTGGCGACAGCATGAGCGCCGCCCGCCTCGAAGCGCCGGAAAGCCCCCAGGCCCAGAAACTGTTCGATGACGAACGCCTCGACCCCGATGCCCCGCGCGAAGTGGCAGCGTCCGGCGGCGACATTCATCGTTTCCCACGTGGCCCTAACCCCGGGACCTTCCTTCACGGTTTGCTCGAGTGGGCCGGTGAGGAAGGTTTCGACGTGACCCCACAGGCGCTCGAAAAAGCCGTCGGCGCGCGCTGCAATCGTCGCAACTGGGAAGGCTGGATCGTCACCCTCAGCAGTTGGCTGGGCCATCTGTTGGAAACGCCGCTGCCCCTGCATGACGATCAGGTCACGCTCAGCGGTTTGCAGCACTATCAGATCGAGATGGAGTTCTGGTTCGCCAGCCACAAGGTCGATGTGCTCGTTCTCGACAGGCTGGTGTGTCAGCACACCCATCACGGCGTGTCGCGCGTGGCTGCCGAACCGGTGTTGCTCAATGGCATGTTCAAAGGCTTTATCGACCTCACGTTCGAACACGAGGGCCGCTACTACGTGGCCGACTACAAATCCAACTGGCTCGGCCCCGATGATTCGGCCTACACCGTCGAGGCCATGGAACAGTCGATCCTCGAGCATCGGTACGACCTGCAATACGTCCTCTATCTGCTGGCCCTGCATCGCCAGCTCAAGGCCCGTTTGCCCGATTACGACTACGACCGGCATGTCGGCGGTGCGCTTTACCTGTTCCTGCGGGGCACCCAGGCCGCCAGCCAGGGCGCGTATTTCACCCGGCCACCGCGCGCGCTGATCGAGGGTCTTGACCTGCTGTTCCAGGGTAAATCGATACCGCCCAAGGCTGAACCCGCGTGGGAACAAGGAGTGCTGTTATGAGCCTGTCGCCGCTACCGCTGGAGGCACTGGCGCCCTTGAACCGCGCCGCCGACCTGCTGCAACTGCTCGAACGTTGGGTCGAGCGTGGCTGGCTGCGTGCGCTGGACAAAGCCTTCGTCGGCTTCCTGCATGAGCTCGACCCGCACGCCGCTCCGCTGATGTTGCTGGCGGCGGCCTTGACCAGTCACCAGCTTGGCCACGGCCATGTGTGCCTGGACCTGTTCGAAACCCTCAAAGCACCGGATTTCGCCCTGTCGTTGCCACCCGAAGGCGACCTGCAAACCGGCGCCATGCTGTTGCCGTCGCAACTGCTCGACGGCCTTGACGGCGCCCATTGGTGCCAGGCCCTGGCGGCCAGCCCGTTGGTCGCATTGGCCGTCGATGACAGCGAGTCCGCCCACAGCCGGCCGTTGGTGCTGGCCGGCAAACGCCTTTACCTGCGCCGTTACTGGGCCTATGAGCGGCGAATCGACACGGCGTTGCGCCTGCGCCTGGCCACCGAAGAAACCGTCTCGACCGATTTGCCCCAACGCTTGAACGGCCTGTTCGAACAAGCCCCGCCGGATGGCGTGATCGACTGGCAGAAACTCGCCTGCGCCCTGGCCACCCGCGGTGCGTTCAGCATCGTCACCGGCGGCCCCGGCACCGGCAAGACCACCACCGTGGTGCGCCTGCTCGCGCTGTTGCAGGCGCCCGCCGTGGAGGCCGGCAGCCCGTTGCGCATTCGTCTGGCCGCGCCCACCGGCAAGGCCGCCGCGCGCCTGACCGAATCCATCAGCCAGCAAGTGTTGTCGCTCAATGTGCCGCAGGGCGTGAAGGACAAGATCCCGACCCAGGTCACCACCGTTCACCGCTTGCTCGGCAGCCGCCCTGGCACCCGACACTTTCGTCATCACCTGGGCAACCCGCTGCCGCTGGATGTGCTGGTGGTGGACGAAGCCTCGATGATCGACCTGGAAATGATGGCCAACCTGCTCGACGCCTTGCCGTCTCACGCGCGGCTGGTGCTGCTGGGTGACAAGGACCAGCTCGCCTCGGTAGAGGCCGGCGCCGTGCTCGGCGACCTGTGCCGCGACGCCGAGGCTGGCTGGTACAGCCCACAGACGCGCCAATGGCTGCAAGCGGTCAGCGGCGAAGACCTCAGTGCCAGCGGCTTGCAGGAAGACCTCGACGCCAGCCACCCGCTGGCGCAACAAGTGGTGATGCTGCGTTACTCGCGGCGTTTTGGCGAAGGCAGCGGCATCGGCCAGCTGGCGCGCTGGGTCAACCAGCAAAACGCCGAACAGGCGCGTGCACTGTTGGCCGCGCGCAGCCACAGCGACCTGTTCTGCGTCAGCCTCAAGGGCGAGCATGACCACGCTCTGGAACGGCTGGTGCTCGACGGCCAGGGCGATGGCGCCCAGGGTTATCGCTACTACCTGAACCTGCTGCAGTCCGCGCGCCCGCCGCTCGATACCCCACGCGAAGACCCCGCCTGGACCCACTGGGCGCAACAACTGTTGCAAGCCTTCGACGCGTTCCAGTTGCTCTGCGCCGTGCGCAAGGGCCCTTGGGGCGTGGAGGGGCTGAACCTGCGCATCACCGCCGCCTTGCGCAAAGTGAAGCTGATTGACGGTGACGAACAGTGGTACGAAGGGCGCCCGGTCTTGATGACGCGCAATGACTACGGCCTTGGGCTGATGAACGGCGACATTGGCATCGCCCTGAAACTGCCGGAAAGTGACGGCGGCCCGCAGGTATTGCGCGTGGCCTTCCCGCGCAACGACGGCCAGGGCGGCGTACGCTTTGTGCTGCCCAGCCGCTTGAATGATGTGGAAACCGTGTACGCCATGACAGTGCACAAGTCCCAGGGCTCCGAGTTCACCCACACCGCGCTGATCCTGCCGGATGCGCTCAACCCGGTGCTCACCAAAGAGCTGATCTACACCGGCATCACCCGCGCCAAACGCTGGTTCAGCCTGATCGAACCGCGTGGCGGCGTGTTCGAAGAAGCGGTGCGGCGCAAGGTCAAGCGCTTGAGCGGATTGATGCTGGAACTGGGCCTGGACACAGTAGAGGCTGACTGAACGGACCCTCCATTCTCAATCTGTAATGCAATCAAAGTGTGGGAGGGGGCTTGCTCCCACATTTAATCGGCAAATCGCATCTCCCGCGTTTCCCCCATCAACAACCGCTGGTTCTGCTCCGTCACCTCACGGATGTAATCCCACAACAGGGTGATCCGCTTCAGCTTGCGCAAATCCTCCCGGCAGTACATCCAGAACTGCCGCGTAATCGCAATCTGCTCCCCCAGCACTGGCAGCAGGCGCGGATCCTGCGCCGCCAGAAAGCACGGCAGTATCGCCAGCGACCGTCCTTGCTGCGCCGCCACGTACTGCGCGATCACGCTGGTACTGCGCAAGCTGGCGCTGGCGCCGGGCACTACGTTGGCGAGGTACAGCAGTTCTGAACTGAACGCCAGATCATCCACATAGCTGATAAACGGATGTTCGGCCAAATCGGCCGGACGCTGGATCGGAGGGTGCTGGTCGAGGTAGTCCTGGGTCGCGTACAGCTGCAATTGGTAGTCGCACAATTTGCAGCACACATAAGGGCCGTGTTCCGGGCGTTCCAGGGCGATGACGATGTCGGCTTCGCGTTTGGACAAGCTGATGAAGTGGGGCAGGGGCAGGATGTCCACCGAGATGGCGGGGTAGGTGTCGACGAAATGGCTCAACTGCGGCGTGATGAAAAAACTGCCAAAGCCCTCGGTGCAGCCCATGC
This sequence comes from Pseudomonas trivialis, assembly GCF_036864995.1. Classification (NCBI taxonomy): domain Bacteria; kingdom Pseudomonadati; phylum Pseudomonadota; class Gammaproteobacteria; order Pseudomonadales; family Pseudomonadaceae; genus Pseudomonas; species Pseudomonas trivialis. The sequence goes on along the minus strand of NZ_CP142151.1, from coordinate 4,511,180 downwards.
GCACATGGCCGGACAACGCCACGCCGGAGCCGGACACCTGCTCGCAGGCCATGTGCAACGTGCTTTCGATGGACTCGGCGTAACCGAGCAAACGCTGGCCCTCGGCGGTGAGCACGAAGCCGTTGGTGCGGGATTTTTCGAACAGCAGCGTGCCGAGGGACACTTCCAGCGAAGTGATGCGCCGCGACACCGTGGTGTAGTCCACCGCCAGGCGCTTGGCCGCAAGGCTGGCCTTGCGGGTACGCGCCACTTCGAGAAAAAACTTCAGGTCATCCCAGTTCAGGGAGCCCAGTGAGGTGATGTTTTTTTGCATATTGGACCGGCTTATATGTGCGTTCTTATTAGAGATTTGCACATCTATACTCCAAAACCAGTCCGAACGCCTCACTTCCCAAGGCGGTTCACGCGCCTTGTCTCTGCATAACTATAAGATTTGGAGACCACATGAACGCATCCACCGACATTTCCGTGCAACGGGTCAAGCTGCTGATCGACGGTGAGTGGGTCGAATCCGGCACCACCCAATGGCAAGACATCGTCAACCCGGCGACCCAGGAGGTGCTGGCCAAAGTCCCGTTTGCCACCGCTGACGAAGTCAACGCCACCATCGACGCCGCCCATCGCGCCTTCCAGACCTGGAAACTGACCCCGATTGGCGCGCGCATGCGCATCATGCTCAAGCTGCAAGCGTTGATCCGCGAGCATTCCAAACGCATCGCCGCAGTCCTCAGCGCGGAGCAGGGCAAGACCATCGCTGACGCCGAGGGTGATATTTTCCGGGGGCTGGAAGTGGTCGAGCACGCGTGCTCCATCGGTACCCTGCAAATGGGCGAGTTCGCCGAAAACGTTGCCGGCGGCGTCGACACCTACACCCTGCGCCAGCCCATCGGCGTGTGCGCCGGCATCACGCCGTTCAACTTCCCGGCGATGATTCCGCTGTGGATGTTCCCGATGGCCATCGCCTGCGGGAACACCTTCGTGCTCAAACCGTCCGAACAGGACCCGCTGTCCACGATGCTGCTGGTGGAGCTGGCGCTGGAAGCCGGTGTGCCGGCCGGCGTGCTCAACGTGGTGCATGGCGGCAAGGACGTGGTGGATGCCCTGTGCACCCATACACACATCAAGGCCGTGTCCTTCGTCGGCTCGACCGCCGTCGGCACCCACGTTTATGACTTGGCCGGCAAACATGGCAAGCGCGTGCAGTCGATGATGGGCGCGAAGAACCATGCGGTGGTGCTGCCGGATGCCAACCGCGAACACACGCTCAATGCGTTGGTGGGCGCCGGTTTCGGCGCGGCGGGTCAGCGCTGCATGGCCACTTCGGTGGTGGTGTTGGTGGGCGCGGCCAAGCAATGGCTGCCGGACCTCAAGGCGCTGGCGCAGAAACTCAAGGTGAATGCCGGCAGCGAAGCGGGCACGGATGTCGGCCCGGTGATCTCCAGGCGGGCCAAGGCGCGCATTCTGGAGTTGATCGAAAGCGGCGTGAAAGAAGGCGCCACGCTTGAGCTGGACGGCCGCGATATCAAGGTGCCGGGCTTCGAGCAAGGCAACTTTGTCGGGCCTACCCTGTTCTCGGGCGTGACCACGGACATGCAGATTTACACCCAGGAAATCTTCGGCCCGGTGCTGGTGGTGTTGGAAGTCGCCACGCTGGATGAGGCTATCGCGCTGGTCAACGCCAACCCGTTCGGTAACGGCACCGGCCTGTTCACCCAGAGCGGCGCGGCGGCACGCAAGTTCCAGAGCGAGATCGACGTGGGTCAGGTCGGCATCAACATTCCGATCCCGGTGCCGGTGCCGTTCTTCAGCTTTACCGGCTCGCGCGGCTCCAAGCTCGGCGACCTCGGCCCCTACGGCAAGCAAGTGGTGCAGTTCTACACCCAGACCAAAACCGTCACCAGCCGCTGGTTCGACGACGACACGGTCAACGATGGCGTCAACACCACCATCAACCTGCGCTGAGTGGGGGAGACGATCATGAAAATTGCATTTATCGGCCTGGGCAACATGGGCGCGCCCATGGCTCGCAACCTGATCAAGGCCGGCCACGCGCTGAACCTGTTCGACCTGAATCAGACCGTACTCAAGGAACTCGCCGAACTGGGCGGCACAATCAGCGATTCGCCGCGCGCCGCTGCCCAGGGCGCCGAACTGGTGATCAGCATGCTGCCGGCCGCTGCCCATGTGCGCAGCGTGTGGCTCAATGAAGACGGCGTACTCGCCGGTATCGGCCACGGCGTGCCGGCGGTGGATTGCAGCACCATCGACCCGCAGACCGCACGCGACGTGGCGGCCGCTGCTGCCGAACATGGCGTGGTGATGGCTGATGCGCCGGTGTCCGGCGGCACCGGCGGGGCGCAGGCCGGGACGCTGACCTTTATGGTGGGCGCCACGCCGCAATTGTTCGCCACCCTGCAGCCGGTGCTGGCGCAGATGGGCCGCAACATTGTGCATTGCGGTGAGGTGGGCACCGGGCAAATCGCCAAAATCTGCAACAACCTGCTGCTGGGCATCAGCATGGTTGGCGTCAGCGAAGCCATGGCGCTGGGCGACGCGTTGGGCATCGACACCCAGGTGCTGGCGGGCATCATCAACAGCTCCACCGGGCGTTGCTGGAGTTCGGACACCTACAACCCATGGCCGGGCGTGATCGAAACCGCGCCGTCATCACGCGGTTACACCGGCGGCTTCGGCGCCGACCTGATGCTCAAGGACCTGGGCCTGGCCACCGAAGCGGCGCGCCAGGCGAAACAGCCCGTGATCCTCGGCGCGGTGGCCCAGCAGTTGTATCAATCGATGAGCCAGCGCGGGGAAGGGGGCAAGGACTTTTCGGCGATCATCAACAGCTATCGCAAGCCCAAATAGCAGGGCTTTCGCGCTTCTGTGGCGAGCGGGCTTGCCCCGCGTTGGGTTGCGCAGCAGCCCTGAAATCCCTCACCGCGATCTTTCCGGAAAATCGCGGTGCCTGGATTGGGGCTGCTGCGCAGCCCAACGCGGGGCAAGCCCGCTCGCCACAACACAACGCGCATCAGGCAAACACAAAATACTTGCGCACCGTCTCCACCACTTCCCACGTGCCCTTCATCCCGGGCTCCACCACAAAGATATCCCCGGCGCGCAAGTGGATCGGCTCCATGCCCTCAGGGGTGATCACGCAGTAGCCTTCCTGGAAGTGGCAGTATTCCCACTTCACGTACTCCACGTACCACTTTCCCGGTGTGCAGATCCAGGTGCCCATGATCTTGCTGCCGTCTTCGCTGGTGTAGGCGTTGAGGTTGACGGTATGGGGATCGCCTTCGAGTTTTTCCCATTTGCACGCGTCCAGGACCGGCAGGGGATGGGTGTCGCGCAGTACGGTGATGGGCTTGGACATGATGACTCCGAGGCAGGGAATGGAAGGATGCACCCTAAGGCCTCGGGCGTTGCGTCAGTGGTCTGAACTCGACATCAGGATGTCTGTAAGCGCATGAGGTGTGGGAAGGGATGCCTCTTCCCACATCCAATCAGTGTGCTGGCGCAGCGTTTGCGTTTCTTACCCGCAACCGATAGGCCAGGTAGATGATCCCCACCCACACGGGCATCGCGTACACCGACTCGCGAATCCCCGGAATCGCCAGCATCACGCTGATGATCATCACCATGAACGCCAGACACAGGTAGTTGCTGAACGGGAACCAGAAGGTCTTGAACGACGGCGTCACGCCTTGCTCGCCCATGGCCTTGCGGAACTTGATGTGGGTGATGCTGATCAGCGCCCAGTTGATCATCAGCGAGGCAACCGCCAGTGCAAACAGCAGCTCCAGCGCACTCTTGGGGGCCACGTAGTTGACCACCACGCAGAGCAGCGTCACCAGCGCCGAAACCGCCAGCGCCCGCAGTGGCACGCCCTGCTTGTTGAGCTTCATCAGCGCCTTGGGCGCATCGCCCTGCTCGGCCAGGCCGAACAGCATGCGGCTGTTGCAGTACACGCCGCTGTTGTACACCGACAGCGCCGCGGTCAGCACCACGAAATTGAGGATGTGCGCGGCGGTGTCGTTGCCGATCAGCGAGAAGATCTGCACAAACGGGCTGCCGCTGTAGGCATCGCCCGAGGCGCCGAGGGTTTGCAGCAATTGGTCCCATGGGTACAGCGACAGTAGTACGGTCAGCGCGCCGACGTAGAAAATCAGGATGCGGTAGACCACCTGGTTGATCGCCTTGGGGATCACCTTGCGTGGCTCGCTGGCTTCGGCGGCGGTGATGCCTACCAGCTCCAGGCCACCGAACGAGAACAGGATGAATGCCATGGCCATCAACAGCCCCATGCCGCCATTGGGGAAGAACCCGCCGTGACTCCACAGGTTGCTCACCGACGCCTGCGGGCCACCGCCGCCGCTGAACAGCAGGTAGCCGCCGAGCATGATCATGCCGACGATCGCCACCACCTTGATGATCGCGAACCAGAACTCGGCCTCACCGAAGATCTTCACGTTCAGGGTGTTGATCAGGTTCACCGCGGCGAAGAACACCAGCGCGCTGACCCAGGTCGGAATCTCGGGCCACCAGAACTGGATGTACTTGCCCACCGCCGTCAGTTCGGCCATGCCCACCAGCACGTAGAGCACCCAGTAGTTCCAGCCCGACAGAAAACCCGCGTAACCGCCCCAGTATTTATGGGCAAAGTGGCTGAAGGATCCGGCCACCGGCTCCTCGACGATCATCTCGCCGAGCTGGCGCATCATCAGGAACGCGATGAAACCGGCAATCGCGTAACCCAGGATCATCGACGGCCCCGCCGACTTGAGCACCCCGGCGGAACCGAGGAACAGGCCCGTACCAATCGCACCGCCCAGGGCGATCAACTGAATATGCCGGTTCTTGAGGCCACGCTTGAGGCCTACCGGGTTTACTGTGTCATCCGCCATTAAACATTACCTTCTACTTGTTGTTCCGCAGGATCGGTTGCACGCAGAACCCATCCCCGGACGCTGAGGGGGCAGATATTACAGAACCTTAAGTTGAATGAAGATCAAAATGTGGGAGTGGCTTGCTCAAGGCTTCCCACAGCGCCTTGGCGTACCCCGGCAACTGTTCGAACGAGCGCGCGCACAGCAGCAACCGACGACAGGCCCACTCTTCCGCCAGCGCTTGAGCCTTGAAGGCACGCGGCACCTGCCCGCGCGCCAGCGCCGCCTGCGGCACGATACCGATGCCTGCCCCACCGGCCACCATGCGCATCAACCCCTCGAAGCCATCGGCGCGGATGCGGGTTTGCAGGCGAAACCCTGCGTGCAGGGCCTGCTCCTCCAGGTACACCGCCAGCGCACTATGGGCGGCCAGGCCGACGTAGTCGTGTTGCAGGCTGTCGATAAAGCTGACCGGGGCGGCTGCCAAGGGATGATCCAGCGGCATGATCAGCACCAGCGGGTCATCGCGAAAGGGCAGGGTCTGCAAGCCATGGGTGTCGACCGCGTCGGAGATGATGCCCAGGTCCGCCGTGCCCTGGCGCAGGGCCTGGGTGATGCGCAGGCTCGGCAGCTCCTGCAGGTCGATATCGAGGTTGGGGTGTTCGCGTAGAAACGCCGCCAGCAGTTCCGGCAGGTATTCGCTGAGGGCGGTGGTGTTGCACAGCAGACGCACCTGGCCTTTGACGCCGTTGGCGTACGCCGCCAGGTCCTGTTGCAGGTGGTCGGCCTGTTGCAGCAGCAGCCGTGCATGGCGGGCCAGGGCTTTGCCGGCGGGCGTTGGCGCGACGCCACGGCGGCCGCGCTCAAGAAAGGCAATGCCCAGCGAAGCTTCCATGGCGCGGATACGGGCGCTGGCGGCGGCCAGGGACAGATGGCTGCGGGCGGCACCGGCGGTGATGTTGCCGGTGTCGAGGGTATGCAGGTAGAGGCGCAGGTCGATCAGGTCAAAGTGCATGGCTGGGTTTTCCGGTGACTGGGCTGACGCTATCGGGAGCAAGCCCCCTCCCACACTTGAAGGTATTCACAAGTCATCATGTGGGAGGGGGCTTGCTCCCGATGAGGCCCTAAGCCTCACGCAAAACAATAGGCAGCCTCAGTATATGCCGCATTTTCGATCCGGCCGGAAGCCCGCACAATCGCCCGATGACGACCTTTCTCGCGTTCTACCAAAACCTCGGCCCCACCCTGACAATGCTGGTCATCGGCACCTTTCTGCTGGCCGGCACCGTCAAAGGTGTTATCGGCCTCGGCCTGCCCACCGTTGCGATGGGCCTGCTCGGTCTGGCTATGTTGCCGGCGCAGGCTGCCGCGCTGCTGATCATTCCCTCCATGGTGACCAACTTCTGGCAACTGGCGTTCGGCGGCCACTTGAGTGCGCTGCTCAAGCGTCTATGGCCCATGCTGTTGCTGATTTTCCTCGGCACCGGGCTGGGCACGCTGTGGCTGGGTATGGGCGCCGAGCAATGGGTGGTGCGCGCACTGGGCGCGGCGTTGTTGATTTACGCGCTCAGCGGCCTGTGCCTGCCCACGTTCAAAATGGCGCCGCGCACCGAGCGCTGGCTGGCGCCGTTATGCGGTTTGATCACCGGCCTCATCACCTCGGCCACGGGCGTCTTCGTGATTCCGGCGGTGCCTTGTCTGCAAGCGCTGGGCCTGAGTCGCGACCAGTTGGTGCAGGCCCTGGGGTTGTCGTTCAGCGTGTCTACCCTGGCGCTGGCCGCAGGCCTGGCCTGGCACGGCACTCTTGGCACTGGCGAAATCAGCGCCTCGTTGCTGGCGCTGGTGCCCGCGCTGCTGGGGATGTGGCTGGGGCAGGCGCTGCGCCAACGCATCAGTGTGGTGCTGTTCAAGCGGGTGTTCTTCATCGGCATGGCACTGCTGGGCGCCCACCTGCTGATCAGCGGCTGAATTCAACAATAACGTTCCATTCGTGCGTTCTGGTCAACTGTATTTTGCCGCGCCGCCGCTTATTCCGGGTGGGCGATGTCGATAGCCTGACGGCCTGTATTGATAACCCTCAGGATCCCCTCCCATGAAAAAAGTACTCCTGCTCAACGGTGGCAAAAAATTCGCCCATTCCGATGGCCGCTACAACGCCACCCTGCATGATGCCGCTGTGGCCCTGCTCGACCGTGGCGGCCTTGACGTCAAGGTCACCCACATCGACGAAGGCTATGACGTTGCCGAAGAAGTCGCCAAGTTCCTCTGGGCCGATGTGATCATCTATCAGATGCCCGGCTGGTGGATGGGCGCGCCATGGATCGTCAAGAAATACATCGACGAAGTCTTTACCGAAGGCCACGGCAGCCTCTACGCCAGCGATGGTCGTACCCGCTCCGATGCCTCGCAAAAGTATGGCAGCGGCGGTCTGATTCAAGGCAAACACTACATGCTGTCGCTGACCTGGAACGCGCCGCAGCAGGCCTTTGACGATCCGGCCGACTTCTTCGAAGCCAAGGGCGTGGATGCGGTGTACTTTCCGTTCCACAAGGCCAATGCGTTTCTCGGCATGAGCGCCTTGCCGACGTTCCTCTGCGTGGATGTAATGAAACGCCCGGCCATCGAAGCCGACGTGGCGCGCTATGAACAGCATCTGGCGCAGGTGTTGGGGCTGGCGGTGTAAGCTTGCGTCGACCGATCACGAGGACAGCCCCTTGAAAGCCCGATCCGATGAGCTACAGATCTTCGTCAGCGTGATCGAGTGCGGCTCGATTTCCGCGGCGGCCGAGCAGGCCGGGCAGACGCCCTCGGCGGTCAGCCGCACGCTCTCGCGGCTGGAGGCCAAGCTCGACACCACGCTGATCAACCGCACCACGCGGCGCATGGACCTGACGGAAGAGGGCCGGTACTTCTTCGAACAGGCCAAGCGGATCCTGGCGCAGATGGATGAGCTGGAGGAGCACCTGTCGTCGCGCCAGAAAACCCCGGCCGGGCGGCTGCGGGTCAATGCAGCGGTGCCGTTCATGCTGCATGGGATCGTGCCGTACATTGCCGAGTTTCGAGCCTTGTACCCGCAGATCCAGCTGGAGCTCAACAGCGATGACCTGATCATCGACCTGCTGGAACACAGCACCGACATTGCCATACGCATCGGTGCCCTGGCCGACTCGACCCTGCACGCGCGTGCCCTTGGCTGCACGCCGCTGCATGTGCTGGCCAGCCCGGAATACCTCAAGCGACACGGCACGCCGGCCAGCGTCGCCGACCTGGCGCAGCACACCTTGCTGGGCTTCAGCCAGACCGAGACCCTCAACCACTGGCCCCTGCGCCATGTGGAGGGCGACCGTTGGCTGATCCAGCCGGCCATTGTCGCGTCCAGCGGTGAAACTGTGCGGCACCTGGCGCTGCAAGGGCAGGGCATTGGCTGCCTGTCGAACTTCATGACTGGCGAAGACATCAGCGCCGGGCGCCTGGTGCCGGTATTGGAGGCGTTCAACAGCGGGTATCGCCAGCCGATCCATGCGGTGTTCTACCGCAACTCGCAACTGGCGCTGCGCATTCAGTGCTTCCTGGATTTCATCCAGGCCAAGCTGGCGCGCTATGCCTGCTGACAGGCGGTGAACACCGCCAACTGTGGGAGCGGGCTTGCCCGCGAAAGGCGCGCCTCGGTCCACCTGTCGTCACACTTCACTGGCCCCTCCGAGCACATTTCCGTACCATCCCCCGCCTGATCCCCCGCAACTCCCTGGTACCTCCATGACCTTCACCCGTTTGCGCGCCGACGCCCTGGCCGGCCTCACTACGTCTTTCGCATTGCTGCCCGAGTGCATCGCCTTTGCGCTGGTGGCCCATCTCAACCCGCTGATGGGCCTGTATGGCGCCTTCATCATCTGCACCCTCACCGCGTTGTTCGGCGGTCGGCCCGGCATGGTGTCCGGTGCGGCAGGCTCGATGGCGGTGGTGATCGTCGCGCTGGTGGTGCAACACGGCGTGCAATACCTGCTGGCCACGGTGCTGCTCGGCGGGTTGATCATGGTCGCCTTTGGCGTGTTGCGCCTGGGCAAGCTGGTGCGCATGGTGCCGCATTCGGTGATGCTGGGGTTCGTCAACGGCCTGGCGATCATCATTGCGCTGGCGCAACTGGAGCATTTCAAGCGGGGCGAACACTGGCTCAGCGGCACGCCGCTGTACGTGATGATCGGCCTGGTGGCGGCGACGATGGCGATTGTCTACCTGCTGCCACGCCTGACGCGCGCGGTACCGCCGGCGCTGGTGGCGATTCTCGGCGTGGGCCTGGCGGTGTACCTGCTCGGCCTGCCCACCCGTACCCTGGGCGACATGGCCCACATCGCCGGTGGCCTGCCGACCTTTGCGCTGCCACAGATCCCCTGGACCCTGGAAACCCTCGGCATCATCGCGCCCTATGCGTTCCTGATGGCGATGGTCGGCTTGCTGGAAACCCTGCTCACCCTGAACCTCACCGACGAAATCACTGAGACCCGTGGCTACCCGGACCGCGAAAGCGTGGCCCTGGGGGCCGCGAACATGGTCTCGGGCCTGTTCGGCGGCATGGGCGGCTGCGCGATGATCGGGCAAACCGTGATCAACCTCAGTTCCGGCGGGCGCGGGCGATTCTCCGGTGTGTTTGCCGGGGTGATGATTCTGTTGTTCATTCTGTTTCTGTCACCCTTGATCGAGCGCATCCCGCTGGCGGCGCTGGTGGGGGTGATGTTCGTAGTGTCCCAGCAGACCTTCGCCTGGGCATCCTTGCGGGTGATCAACAAGGTGCCGGTCAATGATGTGCTGGTGATCATTGCGGTGACGGTGATCACGGTGTTCACCGACCTCGCCACGGCCGTGCTGTGCGGCATCGTGATCGCGGCGCTGAATTTCGCCTGGCAGCAGGCCCGTGAACTGTATGCCGATGAGCACCTGGAGGCGGACGGCAGCAAGCTGTATCGGCTGCACGGCACCTTGTTCTTTGCCTCGACCACACCGTTTCTGAACCGTTTCGACCCGGCCAACGACCCGGCTCAGGTGACGCTCGATTGCCGTCACCTGAGCTTTGTGGACTATTCAGCGATAGCCGCGCTGATGACCCTGCGCGAGCGCTACACCAAGGCCGGCAAGCATGTGCGGGTACTGCACCTGTCGGAACGCTGCAAGAAGCTGCTCAAGCGAGCGAAGGTGCATCACGATTGAACGGGTCTGTTTATGGCCCAACCAGATCTTCGAGTTCCTGGGCGCGGGTCTGGGTCATGTCCAGCACGCAGCCGGAGCCGTTGACCTGATCGATGGTGCCGCCCGTGGCGCTGCCGACGAAGGCGCAATTGGCGTCGCGGTACTGGATCCACAAGCGCTGCACGTCCTGCAGCTGCTTCTTGCGTTCACCTTCCTGAGCGTCCAGTGCAGTCTTGTAGGCCCTGTTCAGGCGCGCATCCTGCACCTTGGTTTCCTTGACATTGCACGTGACCATGGCGAGGGTCGTTTCGGCGCTGTCCATGCATTTTTTCAACGCAGGATTGTCTGCGGCTGAAGCGGTGCCGCAAAGCGCCACAAGCAGGGCGCTGACGGCAAAGGATGTACGAATCATGATCGGCTTCCTGGGCTTGAGTGGAGTCGCAGTCTATGACTCGCAGACAGCGCTTGAGTTTCGGGCACGTCCTAGCGAGCTGTAAGCCCACCTCCTGGCGAATTTTCTTCGTGGGTTTTCGCCTCTATAGTGGGCGCTCTTTTACACGGAGCGGTCGCCATGCACTTAGGAAAAGTCATCCCCATCCTGCGGAGTTTCGACGAGGCCAAGGCGTTGGAATTCTACGTCGACTTCCTGGGATTCAAGGTCGATTGGCAGCATCGGTTCGAAGCGAATTATCCGCTGTACCTGCAGGTATCGCTGGGGGAGTGTGTGCTGCATTTGTCCGAGCACCATGGCGATGCGTCGCCGGGGGCGGCGGTGCGGATTCAGGCGCAAGGTCTGGCTGCTTACCAGCAGCAATTGCAGGCCAAAGACTACCGTTTTGCCAAGCCCGGGGTTGAGCAAACGCCCTGGGGCTCGCGGGAGATGAGCATCAAGGACCCGTTTGGAAATCGGCTGGTATTTGTCGAGGAAAGCGAGGGCTGAGTGGTAAATAGCAGGCAATAAAAAACCGCCTTGGTCGGGCGGTTTTTTGTATAGAGCCGCCTCGGTTAACCCCGAGGCGGCTTTTTGCATTGTTAAACGCGGAAGTGGCTGACCATCTGCTGCAACTGGCTGCCCAATCGCGCCAGTTCCACGCTCGACTTGGCCGTCTCGTTGCTTGCCGTGGCGGTCTGTTCCGACACGTCACGCACATTCACGATACTGCGGCTGATCTCTTCGGCCACTGCACTTTGCTGTTCGGCCGCCGCGGCAATCTGCTGGTTCATCGACTGAATGTTCGACACCGTGCGGGTGATGTTTTCCAGCGACACACCGGCCTTGCGCGTCAGCTCGACGCTGCTGTCGGTGAGGCTGCGGCTGTTGTTCATCACGTTGGCCACTTGCTGGGTACCGTTCTGCAAACCGGCAACCAGGCCTTCGATTTCCTCGGTGGATTTTTGCGTGCGTTGGGCCAGGCCACGCACTTCGTCGGCCACGACCGCAAACCCACGACCGGCTTCACCGGCACGCGCCGCTTCAATCGCCGCGTTGAGTGCCAGCAGGTTGGTCTGTTCGGCCACGGCCTTGATCACGTCCATCACGCTGCCGATCTTGTTGCTCTCTTGTTGCAGATGCGACATGGCGTCGGTGGAGCGTGCCACTTCGGCGGCGAGGCGTTCGATCTGGGCGATGGCTTCGGCCACCACCTTGTCGCCGGCGCGGGCCTGGCCATCGGCATCGGCGGCGGCCAGTGACGCCTGCTCGGCGTTACGCGCCACTTCCTGCACAGTGGCAGTCATTTCATGCATGGCGGTGGCGACCTGGTCGGTCTCGATTTTCTGGCTGTTGACCCCGGCGCTGGTCTGTTCGGTCACGGCCGACAGTTCTTCGGCAGCGCTGGCGATCTGGGTCACGCCGTCGCGAATGCCGCTGATCAGCTCACGCAGGGTGGTGCCCATGCGCTGGATGCCCTGTTGCAGCACACCCAGCTCATCCCGGCGGGTGACCTGGATGTTGTGGCTCAAGTCGCCGGAGGCAATGCGCTCGACCACGGCAAGGGTTTCCTGCAGCGGGCGGGTGATCTGGCGAGTGATGACCAGCGCCGCAATGATGCCGACCAGCAGGGCCAGCAGCGTGCTGATCAACTGCAGGCTGCGGGCCTGGGCGCTTTCGGCGTCACGACGTTGCAGTTGGATCTCGTAGAGCTTCTCGCTGATCGTGACGATATCGGCGCCCTGGGTGGTCATCTCGGCGCGGGCGCTGACGATGTTGGCATTCGCTGCCTTGTAGCTTTGCACGGCGCTGCGATAGGCGCCCAGCGCGGTTTCCAGGGAACTCAGCGCGGTTTGCTGGCTGCTGCCAAAGGCGGCGCTGAGGTTCTTCAGGCTGCTGATAGCCTTTTCGATCTGCGCGGCAGCACGGGCCTCGGTCTCTGCGTTGACGTTGTTGGTGTAACCACGCACTTCGTAACGCGCCTGCTGGAGTTCGGTCTTGGCGTTGACCACGGCCTGGTATTGAGTGAAGCGCTCCGGGCTGTCGGGCATCTGCTGCACGCCGGCTTCAAGGGCGTTGATCTGCGCGTTGGCGATGTCGGCCTTGTCCCCCATCATTTCGCGTGCAGCGTTGCCGTTGCGGTAGGCCTCGCGCATCTTGTTCAGCGACTGCTGGTAGGCGGTGATAACGGTTTTCTGCGCATTGAGCAGCTTGAGGTTTTCCGGGCTCTTGAAGCTGTCGAGCAGCTTTTGCTGCTGGGCGGTGAACGCTTCCAGGCTGGTCTGCACGTTTTGTGCGACGGCCTCGTCACCATTGGCCAGCATATATTGCAGGCGCACGATGCGCAGTTTGGTCAGGGAGGCATTGAGCTGGGTGATATCGCTCATCCAGTTGCTGCGGTCGATCAGGCCGCCCAGGCTGGTCCAGCCGGTGAATGCCAGGATCGACGTGAGGACAAGCACCAGGCCGAAGCCCAGGCCGAGTTTGAGGTTTACGCTGATGTTACCGAACCAGCTGTTCATCGATTGCTCCGCAAGAAAAAATGTCTGTCTGCTGGACGATGTTGTTTTTTGAGCCAGCCAAGGTGTAGCTCTCTATCGGCGGCCGTGGAAAATTCTGTAGGGTTTTTATGTGCGATGCGAAGAAATAGCACTAAAAGGGTGCGGCGATGCTCCGCCGGGGCGCATCCCCAATTGCCCGTATTATGCTAGTCTGCGGACCCTTTTAATTTGGACGGCGCGGCAAATCGCGTGGTCCTGCAGCGGAGCCTCTTCATGTCCGACGTTAATCTGTCCACCGACGAAACCCGCGTCAGCTACGGTATTGGCCGTCAGTTGGGCGACCAACTGCGCGACAACCCGCCACCGGGCGTCAGCCTGGACGCCATCCTGGCCGGCCTGACCGACGCGTTCGCAGGCAAGCCAAGCCGTGTCGACCAGGAGCAAATGGCCGCCAGCTTCAAGGTCATCCGCGAAATCATGCAAGCCGAAGCGGCTGCCAAGGCTGAAGCGGCCGCTGGCGCTGGTCTGGCATTCCTGGCTGAAAACGCCAAGCGTGACGGCATCACGACTCTGGCGTCCGGCCTGCAATTTGAAGTGCTGACCCAGGGTGACGGCGCCAAGCCGACCCGTGAAGACCAGGTGCGTACCCACTACCACGGCACTCTGATCGACGGCACAGTGTTCGACAGCTCCTACGAGCGCGGCCAGCCTGCTGAATTCCCGGTGGGCGGCGTGATCGCCGGTTGGACCGAAGCCCTGCAACTGATGAATGCCGGCAGCAAATGGCGCCTGTACGTGCCGAGCGAGCTGGCTTACGGCGCTCAAGGCGTTGGCAGCATTCCGCCGCACAGCGTACTGGTATTCGACGTCGAGCTGCTCGACGTTCTGTAAGACCTGCTTTGGCTTCAAGTGGGAGCTGGCTTGCCTGCGATGGCATCACCTCGGTGCTTCAGACCGAGTTGCCTGCATCGCGGGCAAGCCCGGCTCCCACATAAAGTGCAGCATCCCGTGTCTGGCTCACGGATGAAACCTGCCATGCAGCTCCGTCGCCGGGCGCAATGCCCGCGCATAGCAGAACAGAAACAGGTTGCGCACCACTTCCTTCAACACACCCGGTTCACTCGAACTCAGGCCGTTTACGTCCAGGTCGCCCTGGTCCTGCAGTTCATTGAGCGCTTCTTCTTCCAGCACCGCACAGACTTCGCCGGTTTCCCGATGGAGGATTCGCAGGTAGGGGTGTGGGCGGTCCAGCCAGGCATCGATCAAATAAGTCATGGTTCATTCTCCTTGATGGGTTTCAATGAGAATAATTCTTATTCGTCGAATAGCAAGGGCCTATTGGCGATTTGTGTGTTTTTCTGTGGGGGTATTGAGCTGCGTCAGCAAAGAGGGCGAAACGCCATCCCGCAGTGGCTGCGGGATGGAGGCAGCAGGTTCAGACCTTGCGCACGAACTCGGACTTGAGTTTCATCGGGCCGATACCGTCGATCTTGCAATCGATATCGTGATCGCCGTCACACAGGCGGATGTTCTTGACCTTGGTCCCGACCTTGACCACCAGCGAGGTGCCCTTGACCTTGAGGTCCTTGATCACGGTGATGGTGTCGCCGTCCTGCAGGACATTGCCCACAGAGTCTTTCTTCACAGTTTCGTCGCCCGCCACTTCGGCCTCGCCATTGGCGGACCACTCGTGGGCGCATTCCGGGCAGATCAGCTGGGCGCCGTCTTCGTAGGTGTACTCGGAATTGCATTTTGGGCAGGGTGGCAACGTGCTCACTAAAGCTCCTTGAGAGTCAGGGTGGCTAAAAGTCGCACATTATATAGGGTTTATTGCAGGTTGGGGGGGGCGCCTCGGAACCTTGTGGGAGTCGGGCTTGCCCGCGATGCAGGCACCGCGGTGTGTCAGAGGTACGGAGGTGATGCTATCGCAGGCAAGCCAGCTCCCACACAAGCCTGCGCTCGCAGATATTGCTCAGTGCGTACGGGCTACCGCAAACTCGCTCAGCTCGACCAGCGCATCCCGGTATTCGCTGACCGGCAGGGCTTCCAGGCACTGGATGGCACGGGCCACGTAGTCGCGCGCCAGCTGTGCGGTGTACTCCAGGGAGCCCGAGGCTTCTACCGCAGCACGGATAGCTTCGAGGTCTTCAATCCCGCCTTTCTGGATCGCCTTGCGCACCAGTGCCGCCTGTTCCGGCGTGCCTTCGCGCATGGTGTAGATCAGCGGCAGCGTCGGCTTGCCCTCGGCCAGGTCGTCACCGACGTTCTTGCCCAGGGTTTCGGCGTCGCCACGGTAGTCGAGCAGGTCGTCCACCAGTTGGAACGCCACGCCCAAGTGGTCTCCAAAGGTACGCAGGGCCTCGGCCTGTTCGGCTGTCGCACCACACAACGCAGCGGCACTGTGGGTCGAGGCTTCGAAGAGCATCGCGGTCTTGCCGCGAATCACTTCCATATAGGTTTCTTCGGTGGTGCTGGCGTCGCGGACTTTGGACAGCTGCAATACTTCGCCTTCGGCGATGATGCGCGTGGCCTGTGAAAGAATCTTCATCACCGGCATCGAGCCCAGCTCGACCATCATTTCGAACGAGCGCGAGTACAGGAAATCGCCCACCAGCACGCTCGGCGCGTTGCCCCACATCGCGTTTGCGGTCTCGCGCCCACGGCGCATGCCGGACATGTCGACCACGTCGTCATGCAGCAGGGTGGCGGTGTGCAGGAATTCAATGGTGGCGGCCAGCAGGCGCAGGTCATCGCCTTCGCGGCCCAGCGCCTTGCCGCACAGCAACACTAATAAAGGACGCAGGCGTTTGCCTCCGGCCGACGTAATATAGTCGCCAATTTTGGAGACCAGCGGCACTTTCGAGGTGAGCTGCTGCTTGATGATGCCGTCGACGGCGCTAAAATCGTCCGCGACCGCGCGGTAGAAAGCTTGGGGTTGCATCAGCGACAGTCGCTCCAGAAGGGTTGCGCGGCATGCTAGGACCCTGACCCCCGGGTGTCAAGGCGCGATAGACAGCCCCTTGCAAGCCTCCTATAGCTTGCGTACAATCGCGCACCCTGAACTTCCTGGGCAGCACCTGCCTTACGCAATTGCATTCGGGACGTCCATCCCATGCAGCCATGCCAGCCAATACCTCTTCTTATAAAGCGCTGGGTGAGCAGGATTATCGGAGAAATACCATGTCGTACGCAGTAATTGTTACTGGTGGCAAGCAATACAAAGTCGCCCCAGGTGAATACCTGAAGATCGAAAAACTGGAAATCGCTACCGGCGAATCCGTGACGTTTGATCGCGTTCTGTTGGTCGCCAATGGCGATGACGTGAACATCGGCGCTCCAGTTGTTGCTGGCGCTACCGTTGTGGCTGAAGTGATCTCCCAAGGTCGTCACGATAAGGTCCGCATCATCAAGTTCCGTCGTCGTAAGCACCACATGAAGCGTATGGGCCACCGCCAGTGGTACACCGAGATCAAAATCACCGGTATTCAGGCTTAATTTCCAGCCTAATTCCTCACTAGGAGAATTGACTCATGGCACACAAAAAAGCTGGTGGTAGTACCCGTAACGGTCGCGACTCAGAAGCCAAACGCCTTGGCGTTAAGATGTATGGCGGCCAGAAAATCATTCCGGGCAACATCATCGTGCGTCAGCGCGGCACCCAATTCCACGCCGGTTACGGTGTTGGCATGGGCAAGGATCACACCCTCTTCGCTAAAATCGAAGGCGTGATCAAGTTCGAAGTAAAGGGCGCGTTCAACCGCCGTTACGTGAGCGTTGTCGCAGCTTAATTGCGAGATCGCTGGAAAAGCCCTGTCTTGCGACGGGGCTTTTTCGTTTGTGGAGTGAGTCTCTTGCAAAGCTGTTTGTCATGGGCGAGAGCAGCAGGATGTGCGGTCGTTGCTTGAGGTCGCTGCGCTCATTTTTGCAAGAGTCTTATGTCTTGGTTTCTTAAGCTCGCCCATGCGGCGAGAGGCGTTTTGTTATGAAGTTCGTTGATGAAGTTTCCATTCGAGTAAAAGCAGGCGACGGCGGTAACGGTTGCATGAGTTTCCGTCGCGAAAAATTCATTGAAAACGGTGGCCCAAACGGCGGTGACGGCGGTGACGGCGGTTCCATCTACATGATGGCCGACGAAAACCTCAACACTCTGGTCGACTACCGTTACACCCGGCACTTCGATGCCGAGCGTGGCTCCAACGGCGGCAGCACCGACTGCACCGGTAAAAAAGGCGAAGACCTGGTACTGCGCGTTCCGGTCGGCACCACGATCATCGACTCCGCGACTCAGGAAGTGATTGGCGACCTGACCAAGGCCGGCCAGAAGCTGATGGTTGTGCAGGGCGGCTGGCACGGTCTGGGTAACACCCGGTTCAAGTCCAGCACCAACCGTGCACCGCGCCAGACCACGCCGGGCAAGCCGGGCGAGCAACGCGACCTCAAGCTGGAAATGAAAGTACTGGCGGACGTGGGCCTGCTGGGCCTGCCGAACGCCGGCAAAAGTACTTTCATCCGCTCGGTCTCGGCCGCCAAGCCGAAAGTCGCCGACTACCCGTTCACCACCCTGGTGCCAAACCTGGGCGTGGTCAGCGTCGACCGCTGGAAGAGCTTCGTGATCGCCGACATCCCCGGCCTGATCGAAGGCGCTTCCGATGGCGCAGGCCTGGGCATTCGCTTCCTCAAGCATTTGTCGCGCACCCGATTGCTGCTGCACCTCGTCGACATGGCGCCGCTGGATGAAACCAGCGCTGCGGATGCCGCCGAAGTGATCGTCAGCGAACTGACCAAGTTCAGCCCTGCCCTGGCCGAGCGTGATCGCTGGCTGGTGCTGAACAAGTGCGACCAGATCCTTGAAGAAGAGCACGAGGAGCGCGTCAAGGAAATCGTCGACCGCCTGGAGTGGGAAGGTCCGGTCTACGTGATCTCGGCCATTGCCAAAGAAGGCACCGAGCGCCTGACCCGCGACATCATGCGCTACCTGGAAGACCGTGCCGACCGCCTGGCGGCCGATCCGGTGTTCAAGGCCGAACTCGCCGAGCTCGATCAGCAGATCGAAGACGAAGCCCGCGCCCAGCTGCAGGCCCTGGACGACCAGCGTGCCCTGCGCCGCAGCGGCGTGAAGTCGGTCCACGACATCGGCGACGACGATTGGGACGAAGAAGACGTGGATGATGAGGACGGTCCGGAAATCATTTACGTGCGCGACTGATTCGTTGCGATAAACTTGAACGCCGCTCTTTATAGAGCGGCGTTTTAGTATCCGGGTATAACGTTATGGGCGGCGCTGGGTCGCGTGCAGCCCTCACTCTAAGGTTGAAGATGATGCGGAGCAAAGTGACAGGCGCGCAGCGCTGGGTCGTAAAGATCGGAAGTGCGCTGCTGACGGCGGATGGCAAAGGTCTGGATCGCGCAGCAATGAGCGTCTGGGTCGAGCAGATGGTGGCCTTGCATGAAGCGGGCGTGGAGTTGGTGCTGGTGTCCTCAGGCGCCGTTGCCGCCGGCATGAGCCGCCTCGGCTGGACCGCGCGACCCAGCGCGATGCACGAACTGCAAGCCGCCGCTGCCATCGGCCAGATGGGCCTGGTGCAGACCTGGGAGTCGAGCTTTGCCGAGCACGGCCGTCATACGGCGCAGATCTTGCTGACCCACGACGATCTGTCCGACCGCAAGCGCTACCTCAACGCCCGCAGCACCTTGCGCGCGCTGGTGGAGCTCAAGGTGATCCCGGTGATCAACGAGAACGACACGGTGGTCACCGACGAAATCCGCTTCGGCGACAACGATACGCTGGCCGCGCTGGTCGCCAACCTGGTCGAAGCCGACCTGCTGGTGATCCTGACCGACCGCGACGGCATGTTCGACGCCGACCCGCGCAACAACCCCGACGCGCAGCTGATTTATGAGGCGCGCGCGGATGACCCTGCACTGGACGCGGTCGCCGGCAGCGTCGGCGGCGCCCTGGGCCGTGGCGGCATGCAGACCAAGCTGCGTGCTGCGCGCCTGGCGGCACGTTCCGGCGCGCACACCATCATCGTTGGCGGGCGTCTTGAACGCGTGCTGGATCGCCTCAAGGCGGGCGAGCGCATCGGCACGCTGCTGTCGCCGGAGCGCGGCATGCTGGCAGCGCGCAAGCAGTGGCTGGCGGGGCATTTGCAAACCCGTGGCACCCTGGTGCTGGACGCCGGAGCGGTCTCGGCGTTGTCCCAGGGCAACAAGAGCCTGCTGCCGGTGGGCGTCAAACGGGTGCAGGGCAGTTTCCGCCGTGGCGAGATGGTGGTGTGTGTCGCTCCTGACGGTCGCGAAGTCGCTCGCGGGCTGGCCAACTACAGTGCCCTGGAGGCGCAGAAAATTATTGGACAATCGTCCGACGCCATTGTCGGATTATTGGGTTACATGGCCGAACCGGAACTGGTTCACCGCGACAACCTGATCCTGGTTTAACCAAAGGAATACACGATGCGTTTAATGAAGTGCGTACTCGGCTTGTTGTTGCTCACACCGCTGGTGGCCTCAGCCGAAGAAATCGCCCAGGTGTCGACGGTGTTCAAGTTTGTCGGCCCCAACGACCGTATCGTTGTCGAAGCTTTTGACGACCCCAAGGTCGACGGCGTGACCTGCTACCTGTCCCGCGCCAAGACCGGCGGCGTCAAGGGCGGCCTGGGCCTTGCCGAAGATCGCGCCGAAGCCTCGATCGCCTGTCGTCAGGTCGGCCCGATTCATTTCAAGGGCGACCTCAAGGATGGCGACGAGGTGTTCAAGGAGCGCACCTCGCTGGTGTTCAAGACCATGCAGGTGGTGCGCTTTCTCGACAAGAAGCGCAATACCCTAGTGTATCTGGTCTACAGCGACCGCCTGATCGAGGGCAGCCCGCAGAATGCGGTCACTGCGATTCCGATTTTGCCGTGGCCGACCGCTCAGTAACCGGCGGGCGAGTTTTGTCATCGGTGTCTATGATTGCAGGCTCGCGGTCTGTAATCTCGAACCTGTGCAACGCAAAGAACATGGATATCTGGAGTTCGTCATGAGTGCTTTCCACGACCTGAAACTCAAAGCTTTGGACGGTCAAGAGCTTCCGCTGGCACCCTTCAAGGGGCAGGTGGTGCTGGTGGTCAACGTGGCCTCCAAATGTGGTTTGACCCCGCAGTACGCGGCGCTGGAAAACCTCTATCAGCAGTACAAGGACCAGGGGTTCACCGTGCTGGGCCTGCCATGCAATCAGTTTGCTGGGCAGGAGCCGGGCACCGACGAAGAAATCAGCCAGTTCTGCAGCCTGAACTACGGCGTTACGTTTCCCCTGGGCAGCAAGCTCGACGTGAATGGTTCCGAGCGTCACCAGTTGTACCGCTTGCTGGCGGGCGAGGGCGCCGAGTTTCCTGGGGATATCACCTGGAATTTCGAGAAATTCCTGTTGGGCAAAGATGGACGCGTGCTGGCGCGTTTCTCACCACGCACTCCCCGGAAGACCCGGCAATCGTCCAGGCCATCGAAAAAGCCCTGAGCTGAGTCACAGACTCCGCTCACTTCTGGCCCTCAATCACTCAGATCAATAGTGCTGTGCGGCGCACGGCCCGGCCCATATTATCCACGTCATAAACCCTTCTTTCGTGGAGTGTCCCGTGCCTGTCCAAGCTCTGTTCAAACCCTTCCAACTCGGTACTCTGCAACTGTCGACCCGCGTGGTCATGGCGCCCATGACCCGTTCCTTTTCCCCGGGCGGCGTGCCCAACGCCAAGGTAATCGAATACTACCGTCGCCGCGCTGCTGCCGGCGTGGGTCTGATCATCACCGAAGGCACCGTGGTCGGTCACGTGGCCTCCAATGGCTACCCCAACGTCCCGCATTTTTACGGCGAAGCCGCCCTGGCCGGCTGGAAGCAGGTGGTCGACGCGGTACATGCCGAAGGCGGCAAGATCGTCCCGCAACTGTGGCACGTGGGCAGTGTGCGCCGTCTCGGCACCGAGCCTGACGCCAGTGTGCCGGCCTACGGCCCGATGGAAAAACTCAAGGACGGCACGGTGGTCGTCCACGGCATGACTGTTCAGGACATCAAGGACGTGATCGACGCCTTCGCTCAGGCGGCCAGGGATGCTCAGCGCATCGGCATGGATGGCGTGGAGATCCACGGCGCTCATGGTTACCTGGTCGACCAGTTCTTCTGGGAAGGCAGCAACCAGCGTACTGACGACTACGGCGGCAGCCTGGCCAACCGTTCGCGGTTTGCCATCGAGTTGATCCAGGCCACCCGCGCCGCCGTGGGCCCGGATTTCCCGATCATCTTCCGTTTCTCCCAGTGGAAGCAGCAGGACTACACCGCACGGCTGGTGCAAACCCCCGAGGCGCTGGGTGAATTCCTCAAACCGTTGTCCGACGCCGGCGTGGATATTTTCCACTGCTCCACCCGTCGCTTCTGGGAGCCGGAGTTCGAAGGCTCCGACCTCAACCTGGCCGGCTGGACCCGTCAGCTCACCGGCAAGCCGACCATCACCGTGGGCAGCGTTGGCCTGGATGGCGAGTTCCTGCAGTTCATGGTCAACACTGACAAGGTCGCGCAGCCGGCCAGCCTGGAAAAACTGCTCGAGCGCCTGAACAACGACGAGTTCGATCTGGTGGCCGTGGGCCGCGCCCTGCTGGTGGACCCGGAGTGGGCGGTGAAGGTACGTGAAGGGCGTGAGGGCGATATTTTGCCGTTCAGTCGTGAGGCGCTGACGACCCTGGTGTAAAGGGCGTGAGGACCGGCAACGGTTGCGGGTCCTTGCACACGCCGCGTAGTTGGCGCTCGAACTGCTCGATAATCGCCGTCCACCCTTGGCGGCTCGCATGCTGGCGCGCGTTCAGGCGCGCCCTGCGCAAGGTCTCGCGCTCCTCCAGCAGCCAGATGGCCGCATCGCAAAACGCGCCCTCATCGCCAGGCATGGCCAGTACGCCGTTGTAGCCATGGCGAATATGCTGGGTGGCCGCCGCCTGGTCATACGCGACCACACCAAGCCCCGAGGCCATGGCTTCCAGCACCACATTGCCGAAAGTTTCGGTCAGGCTGGGAAACAGGAACAGATCGCCTGAGGCGTAATGGCGCGCCAGCTCTTCGCCTCGCCGGGTGCCGCAGAACACGGCGTCGGGCAGGTCGCGCTCCAGTACAGCGCGTTGCGGGCCGTCACCCACGATGATCAGCTTCATGCGCCGGGTGGGGTAGCTGTCCTGCAGCCCCTCAAAGCAGCGCTTGAGCAGCCCGAGGTTTTTCTCCTGAGCCAGGCGTCCCACGTGCAGCACAGCGATGTCGTCGCTTTCCAAACCCCAGCTCTCACGCAGCGTGCAGTCACGTTTGGCGGGATGGAACAATTGGCTGTCGACCCCACGCGACAACATCCCCAAACGATCGAAATGCCGGCGCTCCAGCTCCAGGCGCTGGCTGGCGCTGGGCACCAGGGTCAGGCTCGAGCGGTTATGAAACCAGCGCAGGTAATGCGTAACCATACGGCTCAGCAGGCTCAGCCCGTAGCGGTTGGTGTATTGCTGGAAGTTGGTGTGAAAGCCACTCACCACGCTGATGCCCAACCTGCGCGCCGCGCGCAGTGCCGAGAGCCCCAGTGGCCCCTCGGTGGCGATGTACAGCACGTCCGGGCGTTGGCGCGTCCACCGCCGTAACAGCTTGTGCATCGACGACTGGCCCCATTGCAGGCCCGGGTAGCCTGGCAGCGGCCAGCCGCGGCACAGCAAAAGTTCGTCGTCGCTGGGCCGGCACTGGTCGACGCCCTGGCGCGGGCGAACCAGTTCGACCACATGGCCACGGGCGCGCAAACCGTCGCACAGACGGCCAAGGGTATTGGCCACCCCGTTGATTTCCGGCGGGAAGGTTTCGGTGATCAGAGTGATATGGAGCGAGGCTGTCGTCATGACCCACAGTGTCGCTGTGGGCCATGTCGTCAATGTGTCGCGCGGATGATGGATTTATGACCGAGTGATCGGTTTCGCCGCCATCGCCTCGGCACCTTGCTCACGCACCCAGAACAGCGTCGCCCCGGCCACCGCCGCCGGCATCATCAGCAGGTTCACCACCGGCACCAGCAGCACCAGGTAGACAATCCCGCCAAAACTCATGCTCTGCCAGCGCTTCTGGCGCAGCCAGGCGAGCATTTCGTTCCAGCCCAGCTTGTGGTTGTCGGCCGGGTAGTCGATGTACTGGATCGCCATCATCCACACGCCGAACAGCAGCCACAGCGGCGCTGCGATCAGGTTGACCACCGGAATGAACGACAGGATAAACAGCCCGACGGCGCGTGGCAGGAAATAGCCCAGCTTGCGCATTTCCCGGGCCAGGGTGCGCGGGACCATGGCGATCAACTCGCCCCAGCTGAACGCCGGGAAGTCATCGGTGCCGCGTACCACCACTTCGACCTTTTCCGACAGAAACCCGTTGAAAGGCGCCGCAATGATGTTGGCCAGCATGGTGAAGGTGAAAAACACCATCAGCACCACCAGCACCACAAACAGCGGCCACAACAGGTAATTCAGAAAGCTCAGCCAGCCGGGCAGCGTTGGCATCAGGTGATCGACCCACAGGCTGAACTGATGGCCGGCGAAATAGATCAAGCCGACGAACAGCACCAGGTTGATCGCCAGCGGCAGCAGCACAAACAGGCGCAGGCCGGGGCTCAATACCAGTTTGAGGCCTTCGCGCAGGTATTGCGGGCCGGAAAGAACAGGAGCAGGCATGGTGAACTCCGAGCAGGATGACGAACGCGCCGACCTTACCGACTTTGCACTCAAGTCGAAAGCGGCAACATCAGCAGTAACAAAGCTGTCGATGAGTCGAGCCGACTGCATAGAGACCACCTATGAGCTGGATTGTTAATGCGTATTTCCTTAATCTTGCCCCCCTCTATACGCTGCACCCATCATTTTCAGGATCTGCGAGTTCAAGCCTTCCCCAAGTGCTTCGCAGTCCTTTTTTATTCCAGCCGTCCTGTTCTGCGGGCGGTCGACAGGAGTGAGTCATGTCTGATACCCGTCATTCGCGAGTGATTATTCTCGGTTCCGGCCCTGCCGGTTACAGCGCGGCCGTCTACGCTGCCCGGGCCAACCTCAAGCCGCTGCTGATCACCGGCATGCAGGCGGGCGGTCAGTTGACCACCACCACGGAAGTCGACAACTGGCCGGGTGACGTGCACGGCCTGACCGGCCCGGCGCTGATGGAACGCATGAAGGAACACGCCGAGCGCTTTGAAACCGAGATCGTGTTCGACCACATCAACAAAGTCGACTTCTCGAAAAAGCCATACAGCCTGACCGGCGACAGCGGCGTGTACACCTGTGACGCGCTGATCATCGCCACCGGCGCCAGCGCCCGTTACCTGGGCCTGCCGTCGGAAGAAGCGTTCATGGGCAAAGGCGTGTCCGCCTGCGCCACCTGCGACGGTTTCTTCTATCGCAACAAACCAGTGGCAGTGGTCGGTGGCGGCAACACCGCCGTGGAAGAAGCGCTGTACCTGGCCAACATTGCCAGTACCGTGACCCTGGTACACCGTCGCGAGACCTTCCGCGCCGAGAAGATCCTGATCGACAAGCTGCACGCCCGTGTTGCTGAAGGCAAGATCATCCTCAAGCTTAACGCCACCCTGGACGAAGTCCTGGGCGACAACATGGGCGTGACCGGTGCACGCCTGAAGAACAACGACGGCAGCTTCGACGAGCTGAAAGTCGACGGCGTGTTCATCGCCATCGGCCATACCCCGAACACCTCATTGTTCGAAGGCGTGCTGGACGCCAAAGACGGTTACCTGGTGGTGCAGGGCGGCCGTGAAGGCAACGCCACAGCCACCAACATCGACGGCATCTTCGCCGCCGGTGACGTGGCCGACCACGTCTACCGCCAGGCCATCACCTCGGCCGGCGCCGGCTGCATGGCGGCCCTGGACGCCGAGCGTTACCTCGATGGGTTGAAGGACGCGTCGTTCTAAACTTGTTGAACTGAAAAAACCGGCTGAGAGGCCGGTTTTTTTATGCCCAATCTAAACCACACCGCAAGGCAAATGTGGGAGGGGGCTTGCTCCCGATGGCGGTGGGTCAGTCAAAGTATGAGTGACTGACACACTGCCATCGGGAGCAAGCCCCCTCCCACATTTTGATCTATGTCTGGCTCAGGATTTGCGGGTCAGAGGCTGTGCCGCAAATTTTACGCCGGCCAGGCCATGTTCGATCAACGCCCGGATATTGCCATGGTCACTGCCCTCCGGCGTCGCCACCACCGACCGGTAATGCTCGCCAAACGCCAACAGTGCTTGCTGGTCGCTCAAGCCTTCCAGCAACGCCAAACCCAAGGTCTTGCACGAACCTTCGTTCTGCCCGGCGGCGTTTTCCACGTTGCCATTGGTGAAGGCTTGCGGCTGGTAGTCGTAACCGGCGGCGATAAACGCCAGGGTGTCGGCGAATACATGTTCGCCGCTGTTCAAGCTGGCGCGCAGGGTGTTCAGGTCAGTCATGGGTTTTTCCTTTGGCGAACGCGGCCTGCTGGTCGGCGCTGGCTTCTTGCTGGTACTGGGCTTTCCACTCGGCGTAGGGCATGCCGTACACCACTTCCCGGGCGTCATCCAGGCTCAGTTCGATCTGGCGCTCGTCGACCTCGGCCTTGTACCACTTGGACAAGCAGTTACGGCAGAAGCCCGACAGGTTCATCAGGTCGATGTTCTGCACATCCTTGCGGCTGTCCAGGTGCGCCACCAGCCGGCGAAAGGCGGCGGCTTCGAGTTCGAGGCGTTGTTGGTCGTTCATAGGGCTCACTTCACTGTCAGCGGCTGGCCGCCAGGGTAATCGACACCGATTCGGCAAAGCGCAGCGCATGGGGCTTGTCCACTTCGACTTCGGCATACAGTACGGATTCATTGCCCATCACCAGGTCCAGCAGTTCCTGGGTGAGGCGTTCGAGCAAGGCAAAGCGGTTGCCTTCCACGTGAGCAATGATCGCTTTGGTGATGGTGCGATAATTCAGGGCGTGGTCGATATCGTTGTCGCGCACGGCTGCCTGGGCGGCATACAGGATGGTCAGGTTGATCAGCACGTCCTGCTTGTTGAGGATTTCTTCCTCATTGATGCCGATAAAGGTACGCAGGCACAGGTCCTTGACCCGGATGCGCGCCATGCCTGGTTGAAGTTGTGGCATTGCTACTTGCTCCGTCCAATCAGTTGCAGGAACTCCATGCGCGTGGTGCTCGACTCGCGAAACGCGCCGAGCATCACCGAAGTGTTCATGGTTGAATTCTGTTTTTCCACGCCGCGCATCATCATGCACATGTGCTGCGCCTCGATCACCACTGCCACACCGGCCGCCTGGGTTACGCTCTGGATGGCGTCGGCAATTTGCCGGGTGAGGTTCTCCTGAATCTGCAGGCGCCGGGCGAACATGTCGACGATGCGCGCCAGCTTCGACAGGCCCAGCACCTTGCCGGTCGGAATATAGGCCACATGGGCCTTGCCGATAAAGGGCAGCAGGTGATGCTCGCACAGCGAATACAGTTCGATGTCCTTGAGGATCACCATCTCATCGTTGTCGGACGCGAACAGCGCGCCGTTGACGATGGTTTCCAGGTTCTGCTCGTAGCCATGACACAGGTATTGCATAGCCTTGGCGGCGCGCTTGGGGGTGTCGAGCAGGCCTTCGCGTTCCGGGTCTTCACCCAGGCCCTTGAGGATCTCTCGATAGTGGTGGGGCAGGGATACAGTCATACAACATCCTCAAAAACGGCTTACTTGATATGCCGCCCACCGTTGACGGTCAGGGTGGTTCCAGTGACATAGGGGTTGTCCAGCAGGTAACGCACACTCTGGTAGATCACGTCGGGCCCGGGCTCGATGCCCAGGGCAGACTTGGCCAGGACTTTGTCGCGGTAAGCGGCATCGTCGCCCTCGTTGAACATCACCATCGCCGGCGCAATGCCGTTGACCTTGATCAGCGGCGCGAACTGCGCGGCAAATGACAGCGTGAGGCTGTCGAGCCCGGCCTTGGTGGCGCAATAGGCGATGTGCCGATGGCTGCCCTTGCTGACCACGTCATCGCTGATATGCACGATATCGGCAGGTGTCGAGCGCTGCAGCAAGGTTGAACAATGCAGGTTGATCAGATACGGCGCAAGCATGTGCACGCTGAACATGTCGGTAAACGCGCGGCTTTCGTCGCCCGGCGTTTCCGCGACCCAGGTCGAGGCGTTGTGGATGATTGCACGCAGGCAGTCGGTATGGGTTTTCAGCTCGGCGATAAACGCAAGAATCCCGGCCTCGCTGGAGAAGTCGGCAAACAGTCCTGTGGCACCACGCTCGCGCAACGCGTGAACGCCCGGGCGCTCGCTGCGGTAGCTGAAAATTACCGGCTGACCCGCGTCCAGCAGGCGCTCGGCACAATGCAGGCCGACGCGCTGGGCGGCGCCGGTGATCAGGATCGGGGCAAGGAGTGCGGTCATGGGAGGCTCAGGTCGCGGGCAGGTTGAAACTATACCAGCGACCGGCCTTCGCTGTACTCAGGCCGGGGCTTGCGTGACCTTGGACCGCGGCGAGGGGTGGAGCCAGTTGGCCAGCAGGTGGGTCGACAGAGGAATGAACCAGAACACCATCAACGGCGTGAGCGCCAGGGTGCTGACCAGAATGCGCGGGACTAGATCCAGCTCGCCCAGCAGCGGACCCAGGCCAAAGTTGAACAGCAGCGACACCGGGAAAAACGCCAGCCAGATCGCCACTGCCTGTTTCCAGCGCGGCGGTCGCGCGCCCACTGCGCCAAACCAGCCATCGATGCCGCGCACGCGGTGCTCGGACGGGTCGGCGAACAGCTCGCTGCCACGGCTTAGCCAGGCACTGCGCGAGGCGGAAAACTCCCAGGCATGCAGGGTGGTTTCATCGGCGAAGCGGAAGATGATCTGAAATTCATCGTCATGGGGTGGCGGGGCCAGCACGCCGGAGCCCAGGTAACCGGGGAAATCCGTGGCCAATTGCTCGCCTTCGCGCAGCCAGGCCATCAGTTCTTCGTAGCGCCCTTTGGCCACACGGCGCGCAACCATCAAGGTGACGGGTGAGGTAGACATTGTGTATCTCCGAATGTACGGGTGCGCTGAACCGGGTAGGTGGCGCACAAACGAAGCTGCGGGGTGTTGCAGCTCGGTTGAAAAGGCAGGCAAGGATTATTCCTGTTTTGCGCGAATACACCAGCGACATTGGTCTGATAGGCACGGTCCTTGAAAAACAGCGGTATAAAAGCGTTAAATAGGATCCAATTTCACGTACGTCGTTGGCCTCCTGATGTCCGAAATCATTGCTCCTGTCCACGAAATCGCCCCGGTTGCCGACTCCGTTTCCGACGAGCTGTTTCCGATTCGTGAAGTCTCCAGGTTGACCGGCGTCAACCCCGTCACCCTGCGTGCGTGGGAGCGGCGCCATGCCCTGATCCAGCCCACACGCACCGAAAGCGGGCATCGCCTGTACTCCAGAGCGGATATCGACACGGTCAATCGCATCCTCGACTGGATCGAACGTGGGCTGGCCGTCAGCAAGGTCGCGAAGATCATCGCCCGTGATGACCAGCAGGCCGTTGTGGTGCGCGCTGAGCGAAATCCGGTCGAGGAGGGCGAATGGCCGAGTTGGCAGGCGCAGTTGATGCTTGCGATCAGCGCTTTTGACGATGCCCAGTTGGACACCCTCTACGGCCAGATTTTTGCGACTTACCCGGCCAGCGTAGCGTTCCAGGACATTCTGATGCCTCTATGGAGCGATCTGTTGCGCCATCAAGGCCGCTTCGACCAGGCCAGTGAATGGTTGTTCTTCGATAACTTTCTGCGTGCCAGCACCTCAAAACGCTTGCGACTGGCCTGCGCTTCTCCAGCGCCGCGTGTGTTGCTGGCGGCCATTGCCGGAGAGTGTCGTGAGCTGGAGTTGTTGGTGGCAGGGGTCTTGATGAGCAGCGATCAGCTCTCGGTCAAGGTGCTGGGCGTGGGCCAGCCGTTCGATGAGTTGACGCTGGTGTGCGAAAAAACCCGGCCGCGTGCACTGGCGTTGTTTTCCAATCACGCGCCTGGCAGCGAATTGCCGCTGCGCCTCAAGCGCCTCGCACTGACCCTGGACTGCCCGTTGCTGCTGGCCGGAGACGCATCGGACCTGGCCCGCGAAAGCCTTGAGGATTCCGCCATCGGCTGCCTGGGCAATGACGGGCAGTCGATGCAGGCTCGCTTGCAGCAGTTTCTCGGCGCGAAGCTGGATGCCTGAATTCAGGCGTGCATATGCGGGTGCACCCGGCGATGTTCGTGCAGGATGAACTGGCGCAGGCGTTCGGTTTCATCCGCATCACCCTGGCTGAGGCGGTAGGCGAACAGACCCCGCGCCGTCTCCCGCTCGAACGCCCCGCGCAGTGAAATGCGCTCGTAACCCGATGGGCTGAACCACAGCGAAAAACTCTTGGGCGGCTTGACCCGGCCACGCATCTCTACCAGCACACCCTTGAATGACACCTGATGCACCCACAGTGCGCCGGGAGTGCCGCGGATGTTTTCCAGCGCCACCGGTGTGTCCAGCGCCAGGCGCCAAGGGCGGATCATCGGCCCGTCTTCGAAGATG
The DNA here is from genome assembly GCF_036864995.1 of Pseudomonas trivialis. NCBI lineage: Bacteria > Pseudomonadati > Pseudomonadota > Gammaproteobacteria > Pseudomonadales > Pseudomonadaceae > Pseudomonas > Pseudomonas trivialis. Next base: position 4,481,601 of record NZ_CP142151.1, on the reverse strand, counting down.
CTCGGCACCCCGACTCGCAAATGCACCGCATTGAACTCATCCTCCTCCAGATGCAGGGGGAACGTGAGTTGCTGGTTGTCGAATTGCGCCTGCAGCGTGACGTGATCGTGAGCCGCCAGCCGGGTGAGCAGGTCGCGCAATTGCGCACCGCCATTGACCGTCAGGCTCGACGACGCATCCCTTAGATTGAGCTGGGGGTTGTGCTGCATGTTCTGAATGAAATCCAACTCATCCTGAGTCAGAAGCGCTTCGCGTGACATTGATCGGGCTCAATGAGGAAGAGTGAGGGGCGATTATCCATTCTAATGCCCACGTTTTCTAAACTTTATTCGATCCGGCCGCCGCCTTCAGCGCTGCGAGCTCAGCCTTGACCTCGGCCAGTTCCGCTTCAAGCTGCGCGACGCGCTGCTGCGCCTTGACCTGCAGTGTGACGTCCTTTTGCACACCGATGAAATACGTCACCTTGTCGGCCTCGTTATACAGGGTAGAAAGCGACAGCTCATTCCAGAACGGCGTGCCGTCCTTGCGGTAGTTGCGCAGGATTTCGCGGCAGGAGGTGCCTTCTTTCATGGCCTTGCGAATGGTCATCAGGCCTGGCTGGTCGCGGTCACCGGTCTGCAGGAAGCGGCAGTCCTGATAGAGGATTTCATCGAGGGTGTAGCCGGTCAGGCGCTCGAACGCCGGGTTGACGTAGATCACCGGCGTCTCTCGGCCTTCCCGTTCGGCTACCACGATGCCGTCGTTGGAAGCGTTGATCACCATTTGCATCAGGTTGGGGTTAATCATTAAGCGGTCCAAAGCGTGTTTTCAAAGGGCAGTTTATGGCACCGGCAGGATGTTGCACGGGGCGCACCGAAATATATGCCTCAACTGTTAATATCCCAGGCTTTCACTCAACCACAGGATCAGATTGATGAAAGTCGCCATCCTTTCCGGCTCAGTGTACGGCACGGCTGAAGAAGTCGCCCGCCACGCCGTCGGCATCCTCAAAACGGCCGGCTTCGAAGCCTGGCACAACCCTCGCGCCACCCTGGCAGACGTGCAGGCATTTGCGCCCGAGGCTTTGCTGGCCGTGACCTCCACCACCGGCATGGGCGAATTGCCCGACAATCTGCAGCCCTTGTATTCGAGCATCCGTGACCAACTGCCCGCCGCCTGGCGCGGACTCCCGGGCGCCGTGATCGGCCTGGGCGACGCCAGCTATGGCGACACCTTTTGCGGCGGTGGCGAGCAGATGCGCGAATTGTTCAGTGAGCTTGGTGTGCGCGAAGTCCTGCCGATGCTGCGCCTGGACGCCAGCGAAAGCGTCACCCCGGAAGCCGACGCCGAGCCCTGGCTGGGCGAGCTGGTAACGGCCCTGCGCGGCTGATTGCGGCTTTTCTGGCGGCGCTTCTCTGACGCCGCCGACCCCTGATCTGGACTATTCTTGCAACTGACTCGCACGGTCATCAAGCTGGCTGCGAAGGCAACTCATCGCGCCAGGGTGTCTGACTAGACTGGCCCATCACTTAAAAAAATAATAAGAAATGCACCAAGGAGGTCATCGCCGTGAGCCTATCCCCCGTTCTATCGCCACCGAATGTCAAAGACCAGGTCAGCGCCGCCGAATGGCAAGCGCGTGTAACCCTGGCGCCGCCGCGCAAACGCCACCTGCAAGACCCGGGGTATAAAACCTGATGCCACTCGCCGAGATCCCGTTGCGCGCCTGGCGCAAGCGCAGTCGCAGTTTTGAATTTCGCGGCCATACCATTCGTTACTGGGTGGCCGGCCAGGGTGAGCCGCTGCTGCTGATCCATGGCTTCCCCACCGCCAGTTGGGACTGGCACTACCTGTGGCAGCCTTTGGCCCAGCGCAACCTGGTGATCGCCTGCGACATGCTCGGTTTTGGCGATTCGGCAAAACCGCTGGATCACGGCTATTGCCTGCTGGAGCAGGCCGATCTGCAACAGGCGCTGCTCCAGCACCTGGGGGTCGAGCAGCCCGTGCATGTGCTGGCCCATGACTACGGCGACAGCGTCGCTCAGGAACTGCTGGCCCGGCATTACGAAGGTCGCTTCCAGATGGCCAGCTGCGTGTTCCTCAACGGCGGGTTGTTTCCCGAAACCCATCACCCGGCGCTGCTGCAAAAGCTTTTGCTCAGCCCATTGGGGTGGATGATCAGCCGCGCCTTTGGGCGCAATGCCCTGTCCAATAGCTTCAGCCAGATCTTCGCCCCCCAGACCCGCCCCAGCGAAAGCGCCCTGGACGATTTCTGGAGCCTGATCAGCGCCAACGACGGCACGCGCATCCTGCACAAACTCATCGCCTACGTGCCCCAGCGCCGCACTCTGCGCGATCGCTGGGTGGCGGCCATGCAAGTGGGCGATGTGCCGTTGCGCGTGATCGATGGCGAGGTCGACCCGATCTCCGGCGCGCACATGGTGGAGCGATACCATCAACTGGTGCCCCACGCCGATACCGTGCTGCTGACCAATATCGGCCACTACCCGCAGATTGAAGCGCCGGTGCAGGTGCTCAAGCATTACCTGACGTTTCGCGCGCACATCGCACGCGCCACCGTGTGGGAGGGGCTTGCTCGCGATGAAGGCTTGGGTAAGCCTATTTCAGCCAACCAATATTCCCGTGGCGAGCGCGCTTGCCACAACAAACCTGCTCGCCGCAGCCACAACGACCGTGTTCGCCACGCAATCATCCCGCTGCCTTATCGCGCACCATTCAGCCGCGGCCGTGTTTATTGTGACCGCACGCTCGGTGCCGGACACTCGAGCCATTGTCATTGTCGCCTGTGGAGTTCGGTATGAGTGAGTCAGTGCAGTTCCAGGATAAGGTCGTGATCGTCACCGGTGCCGGCGGCGGGTTGGGCCGCGCCCATGCGTTGCTGTTTGCCAAGCACGGGGCCAGGGTGCTGGTCAACGATCTCGGCGGCTCCGCACAGGGCGAAGGCGCCAACGCCTCGGCGGCCGACCGGGTGGTCGCCGAAATCCGCGAGGCCGGCGGCATTGCCGAGGCCAACCATGACTCGGTCACCGACGGTGACAGAATTGTGCAGAATGCCATGGACGCATTCGGTCGCATCGACGTGGTGGTTAACAACGCCGGCATCCTGCGCGACAAAACCTTCCACAAGATGGAGGACAGCGATTGGGACCTGGTTTACCGGGTGCATGTTGAAGGCGCCTACAAAGTCACCCGCGCCGCCTGGCCGCACCTGCGTGAGCAAGCGTACGGACGGGTGATTTTCACCGCGTCCACCTCGGGCATCTACGGCAACTTCGGCCAGTCCAACTACGGCATGGCCAAGCTCGGACTGTATGGCCTGACCCGCACCCTGGCGCTGGAAGGGCGCAAGCACAACATCCTGGTCAACGCCATTGCCCCCACCGGCGGCACACGCATGACCGAAGGCCTGATTCCGCCGCAGGTGTTCGAGCGCCTCAAGCCGGAGTTGGTCAGCCCGCTGGTGGTGTACCTGGGCAGCGAGGCCTGCCAGGACACCTCGGGCCTGTTTGAAGTCGGCGGCGGCTGGATCGGCAAGACCCGCTGGGAGCGCAGCCTGGGGGTGGGGTTTGATCCGCAGGCCGGCTTCTCGCCCGACGATGTGGCGGCGCACTGGGCGCAGATCTGCGACTTCGAAGGAGCCGCCCACCCGCAGGACAACATCGAGGCGCTGAAGGAGATGATGGCCAATTTGCAGAAATACAGCCTCTGATCGTTGCGTGATCGTCCTTTAATCCCCAGGCAAAAAAAAGCCGCTGCAAACGCAGCGGCTGAAGTAAGACGTTGTACCAAGGAGCGGCAGATAAACGTCAATGAACACCGATAACCGATTGAATAAAAACATCAATCAGGTTGAATCCGGCTTTGCACCCTGGGGTGGGAGCGAGCGCAGTGCTCTTAAAGCCCGGCCAGAATAGTCGTTTGTTACAGAATGAGTAATATCTCATTGGGACAAGGACTATTACAAAATTCGTAACGATCCATCCATCCCTTTGATGACCCTCCATCCACCCGCTGCATGCCCGCGCCCGAAGCCCGGCCAGCGTGGCCGTTAATCCTTTCGAGCGACAACACGAATACCTCCTTGGTGCGCTTATCGCTCCCCGCGGGCGGCAGTAGGGTGAAGCCTTCTGTCACTCACCGGGGAAGACGCATGACAAAAACAACAATGCGCGCCATCTTCACGCCGCAGGCGCTGGCCGCTGCGGTCGCCTTGGGTTGCTGTACCCAGGCGCAGGCTGTTTCGTTCAACATTGGCGAGATCGAAGGGCAATTCGATTCCTCGCTGTCGGTGGGCGCCAGTTGGGGCATGCGCGATGCCGACCGCAAGCTGGTGGGCACCGTCAACGGTGGCAGCGGCCAGGCTTCCACGGGCGATGACGGACGCCTCAATTTTAAAAAAGGCGAGACCTTCTCGAAAATCTTCAAGGGCCTGCACGACCTCGAGTTGAAATACGGTGATACCGGTGTGTTCGTGCGCGGCAAATACTGGTACGACTTCGAGCTCAAGGACGAAGACCGCGAGTTCAAGCCCATCAGCGATCACAACCGCAAAGAGGGCGCCAAATCCAGTGGCGCGCAGATCCTCGATGCCTTCGTGTACCACAACTATTCCCTGGGCGACCTGCCGGGCACCGTGCGCGCCGGCAAGCAAGTGGTCAGCTGGGGCGAAAGCACGTTTATCGGCAACTCCATCAACAGCATCAACCCGGTTGACGTCTCCGCGTTCCGCCGTCCGGGGGCCGAGATCAAGGAGGGCCTGATCCCGGTGAACATGCTGTTCGCCTCCCAAAGCCTCACCAGTCAGCTCACCGTCGAAGGCTTCTACCAACTGGAATGGGACCAGACGGTGCTGGACAACTGCGGCACCTTCTTTGGCGGCGATGTGGCGGCGGACGGTTGCACCAATAACTACACGGTCGGCAGCCCGGCGATCCGGCCCCTGCAACCGGTGGCAGCCGCATTCGGCCAGGGTTTCGGCGTGACCAATGAAGGCGTGATCGTACGGCGTGCCGGCGACCGCGACGCGCGCGACTCCGGCCAATTCGGCGCTGCCCTGCGCTGGCTCGGCGACGACACCGAGTACGGCCTGTACTTCATGAACTACCACAGCCGCACGCCGACCGTGGGCACCATTACCAACAACACCAGCCTGGCGACTCTGGGCGCCATTGCAGGCGCCGCCAACCGCCTGGCGCCCGGCTCCGGTGCGGGGCTGGTGCAAAGCCTGATGCTCGGCCGCGGCCAGTATTACCTCGACTATCCCGAGGACATTCGCCTGTTCGGCGCCAGTTTCTCCACCACCTTGCCCACCGGCACGGCGTGGACCGGGGAAATCAGCTACCGCCCCAACGCCCCTGTTCAACTCAACACCACCGACCTGACCCTGGCGCTGATCAACCCGATTGCCGGTAACACTGCCTCGCCCATCCGCAGCTCGTTCGGCGCCGATAACGTGGGTTACCGGCGCAAGGAAATCACCCAGATCCAGAGCACCATGACCCAGTTCTTCGATCAGGTGCTGGGCGCCGAGCGCCTGACCCTGGTGGGCGAGGCGGCGGTGGTGCATGTCGCCGGCCTGGAAGACAAAGCCAAGCTGCGTTACGGCCGCGACTCGGTGTACGGCGCCTACGGGTTCCAGGGTGACACCGACGGCTTCGTCACCTCCACCTCCTGGGGCTACCGCGCGCGGGCGATCCTTGACTACAACAACGCGATTGCCGGGGTGAACCTCAAGCCCAACCTGTCCTGGTCCCATGACGTCGCCGGCTACGGCCCCAACGGCATCTTCAACAAGGGCGCCAAGGCTATCAGCGTGGGCGTGGATGCCGACTACCGCAGCACCTACACCGCCAGCCTCAGCTACACCGACTTTTTTGGCGGCGACTACAACACCCTGACCGACCGCGACTTCCTCGCCCTCAGCTTCGGCGTGAACTTCTGATTTGGCTTAAAGAAGGACAAGAACTTATGCGTAAGACAATTGCAGTGTTGGCCCTGAGTCTACTGGCCGCTCACGTGATGGCGGCGGTATCGCCGCAAGAGGCCGCCAAATTGGGCACCACCCTCACGCCGGTCGGTGCCGAAAAGGCCGGCAACGCTGACGGCTCGATCCCGGCCTGGACCGGCGGCATCCCGAAAAACGCCGGCGCGGTGGACAGCAAAGGCTTTCTGGCCGATCCGTTTGCCAGTGAAAAACCATTGTTCGTGATCACCGCCGCCACCGTCGATAAGTACAAGGACAAACTCTCCGACGGCCAGGTGGCGATGTTCAAGCGCTACCCCGAGACCTACAAGATCCCGGTGTACCCCAGCCACCGCACGGTGAACCTGCCGCCGGACATCTACGAGTCGATCAAGCGCAGCGCGTTGAACGTCAAGGCGATCAACGACGGCAACGGCCTGGAGAACTTCACCGGCAACCGCTACTACGCGTTCCCGATTCCCAAGACAGGCGTGGAGGTGCTGTGGAACCACATCACCCGTTACCACGGCGGCAACCTGCGCCGCATCATCACCCAGGCCACGCCGCAGACCAACGGCAGCTACACGCCGATCCGTTTCGAGGAAGAAGTGGCGGTGCCCCAGGCCATCCCCGACATGGACCCGGCCAAGGCGGCCAACGTGCTGAGCTTTTTCAAACAGTCGGTGACGGCCCCGGCGCGGCTGGCGGGCAACGTGCTGCTGGTGCACGAAACCCTCGATCAGGTGAAGGAGCCGCGCCTGGCGTGGATCTACAACGCCGGCCAGCGCCGAGTGCGGCGTGCACCGCAAGTGTCGTATGACGGGCCGGGCACCGCTTCCGACGGCCTGCGCACCACCGACAACTTCGACATGTTCTCCGGCGCGCCCGACCGCTACGACTGGAAGCTGGTGGGCAAGAAAGAGATGTACATCCCCTACAACAGCTACAAGCTCGATTCGCCGAACCTCAAGTACGACGACATCATCAAGGCCGGCCACATCAACCAGGACCTGACCCGCTACGAGCTGCACCGCGTGTGGGAAGTGGTCGGCACGGTCAAGCCCAGCGAGCGGCATATCTACGCCAAGCGCCACATGTACATCGACGAAGACAGCTGGCAGGTGGCGCTGGTGGATCACTACGACGGTCGCGGCCAACTGTGGCGCGTCGCCGAAGGCCATGCGCAGTTCTATTACGACCACCAAGTGCCGGCCTACACCGTCGAAACCCTCTACGACCTCATCGCCGGGCGCTACATCGCCCTGGGCATGAAGAACGAGGAGAAACGCAGCTTCGTGTTCGGCTTCGCCGCCAAGGCCGCCGACTACACCCCCGCAGCATTGCGCTCCGAAGGCGTGCGCTGAAGGTGAGGTGAAATCCAACCAACCTGTGGGAGCTGGCTAGCCTGCGATAGCGGTGGGTCAGCTGCCACATTGGATAAGCGTGCACCCTGGCTTTTATGCATGGCCGTCAATCACCCCGCTGAATACTTCTTCAACAACCACTAACCCCAGGACTAGGGTACGCGTCAGGCTCCATCACAATAAAAACGCAGGATGCAGCAATGACCGCCATGACTCGCTGCCTGGACCGTCCCGGATTCATGCCACGGCTGTCCGCTCACCACTTGTTGCGCCCACGACTGGCCCAGCCCTTGCTCGCGGCGCAGGCACGGGTGAGGTTGCTGTGTGCGCCGGGCGGCAGTGGCAAGAGTGCGTTGTTCGCCGAGTGCGCCTTGCAGGCGCCAGCGGGGTGCAAGGTGTACTGGCTGGCACTCAATGGGGTGGCCCTGAGCCCCGAAAACCTGTGCCGACGCGTGGCGCAGAATCTGGGGCTGCCCTTCACCGATGAAGCCGCGCTGCTGCTTGATCTGAGTACCTGGTCAACGCCGGCCTGGCTGTTTCTCGATGATTTCTGCCGTTTTCCCGATCCCGAGCTGGATGCCTTGCTCGACCGCCTGCTCACCCTCGGCAGCCCGGCGCTGAGCTGGTGGCTGGGCACGCGGCGGCGCCCGGCGTGCAACTGGCCGCGTCTGTTGCTCGACGATGAACTGTGGGAGTGCAGCGCCAGCGAGCTGGCGTTCAGCGCTGGGGAAGCCCAGGTCTTGCTCGGCCCTGGCCAGAGCCTCGACAGCGTCATGCAGTTCAGTGCCGGCTGGTGCGCAGGCGTGCGGATCGCCTTGCTGGGCGACGGCCATCCCGACAAGACCTTGCGCGACTATTTGCAGCACGAGCTGTTCAGCACCTGGCCCGCCGAGTGGGTCGAGGCCTGGCAGGTGCTGGCCCATTTGCCGAGGTTCAATGCGAGCCTGTGTGAACACCTGTTCGGCGCGGGCGACGGCGCCCGCTATCTGCGCGAACTGCAGGCACTCGGTGCCTTTGTCCAGCCGTGGGAACACAGCGCCGACTGGCTGTGCATATTCGCGCCGCTGGCCCACGTGGTGCGCGACGAACCCTGGCCGGCCCGGCGCTCCTGGCATCGGCGCGCCTGCCAGTGGTTTACCGCCGAGGGCGACTGGCAGGCCGCGTTCGAACAGGCATTGCTGGCCGAAGCGTTCGAAGTGGCGGTAAGCCTGTTGCAGCATTTCAGTTTCGAAGACCTGTTTCGCCAGCAGAATGCCGTGTTGTTGTTACGTCTGCACGAACAGCACGGTGATGAACTGCTGCTGTGTTCTGCGCAGTTGGTGGGGCTGGTGACGGCGGCGCTGCTGTTCGCCGGGCGCTTCGATCAGGCCGCGCAGTGCATCGATCAGTTGGCGCGCTTTACGCCGCAACCTTGCGCCGTACAGCAGCGTCACCTGCTGGCGCGTTGGCAGGCGCAGTGGGGCTGGCTGTTGCATTTGAACGGCGATGCCGAATGCGCCCGCGCGCATTTTCTTGAAGCCCTGCAGGCCTTGCCCGACAGTGCCTGGACCTCGCGCCTGATGTGCCTGTCCGGGCTCACCCAGCAAGCCTTGCTGCGCGGCGAGCTGGACGTCGCCCAAACCCTCAATCGCGAAGCGCTGTGCCTGGCGCGCGCTGAAGGTTCGCTGCTGCTGGAAGCATTGCTTGAGCTGGATCACGCCCAGTTGCTCGAGCAGCGCGGCGCACCGCATCGGGCGCAGAGCTTGTTGGAGCAAGTGCAGGCGATGTTGCTCAAGCAGCAGATCGAGGCCGGCCCGCTGGTGGGGCGGATCGCGTTGCGCCGTGGCCACCTGGCTTTGCGCCAGGGTCAGGACGCACTGGCCGCCGAGTGTTTCCAGGCGGGCTTGGCGATGTGCCTGCACAGCCAGGACAAACGTGTGCTCTACGGCTTTCTGGGCCTGGCACTGCTGGCCGCCAACCAGGGCGACTACGCCCAGGCGTTTATCCAGCTGCGCGAGGCCGAGCGGTTGATGCAGCAGCGGCACGTCCCGCAGAGCGTTTACCGCGCGGTGCTGTTGTTGATCAGCGGGCATTTCTGGTTGCAGCAGGGGCGGGCCGACTTGACCGTGGAAGCGGTGCGCCGCGTGCTGCGTCACTTTCATGGGCCACACGCCAGACAGGCGCCGCCGGCCACGCTGGAATTGATCCCGCGTCTTGAGTACCTGCTGGTGCTGGCAGAAGTGAAGCTCGGGTGCGCCGAGCAACCTCTTTCAAGGCTCAACGCACTGCTGGAGACCACTCGGCAACGCGGCATGCTCTGCCTGGAAACCGAGGTGCAGTTGGTGCTCGGCGAGGTGGCGTGGCAATTGGGCGACTCCGCCTTGGCGCGGCGTGCGCTGCAAAGCGGCCTGGCACTGGCGGCGCGTTGTCAGGTGCAGCAAGCGATCCGCGAGCTGCGCCTGCGTTCTCCCGGTGTGCTGAGCGAACTTGGCCTGGAGCCGCACACAGCCTGCAGTGGCGCGGCAGACAACCCCTTGAGCCAGCGCGAACTGGAAGTGCTGCGGTTGATCGCCCTGGGCAATTCCAACCTGCAGATTGCCGACCGCCTGTTCATCTCCCTGCACACGGTCAAGACCCATGCCCGGCGCATCCACAGCAAGCTCGGCGTGGAACGGCGCACCCAGGCGGTGGCCAAGGCCAAGACCCTCGGGCTGATGGTCTAGACGAAGGCCTGACGGTAATCGCCAGGCGTTGCGCCCATGGCCTGGCGAAAGCGCTGGTTGAAATGGCTGGCGCTGGAAAACCCGCACATCAGGGCCACCTCGCCCAACGGCAGGGCGCCGCCGCGCAGCAAGCTGCGCGCACGGGCCAGGCGGCGCGCCAGCAGGTATTGATGGGGCGGCAGGCCGAAGCTCTGGCGGAACATCCGCGCGAAGTGGTATTCGGACAAGGCGCACAAGCCGGCCAACAGCCCAAGGCTGATGGGATCCTGCAGGTGCTGCTCGATATACTCCACCAACCGCCGCCGTTGGTAAGCCGCCAGCCCGCCTTTCAAGCGCAGGCCATCGCGGGCGCCGACCTGGCTGAGCAGGGTGTGGCTGAGCATCTCGTGGGCCAGGCTGCTGGTGAGCAGGCGTTCGGCCGGTTCGTGCCAATTGAGCGTGATCAGTTGATGAAAGCGCCGCGCCTGGCCCGGGTCCTCAAGAAAAGTCGCTTCCCGCAACGCGAGGGCGCGCGGTTCGCGGTCCAGCAGGGTGATGCAACCGAGGGCGAACTGTTCCGGGCTGAAATACACATGGGCCAGGCGGATGTCGCCGTTGATCACCCAGGCCGACTGATGCTCGGCCGGCAGCACGCACAACTTGTCCGGGCCGCCCTTGATGCCCGGCTGATCACGGCGAAACGTGCCGGTGCCGCCGCCGATGTAGCAGGACAGCGTGTGATGGCTGGGCCCCTGGTAATCCTGGGCATCGTGGTGGTTGCTCCACAGCGCGGCCGACACGCCGTCACCCAGCTCGGCGCAGGCGTGCAGGCGTGCGTTGGGCGAGCGGTTGAGGGACTGAAAGATGTGCAGCGATTGCAGATCAGGCATGGCGTGTGTTCTCCGATGCCTGGCATCCTACCGCGCGAGGTCCGGGCTGTGATCCCTTCGCCCGACAAAAGCGCAAGAATGTGCAAGAGCGGTCCGTGGCTTGAGGCGGACACTGTGGCTCAACCTTCGGAGCCGCGCCATGAACCTTTCCCTGTATGTCCTCACCGTATTGATCTGGGGCACCACCTGGATCGCCCTCAAGTGGCAGTTGGGGCTTGTCGCCATTCCCGTGTCCATCGTGTACCGCTTCGGCCTGGCCGCGCTGGTGCTGTTTGCTTTGTTGTTGCTCAGTCGAAGGCTGCAGGTGATGAACCGGCGCGGGCATCTGATCTGCCTGGCCCAGGGCCTGTGCCTGTTCTGCGTCAACTTCATGTGTTTTTTGACCGCCACGCAGTGGGTGCCCAGCGGCCTGGTGGCGGTGGTGTTTTCCACGGCCACCCTGTGGAACGCGCTGAACGCGCGGGTGTTCTTCGGCCAGCGCGTGGCGCGCAATGTATTGATGGGCGGCGGCCTGGGCCTGCTGGGGCTGGGCTTTCTGTTCTGGCCGGAACTGGCCGGGCACACCGCCAGCCCGCAGACGTTGCTCGGGCTTGGCCTGGCGCTGCTGGGAACGCTGTGTTTTTCGGCGGGCAATATGCTTTCGAGCCTGCAACAGAAGGCCGGGCTCAGACCGTTGACCACCAATGCCTGGGGCATGGCCTACGGCGCCTTGATGCTGGCGACCTGGTGCGTGGTACGCGGCATTCCTTTCGAGATGGACTGGAGCGCGCGGTACATCGGCGCCTTGGGGTACCTGGTGATTCCGGGTTCGGTAATCGGGTTTACAGCCTATCTCACCCTGGTGGGGCGTATGGGCCCCGAGCGTGCGGCGTATTGCACCGTGCTGTTCCCGGTGGTGGCGCTGAACGTGTCAGCGTTTGCCGAAGGCTATCAGTGGACGCCGCCGGCATTGGCCGGGTTGGTGCTGGTGATGCTGGGCAATGTGCTGGTGTTCCGAAAGCCTAAAGTTATGAGCCCGACCTTCCACACAAAACCAATCCAGTGAGGCTCCGCCGACTCGTCGCTTCAGCTGCCGCCCTGTGGCAAGCCCGCTCGCCACAAGAAGCCCGCTTGCCACAACAAGCCGGTACCCACAGGGAGGTGGTTGCCTGCTACTTCAGGCCCAGGCGCCTGGCCAGGCGGCCCAGGTTGGCGCGGTCCAGGCCCAGTTCGCGGGCGGCGCCGGCCCAGTTGTGCTGGTGGCGTTCCAGGCAGGCGTCGATTACCTGGCGCTGATAGTGCTCGGTGGCCTGGCGCAGGTCACCGGTGACGGGGGCCGGCGCGGCTTGCGCTTCAATGACCGGGGCGTTGACCTCCGGCAGATCCAGGTCCCTGGCGCTCAGGCTGAGTATCTTCGGACGCTCGCGGCAGTTGCCCAGCGCCTTGAGCGCGCTGCGCCCGATCGCGTGCTCCAGCTCGCGCACATTGCCCGGCCAGTGATAGGCCAGCAGCGCGGCCTGGGCATCGCCGCCAAGACGCAGGCTGCCCAGGCCCATGCGTGAGCGGTTCTGTTCAAGGAAATAACCGGCCAGCAGCAACACATCGCGTCCGCGTTCACGCAGCGCCGGCACGTGCAGCGGGTACACGCTGAGGCGGTGGTAGAAATCGGCGCGGTAGCGGCCGCTGCGCACTTCTTCGGCGAGGTCGCGGTTGGTGGCGGCGATCAGGCGCACGTCCACCCGGTGTTCGCGGTCCGAGCCCAGGCGCTGCAGTTGGCCGCTTTGCAGCACACGCAGCAGCTTGGCCTGCACGCTCAGCGACAGTTCGCCGACCTCATCGAGAAACAGGGTACCGCCATTGGCCAGTTCAAATTTGCCTCGGCGTTCATTCAGTGCGCCGGTAAAAGCGCCGCGCACGTGGCCGAACAGCTCGCTTTCCACCAGCGTCTCCGGCAGGGCGGCGCAGTTGAGGCTGATCAGCGGTTTGTCGGCCCGCGTCGAGGCGCCATGGATCGCCTGGGCCACCAGTTCCTTGCCCACCCCGGTTTCACCGGTAATCAACACCGTCAGGTCGCTGCCGCCGACCAGGTTGATCTCTTCCACCAAGCGCTTGTGGGTTTTGCTCTGGCCGATCATTTCCTTGTGCGGCTGGCCGCCGGCCTGGCGGTAGATTTCGGCGCGCAGGGCCAGGCGCTCAATGCGCTCGGCGACGTTGACGGTGGCGGCGGCGAGGCTGGCGAAGGCTTGCAGGGCGTCCAGCTCAACGCGTTCGAAACGCTCGGTGTCCAGCGCATCCAGGGTCAGCAGGCCCCAGGGCCGGTCATCGACGAACAGCGGGCAGCCCATGCAGTCGTGCACTTCCAGTTGCCCGTGCACACCGGCGACCAGGCCGTCATAGGGGTCGGGCAACGCACTGTCGCTGTCGAAGCGGGTGGGGACGGGGCTGCTCAGCAGCACGGCGAAGCGTGGGTGCTCGCTGACCTTGAAGCGTCTGCCCAAGGTGTCGGCGCTCAGGCCATCCACCGCCAGCGGCACCAGCCACTCGCCGTCCAGGCGCAACAGGGCGGCGGCGTCGCACGGCAGCAGGGCGCGCATGGCGTGCAGCAGGCGGCGGTAACGCTCGCCTTCGGGCAGGTCGCGGGAAAGGTCGGCGACCAGGGGCAGCAGGGTGGTGAGCAGCGAATGCGCAGTCATAATGACTCCTTGTAGTCGTTGTGACTATAAAGCGTAAGAAGTCATATTGACTAGGTTTACCACAACCAATTGAAAATATTGAATTTTTAGATTGGCACGAATACTGACTGCTTCAGGGCACTTCATTGACAAGCCCAGGAGTCTCCCATGCTGACGGCCCAAGACCGTGCCATCATCCAGTCCACCGTGCCGTTGCTGGAAAGCGGCGGTGAAGCGCTGATCACCCATTTCTACCGCATGATGCTGTCCGAGTACCCGCAAGTGCGTCCGCTGTTCAACCAGGCCCACCAGGCCAGCGGCGATCAGCCCCGCGCGCTGGCCAATGGCGTGTTGATGTACGCGCGACACATCGACCGGCTCGACCAGTTGGGCGACCTGGTGGCGAAGATTATCAACAAGCACGTGGCGTTGCAGATCCAGCCGGAGCACTACCCGATTGTCGGCGCCTGCCTGTTGCGTGCGATCTCTGAGGTGCTGGGCAGCGACATCGCCACGCCTGCGGTCATGCAGGCCTGGGGCGCGGCCTACGGCCAGTTGGCAGATATTCTGATTGGCGCGGAAAAAGCCCTTTATGACGAAAAGGCCCAGGCGCCGGGTGGTTGGCGCGGGGCTCGGTCGTTCAAACTGGTGAAGCGGGTGGAGGAGAGCGCCGAGATCATTTCGTTTCATTTTGTCCCGGTGGACAACGGCCCGATTCTCAAGGCCGCGCCGGGCCAATACATCAGCCTGCGGCTGGTGCTCGACGGCGAAGAAGTGCGCCGTAATTACTCCCTGTCGGCACTGAGCGATGGCGGCGAATACCGCATCAGCGTCAAGCGCGAAGCCGGGGGACGGGTGTCCAGCTATTTGCATGATCAACTGCAGGTCGGCGCGACGATTGAGCTGTTCCCGCCGTCGGGGGATTTCACGCTGGTGGCCAGCGACAAACCGCTGGTGCTGATCAGTGGCGGGGTGGGCATCACACCAACCTTGGCGATGCTCGAGGCGGCCCTGGCCACCGAGCGCCAGGTGCACTTTATCCACTGCGCGCGCAATGGCGGGGTGCATGCGTTTCGTGAGTGGGTGGATGCACTGGCGGCCGGGCATCCGCAGCTCAAGCGGTTTTACTGCTACGCCGAGGACGATGGGGTGAGTCCGACGGCGGACAGTATTGGGTTGTTGAGCCAGGCGCAGTTGGCGGCGTGGTTGCCCCAGGAGCGCGACCTAGATGCTTACTTCCTCGGTCCGAAAGGCTTCATGGCTGCGATCAAGCGTCACCTCAAGGCACTGGGCGTGCCGCAGGCGCAAACGCGCTACGAGTTCTTCGGCCCTGCAGCGGCGCTGGAGTAACGCGCGTCAAAAGTGTGGGAGGGGGCTTGCTCCCGATGGCGGTGTATCAGTGACAGCCAAGCTGGCTGACCCCCTGCCATCGGGAGCAAGCCCCCTCCCACCGTTGGATCGGTGTGCTGACTGATTAATCCCCCGTTAACCCCCCTCTGTTTAAACCATGCTCTGTGTGTAAACTTGCGCCCATTGGCACAACCAAACAAAGGGATACGGGGATGAGTGACGAATTGCGTTTAGGCAGGGAGCGACGCTTTCTGGTGTTGCTGGGCATCATCTGCCTGGCGCTGATCGGCGGTGCGCTGTACATGCAGGTGGTGCTGGGCGAGGCGCCGTGCCCGTTGTGCATCCTGCAACGTTACGCCTTGCTGCTGATCGCGATCTTCGCGTTCATCGGCGCCGCGATGCGCACCAAGGGCGCGGTCACCCTGTTCGAAGGGCTGGTGATCCTCAGTGCACTCGGCGGTGTGGCTGCGGCGGGGCATCATGTGTACACCCAGTTCTTCCCGCAGGTCAGCTGCGGCGTCGATGTGTTGCAGCCGATCGTCGATGACTTGCCGCTGGCCAAGGTATTCCCGCTGGGCTTCCAGGTCGATGGCTTCTGCAGCACACCGTACCCACCGGTGCTGGGCCTGTCGCTGGCGCAATGGGCGCTGGTGGCGTTTGTGCTGACAGTGATCCTGGTGCCGCTGGGCATTTATCGCAATCGCCAGCGCACAGCCTGAACTTTTCGTAAAAAGCCCCGGTCACTCCTGAAGAAGGACCGGGGCTTTTTTGTGCGTCGGCAAATGTGAAAGGGCCGTGACGAACGGCGACAAATGGGGCGTGCGGCATGCGACATGTTGTCACACGGATGCTGTCGCAGGCGCTTTCCAAGCCTCGTTTTTAGTGCACGGATTTGCACCAATCGGTCAGTTTGTGCTGTCAGCTAATCGTTTGAATCGTACCTTTGACAGGTCGCGGTCGTGGTGCCGAAGCGATGTCCCAATGCCTTGTTTTATGGGGACTTCGACGGCCTCGTCATGCCCTTACAAGTTGTAAGGGATGGCCTGAAGAGGCGAATAACATGGCATTTTTTGTGGGCTTTGTTGAGAATTGACCGCAATAAGATCGCGCATTCCGCCCCTGTCGGTGAAGAATTATTGCTGTAATCGATAAAAATTATTTCTTTATCAGACATGGTTTATACATCGCCAGCTAACTACAATCCCCCGCACTGAGTGTCCGATGCTGTGCAATATTTGAGCATCGCAGGGGTCGAGGGGCGATGGACGGCTCCATGCGACCCAGGTTCCGGCAGCCTTTCAACTATCCGCACCAAATGGAATTGGTCTGTAACAAGGCCTTTAACCACGAAATCGAATAAGAACGCGCCGCAGGTCAGTGAAACTTACAGTTTTTTTGGTGTGGCGGGCAGGCTCTTATTCAATCGAAGAGAAATGCCAACCCTTGGCAGGGTGAAGTGTTGGCGATCAAAACCCAACTGCATTGCGCAAGCTGCTTTAGAGGTCGTGAGATGAGTAAAAACAGGTACCCCCGATTACTAGGCTTTTTGCCGCTGCTTGGCATGCTGTTAATGCTGGGAGGCTGCAAGTGGACCTTGCTCGACCCAAAAGGACAGGTCGGTCTGGATGAACGAAACCTGATCATCACCGCCACCCTGCTGATGCTGCTGGTCGTGGTCCCTGTGATCATCATGACCTTCGCTTTCGCCTGGAAATACCGCGCGTCCAACACCAACGCGACCTACGCGCCGAAGTGGTCGCACTCCACCAAGATCGAAATCGCGGTGTGGCTGGTCCCGATCCTCATCATCGTTGCCCTGGGTTATGTGACCTACAAGTCCACCCACGCACTGGACCCGTACCGTCCGCTGGAATCGGACGTCAAGCCGATCAACATCGAAGTGGTTGCGCTGGACTGGAAGTGGCTGTTCATCTACCCGGACCTGGGTATCGCCACCGTGAACCAGATCCGTTTCCCGGAGCACACTCCGCTGAACTTCAAGATCACCTCCGACGCCGTGATGAACTCGTTTTTCATCCCGGCCCTGGGCGGCCAGATCTACGCGATGGCAGGCATGCAGACCAAGCTGCACCTGATCGCCAACCAGAAAGCTGAAATGGAAGGCATCTCCGCCAACTATAGCGGCGCTGGCTTCACCGGCATGAAATTCAAAGCGATCTCGACAAGCCAGGAAGACTTCAACGCCTGGGTCGCCGAAGTCAAGGCCGCACCTAAACAGCTTGATCAAGCTGAATACGACGCCCTGACCAAACCAAGCCAGAACAACCCTGTCGCCCTGTACTCCTCGTACGAGCCGAACCTGTTTCAGAAAATCGTCGACAAGTACGAAGGCATGAAACCAGGCAAGCCGGTCAAGCACGAGAAGAAGGAAGTGGCCGCGGCTGAAGGTTCTGACACGGGCTCGAATTCAACTGCTGGGGCAGAGGAGTAAACGATGTTTGGTAAATTAAGTTGGGACGCGGTCCCATTCCACGAGCCGATCGTGATGGTGACCATCGCCATGATCGCGCTAGGTGGTCTGGCACTGTTTGCGGCAATCACCTACTTCAAGAAGTGGACCTACCTGTGGACCGAGTGGTTGACCTCCGTCGATCACAAGAAAATCGGTGTCATGTACGTCATCGTGGCCATGGTCATGCTGCTGCGCGGCTTTGCCGACGCCATCATGATGCGTACCCAACTGGCCATGGCCACCGAGGGTTCGCCGGGCTACCTGCCGCCTGAACACTATGACCAGATCTTCACCGCCCACGGTGTGATCATGATCATCTTCATGGCGATGCCTTTCTTCACCGGCCTGATGAACCTTGCCTTGCCGCTGCAGATCGGTGCGCGTGACGTTGCCTACCCGTTCCTGAACTCCCTGAGCTTCTGGCTGCTGGTATCGGGCGTGGTGCTGATCAACCTGTCCCTGGGCGTCGGCGAATTCGCCAAGACCGGTTGGGTTGCGTATCCGCCGTTGTCGGGCCTGCAATACAGTCCGGGCGTGGGGGTGGATTACTACATTTGGGCACTGCAGTTATCAGGGCTCGGGACGACATTGACGGGGGTCAACTTCCTGGTCACCGTCCTCAAGATGCGCGCCCCTGGCATGAAACTGATGGACATGCCGATCTTCACCTGGACCTGCACCTGGGCAAACGTCCTGATCGTGGCTTCGTTCCCGATCCTGGCCGCTACCATGGCGCTGCTGTCGCTTGACCGTTACCTGGATTTCCACATTTTCACCAATGAACTTGGTGGCAATCCGATGATGTACGTGAACCTGTTCTGGGCATGGGGTCACCCTGAGGTGTACATCCTGATCCTGCCAGCGTTCGGTATCTTCTCCGAAGTGATCTCGACTTTTACCGGCAAGCGCCTGTTCGGTCACCACTCGATGGTCTATGCATCGGGCGCGATCTCGGTACTGGGCTTCATGGTCTGGCTGCACCACTTCTTCACCATGGGTTCGGGGGCCAGCGTCAACGCCTTCTTCGGCCTGGCGACGATGCTGATTTCCATCCCGACGGGGGTGAAGCTGTTCAACTGGCTGTTCACCATCTACCACGGTCGTCTGCGCATGACCAGCCAGGTCCTGTGGACCCTGGGCTTCATGGTGACCTTCGCCATTGGCGGCATGACCGGCGTACTGCTGGCCATTCCGGGTGCTGACTTCGTGCTGCACAACAGCCTGTTCGTGATCGCTCACTTCCATAACGTGATCATCGGTGGCGCGGTATTCGGCTACATCGCCGGTTTCAGCTTCTACTTCCCGAAAGCGTTCGGCTTCAAGCTGCACGAAGGCTGGGGCAAGGCTGCGTTCTGGCTGTGGATCTCGGGCTTCTTCGTCGCGTTCATGCCGCTCTATGCACTGGGCTTCATGGGCATGACCCGTCGTCTGAACGCCACCACCAACCCTGAGTGGGTGCCGTACCTGTACGTCGCCATGTTCGGTGCGTTGATGATCGCGGCCGGTATCGCCTGCCAGTTGATCCAGCTGTATGTCAGCGTGCGTGATCGCAAGCAGAACCTGTGCGAGTCCGGCGACCCGTGGAACGGCCACACCCTGGAATGGTCGACCTCGTCGCCACCACCGTTCTACAACTTCGCCGTGATCCCGACTGCGAACACCATTGATGCGTTCACCGAAGCCAAGGAAGACGGTACTGCGTACCAGAAACCTGCGCACTACGAGCCGATCCACATGCCGAACAACACCGCCACTGGCGTGGTGATGGGCGCGCTGTTGACCGTGTTCGGTTTCGCGATGATCTGGCACATCTGGTGGCTGGCAATCGTGGGCCTGGTGGGCACTATCGGTTACTTCATCGTCCACGCTGCACGTGACGATCAAGGCTACATGGTGCCAGTGGAAACCATCGAACGCATCGAAGCCGAGCAGCACGCTCGCCTGGTAGCCGAGAAGAAGATCCCGGCCAACCGTGTTGAAACCCCGTTGGAACAGGTTTAAACCATGTCGAACTTAGCGACCAATGCTGGACACGCCCATGTCGATGACCATGGGCACCACGACCACCACGACACCGGCCCGATAACCGTCTTCGGTTTCTGGCTCTACCTGATGACCGACTGCATTTTGTTTGCGTCGATCTTCGCGGTGTACGCGGTACTGGTAAATAACGTAGCGGGTGGCCCGTCGGGCCACGACATCTTCGAACTGCCTTACGTGCTCGGCGAAACCGCCTTGCTGTTGTTCAGTTCGATCACCTACGGCTTCGCCATGCTGGCCTTCTACAAAGGCAACAAGAAAGGCGTGCTGAGCTGGCTGGCCCTGACCTTCCTGTTCGGCCTGGGCTTTATCGGCATGGAGATCAACGAGTTCCACCTGCTGATCTCCGAAGGCTACGGCCCGCACCGTTCCGGCTTCCTGTCCGCGTTCTTCACGCTGGTAGGCACCCACGGTCTGCACGTATCGGCTGGCCTTCTGTGGATGGCGGTGATGATGTATCAGGTCAATAAACACGGCCTGACCAACACCAACAAGACCCGCCTGAGCTGCCTGAGCCTGTTCTGGCACTTCCTGGATGTGGTCTGGATCTGCGTATTCACCGTCGTCTACTTGATGGGGACTCTGTAATGGCTAATGCACACTCCCATGACAGCCATGATGCGAGCCACGGCAGCGTAAAGTCTTACGCTATCGGCTTCATCCTGTCGGTCATCCTGACCCTGATCCCGTTCGGCCTGGTGATGTACCCGACCTTGCCGAAGTCGATCACCCTGATGATCGTGCTGGCGTTCGCAGTGATCCAGGTGCTGGTGCACCTGGTGTACTTCCTGCACCTGGACCGCTCCGAAGCCCAGCGCGAGAACGTGATCGCGTTCGTGTTCGCAGGTCTTGTGATCGTTCTGCTGGTTGGTCTGTCGCTGTGGATCATGTTCAGCATCCACACCTACATGATGGCGAAGTGAGGTAAGACCCGATGTCGCTTAAGCACTTTATCCAAATCACCAAACCGGGGATCATTTTCGGTAACGTGCTTTCTGTGGCAGGCGGCTTCTTCCTGGCCTCCAAGGGGCATGTCGATCTGGCCATCTTCCTGGCGGCAATGATCGGCACTTCCCTTGTTGTGGCGTCCGGTTGCGTGTTCAACAACTGCATCGACCGTGACATCGACATCAAGATGGAGCGCACCAAGAATCGTGTTCTGGTGCAGGGGCTTATCTCCCTGAAACTGGCGCTGATCTTCGCGACCGTCCTGGGTATTGCCGGTGTGGTGTTGTTGTACAAGGTGGCCAACCCGTTGGCGGCGCTGTTTGCCGTGATCGGTTTTGTCATCTACGTCGGCCTCTACAGCCTGTACCTCAAGCGCAAGTCGGTTCACGGCACGCTGGTGGGCAGTCTGTCGGGGGCGATGCCGCCGGTGATTGGTTATGTGGCTGTGACCAATAGCTTCGACATGGCCGCGCTGGTGCTGCTGGTGATGTTCAGCCTGTGGCAGATGCCGCATTCCTATGCCATCGCGATTTTCCGCTTCAATGACTACCTGGCTGCGTCGATCCCGGTTCTGCCGGTCAAGCGTGGCATCCAGGTGGCCAAGAAACACATCCTGCTCTACATCCTGGCCTTCCTTGTGGCGACCTTGATGTTGACCTTCAGTGGCTATGCCGGCATGAGCTACCTCGCCGTTGCCGCCGCCATGGGCATGTACTGGCTGTACATGGCCTGGACCGGCTACAAGGCGGTGGATGACACCGTCTGGGCGCGCAAGCTGTTCGTGTTCTCGATCTTCACCATCACTGCGCTCAGCGTGATGATGTCTCTGGATTTCCAGGCACCCAAAGAGCTGTTGCTGACTTACGCTCACTGAGTCATCGAGCACCGGCTCTTTAGCCAAAATCAGCCCCGCCCTCGAAAGAAGCGCGGGGCTTTTTATTGAGCCACCTTTAAACTCTTCACCACTTCCAAGCAGGCAGGAACAAAAGCATGAGTAAAACAGCCGTTCTGGTCTTCAGTGGCGGGCAGGACTCGACGACCTGTCTGATCCAGGCCCTGGCGCGTTACGAACAGGTGCACTGCATTACCTTCGATTACGGCCAGCGCCATGTCGCCGAAATCGAAGTGGCCCAGCGATTGGCCACGCAGCTGGGCGCCACCGTGCACAAGGTGATGGATGTGTCGTTGCTCAATGAGCTGGCCATCAGCAGCCTGACCCGCGACAACATTCCCGTGCCCACCGAGAGTTCAGGCGATGGTTTGCCGAGTACCTTCGTGCCGGGGCGCAATATCCTGTTCCTGACATTGGCGTCGATCTACGCCTATCAGGTAAAGGCCGAAACCGTGATCACCGGCGTGTGCGAAACCGACTTCTCGGGCTATCCCGATTGCCGCGACGAATTCGTCAAGGCGCTGAACAAGGCGCTTGCGCTGGGCATGGATTACACACTGCGCCTGGACACCCCGTTGATGTGGCTGAACAAGGCCGAGACCTGGGCACTGGCCGATGACCTGGGCCAACTGGAGCTGGTGCGCCAGCAAACCCTGACCTGCTACAACGGCGTGATCGGCGACGGCTGCGGCAATTGCATCGCCTGCGAGCTGCGTGCGCGTGGGCTGAATGACTACCTGCAGAACAAGGCTGCGGTGATGGGCAGCCTGAAGCACAAGTTGCAGTCGAGCTGAACCGCGGTTAAATCCACTGGCCGGCTTCTCGTCATACTTCCTTACACAGTGAGCATTCAGCACTCGCCTACAAGGAGTAGACACCATGGTCAGCGTCAGTCGTCGTTCCCTTCTCGCCTTTGGCGCCGCGTTGCCGGTGCTGGGGCATCTGAACTGGGCGCACGCCAGTCCCGCGCCGGCAACGGCTGACGTCTTGCGGCTCAACTACAACGAAAGCCCCTACGGCCCCGCAGGTGCCGCCCGCGATGCGATGCAGCGCGCTATTACAGCGGCGGGGCGTTATCCCTATCCGCACATGTACGCGCTGGCCGCGTTGTTCGCCCAGCAGCAGGGCATCGCCGAAGAACAGGTGGCCGTGTTTGCCGGCTCCATGGCCGCCCTGCGCTATGCCGTCCTGGCATTTACCAGCGCCACCCGTGGCCTGGTGATGGCCACACCGTCCTACGAAGTCCCGCACCAGTCTGCGCAGGCGTGGCGTGCTGCCGTGCATGAGGTGAGCCTGAACGCCGACCACGCCCACGACATACCCGCCATGCTTGCCGCCGACCCACAGGCGGGCATGCTGTACCTGTGCAATCCCAACAACCCCACCGGCACCCTCACGCCTACCGAAGCGATCCGCCATGCGCTGGCGAACAAACCCAAGGGCAGCGTGCTGGTGGTGGACGAGGCCTACATCGATTTCTGCGACGCTCCAAGTGTTGTGGGGTGGGTGAACAACCACGACGACCTGCTGGTGCTGCGTACCTTCTCGAAAATCTACGGCATGGCCGGCGCGCGGGTGGGTCTGGCGATCGGGCATCCGGCGCTGCTGGAACGGCTGGCGGTGTTCGGCGGCGATAACGTTCCGGCGGGCGCAAGCCTGCTGGGCGCGCAGGCCAGTCTGGAAGACATCAAACTGCTGCCGCAGCGCAAGGCCCTCAATGCCCGGGCGCGGGATGAGACCATCGCCTGGCTGAAGGCGCGCGGGTTCACCTGCACGGCGTCGCAGAGCAACTGTTTCATGGTCGACGTGAAGCAACCGGCGCAGCAGGTGGTTGAACGGCTGGCAGCCCATCACGTGCTGGTTGGGCGGGTGTGGAGAAACTGGCCGCAGTGGATGCGCGTGACGGTGGGTAACAAGCAGGAGATGGCGCGTTTTCGCGAGGTATTCGCAGCGCAGGTCAAACGGGTCAGTTGAGACGCCACAGACTCAATGTGGCAAGCGGGCTTGTTGTGGCGAGCGAGCTTCATGTGGCGAGCGGGCTTGCCCCGCGTTGGGCTGCGCAGCAGCCCCAAAACCAGGCTCTGCGTAGTGTCAGGTACACAGCATTTTGTTCAATTGGGGGCGCTTCGCGCCCCAACGCGGGGCAAGCCCGCTCGCCACAACAGCTCCCTCGCATATTTACTGCTGGGCGATGCTGTAACCGGCGAACGCCGTCTGCTGCTGCAGCGCGGTGATTACGCTTTTGCGGTTCAGCGGTTGTTCGGCGCCTGAGTTATCCACAAAGCTCTCGACTTCCAGCTCGGCTTCGTCGCCTTCACCCACGAAGCTGAACCCCAGGAACTCGAATGCCTCACGGTCGACATTGAGCCTGGAGCGCGGCGTGCGCAGTGGCAGGGTGACGCTGACGCCATCCTTGCTGATCACGAACACTTCAGCGTCTTTTTTGCTACGCGCGGCCTTGCTCTTGCCGGCGCTCGGGTTGCTGATGGCCTGGTGCGATTGATTCAGCACCTTGAGGGCCAGGCCGTACACCAGCTCCTGAAACTCGGGGTCGTCCTTGAAGCTGGACAGGATGCGGCTGATCGAGAACTTGCTGCTCAGGTCTTCCAGGGCGAGGTTGTCGGCCGCTTCAGCGTCCTTGAGTTGCTTGAGCCGGCCCATCAGGTCATAGGCCTTGTCATCGTCGAAGGCGTCGTGAGCCTGGCGGATGGCCACACGCAACTCGCGGATCTGGTCGCTTTCCTTTGAGGTGTGAAACGCGTCCAGCACCATCTCGCTGATGATCTTGGCCGCTGGCACATGCTGTGAAAGATTGATGGCGTTTTCGTATTCAGCCTTGGCGTGCAAGGTGGCTACGGATTCTTCGAGGTGGGAATCAGGCATTGAAATTTCACTACTTCAGTAAACGGAGACAAAAAAGCGTCGGGCATTTTCAGGGGGAGGGGGTGAGGTCAAGGCGCATGCGTGCTACTCGTCCAGTTGCGCAAGACACGTTTGCAGAATATCCAGGCCCTCCTCCAGCACCTCAGGCTCGATGGTCAGCGGTGCCAGCAAGCGGATGATGTGCCGCGACTTGCCGCTGGGCATCAGCAGCAAACCGGCGTCTCGCGCCAGGCCCAGCAACTGGGTCAGTTGCCTGGAGGCCGGGGTGCCGTCGGCGTTAGTCAGCTCGATGCCGCGCATGGCGCCGACGCCGGTAAGGCGTCCCAGGCAGGGCGACAGGTGTCGGGCCCGCCAGGTTTCATAACGGCTGACGATCGCGGCCCCCTGCTGCATTCCCCAGCGCTGCAAATGGTCATCTGTCATCACGTCGAGGGTGGCCAGTGCCGCTGCGCAGGCGATGGGATTGCCCGAATAAGTGCCGCCCAGGCCGCCTTTGGGCAGGTTGTCCATCAGCGCCTTGCGGCCCACCACGGCACCGAGCGGAACGCCGCCGGCGATGCTTTTGCCAAGCAGAATGAGGTCCGGTTCGATACCCAGGCGTGAGAAAGCAAAGCGCTGCCCGGTACGGCCGAAACCGGACTGGATTTCATCGGCGATCAGCAGGATGTTTTTGGCGTCGCAGAAACGGCGAAGTGCCTGGGCGAACTCGATATCCAGGGCCAGGAAGCCGCCCTCGCCCTGTACCGGCTCAATGATGAAACAGGCGATATCGCTGACGTCGATCTCCACGCTGAACAGGCGGTCCATGGCCTTCAGCGCTTCGGCGCAAGTCACGCCGTTATCGGCACTCGGATAGGGCAGGTGATACACCGGACCGGGCAATACGCCGACCTTTTGCTTGTAGGGCGCGACCTTGCCGTTAAGGTTGAGGGTGGCCAGGGTACGGCCGTGGAACGCACCGTCGAAGGCGATCACAGCGGTACGGCCAGTGGCGCCCCGTACGATCTTCAAGGCGTTTTCCGCCGCTTCCGCGCCGCTGTTGGTGAGCATGCCGCTGACCGGATAGCTCACCGGGATAAATGCAGTCAGGCGCTCCATCAGTTCGATATAGGGCGTATGCGGCGCGGCGTTGAAGGCGTAGTGGGTCAGCCGGGTGGCCTGCTCGCGTATTGCCTCGACCACAGCGGGGTGACAGTGGCCAAGGTTGAGCACCCCGATGCCACCGACGAAATCGATATAGCGTTTGCCGGCCGTGTCCCAGACTTCGGCGTTTTTACCGTGGCTGAGGCTGATGGGATGAACGATGGAAATCGACTGGCTGATCGGATCGTGGCTCATGAATCCTGGACTCGGCGGTGGCGGGCGTCTTTTTATCTAAGCTGCCCGTGTACCCTTGCCGCAAACGAAATAAAGTCGCCGGGTCATTAATAAAAGTCGCGATCTACTCCGAAACCCTGTTCTTGCCCGCCGCCTTGGCCCGGTACAACGCCTGATCGGCGCGCCTCATCAACGCGGCCGCCGACTCACCCGGATGACGATGTGCCACGCCCAGGCTCAAGGTCACGCGAACGTCGTGCAGGGTGGGCAATTGCGCGATGTGTTGACGAATATATTCGGCCACCCGTTTTGCCGCATCCAGCGTCGTTTTGGGCAGCACCACCATGAACTCATCGCCACCCCAGCGGGCCGGCAGATCGCCAGTGCGCATGCACGCGTTCAATCCCTCGGCCACCCGCAGCAGGATCTCGTCGCCCACGCCGTGACCGTGCCGGTCATTGATCAGTTTGAAGTCGTCAATGTCCATGGACACCAGCGTCAGCGGCAGGCGAAAACGCTCGGCGCGTTCGCATTCTTCCAGCAGGACTTTCTCCAGGCGATAGCGGTTGGCGATGCGCGTCAGAGCGTCCTGTTCGGCGAGGATGCGGTTCTCGTCGAGTTGCAGCAGCAGCTGTTGATTGACCCGCGACAGTTCACGGGTGCGTTCGGCTACCAGTGCTTCAAGAGACTGGTTGCGCTTTTGCAGTTGTTCGATGGAATTTTTGCGCGAATGAATGTCACGGTGAGCACCGACCATGCGCCCTAACGAGCCGTCGGGGTTGCGCGCAATCACATAGCCCCGGTCTTCGATCCACAGGTAGCTGCCGTCTTTTTTCGACAGCGATATTCGGCCTGGTAATGGGGCGCGCGCTGGTTGATGTAGTCATCGAAAACAACCATCACGCCGGGGTAATCATCCGGGTGGATGACGTTCTCCCAGGTGAACACATTGTTTTCCAGGGAGTGGCGGGGGTAACCGAGCATCTCGTACCAGCCGGGGTTGCGGTAGACGAAGCCGGTGTTGGCGTTCCAATCCCATATCCCGTCGCTGACCAACTCCATGACGGCATGCAGCATGTCGGCGTTGAGATCGGAAAAGTCATTGCCCAACGGCTTATTGCCGGATGTATCGTCCATCTGCGCGCTTCCCTCGCGTGTGCTGGTCCCAAGGCCAGTGTGTGTTGGCGCCGATACTCCGTGGCGGGTCTTACTTTACATGGGGGGCTGTGGGGTTTGAATAGGAAGAGTGTGCTGCTTTAGTGGGATGGCGACTGGCTACTGATTTGGTGTGAATGCACGTCTACTCGGTGAGGGTAGTGCGCATCCTGGCGCCTATAACAGTGGCTCCAGCATTCTCGTCCGAGGCTTCCCATCCGCGTTGTGCTGGTAGATCGCCTCCGGCTGGCCTTGCACGTTGAAAAACACCTGGCCGATGCCCGCCGAGTTCCACAGCCGTTCCCCGGCTTCGGCATGTTCCGGGATGTGCGGTACCACCTGCATGGTGCGCCGACGAGTGAACCAGTTGAGTGGGGAGCGTGGTGAGTAGAGCCAGCGGTTGAGGCGGTCGAACCACTCCAGCAAACGCGGGGGGAACTGGTTCTTGATGCCGCTGCTGGTGATCTGCCAGAGCCTGGGGCCGCCGTTGCGGTGGCGAATCAGCACCTGGTAGACGAACGAGTAGTGCACGTCACCGGAGAGGATCACGTAGTTACCCGGCGTGCGGGAGTGGCGGAAGATATTGAGGATCACCTGGGCCGCGCCGCGATGGGCCATCCAGTTTTCAGCGTCCACCAGCAGCGGGTAACCGCACCAGCTGAAGACCTTTTGCACCGTCTCGATCAGCTTGACGCCGAATACTGGCGCAGGGGAAACGATGATCGCTGAAGGATGGTCCAGCAGCGCCTGCTGCAGTTCACACAAGGCTTCCCAGTCCAGCAGGCCGGAAGGTTGCTTGAGCGTGAACTCGCTGCGCCAGCGCCGGGTGCGTGTGTCCAACACCAGCAGGGCCGGGGTGGTGGGCAGCACGTAGTGCCATTGCTGAAACTTCAACAGTGTGTCGATCAACGCATCCTGCGCGGCGGAGTTCAGGTGATTGTTGTGCGCGTGGCTGGCGAGTGCCTGGGTTTGCTCAACCAGTTCGCCAAATACCTGCGGCTGGTTGCCCCAGCCCTGGCAGAGCATATAGGCGAGCAGCGCGTTGCCGATGATGCGTTTGGAGAAAGGATGGCCATAGGCGGTTTCTTCCCATTGCGCGCTGAGGTTCCAGTCGTCGGTGATGTCGTGATCGTCAAAGATCATCAGCGTCGAAAGGTGCGCCAGCACTCGGGCAACGCCGGGCAGCCCTTGGCGGAACTGATCGATCTGCACCTGTTCGCGGGCGTAGCGCGCTTGTTCGTCGGCGTGCAACGGCGGCGGTGCAGGAGTGATCAGGCTCCAGGGCGTAGGCGACCACACCAGCAGGTACATCGCCACCACCTCGGCGAAGGTCACCAGGTGATTGTCGGCGGTGCTGCTGGTAAAAATCGGCTTTTTGGTGCCGCCGAAGAAGCGCTCGCGCAGGGTCTGGTTGCTGTCCAGCGCCGGCAGCAGGTCGGCACGATGGTAGTAGCTGGCTTGGTGCCCGTAGAGGTTGGCGCTGTCGTCCACCACCGCGCCCTCCAGGTGCTCGTCGAACAGACCCAGGCGTTCGATCAGCGCATGAATCGCCCTGAGCATCGGCCCGGCGACATCATCGGCATACACCTGGTCGCCGCTCATCATCAGCAAGGCCGGGCGTTCGGCGGGAGTATGGGCGCTCGCCAGCAGACGGTCGGCGCACAACAAGCCCTCGTCGGCGCTGTGGTGAGGTTTGCGGCAGGAGCCATGCAGCAACTGATGGATGCGGCTGTGCAGCACAAAGCTTGGGCATTCGTTGCCTGCGTACAGCAGATGCGGCGCCCACTCCGCCATGGGACTGGTGTTTACCAGCAGGTCGTAACCGATGCTCACATCTTGCGGCAGGGCGTCAGCCATCGGCACGTCGATCAGGTGGATAAACGCATGACGGCCGACGGGCACCACCTGACAATGCGCATCAAGGTCGATGTCCAGGGATGTATCGGGCAATCGCAGCCTCAACACAAGCGTCAGCTCGCGGCTGGCCACGAGCCACAGCACCAGGCGCTGGGGTTCCAGGCGGCGCAGCAAGGGGCCGGCGAGGACGGAGGGTAGCGACGACTGCTCGGGCATGAAACGGGCGACTCACAGTGAGGAACAGGCCCGCAGGATAACGCAGGCCATGTCGATTATGGCGCCCTGTTTGCCTGCGGATCAGTTGCGGGCGTCGCCTGTGACCCTGGGCACCGTGAAGCGGAACTCACTGCCGCGTCCCAGCTCACTTTCGGCAACAATTTTGCCGCCGTGGGCCTGGACGATGCCTTGGGTGATATACAGGCCAAGCCCGCTACCGGTGGGGTTGTTTTCAGCCTGGGTCCAGTAGCGATCGAACACATAGGGCAGTTGGTCCGGGGCAATGCCTTCACCCGAGTCGCGTACCGAAAACACAATCTCCTCGCCGTTGCTCATGGCGCTGATCCCGATGTTGCCCTGGCGCGGGGTGAACTTGATGGCATTGCCGATCAGGTTCGACAGCACCTGGAACAGGCGCTCCGGGTCAGCATTGATCAGCAGGCCGGGCTCGGTGTTGAACGACAGGTCGATGCCTTTCTCCATCGCCAGCGGCGCCAGCAGTGAATACGCCTCTTCGAACATCTGGCTCACATCCAGCGGCACCGGCTTGACCACGTAGCGGCCGGCCTCGATTTTCGACGTGTCGAGCAAGTCTTCCAGCAGCACATTCATGCGCGCCGCCGCCTGTTGCATGGTGTCGATCGCCGAGGAAATCCGCCGCGACGTGTGTGGGCCATCGGAGCTGAATGCCTTCTGCATCATGCCGCAGAGCATCGAGATG
Source organism: Pseudomonas trivialis (assembly GCF_036864995.1). NCBI lineage: Bacteria > Pseudomonadati > Pseudomonadota > Gammaproteobacteria > Pseudomonadales > Pseudomonadaceae > Pseudomonas > Pseudomonas trivialis. The sequence continues at coordinate 4,452,201 of NZ_CP142151.1, read as the reverse complement.
ACGGTCATCGGGTTGCGCAGGTCGTGTGACACCACCGCCACCAGCTCGTCACGCGCACGCACCGCCTGTTGCTCGCGCAGCACCTGACGTGACAAGTCGTTTTCCAGGGCCGAGCGGCGCAGGTCATTGGCGGCGAACAGGTCGCCGTGGCTCCATTTGGTGGAGATGCCGGCCATCTCCACTTTCCAGATTTCAAACGAGGTGCGTGGGCGAAGGCGCATGCCGGCGTCGGAGCTTTCCAGGTTGAGTGGCTTGCTCGGGTCGCCGCTCCAACTGATGTTTTCCTTCACCTCCGGTCGGAACCACAGCACACCGTTGTCGACAGGCTTGGGCAGGCTCATGGCGAGCACGCCGCTGGCCACTTGCTGGAAATCGACTGCCGGCGGGTACAGCGCCGCCAGGTTGTGGCTGGCGAACACCGGCTCGCCGTTCTGTTGCAGCCAGCGGTGCAACGCTCGGATCTGCGCTGGCTCCGGGCAGTTGCCGTAACGGTGCAGTTGCTTGTCTTCGATGATCGCCACCCCGCCGGACAAGGTCAGGTCCATCAGCAGTTGGCCGCGCTGGGCGAGGCCATCGAACACATTGTTCTCCGACGCTTTCATCGCCTGATCCAGCAAGGCCAGGGCGTCGACTTTTTCTTCGCGTTGGCGGCCCAGGTCCAGGGCTTCCATGGCGCTGATCTGCAACGACAGCACCTGGCCGATGGTCTGGCAGGCGCTACGCAACTCGTGCGGCACCAACAGCGGCTCCCGGTTGCCGCAACTGATCAGGCCCCAGAGCTTGTCACCCTTCATCAGCGAAATGCTCATGGACGACAGCACGCCCATGTTCTGCATGTACTGGCAGTGAATCGGCGACACGCTGCGCAAGGTGGCGAAGCTCAAGTCAAGCGGCTGGTCGATGTCGGGGCGCAGCTTGGGCAGTAGCGGCACCGGTTCGTAGGCTGCATTGGGGATAATGCGCAGCCAGTTGGTGCGGTACAGCTCGCGGGCTTGCTCGGGGATGTCGGACGCGGGGAAGAACAGCCCGTTGAACAGCTCCATGGACGGCGCGGACGCTTCGGCGATCACCTGGCCGTGGCCCTCCTCTTCGAAACGGTAGATCAGCACGCGGTCGTAACCGGTCATGGCCTGGATTTCGGTCACGCTGATTTCGTACAGCGCCTGCAGGGTTTTCGCCGATTGCAGGCGTTGCAGCATCTTGCCCAGGTTACTGGTGCGACCCTCGAGCGCCCGTGGTTTGAAATCCTCAAGCCGTGGCTCGAATTCCAGCACCAGCACGCGCTGATGGCGATGCAGCAAGCCTTCGAACTGCGCACCATTGAGGCTGACATGCAGAGGCGGCGCGTCGAAAAACGTATTATGCGCGGCCATGCTGTGCACCGCCTCGGCATGCTCGGCGCCGATCAGCGTATGCAGCGGCTGGCCCAGCAGCGACTCGGGCGCATGGCCGAACAGGGTGCCGACGTTGGCACTGACCTGGATGATGTTCAGGTCGGGCTCCGACAGCGTCAGCAGCACGCCGTGGGGCTGAATCGCCCCGGGAAAGCGAATGGGCTCGTCGGCACAGTTGGCAAGCAGCTCTTCGAAATCTTCGGTTTTCATAGCAGTACCTCCTGGCGGTCGAGCCATTGCTCAAAGCCGCTGAATGTTGAACGGGCAGCGATCACGGCGCGTTGTTTGTCAGCCGCGTCCAGTGTCTGCCGGTCCAGGTAATCAAGAAATGTTTTCCAGCGCCGTCCGGTCTCGGCGCCATATACATCAAGAAATGCGCCACCGTTGTCGGCATCCACGCCCAGGCGTTGAGCCATCTCCCGACGCAATACCTGGCCGCCGAGGGTCGCGCCTTCCAGCACATACAGGGCACCGAGGCAGGCTGCGGGGGTGTCGAAAGTCGGGAGATCGGTCCAGCGGGGCAGGGCGCTGATGGCGGCGTCGTTCAGGCCGAGGGCGTGAAGGTCACTGATCAATGTCGGCGTTTTCTCACGCAACGATGTGTCAAAACCCTCGGGGATCAAGCCGCTATCGTGCAGCGCTGCTTCAATCGGCGCATAAAAGCCGAAGTACGCCTGCAGCAGACGTCGATACCACTGGGCATCCAGGCGCTCGGAAAAAAACGGCATACGTTTTTCCAGTGCGACGTGCAGCAGGCCAGTGCCCGTGCGCAGCGCTTCCAGCAGAGGTGGCGCACCAACGTCATGGGCCTGTGAGTGCATTCAGTAAGCTCGAACTGTGGGCCTGTCGGCCATGAATGACGCGTGAAAATGGGCGACGATTCTACACAAGTCATTGCCGTTAGCTGTACGCATAAGGCGAAAAGCCTGACAGGCGGATCAGAAAAGTCGCTCCTTGCCGACTAAGTGACCGCAATACCTGGATTGAAGTTCGGTTTGAGTGATGTCGCGACGCTATCAATGCATCGAAGCACCTTGCTGAGTCAATGCCGTTTGCACACATTCAATCAGGTGACTGGTGCTCCAGGGTTTGGGCAGGAAGCGCACCGAACCGCCCAGTTCCTCGGCGATCCTGGTATTGCCGGAGGTCAACAGCACCTGCACCTCGGGCCAGCGATGCGCGACCACGCGGCTCAAGTCGTAGCCGTTGAGCAAACCGGGCATCTGCACGTCACTGACAATCAGGTCGACCGGATCGTCGCCCCGCTCAAGGTAAATCATGCCTTCATCCGCCGAAGGAAACGACGTCACCACAGCGCCGAAATCTTCCAGCACATCCACCATCAACGCCCGAATGATTTCGTCGTCTTCCAATACCAAAATCGATGGCTGAGCCATGATCCTTACTCCACCATCAGGGGTTCAGTAAGGTGGAGTGGGCAGGGGCCGATTAGGTTCGATTGGATGTTTTTTAAACGATGGGTGGTCGGTTGGAGGGTCTGGATTGCGTGCTGGCGGGCAGAGGCGGCATCCGCATCGACCCACAGGCAGTGAGAACGGGCATGGGGCATAATTGCCGGTAACCGCCGATGTGGAGTCGCCATGAAATATGCGTTGATCGCTCTAGCCCTTTTCCTGAATGCCCCTTCAGCCTTTGCCGCCGGCGATGCCGAAGCAGGCGGCAAGCTCTTCGCCAAAACCTGCGGCGGGTGCCACAGCGTCGGCGAAGGCGCGCGGGGTGGGTTTGGACCTGAGCTGAACGGCATCATCGGCAGGCCTGCCGGTACTACCACGGATTACCAGTATTCCGACGCGATGAAGAATTCGGGTGTGGTCTGGACGCGGGACAAGCTTGCTGCCTATATCGAAGACCCGAAAGCGGTGGTGAGCGGGACGCGCATGATTTTCTGGGGGATCAGTGATCGGGAGAAGATTGAAAATCTTCTGTCGTACCTCGAAACATTCCAACCCAAGTAGTCACGGAAAACGGCGTTGATGCAACCTGCTCAAGGAATTCTGATGGAACGGCCTCTCCTCAAGTTAGCCCGCAGTCACGGTCTCGCACACCCTGCGAAACTCGATAAGTTTGTCGTAACGGACTGGGTCGAAAAATACGAACAGTTACGCAATGGGCAGGAAGTGGAGCGAGGCTTTCTCAATGGCGCTGTGTGGCTCAATAACCTCTTTAATTATGTGAAGCTTGCGCGGGTTCAATTCTCTTTCAATGCAGACCGGGCATTGACGTACGACGCGCTGATTGGCGCACATGTCGCCGCAGCCAATCATTTTTTTTACGCAATGTCGTCCGAGCAGCGCCGGGTGATGGAGGCTAATCCTGCAGCTTCTCTGGAAGAGATATTGTCCTATCGGTCTCTGTTGACCAACAGCGAACTCGGGATGCAGCCCGAAAAGCTCAACATGCACCGGCTTGACTCCCTCTGCGGCCCAATCTGGGATCTCTACCAGAACCGCAATGACTTGCGTGCTCTGTACCCTGACGGCTGCCCGCATTCCTTGAGTGCCATGGACTTTTTTTTCAACGAGAACGTGCTCGTCCAGATGACTCACAGTTTCAAGAGGATCTGGCAGGAGTTGCTCTATGGTGGCATGGAGTTTTGTGCGGATAAAAATGGCGTAGTGCTTTCATCCACTTCCCAGAAGGCGGATTTGATCAAGGCCGTTTATGAGTATCGACGCGACCATGGTAACGGCGCTGCCGGGCTGTACATAGCCAGCGACTTCAGGCGATTCCACGCAATCATCACCCAGTTTCTGGCGGGCATGCGGTATATCCAATGCGATGAAGAGGGCGGGCTGTCGCTGGTGCCGTGGTCTGATCTAAGCGAAAACGTGAAAAAAGCCGCGCTTTATGCGCGGATGGTCCCCTATTACATGCTCGACGGTTATTTGCTTCCGTTGTTCGAAGCGGCGCAGCGCTCACGCGATACTTCGCCTGAGTGCAGGCACCTGCTGTTGACCTGGCTTCATTTGTCCGTATTTGCCGCAAACCTCAAGGAGCGCGACGAAAATAAGCCGGACCCGACGGATTGGGACAGCCTTCTGACGTTATGCCCACGGGTTTCCCAAGAAGTGTTGGTTGCCAGGCTGACCGAGTGCATGGGGCTTGATCGCCAACAGATGAACGCGGTGGTCGAGGTGCTGACTTACGAGGCGAAAAGCCTACAACACGACCTTTGGTCGAGGCCGTTGATCAAGGTGGATGATGACTTTTTGATCCCGGTGGCCGCGCTATTAACGGCCAGCATTCCGAGAAACTTTGATATCTGGTTCCAGGAGATCGACCCCGACCCGAAACGCCGAGGAAAGTTGTTCGAGCGATACCTTCTTGGGGTTCTGGAAGAGTGCCGCGCTTCAAACAGGATACTCACCAACCTGAACTGGTTGGGCGCGGTCGAGTTCAAGTGTGCAAGTGTTGCCGAGGAAATCGATCTGGTTTTTTCGTTCGGCAACCTGTTGGTGGTCTGTGAACTCAGGAGCCGAAGAGCACCGATTACCCCGTTGGACTATCACAATGATCTGAATGACAAAAACGGTATTGCTCGCAAAGCCAATCAGGCGCTTAAGAAAACGCGTCATGTCAAAGCCGGCTTGAAGGACTTTTGCAGCCAGTATTTTCCGCAGCTTCTGACCTTGCCTGAGGTAGTGGTGATGCCGCTGGTGATTGTCAGTGGTCAATACCATGCAGGTTTCCCATGCAATGATGTGCCGGTGTTGGATGTGCACCTGCTCAAGCACTTCCTCAAGGATGCACAGGCCCGTTTTGGCGGGCAGCCCGGTTCGGATGTCGACCATCATATGGGTTTTCGCTGTACAGCGATCTCGAGCAAGCACAGCGCGGTTTCGCCGCGTATGCCGCTGACCCGGCGCTGATCAAGATCCTCCGCGCCCTGGTCAAACCCCGCCTGCATAACCATCCGATACCCGGCAGTGATTTGCCGCCCGTACGCAGTCTGTTTTACACGCTGTCAGACATTTCATTCGACGAGTACCTGGCCGCGGCCAATTCGGTGTCAGGTGGGCGTCTGGAAAAAATGTACGACTGAGGACGTTGGCGTCGATGGTCGCTTAAGGTTGTTCGCGTACATTTCTGAACAGCATCAACCGCGCGCTTTCATGCAGCCCACACGTGAGCGCCTGCAAGCGTTGAAACTCAACCCGGTTTGCCACCGAGTGCAACTCACCGAGCTGGTACGCGAAGAGCTGGCTGAGCTGGCGCCGTTGGCGATGGAAAAGGGTGAGGAACTGGTGCTGGAAGACAACGAGGATTGCTGGGTAGAAACCGAACCGATAGCGCTGGCCATTGCCCTGCAGCACCTGGTGACCAACGCCCTCAACTTTTCCCCGCCGGGAAGCGAAGTAAAAGTGGTGATAGGTACCCACTGCCTGAGCGTACAAGACCAGGGCCGGGCATTGAAGAAGCCGAAATAGAGCGCCTGTCCGAACGCTTTTACAGCCGTGGCAATGCCAATGGTGCCGGGCTCGGGTTGGCGATAGTGGAAATGATCGCCAGCAAAATCGGCTGCCGCCTGGCGTTGCACAACCGGGGGCAGGGCAGCTTGTGCGCGCGGTTGGTGTTTGATATTTCGGAGCCGGCGAATCGGGTGTTGATTGAGGTGGCGCGCGGTGAGGTCAAGGCAAGTTAGTTGGACGGACCGAACAAATGCGGATGCTGCGCTTGGAAGGATTTAAAGGTTTGATACTTCCAGCGCTCTCCACCAGAGGCTTCATCGGTTGTGCTGACTTCGCCGAAGTACCAATGTTCAGATTCAAAGGTGTTTCCCTCTTCATCCTCATGAGTGAAGTAAAAACCAACTTCGTGGAGGCCCGGCGGCAGGGTCAAGCCCCATTCGCTGACGAGGCTTCGGCCGGTAATGCGGGTTTGACGGAAGTACTCGTAGTCGAAGGGTTGAGTGTGGCCGAGATAGCGGGCTTTGTCGGTGTAGACACAGACTCGGCTTGAGAACATGTCTGGGACCATGATGCCGGCGACGACCCAGCACTCAGGGTCATCGCCTGATCGTGCTTCAAGCAAGTGACCTGCAACCTTGATCAACTGTTGAGCACAATGCGCCAGAATTTCCGGTGTGGTTTGCTTACCTTCAACAAGATTTTCGATAACCGGAATTTTTATGTTTATGTAGTCGGGTTGCGGCGGTAACTCTTCGTAAAAGCAGCGTTCGAAGCTATTTGCCCACCGGGTAAGGGCTCTGAGGTGCCTGGGGATGTTGCGGAGTTTTTTGTTTGTCAGTGACAGTCTGCGCATGAGGCTGAATTCTCTAAGTCTGCGTTATTCGTTTGCGTTTTCGTAATCAAGCGCGATGAAGTAGTCGTTTTCTGAAAGAGCAATTTCATGAGAGAAGCGTGTCTGTATCAGTGACAGCCACTCCAGACGCAGCTCAAACATGCCGTTATTGATATCCTCTCTCACCGACAGCCCAAGCTCGGAAATTACTGAATAGTCGTCTCCTAAATCCGCTGAGTCCTCCATTCCGCACAGCCGCTCTGTGGTTCTGTCGAACCATTCCAATCTCACTTTTAGTCCCATGTTGCCCTCACAGGTATTTTTTGATATTTCGTTTTTTTTCGGCCCTTTTAGTTGCTCACCCGTTATGTGGCTGAACGCACCTATATGGCTTCCATCACTGGCTAGATAAACTGTGTAAAACCCATCCCCCTTTGAGCGTGCCGTCCTCACGTTGCTCGATATGCAACCGCATCTGTGAACGCGCCCGTTGCATCGAACGCAACTGCTCCTCGCTGTATAGCGCGCTATCGCCTAGCGCCGAAGGCCAAGCCAGCGCCACCAAACCCGTCAGCAGGCCTCCGGCGACGGACCCAACGGCTGTGGCCGCCGACTCCCAAACCGCCGAACGCAATGCCAGCTGCCCCAAGCCCGCGGGCAATGTGCTGCCGCTGATCTTGCGCAAGGCGACTGCGCCCCGGCTGTCCACCTCACGTCCACCCAGCAGGCTTAAATGGCCGTACTCCTTGATCAACTCCAACGGGACATACCCGGCCGGGTTGAAGTAATGAGTGACGCCGTCAGGCAGTTGGCAAGGCTTGATGAAAACGCAGCCTGGAGGTTTGGCTGGCTCGGGTATTGGAGCAGGCGATGGCTCGAAAAAATCAACAGACGGCGAATACGGCACACGCGATGGCTGCGGGGTCAGGATCCGTCGCTTGCGTAAATCTTCTTCGGTGGGTGGGTAAAAGCGTTCTGACATGAAGGGCTCACTTCCTTGTGCGAGGGAGTGAGCCTACGAGGTAGGCAAAGAGGCGAATGTCGTCTTTGTTCGCTGCTGAGCGTGGGAAAAGTGGACTGATGCCCGGTCGGTGCCTTTTCTATCACCGCCGAATGCCTCTGTGGCGAGCGGGCTTGCCCCGCGTTGGGTTGCGAAGCAGCCCCAAAACCCGACTCCACGGAGTATCTGATATACCGCATTCGTTCTTACTGGGGCTGCTGCGCAACCCAACGCGGGGCAAGCCCGCTCGCCACGAAACCGCCGGCGCTCATGCGTTCGATCAGCGTTTTGCAGATACTGCCTGCTGATCAGCCGAGCAAGTGCCTGGAAATCAACCGTGAGATTTCCACGATGGAGGTCTTGCCGGTGAATTCAAACTTCACTTTGCCCAGCGACGAAAAGTAGATTTCCAGCTCCGAGTCCAGATCGAAGGTGCCGGAGGTTTCCACGGAGTACGCCACAATGTTTTTGTACGGCAACGAGGTGAAGTCCTTCTTGCTGCCGGTAATCCCCTGCACGTTCACCGCAATGATGCGCTGGGTGGTGAAGACCACGCCGTTGCGCATGGCCTTGTAGGCGTCGACCACTTCTTCGCCGTCCAGCAGCAGCGCCGATACGCGTTCGGCGTATTCGTTGTTTTGCTTGAGCTTGAAGAAACCTTTGTTGTTGAAGTCAATCATCTGCCTGTCCTGGGTGGGTAGTGTTTCAAACGGGTGCCGGTGTATGGCGTTTTGCTTGTGGATCTGTATCTGACGCGCGGGATTTGTACGCTCTACCATGGCGGCCCTGGCGAAGGATTCCACGCCGGCAGAACAAAAATCCAGGAGCCAAACAATGCCCGATATGTCCAGCTTGCTTGCCTACGGCCTGATCTCACTCGGCATGGTGCTGACGCCCGGGCCGAACATGATTTACCTCATTTCCCGCTCGATCTGCCAGGGGCGCATGGCCGGGCTGATTTCCCTGGGTGGCGTTGCGTTGGGTTTTGTCGTGTACATGCTGTGCGCGGCGCTGGGGATCACGGCGTTGCTCATGGCCGTTCCCTTTGCCTACGACGCGTTGCGCCTTGGCGGTGCGTTGTACCTAATGTACCTGGCCTGGCAGGCGCTCAAACCGGGTGGGCGTTCACCGTTCCAAGTGCGCGACTTGCCCCAGGACAGCCCGCGAAAGTTGTTCACCATGGGCCTGGTCACTAACCTGCTCAATCCCAAGGTAGCGGTGATGTATGTGTCGCTGCTGCCCCAGTTCATAGACCCGAACGGCCATGACAGTGTGCTTGCGCAGTCCCTGGTGCTGGGGTTCACACAGATTTTTATCAGCGTGAGCGTCAACGCGGTGATTGCCTGCATGGCCGGTTCGATTGCCGTGTTTTTCGTCACCCGGCCGGGGTGGCAGGTGGTGCAACGCTGGGTGATGGGATCGGTGTTGATGGGCTTGGCGGTGAGGATGGTGGTGGAGGGGCGCAAGTAAATCAGCGAGCCATCACATTGACGATCACATGCAGGATGAATGCAGGTCCGAAGCAGGGGCGCCCGAATTCATCCTCAATCCGCCATATCGAGGTGACCGTGCTGGTCTCCCGGGGTGCTCCGAATTCCACGGTGAGCTGCACGGGTTGGCCGGGCAGTGTGTCGGCGATGGGGATTTCGCTGTTCAGGCAGCGCAGGTGGGTGTCCATCACCACCTCCAACCCCGCGCCCGTGGCGGCGCGGCGCGCGATGACATACTCGTTGTCTACTCTCACCAACCTCCGGCCGCGCCAGGGGCGGGTGCCGATGTTTTGAATCTCCCAGGTTTTTTGAAAGATCTCGCCGGGCAGGACAACGGTTTGGTCCGGTGTGGTCACATCTGCGTTGAATACGGCGACATCGCTTGGGTCGTGCAAGCCTATGGCTCGATTGGTGGTGGCCATGGCGCTGGCGTCGGCGGGTGCGCCGGCCAGGTCTGCAAAGTAACGGAACAGCAGCAGTGGAGAGACTTGCAGCGCCTTGGCCAGTTTGATCAAGGTACGAACAGAGGGGTCTTGCGAAGCGCCTCCGGCCAGGCCGTAAAGATAGGTTCTGGAAATGCCAGCCTCTTTTGCCAGCGTTGTCATGGATTTGCCCAGCTCACGACCGCGTCGAACGATCAAGGCTCGCAGAGAGTCACGGGTTCTGATGCTCATGCTTGCTTATCGTCTCCAGTCCTTGGTGAAGTCATTATCTTGTTCGCCAAAAAAGACAACCTGCTCGCCGTCACGGGTATTGGGTAATGCACACTCCGAACCGGTAGGCAGTGTTGTGACGGACATGGATGGGTCCCTTTTTGGTTGGCTATATCCAGTGTCGCGGTTTCTCGCATGCTTGCGAACCCAGTGTGTGTTGCATTCCTTTACATCAACTTTGGATATAGCGATGACTCAGATAAAAGCGTGCTGTGAATCCATTGCTCGATCAGGCTTTGGCACCCTGCAATTAACTGATGCGATGCTGCAGGACTACAGAAAAATCATTGATGGGTATTCGGCCATTTCTCCGGCCACCAAAGAATCATTTTCCTTTATCCAGGACACAGACGGGTTTTTCCCACTCGGCGCTGAATACTCAAGTATTGAGGGCCACCCCGATCTATGCGAGCGATTTTGTTACTGGCCAGTGCATGCACCGAAGCGTCTGGATTCTGAGTTCACCCGAAGTGCTTTCTTCACAGCAATAGACAGTTTTGAGCGGCATATTAGTGAGTTGGCACAGGAGCTGATGGACGGGATATGTGAGGAGTTTGGAGTTGCATCATTAGCTCCCTTTCGCTTGGCGTCCTATATGCAGCTCTGTGTCTACGGAGCTCAAACAGAATATGGCACGCGTCAATTTGCTCAAGACCCCCATGAAGATGGTCATATGTTGTCGTTCATCAAACCTAATCGCGAAGGGTTGGTCTTGGTGAAGGGCGCGTCATTGGAACCTGTGCGTCTTTTGGAGGGGGAGATTGCGGTGCTGGCGGGCTCTTTGTTGACAGAGCTTTCCGATCATGCAATTCCTGCCGCCTACCATGCTGTGCTCGCACCTCATTATCCGGTGGCCAGAAGTTCGTTGATTTACTTTGCCAATCCGAACCCGAAACAGTTGCTCAAAAGCTTTTTCCGCCGCAAACCTATGGACCTCTACGGCTCTGCAAATGCCCGCCATATCGGTTTCGGCAATCATCCCATTCAACTGCCTTAAAACTCTGCGGACTGGACACTCCATGGCTGCACTCTTCAATGTCTTCTATCTCGAAGGGTTGCTATTGGGCATCGGATTGTTCGCCGCCCCAGGCCCCAAAGACACCTTGGTGATCCGCCAAGGTGTGAGCCGCGGCTCGCTATGGGGCGTAGTAGCCATTTGCGTTCTGGCCGATTTCCTATTGATCGCTCTGGGAATAATGGGGCTGGGATCGCTATTGGGAAGTCGGCCGAAAGTGCTGGCGCTATTGCTGATCTCCGGCGCTGCCTATCTCCTGTGGTTCGGCGGCCAGCGCCTTCTGGCGTGCATTCGCAACCAGTCGATGCCAGACACACAAGGCGGCAACTCGCAACGTGGGCTGTTGCGTACAGCGATCATTCTAGGCTTGGCCAACCCTTACGCCTGGCTCGACACCGTCGTGCTGATCGGCTCCATCGGCGCAGCCAAACCGCTCGCCCAACAAGCGTCGTTCGCAACAGGCGCCATGACGGCATCATTGATCTGGTTCGTATTGCTGGCGCTGGGATGTCAGCGCTTGACGGTGCTGTTTCGTTCGCCGTTTGTATGGCGTTGGCTGGACGCCGGCGTGGCGGCATTGATGGTTTACCTGGCCGGCATGTTGATTAGCGACTCACTGGATATCCTTCAAGTAATCCTTGAGGACGGTTAGCGGCGCAGACAGTTCATCGAAGTGACTGGCGTCATGCACATCAGCGGCCAGCTTTTGAAGTTCGCGCCCCAGCACTGTATCGGCACCTCCCAGTGCGTTCAGCGCTTGAGCAACGCACTCGCTTAGCTTCAGCTGGATCCTGGCCAAATTCCCCTGGCGCACCAGTAGCCCAAACACCTCCCGCTCATACCCATCCATCACCAGATCATCCCGCAAAACCGGGCTGCCGCCGTCCGTCTCGTGCGCAAGCTTGAGTGCAAAGAGCGCGACCGCTTCCAGCGTCAATTCCATGGTTTTGGGTCCTGGGTTATGTGGAGGAGGGCGATGATCACTGTTCTGTGTCTGAAAAAAAAGACCCTGGCGCCGTACAACGGGGCTCGCCCGCCCGCAAAGGGCAGTCCAAGGAACGATATTAATTAGCCATGCTCCAACTCGCCATGCATCCGGCTCTCAGAGGGCCGGCGTGCAGGGCTAACTCGCGCTGTCTGAACAGCGGCGCGTTCTCCTTCAGACAAGGACGCAACGACCATGCAGCCATCTCCCACCCAGGTACCTTCGGCCACCGGCGAACTGATCGCCAGCTTCCGCCACGGCAAGGGCTTTCTGATTTTCAGTTTGATAGTTGGCGTCGTGCTGTTGGGCCTCGCCGTGTTTGTGCTGTACCTGGGCACCCTCCTGCCCGCAGGCAGCGAAGCACCCGTAGCTGGCGAGACCTCCCGTGGCCTGTCATTCAGCTTCAGTAGCCCGCAGACGCTGATCTACGCCACCAGCGCCTTGCTCGCGGTTTTCGCGTTGGGCATGTTTGCGGTCTACGCCTGGCACAAAAAACTGCGCGCGCCGGTGTACAACGTGTTTGAGTTGGGCGTAGAGCGCATCGTCAAAGGTCAGCGCCACTACACCGCGTTCGCCGACATCGAAGACCTGTACCTGTTCGGCTCCGGGCAAACCGCAATGACCGGTCTGGTCACCAACCTGGCCTATCGCCGCAACGCGTCCGAGCCGTTTCACCGCGTGATCGAAAGCCTCAAGGGCTTTTACGAATTCCAGCAACTGATGCGTGAACGTCACGTACTCGCGCGCATGCCGGCGGTGGTCGCGACGCTGGAAGCGGGCGGGTCGGTTATGTTCAACTGCATCAATTCAGGGCAGGTCTGGGGCAAACGTGTGAGCGGCAACTTCCTGAAAATCAACACCTCGCCGATTGCGGTCAGCCGAACGTTTTTGCAATACAAGGGCGAGAACGTGTCGATGGCATCGTTGCGTACCGTCGACCTCAATGCCTGGACTGAAAACGTGGTGATCAAGGACGAGAGCGGCAAAGTGGTGCTGTCGACTGTTGCCACGGGGATCTTGAGTCATGATGTGTTTCTACACACGCTCAATGCGTTGTTTGCCGCACAAGAGCCAGCGCGCGAGCTGGTCTGAGCCGTGTTGAAACAAACTTACCGGCCGCTCGGCAGTGGACGGTCGGGTTCCGCCCCTCGTTGCAGCAAAAAAATGGAACGGCTCTTGGCGGCGTTCGCCTAATGATTAGCCTGTGGATAATTCCCCAGGCAGCGTGCCAATACCGGCATCCTTCGAGAGGTGGTCAACGTGGCTAAAGACGAGAAGAAAAGCAAAGGCGAGTCTTCAAAAGCCAGTAAGGAATTGAAAGACAAGAAGTCATCACCGGCAAAGAAATCAGCAGCAGCGTCGACCCTTTCGAAGTCTTCTGAAAAGAAAGACAAGAAAAAGGATGCCGAACCGAAGAAGGCGGTGAAGAAGGCTGATAGCAAGCCGGAAAAGGCCAAGAAAGCAGAGAAGGCGGAAAAGCCTGCCAAGAAGAAAAAGTGATAGCTGGCAGGGTTTAAGTCCTAGTGGATAACTTTCCTGCAGACGAAAAAAAAGACCTTGAATTTCAAGGTCTTTTTTTAAGATGGTGCCCGAGGGAGACTGTAATTATTCAGTGAACTCAAGGCTTTCAGCGAGGTTTGCTAGTATGGGATACATGGAGGGATACACGATCACGTTTGCTGGCCTAGTACGAATAGTCCGTGGTGAACCATGCAAACCTTTCGAATGGTAAAAAGACTGCATCCTGGTAGCGGGCCGCATCGTCCCGTCATTCGACGTGCGATTGCCACGCCTCCCTGTCCAGCTCCTGACAAAATGATCTGATCAGCAAATGACAACCCTTGCTATGCTCTTCTTGCGTTTCAGCCTTGATTTCAATTAGCTTCGTGGATTGCGCCTTAAGTGTTGGGTCGTGAGATGTGATAACGCTAGCGGCTTGACAAAATTCAGTGATAAGAAAGGGAAGTGGAACTGATGGCGGATTACATTAATAAAAATATTTTGGCGCAGTCCTACGTTCATGTTGAACCTAAGTGGTTGTCGAAAGTTAGTACTAGAGAGCGTTTGCGACAAGTCGATGTGATTAAAAGTCAAATTACACAGTATGCCAACGAACGCATGCAATTCTTCTTGCATGACGGCGTTGTAATTACTGTGGATTTTCAAGAAGGCTCAATCATCGCCAAGATTACTGCTTATGGCAGTATCATGGCGCTCCTTGGTGGAGTGGGGCATGCGCTCGAATTTACCGAAAAATTTCCAGCTTATAAGGAGGGGGTGAAAACTATAGTTACTGATGTGGGGCGACTAACAGACTCAATAAATTCTGAGGTCCTGTTTCAAACGAAGTCGCGAGAGAAAAAGAAATCATCCGTACAGAGGCACGCAAGGGTGTATTTGGCTCATTGGAGAAAATTAATAATAAAATAAGTGAGATTGAGCGCTGTTTGGAGAAGAAGGATAGCAGGCCTTCAGTTGTCATGAATTATTTGTTAGATGTTAATAAATATACTATGGAGCTTTTTGATAACGTTCAGGACGTCGATGATAGAGCACTGTTGAAGTCGGCATTATTGGATGGTGTAAAATCGCTGAGAATTACTCGCGTTAGATTAATATTGAAGACGGCTGTTGATCGCACTTTATTTGATGAGCTGCTCAAGGAAAAGAAAAGAATAATCTCTAATATTGAGGCGGTGCAGGTTAAAGCTAAGCCTTGATCTACTTATTATTTTAACCAAAAAGCATGGCAAGATATCGCTGTGATTTTTCTATAGGTTGAAGTCTTGTAATGTATTCGGTGTTAACCCTGAATTGGACAGGGTGATGATATTAGTGCTGGGGACCCTGGGAGATATCATCCAGTACGGGGTCAGAAACCCGCGGGAACGTGGTAGCGGCAACCACACCAGCTTACTGAAATTTCAATGTTGAAATTGAAAGGATCTTGAAGAAAAAGGGCATCGTTACCGTATTGGTAACGGTACTCGCAGATGGCTGAAAGGGTAGGGCATATGCACAGGTGAAGTGGAGTTCACCAGGTTCACCTGTTCACTAAGCTGGGTGCCCTTCCGCTAACACGATCCGGCGGGTTTCCTACCCCGTCCCTTCAAGAATGCGTCAGGGGCCCACTATCGAACCAAAGCCAAGATCATGACCCATCTCGCTTCGCTGGAGGAGCATTCCTAGTGGGGCTAGGGGGATACCTTAATAAACCGTGTTACGCGCGTTACGCGTGTTACATTTTTCTGTAAGTATATAATTTTAAATGATTTATCTAGTGTTACACGGCTGTGACTGGTTTGCCGATATGCGTGTTACATGGCAAATAGGTGTTACATCAATGAATGTTCTAGGAGGAGCGGTTTGTGATGGCTAAGGCAGGCGTCATCGAGCTGGGGTCTTTCGTTTAGAGGAGCCATGCTACTCTAACCATGGTCATGCTATTCCGCGTGAGCGATCAGTGGTGAAAGCCTGTAACGCATGCCTCATGATCAGAGCTCTATGCTTATTGATCAGATAGTTACTCACGGCGAATCGCTATCCGAATTGTAACATTCCCTCTCAGCTCCCCGTGACCGAGGGCAGCTTTTCCTGGCGACGCCGTGATTTTTTACGATGTTTTTATTCCATAAATGGGCCGTAAATTAGACTTTCCCCAATCATGAATCGATTGGGATGAGGGAGCTCCATTTTCTGAGGTGAAGTATGCGGGTTACAGCCTCCCATATCGTCAACTGGGCAAGTACTCAGGCCAAGGAAGCGCAAACTGATCTACCGCGCTGGGTGAGGCGGCTTTGCTTCGACCCCGAAACGACCCGCCAACTTTCATTCCCTGCGGGTGACTCCACCTATGTGCCTGGCTGGGACGGTATTCTTTTCAGTGAGAGGGGGAATGCCTGGGTGCCGTCAGGAGCATCCCGCTGGGAAATCGGATGCGATCAAAATGTGCTTGGTAAAGCTAACGGCGACTACCAAAAACGGACAGAACAAATAAGCGAGGCAGAACGCTCAGCATGTACCTTTGTCTTTGTCACTCCTCGGCGCTGGGCGAAGAAGCTCGACTGGGTAGCGGAACAGTGCAACAAAGACGAATGGGCGGGTGTCCGGGCCTATGATGCAGACGACCTGGAGCAGTGGCTCGAGCAAAAACCGGCAGTGGCTTTGCAGTTTGCCGAAGAGCTGGGTTTAAGTGGCTGGGGTGTTGTAAGCCTATCCCGTTACTGGGATTCGTGGGCGCGGCAATGCAGACCGCCCATCACTCCCGAAGCTCTATTCATGGACCGTACTCAGGTGTTTGAGGCTCTGGGTGAAAAAATCCAGACGACAAATACCTCGTCGAGCTCGGCTCATCCGTTAGTTATACGTGCTGACAGCGTGGAAGAAGCCGTAGCCTTTACGGTGGCGATGGTAATGGCCTCCCGTGACCTGCAAGACCATGCCATGGTTGTGACCGAGCCTCAGGGATGGCGCTATGTGGAAGCGAATCCGCAACTGCGGATTGCCATCGCGGCAAGAACTGAAACGGCCCTTAATCCGATATTGCGCGAAAAATTACGTGTGATCGTGCCCCACGCCACAGGTGATTTGGTCGGTAAACCTGAGGGTGATGAACTGGTATTGGAGCGACCGAACATCTATGAGTTCGAGAAAGCCCTCATTGCTATCGGTATGGAAGAGTCCGATGCCAAACGTTATGCCCTAAGCACTGGACGCTCTTGGACCGTACTTCGCCGGCAAAGAGCCTTAAACCCTGCTATCCAGCAGCCCCCTTGGTTGTTTACCCCACAATCAGCCAGCCTGCCTCTGCTTTGTCTGCTTGGAGCTTGGTCTGCAGAC
Source organism: Pseudomonas trivialis (assembly GCF_036864995.1). Classification (NCBI taxonomy): domain Bacteria; kingdom Pseudomonadati; phylum Pseudomonadota; class Gammaproteobacteria; order Pseudomonadales; family Pseudomonadaceae; genus Pseudomonas; species Pseudomonas trivialis. The sequence goes on along the minus strand of NZ_CP142151.1, from coordinate 4,435,503 downwards.
ACAGCTGCGGATCGACAAGTAGTCGAGCGAATGGCTGCTCGACCCTATGAAGAAATCGAGCGCGATTTACGCCAGCTAGCCCAACTTGACGATGCCCCAGTGCTGAATATCGGCGCGGTATGGAAAGCTAAATCGCCATTGGAGCTGCTGGACCAATGTGGAAACCGAATCACCAGCGGCCAACTGGATCGTTTTTTCGCCATTGCTCGGGAGATGCTCTCGACACCTGATCCTCAGCTGGAATTACTAGAAGACGATCGGTGGATGGCACAAGTCCATGGCAAGGTTCATCCCCATTCGGGACTGCTGTTTGAGTCGATCTGCGACTCACTTATGAAACTGGCTGTGCGTGGCTCAGAACAAGTGGGACTCAAAGCACTAGACATAGAAGAGCGCGTATCAAGGTTGATCCATGAGTTGCTCGATAAGGCAGATGGCCAACGCTGGCTTTCGTTGGCCTCTTATTTGCCCACCCTAGCAGAGGCCGCGCCAGATGACTTTCTTCGTGTTGTACAGAGCAGTTTACGGATGCCGGATGCACCGGTGACAAGGCTTATTTCCGAAAACAGTGATTCTGGTTTTGGGGGGCGCTGCTGGCACTCCGGCTTGCTTTGGGCATTGGAAACCCTCAGTTGGGCTCCGCGACGCTTGGCCCCAGTAGCCCTCATCCTAGCCCAGCTCAGCCATGTTCCCATGAGAGGCAACTGGGGCAATAAGCCTAGCGGGAGTTTGTTCGGCCTTTTTCGCTCCTGGCTGCCACAGACCGCGGCTAGCTTGCCGGAGCGTATCAAAGTGCTCAACTTACTGATTGATAGGGATGCTGAAGCCGCTTTTCGTGTATTGAGACAGATTGCAGCAGGCGGCCAACAGGCGGCCTTCCCTGCCCACCGACCAAAGTGGCGTGAAGACGATGCTGGGGCCGGCCGTGGCGTTACCTACGATGAAATGCATGAAATGTTGGATTTCGCCAGGGGAAAGCTTCTCCAACTGAGTGAAGGCAATGCTCCTCGAATCGTCTCTTTGCTGCAAAAAACCACACTTAGAGATATAGAGGAGCTACCCAGGGTGCTGGCACTGATTGAGCCCTTCACCCTGGCAACTGCGAAAGATGAAGATCGGGAAATAATTCGAATTGCGCTACGACAGATTATTCATTGGCATCGTAATTACGACGACGCACCAGCTAACGAACTGGATGAATTGTTGTCGCCCGCAGAGGCATCCTACGAGCTGCTTGCCCCACGGGGCTTAGTCACTCGCCATCGCTGGCTTTTCGACAGCCATTGGCTAGAGCTACCTAGCCGAGATCGTGATGACGACTCTTGGGAGCGCGGTAATGCCATAACTCAAAGGAGAATTTCGGCATTGACCGAAATTTATCAAGCTCAATGCATGGTCGGTATTGAGAACCTAATCAGGGTGTGCGCTGAGCCCAGTACTGTCGGGGCCACATTGGCTCGGGTTGTTTGGGACGATATTTTCTGGCCTGAGTGGATTACTACGAAGGGTGAGGACTTCTCTGCTGGTATGCCTATGAGTCTGTGTATTGCAGGGTTCCTTCAGACACTCCCTGCACCAGTTTCGGGCGAGCTTCTTCAAGCGGTTATTGGACTAAGTAAACAGGACGCAGGGCGACCTGAAAAACTGGCCCGGGTCTTGGCTTTGGCGACACCAAATCAGGAGACCTGGCAACTGGTCGAGGCATGTGGCCCGGAAGTTTCTGCAGCTTATTGGCATGACGTGCGACTGTATACCCGAGGTGACAACAAGGAACTGAAGTTTGTATTGGAGCGCCTCTTGATGGCTAAACGACCACTGAGCGCGCTTCAATACTGCCAATACTCTCTCGAACACACCGACCCTACCCAGCTCTTTTCAGCTCTTCAGCAGCTGCTACATGGAGAGGTAGAAGATGGCTTGCAACTGGAGTCTTGGCACCTAGAGAAAATGTTAGGACGGCTTGAGGAGTCTGGTGAGATTGACAGGATGGCACTAATACAGCTCGAGTTCGGGTTGTTTCCGTTCCTACGATACGGACGAGAAGTTAAGGCCAATGCCTTGTACGAAGGAATTATGTCAGAGCCAGAACTCTTCAAAGAGTTAATTTGTTTGTTGTACAAACCAGAGCATGGAGACAGAGAAGAGCCGACTGAAGCATCTAAAGCGACTGCAGAACGTGCATGGAGCATTCTGCACTGTTGCAAGCGCCTACCAGGGACTCAACCTGATGAAAGTATTAATGGGGATATTTTTTACAAGTTCATCAAAGAAGTACGTGACTTATGCCGCGTTGCTGATCGACCAACCATGTGTGATCAAACTCTGGGACAAATCCTTGCTCATGCGCCCGCAGATGAAGATGGTACTTGGCCTTTTGCTCCCGTAAGAGAGCTACTCGATAGTCCTGATCTAGAGGAAATGAGGCTCGGATTCTGCATTGGCACATCGAATAAGCGGGGAGCCACCAGCCGATCACCCTGGGATGGGGGCGATCAAGAGCGGACGTTGGCAACGTACTTCCGTGATCAGGCGAGGCGAATTCAATACTCTCATCCCGTTGTAGCAACAATGTTGGAGGGAATTGCTAAAAGCTACGAGCACCATGGGAAACGTGAAGATATAGAAGCCAATCTCAGAAAGGAGAGTTTCTAGCAGCCCTGCGAATCATCCCAGATTTCGTAGATACCCCAAACCATAGAGGCCATGACTCGTGAACTCCCGCTTCGGCCCGATTGCTGCTTCTCGTTAAAGGCTGCAATCGGTCAAAAGCGGACGGTCGACATAGCAGTGGCATTATGGTATTGCAGCGGGTAGAAAATTTATTTTTCACGTTTAACGGCTTTTAAGATCGATTGCATCCTATCTGGAGGGGCTGCAACCAGCCTATAGAGAGATGTTCTACCAATGACTGTTGAGACACGGTATCCCAAAGGTAAGTCTCTCAGAAACAAATATCAGTAACCACCCAAATGAGATATGCGAAATGGGCCTCTCAGAATTCAATAGTTCTATATCTCAATTTTGCACAGAGATTTATAAAGCGTTCAATAATTTAAAAGATCCGATAATGACTGCCGCACAAGCAGCAATCACGGACGAAAAGAGTTCGATTTGGGCAACATTAATAACTGATATAATCACTGTTGCCGCAGCCCTAGGCGCCCTCGCACTTCCTATATCATTGAATGTTATCGAAACGACTAGGACGCGTTATAGAAGCCCTTCGCTATTAAAAATAACCTCCTCGCTGTCAGGGGTAGATGCCAAAAGGCTAAATCAACATCTATTTATGGTCCTGGGGGCTTCTCTTGTAGCTAAGTTTCTTGTTTCAATTGGAGTGTTCGACTTGATTTCCTTGGTTCCGTATTTATTCGGGCTAATGGTCGGATTCTGTGTTGTGGTGTACCGGGTATACCAGCACCTAAAGTTTACCTATACGTTTATGTCTAATATAGAAGCAGTTCATGAGCGTATTTATCTAGATATTAACAAGTATGCAAAACGCAGTTTTTTGTTAGACGATGATAGACGTGGGGCTGTTGGTAGGGGGGTGCTCAAAATAAATAGCTTTTTTTCCAGTCGAATAAAAATACAGGACAATATCGCTGCGCTTATGGAGCTTGAATCATATCTGCTCTGCGCAGACCCTATGAGAACTGATTTAGATAGCCGAGTCAGAACTATTTCCTACAAAGCGTTCAACAACCTAGAGAATAACGATGCAAATGAGTTCGTACGTCATTTGCTAGCTTCTCTTCCTTCGGTATTAGCGTCAGTTGAAGTATCTAGAGAGGTAGACGTTTATCAATCCGTCGCTGGCTTTTATTTAAATTTATCCATGGGTGCAATTCTCGCCAAAGAAGAATACCGATCACAGATTGGAGTAATTGAAAGAATCGCGAGATTCAGAGAGGAAAAGCTTCCTTCGTATGGTCGATTTTGCCGCAATGGTCGCTTATTTCTTAGCTTTGCTAACAAAGCTAAATCCGGCAATGAAGCCTATGCATACCTTCAAGCACACTTTAACTTGCTTATCGAAACATCCGCACGAGAGCAGCCGGAAAACATCCCGGAGTTGCTGAGAAATGTTCGTCAAGTAATACAATATAAGGGCAACTACAACAAAGGTGCCTGGGACCTTCCTGAGAGGGTTGAAGAATTGTGGGGATACTCACTGATGCCAGAGCTTGACAAGGATATCAGTGATACTTACGCTGGAAGATTAGCAGTAGACGAGCTTTATAAAAAAATAGAGAAAAAATACAAGCCCGAGATGCGAGCATATATCGACGAAAAGTTTGCAGACAAAATAGTAGCTAGAGAAAAACTTGATAAGATAGATGCGGCCTTAGAGGAGTGCTGGCACGGTATAGAACTGAATAGATTTTCTAGCGAAATAGAAACAGAAACCCTTAGGGTTTTAGCCACCTTATTATCAACTCACCCAGAGATATTCGTAGAGTGCAGGGAGTTACGAAACCCAGCAGGATCGCAATCATTCAATGTGGGGCACTCACCAGTTCCAACCTCTATGAGCGAGTGCGTCGCAGCATTTCTATCCGCGAAGAATTTCTCTGACTTTTATCCAGTTCGCAATGAACTCCAAGAATATAAAATAGTAGATGCAATAGGTGCACTCATAGCTTATGAGCTTTGGAATACTTTTATATTGCGTGCAAGTGGAACCACGATCAAGCCTGAGATGTCTATTCCGGTGATGCCAAGTTGCCAGCTTAGAGAATTAAAAGCTGCCGCGCAAAGGATCCCCCTACTTCAAATATCACTTCTAAAAGCATTAGCCAATACTCGATTTATAGACCGGTTAGGGATTCTGTCGGAGCAGGCGTTAGCTTTGCGCGAATATGCTTGCGAATTTTGCGAGCTTCTGAGTGGGGCAGTCATGGAGAATACGAAAAATCTGATTGCAAATCAAAAACTGGATGTTGCATCTCTAGAACGATTCAAGTGCGAAGTTACTGAGGCCTTTGGGGCGTCTGTAAAGAAATATGATTTATTCAAAAGAGTCACACTGGGTGAAGTGTCGCCTATAGTTTCAAATATTAGTCTCCCTCGCGAAGCGTTTCTTTCGGGGAACGATACTTATTACGTTTTCGATACATACGGATTCAATTTTGCTCAAGAGATTCACCACTGGCTAAATGCTCAAATACTATTCCGCAGTCAACTGACTGAAAACGCTGAAATCACATTACCTACTCGCAAAGCTGAATGGATGATTTGCTCTTCTAACGCGCTGAAAAAATTTCAAGCAGCCGGATTTACAACCTCTGGTCGAAAACTTATATGGCCTGACGGGGGGGAGTATGAAGTTCGTTGAGATTAATTGCGATGGTTGTGGATATTACTTGGTTTTCTCTGGTGAGAGTCTGATTAAAGTTTGCTATGTTCATCGTGAAAGTGCACTGCCAATTAGCATTAGCTTTGCCGATAATGGTGAGTGCGTCGACTTTAAGATTGAATATTATGTTGGTGTTCGGCAATGAGGTGTATTGAATTATCCCATGTTTAGTGATGTGCTCCAGTGACCAGTTTTGGCCGATGCTTTTGAAAAAGTCGGAAGTGGTTCTCAGGGCAAAAAAGCAAGCGTATAAAATTGAAATCTTAAATGGCTGCTCAGGCATTCGACACAGATTTCACGTGGCCGCGCGAAAGTAGGCTACTTCACCGGTCAGCTTCCGGGCAATTCGAGAGAACCGACTGTTTCAATAGAATCGGCCGAAAGCATAAGCCCTCGGCCGTCAAAGATCAGAAAAAGGTTGAGTCCATTATTTGTAATGGAGGACCTAGCGAAGCGGAAGCTGCTTAAGCTTTCACTTCTTCATCATCCGTCCTTTCTTTTGAGCTGAAGGTCTATGAAATCAAGCTCTGCCTTGATTGCATCATTCGTGAGCGTTTCGACTTTAGTATTTTTGTTTGCTGCTTCGTTGAGCTTTCTCATATCGGCTATGGCGGCCATTATCCCGTTCAAATGGAGCTTTCGGGCCTTTAGGTAATCAGGCATCTGTGCGCTGTTCTGTGGTGGTTTGTTCATGGTCGGACCAATGGTAGGCCCGAGGCAACCGGCTTCCGCCGGTTGCCTCGGGGAAGGTTTGGGTTAGGCTGCCAATAGGTCAAGCAAGCTGTGTTGGCGCGAGCGATCTACGAGTTCTCGCCAAGTCCAGCTTCCAAAGTGCTCGCCCTGTTCAGGGATCTCCAGCTTCATCAGTGCAACCGGGTCACGACTAATCAGGTTGCGTGCTGCCCACAGCTTGCCGCCGGTCTCCAGCAGTGTTTTCGCGGCCTCATTCCATTGTTCTTCCAGCACAGTATTCGCCAAGTGAGCCGCTTTATTCTCGATCTCGGTGCGTTCCTTTTGTGCCTCTGTGATGTGCAGATCAATCGTCACCAGCTCTTGTTCCAGGGCGGTGATAAGCAGTTGTTGACGGCGGTGATGCTCAACCGCGGCGGTTAGGTTCTTTGCTGCCTTTTGAGCTTCTGCGTTAGCTGCTTTCTCGCCCTCCACATCGCCCCAGGCGACGGCCTGCGCATAAGCGGTGGCAGCGTCCGTTTCAGCTTGTCGGGCCTTTGCCATGTCTTCCTGATCGTTTTGACGGACCTGCTGCAACCGGGTCTCGATGCTGCTGCGCTTTTCGTTGAGTTCCATCTCGTCAGCTTTCCAGTTCGCCATATCGCTGAGATAACCCGCAGCCAAGCTCTCACGGTTCGCCAATGTCTCAAGGCGATCAATCTTCTGGTTCAGTTTGCTGATCTCGAGGTTTCGCGAGTCGATGCGTCTTTTGTGATCGTTGATTTCATCCTGCACGGCCCGTTGACGGCCCTGCTGGATGACCTCTGGGCTTTCCAGCGCCTTTTCGAAGGGAGCCAGGTCGCGCTGTATGCTCTCCATTTCGAGGGTCAGTGTGTCGCGGCGGTCTTTCAGTTCTTGGATAGTGTTCATCTGTATTGTCTCTGAGCATTACGTTTGATAGGAGTGGTTGAACGGCTGGCGAGGCCGGGAATGAGCCGGCGCTACCTCGATCAGCAGGCCTATCGTCAGGCGGCCTTGGCCTCGCCTTCATCCGTTCCAGGGACTGTCTTCACCACATAGCAGCGTTGAGGTCCTAACCCGGGCAGGCGAATCAAGCTGTACGCCTTTCCATCACTTCCCGGCTCGAGCACGCCCCGTTGCAGCAGCTCCTTGTTCACCGCACTGATATTCATGCCCTTGAAGATCTCGGCCCTCCAGGCTTCAGGCAGCACGTAGTAGGTGTTGGTGGTGTGCAGGGCGTCGCCCATGCCGTGTTCCAGGGTCTTGCGAAAGCCCAACCGATCAATCGTGCGTGGGCCGTGCTCATCTATTTTGGCGGCGGCGGATTCCCATCGGGTGAAGCGGCTTTCTCCAAATCGCTCGATGACCTGGCGTAGCCGTGCCAAGATCGCATCACCCTCGAAGTTACCGGCGCCGCCACGCTCGGCCAGCCACACATGCAGACACACCCGTGCTGCGGTCGTGGCTGTGCCGTCCGGCCAGCCCGTGACGCCGAAGGCGGTGGCCAACTCTCCGGCCGCTGCTGCGAGACCGAAGCGAAGGGCGGCACGTTGGGCCTGACCACTGGCCGAAGCGGGCAGGTTTTGGGTGATAAACTGCTCCACCGTGCGACGAACGATCACCGACCATCTGAGCATTTCCCCAGGCGCGCACAGTGCGTGCAGGAAGGCGGTGAGTGGTGTGCCGTAGTATTTGGCTACACGCGCCTTGAGCGCATCGGAAAGGGCAGCAGCGTCCTCAAAACCGTTCAGCACATCGAACATGCCGAGCCCCTTGCTCGCGTCCGCAGGCACGGCGAGCATGCGTACCTCCATACCGGCTTTCAGCTCCTTGTTAGCATCCGCCATGTGCTGCGCCAACGTCTTCTCGCCGGTCGAGAGAAACAGCAAGCGCCACTCCTGCACCTGTCGGCCCGCTTGCCCTCGATCATTCGCCCGGGCTTTGCCGGTGCCATTGCCGAGCATGTAAACCGTCTCCCCGATAATGCGCGGGTCGCACATGCCGATTTCATCCAGCACCAGGAGGCCGTCTGAGTGTGCGGCGGCGATGGACTCCAGGGCGTTATCCGTGGAGCGCCACGAGCGCACCAGACGAGGCCCACCATAAACCGAGGCTGCGACTTGCAAGTGAGTGGTCTTGCCGCCGGAGCTGTCGCCGTAGAGGTGGAAGCCGCCCGACTCATGTCCGAGCATGTTCAACAGTGGGCCTGCAAAGGCCACAGAGACGACAAACGCTAAGCGGTGGTTGCCAACGCACAGCGCGCCGATTTGCTGCTGCCATTGCTCCAGAGAGCCGGCCTCGCTGATCGGTGGCAGTTGGGCACCGGCTTCATAAAAATGCAGGTGCTCGGAGTGTGAGCCGATCTGTTGTTCGGGTAGAAGGAAGGCGTTGTCGTGCCAACCCAGGCGCGTTACCAGACGTGCGCGCTGGGCGCTGTCGAAGCCACCGAGGTAACTCTGCAGATCATTGCGTGCGTTACGTCCAGACCGGCTTCCCGCGAGGCGCAGGCCCATGTCGACCAGCGGCCCGAGTACATCCTTGCCGAAGTCGCCGGTCATGGTTCGTGCCGGAATGTTCCAGCGTTTTTTGGCGCCGTCCGGGTCGTCGAACTCGACCAATAAGCCCCAGTTGTGGCCCTTGTCGTCGCGAGTACGGGCGATGATTTCCAGAGGCGAGCACACGGGGCGCGCCTCACCATCGTCGCCGGAATAAAACACCCCCTCATGCGTCAGGCGAAAGCCGCCCGGCAACAGGTCATTTTTTGATTTCGCAGGACGTTTGGCGGGCGCCTTGGCCTTCGGTTGTTGAGGTTCAGTTGGCTCAGCGGCACTGCCGAAAAACTCACCGCTGCGCACCAGCTCGGCGACGTGGGCAGTGGTCCAGCCTTTGGCTAACGCATCCGCTGCATCGTCGCCGTCTGCACATTTTCCACCCTTGATGAGCGTGGGCTTTCCGCCTTTGCTGCTGGGCTTGAGCTTGAACACGTCGAGCGAGACTCGTTGTACCGAAGCGACGCCCAGCTCAATCAGCTTGAGCTCGATGGCGTCCATGCAGGTCTTGCCGCTGGCATCGTTATCCGGCCATAGCACCACCGTGCGCCCTTTGAGTGGCGTCAGGTCGGCCTTGTGCCAAGAGTTGGAGCCGTTCGGCCAGCACGTGGCTACATGGTCGGGCATCAGTTCAGCGGCGGCATCAGCAGCCTTCTCGCCTTCACATAGCACCACAGGCGCATCGGTCCGCTGTGCCAGCTCATCCAGTCGCAGCAGTGGCCGAGGCTCCAGCAATCCTTGCCAGCGCCATTGCGTGGTTTGCCCATCGGAGCGCTCGCACCAGGTCAACGGTGCGAAAACCTTTCGCGGCTTGCCGCCTTCATCGGGACTCAGGTCGAAGCGATACAGCGCCATGACCGGCTGGCCCTGAGCATCGCGATAGATCCACACTTTGGACGGAACACCGTGTTGCCGGTGTTTGGTTGGACACTTGTTCATGGCCTCGGCCGGGATCGGTTGAATCGCGATCCACTCCGGCGTTGCGCTTTTGGCCGGTGCGTTTTTGGTGGTCGCGGAACCAGCGGAGACGTTGAGCAGATCCGCCAGTTTTTTGCAGGCTTCAACGTCCGTGCCGCCGTCGATGTAGCGCACCAAATCGATCAGGTCTCCGCCCTTATCGCCGGTGGCAAAATCCGCCCAGGTGCCTTTGCTCAAATTGACCTTGAGTGAGCCTGCACGTTTGTCCGTGCGCGTCGGGTTCGGTGCTGTGTATTCCTTGCCACCATCGACACGTTTGCCGTTCGGCAGCCAGTGCGCAAGCACACGGTCGATGTGCTTCAGGGCAACGCTTTTTACGTCGGCAAAGCTGGGGCGTTTTGAGGTGTTGCCGGTGCGTTGAGTCATAGGGCGGCCCTCGACTCAAGCAACGCCTCGTTCACGTCGTCGATTAGTGCCTTAGCCATCTCGCCGAGGTAGAACGCAGGCCAACTAAAACGCTCGCCCGCATCGCTGATGGCAGCGTCGAGGATCAGTTGATTGGCGTGGTGCAGAATCTGGGAGACGGCTTCAAGTGCGTCCTCCAGCGGGATACCGGCATTTACCCGAAACAGGTTTTGGCCGTTACCGTTGGCAGGGGAAAACTCGGAGCGTCCACGCGTGCTGGAGTGGGTCACAGCGCACCGCCTTTCTGGCCCATCGGCACAGAAGAGGCATCACCGTACATGGTGAGTGTTTTGATCAAGCCCAAGGTGCCGCGCACGTCCCAAATAACAGACGACAGCACGCGGTTGGACAGCAGGGGTTTATCGCCGTCTAAGTGATCTTCCAACAGCATGAGAACTGAATCGGCTCGGTCGAGCGCACAGGTGATGGCGTCGATAGGCAGACCGGCTTCGGCGTCTTGGCTGACGCAGAGCAGATCCTCGGGTAGTGCAAAGCCTGGGAGCATGCTCATTGGGCACCCCCTGCGGCTTCCAGGGCACGAGCCTTGGACATATGGGCGTTGTATCGGGAGAGACGTGTAGCGAGGCTGGAGTTGGCGTGTAAAGCGGCGAGAGCCATAGCTCGATGAGCGGCGGCGCGAATTTTGGACGGATTGAGGGCGTGTTTCATCTGTGAAGCTCCTTGATTTGAGGAGCTGCCACGTTCGTTACCAAGCGAATGGGTGGCAGCTGTGCGCAGGTTGGTAAACCGGGAATCAAGGAACCCGGCAGGCACGAATGCCTCCCACGCACAGCCGCCATAACACGTAACTGCGGGCACAAAAAAAGCGCCTGCAATCGTAATGGGGGCGCTGTTGCGCCTTGATTTCGTCGGGTTACCAAGCCCGGTCGCTGAATTTGCAGCGACAGCCAGAGAGTAACGCCCGTTTTTTGAAAGTGCAACCGTGCGGATCGCTTGCGGATTTTTTCGATGGGGCATAAATTGGTCAAGCATGTAGATTTACCTCAACGCCTCCGGTTGCCGCCGGGGGCGTTTTCGTTTCAGGCATGGACGTCCCAGCGCAGGGAAACAAAGGGCAACAGGTCGCCTTCGAGGCAGGCGCGTGCATCCTCGTAGGCGGCGACTTGTTGGCCTTCGTCGACGATGATTGCTTGAGGGGCTTGGCAGGGAACTGACAATGCGCACCAGATGCCATCTCTCCATCGCATCACCATGACGTCCCGGTTAAGGCGTTTTTGCTCCGTGCGGTAACGCTCAAAACGCTGCATACCGCGTGATGAGAACCCGACTTTTCTGAGTACAGAAAAGGGCTGCAAGATGGCCTTGTTAGCAACACGACTTTTCATGCTGCCACCTGATCGCGGGCTGCGATGCGTGCCCGTGTCCATGCCTGCACTTCCCCCAATACCCACGCAACCGGAGCGCTTCGGGCATTGCTGTTACTCAGCTTCACCGGCAACGGGAATCCGCTTTCAGGTTGACGCATCAGCTTGTAGATAGTCGGGCGTGCGAGCCCAACGATTGAAATGACCTCGGGCATGCGGATAAGCGTCATGGAGGGGTCATGTGAGGGAATTGCTTTTAATACGGTAGTCATAGCGAGCTAACCCTTTGTTAATTGAGACAACGGGTCATACGCTACGCAGGGGAGGAAGAGTGGACTGTGTCCGCTCCCTTTTTTATTTCAGAGGTCTAAGGCCCAGAGCGGTCAAATGCTCTCGAATGGTTTTTTTTGTGCCGTGGCACTTCCGTTCGGAAAGAATATTGGTCAGTTCGGCATCGGACAGACTTCGCATTTCAATTTTCCGACCGTTAATGATTTGCTCAGCAGCCGCCTTGATTTTTGCTCGTCTATCCATTGTGTCGGTCTGTATTTTTGAGCTGGGATCTCGGTTCCCCTTGCCGGCTTCCTGGCCTCGTCTCGTCGCCTTTGTTGAAAAGGCGTCGTCGAGAATTCGATGCATCAGGCTTGATGTGTTGAAGCCTTTTTTAAACACATCCATCTGCTCCACTTGACGATAAAGGCTCGCCATCAACAAAGCCTGGTTCGCCTCACCTAACAACGTAGCGAAGTCTTCTCGTGCTCGGATTTCGTTTCCGCTACTACGGTCCCGCTCTTTTTCGATCAGTGCAAGGTACCGGCGGGGTGAGTCATGTCTCAGTTGCTCTATCAGGTCTGCATCAATGTCGTAGGTCGCGAGTTCAAGGTCGAATAGCCAATTTGCGAGCGTCTCAACGGCCTGCGTTCCAAGTACCAGGGCGTAGGTAGCGACGAGCTGTGAGTCTGCTGCGGAACGGCTGACCCGAAGGTGCCCTCGAATCACGCTTGGCAACGAGCCTGCTTCCGCAGAGTCGGCATAGTCGTAGATGGCATCACGTAAGGAGTAAAGGGTTCGTGTGATCGATTCTGCACCTGGGGAGTAGGAACCCTCCTCAAGCCAGAACGATGTGGCTGTGTTGATCAGATCGAAGGCACTTTTGAAGTGTTCGTTGAACTGCGGAAACAGCGCAAGACTGCGAACGGCTGCCTCGATATCGCCCTGATCCCACACCAGGCACGTTACGTCGAAACCTGCGATTTCGAGTTCGAGCTCTTCTGCCTCGATGCCCCGCTCACAGTCCATTTAGATCTCCCCGCCGCCCCGAAGCCGATAGGCTGTTACAGCGATTTGCAGGTGGAGGCGCCAATGCCAGCAGGGTTGAGGGTGTGGCTTTTCTGTAACACGACTGCTCGATGTAACACGTGGCGTTCAGAAGCTTTGCAGTGCGTGTAACGCTAAATATATTCAATAAATACAATGGGTTATTGGTTGGCGTAACACGCGTAACACCCGTAACACCATTTTTGAAGGGGTATAGGGTTGACGGCTTCACACGGCCTTCCCGAATTGACCTTGCACTACATTTCCGGCCTCTAGGGAATCAAGGTGATCGGCGTACCATTGCATCATTTTTACGCGTTGCTCAAAGTATTGGGCCTTGTTGTATACCCCCGAGATGCCTTCCTCTTTGTGAGCCAACTGCGCTTCAACATGTTCCTTCGGCCAGCCATATTCTCGAAGTAACGTGCTCGCGGTGTGTCGAGTACCGTGTCCTACTAGACGCCCTTTGTAGCCGATGGTAGCGAAGACTTTGTTGATTGTGTTTTCGCTGATGGTTGGGTTCTTTGCTCCGACGCCGGGGAAAAGCCAGCGACTCCGTCCCGTTAAACAGTGCAGGTCCCTCAGTGCTGTAACGGCTTGGTGGGGAAGGGGGCATACAAAATCCCGGCGCATCTTCATCTTGGCAGCAGGCGTCGTCCAAATGGCCTTCTCAAGGTCGAACTCTTTCCATTCAGCCAAGCGGACCATGCCTGGGCGGGATGCAGTCCAGATACAAAGCCATGCGGCGGTACGTGCCGTCAGTCTGCTCGGAGTGTTTTTGAGTGCTTGGAGAAACTCAGCGAGTTCAGGCTCCAGCAAGTGTGGATGCTGCTGAGTCTTGGGCGCCTGGGCGGCAATGTCGCGAAGGCGGCTGCCCGGATCGTTTTCGGTGAGTCCTAATCCAATCGCTCGGCCGAAGATTTGGTTGATCCAGGTGCGGCACTTTTCTGCCACGTTGTGAGCGTCTCTAGCTTCGAGGGATGCCTGGAGATCTGCACAGTCGGTGCGGGTGATTTCGTCGAGGGGCTTATCTCCCAATGCCGGGAGTATGTCCTTGTCGAGGTAGGTGCGGATTTTGTGAAGGGTAGAGGTTGCGAGGCCCTTTTCTTCTTTGGCCTTGAGCCAAGCTTCAGCAGCAGCTCGAAACGTTCGAGCCTTGGCCGCATCGATTGCAGCTTTAGCGGATCGTTTCTGCTCAAGGGGATCGGCGCCGCTACTCACCACTTTGCGTAGATCGGCAGCTTTCTCTCTTGCCAGCGCACCACTGACCTCTGGGTAACCCCCGAGCCCCATCCAAGCCCAATTGCCCGCCGGACGTTTGTAGCGTAGCTGCCAGGATTTACCACCATCAGGTTTGACCCTGAAGTAGAGGCCGTTTCCGTCTAGCTCCCGGTATTCCTTTGACTCCGGCTCCAGCCCTGCAAGCGTCGTGTCTGCGAGAGGGCGGCGCTTGATATCTGCGCGCTTCATCCTTGTATCCCAAAGTTCGGTATTTTTCTCAGGATACAAGCAGGGATACAGGGATACAACGGATAAGGGGATACAGAGGTAGAAAGCCAGACACAAAAAAACCGGCTCAAGTGGCCGGTTTCTCTGGGTCTGAGAGTCTGGTAGAGACTTTCAGATACTGCTATATGGTGCCCCGAGGGAGACTCGAACTCCCACTCCTTTCGAAAACGGATTTTGAATCCGCCGCGTCTACCAATTCCGCCATCAGGGCTCAGTGGCGGCGAAGTATAGAGACGAGATTACCGTTGGTCAATCACGTTTCATGGTCAATTTTGACTAATTCCGCTAGACTTCCCGGCCCTGCTAGACGAACCCCATCATGCGCGTTGCTGACTTTACTTTTGAGCTCCCTGATTCGCTGATCGCTCGCCACCCATTGGCCGAGCGTCGCGCCAGTCGACTGCTGACCCTGGACGGGGTGAGCGGCGCCCTCGCACACCGTCAATTCACTGATTTGCTTGAGCATTTGCGCCCGGGCGACTTGATGGTTTTCAACAATACCCGGGTGATTCCGGCGCGGCTTTTTGGCCAGAAAGCGTCCGGCGGCAAGCTGGAAATCCTGGTGGAGCGGGTGCTGGACAGCCATCGCGTGCTGGCCCATGTGCGTTCCAGCAAGTCGCCGAAACCGGGCTCGAGCATCCTGATCGACGGCGGTGGCGAAGCCGAGATGGTGGCGCGCCATGACGCGTTGTTCGAGCTCAAGTTTGCCGAAGAGGTGTTGCCGCTGCTGGAGCGCGTCGGCCATATGCCGTTGCCTCCTTATATAGACCGTCCCGACGAAGACGCCGACCGCGAGCGCTATCAGACGGTTTACTCCCAGCGCCTGGGCGCCGTGGCCGCACCTACCGCCGGGCTGCATTTCGATCAGCCGCTGCTGGATGCGATTGCCGCCAAGGGCGTCGACAGCGCCTATGTGACCTTGCACGTGGGGGCCGGCACGTTTCAGCCGGTGCGTGTGGATAACATTGAAGATCATCATATGCACAGCGAATGGCTGGAAGTCAGCCAGGACGTGGTGGATGCCGTGGCGGCGTGCAAGGCGCGCGGCGGGCGGGTGGTTGCCGTGGGCACCACCAGCGTGCGCTCCCTGGAAAGTGCCGCGCGCGATGGCGTGCTCAAGCCGTTCAGCGGTGACACCGATATCTTCATCTACCCGGGCCGCCCGTTCCATGTGGTCGATTGCCTGGTCACCAACTTCCATTTGCCGGAATCCACGCTGTTGATGCTGGTGTCGGCCTTTGCCGGTTACCCCGAAACCATGGCCGCCTACCAAGCCGCCATCGCCAACGAGTACCGTTTTTTCAGTTACGGTGATGCGATGTTTATCACCCGCAATCCGGCGCCAAGCGGCCCAGAGGAACAACTATGAGTCGTATGTCGTTTGAACTGCTGGCCACCGACGGCAAGGCCCGTCGTGGTCGCCTGACCTTCCCGCGCGGCACCGTCGAGACCCCGGCGTTCATGCCGGTCGGCACCTACGGCACCGTCAAGGGCATGCTGCCGCGCGACATCGTCGCCACCGGCGCCGAGATCATCCTCGGCAATACCTTCCACCTGTGGCTACGCCCGGGTACCGAAGTGATCAAGAAGCATGGCGACTTGCATGACTTCATGAAGTGGCAGGGCCCGATCCTCACCGATTCCGGTGGTTTCCAGGTGTTCAGCCTGGGCGCCATGCGCAAGATCAAGGAGGAGGGCGTGACCTTCGCCTCGCCGGTCGACGGCGCCAAGGTGTTCATGGGGCCGGAAGAGTCGATGCAGGTGCAGCGCGACCTGGGCTCGGACATTGTGATGATTTTCGACGAGTGCACGCCGTACCCGGCCGATGAGGACGTGGCGCGGATTTCCATGGAGCTTTCGCTGCGTTGGGCCCAGCGTTCGAAAAACGCCCACGGCGACAACACTGCCGCGCTGTTCGGCATCGTCCAGGGCGGCATGCACGAAAGCCTGCGCAAGCGCTCGCTCGAAGGCCTCGACAAGATTGGCTTCGACGGCCTGGCCATTGGCGGTCTGTCGGTGGGCGAGCCCAAGCACGAGATGATCAAGGTGCTGGATTATCTGCCGGGCCTGATGCCCGCTGAAAAACCTCGTTACCTTATGGGCGTTGGCAAACCGGAAGATCTCGTAGAGGGTGTGCGCCGCGGTGTGGACATGTTCGATTGCGTGATGCCAACCCGTAATGCCCGCAATGGGCATCTGTTCATCGATACAGGCGTGCTGAAGATCCGTAACGCGTTCCATCGCCATGATGAATCGCCGCTGGATCCCACCTGTGACTGCTACACCTGCCAGAACTTCTCCCGTGCTTATCTGCATCATCTGGACAAGTGCGGGGAAATGCTGGGTAGCATGTTGAATACCATCCACAATTTGCGTCACTACCAAGTCCTGATGGCTGGTTTGCGCGAGGCTATTCAACAGGGTACATTGGCCGCCTTCGTCGATGCCTTCTATGCCAAGCGCGGGCTCCCTGTGCCGCCCTTGGACTGAGTTTTCCCGACCCTAAGATTCACTATTTGCAACTGGAGTGCTAAATGAGCTTTTTTATCTCTAACGCCATGGCTGACGCCGCTGCGCCTGCCGCTGCCGGCCCTATGGGCGGTGGTTTCGAGTGGATTTTCCTGGTCGGCTTCCTGGTCATCTTCTACCTGATGATCTGGCGTCCACAGGCCAAGCGCGCCAAAGAGCAGAAGAACCTGCTGGGCAGCCTGCAAAAGGGCGACGAAGTGGTGACCACTGGCGGTATCGCCGGCAAGATCACCAAGGTTGCCGATGCTTTCGTGGTACTGGAAGTCTCCGACACCGTTGAAATGAAGTTCCAGAAGGGCGCCATCGCTGCCACGCTGCCTAAAGGCACGCTCAAAGCGATCTAAGCAACAACCTTTACCAATCGACGGGGCGCGCAAGGCGCCCCGCGTTATAAGCGGGCGGCGTGATGCTGAACAAATACCCTCTGTGGAAATACGTACTGATCCTGGCGGTGCTGGCGATCGGTTTTATTTATTCCGCTCCCAATCTCTATCCTGATGACCCGGCGATCCAGATCACGGGCGCCAGCACTTCGCTGCAGGTCAATCAGGCCGATCTGGAACGCGCGAGCAAAGCGCTCAATGACGCGGGTATCCAGGTTAAAGCGGCAACATTGGCCGCGGGTGCCAAGGGCGGCTTGCTGCGCCTGACCAAATCCGAAGACCAATTGCCGGCCAAGGACGTTGTGCGCAAGGCCATGGGTGACGACTACGTTGTCGCACTGAACCTGGCACAAACCACGCCACAATGGCTGCGCAGCATTGGCGCGCACCCGATGAAGCTGGGTCTGGACTTGTCCGGTGGTGTGCACTTCCTGCTGGAAGTTGACATGGACAAGGCCCTCGACGCGCGCCTGAAAGTTTACGAAGGCGACGTGAAGAGCCTGCTGCGCAAAGAGAAGTTGCGTTATCGCAGCCTGCCGCAGCTCAACGGTGCCATCCAGCTGGGCTTCTCTGATGAAGCATCCCGCGAACAGGCCCGTGCGCTGATCCGCAAGAACTTCAATGACTTCGACATCGTGCCGACCGACCTCAATGGTCAGGCGGTACTGCGTCTGGCGATGAGCCCGGCGAAGATCGCGGAAATCCGCGAATACTCCATCAAGCAGAACCTGACCACGGTGCGTAACCGTGTCAACGAGCTGGGTGTGGCCGAGCCGATCGTGCAGCGTCAGGGCGCCAACCGTATCGTGGTTGAATTGCCGGGCGTGCAGGACACCGCTGAAGCCAAGCGTATCCTGGGTAAAACCGCCAACCTGGAGTTCCGTCTGGCGGCTGAGCCGGGTGCTACCCGCGCCACCTCCGAAGAGTTCGAGTTCCGCGAAGGCAACCGTCCACCTGCGCTGATCGAGCGCGGCCTGATCATCACCGGTGACCAGGTCACCGATGCCAAGGCCGGTTTCGACTCGCAGCACGGCACTCCCGAAGTGAACATCCGCCTGGATGGCCACGGCGGCGACCTGATGAACCGCGCCACGCGCAGCAACGTCGGTCGCAGCATGGCGGTGATCTTCATCGAGCAACGCCCGGTAACCACCTACACCAAACAGATGGTCAACGGTGTCGAGAAAGACGTGCCGGTGCAGACCTTCAAGGAAGAGAAGAAGATCATCAGCCTGGCGACCATCCAGTCGCCGCTGGGTGCTCAATTTCGCATCACCGGCCTGAACGGCCAGGGCGAATCCTCCGAACTGGCTCTGTTGCTGCGTGCCGGTGGTCTGGCGGCGCCGATGTACTTCGCTGAAGAGCGCACCATCGGCCCGAGCCTGGGTGCCGACAACATCACCAAGGGTGTCGATGCAGCCTTGTGGGGCATGCTGTTCGTGTCGCTGTTCATCATCGCCATCTACCGCTTCTTCGGCGTGATCGCTACCGTGGCCCTGGCGGGCAACATGGTGATGCTGCTCGCCCTGATGTCGCTGCTGGGTGCAACGCTGACCCTGCCGGGTATCGCCGGTATCGTGCTTACCATGGGTATGGCGGTGGATGCCAACGTGCTGATCTTCTCGCGGATTCGTGAAGAGATCGCCGCTGGCATGACCGTGCAGCGCGCAATCAACGAAGGCTTCGGCCGGGCATTTACCGCGATTCTCGACTCCAACCTGACCACTCTGCTGGTCGGCGGGATTCTCTTTGCCATGGGCACCGGCCCGGTCAAAGGTTTTGCGGTGACCATGTCCCTGGGTATCTTTACCTCGATGTTCACGGCCATCATGGTGACCCGCGCAATGGTCAACCTGATCTTTGGCGGACGTGACTTCAAGAAGTTGTGGATTTAAGGGGCTGCCATGTTACGTACAATCAACTTCATGGGCGTTCGCAACATTGCGTTCGGCGTCACCGTGCTCCTTACCGTTCTGGCGTTGTTCAGCTGGTTCCATAAGGGCCTGAACTACGGTCTGGACTTCACCGGCGGTACGCTCATCGAGCTGACCTACGAGAAGCCGGCCGACGTTACCCTGGTGCGCAACGAGCTGGTCAAGGCCGGCTATCACGAAGCCGTGGTGCAGAGCTTTGGTGCTACCACCGACCTGCTGGTGCGCATGCCGGGCGAAGACCCGCAACTGGGTCACCAGGTGGCCGAGGCCTTGCAGAAGGTCGGCGGTGACAACCCGGCGTCGGTCAAGCGCGTCGAGTTCGTGGGCCCGCAAGTGGGTGAAGAGCTGCGCGACCAGGGCGGCCTCGGCATGCTGATGGCGCTGGTCGGTATCATGATCTACCTGGCTTTCCGCTTTCAGTGGAAGTTCGGTGTCGGCGCCATTGTGTCGCTGATCCACGACGTGATCGTGACCGTGGGTATCCTGGCGTATTTCCAGATTACCTTCGACCTGACCGTGCTGGCGGCCGTGCTGGCGATCATTGGTTACTCGCTCAACGACACCATCGTGGTATTCGACCGGGTTCGTGAGAACTTCCGCGTACTGCGCAAGGCGTCGTTGATCGAAAACATCAACATCTCCACCACCCAGACGCTGCTGCGCACCATGGCGACGTCGATCTCCACCTTGCTGGCGATTGCCGCACTGATGATCTTCGGTGGCGACAACCTGTGGGGCTTCTCCCTGGCGCTGTTCATTGGCGTTCTGGCGGGCACCTACTCGTCGATCTACATCGCCAACGTGGTGCTGATCTGGCTGAACCTCAACAGCGAAGACCTGATTCCTCCGGCCAGCACTGGCAAGGAGGTCGACGACCGTCCTTGATGGGCGTTTGTTGACACGCTGTTACAAAAGAGGCACGAGAATTGAACTCGTGCCTTTTTTTTGCTCCAAGGCTGGGTATAGCGCGGATCTTTCGGTCCGCTTGTGATGGTCAGGAGGTTCAACGTGAACAAGTCGTTGCTGGTTGGTGCGGTATTGGGTGCTGTCGGTGTGACTGCCGGGGGCGCTGTTGCCACCTACAGCCTGGTAAAAAGCGGCCCTGAGTATGCGCAAGTGCTGGCTGCACAGCCGGTAAAAACCCAGATTAAAACGCCGCGTGAGGTCTGCAAGGACGTCGCGGTGACTCGGCAGAAGCCGGTGCAGGATCAGCATCAGATTGTCGGCACCGTGGTCGGTGCGCTGGCCGGTGGCCTGTTGGGTAACCAGGTCGGTGGTGGTAACGGCAAAAAGCTGGCCACTGTAGCCGGTGCGGTCGGTGGCGGTTACGCCGGTAACAAGGTTCAGGAAGGCATGCAGAACCGCGATACCTACACCACCACTCAGACACGCTGTAACACCGTCAACGACATCAGTGACAAGGTTGTCGGCTATGACGTGCGTTACACCCTGGATGGCAAGGAAGGCACCGTGCGCATGGATCGTGATCCAGGCGGTCAGATTCCAGTGGATAAAGAGGGTCGTCTGATCCTGGGTCAGAACCAGCAGTAATTCAGGGGCAGATTCAAAGCCCCATGCAGTAAAAAATGTGGGAGGGGGCTTGCTCCCGATGGTGGTGGGTCAGTCAATACATCAGGCGACTGACAAACTGCTATCGGGAGCAAGCCCCCTCCCACAGTTGATTTCTGGTGTTGCTGGCATGTGTGTTCATGCCAAATTCCAGGCATGAAAAAAGCACCCCGCGGGGTGCTTTTTTTGCCTGCTCGCTTAGCGCTTCAGCGAAGCCGGCAAGTGCGGCTGGATTGCTGTCAGCACGGCCTTGAAGCATTTGGTGTTGCCCGCAACCACATGGCCTTTCTCAAGGAAGTCGTGACCGCCGGTGAAGTCACTCACCAGGCCGCCGGCCTCTTGAATCAACAGTGCGCCTGCAGCCATGTCCCACTCGGACAGGCCCGACTCCCAGAACGCATCGAAACGACCGGCGGCCACGTAAGCCAGGTCCAGGCTCGCTGCGCCGGCGCGACGGATGCCTGCGGTCTGGCCGACCAGGGCGCGGAACATGCCCAGGTAGTTTTCCAGGTTATCCATCTGGTCGTCACGGAACGGGAAGCCGGTGCCCAGCAGGGCGCCGTCCAGGCTGGTGCGACCGCTGACGCGCAGGCGACGACCATTGAGTTGCGCGCCACGGCCACGGCTGGCGGTGAATTCTTCCTGGCGAACCGGGTCGAGTACGACGGCGTGTTCCAGGCGGCCACGGTATTTGCAGGCGATGCTCACGGCAAAGTGCGGGATGCCGCGCAGGAAGTTGGTGGTGCCATCCAGTGGGTCGATGATCCACAGGTAGTCTTCGCCTTCGCCGCTGCCTTTGTGCAGGCCGGTTTCTTCGCCGAGGATGCCGTGGGTAGGGTAGGCCTTGCGCAGAGCGTCGATGATTTTCTGTTCGGCGGCGCGATCCACCTCGGATACGTAATCCTTGGCGTCTTTTTCGTCGACCTTGATGGTATCCAGGCGCTCGATGGAGCGGAAGATCAATTCACTGGCGCTGCGGGCGGCGCGCAGCGCGATATTCAGCATGGGCTGCATGGATAGGTCACCTAAGGTTGTTAAAGAAAGCCGGGCAGTTTAGCAGAAACTTTCTTCAGGTGAAGGACGACGTTAGCTTTCGTGGCATAACCTTAGGCTGTTCTGTAAGATTTGCTCCCCTTTCCCGTGTCCAAGAGCGCCTCCCTTGCTGCAAAACATTCGTGTCGTCCTCGTCAATACCAGTCATCCCGGCAACATCGGCGGGGTGGCGCGAGCCATGAAAAACATGGGGCTGACGCGCCTGGTGCTGGTCGAGCCGCGGGTGTTCCCGCACCACGAGGCCGATGCCCGTGCGTCCGGCGCCAATGACCTGCTCGCGAGCGCCCAGGTCGTTGCCACCCTGGAAGATGCGTTGGTAGGCTGCAACCTCGTGCTCGGCACCAGCGCCCGTGACCGGCGCATCCCCTGGCCGCTGCTGGACCCGCGTGAGTGCGGCACTAAAGTGATCGAAGAGGCTGCCGGCGGCGCTGAAATCGCCCTGGTGTTCGGCCGTGAAGACTCCGGCCTCACCAATGAAGAGCTGCAGCGATGTCACTACCATGTGCACATTCCATCCGACCCCGAGTTCAGCTCGCTGAACCTCGGGGCCGCGGTGCAGGTACTGAGCTACGAGGTGCGCATGGCCTGGCTGGCGGCGGCAGGCCAGCCGAGCAAGGTCGAGAAGGATGAAGTGGCGTCGACCAAGAGTGGCGAGCTGGCCACCATGGACGAACTGGAGCGTTTCTATGAGCACCTGGAGCAAACCCTGGTAGCCATCGAGTTTCTCGATCCGGAAAAACCACGGCACCTGATGGCGCGCCTGCGTCGCCTGTATGGGCGCAGCTCGGTGAGCCGAGCGGAAATGAACATATTGCGTGGCATCCTCACGGAAACCCAGAAAGCGGCCCGTGGCGAGCTTCTTAAGCGGAAGGATTAACAATGTTCGAGCGTTTGCGAGAAGACATCCAAAGCGTTTTCCACCGTGACCCGGCGGCGCGCAATGCCTTTGAAGTGCTGACCTGCTACCCGGGCATGCATGCGATCTGGATCCATCGCCTGTCCGGCTTCTTTTGGGGCATGGGCTGGAAGTGGCTGGCACGGCTGGTGTCGAACTTCGGCCGCTGGCTGACCGGGATCGAGATTCACCCGGGCGCCAAGGTCGGGCGTCGCTTTTTCATCGATCACGGCATGGGCATTGTGATCGGCGAGACCGCTGAAATCGGCGACGATGTGACTCTTTACCAGGGCGTGACCCTGGGCGGCACCAGTTGGAACAAAGGCAAGCGCCACCCGACCCTGGAAAATGGCGTGGTGGTTGGGGCTGGCGCCAAGGTGCTCGGCCCGTTCACGGTGGGTGCCGGCGCCAAAGTGGGCTCCAACGCCGTGGTGACCAAGGCGGTGCCGGCCGGCGCAACGGTGGTGGGTATTCCCGGTCGCATCATCGTCAAGCCGGAAGCCGGCGACGAGCAGGAAGCCAAGCGCAAGGCCATGGCCGAGAAAATCGGCTTCGATGCCTACGGCGTCAGCGAAGACATGCCCGACCCCGTGGCGCGCGCCATTGGCCAGTTGCTTGACCACCTGCAAGCGGTGGACGGCAAGCTGGAGGGCATGTGTGGCGCGCTCAAGGAGTTGGGCAGCAGCTATTGCGCCAAGGACTTGCCTTCGCTGCGCGAAGAAGACTTCGCCGAGATCAAGGACGAAGCCGCTACCAAGGCTGGTTAGATAGTAAGGTCCATAAAAATCTCCTGTGGGAGCTGGCTTGCCCGCGATAGCGGTCTACCAGCCTCCCCTTGAGCAGCTGGCCCACTGCAATCGCAGGCAGCCAGCTCTTACATTTGAACTCAATTGGTCTTGGGGTTTGAGCGTCGCCCCCGTTCCCGCTGTTCGTCCCCACCCCATCCTGCTATGATTCGCGCGCCCTTTTTCCGGGTAATCCTGACTAAAGTACTAGGTCTTATAGTTGACTTAAATACTCGGGAATCGCATACTTGCTCCCATTCTGAAACACCTTGGTACTTGTCCATGAGACTGACTACAAAAGGCCGATACGCGGTAACCGCCATGCTTGACTTGGCCTTGCACGCGCAGACCGGGCCGGTGTCCCTGGCCGATATCTCCGAGCGCCAAGGCATTTCACTGTCTTACCTCGAGCAGCTGTTCGCCAAATTGCGCCGCAGCAATCTGGTTTCCAGCGTCCGCGGTCCAGGTGGTGGCTATCAGTTGTCCCGCGAGATGCAGGGCATCCAGGTCGCCCAGGTGATCGATGCGGTCAACGAATCCGTCGATGCCACCAAATGCCAGGGCCTGGGTGATTGCCACGCCGGTGACACCTGCCTGACGCACCACCTGTGGTGTGACTTGAGCCTGCAGATCCATGAGTTTTTGAGTGGTATCAGCTTGGCTGATCTTGTGACTCGCCGTGAGGTGCAAGAAGTAGCCCAGCGTCAGGACCAGCGCCGTTGCAACACCAGGGCGCCGCGTCTGGACAAGATTGAAGCGTCCGCCGTCGAGTGACAGCCGAAGAGCTAACGGCACGCCAGCCAGCCTGATTTAGGAGAAAGTCCATGAAATTGCCAATTTACCTTGATTACTCAGCGACCACCCCGGTTGATCCGCGTGTTGCGCAAAAGATGAGTGAATGCCTGCTGGTTGACGGAAACTTCGGCAACCCGGCCTCCCGCTCCCACGTATTCGGCTGGAAAGCCGAGGAAGCGGTCGAGAACGCTCGTCGCCAGGTTGCCGACCTGGTGGGCGCAGACCCGCGTGAGATCGTCTGGACCTCCGGTGCCACCGAGTCCGACAACCTGGCTATCAAGGGCGCAGCGCATTTCTACGCGACCAAGGGCAAGCACCTGATCACCACCAAGATTGAGCACAAGGCTGTCCTCGACACCATGCGCCAACTGGAGCGTGAAGGTTTCGAGGTCACCTACCTTGAGCCGACCACCGACGGTATCGTCACCCCGGCCATGATCGAAGCTGCGCTGCGTGAAGACACCATTCTGGTTTCCGTGATTCACGTAAACAACGAAATCGGCACCATCAACGACATCGAGGCCATCGGCGAGCTGACCCGTTCCCGGGGTATCCTGCTGCACGTCGATGCTGCCCAGTCCACTGGCAAGGTCGACATCGACCTGTCCAAGCTGAAAGTCGACCTGATGTCGTTCTCGGCCCACAAAACCTACGGCCCCAAAGGCATCGGCGCTCTCTACGTGAGCCGCAAGCCTCGCGTGCGCATCGAAGCGGCCATGCATGGCGGCGGTCACGAGCGCGGCATGCGTTCGGGCACCCTGGCTACCCACCAGATCGTTGGCATGGGCGAGGCCTTCCGCGTAGCCAAGGAAGACATGGCTGCCGAAAACATTCGTATCAAGGCCCTCAGCGATCGCTTCTACAAGCAGGTCGAGAACCTTGAAGAGCTGTACGTCAACGGCAGCATGACCGCCCGCGTACCGCACAACCTGAACCTGAGCTTCAACTACGTCGAAGGCGAGTCGCTGATCATGGCGCTCAAGGACCTGGCGGTGTCGTCCGGTTCGGCCTGCACCTCGGCCTCCCTTGAGCCTTCGTATGTACTGCGCGCTCTGGGCCGCAACGACGAACTGGCACACAGCTCGATCCGCTTCACCTTCGGCCGCTTCACCACCGAAGAGCAGGTCGACTACGCTGCGCAGAAAGTGTGCGAGGCGGTCAACAAGCTGCGCGTTCTGTCGCCGCTGTGGGACATGTTCAAAGACGGTGTCGACATCTCCAAAATCGAGTGGGCGGCACACTAAATTATAGAAGCCGCCACCCATACTCTGTAGGAACGTGGCGGAAAACGCAGGCGTTTCTACAGGGTTCCAGAGCGGCCCTGATGAGTGAGGATTGAGTACCATGGCTTACAGCGAAAAGGTCATCGACCACTACGAAAACCCGCGCAACGTCGGCAAGATGAACGCGGAAGACCCTGATGTGGGCACCGGCATGGTCGGCGCTCCGGCGTGCGGCGATGTGATGCGCCTGCAGATCAAGGTCAACGACGCTGGCGTCATCGAAGACGCCAAGTTCAAGACCTACGGCTGCGGTTCGGCCATCGCCTCCAGTTCCCTGGCGACCGAATGGATGAAAGGCAAGACCCTGGATGAGGCTGTCACCATCAGCAACACCCAGCTGGCCGAAGAACTGGCGCTGCCGCCGGTGAAAATCCACTGCTCCGTACTCGCTGAAGACGCCATCAAGGCGGCCGTTCGCGACTACAAGCAGAAGAAAGGCTTGATCTAAGCATTTGGCGACGAGTAAGGAGTCAACGATGGCTATCAGCATGACAGAAGCGGCAGCGCAGCACATTCGCCGCTCCCTGAATGGGCGCGGTAAAGGTGAGGGGATTCGTCTGGGTGTTCGCACCACGGGCTGTTCCGGCCTTGCCTACGTGCTGGAGTTTGTCGACGAGGTGGTTGCGGAAGACCAGGTGTTCGAAAGTCACGGCGAGAAAGTGATCATCGACCCCAAGAGCCTGACCTACCTGGACGGCACCGAACTCGATTTCGTCAAGGAAGGGTTGAACGAAGGCTTCAAGTTCAACAACCCCAACGTACGCGGTGAGTGTGGCTGCGGCGAAAGCTTCAACATCTGAGGCTACTTGTGGGCACTCCTTGTCATTTCGCTTTATTCGAGCTGCAGCCGAGCTTTCGGCTGAACCTTGAGCAGCTTGCCACGCGCTACCGAGAATTGGCGCGTGGTGTGCATCCGGACCGCTTTGCTGACGCTTCCGAGCGCGAGCAACGCCAGGCGCTGGAGCAATCAGCCAGCCTCAACGAAGCCTATCAGACGCTCAAGAGCCCTGCGAAACGCGCGCGCTACCTGCTCGCGATGAACGGTGGCGAGCTGCCCCTTGAAGTCACGGTGCACGACCCGGACTTCCTGATGCAGCAGATGCAGTGGCGCGAAGAACTCGAAGATCTGCAGGACGAAGCCGATGTGGCGGGTGTCGCGGTCTTCAAGCGTCGGCTGAAGGCGGCCCAGGAGGAGCTCAACGAAAGCTTCGCAGCCTGTTGGGATGATGCAGCGCAACGTGAACAGGCCGAACGCCTGATGCGGCGCATGCAGTTCCTCGACAAGCTCACCTACGAAGTGCGCCAGCTTGAAGAGCGCCTCGACGATTAACCCAGTGTGCTGCCCGTGATGCACGCCTGATAGACAGATAAGACCTGATTACCATGGCTCTACTGCAAATCGCCGAACCCGGCCAAAGCCCTCAACCGCACCAGCGTCGCCTGGCGGTCGGGATTGACCTGGGCACCACCAATTCCCTGGTCGCCGCCCTGCGCAGCGGCCTGTCCGAGCCGCTGCCCGACGCTGATGGCAAGGTGATCCTGCCGTCCGCTGTGCGTTATCACGCGGACCGTACCGAAGTGGGCGAGTCGGCCAAACTGGCGGCCTCCACCGATCCGTTGAATACCGTGCTGTCGGTCAAGCGCCTGATGGGCCGTGGCCTTTCCGACGTCAAGCAACTGGGTGAGCAACTGCCGTACCGCTTTGTCGGCGGCGAATCCCATATGCCGTTCATCGACACCGTGCAGGGCCCGAAAAGCCCGGTGGAAGTGTCCGCCGATATTCTCAAGGTGCTGCGCCAGCGCGCGGAAACCACCTTGGGCGGCGAACTGGTCGGCGCGGTAATTACCGTTCCGGCGTATTTCGACGACGCTCAGCGCCAGGCCACCAAGGACGCGGCGAAACTTGCCGGCCTCAACGTGCTGCGCCTGCTCAACGAGCCAACCGCAGCCGCAGTGGCGTATGGCCTAGATCAGCACGCCGAAGGCCTGGTCGCGATCTACGACCTGGGCGGCGGCACCTTCGATATCTCGATTCTGCGCCTGACCGGCGGTGTGTTTGAAGTGCTCGCCACCGGTGGCGACAGCGCCCTGGGCGGTGATGACTTCGACCACGCCATCGCTGGCTGGATTATCACCAGCGCCGGCTTGTCCGCCGACCTGGACCCGGGCGCGCAGCGTAACCTGCTGCAAACTGCCTGTGCAGCCAAGGAAGCGCTGACGGATGCTGCCTCTGTTGAAGTGTCCTACGGCAACTGGTCGGCCCAACTGACCCGCCAAGCCTTCGATGCGCTGATTGAACCGATGGTCGCGCGTAGCCTCAAGGCCTGCCGCCGCGCGGTGCGCGATTCCGGCATCGAGCTGGAAGAGGTGGTGGCGGTGGTCATGGTCGGCGGCTCGACTCGCGTACCCCGTGTGCGCGATGCGGTGGCCGAAGCATTTGGCCGTCAGCCGCTCACCGAAATCGACCCGGATCAAGTGGTCGCCATTGGCGCGGCGATTCAGGCCGACACTCTGGCCGGCAACAAGCGCGAGGGTGGCGAGTTGCTGTTGCTCGATGTGATTCCATTGTCCCTTGGGCTGGAAACCATGGGCGGTCTGATGGAGAAGGTGATTCCGCGCAACACCACCATCCCCGTCGCCCGCGCCCAGGACTTCACCACGTACAAAGACGGCCAGACGGCCATGATGATCCATGTGCTGCAAGGCGAGCGTGAGCTGATCAGCGACTGCCGCTCCCTGGCGCGCTTCGAGTTGCGCGGCATTCCAGCGATGGTCGCCGGCGCAGCGAAAATTCGCGTGACCTTCCAGGTCGACGCCGATGGTTTGCTCAGCGTGGCTGCGCGTGAGCTCGGTTCGGGCGTTGAAGCCAGCATTCAGGTCAAGCCGTCCTACGGCCTCACCGACGGCGAAATCGCCAAAATGCTTAAGGACTCGTTCCAATACGCCGGTGACGACAAGGTCGCCCGCGTGTTGCGTGAGCAGCAAGTCGACGCTCAGCGCCTGCTTGAAGCAGTGCAGGGCGCCCTTGAGGCTGACGGCGAGCGCCTGCTGGACGCCGAGGAGCGCATGGTCATCGACCTGCAGATGCAGGAGCTGGCCGAACTGATGAAAGGCACCGATGGCTATGCCATCGAGCAGCAGACCAAGCGTCTGTCGCAAGTGACCGACGCCTTCGCCGCCCGTCGCATGGACCAGTCGGTAAAAGCCGCGCTGGCGGGTCGCAACCTGAATGAAATCGAGGAATAATTAATGCCGCAGGTCATTTTTCTGCCACACGCCGAGCACTGCCCGGACGGTATGGTTGTTGAGGCTGAGACCGGCAAGTCCATCCTCGACGTTGCCCATGACAACCACATCGAGATCGAAAGCGCCTGCGGCGGTGTCTGCGCCTGCACCACCTGTCACTGCATTATCCGCGAAGGGTTCAACTCCCTGGAAGAAGCGGACGAGCTGGAAGAGGACTTTCTCGACCGCGCCTGGGGCCTGGAAGCGCATTCGCGCCTGAGCTGCCAGGCCAAGGTCGGGACTGAAGACATCACTGTCGAAATTCCGAAATATTCCCTCAACCATGCAGCCGAAGCGCCGCATTGATTCAAGGAAATGTCATGAGCCTGAAATGGGTTGATGTACAAGAAATCGCTATACAACTTGCTGAAGCCCATCCTGAGGTCAATCCTCTTACGGTGAACTTCGTCAAGCTGCGCAACCTCGTAATGGAACTGCCGGATTTTGACGACATCCCGGACCGGGGTGGCGAAAAGGTTCTCGAGGCGATTCAAGGCCTGTGGATCGAAGAAGCAGACTGAGTCGCCTTTTACGCAGTTAGGCAATACCTGATAACCCGCGTATAATTCGCGGGTTTAATTTTTCGTAAATTACCGTTTCTGGAGTTACACCATGGCTGTTCAACGTACTTTCTCCATCATCAAGCCTGACGCTGTTGCAAAAAACGTCATCGGCGAGATCACCACTCGTTTCGAAAAAGCCGGCCTGAAGGTTGTAGCTTCGAAACTCAAGCAACTGTCCAAGGCCGAAGCTGAAGGCTTCTACGCTGAGCACAGCGCCCGTGGTTTCTTTGGCGACCTGGTTGCTTTCATGATCTCCGGCCCTGTTGTTGTTCAGGTTCTGGAAGGCGAAAACGCCATCGCTCTGAACCGTGAGCTGATGGGCGCCACCAACCCTAAAGAAGCTGCTGCCGGCACCATCCGTGCTGATTTCGCTGAGTCCATCGACGCCAACGCCGTACACGGTTCGGACTCCGAAGCCGCTGCTGCTCGCGAAATTTCGTACTTTTTCGCTGCTACTGAAGTAACCGCTCGCTAAGCATCGGCTTAAAGAGTGAGGGTGAATCCATGACGACATCGACTGTTAAAACCAACCTGCTGGGTCTGACTCAGCCGGAAATGGAGAAATTCTTCGACTCAATCGGGGAGAAGCGTTTCCGTGCCGGTCAGGTAATGAAATGGATTCACCACTTTGGCGTCGATGATTTCGACGCCATGACGAACGTCAGCAAGGCCCTGCGCGACAAGCTCAAGGCCATTGCCGAGGTTCGTGGTCCGGAAGTGGTCAGCGAGGACATCTCCAGCGACGGCACCCGCAAGTGGGTGGTGCGCGTGGCGTCCGGCAGCTGCGTCGAGACCGTTTATATCCCCCAGGGCAAGCGCGGCACCTTGTGCGTTTCGTCCCAGGCAGGCTGTGCCCTGGACTGCAGTTTCTGCTCCACCGGCAAGCAAGGCTTCAACAGCAACCTCACCGCCGCCGAAGTTATCGGCCAGGTGTGGATTGCCAATAAATCCTTTGGCAGCGTCCCGGCAACCGTCGACCGTGCCATCACCAACGTGGTGATGATGGGCATGGGTGAGCCGCTGCTGAACTTCGATAACGTGATTGCGGCCATGCACCTGATGATGGACGACCTGGGCTACGGCATCTCCAAGCGCCGTGTAACCCTGTCGACCTCCGGCGTGGTGCCGATGATCGATGAGCTGGCCAAGCACATCGACGTCTCTCTGGCGTTGTCGCTGCACGCACCCAATGACGCATTGCGTAACCAATTGGTGCCAATCAACAAGAAGTATCCGCTTAAGATGCTGCTCGAATCCTGTCAGCGTTACATGGCGACCCTGGGCGAGAAACGCGTGCTGACCATTGAGTACACCATGCTCAAGGACATCAACGACAAGGTCGAACACGCCGTCGAGATGATCGAGTTGCTCAAGAACACCCCGTGCAAGATCAACCTGATTCCGTTCAACCCGTTTCCACATTCCGGCTACGAGCGGCCGAGCAACAACGCCATCCGCCGTTTTCAGGATCAACTGCACCAGACCGGCTACAACGTCACCGTGCGCACCACCCGTGGTGAGGACATCGACGCCGCCTGTGGCCAATTGGTAGGGCAGGTGATGGACCGCACCCGCCGCAGCGAACGTTACATCGCCGTGCGTGAATTAAATGCCGCCGACGATCTGCCGCAAATCGCTGTGAATCGAATCTGAGAGAGGATCTCTATGCCCTTGCGCCTTGCGCTGCTGTTACTGTTTACCGGTCTTGCGGCCGGTTGTGTTTCATCGGGCCATGACAGCCCTTTGCAAACAGACAAAGGCCGTGACGAGGCACGAGTGGCGTATGTGCAGTTGGGCCTGGGTTACCTGCAGCAAGGCATGAGCGAGCAGGCCAAGGTGCCGTTGAAAAAGGCCCTAGAGTTGGACAGCGATGACGCCGACGCCAATGCAGCTTTGGCGTTGGTGTTCAAGGCCCAGGCCGAGCCTGAGCTGGCCGACCGGTATTTCACCAAGGCGCTGTCCGCACGGCCTGCCGATCCTCGGCTGTTGAACAACTACGGCAGCTTCCTGTTCGAGCAGAAACGTTATGCCCAGGCCGCCCGTTATTTCCAGCAAGCCAGTACCGATACCCTGTATCCGGAACGTTCGCGGGTATTCGAGAACCTTGGGGTCACCTCGATGCACCTCGGGCAGCGCGATTTGGCGCGCCAGCAACTGGAAAAAGCCCTGCACCTGAACGGTCACCAGCCTCGCGCATTGCTCGAAATGGCTGAGTTGTCCTACGAAGACAGGCATTATGTGCCGGCACGTGACTATTACGAGCGTTTTAGCCTGCTCAGCGGGCAAAATGCACGTAGTCTATTGCTCGGTGTGCGCCTGGCGACGGTTCATGAAGAACGCGACACGGCCGCACATTTTGGCCAGCAACTCGAACGACTCTATCCCGGTACGCCGGAATATCAGCAATACCTGTCGGAGCAATGATGAAAGCGGCGCACCCGGAAGTTGTAGCAGCTAATCGCGTAAACCCAGGCGACACCTTGCGTCAGGCCCGCGAAAGCAATGGTTGGTCGCTGGCAGAAGTGGCCCTCAAGCTCAATTTGACGGCCACGTCCCTGGGCAACCTCGAGGCCGGCGCGTTTGACAAACTGCCGGGGCACACCTTTGCCCGTGGTTATATCCGTGCTTATGCCAAGTTGCTCGGCATCGATCAAACCGTGCTGGTCCAGCAGTTCGATCAGTTCACCGGCACCGACTCCCAGGGCAGCAACGTCCATGGTCTGGGGCGTATCGAAGAGCCGACGCGGGTCTCCCACACGATTTTGCGGATTGTCAGCCTGCTGCTGCTGATCGCGGTGATCGGCGGTGGTTTCGTCTGGTGGCAGGACCAGGCGGCCCAGCGCACCAAGGACATGACCAGTAACGCCATGGAGCACGTCGAAGTCGAAAGCGCCGACGGCACCACCCAGATTCACCCGCTGGATGAACCGGAAGACCAGGCCGTTGTGCAAAGCCAGGCCGCGCCTGAAACGCCGCCGGCCACCGAGCAGCCAGCGCCGGAAACCGCCCCGACCGCAAACGCTGCAGTGCCGGCGCCGACCACTCCGGCTGCGCCCACCGCCCAGGCCCATACGCCGGCCGCTCCTGCCCAGGCACCGGCGACCACCGCTCCGGTCACCCCGGCTGCTCCTGCAATGTCGGCACCTACGACCCCCGCGTTGATCGCCGGTGACGGGCACGTACAGGTTACCTTCATCGCCGACTGCTGGACGCAAGTCACCGATGGCAACGGCAAAGTGCTGTTCAGCGGCCTCAAGCGCAAGGGCGACACGCTTGACCAGGGCGGCAAGCCTCCTCTGACGCTGCGTCTGGGCTATGCCCGTGGCGCGCAAGTGGTCTACAACGGCCAGCCTGTGGACGTGGCGCCGTTCACCAGTGGCGAGACCGCTCGCCTCAAGTTGGGACAATAGTCATGCACGGCGAATCTCCAATCAAACGTCGCGTATCGCGCAAGATCTGGGTCGGCTCCGTACCCGTGGGCGGCGATGCCCCCATTGCCGTACAGAGCATGACCAACAGCGACACCAATGATGTGGCCGCCACCGTGGCCCAGATCAACCGTCTGGAAGCAGCCGGCGTCGACATCGTGCGCGTTTCCGTGCCGGACATGGACGCTGCCGAAGCCTTCGGCCGCATCAAGCAGCTGGTCAAGGTGCCACTGGTTGCCGACATTCACTTCGACTACAAGATCGCGCTGCGCGTGGCCGAGCTCGGGGTGGACTGCCTGCGTATCAACCCGGGCAACATCGGGCGCGAAGACCGCGTGCGCGCCGTGGTGGATGCTGCCCGTGATCGCGGCATTCCGATCCGCATCGGCGTCAACGCCGGCTCACTTGAAAAAGACCTGCAAAAGAAATACGGCGAGCCCACCCCGGCGGCGCTGGTCGAGTCGGCGCTGCGTCACGTTGAACACCTCGAACGCCTGAATTTCCAGGACTTCAAGGTCAGCGTAAAGGCTTCCGACGTGTTCATGGCGGTAGAAGCCTACCGCCTGCTGGCCAGGGAAATCGTGCAGCCGCTGCACCTGGGTATCACGGAAGCGGGCGGTCTGCGCTCAGGCACAGTGAAATCTGCGGTGGGTCTCGGTATGCTGCTCGCCGAAGGGATCGGCGACACTATCCGCATCTCCCTGGCGGCAGACCCCGTAGAGGAAGTGAAGGTCGGTTACGACATTCTCAAATCCCTGCGTTTGCGTTCCCGTGGCATCAACTTCATTGCCTGCCCGAGCTGCTCGCGGCAGAACTTCGACGTGGTGAAAACCATGAACGACCTGGAGTTGCGCCTCGAAGACCTGCTGGTGCCGCTGGATGTAGCGGTGATCGGCTGCGTGGTCAACGGACCGGGCGAGGCCAAGGAGGCGCATGTCGGCCTTACCGGTGGTACGCCAAACCTGATTTACATCGACGGCAAGCCGTCGCAGAAATTGACGAATGACAATCTGGTGGACCAGCTGGAAAAGCTGATCCGCGAGAAAGCGGCCGAAAAGGTCGCCGCTGACGCAGCGCTGATCGCTCGCGGCTGATTGAACGAATTTAAGGATTTGATGTGAGCAAGTCTCTGCAAGCCATTCGTGGCATGAACGACATCCTGCCGGAGCAAACGCCATTGTGGCGTTACTTCGAAAGCACGGTCGCGCGCCTGCTGGATAATTACGGCTACAAACAGATCCGCATGCCGATCGTCGAGTTCACCGAGCTGTTCAAGCGCTCCATCGGTGAAGTGACCGACATCGTCGAAAAAGAGATGTACACCTTCGAAGACCGTAACGGCGACTCCCTGACCCTGCGTCCGGAAGGCACTGCCGCCTGCGTGCGTGCGGTGCTCGAGCACGGCCTCACCGGTGGCGGTCAGCCGCAGAAGTTGTGGTACATCGGCCCGATGTTCCGTCACGAGCGTCCACAGAAAGGCCGTTATCGCCAGTTCCACCAGATTGGTCTTGAGGTGTTCAACCTTGACGGCCCGGACATCGACGCCGAGCTGATCGTGATGACCTGGCGCCTGTGGGGCCAGTTGGGCATCCGTGACGCGGTCAAGCTCGAACTCAACAGCCTGGGCACCAGTGAATCCCGGGGCCGCTACCGCGAAGCCCTGGTCGAGTACCTGTCCGCCCATCTGGATAAGCTGGACGAAGACAGTCAGCGCCGTCTGAAAACCAACCCGTTGCGCGTACTTGATACCAAGAACGCCGACACCCAGGCCGTGCTGGTAGACGCGCCGAAGATGGCCGACTACCTGGACGACGAGTCCCGTGTGCATTTCGACGGCCTCAGGGCGCGTCTGGATGCCGCCGGGATTCCTTACGTCATCAATCCTAAACTGGTGCGCGGCCTCGATTACTACAGCAAGACAGTGTTCGAGTGGGTCACCGACAAGCTTGGCGCCCAGGGCACCGTGTGCGCGGGCGGCCGTTACGACGGGCTGGTCGAGCAGATGGGCGGCAAGCCCACCACCGGCGTAGGCTTTGCCATGGGCATCGAGCGCCTGATCCTGCTGCTGGAAACCCTGGAGCAGGTCCCGGAAGAAATCGCCCGGCAAGTGGACGTGTACCTGTGCGCCTTTGGCGAGGCCGCCGAGCTGGCCGCCCTGGCCTTGAGCGAACAGGTGCGTGACCAACTGCCAAACCTGCGCCTGCAGATCAATGCCGGCGCCGGCAGCTTCAAGAGCCAATTCAAGAAGGCCGACAAGAGCGGTGCGCTGTATGCGCTGATCCTCGGCGATGACGAACTGGCCCAGCAGGTGATAGGTTTCAAACCCCTGCGTGGCCAGGGCGAGCAACAGAACATTGCCTTTGATGCGCTCGCCGCGCACCTGGCCACCTGCGTTGTGCAGGGTTGAAGCTGTCGAACAGCCGAATTTAGCGATTTAAGGAGTATTGGGGTGTCGAGTATTGATGATGATCAACTGACCGAGTTCAAGGACTGGTGGCAGCGTAACGGCAAGCCTCTGGTTACCGGCGGTCTGCTCGCTTTGGTGGTGGTGTTCGGCTGGCAGGCCTGGCACAAATATCAGGCCAACCAGTCCCAGGGCGCCTCGGTTCTGTATCAGCAGTTGCTGGAAACCACGTTGACGCCGGACGGCAAGCCTGACCCGGCCCAGGTTGCAGACCTGGCTGGCAAGCTGAAAAGCGAATTTGGCGGCAGCACCTACGCTCAATACGGTAGCCTGTTCGTCGCCAAGGTGGCGGTCGATACCGGCAAGCTGGACGATGCTGCCGTTGAACTGAAGGCCATCGCCGACAAACCGACCAACCCGACCCTGGGTGAAATCGCCCGTCAGCGCCTGGCTCAGGTACTGGCGGCACAGAACAAGGCCGACGAAGCACTCAAACTGCTCGACGGCGATGCGGACAAGGCATTTGTAGCCACTCGCGAAGAGCTCAAGGGCGACCTCCTGGTCCAATTGGGTCGTACCGACGAAGCCAATGCTGCGTACAAGAAGGCCAAGGCTGCGCTGTCTGATGAAGCGGCGGTCGGTGGCTTACAAATCAAGCTCGACGACTTGACCAAAGGGGATGCGTGACGTGATCCGTTGGAAACATGCAGCATTGCTGGCTCTGGCCGTTCTGGCCGCGGGTTGCAGCAGCAACAGTAAAAAAGAACTGCCTCCGGCCGAGCTGACCACTTTCAAGGAAGAAGTGGTTTTGCAGAAGCAGTGGAGCCGCTCCATCGGTGATGGCCAGGGCGACACCTACAACATGTTGGTGCCGGCAATCGACGGCGAAAACATCGTGGCCGCTGACGTGACCGGCGTGGTCGTGTCCATGGATCGCATGACCGGCGACGTGAAGTGGAAAAAAGACCTCGAGTTGCCTGTGTCCGGCGCCGTTGGCGTGGGATACGGCATGGTCATGCTCGGCACGCTCAAGGGCGAAGTCGTGGCGCTGGATTCCAGTACCGGTGAAGAGAAATGGCGCGCTCGCGTGACCAGCGAAGTGCTCGCACCGCCTGCCACCAACGGCGATATCGTCGTGGTGCAGACCCAGGATGATCGGGTGATCGGCCTGGACGCCAGCACCGGCGAGCAGCGCTGGTTGTATGACAGCACGCCGGCGGTACTGACCCTGCGCGGCACCAGTGGTCCGATTGTCACCAACAATCTGGCCGTTGCAGGCCTGTCGACCGGTAAAGTGGTCGCCCTGAACACCCAGAACGGCGTACCGGCCTGGGAAACCCGAGTGGCCATCCCGCAAGGTCGTTCCGAGCTGGATCGCGTAGTGGACATCGACGGCGGCTTGCTGCTGTCGGGTGAAACCCTCTACGTCGCCACTTACCAGGGCCGTGTGGCCGCACTGGACCTGCAGAGCGGTCGCGTCAACTGGCAGCGTGATGCTTCCAGCTACGCCGGTGTCGCCCAAGGGTTTGGCAGCGTCTACGTAAGCCTGGCGTCCGGCACCGTTGAAAGTGTCGACGAGCGTTCCACCACCGCGCTGTGGAGCAACGATTCCCTGGCTCGCCGTCAACTGTCGGCACCGGAAGTGTTCTCCAGCTATGTGGCGGTGGGCGACTTCGAAGGCTACCTGCATCTGCTGAGCCAGGTGGATGGTCGTTTCGTAGGTCGTGAGCGTATCGACAGCGACGGCCTGCGTGCACGTCCGCTGGTCGTGGGTAACATGCTTTATGTGTTTGGCAACAGCGGCAAGCTGGAAGCCCTGACCATCAAGTAAGAGTCATGCTTGGGGTAACCCCAGGCGGCCCCGCTTCGGCGGGGCATGCGGCATTTGACGATGCTGCCCCGAGCACCAGCCGCTGCCTTGCAGCGGCTTTTGTATTTTCTGAAATAACGAAGTGGAGAGCCGCATGGTTCCCGTAATCGCCCTGGTGGGCCGACCTAACGTCGGCAAGTCCACCTTGTTCAACCGCCTGACCAGGACTCGCGACGCCATCGTCGGCGACTTGTCCGGTCTGACCCGTGATCGCCAATACGGTGAGGCAAAGTGGCAGGGGCGCTCCTACATTATTGTCGACACCGGTGGTATCTCCGGTGACGAGCATGGCATGGACGAAAAGATGGCCGAGCAGTCGCTGCTGGCCATCGAAGAAGCCGACGTCGTGTTGTTCCTGGTGGACGCCCGCGCAGGCTACACCGCTGCCGACCAGATGATTGGCGAGCACTTGCGCAAGCGCAACAAGCGTTCCTATCTGATCGCCAACAAGATCGACAACATCGATCCTGAGGCCGCCCGCGCTGAATTCAGCCCGATGGGCCTGGGCGACGCGATCCCGGTCGCCGGTGCCCACGGTCGCGGCATCACCCAGATGCTGGAAATCGCCCTGCGCGACTTCCCGAAGGATGACGACGGGGAAGAAGAGGGCGAAGAAGAGATCGTCGCCGAAGGTGAGGAAGCCAAGCGCATTCCGGGCCCGAGTGAAAAAGACGGTATCAAGATCGCCATCATCGGCCGCCCTAACGTCGGCAAGTCGACCCTGGTCAACCGCATGCTCGGTGAAGACCGGGTTATCGTCTACGACCAGCCCGGCACCACCCGCGACAGCATCTACATCCCGTTCGAGCGTAACGACGAGAAGTACACGCTGATCGACACTGCCGGTGTGCGCAAGCGCGGCAAGATCCACGAGGAGGTTGAAAAGTTCTCCGTGGTGAAAACCCTGCAAGCCATCAAGGACGCCAACGTGGTGATCTTCGTGATGGACGCCCGCGAAGGCGTGGTGGACCACGACCTCAACCTGCTGGGCTTTGCCCTGGAGGCCGGTCGGGCATTGGTGATCGCGATCAACAAGTGGGACGGCATGACGCCCAGCGAGCGCGATTTCGTCAAGATCGAGCTGCAACGTCGGCTGTTCTTCGTCGAGTTCGCCGATATCCACTTTATCTCGGCCCTGCACGGCACCGGCGTGGGCAACCTCTACGCGTCCGTGCAGAACTCGTTCAAGTCCGCCGTCACCCGCTGGCCCACCAACCGCCTTACCCAGATTCTGGAAGACGCGGTGGGTGAGCACGCGCCGCCGATGGTCAACAACCGCCGGATCAAACTGCGTTACGCCCACTTGGGTGGTGCCAACCCGCCGATTATCGTGATCCACGGTAATCAGATAGAGAAGGTGCCCAAGTCTTACGTGCGTTACCTGGAAAACACCTACCGTCGTGTCTTGAAGCTGGTCGGTACGCCGATTCGCATCGAATTCAAGGGTGGCGAGAACCCATACGAAGGCAACAAGAACACGCTGACGGACCGTCAGGTGAACAAGAAGCGTCGTTTGATGACTCACCACAAGAAGGCCGACAAGAAGCGCCGCGACAAGAAATAACACCGCGTTGAGTGGTGGCGAGAGAGGGCTCCTTTGGAGCCCTTTTTTGTGCCTGACGGTTTGCTTGCTTGACCTGCTTGCAGCTTGCAGCTTAAAACTGGCAGCTCACCCGAAGGGGGCTCCCATGATCACCAGCAAGTTGCCGAACGTCGGCACCACCATTTTCACCACGATGTCGCAACTGGCTGCCGAAACCGGCGCGCTCAACCTGTCTCAGGGTTTCCCCGACTTCAACGGTCCGCAGGCGTTGCTCGATGCGGTGGGTAAACACGTTGCCAGCGGGCATAACCAATACTCACCGATGACCGGCCTGCCGGCCCTGCGCCAGCAAGTGGCGGCGAAGATCGCCCACAGTTACGGCGTATCGGTGGATCCCGACAGTGAAGTGACCATCACCCCGGGGGCAACCGCCGCGATTTTCTGCGCGATCCAGGCAGTGGTTCGCCAAGGCGATGAAGTCATCATCTTCGATCCCTGCTACGACAGCTACGCACCTTCGGTGGAACTGGCCGGTGGCCGTTGCGTGCATGTGCAACTGAGCCTGCAAGGCTTCGCGCTGGACTTCGAGAAGATCAAGGCGGCGCTGTCACCGCGCACGCGCATGATCGTCCTCAACACGCCGCACAACCCCACCGGCGCACTGATCAGCCGCGCCGAGCTGGACCAATTGGCCGACCTGATCCGTGATCGCGATATCTACCTGCTCAGCGACGAAGTCTACGAGCACCTGGTGTTCGACGGCGTGCCCCATGTCAGCGTGCTGGCCCATGCAGAGCTGTACCCGCGCGCCTTTGTCGTCAGCTCCTTCGGCAAGACCTACCACGTCACCGGCTGGAAAACCGGCTACGTCGTCGCGCCACCTGCGCTTACGGCCGAATTGCGCAAGGTGCACCAGTATGTCAATTTCTGCTGCGTCACCCCCTTGCAGTTCGCGCTGGCTGACTTCATGGCCGCCCACCCGGAGCACGTTGACGAACTGCCGGCGTTCTACCAGGCCAAGCGCGATCTGTTCTGTGATTTGCTGGCGCCGTCGCGCTTGAGTTTCACTCGGGTGGCCGGCACCTACTTTCAACTGGTGGATTACTCACAGATTCGCCCGGACCTGGATGACGTCGCCATGTCCCTGTGGATGACCCGCGAACACGGTGTGGCGAGCATTCCCATCTCGGTGTTCTACCAGCACCCACCCCAAGGCCAGCGCCTGGTGCGCCTGTGCTTTGCCAAACGCGAGGAGACGCTGCAGCAAGCAGCCGAAAAACTATGCGTGATCTGACTGCACTGCCGAACCTGACGGTTGCCCTGGTCCAGACCACCCTGACCTGGCACGACCGCCAGGCCAACCTTGACCATTTCGAACTGTTGCTGGAGCAGGCCAAGGGTGCCGACCTGATTGTATTGCCTGAGATGTTCACCACCGGTTTCTCGATGGAATCGCACACCCTTGCCGAGCCGGAAAACGGCCCCACCCACCGCTGGCTGCAGGCCCAGGCCAGAAAGTACGCTGCGGTCATCACCGGCAGCGTGATCATCCGGGCGGCAGACGGCAGCCATCGCAACCGCCTGCTGTGGGCGCGGCCCGATGGCGAGGTGCTGCACTACGACAAGCGCCATCTGTTCCGCATGGCCGGCGAACACGATCACTACACTCCAGGCGAGCGCCAGGTGCAGTTCGAGTGGAAGGGCTGGCGCATTCGTCCGTTGATTTGCTACGACCTGCGCTTTCCGGTGTGGAGTCGTGACGCCCAGGACACTGATCTGCTGCTGTATACCGCCAACTGGCCGGGCGCGCGGCGTCAGCACTGGAACCGTCTGCTACCGGCGCGGGCGATTGAAAACCTGTGCTATGTGGCGGCGGTGAATCGGGTGGGTACGGACGGCAAGGGTTTTGGTTACACCGGCGACAGCCAGGTGCTGGACTTCCAGGGCGAGACCTTGCTGAGTGCGGGGGAGGCGGACGGGGTGTTTCAGGTGTGCCTGGATGCTGCGGAATTGGCGGCGTATCGCACCCGGTTTCCGGCGAATCTGGATGCTGATAGTTTTCGGTTTGTCTGATAGACCGCAATCGGGAGCAAGCCCCCTCCCACATTTTGAACGTATTCACAGATCAAAATGTGGGAGGGGGCTTGCTCCCGATGAGGCCGGCCCAGCCAATAACGCTTCTGGATTGCTTATGCCGCCTTCGCTGCCTGCTGACTCAGCGAACGGTTCAACGCACTGAACAGCGCCTTGAAGCTGGCGGTAGTGATGTTTTCGTCGATCCCCACCCCATGGACCGGACGTTCGCCGTTCACCCGCAGTTCAATATAAGCCGCCGCCTTGGCATTGGTGCCCGCGCCAATTGCGTGTTCGTTGTAATCCATGATCTCCACACCAATCGGCAGGCCGGCCACCAGAGCTTCCAGTGCGCCATTGCCTTTGCCTTTCCAGTGCAGGTTGGTTTCGCCCTGGCCCTTGCCCGAGACTTCCACCTCGACATGGCTGTTGCCGTTCTCTTCCTGCAGGCGATGGCTGACCAGCGCGTACGGAGTGTTGGCCTGCAGGTATTCCCGTTGCAGCAACGCGTAGATCTGCGGCGCGGTCATCTCCAGGCCCACACGGTCGGTTTCGGCCTGCACCACCTGGCTGAACTCGATCTGCATGCGGCGCGGCAGGCTGATGTCGTATTCCTGCTCCAGCAGATAGGCGATGCCGCCCTTGCCCGACTGGCTGTTCACGCGGATCACCGCCTCGTAGCTGCGGCCGATATCGGCCGGGTCGATCGGCAAGTACGGCACTTCCCACAGCGCATCATCTTTCTGCTGGGTGAAGCCCTTGCGGATCGCGTCCTGGTGCGAGCCGGAGAACGCGGTGTGCACCAGATCGCCCACATACGGATGACGTGGGTGCACCTGGATCTGGTTGCACTCCTCGACGACCTTGCGCACGCCGTCGATGTCGGAGAAGTCCAGCTGCGGGTCGAGGCCCTGGGTGTACATGTTCAGGGCCACGGTGACCAGGTCGACGTTGCCGGTGCGCTCGCCGTTACCGAACAGGCAGCCTTCGACACGGTCGGCGCCGGCCATCAGGCCCAGCTCGGTGGCGGCCACGCCGGTGCCACGATCGTTGTGAGTGTGCAGGCTGATGATCACGCTGTCACGGCGATTGATATGACGACCGAACCACTCGATCTGGTCGGCATAGATGTTCGGCGTGGCGCATTCGACGGTGGCCGGCAGGTTGAGAATCATCTTGTGCGCGGGTGTCGGGTTCCACACCTCGATCACGGCGTCACAGACTTCCTTGGCAAATTCCAGCTCGGTGGCGCTGAAGGTTTCCGGGGAATACTCGAAGGTCCACTGGGTTTCCGGCTGCTGCGCGGCGTATTTGACGAACAGCTTGGCCGCGTTGACCGCGATAGCCTTGATGCCGTCCTTGTCCTGGTTGAACACGATGCGGCGAAACGACGGCGACGTGGCGTTGTACAAATGCACGATGGCCTTTTTCGCGCCGCGCAGGGATTCGAAGGTGCGTGCGATCAAGTCTTCACGGCCCTGGGTCAGCACCTGGATGGTGGTGTCCTCGGGGATGTGGTTGTCCTCGATCAGGGTGCGCACGAAGTCGAAGTCGGTTTGCGAAGCGGCCGGGAACGAGGCTTCGATTTCCTTCACGCCGACGGCGACCAGGGTCTTCCAGAAGCGCAGTTTCTTGGCGGCGTCCATCGGCTCGATCAGTGACTGGTTGCCATCACGCAGGTCGGAACTGCACCAGATCGGCGCGCTGGTGATGGTCTTCGACGGCCAGGTGCGGTCCGGAATATCAATGGTCGGGAAAGCGCGGTATT
The DNA here is from genome assembly GCF_036864995.1 of Pseudomonas trivialis. Taxonomy (NCBI): domain Bacteria; kingdom Pseudomonadati; phylum Pseudomonadota; class Gammaproteobacteria; order Pseudomonadales; family Pseudomonadaceae; genus Pseudomonas; species Pseudomonas trivialis. The sequence continues at coordinate 4,393,211 of NZ_CP142151.1, read as the reverse complement.
TCGAAGAAGGGTCTTTGAGCATGCTCATCGGGAAATCCTTGGTTGAGGGGCCGAGAAAAGGCGGCCTGCCGTGAAACTGTTATTGGGAATAAAGCTTTGGACGAGGCAGATCGATTCAGCCTGGCAGTCGTGCGCTTACAAGGCACAGGCTGCGGTGCTGGCGGAGCTGAATGAGGGTGTGAGAGGTTTTCATGTGCTCAACCCTAACCGCAGGGGTGAAAGATGGCAAGTCAGTGAAAAAAATTGATGAAATTACTCTTTGTTTGTCTTTTTTTGATGCTTTAAAGCTGTTTTTTGTACTTTATTGATCTTTTTTTGCGGCAAGTATTCTGCGGTCGCAATTTTAAATGGAAGCGAAAGGGAAGGGCGCCATGGCGCACCCTCCCGAACCCTCGGTACGTTATGCCTTCAGGTACTTATCCACATTGCGTTCAATCTGCACATCGCCTCCCCAGAACTCCATCTCGTCAGTAAGGTTTTTGGTATGCGCAGGTACCCTGATAGTGCTGGCGGCCCCTTTGGCGGCGTCACGTACTGAAACGCCCAGCCCGCCTGTGAGCTCCGCGATACCAGGGACGGCGCCGCCGGTATATGGGTCAACGTAATTGTTCATATGAGCGTTGCCGACCAGCGTTACCCATTTCTCCCCCTTGGGAGTGTTTTCGATGATTTTAGTGGCAAAGTAGTTGAACTCTTCCAGACGATCTATATAAAAGCCTTCGCTATTTACGAAATTTTGATATTCGCTCATGTGGCCTGTCAGTTCGGCATGTTCCAACCCGATGACCTTGATGCCATGTTTATGTGCCGCCTTCAGTACATCGGCCATGCTCAGTACGCTGTCTGCATATTTATCCTCTGGATAGCGCTGGCTCAGATATTTCGCATCATCTGCTGTGTAGGCCGTTCCTGCGAGCGTCGGTGAGCGTTCCAAAAAGTAAGCGTTTTCCAGATAAAGCGTGGTAACCCCCGCCTCCTTGAATCGCTCCATATTGTTGATTAAAAAATCCAGGCTCGCGACTTGTTCGTGGTTTTCCCCTATCACCCAGCCGTTAATATCAGGGCGGGAAAGCGTACTTTTGATCAGTTCACTTGGGGCTGTGTCGGCACTGACAGGCGTTATTGTCGGGCGCGCAGCCATCGGCCTGTTAGAAAAGGAATCATAGAACTGACCCATGTCACGCCTGAACCATTCTCTGAGCCTGTCTATTTCGGCCGGATCAACGAAGTCATCTGCGGCCGAGCCCTTTAATACCCTGTCTACGTAGTCGTCCAAAGGCAGGTCTGGTTTCCCACCCTTCAGCTTGTTGAGCTTCCATCCTCCGGTGCCAGTGGGTACCAGAGACGCGAATTGTTTTCCGCTGTTTGCATCGATAGCCCTTACTGAGCCACTTTCGAGCTTGTAAATCGGGCTGATTTTATAGGCGCGTTCCACGCCAGTACCGTCAGTGAAAGGAATATAGAAGTCGTCGCCGACTTGAAACGTGCCATCCGCTCGTTTGGTGCCATCAAGTACGCTTTGCGGGGCTGCGTGCTGACTGAAGTCCGGCAGGCGCGGCGGCCGTGCCTGGTTGCTGTTGATGGCTGCCGGTAGTGTGCCGGTGCCCGCAGACGTTGAGGGCACGTTCACCTGAATTTGATTTGCAGCGGCGCTGTTTGGCGGAGCAGGAAATACCCGCGTAGCCCGGCCGGACGGTACTGCCAGGGTGCCAGTGCCAGGTGCCAGGGTTGGGGTCTGCACGTATGGCTTGAACACGGGACGTGAAATCGGACTGGTGGGAATAGGCTGGCCTGTGGCAACAACGGTGAAATCGGAGAATGCCCTGGACAGATGACCGGGCTTGGTGAGGATTTTTCCAAGAGAGTTTCCCGGCAGCCGCATTATCTTCATCGCTGCTCTCGTCAGCCTCGAAGCTGCCGAGACCCCTTTGCCAATGATCGGCACCAGGTCCAGAAAGACACCCGCCAGTTCGATGCCAAACATCATTTTGTTATAGCGCGATTCCTTGGCCACCTCGGCATTGCTGACTGAGCTCAAGTCGGCGTTCTTGATCAGGATATCCGACACCTGCTGGTACAGGGCATCGCGAATATCCCCGTCAACAGGTCTGAGATAGGCGATTTTCGGTTCAAGGGCTTTCTGAACGTTTTCCAGAGTGCCGATGATGTTTTTGTCGCGATAGTCTTTAACCGTTTTCTGTAGCGACTCCAGCGGCGTCGAGTTGACGCGCGCGCGCGCGTAGGCTTGCCACTCTGGTTTATTCATCAATGTCTCCAGCTCCTGTTGGCTGGCCAGCGCGCGCCATGCTATGCCGTCAGGTGCCTCGGGACTGTAGAGCACCCGAGACGAGCGCCCGCCGCTACTGATCACGGTGACGCCCTGGACTGGCGCACCGTAGAACGACATCGTGTTGGCGACGACGGTTTTGCCGTCGACCTTGGGGCGTGTGGCCGCGTCAGGATAATCAATCACTGCCCTGACCCACTGGGGTGCCAATGATTTGCCCGCGCTGTCTGTTTCTGAAGCCGAATAGGCCGTTGGGCTCAGTTTTGCCAGGTAGGCGTGCTTGTTCATGGTGCTGCGCAGAGCGTGTTTCCAGGCTGAGCGCAGTTTATGCGGCTCACCGGTGCTGGCATCCGGCGCCAATTGCGCTTGGAGCATGTCGAGGTACTTGCCCCCTACATCCGCGTCTTCCACCAACGCCAGGAGTTCTTCGGTTTTCAGCACCCTGGGTTTGCCGTCACTGTCCAGCACAGGTTCGCCTTGGGCATCAAGAAGCTTGGCTCGCAGAGTGTCCTGGACGTGCTTGTCATTGTCTCCTGCGGGAAATGCCGTCGGGTTTTTCAGTGCCAGGTCGGTTAACGATGCCTCCTTGGTTTTGTAGTCGACCGGGGTGTACGCTCCGTGTCTGAAGCGTGTATGAATGCGCGACTTCGTCGTAGTCACGACTTTTGTCATCTGAGCGTCGATGGTCGCCCCAGGGTATTTTTTTTGCAGGGCCAGGTTCAATTGCTGGTTGGCGAACTGATGCAGCGCGGGGATTTTCTCGAGCATAGGCGCCAGCGTCTCAACGCTCTTTTGCTCTACACGGTCGAGATACTGGTAACCCCGGATCTGGATGGGCGTGAGACTTTTCAGCCACTGCGGCTGTTTTTTATCGGCCAGTCGTTCGTAACGGGCGAGCATGGCATTGTTGCCATCAAAATGCGCTGACCAGTCTGCCGCTTCATCGATAGCCGCGCCTATATCGGCGTCTTGCAGAGGCGTGGGGTGCAGGATCTGGTTTTCCGGGGACATGGTCTGCATGAGGGTCGCTTGAACCTCATCGGCCTGGCGCTTCAGCGATTGCGTAAACGCTTCGGCAATCACGTCGCCCTCAATCGGAGCAAGGCTTGAAACCAGGTCCTGGCCCCGTAGAGGGCTGTGAGTCTTTTGTGCCGACAGAGGCAAACCCTCTGCGAGCAGGGTTGCGGCTGTGCCCCGTGCATCCAGCCGTTGAGCCAGCACCTGGAACGCTTGAGCGCTGTTCTCGAAGGGTTCGAGGCCCTCACTTGGCGTGCACAGCACCACAGGCCCATCGTCGTTCCCAGGTGCAGAGCCTTCCTTGCTGGTGACTAGCCATGCTCCCGCCAGACGTGCACCGCTGGCGCTGTTGTCATTGATCAAGAGCGGGTAGACGCCTGGCCTTGATTCTGGCGCAAACGCCAGGTTGCGTTCTTCACGTGTGGGGTACTGGAGTACGGTATCCACCAGTTGCTTGGCTTGCGAACTCAGGTAGCCATCTTGCTCGCCCAGTGCCGCCAGGGTTGACAGCTGTTTCTTGTGTAACGACAGCAGCTGATCCTGGGCGGCATCTTTGAGGATTTCTTTTGGATTCGGTTGGGTCCAGAAGTTTTTCACGGTTTCTGGAAATTGGGTCGCAATACGCCTGGCTACTGTGTGCAGTGAATCAGCAGCGGTTACGGGCCGGGCCGCTTCGGTCGGCGCCGTCTTGAGCATGAATTGCGATGTGACGCCTGGCTCGTCGATAAAATTTTTATCCGGGTAGGCGTAAATTTCCTGAATAGCCCGTGTCAGCGCATCCAGAAGCGGTTCTTTGGACACAGCAACGGATGTGCTGCCGTCATCGCCCAGTCTGGATCGCTCTAGCGACAGCGCGGCTGGATCAAGGGGTTTGAGCTGGGGAAATGCCTGTTCAATCTGAGCGTTTACGAAGTCTCTGAATGCAGGCTGTTTTCTTTGCAGTCGGGCCATCTTGAGGCTGAGATTGTCGTATTCAGAGATGAGAAACTCAACGGGTCCGACTTTGAAGTGTCTTGAGAGCTCGTTGGATAAGCTCACTGGCTCTACGGGTACTACCGTGGGTTTTATTGGGGCATTCAGACCGTCTCTCAAGTGCCGCGACTGGGGCTGCGAGGGCGGTTGATCTGTCTCTCTGTTGGTTGCAGCAAGTGTATCAGCGAGCGTCAGAGCCGGGGCTGGCTCAGAGTGAAGTAACGGGATAGGTTGTGAACTGACGGATGTGAGCACGAAGCGTGTCTCCAACTAGCCTGAAAGGATGTGGGTCACGTTCCCTGTAACTTGCTGGATAAGTGACCTTTCGGCGTGTCGGGGTTCCGCGGTAAATGTAAGGGCATGCTGAGCGCTCCGTTGTGTGGAGGACCAGGCTTCTTGAACGGCTAAAAAGATATCTCGCGGGCTGACTACGGCTCAAAGGCACCGATAAAGATCGCCGGGTCCACCCGCGCATCGTTGAGGCTGATATTCCAGTGCATGTGCGGCCCGGTCGCTCGGCCCGTCGCTCCGACCCTGCCCACCACCGCTCCGCGCACCAGTTGCTGGCCGACTTTCACATCGATCTTCGACATGTGGCAGAACATGCTGATAAAGCCCTGGCCATGGTCGACGAACACGGTGTTGCCGTTGAAAAAGTAGTTGCCCACCAGAATCACCTTGCCATTGACCGGCGTCTTGATCGGCGTGCCGGCCGGTACGGCGAAGTCCAGGCCCGAATGGGGGTTGCGTTCTTCACCATTGAAGAAGCGGCGCACGCCGAACCGGCTGGACAGCGGCCCGTTGACCGGTTTGTCCAGCACCAGATTGCTCGGCACCGTGGGGCTGAAGCTGCGATAGGCCTTGAGCTGCACCGCCAGTTCACCCTCGATGCGCTTGAGCTGCGCGGGTTCGGGATTGACCTGGCTTTTGTTTTTCAGGGTGATGCGCTGTTCCGGGTACTTCTTGTAACCGACGATGAACGGCAGGCTGCGCCCACCGCTGCTGATGCGCTCGTTGCCCGGCTTGACCGTCAGCGGGATGCCGACAATCGCCAGCCAGTTGTCCTGCTCCTTCACCACCAGCACCGGCTTGCCCTGGTAGCTGGCTTTCGGCGCGGCGGCCGCAGGGCCGAGGTCGACCACCGCAACGCCGCCGGGCACCGGTTTGTTCAGGGTTCGGGTGATGTAGCTGTCGGCGTGGGCGTTGAATGCGAGGCACAACAGCATCAGCAGGCTCAGGAGGCGTGGCATCGATCAATCCAGTAGCGAAAGGGTGACAGGGGTGAGGTGGTTGTCTTCCACCCGCACTTGCAATTGGCCTTCACCGAGGCGGGCGGTCAGGCGCTGGCCGGTGTGGGTTTGCGAGGCATTGCGAATGGCCTGGCCGCGCTCGTCCAGAAGAATGCTGTAGCCGCGGCCCAGCGTCGCCAATGGGCTGACCACCTGCAGCGTCTGCACCTGGCTTTGCAACTGCAGACGGCGTGCCTTGAGGCCTTCGCGCATGGCGCGGGGCAGGCGTTCGGCCAGGCTGTCCAGGCGCTGGCGCAGCAGGGCCAGTTGGCGGCCCGGGTGCTGGCCGGCCAGGCGCGTTTCCAGGCGAATCAGGCGCTCGCGGCGGGTATTGAGGCTGCGCTCGAAGGCGCGGCGCAGGCGCATGTCGAGATCGTCCAGACGCTGGGCCTGCTGACGCAGGCGTTCGCCGGGATGACGCAGGCGTCGCGCCATGCCCTCCAGGCGCAAGCGGTCGTGGCGCAGGCGGTTGCGCATCAGCATCACCAGGCGGCGATGCAGGTTCTCCACCTGACGCACCAGGTGGCTGGCGTCGGGGGCGAGCAATTCGGCTGCGGCGGAGGGGGTAGGGGCGCGCACGTCGGCCACGAAGTCACAGATCGACACGTCGGTTTCATGCCCGACCGCGCTGACGATAGGCGTGACGCACGCGTCCACCGCGCGTGCCACGGCTTCTTCGTTGAAGCACCACAGGTCCTCCAGCGAACCGCCGCCCCGCGCGAGGATCAGCGCGTCAAACCCGCGCGCGTCCGCGCGCTTGAGTGCACGCACAATCTGCGGGATGGCTTCGCGCCCTTGCACGGCGGTGGGAATCAGGGTCAGCTCGATGTTCGGCGCCCTGCGGCGAAACACGCTGATAATGTCGCGAATCACCGCGCCGGTGGGTGAACTGATAATGCCGATGCGCCGTGGGTGCATCGGCAGCGGCACCTTGCGCTCGGCACTGAACAGGCCTTCGGCGCTGAGCTTTTCCTTCAGCGCATCGAACGCCAGGCGCAACGCGCCGTCGCCGGCCGGCTCCACCGTGTCGAGAATCAACTGGTAGTCGCCACGGCCCTCAAACAGCGAGACCTTGCCGCGTACCTTCACCGCCAGGCCATCCTTCAGCGCCTGGCGCACCCGCGCGGCGTTGTTGCGAAACAGCGCGCAACGCACCTGTGCGCCGCTGTCCTTGAGGGTGAAATACACATGGCCGGAGGCCGGGCGGGCGAGGTTGGAGATCTCGCCCTCAACCCAGATATTGGTGAACACGTCTTCCAGCAACACGCGTGCGCGGCCGTTGAGCTGGCTGACAGTCAGGACTTCGCGGTCCAGGCCCAGGCGGGCAAACGGGTCTTTAATCATGGGTGGCAGTTTATAGGTATTCCCGGGGCAATCACCACGGCCTTGTGCACATGAGCGGCTGCACTATGCTGAGGGGCGGCGATGAGCAAGGAGCCTGCATGACTGCAATCGAACTGTTGAACCACTGGCCTTTTAGCGGGATGGACTGGCTGGTCATTGGCCTGGGTGTGGTGCTGGCCTACGTCGTGTTCGGCGTCGCCGGGTTCGGCACGGCGCTGATCGCGGGGCCGATTCTGCTGCTGTTCATGCCGTTGTCGAAGATCATCCCGCTGCTGGTGCTGCTGGATTTTGTCGCCGCGTTCGGCGGCCTGTTGCACACCCGGCGCGAGGTGAACAAGGCGGAACTGTTGCGGCTGCTGCCGTGCATGGCCATTGGTTGCACACTGGGCGTGGTGTTTTTGCTCAACCTGCATTCGGATTTATTGCTGCTGTTGATGGGGCTGTTCATCAGCGCCTACGCGATTTACAGCCTTCTGGTAAAGGCGCGTCCGACACAACTGGCGGCGGGCTGGTCGATGCCCATGGGCACTGTCGGTGGGCTGTTCGGCGCGTTGTTCGGCAGTGGCGGCTTTTTATATGCCATCTACCTGAACAGCCGGCTGTCCAAGGAACAGGCGCGGGCCACTCAAAGTGCGCTGATCAGCGCAAGTACGCTGGTGCGCTTGAGTCTGTTTCTGCTGGCCGGGGTCTATGCGGACTGGCCTCTCTTGCTGTTGGCGCTGTGCCTGTTGCCGGCGATGGGATTGGGGCTGTGGTTCGGGCGCCGATTGACCATGCGCCTGTCCCGCGAGGCGTTTGTGAAGGTGGTGACGTGGCTGGTGCTGGCGAGCGGCCTTGCGTTGATCGGACGGTATTTGAGCACTTGACCTGTGTGGGGCAGGGATTAAGCTGCCTGCCTTCAGGGCCTTATCGCAGGCAAGCCAGCTCCCACATTTAGATCTGTAAACACATTTTAAATGTGGGAGCTGGCTTGCCTGCGATGGCGTCAGCCGCCACACCGCAGGACTCCAATGAACTCCCAAAGCATCCTTGTCCCGAAAATCTCCACCTTGCCCGTCCACGAACCCCGCGCACGGGCGATCGTGCGCTGGCTGGTGCGCAAGAACATCATCAAGGAAGAACTCACCACCTGTGGCCGCACCGGCAACCGCATGGCTTACGGCCTGGCCGACGGCGCCCGCGCCGTGGTGCTGCACCCCGAAGCGCTGCCGTTCAACGAGCCGATCAACGGGCTGGAGATCATCTACAAGCGCTGTATCTATACCCCGGCCAAGGGCTTTCTCGAAGAGGCCGGTTGCCCGCAATGCCTCAAGGAGATCGGCGAGGCGCTGTTCGAGAGCCTGGAAGACTGGATGCCCGGCCACACTGACAACTTCACCTGCCCGCTGTGTGGGCATGAAGATGACATCAACGGCTTTCTGTTCCTGCAGGAATGCGGGTTTTCCAACCTGGGTTTCATCTTCAACAACTGGGCGGAGGCGGGGTTCAAACAGAGCTTTATCGATGAGTTCGCCGATTGGCTGGACCAGAAGATCGCCTGGGTCAGGGTCGAGCTGTAACCCCTCCTATCCGTATTCCCAAATATGTCAGAGTTTTACATTGAGACCTGAGGGGTGTCTGAGTATAATGGCGCGCTTCCATTTTCCCGCTCGGGAGCCCCCGCGATGCTGCGTATCAGCCAAGAAGCTCTGACATTCGACGACATTCTCCTAGTGCCCGGTTATTCCGAGGTGCTTCCTAACGAAGTCAGTCTCAAGACCCGCCTAACCCGTGGCATCGAGCTGAATATTCCCCTGGTTTCCGCTGCCATGGACACCGTCACCGAAGCCCGTCTGGCCATTGCCATGGCCCAGGAAGGCGGCATCGGCATCATCCACAAGAACATGACCATCGAGCAGCAGGCTGCCGAAGTTCGCAAGGTCAAGCGTTATGAAGCCGGCGTGGTGAAAGATCCGATCACCATCGAAGCTGACGCCACCGTGCGTGACCTGTTCGACCTCACCCGCATGCACAACATTTCCGGCGTTCCGGTGCTGCACGATGGCGACCTGGTCGGCATCGTCACCTCCCGTGACGTGCGTTTCGAGAACCGTCTTGAAGTCACCGTCCGTGAAGTGATGACGCCTAAAGAGCGCCTCGTCACCGTCAAGGAAGGCGCCGACAAGAACGATGTGCGCGAGCTGCTGCACAAGCACCGCATCGAGCGCGTGCTGATCGTCGACGACAAGTTCGCACTCAAGGGCATGATGACCGTCAACGACATCGAAAAAGCCAAGGCTTACCCGCTGGCCAGCAAGGATGACCAGGGTCGTCTGCGCGTCGGCGCGGCAGTCGGTACCGGCAAGGACACTGGCGACCGTGTCTCGGCCCTCGTGGCTGCCGGCGTTGACGTGGTGGTGGTCGACACCGCCCACGGTCACTCCAAAGGCGTGATCGACCGCGTGCGCTGGGTCAAGCAGAACTTCCCTGACGTGCAGGTGATCGGCGGCAACATCGCCACCGGCGCTGCCGCCAAGGCCTTGGCCGAAGCCGGCGCCGACGCGGTCAAGGTCGGTATCGGCCCTGGCTCGATCTGCACCACGCGCATCGTCGCCGGTGTGGGTGTGCCGCAGATCAGCGCCATCGCCAACGTCGCCGCAGCCCTTGAAGGCACCGGCGTGCCGTTGATCGCCGACGGCGGCATCCGCTTCTCCGGTGACCTGTCCAAGGCCATCGTGGCCGGTGCGTCCTGCGTGATGATGGGCTCGATGTTCGCCGGTACCGAAGAAGCCCCGGGCGAGGTTGAGTTGTTCCAGGGCCGTTCCTACAAAGCTTACCGCGGCATGGGTTCGCTGGGCGCCATGTCCCAGGCACAGGGCTCGTCCGATCGTTACTTCCAGGACTCATCGGCGGGCGCCGAGAAACTCGTCCCGGAGGGCATCGAAGGCCGTGTGCCGTACAAGGGCAGCCTGAGCGCGATCATCCATCAACTGATGGGCGGCCTGCGTTCCTCGATGGGCTACACCGGCAGCGCCGACATCGAAGAAATGCGCACCAAGCCAGAGTTCGTGCGGATCACCGGCGCCGGCATGGCTGAATCCCATGTCCACGACGTGCAGATCACCAAGGAAGCGCCAAACTACCGCGTAGGTTGAGGCTTCCAGCAAAACGTTAAGTAACCGGGGCTGTTCTTTCAGCCCCGAGTTGTTTCTGATTCATTAGACGAGACTGACTTCATGGCCCTCGACATTCACGCCCACCGCATCCTGATCCTCGACTTCGGTTCCCAGTACACCCAGCTGATTGCCCGCCGCGTGCGTGAAATCGGCGTGTACTGCGAACTGCACCCGTTCGACATGGATGACGACGCGATCCGCGCCTTCGCCCCCAAAGGCGTCATCCTCGCCGGTGGCCCTGAGTCCGTGCACGAAGCCGACAGCCCGCGCTGCCCGCAAGCGGTATTCGACCTGGGCGTGCCGGTGTTCGGTATCTGCTACGGCATGCAGACCATGGCCGAGCAACTGGGCGGCAAGGTGGCAGGGTCCGAGCTGCGTGAATTCGGTTATGCCCGCGTCGACGTGGTCGGCAAGAGCCGCCTGCTGGACGGCATCGAAGACCACATCGACGCCGACGGCCTGTTCGGCCTCGACGTATGGATGAGCCACGGTGACAAGGTCACCAAATTGCCGGAAGACTTCCATATCCTGGCCAGCACCCCGAGCTGCCCGATTGCCGGCATGTTCAACGACGAACGCGGCTACTATGGCGTGCAGTTCCACCCGGAAGTGACCCACACCAAGCAGGGCGGGCGCATCCTGTCGCGCTTCATCCTCGACATCTGCCAGTGCGAAGCCCTGTGGACCCCGTCGAAAATCGCTGAAGACGCTATCGCCAGCGTGCGCGCCCAGGTTGGCACCGACAACGTGCTGCTCGGCCTATCCGGCGGCGTCGACTCCTCCGTGGTTGCCGCATTGCTGCACAAGGCCATCGGCGATCAGCTGACCTGCGTGTTCGTCGACAACGGCCTGCTGCGCCTGCACGAAGGCGAGCAAGTGATGGCCATGTTTGCGGAGAACATGGGCGTCAAAGTGATTCGCGCCAACGCCGAGGACCAGTTCCTCGACAACCTGGCCGGCGAGTCCGACCCGGAGAAGAAGCGCAAGATCATCGGCCGCACCTTCATCGACGTCTTCGATGCCCAGGCCAAACACCTGGACAACATCAAATACCTCGCCCAGGGCACCATCTACCCTGACGTGATCGAGTCGGCTGGCGCCAAGAGCGGCAAGGCCCACGTGATCAAGTCCCACCACAACGTGGGTGGCCTGCCCGAGGAAATGAACCTCAAGCTGGTAGAACCGCTGCGCGAACTGTTCAAGGACGAAGTCCGCCGCCTCGGCCTGGAACTCGGCCTGCCGTACGACATGGTCTACCGCCACCCATTCCCAGGCCCGGGCCTGGGCGTGCGTATTTTGGGTGAAGTGAAAAAGGAATACGCCGACCTGCTGCGTCGCGCCGACCACATCTTCATCGAAGAACTGCGCAAGGCTGACTGGTATCACAAGGTGAGCCAGGCATTCGTGGTGTTCCAGCCGGTGAAATCGGTGGGCGTGGTCGGTGATGGCCGTCGTTATGCGTGGGTTGTTGCACTGCGTGCCGTAGAGACCATCGACTTCATGACCGCGCGTTGGGCACATCTGCCGTATGAGCTGCTGGAGACGGTCAGTGGGCGGATCATCAATGAGATCGAAGGTATCTCGCGCGTGACGTATGACGTGTCGAGCAAGCCGCCGGCGACGATTGAGTGGGAGTAAGGCTAATACGCACCCACCTGTTTTATAACTAAAAAACAGATAGCGCATTACCCTCAGCTTCAAAACAACAAAGCCCGCATCAGCGGGCTTTGTCGTTTCAGACCAGGACGCTAATCAGAAGTCATAACGCACGTTCGCAGTGAACGTGTCCGCATTAAAACCACTGCTGGTCAGGTAGTTGTACATCCCTCCCACGCTCCACGCGCCAACACGGTAGTTCGCGCCCAGTCCCAGCTCGTAGCTGTCGCGCGCCGGTGTTGCGCCTGTGGTGGTGAACGGGGTGCCGCCGAGCACGAAGGTGGAGGTGGTACCGGCCTTGTCGCCGATGAAATCGTGCCAGGCCATCAGCTTCGCTTCCGGTTCCAGGCTGCCCGCACCTACGTCAAAAGCGGCCGCGAGGCGAGCGCCCAGGCCCATTTCGCCGATTTCATAACGCTGGCTGCCGACGTTGAGGGCGGCGGAGCTGCCTTTTTCACGGTACGAATCAATCGATACATTGGCATAGCGCGCCCCGACCTGTGGTTCCAGCAGCCACTGCTTGTCGAGCTGGAAGGTGTAGCCGGCCAGTGCGTTGACGCCGAAGATCTCACTGTCGTAGTCGGCCTTGGCGCGGGTACCGGCGATGTAGCGTTTGGACTCGTTGTCGTTCCAGCCGTACATCAGCGAGGTGTCGACAAAGAAGTTGTCACGGGCCCAGTTGCCGTACAGGGTCAGTGCATGGCCGCTCACGTCGGTTTTGTTGCCCAGGTCGGATTTGACGTCGCTGGTCAGGTAGCTGTAAGCCAGGCCAACAGTGGTGTCGGTGTTGAGCTTGCCGTCGGCACCCACGGCGATGCCATGGGTGTTGGCGTCGTAGCCGTCGATACCGTGGCGGCGGTCCTGGTTGGCATCGCTGGACAGCGCCTGCATCCATACGCCTTGTTCTGCCAGGACGTCTCCGGAGGACAGACCGCTGCGTGCTTTGCTGGCGCGGCGGTTGATGGCACTGGCAACCAGGTTCTGGCTGTTGGTGGCGGCATTGATCACCCCACGGCTGACGTCCGGGGTCAGGGTTTCGGCAAGTTTGGCAAGCTCTTCACGGGTGGCAGCGTTGGCGAAGTGCTGGAATACCGGGTCGCTTTCATCCATCAAGCCCAGGACAGTGTTCTTGAATGGCTTGATGGCGTTCACCGCGTTGCGCGAACCACGGGCACCCAGCAGGTCTTGCGTGATCACCTCATCACTGCGAGTGGCAACCAGTGCTTTCACGTCCTGGTCTTCAATGCCGAAGTTCTTCACCTCAAGCAGCGCCGAGGAGGACACCACGGACAGGTTCTGCGGCTCTTCCCAAGTGCCAGAGTTGATGAGGGTGTAGCGGGTGCCCTGGGCCGACGTGCGGAAGTCGTCGGAGCGAGCCTGCAGTTCGATCTGGCTGCCTGGAGAGAAGAAGGTATTGCCGGTGACTTTCAGGATCGGCGTGTTGGGCAGTGTGTTGTTATCCAGCAGCAGACGCAGGCGCGCAGTGTCGCTGTCCATGTCGAGGTCGCCCACAATCGTGGTTTGCGGGCGAAGCAGCGTCAGGCGGCCACCGTCGATATCGACGAAACCGGCGCGGATGGTCGAGCCATCGAACATCGCGTCCCCTTGTACCAGCACACCACTCAGGCCCAGCAGGTCACCCTTGACCTGACCACCTTGCCAGTAGAAGTACGAAGGGGAGGCATTGTCGTCCGCCAGAATGGCTGCAGTGCCGCCTTCGATCAGGCCGCCTGTCTGCCTGATGGAGAGGGTGTCGAAACCGCCGGAGGTGTCGAGACTGCGAAGGCGGATACCGATCCCGTCAGCGGAGATAGTCCCGCTGTTGTTGATATCACTCTGGAAGGGCGCGCCTGTCATCTGACCGGTAAAGCGGGCCATCTCGATGTCGATACCCATAGAGTCAGTGCCACGCGCGGTGATAGTGCCCGAGTTATTGACGCGCGCCTGGGTCGAGGTGATCAACATGCCTTCGGCTTGTACGCCAGCTACCGTGATGTTGCCGTTGTTGTTCACTTCACCCGCGATCTTTGCCAGATACAGGTCCAGCCCGACGACGGCTTTGCCGCTCACCGTAATGTCGCCATTATTTACCAGGTCGCCACCGACGTTGGAATTGAGCGTCATGGCGATACCGGACGGGAAGTCGGTGGGGTTGGCAGCCGTCAGGTTGATTTTGCCCTGGTTGACCAGGTTGCCCGCCAGGGTCAAGTCGTTCAGCACTACACCTGCATTGTGCGAGGTCCCGCTGAAGGTGGCGTTATTGAAAACATCACCGGAGCTGCTGTATGCCCCTGTGCTCAGATCGTAGTTGAGGTCGGGTGCGGACGCGGCATGGGCCGTGGCAGTGGTCGCCGCGACGGACAGCGCCAACAACGAGCGGCGCAGGTGGGAAATGTTCAAGGCAGTATCCTTACAGGGCAGAAACTGACAGGGAACAACCTACGCGTCAGCGTCTTTCTTTGGCTCCCTGCCAGCTTGTCAGTGAATGGCTGATTCAAGCGCGTGCGAATTTACACGATGCGTGTAAGAAAATTCATCATAAAAAAAGATTCAAGGACGGAAAAAAGCTGAAAATGCGACGCCATGGCTGTTTTTTGAGGTTATACGGGGTTGGTCAGCAATAAACGGAACTTAATTTGCGCCGTTGCGGTCGTGCTTGGGTCGGGCACTATTCGGATGTTTTTAAACGGACCTGTCCGCCCTTAATCTCAGAATTTTCATGTGCCAACGGCGTTTCAGCCCATCGGCTCCATGTCGCTTCCCACCCCCGTCATGGCTTGCGCCGGGTATCTGGACGCATTGAGAGAGGGGAGAGCCAAGCGCCTGTTGGTACTTGTCAGCTAAACCAGCTGGAATAATCAGGTCTGCTTGTGCGATGAGATGACGCTGCGGTACCAAGGCGAGTCGATCACGATAGTCCAACGGATCCAGTGAACCGTCGAGTGGCGACAGTCCTTTCATCGTCGCCCACAGGCGTGGACTGAGATTGCCAGCCAGGGTTTGCACCTGGGTAACATCATTGCGCTGCGCCGCTAACAATAAGGCGAGAGCGGCGCCACCTGAATACCCCACCAGTTCGAACTCGCTGTTGCCATATCGTCGTTTTAATTCGTCCAGCGCCTGGCTGAGGCGGGTGACCACTTCCTGAGAAAAGCGTCGATGGGTCCAGAGTGCTGGTTCGCAGGCTGCGGTCATGACGAACTGGCAGGGGCGTGCCAGGTACACATTCGGTGTCGGATCATCGACCGCCAGCCGTGGCACCAACAGAGTGTGCGGGCTCGGATCCAGGCTGGGTTGAGTGGCCGTCGCCCAGGCATGGCCATCGCCTTCCAGGTAGACCCGCAGGCGAGTCATCTTTTCTGCAGTGTGCGGCGCAAGTATGACGAGGGGGAAGCTGTGTCCCGACAAAACCTCCAATTGCCGGTCGTGCTCTTCAGCCAGCTGTTGCAGTGCCTCGCGCGGTGATTGGCAGGCGATGAGCAGCGCGCTGACCATCACCATGCAGGCTGTATAGAGGCCGGCCCGACAAGAAGGAAAATATCTACTCATCATGGGTCATCACGCACCACTGCCAATGGAGGCCTCGGCAGGTGGTTTATCAGTCATGACATTTTCCATGGTGTTGGTTGAGTATCCCTCGATGCTCACGCTCAGCCTACCGCCGCGCCACATCCGAAAAATAAAACTTGTCCAACGTATGCCGCGATTCGGTGTACTCGAACTGCCGTCCATCCTGCAAAAACGTCTGGTTACTCACCACAATCACATGACTCTGCCCATCAAGGTCCAGATGCGCCTGGTCGTCCTTGCTGCGGGGCAGGGCTTCGATGGTGCGCTGCGCGTAGCTGATCTGCAGCTGTAACTTTTCTTCGATAAAAGCATAGATCGACTGTTCGGCAATCGAGCGATCCAGCCCCGGGATCAGGTCGGCGATGAAGTGGTTGATGTCGAGGATCACCCGTTTGCCGCCGATGCGCCGTACCCGTTTGATGCGGGTGATCAACGTGCCGGGTTCGGCTTCGAAGTGTTGCAGCAGTGAGCCTTCCAGCGCCAGTTGGGTGAACTCGACGACGTCGGTGTGCACGTCATCGCCCAGATCGGCGTGGGTTTCATGGAAGCTGACGATGCCGCCCAGTTGAAATTCGATGGGGTTGGGCGACAGCACGAACGTGCCCTTGCCGTGGATCTTTTGCGCGAACCCGCGCTCCTGCAACTGCTCGATGGCGCGTCGCACGGTGCCTCGGCTGGCCTGGTAGCTGTCCATCAGTTCGGTTTCGGAGGGAAGGCGCGTGCCGCGCTGCAGGCGTTCAGTGGTGATGCTGGCAAGCAGATCCGTATAGATCTGGTTGTATTTGCTCATGGGGATGGCTCTGTGCCGGCGTTATGAAGGTGAACGGCGCGTTCAAGGCAGGAACCTTAGTGGCAGAGGTGGGGTTTGTCCATTGGACGCGGGCGGATGATCAGAAATGTCTGACTAAAAACTCGGAAAATCAAACGTTACGAAACTCGTACAGACGAGTTATTGCTTTAACTCGTCTGTACGAGTAGTTTTGCTCTCGGCGTGCTGCCAATGGCTGCCCTCAATAAAAAAATCAAAGTGGATACCACAAGCATGAGCCACGACTATTCCAATATCGCCCGCGAGATCCTCGAGAACCTTGGCGGGCGCGATAATCTTGAGCAAGCCGCCCACTGTGTGACGCGCCTGCGCCTGGCGCTCAAGGACCCCGCCCTGGTCAAAGTCAGCGCCTTGAACCAGGTCGATCTGGTCAAGGGGTCGTTCTTCACCGGTGGCCTGTTCCAGGTGGTGATCGGCCCCGGCGAAGTGGAAAAGGTCTACGCCGCCCTGCGCGAGCTGACCGGTCTGGCGGCGTCCACCATTGCCGACGTGAAGAAAGCCGGCGGCGACAAGACCAACCCCATGCAGCGTCTGGTGCGGGTGTTCTCCGATGTGTTCATGCCGATCCTGCCGGCGCTGATCATCGCCGGTCTGCTGATGGGCATTAACAACCTGATGGGCGCCAAGGGCATGTTCATCGAGAGCCAGACCCTCCTGGAGGCCTATCCGAACCTGGACGGGCTGTGGAGCCTGATCAACCTGATGGCCAACACCTCATTCGTGTTCCTGCCAGCGCTGGTAGGCTGGTCGGCGGCCAAGCGGTTCGGCGGCAGTGAAGTTCTCGGCATCGTGCTCGGCCTGATGCTGGTGCATCCCGACCTGCTCAACGCTTGGAACTACGGCAAGGCCGTTGCCGGGCTCGACGGCCAGAGCCTGCCGTACTTCGATATTTTCGGTTGGTTCCGGATCGAGAAGGTCGGCTACCAGGGGCAGATTCTGCCGATCCTGATGGCGGCCTTTGTGATGAGCGTGATCGAAAAATGGCTGCGCGCGCGGGTGCCGAATGCCATTCAACTGCTGGTGGTGCCGATCACCACCATCGTGGTGACCGGCGTGCTGGCGCTGGCGATCATCGGCCCGGTGACGCGTCACCTTGGCATCCTGATCACCGAAGGCCTGGTCACCCTGTTCGAAATCGCGCCCATGCTCGGCGGCGCGATTTTCGGCCTGCTCTATGCGCCGCTGGTGATCACCGGCATGCACCACATGTTTCTCGCCGTCGACCTGCAGCTTATCTCCACCCAGGGCGGCACCTTTATCTGGCCGATGATCGTCATGTCCAACCTGGCCCAGGGCAGCGCCGCGCTGGCGGTGTTCTACATGACCCGCAACGCGCGGGACAAAAGCATGGCCTCGACCTCGGCGATTTCCGCCTACTTCGGCATCACGGAGCCGGCGATGTTCGGCGTGAACCTGCGCTTCAAGTTTCCGTTCTATGCCGCGCTGCTGGGCTCGGCCCTGGGCAGCATTTTCCTCGCGCTGAACAAGGTGCAGGCGTCGGCCATCGGCGTGGGCGGGTTGCCCGGGTTTATCTCGATCATGCCGAGTGCCATCCCGGTGTTTGTGGTGGGCATGGTGATCGCGATGGTCGTGCCGTTTGTTTTGACCTGTGTGTTGAGCATGAAGATCGTTCGGCCCGGGTACAGGGTTGCCTGACCTGCCGCTATCGGGAGCAAGCCCCCTTCCACCGTTGGAATGCAGTTCAAGTGTGGGAGGGGGCTTGCTCCCGATGAGTCCCTCCTCGACGGCACAAAATTCTACTGAAGGAACCCGCCATGCAAAACTGGCAACACTCGGTGATCTACCAGATCTACCCCAAAAGCTTCCACAGCCACGCGGGTAACGCCACCGGTGACCTGCTCGGCATCGTGGACAAGCTCGATTACCTCCAGTGGCTGGGCGTCGACTGCCTGTGGATCACGCCATTCCTGCGCTCGCCGCAGCGCGACAATGGCTACGACATCAGCGATTACTACGCCATCGACCCCAGCTACGGAACCATGGCCGACTGCGAGCTGCTGATCGGCGAAGCGGCCAAACGCGGCATCAAGTTGATGCTCGATATCGTGGTCAACCACACCTCCATCGAGCACGAGTGGTTCCAGCAGGCGCGCAGCAGCCTCGACAATCCGTACCGCGACTTCTACATCTGGCGCGACCAGCCGAACAACTGGGAATCCAAGTTCGGCGGCTCGGCCTGGGAGTACGAAGCGCAGACCGGGCAGTACTACCTGCACCTGTTCGACCACACCCAGGCCGACCTCAATTGGGACAATCCCAAGGTACGCGCCGAGGTGTTCAAGATGATGCGCTTCTGGCGCGACAAGGGCGTGGGCGGTTTCCGCCTGGACGTGATCAACCTGATCTCCAAGCCCGCCGATTTCCCCGAAGACAGCAGCGACGGCCGGCGCTTCTACACCGACGGCCCGAACGTGCACCAGTACCTGCAGGAAATGCACCGCGAAGTCTTCGAAGGCCATGACCTGATCAACGTCGGCGAGATGTCCTCCACCAGCCTGGAGCACTGCATCCGCTACTCGCGGCCGGAGTCGAAAGAGCTGTCGATGACCTTCAATTTTCATCACCTGAAAGTCGACTACCCCAACCTGCAGAAGTGGGTGCGTGCCGACTTCGATTTTCTGCAGCTCAAGCGCATTTTCTCCGACTGGCAGCTGGGCATGCAGGCCGGCGGCGGCTGGAACGCGCTGTTCTGGTGTAACCATGACCAGCCGCGGGTGGTCTCGCGCTTTGGTGACGACGGCGAACATCGCGTGGTCTCGGCGAGGATGCTCGCCACCGCGCTGCACTTTTTGCAGGGCACACCGTTTGTGTACCAGGGCGAAGAGCTGGGCATGACCAATCCGGGGTTCGACCGGATCGAGCAGTACCGCGATGTGGAGACCCTGAACATCTTCCGCCTCAAGCGCGATGCCGGTGAGTCCGAGGCGTCGAGCATGGCGGCGATCATGCAGAAGTCGCGCGATAACGGGCGCACGCCAATGCAATGGAGCAGCGCGGCGAACGCCGGCTTCAGCAGCGGCGAACCGTGGATCGGCATCCCGGCCAATGCGGCGCAGATCAACGTCGACTGCCAGCGGGATGACCCGGATTCGGTGCTGCATCACTACCGCGCACTCATCGCCTTGCGCCGCCGCGAACCGCTGATCCAGGAAGGCGTTTACTGCGAGTTGCTGCAAGGCCATCGGCAGGTCTGGGCCTACCTGCGCGAAGGCCACGGCGAACGCTTGCTGGTGGTCAACAATTTTTACGGCCAGCCCTGCGACATCCAGTTGCCTGGGTACGTGATCAATGCAGCGAGCGAGCAACGCCTGCTGATCAGCAACTACCCCGATTGCCCCGCGCGTACGGGCACGGTGGCGTTGCGTCCTTATGAATCCTTTGTGTTGCACCTCAAGGACTGAGCCTCGTTGTAACCCCCGCATGGGCATGCGGGGGCGCTTCAAAACCATAATAAAAATGAGTGGAGTGCGTCATGAAAACAACTATAAAGCTGGGCCTCGTTGCTTCCTGTCTGAGCCTGCCGTTCGGCGCCGAGGCGCTGGAATTTTCCGGTTATTTGCGCAGTGGCGTGGGGACGTCCACGGGCAGTGGCAAGCAGCAATGCTTCCAACTGCCGGGTGCGCAGACCAAGTATCGGTTGGGCAACGAGTGCGAGCAATACGGTGAACTGGAGTTGCGCCAGGACCTGCTGACCCTCGACGACGGTTCGGTATTCAGCGTCGATGCGATGGCGTCGCTGTACAACAAATATGATCGCGCCCTCACGTTTCAGGGCGAAGACAACGGCTCGGCGCGCATGCCGCAGTTGTACGCGCAGTGGTCGAACCTGCCCGCCCTTAACGGCGGATCGCTGTGGGCCGGGCGGCGTTACTACAAACGCAACGACATCCATATTTCCGACTTCTACTACTGGAACCAGAGCGCCACCGGCGGCGGTATCGAGGACGTGCTGATCGGCGGCCTCAAGTACAGCTACGCGCTGTCGCGCAAGGACAACCTGTACCAGAAGGAATACGCCACCCGTCACGACTTCAACGTCGCCGGCTTCAACACCAACCCCGGCGGCGAGCTGGAACTGGGCTTGAGTTACATCGCCAGAGCCGGTGGGCGCGACACCAACAGCGGCTGGGCCTTGACGGCGCAGCATGTGCAAACGGGCTTTCTGGGCGGCAAGAACAAATTCGCCCTGCAATACGGCGAAGGCCCCGGCACGGGCCTGGGCTACACCGGCAACACCTTTCTCGACAAGAGCAGCAAAAGTTACCGCGCCGTCGAGTTCTTCGACTGGCAGGTGACTCCGCGTTTCGGTGGGCAGGTCGAGGCGGTGTACCAGAAGGACATTCGCCCCGGCAGCCAGGACCAGACCTGGATGTCCATCGGCGTGCGCCCCGCGTATGCGCTCACCGAGCAATTCAAGTTGGTCACCGAACTCGGCCATGATCAGGTCGACGCCGCCGGCGGAACGCGCAAGCTGAGCAAATTCACCTTCGCCCCGACCTGGTCACCCAAGGGCCCGGAATTCTGGGCGCGGCCGGAGGTGCGTTTGTACTACACCTATGCGACCTGGAACGCGGCGGCCAAGCGTGCGGCGAATGAACTGGCGGCCGGTTCGGCGTTGTCCGACACCGGTGCCTACGGCAGTGCCCAGCATGGTTCGAACGTGGGGGTGCAGGTTGAATACTGGTGGAAATGAACGCGGACCCACTCAAAAAACAACAGGTGAAGTCATGACCCTATCCAAACCCCTGGAACTGCTGGCGCCCCTGTCCGGGGTGCTGCTGGCGCTGGAGCAGGTGCCCGACCCGGTATTTTCCAGCCGCATGATTGGCGATGGGATATGCATCGACCCTACTTCGCAAACCCTCTGCGCACCGTTCGCCGGGGTCATCAGCAATATCCAGGACACCGGGCACGCCGTCAGCGTCACCGACGACAACGGCGTGCAGGTACTGATGCATATCGGCCTGGACACGGTGCACCTGGCCGGCAAGGGTTTCACCCGATTGGTTGTGGAAGGCCAGCGGGTGGAGGCCGGGCAAGCGCTGATCGAGTTCGATGCCGACTACGTCGCGCTCAATGCCCGCAGCTTGCTCACGCTGGTGCTGGTGGCGAGCGGCGAGCCGTTTGTGCTGCTGGCGCCGGACGCCGACACGGTAGTGGTCGGGCAGCCACTGATGCAGGTGTCGCCCGCCGACGCAGATGAGGTAACCGGCAGGGACGAGGGCAATGCCGTGTTCTCCGAGCCGCTGACCCTGCCCAATGCCAACGGTCTGCACGCGCGCCCCGCGGCGGTGCTGGCGCAGACGGCCAAAGGCTTCAAGGCCACCGTTCACTTGCACAAGCAAACCCAAAGCGCCAATGCCAAGTCCCTGGTGGCGATCATGGCGCTGCAAACCGTGCAGGGCGATACCTTGCAGGTCAGCGCGACAGGGGAGGATGCTGACGCGGCGATCAAGGCGTTGGTCACCTTGTTGGCGCAGGGTTGCGGCGAGACCGTCGAGGCTGCGCCGCAGGCAGCGCAAGCGGCCACGCCCGATGCGTCGGCGACCTTGCTGCGCGGCGTGTGCGCGTCACCGGGCTCGGCGTTCGGCCAGGTGTTTCAAGTGGCTGAACCGGCGCTGCACATCATCGAAAACGGCGCCGGCACCTCGGCTGAACACGCAACGCTCACCCGTGCGCTGATGGCCGCCGCCGAAGCCTTGCAGGCGCTCCAGGACAAGGCGGCCGGCAGCGCCCAGGCGCAGATCTTCCGCGCCCATCAGGAACTGCTCGACGACCCCACCCTGCTGGAGCAGGCCCATGGTCTGCTCACCAAGGGCAAAAGCGCCGCGTACGCCTGGAACAGTGCCACCACCTCAACCGCCAGGCTGTTCCTCGGCATGGGCAATGCGCTGCTCGCCGAGCGGGCGGCGGACCTGGCCGATGTCGGCCGGCGTGTGCTGAAGCTGATTCTGGGCGTTCAGGACAGCGCCTGGGAGTTGCCCGAGTGCGCCATCCTGATCGCCGAGCAACTCACCCCGTCGCAAACCGCCGGCCTGGATACCGGCAAGGTGCTGGGGTTTGTCACCGTCGGCGGCGGCGCCACCAGCCACGTCGCGATCCTGGCGCGCGCCCTTGGCCTGCCGTCACTGTGTGGCGTGCCCATGCAGGTGCTGGCCCTGGCCAATGGCAAGCAGGTATTGCTCGACGCCGACAAGGGCGAGTTGCACCTGGCGCCGGACCTGGCCGAAATCGAAGCACTGCAAGTCGAGCGCGAACAGCAGCTACAGCGGCGTGAGCGGGACATGGCACAGGCGTCAGCGCCTGCCATTACGCTCGATGGGCATCGCATCGACATCACCGCCAACGTCGCCTCGTTGCAGGAGGTACAGCAGTCCCTGACCCTGGGCGGCGAGGGCGTCGGCCTGCTGCGCTCGGAGTTTCTCTACCTGGACCGCAACCGCGCGCCGGGCACCGAGGAACAGGCGGGCACCTACAGCGCCATCGCCCGTGCCCTGGGCACCGAGCGCAGTCTGGTGGTGCGCACCCTTGACGTTGGCGGCGACAAACCGCTGGCCTATGTGCCGATGGACGCGGAGGCCAATCCTTTTCTGGGCTTGCGCGGCATTCGTCTGTGTCTGGAGCGTCCCGAACTGTTGCGCGAACAGTTCCGAGCGATCCTCGCCAGTGCTGGGCTGGCGCGGCTGCATATCATGTTGCCGATGGTCAGCCTGCTGTCGGAGCTGCACCTGGCGCGCAAGATGCTGGAGGAGGAGGCGCAGGCGCTGGGCCTGAGTGAATTGCCCAAGCTGGGCATCATGATCGAAGTGCCGTCCGCCGCGCTGATGGCGGATGTGTTTGCGCCCCATGTGGATTTTTTCTCCATCGGCACCAACGACCTGACCCAGTACACCCTGGCCATGGACCGCGACCACCCCCGGCTGGCCAGCCAGGCCGACAGCTTTCACCCGGCAGTGCTGCGCCTGATCGCCAGTACCGTGAAGGCCGCCCATGCCCACGGCAAGTGGGTGGGCGTGTGCGGCGCACTGGCGTCGGAAATGTTGGCGGTGCCGCTGTTGATCGGCCTGGGGGTGGACGAGCTGTCGGTCAGCGTGCCGCTCATTCCCACCATCAAGGCCACGGTGCGTGAGCGGGCGCTGACCGACTGCCAGCTTATCGCTCGCCAAGTGCTGGGCCTGGAAGAGGCCGCCCACGTGCGCGAGGCCCTGCGCCAATTTCACGCGGCCAGCGTCGACACCTCACCTGTGCGGGAGAACTGAGCATGTTGGACAAATTGAAGCAGGCATTCTGGAAGGCCCTGACCCCGGACCTGATCGCCGAGACGGACGCCGCGCCGGTGCCGGGGCTGTTGTCGGCTGAGGTGTTGAGTGCATTGGGCGGGGCCGATAACCTCAAGTCGCAGCAACGGGTGGCGCTGACGCGTGTGAGGGTGCAACTGCAGGAGGCGGGGCGGTTGGATGAGGCGGCGTTAAAGGCGGCAGGGGTGCCAGGGGTGATGGTGTTGTCAGGCGGTGTCGTACACCTGATCACCGGCTTTTAAGCCCAAATGCAGATCCAGCCAGCAATGCAGATCCAAATGTGGTAGGGGGCTTGCTCCCGATAGTGGAGTGTCAGTCAATCAATACCGCGACTGATTCACCGCCATCGGGAGCAAGCCCCTCCCACATTGGTTTTTGTACTGTACTCAGAGTTTGGGGTTGTCTTCCGGCGGCTTGCTCTTGTCCACGCCCGGCACATGCAGGTCGCCTTCCACAACTTGGTTGCCCTCAAGCTGCGGCTGGGTCACCCAGGTGAGGATGTCGTAGTAACGCCGGATGTTTGCCACGAAGTGCACCGGCTCACCGCCGCGGGCGTAACCGTAGCGGGTCTTGCTGTACCACTGCTTCTGCGCCAGGCGCGGCAGCATCTTCTTTACGTCCAGCCACTTGTTCGGGTTCAGGCCTTCCTTCTTCGCCAGGATACGCGCGTCATCCAGATGGCCGGTGCCCACGTTGTAGGCGGCGAGGGCGAACCAGGTACGGTCCGGCTCGGCGATCTTGTCGTCCAGCTCATCCTTGATCCGAGCCAGGTACTTGGCGCCGCCCATGATGCTCTGTTTGGCATCCAGGCGGTTGGACACGCCCATCGCCTGGGCCGTGTTCTGCGTCAGCATCATCAGGCCGCGCACGCCGGTCTTGGAGGTGACGGCCGGCTGCCACAGCGATTCCTGATAGCCGATGGCCGCCAATAGCCGCCAGTCGACCTTTTCTTCCTTGGCATAGGCCCGGAAGTGCTTCTCGTATTTGGGCAGGCGTTGCTGCAAGTGCTGGGCGAAGGTGTAGGCGCCGACATAGCCGAGTACATCCACATGCCCGTAATAGCGGTCTTTGAGACGCTGCAAGGTGCCGTTCTTTTCCACCTTGTCGAGGTAGCTGTTGATCTCGTTGAGCAGGCTGTTGTCGGTGCCTGCGGCCACGGCCCAGCTCTGGTTGCTGGCATCGCCAAGGTCGAAGGCCACGCGCACGTTGGGGAAGTACACCTGGTTCATCGCCACTTCGTTGGAGTCGACCAGGGTCAGGTCGATTTGCCCCTCGTCCACCATGCGCAACAGGTCGACCACCTCGACGGCGTCGGATTCTTCATATTCGATGGCAGGGTTCTGTTTTTTCAGCGCCGCCAGTTGTTCGGCGTGGGTGCTGCCCTTGAGCACCATGATCTTCTTGCCCACCAGGTCCGCCGCGTTGGTCGGGCGTGACTGACCATTGCGATAGATGACCTGCGGGGTCACTTCCAGGTACGGATGGGAGAAGCGCACCTGCTGCTGGCGCGGCTCGCTGCGCACCAGGCCAGCGGCGGCGAGCACCGGGCCGTTGGGCTTGCCCAATTGGCCGAAGAGGTCATCGAGGTTGTCGGCGGTCTCGATCTCGAGCTTTACGCCCAGGTCATCGGCGAAGCGCTTGACCAGTTCGTACTCGAAACCGGTTTCACCGTTGCGGTCCTGGAAATAAGTAGCGGGGCTGTTCCGGGTGATCACCCGCAATACGCCATCCTCCTTGATTCGTTCGAGCGTGCTGGGTTTGTCAACACAGGCGCTGAGCATCAGGAAGAGTCCGGTTGCGAGCAGCCATTTGGCGCATCGCGGGCGCAAAGCAGTTGGGGAGAACATCTGCGCAGTATACGCAAACGGCCCGTGGCGCCATATCTCGACAGCGGCGCACTTGTCTGCTAGCGCCGCAAAAACTGTGCTGCAGCCCGCAGAAACGTGGGTTGGCGCACGATTGTGACGGTTAAAATAACTGCGCCCAACGCCAGGGATTTTGCCCCGATAGGGTGCAATCGCGGCCAACTGACGTTCGGCGACGGCCAGCGGTGCCGTTTCGGGTGCCGTTGGCGAAGGTTTACGCTAGAATGCACGGCCTCAAAGCACACCCCCTTCCCGAGGCTGTCCCGAAGATGTTGATCCTGCGCGGCGCTCCTGCCCTTTCTGCCTTTCGCCACAGCAAACTCCTTGAGCAACTGAGCCAGAAGGTTCCAGCGGTTACAGGCCTGTATGCTGAATTTGCTCATTTCGCCGACGTTAACGGCGTCTTGACCGCCGACGAACAGCAAGTGCTGGCACGCCTTCTGAAGTACGGTCCCAGCGTTCCCGTTCAAGAGCCCGCCGGGCGCTTGTTCCTGGTTCTGCCAAGGTTCGGCACCATCTCGCCCTGGTCGAGCAAGGCCAGCGACATCGCCCGCAACTGTGGCCTGGACAAGATCCAGCGCCTGGAACGCGGCATCGCCTTCTACGTCGCCGGGCAGTTCAGCGATGCCGAGGCCGAGCTGATTGCCAGCAGCCTGCACGACCGCATGACCCAGATCATCGTCAGCCAGCTGGAACAGGCTGCCGGCCTGTTCAGCCACGCCGAGCCCAAGCCGCTCACCGCGATTGACGTGCTCGGCGGTGGCCGCGCCGCCCTCGAGAAAGCCAACACCGAACTGGGCCTGGCGCTCGCCGAAGACGAGATCGACTACCTGGTAGACGCCTTCAACGGCCTGCAGCGCAACCCCCACGACATCGAACTGATGATGTTCGCCCAGGCCAACTCCGAGCATTGCCGTCACAAGATCTTCAACGCCAGTTGGGACATTGACGGCCAGAGCCAGGAAAAAAGCCTGTTCGGCATGATCAAGAACACCTACGTGATGCACAGCGAAGGTGTGCTGTCGGCGTACAAGGACAACGCCTCGGTGATCGTCGGCTCGGTCGCCGGTCGCTTTTTCCCGGACCCTGAGACCCGCCAGTACGGCGCGGTGCAGGAACCGGTGCACATCCTGATGAAGGTCGAGACCCACAACCACCCGACCGCGATTGCCCCGTTCCCGGGCGCCGCCACCGGTTCCGGCGGCGAAATCCGCGACGAAGGCGCCACTGGCCGTGGCGCCAAGCCCAAGGCGGGTCTCACCGGTTTTACCGTGTCCAACCTGCAGATCCCGGGCTTCGAACAGCCCTGGGAAGTGCCCTACGGCAAGCCTGAGCGCATCGTCACCGCGCTGGACATCATGATCGAAGGCCCGCTGGGCGGCGCCGCGTTCAACAACGAATTCGGGCGCCCGGCGCTCACCGGTTATTTCCGCACCTTCGAACAGTCCATCACCACCCCGCGTGGCGATGAAGTGCGCGGCTACCACAAGCCGATCATGCTGGCCGGCGGCATGGGCAACATCCGTGAAGAACACGTCAAGAAAGGCGAGATTCTGGTCGGCTCCAAGCTGATCGTGCTCGGCGGCCCGGCCATGTTGATCGGCCTGGGCGGCGGTGCAGCTTCCTCCATGGCCACCGGCACCAGCTCGGCGGACCTGGACTTCGCTTCCGTACAGCGCGAAAACCCGGAGATGGAACGTCGCTGCCAGGAAGTCATCGACCGTTGCTGGCAGTTGGGTGACAAGAACCCGATCAGCTTTATCCACGACGTGGGCGCCGGTGGCTTGTCCAACGCCTTCCCGGAACTGGTCAACGATGGCGAGCGGGGCGGCCGTTTCGAACTGCGCAACATTCCAAATGACGAACCGGGCATGGCCCCGCACGAAATCTGGAGCAACGAATCCCAGGAGCGCTACGTACTCGCCGTCGGCCCTGAAGATTTCGCGCGCTTCCAGGCTATCTGCGAACGCGAGCGTTGCCCGTTTGCCGTGGTAGGCGAAGCCACGGCCGAGCCGCAACTGACCGTGACCGACAGCCACTTCGGCAACAGCCCGGTGGACATGCCGCTCGAAGTGCTGCTGGGCAAGGCCCCGCGCATGCACCGTTCGGCGGTTCGTGAAGCCGAGCTGGGCGATGATTTCGACCCGAGCGCGCTGGAGCTGGCCGACAGCATCGAGCGCGTGCTGCACCACCCGGCCGTGGCGAGCAAAAGCTTTCTGATCACCATCGGCGACCGTACCATCACCGGCCTTGTGGCCCGTGACCAGATGGTCGGCCCGTGGCAGGTGCCGGTGGCCGACGTTGCCGTCACCGCTACCAGCTTCGACGTCTATACCGGTGAAGCCATGGCCATGGGCGAGCGCACGCCGCTGGCCCTGCTGGACGCTCCGGCGTCGGGCCGCATGGCGATTGGTGAAACCCTTACCAACATCGCTGCCTCGCGCATCGGTAAATTGTCCGATATCAAACTGTCGGCCAACTGGATGTCGGCCGCCGGCCATCCCGGTGAAGACGCGCGCCTCTACGACACCGTCAAGGCCGTGGGCATGGAGCTGTGCCCGGAGCTGGGCATCACCATTCCGGTGGGCAAGGACTCCATGTCCATGGCTACCCGCTGGAACGAGGACGGCACCGACAAGAGCGTCACCTCGCCGCTGTCGCTGATCGTCACCGGTTTTGCCCCGGTCACCGATATCCGTCAGACCCTCACCCCGCAACTGCGCATGGACAAGGGCACCACCGACCTGATCCTGATCGACCTGGGCCGTGGGCAGAACCGCATGGGCGCCTCGATCCTTGCGCAGACCCACGGCAAGCTCGGCAAGCAGGCGCCGGACGTCGACGACGCTGAAGACCTCAAGGCCTTCTTCGCCGTGATCCAGGGCCTCAACGCCGACGGCCACCTGCTGGCTTATCACGACCGTTCCGATGGTGGCCTGCTCACCAGCGTTGTGGAAATGGCCTTTGCCGGTCACTGCGGTCTGAACATCGTGCTCGACAGCGTTGCCGAGGATGCCTCTGAAATCAACGGCATCCTGTTCAACGAAGAACTGGGCGCCGTGATCCAGGTGCGCCAGGACGCGACCCCGGACGTACTCGCCCAATTCAGCGCCGCTGGCCTGGATGACTGCGTGGCCGTGATCGGCCAGCCGATCAACAACGGTGAGATCAACATCTCGTTCAACGGCGACACCGTGTTCTCCGGTCAGCGCCGCCTGCTGCAACGCCAATGGTCCGAGACCAGCTACCAGATCCAGCGCCTGCGTGATAACGCCGACTGCGCCGAGCAGGAGTTCGACGCGATCCTGGAAGAAGACAACCCGGGCCTGAGCACCATGCTCAGCTTCGACGTCAACCAGGATGTGGCCGCCCCCTACATCAAAAAAGGCATCCGCCCTCAGGTTGCCGTGCTGCGTGAGCAGGGCGTCAACGGCCAGGTGGAAATGGCTGCCGCGTTCGACCGTGCCGGCTTCAATGCGATCGACGTGCACATGAGCGATATCCTCGCCGGCCGCGTTGACCTCAATGAGTTCAAAGGCCTGGTCGCCTGTGGCGGTTTCTCCTACGGCGACGTGCTGGGTGCCGGTGAAGGCTGGGCCAAGTCGGCGCTGTTCAACAGCCGCGCCCGCGATGCGTTCCAGGGCTTCTTCGAACGCAACGACAGCTTCACCCTGGGCGTGTGCAACGGTTGCCAGATGATGTCCAACCTCAGCGAACTGATCCCCGGCAGCGAGTTCTGGCCGCACTTTGTGCGCAACCGCTCCGAGCAGTTTGAAGCCCGTGTTGCGATGGTGCAGGTGCAGGAATCCAACTCGATCTTCCTGCAGGGCATGGCCGGTTCGCGCATGCCGATCGCCATCGCCCACGGTGAAGGCCACGCGGAGTTCTCCAGCGAAGAAGCGCTGCTCGAAGCCGACCTGTCCGGTACCGTGGCTCTGCGTTTCGTCGACAACCACGGCAAGGTCACTGAAGGCTACCCGGCCAACCCGAACGGCTCGCCGCGCGGGATCACCGGCCTCACCAGCCGCGACGGCCGCGTGACCATCATGATGCCGCACCCGGAGCGCGTGTTCCGCGCCGTGCAGAACTCGTGGCGCCCGGAAGAGTGGGACGAAGACGGCGCCTGGATGCGCATGTTCCGCAACGCCCGCGTTTGGGTGAACTGAGGCGGTGTACAAGCTCGCCTTCTTTGTACCCGCAAGCCATGTGGAGACGGTGAAAACCGCCGTCTTCGCCGCCGGCGGCGGGCGCATCGGCAACTACGACAGCTGCGCCTGGCAAGTGCCGGGCCGGGGCCAGTTTCGCGCATTGGACGGCAGCCAGCCGTATCTTGGGCAGGTGGGTCAGGTTGAAGTGGTTGAAGAGTGGAAGGTTGAGCTGGTGGTGGCGGATGAGTTTATCGTGGCTGTTGTGGCTGCGTTGAGGCTGAGCCACCCGTATGAGACACCGGCTTATGAGGTGTGGCAGTTGGCGGACTTTTGATTCGACGGCTGTAAAAACAGGAAACCCGCTGGGCGGTTTGATCAGCGGGTTTTTTATCGTCTGTTGAGGCTTGCTCGCGGAGGTGGCCTCTCGGATACCCTGGATTTAAATAGGGGTTGACGATAATAAATTTATAAAGCACTGTTTATCTGTACAGTATTTGTACCCATGACCAGGACGGTCATGTTTCTTTAGAGAGGGAACTCACATGTCTTATCCAGAAAGCAAACTCAACGGCATCACAGGCTTTGCCAAGGCTGCAAAGGTTACCGGCGGCTGGTCAGGTCCCGTGGTCAGCATTACCAACCTGGATCAACTCAAGGCCAATATCGGCGACGCTGCCCCTCGCGTGCTGGTGATCAACAGCAACCTTTCGGCCTCCAGCCTTACCAAAGTGAACCTGGGCTCCAACAAGACCCTGGTGGGCTCGTTCCAGAACCACACGCTCACCAACATCCACCTGCGAGCAACCTCAGCGTCGCAAAACATCATTTTCCAGAACATCGTTTTCCAGCACTCGGCTGGCATCAAAGACAACGACGACATCCAGCTTTACCTCAACCACGGCAGCAAGTACTGGATCGACCATTGCTCTTTTGTCGGCCATACCTGGTCCGTCAACGACGGCAGCCTCGACAAGTTGCTCTACATTGGTGACAAGGCCGACTACGCGACCATCAGCAACTGCTTCTTTGGTAACCACAAGTACGGCTTGATCCTCGGCCACCCGAGCGATGACAACAACACGGCGTTTAACGGTTTCCCACGGCTGACGATCTGCCATAACCGCTTCGACAATCTGGAAGTGCGCGCGCCGGGGCTGATGCGCTATGGCTACTTCCATGTCTATAACAACTACATCAACAAGTTCCACCTGGGCTTTACCCTGGCGCAAAACGCCAACATTCTTTCCGAGTACAACCACTTTGGTGAGGGCAGCGCCAGCAACGGCATGTTGGACGACAAAGGCAACGGCACCTTCACCGATATCGGCAGCGTGCCTGCGATCACTAACCAGAAGTCGCCGAAGGCGCAGTGGACGGCCAAGTCCAACTATGACTACGCGTTGAAGACCGCCGTGCAAGCCAAGGACTTTACGGTGAAAAACGCGGGGGCTCAGTCGGGCAATCTGGTCTTTGGTGGCTAAGGCTCGTGTGGCAGGCGCCTGATTCTCGGGCGCCTGTCAGGCCCAATCGGGAGCAAGCCCCCTCCCACATTTGAACGTGTTCACATAGTCAAAATGTGGGAGGGGGCTTGCTCCCGATTGGGGCCACTGAAACCTCTGTGCTTCTAAACCCTGGAATCGACCTCTCGGCCACCGACCAACCGCTCCAGCGCCTCACCCAAGCCCAGGGCCTTGTCGCCAATCAACAAGTGCCAGACACCGCTTTCCAGCCGGCTGACACCCTGACACCCCAGCACGGTCAGGGCCGTTTCGGACAACCCCGAGTCATCCCCTAGTTCCACGCGCAACCGCGTCATCGCCACGGCCTCCAGCTGCTGCACATTGGCTCGTCCGCCCAGTGCACTCAGCCATTTCTCGGCCTCCTGAACATTCACCGCCGCTGGCTTATCCACAGGCGCAACCGGCGCACTGGCAACAAACGACGGCATCGCCAGGCGAATTTCATCAGCAATGCTGTCGGCCATCGGTCCGACCACCACCTGCAAACTCCCGCCATTACCCGGCCGCACCACCGCCATGGCGCCCAGCGCTTTCAACTCCCCATCCACTGCCTTGTTGCGATCGACCATGTCCAGGCGCAACCGCGTGGTGCAGGCGCCCACACTCAGCAGATTGTCCGCACCGCCCAGCGCGCGGATATAAGCCGTGGCACGCTGGTTGTCGTTCATCACCTCAGCCTGCACCACCTGGATATCTTCCCGGCCCGGTGTCTTCAGGTTGAAACGGCGAATGCAGTAGCTGAACACGCTGTAGTAAATCAACGCGTAGGCCAGGCCAACCGGGAATATCAGCCAGCCATTGGTGGACTTGCCCCAACCCAGCACCATGTCGATAAACCCACCGGAGAAGGTAAAGCCGAGGTGGATATTCAGCAGGTTGGTCACGGCCATCGACAGGCCGGTGAGCACTGCGTGGATCAGGTACAGGAACGGCGCCAGAAACATGAACGCGAACTCGATCGGCTCCGTCACGCCGGTCAGGAAGGAGGTCAGTGCCATCGACAGGAAAATCCCGCCCATCACTTTGCGCCGTTCCGGCAGCGCATTGCGGTACATCGCCAGACACGCGGCAGGCAGGCCGAACAGCATCACCGGGAACATGCCGGTCATGAACTGGCCGCCTTTGGGGTCGCCGGCGAAGTAGCGGGTCAGGTCACCGGTGACGACCGCGCCGGTGACCGGGTCGGTAAAGGTGCCAAACACAAACCAGGCCATGTTGTTGAGGATATGGTGCAGGTCGGTGACGATCAGCAGCCGGTTGAACACACCAAACACGAAGGCGCCGAGGCTGCCGCTTTCCATCAGCAACGCGCCGAAGCTGTTGATGCCCTGCTGGATCGGCGGCCAGATCAGCCCGAAGATGACGCCAAGGCCAACCGCGCTGAACCCGGTGACAATCGGCACAAACCGTCGCCCGCCGAAAAAGGCGAGGTACTCCGGCAACTTGATGTCTTTGAAGCGGTTATACAGTCCGCCTGCCATCAAGCCACTGGCGATACCGGCGAGCATGCCCATGTTGATGGTGGTGTCCATCACCTTGAGGGTGGAGATCATCACCAGGTAACCAATCGCACCGGCCAGACCTGCCGTGCCGTTGTTGTCGCGGGCAAAACCCACGGCGATGCCGATGGCGAAGATGAGCGCCAGGTTGGCGAAGATCGCTTGCCCGGCGTCGTGCATCACCGCGATGTTCAAAAGGTCGGTATCGCCCAGGCGCAGCAGCAGGCCGGCAATCGGCAGAATCGCGATCGGCAGCATCAAGGCGCGGCCCAGGCGTTGCAGGCCTTCGATGAAATGTTGATACATGGCGTGTCTCCTTTTGTTGTTGTTATCAGCTCAGCGGCCAGTGGTGTTGACAGGCCTGGCGAACGGCCTGGGCGCTGCTCAGGTCGAGCAGGCCCTGGCTCAGTTGCCGGCAGTGCGCCGCATCCAGGTGGCGGACGCGGTCCTTGATTTCGCCGATTTGCAGCGGGCTCACCGACAGCTCGCTGACGCCCAGGCCGATCAGCACCGGCGTGGCCAACTGGTCGGAGGCCAGGGCGCCACATACGCCAACCCAACGCCCGTGTTTCGCCGCCCCGGCGCAGGTCTGCGCGATCAACCGCAGCAGCGCCGGATGCAACGCGTCGACCCGCGCCGCCAGGCCGGCGTGATCGCGGTCCATGGCCAGGGTGTACTGGGACAGGTCATTGGTGCCGATGGAAAAAAGTCTGCATACAGCGCGAGCTGCTCGGCCATCAGTGCAGCGGCGGGCACTTCGATCATCACGCCCAGTTCCGGACGCCGGGTCAGTTCCAGCTCGGCGCATAATTGATCCAGGCGCTGGCGTATCTGCAGCAGTTCATCCACCTCGCTGACCATCGGCAGCAGGATGCGGCAGCGTTCGAGCGGCGCTACTTGCAGCAGTGCGCGCAGTTGCTGGTCGAGCACATCGGGGCGCACCTGGGCCAGGCGAATACCACGCAGGCCCAGCACCGGGTTGGCCTCGGCGGGCAACGGCAGGTAGTCCAGTTGCTTGTCGCCGCCCACATCGATGGTGCGGATGATCACCGACTTATCGCCCATGGCATCCAGTACGGCTTGATAGGCCTGACGTTGCTCCTGTTCATCGGGCGCGGTGCGACGGTCGACGAAGAGGAATTCGGTACGCAACAGGCCGACGCCGTCGGCGCCGTTTTCAAAGGCCACCTGGGCTTCGGCGCTGGAAGCGACATTGGCGGCGACTTCAATGCTCACGCCGTCGGTGGTGTGTGCGGGTAGTTGGGCGTGGGCCTGTTGCTGCTGGTGGCGCAGTTTTTGCGCGTCGCGAATCTGGTGAACTTGGGCATGACGGGCATCGCTGGGCGCCAGTTCCAGGCGACCATTGGCCGCGTCCAAAACCACGCGCTGGCCCTGCGGCACATCAAGGAGTTCGGTGCCCAGCGCCACCACGCAGGGCAAGCCCTGACCCCGGGCCAGGATCGCCACGTGGGACGTCGCGCCACCTTCGGCCATGCAGATGCCGACGGCGTTTTGCGCGCTCAGTTGCAGCAGGTCGGACGGTGTCAGCTCATGGGCGCTGACAATCGCACCCGCTGGCAATTCGACATGCCAGGCGTCACCGAGCAAGGCGCGCAACACGCGTTGTTGCAGGTCACGCAGGTCGTTGGCGCGTTCGGCGAACAGCGGCTTGCCCAGCGCCAGCAACACCGCGCATTGGGCCTGGATTGCATCGCGCCAGGCGTGGGTGGCGGCGCTGCCCTGTTCGATGGACGCGGTGGCCGCGTCAAGCAGCGCCGGGTCTTCCAGCAGGGCCAGGTGGGCGGCGAAGATGTCTTCTTCCTCGGCGTTTTTGCGCTGCCGAGCGTGGGCCAGCGTGTTGCGGATTTCGCCGCGCACCTGTTCCAGCGCTGCGTCCAGGCGTTTGAGTTGTTCATCGACGCGATGGCCGCCGGTATCGGCTGGCAGCTCAAGGCCGCCGAGGCGGATCAAAGGCCCGCACACCAGGCCGGGCGCTGCGCACACGCCTTGCAGCACGTCGGCTTCGACGCTGACTCGAGGTGGCGCAGCGGTAACGGCCGGGGGCTGATGGGCTTCGCTGATCGCCACGGACAGAGCGGCCACCAATGCCTGCAACGCCGCTTCGGCGTCGTTGCCGCGACAGCTGACGCGTACTTCATCGCCCTCGCCAATGCCCAAGCCCATCAGGCCAATCAGGCTGTCACATGCCGCCGATTTACCCTCGAAGTGCAACTGTGCCTGGCTGCTGAAGCCCTGGGCGGTTTTGCGGATCAGCGCAGCCGGACGTGCATGCAAACCACCACGGTGAGTAACGCGCACACGGGCGCTGGCCTCGACCGTTGAGTTATCCACAGCTGTTTGAACGCAGGCGGCTGAACGCACGGCGACCTGCATCAACGGCTCGCCGACCTTCACGGTTTTCAATGACCGAGGCGTCAGTTCAAAGCGTTCGCTGTTGGTCAGAATGATCGGGCTCACCAGGCTCTTGCACCGCCGCGCGATGCGGTCCAGGTCAAAGCGCACCAGTGCCTGCCCGTTGCTCACTTGCGCGCCGTGCTCGACCAGCAGCTCAAAGCCTTCGCCACCCAGCTCCACGGTGTCGATGCCCAGGTGCATCAGCAGTTCGGCGCCGTTTGCAGCGCGAATCGTCAATGCATGCCCGGTGCGGGCGACATGGATGATCACGCCGTCGCACGGCGCATGCAGGCAGTCATTCAACGGGTCGATGGCGATACCGTCGCCCATGGCGCCGCTGGCGAACACGTCATCGGGGACGTCGCCCAGGGCCAGCAGCGGCCCGCTGAGGGGAGCGCTGAGGGTCAATACATTATTGTTGTTGGACATGGGCACGGTACTCATCAGGAAAACACCACTCAGTGAGTGCGGGTGACTTTGCTCAGGTGACGCGGCTGGTCCGGGTCCATGCCCCGGGCTTCAGCGAGGCCTGCGGCCATCACGTAGAAACTCTGGATGGCCAGGATCGGATCGAGGCTCGGGTGCTCGGCGCGGCTCAGGGTCAGGTCGCGTTCGGCGATATCGTCCGGCGCGGCCAGCAACACCCGGGCGCCGCGCTGGCGCATATCGGCGGCCAGGCTCAACAGGCCGGCCTGCTCGGCACCGCGCGGGGCGAATACCAGCAGCGGGTAGTTTTCGTCGATCAAGGCCATCGGGCCGTGGCGCACTTCGGCGCTGCTGAAGGCTTCGGCCTGGATCGCCGAGGTTTCCTTGAGCTTGAGCGCGGCCTCCTGGGCGATGGCAAAACCGGCGCCACGACCGATCACCATCAGGCGCTGGCTGCCTTTGAGGGCGTCGATGGCGAGTGTCCAATCCTGCTTCGCGGCGGCACGCAGCTCGTCGGGCAGGGCGCGGCAGGATCGCAGCAAATCGGCTTCCTGGCTCCAGTGCCCGATCAACTGCGCGCTGGCGCTGAGGGTGGCGATAAAGCTTTTGGTCGCCGCCACGCTGAGTTCCGGCCCGGCGCACAGTGGCACATGGAATTCGCAGGCGGCTTCCAGCGGCGAGTCCTCGGCGTTGACCAGCGAGATACTCAAGGCCCCGCGCTTGCGCAGCAGGCGCAGGCTATCGACCAGGTCCGGGCTCTGCCCCGACTGCGAGAAACCGAACGCCACCTGGCCGCTGACCTGCAACGGCGCCTGCAACAGGGTCACCACTGACATCGGCAGCGACGCCACCGGGATGCCCACATGCTGCATGGCGAGGTAGGCGAAGTAGCTGGCGGCATGGTCGGAACTGCCGCGGGCGATGGTCAGCGCCACCTGCGGCGGCTGCCGGCGCAGGCGCTCGGCGATGTTCTCCAGTGGCGCGCCGAGGCGTTGCAGTTGCGCGGCGACGGCATCAGCGGAGGCCAGGGCCTCCTCAAGCATTTTGAAGTCAATGGTTTCTCCTTCGACCATTACGTCGGTGAGGGTCAGGGCGCGGTCCAGGCGCACGCAGTCGGCAAAGCTGCCGGGTTGCAGGCGGCCGCGCGCCTGCAGGCCCAGGTAGTCCGCTGGAAATTGCGACAGGCGTTGTGAGGCTTCGCTGATGGGCAGGCCGATTTTCACCAGGTTGCGCAGCGCCTGATCCATGGTCAGCGTGCTGCCGGCCAGGGTGCCGTCGGCCAGGCGCACGCCGCCCAGGCATTTGGTCACGGTGTGGCTGCCCAGCTTGTATTCGCCGTCGGGCATGCCGGCGGCGGCGGTGGAGTCGGTCACGCAGTACAGGCACGGGATCGAACGCAGGGCCACGCGCATGGCGCCGGGGTGCACATGCAGCAGGTCCGGGATCAGCTCGGCGTATTGGGCGTGGGCCAGCGCGGCGCCGACGATGCCGGGTTCGCGGTGATGCAGCGGGCTCATGGCGTTGTACAAATGGGTGAAGCTGGTGGCGCCGGCTTCGAGGGCGGCCACGCCTTCTTCGTAGCTGCCCAGGGTGTGGCCGACCTGCATGCGCACGCCGCGTTCGCTGAGCGCGCGGATCAACGCCGCGTGGCCGGCGATTTCCGGCGCGATGGTGATCACGCGGATCGGCGCCAGGGCGAGGTAGGCCTCCACTTCGGCCATCAACGCGGTGTGGGCGAAGTTGGGCTGGGCACCGAGTTTGCCCGGGTTGATGTAGGGCCCTTCCAGGTGCACACCGAGCACCCGCGCGCTGCCGGTGGGGCGTTGTTCGCAGAAGGTGCCGAGCTGGCCGAGTACGCGGGTAATTTCTTCCACCGGCGCGGTCATGGTAGTGGCCAGCAGTGAGGTGGTGCCAAAGCGCACGTGGGTGCGGGTGATGGTCTCGAAGGCGCTTGCACCTTCCATGATGTCGGCCCCGCCGCCGCCGTGCACATGCAGGTCGATAAAACCCGGCAGCAGGTAAGGCAGGTCATTGTGGGCCGGGTCACAGGGCGTGCCTTGGATGGCGCTCACCCGGCCGTTTTCGTGCACCAGGCGGCCGCGAATCCAGCCCAGGGGTGTGAGGATGTTGTCTTCGGACATGGGCAGTTCTCTAGAGTCGCAGTTCAGCGGAGTAGTCATGGCGGCGCAGCTCTGCGACAAAGTCGTAGTAGTCGTTGCGGCAGTAGGTGTCGGTGATCTCAATCGGCGTGTTGTCGGCGGTATAGCCGACCCGGGACATCAGCAGCATGGCGGTGCCGGGGGCGATGCCCACGAGGGCGGCGAACTCGTCCGACGCATTGATCGCCTGCACATGCTGCAGGGCGCGCACGATGGGCTTGCCGATGCCTTCCAGGTATTCGTAGAGCGAATTGCCCAAGGTGTGCGGCTGTGGCAGCACCGAGGCGGGGAGGGTGGTCATCTCGATGGCCATGACGGTGTCATCGGCTTTGCGCAAACGCTTGAGGCGCGCGACCTTGTCGGTGGGCGACAGGGCGAGGCGGATCAGCTCTTCGTGGGTCGGTGGGGTGATATCGCGCTCCAGCCAGTGCGAGCTGGGCACAAAGCCCTTGAGGCGCAGCATTTCGCTGAAGCCCGAGAGGCGCGACAGCGGTTGTTCCAGGCGCGGCGTGATAAAGGTGCCGGAGCCCTGACTGCGGCGGATCAGACCCTGGGCAAACAGCACTTGCAGGGCTTTGCGTGCAGTGACCCGCGAGATACTCAACTGCTCACTGAGTACGCGCTCGGAGGGCAAGGCCTGTTCGGATTTCCACTCGCCGGCATGGATGGCCGCTTCCAGGTTACGGGCCAGTTGCAGGTACAGCGGCGTGGATTGCGTGTCGTCGGGGCGCAGGGCCAGGATGGGATTCATGGGTGAGTGTCCGATGCGTTATTTGGAATGTTGTCGCCCGGTATTGGCCGGAAACTAATACCACTTAGATACCATGTCAATGCACCCAAAACCGTGCAAGCACCGGTTTCAGAGCCCTGTATTGGGGCCTGGCAGCAAGTGGTATTAGAGAGGTCTTTATGACGCGCAGAACGACGCAAGCCCGCGCGGTGAACTGGTATTCACCGGCAGGCGCTGTCAGGAGCAGGAAATTATTTCGAATTATTTTACGAGCGGTTGAAGATCAGGGCCGGATCTCGATCAGGGTGCCGTCCTTGACCAGGTTCCAGACCTCGCGCATGTCGACGTTGCGCATGCCGATGCAGCCATCGGTCCAGTCCAGGGTGTGGAACCACTGCTCCGGGTAGTCTGCGGTGTCGGGGGTGCCGTGGATCATGATCATGCTGCCGGGTTTTACGCCTTCGCGGCGGGCGCGGGCGGCGTCGCTGATATTGGGATAGGAAATGTGCATGGCCAGGTTGTAGCGGTCGCTGACCTTGCGCCAGTCGAGCCAGTAAAAACCTTCCGGTGTACGGCGGTCGCCCTCGATCAGCTTGTGGCCCTTGGGGTTCTTGCCCAGGGAGATGCGGTAGGTCTTGAGGGGCTTGCCGTCGTTGATCAACTGCAATTGGTGGGCAGACTTGAGCACCAGGACCTTCTCCACCGGTTTGCCGCCCAGGGTTTCCAGGGTGGACGCCGGTGACAGCGAGGCGAACGACAGGCAGAGCAGAGCGAGCAACCAACGCATTGACACGATTTCCTGGGGGCCGGATCAGGACCGGGCGGTGTTGGACATGGGCGGTACCGCTTCGCTGCGCACGGGGAAAGCCCGTTGCAGACGGTCGGCAAAAAAGCATTCCAGGGTACGCCCCACCGTGCGGAAAGCCAGTTCGGACCAAGGGATATCGGCCTCGTCGAACAGCTTTACCTCAAGGCTTTCGATGCCGGCGGCAAAGTCCAGGTCGACGAGTTCTGCGCGGTAGAAAATATGCACCTGGCTGATATGAGGCACGTCGATCAGGGTGTAGATCTGCAGGTTGCTTATGCGCGCGCAGGCTTCTTCGAAGGTTTCGCGCACGGCGGCCTGTTCCACGGTCTCGCCGTTTTCCATGAAGCCTGCGGGAAGGGTCCAGTAACCCAGGCGTGGCTCGATGGCACGGCGGCACAGCAGCACTTTGTCGCCCCATACCGGCAGTGTGCCGGCCACGATATTGGGGTTCTGATAGTGGATGGTGTGGCAGTGATCGCACACAAAACGCAGGTGCGCGTCGCCATCTGGGATGCGTTGGGTGACCGGTTTACCGCACTGGCTGCAGAAGTTCATGCTCGGGTTCCTGGAGATTGCGTGCATCTTGGCTTGGTGCCGGGCGTTCCTGCAAGTTGTCGTTTCACGACACGCCTGCGGTTTTGGGGTTGGGCGCCCGCACGCTTTGGTGCATGATGCAAGGTAGCCAACAGACCGAGATGACTCATGCTGGACGAGCTACTTCGCCGGGTAAGCAATCACACGCCGCACACGCTGGAGACCGACGGGCGGTTCCCCGAGGCCGCGGTGCTGGTGCCCATCACCCGCAGCGACGAACCCGAGCTGATCCTGACCCTGCGCGCCAGCGGGCTGTCGACCCATGGCGGCGAAGTCGCGTTTCCCGGCGGGCGCCGTGACCCCGAAGACCCGGACCTGATTTTCACCGCGCTGCGCGAAGCCGAAGAGGAAATCGGCCTGCCGCCGGGCCTGGTGGAAGTGATCGGCCCCTTGAGCCCGCTGATTTCCCTGCATGGCATTCGCGTTACGCCTTATGTGGGGGTGGTTCCCGATTACGTCGAGTACCTGGCCAACGACGCCGAGATTGCCGCTGTTTTCAGCGTGCCGCTGGATTTTTTCCGCCAGGACCCGCGCGAACACACCCATCGCATCGATTATCAGGGCCGCAGTTGGTACGTGCCGAGCTACCGCTTTGGCGAGTACAAGATCTGGGGGCTGACCGCCATCATGATCGTCGAGCTGATCAACCTGCTTTATGACGACGCCAGGATCAGCCTGCACCAGCCGCCCAAGAGCTTCATCAATATCTAAGCCATCACCTGAATGGCAAGCCGCGAGGACACACCATGAAATACCGCCTGGGCGACGCCCGCGTCGAGACGCACCCCGACAGCTGGGTGGCACCCAATGCCACACTCGTGGGCAAGGTCAAGCTGGAGGAGGGCGCCAACGTGTGGTTCAACGCGGTGTTGCGCGGCGACAATGAACTGATCCTGATCGGCAGGAACAGCAATGTGCAGGATGGCAGCGTGATGCACACCGACATGGGCTACCCGCTGACCCTGGGCACCGGCGTGACCATCGGCCATAACGCCATGCTGCACGGCTGCAGCGTCGATGATTACAGCCTGATCGGCATTAACGCGGTGGTTCTCAATGGTGCCAGAATTGGCAAGCACTGCATCATCGGCGCCAATTCGCTGATCGGTGAGGGCAAGGAAATTCCCGACGGCTCGTTGGTAATGGGCTCGCCGGGCAAGGTGGTGCGTGAGCTGACCGAGGCGCAGAAGCGCATGCTCGAAGCCAGCGCTGCGCACTATGTGCATAACGCGCAGCGGTATGCGCGCGACCTGGCCGAGCAGCAGGCATGAACCCGGTCGAGCGTCCTGTCGCTTCGCCGTGTGTGAGTATCTGCGCGTTGGACGATGACGATGTCTGTACCGGCTGCCAGCGCACGGTGGATGAGATTACGCGCTGGAGCCGCATGGACAATGCCGAGCGCCGGGTGGTGCTGGGGTTGTGTCATGAGCGGGCGGTGGCCGGTGGGTTGGTGTTTATGATGCCGGGGAAATCCGGCGCCTGACAGACCGCCACCGGAAGCAAGCCCCCTCCCACATTTGAATGTATTCACAAATCCAACTAGGTGAACCCGATCAAATGTGGGAGGGGGCTTGCTCCCGATGAGGCCTTCTCTGACAACTTAATGACCCACAGGCTCTACCCCATGCTCTTCCTGATCGCCTACATCAGCAGCGTCGTGCTGATCAACTTCGCCTTCTCCACCGCTCCGCACCTGGACGTCATCTGGTCCGCCTGGGGCGGGCTGGTGTTCATCCTGCGCGACATGGTGCAAACCCGCTTCGGCCACGGTGCGATCATTGCCATGCTGGCCGCGCTGGTGCTGTCCTACATCACCTCCGACCCGTCCATCGCTCTTGCCAGTGCCACGGCGTTCGCGGTGTCCGAATGCATCGACTGGCTGGTGTTCAGCATCACCAAACGGCCGTTGCATGATCGTCTGTGGATCAGTTCGGCGCTGAGCATTCCTCTGGATACCTTTATCTTCTTCGGCCTGATCGGCGCGCTGACCCCGGCCGTGGCAGGCACGGCGCTGGTGTCGAAATTCGCCGGCGTCACGGTGGTGTGGTTGATCATGGCCTGGCGTCTGCGTAAACGGGCTGTCGCCAACTGAGGCCAATTTTTACAGTTCATGTAAAATGCCGGCCTTTCTCCCCATGATCCGCTCCCCTGAGGACCTGAGATGACCCGAATCGGAACTCCATTGTCGCCGACCGCGACCCGCGTAATGCTGTGTGGCTGCGGTGAGCTGGGCAAGGAAGTGGTGATCGAGCTGCAACGCCTGGGCGTTGAAGTGATTGCCGTGGATCGCTACGCCAACGCGCCGGCCATGCAGGTGGCGCATCGCAGCCATGTGATCAACATGCTCGACGGCGCGGCCCTGCGTGCGGTGATCGAGGCGGAAAAACCGCACTTCATCGTGCCGGAAATCGAAGCCATCGCCACCGCCACCCTGGTTGAGCTGGAAGCCGAAGGCTTCACCGTGATCCCGACCGCGCGTGCCACCTCGCTGACCATGAACCGTGAAGGCATCCGTCGTCTGGCCGCCGAAGAACTGGATCTGCCGACCTCGCCGTATCACTTCG
The DNA here is from genome assembly GCF_036864995.1 of Pseudomonas trivialis. Lineage (NCBI taxonomy): Bacteria > Pseudomonadati > Pseudomonadota > Gammaproteobacteria > Pseudomonadales > Pseudomonadaceae > Pseudomonas > Pseudomonas trivialis. Next base: position 4,351,045 of record NZ_CP142151.1, on the reverse strand, counting down.
CCGACACCTTCGAAGACTACAGCCAGGCCGTGCAGGACCTGGGCTTCCCGTGTGTGGTCAAGCCGGTGATGAGTTCGTCGGGCAAGGGCCAGAGCCTGTTGCGCAGCGCCGAGGATGTGCGCCAGGCGTGGGATTACGCGCAGGAAGGCGGGCGTGCCGGCAAGGGCCGCGTGATCATCGAGGGCTTTATCGACTTCGACTACGAAATCACCCTGCTGACCGTGCGCCACATCGGCGGTACCACGTTCTGCGCGCCGGTCGGTCATCGTCAGGAGAAGGGCGACTATCAGGAATCCTGGCAGCCCCAGGCCATGAGCCCGGTGGCCCTGGCCGAATCCGAACGCGTTGCCAAAGCGGTGACCGAGGCCCTGGGCGGTCGCGGTCTGTTTGGTGTGGAGTTGTTCATCAAGGGCGATCAGGTGTGGTTCAGCGAAGTGTCGCCGCGCCCCCATGACACTGGCCTGGTGACCCTGATTTCCCAGGACCTGTCGCAGTTTGCCCTGCACGCGCGCGCCATTCTTGGCCTGCCGATTCCGTTGATTCGTCAGTTCGGCCCGTCGGCGTCGGCGGTGATTCTGGTGGAAGGGCAGTCGACGCAGACCGCATTTGCCAACCTCGGTGCTGCGCTGAGCGAGCCGGATACGGCGTTGCGGTTGTTTGGCAAACCGGAGGTGAATGGCCAGCGCCGCATGGGTGTGGCGTTGGCGCGGGATGAGTCGATTGAAGCGGCTCGGGCCAAAGCCACCCGTGCTGCTCAGGCTGTTGTTGTAGAGCTCTAAAAGCATCGGGAGCAAGCCCCCTCCCACATTTGAATGTATTCACACATCTAACCCTGTGAACCCGATCAAATGTGGGAGGGCGCTTGCTCCCGATAGCGGTCTGTCAGGCCACCTTGTTCAGATCATTATCCCGCGTCTCTTTCAGGCACAGCACCGCAATCAAGCTGATCAACGCCGCCGCCGACACATACCCGCCCACATAACTCAGCCCGCCCATCGCCACCAGCTTGGTCGCGAAGAACGGTGCCGCTGAAGCCCCCACGATGCCACCCAGGTTATACGCAGCCGAAGCGCCGGTATAACGCACGCGGGTCGGGAACAGCTCCGGCAGCAGCGCGCCCATCGGGGCGAACGTCACCCCCATCAGGAACAGCTCCAGGGCCAGAAACAACGCGACCCCCCAGGTCGAACCCTGGGTCAGCAGCGGCTCCATGGTGAAGCCCGACAGCATCGTCAGGATCGCGCCGACGATCAACACCGGCTTGCGCCCGTAGCGATCACTGGCCAGCGCCGCCAGCGGTGTCGCCAGCCCCATGAACAGCACCGCAAAGCACAGCAGACCGAGGAAGGTTTCGCGGCTGTAGCCCAGTGTCGACACCCCGTAGCTCAGGGAAAACGCCGTGGTGATATAGAACAGCGCATAGCACACCACCATCGACGCAGCGCCCAGCAGCACCGGCAGCCAATGTTGGCTGAACAGTTCCACCAGGGGCACTTTCACCGGCGCCTGTTTGGCGACGGCATTGGCGAACACCGGGGTTTCATGCAGCTTCAGGCGAGCGTACAGGTCGACCATCACCAGCACCGCGCTGAGGATGAATGGAATACGCCAGCCCCAACTGCGGAACTGCTCGTCGTTCAGGCTCATCGCCAGAATCAGGAACAGACCGTTGGCCGCCAGGAAGCCGATTGACGGACCCAGTTGCGGGAACATGCCAAACCAGGCGCGCTTGCCTTTGGGTGCGTTCTCAGTGGCCAGCAACGCCGCGCCGCCCCATTCCCCGCCAAGGCCCAGGCCCTGGCCGAAGCGCAGCACGCATAGCAGAATCGGCGCCCAGGCACCGATGCTGTCGTAACCGGGCAGCAAGCCGATCAGCGTGGTGCACACGCCCATCAGCAGTAGCGACGCGACCAGCGTGGACTTGCGGCCGATGCGGTCACCGAAGTGGCCGAACAGCGCCGAGCCCAGTGGGCGGGCGATAAAGGCGATGCCGAAGGTCAGGAACGACGCGAGCATCTGTGCGGTGCCGGAGGTCTGCGGGAAGAACACCGGACCGATCACCAGTGCAGCTGCGGTGGCGTAGATATAGAAGTCGTAGAACTCGATGGCGGTGCCGACGATGCTTGCGGTGGCAACCCGTGCGGTCGAATTGCTCGGGGCGGCAGGCGCTGCCTCGTTATACGTGGTGGTCATGAGGTATCCCTGGCGGTCGTTGTTATTGGTCGAACACCCATAGGACTGGGTGGGCGGGGCTCGCGGGGATTATAGGAACAACAGCGTGGCATCAGCTACCGCAAATACCCGTGCGGGAGGGGGCAGGCCTCCCACAGGTTGTGTTTTGTCAGACAGCGACGGGCACGCGGCTGGTGTGCCAGATCAGCACCTTGCTGACCCTGTTGTCTTCGGTCTCGAGGATCTCCAGGCGGTACCGGCCGATCTTCAGGCACACCGCGCAATCCGGAATGGTCTCCAGTGCTTCGGTCACCAGGCCGTTGAGGGTCTTGGGGCCGTCGCTGGGCAGGTGCCAGGTCAGGCTCTTGTTCAGGTCGCGGATAGAGGCGGCGCCGTCAATGATGTAGCGGCCATCGGTCTGGGCCTCGATATGCGGGTTGTCCGAGCTTTGCTCGCTCTCGAACTCGCCGACGATTTCTTCGAGGATATCTTCCAGGGTGACGATGCCCATCACTTCGCCGTACTCATCCACCACCATGCCCAGGCGCCGCTGTTGCTTGTGGAAGTTCAGCAACTGGAGTTGCAGTGGCGTGCTTTCCGGGACGAAGTAAGGTTCGTGGCAGGCGGCCAGCAGCGCGTCCTTGCTCAGGCTGGCGTCGGGCAACAGGTGCTGGATCTGCCGAGTATTGAGCACGGCTTCGACCTGGTTGATGTCGCTGTGAAACACCGGCAGTCGGGTGCGCAGGGTGTTGCGCAACTGCTCGATGATCTCGTCGATCGAATCATCCAGGTTGATGCCGTCCACTTCACTGCGCGGCACCAGGATGTCATTCACCGTGATGTTGTCCAGCGCATGGATACCGGGCATGCCAGGGGTGCGGTCTTCATCGGTGTCGGCTTGTGGCTCGTCGTCATGATCGGGCAGTGGGTCATCGCTGTGTTTCACCACGCCGGGTTTGCGCGCAAACGGGCGCAGTAGCAGCAAGCTCAGGCCATTGAGCAGCCAGGCCAGTGGGTAGAGGAGTTTCAGCGGCACGCCCAGCAGCACATTGCCAAACCCCAGCACTGTCTGAGGATGGCGGATGGCCAGGGCGCGGGGCAGGTAGTCGGCCAGCACCAGCAGCAGGGCGCTGGAGATCGCCGAGCCGAGCCAGGGGCCGTTTTGCGCCCACGCATAAATCGCCAGCAGGGTGCAGAGAATCACCACCACGCCCCGGCACAGGGTGTTGCACAGGATCAGGCTGTTGCGCGGGAAGTTCAGGCGTGCGGCCGCCTTGTCACCCTGGCGTGTGCCGGGGCGCAGGGCCAGCAGGTGCTGCTGGGCGGCTTCGATGGCGGTAAACAGCGCCGCCCATAACACCAGCAGGGCGATTACCGCGAGCATCGGCCCCAGGGGCAAGTTGTCCATGTGTGCTGCCCGTCAGATATGCAGGATGTATTCACGAACCAGCTTGCTGCCGAAATAGGCCAGCATCAGCAGGCAGAAACCGGCCAGGGTCCAGCGGATTGCCTTGTGCCCGCGCCAGCCGAGGCGGTTGCGGCCCCACAGCAGCACGCTGAACACCACCCAGGCCAGGCACGCCAGCAGGGTCTTGTGCACCAGGTGCTGGGCAAACAGGTTCTCGACGAACAGCCAGCCGGAAATCAGCGACAGCGACAGCAGCGTCCAGCCGGCCCACAGGAACCCGAACAGCAGGCTTTCCATGGTTTGCAGCGGCGGGAAGTTCTTGATCAGGCCAGAAGGGTGTTTATGTTTGAGCTGGTGGTCCTGCAGCAGCAGGAGCAGGGCCTGGAACACCGCGATGGTGAACATGCCGTAGGCCAGGATGGACAGCAGGATATGCGACAGGATGCCCGGCTCTTCATCGATCACCTGCACCGTGCCGGTGGGGGCGAACTGCGCCAGCAGCACTGTGAGCATGCCCAGCGGGAAGAGCAGCACCAGCAGGTTTTCCACCGGGATGCGCGTGCAGGCGATCAGCGTCAGACCGATCACGGCCGCCGCGATCAGGCTGGCGGCGCTGAAAAAATCCAGGCCCAGGCCGATCGGCGTCATCAGGTGGGTAAACAGGCTGGCGACGTGCGCCACCAGGGCGAGGCCGCCAAGGCCTGCCAGCAGGCGTTTGTCGGCCTTGACGCATTTGGCCAGGCGAGTGCCCTGGTAGAGGGTCGCAGCGGCATACAGGATGGCGGCGGCGAGACTGGGTAGCAAACTGGGTGACAAGGGAAGCATAAATCCTGAAAGGAAAGCCCGAAAGGCGCTGAGTTTGGCATACACAGACGTTGCACGAAAGACTCCCGGGCCAGACAGCGGGTGTGCATGGGCGCAGTCTTCGCTATAATCCGCGACCTGCCCACGCCGCAGGCTCGCCGAGCGCTGTTTTTAATAGCGATTTACCACAGCCTGGGCCGTCATTACCTCGGTCTACCAAAGCATTTCGATGAATGGGGCCTGAAAGGATCGCGCATGTTTGAAAACCTGACTGACCGCCTCTCGCAGACGCTGCGCCACGTTACCGGCAAGGCCAAGCTGACCGAGGACAATATTAAAGACACCCTGCGCGAAGTGCGCATGGCGTTGCTGGAAGCCGACGTCGCCCTGCCGGTGGTCAAGGACTTCGTCAACTCGGTCAAGGAACGTGCGGTCGGCACTGAGGTGTCGCGCAGCCTGACCCCGGGCCAGGCGTTCGTGAAGATCGTCCAGGCCGAACTCGAAAGCCTGATGGGCGCCGCCAATGAAGACCTGAACCTCAGCGCCGTGCCGCCGGCCGTCGTGCTGATGGCCGGTCTGCAGGGCGCGGGTAAAACCACCACGGCCGGCAAACTGGCGCGTTTCCTTAAAGAACGCAAAAAGAAGTCGGTAATGGTGGTGTCGGCTGACGTCTACCGTCCGGCCGCCATCAAACAGCTGGAAATGCTCGCGGGCGAAGTGGGCGTGACCTTCTTCCCGTCGGACCTGAGCCAGAAGCCGGTCGACATTGCCAACGCAGCTATTAAAGAAGCCAAACTGAAGTTCATCGACGTGGTCATCGTCGACACCGCCGGTCGCCTGCACATCGACGAAGAGATGATGGGCGAGATCAAGGCGCTGCATGCCGCGATCAACCCGGTCGAGACACTGTTCGTGGTCGACGCCATGACCGGCCAGGATGCGGCCAACACCGCCAAGGCCTTTGGTGATGCGCTGCCGCTGACCGGCGTGATCCTGACCAAGGTCGACGGCGATGCCCGTGGCGGTGCCGCGCTGTCGGTGCGTGCCATCACCGGCAAGCCGATCAAGTTCATCGGTATGGGCGAGAAGAGCGAAGCGCTCGAGCCGTTCCACCCTGAGCGTATCGCTTCGCGCATCCTCGGCATGGGCGACGTGCTCAGCCTGATCGAGCAGGCCGAAGCCACCCTCGACAAGGACAAGGCCGACAAGCTGGCCAAGAAGCTGAAGAAGGGCAAGGGCTTCGATCTCGAAGACTTCCGCGATCAGCTGCAGCAGATGAAGAACATGGGCGGCCTTGGTGGCCTGATGGACAAGCTGCCGAACATCGGCGGTGTGAACCTGGCGCAGATGGGCAATGCCCAGGGCGCGGCAGAGAAGCAGTTCAAGCAGATGGAAGCCATCATCAATTCCATGACCCCGGCCGAGCGCCGCGACCCTGAGCTGATCAGCGGTTCGCGCAAGCGTCGGATCGCCATGGGCTCCGGCACTCAGGTGCAGGACATCGGTCGCTTGATCAAGCAGCACAAGCAGATGCAGAAGATGATGAAGAAATTCTCCGCCAAGGGCGGAATGGCCAAGATGATGCGCGGCATGGGCGGTATGTTGCCCGGCGGCGGCATGCCGAAAATGTAAAGTATTCGAGCGCAGGCACAGCGTGCGCTCCGACCCACAGGGATGTGGGATCTCCAGCAAACCCGCCGTTGGCGGGGGCTGACTCGCCGTTTTTAACGACGGCTCTATAGCAGATCTGAATGGCACGCGGGTAGGCGCCGGAAAAAGACATTTGCAAAAGTCCGGATATTCCTTAGAATATGCGGCCTTTCGGGCACCTATGCCCGCTGTGCATTTAGATTTGCAGCACCGACTACAGGAACGATGTTCACATGCTAACAATCCGTCTTGCCCTTGGCGGCTCCAAAAAGCGCCCGTTTTACCACTTGACCGTAACCGACAGCCGCAACCCGCGCGACGGTTCGCACAAGGAACAGGTTGGTTTCTTCAACCCGATCGCTCGTGGTCAAGAAGTTCGTCTGTCCGTGAACCAAGAGCGCGTAGCCTACTGGCTGAGCGTGGGTGCACAGCCATCCGAGCGCGTTGCAAAGTTGTTGAAGGACTCGGCTAAGGCCGCAGCCTGAGCAATATGAACGCGACGCCAACTGTTGCTGATGATTTGATCGTTATCGGCAAGATTTACTCTGTTCATGGCGTTCGCGGCGAAGTGAAGGTGTATTCCTTTACTGATCCGACTGAAAACCTGTTGCAGTACAAGACCTGGACGCTCAAGCGCGAAGGTAGTGTGAAACAGGTCGAGCTGGTCAGTGGACGCGGGAGCGACAAGTTCCTGGTCGCAAAGCTCAAGGGTCTTGATGATCGTGAAGAAGCTCGTCTTCTGGCCGGTTATGAGATCTGCGTGCCGCGCAACCTGTTCCCTGAATTGACCGACGGCGAGTACTACTGGTACCAGCTGGAAGGTCTGAAGGTTATTGATCAACTGGGGCAATTGCTCGGGAAAATCGATCACCTTCTGGAAACCGGCGCCAATGATGTAATGGTGGTCAAGCCTTGCGCTGGCAGCCTGGATGATCGCGAACGGCTGTTGCCCTATACCGGGCACTGCGTGTTGGCCGTCGATCTGGCCGCAGGCGAGATGAAGGTGGAATGGGACGCGGACTTCTAGGCGTGGCTAATTTGCGCATTGAAGTGATCAGTTTGTTTCCCGAGATGTTTTCCGCCATCAGTGAGTACGGCATCACCAGTCGGGCGGTGAAACAGGGGCTGTTGCAGCTCACCTGTTGGAACCCGCGAGACTACACGACGGATCGGCATCACACTGTGGACGACCGCCCATTTGGCGGTGGCCCGGGCATGGTGATGAAGATCAAGCCCCTGGAAGACGCACTGGTTCAGGCCAAGGCAGCTGCCGGGGAGAAGGCGAAGGTAATTTACCTGTCCCCTCAAGGCCGTCAGCTGAAACAGGCTGGGGTCCGCGAACTGGCGAATGAGGAAGCATTGATCCTGATTGCCGGTCGCTATGAAGGCATTGACGAGCGTTTTATTGACGCTCATGTCGATGAAGAGTGGTCGATTGGGGACTATGTCCTGTCTGGCGGTGAGCTGCCGGCGATGGTCCTGATAGATGCGGTTACACGGCTGCTGCCTGGAGCTTTAGGGCATGCGGACTCCGCGGAGGAAGATTCCTTCACGGATGGTTTGCTGGATTGCCCGCACTACACCCGCCCGGAGGTGTATGCGGATCAGCGTGTTCCCGACGTGTTGCTAAGTGGCAATCACGCACACATCCGGCGTTGGCGTTTACAGCAGTCCCTTGGTCGGACCTATGAACGACGCGCCGATCTTCTGGATAGCCGCTCGCTTTCTGGAGAAGAGAAGAAGCTGCTCGAGGAATACATCCTCGCGCGGGACGATAGTTAAACGTATCGATGGTAGGTCCATTGACTTACCTTAGGAGCACAGCATGACTAACAAAATCATCCTTGCACTCGAAGCAGAGCAGATGACCAAAGAGATCCCTACCTTTGCCCCGGGCGACACCATTGTCGTTCAGGTGAAAGTGAAGGAAGGCGACCGTTCGCGTCTGCAAGCGTTCGAAGGCGTGGTAATCGCCAAGCGTAACCGTGGTGTGAACAGTGCTTTCACCGTTCGTAAAATCTCCAACGGTGTTGGCGTAGAGCGTACTTTCCAGACCTACAGCCCGCAGATCGACAGCATGGCCGTCAAGCGTCGCGGTGACGTACGTAAAGCCAAGCTGTACTACCTGCGTGACCTGTCCGGTAAAGCAGCTCGCATCAAGGAAAAACTGGCTTAAGTCCAGCGTTCCGATGCAGAAAAAAGCAGCCTTCGGGCTGCTTTTTTGTGCCCGCGATTTGTTGACTGGCCCGAAACCGAGTCGCAGCTATCGCAGGCAAGCCAGTTCCCACATGTTGATGTGTAAACATATTCAAGTGTGGGAGCTGGCTTGCCTGCGATAGGATCTACCCGACACCACCGCCACCAGCCTGAGCCCCCATGCCCGCCATCGACCACCCTCTGATCGACCGCTTCCTCGACGCCCTCTGGCTGGAAAAAGGCCTGTCGGACAACACTCGCCAGGCCTACCGCAGCGACTTGGCCTTGTTCAACGGCTGGCTGCAGGAGAAACACCTCGAGCTGATCAACGCCGGCCGTGAGCTGATCCTCGATCACCTCGCCTGGCGCCTGGAGCAGAATTACAAGCCGCGTTCCACCGCACGTTTCCTCTCGGGCGTACGTGGCTTTTACCGTTATTTGCTGCGGGAAAAGCTTATCGCCCTCGACCCGACCCTGCAGATCGACATGCCGCAACTGGGCAGGCCATTGCCCAAGTCGCTGTCGGAGGCCGACGTCGACGCCTTGCTCGCCGCCCCCGACCTGAGCGAAGCCATCGGTCAGCGTGACCGTGCCATGCTGGAGGTGCTCTACGCGTGCGGCCTGCGGGTGACCGAGCTGATCAGCCTGACCCTGGAGCAGGTCAACCTGCGTCAGGGTGTGCTGCGGGTGATGGGCAAGGGCAGCAAGGAGCGGTTGGTGCCCATGGGCGAGGAGGCGATTGTGTGGGTGGAGCGCTACATGCGCGATGCGCGCCATGAACTGCTCGGCGGGCGTCCCAGCGACGTGCTGTTCCCCAGCCAGCGCGGTGAGCAGATGACGCGACAGACCTTCTGGCATCGGATCAAGCACCAGGCCAAGGTCGCAGGGATCGGCAAGGCCCTGTCGCCGCACACCTTGCGCCACGCCTTTGCTACCCACTTGCTCAATCACGGCGCCGATTTGCGGGTGGTGCAAATGCTGCTCGGCCACAGCGACTTGTCCACCACCCAGATCTACACCCACGTTGCGCGGGCACGCCTGCAGGATATGCATGCCAGGCACCACCCGAGGGGCTGAAAACGCCCAATTTATGCCGCCACGGGCTGCCCTGCGGCCCAACTGTGGTAGGCTTTGCCGGTTAGCAAAGGCGACGGTCCACCCCCGAGTTTCCAATCGGCGTAACTGCACCGTCCCTGCATCTGCCCCTCAGGAGTTTCCATGCGCTTGATCCAGATTATTGCCGCCGCAGCCATTGCGTTGGTTTCCAGCGTTGCCTTCGCCGATGACGCCGCCGAGCAGGCCATTCGCAAGAGCCTGGCCAACCTGCAGCTCGACACACCCATCGAAAGCATCGGCGCCAGCCCAATGGCCGGCCTGTATGAAGTCAAGCTCAAGGGCAGTCGCGTGCTGTACGCCAGTGCCGACGGCCAGTACGTCGTCCAGGGCTACCTGTTCCAGCTCAAGGACGGCAAACCGGTCAACCTGACCGAGAAAGCCGAACGCCTGGGCGTGTCCAGGTTGATCAACGGCATTCCGGTGGCTGAGACCGTGGTGTATCCGGCGATCGGCGAGACCAAGACCCACATCACTGTGTTCACCGATACCACCTGCCCGTATTGCCACAAGCTTCACGCTGAAGTACCGGCGCTGAACAAGCTGGGTGTGGAAGTGCGTTACGTCGCCTTCCCGCGTCAGGGCCTGGGTTCGCCGGGTGACGAGCAGTTGCAGGCGGTATGGTGCTCGGCCGACAAGAAAGCTGCCATGGACAAGATGGTCGATGGCAAGGAAATCAAGGCCGCCAAATGCGCCAACCCGGTTTCCAAACAGTTTGCCCTTGGTCAGTCCATCGGCGTGAACGGTACACCGGCCATCGTTTTGGCTGACGGTCAGGTGATTCCGGGCTACCAGCCGGCACCACAAGTTGCCAAACTGGCTTTGAATGCCAAATAAACCAGCATCGTCGAATCTTCGACGATCAGGGCTCGCCGCCAAACCTGCGGGCCGTTAATTGAAAGCCGCAGTTGTGCGGCTGTTTTCCACGGCCGACCTAGCGTCGGCCGTTTCATGGGGAGTTCTTCAGTGAAACCGGTCAAAGTAGGCATCTGTGGGTTAGGGACCGTCGGTGGCGGCACCTTTAACGTACTTCAGCGCAATGCTGAGGAAATTTCCCGCCGTGCAGGTCGCGGGATTGAAGTGGCGCAGATTGCCACGCGTTCGCCAAAGCCTCAGTTCCAAACGACCGGTATTGCGATGACCAACGATGTCTTCGCCGTGGCCAGCAACCCTGAAATCGATATCGTCATCGAGCTGGTGGGTGGCTACACCGTGGCCCGCGAGCTGGTGCTCAAGGCCATTGAAAACGGCAAGCACGTGGTTACCGCCAACAAGGCGCTGATTGCCGTGCACGGCAACGAAATCTTCGCCAGGGCGCGCGAGAAGGGTGTGATCGTTGCGTTCGAAGCCGCCGTGGCCGGTGGCATTCCGGTGATCAAGGCGATCCGTGAAGGCCTGTCCGCCAACCGCATCAACTGGGTGGCGGGCATCATCAATGGCACCGGTAACTTCATCCTTACCGAGATGCGCGAGAAGGGCCGTACCTTTGAAGATGTGCTCGCTGAAGCCCAGGCCCTGGGTTACGCCGAAGCTGATCCTACCTTTGACGTGGAAGGCATCGACGCCGCCCACAAGCTGACCATCCTGGCCTCCATCGCCTTTGGTATCCCGTTGCAGTTCGACAAGGCCTACACCGAAGGCATCACCCAACTGACCACCGCCGACGTGAATTACGCCGAAGCCCTGGGCTACCGCATCAAGCACCTCGGCGTGGCGCGCAGCACCCCGGCAGGTATCGAGTTGCGTGTACACCCGACGCTGATCCCGGCTGATCGCCTGATCGCCAACGTCAACGGCGTGATGAACGCCGTGATGGTCAACGGCGACGCCGCTGGCTCCACCCTGTTCTACGGCGCCGGTGCCGGTATGGAGCCGACCGCTTCGTCGGTGATCGCCGACCTGGTGGATGTGGTCCGCGCCATGACCAGCGACCCGGAAAACCGCGTGCCGCATCTGGCCTTCCAGCCGGACTCGCTGTCGGCCCATCCGATCCTGCCGATCGAGGCGTGCGAAAGTGCCTACTATCTGCGTATCCAGGCCCAGGATCATCCGGGCGTGTTGGCCCAGGTGGCCAGCATCCTGTCGGAGCGCGGGATCAACATCGAGTCGATCATGCAGAAGGAAGTCGAGGAGCAGAACGGCCAGGTGCCGATGATCCTGCTGACCCACCGTGTGCTCGAACGGCATATCAACGAAGCCATCGCCGCCATGGAAGCCCTGCAAGGCGTGGTGGGGCCGGTGGTACGGATTCGTGTCGAACACTTGAATTAACCGATCTGTTCCAGGGGCCCCGTGAGCACGGCGGCCTCTGTTCGAGAATGTTGTAGAGGAGCCAGTCATGCGTTATATCAGCACCCGCGGTCAGGCACCGGCCCTGAACTTCGAAGACGTTTTACTGACAGGTCTCGCCACCGACGGCGGCCTGTACGTGCCGGAAAACCTGCCACGTTTCACCCAGGAAGAAATCGCTTCGTGGGTGGGCCTGCCATACCACGAGTTGGCGTTCCGGGTGATGCGCCCGTTCGTCACCGGCAGCATCCCGGATGCGGACTTCAAGAAGATCCTGGAAGAAACCTACGGCGTGTTTTCCCACAGTGCCATCGCACCGTTGCGCCAATTGGACGGCAACGAGTGGGTGCTTGAGCTGTTCCACGGTCCGACCCTGGCGTTCAAGGACTTCGCCCTGCAACTGTTGGGTCGTCTGCTCGATTACGTGCTGGCAAAGCGCGGCGAGCGCGTGGTGATCATGGGCGCCACTTCCGGTGACACCGGTTCAGCGGCCATCGAAGGCTGCAAGCACTGCGAGAACGTCGACATTTTCATCCTGCACCCGCATCAGCGTGTGTCAGAGGTGCAGCGTCGGCAGATGACCACGATTTTTGGCGAGAACATCCACAACATCGCCATCGAAGGCAACTTCGATGACTGCCAGGAAATGGTCAAGAACAGCTTTGCTGACCAAAGTTTCCTCAAAGGTACGCGTCTGGTAGCGGTGAACTCGATCAACTGGGCGCGGATCATGGCCCAGATCGTCTACTACTTCCATGCCTCGCTGCAGTTGGGCGGGCCGGCGCGTTCGGTGTCGTTCTCGGTGCCGACCGGCAATTTCGGCGACATTTTCGCTGGCTACCTGGCGCGCAACATGGGCCTGCCGATCAATCAGTTGATCGTCGCCACCAACCGCAACGACATCCTGCACCGCTTCATGAGCGGCAACGGGTATGTGAAGGAAACCCTGCACGCCACGCTGTCGCCGTCGATGGACATCATGGTCTCGTCGAACTTCGAGCGCCTGCTGTTCGATATGCACGGTCGCAACGGAGCCGCCATTGCCGATCTGATGAGCAACTTCAAGAGCGGTGGCGGTTTCAGCGTCGAGCAGGAGCGCTGGACCGAAACCCGCAAGCTGTTCGATTCCCTGGCCGTGGACGACGCGCAAACCTGCGAAACCATCGCTGAAGTCTACGCCCGCACCGGTGAACTGCTCGACCCGCACACTGCCATCGGCGTAAAGGCAGCGCGCGAATGCCGTCGCAGCCTGGATATTCCGATGGTGATCCTCGGCACCGCGCACCCGGTCAAATTCCCGGAAGCGGTGGAGAAGGCCGGCGTTGGCAAGGCGCTGGAGTTGCCCAAGCACATGGCCGACCTGTTTGAGCGTGAAGAGCGCTGCACAGTGCTGGCCAATGACCTGAAGGCGGTGCAGGCGTTTGTCAGCCAGCATGGCAATCGAGGCAAGCCTTTGTAAGGCATTCCGCGAAAATCGAAACGCCGCTTTCCCTTCCTTGAGGTCAGCGGCGTTTTTGTGTGTGGCAGGCCCGGCAGCGTCCTGATTACATAAGCAGTTTAATTGCCACTCCGGTGATTGAAGCAATGGTTGCCACTACGGCCATCGCCACCCCCATGGGGTACCAGAACGTTTCACAGGTTATCTTCAGTGACTCGGACTTGAGCTTGTCTCGCTCTGCCTGCATGCGTGATATCTCGGCGTAGATACGCCTTACATCGGCATGCATCCTCTCCATTGTTGCCTGCTCCTCTTTGTTTTCCACCATCGTAATCATCCTTCGCAACAGGGCCTTTGACATGCGCTCTTTTGCCCGGCAAAAACATCAGCATCACGAGAATAGTTTCTGTGCCACTACTATTACCGTGCCAACAGCGGCGTAAAAGCCCGTCGCGATAGCCACCGGGTACCAGAACGTTTCACAGGTTATCTTCAAGGATTCCTTGTTGAGTTTGTTCTGCTCCGCATTCATCCGGGCAATCTCGGCAAAAATGCGCGACACCTCCGCATGCATTCTGTCCGTTGAGTTCTGCTGTTCATTGGGTTCTGCCATCGTAGTGATCCTTCGCAATCAGGGCCTTTTGACATGCGCTCAGTCGTGCAGCGCTCACCGAGTATAGGATTCACCTCCAGCCTCAACTCCCGGCAAACCCCAAAACAGCAGCCCATTGCGTAAGCAGTTATGTGCCACCGTTTTTTGCTTGTCATGTTGCGAGCGCATGCTGGTCTCGTCATCCCCCTGCAACCGTTGAAAGACGAAAAAGCGAACTTTCCTACGTCAGAACCAGTCACTTAGGATAGATGCAGCACCCGTTAAGACGATTGTTCCCGAACTATTGAGTGGTGATCGAGATGGAAAGTATCAGCCTATTGCTCGACGAAGCACTGAGCCCTTATCAGGTTACGCTGACCACCTCTGGTGTGCAGGGCGAGAGCCTGGTGACCGTGAAGAATCCTTCCGGCGCCATCGTGGTCGAGCGTGAAGTCGACCAGGTGCAATTGATGGATAAACGTTTGCTGGTGGATGTGGTGGATTGCCTGTTGCGCGACATCAAAATTGCCGAAGGGCGCCTGGAACCCTCGGTCATCGCTGCCCTGCGCAGCGCGGCCCAGACACGTGGCGCGGCGCTGGCATGAAGAATTGTTTATTGATGGAAACTTCCCACAGCATGCTCGGTCAGATTTTGTAACAGCAAGAGCAAACATTGTGCTCCGGTGTTTGTGGCTTGTTGTACTGGTCATTGTAAGGCCACGTTTAACCCTGAAGTGTCTCCCCACACTTCGGGGTTTCTTTTTGCCCGCGATTTGTCACGACGTCAGATTGCGCCCCGCTCACGCAGGCCGGCAATCGCCGCTGCGTCATAACCCAACTCGGCCAGCAACACGCCATTGTGCTCGCCCAATTGCGGTCCGACCCATTCGCAGCTGCCTGGCGTATCCGAAAGCTTGGGCACGATGCCCGGCATCTTGAAGTCCTTGCCGCCCGGCAACTGCGCCTTGAGGAACATCTCCCGCGCGAGAAACTGCGGATCGCCGAGCATGTCTTCGGCACTGTAGATTCGGCTGGCGGGCACGTCGGCCTTGTTCAACTGCTCCACCACCTGCTCCAGCGGCAGCGAGTTGACCCAACGATCAATCACGCCGTACAGCTCGTCGCGACGGCTGTCTCGCCCGTCATTGCTGGCCAGTTGCGGATCGTTCGCCAGGTCTTCACGGCCGATGGCCGACATGAAACGCTTGAAAATCGCGTCGCCATTGGCACCGATCTGCACGTGCTTGCCGTCGGCGCTGGTGTGGATCGAGGACGGTGTTATACCGGGCATGATGTTGCCCGTGCGCTCGCGGATAAACCCGAATACATCGAATTCCGGGATCATGCTTTCCATCATGGCGAAGATGGCTTCATACAGCGCCACATCCACCACCTGGCCCAGCCCTCCATTGACCTCGCGATGACGCAGCGCCATCAATGCGCCGATCACCGCCCACAGTGCGGCAATGGAATCGCCGATGGAGATGCCCGTGCGCACCGGCGGGCGGTCCTCGAAGCCGGTGATATAGCGCAGCCCGCCCATGGACTCGCCCACCGCGCCGAACCCTGGCTGGTCTTTCATCGGGCCGGTCTGGCCAAAGCCCGACAGGCGCACCATCACCAGTTTCGGGTTCAACGCATGCAGGGTTTCCCAGCCCAGGCCGAGCTTTTCCAGCACGCCGGGGCGGAAGTTTTCGATCAGGATGTCGGCGTCTGCCAGCAACTGCTTGAGAATCGCCAGGCCATCAGGATGCTTGAGGTTCAGCGTCAGCGACTTCTTGTTGCGCGCCTGCACGAACCACCACAGCGAAGTGCCTTCATACAGCTTGCGCCATTTACGCAGCGGGTCGCCGCCGTCCGGTGACTCGACCTTGATCACTTCGGCGCCGAACTCGGCGCAGATGCGCGAAGCAAACGGGCCGGCGATGAGGGTGCCGAGTTCGATGACTTTGAGGCCGGCAAGCGGCTTGGCATTAAACGACATGGTGATCCTTGTCTGCGCTGGGCGGGGAGGGGATGTGATGCTTTTAACATAGGCGCGCCGCTCAGGGATAAGGATGATGCAGCACAGGATTCGTTGAATGAGCTCTCCATCGGTTAGACTGGCCGCCTTTCCCTGTCTCTAGAAGCCCGTTCATGGCCCAGCCGTCCACGACCTACAAATTCGAACTCAACCTCACCGACCTTGATCGTTCGGTGTACGAGAGCGTCAAACAGACCATCGCCCGCCACCCTTCGGAAACCGAAGAGCGCATGACCGTGCGCCTGCTGGCCTACGCCCTCTGGTACAACGAGCAACTGGCGTTCGGGCGCGGCCTGTCGGATGTTGACGAGCCAGCCCTGTGGGAAAAAAGCCTGGATGACCGAGTGTTGCACTGGATCGAAGTCGGCCAGCCGGATGCCGACCGCCTGACCTGGTGCTCGCGCCGTACCGAACGCACCAGCCTGCTGGCCTATGGCAGCCTGCGTGTGTGGGAAGGCAAGGTGGTCCCTGTGGCCAATAACCTGAAGAACGTGCACATCGCCGCCGTGCCCCAGGAAATCCTTGAGGTGTTGGCCAAGGACATGCCACGGGTGATCAAGTGGGACGTGATGATCAGTGAAGGCACGATCTTCGTCACCGACGACCGTGGTCAGCATGAAGTGCAATTGCAGTGGCTGGTTGGCGAGCGCGGTTGAAGAGTTGCAGCCGCAAGCTTGAAGCTTGAAGCTTGAAGCTTGAAGCTAAAAAATCCCCCCTAGAGATCCCATCCCGTCCCATGCGTATCGATCCCCGCCCGTTGCCCGCTGTCCTGCCGTTTCTCGGTGATCTGCCACCGCTGTTGACCCGCCTTTACGCTGCGCGCGGGGTGCGCTCCGAGGTCGAGCTGGATAAAAGCCTCAAGCAGTTGATTCCCTATCAGCGGCTCAAGGGCATCGACGCGGCGGTGGACTTGCTGGTGGTCGCCCTGGAGCAGCGCCAGCGCATCCTGATCGTCGGTGACTTCGATGCCGATGGCGCCACTGCCAGCACCGTGGGCACCCTGGGCCTGCGCTTGCTCGGCGCGGCCCATGTGGACTACCTGGTGCCCAACCGTTTCGAGTATGGCTACGGCCTGACCCCGGAAATCGTCGCCGTGGCGCTGCAGCGTAAGCCGCAGTTACTGATCACCGTGGACAACGGCATTTCCAGCGTCGAAGGCGTGGCGGCGGCAAAGGCGGCGGGGCTCAAGGTGCTGGTCACCGACCACCACTTGCCAGGTGACGAACTGCCGGCGGCCGACGCGATCGTCAACCCGAACCAGCCGGGCTGTGAATTTCCCAGCAAGGCCCTGGCGGGCGTCGGCGTGATCTTCTATGTGCTGATGGCCCTGCGTGCGCGCTTGCGCGACCTGGGTTGGTACGCGAACAAGCCGCAGCCGAACATCGGTGATCTGCTCGACCTGGTGGCCCTGGGCAGCGTCGCCGACGTGGTGCCGCTGGATGCCAACAACCGCATCCTGGTGCATCAGGGCTTGGAGCGCATTCGCGCCGGTCGCGCCCGGCCGGGGATCAAGGCGATCCTGGAAGTGGCCAAGCGCGACGCGGCGCGCATCACCTCCACCGACCTGGGGTTTATCCTAGGCCCACGGCTCAACGCCGCCGGCCGCCTGGACGACATGAGCCTGGGCATTGAATGCCTGCTCACCACCGACATTGCCGCCGCCCGGGAAATGGCCGCACAGCTGGACGGCATGAACCAGGACCGCAAGTCCATCGAGCAAGGCATGCAGCGCGAGGCCCTGGCCCAGCTCAAGGACCTGCCGGTGGAGTCGATGCCCTACGGTTTGTGCCTGTTCGACCCGGAGTGGCACCAGGGCGTGATCGGCATCCTGGCCTCGCGCATGAAGGAGCGCTATTTTCGCCCGACCATCGCGTTCGCCGATGCGGGCGATGGCCTGCTCAAGGGCTCGGGCCGTTCGGTGCAGGGCTTTCACATCCGTGACGCGCTGGCCGTGGTTGCCAGCCAGCATCCCAACCTGATCGCCAAATACGGCGGCCACGCCATGGCGGCGGGGCTGACATTGCCCGAGGCGAACTTCCCGTTGTTTGCCCAGGCGTTCGATGCCGAAGTGCGTCGGCAACTGCGCGAAGAAGACCTCACCGGTCGCCTGCTGACCGACGGCACCCTGGCGGTGGAAGAATTTCACTTGGAACTGGCCCGCGCGCTGCGTCATGCCGGGCCGTGGGGGCAGCACTTTCCCGAGCCGGTGTTCCATGGTGTGTTCCAGCTGGTGGAGCAGCGCGTGGTGGGCGAGCGGCACCTGAAAGTGGTGCTCAAGAGCGAATGCGGCTCGGTGAAGCTCGACGGCATTGCATTTGGGGTGGACCGTGAGGTCTGGCCGAACCCGACGGTGCGTTGGGTGGAGTTGGCCTACAAGCTGGATGTGAACGAGTTTCGTGGCAATGAAACCGTGCAGCTGATGATTGCCCACATCGAACCGCGATAAATTTCAGCCTCACCACAAACAAATGTGGGAGGGGACTTGCTCCCGATAGCGGTGAATCAGTCAACACATCATTGACTGACACCTCCGCTATCGGGAGCAAGCCCCCTCCCACATAAACCCTCTTCTACATTGGGTTTTGCGTCATTACTCGGCTTTGGCCTGGTGCTTGACGATGATATCCACCAGGCGCTTGGCCAGCGCTGGATAGTTCTCATCGAAGTGATGCCCGCCCGGCAATTTCAACGCCTCACCTACCGCCGTCTTGTCGGTGCAGCCGCTCTCGTCGACTTCTTCGGCGCCATAGATGCACACCACTTTCTCCGGTGGCAGCTTGGCCATTTCCGGACCGGTGGCGGCCTCTTTGCCGGCGTTGCCCAGCCAGCCTTCCACTTCGATTTCAAAGCTGCCAGTGCGGGCGAATGCCAGCAGGATGATTGCATCGACCCGTTGCTGTTCGTTTTCCGGCAGGCGGTTGTAGATCGCCGGCAGTACGTCGGCGCCGAACGAATAGCCCGTCAGCACGAAGCGCTTGGTGCCCCATTTCTGTCGGTAGTGCTGCATCAGCTCGGTGAGGTCCTTGGCGCTCTGTTCCGGGCTCTTGTGCTGCCAGTAGTAGCGCAGGGTGTCGATGCCCACGACCGGGTAGCCGATCTTGGCCATTTCACCGGCCACGTCGCGGTCCAGGTCGCGCCAGCCGCCGTCACCGGAGAGGAACAGCGTGACGGTATCCTTGGCTTGACCGGCGGGCACTTCGACCACCGGGATGGCGAGGCCGCCGTTGTCTGAGCCCACCAGTTGCTTGCGCAGCTCGTTGTTCAGCACTTGCGGGTAATGGATGTCGTAGTCGCTGATGCTGGTGGTGGCGCGCGGTGTATCGCGTACGAAGCTGGCGCTTTCATCGTCAGGGTTATCGTTCCACGCCACCAGCCAGTTGCCATGGGCGGCGGTTTTCGGCAGCGGGTCCTTGCAGCCTTCCTGCACCAGGGCGAAGCCGACGGAGATGGCGTTGGCCTTGTCATCGTTCTGAGTGGCCAGCCAGCGCCAGGCGAGGGCGGCGCCAGGGCCGATGCCGCTGACCAGAGTCGCGGGGCCCTTGAGCTGACCCAGGGCGTTTTGCAGCGCCTGTTCCTGCAGCTTGCAATCGTCCTTGGGCAGGATCACCTGAACGATCTGCGCCTTGCCGCCCTGGCTCAGGGCGATCAACTGGCTGTCGGTGAGGGTATCGTCCGCCGGCACGGCCACGGCCACACGGGCTTTGGCAGCGGTGGCGGGGGTCACAAGGGTCATCACCGTGCCATCGGCCTGGGGCATCTGCTCCAGCACCGGCTGCGGAGCAGGGCGGGTCCAGTACCAGAAGCCGCCGCCTGCGATCAGAGCGAGCAGCACCACGATGGCCAATACATACCGCCAGGAACGTCGAATCATCAGCGTTTCACCAATCCAGTCAAGCCGCCCGCGATCAGGGCGGCGGTATCGGCCAGTGCCACCAGCGGATCAAGTCCGGCGGGCACGGCCATATAACGAGGTTCCCAGTCAGGCTGGAATTTGTCTTTGAAACGGCGCAAGCCTTGGAAGTTATACAACTGCTCGCCACGGCGGAACACCATCGAACCCAGGCGCTGGGTCAACGGTGCGCCACGGCGGGGTTGCAGGCCCGACAACGGCACCATGCCGAGGCTGAAGCGGGCGTAGCCGTGGTTCTTATAATGCTGGATCAGGCCGACCATCATGAATTCCATGGTCAGTTTCGGCGCGTCGGGGTGCGCGCGCATCAGGTCGAGGCTGGCCAGATCGTGGTTGTAGGTCTCGAGCAAATTGGCGAAGGCCACCGGGCGCCCTTCGAAGCGAATGATCGCGATGCGAAAGTGCTTGAGGTAGTCGTCGCTGAAGCGCCCCAGGGAAAACCCTTTTTCGCGCACATTCTTGCCGGTCAGCCAGGCGTCGGAGATCACCTTTAGCTCGTCCATTGGCGCCTGGCCCGGTTCGAAGATCTCCAGGGACAAGCCGTCGCGAGTGCCGCGGTTCCAGGTGTAGCGCAGGTCCTTCATCTCTTTGCCCTTGGCTTCCAGGTCAAAACGTTTGAGGTCGACCCGGGCTTCTTCGCCCAGCTTGATCGCGGTGAGGCCTATGTCCATGTAGTACGGCAGGTTTTCGGCGCGCACCTGATAGAACACCGGCCGCGCGTGGTGGATGTCGCACAGGTCGCGGAATTGCCAGATCATTTCGGCGCGCGGCTGGGTCGGCCCGATGGGGTCGTACAAGGCCACCAGGCTGCGGCCACGACGGGCATACATGAGGAAGGCTTCGTCGTTGGGGTGGAACAGCAGCGCCTTGTCGCCGGTCAGTGCCAGGCCGCCGTCGGGTTGCGATGAGGCCATCAGGATTCGAGTGGCGCGCTCCAGTTCGTCCGGGGTCGGCAGGTGAATGATCGGGCGGGCGGTACGCAGCAGCCAGGTCAGCGAAACGATCACCAGCAGTACGGCGGCGCCCAGCAGCGAGCGCAGGCCGCGCGGCGCGTTGGCGTCGAGGGTGAACTGCCACCACAGCTGATGGCTGTAAGGCACATCCTGATAGGCAAACAGCAGCAGCCAGATCGACGCGCCCAGTACGCACACGCTGGCCACCAGGTACAGCGGCGAGAACGGCAATTCGGTGAGGCGGCTGGCACGGTAGAACGAACGGCGGAAGATCGCCAGCAGCACCGCTGTCATGGTCATCAGGCTGGCTTCTTCCCAGTCGAAACCCTTGAGCAGCGAGAGCAGGGCGCCCGTCAGCAACAGCACCATGGTCAGCATCCAGGCGGCCGACAAGCGCCGACGCAAGCCCTGGGCCAGCAACAGGCAGAGCACGCCGATCAGGCTGGCGCCGAAGTGCGAGGCGTCAATCAGGCGGTGGGGAATCAGGAAGCCGATGTTTTCCAGGCGTGAGTCGATTTCGGGCGTGGCGCCGGAGAACAGCAGGACCACGCCGGACAAAAAAACCAGTACGGCCAACACTGGCGCCGCCAGCCCTGAAGCAACCCGCAGACTCTGCTGGGTCTGGAACAGGCGCTGGGCTTCATTGACCAGCAGGAACACACAGGCGATCAGCAGCGGCAGCACCACGTAGATCATGCGATACAGCAGCAGCGCGGCAGCCAGGGGTGCAGCGCCGAGCTTGTCGGCAAACGCCGCCAGCAGGATCGCCTCGAACACCCCGACCCCGCCCGGTACATGGCTGAGTACGCCGGCGGCCAGGGCCAGCAGGTACACCAGCAGGAACGGGCCGAAAGGCGGTGCTTCCGGCAGTAACAGGTAAAGGACGGTGGCGGCTGCGGCCACATCCAGTGCGGTGATGATCAACTGCAGGAAGGTCAGGCGACGACCCGGCAGGCGCAGGGTGCGGCGTCCGGC
Organism: Pseudomonas trivialis; assembly: GCF_036864995.1. Classification (NCBI taxonomy): domain Bacteria; kingdom Pseudomonadati; phylum Pseudomonadota; class Gammaproteobacteria; order Pseudomonadales; family Pseudomonadaceae; genus Pseudomonas; species Pseudomonas trivialis. Next base: position 4,329,522 of record NZ_CP142151.1, on the reverse strand, counting down.
CCTGACCAGCAGGTTGTCCGGGTAAGGCTGTTCCGGCAGGCGACGGCGGTAGATGCCGATGCACAGCGCGGCCGACAACAGCAGCACGGCGCCGGCCACACCGCCGAGCAGGCTTTGCGGCAAGTGCAGGTAGGTCGAAGCCGCCGGCAGGTTGCTCAAGGTGGCGAGGGCAGCCAGCGGTGGCAGTGCGCAGCCAAGGGCAAGGCTGGCGAACACGGTCATGTGCGCGACTTCCGAAGCACCGACGCCGTGGCGTGCATATAAACGGTAACGCACCGATCCGCCGGAGAGCATCGACAGGCCAATCGCGTTGCCGATGGCAAAGGCGGTAAAGCCGCCGAGGGCCAGGGTCTTGGCAGGCAGCTTCACCCCGGCATAGCGTGCGCCGGAAAACTCATAGCCCAGCAGAATGATAAAGCCGGCGACGGCCGCGCCGAACGCACCGAGCAGGGCGGGCCTGGGCACTTCCAGAATCGAATCATGGAGCGCGTAAAGGTCCAGCTCCAGCAGCAGATGCCGACAGGCGATCAGGGCGATAGCGAACAGCAGCAAGGTCACGGCCAGCCCGATGGGCTGACGGTATTTGCTCAACAGATCCAGCCAGCGCAAACGGCCGGGAGCGATCGGTTGTTCTGCTGTGACGGTCTCTTGTGGTTCAGACGAGTTGGCGCGCATCAATCACCTCGTGGATTGTGCGCGACAGGATGGAGGTATCCAGCCAAGTTACCAATCCCTATGGACAAAATAAGTACAAATATTAACGCGGAACACCGGGGGCGGCGACAGCGGCCATTGGTCGTAGAGGGTAATGCTTGAACATTGAGCATAGCGTGCAATGAGATGGACTCAACAAACCGTGTAGGGTTTCATGAAAGATGCCAGGTCATTGTTTAAAAAGAACTTTTTCACCGGATACAAAAAAGGCCACTCTTTCGAGTAGCCTTTTCTGATGTTTGGTTGCGGGAGCCGGATTTGAACCGACGACCTTCGGGTTATGAGCCCGACGAGCTACCAGACTGCTCCATCCCGCGTCTGTGGGCGGCATTCTACAGCCCAGCGACAAGGTGTCAACCGTTAATGGGCGGATGCGGCAAATAAGTGTGATTAATCCACTCATATCGCCTAAGTGCTCGATTGAAAACACTTTTATGGCGAGCGGGGGTGTGTGGCGAGTGGGCTTGCCCCGCGTCGGCCTGCCAGGCCGTCCGCTTCGAATAATGCGCGGTCCAGTTGTTGATAAAACAGACACGCACAAAAAAGGCCACTCTTTCGAGTAGCCTTTTTTGATGTTTGGTTGCGGGAGCCGGATTTGAACCGACGACCTTCGGGTTATGAGCCCGACGAGCTACCAGACTGCTCCATCCCGCGTCTGTGTGTCGGCATTCTACAGAGGAACGCGAGTGTGTCAACCCGTAAATTGAAGAAAAGCGCTTGTGGTTCAATCGGTTAGCTCTCCATTGGGGCGCTGTGGGCCGCGCCGGCCCAGTATGGCCGGGGCTCTCAGCTCTATCGGTGGCGATGATTCGATTGAGAAAACACATTCATCAGGTAAATTTCCTACCGCTCAGGCGGAAGAATCAAACTACTGGTGCTATATACAGGGGTGAGTGCGATACTGGCCGCCCGTTGAAATACACCCCTGTTTATATGACGCAGCGCAAAATCATCCACGTCGACTGTGATTGCTTCTACGCCGCCATCGAGATGCGCGATGACCCGAGCCTGGCGCAAAAACCGTTGGCCGTGGGTGGCTCGACGGATCGACGCGGAGTGATCGCCACCTGCAACTATGAAGCGCGGGCCTACGGGGTGCGCTCGGCGATGTCGTCACGCCACGCCCTCAAACTGTGCCCGGACCTGACCATCGTCAAGCCGCGCATGGACGCCTATAAAGAAGCCTCGAAGGAAATTCAGACGATCTTTCGCGACTACACCGATCTGATCGAACCGTTATCGCTGGACGAAGCCTACCTCGACGTGTCCGACAGCCCGCATTTTGGCGGCAGCGCCACCCGAATTGCCCAGGACATCCGCCGCCGCGTCTCCAATCAACTGCATATCACCGTGTCCGCCGGGGTGGCGCCGAACAAGTTTCTGGCCAAGATCGCCAGTGACTGGAAAAAACCCAACGGTCTGTTTGTGATCACCCCGGATCAGATCGAAGACTTTGTCTCCCAGTTGCGCGTGAGCAAACTGCACGGCGTGGGCAAGGTCACTGCCGACAAGCTGGCGCGCCTGGGAATCGAGGACTGCCTGCAACTGCGTGAGTGGAACAAGCTGGCGCTGGTGCGCGAATTCGGCAGCTTCGGTGAGCGCTTGTGGAGCCTGGCCCGTGGGATTGATGACCGCGCCGTGCACAATGACAGCCGGCGACAGTCCATCAGTGTGGAAAATACCTTTGATACGGACCTTCCCGATCTTGCCAGTTGCCTGGCCAAACTGCCCGAGCTGATGGAAACCCTGGCCGGGCGCATGGCGCGCATCGACAGCAGCTACCGTGCGGGCAAGCCGTTCGTGAAGGTGAAGTTTCATGACTTTACCCAGACAACCCTGGAGCAGGCCGGGGCAGGGCGGGATCTGGAGAGTTATCAACAGCTGATGACGCAGGCGTTCAATCGTGGGGGCAAGCCGGTGCGGTTGTTGGGGATTGGGGTGCGGTTGCTCGACCTCAGCAACGGTAATGAACAGTTGGAATTCTCCTGGTAGAAACCCGGAGCAAAATGTGGAAGGGGGCTTGCTCCCGATAGCGGTGGATCAGTCAGCTTATATATAGCTGACCCACCGTAATCGGGAGCAAGCCCCCTCCCACATTTAGATTTACAGCGTTTGCGAAAACTCAGCGAGCGCCGGGATCCGCCACCAAACGCCCCGCATCCTTGGTCAGCGCCTGCAGAAACTCCTGCTGCAACTCCGGGTCATTGCGGGTCAGTTCGATCAGGCTCTGCTCCAGCTCGCTGGCTTCTTCTTCCAGGCCCAGTTCCGACAGGCGCTTGACCCGGTGCACCCACTGGCTCACTTCGTCATCTTCCAGGTCGTCGAAAATCAGCCCGTGGGCTTCCAGCAACTTGCCGCGCAGGCCGCTGCTGACTGCCAGGGAAGCATCCGAATGCACATCGTCCTGGCCATCCTGCACGTTGATCAGCAGGGTGGTGATGTGGTTCAGGTCCTGTTCGGCGAACGGGCTGTCCAACAGGTTCAGGCGCAGCACGCCGTTGCGGTCGGTGGTCAGCTCGTGGGTCTGTCTGCCGGCGGTGACCTGCACCGGGCGCTCGCTCCACGGCAGGCTCGAATACTCCAGGCGCTTGTCGCGCTGGACTTCATCGATGCCGGCGAGGTTTTGCTGCGCACGGCCGTGGGATTGCACGTTCATGAACGGGTTGAGCCCGTCCACGCCGTAGATCAGCCAGTCGTGGGTCATGCTGTCAGGCAGGTTGCCGAGGGCGAAGATATTCGCCACGTTGGCGCCCGCGCCCGCCACCAGGGCGACCGCACCCAGGGGCATCTCATAGAGTTTGCGCCAGGGCTGGTAGGGCGTGTAGCGGTCGTAGCGGCGGGTGACTTCGAATTCGGTGACTTCGAAGGTCTTCTGCTCGTGAATGCGAACCCGGCGCTGCGGCAGCTCCAGCACTTTGGGCTCGCCTACATCGATCTGCAGGCTGTGATCGAGCAACTTACGCTCGACCCGCTCCTCGTGCTCACTGCGTTGTGACATCTGGTTGGCGCAGCCGCTGACCAGCAGGGCGCCGCACAAGGCGGCGCCCCCCAGGGCTCTGGTGTTTCGCTTGAACATGACTTCTCTTGATATGGTTTTCAGCGACGAATACGCGCCTGAAGGAAAGACAGCACGTCAGCCACCGGCAACGGTTGGGCTTCGGCTTCGGTCCGGCTCTTGTATTCCAGATTGCCATCGGCCAGGCCGCGGTCACTGACCACGATCCGGTGCGGGATGCCAATCAGTTCCATGTCGGCGAACTTGATACCCGGGCTGGTCTTCTTGTCCCGATCATCCAGCAGCACTTCGAAACCGGCGGCCGTGAGTTCGGCATACAGTTTGTCGGTGGCTTCGCGTACTTGCTCGGTTTCGTAGCGCAGCGGCACGAGGGCAACCTGGAACGGCGCCAGGGCGTCACTCCAGATGATGCCCTTGTCGTCGTTGTTCTGCTCGATGGCAGCCGCCACCACGCGGGAAATACCGATGCCGTAGCAGCCCATTTCCAGGGTGATCGGCTTGCCGTTCTCGCCCAGCACTTCGCACTTCATCGCCTTGCTGTACTTGTTGCCCAGCTGGAAAATGTGCCCGACTTCGATGCCGCGCTTGATTTCCAGGGTGCCCTTGCCATCCGGGCTCGGGTCGCCGGCCACCACGTTACGCAGGTCGGCCACGGTCGGAATGGGCAGGTCACGCTCCCAGTTCACGCCGAAGTAGTGCTTGTCGTCGATGTTGGCGCCGATGGCAAAATCGCTCATCAGTGCAACCGAACGGTCGATGATGATCGGCAGCGGCAGGTTCAGCGGGCCGAGGGAACCGGCACCGGCGCCAATGGCGTCGCGCAGTTCGGCATCGGTGGCCATCACCAACGGGCTGGCCACGCCAGGTTGCTGGGCAGCTTTGATTTCATTGAGCTCGTGATCGCCACGGATCACCAGGGCGATCAGTTTGCCTTCTTCCTCGGCACGCACGATCAGGGTCTTGATGGTCTTTTCAATCGGCAGATTGAATTTTTCCACCAGGGCCGCGATGGTCTTGGTCTCGGGCGTATCCACCAGGCGCAGTTCTTCAGCCGCCGCAGGGCGGGAAGTTTCCCGTGGCACGGCCTCGGCTTTCTCGATGTTCGCCGCGTAATCGGAACCGTTGCTGAAGGCGATATCGTCTTCACCTGATTCGGCCAGTACGTGGAACTCGTGAGAGCCGGCGCCGCCGATGGAGCCGTTGTCCGCTTCAACCGGGCGGAATTTCAGGCCCAGGCGCGTGAACACGTTGCAATAAGCCTGGTGCATGCGGTCATAGGTGACCTGCAGCGAGGCCTGGTCGGCGTGGAACGAATACGAGTCCTTCATGATGAATTCACGGCCGCGCATCAAGCCGAAGCGCGGGCGGATCTCGTCACGGAATTTGGTCTGGATCTGATACAGGTTCAGCGGCAGCTGCTTGTAGCTGCTCAGCTCGTTGCGCATCAGGTCGGTGATGACTTCTTCGTGAGTCGGGCCGGCGCAGAAATCGCGGCCATGACGGTCCTTGAAGCGCAGCAACTCAGGGCCGTACTCTTCCCAGCGCCCGGATTCCTGCCACAGCTCAGCCGGTTGGGTGCTCGGCATCAACACTTCCAGAGAACCGGCGGCGTTCATCTCTTCGCGAACGATGGCCTCGACCTTGCGCATCACCTTCAAGCCCATGGGCAGCCAGGTGTACAGGCCCGAGGCCAGTTTGCGGATCATGCCGGCGCGCAGCATCAGTTGATGGCTGATCACAACCGCGTCGGAAGGCGTTTCTTTCTGTGTGGCGAGCAAATATTGACTGGTACGCATGGTAGGCCGTTGTCGGTTGCTTGGACTTGAAATGACTTGGGATTGTACGGGCGCTTGCTGCCGGAGTACAGGCATCAGAAAGGGAGGGCTTCAGGTGGGAGCTGGCTTGCCGGCGATGGCATCAACGCGGCGTGCCTGATGTACCGAGGTGTCTGCATCGCAGGCAAGCCAGCTCCCACATTGACCGAGGCGTGTCACTCTTCGGCGGGAGGATTCAATCGCGCCCGCCGATTCTCCTGATACCAGTGCAGCGCAATCAGCAGCAGCGTCGGCACCCCCAGCATGCAGGTGATCAGGAAGAAGCTGTGATAGCCGAACTTCTCCACCATCACGCCCGAGTACCCGCCGATCAGGCGTGGCAGCAGCAGCATGATCGAACTGAGCAGGGCGTATTGCGTGGCGGAGAACTTGAGGTTGGTCAGGCTCGACAGGTAGGCCACGAATGCCGAGGTCGCCAGGCCCGAACTGAAGTTATCCAGCGAGATGGTGAAGATCAGCATCTGCAGGTCGGGGCCCATGTCGGCGAGCATCACGAACAGCAGGTTGGTGGCGGCCGAGGCCACGCCGCCAATGAACAGGATCGGCAGGATGCCGAACCGCACAATCAGCAGCCCGCCCATGCCGGCGCCGAGCAGCGTCATGATCAGGCCGAAGATCTTGCTGACTCCGGCAATCTGATCCTTGGTGAAGCCCTGGTCGATGTAGAACACGTTGGCCATCACGCCCATCACGGTATCCGACATGCGATAGGTGGCGATCAGCCCGAGCAGCAGTAATGCCTGCCAGCGGTAGCGCAGGATGAAGTCGTTGACCGGTGTGAGCACCGGCGCCAGGCCTCGGCGGCCCATGGTCGACAGGCACAACGCGGTCAGGGTGATGTAGAGAATGGCGCGCAGGAAGGCGCGGTCTTCCATCAACAATTGCCACAGGCTTACGCCCTGGAACAGCACGCTGGCGAAATCGGTGTTGTACAACTGGGTGAACATCGCCGGCACCGACACCAGCAGCACGATCAATACAAATACCGAGACCAGTTGATGCGCAAAACTGTAGCGCCCCGCCTGCAACTGGGTACGCAGCGGTACGTTGGGTTCGCGCATGAACAGGGTGGTCAGCAGCGCCGGCACCATCAGCGCGCCGAACAGCACGTAGGTGCCGGTCCACGCCGAATGCTTATAGTTGAAGCCCGTTGAGCCGAAACCCTCTGCAAAGAACAGCGCGCCTGCGGTGGCGAGCAGGGCAGCAATGCGATAACCGGACATATAGCTGGCGGCCAGGGCGGCCTGGCGGCTGTCGTCGGCGATTTCCAGGCGATAGGCATCCACCGCAATGTCCTGGGTGGCCGACGCGAACGCCACCACCACCGCAATCGCGATCAGCCACGACAAATGTTTTTGCGGGTCGCAAAAGCCCATGCCGATCAATCCGAGGATCACCAGCGATTGGGCGAGGACCAGCCAGGAGCGACGACGTCCGAGTTTGCCGAGCAATGGCAGGCGCCATTGGTCGAGCAGCGGCGACCAGACCCATTTGAAGGCGTACGCCAGGCCGATCAGGCTCGCATAGCCGATGGTCTCACGGGCCACACCGGCCTCGCGCAGCCACACCGACAGCGTTGAAAACACCAACATGTAAGGCAGGCCGGCGGCAAAGCCAAGCAACAACAGGACAAGCGTCGAAGGGCTGGCATAGGCGGCGAGCGCGGCGCGCCAGGTTTTACGGGGCATGGGCTGGAGTCTGCCTCAGATTCACGGGAAACAAAGCGCGCACTCTAACCGCTGTGCTCTACCGGGCGCCAGCCATGGCGCTGAATATCCACACGATTGTTGCGCACTGTGACGCCCTCGGCGCGCAAGCGAGCACGTTGCTCGTCGCCCGAGGCGCTGCCCGCCGGCAAGCTTATCCGACCACCGGCACCCAACACCCGATGCCAGGGCAGGCGCGTGTCATCCGGCAACTGGCTGAGGGTGCGCCCCACCCAGCGTGCAGCGCGACCCAGCCCTGCCAGGTGTGCCAGTTCGCCATAACTCACCACGCAGCCTTCGGGGACCTGCGCCAAAGTCAGGTATAACGCCGTACGACGCATGTCGGCGGGGCTTTGCGGGGTATCGGCAGCTTGATTCACTGTGGGCCTATCCGTCGAGATCGTCTGTCTGTTTGTAAGAAACGTCTGTAAAAATAAGGGCATTGGTTGAACTGAACATTCATACTTGAGTCAGTGCTAGCTATCTAACACGATAATCGTCCTTTTTTCGCCAACCCTGAGCCCCGAATCCGCTTATGTTGTCCAGAACCCTGCTGTGCCTCGCTATTTTCAGCGCCTCAACCCCCGTGCTCGCCGATACCGTCTGGTTGAAGAACGGTGACCGCCTGACGGGTAAGATCAAGGTCTTCGATGGCGGCAAACTGCTGATCCAGACCAGCTATGGCGGCGCCATCCCGGTGGACTGGAAGCAGGTGAAAACCCTGGAGAGCGACCAGGAACTGCTGGTCAAGCAGGATGCCTACAGCGGTGAGCAGGCCAAGTCCCTGAAACCTGCGGACGACGGCAAAGTGGTACTGGCCAATGGCGAAGCGCCCAAGACCGTCGAGCTGGCAAGCATCCAGCAGATCCTCAAGCCCAAGCCTGTCATCCAGGACCTGGTGTGGAAAGGCAACGTCGATATGGCCCTGGACTACAAGCGCGCCGAACGCGACACCAACGACTACGACATCGACTTCAAGACCACTGCGCGCCATGGCCAATGGCGTCATACCGGGCAGGGCGAATACAACCGCGAGTTCCAGGACGATGTCACCACCACCGACAACTGGGCCCTGGAATACGATCTGGACCGCTTCATCACCGAACATTGGTTCTGGCAGGGTCGCCTGACCTACAAGCGCGACAAGGTTGAAGAGCTGGCACGCCAGCGCACCGTCGGTACCGGCCCGGGCTATCAGTTCTGGGATGACGAGCTGGGCGCATTCTCCCTCGGCTCGCTGGTCAACCGCACCGATTACGAATATGCCAATGGCGGCAAGGACAACTTCTATTCCCTGGCCATGAAGTGGAACTACAACCGCTACCTGATTGGCAAGACCGTGGAGTTCTTCACCAACGGCGAGCTGGGCAAGCCGATCGACGCGCCGGCCGACTACTCGCTGGATGCGGAAATCGGTCTGCGCTACAAGGTCACCGAATGGGCGTCGCTCAATCTCAAGGCCGAACGTGATGTGGTCAGCGGTGAAGAACAAAGCGACTTGAGCAAAACCCGCTACACCGCAGGCTTTGGCGTGGCCTGGTAATAAAGTCGGGCACACTGCGGGATCGTTGCTGGCAACCGGCGCGTAGATTGATTACCTTGTGTTGAGATCCATTCCCATAAACCGTGGGCAGCGGAATACACGAGGAGTCACACGTTGAGCGCGCAGGTTGCCAAAAATGCCCGAGAGCTGTTGCTCAAGGAATACCGTGGGGCTCTCTCCACACTGTCCAAAGCCATGCCCGGCTTTCCGTTCGGCTCGGTCGTGCCGTATTGCCTGGACGAGCAGGGCCGGCCGCTGATCCTCATCAGCCGAATTGCCCAACATACCCATAACCTGCAAAAAGACCCCAAGTGCTCGCTGTTGGTGGGTGAGCGCGAGGCGGATGACGTGCAGGCGGTGGGGCGTCTGACTTACCTCGCCGAAGCCGAAAAGCTTGAAGACGCCGCTGCCATCGAGGCCGCCGCCGAGCGCTATTACCGCTACTTCCCCGATTCGGCCAACTATCACAAGGCTCACGATTTCGACTTCTGGGTACTCCAGCCGGTGCGCCATCGTTATATCGGCGGATTTGGCGCCATTCACTGGGTCGACCAGTTGACCCTGGCCAACCCGTTCGCCGGCAAGGCCGAGCGCAGCATGGTTGAGCACATGAACAGCGATCACGCCAAGGCCATTGCTCACTACGTGCAACTGGGCGACTTGCCGACCCGCGAGCCTGCGCAACTGGCCGGCATCGACAGCGAAGGCTTGCACCTGCGTATCGGCCAATCGCTGCACTGGTTGCCGTTTGCAACGCCTTGCAACACCCCGACACAAGTGAGAGAGGCCCTGGTTTCATTGGCCCATGCCGAAGCCTGGCCGAAAAAAGAGCCTGCCAGCGCTTGAATTCACACAATGGCGACGTCATCTAGGGTGGACTGGCAAGGCATTCTTGCGTTGAGGAACCATTTGATGCGCCCTTTTTCATTGCTCTTTCTGCTGTTCCCGGTGTTGGAGCTGTTCGTCTTCGTTCAAGTCAGCAGCGCAATCGGGTTTTTCCCGGCCCTGTTACTGATCATTCTCGGCTCGATGCTCGGCGTACTGGTGCTGCGCGTCGCCGGCCTGGCCACGGCATTGCGTGCCCGTGAAAGCCTGAACCGCGGCGAGCTGCCCGCCCAGACCATGCTGGAAGGCCTGATGATGGCCCTGGCTGGCGGCCTGTTGATCCTTCCCGGCTTTATCAGTGACGTGGCCGGCCTGGTGATGCTGTTGCCGTTCACCCGCAAACGTCTGGCCGGCAAGATGCGCCAGCGTGCCGAAGAGGCTGCGATGCGCCAACGCGCCTTTGCCGACGACCTGCAACCCCGAGGTGGCCCGGCACCGCGCCAGCCTCTTGGGCGTGAAGGCGACGTGATCGAAGGCGAGTTCGAACACCGCGACAACAAATAACGCTTCACTGACACGGCACCTTCGGGTGCCGTGTTGCTTTGGGCCGCAGATGCAAAAAAATCCGTCTCGACCCCTTGTAATAAGCTTATGCGCCCTTATGTATCGGTCACCGAAAGGTTTTCTGGTGGCAACGCCAGACAGACTTCCGCGTCTTGCCTGGCGAGACGCGACCGGCACAGCCGGATTACAACCCGCCGGTACTGATACCGGCCGATGAAAAACACAATTAGGAGAGATCGACAATGAGCAAGCTTCGTCCTCTGCACGACCGCGTCGTAATCCGTCGCAGCGAAGAAGAAAAGAAAACCGCTGGCGGTATCGTTCTGCCAGGTTCGGCTGCTGAAAAAGCCAACCACGGTGTGATCGTCGCTGCAGGCCCAGGCAAGACTCTGGAAAACGGTGACGTACGTGCGCTGGCCGTTAAAGTCGGTGACAAGGTTGTATTTGGCCCTTACTCGGGCAGCAACACTGTGAAAGTCGACGGCGAAGACCTGCTGGTTATGGCTGAGAACGAGATTCTCGCTGTTCTGGAAGACTGATTTCCCCGCTCATTTTCCCGTTACTACAAAGTATTTAAGGAATATCGATCATGGCTGCTAAAGAAGTTAAATTCGGCGATTCCGCCCGCAAAAAAATGCTCACCGGTGTCAACGTCCTGGCTGACGCAGTAAAAGCGACCCTGGGCCCTAAAGGCCGTAACGTGATCATCGAGAAGAGCTTCGGCGCTCCGACCATCACCAAGGACGGCGTTTCCGTCGCCAAGGAAATCGAGCTCGAAGACCGTTTCGAAAACATGGGCGCGCAGCTGGTCAAAGACGTTGCCTCCCGTGCCAACGATGACGCAGGCGACGGCACCACCACCGCTACCGTGCTTGCTCAGGCAATCGTCAACGAAGGCTACAAGGCCGTCGCTGCCGGCATGAACCCGATGGACCTCAAGCGCGGCATCGACAAGGCGACCATCGCCGTCGTTGCCGAGCTGAAAAACCTGTCCAAGCCATGCGCTGACACCAAGGCTATCGCTCAGGTCGGTACCATCTCCGCCAACTCCGACAGCTCCATCGGCGACATCATTGCCGAAGCCATGGAAAAAGTTGGTAAAGAAGGCGTGATCACCGTTGAAGAAGGCAGCGGCCTGGAAAACGAACTGTCGGTTGTAGAAGGCATGCAGTTCGACCGTGGCTACCTGTCCCCGTACTTCGTCAACAAGCCTGAGACCATGGTTGCCGAGCTGGACAGCCCGCTGATCCTGCTGGTCGACAAAAAAATCTCCAACATCCGCGAAATGCTGCCGGTGCTGGAAGCTGTTGCCAAGGCAGGCCGTCCGCTGCTGATCGTTTCCGAAGACGTTGAAGGCGAAGCCCTGGCGACTCTGGTCGTGAACAACATGCGCGGTATCGTTAAAGTCGCAGCCGTCAAGGCACCGGGCTTCGGCGACCGTCGCAAGGCCATGTTGCAGGACATCGCCGTATTGACCGGCGGTACCGTTATCTCCGAAGAGATCGGCCTGAGCCTGGAAAGCGCCACCCTGGAAAACCTGGGCAGCGCCAAGCGCGTGACCATCTCCAAGGAAAACACCATCATCGTTGACGGTGCTGGCGTTGAAGGCGACATCCAGTCCCGTATCAACCAGATCCGTGCCCAGGTTGCCGAAACTTCCTCGGACTACGACCGTGAAAAACTGCAGGAACGTCTGGCCAAGCTGTCCGGCGGCGTTGCAGTGATCAAGGTTGGCGCTGGCTCCGAAGTTGAAATGAAAGAGAAGAAAGCCCGCGTTGAAGACGCCCTGCACGCAACCCGCGCAGCCGTCGAAGAAGGCGTGGTACCTGGCGGTGGCGTTGCGCTGATCCGTGCTCTGGAAGCGCTGACCAATCTGACCGGCGACAACGCTGACCAGAACGTCGGTATTGCTGTACTGCGTCGCGCTGTTGAAGCACCGCTGCGCCAGATCGCTGCCAACTCCGGCGACGAGCCAAGCGTTGTGGTCAACGAAGTCAAGAACGGCAAAGGTAACTACGGTTACAACGCTGCAACTGGCGTCTACGGCGACATGATCGAAATGGGCATCCTGGATCCTACCAAGGTGACCCGTTCGGCATTGCAGGCAGCAGCCTCCATCGGTGGCCTGATCCTGACCACCGAAGCCGCCATTGCTGACAAGCCGAAGGCTGAAGGCTCGGCTGGCGGCGGTATGCCAGACATGGGCGGCATGGGTGGCATGGGCGGCATGATGTAAGCCAGCCTTACCCCTGTACCGAAAGCCCCGCCTGCAGTGATGCAGGCGGGGCTTTTTATTGGCTGCCCTCAAGGGGCCAATTGGCCCTCCAGCCCTAGCCGTAAACCACACTTGCCCTTAAGCTGCGCGAGCCAACATGGCCGTTACCGCGTACGGAGACATTGCCCATGCGAATTTTATTGGTTGAAGACAACCGCGATATCCTCGCCAACCTGGCGGATTATCTGGGACTCAAGGGCTATACCGTCGACTGTGCGCAGGACGGTCTGTCGGGCCTGCACCTGGCCGCCACCGAGCATTACGACCTGATCGTGCTCGACATCATGCTGCCGGGCATCGACGGCTACACCCTGTGCAAGCGCCTGCGCGAAGATGCGCGGCGTGACACGCCCGTCATCATGCTCACCGCCCGCGACCAGTTGGATGACCGCCTGCAAGGCTTCAAGTCCGGCGCCGATGACTACCTGCTCAAGCCGTTCGCGCTGTCGGAGTTGGCCGCACGCATCGAAGCCGTGCTGCGCCGTGCCCAGGGTGGCGGACGCCGTGCGCTGCAAGTGGGCGACCTGAGCTACGACCTCGACACCCTCGAGGTGACCCGCGAGGGCCGCCTGCTCAAGCTCAACCCGGTCGGCCTCAAGCTGCTGGCAGTCTTGATGCAGAAGAGCCCCCACGTGTTGCGTCGCGAGATCCTCGAAGAAGCGCTGTGGGGCGATGACTGTCCGGACAGCGACAGCCTGCGCAGCCACGTCCACCAATTGCGTCAGGTGATCGACAAGCCATTTGCCAAGCCGCTGCTTCAAACCGTGCACGGCGTGGGTTACCGCCTGGTCGAGGGTCGAGATGGAGTTTAAGCAAAGCCTTGCCCAGCGGATCATCATTGCGTTTGCCCTGATGAGCGCGCTGGTGGCGGGGGCCTTCGCCATGGGCATTGTTGCCACGGTGCACCTGGTAGAAGAGAAACTCATCTCGGCCGGCCTGGGCGGCGACCTGCAACGCCTGCTGCTGATGGACAGCGTTGAAGACTGGCGCCACCGTCCCGAGCCGGATCAGCTGTTTTACTTCAGCGGCGGGCCGGGCGACTTCGAGCTGCCCAAGGACCTGCGGCACCTGGAACCGGGTTTCCATGAAGTATTTCGCGAGTCGCTGTCGTATCACGCCATGGTTGAAGTGGTGGATGGTCGGCGCTATGTGTTGCTGCAGGACCAGAGCGATTTCGAAGAGCGCGAGCGTGTGCTGTTTGCCGTGGTGCTGGTGGGCTTTGTGCTCAGCCTGGCGCTGGCGGTATTCCTTGGCTGGGTACTGGCGCGCAAGGTGATGGCGCCGGTGGTACGGCTGGCCCGTCAGGTGCGCCACCGCGATCAGTTGCTCGGCCTGGCACCGCCCCTGGCGCCGGATTATGCGGCTGACGAAGTGGGTGAGCTGGCGGTGGCGTTCGACGCCACCTTGGGCCGCCTGCGCCAGGCGCTGTCGCGCGAGCAGCTGTTTACCAGCGACGTGAGCCACGAGTTGCGCACCCCGCTGATGGTGCTGGCCAGCTCCTGCGAACTGCTGCTGGAGAACCCGGCGATCGATCAGCGCGGACGCAACCAGGTGCAGCGCATTGCCCGGGCCTGTGAAGAGATGCGCGAACTGGTGCAGACCTTCCTGATGCTCGCCCGCGCCGAACACAGCGAGGAAACCATGTCGCCCCAGGTGACCTTGCCGCAGGTGGCTGAAGACCTGCTCGGCATCTGGCGCGAGCCCATCGAGCGCAAGGGCCTGGAGCTCATCTACCACCCGGGCAGCCCGCTGGACACGCGTTACAACACCACCTTTTTGCACGCAGTGATGGGCAATCTGTTGCGCAACGCCTTGCACTACACCGAACACGGCTTTATTCGCCTCACCCTTGAACCCAGCGGGTTCGTGGTGGAGGACTCCGGCGTCGGCATTCCCGAGGAAAAGCGCGAAGCGATGTTCGAGCCCTTCGTGCGCGGCAGTGGCAGCGAGAAGCGCGGCGAGGGTCTGGGGCTCGGGCTGTCGCTGGTACAACGCATCTGTGAGAACCAGGGCTGGAGCGTCAGCTTGAGCACCATGGAGCCCAGCGGTTGCTGCTTTCGTGTCGAGCTGAACCCGCCCAAGCTGTAAGCGCAGTAGGCAGGGGCGAGCACGTTCGCTCCTGCAGTTTTCAGTAACGTCTTGAAATGTATCAGAATAGACAGGACAAGTTTTTCACACTTGATTGACCTGTTGATCACAGTTCGCTGCTTAAGGTTGCAGGCATCAGTTACTGGAGACGCAAGATGCCTTCCCCAATCAAGCTTGAATTTTCCGAAAAGTACGATGATCAGCATGCGCAGAATTATTTGCTCAAGCATCAGGACAATCTGGCGCGTCGGCTGTCCCACAAACGCGACGAACAATTGGCACGCGGTGCACTGGCCATGGCCGGTGAGCCAGGCCTGGTGCTGGACCTGCCGTGTGGTGCCGGACGTTTCTGGCCGCTGCTGGCCGAAAAGCCCAACCGTGTGATCATCGGTGCGGACAATTCCGCATCCATGTTGAAGGTCGCAACGCTGGCCCAACCGGCGGATGTGGTGAAACGGGTACGGCCTTTGCAGACTTCAGCCTTTGATATTGATTTGCCAGACAGTTCGGTCGACAGCATTTTCTGCATGCGCCTGCTCCACCATATCGGTGATCCGGCGCACAGGCTGGCGATTCTGCGGGAGTTCCAACGGGTTACCCGTGACAGCGTGATCATTTCGCTGTGGGTGGATGGCAATTTCAAGGCCTGGAAACGCAAGCGCGCCGAGGTGAAACGTCGCAGGAAAGGTGAGCAGGAAGGTTACCAAAACAGATTTGTGTTACCGGCTGCTACTGTTGAGGCAGAATTCGAGCAGGCCGGTTTCCGTGTTCAGGAATCCCTGGATTTCATCCCGCTCTACGCCATGTGGCGAGTTTATGTATTGCGCAAGAGGTAACAGGATGGCAGTTGAGTGCGTAGCAGGCAGTCATATAGCTCCCGAGGAGCGATTTGATTATTTCTGGCGCCAGCAGGGCGAGTGGGTCGAGGAACCCAACCGTCGACGCGGCGGTGAGAGCGGTGTGCAACGTGTAGTCAGCGCCAATGGCCGCTTGCTCTACAGCAAGCGCCAGACCGGGCATATCTACCGTAGCTGGCTGCACCCGTTCGGGCGCCCGACCGTGTTGCGCGAGCGCGATGCGCTCAAGGGCTTGCGGCTATTGGACGTGCGAGTGCCCGAGATGGTGTTCTGCGAGGCGCGTCGCGACCCCGAACACCAATGGAAAGCTTTGTTGGTGACGGCATCGCTGGACGGTTTCGACGAGATCGAAAACTGGTACGCCGCTGGCGGCCGCGAACAGTATGGCGAAGCGGTGCATGAGCGCCTGCTCAAGGAATTGGCCGAGACCCTGGCCCGCATGCATAAAGGGCGCTGGCAGCATGGTTGCCTGTACATCAAGCACGTGTTCGTGAAGGTGACAGGCGACGTCGACTCGGCCAAGGTGGAAGTGGCACTGCTGGACTTCGAAAAATGCCGCCAGCGCCTGACCGCTTATCGCGCTGCGTCCCACGACATGCTGCAACTGCGTCGCCATTCGTCGTTCAGCGATAGCGACTGGAAGAAACTGAGCTATTTTTACGAGACGGCGTTTGGCAGCGCTATCAAGGGTTTAACCAAATGAAGCTAGAAATAGCACGAGGTTTGTTTCTGGTCGGGGCGTTGGGCGTGTCAGCCCTTGCCCTGGCTGCATGGGAGCAGCCTCGGACACAAGTGCTGAGTGCAACTCAAGGCAGCGGGCAATGCCTGCTGCCGCGGGTTGCCAAGGCGAATGTGGCGGCCAGACCCGATCATGATTTGCTGTTGTTCATGTTCGGGATGTCCCAAGGGATGAGGCCGCAAAGTTGAAACGACTGAAACCCCCGAAAGGGCCTTACTCCGTGAGGCCCTTTTTTTGTGGGCAACGGATCTGAAATCAACGCCCATCACCTAGGGGAACGGGCTTGGTGTGGCGAGCGGGCTTGTCCCGCGGTGGGGTGCGAAGCGCCTCCAATCCAGCAAAAACGCGGTGTACCTGATACGGCTCAGCGCCTGGTTTTGGGGCTGCTGCGCAGCCCAACGCAGGACAAGCCTGCTCGCCACAGAGGCTCCGTCATGGCGCAGATCAGACCAGGTGCAGGTGGTTATCCCAAAGCCCCGCCGGCAACTCCAGCGGTTGGGCGACCAGCTGTTTCTGTCGGCAATCGTAGAACCGGCAGCGCCCCTGACCTGACGTCACTACAAACCCATCCGCCACCGCTCCCACACCCGCGCAGTCAGGCAACGGTCCGTCCAGGCGCAGCTCACCGCTGTCCATGTCCCAGATAAAGAAGCGATTGCCCCGAGGCGCGGTCAACGCCACCAGGCGCAGCTCACTGTGCACCGCGACGCTGGCGGTGTAATGCCCCATTGCCTGCAACTGCTCATCGGCCACGGGGAAGGCGACGAAGGGCTGACCGGGACGCTTGATCGCCAGCAGCTCGGAACGCTCCTGGGACGGCCCCATGAATTGCTGCCCGGTGAGGATGGTGCCATCGCTGGCGATACCCATATGGCGCACGCTGTTCATCGGCTGAGCGAGGGTTTCCTTGCTGATCAGCGTACCGTCGCGCTGCATCAGCACCAGGCTCGGCTCCATGGCGTTGAGGTTCATCTCCACACGGCTTTCGGCCTCGGTGCGAATACCGCCGTTGGCCACCACCAGGGTCTCGCCATCGGGCATCCATGACACCTGATGTGGGCCGATGCCGTGGGTGGACAGCTCGCCACTGTGCACCAGCCGCTCGCCTTCGAAACGGTATACGCCAAGCAGGTCACAGCCGGGGTCTGCGGTGTCGTTTTCGGTGGCGTACAACCACTCGCCGCTTTTGTGGATGACCGCATGGCCGTAGAAGTGACGGTTGGCGTTGGCAGTGATGGTCTGCAGCAGTGCGCCATCGCGCAGGTCGATCAGGTAGCTCTCGGTGCCCGGACGACGGGCGACAAACAGCGCAATCGGCAGCGTCGGATGGTTGATGATGTCGTGGCAGCGCTGGCCGACCTGGGTGGCAAACACCGGCTTGCCGTCCAGGCGGTAGCCCACGGCGTAGTGGTTGCCATCGGCATCATCGCGCGCTGACAGCAGCAGCGGGCCCTTGTCCTTCTGCTTGAACAACGTCCAGCCACCAAGGGTGAGGGCGCTGAGCAATACACTGCCCACCGCCAAAGCCTGTCGCCTGAGCATCATCAGTCACCGTCATTGGCGTTGAAGCCAAGCTGAATGCCCAATGCCTTGGCCAGCTCGCCTTCGTGCAGGCGATGGACGACGTTGAGGCTGTCGTAGATATCGTTGAGCTGCTGGCGCCCGGCGTCATCATTCAACAGTTCATTGAGGGTGCGCTGGTTGCTGGCGAACAGTTTGAGCGAGGCGGCGTAGGCGGCGTCGATCTTGTCGGCCAACGGCTTTTGCTCGGCCGGCAACAGACCACGCAGGCCCTTGTTATCGACCCCTACCCACACAGTGCGCGCGGCAGCGAGGCTGGCCTCCAGGCTTTGCAGGGACGACTGGCTGCGCCAGGCATCGGCCTGGAACGGTTGCGGGATGCCCTTGGTCTGGCGGCCCATTGGCGTGCCGAGTTTTTTCTTCAGGGTGTCCAGCGCGGTCACCTGCACGCGCAGCAGGTCGGCGATGGCCTCGTGGGAATCTGCGTAGCGCTGGTTGGGAAACTTGCTCATCTGCGCGAGCATGCCGTCGGTGCTGTTCCAGCTCGCCAGGATCTCTTCGGCCAGGGCTTTCTGACGCTCGCCGATGGCCATCAGCAGTGGGCAATAACGGGCTTTTTGCGCGGCGTCGGCGATGTCGGTCTTGGCGTCGTACAGGATGTATTCGTAGGCCGACAGGCCTTGCACCACCACGCTGGACTTGGCCAGGGCTGCGCCGTCGATCTGCGGCTGTGCGGTGACCAGTTGTTCGACCTGGCGGCCTACCAGGTTTTTCTTGTCCGGCCAGAACTGTACCTGCCACGCGCGATTGCCTTCGGCCAGCGGACCGATCAGCAGCGGTTGCAGCTCGGCCCAGGCTTTTTGTGCGTGGAGGAAGTCGGCGCGCGCGGTGTCCAGGCTCTCTTTACCCTGGCAGTAGGCCAGGGCGCTGACGGCGAGTTGGCGGTCGGCGTCGACCCAGCGGCTGTAGGTCGGCAGGATCACTTGCTTGGCGATGGCCGCCGAGGTCACGGCCTGCGGGTCTTGCGGTGAGCAGGCGCCGAGGGCGAGGGCGGCAAGGCTGGTGAACAACAACTTGGGACGGAACATGTCGAGCTCCCTTATCGGATTGGGGCAAAGCTTATAGAGAATTCAGGAACGCCAGCAACGCGGCACGCTGCTCGGCATCAAAGGACAGCACCTGCTGCTGCGCCGGCTGTGCCTGGCCGCCGTGCCACAGCACGGCCTCAAGCAGGTTGCGGGCGCGGCCGTCATGCAGAAACTGGGTGTGGCCACTCACGGTCTGCGTCAAGCCGATGCCCCACAACGGCGGCGTGCGCCAGTCGCGGCCACCGGCCTTGAATTCGCTGCGGTGGTCGGCCAGGCCTTCGCCCATGTCGTGCAGCAGCAGGTCGCTGTAGGGGCGAATCAACTGATTGGCCAGCTCGGGCTCGGCGGCATTGGCAGCCGTCGTGAACGACGGCGTGTGGCAGCCCTGGCAGCCGGCCTGGTAGAACAGGTTTTTGCCGGCCAGCACCTGCGGCGTGTCGACGCCGCGACGCGCCGGCACCGCAAGGTTACGGGTATAGAACAGCACCAGGCGCAGAATATTGTCGCTGACTTCCGGCTCACCCTCGGGGCCATTGCCGTTGGGCGCCTGTTTGCAGGCGACCTGAGCGTCGGTGCAGTCATCGAACGGCCTCAGGGAAGTGGTGAGGCCCATATCACCGGAAAACGCGTGAACATTCTGTTGATTGAGGTTCGGTTGCCCGGCTTTCCAGCCAAAACGGCCGAGCACGGTGGTTTGCCGGGCGTCATCCCACACCTGATTGGCGCGGCCGATGAGTGCGTCCCTGCCGGCGGTCTTCGGGTCGGTGTTGCGCAGGATATCGGCTTCGCTGATGGCTTCGAGCAGGCCCAGGCCGATCATCGGCGGGGCGATACGTGCGGAAAAGCGCGTGTCCGGGTGCATCGGCCCATAGCCGAGTTGGGTGATCTGCAGCGCAGGTTGGCGCAGCTCGACCACCGTGCCGTCCTTGAAGGTGACGTTGACGGGCGTGTAGTCGACCCGCACTTTGCCTTCCGGCACCACGCCGGGCACGGCCATGTCCTGCAACTGGCCGCCGTACACCGGCTCGGGCACCACGCCGGCCTGTTCGATCAGCCTGGCGTAGTCCGGCGTATCCGGCAGAGACAGGCGCACCAGCATCGACACGGCATTGGGCGCATCGGGCCGCGGCGGGTGGCCGCGTCCATCCTTGATATGGCAGTTCTGGCAGGCATTGGTGTTAAACAGCGGCCCCAGGCCATCGCGGGCGGTGGTGGTGGAGGGGGCGATCACCCAGGGGCTGCGAAAGAAACTGTTGCCGACGCTGAAGTCCACGCGGCGTGTGGGCGACAGGTTGGCCGAGGGCAGGGAAAACGCGTTCTGGTCCCGCTTGTTCACCGTCGCTGTGCCACCGGCCCGCGCTTCGCCAGGCTCTGCCTTGGTGAACCTGGGAGCGTCGTCGCAGGCGGTCAGGCTCAAGGCCATCAATGCTGCGCACAGGCGAAAAAGCGAACGGAACATCGAGTTTCCTGAGGCGATGGCGAAAAAGGGGTCGCAAAGTCTAACAGGGCCGGGGGCAATGAATAAGAGCAATTATCGTTTGCTGGCATCGCGTTTCATTCCCGCTAGAATGACCCCACATTTTTTTCTGGAGGTGGCCCATGCAGGCTCTCGACGCTTTGCTCAACCGTGTTTCCGTGCCGCGTCTGCTGGAGCCGGCACCGACCCTGGAGCAGCGCGATGTGCTGTTCGCCGCCGCCATGCGCGCGCCTGACCACGGCCAACTGCGGCCGTGGCGCTTCCTTACAGTGGAAGGCGCTGCTCGTGAGCGGATGGGCACCTTGCTGGCCGAAGCGGCGCTGCTCAATGATGCCGAGGCCCCGCAAGCGGCCATCGACAAGGCCCGGAACGGCCCTCTGCGTGCGCCGTTGGTGGTGGTGGTGATTGCTCGCCTGCAGGAGCATTTCAAGGTGCCCAAATCCGAACAGCTGCTGGCAGCAGCCTGTGCGGCCCATGGCATTTTGCTGGCGGCTTATGCGCAGGGGATTGGTGCGGTGTGGCGCACCGGGGAGTTGTCGTATTCGCCGCATGTGGCCAAGGGGTTGGGGCTGGTGGAGGGGGAAGAGGTGATTGGTTTTCTGTATTTGGGGACGCCGCAGAATCCGCCGCGTAGTGCGCCCAAGGAGGATGTGGCTGCGTTTGTGCAGGGGTGGCCCGGCGTTTGACAGGGGGCATATCCGTTGCCGCGTTGACGGCTGATATGGGTTCCGGCGCCTCGCTAATGCTCGGTGTGCCCGCACGTCGGCCAGCTAGGTTGCCGGGGCGCCTGAGATCAAAGATATCCATCAGACAAATGGAGATCCAAGTGTGGGAGGGGGCTTGCTCCCGATAGCGGTGGGTCAGCTACCAATAAGCTGACTGACACTCAGCCATCGGGAGCAAGCCCCCTCCCACATTGTGTACAGCGTTCGGCTCTCGGCCAGCTCTACACCTTGAACTGATCCATCAGCTTCATCTGCTGGCTGGCCAGGGCATTGAGTTGGCTGCTGATGGCCGCCGACTCGGTGGCCTGGCCGGTCAGGGTTTCGGTCACGGTGCGAATCGCCGATACGTTGCGGTTGACCTCTTCGGCCACTGCGCTCTGTTCTTCGGCGGCGCTGGCGATTTGCAGGTTCATGTCGCTGATCACCGTCACCGCTTCGCTGATCTTGCCCAGCGCCGCGACTGCCTGATGGATTTGCCCGGCATTGCTCTGGGCCTGCTGCTGGCTGGAATGCATGGTCGCCACCACGCCACGGGTGCCGTTCTGGATGCGTTCGATCACCAGACGAATTTCTTCCACCGAGTCTTGGGTGCGTTTGGCCAGGTTGCGCACTTCGTCGGCCACCACCGCAAAACCACGACCGCTTTCGCCGGCGCGTGCCGCTTCGATGGCCGCGTTCAGGGCCAGCAGGTTGGTTTGCTCGGCGATGCTGCGGATCACTTCCAGCACCGAACCGATCTGCTCGCTGTTGACCGCCAGGGCTTCGACTTCGCTCACGGCCTTGCTCACTTCGTCGGCCAGGGTGGTGATGTCGCGGGTGCTTTGCTCGATGATCGACATGCCTTCACGCGCCGACTGGTCCGCGCCGCGCGCCGCGCTGGCGGCATTGGACGCACTGTTGGCCACATCGTGGGCCGTGGCGCTCATTTCATTGGACGCGGTGGCCACCTGGTCGATTTCGCGGAACTGCACCTGCATGCCTTCGCTGGTCTGGCGTGCGATGGCCGATGACTGATCCGCCGTACCGCGCGCTTCGGTGATGCTTTGCTTGATCTGCGCGATGGTTGGTTGCAGCTTGTCGAGGAAGCGGTTGAACCAGTTTACCAACTCGCCCAATTCGTCTTTGCGGGTGTACGTCAGGCGCTGGGTGAGGTCGCCGTCGCCGCTGGCGATGTCCTTAAGCATGGCAGCCACGCTGTTGATCGGTCGGGTGACGCCGGTTGCGGTCAGCCAGATCAGCAGCAACCCGAGCAGCCCCGCGCCAACACCCACGCCGATGGACAACAGCGCACTGGCTGCCTGGGCCTCATCGATGACCCCTTGCAGCTTGATCGAATCAGCCAGCATCACGTGCTTGGGCAGCTTGACCACCACGCCCCAGGCCTTGGCATCGGCAATCGGCTTGAACGGGTAGACCGCACGGATCGTGTCGCCCTGTTCGCGGTTGACGTGGCTGTCAGTGGCCAGCAGTTGCACGACTTCCTTGCCTTCGGCGCCCATGATTTCTGCCAGGTTCTTACCGACTTTGCCCGGCTCGCCGCTGTAGGCCGCAATCAGGCCGGTGCTGGAGATCACCTCCAGGTGCGCGGCACCGTCAAACAGTTTTTTCTGCGCCTCATCGGTGGCCACTTGCAGGGCACCGAGGGCGATGTCGACACCGACCACACCGATCACCTTGCCGTCCACGATCAATGGCTGCGACAGGGTGGTCATCAGTACAGACTTGCCGGCGACGGTGTCTTCGTAAGGGTCCAGCAGGCAGGTGTTGCGGGTATCGCGTGAGCAGGTATACCAAATGTTGTAGGGCGTGCCGCTGAGGTTGAGGGCGGTCTTGTTCAGATCCTCCTCGATCATGATGGTGTTCACGTCTGTGCCGCCGGCGCGGCTCCAGTAGCTGGCGAAGCGTCCTGCTTCATTGGACACGCGGGCCTTGTCTCCGACGAATTCGCTGTCTTTGCCGTCCAGCCCATTGGGCTCGAACGATAGCCACATCCCCAGCACCTTGCTGTTGCGCTCGAAGGCAGTTTTCAGGCTTTGGTTGAGCTCCTCGCGCAGCGCAGCAGGTTCCAGCCCGCGTTTGGCGGCGAGGTTGCGCAGGTCCTTGACCTGGTCGACGAGGGCGGTCGCGGCGGTGAGGTTGTCGCCGAAGGTTTTCTGCAATTGCAGGGCTTGTTCAGCAGCGTTGGCCTGCAGCAGTTTCTGCACGTTGCTGGTGAGCATGCGCGAGCTTGAGTCGCTGGTCAGTTGATCGTTCTTGTCGGTCTCGCGCAGGTTGATGCTGACGATCAGCGCGATCACCCCCAGCAGGCAGAGGCCGGACAGCAGCACAATTTTCAGGCGAATTGAAAGGGTGTTGAGCATGGGTTAACTCGCGAAAGGACAAAGTGGAGTGCAAGCAGGACGAGCCAAGTCCATTCGGCGCTATGCCTGAAACATCGGCGTCATGAATCAATTCGTGAGAGCAAGGCGATGAGCGGTAGGAAAAAGACTACATGCCACGTTGGGCGGGGGCTGCGAGCCGTTCCGGGCGTGACCAGATCCACAGGTTGCCCAGGCCCATGCCGGCAATTGCCAGGTAGATCGGCCAGCCGTGATCAAGCATCACCAACATCAGGAGGGCGCACACCAGCATGCTGACGGTGGCGCTGACCTTGGCCCGGCGCGCGATGATTTTGCCGTTGCGCCAGTTGAACAGGATGGGCCCGAACAGGCGGTGGTTTTCCAGCCAGGCGCTGAGGCGCGGCGAACTTTTGGTGGCGGCCCAGGCGGCCAGCAGGATGAATTCGGTGGTGGGCAACCCCGGGATTACAATCGCCACCAGGCCGATGCCCAGGCTGACGTAGGCCAGCAGGCCAAACAGGAGCTGTGCGATTTTTGAGATGGGCTGGGGTTTGCCGGTCATAGGTAGGGCTATCACAGAAAATCAATGTGAAATGCGAGCCCAGTGTGGGAGGGGGCAAGCCCCCTCTCACATTTGATCGCATTCCAATTCAGGTATCAGGCCAGTTCGGGGGCGCTAGCGTACGCCTGTTCGAGCAGTACGGTGAAGCGTACAAACGCGTCAATCGCGCCTTTTTCCACGGCGGCTTCTTCTTCGGCGCTGAACTCGAGGGCGTCGAGGGTGCGGGTGAAGCGCTTCCAGCCTTCGGCGCGTCCACCGGCCGGCTCGCCCAGGTGGCGGGCACCGAAGGTTTCGCTCAGGCCAAGGCCCACGGCGCGCTTGATCAGGAACGCGGCGCCGAGCTTGGAACCCTCGGACACAAACAGCCAGCCCAGGGCTTCGGCCTTGCTCGGGTTTTGCACGGCGCCTTCGACCGGAGCTGGCACTTCGGTACCGAGGTCGCCCAGGTCGAGCCGGGCGGCGTCGGCGCGGCAGCGTTCGGCAAGGTCGGGGATGATGTCGATCAGCTCGGCATCGTTGTACAGCGCCACCAGTTCCGCCTGAAACAGGTACTGCGCCACCACGAAGCGGGCGAAGCTGGCCCGCGTGTCGAAGGGGGCGTGGGCCTTGACCAGGGCGTCGAGCCGGGTGTGTGGCGCGTGGGTGATCTGGTTCAGGCGCTGGGAGCGCAGGCTTGGGCGTTCTGCGGTAAGGGAAGCTGTCATCGAAAAAGTCCTTGAGAAGGGTAGCGCCTGGTTGCGCTGAGGAGAGCGGTTATCAACTAGACGAACAAGAAGACGCGGCACAGTAAAAAATCCTCACCCCGGCGCTGAATAATCGCGGCGAGGTGAGGCTGGTGTCGTCAGATGTCCCAGATCAGGTTGATCGCAACGTTGCGGCCGGGCTGGGTCAGGCGGTCGAGGTTGGCCGGGCCGGTCACCGCCGCTTCGCCGACGCTGTCGTAGCTGCGCACGTCATCCCAGTTCCAGTATTTTTTGTCGGTGAGGTTGTAGAGGCCACCGTTGATGGTCACGTCCTGGCTGACTTTGTAGTACGCGCTCAGGTCGAGGATGCCAAAGCCTGGTGTCTTGAACGGGCCGCTGGTGTCGCCGTCCGGTGCGTGGAAGGTGCTGCTGTCGACGCGATGCTGCTTTTTCACCAGTGTCCAGCTCAGCAGGCCGCCATAGTTGTCTTGGTCGTAGCCCAGGCCGAACACGCCCTTGAGCGGGTTGACGCTGTTGAGCGGTTCACCGTTTTCATCATTACGACCGTAGGCATAGGACACCGCGCCCTGGGTGTAGAGACCCTGCGGCGCACCGAAGGCATCCAGGTTGAGGCGGCCCTTGGCTTCGGCGCCCCTGATGGTGGCGCGCTTGATGTTGACGGCCTGGAACTGCTCCACGGTGCCGCCGACCACGGCGTTGTCTTCGTCGATGAAGTTGCGGTACTTGTTATAGAACACCGCGATCTCGAAGGAGCCTGCGTCGAATGCGCCGCGAATCCCGGTCTCGATCCCTTTGCTGGTTTCCGGCTTGAGGTCGGGGTTGGGTTCGACGGTGTAACCCAGGTTCAGGTTTTCGAAGCGGCCGTACAGCGCCTTGGCGGAGGGCGTGCGGAAACCTTCGGCGTATTGGCCGAACCAGGTGTATTGATCGGAGAGGGCGTAGGTCAGGCCAAACTTGGGCGTCACGCGGTGCCAGGTCTTGTCCTTGTCGCTGACCGAATCCGCCCCCGTGGGGTTTACGGTATTGAGAAACGCTTGGGTCAGTTTCGGCTTGAGCTGGGTGTAGTCGTAGCGCACGGCGGGCAGGAAGGTCCATTTGTCCCAGGTGATCTGGTCCTGGGCGAACAGCGAGTAGGTGTTGATGGTCGGGTCCGGGAAGTCACTGGATTTCTTCACGCTGTCGCCGGCTTGCGGGCTCGGGGCACCGATGGCGGTGCAGCCACTGCCAACCGCCAGGCACGTGGCCCCACCTTCGCGCGAACCGGTGACTTTCTGTTGTTTGAGCGTGGTGCCGTAGGTCACCTGATGATCGGTGTCGCCGAGGCTGAAGGCCTTGTCCAGTTGTGCATCGAAGACCCACTGTTTCTCTTCGTACAGCGTGTCGCGGGTGCGCAGAACGCGGCGGCCCGACTGATAGATCTCGGCGGTGGTCTGGTCGGTCTTGGCGATCTGGTAATTGAGGCTGGTCTTGATGCGGTCGGCTATCGGCGACTCGAGCGAGAAGGTGTTTTCCAGGCCGAAACGTTCGCGGGTGATGGTGTCGTTGCCGCGCCGGTCGCGGTAGAGGTTGAAGCCGCGGCCGCCAATGAACGGGCCGCCCACCGCGTTTTTCAGGTTGACGTCGCGATCATCCTTGTACTTTTCGTAGGTCAGACCCAGGCGGTTGTCGTCCCCGTAGTTCCAGCCCAGTTTGGCCAGCACGTTGGTGGTGCGCGCATCCTCCGGGTTGGCGCCGGTGCGGGCCAGGCCGGTGGCGTTGTTGCCGTCGTAGGACTGGGTTTCATGACCCCTGCGCTGACTCAGGTGCAGCAGGCCGTCGACGTCCTGTACGCGGCCGGCGACGGTGCCGGAGGTCAGCCAGCTGTCGTCGGCGGAGCTGTAGCCGGTTTTCAGGCGGGCGCCGACGTCCTGGCCCGGTTTGATGATGTCGTCCGGGTCGAGGGTGAAATAACTCACGGCGCCGCCGATGGCGCTGCTGCCGTACAGGGCCGAGGCCGGGCCACGGAGGATTTCCACGCGCTTGACGATTTCCGGGTCGACGTAGTTGCGGCGCGTCTTGGCGTAGGGGCCATTGAAGAAGTTGTCCGGCACTTCGACGCCATCGACCTGGGTGAGGATGCGGTCGCCGTCTATCCCGCGAATGTTATAGCCTGCGTTGCCGGAGCGGGTACCTGCGCCGCCCACCGATACGCCGGGTTCATAGCGTACCAGTTCGCGAATGGTGTTCACGTTCAGGCGGTCCAGTTCCTGGCGCTCATGCACGGTGACGGTGCTCGGTACGCTGTCCACCGCCTGCTCGGTACGGGTGGCGCTGATGGTCACCTGTTGCAGGTTGACGGTGCCGCCGGCGGCGCGTTTTTCCAGCACGATGTTGTTATTGCCCAGTTTGCGGTAGCTCAGGTTGGTCCCCACCAACAGCCGATCCAGCGCTTTCTCGGGTGACAGTGCGCCGCGCACGCCTGGCGATGACACACCCTGGCCCAGCTCGGCCGGTAGGCCTACTTGCCAGCCGGTCACGGCGGTAAAGGCATTGAGCGCCGAGACCAGTGGCTGCTGTTCAATGCTGAACGCGTAATTGCCATGGCTGCGCGGGGTCGGTTCGGCAGCCGCAGCGTTCGTCACCGGCGCACCGGCCAGCAGGAGGGCGGCAGTCAGCAGGGACAGTACGGGCGAGGAAGACCGACGGTTGAAACAAGAGGACATCGTGAACGCTCCGGAGGTACGAATCTTATAGTTGCGAACTATCCCAAATAGGAATCAGTTGCATTGGCTATAACGAGACGTATCGCCGGTTAACATCGAGTAAAAATAATTCTCATTTAGTTGAGAATGACCAGTGCCGGGAATTCCGCGAGCCTGGCCGACGTGATGTGAGCCAGGGAGCGCACCACGTCCAGCGGCTGGTCGAGGCGATAATTGCCGGTGACGGCGACGTTGGCGAGCTTGTCATTGGTGTTGACGATCCAGCCAGGGTAATAGCGGCGCAGTTCGGCGAGCACTTCGCTCATCGGGCAGTTTTCGAACACCAGCCGGCCCTGTACCCAGGCCAGGTCCTTGGCCGGATCCAGTCGGGCAGGCGGGCCAAATCCCTTGGGACCGATGCGGATGCTTTCGCCGGCGCTCAGGCGCACGCGGGCATCGTCGAAGGTGTTGCGCAGGTCGACATCGCCGCGCTGCACCTGCACCTGCGCTTCGCCGTTGAGGTAGCGCACGGCGAAGGTGGTGTCGCGCACGCTGGCCCGCACCGGACCGGCATCGACTTCCAGGGGCAAGCCGCGGCTGGGCATGACCTCGAAAAAAGCCTCGCCCTGATACAGGCGCGCAACGCGCTGGTGGTCCTTGATGCTGCTGGAGAACGCCGAGTTGGTGTTGAGCAGCACTTTGGAGCCGTCGTCCAGTTGCAGGCGCTGGCGCTCACCCACCACGGTGAGGTGGTCAGCCTGCAAACGCGCGGGCAGGTTGCTGAAGCTCAGCAATCCCAGCACCAGCACAGCGGCGGTGGCCAGGGGTTTCCAGTGTGGCTTGATACGGCGCCAGACGCCCGGTTTGCGCGGCGCTGCCAGGGCGATTGCGGCACTGTGCACCGGCGCGCCGCTCCAGGCGGCCTGGGCCTTGGCGAAGGTGAGGGCGTGCGCCGGGTCGCTGGTCAGCCAGGCCTCGAACGCAGCCTGCTGCTCCGGTTGCGGGCACTGCAGCGCGATCAGCCAGTCGAGCGCCTGGTCCATAGCCGCGTCTTGCAACACCTCATGAGCCAGCTCATGGGCGCGCAGGTTATTCGGGTCGGTCACGGTGTGCCTCGGGTCTTCGCCACGTTCTAGTCATTGTTCCTGCAGGCCGGTTCGACGGTTCTGTCGGATGCAGCTTACGGTTGATCCAGCCTTTGGGCCACACCTACACAGATGGCCATGATCAGCTTCAGTTCCTTTTGCACGGTGCTCATGGACACGTCCAATTGATCGGCAATCTCCTGGTAGCTGCAGCCGTGCAGGCGGCTGAGGATGAAAATCTGCTGTTGGCGTGCGCTCAACTGCCCGAGGCTGACGCTCAGATGCTCCAGCAGTTGCTCGGCCTGTGTGGCGTCTTCGGGCGTGCTGACAGGGGATGCGACGCTTTGCAGCACATCCAGTGGCACGTCTTCCTGCAGCGTGCGGGCCTGAATTCGGCGCGCGCGCAGATGGTCCAGCGCCAGGTTGCGCGCCGTCTGGTAGACGAAGGGTTCGAGGTGATCGATCGGCCGCTCGCTCAGGGCCCGGGTGACGCGCAGGTAGGTTTCCTGCAACAGGTCCTCGGCGGTGCTGTGGTTATTCACCATCCTTTGCAAGGTGCGTAGCAGAATCACCCGTTGGGTGAGAAAGACATGGTTGAAGCGAGATTGGCTCACAGGGATACCAGGCCGATTGCAAGCAAATGATAATGCTTATCATCAGCGGAAATGGCAAGTGGCTATTGCTGTGAGCCGATACCGATCAAATGTGGAAGGGGGCTTTGTGGGAGCCGGGCTTGCCCGCGATGCAGGCACCTCGGTATTCAGTTGGACCGAGGTGATGCTATCGCGGGCAAGCCAGCTCCCACCGGTACCTGCGTTGGCTGCTTACTCAGCGTTGCACAGCGCCAGGCAGTTATCCAGCATGCGGTTGGAGAAGCCCCACTCGTTGTCGTACCAGGCCAGCACTTTGAGCAGCTTGCCGCTGGCCTTGGTGTGGTTGGCGTCGAAGATCGACGACAGCGGATTATGGTTGAAGTCACTGGAAACCAGCGGCAGGGTGTTGTAGCCGAGGATCTTCGAATGCTGGCTGGCTTCCTTGAGCAGCGCGTTGACCTCGTCGGCCGTGGCCTCTTTCTTCAGTTGCACGGTGAGGTCGACCAGCGACACGTTGATCACCGGCACACGCACGGCCATGCCGGTCAGCTTGCCCGCCAGTTCCGGCAGCACCAGGCCTACCGCCTCGGCGGCGCCGGTCTTGCTCGGGATCATGTTCTGCGTGGCCGAACGCGCGCGGTACGGGTCGGTGTGGTAGACGTCGGTGAGGTTCTGGTCGTTGGTATAGGCGTGAATCGTGGTCATCAGGCCGCTTTCGATGCCCAGTTCGCGGTGCAGTACCTGGGCCACCGGCGCCAGGCAGTTGGTGGTGCACGATGCGTTGGAAATGATCTGGTGGGACTGACGCAAAATGTCATGGTTGACGCCGTAGACCACGGTGGCGTCCGCGCCCTTGGCCGGTGCGGAGATGATCACCTTGCGTGCGCCGGCGGTAATATGGGCGGCAGCCTTGTCACGCTCGGTGAACAGGCCGGTGCACTCGAACACCACGTCGATCTTGTGCGCGGCCCATGGCAGGTCGGCCGGGTTGCGAATGGCGCTGACGGCAATCCGGTCACCATTGACGGTCAGGCTTTCCTGATCGTGGGCGACCTCTGCGTCGAAAGTGCCGTGTACGGTGTCGAATTTGAGCAGGTGGGCGTTGATCGAACTGTCGCCCAGATCGTTGATGGCGACGATCTGCAAATCCTGGCGGTAGCCTTGGGTATACAGTGCGCGCAGGACATTACGGCCGATACGGCCAAAACCATTGATTGCGATACGAAGAGTCATTGGAAGGTGCCTGTCGTCGATTTGTTGTAAGAATTACAAGATTATTCGCATAAAAATAGAAAACAAGCCTTTTTAGTGGCAATATTTTGTTCAATCTACAACGAGTGACCTGAATCAACTGGTCCGATGATCCAAACGACACCCTGCCATCCCATGCGCGCGGGCGTTTGATCAGCATAGACACTCAGGTCGCCACATCCGTTAGCCTGGAGTTCTACACATGCATCCCCGCGTCCTTGAGGTCACCGAACGGCTTATCGCCCGCAGCCGCGCCACCCGTGAGGCCTACCTTGCGCTCATTCGCGGCGCAGCCAGCGACGGTCCGATGCGCGGCAAGCTGCAATGCGCCAACTTCGCCCACGGCGTGGCCGGTTGCGGCACTGAAGATAAAAATAGTCTGCGCATGATGAATGCCGCCAACGTGGCAATTGTTTCTTCATATAACGACATGCTCTCGGCGCATCAGCCCTACGAACACTTTCCGGAACAGATCAAGACAGCCCTGCGCGAAGTCGGCTCGGTCGGCCAGTTCGCCGGCGGCACCCCGGCGATGTGCGACGGCGTCACCCAGGGCGAGCCCGGCATGGAGCTGAGCCTGCTCAGCCGCGAAGTGATCGCGATGTCCACGGCGGTTGCGCTGTCCCACAACATGTTCGACGCCGCGCTGATGCTGGGTATCTGCGACAAGATCGTGCCGGGCCTGATGATGGGCGCGCTGCGTTACGGCCACCTGCCGATGGTCTTCGTCCCGGGCGGCCCGATGCCGTCGGGCATTTCCAACAAGCAGAAAGCCGATGTGCGCCAGCGCTACGCCGAAGGCAAGGCCAGTCGCGAAGAGCTGCTGGAATCGGAGATGAAGTCCTACCACAGCCCCGGCACCTGCACCTTCTACGGCACTGCCAACACCAATCAGTTGCTGATGGAAGTGATGGGCCTGCACCTGCCGGGTGCCTCGTTCGTCAACCCGTACACGCCGCTGCGTGACGCGCTGACCCGCGAAGCAGCGCACCAGGTCACCCGCCTGACCAAGGTCAACGGCAACTTCACGCCTATCGGCGAGATCGTCGACGAAAAATCCATCGTCAATTCCATCGTCGCCCTCAACGCCACCGGCGGTTCCACCAACCACACCCTGCACATGCCGGCCATCGCCATGTCGGCGGGCATCATCCTCACCTGGCAGGACATGGCCGACCTCTCCGAGGTGGTGCCGACCCTGTCCCATGTCTATCCGAATGGCAAGGCCGATATCAACCACTTCCAGGCGGCGGGCGGCATGTCCTTCCTGATCCGCGAACTGCTCGAAGCCGGGCTGCTGCACGAAGACGTCAACACCGTGGCCGGCAAGGGGCTGAGCCGTTATACCCAGGAGCCGTTCCTGGTCGACGGCGAACTGATCTGGCGCGACGGCCCCATCGAAAGCCTCGACGAAACCATCCTGCGCCCCGTCGCCCGTGCGTTCTCGCCCGAAGGCGGCTTGCGCGTGATGGAAGGCAACCTCGGCCGTGGCGTGATGAAAGTGTCCGCCGTGGCGCCGGAGCACCAGGTGGTCGAAGCACCGGCCGTGGTGTTCCAGGACCAGCAGGACCTGGCCGATGCTTTCAAGGCCGGCCAACTGGAAAAAGACTTCGTCGCTGTGATGCGCTTCCAGGGCCCGCGCTCCAACGGCATGCCCGAACTGCACAAGATGACGCCGTTCCTCGGCGTATTGCAGGACCGTGGTTTCAAAGTGGCGCTGGTTACCGATGGGCGCATGTCCGGCGCGTCGGGTAAGATCCCTGCCGCGATCCATGTGAACCCCGAAGCCCAGAGCGGCGGGCCACTGGCGCGCGTGCGCGATGGCGATATCATTCGCGTGGATGGCGTTACCGGCACCCTGGAGCTTAAGGTGGACGCCGAAGAGTTTGCAGCACGCACGCCTGCCACGGGCCTGTTGGGCAATAACGTGGGGGCGGGGCGCGAGCTGTTTGCATTCATGCGCTTGGCCGCAAGCTCCGCAGAGCAGGGCGCCAGCGCCTTTACCTCTGCCTTGGAGACGCTTAAGTGAAGTTAGCGCTGGTCGGTGATATCGGGGGCACCAATGCCCGTTTTGCGTTGTGGCGTGATCAGGCGCTGCATTCGATCCGGGTGCACGCCACGGCGGATCACCAGAGCCCGGAAGAGGCGATCAAGGTTTATCTCAAAGAAGAAGGCCTGGAAATCGGGGACATCGGCGCGGTGTGCCTGTCGGTGGCCGGGCCGGTGAGCGGGGATGAGTTCAGGTTCACCAACAACCACTGGCGCCTGAGCAAGACGGCGTTCTGCAAGGCCTTGCAGGTGGATGAGCTGCTGCTGGTGAATGATTTTTCGGCGATGGCCCTGGGCATGACCCGCCTGCAGCCGGATGAATTTCGCGTGGTCTGCGAAGGCACGCCGGAGCCGTTGCGCCCGGCCGTGGTGATCGGGCCAGGCACGGGGCTGGGCGTCGGTACGTTGCTGGATTTGGGCGAAGGCCGTTATGCGGCATTGCCGGGGGAGGGCGGCCATGTCGACCTGCCGCTGAGCAGCCCGCGTGAAACCCAGTTGTGGCAGCACATCTACAGCGAGATTGGCCACGTCAGCGCCGAGACCGCTCTGAGCGGCGGCGGCCTGCCACGCGTGTACCGCGCCATTTGTGCGGTCGACGGGCACACGCCGGAGCTGGACACACCCGAAGCCATTACGGCAGCGGGCTTGGCCGGTGACCCGGTGGCCATGGAAGTATTGAATCAGTTCAGTATCTGGCTGGGCCGTGTGGCCGGTAACAACGTGCTGACCACCGGTGGACGGGGTGGTGTGTACATTGTGGGCGGGGTGATTCCCAGGTTTGCCGACTTTTTCATCAACAGTGGTTTCGCCAAGAGTTTCAGCGACAAGGGCTGCATGAGCGACTACTTCAAAGGCATTCCTGTGTGGTTGGTGACGGCGCCGTATTCCGGGTTGACCGGTGCGGGCGTCGCGCTTGAACAGGCTTTTGCGTAGGGGCTGACGGCCTCATCGCAGGCAAGCCAGCTCCCGCACTTGACTACATTCCAAGGTTGGAACCCGGTCAACTGTGGGAGCTGGCTTGCCTGCGATGACGGCCTAAAGGCGCCAGATGCTTTAAGCTTGTCCCCACCACCCAGGAGGCCCCCGTGAGCGTAATCAGTAAATCCATTCTCCTCGTCGACGACGACCAGGAAATCCGCGAATTGCTGCAAACCTACCTCAGTCGCGCCGGCTTCCAGGTGCGTGGTGTGCCCGACGGCGCGGGGTTCCGTCAGGCGATGAACGAGGCGCCGTGCGACCTGGTCATTCTCGATGTGATGTTGCCGGACGAGGACGGCTTCAGTCTGTGCCGCTGGATTCGCCAGCATCCGCGTCAGGCGCAGGTGCCGATCATCATGCTCACTGCCAGCTCCGACGAAGCCGACCGCGTGATCGGCCTGGAACTGGGCGCCGATGACTACATCGGCAAGCCCTTCAGCCCCCGCGAGCTGCAGGCCCGGATCAAGGCGCTGTTGCGGCGCTGCCAGTTCGGCCAGGAGCGCAGCGGCACGGCGGATGTGCTGGTGTTCGATGAATGGCGCCTGGACATGATCAGCCACCGGCTGTTTCACGTGGACGGTGAAGAGGTGATTCTGTCCGGCGCCGATTTTGCCCTGCTCAAATTGTTTCTGGATCACCCGCAACAGATCCTCGACCGCGACACCATCGGCAACGCCACCCGTGGCCGCGACCTGATGCCCCTGGACCGGATCGTCGACATGGCCGTCAGCCGCCTGCGCCAACGCCTGCGCGACACCGAAAAACCGCCGAGGCTGATCCGCACCGTGCGCGGCAGCGGTTACCAACTGGCAGCCAGCGTGGTTGCCGGCAATGCCCATTGAGCCGGTAGCCGAACGCCGGCGCCGCTTTCCGGTACCACGCTCGCTGCTGGGGCGCATGCTCCTGCTGACCTTGCTGGTGGTGCTGTTTGCCCAGGCGCTGTCCAGCGTGATCTGGGTTTCGCAACTGCGCGCCACTCAACTTGAAGGCCTGGTCACCAGCGCGCGCAGCCTGGCGCACTCGATGACCGCCAGCGTGAGCTATTTCCGCTCGCTGCCGGTGGCCTATCGCCCGTTGGTGCTGGACCAATTGCGCAGCATGGGCGGCACGCGGTTTGTCGTGACCCTCAATGATCGCCCGCTGGACATGGCGGTGCTGCCACAGACCCCGCGCAAGCAGGCGGTGCTGCAAGCGGTCGACGAGGTGCTGCGCCAGACCCTGGGCGGCGATGTGCTGATCTCGGTGGAGTTCGTCAGCGCCGAAGACCTGCGCATTTTCAATGCCGGCCTCAAGCTCGATGAGCTGCCGCGCTCCTGGGCGCATTACGCGCTGACCCTGGAGCCGGTGAACCCGCCGGTGCTGGTCACCCAGATCCAGCTCGCCCCCGGCGAATGGCTGTACATCGCCTCGCTGCTGCCCGAGCCCTACACCAGCCTTGAAGAACAAAGCCTGCCATCGCAGCAGGTGTGGTTTATCGTGCTGACCAGCGGTTTGCTGCTGCTGTTCATCGGCTTGCTGGTGCATTGGCAGAGTCGCCCGCTCAAACGCCTGGCACGGGCGGCGCGGGACATGTCCCTGGGCGCCGACGTGGAGCCGGTGGCCGAGGGCGGTGGCAGTGAAGTGGTGGAAGTGGGGCGCGCCTTCAATGCCATGCGCGAACGCATCAGCCGCTACCTGACCGAGCGCAGCCAGTTATTCAGCGCGATTTCCCACGACCTGCGTACGCCGATCACCCGCCTGCGCCTGCGCGTGGAATTGCTCGAAGACGAAAACCTGCAAGCCAAGTTCGGCCGGGACCTGGACGAGCTGGAACTGCTGGTGAAGGGCGCGCTGCAATGCGTGAAAGACACCGATATCCACGAAAACATCCAGCCGGTAGACCTCAACCACGTGCTCGAATGCCTGGTGGAGCCTTATCTGGCGCCCAACGGCAATGGTCGCGTGACGCTGAACGGATATGCCCTGGCGGCCTATGCGGGCAAGCCGCTGGCGCTCAAGCGCTGCATCGGCAACCTGATCGACAACGCCTTGAAGTATGGGCAGAACGCCCATTTGCACATCGAGGACGATGGTGCGCAGTTCGTCCTGCATGTGGATGATGAAGGCCCTGGCGTGCCGGAGCAGCGTCTGGAGCAGGTGTTCGAGCCGCACTTCCGCCTGGCCGGGCACCAGCAGGGGTATGGTCTGGGGCTGGGGATTGCGCGCAACATCGCCCATAGTCATGGCGGGGAAGTGAGTTTGCAGAATCTGCGCGAGGGTGGGTTGCGGGTCACGTTACAGCTGCCCCGAACGCTGGACTGAAGAGCAACATGTTTCAACTGTGGGAGGGGGCTTGCTCTTCATTCGGTCAGATGCTTTGGCGCAGGCGGGCCAGGTCTCTCAGGGGCGGCGCACCAAACAACCGGCTGTATTCCCGGCTGAACTGCGACGGACTTTCATACCCCACCCGATACCCCGCCGCCGACGCTTCCAGCCCTTCGGCAATCATCAACCGCCGCGCTTCCTGCAGGCGCAGTTGCTTCTGGTATTGCAGCGGGCTCATGGCGGTGATCGCCTTGAAGCGGTGGTGCAAGGTCGAGACGCTCAGGTTCACTTCCCTGGCCAGGTCATCGATGCGCAATGGCTGCTCATAGTTGCCGTTCAACCAGGTGATCGCCTGGCTGACGCGATGACTCTGACTGTTGGCCACGGCAATTTCATACAGCCGATAACCCTGCGGCCCACGCAGCAGGCGATAGAGAATCTCGCGGTTGATCAGCGGCGCGAGCATCGCGATATCCTTTGGGGTATCCAGCAGCCGCGCCAGGCGCAGCACCGCATCGAGCAGCGAGTGGTCGATGCGGTCGACGTACATCCCGCGCGACGTCGGCCGCGAAGGCACGCCCATCGGGCCCGCTTCTGCAATCAGGGCCGTCAGTTGCGCCGGGTCGATATTGATGCGCACCGACAGGTTGGGATCTTGCGGCGTGGCATCGATGACTCTTCCTGCCACCGGCATCGCCACCGAAAACACCAGGTAGTTGAGCGGATCGTAGGCGAAGATTTCGTCGGCCAGGCGCACTTCCTTGCTGCCGCTGGCGAGGATGCACAGGGCAGGCTCCACCAGTACCGGCATGAAGTCGCGCGGCGTATTTTGACGGTTCAGGTAAAGCGAGGTAATCGCCGTACCGTAGGAGCCTTCTTCCCAGGTGTGGCGTTGCACAATGCCGGCGAGTTCAGCACGCTGTTTTTCCATCTCGGCATCGAGGGGAAGAAGCTTGGGGTCGGGCAACGACATGGAACGTCCTCTGCGTGTTGCTTTGATGGACTGAGCTTAGCGGCGGATTTTCAAAGCGTGTTACGTCGATCCTGCACAATCATTGCCTGATCCTGCGAATAGGCGTGAATCAGGCAATGACAAGGGCTGTCATCGTCCGCAAATACTGAGCAGCGTCTGGAATAAACAGTAGGCGGCAAACGTCCTCCCTACGCTTTTCGCAGGATTGTGCAATAAGCCTGCAGGATTCGACTAACCGCGCGTCCAGCGGTGGCCTTATCGTTGATCCTGTGGCAACACGCCCCCTCAGTGCTTGCCGAGCATCACTTCTCAACGGGAGAGTCGAACATGTCCACCCCCATTCCCGCGAGCCATATGGCCTTTATCCGTGCCCGTAGTGGGTGCAGCACCGAACTCGGTGCACGCTTGAGCAGTTTGATCGAACCGGGCCGTCAGGCTCAGGGTTGCCTGCAATTTTCGTTGCAGCATTCCCATACCGATCCCGATGTGTGGCTGATTTCGGGCTTCTGGAACAGCGAGCAGGCGATGAGTGCCTACTTCAATTCGCCGGCGCTGATGATCTTCACCGAGCTGTTGAACGACATGGTGGTGCGCAGCATCGACTTCCAGACGTTCACCGACGCCTCTGCCATCAACGCCTATGGCGAGTACCTGCAACTGGCCGGTTAGGGTTTAGAATGGCCGACTTTCAATTGGCCAGGACCTGCAACATGGCACGCAAACAATTTGCCCATCACGAAGCCGTTTCCGCCGTAGTACCGGGTGAAGGGGGCTACAGCGCCGCCGTTGCCGTCAAGGCACTGGATGGCATGGGCGCACCGCAGTTTCACAAGATCCTTGACGGGCAGCGGTTCAAGACGGCGTCCGACGCGGATGACGCGGCCGCCGTGCAGCTCGAGCGGTTGATCGATGTCGACGAAGAGGGCGTGCTGAAGTGGGAGCCTGCCAATAACTGAACCTGCGGGAAGGGACTTGCGCCCCTCCCACCTGTGGCTGCATCGCAGTCAGGGTTTGCTGGCGCCTGGGCGGTACATCTTGAACAGCGCCTCCGGGCCCAGCTGGAAGTAATCCGCCGGACCGCCGCCACGCAGGATCGGCTCGGCGGCGGCGGTGTCGTAGATGCCGTCCTTGAGCAGCCACTTGGCAATGTGCACCGCCACCACCTCGCCCAGCACCAGCCAGCTTGGCACCAACTCTTTGTCAGCGCGCTGCAACTGGATGATCTGCGTCACCTTGCACTCGAATGACACCGGGCTTTCGCCCACCCGTGGCACACCGACGATTTTCGAGGCCACCGGCGTCAGGCCGGACAGTTCGAATTCATCCACCTGCGGCGCGACGGCCGCGCAACTCTGGTTCATCTGCTCGGCCAGCGGGCGGGTGGCCAGGTTCCACACAAACTCGCCGGTCTGTTCGATGTTGTTCAGGCTGTCTTTGCGCCCGACACTGGAAAACCCAATGATCGGCGGAATGTAGTTGAACGCGTTGAAAAAGCTGTAGGGCGCCAGATTCAGGCGACCCTCACGGTCGTGGGACGAAATCCAGCCAATCGGGCGCGGGCCGACAATCGCGTTGAACGGATCATGGGGCAGGCCGTGGCCGTTGGCGGGTTCGTAGAAATGGATATCGTCAGACATGGCCTGTTCTGCTCTCGGTTTCGAAAAAAACATAATACCGAATGTGGGAGCGGGCTTGCCCGCGAATGCGCAGTGTCAGTCACCTATTAGGTAACTGACAGACCGCCTTCGCGAGCAGGCCCCGCTTCCACATTTGACTGTATTCACAATAAAAAAGGCGACTGGGCCTTGGGCCGCAGTCGCCTTTCTCCTTGCGGGAGTGTGCTTACTGCACTTCCACCGCCAGGCTTTCACTGATCTTTTTCTGCCAGATGGCGGGACCTGTGATATGGACGGATTCGCCCTTGCTGTCCACCGCAACGGTGACCGGCATGTCTTTGACGTCGAACTCGTAGATCGCTTCCATGCCCAGTTCGGCGAAGGCCACTACACGCGACTTCTTGATGGCTTGCGCCACCAGGTAAGCGGCGCCGCCCACGGCCATCAGGTACACGGCCTTGTGGTCCTTGATCGCGTCGATCGCAGTCGGGCCGCGTTCGGATTTGCCGATCATGCCCAGCAAACCGGTTTGCTCGAGGATCTGGCGGGTGAACTTGTCCATCCGCGTCGCGGTGGTCGGGCCGGCCGGGCCAACCACTTCTTCGCGCACCGGATCAACCGGGCCGACGTAGTAGATGAAGCGACCCTTGAGGTCCACCGGCAGGGTTTCACCCTTGTTGAGCATCTCGACCATGCGCTTGTGCGCGGCGTCGCGACCGGTGAGCATCTTGCCGTTGAGCAATACGGTTTCGCCCGGCTTCCAGCTCTGCACTTCTTCCGGGGTCAGGGTGTCGAGGTTGACGCGACGGGCCGATGGGCCGGCTTCCCAGACGATTTCCGGGTAGGCATCCAGCGGTGGCGCTTCCAGCGACGCCGGGCCGGAACCGTCCAGCACAAAGTGCGCGTGACGGGTGGCGGCGCAGTTGGGGATCATGCACACCGGCAGCGAGGCTGCGTGGGTCGGGTAGTCCATGATCTTCACGTCGAGCACGGTGGTCAGGCCACCGAGGCCCTGGGCGCCGATGCCCAATTGGTTGACCTTCTCGAACAGCTCCAGGCGCATCTCTTCGATACGGTTGGAGGGGCCGCGCTTTTTCAGCTCGTGGATGTCGATGGATTCCATCAACACTTCCTTGGCCATCACCGCCGCTTTCTCGGCGGTGCCGCCGATGCCGATGCCGAGCATGCCCGGTGGGCACCAGCCGGCGCCCATGGTCGGAACAGTCTTGAGCACCCAGTCGACGATTGAGTCGGACGGGTTGAGCATGGCCATTTTCGACTTGTTTTCGGAACCACCGCCCTTGGCGGCCACGTCCACTTCCACGGTGTTACCCGGGACGATGGAGTAGTGGATCACGGCGGGGGTGTTGTCCTTGGTGTTTTTACGCGCGCCGGTCGGGTCGGCAAGGATGGAGGCGCGCAGGACGTTTTCCGGCAGGTTGTAGGCGCGACGCACGCCTTCATTGATCATGTCGTCCAGGCCCATGGTGGCGCCATCCCAGCGTACATCCATGCCCACGCGCACGAACACGGTGACGATACCGGTGTCCTGGCAGATCGGGCGGTGGCCGGTGGCGCACATGCGCGAGTTGATCAGGATCTGCGCCATGGAGTCACGGGCCGCTGGCGATTCTTCGCGCAGGTAGGCTTCGTGCATCGCCTGGATGAAATCCACGGGGTGGTAATAGGAGATGAATTGCAGGGCGTCGGCAACGCTCTGAATCAGGTCGTCTTGCTTGATCACGGTCATGAGTCGCGCTCCTCTATAAGGGAACATTCAATAAAGGTGGCTTCAGTGTTGCATCGGTCGGCTGAATCCACCTTTCCAAGGCACGCCACAGTGGTGCAAGGCGCGACGCTAAAAAGGCGCGGCAGTATAACCCGGTGCGATGGCCGATACATCCGGCCATGGTCAAACTCTGAAGACTGTGCACACCGAGCCAATGTGGGGCGGGCTTGCTCGCTAAGGCGGTGTGTCAGTCCACATATGAGGGGGCTGATGGTCCGCTTTCGCGAGCAAGCCCGCTCCCACAAAAAGCCTGTCCGCGTTATCGTTGGCAACCTTTGAAGTGATTGAGCCTTTATATGCCTGAACTGCACGTCGGCGAACGCCACTGGTCGGTCGCCACCGGCAGCAACCTGCTGGATGCCTTGAATCAGGCGGGTGTGGCCGTGCCCTACAGTTGCCGGG
The DNA here is from genome assembly GCF_036864995.1 of Pseudomonas trivialis. Lineage (NCBI taxonomy): Bacteria > Pseudomonadati > Pseudomonadota > Gammaproteobacteria > Pseudomonadales > Pseudomonadaceae > Pseudomonas > Pseudomonas trivialis. Next base: position 4,289,223 of record NZ_CP142151.1, on the reverse strand, counting down.
CGGGCAGTTGCCATGCGTGCCTGGTGCGTTGCCAGGGTGAGGTCGATGACAAGCAGCCCGATGCCTTAAGCCCGGCGCAGCGTCAGCACGGCTGGCGTTTGGCCTGCCAGTGCCAGGTTCGCGGGGACCTGAAGCTCGAAACGTTCGACCCGCTGCGTGATGGTTTGCCGGCCCAAGTGGTTGGCGCTGACTGGCTGAACCCGGCGGTATTGCGCCTGCGTGTGCAGCCGGAACGCGGCCTGCGTTACCGGGCCGGTCAGCATCTAGTGTTGTGGGCGGGGCAGGTGGCGCGCCCGTATTCGCTGGCGAGCTTGCCCCAGGACGATCCATTTCTGGAGTTTCACCTCGATTGCCGCCTGCCGGGCGAATTCAGCGATATTGCCCGGCAGCTGCAGGTGGGCGACAGCCTGCGCCTTGGCGAATTACGTGGTGGGGCACTGCAATACGATCCTGACTGGCAGTCGCGGCCACTGTGGCTGCTGGCGTCGGGCACCGGCCTTGGGCCGTTATGGGGCGTGCTGCGCGAGGCGCTGCGCCAGGATCACCAAGGCGCCATCCGCGTGATTCACCTGGCCCATGATGCCGATGGGCATTATCTGGCCGAACCCTTGGCGCAATTGGCTGCGCAGCACGCGAACCTGACTGTGGAGCTGTGGACGGCGGCTGAGTCGGCCCAGGCATTGGTGCAACTGCGGCTTGTTTCGCGGCAAACTCTGGCCTTACTCTGCGGGCACCCCGCCAATGTCGAGGCGTTTTCCAAACGCCTGTTCCTGGCGGGGTTGCCGCGCAATCAACTGCTGGCCGATGTGTTCCTGCCGCGTGGTTGAGCGCTGACTTTTCCCGCCGCGAGATTCGCCATGACCGACGCCATCCTGCTGCAACGCGAGGGCGGGCTGCTGACCCTGCAGCTCAATCGCCCTGACAAGAAAAATGCCCTGACCCGCGCCATGTACACCCAACTGGCCGAGGCGCTCGAGCAGGCTGATGCGGACTCAGCTATCCGTGCGGTGCTGATCCAGGGCAGCAATGAGTGTTTTACCGCCGGCAACGACATTGCCGACTTCCTCGAACAGCCGCCCAGTGATCTGGATAGCCCGCCATTTCATTTCATGAAAAGCCTGCTCAATTGCCGCAAACCGGTGATCGCGGCGGTGGCGGGTGCGGCGGTCGGTATCGGTACGACCTTGTTGCTGCATTGCGATCTCGTCTATATCAGCCGTGATGCGCGCTTGCGCATGCCTTTCGTCAACCTGGGGTTGTGCCCGGAATTCGGCTCCAGCCTGATCCTGCCTCGGCTGCTGGGGCATGCGAAAGCGGCCGAACTGTTGCTGTTGGGCGAAGGCTTTACCGGCGAGCAGGCGGCGGCGTGGGGGATTGCTACTGAGGCGATGGGCAGCGGTGAAGCGACGTTGGCCAAGGCTCGAGAGGTTGCGCAGCGTTTTGAAACCCTGGCGCCGGGAGCGGTGCAGGTCAGCAAGCAGTTGATGAAAAGTGTCGATCGTGAACAGTTGCGGCGGGTGATCGAGGAAGAGGGGGCATTGTTTGTACAGCGTTTGAAGTCACCGGAGGCGATTGCGGCGTTGTCGGGGTTCATAGCCAGGCGTTGATGACGCCATCGTGGGCAAGCCCGGCTCCCACAGTTGACCGCATTCCAATGTGGGAGATGGCTTGTCTGCGATGAGGCCCTTTGATTCAACCTGTTCCCAGGCCTTTAAAGACAAAAAGCCCCGCCATTCAAATGGCAGGGCTTTTGTTTTTCAGCGAGTCACTCAGAACTGCGGGTCACCTACGTGCAGAATCTTCATGCCATTGGTGCCACCGGTGGTGTGGTAGCTGTCGCCCTTGGTCAGGATGACCCAGTCGCCTTTCTCCACAACACCGCGTTTGATCAACTCGTCGATGGCTGCCTGGCTGACTTCATGGGGCGGCAGCGAAGCGGGGTCGAACGGCACGGTGTAGACGCCACGGAACATCGCCGCGCGGGCCTGGGCTTCGCGGTGCGGGGTGAACGCGTAGATCGGTACCGAGGAACGGATACGCGACATGATCAACGGCGTGTAGCCACTTTCGGTCAAGGCGATGATCGCTTTAACGCCCGGGAAGTGGTTGGCGGTGTACATGGCCGCCAGGGCGATGCTCTGGTCGCAGCTTTCGAAGACCTTGCCGATACGGTGGCTGGAGGTCTTGCTGGTCGGGTGCTTTTCGGCACCGACGCAGATACGCGCCATCGCCTGCACGGCTTCCAGTGGGTACGGGCCGGCGGCACTTTCGGCCGAGAGCATCACGGCGTCGGTGTAGTCGAGCACGGCGTTGGCCACGTCGGACACTTCGGCGCGGGTCGGCATCGGGTTCTGGATCATCGACTCCATCATCTGGGTCGCCACGATGACCGCTTTGTTGTGGCGGCGTGCGTGCAGGATGATTTTCTTCTGGATGCCAATCAGCTCGGCGTCGCCGATTTCCACGCCCAGGTCGCCACGGGCAACCATCACGGCGTCGGATGCCTTGATAAGGCCGTCGAGGGTTTCGTCATCGGCCACGGCTTCAGCGCGTTCGATCTTCGCCACCAGCCAGGCGGTGCCGCCGGCTTCGTCGCGCAGTTTACGGGCGTATTCCATGTCGGCGGCGTCGCGCGGGAAGGACACCGCGAGGTAGTCCACTTCCATTTCGGCGGCGAGCTTGATGTCGGCCTTGTCTTTTTCAGTCAGGGCCGGGGCGGTCAGGCCGCCGCCGCGACGGTTGATACCTTTGTGGTCCGACAGCGGGCCACCGATGATCACGGTGCAGTGCAGTTCAGTCGGGGTGGCGGTGTCGACGCGCATTACCACGCGACCATCGTCGAGCAGCAGTTCGTCGCCGACGCCACAGTCCTTGACCAGATCCGGGTAGTCGATACCCACGACCTGCTGGTTGCCGTCGGTCAGCGGATGGCTGGTGGAGAAGGTGAACTTGTCACCGATCTTCAGCTCGATGCGCTTGTTGGTGAATTTGGCGATACGAATTTTCGGGCCTTGCAGGTCACCCAGCAATGCGACGAAGCGGCCGTGCTTGGCGGCCAGGTCACGCACCAGCTTGGCGCGAGCCTTGTGCTCGTCCGGGGTGCCGTGGGAGAAGTTCAGACGGGCAACGTCCAAACCAGCCAGAATCAGCTGTTCGAGGACTTCCGGCGAGTTACTGGCCGGGCCAAGGGTGGCGACGATTTTGGTGCGACGGACGGACATGCACAGACTCCTGAGTTCAAGCGCTGGGGAAGGCTACTATGCTCTTTGGTTGTAGTCATTGTTCGTTTGCACTACTTATCGACGATTGGCTGGTTTGAGCGTCTATTGAATAGACGAATATCCTTGAAGATTTTCGACGAGGGGTCGATACACTGCACAAGACAGGAGAACCCTCATGCGAATTTTGCTCGTTGCTGCCCTAGCCGTCAGTGTAGTCGGCTGCACCCGCTGGTCCATGGACCATCATTTGAACAACGCCTACCGTGCGTACAAGGTGGGTGACTGCGAGCGTGTGACCCTGGAATTGTCCCAGGTCGACCGTGAAAGCCGTACCCGGCGCTACGTACAGCCGGAAGTTTCGATGTTGCGCGGGCAGTGTCTGGAGCGACAGAAGCTGTTTGTGGATGCGGTGCAAACCTATCAGTTCATCATCAGCCAGTACCCTTCCAGCGAATACGCGTACCGCGCCCGCGCCCGCCTGGACACGCTGCAGCAACTGGGTCATTACCCCGGCGCCAGCGTCGCGAAACCTCGGCCCGCATCCCTTTGATGATATTTGTCACGCGGTAACTGGCCCGTCTCACGTCTTAAGCTAATATTTGTATGTCTGTTTGATATTTTTGTATTCAAATGGATGTAATGCTTGGAGTTGGTAGCTTCATGGCGATGATGAGCAATACCTTCGTCGCGCCGACTTCAGGGAGAGCGGGCCTGTATCGACGTTCCGAATCACTGGCTCGGCCAGAGTAATATCCAATGGATGGCACTCATCATGTTTACTGATCGACGTATTGAGCGGCATGAGTTATCCCGTTTCCTGCAAGTGTTCAATCGGTTTACGGACAAGCCTATTGGTTATCTGGGCAGTGTGTCTGAAGACGGGCTGATGTTGATCAGCCAATTGCCGATGATGGTCGGCGCGACGTTTGAACTGTGCGTGAAGGTTCCCATGGCGAGTGGGGGTGTTCAGGCAATTGACCTCACAGCCACGTGTTTGTGGAGTTGTGAGGACGTCAACCCGCAGCACTATGACTCAGGTTTCAGTGTGGTCGCAGCGCCTGCGGAGTACAGCCAACTGATCAACGCATTGTTGCGTTACTTCAGTTTTGACCCCTTGCAGGCTTCGGCCTAGATATCGCGCGTTGTCGACCCGCGCAGGCGTGTTTACCTTCGTTGTGGTCGTGCGCATTTTTTACAGCACCCCGGCTTTTTTCCAGCCCATGTAACGGGTCACCAATGCGGGTCCCAGCGCTGAGGGCAGGGTATCCAGTACGGTCAACCCGTGGGCGTTCAGACGATCATGCAATTCGTCGCGCCGGGTGAGGTAGTCGACGGCGCCGCTGTAGGCCAATGCCTCGGGCAAGGTTTGCACGGGAGACTGGCGCAGTTGGTCGAGCACTTCCTCGCGCAGGCTGGCGACCAGCACCCGGTGTTGGCGGCTGATGCGCTTGACTGCAGTCAGTAATGCCTCATCGTCCTCGTCCCGCAGGTTGCTCACTACAATGACCAGTGCACGGCGTTTCTGTCGGGTCAGCAGTTGGCTGGCAGCGGCTTCGTAATCGGCGGTGCGTTGCGTGGTATCCAGGTCGTAGACGCTGTTGAGCAACAGGTTCAACTGGCCGGTGCCTTTGACTGGCGCCAGGTAACGGGGCTGATCGCAGGCAAAGGTGCACAGCCCCACCGCATCGCCCTGACGCAAGGCGACGTAGCTGAGCAGCAGGAAGGCGTTGAGGGCATGGTCGAAGTGGGAAAGCTCGGCGTCCTGGCTGCGCATGCGCCGACCGCAATCGAGCATGAACACGATTTGCTGGTCGCGCTCGTCCTGATACTCCCGGGCGATGGGTGTGCGTTGGCGTGCGGTGGCCTTCCAGTCGATCTGCCGCAGGCTGTCGCCCTCGCGAAACTCGCGCAGCTGATGAAACTCCAGCCCTGGGCCACGTCGCGGATGCTGTCGAACACCCAACTGGCTCAGCCAGCTGTCCACGCCCAGCAGCTGTGCGCCATACAGGCGCGCGAAGTCCGGGTAGACCCGAGTAGTATCGGCCACCTCTATAAAGCGCCGAGCCGACCACAGCCCCAGTGGGCTGGGCAGGTGAATTTCACACCGACTGAAACTGAAATGCCCGCGCCGCAGCGGGCGCAGGCGATAGCCCAACTCGCTGCGCGCGCCGGGTCGCAGTTCAACCAGTTGAGGCATGTTCTCCACGCTCAGCCCATCGGGTGCGTGATCGAATACCTGCACGGTCAGCGGTTGCGCATAGGTGTGGTGCAGGGTCAGGCGCATGTCGCCCCAGCGGCCCAGGGCCAGGCTGCCAGGCATCTGCCGTTGCACCCGGATGCCCGGGCGGCGACGCAGGCGAAAGGCATCCAGCAGGGCCAGCAGCAACAGCGCCAGCAACAGGCCCCACGCCACCTGGTGCAGGGCGTCGGGCAGCTTGAACTGCAATGCTGCGGTAATACCCAGCAGAGTGTTCAAACCCAGCAGGACACCGAGCCAGATCAGCAGCAGACGGGTTGGCTTCATAGGTGGCTCATTGCCTCGGCGCCGGAATCTGATCCAGCAATTGCTTGAGCACCTGATCCACGTCCAGCCCGTCGATGTCCAATTCGGGGGCAATTCGTACCCGGTGGCGCAGCACTGCCATGGCGCAGCTCTTGATGTCGTCCGGGGTGACAAACTCGCCACCGCGCAACAGCGCGCGGGCGCGGGCGCCGCTGACCAGGGCAATGGAGGCGCGCGGACCTGCGCCGATGGTCAGTCCTGGCCAACTGCGGGTGGCCCGGGCCAGGCGTACGGCATAGTCGAGCACCTGCTCATCCAGCGGCAGCTCAGTGGCGACCTGCTGCAGGTGCAGCACATCCGCAGCCAGCAGCACGGTACGCAGCGGTTGTACATCGAGCATGTCGGCACGCGACGAACGCGTGACTTCGCGCACCATATCCAGTTCCTGCCGAGCATCCGGGTAGTCCATGCGAATTTTGAGCATGAAGCGGTCCAGTTCGGCCTCCGGCAGTGGGTAAGTGCCCTCCTGCTCAATGGGGTTCTGAGTGGCCAGCACCATGAACGGCTGGCCGATGGGCAGCGCCTCGCCCTCCAGGGTCACTTGGCGTTCCTGCATGGCTTCGAGCAGCGCCGCTTGGGTTTTGGCGGGTGCGCGGTTGATTTCGTCGGCCAGCAGCAGGTGGGTGAACAACGGTCCCTTGCGCAGCTTGAACTGCTCGGTGTGCAGGTCGTATACAGCGTGGCCGGTGACATCGCTGGGCATCAGGTCGGGGGTGAACTGAATACGCGCGAAATCGCCGCCGAAACAGCGCGCCAATGCGCGTACCAGCAACGTCTTGCCCAGCCCTGGCACGCCCTCAAGCAATACGTGGCCACCTGCAATCAATGCCGTCAGTACGTCATCAATCACTTCGTCCTGGCCAATCACCGCCTTGCGCAGTTCAACGCGCAAGGCGTTGGCCAGCTCGCTGGCCTGTAGCAAGGTGGCGCTGGTCAGGGGCGTGGCGCTGGGAAATTCACTCATAGGGCATTCCTGAGGGTTTGCAGGCGTGCCACCTGATGGCTGAAATCGGCGTTGGAGAGCCGTTTTGCCGCAAGTGGCCCGAGGGCCTGGCTGATGACGTGAGAAGGTTGACGAGTAAGGTGTTCAAGGACCTGACACTGTGCCGCGTTATCGAGGTGTTCAAAGCCTGGGTGGCGGCGCCGCGCGGCGCGCAGGATGTCGCGCTGCAAGGCCTGCAGCAGCGTGCCCTGGCCGCTGCGGCGCAGCAGGAAGTCAGCGCTGGCCTTCAAGTGTTCCTGCAATTGCCGACGCGCTTTGGGGGCTGGAGCCTGCACCGGGCCCTGGCGCATACCGGCCTGCCAGAGTGCCAGGACAATCAGCGCGGCAAGCGCTACCAGAGCCTGGGGGAAATAGCGCATCAGCAGGCTGAGCAGGTTGTCGACGTCACTGTTGAACAGCAACGTGACGGCTGTGTCCCGGTTCAGGTACCACAGCAGCCAGGCGTTATCGTGCTGGCCGATGATGGAGGCTTTCCACAGGTCGCTGTCGGTGATCACTGTCACACGGCCTTGCCCGAGGTTGAACTGCATCAGGTGGCTGGCTCTGGCGCTGTTGGCGGAAAACTGGGCCAGATGTGTGGGGTCGGTGAGGTTGAAGTCGGTGTCGAAACTGAAATAGGCCGGGGCGGTTTCATTGTCGACGTAAAGTTTGGTCAGGTCCGGCTTGTTCCCTTTGCGCGCGGGAGCCGGTTCCTCGGGATCGTCACTCAACAACTGATGGATGTGCAGCCGATCGAGCAGCAAGTCGCCGCTTTTATCGGTCTCTTCATCCCAGAGTGCTTCAGCGACCAGCAACAAGTGTCCGCCTGATCTTGCCCAGTCCAATAGTTGCTCTGCCTGGCGTGGGGTCATGTTGCCGCGCTCGCCCAGCAGCAACAGGCTATTGCCTGTGGCGGGAAGGTCGGCGAGCCGATCCAGGCCATTGGCATGCTCAACCACAAGGCCTTGCGCGCGCAGGAACTGCTCTGCCGCAAGGTAGGGATTGGCCAGCGCTTCCGGCGATGGGCCGCGGTCCACTACTTCGTCATAGGGAATGGCCTTGCTCCACAGAAACAACCCGCCAGCCCCCAGCAGGCCCGCCAGCAGCAATCCTACACACAGCAATGTCCGGCTCATTGGGCAGTACCTGCGTTGAACAGGCTGCGCCAATCGCTACACAGTTGTTGTTGCACCAACGGGGGAGGTAGCCGGTGACCGTAGGCGAGGTTTTGCCAATGGCGAGTCAGGTCTTTGCTGAAGGCCAGCAGGTGTGGTTGTTGCAATTGTTGAATGCGCGCCAGCACTTGGCCCTCGGTATCGGCGCTTTTCAGCGGCAGGTTGAAGTCGTGCAGCAACCGGCTGAGCAGGCCACGGTAGAGAAGTCCCAAGGCTTCGCGTGGCTGAGCGGGCCACAGTTGCTCGGCGGCACTGGCGATATCGTCGGGCAGGGTCTCGATGCCAAGCGCCAGCCCGAATAACTGGGTGGTCACAGGCAAGGCTGTGTCGGGCTTGCGTGGCCTTCGTCGGCTGACAAAGGTGCGCAGCCAGTCGCGATAACGCCAGACCAGCAACGCCACGCCGACCGCCAGCAAACCCCACAACAGGACTTCGACGACCTGGGCCAGATGCTTGAAGCTGGCGCTGTTGAAGTTGTCCAGCAGTGCCTGCAGCCATGCGGGAAGTTTGCCATCACCACGTGGCTGGTTTTTTACGGCGGGTTTTTCGTCGCCGAAGCGATAGCGCGTGACGGTCTCGGGGTTCTTGAAGGGTGGCTTGTCCAGCAGGGTTTTGATCGATTGGCTGGCGGCCTGGGTGCTGACCGGTTTGGGCGGGCTGGCCTCATCCGCCATGGACGGCTGGCTGAAGAAGGGCATCAGCATCAGGCCTGCAACCAACAGCAACAGCGGCGCGACGCTGCCCAGGCGCTCTCGAAGGCGGCGAAATACCAGTTCCAGGTCCCAGGCCTCGAGTACGGTGCGGCGGTTGAGGTACAGGCTGAAGCCGCAGGCGACGTAGATCGGTTCCCAGAACACCAGAATCAACGCATAGAACGCGTTGCTCATGTGTTCCAGCCACAGCGCTTGTGAGCCGCTTGCCTGTGCCAGGCGTTGCCAGTCCCAGTCCAGCTCGATCTGCTGGGGTATGAACAGGTAAAACAACGCCATGGCGCCGAACCACAGCGTTGTTTCCAGGCAGACCCCAAGTGTGGTGAGCCAGCGTGCCGCTCCACCGTTGCGCTGCAGCAGCACACCCAGGCGTTTCTGACGCGTGTCACCGTCCAGTCCTTCAAGCTGGCTGACGGGCATCAAAAAGCTGCGACTCAGGCTGAGCCGTCGCCAGATCAAGCTGCTCAACAACTGGCCTTTGAGCAGACGCGGCCACTGGCGTACAGCCTGCCTGAGGCTGGGAGTCTCGCCGAACAAGGCCTTGGACAGGATGTACAGCGGCAAGCGGTCGAACGCCGGTTTCAGCCACCAGAATAGAAGCATAGCGGTGGACGGATATTTCCAAAACACAGCGCTGAGCAAAATAAATAGTGGCAAGCTCACAATTGCCCAACTGGCCGTCAGCAGCAAACGGTGCTCACGGGCCATTAGTACGCCAAGGTCCATGGCTTCCCAGGGCGTGCGCGGTCGAATCACCACGCTGGCATCACTCAGGCGCATGGCGGTTGCGTCCGGTCAGTGTCAGGTAAGCAGTCACCAGCAGCCACAGCACCGCGCCCACCAGGTACTTGACCCAGGGGGCCGTGGTGGTGGAGGACGACCAGTAGGCTTCGATAAAGGCTGCGATGAGCAGCAATATCATGACGCCGCAGAGCATCTGTATGCTTTTGCGCGCTGCCAGCCGCAGTGACTCGGCGCGTGTTAGGCGACCGGGTGCAATCAGTGCCCAGCCCAATTGCAAGCCTGCCGCGCCGGCGAGGGCGATGGCAGTGAGTTCGAAAGCGCCATGGGCGATAACGAACGACCAGAAGGTCTGGCCGTAGCCGATTTCAGTGAGGTGGCCTGAGATGGCGCCGATGATCAAGCCGTTGTAGATCAGGAAAAACACACTGCCCAGCCCGAACAGCAAGCCTGCGGCGAACGTCTGGAAGGCAATCCCGATGTTGTGCATCACGTAGTAGCCGAACATCATCCAGTTCTCACTGGATGCTCGCTCGGCGACGCGGCCCAGGCGACTGGAATCGGGGTCGTACATGCCTTGCATCTCGGCGACCTGCTGCGGGCTGACAATGCTGTAGATCAATTCGGGAAACAGGTATACCAGCAGCGCAACCACCACCATGCTGCCGAAGAACAGCAGCCCGGCGGTCAACACGAAGCGCCACTGCTCACGCACCAGTCGTGGAAAATCGGCCAGCACGAAGCTCAATACGTTCGCGGCGAATTGGCTGCGATGCCGGTACAACTGCTGATGACCGCGCAATGCCAGTTGTTGCAGCGGGTCCACCAGGTAACTGCTGTAGCCGCGCTCCCGGGCCAGGGCGAGGTGCTGGCACAGGCGCCGATATTGATGCGGAAAATCGGCCATATCACCGGTCTTGAGCTTGCCTTGCTCCAACTGTTTCAGTTGTTCGGCAAAGGCTTGCCACTGCGGTTGGTGACGGCTTTCGAACAGGCTCTGCTTCATGTCGGCCCCAGCAAACCACGCGCGACGCCATTGAGTTGCTCTGCGGCATGAGCCGCCGGCACCTGTAGGGGCACTGCAAGGATGGACGCGAGTTCGTGCACCCGCTCTGCGGACAGTTCGCCCTGGCGCTCGGCAAATCCGAGGATCGCGCGTTGTTCGCTGAGGTGCAGGGCGAACGGCAGGCCCAGGGGTATGGCCTGCGGCACTTTGGGCCGAGCCAGTGGCTGTTCGCGATAAATCACCAGCGTGCCGGCGGCGAGGTCGCCGAGTCGTTTGAAATGGGGATGCTGCAGGCAACTGACGGCGCCGAAAAAGTAGCCGAAGGGCAGCATGTCGACAAAGCGCAGCAGGTTGCGGACAAGCGAAGCGGACCAGCCGATGGGTGTGCCGTCATCCTGCACCACGCGCAGGCCCATGACCTGTTTGCCGGGTGAGCAGCCCTGGTTGAGCACTTCGAACAGCACCATGTACCACCAACTGACCAGAAACAACAGCAGCGAACCCAGGCCGATGCCGACATTGCCCAATAGTGCCAGTGGCACCAGCAGGATGCCCATGGCCAGCGCGCGTACGCCGAGGTCAAAGGCAAAGGCCAGCGCTCGTGGCAGCAGTCCGGCGGGACGCAGGGGCAGGTCGATGCCCTCCGGGGTCTCGATCTGGTAGCGGGTGTCCAATGGGGCTGATTGCATCGCGATCCCTGGCAGTGCGGAGCGGCTGGAAGACACGGATGCTAGCAGTGTCGACGGTGGAAGCAACTATCCAAGATTTTGCTGGATGTTTGTACAGACGATTTGGCACTGGCCGTGGACGCCTTGCAGCGCCTAGACTTTATCAATCTTCAGCTCAGGAATGGCCCGTGACCTCGATTTTCTGGTACGACTATGAAACCACCGGCATCAATCCACGCAGCGATCGTCCTCTTCAGGTCGCCGGTATTCGCACCGATCACGACCTCAACGAGATAGACGCGCCGGTCAACCTGTATTGCCTGCCCAGTGACGATATCCTGCCGCACCCGGCAGCTTGCGCAATTACCGGCATCACGCCTGCAATACTGGCGCAACAGGGCCTGGCCGAGGCGGACTTCATGACCCGTGTGCATGCGCAACTGGCAGCCCCCGGCACCTGTGGCGCCGGTTACAACACCTTGCGGTTTGACGATGAAATGACGCGATACAGCCTGTACCGCAATTTCTTCGACCCTTATGCGCGGGAATGGCAGGGCGGCAACAGCCGCTGGGACTTGATCGATGTGGTCCGCACGGCCTACGCATTGCGCCCCGAAGGGATCACCTGGCCCGAACAGGACGGGCGCGTCACCCTCAAGCTTGAACGCCTGACCCAGGCCAACGGGATTGATCATGGCCAGGCGCACGATGCGTTGTCCGACGTACGCGCCACGATTGCACTGGCCCGGCTGGTTCGCGAGAAGCAGCCCAAGCTGTACGACTGGCTGTTTCAACTGCGCAGCAAGCAGCGCGTCATGGATCAGATTCGCCTGCTGCAGCCGATGGTGCATATATCCGGGCGCTTTTCCGCCGAGCGTCACTATTTGGGCGTGGTGCTCCCCCTGACCTGGCACCCGCGCAACCGCAATGCCTTGATTGTGTGCGACCTGGGGCTTGATCCGCAGGGGCTGATCGAGCTGGACGCTGAAACTTTACGTCAGCGTCTTTATAAGCGCCGTGACGAACTGGCCGAGGGCGAGATGCCTGTGCCGCTCAAGTTGGTGCATATCAATCGTTGCCCGGTGGTTGCCCCTTTGAGTGTGCTGCGGGCACAGGACCGTGAACGGCTGCAATTGGACATGGACAGTTATCAGGCACGCGCGCTGCGGCTAACTGACGCACAGGATGTATGGCGTGACAAGTTGATGGCTATTTATGCCGAGGAAGATTTTGCCGCGAATGAAGATCCCGAGCAGCAGCTGTACGCTGGTTTTATCGGTGACCGCGACCGCCGCTTGTGTGAACAAGTCCGCGCCGCAGAACCCGCACAACTCGCCCGTCAGCAGTGGCCATTTGATGATCACCGTTTACCGGAATTATTATTTCGCTACCGCGCCCGTAACTTTGCTGACACCTTGAGCAGTGAGGAGCAACAACGCTGGAAACTTTTCTGTCAGCAACGTTTGTCGGACGCACAATGGGGGGCTCCCAATACCCTGGAAGCATTTAATCTTGCGCGACGAGAGTTGGCGGTTAGTGCTACATCGATTCAGTGTCAGGTGCTGGATCAATGGCAGGATTATGTCGATGCTTTAGCGGCGCGGATGAATCTGTAGGAAGATAATTGCAGAAGTGTTCCGGCAATAAAAAAACGCCAGCAAGCTGGCGTTTCAGGGGTGTCGCAAATACAGGTGGTACCTGGCAAGGCTTAGCCCAGCAGAGTAGCCCAACCTTCGACCACGTCACCGCCCCACTTGGCTTTCCACTCTTTCAGCGTCTTGTGATTGCCACCTTTGGTTTCAATCACTTCACCGTTGTGCGGGTTTTTGTATTGCTTGACCTTGCGAGCACGTTTGGTGCCGGTAGTTTTCACAGCGCCACGCGGTGCTTTAACTTTCGACTCTGGATCCAGCAGCGCGATGATGTCACGCAGGGACTTGGAGTATTCACCCATCAGGGTGCGCAGTTTGCCTTCGAATTCCAGCTCGGTTTTCAGTTTGTCGTCTTGGGACAGATTCTTCAAACGGGCTTGCAGCTCTTTGATAGCTTCTTCGGTGGCGCGGTATTCGTTGATCAGGGACATGTGGACTACCTTATGTAGAACGCGGATGACAGGGACAGTGGGGCAATAATAGTCAGGCAATTTGCTCAAGTAAACATTTAAGCGTGTATTCAGGTGAATTACTTTGAATGTAAGCGGCAACGCGATGCAATCGAGTTAATAAGTAGCGGTATGCGCAACGGCATTCTGTTAATTTCTCGCTTACTGCCCACGCATAAGGTTGTACATTTATCTAAAGGCGGTAAAACCTTACACAATTAAGGGGCACCAGCAGAGCGGCAGCGCAGAATAAGCGCGAAGGAATACTGCAGTTTTTCTGCGCAATCGCTAGAATGGCGGCCTTTGCGAAGTTCTGGAGTTTCCCCCTAATGCGCACTTTTCGGCTGGTGATTGCTTGCCCGGACCGGGTTGGCATCGTTGCCAAAGTCAGTAACTTTCTGGCCTCCCACAACGGTTGGATCACCGAGGCGAGCCATCACTCGGATGATCTCAGCGGTTGGTTTTTCATGCGTCACGAAATACGTGCCGACACGCTTCCCTTTGGTCTGCAGGCCTTCCGCGAGGCGTTTGCGCCGATTGCCGAAGAGTTTTCGATGACCTGGCACATCACTGACACCGAGCAGAAAAAACGTGTGGTGCTGATGGCCAGCCGTGAGTCCCACTGTTTGGCCGACCTGCTACACCGTTGGCACAGCGATGAGCTGGACTGCGAGATTGCCTGCGTGATCTCCAACCATGACGACCTGCGCAGCATGGTCGAATGGCATGGCATCCCGTACTACCATGTGCCGGTCAACCCGCAGGACAAGGAACCGGCGTTTGCCGAGGTTTCCCGTCTGGTCGGGCAGCATGAAGCCGATGTGGTAGTGCTGGCGCGTTACATGCAGATCCTGCCGCCTGAACTGTGCCGCGAATACGCTGGCAGGGTGATCAACATTCACCACAGCTTTCTGCCCTCGTTTGTGGGCGCCAAGCCTTACCATCAGGCGTCCCTGCGCGGTGTGAAGTTGATTGGTGCAACCTGCCACTACGTCACTGAAGAGCTGGATGCAGGCCCGATCATCGAGCAGGACGTGGTGCGTGTCAGCCACAGCGACAGCATCGAAGACATGGTGCGTTTCGGCCGTGACGTCGAGAAGATGGTGCTGGCCCGTGGCCTGCGCTATCACTTGGAAGATCGCGTGCTGGTGCATGGCAACAAGACAGTTGTGTTCTGATCTCGGCGATTGAAGAATCAAGGGCCTGGGCGTTAAATCGTCCAGGCCCTTTTCTTTGCCTGTATGTCGAGGATTGAGTCATGAGTGACCCTTTGGACAAAGCGACCGCAAAGGCCCCGGCGACCCTGGGTGAGGGCTGTTTGAGCCGTTATGACCCGGATGACCTGAACAGTGAGGACGGCACGGACTTTCCCGGTGCCGCCCAGTTATGGGAACGCGAGCGCAGCAAGTCCGAGCCTGATAAGGACTGATCAGGTTTAAGCGTTACCGACCTTTAAGCGCAGATTTTATTCGTCGTGTGTTAGAGGCGGCTAATGTCTAATATTCCAGGCGCCTGTCTGCGGCACTGGACATCAACCATGGGTGACGAAATGCCTGATTCCACGCAACTCCTGATCGGTGCCGATTCAGACGGCCAACCCATCGCCCAGCCCATGCGCCTGGCCAATCGTCACGGATTGATTGCCGGGGCCACGGGCACGGGCAAGACCGTGACCTTGCAGCGCCTGGCGGAAGCCTTCAGCGATGCGGGTGTGGCGGTATTTGCCGCCGACATCAAAGGAGACCTCTGTGGCCTGGGCGCCGCCGCCAACCCCCAGGGCAAGGTGGCCGAGCGCATCGCCGGCATGCCTTTCATTAATTACACCGCCAGGGCATATCCCGTCACGCTATGGGACATTAACGGCCAGTCGGGTCATCCATTGCGCACCACCATCAGCGAAATGGGACCGTTGTTGCTCGGCAGCCTGCTGGAGCTCACCGATAGCCAACAGTCGGCGCTGTACGCTGCCTTCAAGGTGGCCGACCGCGAAGGCCTGTTGCTGCTGGACCTCAAGGACCTCAAGGCGCTGCTCAATCACCTGCACTATCACCCGCAACTGCTGGGCGATGACGCGGCATTGATGAATACCGGTTCCAGCCAGGCGCTGCTGCGACGTCTGGCGGTGCTGGAACAGCAGGGCGCCGAGGCTTTGTTTGGCGAACCCGCGTTGCAACTTGAAGATATTTTGCAGCCCGCCGCAGATGGCCGCGGCCGTATTCATCTATTGGACGCCAGCGGCCTGGTGCATGAAGCGCCGAAGGTGTACGCCACGTTCCTGTTGTGGCTTCTGGCGGAGCTGTTCGAGCAATTGCCCGAGCGCGGCGATGCGGAAAAGCCGCTGCTGGCGCTGTTCTTCGATGAGGCCCATTTGTTATTTGCCGATACCCCCAAGGCGTTGCAGGATCGCCTGGAGCAAGTGGTGCGGTTGATTCGCTCCAAAGGCGTTGGCGTGTATTTCGTCACGCAGTCCCCGGGGGATCTGCCTGACACCGTTCTGGCCCAACTTGGCCTGCGCATCCAGCACGGCTTGCGTGCGTTCACCACTAAAGAGCAGAAATCCCTGCGCGCCGTGGCCGAGGGTTTCCGCGCGAATCCGGCGTTCGATGCATTAACGGTGCTGACGGAGCTGGGCACGGGTGAGGCGTTGGTCGGCACCTTGCAGGAAAAGGGCACGCCGGAGGTCGTCCAGCGGGTGCTGGTGGCACCGCCACAGTCGCGGATCGGCCCGCTCAGTGAGGTCGAACGTGCGGCGCTGATCGCCAGCTCGCCCCTGCAAGGCCGTTATGACAAACCGATCGATCGCGAATCCGCCTATGAAGTGCTGATGGCGCGCAAGGAATTGGGGCCAGGCGCAGACTCTACGCCTGCCGCCCAGGAACCGAGCTTCACCGACAGAGCCGGCGCGTTTCTGGGTACGGCGGCAGGCAAGGCGCTCAAGTCCGCGATGCAGCAGGCGGCCAATCAAATGGGGCGGCAGTTGGTGCGCGGTTTGCTGGGCTCGTTGCTCGGCGGCAGCAAGCGCAAGTAGCGGCTCAGGCCTTGGGCCTGGCGTGGGCGGCCAGGCGTTCCAGTGCCGCGCGCAAACCTGGATCGCTGATCCCGTCGGCCGTGGCCTGGATGGTTTCGGCGGCGTTTTCCGACAGGTCCATGGTATGGCCCACTGCACCTTGCTGCACGGTGGGCGGCTGTACCTTGAACTGGATGCGCGTCAGGCTGACGAACTCATCAAATGCCATCAATTGTCGCTGCAGGCGTTTTTGCTGGTAGCGCAGGCGGGTCGCCCAGTGGCCGTCGGTGACGATCAGCAGCAAATTGCCCTCACGCCAGGACGCCACGTGACAATGTTCGCGTGCGGCCGGTTGCAGCTGGCTTTCGAGCAGGCGTTGCAGGTGTCCCAGGCGTTGGGCGTGGCCGAAGATGGCTTTCAACGGCTTGGCTTCGCGAAGCAACACGCTGGGGGCGCGGGCTGTAAGAGGGCGAAATGCCATGAGCGGACACCTTAAGTAACAGAGCGGCCATCTTAACAGAAAGCACGCAGGCGGCCCCGGGCAATGCCGATGCCCGGCTTTTCTCGTGAAATCAATAGGTAACTTCTGCATCCGATGGGTTGAAGTTCGCGCAAAAGCCCTTATTTTAAACAGGCCCTCTCACAGCCCCATGCCAGCATCTGGGAACAACGCCACTTTCCTCACCCACGTTTCCGGGTAGAATGCGCGTTCGCATGCGGCCGTGAGGGCTGCTCGGGCCACTGACGGTGCGCCCTCCATCCCTATGTGTGGAAGAACCTGCCGATATGTTTGCGCCTTTGTTAAAGAAACTTTTTGGAAGCAAGAATGAGCGCGAAGTCAAACGCATGCTCAAGACGGTGCAGCTGGTCAATGCTTTCGAAGAGCAGATGGTTGCCCTTTCCGACGAGCAATTGCGCGCCAAGACCCAAGAGTTCAAGGCCCGCATAGCCAAAGGTGAAACCCTCGACAAACTGCTGCCTGAAGCCTTTGCGGTTGCCCGTGAAGCCGGCAAGCGCGTAATGGGCATGCGCCACTTCGACGTCCAGTTGATCGGCGGCATGACCTTGCATGAAGGCATGATTGCCGAAATGCGTACCGGTGAAGGCAAGACCCTGGTGGCGACACTGGGCGTTTACCTCAACGCACTGTCCGGCAAGGGCGTGCACGTTGTCACCGTGAACGACTACCTGGCCCGCCGGGACGCCAACTGGATGCGCCCGCTGTATGAATTCCTCGGCCTGACCGTCGGTGTTGTCACGCCGTTCCAGCCGCCGGAAGAGAAGCGCGCCGCCTACGCTGCCGACATCACCTACGGCACCAACAACGAATTCGGGTTCGACTACCTGCGCGACAACATGGCGTTCAGCATGGAAGAAAAATTCCAGCGCGAACTCAATTTTGCCGTGATCGACGAAGTCGACTCCATCCTGATCGACGAAGCCCGTACCCCGCTGATCATTTCCGGTCAGGCTGAGGACAGCTCGCGCCTGTACACCGAGATCAACAAGCTGATTCCGCGCCTTGAGCAACACATCGAGGAAGTGGAAGGCGTGGTGACCAAAGAAGGTCACTTCACCATTGACGAGAAGACCCGTCAGGTCGAACTCAACGAAGCCGGTCACCAGTTCGTCGAAGACATGCTGACCCAGATCGGCTTGCTGGCTGAAGGCGAGAGCCTGTACTCGGCGCACAACCTGGGCCTGCTCACCCATGTGTATGCTGGCCTGCGTGCGCACAAACTGTTCCACCGCAACGTCGAATACATCGTCCAGGACGGTCAGGTTGTACTGGTTGACGAACACACCGGTCGTACCATGCCGGGTCGTCGCCTGTCCGAAGGCCTGCACCAGGCCATCGAGGCCAAGGAAGTGCTCAACATTCAGGCCGAAAGCCAGACGTTGGCGTCCACTACCTTCCAGAACTACTTCCGTCTGTACAACAAGCTGTCCGGCATGACCGGTACGGCCGACACCGAAGCATTCGAATTCCACCAGATCTACGGTCTTTCGGTCGTGGTTATCCCGCCGAACAAGCCGCTGGCGCGCAAGGACTTCAACGACCTGGTGTTCCTGACCGCCGAAGAGAAATACGCGGCGATCATCAACGACATCAAGGACGGCATGGCCCAGGGCCGCCCGATCCTGGTTGGCACCGCGACCATCGAGACGTCCGAGCACGTGTCCAACCTGCTCAACAAGGAAGGCATCGAGCACAAGGTGCTCAACGCCAAATTCCACGAAAAGGAAGCCGAAATCATCGCCCAGGCCGGTCGCCCAGGCGCGCTGACCATCGCCACCAACATGGCCGGTCGTGGTACCGACATTCTGTTGGGCGGCAACTGGGAAGTGGAAGTGGCCTCGCTGGATAACCCAACGCCCGAGCAGGTCGCCCAGATCAAGGCCGACTGGCAGAAACGTCATCAGGCCGTGCTGGAATCCGGTGGCCTGCAGGTGATCGCTTCCGAACGTCACGAATCACGTCGTATCGACAACCAGCTGCGTGGCCGTGCCGGTCGCCAGGGTGACGCCGGTTCCAGCCGTTTCTACCTGTCCCTGGAAGACAGCCTGATGCGTATCTTCGCCTCGGACCGCGTGAAGAACTTCATGAAGGCCCTGGGCATGCAGTCCGGTGAAGCGATCGAGCACCGCATGGTGACCAACGCCATCGAGAAGGCCCAGCGCAAGGTTGAAGGACGCAACTTCGACATCCGCAAGCAACTGCTCGAGTTCGACGACGTCAACAACGAACAGCGTAAAGTGATCTATCACATGCGTAACACGTTGCTGGCTGCCGACAACATCGGCGAGACGATTGCCGATTTTCGTCAGGACGTACTCAACGCCACCGTGACCGCACACATTCCGCCACAGTCACTGCCTGAGCAGTGGGATGTTGCCGGTCTGGAAGCGGCGCTCAAGAGCGACTTTGGTGTCGACCTGCCGGTTCAGCAATGGCTGGACGAAGACGACCACCTCTACGAAGAAACGCTGCGCGAGAAGCTGATGGCCGAGCTGCTGGCCGCGTACAACGAGAAAGAAGAGCAGGCGAGCGCCGAAGCCCTGCGCACGTTCGAGAAGCAGATCGTACTGCGCGTGCTGGACGACCTGTGGAAAGACCACCTGTCGACCATGGACCACCTGCGTCACGGCATCCACCTGCGTGGCTATGCCCAGAAGAACCCGAAGCAGGAGTACAAGCGCGAGTCGTTCACGCTGTTCTCCGAATTGCTCGATTCGATCAAGCGCGATTCGATTCGCGTGCTGTCCCACGTTCAGGTGCGTCGCGAAGACCCGATCGAAGAAGAGGCGCGTCTGCGCCAGGAAGCCGAGGAACTGGCCGCGCGCATGCAGTTCCAGCATGACGAGGCACCGGGCCTGGACGCGCCGCAAGTGCTTGGCGAAGAGATCGACGTAGCCCTGGCGCAAACCCCGGTGCGCAACGATCAGAAGCTGGGCCGCAACGAACTGTGCTGGTGCGGTTCGGGCAAGAAGTACAAACACTGCCACGGCGAAATCAACTAGTATTTTCGCCTGACGCTGCAACACCCCGCGCCGCGACCGGCCTCTGCCGTCGCGGCGTTTTGCAATTAATCTCACCGTCAATCAAGACGGCACAGACATCATCTATTGTTGAGGAGCGCATTCATGGCTGTTGGTCTTGGTCCTTTGCCCACATTGCACCCGGTTGCCGGCTTTGAGCTCGGTATCGCTTCGGCCGGCATCAAGCGGCCGGGTCGCAAGGATGTGGTAGTGATGCGCTGTGCCGAGGGTTCGACCGTCGCTGGCGTGTTTACCCTCAATGCGTTTTGTGCCGCGCCGGTGATTTTGGCCAAGCAGCGCGTAGCCGGCCCGATTCGTTACCTGCTGACCAACACCGGCAATGCCAACGCCGGTACCGGCGAGCCAGAGCCTGGTCGCCGCTGCGCGCACCTGTGCAAAACTTGCGCAATTGACCGGCGTGGATGCCAGCCAGGTGCTGCCGTACTCCACCGGTGTGATCGGCGAGCCGCTGCCGGTCGAGAAAATCGAAGGGGCGCTTCAAGCCGCGCTGGATGATTTGTCTGTGGACAACTGGGCGGCAGCGGCCACCGGCATCATGACCACCGACACCTTGCCCAAGGGCGCGAGCCGTCAGTTCGTGCATGACGGCGTGACCGTCACCGTCACCGGCATTAGCAAGGGCGCGGGCATGATCCGCCCGAACATGGCCACCATGCTCGGCTACATCGCCACCGACGCCAAAGTGTCGCGCAACGTTCTGCACAGCCTGATCCTGGACGGCGCCAACAAGTCGTTCAACCGCATCACCATCGATGGCGATACCTCGACCAACGACTGCTGCATGCTGATTGCCACCGGCCAGGCCAACCTGCCGGAAATCACCGACGCCAGCGGCCCGCTGTTCGCGGCACTGAAACAGGCGGTGTTTGAAGTGTGCATGGACGTGGCCCAGGCCATCGTGCGTGACGGCGAAGGCGCGACCAAGTTCGTCACCGTTGAGGTCAATGGCGGCGGCAACCATCAGGAATGCCTGGACGTGGGCTATACCGTGGCCCATTCGCCGTTGATCAAAACCGCACTGTTCGCCTCCGATCCGAACTGGGGCCGCATCCTCGCTGCCGTCGGCCGCGCCGGCGTGCCGGAGCTGGACGTGAGCAAGATCGACGTGTTCCTCGGTGACGTGTGCATTGCCAGCCGTGGCGCGCGGGCCGAAACTTACACTGAAGCCCAGGGTTCTGCAGTGATGCAGCAGGAAGAAATCACCATCCGCATCGAGCTGGGCCGCGGTGATTGCAGCGAAACCATCTGGACCACTGATCTGTCCCACGAGTACGTGAAGATCAACGCGGAATATCGCACCTGACAATGACCCTCCCCCTTTGAGCGTTCGCGCCTGCAGGGGTTACCACACGAGGAAGCAGTGGCGTGAAACGAGTACATGTAGCAGCAGCGGTGATCCGCAGCGTCGACGGCAGGATTCTGCTGGCGCGCCGTGCCGACACCCAGCACCAGGGCGGTTTGTGGGAGTTTCCCGGCGGCAAGGTGGAGGCTGACGAGTCGGTTTCCACTGCGCTGTCCCGCGAACTGCAGGAAGAGTTGGGCATTCAGGTCACGACGGCGCGTCCGTTGATCAAGGTGCAGCACGACTACCCGGACAAGCAGGTGTTGCTGGATGTCTGGGAAGTCTCGTCGTTCACCGGCGAACCTCACGGCGTCGAAGGGCAGCCTCTGGTGTGGGTGGCCCCTCGGGATCTGCTCAACTATGCGTTTCCCGCAGCCAACACGCCGATTGTCGCGGCTGCGCGCCTGCCTGCCGACTACCTGATCACCCCCGGTGAGCTGGAAACCCCGACGCTGTTGCGTGGCATCCAGCAGGCTGTCGCCTCCGGCACCAAGCTGATTCAACTACGCGCGCCCAATGGTTACGACCCGAAATACCGCGACCTGGCGGTGGATGCGGTGGGATTGTGCGCTGGCAAAGCGCAGTTGATGCTCAAGGGACCGTTCGAATGGCTGGGGGATTTTCCAGCGGCGGGTTGGCACATGACCTCGGCGCAACTGCGCAAATACGCGAGCAAGGGCCGGCCGTTGCCGAAGGACCGCTGGTTGGCTGCGTCCTGCCATAACGCCGAGGAACTGGCGCTGGCCGAATTGATGGATGTGGATTTTGTCACGTTGTCGCCTGTGCAACCGACCCAGACCCATCCGGATGCGCAGCCGTTGGGCTGGGAACAGGCGTCGCAGTTGATTGCCGGTTTCAGCAAGCCGGTGTTTCTGCTGGGCGGGGTAGGGCCTGCCGAGCGGGAGCGGGCCTGGGAGGCAGGGGCTCAGGGTGTGGCGGGTATCAGGGCGTTCTGGCCGCAGGGTTGAGGGTGTTCTGAAGGGGCTCATCGGCAACAAGCCCCCTCCCAGATTTGACCCGGTTCCAACGCTGGAATGCGGTCACCTGTGGGAGGGGGCTTGTCCCCGATGAGGCCAGACAAGGCACTGCATAATCAGTGCGGCTTGGCCGCCGCCTGCCACAGCACCTCCGCCACTCCCTGGCGCCTTGCAATCACCCGCGCCGCCACAAACAGCAGATCCGACAACCGGTTGATATACGCAAGCCCGACCCCCTCCAGCGGTTCCACCGCGTTCAGGTGCTGACACCGACGCTCCGCGCTGCGCGCCAGGCTGCGGCATACGTGTGCCTGGGCAATCAAGGCTGAGCCTCCGGGCAGGATGAAGTTTTCCAGTGGCCCGACTTCTTCGTTCCAGCGATCAATCGCCGCTTCCAGCCGGTCCACCTCGGCCGCATTCAACGCTTTGTACACCGGCATGGCCAGCTCACCGCCGAGGTCGAACAAGCGATGCTGGCAAGGCGTCAGCACTTCAATCACGTCCCTGAGTTCAGGGTGCTTGCCGCTCTGCTCTTCAAGATTGGCCAGCAACAGGCCCAACTGGCTATTGAGTGTATCGACTTCACCAATGGCCTCCACCCGCGGGTGGTCCTTGGGTACGCGGCGGCCGTCGCCGAGGCCTGTTTCGCCCTGATCGCCAGTACGGGTGTAGATCTTCGACAGGCGAAAGCCCATGGTCATTGCTCCAGTTGGGTAAGTGCAGTGGGGGACAATTGGCTGCCGGTCAAAGGCAGGCGCAAGGTAAAGCAGGTGCCCTGGCCCAGGGTGGAATGCACCTCCATCTGGCCCTTGTGGTTGTTGGTGATGATGAAATACGACACCGACAGCCCAAGCCCGGTGCCCTGGCCGATTTCCTTGGTGGTGAAGAACGGCTCGAAGGTGCGCTTGCGCACGCTTTCGCTCATGCCAATGCCGTTATCTTCCACCTGGATTTCGGCCCATGGCGGATTGAGGCGAGTGCGCAGGATGATCCGTCCGGGCTCGCTGTCGTCCTCGCGCAGATGGATGGCCTGGGCGGCATTTTTCAACAGGTTGAGCAGCACTTGTTCCAGTTCGTTGGCGGTGCCGGGCACCGGGCCCAACTGCGGGTCGAATTGGCGAATGATCGCCTGCCCCTTGAAGTCGAAGCCAATGGTCAGGTCAAAATCATTGCCGGCGATTTCCACGGCTTGATCGATCAGCGCGGGCAAGTCGCAGGGTGCCATTTGCCGGTTGCTGCGGCGGCTGAAGCTGAGCATATGGGTAACGATCTTCGCCGCCCGCGCCCCGGCTTGCTGGATGCCGTCAAGCAGTTGCGGCACTTCGCGGCCTTCGAGGTAGCGGTTGACCGTGGCCAGCTCGATGCCGGCCTGTTCGGCGTATTCCAGGTTTTTCGGCAAATCGGCCGACAGTCGACGGCGGATGTTCTGCACGTTGTGCAGGATTGCGCCCAGCGGGTTGTTGATCTCGTGGGCCATGCCGGCCGCGAGCCCCCCGACGGACAGCATTTTTTCCGACTGCACCATCATTTCTTCCAGAGACAGGCGCTGGGTGATGTCGTCGATGCGGATCACCACACCGCGCCCCGCGCCGCCCGTCAGCGGGTAAAAGGTCAGGGCGTAATGCTTGGGCTCGTCATCCTTGATCCAGGTGACGCGCTCGATGCGTTCCACCACATGCTGCTCGATCGTGGCCTTGATCTGCGGCAGAAACGGCTTGAGCGGCTGGAACGCGAGGAAGATCGGCTGGTTCAGCGCTTCATCCAGGCGTGTACCGGAAAGCGCGCTGGCCTCCTGGTTCCATTGGGTGACATACAGCTGCTCATCCAGCGCAATCAGCGCCGAGGGCATCGAGTCGATAATGCTGTTGAGATAGTTCTGGAAACCGGTGAGTTTTTTCTCGATCTTGCTGCGAACCTGCACTTCCAGTTCGAGCTTGCGGTTGGTGTGGCGCGTTTCTTCGGCCAGACCTTGCGCCTGGTCATAGGCCGCCTGGGAGTCGTCCCGGGCGCGCTTAAGCTGTTGCTCGCGCGCTTCAATGCGCGACAGCATGGTGTTGAAGGCTTCCGCCAGGCTGCCGATTTCGTCGTGGTTGCCGCGCCCGGCGCGCAGGGCGTAGTTCTCTTCGCGTGTCACCTGGCGCGACAGTTCTTCCAGCTCGTAGATGGGCCGGGTGATCAGCCGCTTGATCTGGCGGGCAATCACCAGCCACAACAGTACACTGAAAATCAGGATGCCAAGGCTGGCGGTGAGGGTGCCGGTGTAGAACGCCACAGGCAGCTCGCTGCTGGCCACCAGCAGCAAATGCCCGGATGCCTGGCCGGGACGGGGCAGGGTGATAACCTGGTTGCTGCGAAACTCGGTGACGCGCCACGCCTCGATATGCCGATAGGTGTCCGGCAAGTGCAGGCGGTCGCCGTGCTGCATCTGCGCCAGGCGATTACCTTCGCCGTCGTACAGCGCGGCGGCGCGCAGTGGCGAATAACTGGTCAATTCGTTGAGCAGGGCATCGGCCTTGGCCGGCGATTCGAGGGCTTCGGCGGCAAGGGCCGGGTTGGACACCAGCCGGCCAATGGCCTGTAACGCCTGCGGTGCCATGCTTTCCTGGGAAATCCAGTAGGCGGCGCTGATAAAGGTGAGGTTGGCCACCAGCAGTACGGTGGTCAGCAGCACCAGCAGCGCGGCCAGCAGTTTCTGGCCGACCGGAAGGTTTTCAAGACGCTGGCGCAGGGGCATCAGGGTGTTCGCTGTTTAGAGACAGGCAGGCAGGGTAGCGCGTGCCTCAGTCGCTGGGCAATCCGCGCGCAACCAACTGCTCGACCAGACGTGCCTGCATGGCGTGCAGATGGGGCACGGGCAACTGATGGCGAGCGGCGGCCTGGCAGGCGTAACCCAGCAGGTAGCTGATTTCGGTACGGCGCAGGTTGGCCACGTCCTGATACATGGAGGAAAAATTGGCGGCGGTGGCCTGGATCACCCGTTGCACTTCATCGTGAAGATCCTGCGCGGCCGCCGGCTGGCCACAGCATTGGAGCAGTGCGGCCAATTCGGCGCACAGCGTCGCGACTTCACACGGGTGCGCCTGCAGGCCGCCGTTGCGGCATTGATAAAGCACGGTCAACGGGTTGATTGCGCAGTTGAGCGCCAGCTTGCGCCATAGACGCGTGAGAATATCGATGCTCCATTCATGGGGGATGCCGGCGGCGTGCAGCTCATCCAGCCATGGCGGCGCCATCGGGCGGGACGCGTCCCCCAGCCAGGTGTAGCCATGCCCGGCGAACACCACGCGCCACTCGCCGTCGCGAAACGCGCCCTCGGTGCTGGACGCAAATACACAGTGGGCGTGGGGCTGCTCGGCGGCGACCGCGTCCTGACTGCCCAGACCGTTCTGCAGCAGGATCAGCTCGGCGTGCGGCGCAAGGCGGTGCTGCAATTGTGCGATAGCGCTTTGTGCGTCGTAGGCTTTGCACGCCACCAGCAGGCGGTGAATCGGCTCTGGGCTGTCGGGCGTTTCGGCGCTCACCGGATAAGTCTGTGCAACACCGTGCTCGACCAGCGTCAGCCCTGGTCCCGCCTGATAACTGGCCAGCCGCTCTGTATTGCGCAGAATCAACCGCACCGGTACGCCGGCACGCGCCAGGCGCGTGGCCCAGAGGGTGCCAAGGCTGCCGGCGCCGAGAATGTGCCAGGTGGTCGACATCGGTTTGTGCTCCGTTGGGTCGCCTGCGATGAACAGGACGAAAGAATCGCTATAATGCCCCGGCATTTTAGCTCGGGCGCGCTCCATCTTTACTGAGCCTGCCCCTTATATTGGAGAAATGACATGCCTTCGTTCGACGTGGTATCCGAACTGGACAAACACGAAGTCACCAACGCCGTCGAGAACGCCGTCAAGGAACTGGACCGCCGCTATGACCTGAAAGGCAAGGGCAGCTTCGAGTTCAAGGAAAAGGAATTGACCGTCAACCTGACCGCTGAAGCCGATTTCCAGCTGGAAGCGATGATCGAGATCCTCAAGCTGTCGCTGGTCAAACGCAAGATCGACGCACAGTGCCTTGAAATCAAGGACGCCTACGCCTCCGGCAAGCTGATGAAACAGGAAGCCGTACTCAAGGAAGGCATCGACAAGGAGCTGGCGAAGAAAATCGTCGCCCACATCAAGGATGCCAAGCTCAAGGTGCAGGCCGCCATTCAGGGTGAGCAGGTGCGGATCACCGGCAAGAAACGTGACGACCTGCAAGAGGCCATTGCGGCCCTGCGCGCCAAGACGTTCGACATGCCGCTGCAATTCAATAACTTCCGCGACTGATTGCAAGAGGAGAAGATAGATGGATTTGAACGCTGAAATGGATCACTTGATCAAGACCTCGCAGTCCTGGATCCCGATGATCATGGAATACGGCAGCCGAGTGTTGCTGGCCGTGATTACCCTGGCCATCGGCTGGTGGCTGATCAATGTCTTTACCAATCGCGTCGGGCGTTTGCTGGCCCTGCGTAAAGCGGACCTGGCGCTGCAGCACTTCATCACCAGCCTTGCGAACATTGCATTGAAAGTGATGCTGGTGGTCAGCGTGGCTTCGATGATCGGCGTGGCGACCACCTCGTTCGTCGCTGCGATCGGTGCCGCAACCCTTGCCATTGGCCTGGCCTTGCAGGGCAGCCTGGCCAACTTTGCCGGTGGTGTGCTGATTCTGCTGTTCCGTCCGTTTCGCATCGGCGACTGGATCGAAGCTCAGGGCACCTCCGGCACGGTCGACAGCATCCAGATCTTCCACACCGTGCTGCGCACCGGCGACAACAAGACCGTGATCGTGCCCAATGGCATTCTGTCCAACGGCATCATTACCAACACCAACCGCCAGCCGACCCGCAAGGTGGTGTTTGACGTGGGTGTGGACTACGAGGTCGACCTGCAGAAAGCCCGTGAAGTGCTGTTGGAGCTGGCAAAGGATCCGCGTGTGTTGGCTGATCCTGCACCGGCGGCGGTGGTTTCGACGCTGGGTGACAGTTCCATCACGGTTTCACTGCGCTGCTGGACCAACACGCCGGATTATTGGGACGTGGTGTTCATGTTCAATGAACTGGCGCGCGACCGTCTGAAAGGGGCGGGGATTGATATTCCGTTTCCACAGCGAGTTATTCGTGTCATGCAGGAAGCGCCCGCGAAGTAACAGGGAAGTGTTGCGTTTAACTTGGCCGACAGGTCAGGTTAAATGCGAAGATTGAATATAACCCGTGAACATAGTTACTTAGCTTGCTAGTTAGTTTTGCTGAAACAGTATTGCAATAAAAAAGCCGCTCTCCTGAAACAGGGGAGCGGCTTTTTGTTTAAGGCCCAAGCCTTAAACCATCGCTGTAATTAAGCGGCTAATTACAGAATGTTCAACGGGTATTGCGCGATCAGACGCAGTTCGTCGAGCGATGGCGAACCATAAACGTTATCAGAGGAGCGATAGGTCGCTTGACGTAGACGCAGGCTCAGGTTTTTGGCTGGACCATTCTGAACTACGTATTTGGCTTCGATATCGCGTTCCCACTCCTTACCGTTGTTGGTGAGGTTGGTGTTGGCGCCACTACCTGTTACGTAGCGTGTCATGAAGCTCAGGCCTGGGATGCCAAAGGTCGCCATGTTGAGGTCGTAGCGAGCCTGGAAGGAACGTTCGTCTTCAGCGTTGAAGTCGGAACGGGCAATGGAGTTGGCCAGGAAAATTGTGCCGCCGCCGTCTACGCCGTAGCCATATTGGCCGTCGCCGCTGACTTTCTGCGCTGCCAGGGTGAAGGTGTGAGCGCCAATGGTGTACGCGCCTTGCAAGCTGAACGCGCGGTTGTCGAGCTTGGTGGTGCCGTCTTTGTCAGCACGTACCAGGCCTGCGCCTTCGCTCTTGGTGTCGTAGATGTTGAAGTCAACGGCCACGGACTGGTCATCGCTGAGCGCATGGGTCCAGTTAACGTTGGCGTAGAGCTTGCGCCAGTAGTCTTCCACTTTAGAGTAGTAGAGGCTGGTGGTGACTTCAGGCGTCCAGGAGTACACGCCGCCGACGAAGTTGGCGTCGCGCAGGCCGCGGCTCGAGCCAGGCTCGGCGCTGGAGATACTGTCCTTGTAGGTCTGGTCCTGGGCAACGATCGAGGTGAAGTGACCGGCTTCCAGCTTCAGGTCCTTGATTTCGTTGCTGGTGATGGAGATGCCTTGCGGCAGTTCCGGCAGCAGACGACTGTCATCGGAGGCGAATACAGGCGCGGTGGTGTATTGATCGCCCACTTTGAGCACGGTGTTGGAAATGCGGAATTTAACCGCAGCGCCGGCTTTGGAGAACTCATCCTGCGCACGGCCATCGGAGCCGTTAGGGAACATGCCGGTGTTGGCGCGGCCCTTGCCGCTGTCGAGCTTCAGACCCATCAAGCCAATCAC
The DNA here is from genome assembly GCF_036864995.1 of Pseudomonas trivialis. Lineage (NCBI taxonomy): Bacteria > Pseudomonadati > Pseudomonadota > Gammaproteobacteria > Pseudomonadales > Pseudomonadaceae > Pseudomonas > Pseudomonas trivialis. The sequence goes on along the minus strand of NZ_CP142151.1, from coordinate 4,260,762 downwards.
GTCTACACCAACACCGACGGTGCCTTGGGTGTAACCCGAGCTGAACAGGCCGTGGAAGCCCAGGCCGGTTTCTTCACGACGGCTTTGGCCGGTATCGTTGTTACGGAAATCACGGCTGAAATACAGCGTACGCGTCAGGATGCTGGCTGTACTGTCTTCAATAAAGCCCTTGGAATCGTCCTGGGCGGACGCCATTGCGAACTGCGAGGTGCCTGCTGAAACAGCGAGGGCGATCATGCTCCACTTCATCACGCGCATCGTGATTTGCTCCTTTGGTTTTAGGAAGAGTACTGCCGTCCCACCTGTATTTTTATCTGGGCGGCTCTTTCTTTTTTGTGTCGGCGCAAAGTTATATCACGCAGACCCTATTGACGATACTTACCCAACTTTCCTTTCAGCTTCTTTACGAGGCTGTCGTAAATCGCTAGCTCCCTGTCGCAAATTCACAGCCCAACTGTAACCGGGCTGACAACTTCAATACTGTCTTCCTTCAAACCGGTTTCAAAGTTTGAACGCTTCCTTGATGCGCATTGAATCGCTGCTGTTCTTATCGCGAAACACCTGCATCCACGGGTGCCGTTGCCGACGATAGGAGGAAGCTTGCAACAAGCGTGCACAAACCGGTAATCGAATGTCATTTTTTCGTGAAAAACGTGAAAAGCCTGTAAACGCTGCATAAAGACGGGCTTCCTGGGCGGTTTGGCCTGTGCTGAATGCACACCGCTTGCCCGTGCCTTGCGTTACACGAAACCCGAGTCGTGGCAAAACGTTACCGGTTCACCCCAACGAGTGGGTACTCGGCGAATCGCTTTGAAGCACGGGCGGATCATTTTGGTGCGTCCTGTCCAGGCCCGCTCCTGCGTAGCGCCCACACGTGCTTGCCTCGAAAGGGTGCAGGTTTTTTACCTTCCTGCGCCGCCGCCTTCCTGCATTCGCCGTGAAGCCTTGCGCAATCGAAGGTATGCTGGGGCGCAAAACCTGACCTGTTCAATGGAGTACCCGCGGTGTTCGCACTGGATCAACGCCTGCAACAAGACACGCTGACCCTCGGGGATTTCCCGCTGTGCCGGCTGCTGCTGTCCAATGACTCGAATTATCCCTGGTTCATTCTGGTACCGCGTATCGACGGTATCAGTGAAGTGTTTCAGCTGGATGTCGCGGACCAGCAGGTGCTGTGGCAGGAAACCACAACCCTGGCGCAATTGCTGAACGAGGGCCTTGGCGCCGACAAGATGAACATTGGCGCATTGGGTAATGTCGTCAGCCAGCTGCATGTGCACGTCATCGTGCGCAAGCGTGATGACGCCGCCTGGCCCGCGCCGGTTTGGGGCAAGCATCCGGCCCGTCCCTACACGCCTGAACAAGTGACGGCCATTCGTGCGCAATTGCGTGGCCTGCTGCCTGCCGACTTCATCTTCACCCAGGACTGAATCATGGACCTGCAAGCCCGCGTCACCGACCTGGAAAGCCGCCTGGCCTTCCAGGACGACACCATCGAAACCCTCAACGATATCCTGGTCACCCAGCAGCGCGCCGTCGAGCGCTTGCAACTGCAGATCGCTGCCCTGCTCAAGCGCCAGGAAGAAATGGGTGGCCAGTTCGAGTCATCCGAAGAAGAAGCGCCGCCGCCTCACTATTAATGGGCGTGCAATAAAAAACCGCGACCCGGTCAATGCCGGATCGCGGTTTTTTTGCTGCGAAGGTGTGTGAATCAGCGACGCGGCAGCGCGGCGATCACATCTTCGGCTTGCAGGCCTTTGTCGCGGTTCATTACCGAGAACTCCACACGCTGGCCTTCGACCAGAACGCGATGGCCTTCGCCGCGGATGGCCCGGAAGTGGACGAAGATATCATCGCCCGAATCGCGGGAAATAAAGCCGAAGCCCTTGGAGGTATTGAACCACTTGACGGTCCCGGTATCCCGGTTGGTCATGTCGTAATTTTGCGACGCAGCCGCTGGGGACGAACGGTAGAAGCTGATGGTCAGGTGAAGAACGATGGCGACCACAGCAATAACCAGGCTGAGCAGAATGGCCGGGTGACCGCCGACTTCAGGCATGGGTGCCAGGAGGGTGAGGGTTTGCACGACAACGGCCAGCACCAGCAGCGCGCTGACCAGGTTTTGCAGTTGATGACGCGTGCCTTTGTTCCAGTAAGGGATTACCGGTGCGAGCGTCAGGTTCAGCAGGCCGAACAAGGCCAGGTACAGAGCATCATGTTGTTGCAGGTAGGGCAGGCTTTCAGGCTGCAGGCTCGGGATAAAGGACAGCAGCAAAGCCGCAACGCCCGTTAGCAGGTGGACGATTTTCAACATTTTGATTAACTCACTTTAAGACGGATCACGAGGAAGAGCTGACTGGCACGGTTCGCTTCTGAACAATGGGAGGCGTTGGGCACGTGCGCGGGGATCAGCCTATGTGACGTGCCGCACAGATAAACGGCAGCCACACGGCGCCTATTTAACAGCAAAGGCTGTGGCTACTCAAATCAAGCATGGTGGGGGCTTGTGCGGAGCGCGGCATTTCTGCTTCAAACGCTTGTCCTAGAGGGATGCAGGCTTTTCGAGCGGCGTTCAGGCATTTCTTGCTAGAGTGGCCGTTCATTTGATCAATGAATACTCATCAATTGAAGGGGAAACACATGGCAATCGATATTGGTATCAGTGAAGAAGATCGTAAATCCATCGTCGACGGACTTTCACGGTTGCTGTCCGATACCTACGTACTGTATCTGAAGACCCACAATTTCCATTGGAACGTCACCGGCCCCATGTTTCGCACGCTGCACTTGATGTTTGAGGAGCAGTACAACGAGCTGGCGCTGGCGGTGGATTCCATTGCCGAGCGTATCCGTGCCCTGGGTTTCCCTGCGCCGGGTGCCTACTCGATATATGCCCGCCTGTCCTCGATCAAGGAAGAAGAGGGTGTGCCCAGCGCCGAAGAGATGATCAAGCAACTGGTGGCCGGCCAGGAAGCCGTCACGCGTACCGCTCGTGGCATCTTCCCGTTGCTCGACAAAGTCAGCGACGAGCCGACGGCAGACCTGTTGACCCAGCGCATGCAGGTGCACGAGAAAACGGCGTGGATGCTGCGCTCCCTGCTCGAAAATCAGTAAACGTCGTACACCGGTGGCGCCGTGCTGGCGCCGCCTGCGTGTTTCCGCGCACTTCCTGGCGTTGTCCTACGCCCATCTACGCCCCGTCTTCTGGCTGCCTGCCGCGCCCTGCTGTTTTATAGAGCCACTGCCCAATGGAAAGTCCCATGGGCTGTTGTTTGGCAATGGAGTGTCAGGTGTATGTCACGTGGAGTCGGTAATGGAGTGATGGAAACCGCTGGTTTTCATAAGATAAAGGTCGACCCGTTTGCAAAAGGGTTCGATATGGGGCTGGCCAAGCCACTGTCCCGGTCTGTCAGGCTCAATGGGTTTTCCACCTGCCTGCGGCTCGAACAGATCTATTGGAATATCCTCACGGAAATTGCCAGGATCAATACCTGCTCGGTCAGTGCGCTGTTGTCCTATGTCGATCGGGAAGTGCATTTGCGCTACGGCGGCGTGAAGAACTTCAGTGGGCTGGTGAGGGTGGTGTGCGTGGTGCATGTATTGAACGGCTGCGTCACCCCCTCCTGCCCAGGTTAGTTCGTTGGTGCTTCGGGCCGACCTGCCACCCAGGTGGTCGGCCCTGGGCAGAAAGCCGGCTGCGCTGCCTCGATTTACCAGATATAATCCCGCGCTTTGCTGCGCATGCCGGGGCTTTATGCACAACGGCAGGGCGTGGCGCAGCAAGTTTTGATCGCCGAGACATCCCAATGCCCATGTACGACTATCAATGCGCTTCCTGTGGTCATCAATTGGAAGCCATTCAAAAGATCAGCGCCGCGCCGTTGGTCGATTGCCCAGCCTGTCAGGCGCCTGAATTGAAAAAAATGATGTCCATGCCAGGCTTCCGCCTCAGCGGCAACGGTTGGTACGAGACCGATTTCAAGACCGGCGCCAAGAAGAACCTGGCGGGCGGCGACAAGGCAGACTGAGTTGAACTCTACGCGCAGGCTCCTGCATTATCCGTCCCCTGCATAACTGTACGGTGACGAGGCGGGCCTCCACCGAATTTCGAATTACGAGAAGTGAAACCACGACCATGATGCGCAGCCACTATTGCGGCCAACTGAACGAGACCCTGGAAGGTCAGGAAATCACCCTTTGCGGATGGGTTCACCGTCGCCGCGACCACGGCGGGGTGATCTTCCTCGATATCCGTGATCGTGATGGTCTGGCCCAGGTGGTGTTCGACCCGGACCGCGCCGAGAGCTTCGCCGCCGCCGATCGCGTGCGCAGCGAATACGTGGTCAAGATTACCGGCAAGGTGCGCCTGCGCCCGGCCGGTGCCGTGAACAAGAACATGGCGTCCGGCGGCATCGAAGTGCTGGGCTATGAACTCGAAGTGCTGAACGAGTCGGAAACCCCGCCGTTCCCGCTGAATGAATACTCCGACGTGGGCGAAGAAACCCGCCTGCGCTATCGCTTCCTCGACCTGCGTCGCCCGGAAATGGCCGAGAAGCTGCGTCTGCGTTCGCGCATGACCACCAGCATCCGCCGCTTCCTCGACGAAAACGGCTTCCTCGACGTTGAAACGCCGATCCTCACCCGGGCCACCCCGGAAGGCGCGCGTGACTACCTGGTGCCAAGCCGTACCCACGCCGGTTCGTTCTTTGCCTTGCCGCAGTCGCCGCAGTTGTTCAAGCAATTGCTGATGGTGGCCGGCTTCGACCGTTACTACCAGATCGCCAAGTGCTTCCGTGACGAAGACCTGCGCGCCGACCGCCAGCCGGAATTCACCCAGATCGACATTGAGACCAGCTTCCTCAATGAAGAGGAGATCATGGGCCTCACCGAGCAGATGATCCGCAACCTGTTCAAGGAAGTGCTGGACCTGGAGTTCGGCGACTTCCCGCACATGACCTTCGAAGAAGCCATGCGCCGCTACGGTTCCGACAAGCCGGACCTGCGCAACCCGCTGGAACTGGTGGACGTGGCCGACCAGCTCAAAGAGGTCGACTTCAAGGTGTTCAGCGGCCCGGCCAACGACCCTAAATGCCGCATCGCCGCACTGCGTGTGCCTGGCGGCGCGAGCATGCCGCGCAAGCAGATCGACGACTACACCAAGTTCGTCGGCATCTACGGTGCCAAGGGCCTGGCTTACATCAAGGTCAACGAGCGCGCCAACGGCGTTGACGGCCTGCAGTCGCCGATCGTCAAGAATATTCCGCTGGACAACCTGAACGCGATCCTCGATCGCGTCGGTGCAGTTGACGGCGACATCGTGTTCTTCGGCGCCGACAAGGCCAAGATCGTCAGCGAAGCCTTGGGCGCACTGCGTATCAAGCTCGGTCACGACCTCAACCTGCTGACCTGCGAATGGGCTCCGATGTGGGTCGTTGACTTCCCGATGTTCGAAGAGAACGACGACGGCAGCTTCAGCGCCTTGCACCACCCGTTCACCGCGCCCAAGTGCTCCCCGGCAGAGCTGGAAGCCAACCCGGCAGGCGCCTTGTCCCGCGCCTACGACATGGTATTGAACGGCACCGAACTGGGTGGCGGTTCGATCCGTATCCACCGCAAGGAGATGCAGCAAGCGGTGTTCCGCCTGCTGGGCATCAACGAAGCGGAACAGGAAGAGAAGTTCGGCTTCCTGCTCGACGCCCTCAAGTACGGCGCGCCGCCCCACGGTGGCCTGGCCTTTGGTCTGGACCGCCTGGTCATGCTGATGACCGGCGCTCAGTCGATTCGTGAAGTGATCGCCTTCCCGAAAACCCAGAGCGCTGCTGACGTCATGACCCAGGCGCCGGGTGTGGTGGATGCCAAGGCACTGCGCGAACTGCACATTCGCCTGCGCGAGACGCCGAAGGCTGAGTAAGGCTGCAGCGTGAAAGCGCACTGAGGTTTACGCAGTTAAAAAAGGCGCATCTTCGGATGCGCCTTTGCGTTACAAGGTTGTATTGCGCCGCAAGCGTGATTGATAAGGTTTCTAGAGAATTTTTGGAGTTGTGTTATGGCTGGCCATTCCAAGTGGGCGAACATCAAGCACCGCAAAGAGCGTCAGGATGCCAAGAAAGGCAAGATTTTCACCAAGTGGATCCGTGAACTGACCGTTGCCGCCCGTCAGGGCGGCGGCGACCCGGGCTCCAACCCGCGCCTGCGCCTGGCGCTGGACAAGGCGCTGGGCGCCAACATGAGCCGCGACATCATCGACCGCGCCGTGGCCCGTGGTGCCGGCGCCGCCGACACCGACGACATGGTCGAACTGACCTACGAAGGCTACGGTCCGGGCGGCGTGGCGGTAATGGTCGAGTGCATGACCGACAACCGCAACCGTACCGCCGCTGCCGTGCGCCATGCGTTCAGCAAGTGCGGGGGCAACCTTGGTACCGACGGTTCGGTGGCCTACCTGTTCGAGCGCAAGGGCCAGATATCCTTCGCGCCGGGTGTGGATGAAGACGCGCTGATCGAAGCGGCGATGGAGGCCGATGCCGACGACGTGGTGACCAACGAAGACGGTTCCATCGACGTGTTCACCTCGTTCGCCAGCTTCTATGCCGTGCGCACTGCACTGGAAGCTGCCGGCTTCAAAGGCACCGACGCGGAAATCGTGATGCTGCCGACCACCAGCGCCGAGCTGGACCTGGACGGCGCACAAAAAGTGCTGAAGATGCTGGATATGCTCGAAGACCTGGATGATGTGCAGAACGTGTATTCCAACGCTGACATCCCTGAGTCCGTCGCCGAACAACTAGGCTGAAGGACGACGCAGTTCCAGATGTGGGAGGGGGCTTGCTCCCGATAGCGGTGGTTCAGTCGAGTAATAGATAACTGACTCACCGCCATCGGGAGCAAGCCCCTCCCACATTTGAACCTGGTGTATCAAAAAATGTGTTTATCCAACCCGCAGGCGCTATGACTTTAATCCTTGGTATCGACCCCGGTTCGCGCATCACCGGTTTTGGCGTGGTGCAACACACCCCGCGTGGCTGCGTCTATGTGGCCTCGGGCTGCATCCGCACCGGGGCGGGCGAGCTGGCTGAGCGTCTGCAAATTGTCTATCGCGGCGTGCGTGAAGTGATCCAGACCTATGGCCCGGTTACCATGGGCATCGAAAAAGTATTCATGGCCAAGAACGCTGACTCCGCGCTCAAGCTCGGCCAGGCCCGGGGTGCCGCCATTGTGGCGGGTGCCGAGGAGGGCATGGAGATCGCCGAATACACTGCGACCCAGGTCAAGCAGGCCGTGGTCGGCACCGGTGGGGCGAATAAAGAGCAGGTGCAGATGATGGTCATGCATATGCTCAAACTCACCGCCAAACCGCAGATCGACGCCTCCGACGCCCTGGCCATTGCCATTTGCCATGCGCACACCCGATCCAGTCTGCTGCCCCACGGGCTTGGCACGGCACGTAGTCGTGGCGGGCGCCTGCGTCTCTGATAGCATCAGCGTTATTTCCGGTCAGGCGTCGATCTGGCCCTATGCTTTTTAAGGATCCGAACCGTGATTGGACGCCTGCGCGGCACCCTGGCTGAGAAACAGCCGCCGCACCTGATTCTGGATGTAAACGGGCTTGGGTATGAGCTTGAAGTGCCCATGACCACCTTGTACCGCCTACCGTCGGTCGGTGAGCCGATTACTTTACACACTCACTTGGTGGTGCGCGAAGACGCGCAATTGCTCTATGGTTTCATCGGCAAGCGCGACCGCGATTTTTTCCGCGAACTGATTCGTTTGAATGGCGTAGGACCGAAACTGGCGCTGGCATTGATGTCGAGCCTGGAAGTGGATGAGCTGGTGCGTGCGGTGTCGGCTCAGGACACCTCGGCGCTGACCAAGGTGCCGGGGGTGGGCAAGAAGACCGCCGAGCGCCTGCTGGTGGAACTCAAGGACCGCTTCAAGGCCTGGGAAGTGGTACCGAGCATGTTCGCGCTGGTGCCGAACCAGCCGGACATGCCGGCGGGGCAGGTCGCCAGCGCCGAAAGCGATGCGGTCAGTGCGCTGATTTCCCTGGGCTACAAGCCGCAGGAGGCCAGCAAGGCGGTATCGGCCATCAAGGACAAGAACCTGAGCAGCGAAGACATGATCCGCCGAGCCCTGAAGGGAATGATTTAAGTGATTGAAGCTGATCGTCTGATTGCGGCCACCGGCCCGCGCGACCGTGAAGAAGTCCAGGACCGCGCCATCCGCCCGCTGAGTCTGGCCGACTACATCGGCCAGCCCACCGTGCGCGAGCAGATGGAGCTGTTCATCCAGGCCGCGCGCGGGCGCAGCGAGTCTCTGGACCACACCCTGATCTTCGGTCCGCCGGGGTTGGGTAAAACCACCCTTGCCATGATCATCGCCAATGAAATGGGCGTGTCGATCAAGTCCACCTCGGGCCCGGTGCTTGAGCGTCCCGGCGACCTCGCGGCGCTGCTGACCAACCTTGAACCGCATGACGTGCTGTTTATCGACGAAATTCATCGGTTGTCGCCGATTGTCGAGGAAGTGCTGTACCCGGCCATGGAAGACTTCCAGCTCGACATCATGATCGGCGAGGGGCCGGCTGCCCGTTCGATCAAGCTCGACCTGCCGCCCTTTACCCTGGTGGGGGCGACCACCCGTGCCGGCATGCTGACCAACCCGTTGCGCGACCGTTTCGGTATCGTTCAGCGTCTGGAGTTCTACAGCACGGCGGACCTGGCGACCATTGTCATACGTTCGGCCGGTATTCTCGGCCTGCCGCTGGACCCTGAAGGTGCCTTTGAAATTGCCCGCCGGGCTCGCGGTACGCCGCGTATCGCCAACCGCCTGCTGCGCCGCGTGCGCGACTTTGCCGAGGTGCGCGCCAAGGGGCATATCACCAAGGCCGTGGCGGACCTTGCGCTGAACCTGCTGGATGTGGACGAGCATGGCTTCGATCACCAGGATCGACGCCTGCTGCTGACCATGATCGAGAAATTCGACGGTGGCCCGGTAGGGGTCGACAGCCTTGCCGCCGCCATCAGCGAAGAGCGCCATACCATCGAGGATGTGCTGGAGCCGTACCTGATCCAGCAGGGCTACATCATGCGCACGCCGAGGGGGCGAGTGGTGACGCGCCATGCTTATTTGCACTTCGGGTTAAATATTCCGTCACGATTGGGCGAGATGCCTGTGGTAGACGAATTCCTCGATGCAGTGGACGATTAAAAGCTTGCGCCGCACGATTTATCTGAGGTTTGTGCTGTCCCAGTGTCTGGCGTCGTCATTCAGTCGTTGTAAATATTCTTCAGGATGAAGAACGGGAATGAAAAAACAGTGGCGGGCCGGATTGGCAACCTGAGGAGTAAGCACTAGAGTATGCGCGCGCAAAACGGGGATCAGTCGTTCGTACATCGCTGTCGCGTTTATTACGAGGACACCGATGCCGGCGGCATCGTGTATTACGTCAATTACCTCAAGTTCATGGAACGGGCTCGAACCGAGCGGCTAAGGGAGCTGGGCTTTGCCCAATCCACGCTGGCAGGGGAGGACCTGTTATTCGTCGTGCATTCCAGCGAGGCGCGTTACCACTCACCTGCGCGCCTGGACGACGAGTTGCTGGTCAGCGCTGAAGTAATCGAATTGAACCGTGTCAGCCTGCGTTTCAAACAGCAGGTCAGGCGGGCAACGGATGCAACGCTGCTCTGTGAGGGGCAGTTTCTGGTGGCATGTGTGCGCACCAATAGTTTGAAACCTCGGGCCATTCCCGAAACTCTACGTGCGGCCTTTGCCGCCGTGAGCGGCGCGGGTAAACAATCAGAGCAGGAGATTTAGCGTGGAACCTACCGTCGTCGACCATTCCTCCATGTGGAGCCTGGTCAGCAATGCCAGTGTTGTGGTTCAACTGGTCATGCTGACCCTGGTAGCCGCATCGGTTACCTCTTGGGTCATGATTTTCCAGCGCAGCAATATGCTGCGTGCCGGTCGACGTGCCCTGGAGAGCTTCGAGGAGCGCTTCTGGTCGGGTATCGACCTGTCCAAGCTGTACCGCCAGGCCGGCAGTAACCCGGACCCGGATTCGGGTGTGGAGCAGATCTTCCGTGCCGGTTTCAAGGAATTCTCCCGTCTGCGTCAGCAGCCCGGCGTGGACCCCGAAGCCGTCATGGAAGGCGTGGCCCGTGCCATGCGCGTCGCCATTTCCCGTGAAGAAGAGAAGCTTGAGCAAAGCTTGCCGTTCCTGGCCACTGTGGGTTCCGTCAGCCCGTACATCGGCCTGTTCGGCACCGTGTGGGGCATCATGAACTCGTTCCGCGGCCTGGCCCAGGCGCAGCAGGCGACCCTGGCCACCGTGGCCCCGGGTATCGCCGAAGCGCTGATCGCCACCGCAATCGGCCTGTTCGCGGCGATCCCGGCAGTCATCGCCTACAACCGTTTTGCTGCCACCAGCGAAACGCTGATCGGCCGTTACTACACCTTCGCCGATGAATTCCAGGCGATCCTGCACCGTAAAGTGCACACCAGCGAAGAATAAGCAGGTAATTCCCAATGGCTTTAATCGCTCGAGCGCGCAAAAAGCGCAAGCCGGTCGCCGAGATGAACGTAGTGCCCTACATCGACGTGATGCTGGTGCTGCTGGTGATTTTCATGGTGACCGCGCCGATGCTCAACCAGGGCGTGAAGGTTGATCTGCCCAAGGTTTCCAGTGAAGCCTTGCCGCAGGACAACAACACGCAGGTGCTGACCATTTCGATCAAGTCCGACAAGACCTATTACTGGAACCTTGGCAGCGAAGTCGACACCCAGAAACAGCAGGACAAGGCTCTGACCCTGCCGGCGATGACCGATGCGGTGACCAAGATCATTCGCTCCGGCAACGAAGGCGGCAAGCACACCCAGGTCTTCATCCGCGGCGACAAGTCGGTCGACTACGGCTCCGTCATGGGCGCCATGGGCGGGCTGCAGAAGGCCGGCGTCGGTAACGTTGGCCTGATCACCGAGGCGCCCTGATGCAGCAACAGCGAGAGCCGTCCGCCTCGGAAAGCTTCTTCTGGCCTGGCGTGTGGGCGATAGCCCTGCATGTGCTGGTGTTCGGCATGCTGTTCGTCAGTTTTGCCATGACCCCGGACCTGCCGCCGGCCAAGCCGATCGTGCAGGCGACCCTGTATCAACTGAAATCGAAAAGTCAGGCCACCACCCAGACCAATCAGAAGATTGCGGGTGAGGCCCAGAAGTCGGCCGCGCGCCAGACCGAAGTCGAGCAGATGGAACAGAAGAAGGTCGAGCAGGAAGCGGTGAAGGCGGCTGCGGAACAAAAGAAAGAAGAGGCGGCTCAAAAGGCCGAGGAATCGAAAAAGGCTGACGAAGCGAAGAAAGCCGACGAGGCCAAAAAGGCTGATGAAGCCAAGAAAGCCGACAAAGCTGCCGAAGCTAAAAAAGCTGAAGAGAAACAATTGGCTGATATAGCCAAGAAGAAATCTGAAGAAGAAGCGAAAAAAGCTGCTGAAGAAGAGGCCAAGAAAAAGGCCGCTGAAGAAGCCAAGAAAAAGATTGTCGAAGACGCGAAGAAGAAAGCCGCCGAAGACGCCAAGAAAAAAGCTGAAGCAGACGAGGCGAAGAAGAAAGTCGCCGACGACGCGAAGAAGAAAGCTGCCGCCGACGCCACCAAGAAGAAGGCCCAGGAAGCAGCGCGCAAATCCGCCGAAGAGAAAAAGGCTCAGGCCCTGGCAGATTTGCTCTCCGACACGCCGCAGCGTCAGCAAGCCTTGGCCGATGAGCGTGGCGATGAAGTAGCGGGCAGTTTCGACGACCTGATTCGGGCACGGGCAGCAGAAGGCTGGACACGTCCACCTTCGGCACGTAAAGGCATGACAGTAGTGCTGCAGATCGGCATGTTGCCGGACGGTACGGTGACTTCGGTCAGCGTGGCCAAGTCCAGTGGTGACGGTTCGTTCGACAGTTCGGCGGTTGCCGCGGTCAAGAACATTGGCCGGTTGACCGAGATGCAGGGAATGAAACCAAGCGACTTCGCTCCCTATCGTTCATTCAAGATGACATTCACACCTGAGGATCTAGCCTTGTGAGAAACCTTCTTCGAGGAATGCTTGTCGTTATTTGCTGTATGGCAGGGATAGCGGCGGCGGATGAAAAGAACATCCTGGTAACCAGCGGCAGTGATCGGGCCACCCCGATCGCGGTGGTGCCGTTCGGCTGGCAGGGCGGCAGCGTGCTGCCGGATGACATGGCCCAGATCGTCAGCGACGACCTGCGCAACTCCGGTTACTACGCACCGATTCCAAAAGGCAACATGATCAGCCAGCCAACCCAGGCCAGCGAAGTCAGCTTCCGTGACTGGAAAGCAGTGGGCGCGCAGTACCTGATGGTCGGCAGCATCACGCCGGCCGGCGGTCGCCTGCAGATCCAGTACACCTTGTTCAACGTGGCCACCGAGCAGCAGGTTTTGACCGGCAGCGTGTCGGGGACTGCGGAGCAACTGCGCGACATGGCCCACTACATTTCGGACCAGTCGTTTGAAAAGCTCACCGGCATCAAAGGGGCGTTCTCCACGCGCCTGCTGTATGTCACGGCTGAGCGTTTCTCGGTGGACAATACCCGTTACACGCTGCAGCGCTCGGATTACGACGGTGCACGCGCCGTAACCCTGCTGCAATCGCGTGAGCCGATCCTGTCGCCGCGCTTTGCACCGGATGGCAAGCGTATTGCCTATGTCTCGTTCGAGCAGAAGCGCCCGCGCATCTTCGTCCAGCACATCGACACAGGGCGTCGTGAGCAGATCACCAACTTCGAAGGCCTCAACGGTGCGCCGGCCTGGTCGCCGGATGGTTCGCGCCTGGCATTCGTGCTGTCCAAGGACGGCAACCCGGATATCTACGTGATGAACATGGCTTCGCGCCAGATCAGCCGCGTGACCAGCGGTCCTGGCATCAACACTGAACCGTTCTGGGGCAAGGATGGTTCGACCATCTACTTCACCTCCGACCGGGGCGGCAAGCCACAGATCTATAAAACGAGCGTGGGTGGTGGTGGCGCAGAACGCGTAACCTTCATTGGCAACTACAATGCTAATCCGAAGCTTTCGGCCGATGAAAAGACGTTGGTGATGATTCACCGTCAGGATGGTTTCACTAATTTCCGGGTTGCGGCCCAGGATTTGCAGCGTGGAACCGTAAAAATCCTTACAGATACCAACCTTGATGAGTCAGCCACTGTTGCGCCCAACGGCACCATGGTAATCTACGCCACCCGCCAGCAGGGCCGGGGAGTCTTGATGCTCGTGTCCATTAATGGACGCGTAAGGCTCCCGCTTCCTACCGCACAAGGCGAAGTCAGAGAACCATCCTGGTCCCCTTACCTGAACTGACGCGGCGCTACAAAAAAAGAGATTTGCTTAACACACTGGGGTTCATTAGGAGTTTCACGATGGAAATGCTGAAGTTTGGTAAGTTTGCTGCTCTGGCTCTGGCTCTGTCCGTAGCCGTTGGTTGCTCGTCCAAAGGCGGCGACAACGCCGGTGAAGGCGCAGCTGTTGATCCAAACGCTGGTTACGGCGCTAACACGGGTGCAGTTGACGGCTCCCTGAGCGAAGAAGCTGCTCTGCGCGCTATCACCACTTTCTACTTCGAATACGACAGTTCGGACCTGAAACCAGAAGCCATGCGCGCTCTGGACGTTCACGCCAAGGACCTGAAAGCTAACGGCGCTCGCGTTGTTCTGGAAGGTAACACCGACGAACGTGGTACTCGTGAGTACAACATGGCACTGGGCGAGCGTCGTGCGAAAGCCGTTCAGCGCTACCTGGTACTGCAAGGTGTTGCTCCAGGCCAACTGGAACTGGTTTCCTACGGTAAAGAGCGTCCAGTTGCTACTGGCCACGACGAGCAGTCCTGGGCTCAAAACCGTCGCGTCGAACTGCGTAAGTAATTCGTCATGCGAACGTGCCGTCGTGCTCTAACTGTATTGGCTCTCAGCCTCGCACCGCTTGCGGTGTGGGCTGCGGTTCCTGTAACGGACAGCAACTCAGGCTATAACAATAGCGGGAGCAGCTATCCGCCAGCGGGTTATGGCACGAACGGCGCCTATGCCGGGGGCGGCGACGTCCGCCCCTTCGGCACAGGGCGAACTGTTCAATCAGCTGCAACGCATGCAGGATCAATTGGCGCAGCAACAAGGCACCATTGAAGTTCTGCAGAATCAGGTGAATCAGCTCAAGCAAGAAGGCCTGGAGCGTTACCAGGATCTTGATCGACGTATTGGAGCCGGCGTAACACCTGCCGCTACTCCTGATAATTCTTCTGCCGGTGGCGCGCCAAGTGCCGCTGCCGGTGGTGCAGCAGCAGGGGCGGCTGCCAGCCAGGCCCCTGCCGCGAGCAGCGAACCGGGCGATCCGGCGAAGGAAAAACTGTATTACGATGCAGCCTTCGACCTGATCAAAGCCAAGGATTTTGACAAGGCCAGCCAGGCATTTGCGGCTTTCCTGCGCAAATACCCAAACAGCCAGTACGCGGGCAATGCCCAATACTGGTTGGGCGAGGTCAACCTGGTCAAGGGTGATCTGCAAGGTGCCGGCCAGGCGTTTGCCAAGGTCAGCCAACTGTACCCCAAGCACGCCAAGGTGCCGGATTCGCTGTACAAACTCGCTGACGTAGAACGCCGCCTGGGTCATACCGACAAGGTCAAAGGCATTCTGCAGCAGGTAGTGGCCCAATATCCGGGTACTTCAGCTGCACAGTTGGCCCAACGGGATCTGCAGCGCTTGTAAGCCATGCAGTCCGTTTAGAAGAAACCCGCGCCTGGCGCGGGTTTTTTCGTTAGAATCCACGCCCTTTTATGACACCCGCTTCCTGGGGTCGGCGCATTGGCGCAACCCCTTGAAGTGCCTGACGGAGGCGGACAGCCTGTTTAGCTGTTACGCCCGTGGCGACTATGCAAGACACATTACGTATTACCGAAGTTTTTTACTCGTTGCAGGGTGAAACGCGAACCGCCGGCCTGCCCACGGTTTTTGTGCGCCTCACCGGTTGCCCGTTGCGCTGCCAGTACTGCGACAGCGCTTACGCCTTCAGTGGTGGCACCGTGCGTACACTCGACGACATCCTCGAGCAGGTTGCCAGCTACCGGCCACGCTACGTCTGTGTGACGGGCGGCGAGCCCCTGGCCCAACCCAATGCCATTCCCTTGCTCAAGCAG
The DNA here is from genome assembly GCF_036864995.1 of Pseudomonas trivialis. NCBI lineage: Bacteria > Pseudomonadati > Pseudomonadota > Gammaproteobacteria > Pseudomonadales > Pseudomonadaceae > Pseudomonas > Pseudomonas trivialis. Next base: position 4,245,579 of record NZ_CP142151.1, on the reverse strand, counting down.
TTGTGCGACGCCGGCTACGAGGTGTCTCTGGAAACCAGTGGTGCGCTGGATATCTCGGCCGTTGATCCGCGTGTAAGCCGTGTGGTCGACCTCAAAACACCAGGCTCCAGGGAAGCACACCGTAACCTCTACGAGAACCTGGATTTGCTGACGGCCAACGATCAGGTCAAGTTCGTCATCTGTTCCCGTGAAGACTACGACTGGGCCAACTCCAAGCTGATCCAATATGGCCTGGACCGTCGCGCCGGTGAAGTGCTGTTCTCTCCCAGCCATCACGACCTGAACGCCCGCGACCTGGCAGACTGGGTGGTGGCGGACAACCTGCCGGTACGTCTGCAATTGCAGTTGCACAAGTACCTGTGGAACGACGAGCCTGGCCGCTGAGAGGGCCTGAAAACGGCCACAATTGCAGATGCAACGCGGTATTTCTGATTTATTTCAAATAAGGTGTTGAATAATCCTTAGAAATCAGTATTATACGCGCCACCACACAGCGGGTCGTTAGCTCAGTTGGTAGAGCAGTTGGCTTTTAACCAATTGGTCGTAGGTTCGAATCCCACACGACCCACCATATTTGGCGGTTTAGAAAATCCGGAAGGCCCACGAAAGTGAGGATTTCCGGGTTTTTTTTGCCTGGTTGAAAAGTCAAAATCAACCCGCTGTCAATCGCTCCCCATCTTGGTTAAATTGGAGACTGCTTCACTCACGACAGGGATCGTCATGACTACGCTTTCACCCATCAGCTCCAGCCTCAGCCCGATTCTGCGTCTTGCGGGTCAACCACTTGTCGCCCAGCCACGCGATACTCCTGTTGCCGATCGACCTTCATCCGTCGTCAGTGGGCAACGTGGTATCCGACACGCTCTCCAGTACCTACTCTCTGCGTGGGCAACTGCCCGGCCCGCTGTGCTGCTGCAGGAAGATCCCTGCGCACTGTCGCGCTGACAACATCCATAAAACAGGAAACCCGGTTTCCTGTTTTTATGCCTGACAGATGCGCACGTCATCCCCAGATTAGGCTTTTGAATCCATTCGATATTCTGTAGCCTTGCGCAGCTTCACCCGTGCTTGATGAACACAATCACTTCGTCCGGCGGCGCCCGAAGGGCTCCAAAGCCGGTGGTACACTCGACTTTCGCGCAACTGCGCCTGCAGGTCTTGCGAACATGACGCACATTTCCGAACGCCTACTGGTTCAAGCCCATCTCGACGCCAAGCAGCCCAAGGCCCTCAGCGCCGACGAAGAGGCCGCCCTGCGCGTCGCTATCGCCGCCGAGCTCAAAGCTCAGGACGCGGTGCTGGTTGCCCACTTTTACTGCGATCCGGTGATTCAGGCCCTGGCCGAAGAAACCGGTGGCTGTGTCTCCGACTCCCTTGAGATGGCGCGCTTCGGCGCTGCTCACCCGGCCAAAACCGTACTGGTGGCCGGCGTGCGTTTCATGGGCGAGACCGCCAAGATCCTCACACCTGAAAAACGCATTCTCATGCCGACCCTGGAGGCCACCTGCTCCCTGGACCTTGGCTGCCCGGTGGATGAGTTTTCGGCGTTCTGCGACCAGCACCCCGAACGCACCGTGGTGGTTTATGCCAACACCTCTGCAGCGGTCAAGGCCCGTGCCGACTGGGTGGTGACCTCCAGCTGTGCGCTGGAAATCGTCGAGAGCCTGATGGACAACGGCGAGACCATCATCTGGGGCCCGGACAAGCACCTGGGCACTTACATTCAGCGTCAGACCGGCGCCGACATGCTGCTGTGGGACGGGGCCTGCATCGTTCACGAAGAGTTCAAGTCCAAGCAGCTCGAAGACATGAAGGCGCTGTACCCGGACGCTGCGATCCTGGTGCACCCGGAGTCGCCGACCGCCGTGATCGAACTGGCGGATGCGGTGGGTTCCACTAGCCAACTGATCGCCGCCGCGCAGCGCCTGCCTAACAAGACGTTCATCGTGGCGACGGACCGCGGCATCTTCTACAAGATGCAGCAGCTGTGCCCGGACAAGGTTTTTGTCGAAGCGCCCACAGCGGGCAACGGCGCCGCATGCCGCAGTTGCGCGCACTGCCCGTGGATGGCGATGAATACCCTGGAGCGCACGTTGCAGTGCCTGCGTGAAGGCAGTAACGAGATATTCGTCGAGCCGTCGGTGATCCCCCATGCGGTGCGCCCGCTCAAGCGCATGCTGGATTTCACCCAGGCTGCGCGGCTCAAGCTGACCGGCAACGCCTGACGCCAGCCGGACATCGCTAAAATGTGGGAGGAAGCTTGCTCCCACAGTTGGATTTTCATTATTTCGGGATTATTTTTTCTGCTTGGGGATTCGCACCAGTTGCGTGTCCGAGTAGATGTCATGCCAGCTGCGTTTTTGCTTGTCGAACAATGACCAGACAAACCCAAGCCCCACGCACAGCCACGACGCAATCGATACCATAAAGCGCAACAGCGCCTGCCACAGGCTGATACGCGAGCCGTCGGCGTTCTGCACGCGCACGTCCCAGACCTGCATGCCCAGGGTCTGCCCGGAGTGAGTCCAGAACTTGGCAAAAAAGCCGAACAGCACAAACAGCAGAAGGGTCGACAGTACCGGGTCACCGTCCAGCGCGCCGGACTCGCTGAGCGTGCGCATGTTCGCTTCGCCCACGAACGCAATCCACACCAGCTTGTAGATAAAAGCGGTGACGATCAGCAGCGCAGTGCACAACAGAGCGTCATAGAGCATCGCTGCCAGGCGACGACCCAGGCCGGCGGCGGGAAACGCGCCCTGGGGGCTCAGCAGGGGCTTGGGCATGGCAGGGCTCTCGCACGAAAATACGCAGTTTACGGAATCGCGCCCATAAAAAAGCCCCTGATGTCATATCAGGGGCTTTTTGTTGCAGGAGGGATCAGCCTTCTGCTTGTACTTCGTCAGCCTGCATGCCCTTCTGGCCTTGCACAGCAACGAAAGTCACTTTCTGGCCTTCTTTCAGGCTCTTGAAGCCGTTGCCCTGGATGGCGCGGAAATGCACGAACAGATCCGGACCGCTTTCTGGCGTGATAAAACCAAACCCTTTTTCGTCATTGAACCACTTGACGGTACCGCTCTGACGTGTGGACATTTCTTCTTTCCTTTGACGCTAAAAATTAATGACAGCCCCTTTCACATGAAAGAGCACTGGGCTGGGTTGCAGGAAAGTAAGAGACGTCGAACGGGTTGTAGCAAACTAGATCAGCTACTGCCCAGGTCCAGGTTCCAAGCGACCCATGCAAACACAGTGGACAAACTCTACGCCAACTAACGCAGAAAAAACAAGCCCTGCCAAACCCCCAGTGTTTACTCGGCCTCGTGGCACTTTGATCAATAAGTCAGCGCGACCTTATTCGATAGAGAAGTTCACTTGTTATAGGTGATTGCCTATAAGAAAGTCTATCGACGATGCACTGTTTTATGGCGGTTGCGTGACAGTTTAGTGCGCGTTAACGCAACCGCGTTACTTATAGGAACGGTCAATCAGCCACGGTAGTAACGTTGCGGCACAAATGGCATTTTACTTACACGTAATGGCACCTTTTTCCCACGCACCAATGCTGACACCTCGGTATCCAGCGCAGTGAACGTGCTGTCCAGATAACCCATTGCCAACGGACCACCCAGGCTCGGGCCGAAACCGCCGCTGCATACGCTGCCGATAACGGTGCCCTGTTCGTCGACGATCTCTGCGCCTTCACGCACGGGTGTCCGTTCCTGGGGCAGCAAGCCCACGCGCTTGCGGTTTACGCCGGCCTGTTGCTGGCTGAAGATGTGTTCGGCGCCCAGGAAGCCGCCGGCGCGTGCGCCGTCGCTACGACGGGCCTTGGAGATCGCCCACAGCAGGCTCGCTTCAATCGGCGTGGTGTCGGTGTTCATGTCATGGCCGTACAGGCACAAGCCGGCTTCCAGGCGCAGGGAGTCACGGGCGCCGAGGCCGATGGGCTGCACTTCGGTTTCGGCCAGCAGGCTGCGCGCGAGGCTTTCGGCATTGGCAGCGGGTACCGAGATTTCAAATCCATCTTCACCGGTATAGCCCGAACGGCTCACGTAGCAATCAACCCCCAGCAGGCGAACGCTGGCGAACTGCATGAACGTCATGCGGGTGACTTGCGGCGCCAGGCGCGCCAGTACCTTGACCGCCTCCGGGCCCTGCAGGGCCAGCAGCGCGCGCGCTTCGAACAGTGGTTCGATGCTGCATTGATCACCGATGTGTTTGCGCAAGTGCGCCAGGTCCTGATCCTTGCAGACGGCGTTGACCACCAGAAACAGTTCGTCGTTGCCCAGGTTGGCCACCATGAGGTCGTCGAGAATGCCGCCCTGGCCGTTGGTGAACATCGCGTAGCGCTGCATGCCCACCGGCAGGTCGATGATGTCGACCGGCACCAGGGTTTCCAGGGCTTTGGCGGCATTGGCGCCGCTGAGGCGGATCTGGCCCATGTGGGACACGTCGAACAACCCGGCGTGCTCACGGGTGTGCAGGTGTTCCTTCATCACGCCCAGCGGGTATTGCACCGGCATGTCGTAGCCGGCGAAGGGCACCATGCGTGCGCCGAGTTCGAGGTGCAGGGCGTGCAAGGGCGTTTTCAATAGATTGTCGGTGGACATGTTCAGCTCCTGGAAAAGTGCGAAGTGTGAGAGGGAGCAAGCTCCCTCTCATCTCAGGCGTAGCTTTCGATGGACGGGCAGGCGCACACGAGGTTGCGATCACCGAACACGTTGTCCACACGCCCAACCGGCGGCCAGTATTTGCCGTCGATCAGCGACGCAACCGGGTACACCGCCTGTTCACGGCTGTACGGATGGCTCCACTCGCCAACCAGCTCCGCCGCGGTGTGCGGGGCGTTTTTCAGGGGGTTGTCGTCCTTGTCCAGCGTGCCGTTTTCCACTGCGCGGATCTCTTCACGGATGGCGATCATGGCCTCGCAGAAGCGGTCCAGTTCTTCTCGTGATTCGCTTTCGGTCGGCTCGATCATTAACGTGCCCGCTACCGGAAACGACATGGTCGGCGCATGGAAGCCGAAGTCGATCAGGCGCTTGACCACGTCATCCACGCTGATGCCACTGCTGTCCTTGAGCGGACGCAGGTCGAGGATGCATTCGTGGGCCACCAGGCCGTTGCTGCCGGTGTAGAGCACCGGGTAGTGCTCTTCGAGGCGACGGGAAATGTAATTGGCATTCAGGATCGCCAGCTGCGAAGCACGCTTGAGGCCTGCGCCGCCCATCATGCTGATGTACATCCAGGTGATCGGCAAAATGCTTGCACTGCCGAACGGCGCCGCGCACACCGCGCCTTCCTTGCGTGCCATGGCCGCGTGGCCCGGCAAAAACGGCGTCAGGTGCGACTTGACGCCAATCGGGCCAACGCCCGGACCGCCGCCGCCGTGGGGGATGCAGAACGTCTTGTGCAGGTTCAAGTGGGACACGTCGCCGCCGAACTTGCCCGGCGCGCAGAGGCCAACCATCGCGTTCATGTTGGCGCCGTCGATGTACACCTGGCCGCCGTTGTCGTGAATGACGCCGCAGATTTCACGGATGCCTTCCTCGAACACGCCGTGGGTGGACGGGTAGGTGATCATCAGCGCGGCGAGGTGCTCGCGGTGCTCGATGGCCTTGGCGCGCAGGTCGTCGATATCGACGTTGCCGCGAGCATCGCAGGCGGTAACCACCACGCGCATGCCGGCCATGTTGGCGGTGGCTGGGTTGGTGCCGTGGGCCGATGAGGGGATCAGGCAGATGTCGCGACGTTCATCGCCACGGCTCTGGTGATAGGCACGAATGGCCAGCAGGCCTGCGTATTCGCCCTGGGAACCGGCGTTCGGTTGCAGCGAAATCGCGTCGTAGCCAGTGGCCGCGCAGAGCATGGCTTCCAGGTCGGCGGTCAGCTCCAGATAGCCGGCACTTTGCTCGGCCGGGGCGAATGGGTGCAGGGCACCGAATTCGGCCCAGGTCACCGGGATCATTTCGCTGGCGGCGTTGAGCTTCATGGTGCACGAGCCCAGCGGGATCATGGTGCGGTCCAGCGCCAGGTCCTTGTCGGCCAGCTTGCGCAGGTAGCGCATCAGCTCGGTTTCGGAATGGTAACGGTTGAACACCGGGTGGCTGAGGATCGCTGAGGTGCGCAGCAGCGCGGCAGGCAGGCGGCCTGCAATCTCGCTGTCGAAGGCCGGCACAGGCTTGCCATCGGCGAAGATCGACCACAGGGTTTCGATATCGGCCTGGGTGGTGGTTTCGTCGACCGACAGGCCCACGCGCTCGGCATCCACCGCGCGCAGGTTGATGCGCTGGGCGCGCGCCTTGTCGTGCAGGGCGTTGGTGTTGGCGCCGGTGTGGAGGGTGAGGGTGTCGAAGAAGTGTTGCTGCTCCACCTCCAGGCCCAGAGCAGTGAGGCCTTTGGCGAGGATCGCAGTGAGGTGATGAATGCGCTGGGCGATTTGGGTCAGGCCCTTGGGCCCGTGGTACACGGCGTACATGCTGGCGATGTTGGCCAGCAGCACCTGGGCAGTGCAGATGTTGCTGGTGGCTTTCTCGCGACGAATATGTTGCTCGCGGGTCTGCATGGCCAGGCGCAGGGCCGGCTTGCCGAAACGGTCGACGGAAACGCCGACCAGACGGCCCGGCATGTCGCGCTTGAACGCATCCTTGGTAGAGAAGTACGCCGCGTGCGGGCCACCGAAGCCCAGCGGTACGCCAAAGCGTTGCGCGCTGCCGATGGCCACGTCAGCGCCGAACTCGCCCGGCGGGGTCAGCAGGGTCAGTGCCAGCAGATCGGCGGCTACGGCCACCAGCGCATTGGCGGCGTGGAAACGCTCGGTCAGCTCACGGTAGTCGAACACATCGCCGTTGCTGGCCGGGTATTGCAGCAGAGCGCCGAAGAAGGCACTTACGTCGCTCAGCTCGCGCTCATCACCCACCACCACGTCGATGCCCAGTGGCTCGGCACGGGTGCGCAGCACATCCAGGGTTTGCGGGTGGCTGTGGATCGACGCGAAGAAGGCATTGCTGCCCTTGTTCTTGCTCAGGCGTTTGCAGAACGTCATGGCTTCGGCGGCAGCGGTGGCTTCGTCGAGCAGGGAGGCGTTGGCGATTGGCAGGCCGGTGAGGTCGCTGATCAGGGTCTGGAAGTTCAGCAGCGCTTCCAGGCGGCCTTGTGAAATCTCTGGCTGGTAAGGGGTGTAGGCGGTGTACCAGGCCGGGTTTTCCAGCAGGTTGCGCAGGATCGGCGATGGCGTGTGACAGTTGTAGTAGCCCTGGCCAATGTAGGTCTTGAACAGTTGGTTCTTGCCGGCGATAGCCTTGATTCTGGCCAGGGCCTCGGCTTCGCTCAGGCCGTCTTCCAGGCCGAGCACGCTGGTGCCCTTGATGCTTTCCGGGATCACGCTGGCGCTGAGGGCTTCGAGGGAGTCAAAACCCAGGCTGGCGAGCATGTGCTGCTCGTCCTGCGGGCGCGGGCCGATATGGCGGGCGATGAATTCGTTGGCAGTGCCGAGAGTGATGGTCATGGTGGGCTCCTCAAGCTTCAGCGTTGGCTTTGATCAGGCGATCGTACGCGTCCTGATCGAGCAATTTGGCGACCGCCTCGGCATCGGCCGGTTTGAAGCGGAAGAACCAACCTTCGCCCATCGGGTCTTCGTTGACCAGCTCCGGGCTGCCATCGAGCTTGTCGTTCACTTCCAGCACTTCGCCGTCCAGCGGCATGTACACGCCACTGGCCGCTTTCACCGACTCCACGGTGGAGGCTTCAGCGCCTTTGGTGTAGGCCTGCAACTCCGGCAGTTGCACGAAAACCACATCACCCAGCGCGTTCTGCGCGAAAGCGGTGATACCCACAGTGACGCTGCCGTCGGCTTCGGCGCGTAGCCATTCGTGATCTTCAGTGAAACGCAACTCGCTCATGGAAACTCCTGGGGCCAGAATCGGAATGATGGGAGTTGGTTAGCAATATTGCGGCCAATATGAATAATTACATATAAATCAATGAGTTGATAAATATGAATATAACGTTAGAGGTGTTGTGTGTAGCGATATCGTTACGGGTCGGGCTGTGAAAAAAGCCCATGTGGATCAAAGCCTTGCAGGGCGCGTCAAAACAGCGGGTGTATCGATATCGTTCCACTGTAGCGCTTTCAGTACACTGGATGTCGTTCCTGGACCAAAACCCAAGGCCGAAGTGCACTCCCACATTTTGATCGATGCACAGCTTCAGAGTTTGTTGGGGATGCCGTACTTGCGCAGGCGATGGGCGATAGCCGTGTGGGAGGTCTGCAACCGGCTCGCCAGTTGGCGGGTCGAGGGGTAGCGGCTGTAGAGCTTGTCCAGCAGGTCGCGCTCGAAGTCTTCCACTGCCTGTTCCAGGCTCTCGACCTCGCCGTCGCTCTGGCGCGCCACGGACGTGCCGGCGATATCCAGGTCGCCAATGTCCACCAGGCTGCTTTCGCAAATGGCCGCGGCGCGGAAGATCACGTTCTGCAATTGCCTGACGTTACCCGGCCAGCGGTTGTCCAGCAGGGCCGGGTAGGTGCCGGGTGCCAGGCGGCATACCGGGCGCTGGATCTGCGCGCAGGCCTGCTGCATGAAGTAGCGCGCCAGCAGCAGAATGTCCTGGCCGCGCTCACGCAGCGGCGGCACTTCGACATTGAGCACATTGAGGCGGTAGAACAGGTCTTCGCGAAAGGTGCCCTCGCTGACCATTTTTCCCAGGTCGCGGTGGGTGGCGCTGAGGATGCGCACATTGACCTTCACCTCGCGATCACCGCCCACTCGACGAAAGCTGCCGTCGTTGAGAAAGCGCAGCAACTTGGCCTGCAGGTACGGCGACATTTCGCCGATTTCATCGAGAAACACCGTGCCCTGGTTCGCCAGTTCCATGAGCCCCGGCTTGCCGCCGCGCTGGGCGCCGGTAAAGGCGCCGGGGGCGTAGCCGAACAGCTCGCTTTCGGCGAGGTTCTCTGGCAGCGCCGCGCAGTTGAGCGCCAGGAACGGCGCACTGTGCCGCGCGCTGATCGCATGGCAGGCACGGGCCACCAGCTCCTTGCCGGTGCCGGTTTCACCCTGAATCAGCAGCGGTGCATCCAGCGCCGCCACCCGCTGCGCACGCGCCTTCAAGGTGCGGATCACCGGGGATTCCCCCAGCAGTGCATCAAACCCCTCGGCATGGTCATGGTGCAGCGCCGACAGTTGCTCGCCGATGCGGTTGGGCTGGTAAAGGGTCAGCAGTGCGCCGGCATCGGTGATCGGCGTGGCGTCCAGCAACAGGGTCTGGCCGTTTACGCTGATTTCGCGCAAGGGCAGGCGAAAGCCGTGTTCGAGCAAGGCGTCGAGGAGCGCCGGGTCACTGAACAGTTCACTGATGCTTTCGCCGGCAGGTTCGCGTCCGTACAGCGCGATCAACGCCGGGTTGGCCAGCAGGATCTTGCCCGCGCTGTCCAGGGCCAGCACCGGGTCGGTCATGGCGGCCAGCAGCGCATCGAGTTGCAGGTGCCGGCGCTGACCCGGGAGGATGTCGACCACCGTCACCGCCTGCACGCCCTGCACGCTGAACAGCGCGTCGCGCAGTTCTTCCAGCACCGCAGCGCTGAGGGTCGGCGCGTCGATATACACGTTGGGCGGCACCATCTCCACTGCATCCAGGTTGAGATTGCGCCCACCGAGCAGGGCCAGGACTTCCTGGGTGATGCCGACGCGGTCGATGAAGCTGACGTGGATACGCATGGGGCGCTAGTAATTCTGGGGAGCGGGAGGCGGCAAGTATGCCTTGCAGATGACGCAGATCAAAATGTGGGAGCGGGCTTGCTCGCGAAAGCTGTGAGTCAGTCAACATATCCATCAACTGACACACCGCCTTCGCGAGCAAGCCCGCTCCCGCAGGGGAGTGGCGGTGTTCTTACTCCAGGTGCTCGGGTTTGACCGGGTCACCGGATTTCAAATCCAACTGATGGCGCACATCCTCGAACATCTGGTCGTATTGCTTGTGCATGGTGCCGTTCAATACCGCGGTTTTCGGCATGCCGTACCTGTAGGCGATGTGCATGGCGTGCCGGGCAAAGTCGAAGGCCTGGTCCTTGGGCAGGAAGAACTCCTCGTTGAGGTCCTTGCCCTGCACCGAACCGTGCAACTTGAACAGCATGCCCGTGCCTTCCTTGGGGTCCTGGCTGACTTCGTAATCGATGTGCAGATTGTAGCTGTAGTCGTCCTGGTTGAGCGCATGGCGCTCGACATGCAGGTGTCCAGGTTCAAAGGTGGCCATCGGCATCTCTCCTCTATGTCATGGATAGTTGAACCGCTCCCACAGCTCTGACCGCGTACAGCCGTTGAAATGCGATCCGACGGTGGGAGTCTCCGCTAAATTTGAGTCAACGCTGTCGCGCGGCAAACTGGCCACTCTGTGGCAAGCCGGCTCGCCACAGGGATGTGGTTGCCTGAAATAACTCATGCGCAGTCGATACTCGATAGGAGCAGACCTGATTTACCACTGCGCCCGGTGCGAGCCCAATTCCTGCGCCGGCAAATCCCATTGCAACGGCGTGCCGCTGATGTTCAACGGCGCCAGCAGCCGGTGCGCCGGGCCCCAGGCGGTCTGCTCCACCACCAGGCCTTGATCGCCGGGCTCTTCGGCACGCAATGCCGGTTGCTCCGGTACTTGTCCCGCCTCCAGCAAACACTTCGCCGTTCGCGCCAGGGACACGCGCGCCGAACCGCCACGCCCTGATCGCAGGCGCTCGCTCAAGGCCTGAAGGGCGCTGGCCGCCATCAGATAACCGGTCGCGTGATCCAACGCCTGCACCGGCAGCGGCACCGGTGTGTCGGCCTGTTTCCAGGCCATGCCCGCCTGGGCAATTCCGCAGCTCATCTGCACCAGGCTGTCGAACCCGCGACGATTGCGCCACGGGCCGCTCCAGCCGTACGCATTGAGGCCGACGTCGATCAGGCCGGGAGCCAGCGCCTGCCACTCAGCCGCCGTGTAGCCCAGGCGTTCCAGGGCATCGGCGCGGTAGCCATGGATCAGGATGTCGGCGTCCTTGAGCAACCCTTCGAACACCTGGCGATCGTCGCTGCGCTTGAGGTCCAGCCGGGCGCAGCGTTTGCCCAGGGTCATGTCCGGCACCACTCCCGGCTCGTTCCACGTCGGTGAGTCGATGCGCAACACGTCTGCGCCCAATCCTGCGAGAAAACGGCTGGCCACGGGACCGGCCAATACGCGGGTCAGGTCCAGCACCTTGACACCGGCCAGCGGCCGCGCAATGGAACCGAGCCAGGGCGTTTCGCGGGCAGCGGCAAAGGTCTCGCGCTGCACCAGCGGCTCGCTGTTCACCGCCAGTCCCTGGGGGTGACGTTGCCAGTCCTGCGCGGAACGCATCTGCGCGGCGCAACCATTGGCCTGCACAATCGCCTCTTCCAGTTCGGCGGCATTCCAGCGGGCGACTTTCCCGGCCATGTCGGCACGGTCGGCCACCTTGCCGAGTACCCGTTCGGCCGCCGCGCGATGATGGGGCGCATTGGTGTGCAGGCGAATCCAGCCATCGGCGCTGGCGTAGTCGCCGGCGACCGCGTCCCACAGTGGCGGCACCTGCCAGCCCTGCGGGCGGATCGAGGAGGCGAACCAGAAAGACGCCAGACGTCGATCGACACTCACTTCGGGCAGGCGCCCGGTCTGTTGTTCGATCAACCGTGCCACGGCCTGACCGGCGGCGGCAATGCTGGCGCTGGCCAGGTCAGTGACGGCGAAGGCCGAGGGCAGGGCGCCGGCCCCGTTGAAGGTCGGCGCGGTGGCGGGCAGTGCGAGTGCGGCTTGGATGGTGTTGAGCAGGTCAGTCATCTAGGGCCCTCCGTAAGAGAAGGGCCACTATAGAAGATCATCACACCGCTGTGACAACCCCGGGCACCAACGGCAGGTCGATGCTCGCTATAAACCCGCCGTCGGCATGGTTGGCCAGGATCAGGCTGCCGCCATGGCGCTCGGCGGCACGGCGCGCAATCGCCAGGCCCAGGCCATGGCCCTGGGCGGTCTGGCCGGGCGCGCGGTAGAACGGCTCGCCGAGCTGGCTCAGGTGCGCGGCTTCGACGCCCTGGCCGTGGTCGCGCACGCTGATCAGGATGCGCTCGCCCTGAAGCTGCGCCTGCAACTCGATGGGTTGCCCGGGCGGGTTGAAGCGCTGGGCGTTGCGCAGCAGGTTATCCACCGCTCGCTCGATCATGGTCGGCCAGCCCTTGAGGTGAAGGTCGGCGGCGGCGGTGAGCTGCACCGTCTGTTCCGGCGCGCTGAGCTGGGCGTCTTTTTGCAGGGTCTTGAGCAGCAGGTTGAGGTCGATGTCCTCGACGCTGGCGTTGTCGGCATCCACCCGCGCCAGCACCAGGATCTCGCTGATCAGTGCTTCCAGGCGGTCGCATTCGCGGGTCAGACGCGGCCAGAGCTTTTCCCGTTCTTCGCTGCCGGCGCGTTCGGCCAGGGCCAGGGCGATACGCAGGCGCGCCAGCGGCGAGCGCAGTTCGTGGGATACATCGCGCAGCAGTTGGCGCTGGCTGCCGATCAGGCTTTGCAGGCGGGCGCCCATGCGGTTGAAGTCGGTGGCAAGTACGCCGAATTCATCGCGCCGGTTGGCCAGGCGCGCCAGGCTGTTTTGCTGATAGGTGGCCTGGCCCAGGTCATGCACCGCGCCGCGCAGGCGGCTTAGTGGGCGCGTGATGGACAGCGTCACGAACAGGCTGAACAAGGTCAGCACCACCAGGGCAATCGCCAGGGCGCTCAATGGCCACGCCAGGCTGCTGCGGTGCCATTGGTCGAGTTCCGGGTGTGGAATACGGTAGATGAACAGGTAGGTGTCGCCGGTTTTTTCGCTGGTGTATTCGGCGGTCAGGCGCCGCCAGGGCAGGGGACCGTCCTGCCCGTCGGTCTGGCGTGCTTCAAACGCAGCGGCCCGTTTTGGAAAGGTGCCACGCACCACCGCTTCGCCGCTTTCGTTGAGCACCTGCACGTCGATGTGATACTGACGCTTGCGCTGTTGCAGCAGTTCCTGCGCCGCATCCTCGCCCTGGGCCTCGTACAGATGGGTCCACTCTTCGGCCAGGTTGCTGACGCCGGGATGACGGCTGAGAATCCAGGCGTCCTGATTGAGCATATGCCCAAGCAGTAGCGACAACCCGGCAACCAACGCGATGGCCAGCCAGAAACTGGCCAGGATGCGCCAGAACAATGAACGCACAGGAAACCCTCAAACAGGAAAAGCCCAGCGGCGCAGGGCCGCTGGGCTGGGGGAGTAACACTAGGGCATTATTGCGCTTTTTGCGGCTGTTGCGCTTTCCAGGCTTTGAATTCTCGCCATTCGGCACGACGCTGGTCCTGCTTCTTGACGATCTCGTCGAACTGCTTCTGCTGCTCGGGCGTCAGCACAGCGCGAATGCTGCTTTGGGTTTTCTTGCGGCTGGCGTCCTTCTCATCCTGCATGGCTTTCTGGTCGGCAGCCGGCATTTTGTCGAGGTACTTTTTGACCAGCTCGCGACGGCCTTCCATCTGTTCGCGCATCAGGCGGCCGATCTGTTGATGCTGTTCAGGGGTCAGGTCCAGCTCGCGCAACGGACCACCCCGGCCACGTGGGCCATGATCAGCGCCAGGGCCTGGGCCACCCATCATGTGACCTTCAGGGCCGCCCATCGGGCCAGCGCCAGGGCCTGGACCTTCCGGCATGGCGGCCATGGCAACAGCGGGCAGGGCAGTGGCGAACATCAGAGCGATAAGGGTCTTGCGCATGGTGATTCTCCTGTCTCTATTCCGGTGAGTCCGGATGTGAGTAGAGTACGGCGATCAAGGTCAACCGCTGTCAGCACAGGGTAAAGCTTCGGTAAAGACGATTTGGCGGGCGCCTGACAAAGTTGTCACGGCGAATGGCGCTACAGGCAGTTTCGTGGCGGTGGGGCTTGTCCTGTGGCGAGCAGGCTTGCCCCCCACCAGGCTCTGAGGTTTCCTTAATGGGGGAGCTTCGCACCCCAACGCGAGGCAAGCTCGCTCGCCACAGAGGTATTCGCTGATTCCCAGAGACCTGCGCGTCTTTTAGAGGCTGTAGTAGTAACCACGGCTGCGCAGCGCCACGATCCGTGGCCGACCATCCGGGTGCGGGCCGATTTTTTTGCGCAGGTTGCTGACGTGCATGTCCAGGCTGCGATCGTACAGCGTCAGCTTGCGGCCCAGGGCGATCTGCGCCAGTTCCTGCTTGTCCAGCGGCTCGCCGGGCTGGCGCAGCAAGGCTTCCAGCAAGCGGCTTTCGGAGACGGTGAGGGCAAATTCCTGCTCGTCGATGCTGACCACGCCACGAACCGGGCTGAAGCACAGGTCGCCGAGTTCGAGCTGGGTGGACACGGCGGCGGGGTGACTGCGGCGCAGCACCGCGCGCAGGCGGGCGGTGAGTTCGCGGGGGTCGCAGGGCTTGGCCAGGTAATCGTCGGCGCCCAGTTCCAGGCCGAGAATGCGGTCCAGCGGTTCGCCCCGGGCCGAGAGCATCAGCACCGGCAGATCGGGGTGGTCGTTGCGCAGTTGCTTGAGCAGTTCCAGGCCGCTGCCGTCGGGCAGCATCACGTCAAGCACCACGGCGGCGGGTGCGCTGTCGGCCAGGGTTTTACGGGCGGTCAAGCCATCGTGGCAGGCGCGCACCTGGAAACCTTCCTGGCTCAACCAACTGGTCAGCAGCTCGCAGAGCTCCTGGTCATCGTCTATCAGTAACAGCTCGCTCATGACTCACTCAATTTAGCCATTGTCGACGGCGACGGTGCCCACCGCTGGCGAAGATCCCGCACAGCAGGGCGATCAGGGCGACGGCGGCGCCAGTGACAAACCACTGCTGCTGCTCGGTCAGCCAGCGGCTCAAGGCCCCGCCCTGGGTTTCTTTAAGCTGCTGGACCAGGCGTTGGTTCTCCTGGCGCAAACGGCTCAGTTGAGCGCTTTCACGGTTGGTGTCCGCAGTTTGCAGTTGCCTGCTCAGTTCTTCACGCAGCCGTTCACTTTCTTTCAAGCGTTGCTGCAACTCGTTCATCTGGCTGCCCGCACTCAGAGACAACGGTGTGGAGCTGCCGTTGTTCGAGGTTTCTTCAGCGTGGGCCGTGGCCCCGGCCATGATGACTGCCAACAGACACAACTGAGGTAAGCGCATCGGAACTCCTGATTCCACACGAATATTCAGAATGTTGTCGGCAGGTTACCGGGAATAATGAACAATTAGGAGCGCGCCGAACCGATAAGGTTCGGCGCCGCCTGAATCAAGGCAGGACTTGCTTGAACGGTTTGACGGTGACGTTCGCATACACGCCCGCCGTGACATACGGATCGGCGTCGGCCCAGGCCTTGGCATCGGCCAGGGACGCGAACTCGGCGACGATCAGGCTGCCGGTGAAACCGGCGTCGCCCGGGTCATTGCTGTCCACCGCCGGGTGAGGGCCGGCCAGTACGATCCGGCCTTCGGCTTGCAGCACTTTCAGGCGCTCGACATGGGCCGGGCGCACGGACAGGCGTTTTTCCAGCGAGTGGGCAACGTCGGTGGCAATGATGGCGTAGAGCATGTCAGTCCTCGGTTTTCGGCGTGGTGGGGTCGGTGTCATGCAGGTGGCGCGACAGGTAGATACCCTGGGCGACCAGGAACAGCACGGTCATGCCCAGGCTGCCGAAGACTTTGAAGTCGACCCAGTAGTCCTGGAACGTGAAGGCGACGAACAGGTTGGCGGCGCCGCAGAACAGGAAAAACACGATCCAGGCTATGTTCAAGCGGGTCCACACGGGCTCCGGTAGCGTCAGCGCGTGGCCCATGATCCGCTTGATCAGCAGGCGGTCACCGATGAAGTGGCTGCCGATAAACGCCAACGCGAACAGCCAGTTAACCACCGGGGCTTTCCATTTAAGGAAGGTTTCGCTGTGGAAGGCCAGGGTCAGGCTGCCGAAGACGAGGCAGGCGATCAGGGTCAGCCATTGGCTTTTTTCGAGTTTGCGCTGGGAGATGAAGATGGCGCCGTAGACCACGACAGAGCTGATGATCAGCACGGCGGTTGCGCTGTAGATGCCGCCGAAGGTGAGTTCGTGGCCGGCCAGATCGATGACCCGGGGGTCGAGTTTGTAAACGATGAAAAACAGCAACAGCGGGATGAAGTCGATGAATTGTTTCACAGTAAGAGCCAGAAGCTGGATGTGGCGGCATAATAACAAACATCCTTGGTTGCGATAGCGCCAGCTGACTTGAGGTTACAGACCCCCGTGAATGTTGATTTGCACTGCCACAGCACGGCCTCCGACGGCGCCCTGGCGCCTTCGGTACTGGTTGCGCGTGCGTTCGAAAAAGGCGTGCGAGTCCTGGCGTTGACCGACCACGATACCGTTGAAGGCCTCGACGAGGCCCGCGCGACAGCCCAGAGCCTGGGCATGCAACTGGTCAATGGCGTGGAGTTGTCGTGTACCTGGGGCGGCGCCACCATTCATGTGCTGGGCTATGGTTTTGACCAGAACGCGCCGGCGCTGGTCGCCGCCATCGCCCAGTTGCACGATGGTCGCTGGCTGCGGTCCGAAGAAATAAGCCGCAAGTTGAGCCTCAAAGGCATGCCCGGTGCGCTCGATGGCGCGCGCGCCATCCAGCAGGAACTGGGCGACAGCGGCAATGCGCCGGCCCGACCGCACTTCGCCGACTGGATGGTGCGCGAGGGCTTCGTGAAGGACCGCGCCGAAGCGTTCCGCAAATGGCTGGGCGCCGGCAAGCTGGGCGATGTGAAGCAACATTGGCCGACTCTGGAAGACACCGTGCAGACCCTGCGGGCCGCCGGGGCCTGGGTCAGCCTGGCGCATCCCTGGCATTACGATTTCACCCGCAGCAAGCGTCGCAAGCTGATTGGCGATTATATGGGGGCCGGCGGCCACGCGATTGAAGTGGTCAACGGGCATCAACCCGCCGATCAGGTGGGCAGCCTGGCGATCCTTGCCCGCGAATTTGGTCTGCTGGTCAGTGCCGGCAGTGATTTCCATGGCCCAGGCGGCTGGTCCGAGATCGGCGAGTACCGCGCAATCCCGGAAGATTTGCCGCTGTTGTGGGGGCGATTCAAGCATGACCCCATTATTGCCACCGTCTGAACAGGTAGAGAACGTGAGTCAATTCTTCCAGATTCATCCGGAAAACCCCCAGGCGCGCCTGATCAAACAGGCGGTCGAGATCATCCGCGCCGGCGGTGTGGTGATCTACCCCACGGATTCGTCCTACGCTATCGGTTGTCAGATCGGCGACAAGAGTGCGGTTGAGCGTGTAAGACGCCTGCGTGACCTGGACAAGAACCACAACTTTGCGCTGATCTGCAGCGACCTGTCCCAACTGGGCCTGTTCGCCAAGGTCGACACCGGCACCTTCCGCCTGCTCAAGGCCCACCTGCCCGGGCCCTACACTTTTATTCTCAACGCCACCCGCGAAGTGCCACGCCTGCTGCTGCACCCGAAGAAACGCACCATCGGCCTGCGCGTGCCCGAGCACCCGATTGCCCTGGCGCTGCTGGCCGAGTTGGGCGAGCCGTTGATGAGCGTGTCGTTGATCATGCCCGGCGACACCGAACCGCTGGAAGACCCCTACGAAATGCGTCAGCTCCTGGAAAAACAGGTGGACCTGATCATCGACGGCGGCTTCGGCGGCGGCAAGGCGTCCACCGTGATCAACCTGGCCGACGGTGAGCCGCAGGTGGTGCGGGTCGGTTGCGGCGACCCGACGCCCTTCATGGTCGAGGCCTGAATGTCGGCCGTGGAAACCGCCGATCCCCAGGCGGGCGCCCAGCAGGAACTGCCATTTGCCATGGTCTACGGCCAGGCCGTGATGGAAATGCCGCTGGACCTGTACATCCCGCCGGACGCTCTGGAAGTCTTCCTTGAAGCCTTCGAGGGCCCGCTGGACTTGCTGCTCTACCTGATCCGCAAGCAAAACATCAACATCCTCGACATCCCGGTGGCAGAAATCACCCGCCAGTACATGGGTTATGTCGAGTTGATGCAGTCGGTGCGCCTGGAACTGGCTGCCGAGTACCTGGTGATGGCTGCCATGCTTGCCGAGATCAAGTCGCGCATGCTGCTGCCACGTTCCGAAACCGTCGAGGCCGAGGAAGACGACCCGCGCGCCGAGCTGATCCGCCGCCTGCAGGAGTACGAACGCTTCAAGGCGGCTGCCGAAGGCATCGATGGCCTCAGCCGCGTGGGCCGTGACGTGGTGGTACCCAAGCTGGACGCGCCCGAGGCCC
The DNA here is from genome assembly GCF_036864995.1 of Pseudomonas trivialis. NCBI lineage: Bacteria > Pseudomonadati > Pseudomonadota > Gammaproteobacteria > Pseudomonadales > Pseudomonadaceae > Pseudomonas > Pseudomonas trivialis. The sequence continues at coordinate 4,227,346 of NZ_CP142151.1, read as the reverse complement.
GCGCGCGCAAGCTGCTACCGGACGTGAGCCTGGAAGAATTGCTGATGTCCATGGCCGAAGTGCTGCGCCGTGGCGACATGTTTGAAAGCCACCAGGTCAGTCGCGAGGCGCTGTCGACCCGCGAACGCATGAGCGACGTGCTTGAGCGCCTCAAGGGCGGCGGGTTTGTGCCGTTTGTCGAGCTGTTCACCGCCGAGGAGGGGCGCCTGGGTGTAGTGGTCACGTTTATGGCGATCCTTGAGTTGGTCAAGGAATCCCTTGTCGAGCTGGTGCAGAATGAGCCTTTTGCGGCTATCCACGTGCGGGCGCGAGCCGAATAAAGAGCTGAATCGATGAATCTGACTGAACCCCGTGAACTGGCGCCGCTGCTGGAAGCCTTCCTCCTGGCCTCGGGCAAGCCACAATCTCTGGAGCGCCTGTTCGAACTCTTTGAGGAGGCCGAACGCCCCGAACCGCCAGTGTTCAAGAAGGCGCTGGAGATCCTGCGCAAGTCCTGCGACGGCCGCGCCTTTGAACTGCGCGAAGTGGCGTCGGGTTATCGCCTGCAAATCCGTGAGAAGTTTTCCCCGTGGGTCGGCCGTCTTTGGGAAGAACGCCCGCAGCGCTATTCGCGGGCGATGTTGGAAACCATGGCGCTGATTGCCTATCGCCAGCCGATCACGCGGGGCGAAATCGAGGATGTGCGTGGCGTGGCGGTGAACAGCCATATCGTCAAAACCTTGCTGGAGCGCGAATGGATCCGCATCGTCGGCTACCGCGACGTGCCCGGTAAGCCGGCGATGTTCGCCACCACCAAGGTGTTCCTCGACCATTTCAACCTGAAGAACCTCGACGACCTGCCGCCCCTCGCCGAATTGCGCGAGATGGAAGCCGAGCCGGTGCTCGATTTCGACGACGCGCCGGTCCCGGCCAGCCTGCAGGAACTGGCCGATGCCACGGCGGAGCCTGAAGCGCCGAAGGATGAAACCAGCTTCCATACCTTGCTGCTGGAACTGGACGATATGGAGCAGGGCATCAAGACCGACTTTGACGATCTGCTGCGAGAGGGTTCTGCCGAGCCTGAACCCTCGTTGAGCGCTGAGCCTGAAGCCCAGGCAGAACCTGCAGAACCCGAAGAAGACATTCTCGGCGTCGCGGCCGCCCGGGAAAAGCTTCTGGCCGCCGTTGCGGCGCTGGAACCCCCTCAATTGAGTGACGAAGAGGCCGAAGCCCAGGCCTTGGCTGAAGCGATTGAAAACGAGCGCCGTTCGTTCGAATCCTGATTTCGCCGCCTGCTTACCTGTTAGTTCTGACAGTTGTTCCACCCAGGTGTCCGGCGTTTACTTGCCGAACGCCATTGCACTTGTGCCTTTTCATTCTGCGGTGGTGGCAGTCCCTCTCTGTTGATAAGGATGATCCATTATGAAAAGCACTCGTCGATACCTCGTGGCTTCATTGGGCGCGATAGCGTTAATGAGCCTGGATACCTTGATTTCTGCTCAGGCGATTGCGGCGCCTTATAACCCGCTCAGTGGTGATGTCAGCGTCAATATCATTGCCGGGGCCGCTCCCGCTGGCGCTATTGGTGTGAGTACCGGGCCGACCGGAGTGGGGCGGCCCGTGTATTTCCGCCCGGGTTCGTCTGAAGCGTTATTCATCGGTGCCAGCAACACGCTGCCGGCGGGGTGCAAACCCACGGATTTCAAGGATGACGACGGCACGAGCATTCCGGTTCTGGTCAAACTCGACTGCAATGGCAAGCCCTGGCAAGCCAAGCTCTCGAAGACGGGCAAAGTATTCAGTGTCAAACCTCTGCCGTGATCTAGGGTAAGGTGACTTCTGTGATAGGCGCTGGCGCAAGAATGCCGCCAGCTCCTATGGAGGATCGCCCATGAGTTCAACCAAAGACCCCTGCATCAGTATCTGCAAATTCGCCGATGACATCTGCGTGGGCTGCGGCCGCAGCAAGCGCGAAATCCGTGCCTGGAAGAAGCTGGACAAAGTCGACAAGCGTACGGTGCTGGCCGAAGCCGAGCTACGCCTGCTTGCGCTGGGCGCCACCGGTCGGCGGAAAAGCAAATGAGCGGGTCCTTATCGACTACTCTGTGATGCGCAACGCGCGCCATACGCGTATGATTCGCGACCCTTTGCCGACGCAGTCGCGCAAAGCCCCGCTTTCTACACTCTTCAGGCCAGGCCTGAATCGACCCACCGGGAGGTGCTTAAGATGAACGACAAAGACCAGAACGACAGCCAGGAAATCGGCCCAGCAGGCGAAAAACTGCAAAAGGTGCTGGCGCGTATCGGCGTGGGCTCGCGCCGCGACGTCGAAGCCTGGATCACCCAGAAGCGCATCAAGGTCAACGGCGTCGAGGCCACTCTCGGCCAGCGCGTCGACTTGCACGATGCAATCACCATTGATGGCAAGGTCATCAAGCGTGAAGAGGCCGCCGAATCGGTACGCCGTGTGATCATGTACAACAAGCCCGACGGCGAGATCTGCACCCGTGACGACCCGGAAGGCCGTCCGACCGTGTTCGACAAGATGCCCAAGCCCAAGGAAGGCCGCTGGATCAACATCGGCCGCCTGGACATCAACACCACCGGCTTGCTGATGTTCACCACTGACGGTGAGCTGGCCAACCGCCTGATGCATCCTTCCTACGAGATGGACCGCGAATACGCGGTGCGTGTACGCGGCGAAGTCGACGACGAGATGATCGAACGCCTCAAGGCGGGCGTGGTGCTCGAAGACGGCCCGGCGAAGTTCACCGACATCAAGCAGGCCCCCGGTGGCGAAGGTTTCAACCACTGGTACCACTGCGTGGTGATGGAAGGCCGCAACCGTGAAGTGCGTCGCCTGTGGGAATCCCAGGGCCTGGTGGTCAGCCGCCTGAAGCGCGTGCGTTTCGGCCCGGTGTTCCTCAACTCCGACCTGCCGATGGGCCGCTGGCGCGAAATGAGCCAGTACGAAGTCGACATCCTCAGCGCCGAAGTCGGCCTGACCCCGGTCGCCATGCCGCAGATGAACGCCAAGAGCAAAGACAAGCTTGAGCGTATGCAGCGCAAATCGTCGCGCCCGGTGCCGCGCACCGAGCGTGTGGCACGCACCCTGCGCCCGGCGCTGGATGCACCGGCCGCCGGCGGGCGTATCTCCCGTCAGCCGCACATCGAAGGTGAACGTCGTCCTACCGCGCCGTCGCGCCAGGAAGGCGAGCGTGCACCGCGCGCCCCGCGTCCTGCCCGTGGCGAAGCGCCGAGCGGCGGTCGCAGCAACCGTGGTGAAGCGGACCGTCCGGCTGACAATGCCAGCACCAAGCGTCCGGCCAAGCCGGCGGCGAACAAGCGGCCCGGCCCGAAACTGGTCGCCGACGAGCCATCGGGCAAGCGCCGTGGCGCACCTGCGGGTTCGGGACAGCGTCCTGGGTTTGGTCGCAAGAAGCCGCAGTGATGTAAGTGCTGCATAAAAAAACGCCAACCTTCGGGGTTGGCGTTTTTTTCGATCTGAATTTGCAATGCATTCCACTGTGGGAGCTGGCTTGCCTGCAATGGCGGTGTGTCAGTTGATTCACATGCCAACTGAACCAACGCCTTCGCGGGCAAGCCCGCTCCCACATTTGATCTGCATCATCCTGAAGTTCTGCTAAAACGCAAACGTGCCATCAAACACCGGCTTGTCATCCAGCGCCAACACGCCGCTGGCAAAGATCAGGTCCAGGTGGTGGCTGCCTTTCTGCCCGCCGCCCAGTCCCAGGTGCAACCCGCAGTGGCGCTCCTCGAAGCCTGCATTGCGTGCATACAAATCCTTGACCCCTTCATTGGTACCAATCCCCAGCTCCTCAACGCGACGATTGGATGGGTTGGCGTTCAGATACTTGTTGAAATCATCCGCCAGCCCCGGCACCTCGCTGGCCACGCTGCAGATGGTCGAGTTCTCGATCCACAGCTCCAGCGGAGACTCCAGCACGCCGTACTTGCGCGCAAACGGGATGGTGCTCAGAAAGGTGCCGACAAAGCGCACCTGGCCATTGATGGCTTCACTGTGGGTGGCGATCTCGCCGGGGGCCAGGTCGTGGTTGCCGACCCCGTTGATATTGGTCCACTTCTTGATGCTGCTCATCGGCGCCTCAATGCGTGAACCGTGCTTGTCGGTGAAGCTCAGCACGTTGGCCTGGCTCATACGCCGAATCAGCGTGGCGTTGAGGTCGGCAATGCGCTGTGGCGCGACGCTGAAGGTGTCGTAGAAATAGTCGCCATAGTCCTTGAACAGCAGGGATTTCTTCCAGTGCTCAGCCATCACGCCCTGCAAGGCGCGGATAAAGTCCGGGCCTTCTGCACGCGGGTTGGGCAGGGTCGAGGAATCATAGAGAAATAGATACAGGTCGCAGGCCTCGATGGACTGGGCCAGGGCGTCGCTGGCGGCCAGGTCCAGTCGCTGCACCTGGAAGTTGAAGCGGGCGTTGCTGCCGTGGGTGATGGCCTGGGCGATGGCGTCATAGCGTTCGGTATGTCCCAGCAGCACGGTAGGGCGGCTCAGGCCTTCAAGGGCCGGGTGATGAGCGAGGTAGTAGAGAAAGTGTTCGACGGCGCGGGCCTTGTCCATGACGTGTGTCCTTGTGTGCCTTGGGTAAGGGGGCAGGTGCCGTGCACAGCACCTGCCGAATGCCTGCCGGGTGTTAGAACGGCCACATCGCGGTGCCGAACGGCACAACGGCGTCGGCTTGCATCATTTCCACGGCGGCCTCATGGGTCGGCGCTTCAAACCAATCGTCAAGTTGCAGTTCAGTTTCCAGGTCTTTTTCCAGTGCTTGCATGGTGTATCTCCTAGAGGACGTTGTTTGAGAACGCTTGCCAACGGGCTTCGCTGGCAAGTGGGATGAACCTAGGAGAGAGTGTTTCAAAATGCAAAATATTTATTGACACGGTTTCATTTGGATTTTTTCTTCGATTTTTTTCGAAAAAAAGTTTATGCAGAGAAAACAGGCAATTGGCTGAACCGATTCTTCAGAAATTTCCCACCGACAATTTTCCGTGAACCGCCAAAAAAACCTCGCCGTAACGCAGGCTTTCCGGTTTGTAACGATAGTTTTACGGTTGTAGTCGGGCCTTCAGCCGTGTGCCCGGACTGTAAGGATTGGCTGACAGATTGTTGCGCGCACCGTCCTGGGGCGTGCCGAAGCGGTCGAGCGGTGTACAATGCCCCGCGTTTTACTGTGACCGCCTCGCGTATACCACGCACAAGGCCAAGAACCGGGGTTTACCCACCCTGATCACTCCGCCCGGCCACGAGCCTGGCGGGTTCGATTTCGTCACAGATAAAAACAAACAGGTGACGCATGACCGTTAGACGACGCTGTACTCCTGGTGCCTGCGCTGGGGTTTGAGCGGCGCTGCTTGAGTCGGTAATTCAAGGCAGCAACCTGCATTCAACATCATCAAACCTTGCGTGAGAGCCTATTCATGAGTGAACCCCATTCCCCTTCAGGCGAGCTGAAACGCGGCCTGAAAAATCGCCATATCCAGTTGATTGCCCTCGGTGGCGCCATCGGTACCGGGCTGTTCCTGGGCTCGGCCGGCGTGCTCAAGTCCGCCGGCCCGTCGATGATCCTGGGTTATGCCATCTGCGGCTTCATCGCCTTCATGATCATGCGCCAACTGGGCGAAATGATCGTCGAAGAGCCGGTCGCCGGCTCCTTCAGCCACTTTGCCCACACGTACTGGGGCGGTTTTGCCGGTTTCCTGTCGGGCTGGAACTGCTGGATTCTGTACATTCTGGTGGGCATGTCGGAGCTGACGGCCGTTGGCAAGTACGTGCACTACTGGTGGCCGGAGATCCCGACCTGGGTCTCGGCGGCGGCGTTCTTCGTGCTGATCAACCTGATCAACCTGGCCAACGTCAAAGTCTTTGGAGAGGCCGAGTTCTGGTTCGCGATCATCAAGGTGGTGGCGATTGTCGGCATGATCGCCCTGGGCAGCTACCTGCTGGTCAGCGGCAGCGGCGGCCCGCAAGCCTCGGTGAGCAACCTGTGGGAGCACGGCGGTTTCTTCCCCCATGGTGTGGGCGGGTTGGTGATGGCCATGGCGATCATCATGTTCTCCTTTGGAGGCCTGGAAATGCTCGGCTTTACCGCCGCCGAAGCCGACCAGCCGCGCACCGTGATCCCCAAGGCCATCAACCAGGTGATTTACCGCATTCTGATTTTCTACATCGGCGCACTGGTGGTGCTGTTGTCGCTGACACCCTGGGACAGCCTGCTCGCAACCCTCAACGCGTCCGGTGACCCCTACAGCGGCAGCCCGTTTGTGCAAGTGTTCTCGATGCTCGGCAGCAACACGGCGGCGCACATCCTCAACTTCGTGGTGCTGACCGCCGCATTGTCGGTGTACAACAGCGGCACCTACTGCAACAGCCGCATGCTGCTGGGCATGGCCGAACAGGGCGACGCGCCCAGGGCCCTGGCAAAGATCGACAAGCGCGGCGTGCCGGTGCGCGCAATTCTCGCCTCGGCGGCGGTCACGCTGGTGGCGGTGCTGATGAATTACTTCATCCCGCAACACGCTCTGGAGTTGCTGATGTCGCTGGTGGTGGCCACGTTGGTGATCAACTGGGCGATGATCAGCTATTCCCACTTGAAATTCCGCCAGCATATGAACCGCACCGGCCAGGTGCCGCTGTTCAAGGCGCTGTGGTATCCGTATGGCAATTACATCTGCCTGGCGTTTGTGGTGTTTATCCTGGTGATCATGCTGATGATTCCGGGGATTCAGGTGTCGGTGTATGCGATTCCGGTGTGGGTGGCCTTCATGGGCCTGTGCTATGGCATCAAGAACAAGCGGGCGGCGGCGACCACAGCGCTGAAGTCGTGATCGTATAAACCCTTGAATCTGGAGTCGGGCTTGTCATGCTGGTGATTTCCAACACCGTCCACCTCCCCGACGCCGAGATTGAGCTGACTGCCATTCGCGCCCAGGGCGCGGGTGGGCAGAACGTCAACAAGGTGTCGAGTGCGGTGCACCTGCGCTTTGATATTCCAGGGTCGTCGTTGCCGGAGTTCTACAAAGAGCGCCTGCTGGCGCTGCGCGACAGTCGGATTACCAGTGACGGCGTGCTGGTGCTCAAGGCCCAGCAATACCGGACCCAGGAACAGAACCGTGCCGATGCGCTGGAGCGTCTCGTGGAGTTGATCCAGAGCGCCACCAAGGTCGAGAAGAAGCGCCGGCCCACCAAGCCCACGCTGGGTTCGAAAAAGCGTCGGCTCGAATCCAAGACCAAGCGCGGCAGCATCAAGGCCGGGCGCGGCAAGGTCGATTTCTAGGCGTTGCGCGCTTCGCGGGCCTTGGGTGCCTGGCGGTAAAGGTACAGGCACAGCAGCATGCCACCCAGGGCGGCAAGTGCGGCGAACAGGAAGATCGAGGCAAAACCGAACCCTGCTGCCACGGCTCCGGCCAATGGGCCGGTAATGCCCAGCGACAAGTCGATAAACAGCGAGTAGGCCCCCACCGCAGAGCCACGGCTGGAGGCTGGCACCAGGTTCACCGCTTCCACGCCCAGCGCCGGAAACACCAGGGAAAATCCGAAGCCGCTCAACGCCGCGCCGGCCAGTGCCAGGTGCGCGTCCGGCGCCAGCCATAACAGCAGCAGGCCGAGAATTTCCACCGACAGGCACGCGATCGCCACCCGAAAACCGCCGATGCGGTTAATCAGGTTGCCGAACAACAGCCGCGCGCCGATAAAGCTGGCACCGAACAGGCTCAGGGCCCACACCGCGTTATCCCAATGCTGGGTGGTGTAGTACAAAGTGATAAAGGTGGCGATGGTGCCAAAGCCGATAGAGCCCAACGCCAGCGCGCAGCCGTGGGGGAAAACCCGGCCCAGTACATTCATGAACGGCAGGCGCACACCGGCCACAATCGGCACCGCCTCCTTGCGCCAGCCCAGCGCTACGCCCAACACCCCCAGCAAAATGATGCTCACGCCCATGCTCCACAGCCCGAGCTGGCTGACCAACACCACACCCAACGGCGCGCCGACGGCCAATGCGCCATAGCTGGCGATGCCGTTCCACGAGATGACTTTGGCGGTATTGGCAGCCCCCACACGGCCGATGCCCCAGCCGATGGCGCCCGATCCGACCAGGCTCTCGGCGCTGCCCAGCACCAGCCGGCCGATAAACAGGCTGGCCAGGCTGAGCGCCGGAAAACTCGCAAGCCACGCCGCAAGCAGCATGAACACACCGCTCAGGCCACAACCGGCCATGCCGATCAGCACCGCGCGCTTGCAGCCCAGTGTGTCGATCATGCGCCCGGCATAAGGGCGGCTCAGCAGGGTGGCCAGGTATTGCACGCTGATCACCAGCCCGGCGATGACCGCGCCATAGCCCAGCTCGCTGTGGACATAGCCCGGCAGTACGGCCAGGGGAATGCCGATGTTCAGGTAGCCGATAAAGGTGAACATTACGATGGAAACAACTTGCAGCGTGACCGCCATGGGGCGCTGGGTATCTGGCATGGGAGAGGGTCCACTGTCGCAGCAGGTAAAGATAGGCTGCTAATGATACCGATGCTTCAGCCTGCGCAGGGGCTGCAAAAAGAAAAAATCGTGATCAGGGCTGGGTAGGGGCGAGCAGTTGCGTGGTGACCAGGGCGGCGAGGGCGTTTTCCTGGGTGCCGAAACGCTTGAGCAATAGCGCTTGCTTGTCTTCGCTGAGGCGGTTCCACACTTCGACCATCTGCAAGGCAGTGTCGAGTACGGCGGCGTCGGGGGCGGTAGTGGAGGATTGATCGGTCATGGCGGGTATCTCATGGTTCAGGCAGTGTGGAAAGCGCTCACATTGCGCTTTCCACACGGTCTGGTACGGCGTCAGTCCTGGCTTTCGCTGGCCACTGGTTGTGCTTGTTTGGCTTCAGGCTGCTTCTCGCTGGCCTGTTGCGGGGTTGGCTGCTCAGTTTCGTGCAGGCTTGGGAAGGGGAGATTAGGTATCTCGTGCATCGTCGTCGCTCCTTGCAAAGTCTGTTTTTTCAATCGCAGGTGATTCCGCGCTCTCAAAAAGCCTTGGCAGGATACAGCACTGTAAATGACAAACAGACTATTAAATCGCTAGAAGGGCACCTTGCCCAGAATCATGTCGCGGTACATCACAAAGTCACCCAACAAGCTGTAGAACGGATGCTGGAAGGTTGCCGGACGGTTCTTTTCAAAGAAAAAGTGACCAATCCAGGCAAAGCTGTAGCCGGCAATTGGCAAGGCGATCAACAGCGCCAATGAGCCTCTGCCGATGGCATACGCCAGAATCCCGATCACCAGCGTAGTGCCGATGAAGTGCAGGCGACGGCAGGTGCTGTTGCCATGTTCACTCAGGTAATACGGGTAAAATTCGGCAAAGCTGTTGAATTTCCTGACGTTTTCCAAAATTGGCGGCCCTTTGATTGTTGTGCCGCCCAACAGATGTTCGGCGGGGAGCTTAATTGAGTCTAGAGTGAACAGTGGTAACAGCCAGTGACAATAGATGCCACTTTAGTATCCTTGGCTTCCTGGCTGCCCTTTAAGCCAGCCTAATTAAGAAGACGCCATGAGCGAACGAACAACTTCTGCAAGCTGGGCGATGGGAATAGTCAAGGCATTGGAAATGGACGGCCTGGACTGCCGTACCCTGTTTAGGCAATTGGGTCTGGACTATGCCGCGCTGAGCGACCCCGACGCGCGTTTCCCGCAGGACTCGATGACGCGTCTGTGGCAGCGTGCGGTGGAGCTGTCGGGCAACCCGGCGATTGGCCTGAACATGGGCAAGGTGGTGCGCCCGGCGTCGTTTCATGTGGCCGGGTATGCGCTGATGTCCAGCAACACCCTGGCCGAAGGCTTCATGCGCCTGGTGCGTTACCAGCGCATCATTGCCGAAAGCGCCGACTTGAGTTTCAGACTCTTGCCCGAAGGCTATGCGCTGATTCTGACCGTGCATGGCGACCACCTCCCTCCCACCCGGCAAAGCGCCGAAGCATCACTGGCCAGTGCGTTGGCGCTGTGCGGCTGGTTGACCGGGCGCACCCTGCAACCGCGCAAGGTGCTGCTGCAGGGCGCTCAGCCGGCGGATCTTGCGCCCTACAGGCAAGCGTTCCATGCCCCCCTGGAATTCGAAGCGCCCTATGACGCGCTGATCTTTGAACGTGCCGACATGGACGCGCCGCTGCCCACGGCCAACGAGGCCATGGCGCTGTTGCACGACCGCTTTGCCGGTGAGTACCTGGCGCGGTTTTCCGAAAGTCGCGTGACCCACAAGGCACGCCAGGTGCTGTGCCGCCTGCTGCCCCAGGGCGAACCCAAGCGTGAAGTGGTGGCCCAGACCCTGCACCTGTCACAGCGCACCTTGCAGCGGCGTTTGCAGGAGGAGGGCACCAGTTTTCAGGCGCTGCTTGACGACACCCGCCGCGAACTGGCCGAGCAGTACCTGGCGCAGCCGAGCATGACCTTATTGGAAATCGCCTACCTGCTGGGCTTTGCTGACCCTAGCAACTTCTTCCGCGCGTTTCGCCGCTGGTTCGATGCCACCCCTGGCGAGTACCGGGCGCGGCTGCTGCAGACGTCGACGGTCAGTGACGCCAGAACGCCGGAATGCATAGAACAAAGACCGTAATGATTTCCAGCCGGCCCAGCAGCATCCCCAGCGACAGGATCCACTTGGCCGCATCCGGCAGGCTGGAAAAATTGCCGGCCGGCCCGATGGTTTCGCCAAGGCCCGGGCCTACTCCAGACACGGTACTGGCGGCGCCGGTCAGCGCGGTCATCCAGTCCAGGCCCAGCAATGACAAGGCCAGGGCAATGGCGCAGATGGTGATGGCGAAGAAAAACGAAAAGGTCAGGATCGACCGCACGATTTCTTCGTCGAGCCGGTGGCCGTTGTACTTCTGCTTGATCACCGCGCGCGGGTGAATCAACTGGTTCAAGTTGACCTTGAGCAGGATATAGGCGACCTGGAAGCGAAAAATCTTGATCCCACCGGCGGTCGAGCCCGAGCAGCCGCCGATAAAGCCCAGGTAGAAAAACAGCATCAGTGAGAAGTTGCCCCAAAGGCTGTAGTCCCCCAAGGCAAAGCCAGTGGTAGTCACCACCGAGGTGACGTTCAACGCCACATGGCGCAGCGCCTCCAGCCAATGCAGGTTGGTGGTCCACCAGTACCAGGTGCCCAGCACCAGCCAGGTCACCACCAGCAAACCGAGCAGGCCCTGTACCTGCTGATCCTTGATCAGTGCCCGGCGGTTACCGCGCAAGGTGGCCACATACAAGGTGAACGGCAAGCTGCCGAGGATCATCACTACCACCGCCACCCAGTGCACGGCCGGTTGTTTCCAGTGCGCAAGGGACTCGTCGGAGGTGGAAAAACCACCGGTGGAAATCGCCGACATCGCGTGGTTGATCGCGTCGAACAAACCCATCCCGGCCCACCAGAACGCCAGGCTGCCGAGGATGGTGATGCCGACGTAGGCCGCCACGATCAGGCGCGCCACCATGTGCGAGCGCGGCATGACCTTCTCCGAGCGGTCCGAGGACTCGGTCTGGAACAGGCGCATGCCACCAATGCGCAGCAGCGGCAGAATCGCCACCGCCATGCCGATAAAGCCGATACCGCCCAGCCAGTGCAGCAGCGAGCGCCACATCAGGATGCCCGGCGACATGCTGTCCAACCCGCTCAACACCGTGGAGCCGGTGGCGGTGATGCCGGACATGCTTTCAAAAAACGAGTCGGTGTAGCTGATGTGCTGGGTCAGCAGAAACGGCAGTGCAGCGAATATGCACACCACCACCCAACTGGTCACGGTTAGCAGATACATGTCCCGCGGGCGCAGGTGCACATGCTCGGGGCGGCCGGGAATCACCAGGGCCAGGCCGGCGATAAAGGTGATCAGGCTGGCCCACAGAAACGAGGGCAGGTCGCCGGTGCGGTCGAAGATCACCAGCGTGGCCATGGGCACGACCATGGCGATCGCGAGGGTGATCAGGAAGATGCCGATGATGAAACCGATGATGCGTAAGGTCGGCAACGCCATGAATTCTGCTCGGGTATCAGGGGAAGGCGCCATTCTACCCGGGGTACAGGGCATGTAAACCGGTGTGGCTTACCCACATATGTATAAAGCACGAGCAGCGGTTCGGTTCGTCAGCATGGCGGCTTCCACGTTTTTCGAAGAGACCGTCATGTCGTATGAATCGTTAACTGCCTCGCCGTTGATGCAGCGTTTGAGTGCCAAAGACAGTGCCTCACAAATATCCCTGGCACTGACCTTGTCCAGCCTCGGTAGCCGCGCCGTGGAGCTGCTGGTGCCCCAACCCGGGTTTGAGGATTTTGTGCAGCACCGCTTTGATCAGCACTTCAGCACGCTGACACCCAGGCTGGAGGTACGCAAGGGGTACGTCCAGTCCCGCGAAGTACTGCCGACCACACCTCTACTCAGCCAGGCCCCGGACACTGCGCCCTTGCTTGCGACGGTCCTGGACGCCGTGATTGAGCGCATTGTGACGGGCAAGACGTCGACCTGCGCCCGTCACAACACGTTGTTCCTGCGAGCCACCGCTGAAAACACCGACCCACAGCCTGTGCCGGAATTGACCGCCCAGGCATTCGATGAGTTTGTCGATAGCCTGGCCACGGGGCTGGTGCCACGCTACAAGGCCTTCATGCAAGCTTATTGGGACCACACCGCCGAAGGAGCGGTCGATGCAGGTTCCCGTAGAGAGAGGCTGGTCGGCATCCTGATCGAACAACTACGAACCGAAATGCTGTTGCTCAGGAGCGATAACTTGATCTCGATCGCGGGCGAGATATTGCTCAATAAGGTGATGCGTTATCCCGGCGCATTGGAGCGTCAGACGATTGAAGGGTATAGACCTTGTGTCTATCGCCTTGCCATGAACGGCGCGGAGTCTGACCCATTGCTGTACGGCGCGTTTGTTTTGACCGGCCGCGATCCGCAGGACGGCGAAGTTGTCAGCGAGACGGACACACCCGTCGTACCACAGGTACGCCCTGTCAATGCGGGGATGAATCTGGGGATCGTGCTGCTGTTTATTCCGGGCAGCGGTCTTGAAGAATTTGATTCGCTGGCCAGTCTTGACCGGGAGCTTCACCGGCGTTTGAACCATCCCGAGGCGTTCACCAGCCTGTTGGCGTTGATGGCGCAAAAAGACCAGCCCCATGGGTTGGACCTGCACCGTGCGGGCAAGTCGAGCGAGCAAATAAAATATCTTGAATGGCTGGACTCTCCGTTCAGCCAGTCTGTTGAAGCTCAATATCTCAGGCATCAAGAGGACTTCATTTCCACGCTGGCCCGCTACAGGGCACTTACTGCGCAGGTAGACCGTGGCTGGTTGCCGCAAAACCTGGATCAAGTAACCGACCTGACCTCGGCCTTCGATAGCAGTGGGGTGCTTTACGCGCGCTTTAAAAAGCGTGGCCAGGCCCGACTCAAGATCTTTCTCGAGCAAGCGAGTAATGCCGACAAGCTGGCCTGGCAAGCAGCGATGCGAGACTACTGTGATGAGCTGTTGAATCCGACTGAGGAGGAGGGGTTGCCGTCCTTTGCCCAGTTCAGTGATAAAACCGTTTTGCTGGCCTACAGCAAGGCACAACTGAGTGCACTGCTTGAAGCGCAATTTGGCCTGCAAGCCGATCCGGACGATATTGTCATTCACACCAAAGAGCCTAACGTTGAGCAGGTGCCTTACGTGCCAGGTGCTCATGGCTCAATCATCAGGGACCCGGGGACGCCGACCTGGCGACATCGTCAACGCAGCTTGACCGAGTTGGGCCTTGAGAATGTGGGCGGGCTGGACGTCAACTTCACCAACTTCTCTCGGCTGACGGACAAAAAGGGCGTGGCATACACAGCCTTGACCGTCGAGCAGGTGAAGACGTTGGTGCGCAGCGCGAATGTCGGTAACAGTTACGACACCTTGCTGAGGGACCGGTTGATTACCTCACCCGAGGCGCTCGCCCGGAAAACCCATTACGCCCGATGCCTGGCCCGACAAATGCGGCTGGATGCCATTGAGGCGAAAATCGCCGGTGACTTTCTTCCGGACCAGGCGCAGCGCGGTTTCAATTGGGTACGAGTGGTGCTTGATCAGCCCGAGGACAACGACCGACGCGAGACGGTAGAAGGCCACCGCATTGTGGTGAAAAGTTTGATGCTAAGAGGAGAGCGGGTGCGCGGCGTGTTGCTGATTTGTTCCGCGTCGTCCACCAGTGCTTTGTCGAACGTGATTTACGCGCCACAGGCACCTGGAGGGCGTGTGTTTTATGAGTTTTCCGGTGATCAGCTGTTCCGTACGTTTATCTACGACAGCTCCTGGCGTGATTACCTGGTGGGCAGAGTGCGGCGCACTGAGCAGAGACGAATCCGCACCTTGCTGCGCGCAACTATCTCGCAAGCTGCAGTGCACTTTCCGAGGATCGACAAAAACATTTTCGATGAGGCATACGAAATAGCAGCCAGCACGGTAATCAACGATGCTGACGCCCAATCGACAACCACTGGCGAAACAGACCTTGAAACGGTTACAACGGCGGTCACTGCGGCGCTGGATGTCCTTACCCTGGTGCTGCCCGTATACATCACGTTTCCCCTGGGCCTGGCCAGAAGTCTGATCTCTGTGTTGTCCGCGATAGAGGCCGCTGCCGTGGGGGACCGTGAGGAAACGGCCAACCACATTGTCCGGGCGTTGGGTGAGTTCGTCGGGGCGTTGGTCGACGGTGCCCTGGGTTTCTCCAAGCCCTCTCTGCGTGTGCCGCATGTGCCGCGCGGGTTGAATCCGCAGATGGCCCTGAAGATAACACCCGACAATCTCAGCCCGGTGCAAGGCTGGTCAGACAAGGGCATTTTCTACCGACCTTCGACCGCGCAAAGTCCTCGGCAGTACTTTCTCAAGGAGCGGGGGCGCTGGTTCTCGCTGGTAGATGAAGGTGGCGAACAGGCCTGGCGGATCAAGGACGCGCGCAAACCTCATCGGTATCACCATGACCCTATTCGTCTGGACAAGAATGGCCGATGGGAAGTCGGGTCGCATCCCGGCACGGGCTTGCGGGGCGGCTTGTCGCCCAGAGAAGGGTTACAGCAGCTTTATCCTTATCTGAGCGAGCATCAGGTCCGTCGGGTGTTTGAGTCGTTCGCTTTTCCCAGTGGGCATGAAACTGAATTTCAATTGAGCCTGGTTCACTATCTCCGGTCGAACGCATCTCTGGATGGTTTTCATCAGTATTTGCTGGTATCCCCTGAACAATTGATGGCTCGCCTTCGCGGGGCTGAATTACTCACCGACCTACTGGGGGCTTCTATCGAGCCGACACCCGGGCCCAGCCAGGGAAGCTCCAGCAGATCACCGGTGGCGCGATTCCTTGACTGGGGGCAAACCATCGATCCCGTCGAGATCCAGCTCCGGGATAGCACATTGAGTGGCTATCGACGTATTGGAGGGGACCCGGCGTTGCGCGGCACCGATTACATCAGAATAGATGAGCAATATTTTCCCGTCTTGCCGGCCGGCGGTGCAACGTTTCCGGAGATCACTTTCATGCATAAGCCCAATCAACGGTTGCGCACGTTTGAAGCGTTTGAAGAAATGCTCAGGGTTGACCGGTTTGATCAGCCGCGAAAAGTGATTTTCGCCTCCCGTGATGGGCGTTGGGTCAATAACACCACGCTGCCGTTCCCAAAGACACTTTCCGCCTCGGTAGCCGAGTCTTTCCCGATGTTGACGGCAGCCAGTCAAGTGGATGTCGCGCGGACTTTGTTTTACGCGACCAACCCGGATCGACTTACAACGTATGGAATGATCGCCATGCAGCATACCTTGCTCGGCTGGCGTTCATCCTCGTCGGTGGCACCGTTGTGGTACTTTGGAGAGCCGTTTTCGCTACTGCGCAGAACCCGGCCCGCGCACGGGGTCTGGTGGATGGATAGGCCGCCAGCGCGGAACACGCAGTTGATGTTCAGAAATGATCGAGTGCCGACTCTTTTAAACAGGGCTGCCGTTGATGACGGAGCGCTCAAGAGACTGATGACACGAGTGCTAACCGATGATGGCTATGAAATCGTCAGTGCCTATAACGTACCCGGCGAATTGCTGTTCAAGCGTCCGGCACGGGAGAGGCTTTACTGGTTGCAGATAAGAAGGGGGGCGATGCACAGCACTCGTACAATACGTACGCAGCCTCAGGACACGTTGATGAATACCCACACACGTACGCAGGTCGCCGACGCGCAGGCGAGCAACAGGTTTGTCTCGTTGCTGGGAGGCGTCGCTTCGCCACCCTTCGGCGGACCGCCTGACATCTTCATCATAAGGATTTGATCGTCGACCCCACACGCAAAAAAATGCCCCGAACCAGTCGGGGCATTTTCATTGAGGCAGGACGGTTACCCGTGCGGGTCAGAACTCGTGATCGGCATTGTCCGGGTTCAGGTCGCTGATGCCCAGCTTGCCTGCTGCGGCTTCGATCGAACCGGTCTGCTTGACCAGCGCGGCGATCGCATCACGCACGATCTGGTTGCCTGCATCGTTACCGGCGGCGATCAGTTGGTCGTAGTGCTCACCCTTGTTGGCGTGGTCGACCATGACCTGGATCTTCGCTTCGGTAGCGGCGAGGTCTGCCTTGAGTGCCGCGTCGGCAGCCGGATCGGCCTTGGCCACCAGCGACGACAGGCTGGCGCCGGTCATCTGGGTGCCGTCGACGCGGGTGTACTCGCCCAGGTAGACGTTACGGATGCCCTTGGCGTCGTAGAAATGCGAGTTGTGGGTGTTGTCGCTGAAGCAGTCCTGTTCATCTTCCGGCGAGTTGGCTTCCAGGGACACCTTCATGCGTTCACCGGCCAGCTCGCCCAAGGACAGGCTGCCCATGCCGAACAGCATCTTGCGCAGGCCGTCGGTGGCAGGTTCTGACTCCAGGGTGGCGCGGTAGTTGTCTTCGACGTTGGGCTTCCAGTTGCCGACCATTTCCTCGAGGTCGCTGACCAGCAGCTGGGTCACCGAACGCAGGTAGGTGCGACGGCGCTCGTTGTGGCCGCCGGTGGCACCGTCGCCGGTCAGGTAGTCCGACGCCGGGCGGTTGCCAGCGCCTGGGCCGGTGCCGTTGAGGTCCTGGCCCCACAGCAGGAATTCGATGGCGTGGTAGCCGGTGGCGACGTTGGCCTCCGAACCGCCCAGCTCATTGAGGCTGGCGAGCTTTTCCGGGGTGATGTCTTTGACGTCGACCTTGTCTTCGCCCACCTGGATCTCGTTGTTGGCGATGATGTTGGCGGTGGCGCCCGGGTTGCCCAGGGCGTGCTCGTAGGATTTGTCGGTGTAGTCGATCAGGCCTTCGTCCAGGGGCCAGGCGTTCACCTGGCCTTCCCAGTCGTCGATGATGGTGTTGCCGAAGCGGAACACTTCACTCTGCAGGTACGGCACGCGCGCGGCGATCCAGGCGGTGCGTGCGGCTTTCAGGGTTTGCTCGTTCGGGTTGGCAAGGAAAGTGTCGACGGCGGTCTGCAGGGTTTTTGCGGTGGACTCGGCATCGCTGTACACCGCGAACACCATGTCAGCGTAATGCGCGACCACAGCCTTGGCGGCCGCTTCGTCGACGTTGCCTGCCGCTGTGGCAGCCGCTGGAGCGGTGGTGCTGGCAGCCGGGGTCGGCGCCTGAGGTGCTGCAGCCTTGTCTTTACCTTCGCCGCAACCGGCAAGAGAAATGGCAATGGCCAGCAGACTGGCGGTGGCCAGGGGCATACGAATCATGGCGAACATCCTGCTTCGAGTGTTGATAGGGCGCGCGGGGGCGCGCAAAAACTGCGACATAATGCGAAAGATTTGCATTTTGTGTAAAGGGTTATACGCGGGAAATATCAAGTATCGCCGGCGCGGTTTAAAGAATCGTGGCCTGATCGCACTCCGATTGCTTGAGGTACGCCGCCAACTCCCGCGCCGGCAGCGGCTTGCTGTAGTGATAACCCTGACCCTCGTGGCAACCCTCGGAGATGATGTAGGCCTCCTGCTCGGCGGTCTCCACTCCTTCGGCGATCACCTGCATGCCCAAGCTTTTGCCCAGTTGGATAATGGCGCGCACGATGGTGGCGTCGTCATCGTCGTCCAGCAGGTCCTGCACGAAACTCTTGTCGATCTTGATCTTGTCCAGCGGCAGGCTCTTGAGGTAACTCAAGGATGAATAGCCGGTGCCGAAGTCATCGATGGCGATCAGTGCGCCGGAGCGGCGCAGGCTCAGCAGGTGCTGGGCGGCGGTGCTGATGTCTTCCATCAGGCCGGTTTCGGTCACTTCCAGCTCAAGGCTGCCCGTCGGCAGACGGTAGATCTGCATCAGGTTGTTGACCACGCGCGGCAACTCGCTGTGGTGCAACTGTACGGTGGACAGATTGACCGCCATGCGCAGCGCGGTGAAGCCCGCGTCATGCCATTCGCGCAGTTGCCGACAGGCCTGGTCCAGCACCCACTCGCCAATGGCAATAATAGTGCCGTTCTGTTCCGCCAGCGGGATAAACAGGTCCGGCGGCACCATGCCATGTTCCGGGTGCTGCCAGCGGATCAGCGCTTCAACGCCGACCACGCGGTGGTCGCGGTAACTGATCTGCGGCTGGTACACCAGGTAAAACTGCTCGCGGCCCAGGGCCTCGCGCAGGTCCTTTTCCAGCTCGCGGCGGCGGCGAATTTCGCTGTCGACGCTGGCGATATAGAACTGGTAGCGGTTGCGCGAGCGACTCTTGGCCAGGGTCATGGTCTGTTCGGCTTTCTGCAGCAGCTTCTCGGTGCTGTCACCGTCTTCCGGGAACAGGGTGATGCCAATGGTGGCACGCAGGCGGATGTGTTCGTGCTCGAGGGCGAATTCCGCTTCCAGGTCGTCAAGGATGCTTTGCGCCAGTTCGGCGGCTTCGTAGGGCTGTTCGATATCGGCCTGCACCAGCGCAAACTGGTCGCCGCCCAGGCGCGCCAGGGTGCCGAGCCGGCCGCTGTGGGCCCGCAGCCGGTCGGCCAGGGCCAGCAGCAAGCGGTCGCCGGTCTGGTAGGTGAACTGCTCGTTGACACTTTTGAAGTCGTCCAGCCCCACGCACAGCACGGCCACGCAGCGCTGCCGGCGGCCGGCATCGATCAGGATCTTGTCCAGTTGCTCCTGCAACTTCTGCCGGTTGGGCAGGCCGGTGAGAAAGTCATACTGGGCCATGCGCAGCAGGCTGGACTCGGCTTCGTGGCGCAGGTGGGTGTTGCGCTCGATGGATTCGAGCAACTGGTTGGCGGTGGTGATCCACAGCCCCAATTCGTTGCGTTCATGGCCCTTGAGTTGGGGGATCTTGTGCTCGCTGGGCCGGTCGGGGTTGATCGAGGTCAGGTGCTCGATGATCCGTGACAGCGGGCGGGTCAGCATCCAGTGATACACCAGGTACAGCACCAACCCCATGGCCAGCGCACGCAGCACGCCGGAAATAAAAATGATCACCGAGCTGACCAGAAAACCTTCGCCATAGGTGGCGGTGTCGAGGGTGATGCTCAGGTCACCGTAATACTCGCTGTATGGGCCTTTGCCGACCAGTGACGTGGTGAACGTACGTTCCTGTCCCAGAATCAGGTCGGTCAACCAGCGGCTGGCGGATTGCTCCAGGGGGCGGTTCTTTTCCGCGAGCATGGTTTCGTTAGGGTGGCCGATGGAGGCCGTGCGCACCGCTTCGTCCTGAAACAGCCCTTCGATCACCTGCATGCCCATCTCGCGGTCCAGGCTGTAGACGGCCTGGGTGGAGGGGTCGCGAAACATGTCGAGGATGCGCTGGGCATCGCCGGCCACGGCCTGGCGCGTCTTGTAGGCATCGAAAACGATCTGCGCCACGCTCAGCGCCACGCCCACGATCAACGCCGACAGCAGCACAACCCGTAGCAACTTCACCGACAAGCTGTTTTTGAGTTCCAGCTTCAAAGGGGCATTCCTTGTCTCATGCGGGTGGCCTTCAATATGCCATGAGTATTGGCAATCCACGCATGGCAGTCAAAGGAACATTCGGACCGGGCAACCGCAAGAGGCTGAAGGAGGGGAGGCAGGGAAGAGGGCGGATGACATCCGCCGCTCTCTGATACGGCGCTTGGACGTGAGACCCGCGCGCGCAGGTCAGCCTTATTACGAGTTGTACGTAATCTGCATGGAGTTGGCTTTGTGTGTGTCTTCGCCGATTTTGCCCTGCCCCTGATCTCGACCTTGCTGTTGCTGATCCATCATCTTGCTCATCATGTCCATGCCTTTTTCCAGCATCGGCATGATTGCTGACATAGCCGACATACCCATCGATATAGGATCCATTGCGAACTCTCCTGCATGAAATGAGAGAGTTATTTCTCTCACTGCCTGCGTGGCAAATTGTTACCGCCTGGTTCCATGCATCCCGCACTCTGCTCAGTATTATCGCCCACAAAAAAGCCCGGCAATTGCCGGGCTCTTTATCCTGCAAGCGTTACTCAGGCAGTGAAGGTCTTGCCTTCGAACTGCTCGGCCACGAACTTCCAGTTGACCAGGTTCCAGAACGCTTCCACATACTTTGGACGCACGTTGCGGTAGTCGATGTAGTAGGCGTGTTCCCACACGTCGCAGGTCAGCAGCGGGGTGTCGCCGCTGGTCAGCGGGTTGCCGGCACCGATGGTGCTGGCCAGGGCCAGGGAACCGTCAGCCTTTTTCACCAGCCAGCCCCAACCGGAACCGAAGGTGCCGACGGACGTCTTGGTGAACTCTTCCTTGAACTTGTCGAAGGAACCGAAGGCTGCGTTGATGGCTTCAGCCAGTGCGCCGGTCGGTTGGCCGCCTGCGTTTGGCGCCAGGCAGTTCCAGTAGAACGTGTGATTCCAGACCTGAGCGGCGTTGTTGAAGATGCCGCCCGAAGAAGAGGTAACGATCTCTTCCAGGGTCTTGCCTTCGAACTCGGTGCCAGGCACCAGGTTGTTCAGGTTCACGACATAGGTGTTGTGGTGCTTGTCGTGGTGATACTCCAGGGTTTCCTTGGAGATATGCGGCTGCAGGGCATCGTGTGCGTAGGGCAGCGGCGGCAATTCGAAAGCCATGATGATTCTCCTAATCAGGTCAGTTGCGGTGAGCGCAAGGCCGATCACGGGCGGCCAAACAAGCGCCGGGGAGTTTGTACTCTTTGCGGCGCAGGGGCAGGATCATAGCACCGGGGGTGCGGCAAAACCACGCAACAACTGTGTGGGATAGAGGTTCCAGAGCCTTTCGAAATAACTTCAGGGCGTGCTTATTAATTGGTAGGCCACGCTGAACATCATCACCGCCACCAAGAGGTCCAGCAGCCGCCAGGTTGCCGGGCGCGCAAGCCACGGCGCCAGCCACGCAGCGCCGAGCGCCAGTGTGGCGAACCACAGGAATGAAGCGCTCGCGGCCCCGGCCACGAACGCTGCGGGTGCCGCCTGTTGCGCGCCCAGTGAGCCGATCAGCAGCACCGTATCGAGGTAGACGTGGGGGTTGAGCAACGTCACCGCCAACGCGCTGAGCATCACCGCGCGCAGTGAGCGCGCCTTGAAGCCTTCGTCCTGGTCCAGGCTCTGTTTCGAAAACGCGCGACGCAAGGCGAGGGTGCCGTACCACAACAGGAACGCCGCGCCGCCCCAGCGTGCAATCGCCAGCAGCAGCGGGTTCTGCGCCAGCACCGTGGCCAGGCCGAACACCCCGGCCGCGACCAGGATCGCGTCGCACACGATGCACAGCGCCGCTACCGGCAGGTGATGTTCACGGCGCAGGCTTTGCGCCAGTACGAAAGCGTTCTGCGTGCCGATGGCCATGGTCAGGCCGAGGGCGATCAACAGCCCGTTCACATAGCTTTGCCACATAGGGTTTACTCCGCGTCCGCCGCCAACTGCCGCAGCACCTGCAAGGCGCGCTGCGCATCGGCGCGGCCGACGAACAGGTGGTCGTGGTAATAACCGGCGATCACATTGCAACTGATCCCGGCCTGGCCCAGGGCGCTGGCGAAAGCGGCGGTCAACCCCACCGCTTCGAGTGCCGAGTGCACGTTCAGGGTGATCCACGCGGCCACATAGTCGAAGGCCAGCCCGGCCTGTTCGGCTTGCTGGCGCTCCACGATCAGGGTCAAGCCTTCCTGTTCGCGAAAGCTGCCGATCACCTCGCAACCGGCAGGGACGTGGTTATCGGGCAGGGTGCAAAACACGTAGTCGCCGTCATTCAGATGAGGGCTCATGCTGCGCAGCAGGGTCGCCAGGGCGGTTTCGCCAGCCATGTGAAGGTCCTTGTTAAAGAGAGGCAATGCTGGCTATTTTCATTGGAGGAGTTGTATAAGAAAAACCAATATTGCTGATCGCTCATTAGAGAAACTGATGTTCGACTATAAATTGCTGTCCGCCCTCGCGGCTGTGGTGGAACAGGCCGGCTTCGAGCGTGCCGCTCAGGTGCTGGGGCTGTCGCAGTCGGCCATTTCCCAGCGCATCAAGCTGCTCGAAGCGCGTATCGGCCAGCCAGTGCTCGTGCGGGCCACGCCGCCTACGCCCACCGAGATTGGTCGACGGTTGCTCAACCATGTGCAACAGGTGCGGCTGCTGGAGCGCGACCTGCAGGGCCAGGTGCCCGCCCTGGACGAGGAGGGCATGCCCGAACGCCTGCGTATCGCCCTGAATGCCGACAGCCTGGCCACTTGGTGGGCCGAGGCTGTCAGCGACTTTTGCGCCGAGCAGCATCTGTTGCTCGACCTGGTGGTGGAAGACCAGACCGTCGGTCTCAAGCGCATGCGCGCCGGTGAAGTGGCGGCCTGTATCTGCGCGAGTGAACGCCCGGTGGCCGGTGCACGCAGCCTTTTGCTCGGTGCCATGCGCTACCGCGCGCTGGCCAGCCCTGTCTTTATCGCTCGGCACTTTCCCGCCGGGGTAAAGGCCGAGCAACTGGCGCGCACACCGGCGCTGGTGTTTGGTCCGGATGATTTTCTGCAACATCGTTACCTGGCATCTCTCGGCGTGGATGGCGGTTTCGAGCACCATTTATGCCCGTCGTCTGAAGGGTTTATCCGTCTCACCGAAGCCGACCTGGGCTGGGGCCTGGTGCCGGAACTGCAGGTGCGCGACCAGTTGCAGCGTGGCCTGTTGGTCGAGTTGTTGCCCGATAAGCCCATTGATGTGCCGTTGTACTGGCATCATTGGCGCAGTGGCGGGCAACTGTTGGGCTTGTTGACCGATCATCTGGCCCGGTCATGCGGGCAATGGCTGGTGTCGTTGGAGGGATGACGGGCGTCAAGGTAGCAGCGATGAAAAACGAAAGAACACGGAGTAATACATGAAGATTCTGGTCACCGGCGCAAGCGGCTTCATCGGCGGGCGCTTTGCGCGCTTCGCCCTGGAGCAGGGCCTGGACGTGCGGGTCAACGGGCGGCGCGCCGAAAGCGTGGAGCACCTCGTACGGCGCGGCGCCGAGTTTATCCAGGGTGATCTGAGTGATGCCGAACTGGTGCGCCATCTGTGCCGTGACGTCGAAGCCGTGGTGCATTGCGCCGGCGCCGTCGGGTTGTGGGGCAAGTACCAGGACTTTCATCAAGGCAATGTGCTGGTGACCGAAAATGTCGTCGAAGCCTGCCTCAAGCAGCGGGTCGGGCGCCTGGTGCACCTGTCTTCGCCCTCGATCTACTTTGACGGGCGCGATCACCTGGGTCTGACCGAAGAGCAGGTGCCCAAGCGCTTCAAGCATCCGTACGCCGCTACCAAGTATCTGGCCGAGCAGAAAGTCTTCGGCGCCCAGGAATTCGGCCTCCAGGTGCTGGCCCTGCGTCCGCGATTCGTCACTGGCGCGGGCGACATGAGCATCTTCCCGCGCCTGCTGAAGATGCAGCGCAAGAACCGCCTGGCGATCGTCGGCGATGGCCTGAACAAGGTCGACTTCACCAGTATCCACAACCTCAATGAAGCCTTGCTCAGCAGTTTGCTTGCCACCGGTTCCGCGCTGGGCAAGGCCTACAACATCAGCAACGGCACACCTGTGCCGGTATGGGATGTGGTCAACTACGTGATGCGCCAGATGGAAATGCCCCAGGTGACCCGTTATCGGTCCTACGGCCTGTCCTATAGCGTGGCGGCGCTCAACGAAGCCTTCTGCGCAATGTGGCCCGGGCGCCCGGAGCCTGCGTTGTCGCGCCTGGGCATGCAGGTAATGAACAAAGATTTCACATTGGACATCAGTCGGGCGAGGCATTATCTCGACTATGAGCCCAAGGTCAGTCTGTGGACCGCCCTCGACGAGTTCTGCAGTTGGTGGAAGGCCCAGGATCCGGGGCTCAAATAAGCTCACAACCAGCAACACATCGGGAACCGAATTGACGGTTCCGGGTCGATCAGTGCGGCGGGCGCGCGGTTTATACTCGCGTCGCTCGGCTTGCCAGCCATCTCACCGATTCAGGGTTGATTCATGCGTAACGATGCCAACGACGATTTCGACAATGTTCCCAGCCTGCGGGCCGATACCGGGGACGATGATGATTTCGTGCCGACGCCCGCCACGTCCGTACGCTCGCGGCCCGCGCCCGTGGTCAAGGTCAGGAGCGCCAGCACCGGGCCGTTGTGGGCGCTGGTCGGCGCGCTGCTGATCGCGTTTGCCGGCCTTGCCTGGTGGAGTTTCCAGCAGATCTCCCTGATGGGCCAGCAACTGGTTGCCACCCAGGAAAGTTTCGCGCGCATCAGTGAGGAAGCGGCGGGGCGCCTGCAGGATATTTCCGGCAAGGTAGTGGCCAGTGAAGCCAACGTCAACACCGGCAGCGAAGCGCTCAAACAGCAGATCAAACAGCTGGAAACCCAACTGCTGGAGCAGGGCAAGCAACAGGTCGGCGTGGCTGGCCAGGCTACCGAGCTGGACAAGCGCCTGGCGCAGATGACTGCCAGCACCACTGAACTGTCCAGCGCCAATGCCGCATTGCAGGGCCAGGTGCAGGCGCTGACGGATGCCGTGGCGACCCTCAAGGCGGCGCAGGGGGATGCCGGCAAACGCGATGCTGAGCTCAAGGAGCTGGCGGCCGATGTGGCCGCGTTGAAAAAGCAGGGCAACCCGACGGCCGCCATTGCCCGCCTTGAGCAGGACATGGTTGTGCTCAAAAGCGCGCAGGAAAACCAGCCCGCCAACGTCGATGCGCCCACCAATAAAGAGTTCGACGTATTCCGTATCCAGACCACGCGCAATATCACCACCCTGCAGAGTCAGGTGCAGACCCTGAGCCAGCAGCTCAACGCGCCGCGAGGCGGTCAGTGACCTGAACCGGATCAACTGTGTGAGGCTTCGCCAGGCGCTATCGCCCTGCGAGGAAAAACCCCAAAGTAATCAAAGGGCTCTTGCCCCAATACTCGGCCAGCGTTTTTTGCGGTCGCATTCAAGAATGTCACCAGCTTGTGACATTTACCTTCCGCTTCGTTACTTGCCCCTTTTGCGCCCTTGTTTAGACTCCGGTCATCCCACAAAAAATAATAAGGGCCACCCATGACCACGCAACCACTGCCTGCCAGCAGTTGGCTGAACGCTCCTGCCCACCACGCCTGGCTCGCCGCCGAAGGCCAGCGCCTGCTGTCATTCGCCAAGGCCTCACGCCTGCCTGACGGTTTTGGCAACCTCGACGATAAAGGTCAACTGCCGGCCGACGCCCGCGCTGAAACCATGAACACCGCCCGCATGACCCACAGCTTCGCCATGGCCCATGCCATGGGGTTGCCCGGCTATGCCGAACGGGTGGCACACGGTGTCGCAGCCTTGAGCGGCCCGTTGCGCGACAGTGAGCACGGTGGCTGGTTTGCCGCGGCCAATGCCTGCGATGGCAATACCGGCAAGGCCGCCTACCTGCATGCGTTCGTCGCCCTCGCGGCGAGCTCTGCCACCGTGGTCGGTGCACCCGGCGCGCAGAACCTGCTCAATGACGCGATCCACATCATCGATCAGTTCTTCTGGAGTGAAGAGGAGGGCGTGATGCTTGAGTCCTTCTCCCAAGACTGGAGCGGCGTCGAGGCCTATCGAGGCGCCAACAGCAACATGCACGCCACCGAAGCCTTCCTCGCCCTGGCCGATGTCACCGGCGACACTCGCTGGCTGGACCGCGCGCTGCGCATCGTCGAACGGCTGATCCACACCTTTGCGGCCGGCAAGCAGTTCATGGTGATCGAGCATTTCGACGCACACTGGAAACCGCTGCCTGCGTATAACGAAGACAACCCCGCCGACGGCTTTCGTCCCTACGGCATCACGCCCGGCCATGGGTTCGAGTGGGCAAGGCTGCTGTTGCACCTCGAGGCCGCGCGCCTGCAAGCCGGGCTGGCCACGCCTGACTGGCTGGTGAGCGACGCCAAAGGCCTGTTCGCCAGCGCCTGCGAATACGCCTGGGCTGTGGATGGGGCGCCGGGCATTGTCTACACGTTGGATTGGAGCCATCGCCCGGTAGTGCGCGAGCGCCTGCACTGGACCCATGCCGAAGCCAGCGCCGCTGCCCAG
This sequence comes from Pseudomonas trivialis, assembly GCF_036864995.1. Classification (NCBI taxonomy): domain Bacteria; kingdom Pseudomonadati; phylum Pseudomonadota; class Gammaproteobacteria; order Pseudomonadales; family Pseudomonadaceae; genus Pseudomonas; species Pseudomonas trivialis. The sequence continues at coordinate 4,200,887 of NZ_CP142151.1, read as the reverse complement.
GCCTTGCTCAAGCGTACCGGTGAGCTGCATTACGAAATTTGGTATAGACGCCTCTGGGAGTTCTGCGAAACTCAATTCATCGACCGCGTCCACGGCAGTTGGCACCACGAACTCAGCCCGCATAACCAGCCCGGCAGCAGGATCTGGGGCGGCAAACCGGATCTGTACCATGCCTGGCAAGCGGTGGTGCTGCCTGCACTGCCGTTGTGGCCAAGCATGACGACCGCTCTGGGCGCCGGGCGCTATGTCACCAAGTGGTGACATTTGTGCATCCCTTTGTTACCTGCACTTGAAAAATCCATGTTTAAACTCCGTGCAGCGCAAGCTCCAGACTTGCATGCATAACAACAAGAAAAGGTATTGTGATGAACGCGATTAATCGCCTCGCTCTAGCTGTTTCCGTTGCTTCTTTGTTTCCCCTCAGTGCATTTGCCGCCGACTCCAAAGGTACGGTTGAAGTCGTGCATTGGTGGACCTCGGGTGGTGAAAAGGCGGCTGTTGATGTCTTGAAGGCCCAAGTCGAAAAAGACGGCTTTACCTGGAAAGACGGTGCCGTCGCAGGTGGCGGTGGCGCCACTGCCATGACCGTGCTGAAAAGTCGCGCGGTGGCCGGCAACCCGCCAGGCGTTGCCCAGATCAAAGGCCCAGACATCCAGGAATGGGCGTCCACCGGCTTGCTCGACACCGACGTCCTCAAGGACGTGGCCAAGGAAGAGAAGTGGGATTCCCTGCTCGACAAGAAAGTCTCCGATACCGTGAAGTACGACGGTGACTACGTGGCCGTTCCGGTGAACATTCACCGCGTGAACTGGCTGTGGATCAACCCGGAAGTCTTCAAGAAAGCCGGCATCACCAAAAACCCGACCACCCTCGAAGAATTCTACGCAGCCGGCGACAAGCTCAAAGCCGCGGGCTTCATTCCGCTCGCCCATGGTGGCCAGCCTTGGCAGGACAGCACCGTATTCGAAGCCGTGGTCCTGTCGGTGATGGGCCCGGAGGGCTACAAGAAGGCTCTGGTTGACCTCGACAACGCGGCGCTGACCGGGCCGGAAATGATCAAGTCGCTCACCGAGTTGAAGAAAGTCGCGACCTATATGGACGTCGACGGCAAAGGCCAGGACTGGAACCTCGAAGCAGGCAAGGTCATCAACGGCAAGGCCGGCATGCAGATCATGGGTGACTGGGCCAAGTCCGAATGGACCGCCGCCAAGAAAGTCGCCGGCAAGGACTACGAGTGCGTAGCCTTCCCGGGCACCGACAAGGCCTTCACCTACAACATCGACTCCCTGGCCGTGTTCAAGCAGAAAGACAAAGGCACTGCGGCCGGTCAGCAGGACATCGCCAAAGTCGTGCTGGGTGAAAACTTCCAGAAAGTGTTCAGCATCAACAAGGGTTCGATCCCTGTGCGCACCGACATGCTCACTCAAATGGACAAGCTGGGCTTCGACTCCTGCGCCCAGACCGCTGCCAAGGACTTCCTGGCAGACGCCAAGTCCGGCGGCCTGCAGCCAAGCATGGCGCACAACATGGCCACCACCCTGGCGGTGCAAGGTGCGTTCTTTGACGTCGTGACCAACTACATCAACGACCCGAAAGCCGACCCGGCCGACACTGCCAAGAAGCTCGGTGCTGCGATCAAGTCGGCCAAATAAGCTGCAAGCTGCAAGTTAACAGCTGCAAGTGGTGTCTTGCCGCTTGTAGCTTCTAACTTGCAGCTGTCTTTATTCTTCTATTGGATTTCCCCATGAGTTCTGTTGCTGTGTTCAGCAAGGCCTCGCCGTTCGATGCACTGCAGCGCTGGCTACCCAAACTGGTGCTGGCGCCGAGCATGTTCATCGTTCTGGTGGGCTTCTATGGCTACATCCTGTGGACGTTTGTACTTTCGTTCACGACCTCTACGTTCCTGCCCAGCTACAAGTGGGCGGGTCTTGCGCAGTACGAGCGGTTGTTCGACAACGATCGCTGGTGGGTCGCAAGCAAAAACCTGGCGCTGTTTGGCGGCATGTTCATCGGTATCACCCTGGTAATCGGCGTGACCCTGGCGATCTTCCTCGACCAGAAAATCCGCCGCGAAGGGTTCATCCGCACTATTTATCTGTACCCGATGGCGCTCTCGATGATCGTCACCGGTACCGCCTGGAAATGGCTGCTCAATCCCGGCATGGGCCTGGACAAACTGCTGCGAGACTGGGGCTGGGAAGGCTTCCGTCTGGACTGGCTGATCGACCCGGACCGCGTCGTCTATTGCCTGGTGATCGCCGCCGTATGGCAAGCCTCGGGCTTTATCATGGCGATGTTCCTTGCGGGCCTGCGGGGTGTTGACCAATCGATCGTGCGCGCCGCGCAGATCGACGGCGCCAGCCTGCCGCGCATCTACTGGAGCGTGGTGCTGCCCAGCCTGCGTCCGGTATTTTTCAGTGCCGTGATGATCCTCGCGCACATCGCGATCAAGAGCTTCGACCTGGTCGCGGCGATGACCGCCGGTGGCCCGGGCTACTCGTCCGACCTGCCCGCGATGTTCATGTATTCGTTCACCTTCAGCCGTGGCCAGATGGGCATGGGCTCGGCCAGTGCGATCCTGATGCTCGGTGCGATCCTCGCGATCATCGTGCCTTACCTCTACTCCGAGCTGAGGACCAAGCGTAATGACTAGTCTCGCTAACAAACCGGCGATCAGCCTGAGCCGCATCGCGATCTACGCGGTGCTGATCCTCGCCGTATTGCTGTACCTGGTGCCGCTGGTGGTGATGCTGCTGACCAGCTTCAAGACCCCGGAAGACATCAGCACCGGCAACCTGCTGAGCTGGCCCACCGTGGTCACCGGCATCGGCTGGGTCAAGGCCTGGGCCACGGTGGATGGCTACTTCTGGAACTCACTGAAGATCACGGTTCCGGCCGTCCTGATCTCCACGGCGATTGGTGCATTGAACGGCTACGTGCTGTCGTTCTGGCGCTTCAAAGGCTCGCAGTTGTTTTTCGGCTTGCTGCTGTTCGGCTGCTTCCTGCCGTTCCAGACCGTGCTGCTGCCGGCGTCGTTCACCCTCGGCAAGATGGGCCTGGTCAGCACCACCACCGGCCTGGTGTTCGTGCATGTGGTCTACGGCCTGGCGTTTACCACGCTGTTCTTCCGTAACTACTACGTGAGCATTCCGGACGCGCTGATCAAGGCGGCCCGACTGGACGGTGCAGGTTTCTTCACCATCTTCCGTCAGATCATTCTGCCGATGTCGACGCCGATCATCATGGTCTGCCTGATCTGGCAGTTCACCCAGATCTGGAACGACTTCCTGTTCGGCGTGGTGTTCTCCAGCGGCGACTCCCAGCCCATCACGGTGGCGCTGAACAACCTGGTCAACACCAGCACCGGGGCCAAGGAATATAACGTGGATATGGCGGCGGCGATGATCGCCGGGCTGCCGACCCTGCTGGTCTATGTGATCGCAGGCAAGTATTTCGTGCGCGGCCTCACGGCCGGCGCGGTCAAGGGGTAATCATGGCTACGCTTGAACTTCGCAATGTAAACAAGACCTATGGCGCCGGCCTGCCCGACACCTTGAAGAACATCGAACTGTCGATCAAGGAAGGCGAATTCCTGATTCTGGTCGGCCCTTCCGGGTGCGGTAAGTCCACCCTGATGAACTGCATCGCGGGCCTGGAGACCATTACCGGCGGCGCGATCATGATCGGTGATCAGGACGTCAGCGGCATGAGCCCCAAGGACCGTGACATCGCCATGGTGTTTCAGTCCTACGCGCTGTACCCGACCATGAGCGTGCGCGAGAACATCGAATTCGGCCTTAAGATCCGCAAAATGCCCCAGGCCGATATCGACGCCGAAGTGGCGCGCGTGGCCAAGCTGCTGCAGATCGAACACCTGCTCAACCGCAAGCCGGGCCAGCTCTCCGGCGGCCAGCAACAGCGTGTGGCCATGGGCCGTGCGTTGGCGCGGCGGCCGAAGATCTACCTGTTCGACGAACCGCTTTCCAACCTCGACGCCAAGCTGCGTGTCGAGATGCGCACCGAAATGAAGCTGATGCACCAGCGCCTGAAAACCACCACCGTCTACGTCACCCACGACCAGATCGAAGCGATGACCCTGGGCGACAAGGTAGCGGTGATGAAGGACGGCATCATTCAGCAGTTCGGCACGCCCAAAGAGATCTACAACAATCCGGCCAACCAGTTCGTGGCGAGCTTCATCGGTTCACCGCCGATGAACTTCGTGCCGCTGCGCCTGCAACGCAAGGACGGTCGTCTGGTGGCGCTGCTCGACAGTGGCCAGGCCCGTTGCGAGCTGGCGCTGAACATGAGCGATGCCGGCCTTGAAGATCGCGATGTGATCCTGGGCCTGCGCCCGGAGCAGATCATGCTGGCGGCGGGCGAGGGCGACAGCGCTTCGAGCATTCGTGCCGAAGTCCAGGTGACCGAGCCGACCGGCCCGGACACTCTGGTATTCGTGCAGCTTAATGACACCAAAGTCTGCTGCCGCCTGGCACCGGACGTGGCACCGCAGGTGGGCGAGACCCTGACCCTGCAGTTCGATCCGGCCAAGGTATTGCTGTTCGATGCCAAAACCGGCGAGCGCCTGGGCACGGCAGCTGCATTGCCTTCATCGGGGCAAGCCGATAATGTGGCCCAATTCAAAAGCCGTTGAATCAGTTAACTGGTTGTTTTAGCTGAAAAAATGTAAACCGCGTTAGATAAAAACAGTTTAATAACAATAAAGACGAGGATGTAGGGATGAAAAAGCAACACAACAACACTCGACTGCTCTGCCAACTGTCCGCAGCAGCAGCCCTGGTATTGTCCGCCAATGCGATGGCGGCCGATGCATTCAGTGCCGATTCCAAGTGGATGACCGGTGATTGGGGTGGCGAGCGTACCAAGCTGATCGAGCAAGGTATCGACATCAAGGCTGACTATGTGGGCGAGATGGGCTACAACGCCCACGGCGGCTTCAACGACGACAAGACCGGTCGCTACTCCGACCAGTTCGGTCTGGGCGTGGCACTGGACCTGCAAAAGCTGTGGGGCTGGGATAACACCCAGGTCAAGATCCAGCTGACCAACCGTAATGGCCAGAACATCTCCAACGACCGCATTGGCGACCCGCGTGCCGGCACGCTGAGTTCGTCCATGGAAGTCTACGGCCGTGGCCACATGGTGCGTCTGACCCAGTTCTGGATCCAGCACCAGATGTTCGACAACAAGCTGGACGTGAAACTCGGTTACTTCGGCGAAGGCGAAGATTTCAACACCTTCCCGTGCGACTTCCAGAACCTGTCGTTCTGCGGCTCGCAAGTGGGTAACTACGTGAACACCTGGTACAACTGGCCAGTCAGCCAGGCGGCTATCCGCGTGAAGTACAACATCACGCCTGAGCTGTTTGCGCAGATCGGTGCCTACAACCAGAACCCGTCGCAGCTGGAGCACGGCAACGGCTTCAAGCTCAGCGGCAGCGGCACCAAGGGCACCGTGATTCCGGTGGAGTTGGTCTGGTCGCCGAAGGTCAACAACCTGCCGGGCGAATACCGTGTGGGCTACTACAAGAGCGCGGCCGATGCAGCCGACGTTCGTGAAGACGTGAACGGCAACGACGCGGGCACCACCGGCGCGGCCTTCCGTACCCACAGCAGCAAAAAGGGCTACTGGTTCGTTGCGCAACAGCAACTCACCACCCACAACGGCGACGCTTCCCGTGGTCTGAACATCGCGGCCAACGCCACGTTCCACGACAAGGAAACCAACCTGGTCGACAACTATCAGTCGATCATGCTGGTGTACAAGGGCCCATTCGATGCGCGTCCAAAAGACGACATCGGTATTGGCGCTGCGCGTCTGCACGTCAACGACGATGTGCGCAAGAACGCTGAACTGGTCAACGCCTCCAACGGTTTCACCGACTACGACCAGGCAGGCTTCGCGCCACTGCGTTCTACCGAGTACAACTACGAAATCAACTACGGCTTCCACGTTACCAACTGGCTGACCGTGCGTCCCAACCTGCAATATGTCACCCACCCAGGTGGCGTGGATAAAGTCGACAACGCGGTAGTCGCCGGTCTGAAAATTCAGTCGGTGTTCTAACCCTGCTGCGATAAGCTCCTCTCTCTGTGCGCATTTTGCGGGTAGCCATGGCTATCCGCTTTTTTTGGGTTGCACTGTGAAATTCAGGACCGTGGCACATGCATGAGCATCCGCTGCAACGCTTTTTCAAATCCCTGCGCGAACGTCCGGTGTTCGCCTGGGAGCGCTTTCAGATGCGCGATGTGTTGGTGATCGACCATCCGCTGTGCCAGGCGGTGTTCAGTCGTCAGGGCGCGCAATTGCTGCATTTTCAACCCGCCGGGCAAAAGCCCTGGCTGTGGTGCGCGGCCAAGTGGCCGCAGGTCGGCGCCATCCGTGGCGGCGTGCCGGTGTGCTGGCCGTGGTATGGCCGGCATCCGAGTGAAAACGCGTGGCCGTCCCATGGCTGGGCGCGGCTGATCGACTGGAAACTGCTCGACAGCAGCACCGCAGAAGATGGCGTGCGCCTGCATTGGCAATTGCAGTTGTGCGACTGGCAGGTCGACCTGCACGCCCACCTCGGCGATACCCTGGAGCTGCGCCTGAGCACCGAGCATCAGGACGAGCTGCCATGTCAGCTGAGTCACGCGTTGCACGCTTACTGGCGTATCGGTCACGTCGACGAGGTAGCGCTGTCTGGCCTGGATGGCGCGCAAGGGTATGACCAGCTCAATCGCCAGGTTTGCCAGCAGGAAGGCGAGTTGCGGGTGGACGGTGGCTGTCAGCGGGTGTTCCAGCACGAAGGTGAATTGCAGCTCAAGGATCACGCCTGGCAGCGCGAGCTGTGCATCGACACGGGAGAGAGCGCCGACACCGTGGTGTGGCATCCCGGCAGCCGGCCGCTGCTGGGCGTCAGTTTTAACGAGGCGTCGGGGTTTGTGTGCGTGGAGTCGGCGATGGCGGCGGCGTGCCTGGCGCCGGGGGAGAGGGCGCATTTGAGTTTGCAGGCTCGGGCTGGGGTTTAGCTTTGTGGCTGATGGCCTCATCGGGGGCAAGCCCCCTCCCACACTTTGATTTGTGAATACCTTCAAATGTGGGAGGGGGCTTGCCCCCGATGAGGCCAGTAAAGCCAACCCACAACTTGGCTTAGTTGAACTCATCCCCCACCGGATACCGACTGTCATTCAAACTCTCTTTGATCTTGCGCAGATGCGGCTGAAAATCCACCCCGCGCCGTAACGTCATGCCGGTCGCCAGCACATCCAGTACCGTCAACTGGATGATCCGCGACGTCATCGGCATGTAGATGTCCGTGTCTTCCGGCAACGGGATGTTCAGGCTCACCGTACTGGCCTTGGTCAGCGGCGAGTTCTCGGCGGTCACTCCCAGCACCGAGGCGCCGTTTCCACGGGCGATGCGCGCCACTTCCACCAGCTCACGGGTACGCCCGGTGTAGGAAATAATCACGAACAGCTCGCCGGTATGCGCCACCGACGCGATCATGCGTTGCATCAGCACGTCGGCGTGGGCAGTGACCGCAAGGTTGAAGCGGAAAAACTTGTGCAGCGCATCCATGGCCACCGGTGCCGAAGCGCCCAGGCCAAAGAAGTGGATCTGCCGCGCCTGAATCAGCAAGTCCACGGCCTTGCTGATCAGGGCCGGGTCCAGTGCCTGGCAGGCGCTGTCCAGGGAGGCAATGGCGCTGCCAAAGATCTTCTGCGTGTAGGCCTCGGGGTTATCATCGGCTTCCACCGCGCGGCTGACATACGCCGCGCCGCTGGCCAGACTTTGCGCCAGCTGCAATTTAAGTTCAGGGTAACCACTGACGCCGAACGAACGGCAGAAGCGGTTGACCGTCGGTTCACTGACCGAAGCGGCCTGGGCAAGGGCGGCGATGGAGAAGCGGGTCGCCTGCTGCGGGTTGAGCAGGATGACCTCGGCGACCTTTTTCTCGGCCTTGTTCAATTCTTCGAGGCGGTTCCGGATCTGTTCCAGAAGATTTCGCACGCGGTCCATTCAGTCTTTCCTTCGGGCGACGATGCAAATAAAAAGGCGGTAACCAATCGATGAGTGGCTTTTCGCGGTGGCCTATCCTACTGAGGGTAGCTGAACACCACCACTCGGAATGCGTAATTCGGGAAAATGTTGTGGTTATTACTACATTTTTCCTTGAGTGATACCTTGAAAAAAGGTATTTGTAGCTTAACTTGATAAAAGAACAAACATCATGCCTTCGATAACCGTAGAACCCTGCACCTTTGCCCTGTTTGGCGCCTTGGGTGATCTGGCGCTTCGCAAGTTATTTCCTGCCCTCTATCACCTCGATGGCGCCGATCTGCTGCACGACGACACGCGCATCCTGGCCCTGGCCCGTGAAGCCGGTTCCGAGCAGCAGCACCTAGCCCATATCGAAACAGAACTGCGCAAGTACGTCGGCAAGGCGCTGGATGAGAACGTGGCCCAGCGTTTCCTGGCGCGCCTGACCTACCTGCATGTCGACTTCATGAAAGCCGACGACTACGTCGCCCTGGCCGAAACAGTCGGCAGCGAGCAACGCCTGATCGCCTACTTCGCCACCCCGGCGGCGGTGTATGGCGCGATCTGCGAGAACCTGTCCAAGGTCGGCCTGGCGGACAACACCCGCGTGGTGCTGGAAAAACCCATCGGCTCGGACCTGGAATCCTCGCGCAAGGTCAACGATGCCGTGGCGCAGTTTTTCCCGGAGAACCGCACCTACCGCATCGACCACTACCTGGGCAAAGAGACCGTCCAGAACCTGATCGCCCTGCGGTTTGCCAACAGCCTGTTTGAAACCCAGTGGAACCAGAACTACATCTCCCACGTGGAAATCACCGTGGCCGAGCAGGTCGGCATCGAAGGGCGCTGGGGTTATTTCGACAAGGCCGGCCAGCTGCGCGACATGATCCAGAATCACCTGCTGCAGCTGCTGTGCCTGATCGCCATGGACCCGCCGGCCGACCTGTCCGCCGATAGCATCCGCGACGAGAAGGTCAAGGTGCTCAAGGCTCTGGCGCCGATCAGCCCGGAAGGCCTGACCACCCAGGTGGTGCGCGGCCAGTACATCGCCGGCTACAGCGCCGGCAAGCCGGTGCCGGGTTACCTGGAAGAAGAAAATTCCAACACCCAGAGCGACACCGAAACCTTCGTCGCCCTGCGTGCCGATATCCGCAACTGGCGCTGGGCGGGGGTGCCGTTCTACCTGCGCACCGGCAAGCGCATGCCGCAAAAGCTGTCGCAGATCGTCATCCACTTCAAGGAACCTTCCCACTATATATTCGCCCCCGAGCAGCGCCTGCAGATCAGCAACAAGCTGATCATCCGCCTGCAGCCGGACGAAGGCATTTCCTTGCGCGTGATGACCAAGGAGCAGGGCCTGGACAAGGGCATGCAACTGCGCAGCGGTCCGCTGCAACTGAATTTTTCCGATACCTATCGCAGCGCACGGATTCCGGATGCCTACGAGCGGTTGCTACTGGAAGTGATGAACGGCAATCAGAACCTGTTTGTCCGTAAAGATGAAATCGAAGCCGCGTGGACATGGTGTGACCAGTTGATCGCCGGGTGGAAAAAGTCCGGTGATGCGCCCAAGCCGTACGCGGCGGGTTCCTGGGGGCCGATGAGCTCGATTGCACTGATCACGCGGGATGGGAGGTCGTGGTATGGCGATATCTGAATTGAAACTGCCTCAGGGCGTAACGGCCCATGAGTACCGCACGCCTGCGCTGCTGGCGGACGGCCTGGCCAATGATGTGGCCGAACAACTGCGTACGGCCATCAGCGCCCGTGGCGAGGCCACCCTGGTGGTGTCCGGCGGCCGCAGCCCCGTGACGTTTTTCCAGCAGTTGGCCAAGCAGGGCCTGGACTGGTCCAGGGTCACCATCACCCTGGCGGACGAGCGCTGGGTGCCGGTGGAACACGCCGACAGCAATGCCGGCCTGCTCAAGCAGCACTTGCTGCAGGGCCCGGCCGCCAAGGCGAAGTTCCTGAGCCTCTACAGCGCTGCGGCCAACCTTGAAGACGCGGCCGAGCAGGCCGATCACCTGCTGGCCGAATTGCCTGGCATTGATGTGCTGGTGCTGGGCATGGGCGATGACGGCCACACCGCCTCTCTGTTCCCTGACAGCCCGAACCTTGGCGATGCGTTGGCGCCGGACGGTAGCCGCCGTTGCTGGCCAATGCTGGCGCCGACCGTGCCCCATCAGCGCCTGACCATGAGTCGCGCGTTGCTGGCCACGGCCAGGTACACCGTGCTGTCGATTTCCGGCAGCTCCAAATTGACCACCTTGAGCGCCGCGCTGGCCAGTGACGACGTTGCTGCCATGCCGATTCGCGCGTTTTTGCAACCTACATTAGAGATTTACTGGTGCCCATGAGCCAAGGATCAGCCGCTATGAAAAGCCCTCAACCGACCGTTTCCATGGCGGACAAAGTTGCCCTGATCGACAGCCTCTGCGCCAGGGCGCGGATCCTGCCGGTGATCACCATCGCTCGCGAACAGGACATCCTGCCACTGGCCGATGCGCTGGCAGCCGGTGGTTTGACCGCGCTGGAAGTGACCCTGCGTTCCGAGTTCGGCCTCAAGGCCATTCAGGTGCTGCGCGAGCAGCGCCCTGAACTGTGCACCGGTGCCGGCACTGTGCTCGACCGTCAGATGCTCGACGCCGCCGAGGTGGCGGGTTCGCAATTCATCGTCACCCCCGGCATTACGCGCGACCTGCTGGAAGCCTCGGTGCACAGCCCGATCCCGCTGCTGCCAGGCATCAGCAATGCGTCCGGCATCATGGAAGGCTATGCCTTGGGTTATCGTCGTTTCAAGCTGTTCCCGGCTGAAGTCAGCGGCGGTGTGGCGGCAATCAAGGCACTGGGCGGCCCGTTCGGCGAAGTGAAGTTCTGCCCTACTGGCGGCGTGGGCCCGGCCAATATCAAGAGCTACATGGCGTTGAAGAACGTGATGTGCGTGGGCGGTAGCTGGATGCTTGACCCGGAGTGGATCAGGAACGGCGACTGGGCACGTATTCAGGAAGTCACTGCGCAAGCGCTGGCCCTGCTGGACTGATCGGATGTAAAGAATCGTTGTTGCTGTGCTTAACGGCATTTTTGCGGCGCACTTGGTCGGTGTGCCGCTTTTTTTTGCCTGTAAAAAACCTCAGTCCTTGGCTAGTTGAGTGATCGCATTGATCAGGACATTGATGTCTTCAGCGCAGGTCACCACCCCCGGCGTCACCCGGATACACGTGCCAAATGCCGGCCCTACGCGGGTCGTGGTAAACAGGCCATGCTCCTTGAGCAGACGGTCCACCATCACCTGTTGGTCCCGCCCACTGAACTTGAATGCGGTAATCGCGCAATACAGTCTGGGGTCATCCGGCGTGAGCACTTCAATCCCGGGCAGCGACCGCACCTGACTCACCCACATGTCCCTCAGGTACTTGAGCCGCGCACCCTTGGCCGCCGCGCCACCCAGGCTGCGATGTTCTTCCAGCACCCATGGCAACGTCATCAACGCAGGGAAGTTCGGCGTGCTATAGGGCGTGCGTGCGCGCACATCGGTGGCAGGGTAGTGGCACTCGCCCGTGTCCGGGTCGATATCGGCCATGCGCTCGGGGGCGATGTAAAGAAAACCCAGGGTCAGCGGCGCGCCGATCCACTTGTGCAGGTTGAAGCCGGCAAAGCTGATACCCAATTCGGCGAGATTGAAGTCGATCTGGCCCAGCGCGTGGGCGCCGTCGAGTATCACATCCACGCCGTGAGCTTGCGCGGCCCTGGCGATGGTTTCGACCGGCATCACCAGGCCGGTACGGTGGGTGACATGGGTCAGTGCCATCAGCTTCATGCGCGGATACTGTACAAGTGCCTCGCGGTACGTGTTCACGAGGCTATCGAAACTGGCCGGATGAAGATGGGTGATTTCGATCACTTCCACACCCCGGTAGCCCGCCAGCCAGCGCATCGCCCCCTTGACCGTGTCGTACTCCAGATCGCTGATCAGCACCTGATCGCCCGGTTGCAGGCGGTTGTAATTGCGGATCAGCGACTGCAGGGCTTGCGTGGCGTTGCGGGTGAAGGCTATCGCTTGCGGGTCGACGTTGATCAAGCCGGCCAACTGATGGCGGATGGCGTCGTTGTCACCGCGCTCGAAGCGTTGGCGCACATGCAGCGAGTTGCTGCGGTTGATGAACGCTATGTGTTCCAGGTACTGCGCCTGTACCGCGCGGCTCATGCGCCCGAAGTAGCCGTTCTCCAGGTTGATCGGGCCGGGTTCCTGCTCATAGCGCTGGGCGATGCTGCGCCAGTGCTGTTCGTTGTTTGCATTCCCTGGCATGGCGAAACTCCTAATGGCGAGGGGCGGGCTTACCGTGTTTGGCGCGCAGTGGTTCCAGCAGTTCGGCCAGGCCGTTGCTGTCGATTTCCTGCATCAAGGCCAGCAGGCCGCCCAGCTCGCCATGGGGAAAACCTTCGCGGGCGAACCAGTTGAGATAGGGGCCGGGGAGGTCGGCGATGATCCGGCCCTTGTATTTGCCGAAGGGCATTTGGCGGGTGATCAGCAGTTCTAGTTTCTCTGGATTCATGGCGATCTTGGGCGGCTAAGACGATGACAGTGAAAATACAGGCATTCTGCATGAAGGCCAAAGGACAGATCATGCAAATAACATAGACACAGATGGTTCAATATTTCATAACATTATGATTTATAAGGTAAATATTTTTTATTGAAAGCTGGCACGGACACTGCAATTACTCTTGCATCCTTTTAAACCTGCCATAAGGAATTGAAAAATGACTGACATCAATAAAGAATCCATCTCCGTACTGAACGACCTGATCGAGACCAGCATTGACGGTCAGAAAGGTTTTAAAGAGTGCGCCGAAGACATCAAGCACCCGGAGCTGAAGGCTCTGTTTGCCAAGCGTTCGGCTGATTGCGCCACCTCTGCTGCAGAACTGAAAACTGCGGTACGTGCGCTGGGCGGCGATCCAGAAGATTCCGGCAGCGTTGCCGGCGCCCTGCACCGTGGCTGGGTCGACGTGAAGTCGATGGTCACCGGTAAAGACGAAGAAGCCGTTCTGAACGAAGCCGAGCGCGGTGAAGACCACGCACTGAAGGCCTACAAAGAAGCGATCGAGAAAATCAACAAGCACAACCTGCTGGGCATTCGCGACCTGGTAGAGCGTCAGTACCACGGCGTGCAACGCAACCACGACCAAGTGAAAGCCCTGCGTAACCAGGCTCGCGCTCAGTCGTAAGCACTGCGCTGTAACCCAATGCGGGAGGGGCTTGCCCCCTCCCGCATTTTTTTGCGTTGGATTTGGGTTCGGAGTCAGCCAATGCTGATCGGTGGCAACTGGGTCAGCGTCAATTCAAGTTGCTTGCGTGGCGCGATGATCTCCGCTTCGCCATCCACCACCAGTTCGTCGCGCTGGTTGAACACGCGGGTGGCGATGCGCACACGAAATTTTGGCAGTTTTTCCAGAATTTCCAGGCGCACCGTCAGCGTGTCGCCGATCTTTACCGGCTTCTGAAAGCTCATTTGCTGGCCTACATAGATGGTGCCCGGTCCAGGCAATTCGCAGGCCACGGCCGCGCTGATCAGCGCGCCACTGAACATGCCATGGGCGATTCGCTCCTTGAACATGGTGGTCTTGGCGTATTCGGCGTCCAGGTGCACCGGGTTGTGGTCGCCGGACATGGCGGCGAACAGTTGGATATCGCGCTCTTCGACGGTCTTGCTGTAGCTGGCGGTCTGGCCGACTTCGAGGGCTTCGTACGGTGTGTTGGTTACCTGGGTCATCTAAAGGTGCATCCTGTGGCTAGTCGGTAATTTAATGGCCGGTTTTGCAAAGGTTATTCGCAGCGCGCCGGCCTGCGCAGGGTCAGGGCCTGGTCGAGCCAGTGCAGTACATCCGCCGTCACTTCATCGCGGTTGGTTTCGTTGAACACTTCATGCCGCGCCTGCGGGTAGACAGTCAATTGCAGGTGCTGGCAGCCGGCCTCACGCAGGGCTTGGGCCAGGTTGTTGAGACGCTTGCCGTCACTCACCGGATCACATTCGCCGCCCACGACCAGAATCGGCAGGCCTGGATCGATCTGCGCGAGGTTGGACGCTTTGCTGATGTGCTGCAAGCCGCCCAGCAGGTCGATCCACAGCTGGTTGGTGCAACGAAAACCACAGAGCGGGTCGTTGATGTAACGGTCGACTTCGACGGGGTCGCGGCTGAGCCAGTCAAATGCTGTACGCGTCGGTTTGAACGCCTTGTTGAATGAGCCGAACGACAGCCAGTCGATCAGCGCACTGCGCCCGCGCAAGCCCTGTCGAGCGCGTTCGACACGCGCTATCACGCGGGCGGCGCGATACAGGGCCACCGGCTGGAAATTCGAACCGCTGAGAATTGCCCCATGCAGGCTGGCGCTGTGGTGCAGCAGGTAGACCTGGGCGATGTAACTGCCCATGCTGTGGCCCAGCAGAATGATCGGCAACCCCGGCTGCTGCTGGCCGATATGCTGGTGCAGGCTGGCGAGGTCGCCGACCACCGTGTTCCAGCCGTCCTGCTCGGCATACAGGCCCAGGGTGCCTGAGTCGGCGGTACGGCCGTGGCCACGCTGGTCCAGCGCATACACACCGTAGCCGCCGGCGCACAATGCTGCGGCCAGGCGCCCATAGCGCCCGCTGTGTTCGGCCATGCCATGGGACAGCATCACCACGGCCCTGGCGGGGCCCTCCGGCAGCCATTGATTGACGTACAGACGGCTTTGGTCAGTCGCGGTCAGCCAGAAGGTGCTGTGGTTCATGGCGCTTTCCTTTGCTCGGGATGGGTGCAGTGTATCGCGCACCAGGTATCTGCCCACGCCTCAGCGGCAAGATTCATACAATCAATGACACGATTTAGCGTATTTGCCAGTTTGGCCATAGCTGCTAACGTCCCCCAAGCTCCGCTTTCTACAGCAGCGGCCGGACACACTCAGGTAAGAGGACAAGAATAATGCAACCTGATTTCTGGAATGACAAACGCGCGCCCGGCGTTCCCAATACCATCGACCTCACCGCCTACACCTCGGTGATCGAAGTGTTCGAGCGCTCCTGCAAGACCTTCGCCGACCGTCCGGCATTCAGCAACATGGGGATTACCCTGACCTACGCCGAACTTGAGCGTCAGAGTGCGGCGTTCGCCGGTTACCTGCAGCAGCACACCGACCTCAAGCCCGGCGAGCGCATTGCGGTGCAGATGCCCAACGTGCTGCATTACCCGATTGCCGTGTTCGGTGCCTTGCGCGCCGGGCTGATCGTGGTCAACACCAACCCGCTGTACACCCCGCGCGAGATGCGCCACCAGTTCAAGGATGCCGGCGTGCGTGCGCTGGTCTACCTTAACCTGTTCGGTTCGCGCGTGCAGGAGGTGTGCGCCGACACAGCCATCGACTACCTGATCGAAGCCCGAATGGGCGACTTCATGCCGGCCGCCAAGGGTTGGCTGGTCAACACCCTGGTCGACAAGGTGAAGAAAATGGTGCCGGCCTACCACCTGCCGCGCGCAGTGCCGTTCAAGCGCGCCCTGCATATGGGGGCAAGCCTGGACGTGACGCGCCATCCGGTGAGCCTGGACGATATCGCCGTGCTGCAATACACCGGCGGCACCACCGGCCTGGCCAAGGGCGCGATGCTCACCCACCGCAACCTGGTGGCGAATATGCAGCAGGTGCGCGCCTGTATGTCGCAGACCGGTGACGACGGCCTGCCGCTGGTGAAGGAAGGGCAGGAGGTGATGATCGCGCCGCTGCCGCTGTACCACATCTATGCCTTCACCGCGAACTGCATGTGCATGATGGTCTCGGGCAACCACAACGTGCTGATCACCAACCCACGGGACATCGGCGGGTTTATCAAGGAGCTGAAAAAGTGGCGTTTCACCGGGCTGCTCGGGCTCAACACGCTGTTTGTCGCGCTGATGGATCACCCGGAATTCAAGCAGCTGGATTTCTCTCACCTCAAAACCACCAACTCCGGCGGCACCGCGCTGATCAAGGCCACCGCGGAACGCTGGCAGCAGCTCACCGGTTGTGCAATCGGCGAGGGTTACGGCCTGACGGAAACCTCCCCGGTGGCCAGCGCCAACCCGTACGGCGATAAGTCGCGACTGGGCACCGTGGGCATTCCCGTGCCGGCCACTGCAATGAAGGTGATCGACGACGAAGGTGTCGAGTTGCCGTTGGGCGAGCGTGGCGAGCTGTGCATCAAGGGCCCGCAGGTGATGAAGGGCTACTGGCAGCAACCGGCAGCCACCGCCGAGGCGCTGGACGCCGAAGGCTGGTTCAAGACCGGCGATATTGCCGTGATCGATGAGGACGGCTTCATACGCATTGTCGATCGCAAGAAAGACCTGATCATCGTCTCGGGTTTCAACGTGTACCCCAACGAGATCGAAGACGTGGTGATGGCGCATCCGGCCGTGGCCAATTGCGCAGTGATCGGCGTGCCGGACGAGCGCACGGGGGAGGCGGTGAAGCTGTTCGTGGTGGCGCGTGCCCAGGGCGTGAGCGTTGAAGAGCTGAAGGCGTACTGCAAGGCCAACTTCACCGGCTACAAGGTGCCCAAGCAGATCGTGTTGCGCGACTCGTTGCCGATGACGCCGGTAGGGAAAATCCTGCGACGGGAGCTGCGCGACATCGCCTGAACCTGTAACTGAAATGGTCTAAAAGTGTGGGAGGGGGCTTGCTCCCGATAGCAGTGGGTCAGTCAACATATCGGGTGACTGATACACCGCTATCGGGAGCAAGTCCCCTCCCACATTTGCTTTGGGGGCGCTGGAGGGCTTGTTCCAGAGCGGTTTTCCGGGATATTCAACGGGTGTTTAAAGTGTGACCAAATATTGTAGGACAGTCGTGATTATGACTGTGGGGCCCTCGTTTGGCTCTAGGCGGCCCTTGGCAAAGCTGCTACTCTCGGCGCGCTTTGTGACGTCTGGGCCTGCTTGAAGCGCCGGATTCACCGTACAAAAAACATACACCAATAATAATCGCATCAAATGCGATGATGAATTCGCGTCGCTGAGGAGTGGGCTTCCATGAATGAAGACTTTTGGAAGGATAAGTACCCCGCCGGGATTGCTGCACAAATCAATCCAGACGAGTATCCGAATATTCAGGCGGTATTGAAGCAGTCCTGCCAGCGCTTCGCCAACAAGCCGGCTTTCAGCAACCTGGGCAAGACCCTCACCTACGGTGAGCTGTACGAATTGTCCGGTGCTTTTGCCGCCTATCTGCAACAGCACACCGACCTGCAGCCCGGCGATCGCATTGCGGTGCAACTGCCCAACGTCCTGCAATACCCGGTCGCCGTGTTCGGCGCCATCCGCGCCGGGCTGATCGTGGTCAACACCAACCCGCTGTACACCGCGCGGGAAATGGAACACCAATTCAACGACTCCGGGGCCAAGGCCCTGGTGTGCCTGGCCAACATGGCCCACCTGGCGGAAAAGGTCCTGCCCAAAACCGCCGTCAAGCACGTGATCGTCACCGAAGTGGCCGACCTGCTGCCGCCGCTCAAGCGCCTGCTGATCAACAGCGTCATCAAGTACGTGAAGAAAATGGTGCCGGCCTACCACTTGCCGAAGGCGATCAAGTTCAATGATGTGCTCGCCAGGGGCCATGGCCAGACCGTCAAAGAAGTGAGCCCGGCCAGCGATGATGTGGCGGTGCTGCAATACACCGGCGGCACCACCGGCGTGGCCAAGGGCGCGATGCTCACCCACCGCAACCTCGTCGCCAACATGCTGCAGTGCAAGGCGCTGATGGGCTCCAACCTCAATGAGGGTTGCGAGATCCTCATCACGCCGCTGCCGCTTTACCACATCTACGCGTTCACCTTTCATTGCATGGCGATGATGCTGATCGGCAACCACAACATCCTGATCAGCAACCCGCGCGACCTACCGGCGATGGTCAAGGAGCTGTCGAAGTGGAAATTCAGTGGCTTCGTCGGCCTCAACACCCTGTTTGTGGCGCTGTGCAATAACGAAGGCTTCCGCAAGCTGGACTTCTCGGCGCTCAAGGTCACCCTGTCCGGTGGCATGGCCCTGCAACTGGCGGCTGCCGAGCGCTGGAAGGCCGTGACCGGCTGTGGCATCTGTGAAGGTTATGGCATGACCGAGACCAGCCCGGTGGCCACGGTCAACCCGATTCAGCATATCCAGATCGGCACCATCGGCATTCCGGTGCCGTCCACGGTGTGCAAGGTCATCGCCGACGATGGCACCGAACTGGCGCTGGGCGAGACCGGCGAGCTGTGCGTGAAAGGCCCGCAAGTGATGAAGGGCTACTGGCAGCGCGAAGACGCCACCGCCGAGATGCTCGACAGCGAAGGCTGGTTGAAGACCGGTGACATCGCGATCATCCAGCCCGACGGCTACCTGCGCATTGTCGACCGCAAGAAGGACATGATTCTGGTGTCCGGCTTCAACGTCTACCCCAACGAGTTGGAAGACGTGCTGGCCGGCCTGCCGGGCGTATTGCAGTGCGCCGCCATCGGCATACCGGACGAAAAGTCCGGGGAGATCATCAAGCTGTTCATCGTGGTCAAGCCAGGTGCAACCCTGACCAAGGATCAGGTGATGGAACACATGCGCGCCAACGTCACCGCCTACAAGGTGCCCAAGGCGGTGGAGTTCCGCGATGTGTTGCCGACCACCAATGTGGGCAAGATTCTGCGGCGCGAGTTGCGCGATGAAGAACTGAAGAAGTTGGGCCTGAAAAAGTAACCCAATAAAAAACCCCGCCAATGCGGGGTTTTTTATGGCCTGCACATTTTTTACAGGGCGAACTGCGCAAAGCTGATTCCTGCACCCGCCGGGCGCACATCCTTGAGGTATGAATCCTTGTCCGCGCTCAACTCCAGGGTGATCTCCGGCTTGCGCTTGCCCGCATTGCGCACCACCAGCCCTTCCAGGTTCTCGCGCAGGAACAGCGTGGGCACCTTCAGGTGCAGCAACTGGTCGGTCTCGGTGTTGTGCATCAACAGGTGGATCCACTCGTACTGGCCCACGCCAATGCGCACCAGCGGCAGGTCGAACCACCAGATGTTGCGTTTGCGGTCCAGGTCGGTGAAGTGGCAGTTGTTGACGCCGAGTACGGCGCCGCCCAATGCCTGGTTTCTGCGGGCGATGGCCTGTGTCTTATCGAGTTTCATAACCTTCCTACGGGAGCTGTTATTCAGCATTTGAGCCTGAATCTGCCGCGCATTCTCGTGGGTTGGCTGCAAAACATAAAGCCAAACCTTTATGGGGCGATCAAATGCCGCCTGAAAATAATTGAAACTCTACAGAACGGCCCCGGGTCAATCTTTACGTAGGCATTGAAAACCATTTGATTGTTATCAGGAGTAATACCATGGGCAGCACTTCCGATAAGGTAAAAGGCATGGCTAACGAAGCCGTCGGCAACGTCAAGCAAGGCGTCGGCAAAGCCACGGATAACGACAAACTGCGTGCTGAAGGCAAGGCTCAGGAACTGAAGGGTGAAGCCCAGCAAGCCGTTGGCAAGACCAAGGATGCGGTCAAGAATACCGTCGACAAAGCCTGACCCGGCACTGCGTTTGCGCAGACCTGCGGCCATCCAAGGATGGCCGTTTTTGTGTCAGCTGCTGCAACTAAACTTTGGAAATTGTTTCAAAGTCGCCAAATGGGCTACTTTGATGTAGAAAACGGCCCCTGAGTCGCCAACGAATCTGACCTTTTTGCGGCGAAAGGAGACGCTATGATCTTTCCGGTACTACAAGGCCTCAAGCTGCATAAGGTGCTAATGCGCACCGTCACCGAATTCATCGATGATGAGATGCCCACCTACGCCTCGGCACTGGCCTACCAGATGCTGTTTTCGCTGTTTCCCTTCCTGCTGTTCCTCATTGCCCTGATCGGTTTCCTGCACCTGCCGGACTTCTTCAGCTGGTTGCGCCTGCAATCGGAGCTGGTGTTGCCGCCCCAGGCGCTGGAACAGGTCAACCCGGTGATTGACCAGTTGCAGCAATCCAAGGGCGGCCTGCTCTCGGTCGGTATCGTGATCGCGCTGTGGACCGCTTCGGCCGGCGTGCGCCTGATGATGAGCGCGATGAACGCCGCCTACGACGTGGTGGAGGGCCGGCCGATCTGGAAGCGTTTCCCGCTGTCGATTTTCTACACCATCGGCATCGCCGGCATGTTGTTGGCCGCCGCCGCCCTGATGGTGCTGGGCCCGCAAGTGATGGAGTGGCTGGCGGGGCAGATCGGCATGCAGGAGTTCGTCGTTACCCTGTGGACCATCGTGCGCTGGCCGTTGATCGTGATTCTGCTGATGTTTGCCGTGGCCCTCATGTATTACGTGATGCCGGACGTGGAGCAGAAATTTCGCTTCATCACCCCAGGCTCCGTGCTGGCCGTAGTGGTCTGGATCGTCGCGTCCCTGGGCTTTGGTTACTACGTTAAAACCTTCGCCGACTACAACGCCATGTATGGCAGTATCGGTGCGATCATCGTGCTGCTTCTGTATTTCTATATTTCCGCCGCCGTGCTGCTGCTCGGCGCGGAGATGAACGCCGTGATCGAGCACATGTCGGCCGAAGGCAAGGACGCGGGCGAAAAGGAGTTCGATGAGCCCGGCCACACCGATGAGAAACAGCATGTCTCAGGCTTAGGCCGAGACCATTCCAAGCCCACTCCCGTAGAGCCTGATCGATGATCCGTGACATCCTGAAAATGGGCGACGAGCGCCTGCTGCGCATCGCCGCGCCCGTACCGCCGGAAATGTTCGACAGCCCCAAGCTGTGGCAATTGATCGATGACATGTTCCAGACCATGGAACACGTCGGCGGTGTCGGCCTGGCCGCGCCGCAGATAGGCGTCGACCTGCAACTGGTGATTTTCGGTTTCGAGGCCAGCGAACGCTACCCGGACGCGCCGCCGGTGCCGCAGACCATCCTGATCAACCCGCTGATCACGCCGCTCAGCCCGGTGCTGGAAGAGGACTACGAAGGCTGCCTGTCGGTGCCCGGCCTGCGCGGGGCGGTCAACCGCTACCAGCAGATTCGCTACGAAGGTTTCGACCCCAAGGGCGAACCGATCGTGCGTTTTGCCGATGGCTTCCATGCGCGGTTGGTGCAGCATGAGTGCGACCACCTTATCGGCCGGCTGTACCCGTCGCGGATTACCGACTTCAGCAAATTCGGGTTTACCGATGTGCTGTTCCCCGAGCTGGAGCCGGCAGTAGAAGAGTAACCCTCTGACACCACATCCCTTGAAAATGTGGGAGGGGGCTGCATTTCAGGTTTTTAAGCCCATCGCGATCAGCGGCTTGTTGCGTTTATAGCGCACCAGCCGCTCGCTGAGCGATTGCGGCAACAGCGTTTCCTGCGTGAATCCCATCCGGTCATACACACCCTGCAGGTCCGGGTGACAGAACAGCCACACCGTGCCTTCCACCTGCTCCACCGCTCGCAAAACCAGCCGCGTTGCCAGTTTTTGCCCACGATACGCCGGGTCGACGAACAGCGCCGTCAGCCACTGCCCGCCCACCACCGGCGTCAAGCACAGTCCGGCAACGATCTCGGCGTCACGCGCCACCCATAATCGACCGCCCTTGAGCGCTTTCATCGATGAACCGTGGGTGCGGTAAAACTTGTTCAGCAGCGGCCAGAGCGGTTCGCTCAGCAATTGGATGGACACTTCGGACATGGTGTTCAGGTGCGTGTGATCAGGAGGCGAGGATTATAAGCGCGTTCGTTCATGGGTTAATGCATCGACTTTGATATTCTTTTTGATCATATATGATTAAGTTTTAAATATTATTAAAGAATAAGCCTGCTTGTTAGGATCGCCCCAATGGATTATCAAGAGGCTACCCATGAAACCACTAAAATACCTGCTGGCGGGCTCGTTGCTGGCGCTGACCTGGCTGGCCCAAACGGCACTGGCTGACGACCCCGAAACCTTGCGTGTGGGCTATCAGAAAGGCTCGGTGAGCATGGTGCTGGCGCGCGAGCACAAGCTTTTCGAGGCGGCGCTGCCGGGCACCCAGGTGCAATGGGTCGAATTTCTCGGCGGCCCGCCGCTGATGGAAGCGCTCAATGCCGGTAGCCTGGACATTGGCAATATCGGCGACATCCCGCCCATCTTCGCCCAGGCCGCCGGCATCGATCTGCAATACATCGCCGTCGAGCCCAATGACGGCAAGACCGAAGCGATTCTGGTGCCCAAGGCCAGCGCGCTGCACAGCGTGGCCGAGCTCAAGGGCAAGCGCGTTGCATTGCTCAAGGGCTCCAGCGCCCACAACCTGTTCCTCAAGAGCCTGCTGCGTGCCGGGTTGCAGTGGCAGGACGTGAACGTGGTGTACCTGTCGCCGTCCGACGGCCGTGCGGCGTTTGAACAAGGCAAGGTGGACGCCTGGGTGGTGTGGGACCCGTACTACTCGGCCGCCGTGGTCGACGGTTCTGCCCGAGTGCTGGGCGACGGGCAGGGGCTCAACCCGGCGGGTAGTTTCTTCGTGGTCAGCAACCGGTTCGCCAAACAGCACCCCCACGCCGTCGCCACGATCATTCAAACCTTGGGCAAGGCGCAGCGCTTGTCCCTGGACCAGCCGCAGGAAAGTATCGCGCTGATGGCCAAGACCCTGGGCCTGCCGCCGACCGTGGTGAAGAGTTACTTCGAGCACCGCTCACCCACGCCGATCCGCCCGCTGACAGCCGCCGACATCGCTACCCAGCAAGGTACCGCCGATCTGTTTTTCGCCAACCGCCTGATTCCGAAAAAGGTCGATGTTCAGCAAGCAGTCTTCAAAGCGCCCTGAGCGTTCGTCCCGGCACTGTCGCCTTGCATAGCGCCTGGTCGTGGCTATGCTCATTCGAATGGAATGCGCCCCTCAGCGCCGGGAATCAGGGAGATCCGCCCATGTTCAGCCTCCACCACAAATCCGACCTGCTCGAGATCCAGCGTTTCTCCTGCGCCCTCACCGAATCCAACGCCAAACTCGCCGCCATCGGCCGCTCCATGGCCATGATCGAATTCGACCCCGCCGGGGTGATCCTCGATGCCAACGACAACTTCTGCAAAGCCATGGGCTACAGCGTGGAAGACATTCGCGGCAAACATCACCGGCTGTTCTGCGAAGAGGCCTATACCCACACCGAGGCCTACGCCACGCTCTGGCGCGACCTGGCGCGGGGAGAAGCCATCAGCGGCACCTTCATGCGTCTGAATAAACGCGGCGAGGAGGTTTGGCTCGAAGCCAGCTACATGCCGGTGCTGGACGACGAGCAGCGGGTACTCAGCGTGATCAAAGTGGCGTCGGATATTTCCGCACGGGTCCACCGCGAGCACGAAAACCAGAGCCTGATCGATGCAATCGGTCGCTCCATGGCGGTCATCGAGTTCACGCCACAGGGGCAGATCCTCAACGCCAACGACAACTTCCTGGGCACGGTGCAGTATTCGCTGGATGAAATCGTCGGCCAGCACCACAGCCTGTTTTGTCACCGCGAGGAAGTCGAGTCGCCGGCCTACAGGGCGTTCTGGGACTCGCTCAACCGGGGCGAATATCACTCGCACCGTTTCGAGCGCAAGAACAAATACGGCAAGACGCTGTTTCTGGAGGCTTCCTACAACCCGATCTTCGACGCCAGCGGCCGGCTGTACAAAGTAGTGAAGTTCGCCAGCGACATCACCGACCAGGTCACCAGCCTGCGCACCGCTGCCGATTCGGCCCACGCCACCTCGGTGCAAAACGACGTCTGCGCGCGCAAGGGCTCGCAGGTGGTACAGCAAACCGTGCAGATCATCGAAGACATCTCCCACGACCTGAACCAGGCCGCCGTGAGCATCGACGCGGTGAACAAGCAATCGGAGATCATCGGCACCATCGTGCAGACCATCCGCAGCATCGCCGAGCAGACCAACATGCTGGCGCTCAACGCCGCCATCGAAGCCGCCCGCGCCGGTGAGCATGGGCGCGGTTTTGCGGTGGTGGCCGACGAAGTGCGCAGCCTTGCCGCGCGCACCAGTCAGGCGACGCTGGAGATTGTCGAGGTGGTGCGCAAGAACCACGACCTGTCGGCGAGCGCGGTCTCGAGCATGCAGTCGAGCTTGAGCCGCACGGGCCTCGGCGTGGAATTGGCCAACGAGGCGGGGCAGGTGATCCTGGAAATCCAGGAAGGCTCACGGCACGTGGTGGACGCGATCGGTCAATTCAACTCGACGTTGCAATTGCAGTAACTCACCCACACATGAAAACCCATGTAAAAGGGGATCCCATGTGAAAGGCGATACTGTGTGAAAGAGAATCCAATGTGGGAGGGGGCTTGCCCCTCCCACATTTGAATGCTTGGTTAGAGGGCCGCCAGCGTCTGTTTTACCGGCTCAGCCGGCGCGGTGGTCGACGCCACCTGCTGCTGTTCCTTCAACCGTGCAGCCACTTCCCTGGAAATCGCGTCCTGTTTTTCCTGCGGCAGCGCCTGCGCCTGCTCTTCGGTCAACCCCTGTTCCTTGAGCAACTGCTCACGAATGCGTTCGCCCGGGGATTTGCTCATGTACTCGGTGAGTTCCGCGCGCGTGCCGGAGGCGGGCGCCGAGGCCTGGAGCTGCACGCGGGTCTTGGCAAACGCCTCGTCAATACGCCCGCTCGCCTTGTCCAGATCCTTCTGCGCGGCCGGCAGGGTCAAGGCAGGCTGAGTTGCCGCCAGCACGCCGCTGTACAGGGTGCTGGCGGCCGCATTGGCCGGGTCCATGTCGGGCCGATTGACCTGTTGGACGTTCGATACGGCCTGGGTGTTGTTGTTAACCAGCATGATCGGTCACCTGCGCAAATGTTCAGTACGAACACTGGAGCAAATAGCGTGCCGCGTGCGCTGTGCCCGTTTTATTGGGCCTCGGGCCGCCGTCGCGGCAACCGATGGCCCGTCGACGGCCAACCCTTGCCGTCAATGGGCGATGTTTTCCAGTGCCAGGTTGCGCGTACGCGGCCCGAACCAACTGATGGTGATCATCACGATGAGCATGCTGCTGGCGATAAACGCCAACACCCCCGGAGTGCCCAGGTGTTCGAGGATAAAACCGATCAACAGGCTGCTGAACACCGTCGACAAGCGGCTGAACGAGTAGCAGAAGCCGACCGCCCGCGCGCGAATATTGGTCGGGAACAGTTCGGCCTGATACGAGTGGTAGCTGTAGCTCAGCCAGGCGTTGCAGAAGGTGATCATCACGCCGCAGAAGATCAGCCCCACCGCGGTGGTCTGCAAGGCGAACAGGCTGCCGAAGATCATCGCGCCCATGGCCGAGCCGACAATCTGCCATTTGTTTTCAAAGCGGTTGGCCACCTTCACGAACAGCAGCGGCCCCAGCGGGTAGGCGAGGGTGATGATGAACGCATACAACAGGCTGTGGGTCACGCTGACGCCCTGGCCCGACAGCAGCGCTGGCAGCCAATTGCCAAAGCCGAAGAAACCGATGGCCTGGAATATGTGGAACACGATCAGCATCAGCGCGCGGCGGCGGTAGGGCGGTTGCCAGATATCGGCGAACCGGCCATTGCCCTGCACAGTGACCGCCTCGGGTTCCGGTTCATCCAGGGATTTGCCGTGATCCTTGCGGCAGCGCGCTTCAAGGGTGTCCATGATGGCGCCGGCTTCGTCGAACCGACCTTGCTGCGCCAGCCAGCGCGGCGACTCCGGCAGGCGCTTGCGCAGTTGCCAGATAAACAGCGCAAACACCGCACTGCTCAGCACCACCCAGCGCCACCCGGCAATGCCGAACGGCGTTTGGGGCACCAGCCACCACGACATCAGCGCCACGGTCGGCACCGACAGAAACTGGATGAAAAACGCAAAGGCAAACGCCGAGCTGCGCATGCGCTTGGGCACCAGCTCCGAGAGGTAGGCGTCGATGGTCACCAGCTCGATTCCCAAGCCAATGCCCACCAGAAAGCGCATACAAATGATGCCCAGGGCGGAGGTCTGCAGGCCCATCAACACCGTGGCGACGGTGTACCAGACCAGCGCGAAGGTAAAGATCGCGCGGCGCCCGAAGCGGTCGGCGATGGGGCTGAGCAGGCTGGCGCCGAAGAACAGGCCGAGAAAGGTGGCCGCTGCGAAGGCGGCCTGGTCGGAGAAGCCGAACACGCCTTCGCTGCCGATGTGGAACAACCCGGCACTGATCAGCCCTGGGCTGATGTAGGCGGTCTGGAACAGGTCATACAGCTCGAAAAAACCGCCAATCGACAGCAACGCCACCAGGCGCCAGATAGTCGCAACGGGAGGAAGGCGGTCGATGCGCGCACTGATATGGGCGGTCCGGACCGGATCGATGCCGTCCGTGGAAGAGGCGGTGAGTGTCGACATGAGGGACCCTTTGGTGAGCAGTAAGGAATGGCATTCAGCGTCAAGCTAAACACGTTTACTTACAACTTAACGCGTGTCGCCCTGTTTTTTCAGTTGTGACCGTCCAGGGCGAAGGTGTGAAAGCCCGCGTGCCGGGCCAGGCGCTGGTAGTAAGCCGCGACGGCGGGATAGTGCGGGCGTCGCATTGGCGTCATCTGCCAGCGATGGACCGACAGGCCGATCAGGATATCGGCGAGGGTGAATTCTTTGCCGGCCACGTAGGCACCGGTGTTCGCCAACTGTTGTTCGAGAATGCCCATCCTGTCGTTCCACACCTGCACGGCGGCGGCGATTTGTGTCGCATCCAGACTATCCGGGTTGTCGCGCACCAGCGCGGTAAAGGCTACGCCCCAGGCGCGGTTGAGTTCGACGGCTTGCCAGTCGATCCATTGCTCCACCCGGGCGCGTGGCGCGGGCTCGATGGGCAACAGGTCATGGCGCTGGTAAAGGCCCACGAGATAGCGGCAGATGGTGTTGGACTCCCACAGCACGCCGTGGTCGTCGATCATCACCGGTATCTGCGCATTGGGGTTGAGGGCGATGAATTCGGCGGATTGAGTGGGCTTGAAGCCGATGCCCCAGTCCTCACGGACGTAGTCGATGCCCAGTTCCTGGCACGTCCAGAGTACTTTTCGCACATTGATGGAAGAAGTGCGGCCCAAGATTTTCAGCGAATGTCCCATGGTGCGCCTCTGGCAATTGAGAATGGTCAATCTAGCAGGGGATGCGAGGCGAGCACACTCCGTAATATGTGGCGAGCGGGCTTGCCCCGCGTTGGGCTGCGCAGCAGCCCAAAAACCATGCTCTGCGCAGTGTCAGGTACGCTGGGATCTCCTTGATTGGGGGCGCTTTGCACCCCAGCGCGGGGCAAGCCCGCTCGCCACAACAAGTCCGCTTTGGGGCCGGCTTTCAAGTGCGTGGCGTGTGTTGGTCCATCGCTTTGCCCACCAGCAACACGCTCAGTTCACTTAATTGATGAATGGCGAGTGCTACATCGCGGTGTTTGCCGGTGAGGTCATCAGACAGGTCGAGCAGCAGGGTGCTGACGGAGCATACGGTTTCGTAGCTGTTGGTCAGTAGGGATTCGGTGGAAATGTCGGGGATGAGGGTGAAGAGCGTATGCGTGGGATTGACACTTTGCATGGCTAAGTACCTGATTTTTTTTGCCGGCGCCCGCATCGCTACTAAACGAGAGGTGGCAGCTGTACGCAGGTTAGTAGACCGGTAATCCCGCACAAAACCCGGCGCGCCCGAGGGCGCCCTACGCACAGCCGCCATAATGGGCCTGTGCATATTGTGCAAAGGAATTCGGGCTACTAAACCCGACCACCGAGAAATTCGGCGACGGACAAACCTTAGACAGCCCGACCCTGGCGCACAAGCCGGCGGATTCTGACGTAAGCGTAGGCAACGGAGCAAGGTGATTACCGCAATGTCAGCCCCTTCCTACAGGCCTCCTACGTACTCTCCCTCACCTGCAACTCAAACCCCATATCCACCACGGGTTTGGCAATCCGGTTACCCGCCATGATCGTCAGCAAGTGCTCCGCCGCGCGCCGGCCGATCGCTTCGCGCGGCGTGCTGATGCTGCTCAGGCGCGGCACCATGAACGAGGACGCCGGCAAATCGTTGAACCCCAGCACCGCCACTCGCCCTGGCACCTGAATGCCGTGGCGCATGGCTTCGAGCAACGCGCCATGGGCCAGGTCGTCGTTGCCGAAGAACACCGCGTCCACGTCCGGGTGCGCCGCCAGCAACTGCAGGAATAGTTCGCCGCCCAGGCCCACGGAAGACGGGCGCGGTGTCAGCACTTCCAGCGCCGGGTCGTACAGGCCGACCTGTTGCAGGGCGCGGCGAAAACCTTCGCCGCGCAAGAGAGTGCGCTGGTCCAACTGCGCGCCGATATAGGCCAGGCGTTTGCGCCCACGGGACAGCAAATGCGCGGCGGCCGTCTCGCCTGCCGCCAGTTGCGAGAACCCCACGCAGTTCACCCCGGCATTGGGGTCCAGGTCCATCATGTACACACAGGGCACGTTGCTGGATTCGACCATTCGTCGCGCGCTTTCGGTGCGATCAAAACCCGTCAGCAGCAGGCCGCGTGGCTGGTAGGCCATGTAGTTGCGCAGCAGGTTTTCTTCTTCGTCGCGCGAATAGTGAGAGTTGCCGATCAGCACTTCGAAGCCCTTGGGCCTGAGCACCTGGTGGATGGCTTCGAGGGTTTCGATAAACAGAAGGTTGGACAACGACGGCACCAGCACCACCACCGAATGGCTCTGGGCCGAGGCCAGGGCGCGGGCGGCGGGGTTGACCACATAGTTGAGCTCGGCGGCGGCCTGCCGCACTTTTTCGGCCAGTTCCGTGGCCACGCTGCTGATGCCACGCAGGGCGCGCGAGGCGGTGATCGGGCTGACGCCGGCCAGACGGGCGACTTCGTTGAGGGTCGGGCGACCCGTGGTGCGCGTATTCTTATCGTTCTTGGAGGTCATCAGGCGGCTTGCCAAACAAAAATCGAGGCACTAAGGTAGCGCTGTCTCCAAAGGGCTGCAAATGATTGAACCAAGGGTTGCCTGATCCGGTTCAGCGCTTGAAGCAAGTCAGTTGGAACGGATGCACGCGTCACTCCATAAAAAAAGACAAGACGGCGCGGGAAAGCCTGTTTTTGCACTAGCCTTACAGCGTGCAAAGGTAGCGCTATCTGCGTCCTGAGGTGTTTCATGAGTCAACCTGTTACCGCCCTGGTCATCATGGGTGTTTCCGGCTGTGGCAAGTCCAGCGTCAGCGAGGCCCTGTGCCGCCTTAACGGCGCCACCGCCATCGAAGGCGACAGCTTTCACCCTGCTGCGAACATCGAAAAGATGAGCGCCGGCCACCCCCTCAACGACGACGACCGCGCCGGCTGGCTCGACATCCTCTGCGATGAACTGCGCCGTTCGCTCAAGGCCGGCGAGCATCCCGTGCTCACCTGTTCGGCCCTCAAGAAAAAATACCGCGACCACCTGCGCGAAGCTGCGCCGGGCCTGGGTTTCGTGTTTCTGGAGCTGACCCGTGCAGTGGCCGCCGACCGCGTGTCCCATCGCCCCGGCCATTTCATGCCGGCCAGCTTGATCGACAGCCAGTTCGCCACCCTTGAATCGCCCAAAGGCGAGCCGCTGACCCTGGCCCTCAACGCCAGCGAAGACAGCGTCGAAGAGCTGGCCGAGCAAACCAATGCCTGGTGGCTCAAGCACGGTTTTGAACCTACTCATTGATTTTTTGCCGGAAGAGATAGCGCTATCCCCGGCAGGAAATTCAACACCCGCTTTAATAACAACAACAAACAGGAGAGACCCCCCATGTTTGGCATGTCCCACGAGTCCTACCTGCTGCTTGATGCAGTGGTCACTATCATCGGATTGATCGTACTGATCACCCAATTCAAGGTGCACCCGTTCATTGCACTGATCATCGCGGCCGGCTTTCTCGGCCTGACCTCGGGCATGCCCGTGGACAAGATCATCAAGGCCTTCCAGGACGGTTTCGGCGGAGTGCTCGGCTTTGTCGGCATCATCCTTGCGCTGGGCACCATGCTCGGCAAGATGATGGCCGAATCCGGTGGCGCCGATCAGATCGCCCAAACCCTGATCCGCGCCTTCGGCAAGGAGAGGGTGCAGTGGGCGATGATGTTCGCCGCGTTCCTGGTGGGCATCCCGCTGTTCTTCGAGATCGGCTTCGTGCTGCTGATTCCGCTGGTATTCATCGTCGCGCGGCGCACCGGCGTGTCGCTGATCAAGATCGGTATCCCGCTGCTCGCCGGCCTGTCGGCGGTGCACGGCCTGGTGCCGCCGCACCCGGGGCCCCTGCTGGCCATCGGCGTGTTCGGTGCGGACATCGGCAAGACCATCCTGTACGGCCTGATCGTCGCGCTGCCGACGGCCATCATCGCCGGGCCGATCTTCGGTACGTTCATTTCCAAGTACATTCCGGGCAACCCGTCCCAGGAACTGGTGGACCAACTGGCCCGCGAGCCGGAAGCGAAAACCCTGCCGAGCTTCGGCATCACGCTGGTCACCGTGCTGCTGCCGGTGTTCCTGATGCTGCTCAAGACCTTCGCCGACATCGGCCTGCCGGACGGCCATGTGGTGCGCAACTGGATGGACATGATCGGTCACCCGATCACTGCGCTGTTGCTGGCGCTGCTGCTGTCGCTGTACACCTTTGGCCATCGCCAGGGCATCCACGCCAAACAGATCCTCAAGCTGCTCGACGCCAGCCTTGCACCGACCGCCGCGATCATCCTGATCATCGGCGCCGGCGGTGGCTTCAAGCAGATGCTGGTGACCAGCGGCGTGGGCGACGTGATCGGCCATATGGCGGTGAGCGCGCAGATCAACCCGATCCTGCTGGCCTGGCTGGTGGCGGCGGTGATTCGTGTGGCCACCGGTTCTGCGACCGTGGCGACCATTACCGGCGCGGGCATCGTGGTGCCGGTGGTGGGAATGATCCCGGGGGTCAACCGTGAGCTGCTGGTGCTGGCGACGGGGGCGGGTTCGTTGATCCTGTCTCACGTCAACGATGCGGGGTTCTGGCTGGTCAAGCAGTACTTCAACATGACCGTGGTGGAGACGTTCAAGACCTGGACGGCGATGGAGACCATTCTGTCGGTGGTGGCGCTGATCTTCATCATGTTGTTGTCGCTGGTGGTGTAAGCCACACCGCAAAACAACGGTGTGAACCCAATCCAATGTGGGAGGGAGCAAGCCCCCTCCCACAGTTGTTACAGCATTGAATTCAGGCCTTGGTAACCAACCCATCCGCCCTGAACACCCCGCGAATCCCGCGCACGGCCTGGCGAATCCGGTCCTGGTTCTCGATCAGCGCAAAGCGCACATGGTCATCGCCATACTCGCCAAAGCCGATGCCTGGCGACACACACACCTTGGCCTCCAGCAGCAATTTCTTGGCAAACTCCAGCGAGCCCATGGCGGCATACGCCTCGGGGATCTTCGCCCATACGTACATCGACGCCTTGGGATTCTCGACCATCCAGCCCAGCTCATGCAGGCCCTTGACCAGCACATTGCGGCGCTGGCGGTACTGCTCGGCGATGTCCTTCACGCATTGCTGGTCGCCTTCGAGCGCGGCAATCGCCGCCACTTGCAGCGGGGTGAAGGTGCCGTAGTCGTGGTAACTCTTGATTCGCGCCAGGGCATTGACCAGTTCCGGGTTGCCCACCATGAAACCGATGCGCCAGCCGGCCATGTTGTAGCTCTTGGACAGGGTGAAAAACTCCACCGCAATGTCCTTGGCGCCGGGCACTTGCATGATCGACGGCGCTTTCCAGCCGTCGTAGACGATATCGGCGTAGGCCAGGTCATGCACCACCAGCACGTCGTACTGCTTGGCCAGGGCGATCACCCGTTCGAAAAAATCCAGTTCCACGCACTGCGCGGTCGGGTTGGACGGAAAGCCGAGGATCATCATCTTCGGCTTGGGGATCGAGCCACGGATGGCCTGCTCCAGCTCGGCGAAAAAGTCCACGCCCGGAATCAGCGGCACCGAACGCACCTGGGCGCCGGCAATCACCGCACCGTAGATGTGAATCGGGTAGCTCGGGTTGGGCACCAGCACGGTGTCGCCCTGATCCAGGGTGGCCAGCATCAGGTGCGCCAGGCCTTCCTTGGAACCGATGGTGACAATGGCTTCCGACTCGGGGTCGATGTCCACTTCATAACGGTCCTTGTACCAGCGCGAAATGGCCCGGCGCAGACGCGGAATACCTCTGGAAGTGGAGTAGCCGTGGGTGTCTTCACGCTGGGCGACGGTGACCATTTTTTCCACGATGTGCGGGGGAGTCGGGCCGTCAGGGTTACCCATGCTCAAGTCGATGATGTCTTCGCCGCGCCGACGCGCAGCCATCTTCAGCTCGGCAGTGATATTGAAAACATAGGGAGGGAGTCGATCTATGCGCGCAAAGCGGCGCGGCAAACCTTGGTCGGCCATTGTTGCCTCGAAGTACGTAAGCGCCCGGAACCGTCCGAGCGACGTTGGCCACTGCGGTGGCCTGCGGCAGACAATACGGTCGACGATGGCCAGTTGTCCATATGCGTGGGAAAAATTTCTGCATGGAGCAGGGCGCCGATATGCCCCTATACTCGACGCGGGTTTGTTCCCTCATAAGAAGGAGACTGTTCGTATGGATCAGCAGACAAAACAACCGTTGGAGCCACGCATGGAAGCGGGCAGGGCCATGGTGATTGCGGGCGTAAAAGGGCGTTATTCCAAGGCCACCGTCGGTGACATCCCGCGCCTGTGGGAGCTGTTCGACACCTGCATCAAGGACATCGGCAAGCGCGTCGGCGGGGTGACCTATGGCGTGTGTCATAACGCGCACCATGGCGAATTCGACTACATGGCCGGTGTTGAAGTACCCACCAAAGGCGATGTGCCCGGCAACTTCGAATCCATCGACATCGCGCCGCTCAACTATGCCGTGTTCACCCATCACGGGCCGGTGCAGGCACTGGCACAGACTTACGAGCGCATCATGTTCGAATGGCTGCCGCAGTCGGGCTACAAGGTCGTGGGGGCGGATTTCGAGCGCTACAGCGCGGACTTTGACGGGCGCAAGGGCACCGGCACGGTAGAGGTCTGGTTGCCGGTTGGGCAGAAGGCCTGAGCCAGCACCAGCAGCCGACGTCACGTAAACATGACATTCGTTTCTGAAGTCATGTTTACGTGACATTTACCGTCATGAATCAAACGCCCAGCGCAACCTGCGCTCATACCCGATCCGCCCCTTGTATGCCTCTCCGCTGTCTACCCACCCCGCCCGCAGGTACAGGCCCATCGCCGCCGTGTTGTCACTGTCCACCGACAACTCCAGTGCCTTGATCTGCGGCCAGGTTTCAATGGCCACAGCAGGCAGCGCCAACAGGCAAGCCTTGCCAAACCCGCGCCCTTGCTGGCGCCGATCCACCTGCAACGCGTGCAGCGTCGCGCTGTGTTCATCGGCCCATTGGGGCAGGCAGGGCGGGCGTTTGAGCAGCAGGAAGGCAACGGGAATCTCGTCGGCCAGCAGGGCAAAGCCCTTCACCCCAGGGCTGGGGTTGACCAGCAGCGTATTGAGGGCGCAGTACATGTCACCGGAAAACGGCAGTTGCTCGGGGTGAACTTCGATGGCGCGCAGTTGCTGTTGTTGCACAGCAGTCAGCGCTTCGTAGGAAACAAGGCGGGTTTGCATAGGAAAACCGAACGGCGCAGTGAGGAAAGCAGTTTAACGCCTTCCCTGATCGCCCAGACAACGAAGATCACTTCAGTCATCCCACGCCCTGTGGCGACCGGGCTTGTTGTGGCGAGCGGGCTTGCCCCGCGTTGGGGTGCGAAGCGCCCCCAATCAAGGAAAACGCGGTGTACCTGATACGGCTCAGCGCCTGGTTTTGGGGCTGCTGCGCAGCCCAACGCAGGACAAGCCTGCTCGCCACCATCACAACGAGCCTGCTGGTCACACGGGAATGCCCTTTGTCTGACAGGGCTCAGTCAAGCATCTGCCCCAGCAACCAACTCCCCGCTGGCCCCGGTGGTCGTTGCCGCGACCATAACGCGTCCATCGCCACCGAGCGCGGCCAGCCACGTACCTTGAGTTCCACCAGGCTGGCATTGCCAAAGCGCTCCACCAGCCAGCGGGGCAGAGGCGCCCAGCCGAAGCCCAACTGCGCCATTTCCATCAGCATCAGGTAACTGGCAGCCGACCATACGCGCCCGGTCGCGCGGTTGTCGTAGGGTTTGACGATGCTCGCCAGGCGCAATTCGCGGTGTTGTTTTAAGTGCTGTGGGTCTACCTGTGCAAGGCTTGCCAGGGCATGCAGCGGTGACACGAACAATGCGGTTTCGGTGCGCTCCTGTACCGGCGAACTGGTCAGATCGGGCGGGTAGACGTCCTGCTGCTCGATAAACGCCATGTGCGCCCGGCCGCTTTGCACCAGGTCGACCAGGTCATCGCATTCGGCGATCAGCCATTCCAGCTCCAGGTCTGGGTAACGTTCGGCAAAGGCGAGGATTGCGGTTTCGAAGCGCGGCGACTGGTAGGTGTCCGACATGGCAATCGTCACCTTCGGCTCCAGGCCCTGTGCCAGCTGGCTCGCTGCCAGTTGCAGGCGGCTGCTGGCCTCCAGCACCTGTTCCGCCCGTTGCAGCAGCACATGCCCGGCCGGGGTCAGCGTGGGCTTGCGGCTGCCGCGGTCGAACAGCACCACATCCAGGTCAATCTCCAGGCTCGCCACCGCCGCGCTGATGGTCGACTGGCTCTTGCCCAGCTTGCGCGCCGCCGCTGAAAAAGAGCCCTGGGTGGCGGCCTGAACAAACGCCTGTAGCACTTCGTGAGAGGCCATGAGGTATCGCCTTGGTCGATGGTTATTGGTTATGAAGTATCGCTGTAGCGGGTGAGCATGGCAACCGTCGTCAATCACGGAGCCGGGCCATGAACCCTACCAAATCGATCACTGAACGTGTTTGCCAGGCCCTCGGTTTCGAGGGCCTGGCCTTGTTGATCTGTACGCCGTTGCTGGTGTGGATCACCGGCAGGCCGGCGCTGGAAATGGGCGCGGTGACCCTGGGCATGAGCGTGTTGGCGCTGACCTGGAACATCATCTTCAACAGCCTGTTCGACCGCCTCACGTTGCGCCTGCAACTCTGCGGCGGCGCCTGGACTCGCGTGCTGCACGCGCTGATGTTCGAAGGCGGGCTGATCATCGTGGCCGTGCCGTTGATTGCAGCGTGGATGAAGATCAGCCTGCTGCAGGCCCTGATGCTCGACATTGGCGTGCTGCTGTTTTTTCTGCCGTACACCTATGTGTATCACTGGGGCTACGACGTGTTGCGCGACAGGTTCCTACAAAAACATGCCACCCGACGCCTCAATGCGTTGCCCGGTGATCCATGCGCTGCCGTCGGCCAGCAGGCTGGCGATGGCGCCGCCGATATCATCCGGTAAGCCGGCGCGGCCCAGGGCGGTGTTGTTGGCGACCATGGCGTTGAGGCCGGCGTTGTCGCGCACGGCGCCGCCGCCGAAGTCGGTTTCAATGGCGCCGGGGGCGAGGATGTTGACGCTGATGCCACGGGCGCCGAGTTCCTTGGCCTGGTAGCGGGTGAGCACTTCCATCGCGCCTTTCATCGCGGCGTAGGCGGCGTAACCTGGCAGGCTGAAGCGCGCCAGGCCGCTGGACACGTTGAGGATGCGTCCGCCGTCGCGGATCAACGGCAACAGCTTCTGCGTCAGAAAAAATGGCCCCTTGAATTGAATCGCCAGCAACTGATCGAACTGCGCTTCGGTGGTCTCGGTAAAGCTTGCGTGAATGCCGATCCCGGCGTTGTTGACCAGAAAATCGAAGTGCTCCTGTGCGAAAACTTCCTTGAGCGCGCGGGCAACGTCGCCAGCGAACGCGTCGAAGGTGGCACTCTGGCCTACATCCAGCTGCAGCATCACCGCGCGGCCGCCCAGTTGCTCGATCTGCGTCACCAAGGCTTGCGCCTCGTCGGCCTTGCTGTGATAGGTGCCGATGATGTCGACGCCCTGCGCTGCCAGGTGCAGGGCGGCGTTTTTGCCCAGGCCACGGCTGGTGCCGGTGATCAATGCGATTTTACGGGTCATGGTGAGTACCTCTGCGTGTGGGTGTGGAATGAGTGTATTTGTCCGACCGTAACGTGATAAACAGCGCTATACCGGAATCACTGGCCGGATAAGGCGAACAATCCATGAACAAGCTTGAACTGCTGCGCACCTTTGTACGGGTCACCGAACTGTCGAGTTTTACCCAGGCGGGCGAACGCCTTGGCCTGCCGCGTTCCACCGTGTCCGAGCATGTGCAGGCGCTGGAGGAATTGCTCGGCGCGCACCTGTTGCAGCGCACCACGCGCAAGGTGCAGGCGACCCAGGATGGCCTTGTGCTGTATGAGCGAAGCAAGGATCTGCTGGCGCACATGGAGGAGCTCGAAGGGCTGTTTCGTCAGGATGAAGCGCAACTGGCGGGACGCATTCGAGTGGACATGCCCAACGTAATGGCGCGAGACCTGATCTTGCCGCGCCTGCCCGACTTCATGCACGCGCACCCGCTGATCGAGCTGGAAATCAGCACCACCGACCGCCAGGTCGATCTGCTCGCCGAAGGGTTCGACTGCGTGCTGCGCGTGGGTGCGCAGCCGGACCAGAGCGTGGTGGCCCGCTGGCTGTGCAGCCTGCCGATGCTTAACTGCGTGAGCGCCACCTACCTGCAACGCTTTGGCACGCCGCACACACTCGCCGATCTGGCCAACCACCATCTGGTGCATTACGTGCGGCCACTGGGCTCACGCTCGGCGGGCTTCGAATATCTGCAGGGCAACAAGGTGCAGCGCCTGCCCATGGCCGGGCGGGTCACGGTCAACAGCACCGATGCCTACAAGTCGGCATGCCTGGGCGGTTTCGGGATTATCCAGGTGCCGGCCCTGGGCCTCGGCGCTGAACTGGCCAGCGGTGAACTGGTGGCGGTTTTGCCGGACTACCCGGCACCGCCGCTGGACGTGTCGCTGTTGTACGCCGGGCAGCGGCATTTACCGTTGCGCGTTCGGGTGTTCATGGACTGGCTGGCCGGCGTGCTGCAAACCCAACTCTAACGCCGCGCCGACAACTGCTGCGGCGCCAGGAACGCGTCGTGGAAATAATCGCGAAACGCCTGCATCGCCGGAGTAAACGCGCGTTCGCGGTGCCAGGCCAGGCCCACGCTCATGGGCGTTACCGGGTCGGTGACGGTCAGGGTTTCGATGCGCTTGCCTTCCAGGGACCAGGGCCGGTGCACCAGGTCGGACAGGATCGCCACGCCGCTGCCATTGGCGACCATGCTGCGCACCGCTTCCACCGAACTGGTGCGCAGCCGCACGTTGGGCGTCTGCCCGGCCTGTTCCCAGTAGCGCATGGCGCTGTGTTCGGCCTCGTCCACGGTGAGCAGGATATAAGGCTCCTGCGCCACGTCCGCCAGGCTCACCGCGCCCCGTTGGCACAACGGATGATGGCTGGGCAGCCACAGGCGGCGTTCGGAGTTGAACAGGATTTCCGAGACGATCGCCGGGTGTGTGAGGTTGGCGGTGAGCACCACGGCCATGTCGAACCCGCCGTCGAGCAGGCCCTGTTCGATGGCCTGGCGCTCCTGTTCGAACACCTCGATGGTCACGTCCGGGTGCCAGTGTTCCATGCGCTGCAAGTGGTGCGGCAAAAAATAGCCCAGCACGGTGTAGCTGGCGGCCACGCGCAGCACGCCGCTGGCGCGGTGGTCCGGCAAGGGGCTGTTCAGCGCGTCGTCGACACTGCGCACGATCACATAGGCGCGGTTGAGAAAGTGCCGGCCTGCGTCGGTGAGGTTCATGCCCTGGGCCGAGCGCATGAACAACTGCACGCCGAGCATGGCTTCCAGCTCCTTGATCGCCGTGGTGACCGCCGATTGGGAGATGTTCAAGTGAATCGCCGCCTGGGAAATCTGGCCGATTTCGGCGGTGGCGACAAAGTAACGGACCTGGCGCAGGGTGAGGGACATCTGCCTCTCCAATACTTGGGGGTATCTGATTTTCAGAAGATGCGCCATCTGATAATAGATCTTCCCAAGGGGTCAAGGGGCAGCCTACTTTCCCTGTATCCCTTTGACGGAGCGCACCCGATGCAGGCAGTGGATTTCAATTCAGACATGGGCGAAGGCTTCGGCCCCTGGACCATCGGCGATGGCGTCGACGCGGAGTTGATGGCCTATATCAGCTCGGCCAATATCGCCACCGGCTTTCACGCCGGCGACCCCGGCACCATGCGCCGCACCGTGGCGCGCGCCAAACAGCTGGGCGTCGCCATCGGTGCGCATCCGGGCTTTCGCGACCTGGTCGGTTTTGGCCGCCGCCATATCAACGCGCCGGCCCAGGAACTGGTGGACGACATGCTCTACCAACTCGGCGCCCTGCGCGAAATTGCCCGGGCCCAGGGCGTGACTCTGCAGCACATCAAGCCCCATGGCGCGCTCTACATGCACCTGGCTCGCGACGAGGACGCCGCGCGGCTGCTGGTACAAAACCTGCAAATCATCCAGCCGACGCTGTTGCTTTACTGCATGCCCAACTCGGTGATCTGGCGTGTCGCCAGGGAGCTGGGGCAGCCGGTGGTGCGCGAGTTCTATGCCGACCGTGAGTACGACCTCAGCGGCTCCATCGTGTTTACCCGCAACGTGCGCGCGCTGGACCCGGCCACCGTGGCGGCGCGGGTGCTGCGCGCATGCCAGAGCGGGTTAGTGCGTACCGTGGAAGGCGAAGACCTGTTCATCGAATTCGATTCCATCTGCCTGCACAGTGACACCCCCGGCGCGCTGGAGCTGGTGGAAGCCACCCGCGAAGCGCTGGACCTCGCCGGTATCGACGTCAGAACCCCCAATAAGATCGAGCCCCTTACTTTTTTGCCTGCCTTTCTACAATGATTCCAAGAGGAACAGACATGGCTGAAACGTCCCCCATCCGCTACAGCTTCGGCGCTGATGAACACCTGTTCGCCGAGGTCAGCGACAGCATGTCCCTGGAAGCCTTCTTCACAGGCATGGCGGTGACCCGCGCGGTGGAGCGCCTGGCGCTGGAAGGCGTGCTGGATATCTGCCTGGCCAACGCCTCGTTCCAGATCCGCTTCGACCCCGACCGCATCGCGCCCCACGTGTTGCTCGACGCCGTGCAAAGCGCCGAAGCCCAGGCGGTAGCAGAGCGCACCCTGCACACGCGCATCATCGAAATTCCGGTGCTCTACAACGACCCCTGGACCCATGAAACCCTGATGCGTTTTCGCGACCGCCACCAGGACCCCAGCGGCACCGACCTGGAATACGCAGCGCGCATCAATGGCCTGGCCGATGTGGACGCGTTCATCCACGCCCACAGCGGTGCGCCGTGGTTTGTGTCGATGGTCGGGTTCGTGGCGGGTTTGCCGTTCATGTTTCAGATGGTCGAGCGCGCGCGGCAGTTGCAGGTGCCCAAGTACCTGCGCCCGCGCACCGACACGCCCAAACTGACCCTGGGCCATGGCGGCTGTTTCGGCTGCATCTACTCGGTGCGCGGCGCCGGCGGTTATCAGATGTTTGGGGTGACCCCGGCACCGATCTACGACCCGGCGCAGCAGTTGGCCTACCTCAAGGAGCACATGGTGTTCTTCCGGCCTGGCGACATCGTGCAGTTCAAGCCGATTGACCGTGATGCCTATGATCTGGCGGTGGCTGAAGTGGACGCCGGGCGCTTCGACCTGCGCATCCGCCCGGTGGAATTTTCCCTCGACGCGTTTCTCGCCGACCCCGTCGGCTACCCGAAAACCCTGCAGGAGGCGCTGGCATGATCAAGGTGCTCAAACCTGGCCTGGCCACCTCCGTGCAGGACCTGGGCCGCGAAGGCTATTATCACCTGGGCATCCCGCCTTCGGGTGCGCTGGACCAATACGCGCTGAGCGCGGCCAACCACCTGGTGGGCAACCCGCTGGGGGCGGCGGGGCTGGAATGCACCTTGATCGGCCCTGAGCTTGAGTTTACGCGGGACGCGTTGGTGGCACTCAGCGGCGCATTGATGTCACCGCGTCTGGACGACGAGGTGGTGCACCAGGACACCGCCTTTGTGGTGCGCGCGGGGCAGGTGCTGCGCTTCGCGTTTCCAGTGGCTGGCGCGCGCACGTACCTGGCCGTGGCGGGCGGCATTGATGTGCCGGTGGTGCTTGGCAGTCGTTCCACTTACACCTTGGGCGCGCTGGGCGGTTTCCAGGGGCGGCGCCTGCAGGAGGGCGATGTGTTGCCGGTCGGCGAGGCAAGCGGCGCCGGTCGTGTCGGCAACAGTCTGCCGATGGCCTTGCGCCGTTCGGTGGGCGGCGACATAACCCTGCGCGTGGTGCCGGGGCTGTATTACGAGCGCTTGACCACGGACGCGAAAAGCAGCTTTTTTGCCGAACCCTGGACGGTGGGCTCCGAGGTCGACCGCATCGGCTATCGCTTCAAGGGCGGCAGCGCGTTGAACTTTCAGCCACGGGAGCAGCCGTTTGGCGCCGGCTCCGATCCGTCGAACATTGTCGACAGTTGTTACCCCATCGGCTCGATCCAGGTGCCTGCGGGGCTGGAGCCGATCGTGCTGCACCGCGATGCGGTGTCGGGTGGTGGCTATGCCATGATCGGCACCGTGATCAGTGCCGACCTGGACTTGATCGGACAGATGCAGCCGAACCAGCGGGCGGGGTTTGTGGCGGTCAGCCTGGAAGAGGCGCTGGAGGCGCGGCGCGTCTACAAGAAGCGCCTCAACATAATGGCCGGGTTATTCACGTCCTGAAAAACACAGAGGCCCTGTGGGAGGGGGCTTGCTCCCGATGGCGGCAGGTCAGCTACCTGAAAACTGGCTGACCCACCGCTATCGGGAGCAAGCCCCTCCCACATGTTGAACAGCGTCGGGTCAGAACAGTTGGGTGAACAGCCAGTACAGGCTGCCCGACAGCAGAATCGCCGCCGGTAAGGTCAGCACCCACGCCATCAGCAGGTTACGGATGGTGCGCATCTGTAACCCCCCGCCATTGGCCACCATCGTGCCCGCCACGCCCGATGACAACACGTGGGTGGTCGACACCGGCAATCCATACATATCCGCCGCGCCGATGGTCAGCATCGCGACCATTTCCGCCGATGCGCCCTGGGCGTAAGTCAGGTGGGTCTTGCCGATCTTTTCGCCCACCGTCACCACGATGCGCTTCCAGCCAACCATGGTGCCCAGCCCCAGCGCGATGGCCACGGCGATTTTTACCCACAGCGGAATAAAGCGGGTGGAGTTGTCGAGTTGCTGTTTGAACAGTTGCAGCTTGTCCTGGGTGTCGGCATCGAAGTTGCCGACCTTGTCCTTGTCCATCAGGCGAATGGTTTCGCTGGTCAGGTACATGTCGTTACGCACGTTGCCTACCGCTTCGGCGGGAACTTTGGCGAGGGAGCCGTAGCCTTTTACTTCGTCACCGATGTGGCCGGTGAGGGCGGCCAGCGCCGGCACCAGCTCCGCCGTGGCCTCCTTGGTGCGCACGTAGGTGGAGAGGATCGGGCGCGGGTCTGCGAGCAATGGCTGCGGTGCGCTTTTCACCAGCGCCACTTGGGTCACCTCGGCCACTGCCGCGAACTGCAACGACTGCTCGGCGGGCATGGCGCGGTTGAGGGCATAGGCCATCGGCAGGGTGCCGACCAGGATCAACATGATCAAGCCCATGCCCTTTTGCCCGTCGTTGGAGCCGTGGGCAAACGACACGCCGGTGCAGGTGACGATCAGCATGCCGCGAATCCACCACGGCGGCGGGGCGTCGCCCTTGGGCGCCTTGTACAGCGCGCGATTCTTGACGAAAGCGCGCAGGGCCAGCAACAGCAGCGCGGCAAAGCCGAAGCCGATCAATGGCGAAAGCAACAGCGCATAACCGATCTTGATCGCCTGGCCCCAATCCACGCCGCTGGTGCCGTCACGCCCGTGCATCAAGGCATTCGCCACGCCGACGCCGATGATCGAGCCGATCAGGGTGTGGGAAGAGGAGGCCGGCAAACCCAGCCACCAGGTGCCGAGGTTCCACAGGATCGCCGCGATCAGCAGGGCGAAGATCATCGCAAAACCGGCCGAGGAACCCACCTGCAGAATCAGCTCGACCGGCAACAGGGCGATGATGCCGAACGCCACCGCGCCGCTGGAAAGCAACACGCCGAGAAAGTTGAAGAACCCCGACCACACCACCGCAAAGTGCGGCGGCAGCGAGTTGGTGTAAATCACCGTCGCAACCGCGTTGGCGGTGTCGTGGAAGCCGTTGACGAACTCGAAACCCAGCGCAATCAACAACGCCACACCCAGCAGCAGGAACGGCGTCCAGGTGGTGACAACGGCGCCCATTTCCTTCATGTCGTGCATCAGGCTGTAGGCGGTGAACAACAGGCCCATGGCAAGCACGGCGAAGAACATGATCACGGTGATCAGGCCGGGTTTTTTGTCCAGTCGGGGCTTGGGGTCGGTGTGTGAAGCGGTGGTGGAGGCAGTCATTGAAGGGGTGGCCATGCCGGAGCATCCTGTGTGAGGAAGGATGTCGCCCATGATCATTACAAAATGTTACAGAGATACTGCAACAGGTCAGTGTTCCTGCGAATGAAATTGCCACTTGTCCAGAACTCACCGCCAAACCCATGTGGGAGGGGCTTGCTCCCGATAGCGGTGGGTCAGGCACTTATGTGTCACTGACCCACCGCTATCGGGAGCAAGCCCCTCCCACAGTTGATTGCATTGCAATCAGTAGTCCTTGCGTTTGCGAAAAGCCCATCGCCCGGCGATCAAGGTGAAGGTGGCCACCAGCGCCACCAGGATCCAGAAGCCTTCCGGGTCCTGGGAGAGCGGTACGCCGCCCACGTTCATGCCGAAGAAACCGGCGATGATGTTGATCGGCAACGCCAGCACTGTGACCACGGTCAGGGTGAACAACGTGCGGTTGCTCTGCTCGTTGAGATTGGCGGCGATTTCTTCCTGCAACAACTTGATGCGTTCGCCCAGGGCCGTGAGGTCATTGATGATCAGCGCGAACTCCTCGGTGGATTTGCGCAACTCCTTCACGTCTTCCTTTTGCAGCCATTGCGGCGGGCGGTTGAGCAGGCGCAGCAGCGAGCCCGGTTCCAGCGCCAGCAGGCGTTGCAGTCGCACCAGCACGCGGCGCGCGGCACCGAGTTCGGCGCGGTTGGTGGCCAGTTGCGAGGACAGCAACTGGTCTTCGATATGGTCGACGCTGATGCTGGTCTTGCGCACGATCTGCGTCAGCACTTCGCCCTGGTCGCGCAGCAAATGCACCAGCAGCGCCAGCGGCGAGCGAAAGCCCTCACCGGCCTTCACCGAGGAACGCAACTTGTCCACCGAATGCAACGGTTGCAGGCGCGCGCTCACCAGCAGGCGGCTGCGGGCGCATACCCACAAGGTGGAAATGTCTGACGACACCAGGCTGCTGAAGTTGAACACCACGTCGTTGACCACCGCCAGCAAGGCCGAGTCCACATGTTCGATACGCGTGGAGCGCGAGCCTTCGTGCAGGGCTTCGAAGAACTCCTCGGGCAAGTCCAGGTGCGCCTGCATCCAGCGTTCGCACGCGGCGTGGGCCAGGTTCAGGTGCAGCCACAAAAACTCGTCCGGGTCGGCCGGTTGTTGCAGGGCCTGGAGAGCGGTGGCGGAATCGATCTGTTCGCCCTTTTCACCGGGGCGAAAACGGAAACCGTAAAGCAGGCCAAACAGATCGGGATCCTGGTGGCTGTGGTCAATGCTGTGGTTCATGGAGTCTCGCAGGGAAAGCGCCTGTAGGACGTTTCACAGGTTCGCATGCGCGAATCATTGCAAGGCTGGATGACGATTTTGTGACGCTTTGAAAACTTGCTCAGCGCGTCGTCAGCATGAAGGTGAAGCACGTCCCCGAATGCTCGCAGGTCGATACCTCCAGATCCCCGCCGTGGGCGTCGGCAATCTGCTTGACGATATACAAACCCAGGCCCAGGCCTGCTTGCGGGGTGTCGGTGACGGGGCGCGCGTAGGGCTCGAACAGGCGAGGCAAGGCCTGCCGGCTGATCTGCCCGGAATTTTTTACCGTGAGCGTGAACAAACCATGCTCGACCTTCGCCGTGACCTCCACCGGTCCCTCATGGCGCCCGTGATGGATGGCGTTGGCCACCAGGTTCGACAGTAACTGCGCCAGGCGTTCGCGGTCGCCGTGGACGCCACGCAGGTCGCCGATATCGGCGCGAATCACCCGCGTGGCGTGCACGCTCTGCACTTCGGATACCACGTGTTGCAGGGCGCTTTGCAACCCTTCGCAATCGCTCAGGTGCAGCGGAATGCCGCTGCCCATGCGGCCACGGGCGAAATCCAGCACGTCCTCGACCAACTGTGCGGCACGCCGGCCGCTGGTGAGAATGTGCCGCACCAGCGGGTCGGTGGCGGGCGATGAATGCTTGCGCAGCAGGCGTTCGGCGCTGAAGTTGATGGCGAACAAGGGGTTGCGCAGGTCATGGCCCAGCACCGCGATAAACTGCTCGCGCAGCTCTGCGGTGCCACGTTCTTCGTGCAGTTGCGCTTCGGTATGTTGCAGTGTTTCTTCGGCTTCGATCTGCAGCGACAGCACCCGCGCGAAC
Source organism: Pseudomonas trivialis (assembly GCF_036864995.1). Lineage (NCBI taxonomy): Bacteria > Pseudomonadati > Pseudomonadota > Gammaproteobacteria > Pseudomonadales > Pseudomonadaceae > Pseudomonas > Pseudomonas trivialis. The sequence continues at coordinate 4,156,312 of NZ_CP142151.1, read as the reverse complement.
GATTCCATGGTGGATTGGATCGTGCTGCTGCGCAGGTTGGCAGGGTTGGGGTCGAGGGCGCAGATGGTGCCGAAAAAACGCCCGTCGGTGCGGAACACCGGCACTGAAATATAGCTTTCAAACTGGTAGATACGCGGCGTGTGGTGGTCTTGATAAAGCGGGTCTTCGCTGGCCTTGTCGATCACCACGGACACATGGGAGCCGCGGATTTCGTGGCAGATGGTGGTGGTCAGGTCCAGCTCGCCGCCGACCCCGAGGCCGAACTCCAGGTGGTCGAGCACGGCGCAGGCGGTCCAGGTGTCGTCGGTGACTCTGGCCACTGCAGCAAAGCGCAGGCCGGTCATGTCGCTGATGACCTGAAGCATCGCGGGCACGGCGCTGATCCGGCCAATGGTAGCGATGTCGGCAGCTTTTTGTTCCATGCAGCAGCCTCTGTGCGCAGCGTGAGGGGCGTGGTTCCCTGCCCGATGCGGGGGATTTTAACGACCTTGGGTCTAGTAGGGGTAATTTCATTCAATAAAGTAGGAATTTTCCTGCGCCCATAAAAAAACCGCGCCACACGAAGGTGGCGCGGTTTTTCAAGGATTCAACTCAAGTGTCTTGCTTGTTTTCCAATACCGCACCGGTCTTGGCGTCGAGCTTTACTTCAAAGCGCTTGCCGGTGGTGTCGGTCAGGTCCACTTCGTAGACATACTGGTTGGCGACGCCATGTTTGGTGTCCAGCTCAGTGTCGGTGATCGAAGCCCCAGGGTGAGTTGCCACCGCTGCTGCGTTGAGCTTGTCGAAAGGCATCACGGCGCCCGACTTGACCAGGCCTTCAATGTGATCCGGACGAACATCCGCCTGAGCCAGACCGGCGGTCAGGGTCAGGGCGGTGGCAGCGAACAGGGCAGTCAAAGTTTTCATGGTGTGTCCTCTTGGGTGAACTGTTTAAGTGGCGCCAGATTAACCAGCGCAACTTAATTCATCCTTAATGGCGCACTGACACCAATGCCTCAGTATTTATAGTCGTTGAGCAGGTCCTGCACGCTGGACGACGGCCAGCGCTTGTAGAACTTCAGCAGTTCGGCCGCGCGGTTGGTGAAAATGCCATCGACGCCTGCGTTCATCACTTTTTCGAAATCCACCGGCTCATCGACGGTGTAGACGTGCACCAGCAGGCCTTTGTCGTGGGTCAGCTTGTTCATTTCCGGTTTGACCAGGTCGGTGTAGCTCTGGTCACCGTGATGGGTCAGCTCGGCCGAAGGGCCGGTGCCAATGGCGCCAAGGTCCTTGGCCTGATCGACCCATTTTTCGAACTCGGCGGCGTCTTTCGGCTCTTGCTTGGCGTAGTAGGCGGCCTTGGTCGGCTCGCCGGATTCGGCGAAGGTCTGTTTGGATTTCGGCTCGATGCTGCCTTCACCCACCCACAGCAGTAGAATCTTCGGTGTGTTCGGCATTTCCTTTTGCAGCTCTTTGAGGCTCGACACCTCGAAGGTTTGCAGCACCACGCGGCCCTTGCCCTGGCCGACGCCAGTGTTGCTCTTGCCCAGCTTGGAACCGGCGGAACTCAGCCAGCCCTTGTCCAGCAGCTTGGTTTTGAGGTCGGCTTCGATGCCCGGGAATTGCTTGGGCTCCTTGGTCTCGATGTACAGGCCGGGTTTGTGCTGAGGGTTGCCTTCGGCGATCTTGATGATGTCGTCAAGGCTCTGGATTTTCAGGCCGACGAAGCCCGGGCGGGCGCGGTCCGGGTAAGCGGCGTTGAACCAGCTGCCGGCGTCGAGGGTTTGCAGTTCTTTCCAGGTGAACTCGTTGGCCGGCGCGTCTTTGCGCTCGGGGAACTTGGTGGCCACGTCGGTGGTGCGCTGCAGGTTATTGTCGTGCAGGGCGAACAGCACGCCGTCCTTGCTGCGCTGCAGGTCCATTTCCAGGTAGTCGGCGCCCAGGTCGCGCGCGACCTTATAAGCCGCAGCGGTGGATTCGGGGGCATCGTAGGACGCACCACGGTGGGCGATGACGGCCGGGTAGGGGATGCCTTCGTTTGTCGCCAACTCGGCCGGGCTGATCGAGTCGGCTGCCTGCGCCTGGTCAAGACCGAGCATCAGTGCGAGCAGCAAAGCGCTCTTGGAAAACGTGACAGGCATAAGCGAAGTCCTTTCGTGGAGGTAACTTGAGAAGGCTTCCTTTTTAACAAGTGATTGTGAACGGCGCTATCACCAAACCGACATTAACGTGCGCGGGGGGTGTTTTATGGTCTTTCTTAACCCGGTGAAGATCAAATTGTGGGAGGGAGCAAGCCCCCTCCCACAGATGTATGCATTTCAGACTGAAAAGGCGTAAGACCTTTCGACCTTGCACACGCGCGTATGAAAGGCCGAATACCAGCTGGCGCGCCCTTGCTCGCGTACCTGCGTGTGCTCGGCGTTTTGCTTCCACGCCAGAATCGCCGCTTCGCTGCGCCAGTACGAAACCGTAATCCCCAGCCCGTCCTCGCGCGCCGATTCCACGCCCAGGAACCCCGGTTGTTCGCGGGCCAGTTCCAGCATGCGCAGGGCTGCCTGGCCGTAACCCTGGTCCCCCTCGTTGCGCAGCGAGCTGAAGATCACCGCGTAGTAGGGCGGCGCGGGTGTGTTGGCGATCATGCCGAAAGCGCCTGGCAGGCACTGAGCAGTGCCATCGCCAGGGGCGGCGTGGTGCCCTTGAGGGCCGCGCGTTCAGGCTGGAACAGCGTAGCGACGAAGAACGGGTGGTTCAGCAGCTCGACGGCGCGCGGCTCGCCGGCGGCGTCGTGGCCGCTGGCAATCAGATCGCCTTCCAGCAATGCACTTTCGAAGGAGGGGTTAATGCCATAGCGGCAGCGGTAGCCTTCTTCGATACCCAGTTGGCCGTAGGCATCGGCGATGCGGGTGTTGGGGACCAAACGTATCGTGTCGATCGCCTCCACCAACGCGCAGCCAAGCGGCGCGATCACCGCACGCTGGGCATCCGGCGCCAGTTCACCGTGTTCGGCATCGGTCCAGCCCAGTACATGGCGGGCATATTCGAGCACTGCGTGCTGAAAACCGCCGCAGGTGCCGAGGAAAGGGCGCCGCTGTTCGAGGGCAAAACGCACCGCGCGCAAGGCGCCTTGCGTGTCGCGGTAGGGGCTGGCGGGCACGCACCAGAACCCGTTGAAACCCTGCAACAGCGCCGTGGAGGTGAGTGTGTCGGTAGCGAGCCACTTGACGTGCACCGTCAGGCCCAGGGTTTGCGCGGCCTGTTGCAGCGCGAGCGGGATCGCCTGGTGCGCGATCACATCCGGGTTGTAGTCGCCGATCAGGGCAATGTGCAGAGCGGTGGTTTTCATCAGAGGCATCCCATGGCTTGTTGTGTCCTGATGCGCACTATAGATTGGCGCTCACGCAATCAAAATTGGCGTTTGCCCACATGTTCAATGCAGCCACGCACTATCAAATTGACTACACCGACCTGTCCCTTATCCTGGCGCTGGTGCGCGGCGGCAGCTTGGCGCGGGCGGCGGCGTTGTTGCGGGTGGATGTGTCCACGGTGTTCCGCGCGGTGCGGCGGCTGGAGGCGGCACTGGGGCAGACCCTGTTTGAAAAAAGCCGCGCCGGTTACCTGCCCACCGGCCTGGCGAGCAACCTGGCGCAACAGGCCGAACGTGCCGAGCAGGCCCTGGAAGCGGCGCGCATCGGAGTGGAACAGGGCGGCGAGGTGATCAGCGGCACGGTGCGCCTGACCTGCACCGACTCCGTGCTGCAAAGCCTGCTGCTGCCGGCACTGGCGCAGTTCATGCCGGCTTACCCGGCGCTGACGCTGGAGCTGAGCACGTCGAATGACTTTGCCAACCTCAGCCGCCGCGATGCCGACATTGCCCTGCGCCTGACCCGGACGCCGCCGCAGCACCTGGTAGGACGCAACCTGGGCAGCGTGGCGTATCGGGTGTGTGCCAGCGCCGATTATGCGCGCCGGCACGCGGGCCGCGCGTTGGCCGAGCTGGACTGGATCGCGCCGGATGATTTCCTGCCCGATCACCCCACCGTGGCCTGGCGCCGTGAACACCTGCCGGGTGTGCGCCTCAGCTACCGCTGCAACAGCATGCTCTCGGTGACCGAACTGGTGCGGGCCGGGCTTGGGGTGGCGGCCTTGCCGGACTTTTTACTGGACGCGCAACTGCAACCCCTGGGCCCTGCGCTGGCGGGGCACGATACCGCGCTGTGGCTGCTGACACGCCCGGATTGCCGGGCGTTGCGTTCGGTGGTGACGCTGTTTGAGCAGTTGGGGCAGCACGTGCCCGGAGCGAGGCCCAATTGAGGTATGCGGACTCGGATGTGCAGCAATTCCCAATGTGAGAGCAAGTTCAAATGTGGGAGGGAGCAAGCCCCCTCCCACATTAGGCACCATTTGGCATTGGCACCGTTTGGCAGATCAAGCAGGCTCAGTTGCTGACCCGCTCACCGGCAAACGCACTCACCGCCTGCACCGCCTCGCTGGTGCCCTGGCGAATTTGCAGGATCACCGTGCCGGCGCGGTTGGCCAGGTCCACGCCGAGGGCTGCGCGGTCGCGGGTGCCGTCCATGCTGTCGATGGCCTGGCGGGTCTCTTCCTGGATCATTGCGATCATGCCGGAAATTTCCGTGGTGGAGCCGCTGGTGCGGGCCGCCAGTTGCCGTACTTCATCGGCCACCACCGCAAAGCCGCGGCCCTGTTCGCCGGCCCGTGCCGCCTCGATGGCCGCGTTGAGGGCCAGCAGGTTGGTCTGATCCGCAATCCCGCGAATGGTGTTGACGATGGCGGTGATCTGCTGCGAACGCTCGCCCAGTTTGGCGATCAGTTGCGACGAACCGTCGATGTCTGCGGCGATTTCGCGCATGCCACTGGCCGATTGCTGAATCACCTCGGCGCCTTTTTCCGCGATGTCGCGGGTGCTGACGGAGATGTGATACGCCTGCGCCGCACTCGCGGCGTCGGCGGCATGTTGTTGCACGCGGGCGGTGATGTCGGAAGCGAACTTCACCACTTTGCACAGGCGCCCGCTGGCGTCGTACACCGGGTTGTAGTTGGCCTCGAGCCACACGCTCTGGCCGTTTTTGTCGATTCGCTCGAACTGGCCGCTGAACAGTTCGCCCTGGTTAAGGCGCTTCCAGAAATCGGCATAGGCCGCGCTGTTGGCTGATTCCTGCGTGCAGAACAGGCGGTGATGCTTGCCCTGAATCTGCGCCAGGCTGTAGCCCATGCGCGCCAGGAAATTCTCGTTGGCAGTGATGATGGTGCCGTCGAGGTTGAACTCGATCACCGCCATGGCGCGGCCGATGGCTTCGAGTTTGGCGTTGGCCTCGCTTTCGGCCTGCAAGCGTGGGGTCACGTCCAGGGCGTACTTCACCACTTTGATCACAGTGCCCGCGTCGTCGCGCACCGGGTTGTAGCTGGCTTCCAGCCACACCGACTGGCCATTGCTGCTCAGCCGCTCAACGGTGCCGGACTGAAACTGGCCATTGCGCAGTTGGGTCCACAGCTGGCTGTATTGCGCGCTGCGGGCAAATTCGGGGGTGCAGAACAGGCGGTGCGACTGGCCGATGACTTGCTCGGCGCGGTAGCCCATGGTTTGCAGAAAATTGTCATTGGCGCGCAACACGGTGCCTTGCAGGTCGAATTCGATCACGGCCATGGAGCGCTCGATGGCGTCGAGCAGGCTGGATTGCTGGGCAAGGGTGTGTTGCAGGGCGGTGATGGTTTTTTTGTAGGCGTTGAATAGCATGTGCAGTGCTCGGACAAGCAACGTCGGGAGTTATCCATGGATTGGCGCTTGCCCCGTTTGGCGCTTGGCCTACGGCGGACGTGCTCATTGTCGACTTCCTGATGCCGACAGAAGGTGGAACGGGCTTATGAGTGATCAGCCTGACAACTAGTTCGCCCCAGGGGCAGGACCTTTTTTGGGCAGGTGACCGATGGTGGCATTATGCTGTCGCCGTGGCGCGATGAAAGAAGATTCTGACGAGGTGTCGTACGACGACTTCAGGCGAAATGGGCAATCACTTGGTCGCTGACTTTGACCCGGTTGCGTCCGGTGCCCTTGGCGTCGTACAGCGCGCGGTCCGCCGCATTCAGCCACATCGAGGCATCGCTGAAGAAGGGCTGGAAATCCGCCAGGCCGATGCTCAGGCTGACCCTTAATTCGGGAATCTGCGGATGACGGTAATTGCTGAAGGTCTCGCGCATGCGTTCCATGATCTGCGCGGCTTCAGCCAACGGCATTTGCGGAAGAATCACACAGAACTCATCGCCGCCGTAACGCCCGGCCAGGTCCTTTTCCCGCAGCTTGCGTCGCAGTTCCAGGCTCAGCTCGCGCAGCACCGTATCGCCGACGATGTGGCCGTGGGTGTCATTGATCTGCTTGAAGTGGTCGATATCGATCAGCGCAATGGTGGCGTGGCTGCGCTGCTGCTGGCACTCGTGGAACTTGAGGTGCAGCAGGTCTTTCCAGGAGCCATGGTTGAGCAGGTCGGTGAGGCTGTCGGTGCGGCTCAGGGCGCCGAGCGCGCGTTTGTGTTCCGACAGTTTGATCGCCAATTGGTAACAGACCATGCCGATGGCCATGGGGTAGAGCGTCAGCATCGGCAGGCAGCTGTAGACCTGCAGCCGGCTGACATCGGGGTTCAAGCGCACACCGAACAGCGCCCATGCTACGGCGATGCCGACGCCCTGGGCCGGAAGGCCGCGCAGGAACAGGCGTTTGCCGCCGGCGGCGACATTGTTCATGGTGATCATCGACAGGATGGTCACGGTGGTCAGCGGCGTGAATTGCACGGCGGCGACCCAGAAGCCGCCGAACACCGAATCGTACAGAAAGTTGCGTTGTTCGGCCTGGTAGGGAAATTGCGAACGGGTCGACAACTGGTACGCCGCGTGCCCCCATATGAATCCGTTGAACAGCAGAAACGCCCACACCCAACCCGGCATGGCCAGCGGGTATAACGCACCGGTGACACTGATGCTGCCGACACCCAGGCCGATGATCCTTGGCTGGTAGATACGCCTGGCAAATGAAAGTCCTTTGCCTCGTCTGTTTTCCATAAATTCCTGGCCCAGCTGATTTTTTACAGGTACGGCGGTGCGCGTTCGCTGGATCAACCGTTGATCGGATAATGCCGGAGAATATTGTCAGTTATTCGTAAAGGAATAATCAGTGTCCTTGGAGGCCATTTGCGCAAACCCGTTTACGAATGCGTCAAAAGCGACCTTGGATGTCGCTTATGCGATAGCGCCTGCGGGGTGAGCAGGGCGCACTTCGTAGCCCGCGAGGAACAGGTCGATGGCTGACTCGATCACGCGGGCCTGTTCGGCCGCTTCCAGGGTGGGTTGGCCGAGGGTGATCTGCGGCCAGAACGCGAAGGCCTTGAGCAGGCTTTGGATCTGGTGCGCGGCGAACGCCGGGTCGGTGCAACTGAGCCGGCCATCGTCCCGGGCCGCGCGCACCCATTGGGTAAAGCCTTCTTCGCGCGAGCTCAAGCGGTTGACCATATCCTGTGCGCGCTCCGGCGAGTGGATGGTGGCGGCGATGGCCACGCGTGCCAGGTCGAGGAAGTTGGCGTCCGACATCATCTGCATCTTGGCGGCGAGCAAGCCGCGCAGTTGCTCACGCAACGGGCGGTCGCCGGCGTAGCTGACGTCGAGTTGCGCGACGCTGCTGGCCCAGAGTTGATGGAGGATCTCGGCGAACAGCTCCTCTTTGCTGGGGAAGTGGTTGTACACCGTACGCTTGGAGACTCCGGCGGTGGCGGCAATCCTGTCCATGCTGGTGACCTCGAACCCATTGGCGCGAAACTCGGCAATGGCCGCCGCCACAATGGCTTCGCGCTTGCGGTCGGTGAGGCGTTGGGGGGCAGTCATGGCGGGCGATTGGCTCCGAGAGAAATTACACTCGGCAGTTTACTTGCTCCGGGTTTTGTTGCAATCTTGAAACTACACTGTGCAGTGTAATTTTCCCGCAGTTCGCAGGAGCTTTGTTGTAATGGCCACCACCTCATCCCAAGACACCGCGCCTGCCGAGCAGGCACAGGGGCAGTTCAGCAACGGCACCCGGGTGCCCCACGGCGGGTTTGGCAAAACCCTGGGCATCTTCTGGAAGATGCTGTTCCACAAACCGCGCAACACACGGCCGGTGAGGGAGATCCCGGTGCAACCCTTGACGCGTGAGCAACTGCTGGCCGCGCCCGACCACAGCGTGTTTCGCCTGGGACACTCCACCGTGTTGCTGAAAATGCGCGGCAAGTTCTGGCTCACCGACCCGGTGTTTGCCGAGCGCGCATCGCCTTTCAGTTGGGCCGGGCCCAAGCGGTTTCATCAGCCGCCCATCAGCCTTGCCGCGCTGCCGCCACTGGAGGCGGTGATTCTGTCCCACAACCATTACGATCATCTGGACCGCAAAGCCGTCATCCAACTGGCCGACAAGACCCGTTACTTTCTGGCACCGCTCGGCGTGGGCGACACGTTGGTTAAATGGGGAGTGGACGCCAGCAAAGTGCGACAACTCGACTGGTGGGAAGGGACGGAGGTGGAGGGCATTCGTTTCGTGGCCACGCCCGCCCAGCACTTTTCCGGGCGCGGGCTGTTTGATAGCAACCAGACCCTGTGGTGTTCGTGGGTGATGATCGATGCTGCGCGGCGCATTTTCTTCAGTGGCGACACCGGCTATTTCGACGGCTTCAAACGCATCGGCGAGCAGTACGGCCCGTTCGACCTGACGCTGATGGAAACCGGCGCCTATAACGTCGACTGGCCCCACGTGCACATGCAACCGGAGCAAACCCTGCAGGCCCACATCGACCTCAGGGGCCGCTGGCTGCTGCCGATTCACAACGGCACATTCGATCTGGCGTTCCACGCCTGGCACGAACCTTTCGACCGCATCATGGCCCTGGCCTGGGAGCGCAACGTGTCGATTACCACGCCGCCAATGGGGCAGGCGTTCAGCCTGAATCAACCGGAACGCGGGCACGCGTGGTGGCTGGAGGTGGAGACTCAAGGTGCGCAGGCGCGCGTCTCAAGCTGAGGCGACGGACACCTTCGGAAAATGATTTTTCACGGTGTTTCAGCGTTGCCACAAGCGGCAGGGGAGTGCGACCTGATCACGGCACGGCCATGAAGGGTGTGCTATCCGGCTCACTTTGTGGCTGGGGCGATGCGATGATCTTCTGTTTTGCCCAAGTGATATTCCAGAGCCTTTGCCCGCAAACCCGACTGCACCGCCTGCGCCTGCGGGAAGTGCGGCGCTACGGTGACCAGATACTGGGAAGGCGGCAGCCGCCATGCTGACAGCACGGCATTCCTGGCCTGGGCCGCGCGCTACCATGGCAGCAACCACAGCCTGTGCAGTGCGTGTCGGCATGAACGCTGGTTGAAACCGCTGAAGTGTACGGTTATTTGATTGGATACTACGCACCATTCGGTTGAGGGGTTGATGAGTCAATTGATGACACTGTTGAACCCATGAACCTCGAGAGGATGCCTGGGGCGGCCGGCTCGGGCGCGGCGGTATCAAACCGGCGCACACTCATCCCCCACCCCGGCGCAAACCCCGGGAAGAACACCAGGCCTTCAGCCTCCAACCGAAACGCCAGCGCCAGGCGGACCTCATCGTCCACCTGCGCGCGGCTTTCAAACTGTTGCACCGACACCACCGAAACCCCGGCCTGGCGGGCCAGGTCTTCGTGGCTCCATCCCAGCATGGCACGGGCCTGTACGCTGTGTTTGGCGGTGAATTGGTGCAGGACGATCTGCTGGTCTACGAACGAGCTCATTGCCAGAGAGGACATTGGGGTTTCTCCAGGATTCGACGGGAAGGCAAACTATACTGGTTTTTTGTACAGTTGTTTGCGCCGTTCATCTACTGGGCAAATGTGCCGTGTGCACGCGCTACTGCTTAAAGCGTCTGCAGCCCCGGCGCTTCCCGAATAATCAGATGATCCAGGTTCTCGATATTCGCGCTGAACACCCCGAACGTCTGCTCGGGGTTCTTTTTGCTCGGCACCTGTTTCAGCTCCGGCGTCACGCCGTAGAAGAAGCAATACAACGCCTGCTCACTGCTCGCCGCCGCTTTGATCTGTTCCAGGAACGCCGTGCGCTTGCGGTAGTTCTCGATGAGTTTTTTGCTCAGGTACACGTTGACCGAATATGGCTTTTTGTCGAGCCACACCTTCTTTTCGAAGTCGATGCGAAAGCTGCTGGTGTAGTCCTTGATGGCCTTGATCTTGCCCCAGTAGATCAGGCCCTTGTTGTCCTGCAGGTATTCGATCTTCTTGAAAAAAGTCCAATAGGTCGCGGTGTGCTCGCCAATCTTCAGCGGCATCGCCTTGAGCCGGTCCTTGTCGTCGATGTTCGACACGTAACATTCCACCGGGTGGGCGAACACGCTGGTCTTGTCCGGGGTGGTGTCGCTTGAACTCACGGGCAGGCTGACGCGGCTGGCGGACGGGTTCGCAGGCTCAGGCAAGGCCTGCCCCTCGCTGCCGGCAACTGTCGTTTTGCGCGGGTAGCTGCGACGGGTCAACACAAATTCCGAGGGGAAATTATCCTCGCGCGCGTCGTCGCTTTCTCCGCTCGCGGCCTTGTGCAGGCTGGCATAGCGACAGCCGTCGATATGCTGGGTGCCGGTCCTGTTCTTGAAGTGAGGCGTGCGCAGGTAGTTGACGTTTTTCGCGTTGAATGTGGCCAGCGTATTGCCCGCCTCGAACGCAGCCCGGCATGCATCGTTGGGGCACAGGAAGCTGTCCTTGTCGGAATCGTAGGCGGCGGTTTCGTCGAAATTCAGGTCTCGCACGTCGTAGATCGACAGCTTGTCATCGAGACTCAGGCTATAGGCCGTATCGAACTTCATGGGGCTCGGGTCCGTGAGAGGGATAGCCCGATACTACGCAACTATCAGACTGACGCAGAGCAAAAATGTGGGAGGCTCCGCCAAGTCTTCGACTTAACGCTGTCGCGCAGAAAACTGGAGCCTATGTGGCGAGCGGGCTTGCCCCGCGTTGGGGTGCGCAGCGCCCCCAATCAAGGGAAACATGGTGTAACTGACGCTGCCCGGAGCACGGTTTTGGGGCTGCTGCGCAGCCCAACGCAGGACAAGCCTGCTCGCCACAGGAATGTGGCTGCCTGGAATTTCAGGTTTTAAATCAAAAAGTTATTTTGTGTTTGATAAGAGCTGTCGAGCCCCGCGAGGCAGCGATGATATCGCCTGGGTCCACCGCCAACCCCCACCTCGCGCATCAACGCGGCAACCGCGGCCGCCGCTTCTTCTTTGCATGAAAATGCCGAAAATGCGCATCCTGCGCCGCCGCCAGCAACTCCCGATCCCCGCGCGTGTCGCCCCAGGCCCTGAGCCGATAGGCCCCCAGGTCTCCATACACTGCTTCAAGGCGCAGCACCTTGTTCTCACAACGGCAATTATTGCCCGTGAGCTTGCCGGTCAGCACGCCGTCCACCACCTCAAGCTCGGTCCCGATCAAGCGGATCCCCAGCCGATCGGCAAACGGCTGCAACACCAACGCCGGTGACGCCGAACACAGCGTCACCACCGCCCCCGACCCCAACTCCTGCTCCACCGACAACACACCCGCCGGGCGCATCAAGCGTGCCCAATTGCGCTGGCAATACTCCTCGGCCTTGCGCTGCACCCACGTCTTCTCCACCCCGGCCATAAAGGTGCGGATCAACTGCGCCTTCAACTCATCCCGACTGATCTGCCGCACCAGAAAACGCAGCCCCGGCACCGCCAGCTTCACGATGCGGCCATAGAACGCGCCCGTGCCGAAAGCGAACTTGAGAAAGGGCACGAAACTGTCGTGGTGGGTGAGGGTGCCGTCGAAGTCAAAGACAGAGAGTACTTTGGCGTCAGCGGGGCCGGCTTCGAGCATGTCTGGGTTCACGGGTTGGCCTCGGTCCTATCGAATATGTTTGAAGGTGCATCAGGTGTGACCGCAGGAGTTTACTCCCGTGCCAATCTTCCGACTTTGGCGTAAAGCGCTTCAGTGAAAGCATCCCGGTCGCTCGACCGGTGACAACGCTGATGGCAATTGGGGCACAAGGCTACAGCATTGGAGATGCGATCCGAACCCTTCTGGGCGAGGTGCTTGACGTGATGTACTTCAAGAAATGGCTGGCCTTATAGATAGTCCATTTGTTCCAGTCGTTCACGCGCCTTGTCCAACGCAGCTTGTTGCTCGCATAACTGCCAGCGCAGGTTGATAAGCTGTTCTTTCTGCTGTGCGATCGTTAGCCCCGTGGAGTTATCCAGTAGCTGTTGCGCATGCTGTTGGATCCTTTCAATGTTGTAGACGACAAGGCCTACTCCACGCTTTGCAGAAAGTTTGTCTGCTTTGGCTAGATGTTGGGCTTTCAGCACGATGCCGCTTGCAATCAAACTACCGCCGGCTGCCGCAATGGTATAGCTGACAAGCGCGGCGGCCAGCTTAAGGTTGGTAAAGTATTTAGCTACTTCGACGTTAGCGGCGGCTTCTTGCAAACTATAGGACAGGTATCCACCCGCGATGGCCAGGATAAAACCTATGATGCAGAGGACAAACGGTTTCCTGAAGACAAACCCACCGAGAAACATCCAGGTGGCCAGTCCGATTGCGGTGATTATGATCAGGGTGGAGTAAAGCATTTCCATTTGCTGAATCGACCTTCTAAATTCTATTTGCAAAAAAAGAGCCGCTCAATGGGCAGCTCTTTTGATGGTTCTAACTTCAATCCCAGCTCAGCGCGCCGCCGGTCTGGTACTCGATCACGCGGGTTTCGAAGAAGTTTTTCTCTTTCTTCAAATCCATGATTTCGCTCATCCACGGGAACGGGTTGGTGGTGCCTGGATACTCTTCTTTAAGCCCAATCTGCGACAGACGACGGTTTGCAATGAACTTGAGGTAGTCCTCCATCATTGCCGCATTCATGCCGAGTACACCGCGCGGCATGGTGTCGCGAGCATATTCAATCTCCAGTTGCGTCCCCTGCAGAATCATCTGGGTCGCTTCTTCCTTCATCTCGGCATCCCACAGGTGCGGGTTTTCGATTTTGATCTGGTTGATCACGTCGATACCGAAGTTCAGGTGCATCGACTCGTCACGCAGGATGTACTGGAACTGTTCCGCCACGCCGGTCATTTTGTTGCGGCGGCCCATGGAGAGGATCTGGGTGAAGCCGCAGTAGAAGAAGATGCCTTCCAATACGCAGTAGTAGGCAACCAGGTTGCGCAGCAGCTCTTTGTCGGTGTCGACGGTGCCGGTTTCGAACTTCGGATCGGAGATCGAACGGGTGTACTTCAAACCCCAGGCGGCCTTTTTGGCGACCGATGGAATCTCGTGGTACATGTTGAAGATTTCACCTTCATCCATGGCCAACGATTCAATGCAGTACTGATACGCGTGGGTGTGGATCGCTTCTTCAAAGGCCTGGCGCAGGATGTACTGGCGGCATTCCGGGTTGGTGATCAGGCGGTACACGGCCAGCACCAGGTTGTTGGCGACCAGCGAATCGGCGGTGGAGAAGAAGCCGAGGTTGCGCATGACGATGCGGCGTTCGTCGTCGGTGAGACCTTCGGGTGTTTTCCACAGGGCGATGTCGGCGGTCATGTTGACCTCTTGCGGCATCCAGTGGTTGGCGCAGCCGTCGAGGTACTTTTGCCAGGCCCAGTCGTATTTGAAAGGCACGAGCTGGTTGAGGTCGGCGCGGCAGTTGATCATGCGCTTTTCGTCGACAGCGACGCGGGCGGCGGAGCCTTCGAGTTCGGCGAGGCCTTCGGCGACGTCTAGTTTGTCCAGCGCTGCCTTGGCGCGCACGATGGCGGCGGAGTCACTGGCGGTGACGGCGCGGGCTTCGATGGCGGCTGCGGCGCCGGCACCGTCGAGGCGGTCCATGTTGGCTTCGGTGGCGTGGCCGGCATTGGCGCCTTTGGTGGCGACTTCGCCGTCTTCTTCTTTGTCGAATTCGTCCCAGCTCAGCATGACGTGTCGTCTCCTGCGTGAGGGCGCAAAGGTGCCCGTGTGAAACCGGATGGTTGGGTGTTCACACGGCCCTCGGGCCGCGGTGGATCTTAAGGAATCGTTTGTTGCAACAGCTCGCGCAGGCAAAAAACGGAATGGGCTAACGGGTGCTGCGTGAGGCTTGAGGGGCGCAGGTGCAGGTGCTTGCCCTGGCGATGCCTCAGGTCTGGCTCTTCGTCCCTGTGTAAAGGGATATTGCAGGCCCGATTTACCCGCGCATTATAGGGAAAAATTCGGCTTTGTGTTGTGGCGGATGGTCACGGTGGGGGCGCAGGCAGGCGGGTATTTGGGCTAAGGCGAGGATTTACAGGGGGTTAGCGAGGCTGGAAATTTTTGAGGGGTGGTGGGGGTGTTTGTTGATGCCGGGGGTAGGGCATTTGGCGAAGATTGTGGTGGTGTGTCGACTATCGCCTTCGCGAGCAAGCCCGCTCCCACAATGGGATTGGTGGCAGCTCCTGAATCGTGTTCCAAGTCAGAAGAGGCTCTTGGCCGCAAGAGCGCTGTCCTGCGGCGAGCAAGAATCCGCTTATCCGTTGGAGCAACCGCCGCCCATCACGTGGTACTTGAGAATATGCCGCTGACCCTGGGAATCGTCATATTCCATTTGCACCGGTACCACGCGACATACGTCGGGAACGTTGCTCATGTGCACCACCTTGGCGACATCGAGGTGGGTGCTGTAGCTGTAATCTTCAACAATCGGCGCGTCGCGGCCGGCCAGTTCGGTGGGGGCCTCGTCGGCCAGGGCGGCGGTGGCGCACAGGCTGCTGAGGGTCATGATCAATAAAACTTTCATCGGGTCTGTCTACCTTTTTCAGGGCGAGAGGGGTCACGAGGCCCTTGTGAGGCCACGCGTGTCACTTGAGAGTTGGGAAGTTCGGATTAACGTGGCCTTGGTGGGGGCTGTTGCGTTGTTAATCGCGGTGCCTTGTTGGCGGAGTTGATTTTAGGCGTGCGGGCGTTGTTCATATACCCGTGCTTTTGATAAACACTTTTGGTGGTTTTTGTAACAATCGGCCGATCAAGGTTTTTTCAGTACGTCGCAAAGCGCCACGGGGCACGGGCCAGAGCAGCAAGGGCTATGGCGGGGCAATTTGTAGGGTCTTGTTACTACCATCGTCGAATGGTTCTATAGGTCTGGCCCGGCTACAACGGGGCCATACAACAACAACTATGTCACCGAGGTAAGAAAGATGAGTGCGGCTTCCCTGTACCCCGTTCGTCCCGAAGTAGCAGCCAACACGCTGACCGACGAGGCGACCTACAAGGCGATGTACCAGCAGTCGGTGGTCAATCCCGATGGCTTCTGGCGCGAGCAAGCCCAGCGTCTGGACTGGATCAAGCCTTTCACCACGGTGAAGCAGACTTCGTTCGACGATCACCATGTCGACATCAAGTGGTTCGCCGATGGCACCTTGAACGTTTCCTACAATTGCCTGGACCGTCACCTCGCCGAGCGTGGCGACCAGATCGCGATCATCTGGGAGGGCGATGACCCTGCCGAGAGCCGCAACATCACTTACCGCGAGCTGCATGAGCAGGTCTGCAAGTTCGCCAACGCCCTGCGTGGCCAGGACGTGCACCGTGGCGACGTGGTGACCATCTACATGCCGATGATCCCCGAAGCCGTGGTCGCCATGCTGGCCTGTACCCGCATCGGCGCGATCCACTCGGTGGTGTTCGGTGGTTTTTCCCCGGAAGCCCTGGCCGGTCGCATCATCGACTGTAAGTCGAAGGTGGTGATCACCGCCGACGAAGGCATCCGTGCCGGCAAGAAGATTCCGCTCAAGGCCAACGTCGACGACGCGCTGACCAACCCGGAAACCAGCAGCATCCAGAAGGTCATCGTGTGCAAGCGCACCAATGGCGCGATCAAGTGGAACCAGCATCGCGACATCTGGTACGAAGACCTGATGAAAGTGGCCGGCACCGTGTGTGCGCCCAAAGAGATGGGCGCTGAAGAAGCGCTGTTCATCCTTTATACCTCCGGCTCCACTGGCAAGCCTAAGGGCGTGCAGCACACCACCGGCGGCTACCTGTTGTACGCGGCGCTCACCCATGAGCGCGTGTTCGACTACCGTCCGGGCGAAATCTACTGGTGCACCGCCGACGTCGGCTGGGTCACCGGCCACACCTACATTGTCTACGGCCCGCTGGCCAATGGCGCGACCACCTTGTTGTTCGAGGGCGTGCCGAATTACCCGGACATCACCCGGGTGGCGAAGATCGTCGACAAGCACAAGGTCAATATCCTCTACACCGCACCCACCGCGATCCGCGCAATGATGGCCTCGGGCACCGCTGCCTGCGAAGGCGCCGACGGCAGCAGCCTGCGTCTGCTCGGTTCGGTGGGTGAGCCGATCAACCCCGAAGCGTGGGACTGGTACTACAAGAACGTCGGCCAATCCCGTTGCCCGATTGTCGACACCTGGTGGCAGACCGAAACCGGCGGCAACATGATGAGCCCGCTGCCGGGCGCCCATGCGCTCAAGCCGGGTTCGGCGGCGCGGCCCTTCTTTGGCGTGGTGCCAGCGTTGGTGGATAACCTGGGCAACCTGATCGAAGGCGCCGCCGAAGGCAACCTGGTGATTCTCGATTCCTGGCCGGGCCAGGCGCGTACGCTGTTTGGCGACCATGACCGGTTTGTGGACACCTACTTCAAGACCTTCCGTGGCATGTACTTTACCGGCGACGGTGCGCGGCGTGACGAGGACGGCTACTACTGGATCACTGGGCGGGTGGACGACGTGCTGAACGTGTCCGGCCACCGCATGGGCACGGCGGAGATTGAAAGTGCCATGGTGGCGCACCCGAAAGTCGCGGAAGCGGCGGTGGTGGGCGTGCCGCACGACATCAAGGGGCAGGGCATCTATGTGTACGTCACCCTTAAAAATGGCGAAGAACCGAACGAAGCGCTGCGCCTGGAGCTGAAGAACTGGGTGCGCAAGGAGATCGGCCCGATTGCCTCGCCGGACGTGATCCAGTGGGCGCCGGGCTTGCCGAAGACGCGTTCGGGGAAAATCATGCGGCGCATCCTGCGCAAGATTGCCACGGCTGAGTACGACGGGTTGGGGGACATCTCCACCCTGGCTGATCCGGGTGTGGTGGCGCAATTGATCGAGACCCACAAGACCATGAACGCCGCCTAAGGCTCGGCCAACACAGAAACTCCAATGTGGGAGGGGGCTTGCTCCCTCCCACATTTTTTGAATCACATTTCCAGGGCCGATCTCTCTATTACCAATAAATATCCACTTCTGCAGTGGCCGACGTCCAGGCGTTACCGCCCAGCGCAAATGTGTAACCCGCCGCCCAAACCTGAGGCATCCCCCTACACCCTCGCTCCAAAAAACCGCACCCCATCCCCCCTCTGAAATAAGATTTAACACCGCACTTGCCGTGCCAGAAGGGTTTGCGAATAATAGGCCCGCAATTTGCAGCATCAACAGGTTTAATGTCTTTTGTCTCTGCATAAAAGTCAGAGGCTGTCAATGTGCTGGAACCGCTTTCTCAGTGCTTCTGTAAATTGTTGTCGCATTGAAGAAATATCGGCTTCCGGCCTGTCGTTAGAATGCCGATCACTCGCTCGTCGTCGCAGGCTGTGCCTGAGCATGGACGCAGCGCCGCTATTCGCCGCATCGTGGGCCATGGCTCATACTGCTGTTTTGCCCTATACCGATGGAGTCCCATGATGAAGAAACTCGTGCTGTTGGGCGCCCTGGCGCTGTCCGTGTTGTCGATGCAGGCTTTCGCTGAAGGCAAGCCTCTGAAAATTGGTATCGAAGCGGCTTACCCTCCGTTTGCCTCCAAGGCGCCGGATGGCAGCATCGTCGGCTTTGACTACGACATCGGCAACGCCCTGTGCGAAGAGATGCAGGTCAAGTGCACCTGGGTCGAGCAGGAATTCGACGGCCTGATCCCTGCGCTGAAAGTGCGCAAGATCGACGCGATCCTGTCGTCCATGTCCATCACTGACGACCGCAAGAAGTCCGTGGACTTCACCAACCGCTACTACCTGACCCCGGCGCGCCTGGTATTGAAGGAAGGCACCACCGTCAGCGACAGCCTGGACGAACTCAAGGGCAAGAAGATCGGCGTACAGCGTGGCTCGATCCACGACCGTTTCGCCCGTGAAGTACTGGCGCCAAAAGGTGCCGACATCAAGGGTTACAGCACCCAGAACGAAATCTACCTGGACGTGGCGGCCGGTCGCCTCGACGGCACCGTGGCCGATGCCACCCTGCTCGAAGACGGTTTCCTCAAGACCGACGCCGGCAAAGGCTACGCGTTCGTGGGCCCGGCCTTTACCGACGTCAAATACTTCGGCGACGGCGTAGGCATCGCGGTACGTAAAGGCGACAAGGAAAACCTCGACCGCATCAACGCAGCCATTGCCGCGATCCGTGCCAACGGCAAGTACCAGGCCATCGAGAAAAAGTACTTCAACTTCGACATTTACGGTCCTGAAACCAAGTAAACCGTCGTAGCTGTCCGTCCCCAATGGCGCAAGCAACAGAGCATTCTGAAGTTTGCGCCATTTTTTCATCCCCCTTTTCGAGGACCTGAATCATGTTGAAAGGCTACGGGGCCGTTATCCTCGATGGCGCATGGTTGACGCTTCAGCTCGCCTTGTCGTCGATGGCCTTGGCCATTGTTCTGGGTCTGATCGGGGTCGCGCTGCGCCTGTCGCCGGTGCGCTGGCTGGCCTGGCTGGGTGACTTGTACTCCACGGTGATCCGCGGGATCCCCGACCTGGTGCTGATCCTGCTGATTTTCTACGGCGGTCAGGACCTGCTCAACCGCGTCGCGCCGATGCTCGGCTTTGACGACTATATCGACTTGAACCCCATGGCCGCCGGCATTGGCACCCTGGGTTTCATCTTTGGCGCCTACCTGTCGGAAACTTTCCGCGGCGCCTTCATGGCCATTCCCAAGGGTCAGGCCGAGGCCGGCCTTGCGTATGGCATGAGCGCTTTCCAGGTGTTTTTCCGGGTGATGGTGCCGCAGATGATTCGGCTGGCAATCCCCGGGTTTACCAACAACTGGCTGGTGCTCACCAAGGCCACCGCGCTGATTTCAGTGGTGGGCCTGCAAGACATGATGTTCAAGGCCAAACAGGCGGCCGACGCCACCCGTGAGCCTTTTACCTTCTTCCTCGCGGTGGCGGCGATGTACCTGGTGATCACCAGCGTGTCGTTGCTGACCTTGCGTTACCTCGAGAAGCGCTACTCGGTAGGCGTAAGGGCGGCCGATCTATGATCTTCGACTACAACGTCATCTGGGAGGCCATGCCGCTGTACCTCGGCGGCCTGCTGACCACCCTCAAACTGCTCGCCATTTCGTTGTTCTTCGGCCTGCTCGCCGCCTTGCCCCTGGGCCTGATGCGCGTGTCCAAACAGCCGGTCGTCAACGGCATCGCCTGGCTCTATACCTACGTGATTCGCGGCACGCCGATGCTGGTGCAGCTGTTTTTGATCTACTACGGCCTGGCCCAGTTCGAAGCTGTACGCGAAAGCTTCCTCTGGCCGTGGCTGTCGAGCGCCACGTTCTGCGCGTGCCTGGCCTTTGCGATCAACACCAGCGCCTACACCGCCGAGATCATCGCCGGCAGCCTCAAGGCCACGCCCAATGGCGAGATCGAAGCGGCCAAGGCCATGGGCATGTCGCGCTATAAGCTGTACCGCCGCATCCTGTTGCCGTCGGCCCTGCGCCGTGCGCTGCCGCAATACAGCAATGAAGTGATCATGATGCTGCAGACCACGAGCCTGGCGTCCATCGTCACGCTGATCGACATCACCGGTGCCGCGCGCACGGTGAACGCGCAGTATTACCTGCCGTTCGAAGCCTACATCACCGCCGGCGTGTTCTACCTGTGCCTGACCTTCATCCTGGTGCGCCTGTTCAAGTTGGCCGAGCGCCGCTGGCTGAGCTACCTGGCTCCACGGAAGCACTGATATGGAACGTATCGATCACCTGTTGCCCTGGGGCCACCTGGGCTGCGAGCGCCAACTGAGCGTGTTTCGCTTTGGCAGCGGCGAGCGCAAGGCCTATATCCAGGCCAGCCTGCACGCCGATGAACTGCCCGGCATGCGCGCCGCCTGGGAGCTGAAAAAACGCCTCACCGAACTGGAACAGCAAGGCGCCCTTAACGGGGTGATCGAGCTGGTGCCGGTGGCCAACCCGATGGGCCTGGGCCAGCTGTTGCAAGGCAGCCACCAGGGCCGTTTCGAAGTGGGCAGCGGCAAGAATTTCAACCGTGATTTCGTCGAACTCAGCGAGCCGGTGACGCAACTGCTGCACGGCAGGCTTGGCGATGATCCCCATGCCAATGTGCGTCTGATTCGCCAGGCCATGAGCGACGCGCTTAACGCCTTGCCCGAACCCGGCAGCCAGTTGCAGGGCATGCAGCGCGTACTGTTGAGCCATGCCTGCACTGCCGACATCGTCCTCGACCTGCATTGCGACGCCGAAGCCGCGCTGCACATGTACGCATTGCCCCAGCACTGGCCGCAGTGGCGTTCGCTGGCGGCGCATTTGAATGTGAAGGTCGGCCTGCTGGCGGAAGATTCCGGCGGCAGCTCGTTCGACGAGGCCTGTTCGTTGCCGTGGCTGCGTTTGTCGCGAGCGTTCCCCGAAGCGCAGATCCCGCTGGCGTGCCTGGCGACCACCCTGGAGCTGGGCGGCCAGGCCGATACCGGGCGTGACGAAGCCATCTTCCACGCCGAAGGCATTCTCGCGTTTCTCGCCGAGCAGGGGCTGATCAAGGGCGAATGGCCCGCGCCCCAGTACGAGGCCTGCGAGGGCGTGCCTTTCGAAGGCACCGAGTTGCTGTTCGCGCCCCACGCCGGGGTGATCAGTTACCTGCGTAAAGCCGGTGAGCGGGTAGACGTCGGCGATGAAATTTTTGAAGTGATCGACCCCGTCAACGACCGCGTCAGCACCATTTGTGCGGGCACCTCGGGGGTGTTGTTCGCCGTTGAACGGCTGCGTTATGCCCAAGCGGGTTTCTGGCTGGCCAAGGTGGCGGGGCGCGAAGCGCTGCGTCACGGGCGCTTGCTCAACGACTGACCACCTGTTTTTGTGAGAACCGACCGCATGTACAAGCTTGAAGTCCAAGACCTGCATAAACGCTATGGCAGTCATGAAGTGCTCAAGGGCGTGTCCCTGGCCGCCGCGGCCGGTGATGTGATCAGCATCATCGGCTCCAGCGGTTCAGGCAAAAGCACCTTTTTGCGCTGCATCAACCTGCTGGAGCAGCCCCACGCCGGCAAGATTCTGCTCAACAACGAAGAGCTGAATCTGGTGGCCACCAAGGACGGCGCCCTGCGCGCCGCCGACCCCAAACAGTTGCAGCGCATGCGTTCGCGCCTGTCCATGGTGTTCCAGCATTTCAACCTGTGGTCGCACATGACCGCGCTGGAAAACGTGATGGAAGCCCCGGTGCATGTGCTCGGCGTGTCGAAAAAAGACGCCCGCGAAAAGGCCGAGCACTACCTGGCCAAGGTCGGCGTAGGCCATCGCAAGGATGCCTTCCCCGGCCACATGTCCGGTGGCGAGCAGCAGCGCGTGGCGATTGCCCGCGCCCTGGCGATGGAACCGGAGGTGATGCTGTTCGACGAACCCACCTCGGCGCTCGACCCGGAGCTGGTGGGCGATGTGCTCAAGGTGATGCAGGACCTGGCCCAGGAAGGCCGCACCATGGTGGTGGTGACCCATGAAATGGGCTTTGCCCGTGAAGTGTCGAACCAACTGGTGTTCCTGCACAAAGGCATCGTCGAGGAGCGCGGCAACCCGCGCGAAGTGCTGGTGAACCCGCAGTCCGAGCGTTTGCAGCAGTTCCTGTCCGGCAGCCTGAAATAGTCCTTACTGCCTGGAATTGCTTTTGCTTTATGTGGGAGGGGCTTGCTCCCGATAGCAGTGTGTCAGTCAACACGTGTGTATCTGCCATACCGCCATCGGGAGCAAGCCCCTTCCCACATTGATCTTCATCAGTTTTTGAGATTTGTGTTGGTTTACGGGCTAGCATTGGCCCTTGTCTTCATTACCGTTCTTCGTTTCGGATAGCCTCAATGACCGCCCACAAAATTGGTTTTCTCATCTGGCCCAGCACCAAGGCACTGACGCTTGCGCTGGCTGAGGAGGCTTTGCGCGTTGCTCAGCGGGTGCATCCGGAGGTGATCTACGAACTGTCGTTTCTGCACGCCGAGCCGCCGATCCATGGCGCCTGGCAACTGCCGGGCGAGCCGTGGGCGGGCAAGCTCGAAGGCTTTCAGAAATTGTTTCTGCTGGCGGACGAGCCGCCCACCGTCATCGCGTCCCAGCTCAGCAGCGCGCTCAAGCAACTGGTGCGCGCCGGCTGCGTGATCGGTGGCCTGTCGGCCGGTGTGTACCCGCTGGCCCAGCTCGACCTGCTCGACGGCTACCGCGCCGCCGTGCACTGGCGCTGGCAGGACGACTTTGCCGAGCGCTTCCCCAAGGTCATTGCCACCAGCCACCTGTTCGACTGGGACCGCGACCGCCTGACGGCCTGCGGTGGCATGTCGGTGCTCGACCTGCTGCTGGCGGTGCTGGCCCGCGACCACGGCGCCGAGCTGGCCGGTGCCGTCTCCGAAGAACTGGTGGTGGAGCGCATCCGCGAAGGTGGCGAGCGCCAGCGTATTCCGCTGCAAAACCGCCTGGGTTCCAGCCATCCGAAGCTGACCCAGGCCGTCTTGCTGATGGAAGCCAATATCGAAGAACCGCTGACCACCGATGAAATCGCCCAGCACGTGTGCGTGTCGCGACGACAACTGGAACGGATCTTCAAGCAGTACCTCAACCGTGTTCCCAGCCAGTATTACCTGGAATTGCGCCTGAACAAGGCGCGCCAGATGCTCATGCAGACCAGCAAGTCGATCATCCAGATCGGCCTGTCGTGCGGCTTTTCCTCCGGGCCGCACTTCTCCAGCGCCTACCGCAACTTCTTCGGCGCCACCCCCCGTGAAGACCGCAACCAGCGCCGCAGCAGCAGCCCGTTCGAGTTGTCGTCGGTGCCGTCCGAGCGCGGTTGAGGTGTGAGGCGCGAAATTCCTGCGCCACTGCCGCAAAAACCGTCTCACCCGTTTAAACTGCGCCATTGCGATGCTATATGTCGCATTGGCGTAAACCCGCGTAAAACCGGGGTTTGCGCTATAAGAAGTTGTCGCTTGGCGGCAAGGCCGCCCGGAAAACTGTCCTTACAATCCCTGCATCGTCCGCCAGTTTCAGGCGGGCGTTCCTCTTCAGGAGACTCCGATGTCCGTTGAGCAAGCCCCGGTGCAACGCGCCGATTTCGACCAGGTAATGGTGCCCAATTACGCACCCGCCGCCTTCATCCCGGTGCGCGGTCAAGGTTCGCGCGTGTGGGACCAGGCCGGTCGCGAGCTGATCGACTTTGCCGGCGGCATCGCGGTCAACGTGCTCGGCCACGCGCACCCGGCGCTGGTCGGCGCGCTGACTGAGCAGGCCAACACGCTGTGGCATGTGTCCAACGTGTTCACCAACGAGCCGGCCCTGCGCCTGGCGCACAAGCTGATCGACGCCACCTTTGCCGAGCGCGTGTTCTTCTGCAACTCCGGCGCCGAAGCCAACGAGGCCGCGTTCAAGCTGGCCCGTCGCGTGGCGTTCGACCGATTCGGCACTGAGAAGTACGAGATCATCGCCGCGCTCAACAGCTTCCACGGCCGGACCCTGTTCACCGTTAACGTTGGCGGCCAGTCCAAGTACTCCGATGGCTTCGGGCCTAAAATTACCGGCATCACCCACGTTCCTTATAACGACCTGGCCGCGCTGAAGGCCGCCGTGTCGGACAAGACCTGCGCGGTGGTGCTCGAACCGATCCAGGGCGAGGGCGGCGTACTGCCGGCCGAGCTGGCTTACCTGCAAGGCGCGCGCGAACTGTGCGATGCCAACGACGCGCTGCTGGTGTTCGACGAAGTGCAGACCGGCATGGGCCGCAGCGGCCACCTGTTCGCCTACCAGCACTACGGCGTGACGCCGGACATCCTCACCAGCGCAAAGAGCCTGGGCGGCGGTTTCCCGATTGCGGCGATGCTCACCACCGAAGCGCTGGCCAAGCACCTGGTGGTCGGCACCCACGGCACCACCTACGGCGGCAACCCGCTGGCGTGCGCGGTGGCCGAAGCAGTGATCGATGTGATCAACACCCCGCACGTGTTGGCGGGCGTGAACGCCAAGCACGAGCAGTTCAAGGCGCGCCTGCAGCAGATCGGCACGCAATACGGCATTTTCAGCGAGGTGCGCGGCCTGGGCCTGTTGATCGGTTGCGTGCTCAGCGATGCGTTCAAGGGCAGGGCCAAGGATGTGTTCAACGCGGCCGAGAAAGAAAACCTGATGGTCCTGCAAGCCGGCCCGGACGTGGTGCGTTTTGCGCCGAGTCTGGTGGTGGAAGAGGCAGACATCAACGAAGGCCTGGATCGTTTTGAGCGTGCGGTAAAAACGCTGACCCAGGCCTGACAGCTACACGGACCAAATGTGGGAGGGGGCTTGCTCCCGATTGCTGTCTGTCAGTTGATACATCAGAGACTGATCCACCGCTATCGGGAGCAAGCCCCCTCCCACATTGGATCTGAGTTGTACCCGGGCTTCCCGGTATTTTCCCCATGAGTTTTCGAGTTAAGGAGTGACCCCATGCTGGTGATGCGCCCCGCGCAAATGGCTGACCTGGGCGAGGTACAGCGTCTGGCTGCGGACAGCCCGATTGGTGTCACTTCCCTGCCTGACGATGTGGAACGCCTGAGCGACAAGATCGCCGCCAGCGAAGCCTCATTCGCGGCCGAGGTGAGTTTCAACGGCGAAGAAAGCTATTTTTTCGTGCTCGAAGACACGGCCACCGGCAAGCTCGCCGGCTGCTCGGCCATCGTTGCCTCGGCCGGTTACTCCGAGCCGTTCTACAGTTTCCGTAATGAAACCTTCGTGCACGCCTCCCGCGAGCTGAAGATCCACAACAAGATCCACGTGCTTTCCCAGTGCCACGACCTGACCGGCAACAGCCTGCTCACCAGTTTCTATGTGGTGCCTGAGCTGGTCGGCTCGCCATGGTCGGAACTCAACTCCCGTGGCCGCCTGCTGTTCGTCGCCAGCCACCCCGAGCGCTTTGCCGACTCGGTGGTGACCGAGATCGTCGGTTACAGCGACGAGAACGGTGATTCGCCATTCTGGGACGCCATTGGCCGCAACTTCTTCGACCTCAATTACGCCGCCGCCGAGCGCCTGTGCGGGCTCAAAAGCCGCACGTTTCTCGCCGAACTGATGCCCCATTACCCGATCTACGTGCCGCTGCTGCCGGATGCCGCCCAGGAGGCGATGGGCCAGGTGCACCCGCGGGCGCAGATCACCTTCGACATCCTCATGCGCGAAGGCTTCGAGACCGACCATTACATCGACATCTTCGACGGCGGCCCGACCCTGCACGCACGAGTTTCGGGCATTCGCTCGATTGCCCAGAGCCGCGTGGTGCCGGTGAAGATCGGTGAGATGGTCAAGGGCGCCGGCCGCCAGTACCTGGTGAGCAACGCGCAGTTGCAGGATTACCGCGCGGTGATGCTGGAGCTGGACTACGCGCCCGGCAAACCGGTAGTCCTGGACCTGGCGGCGGCTGAAGCGTTGGGCGTGGGCGAAGGCGCGAGTGTGCGCCTGGTCGCGGTTTAAAGAGAGAGTTTCGCGGGTGGCTGACCACAGCGGCCCGTTCGAGGAGATAGCATGATCGTTCGTCCCGTACGCAGCAGCGATTTACCGGCCCTGATTGATCTGGCGCGCAGCACCGGCACCGGCCTCACCACCTTGCCGGCCAACGAGGAACGCTTGACCCATCGGGTAGGCTGGGCCGAAAAGACCTTTCGCGGTGACGCCGGGCGCGGCGATGCCGACTACCTGTTCGTGCTGGAAAACGACGAAGGCCGGGTGGTGGGCATTTCCGCCATTGCCGGTGCCGTCGGCCTGCGCGAGCCCTGGTACAACTTCCGTGTCGGCCTCACCGTCAGCGCCTCGCAGGAGTTGAATATCTACCGTGAGATCCCGACGCTGTTTCTGGCCAACGACCTCACCGGCAATTCCGAGCTGTGCTCGCTGTTTCTGCACGCCGATTACCGCAACGGCCTCAACGGCCGCATGCTGGCCAAGGCGCGCATGCTGTTTATCGCCGAGTTTCCGCAGTTGTTCGGCAACAAGATCATCGCCGAGATGCGCGGGGTGTCCAACGACGCCGGACGCTCGCCGTTCTGGGAAAGCCTGGGCCGCCATTTCTTCAAGATGGAATTCAGCCAGGCCGACTACCTCACCGGCGTGGGCAACAAGGCGTTCATTGCCGAACTGATGCCGAAGTTTCCGCTGTACAGCTGCTTTCTTTCCGAAGACGCGCGCAACGTGATCGGCAAGGTGCACCCCGATACCGAGCCGGCGTTGAGCATGCTCAAGAGCGAGGGTTTCAGTTATCAGGGCTACGTGGATATTTTCGACGCCGGCCCGGCAGTGGAATGTGAAACCGCCAGGATCCGTGCGGTGCGCGACAGCCAGGCGCTGGTGCTGGCCATCGGCACGCCGGGGGACGACGCCACGCCGTTCCTGATCCATAACCGCAAGCGCGAAGACTGCCGCATCACCGCCGCGCCGGCGCGCCTTGCTGCCGGTACGCTGGTAGTCGACCCGCTGACCGCCAAGCGCCTGCAACTGGTAGTGGGTGATCAAGTGCGCGCCGTACCGTTGTCTGCTGCCCGGGAGTCGAAATAATGAATTCGCTGTATATCGCAGGAAGCTGGCTGGCCGGCCAGGGTGAGCTGTTCGAATCGCGCAATCCGGTGACCCAGCAGGTGCTGTGGGCCGGCCACGGCGCCACTGTCGAGCAGGTCGAGTCCGCCGTGCAGGCCGCGCGCCAGGCGTTCCCGGCCTGGGCTCGGCGCTCGCTGGAGGAGCGCATCAGCGTGCTCGAAGCCTTCGCGGCCACCCTGAAAAAGCGCGCCGATGAAATCGCCCGCTGCATCGGTGAAGAAACCGGCAAGCCCCTGTGGGAGTCGGCCACCGAAGTCACCAGCATGGCCAACAAGATTGCCATCTCGGTGCAAAGCTACCGTGAGCGCACTGGCGAGAAGAGCGGCCCTCTGGGCGACGCCACCGCCGTGCTGCGTCATAAACCCCACGGCGTGGTGGCGGTGTTCGGCCCGTACAACTTTCCGGGCCACTTGCCCAACGGGCATATCGTGCCGGCGTTGCTGGCGGGCAATACCGTGCTGTTCAAACCGAGCGAGCTGACCCCCAAAGTCGCCGAGCTAACCGTGCAATGCTGGATCGAAGCGGGCCTGCCAGCGGGCGTGCTGAACCTGCTGCAGGGCGCACGCGAGACCGGCATCGCGCTGGCCGCCAACCCTGGCATCGACGGGTTGTTCTTCACCGGCTCCAGCCGCACCGGCAATCACCTGCACCAGCAGTTCTCCGGGCGCCCGGACAAAATCCTGGCCCTGGAAATGGGCGGCAATAACCCGCTGGTGGTCGATGAAGTGGCCGATGTGGACGCAGCGGTGTACACCATTATCCAGTCGGCATTCATCTCGGCCGGCCAGCGCTGCACCTGTGCGCGCCGCCTGCTGGTGCCGCAAGGCGCCTGGGGCGATGCCCTGCTCGCACGCCTGGTGGCGGTTTGCGCGACCCTCGAAGTGGGCGCGTTCGACCAGCAACCGGCACCGTTCATGGGCTCGGTGATTTCCCTCGCGGCGGCCAAGGCGTTGATGGACGCGCAGGAACTGATGCTGGCCAATGGCGCGGTCGCGCTGTTGGAGATGACTCAACCCCAGGACCAGGCCGCGCTGCTCACCCCGGGCATTATCGACGTGACGCACGTCAGCGCGCGCGAAGACGAAGAGTTGTTCGGCCCGCTGCTGCAGGTGATTCGCTACACCGATTTCGAGGCGGCGATTGTCGAGGCCAACAACACTCAATACGGCCTGGCCGCAGGCTTGCTGTCGGACTCCGAAGCGCGCTACCAGCAGTTCTGGCTGGAAAGCCGGGCGGGCATCGTCAACTGGAACAAGCAGCTGACCGGCGCCGCCAGCACCGCGCCGTTCGGTGGGGTAGGCGCCTCGGGCAATCATCGCGCCAGTGCGTATTACGCGGCGGATTATTGCGCGTATCCGGTGGCGTCGCTGGAGACCCCGAGTCTGACGTTGCCAGCGGCACTGACCCCGGGCATCACACTGCTCTGAAAGTGTGTGTGTGAGCCCTTGTGGGAGGGGGTGTGTTGAAGACTTTTGAAGCCTATAAAAACAGATGTTCGTGGAGCCTCGCCGATGAAATCCTGTGAAGTCAATTTTGACGGTCTAGTGGGGCCGACCCATAACTACGGCGGCTTGTCCTTCGGCAACGTCGCGTCCCAGAGCAACAGCCAGCAGCATTCCAACCCCAGGGAAGCGGCGTTGCAGGGCCTGCAGAAAATGAAGGCGCTGATGGACATGGGCTTTGTGCAAGGCGTGCTCGCGCCCCAGGAGCGCCCCGATGTGGCCGCCTTGCGCAGCCTTGGTTTCAGCGGCAGCGACGCCCAGGTCATCGAGCAGGCCGCCAAACAGGCGATGCCGTTGCTGGTCGCCAGTTGCTCTGCCTCGAGCATGTGGGTGGCCAACGCCGCCACGGTCAGCCCGAGCGCCGATACCATTGACGGCCGCGTGCACTTCACCGCCGCCAACCTCAATTGCAAATACCACCGCAGCATCGAACACCCCACCACCAGCCGCGTGCTGGGGGCGATGTTCGCCGACGCGCAGCGCTTCGCCCATCACGCCGCCTTGCCGGCGGTGGCGCAGTTCGGCGACGAAGGCGCGGCCAACCACACGCGTTTTTGCCGCAGCTATGGCGAGGCCGGTGTGGAGTTTTTCGTGTTCGGCCGCAGCGCCTTCGACCCGCGCTACCCGGCGCCGCAGAAGTACCCGGCGCGCCAGACCCTGGAAGCGTCCCAGGCCGTCGCACGCCTGCACGGCCTGGCGGATGACGGCGTGGTGTACGCCCAGCAGAACCCGGCGGTGATCGATGCCGGCGTGTTCCACAACGATGTGATCGCGGTGGGCAATGGCGAGGTGCTGTTCTATCACGAGGATGCGTTCCTCAATACCGAGCAGGTGCTCGCCGAACTGCACGGCAAGCTGGCCAGGCTGGGCGGCCATTTCCAGGCGGTGTGTGTGCCGCGCGCCGAGGTCAGCGTCGAGGACGCGGTGCGTTCCTACCTCTTCAACAGCCAGTTGCTGACCCGGCCGGACGGCTCGATGCTGCTGATCGTGCCGCAGGAATGCCGTGCCAACGAGCGCGTGTGGCGTTACCTGCAAACCCTCACCACCTCCGGTGGCGTGATCCGCGAAGTCAAGGTGTTCGACCTCAAGCAAAGCATGCAGAACGGCGGCGGCCCGGCGTGCCTGCGCTTGCGCGTGGCATTGAACGAGACCGAACTGGCGGCGGTGAACCCGGGCGTGATCATGACCGCGCCGCTGTACGAGACCCTCACCCAGTGGGTCGACAGGCACTACCGCGACAGCCTGCGCGAAACCGACCTGGCTGACCCGCAATTGCTGATTGAGTGCCGGACGGCACTGGATGAACTGACGCAAATCCTTAAACTGGGCTCGGTTTATCCGTTCCAGATCAATTAATACCCATCCACGGCTGAGAGTTATTTATGACCACCGACACCCTGAAACTGATCCTTGAAGACACCGACGGCACCCAGCTGGAAACCTCCTGCACGCGCGTTGCCGTGGTCTGGCAGGGCAAGGAAATCTGGATCCAGCACGATGGCCGTGGCCAGTTGCTGATCGGTGTGGACGTGGAAGAGGGCGACGCCGAGTACGCCAACCTGCTGATGCGCCCGTTGGCCACCAACCTGATGAGCCTGCAGCTGGAAATGGAACCGGCCGACGTCGAAGGCGATGACGACGATCACGTCCACGGCCCAGGCTGCAACCACTAAGGAAGCTGCGTATGCTCGCCCTCGGCAAACTGCTTGAACTGACCCTCGCCGGTCGTGAACCGGCGCAAAAAATTCAACTGACTGTCGACGGCGTGCAGATGCGCTGGCTCAGCGAGGGCGCGCTCGAAGTGCGCCCGCCGCAGGCCCTGGACGCCTGCGGCGACCTGCTGCTGTCGTCCGGCATCCATGGCAACGAAACTGCGCCGATCGAACTGCTCGACCGCCTGTTGCATGGCATCGCCCGAGGCGAGATCAAACCGCGTAACCGTATTCTGTTTCTGTTCGGTAACCCCGAGGCCATGCGTCGCGGCGAGCGTTACCTGGAATTGGACGTCAACCGGCTGTTCAATGGTCGGCATGAACAAAACATCGGCCCGGAAGCCATCCGCGCCGGAGAGCTCGAGCAACTGGCCCGCAGCTTTTTCAGCCTGCCGGGCCGCTGGCGCCTGCATTACGACCTGCACACCGCCATTCGCGGTTCTAAAATCGAGCAGTTCGCGCTTTACCCGTGGAAGGAAGGTCGCCAGCATTCGCGCCACGAGCTGGCGCGTCTGAGCGCCGCCGGCATGCAAGCGGTGCTGCTGCAAAACAAGGCCTCGATCACCTTTACCGCGTTCACCTATGAGCAGCTCGAGGTCGAGGCCTTTACCCTGGAGTTGGGCAAGGCGCGGCCGTTCGGGCACAACGAGGGTGTGGACGTATCACGCCTGGAAACGCGTCTGATGCAGATCATCGAGGGCACGGAGCCTGCGAGCGAGACCCTGGAAGGCCTGCAACTGTTCGCGGTCGCCCGTGAAGTCATCAAGCACAGCGACGCCTTCCTGATGCATCTGCCAGTAGACGTGGAAAACTTTTCGCAATTGGAGAAGGGCTACCTGCTGGCCGAAGACGTGGCCAAGACCCGCTGGGTGATCGAGGAGGAGGGGGCACGCATTATCTTCCCCAACCCGAAGGTGAAGAATGGCCTGCGCGCCGGGATCCTGATCGTGCCGACTACGGATGCCGGCCTGGTCTGAGCTGACGGTCAGCCCCAATCGACTGTGGGAGGGGGCTTGCCTCAAGGTCGTTCAGTTAAGCGCAGATACCCTGTGGCGAGCAGGCTTGCCCTGCGTTGGGCCGCGCAGCAGCCCCAAAACCAGGCCCTGAGCAGTATCAGGTACACCTCGTTTTCCTTGATTGGGGCGCTTCGCACCCCAACGCGGGGCAAGCCCGCTCGCCACAGAGGCTCCGGTTTGCCGCCACATGTTGATCGTGCAGCGTTGTTTAGACCGCTACCGCCCGTGGCTCGCTGCGGCGGATCGCGCGAACTTTATGCAGCGTATCGGCACAGGTGCGCGCCGCTTCCTGGCCCTTGTGCACGAAGTGCTCGTAGAAGAAGGTGTGGTGCTCGCTGCCGGCGTGGAAGTGGTGCGGGGTGAGGGACACCGAGAATACCGGCACTTCGGTTTCCAGTTGCACCTGCATCAGGCCACTGACCACCGATTGGGCGACGAACTCGTGACGGTAGATGCCGCCGTCCACCACCAGCGCGGCGGCGACGATGCCGGCGTAACGGCCGGTCTTGGCCAGCAGCTTGGCGTGCAGGGGCATTTCAAAGGCGCCGCCGACTTCGAAGAAGTCGATATCCGATTCCTGGTAGCCCTGGGCGATCATTTCGGCGAGGAAGCCTTTGCGGGATTGGTCGACAATATCCTTGTGCCAGCAGGCCTGGATAAACGCGACGCGCTCGCCGTGGTGGTTTTTGCTTTTGCTGTCGATAGCGGTGGGTTGCATGTTCTGACTCCTGTTTAAGAAAAAAACAGGGCGTTATGAATCGAATGGGATTTCAAGGGTACGAACAGCGACGTCATGCACGCATGAGGTCGACGCGCGGCGCTTGGGTGCCAATCCCGTTCTCTCTTCATCCGGACTATGACCGTCGGCCCCGGGATCACACCGGGTCTGCTGACCTTGCCGCCGTCCTGCGTGAGCAGTTCGAGGCGCCAAGCGCTCGCGGGCTATGCACATTGCGCGCAATTACCGCCGGTGGGGAATTACACCCCGCCCTGAGAACGTTGCCGCCAGAACCCTGACGGCGAAGGGTTTTTAACACGGTTTCTGCAAAACTGCACGATTGCCGTATCGATCACCTAGATCGGTTTGTTTGATGGATATTCGATTCCCGACCACACAGGGCTTGATATTGCGCGGCGTTGCCCGCAGTAATCGTCACTACACCCCACCGTCATAGGCCTGCTTGATGAACGTCATAGACCTGCGCAGCGACACCGTGACCCAACCCACGCCCGGCATGCTCGATGCCATGGGCACTGCCGCCACTGGCGATGACGTCTACGGCGAAGACCCCAGTGTCAATCGCCTGGAGGCCGAGCTGGCCCGGCGCCTGGGGTTCGCCGCCGCGCTGTTCGTGCCCACCGGCACCATGAGCAACCTGCTGGCGTTGATGGCCCACTGTGAGCGCGGCGAGGAGTACATCGTCGGCCAGCAGGCGCACACCTACAAATACGAAGGCGGCGGTGCGGCGGTGCTCGGCTCGATTCAGCCCCAGCCGCTGGAGGTGCAGGCCGACGGTTCCCTCGATCTGGGCCAGGTGCTGGAAGCGATCAAGCCCGACGACTTTCACTTCGCGCCTACCCGCCTGCTGGCGTTGGAAAACACCATGCAGGGCAAGGTCCTGTCGCTCGATTACCTGGCCAGGGCCCGCGCGTTTACCCACGAACATGGCCTGTCCCTGCACCTGGACGGCGCGCGGCTCTACAACGCGGCGGTCAAGCTGGGCGTGGAGGCGCGGGAGATCGCCCGGCATTTCGATTCGGTGTCGGTGTGCCTGTCCAAGGGCCTGGGTGCGCCAGTGGGCTCGGTGCTGTGCGGCTCCACAGCGCTGATCGCCAAGGCGCGGCGCCTGCGCAAGATGGTTGGCGGCGGCATGCGCCAGGCGGGGTCGCTGGCAGCGGCGGGGCTGTATGCGTTGGATCATCATGTGCAGCGCCTGGCCGACGATCACGCCAACGCCCAGTGGCTGGGCGAGGCGCTGCGCGAGGCTGGCTACCCCGTGGAGCCGGTGCAGACCAACATGGTCTACGTGCAGATGGGGGACCGTCACCAGGCGTTCAAGGATTTTGCCGGCGAAAGAGGCATCACATTGAGCACGGCGCCACGCCTGCGTATGGTCACGCACATGGATGTGAACCGCACGCAGCTCGAACAGGTGGTGCGGGCATTTGTCGAATTTTCGCGCAACTGACAGGTGCAGGCCGTCTAATTGAACGTTTCTATCGTATAAACACGCTGTACCCCCGGCAAAGGGCCGATATAATGCGGCCCTTTGCCGTCGCTCCGTCTGATGATGTTGCGCACTGGCCTTTGGCCGCAGCCTCCGTGGAAGAACCTAATGAAAAGCGCAGAAATCCGTGAAGCCTTCCTTCGCTTCTTCGAAGAGCAAGGTCACACCCGTGTCTCCTCCAGCTCCTTGATCCCAGGCAATGACCCGACCCTGCTGTTCACCAACGCGGGGATGAACCAGTTCAAGGACTGCTTCCTGGGCCAGGAAAAGCGCGCCTACACCCGCGCCACCAGCAGCCAGAAGTGCGTACGCGCCGGCGGCAAGAACAGCGACCTGGAGAATGTCGGTTACACCGCTCGCCACCACACCTTCTTCGAAATGCTGGGCAACTTCAGCTTCGGCGACTATTTCAAGAAAGATGCGATCACCTTCGCCTGGACCTTCCTCACCGGCGTGTTGAAGCTGCCCAAGGAAAAGCTCTGGGTCACTGTCTACGCGACGGACGACGAAGCCTATGACATCTGGACGCAACAGATCGGCGTGCCCGCCGAGCGCATGATTCGCATCGGCGACAACAAGGGCGCGCCGTACGCGTCCGACAACTTCTGGACCATGGGCGACACCGGCCCGTGCGGCCCTTGCACCGAGATTTTCTACGATCACGGCGCCGACATCTGGGGCGGCCCGCCGGGCTCGCCTGAAGAAGACGGCGACCGTTACATCGAAATCTGGAACAACGTGTTCATGCAGTTCAACCGCACCGCCGACGGCGTGTTGCATCCGCTGCCGGCGCCGTCGGTGGACACCGGCATGGGCCTGGAGCGGATCAGTGCGGTGATGCAGCACGTTCACTCCAACTATGAAATCGACCTGTTCACCAACCTGCTGAGCGCCTCGGCGGCGGCCATTGGTTGCGCCAATGAAAGCCAGTCTTCGCTCAAGGTGGTGTCCGACCACATCCGTTCCTGCGGCTTCCTGATCGCCGACGGCGTGCTGCCCTCCAACGAGGGCCGTGGCTACGTGCTGCGCCGCATCATCCGTCGTGCTTGCCGCCACGGTAACAAGCTGGGCGCCACCGGCAGCTTCTTCTACAAGATCGTCGCCGCGCTGGTGGCCGAGATGGGCGAGGCTTTCCCTGAGCTCAAGCAGCAGCAGACCAATATCGAGCGCGTGCTCAAGGCCGAGGAGGAGCAGTTCTCCAAGACCCTGGAACACGGCCTGAAAATTCTCGAACAGGATCTGGCCGAGCTTAAAGGCTCGGTCGTGCCGGGCGACGTGGTGTTCAAGCTGTACGACACCTACGGCTTCCCAATGGACCTGACCGCCGACATCGCCCGTGAGCGCGAGCTGACCATCGATGAAGCCGGCTTTGAGCGTGAGATGGAGGCCCAGCGCGTGCGCGCCCGGTCCGCCAGCTCTTTCGGCCTGGATTACAACACCCTGGTCAAGGTCGACGTGCCGACCGAATTCATCGGCTACAAGGCGACCGCCGGCGCGGCCAAAATCGTTGCGATCTATAAGGACGGCAAATCCGTCGACGTGTTGAGCGAGGGCGAAGAAGCCGTCGTGGTGCTTGACCAGACGCCGTTCTACGCTGAATCCGGTGGTCAGATCGGTGACTGTGGTTTCCTCAGTTCCACGTCGGGGCGGTTTGACGTGCGTGACACCACCAAGACCGGCGGTGCGTTCCTGCATCACGGTGTGCTGGTGCTGGGCAATCTGACGGTCGGTGCGCCGGTCGACACCCAGGTGGATGCGGACGTGCGCCATGCCACCGCGCTGAACCACTCGGCCACCCACTTGCTGCACGCGGCTTTGCGCCAGGTGCTGGGCGAGCATGTCCAGCAGAAGGGTTCGCTGGTCGACAGCCAGCGCCTGCGCTTCGACTTCAGCCACTTTGAAGCGATCAAGCCTGCGCAGATCAAGGCCCTTGAAGACATCGTCAACGCCGAGATTCGTCGCAATACCCCGGTCGAGACCGAAGAAACCGATATCGACACCGCCAAGGCCAAGGGCGCGATGGCGCTGTTCGGTGAGAAGTACGGCGACAGCGTGCGCGTGCTGAGCATGGGCGGCGCATTCTCGGTGGAGCTGTGCGGCGGTATCCACGCCAACCGCACCGGCGACATCGCGCTGCTGAAAATTGTCAGCGAAGGCGGTGTGGCATCTGGTGTGCGGCGTATCGAGGCGGTCACCGGTGCTGCGGCTCTGGCTTACCTTAATGCGGCCGAAGAACAACTCAAGGAAGCGGCCAGCCTGGTCAAGGGCAGCCGCGACAACCTGATCGACAAGCTGTCCGCCGTGCTCGAGCGCAACCGTGCGCTGGAGAAGCAGTTGGAGCAGTTGCAGGCCAAGGCGGCCAGTGCGGCGGGTGACGATCTGTCGGCCGCTGCGGTGGACGTCAAGGGTGTGAAAGTACTGGCGGCACGTCTGGACGGTCAGGACGGCAAGGCGTTGCTGGCCCTGGTCGATCAGTTGAAGAACAAGCTCGGCCGCGCAGTGATCCTGCTCGGCGGTGTGCATGAGGATAAGGTCGTGCTGGTTGCGGGTGTAACCAAGGACCTGACTGGCCAACTCAAAGCCGGTGATTTGATGAAACAGGCCGCTGCGGCAGTGGGCGGGAAGGGCGGTGGTCGCCCGGACATGGCGCAAGGCGGTGGTGTGGACGCCGGTGCCCTGGATGCGGCCCTGGCCCTGACCGTGCCATTTGTCGAAGCAGGTATTTAAGGCGCTGTTAAACGGCCCGCGACCCGTTCGCGGGCGGTTGAGTGCTGGTTGAATTGGAAATCAGGCGCCCCTTTACGGGCTGAGGCGGCTTAGAAATGGCTTTGATCGTACAGAAATTTGGAGGCACCTCGGTCGGCTCTGTCGAAAGAATCGAGCAGGTCGCTGACAAGGTTAAGAAGTTCCGCGACGCCGGCGATGACCTGGTGGTGGTGCTGTCAGCCATGAGCGGTGAAACCAATCGCCTGATCGAACTGGCCAAGGCCATCAGTGGCGATCAGCAACCGTTGCCGCGTGAGCTGGATGTGATTGTGTCCACCGGCGAGCAGGTCACCATTGGCTTGCTGGCCATGGCGCTGAACAGGCGCGGCGTGCCGGCGGTGTCCTACACGGGCAGCCAGGTGCGCATCCTGACCGACAGCGCGCATACCAAGGCGCGAATCCTGCAGATTGATGATCAGAAAATTCGTACTGATCTGAAAGCCGGTCGCGTGGTAGTTGTAGCAGGGTTCCAGGGTGTGGATGAGCACGGCAACATTACCACCCTCGGACGTGGCGGTTCGGACACCACGGGCGTCGCGCTGGCAGCGGCTCTCAAGGCGGATGAATGCCAGATCTACACCGATGTGGACGGCGTCTACACCACCGATCCGCGTGTGGTGTCCGTGGCTCAGCGCCTGGACAAGATCACCTTTGAAGAGATGCTGGAGATGGCCAGTCTCGGTTCCAAGGTGTTGCAGATTCGTGCGGTGGAGTTCGCCGGCAAATACAACGTTCCGCTGCGCGTATTGCACAGCTTCAAGGAGGGTCCGGGCACCCTCATTACTATTGATGAAGAGGAATCCATGGAACAGCCGATCATTTCCGGCATCGCTTTCAACCGCGATGAAGCCAAGCTGACGATCCGTGGCGTGCCGGATACCCCGGGCGTGGCGTTCAAGATCCTCGGCCCGATCAGTGGCGCAAATATTGAAGTCGACATGATCGTGCAGAATGTTTCGCACGATAACACCACCGATTTCACCTTCACCGTACACCGCAACGAGTACGATGCGGCCGAACGTATCCTGCAGAACACCGCGAGCGAGATTGGCGCCCGTGAAGTAGTCGGCGATACCAAAATTGCCAAGGTGTCGATCGTGGGCGTGGGCATGCGTTCCCATGCCGGTGTTGCCAGCCGCATGTTCGAGGCCCTGGTCAAGGAAAGCATCAACATCCAGATGATCTCCACCTCGGAAATCAAAGTCTCGGTGGTGATTGAAGAGAAGTACCTGGAGCTTGCGGTGCGCGCGTTGCATACCGCTTTTGAGCTCGATGCACCGGCCCGACAGGGCGAGTAAGGCAGTGCCGGAAGGGCGCGGTTTACCGCGCCCTTCATTTTTTGTGGGGCGCGTGGTCTTTTGCGTGGGCTCGACAATACTCAGATGCAAGGTCTACACGCTCCTGAAGCGTAGGCTGAGCGCTTTTTTTGCAGACTGTTGTTCCAGAACTGAAGTGCGTGAGGTGAAAGGTTATGTTGATTCTGACTCGTCGTTGCGCAGAAAGCCTGATTATCGGTGATGGCGAAATCACCGTGACCGTGCTCGGCGTCAAAGGCAATCAAGTGCGTATCGGGGTTAACGCTCCGAAAGAGGTAGCGGTCCACCGGGAGGAAATCTTCCAGCGGATCAGTAAGGAAAAGGAAAAGGAGAAAGAGCAGCAGGGACGTCAGCAGCAGGACGGGGACGAGGAAAACGACGAAGAACCAAGCCATTAATTTTTATCGCTTTTTGTGTTTGCAAACGGGGATGAACGTGGTTAATATACGCCCCGTGTTGCGGAGAGCTGGCCGAGTGGCCGAAGGCGCTCCCCTGCTAAGGGAGTACACCTCAAAAGGGTGTCGGGGGTTCGAATCCCCCGTTCTCCGCCATTATTTGCTTAGTACGTTGCAATCTGGATTTATCGGTAAGTTGTTGAAATTACTCGAAAAAATCGCTTTACATAGAGATTGAACGGCCTATAATGCGCGGCAACAAATGCACTCGTAGCTCAGCTGGATAGAGTACTCGGCTACGAACCGAGCGGTCACAGGTTCGAATCCTGTCGAGTGCACCATTTAAGAGTCAATTGCAGCAATGCGGTGACTCGGCTTCAACCAGTTGTGATCTGGTCTAAAAACACAATATGCACTCGTAGCTCAGCTGGATAGAGTACTCGGCTACGAACCGAGCGGTCACAGGTTCGAATCCTGTCGAGTGCACCATACAAACAAAAAGCCCGCCAAGTGCGGGCTTTTTGCCGTCTGGCGTTTGTGCAGGATTTCTCCTGATCCATCACCCTGATGTGCTTTGCGCCCTGGTTGCGGCGTCGCAGTTCCCGGGTGCAGCTCAGGCTCAACTTTGCCTCGCAAGCGCTTGTTCTATCCAGTTTTTTAAGATTAAAAGCCACCGGCCGGTGTATCATTGCGCCCGTCAGCCCCGCCGGGGCTTGTGGAATACCTCCATGGACTTACCCAGTAGTAACTCAGTACCCCGCTTTACCAATCATGAATTGACTGATTGATCCTTCCGGCGTGCCCCGCTGCTGGGAGTGGAGTTCGCCTATGACCGAAGTAGAAGTTAAGAAAACACAAGACAGCCTGCAGGATCGCCTGGCTCAAGTCATCGAGCTGCTGCAGCGCCAGCGCGTGGTCGAGGACCTCACGCATCGCCAGGAAGGCCCGAATCACGACCGCGTTGAAAACCTGGTCCATCGGCAAAACCTCGTCGAGCTGCAGCGCAAGCTCGATGACCTGCACTCCGCCGACGTCGCCTATATTCTTGAAGCCTTGCCGCTGGATGATCGACTGACCCTCTGGCAGTTGGTCAAGGCTGACCGCGACGGCGACATCCTGCTCGAAGTATCCGACTCCGTACGTGAAACCCTGATCGCCGACATGGACGATCACGAGTTGCTGGCCGCCGCCAAGGAAATGGACGCCGATGAACTGGCTGACCTTGCGCCTGAGTTGCCGCGTGATGTTGTCCATGAGTTGATGGAGGCGCTGGACACCCAGCAGCGTGAGCGCGTGCGTTCAGCGCTGTCGTACGACGAGGACCAGGTCGGCGCCCTGATGGACTTCGAGATGGTCACCATTCGCGAAGACGTCAGCCTCGAAGTGGTTTTGCGCTACCTGCGCCGTCTGAAAGAACTCCCAGGCCATACCGACAAGCTCTTCGTCGTCGACTATGAAGGTATCCTCAAGGGCGTGCTGCCGATAAAGCGCCTGCTGGTGAACGATCCGGAAAAGAAAGTCGCGGACTTGATGGCCAGCGATACCGTGAGCTTCCACCCGGACGAGGACGCGTATGACGCGGCCCAGGCCTTTGAACGTTATGACTTGATTTCGGCGCCGGTGGTCGACAAGAACGGCAAGCTGATCGGCCGTTTGACCATCGACGAAATCGTCGACCTGATTCGTGAAGAGAGTGAAACCGAAGTCCTCAACATGGCGGGTTTGCGTGAGGAGGAAGATATTTTTGCCTCGGTCTGGCGCTCGCTGCATAACCGCTGGGCATGGCTGGCGGTTAACCTGATTACCGCGTTCATCGCCTCGCGAGTCATCGGCCTGTTTGAAGGCTCCATTGAAAAGCTCGTGGCACTGGCGGCGTTGATGCCGATTGTGGCGGGCATAGGCGGTAACTCCGGTAACCAGACCATCACCATGATCGTGCGGGCGATGGCGCTGGATCAGGTGAGTACCGCCAACTCTTCCCGCTTGCTGCGCAAGGAGCTGGCAGTCGGGCTTATCAATGGTCTGGTGTGGGGCGGGGTGATCGGCGTGGTGGCCTACTTGCTGTATGGCAGCTGGTCGCTTGGCGTGGTGATGACGGCCGCCATGACGCTCAACTTGCTGTTGGCTGCGTTTATGGGCGTGTTGATTCCCATGACCCTGGCACGCCTTGGGCGCGACCCCGCAATGGGGGCGAGTGTGATGATCACTGCCATGACGGACAGTGGAGGTTTCTTCATCTTCCTCGGCTTGGCGACCATATTCCTGTTGTAAGGCGATCTGCGGGAGCGAGCAAGCTCGCTCCCGATGAAGAGTGGCCTAACAAATTTCAGGCAAAAAAAAGCCAGCATTCAGCTGGCTTTGGCTTTCAACCTTAAATCAATTGGCTTCTGCGGCCGCCTCAACGTCGTGCGCGATAAGCGAAACGAGGGCATTTTGCTGGCGATGGGAA
This sequence comes from Pseudomonas trivialis, assembly GCF_036864995.1. NCBI lineage: Bacteria > Pseudomonadati > Pseudomonadota > Gammaproteobacteria > Pseudomonadales > Pseudomonadaceae > Pseudomonas > Pseudomonas trivialis. The sequence goes on along the minus strand of NZ_CP142151.1, from coordinate 4,116,112 downwards.
AGCTGACGAAAACGCTGCAGCAGCTCGCGTTCGTGCAGTGACAACTCCGGACTGTCCAGACGCATGCTCAGCTCTTCGCCCAACGCACCTTCCTGAATAAGGCTCTGCTCCAGGCGCGCGATGATTTCGGAGTTCATGCTGCGGTGATGATTGCGAGCCACCTCGGCAATGCGTTCCCGCATACCGTCTGGCAGACGTACGACGAATTTGTCAGCCGTACGGCTGGAATAAATTGCCTGTTTCAATGGGCGCATATATTTAACCGGTTAGTTCAGGGGAGCGGTTTTTGGAATTGGCCGCAAGGATGAGTGTTAAGACAAGACTCACGACCAAAGTTCAACCCGAATTGCAAAGAGGTCGCATCATGCCTGAGATTCGACATTTCCTTGGCGTCAATTCTGTGACAAATATTGAACCGCCTAAAGGCTTTATGCCAGCACTGATTTGCATTTTTGCGGACTGGTTTGAATATTTTTTGCGTGGGGCGCGCGTTAAACGCGGATCAACACGCCAACCAACGTGGCGAATGCTTGGAGGGCGCACATCGTAAAGCAATATGGCCGTTTGCCCCTAGCGATAAGACTAGTGGCATTCTGCCAATTTGCTAGGTCTATACGACGTAAGGTAGAAGAAGGCGGGGAGGAGGACTGCAGGAGGTTTTAGCGCAGCACAGGATCGAACTTGATACGGCGGCCTACGATCAGCGTTAGAACCAGCAATACAGCGAACACCGCGCTGGCGATATAGGCTGTGATTTGCCCTCCTTGCGCAGAGGCCTGCAGGCCAAAAGCGGCGCTGATCAGGGTTAAGCAGAGAAACAGCCAGGAGGATTTGGACATGAAAGCTTCCTTAGAAAACCCAGTGTTCAGAGGCGGGAGCTGACTGTGCATTCTGTGTGACGCGCACAGGAGTTTGCGCATTTGCGGTCATCACCGCCAATTGTGGACGCTGCTGCAGATGATGTGGAACGGGCTGGCGAAGCTGCGCAACATCATCACCTGTGGTCGATTGAAAATGAAACATCACCAAGGCGGCGAGTGCCACGGTATTAAGGGCTAACAGAAGGGCACTGTTCATGTTCATGTTCTCCGCCGATTGCTCTGCCAGGTTGGTGATGGGCTGTCCGTGTAGGACTTGTCTTATAGAAGATATTGCAGATGCCGTGCCAATGTTTATTTTCAATAAAATCAATGGCTTGAGCTTAATTAAGGGGGCGTTCTGATTGCAATTTGCAATGCTGGCATTTTGGGGGAGTGCATTTTGCACGACGCCCTCCAAGTCCCGGTTTTACTGGGCCAGGTAGCCATCTGCCGGACGAGGAATGACCTACACGTAAAAAGCCAACGGACGACATGACAAAACGGACCTTGGCCGTTAACATGCTCGCCGTCCGTCGCCATGCCTTTGGCCGGGCGACTGTCATTTGTCCCAGTAGCTCAATTGGATAGAGCATCCCCCTCCTAAGGGGAAGGTTGGCCGTTCGAACCGGCCCTGGGACACCAGATTCAAAGCCCCGCACAGCTCATTTGGCTGGCGGGGCTTTTTTGTGCGCGTTCGGCGCGGATCCAGTCGAACCTTGCCACTGATCAAGGTTCACAGCAGGGGCATCCTGTATTTCTCTTGAAGGTGTACCTTCCATGCGCTCGAGCGGCGTCTGAGCTGTAGCTAATCATTTTGAACACATTAATCTCCGCAAACAGCGCGTATCGCCTGTTCGGATTCGGCGACGCGGGACTATCATTCCGCTAGCCCTGACCCCACTGCAAGGAGCCGCTCGGAACGCCGATGCGCCAAATCTGGAAATCTTTTCGAGCCCTTTATTTCGCCTCTTTGATGATGCTGATCGGCTCAGGCCTGCTCAGTACTTACCTGGCGTTGCGTCTGGCGGCCGACCATGTCGACAGTCTGTGGGTGGGCGCCTTGATGGCCGCCAACTATTTCGGCCTGGTGCTGGGTGGCAAGATCGGGCACCGCCTGATTGCACGTGTCGGGCATATTCGTGCCTACGCCACCTGTGCCGGCATCGTCGGTGCGGCTGTGCTGGGTCATGGCCTGATCAACTGGTTGCCGGCCTGGATCGTGCTGCGGGTCATTGTGGGCCTGGGGATGATGTGCCAATACATGGTTATCGAGAGCTGGCTCAATGAACAGGCCGAGGCCAAGCAGCGTGGTTTGGTATTCAGCGGTTATATGATTGCGTCCTACCTGGGTCTGGTGCTGGGTCAGTTGATTCTGGTGATGCATCCCGCGCTCGGCCTGGAACTGCTGATGCTGGTGGCTTTGTGCTTTGCCCTGTGTCTGGTGCCAGTGGCCATGACGCGCCGCATTCACCCGGCACCTCTGCATCCGGCACCGATGGAGCCGCGCTTTTTTATAAAGCGCGTGCCGCAGTCGCTGAGTACGGTGCTGGGGGCCGGGTTGATCGTCGGTTCGTTCTACGGCTTGGCGCCGCTTTACGCCTCTCAGCAGGGGCTGACGACCGAGCAGGTCGGCCTGTTCATGGGGTCGTGCATTTTCGCCGGGTTGTTGGTGCAGTGGCCGTTGGGCTGGCTGTCGGACCGTTATGACCGCGCACTGCTGATCCGCTGTTTCGCCTTGTGCCTGGCGGTGGCGGCATTGCCGTTGGCGATCATGACCAAGGTGCCTTTGGAAGTGTTGTTCGTTGCTGGCTTTTTCTGTTCGCTGGTGCAGTTCTGCCTGTATCCGCTGGCCGTGGCGTTTTCCAATGATCATGTCGAGGGTGATCGTCGTGTGTCGCTGACGGCCATGCTGCTGGTGACCTACGGCGTCGGTGCCAGCATCGGGCCGCTGTTGGCCGGTGTGGTCATGAAGATGTTTGGCAGCCACATGCTGTATGCGTTTTTCAGTCTGTGTGCCCTGGTCCTCGTATGGCGTATACGGCCGAAGGCGGTGACCAACCTGCATCAGGTGGACGATGCGCCGCTGCACCACGTAGCGATGCCCGACAGCATGTCCAGCTCGCCACTGGTGGCTGCTCTGGATCCGCGCGTGGACGAGGCGGTGGTGCAGGAACAGATGCAGACGCCGGTTCCAGATCCTGAGCCTGAACCCGAGTCGCCGTCACCGGTTGATGAGCCAGGCGCTGAGGAACCCGCGGAACCAGTGGACCCGGACGAACACCCTCATGACTTGAGCAGGGCGCGTCCCTGAAAGCAAAAACGGGCAGATCCCATCAGGATCTGCCCGTTTTTTGTCGCGATTCGCTTGTCAGAAATCGTCGTCCTTGTCGAACCGACGTGCTTCACGTTGCAACTGGTACACAAACCGTTCGACCTGACGCTGCACCAGACCGCTCATGTTATGAAAGCGCACGCCAGCGAAGGTGGTATTGATACGGTCTTCGAAATGCAGGTGACGCAGCTCGACGGAGGTGGTCATGCTGCCAAAGGGCAGGGCGGCGATAAACCGGTCGTACACCTGGCCCAGTTGCAGACGCTCGGAGATGTCGCCTTCAAAGCGCAGTTTGCAGCCGGTAGCGGAGATATCCAGCAGTTTTCCGTTGACCGGAAATTTGAGCCTTTCGCCACCCAGCTCGATGTTTACCAGTTGAGCCAGCTTCAGCGCGGCGCGGAAGGCGTTGCGGCGCTGATGATAAACCACCTCGTCCGGCATGCTGCCGGTATAGATACGGTGGCCGTCTTTCTCGCTGATGGTGAGGGTGCCCTTGCTTTCCCAGGCGATACGCACGCCATCGTGGAAGCCCTCGATGCGAAAGGGTTCGCCGCTTTCAAGGTGGCGTTCGCCGTCGCGCGGGATCATTTCGTCCATGACCAGAATCTTGCCGTCGCGGTCCACGTCCACCAGGTAGCTCTGGAAGCGCTGGCTGCGTTCGTGGAAGGTGATGATCAGCGGGTCATGACTTTCTTGCAGCATCCGCAACGTGCTGGCGATTTCCAGAGGCGTGGTGAGCACCTTGGGTGGCTGCGGGGCATCTTCCGCATTAAGGGCGTTGAACACGGTTCTTCCATCTCCAGACAATATACGACTACTCGCAAGAACCGGCATTTTGCCAGTATGTGGCGCGCCTTGGATAGGCCGCGCTGCAAACCAGCGTCAGGCTTGGCTACGGGTACTGGGTTTGACCAGGCGGGAGGTGGAACCCTGAGCGTTGTACAGCGCAGGTGGCTCACCGCCATGAAGTATACGCAACTGGTTGGCGGTCGTAGCTTGCTGCAGCTGGATCGACTGGCCGTTGAGGAGGTTGGCTTCCTGGCACTGGGTGAGCAATTGATTGAGCGCTTTGCTCTGCTCCAGCAGTTGATCACCGACCGAAGAATGACTGGCCAATTGGGCGAGGCCGTCGTGGTCGGCCGGCAGGCCGAGACTAGTCAGAATATGGCTGCGCTTCTTGCCATGCTGTTCGAGCAAGACAATCAACGATTGCTTGCGCGCCAGGATTTCTTCGAGCAAGGGCATGTCCCGACCGTAGAGGGCCAGGGATTCTTCTTTGAGCAGCTCGAGCAATTGTTGCGTCGGCGCCAGATCATCGATGATCAGTTCAAGCAAGGTTTCGTCGTGGTGCATGGCAGGCCTTGGGGTTTAAGCGTCCAAAAGCCCGGCGCAGGCCAGTGCCTAGCGCTCGGCTTCGAAATTAAGCAGCTTGCTGGCTACGCGGTTGCTGTCGACTTTATAGCTGCCATCGGCGATTGCCTGTTTCAATTCAGCCACGCGGGCCTTGTTGACAACCGGTTGGTCGCGCAGCGAGTCAGTGACCTTCTGCAACTGCTGAGCCTCATTGCTCAAGTGTACGGATTCCCCGCTCTGGCTGGCGCTGGCCTGTTCCGTCTTCGCGGCAGGCGCTGGCTGGGCCTTGGCTTCTGCGCTTTCCTTGGTGCCGCTGGTGCGCGTAGTACCTGGCAACGCCGGGGAGTTATTTAAACGGCTGAAATCGATGACCATGATAAAAAACCTCTGGGTATTTGGACGCTTGCCATGTTTTCGGCCATACCCAAACAAACTTTAGGCTCGATTGACAATAAAACTGCGCGCGCAGGCGTCTGGCCCACAGTGTAGGAAAACCCGGCGTCCTGTACCAGTGTTCTATAAAGCCACCTCCACTTGCCCGGGCGCCGTCACGCGCGCCTTGATCACACGGTTGGAGTTGAGGTTCTTCACCCGAATCTGTTCACTCATGCCGCCGTTGGACAGCGCTTCCCCCGGCATTCTCACGTTCAGCCCGCCGCTGCTGGCGGAGATCACCACCTGATCGCCCTTGCGGATGACCTCGGCCTGCTCCAGATGCACCAGGGTTATCACCTGATCGGTGACCACCGGTCGGGTAAGTTTCTGCCCGATGGCCTGATCGACCGAGGTCAGATAGCCCTGGCTGATCTGACTGATGTCGCGTTCACGCAGCACCACATCCTCGAAACCAATAATGCCGGTGCGTTTCATCGGCCGCGCCACTACCACCACTTCGCGGAACAATTTGACCTGCGCCGGCACAAACACGGTCCAGGGCGACGCGCCTTCGCAACGTACTTTTACCGTCACGCGCCCGATTGGCTGAGCCGGGCTTTCCAGGCTGGCTGTCAATTCCTTGTCGCACATCGGCATGCGCAGACGCGGGTCGAGCTGCTTGACCTCGATCTCATAACGGCCGGGCGTCTGTGTGCTCGCCAGATAATCTTCTACAGTGAACTCAAGAAAGCCCTGAGTGACGCCGATAAGGAGATCAGGCAGGGTGACGTTGTCGGCGCGAGCCGCTGCGCCTGAGCCCAAGGCAAGCAATGCCAGCGTGACGCAAAGCAATCTGCGGTACGTTGGAAGGCGTCGGGAAACTGTCGTTTTAAGGTCCATGACCAATAAATAGCAAAGCTCGTGCCGTTTAGAGTGGAGTGCGCGTCGCACCCCCAAAGGTTTTAGCGTAGGAGTCTGGGCATGGCAGGTGTAATGGATTCAGTAAACCAGCGCACACAGCTGGTAGGGCAGAATCGCCTCGAGTTGCTGCTGTTTCGTCTGGACGGCAAGCAGCTGTATGGCATCAACGTGTTTAAAGTGCGAGAAGTGCTGCAGTGCCCCAAGCTGACGATCATGCCCAAGTCCAGCCCGGTGGTGTGTGGCGTGGCCAACATCCGGGGCGCGACCATTCCGATTCTTGACCTGGCATTGGCCACGAGTGCCGCCGGGTTGCAGGACCGCCAGAACCCGTTCGTGATCATCACCGAGTACAACACCAAGACCCAGGGTTTCCTGGTGCGCTCGGTGGAGCGCATCGTCAACATGAACTGGGAAGAGATCCATCCGCCGCCCAAGGGCACTGGTCGCGATCACTACCTCACGGCAGTGACGCGGGTCGATAACCAGTTGGTGGAAATCATCGACGTGGAGAAGATCCTCGCCGAAGTGGCACCGACCTCGGAAACCATCTCGGTGGGCGTGGTGGATGCCGACACGGCGCACAAGGCGATTTCGTTGCGTGTACTGACCGTGGATGACTCTTCCGTGGCACGCAAGCAGGTGACCCGCTGCCTGCAAACCGTCGGTGTGGAAGTGGTGGCCCTCAATGATGGTCGCCAGGCCCTGGACTACCTGCGCAAGCTGGTGGACGAGGGCAAGAAGCCGGAAGAAGAGTTTCTGATGATGATTTCCGACATCGAGATGCCGGAAATGGACGGCTATACCCTGACGGCCGAGATACGCAACGATCCACGCATGCAAAAATTGCACATCATCCTGCATACTTCGTTGTCGGGTGTTTTCAATCAGGCCATGGTCAAGAAAGTCGGAGCCGATGACTTCCTCGCCAAATTCCGCCCTGATGACCTCGCATCCCGGGTAGTCGACCGGATCAAGGCAGCAGATCACGGCTAGGGGATTTCCCCTGGCGGTCACACGATTTAAGAGGCGGTATCTTTGTCTACGGGTAATTTGGATTTCGAACAGTTCCGGGTCTTCCTGGAAAAGGCCTGTGGCATATTGCTCGGTGAAAACAAGCAATATCTGGTATCCAGCCGCCTCAACAAGTTGATGGAGCTGCAGGGTATCAAGTCGCTGGGCGAGTTGGTGCAGCGTATCCAGGGTCAGCCGCGCAGCGGGCTCAAGGAAATGGTGGTCGATGCCATGACCACCAACGAAACCCTGTGGTTCCGCGACACCTACCCGTTCGAGGTGCTCAAGAACAAAGTACTGCCGGAGGCTATCAAAGCCAGCCCGGGTCAGCGTCTGCGTATCTGGTCGGCCGCCTGCTCGTCGGGGCAGGAGCCCTACTCGATATCGATGGCCATCGATGAGTTCGAAAGAACCAATATCGGCCAGTTGAAAGCCGGTGCGCAGATCGTCGCCACCGACCTCTCTGGCACCATGCTCACCAACTGCAAGACCGGCGAGTACGACAGCCTGGCCCTGGGCCGGGGCCTGTCGCCGGAGCGGCTGCAGCGTTTCTTCGACCCCAAGGGCGCGGGACGCTGGGCGGTCAAGGCGCCGATCAAGAGCCGAGTGGAGTTTCGCTCGTTCAACCTGCTCGACAGCTATGCCAGCCTGGGCAAGTTCGACATGGTGTTTTGCCGCAACGTGCTGATCTACTTCTCGGCCGAGGTAAAGAAAGACATTCTGTTGCGCATCCACGGCACCCTCAAGCGCGGCGGCTATCTGTTCCTCGGTGCTTCGGAGGCACTCAACGGTCTGCCGGATCATTACCAGATGGTGCAATGCAGTCCCGGGATTATTTACCAGGCCAAGTAATGTTCACTTAAAAAACGGGAGGCCCTGCAAAGGCCTCCCGTTTTTTATGCCTGCAGAAAAAGAGATTATTCAGCCAACCGTACTCACGGCCTGGCCTGCATTCGGATATTACTCAGTGACAAACGATGAATCCCGCTGGGCACCGTCTGGTTGAAAATGCCCAGCCGCACATCGCCCGTCAGTGTTGCGGTGAATGACCCGTGTCCGGTTTGCGGTTGGGCCTGGGTAATGTTTTGTACGACGGTGCCGATCCGGCTGCCGTTCATCGTCAGGTACAGAGTCGAGCCATCGGCCGCGGCGGAACCGCCAATGACCTCGAAACTGCAATCATAGGTGCGCCCCGCGATCACCGGTACTGCACGGGTGATGATATGAGCACTGCTGGCCTGGCTGACGAGCAGGTCAACGACCACGCTGCCATTGATGACATGCAATAACCCGCCTACGTAGGGGCCCTGGGGCACCCAACCCTGAAAAGTGTCATCGCTGAAATCCCATGCGGCGGCAGGCAGTGGCACGACGATGGGACGTGAGTTGATAAGGACTTTCGCCACCGGCGCAGCAGAGTAGCGCCCCGCACGGCTGATGGTCAGCACCAATTGCACGATGGTGCCTGCGCTGGCTTCAATAAAGCCTTTAGGTATCAAAAACTCGAGCCTGGGAGCGTTTGTGGCAATCTGAAAGCTCTGGTTGAACTCGCCACCGCGCACGCTGCTGTTCAGGGTCAAAAAGACCCTGTCATCCTTGATCACCGGGAAATCGGCGGTCAGCCCGGCGCAGTCACCGCTGATAAGTCGTGTGTTCAGCTCCGGAGGGGTTGGTGCTGAATTTTGTTCGTTGAATCGGGGCGGCGGGATAATCAACATTTCAGACCTCTGCGGCATACATCAAGTGTGTGCACCGAATAAGGCATCCAGGCAATAGACACCACAACTGTCAGAAATGACAGTTAAGACCAACGGTGGCCTTATTCCGCCTTCCAATTGACGCTATCGCCTGATTGCCGCCCCTTCGTAAAAGCGGCAAGCGCCGTTGCCGCTTTACTGGCGCCACGCGGAAGCCGGTTGCCGCTTTTCTGGCATTGCCGCCGGACCTGTCCCCGCAAACCCTTGAATTACGGGCCTTGCGCACATTGGCATGCGCCTTGCTATGACCTTGTTACGAACAGCAGGTCAGCCTAAAGGTTTCCGCCATGAGCATCAGCTTCGATAAAGCGCTCGGTATTCACGAACAAGCCCTGGGCTTTCGCGCAAAGCGTGCCGAAGTCCTGGCCAACAACATTGCCAACGCCGATACCCCGAACTACAAGGCTCGGGACCTGGACTTCTCCGCCGTGCTCGCCGCACAGCAGGACAAGACCCAGAACGGCACCTTCGCCTTGAACATGACCAACAGCCGTCATATTGAAGCGCAAGGCCTGAGCAGTGGTGACGAGTCGCTGCTTTATCGCACGCCGATGCAGCCGTCGATCGACCAGAACACCGTCGATGCTCAGCTGGAACAGTCGAACTACGCCGAGAACTCGGTGAACTTCCAGGCCAGCTTCACCCTGCTCAACAGTAAATTCAAAGGGCTGATGTCAGCCCTGCGTGGAGAGTAAGCCATGTCCCTGTCCAGTGTTTTCAATATTGCCGGTAGTGGCATGAGCGCCCAGACCACGCGCCTCAACACCGTGGCCAGTAACATCGCCAACGCCGAGACCGTGTCTTCGAGCATTGACCAGACCTACCGCGCTCGCCACCCGGTGTTCGCCACCATGTTCCAGGGTGGGCAGAGCGGCGGCAGCGATTCGTTGTTCCAGGATCAGGGCAATGCAGGCTCCGGCGTGCAGGTGCTGGGCGTGGTCGAGGACCAGAGCAATCTCGAAGCGCGTTACGAGCCCAACCATCCTGCGGCGAACGAAAAGGGTTACGTCTACTACCCCAACGTCAACGTGGTCGAGGAAATGGCGGACATGATCTCGGCCAGTCGCTCGTTCCAGACCAACGCGGAAATGATGAACACCGCCAAAACCATGATGCAGAAGGTCCTGACCCTGGGTCAGTGATAAGGGGCGCCAACTAATGGCCATCGTTGATACGTCAAACAACTCGGCAGTCCAGGACCTTTTCAATTCCAAGGTCAAGACCGCCCAGGACAACACCAGCCTCACTGACGCCGCCGCAGGCGCGACGGGCAGCCAGGCAATGGGCAAGGATGCTTTCCTGAAACTGCTGGTGACCCAGTTGAAAAACCAGGACCCGTTATCGCCTCAGGACAACGGTGCGTTCGTGGCCCAACTGGCACAGTTCAGCAGCCTTGAAGGCATCAACAACCTGAACGACTCGGTCAAGGCGATCTCCACCAACGTCACCTCGTCGCAGGCGCTGCAAGCGTCTTCGCTGGTGGGCCGCTCGGTGATCACCCAGACCGACAAGACGCTGGTCGACACCAGCAAGAGCATGACCGGCTCCGTGAATGTGCTGGCGTCGGTGGGCAATGTCGCGGTCAAGATCACCGACAAGGACGGCAACACCGTGCGCACCCTCGACATGGGCGCCCAAAGCGCCGGTTCCCAGAGCTTTATCTGGGACGGCAAGAACGACAAGGGTGAGGTTGCAGCTGCGGGGACTTACACGTTCACGGCCACCACCAAGAATGACGCGGGCGATTCCGTCGCCCTGGCCACCTCGCTGCCGGCAACGGTGACCAGCGTGACCCTGAGCCAGACCGGCGGCGAAATGCTGCTCAACCTGGCAGGCGGAAGCAGTATCAAGCAGTCGCAAATCCAGACCATCGGTTTATAGAGCCCGCTAACTACGGTGCAAGGAGAAATACATGTCTTTTAACATCGGCCTTAGCGGCCTCTATGCGGCCAACAAACAACTGGACGTGACCGGCAACAACATCGCCAACGTTGCGACCACGGGCTTCAAGTCGTCCCGTGCGGAGTTCGCCGACATCTACGCGGCGTCCAAACTGGGCACCGGCCAGAACAGCATCGGCAACGGCGTGAACCTGGCGGCGGTATCCCAGCAGTTCACCCAGGGTGACGTGAACGGTAGCGGTGGCATCCTGGACATGGCGATCCAGGGCGGCGGCTTCTTCATCCAGAAGGGCAGCGACGGTGCGTTGCAATACACCCGCAGTGGCGCCTTCCGTGCCGACAAGGACGGCTACATCACCAACAACACCGGCACCTCGCGTCTGCAAGGTTATGCCGCGGATGATAACGGCAAGATCATCAAGGGCGGCCTGACCGACCTGCAACTGAACCTGTCGAACCTGCCACCCAAGGCCTCCAGCAAAGTCGACTCGGCCAGTAACCTGAACTCCTCGGAGGTTGTGATCGATCAGGTGGCCAAGCCGTTCAACCCGAGCGACACCAGCACCTTCACCACCCAATACAGCACCACCTTGTATGACACCCAGGGCAATTCCCACGCCATGGTGCAATACATGGTCAAGTCGGACTCCAACCAGTGGAAGTCCTACACCTTGATCGACGGGCGCAACCCTGATGGCAGCGCGCCGACGGGCACCGGTGCTGTCGCCCCGGTGGCCTCGACGCTGTCGTTTGATACCTCCGGCAAGCTCACTGGCATCGTGACTCCGCCGAGCACGGCGTCCAACACCACGTTGACCATCTCCAACTGGGTGCCGGGCACTGTGACCGGCGGCGTGTGGAAGGCTAACGGCGCTGCTGCCAATACCGGTGGTGTGGCTGTCAACATGGCCACGATCACGCAGTACAACTCGGCCAGCTACCGCAACCCGCCGGTCACCGACGGTTATGCCACCGGCCAGATCACGGGTCTGAAGATCGACGGCAACGGTGTGCTGTTCGCTACCTTCAGCAACCAGCAGAGCAAGGCTATCGGCCAGCTCTCGCTGGCCAGCTTCAACAACGAACAAGGTTTGCAGCCGGCGGGCAGCACCACCTGGAGAGAAACCTTCGCCTCGGGCCAGCCGGGCTACGACACCCCGCAATCGGGCACCCTGGGTTCGATCGTGTCCAACTCCCTGGAGAACTCCAACGTCAACCTGACCAACGAGCTGGTGGACCTGATCAAGGCCCAGAGCAACTACCAGGCGAACGCCAAGACCATCTCCACCCAGAGCACCATCATGCAGACCATCATCCAGATGACCTGATGGGATAGCGCTCCACAGAAAGCCCCTCTTTTGGAGGGGCTTTTTTGTGGGCGTAGGAAAAGCGCCTGCGGCCTATCAGGGTATGCCTTGAAATGCCGGCGGGAGGAACGCGCCATGCCCGCTTTGCCACTGATGGGCCAGGGCCCACGAGGCTCACCAAACAAAGGGGCGGGTTATGTGGAATTCAGGCGTATCAGGGTTTGCGGGCGCGCGTGCCGGCGTTAGCCCTGGGGTGGCTCGTGGCGAGACGCCGATGGTGGTACCGGTGGCCGAGGTGGCGGCGGTCAAGCAGTTGCTGAACGAACTTTTCGATGCGCAGCAGGACGGCAAAAGCCAGACGGCCAGGGATACGCGTGACAAGCTCAACGTGTTGCGCGAGAAGATGGGCGATGAGCCGTTCAAGAACATCCTCAAAAAATTGATTGAGGATGCGGATCGCAAGTTTCTTCAATTTCTCAAGCAGTTACTGAGCGGATGGTTTCCTGAGGACGATGTGCCCCTACCTTCACTGCCGTTACCGGGAGGAGGCGGCTCAGGCCCGCGCGTCAGGCCGGAAAATTTCGGTTCCGTAGAGTCCATGAGCAACAAGCCCTTCACCCAAGGGGCGCGTTTCACCCATTACACGCCCGACAAGAGCAATCCGGGTAAAAAGCCGGGGATGGGCAGAGAACCTGGCAATATCTGGTTCGGGTTCAGGCAAGGACCGGATGGGAACTGCGTGACGGTTTCAGCCATAAAAAGCGCGATGATGAAGTTCGGTCAGAAGCCCACTGATATTTTCCGTGATGTGAAATCGGCGGGCGATGGTTGGGATGTGCAGATGCGAGATGGTTTCCAGCTCCATTTGAGCAAGGGCGAATTGCAGCAGGTCGCCCAGCAGGCCCGTTTCCTGGGCGATGACCCGGCGATGATGACCGACGCCAACGTCCTGTATGCCGCGAGTGCCAAGCGGGCGCAGATGGAAGGCAATAACGGCTTTGGCGAGGGCAACGACCACAATGCTCGTAGAAGTTACCTGGATGCCCTGGTGAGCCTCAACGACGGTGAGCATGCCAGTGAAGGTCTGGATCGCCTGGGGCTCAAGGGGCTTTACCGGCAGTCGTCAAGTAATGAACTCGCCAGCGGGGTGTTGGGCGTTGTGAACTACGGCGGTCATTCGATGGCGGTTATTGGAGGGCAGGTGGAGCTATGGGGCGGCCGGGGTGGTCGTCCACAACGGGAGCAGGGGGGAGGCGTACGCCTTTGTATAGGGTGGGAGGCATGAAAAAGCCCGTCAACCTTTCGGTTGACGGGCTTTGAGTGACGCGCTCAGCTTATTGGCAAGCTTCGCAATCCGGCTCATCAATGGCGCAAGCCTTTGGCACTGGCGCCGGGCCGGCTGGAGCAGCCAGCACCGAATCATCACCGTGGTTACCGCTGGAAACCGCGTTCAGCTTGCCGGTGTTGATGGTCGACTTCTCGGTGCTGGTCGCGGCCAGGGCACGGAGGTAGTAGGTGGTTTTCAGGCCACGGTACCAGGCCATGCGGTAGGTCACGTCGAGCTTCTTGCCCGATGCGCCAGCGATGTACAGGTTCAGCGACTGCGCCTGGTCGATCCACTTCTGACGACGGCTGGCTGCGTCAACGATCCACTTGGTGTCCACTTCGAATGCGGTCGCGTAGAGCTCTTTGAGCTCCTGCGGGATGCGCTCGATCTGCTGCACCGAACCGTCGTAGTACTTCAGGTCGTTGATCATGACCGAGTCCCACAGGCCGCGGGCTTTCAGGTCGCGCACCAGGTACGGGTTGATCACGGTGAATTCGCCCGACAGGTTCGATTTCACATACAGGTTCTGGTAGGTCGGTTCGATCGACTGCGACACACCAGTGATGTTGGCGATGGTTGCGGTCGGTGCGATGGCCATGATGTTGGAGTTACGAATACCTTTCTGCACACGGGCACGTACTGGCGCCCAGTCCAGGGATTCGTTCAGGTCAACGTCGATGTACTTCTGGCCACGCTGCTCGATCAGGATCTGTTGCGAATCCAGCGGCAGGATGCCCTTGGACCACAGCGAACCCTGGAACGTCTCGTAGGCGCCGCGCTCGTCGGCCAGGTCGCAGGAAGCCTGGATCGCATAGTAGCTGACCGCTTCCATGGATTTGTCGGCGAACTCGACCGCAGCATCCGAACCGTAAGGAATGTGCTGCAGGTACAAAGCGTCCTGGAAGCCCATGATGCCCAGACCGACCGGACGATGCTTGAAGTTGGAGTTCTGCGCCTGTGGCACCGAGTAGTAGTTGATGTCGATCACGTTATCGAGCATGCGAACGGCAGTGTTGACGGTGCGCGCAAGCTTTACGGTGTCCAGCTTGCCGTCGACGATGTGGTTCGGCAGGTTGATCGAGCCCAGGTTGCAGACGGCGATCTCGTCCTTGTTGGTGTTCAAGGTGATCTCGGTGCACAGGTTCGAGCTGTGGACCACGCCCACGTGCTGCTGCGGGCTGCGCAGGTTGCACGGGTCCTTGAAGGTCAGCCATGGGTGACCGGTTTCGAACAGCATCGACAGCATCTTGCGCCACAGATCTTTGGCCTGGATGGTCTTGAACAGCTTGATCTTGCCCGGGTACTGGGACAGGGCTTCGTAGTACTCGTAGCGCTCTTCGAAGGCCTTGCCGGTCAGGTCGTGCAGGTCCGGCACTTCGGACGGCGAGAACAGGGTCCACTGGCCGTCATCGAAGACGCGCTTCATGAACAGGTCCGGGATCCAATTGGCGGTGTTCATGTCGTGGGTACGACGACGGTCATCACCGGTGTTCTTGCGCAGCTCGATGAACTCTTCAATGTCCATGTGCCAGGTTTCCAGGTAGGCACACACCGCGCCTTTGCGCTTGCCACCCTGGTTGACCGCTACGGCGGTGTCGTTCACGACTTTCAGGAACGGCACCACGCCCTGGGACTTGCCGTTGGTGCCCTTGATGTACGAACCCAGTGCGCGCACCGGAGTCCAGTCGTTGCCCAGGCCGCCGGCGAATTTGGACAGCATGGCGTTGTCGTGGATCGCGTGGTAGATGCCCGACAGGTCATCCGGCACGGTGGTCAGGTAGCAGCTCGACAGCTGTGGACGCAGGGTGCCGGCGTTGAACAGCGTCGGGGTCGACGACATGTAGTCGAAGGACGACAACAGGTTGTAGAACTCGATGGCGCGGTCTTCTTTGTGCTTCTCTTCAATCGCCAGGCCCATGGCCACGCGCATGAAGAACACCTGTGGCAGTTCGAAGCGGATGCCATCCTTGTGGATGAAGTAACGGTCGTACAGGGTTTGCAGGCCCAGGTAGGTGAACTGCTGGTCGCGCTCGTGGTTGATCGCCTTGCCGAGTTTTTCCAGGTCGAAGGTGGCCAGGATCGGGTTCAGCAATTCGAATTCGATACCCTTGGCGATGTAGGCCGGCAGGGCCTTGGCGTACAGGTCGGCCATCTCGTGGTGAGTGGCGCTGTCGGCAACGCCCAGGAAACCCAGACCTTCGGCACGCAGGGTGTCCATCAGCAGGCGCGCGGTCACGAACGAGTAGTTCGGCTCGCGTTCAACCAGGGTACGGGCGGTCATCACCAGGGCGGTGTTGACGTCGGTCAGGGCCACGCCGTCGTACAGGTTCTTCAGGGTTTCGCGCTGGATCAGCTCACCATCGACTTCTTCCAGACCCTCACAGGCCTCGGTTATGATGGTGTTGAGGCGGCCCAGGTCCAGCGGTGCAAACGAACCGTCGGCCAGGGTGATGCGGATCGACGGGTGCGCCTGTACAGCGGCGTCTTCGGCCGGCGCGCGCACGGCACGCTCCTTGGCGCGCGAATCGCGGTAGATCACGTAGTCGCGGGCGACTTTCTGCTCGCCGGCTCGCATCAGGGCCAGTTCAACCTGGTCCTGGATTTCTTCGATGTGGATGGTGCCGCCCGACGGCATGCGACGCTTGAAGGTCGCGGTGACCTGTTCGGTCAGGCGGGCAACGGTGTCGTGGATGCGCGACGAGGCGGCAGCATTGCCGCCTTCAACTGCAAGAAACGCTTTGGTGATGGCGACGGTGATCTTGTCATCGGTGTAAGGAACGACAGTGCCATTACGCTTGATCACGCGCAGTTGGCCAGGTGCGGTGGCGGACAGATCCAGGTTCGAATCAGCGGCCTGCGGCACGGAGCCCTGCGGGTTCTCGCGAGTTGTGTCGGTTTGCATGGGGGGGTTGTCTCCACGTTCTATATTTGATTGCGAGTGCCAGGCTTTTGCCTGCAACACCCGTACCGTTTTCCATACCGGGATGGAGAACAGCTGCCATCCGCTTAAGCGATTTGGTCTACTGAAAAAAATCGGTGGTTCTACGCTGCACACGCCATAAAAAACTTGAATCAGGGACTGCTTCTGTGGTTGGGCAAATTCGGCGAAAACCCCACATGTAGGGTCTCCCTTGCCGCCGAGCTACAAGATAATGCGTTTTGGAGGGGTTAGCAACGCAGTAACCTGTGGATAACTCGTGGGTAAAATGTGTAAGAAAGGTTCAGTGCCGGTGTAGGCCGCATTACTGCTGCATCTTACCGTTTGTCGTTGAACATTCAGCTCGCAATGCAGGCTGCGCAATTTCGAAGGGCGCGAACCCTACCATAAAAAAATGCGATCACCGAATGCGCTTCCTGGCTTGTGTCAGAGGGCTGGCCCATGGCTACAATCGGCCTCACTTATGCCCCCCAAACATGACAAAGACGCTATGGCCTGCACAGACTTCAGAGGTGGGAGGGGCTGGTGTCTGCCGGGAGGGCGTTTCATAACAACGAGGATCACCCGTGGAGCAAGCACCCTGGCACCTGTTGATCGTCGAGGACGACGAGCGATTGGCCGAGCTGACCCGTGAGTACCTGCAGAGCAACGGCCTGCGGGTGTCGGTGGAAAGTAACGGTGCGCTGGCCGCGGCGCGCATCATTGCCGAGCAGCCGGACCTGGTGATCCTCGATCTGATGCTGCCCGGCGAGGACGGCCTGAGTATCTGCCGCAAGGTGCGCGCGCGTTATGACGGCGTGATTCTGATGCTCACCGCGCGCACCGACGACATGGACCAGATACAGGGCCTGGACCTGGGCGCCGACGACTATGTGTGCAAGCCGGTGCGCCCGCGCCTTTTATTGGCGCGCATCCAGGCACTGTTGCGGCGCAGCGAACCGGCAGAACCGACCAGCGCCCTTCACCAGCGCCGTCTGCAGTTCGGCCCGCTGGTGGTCGACAGTGCGCTGCGCGAAGCCTGGCTGCACGATGGCGCTATCGAACTGACCAGCGCCGAATTCGACCTGCTCTGGCTGCTGGTGGCGAACGCGGGGCGCATTCTGTCCCGCGAGGAAATCTTCATCGCCCTGCGCGGCATCGGCTATGACGGCCAGGACCGCTCCATCGATGTGCGCATCTCACGCATTCGCCCCAAGATCGGCGACGACCCGATCCACCCGCGCCTGATCAAGACCATCCGCAGCAAAGGCTATCTGTTCGTCGCCCAAGCCGCTGCGGATACGTCGCTGTGAACTCGATCTTCCTGCGCATCTACGGCGGCATGTGCGCCGCCCTGGTCCTGGTGGCGCTGCTCGGCGTGCTGGCCCTGCACCAGCTCAATGAAGTGCGCAGCGACCAGTACCGCGAGCGCCTGGCCCACGGCACATTTGCGTTGATGGGCGACAACCTGCAAACCATGAACACCATTGAGCGTCAACGGGCCTTGGCCATGTGGGAACGTCTGCTGGGCATCCCCCTGCAACTGCGCCCGCTGGCCGACGCCCGGTTGGACCTCGGCCAGCGCAGTCGCCTGCAGCGCGGCCAGGTACTGGTGGAGCAGACCGGGCCCCATGCCGCACGGGTGCTGCGCCTGGTCAGCGAACAGGAGCAACTGGTGCTGACGGGCGACGTGCAGCAGATCAGCGAGCAACTGGCCCGTGCGACGATTTACCTGCTGGCCGACGAATTGGTGCGTTTCCCCGTGGCCGAGCAGCCGCAGCGCCTGGCCGCTCTGAAAGAAGCCAAGGGTTTTGGCTTTGATATGCACCTGTTGGCCCTCGACCAGGCGGATATGGACGACGACCAGCGCCGCCGCGTGTCGGAGGGCGATACGGTGATGGCGCTGGGCAAGGGCGGTGACTCGATCCGCGTGTTTGCCGGCATGGCTGGCACGCCCTGGGTGCTGGAGATCGGTCCGCTGTATCAAATGAATCCGTATCCGGTGCAGTGGCTGATTCTGATTGCGCTGGCAGGCCTGACCCTGATCGGCTTGATCGTCTACTTCCTGGTGCGCCAGCTGGAGCGGCGCCTCAAAGGTCTGGAAGCTGCCGCCACGCGGATCGCCGAGGGTGATCTGCAAGTGCGTGTGCCGGCACGCGGTGCCGATTCGGTGGGCCGCCTGGCCGCTGCCTTTAATGGTATGGCCGAGCACCTGCAGCAATTGCTGGCGATTCAGCGCGAGCTGGTGCGCGCGGTGTCCCACGAATTGCGCACGCCGGTGGCGCGCCTGCGTTTCGGCCTGGAAATGCTTGGCGACGCGGCCACGCCCGAAGCACGGCGCAAATACCTGGACGGCATGGACGGCGATATCCAGGACCTTGATGGCCTGGTCGACGAAATGCTCACCTACGCCCGGCTGGAGCAGGGCGCACCGGCGCTGAATTTTCAGCGGGTCGACCTCGATGCGCTGCTCGATCAGGTGATCGGCGAGTTATCGCCACTGCGTCGCGAAGTCACCGTCAGTCGAGGTGACTGCTCGTCTTCAACGCAAGGGGATGTCGCCTGGGTCGATGCCGAACCGCGCTACCTGCATCGCGCTCTGCAAAACCTGGTAAGCAATGCCATGCGCCACGCCCAGGCGCATGTGTTGATCAGCTACCAGGTGGGCGCGTCGCGGTGCCGTATCGACGTTGAGGACGACGGGCCTGGCGTGCCGCAAAGCGCCTGGGAACGCATCTTCACGCCGTTCCTGCGTCTGGACGACAGCCGCACCCGTGCCTCCGGTGGGCATGGCCTGGGCCTGTCGATCGTGCGGCGGATTATTTACTGGCATGGCGGAAGGGCATTGATCGCCAAGAGCCATAACCTGGGCGGGGCATGTTTCAGCCTGAGCTGGTCGAGGGTGCAAGGTAAGCCCTGAGACCGCTATCGGGAGCAAGCCACCTCCAACAGTTGGAATGCGTTCCCCTGTGGTAGGGGGCTTGCTCCCGATAGCGGTGTATCAGCCGCTGATAGCCACCAGGCTCAACAATTGTCCATCACTCACCGCAAACTGCCCCTCCAGCTCCTTGCCATCGCACCACTCACTGGAAAGGTCCGTCAGCAACCGCAGCCGCACGTGACCTGTGTCCGACCAGTCCAGCACCTCGGCATGCTCAAAGTAGAAGCGCTTTTGCACAATCGGATACAAGGCCTTGAACAGGCTTTCTTTCACCGAAAACGTCAGGGTCACCACCTGTGCAATCTGTGCCTGCGGCAACAGGGCCATGCGCTGCAACTCATCGGCCGTCAGAATCTCTGCGGCCAGACGCTGCGCCCGCTCCAGTGTGAGCATGTTCTCCACATCCATCCCCAGCCCGCGCCACTGCGCCTTGTGGCCGACAATCGCCGCCGCATGCCCGGTGCTGTGGGTGATGGAGCCACTGATATGCCCCGGCCACACCGGTGCGCGATCGTCGCCAATCGCCGGAGTGCAGTCCAGGTGATCAAGGCGTTGCAGGGCGGCGCGGGCACACACGCGACCGGCCAGGAACTCCGCCTGGCGCTTGGCCACCGAGCGCTGGATGCTCGCTGGCTGCGGCACCGCGCAGCGCTGAAAATCGCCGTTGTCCAATCGCGCCGGATCAAAGCGGGTGCTGAAGAACACCGTGCCGGGCAGGGGCGCGGGCAGGGGCCAGTGGCTGTCGAGTGGGGTACAGCATGCGGGTAGGGGCGTCATGCGCGGTATTTTGCCGAGTTGGCGCGCCAGTGGATACCCCGCAGTGGTTCAGGCCAGGTTCAGAGCTTGTTCAGGGGGAGTTCAGGGGCGCGTGCGTAGTCTGCATGGGACCAGCCGTCGGGGTTCTGGGCTGTGCAGGCGGGTTACCGCCTCAGCGGCCAGTGCAACGGGATTAAAATACGCCAGCAAGACCTGCAGGGCCGCTATGATATCCCTCTGTCGGACAGTTGAATTGCCTTGGAGAGCCTTATGAAATTGCTGGTGGTGGAAGATGAGGCGCTGCTGCGTCATCACCTGTTGACCCGCCTGACCGACAGCGGCCACGTGGTCGAAGCCGTGGCCAATGCCGAAGAAGCCCTGTACCAGACCGGGCAATTCAATCATGACCTGGCCATCATCGACCTGGGTCTGCCCGGCATGGGCGGCCTGGACCTGATCCGTAAACTGCGCAGCGACGCCAAGACGTTCCCGATCCTGATCCTCACTGCCCGTGGCAACTGGCAGGACAAGGTCGAAGGCCTGGCCTCCGGCGCAGACGACTATGTGGTCAAGCCGTTCCAGTTCGAAGAGCTGGAAGCGCGCATGAACGCCTTGCTGCGCCGCTCCAGCGGGTTCACCCAGTCGACCATCGTCGCCGGTCCCTTGCTGCTCGACCTCAATCGCAAGCAAGCCTCGCTCGATGAGCAGCCGCTGGCGCTGACCGCCTACGAATACCGGATCCTCGAGTACCTGATGCGCCACCATCAGCAGGTGGTCGCCAAGGACCGCTTGATGGAACAGCTCTACCCTGACGACGACGAGCGCGATCCGAACGTCATCGAAGTGCTGGTCGGGCGTCTGCGCCGCAAGCTGGAAGGCCCGGCCGGGTTCAAGCCGATCGACACCGTGCGTGGCCTGGGCTACCTGTTCAATGAGCGCTGCCTTTGATTCGCTCGCTTCGCGTACGCCTTATGTTGGCGGCCGCCACCCTCGCCGTGCTGTTCATGCTGGGTTTGCTGCCGGCCATGCAGGGCGCGTTCAGTCTGGCGTTGCAGGATTCCATCGAGCAGCGTCTGGCGTCGGACGTCACTACCCTGATCTCGGCGGCGCGGGTTGAAAACAACCGCCTGCTGATGCCGGCGCAGTTGCCGGACGAGCGCTTCAACCTCACCGACAGCCGGCTGCTCGGCTATATCTACGACCGTGAAGGTCATCTGGTGTGGCGCTCGCGGGCGACCCAGGAAGAAAACATCAACTACAAGCCGCGCTATGACGGGCGCGGCAATGAGTTTGCGCGGATTCGCGAGGCCAACGGCCAGGAATTCTTCGTGTACGACGTGGAGGTCAAGCTGCTCGGCGGCAAGAGCGCCGCGTTCAGTATTGTCGCCCTGCAACCGGTGCGCGAATACCTGCTGACCCTCGAAGGCCTGCGCGAAAATCTCTACCTGGGCTTCGGCGCCGCCTTGCTGGTGCTGCTGACCCTGCTGTGGCTGGGCCTGACCTGGGGCCTGCAAGCCCTGCGACGGTTGAGCCAGGAACTTGACCAGATCGAGGGCGGCACTCGCGAGAGCCTCAGCGAGCAGCACCCGCGCGAGTTGCTGCGCCTGACCGGCTCTCTCAACCGACTGCTGCACGGTGAGCGCGAGCAGCGCGCACGCTATCGCGACTCCCTCGACGACCTGGCCCACAGCCTGAAAACCCCGCTCGCGGTGTTGCAAGGCGTGAGCGAAGACATGGCGCTGCGCCCCGCAGACCGCGATCAGGCCTGGGTGCTGCAATCGCAGATCGAGCGTATGAGCCAGCAGATCGGCTACCAGTTGCAACGCGCCAGCTTGCGCAAAAGCGGCCTGGTGCGCCATCAGGTGCGGCTTGAGCCGGTGCTGCAAAGCCTGTGCGACACGCTGGACAAGGTGTACCGCGACAAGCGCGTGACCGTGTCCTTCGACTTGCCGGATGAATGCTATGTGCCGATCGAGAAGGGCGCCTTGCTCGAATTGCTCGGCAACCTGCTGGAAAACGCCTACCGCCTGTGTGTGAGGGAGGTGCGCATCAGCCTGCTGGAAAACCTCGAAGGCGCCGAGCTGTGCATTGAGGATGATGGCCCCGGCGTGCCCGCCGACCAGCGCGCGCGGATTCTGCAGCGCGGCGAACGGCTGGACCGTCAGCATCCGGGGCAGGGGATTGGCCTGGCGGTGGTCAAGGACATTATTGAAAGCTACGGTGCGCGCCTGACCTTGGGCGATTCGCCATTGGGTGGCGCGGCGTTCAAGATTCATTTCCCGGCGGTCTGATCTTCATTGGCTACACTGGCCCTATCGCAGGCAAGCCAGCTCCCATAGTTGACTGTATTCACAAATCAAATTGTGGGAGCTGGCTTGCCTGCGGTGGCGTCCGCCCAGGCGCCATATCCCCCAAACGTATCTCCCCAAGGCGGATATCCGCCAAATTGTAGGACGATAGAGGTCGCTCCGGCGGAAATCCGCCACATTGTCTGACCCGGCAGGCCATGCCTGTACATCGCTATCCCTGACATCTAAAGGCCTTACGGAAATTTCCGTAAAGTGGCACGGCGTTTGCGATCAAGATGACAGCGCAGGCGTGTTCCTACAGGCCTCGCAAACAACAAATCCCTCCAGTGCAGGAGGGTTCGCAATTCAAGTGTCGTGGGCAATGGCGGATATTTGCCACACGGGACGATTGAGGAACTTTGCAATGACGACTCGTCAGCCACTCTACAAATCCCTGTATTTCCAGGTGATCGTCGCAATCGTTATCGGTATTTTGCTCGGCCACTTCTACCCGGAGACCGGCGTGGCCCTCAAGCCACTGGGCGACGGCTTTATCAAGCTGATCAAAATGGTCATTGCCCCGATCATCTTCTGCACCGTTGTCAGCGGCATCGCTGGCATGCAAAGCATGAAATCGGTGGGCAAAACCGGCGGCTACGCGCTGCTGTACTTCGAAATCGTTTCCACCATCGCCCTGCTGATCGGCCTGATTGTGGTGAACGTCGTGCAGCCGGGCGCTGGCATGCACATCGACGTCGCGACCCTGGATGCCTCCAAAGTCGCAGCGTACGTCACCGCCGGTAAAGACCAGAGCATCGTCGGCTTTATCCTCAATGTGATCCCGAACACCATCGTCGGCGCGTTCGCCAACGGCGATATCCTGCAAGTGCTGATGTTCTCGGTGATCTTCGGTTTCGCCCTGCATCGCCTGGGTGCCTACGGCAAGCCGGTGCTGGACTTCATCGATCGCTTCGCCCACGTGATGTTCAACATCATCAACATGATCATGAAGCTCGCGCCACTCGGTGCCCTGGGCGCCATGGCGTTCACCATCGGTGCCTACGGTGTGGGTTCGCTGGTGCAACTGGGCCAGTTGATGATCTGCTTCTACATCACCTGCCTGCTGTTCGTGCTGGTGGTGCTGGGCGGTATCTGCCGCGCCCACGGTTTCAGTGTGATCAAGCTGATCCGCTACATCCGTGAAGAGCTGCTGATCGTGCTGGGTACGTCTTCTTCCGAGTCGGCCCTGCCACGCATGCTGATCAAGATGGAGCGTCTGGGCGCGAAGAAATCCGTGGTGGGTCTGGTGATCCCGACCGGCTACTCGTTCAACCTCGACGGTACATCCATCTACCTGACCATGGCTGCCGTGTTCATCGCCCAGGCGACTGACACCCACATGGACATCACCCACCAGATCACCCTGCTGCTGGTGCTGCTGCTGTCCTCCAAAGGCGCTGCAGGCGTGACCGGTAGCGGCTTTATCGTGCTGGCCGCGACCCTGTCGGCTGTCGGCCACCTGCCGGTTGCCGGCCTGGCGCTGATCCTGGGTATCGACCGCTTCATGTCCGAAGCCCGCGCTTTGACCAACCTGGTGGGTAACGCCGTTGCCACCATCGTCGTGGCAAAGTGGGTCAAGGAGCTGGACACCGACAAGCTGCAAAGCGAGTTGGCTTCCGGCGGCACCGGTATCTCGGAAACCCGCGAAATCGACGACCTGGGCGTGGCCGAAGGCCCGACTCCGGTGGTCAAGTAAACCGCTGATGGCGTGAACTGACGCCAAGGCAACCCGCAAACGCCCCGACTTGTTCGGGGCGTTTGCGTTTGTACGCGCGGCCTTTTGGAATTTTTTGCTTTAGAGTCAATCGATACCTCATCAACAAACGCTCACAGGAGGGTAGATGGACAGTGTGGATCTGAACGTCCTGCGTAGCGTATTGGCGTGGCGCCAGGCCGGGCATCGCGTGGTGCTGTACAGCGTGGTGCAGACCTGGGGCAGTGCGCCGCGTCCGCCTGGGGCAATGCTGGCCCTGCGCGGCGATGGCGTGGTGATTGGCTCGGTTTCCGGCGGCTGCATCGAGGATGACCTGATCGCGCGCCTGCAGGATGGCCGGATGGCCGCTGACGGCCCGCCGGTGCAGATGGTGACCTATGGCGTTACCCGCGACGAGGCGGCGCGCTTTGGCCTGCCGTGTGGCGGCACCCTGCGCCTGACCGAGGAGCGGGTGGTGGAGTGGGAGTGGGTCGCGCAGCTGCTGGCACGCTGTGAGGATCACCAGATCGTTGCCCGCGAGCTGAACCTGGCCACGGGAGAGGTGACCCTCAGCGATGCCAGCAAGACCGATGTGGTGAGCGTTGACGACCAGCGTCTGCGGGCCATCTATGGTCCGCGCTGGCGGTTGTTGCTGATCGGCGCCGGGCAACTGTCGCGGTACGTGGCGGAAATGGCGCGGCTGCTGGATTTCGAAGTGCTGATCTGCGACCCGCGCGAGGAGTTTGTCTACGGCTGGGAAGAACAGCACGGTCGCTTTGTGCCGGGCATGCCGGACGAAGCGGTGCTGAATATCCAGACCGACGAACGCACGGCCATCGTCTGCCTGACCCATGACCCTCGGTTGGACGACATGGCCTTGCTGACCGCGTTGAATTCCAGCGCCTTCTATATCGGCGCGCTGGGCTCGCGGGTCAACAGCCAAAAGCGCCGGGAAAATCTCGCAGAACTGGGCCTGTCGAATGAGGCCATTGCACGTTTGCATGGGCCGATCGGTTTGCACATCGGCAGCCACACCCCGGCGGAAATTGCGCTGTCGCTGATGGCGGAAATTGTCGCGATCAAGAATGGCGTGGCGCCGATGCAGAAAAAGCCGCTGGCGGCGGTGGCCGAGTGACACTGACCGCGATTGTGCTGGCAGCGGGGCAGGGCAGTCGCTTTCGCGCCGAAACGGGACAGGATAAGTTGCTGGCTCAATGCATGGGCCGGGACGGTGTAACGCGGCCGGTAATCGAGCATGTTTTACTGAGTTTGCCTGAGCAGGTCGTCTCGCGGCTGTTGGTGACGTCGCCGGAACGTAGGGACGTCATTCGGTTGGCCAAGGCATATGGCTGCGAGGTCCTGCTGCTGCAATCGGTGGGGATGGGCGACAGCATCGCGGCGGCGGTTGCGGCCAGTGCGTCTGCTGACGGTTGGTTGGTGGTACTGGGGGATATGCCGTTTATCCAGCCCGCGACTATCGAGCGTGTGATCGATGATTTGGAAAGCATCAATGTGCCAGTGCATGCCGGGCAGTGTGGGCATCCGGTTGCTTTCGGTCGGGCATTTGGCCCTTCGTTAATGGCGCTGACGGGGGATCGCGGCGCAAAGCCTCTGTTTGCTCAGGCTGCCGTGAAGCAAGTGCCAGTGAATGATGCCGGCGTACTCTGGGATGTGGATGTGCCGCAAGGGCTGAGTTTCAACGCAGACTAAAATGCGGGAGGCCCGAGCCTCTGTGGCGAGCGGGCTTGCCCCGCGTTGGGGTGCGAAGCGCCCCCAATCAAGGAAAAGGTGGTGTGCCTGACACTGCACCAGGGTCTTGGGGCTGCTGCGCAGCCCAACGCGGGGCAAGCCCGCTCGCCACAGGGATGTGTCTGCCTGAGATTTCGACCTTTCAAAATCAACACGTTATTTTGTATTTGATAAGCGTCTGCTGGTTAAGGTTTTTGGACAGACAAAAAAAGCCCCGCCTGATCACTCAGGCGGGGCTTTTTAGTGGCTGATGGAATCAGACGAGAGGTTTAGGCTCGTGCTCTTCTTCCTGGGCCTTTGACGTCTGGGCAGCGGCGGCGGCCTCGGCTTCCTTGCGGCGGCGACGCACTTCACGTGGGTCGTTCGGCGCACGGCCGTTTTCAGTCAGGGCGCTGGCAGGTGCGGCTTCAACCACAGGGGCCGCCACTTCAGCTTCCACCGGCGCTTCAACTACTGGCGCGGGCTCGACGACCGGGGTCGGCTCAACCACCGGGGCAGGCTCGACAACGGCGACCTCGGCAGCCGGGGCTGGCGCTTCTTCCACTACAGGGGCAGGTGCCTCAACCGCAGCGGCCGGTTCGGCAGTCCACTGGAAGGCGGTCTGTTCTTCACGAACTTCACGCACTGCCGGGGCGGCTTCTTCGACAACCGGTGCTTCGACAGCCGGCGCCTCAACAGCCGCTTCAACCACGGGCTGAGGTTCGGCCACTGGCGCAGGCTCTACGGCAACCACTTCGGTTTGCGGCTGGGCGTCACGCTCCAGTGCAACTTCCACTTCCGGAACCACTGGGGTTTCGATCGGGGTGGTCGCTTCGACTACTGGCGCTTCAACCACTGCGATTTCGGCGACAGGCGCCTCTGCAGCAGGGGTTTCTTCGACAGCAGCGGTGGCGCGTTCAGCCTGCTCGTGAGCCTGGGCTTCAGCCGGGGCACTGATGACCGAGCTGGCAACGGCAGCGGTAACGGCCAGGCCGGCGGCCAGTTCGTTACCTGTTACTTCGGTGCCTGTCGCTTCGTTATTGGAGCCTTCAGCGTTTTCGCCGGTATCTTCCGAGCCTTCGATCACATTGCCGTTGGCATCACGCTGACGCTCACGACGGTTGCTGCGACGACGCTGGCCACGGGAGCGGCGGCGTGGACGATCGCCCTCGGCGTTGTCCTGGCCATCTTCCTGCAGTTGCTCTTCGCCGGTCAGCACTTCTTCTTCGCTGCTGGCTTCAGCTTGCTCGGCACGTGGCTGACGCTCTTCACGCGGCTGGCGCGGTTGGCGCTCTTCACGTGGGGCTCGTTCTTCACGCGGCTGGCGAGCCGGGCGCTCTTCGGTGCTGGCGGCAGCGACGGCGGCAACGGCTGGCGAAGCGTCCAGTGGCTCACGCAGTTCACGCACACGCTCTTCACGCTCGCCGCGCGGCTTGCGATCTTCGCGCGGTGCACGTGCGGTACGAGGGGCGCGCTCTTCGCGTGGTGCGCGCTCTTCACGGGCTACGGTCGGGGTGTCCTCGCGGGCTTCGCGGGGGGCACGCTCTTCACGCGGTGCACGTTCTTCGCGAGGCTTGCGCTCTTCGTCGCGACGACCATTGCGGTTACGGCTCTGCTGGCGGCCGTTACGGCGTTCTTCATTGCGCGCAGGGCGCTCGGCAGCAGGCTTTTCAGCCACAACCGGCGCTGCCGGTTCTTCCTTGGTGGCGAACAGGCTGACCAGCGACTTCACCAGACCCTTGAACAGGCTTGGCTCAGGCAGGGCGGCCGGTGCGGCAACCGGTGCGGCGGCTTCAACCGGAACCGGCGCATTGGCACGTGCCGGCGCAGTCTTGACGGCTGCTTCCTGGCGAACCAGGGTGCGGGTCGCAGCGGCTGGCTGGACTTCTTCCACTTCGGCAGCGGCCGCCGCGATTTCGTAGCTGGACTGGTTGGTGTGAGCTTCCGGGCTGTCATCACGCAGGCGCTGCACTTCGAAGTGCGGCGTCTCGAGGTGATCGTTCGGCAGGATGACGATGCGGGCACGGGTACGCAGTTCGATCTTGGTGATCGAGTTGCGTTTTTCGTTGAGCAGGAACGCGGCCACCGGGATCGGCACTTGTGCGCGGACTTCGGCGGTGCGGTCTTTCAGGGCTTCTTCTTCGATCAGGCGCAGGATCGCCAGGGACAGCGATTCAACGTCACGGATGATGCCGGTGCCGTTGCAGCGCGGGCAGACGATGCCGCTGCTTTCGCCCAGGGATGGACGCAGGCGCTGACGGGACATTTCCAGCAGGCCGAAGCGCGAGATGCGGCCCACTTGTACGCGGGCGCGGTCAGCTTCCAGGCATTCGCGGACTTTTTCTTCCACGGCGCGCTGGTTCTTGGCCGGGGTCATGTCGATGAAGTCGATCACGATCAGGCCGCCGATGTCACGCAGGCGCAGCTGGCGGGCGATTTCTTCAGCCGCTTCCAGGTTGGTCTGCAGGGCGGTTTCTTCGATGTCGCTGCCTTTGGTCGCACGCGCCGAGTTGATGTCGATGGACACCAGGGCTTCGGTTGGGTCGATCACAATGGAGCCGCCGGAAGGCAGTTCGACCACGCGCTGGAAGGCGGTCTCGATCTGGCTTTCGATCTGGAAACGGTTGAACAGCGGAACGCTGTCTTCGTACAGCTTGATCTTGCTGGCGTACTGCGGCATTACCTGGCGGATGAAGGTCAGGGCTTCGTCCTGGGCTTCAACACTGTCGATCAGCACTTCGCCGATGTCCTGGCGCAGGTAATCGCGGATGGCGCGGATGATCACGTTGCTTTCCTGGTAGATCAGGAACGGCGCGGAGCGATCCAGCGAGGCTTCTTTGATGGCGGTCCACAGTTGCAGCAGGTAGTCGAGGTCCCACTGCATTTCTTCGCTGCTGCGGCCCAGGCCGGCAGTGCGCACGATCAGGCCCATGTCGGCCGGAGCGATGAGGCCGTTCAGCGCTTCACGCAGTTCGTTGCGCTCTTCGCCTTCGATGCGACGGGAGATGCCGCCAGCACGCGGGTTGTTCGGCATCAGCACGAGGTAACGGCCGGCCAGGGAGATAAAGGTGGTCAGGGCGGCGCCCTTGTTGCCACGTTCTTCTTTCTCGACCTGAACGATGACTTCCTGGCCTTCGCTCAGGACGTCCTTGATGTTCACGCGGCCTTCGGGGGCTTTCTTGAAGTATTCGCGGGAGATTTCTTTAAGGGGCAGGAAGCCGTGGCGCTCGGAGCCGAAATCGACAAAGGCAGCCTCAAGGCTGGGTTCGATGCGAGTAATACGGCCTTTATAAATGTTGGCCTTCTTTTGCTCGCGCGCACCGGATTCGATGTCCAGGTCGTAGAGGCGCTGGCCATCTACCAGTGCAACACGCAACTCTTCGGGTTGAGTTGCGTTAATCAGCATTCTTTTCATGTTGTACCGTCGGTTTCCGGGCTGCCGGAAACGGCGTTCGGCACACACGACTTCTCACGGTCGGTGTCAGGTGCGTCAAGAGTGGTTGGCCACTCCAGTGTCCAGCAATACCTGCCAATTGGGCGGGCATCGCGACGGACGCGTCCTGCTTGTTAGCGGTGGTGACAAAGGCACCACTTCAACAAAAGCTAAGGTCAGGAGGAGGAATCAACCGGCGACTGTGGACGAGATGAAGCGTCTAAATATAAGCCTAGTGCTACACGGTCCGACGGTTGTGCATCTCCACCCTACACGTATCCCTGATAATTCGGGTGCTGCCGCGCGCAGAATCCGCAGCGGGTTGGCATTTACCGTGGGCTCCAATGGGGAGTCCACGCTCATGGCTAAACAAGACTCAATGTGGGCGACTGCGCTCACATCCAGCTCTTAACAGGCGTTGTTTCCGAAGCATTCGCCGTGGTCCGGCACAAGACTGACTGCACTTTGTGAACTGGCCGTAAATATCGGCGCAAAACGCGAGTATTCACTCTGCGCATCGCGCTCGCTTCAGGCCTCATGTCACCTGCGCTTGTTACAATCCTGAGCCTTCCAGGGTGGCAAACGCCCCGTAGGACGGCCTCGCGTCCTGATGAATTGCGATGGTCAGGGCCGGCAGTTTGCCGCAAGTCCTCTGTCCAGGCCGCTTTTGGCGGCGTTCGCGACTATAGCAGCAATGATTAAGTGCTTCAATTCCATAAAAAATTGTTATCATCGCCGCCATGACGACTACCGCCCCCCGACCCCCAGCGTCCAGCTGCTTGAGGTCTCGCCGGAATATGCCGGCCAACGCATCGACAATTTTCTCCTGGCCAGGCTCAAGGGCGTGCCCAAGACCTTGATCTACCGCATTTTGCGTAAAGGCGAAGTGCGCGTGAACAAGGGCCGTATCAAGCCCGAATACAAGCTGCAGGCTGGCGATATCGTACGGGTGCCGCCGGTACGTGTGCCTGAACGTGACGAGCCGGTGCCGTTGGCACAAGGCCTGTTGCAGCGCCTCGAAGCCTCCATTGTGTTCGAAGATAACAAACTGATCGTGATCAACAAACCCTGCGGCATTGCGGTGCACGGCGGCAGCGGCCTGAATTACGGCGTGATCGAGGCCTTTCGTCAGTTGCGCCCGGACGCCAAGGAGCTGGAGCTGGTGCATCGCCTGGACCGGGACACCTCCGGTCTGCTGATGATCGCCAAAAAGCGCAGCATGCTGCGCCACCTGCACACCGCCCTGCGTGGCGACGGCGTGGATAAACGCTACATGGCGCTGGTGCGCGGCAATTGGGCCAGCTCGATCAAGAGCGTGCGTGCCCCTTTGCAGAAGAGCAATCTGCGCTCCGGCGAGCGCATGGTCGAAGTGGATGAGGAGGGCAAAGAGGCCCTGACCCTGTTCAAGGTGCTGCGTCGTTTCGGCGATTTTGCCACCATGGTCGAAGCCAAGCCGGTCACCGGGCGTACTCACCAGATTCGCGTGCACACCCTGCATGCGGGCCACTGCATTGCCGGCGACACCAAGTATGGCGATGAGGGGTTCTCCAAGGAGATTCGCGATCTGGGTGGCAAGCGCCTGTTCCTGCACGCCTACATGCTCACGGTGCCGCTGCCCGATGGCGGCGAGCTGAAGCTGCAGGCGCCCGTCGATGAGATGTGGGCCAAGACCGTGGAGCGCCTGAGTGTCGCACCTTGACTACAAACTGCTGATTTTTGATTGGGACGGTACGCTGGCCAACTCCATTGGCCGGATCGTCGAGTCGATGCACATGGCGTCGACCCGCTCGGGTTTTGAGTTGTGTTCGGATTTTGCCATCAAGGGCATCATCGGTCTGGGCCTGCCTGAAGCGATCCGCGCCTTGTACCCCGAGATCAGCGACGCCGAGTTGATCACGTTCCGCAATCATTACGCCGATCACTACATCGCGCTGGAAGCCACGCCATCGCCGCTGTTCGAGGGCGTGGTGCAGTCGCTGGACGCGTTTCGCGCCGAGGGTTATCACTTGGCGGTTGCCACCGGCAAGGCCCGTCGCGGCCTCGACCGCGTACTCAAGGCTCATGGCTGGGAAGATTACTTCGACATCACCCGCGCCGCCGACGAGACCGCCAGCAAGCCCCATCCGCTGATGCTGGAGCAGATCATCGCTCATTGTGGCGTGTCACCGCGTCAGGCCTTGATGGTAGGCGATGCCTCCTTTGACCTGATCATGGCGCGCAATGCCGGCATGGACAGTGTGGCGGTCAGCTACGGCGCCCAATCCGCACAGGCCTTGCAGCAATATGAGCCCAGGTTGACCATCGATCATTTTTCGCAATTGCAGGCCTGGCTTGGTCGGGCCCAATAAGTTTTTGCCGGGGTTAAGCGTATGAGTGACGAGTGGAAAGCGCCTGAAAAGGCCGAAAGCGGTGATGACAAAAGCTGGAAGCTGCTGGAGAAGACGCTTCTGGCCAGTGTCCAGGAGCAACGGCGTGCACGTCGTTGGGGGATTTTCTTCAAGCTGCTGACCTTCACTTACCTGTTGCTGATGCTGGCGCTGTTCAGCCCGCTGATGGACATGGAAAAAAGCGCCACCCGTGGCGCCCACTACACCGCCTTGATCGAAGTGCGCGGGGTGATTGCCGACAAGGAGCCCGCCAGTGCCGACAATATTGTCGGCAGCCTGCGTGCGGCGTTTGAAGACACCAAGGTCAAGGGTGTGATCCTGCGCATTAACAGCCCGGGCGGCAGTCCGGTGCAGTCGGGCTATGTCTACGACGAGATTCGCCGCCTGCGTGCCCTGCACCCGGATATCAAGCTGTACGCGGTGATTTCCGATCTGGGTGCCTCGGGTGCCTACTATATTGCCAGCGCCGCCGACCAGATCTATGCCGACAAGGCCAGCCTGGTGGGCTCCATTGGTGTGACAGCGGCCGGTTACGGTTTTGTCGGCACCATGGAAAAGCTCGGTGTGGAGCGGCGCACCTACACCTCGGGTGAGCACAAGGCGTTCCTGGACCCGTTCCAGCCGCAGAAGGCCGATGAAACCCAGTTCTGGCAGGGCGTGCTCGACACCACTCATCGCCAGTTCATCGCCAGTGTGAAGCAGGGTCGTGGTGATCGGCTGAAGGACAAGGACCATCCAGAGCTGTTTTCCGGGCTGGTGTGGTCGGGCGAGCAAGCCTTGCCGTTGGGCTTGATTGACGGCCTGGGCAGTGCCAGTTCGGTGGCGCGGGATGTGGTAGGCGAGAAAGAGCTGGTGGACTTTACGGTTGAGGAATCGCCGTTTGACCGCTTCTCCAAGAAGCTCGGAGCCAGCGTGGCCGAGAAGCTGGCTTTGTACATGGGCTTCCAGGGGCCGGCGCTGCGCTGATCTCTCAACATGTATGTGATTCAAGTGTGGGGGGGAGCAAGCCCCCTTCCCACATTTGGTTGTGCGTGGCTTCAGGGGATTTGCACGCCTTCGGCCAGCAGCATGTCCACCAGCCGAATCAGCGGCAGGCCCACCAGGCTCGTGGCGTCCGGCCCTTCGGTACTCTGAAACAAGCTCACACCCAGCCCTTCAGCCTTGAAGCTGCCCGCGCAATCATAAGGTTGCTCGATATGCAGGTAGCGCTCGATACGTTCGGCATTCAATTCACGCATGTGCACGGTAAACATCACGCAGTCCACCTGGCAGTGCCCGGTCTGGCTGTTCAGCAGTGCCAGCCCGGTCAGGAAGCTCACACGCTTGCCGCTCGCTGCCAGTAACTGTTCGCGTGCGTTTTCGAAGGTGTGCGGCTTGCCGATAATCCGGTCTTCCAGGGCGGCGACCTGGTCGGAGCCGATAATCAAGTGTCCGGGATGACTGCCGGCCAGGGCGCGTGCCTTGCCTTCGGCCAGGCGCTTGACCAACTCGACGGCGGACTCATTCGGGCGATGGCTTTCGTCGATATCCGGCGAGCTGCAAGTGAACGGCAGGTGCAGGCGGCTGAGCAATTGCCGGCGGTAAATCGAGCTGGATGCGAGTAATAAAGGCGGCATGGACGACTCCTCAAGACAGCGGCCGATTCTAGCGGCGTGACCGGCTGACGCACAGGGCTGAATTTCCTTTGACATGGCCGGGTGCATCCCTATAATGCTGCGCCTATGTTGAATGACCCGATTCCACCTCACGTTGACCCGCGCAAATTGGCTGATCGTGGCACTTCCCTTCAAGGTGAAGTACTGCTGGCCGATTTGGAGAGACTCTGCGACCCGCTTTCCGACACTGTCGGTACGGTCCAGGCCAAATTCGTTTTTGAACGAGATGAACGTAAAGCTGTGGTCATTCACAGCGTTATCGACACCGAAGTCAAAATGGTTTGCCAGCGTTGTCTTGAGCTGGTCACCCTGCCAATCCACAGCGAGTGCAGTTATGCCGTGGTGAAGGAGGGTGCGAATACCCAGTCGTTGCCGAAAGGTTATGACGTGCTGGAACTGGGCGAAGATCCTTTGGATCTGCATGCACTGATCGAGGAAGAGCTTCTGCTCGCCTTGCCCATTGTGCCTGCTCATCATCCGGAAGAATGCCAGCAGCCGGAGGGGCTCGATGACGAGCCCGAACCGAGCGAGGACGAGGTAACGCGGTCCAACCCGTTCAGTGTATTGGCGCAGTTAAAGCGTGACCCAAACGTTTAGGAGTTAATCAATTATGGCTGTTCAGCAGAACAAAAAATCCCGCTCCGCCCGTGACATGCGTCGTTCCCACGATGCTCTCGAGGCTAGCACTCTGTCTGTAGAAAAAACCACTGGTGAAGTTCACCTGCGTCACCACGTATCGCCAGAAGGCGTATACCGTGGCCGTAAAGTGATCGACAAGGGCGCTGACGAGTAATCACTTGTCTGCTCAAGTCATCGCGATTGACGCAATGGGCGGGGACTTCGGTCCCCGCAGCATTGTTCAGGCCTGCATTGCCAGCCTGTCTGCCACGCCCTCGCTGCACCTGACCCTCGTCGGTCAACTCTCCCTACTTGAAGAATTGATTGCCAGCCATCCGGCGGTGGATCGCGCGCGCCTGACGATTACGCCAGCCAGCGAAGCCATCGGTATGGATGAAAAACCATCGATGGCCCTGCGCGGCAAGCCTGATTCTTCCATGCGGGTGGCCCTTGAGTTGTTGCGCGATGGCAAGGTGCAGGCCTGTGTCAGCGCCGGCAACACCGGTGCGTTGATGGCATTGTCGCGGCATGTACTCAAGACGCTGCCGGGGATTGATCGACCGGCAATGGTAGCGGCGATTCCGACGCAAAAAGGCTATTGTCAGCTGCTGGACCTGGGGGCCAACGTCGATTGCAGTGCCGAGCACCTGTTCCAGTTCGCGGTAATGGGCTCGGTGGCCGCCGAGGCGCTGGGCGTTTCCCGGCCGAGGGTAGCCTTGCTGAATATCGGCACCGAAGACATCAAGGGCAACCAGCAGGTCAAGCTTGCCGCTGGCTTGTTGCAAGGTGCGCGGGGCTTGAATTACATCGGCTTTGTCGAGGGCGACGGCTTGTACCGGGGTGAAGCCGATGTGGTGGTGTGCGACGGGTTTGTCGGCAATATCCTGCTCAAGTCCAGCGAAGGCCTGGCGACCATGATTGCCGCGCGCATCGAAGCGTTGTTCAGGCAAAACCTGCTGTCGCGCATGGTCGGTGCGCTGGCGTTGCCCTTGATGCGTCGCTTGCAGGCTGACCTGGCGCCAGCCCGGCATAACGGTGCAAGCTTTCTGGGTTTGCAGGGCATTGTGATCAAAAGCCACGGTTCAGCGGGTGTGCAGGGCTTTCAGAGTGCGATTGCGCGGGCCGTGATCGAGATCCAGGAAAACCTGCCGCAACGCCTGCACGGCCGTCTCGAGGACCTGTTGCCTTAGGCGAATCGGCCCGGGAATGCTTAAATGTGACCGGCCAGTTCAATTGACCATCCAATCTGTCAGTTTCGTGCGCTCCCATCGTAGGGGTGAGCATTTTTCTACGACCAGATCATTAGGGGCTTGTTACATGTCTACATCCCTCGCATTCGTCTTTCCAGGGCAGGGTTCGCAGTCCCTCGGCATGTTGGCCGAGCTGGGCGCGCAATTCCCGCTGATCCTGGACACTTTCAAGGAAGCTTCCGACGCCTTGGGTTACGACCTCTGGGCACTGACCCAGCAAGGGCCGGAAGAGCAACTCAATCAAACCGATAAAACCCAGCCGGCCATCCTGACCGCCTCGATCGCCCTGTGGCGCGTGTGGCTGGCCGAAGGCGGCGCGCGCCCGGCATTTGTCGCCGGTCACAGCCTCGGCGAATACAGCGCCCTGGTAGCGGCTGGCAGTCTGACCCTCGCTGGGGCGGTCAAGCTGGTCGAGCGTCGCGGCCAGTTGATGCAGGAAGCCGTCCCGGCCGGGCAGGGCGGCATGGCCGCTATCCTCGGCCTGGACGACGCGGTAGTGATTCAGGCCTGTGCTGAGGCGGCCCAGGGTGAGGTGGTGAGCGCGGTAAACTTCAACTCCCCTGGCCAGGTGGTCATCGCCGGTGCCAAGGCTGCGGTCGAGCGTGCCATTGAAGGCTGCAAGGCTCTTGGCGCCAAGCGTGCCTTGCCGTTGCCGGTGAGCGTGCCGTCGCA
This sequence comes from Pseudomonas trivialis, assembly GCF_036864995.1. Taxonomy (NCBI): domain Bacteria; kingdom Pseudomonadati; phylum Pseudomonadota; class Gammaproteobacteria; order Pseudomonadales; family Pseudomonadaceae; genus Pseudomonas; species Pseudomonas trivialis. The sequence continues at coordinate 4,080,570 of NZ_CP142151.1, read as the reverse complement.
CTGCGAGCTGATGCGCCCGGCAGCCGAGCGGTTTGCCGAGTCCATCGCCGCCATCGACTGGCAGGCGCCGCAGATCCCGCTGGTGCAGAACGTCAGTGCGGCCATTGCCGTCGATCTCGATACCCTCAAGCGTGACCTGCTGGAGCAGTTGTACAAGCCGGTCCGTTGGGTTGAATCGGTGCAGACCCTGGCCGCCAATGGCGCTACGCAGCTGGTCGAGTGCGGCCCGGGCAAAGTCCTGGCAGGCCTCAACAAGCGCTGCGCAGATGGCGTGTCGACCGCCAACCTCAATACCCCGGATGCCTTCGCTGCCGCGCTTGCGGCACTGGCCTGAAACCCTTTAGGAGAAGCCTGCATGAGTCTGCAAGGTAAAGTTGCATTGGTCACCGGCGCCAGCCGTGGCATTGGCCAGGCGATTGCCCTGGAGCTGGGCCGTCAGGGCGCCGTTGTGATCGGCACCGCCACCTCCGCCCAGGGCGCCGAGCGTATCGCCGCGACCCTCAAGGAGCATGGCGTGCAGGGCACCGGTATGGAGCTGAATGTGACCAGCGATGAGTCCGTCACGGCGGTACTGGCCGAGATCACGGCACAATTCGGCGCACCGGCTATTCTGGTCAATAATGCCGGCATCACCCGCGATAACCTGGTGATGCGCATGAAAGACGACGAGTGGTACGACGTGGTCGATACCAACCTGAACAGTCTGTTTCGCCTGTCCAAGGGCGTTTTGCGTGGCATGACCAAGGCGCGTTGGGGTCGAATTATCAATATTGGCTCCGTAGTGGGTGCCATGGGCAACGCAGGCCAAGTAAACTATGCCTCCGCCAAGGCCGGCCTGGAAGGTTTCAGCCGTGCACTGGCGCGTGAAGTCGGCTCGCGTGCCATTACGGTCAACTCGGTGGCCCCAGGGTTCATCGATACCGATATGACCCGCGAACTGCCGCAAGCACAGCGTGACACCTTGCTTGCGCAGATTCCGCTGGGCCGTCTGGGCCAGGCTCAAGAGATCGCGAATGTGGTCACTTTTCTGGCATCCGACGGTGCGGCATACGTGACTGGGGCTACAATCCCAGTGAACGGCGGGATGTACATGAGTTAAATTGTGACGGATCGCTTCAAAAAAATGTCATACGAGCTGTCTAAAATCCGTTATAAAGCTGCAACTTAATTTATAGGCAGGTGGCCGACCGGGTACAGCGTGAAGCTTTCAGTTGAAAAGCTGAAATGGCTTTCTATACACTTACCCACTGGCCAGCTGCCTGAATTTGTCCATTAGGAGTTAAACAAGGTATGAGCACCATCGAAGAGCGCGTCAAGAAAATCGTTGCCGAGCAACTGGGCGTTAAGGAAGAAGAAGTGGTCAACACTGCCTCCTTCGTAGAAGACCTGGGTGCCGATTCCCTTGACACCGTTGAGCTGGTGATGGCTCTGGAAGAGGAATTCGAGACCGAAATCCCGGACGAAGAAGCTGAAAAAATCACTACTGTTCAAGCTGCTATCGACTACGTTACCAGCCACCAGGCGTAATAGTTTGTAGTCGTCGCTTGCTGTCAGGGAAAAACCGCACTGCTGTAACGGCGTGCGGTTTTTTCTTTAGCGCTGATGAAAAGTGTCGTCATCAAGAAAAAGGAGAGTGCTGTGTCGCGTAGACGCGTCGTAGTCACCGGTATGGGTATGTTGTCGCCACTGGGTACGGATGTGCCGAGCAGTTGGCAGGGCATTCTGGCTGGCCGCAGTGGTATCGGTCTGATCGAACATACGGACCTTTCTGCCTATTCCACCCGTTTTGGCGGCTCGGTAAAGGGCTTCAATGTCGAGGAATATCTCTCGATCAAAGAGTCCCGCAAGCTCGACCTGTTCATTCAATACGGCCTGGCCGCCGGTTTTCAGGCAGTGCGTAACGCAGGCCTGGAAGTCACCGACGCCAACCGTGAGCGCATCGGCGTGGCCATGGGTTCGGGTATTGGCGGTTTGACCAATATCGAAGAAACCAGCCGCATCCTGCACGATTCCGGCCCGCGTCGAATTTCACCGTTCTTCGTACCGGGCTCGATCATCAATATGATTTCCGGTTTCCTGTCCATCCATCTGGGTGCACAGGGGCCCAACTACGCCATTGCCACGGCGTGCACCACGGGCACCCATTGCATCGGCATGGCGGCGCGCAATATCGCCTACGACGAAGCTGACGTAATGATCGCCGGTGGCGCCGAGATGGCCGCCTGCGGGCTGGGCATGGGCGGCTTCGGTGCATCCCGGGCGCTGTCGACCCGCAACGACGAGCCCACCCGTGCCAGCCGTCCGTGGGACAAGGGTCGTGATGGCTTTGTGCTGTCCGACGGTGCCGGTGCGCTGGTGCTCGAAGAGCTGGAGCACGCCAGGGCGCGTGGCGCCACCATCTACGCCGAGCTGATCGGCTTTGGCATGAGCGGCGACGCCTTTCACATGACTTCGCCACCGGCCGACGGTGCCGGTGCTGCGCGGTGCATCAGCAATGCCCTGCGCGATGCCAAGGTCAATGCCGACCAGGTGCAGTACATCAATGCCCATGGCACCTCGACCCCGACCGGCGACCTGGCGGAAGCCGAAGCCATCAAGTCGGTGTTCGGCGAACACGCCTACAAGCTGGCGGTCAGCTCCACCAAGTCCATGACCGGTCACTTGCTGGGCGCAGCAGGCGCGGTCGAGGCGATCTTCAGCGTCATGGCCATCAAGGACCAGGTCGCTCCGCCGACTATCAACCTCGATGAGCCGGACGAAGGCTGTGACCTGAACTTCGTGCCCCACGAAGCCCAGCCGATGCCGATCGACGTGGCGATTTCCAACTCGTTCGGTTTTGGTGGCACCAACGGTTCCCTGGTGTTCCGCCGGTTCGCCGAGTGATGCACAACTGGGTCGACGGTCAGCCAGCGGACAGCGTGCCCCTGAAAGATCGTGGCCTGGCCTACGGTGACGGCCTGTTCGAGACCCTTGCGGTCAAGGGTGGGCGGCCGGTGCTGCTCGATCGTCACCTGCAGCGTCTCGCAGAGGGTTGCAGGCGCCTCGCCCTCGCGGCGGATCATGGGTTGATTCGCAGCGAGGTACAGGCCTTTGCCGCCGCCCTGGGTGACGGCGTGCTCAAACTGATCCTCACCCGCGGCGACAGCCTGCGCGGCTACGGCATCAACCCCGGCGCCCCGGTGCGTCGAATTCTGCAAGGCTCTGCGCCTGCAACCTGTCCCCTGGCCCATGAAACGTTCGGCATCCGCCTGTTTCCCTGCGCCACCCGTTTGGCCGAGCAGCCACTGCTGGCCGGCCTCAAGCACCTTAACCGTCTCGAGCAAGTGATCGCCCGCGCGGAATGGCAGGACGCCGAGCACGCCGAAGGCCTGATGCTGGACATGTCCGGTCGCGTCATCGAAGGCGTGTTCAGCAACCTGTTTCTGGTGCGCGACGGCAGGTTGCTGACCGCTGATCTGAATCGTTGCGGAGTGGCCGGGGTAATGCGCGCCGAGATCCTGGCCCAGGCACAGGCGCTGGGCATCCCGGTGGCCGTGGCTGACATCAGCCTTGAGCACCTGCAGCAGGCCGATGAAGTCTTCGTCTGCAACAGTGTTTATGGCATTTGGCCGGTTCGCGGCTGTGCTGCGATGAGCTGGTCGGTTGGGCCGCTCACCCGTAAACTGCAAGGCATCGTTCGCGTGCTATTGGATATTTGAGTTGATACGAAAACTGATTGTACTGCTGCTGATCGGCCTGCTCTCGGCAGCGTTGCTGGTGGGGATTGGCGCCTGGAAATACGAGTCTGCCTTCAAGCAGCAGTTGAAACTGACCCAGGAGCAATTACTCGATGTACCGGCCGGGGCCACTCCGACCGGCACGTTCAACCGTCTGGAAAACGAAGGTGTGATCGACGGTGCCTTCTGGTTGCGTCTGTACTGGCGTTTCAACCTCGACGGTCAGCCTCTGCACAGCGGCGAATACCGCATGACCCCTGGCATGACGGCCCAGGACCTGATCGGCCTGTGGCAGCGCGGCGAAGTGGTGCAATATAGCCTGACCCTGGTGGAAGGCTGGAATTTCCGCCAGGTACGGTCCGCCCTGGCCAGGCACGACAAGATCGTGCAATCCCTTTCTGGTCTCAGCGACAGTGAAGTGATGGACAAGCTCGGTCATCCCGGCGTGTTCCCCGAGGGGCGCTTCTTCCCGGATACCTACCGCTTCGTGCGTGGCATGAGCGATATCGAACTCCTGAAAAAAGCCTACAACCGCCTGGACGACGTACTCGCCCAGGAGTGGAGCAAGCGCGCCGCCGATGCGCCGTATACCGACCCTTACCAGGCGCTGATCATGGCGTCCCTGGTGGAGAAGGAAACCGGTGTGCCGGAAGAGCGCGCGCAGATCGCCGGGGTGTTTGTGCGTCGCCTGAAGATCGGCATGCAGTTGCAGACCGATCCTACCGTGATCTATGGCCTGGGTGAGCGCTACAACGGCAAGTTGACCCGCGCTCACCTCAAGGAAGCCAACCCCTATAACACCTACATGATTGCCGGCCTGCCGCCGACTCCGATTGCCATGGTTGGCCGCGAGGCGATCCATGCCGCGTTGAACCCGGCGCCGGGCAGCAGCCTGTATTTCGTTGCCCGTGGCGATGGCAGCCATATCTTCTCCGACGACCTGGATGCGCATAATGCCGCCGTGCGCGAGTTCCAGCTCAAGCGCCGCGCCGATTACCGCTCCAGCCCGGCGCCGGCGGTGAAGCCGCTGGACGAAGTGACGCCGCCGGCCGACGCTCCGGTCGAGCCCGCGCCGGATACGGCCGCGCCGCAAAGCCCGCAATGACTCTGACTAAGGACCGCCTGTGACTGGCCTGTTTATTACCCTGGAAGGCCCGGAAGGCGCCGGCAAGAGCACCAATCGCGATTACCTGGCCGAGCGCCTGCGTGCGCAGGGTATCGAAGTGGTATTGACCCGCGAACCTGGCGGCACGCCCCTGGCCGAGCGCATCCGCGACGTATTGCTGGCCCCGGCGGATGAGCCGATGAACCCCGACACGGAGCTGCTGCTGGTGTTTGCCGCCCGTGCCCAGCACCTGGCCGAAGTGATTCGCCCGGCCCTGGCGCGCGGTGCGGTGGTGATCTGCGACCGGTTTACCGATTCCACCTACGCTTATCAAGGCGGCGGCCGGGGCCTGTGCCTTGAGCGCATCGCCAGCCTGGAAACCTTCGTGCAGGGCGATTTGCGTCCCGACCTGACGCTGCTGTTCGACCTGCCGGTGGACGTGGGCATGGCCCGCGCCAGTGCCCGTGGCCGCCTGGACCGGTTCGAGCTGGAAGGCCATGGCTTCTTCGATGCCGTACGCAGCGCCTTTATTCGCCGCGCCGAGGCCGAGCCTGCGCGTTATCATCTGCTGGACGCCGCCCAGCCGCTGGCCCAGGTGCAACAGAATATCGACGCCTTGCTGCCCACTTTGCTGGAGCGCGCCCGTGGCTGAAGCCTACCCGTGGCAGGATGGCCTTTGGCAGCAATTGGCCGGCCGTGCCCAGCACGCCCATGCCTACCTGCTGCACGGCCCGATCGGCATCGGCAAACGTGCCCTGGCCGAGCGCCTGATGGCTAGCCTGCTGTGCCAGCGCCCGGTCAATCTGCACGCGTGCGGTGAGTGCAAATCCTGCCTGCTGCTCAAGGCCGGCAGCCACCCGGACAACTACCTCCTGGAACCTGAGGAAGCGGACAAGGCGATCAAGGTCGACCAGGTGCGCGATCTTGTCAGCTTCGTGGTGCAAACCGCGCAGATGGGCGGGCGCAAGGTGGTGCTGATCGAGCCGGTGGAAGCGATGAACATCAACGCCGCCAACGCCTTGCTCAAAAGTCTGGAAGAACCGTCCGGCGACACCGTACTGCTGCTGGTTAGCCACCAGTCCAGCCGCCTGTTGCCGACCATTCGCAGCCGCTGTGTGCAGCAGGCATGCCCGTTACCCAGTGAGGCCATGAGCCTGCAATGGCTGGCGCAGGCGCTGCCGGACTGCGGCGAAGAGGAACGCGTGGAGCTGCTGACCCTGGCCGCCGGTTCGCCCTTGGCAGCCGTGAAGCTGCAGGCTCAGGGTGTTCGCGAACAGCGCGCGCTGGTGGTGGACGGTGTGAAGAAGCTGCTCAAGCAAGAACTGTCCGCCACGCAACTGGCCGAAACCGCATGGAAGGATATTCCACTGCTGCTGTTGTTCGATTGGTTCTGCGACTGGTCGAGCCTGATCCTGCGCTATCAGCTCACCCAGGACGAAAACGGCCTGGGTTTGCCGGACATGCGCAAGGTGGTGCAATACCTTGCGCAGAAAAGTGCGCAGGACAAGGTGCTGGCGATTCAGGACTGGATCCTCGCCCAGCGCCAGAAGGTACTCGGCAAGGCCAACCTCAACCGCGTGCTGTTGCTTGAAGCGCTGCTGGTGCAGTGGGTCGGCCTGCTCGGCCGCCGTTAATTTCCACGGCCGACGGGTATACCGTTGGCCCGCCACTCTTGAAATCGTGATTTCCTATGCTCGTAGACTCCCATTGCCACCTCGACCGTCTTGACCTCGCCCAGCACGGCGGCTCCCTTGACGCCGCTCTGGAAGCGGCACGCCAGCGCGGAGTAGGGCACTTTCTGTGCATCGGCGTCAGCGCCGAGAACGCCGCCGACGTCAAGGCGCTGGCTGAGCGCTATGCCGATGTGGATTGCTCGGTGGGCATCCACCCGCTGGACCTCAAGCCCGGTGAGGCCCCGGCCCTCGACTGGCTACTCGGCGAACTCGACCATCCGCGCGTGGTGGCCATCGGTGAAACCGGCCTGGACTATCACTACGAGCCCGAAGCCGCCGAGGTGCAGCAGGCCTCGTTCCGCCTGCACCTGCAAGCGGCCGGGCAGACCGGCAAACCGGTGATCGTCCACACCCGTGGCGCCCGCGCCGACACCCTGACCCTGCTGCGCGAAGCCGCGCTGCCTCAGGCGGGCGTGTTGCACTGCTTCACCGAAGATTGGGACATGGCCAAGGCCGCTCTGGACCTGGGTTTCTACATTTCACTGTCGGGCATCGTCACCTTCCGCAACGCCGATGCACTGCGCGATGTGGCCCGCCAGGTGCCCGCCGACCGTTTGCTGGTGGAGACCGACTCGCCGTACCTGGCGCCGATCCCCCATCGCGGCAAGCCGAACCTGCCGGAGTACGTGCGCGACGTGGCGGATTACCTGGCGATGCTGCGCGGGGAGTCTTACGAGCGTTTTGCCGAGCAGACGACCGAGAACTTCAAGCGTTTATTCCCTCTGGCGCATGTCGCCAGCTGACCTCCTCAAATCACGGGCAAAAAAAACCCGGGTTCTGGGGGGTGAATCCGGGTTAAGACCATTAGGAGTTAACAAGGGCACTCAGTCCGTCGGTACCCAGGTCGCCGCGTCACTTGGGGGAGATGCCGCGCCGACAGTTGAAGTATTGATCAGTATCGGATTCAGTCCAGTCGCGATTGATCGTTTTTTAAACAGATTTGGAATACGCGCGCTTCCCTTGAGTTCTCATTGGGCAGGCACCGGGGCGGGTGTCGCGTATTGTTTTTGACTGATACGGGTAAAAACGTTGGCGTATTGAAGGTAAAGTGCCGGCCGGGTTCACATAGGCGTTGCTCAACGACCGTTCAGTCGGGATAATCCCTCGTACCGGGTAAATCGTATCGCCATGTATCCGTGGCCCTGCGCGACCCTTCCCATTCCGACCTCTGCAGAACTCTTTCTCATGCACAAAGAACCCCGTAAGGTCCGTGAGTTTCGCCGCCGTGAGCAGGAAATTCTCGACACCGCACTCAAGTTGTTTCTCGACCAGGGTGAAGACAGCGTCACCGTTGAGATGATCGCGGATGCCGTGGGTATCGGCAAAGGCACCATCTACAAGCACTTCAAGTCCAAGGCCGAGATCTACCTGCGCCTGATGCTCGACTACGAGCGTGATTTGAACGAGCTGCTGCACTCGGCCGACGTCGACAAGGACAAGGAAGCCCTGTCGCGGGCCTACTTCGAGTTCCGCATGCGGGACCCGCAGCGCTACCGCTTGTTTGATCGCCTGGAAGAGAAGGTGGTCAAAGGCCATCAAGTGCCGGAAATGGTCGAGGAACTGCACAAGATCCGCGCTTCCAACTTCGAACGCCTGACGTTGTTAATCAAAGGTCGCATCAGCGAAGGCAAGCTCGAAGACGTGCCGCCATACTTCCACTACTGCGCGGCCTGGGCTCTGGTGCATGGCGCCGTGGCGCTGTACCACTCGCCGTTCTGGAGCAATGTATTGGAAGACCAGGAAGGCTTTTTCCAGTTCCTGATGGACATCGGCGTGCGCATGGGCAACAAGCGCAAGCACAGCAGCGACCAGCCAGCTGCAGAGCCGAAAACCGGCGAGACCCCGGCCACGTGAGTCATTCGCCACAGTGATGGCGTGATGATTTACTGCCGGGCGCATTACCCCAGGAATATACTCAGGCATGGACCTTGCTAAAAGCTGAGTTATAAGTCAGTTTTCAGTGCGCCCGAATTATCCGCTGCCGGAGTGATCCATGATCGTTGATCGTCAAGGCAGGCGTTTTCGCAATTTGCGAATCAGCCTGACCTCAGCCTGCAATTACGCGTGTACCTACTGCGTGCCCGATGGCAAGCGGCTGGTGGCTGCCCAGGACGAACTCTCGGCCCAGGCCATGGCCCGTGGCGTGGCGTACCTGATCGAAGCGGCCGGTATCGACCGTCTGCGCATCACCGGCGGCGAGCCGCTGGTGAGCCCCAAGCTGGAAGCTTTCATGGGCGCCGTGGGGCAGATGGGGCTCAGTGATATCAGCCTGACCACCAATGGCCAGTTGCTTGCACGCAAACTGCCGCTGCTGGTGGACGCCGGCATTCGGCGCATCAATGTCTCTCTCGACACCCTGGACGCCGATGCTTTTCGCAGCATCGCCCGTGGCGGCGACCTGGCCACCGTCCTCGACGGCATGGACCAAGCCCGCGCCGCCGGCATCAAGATCAAGGTCAACATGGTGCCGCTGCGCGGGCAGAACCTCGACCAGGTCATGCCGCTGCTCGACTACTGCCTGGAGCGCGGCTATGAATTGCGCTTTATCGAATTGATGCGCATGGGCCATCTGGCCAGGGATTCCAACGCGTTCCTGCAGCAATTCGTCAGCCTGCAGCAACTGCTCAGCCTGATCGGCGAGCATCACGAATACCTGCAGGCCAACGCTCCCGTGGATGCCACGGCGGTACGTTATGAAGTGCCGGGCAAAGGCTTCTTCGGGGTGATCGCCAATGAGAGTGTGCCGTTCTGCCGTACCTGCTCGCGATTGCGGCTTTCGTCCACCGGTTGGTTGCACGGTTGCCTGTCGTCGAGTAACCGCCACTACGTCGGCGACCTGCTGGACAAGCCGCGCCACCAGGCACTGCCGGCCCTTCAAGGCCTGCTGATGAAGGCCCTGGGCGACAAACAGGAAGTTGCCTTTTCGGGCGGGGCAACAATCATGAAAATCATCGGCGGCTAACGCTATCCCGTGATTTCACAGCATCCATGTGGGAGGGGGCTTGCTCCCACATTTGATTTGAGTTTCCCTGGAGCTGGCGCAGAATCTGCATCTCATGCCCATTCGCCGGTTTTCCGTCACCGGCTTCTGGAGAATTGGGATGCGTAGTCTGGTTTTGTTGCTGGCGTCGTTGGCGCTGGGTGGTTGCATGACCGTCAGCGATATGGCCGAAGGCACTCGCTATCAAATGAGCGATGCCGGATTGCTCGATCATAGCGACACCCGCCGGACGGCCTCCGTGCGCATTCAACCGGATTCCTTCGTCTTTATCGCCCAGGGCAGCTTCGTGCCCCCAGGCAGCGCCTACCCGCGACCGAATGTGGTGGCCGAAGAAGCCTTTAACGGTTTCGTCGAGTATTTCCCCATGGTGCGCCGCGCTCGCAAACCCGAAGGCCTTGAACAGGCGATGTCCGAGGCCCGTGCGGCCGGTGCCCACTACCTGTTGTACTGCCGTTTTGCTGCCGCCGATGACCGTATCGGTAACGCCGACGAATGGTCGGACCAGGAGGCGCTTGACCGCGTCGGGCTGGACAGCGGAGTGATCCAGATCATGTTGATCGAGACCAGCACCCAGTATTTGATTGATACTGCACGTATTCGCAGTCGTGGCGGTTTACTGACGTTCCACGACAACAGGCCACAGGACCTGATTGCCCGCCCGCTCGCGCAGTACGCGCGCAGCCTGCTGGGCATGAGCAATCAGTAACAACAAGGAGACCCCATGACCGATTCCGCCAAGGCCAACGATCTGTTGGCGCAACTGCCCAAGGGCAAAGGGCCGGCGCCGGTGCATCTGTGGAACCCGGCTTTCTGCGGCGACATCGACATGCGCATCGCCCGCGACGGCACCTGGTTCTATCAAGGCACGCCGATCGGGCGCAAGCCGATGGTCAAGCTGTTCTCCAACATCATCCGCCGCGACGGCGATGATTACTTTCTGATTACACCCGTGGAAAAAGTCGGCATCAGCGTGGATGACGCGCCGTTTGTCGCCGTTACCCTCGAGGTGCAAGGGCAGGGCGAAAGCCAGGTGCTGCGCTTTACCACCAACGTTGATGACGTTGTCGAGGCCGGCCAGGAACACCCGCTGCGGGTGGTCACCGACCCCGTCACCCAGGAGCCTTCGCCTTACCTGCGGGTGCGCACCAACCTCGAAGCCCTGGTCCATCGCAATGTGTTCTACCAATTGGTGGAGCTTGCGGTGAGCCGGCCGATCAACGGCAGTCACTGGCTTGGGGTATGGAGCGGTGGGGTGTTTTTCCCCATCGGCCTGGAGCCCTGAGGCCGGGATTTTCATCTCCCTGAAATAATTCGCTTGCTGCAACCCGGTGCTTTCGGTTATCAATTTGTACATGATTAGACATGTTCGATTTGATAAGAAAAAACGCGTCGTCGACGAACTCATCCGCCGTATCGAAGCCGGGGTGATGGTCGACGGTTTCCTGCTGCCGGGCGAGCACCAGTTGGCCGAGGAGTTCGCGGTCAGCCGCGGCACCCTGCGTGAAGCGCTGGCCGAACTCAAGCGCCGCAATTACATCGCGACCCAGAGCGGCGTCGGCTCCATCGTCACCTTTGACGGCATGGTGCTGGACCAGCACAGCGGCTGGGCCCAGGCCCTGGCGGACACCGGCGCACGGGTCAACACCGATATCCTGCGCCTTGAAGCCGTGACCCGCAGCGACTTGCTCAGCCGCTTCGGCAGTGACCAGTTCATTGCCCTCGACCGGCGTCGGCGCACCACCGAAGGCACCGCCGTGTCCCTGGAGCGCTCGCTGATGCCCGCGTCCGGTGGCCTGGAAAGCCTGCCCCGCGTCGGCCTGATCGACAACTCCCTGACCATCACCCTGGCCGCCTATGGTTTCATTGGCGCCGCCGGCGACCAATGGATAGGCGCCGAGCCCCTGAACGATGAAGACGCCCGCTTGCTGGGCCGCCCCACGGGCACGGTGTTTCTCAAGGCTTCGCGCACCACATACGATCGGCGCGAGCGGTTCATGGAGTACGTCGAAAGCCTGCTCGACCCCGTGCACTTTCGCCTGCACCTGCAGTTTGGAGCTTCAAAATGACCCCTGAAAATCGCGCACTCGGCGCGTTCCATGGCCTGGCCCTGGGCGATGCGCTCGGCATGCCCACCCAGTCCCTGAGCCGCGAACAGGTGCAGCAGCGCTTCGGCGCGATTACCGCCCTTGAAGCGGCCGGCCCCGACCAGCCCATCGCGCCGAACATGCCCGCTGGCTCCATCACCGATGACACCGAGCAGGCGATCCTGGTGGGCCAATTGCTGGTGGAGGGCCGAGGCAACATCGAGCCCACCGTGCTCGCCCAGCGCCTGATCGACTGGGAAGCGGCGATGCGCGCCAAGGGCTCCCAGGACCTGCTGGGCCCGTCCACCAAACGCGCCATCGACATGATCCTGGCCGGCCACACGCCGGAAGAATCAGGGCGCTACGGCACCACCAACGGCGCGGCCATGCGTATCACGCCGGTGGGGATTGCCGCCGATATCAGCGACCCGGCGCGCTTCATCCAGGCGGTGATCCAGGCGTGCCAGGTCACCCACAACACCAGCCTGGGCATTTCCAGCGCGGCAGCAGTGGCGGCGGTGGTGTCGGCCGGTATCAATGGGGTGGACCTGGGCGAAGCGCTGAACATCGGCGTGCAGATCGCGCAAAAGGCCGAAGGCCACGGCCACTGGATCGCCGGCGGACGTATCTCCACGCGCATCAGTTGGGCACGCACCTTGAGCGTCGGCAGCGGCGACAAAGCTCTGTTCGCTGACCTGCTTTACGAATTGATCGGCACCTCGGTCGCTTCCCAGGAATCGGTGGTGGTGTCATTTGCCCTGGCCCAACAGGTGGCGGTCGGAGCGATGAACGCGTTTGAAGCCGTGTGCCTGGCCGCGAGCCTGGGCGGCGACACCGATACCATCGCCGCGATTCTCGGCGCCATGCTCGGCGCGTGCCTGGGTATGCAGTGCTGGCCGCAGGCATTGATTGAACAGGTCCAGAGCGTGAATGACCTGGACTTGCAGCCGTTGGTTCAGGGGCTGCTCGCATTGCGGTAACGCCACAGATCAAAAAAATCGCACTGGGTCAGGACGACCGGCTACAGCTTCAAATTGAAGATTTGCCACAACCACAACAATACAGGCACCAGGAGCACCCCCATGAGCACCCCTTCTTCCGGCCAAAGCGCCGGGCAATTGGAAACACGCGGCATCGAACCGGTCCCGGAAGGCGAGTGCAACGGCCATCCGCTGCAACTGTTCTGGGTGTGGTTCGCCGCCAACATCAGCATCCTCGGCCTGCCGCTCGGCGCCACGCTGGTGGCGTTTCGTGGCCTGGCCATCTGGCAGGCGATCATCGTCGCGATTCTCGGTGCCGCCGGCTCCTTTGCGGTGGTGGGGATCATTTCCATCGCCGGCCGTCGTGGCCGTGCGCCCAGCCTGACCCTGTCCCGCGCGATTTTCGGTGTGCGTGGCAATATCGGCCCGACGCTGGTGTCGCTGATGTCTCGCCTGGGCTGGGAAACCGTCAACACCACCACAGCCGCCTTTGTGCTGCTGTCGCTGTGTTCGATCCTGTTCGGCTCGCCGGTCGAGGCCAAGAGTGCACCCGTGCTCACGCTGATCTTCATCGGCATCTTTGTGCTGCTGACCCTGGCGGTCTCCGGCCTGGGCCATGCCACCCTGCTGGTGATCCAGAAGTGGGCCACCTACGTGTTTGGCGCCTTGAACATTCTGGTGGGCGGCTTCCTCTGCGCCACCATCGACTGGAGCGCGGTATTCAACGCCACCCCGGCACCCCTGAGCGCGATGATCATCGGCGTCGGCACCATGGCAGCCGGCACCGGCATCGGCTGGGCCAACGCCGGTGCCGACATGTCGCGCTACCAGCACCGCAGCGTCAAGGCGGTGCGTCTGGTGGCGTCCGCCGCGTTCGGTGCAGGCATCCCGCTGGTGCTGCTGATCACCCTCGGTGGTCTGCTGTCGGTGGGCAACAACGACCTGGCCTCGGCCACCGACCCGATCATCGCAATCCGCGACATGCTGCCCACCTGGATGGCCGTGCCGTACCTGATTACCGCGTTCGGCGGGCTGCTGCTGTCGAACAACCTGTCGGTGTACTCGGCCGGTCTCACCACCTTGACCCTCGGCCTGAAGGTCAAGCGCGTGCACGCAGTGATCGTCGATATCGTGGCGATCTTCGCCGGTTCCATCTACTTCATGCTGATTGCCGACAGCTTCTACGGCCCGTTCATCACCTTCATCTCGCTGCTGGCGGTGCCGATCACCGCGTGGGTCGGCATCTTCGTGGTCGACCTGATCCATCGTCATTACTACAGCCCCAAGGACCTGCTGGACGTGAGCCCGAGCAGCGCCTACTGGTATCGCGGCGGCGTGGAATGGCGTGCCTTCGGCGCCTGGGCCGTGGCCATCGTGCTGGGCTTCAGCTTCACCACCATCGGCACCACCGCCGAAAACATCTGGTTCGCCGGGCCGTTATCCGACTCCTGGCTGGGCCATAACGGCCTCGGCTGGATCGTGACCTTCCTGGTGACCGGCGGGATCTATGCGGTATTGGGCGGTGCGGCTGACCGTCGTCCGGCGCTGGTCGAGCATGGCCATGTCTAGATTGCTGCACACCGGCCAGGTCATCGTCGACCTGGTCATGGCCCTCGACACCCTGCCTGCCAGCGGCGGTGACGTGCTGGCGCAAACGGCCAGTTTCGAAACCGGCGGCGGCTTCAACGTCATGGCGGCCGCGCGCCGCAATGGTCTGCCGGTGGTGTACCTCGGCCGCCACGGCAACGGCCGCTTCGGCGACCTGGCCCGCGCGGCGATGCAGGCCGAGGGCATCGAGCTGGCCCTGCCGGCCAGCCGCGGCAAGGACACCGGCTTGTGCGTGGCGTTGACCGAAGCCAGCACCGAGCGCACGTTCATTTCCCATATGGGTGCCGAAGGGGAGTTGAGTGCCGAGGACCTGGCCGGCGTGGTGCCGGCTGCCGACGACTACGTGTATGTCAGCGGCTACAGCCTGCTGCTCGACGGCAAGGCGCAGCCGTTGATCGACTGGCTGCTGGCGTTGCCAAGGCAGATTGTGGTGGTGTTCGACCCGGGCCCACTGGTCAAGGCACCGGAATCTGCCCTGATGCGCACACTGTTGCCGCGGATCGATATCTGGACCAGCAACGGACCGGAAGTCCTGGCATTCACTGGCGCGGCGGATATCGCCACGGCGTTGCCATCGCTCAAGCAGCACCTGAGCGCCGACACCTTATTGGTGGTGCGAGATGGCCCGAACGGCTGCTGGGTGGGGCGAGGCACTGCGATTGAACACGTGCCTGGCTTCAAGGTGCAGGCGGTAGACAGCAATGGCGCAGGAGATGCGCATGCGGGAGTGTTCATTGCCGGGTTAGCCAAAGGCTTGCACCCCGCAGAAGCCGCACGCCAGGCCAACGCCGCCGCCGCGCTGGCCGTAACACGCCGGGGCCCGGCCACATCACCCGGCACTGCCGAACTCAACACATTTCTTTCCAGCTAAGCAAAGACTGATACAGGCGGGGATTTATTGATATTAAAGCTTTAAATCTTACGGGATCACATCTCTGTTCCCTGTTTTCTGTGGCAAGCCCGCTCGCCACAACAAACCTGCACGTCACGCACGCTGCAGTTTGCTGCGCGACAGCGCCAAGGTGACACTTGGCGCAGCCTCCACATTTTCAACCCGCTTTGCGCAACGCTTCGATCAACTGATCCTTGCGCATGGTAGAGCGGCCAGGAATGTCCTTGGCGCGCGCTTCCTTCATCAGGCTTTCCTTGGTCTGTGTTCCCAACGACGTCCGGCTGCCGCGCGCCAGCCCTTCACGACTGGCCGCCGCGCGTCTGGCCGAATCCTGCCGCTGCTGCGTCTTCTTGGCCGGTGCCTTGCGCTGGCCAGAACCGCCGGCCTTTTCGCCGCCGCCGGACTGCTTGTTGATGGTGGCCCAGGCGCGGGCTTCGGCTTCGTCCTTGGGCAGACCCTGTTGCTCATAGCTGTCTTCGATATGAGCGGCCTTGCGTTTCTGTTCGCTGGTGTATTTGGCTTTGCTTCCACGAGGCATCGTCAAAACTCCTTCCGACCCCGCGAGCGGGGCCGGACCTGCAATGGATTTTACTGAGTGCTTTCACCATCAAGCTTGCGCGCCTCATCCACGCCCGAGGCGGTCAGCTTGATTGGCAGGTTCAGCGAGTATTCACCGGCGTCGTCGGTGGTCACATGTCCATCCTTGATGAACCCACGGTCCTGGAGAAACGCCAGCACACTGGCAACCTCCTTTTCGCCGCGGTAGTTGTCCAGCACCTCCTTGCCCAGACCTTGCGGGTGAGCGTGCAACAGGCGGGTGAGGACTTCTTTCTCAAGGTTTCTATCGACGTTCATGCGTACCTCTTCACTGGGAAATGATCGGCTGTTCGTCCTGCTCTCGATGCATCAAGGCGCGGGTTGTTTTGGCGCGCCTGGCACGTTCGAGTCGTTACCGGTATTAATCTTCGGCTCGTTGACCGATGGACCCATCTTGCCGTTGCCCACGGCAGCCGGTGCCTTGCGGTCGGTGTCATGGCCCTTGGTGTGCGGGTCAGCGGCGTTGGTGTTGTCGATGACCGCGCCACCGTTGGTGTCCAGGCCCGTGCCCATGGATTTCTGCGACTCGGTGGTAGCGTTCGGCGTCGGATCGGTCGGGCCGGTGGTGGCTGCGGCCGCAATGGCGCTCAGCGAGGCAGCAGACAGCAGGCCGGTGAGGGCGAAGGCAGCAAACTTGGAAGTCTTCATGAGGGTGTCTCCATATGATTAATGTCCTTACCCCTTATTGGTCAGCCCCCCTTTGCGGTTCGTGCCTCGATGCCGACGAACGGTCTTAAGGCACCTGTAAGATTTT
The DNA here is from genome assembly GCF_036864995.1 of Pseudomonas trivialis. NCBI lineage: Bacteria > Pseudomonadati > Pseudomonadota > Gammaproteobacteria > Pseudomonadales > Pseudomonadaceae > Pseudomonas > Pseudomonas trivialis. The sequence continues at coordinate 4,064,100 of NZ_CP142151.1, read as the reverse complement.
GTGTACCGCACGCGCAGTCGTTCAAGCGCCGTACAGCTGGCCTTTGCGATAGTCCTCTGGCGTTGTCCAGGTCTTCGGGTATCTGTCGCATTCCAGCCAGAACCCAGGGGGCCATTCGCCCAGGTGTGTATCGAGGGTGATACGAAGTGGATACGCAACATTACGTATCGGCGCCTTAGCCGGATGGCCCCCACACAGTGAACACTGCCGCCATGACTACCGTGAGCTTGCTGAAAGACCCCGTAAACACGCGCCCTGACGAGGTGTTGTACGGTCCCCTCCAGCCTGAACTGTTGCGTGACGAGGTGCTCGCCGACCTGCTCGAGGCCACCGCTAAACGTGATCCCCAGCACGTAGCGCTGATCGACGGCGAGCGCCAGCTCAGCTACGGCGAACTGGACCGCCAGGCCGCCTGCGTGGCCTCGCGGCTGATCGAGGCGGGGGTGCGGCCGGGGCAGATCGTCGGCCTGTGGATGCCGCGCGGCATGCAGCTATTGGTGATGCAGGCCGGCATCGCCAAGGCCGGCGCTGCCTGGCTGCCGATGGACGAGGACACGCCGCTCGAACGCCTGCAAGTGTGCATGGAGGATGCCCAGGCGGTCGGCGTTGTTTGCGCACACGGCAGCGCACCGGCGCTGGCTGAGGTGGGGCTTGTCGCCTGGTGCGCAGACGATCTGCTCGCGCCGCTGCAAGGCGCGTTGCAACGCCGCAGCGGTGCCCGGCCCGAAGCCCCGGCCTACGTCATCTACACCTCGGGCTCCACCGGCAAACCCAAGGGCATCCTGATTTCCCAGGGCAGCATCTGCCACTTCCTGCGCAGCGAGAATGCGATCCTCGGCATCCAGGCCAGCGACCGCGTCTACCAGGGTTTTTCCGTGGCCTTCGACATGTCGTTCGAGGAAATCTGGATTGCCTACCTGGTGGGCGCCACCCTGTGGCTTGGCCCCAAGGACATCACCGGCGACCCCGAAGCCCTGCCGCGCATGCTCACCCGCCAGCGCATCAGCGTGCTGCACGCGGTGCCCACCTTGCTGGCGCTGTTCAGTGAAGACGTGCCGAGCCTGCGCCTGATCAACCTCGGCGGCGAAATGTGCCCTGAATCGTTGGTGGAGCGCTGGAGTCGGCCCGGTCGGCAGATCTTCAACACCTATGGCCCCACCGAAGCCACCGTTTCCGCCAGCCTGGCGCGGTTGCAGCCTGGCGCTGCGGTGACCATCGGCACGCCGCTGCCCAACTACGGATTGCTGGTGATCGAAGCCGACCTGGCCCCGGGCGTCATGCCGACCCTGCTGGCGCGCGGGCACACCGGCGAGCTGTGCATCATAGGTCCCGGCCTGGCGGCGGGCTACCTGGGGCGCCCGGACCTGACCCGCGAAAAGTTCATCGACAACCCTTGGGCCAGCGGCTACCACGACGAGCGCCTGTACCGCACCGGCGACCTCGCGCGCATCGACGCCGACGGGCAGGTGGTGTGCCTGGGGCGCGCCGATGATCAGGTGAAGATCCGGGGATTTCGCGTCGAACTGGGCGAAATCGAAGCCTTGCTCGCCCAGCAGCCAGGCGTGGGCACGGTCGCGGTGCTGTTGCGCAACGACGCCGGCATGGATCAGTTGATTGCCTACCTGGTGGCGGAGGGCGGCGTGCCGGTCGAAGGCCTGCCGGCGCAGTTGCGCAAGGCCTTGCAGGCGCGCCTGCCGGCCTACATGGTGCCCAGCCGCTTCGAACTGCTCGACAGCATGCCGCGCCTCACTTCCGGCAAGATTGATCGCAAAACCCTCAAGGCACGGCCGCTTGGCGTCGACACCAGCGGCGCGAGCCTGGAGTCGGACAGCCCGGAAACCCCAGGCGAAAGCGTGCTGTTCGCTGCCCTGCACGCACTCTTCCCCGGCCAGCCGATTCGTCGCGAGGCCGACTTTTTCAGCGACTTGGGCGGCCACTCGTTTTTCGCCGCGCGGCTGGCCTCGGCATTGCGCGCCGACCCACGCTTCGCCCACATCACGGTGCGCGATATCTATCAGCAGCGCCGCGTCGGCGCGATTGCGCAGGTGCTGCAAGTCATGCCGCAACCGGCTGCGCAACAAGTCGCCTGGACCCCGCCGTCGACGCTGGCGCGCTGGCGCTGCGGGTTGGCCCAGGCCGCGCTGCTGCCGGCGATGGTGTGCCTGCGCATGAGCCAGTGGCTGGCGCCGTTTTTCACCTATCACTACCTCACCGGCAGCCCCGGCGACTCGGTGATCTTGGCCACGGCGGCGTCCATCGGCGTATTCCTGCTGGCGACGCTGGTGCAGTTCGTGCTGGCCATCGCCGGCAAATGGCTGATCGCCGGGCGCCTCAAACCGGGCGTCTACCCCTTGTGGGGCCTGACCTATTTTCGCTGGTGGGCCGCGTCGCGCATGATCGAATCGGCGCCGGTCTACCTGCTCAGCGGCTCTTCGCTGTATAGCCTGTGGCTACGGGCGCTCGGCGCCAGGGTTGGGCGCGAGGTCAATATCGGCTCCCTCGGCGTGCGCGTTCCCGACCTGTTGCACATCGGCGATGAGGTCAGCATCGGCAACGGTGTGAGCCTGGAAAACGCCCGCGTCGAGCGCGGCCAACTGCATCTTGGGCAGGTCACGCTCGACGACAACGCCTGCCTGGGCTCCTACACGATTCTGGAAGGCAACACGGCGCTCGGCCGCAGCGCCCACCTGCAAGGGCAATCGGCACTGGCCGACGGTGTGAGCGTGCCGGCCGAGCGCATCTGGAGCGGGTCGCCTGCCGTCGATATCGGCGCGTTCGACCCGGCCAGCCTGCCGCCCAGGCCGGTGGTGGGGCGTGGGCAATTGCTGCTGGAAAACCTGTTCTACGGGGTTGGCATCCTGCTGATCGCCACGCTGTTTTTCATTCCGGTGTTTCCGACGTTTTTCCTTATTGACTGGTTCGATGAGCAGCAAATTCTGCCCTGGCTGCAGGCGCAGAACGTGGGCGTGCAACTGCTGCGTTACTTTGCCCTGGCCCTGCCGGCTGCTGCCGTGCTGATCGTGGCAATGGTGCTGATTTCGGCAGCGCTGCGCTGGGCCGTGCTGCCGCGCCTCAAGCCGGGCAACTACCCGGTGCACAGCCGGGTGTATTGCAGCAAGTGGCTGGTGAGCCATATTCAGGAAGCCAGCCTCAACGTGTTGTCCGGCCTGTATGCGACAGTCTACGCGCCACTGTGGTATCGCCTGCTGGGCGCGAAGGTGGGCCGCGATGCAGAAATCTCCACCGCCCAGGGCGTGATCCCCGACATGCTGACCCTGGGCGATGAAACCTTTATTGCCGACGCTGTGATGCTCGGCGATGAACAGGTCGACGGCGGCTGGATGCGCATTCAGCCGACCGTGGTGTCGCACCGCAGCTTCGTCGGCAATGGCAGCTACATTCCCGACGGCACGACGTTGCCCGAGAACGTGCTGATCGGTGTGCATTCCCGCGCGCCGCTCAACGCCGAGATCGCCAGCGGCGACACCTGGCTCGGCTCGCCGCCGATCAACCTGCCGGCGCGCGAACAGGTCAGTGGCTACCCGGACCACCTTACGTTCCGCCCCTCGTCGTGGCGTCGCCTGGCCCGTGGCAGCATCGAGGGCCTGCGCATCGTGCTGCCCCACGCCACGGTGATCGCGGTGGGCTACACGGTCATGATCGACCTGATGCCAGTGGCGCAGGACGAACGCTGGGGCGCGGTGTTCGGTTACCTGGCGCTGATCGGCCTGGCTTACAGCCTGGGCAACTACCTGCTGGTGGCAGCGTTGAAATGGCTGGTGCTGGGCCGCTATCGCAAGCGCTGCGAAGCGATGTGGACGCCTTTTGTGTGGCTGTCCGAAGGCATCACCAGCCTTTACGAAGGCATGGCCGCGCCCAATTTCATGAGCTACCTGCGCGGCACGCCGTGGCTGCCGCTGGCGTTTCGCGGCCTCGGCTGCAGGATCGGCCGCGGCGTGTACATGGACACCACCGACATCACCGAATTTGACTGCGTGAGCATCGGCGACCACAGCGAATTGAACGCCGGCGCCTGCCCGCAGACGCACCTGTTCGAAGACCGCGTGATGAAAATCGACCGCGTGCTGATCGGTGCACGGGTCTACATGGGGCCGCGCAGTGCGGTGCTGTACAGCGCCGAGGTCGGCGACGGCGCGCGGCTGGGGCCGTTGACCCTGGTGATGAAGGGCGAGAGCATCCCGGCGTGCAGCAGTTGGGTGGGCTGCCCGGCGGCACCGGCACGCGCCTGATGCCGGTGCCCGTGTGCATGTGGCCGGATGCGGTGCCGCGTTGGCAGGCCGGCATCCTGCTGCTTGGTTTGCGGCACGTGCCCGGCACCACGCGCGATGCGGCGCGCACGCGCGTGCGTGAGGTGCTGCTGCAACTGCTGGAGGTGCCGGGTTGCAGCATCGAAGCGTCCGCCGGGGCCGGGCACGCGCCGCAGATTCTAGTGCCGGGGCATGCGCGTGCCGGGCTGTCGATCAGTCATGACGGCGATTTTTCGGTAGCGGCGGTGCATCTGCATGGCCCGGTGGGTGTGGATGTAATGGCCGTGCAGGAGACTGCGGACTGGCGCGGCGTTGCCAGCGATTACCTGGGCCCGCAGGTGCTGGCGCGATTGTGCGCGGCGAACCAAGCGCAGCGGGCCCGTCTGTTCGCCCGCGCCTGGTGCGAGCGCGAGGCGCGGCTCAAATGTGCGGGGCTGGGCTTGAGCGAATGGTCGGCAGAGTCGCAGCCGCCGGCCCGCACCCTGGAGTTGGCGTTGCCGGCGGGGCTGGTCGGCGCATTGGCGCTGCCGGTATGAATTGCGCTGCATTCAGTCATGAAACGGCCTTAGTATGTGTGTTTTGAAACTGCCAAGGCTCACCCATGACCATCGAGATTCGCCCCGCCGTGCCCAGCGATGCTGCGCAGATCCTGACTTTCATCACCGAGCTTGCCGAATATGAGAAGGCCCGGCATGAAGTGATCGCCAGCGTGGTGGATATCGAACGCAGCCTGTTCAGCGAGGGCGCCACCGCCCATGGCCTGATCTGCCTGCGCGACGGTTTGCCGATTGGGTTCGCGGTGTTTTTTTCAGTTACTCCACATGGCTGGGCAGCAACTGCCTGTACCTGGAAGACCTCTACATCAACCCGGAACAGCGCGGCGGCGGCGCGGGCAAGAAGTTGCTGCGCCACCTGGCCAAAATCGCCTGCGACAATGGCTGCGGGCGTTTCGAGTGGAGCGTGCTGGACTGGAACGAGCCGGCGATTGCCTTCTACAAGTCCATCGGCGCCCAGCCCCAGGAAGAGTGGGTGCGCTACCGCATGGAAGGCGACGCGTTGCGCGACTTTGCCCTTGGCTGACGTACATCTCTGAAAACACTGAAGATCAACGGTGGGAGGGGCTTGCTCCCGATTGCTGAGTGTCAGTTACAGATATGCTGACTGACACACCGCTATCGGGAGCAAGCCCCCTCCCACAGTGTTTTGTATATTTTCTCACTATGTGGGATGTAAATTTATATATTGAGATATTTAAGTCTCCGGGTTTATAGTCGCCTGCATCACCACTCACTGCCAAAAATAAAACAGGTGAAGCGATGCAGGCACAACCGTTGTCACTCCCCGCCGTGCCCGAGCCGGTTTACGGCGAGCGGCTGAAGAACAAGGTGGTGATCATCACCGGTGCCGCCCAGGGCATTGGCGAGGCCATCGTGGCCTGTTTCCAGGCCCAGCAGGCGCGCCTGCTGATTGCCGATATCCAGGCCGACAAGGTCGAGAAGGTCGCTGCCCACTGGCGCGAACGCGGCGCCGAGATTTACGCGCAAGCGGTCGACATCACCTGCAAAGCGCAATGGCAGGCGCTGGTCGACACGGTCATCGAACGCTTCGGTCGCGTCGATGTGCTGGTCAACTGCGCCGGGGTCAACGTATTCCGCGACCCGCTGGAGATGACCGACGACGATTGGCGCCGCTGCTTCGCGATCGACCTGGACGGCGCCTGGTACGGCTGCCGCAGTGTGTTGCCGCACATGATCGAGCAGGGCATCGGCAACATCATCAACATCGCGTCCACCCATTCCAGCCACATCATTCCCGGCTGCTTCCCGTACCCCGTTGCCAAGCATGGCCTGCTCGGGCTGACCCGCGCCCTGGGCATCGAGTACGCGCCCAAGGGCATCCGCGTGAATGCGATTGCACCGGGCTATATCGAAACCCAGCTCAATGTCGATTACTGGAACGCCTTTCCCGACCCCCACGCCGAACGCCAGCGCGCGTTCGACCTGCACCCGCCCAAGCGCATCGGCCAGCCCATCGAGGTGGCGATGACCGCGCTGTTCCTGGCGACCGACGAGGCGCCCTTTATCAATGCCACCTGCCTGATGATCGATGGCGGGCGGTCTGTGATGTACCACGACTGAAACGTTGCTCAATAACAAGAATGAGGTGGTTCATGCTGGTCAAAAACAGACTTAAGAAAACCCTGGGCGCCGTGGCGTTTGCATTGGCCTTCAGTGGAACTGTTTGCGCTGAAGAAGTAAAAATCGGCTTCCTGGTCAAACAGGCCGAAGAACCCTGGTTCCAGACCGAGTGGGCCTTCGCCGAAAAAGCCGGCAAGGAACACGGCTTCACCGTGATCAAGATCGCCGTGCCCGATGGCGAGAAAACCCTCTCGGCCATCGACAGCCTGGCCGCCAACGGCGCCAAGGGCTTTGTGATCTGCCCGCCGGACGTGTCCCTCGGCCCGGCCATCGTCGCCAAGGCCAAGGCCAACGGCCTCAAGGTGATTGCTGTGGACGACCGTTTCGTCGACGCCAAGGGCGCGTTCATGGAAGACGTGCCGTACCTGGGCATGGCCGCGTTCGAAGTGGGCCAGAAGCAGGGCGCCGCGATGGCCGCCGAAGCGAAAAAACGTGGCTGGGACTGGAAGGACACCTACGCGGTGATCAACACCTTCAACGAGCTCGACACCGGTAAAAAACGCACCGACGGTTCGATCAAATCCCTCGAAGAAGCCGGCATTCCCAAGGACCACATCCTCACTGCCGCACTGAAAACCCTCGACGTTCCGGGCAGCATGGACGCCACCAACTCGGCGCTGGTCAAGCTGCCCAGCGGCGCGAAAAACCTGATCATCGGCGGCATGAACGACAACACCGTGCTCGGCGGCGTGCGCGCCACGGAAAGCGCCGGGTTTGCGGCGGCCAACGTGATCGGCATCGGCATCAACGGCACCGACGCCATCGGCGAATTGAAGAAAGCCAACAGCGGTTTCTTCGGCTCGATGCTGCCCAGCCCGCACATCGAAGGCTACAACACGGCGCTGATGATGTACGAGTGGGTCACCAAGGGCACCGAACCGCCGAAATACACGGCGATGGACGAAGTGACGCTGATCACCCGGGAAAACTTCAAGGAAGAACTGACCAAAATCGGGCTGTGGAAATGAGTGCGGCCGCCCTGCGTTTTGAGGGTATCGGCAAAACCTTTCCCGGGGTCAAGGCGCTGGACGGCATCTGCTTTACCGCCCAGCCGGGGCAGGTGCATGCGCTGATGGGCGAGAACGGCGCGGGCAAGTCGACGCTGCTGAAAATTCTTGGCGGCGCCTACATTCCCAGCAGTGGCTCGGTACAGATCGGCGCGCAGACCATGGCGTTCAAATGCGCCGCTGACAGCATTGCCAGCGGTGTGGCGGTGATCCACCAGGAACTGCACCTGGTGCCGGAAATGAGCGTGGCGGAGAACCTGTTCCTCGGGCACCTGCCGTCGCGCTTCGGCGTGGTCAACGGCGGCCTGCTGCGCCAGCAGGCGCTGGCCTGCCTTAAGGGCCTGGCCGATGAAATCGACCCGGACGAGAAGCTCGGCCGCCTGTCCCTGGGCCAGCGCCAACTGGTGGAAATTGCCAAGGCGCTGTCCCGTGGTGCCCATGTGATCGCCTTCGATGAACCCACCAGCAGCCTCTCGGCGCGGGAAATCGACCGGCTGATGGCGATCATCGCGCGCCTGCGCGATGAGGGCAAAGTGGTGCTCTACGTGTCGCACCGCATGGAAGAGGTGTTCCGCATCTGCGACGCGGTCACGGTGTTCAAGGACGGGCGCTACGTGCGCACGTTCGAGGACATGAGCGCGCTGACCCACGACCAGTTGGTGACCTGCATGGTCGGGCGCGATATCCAGGACATCTACGACTACCGCCCGCGCGAGCACGGTGAGGTGGCGCTCAAGGTCGACGGGCTGCTCGGCCCGGGCTTGCGTGAGCCGGTCAGCTTCGAGGTGCGCAAGGGCGAGATCCTCGGGCTGTTCGGGCTGGTGGGGGCAGGGCGCACCGAGCTGTTTCGGCTGCTCTCCGGGCTGGAGCGCAGCACCGCAGGGCAGCTGGAGCTGTGCGGCGAAACCCTGCACCTGCGCTCACCGCGCGATGCCATCGACGCCGGCGTGCTGCTGTGCCCGGAAGACCGCAAGAAGGAAGGCATCATCCCGCTGTCCAGCGTGGCGGAAAACATCAACATCAGCGCCCGTGGCGCCCATGCCTCGTTTGGCTGGCTGCTGCGCGAGAAGTGGGAGAAGGGCAACGCCGGCCAGCAGATCCAGGCGATGAAGGTGAAGACGCCCAACGCCGAGCAGAAAATCATGTACCTGTCCGGCGGCAATCAGCAGAAGGCCATTCTGGGCCGCTGGCTGTCGATGCCGATGAAGGTGCTGCTGCTCGATGAGCCGACGCGGGGCATCGACATCGGCGCCAAGTCGGAGATCTACCAGATCATCCACAACCTGGCCGCCAGCGGCATTGCGGTGATCGTAGTGTCCAGTGACCTGATGGAAGTGATGGGGATTTCCGACCGCATCCTGGTGCTGTGCGAAGGCGCCCTGCGCGGCGAACAACGGCGTGAACACGCCACTGAATCCAACTTGCTGCAGCTGGCCTTGCCGCGCGGCCCGGCCCACTGAGAGACGACTATGACGACCCAAGACAACGCGCTGCCCAAAGCGCGCAAACCCCTGGACCTGCGCGCGCTGCTGGATAACTGGGCGATGCTGCTGGCGGCCGTGAGCATCTTCGTGCTGTGCGCCTTGCTCATCGACAACTTCCTCTCGCCGCTGAACATGCGCGGCCTGGGCCTGGCGATTTCCACGGTAGGCATCGCCGCCTGCACCATGCTGTTCTGCCTGGCCTCGGGGCACTTCGATTTATCGGTGGGCTCGGTGATCGCCTGTGCCGGCGTGGTGGCGGCCATTGTGATGCGCGACACCGACAGCGTGATGCTGGGCATCGGCGCCGCCCTGGGGATGGGCCTGCTGGTGGGGCTGATCAACGGCATCGTGATCGCCAAGCTGCGGGTCAATGCGTTGATCACCACGCTGGCGACCATGCAGATTGTGCGTGGCCTGGCCTATATCTTTGCCGACGGCAAAGCGGTGGGCGTGTCCCAGGATCAGTTCTTCATCTTCGGCAACGGCCAGTTGCTGGGCGTGCCGGTGCCGATCCTGATCACCATCGTGTGCTTCGTGTTCTTCGGCTGGCTGCTCAACTACACCACCTACGGGCGCAACACCATGGCCATCGGCGGCAACCCGGAAGCGGCGCTGCTGGCGGGGGTCAATGTTGACCGCACGAAGATCATCATCTTCGCCGTGCACGGCCTGATCGGCGCCCTGGCCGGGGTGATCCTCGCCTCGCGCATGACCTCGGGCCAGCCGATGATCGGCCAGGGTTTCGAGCTGACAGTGATTTCCGCCTGCGTACTGGGCGGGGTGTCGCTGAGCGGCGGCATCGGCATGATCCGCCACGTGATTGCCGGGGTGCTGATTCTGGCGATTATCGAAAACGCGATGAACCTGAAGAACATCGACACGTTTTATCAATACGTGATCCGCGGCTCGATCCTGTTGCTGGCGGTGGTCATCGACCGCATGAAGCAACGCTGACCTCAAGCCATATGAACAACCCAATCTGGGAGGGGGCTTGCTCCCGATAGCGGTGCATCAGTCGACACATCAGTCGCTGACACCCCGCTATCGCAGGCAAGCCCCCTCCCACATTGGATCTGCACTGATTTGAAGTTGGGTATTTGCCATAATGCTGCCGTGTTCACACTTATAGGGCCCGATATGCAGGAAACATCCCCCACCCCCGGCAAAGACGTCGCCCCCACCGGCACCCAGACCCTGCTGCGCGGCCTGGGCGTGGTCCAGGCTGTGGCGGCCGGTGCGCGGGATCTGAAAGAGATCGCCCGACGCATCGGCACCACCCGCAGCACCACGCACCGCCTGGCCAGTTGCCTGGTGGAAGAACGTTATCTGCGCGTGGTGCCGCAGGTCGGCTACCTGCTGGGGCCAAAACTGATCGAGCTGGGCTTTCAGGCGCGTGAGGAATTGCCGTTGGTGAGCCTGGCAGTACCGTACCTGGATGAGCTGTCGGCGCTGACCGGCGACACCATTCACCTGGCCATCCGCGAATACGACGACGTGCTCTACCTGCACAAGAACCCTGGCCGCAATGGCCCGGAGATGCGTTCGCGGGTCGGCCATCGGATGCCGCTGGCGCGTACCGGGGTGGGCAAGGCGATGCTGCTCGATGACAGCGTGGCGGAATGGCAGCGCTTGTACGAAGCCAGCCTGCCCGAGGGTGGGAAAAGCCTGCAATGGCCGCAACACCCGGAACAATCCTGGGCACAGTTCGAGCAGCGCATGCATGAATACGTGGTGGGCGGTTATGCGTTCGATCTGGAAGACAACGAACCGTCGATCCGTTGCGTGGCGGCACCGGTGCGCGATGCCAGCCGGCGAATCGTCGCCGGCATCAGCATCGCCAGTACCGTGCCCTACATGCCGCTGGAGAAAATGGCCGAGCTGATTCCTGTGATCAAACAGGTGGCGGCCCGGCTGTCCGCGGAGTTGGGCGCCAAGGCCTGATCAGGCCTTGAGGGTCGCCATGTCGATGACAAAGCGGTACTTCACATCACCGGCGATCATGCGGGTGTAGGCTTCGTTGATCTGGCGGATGTCGAGCATTTCGATATCACAGGTGATGTCGTGCTCGGCGCAGAAATCCAGGACTTCCTGGGTTTCGGCAATACCGCCGATCAACGAGCCGGCCAGCACTTTGCGGCCCAGCACCAGCTTGGCGGCATTCACCGGCGGGTCCACTGGCTCGATCAAACCGACCAGGATATGCACGCCGTCAAAGCGCAGGGTGTCCAGGTAGGGGTTGATGTCGTGCTGCACCGGGATGGTGTCGAGCAGGAAGTCGAAGTGCCCGGCGGCGGCTTTCATCTGTTCGGCGTCGGTGGACACGATCACATGGTCAGCGCCCTGGCGACGGCCTTCTTCGGCCTTGCTCGCGGAGCGGGTGAACAGCGTGACTTCGGCGCCCATGGCCTTGGCGAACTTGATGCCCATGTGGCCCAGGCCGCCCATACCGAGGATGCCGACCTTGTCGCCGGCCTTGACGCCGTAATGCTTGAGCGGCGAGTAGGTGGTGATGCCTGCACAGAGGATCGGCGCGGCGCTGGCCAGGTCGAGTTTGGCCGGAATCTTCACCACGAAGTGTTCGCTGACCACGATGCTGTCGGAGTAGCCGCCCATGGTGTTGCTGCCGTCCACGCGATCGGGGGTGGCGTAGGTCATGGTCGGGCCTTCGAGACAGTATTGCTCCAGGTCCGATGTGCACGCGGCGCAGGTGCGGCACGAGTCGACCATGCAGCCGACGCCCACCAGGTCGCCGATTTTGTGTGCGGTCACGCTGGCACCGACGGCGGTAACCTTGCCGACGATCTCGTGGCCCGGCATCAGCGGGTACACGGCGATGCCCCATTCGTTGCGCGCCTGGTGGATATCGGAGTGGCAGACGCCGCAGTAGAGGATCTCGATGGCCACGTCATCGGCGCGCGGGCTGCGGCGTTCAAACGACATGGGGGCGAGGGGAGTGGTGGCCGACTGGGCGGCGTAACCGATAGCGGTATACATAGGGGAAGCCTCGCAAAAACAATAACAAGTGAGGCGTGCCATTCTCCCCGCCGAGCCTGCTCGCGGCCATGGTGATTGCTCCGGGACTTATGCCTATTCGTCCGGGAGTGCCCCTGGTTTGGATGCATTGGCCGCCAGACCTGCGATGATGTTCTCATCCCTTTTTTGCGAAGTTTTTGCCATGTTGTTGACCCGCCATCTCGACGCCAACGCCACGCTGGTTTCCCTGATTGAGGGGCTGACGCCCCGCGATGGTTTTTCCCCGACTCACCTGCCAGGCGTGAAAGTGTTGCGCGCCAGTTGCGATGTGGCACGCGGGCCGCAGATCTATGAGCCGAGCCTGATGTTCGTCGCCCAGGGCAGCAAGGTCGCGTACCTGGGCCCGCGTACCCTCGAATACGGCGCCGGGCATTACCTGATCCAGGCGATGCCGGTGCCGTTCGAATGCGAGACCTTTGCCATGGCCCCCGACGCACCGCTGTATGGCGTGACCGTGGGGATCGACCGGGTGGTGCTGGGCGAACTGGTGATGGCCATGGGCATGCAGGCCGGGCCGCCGCCGATGCCGCAGACCCTTGAGTCGATGAGTTCAGTGGTGCTCGATGATGCCATGCGTGGTTGCGTGGAGCGGCTGTTGCAATGCCTGCACGATCCGCTGGAAAGCCGAATCATGGGCCCGGCGAGAGTGCGCGAATTGTTGTTCACCGCGTTGCGTGGCCCGCAGGCGGACGTGTTGCGCGCGCTGGTCGAGCAGCAGGGGCAATTCTCGCGCATCGCCACGTCGTTGAGTCACCTGCATGCCCATTACGCCGAGCCGCTGAATATCGAGACCCTGGCCGGGTATGCGCACATGAGTGCGTCGACCTTTCATGAACACTTCAAGCGTTGCACCCTGTTATCGCCGGTGCAGTACCTCAAGCGTCTGCGTTTATTGAAGGCCCAGCAATTGTTGCTGGTGGAAGGCATGGGCGTGGCGCAGGCGGCGCACAGCGTGGGGTATCAGAGCACGTCGCAGTTCAGTCGCGAGTACAAGCGCTATTTTCTGCGCAACCCTGGCGAAGAGCGGGCTGCCTAGATTCTGTTGATGCAACTCGGTCAATGTGGGAGCGGGCTTGCTCGCGAAAGCGGTCTGTCAGTTGATGAATGTATGGGCTGACCAAACGCCTTCGCGAGCAAGCCGGCTCCCACACTTGACCGAGTCGACTGGCCCTTTTTCGGCCGCAAAAAAGGCCCCCGTCTGGGAGCCTTCTTCTCAAGCAGCTGGTTTACATATTCGGATAAGTCGGCCCACCCGCGCCTTCCGGCGATACCCAGGTGATGTTCTGCGAAGGGTCCTTGATGTCACAGGTCTTGCAGTGCACGCAGTTCTGGGCGTTGATCTGGAAACGCTTCTCGCCGTCTTCCTTCGTCACCACTTCATACACGCCGACCGGGCAGTAGCGTTGCGCCGGTTCATCGTAGAGCGGCAGGTTGGTGCCGATCGGGATGCTCGGGTCTTTCAGCTTCAAGTGGCACGGCTGCTCTTCTTCGTGGTTGGTACCGGAGATGAACACCGAGCTCAGCTTGTCGAAACTCAGCTTGCCGTCGGGTTTGGGGTAGTCGATCTTCTTGCAGTCCTTGGCCAGCTTCAGGCAGGCGTAGTCCGGCGTGTTGTCGTGCAGGGTGAAGGGGAGCTTGCCGGCAAAGATGTTCTGGTCCAGCCAGTTGAAGCCGCCGCCGAGGATGGCGCCGAACTTGTGCACGGCCGCGCCGAAGTTGCGGCTGGCGAACAGTTCTTCGTACAACCAGCTCGACTTGAAGCTGTCGACGTAAGCGGTCAGTTCATCACCGCCTTCGGACTCGGCAAACAGGCGGTCGGCCACGGCGTCGGCGGCGAGCATGCCGGACTTCATCGCGGTATGGCTGCCTTTGATCTTGGCGAAGTTCAGGGTGCCCAGGTCGCAACCGATCAACGCGCCGCCCTTGAACACCATTTTCGGCAGCGAGTTCAGGCCGCCTTTGCAGATGGCGCGGGCGCCGTAGCTGATGCGCTTGCCGCCTTCGAGGTGCTGGGCCAGCACCGGGTGGTGCTTGAGGCGCTGGAACTCATCGAAGGGCGACAGGAAGGTATTGCTGTAAGACAGGTCGACGATCAGGCCGACCACCACCTGGTTGTTTTCCAGGTGATACAGGAACGAGCCGCCGGTGTTCTCGGTGCCCATGATATCCAGCGGCCAGCCGGCGGTGTGCACCACCAGACCGGGTTGGTGTTTGGCCGGATCGATTTCCCAGATTTCTTTGAGACCGATGCCGTAGTGCTGGGCGTCGGCGTCGCTGTCCAGGTTGAAGCGCTGGATCAGTTGCTTGCCGATATGCCCACGGCAACCTTCGGCGAACAGCGTGTACTTGCCGCGCAATTCCATGCCGGGGGTGTACACGCCTTCCTTGGGTTTGCCTTCACGGTCGACGCCGAGGTCGCCGGTGATGATCCCGCGCACCACGCCGTTTTCGTCGAACAACGCTTCCTGAGCGGCGAAGCCTGGGTAGACCTCCACGCCGAGGTTCTCGGCCTGCTGGGCCAGCCAGCGGCACAGATTGCCCAGGGAGATAATGTAGTTGCCTTCGTTGTGCATGGTCTTGGGCACAAAGAAGTCGGGCACCTTGGTGGAGGTGTCGGGGCTGCGCAGTACATAGATGTCATCGCGCACCACAGGCGTGTTGAGCGGGGCGCCGAGGGACTTCCAGTCCGGGAACAGTTCGTTCAGGGCGCGAGGTTCAAACACCGCACCGGAAAGGATGTGAGCGCCGACTTCGGAACCTTTCTCGACCACGCAGACGCTGATTTCCTTGCCAGCGTCAGCGGCCTTCTGCTTCAGGCGGCAGGCGGCGGAAAGGCCCGCAGGGCCGGCGCCGACGATGACCACGTCGAATTCCATGTATTCGCGTTCCACAGGCTATCTCCTACTCAAGGCTCAACAGGCTTTTTTTCTAATGGGTGGAGGTTCGGTGCGGCCGTGCGGCAATGGCAGGACTCACCTTTCTCTCTAGGTGGCGCATTCTAGGTCGCGCATTATATCTACACCACTGCGAGCGTCCAATACAAACGTTTGTTTGAATTGCCCGCAGGCTAGGTAAATCAAAGCAGCGCGGCTTATAACTGGCTATTTTGCCGTATTGACCAGAATAGGTGTTCCGGTCAAGATACGGTCGGTTTTGCGCTTACCGTAGGCAGACTGCAGGTTTCAGGAGTACGTCCAAAAGCAGGCCAGGGCATGTGTGCTTTTTAAACAGCGCTCAGTTTACACGCCGCCATAAAGAATGACCTGTCAGTCACCGCTGACAAACGGTCATCACTGTCCGTGATCAAGGTCACGCGCCGAGGTTTTTGGAGGTGCCCTTGTGTGCCGATGAGCATCAACCGCCAGGTTCGCCTAGGCGACTTTCTTTTCACCGGAGAGTAACGAGGAATCCATGAAGGTTCTTGTAGCTGTCAAACGCGTTGTCGATTACAACGTGAAAGTTCGCGTCAAGGCGGACAATTCCGGCGTCGACCTTGCTAACGTCAAGATGTCGATGAACCCTTTCTGTGAAATCGCCGTGGAAGAAGCCGTACGCCTGAAAGAGAAAGGCGTGGCGACCGAAATCGTCGTGGTTTCCATCGGCCCGACCACTGCCCAGGAACAACTGCGTACTGCCCTGGCCCTGGGCGCCGACCGCGCCATCCTGGTCGAGTCCGCTGAAGAGCTGACCTCCCTGGCTGTGGCCAAGCTGCTCAAGGCTGTTGTCGACAAGGAACAGCCACAGCTGGTGATCCTCGGCAAACAAGCCATCGACAGCGACAACAACCAGACCGGCCAGATGCTGGCTGCGCTGACCGGTTACGGCCAGGGCACCTTCGCTTCCAAGGTTGAAGTGAGCGGCGACAGCGTGGCCGTGACCCGCGAGATCGACGGCGGCGCGCAGACCGTTTCCCTGAAACTGCCGGCCATCGTCACCACCGACCTGCGTTTGAACGAGCCGCGCTACGCGTCCCTGCCCAACATCATGAAAGCCAAGAAGAAGCCGCTGGAGTCGCTGACGCCAGAAGCTCTGGGCGTTTCCACCGCCTCCACCAACAAGACCGTCAAGGTTGAAGCGCCGGCTGCACGCAGCGCGGGCATCAAGGTCAAGTCGGTGGCTGAACTGGTCGAGAAACTGAAAAACGAAGCGAAGGTAATCTAAACATGACTATCTTGGTAATCGCTGAACACGACAACAAGGTGCTGGCCCCGGCCACCCTGAACACCGTGGCCGCCGCCGTTAAAATCGGTGGCGATATTCACCTGCTGGTAGCCGGTGAGGGCGCAGGCCCGGTGGCTGAGGCTGCTGCAAAAATCGCTGGCGTAAGCAAAGTGCTGAACGCCGACAACGCCGCCTACGCGCATCAGTTGCCGGAAAACGTTGCGCCACTGGTTGCAGAGCTGGGCAAGGGCTACAGCCACATCCTGGCCGCTGCCACTTCCAACGGCAAAAACATCCTGCCACGCGTTGCCGCGCAGCTGGACGTCGACCAGATCTCCGAGATCATCTCGGTCGAAAGCGCCGATACCTTCAAGCGCCCGATCTACGCCGGTAACGCCATTGCCACCGTGCAATCGAGCGCCGCGATCAAGGTCATCACCGTGCGCGCCACCGGTTTCGACCCGGTCACCGCTGAAGGTGGCTCGGCCACTGTTGAAGCCGTCTGCGCCGCCCACGACGCAGGCACTTCCAGCTTTGTTGGCGAAGAGCTGGCCAAGTCGGACCGGCCTGAATTGACCGCTGCCAAGATCGTCGTTTCCGGCGGGCGCGGCATGCAGAACGGCGACAACTTCAAGCACCTGTACGCCCTGGCCGACAAGCTGGGCGCGGCGGTCGGCGCCTCCCGCGCTGCCGTCGACGCAGGTTTCGTACCCAACGACATGCAGGTCGGCCAGACCGGCAAGATCGTCGCGCCACAGCTGTACATCGCCGTCGGTATCTCCGGCGCGATCCAGCATCTGGCCGGCATGAAGGACTCCAAAGTGATCGTTGCGATCAATAAGGACGAAGAAGCACCAATCTTCCAGGTGGCTGATTACGGCCTGGTGGCGGACTTGTTCGAAGCCGTACCCGAGTTGGAGAAGCTGGTCTAATCCAGCCGCTTCACTTATAAAGAGCCCGGTCTTGTGACCGGGCTTTTTTTTGACTATCGGAGACCTTCGCCATGGAATTGCGCCCCTGGATCGTACTGCTGGGCCTCACGCTGCTGCCGACCCTGGCGCAAGCCGCCGGCAAATGTAATCGCCTGGTCATCACCGGCAGCCCGGATGCACCGCCCTTGCTCTGGCGCGACCCGCAAGACCCCACGCACCTGATCGGCGCCACCGCCGATGTGCTGCAGCAGGTGGCCAAGGACCTCGGCCTGAAAATCGACCTGCTCTACGGCGGCAAACGCGCCGCCGCCCTGGATGAAGTGCGCAGCGGGCGCATGGACATTCTCGCCGACGCAACGCTGAACCTCGGCGAGCTGCAAACCCTGGACTACATTCACCCGCCGCTGGTGCAGCTCGACTACCTCGTCTGGACCCGCAAGGATTCCGCCCTGGTCTATACCACTGCGGCCGACCTGCACGGCCACTCAGGCGCCGTGTCGGAACGGGCGCGTTTGAGTGCGGACTTCGACACCTTCGCCAGTCAGCAGCTCAACCTGCAACGCTTGCCCACGCTGACCCCGGCGTTTCAGAAACTGTTGCTGGGTGAGGTGGACTACGTACTCGCCAGTCGCTATTCCGGCATGGCCATGGCCCAGAGTCTGGGCATGAGCAACGACCTGGTGGCTCGCGAAGTGCCCATCGATCAGCCCGGCCTGTACCTGGCCATTTCTCACAACTCGGCCTGCAATGATCCGTGGCTGCGCGGACAGCTGGCGAAAAAGATGACAGAATTGCCCGCGTCCGGTGTGGCGCAAGCTGCGTTGCAGCGCAATCTGGAGCGCTGGAAGGCGCAATTGCAGCAACCCGTCGGCACCTCAACACAGTAGGGATTTTCAGTGATTTTTCGACCTCTTTTAGCGGCCCTCGCCGCTGTCGCTCTGGCGGGATGTGCAACCGATCCCGCGCCGAATGAACAGCTGCGCCTGACCCGGCAAGCGCTTGAGCAAGCCAGCGCGGTTGGCGCCGTCGCCGAGGAGTCGGCCGAGTTGAAACTGGCCGAAGACAAATTCGCCCGGGCCGAGGTCGACATGGCCGACCAGTCATACAAGGACGCGCGCATGCAGGCCGAACAGGCCGAACTGGATGCCCGCCTGGCCGAAGCCCAGGTGCTGACCCGCAAGAGCCAGGAGCAACTGAACGTACTCAACACCCGTATCACCCGCTTGCGCAAGCAATTGCAATTGGGGGAAGCCCAATGAGCCGGCTGATCCGCGGAGTGAGCGCCGTGCTGCTGGCCGGCACCGTGTTGGGCGGCTGTGCCACCCATCCGAACAGCGAGCAGGCCCTGCAGCAGGCAGCCGGCGATTTCCAGAAGGTCAAGGAAGACGCCAATGTGCTGCGCTTCGCGCCCAAGGATGTAATCCGCGCCGGTGAGTCACTGGCCCGTGCCGACCGCCTGTCCAGCTACTGGGGCAGCGGCGCCGATGTGGAGCATTACGCCTACCTGAGCCGTCGCTACAGCGCGATTGCCCGTGAACATACCGAGCAGGGGCTCAACGCAGAGCGTGGCGCCAAGCTGGAACTCGAACGCCAGCGCCTGCAACTGGCCCTGCGCGAAAGCAAGCTGTCGAGCGTGCAACAGCAGGGCAAGTGGCTCGAGGAGCAAATTACCAGCCTCGCTACCCAGACCGACCGCGGCCTGGTAATGACCCTGGGTGACGTGCTGTTCGACACCGGTGACGCGGATCTTAAAAACTCGGCCAACCGCACAGTGCTGAAAATCGTGCAGTTCCTGCAACTGAACCCCAAGCGCGTGGTGCGTATTGAGGGTTATGCGGACAACACTGGCGGCGAGCAGGAAAACCTCAGGCTGTCCCGCGACCGTGCGCAATCGGTGGCCGATGTGCTGGTGGACCTGGGTATCGATGAAAAACGCGTCCAGGTTGAAGGGTATGGCGACCAGTACCCGGTGGAGGCCAATGCCTCCGAGCGGGGCAGGGCGCAGAATCGTCGCGTGGAAATCGTCTTCTCCGACGCCAAGGGCCAACTGGGCGCCGCCCGCTAGGCGATTGTCGCGGATCCAAAATGTGGGAGGGGGCTTGCCCCCGATAGCGGTAGATCAGTCACAACATCATTGACTGACACTCCGCTATCGGGAGCAAGCCCCCTCCCACATTTGTTTCTCTGTACCGCTGGAAGCTCTATCCAAAACCCTTACAGTTTTTGCTGTCACTGCCGCGCGGCCTCGACTATTGTGGCAACTGTCCCCGTACACTTCTAAACTGTGCCGGTATGTTCCACACAAAAATAAAACGCCCGTGAAATCGAGTGCTGCGTCATGACCAATCTGTTGCTTTACCAACGTATCGCCCAGCAACTGGCTGAGGACATCCGGCGCGGTGTCTATCAACCGGGGGAGCGCGTGCCTTCGGTGCGCAAGATGAGCTCCCAGCTCAACGTGAGTCACGCCACGGTCTTGCAGGCCTACGCCAACCTGGAAGACCAGGGGCTGATCAGGGCGCGGCCGCAGTCCGGCTATTACGTGCACCAGACGCCCGCACTCACTGCGCCGACGCCGGATATCGCCCGGGTCGAACGCCCGGGACTGGTCACCCGCAGCAGCATCATTCAACAGGTATTGGGCGAGTCGCGGCGCGAAGGTGTGTTTCCCCTTGGCGCCGCGGTGCCGAGTGTCGACTACCTGCCCGTGCGGGCGCTGCACCAGCAGTTGGCCAAGGTCACGCGCTTCCAGAGCCCACGGGCCTTCAGCTACATGTTCAGCCCCGGTTTCGAGCCGCTGCGCCGCCAGGTGGCGATCCGCATGCGCGATGCCGGCGTGGTGGTCGACCCTTCAGAAGTGGTGATCACCCACGGCTGCGTCGACGCGTTGCAGATGTCCCTGCGCGTACTGACCCGCCCCGGCGACTTGATCGCCGCCGAGTCGCCGACCTATTACGGCTTGCTGCAACTGGCCGACCTGCTCGGCCTCAAAGTGATCGAGATTCCCAGCGACCCCTCCACCGGCATGAGTCTGGAAGCCCTGCAGCTGGCGGCCAACCAATGGTCGATCAAGGCGCTGGTGCTGACCACACGCTTGAGCAACCCGCTGGGCGGCACCATGCCTGAAGAACGGCAGAAGCAACTGCTGCGCCTGGCCTCGGATTTCGATATCCAGATTGTCGAGGACGATATCTATGGCGAGCTGATGTTCGAACTGGGCCGCACCAAAGCGCTGAAAGCCTATGACCGCCTGGATCGGGTGATTTACTGCTCAAGCTTCTCCAAGACGCTGTCGCCCGGTGTGCGCATTGGCTGGATGATCGCCGGCAAATATCAACAGGAGATCCAGCGCCTGCAGATGTTCAGCACCCATTCGGCGTGCAGCGTCACGCAGATGGGCGTTGCCGCCTACCTGGAGAACGGTGGCTACGACCGCCACCTGCGCTACATCCGTCAGGAATACCGCAAGAACCTCAGCGCTTTCCAGCTGGCAGTGCAGCAGTACTTCCCTGAAGGCACGCAGATGACCCGGCCTACCGGCGGTTTTATCTTGTGGGTCAGCTTGCCGGGGCGCGTCAATACTCAGGAGTTGCATGTGCGTGCCCTGCAACAGGGCATCAGCATCGCGCCGGGGCTGATTTTCAGCAATACAGAACAGTTCAACCATTGCATTCGGCTCAACTGTGGCACGCCGTGGAACCGCGAAGCAGAACGGGCGCTGATGACCCTGGGGATGTTGGCCAGCCAGTTGTGCCAAGAGACCAGCGCCGGCTTTTGAGGCACTGAACCGGGACAATTCCTACAGAGGTGTGTTTGTCGAGCTTGTCATGCCGCGCACAACAAGCGAGCATATGGCCTTCTGCCGTTAATGCTGTTGGCGATATGAATTCGATTTTTCGCGCTGTAGGGATGATTGGCCTGTTAACGCTGTGCAATGTCGGCGTCGTCATGGCGGCCGCGCCCGTATCGGACTCCAGGCCTGCGGCAAGCGCCGAACAGGCGGCCTCCACAAAAAACACGGTGCAGGCAAAGAAAGCCACGGTCGCCAAGAAAAAGCGCGCCTCGGCCAGAAAAAATCCAGGTCGGCCCGTGAGGTCGCCCAGACCAAACTGCCACCGGCACAACTGGACCTGTCGCTGCCTTCCGACATGGTCAGGCATCTACAGCCTATCGGTACCATGCCCAAGCCCAAAAGCGTACCGCTGCTGCCGCCGATGTTCGGCGACAAGCCCACCGATAACAGCGCGTTCCAGATCAACGGCCGCTTGCTCAGCAATGAGATGAAACTGCAGTTGCGCAACGAAGAACGCCGTGATGTTGAAGGTGCCGCGCTGGATTTCGAATTCAAGCAGTAACTATTGCGCACACGTTACGCGCTGAATCGACCATCTGTCGCGGACTGGTCAGTCACTTGTCCTTTGCGCGAAAAACCCGTGTTGGGCCATTTTAAAACGGTTGTTCAGGGGCGTACCCTAGCTCCGCCATCCCATTGAGACGTCGAGGACCTGCCGGTCATGAAATGCCGTGAAGGCTGTGGCGCTTGCTGCATTGCCCCCTCCATCAGTTCGCCGTTACCCGGAATGCCCCAGGGCAAGCCGGCAGGCGAACGCTGCCTGCACCTGTCGGTCGAACAGCTATGCCAGCTGTTCGGCAAGCCCGAGCGGCCGGCCGTGTGCAGTGATTTCAAGGCGGATCTGGAGGTGTGTGGCATCGACCAGGCCGATGCCATTCGGCTGATCGGCTGGTGGGAACAGATGACGGCGGCTTGATGGGCTTTACTCTCGGAACTTCAACAATAAGGAATACAACGATGGGTTCGCTGAAACGAATGGCTGTGCTGTGCGGCTTCACGGTGTTGTTTGCGGCCGCCGCGCAGGCCGAGGACTGGCAGGTGGCCAAGGACGAAGACGGCATCAAGGTGTCCCTGAGCGAGGTTGCCGGCTCCAAGTACAAGGCCTATCGCGGTGTCACCCTGATCAAGGCGCCCGTGGCGAAAATCCAGGCCTTGCAGGAAGACGTCGCCGCCGCCTGTTCATGGATTCACGAATGCAAATCCCAGAAACTGGTGGACAAGAAGGGCGATGAGGCATGGACCTACACCCAGTTCAACGCACCGTTCCCGGTGACTGATCGTGACTCGTACACCCACATCACCACCACTAAAAACGCCGATGGCGGCATAACGCGTACCTTGCAGGGCGTGCCGACCTACAAGCCGGAAGAAAAGGGCTACGTGCGCGTGGCGCAGGTCGAGGGTTTCTGGAAGCTGGTGCCCAAGGGCGCCAACCAGACTGAGGTCACCTATCAAGTGCACACCGAGCCTGGCGGCAGCGTGCCCTCCTGGCTGGCCAACAAGTTCGTGGTGGACGCGCCGTTCAACACCTTGAAAGCCCTCAAGGAACACGCCGAGAAATAACCGCTGTCGATCAGGTGCCTGCGGCCTTGAGTGGAACGTTTGACGAGCCCTCAAGGTCCAGATGGATGTGAGCCCACACATGGGTTTTATCGAGGAGGCACCGATGCAAATGTGGCAAATTACCTTCGTTGACGATCACGGCGTGCAGTCCGTGGAGCAGTTCGACTGCGACCACAAGCCCAGCCTCGAAGATGCGGCGCACATGATTCGCAACAAACTCGTGCCGGTCGCCGCCGAACTCGACCTCAACGACCTTGAGGGCCGCAAGCCCGAGCCTACGGTCAAGATCCTCAAAGACCAGAACAGTATCCAGATCCTCGACATTTCGCCCGCCGCCTGAACATTCCCTGTTTGCCAGTGCAGCCCCTCTGGTGGAGGTGATAGCTTCGCGCTACTCTGCAAGCGAGATCAGCGAATGATTCGCTAGGTACTGGTCTTGTCAGCTACATGCTTGTTTTCCCTGCGGTGCAGTCATTGCCGTGGTGCTCGCGCCAGCAGCGCGCGGGCTTCGGGAGGCACGGAAAGTCTATCCATCGGTTTCAGGAGGACGTTTCATGAGCACAGCCTATCAAGAAGACATCAGCACCCATGTTCTACGCCGCATGAAAGAAGGCGGTTTTGACTTTTCACGGTTTCACCCCATCGAGTTCTACGCGATTTTCCCGGATGAAGAACGGGCTCGCAGGGCTGCGGGTGAGTTTCGCGGCGAGTCCCTGAATGCCCAGGTCAGCGCGCGCGATGACGGTGCCTGGTATCTGGAGTTGAGCAAGATCATGTCAGCCACCTACGACGGCATAGGAGACTTCGAGCAGGACTTTGAAGCAGTGGTTGAGCCGCTGGGCGGGATCATTGAAGGTTGGGGCGTCAAGCAGGAGGTGCGTGGGTTACCCATGTAGCCGTCTGTACAAGCACAGCGTATCGGCTGACCTCTGGGTCGGCCGATTTTGTTTGTGCCTTGGGAAAAAACGCTGCGCGGGCTTTTCGAAAGCAAAAAAAAGCCACCCAAGTCGGGTGGCCTAAAGGGAAGATCGTTGCGCTGGAACTGTAGGACGCGTCCTGTTCAGCAGATGTTGGCGATTATCCGCAGATGCAGCCGCGCAATGAAATCAAGTCTGACTATGCTGTCGATAGTAAAACGCCGCCTTGCGATGAAGCAGGCGACCATGCGCTGGGTATTCTATGCACCAGGACGGTGCTGGCAGATCACGGCGGTCATTCAACTCACTGATGTTCAAGTGTTTATGCCGCTGGCACGGGCCTTGCGATAGTGCTTGTGTCCGGGTGACAAGGAGTTCGGCATGATCCGCACTTATTTCGACGAAATGTACGACGGGGCAGGGCAGGTACGTCCCCATTACCGCGAATTCGCCCGTTGGTTGGCGCAGACCCCGCCCGAACTGCTGGCTCAGCGCCGGCGCGAAGCCGATTTGCTGTTTCACCGTGCGGGTATCACCTTCACCCTCTACGGCGACGATCAAGGCACTGAACGCCTGATTCCCTTCGACATCATCCCCCGCAGCATTCCGGCCAGTGAATGGCAGATTGTCGAACGCGGCTGCATTCAGCGGGTCAAGGCGCTGAACCTGTTTCTTGCCGACCTGTATCACGAACAGCGCATTATCAAGGCGGGCATCATCCCCGCCGAACAGGTACTGGCCAACGAGCAATACCAACTGGCCATGCAGGGCCTGGATCTGCACCGAGACCTGTATTCCCACATCTCCGGGGTCGATCTCGTACGCGATGGCGACGGCACTTACTACGTACTGGAAGACAACCTGCGTACACCCAGCGGTGTCAGCTACATGCTCGAAGACCGCAAGATGATGATGCGCCTGTTTCCCGAACTGTTTGCCGCCCAGCGCATCGCACCGATCGATCACTACCCCAACCTGCTGCTTGACACCCTCAAGAGCGCCAGCCCCATCGACAACCCCAGCGTTGTGGTACTGACTCCGGGACGCTTCAACAGCGCTTTCTTCGAACACGCGTTCCTGGCCAGGGAAATGGGCGTGGAGCTGGTGGAAGGCGCCGACCTTTTCGTGCGTGATGACCACGTGTTCATGCGCACCACCGACGGGCCCAAGGCCGTGGATGTGATCTACCGCCGCCTCGACGACGCGTTTCTCGATCCGCTGGCGTTCAACCCCGACTCGATGCTCGGTGTACCCGGCCTGCTCGCGGCCTATCGCTGTGGCAATGTGGTGCTGGCCAACGCGATTGGCACTGGCGTGGCGGATGACAAGTCGGTGTATCCCTTCGTCACCGAGATGATCCGTTTTTACCTGGATGAAGAACCGATCCTGAAGAACGTGCCGACCTTTCAATGCCGCAAGCCTGACGAGTTGTCCCACGTCCTGGCCAACCTGCCGCACCTGGTGGTCAAGGAAACCCAGGGCTCCGGCGGCTACGGCATGCTGGTCGGGCCGGCATCCAGCGCCGCCGAAATCGAAGCCTTTCGCGCACGCATCAAGGCCAAGCCCCACGCTTATATCGCCCAGCCGACCTTGTGTTTATCCACATGCCCGACCTTCGTCGACAACGGCATCGCCCCGCGCCATATCGACCTGCGCCCGTTCGTGCTGTCCGGCAAGGAAACCCGCGTGGTGCCCGGCGGCTTGACGCGTGTGGCGCTGCGCGAGGGCTCGCTGGTGGTCAACTCGTCCCAGGGTGGCGGTACCAAGGACACCTGGGTGGTGGAGGACTGATGCCATGTTGAATCGAACTGCCTTGCACCACCGGTGGGAAAACCTCCACGCCACCTTCATCCCCTCGGTGCGCCAGTTGGGCGATGCCATTCACGGTTCCTGCGCGGAGGCCCCATGAGACTTTCCATCAGTCACGAAACCACCTACCACTACGAAGACCTGGTGCGCGCCAGCATCCAGTACCTGCGCCTTACACCGCACGACAGCGAGCGCCAGCAGGTCATCAGTTGGCAACTCGACCTGCCGCGCCCGGTGCGCGCCCAGGTCGACCCGTTCGGCAATATCCTGCATGTACTGACCCTGGATGAACCTCACGATGCAATCGTTATCCGTGCTCGCGGCCAGGTGGATATCGACGAGTTGCGTGAGGCCGAGCACGAGGGCCAGTCGGCGTTCCCTTTCCTGCGCTGCACCCGCCTGACCGAGCCGGACGAAGCCCTGCGCGGCTTTGCCGACCAGCATTGTCATCAACGCCGTGACCGCAGCGCGTTGATCGACCTGATGCACGCGCTCAACCAAACCATGGTTTACACGCCCGGTGCCACCGAGGTCGATACCTGCGCGGCCCAGGCCTTCGCTGGCGGGGCGGGCGTGTGTCAGGATCATACCCACGCGTTCCTGGCCTGCGCGCGCAGCCTGGGGATTCCGGCGCGTTATGTGTCGGGGTATTTATACAGCGAAGACAGCACGCACCTGGCCAGTCACGCCTGGGCCGAAGCCTGGCTGGAGGGCGCGTGGTACAGCTTTGACGTGACCAACCAGATGGCGCGGCCGGAGCGGCACCTCAAGCTGGCGGTGGACCTGGACTACCTCGACGCGTGCCCGGTGCGCGGCATGCGTCGGGGCGGCGGGCATGAGCAGATGCACGCCAAGGTGTTGGTGATGCCGACGCCGGTGATCGCTGTGCAGCAACAATGATCGCACTGTTCCCACAGCATAAAACTCAGGGGTGGGATTTACGCCCGGCCATGTGCTTCAAATACCCCACCAGCAGATCCAGTTCGCTGTCGGGCAATACACTGGCGGCGAACGCCGGCATTTTCGCTTGTGGCCAGTGCCGCACGCTTTGCGGGTCGCGAATATAGTGCTTGAGAAAATCGCCGCTGAAATACTCGGTGGGGCTGTAGGGAATATTCAGGTCCGGGCCTACCTCTGCATCCCCGGCGCCATTGAGCCGATGGCAGGCCAGGCAGTTTTTCTGGAACAGCGCAAAGCCTTGGTTGATCGGATCATTCGCCGCCAGCGTCGAGTCCGGCAATAACGCCGGGAAACGCTCGGCCACGGTCTTCAACTGTTTGATGCGGGAAACCTGAAACGGCCACTGCTCCGGGCTGATCGGTCCCGCCTGCGGGTTGGTCCACACCAGGTAAAAAGGCCCGGCGCCAGGTTTGCCTGGCGTCAGGGCCGGCCAGGGGTGGGCCGGGTCTTCCACCGCCAGCCAGGCGCGGGCGCCGGTTCTTTCCAGCAGAGGCGCCGCGCTGAGTTCGGCGGCAAACCCATCCAGGGCGACCGCCTGCAGGTGGCTCTGCGGAGCAAGCCCCGGCAGCAGCACCGCCAGCGGCACTGCGCGATACGTCATGTCGCGCTTGTAGGAAACGTCATCAACGATGTGCACCGTCTGCGCATCCGGGTGCTCGAGCAGCTCGGCGGTCTGCCAGGTCCTGCTGGTATGGTCCAGTTCGATGGTCAATTGCGCGGCGCCGGCTGGCACGCTGAGCAGCAGGGCGAACAGCGCAAGGATCGTTTTCAACAGTGAGTCCGTTTTCAAGTGGCGATGACCTGCAAGATAGCGGAAATCAGCATGTAAAAAGACAGCCCCTGCAACGGGATCGCTATGGGCAATGCCTCGCAGGTGCTGTCAAAAACTGCAATTCTGATGCGGTGGGTGCACAGAACACGTGGCTCTGATCTTTACCCGATAACCTTGGTTAAATTGGGCAGGATCAAAATCAATGTGGTGGCGAAAAGAATAAGTCCCGCCTGACGTACTTTCGAATGTTTGAACATGGCTGACTGCCTTTTGTTGTTATTCCTGAGCGTCAAATGCGTGCCGTTGAATTCAGTATCGCGATCTGGCGTGACATCTTTCTTACAGCTGCTCCAGCAAAACCCGGCAGCAACCTCTTACTGAGTTCAACCTTAGAGCGCTCGTTCTTGCAGTCTTAGACTCATTTCATATCAGCTAAGCGCTATTTGAGCTTAAAAAGGCATGAGGCAGAACGCCATATTGGCGCCAATGCCTTGGCTAGACAGCTAAAACGATTAATCAGGTCATTCGCCCAAGTGTCTACCGTTCGTCCGGGCGCAGGGGGTCAAAGCAATGAACGCGTCCGCCATTGAAACCGTGTCAATCGGGCGTGGATGAAGGCGTACAGGGTGAATGCGCAGTTCTGCGCTTGCGTTGCAGGTCTGTTTCAGGGCAGGCTCTGGGTGTTCATTATTCCCATCGCCGTGTCAGGTATTTTTTATGTCGCTACGCGTCTGCATTTTGGAAACCGATATCCTGCGTCCTGGCTTGATCGATCAGTACCAAGGTTATGGGCAGATGTTCAAGCAGTTGTTTTCCCGGCAGCCGATTGCGGCCGAGTTTGTCGTCTACAACGTTGTGCAAGGCGAATACCCGCCGGATGACGAAACTTTCGATGCGTATCTGATCACCGGCAGCAAGGCCGACTCCTTCGGCACCGACCCCTGGATCCAGACCCTCAAGACGTATGTGCTGGAGCGTTACGCGCGCGGCGACAAATTGCTCGGCATTTGTTTCGGTCACCAGTTATTGGCATTGCTGCTCGGCGGCAAGGCCGAACGCGCCAGCCAGGGCTGGGGCATGGGCATCCACGATTACAAGCTCGATGCCAAGGCCCCGTGGATGAGCCCCGAGGTGCCGCAACTGACCCTGCTGATCAGCCACCAGGACCAGGTCACCACGTTGCCGGTCAACGCCACGGTTATCGCATCGAGTGAGTTCTGCCCCATCGCCGCGTATCACATTGGCGACCAGGTGCTGTGCTTCCAGGGCCACCCGGAATTTGTCGCTGACTATTCGCGCGAGTTGCTGGAAATTCTTCAGACGACTCTTGGGGAAAAGGTCTACACCCAGGGCGTAGCAAGTCTTGAGCGAGACCACCACGGCGCGACCGTGGCGCAATGGATGATGCGCTTCGTGGCGCACAAGCCCGAGTCGGCTTAAAGCCAGCCCGACCGCTTGAAGCTGGCCCACAGACTGATGCAGCCGGTGGCAATCAACCCGAGCACCGCGAAGTAGCCGTAGTGCCATTGCAGCTCGGGCATGTTCTGGAAGTTCATCCCATAAATCCCCGCCACCGCCGTGGGGAATGCCAGGATCGCCGCCCATGCGGCGAACTTGCGCTGTACCACGCTCTGGCGTGACGCCTCCAGCAACACACCGATCTCGATGGTCTGGCTGGCGATATCGCGCAGGGTGGTGAGGTCTTCCATCTGCCGCGTGACGTGAATCTGCACATCCCGGAAGTACGGGCGCATGTTCTTGTCGATAAACGGGAAGCTCAGCTTCTGCAGTTCCTGGCTGATCTCCACCATCGGCGCCACATGGCGCTTGAGCCGCAGCACATCGCGGCGCAGGCCGTGGATCTTCTGGATATCGCGCTCGCTCAGCGAGCTGCACAGCACGTTGCGCTCCAGCTCATCGATCTCTGCATGGATCGCCTCGCTCACGGGCTGATAGTTCTCGGTGACGAAATCAAGCAGCGCATAGAGTACGAAATCTTCCCCATGCTCCAGCAACAGCGGCCGCGCCTCACAGCGCTGACGCACAAAACCGTAGGACGCCGAGTGGCCGTTGCGCGCGGTGATGATGTAGCCGTTGCCGGCAAAAATATGGGTTTCGATAAACTCCAGCTTGCCGTTCTCGCGCACCGGCGAGTAGGTGACGATAAACAGCGCATCGCCGAAGGTCTCGAGCTTCGGTCGGCTGTGCTTTTCCATCGCGTCTTCGATTGCCAGTTCGTGCAGGTTGAACTGGCGTTGCAGGTTGGTCAGCTCCAGGGTGGTGGGCTCTTCCAGCCCGATCCATACAAAATGACCCGGTTTGGCGGCCCAGGCCGCACCTTCATCAAGGGTGATATCCGTGACTTTCTTGCCATCGCTGTAGACGGCGGCCGCAACAACTCTACCCATGATGCTGATCACTTCTAATCGTGAGGACAGGAGTTGGGCAGCTTAGCCTGATTGACGTTCCATTGTTGCTCGATGACATTTCACCTCGTTCAGGTGTTCTTCAGGAGCGCGCGCTCTGCAATGTCACGGTCCATCTGTGCGATGCATTCATCCATCTGCGTCTGACACGCTTGCATCAAGGCCGGAATGTCATCCGCCGTTAGACCAGTCGTAGGAATGGGCGGCAACGACCGTATGAGTACATCGCCACTGTTCCAGCGATTGAGCTGCATATGCGTCACGTAATTGCTCACGCACACCTGCACCACCGGAACACCCGCCGCAATCGCCATGTGAAAGGCGCCTTTCTTGAACGGCAACAAACCCTTGCCCAGGTTTCGCGTGCCCTCCGGGAACACCCAGATCGACGTGTCTTCATGTTGCAGGGTACGCGTGGTGGTGAGCATCGCGCGGCGCGCCTCGTGCGCATTGCCCCGGTCGATCAGCACATTGCCCGCCAACCAGAACAGCTGGCCGAACAGCGGCACCCATTTCAGGCTCTTTTTGGCGATACACACGGTACGGTGGGGCACCACGGTGCCCAGCACAAACAGGTCGTAGTTGGACTGATGGTTGGCGATCACCACGCAGGTGCCTGGTTTCTCACGCAGCGAGTCGACATCGGCCTTCACGTTCAGGCGCAAAATCCACATCGCCGGCACTGCGTACAGGCGGGCACACAAGCGACTGTTGTCCGGATTGAACGGCCGGCAGATACCCAACAGCACGCCCAGTACACCGGCGACCATAAAGTGCAGACTCATCAACAACATACGTAACAGAAACAGCATCGACACGGCCCATCGAGACAAAAGGTGGCGCAGTGTACGGATGTGCACTGTATTCGGCAATTGACCCTAAGGACGTCGGAGATAGCCGATGTTTAAGCACATGTTTCAACAATCGCTGACAAACCCTGTCTAGAGCGGCTACGAAAATTTCGGATTCTCTTGTAAGAAAAAGCCCGACACTAGGTCGGGCTTCGGTGAGCGTTCTGCAGGAAGCTTAACTGAGGCCGTGGCTCTGATCCTGGATGATTGCCTCATCCAGTGCCTCCAGCAGTGCCTTGCGCACCTTCAATTTGGTCTGCTTGTGCGCAGTCATATTGATCTTTTTCAACTGTCGCGCTGCTTCCAGGGCCGCTGCGTGCAATTCCTCCGGTGCCACTACTTTGTCGAGGAAACCCGCTTGCAGCGCGCCTTGCGGGTCAAACATCTCGGCGTTGATCACCGAGCGGTGGAATGCCGATTTGCGCAG
This sequence comes from Pseudomonas trivialis, assembly GCF_036864995.1. Lineage (NCBI taxonomy): Bacteria > Pseudomonadati > Pseudomonadota > Gammaproteobacteria > Pseudomonadales > Pseudomonadaceae > Pseudomonas > Pseudomonas trivialis. The sequence continues at coordinate 4,033,439 of NZ_CP142151.1, read as the reverse complement.
ACGGTCCCGCGCCAGCTCGATGCCAGCGTGGTGCATGGTCATGCCGATCGCCACTTCATTCAGGCCAATGCTGAACGGGCCCTCCACGCCGATCCGATAATCTGCCGACAGCAGCAGGAATGCGCCCTTGGCCACTGCATGCCCGGGGCACGCCACAATCACCGGGAACGGATGCGACAACAGGCGCCGCGCCAGCGTCGAACCGGAAGTCACCAGACTGATGGCCTCCTTGGGGCCGGCGGTCATTACCTTCAAATCATAACCACCCGACAGCATGCCCGGCGTACCGGTGATGACCACCACCGCGCGATCCTTCTCGACCTGATCCAGCGCCTCATTAAAGGCGCTGACCACCGCCGGGGAAATAGCATTCACCTTGCCGTTGCTCAAGGTCAGGGTCGCGATACCTTCTTCGAAGTGGTAGGCAATCAACTCACTCATGACGCGTTTCCTTGCAGGACTTGTTATAGAAGAATGCAGCAGACGTTACCCACCACGCACGCCCCGGTAAAGCGCCGTGACTGACTACCCAGTCAGGCTTTTCCCACACCTGCAAGGGTAGACGGCCCGGAGCAGGGCGTGACAGACGAGTCAGACGCATGTCGCCAGTGCCCGAGAATGGCACAATCACCGCCCCCGTCGGGGGCGTCCTGACGGAGCGGTCTAACCGCATGAAAATTCTGAAAAAAACCTTTGCCATCAGAAAGACTTTCGACTACATTAGCGCGCCTCGACAGACTGAACTGGTTTGCCGAGATACGGTGAAGTGTCCGAGTGGCTTAAGGAGCACGCCTGGAAAGTGTGTATACAAGAAATTGTATCGAGAGTTCGAATCTCTCCTTCACCGCCAAATTCGATGTAAACAAAACCCCTGGTTTCGAGAGAAATCAGGGGTTTTGTAGTTTCTGGCCCTTGAAAAGGCGCGTTCAGGCAGCTCGCAAAACCATGGGCCGTCCTCTAAGGTCATGGCCCATGACACTGTCGTGCGGCAAATTGAGTCTCTGTGGCGAGCGGGCTTGCCCCGCGTTGGGGTGCGCAACGCCCCCAATCAAGGAAAACGCGGTGTGCCTGACACCGCGCGGAGCATGGTTTTGGGGCTGCTGCGCAGCCCAACGCGGGGCAAGCCCGCTCGCCACAAGGCGCGTTACGCAATCAATCAGAGATGCAACCAGGCCAGGCTGCCGAGTATCACGGCCACGCCGCCGGCAGTATATGACAGGCGCTTGAGCCATTCCTTGCGTGTGAGCAGGGTAATCGCCGCCAACGAGATCGCGATCTGGATCGCGGTCATCGCCTGTGCCCAGCGGTGGTGCTGGTGCAGGGCCTCCTCGGACTTGTCATTCCACTCCCTGGAGGTGGCTTCAAGTTTCTCCGCCTGCTTGCGTACTTCCTCCTTCTGGCCTTTATAGCGCTGGATTTCGTCGCTGTAGTGGGCGACGTCGACACCGGGGATGTGCGTGGCCAGTTCGGCCAGATTCTGGCGGCTGGATTTGGCCTGGTAGTAATTCCACTGGTTGGCGGCTTCGGTCTTGAAGATGGCGGCGTTGTTTTTGTCCATCGCCGCTTCGCTCTCGGTGGATCCGGCCTGATAGCTGAGCATGGCGCCGAGGGTGGCCATCAGCGCAGTCATCACGGCAATGCGGCTGGCGAATCTGTCCCCGCGGCCGTGGGCATGTTCGGTGGTGTGTTCGATGTGTTTTTCGTGGGGGCTGGGGACTTCGAAGGCTTCTGACATGGGGGGGGCGGCTACAAACGGACTGAGGGAGTCTGATTCTTCACCGGCGAGGCTGTCTCAAGCCTGTCCGTAACGTCGGAAAAATCGCACATACACCGCGATATTGATCAGCAGCACCAAAGTACCCAGGCCCAGTTGAATCTGCGGCGTAAGCCCGGCCGGGTAAATCAGCGTGAGGATGTAGTGCTCGACAAAGCCCCCGCCGTAGCCGTGCTGCCCGGCCAGGTGGCGAAACAGGTTTTCCCAGCGGGTCAGCGGGCAGGGCAGATGAAACACCTCGACAACAACGGCCCACGCGGCTGCCGGCAGGTGCAACCATAGGATCGGTCGCCATTTCAAGGCGAGCAGCCCGCCGAACAGCGCGAACAGGATGAAACACAGGTGGAACAGCACGAGGCCATCGGCGGCCAGACGGTAGAGCATTTTTGATTCCGCTATAAAGTGGCCGAGGGCGGGGTGTCGCGTGAATGACGTTATAGCTCCAGTTGAATGGCGTTTATCCCGAACGCCTTGGCAATTTTTTCCCGAGTGGTCCGGCGAGGTTTACTGACGACCTCTTGCTGGGCAAATGCGGATTGTGAAATACCCAAGCGACCGGCGACCTCTTCCTGGGTCAGGCCCAAGTGCTCGCGCCACGCCCGGATCGGCGTTGCTCCATCCACCAAGCGGCTGACGACCGCGTGGGGGACCAGATTCGGGTCGTTCTGCTGGGCCAGATAATGTTCATAAGGAATTACCACGAAGGCTGGGCTGCCCTCCGTATTGTGGATGATCTGTACGGCAGTAGGTTCGTTCGTCACGTTTTTTGACCTCTTGAATGCTGACCACATGGATGCCGCCGTCCCAGTCGAAAATGACTCGGTAATTACCTGCCCGCAATCGATAACTGTGGGGATGATTCACCAACGCCCTGACGTTGTGTACGTCGGGCATGCGCTCAAGTGCTGCAACAGCATCGCGTACCTGCTTCTGGTGGTACGAATGCAACCGAAGCAATTGTTTGACGGATTTTCTGGTCCAGTGGATTGAGTTCATTGAAGAGTAATAAGTCTTTTATAAGGTTTGCAAGGGGCTTTTTCACACCTCTTTACGCAGGTGATCGCGCTGTTCTCACAAATCCTGGACGGCCGTTATGCACGCCGGCTGGTAAAACTGTGACGCGATATGAATACCTCACCGTCATCTGAGCCGAGCACAATACCGAATGAAGGAGGTTGCTTGCAGGCAAGCGTGGCCGCTATTGTGCTGCATTCCTCCAGTCAGTCCCCAGGATCCTTCTCCGATGAGTGCACCGCGTACCGCTGTCCCGATCAAGGCCGTGATTTTCGATATGGACGGTTTGCTGCTGGACACTGAAGGCATCTACACCGAAGTCACGCAGATCATCGCTGAGCGCTATGGCCGCACCTATGACTGGGGGATCAAGCAGCACATCATCGGGCGCGGTTCACAGGATCTGGCGGATTACGTCGTCAAGGCGCTGGACCTGCCGATCACTCCGGCCGAGTTCCTGGAGATCCGCGAGCCACTGATGAGCGAGCGTTTCCCCAAGGCTTTGGGCATGCCCGGCGCCGAGGCGTTGGTGCGGCATTTGAAGGCGCATGACATTCCGATTGCCGTGGGCACCAGTTCGTCGCGAAACTCGTTTGGCCACAAGACCACCTTGCACCGCGAATGGTTTGGCCTGTTCGACACCATCGTCACGGCTGACGACCCGGAAGTCGGCGCCGCCAAGCCAGCGCCGGACATCTTCCTTACCGCCGCCCGCCGCCTGGGTGTGGCGCCGCAGGATTGCCTGGTGTTCGAGGACTCGCCGTTCGGCGTAACGGCCGCCAAAGCCGCGCAGATGACGGCGATTGCGGTGCCTGATGAAGCCATGGCCGACAGCAAGTACCAGCATGCCGACCAGATTATCCGCAAGCTGGCGGACTTCGACCTGGCTGCCTACGGCCTGCCGCCTCTGCCCTGAACAGCCAATGTTGTTCTTCAGCGGCTGAACGTACCCGGCCAGCCGATGACTTTCTTGGGCCTTGGCATTGCGTAGGTGCGCACCTTTGATGTCGACAAGCCCAGGCGCACAAGGCCCTCGGCAATCGTCACCGCGGCCGTCACGCCGTCCACCACCGGTACGCCGGTGCGCTGGCGGATCTGTTCGTCCAGGCCCGCCATGCCGCCACAGCCCAGGCAGATGACTTCGGCCTTGTCCTCGGTGATCGCCAATTGCGCCTGGCGCACGATGGCTTCCATTGCGGCCAGCGGTTCCTCTTCCAGTTCCAGCACCGCCATGCCACTGGCACGCACCGACGCACAACGCTGATACAAACCGGCGAGTTTCAGCCGGTCTTCAATCAGCGGCACGGTGCGGTCCAGCGTGGTCACCACCGAATACGCATGGCCCAGGAACATCGCCGTGCTGGCGGCCGCTTCGGTGATGTCCACCACCGGCACGTTCAACAATTCCTGCAGCCCCTCGCGGCCATGCTCGCCATAGCCGGCCTGGATGACCGCATCGAACGGCTGGTCGTAGGCCATCACCCGGTCCATCACCGCAATGGCCGCCAGGTAGCTTTCGAAGTTTCCTTCCACCGATTCGGCGCCAAAGTACGGGGTGAGTCCGACGATCTCCGTGCCCGGAGAGGCCACGGTCCGCGCCTGCTGGGCGATGGCGTCGGTGATGGATTCGGTGGTGTTGACGTTGACCACGAGGATGCGCATGAAACCTCCTTGATGAGTGACAGACGTCGCTTCAAGCCTTGCTGATGATGTTCCCGGCATGCAGCCCGCATTCCTTCTGCGTTGCCTCTTCCCACCACCAGCGGCCTTCGCGCTCATGCTGATTCGGCAACACCGGGCGCGTGCATGGCTCGCAGCCAATGCTGATAAACCCGCGCTCATGCAGGCTGTTGTACGGCAGCTCCAACATGCGGATATAGCCCCAGATTTCCTCACTGGTCATCTGCGCCAGTGGGTTGAACTTGTACAGGGTGCGTTCCGGGGTGGAAAAGGCTGTGTCGATTTCCAGTGCGGCCACCTGGCTGCGCGTGCCGGGACTCTGGTCGCGGCGCTGACCGGTGGCCCAGGCGCTGACGCCGGACAACTTGCGGCGCAACGGTTCGATCTTGCGTATACCACAGCACTCGCCATGGCCGTCGCGGTAGAAGCTGAACAGGCCCTTCTCCTTGACGAAGGGTTCCAGTTTGCTCTGGTCCGGCGATATCAGCTCGATGTCGATCTTGTAGAAATCGCGAACCTGCTCGATAAACCGGTAGGTTTCCGGGTGCAGGCGGCCGGTGTCGAGGCTGAATACCTTGACGTTCTTGTTCAGCTTCCAGGCCATGTCCACCAGCACCACGTCTTCGGCACCGCTGAAGGAAATCCACAGGTCATCACCGAACTGGCTGAAAGCCAGCTTGAGAATGTCCTGGGCAGACTTGTTGGCATAGGTCGTGGCGAGTTCAACGACGTCGAAGGCTTGGTTCATCAGGACGGTTCCTACAGGTCAGTGGCGCTGAGCGCTCTATAGGGGAGCGATGATATCAAAATCAGCTCCGGGTTGCGGCGCTGCGCTTGAGCCATGGAGTCTGCCAACGGGCTGCGGGCATTCGGCGGTCCTGATGTGAAGCCCGTTCTGCTCAAACGCCTGCCAGCAGCCGCTCATAAGGAATGCTCAGGCCATCGTGCAGGCGCTTGATCATGGCCAGGCTCAACTTGCGCTTATGATTCAATACTTCCGAGACCCGCCCGCTGGTGCCGATAAAGGGCTCCAGGTCGCGGGCCGTCAGGCCCATTTGCTCCATGCGGAATTTGATCGCTTCCACTGGATCCGACGCCGGCATTGGAAAATGTTCCGCTTCGTACTTCTCGATGAGCACGGCGAGAATTTCCAGCTCGTCGCCTTCGGGTGAGCCGATCTGCGCGCCCCATAGCTGCTCCACCCGCGCGAGCGCGTCGGTAAGGTCTTCATGGGAATGAATGGGTTTAATGTTCATCACACGGTCTCCGCGTTGATTTGATCGTATTGCGCATGAGTGCCTACAAAGCGTATGAACCCAAGCTGGCGCTGATAATCGATGGCCATGACGACTCGATATTTGTTGCCACCTACGTTGAAGACGACTCTGCCGGCCTTGAGAATGCTCACTGTTCTGAGCGTTGCCTTCAGCGCCTGTGGCGTCGGGTAGGTGGCGTTCTCCATGTACCGATACAGTTCGACCAACGGCGTTCTCGCGTCTGCGTGGTTTGGGTGGCTTTCCCAGAACCGTCGCAAGGTTGATAGCGCGATTATTCGCATCTTGCATGCCTCCCGATTTGGGAGATGTTAGGCGTGGGCAGAACGGGATGCAACTCCGGAAACAAATTCTGACGAGTAAGCAATCGCATATGTGATCCTTCACAGACGACGTATAGGCAGGAGCTGCCGACGCTATAGGCGTGCCGGCAGGTCGTCCACACGCGTACTGATTCAGGTTTTTTCGTGCTTCGCGCTTCGTGAGGTAAGAGGCCGGATTGCAGGGGGGACTACAGATTTTCCAGCGTCTGTAACAAAACCCGTACCTTCGTCATCGACTCCTGGTACTCCGCCTCCCACTGCGAGTCGGCCACAATCCCGCCGCCGCCCCAGCAGCACACCTGGTCATCCTTGACCAGCAGGCTACGAATGGCGATCGAGCTGTCCATCTCGCCACGTACGTCCAGGTACACCAGCGAGCCGCAGTACAAACCGCGTCGAGTGGGTTCCAGCTCGTCGATGATCTGCATTGCGCGGATCTTCGGTGCGCCGGTGATGGAGCCGCCGGGGAAGCTGCCGGCGATCAGGTCGAGGGCGTCCTTGTCGCTTGCCAACTCGCCAGTCACGCTGCTCACCAAGTGGTGCACGTTGGGGTAGCTTTCCAGGCTGAACAGTTCCGGCACCTTCACCGAACCGGTGCGGCAACTGCGCCCGAGGTCGTTGCGCAGCAGGTCGACAATCATCAGGTTTTCGGCACGATCCTTGGGGCTGGCCAGCAGTTCGGCGGCGTTGGCTGCATCTTCCTCGGGCGTAAGGCCGCGCGGCCGGGTGCCTTTGATCGGCCGGGTTTCAACCTGACGTTGGCTGATTTTGACAAAGCGTTCCGGTGACAGGCTCAGCACCGCGCCATGATCCGGCAGGCTCTGGAAGCCGGAGAACGGCGTCGGGCACGCCTCGCGCAGGGCGCAATAGGCCGCCCAGGGATCGCCAAGGCAGGGCGCGCGAAAGCGCTGTGCGAAGTTGACCTGGTAGCAGTCGCCGGCCTGGATATAGCTGTGGATGCGCGCGATGGCGTGGCGATAGGCCTCGGCACTGAGGTCCGGTGCCATGCGGCCACGCAGCTTGAAACTGGCCGTTGAGGCCGCGACCGGCTGACTTAATACGGCGATCAGACGTTGCCGCTCGCTCTCTGCCAGGGTTGGGTGAAACACCAATTGGCTGGTCTGCGCCAGGTGATCACTGACCAACGCCCAGGCATACAGGCCCAGGCGTGCGTCCGGCAGGTGCAGGTCGTCCGCGGCTAACTGCGGCATCTGCTCCAGATGGCGACCGAAGTCATAGCTCAAATAGCCGATCAGCCCGCCGGCAAACGGTAATTCATAACCGTCGGGCAAGTTCGCTTCACCTAACCGGGTAAGGTTTTTGCGCAAGCGTTGCAGGAAATCGCTGCCGCTTTCATCCGGCAATACCGTCAGGGTGGCCTGCGGCCAGGCGCTCAGGAGGTCATACCGCCCGCGCTCGGCCTTCGGCCGGCCGCTGTCCAGCAGCACCGCGCCGGGTGCATGGCGGATCGCCGCAAAGTACTGGGCGGGATTTGCCTGGTAGGGCAACGGGTAAACGGAGCAGGTCGACATGCGGGGTGAATCAGCCAAGGCGCGGGGGAGGGGATTGTAGTCCGGCGTAGGATTTGCTCCTAGAGGCAATTGCCCGTAGACGACTCGTTCAGTGTGGGAGGGGGCTTGCTCCCGATGGCGGCGGATCAGTGACAGATGAACCGACTGACACAATGCAATTGGAAGCAAGCCTCCTCCCACATTGTGTTGGCGGTCAGCCTTCCACGGGCGGAATATGCCCGAACATCTCCTGCACAAACCTCACCCGTTCTTCCGGCGTTTCCGTCACACCATCGGCTTTCAGGGTTTCCAGCCGTGCTTCCACGGCATGGGTGCGCAGGGTCAAACCGCAATCGTTGGCGATCTGGATGTTCAATCCCGGCCGCGCATTCAGCTCCAGGATCAGCGGGCCTTTCTCCTGATCCAGCACCATGTCCACGCCGATGTAGCCCAGCCCGCACAGCTCATGGCAGCCGGCCGCCAGCTTCATGAAACCGTCCCAATTGGGCAACTGCACGCCGTCCACGGCGTTGGTGGTGTCGGGGTGCTTGGTGATGATGCTGTTCAGCCAGGTGCCGCGCAGAGTGAGGCCAGTGGCCAGGTCCACGCCCACGCCGATTGCGCCCTGGTGCAGGTTGGCCTTGCCGCCGGACTGACGGGTCGGCAGGCGCAGCATGGCCATCACCGGGTAGCCCATCAGCACGATGATGCGGATGTCCGGCACGCCTTCGTAGCTGATGCTCTTGAAGATCTGGTCGGGCACCACGCGGTATTCGATCAGCGCGCGGTCGCGGTGGCCGCCCAGGGAATAGAGGCCGGTCAGGATGCTGGAAATCTGGTGTTCGATTTCTTCATGGCTGATGATCTTGCCCGACACCGTGCGATAGCGTCCCTCAAAACGGTCTGCCACCACCAGGATCCCGTCACCGCCGGCGCCCTGGGCCGGCTTGATCACGAAGTCGCTGCGCCCGCCGATGATCTCGTCGAGCTTGTCGATGCCTTTTTCAGTGGAAATCACCCCGTACATTTCCGGCACATGCAGGCCGGCGGCCATCGCGCGCTCCTTGGTGATGATCTTGTCATCCACCAGAGGATACAGGCTGCGCTTGTTGTACTTGAGCACGTAGTCGGCGTTACGCCGGTTGATGCCCATGATCCCGCGCGCTTCGAGGGCCTTCCAGGTCTTCCAGAAACCGAACATTACTGGTCAGCCTTCAGGAAGGCCTTGAAACGCACCAGCTCGGTCAGGCGGTAGCCGCGATAACGACCCATGGCCAGCATGAAGCCCACCAGGATCAACAGGATCGCCGGGAAGGTGAACACGAAGTAGATCAATTCCGGCACGCTCATGATGATGTGCGCCAGCGATGCCGCGAACAGCGTGCCGATCGCCACTTTCAGTGCGTGGTTGGCGCCGCGTTCTTCCCAGGTGATCGACAGGCGTTCGATGGTCATGGTCAGGATCACCATCGGGAACAGCGCCACCGACAGCCCGCGCTCCAGCCCCAGCTTGTGGCTGAACAGGCTGATGGCTGCGATCAGCACCACCACGAAGGTGAGCACCACCGACAGCCTGGGCAGCATTTGCAGCTTCAGGTGCTCCAGGTAGGAGCGCAACGACAGTCCCAGCGCGGTGATAATCGTGAACAGCACAATCCCGAAGCCCAGCTGCGTCTCGCGGAACGCCAGGGCGATCAGCACCGGCGTGAAGGTGCCCAGGGTTTGCAGGCCGATCAGGTTGCGCAGGATCAGGATCACCAGCACGCCAATCGGGATCATCACCATGATCATGAACGTCTGCTGGGTCTGCAGCGGCAGGCCGTACAGCGAGTATTCAAGGAAGTTGGCGTCGGTGTTTTCGTCCGTCAGCTTGGCCAGGCGAATCGCGTTCATCTCGCTGTTGTTCAGGCTGAAGGTCACCATGGCTTTCTTGCCGCCGTCCACGGTGATCAGGTTTTCATCGCCGGTCCACCACAGCAGGCGGTCGGCGGGAAGGCCCTGTTCGCCGGTTTCCGGGTTGAAGTACAGCCAGTCATTACCGTTGAAGCTGCGCAGCCACAGTTCCGGGCTTTGCGGCTGGTCGGCGACCAGTCGAATGGTGTGGACCTTTTCCACCGGCACATGGGCGATGGACAGCAGCAGCTCGACGATCTTGGCCTTGTGCGCCGTGGACGGGTCGCCCGCCAGCAGCAGTTTCACGTTGTCGTCGCTGAGGTTGTTGGTGCGCTTGATCGCTTCGGTGATGAAGGTCTCGACGTCGGCCGAGTGCTGACGGATCGGCGCCAGCAGGGCCTCAGCGGCGATTTTTTCCGGGCCTTCCACGGCGATGCTGTCGCGGAACGTCGGGCCCTTGACCTTGATCTTCTCACCGCTGTAGCGCTTGGTCAGCACCAGGCGGTAATACAGGGTCTGGTTGCCCTTGGCGCGGCGTGCCGACCAGGTGACCTTGCGGTTGCCATCGGTGCGGTTGACGCTGACCCCGTAGTTGTTCGAGATAAAGCTCTCGTTAAGGCTCACGAAGTCGCGGCTCAGGGGCGGCACGAACATCTGGATCTTCACCGGGTCTTTCGGATTGGCGACAAACTCGACCTTGGCGTCGATGTTCCACAGATCGTCGGTGGCATCCTCGGTAACAGGAATGCCCAGCACGAAGATCTGGTAGCAGGTGACCGAAATACCCAGCACCACCAGGATGGTGATGAGAATTTTCAGGTGCAGGGTCAGAGAGCGCATTCGGTTTACTCGGCGGTATGAGCGTCGGCGGCGCAGGCAGGCTTGCCCGCTGCGTATTTAAGACTGGGGTCGACCAGCGCATCAAAGCGCTTGAGCGCTTCGGAGCCGATCAACAGCGGGTATTGGAAGGCACTTCGGTCAGTCAAGTTCACTTCTATGCTGCGTAAAGCGCTGCCCATGCAGATATTCAGGGCAATCACCGGACGCGCGGTGTAGTTCTTGTCTTCATCGGGGTCGTAGTCACCGGCGCGGCGCTTGATTTTGCTGACGCGGGCCAGGGGCCGTTCGATAGGGTGGGAATGGGCGGTGTCGATCGCCAGGTAGAAGCGCACCCAGGATTCGCCGTCGCGCTTGAAGCGCTTGATATCACGGGCGCTGAGGGACGCGGTCTTGGCGCCGGTGTCCAGTTTGGCGGCGACTTCGAGGTCGATGCCGGCCAATTGTGCGTATTCGTTGAGGCCATACACGGTCTTCTCGGCAGCGACGCCAAGGCCCGGTACGGCCAGCAGGCACATCAATAAAAGGAAGGGCTTGAGTCTCATAGATCCTGAGGCGTGCAGTGCGATGTTCGATTCAAGGCGACTGGCATTGCTGCGCAAACTCCCTCGTGCGCCGTTTCATCCAATGATGTCAGGCAAAAGCGGCGGGCATTCTAACATGATGCTTTTTTGGCGCCAGCGCTGGCAGGCGGCCATGTGTGGTTGGAGTGTGCCGGAGGTTATTAGACGATTGTCGACAATATGGATTTATTCTTTGACTAATAAGGGTTGATTGGCTAGTTTTTGCCACATTGCTTTTAAAGGTGTCGACAATATGCTGGATCAGCTGCAAGCCCCGGTGCCGACGCAGGACGATTCTCAGACCATGTCCGAGAACGTGTTCCGGCGTATCCAGGCCGCCATCGTCAAGGGCGAGATCGCCCCCGGCAGCAAGATCTCCGAGCCGGAGCTGGCGCGCACCTACGGCATCAGTCGCGGTCCCCTGCGTGAAGCGATCCACCGTCTTGAAGGCCAGCGCCTGCTGGTGCGGGTGCCTCACGTCGGTGCGCGAGTGGTGTCCTTGAGCCACGCCGAGCTGGTCGAGCTCTATGAAATCCGTGAGTCCCTTGAAGGCATGGCCTGCCGCCTTGCTGCTGAGCGCATGACCGACGCCGAGATCGAAGAACTGCGCCAGGTGCTGCACACCCACGAGCGCGACGAAGCGTTTCAGGCCGGCCTGGGCTACTACCAGCAGGAAGGCGACTTCGATTTTCATTACCGGATAATTCAAGGTGCCGGTAACCGCACCCTGACCCAAATGCTCTGCGGCGAGCTGTATCAATTAGTGCGCATGTACCGCATCCAGTTTTCCGCCACGCCCAATCGTCCACGCCAGGCCTTTGCCGAGCATCACCGCATTCTCGACGCGATTGCCGAGCGCGACGGTGAACTGGCCGAACTGCTGATGCGCCGTCATATCGGCGCTTCGAAACGCAACATTGCCCGTCACTTTCCCGACGGTTGCGCCCAATCACGAGGTGAGTCATGAGTTCCTACAATAAAAGTACGCCGGGCCAGCGTTTCCGTGACGCCGTCGCCAGCGAGCACCCCTTGCAGGTGGTCGGCGCGATCAACGCCAACCACGCCCTGCTGGCCAAGCGCGCCGGCTTCAAGGCGATCTACCTGTCGGGCGGCGGCGTCGCAGCCGGTTCCCTGGGGGTGCCGGACCTGGGCATCACCGGCCTGGATGACGTGCTCACCGATGTGCGCCGCATCACCGACGTGTGCGACCTGCCGCTGCTGGTGGACGTGGACACCGGTTTCGGCTCCTCGGCGTTCAACGTGGCGCGCACCGTCAAGTCGATGATCAAGTTCGGCGCCGCAGCCATCCATATCGAGGACCAGGTCGGCGCCAAGCGCTGCGGCCATCGTCCCAACAAGGAAATCGTGTCCCAGCAGGAAATGGTCGACCGCATCAAGGCTGCCGTGGACGCGCGCACCGATGACAGCTTCGTGATCATGGCGCGCACCGACGCCCTGGCTGTCGAGGGGCTGGAGTCTGCCCTGGAGCGTGCGGCCGCGTGCATCGAGGCCGGTGCCGACATGGTGTTCCCGGAAGCCATTACTGAACTGGACATGTACAAACTGTTCGCCGCCCGCGTGAAAGCGCCGATCCTGGCCAACATCACCGAATTCGGCTCGACCCCGCTGTACACCACCGAACAGTTGAAATCTGCGGATGTTTCCCTGGTGCTGTACCCGCTTTCGGCCTTTCGCGCCATGAACAAGGCCGCCGAGAACGTCTACACCGCGATCCGTCGCGACGGCACCCAACAGAACGTGATCGACACCATGCAGACGCGCATGGAGCTTTACGACCGTATCGACTACCACACTTTCGAACAGAAGCTCGACGCGCTGTTCGCCGCCAAAAATAAACCTTGTGGCTCCCTGAACAACGACAAAATTGGAGAAACACCATGGCTGAAGCAAAAGTATTGAGTGGCGCCGGCCTGCGTGGCCAGGTGGCCGGGCAGACTGCGCTGTCCACCGTGGGCCAGGCCGGCGCCGGTCTTACCTACCGTGGCTACGACGTGCGTGAACTGGCCGCCGACGCGCAGTTTGAAGAAGTCGCCTACCTGCTGCTGTACGGCGAGCTGCCGACCCAGGCCCAACTGGCGGACTACAGCAAAAAGCTCGGCACGCTGCGCGACCTGCCGCAAGCCTTGAAGGAAGTGCTCGAACGCATCCCCGCCGACGCCCACCCGATGGACGTGATGCGCACCGGCTGCTCGTTCCTGGGCAATATCGAGCCGGAAAAAGACTTCAGTGCGCAGCACGATGTTACCGACCGCCTGCTCGCCGCCTTCCCGGCGATCATGTGCTACTGGTACCGCTTCAGCCACGACGGCCAGCGCATCGATTGCGTGACAGACGAACCGAGCATCGGCGGCCACTTCCTGCACCTGCTGCATGGCAGGAAGCCCAGCGACCTGCACGTCAAAGTGATGAACGTGTCACTGATCCTCTACGCCGAGCACGAATTCAACGCCTCCACCTTCACCGCGCGGGTGTGTGCCTCGACCCTGTCCGATCTGTATTCCTGCGTCACCGCAGCCATCGGCTCGCTACGCGGCCCGCTGCACGGCGGCGCCAACGAAGCGGCGATGGAAATGATCGAGCGTTTCGGCTCGGCCGCAGAAGCGGTGGAGGGCACCCTCGGCATGCTGGCGCGCAAGGACAAGATCATGGGCTTTGGCCACGCGATCTACAAAGACAGCGACCCGCGCAATGAAGTGATCAAGGGCTGGGCGAAAAAGCTGGCTGACGAAGTGGGCGATACCGTGCTGTTCCCGGTTTCCGAAGCCATCGACAAAACCATGTGGGAACAGAAAAAACTGTTCCCCAACGCCGACTTCTATCATGCCTCGGCGTATCACTTCATGGGCATCCCGACCAAGCTGTTCACCCCGATCTTTGTCTGCTCACGCCTCACCGGCTGGGCCGCCCATGTGTTCGAACAGCGCGCCAACAACCGCATCATCCGTCCAAGCGCCGAGTACACCGGCGTCGAGCAGCGCAAGTTCGTGGCAATCGAACGTCGCTGAAGACCGTCGATCCCGAATTGGCAATCGGATCAAATGTGGGAGGGGCTTGCTCCCGATGGCGGTGTGACAGTCGCTACATGTGCTGAATGACACCCCGCCATCGGGAGCAAGCCCCCTCCCACATGAGATCGCGTTCCAGTTCGGGCTCCGGCTTCCTTTGCAATCACCGTGACCGAGTCCTGACGATGAACACTGAATTTCGCAAACCGCTCCCCGGCAGCCGGCTGGATTACTTCGACACCCGCGCGGCCGTCGAAGCCATCACTCCCGGCGCCTACGCCACCTTGCCCTACACCTCCCGCGTACTGGCCGAAAACCTGGTGCGCCGCTGCGATCCGGCCACCCTCGATGCGTCCCTGCGCCAGTTGATCGAGCGCAAGCGCGATCTCGACTTCCCATGGTTTCCGGCCCGCGTGGTGTGCCATGACATTCTCGGCCAGACTGCGCTGGTCGACCTCGCCGGCCTGCGTGACGCCATCGCCCTGCAAGGCGGCGACCCGGCACAGGTCAACCCGGTGGTGCCGACGCAGTTGATCGTCGATCACTCTCTGGCCGTCGAAGCCGGCGGTGCCGACCCGGACGCGTTCGAGAAAAACCGCGCCATCGAAGACCGTCGCAACGAAGACCGCTTCCACTTTATCGAGTGGAGCAAAAAAGCCTTCAAGAACGTCGACGTGATCCCGCCGGGCAACGGCATCATGCACCAGATCAACCTGGAGAAAATGTCCCCGGTGATCCAGGTGCGCGACGGCGTGGCCTTCCCGGATACCTGTGTCGGCACCGACAGCCACACCCCGCATGTGGACGCCCTGGGCGTAATCGCCATCGGCGTCGGTGGCCTCGAAGCCGAGAGCGTGATGCTGGGCCGCGCGTCGTGGATGCGCCTGCCGGAAATCATCGGCGTCGAGCTGACCGGCAAGCTGCTGCCGGGCATTACCGCCACCGACATGGTACTGGCACTGACCGAATTTCTGCGCAAGCAAAAAGTGGTCGGTGCATGGCTGGAGTTCTTCGGTGAGGGCGCTTCCAGGCTCACCCTGGGCGACCGCGCGACCATCTCCAACATGGCCCCGGAATACGGTGCCACGGCGGCGATGTTCTACATCGACCCGCAGACCATCGCCTACCTCAAACTCACTGGCCGTGAAGACGAACAGGTCGCCCTGGTCGAACAGTACGCCCGCCACACCGGCCTGTGGGCCGATGACCTGAAGAGCGCGCAATACGAGCGCGGCCTCACGTTCGATCTGTCCAGCGTGGTGCGCAACATGGCCGGCCCGAGCAATCCTCACGCCCGTGTGGCCACCCGTGACCTGGCCTCCAAAGGCATCAGCGGCCAGTGGGACGAAGTGCCAGGGCAGATGCCCGATGGCGCGGTGATCATCGCCGCCATTACCAGCTGCACCAACACCAGCAACCCGCGCAACGTCATCGCCGCCGGCCTCCTGGCGCGCAACGCCAACAGGCTGGGGCTGACGCGCAAGCCGTGGGTCAAGTCGTCGCTGGCGCCGGGCTCGAAGACGGTGGCCATGTACCTGGAAGAAGCGGGGCTGGCTGACGAACTGGAAAAACTCGGCTTTGGCGTGGTGGCCTTTGCCTGCACCACCTGCAACGGCATGTCCGGCGCGCTGGACCCGGTGATCCAGCAGGAAATCATCGACCGCGACCTGTACGCCACCGCTGTGTTGTCGGGCAACCGCAACTTCGACGGGCGGATTCACCCGTACGCCAAACAGGCGTTCCTGGCTTCGCCACCGCTGGTGGTGGCCTATGCGATTGCCGGCACCATCCGTTTCGACATCGAAAAGGATGTGCTCGGGCTCGACGCGCAGGGCAATGAAATCCGCCTGCAGGACCTCTGGCCCAGCGACGAAGAGATCGACGCGGTGGTCAAGGCCTCGGTCAAGCCGGAGCAGTTCCGCGCGGTGTATATCCCGATGTTCGCGATTCACGAAGACACCGGACCCAAGGTGGCGCCGCTGTACGACTGGCGCCCGCAAAGCACCTACATTCGCCGTCCGCCATATTGGGAAGGCGCGCTGGCCGGGGCGCGACCGCTCAAGGGCATGCGCCCGCTGGCGGTGCTGCCGGACAACATCACCACCGATCACCTGTCGCCGTCCAACGCCATCATGCTCGACAGCGCCGCCGGCGAATACCTGGCGAAAATGGGCCTGCCGGAAGTCGACTTCAACTCTTACGCGACCCACCGGGGCGACCATTTGACCGCCCAGCGCGCCACCTTCGCCAACCCGAAACTGTTCAATGAAATGGTGGTGGAAAACGGCAAGGTCAAGCAGGGCTCACTGGCGCGCATCGAGCCCGAGGGCCAGGTCACACGCATGTGGGAAGCCATCGAAACCTACATGCAGCGCAAGCAGCCGCTGATCATCATCGCCGGCGCCGACTACGGTCAGGGCTCGTCCCGCGACTGGGCGACCAAGGGCGTGCGCCTGGCCGGGGTGGAAGCGATTGCCGCCGAAGGTTTCGAAAGGATCCACCGCACCAACCTGGTGGGCATGGGCGTGCTGCCGCTGGAGTTTCTGCCGGGCACCGACCGTCACACCCTGCAGATCGACGGCAGTGAAACCTATGACGTGCTCGGCGCGCGCACTCCGGGTGCGCAGTTGACCCTGGTGATCAATCGTAAAAATGGTGAACGTGTCGACGTGCCGGTGACCTGCCGTCTGGACACCGCCGAAGAAGTATCGATCTACGAGGCGGGCGGCGTGTTGCAGCGTTTTGCCCAGGACTTCCTGGCATCGGCGGCGACCGCCTGAGGGACTGACCATGGCACATGCAGCGCAAATCAGAATCCCCGCCACCTACATGCGTGGCGGTACCAGCAAGGGCGTGTTTTTCAGTCTCCAGGACTTGCCCGTTGCGGCGCAGGTGCCCGGCGCCGCACGCGATGCCTTGTTGTTGCGGGTGATCGGCAGCCCCGACCCCTATGACAAGCAGATCGACGGGATGGGCGGTGCGACGTCCAGCACCAGCAAAACCGTGATCCTGTCCAGAAGCAGTCGCGCCGAGCATGACGTGGACTATCTGTTCGGCCAGGTCGCCATCGACAAACCCTTCGTCGATTGGAGCGGCAATTGCGGCAACCTGTCGGCGGCGGTCGGTGCGTTCGCCATCAGCGCCGGGTTGGTCGATGCCGCGCGCGTGCCGCACAACGGTGTGGCCGTGGTGCGCGTGTGGCAGGCCAATATCGGCATGACCATCATCGCCCACGTGCCGATCACTGACGGCGCGGTGCAGGAAACCGGCGACTTCGAACTGGACGGCGTGACCTTCCCGGCCGCCGAAGTGCAACTGGAGTTCATCGACCCGGCAGCGGAAGAGGAGGGCGGTGGTGGTGCGATGTTCCCCACCGGCAACCTGGTCGACGAGCTGCAAGTGCCCGGCGTGGGGACCTTCAAGGCGACGCTGATCAACGCCGGCATCCCGACGATTTTCATCAACGCCGAAGACCTCGGCTATACCGGCACCGAACTGCAAGGTGCTATTAACGGCGACCCCAAGGCCCTGGCGATGTTCGAAACCGTGCGCGCCCACGGCGCTTTGCGCATGGGCCTGATCAACCACCTGGACGAAGCCGCCCAGCGCCAGCACACACCGAAAGTCGCGTTCGTGGCCAAGCCTGCGGACTATGTGGCCTCCAGCGGCAAGTCGATCAAGGCCGCCGACGTGGACCTGCTGGTGCGCGCGCTGTCCATGGGCAAGCTGCACCACGCCATGATGGGCACGGCGGCAGTGGCGATTGGCACCGCGGCAGCGATTCCCGGAACCCTGGTCAACCTGGCGGCAGGTGGCGTGGAGCGCAGCGCGGTGCGTTTCGGGCACCCCTCCGGTACCCTGCGCGTGGGCGCCGAGGCCACTCAGGTGAACGGTGAATGGGTGGTCAAAAAAGCCATCATGAGCCGCAGTGCGCGGGTGCTGATGGAAGGTTTCGTGCGCATCCCCAGCGACGCGTTCTAGAGCCAGCATCGTCCCGAAAACCGCCGAATCCCCTTGTGGGAGCGGCGGTGCGACGATTCGACTTGCCCGCGAAAGCGGTGGGTCAGTCAACATCAATGTTTGCTGGACTACCGCCTTCGCAGGCAAGCCAGTTCCCACATTTGATCTTCGTTGCCTTGAGCATTGTGTTGGCCTGGGTAACCTGTTTTTTACTTGAAACAGGTTGCTACTTACGACTCCTGAACAGTACGGAACTCCTCCCGGATAAACACCCAATCAGGTAGCCATGAGACTTGCTCCAGCAGGCCTTGTGAAAATCAACTACCTGAATCCTGGAAGGTACCTATGACCAGCGTAAATACTCAGCCACAAACGCCTTATACCGTTGGCTACGACACATCTTACAATCCGGCGCCCGCCCGTCATGAGCACAGCGCTGGCGCTGCTGAATATTCGGCGGCTCCCCAGGATTCGACGCCGCCCCGTGGCGCCATGACGGCCCAGCAGCGCGGCCACTTTTCGAGTCACCGTGCACTGGCCAATCCCGAGCAGGTGACGCCCCCTGAATCAGGCCAAGTGGCGCAACTGACCCAACAAAATCAAGCACTTACCGAGAAGTTCAGGGCATTGATCGCCAGGTTCGAACCGATCATAAAAGAACTTCAGCAAAAAATTGCCGATTTGACCCAGCAACTTGAACCCTCGGAAAAATCCACTCAACTAACTCCTTTTGATAACGGCAGCCCAACCAGAAATGCCGTCGGCGATGGTCAGAACCTGACGCAGACCGAAGATTCGACGTCCGTGCAACAGATGCCCGTACAAGTGTCACCTCAGACGGAGCCGACGCAGACTCCAGGTCTGGAAACGCTGAGCAGCCAAACCAGTCAGATTCACCAGCAAATCAAAGAGGCACTTGAGAGGATCGCGGGGCTGCTCATGGGGCTGAGTCAACAAATTGCTGATTTGTTTCAAAAAGTCAGCGGTACGGGCGCCTCTCGTAACGAGATTCCGCCCATGTCTGTCGATGACGACAAGACCACTGACTCGGATACCCTGCAGCCTCAAGCACCTGCCACCAGGCAAAGTGAAGAAACGATTGTGCCCACTCAGCCAGCAACGTCTGACACCCGCACCCTTGAAGCACTCAAGAGAGCAAACGAGCAGCTCAGTGCCGGACTTGATCAGGCGGCAGAGACCTACGAGCAATTCATTGCACAACTTCAGCAGCAAGTTGACAGCTTGAGTCAGCAAGTCAGCCAACAAAAGCAATAGGCTCCAGCCCCCGTCAACCAGGGCGGGGGCTGCCCCCGGCACTCAAGCGCGTCTTCACCGATATTCACTCAAACCGCAGTATCACCCGGCGGTTGTGCTTGCTCTTCTTCTCGATTTTCTCGCAGAACACCCGGCTGATCTCGTCGGTGTTGGCCACATGGGTGCCGCCGCACGGCTGGATATCCACGCCGGCGATGTCGATCACCCGCACCGAACCCTGAATCACCGGCGGCGCGACTGCCTGGGTACGGGTGATCTGCAGCAGCGTGGCGTATTCCGACGCAGGCATCGACAGCGTTTTTACCTCGTGGGCCTGTTCGATCAGTGCGTTCAGGTCGCGGGTGATGCTGTCCTTGTCCAGGGTCATTTCCGGCAGGTCGAAATCCAGGCGGCCCTTGTCTGCGCTGATGCTGCAGCCGGTCACCGGCGCATCGATGATCGAGCACAGCAGGTGCAGGCAGGTGTGCATCTTCATGTGCCGGTAGCGCCGGTCCCAATCAATTTCAGCGTTCACCTGCACGCCTGCGACCAACTGCTCAGGGCACTGTTGCATCTGGTGCCAGATGATTGCGCGCGATACCGGGTCGCGCACGGTGCCGATCACGTCGACGCGCGTGCCATCGGTCAGGATGAAGTGGCCGGTATCGCCCGGTTGTCCGCCGCCGGTGGGGTAGAACAACGTGTGCTCCAGGGCGATGCCGTGTTCGCCCACGGCCATTACATGGGCGCTGAACGTGTTCTGGTAGGGCGCGCTGTCGAACAGCGCCAGGGTTTCCATGGAGTGCACAGACATGTTCAACCTCCGACGATCAATGGGCTGGCCTGCAACACCGAGCGCACCATCGCACTCAAGCCCGGCGGGGACAGCAGGGTGATTTCAAACTCCGGCCCGCAGACTTTCAGGTTCAACGGCAGGCGCGGCAGCGGGTTGTTCGGTTCGGTGCGATGCAGGCGAAATTGCAGGTGGTGGCGCTCCTTCATCGTGGGCTCCAGCATCAGCCCCGGCAATGGATGAAAGTCGGCGTCCAGCACCGTGACCTTGTGCCCGGCGGTGATTTCACCGACCACATGCAGGCGCTCCTCCAGAGCGAATGCGCCGAGGTAGGTGCTGTGCTCCGACGCATCGTTCTTCTGCATCTGGATCTGGTTGACCACCTTGACCTTGGTGCCCGCCGGCACGTCCTGAGTGATCACGCAGGCCGGACTGATAAACACATTGTCGCCAATCAGCACGTAGCCCAGCACCCGTGCGCCGGAGCCGATCTCGACGTTATTGCCCAGGCGCGGGTGGCGCTTGCCGTCGGGGTTGTTGGCGATGCCGCGCGCGCCGAGGGTCACGCCACAGAGGATGTAGCAGTCGTTGCCGATTTCGCAGGTTTCGCCGATCACCGTGCCGTAGCCGTGGTCGAGCACAAACCGCCGGCCGATGCGTGCCGCCGGGTGAATGTCGGCGCCGGACAGCATCTTGCCCTGGTTGCTCAGCTGCGAGGCGATGTGCGCAAACGCCTCATCGGTCTGGGCCGGGAAATTCCACACACGGTGCGCTAGCCGGTAGTACAGCACCGCCTTGAACGAGGCGTAGGACTCCAGGATCAACTCGCCGCGCCCGCGTGAAGCCGGGTCGCGACTGGCGTAGGCGATCAGGTCTTCGGCCACCGCCTGCGCCGCGTCCTGGATCAATGGCGCCAGGTGCGCTTCCAGCTGCTTCATCTGCGCGGGCGTGAGCGTTTTGATGAGGTGGGTGAGCAGCTCATCGTGCAGCAGTTGCATGTCGATAAAGCCCCCCATGGAGCCACCTCCGCAGTCTGGATAGTTGGAAGGCCGGTTACTCGAAGTTGGGCAGGTAGCTGTCGGCATTGTCGTAGACCATGGTCAGCACCACCGTTTCAGGCGGCAGTTCGGGGGCGAGTTGGGCGATGGCGACCATGTTGGCGGCCGAGGACAAACCCAGGCTGATGGCGTCGGTGCGCATGATGCGTTTGATCATGTCGACGCACGCCCGGTGCGAGACCTTGAGCATGCCGTCGATCACGTCCAGATTGAGAATGCTCGGGATCAGGCCGATCGACAGGCCCTGGATGTCGTGCGGCGCATGCCGGTCCTTGAGCAGGTCGCATTCTTCGGGCTCCACCCCCATCACGCGCAGGCCCGGCCAGGCGGCCTTTAGGGTTTCGCCGATACCGGTGATATGGCCGCCTGTGCCGATGCCGCTGACGAAATAGTCCGCACGCAGCTCACCGAAGTCGCGCAGGATCTCCGGCGCGGTGGTGTCGCGATGGGTCTGCGGATTGGCGCCATTGCGTTGCTGGTTGAGCATCACGTAGCTGGGGTTTTCCAGCTGCAACTCCATGCATTTCTCGCCATGAGAGTTGTTGCCCAGGCGGCTGTCAGACAACACCACCCTGGCGCCGTAGAGGCGCAGCAGTTTCTGTTTTTCCGGGCTGTAGTTGTCGGGAATCACCAGCACCACTTTGTAGCCCAGCACATTGGCGGCCATTACCAGGCCGATGCCGGTGTTGCCGCCGCTGGGTTCGATCAGGGTTTGCCCGGAATCACGGATCAGCACGCCACGGCGTTCGGCATCGAGGATCATGCCCAGGGCGATGCGCGCCTTGTGGCTGCCGCCGGGGTTGAGGGATTCGAGCTTGGCGTAGACCTCGATGCCGAGGTCTTCGGAAAACTGCGCCAGGCGCACAGTCGGCGTGTGGCCGATGGCGTCGATAATCGAGTTATGCAACATCGCTCTGCCCCCGCTCAATACAACGGCATGTCGGGTTCGACGTCGCGCACCCAATGCTTCATGCCACCCTGCAGCACTCTGGTGTTGGCAAAACCGGCGGCCAGCAGGGTGCTCGCCGCCTGCTCGGCGCGGGTGCCGGCGTAGCAGATCAGGTAATGGGTGTTGTCGCGGCTCAGGCGGCCGAGCTGCGAATCCAGCTCGTCGAGGGGGATGTGCACCACGCCCGGCAGCTTGCACACCTCCAGTTCGCTGGCATCGCGCACATCCACCAGCACATCGGCGCTGTTCGGGTGCTCCAGCACTTGCTTGAGGACGTGCGGCTTGATGTAGCGCTCCTCGGCGAGGCACGGCTGGAGCGCCACGGCGTCGGCGCAAACTGCCGGGGCGACGGTGTGGCTGTGGCGCTGGGCGGAGCAGCACGGGCAATCGGCGCGGCGCTTGAAGCGCACCTCAGTGAATTTCATCGCCAGGGCATCGAAGCGCATCAGGCGCCCGGACAACGGCTCGCCGATGCCGATCAGCAGCTTGATCGCCTCGGTGGCCTGGATCATCCCGACCACCCCCGGCAGCACGCCGATCACCCCGCCGGCGTTGCAGTTGGGCGCCAGTTCGGCCGGCGGCGGGCTGGGAAACAGGCAGCGATAGCACGGCCCGCCCTGGTAGTTGAACACGCTGATCTGCCCGTCGAAGCGGTAGATGGCGCCGTACACCAGCGGCTTGTCCAGCTGTACGCAGGCGTCGTTGACCCGATAGCGCGTGTCGAAATTGTCGGTGCCGTCGATCACCAGGTCGTAGGCGCCGACCAGCTCGAGGGCGTTATCGGCATTGAAGGCGGTATCGTGGGTGTTGATCCGGATATGGCTGTTGAGGTCTTGCAGGCGCTGTTTGGCGGACTCGACCTTGGACATGCCCAGGCTACTGTTGCCGTGAACGATCTGGCGTTGCAGGTTGCTGCTTTCCACCACATCAAAATCCACCAGGCCCAGGGTGCCGACGCCAGCGGCGGCCAGGTACAGGCTGATGGGCGAGCCCAGGCCTCCCGTGCCGATGATCAGCACCCTGGCCTTTTTCAGCTTCAGTTGGCCTTCGCGACCGACGCCGGGCAGGGTGATGTGGCGCACGTAGCGTTGCACTTCTTCATTGCTCAGCGCGTCGACGTCCATGCCGCCGGAAGTGGCGAGCAGCACATCGATACGGGCTTTTTCCGGCAGTGGCTCGTCGGCGTCGATCAAGGCTTCTTCGGCGGTGAACAGAAAGTGTTCCTTGAGTTGGTTGTTCTTCTCGTGGAACAAGTGTGCGCGCAGCTGCGGGTGGCGGCTGCACAGGTTTTCCATGACCTCGCGCAATGTCGATCCGGCGCCCTCGAGGGTCGACTCCGGCAACTTGGCCACGCGAACCAGAATGTCGGGGAAAGAGACAGCGTTCATGGACAGCTCCGCATGCAGGTCGTTGAAAGGGGTGAGGGCGAAATGCTTGCCATCCCAGGCAAACAGCTTGGAACCCAGAGCCTGGCCCTGACGGATGTCGACCACCAGATAACTGACCGGGTAGATCGGTTCGCCCATGAACAGCGCCTTGTTCTGGTCTTCATCGCTGAAATAGGCGCCGACATCGGGGTGCGAGTGGTAGATCACCACCACCGGGTTGTCGCTGCGCAACGCCTTGTTCAGCAGCAGGGTGTCGGCTACGGCAAAGGTGTAGCCGTTGGCCGCGCTGCGTGGGTACATCTCGGGGTTCTTGCGGTGAAGCTCGTTCTGGATATTGCGGCCTGGGTACACGCTGCCATCGGCGAAGACGAAGCCGCAGCATTCTTCGGGGTAGCAGCGGCCGGCGTGGGCGTAGATCTGTTCCAGGGCGGTGGGACGAAGGACATCCATGTTGCTCTCGCGTCGTGGTGGGAGGCTCAATTTTTCTTGGCCAGGAATTTTTCGATGGGCAGCTTGGTGATCGCAAAACCGGCCAGCAGGATCGCCGAGTAGAGCATCAGGTCACGGGACAGTGCCACGCCCTCGTACCAGGCGCCGATGATCACCGCGAACACCGGGAAGATAATGAACACGAACGACAGGATGATCGGGCTCAGGCGCTTGAGCAGCATGAAGTACACGATGAAACCGCCTACCGACGCCACCAGCCCCAGGTAGAACAGCGCGCTCCAGGAGCGCAGGGTGATGTCTTCGAACGTCGGCGTTTCAAACCACAAGCCGGCCACGAACAGCATCAGGCCGGCAATCCCGATGGGCAGGGTGTTGTAGGTGATCACGCTGATGGCACTGCCTTTTTGCTTGGTAATCACGTAGCACAACGCATGCATGATCGCGGCGGTGAGGATCGCCAGCACCCCGAAGAACTCGGCGTGGTCCAGGTGCAGGCCCTGGCTGCGGATGATCATGTAGAGACTGCCGAAACCGATTCCAATGCCGACCACCTGGGAAAAGTAGATGCGCTCGCGCAAAAACAGCGCGGAAAAAATCAGGATGAACACCGGCATGCAGCTGAACAGCAGGGCGGTGAGGCCCGACGAGACATGCATCTCGCCGTAGTTGAGCAGGTAATACGGAACGCTGAAGTAAGACAATGTCACGAATACGAAAAACCAGCGGCTTTCCCGGGGAAACAGGATCGGCTCGCGGCGCACCCTGGCAAAACACAGAAACAGCGGGAACGCGATCAGAAAGCGCAGGCCGGCTGACGTCAGCGGTGGCACGCTTTCCACCGCAATCTTGATACCCAGCCACGTGGTGCCCCAGCTCAGGCACACGATAAGAAACATCACACTGGTCACCAGGCCGGGCAACCACTGTTTGGGTGTTTTTGTTTTGGCGGTGTTTTCGAGAACAGCGGACATTGGCATCGTTTATTGCTTCCCTGAGCCGACATTGAACTCTATATTGAGCGTGTTACAAGCGGTAAAAATCGGGGATTGAACCCGTAAAAGCACACTATTAGGGCGAAAGATGACTGTCAAAACAAATATTGACATGGTGTCAATTATGCGTGAGGGGTTGTCCAACGGGCAGGGCGTCAAGTACAAGCGCCTGTCCGATGTCATGGAGCGAGGCATCCTTGAAGGCTTGATTGAACCGGGACGAAAACTGCCGCCCCATCGGGTGCTTTCGGACAATCTGGGCGTCACCATCGGCACCATCAGCCGCGCCTACGGCGAGCTGGAACGCCTGGGGCTGGTGGTTGCGCGGGTCGGTGATGGCACCTTCGTGCGCAAGCGCGGGATGGAGCGCCAGCGCGATGAAGGCTTTCGCAATGTCAGCGAGGAGCCGCGCCAGTACTTCGACATGAGCCGCAACATGCATATCCCCGGGCAGGAGACGGTGTTCCTGGCGCAGAGCTTCCAGACCCTGTCGACCAATGCCAAGTTTCTCCAGGAGATCAGCGCCTATACCCCGGACGCAGGCCTGCCGCGCTACCGCGAAGCCGGTGCGCAGTGGCTGGTACAACGCGATTTTCATCCGATTCCCGAGCAGGTCATCTGCGTGAATGGCGGTCAGCACGGCTTGCTCTGCGCCATGATGGCCCTGCTGCGGGCCGGTGATACGGTGGTCACCGAACAGCTGACTTATCCGGGATTGATCACGGCGGCACGCATGCTCGGTATCCGCCTGATCGGCCTGGAGATGGATGAGGAGGGTGTGCTGCCGGGCGCGCTGGATGAACTCTGTCGTAATCACCGAATTTCGGCGTTGTACTGCACACCCACGATTCAGAATCCTACAACGTCGGTGTTATCGGTAGCGCGCCGTGAAGCGCTGGCCAGGGTCTGTCGCGAACACAATCTGTTGATTCTTGAGGATGAGGCCCACGGCGTCCTGGTGGAAGACCGGCCGCCGCCCCTCAGCTATTTCGCCCCCGAACGTACGATTTTGATCAGCAGCCTGAGCAAAGCGGTGTCAGCCGGATTGCGCGTGGGTTATGTGCATGCGCCGCCCGCGCTGGTCAGCCGCATTTCTGCCGCGTTGCGTTCCACCTGCTGGATGGCCACGCCGGTGACCCTGGAACTAGCCACCCAGTGGATCGAAAACGGCACGGCGGAATACCTCTTGCGCCAGCAGATCAGCGAGATCAGCCGGCGCAAGGCGCTGGTGCAGGATTTGCTGGCGGGCCTGGCTTACCGCACCCACCTGAACAGCCCGCACTTCTGGATCGAAGTGCCGGAGCCCTGGCGCGCGTCGGAAATAGAAGCCGAACTCAAACAGAACAATTACCTGATCGCCACCGCAGAAGCCTTTGCGGTGGGGCAGACGGCGGTGCCGCAGTTTATTCGGGCGAGTATCTGTAACACGTCCGGGGATGATCAGTTGTTGCGGACGGGGTTCGATGCATTGGCAACCGCGCTGGGGCAGGGTGGCGGTCGGTTCTGCCTGTGAGCAGGTCTAGTGTGGGGCGTGCTTGACCAAAAACTCCACCAGCGCGCGGGAGGTGGCAGGCAGTTGCTGGTGGGGTGGGTAAATGATCGAGAAGGTGCGGGCGCATCCGGCAGTATGGCCCAGCACCTCGACTAACTGCCCGTTCTGGATGTATTCGCGGACGATAAACGCGTAGCTCTGGCAAATGCCCATACCGCTGCGGGCCAGTGACACCAGCCCGAGCACGTCCTCGGCGACCCTGACATTGCCTTGGGGCGTCCATTCCAGTGGCTGGCCATTGTGCATCAGCGCCCATGGCCGGATGCGTCCGCTGCTGGGGACCACGAAGGACAGGCAGGTGTGGGTTTTCAGATCCTCCAGAGTATGTGGCGCCCCGGCTCGCTGCAGATAACCTGGCGCGGCAACAAGGCACAGTCGCGCTTTCTCCAGTGGGCGCCCGACCAGCCCGCTGTCGGGCAGGTCGCCGACGCGGATGGCCAGGTCAAAATGTTCTGCTACCAGGTCGACGTTGCGATTGGTCAGGCATAACTCCACCTGCACCGTGGGGTGCAACTGGCTGAACTGCGCCAGCAAGGGCGGCAGCCGATAGTGACCGTAGGTGGTGGGAACACTGAGCCGCAGGCACCCGCTCAATTGCCCGTCAGAAGATTGCAGGCTGCGCTCGACGTCTGTGATCTGCGAGAAGGCATCGCGCATTTTTTCCAGATAAAGGCGTCCGGCTTCCGTCACGCTCAAACGCCGCGTAGTGAGCCGCAACAGCTGTACACCGAGGCGCGTCTCGAGGCGCTTGATCGCCCGGCTGACCACGGTTGGCGTGGTACCCAGGCTCACGGCGCCGGCGCTGACGGTGCCTTTATCGACCACGGTGATAAAGACTTCGACGTCCGCCAGGTGATCGAATCGACGTGTCATTTTCGCTACCAGAGGCAAAGTGATTGTCTGTCGTGCCGGTGTTTCATTTTGCAAGGTAGCAATAAATTCTTCGAAGGGCAGGGCCAATGCCGCTGCCGAAACCTTTGGAGACGATTATGAAAATACTGATGGTGGTACTGACCAGCAGCGTCCTTTGGCTTTGCAGCCAGGTGGCCCAGGCGGCCCATGTGCTGGTGGTGCTGTCCGATGCTTCGCGGCTCGAGCTGCGAGACGGCAAGTCTGTGGCTACCGGTTTCTTTTTCAATGAGCTGATGCAACCGGTCAAGATGCTGCTCGATGCTGGGCACACCCTCACATTCGCCACGCCGCTGGGGAATCCGCCAACGTTGGACGAGGGCTCCCTGAGCAAGTCCTATTTTGGCAATGACGAGCGCGTATTCAATGAGCACAAGGCACTGCTGGAACGCCTGAAAATCATCTCGACGATGGATTCCCCCGTCATCAGTCTTGAACAAGTGGAGCAGCGAGGCTACCAGACGTATGACGCGCTCTACGTGCCTGGCGGCCGGGCGCCCATGCAGGATTTGACGCGCAGCCCGCTAATGGGGCGCCTGCTGGCCAATTTCAACCGGTACGGCAAGCCCACCGCATTGGTGTGCCACGGCCCGGTCGCCTTGCTGTCGACGTTGCCCGATGCTGACGGTTTTGCCGCCGAGCTTGAGGCCAAGGGGCGAGTTACGCCACAACCAGGCTGGATTTACGCCGGGTACAGGATGACAGTCATGAGCAATATGGAAGAGCGTTGGGCGGCGCAGCGCGGCCGTCTGGGGGATGGCCAAATGAAATACATGCCGCAGGATGCACTGGAAGCCGCAGGTGGGGATTATCAGTCCAACCTGGTGCCTTGGCGCCCGAACATGGTAATGGACCGCGAGTTGATCACCGGTCAGAACCCCGAGTCGACCCGGGCCGTGGCCGAAGAATTGCTGAAACGGCTTTGAATCCAAGGCCTCAAGCGTTGCGCTTGAGGCCTTCAACGCTTTATTTGAAGCGCCGCTCCACGCCTTTCTCCACCAGAATCTTCGCCGAAATCTCTTCCACCGAGAAATGCGTGGAATTGATATGCGCAATATTCTCGCGACGGAACAGATTTTCCACTTCACGCACCTCGAACTCGCACTGGGCATAGCTCGAATAGCGGCTGTTGGGCTTGCGCTCATTACGGATGGCGGTCAGGCGGTCCGGGTCGATGGTCAGGCCGAACAGCTTGTGCGAGTGCGCGCGCAGGGCGGCGGGCAGGGTCAGGTGTTCCATGTCGTCTTCGGTCAGCGGGTAGTTGGCCGCGCGGATGCCGAATTGCATGGCCATGTACAGACAGGTCGGCGTCTTGCCGCAACGCGACACGCCCACCAGGATCAGGTCAGCCTTGTCGTAGTAGTGCGTGCGTGCGCCGTCGTCGTTATCGAGGGCGAAGTTGACCGCCTCGATACGCTCCATATAGTTGGAGTTATGCCCGATGGAGTGGGACTTTCCTACCGAATAAGAGGAGTGTTCGCTCAGCTCCTGCTCCAGCGGCGCCAGGAAGGTGGAGAAGATGTCGATCATGAAACCATTGGAGGTCGCGAGAATCTCACGAATGTCCTGATTGACGATGGTGTCGAAAATGATCGGGCGGCAGCCGTCTTTTTCAGCCGCCAGATTGATTTGTTGTACCATGGCCCGCGCTTTATCCACGCTGTCTATATAAGGCCGGGTGAATTTGGCGAAGGTAATGTTTTCGAACTGCGCGAGCAGGCTTTGGCCCAGGGTTTCGGCAGTAATGCCAGTGCCATCGGAGATAAAGAAAGCAGATCGTTTCATTTGAGCCCTGGGCCTTAAGCTGATGGCGAATCTTGGATATGATAGGCGCGATTTTGCTGTCCCGCAGTGGGCCGCATTCTCACTTATTTTCCAGGCCCAGGCCACAAGCGCTGGCGAATGCTCCTACTGAGCAGCCGGCGTCCATGAGCTTTTCCAACACAGAAAGTGGAGAGATCACCTTGGTAGAGTACGTAGTTTCCCTCGATAAGCTCGGCGTCCATGATGTAGAGCACGTAGGGGGCAAGAACGCATCCCTCGGCGAGATGATCAGTAATCTTGCAGGCGCAGGTGTGTCAGTGCCCGGTGGTTTCGCCACCACGGCCCAGGCTTACCGTGATTTCCTCGAGCTGAGCGGCCTCAACGCTCAGATCCACGCCGCGCTGGACGCTCTGGACGTCGATGACGTCAATGCCCTGGCCAGAACCGGCAGCCAGATCCGCCAGTGGATCATGGAGGCCGAGTTCCCTGAAAAGCTCAACGAAGAAATTCGCACCGCCTTCGCCACCCTGTCGGCCGGTAATCCGGACATGGCCGTCGCCGTGCGTTCCTCGGCCACCGCCGAAGACTTGCCCGACGCCTCATTTGCCGGTCAGCAGGAAACCTTCCTGAATATCCGTGGCGTGGAAAACGTGATCCGCGCGGCCAAGGAAGTGTTTGCCTCGCTGTTCAACGATCGCGCCATTTCCTACCGCGTGCACCAGGGTTTCGACCACAAGCTGGTGGCCCTGTCTGCTGGCGTGCAGCGCATGGTGCGTTCGGAAACCGGCACCGCCGGCGTGATGTTCACCCTCGATACCGAATCGGGCTTCCGTGACGTGGTGTTTATCACCGGCGCCTACGGCCTGGGCGAAACCGTCGTACAGGGCGCGGTCAACCCGGACGAATTCTACGTGCACAAGCACACCCTTGAGGCCGGTCGCCCGGCCATCCTTCGCCGCAACCTGGGCAGCAAGGCGATCAAGATGATCTACGGCGACGAGGCCAAGGCCGGTCGTTCGGTCAAGACCGTCGATGTGGACAAGGCCGAGCGCGCGCGCTTCTGCCTGAGCGACGCCGAAGTCAGCGAGCTGGCCAAGCAGGCGATGATCATCGAAAAGCACTACAAGTGCCCGATGGACATCGAGTGGGCCAAGGACGGTGACGACGGCAAGCTGTACATCGTGCAGGCCCGCCCGGAAACCGTGAAGAGCCGCACCTCGGCCAACGTCATGGAACGCTACCTGTTGAAAGAAACCGGCACCGTGCTGGTGGAAGGCCGGGCCATTGGCCAGCGCATCGGCGCGGGCAAAGTGCGGATCATCAAGGACGTGTCCGAGATGGACAAGGTTCAGCCGGGTGACGTGCTGGTCTCCGACATGACCGACCCGGACTGGGAGCCGGTGATGAAACGCGCCAGCGCCATCGTCACCAACCGTGGCGGGCGTACCTGCCACGCGGCGATCATTGCCCGTGAGCTGGGCATCCCGGCGGTCGTGGGTTGCGGCAATGCCACCCAACTGTTGAAAGACGGTCAGGGCGTGACCGTGTCCTGCGCTGAAGGCGACACCGGTTTCATCTTCGAAGGCGAGCTGGGCTTCGACATCAAGCAGAACTCCATCGACGCCATGCCCGACCTGCCGTTCAAGATCATGATGAACGTCGGCAACCCGGACCGTGCCTTCGATTTCGCGCAGTTGCCGAACGCCGGTGTGGGCCTGGCCCGCCTGGAGTTCATCATCAACCGCATGATCGGCGTGCACCCCAAGGCCCTGCTGAACTACGACGGGCTGCCGCTGGACATTAAAGAGAGCGTCGACAAGCGCATCGCCGGTTACAACGACCCGGTGGGCTTCTATGTCGACAAGCTGGTGGAAGGCATCAGCACCCTGGCGGCGGCGTTCTATCCGAAAAAGGTGATCGTGCGCCTGTCGGACTTCAAGTCCAACGAGTACGCCAACCTGATCGGCGGCAAGCTCTACGAGCCGGAAGAAGAAAACCCGATGCTGGGCTTTCGCGGTGCCTCGCGTTACATCAGCGAAGCCTTCCGCGACTGCTTCGAGCTCGAATGCCGTGCGCTCAAACGTGTGCGCAACGAGATGGGCCTGACCAACGTCGAAATCATGGTGCCGTTCGTGCGCACCCTGGGCGAGGCTAGCCAGGTGGTCGACCTGCTGGCCGAAAACGGCCTGTCCCGTGGCGAAAACGGCCTGCGCGTCATCATGATGTGCGAGCTGCCGTCCAACGCGATTCTGGCCGAAGAGTTCCTGGAGTTCTTCGACGGATTCTCCATCGGCTCCAACGACCTGACCCAGTTGACCCTGGGCCTGGACCGCGACTCGGGGATCATCGCGCATTTGTTCGACGAGCGTAACCCGGCGGTCAAGAAGCTGCTGGCCAACGCCATCCAGGCCTGTAACAAAGCCGGCAAGTACATCGGCATCTGCGGCCAGGGCCCTTCGGACCACCCGGACCTGGCTAAATGGCTGATGGAGCAGGGCATCGAAAGCGTCTCGCTGAACCCGGACTCGGTGCTGGAAACCTGGTTCTTCCTCGCCGAAGGCCAAGCGTCCGCTTAAGATCGCAACGTCAAAAGTGCCGGTCACCCGTTGCGGATGACCGGCATTCTTATCTGTACAGGGCGGGAATCCTCGCGGACGCCGCCCTTTTTTGTGCAAGAGCATTATGCAAAGCAGCAGCAATCTGTTTCCCGTCGCCCTGATCAGTGCTGAACGTCGTGGCGACCTGAGTGAAGACGTGTATCGCCTCAAACCCGGTAACAGCCCCGACGGCACCGTCGAGCTGGCAGTTACCCGTCTGGGCCTGGCCGATGTCCCGGAAAACCGGGGCATTGCGGTTATTTTGTTGCACGGTAGTTTTTCCAACCGGCGTTTCTGGTACTCGCCCAAGGGCATCGGCCTGGGCGCCTACCTGGCGCGCCAGGGGTTTGATGTGTGGATCCCGGAAATGCGCGGCCACGGGCTGTCCAGGCGCAACCAGAACTATGCGAAAAATCGCGTGGCCGACTATGCGCGTTACGATTTGCCGGCCATCGGCGCGTTCGTGCGTGAGCAAAGCGCGCAGACGCCGCATTGGATCGGGCATTCCCTGGGCGCTATCACCCTGGCTGCAGCCCTGGGGGCGCGTCACCTGGAAGCATCGGCGGTGGCGTCGGCGGCGTTGTTCGGCTGCCAGGTCAGCCGCACGCACTGGCCGTTGAAAATCCCTCCGGTGGAGTGGGCAGGTCGCTGGTTGCTCAAGCGCTTTGCCCATGTGTCTGGGCCGCGTTTCAAGCGCGGGCCCGAGGACGAGCCCGCCGGCGTGATGATCGAGGCGTTGCGCTGGAACGGTCTGTTTGGTCGGTTTGGCGATGCCGATGCCGACTGGTGGAAGGGCCTGGCCCAGGTCGATGTGCCCTTGCTGGCGGTGAGCGCCGCAGGCGACGAGCAAGACCCGGACTGGGCCTGCCGCAAGCTGTTCGAACAAGTGGGCAGTGAACATCGCCAATACCTGTGCCTGGGGCGCGGGCAAGGGTTTACCGGGGATTTCGGGCATGTGGAAATGCTCGTCAGCAAGGCGGCACAGGCTGAAGTCTGGCCGTTGACGGTGCAGTGGCTTAAAGATCCGCTGACACCGTTGTCCGCTACCCGGCCCGAGCTGATGGCCACGGCTTGATCCGGGGCTTTTCGCTGATCTGCGGTTGCGGCTAAGCTATGACGCGTTAAACGCTTCTGGTCATATTCAGTCGCTGCCGCGCGCTTGCGTTGCGGCGAAACGGATGGGATGTTGCGTACCTGCGAGGCAGACGCTTCTTTCCAAAGACAGCTTTTTGACGCAAGGGACTCTTTTCATGATCCATTACGTAACCCCTGACCTGTGCGATGCCTACCCCGACCTGGTGCAGGTGGTCGAGCCGATGTTCAGCAACTTCGGTGGCCGCGATTCCTTTGGCGGCGAAATCGTCACCCTCAAATGTTTCGAAGACAACTCGCTGGTCAGGGAGCAGGTCGACCTGCCGGGTGCCGGTAAGGTGCTGGTGGTCGACGGTGGGGGTTCGCTGCGTCGCGCATTGCTGGGCGACATGCTCGCCGAAAAAGCCGCAAAAAACGGCTGGGAAGGCATGGTGATCTACGGCTGCATCCGTGACGTCGACGTCATTGCCCAGACCGATCTGGGTGTGCAGGCCCTGGCCAGCCACCCGATGAAGACCGACAAGCGCGGCATCGGTGACCTGAACGTGGTGGTGACCTTTGCCGGCGTCACATTTCGTCCGGGCGAATACATCTATGCCGACAATAACGGTGTAATCGTGTCGCCCAGTCCGCTGAAGATGCCTGAATAAACCGCAATAGCCGACAGGGGTGAGGATGTTCGAGGAAGAAAACGCGCAATGGGGGCTGGTGCATGCCCTGGTGCTGGACGGTAAAGGCGGCGCGCGTTCGATTGCCCGGACTGAACTGGACGACCTGCAACTGCAGCCGCAGGAAAGCCTGTGGCTGCATTGGGATCGCAGCCATCCGCAAACCCGCACCTGGCTGCGCCAATCCAGCGGATTGAGCGAGTTCGCCTGCGACCTGCTGCTGGAGGAAAACACCCGTCCACGCCTGTTGCCGCTGCCGGACGCCGAGCTGTTGCTGTTTCTGCGCGGCGTCAATCTCAACCCGGGTGCCGAACCGGAAGACATGGTCTCGGCGCGCATCTTCGCCTCTGCCAGCCGTGTGATCTCCCTGCGTTTGCGCCCATTGCGCGCGACCGACGAGCTGCTGGTGCAACTGGCGGAGGGCAAGGGGCCGAAAAATACCTCTGAACTCATCCTTTATATGGCGCAGTACCTGACCAACAAAGTGCAGGATCTGGTGACCGACCTGTCTGAAATCGTCGATTCAGAGGAAGAAAAACTCGACGCCGACGAACGGTATACTCCAGAGCATGGCAGTATCCTGCAGATCCGTCGCAGAGCCGCTGGGTTGAAGCGATTCCTGGCGCCGCAACGGGACATTTTCGGTCAGCTCACGCGGATCAAATTGCCGTGGTTCTGTGACGACGATGCCGACTACTGGAACGAATTGAACAACAGCCTGACCCGCTACCTGGAAGAGCTGGAATTGACCCGGGAGCGCGTGGGGCTTGTACTTGAGGCCGAAGACCGACGCTTGAGCGTGCGCATGAACCGCACCATGTATCGCTTCGGAATTATCACCGGGATCTTTCTGCCGATGAGTTTTCTCACCGGCCTGCTGGGTATAAATGTGGGGGGATTCCTTTTTCCTCGAGCCCCTATGGATTTGCGATTGCGTGTCTGTTGATGGTGTCGGTGGCGCTCGGGCAATGGTGGTTGTTTCGACGCTTGC
The DNA here is from genome assembly GCF_036864995.1 of Pseudomonas trivialis. Taxonomy (NCBI): domain Bacteria; kingdom Pseudomonadati; phylum Pseudomonadota; class Gammaproteobacteria; order Pseudomonadales; family Pseudomonadaceae; genus Pseudomonas; species Pseudomonas trivialis. The sequence goes on along the minus strand of NZ_CP142151.1, from coordinate 3,999,127 downwards.
GCTGGGTTTGACCTGAATACGAGCTGAACGTAGGAAGGGTCGGATGTGACCTCAGGAATTTAACCCTCGTCTTTTAATTCACTTGCGAGAGGTCCTTTATGCACGATCCGTTTGAACAGTCTTTGCGTGACATGCTGAATGCTTCGCCATCCAACCGTGATGACGATGCCTGCCTGGGTCGCGTATTGAAAACCGCCAACCGTCAGGTTGGGGCGGGAGACCTGTTCGGGCTGCTCGGGCGTTGGGTGCCGGCGTTGATGATGGCCCTGAACAACGGTTCAGCCCACGTATCCCCGGTTTCCCGTGGCAAACCTCTTGCTCGCACTGCTGATAAGGCTGATTGAATATGGAACTTGATCTCTGGACCCAGAGCCTGGTCACCGCGATGACCGCATTATGGACCAAGGTGGCGAATTTCATTCCCAACCTGTTTGGTGCCCTGGTGCTGGTATTGCTCGGGTTTGTCGTGGCCAAGCTGCTCGACACCCTGTTATCCAAGCTTCTCGCGAAACTGGGTCTGGATCGCTTGATGGCAGGCACCGGCCTGACCAAGCTGCTGGGGCGCGCCGGGCTGCAAGTGCCGATCTCGACCTTGATCGGCAAGATTGTCTATTGGTTCGTTTTGCTGATATTTCTGGTTTCGGCGGCGCAATCCCTTGGACTTGAGCGAGTTTCAGCTACGCTCGACATGCTGGCGCTGTATTTGCCCAAGGTTTTCGGCGGCGCGCTGGTATTGCTGGTAGGCGTTTTACTCGCGCAATTGGCCAATGGGCTGGTGCGCGGGGCTGCCGAAGGCGTGGGGCTGGACTATGCTGCCGGCCTGGGGCGAATCGCTCAGGGGCTGGTGATCATCATCAGTATTTCGGTCGCGATCAGTCAGTTGGAGGTCAAGACAGACCTGCTCAACCATGTGATTGTGATTGTTTTGATTACCGTTGGTCTGGCAGTTGCGCTGGCCATGGGGTTGGGAAGCCGGGAAATTGCCGGTCAGATTCTTGCGGGAATCTACGTGCGTGAGCTGTATCAGGTAGGGCAACAGGTGCGTGTAGGCGAGGTCGAGGGTCAAATCGAGGAGATCGGTACCGTCAAAACGACAGTATTGACCGACGATGGCGAGCTGGTGTCGTTGTCTAATCGGATACTCCTTGAACAGCAGGTCAGTAGCCGCTGACCCGGCACCCTGCTAATGTACGCCGCCGCGAACCCGGCTTGCCGGGCCGTAGCGGACATTGACCTGACTGTCGGCACGACTTGTTTTGAATAAAGCTCAAACGCTGTCCACGCGCTATGACCCCCGTGAGCTCTCTGATGAGGAGCTGGTCGCGCGTGCACATACGGAGCTGTTTCACATCACGCGCGCCTATGAAGAATTGATGCGCAGGTATCAACGCACTCTGTTCAACGTTTGTTCAAGGTATTTAGGGAACGATAGAGATGCGGACGATGTCTGTCAGGAAGTGATGCTAAAGGTGCTGTACGGCCTCAAGAACTTCGAGGGTAAATCGAAGTTCAAGACCTGGCTCTACAGCATCACGTACAACGAGTGCATCACGCAGTATCGGAAGGAACGGCGAAAGCGTCGCTTGATGGACGCCTTGAGTCTGGACCCCCTTGAGGAAGCGTCTGAAGAAAAGGCGCCGGCACCCGAGGACAAGGGCGGACTTGATCGCTGGCTGGTGTATGTGAACCCGATCGATCGGGAGATTCTGGTGCTGCGATTCGTCGCAGAGCTGGAGTTCCAGGAGATCGCTGACATCATGCACATGGGTTTGAGTGCTACAAAAATGCGGTACAAACGTGCTCTAGATAAATTACGTGAGAAATTTGCGGACGAGACTGAAACTTAGTGCGTGGCAAATATCTCTTACGTGTAGGCAAGTTCTGTTAGACTTGTCGCCGAGTTGTCCCCCGGTTTGTGGGACTGCTTTACAATCACCAGATGGGGATTTAACGGATGAAACTGAAAAACACCTTGGGCTTGGCCATTGGTTCTCTTATTGCCGCAACTTCTTTCGGCGTTCTGGCACAAGGCCAAGGCGCAGTTGAAGGCGAGCTGTTCTACAAGAAGCAGTACAACGATAGCGTCAAGCACATCGAAGACGGCTTCAACCCAGGCGCTCGCATTGGTTACTTCCTGACCGACGATCTGTCCTTGAACTTGTCCTACGACAAGACTAACCACACCCGTTCGAACGACGGTACTGGTAGCCAGAAGATCAAAGGTGACACTGGCAGCCTCGTGGCCCAGTACCACTTCGGTCAGGCCGGCGTTGACAGCCTGCGTCCATACGTTGAAGGCGGTTTCGGCCACCAGAGCCGTGGCAACGTGCAAGCTGACGGCCACAGCGGTCGCGATCAGACCACTTTCGCCACCGTCGGTACCGGCGTGAAGTACTACTTCACCAACAACCTGTACGCTCGTGCCGGTGTTGAAGCTGACTACGGTCTGGACAACGGCAAGTGGGACTACTCCGCACTGGTCGGCCTGGGCGTGAACTTCGGCGGTAACGCTGGCGCAGTTGCTCCAGCTCCTACCCCAGCACCAGCTCCAGAGCCAACTCCAGAGCCAGAAGCTCCAGTTGCTCAGGTTGTTCGTGTTGAGCTGGACGTTAAGTTCGACTTCGACAAAGCCGTTGTTAAGCCTAACAGCTACGGCGACGTGAAAAACCTGGCCGACTTCATGGCTCAGTACCCGTCCACCAACGTAGAAGTTGCTGGTCACACTGACTCCGTAGGTCCAGACGCTTACAACCAGAAGCTGTCCCAGCGTCGTGCTGACGCTGTTAAGCAAGTCCTGGTTAAAGACGGCGTGGCTCCTAGCCGTGTAACTGCTGTAGGTTACGGCGAATCCCGCCCAGTTGCTGACAACGCAACTGAAGCTGGTCGCGCTGTTAACCGTCGCGTAGAAGCGTCGGTTGAAGCTACCGCTCAGTAATTACTGAGTAGTAGAAAAAAGCCCGGCTCAGGCCGGGCTTTTTTTCGTCTGCAATTTGCCTCAGGCGCTGGCGGCCACTGCGACATAAGCCGCCTGCTCAGCCGCTGCAACCCTGCCAATCACCAGAATTGCCGGGCTCTTCAACGCGAAAGCCTGTGCATCTTCCTGCATGCGCGACAGCACGCTGCGACACTCCCGTTGCTGGGGCAGCGATGCATTCTCGATCATCGCCACCGGCATATCCGCCGCCATGCCGCCGTCCAGCAACTGCTGGCGTATTTCTTCCAGCTTCGCCACGCCCATATACACCACCAGCGTCGTCCCGCCTTCCGCCAGCGCGCCCCAGTTCAGGCGGCTGTCGTCCTGGGTATGCGCCGTGACCAGCGTTACGCCACGGCTGACACCGCGCAACGTCAGCGCAATATCGCAGTTAGTTGCGCCTGCCAGCCCCGACGTAATCCCATTGACCACCTGCGCCTCGATCCCACGCTCGCGCAGCCACATGGCTTCTTCGCCGCCGCGTCCGAAAATGCACGGATCGCCGCCTTTGAGCCGCACCACACACTTGCCCTGACGCGCGTAACGCAGCATCAAACGGTGGATGAAATCCTGCGGCGTCGAGCGACAACCGCCGCGCTTGCCCACGGTAATCACCCGCGCATTGCCGCAATGTTCCAGCACCGCCGGGTTGACCAGGTCGTCAATCAGCACCACATCGGCTTCGTTCATCGCCCGTACTGCTTTGAGGGTCAGCAACTCCGGGTCACCGGGTCCTGCGCCTACCAGCCAGACTTTTGCGCTCATATTCCTGTCCTCACACACTGATAGCGATTGGCTGCGGATGGCTTACCAGCAGACGTTTGATTTCCGGGACACAGGAGCCGCATTGCGTGCCGCATCCCAGCGACTGCTTGAGTCCCTCCAGGTCCAGGCCCTGGGCAATACCGGCACACACCGCGTTTTCACTGACGTTCATGCAGTTACACAACACCTTGCTGTTTGCCGCCGCACCGCCGGGCGCTGCGCTCAAGGGCGCGAGCAGCCAGCGGCGCAACTGCTCATCGGTGCGGCCTTCCAGCCACAGGCTCTGCAGCCAGTGGCGGGCCAGGGTTTCACCGGCCAGGCGTACTGCGGTGATGCGGCCTTTTTCGATCTTCACCCGCTTGCCGATCGAGCGGCGCGGGTCGTCGTAGGCCATCACCGGGCCGTCGTGCAGGCCCAGCAGTTGGTCGATACGGGTCAGCAGCTCAAGCTCGGGCGCTGCGGTATGTGCCGCGCGTACCAGCAACGCCGGCCGTTCCCGCCCGGCCAGGCTCAGGCTGACGTAGGCAAAACCCTCGCACAGCGGGCGCAGGGCCTCGAAGTGTTGCTGCACATCGCCCTCGATCAGCGCGAACAGCTGCCATGGCAACTGCACCGCCTCCAGGCGCACGCCGCTGTGCTTGAGTTCAGGTTGTTTCGACAGCGGGTCGAACGCCGGCTGGGTGAGGGTATTCACGCCGCCCTTGAGAAACCGGTCGCCCCAGTGCATCGGCAGGAATGCCTGGTCGGGGCGTACGCTGTCATCACTGCTGACGGCAACGATCACATTGCCTCGCCGGCTTTTGAGGTTCACCAGGTCGCCTTCCTTGAAGCGATGACGGCGCAGTTCATCGGGGTGCAGGCTCAGCAGCGCTTCGCTCACATGCCCGAACAACTGCGCCGCCGTGCCGGTGCGGCTCATGCCGTGCCACTGGTCACGCAGGCGCCCGGTAATCAGGGTCAGCGGGAAGCGCGCGTCGCGCTGCTCCTTGGCCGCACGATAAGGGTCGGCGATAAAGTGCGCGCGGCCCCCGTCGGTCGGGAAAACCCCGTCGATATACAGACGCGAGGTGCCGCTGCGCGCGCCCATGGGGAACGGCCACTGCTGCGGCCCCAGTTCGTCGAGCAGGGCATGGCTGATACCCGACAAATCCAAATCACGCCCACGGGTCAGCAGCTTGAACTCATCAAAAATCTGCGCCGGATGCTCAAAGGCGAACAGGCTCGGCAGCCCCGGGCGCAGTCGCTGTTCCAGGCGTTGGGCGAAATCCACGGTGATTGCCCAGTCCGGCCGTGCTTCTGCAGGTGGGGTGATGGCGCGGCGTACGTGGGAAATGCGCCGTTCAGAGTTGGTCACCGTGCCTTCTTTCTCCCCCCAACTGGCGGCCGGCAAAAGCAGGTCGGCGTAGGCGGCGGTCTCGGTGGTGCGAAAGGCTTCCTGCAACACCACGAACGGGCAGGCTGCCAGGGCGGCGCGCACAGCGGTCTGGTCCGGCAGCGATTGCGCGGGGTTGGTGCACGCGATCCACAGCGCCTTGATCTTGCCGGCCTGCACCTGCTCAAACAGCTCAATGGCCGTCAGCCCGGTCGGCTCCGGCAACGCATCGACACCCCAGTAAGCAGCGACTTCTGCGCGGTGTTCAGGGTTGGCGGCTTCCCGATGGCCCGGCAACAGATTCGACAAGCTGCCGGTTTCGCGCCCGCCCATGGCATTGGGCTGGCCGGTCAGGGAGAACGGCCCACAGCCAGGCCGCCCAATTGTGCCAGTGGCCAGGTGCAGATTGATCAGCGCGCTGTTTTTAGCGCTGCCGGCGGTGGACTGGTTGAGCCCCATGCACCAGAGCGAAAGAAAGCTCCGTGAGGTACCCACCCATTCGGCGCACAGGCGCAATTGTTCGACACTGAGCCCGCACAACTGCGTGACCATCTGCGGCGTGTAGTCATGCACCAGGCGTTTAAGCTCCGCCAGCCCGTCGGTATGGGCCTGGATAAAGTCGCGGTCGATCCAGTCTTCCCACAGCAACAAGTGCAAGATTCCATGGAACAGCGCCACATCCGTACCCGGCAGGATGGCAAGGTGCATGTCAGCCAATTCGCAGGTGTCGGTGCGCCGAGGGTCGATCACCACGACTTTCATGTGCGGACGCCGCGCCTTGGCTTCCTCCAGGCGTCGGAACAATACCGGATGGGCGTAGGCCATGTTGCTGCCGACGATCATCACGCAGTCGCTGGTGTCGAGGTCTTCATAGCTGCACGGTGGCGCGTCGGCACCCAGGCTGCGCTTGTAGCCGACCACCGCCGAGGACATGCACAGCCGCGAATTACTGTCGAGATTGTTGGTGCCCACCAGCCCCCGCGCCAGTTTGTTGAAGCTGTAGTAGTCCTCGGTAAGCAGTTGTCCGGAGATATAGAAGGCCACGCTGTCTGGCCCGTGTTCGGCGAGGGTGTCGGCAAACACGTTGGCCGCGTGGTCCAGCGCGGTATCCCAGTTTGTACGGCTACGGGCCAGGCCTTTGCCCAGGCGCAACTCCGGGTACAAGGCGCGCGCGCTCAGGTCGCCCGTCAGGTGCAGGCTGGCGCCTTTGCTGCACAACTTGCCGAAATTGGCCGGGTGGCTCGGGTCGCCCTGCACACCGAGGATCTGCGTGCCGTCATGCTCGATCAGCACGCCGCAGCCCACCCCGCAGTAGCAGCAGGTGGACGCGGTGACCTGGCGGTCCATCAACCGGCGTCCCGCAGGGCCAGCATCACCCGGCCGTTTTCGACACGGGCGGGATGATGGTGGGCGCAGCCGATATCCGGCGCCTGGGCTTCGCCGGACGCCAGGTCGATCTGCCAGTTGTGCAGCGGGCAGGCCACGCGTTTGCCGTAGATCAGGCCTTGGGACAGCGGGCCGCCCTTGTGCGGGCAGCGGTCGTCGAGGGCGAAGACTTCGTCGTCACTGGTGCGAAAGATCGCGATGTCGCCCTTGGGCCCGTTGATGATGCGTGAGCCCAGTGCGTTGATGTCGTCGAGGGCGCAAATATCCAGCCAGTTCATGCCTGCACCTCCAGGTGTTTGACGGGGATCACCTCGAATTCCTTTTTCAGCAGCGGCTGTTCAAGCCGTTCTTTCCACGGGTCCTGCTCGAATGACAGCGAGAATTGCAGGCGCTCGTTCAGCGCCTTGCGCCGGGCCGGGTCTTCCAGCACGGCTTTCTTGATGTGCTCCATGCCCACGCGCTGCAGGTAATGCACGGTGCGCTCCAGGTAGAAGGCTTCCTCGCGGTACAGCTGCAGGAACGCGCCGTTGTACTCGCGCACTTCGTCGGCGGTTTTGAGCTTGACGAAGAACTCCGCGACTTCGGTCTTGATGCCGCCGTTGCCGCCGATATACATCTCCCAGCCGGAGTCGACGCCGATGATGCCGACGTCCTTGATGCCGGCTTCCGAGCAATTGCGCGGGCAACCGGACACCGCCAGCTTGACCTTGTGCGGCGACCACATGTTGAACAGGTCGTGCTCAAGCTCGATGCCCAGTTGCGTCGAGTTCTGCGTGCCGAAGCGGCAGAACTCGCTGCCTACGCAGGTTTTCACGGTACGGATGGATTTGCCGTAGGCGTGGCCGGACGGCATGTCGAGGTCCTTCCACACGCCGGGCAGGTCCTGCTTTTTGATGCCGAGCAAGTCAATGCGCTGGCCGCCGGTGACCTTGACCATCGGCACGTTGTACTTGTCGGCCACGTCGGCGATGCGGCGCAGTTCCGACGGGTTGGTCACGCCGCCCCACATCCGTGGCACGACAGAGTAGGTGCCGTCTTTCTGGATGTTGGCGTGGGCCCGTTCGTTGATCAAGCGCGACTGCGGGTCGTCCTTGGCTTCGCCGGGCCAGGTGGAAATCAGGTAATAGTTCAGCGCCGGGCGACAGGTGGCACAGCCGTTGGAGGTGCGCCAGTTCAGGTAGCTCATGGTGGCGGCGATGGTCAGCAGATGCTGTTCGCGGATGGCCTGGCGGATTTGCCCGTGATTGAGGTCGCTGCAGCCGCAGATGGCTTTTTCGCTCTTGGGTTTTACATCGGCCGCGCCGCCCACGGTGTTGATCAGGATCTGTTCCACCAGCCCCACGCAGGAGCCGCAGGAACTGGCGGCCTTGGTGTGTTTTTTCACCTCGTCGACACTGAACAGGCCCTGTTCCTGGATCGCCTTGACGATAGTGCCCTTGCACACGCCGTTGCAGCCGCAGACTTCAGCGCTGTCGGCCATGCTCATGGCCTTGTCCTGGCCCTGATGGCCGACATCGCCCAGGGCATTCTCGCCGAACATCAGGTGATCGCGAATCTCGCCGATGGCATGGTTCTCACGGATCTGGCGGAAATACCAACCGCCATCGGCGGTGTCGCCGTACAGGCAGGCGCCGACCAGGATGTCGTCCTTGATCACCAGTTTTTTGTACACGCCGCCAATCGGATCGGAGAGGGTGATGGTCTCGGTGCCTTCGCCGCCCATGAAGTCGCCGGCAGAAAACAGGTCGATGCCGGTGACTTTCAGCTTGGTCGAAGTCACCGAGCCTTTGTAGGTGGCAAAGCCCAGCTGGGCCAGGTGGTTGGCGCAGACCTTGGCCTGTTCGAACAGCGGCGCCACCAGGCCGTAGGCAATCCCGCGATGGCTGGCGCATTCGCCGATCGCATAAATACGCGGGTCGTAGGTTTGCATGGTGTCATTGACCAGAATCCCACGGTTGCACGGGATGCCGGATTTTTCCGCGAGTTCGGTGTTGGGCCGGATGCCGGCGGCCATCACCACCAGGTCGGCGGGGATGATGTCGCCATTCTTGAACTGCACCGAGCCGACCCGGCCATTGCCGGCGTCGTGCAGGGCCTGGGTGTGTTCGCCCAGGCGAAACACCAGGCCACGGCTTTCCAGCTCGGTTTGCAGCAGTTGGCCACTGGTCTTGTCCAGCTGGCGTTCCAGCAACCATTCGCCGATGTGCACCACGGTTACATGCATGCCGCGCAGCATCAGGCCGTTGGCGGCTTCCAGGCCGAGCAGGCCGCCGCCGATGACCACCGCGTGTTTATGGGTTTTGGCGGTGTCGATCATGGCCTGGGTGTCGGCAATGTCGCGATAGCCGATCACGCCCTGCAAGGTGTTGCCGGGGATCGGCAGGATAAACGGCGTGGAGCCGGTGGCGATCAGCAAACGATCGTACTCGGCCTCGGTGCCGTCGTCGGCGATAACTTTGCGCTTGACCCGGTCGATCTGCACCACCTTGCGGTTGAGCAGCAGCTTGACGTTGTTGTCCAGGTACCAGTCCAGGTCGTTGAGCACGATTTCTTCGAAGGTCTGTTCGCCGGCCAGCACCGGCGACAGCAGGATGCGGTTGTAGTTGGTGTGGGGCTCGGCGCCGAACACGGTGATGTCGTATATGTCGCTGCTCAGCTTGAGCAGCTCTTCAAGGGTACGAACCCCTGCCATGCCGTTGCCGATCATCACCAATTTGAGTTTTTTCATGTCGCTCTCCGACCAATCACGCGCAAACAAAAAAGGCGTCCCCGCTAGTTACCTAGCGAGGACGCCTTTGTCCGGTCCCGTTCTCTCGGGAAGCTCGATCCTTCGTCGTTGAAGGGGCGGCTGTATGTGGGTTGTTGGGAAAGCTAATGCAGCGGTTGTGCCAAGTCTGCATACCCCCGGTTTTACTGGGTGTTTAAACCCACAGTCGAAATGTTTTGCCCGTTAGTGGTGCAACAGCCCGTACAGCAGCACCAGATTGATCAGCAGCGACAGCAGTGCCAATGTGCGCCACACCTTCAAGGGTTCGCGCTCCAGCAGTGGGCGTGGGCGCACGCTCAGTTCGCGGCGGTCGGCCTGCTCCAGCACCAGCAGCCATTCTTCGGCGGTTTCATAACGCTGCGCCGGTTGCGCGGCCACGGCGCGCTCCAGGCTCAGGGGCAGCCAGTCCGGCAGGTCGGGGCGATAGCGGCTGGCGCTGACCGGTTGATGGAAGCGGGGACGTTGGAAGGCTTCGATTTCGCCATAGGGGTAATGCCCCGTCAGCAGGTAATACAGCGTAATGCCGACACTGTACAAATCCTGCTGGGCCGCAGGACGCTCGCCATTGAACGCTTCGGGGGCGATAAAGCTCGGCGTGCCGGGCAGTGTGTTGATCGGGTCTGCGGAGAGGCCCGGGCAGTAGGCCAGGCCAAAATCCAGCACGCGCAGTTCACCGTCGTCGCCCAGCAGCAGGTTTTCCGGCTTGATATCGCGGTGCAGGATTTGCCGACGATGCAGCAGCCCGACCGCGCGCAGCAAACGCTCGGCGATGGACTGCCATTGCGCCAGGGGCAACGGGCCTTGCTGCTTGAACAGCTCGGCCAGGGTAAGCCCAGGGTATTCGCGCATCACGTAGTACACATGCTGACGCTCACTGGCGGGGTGGACCTGCGGGAACGCGCGCCCGGCCACCCGGCGCAGAAACCATTCCTCCGACAGCAGGGCCTGGCCCGCATCGGTGTCATTGTCATGACTGCGCGGCAGGGTTTTCAGCAGCCAGGGTTGTTGCTGCGCGTCGCGGACCCGGTACAGCAACGATTGTCGGCTCTGCGCGACCACGCTTTCCACCTGCCAGCCTTCGAACGCCTGGCCGGGTTTCAGCGGCGGTGGCAGTGGCCATTGCTGCAACTGCACCAGCGCATCGCCCAGGGTGGCGGCGCCGAGGGCGTCGATGCGCACCAGCAACGCGCTGGCGTTGTCCTGGCTGCCGGCCAGGTGCGCGGCGCTCACCAAGGTGTTGACGGCCAGGTCGAGGTCGGCTTGCTCGCGCAGGATCGCTCGGATGCTGTGCTCGCCCAATGTGGCCCAGACGCCGTCGCTGAGCAGCAGGAAGCACTCGCCCGCGCGCAGTTCGCCGTCGAGAAAGTCCAGCACCAGGTGTTGATCCAGGTCGAGGGCGCGCTTGAGCACATGCTGCATGCCCGGTTGCTCCCACACATGGTCTTCGCTTATGCGCTGCAGCTCGCCGTCCAGCCAGCGATACACGCGGCAATCGCCGACATGCGCGAGGGTGAAGCGTTGACCGCGAAACACCAGGGCGCTGAGGGTGGTCAGTAACGGCTGGCCACCGCCGTTGGCTTGCAGCCAGCGATTCTGTGCGAGCAATAACCGTTCGAGCGCCTGGGCCACGCCCCAGGTCTGCGGTGTGGCGTAGTAGTCCAGGGCCAGCGCCTGCAGGCTTGAGCGTGCGGCCAGGCCGCCGTCGGCACATTGGCTGACGCCGTCGGCGAGGGCGCACAGGTAACCTTTGCTCGCCGCCAGTTGCGCGCTGGGCGTGACTACCCGCAGCGCGTCCTGATTTTCGCTGCGCGGGCCAATGGCGCTGGCTTGGGCAACGCTCAGTTGCAGGCTCATCAGACGCGCGCGGCGGTCACGGTGGCCGAACCCCAGGTGGTTCTCCAGCGGCGTTTCACGCCATAGAGGCCGAACCAGGCCAGCACGCCGAGGCTGGCGAACAGCCACAGGGCCAGTTGATAACTGCCGGTGCTTTGCTTGATCGCGCCCATGCCGGCCGCGAGGGCGAAACCACCGATCCCGCCGGCCATACCGATCAGGCCGGTCATCACGCCGATTTCGCTGCGAAAACGCTGGGGCACCAGTTGGAAGACTGCGCCGTTGCCGGCACCCAGTCCGAGCATGGTGCAGACGAACAGTGCGAGGGCGGCGTAGGAGCTTGGCAGGTTGAAACCCACCGCGGCGATGCACACCGCCGCCACGCTGTACATGCCCAGCAGGGTGCGGATGCCGCCGAAGCGGTCCGCTAGGGCGCCGCCCAACGGCCGCATCAGGCTGCCGCCGAACACGCAGGCGGCGGTGTAGTAGCCGGCGGTCACCGGGCTCAGGCCGTACTGGTCGTTGAAGTAGCCGGGCAGGGCGCTGGCCAGGCCGATGAAACCGCCGAAGGTCACGCTGTAGAAAAACATGAACCACCAGCTGTCACGGTCGCCCAGGGCCTTGAAGTAGTCGGCCATGGCTTTGGCTTTCGGGCGTTGCGGGGCGTTGCGTGCCAGCCAGGCGAACACGATCAGCGTAAGCACCAACGGAATCAGCGCAAAACCAAAGACATTGCTCCAGCCAAAGGCGGCGGCCAGCACCGGCGCCAGCAACGCGGCGAACACCGTGCCGGAGTTGCCTGCACCGGCGATGCCCATGGCCTTGCCCTGGTGTTCAGCGGGATACCACTGCGAGGCCAGGGGCAGGGCGACGGCAAAGGATGCGCCGGCCATGCCGAGGAACAAGCCCAGCAGCAGGGCTTGTTCATAGCTATGAATGCCCAGTTTCCAGGCGCCGAACAACGCGACGATCACGATCACCTGACCAATCAGCCCGGCGGTCTTGGGTGACAGCTTGTCGGCCAGCATGCCCATCAGAAAGCGCAGCACCGCGCCCGCGAGGATCGGCGTTGCCACTACCAGGCCACGCTGTTGGGTGGTCAGGTGCAGGTCGGCGGCAATCTGCACCGCCAGCGGGCCCAGCAGGTACCAGACCATGAAACTCAGGTCGAAATACAGGAACGCGGCAAACAGAGTCGGGGTGTGCCCGGATTTCCAGAAGCTTGATTTCATCACGCACCTCAACGGTTGGGGGTCTTGTCAGAAGGCCAAAACGAAAAAAAACGCCGCCATCGGGTTCGCGAAAGCAAACCGGATGTGCGACGTCTTTGTCGTGGAAGGGCAACCGCCGTTGGCTACCTGTGGTGAATGCTTAGCAAATCCTGCGCCAACACCAAACTTTGCGCAGAACAAGCCCCAATGCCGTTCAGTTAAGCGAACGCGGTGCTCAAAGTAACGAAGATCAAATGTGGGAGGGGGCTTGCTCCCGATGGCGTCGGCCCAGCAAACATTGATGTTGACTGACCCACCGCTCCCACAGGGAATCTGCGCTTAACTGAACGGCATGAGGGTAAGCCCGCTCGCCCCAACCACAATCAAAACCAGTCTGCCCATCACAAGGCTTGCCACAGTCAGCCCAGCAACTCACTCATGGCAATAATCTGCTCGGCCACCTGGATCAGTTTCTGCTGGCGGCTCATGGCCTGGCGGCGCATCAGGGTGTAGGCCTCTTCCTCGTTGCAGTTTTTCATTTTCATCAGCATGCCCTTGGCCAGTTCGATGCGCTTGCGCTCGGCCAACTGCTGGTCGCGGGCCTGCAACTGGGCGCGCAGGGCCTGGTCGCTTTCGAAGCGGGCCATGGCCACATCGAGGATCGGTTGCAGGCGCTGGGCCTGGATGCCTTCGACTATGTAGGCGCTGACGCCGGCCTTGATCGCCTGGCGCATCACATTCGGGTCATGCTCATCGGTGAACATCACAATCGGACGCGGCTGGTCGCGGGTCACCAGCACCACTTGCTCCATCACATCGCGCCCGGCTGACTCGGTATCGATCAGGATCACGTCCGGGCGCACCGTTTCGACGCGGGCTGGCAGGTCGATGGTCAGGCCGGACTCATCGATCACCTCGAAGCCGGCCTCGACCAGCGCCGCCTTGAGCCGCCCGACCTTGCGCGGGGTGTCGTTGATCAACAGGATTCGCAACATGGTGGTCCTCCTGTCAGCGCCGGGCCTGGCGGTTGGGGTGATCCGCCAGGGCGTGCAGACGGAAACTGCGGGCGTAGGCGGCGGGGTCGGAGCCGTCCCAGATTTTGCCGTCGATCAACTGGCTGCTGCGCGTGTCCTGGCGGCTCGCAGGCACGTCAACGGCGGCGGCGGCCTGGCGATACAGGTCCAGTTGCTGCACCTGGCGGGCAACCTGAAGGTAGTCCGGGTCTTCACGCAGCAGACCCCAGCGGCGGAACTGGGTCATGAACCACATGCCGTCGCAGAGGTAGGGCAGGTTGACCTCGCCATTGGCGAAAAAGCGCAGGGCATGGGGATCCTGCCACTGGTTGCCCAGGCCGTCGTCATACTGGCCCAGCAGGCGCGGCTCGATGCAGTCGAGTGGTGCGTCAAGGTACTCGCGGGCGCTGAGCAGTTGCGCGGTGGAGCGGCGGTTTTCGTGGCTCTGCTCGATAAAACGGCTGGCTTCGAGCACCGCCATCACTAGCACGCGTGCGGTATTTGGGTATTGATCGACGAACGCCTGGGTGCAGCCCAGCACTTTTTCCGGGTGGTTTGGCCAGATCGTCTGGCTGGTCGCCAGGGTGAAGCCCTGATTGTGCTTCACCGCGCTGGCAGCCCAGGGTTCGCCGGCACAGAAACCGTCAATGCGCCCCGCCTGCAGGTGCGCAACCATCTGCGGCGGCGGCACCACCACGCTGTCGACATCCTGCAAGGGGTGAATGCCCTGGCTTGCGAGCCAGTAATACAGCCACATGGCGTGGGTGCCGGTGGGAAATGTCTGGGCGAAGGTCAGTTTTGTGCGGCTTTGGTGCACGTGGTGGTCCAGCGCCTCAGGAGTGGTCACCCCTTGTGCCTGCAGGCCGTGGGACAGATTGATGCTCTGGCCGTTCTGGTTCAGGCCCATCAACACCGCCATGTCGGTAGGCGCCACGCCGCCGATGCCCAGGTGCACCGCATAGATCAGCCCATACAGGCTGTGGGCGGCATCCAGTTCACCGCTGACCAGCCTGTCGCGCAGGTTGGCCCAGGATGACTGGCGCTTGAGGTTCAGGGTCAAGCCGTAGGGTTGGGCAAAGCCCTGGGTGGCTGCGACCACCAGCGAGGCGCAATCGCTCAAGGCCATGAATCCGAGATCAAGGCTGCTCTTTTCCGGGGCGTCACTGCCGTGGACCCAGGCCAATGGATCTCTGGCCGGGCCACTGCCTGCCGAATCGTTCATCAATGCCGCCTTTTCAATCAAAAAACCAATGAGCAAGGCTTAGCAAGGCACATGCCACGGCCGCGCAGGCGGGGCAGGCCGTCAGTTTCTCATCAAGATTGAAACGCGACCGGCTTTCAGTATGGCCGCCTCTTTGCGCCATACAGCCAGGAACATCCACGGTGACGATCGATTCCCCTGTCATGACCCGCTTGCGCCGGTTGCTGTGCCTGGCTGCGCTGTGCGCAAGCGCGTTCGCCTCGGCCGAGGACTATCGGGCGCAGGATGAAAGCCTGCATACCGTGTTCAGCGCATTGTCAGTGCCCTTGGGGTTGCCTGTGGTGGTCAGCCGCGAAGTCTCGCGCAAGCGCGTTTCCGGGGTGTTCGATTTGAGCGCGGCGCAGCACACCCTGCAGACCGTGGCCGAGCAACATGGCCTGATCTGGTACAGCGACGGCCAGGTACTGCGTGTGTATGACGCCAGCGAAGCGAAAAGCTCGGCAGTGACGCTGCGGCATATCTCGGTCGACCGGCTGCGCGGGTTCATGCGCCGTTCGGGGCTGGATGAATCACGCTTTCCCCTGCGCGAAAGCGCCGGGCCCACCTTTTATGTGTCCGGCCCTCCCAACTATGTGGACCAAGTGCTGCACCTGGCCCAACTGATGGATCGCCAGCGCACTCAGGTGCGGGTGGGAGATCAGGCATTTGGCGTGGTGCAGGTGTTCAATACCCACGTGGCCGATCGTCAATATGCCCTGGGTGATGAGCAGGTCAATGTTCCCGGCATGGCCTCGATGATCGAAACCGTACTGGCTGCCGAGCGCAAGGGCGGTGCGCGCGGTCCGCTGGCGGACAAGAGCCTGCTGGTGATCGCCTATCCCGACTCCAATAGCCTGCTGATCAAGGGCACGCCGGCTCAGGTGAAGGTGATAGAGGAACTGGTGGCGCAACTCGACACGCCCAGGCGGCCGATTGAGGTGGCGCTGTGGCAGATCGACGTGGACCGTACCGAACTGGAAAAGCTGGGGACCGCCTGGTCCGGGGAGGGCAACGACCCGCCTTCAGTAACGCAGGTGCTGGCCCCTCTGGATGACAACCGTCTGATGGCGCAACTGGCTGTGCTGGAGCGTCGTCGTAAGGCCAGGGTGGTGGCGTTTCCGGTGATCCTTACCCAGGAAAACGTTCCGGCTGTGTTCCATGACGCCCACACGTTTTACCTGCCCAAATCCGCGCAAGACGATGCCCAGTGGCAACCGGTGCGCTATCGCACCGAAGCCAGTGTGCTGCCGCGTTTTGCCGATGCGAGCCAGATCGAGATGCAACTGAACCTTGAAGATGGGCGGCCCATGGCCGGCAAGCTCACGCCAGGTTCGGCAGGGGCGGTGGGCCGCATCGCGATCAGCACGGTGGTGCGGGTGCCTCAGGGCCGACGTTTGTGGCTGGGGGCTTTTCGCCGTGATGACGAAGGCGTGCGCCGCGCTCGTGGTGCCCAGGTGCGGCTGTTCGTGATCCAGGCGCGCGCGGTAGGTGGCGAGCCGAAGCTGCTGGCAGGCGCCGTAGGGCCGCCGCCACTGACCGAAGCCCAATACGAGCGGGTGCAACGTGCCTTTATGCGCGCAAGCCCTGAGGCCGCTGAGTGATCTGCGCCTGGCGAAAAGTCTTACGTAGTGACTCTCGAAATCCTCAAGCGCATAGGCAATTTCCTAGCTCCGTTCGGCGATCAGGTTTTTATAGTCCTGCTGTTGCCGTATCGGTCGATTCAGGAAGCAAGAAATTCAATGTCAGTAGATGGATACCGAGGTGCCCATGGCCATCGCGAATGATGAGCTGACAGACTCATGGGTGTTTGCCGGCTGGACCCTGCATGGCTATGGCCGGCTGACCGGGCAGAATGTGGACCTTCAGTTGCCGCCCAAAGAGTGGCATGTGCTGCGATTGCTGCTGGCATCCGGCGGTGCGTTGATGACCAAGGACCATTTGCTGGAGTCGGCTCTGGCCCCGAAGAGAGGTGTCCGAGGAGTCGCTCACCCGCTGCATTTATTCGCTGCGCAAACACCTGAAGACCGACAAGGGCTTTATCAAAACGATTTATGGCAAGGGCTATCGTTTCACCTGCGCCGTGGATGTCCAGTCCAGTCCGCTACGGGACGGGGCGCGTGGGCAGCGTCTGTGCTCGGCGTGTGGCCAGGTGCAGCATGATTAAACGCCTGGCCAGCAGCGTTGTGTTGAGTGCGGCGCTGCTCAGCAGCCCGGCCTGGGCCGATTGCTGGGCAGACGTGGCCGGTCGCTACGACATTGAACCGGAACTGCTGCAGGCCATCGCGGCCGTGGAGTCGGGATACCGTGCGAACGCGATGAACAACGCGAACAGCGACGGCAGCCGCGATATCGGCTTGATGCAGATCAACAGCATGCACCTGCCGCGCTTGCTCAAACAGGGCATTACCGAAGAGCGGCTGCTGAGCGAGCCGTGCCTGTCGGTGGAAGTGGGCGCTTCGATCCTTGCCGAGTTTATCCAGCGTTTCGGTTACAACTGGACGGCCGTGGGCTCCTACAACGCGGGGCTCGGGTCGGGGCCGCAGCGTGATGCCCTGCGCGAGCAGTACGCGCAGAAAATCTGGGCCCGGTATGAGGCGCTGGTCGCACTGCGTCAGTGACGATTGGGCGGCACGCCTCGCACCGGGGCGATCACCCCGGCTATAATCGCGCCACCTTTCGCCGCCATCCGAGTCTAGCCCGCCCATGTATAACCTGGCCCGCCAGCTGTTGTTCAAACTCTCCCCGGAAACCTCCCACGACCTGTCCCTGGACCTGATCGGTGCCGGCGGCCGCCTGGGGCTCAATGGCCTGGTCTGCAAGGCACCGGCGAAAATGCCGGTGTCGGTGATGGGGCTCGAGTTTCCCAACCCGGTCGGGCTGGCAGCCGGCCTGGACAAGAACGGCGCGGCCATCGACGGCTTTGCCCAGTTGGGTTTCGGCTTTGTCGAAATCGGCACCGTGACCCCACGGCCGCAGCCGGGCAACCCCAAGCCGCGCATCTTCCGTCTGCCGGAAGCCGAGGCGATCATCAACCGCATGGGCTTTAACAACCTGGGTGTCGATCACTTGCTGGCGCGGGTTCAGGCGGCGAAGTACAAGGGCATCCTGGGCATCAATATCGGCAAGAACTTCGACACCCCGGTCGAGCGCGCGGTGGATGACTACCTGATCTGCCTGGACAAGGTCTACGCCCACGCAAGCTACGTCACCGTCAACGTCAGTTCCCCCAACACGCCGGGCCTGCGCAGCCTGCAGTTCGGCGACTCGCTCAAACAACTGCTCGAAGCCCTGCGCCAGCGCCAGGAAGACCTAGCCGTGCGGCATGGCAAGCGCGTACCGCTGGCGATCAAGATTGCCCCGGACATGAGCGACGCAGAGACCGTGCTGGTGGCCCAGGCCCTGGTGGATTCGGGGATGGATGCGGTGATCGCGACCAACACCACTCTGAGCCGCGCAGGTGTCGAAGGCCTGGCCCATGGGGATGAAGCGGGCGGGCTCTCGGGTGCACCGGTACGCGAGCAGAGCACCCACATCGTCAAGGTGCTGGCGGCCGAGCTGGCCGGACGTTTGCCGATCATCGCGGTGGGCGGCATTACCGAAGGCAAACACGCCGCCGAGAAAATTGCCGCCGGCGCCAGCCTGGTGCAGCTTTACTCCGGCTTCATCTACAAGGGCCCCGCGCTGATCCGCGAATCGGTGGATGCCATTGTGGCGAGCGGGCTTGCCCCGCGTTGGGCTGCGCAGCAGACCCAGTAATGACGCTGCGTTTTTCAGTTGGAACCGAGTGTTCGGTTCTGGGGCTGCTGCGCAGCCCAACGCGGGGCAAGCCTGCTCGCCACAGGGAATCACGCTTAACTGAGCGGGTAATAGGGCGACCCACAAAAAGCGCTGGCCTCAATGGGTTTTGCCATCCAATAAAAAGGGCTCCATAAAGGAGCCCCTGGGCCGAAGCCCGCCGCCTGGGTCAGGCGTGCGTGGTTAAGTCGTTACATATTCAAAGGTGGTATGTCGGAATTAAATGCCCTGAGTTAGCCGACGGCGTGAAGTTCGTTGAGTCTGTGGATGCCCGCAGTGCCAGTCATACCGTCCCAGTTGTCGCCGCGTCCTTCTCGCCAGCCGTTGATCCAGGCTTGGCGTACCGACGGTAGAGTAAATGGGCAAAGCTCACGGGATTTGCCATGAACGCCATATTGATATCCGCGTAAAAATGCTCTTTCCAACGGATCACGCTTAAGTCTTCTCATAGGGTGTTTCCCTCACTGGTTGACTGTCTAGATATCCTTCGGCCTCGTCTGGGGCCGGGCAGAGTTTTTCTGCCGTTGGTGGGCTCGCTGCCGGCGTGGCGAGCCTGTGTGTCGGCGTCGTTACGGCGCCAACCTGTGTTGAGTTCTAACCAATAGGTCACATGGATTCAATGATCGTTTTGTCATAAGCACGTAACGTTTTGGATGCTATAGCCATAAGCTGGGATGGCTTTTCGCCCCTTTTTATCGACAAAGCCAGCTATGATGTGCCCCGCGCAGACCATGGGTGCAATCCCTTGGTGAGAATGCCCGCCCGTTGCAGTCGGTTATTATTCGACGAAGGGTCGGAATATTTCTTTTTGTTGCCTAAAATTATTGATCTGCCTTTGCATTCAGGGCCCACGGGCCCTATCGCCTGGGTGGGACGGCACATTCGTGCCACGCGAGCACTCTTCAAGAAAAGTGCTTGATTGAAAACCGAACCGGCGATGCGTCGCCCGTTCATTTATTGCTGAAAAGCCTGGAATGCCCCATGTCGGACCGTTTTGAACTCTTCCTCACTTGCCCCAAAGGCCTCGAAGGCCTGCTGATCGAGGAAGCCGTCGGGCTTGGCCTTGAGGACGCCCGCGAGCACACCTCGGCCGTGCGCGGCATGGCCGACATGGAGACCGCCTACCGCCTGTGCCTCTGGTCGCGTCTGGCCAACCGCGTGCTGCTGGTACTCAAGCGCTTCCCGATGAAGGACGCCGAAGACCTCTATCACGGCGTGCTGGACATCGAATGGGCCGAGCACATGGTCCCCGATGGCACGCTGGCGGTGGAATTCAGCGGCCACGGCTCGGGCATCGACAACACCCACTTCGGCGCGCTGAAGGTCAAGGATGCGATTGTCGACAAACTGCGTACCCCGACCGGCGAACGGCCGTCCATCGACAAGATCAACCCGGACCTGCGTATCCACCTGCGCCTGGACCGTGGCGAAGCCATCCTTTCCCTCGACCTGTCCGGCCACAGCCTGCACCAGCGCGGTTACCGTCTGCAGCAGGGCGCCGCGCCACTGAAGGAAAACCTCGCGGCCGCGATCCTGATTCGCGCCGGCTGGCCGCGCATTGCAGCCGAAGGCGGTGCGCTGACCGACCCGATGTGCGGCGTGGGGACCTTTCTGGTCGAAGGCGCGATGATCGCCGCCGACATGGCGCCCAACCTCAATCGCGAACTGTGGGGCTTCACCACCTGGCTCGGCCACGTGCCGGCGCTGTGGAAAAAACTTCACACCGAAGCGTCGGAACGTGCCGCCATCGGCATGAACAAACCGCCGCTGTGGGTGCGTGGCTACGAAGCCGACCCGCGCCTGATCCAGCCGGCACGCAACAACATCGAACGCGCTGGCCTGAGCCACTGGATCAAGGTGTACCAGGGCGAAGTCGGCACCTTCGAACCGCGTCCGGACCAGAACCAGAAAGGCCTGGTTATCTGCAACCCGCCCTACGGCGAGCGTCTGGGTGACGAAGCCAGTCTGTTGTATCTCTACCAGAATCTTGGCGAGCGTCTGCGTCAGGCCTGCATGGGCTGGGAAGCGGCGGTATTCACCGGCGCGCCGGACCTTGGCAAGCGCATGGGCATCCGCAGCCACAAACAGTATTCGTTCTGGAACGGCGCACTGCCGTGCAAGCTGCTGCTGATCAAGGTCAACCCGGATCAGTTCGTCACCGGCGAGCGCCGCACCCCGGAGCAGCGTCAGGCCGAGCGCGAGCAGGCCGCCTACGACCAGGCTCCGGTCGAGCCGCAAGAGCGCCAGTACAACAAGAACGGCAACCCGATCAAACCGGCGCCAGCGCCGGTCGTCGAGCAGGCACGCCTGAGCGAAGGCGGGCAGATGTTCGCCAACCGCCTGCAAAAGAACCTCAAGCTGCTGGGCAAGTGGGCCAAGCGTGAAGGCGTGGATTGCTACCGCGTGTACGACGCCGATATGCCGGAATACTCCATGGCCATCGACCTGTACCACGACTGGGTCCATGTGCAGGAATACGCCGCGCCCAAGTCCATCGACCCGGAAAAAGCCTCGGCACGCATGTTCGATGCCCTGGCCGCGATTCCCCAGGCGCTCAACATCGACAAGAGCCGCGTGGTGGTCAAGCGTCGCGAGCGCCAGAGTGGCACCAAGCAGTACGAGCGCCAGAGCGCCCAGGGCAAGTTCACCGAGGTCAGCGAAGGCGGCGTGAAGCTGCTGGTCAACCTCACCGATTACCTGGACACCGGCCTGTTCCTCGATCACCGTCCGATGCGCATGCGCATTCAGAAGGAAGCGGCCGGCAAGCGCTTTCTCAATCTGTATTGCTACACCGCCACCGCCAGCGTGCACGCCGCCAAGGGTGGCGCGCGCAGCACCACCAGCGTCGACCTGTCCAAAACCTACCTGGACTGGGCGCGTCGCAACTTCTCGCTCAACGGCTTCTCCGACAAGAACCGCCTGGAGCAGGGCGATGTGATGGCGTGGCTGGAGGCGAGCCGCGATGAGTTTGACCTGATCTTCATCGACCCGCCGACCTTCTCCAACTCCAAGCGCATGGAAGGCATCTTCGACGTACAGCGCGACCACGTGCAATTACTCGACCTGGCCATGGCGCGCCTGGCACCCGGCGGTGTGCTGTATTTCTCGAACAACTTCCGCAAGTTCGTGCTCGAGGACAACCTCAGCGAGCGCTACGCCGTCGAGGAAATCAGCGACAAGACGCTCGACCCGGATTTTGCGCGCAACGCCAAAATTCACCGCGCCTGGAAAATCACCGCACGCTGATCGATGCGTGTCCACTGCAGGCGCGAGTTTACTTGCTCCTGCAGTGGTTTGAGACTGGTCAAACCTCGGGCCTATGGCTATAACTAAGGCCTGGCCAACGTGACACCCCCGCACGTTGGCGTCTTGAGTGTTGTCCATGCCGTTGCAAGCCGTCCGCCCGAAAATACTAGGCTTTATCAGTGAGCAGGCGTCCGCCTGGTTGGTGGCGTCGGTGGTATTTCTGGCAGGGGTTGCCTTGACCATTGTCGTTGCCTGGGCAGCTTGCGAGCTCAATCAACAACAAGTGCGCCAACGCTTCCAATTGCTGGTCAGCGAGCGCTTCAGTCGCCTGCAGGAACGTTTCGAAGACCAGGAGCAACGCCTGGGCAGCCTGCAACGTTTCTTCACCAACTCCCAGGACGTGACCCGCGCAGAATTCGACGGTTTTGCCCAGCCCTTGCTGCTGCACGCGCGCGCCTATGCGTGGGCGCCGCGCGTAGTGCGCGCGCAGCGCAGCCGCTTTGAACAGGACATCTCGCGCGCGCTCGGTACGCCGTTCGCCATCCGTGAACTCAATGCGGTCGGCGAACTGGCTCTGGCGGATGAACGTGATGAATACGTGCCGGTGCTGTACAACCAGACCCAGAGCCAGTTCGGCTCGCCCATGGGGTTTGACCTGCTGGCCCAGCCGCTGCGGCGCTCGACCCTTGAACGGGCGCAGAAGAGCGGCAAGCTGGCAGTGTCCCAACCGATGCAACTGGTGGGCGTGGAGCCGGCCTATGCGATGGGAGTGCTGCTGGTTGCGCCGGTCGCTTCCCGGACAGGAGCAGAACCGTTCGGCTTTGTGATGGCTGTGATCAGCATGCGCCAGTTGGTGGCCGACGGCTTGCCCAGGCCCGACCGCGATAACCTGGTGACGCAGATCGTTGACACCTCCGACCTGCAGCAACGCATGCTTTATGAGTCCGGCAACACGCCGAGCGACAATGACCTCAGCGTGACCCGCCGCCTGACTCTGGGCGACCATATCTACGCCCTGACACTGCGTCCCAGCAAGGTGTTCGACGGCTCCGGCCACTCCTCGCTGGCCAGCATCCTGAGCATGGGCGGGCTACTCAGCCTGTTGGTTGCCGCCTTGCTCTACGTGCTGGTCAGCCAGCGCCAGCGCGCGCTGAAACTGGTGGAGCAGCGCACCGGGCAACTGCGCGTGCGCGAGCAGGAACTGCGCGGCACCCACAGCCAGCTGCGCAGCGTGCTGAATGCCGCCACCCAGGTCGCCATCATCGCCACCGACCTGCGCGGCGTAATCAATACCTTCAACGCCGGTGCCGAACAGATGCTCGGCTTCAAGGCCGCCGAAGTGCTCGGGCGCGCCACCCTCGAAAGCCTGCACCTGGCGTCGGAGCTGGAAGCCAACGCCGCCAGCGTGAGCCTGCTGCTGGGCAAGCGTATCCCGCCGAGCCAGGCCATGCTGGTACAGAGCCCGGACAGCCTGCACGAGGCGCGCGAATGGACCCTGGTGCGCGAGGATGGCAGCCAGTTGATCGTGAATATGCTCGGCACTGCGCTGCTTGATGACCATGGCCTGTGGGTGGGCCACTTGGCGATCTACCTCGACGTGACCGAGCAAAAGCGCGCCTATGAGGCACTGGCCGCGAGGGATCGCCTGCTGAAAAAACTCAGCGCCCACGTGCCCGGCGGGATTTTCCAGTTCACCCTCAAGCCCCGGGGTGAGTGGCGCTTCATTTATGCCAGCGACGGCATGCGCGATATCTATGAAATCGACGTAGGGGTGTTGCAGCAGGACGCAGAAAAGGTCTTCGAGCGCATCCACCCGCTGGACGTTGAACGCATACGTGCCTCAATTCGCTTGTCGGCGGTGCAGTTGAGCCATTGGCGCGAAGAGTATCGGGTGATCTTGCCGCAACGGGGGTTGCGCTGGATTCGTGGCGAGGCCACGCCGGAAGAGTTACCCGGAGGCGGCACGCTGTGGCACGGTTATGTGTCGGATATTTCCGATCTCAAACGGGTAGAAGAAGAACTGCGCGCGTTGTCCATCACCGACTCCCTGACCGGCATCCACAACCGTCGCTACTTTCAGGACCGTCTCAAGGCCGAGATGGTGCGCGTCAGGCGTACGTCGGGGTCGTTGTCGGTGATCATGCTGGATATCGACCACTTCAAGCGCATCAACGACCGCTATGGTCACGGGGTGGGCGACGGCGTGCTGCAGGAACTGTGCAAGCGCATCAGCCAGCGCCTGCGCCGCACCGATGTGTTCTGCCGCCTGGGCGGCGAAGAGTTCATGGTCTTGTGCCCCGGCACCGATGGCCAGCAGGCCTACAGCCTGGCGATGGAGCTGTGGGAATCGTTGCGCAGCGTACCGATGGAGGCAGTGGGTACAGTGACCGCCAGTTTCGGCGTGGCCAGTTGGCGTGTCGATGAGGGCATCGACGGTTTGCTGCTGCGCGCCGATTCGGCGGTGTACCTGGCCAAGCAGGCCGGCCGCGACCGTGTCACGCCGGAAAAACTACCGGCCTGAAGGCAGACACAAAAACCAATGTGGGAGGGGGCTTGCTCCCGATAGCGGTGGATCAGTCAATACATGGACTGACTGTCACACCGCCATCGGGAGCAAGCCCCCTCCCACATTTAGAGCACCGGCGCTGCCGCCATCACTTTCGGCTGGCGGTACAGGTCCAGCAGCACCTGGTCCAGCACCGATGAGGCGCCCCACGGCTTCGGATCGTTGAGGATTGCCACCACCGCCCAGGTATTGCCGTTGTTGTCGCGGCTGAACCCGGCAATCGCCCGCACGGTGTTCAGGGTGCCGGTCTTGACGTGGGCTTCGCCGCGCATGGCGGTGGTCTTCAGGCGTTTACGCATGGTGCCGTCGGTACCGGCAATCGGCAGGGAACTGATGTATTCGGCGGCGTACGGGCTTTTCCACGCGGCCTGCAACATGGCGGCCATCTCGCGGGCGCTGACGCGTTCGGCGCGGGACAGACCGGAACCGTTCTCCATCACCAGGTGCGGCGCGGTGATGCCTTTCTTCGCCAGCCACTGGCGCACCACGCGTTGCGCGGCCTTGGCATCGTCGCCGTCGGCGTCGTTGCGAAACTGCGCGCCCAGGCTCAGGAACAACTGCTGGGCCATGGTGTTGTTACTGTATTTGTTGATGTCGCGGATGATTTCCGCCAGGTCCGGCGAGAACGCGCGAGCCAGTACCTTGGCGCTCTTGGGCACCGGGGCCTGAAGGTCGCGGCCCTGGATGCTGCCGCCCAACTCTTTCCAGATGGCACGCACGGCGCCGGCGGTGTAGGTGGCGTGGTCGAGCAGCGAGAGGTAGGTCTGCGAGCTGCAGCCGTCGGCCAACTGGCCGCTGACGGTCACGGTGACGCTGCCATCGGCGGCGGTGACCGGGTTGTAACGCACATCGCCGGTGCACTGTTTGGCGCTGGAGACCTTAACCTGGTTATCGATACGGATGGTGGCAATTGGCGGCTCGACCGAGACGATCACCCGCCCGCCATCGTTACGCGTGACAAAGCGCAGCGCCTTGAGGTTGACCAGCAGCGCGTCGGGCTTGACCAGGAACGGTTTGTTCTCGTCGTTGCCGTCGTCATTGAACTCGGGCAGCAGTGGCTGGTTGAAGAAACTGCGGTCCAGCACCAGGTCGCCGGTGACCTGCTGCACGCCGTTGGCCCGCAGGTCGCGCATCAGCAGCCAGAGTTTTTCCATGTTCAGCTTGGGGTCACCGCCACCCTTGAGGTATAGGTTGCCGTGCAACACGCCACCGCTGAGGGTGCCGTCGGTATAGAACTCGGTTTTCCACTGATGGTTGGGGCCCAGCATTTCCAGGGCCGCGTAGGTGGTGACCAGCTTCATGGTGGAGGCCGGGTTCACCGAAACGTCGGCGTTGAACACGGTCGGCGTGCCCGGGCCGTTCAGCGGAATCATCACCAGAGACAGGGCGGTATTTTGCAGCTTGGCTTTCTGCAGGGCCTGCGCGACATTGGGCGGCAGGCTGTTGTTGACGGGGGCGGCGGCGGCGGAAAAGGCCAGTGGCAGAAGCAGACCGGCGAGTAACAATGGACGCAAAGATTTGATCATAAAAAATAGAACCCTGCTGCTGAGGAGGGTGAAAAAGGCGAGGGGAACGTAAGAAAAATCCCTCAGTGGTCATGAAAGTGTCGGCATTATGCCCCAAGGTCGCGCCACTTGTAGCTGAACGATAGCTGGAAATTGGCGTTTTTTTGCAGGCGCGGCGTTGCTTTCACCACAGAGTCGGCAGTGAGTTCATTGAACGAGTGAGTTTGAGCGGTTGCCCGGTGACGAAGGTGTCGTGGGCGCGGAGCACCAGAGGAGGGGCTCGCGTAAACAAAAAGGGCCATCACGAGGATGGCCCTTAGGACAATCAGGCAACCGGGTTGATCGGCTTTTCCGGGTACCAGACGTCCAGCAACGGGCTGACTTCAGCTTTGGTCAGTTCATCGCGGGATTTGAGCCAGGCTTCAACCTTGGCGCGTTGCTCTTCGCTGACCGAGCCACGCTTCTGCAGGCAGACCAGACCGTAGTCGTCACCGCCGACGTAGCCCAGGCCGTTGGCTTCCATGGCTTCTTTGAGGAATGCGTCGAGAAATGCATCGATTGCATCGTCAGCCAGGTCTTTCTTGAATTCCAGGTTCAGTTCGAAACCCAATTCCTGGAACTCGTCCACACACAATTTTTTGCGCAGACGCTGGGAGCGGTTAGTGGCCATGAAACATTCCTCTTAATAAATAACGGTGCGCACTTTACCAGCTAATAGGCGCGGCCGCCTCACAGCGTTACGCAAACCCTTAGCCGCTTCATCGGTAAAGTCTGCCGGGGCAGGCCTGTTAAACGGTGGTTTGTGTCAGTCAGCCGGTATTTTTCGCCGTTTATGCATGGCTTCATGGTGGTGTAATAAATCCATGCTGCCGCAATGCCAGAGCCCCCACGACCGACCTTGACGGAAACCCGCCCATGCCAGCTCCCCTGATTCCTGTAGAAACCTCGCCTGACCTGCCGACGGACGCCGATGTGGTCGTGATCGGCGGTGGCATCATCGGTGCCTTTACCGCCTATTACCTGGCCAAACGCGGGATGAAAGTCGCGCTGGTGGAAAAGGGCCGTATCGGCGCTGAACAATCGAGCCGCAACTGGGGTTGGTGCCGCCAGCAGAATCGCGATGCGCGCGAGCTGCCGATGGCCACCAAGAGCCTGGAACTGTGGTCGCAGTTCGCCGCCGAAACCGGCGAGCAGACCGGCTTCACCCGCTGCGGTCTGCTTTACCTGAGCAATGACGAAAAGGAAATCGACGGCTGGGCGCGCTGGGGCGAATTTGCCCGTTCGGTCAACGTCGAGACCCACATGCTCACCGCGCAGCAAGCCGCTGAACGGGGTCAGGCCACCGGCAAACAGTGGAAGGGCGGGGTCTACGCGCCCACCGACGGCATCGCCGACCCATCCCGCGCAGCGCCTGCGGTCGCGCGCGCGATCATGGCGCTGGGCAGCACGGTGCATCAGGGCTGCGCCGTGCGCGGGCTGGAGACCGAAGGCGGACGACTGTCGGGTGTGGTGACCGAGAAGGGCACCATTCGCACCCGTCTCGCGGTACTCGCCGCCGGTGCCTGGGCGTCGTCGTTCTGCCGTCAGTACGGCATTCGGTTTCCCCAGGCGACCATTCGGCAAACGGTGCTTCGCGTGTCGCCGCCCAATCAGGAACTGCCGAGTGCGCTGCACACTGCCCATGCCTCGATGACACGTCGCTTTGATGGCAGCTATACGCTGGCGATCAGCGGGCGCGGGCGGGTTGATCCGACGCCGCAGTTGCTCAGCTTTGCGCCGCAATTTTTACCGATGTTTCAACGTCGCTGGCGCAACCTGGCGGTGGGCGGCTTCGAGGGCGCGCGGGCAGGGCATGAGAGCTGGAAACGCTGGCGTCTGGATGAGCCGACGCCGATGGAGAAGATGCGGATTCTGGACCCGACGCCGGATGCGGCGGCGGTGAAGTTGACTTATGCGCGGGCTGCGCAACTGATGCCGACCTTTAAAGAGTCTACGGTGACGGCGGCTTGGGCGGGGTATGTGGACAGCACGCCTGACGGGGTTCCCGGGATTGGGGAGATGGCCAGCTTGCCAGGGTTGGTGTTGGCGGCGGGGTTCAGTGGGCATGGGTTTGGGATTGGACCGGGGGCGGGGCATTTGATTGCGGATATTGTGAGTGGGGCGCAGCCGATTGTGGATCCGCAGCCTTATCACCCGGATCGGTTCAAGTCTTCGGCTTGGGGGAAGGTGGCGGACTTTTGAGGTTTTTTGGGGTGGGTATATCCGTTGCTTCGGTAACGGCTAATGGCGGTTCCGCTTTTACAGCGCCCCATATCGGGATCAAGAGCGCGGCGGCTTTAGAGCCGACCGAGGTCTTCCTGCCTGGTGCTGTTCAAAGTGTGGGAGGGGGCTTGCTCCCGATGGCTGAGCGTCAGTCAGCTTATTGGTAGCTGACCCCCTGCACATTTTGAATTCAGGTGGTGGTAAAAAACGGAACGTCCCAAACGGATTTGAGGTTGTCCCTAGGACACTCGATCTCTAGTCTCCGTACACCGCTGCGCATTCATCGGTCGGGCGTCGCGGCCCCGCATAAGCGCCATTAAGTCTTCGACTTAGCGCTGTCGCGCAGCAAACCGGAGCCTCTGTGGCGAGCGGGCTTGCCCCGCGTTGGGGTGCGAAGCGCCCCCAATCAAGGAGAATGCTGTTCGCCTGACACTGCGCGGAGCATGGTTTTGGGGCTGCTGCGCAGCCCAACGCAGGGCAAGCCTGCTCGCCACAGGAATGTGAATTCCTGAAGTTTCATTTTTTAAATCAACGATTTATTTTGTGTTTGATAAAGGCTGGCTTGCCTGCGAAGGCATCGGCTGGGTCTGCCTGAAGGATTGAGGTGTCTGCATCGCAGGCAAGCCAGCTCCCACAAAAAAGCGAATCGACCAGATCCTGCTTTTGCCCTGTTTTTGATCTTGATCTCAGGCGCCCCGTCAACCGCGCTGGCCGTACGCAGGCTTGAATCCGTTGCTAACCCGGCAGGACGCCGGGTTAGCCGCGCTGGGCCAAGAATGGCCCATCCTTAACTACCAAACCCAACAATCGCCTTAATCTCCAGATACTCCTCAAACCCCAATAACCCATATTCCCGCCCATTCCCCGACCGCTTGTACCCCCCAAACGGCGCCATCGGATCCCACGCCGGATGATTCAGATGCACCTGCCCCGCCCGAATACGCGATGCCACTGCCCGGGCAGCCTGCAGGTCCTGCCCCTGCACATGCGCGCCCAGCCCATACACCGTGTCATTGGCAATGGCTACCGCTTCATCCACCGTGTCATACGCAATGATACAAAGCACCGGCCCGAAAATTTCCTCCTGGGCGATACGCATGCGGTTGTTCACTTCAGAGAACACTGTCGGCCGCGTGTAAAAGCCGTAATCAAAACCCGCCACACGCCCCGGACCGCCGCACACCAGTTTCGCTCCTTCGTTGATACCGGCCTCGATCATCACTTGCACACGCTCGAACTGCGCCTGATTGGCAATCGGTCCCAGTACGGTGTCTTCCGCTGACGGGTCACCCACGATGATCGCGTTGGCTGTCGCCGCCGCCAGCGCTTCGACCTCGGCCAACCGCGCCCTCGGCACGATCATCCGCGTTGGCGCGCTGCACGACTGGCCCACGTTGCGAAACGCCGACATCACCCCCGGCGGCACCACTTTGGCGAAGTCCGCATCGGGCAGCATCACGTTTGGCGACTTGCCGCCCAGTTCCTGGGTCACGCGTTTGACCGTCGGCGCGGCGGCCTGCGCTACCAGGGCGCCGGCGCGGTTGGAGCCGGTGATGGAAATCATGTCGATGTCAGGGTGCGCCGCCATCGCCGCGCCCACCTCGTGACCGCTGCCGTTGACCAGGTTGAACACCCCCGGCGGCAGGCCGGCATCGTGCACCAACTGGGCGAACAGCAGCGCGCTCAACGGCGACAATTCGCTGGGTTTGAGCACCACGGTGCAGCCGGCGGCAATCGCCGGCGCGACCTTGGCGGTGATCTGGTACAACGGCCAGTTCCACGGCGTGATCAGTCCGCACACGCCGATGGGCTCGCGTTCGATGGCGGTGCTGCCTTCGAGCGTGTGAAAGCGGTAGCTCGTCAGCAGGTCACGCGCCACCCGCACATGTTCGGCCGCCAGCGGCACTTGCATGGCGCGGGCAAAACCGATGGCGGCGCCCATCTCCAGGGACAACGCCTGGGCCAGTTGTTCCTTGCGCTCCAGAATCAACGCATGGATGTTCCCTAGCACCACGGCGCGCGCCGCCGGAGGAGTGGCCGACCAGCCGGGAAACGCCGCACGCGCCGCAGCGACGGCGCGGTCGACATCTTCGCCGGAGCCGCGCGCCACCTGCGCGGCCACTTCTTCGGTGGCCGGGTTGACCACCGCCAGGCTCGCCGGAACGGCCGGCGCAACCCAGCGGCCATCGATGTAGAACTTGTCCGCCGTGTGCGCATCGACGCTGTAGCGGTTCGAAGAGTGTGTAGTCATTCAACGGGCTCCCTGGAGTGATAACAGCTTATTTCACCGCGTAAACCTTGCGCACATACACCGAACCGCGCCAGGCGCAGGGTGCGCCTTTGGCGACGAATACGGTGTCGCCGGGGTTGACCGTCGTGTCCACGCCCTCGGCGTCCTGCAGCGTCATGCTGCCTTCGATCAGGTACATCAATTCATGCAGCTTGTGCGGGCGACCGTGACGGGCATAAGGCGTGGAGTCCCAGATGCCCACACGCAGCTCGGTGCTTTCATCGTCGAACAGGTTGTTCGCGCGGCACTGCGGCGCGGGGCTGATCAGAATCTGCGCATCGGGCGCGGCAGACGGGTTGAGCAGGGTGCGTGGATCGAGCCAGGTGAGGCCGGGACGCAGCGGCGCCTCGGTCAGGTTCAGCGCGCAGAAGGCCCACCAACTGCCGGGGCTCGCCTGCAAGGTAAGGCGCGTGCCTCGGCCGATCACGGCGCTGTCGCCAACCCCCAGTTCCAGGGTCTGCTCGGCGCTGTGCAACAGCACGGAGCCGGCGTGCACTACCAGCGTTTCGCTGTAGGGGAAATCGTCGATGACAGCTTCGCCGCTGAACGCGACGCGCCCGGTCGACACGCCGTCGTCGCTGAGCCAGGCGATCTGGCGGGCGTCACCGAACGGGTCGAGCGCGTTCAGGGCCGCGTGGCGAAAGGGGGTGTCAACGGCGCTGCCATCAGCGCGGGCCAGCATCAGAATACGGGGAGAGGACATGGGTAAGGCTCCAGGAAAGAATCAACCGACCGCTTGGGTGATCAGGGCAAACAGGTGAACGTCGCCGCTGGCCTTGGGCGGTGTGCCCTTGGCCATGCGGGCGACGGTGTCGACGCACTTGAGACCGGCCTGTTCGAGCCAGTCGCCGAGGCCGCACTTGGCGGGAATGTCGATGCGCACGAAGGCGTCCGACACCTGCTCGAGTAATGTGGTGATCAGGTGTTTGGCCTGTTCTAGGGTTTCGGCCACCACCGGGCCGATGCAGCGCCCACGGCCGAATGGGCGCAGCAGCGCAAACCCGCGCAACTGGCCGTCGCGTTCGATGCCCACGGCGTGTTCCACCTGCAGGTCGCGCAGGATTTCACGGCGGTCCAGGCCGCTGCCGGCGTTGGCCAGGGCAATCACGGCGGCGTGATCGTCGGCCGTCAACGGGCGACACTGTTCACCCTCGGCCAGCGCGGTCTGCTCGGGCACCTGCACATTGCCTTGGTGCTGCTGTATATGGCCAAACTCGACAAAACCCTGGCTGGCATACAGTGGCGCGCCGGCCACGGTTGCGTTGAGCAACGGCGTGCGCGCGTCACAGGCTTTCAGCGCCAGTTCCATCAAACGTCTGCCAATGCCCCGGCCCTGGTAGTCGTCACTGACGATCACCAGGCCGATGGTGGCGTAGTCGCCCTGAGGGCAGGTGAATGCGGTGCCGATCAGGCGCTCGCCATCGAGTACCACGAAGCCGTCACTGACCCGCTGCAACATCGCCCAATCTTCCTGGCGGTGGGGCCATTTGAGTTGCACCGACAAGTTATGGGCGGCCGGCAAGTCGGCCACCGTCATCGAGCGATAGAGGTAATCAGTGTGTGGCTGGGCTGCCATGGCGGGTCTCCGTTGAGCAAAAGAGGGAGCATCATTGGAGTGCCTGTATCCCACCTGTTTTCAGGGCTGGCAAGAGGGCGCGCAGTATTCGGCAGATTTGCGATGCAGGAGGGTCACACCACCATAGTTACTACTAAATTCAAGGCGGCGCTCAGCAGCAAATGCGTTGCCGCGCAGAGGGCTGTTTATGGCTGCGTCAGCGCGCAGCATCAATCGCGGCGGCCCACCACACTTTCTGCCGCTCGCCAGCCCCATTCTTGAGCCTTCATGCCGTAAAAGGCCCATTAAGGCGCATGAATACGGGCTTTGCCCAAGGCTTGTGCGCGCCGCAAACTCTGCTGGCGCTGGCGCTAAAAACGGTGCTTTGTATTGAGGTGCGAGCGTTTTTGACGCCATCTGCTGATTTCACAGTGTTGTAATGAAGCTGTGTTGCACAGGGCTGACGCGCCGCCAGAGCCGCGAACGCTTGGCCACATTCCATTGACTCCAGGACCACACGCCATGAGCTTTCTTCGTCCCAAATTCATTACGTTCGACTGCTACGGTACGCTGACCAACTTCCACATGGGCACCCTGACCCGCGAGCTGTTTGCCGACCGCGTCACGCCTGAGCAGATGGAACAGTTCGTCAAGGACTTCACCGCCTACCGCCTCGACCAGGTGATGGGTGACTGGCGGCCCTACGATGAAGTGCTCAAGACCGCCCTGGCCCGTACCTGCAAGCGCTGGGGCATTGAGTATCGCGAAGAAGGCCAGCTGTATTACGACGCCGTGCCGACCTGGGGGCCTCATGCCGATGTGCCAGCCGGCCTGTCGAAGATCGCCGACAAGATTCCCCTGGTGATTTTCTCCAATGCCATGGACAGTCAGATCATGTCCAACGTCGAGAAGCTCGGCGCACCGTTCCACAAAGTGTTCACCGCCCAGCAGGCCCAGGCCTACAAGCCACGTCTGCGGGCGTTCGAGTTCATGCTCGACAACCTGGGCTGCGGCCCGGAAGACATCTTGCATGTGTCGTCCAGCTTCCGGTACGACCTGATGCCGGCCCACGACATGAAGATCAAGCACAAGGCCTTCGTTGCCCGTGGGCACGAGGTACCGGCCAATGCCGCCTATGGTTACCAGCAGATTACCGATATCGGCGGGTTGCCAGGCCTGGTGGGTTTGTAAAACGAACGTCCACAGCGCGCGAGGTTAGACATGGGCAGTGAATCCTATTGGCTCGACACCGCACCGGCCTTCACCGGCGCACAGTCGGGCGACCTGCCCCGGCAGGTCGATGTGGCGGTCGTCGGTGGCGGGTTCACCGGGCTGTCGGCTGCCCGGGCACTGGCCATGCGCGGCGCCAGCGTGGTGGTGCTGGATGCCGGGCGCGTGGTCGGTGAAGCTTCGGGGCGCAACGGCGGGCAGTGCAACACCGGCGTGGCTCAGGACTACGCCGGGCTGCACGCCAGCCTCGGGGCCGACCGCGCGCGCGCCTATTACCAGGCCTATGAAAGCGCGGTGCACACGGTAGTGTCACTGGTTACGCAGGAGCAGATCGCCTGCGACCTGGTGCGCAACGGCAAGCTCAAGCTGGCGGCCAAGCCCCTGCATTACGAGGGACTGGCACGTACCTGCGAGCTGATTCGGCGCGAGGTGGACGCCGATGTGGAGTTGCTCGACGCCGGGCAGGCCCGTGCTGAAGTCAATTCGACGCAGTTTCACGGCGGTCTGCTGCAACGCAACGGCGTGCAGATGCATATCGGGCGCTTCGGCGTGGGGCTGGCCGAAGCCGCCGCGCGACGTGGTGCGCTGATTCACGAGCACACCCTGGTCAACGACTGGAAGGCGCAAGCCGGTGGCTATCAGGTCAACACTGCCAAGGGCTCGCTGCATGCCGGCCAGGTGCTGCTGGCCAGCGGCGCCTGCCAGCACGGTGGCCTCGGTTGGTATCGCCGGCGCATCGTGCCAGTGGGCAGCTTTGTGATCGTCACCGAGGTGTTGCCCCAGGCGCTGATCGACCAGCTGTTGCCGCAGCACCGTGCCTATGTCACCAGCCGCATGATCGGCAATTATTTTCGGCTGACCCCGGACAACCGCCTGCTGTTCGGCGGGCGTGCGCGGTTCGCCATGTCCAACAGTGTGTCCGACGCCAAGAGCGGCAAAGTGCTGCAGGCGGCGATGGTGAACATGTTTCCGCAATTGGCGGATGTGAAGATTGACTACTGCTGGGGCGGCCTGGTGGACATGACTTCCGACCGCCTGCCGCGCGCAGGCCAGCACGGCGGCGTGTTTCACTCCATGGGCTACAGCGGCCATGGCGTGCAGATGTCGGTGCACATGGGGCAGGTGATGGCCGAGGTGATGGCCGGCAATGCGGCGGCCAACCCGTGGCGCGAGCTGGAGTGGCCGGCGATCCCCGGGCATTTCGGCACACCCTGGTTCCTGCCGTTCGTGGGCGCCTATTACCGTTTCCAGGATTACTTGCATTGAAGCGCCGCAGTTGACTCACCGTCGTTTGCGTTTCCAGGACGCTCCGGATATCCGTGAGCACTCGAATCTTTTCATCTTCGACAGGTAGCCTTGCCATGACAGATAACAAGAACACGCCCGACCTCGTTTCCGGAGCAGAAAGCCTGCGGGTATTCGAAGGCCTCAACCGTGGCATGTCGCGCCGCAACGCCCTGCAGATGCTCGGCGTCGCCGGTGTGGCGGCGGCTGGCGCGGGCAGCCTGTTCGGCGCCGCCGGCAAACTGTGGGCCGATGACGCGCCAGTGGCCGGCAAGGGCAAGCCTGGCGGCAAGATTCGCGTGGCCAGCGTGGCCAGCTCCACCGCTGACACCCTCGACCCGGCCAAGGGCGGCCTGTCTACCGACTACGTGCGCCAGTACATGTTCTACAACGGCCTGACCCGTTTCGACGTGCACATGGTGCCGCAACTGGAACTGGCCGAACGCATCGACAATACCGACGCCACGCTGTGGACCATCACTCTGCGAAAGGAGGTGACCTTCCATAACGGCAAGCCACTCACCGCCGCCGACGTGGTGTATTCCCTGAATCGGCATAAGGACCCTGCAATCGGCTCCAAAGTCATGGCGCTGGTGGCGCAGTTCGAGGAGATCAAGGCCAGCGGTCCCAACGAGGTGCAGATTCGCCTCGGCGCGCCGAATGCCGAGCTGCCCTCGATCCTTGCCGTGTCGCACTTGCTGATCGTGCCCGAAGGCACCACCGACTTCAGCCAGGGCATCGGCACCGGGCCGTTCAAGGTCAAGGAATTCAAACCCGGTGTGCGTTCGGTGGCGGTGCGCAACCCCAACTACTGGAAACCCGGCCTGCCGTACCTGGACGAGATCGAAGTCATCGCCATCAGCGACGAGCCGTCGCGGGTCAATGCGTTGCTGTCGGGCGATGTGCACGCGATCAACCAGGTCGACCCGCGCTCCACTACGCGGATCAAGGCCAGCGCTGGCCATCAATACGTCGATTCGCCCTCGGGCAACTACACCAACCTGATCATCCGCCAGGACCAGATGCCGGGCAAAAGCCCGGAGTTCACCCAGGCCATGAAATGCCTGCTGGACCGCGAACAGGTCAAGTCCGCCGTGTTCCGCGGGTTCGCCGTGGTGGGTAACGATCACCCGATTGCGCCCGGTTCGCGTTACTACAACGCCGACCTGCCGCAGACCGTGTACGACCCGGAGAAGGCGCGCTTCCTGCTGAAAAAGGCCGGCATGGAAAGCATCACCATGCCGCTCGCCGCTTCGCCCGCCGCGACCTCCTCGGTGGACATCGCCGTGCTGTTGCAGCAATCGGCGAAACAGGCCGGCCTCAAGCTCGACGTCAACCGCCTGCCCAGCGACGGCTACTGGTCCAACCACTGGATGAAGCACCCGTTGAGCTTCGGCAACATCAACCCACGGCCGAATGCCGACGTGATGTTCTCGCAGTTCTTCCAGTCCAAGGCGCCGTGGAACGAGTCCGGCTGGCAGAACGAGCAGTTCGATCAGTTGCTGTTGCTGGCGCGCGCCGAAACCGACGAGGCCAAGCGCGGCAAGATGTACGGCGACATGCAGACCCTGGTGCATGACCATTGCGGTATCGGCGTGCCGGTGTTCATCAGCAACATCGATGGTGTCGACCAGCGCCTGAAGGGCTACAGCACTCACCCGCTGGGTGGATTCATGGGTTACATGTTCGCCGAGCAGGTGTGGTTGGACGCGTGATGGGGGCTTTGCGATGAACAGCACTACACTGTGGTTGATCGGCCGGCGCCTGGGCGCTGCCGTCGTGACCTTGTTGATCGTGTCCATGGTCGTGTTCGCGATCACGGCAGTCCTGCCCGGCGATGCGGCGCAACAGGCCCTCGGCCAGTTCGCCACGCCTGAACAGGTGGCGGCACTGCGCCTGAAACTGGGGTTGGACCAGCCCGGTGTGTTGCGCTACCTGCACTGGTTGATGAGCCTGCTCACCGGCGATCTGGGCATGTCGGTGTCCAGCGCCATGCCGGTGAGTGATTTGATGGGCGGGCGGGTACCCAACACCCTGATGCTGGCGGCCACCACGGCGCTGGTTTCGGTGCCGGTGGCCCTGTTGCTGGGCATCGGTTCGGCGATGGCCCGAGGCGGGCGCATCGACAACATCCTGAGCTTCGTCACCCTGGCCATGGTCGCGGTGCCGGAGTTTCTGGTGGCGACCCTGGCGGTGCTGATCTTCGCGGTGAACCTGGGGTGGCTGTCGTCGCTGTCCTACGCCAGCGATATCAGCTCGCCGTGGGAGTTCATGCGCACCTATGCCTTGCCGGTGATGACGCTGTGCTGCGTGATCGTCGCGCAAATGG
Organism: Pseudomonas trivialis; assembly: GCF_036864995.1. Classification (NCBI taxonomy): domain Bacteria; kingdom Pseudomonadati; phylum Pseudomonadota; class Gammaproteobacteria; order Pseudomonadales; family Pseudomonadaceae; genus Pseudomonas; species Pseudomonas trivialis. The sequence goes on along the minus strand of NZ_CP142151.1, from coordinate 3,962,504 downwards.
CGCGCATGACCCGCGCGGCGGTGATCGACCAGCTCGATAGCCCCTACGTGGAAATGGCGCGGCTCAAAGGCGTCGGCCCGATCCGCATCGTGCTGCGCCATGCCTTGCCCAATGCCATCGGCCCGATCGCCAACGCCATCGCCCTTAGCCTGTCGTACCTGTTGGGCGGCGTGGTCATCGTCGAAACCATCTTCAACTACCCGGGCATTGCCAGCCTGATGGTCGATGCGGTGACCAACCGCGACATGGCGCTGGTGCAAGCCTGCACCATGCTGTTCTGCACGGCTTACCTGAGCCTGGTGCTGATCGCCGACCTTTGCGCAATCCTCTCCAACCCGAGGCTGAGAAACCAATGAACACGCTCATTGCGAAATCCAAGCCTGCATCCTCCGCCCTGGCACTGGCCAAAGCCTCCAGCGGCCCGTCCTGGCTGGGGCTGGCCGGTGCGGTGATCTGCATCGCCTGGCTGCTGCTGGCACTGGTCGGCCCCTGGCTGGCGCCGCACCCGGTGGGTCAAGTGGTGTCCGATAACGTCTTCGACGGCTTCAGCCTGGCGCACCCGTTCGGCACCGACTACCTGGGCCGCGACATGCTCAGCCGGGTGATGGTCGGCGCACGCTTCACCGTCGGCCTGGCGCTGGTGGCCGCGGTGCTTGCCAGCACCCTGGGCACCCTGTGTGCGCTGGTGTCAGTGGTGTCGCCCAAGTGGCTGGACGAAATCATCAGCCGCATCATGGACGCCTTCATTTCCATCCCGAGCAAAATGCTCGCGCTGATCATGGTGTCGGCGTTCGGCTCGTCGGTGACCCTGCTGATCTGCACGGCGGTCATCAGCTACATCCCCGGATCGTTCCGCGTGGCCCGCAGCATGGCGGTGAACATCGAGGCGCTGGAATACGTGCAGGTCGCCCGCACCCGGGGCGAGCGCCGTTTGTACGTGGCGTGCCGGGAGATCCTGCCGAACATCCTCAACCCGGTGCTCACCGACCTCGGCCTGCGGTTCGGCTACATCGTACTGTTGCTCGCCGGCATGAGTTTTCTCGGCCTCGGCGTGCAGCCACCCGACGCCGACCTCGGCTCGCTGGTGCGCGAAAACATCGGCGGCCTCAGCCAGGGCGCGCTGGCTATCGTTATTCCGGCGTTGGCCATCGGCACCCTGACCATCGGCGTTAATCTGTTGATCGACTACCTGTCTTCCAGACGTAGCCGACGCACCGGAGGCCATTGAAATGACTGAATTGATTCGTGTCGAAGACTTGCGCGTGGTCGCCTGTGGCGAACGTGGCGAGGTGGAAATCGTCAAGGGCGTGAGCTTTGCCCTGGAACAGGGCCAGGTGCTGGCGCTGATCGGCGAGTCCGGTTCCGGCAAGACCACCATCGCCCTGGCGCTGTTGGGCTATGCGCGCAGTGGTTGCCGGTTGTCCGGCGGCGTGGTGCGCGTGGGCGAGCACGACATGCTGGCGGCGAGCGAAAGCCAGTTGCAGAAACTGCGTGGCAACCGCGTGTCCTATATCGCCCAGAGTGCCGCCGCCGCGTTCAACCCGGCGAAAAAACTTATCGACCAGGTGGTGGAGGGCGCCTTGATCCATGGCCTGGGCAGCCGCGTTGAGCTGGAGGCCAAGGCGATCGACCTGTTCCGCGACCTGTCATTGCCAAACCCGGAAACCATCGGCCAACGCTACCCGCACCAGGTCTCGGGCGGGCAGTTGCAGCGAGTAATGGCGGCCATGGCGCTGATCAGCGACCCGTTGCTGGTGGTGCTCGACGAGCCCACGACGGCGCTGGATGTGACCACCCAGATCGACGTGCTGCGCGCGTTCAAACGCGTGGTGCGCGAGCGCGGTGCCACGGCGGTGTACGTGTCCCACGACCTGGCGGTGGTGGCGCAGATGGCCGACCGCATCGTGGTGCTCAATGACGGGCAGATTCTTGAACAAAGCGACACCGCACCCTTGCTGGCGGCGCCGGCCCATGACTACACGCGCAGCCTGCTTGCGGCCGCGCGGCCCGACGCGACGATTCGCCCGCCCAGCGGCATCGCCGAAGACACGCCGCTGCTGACCATCAGCGGCCTGACCGCCGGTTACGGCAACAAGAACGCCCAGGGCATGCCGCTGATCCGTGTGCTCGAAGGCATCGACCTCACCGTGCGCCGTGGCCAGGCGATTGGCGTGATCGGCGAGTCCGGCTCGGGCAAATCCACCCTGGCGCGGGTGGTCGCGGGCCTGCTGACACCGGCCCTGGGCGGCCTCACATTCGACGGCCAGCCCCTCGGCGGTTGCCTGTCCGAGCGCACGCCGGAACAGTTTCGACGCATCCAGATGGTGTTCCAGAACGCCGACACTGCGCTCAACCCGATGCACAGCGTGGGCGCCATCATCGGCCGTCCGCTGAAAATGTATTTCGGCCTCAAGGGCGCAGCGTTGCGCGAGCGCACCCATGAGCTGCTCGACCTGGTGCGCCTGCCGCACGCCCTGGCCGAGCGGCGCCCCAGCGAGTTGTCCGGCGGGCAGAAACAGCGGGTCAACCTGGCCCGGGCACTGGCCGCCAAACCCGACCTGATCCTCTGCGATGAAGTGACTTCGGCCCTGGATACCGTGGTCGGCGCGGCGATCCTTGAGCTGCTGCGCGACCTGCGCCAGCAACTGGGCGTGTCCTACCTGTTTATCAGTCACGACATCTCCACCGTGCGCGCGCTGTGCGACGACATTGTGGTGATGTACAGCGGTCACAAGGTGCAGGCCGGCAGTCGCGAGTCGTTTGCCGCGCCGCCCTTCCATCCCTACACCGACCTGCTGATTCATTCGGTGCCGGAGTTGCGCCAGGGCTGGCTGGAAACCTGCGGCGCCACCAGCGGTATCCTGCCGCCAGTGGGTGCGAAGGCTGCCGTGCCGGAGCTGTGCACCTTCCTCAACCGCTGCCCGGTGCGTATCGACGGCGTCTGCAACCGCGTCGCCCCCATCCGCCACTCCCTGGACAATGGCAGTGAAATGCTCTGCCACCATGACGGCGCCCAATTGATCAAGACCCAGCGTGGCCTCGTGGTGGAAACCAGCGGAGCCTACGCATGAGCCGATATTTTGCCCTGCAACGGAGCCAGTCCTTATGAAACCGCGCGTACTGGAGATCCTGAAAAAACTGATGGCGTTCGACACCGTGTCGTCCGAGTCGAACATGGCCTTGATCGAATACGTGCGCGACCTGCTGCTGACCCAGGGCATCGAGTCGCTGATCGTCAAGGACCAGAGCGGCAAGAAGGCCAACCTGTTCGCCAGCACCGGGCCCGAGGTTCGCCCTGGCGTGCTGCTCTCCGGGCACACCGATGTGGTGCCGGCGGCAGGGCAGGCCTGGACCTTCGCGCCGTTTGCCGCCACCGTGCAGGACGGTCGCATCTACGGGCGTGGCAGCTGTGACATGAAGGGCTTTATCGCGCTGGCCATCGACGCCATGCTCGATGCGGCGCAGCACACCTTGAGCCGCCCGTTGCAACTGGCCTTGTCCCATGACGAAGAGATCGGCTGCGTCGGCGTACGGCGCCTGCTCGATGTGCTGCACCTGGCGCCGATGCGTCCGTTTCTGTGCGTGGTCGGCGAGCCGACCAACATGCAATTCGTGCTGGGGCACAAGGGCAAGGGCTCCTACCGCACCTACTGCAGGGGCCTGGAGGCGCATTCGTCGCTGGCGCCGCGTTCGGTCAACGCCATCCATGTCGCCTGCGACTTTATCGCCGCACTGCGCGAGAGCCAGCAGCAGTTGCAGCACCATGGCGCCCAGGACAGCGATTACGACGTGCCCTACAGCACTGTGCACGTCGGGCAGATTGTCGGCGGCAAGGCGCTGAACATCGTGCCCAACCTGTGCACCCTGGATTTCGAGGTGCGCAACCTGCCGACCGACAACCTGGACCAGTTCCTGGAGCAACTGCGCGAGCGCGCCGAAGTGATCGTGCACGAGGCGAAAAAACTCTCCAGCGTGGCCGCCATCGAGATCGAAACCGTCAACGTCTACCCCAGCCTCGACACGCACCCCAGCGTTGAAGCGGTGCGTTTTCTCAAGCAGTTCGCCGCGCCCGACACCGGCACTGCCAAGGTCTCGTTCGGCACCGAAGGGGGGCTGTTCAAGCAACGCCTGGACGTGCCGGTGGTGGTATGCGGGCCGGGCTCCATCGAGCAGGCACACAAGCCCGACGAGTTTATCGAGATCAGCCAGATGGAAGCCGGCGAGGCATTCCTGCACGGCCTGCTCGGCTCTTTGAAGGCTTAGCAGAGCCTGCCGTTGCGCGGGTAATTTCAGCACGCCACGCTGCCCACGCCACACTTTCGGCATCCTTGTTCGCGGCACCTCCCTAGACTGGAGCGTGTCTCGGATCAGGACTCGACCATGCTCACTACTCGCCTGCAAGACCCAAGCCTTCTGGCTGAACTCGCCTACGTTGACGGCCAGTGGATCGCCGCCGCCAGCGGCGCCACCCTGGACATCCTCGACCCTGCCAGCGGCGAGGTGCTCGCACGGGTGCCGGCCATGGACACGGTCGACACCCGCCGCGCCATCGACGCCGCCGAGCGTGCCTGGCCCGCCTGGCGTGCGCGCCCGGCCGCCGAACGCGCAGCGCTGCTGGAGCGCTGGTACCAGGCCATGCTCGACAACCTCGAGGACCTGGCGCTGATCATGACCTGCGAGCAGGGTAAGCCGCTCAACGAAGCCCGTGGCGAGATTCGCTACGGCGCAGGCTTCGTCAAATGGTTCGCCGAAGAAGCACGGCGGGTGTATGGCGAAACCATGCCGGCCCCCAGTGGCGACCGACGTCTGCTGACGTTGAAACAGCCGGTGGGGGTGTGCGCCGCCATCACCCCGTGGAATTTCCCCAACGCGATGATCACCCGCAAGTGCGCGCCGGCATTGGCCGCCGGTTGCCCGATCATCGTCAAACCGTCCGACCTCACACCGCTGTCGGCCCTGGCCCTGGCGGTGCTGGCCGAGCGCGTCGGCATCCCGGCCGGCGTTTTCAATGTGATCACCGGGCTGCCCGCCGGCATCGGCGCGGAGCTGACCGGCAACCCGGTGGTGCGCAAGATTTCCTTCACCGGCTCCACCGCCGTCGGCCGCCTGCTGATGCGCCAGAGCGCCGAGCACATCAAGCGTCTGAGCCTGGAACTGGGCGGCAATGCGCCGTTCGTGGTGTTTGACGACGCTGACCTTGAGCAGGCGGTGGCCGGGGTCATGATCAGCAAGTTTCGCAATGCCGGGCAAACCTGCGTGTGCGCCAATCGCATCCTGGTGCAGGCGGGCATCTACGAGCGCTTCGCCGCGCGGCTGGTGGAGGAGGTGGGCAAGCTCAAGGTCGGCAATGGGCTGGAGGAGGGCGTGACCATCGGCCCGCTGATCAACCCTGCGGCGGTGGCCAAGGTGACGCGGCATATCGAGGATGCCCTGAGCCAGGGCGCGACCTTGTTGTGTGGCGCCATCCCAGGTGGTGACAGCCCGTTTGTGCAGCCTACGGTGCTGGGCGATGCCCATGCCGGGATGCTGCTGGCCAATGAGGAAACCTTTGGGCCGGTGGCGCCACTGATGCGCTTTACCGACGAAGCCGAGGCGCTTGCGCTGGCCAACGCTACGCCGTACGGGTTGGGTGCCTATTACTTCACGCAGAACCTGGCGCGGTCGTGGCGTTTTGGTGAGGCGCTGGAGTTTGGCATGGTCGGGCTCAATACCGGGATCATCTCGATGGAGGTGGCGCCGTTTGGCGGTATCAAACAGTCGGGGCTGGGGCGTGAAGGGAGCAAGTACGGGTTGGATGAGTATCTTGAGGTTAAGGCATTTCATATTGGGGGGTTGGGGTGACAGCTTTTTAGCGGTGTGTATATCCGTTATTTGGGTAACGTCTACGTATGGTTCCGCCCTTACGGCGGGTCACTTTGGAAAAGCCGGAATGCCGGCCCAGCCCAAAGTAACCAAAGGGCTCTTGCCCCACCACTCGGCACCTCGCTTAGGCTCGGTGTGCCCGCCCGCAGGCTTGAATCCGTGGGTAACCCGGCGTCCTGCCGAGTTACCCACGGATTCAAGCCTGCGGGCGGCCAGCGTGGTTGACGGGGCGCCTGAGATCAAAATCCAGAGCAAAGCAGATCAAAAGCGGTGTGATATCCATCAGGCAAATGGAGATTTAAATGTGGGAGGGGGCTTGCTCCCGATGAGGGTGGGTCAGCTACCAATAAGCTGACTGACACTCAGCCATCGGGAGCAAGCCCCCTCCCACATTTGTACAGTGTTCGGCAGAGAGTTCCGGTCGGCTCTAAGACCTCCGCAGCCAAGATCAAAAGCCAAAGCAAAGCAGATCAAAAGCAGTGTGATATCCATCAGACAAATGGAGATCCAAATGTGGGAGGGGGCTTGCTCCCGATAGCAGTGGATCAGCTACACATAAGCTGACTGACCCACCGCCATCGGGAGCAAGCCCCCTCCCACATTTTGTACAGTGTTCGGCAGAGAGTTCCGGTCGGCACTAAGACCTCCGCAGCCAAGATCAAAAGCCAAAGCAAAGCAGATCAAAAGCAGTGTGATATCCATCAGACAAATGGAGATCCAAATGTGGGGAGGGGCTTGCTCCCGATAGCAGTGGATCAGCTACACATAAGCTGACTGACCCACCGCCATCGGGAGCAAGCCCCCTCCCACATTTTGTACAGTGTTCGGCAGAGAGTTCCGGTCGGCACTAAGACCTCCGCAGCCAAGATCAAAAGCCAGAGCAAAGCAGATCAAAAGCAGTGTGATATCCATCAGACAAATGGAGATCCAAATGTGGGAGGGGGCTTGCTCCCGATGAGGGTGGGTCAGTCACCAATAAGCTGGCTGATACTCAGCCATCGGGAGCAAGCTCCCTCCCACATTTTGTGCAGCGCCAGGCAGGAAACCTCGGTTGGCTCTAGGCCGCTGCGCTAATACCCCTTCCCTCTGTCCACCTCTCCAACCATCCGCTCCCCGCGCTGAAACCTTCGAATATTCCCCAGCAGCACCCCAAACGCACTGTCCGGCTGGGTCATGGCCGCAATATGCGGCGTCAGCACAATCTGCGGATGCCCCCAAAACGGATGCTCCTCTGGCGCCGGCTCCTGCTGCAGCACATCCAGCACCGCGCCGCCAAGTTGCCCGCTGGAAAGCGCTCCCAGCAGATCCTCCTCCACCAGGTGCCCGCCGCGCCCCATGTTGATCAGCCCCGCACCCTTTGGCAGTTGATCAAACAAGCGGCTGTTGAGAATGCCTTGGGTCTGCTCGGTCAACGGCAACACGCACAGCAGAATGTCGCACTGGCCGAGAAACGCCGGCAGTTGCGCTTCACCCGCATAACACGTAACCCCCGGCATTTGATGTGCGCTGCGGGCCCAGCCCGACAAGGCAAACCCCAGCGGCGCCAGGGTCGCGAGGATCTGCTGCGCCTGCGCGCCCAGGCCCATCACGCCGACGCGGCGGTTGGCCGCCGGTTGCAACCGGTGCGCCTGCCAGCAGCGTGCCGTCTGTTGCTGGCGGTAGCGCAGCATGTCGCGATGGAGGCTGAGCACGGCCCAGGTGGCGTATTCGCACATGCCCTGGGTGATGCCGGGATCTAGCAGGCGCACCACCGGCAAGTCGGCGGGCAAGCGGGCAAGGTCCAGTTGGTCGACCCCGGCCGATACGGCAAACAGCACCTTCAGGTTGGGCAGCAATTGTTCAAGATTGTCCGGCGCCAGCCAGGCGGCGAGGTATTCGATTTCGCTGGGGTCGCCGATGTCTGGCCAGGCGCGCCATTCGATGTCCGGCGCGTGTTCGGCAAACAAGGCCTGCCAGCGTTCGCCGCGCACGGGGTCGGATTTGTAGAGCAGGGCCATGGGCATCTCCGCAGGGCTGAAAGTAGCCATCATCATCGCGCAATGCCGGCGCAGGATCTGTTGAAACGCAGTGAAAAAACAGTCGATCCGAATTTCTCACGGGGCAAGTTCGGTGCAGTTCGTTTTTGCCAGGCCGTAATCTGAATGTCATCGCAACCACCTTCCGGTTGCCGGGCTCACCTTGGGAAATGCCATGAACAGCAGAGTCGATAAAACCCCACATTTGCTCCGTCAGCGCGATCAATTCGTACCCCGTGGCCTGATCACCGCGCACCCGCTGGTGATCGATCGCGCCCAGGGCGCCGAACTCTGGGACGTGGAAGGCAAGCGCTATCTCGATTTCGTCGGCGGCATCGGCGTGCTGAACATCGGCCATAACCACCCCAAAGTGGTCGCGGCGGTGCAGGCGCAGTTGCAGAAAGTTTCCCACGCCTGCTTCCAGGTGGTGGCCTACCAGCCTTACCTCGACCTGGCCCAGCGCCTGTGTGAGATGGTCGGCGGGGAGGAGGCCTACAAGGCGGCGTTCTTCACGTCCGGTGCCGAGGCGGTGGAAAATGCGGTGAAGATCGCCCGTGCCCACACCAATCGTTCTGCAGTCATTGCCTTTCGCGGCGGCTTCCATGGCCGGACGTTGCTTGGCACCACACTTACCGGCATGAGCCAGCCGTACAAACAGAACTTCGGGCCGTTCGCGCCGGAGGTGTTTCACACCCCGTATCCCAATGCGTATCGCGGCATGACCAGCGAGCTGGCACTCAAGGCGCTTGATGAGTTGCTGGCCACCCAGGTTGCCCCGGACCGCGTCGCGGCGATTCTCATCGAGCCGGTGCAGGGTGACGGCGGCTTCCTCGCCGCGCCGCCGGAGTTTCTTCAGGCCTTGCGCGCACTGGCCGACAAACACGGCATCGTGCTGATCCTTGACGAGATCCAGACCGGTTTCGGTCGCACCGGCAGCTGGTTCGGTTTCCAGCACTCGGGCATCCAGCCCGACCTGGTCACCGTGGCCAAGAGCCTGGCCGGCGGCTTGCCACTGTCCGGCGTGGTGGGCAAGGCGCACATCATGGACGCGCCGCTGCCTGGCGGCCTGGGGGGCACCTACGGCGGTAATGCGTTGGCCTGCGCGGCGGCGCTGGCGGTGATCAGCGCGTTCGAAGAGGAACAATTGCTGGCGCGCAGCCACGTGCTCGGCGAACGCCTGCGCCACGGTTTGCTCGGTCTGCAGGCGCGCTACCCACGCATCGGTGACGTGCGTGGCACCGGCTTCATGCTGGCAATCGAACTGGTCAAGGACGACGCGGCGCGCAGCCCGGATGCCGACCTCAACCAACGAGTGATCGACGAAGCCCGCGCCGGTGGTTTGCTGGTAATCAAGTGCGGCGTGTACCGCAACGTGCTGCGCTTCCTTGCGCCGCTGGTGACCACCGAAGCGCAGGTTGACGAAGCCGTGCAGATTCTCGACGCAGCCCTGGCACGGGTCTTGAACTGAGCCGCTACCGGCGGCGAACTTGGCTGGTGGCACCGCCCGTGACCCGTTATGGCGCACGGGCGACCACATTGCATCATTGGAGGCGTGACCCCTCATGGGACTGACAGATTATCGAGCGTTGCTGATCGATTGTGATGGGGTGCTGGTGGACCGTGACTCGGGCGTGTTGGCCGCGTTGCAGCCGCTGCTCGACAGCCGTGGCGGGCCAGCGTCAGCCAGGGAGCAGGTGCTGGCCGAATTCAATACGGTGATCGAGGGCCTCTACCCGCGGTTTGCCGAGCTGGGCTTCAGCGGCGTGCTGTGTTTTGCCCATCGCCAGCTCGCCGAGCGCTGGGGGCTGCACGCCAGTTGGGAGGAGGGCATGAGCTTTGCGCGTTCGGCGGGCAACTGGTCGCTGTTCGAGGATGCGCCGGGGGCGATGCTGTACCTGCGCAAGTTCTATCGTCTGCTGGTGCGCGGCGACCGCGATGCCGAAGACCGTAAGCTGTTGTGCGAGCGCCTGGGCATCGAGGCGGAGCATTTCATTTCCCTGATCGAGGCTGAGCAATGGCTTGACCGCCAAGGGGCGCAGGTAGAGCCTGTGTTGCACGTGACCCGCGCATCAGCCGGCGCCGTTCTGTCGTTGGACCGTTGCCTGATCGGCCGTCACCGCTCGCCGCAGCCCACGCCGTGTGCGGCCGATTACTGCATTAACAGCATGGCTGATCTGGTCGCTCAGCATCAGCTGTCTTTACGGCGCTGATTTTGCTAGAAGATTGCTTACAAACGGCAGTCAAGAGGTATGCAATGGAAGGGCTCGTCAAGCTGGACCGGATCGACATCAGCATTCTGGTTGAACTGCAAAAAGATGGTCGGATGACCAACGTCAGCCTGGCCGATGCTGTGGGTCTGTCCGCCAGCCCCTGCCTGCAACGGGTCAAGCGGCTGGAGTCGGCCGGTTATATCTCCAGCTACAAGGCGCATCTGAACCTGGCCAAGATCACCGATTCGGTCACGGTGTTCACCGAAATCACCCTCAGTGACCACAAGCGCGAAGACTTCGCCAAGTTCGAATCCAACATCCGCCTGGTGGATGAGGTGCTCGAATGCCACCTGATCAGCGGCGGCTATGACTACCTGGTGCGCTTCATGACCCGCAGCATCCAGCATTACCAGGAAGTGGTCGAAGGTCTGCTGGACAAGAACATCGGTATCTCCAAGTACTTCAGCTACATCGTGATCAAATCACCGGTGCTGAAAGACGGCGTGCCGCTGCGCAAGCTGCTGCGTCATTGAGTGCGGGTGCGCCCGTTCAGGATCAACAGGGTCAACAGCCCCGCGACAATGCCCCAGAACGCCGAGCCGATGGAAAACAGCGTCAGCCCTGATGCGGTGACCATGAAGGTGATCAGCGCCGCTTCGCGTTCCTTCGGCTCGTGCATGGCGACGCTCAGGCCATTGATGATGGAGCCGAACAACGCCAGCGCCGCAATCGACAGCACCAGCTCTTTTGGCAAGGCGGCGAACAGTGCCGCCAGGGTCGCGCCGAACACCCCGGCAATGCCGTAGAACACGCCGCACCACACGGCGGCGGTGTAGCGCTTGTTTCGGTCTTCATGGGCGTGCGGGCCGGTGCAGATGGCCGCGCTGATCGCCGCCAGGTTGATGCCGTGGGAGCCGAACGGCGCCAGCAGCAGCGACGCCAGCCCGGTGACGCTGATCAATGGCGAGGCCGGCACGCTGTAGCCGTCGGCGCGCAGCACGGCGATGCCGGGCATGTTCTGCGAGGTCATCGCCACCACGAACAGCGGGATGCCGATGCTGATGGTCGCGGCGAGCGAGAAGTGCGGCGTGGTCCACACCGGCACCGCCACTTCCAGGTGAAAGGCGCTGAAATCCAGCAGCCCCAGCAGCCCGGACAATGCGGTGCCGATCACCAGCGCGGCGAGCACCGCATAACGCGGCGACAGGCGCTTGATGATCAGATAGGTGAAAAACATCCCCAGCACCAGTGCGGTGCGATGTTGCGCGGCGACAAAGATTTCGCTGCCGATCTTGAACAGAATCCCGGCCAGCAACGCCGCCGCCAGCGAGGCGGGGATGCGCTTGAGCAGTTTTTCAAAACTGCCGGTCAGCCCGCACAGCGTCACCAGCACCGCGCAGGTGATGTAGGCACCGATGGCTTCGCCGTAGCTCACGCCGCCCAGGCTGGTGATCAGCAGCGCAGCACCGGGCGTCGACCAGGCGACGGTGATCGGCGTGCGGTAGCGCAGCGACAGGCCGATGCTGCACACCGCCATGCCGATGGACAGCGCCCAGATCCACGAAGAAATCTGCGCCGTGGTCAAACCGGCGGCCTGACCGGCCTGGAACATCAGCACCAGGGAGCTGGTGTAGCCGGTCATCATGGCGATAAAACCGGCGACGACGGCCGAGGGCGAAGTGTCGGCCAGCGGGCGCAGTGGCGCATGGGTGGCGTCGGTCATGATGGGGTGTTCCTTTTGCCTGGGTGTTTGCCGGTGAAGGCGCGGATTCAAGCCTAAACTCAAAGGTAACCGGTCATTGCAATACAGCCGGGGCCGCAAACAGCCGTACAGTGTGTTGGCGTATTGGGTTGTGTACAATGTGCCCCGTTTTCAGGCGATACTTGCCAGCGCCACGCTGTTGCCGTATTACCGTTAATTCGCCGCCGTTCTCCAAACCCGAGTGCCCATGAACGAACAGTTGCAACCTCTCAAGAAACAACCGCGCGCCGGCAAGGCCGGTCGCACCGGCACCCAGGACGATATCGTCTACGCGCATATCTTCGAGGCGATCCTCGAGCAGCGCCTGGCACCCGGCACCAAATTGAGTGAAGAGGCACTGGGCGAAATCTTTGGCGTGAGCCGCACCATCATTCGCCGTGCGCTGTCGCGTCTGGCCCATGAAGGCGTGGTGCTGCTGCGGCCCAATCGCGGTGCGGTGGTTGCCAGCCCGAGTGTCGAAGAGGCCCGCCAGGTGTTCATGGCGCGGCGTCTGGTGGAGCGCGCGATCACTGAGTTGGCAGTGCAGCATGCCACCGCCGAGCAACTGGCCGAACTGCGCCAGATGGTCAACGACGAGCGCGACAGTTTTTCCCGGGGGGATCGCGGTGCGGGTATTCGTCTCTCCGGCGAATTCCACCTCAAGCTGGCCGAAGCGGCTAAGAATGCGCCGCTGATCAGCTTTCAGCGCAGCCTGGTCTCGCAGACATCATTGATCATTGCTCAGTACGAAAGTGGCAACCGCTCGCACTGTTCCTACGATGAACACACCCAGTTGATCGATGCGATCGAAGCTCGCGATGCGGTGCTGGCGGTGGATTTGATGATGCATCATATGGATCATATCGACAGCAAGCTCAACCTTGATGAGGAAGGGGCTTCGGATGATTTGCATGCGGTGTTTTCGCATTTGTTGCAGACCAGGAAGGCTGGGCGGTCTTCTTTGAAGGTGTGAATACATTTTAAAAATGTGGGAGGGGGCTTTAATTGTGTACATATCCGTTGCTGCGGTAACGGCTGCTTGCGGTTCCGCCCTTACGGCGGGTCACTTTTTGAAGATCGCAAAAAGTAACCAAAAACGCTTCGCCCCACCACTCGGCACCTCGCTCAGGCTCGGTGTGCCCGCACTCCGGCTTGAATCCGTGGGCCGCCGCAATGGGCCATCCCTGGCCCAGTGCGGCTAACCCGGCGTCCTGCCGGGTTACCCACGGATTCAAGCCTGCGTTCGGCCAGCGTGGTTGACGGGGCGCTTGAGATCAAAATCAAAAGCCAAAGCAAAGCAGATCAAACGCAGTGTGATATCCATCAGACAAATGGAGATCCAAATGTGGGAGGGGGCTTGCTCCCGATAGCAGTGTGTCAGCTACCAATAAGTTGACTGACACTCAGCCATCGGGAGCAAGCCCCCTCCCACATTTTGTATAGCGTTCGGCAAACCATTCCGGTCGGCTCTAAGGCTGCCGCGCTCTTGCTTTTGATCTGGGGCACACCGAGCCTGGACGAGGTGCCGAGTGGTGGGACGCGGTAAGGGGGGGACCGCCAGCACTGGGTATGTACACAATAACCCCGTGGCCAAAAATCACCGTTGGTGCACCAACCGGCCAGCCGCATAGGTCTGCAACACCACCCGATCATCCCCCAGCGTCATCAACACAAACAACGTCTCGGCAATAGTGTTCGACTGCTTCAAGCGATAACTGAGCAGTGGCGTAGCGTTGTAATCCAGTACCAGAAAATCCGCATCCGAACCCGGTTGCAAGGTCCCGATCCTGTCCTCCAGACGCAGCGCCCGCGCGCCGCCCAGGGTCGCCAGGTAGAGCGACTTGAACGGGCTCAACCGCACGCCCTGCAACTGCATGACCTTGTACGCTTCGTTCAGGGTCTGCAGCAGTGAAAAGCTGGTGCCGCCACCCACGTCGGTGCCCAGGCCGACATTGAGCTTGTGCTTCTCGGCCATCGGCAGGTTGAACAGCCCGCTGCCCAGAAACAGGTTCGAGGTAGGGCAGAAGGCAACTGCCGAGCCGGTCTGCGCCAGTCGCGCGCATTCGTCGTCACACAGGTGCACGCCGTGGGCGAACACCGAGCGTTCGCCCAGCAGCTTGTAGTGGTCGTACACGTCCAGGTAGCCGCTGCGCTCCGGGAACAGCTCTTTTACCCATTCGACTTCCTGCGTGTTCTCGCTGATGTGGGTCTGCAGGTACAGGTCGGGGTATTCCCCCAGCAACTGCCCGGCCAGTGTCAGTTGCTCCGGCGTGCTGGTGGGCGCAAAGCGCGGGGTGACTGCATAGTGCAGGCGGCCCTTGCCGTGCCAGCGTTCGATCAGCGCCTTGCTGTCCGCGTAGCTGGTTTGGGCGGTGTCGGTGAGGTAGTCCGGTGCGTTGCGGTCCATCATCACTTTGCCGGCGATCATGCGCAGGTCGAGTTTTTGCGCAGCTTCAAAGAAAGCGTCCACCGACTGCGGGTGCACACTGCCGAACACCAGCGCCGTGGTGGTACCGTTGCGCAGCAGTTCCTTGATGAAAATATCCGCGACGTGCTCGGCATGGGCCTTGTCGGCGAACTGGCTTTCGCAGGGGAAGGTGTAGGTGTTGAGCCAATCGAGCAATTGCTCGCCATAGGCGCCGACCATGCCGGTTTGCGGCAGGTGGATATGGGTGTCGATCAGGCCCGGCGTGATCAGCGCGTCCTGATAATGAACGACTTCGGTATCGGCGGGCAGGCTCGGCAGCAGGTCGGCGGCGTGGCCGACGGCGCTGATGCGGCCGTTTTCGATCACCAGCAGGCCGTCTTCGAAATACTCGTAGGAGGCTTCGATTCCCACTTCGGCAGGGTCGCCGATGCTGTGCAGGAGGGCGGCGCGGTAGGCTTTGCGAGTCAAAGGCATGAGGGTCTCGATTCAGATAGCTTGGCTGCGACGTGACGCCGGCAGCAGTTTGGCAATGGGTTCGGCGCGGGCAGCGTGCTGGCCGAAACTGGCGTTGTAGGTGGCGATGATTTCGCCGGCGATGGAAATGGCGATCTCCACCGGCAGTTTGCCCTTCACCTCGGTGAGCCCCATGGGGCAGCGCATGCGTTGTAATTGCGCGGTATCGAAGCCGCGCTCGCGCAGGCGGTGTTCGAACTTGACGCGTTTGGTCCTGGAGCCGATCAGACCGAAGTAGGTGAAGTCATTGCGCTTGAGCAGGGCCGCGGCCAGTGCCAGGTCCAGCGCGTGATTGTGGGTCATGACGATGCAATAGCTGCCCGCCGGCAGGTCGGCAATTTCGTCGACCGGTTCTTCGCTGACGATTTTACGCACGCCCTCGGGGATCTGTTGCGGAAATTCCTGCTCGCGCGAATCGATCCAGCGCACCCGGCACGGCAGGCTCGCCAGCAACGGCACCAGTGCGCGGCCGACATGGCCGGCGCCGAACACCGCGATGTGTGCCTGCACCTGGCCCATGGGCTCGAACAGCAGCACGGTCACGCCGCCACAGCACTGGCCCAGGCTGGCGCCGAGGCTGAAGCGCTCCAGATGGGTGTTCTGCTGGCCGCGCGCGAGCATGTCGCGGGCGATCTGCATCGCCTTGTATTCCAGGTGCCCGCCGCCGATGGTGTCGAAGGACCGGTCGGCGCTGATCACCATCTTCGACCCGGCATTGCGCGGGGTGGAGCCGAGCTTTTCGATGATGGTGACAAGCACGCAGGGTTCGCCGCTGGTGTGCAGGTGGGCGAGGGCGCTGATCCAGTTGTTCATGGTTACCTCTTGTGGTGTCTGTCAGGCCGTCATCGCGGGCAAGCCCGCTCCCACATTTTGATGTGTGAATGCTGTCAATGTGGGAGCTGGCTTGCCTGCGATGGCAGCACCTCGGTCCTAAAGCGAAACCTGCAACTGCCGCATCTGCTCACACCCCCACAACACCCGCTCCGGCGTCGCCGGCGCATCGATCTTCGGCTGATGGCGGTAATCGCCGAGGCTCGCCACCGCATCCTTGATCGCGCACCACGAGGCGATGCCGAGCATGAACGGCGGCTCGCCCACGGCCTTGGAGTGAAACACCGTGTCTTCCGGGTTCTTGCGGTTCTCCACCAGCTTCACCCGCAAGTCCAGCGGCATGTCCGCCACTGCCGGGATCTTGTAGCTGGCCGGTCCATTCGTCATCAGCTTGCCCTTGTCGTTCCACACCAGCTCTTCCATGGTCAGCCAGCCCATGCCTTGAATGAAGCCGCCTTCGACCTGGCCGATATCGATGGCCGGGTTCAGCGAGGCGCCCACGTCATGCAGGATGTCGGTGCGCAGCATCCGGTATTCGCCGGTGAGGGTGTCGACGATCACTTCGCAGCAGGCCGCGCCGAACGCGTAGTAGTAGAAGGGCCGCCCGCGCGACTGGCTGCGGTCGTAGAAGATTTTCGGGGTCTTGTAGAACCCGGTGCTCGACAGCGACACCTGGGCGAAATACGCCTGCTGGATCAACGCCTCGAAGCTCAGGATCTGCTCGCGCACGCGCACATGGCCGTTGCGAAATTCCACATCCGCTTCACTCACGTCGTACTTGCGCGCGGCGAATTCCACCAGGCGCTGCTTGATGGTTTCGGCGGCGTTCTGCGCGGCCTTGCCGTTCAGGTCGGCGCCGCTGGAGGCGGCCGTGGGCGAGGTATTCGGCACTTTATCGGTGTTGGTCGCGGTGATCTGCACGCGGTCGATGTGCACCTGGAAGACCTCGGCCACCACTTGCGCGACCTTGGTATTCAGGCCCTGGCCCATCTCGGTGCCGCCGTGGTTGAGATGGATGCTGCCGTCGGTGTAGATGTGGATCAGCGCGCCGGCCTGGTTGAGAAAGCTGGCGGTAAACGAGATGCCGAATTTCACCGGGGTCAGCGCCAGACCTTTTTTCAGGATCGGGCTGTGGGCGTTGTACTGGCGGATCGCTTCGCGGCGCTCGGCGTATTGGCTGCTGGCTTCAAGCTCGGCGGTCATCTCGTCGAGCATGTTGTGCTCGACGGTCTGGTAGTAGTGGGTGACGTTGCGCTCGGTCTTGCCGTAGTAATTGGCCTTGCGCACCGCCAGCGGGTCGAGCGCGAGGTGGCGGGCGATGGCGTCCATCACTTCTTCGATGGCGACCATGCCCTGGGGGCCGCCGAAGCCGCGATAGGCGGTGTTGGACGCGGTGTTGGTCTTGCAGCGATGACCGTTGACCGTAGCGTCGCCCAGGTAATACGAGTTGTCGGCGTGGAACATCGCGCGGTCGACGATCGAGTTGGACAGGTCCGGCGAGCAGCCGCAGTTGCCCGCCAGTTCCAGGTTGATCCCGTGCAGCCGGCCGCTGTCGTCAAAACCCACGTCGTATTCGATATAGAACGGGTGGCGCTTGCCGGTCATCAGCATGTCTTCGACGCGCGGCAGGCGCATCTTGGTCGGCTGGCCGGTGAGGCGCGCGACCACCGCACACAGGCAGGCGGGGCTCGCCGCCTGGGTTTCCTTGCCGCCGAAACCACCGCCCATGCGGCGCATGTCGACGACGATTTTGTTCATCGACACGTCGAGCACTTCGGCCACCAGTTTCTGTACTTCGGTGGGGTTTTGCGTGGAGCAGTAGACGATCATGCCGCCGTCTTCGGTGGGCATCACCGAGGAAATCTGGGTTTCGAGATAGAAGTGTTCCTGACCGCCTATGTGCAGGGTGCCTTGCAGACGATGTTTGGCCGTGGCCAATGCGCCCGCCGAATCCCCGCGTTGGTGGGTGTGGCTGTCGAGCACGAAATGTTTTTTGCGGTAGGCCTCGACCACGTCGAGTACAGGCTCCAGGTCTTCGTATTCGATCAGCGCCGCCATCGCGGCTTTGCGCGCGGTGTCCAGGTCGCGGGCGGCCACGGCCAGCACCACCTGGCCGACGTATTGCACGGTGTCGATGGCCAGCAGCGGGTCGCCGGGCAGCAACGGGCCGATGTCCTTGAGGCCCGGCACGTCTTCGTGGGTGATGACGATGCGCACACCGTCAAAGGCGTGGCAGGGCGCGGTGTCGATGCTGAGGATGCGCGCGTGGGCGCGGTCGGACAGGCGCGCATACAGGTGCAACTGGTTGGGAAATTCCAGGCGGTCATCGATGTACTGCGCCTCACCGCTGACGTGCTTGGCGGCGCTGTCGTGCTTGACGCTGCGGCCCACGCCAGAGGTGATTTCCCCGGCGAACAGCTCGGCCAGTTCGGCCTGGGTTTTAACGACGGCGTGATGGTTAGACATAAGCGGTCACCCGAGTCTCGATGTGCGGCGTCTGCAGCTCGATGAAGTATTTGCGCAGCAGGTTCTGCGCGCTGAGCAGGCGGTACTCCTTGCTGGCGCGAAAATCCGAGAGCGGGGTGAAGTCCTCGGCCAGGGCGGCGCAGGCGTGTTCGACGGTGGCGGCGTTCCAGGTGGCGCCGACCAGCGCGGCTTCGCAGTGTTTGGCGCGCTTGGGCGTGGCGGCCATGCCACCAAAAGCAACGCGCGCCTGGCTGATTACGCCGTTGTCGATCTTCAGGTTGAAGGCGGCGCAGACCGCAGAAATATCATCGTCCAGGCGCTTGGACACCTTGTACGCACGAAACAGCGTGTGGCCCTTGGGCACGATGATTTTTTCGATGAATTCGCTGTCTTGCCGGGCAGTGACGCGGTAGTCGATGAAGTAGTCTTCCAGCGCCAGGGTGCGCCGGGTGTTGCCCTTGCACAGCACGATCTGCGCGCCCAGAGCGATCAGCAGCGGCGGTGAATCGCCAATTGGCGAGGCGTTGCCGATATTGCCGCCCAGGGTGCCCTGGTTGCGGATCTGCAGGGAGGCAAAACGCTGCAGCAGTTCGCCGAAATCCGGGTAGGCCTGGTGCAACGCGGTGTAGCAGTCGGAGAGGGCGGCGGCGGCGCCGATTTCCAGGCGGTCGTCGAAGGCGTCGATGCGCTTCATCTCGTCGATGTTGCCCACATAGATCATCACCGGCAGCGTGCGGTGAAACTGCGTGACTTCCAGCGCCAGGTCGGTACCGCCGGCGAGCAGCCGGGCTTGCGGGTAGGCGTCGTAGAGGTCGGCCAGGTCGGCGACGGTGAGGGGCACCAGGCAGCGTTTGTCGCCGCTGTTCAACTCGCCGGTCTGGGTGGGCGCGATGGCCTTGAGGCGGGCGATGGTCTGGGCCTGGCGACTGTCGAACTGGTCCTGGGGTTTGTTGCAGCAAGCCTGCGCGGCGGCGGCCAGGATCGGGCGGTAGCCGGTGCAGCGGCACAGATTGCCGGCCAGGGCTTCGTGGGCTTTGCGGCTGTCGGGTGAGTCGCTGTTCTTTTGCAGGGCAAACAGCGACATCACAAAGCCCGGCGTGCAAAAGCCGCACTGCGAGCCGTGGCACTCGACCATCGCCTGCTGCACGCTGTGCAACTGGCCCTGGTGCTTGAGGTCTTCGACGCTGATCAGTTGTTTGCCGTGCAACGACGAGACAAAGGTCAGGCACGAATTGAGGCTGCGATAACGAATCTGCTCGGCGCCGCTTTCATCGCGGTGCAACTCGCCCACCACCACGGTGCACGCGCCGCAGTCACCGCTGGCGCAGCCTTCCTTGGTGCCGGGCTTGCCCACGTGTTCACGCAGGTAGTTGAGCACCGTCAGGTTGGGGTCCAGGGCGTGCTCGCTACGGAGTTCCTGGTTGAGTAAAAACTGGATCACGGAAGGCCTCGCAGATTCATTATTGTTGTAACCGCTTTGCGCCGAATCTAGTCATGTCTGACTTTTCGGTCAATGGTTTTCTGACTTAAGGGTCAAGAAAGCGCGATCACAGCATCCTCAATTAGGGGGCGGGCTTCTGAAGCCGGCGTTTTTACAGGGTGATGAGCTGTAATAACTGCTTATTTCATGCCAAATTCGCCCCTGTGGGCGTAGCGCCATCAGCGAGCCAATGCGCTACACTGCCGCGCTGTCAACGATAGAAGATTTTGAAGGGAAAACATGACGTTCAAGGCGCCCGACAGTCTCGCCGAGCAAATCGCTCACCACCTCGCCGAACGCATTATTCGCGGCGATTTAAAGCCTGGGGAGCGTATCCAGGAACAGAAGGTCACGCTGGCGCTGAATGTCAGCCGTGGTTCCGTGCGCGAAGCCTTGTTGATCCTCGAACGTCGCCACCTCATCGCGATCCTGCCGCGCCGTGGCGCCCACGTCACCGAACTGACGGCGCACAAAGTGCAGAGCCTGTGCACGTTGATGGGCGAGCTGTACATCCTGCTCGGCAATGCGGTCGCCGAGGGCTGGCAGACCCAGGCCGACATGGCGCCGTTCGTGCAGATCCAGCAGCGCCTGGTGAGCAATTTCGAACGCCAGGACATCCGCGCCTTCGTCGAAGAAAGCTTCAATGTGATGCGCGCCGCGTACCCCTTCGCCAACAACCCGTATCTGCAGGAAACCGTCGAGAACCTGCAACCGGCGATGAACCGCGCCTACTACCTGGCCCTTGATCAGCGCAAGGCGAGCATGAGCGAATACCTGGCGCTGTTCGAGCAACTGCTCGCCGCCGTACTCGAGCGTGACCTGGCGCAGATTCGCGCGGTGCTCTCGACCTACTGCCAGCGCAGCAGCTCGCTGGTGATCGCCGCGTTGGCGGACGCCTAAGCGTGCGGCTCAAGTGCATCAAGCTGGCGGGGTTCAAATCCTTCGTCGACCCGACCACGGTGAACTTCCCCAGTAACATGGCGGCGGTGGTCGGGCCCAATGGGTGCGGCAAGTCGAACATCATCGACGCCGTGCGCTGGGTGATGGGCGAGAGCTCGGCAAAGAACCTGCGTGGCGAGTCGATGACCGACGTCATCTTCAACGGCTCCACCAGCCGCAAGCCCGTGAGTCAGGCCAGCATCGAGCTGGTATTCGACAACTCCGACGGCACCCTGGTCGGCGAATACGCCGCCTACGCGGAAATCTCCATCCGCCGCAAAGTCACCCGCGACAGCCAGAACAGCTACTTCCTCAACGGCACCAAGTGCCGTCGACGCGACATCACCGATATCTTCCTCGGCACCGGCCTGGGCCCGCGCAGCTACTCGATCATCGAGCAGGGCATGATCTCCAAGCTGATCGAAGCCAAGCCTGAGGATCTGCGCAACTTCATCGAAGAAGCCGCCGGCATCTCCAAGTACAAGGAGCGCCGCCGCGAGACCGAAAACCGCATCCGTCGCACCCACGAAAACCTCGCCCGCCTGACCGACCTGCGCGAAGAGCTGGAGCGTCAGTTGGAGCGCCTGCACCGCCAGGCCCAGGCGGCCGAGAAGTATCAGGAATACAAGGGCGAGGAACGCCAGCTCAAGGCGCAGTTGTCGGCCCTGCGCTGGCAGGCGCTGAACGAGCAGGTGGGTCAGCGCGAGGCGATCATCGGCACCCAGGAAATCAGCTTCGAAGCCCTGGTGGCCGAACAGCGCAACGCCGACGCGAGCATCGAGCGCCTGCGTGACGGGCACCATGACCTGTCCGAGCGCTTCAATCTGGTGCAGGGGCGCTTCTATTCGGTGGGCGGCGACATTGCCCGCGTCGAGCAGAGCATCCAGCACGGCCAGCAGCGTCTGCGTCAGTTGCAGGACGATTTGAAGGAAGCTGAGCGCGCGCGCCTGGAAACCGAATCGCACCTGGGCCATGACCGCACTCTGTTGCTGACCCTCGGCGAAGAGCTGGACATGCTCACCCCCGAGCAGGAAATCACCAGCGCCGCCGCCGAGGAAGCCGCTGCTGCCCTGGAAGAAGCCGAAACCACCATGCACGGCTGGCAGGAGCAGTGGGACGCCTTCAACCTGCAATCGGCCGAACCGCGCCGTCAGGCCGAAGTGCAGCAGTCGCGCATCCAGCAGCTGGAAACCAGCATGGAGCGCCTGGCCGAGCGCCAGCGCCGCATGCTCGAAGAGCGCGCGCTGCTCGCCGCCGACCCTGAAGACGCGGCAATCATGGCCTTGAACGAGCAACTGGCCGAAAGCGAGATGACTCTCGAAGAGCTCGAAGCCAGTGAAGAACAGCAAGTGGAGCGCCTGGAGCAACTGCGTCAGCAATTGCACACGGCGACCCAGGCCCAGCAGCAGGCCCAGGGCGATCTGCAGCGGCTCAATGGCCGGCTGGCGTCGCTTGAGGCCTTGCAGCAAGCCGCCCTTGACCCGGGCACCGGCACCGCCGAATGGCTGCGCGACCAGCACCTGGCCGAACGTCCGCGCCTGGCCGAAGGCCTGAAGGTGGACGCCGGTTGGGAATTGGCAGTGGAGACCGTTTTGGGTGCCGACCTGCAAGCGGTGTTGGTGGATGATTTCGCCGGCTTTGACCTGGCCGGCTTTGCCCAGGGCGATCTGCGCCTGCTCAGCCCGGACGCCGATGGCAAACGGGTGCCGGGCAGCCTGCTGGACAAGGTCGAGGCGGCCGTTGACCTGTCGCCGTGGCTGGGCCAGGTCAGGCCGGTTGAATCCCTCGACGAGGCGCTGGCCCAGCGCAGCCAGTTGGCGGCGGGCGACAGCCTGATCAGCCGCGATGGCTACTGGGTCGGCCGTCACTTCCTGCGCGTACGCCGCGCCAGCGAAGCCGAAAGCGGCGTGTTGGCCCGTGGCCAGGAAATCGTCAACCTGAGTGCCGAGCGCGAGGAACGCGAAGCCACCTTGGAACGCCTGGAAACCGAACTGCAAACCCTGCGCGCCACCCAGCGCCAGCAGGAAACCGGCCGCGAGCACCTGCGCCGTCTGTTGCAGGACGAAGCGCGCCAGCAGGGCGAATTGAAGGCGCAGCTCTCGGCGAGCAAGGTCAAGGCCGAGCAACTGACGCTGCGCCGCACGCGTCTCGACGAAGAAGTCGCCGAGATGGGCGAGCAGCGTGCCCTCGAACACGAACAGATCGGCGAAGCGCGCCTGCAGTTGCAGGAAGCCCTCGACAGCATGGCGCTGGACACCGAACAGCGCGAGCTGCTGCTGGCCCAGCGCGACAGCCTGCGCGAACGCCTCGATCGCGTGCGTCAGGAAGCCCGGCAACACAAGGATCACGCCCATCAGTTGGCGGTGCGCCTGGGCTCGTTGCGCGCCCAGCATGCGTCCACTGCCCAGGCCCTCGAACGTTTGGAGATGCAGTCCGAACGCCTTACCGAAAAACGCGAGCAACTGAGCCTGAACCTGGAGGAGGGCGAAGCGCCGCTGGAAGAGCTGCGCCTCAAACTCGAAGAGCTGCTCGACAAGCGCATGAGCGTGGACGAAGAACTCAAGACCGCGCAGATCGCCCTGGAAGATGCCGACCGCGAATTGCGCGACGCCGAGAAGCGTCGCACCCAGGCCGAGCAGCAATCGCAGTTGATCCGTGGCCAGCTCGAACAACAGCGCATGGAGTGGCAATCCCTCACGGTGCGCCGCAAGACCCTGCAGGACCAGTTGCTCGAAGACGGCTATGACCTGCACGGCGTGCTCAACACCCTGACTGCCCAGGCCAACGAGAAAGACGCCGAAGAAGAACTCGAACGCATTGCCGCGCGCATTCAGCGCCTGGGCGCGATCAACCTCGCGGCCATCGACGAATACCAGCAGCAGTCCGAGCGCAAACGTTATCTGGATGCTCAGGACGCCGACCTGGTCGAAGCGCTGGATACCCTGGAAAACGTGATCCGCAAGATCGACAAGGAAACCCGCAACCGCTTCAAGGATACCTTTGATCAGATTAATGGCGGTTTACAGGCGTTATTCCCGAAAGTTTTCGGCGGTGGCAGCGCTTATCTGGAACTGACGGGCGAAGATCTACTCGATACAGGGGTGACGATCATGGCGCGCCCGCCGGGCAAGAAGAACAGCACCATCCATTTGTTGTCCGGCGGCGAAAAAGCCCTGACCGCACTGGCGCTGGTATTTGCCATCTTCAAGCTCAACCCGGCGCCGTTCTGCATGCTCGACGAAGTGGATGCGCCGCTGGATGATGCGAACGTCGGGCGCTATGCGCGCCTGGTCAAGGAGATGTCCCAGACGGTGCAGTTCATCTATATCACCCACAACAAGATCGCCATGGAAATGGCCGATCAACTGATGGGGGTGACGATGCACGAACCGGGGTGTTCGCGATTGGTGGCGGTGGATGTCGAAGAAGCGCTGAAGATGGTGGAATCTTGAGCGCGGCCATCGACGCAAATGCAGGGTGCGATAGAGGGCGTTTTACCGGTCTGGAGAAAGTAGCAAATGGACATATTTGTTCAAGGCATTTTGACAGACGGTGTAAAGTTATCTTTGGTCGTGCTAGTTTAATGTCAATTTTCGTGTACGTGGGCAAAACGTCAGTCAGAACATAGAGTTGGCGCCACGTTTTAAAGCGGTTTGCACGGTGCTAAACCCCTTATTTTTCAGCATTTTTTATTAGAGGCACGGGATTACATGGAAATCGGTCTGCGCGAGTGGCTGATCGTCATCGGCATCATTGTGATTGCCGGTATTCTTTTTGATGGCTGGCGCCGCATGCGCGGTGGCAAGGGCAAGCTTAAGTTTCGTCTGGACCGCAACCTGTCCAACTTGCCCGACGACGACGGCAGCGCCGAGCTGCTGGGGCCGCCCCGTGTGCTCGATACCCATAAAGAGCCGCAGCTCGATGAGCACGACCTGCCGTCGATGAGCGCGCCGCAGCGTGAAGCCCGCGAGCCGTCCAGGCGTGGCAAGCGCGGCAGTGCAGGCGCCGCCGAACCGCATCAGGGTGACTTGAACCTCGACGTGGAAGAAGGCCCGAGCTTCAGCAGCCGCGACGATGATTTCCCCGATGAAAACATTGGCAAGCAGGCCTCGCGCCAGTCGGTCAGCGACCAGCCAGCCGCCGAGGAAGTGCTGGTGATCAGCGTGATCTGCCGCGACGCCGGTGGTTTCAAAGGCCCGGCGCTGTTGCAGAACATTCTCGAAAGCGGCCTGCGCTTTGGCGAGATGGATATTTTCCATCGTCACGAAAGCATGGCCGGTAACGGCGAAGTGCTGTTCTCCATGGCCAACGCGGTCAAGCCGGGCACCTTCGACCTGGACGACATCGACCTGTTCAGCACCCCGGCGGTGAGTTTCTTCCTTGGCCTGCCAGGCCCGCGTCACCCGAAACAGGCGTTCGACGTGATGGTGGCGGCAGCCCGCAAGCTGTCCCAGGAACTCAACGGCGAACTTAAGGACGACCAGCGCAGCGTGCTGACCGCCCAGACCATCGAGCATTACCGTCAGCGCATCGTCGAGTTCGAGCGTCGCGCCCTGACACAGAAACGCTGAGGTTCGATCTTAAGCGTTGTCTGTAGAATCCGTGCACTAACATATTGAGCAGCTTCGGCTGCTCTTTTGCTTTATGAGAGAACACCCATGACCGCCGCCCACACCCGCATTCTCGAGCTGCGCGCTGAACTGGATCAGCACAACTACCGCTACCACGTGCTCGACGAGCCGAGCATTCCGGACGCCGAGTACGACCGCCTGTTCCACGAACTCAAGGCCCTGGAGGCCGAGCATCCTGATCTGGTGACGCGCGATTCGCCGACTCAGCGGGTGGGCAGTGCGGCGCTGTCGGCGTTTACCCAGGTGCGCCATGAGATTCCCATGCTCAGCCTGGGCAACGCGTTCGATGAGAACAGCATGCTGGAGTTTGATCGGCGCGTGACCGAAGGTCTGGACCTGCCGGCCGGCGACCTCTTTGGCGCTGTCGAGTACAGCTGCGAACCCAAGCTCGATGGCCTGGCGGTCAGCCTTTTGTATCAGGACGGCGAGCTGGTGCGTGGCGCCACCCGTGGCGACGGCACCACCGGCGAAGACATCAGCGTCAACGTGCGCACCGTGCGCAATATCCCGCTCAAACTGCATGGCAGCGGCTGGCCGGCGACGCTGGAAGTGCGCGGCGAAGTGTTCATGTCCAAGGCCGGTTTCGAGCGGCTCAACGCGTCGCAGCTGGAAGTCGGCGGCAAGACCTTCGCCAACCCGCGCAACGCGGCAGCCGGCAGCCTGCGCCAGTTGGACTCGAAGATCACCGCCAGTCGCCCGTTGGAATTCTGCTGTTATGGCATCGGCCAGGTGACGGCGGATATCAGCGACAGCCATATCGGCAACCTGCAGCAACTGCAGCAGTGGGGCCTGCCGATCAGTCACGAACTGAAACTGGCCAAGGGCATTCAGGATTGCCTTGACTACTACCGCGACATCGGCGAGCGGCGTAACAGCCTGCCCTATGAAATCGACGGCGTGGTGTTCAAGGTCAACCGCATTGCCTCCCAGCGCGAACTGGGGTTTCGTGCCCGCGAACCGCGCTGGGCCATTGCCCATAAATTTCCGGCCATGGAAGAACTCACCGAGCTGCTCGATGTGGAGTTTCAGGTCGGCCGTACCGGCGCCGTCACCCCGGTGGCGCGCCTGAAGCCGGTGAAAGTGGCCGGCGTGACGGTGTCCAACGCCACCTTGCACAACATGGATGAAGTGGCGCGCCTGGGCCTGATGATCGGCGACACGGTGATCATCCGCCGCGCCGGAGACGTGATCCCGCAGGTGGTCTCGGTGGTGACCGAACGCCGCCCCGAGCACGCCCGCGCGGTGCAGATCCCCGAGCGTTGCCCGGTGTGCGGTTCCCACGTGGAGCGCACGCAGCTGGTCAAGCGCAGCAAGGGCAAGGAAACCGTCAGCGAGGGCGCGGTGTACCGTTGCGTCGGCCGCCTGGCCTGTGGTGCGCAGCTCAAGCAGGCGATTATCCATTTTGTCTCGCGCCGGGCCATGGACATTGACGGCCTGGGCGACAAGACCATCGAGCAACTGGTGGATGAAAAACTCATCGGTTCGCCAGCCGACCTCTACAAGCTCACGTACGAGCAGATCATCGACCTGGAAGGCTTCGCCGATATTTCCAGCAAGAAGCTGATCACCGCGATTGAAAACAGCAGGACGCCGACCCTGGCGCGGTTTATCTACGCTCTGGGCATTCCCGATGTGGGCGAGGAGACCGCCAAGGTGCTGGCACGCTCCCTGGCCTCGCTGGAGCGGGTGCAGCAGGCCTTGCCGCAGGTGCTGACGTACTTGCCGGACGTGGGCCTGGAAGTGGCGCACGAGATTCATAGCTTCTTCGAAGACGCTCATAACCGGCAGGTTATCGGCGCGCTGCTGTCGCCGGACGAATGCGGCCTGCAGTTGCAGGATCAGGGCGACCTGAGCGCCGAGTTCGCCGCCAGCACCACCCTGGGCGGCTTGCTCGACAAACTGCACGTACCGTCCGTCGGCCCGGGCGCGGCGCAGAAGCTCGCCGACAAGTTCGGCAGCCTCGAAGGCGTAATCAAGGCCGACTGGCTCGACATGCGTCAGGCACTGCCCGAGAAGCAGGCCAAGGCGGTGCGCGAGTACTTTGATAACCCGGCAAACGCCAGCCACGCGTTGGCCATCGAGCAGCAGCTCAAGGCCTTCGGCATGCACTGGGAGAGCGAGAAAAAGGTGGTCGAAGGCCTGCCGGAAGCCGGGCACACCTGGGTCCTCACCGGTTCTCTGGAACTGATGAGCCGTGACGTTGCCAAGGAAAAGCTCGAAAGCCTGGGCGCCAAGGTGGCCGGTTCCGTGTCGGCGAAAACCCACTGCGTGGTGGCTGGGCCGGGGGCAGGATCCAAGTTGGCCAAGGCCAGCGAGCTGGGGCTCAAAGTGCTGGATGAGGCCGCCTTTGTGGCGTTCCTGAGCAAGTACGGCAAAGCCTGACGCTGCGCGCGGGAACGATCCCGTGCGCAAGGTGATCTAGTCTCTGTCTTCCCGTGAGAGATCGCCATGTTCCGCTACTTCGAGCAACTCAGTTCGCGCATCGCCGCCCCGTTCATGGCCGGATCCTCGCGTAACAGCAAGGTCTGGCAATGCCGCTGCGGCCAGTCGCTGTTTTTTCGCAACAGCCAGTGCCTGACCTGCTCGGCCCTGCTGGGCTATCACCCGCAGCAGAGCCGTCTGTCGTCGCTGCATCCGGGCCCGGTGGACGATACCTGGCAGATGGATGACAACCTCGACGCCGGCGCCTTTCGCCGTTGCGCCAACCTCGACACCCCGGCGGCGTGCAACTGGCTGATCCCGGCCCACAGCACCGACACGCTGTGCGTGGCCTGCAGCCTGAACCGCACCATTCCTGACCTGTCGATTGCAGAAAATCACGAACGCTGGGGCAAGGTCGAGACGGCCAAGCGTCGGCTCGTCGCACAGTTGATCAGCCTGGGCCTGCAAGTGGTGCCCAAAAGCGTGGATGAAGAGGCGGGCCTGGCCTTCGACTTCGTCGGTGTCGACCTTGAAGGCAATGCACCCACCACCGGACATGCCAACGGCCTGATCACCCTCGACATCAAGGAAGCCGACGACGCCCACCGCGAGAAGGTCCGCGTGCAGATGCACGAACCCTACCGCACCTTGCTGGGGCATTTTCGTCATGAAGTCGGCCATTATTACTGGGATCGTCTGATCGCCAACAGCCACTGGCTGCAGCCATATCGCGACCTGTTCGGCGACGAACGCGCCAGTTATGCCGAGGCGCTCGACCAGCACTACCAGCACGGCCCGCGTGCCGACTGGCAGCAGACCTGCGTCAGTGCCTACGCCACCATGCACCCGTGGGAAGACTGGGCGGAAACCTGGGCCCACTACCTGCACATGATGGACGCCGTCGACACCGCCCTGGGCTTTGGCATGAGTGCCCGTGAGATGGACCTGGATTACCAGCCGTTCCCCCTCACCACCCTCTACGACCCCGAGCATCCCGGCGGCCCGGCGTTCCTGTCGTTCGTCAACGCCTGGATCGAACTGGCCGGCATGCTCAACGAACTGTCACGCAGCATGGGCCAGCCGGATTTCTACCCCTTTGTGCTGCCGCCTGCGGTGATCGCCAAGCTGCACTTCATTCACCTGGTGATTCAGGAAGAGGGCGGCCGGGCTGATGAGGTCCTGCTGGCAAAATGAAAGAGCGACAGTGGTGAGGCGCAAGTCTGTGGCAAGTGCTTGAACCAGCGGATATTTTTAATCCGGCACCAACGGTTGTAACTTCCGATGAGATCGGTACAATGGCCCCGCTTGCCGAGAGGCAGGCGTCGTTATGGTGACCCCATCGGTCCCCCCGCAACGATTACCCGTGAACCTGGTCAGAGCCGGAAGGCAGCAGCCACAGCGGGAACATTGTGTGCCGGGGTGTGGCTGGTGGGGTTGCCTCCATAACGCTCTCCCTCCAGATTCAACTCCCCATCCCTTTATTCAGCCCTCTGCCCATTTTTCATGGCGCGGACGATTCCGGCTGGACAACGTCAAACTGCCTGCTAATTTCAATCATGCAAATGACCTCAGTGCTGGAGTAGTGATGAAGTGAAGGCGCTCATTTCCTGAAGGTTTAGGATGATTGCCATGACCATTTCTCCAGATTTATCCGGTTCTATCGGTGCTTCAGTCGGTACCGTCGGTAAAGCCAGCAATGCGCCGGTCGATGTCAGGTACATCCAGCAGCTGTTCAATCTGATCGCCCCCTCATCCGTTTCTCCCCTGGTGGTGGACGGCAAGTCGGGCCCGCTGTTGAACCAACGTATCGTCGACTTTCAAAAGAATCGCCTCAATGTCGCCAGCCCTGATGGCGTCATCGATCCGGGCGGAAGGACGTTCAAAGGGTTGATCGAAGCTGCGCGTACGGGCGGACAATCCGCTGCGACGGTTCAGTCGCCGGTTCAGGCGGTATCGGACAAGCAGCCGTTGGTCACCCAAGCCACCTGCGACGGTAACGTGACCCTCAGCGAGGCTGACTTCAAGCAGGCTGCGCTCGCGTTGGGCAACGGTATCGAGGTGAACATCATCAAGGCGTTCGCCATTGTGGAGTCGGGTGGGCGGTCCGGGTTCGGGCCGGAAAAATTCCCGGTGCTCGCCTACGAGCGGCACATCTTCCACAAATACACCCAGAAAAAGTACGACAGTACCCATCCCAATCTTTCAGCACCCTATATGGCCAAGGCCGACACGCAATGGCGAATCAATAACAAGGATCAGGCCACCGCCTGGCAGACCTTGCGGGCGGCCTACAGCCTGGACCAGAAGGCCGCATTGATGTCCGCGTCCTACGGCATGTTTCAAATCATGGGTTTCAATTTTGCCGCCTGCGGCTTCAAGGATGTGTTTGATTTTGTTGCCGCGATGAAGCTTAACGCCGGCCAGCAACTGAACGCATTTGTCGGTTTCTGCAGCAAGAATGCGGTGTTGGTCAAAGCCATGAAGACCCGGGATTATATGGGGATGGCCCGCAACTACAACGGTCCGCAATACGGCGATTACGATCAGCGAATCAAAAAGGCTTATGAAAAGCTGCAAGCCGGTCAGTAGCGTCCCGCATAGGTTGTTTCTCGCCAGGAAACAGCCTATGGACAACCCCAAATCAACTTGTTAGCGTCCGCCAGCCCTCTGCTTTATCGCCTGGCAAGCGCGGACTTGATAGTGAATGTGGGGAAAAACAGAATGATCCGTTTTCTGGCGATGGGTGTGTTGTCGTTATGCGTCGTTGGCCCGGCCTTGGCGGGTTCGGCCCAACTGCATTCGGGCAGATACGAAGGCTTGATGCTCGCCGTGACGCCGCAGCATGAGGTCGAAGGCTATTACGCAGAAGAAATGGGCGAGGGCGTGACGCGCGGTTGCGCGTTCTACCTGCAAGGCAAGCCCGACGCGCTGACCACCTGGCTCGACGCCGCCTACCCCGGCAGCGTGGCGCCGTCAGCCGATGGCGTAACGTTGACCGTGGAGCAGGGCCGTCAGCACCCTGGTTGCATGAATGTGCTGATGCCCGAGATCGCCACCGGCCTGGACTTGAGCGAGACCGCCGATACGAAGTGGATCGGTCTGGTGACCGTGTCGACCGACAAGGCCTACCTGCTTGAATCGCCGGGAGCCGCGGCCGCCAAGCGGCCTTATATCATCAGGCACGATGTGGTGGGTGTGCTGGCCTTCCAGGATGGCTGGGCCCAGGTCGAGTTCACCAATGCCCGTGATCATACCTACACCGGCTGGATCAGCCAGGATCAGTACGCTCGGTTGACTGCGCCGAAAAGCTGACCTCAACGACACAGACAATCCAAATGTGGGAGAGGGCAAGCCCCCTCCCACATGGGTTTTCTGAGTTAAGCAAACTCCCTTGCTGGTCTTCAGTCCGCCGGGGCATTGGCGGCGGGGCGCCCGGTGTACAGCTGGATAATGCCGTCGATTTCCCCCGACTTCTTCATTTGCTGCAAGGTGCGCAGGATCTGTTGCACCGGCACGTCCGGGGCATTGCGCACCATGCACCTCAGGTCTTGCTCTTCAATCGTCGCCACCTTGTGCAAACGCTGCCCAACCGGGACTTTCTGATTGAAGCGATCGACGATCCATTCATTCATCACCGCATAGTCGAAGCGCCCGGCCACCAGCTTTTGCAGCACCTGTTCCTCGCTGCGGGCATCGTCGCGGCTGAGCTGGCCGCTGGCAAACAGCAGGTCGAGGAGGGGGTAGCGGTAGTTGAGCACCGTGCCGATCGGTTGCGCGGCCAGTTCGTCCACCTTGACCGGCTGGCTGTTGACGCTGACCAGCACATCGCGCTGCACCATCAGCGGCACGCTCCAGCTGAAGTTGCCCGACAGGTCGTTGACCCAGGCCTGGGCGACGTAACAGCGCACATCAATGTCGCCATGGGCCATGGCTGCGGCAATCCGCACCCGCGACAGCACATGGAAGCTGATGGGGCGACCGACCTGGGTGGCCAGGCTGGACACGAGGTCATACACAATGCCCTGGGTGGGCACGCCGCCCTCCAGTTGCACCACCGGCATCGCCCAGCTGTCGGAAACCGAGAAACGCAGCGGCGCAGGGGCCGCCAGGGTGGCCGTGGCTATCATCCATAAAGCGCCCAGAACTACGCGCATATGCCCTCCATGTTCAGGCCTTCGAGAGGCTGTTGAGCACAGCTTAGTCAGATTAGACTAGCGTGCCGGATGCAATTTCCCCCTTGCTCCGCTAGCATTACCGGCTTCCGCTTCCCAGTTGCGACGGTTTTCGATGAGTTATCAGGTTCTTGCACGTAAATGGCGCCCGCGCTCGTTCCGCGAAATGGTCGGCCAGACCCATGTGCTCAAGGCTCTGATCAATGCCTTGGACAGCCAGCGGCTGCACCATGCCTACCTGTTCACCGGTACGCGGGGGGTGGGCAAGACCACCATCGCGCGCATCATCGCCAAGTGCCTGAACTGCGAAACCGGTATTACCTCCACACCCTGCGGTACCTGCTCGGTGTGCCGCGAGATCGACGAAGGGCGCTTCGTCGACCTGATCGAGATCGACGCCGCGAGCCGCACCAAGGTCGAGGACACCCGCGAACTGCTCGACAACGTGCAGTACGCCCCCAGCCGCGGCCGCTTCAAGGTCTACCTGATCGACGAAGTGCACATGCTGTCCAGCCATTCCTTCAACGCGCTGTTGAAAACCCTGGAAGAGCCGCCGCCCTACGTCAAATTCATCCTGGCCACCACCGACCCGCAGAAACTTCCTGCGACGATTTTGTCGCGGTGCCTGCAATTCTCCCTGAAAAACATGACCCCGGAGCGCGTGGTCGAGCATCTGACCCACGTGCTCGGCGTCGAGAACGTACCGTTCGAGGACGACGCACTGTGGCTGCTCGGCCGCGCCGCCGATGGCTCGATGCGCGACGCCATGAGCCTCACCGACCAGGCCATCGCCTTCGGTGAAGGCAAGGTCATGGCCGCCGATGTGCGCGCCATGCTGGGCACCCTGGACCACGGCCAGGTGTTCGACGTGCTGCACGCGCTGATCGAGGGCGACGCAAAGGCACTGCTCGAAGCGGTGCGCCATTTGTCGGAGCAGGGCCCGGACTGGAACGGCGTGCTCTCGGAAATACTCAACGTGTTGCACCGCGTCGCCATCGCCCAGGCGCTGCCTGAAGGCGTCGACAACGGCCATGGTGACCGTGACCGCGTTTTGGCCCTGGCCCAAGCGCTGCCGGCCGAAGATGTGCAGTTCTATTACCAGATGGGCCTGATTGGTCGCCGCGACCTGCCGCTGGCGCCGGACCCGCGCGGTGGCTTCGAGATGGTGCTGTTGCGCATGCTGGCCTTCCGGCCCGCCGACTCGGCCGACGCGCCGAGGCAGCCGCTAAAGCCAGTGGGGATCAGCCAGGCCACAGTTGATTCCGCCAAATCCGTGGCGGGTGCGGCGGTGGTTGCGCCGCTGGCGACTGCGCCTGTTGTGCCTGAGCCGGCGCCAGAGCCAGAGCCATTACCCGAGCCGGCGCCGGTCGTGGTCGAACCCGATGAGCCCGAGGCGATTGTCGATCTGCCCTGGAACGAGCCGGCCCCAGCCGAGCCCGAACCCGAACAGCAGCACGCCGTGGAACCCGTACTGGAAACCACCGGCGAGCAGCCCGAACTGACGCCGATGCCCACGCCGACCCCGGACAGCGTGGTGCCGGATGCCCCCGAGTGGGTATCCGCGCCAGTTCCCGAACCGACCGTTGCGCAGGTTGAAGCCGCCGTTCCGGCTATCGACCTCGACGACGAACCGCCGCTGGACGAAGATTACATCGAGCCGGATATGGATTCGGCCTACAGCTACCTGGACGAATTGGCCAGTGAGCACGTCGCCGAACCGGCCCCGGAGCCCGAGGCGGAACCCGCCGCGGCCCCGGCCACCGGTCTGGCGCTGCAATGGCTGGAGTTGTTCCCGAAACTGCCGATTTCCGGCATGACCGGCAGCATCGCCGCCAACTGCACCCTGATCGCCATCGACGGCGACCACTGGCTGCTGCACCTGGACCCGGCCCACAGCGCCCTGTTCAATGCGACCCAGCAGCGCCGGCTCAACGATGCGCTCAACCAGTACCACGGGCGCACGTTGACCATCGCCATCGAGCTGATCAAGCCCGAGCAGGAAACCCCGGCCCAGGCCGCGACCCGTCGGCGCATCAACCGCCAGCGCGATGCCGAACAGTCGATCCAGGCTGATCCGCTCGTCCAGCAGATGATGCAGCAGTTCGGTGCGGTGGTGCGTCACGATACTATTGAACCTGTCGAGGCTCCGGTGACCCAAGCGTCATGACACCGGGCTGTTAACTGTTTGATCCACGTACTTTTGAGGTGATTCCCATGATGAAAGGTGGCATGGCCGGCCTGATGAAGCAGGCGCAGCAGATGCAGGAAAAGATGGCCAAGATGCAGGAAGAACTGGCCAACGCCGAAGTCACCGGCAAGGCCGGTGGCGATATGGTCAGCGTGGTAATGACGGGTCGTCACGACATCAAGCGCGTGAGCATCGACCCAAGCGTGCTGCCGGGCGTGGGCGAAGATGACCTGGAAATGCTCGAAGCGCTGTTTGCCTCGGCCGTCAACGACGCCGTGCGCAAGATCGAAGCCAACAGCCAGGACAAAATGTCCGGCATGACCGCCGGCATGCAGATGCCACCGGGAATGAAGCTGCCGTTCTGATCGTTCAGCCTGGGCTGTACGTCAATGCCAGGCCTTGCGCCTGGCATTTTTGTTTGTGCCGATCCGATCGAACCCCGGCATGACACTCGCGGTCTGCACCCTATACCGATGATTTCGATAAGGAGCACCCTGATGTCTCAAGAACCGACTCTCAACCAGCGCATCGTCCTGGTTTCGCGCCCCCAGGGCGCACCGACGCCGGAAAACTTCCGCCTGGAACGGGTGACGCTGCCGGAGCTGGCGGACGGCCAGGTGCTGCTCAAGACGCTGTACCTGTCCCTCGACCCCTACATGCGTGGCCGCATGAGCGACGCACCGTCTTACGCGGCGCCGGTGGAAATCGACGAGGTAATGACCGGCGGCGCCGTCAGCCGCGTCGAGCAATCGCGCAATCCGAAATTCGAAGTGGGCGACCTGGTGGTCGGTTCCACCGGCTGGCAGAGCCACAGCATTTGCGATGGCAGTAACCTGGTGCCGGTGCCCAATGGCCTGGCCAGCCCGTCGATGGCGCTGGGCGTGCTGGGTATGCCGGGCATGACCGCCTACATGGGCTTGATGGACATTGGCCAGCCCAAGACCGGCGAAACCCTCGTGGTGGCGGCGGCCTCCGGCGCGGTGGGCTCGGTGGTGGGGCAGGTGGCCAAGCTCAAGGGCCTGCGCGTGGTCGGCATCGCCGGCGGTGCGCAAAAATGCCGCTACGTGGTGGACGAGCTGGGTTTTGACGCCTGCGTCGACCACAAGAGCGAGGATTTCGCCAACGAGCTGGCCGTGGCTTGTGCCAACGGCGTCGATATTTATTACGAAAACGTCGGCGGCAAGGTGTTTGATGCGGTGCTGCCGTTGCTCAATGCCAAGGCGCGCATTCCCCTGTGTGGCTTGATCGCCGGTTACAACGCCAACGAAGCGCCCACCGGCCCTGATCGCCTGCCGGCGCTGCAACGCACCCTGCTGACCAAGCGTGTGCGTATTCAGGGCTTTATCGTGTTCGACGACTATGGCGACCGCCAGCCAGAATTCCTCAGCGCCATGGCGCCATGGGTGCGTGAGGGCAAGATCAAGTTCCGCGAGGACGTGGTCGACGGCCTGGAACAGGCGCCCGAGGCGTTTATCGGTTTGCTCGAAGGACGCAACTTCGGCAAGTTGGTGGTACGCGTCGCGCAGGATTGAGCATTTGACGCTAATCCGAGGCGCGGGTATAAACCGCGTCTCGTTGTTTTGTCGGACCCTTCGCCCATGAGCTTCAGCCCCCTGATTCGCCAACTGATCGACGGCCTGCGCACTTTGCCGGGCGTCGGCCAGAAAACCGCCCAGCGCATGGCGCTGCAACTGCTGGAGCGTGATCGCAGCGGTGGCATCCGTCTGGCCCAGGCCCTGAACCAGGCCATGGAAGGCGTAGGCCATTGCCGTCAGTGCCGCACCCTCACCGAAGAAGAACTCTGCCCGCAATGCGCCGACCCGCGCCGCGACGACACTTTGCTGTGCGTGGTGGAAGGGCCGATGGACGTATACGCGGTGGAGCAGACCGGCTATCGCGGCCGTTACTTCGTGCTCAAGGGCCACCTGTCGCCGTTGGACGGCCTGGGACCGGAGGCCATCGGCATTCCGCAACTGGTGACGCGGATCCAGGAGCAGGGCACGTTCACCGAAGTGATCCTGGCCACCAACCCGACCGTGGAAGGCGAGGCCACCGCGCATTACATCGCGCAGTTGCTGACCAACAAAGGCCTGATCACCTCGCGCATCGCCCACGGCGTGCCACTGGGTGGCGAGCTGGAACTGGTGGACGGCGGCACCCTGGCGCACTCGTTCGCCGGCCGCAAGCCCATCGCGCTCTAGGCAATACCGCAAGCCTCAAGGTGCACACCCAATAAAAATGTGGGAGGGGGCAAGCCCCCTCCCACATTTTGATTTGGGGCTTAACCGCTATTTTTCGGTCAACGCAAACTGCGTCAGGCAGAACGTGGGAATCCCCATAGCCTGCAAACGCTGCGACCCACCCAGCTCCGGCAAATCAATGATCGCCGCTGCTTCAAAGATCTGCGCGCCCATGCGTCGCACCAGGTTCGCTGCCGCAATCAGGGTGCCGCCGGTGGCGATCAGGTCATCGAACATCAGCACCGAGTCGCCTTCGCACAGGCTGTCGGCGTGCACTTCCAGAAAGGCCTCGCCGTATTCGGTCTGGTAACCCTCGGCCAGCACGTCGGCCGGCAATTTGCCTTGCTTGCGGAACAGGATCAGCGGTTTGTTCAACTGGTAGGCGATGATCGAGCCGATCAGGAAACCGCGCGCATCCATTGCGCCGATGTGCGTGAAATCGGCCTCGACGTAGCGCTGGGCAAAGGTATCGGCCACCAGGCGCAGAGCGCGGGGTGATTGGAACAGCGGCGTGATGTCACGGAAAATCACCCCAGGCTTGGGGAAGTCGATGACGGGGCGGATCAGGGATTTGATGTCGAACGAATCGAGGATCATCGTCGAGGGTCCTGGGAGGAAAACGGACGCGAAGTATACCTGCGGCGTCGCCGGCGCGCTTGGCCGCAGGTGTCTGGATCAGCCTTCCAGGGAACCGCCGGCCAGCGCGCACAGCTGGATCGGATCGAGGATGTGCACTTCCTTGCCCTCGGCGGCCAGCAATTGGCTCTGTTGAAAACGCGTGAAAACCCGGGACACGGTTTCCACCGCCAGGCCCAGGTAGTTGCCGATTTCATTGCGCGACATGCTCAGGCGGAACTGGTTGGCCGAGAACCCGCGCGCCCTGAAGCGCGCCGAGAGGTTGACCAGGAAGGTGGCGATGCGTTCGTCGGCGGTTTTCTTCGACAACAGCAACATCATCTGCTGGTCATCACGAATCTCGCGGCTCATCACGCGCATCAACTGGCGGCGCAGTTGCGGCAGTTGCAGGGCCAGTTCATCCAGGCGCTCGAAGGGGATTTCGCACACCGAGGTGGTCTCCATTGCCTGGGCCGACACCGGGTGCATCTCGGTGTCCATGCCTGACAGCCCGACCAGTTCGCTGGGCAGGTGAAAACCCGTGATCTGTTCTTCGCCGCTGCCGCTCAGGCTGAAGGTTTTCAATGCGCCCGAGCGTACTGCGTAGACGGAATCGAACCGGTCGCTCTGGCGAAACAGAAACTCGCCTTTCTTCAGCGGGCGCCCGCGTTTAACGATCTCGTCCAGCGCATCCATGTCTTCCAGATTCAACGAAAGTGGCAGGCAGAGGGGGGCCAGGCTGCAATCCTTGCAGTGAGCCTGGCTGTGAGCGCGCAGTTTGACTGGCTCAGGCATTTCTTAAATCCTTGTGGGAAATCACACATAAGACGTAAGGGTAACGCACCGAGGGTAGGTGAGGCCAGCGCGTACAAATCAGCGCCGACGCTATAAAGGTTCGTGTATCGGTGCCGATACAAAGGCCTATTTCATTCAAGCAGGACCCGGATCATGTCTTCCATCGGTGGCCTCAATCCTTCCAGTGTGAACATTCCCACGGTGCCGGACCTCAGGAAAAACCCGGCGGCAGAAGCGTCGCGCGACGACGAAAAACCTGTCAGCGAGACCAAGGTGACCGAGGGTGTGAGCGTGTCGATCTCCAGTGCCGGCTTTCGTGCCGCCAAAACCGACTCGAACAAGGACATCGATAACAGCAGTCAGACCGACCCGGTCAAGCAACTGCTGAAAATGATCCGTGAACTGAAAAAACAGATCGCCGACAAGCAGGCCGAAGTCGCTGCCGCCCAGTCCGACAATTCGATGACACCCGAGGCGCGTCAGGCGCGGGTCGCCAACCTGCAGGCGAGCATCGCCACGTTGCAGGCCAGCCTGACCATGGTGCAGATGCAGTTGGGCAAGGCCATGAAGGACCAGCCTGCCGACGCGCAGATGGAAGCCATGAGCCTGGCATCGAAGTAACGCCTCAGATCACCCGCGAAAACTGCTGCCGGTTCTGCTGTGCAAGGTAGGCATCGAACAGCATGCACAGCGAGCGTACCAGCAGGCGTCCGGCCGGCAGTACGCGGATGCCCCGGGCGTCGAGCTTGATCAGGCCGTCGCTGGCCATGGTCTGCAACTGCGGCCACAGCGCGGCAAAATAGCCGCGAAAGTCGAGGGTGAACGCCTGCTCGATGTGCTCGAAGTCGAGCTTAAAATGGCAGATCAACTGCTGGATCACCTCGCGTCGCAGTCGATCATCCGGGGTGCACAGCCGCCCACGGCAGGTTGCCAGTTGCGCACCCGCCAGCGCGTTCTGGTAGACGCCGAGGTCGCTGGTGTTCTGGCAGTACAGGTCGCCTATCTGGCTGATCGCCGACACCCCCAGGCCAATCAAATCGCAGTGCCCGTGGGTGGTGTAACCCTGGAAGTTGCGTTGCAGGGTGCCGTCTTCCTGGGCGATGGCCAGTTCGTCGTCCGGCAGGGCGAAATGGTCCATGCCGATGTAGCGGTAGCCGGCCTGGGTCAGCTGCTCAATGCTGGTTTGCAGCATCAACAGTTTGGCGGCTGGGGTGGGCAGGTCATCGCTGTTGATGCGCCGCTGGGGCATGAAGCGCTCCGGCAGGTGCGCGTAGTTGAACACCGACACGCGGTCCGGTTGCAGTCGGATGACTTCCTCCACGGTGTGGGCAAAACTCAGCGGCGACTGCTCGGGCAAGCCATAGATCAGGTCGATATTGATTGAGCGAAACTGCAGGGTGCGCGCCGCGTCGATCACCGCGCGCGTTTGCTCCAGGCTTTGCAGGCGATTGACCGCGCGCTGCACGTGCGGGTCGAGGTCCTGCAGGCCGATGCTCACCCGGTTGAACCCCAGCTCGCGCAGCAGGCCCATGGTCGCCCAATCGGCTTCGCGCGGGTCGATCTCGATGCCGTAGTCGCCCGAGTCGTCTTCCAGCAGATGGAAATGCCGGCGCAGGCTGCCCATCATCTGGCGCAGCTCGTCGTGGCTCAGGAAGGTCGGAGTGCCGCCGCCCAGATGCAGTTGCTCCACCACCTGTTTCGGGCCGAGGTGGCAGGCGACCTTCTCGATCTCTTGCGTCAGACTTTGCAGATAGGGCCTGGCGCGGCCACGGTCCTTGGTGATCACCTTGTTGCAGGCGCAGTAGTAGCAGATGTTCGCGCAGAACGGCACATGCACGTACAGCGACAGCGGTCGCGCGGCCTTGCGGCTGTCGTGCAGCGCGTGCAACAGCTCGACGGCGCCGATCTGGTTGTGCCATTGCACGGCGGTGGGGTAGGACGTGTAGCGCGGCCCGGCGAGGTCGTAGCGGCGAATCAGATCGGTGTCCCAACAAATGGCGTCGAGCATGCGGGCGCTCCCCCGGATAGGCTGATAGGCGGAGTCTAGGGGCAGGGCGGGGCAGGCATGTTGATTTGCATCAACGGGGAGTGGCGCTGTGCCACAGGAATGACTAATGCCCCATCAGCCAGTGCTGGTGCGGGCCCGGCAGGGTCCAGAGGCCGAACAACATCACCAGCACGCCACCGGCCACGCGCACCCTGCGCCGGCGCAGTAATGCGGTGACCCGCTCCGCCGCCAGGCCTGTAGCCAACAGCACAGGCCAAGTGCCCACGCCGAAAGCCAGCATCAGCAATGCGCTGTGGGCCGCATTGCCCTGGCTCGCGGCCCACAGCAAGGTGCTGTAGACCAGCCCGCACGGCAACCAGCCCCAGAGTGCGCCCAGCAGTAAGGCACGCGGCAGGCTCGACACTGGCAACAGTCGGTTGGCCAGCGGCTGGATATGCCGCCACAGGCCACGGCCCAGACTTTCGAGGCGGGTGAGGCCGCTCCACCAACCGGCGAGGTACAGGCCCATGCAGATCAGCAGTCCACCGGCCAGTACGCGCATGACCATCGCCGCCGGGCTGTTGGCCACCGCCCAGCCGGCCAGGCCGATGAGCAGCCCGGCGCAGGCATAGCTGAGGATGCGCCCCAGGTTGTACGCCAGCAGCAGGCGAAAACGGCGGGTGCGTTGCGCGCCGGGAATCGCCAGGGTCAGCGCACCCATCAGTCCGCCGCACATGCCCAGGCAATGGCCGCCACCCAGCAGGCCGAGGATCAGCGCGGAGATCAGCAGCGGCGCCAGGTCAAGCATGGGGCGGATCCCTGGGCGGTTGCTGCGGTGGATGGGCCTTGTCGATGGCGGCGAGGTGGTTTGAGTCCTGATCGTCGAACAGCACGCTGTGGGCCGGGCCGTCGAGGTCGTCGTACTGGCCGCTGTCCACCGCCCAGAAAAAGAGGTAGATCGCCGCGCCCACTAACAGCAGCGCCGCCGGAATCATTATGTAAAGAGCTGGCATCGCTACTCCAGGCCTGCGCGGCTCAGGCCGGCAGGGGGCGGTTTGGCAAAGGGCGTGAAGGGCGCACGCGGCTGGCGTGTCAGGCGCAGGGCGTTGAGTACCACGGTCAACGAACTCACAGACATGCCGATTGCCGCCCAGATCGGCGTGATCCAGCCCAGCGCGGCGAACGGCAGCATCAAGCCATTGTACAGACCGGCCCACAGCAGGTTTTCAATGATCACCCGGCGGGTCCGCCGTGCCAGGCTGAACGCCTGCACCAGAGCGTCCAGGCGATTGCTCAGCAATACCGCGTCGGCGCTGGTTTTCGCCAGGTCCGTGGCCGAGCCCATGGCCACGCTGATATCGGCGGCGGCCAGTACGGGCACATCGTTGACACCGTCGCCGAGCATCAGCACCTTGCGACCCTGCGCGTGCAAGCGTTGCAGCACTTGCAACTTGTCATCCGGGCGCAGGCCGCCGCGGGCTTCGTCAATGCCCAACGCTGCGGCGACGCTGGCGACCATCGGCGAGCTGTCCCCCGACAGCAGCAGCGTGCGCCAGCCTCGTGCCTTGCACGCTGCGAGCAGCGCTGGCGCATCGCTGCGCAGGCGGTCGTCGAGCACGAACCACGCAAGCGCGCCGCTGCGGTCGCCCAACAGCAGCCACTGCCCGGTTTGCTCCGGCACGGCGGGCTGCGGGCAACCGCTGAGTTCGCAGACGTATGCAGGCTGGCCGATGCGCAGCAGGCGTTCACCCACGCGACCTTCCAGCCCCAGGCCCGCAGCGCTGCGCACGTCAACGGCGGGCAGCGGCGCCCGGCCGAATGCGCGGGCAATCGGGTGCTCGGAGCGGTTTTCCAGGGCGGCGGCGAGGCCCAGGCATTGGTCGCTGTTCAGCTCGCCCAGAGGCCGGATGGCGTTGAGGGTCAGACGTCCTTCGGTGAGGGTGCCGGTCTTGTCGAAAATCACCGTATCGATCTGGTTCAGGCCTTCGAGCACATGGCCGCGTGTCAGCAGCAGGCCGAGGCTGTGCAGGGTGCCGGTGGCGGCGGTGAGCGCCGTCGGCGTGGCCAGCGACAAGGCGCACGGGCAGGTCGCTACCAGCATCGCCAGCACGATCCAGAATGCCCGCGACGCGTCGAGCTGCCACCACAGCAGGCCGATCACGGCGGCGGCCATCAATGAACCCAGCAGGAACCACTGTGCGGCGCGGTCGGCCAGCTGCGCCAGGCGTGGCTTTTCCGCCTGGGCGCGTTCCAGCAGACGCACGATGGCGGACAGTTGCGTGTCGTGGCCCAGGGCGCGCACATGCACGGTCAGCGCGCCGTCGACGTTGAGCGTGCCGGCCGTCACGCTGTCGCCGACTTGCCGGGGTTGTGGCAGGTACTCGCCGGTGAGCAGGGATTCATCGATGCTCGACTGGCCCTCGAGGATCACGCCGTCGGCCGGCAGCACCGCGCCGGGGTGCACCAGCACACGGTCGCCCAGGGCCAGCTCGGGCAGCAGAATGCATTCGCTCTGGCCGTCGCTCTTGAGGCGCAGGCACGAAGCGGGCAACAGGTTGACCAGTTGCGCGGTGGCGGCGGCCGTGCGCTCCCGGGCGCGACGTTCCAGGTAGCGCCCGGCCAGCAGGAACAGCGCGAACATGCCCACCGCGTCGAAATACAACTCGCCCGTACCGGTGACAGCGGTC
Organism: Pseudomonas trivialis; assembly: GCF_036864995.1. Lineage (NCBI taxonomy): Bacteria > Pseudomonadati > Pseudomonadota > Gammaproteobacteria > Pseudomonadales > Pseudomonadaceae > Pseudomonas > Pseudomonas trivialis. Next base: position 3,920,283 of record NZ_CP142151.1, on the reverse strand, counting down.
CAGATGCCGGCCAGGTACGCGCCGCCAATCGCCAGGGATACCGACACGTCCATGGTCAGGTGGCGCGTGCGCAGATCCCGCATCGCGCCCTTGAAGAATGGCGCGCAGCTGTAGAACACGATGGGTGTGGTCAGAAACATCGCGACCCAGCGCAGGATCACGTGCAGCTCGGGGCTGAGGTCGACATTGAATTGCGGCCAGGTCGCCATGGTGGCCATCATTGCCTGGAACCACAGCAGGCCGGCGACGCCGAGTCGGCGCAGGGCCAGGCGGTTTTCCCCGGCCAGTTGCTCGGCGGCGCGGTCGGCCTGATACGGGTGGGCGGCGTAGCCGATATGGCGCAACTCACTGAGCAGCCGGCTCAGCGGCACTTGCCCGTCGGCCCAGCGCAGGTGCAGCCGGTGATTGGACAGGTTCAGCCGCGCCTCGGCCACGGCAGGCAGGCGGCGCAGGTGTTTTTCGATCAGCCAGCCACAGGCCGCGCAACTGATGCCTTCCATCAGCAGGGTGGTTTCGGCCAGGTCGCCGTCGTGGCGCACGAAAGGTTTTTGCACGTCGGCGCGGTCGTACAGCGCCAGCTCGTCCAGCAATTGCACCGGCAGGGTGTCGGGGTTGGCCGAGGTTTCGCTGCGGTGCTGGTAATACTGTTGCAGCCCGCCGGCCACGATGGCTTCGGCCACGGCCTGGCAGCCCGGGCAACAGAGCTCGCGGCGCTCGCCAAGGATCATCGCGGTGAAGCGGCTGCCGGCTGGAACGGGCAGGGCGCAGTGGTAGCAGAGGCTGGTCATGGTCGGTATCTGGGATGGCTGGGAGCGCCTCTGTGCGAGCATTTTGAGCGAGGCGTGGGTTTTTATTGCTTCAGCTCCTCGGCGCCCTGCAGCGGTTCGTCACCCAGCAGCAGGTCCTTGTCGTGGCTGACGTCTTCCTCTTCGAACAGTCGCCAGGTCTGGTTGCCTTCCACCCCCAGCAGTTCGACGAAGCGCCGGCCCTCGACCTTGTCGGTAACCTGGCCGATGTAGCGGCCAGGTTCGCTGTCGCTGCGGGTCAGGTTGATCCTGCGATCCTTCTGCGGCTGAGTCGGGGAAATCAGGTTGAGTTGCAGGGTGTTCGGGTTGCTGTAGCCGGTGAGGCGCAGCTCGATTTCACCGGTCAATTCGTCCAGGTGCAGCTTGCCGCGCAGTTGCAGGGTCTGGGCCAGGCGTTCACGGTCCAGGGCGCGGTTGATGCCCTTGCCGGCCTCGTAGTAATTGTCGTTGACCAGGTTGTCCGGGTTGTTCACCGCAATGGTCACCATCGACAGGGTCAGCGTCACCGAGCAGGCCAGGATCGCAATGATGATCCAGGGCCAGAGGTGCTTGTACCAGGGGCTTGCGGCAGTGGCTGGGGGCATGGTTCGGTTCTCTGGTTATCGGACGGGCGGGCCGATGAATCGGCTGCCGGCTTCAATCCGGACGCTGGCGTCATCGGCGTCCGTCAGGATGAATGTCACTTCGTTGGCGCTCGACGGCAGCTGCTGCGGCGCGCTCGACAGCCCCACCGGCAGGCTGACGGTATCGCCGGCGGCCACCCTGATTTCACACCGGCCTTGCAGCTTGAGGTCGGGCAGGCCGCTGGCACTGAGCACGTAGAGGTGGTCGCGCTGGTCCTTGTTCATGATCTTCAGGCTGTAAACGTTTTCGATGCGGCCTTCGGCGTCTTCGCGAAACAGCACACGGTCCTTGCTCACATCCAGGCTCACCAGCGGACGCAGGAGGAATGCCGCCGCCAGCAGGCTGATCATCGCCAGCAATACCGCTGCGTAACCGATCAGGCGCGGGCGCAGTGTGTGGGTTTTCTGCCCGGACAGGTTGTGCTCGGTGGTGTAGCTGATCAGGCCGCGCGGGTAGTCCATTTTGTCCATGACGCCGTCGCAGGCGTCGATACAGGCGGCGCAGTCGATGCATTCGATTTGCAGGCCGTCGCGGATGTCGATACCCGTAGGGCATACCTGCACGCACATCGTGCAGTCGATGCAATCGCCCAGGCCCTGGGCCTTGTGGTCGCTGTCTTTTTTGCGCGGGCCACGCACTTCGCCACGGCGCGGGTCGTAGGACACGATCAGGGTGTCCTTGTCGAACATCACGCTCTGAAAGCGCGCATACGGGCACATGTAGATACACACCTGCTCACGCAACCAGCCGGCATTGGCGTAGGTGGCGAGGGTGAAAAAACCGACCCAGAAATACGCCCAGCCATCGGCCTGGCCGGTGAAGAACTCCACCACCAGCTCACGGATCGGCGAGAAGTAACCGACGAAGGTCAGGCCGGTAACCAGGCCGATCAACAGCCACAGCGCGTGCTTGGCCAACTTGCGCAGACATTTGCTGGCGCTCATCGGCGCCTGGTCCAGCTTGATGCGTTGGTTGCGGTCGCCCTCGGTGACCTTTTCGCACCACATGAACATCCACGTCCACACGCTTTGCGGGCAGGTATAGCCGCACCACACGCGCCCGGCGTACACGGTGATGAAGAACAGGCCAAACGCCGCGACGATCAGGATGCCCGACAGCAGGATGAAGTCCTGGGGCCAGTAGGTGGCGCCAAAAATGAAGAACTTGCGCTCCGGCAGGTTCCACCACACCGCCTGATGGCCACCCCAGTCGAGCCAGACAGTGCCGAAATACAGCAGCAGCAATGCGCCGCCACCCAGCATGCGCACAGTGCGAAACAGGCCGGTGAACGCGCGCGTGTAGATCTTCTCTCGTGACGCGTAGAGATCAACGGTTTTCCCGGGCGGGGTGACGTCATGTACCGGTATCTGGTTGCTCATCATGGCATCGGCCGGTCATTGGTCCCATGGATTGATCAGTGGAACGCCGCTGGATTGGAAGTCACTGATGTTACGGGTGACCACGGTGAGTCCATGTACCAGCGCAGTCGCGGCAATCAATGCGTCACTCTCGTTGGCCTGGTCGGGCACATGCAGGTTGGCGCAACGCAATGCCACGGCTGCGTCAACGGGCAGGATTCTGGCATCGAATGCCGGCATCACGTGGCGCTTGAGCCAGGTACGCAACACCTTGCCCTGCGCCGGGTCTCGTCGCTCCATGCGCAGTACGCCGGTTTCCAGCTCTTTTAATGTGATCGCCGAGATGAACATGCGCGTTGCGATAATGCTTTTGGCCCAGGCGACCACGTTCGCGTCTGCCCGGGGTTTACGAAGTTCGGAGATGACATTGGTGTCGAGCAAATACATCAAGAGAGGTCCACAGGTCGATGAGTGATCACGGCGCGCCTGGTTTCGAGGTCGATATCGGCCGCTTCCGGCATCACCAACAGGTCAACGATATCGGCGTTGAGACCTGTCAGTTTCTGGTAGTCCTCAATGCTTAGCAGCACATGAGCGGGCTTGCCGCGATCGGTGATGAAAACCGGTCCCTGGCGGGCTGCTTTTTTGGCACCACTTGTGTCCTGATTGAATTCGCGGCTGGAAATCGTCGTGATAGTCATGGGGCACTCCCCTTTCTTGAGTTCAATGTAGTCACGTTACTACTTTGGCTTTGTGACGAGCAAGCCTTAGGCTACCAACGGCCTCTGTCCAGAGCAGAAAAAACACAGTCCTGCCCAGCGTTCACTGCGCGGTGGGCTCGACGGACTTGACGTGCTCCTCAGTCTTCTCATCGCCATGGGACAAGCTGTACACATACGCCGCCAGCACATGCACCTTGTCATTGCCCTGCAGTTGCTCCTGCGCCGGCATCTGGCCCTGGCGGCCATGGCGGATGGTTTGCTGCAACTGGGCGAAGTTTGATCCGTAGATGAATGCACCCGGGTGCGTCAGGTCCGGCGCGCCCATGGCGGGATTGCCTTTGCCGGCCGGGCCGTGGCAGGCCGTGCAGGTGGCGGCGAACAGTTTTGCGCCATTGGCCACATCGGCCTTGGTGCCTTCGGGCAGGGTGCGGCCGTCGAGGTTGCTCAGCACAAAACCTGCCACGTCGGCCACGCCTTGCTCGCCGATGACGGCGGCCCAGCCTGGCATCACCGCTTGGCGGCCTTTCAGGATGGACGCCTTGATGGCGTCAGGCGTGCCGCCCCAGCGCCAGTCGGCGTCGGTCAGGTTGGGAAAGCCGTAGGCGCCCTTGGCATCGGAGCCGTGGCACACCGAGCAATTGGAGGCGAACAGGCGAGCGCCCATCTTCAAGGCCTTCGGGTCACGGGCCACGTCCTCGATCGGCATCGCGGCGAAGGTGGCGAAGATCGGTCCGAACTTCGCCTGCGACTGGGCCATTTCCTTTTCCCATTCATGCACGGAACTCCAGCCGGTCTTGCCGTTGGCGAAGGGCGTCTGCCGGTCGTTGTCGAGGTAGTTGTAGCCCGGCAGCAGGCCCTGCCAATTGCCCAGGCCCGGGTACAGCGCCAGGTAACCGAGGGCGAAGACAAGGGTGCCGATGAACAGCATGAACCACCATTTGGGCAACGGGTTGTCGTACTCCTCGATGCCGTCGAACGAGTGGCCGACGGTTTCCTCGGTCTGCTCGCTGCGCTGGCCCTTGCGGGTCGACAGCAGCAGCCAGGTGATGGCAAACAGCGTGCCCAGGCTGAGGACGCTGACGTACAGGCTCCAGAACGTGCTCATTGCTTGTCATCCCTGGTGGCTTGCTCGACGTGCTGGAGCGCTTGCGGGTCGTCGGCGAAAGGCAGCAGGGTCGCCTCGTCAAACTCGGCCTTGCGCCGTGGGCTGAACACCCACAACGCCAGGCCGATGAAGGCCACCATCACCACCAGGGTGCCCAGGCCACGAATCATCCCGATATCCATGCGATCACCGTTTGCTTTTGATGAGGGTGCCCAGGCCTTGCAGGTAGGCCACCAGTGCGTCCATTTCGGTCTTGCCCTTGACGGCGGCGGCCGCGCCGGCGATGTCCTGGTCGGTATAGGGCACGCCCAGGGTGCGCAGCACTTGCATCTTCTTCGCGGTGTCCTTGCCGTCGAGTATGTTTTCGACGAGGAACGGGTACGCCGGCATTTTCGACTCCGGCACCAGGTTGCGCGGGTTGTAGAGGTGCGCGCGGTGCCAGTCATCCGAGTAACGCCCGCCGATTCGCGCCAGGTCCGGCCCGGTGCGCTTGGAACCCCACAGGAACGGGTGGTCCCACACGCTTTCGCCGGCCACCGAGTAGTGGCCGTAGCGTTCGGTTTCGGCGCGGAACGGCCGGATCATCTGCGAGTGGCAACCCACGCAACCGTTGGCGATGTACACGTCACGGCCTTCCAGCTCCAGCGCGCTGCGCGGCTTCATGCCTTCGATGGGCTTGGTGGTCACGTCCTGGAAAAACAGCGGGACGATCTGGGTCAGCCCGCCGATGCTCACGGCAATGACCATGAAGAAGGCCAGCAGGCCGATATTCTTCTCGACGACTTCATGCTTCATCAGTGCGCTCCCGCAACGGCGATGGTGGCGGCGGCTTCGGCTTGCGCCGGGTCCGAGGCGCGCACGGTGCGCCAGACGTTGTAGGCCATCAGTAGCATGCCGCTGGCAAAGATCGCTCCGCCCACGGCCCGCACGATGTAGCCCGAATGGCTGGCCTGCAGCGTTTGCACGAAGGAGAAGGTGAGCGTGCCGTCATCGTTGATCGCCCGCCACATCAGGCCCTGGGTGATGCCGTTGACCCACATCGAGGCGATGTAGAGCACGGTGCCGATGGTGGCCAGCCAGAAGTGGCTGTTGACCAGCGCGATGCTGTGCATCTGCGTGCGGCCGTAGAGCCTGGGGATCATGTGGTAAAGCGAGCCGATGGAGATCATCGCCACCCAGCCCAGGGCACCGGCGTGGACATGGCCGATGGTCCAGTCGGTGTAGTGGGAGAGCGCGTTGACGGTCTTGATCGCCATCATCGGCCCCTCGAACGTCGACATGCCGTAGAACGCCAGCGACACCACCAGAAAGCGCAGGATCGGGTCGGTGCGCAGCTTATGCCAGGCGCCGGAGAGGGTCATCATGCCGTTGATCATGCCGCCCCAACTGGGGGCCAGCAGGATGATCGACATCACCATGCCCAGGGACTGCGCCCAGTCGGGCAATGCGGTGTAGTGCAGGTGGTGGGGGCCGGCCCAGATGTACAGGGTGATCAGCGCCCAGAAATGCACGATGGACAGGCGATAGGAGTAGATGGGACGTTCGGCCTGCTTGGGTACGAAGTAGTACATCATCCCGAGGAAACCGGTGGTGAGGAAAAAGCCGACGGCGTTGTGCCCGTACCACCACTGGATCATCGCGTCTGTTGCGCCGGCATAGGCCGAGTAGGACTTGAACAGGCTGACCGGCAACGACGCGTGGTTGACGATGTGCAGCATCCCCGTCACCAGGATGAACGCACCGTAGAACCAGTTGGCGACATAGATGTGCCGGGTCTGGCGCTTGACGATGGTGCCGAAGAATACCGCCGCGTAGGCCGCCCATACGATTGCCAGCAAAATGGCGATCGGCCATTCCAGTTCAGCGTATTCCTTGGTGGTGGTGTAGCCCAGCGGCAGGCTGACGATGGCACCGATGATCACCGCTTGCCAGCCCCAGAAGGTGAACGCGGCGAGGCCGTTGCTGATCAGGCGCGCCTGGCAGGTTCGCTGCACCACGTAATAGGAGGTGGAGAACAACGCGCAGCCACCGAAGGCGAAGATCACCAGATTGGTGTGCAGCGGGCGCAGGCGACCGAAGGTGGTCCAGGGCAGGTCGAAGTTCAATTGCGGCCAGACCAGCTGCAAGGCGATGAACACGCCGAGCCCCATGCCGAGGATGCCCCAGACCACCGTCATGATGGCGAACTGACGGACGACCTTGTAGTTATAAGCAGTCGGGCTGATTGCTGTGCTCATTCCGGGGTTCCACGATTTAGTATTTTTATAGATAAAGCGGCCGCAGTATGGAGAAAGCGAGAGGCCATTGCAACGCACGTGATCACCGCCATCAACCAGGTTGAACGCCATATTCTGCGGCTTTTCCGTGCTGAGTGTAGGGACAATATCCTAAATTGAAAGCTGATCAAGTGGACAGGAATATTTCCAGGCCTGTCCTGCACGCAAATCCGGCGTTGCAGGAGCGGTATTGTGGGGGCTTCCATGTGGCGACAGGCGGTACTTACTGTAATGTTCATGAGCGACAGACCGATTGAATAGCGAGGCAAGCGTGGGCAAACAGCACAAGGCAAGTATCGACGGGGATCAGTGGGCACAATGTGTGCGCGAACGCGGCTGGTTGTGGGATGCCGCCGCTCGCGGCACGTCAGGTGAGGCGGTCACATTGATTCTGGCCCATGGCGCCGGCGCGCCGATGGACTCCGGCTTCATGAACGACATGGCTGCACGCCTTGCCGGGCATGGCGTCAACGTATTGCGCTTCGAGTTTCCCTACATGGTCCAGCGTCGGCTGGACGGCGGCAAACGTCCGCCGAACCCGGCGCCGAAACTGCTGGAGGCCTGGCGGGAGGTGTATGCCGAGGTGCGACGCCATGTCGGCGGCAAGCTGGCGATTGGCGGTAAGTCCATGGGCGGGCGCATGGCCAGTTTGCTGGCCGATGAATTGGCGGCCGACGGGCTGGTGTGTCTGGGGTATCCGTTCTATGCGGTGGGCAAGCCGGAGAAACCACGGGTCGAGCATTTGGCCGGGTTGAAGGCGCCGAGCTTGATCGTGCAGGGCGAGCGCGATGCGCTGGGCAATCGGGCGGCGGTGGAGGGGTATGCGTTGTCGCCGAGCATCGAGGTGATGTGGCTGGTGGCGGCGGACCATGACTTGAAGCCGTTGAAGGCGTCGGGGTTCAGTCATGAGCAGCATCTGGAGGCTGCGGCGGTGAAGGTGGCTGAGTTTCTCGGTGGCTGTTAGGGCCTCATCGGGAGCAAGCCCCCTCCCACCTTTGATTGGGTTCACACATTTCTATTGGTGAACACTGTAAAGGTGGGAGGGGGCTTGCTCCCGATAGCGATTACCGGTTGAAACGCTCCACCAGCGAATACTGGGAATTGGCGGTATGGGTCAGCTCTTCGCTCAACTGCGCCGAGTTCATCGCCTGCTCCGAGGTCTGGTCCGCCAGCAACGCAATGGTGCTGATATTGCGGCTGATCTCCTCGGCCACCGAGCTTTGCTCTTCAGTCGCGGCGGCGATCTGGGTGGTCATGTCAGTGATGTGCGCCACCGCTTCGCTGATGCCCACCAGTGCCTGGTCCGCTTCCGTCACCCGCGTCACGCCTTCTTCGGCCTGGCGGCGCCCGGCGTCCATGGTTTGTACGGCGGCGTTGGCGGTCTGTTGCAGCTTGGCGATCAGGGCATGGATCTGCCCGGTGGACTCGGTGGTGCGCTGCGCCAGTTGGCGCACTTCGTCTGCTACCACGGCAAACCCCCGGCCCATCTCACCGGCACGAGCCGCTTCGATGGCGGCGTTCAGTGCCAGCAGGTTGGTCTGGTCGGCAATGCCCTTGATCACGTCGACCACGCCGCCGATTTCATCGCTGTCCTTGGCCAGTTGGGTCACGGTCACGCCCGTTTCGCCCACCGCCACCGACAGGCGCTGAATCGCCTCGCGGGTTTCGCCGGCGATGTCGCGACCGCGACCGGTCAGGCGATTGGCTTCCTGCGTCGCGTCCGCCGTGCGCTGCACGTGGCTGGCGACTTCCTGGGTGGTCGCCGCCATCTGGTTGACCGCCGTGGCCACCTGCTCGGTTTCCACGCGCTGGCGTTCCAGGCCGCTGGAGCTGTTATGTGCGTAGGTGTTGGATTGCAGCGCCTGGGCGTTCAAGTGTTCGGCAGTGTCCTGCAAGCGCGTAAGACACGTCTTCAGACGGGCTTCCTGGCTGAGGATCGACATTTCCAGACGCGCCTGGGCGCCACGGCTGTCGGTGTACATCTGCGCGATCAACGGGTCGGAAGTGGTCTGCTCGGCCAGGCGCAGCAAGCGCTTGAGGCCACGCTGCTGCCAGCGCAGACCCAGCAGGCCCAACGGCACCGACAACCCGGCCGCCAGAGCAAAGCCCCAGTGGGAGTTGAGCGATACGCCGATCATGAAACTCAACTGGCTCACCAGGATGAACGGCAACCAGTCCTGCAACACCGGCAGCCATTTGTCGCGCCGGGGAATCGCCGTCTTGCCCTGGTTGATGCGTTGATAAAGCGCTTCGGCGCGGCGGATCTGCTCGGCGGTGGGCTTGACGCGCACCGACTCGTAGCCGATCACCTGGCTGCCATCGAAGACCGGCGTCACATAGGCGTTGACCCAATAGTGATCGCCACTCTTGCAGCGGTTCTTGACGATGCCCATCCATGGCAGGCCTTGTTTGAGCGTGCTCCACATGTGCGCGAAGACGGCCGCCGGAACGTCCGGGTGACGCACCAGGTTGTGGGGTGCGCGCATCAGTTCGTCATGGCTGAACCCACTGATTTCGACGAAAGCGTCGTTGCAGTAGGTGATAACCCCTTTGGCATCTGTGGTGGAGATCAACCGTTGCTGGGCAGGGAAGGTACGTTCGCGCTGGGTAACGGGCTGGTTATTACGCATGGCAGTTCAATCCGTGAGGCTTTCGGGGGTTATCGGCCGTATCGGAGGTTTATTTAGATTCTTTTTGCAACAATCACCCTGCGAGCATCGGATAGGTAAACAACCCGAAGTGAAGCAGGTTCAGGCCGAAGTGTGTGGCGATCGCCGCGCCCAGCCCACCGAAGCGATATGCCAGGCCGTAACCGACGCCCGCGATGCTCGCCAGCAACACCCAATACCCTCCCGCGCCCAGGTGCGCCAGGCCGAACAGCAGGGAGGCCAGCAGCAGTGCGAGGTTTTCGCCATAGGGCAGGTGTTTGAAGCGTTGGCGCAGACCGCCCTGGATATAGCCGCGAAACAGGGCCTCTTCCACCAGCGTTACCAGCAGCAGGTTGTTCAACACCCACAACCACGCCTGTTCCGGCCATTTCGGCGCCCAATCGATCATGCCCAGCAGCGCCGCGCCGCCCAGGGCCACGATGGCGGTCAGGGTCAGCGCCAGTGCCGCCACGCAAAGGGACAGGCGCAGCGAGCGCCGCGCCACAATCCACGGGCATACCAGCAGCAACCAGAAGCCGATCAGCGGTTTGTCCTGATTCAGGTACATCGAGAACGGCACTGCATCCGGGGTAAACCGCTGCGGATCAATCGCGCGCCCGTTGTAGAACCCCGGCAACCAATGCATGGCCAGGCCCAGCGCGAGCACGACGAACAGCCCATGGCCAAGGTAGCGCGCCCATGGATTGCGTTGCTGGCGTACGGCATAACCGGCCACCAGCAGCAGGGCGACGGACACCGCCGCAAGCAGGCCAAGTTGGCCGTAAGTCAGCGCCAGGACATAGCCGATGCAAAGTAACGCCAGGTAAAACCAGGGCAGCGTAATCATCTTGGATACCTCGAAAAAAACGGCGGCCATTATAGCGACGGCCCGGCACCTGCGGATGAAACCTGCCTAGCTCGCCCTGGCCAGCTTTCCCGGCCGCAGCACCAGCCACAATGCCCCGCCAATCAACACGCCGCCATACACGTGGGCCATCGACAACGGCTCATTCAGCAGCAGCGCGCCCCACAGCACGCCGAACGGCGGGATCAAAAAGGTCGTGGTCATCGATCTTACGGGGCCGATGGCGGTCAGCAGGCGAAAGTACAGGACGTAGGCAAACGCCGTGCACACCAGCCCCAACCCCAGCAGCGACGTCCACACCTGCCAGCCGCCCCAACTGGCCGGGGGATGGCTGATGGCGCTGTAGGCAAACAGCGGCAACAGAAACAGGGTGGCGCCGAGCATGCTGCCCAAGGCGGACAGACGGCTGTCCAGCCCGCCCTGGCGATCCAGCCAGCGTCGTGCGAGAAACCCGGCAAACCCGTAGCAGGTGGTGGCTAACAGACACGCCAGCGCGCCCATCAGCAAGGGCAGGTCAAACGCCACCGGGCCGGCGCGGGTCAGCACGCCCACGCCGAACAGGCCCAGGCACACCCCGGCGAATTTCGAGGGCGTCAGGCGTTCGCTGAAGAACAACCCGCCGATCAACACGCCCATCAGCGGCGTGGTGGCGTTGAAGATTGCCGAGTAACCCGCTGGCAGCACCTGGGCGGCCACCGAATACATCGTGGCGGGGATCCCGGAGTTGATTACGCCCAGCAGCAGCACGGTTTTGAACTTGCCCTGGAAATCCCAGCGCACGCGCATCAGCGCCAGAATCACCAGCAGGCCGGCGGCGGCGATCGACACGCGGAAAAACGCGGTCGGCACACTGCCGATTTCCGGCGCGATGATGCGCATGAACAGAAAACTCGCGCCCCAGATGGCAGCCAGGCCCAGCAGGTACAGGGTGTCGACAGGTCTCACAGCACATTCCTACCTTGATAAGGCCGCGAGTGTTGCCCAGCGGCCTGCCCGACACAATCGCTAATTAAACGACGAACCGCGTCACCAGCCCATTGAGGTCCACGGCCAGGCGCGACAGTTCCTGGCTGGCGGCCGAGGTCTGGCTGGCGCCGGCTGCGGTCTGGGTCGACAGGGCGCGAATGTTCACCAGGCTGCGGTCGACGTCGCGGGCCACCAGCGCCTGTTGCTCGGCGGCGCTGGCGATCACGCGGTTGCGCTGGTTGATCTGCGAGATGGACGCGGTGATTTTCGCCAGCGCGTTGCCGGCGTTGTTGGCCCGCTGCAGGGTGTGCCCGGCGTGTTCGGCGCTGCTGTTGAGTGCGCCGACGGTGTCCTGGGTGCCTTGCTGGATACTGGTGATCATCTGCTCGATGTCTTCGGTGGAGGCCTGGGTGCGTTGCGCCAGCGAGCGTACTTCATCGGCGACCACCGCAAAGCCGCGTCCGACCTCGCCTGCGCGGGCCGCTTCAATGGCGGCGTTGAGTGCCAGCAGGTTGGTTTGCCCGGCGATGCCGCGGATCACTTCGAGCACCTTGCTGATGTCCTGCGCCTTGGCGGCCAGGCCTTCGGCCTTGTTCGAGGCGCCGAGCACTTCGTCGACCAGGCTCTGGATCGCGCTGATGGTCTGGCTAATCTGGTGGTGGCCGTGCTTGCTGTCCTCGTCCGAGGCCTGCGACGCTTCGGCGCTGGACACTGCGTTGTTGGCCACGTCGTCCACGGCGACGCTCATCTGGGTGACGGCGGTGGCGGCCTGTTCGATTTCATCGTTTTGCGCCTGCAGGCCGAGTGTGCTCTGCGCCATTACCGAACTCATTTCTTCGGCCGCCGAGGCCAGTTGCTGCGCCGACTCACTGATGCCGCGCAAGGTGCCCTGTAATTGCGTCTGCATGCTGGCCAGGGCGGCCAGCAGTTGCGCCGGCTCGTCGCGACCGTGCACGGTCACGGGCTGGCTCAGGTCGCCGGCGGCGATGGTGCGCGCCACTGCCAGCGCCTGGCCCAGCGGCGTGGTGATGCTGCGGGTGAGCAGCCAGGCCAGCAGCAACGTGGCGACTAGCGCGACGACGATGATCAGAGCGACAATCCAGCGCGCACGCGCATACACCTGCGCTGCCGAGTCGGCCGCCGCTTCGACACCCCGCTTGTTGAAGTTGGTCAAGGCCTCCAGGTGCTGGTTGAGCGCATTGCCCAGGGGCGCCAGGCGGCTGGTGACCAAGTCGATGGCGTCTTGTTGCTGCTCCTTGTCCACCAGGCTGATCATCTGGCCGATGGTACCCATGTAGCTTGCCACCGCAGTATTGACCTGCTGCAGCAGCGCACGCTCGTCGTCGTTGCTTGGCAGGCTCTCATGGCTGGCCAGCAACGCCTTGAGCTGAGCGGTATTGCGCGTGATCAGGCCTCGGCTGGTGTCGCGGATGCGTGATTCATCGGTGGTGACAAAGCGCAGTGCCTCCAGGCGAATGCCGGCCACGGTGGCGGCAATTTCATGGGCGTTTTCGATGCTAGGCATCCATGACCGCTCGATGATCAGCGCGCTTTCGCGCAGCTCGGCCATCTGCCCCAGGCCGAACAGTCCGACAATCACCAGCAAGCTGGCCAATACTGCAAAACTCAGACTGGCACGCAGACCAATCCTCATGTTCCTCAACGACATCTCACTGCTCCTCGGGGGGATGAAACCTGCTCCCGGATAGGTCTTGTGACCTTGTCAGGCTGGGAGGGCGCGGGCTATATATCAAAGCGCCATTAACGTGGTAATCAGGGTTTCCCTTACGGTGTATCAGCACGGTTACATTTGTTAGGGGCCGGATGAGCCGGGCAGGTTTTCCCTGTCAAACTCGGCAGACGGTGCCGTTAAAGGCGTACAGATAAAAAGTCCGAGTCTGAGAGTAGGGATTTGTCGTGCAGTTACTGACCGCTCGGTCGAATAAAAAAACTGAAAATAGTGGAGGTTTCTCCCATGTCCGCCCTCGCCATTGCCCGCACCCTGCTTGACGGCTTCGACGATTACCGTGAGCACTTTCGCCGGATCACCGATGGCGCCCGTGAACGTTTCGAAAAGGCCCAGTGGCAGCAGGGGCAGGCGGCGTCGGCAGCGCGGATCAACTTGTATGAAGAGAAAGTTGCCGAAGTGACGGCGCGCCTGCGGGCAAGTTTCGACAGTGCTGTGTTGCTGCAGAGCAGCAATTGGCCCCAGGTGAAGAGCGCCTATATCGGCCTGATCGACCTGCGCGTCGACGATGAGCTGGCCGAGACCTGGTACAACTCGATCTTCTGCGGCCTGTTCAGCCATGACCTGATCAGCGACGCCTGCATGTTCATCCACACCACGCGGCCGAGCCAGCGCGAGGCGAGGGCGGCGCAGACCCGCCTTTACACGCCGGCCGGGAACCTGTCGGACCTGCTGGCGCAGATCTTCGCCGACTTTTGCTTCAGCGAGCCCTACGCCGACCTGCCCGGCGACGTGCGCCGCCTCCAGGCGCAATTGCGCGAGAGCCTGCCGGACTGGGTCTGCAAGGACCCGGACCTGAACGTCGAGTTGTTTTCTTCGGTGCTTTACCGCAACAAGGGGGCGTATCTGGTGGGGCGCATCTACACCCACGACGAACAATGGCCGCTGGTGATCCCGCTGCTGCACCGCGAAGGACGTGGCATCCAGATCGATGCGCTGATCACTGACGAAGCGCAGGTGTCGATCATCTTCTCGTTCACCCGTTCCTACTTCATGGTCGACGTGCCGGTGCCAGCCGACTTCATCGGCTTCCTGCGGCGCATCCTGCCGGGCAAGCACATCGCCGAGCTGTACACCTCCATCGGTTTCTACAAGCACGGCAAGTCGGAGTTCTACCGCGCGCTGATCAACCATCTGGCGAGCACCGACGACCGCTTCATCATGGCCCCGGGTGTGCGTGGCATGGTCATGAGCGTGTTCACGCTGCCGGGTTTCAACACCGTGTTCAAGATCATCAAGGACCGATTCTCGCCGTCGAAGAACGTCAACCGCGCCACGGTGATCGAGAAATACCGTCTGGTCAAAAGCGTCGACCGCGTCGGACGCATGGCCGACACCCAGGAGTTCGCCGATTTCCGCTTCCCGCTGAGCAAGTTCGAGCCTGACTGCCTGGCCGAGCTGCTTGAGGTGGCCGCCGGTACCGTTGAGGTGCAAGGCGACACGGTGCTGATTCGCCACTGCTGGACCGAGCGGCGCATGACCCCGCTCAACCTCTACCTGGAACGCGCCAACCCCGCCCAGGTGCGCGAAGCCCTGGACGACTACGGCCTGGCGATCAAGCAACTGGCGGCGGCGAATATCTTCCCCGGCGACATGTTGCTCAAGAACTTCGGCGTCACCCGCCATGGGCGCGTGGTGTTCTACGACTACGACGAAATCTGCTTTCTCACCGAAGCCAACTTCCGCCACATCCCCGCGCCGCGCACCCCCGAAGACGAAATGGCCTCCGAGCCCTGGTATTCCATCGGCGCGCTGGACGTGTTCCCGGAAGAATTCCCGCCGTTCCTGTTTGCCGATGCCGACCAGCGCACGCTGTTCGATGAGTTGCATGGCGAACTGTACGATGCCGACTACTGGAAAGGCCTGCAGGACGCGATCCGCGCCGGCAAAGTGATTGATGTGTTCCCGTATCGGCGCAAGGACCCGCTATAAGCTGCACACACATCCATGTGGGAGGGAGCAAGCCCCCTCCCACATTTGTCTTCGGTTTACACCCGAGTCGCGCGTGAAGCTTGGCGCTCCCAACCGCTTTTCTGCCACACTTGGCGGCCCCGCCTAAACAGATGACCGTCAAAGTACCTGATGACTGACCAAGCGCCCGCTATCGACCAACTGCTGAAAAACCTCGATCACGCCATGCTCGCCGACCGCCACCGCTTGCGGCGCCAGTTGCTCGAGCTGCGCAAGAAGCCCGATGAGGAGAAGCTGGCGCAGTGGGTGACGCGCATGCAGGCGTCCTGCGCCCAGGTGACTGCGCGGCGCGCCAGCCTGCCGGTGATCCGCTACGACGACAGCCTGCCGATTGCCGCCAAGCGCGATGAAATCAAGGACGCGCTGCTCAAGCATCAGGTGCTGATCATTGCCGGCGAGACCGGCTCGGGCAAAACCACCCAGTTGCCGAAAATCTGCCTGGAGATCGGTCGCGGCCAGTACGGCCTGATCGGTCACACCCAGCCACGCCGGATCGCTGCGCGCAGTGTGGCCAGCCGGGTTGCCGAAGAGCTTGCGACCCCATTGGGCGCGTTGGTCGGCTATCAGGTGCGGTTCGAAGACCAAAGCGATTCCAATACCCTGATCAAGCTGATGACCGACGGCATCCTGCTGGCGGAAACCCAGAACGACCGTTACCTGGAACGCTACGACACGATCATCGTCGACGAAGCCCACGAACGCAGCCTGAACATCGACTTTCTGCTCGGCTACCTGAAAACCCTGCTGCCGCGCCGCCCGGACCTGAAAGTCATCATCACCTCGGCGACCATCGACCTGGAGCGTTTCTCCAAACACTTCGACGATGCGCCGATTGTCGAAGTCTCGGGCCGCACCTTCCCGGTGGACACCTGGTACCGGCCGCTGACCCTGGAGCAGGACGAGGAGGGCAATCGCGTCGAGGACGACCTGACCGTCGACCAGGCGATTCTTGCCGCGCTTGATGAAGTCGCAGCCTACGAGCGCAGCGAACGGCGCGGCCCCGGCGATGTGCTGGTGTTTTTGCCCGGCGAGCGCGAGATTCGCGACGCCGCCGAGATGCTGCGCAAGGCCCAGCTCAAGCACACCGAAATTTTGCCGCTGTACGCGCGCCTGTCGCCGGCTGAACAGCAGCGCATTTTCCAGTCCCACCCGGGGCGGCGCGTGGTGCTGGCGACCAACGTCGCGGAAACCTCGCTGACCGTGCCGGGGATCCGTTATGTGATCGACAGCGGCACCGCGCGCATCAGCCGCTACAGCTACCGCGCCAAGGTGCAGCGCCTGCCGATCGAGGCGATTTCCCAGGCCAGCGCCAACCAGCGTAAAGGCCGCTGCGGCCGCGTCGAACCAGGTATCTGCATACGGCTGTACAGCGAAGAGGACTTTATCGGTCGCCCGGAATTCACCGACCCGGAGATTCTGCGCACCAACCTCGCCGCCGTGATCCTGCAGATGCTGCACCTGCGCCTGGGCGAAATCACCGATTTCCCGTTTATCGAACCGCCGGACGGCAAGGCGATCAGCGACGGGTTCAACCTGCTGCAGGAGCTGTCGGCGGTGGATCGCAACAGCCAGCTCACGCCGCTGGGCCGCCAGCTGGCGCGCCTGCCGGTGGACCCGCGCATGGGCCGCATGCTGCTCGAAGCCGCCAGACTCGGCAGCTTGCAGGAAGTGTTGATCGTGGCCAGCGCCATGTCGATCCAGGACCCGCGCGAGCGCCCGCCGGAGCGTCAGCAGGCCGCCGACCAGGCGCACGCTCAGTGGAAGGACCCGGATTCGGACTTCGCCGGGCTGGTCAATCTGTGGCGCGGCTTTGAAGAGCAGCGCCAGGCGTTGACTGCCAGCCCGTTGCGCAACTGGTGTCGCAAGAACTTCCTCAACTACCTGCGCCTGCGCGAATGGCGCGATTCCCATTGCCAGTTGAGCCTGATCTGCCGCGACCTGCAACTGACCCTCAACAAAGAACCGGCCGACTACCCCAAGCTGCACAAGGCGGTGCTGGTGGGCCTGCTCAGCCAGATCGGACAGAAGACCGAAGACGGCGATTACCTCGGTGCGCGTCAGCGGCGTTTCTGGATTCATCCGTCGTCGGGCATCGGCAAAAAGCGTCCGCAATGGCTGATGACCGCCGAGCTGGTGGAGACCACCAAGCTGTATGCGCGCATGGTCGCCAAGATCGACGCCGATTGGATCGAACCGCTGGCCGGGCACCTGATCAAGAAAAACCATTTCGAGCCGCACTGGGAGAAGAAGCGTGGCCAGGTGGTGGCGTTCGAGCAGATCACCCTGTTCGGGCTGATCGTGGTCGGGCGCCGGCCGGTGCATTACGGGCCGATCGACCCGGTGGTGTCGCGCGAGCTGTTTATCCGCGAGGGCCTGGTGCGTGGCGAGATCCAGTCGCGGGCCAGGTGCCTGAGCGCCAACCAGCAACTGCTGGAGCAGCTCGACGAGCTGGAAGCCAAGGCGCGCCGTCGTGACATTCTGGCCGATGAAGAAACCCTGTACGCGTTCTACGATGCGCGGCTGCCGGCGGAGATTCATCAGACTGCCACCTTCGACAGCTGGTACAAAATCAACAGCCAGAAAGACCCGCAACTGCTGATCATGCGCGAGGAGGACGTGCTGGCGCGCGAGGCCAGTGAAGTCACTGCCGCGCACTACCCGGACACCCTGCACTTGGGCGATCTGGCCCTGGCCTTGAGTTATCACTTCGAACCCAACCACCCGCGCGACGGCGTGACCCTGCGCGTGCCGGCGCCGCTGCTGCCGGCGTTGCCGCCGGAGCGCCTGGAGTGGCTGGTGCCGGGGGTGATCGAGGCCAAGTGCATTGCCCTGGTGCGCAACCTGCCCAAGGCGCTGCGCAAGAACTTTGTGCCTGTACCGGATTTCGTCAAGGCCGCGCTGCAGCGCATCGAATTCAGCCAGGGCTCGCTGCCCCAGGCGCTGGGGCGCGAACTGTTGCGCATGACCGGCGCGCGGGTCAGCGATGACGCCTGGGCCGAGGCGGCGCAGCAGGTGGAAAGCCACCTGAGGATAAACCTGGAAGTGGTCGACGGGCAGGGCAAGTTCCTCGGCGAAGGCCGCGACCTGGCCGAGCTGACCGCACGTTTCGCCGAAGCCAGCCAGGCCGCGTTGGCCGTGCCGCAGACCGCAAAAAGTCAGGAGCCGGTGCAGGCCAGGGCGTTTGCGGCGGTGGCCGAGAAAACCCAGCAGCAGATCGCCGGCCTGTCGATGACCGTGTACCCGGCGCTGGTGGAGGAAAACGGCACGGTCAAGGAGGGGCGTTTCTCGACGGCCGCCGAGGCCGAGTTCCAGCATCGCCGCGCGTTGCAGCGTTTGCTCCTGCAACAATTGGCGGAGCCGGCGAAATTTCTGCGCGGCAAACTGCCCGGCCTGACCGAGCTGGGCCTGATGTACCGTGACCTGGGGCGCATCGACGCGCTGGTCGAAGACATCCTGCTGGCCAGTCTCGACAGTTGCGTGCTCGAAGGTCAAGCCAGCCTGCCGCGCGACGGTGCCGGGCTGGCCGCCTTGGCCGAGCGTACCCGAGGCGGTTGGACTGAACACGCCGAACGCCTGGCGCGCCTGACCCTGGAGGTGCTGAAACTCTGGCATGGCCTGCAAAAGCGCTTCAAGGGCAAGATCGACCTGACACAGGCCGTGGCGCTGAACGATATCAAGCAGCAGCTAAGCCACCTGGTGTACCCGGGGTTTGTACGGGAAACCCCGGCGCAATGGCTCAAGGAGCTGCCGCGCTACCTCAAGGCCATCGAGCAACGCCTGGAGAAATTGCCGGGCCAGGTGCAAAAGGATCGGGTGTGGAGCACCGAACTGGGCGGGTTGTGGACGCAGTATGAGAATCGTCTGAAAAAACACGCCCAGGAAGGCAAGCGCGACCCGCAGCTGGCACTCTACCGCTGGTGGCTGGAGGAATACCGTGTGTCGCTGTTTGCGCAGCAACTGGGGACCAAAGTACCGATCTCCGACAAGCGCCTGAGCAAGCAGTGGAGCCAGGTAGAGCCCTGATCCGCCGACTGCCCATGAACCTCTGTGGCGAGCGGGCTTGCCCCGCGTTGGGGTGCGAAGCGCCCCCAATCAAGCAAAACTCGGTCTACTTGACACTGCGCAGAGTATGGTTTTGGGGCTGCTGCGCAGCCCAACGCGGGGCAAGCCCGCTCGCCACAACAAGCCCGCTCCTCATCAAGCCAGCTCCCACAACACGCCCGCTCGCCAGTTTGTTGCGCGACAGCGCCAAGGCGGAGCCTCCCGCATTTAAAACAGCGCTTGTCTGAGATGTGGCGCCAAATCCCCGGGTTTGTGGCAAACTTCGCGCCCATAAATGCCGGGATCGTCGCAAGGGCTGCGACGCGATGGAATAAAGCGATGCCAGTTTGAGGCCACTGGATGGAATCAAACGACTTACAGTTTGGTACTAAGGTGCCAATACCTTTTGCCTGACCTATCCAGAGGAACGACCGTGCATAACGTCGTCATCAGCGGCACTGGCCTGTATACCCCGGCCAACACCATCTCCAACGAAGAGCTGGTGCAGTCTTTCAATGCTTACGTGCATCAGTTCAACACCGACAACGCCGCTGCCATCGAGCGCGGTGAGGTGCAGGCGCTGACCGAGTCCAGCGCGGCCTTTATCGAGAAGGCATCGGGTATCAAGAGTCGCTTTGTGATGGACAAGGACGGCATCCTTGACCCGCAACGCATGGCCCCGCGCCTGCCCGAGCGCAGCAATGACGAATGGTCGGTGCTCTGCCAGATGGCCGTCGCCGCCGCCGAACAGGCGCTGCAGCGTGCCGGCAGGACCGCCGCCGATATCGACGGCGTGATCGTCGCCTGCTCCAACCTGCAGCGCGCCTACCCGGCCATTGCCATTGAAGTGCAGGAAGCGCTGGGCATCGAAGGTTTCGGCTTTGACATGAACGTGGCGTGTTCCTCGGCCACCTTCGGCATCCAGAACGCCGCCAACAGCATCCAGCTGGGCCAGGCCCGGGCGATCCTGATGGTCAACCCGGAAGTCTGCACCGGCCACCTGAATTTCCGTGATCGCGACAGCCACTTCATCTTCGGCGACGCGGCCACTGCCGTGCTGCTTGAGCGCGCCGACCTTGCCACCTCCGAGCATCAGTTCGAGGTGGTCAGCACCAAGCTGCTGACCAAGTTCTCCAACACCATCCGCAACAACTTCGGCTTCCTCAACCGCGCCGCCGAAGAAGGCATCGGCGCGCCGGACAAATTGTTCGTGCAGGAAGGCCGCAAGGTGTTCCGCGATGTGTGCCCGATGGTGGCCGAACTGATCGGTGTGCACCTGGAAGAAAACCAGTTGAACGTGAGCGACGTGAAACGCTTCTGGCTGCATCAGGCCAACCTGAGCATGAACCACCTGATCGTGAAGAAGCTGTTGGGCCGTGAAGCCACGGTGGAAGAAGCGCCGGTGATTCTCGATACCTACGCCAACACCAGTTCCGCAGGCTCGGTGATTGCGTTTCACAAAAACCAGGACGACCTGGCCAAGGGCTCTGTCGCCGTGCTCAGCTCTTTTGGCGCCGGCTATTCGATCGGCAGCGTGATCCTGCGCAAGCGCTGAGTCTTCTACTTGCAGGCGTGATCCGAACGGTTTTATCCGGAATATCGAGGTCTTGAATGGCAGCAGCGGACGACGCGCACCTGCTTGAACGCCTGCTCAAGGGAGAGCAGCAGGCCTATAAGGAACTGGTCACCACTTACCAGAGCGCCATGCGCGCCGTGGCGTATGCCATCGTTGGCCAGCGCCACGCCGATGAAGTGGTGCAGGACGCCTGGCTGTCGGTGGTGCGCAATCTCGGCAAATTCGAAGGGCGGTCCAGCCTCAAGACCTGGTTGCTGACCATCACGGCCAACGCCGCCAAGGGCCGCTACAAGCAGAACCGCCGGGAAGTGCTGCTCGACGATCTGCCTTCGCCCCATGGCACGATTGGCGCAGAGCGCTTTTCCCCTGACGATGGCCACTGGGCGGTCGCCCCGTATGCCTGGCATCAGGACAGCCCGGAAGCCTTGTTGACCGAAGATGAACTGCGCAATTGCCTGGAGCATACGCTGCTGAGTTTGTCGGACTTGCAGAGTAGCGTACTGGTGCTGCGCGAACGCCAGGGCCTGGAGCTGGAAGAAATCTGTAATCTTTTGACGCTCTCGCTCTCGAATGTGCGTGTGCTGTTGCATCGAGCGCGGCTCAAGGTATTCGCCACGGTGGAACATTTTGAGGAAACGGGAGAATGTTGACCTGTAAGGAACAAGTGGCTCGCTCCAGTGATTACCTCGATGGGCAACTGACCTATCGCGAGCGTCTGTTGGTGCGTCATCACTTGATGTTCTGTCCCAACTGCCGCCGCTTTATCCGTCAGATGCGCCTGATGCAGGCGACGCTGAAGAAGATGCCGCAGGCACCGGTGCCCGGGGTGGATGCCCTGGCCGAACGGCTGGCTGCCGAGCGGCGCAAGGGCGGGTAGCGGAGTGATCAGAACTTGGCTTCAGCATCCAGTTGCAGGGTGTTGGTGTTGGCATCACGCTGCGTACGGCTGGCGAAGTCGGCCTTGGTCAGGAAGTACGTGGCGCCGAGGGCGAAGTTTTTGTCGATGTCGTAGCTGACCTTCATCTTGTGACCGCGCGAGCCGGTGGTGCCGTTGGCGAAGTCCGAGTCGGTAAAGGCGCCGACCACTGCGTTACGTTGAACATCGCGGTAGTTGTAGTCCAGGTTGAAACCGAACACCTTGGACTTGGCACCTACCAGCCACGCTGTGTCCTGATCGGTCACGGCATCGTTGTTTTTCACGTACTGACCATAGAACGCCAATGGCACGGCCAGGCCGCCGATGTCTGCCTGGGCGAAGCCTTCGTACAGACGGAATTCGTTGTCGGCCGAGTTACCGTTGACCGCCAGTGCGCAAGGCGTAGTGGTGGTTGTGCAGCGGCTGTCGCGGTCGTTCTGGTAAGCGTAGACGCTGCCGCCCAGGGTCATTTTCAGGTTGTCGGTGATCGAGAAGCGCGTACCCAACTGGCCGGACGTCAGGCGCAGGTCGTGGCGAAACTGCACACCGTCGCCGTCGACGTTGTCCTTGAGGCTGTAGTTGCCCAGGCTGCCGAACAGCTCGGCGCTGCTGCCCAGGGGGTATTTGTAGGTGACTGCCAGGCCTTCGGGGTTGATGTCGCTGTCCCAGATCACGTCGCCCATGCTCACCCACGGTTGCAGCATCTTGCCGCCGATCACGTGCAGGTTCTTGATCTGGTCCGGGTGGTAGTCGATGTAGCCAAGGTCCAGCCAGATCGATTTCTTGTCGAAATAACCGTCAAGGTCCTGGTTGGTGGAGCGCGCATCGTCGCCACCGCCGGTGGCGATACGGATGCCGGTGTCCACTTGCGGGTTGATTTCAGTGTAGGCACCCAGGCGTGCACGGATACGTTGACGGTCCTTGTCACGCCCGCCGTTGTTGGGTTCGCCGTCGATCTTGATGGTTTCCTGGCGGATCCGCACGTCGCCTTTGAACTGGGTCTTGGCGGCCCAGGCGAGTTTCTGGTCGAACGTGCTCAGGTCGTTGGTCTTTTTCGCGGTG
Organism: Pseudomonas trivialis; assembly: GCF_036864995.1. Taxonomy (NCBI): domain Bacteria; kingdom Pseudomonadati; phylum Pseudomonadota; class Gammaproteobacteria; order Pseudomonadales; family Pseudomonadaceae; genus Pseudomonas; species Pseudomonas trivialis. Next base: position 3,897,600 of record NZ_CP142151.1, on the reverse strand, counting down.
GCGGCGATCTGTTCGTTACTCTCTTGCTGAGCTTGCCGTGCGATCTGCTGTTCTTTCTGGTCCTTGGCGAGTTCGATTTGCAGTTCGGTGTACTGCGCCGCAGTGATCTGGCCGTTGGCCTTGAGCATGTCGAGCAATTTAGCGTCGACTGCAGCGCTGGCCGGCACGCTCAGGGCCAGTAACAGGCCGCCGCACAGGGCCGCCGCAGTTTTGGTGGAAGCAAGGCGCATATCAATCTCCAAAAGTGAGGAGGAGGGAATAGACCCTCCAGGACACGAACGCCCGATGACGGACGGGGAAAATGGCTATTTGGTTAGAACCAGATGCTCTAAAAAAACACGGCCAGTATTACTGTCGTTTATGACGGAGCAGTGGCTAAGTGATTTCGTCTTGATGACAAATGCATGGTGCGTGGAACTATTGGCCTAGAGCCCTGTCCGCCTCTTTTCGAGGTGTGAACAGTGCCGTGATGAGCGATACTCGCCAGGCTTCTACGCCAACCGCCAGTGAGGATGCCGATGCCGTTGCAACGTCTGGACAACCTGTCCGAAATCGCCCCGTCGGTGTGGGATGCGCTGGTGCCGCAGGCTCAGCCGTTTGTGCGGCATGCCTTCTTGAGTGCGCTGGAAGACAGCGCCAGCCTGGGCCCGCAATCGGGCTGGCGGCCCGAGCATCTGCTGCACTGGGAGGGTGATCGACTGGTAGCGGCGCTGCCCGGTTATCGCAAGTGGCATTCCTACGGCGAATATGTGTTCGACCATGGCTGGGCCGATGCCTGTGCGCGTGCCGGCATCGACTACTACCCCAAGCTGCTCACGGCGGTGCCGTTCAGCCCGGTAAGCGGGCCGCGCCTGCTGGCGGCGAGTGCCGAGGACGGTTTCGAGCTGCTCAACAGCCTGCCGGGTTACCTGGAAATCGAAGGGCTTTCCAGTGCACATATCAACTTCACCGACGCGTTGGCTGATGAAGCCTTGACCCTGCAGCCGGGTTGGTTGCAGCGCCTGGGTTGCCAATTTCACTGGCAGAACCGTGGCTACCGCGATTTCCAGGACTTCCTCGACGCCTTGAGCTCACGCAAGCGCAAACAGATGCGCAAGGAACGCGAACAGGTGGCGGGGCAGGGCATCGAGTTCGAGTGGCTGCACGGGCATCAACTGACGGAAGCGCAGTGGGATTTCGTCTACGCCTGTTACGCCAACACCTACGCGGTACGCCGCCAGGCTCCTTACCTGACCCGCGCTTTTTTCAGCCTGTTGGCCGAACGCATGCCCGAGATGATCCGTGTGGTGCTGGCCAAACAGGGTTCGCGCCCGGTGGCGATGGCGTTCAGCCTGATCGGCGGCGACAGTTTCTACGGCCGTTACTGGGGCTGCCTGGCCGAATTCGACCGCCTGCATTTCGAGACCTGTTTCTATCAGGGCATGGACTACGCCATCGCCGAAGGTCTGCAACGCTTCGACGCCGGCGCCCAGGGCGAGCACAAACTGATTCGCGGGTTCGAGCCGGTGATCACCCGCTCCTGGCATTACCTGCGCCATCCGGGGTTGAAGAATGCCGTGGAGGATTTTCTGGAAAGGGAGCGCGTGGGGATTCTGGCGTATGCCGAAGAGGCGAGGGCAGCCCTGCCGTATAGGCAGGGCTGACCACACCCGGTTTCAGCCTGGCTCCCCCTTGCCAAGCCATCGATACATCACGCCACCGATCACCGCACCCAGGATCGGCGCGAGCCAGAACAACCACAACTGCTGGATCGCCCAGCCGCCCACCAGCAGGGCCGGCCCGGTACTGCGTGCCGGGTTGACCGAGGTGTTGGTTACGGGGATGGAGATCAGGTGGATCAGCGTCAGGGCCAAGCCGATGGCAATGGGCGCCAGGCCCTTGGGCGCACGGCTGTCGGTGGCGCCGAGGATGATCACAACGAACATCGCGGTCATCACCAGCTCACAGACAAACCCTGCCACCAGCGAATAACCGCCCGTTGAATGCTCGCCATAACCATTGGAGGCCAGACCGCCCGCCAGTTCGAACCCTGGCTTGCCGCTGGCAATGAAGTACAACAATGCGGCCGCGACTGCTGCGCCGACGACCTGGGCGACAACATAGGTCGGCAACTCCCGCGCCGGAAACCTTCCGCCCACCACCAGCCCCACCGATACCGCCGGGTTGAGGTGACAACCACTGATAGGGCCGATTGCGACCGCCATGGTCAGTACCGTCAGCCCGAACGCCAGGGCAACGCCCAACAGGCCAATACCAACTGCAGGAAACGCTGCGGCCAATACCGCACTCCCGCAACCGCCCAACACCAGCCAAAACGTACCCAACCCCTCTGTGACTGAACGTTTGAACAAAGACATGCAGCCCGTCCTTGATAGATCTCTATCTAATCAGTAAATCAATGATGCTCCCTGCAGATTTACTTCAGCGCCCTTCTGGGCACTGCACTGATTACAGCACGGTTTTGATACAAGTCCAGGGCATGAATAATGACCAGAAGCCTGTGGATGCTGGGTTTTGATGCAGACGCTGTTGGATGAAGTCGATCAAATATGGGAGGGAGGCGAACCCCCTCACGTATTTTAAGAGATGTTTACTTCAGTCGATTCCGACAAATCCACCCGTCTGGTGCTGCCACAGCCGTGCATACAGGCCGCCGTGTGCCAGCAGCTGTGCATGGCTGCCGCTTTCGGCAATCCGGCCCTTCTCCAGCACCACCAGGCGGTCCATGCGTGCGATGGTCGACAATCGGTGCGCAATCGCAATAACGGTCTTGCCTTGCATCAGGGTTTCCAGACTTTCCTGAATCGCCGCTTCCACTTCCGAGTCAAGCGCTGACGTGGCTTCGTCCATGATCAGAATCGGCGCGTCCTTGAGCAGCACGCGGGCGATGGCGATGCGCTGACGCTGCCCGCCGGAGAGTTTGACGCCGCGCTCGCCCACATGGGCGTCGAGCCCGGTGCGGCCCTCGGCGTCCGAGAGCAGCGGGATGAACTCATCGGCGCGCGCCTTGTGGATCGCTGCCCAGAGTTCTTCGTCGGTGGCGTCGGGTTTGCCGTACAGCAGATTGTCGCGGATCGAGCGATGCAGCAGCGACGTGTCCTGGGTGATCATGCCGATCTGCTCGCGCAGGGTTTCCTGGGCGACTTCGGCGATGTTCTGGCCGTCGATCAGGATGCGTCCGCCTTGCAGGTCGTAGAGGCGCAGCAGCAGGTTGACCAGGGTTGACTTGCCCGCGCCCGATGGGCCGATCAGGCCGATCTTTTCCCCGGCCTTGATCTCCAGGTTCAGGCCGCCAATGATCCCGCTCTGCTTGCCATAGTGGAAATCCACCTGCTCGAAGCGCACCTCGCCATGGGGGACTTGCAGGCGCTGGGCGTTGTCGCGGTCGATCACCGCCAGGGGTTGTGCGATGGTTTTGAGGCCGTCCTGCACCATGCCGATGTTTTCGAAAATGCCGTTGACCACCCACATGATCCAGCCGGACATGTTGACGATGCGGATTACCAGGCCGGTGGCCAGGGCAATCGCGCCCACCGAGATGAGCGAGTGCGTCCACAGCCACAGCGCAAGGCCGGTGGTGGTGACGATCAGCAGGCCGTTCATGGTGGTGATCACCACGTCCATGCTGGTCACCACGCGGCTGGCCAGTTGGGTTTTTTCGGTCTGCTCGATGATCGCTTCCTTGGCGTATTCCTGTTCGGACTGGGTGTGGGCGAACAGCTTCAGGGTGGTGATGTTGGTATAGCCGTCGACGATGCGCCCCATCAGTTTGGAGCGCGCCTCGGAGGAAATCACCGAGCGTTCCTTTACCCGTGGCACGAAGTAGCGCAGCGCCAGGCTGTAGCAGAAGATCCAGGTCACCAGCGGAATCATCAGCCGCCAGTCGGCCTCGGCAAACAGCACCAGGGCGCTGATGGCGTAGATCGCCACGTGCCAGATCGCGTCCACGGCCGCCACGGCTGAATCGCGCAGGGAGTTGCCGGTCTGCATGATGCGCTGGGCGATACGCCCGGCAAAATCGTTCTGGAAGAAATTCAGGCTCTGCTTGAGCACATAGCTGTGGTTTTGCCAGCGAATCAGGCTGGTCATGCCGGGGCTGATGGTCTGGTGCACCAGCAGGTCGTGCAGTGCGCCGAAAATCGGGCGCAGCAGCAGGGCGACCACGGCCATCCAGATCAGCTCGGTGCTGTGCACCTGGAAGAAGTCGGCGGGCGGCGTGCCCTGGGCCAGGTCGATGATGCGGCTCAGGTAGCTGAACAGCGCGACTTCGATCAATGCCCCGATCAGGCCCACCACCAGCAAGGCGGCGAAGTGCGGCCAAACCTGACGCAGGTAGTAGAGGTAAAAAGGCAGGACTTTATCGGGTGGGGCGGCGCTGGGCGCGTCGCGGAAGATGTCGATCAGTTGTTCAAAACGACGATAGAGCATGGGTTGACACCCGCCGGGCGGGCTCTCCTTTCAAATGCGCGCGCGGCCTTGTGGGCCGCGCACGGAACTCCCTGCAAACCTTAGTCGATGCGCTTGGCCGACTTGATCAGGACAGGGTCGATTGGCACGTTCTGCATGCCTTGCTTGGTGGTGGTCTGGGAGTTGACGATAACGTCGACTACGTCCATGCCCTTGACCACTTTGGCGAATACCGCGTAGCCGGCATCGCGACCCGGGTCGAGGAAGGCGTTGTCGGCCACGTTGATAAAGAACTGGCTGGTGGCTGAGTCCGGGTTGGAGGTGCGCGCCATCGACAGCGTGCCGCGTACGTTATGCAGGCCGTTGCTGGCTTCGTTCTTGATCGGCGCTTCGGTCGGCTTTTGCGACATCTGCTGGGTGAACCCGCCGCCCTGGACCATGAAGCCCGGGATCACACGGTGGAAAATCGTGTTGGTGTAGAAACCCTTGTCCACATAGGCCAGGAAGTTTTTGGTGCTGATCGGCGCTTTGACCGGGTCCAGTTCGATTTCAATGTCGCCGTTGGTAGTGGAGATCAACACGTGGGGGGCTTGGCCGGCTGGGCCGCCATCAGGTTGGCGGCAAACAGTACGGAACCGGCAAAGAAGGCAATTTTTTTCAGCATGGGGTCAGTGATCCTGAGTGATGGTTTCGAGTGGTCGTGTTCGGCGCTGGGACAGGGTTAGGACCGGTCATCCTGGCGCGTTGTTCCTGCCGATCCCGGCGCGCAATGGCGTCGAAGCGGGCGAGATAAGCATGTTTGTGATTGTTTGCCCAGCCTCGGGCCCTGGGTGAACGCCTTTTCAGCTTTGCCTGGGTGCGGCAAAAGGCGCGTCCAGCGGCGCCGTGTCAAAGCTGCGCAGCAATTCAACCAGGATTTGCGTGGCCGGCCCCAGGGGTTTGTCCTTATTCGAGTACAGATAAAACGTGGGGTGGCGGCTGGCTCCCTGTTCCAAGGGTAGCTGCTTGAGCACGCCCTCGGCGATTTCGCGTTCGATCAGGTGGCGCGGCAGCCACGCAAAGCCCAGGCCGCTGCCCACGAAGGAGGCGGCGGTGGCCAGGCTGCCGACGGTCCAGCGCTGTTCGGCGCCGAGCCAGCCCACGTCGCGCGGCTGCTGGCGCCCGGAGTCGCGAATCACCACTTGCATCTGGCTTTCCAGGTCCTGGAAGCTCAGCTCGCGATTCATGCGGTGCAGGGGGTGATCGGGGTGGGCAACGGCAATGAATTCCACATCGCTCAGTTCGGTGCCCAGGTAACCGGCAATGCTGAAGCTGCAGATCGCGAGGTCGGCCACGCCTTCAATCAACAGCTCTTCGACGCCCGACAGCACCTCTTCACGCAGACGCACGCGGCAGCCACGGCTTTGCGGCATGAACGCGGTCAGCGCGCGCACCAGCCTTGTGTTGGGGTAGGCGGCATCCACCACCAGGCGCACTTCGGCTTCCCAGCCTTGTTCCATGTGGTGGGCGAGGTCTTCCAGTTGGCTGGCGTTCTTGACCAGTTGGCGGGAGCGGCGCAGCAGTACTTCACCGGCGTCGGTGAGTACGGCCTTGCGCCCGTCGATACGCAACAGCGGCACGCCGAGCTGGTCCTGCATGCGCGCCACGGTGTAGCTCACCGAGGACTGCGATCGGTGCAGCGCTTCGGCGGCCTGGGCGAAGCCGCCGTGGTCGACCACGGCCTGCAGCGTGCGCCATTGATCAAGGGTAACGCGGGGCGCTTTCAAGATGGGTTCCTCTTGTCCTAAGCTGACAGTCCTTATTGGAGACTGCCGAATGAGAAAATTGTGTTGTGTGCTGCTGGCGCTGCTGCCGATCAGTGCGTTTGCCTACCCTATCGATGTGAGCAAGAAAATCGAAGGCGTAAGCATCGATTACACGGCTTCGGACGTGGACGCCGACATCAGCTCGATCCAGTTGAGCAACTACGGCAGCAACGACGCGGTGTGTTCGGTCATCTTCACCAACGGTCCTGAATCGCCGCGTCGCCGATCGGTCACGGTACCGGCCGGTAAAAACACCAACACCACGGTCAAGTTCAACCGCGCGATCATCAAGATGCGCATTGCCCTGGCGTGCAGCCCGAAATAGAGCGTCCGCTGCGCTTACTCCGCTTATAAACAACTTTATAGATGGGTTATAGCAGTTTTTTGCGCTTTTTTATCGAGTTGTCCCTGGTTAATCTCAATTTCATCATCTGACAGCATTTGCAGATGGAGCCTACAAGCGCACATGCCACGTTCTGATCACTGAAAGCTGCGGCCATCAGGGCGCGGTTTGCTCGGGCCGCCTGATCCTTTAATCGTCAGATAATCGCGCGCTGTTTACATGGCCCCACGCAAACCCTTCAAGTACGCGTACGAACCTCCCTTTGCACTTGTTGCTCCTGAGTGCTCCTGCCCGACTGCCGCTTTAGCGAGGTCGGGTTTTTTTGCCCCGAGTTTCTTCAACCGTCGAAAACCTTTAATGTCCCGCCCATTCGAAACGAGGCGCGCATGGGCTATTTACTGGTTGTCACCCTGATTCAGGCATTTTCCTTCAGCTTGATCGGCGAATACCTCGCCGGTCACGTCGACAGCTACTTCGCAGTGCTGGTGCGCGTGGTGCTGGCCGGCTTGATCTTTCTCCCGCTGACCCGCTGGCGCTCGGTGGAGCCGGCCTTCATGCGCAGCATGCTGGTGATCGGCGCGCTGCAGTTTGGCGTGACCTACGTCTGCCTGTACCTGAGCTTTCGCGTATTGACGGTGCCGGAAGTGCTGCTGTTCACCATCCTCACGCCGTTGCATGTGACGCTGATCGAAGATGCTCTCAACCGGCGCTTCAACCCGTGGGCGCTGGTGGCGGCACTGGTGGCGGTGGCGGGCGCAGCGGTGATTCGCTTCGACCAGATCACCCCGAACTTCCTGATGGGTTTTCTGCTGCTGCAACTGGCCAACTTCACCTACGCCGCCGGGCAGGTCATGTACAAGCATCTGGTGGCGCGCTATCCGAGCGATCAGCCGCACTACCGGCGCTTCGGGTATTTCTATCTAGGAGCGTTGCTGGTGGTGTTGCCGGCGTTCCTGCTGTTCGGCAAGGCGGACTTTCTTCCGCAGGCGCCGTTGCAGTGGGGCGTGTTGCTGTTCCTGGGCCTGGTCAGCACCGCGCTGGGCATGTACTGGTGGAACAAGGGCGCGTGCCTGGTCAATGGCGGCACCCTGGCGGTGGTCAATAACCTGCATGTGCCGGTGGGGCTGTTGCTGAACCTGCTGATCTGGAACCAGCATGAGCCGCTGGGGCGCCTGGCGTTGGGTGGACTGGTGATTCTGGCGGCGGTGTGGATCAGCCGGCTTGGTATTCGCAAAGAGCCGGCTCACCCCTGAAGCGTCAGATGGCGCTGTTTTCCTGCGCGGGCAGTGGGCTGAACACGCCTGCCCGCAGGTCATTGCCGCTTGGCTGCTGATACAGGCTCAAGCCGAATTCCGGCAACACCGCCAACAGGTAATCAAAAATATCCCCCTGGATCCGTTCGTAATCCGCCCACGCGGTGGTGCGGGTAAAGCAGTAGATTTCCAGTGGCACGCCCTGGGCGGTGGTTTGCATCTGGCGCACCATGCAGGTCATGTTCGGCTGAATGTCCGGATGGCTTTTCAGATAGGCCAGGGCGTAGGCGCGGAAGGTGCCGAGGTTGGTCATGCGGCGCCGGTTGGCCGACAGTTGCGCGCTGTTGCCCTGGGCCTCGTTCCAGGCCTTGAGTTCGGCCTGCTTGCGGCTGATGTAGTCGGTGAGCAGGTGAACCTGGGTCATGCGCACTTCTTCGTCATCACGCAGAAAGCGCACGCCGCTGGCATCGATAGAGAGGCTGCGCTTGATGCGGCGCCCGCCCGAGGCCTGCATGCCGCGCCAGTTCTTGAACGACTCGGACATCAGGCGCCAGGTGGGGATGGAGACGATGGTCTTGTCGAAATTCTGCACCTTGACCGTGTGCAGGGTGATGTCCACCACATCGCCGTCGGCGCCCACCTGAGGCATCTCGATCCAGTCGCCCACGCGCAGCATGTCGTTGCTGGTGAGCTGCACGCTGGCGACGAACGACAGCAGGGTGTCCTTGTACACCAACAGGATGACCGCCGACATGGCACCCAGGTCGGACAGCAGCAACAGCGGCGAACGGTCGATCAAGGTGGCGACGATGATGATCGCGGCAAACACGAACAACACCATTTTCGTCAACTGCACATAGCCCTTGATCGAGCGGGTGCGGGCGTGTTCGGTGCGCGCGTAGATGTCCAGCAGCGCGTTGAGCAGGGCGCTCACGGCCAGCGTCATGAACAGGATGGTGATTGCCAGGGCTACGTTGCCGATGAACAGGATGGCGGTCTTGCTCAGGTCCGGCACCAGGTACAGGCCGAACTGGATCACCAGGGACGGCGTCATCTGCGCCAGGCGATGAAACACTTTGTTGTGCCGCAGGTCGTTGAGCCAGTGCAGGGCCGGTTGCCGGCCGAGCAGCTTGACCGCGTGCAGGATCAGGTACCGTGCCACGCGCCCGAGCAGCAGGGCAACCACCAGCAATACCAGCAGGCCGAGGCTGGAGTGCAGCAACGGATGCTCGTCGAGAGTGCCCCAGAGATCTTGCACGTTGCGCCACAGCTGTTTGATATCCATGGGTAAAGCCGATTCCTCTGTAAGACAAGACGGGGCCGATTAGAGCATTTAAGTGCGCTGAAGTTGACGCTATGGACAAATACACTCACAAAAAAGCTGCCGATTAGCACTGTTCGCGTAAAGAAACTCGGTTTGGACGCCCGAAACCGTTACCCTATGCAGCTGATATTTTGTATTTCTTCGAGGTAGCACCCGTGTTTTCCCAATTCGCCCTGCACGAACGCCTGCTCAAAGCCGTGGCCGAGCTTAAATTTGTCGAGCCAACGCCTGTGCAGGCAGCGGCCATTCCGCTCGCGCTCGAAGGGCGTGACCTGCGGGTGACGGCTCAAACCGGCAGTGGCAAGACCGCCGCTTTCGTCCTGCCGATTCTCAACCGCCTGATCGGCCCGGCCAAAGTGCGTGTCAGCATCAAGACGCTGATCCTGCTGCCCACCCGCGAGCTGGCCCAGCAGACCTTGAAGGAAGTGGAGCGCTTTTCGCAGTTCACCTTCATCAAGTCCGGCCTGATCACCGGCGGCGAAGACTTCAAGGTCCAGGCCGCGATGCTGCGCAAGGTGCCGGACATCCTGATCGGCACGCCGGGCCGCATGATCGAGCAGCTCAACGCTGGTAACCTCGACCTCAAGGAAGTCGAAGTGCTGGTGCTCGACGAAGCCGACCGCATGCTCGACATGGGCTTTGCCGACGACGTGCAGCGTCTGGTCAGTGAGTGCGTCAACCGTCAGCAGACCATGCTCTTCTCCGCCACCACCGGCGGCTCGACCCTGCGCGACATGGTCGCCAAGGTCCTGAACAACCCTGAGCACTTGCAGGTCAACAACGTCAGCGACCTGAACGCGACCACGCGTCAGCAGATCGTCATGGCTGACCACAATGTGCACAAGGAACAGATCCTCAACTGGTTGCTGGCCAACGAGACGTATCAGAAGGCCATTGTGTTCACCAACACCCGCGCCGCTGCCGACCGCATCTACGGTCGTCTGGTGGCCCAGGAATACAAGGCGTTCGTGCTGCACGGCGAAAAAGACCAGAAGGACCGTAAACTGGCCATTGACCGCCTGAAGGCGGGCGGCGTGAAGATCCTGGTCGCCACTGACGTCGCCGCGCGCGGCCTGGACGTGGATGGCCTGGATATGGTCATCAACTTTGACATGCCCCGCAGCGGCGACGAATACGTGCACCGTATCGGCCGCACCGGGCGTGCCGGCAACGATGGCCTGGCGATCTCGCTGATCTGCCACGGCGATTGGAACCTGATGTCGAGCATCGAGCGCTACCTCAAGCAGTCGTTCGAGCGCCGCACCATCAAGGAAGTCAAAGGCACTTACACTGGGCCGAAGAAGGTCAAGGCATCGGGCAAGGCTGTTGGCGTGAAGAAGAAAAAGACCGACGCCAAGGGCGACAAAAAGAAAGTCGGCGCCAAGTCGCCGACCAAGCGCAAGATTGCCAATCGCCCGAAGACTGACAACCTGTCACTCGTCAGCAAGGATGGCATGGCCCCACTCAAGCGTCGCAAGCCGGAAGCGCCGGCTGCGGAGTAACGCTCTCTGGCAACAAAAAACCGGACAATGTCCGGTTTTTTTATGGGCGATGATGTGGGTTTTCGCAGGGAACGTCTGGAAAATTCAGGAAATTGGCGTCCGTCCATTGAGCTGAACGCAGAGTGATGCTGCGGGTCACACCTTTTACGGGCTACCTTTCAACGGCCTGCAGGAGGAATCAGGATGACGACTTACAACTGGGATTTGATCGAACGTTTACTGCACGAAGTGCAAAACGGCGAAGGCAGCTTCTCACCGCGCAAATACGCCGCGCAGGAAGCCGCCGGCAAGGCCATGGCGGGCGAATCGGTCGGCAACCTCGATGCGCTGAAAGAAACCGCTGCGGGTTATGAAGCACTGTTGCTCAAACGCGGGTTTATCGAGTCGCGCCCGGAGGCAGAGGGCGGCAATGGTGAGAATTTTATTTTGACGCCACGGGGTTCGAGCCTGCTGTCGCTGATCGACAGTGCCATTCCCGGCGAACGCGATACGCGCCAGGTCCTGGACGAACAGGTAGATGCCCTGGATGAGGCAACCTTCGAAAAAGTGGCTTCTCAAGCCGCGATTGCTGGTGGTGCGATCTGAAGGTCATGCCTGACCCATGTGGGAGGGGGCTTGCTCCCGATAGCGGTAGGTCAGTCGTAAATAGGCTGACTGACACCCCGCAATCGTTAGCAAGGCCCATCCCGCACGTGGCTATCAGTTGGCAGCCTTCAGGCACTTCAATGCTTTGAAGTCACCCCGCACACCGTCGATTTTTTGCGTGAGCTTGATTCGCTGTTGTGCTGAACTCTGTGCCATCAAATCCACGATCAAGCTGCGCGCCGCTGCTTCCGTCTGGGCATAGGCTGCGCGGTATTCCGGCGTCCACAAGCTTTCACGGTCCACCAGCAATTGCTGCACCTTCTGTGGGAAATCGGCACTCTGGCGTTGCTTGACGGCGTCAATGAACTGGGCCTGCCAATGGGCACGGTTGCCGATCCAGGCAGTGTTCTGATCACCCAGTGCGGTTGACCATTCCATCACGCGGTTTTGCTGGCTGGCGCTGAGCGGTCCCATCCAGGCATCCAGGCGTTTGTTCATTCGCTCGGCGCGCTCCTTGATCTGCTGGGTCAGTGGCGGCTTCAGGTATTCGTCCTGGCGTTTGCGCAGGTCCTTGGCCAGGGCGTCGTTCATCTCCTTGACCTGTTGATCATCCAGCCCTTGCAGCAGTTGAATCGCCGATGGCGTGATCTCCCGCGCGACGTCGGCGATCGCCTGTTTGGCTTCGACAGTGCGCGCTTGCAGCGCTGCATCGGTGACCTGATTGTCATCGACCATCTGCTGCAGGCGATCCAGCCAGTCCAGATAACCCGGCAACTGCGTGGTGCAATGCCAGGCAAGATGCTGCTTGAGGGTGTCGTTGAACCAGCTCTTCTGCCCGGCATTCATGTCCAGGTAGTCGTTGAGGGTCCAGGGGATGATCACGTCGAGATTGCGGTAGGCCAGGCCCACGCGATTGCAGCCGGCGAGCACCAGGCTGAGCGTCAGCAGTACCACCAGAAGTTTGAGCCGGCGTAGCATGGGCGGGTCCTTGCGCAGAGGGGTTCACGTATCTGAACCTGCGCGAGGCGCGACAGTTCAGCCCGTTAATAAAACGAGCGGGCGGCCTTCAAGGTCAATAGGCCATCGCATTGCGAGTTGTGTCCAGAGTAGGCCGAGCAGTCGCCGCCGCTGAGGCTGGAGTCGCTGTAGATCAGGTCCAGATCGATGCCTTTCCATGCCCTGGAAAACTGTACCGACCAGTCGCTGAAGCTGCGGATCGAGCCGTTGTCCACCGCGACCGGGGCGCCCAGTTGATGGGTGGTGTATTTCATGCTGACACCGATGCCGAAGGGCTGGGTGCCGGTGAGGTCGGCAAACAGCGTGCTGTCCTGACGGTCGGGGTCGTTGCTGAAGGAGGCGCCGAAACGGTTGCCGAGCAGGTTGAGGCCGCCGTAGAACTCCTGGCTGTCGAGGGGACTGAGCGTGGGGTAGCTGTAGTGGATCAGGCCGACTTCGTAGCCCAGGGTCTGATCGAAAGGGTGTTTGAAGCCCATGTACGAATCGACTTCGAGGTCGCGGGAAGACGACAGCCCCATATTCGGCGAAAATTGACCAAAGTACAGGCCGCTGTTGTGGCTCAGATCCAGGCCACCGTGGAATGAGTCGCTGCCCGGCGAGGTGGGCTTGACCAGGCCCTGGGCCATGGAGCGGCTGGGCGTGGTGCCCAACTTGAGGTCGAAGTCACCCCATTCGCGCTGAAATATCTGCGCTTCGGCGAGCGGGCTGGCAACCAGGGCGCTGATCAGAAAAATGCAGGGTTTGAACACGCTTCACTCCATGAAAAGCGAGGAGCAGGACGGAAGAAATCGGGCAGATGCCCGTGCTAGACGTGTGCAAGCATAACGGCGAATGATCGGCGGTGAGGCCCGTTCGTCGATTAGCGCAGTTTGAGGTAAAGCAGGGGGGTGTTTCGAATTCCAGTCCTAGCGCCTTCGAGGACAAGACGCATAGGGACCAGATGTGCTGCGCGGGTGTTACTTCTTGCCCAGGCTGATCTGCTTGGACGGGCCGAAAGTCTGGCCGCTCACGCCCTTGGCAATTTGCTGGATTTCACCGCCGGACTTGAGGAAAGCAGCAATCTGGCTGTTGATCGATTCGCTGGTTTCAACGGCGGGAGCTGGCTTTGCTTTGCTGTTGGATGCTTTTACACGCATGGCGGCCACTAACCTGTAGAGAATTAACTTGGCCAGGCATCGTACAGGAAATACTTGACAATTGCTTGGCAAATATCCTCCAAAGGCTGAGTTTCACGCTGGTAATGAACGCCCGTTAATCCCTGAATTAAACGGCTAACTTACTGTTTTAAATAGAATCCACAGGCTGGACGGGTGCCAGGTAGCGCGCCAGCATCCGGCGAAGTGATCAGACGAGCGGGCTGCGCCAGTAGAACGCCATGCCTGCCTGTGATTTTCGAGGGTCACGCGCGTGCCGGTCTCAACTCGGGTAGAATGCCGCCCACGTAATGAGGGTATTTGGAAATGGCTTTAGTCGGGCGCTACAACAGCTTGCAAGTGGTTAAACACACTAACTTCGGTTTGTACCTGGACGGTGCGCAGGATGGCGAAATCCTCTTGCCCAATCGGTATATCCCCAAGGATATTCCCAGTGAAGATGAAGACTGGCTTAACGTTTTCATTTATCTGGACAGTGATGACAAACTTATCGCCACGACGGAAAAGCCCAAAGTTCAGGTTGGCGAATTCGCCAGTTTGAAAGTCGCTGAAGTCAACAGTATTGGCGTGTTTCTCGATTGGGGGCTGCCCAAGGATCTGTTGCTGCCGTATTCGGAAGAAAAGCGTCAGTTGACCGCGGGTGAATACTGCGTGGTGCACGTCTACCTCGACAAACACACCCGGCGCATTACCGCCACCGCGCGCCTTGACCGTTACCTCGACAAGACGCCCGCCAATTACCAGGTGGGCCAGGAGGTCGACCTGCTGGTGGCCGAAGCGACCGACATGGGCTTCAAGGCGATCATCAACAACAAGCACTGGGGCCTCATTCACAAGAATGAGGTGTTCAAGTTCCTGCGCCCGGGCAAGGAAGAGAAAGGCTTCATCAAGGAAATTCGCGCCGATGGCAATATCAGCCTGAGCCTGCAGCCGGTCGGCCAGGAAGCGGCGTCGAGCCTCAACTCGAAGATCCTCGCCAAGTTGCGTGACAACAACGGCACCTTGCCGGTCAGCGATAAAAGTGATCCTGCGGTTATCAGCAACTTGTTCGGCGTGAGCAAGGGCAACTTCAAGAAGGCGATTGGAGCGCTCTACAAGCAGGGCCAGATCGTGATTCACGCGGATCGCATTGAACTAAGCTGAGTGCGGTTTGCTCTAGCTGTAGGAGCAAACTCGCTCCTACAAGGTCCTTCGTGATGTCCAAGAAAACGCTGTTTGCCTGCCTCGGCACCCTCGTTGCCTTTCTGATTCTCGACGGCCTGTGGCTTGGCGTGTTCATGGGCCCTACCTACAAATCCCTGCTGGGTTCGCTGATGCTTGATCAGCCGCGCGTGCTGCCCGCTGTGCTGTTCTACGTGCTCTACGTCATTGGTTGCGTGGTGTTCGTGGTGCTGCCCAGCGCGAGCTGGCAGCGCGCCGCGCGCATGGGCGCCTTGCTCGGACTGGTGGCCTACGGCACGTACGACCTTAGCAACTGGGCCACCTTGCAGGGGTGGTCCGCCGGGCTTGCGGTCATGGACATGGCCTGGGGCACCTTCCTGACGGCAACCTGTTGCACGGTAGGTTACCTGTGTGCACAACGAGTGCATCGGTGATTGTGTACAGGATTGATCTGCACCGTTGTTGAGCGCGGCTCCCGCAGTTAAAGCGCCATGTATCCCTTTGGAGCGCCGTTCCAGAGGGATTGTGTGCTATTGGCACGCAATCTGCTGACTATCTCGTATACAAACCATGCCGCCTCCCGTATGCACCCTGTTACGGATGCGCAGGCCGGTATTTCGAGGAGCCAAGCGATGACCGAACAATTGCCCAAAGGCTATAGCCCGCGCCTGTACAACCAGGACCTGGGCCCGCTGCCGCAGAAATGGACCTGGTACAACATCTTCGCCTTCTGGATGAGCGATGTGCACAGCGTCGGCGGCTACGTGTTCGCCGCCAGCCTGTTTGCGCTGGGCCTGGCCAGTTGGCAAGTGCTGATCGCGTTGCTGGCCGGCATTTGCATCGTGCAGTTGATCGCTAACCTGGTGGCCAGGCCGAGCCAGCAGGCCGCAGTGCCGTATCCGGTGATCTGCCGGCTGGCGTTCGGTGTATTTGGGGCGAATATTCCCGCAGTGATTCGCGGCCTGATTGCGGTGGCGTGGTACGGCATTCAGACGTACCTGGCGTCCAGTGCCTTGATCATTGTGGTGCTGCGCTTTTTCCCACAGATGGCGGTGTATGCAGAGCCACACTTCGCAGGACTGTCTTACCTTGGCTGGTTTGGTTTCCTGACGTTGTGGGTGCTGCAGGCGGCAGTGTTCTGGGCCGGAATGGAGTCGATCCGTCGTTTTATCGATTGGGCGGGGCCGGTGGTGTATGCGGTGATGTTCGCCCTGGCTGGTTGGATCGTGTGGAACGCGGGCTGGAGCAACATCAGCTTCACCCTGGCCGAAAAGTCCCTATCGGGCTGGCAGGCATTTGGTCAGGTGATCGTGGCGACCGCGCTGGTGGTGTCTTACTTCTCCGGGCCGACGCTGAACTTTGGCGATTTCAGCCGTTACTGCCGCAGCATGCAGGATGTGCGGCGCGGCAACTTCTGGGGGCTGCCGGTAAACTTCCTGGCGTTCTCCCTGGTGACCGTAGTGATCGTCTCGGGCACGTTGCCGGTGTTTGGCGAGATGCTGCATGACCCGATCGCCACCGTCTCGCGCATCGACAACGACATGGCCGTGCTGCTGGGCGCCTTTGCGTTCGTGACCGCGACCATCGGCATCAATATCGTCGCCAATTTCGTGTCCCCGGCATTCGATTTCGCCAATGTCGCGCCGAGCAAAATCAGCTGGCGTGCCGGCGGAATGATCGCCGCAGTGGCGTCGATCTTCATCACGCCCTGGAACCTGTTCAACAACCCGCTGATGATCCACTACACCCTGGATATCCTCGCGGCATTCATCGGACCACTGTTCGGGATTCTGCTGGTGGACTTCTACCTGATCAAAAAACAGAAGATCGACGTGGACGCCCTGTTCGATGACAGCCCGAGCGGGCGCTATTACTTCGACGGCGGGGTGAACTGGACGGCGGTAAAAGCGCTGGTGCCAGCGACGCTGGTGGGTGTGGCGATCACCTTCACGCCGGCATTGCAGGGGATGGCCAACTTTGCCTGGTTTACCGGGTGCTTCCTGGGCGGACTGTTTTTTTGGGTGCTGGCGCGCCGTGAGCAGGTACGCGTTGGCGCCCCGATAGTTGCCGGCTGACCTGCAGCGCGTGATAGCTTGAACGAAGCGTCAGGATTCGGATCCATTCAGTAATAGTTAGTTGTGGTTTCGTTCAAGCATTGAGTAGGACTTAGGGCTACTATCAGTGTAGGAAACGGCGACATACATCCGCCGACTCGCACACCCTCAAGGGGGGCAACCATGAAAGAGAAAATCCACAACTGGCTCCATGACCTTGGCGTGGCACTCGGCCTGATCGAGCCACCCCTGCAACCGGTGCCGATCCGCACCGACGACGAGCAGCGTCGTCCGCGTCGCCGCTAGGCATTAATGTGTGGGAGCGGGCTTGCTCGCGAAAGCAGTGCGTCAGTCGCTGAAAGGTTGACCGATACACAGCTTTCGCGAGCAAGCCCGCTCCCACATTTACTTTGTGGTCGTGGTTAAATCACGCGAACCGCAGCCGCCTCCGGTTTACGCGACAACACACTCACCGACACAAAAGTCACCAGCCCCACCGCAAGGCTGTAGTAGATCGGCGTGTTCGCATCCAGCCCATCCTTGAACATGAACACCAATGCAGTCAAAAAGCCCAACGCCATGGAGGCAATGGCCGCCGATGTGGTCGCACGTTTCCAGAAAATCGCACCCATCAGCGGTATCAGCATGCCGCCCACCAGCAGGTTATAGGCGAGCGTCAGGGCGCTGATCACGTCGCTGACCACCAACGCGATACCCAGCACGGCAGCCCCGGTCAGCAAGGTGAACAAACGGTTAATGCCCAGGCTCGACTGCCTGCCGCCGCGCAGGCGTGGCAGCAGGTCTTCGGTGAGGACAGTGGAGGCTGCGAGCAGGCTGGCGCTGGCGGTCGACATCATCGCCGCCAGGGCGGCGGCGATCACCAAACCGCGAATGCCGTCCGGCAGCGACAGTTTGACGATGGCGGCAAATGCGTTGTTGACGTTATCCAGGTCCGGGATCAGCACATGCGCCGCCATGCCGATCAGGGCGCAGGTCAGGCCGTAGAGGACGCAGTAGAAACCGGCGAATGTGCCGGCGTATTGGGCGACCTTCGCGTCACGCGCGGTGAAAACCCGCTGCCAGATATCCTGGCCGATCAGGATGCCGAAGAAGTAGATCATGAAGTAGGTGATGATCGTATCCCAGCCGATTGCCGTGAAGCTGAAGCTCGACGCAGGCAACCGGTTCACCAGTTCATCCCAGCCGCCGACGCGGTACAGGCAGATCGGCAGCAGGATGAACATCAGGCCGACAGTCTTGATCACGAACTGCACGATGTCGGTCAGCGTCAGCGACCACATGCCGCCTATGGTCGAGTACGCCACGACTACACCACCGCCCAGCAACAATGAGCTCCAGAAGGGCAGGCCGAACAGCACTTGCAGCACGGTGCAGATCCCCAGCACCGACGTCACGCCCAGCATCACTGCGTAGGCCAGCATGATCACCGCGCTGGCCTGACGCGCCATTGGGTTGTAGCGCTTTTCCAGAACCTGGGTAACGGTAAAGATCTTCAGCTTGAGCAGCGGCTTGGCCAGGAACAGGTTAAGCGCAATGATCCCCATGCCCAGTGCCGCGCATAGCCAGAAGCCGGAAATGCCATGCACATAACCCAGGCGCACGGTACCGACAGTGGATGCGCCGCCCAATACCGTGGCGGCCATGGTGCCCATGTACAACGACGGGCCCAGGTTGCGCCCGGCTACCAGGTAATCTTCATGGGTCCTGGCGCGTCGCATGCCGTAATAGCCGAGCACGAGCATGCCGGCGGCGTAGATGAGTACGACGAATAAATCCAAAGCCATGGCGGCGGTTCTCCGATTATATTTTTTGTAGGCGAGCTGGCGGCAGACGGCTGCGCAAATACGCGTAGCAAGAATCAGGTGCCTGGGGATCTGTGATCCTGTTGGCGGTTAGTGCGTGAATACCGTTTTTATTGTGTAAGCGTGCTCATCAACGGTGTGTCACGCCGGGCAGCACGCAGAGCATCTCGTACAGCAGGTTGGCACCCAGCAACGAGGTGTTGCCGGTGGTGTCGTAGGGCGGTGAAACTTCTACCAAATCACAACCAATCAGGTCGAGGCCCTGGCAGCCGCGGATGATCTCGATTGCCTGGATGGTGGTTAGCCCGCCGATTTCCGGGGTGCCGGTGCCGGGCGCCCAGGCCGGGTCGATGCCGTCAATGTCGAAACTCAGGTACACCGGGCCGCCGCCAACTTTCTCGCGCACTTCAGCCATCAAAGGCACAAGAGACTGATGCCAGCATTCTTCGGCCTGCACCACGCGAAAGCCTTGCTTGCGGCTCCAGTTGAAGTCTTCGGCGGTATAGCCCTGGGCGCGCAGGCCGATCTGCACCACGCGGTCGCAGTCGAGCAGGCCTTCCTCGACAGCACGGCGGAAGGTGGTGCCGTGGGCGATTTTCTCGCCGAACATATGGTCGTTGACGTCGGCGTGGGCATCGATGTGCACCAGCCCGACCTTGCCGTGTTTCTTGTGGATTGCCCGCAGGATCGGCAGCGTGATGGTGTGATCGCCGCCGAGGGTCAGGGGAATCACGTTGTGTTCGAGAATTTCATCGTAGGCTTGTTCGATGATGCGCACGGCGTCCAGCAGGTTGAAGGTGTTGATCGCCACGTCGCCGATATCCGCCACCGACAGCGAATCGAACGGTGCAGCGCCGGTCGCCATGTTATAGGGGCGGATCATCACCGACTCGGCGCGTATTTCACGGGGCCCGAAGCGGGTGCCGGCGCGCAGCGAGGTGCCGATATCCAGCGGCACGCCGACAAAAGCCGCGTCCAGGCCTCTGGCCGTTGGCAGGTGCGGCAGACGCATCATGGTGGCGATGCCGGCGAAGCGCGGCATTTCGTTGCCGCCCAGTGGTTGATGGAAAATCTTGTCCACGGGAGTGCCTCATCGTTTTTGTTTGTCAGGGGGCCGATTCTGCGAAAAGCGAACGAGGGGAAGAATCGGCAGCGGCAAATACTTAGTTCAGATTTTTCTAAACTGATGCCGGAGGTTAAACTCGCTTCGATTGTGTGTGCCTCTGGAGACCCCATGGCCAGCGCCTTGCCCGACCTGAAACTCCTGCGCATCTTCGTCAGCGTCGTGCGGCACCAGGGGTTCGCCACTGCCCAGCAAGAACTCAACCTGTCCACCTCGGCCATTTCCACCTATATGAGCCAGCTGGAAGCGGCGTTGGGCCTGGTGCTGTGCCATCGTGGTCGGGGCGGGTTCAGCCTCACCAGCAAAGGCGAACTGTTTCATCAGGAAACCCTGCGCCTGCTTGGCGAGCTGGAAGGCTTCGAACAATACGCCGCCGCGCTGAAGGGTGAATTGCGGGGCACTCTCAGGCTCGGCGTGCTCGACTCCACGGTCAGCGATAAGGCCCTGCCGTTCGCAGAAGTGATCGGCGCCTACAGCCTCGAACACCCAGCGGTGCACCTGCACTTGTCGGTGATGAGCCCCTATGAACTGCAGCTCGGTGTGCAGGACAACCGCCTGGACCTGGCCATTGGCGCCTTTTCCAATCGTATGAGCGGGCTGATCTACATGCCGCTGTACCGCGAGCAGCACTGGTTGTATTGCAGTACGCGTCATCCCCTGTTCAGCGAGCGGCGTATCCCCGAACAGGTGATCACCCAGCAGCGCATGGTCGGACGCGGTTACTGGAGCCAGGCGGAGCTGGCGCGCCACGGTTTCAAGCACAGCGCCGCTACCGTGGAAAGCATGGAAGCGCAGTTGATCCTGGTGCTGTCCGGTGCCTATATCGGTTACTTGCCCGAACACTATGCCCAGGCCTGGGTCGACAAGGGCGACCTGCGCGTGCTGTTGCCGGCGACCTTCGGCTACCAGGCGCCGTTTTCGATGATCATGCGCCGTGGCCGCAGTCGCGAGCCGCTGATCCAAACCTTCCGCGACCTGCTCAAGGCGCAGCTCAACCAGGCCCGATAACTATGTCCAGACCTCAATGTTCCCGTTGCCTCAGGCCTGCCACCCATTGCCTGTGCGCGCTGATCCCCAGCCTGGACAGTCGCACCCGCGTGTTGCTGTTGCAGCACCCGAGCGAGGTCAACCATGCGCTCAATACCGCGCGTCTCGCGGCATTGGGTCTGAATAACGCGCAGTTGCGGGTGGGCGAGGTGTTTGATGACTTGGCGACCTTGTTGAACCCGCCCGGTTATCAGGCGCGGCTATTGTTTCCGGGCGACGATGCCCAGCCGTTGCAGGCCTGCGCGCCGAGCGATCAGCCGCTGTTGCTGGTGGTGCCCGATGGCACCTGGCGCAAGGCGCGCAAGCTGTTGCACCTCAACCCGCTGCTGGCTGCATTGCCTCGGGTCACCCTGGCCAAGGGCGGCGTGTCGCGCTATCGGTTGCGCAAGGCACCGGGGCCGGGGGCGTTGTCGACGGTGGAGGCGATTGTGCAGGCGCTGCAGGTGCTGGAAGCACCGCAGTCGTTCGAGCCATTGCTCAAACCCTTCGAGGCACTGATCGAAGGACAGATTGCGGCGATGGGTTCAGCGGTTTTCGAAAGAAATCACAGCGATATATAGCTACCCGATGATGCACCGAAAACACTTTGACGGTCGAGCCGAGCGGCCGCTCGTGTACGGACTTAGTGTTCGGCTCACTCGGCGCTTATATCTTTGAGGCATAAGCACCGTACTTTGCGTGATATGGCGCGCCGACCTTTCCCGGTATGATGTTCGCCCCCGCAGTCTGGATTGCGAATACGCCATGACCTTGCAGTACCCTACAATCGCCGACTGCGTCGGCAATACGCCCCTGGTTCGCTTGCAACGCATGGCGGGTGAAACCAGCAATACCCTGTTGCTCAAGCTCGAAGGGAACAACCCCGCCGGCTCGGTCAAGGATCGCCCGGCGCTGTCGATGATCACCCGTGCCGAGTTGCGCGGGCAGATCAAGCCAGGCGACACCCTGATCGAAGCCACCTCGGGCAACACCGGGATCGCCCTGGCCATGGCTGCGGCGATCAAGGGCTACAGGATGATCCTGATCATGCCCGACAACTCCAGCGCCGAGCGCAAGGCTGCGATGACGGCTTACGGTGCCGAGCTGATTCTGGTGACCCAGGAGCAGGGCATGGAAGGCGCCCGTGACCTGGCCGATCGCATGGCGTCCGAAGGCCGTGGCCAGGTGCTGGACCAGTTCGCCAACGGCGACAATCCCGAGGCGCACTACACCACCACCGGCCCGGAAATCTGGCGCCAGACTGGCGGCACCATCACCCATTTCGTCAGTTCCATGGGTACCACCGGCACCATCATGGGCAACTCGCGCTACCTCAAGGAGCAGAACCCGGCGATCCAGATCGTCGGCCTGCAACCGATGGAAGGCGCGGCGATTCCGGGTATCCGTCGCTGGCCGCAAGAGTACCTGCCCAAAATTTACAACGCGACACGGGTGGACCGCATCATCGACATGGCCCAGCGCGAAGCCGAAGACACTACCCGCCGCCTGGCCCGTGAAGAAGGCATCTTCTGCGGCGTGTCTTCCGGCGGTTCGGTGGCCGGCATGTTGCGCTTGTCCAAGGAAGTGGAAAACGCGGTGATCGTCGCGATCATCTGTGACCGAGGCGACCGCTATCTGTCGACCGGCATCTTCGACGAACCCAACTGATGGCCAAGCATGAGAGAGGCCTGCGCTTCCAACCTACAGGCGGCAGCCGGGCGCCACAGATTCCCGTGGGCAAAAAGCAACGCCTGACCATCGAGCGCCTGGCCAACGATGGCCGTGGCATCGTGTTCTTTGAAGGCCGCACCTGGTTCGTCAACGGTGCACTGGCTGGCGAGGACGTGGAGGCACGAGTGCTGGGCGCTCACGGCAAGGTGGTCGAGGCGCGTACTGAACGTGTGTTCACCGCCAGCGAACTGCGTCGCCCGGCACCCTGCGCGCACTTCGGTCGCTGCGGCGGTTGCAGCGTGCAGCACTTGCCCCACGACGAACAGCTTGCCCTGAAGCAGCGCATGCTTGCCGAGCAACTGTCCCGCGTGGCGGGTGTTGAACCGCAGGAGTGGGCAGCGCCCTTGAGCGGGCCGGAGTTCGGCTATCGACGGCGCGCGCGGGTTGCAGTGCGCTGGGATGCCAGGGCGAAAAAGCTCGAGGTGGGTTTTCGTGCCGTGGCCAGCCAGGACATTGTCGGCATTGATGAATGCCCGGTGCTGGTACAGGCCTTGCAACCGATCATGCAGCGTCTGCCGAACATGCTGCGCCGCTTGAGCAAGCCTCAGGCGCTTGGGCATGTGGAGTTGTTCAGCGGGTCATCGATTGCCGTGTTGCTGCGGCATATGGCGCCGCTGTCCGAGGCGGACCTGCTGGTGCTCAAGGAATTTTGCGCGTTTCATGACGCCCAGTTGTGGCTGCATGGCGAGGGCAAGCCGGAACCTGTAGAGCCTGATCAACCCCTGGGGTTTCGCCTGGATGCATGGGACCTGGAGCTGGCCTACCGGCCGGGAGACTTCGTTCAGGTCAATGCTGCGGTCAACGAGGCGATGGTCGCCCAGGCGCTGCAATGGCTGGCGCCGCAGGCCGATGAGCGGGTGCTGGACCTGTTTTGCGGCCTGGGTAATTTCGCCCTGCCGCTGGCCGGGCAGGTGCGTGAAGTGGTCGCCGTGGAAGGCGTGCAGACCATGGTGGACCGTGCCGCACTCAACGCTGTCAGCAACAATTTGCATAATGCGCAGTTTTTTCAGGCCGATTTATCCCAGCCGTTGACTGACGCAGAGTGGGCCAAACAGGGCTTTTCTGCGGTACTCTTGGACCCACCCCGTGACGGTGCCCAGGAGGTTGTGCGCAAACTCGCCAGCCTTGGTGCCAGGCGCGTGGTGTATGTGTCCTGCAACCCGGCCACGCTGGCGCGGGACACGGTTGAGTTGATCAGGCAGGGCTACCGGCTAAAACGTGCCGGGATCCTCGACATGTTTCCGCAGACGGCGCATGTCGAGGCCATGGCGTTATTTGAAGCGGGCTAGGATGCCCGTTTAATCCGACCGGCCTGCGTTCTCCAGGGCCCATGAGCTGCCACGGAGTTCGCAGTCAAGGTCGGCGATGATTCCGGCGCATCCAAGGTGCGTCGTAGGGAAGGTAAGAAAGATGGTACAGGTGAGAGCACACCAGCCGATCAACACCGACGGCAGTATCAATCTGGAGGCATGGCTCGACCATGCCATCAGTGTCGATCCGGCACTGGACCGTGAGGCCTTGAAGGCGGCCTGCGAGTTCGCTCGTGAGTCCGAGCAGCAGGACAATGCGGCCAAGAACCTGTGGGCCGAAGGCACCTCAAGCTTTCGTACCGGGTTGGAAATCGCCGAGATCCTTGCCGATCTCAAGCTCGACCAGGATTCGCTGATCGCCGCCGTGCTCTATCGCGGCGTGCGCGAAGGGCACATTGAGCTGGCCACCGTCGGCCAGCGCTTTGGCTCGGTGGTGGCCAAGCTGATCGACGGCGTGCTGCGCATGGCGGCCATCAGTGCCAGCCTCAGCCCGCGCCAGTCCATGGTGCTGGGCACCCAGGGCCAGGTGGAAAACCTGCGCAAGATGCTGGTGGCGATGGTCGACGACGTACGCGTCGCCCTGATCAAGCTGGCCGAACGCACCTGCGCGATTCGTGCGGTGAAGACCGCCGACGACGAAAAGCGCAACCGCGTCGCCCGCGAAGTCTTCGACATCTATGCGCCGCTGGCGCACCGCCTGGGCATCGGCCATATCAAGTGGGAGCTGGAGGACTTGTCCTTTCGCTACCTTGAACCCGATCAGTACAAACAGATCGCCACGCTGCTGCACGAGCGGCGCCTGGACCGTGAGCGCTTTATCAGCGACGTGATGGGCCAGTTGCGTACCGAATTGCAGGCCACCGGCGTCGATGCCGACATCAGCGGCCGCGCCAAACATATCTATTCGATCTGGCGCAAAATGCAGCGCAAGGGCCTGGCCTTTAGTCAGATCTATGATGTGCGGGCGGTGCGCGTGCTGGTGCCGGAAATGCGCGACTGCTACACCGCGCTGGGTATCGTCCACACGCTGTGGCGGCACATCCCCAAGGAATTCGACGACTACATCGCCAACCCCAAGGAAAACGGCTATCGCTCACTGCACACGGCGGTGATCGGTCCTGAGGGCAAGGTGCTCGAAGTGCAGATCCGCACCCATGCCATGCACGAAGAGGCGGAACTGGGCGTGTGCGCGCACTGGCGCTACAAGGGCACCGACGTCAAGGCCGGGTCCAATCAGTACGAAGAGAAGATTTCCTGGTTGCGCCAGGTGCTCGAATGGCACGAAGAACTCGGCGATATCGGCGGCCTGGCTGAACAGCTGCGCGTGGATATCGAGCCCGACCGTGTCTATATCTTCACCCCGGACGGGCATGCCATCGACTTGCCCAAGGGCGCCACTCCGCTGGATTTTGCCTACCGCGTGCACACCGAAATCGGCCACAACTGCCGGGGCGCCAAGATCAACGGGCGCATCGTGCCGCTCAACTACAGCCTGCAGACCGGTGAGCAGGTCGAGATCATCACCAGCAAGCACGGTACGCCGAGCCGTGACTGGCTGAACCCGAACCTGGGCTACATCACCACCTCACGGGCGCGGGCGAAGATCGTCCATTGGTTCAAGTTGCAAGCACGCGATCAGAACGTCGCCGCCGGCAAGACCCTGCTCGAACGCGAACTGGCGCGCCTGGGCCTGCCCCAGGTGGACTTCGACAAGCTGGCCGAAAAGGCCAACATGAAGATCGCCGAAGACATGTACGCCGCCCTCGGCGCCGGCGACTTGCGCCTGGCGCAATTGGTCAACCTGGCCCAGCAGTTGGTGGAGCCGGAGCGCGGCAACGAACAACTGGAACTGATCCCGCGCAAGGCCACCGGTTACAAGCCCGGCAAGCGCGGCGATATCCAGATCCAGGGTGTGGGCAACCTGATGACGCAAATCGCCGGTTGCTGCCAGCCGCTGCCGGGCGATGCGATTGTCGGCTATATCACCCAGGGCCGTGGCGTGAGCATTCACCGTCAGGATTGCGCCTCGGTGCTGCAACTGGGCGGGCGCGAGCCGGAGCGGATCATCCAGGTCAGCTGGGGCCCGGTGCCGGTGCTCACTTATCCGGTGGATATCATCATTCGTGCCTACGACCGTTCCGGCCTGCTGCGCGACGTGTCGCAAGTGCTGCTCAATGAGCGCATCAACGTGCTGGCGGTCAACACCCGCTCGAACAAGGAGGACAACACCGCGTTGATGTCCCTGACCATCGAGATTCCGGGGTTGGACGCGCTGGGGCGTTTGCTGGGACGGATCTCCCAGTTGCCGAACATCATCGAAACCCGGCGCAACCGCACGCCATAAGCAACTGAATGGACGCGGACCAAACCTGTGGGAGGGGCTTGCTCCCGATAGCGGTGGGCCAGAAAATATATTTGGCAATGACCCACCGTCATCGGGAGCAAGCCCCCTCCCACATTTGTTCTTCAGCGGAAAGAGACCGATGTATTCACTTGAAGACCTGCTGCACCTGATGAACCGCCTGCGTGATCCGCAATATGGCTGCCCGTGGGACATCAAGCAAACCTACGCCACGATCGTGCCGCACACCCTGGAGGAGGCCTACGAAGTGGCCGACGCCATCGAGCGCGGCGACTTCGATCACCTGCAGGGCGAACTGGGCGACCTGTTGTTCCAGGTGGTGTATTACAGCCAGCTGGCGCGCGAAGACGGGCGTTTCGAATTTGCCGGTGTGGTCGACAGCATCACCCGCAAGCTGATCCGTCGCCATCCCCATGTGTTCCCCACCGGGGACCTCTACGCGCCGCTGGACGTGCCGCAACTGAGTGAAGATCAGGTCAAGGTGCGCTGGGAGCAGATCAAGGCTGAGGAACGTGCAGAGAAGTCCGACGCGCCGCAGCAGCTGTCCCTGCTCGATGATGTGCCCACAGCGCTGCCGTCGCTGTCCCGTGCGGCCAAATTGCAAAAGCGCGCCAGCCAGGTCGGTTTCGACTGGCCCTCCGCCTTGCCGGTGGTGGACAACGTGCGCGAAGAACTCGATGAAGTGCTCGAAGCCATGGCCGCCAACGACCAGGCTGCAATCGCCGATGAGGTCGGTGACCTGCTGTTTGCCGCAGTCAACCTGGCCCGTCACCTCAAGATCGACCCGGAAACCGCCCTGCGCGGTGCCAATGCCAAGTTCGAACGACGTTTCCGATTTATCGAACAGGCATTGCGCGATACGCACCAACCCATAGAAGATTGCACCCTCGAAACCTTGGACGCCCTGTGGGGCGAAGCCAAGCGTCAGGAAAAGAATGTGTCCAGCTGCGGTTGAGCAGTTGCCTAAGTGAGTAAGCACCATGAGCCTTTCCCTTCGCGACCAGTTGCTCAAAGCAGGTCTGGTCAACCAAAAGCAGGCCAAGCAGGTCGGCAAAGAGAAACAGAAGCAGCAGCGCCTGGTCCACAAGGGACAGGCCGAGGTGGATGACACCCAGGCCCGCCTGGCGGCCGAGGCGCATGCCGAGAAGGTCAAGCGTGATCAGGAACTGAACCGGCAGCAGCAGGAAAAAGCCGAGGCCAAGGCCCGCACGGCGCAGGTCAAGCAACTGATCGAGACCTCGCGCCTGCCCAAGCTGACCACCGAGGACTACTACAACTTCGTGGACGACAAGAAGGTCAAGCGCCTGTCGGTCAACACGTTGATGCGCAACAAGCTGAGCAACGGCTCCCTGGCCATCGTGCACCACGGCGGCGGCTACGAGGTGATCCCGCGCGAAGCGGCGCTGAAGATCCAGGAGCGCGCACCGGAGCGTATCGTGCAGCTCAATATCCTCACCGAAAGCCAGGTGCCGGACGAGGATGATCCGTACGCCGCCTACCAGATCCCGGACGATCTGATGTGGTAAGGCTGTAGACACGAAAAACCCCGCTCACAAGGCGGGGTTTTTCTTTGCAGGCACGCCAGCTGCTGTGTGGGGCCGGGTGCCTGCGAGATTTCAGTGTTTCAGGAACTCTGTGCCTGGCGTTTCAGTTCAAGCGTTTCCAGCTCGTTCTTATAGTTATGAGCGTCGCTTTCATTGTGAAACATGCCGACCAACAGGTCTTGTTGATGGACATCCCAGATATGAATCCCGTGGCCCAGAGCTTCGTGGGACATATGTTCGTCGTCGCGTTCAGTCACTTTTACAGTCATCTGCTTGCTCCAATCTCGGGTGGATCTGCGGCAAGTCGTCGCAGGCCTTTGTTATATGTTTTGTTAGCTTGCTAAGTAAACAGTCTTTGCGCGCAACAATTTATTGCACAAGACGCAACAGTGCTGGAAGCCGCGTAATCCGTGGTGCTTGGTCGTAGGCAAACGGGTTTTATGACAAAAGTTTCATTTTGCGTTGGGCCTGTCATGGCCATCGGGAGCAAGCCCCCTCCCACATGTGGAGTGCATTCCACGTGTGGGAGGGGGCTTGCTCCCGATAGCGATATAAGCTTCAGCACCCAAATGCCAGGCAAAAAAAAGCCCCGCATTCAGCGGGGCTCTTTGTTCAATCTGCCGATCAGCTGCCTTTGATGGCCTGGCCATCAACAGTGCCATCCTGAAGCATGATGTTGTATTCCTTGCCGTCCGTCTCAACCTGACGCAACGCCACCAGCACGCCGCCCAGATCCTTGGCAAACCACATCTGGGTGATGCGCTTGCTCTGTGACGGGTCACGCACGCGCTCGACCTTGATCGCGTCGATGGCGCCTACCTTGGTCTGGACCTTTTCCGGGCCAATCACGCGGAAGTCATAAGTGTCGACGTCCGTGCCTTCGACGACGCGGTAGCTCATGCTTTTCTTGCCGGCGGCCACGTCACGTTGAAGGGCCAACTGGTAAGTCGACTTGTCGAGCATGCCGCTTTCCAGGGTGACGTTCACCGGGTCCTTGTTTTCAAAGCCGGTGACTTTCTTGGCGCTCTGGTCGAAGTCCAGATTGACCTTCTTCGATTTGCCCAGGCCGCCACGTTCGAAGCTGTAGCTGACCGGCTGCAGGGCGTCCTTGTCGAAACGGATCACGCTGGTTTCGGTGAGGCTGGCGATCATCATGGAAGCCTTGAAGTTCAAGGTCCAGGAGCCGTTGTCATTCCTGGTAAGGCTGCGTTCGGCCGAACCGCTCATGGGCAACTGTTTCCAGTCGGCGGTGTAGCTGGCGGAGAAAGGGTGAAGGTCTGCTGCCTGCACGGCAGGCAAGGCGAACAGCGCAAAAGCGAAGAGCAGGGCGCGACGCATAAAATCTCCTAAGTTCGAATCAAGTGGCCGCTGGCCGCGAGTAACTGACCGTCCAATAATGCACCCTGTTCACCGAGAATCAACCGACCCTCGGCAAACCAGCGAACAGCCAGTGGGTAAATTCTGTGTTCCTGGGCATGAACCCGTTGCGCAAGGCTCTGCGCCGAGTCACCCGACTCTACCGGAACCACTGCCTGTACGACCAGAGGTCCGCCATCGAGTTCCTCGGTGACAAAGTGCACGCTGCAACCGTGCTCGCCGTCGCCGGCGTCAAGCGCGCGCTGATGGGTGTGCATGCCTTTGTATTTGGGCAGCAGGGAAGGGTGGATATTGAGCAGGCGCCCAGCGTAGTGCCGCACGAAGTCAGCGCTGAGGATGCGCATGAAACCGGCCAGGACCACGAGTTGGGGTTTGAAGGCGTCGATCAGTTCGATCAAGGCCGCGTCGAAGGCCTCGCGACCATCGAATGACTGGTGATCCAGCGAGCGGGTGTCGATGCCGGCGTCCCTGGCGCGTTGCAGGCCGTAGGCATCGCTGCGATTGGAAATCACCGCAGCGATGCGCACCGGGCTGTCGCCGGCGCGCGTGCTGTCGATCAAGGCCTGCAAGTTGCTGCCGGTGCCGGAAAGCAGCACCACGACATTACAGGTCCGAGGCATCAGTGAGCCTTGAGGTTCTTCAGTTCGACCTGGGCTGCGCCTTGCGCGGCGGTGGCGATCTGGCCGATCACCCAAGGCTGCTCGCCGGCTTCACGCAAGACGTTCAGCGCCGTTTCAACGTGTTCCTGTGCCACGCAGATGACCATGCCCACGCCGCAGTTGAGTACGCGGTGCATCTCGGTCTCGTCCACGTTGCCCTGCTCCTGCAGCCAGTCAAAGACTGCCGGGCGCTGCCAGCTGGCCACGTCGACAATCGCCTGGGCGCCTTTTGGCAGCACGCGCGGAATGTTGTCCAGCAGGCCGCCGCCGGTGATGTGGGCCATGGCTTTTACCGCGCCGGTGTCCTTGATCAACTTGAGCAGTGGCTTGACGTAGATGCGGGTCGGGGCCATCAGCAGGTCGGTCAGCGGCTTGCCGTCGAGCTGGGTGTTTTCGATGTCGGCGCCGGACACTTCGATGATCTTGCGGATCAGCGAGTAGCCGTTGGAGTGCGGGCCGGAGGATGGCAGGGCGAGCAGGGCGTCGCCGGCAGCGACTTTGGAGCCGTCGATGATCTCGGCTTTTTCCACCACGCCCACGCAGAAACCGGCCAGGTCGTAGTCTTCGCCTTCGTACATGCCTGGCATTTCAGCGGTTTCGCCGCCGACCAGGGAGCAACCCGACAATTCGCAGCCGGCGCCGATACCGGTCACCACCTGTGCCGCTGTGTCTACGTTCAGCTTGCCGGTGGCATAGTAGTCGAGGAAGAACAGCGGCTCGGCGCCGCACACTACCAGGTCGTTGACGCACATGGCGACCAGGTCGATGCCGATGGTGTCGTGCTTGTTCAGGTTCAGTGCCAGACGCAACTTGGTGCCCACGCCGTCGGTGCCGGACACCAGCACAGGCTGCTTGTAGCCGGCCGGGATTTCGCAGAGGGCGCCAAAACCGCCCAGGCCGCCCATGACTTCGGGGCGCGCAGTGCGCTTGGCGACGCTCTTGATGCGTTCGACCAATGCTTCACCGGCGTCGATGTCTACACCGGCGTCCTTGTAGCTCAGGGAGGGTTGCTTGCTCATGATCCAGGCCTTTAGGGGGGATTTCTGGGTAACGACCGAGCCGACGGCGGCGTTTGTGAAAAGGCCTCGACGTTGACGGTCTGCGAAGGCGCGCGATTTTATCAGGCTTGAGGGGCAGCGGCCATCCTCGGGCCGACGGGCAGGGCGATATAGGCTAAAAAAGGCCGATTAAAAAAATGCTAACCGGCCCTGCCGTGGTGCGTATTAAGGTATAGCCTTGAGCAAGCTATCGTTGTGACAGTACGAAAACTTACCGCCACCCTGTGAATGTTTTACCAATCACTGTGGTCACAGCCTGGCTGAACCGGGTGCACGCGGTCTGTTCCACCCGCTAAATTTGTCGTTCGGGAATCTTCCATGCGTTTGTGTAAATTCTTTTTTGTAGGCTGTTTGTCGTTGGTCAGCCTGGCGAGTCAAGCCGAAACCCTCAATGGTCTCTATCAAGTGCTGGAACCAGTCAGCAGTCAGTCGCCTCAGGAGCGCGATCAGGCCACCCAGCGCGCGCTGCAGACCCTGGTGATTCGCCTGACCGGCGACGCCAGGGCCGCCGAAGGCCCGGGCCTGGCGGCGATCCGCAAGGACCCGCAGCAAATCATCACGCAATACGGTTATGACGCCGGCCCGCCGGAAAGCCTGCAGGTGGATTTCGACCCGGTCAGTACTGACCGCGCGCTGCGTGACGCGGGCCTGTCGATATGGGGCAGCAATCGCCCGTCGATCCTTGGCTGGTGGCTGAACGATTCCACCGAAGGCAGCAGCCTGGTCGGTGATGGACAGCCCGTCGCCCAGGCGCTGCGCCGCGCGGCCCAGCACCGGGGCTTGCCACTGCGCTTGCCGTTGGGTGATCTGGATGAGCAGGTGGTGGCCACTGCACCGAATCTGGAAAGCGCCGACGCCACGCCGTTGCGCGCCGCTTCCGAGCGTTATGGCGCCGACGCGTTGCTCGCGGTGCATGCGCGCCAGGAAGGCAGCCAGTGGCAGGCCAAATGGCGGCTGTGGCTGGGCGATAAAAGCGAGCAGGGCACCGCGCAAGGCGCCGACACCGCTGCGGTTGCCGACGCAGTGCTGCTGGCCGTGAGCGAAAAACTCGCGCCGCGCTTTGCCGTCAAGCCTGGCGTGACCACCGAACAATTGCTGGAAGTGCAGGGCATGACCCTGGAGCGCTACGCCGCCCTCGCTCACCTGCTGGAACCCTTTGGTGTCCAGCCCAAATTAGTCGATGGCAATCGTATTGTGTATCGGGTCAACGGCAGCGCCGATCAGTTGCGCACCCAGTTGAGCCTGGCCAAATTGCAGGAGGTTCCCGCAGGTGAAGCGCCGGCCCAGCAACCCGTCGTCGATGGCACGCAACCCGCAGCGGCACCTGAACCTCAGGTGCAACTGCGTTTTCGTTGGTAAATGTTCTTCCTTATATAGAAGCAATTGGAGTGGTGTATGGCGGATACGCGTCGTTGGGTGTGGCTTGGCGGGATTGTCCTGCTGTGCGTTTTTGTGTTCCTGCTGCATTCGATCCTGACGCCGTTCCTGGTCGCGTTGTTGCTCGCCTATCTGTTCGATCCGGTCGTGGATCGCCTGGAAAAGCTCGGCCTGTCGCGGACCCTTGGCGTAGTGACGGTGTTCGCGCTGTTCACGTTGATCATCACCGCGCTGGTGCTGGTGCTGGTGCCGATGCTGGCCAAGCAGCTGTTTCGCTTGTACGAGCTGGCGCCGCAGATGCTCGACTGGCTGCAACACACGGCGATGCCGTGGGCTCAGACCAAACTCGGTCTGTCGGAAGGGTTCTGGAAGTTCGACAAGGTCAAGGCCGCGATCAGCGAGCATATGGGCCAAACCACCGACATCGTCGGTGTGGTGCTCAGCCAGGCCACGGCTTCCAGCCTGGCGCTGATCGGCTGGCTGACGAATCTGGTACTGATTCCGGTGGTGGCGTTCTACCTGCTGCGCGACTGGGACATCATGATGGCCAAGATTCGCGGCCTGCTGCCGCGAGACAGCGAGGAGCGCGTGGTATCACTGGCGGCAGAGTGCCATGAAGTGCTGGGTGCATTCGTGCGTGGCCAGTTGTTGGTGATGCTGGCACTGGGCATCATCTACGCGGCCGGGCTAATGGCCATCGGCCTGGAGCTGGGCCTGTTGATCGGCCTGATCGCGGGTCTGGCTGCCATTGTGCCGTACATGGGCTTTGTGATCGGGATCGGCGCGGCGCTGGTGGCCGGATTGTTCCAGTTCGGCGGCGACCTGTACCCGATGCTGGGGATTGTCGCGGTGTTCATGGTCGGCCAGGCCCTTGAAGGCATGGTGCTGACGCCCCTGCTGGTGGGTGATCGGATCGGCCTGCACCCGGTGGCGGTGATCTTTGCGATCCTGGCGGGCGGTGAGCTGTTCGGTTTTACCGGCATCCTGCTGGCTTTGCCTGTGGCGGCGGTGATTATGGTGTTGGTGCGTCATGTGCACGTGCTGTACAAGGATTCGGATGTGTACACGGGTGTCGAAGACCCCGAGCTGTAATCGCAGTGCGACAAACCCGGCTCATGGCCGGGTTTGTTGTTTATGAGGTGGGCGCGTCAAACACTCCGTGCAAACCGGCAGGTTAGCGCAAACCTTTGATTTTGCTTGTGGTCTGCTGCATTGTGCGCCCGGCGTCACGGGTATAGACTTTGCCAACTTTACACAGAGGCCACTAGCGGTTCGATGGGAGCCGTTCAGTCAGCATGAAACCGATTCAGCTGCCCCTAGGTGTGCGTCTGCGTGATGACGCAACCTTTATCAATTACTACCCAGGCGCCAATGCCGCAGCACTCGGCTATGTCGAGCGGCTATGCGAAGCCGACGCCGGGTGGACCGAAAGCCTGATCTATCTGTGGGGCAAGCATGGCGTGGGACGTACCCACCTGTTGCAGGCCGCGTGCCTGCGCTTCGAGCAGATGGGCGAGCCGGCGGTGTATCTGCCGCTGGCCGAGCTGATGGACCGTGGCATCGGCATCTTCGACAACCTCGAGCAATACGAACTGGTGTGCCTGGATGACCTGCAGGTCATCGCCGGCAAGGCGCAGTGGGAAGAAGCCTTGTTCCATCTGTTCAACCGCCTGCGTGACAGCGGCAGGCGCCTGTTGATTGCCGCCTCCACCTCGCCCCGGGAATTGCCGGTCAAACTGGCCGACCTCAAGTCACGCCTCACCCTGGCGCTGATCTTTCAGATGCGTCCCTTGTCCGACGAAGACAAATTGCGGGCCCTGCAATTACGCGCATCCCGTCGCGGCCTGCACCTTACCGACGAAGTCGGGCATTTTATTCTCACCCGTGGCACCCGCAGCATGAGCGCGTTGTTCGATTTGCTCGAACAACTTGACCAGGCCTCCCTGCAGGCACAAAGAAAATTGACGATCCCTTTTCTCAAAGAGACGTTGGGCTGGTAACCGGTTGATTCGCAACGGTTCGGCATTTTTCAGGCGCCAGAAATCCTGCGTTTTAGCCTCGCCGGCTACGCATTTTGCTCATTAAATGGAATTACGGCTTAGATGGCGCAGTCCAATCGCCAAGTCACATAGACCTCGATTGAATTTGCAAATCGATCCGATAGCGGGCATAGTCTCGGCTTCTTTACATACCAGCCACGGTCGTGCCCATGCTAAATCGCTTCGCACCCCTCGTGCCTCTCGCACTTGTCACCCTGTTGTTTGGTTGCGCCTCCCAGCCCCAGCAAGTGGCTGTCCAGCAAAAACCACAGGTTCAAAGCCAGGCAAAATTCGTTGCTGCTCAGTCTGCTTCTGTTTACGAAGAAGAGCTGGCAACCGAAAAAGAGCTGACCGATTTCTCCGGCAGCAAGCCTTACCAGCTTCCGGTGCTGGCCGACAGCATCCTGGAACGCGGCATGTCGCTGATCGGTACCCGTTACCGTTTCGGCGGTACCTCTGAAGCCGGCTTCGATTGCAGCGGTTTCATCGGTTATCTGTTTCGTGAAGAGGCGGGCATGAATCTGCCACGCTCGACGCGCGAAATGATCAACGTGAAAGCACCGTTGGTCGCACGCAACAACCTCAAGCCTGGCGATCTGCTTTTCTTCAGTACAGCGGGCCGTGGTCGTGTCAGCCACGCCGGTATCTACCTGGGCGATAACCAGTTTATCCACTCCAGCAGCCGTCGCAGTGGCGGTGTTCGAGTCGACAGCCTGGGCGACAGCTACTGGAGCAAGACCTTCATTGAAGCCAAGCGCGCACTGGCCATGGCCCCGTCCACAGTGACCGCCAGTAAGTAAAGTTAAAGTGATACTTGAAGTTTGACGCGTAAGCGCTAGAATCCCTGGACATTGTTGTAATCCGTTCGCGCGAGCTTTGCTTGCGCGTTCTGGTTTTCAGCGTACGGCAGCGAAAGCCGCATCCAGACCAGGATTGTTCTGCCCATGTCGACCTCGGCCCGCCTCATGCTTCTTGTTTGCGCCGCGCTGCTCAGCGCCTGCGCAAGCCGTCCACCGCCGCCGGCGCCTGTCGCCGTCAAGCCCAAGCCGGTGTTCAACTACGCTGCCACCCAGAGTTTCTCGCCTGCGGCCGAAGACGTGCTTTTCCGTGCACTCGGCCTGGTTGGCACACCCTATCGCTGGGGCGGTAATACGCCGGACTCGGGATTCGATTGCAGTGGCCTGATCGGGTTCGTCTATCGTGATGCGGCCGGTATTTCCCTGCCGCGTACTACCCGCGAACTGATCGTGATGCGCGCCCAGGATGTGAGTGAGCAGAACCTGCAGACCGGTGATTTGCTGTTCTTCGCCACCGGCGGCGGTTCCCGCGTCAGCCATGCGGGCATCTACGTGGGTGAAGGTCGTTTCGTGCACGCGCCACAAACCGGCGGCACAGTGAAGCTGGATACCCTGTCCAAGGCGTATTGGCAGAATGCGTACCTGAGCGCCAAGCGCGTATTGCCGGCCGAGCATCTGGCGCGCAATCCTTAACGCTGAAACCAGGATCCACATGTGGGAGGGGGCTTGCTCCCGATGACGGTGCTTCAGTCCAGGAACTTATTGACTGACCCACTGCTATCGGGAGCAAACCCCCTCTCACCTTTTTTGTGGCGTTTATTTAGCTGCTGAAACTCGCCACACCTTATTCCCCACATCATCAGCCACCAGCAGATCCCCCTGCTGATCGATCACCACGCCCACCGGCCGGCCCATGGCTTTCTCGTCCTTGTCGAGGAAGCCGGTCAGCACGTCCACCGGCTGCCCCTTGGGTTGCCCGCCTTCGAACGGCACGAAGATCACCTTGTAGCCACTGTGCGGCTTGCGGTTCCACGAGCCGTGCTGGCCGATGAACGCGCCGTTGCTGAATGGCGCCGGGAGTTTACTGCCTTCGGCAAAGGTCAGGCCCAGTGAAGCGGTATGCGGGCCCACGGCGTAGTCCGGCGCAATGGCCTTGGCGACAAGCTCCGGGTGCTGCGGCGTCACGCGCACATCCACATGCTGACCGTAGTAACTGAACGGCCAGCCATAAAAGCCGCCATCCTTGACCGAAGTGATGTAGTCCGGCACCAGGTCGCTGCCGATTTCGTCGCGCTCGTTGACTGCCGTCCACAGTTTGCCGCTTTGCGGTTCCCAGGCCATGCCGTTGGGGTTGCGCAAGCCTGAGGCGAAAATCCGGTGCTGGCCGGTGGCGCGGTCAACTTCCCAGATCGCTGCGCGGCCTTGTTCGGCTTCCAGGCCGTTTTCGCCGACGTTACTGTTGGAGCCGACACTCACGTACAGCTTGCTGCCGTCCTTGCTCGCCACCACGTTTTTTGTCCAGTGGTGGTTCAGCGGGCCGCCCGGCAAATCGACGACCGTTGTGCCCTGGGTTTTGATCGCGGTTTCGCCCGGCTGATAGGCAAAGCGCAGCAGTTTGTCCGAGTCGGTCACGTAGAGGTCGTTGCCCACCAGGGTCATGCCGAATGGCGAGTTGAGATTTTCCAGGAACACTGTGCGTGTCTCGGCCACACCGTCATGGTCGGCATCGCGCAGCAGAGTGATGCGGTTCGGGCTCGGCACGCCAGCGCCGGCGCGGCCCATGACTTTTTCCATCACCCAGCCGCGAATACCCTTGGCATCATCCGGCATGGGCGGCGCGTTGGTTTCGGCCACCAGCACGTCGCCATTGGGCAACACATACAGCCAGCGCGGGTGGTCCAGGCCTTCGGCGAACGCGGCCACCTGAGTGCCGGCGGCGGCCGTCGGCTTGGCGCCTTCAGGCCAGCCGATGGCCGGTGCGATGTTCACGGTGGGGATCAGCGTCTTGTTCGGCTGCGGCAATTTGGGCGACGGCCCGGTGCCATCCGAGACCTGCAACGTCGAGCTTTCACCGCAGGCGGCGAGGGTGCCGGCGAGCATGATGAGTAGGGCGAGTCTTGTTTTATGCATGATTTTCTCCTGAATGCCTGTAAGGGTAGAGGATTGCCTGCGCGGGATGGTTCAAGTGCCAGGCCAGCTTTAATTGACGCTCCACCCCCAACCCACTAACCTTCGCCGCTTGTTCCAGGTGCTCCGTGGCGCGTGCGTCGACAGAGTGAAACAGGGAAGCCGGTGAGTGAGCGCACTTGTACACAGTGCTGCCGCGATCCCGGCGCTGCCCCCGCAACGGTAAATGAGTCAAAACGGTGCTGTTTGCCACTGTATCGTGCGCGATATGGGAAGGCGCGCCGCCGGCCTGCCTGCGCTTGATACGTGCAGGCGCCGCTCATGAGTCCGGAGACCGGCCTTGAACATTCAACAGCATCACGGTGGGCGATGCTTGGCTGTCTGTATGCGCTTGTTTCCTGCCCGCCGTTTTTGTCCAGCCCCAACGGAGAGCTGCCATGACCGATTCCCCCGAACGCGACGAGCGCCATCTGGCGCGCATGCTGCGCAAAAAAGCCGTGATCGACGAGCGCATCGCCAATTCGCCGAATGAGTGCGGCTTGCTGCTGGTGCTCACCGGCAACGGCAAAGGCAAGAGCAGCTCGGCCTTCGGCATGCTGGCCCGCGCCATGGGCCATGGCATGCAGTGCGGCGTGGTGCAGTTCATCAAGGGGCGTTTCAGCACCGGCGAAGAGATGTTCTTCCGCCGTTTCCCCGAGCAGGTGCGCTTTCACGTGATGGGCGAAGGCTTCACCTGGGAAACCCAGGACCGCCAGCGCGACATCGCCGCCGCCGAGGCCGCCTGGGCGGTGTCCCGGGCGATGCTGCAAGACCCCTCCATCGGCCTGGTGGTGCTGGACGAACTGAACATCGCCCTCAAGCACGGCTACCTCAACCTCGATCAGGTCCTCAGCGACCTGCAGGCCCGCCCGCCGATGCAACACGTGGTGGTCACCGGCCGTGGCGCCAAGCCCGAGCTGATTGAAATGGGCGATACCGTCACCGAAATGGGCATGCTCAAGCACGCATTCCAGGCCGGTATCAAGGCTCAGAAGGGCGTCGAACTTTGAATCAGCCCCGTCATTGCCCGGCCGTTCTGATCGCCGCACCGGCGTCCGGCCAGGGCAAAACCACTGTGACTGCCGCCCTGGCACGCTTGCACCGCAACCTTGGGCGCAAGGTGCGCGTGTTCAAGTGCGGCCCGGACTTCCTCGACCCGATGATCCACGAGCGCGCCAGTGGTGCGCCGGTGTATCAGTTGGACATGTGGATGGTGGGCGAGCAGGAAAGTCGTCGCCTGTTGTGGGAAGCGGCGGGCGAGGCCGACCTTATTCTGATTGAAGGCGTCATGGGCCTGTTCGACGGCACGCCCTCCAGCGCCGACCTGGCGCGACATTTCGGCGTGCCGGTGCTCGGCGTGATCGACGGCACCGCCATGGCGCAGACTTTCGGCGCACTGGCTCTGGGCCTGGCGCGCTACCAGCCGGATCTACCGTTCGCTGGCGTACTGGCCAACCGGGTCGGTACCCTGCGCCATGCGCAACTGCTCGAAGGCAGCCTCACCGAAGGCCTGCGCTGGTACGGCGCGCTGTCCCGCGAGACCGGTATCGAACTGCCCAGCCGCCACCTGGGCCTGGTGCAGGCCAGTGAACTCAATGACCTCGACGCGCGCCTGGACGCCGCCGCCCAGGCCTTGGGCAGCAGTTGCGAAGTGGCGGTGCCGCCGCCGGTGACCTTTGCCGTGCCTGAAATGATCGAGGCCGAGCCGCTGCTCGCCGGCGTGCGCATTGCCATTGCTCGGGACGAAGCGTTTGCCTTCACCTATGGCGCCAGCCTGGACCTGTTGCGGGCGATGGGCGCCGAGCTGACGTTCTTTTCTCCGCTCCACGATAGCCAGCTGCCTGAGGCCGACAGCCTCTACCTGCCCGGTGGTTACCCGGAGCTGCACCACCAGGCGCTGTCGCACAATACCTCGATGCTCGCGTCCATTCGCGCCCATCACGCGGCGAACAAACCCTTGCTCGCCGAGTGTGGGGGCATGTTGTACCTGCTCGACTCGCTCACCGACGTCGACGGCACCCGCGCCGAACTGGTGGGCCTGTTGCAGGGCGATGCGGTGATGCAGAAAAAACTGGCAGCGCTGGCGCTGCAGAGTGTCGAGCTGCCGGAGGGCACGTTGCGCGGGCATACCTATCACCACTCCTTGACCAGCACCGAGTGGCAGCCGATCGCCCGTGGCCTGAGCCCCAATGGCGGGCGCGGCGCCGAGGCGGTGTATCGGCAGGGACGCATGACCGCTTCCTATGTGCACTTTTACTTTCCGTCGAATCCGGCGGCGGTGGCCGCGCTTTTTGCGCCGGACCTCAAGACAGCGTTCACAGATCAAACGGTGGGAGCGGGCTTGCCCGCGACAGGGCCATGACCGACCACGCATTCCCCCAGGCCGAGCGCGACGCCGTCTACCGCGCCATCGCCGAACGCCGTGACATGCGTCACTTCAGCGGTGGCACGGTCACACCCGAATTACTGCAGCGCCTGCTCCAGGCCGCACACCAGGCCCCCAGTGTCGGCCTGATGCAGCCGTGGCGGTTTATCCGTATCAGCGACCGCTCGTTGCGCGGGCGGATTCAGCAACTGGTGGAAGAGGAGCGCGTGCGCACCGCCCAGGCCCTGGGGGAGTGCTCCGACCAGTTCATGAAGCTCAAGGTCGAAGGCATCCATGACTGTGCTGAAGTGCTGGTGGCGGCGCTGATGGATGACCGTGAGCGGCATATCTTCGGCCGTCGCACCTTGCCGGAAATGGACATGGCCTCGCTGTCCTGCGCGATCCAGAACCTGTGGCTGGCAGCACGGGTGGAAGGGCTGGGCATGGGCTGGGTGTCGCTGTTCGAGCCCCAGGCCCTGGCCGACCTGCTGGGCTTGCCGCCAGGCGCCAAACCCCTGGCCGTGTTGTGCCTGGGCCCGGTCGCCGAGTTTTATCCGGCGCCGATGCTGCAGCTTGAAGGCTGGCGCGAGCCGCAACCCTTGAGTGACATGCTGTATGAAAATGCGTGGGGAGTGAGTCAATGAGTGTGGCCTTGCTGTGCGTCGCTGCGGTGGCGCTGGACGCGCTGCTGGGTGAGCCCCGGCGCTGGCATCCGCTGGTGGCGTTTGGCAATTTCGCCGGGCGTATCGAGCAACGCTTCAACAGCGGTGGACGCGGCTGGCGCAGCCATGGCGTGACCGCCTGGGTGATCACGGTGGTGCCGTTGACCCTGCTGGCCACCGCGTTGTCATGGGCGCCCTACATTGGCTGGGCGCTGGAGGTCCTCGCGTTGTACTGCGCCCTGGGCATGCGCAGCCTGGGCGAACATGTGATGCCCGTGGCCCAGGCCCTGCGCAGTGATGATCTGGTTGAGGCGCGCGCACGGGTGAGCTACCTCGTCAGCCGCGAGACCGCCGAACTGGACGCCACCGACGTCGCCCGCGCCGCCACCGAATCGGTGCTGGAAAACGGCAGCGACGCGGTATTTGCCGCACTGTTCTGGTTTGTGGTTGCCGGCGTGCCGGGCGTGGTGCTCTATCGTCTGAGCAATACGCTGGACGCGATGTGGGGCTACCGCACTGAACGTTTCGAGCGCTTCGGCTGGGCGGCGGCCAGGATTGACGATGTGCTCAACTATATTCCCGCACGGCTGGTGGCCTTGACCTACGCCGTGCTGGGCAAGACCCGCCTGGCGCTCAAGTGCTGGCGCACCCAGGGCCCGACCTGGGACAGCCCCAACGCCGGGCCGGTGATGGCGGCCGGCGCGGGCGCGCTGGGCGTGGCGCTTGGCGGTGCGGCGATTTATCACGGCGAGCTGCACCAGCGTCCACCGCTGGGCGAAGGCCCGCCGGCGGATGCCGATGCCATCGAGCGGGGCTGGCAACTGGTGCAGCGCGGCGTATGGTTGTGGCTGCTGATCCTGTGCGCGGGGGCGCAATTTTATGCTTGAGCACGGCGGACGGCTGCGCAAGGCGGCCATTCAATACGGTATTGCCGAAGATCAGTGGCTCGACCTGTCCAGCGGCCTGGCGCCGTGGCCATGGCCGATCCCCGAGATCCCGCTGCGGGCCTGGGCGCGCCTGCCGGAAACCGACGATGGCCTGGAGTTGGCCGCCAGCGAGTATTACGGCGCGGCGCATGTGTTGCCGGTGGCCGGTTCCCAGATGGCCATCCAGCTACTGCCGCGCCTGCGTCGCTCCGGCAAGGTCGGCGTCTTGTCGCCGTGTTATGCCGAACACGCCGAGGCCTGGCGTCGTGCCGGGTATGTGGTGCGCGAAGTGCAGGAGCAGGAAGTCGACTTCTTTATCGACAGCCTCGATGTGCTGGTGGTGGTCAACCCGAACAACCCCACCGGGTTGAGCCTGAGCCCGCAACGCCTGCTCGATTGGCACGCCCGCCTGGCGCAGCGCGGTGGCTGGCTGGTGGTGGACGAAGCGTTCATGGACGTCACCCCGCACCTGAGCCTGGCGGGCCATGCCCATCAGGTCGGGTTGATCGTGCTGCGTTCATTCGGCAAGTTCTTCGGCCTGGCCGGTGTGCGGCTGGGCTTTGTCCTGGCCGAGCGCCGGTTGCTCAAGTTGCTCGCCGAGCAGGTCGGTCCCTGGGCCGTCAGCGGGCCGACGCGCGTGCTGGGTCAGGCATGTCTGCGTGACAGCGACGGGCATACGCGCCAGCGTGCGCGGTGTGTCGAAGCCGCTCAGCGTTTGTTTGCCCTGCTCGAGCGCCACGGCTTTCAACCTCAGGGCGGCTGCGCTCTGTTCCAATGGTTGATCACCACGCACGCCGAACGGCTGCACGAATTCATGGCCCAGCGCGGCATCCTGCTGCGCCTGTTTGCCCACAACAGCAGCCTGCGCTTCGGCCTGCCAGACACCGAGGTCGACTGGCTGCGCCTCGATACGGCACTGGCCGCTTACCGGGAGACTGCATGAGTACGCTGATGGTGCAGGGCACCACCTCCGATGCCGGCAAAAGTACCCTGGTGACCGCGCTGTGCCGCTGGCTGGTGCGCCAGGGTGTGGCGGTGGCGCCGTTCAAGCCGCAGAACATGGCTCTCAACAGCGCCGTGACCGCCGAAGGCGGCGAGATCGGCCGTGCCCAGGCCGTGCAGGCCCAGGCCGCGCGCCTGGCGCCCCACACCGACATGAACCCGGTGTTGCTCAAACCCAACAGCGATACCGGCTCCCAGGTCATCATCCATGGCCGCGCCGTCACCAGCATGAACGCGGTGGCCTATCACGATTACAAAGCCATCGCGATGCAGGCGGTGCTGGCCTCCCACGCGCGCCTGAGCGCAGCCTACCCGGTGGTGATGGTGGAAGGCGCTGGTTCGCCGGCAGAGATCAACCTGCGCGCCAACGACATCGCCAACATGGGCTTTGCCGAGGCGGTGGATTGCCCGGTGCTGCTGATCGCCGATATCAACCGTGGCGGCGTGTTCGCCCACCTGGTGGGCACCCTGGAATTGCTCTCGCCCAGCGAACAGGCGCGGGTCAGGGGCTTCATCATCAACCGCTTTCGCGGCGACATCGCGCTGCTGCAACCGGGGCTGGATTGGCTGCAGACGCGCACCGGCAAGCCGGTGGTGGGCGTGTTGCCCTATGTGATGGACCTGCACCTGGAAGCCGAGGACGGCATCGACCGGCGCCAGATCGACAAGGCTGCGCAGGTGCTCAAAGTGGTGGTGCCGGTGTTGCCGCGCATCAGCAACCATACGGATTTCGACCCGTTGCGCCTGCATCCCCAGGTGGATCTGCAGTTCGTGGGGCCGGGCCAGCCGATCCCGGCCGCCGACCTGATCATCCTGCCGGGCTCGAAAAGTGTGCGCAATGATTTGGCGTACCTGCGCGCCAATGGCTGGGACAGCGCCGTGGCGCGGCACTTGCGCTATGGCGGCAAGGTGCTGGGGATTTGCGGTGGTTTGCAGATGCTGGGCGAGCAGGTGCATGACCCGCTTGGGCTGGAAGGGGCGGCGGGGTCCAGTGATGGGCTGGGGTTGTTGGGGTTCACCACCACGCTTGAAGAAGAAAAGCAGTTGCGCAATGTGCGTGGGCGCCTGTTGTTGGAGGACGCTGAGGTCAGTGGCTATGAGATTCATGCGGGGGTGACGTCGGGCGACGGGCTGTCGCGTGCTGCGGTGCTGCTGGATGATGGGCGCAGTGATGGCGCGCTCAGTGCTGACGGGCAAATTCTTGGCACCTACTTGCACGGATTGTTCGAAACTCCCGCCGCGTGCAGCGCCTTGCTGCGTTGGGCCGGGTTGCTGGATGTGCAGGAGGTGGATTACCACGCGTTACGTGAGCGCGATATCGAGCGGTTGGCGGATTTGGTCGAGAACCATCTGGACACCGAGTTGTTACGCAAACTGTGTGGAATCTGACGGTGTACATACGGCCTCTCTGTGGCAGCGGGCTTGACCGCGATGGCGGCCTGACAGTCGGTCACTATTCAACTGAAGCGCCGCGTTCCAAATGTGGGAGGAGGCTTGCTCCCGATGGCGGTTTTTCAGTGTACATATCCGTTGCTGCGGTAACGGCTGCTTATGGTTCCGCTCTTACAGCGGGTCACTTTTGGAAGAGCCCAAAAGTAACCAAAAGGCTCTCGCCCCACCACTCGGCACCTCGCTTAGGCTCGGTGTGCCCGAACACAGGCTTGAATCCGTGGGCCGCCACGATGGGCCATCCATGGCCCAGCGCGGCTAACCCGGCGTCCTGCCGGGTTGCCCACGGATTCAAACCTGCGTTCGGCCAGCGTGGTTTTACGGGGCGCCTGAGATCAAAAGCAAAATCAAAAGCCAGCTCAAAAGCTGATGTGCTTTTCTGTGGCTGCCGGCTTGACCGCGATGGCGGCCTGACAGCCGGTCACTATTCAACTGAAGCGCCGCGTTCCAAATGTGGGAGGGGGCTTGCTCCCGATGGCGGTTTTTCAGTGTACATATCCGTTGCTGCGGTAACGGCTGCTTATGGTTCCGCTCTTACAGCGGGTCACTTTTGGAAGAGCCCAAAAGTAACCAA
This sequence comes from Pseudomonas trivialis, assembly GCF_036864995.1. NCBI lineage: Bacteria > Pseudomonadati > Pseudomonadota > Gammaproteobacteria > Pseudomonadales > Pseudomonadaceae > Pseudomonas > Pseudomonas trivialis. The sequence goes on along the minus strand of NZ_CP142151.1, from coordinate 3,853,625 downwards.
AAGGCTCTCGCCCCACCACTCGGCACCTCGCTTAGGCTCGGTGTGCCCGAACACAGGCTTGAATCCGGGGGCCGCCACGATGGGCCATCCATGGCCCAGCGCGGCTAACCCGGCGTCCTGCCGGGTTGCCCACGGATTCAAACCTGCGTTCGGCCAGCGTGGTTTTACGGGGCGCCTGAGATCAAAAGCAAAATCAAAAGCCAGCTCAAAAGCTGATGTGCTTTTCTGTGGGCGCGGGCTTGCCCGCGATGGCGGCCTGACAGCCAGACAATTTCAGCCAACCGAAGGTGCCATCCATGCTTGAACTGATTCTCGGTGGCGCCCGCTCCGGCAAAAGCCGTCTTGCCGAAAAGCTTGCCAGCGACAGTGGCTTGCCGGTCATTTACATCGCCACCAGCCAGCCGCTGGACGGTGAAATGAATGAGCGGGTTGCCTTGCATCGCCAGCGTCGACCCAAGCATTGGGGTTTGATCGAAGAGCCCATTGAGCTGGCGCGTGTCCTGCGCGATAACGCGGCAGTGGATCGCTGCCTGCTGGTGGACTGCCTGACCCTATGGCTGACCAACCTGTTGATGCTCGAGGACGCAGGGCGCCTGGCGTTCGAGCGCGAACAACTGCTGGACACCCTGGCCTCGCTGCCGGGGCAGATCATTTTTGTCAGCAACGAGACCGGTCTGGGTGTCGTGCCGCTGGGCGAATTGACTCGCCGCTATGTGGATGAAGCCGGTTGGCTGCATCAAGCCCTGGCCGAGCGTTGTCAGCGTGTTGTCCTGACCGTCGCCGGCCTGCCCCTGACTTTGAAAGGTACTGCGTTATGAGTGACACCTGGTGGCTCAACCCATGTAAGGCGATTGACGCCTCGGCGTACGAACAAGCCCTGGCACGCCAGCAGCAATTGACCAAGCCGGCCGGTTCCCTTGGCCAGCTGGAAGCGCTGGCGGTGCAATTGGCGGGGTTGCAGGGACGGGTCAAACCGTCGGTCGATCGGCTGTGGATCGCGATCTTCGCCGGGGATCATGGCGTGGTCGCCGAAGGTGTATCGGCTTTTCCCCAGGAAGTGACCGGGCAGATGCTGCATAACTTTGTCAGCGGCGGCGCGGCCATCAGTGTGTTGGCGCGCCAGTTGCATGCACAGCTGGAAGTGGTCGACCTCGGCACCGTCACGCCCGCGTTGAAACTGCCCGGCGTGCGTCATTTGAATCTCGGCGCAGGCACGGCGAATTTCGTTAGTGGCCCGGCGATGACTGCCGTCCAGGGCAGGCAAGCGTTGCAAGCTGGCCGCGACAGCGTGCTGCGCGCCTTGGAGAGCGGCGCGCAATTGTTTATCGGCGGCGAGATGGGCATCGGCAACACCACCGCCGCCAGTGCGTTGGCGTGTGCCTTGCTCGATTGCCCGGTGACAGACCTGACCGGCCCGGGCACGGGGCTCAATGCCCAGGGTGTCAGCCACAAAGTGGCCGTTATCGAGCGCGCGCTGGCGCTGCACGCCGGGCAACGCGGTGATGCGCTGCAGACGCTGTTCAACCTTGGCGGGTTTGAGATCGCGGCGCTGGTCGGCGCATATCTGGCCTGTGCCCAGGAGGGCGTCGCGGTGCTGGTGGACGGGTTTATCTGCACCGTCGCGGCGCTGGTTGCCACGCATCTGACCCCGGCGTGCCGCGACTGGCTGCTGTTTGGCCATCGTGGCGCCGAGCCAGGGCATCGCCACGTGCTGCAAAGCCTCGACGCCCAGCCATTGCTGGACCTTGGCCTGCGCCTGGGCGAAGGCAGTGGCGCGGCAACGGCGGTGCCGCTGTTGCGCCTGGCCTGCGCGCTGCACGGGCAGATGGCGACCTTCGCCGAAGCGGCCGTGGCGGACCGTCCTGCATGACCTTGCACCTGGACTTGCTGCGTCACGGTGAAACCGAATTGGGCGGCGGCCTGCGCGGCAGTCTGGATGACGCGCTCACCGCCAACGGCTGGGCGCAGATGCGCGCCGCCGTGGTCGAGCAGGGGCCCTGGGACCGCGTAATCAGTTCGCCGCTGCAACGGTGTGCGCGTTTTGCCGAGGAGTTGGGTGCACGCCTCGACCTGCCGGTGAGCCTGGAAAAAGACCTGCAGGAGCTGCACTTCGGTGCCTGGGAGGGGCAGAGCGCGGCGGCACTGATGCAAACCGATGCCGAAGGCCTGGGCCTGTTCTGGGCCGATCCGTATAACTTCACCCCACCCGAGGGAGAGCCGGTCAGCGATTTTTCCGACCGCGTACTTGGCGCCATCTCACGCCTGCACCAGGCCTATGCCGGTGAGCGTGTGCTGTTGATTAGCCACGGCGGGGTGATGCGTTTACTGCTGGCCCGCGCGCGCGGCCTGCCCCGCGAGCAGTTGCTGAACGTCGAAGTCGGCCACGGCGGGCTGTTCAGCCTGCGGGTCGGCGCAGACGGTGTATTGAAGGAAGACATCTGATCATGTTGCCGTTCTGGATCGCCCTGCAATTTCTGAGCAGCCTGCCGATTCGCTTGCCGGGCATGCCGCAACCCCAGGAGCTGGGGCGGTCGTTGCTGTTTTATCCACTGGTGGGTTTGCTGTTCGGGTTGCTGCTGTGGGGCTTGAACAGTCTGTTGATGGGCGCACCGCTGTTGCTGCACGCCGCGCTGCTGTTGACTGCGTGGGTATTGCTCAGTGGCGGCCTGCACCTGGACGGCCTGGCAGACAGTGCGGATGCCTGGCTCGGTGGCTTCGGCGACCGCGAGCGTACGCTCAGCATTATGAAAGACCCGCGCAGCGGGCCGATTGCCGTGGTAACCCTGGGCCTGGTGTTGCTGCTCAAGTTCGCGGCGTTGGTCGCCCTGATCGAGCAGCACAACGGTGCGGCCTTGATCCTGGCGCCGCTGATCGGACGCGCCTCGATGCTGGCGCTGTTTCTCACCACGCGCTATGTGCGGGCAGGGGGTTTGGGCCAGGCCTTGTCAGATCATTTACCGCGCGTGGTGGGCCAGCAGGTGCTGATCCTCAGCGGTTTGGCCTGCCTGCTGATCGGTGGTTTCAGTGGCGGCATCGCCGTGCTGCTCGCAGCGCCGTGCTTTATCGGCCTGCGCCGGCTGATGGTCAAGCGGCTCGGCGGCACCACCGGCGATACGGCCGGCGCCATGCTGGAACTGCTGGAAGTGGCGGTGCTGGTCGGGCTGGCTTTGTAACACTTTCTTGCATTTGCTCAATCGCGGGTATATACACGCTCCATGCTTGCCTCCCAATGTTTATGTATCAACCTGCGTCGCGCCGCTCGTGGCGTCAGCAGGCACTACGACGGCGCCCTCGACGGCTTCGGGATCAACGTTGCCCAGTATTCACTGCTGTGCAACCTGCAGCGGCTGGATCAGCCGAGCATTTCCAGCCTGGCCGATGCCATGGGTCTGGATCGCAGCACCCTGGGGCGCAATCTGCGGGTGCTGGAATGCGAAGGCCTGGTGCAGTTGGTCGAGGGTAGCGACCTGCGAAACCGTCTGGTGATGTTGACCGAAGCCGGTGCACAAAGGCTGGCTGCCGCGTTGCCGGCCTGGGAAGCGGCACAGCAGAAACTGATTGACCGACTGGGCGCCGACAAGCGCGAAACCCTGTTGGCCTTGCTGGACGAACTCGCCTGAGGGCGGGTTCGTTCGATGACAAGCGGGTATATACCCGCGAGCGGAGAATAAGAAATGACCTCGATGTGGCGCACCAGTGGCTGGGTTCTTGTGGGGAGTGCGCTGATCCTGGCGTTGTCTTTGGGCGTGCGTCATGGCTTTGGTCTGTTTTTGTCGCCGATGAGCGCCGAATTCGGCTGGGGTCGTGAAACCTTTGCCTTCGCCATAGCCCTGCAAAACCTGATCTGGGGTCTGGCACAGCCGTTCACCGGGGCCCTGGCTGACCGTTTCGGAGCGACCAAAACCGTGTTTGTCGGCGGCGTTCTTTACGCCGTGGGCCTGGTGTTGATGGGCTTGTCCGATTCGGCGTGGTCGCTGTCGTTGAGCGCGGGTCTGTTGATCGGCATCGGTCTGTCCGGCACTTCGTTTTCTGTGATCCTCGGTGTGGTCGGGCGTGCGGTGGCCCCGGAAAAACGCAGCATGGCCATGGGCATTGCCAGCGCCGCCGGGTCTTTTGGCCAATTCGCCATGGTGCCGGGCACGCTGGGTCTGATCAGTTGGCTGGGGTGGTCGGCCGCGTTGTTGGCACTGGGCTTGATGGTGGCGCTGATTCTGCCGCTGGTCAGCATGCTCAAGGACAGGCCGCTGCCGGTACTGGCAGGCCAGCAGACCCTGCGTGAAGCGTTGCGGGAAGCCTGTTCCCACTCCGGTTTCTGGTTGCTGGCCTTTGGCTTCTTTGTCTGCGGTTTTCAAGTGGTCTTCATCGGCGTGCATTTGCCCGCTTATCTTGTGGACCAGCATCTGCCGGCCACGGTCGGCACCACCGTGCTGGCGTTGATCGGCCTGTTCAATATCTTCGGCACCTACACCGCCGGTTGGCTCGGCGGGCGCATGTCCAAGCCGCGCCTGCTCACGGGGTTGTATCTGTTGCGTGCGGTGGTGATCGCGCTGTTCCTGTGGGCGCCGGTGACCCAGGTCAGCGCGTACCTGTTCGGCATGGCCATGGGGTTCCTGTGGCTGTCCACCGTGCCGCTGACCAATGGCACGGTCGCGACGCTGTTCGGTGTGCGAAACCTCTCCATGCTCGGTGGGATCGTGTTCCTGTTTCACCAGCTCGGCTCGTTCCTCGGCGGCTGGTTGGGCGGGGTGGTCTATGATCATACCGGCAACTACGATTTGATCTGGCAGGTGGCAATTGTGCTGAGCCTGATCGCTGCAGGCCTGAACTGGCCGGTGCGCGAGCGGCCGGTGGCCAGGCTGCAGGCGCAGATGGAGGCAGCATGAGCGGGACAGCAAGGTCGTTGGTGATCGTCGCAGGCATCGTCCTGTTGCTGATGGCCTGGTGGGGCTGGCAACGTGGAGGACTGGCGTTGATGCAACTGGGTATGTCGATCTGTTAAGTTCGGGCTCTGAATTTTTTATAGGACATTTCCACATGCACATGCGCTGGCTTGCAGTTCCCGTGTTGATGGCGGCTTTTGGCGGGGCGGCGATGGCTGCCGAGTGTCCGCCGTTGCTCGAAGGGCAACTGCCCAAGTTGCGTGCGAAAGAATCCATCGATCTGTGCCAGCGTTTTGCCGGTAAACCGCTGGTGATCGTCAATACCGCGAGCTTCTGCGGGTTCGCGCCGCAATTCAAAGGTCTCGAAGCCTTGTACCAACGCTACAAGGGTCAGGGATTGGAAGTGATCGGCGTGCCGTCCGACGACTTCAAGCAGGAAGCCAAGACCGGCGAGGAGACCGCCAAGGTCTGCTATGTGAATTACGGCGTCACGTTCACCATGACCGAGCCGCAGCCGGTCAGGGGCGCAGACGCGGTGCACCTGTTCAAGGTGCTGGCGCAGCAAAGCAACGCGCCCAAATGGAATTTCTACAAGTATGTGGTGGACCGCCAGGGCAACGTCATCGCCGACTTTTCCAGCCTCACCAAGCCCGACAGCCCGGAGCTGATAGACGCGGTGGAAAAGGCAATCGCCTCCAAACCCTGATCGGCGCCCATTGAAAAGCCCCGCCTCCCTTGCAGGAGAGCGGGGCTTTTTTATACCGCCGTGAATCAGAAGCGGTAGGTCATGCCCAGGCCGAAACCATTGGCACTGTTTTCATACTTGGCGTTGTAGCTGGCCAATTGGTTGGAGCGTGCAACCTTGACGTCCTCTTCCTTCAGGTAGGAGTAGGCCACGTCGACGGTCATGTTCGGCATCACTTCGTAGCCCAGGCCCAGGCTGAAGATGGTGCGGTCGCCGGTCGGGATGCGCGGCGAGCGATCCGTGTTGTTGGTCGGCGATTGGTCGAACGTCAGGCCGGTACGCAATACCACCTGTTTGGTCAGCTGGTACGAAGTACCCAGGGCGTAGGCCCAGGTATCGTGCCAGTTCTGGTCTTCCTTGATGGTGCTCACCAGGGCTGGTGCCAGTGCACCGCCGGTAGCGCCGCTCACACCTTTGTTTTCGACGGTGATGTCTTTCAGACGGCTCCAACGGGTCCAGGTCGCGCCCGCGTAGAGTTTCCACGCGTCGGTCAGGTCCTGGGTGACCGACAGGTCGTAGGACTCAGGGGTGTCGATCTTCAGCGACGCATCGTAGCGATTGCTGCGCAGGAACGGCGAGGTCGCAGTCGGTGCGGTGACTTCGGTATGGCCATCGAGCTTGTAGCTGACCTTGGAGTGATAGGTCAGGCCGACACGGGTGGTGTCGGTGGCTTGAACCAGCACGCCGACGTTGAAGCCCAGTGCGGTGTCGTCACCCTTGATCTTGATATTGGTGTCCGGCGCGGCAGGGTTCAGCGTCAGGTCCGATTCCAGGGTGCCGGCGATGCGGTTGATGGTCGGGCCAAAACCTACGGAAACGCGATCATTGAAGGCGTAGCTGACGGTAGGCTGCAAGGTGATGACTTTTACTTCGCTTTTGCTGCCAAAGCCACGGCCCTGGAAGCCGCTTTCGTAATCGGTCACCAGACCGAACGGTGCATAGACGCCGAAGCCGACCGCCCATTGATCGTTGAGTTTATTGGTGTAGAAACCGAAAGGAACGCCAGTGAAAGGCACCATATCGCCTTTGTTGCTGCCGCGCGAGCGGCCACTCACGTCGCTGATGTCGGTGGAGGCGTCGATGGCTGCAGCGCCACCCGTGACCTGCTGGCCTTGCAGGCGTGCCATACCGGCAGGGTTGCCGTAGACAGTGCTTGCATCATCGGCAGAAGAGGAACGACCGGCGAAACCCGTACCCATCCCGCTGACGCTCTGTTCGTTCAGCGCGAAACCGCTTGCGAACAGTTGGGAGGAGGCCATGGCAACGGCGAAGCTAAGTGTGGTCTTGAGCATTACTTTTTTCATTATTAGAACTCCGTGGTGATCACCGTTGCGGAAAGTATCAATAAATTTAACATCGCGCTATAGGCTGTAATGCAGGAGATAGAGGGGTTTTGTAGGACAATCCGACCATAATTCCCGTTATTTGACGAATCTTGCAAATTCCCCGGTCGATGGGGGCTCATGATTCATTGGCGAAACACCGGTTTACCGGGCTTTGCTCAACATGCGTAATCCATTTTGAGCATGAAATATTTATTTTCAGATACGTGTCACCCGTCGATGAGCTTCACTCACGCTTCAATCTGCGGGGATGGTCGACGAAGCCTGAGCGGGGAGGGCTTGGCAGCAATGAATCGAAGCCCAGGCTCGCCGAAAGCGGATCATTCCGCTCGAGTTGAAGTGTAGTGTGATATTCGTGATGTAAAAGGCTGTTTTTAAAACATCTTCTTCATTCAGTTATAACGGTTATATCTATTCGAACTGAGGTGGAAATCGCTGAGTACAAATCGCGGGCAATAAAAAACCCTGTTTTTCAGACAGGGTTTTTGCGTTTCAGCGACTCGGGTCGATCAGGCAACCAGTGCCTGACGGGTACGCTCGATCACGGCCTGCAGCGGTTCTGCGCTGGAGTATTGATCGGGGTACAGGCGTTCGCTGTGACGCGCGATGCCGTGTTCGTTGACCAGGGTGAAGCTGAAGCAGCCTTTGCGAGCGGCCATGATCAGGCAGTTCATTGGGGCAAAAGCGTTGGTGAGGGTGCGGATGGCATCCTGAGTGTGGATTTGAGCGTTCATATTATGGGTGTTCCTACAAATGACACGGTTTAAGAACCGTGCAACGTTAAAACGTTCCAGTAACGTTGATCACCATTGATCAAACGAAGAACCTGACTGGAACAAAGCCGCCAGTTTGAAGCGCTGATAATTAGGCGCGCTTGGGCTGGCAGGTAGGTACTTAGGAGGGCAGGCAACACAACAAGGGCAAAGGTTCTGGGCCCGGGGTGAAGATCCTGATCAATCTGCAGGTTGGTTCGGTCAGAGTATTGAGACTTCGCGACACCCTTTGCTTGTTCAAAGGCTGTGTCGTCGCAAGCGATACCTGGAAACCATCGAGGTGGTCGATCCCGCGTTGTTCAGGGGATTTGTTCGACCAGAATTGACTTTCAGCTTGGTACTAACGCCGCGGATAGTAATGGATCGAAACACGAAAGGAAAGCGCGTTGGCAAAAAACTTCATTCAGCCGCCAAGCAGTCCGCGATACACCAGCACCGTGATCGCCGCCGCCAGCGAGCAGCCCAGTGCGTAGGTGGCCAGGGTCAGTCGCAGTGACTGGCCTGTTTCGACCACCTTCATCACATCCCCCATGTCGTTGATCCGGCCTTCACCCAGTTCGATGCACAGGCTCACTGCCGTGAACGCTGCGGACACCAGAATGGCGATGGCGAACAGTGCGCCGTCGGGGGAGGGTAGCGCCGCATTGATGCCCAGGGACGTCGCGCAGATGGCCAATAACAACAGGGCGAATAACAGCATTCCTTTCATGTATCCGTATACCGATGCGCTGCCAGGTGGGGCAGTGTGGCGACCGGAACGGCATTTGAAAAGTCCCGCTTTTTCACCTGCGGTAACATTTGCGCAGGTTGACGAATCAGAAGACCACGCTCATATAGCCGGAAGATTGCAACTTGTGCACATTGGTTGCAGCTTGTGTCGTGCTGCCAGCACTTGCACTCCGGGGCCGCCATTTGCCTGCAATGAAAATTTAAGTCAATGAAAAACATCGCTTTTTTTTATTGGTGAAAAAATCGTCAGTTTGACTGCAGCCCCCGTTCCATGGGGCTTTGCGCAAGTTAAAGCACGGTTGTCCACTGAGTTATCCACAGCTTCTGTGGATTGTCCCAGGCGCTTGCTCTAGCTCGGGCGTGCAGGTTTATTTCAGCTTTACCTGAACGAAAAAAAGAGTAGAGTGGCGCGCCTTCCGATCTGTCCCACAGTGCTTTATGAAGTTTCGCTCAGTATCATCTTCTGTTACCGATACCTCCCAGACTGTTACCGCACCCAGGCGCTTCTCCCTGAAGGTCGCCTTGTGGCTACTCGACAGTCCGCGCCTGGGGCATCACACCAACGTCAAGCACTTCGCCGGGCGCTTGCTCAAGCAGCCGGCCCGCGAAGGGGTGGTGGCCGCGCAGAGTCGCCTGGGCCAGCTCATGTGCCGGGAATGCGGGAATGCCCGCGACCGTCGCATCGGCCACGACCTGCTGCGCCTGGCCGCCCGCGCCGGCGATCGCCGTGCCCTGCGCGAATTGGGCCAGGTCGAAGACTGAGCTGTCCTCCTGCCCTGCGCTTGGTTAACCTTGGTCTTTTTCGGTGACGGCAAACATGGTTATGGCTTTTGACTGGACCAGCCTCGCGCTGGGCCTCGCGGGCGCTGCGGTGCCGTTATTGGCGCTGTGTTGGCAGCTTCAGCGGCGCCTGACTGCGCGCACCACCGGCTGGGAGCTGCTCGAAGAACGACTGGCCACCGCGCAACTGGCCCAGGAAGGGCTTGCCGCCCAGTTGGATGCCAGCCGCGATGAGATCAGCGACTTGAGCCACGCCAACGCGGCCAAGCAGGCGGATCTGGCGGCCGTGCGTCGCGAGGTCGAACTGCTGCAGATCGACCGCGATAATGCCCGCGATGCCGCCCACGCCTGGAATCTCGACCGCAGCGCCAAGGAAACCGAACTGCGCCGCCTCGACGCCCTGGCGGCCGCCTTGCGCGCCGAGCTGCGCGAGCAACAGGACAGCCATCAGCAACGCCTCACCGACCTGCAAGGTTCCCGGGATGAGCTGCGTGCGCAATTCGCTGAGCTGGCCGGGAAGATCTTCGACGAGCGTGAGCAGCGTTTCGCCGAAACCAGCCAGGAACGCCTCGGTCAGCTGCTCGATCCGCTCAAGGAGCGCATCCAGTCCTTTGAAAAGCGCGTTGAAGAAAGCTACCAGAATGAAGCCCGTGAACGTTTCTCCCTGGCCAAGGAGCTTGAACGCCTGCAGCAATTGAACCTGCGCCTGTCGGACGAAGCCACCAACCTGACCCGCGCCCTCAAGGGCCAGAAAACCCAGGGCAACTGGGGCGAGTTGATCCTTGAGCGCGTGCTGGAGCATGCAGGCCTGGAGAAGGGCCGCGAGTACCAGACACAAGTCAGCCTCAAGGGCCCGGACGGCGAGCGCTTCCAGCCGGATGTGCTGATCATGTTGCCCGGCGACAAGCAGGTGGTGGTCGACTCGAAGGTCAGCCTGACCGCCTATCAGCAGTATGTGGCGGCGGATGACGAGGTGATCGGCCAGGCGGCGTTGAAGCAGCATGTGCTGTCGCTGCGCAATCACGTCAAAGGCTTGGCCGGTAAGGATTACAAACGCCTGGAGGGCTTGCACAGCCTGGACTTCGTGCTGCTGTTCGTGCCGATTGAGGCGGCTTTTTCGGCGGCCTTGCAGGCCGAGCCCAACCTGTTCCAGGAAGCGTTCGACCGCCACATCGTGATCGTCAGCCCCACCACCTTGCTCGCCACATTGCGGGTGATCGACAGCCTGTGGAAGCAGGAGCGCCAAAGCCAGAACGCGCGGGAGATCGCCGAACGGGCCGGGTGGCTGTACGACAAGTTCGTGCTGTTTATCCAGGACCTGGATGAAGTGGGCAACCGGCTGCAGCAGTTGGATAAGGCTTACAGCGCAGCGCGCAACAAGCTCACGGATGGACGCGGAAATCTGGTCAGCCGCACCGAGCAATTAAGGCTGCTCGGCGCCCGCGCCAGCAAAAGCCTGCCGGCCGATTTGCTCGAACGTGCGATGACCGACTCTGATGGCGTGGCGCACGTTCCCGAATAAAAACGCAGCACTCAATGTAGGAGGGACTTGCTCCCGATAGCGGCGGGTCAGCTACGTTTTGGTTGGCTGAGCGACTGCAATCGGGAGCAAGCCCCCTCCCACATTTTGACCGATTGGAGCAGGCTTACAGCGGCAGGTGCCGGCTCAGCAGGGCCCGCAACGCAGCCGGCTTAACTGGTTTGGCCAGGTAGTCCAGCCCCGCTGCGTGAACTTCGGCCACTGTCTCTGCACGACCATCGGCGCTGATTACCACGCCGGGAATCGGCTCGGCCAGCTGCGCACGCAACCAGCCCATCAGCTCGGTGCCGGTTTCGCCGTGGTCCAGGTGATAGTCCACCAGCACCAGTTGCGGGCGTACGCCGTCGGCGAGCAAGACGGCGCATTGCGCCCGGTCGGCGGCGGTCCATACTTCGCAGCCCCACCGGGTCAGCAGGCTGCGCATACCGATCAGGATGCTGTCTTCGTTGTCCACGCACAGCACGCGCGCGCCGCTCAGCGGTTGGCCGGTTTCCTGCGGCGCCTTGAGCGGCGGGCTGGCTTGATTGCGCGCCAATTGCACGCGCACGCTGAACACGCTGCCTTTGCCCGGCCAGGAGCGCACGCTCAGGCGGTGGCCCAGCACCCGGCACAAGCCATCGGCAATCGCCAGGCCCAGACCCAGGCCTTTCTCGGCGCGGGTCTGGTGGCTGTCCAGGCGCTTGAACTCCTCGAAAATGACCTTCTGTTTATCCAGCGGAATGCCCGGGCCACGGTCCCACACCTCCAGGCACAATTCCCCACGACGCCGTCGTACGCCCAGCAGCACCGGGCCTTCGGCATAACGGAACGCGTTGGTCAGAAAATTCTGCAAAATCCGCCGCAGCAGCTTGATGTCACTGTCGACCCGCAGACGGCTGCCGCGCAGACGAAAGCGCAAGCCTTGCTCCTGAGCCAACGCCTTGAACTCGGCGCCGAGGGTGTCGAACAGTTCGTTCAGCAAAAACGGCTGACGCTGCGGGTTGATCTTGCCGTTTTCCAGACGCGAAATATCCAGCAGGTCGCTGATCAGGTCTTCAGCCGAACGCAGCGAACTGTCCAGGTGCTGCACCAGTTGCCGGGCGTCGCTCGACAGGCCGTCGTGCTGATGGGAGAGGGCTGCGGAGAACAGGCGTGCGGCGTTCAAGGGCTGCATCAAGTCATGGCTCACCGCCGCGAGAAAGCGGGTTTTCGACTGGCTGGCAGACTCGGCCACGCCCTTGGCGTCGGTGAGTGCCAGGTTGAGCTGCGACAGTTCATGGGTGCGCTCGGTCACCCGTTGTTCGAGGCCTTCATTGGCTTCGGTGAGTGCCTGCTCCGCTTCGCGGAAAGCGGTGATATCGGTGAAACTCATGACAAAGCCGCCGCCCGGCATCGGATTGCCGATCAGCTCGATCACCCGGCCATTGGGAAACAGACGCTCGGAGGTGTGCGCACGACCCTGGCGCATCCAGTGCAGGCGTCGCGCCACATGTACCTCGGCCTCGCCCGGGCCGCACAGGCCGCGTTCGGCGTTGTAGCGAATGATGTCGGCAATCGGCCGGCCCACGCTGATCAGCCCGTCCGGGTAATTGAACAGCTCCAGGTAACGGCGGTTCCAGGCCACCAGCTTGAGCGACTGGTCGACCACGCTGATGCCCTGGGTGATGTTCTCGATGGCGCCTTGCAACAGAGCCCGGTTGAACTGCAGCACTTCCGAGGCTTCGTCGGCGATGCGGACGACGTCCTCAAGCTGCATGTCCCGACCTTCAATGGCCGCTTTTACCACTGCCCGCGTCGACGAGGCGCCGAGTACCCCGGCCAGCAGGCGTTCGGTGTGGGCGATCCAGTCATTGTCGGCATTCTGATTGGGGTTGAAGCCCTTGCCCTGGCGATAGGCGAAGCGGATGAAGCTTTGCTGCGCGCGTTCCTCACCGACAAAACGCGCCGCCAGGCTGAGCAGGTCGCTGATCTGCACCGACAGCATGGAGCGCGCGCTGGCGCGCTGGCTGGTCTCCTGGCCGATAAAGCGGCCGGCCTGCCAATGCTCGGAAACCCGGGTGCGCGACAACATCGACACCCACACGAAAAGAGTGAAGTTGCCTGCCAGGGAAAACACCGTGCCGAGGGTCAGCGAGGTGACGGACAACCCCAGCGGGTGCGAATGCAGCCAGGTCATGCCGGGGAAAATACTGAAGGACCAACCGAGACTTTTCGCGGTCACCGGTAGGACCAGGGTGTAGAACCACAGGAACGTGCCCGCCGCGAGGCCTGCAAACACGCCACGCCGATTGGCCTGCTTCCAGTACAACGCGCCGAGCATGGCAGGCGCCAGTTGGGTCACGGCGGCAAAGGCGATCTGACCGATGGTGGCCAGACTGGCGGTGGAGCCCAGCAGCCGATAGCTGACATAGGCCAGCAGCAGGATGATCACAATGCTGACCCGGCGCACCGAGAGCATCCAGTGGCGGAACACTTCGAACGGCCGCTCGGCGCTGGAGCGGCGCAGCAGCCAGGGCAGCAGCATGTCGTTGGAAACCATGGTCGACAGCGCGATGCTGGCCACGATCACCATGCCGGTGGCGGCCGAGGCGCCGCCGATGAACGCCAATACCGCCAGCGCCGGATGAGCTTCGGCCAGGGGCAGGCTGATCACGTAGGAGTCGGGCAACACCGAGCCGGGCAGCAGCATTTTGCCGCCCAGGGCAATCGGCACCACAAACAGTGCGGCGAGGATCAGGTACGCCGGGAACACCCACTTGGCCAGGCGCAGGTCCTGCGGGTCGATGTTCTCGACCACCGTGACGTGGAACTGCCGCGGCAGGCAGATGATCGCCATCATGGCCACACCCGTCTGCACCACCATCGACGGCCAATTGATGGTCTCTTTCCAGTATTCCTCCAGCCGGGGCGCGAGCATCGCCTGGCTGAACAGGTCGTCGAAACCGTCATATAAGCCGTAGGTCACAAACGCGCCGACCGCAAGAAACGCGAACAACTTGACCAGCGACTCGAATGCAATCGCCAGCACCATCCCTCGGTGGTGTTCGGTGGCGTCGAGGTTGCGGGTGCCGAAGACGATGGTGAACAGCGCCAGCACCAGTGAAACCACCAGCGCCGTGTCCTGGGCGCGGGTGCCGGTGGTGTCGGCGCCAGAGCCGATCAACAGGTTGACCCCGAGCACGATGCCTTTGAGTTGCAGCGCGATATACGGCAGCACGCCGACCAGGCAGATCAACGCAACCACCACGGCCAGCGACTGGGATTTGCCATAACGGGCGGCGATAAAGTCGGCGATGGAGGTGATGTTTTCCTGCTTGCTGATCAGCACCATCTTTTGCAGCACCCAGGGTGCCAGTACCAGCAACAGCACCGGGCCCAGGTAGATCGGGATGAATGCCCACAGCTGTTCGGCCGCCTGGCCGACGGCGCCGAAGAACGTCCAGCTGGTGCAATACACCGCCAGCGACAGGCTGTACACCCAGGCGCGCACACGTGGTGGCAATGGCGCGCGGCGGCGGTCACCGTAGAAGGCGATGGCAAACATAATGGCCATATAGGCCAGGGCAACGGCGGCGATCAGCCCGCTGGACAGCGTCATGTTAACTCCGAGCACAGGAACACCCAGGCAGACCCGGCCCGGCGGGACAGTCTCGCATGATGCAGAGGGTTAGTCAGTGTCGACCAAGGTCGCCTCCTCGATCACCTCGTTGGCAGGGTTTTCTGACGCAGGATGTAACCCGTCACCAGCATGGCGCTGGTCAGCATGAACCCGCGTGCCCAGGGCGAAGGCACCAGATAGCAGGACACGCCGATACTCAGCCACATCAGGCCGATGGCATAGACCTTGCCCTTGAGCGGGATGCCATTGCCGTCCAGATAGCCCCGAATCCACGGGCCCAGTTGCGGGTGTTCCACCAGCCAGTGGTAGAAGCGCGGAGAGCTGCGTGCGAAGCAGGCGGCGGCGAGAAGGAGGAAGGGCGTGGTGGGCAGCACCGGCAGGAAGATGCCGATCACCCCCAGCGCCACGCTGAGCCAGCCGATGGCCAGCAGCGTATAGCGCAGGAGCAGCGAGCGATTGCCCATGGGTGTCACGGGCAAACCACTCAGTGGTGGCGAGGCTTGAGAATCGCCGGTTTTTCGTCGGGCGCGTTGCACAGCAGGTACAGCGCGGTGAGGGCTTCCGGGATCTGTACGATCATGTCGTCCATCAGATTGGCGTCGGCGGCTATGTCGGAGAATTCAGCTTCTTCTTCAAACAGGCCCGAACCAACCATGATAGGCAGCAGCATCTCGCTGACTTCTTCTTCGGCCGATTCGAACCAGGTGGCTTCACGCAGGAACACGCCTTCCATGAAACCGATGCACCAGCCGCGCAGGTCGGAATCATCCGGATCTTCGCCCAGGTCCAGCTCGCACGGCAGCTCGAATTCCTCGTCGGAGGCCAGTTGGCGACCGATGTGTGCCTTGAGGGCCACCAGGGTGGATTCGATTTCCTCGCGGTGGGCATCGTCGGTGTAGTGAGGCTCTTCAGCAAACAGCGCGTCGATCCATTCACGATCGGGGACAACGTCGGCGCAAATCGACAGGGCGGTCAGGTAGCCGTGGGCGGCCACGTAGTCCAGCGCCTCGTCATGCAGCTCATCGGCGTCGAGGAAGGCTTGCAGGCGGGTTAGTTGCTCAGCGAAGGACATTGAAGGACTACCTTGGGAATAAACGATGCTGAATTCTAGGCTTTCTTGAGCGCCCAGGCCAGCCGCACTGCAGATTTGCCAGGTTTTAGCGAGAGAGGTCTATTCGTCAGTCGCGCCCTTTGCCGGATGACGCTCGGGTATACTGCCGCGTTTTGTGATGCCCCATGCAGGCCGGGCGGCGCTCCGGGAAAACTTCGCTTACGGATTATTTTCCGTGCCCGCGCAGTTTTTCGGCCAGCCTGTACAGAGGGATTTCGGCACCATTTTGGAGTTTTACATGCTCGAGCAGGCTCAACGCGTCCTCAAGGACATCTTCGGCTACGACAGTTTTCGTGGCCGCCAGGGTGCGATCATTGAGCGCGTGGCCAACGGTGGTGATGCCCTGGTGTTGATGCCCACCGGTGGTGGCAAATCCTTGTGCTTCCAGGTGCCGGCCTTGCTGCGCAATGGCCTGGCGGTGGTGGTTTCGCCGTTGATCGCATTGATGGACGACCAAGTGGCCACCCTGGAAGAACTCGGCGTCGCTGCGGCTTCGCTGAACTCCACCCTCAGCGCCGAGCAGCAGCGCGACCTGGCCACACGCATCAAGCGCGGCGAAGTGAAAATGCTTTATCTGGCCCCCGAGCGCCTGGTGCAGCCGCGCATGCTGGCGTTTCTGCAGAGCCTCGAAATCGCGCTGTTCGCCATCGACGAAGCCCACTGCGTGTCGCAGTGGGGGCATGATTTTCGTCGCGAATATTTGCAGTTGGGCCAGTTGGCCGAGCTGTTCCCCGACGTGCCGCGTATCGCCCTGACCGCCACCGCCGACAAGCGTACCCGCGAGGAAATCGTCGAGCGCCTGCATCTGCAGAACGCCGAGCGTTTCCTGTCGAGTTTTGACCGGCCGAATATCTTCTACCGCATCGTCCCCAAGGAGCAGCCGCGCAAGCAGTTGCTGGCGTTCCTGTCCGAGCGGCGCAGCGATGCCGGCATTGTCTACTGCCTGTCGCGTAAAAAGGTCGACGAAGTGGCGGCGTTCCTCTGCGAGCAGGGCTACCCGGCGCTGCCGTACCACGCGGGCCTGCCCAATGAGACGCGCTCGGCCCACCAGAGGCGCTTCCTCAACGAGGAAGGCCTGATCATGGTGGCAACCATTGCGTTCGGCATGGGCATCGACAAATCCAACGTGCGCTTCGTCGCCCACATGGACCTGCCCAAATCCCTCGAGGCTTACTACCAGGAAACCGGCCGCGCCGGCCGCGATGGCCTGCCGGCGGATGCCTGGATGGTCTACGGCCTGCAGGACGTGGTGATGCTCAAGCAGATGTTGCAGAACTCCGAAGGCGACGAGCGTCACAAGCGCCTGGAGCAGCACAAGCTCGACGCCATGCTGTCGCTGTGCGAAGAAACCCGTTGCCGCCGCCAGACCTTGCTCGCCTACTTTGACGAAGACATGCCCGAGCCCTGTGGCCATTGCGACAACTGCACCGATGGCGTGCAGACCTGGGACGCCACCGAGCCGGCGCGTCAGGCGTTGTCGACCATCTACCGTACCGGCCAGCGCTACGGCGTGGGCCATTTGGTGGATGTATTGCTGGGCAAGGACAACGAGAAAGTGCGCAGCTTCGGCCACGAAAAGCTCTCGGTCTATGGCGTCGGCAAGGCCCGCGCCGAGGGCGAATGGCGTTCGTTGTTCCGGCAGATGGTCGCGCGCAACCTGGTGGACATCGACATCGAAGGCTACGGCGGCCTGCGCCTTAACGACAGTTGCCGGCCGCTGCTCAAGGGCGAGGTAACCCTGGAGCTGCGCCGCGACCTCAAGCCGCAGACCACCGCCAAGAGCAGCAGCACCAGCCAGGCCAGTCAGTTGGTGCGTGGCGAAGAACGCGAACAGTGGGAAGCCTTGCGCACCCTGCGCCGCAAACTGGCGCAGGAACACAGCGTGCCGCCTTACGTCATCTTCCCCGACTCCACCTTGCTGGAGATGCTGCGCGAGCAGCCCACCACCATGGCGGAGATGGCCAGAGTCAGCGGTGTGGGCGCGCGCAAGCTGGAACGCTACGGCCAGGCCTTCCTCGAAGTGCTGGGCGGGCAGGTCGAAGCGCCAAAGGAAGTCGCCGATATCCGCCACGAATTGATCAGCCTGGCGCGGGCCGGCATGACGCCGATCCAGATCGCCGGCCAACTGCAATGTTCGGAAAAAAACGTCTACACCCTGCTCGCCGAATCCATCGGCAAGCAGCAATTGTCACTTGAGCAGGCCCTTGATTTACCGGAGGATCTGCTCGGCGAAATTCAGGATGCCTTCCTTGACGGAGAGGGCGAACTGCCACCCGTTGCGCAGATCGCACCGCTGTTCACCGGACGTGTGCCGGAAGGCGTCCTGTACTGTGTACGTGCGGCGTTGCAGTCTGAATTCGAGATTTAATGGGCCAATTTCGACAATGTAACGAATCAGTACATAGCCACTATTGCCTATGGGCATGGCTCATGCTTAGCTGACTAATAATTAGCCAAACTTTATTTTCAGTCTAAAACACGAGTTTTTTATGCCGTTAACCGATCAACACCGATTTGGCATGCAACTGGCGCAAATGTCCCGAGGTTGGCGCGCCGAGCTGGACCGACGCCTCGCGGGGCTGGGCTTGTCCCAGGCGCGCTGGCTGGTGCTGCTGCACCTGGCGCGCTTCGAAGATGCCCCGACTCAGCGGGAGCTGGCGCAGAGCGTTGGTGTGGAAGGGCCTACCCTTGCGCGGTTGCTTGATAGCCTCGAAGGGCAGGGGTTGGTGCAGCGCCAGGCCGTGGTGGAGGATCGCCGGGCCAAGCGGATTTTGTTGTGTGACACGGCTCGGCCGTTGATTGATCAGATTGAGACGATTGCCACTGCCTTGCGCCATGAGTTGTTTGTGGGGGTGGACGAGGCGGATTTGAAGGTGTGCATGCGGGTGCATGGGCATATTTTGCAAAATTTGGAGAAGTCTTGATTAAGTGATCCGTTATTTGGGTAATGGCTACTGGCGGTTCCGCTCTTACAGCGTGTCACTTTTTGAAGAGCACAAAAACTAACCCAAAACGCTTCGCCCAACACTCGGCATCTCGCCTGCGTTCGGCCAGCGTGTTTGACGGGGCGCCTCAGATCAAGAGCAAGAGCGCGGCGGCCTTAGAGCCGACCGGAATTCTCTGCTGAACACTGTACAAAATGTGGGAGGGGGCTTGCTCCCGATGGCTGAGTGTCAGTCTGCTTATTGGTAGCTGACCCATTGCTATCGGGAGCAAGCCCCTCCCACATTTTGATCTCCATTTGTTTGATGGATATCACACTGCTTTTGATCTGCTTGGCTTGGCTTTTGATCCTGCTTTTGATCTTGGGCGCCCCGTCAAACACGCTGGCCGAACGCAGGCGAAGTACCGAGTGGTGGGGCAAGAGCCTTTTGGCTGGGCCGGCATTCCGGCTCTTTCCAAAAGTGACCCGCCGTAAGGGCGTAACCATTACCTAAGTAACGGATATACCCCACCCAAAAACACCCCTCCTAAAACGTCTGCCCCAAATTCAAATAAACCGCCTTCTGCCGCTCATCATTAAACCCATAACTGAAATTCAACGGCCCCAGGGGCGTATCAAACCCCAAAAACACACTCGCAGCATTGATATACCCGCTGTCGAACTCATTATCATTGTTCCACGCTCGACCCCGCTCCAGAGAAGCCCCCAGGTACAGCGGGAAATCCAGTGGCAGGTACGAGCGCGGCGTCAGTCGGCGATAGTAAACCGCCCGCATCAGGCTAATGTTCTGCCCCGAAATCGCATCCTGACGAAACCCCGACAACTGCCGCGCGCCGCCCAGCAGAAAGCTGGAAACCACCACCTCCGAGTTGTCCAGCGTGCGCCCGTAACGGCCCCCCAGCACCAGCGTGTCCGGGCCATGGCTCATGGCCTTGTCCAGCTTGAACTCCCATTGCCGGTAGCGCTGGTCGGAGCCCAGTCCCGGTTCAAATTCGCGGAAAGCCAGGCCGATATCTTCGCCCGTGTGGGGGAAGTACACATTGTCCAGAGAATCGAAGGAGTATTTGAGTTCGTAGAAGCCTTCGCTGAAGCTCGCGCTCGGCAGGTCGCGTTCGCCGATGCGCACGTCCGCCTTGCCCCAGGCCTCTCCGACGCCGAAGCGAATCTCGCCGCTGTTGCCGATCTGCCGTCCGACATTCAGGCCAAACCCATAGCGCTCCACGCGGTATTCGGCAATCGGGTCGTTGTCCAGCACCAGTTCGACGTTTTGCGCCCTGGCGGTTAGATAGGGCGCAACGAAGTAACGCGAGCCGGCGTCCATCGGTTGGTAGAACTCGCTGTACAACTCCTGCCGATCACCGATCTGCACACGCGTCAGCCATTCGGCACCGAGGCGGTTGATGCCGTTGACGCGGTAACTGGCGCCCAGGTTGAAGGCACTGTCGCCGCGCATGTCGTCCGACAGGTTCAGCCCCAGCCGCAGGTAGTCGGTGCCGCTACGCTTGCCCCGCGCACTGATCACCAGGGTGTTGTCCCGGCCTTTTTTCACCACGCGGTATTGCACCTGTTCGAAGTAATCCAGGCCATACAGGGTGCCCATGTCCGATTGCAGGCGGCCCAGGTTGAGGGGCTCGCCCAGGGGTTGGCGGATGTAGTAGCGGATCACGTCGTCGCTGACTTTCGAGTCGTTCTCCACGTTGATGGCGGTAATCACTGGTGTGCGCTCGCCAGGGGCTCGCGCGGCCACCAGTTCGGCATCGATCTGTTCGGCGGGACGCAGGTGGGCCAGGCGCTGGTCGAGGGCGCGGGTGGCGCGGTAGCCGGCGTCGATCATGTCCCTGGCGCGGCCGAAATCGGTGACGCCGTAGGCGCTCAGCGGCGGCTGGATCAGCACGTCCTTGGGGTGCAGGGCCTTGAGTTGTTCTTCGGAGTTGCGCCGGGTCATCAGGGTGATGGACTGGTTGAGTACATCTACCACCGTAGCCAGTTGCTTGCGCGAGCGTAGCGGGGTGCCGATGTCGACCACGATGGCAATGTCGACGCCCATCTCACGCGCCACATCCACGGGAATGTTATCGGTCATGCCACCGTCCACCAGCAATCGGCCGTCCAGTTCCACCGGGGCGAACACGGCAGGGATCGACATGCTGGCGCGAATCACCTGGGGCAGATGGCCTTTGCTGAACACCACTTTTTCGCCCGTGGTGATGTCGGTGGCCACCGCCCGAAACGGGATAGGCAGTTTGTCGAAATTACGCGTGTTGCTGCTGTGGGCGAACATGCTCTCCAGCAGCAGTGCGAGGTTCTGGCCCTGGATCACGCCCAGCGGCAGGCCGAGGCTGCCGTCGTCGCGGAAGCTGAGTTTCTGCTTGACCAGGAAATCCCGGTCATCCTGCTTGCGGCGAAACGGTACGTCTTCGCGCGGTGGCGCATCGGACAGGGCTTGCTGCCAGTCGATGCCCAGCGCGAGTTTTTCCAGTTCGTCGATCTTGTAGCCCGATGCGTACAGCCCGCCGATCACCGCGCCCATGCTGGTGCCGGCGATGGCATCGATGTGGATGCCTTGCTCCTCAAGCGCCTTGAGCACGCCGATGTGGGCCAGGCCACGCGCGGCGCCGCCGGACAGCACCAG
The DNA here is from genome assembly GCF_036864995.1 of Pseudomonas trivialis. NCBI lineage: Bacteria > Pseudomonadati > Pseudomonadota > Gammaproteobacteria > Pseudomonadales > Pseudomonadaceae > Pseudomonas > Pseudomonas trivialis. The sequence goes on along the minus strand of NZ_CP142151.1, from coordinate 3,832,550 downwards.
GCCGATTTTCGGGCGTGGCGGTTCAACGGCATCGGCAAGAAGGGGAAACAGGCACAGGAACAGGCAGGACAACAGGCGGCGCATCATGAATCTCAAGGCTGGGCGATAATGGCCGGTATTATAGCCACTCGATCCGCTGAGGCCGTTACGCCAGGAGCCTGTCAAATTATGTCCGCGAACAAACCCGAAATCGTCATCACCTACTGCACCCAGTGCCAATGGCTGCTTCGCGCGGCGTGGCTGGCGCAGGAGCTGTTAAGCACCTTTGCCGAGGATCTGGCCCGGGTCGCGCTGGAGCCTGCGACCGGCGGGGCATTTCGGATTACCTGCGACGGCGTGCAACTGTGGGAGCGCAAGGCCGACGGCGGCTTCCCCGAGGCCAAGGTGCTCAAGCAACGGGTGCGCGACCAGATCGACCCGCAGCGTGATCTGGGCCACAACGACCGTACCGCGTAAGGGTCAGTTCGCCCCAGCCGGCTGCTTGGCCTGAGCGGCGCTGCCCATCAGGCCGGACAGCACAATGGCGACGATGATCAGCGCGCCGCCCAGCAGCATGCGCAGGGTTGGCGTTTCAGCGAACAGCAGCCAGGCCACGGTAATGCCATAGACCGGCTCCATGGCGAACACCACCGACGCGGTGCGTGCCTTGATCACTGCCAGGCTGGCAACAAACAGGCTATGGGCCAGGCCCGTGCAGAACACCCCGAGCAGGCCGATCCACAGCCAGTCAATCGCACGCACCTGCGCCAGCCCCGGTGCCGCCACGGGCAACAGGCACATCGCGACCACCACGTTCTGGCACAACGCCGCCTGCACCGCCGGAATTCGCCCGGAGCCGGCGCGGTTGTTCAGCGACAGCAACGAGAACAGCAACCCCGAGACAATCCCCCACAACAGGCCGCCGGTAGCTTCGCTGGCAAGATTGAAGTCCGGCGTCACCAGCACCAGGCCGACCGTGACCAGCGCCACCAGCAGCACTTCGTTGGCGCGAATGCGTTCGCGAAAAATCAGCCCTTCAAGGATCACGGTAAACGCCGGGAACGCAGTGAACCCCAGCGTGGCAACCGCCACACCGGCCACTTTGACCGCAATAAAGAACGTCACCCAGTGCGCCGCCAGCAGTACGCCGCTGATCACCAGTCGGCGCCAGTCGCGCATCTGCAGTGGCTTCCAGGGAGCATTGCTGGCGAACCGGGCAAATACCGCCAGTGCCAGCACGGCAAACGCGGCGCGACCAAACACGATAATGGCAGGTGAGGCGGCCGCCAGTTTGCCGAATACGCCGGTGAGGCCAAACATCAGTGCGCCGATATGCAGGGCGCCGAGGGCTGAGCGGGGAGTCATTGCGATCCTTGAACCAACGAGGTGACAGAGGCGCAGTCTAGAGGGTTGCGCAGGTCGGCGTCTGTCGTCCGCCTCGCGATTTTTATCGCATGACTATTCCTGCAACGCACGCTGCGTCGGGATGATCGCAGCCAGGTCGCTGTCATCAGACTGACGCACCGTTGTCATGGGCTATTAATCGCCAGGGCGCAAGCTCGCGAAAACACCGCCGAGGCAAGCCCATGACCAGTGCAGAGTCCATCAAGCCCAGCCGCAAGCAAAGGGTGCGTACCCTGTGGATTTCCGACGTGCACCTGGGCACCCGGGATTGCCAGGCTGAACACCTGTCGCAATTTCTCAAGGGCTACCACGCCGACAAGGTGTACCTGGTGGGCGACATCATCGATGGCTGGAAAATGCGCGGCGGCATGTATTGGCCTCAGGCTCACACCAACGTGATACGCCGTCTGCTGACCATGGCCAAACGTGGTACCGAGGTGATTTATGTCACCGGTAACCATGACGAATTTTTGCGCCGATATTCCAAGCTGATCCTGGGCAATATCCAGCTGGTGGACGAAGCGGTGCACGTCACCGCCGATGGTCGTCACCTGCTGGTGATTCACGGCGACCAGTTTGACGTGATCACCCGCTATCACCGCTGGCTGGCGTTTCTTGGCGACTCGGCCTACGAATTTACCCTCACCTTGAACCGCTGGCTCAACCATTGGCGGGCGCGCTATGGCTATGGCTACTGGTCGCTGTCGGCGTATTTGAAGCACAAGGTGAAGACCGCAGTGAGTTTTATCAGCGATTTCGAAGAAGCCATCGCCCACGAAGTGACCAAGCGCGAGCTGCATGGAGTGGTGTGCGGGCATATTCACCATGCAGAGATTCGCAAGGTGGGCGAGGTGGACTACCTCAACTGCGGGGATTGGGTTGAATCCTGCACCGCGCTGATCGAGCACTGGGATGGGCAGATCGAGTTGTATCGCCTGGCGGATGCGCAGGCGAAAGAAGCGCAGCCTCAAGGCCGAAATGGTCGCAGGCTGAAGGTGTGGGAGGGCGCAAGCCCCTCCCTCCTTTAGTTGGGTGACACGTCGGCGATGGCCTGGGCCAGCCTGTTCAGGCGCGTTGCATCTATGCCTGCGACGTTGGCTCGTCCCGAACTCACCATGTACACGCTGTGCTTCTCACGCAGTTGTTGGACCTGCTCGGCACTCAGGCCGGTGTAGGAAAACATTCCGCGCTGCGTCCCGATATGTGCAAACCGCTCAGCCAACCCATGGGGGGCCAGGGCGTCCACCAGCCCGGCACGCAATTGGGCGATGCGCGCGCGCATGGCTTCGACCTCGCCGCTCCACAGGGCGCGCAGTTCAATGTCGCCGAGGATGGTGGCGACCACCGCCGCGCCATGATCCGGCGGTGTCGACCACAGGTTGCGCGCGGTATTGGCCAATTGGCTGCGCACATCCGTCAGCTTCTCGGCATCGGCCGCACACACGATCAGCGCGCCCACGCGGTCGCTGTAGAGGCCGAAGTTCTTCGAGCACGAGCTGGTCACCAGCACTTCGGGCAACTCGGCGGCAAACAAGCGCACGGCCCAGGCGTCCTGTTCCAGACCGTCGCCAAAGCCCTGATAAGCGAAGTCGATCAGCGGCAATAACTGGCGCTCGCGCACAATCTGCAGCACCTGGCGCCAGTCATCCCGGGACAGATCGAAGCCGGTCGGGTTGTGGCAGCAGGCGTGCAGCAGCACCACGTCGCCCTCCGGCACCGTGGTCAGCGTCGCCAGCATTGCCGCCACGTCCAGGCGATTGTCAGCCCCCACGTAGGGGTAATGGCTGACCTTGAGCCCGGCCCTGGCGAAGATACTTTCGTGGATCGGCCAGGTCGGGTCGCTCAGCCAGACACCACGGCCGGGCAAACTCTGGGCGATAAAGTCGGCGCTCAGGCGCAGGGCACCGGTGCCGCCCGGGGTTTGGGTGGCGCTGGCGCGGCGTTCACCGAGCACCGTTGAATCGGCGCCCAGTACCAGTTCGCAGAGCAGGGTGCCGAAGGCCGCATTGCCGTGGCCGCCGATGTAGGTCTTGGTGGTCTGCGTGTCCACCAGGCGCTGCTCGGCGAGTTTCACCGCATAGGGGATCGGCGTCAGGCCCTGATCGTCCTTGTACACGCCCACGCCGAGGTCGAACTTGTGCGGGCTGGCGTCCTGGGCGTACAGCTCCATCAGGCCCAGGATCGGGTCGCCGGGCACGCGGCCAATGGCATCGAAATGCATCACTTGCGGCCCTCGGCGCCGGTGGCCACTTCGTCGGTGCGCGCGGCCATGATGAAGTCGTTGCGGTGCAGGCCCTTGATCGAGTGGCTCCACCAGGTCACGGTGACCTTGCCCCATTCAGTGAGCAGGCCAGGGTGATGGCCCTCGGCTTCGGCGATCTCACCCACAGCGTTGGTGAAAGCCAGGGCGAACTTGAAGTTCTTGAACAGGAATACCTTTTCCAGCTGCATCACGCCGTCGCGCACTTCGATGTTCCAGTCAGGGATCTGCTTGAGCAGTACCGGCAACTCTTCATCGCTGACTTGCGGGGCGTCGGCGCGGCAGGCTTCACAGTGGGCTTGGTTCAACGTGGTCATGGAGATGTCCTGAATTCGAAAGGTGAAGGTCAGTGGCGTCACCCTAAAGCAACGCGCGGCCAGGGAACAGACTCACCTGGCGTCAAAATACACGGTTCACGCAGCCTTGGGCTTGGGGGGAAACTTGGGCGCGTGAAGACCCAGCTGCATGCCGCGCTCGACCATGCCCATGATGTCTTCCTGCGCCACGTCGAACAGGCGCTTGAGCTCGGGCAGGACGAAATACAGCGGTTGCAGGATGTCGATGCGGTACGGCGTGCGCATGGCTTCCAGTGGGTCGAAGGCTTGATGTTCGGGCTGCGCAGACAAGCTGTACACCGTCTCCCTGGGCGACGACAGAATGCCGCCACCGTAGATGCGCAGGCCGCCGGGGGTGTCCACCAGGCCGAACTCGATGGTCATCCAGTACAGCCGCGCCAGGTACACCCGTTGCTCCTTGGTGGCCGCCAGGCCGAGCTTGCCGTAGGTGTGGGTGAATTCAGCGAACCAGGGGTTGGTCAGCAGCGGGCAGTGGCCGAAGATCTCGTGAAAGATATCCGGCTCTTGCAGATAGTCCAGTTCCTCGCGGGTGCGAATAAACGTCGCCACCGGAAACTGCTTGCTGGCGAGCAGCTCGAAAAAGGTCTGGAAGGGGATCAGCGCCGGAACGCGAGCCACTTGCCAGCCGGTGGTGTCGGCCAGCACTTGATTGATTTCGTCCAGTTGCGGGATGCGGTCCAGTGGCAGGGCCAGCTTGTCGATACCGTCCAGGTATTCCTGGCAGGCGCGACCCTCGATCACCTTCAGTTGGCGCGTGATCAGGGTGTTCCACACCGCGTGTTCTTCCGGCGAGTAATGGATAAAACCTTGCGCATCGGGCTCGCGGGCCACGTATTGCGTCTGCTTCATACGGCTCTCCTGCTAGGCGTTCGTTATTGTTATGTCCTGCGATACCGGTATTGATACGCCCTGCCGGGCAGGATTCCATCCGGTTTCCAGAGTCAGTTGCAGGAAAAGCCACTACCGTTCGTAAAGAATTCGTTACGAATCTGCGCTCGTCACGGCATTGGGCTGGGAAAAGGACACTGGCTGTAACATAATCTTGACGATAATCTGCGCTCAGCGACAAAAACACGCGGCGTCTTCCCACTCTTCGGGTCTCTTCATGCGTATCAAAGTGCATTGCCAGAACCGCATCGGCATCCTGCGGGATATTCTCAACCTGCTGGTGGAGTACGGCGTCAACGTCGCCAAAGGCGAGGTCGGCGGTGAGCATGGCAACGCCATTTACCTGTACTGCCCAAACCTGGTGAACATGCAGTTCCAGGCCTTGCGCCCGAAGTTCGAGGCAATTGGCGGGGTGTTCGGCGTAAAACGGGTAGGGCTGATGCCCAGCGAGCGCCGGCACATGGAACTCAACGCCTTGCTGGGCGCCCTGGAGTTTCCGGTGCTGTCGATCGATATGGGCGGCTCCATCGTTGCCGCCAACCGCTCGGCCGCGCAGTTGCTCGGGGTGCGGGTGGACGAGGTGCCGGGAATTCCGCTGTCGCGCTACGCCGAGGATTTCGACTTGCCGGAACTGGTGCGCGCCAGCAAGTCGCGTATCAACGGCTTGCGGGTCAAGGTCAAGGGCGACGTGTTCCTGGCCGATATCGCGCCGTTGCAATCGTCCGAGCACGATGACAGCGAAGCCATGGCTGGCGCCGTACTGACCCTGCACCGTGCCGACCGCGTCGGCGAGCGCATCTACAACGTGCGCAAGCAGGAGTTGCGCGGCTTCGACAGCATTTTCCAGAGCTCGCGGGTCATGGCCGCCGTGGTTCGCGAGGCGCGGCGGATGGCGCCGTTGGATGCGCCGCTATTAATAGAAGGTGAAACCGGCACCGGCAAGGAATTGCTGGCCCGCGCCTGTCACCTGGCCAGCCCGCGTGGGCAATCACCGTTGATGGCGCTCAACTGCGCGGGGTTGCCGGAGTCGATGGCCGAGACCGAACTGTTCGGTTACGGCCCCGGCGCATTCGAAGGGGCCCGCGCCGAGGGCAAGCTCGGGCTGCTGGAACTGACGGCGGGCGGAACCCTGTTTCTTGATGGCGTAGGGGAAATGAGCGCCCGGTTGCAGGTGAAATTGCTGCGGTTTCTGCAGGACGGTTGCTTTCGTCGAGTGGGCAGCGATGAAGAGGTGTACCTGGATGTGCGGGTGATTTGTGCGACCCAGGTGGATTTGTCCGAACTCTGCGCGCGGGGGGAGTTTCGTCAGGATTTGTATCACCGGCTGAATGTGTTGTCGTTGCATATCCCGCCGTTGCGCGAGTGCCTGGATGGCTTGGCGCCGTTGGTGGAGCACTTTCTCGACCAGGCCAGCCGGCAGATCGGCTGCCCGCTGCCAACACTGGCACCGGCGGCCATGGACCGGCTTGCTCATTACCATTGGCCGGGGAATGTGCGGCAGTTGGAGAATGTGTTGTTTCAGGCGGTTTCGTTGTGTGAGGGCGGGGTGGTCAAGGTGGAGCATATTCGACTGCCGGATTATGGGGTGCGTCAGCCGCTGGGGGATTTTTCGCTGGAAGGGGGATTGGAGGCGATTGTCGGGCGGTTTGAGAAGGCGGTGTTGGAGGCGTTGTATGTGGAGCATTCCAGTAGCCGGCAGTTGGGGAAGCGGTTGGGAGTTTCGCATACGACTATTGCTAATAAGTTGCGCGATTATGGGGTGGTGAAGGGGGCTTGAGTGCGTCTGGGGGTGGGTACATATCCGTTATTCAGATAACGGCTGATATCGGCTCCGCTCTTACAGCGGCTCACTTCTGGGAGGAACTGTATAGTCCGGACACATGTTTGACGGGGCGCTTCCAGATTAAAAGCAAAAGCGCGGCGGCCTTAGAACCGACCGGGTTTCTCCTGCCTGGCGCTGTTCAAAATGTGGGAGGGGGCTTGCTCCCGATAGCAGGGGGTCAGCTACCCATAACCTGACTGACACTCAGCCATCGGGAGCAAGCCCCCTCCCACATTTGGATCTCCATTTCTGAAGGTATCAGACTGCTTTAGATCTGCCTTGCTCTGGCTTTTGATCTTGGGCGCCCCCGTTACCCAAATAACGGATATGCACACAAAAACCCAGGTAGCCCCCAAAAAAACCAACCCGCGTCAGTTTCAAGACCGATACTTGCCGCCCGCGGCAGTAGTCCGCCGTTTTTTCGACTATCCCCCACCCATCCGCCCACCTCAGCTCCCCCCAAACCCCCGGCCCACCTGTACTTGCGTGCATTCCGAAAAGTTGGACCGCAAATTGCTTAAGCCTCATCAGTACAGCGGTGGGCGGCAAGCGTCCGTCAGAAAGAGGATAGAGCGTGGACAAATACCTTTACGTGGCAATGACCGGCGCCAGCCAGAATGCTCTGGCGCAGAAGGCCCATGCCAACAATCTGGCGAACATTTCCACCAACGGCTTCCAGCGCGACCTGGAGCAGGCGCGTTCGATGCCGGTGTTCGGTGACAGCTTTCCGGCGCGGGCGTTTGCCCTGACCGAGCGGCCAGGCACTGACTTCTCGCCGGGTGCCATGATCGAAACCGGTCGTGACCTCGATGTGGCCGTCAGCGGCGACGGCTGGATGGCCGTGCAAACCCCGGATGGCGGCGAAGCCTACGTGCGCAGCGCCAGCATGAATGTGGACGCGCTGGGCGTGCTGCGCGCCGCCAACGGCATGCCGATCATGGGCAACGGCGGCCCGATTGCCGTGCCGCCCCAGCAGAAAATCGAAGTGGGCACCGACGGCACCATCAGCATCCGCGCCATGGGCGAAGGCCCGCGGGTGATGGCTGAAGTGGACCGCATCAAGCTGGTCCAGCCGGACCTCAAGAACATGACCAAGGGGCTGGACGGCACCATCCACACCAAGGATGGCCAGCCGGCCCAGGTCGATGCGCGGGTCACGCTGAACTCGGGTTTCCTGCAGGCGAGCAACGTCAACGCGGTGGAGGAAATGACCGCAGTGCTGGCGCTTTCCAAACAGTTCGAGCTGCACATCAAGATGATGAACAGCGCCAAGGAAGACGATCAGGCCATGACTCGCGTCATGCAGATGAGCTAAGTCACCCACTAATTTCGCAGCACGGCGCCAACGATCAGGCGCACGAAGGAGAACAGCATGCTTCCGGCTCTATGGGTTGCCAAAACCGGTTTGTCCGCCCAGGACACCAACCTGACCACCATTTCCAACAACCTGGCGAACGTGTCGACCACGGGCTTCAAGCGTGATCGCGCCGAGTTCCAGGACTTGCTCTATCAGATCAAGAAACAACCGGGCGCGCAGTCGACCCAGGACAGTGAGCTGCCGTCGGGCCTGCAACTGGGTACCGGTGTGCAGATCGTCGGCACCCAGAAAAACTTCACCGCCGGTAACCTGCAGCAAACCGGGCAACCCCTGGACATGGCGATTAACGGCAAGGGGTTCTTCCAGATCCTGCAACCGGATGGCACGACTTCCTACACCCGTGACGGCACATTCCACCTGGACGCCAACGGTCAGGTCGTCACCGCCAATGGTTTTGCCCTGGAACCTGCGATTGTGGTGCCTGCGAATGCGCAGACCTTCACCGTCGGTAACGACGGCACCGTGTCGATCACCGTCGCCGGCAACCCGGCGTCGCAAGTGATCGGCAACCTGCAGACCGCCGACTTCATCAACCCGGCCGGCCTGCAGGCGATGGGCGGCAACCTGTTCCTGGAAACCGCCTCCAGCGGCGCGCCGCAAATCGGCACTCCAGGCCTCAACGGTTTCGGCACCACCCTGCAAAGCACCCTGGAAACTTCCAACGTCAGCACGGTTGAGGAGATGGTCAACATGATCACCACTCAACGCGCCTACGAGATGAACTCCAAGGTGATTTCCACCGCCGACAAGATGCTTTCGTTCGTCACGCAGAATCTGTAATCAAGTCTATGGGGCGCTTGCGAGCGCGTCTGCAACACCGTGAGGTTAGGGTCATGAATCGCTTTGTTTGTGTCTTGGCATTGAGTGGGATCAGCGTGCTGGCGGGGTGTGTCGCGCCGTCGCCGAAACCCAATGACCCGTACTACGCGCCGGTGTTGCCGCGCACGCCATTGCCGGCGGCCGCCAACAATGGCTCGATTTACCAGGCCGGTTTCGAGCAGAACCTGTACAGCGATCGCAAGGCGTTCCGGGTCGGTGACATCATTACCATCACCCTGAACGAGCGCACCCAGGCCAGCAAGAACGCCAACTCCCAGGTGGGCAAGACCAGCAAGGCCGGCATCGGCCTCACCTCGCTGTTCGGTGCCGTGCCCAACGTCAATAATCCGTTGGGCGATGGCGACCTGAGCTTGAGCGCCGGTTACAGCGGCGACCGTGCCACCAATGGCAAGAGCGCGGCAGGGCAGGGCAACAGCCTGACCGGTTCGATCACTGTGACCGTGGCCGATGTATTGCCCAACGGCATCATCGCGATACGCGGTGAAAAGTGGATGACCCTTAACACTGGCGACGAGCTGGTACGCATTGCTGGCATGGTGCGTGCAGATGATATCTCCACCGACAACACCGTGCCGTCGACCCGCATCGCCGATGCCCGCATCACGTACTCCGGCACCGGCGCGTTTGCCGATGCGAGCCAGCCGGGCTGGTTCGACCGTTTCTTCCTTAGCCCGCTGTTTCCTTTCTAGGTGCCCATTAAGGTGAGAACTTTGAACCTCAAGCAACTGCTGGCGGCGGCGCTCCTGCTGAGCCTGAGCGCTGTCGCCCAGGCCGAGCGCCTGAAAGACATCGCCAGTATTTCCGGCGTGCGCTCCAACCAGTTGATCGGTTACGGCCTGGTGGTGGGGCTCAGCGGTACGGGTGACCAGACCACCCAGACCCCGTTCACCCTGCAGACCTTCAACAACATGCTCTCGCAGTTCGGCATCAAGGTGCCGGCGGGTTCGGGCAACGTGCAACTGAAAAACGTCGCGGCGGTGTCGATCAGCGCCGATTTGCCGGCGTTCTCCAAGCCGGGCCAGGTGGTGGATATCACCGTGTCGTCCATCGGTAACTCCAAGAGCCTGCGCGGCGGCACCTTGCTGATGACGCCACTCAAGGGTATCGACGGCAACGTCTACGCCATCGCCCAGGGCAACCTGGTAGTGGGCGGTTTTGACGCCGAGGGCCGCGACGGTTCGAAGATTACCGTCAACGTTCCGTCGGCCGGACGCATCCCTGGCGGCGCCACCGTGGAACGCACCGTGCCCAGCGGGTTCAACCAGGGCAACAGCCTGACCCTGAACCTCAATCGCTCCGACTTCACCACCGCCAAACGTGTGGTCGACAAGATCAACGACATGCTCGGCCCAGGCGTGGCCCAGGCCATCGACGGTGGCTCCGTGCGCGTCACCGCGCCACTGGACCCAAGCCAGCGTGTCGATTATCTGTCGATCCTGGAAAACCTCGAGGTCGATCCTGGCCAGGCGGTGGCCAAGGTCATCATCAACTCGCGTACCGGCACTATCGTGATCGGCCAGAACGTCAAGGTTTCGCCGGCGGCGGTCACCCACGGCAGCCTGACCGTGACCATCACCGAAGACCCGATCGTCAGCCAGCCCGGGCCATTGTCCAATGGCCAGACGGCGGTGGTGCCACGCTCGCGGGTCAATGCCCAGCAGGAAGCCAAGCCGATGTTCAAGTTCGGCCCCGGCACCACCCTGGACGAGATCGTCCGTGCGGTGAACCAGGTGGGCGCGGCGCCAGGCGACTTGATGGCGATCCTCGAAGCCCTGAAACAGGCCGGCGCCTTGCAAGCCGACCTGATCGTGATCTGAGGCCATGGCCATGGATATGCGCAAGAGCGGCATCAGCAGCACGGCGGACTCGGGGTCTTACTCCGACTTGAACCGGCTTAACCAGCTGAAGGTCGGCGACAAGAACAGCGACGGAAACATGCGCAAAGTGGCGCAGGAATTCGAGTCGCTGTTTCTCAGCGAAATGCTCAAGTCGATGCGCAAGGCCACCGACGCCGTGGGCGAAGACAACCCGCTGAACACCGATGCCGCCAAGCAATACCAGGATATGTACGACCAGCAACTGGCGGTGTCGATGTCCCGCGAGGGTGGCGGCATCGGCCTGGCCGACGTGCTGATGCGCCAGATGCAGAAGAACAAGCCGGTGGACGCCCAGGCGGCCACCCTGCAAGGCCCTGGGGCGACTGAGCCGGCGAAGAAAGTCGATGTGCCAACCGAGATTGCGGCCGGTACCCAGGCTTCCGGCCCGTTGGGCCGCTCCAATGGCCAGCGGCCGCTGTGGGCGTACCGTGTGGCTGAGCCCCAGGCCGGCGGCGCGGCGTCCCACAGCAATGACGTGGCACTGATGAACCAGCGCCGCATCGCCTTGCCGAGCAAGCTGACCGACCGTCTGCTCGCCGGCATCGTGCCGACCGCGCCGGTGGCTATCGACGCCAAAAGCGCGCCGCTGCGCAACAGCGCCTCCGCCGACAATGTGGTCAACAGCAGCGCGCGAGCGTTTGCCGCGCCGAGCGGGCAGATGCAGGTGTACGCCCGCGCCGTGGCCCAGCCACCGTTGGCGCCGGCGAAGAAAGCGTTCAGTTCCCAGGATGAATTTGTCGCCACCATGCTACCGATGGCCAAGGCCGCCGCCGCGCGCATTGGTATCGATCCGAAGTACCTGGTGGCTCAGGCCGCTCTGGAAACCGGCTGGGGCAAGTCAGTAATGCGCGCCCAGGATGGCAGCAGCAGCCACAACCTGTTCGGTATCAAGGCCGGCAAGAGCTGGCAGGGCGAACAGGCCCGTGCAATCACCAGCGAGTTTCGTGACGGGGCGATGGTCAAGGAAACGGCGCAGTTCCGTTCCTATACGTCCTACCAGGACAGCTTCCATGACCTCGTCACTTTGCTGCAAAGCAATGATCGCTATAAAGATGTTGTGAAATCAGCCGACAACCCGGAGCAGTTTGTGCGCGAGTTGCAAAAAGCCGGATACGCAACCGACCCGGATTACGCCAGCAAGATTTCGCAGATCGCAAAAACGATGGGCAGTTACCAGAATTACGCTGCCGCTGGCGCAACCACACATTTATAAGGTTTGAACCATGAGTTTGCTCAGTATCGGGATGTCGGGGCTCAACGCCGCTCAAGGGTCGTTGTCAGTCTTGAGTAACAACATCGCCAACGCCAATACCTCGGGCTATTCGCGTCAGCAGACCACGCAGAACGCCAGCGCGGCCAACCCTTACGGTGGCCTGTTCGTCGGTACCGGCACCACCCTGGCCGACGTGCGCCGGGTGTACAACGAATTTCTCGACGCGGCTTACCAGAACAGCACGGCGCTCAATAACGACGCCAAGGCTTATTCGGGCCAGGCCAGCGCCATCGACAAGACCCTGTCGGACAAGACCACCGGCATGTCTTCGGTGCTGAGTGGGTTCTTTGCCGCTGTGCAGACCTCGGCGACCAACCCCAGCGACGTGTCCGCCCGCCAGGTGCTGCTGACCAGCGCGCAGACCCTGAGCAACCGCTTCAATGCGATTTCCAGCCAGTTGACCCAGCAAAAAGAGTCGATCAACGGTCAACTGAGCACCATGAGTGATCAGGTCAACCAGTTGACCTCCTCCATCGCCTCGCTCAACAAGCAGATCACCCAGGCGCAGGGCTCCAACATGAGTGCGCCGGCCAACCTGCTGGATGCGCGCAACGAGGCGGTGCGTTCGCTCAATGAGTTGGTGGGCGTCACCACCGGCGAGAAGAACGGCGTGTTCAGCGTCAGTACCGGCAGTGGCCAGTCCCTGGTGCTGGGCGACCAGTCCAACAGCATTTCGGCAGTGCCGAGCAAAAGCGACCCGACCCAGTACACCATCCAGCTCAATGCCGGTGGCAGTACCGCCATCGACCTGGGCAATGTACTCAGCGGTGGCAGCATCGGTGGCCTGTTGCGTTACCGCAGCGATGTGCTGACGCCCACCATCAACGACCTGGGGCGTATCGCGCTGGCTACCGCCGACACCGTCAACAGCCAGCTGGGCCAGGGCCTGGACCTGAACGGTGACTTTGGTGCGTCGTTGTTCAAGGACATCAACAGCGCCGCCGCCATTGCGCAGCGCAGCCAGGGGGCGGCGGGCAACAGTGCCGGCTCCGGCAACCTGAATGTCACGATCAAGGACACCAGCAAGCTGTCGACCTACGACTACAAGGTCAGCTTCACCAGCGGCAGCACTTATACCGTGCTGCGTTCCGACGGCAAGGCGATGGGTGCGTTCGACACCACCACCACGCCGCCGCCGGTGATCGACGGCTTCACCCTGGCACTGGATGGCAAGGGCCCCATGGCCGCCGGTGACAGTTTCAAGGTCAGCCCTACCGCCAATGGCGCGACCACCATCGGCACCCAGCTGACCGACGCCAATAAAGTCGCGTTCGCCGCGCCGTTGCTGGGCGAGGGCAGCAAGACCAACCAGGGCACCGGCACCTTCACTCCGCCGACCCTGACCGTGCCGATTGACATCCACGGCGGCGCCGACACTGCTCAATTGCGTACAGGGATCGAAAGCTCGATGCCGGTAAAAATGGTGTTCGGCAAGCCGGCCGCCGATGGCACCCAGAGCTACACGCTCAACGATGCCCAGGGCAATTCGATTGGCACCGGCACCATCATCCCGGGCCAGACCAACAAGATCACGGTTGACGTGCCGATGCGCGATGCCAGTGGTGCCGTGCTGGTGCCGGTCAAGAGCTTCAAGTTCGATACCACTGTCGCCGGCTCGCCCGCCAATGGCGACAGCACCACGTTCTCGTTCAATGCGACGGGCAAGTCCGACAACCGCAACGCCCAGGCGCTGCTCGACCTGCAGACCAAAGTCACGGTGGGGCTGAGTGACGGCAGCGGCGGCGGCGTGAGCCTGGTCGGCGCGAACAGTCGACTGGTGTCCACCGTCGGGGCCAAGGCCGCCTCGGGCAACACCGACACCACGGCCACGGGCGCACTGCTCAAGGCCAACCAGGACGCGCGCAACTCGGTATCCCAGGTCAACCTGGATGAAGAAGCGGGCGACATGATCAAGTTTCAGCAGTACTACACCGCGTCGTCGCAGATCATCAAGGCGGCGCAAGAAACCTTCAGTACGCTGATCAATAGTCTTTAAGGGAGCCTGGGACAATGCGCATTTCCACACAGCAGTATTTCGATACCACTGCCGCCAAGTACCAGACCAACTATTCAAGCCTGGTACAGGCTCAGGATCAGGCCTCCACGGGCGTACGCGTGCAGACAGCCGCCGATGACCCGGTGGCGGCGGCGCGCCTGTTGATGCTGCAGCAGCAGAAAGACATGCTGGGCCAGTTCAACACCAACGTCACCAGCCTGAAAAACTCCCTGACCAACGAAGAAAGCGTGCTGCAGTCGATCAACCTGGCCTTGGGCCGTGCCAGTGAACTGGCGCTGCGTGCAGGCGGCTCCCTCAGCGATGCGGACCGCCGTTCGGTGGCCAGTGAAGTCGGTGCCATCGAAGATCAAGTGCTGGGCCTGCTCAACAGCAAGGACTCGTCGGGCAACTACCTGTTTTCCGGTTCCAAGACCGATACGCCGCCCTACAGCCGTAACAGCGACGGCACCTACAACTATCAGGGCGACGAAACCCCGCTCAGCCTGCAGGTGTCCGACACCCTGAGCATCAGCGCCGGTGACACCGGCAAGAACATTCTGGAAGGCGCGGTCAACTCCAGTCGCACCCAGGCCACCTGGATTGCGCCGGCCGTGGTGCCACCGGCCACCCAGCCGGTAGCCAATGACAATAAAGTGGCGTTGTCGGCCGGGCTCGTCACCAATGGCATCGACTACACCAATAAATTCGCCGACGGCCAGCCCTACAAGCTGACCTTCAGTAGCAGTACCCAGTACACCGTGGTCGACAAGAACGGCGTTGACATCACCTCGCAGATCCCCGGTAACGGTACGTTCGATTCCACCAAGGAAGGCAGCTCCAGCGTCAACTTGCGTGGCGTGAAATTCGACATCAACTTCAACCTGGGTGACGTCGCGTCGGGGCCCAACTCCGATGCCGTGGTCAAGGATCGCTCGTTCAGCCTGGAAGCCAAGCCGGACACTTTCAGCGTGTCACGCACCGCCAGCAACCCCTCGACGGCGCAGTTGAGCAATGCCCGCGTGACCAACCAGGCCTCGTATGCCAGCACGTTCCCGGCCAACAGCGGTGCGGTGATCAAGTTCACCAGCGCCACCGCGTATCAGGTGTATGCCCAGCCGTACACGGCCGACAGTAAATCCATCGCCACCGGCGATACCGGCGGCGGCACCACCGTCGTTGCGGCCGGGGTGACGTTCGACGTCAGCGGCACGCCGCAGAGCGGTGACCAGTTTGCGGTGGGCGCCGCTACCCAGAAGACCCAGAACGCGCTCGATACCCTGAGCCAACTGCGCCAGGCGCTTGAGCTGCCGGCCGACGGCAGCCCGGCGGCGACGGTCAAGCTCAAGGACGCGCTGTCTGCCGCGATCAGCAACTTCACCAACTCCAGTACCCAGATCGATGTGGTGCGCGGCTCCATCGGCGCGCGGCAGAATGCCCTGGATACCCAGGCCAGTGAGAACGCCAGCATTGGCCTGGCCAACACCAGCACCATGAGCGATCTGGGCAACATCGACACCGCGCAGGCGGCGATCAACCTGACCTTGCAGCAAACCATGCTGCAGGCTTCGCAATTGGCGTTCGTGAAGATCTCGCAGTTGAGCCTGTTCAACAAGATGTAAGGCTTGCGTTGCGAACCGACGGCTCACTCCGAAAACGGAGTGGGCCGTCGTCGTTTTCGCGGCTTAATTGTTGAAGGGTTTTGCACAAAACGCAGAAAATTGAGTGACCTGTGAGTCATAAGGCGCATCTTCACTGTATCGTGTGAAAAGGATAAGTCGCCCAGCACACCCTGCGGCGCGGCTTTCAGCGAGATTTTACGGGGTTACCCCCTCTTATTGTCAGCACTCCAGGCGCAGTCCCGGGGGTGTTCTCCAGCTATTCGGTATTGGGAAGCCACAATGATTGGCATAAAAAGCATCGCCAGTTACGTGCCCGCAGACGGGATCGATAACTACGCCCAGGGTGCCAAATTCGCCAAGGATGAAGAATTCATCATTGGCAAGATCGGGTCGGCGTTCCTGCCGCGCAAGGAAGCTACGCAGGAAACCTCCGATCTGTGTGTCGAGGCGGTCAACGCGTTGTTTGCCAACAACCCGGAGTTGAAGCGCGAGTCGATCGACGCGCTGATCGTCGTCACCCAGAACGGCGACGAAGAGGGTTTGCCCCATACCGCTGCCATCGTGCAGGACAAACTCGGCCTGCCGACTCATGTGGCCGCCTTCGATATTTCCCTGGGCTGCTCCGGCTACGTCTACGGCATCTACGCGATGAAAGGCTTCATGGAAGCCGCCGGCCTGAAAAACGGCCTGCTGATCACCGCCGACCCGTATTCGAAAATCGTCGACCCCGAAGACCGCAACACCACCATGCTGTTCGGCGATGCCGCCACTGCCACCTGGATGGGCGAAGACGCGCCGTGGCTGCTCGGCAAGTCGAAGTTCGGCACCGACGGTTCCGGCGCGCCGCACCTCAAGGTCAGTGACGGCGTGTTCTTCATGAACGGCCGTCAGGTCTTCAACTTTGCCTTGCTCAAGGTGCCGGCCCATCTGCACGAGTTGCTCAACGAATCAGACCTCAAGGCCGATGAGATTGACGCGTTCTGCATCCACCAGGGCAGTGCGGCCATCGTCGACGCGGTGGCGCGGCGTTTTGAAGATGCACCGGTGGACAAGTTCATCAAGGACATGGTCGAGACCGGCAACACCGTGTCGTCTAGTATCCCGTTGTTGCTGGAAAAACACGTGATGGACGCCACCTGGAAACGCGTGGCAATCAGCGGGTTCGGTGTGGGCCTGTCGTGGGGTTCGGCGATTCTGTATCGCCCGTGACACCTTAATATAGCTGCCACACAAGACGCCGATGATCGAGAGATCATCGGCGTTTTTTATTTGGCGCCAGAAAAACCCGCGATTACGGGGTTTCAGGCCCGCGTAAACCCTTGAATTGCAAGGGGTGGCACGGGGCTATTAAAAATATTCAAAAAAACACTCAAGCAACCGGCTCACACGACGATAACTATTACGAAGGTTCTCAGGCACACCCGGCGGTTGCCAGGGCCGGAAGCCGCAGTAAACCACCATCGAGGATTTCGTCATGGCTTTAACAGTAAACACCAACATTGCTTCCATCACTACCCAGAACGGCCTTGGCAAAGCAGCCAACTCGCTGCAGACCTCCATGCAGCGTCTGTCCACTGGTCTGAGCATCAACAGTGCTAAAGACAACGCTTCCGGCCTTCAGATCTCCAACCGTCTGACCAGCCAGATCAATGGCCTGGGCCAAGCTGTCAAGAACGCCAACGATGGTATCTCCATCGCGCAGACCGCTGAAGGCGCAATGCAGGCTTCGACCGACATTCTGCAAAAGATGCGTACCCTGGCTCTGTCCTCGGCTACCGGCTCCCTGAGCGACGCTGACCGTACTTCGAACAACGAAGAATACCAGGCGCTGACTTCGGAACTGACCCGTATCTCGCAAACCACTACTTTCGGTGGCCAGAAGCTGCTCGACGGTTCGTACGGCACCAAAGCCATTCAGGTTGGCGCCAACGCTAACGAAACCATCAACCTGAGCCTGGACAACGTAGCCGCCAACAATATCGGTTCGCAGCAGGTTAAAAGCGTTGGTATCACCCCTAGCACCAGCGGCGTAGCAGGCGGTGCGATCGGCATCACCGGTAACGGCCAGACTGCCAGCGTCACAGTTGCGGCAGGTGCTTCGGCCAAAACCATCGCCAGCCAACTGAACGGCGCTGTAGGCGGCCTGTCGGCTACTGCCAGCACTGAAGCTCAGTTCGTCGTCGGCGCTGCTGCCAAAACGACTCCGGCTTCGTTCACCTTGACCATCGGTGGCCAAGCTACAACGTTCACCGGCGTGACCGATACTGCCAGCCTGGCTGACCAGTTGAAGTCCAACTCCGCCAAGCTCGGCATCAGCGTCAACTTCGACGAAACCAAAGGCACCCTGTCGGTCAAATCCGACTCCGGTGAAAACCTGGCATTCAGCGCTGCCACCGCAGCCGGCTCGATCACCGTCGCCACCAAAGATGGTTCCGGCAACTACGGCACCGCCGCGGCCCTGGCTAACGGCCTGACCGCTACCGGTTCCGTGAACCTGGACTCGTCCAAGGGCTATGCACTGAACGGTGCCGGTGTAACCGGTCTGTTCGCTGCTACCGGTACTGCCGCAGCGTCCGCCAAAACCACCATCGCTCAAACCGACGTGACCAGTGCCTTCAACGCACAGGCCGCAGTGGCAGTGATCGACAAGGCTATCGGCGGCATCGACAGCGTACGTTCGGGCCTGGGTGCTGTTCAGAACCGTCTGACCACTACCGTAGACAACCTGACCAACATTCAGAAGAACTCCACCGCTGCACGTTCGACTGTACAAGACACCGACTTCGCTGCTGAAACAGCCGAGTTGACCAAGCAACAAACTCTGCAATCGGCCGCTACCGCGATCCTGTCGCAGGTCAACCAACTGCCATCCGCTGTACTGAAGCTGCTTCAGTAATAACCGCGCTTGGTGACTGACGGAAGGGTGCGTTTACGTGCCCTTTCGTCGTTTCGGTTTTAGAGGAGATTGGACATGGACATGAGTGTAAAGCTAGCCTCGTCTTATCCACCGGTTGCACCTCAAAGCGCACCGACCGCACTCGTTGCGGACAAGGACAAGACCAAGGTCGAGGCCATCGCGCCGATCGCCGGCAAGCCGGAACGGGCTGACCTGGAACAAGCGGTTACCGATATTCGAGAATTCGTACAAGCGGCCCAGCGCAAACTGGATTTTTCGATTGACGATTCAACCCACCGGGTTGTGGTCAAGGTCATCGCCACCGACAGTGGCGAGGTGATTCGCCAGATTCCCTCGGAAACAGCCTTGAAGCTGGCGCAAAACCTGGCAAATGCGAGTCACGTGCTGTTCGACGAAAAGGTCTGAGCTGGCATGAAACTTGTTGCGGTGATGTCTTGATGGGTTGCTCGTCAAGAAAACGGCAACTACCGAATTAGGAGCAAGATGATGGCGAGTACAACAGTTAGTGGTGTGGGTTCTGGTATCGATACCAGCTCGATCATTACGTCGCTGGTAAATGCTGAAAAAGCACCGAAACAGCTTCAGATCAACACGCAATCGCAGAAAGCGACCACTCAACTTTCGTCCATCGGAAAGATTCAGGCAGCCTTGGATGCGTTCCGTGGCGCGCTCAAGACCCAGGGTACCGACAACAGCTTCAGTGGCCTGGTCGGTACGTCCTCGGATGAAAAAGTCGCCACCATGACCGCAGGGACAGGCGCTTCCAACGGCTCGTTTTCGCTGGTGGTGTCGCAGCTGGCCCAGCCTTCGAAGCTAAGCAGCGCCAACTTTGCCGGTGGCGCATCGAGCGTGATCAACAAGGGCACCACGGCGACCACGCTGACCATTTCGCAGTCAGGCAAGAACTTTGACGTTAGCGTGGCGCCCGGCGCGACCCTGCAGCAGGTACGTGACTCGATCAACTCGCAGTTCGGCACCGCGGGCCTCAGTGCCAACATTCTCACCGACTCCAACGGTTCGCGGTTGATCCTGACCTCGACCAATGGCGGTGTGGGCACGGACTTGACCATGTCCGGCAACTCGGGTGTCGACACCGGCTACACCGTGGTCAACCCGCCGCAGAATGCCAAGTACACCATTGATGGCATTGCCGCCGAATCGAAGACCAACAACATTACCGAGGCGGTGAGTGGGGTCAGCATCAAGTTGCTGACGGTGTCGCCGCTGGCGACTGCGGGAGACAAGAGTGATAATCCTGTGCGTACGGCCCTGACCATCTCCGTCAGTACCAGCACCACCGCACTCAAATCCGGCGTCAAGGGCTTCGTCGACACCTACAACGCGCTGCTCAAGGCGATGACCGCAGAAACGGCGGTGACCAAAAGTGCGGCGGGCGACCCCGTGGCGGCGACATTGACCGGTGACTCGACCATGCGCACGCTGCAATCGGCGATTCGCAACGAGTTCAACACGATGTCGGGCAACGGTGCATTGAGATCCCTGGCCCAGTTCGGCGTCGAAACCGACCAGACCACCGGCCTGCTGTCGATCGACGACAAGCAGTGGGACAACGCGATGAAGACCAATGCTGCGGACCTCAGCAGCATCTTCACGGGCAAGGACGGCTTGCTGGCGCGCTTGACCACGGCGACCGATTCCTACGCCAAACCGACCACCGGTATCCTGGCGACGCGTTCCACCTCGTTGTCCGATAGCCTAAAGGACCTGGCCAAGCAACAGTCTGCACTCGACCAGCGGATCGATGCCTACCAGACCACGCTGACCAACAAGTACGCGGCGATGGATTCCCTGGTGGCCCAGTTGCGCCAGCAGAGCAACAACGTGTTGGGTACGCTCAACGCGCTGAACAACCAGAAAAACGACTGATTGACTGATTGGCAAAAAGCCCGGGTCTTTGACCCGGGCTTTTTTATGCCGCGCAGACTGCCTGTGGCGAGCAGGCTTTTTGTGGCGAGCGGGCTTGCCCCGCGTTGGGCTGCGCAGCAGCCCCCAAGACCAGACGCTGCGGAGTATCAGGTACACCGCGTTTTCCTTGAGTGGGGGCGCTTCGCACCCCAACGCGGGGCAAGCCCGCTCGCCACAAAAAGCTCCACTGCTGGGGTTTAAGCGGTCCTCATGCACACGTCAGGGCAGCCACGCCTCTCGCCATGCCAGCAGGTTGTCTTCCCTGAGCATCCACTTGTCCAGTATCACGCTGTGCAAGGCGTCGCCAGCTGCGGCACTGGCGTCTGGTTCGGCCAGGTGTTCGCGAATGGCGGCAATCCAGTCCCTGGAGCGGTTCTTGACCCGCGTCACCGGAAGATCACCGCGATAACACAGGATGTCCGAGCAGATCACCGGCAGGGCGCAGGCGCCGTATTCCAGCAGCCGCAGGTTGCTTTTGCAGGCGTTGAAAAAATTGTCTTCCAGCGGCGCCAGCGCCAGGTCCAGGTTCAGGGCAGCCAGGCGTGCCGGGTATTGGTCGATATTCACGCCACCGTGGAACTCGTGGACGTAGGGACGCAGTGCCGGTGGGCACATGCCCATGAACACCCATTCCACCTCGCCGGCCAGTTCGCGAACCACCTCGGCAATCACCTGCAGGTCGGCGCCGTGACTCGAACCGCCGGCCCAGCCCACCCGCGGCTTGCGCCCCTGCTGGCGCAGGCTCGTCAGCCCGCTCCACCACTGGGCGGGCAGGCGGTTCTCCATCACGCGAATGTCGGCGTTGTAGCCTTTGAGCGCATTGGCCAGCGGTTGGGTCGACACCACCAGTCGATCGCACAGGGCAACGGCCTTTTTCAGGCGCTTGGCGGTGTCTTTGGGAAACAGCGAGCGGGTCAGGTTGCCCTTGGGCACATCGAGGATGTAGTCGTCCAGCTCGTACACCTTGAAGGCTTTGGACAGCGAACGGGCATTCTGGATGACTTCCAGTTGGGTTTTGGTGAACTGGCGCTGGAAGATGATCGTGTCCGGCGCCAGGCGCTCCAACGCCACCGGTTGCAGCAGCAAGTCGCTCACTTCGCCGTCGATCAGTCTGGCGGCCTGCAGGGCAGCGAGGGGTTGGCGCACTCGATAATGCCCGCTGCCGAAGGAATCGCCGGGATAGCACAGAGCATAAGGCAGCGTGCGGCTGGCGAATGGCCGCCAGGCCACATCGCTGTTGCATTCGTAAGCGAAGCCGCCGCCTTCCAGGGTCAGGTTGCGATTGTAGGCAGGGTCGTTCGCCAGCTGCGGCAGCCAGCGCTGGTACATCACCGCCTGTTCGCGCTTGAAGCGCTCGCGTTTGGCGTCCTGGCTGGTCTTGTCGACCTTGTTCTGACTCACATTGGCTTCATGCATCAGTATCGAGTAAGGCGTCCAGACCACCAGTTGCCCGGCCTGGCCGACTTTCAGGCACAGGTCCACATCGTTGTAGGAAACCCCCAGGCCGGTCTCGTCCATTCCTTTCACCTGACGATACAGCTCGGTGCGGATCATCAGGCAGGCTGCTGTTACGGCGCTGTAGTTCTGATCGATCTGCAGGCGGTGCAGGTAGCCGTTGGACAGCATCGGGCTGTCGATGAAGCCGTGATCGGCCACGCCGCGCAAGCCGAGGACCACGCCTGCGTGCTGCACCGTGCCGCTGGGGAACAGCAGTTTGGCGCCGACGATGCCGACTTCCGGTCGCTGGGCGTGATGGAGCAGGGCGTCCAGCCAATCACCGTCGATGACGGCGGTGTCGTTGTTGAGCAGCACCAGGTACTCGCCACGGGCGCGACTGGCGGCGAAGTTGTTGATGGCCGAATAGTTGAACGGGTGTGGGTAGCGCAGGATGCGCACCTTGGCATCGTTCAGGCGCTCCATGCCGGCGAACCATTCGCGGGCTTCGGCGGTTTGGCTGTTGTTATCGACGATGAGCAGTTCGTAATGGGTGTAGCGGGTTTTCTCCATCAGGCTTTCTATGCAGCGCATCAGCATAGGCAACTGGTCTTTGGTGGGGATGATGATCGACACCAACGGCTTTGCGGGGTGCTGATAGACCACGCGGTGCACCATCGGCAGGGGCCCGGTGCGCAATTCGTGCGCCACGCCCAGGCGCTGCAGGTGCGACTCGACGACCGCAGCGGAGTGGGCGATAACCTGGGCTTCACCCAGCCACTGGCCGAAGTTGATGGCCTGGTGCACCAGCACTTCGGCGATGTGGCCGACGCAGCCCAGCCCGTGGGCCTCGATCAGCCGCAAGAGCAGGTCGTGGGGCGCAAGTTCCGTGAAGGCAGGGTCGAAGCCATCGGCCTGCAAGGCGGCGTCGCGGCTGAACGCCAGGGCGCGGCCCACATACGGGTAACTGCGCAACAGGTCGAGGTTGAGGTCCGGCTTGAAGACCGGGTCCTGGCAGCCCGAGGCGGTGATCGAATCCTCGTCGCTGTAACAGGCACTGATGCCGGGATTCAGCGCGATCCCCTCGGCCAGCAGCAGCAGGGCATGGGGGTCGAGTTGGTCGCCGCCGCGCAGCAGGTAGCACCAGTCGGCCTGGATGCCTTGCAGCAGTTCATTGAGCTGGCTCGGCCAGGACTCTGCCAGCGGCAGCCACACCAGATTGTCGGCCGGGGTTATCCCGGTGGGCTCGGCATTGGACAGTACGGCGATGGCTGCCGCCTGGTAGAGCTGGCGGTCGATGCTGTCCAGGGTGGCGCGCAAGGCGGCGATGTCGCCGCTGGTATCGGTCACCACCAGCAATACGCCCGGTTGCTGCGGCCAGCTTGCCAGCCGCGCCGGCAAGCCTTCGAATTCGCTGGCCGCCAGTTGCCGGGTTTCCAGCCAGCGCTGATACAGGTGGAGATTGCGCTGCTGTTTGCCGAGATGTCCCAGCACGCCGAAAAAACGTTCGAATGCGTGGGCAAGGGTGCCGTCAAGCTGGCCGGCTTCGGTTTCGAAGTCGGCGCGTGTCAGGTGCATGCGCTCCAGAGGGGCCAGCGCTTCAAGGCGCACGAAGAACATGGTGCCGGCAAAAAAGTCAGCCTCGTCGATGTGCTGCGGTTCAAGGCCGGCACGCTCGGCCAGGGCGAATAGATGAATACGGTTTTTTTCAGCCAGATGGGTGGTCACTGCCTGGCGGTAGCGCTCCGTGCCCAGCAGCGGGTGGTGCGTCGGGTTGGCCAGGTACTCCACAGACTGGCGAAACCGCACCGGAGCGAGCAGGTCATCGAACAGTTCGCTGGCCCAGGAATTGTTCACGCCCAAGTGCACCGAGCGCTTGGTATGCAGCTTGACCAGGGTGTGAATATTATCGGCGCGTAAAAATGGCAGTACGCTCAAAAAGGGCAAGACGTCGCGGCCATGGTTGGGTACGCGGAACAGTGAATAACCCAGGCCGGTGCCCGCCAAATGATCGCGTACTTCATTTTCGCGCCCCGCCATGCAGGTAACGTAGAGATGCAGGCGTTCATGCAGTTGAATCAGGTGTTGCAGGATGTCCGGAAGCACATCCGGGTGGAAGGCATGGATGACCACCGCCACGGGTGGCTCGCTGTCCGGTAGAGCGGGTCGCCGCACCTCGAGCAATTCGCATGTTTCGGCGCTGACCGCCGAGACCTCCGAGACTGCGGCGTCGGCACTGGAGGCCGCGTAAGCGTCGCGCAACGCAAACAGTCTGAAGGCCTGAGGGCCAGGCAGGGGCCTGCGGCGCACCTGCGCCTGGAACTGCGGGCGATACAACCCCAGCGCATGAATCTGCTCGACGAAGTCGGCGCGGCTCTGCTTGAACAGCGCTTGCATGTCGGGCTGATTCTGACGCTGGTCGGCGTGCCGACGAAACAGCGACAGCGGCTCATGCAGAAACGCCAGGTGACCGTGCTGCAGCAGGTTCACGAACATCGCCAGGTCGTTGATGGCGCGGATCACCACGCCGCCAAGGGCACAGATGTGCGGCAGTTTGTCGCTCAACTGCGCGCGGCGAAACATCACGGTGCTGGGTTCGCCGATGAAATTCACCGGCCAGTCGCAGAGCAGCGAAATGATGTCTTCGCCGTGCAGGCAGGTGTCTTCGCTGAACACGCCGCACGTTTCGAGGATATCCGGCTGCGCGTCACCCTGGGCATCGATTATCGTGCGTCGCGAAGTGACCAGCGCGATATCGTCGCGCGCCTGGAGTACCGCCGCCATGCGCGAAACGCAGTCGGGCAGCAGCACGTCATCGTCGTTGAGAAACTTGATGTATTCGCCCTGGGACTCCTGCATGCAGCGGTTGAGGTTGAGCATGCCGCCCAACTGCTGTTCGTTGTGCAGGTAGCGCACCGGCACAGCCGACTGTGCAGCCAGGCGTTCGGTAATCAGGCGAACGCCGTCGTCGCGACAATCATCGGTGAT
The DNA here is from genome assembly GCF_036864995.1 of Pseudomonas trivialis. Taxonomy (NCBI): domain Bacteria; kingdom Pseudomonadati; phylum Pseudomonadota; class Gammaproteobacteria; order Pseudomonadales; family Pseudomonadaceae; genus Pseudomonas; species Pseudomonas trivialis. Next base: position 3,807,593 of record NZ_CP142151.1, on the reverse strand, counting down.
CACCACTTCGATATTGGTGTAGCGCTGATTCAGCGCACTGCTCAATGCCGCCTCGAAGAATCGAGGGCTGTAGGCCGGTATCGCAATGCTGACAAGCGGCACGTGTGTGGCTGAAGGAGTAGTTGTCATGCTCACACCAGTTTGAACAAGGGGCGAAGGTTGAACCGGATGTCTGCGCGCGCGGTCATGTCGCTGCCGCTTGATCGGTGAGCAGGTCTGCCAGGCAGTCGATCACTCGTTCGATGTCTGCATCGGTCAATGAAAGATGAAAGGGCAAACCCAGCAGGCGTTCGGTCAGCAGGTCGACCTGCGGCAGCGGACCGGGTGCGCACGCCTGGAAAGCCGGATGGCCGTGCAGGGGAGGGCAGTACCAGCGACGGGTTTCGATGTCTTCACCGAGCAGGCGCAGTTGAATGTCGACCCCGCGAACACCCGGCGGCAGTAACACGAGCATCAGGCTGTACACGCCGTCCGCAGGTTTGACTTGAAGTTTCAGCGCGGGAATCCGCGCCAGCAGGCGTGCGGCATAGCGCCGGTGCAGGTTGCGCCGTGTTTCGGCAACACTCGGCCAGTTGTCCAGCGCGGCCAGCGCAACGGCCGCGTGGTATTCGCTCATTTTGCCGTTCTCACCCGCATCGAACACCAGGCCGCCACTCTGGGCATCGATGCCGAAGTTGCTGAGTGCGCGCATGCTCTGGCCGTAAGCGTGGTGGCGGGCGGCGACGAAACCGCCTTCGCCGCCGCCCAGTGCTTTGGTGGCGTGGAGGCTGAAGGCAACCTTGGTAGTCAGGCCGACCTGTTGATTGCCCCAGGCGCCTGCGGCGTCCACCACCACCGGGATGCCGGTTTCGGCGGTGAACAGGTCCCAGCCGGCGACGTCCTGAGGGCAACCATAAGTCGCCACCGGCATCACTGCGTCAAACGGCGTTTCAGCCAGTGCTGCGCGTGCTATCGCGGGTGTCAGCAGCCAGCTGTCGGGATCTACATCACTGATCAGCGGTGTGAGCCCCGCACGGATAATGGCGGTGGCCGTGGCGACGAAAGTCAGCCCTGGCACGAGCACTCGGCCAGCCTTGCGCAGCCTCAACGCTTCGAGGGCGATCTGCAGCGCACAGGTGCCATTGGCCATGGACACCACGTGCACCTTCGTCGGCTCGCGACTGAATGAGCGCGACAGCCGTTCTTCGAGTTCGCAGACCAGCGGGCCGAAGTTGGTGTACCAGCGGTTTTCATCGATCTGCTGCCAGTACGGAAGAATCTGCTCGACCTTCGGCATCTCTGGCACTAACAATTTGATGATATTTTTCATGGTGCCCGCGACTGTCAATTAAATATCGTTTCCTACGATTGAAAAGGGGCAAAGCAGGAACTGTACCAAGCGGATTTGTGGCGCCCTCGCGGCGCAACGCAAAAAGCCAATGCTGGGTGCATTGGCTTTTTTGATAATCGCGGGATTAAAGTTATGGGTAATCGAGTCGACATAAACGTTACTGAAATCTTTCCGCTGTCGCCTGTTACGAGGTAGAACCATGAATCCCATGAGAGCCCTTCGCCAATACCAGAAGGTCAATTCCCATGCTCAGATCTCTGAAGCCAGTCCGCACCGTCTGGTGCAGATGCTGATGGAGGGTGGGCTTGACCGCATGGCTCAGGCCAAGGGTGCTTTGGCGCGTGGCGACATTGCGCAGAAGGGCCTGATGCTCGGCAAGGCGGTGGATATCGTCATCGGCCTGCGCGACGGTCTGGACGCTGAAAAGAGCGAAAACCCGGCGTATGTCCAGCAACTGGAAAGTCTGTATGCCTACATGACCAACCGTCTGATGGAAGCCAACCTGCATAACGACCCCGAGATGATCGACGAGGTTGCGCGCTTGATGATTACCGTCAAGCAAGGCTGGGATGGTATCGCTACCCCACAAGGCGCCGCACAGTAAGGGCCAACGGCCTTGAGGAATACGTCATGAGCCATGCACTGCAACGCATTGATGAAACCCGTGAGGCGCTGGTGGGCGCGCTGGCGGACCGTAACTGGGAGGCCATCGGCGAACTCGACCTGGGCTGCCGCGATGTCATCGACCAGGTGCTCAGCGAAGCGCCGGTCAACGAGGATGCGTTGCGCGAAAAGCTGGAGAGTCTGTTGGCGGTGTACCAGCAGTTGCTCGAGGTGACGACGGGGGAGAGGCAGGCGATTTTCGAAGAGATGTCGCAGATCAACCAGGCGAAGAATGCGTCAAAGGTCTACCATCTGTTTGGTTGAACAGACTGGGTTAACCCCAAAGCGCGTCATAAATTTGACTGCGCAGGTTTTTTTGACTTAACTAGTGTTGTTTTCAGATTTCAGACGTCTACAAGGTAATAAGTCCTACAGGCGTCTTGATTGCCCTCACACTGGGGCAGGAAGTTTTACTAGGGAAGTTGCTATTGCATGTGGCGTGAAACCAAAATTCTGCTGATTGATGACGATAGCGTTCGCCGCCGCGACCTGGCGGTGATTTTGAATTTTCTTGGCGAAGAAAATCTGCCCTGCGGCAGCCATGATTGGCAGCAGGCGGTCAGCTCATTGTCATCGAGCCGTGAAGTCATCTGTGTGCTGATCGGGACCGTAAACGCTCCTGGCGCAGTTTTGGGCCTGTTAAAGACACTGTCGACCTGGGATGAGTTCCTTCCGGTGTTGCTGATGGGTGATATTTCTTCGGTCGAGTTGCCCGAAGACCAGCGCCGCCGCGTGCTGTCCACCCTGGAAATGCCGCCCAGCTATAGCAAATTGCTCGACTCCCTGCACCGTGCCCAGGTTTATCGCGAGATGTACGACCAGGCCCGCGAGCGCGGCCGTCACCGCGAGCCCAATCTGTTCCGCAGCCTGGTCGGCACTAGCCGTGCCATACAGCACGTGCGCCAGATGATGCAGCAAGTGGCCGACACCGACGCCAGCGTGCTGATCCTCGGCGAGTCCGGTACTGGCAAGGAAGTGGTCGCGCGCAACCTGCACTATCACTCCAAGCGTCGCGACGGACCCTTTGTGCCGGTCAATTGTGGAGCGATCCCTGCAGAACTGCTTGAAAGCGAACTGTTCGGCCACGAGAAGGGCGCCTTCACCGGCGCCATCACCAGCCGTGCCGGGCGTTTCGAACTGGCCAACGGTGGCACCCTGTTTCTCGACGAAATCGGCGACATGCCGCTGCCGATGCAAGTCAAGCTGCTGCGCGTGTTGCAGGAACGCACCTTTGAACGTGTGGGCAGCAACAAGACCCAGAGCGTTGACGTGCGCATCATCGCTGCCACCCACAAAAACCTCGAAAGCATGATCGAGGTCGGCAGCTTCCGCGAAGACCTGTACTACCGCCTCAACGTTTTCCCCATCGAGATGGCTCCGCTGCGCGAGCGCGTGGAAGACATCCCGTTGCTGATGAACGAGCTGATCTCGCGCATGGAACACGAAAAGCGCGGCTCCATTCGCTTCAACTCGGCCGCGATCATGTCCCTGTGCCGTCACGGCTGGCCGGGCAACGTCCGTGAGCTGGCCAACCTGGTGGAGCGCATGGCGATCATGCATCCCTATGGCGTGATCGGCGTGGTCGAGTTGCCGAAAAAATTCCGCTACGTCGACGATGAAGACGAGCAGATGGTCGACAGCCTGCGCAGTGACATGGAGGAGCGGGTGGCCATCAATGGCCACACCCCGGACTTCGCTTCCACCGCCATGCTCCCGCCCGAAGGCCTGGACCTGAAGGACTACCTCGGCAATCTGGAACAAGGCCTTATCCAGCAGGCCCTGGACGATGCCAACGGCATCGTCGCCCGCGCCGCCGAACGTCTGCGCATCCGTCGAACCACCCTGGTGGAGAAGATGCGCAAGTACGGAATGAGCCGTCGGGAAGGCGATGAACAGGCAGATGATTGACGCCTGTTTTTCAACTACCTGAAAAATAAGCTTATTTTTTTAGGCACGGGTATTGCTATAGCTCTCGCAACGTTCCGTTTAACTGACGGTCAGCCAGCGAGAGAGCATCATGCCCCACGCCGCCCAGCTATCTTCGGCCCCTGCCATCCAGGGGCTGGTTCCGCCTGTAGAGTCGCCGATCCGCCAGGGTCTTGAGCAGGCGTTCTCGCAGTTCAACCAGATGTCGAGCCAACTGACCGACTCCTACAGCCTGCTGGAAGCCCGGGTTTCCGAGCTCAAGGGCGAGTTGGCGGTGGTCAGTGCCCAGCGTATGCAAGAGCTGGCCGAGAAAGAGCGTTTGGCCAACCGTCTGCAAAACCTGCTGTCGCTGTTGCCTGGTGGCGTCATCGTGATCGACGACCAAGGCCGCGTGCGCGAGGCCAACCCGGCCGCCTGTGACATGCTCGGCCTGCCGCTCGAAGGCGAACTGTGGCGTGAAGTCATCACTCGCTGCTTTGCCCCCCGTGAAGACGACGGCCATGAAATTTCCCTCAAGGACGGCCGCCGCCTGTCCATTGCCACCCGCTCTTTGGACGCCGAGCCCGGTCAACTGGTGCTGCTCAACGACCTGACGGAAACCCGGCACCTGCAGGACCAGTTGGCACGCCACGAACGGTTGTCGTCGCTGGGCCGGATGGTCGCTTCTCTGGCGCATCAGATCCGCACGCCGCTGTCGGCCGCGCTGATCTACGCCAGTCATTTGACTGACGAGCAACTGCCCGCCGCCACCCATCAGCGTTTTGCCGGGCGCCTCAAAGAGCGCCTGCATGAGCTGGAGCACCAGGTGCGCGACATGCTGGTGTTTGCCCGTGGCGAGTTGCCTTTGACCGACCGCGTCACCCCGGCGGCGCTGATGCAGGCGTTGCAGTCCGCCGCTGCCACTCATATCCAGGACGTGCAAGTGCGCTGGCAGTGCGACAGCCACCTGGGTGAGCTGCTGTGCAACCGCGACACCCTGGTGGGCGCGCTGCTCAACCTGATCGAAAACGCCACCCAGGCCAGCGGCCCCGGCGCACGCCTGAAGATTCACTTGTACAGCCGCGAGCAAACCCTGCGCCTGTGCATCAGCGACAGTGGCAGCGGCATCGACCCGCTGGTGCTGCAACGCCTGGGCGAACCTTTTTTACCACCAAGACCAACGGAACGGGCCTGGGCCTGACCGTGGTCAAGGCGGTGGCGCGTGCCCATCAGGGGGAATTGCTCCTGCATTCCCGGCTGGGGCGTGGCACCTGTGCATTGATGACCTTGCCGCTGTTTACCAGCGCGGCAAGCGCGGAGTAAGAACATGGCTATCAAGGTTCTGTTGGTGGAAGACGATCGCGCTCTGCGTGAAGCATTGGCTGACACGCTGCTGCTGGCGGGCCATGACTATTGCGCGGTCGGTTGCGCCGAAGAAGCCTTGGCAGCCGTGGAGCAGGAGACCTTCAGCCTGGTGGTCAGCGACGTGAACATGCCCGGCATGGACGGCCATCAGTTGCTCAGCCTGCTGCGCGCCCGCCACCCGCAATTGCCGGTGCTGCTGATGACCGCCCACGGCGCCGTCGAGCGCGCGGTGGACGCCATGCGCCAGGGCGCGGCGGACTATCTGGTCAAGCCGTTCGAACCCAAAGCGCTGATCGAACTGGTTGCCCGGCACGCCCTTGGCGTTATTTCCAATCCCGACGGCGAGGGCCCGATTGCCTTCGAGCCGGCCAGTGCCCAATTGCTGGAGCTGGCCGCCCGTGTCGCGCGCAGCGATTCTACCGTGCTCATCTCGGGCGAGTCCGGCACCGGCAAGGAAGTGCTGGCGCGCTATATCCACCAGCAATCGAGCCGTGCCAAACAACCGTTTATCGCAATCAACTGCGCAGCGATTCCCGACAACATGCTCGAAGCCACCCTGTTCGGCCACGAAAAGGGCTCGTTCACCGGTGCCATCGCGGCCCAGGCTGGCAAGTTCGAGCAGGCAGACGGCGGCACTATCCTGCTCGATGAAATCTCGGAAATGCCCCTGGGCCTGCAAGCCAAGCTGCTGCGGGTATTGCAGGAGCGTGAAGTGGAGCGGGTGGGCGCGCGCAAGCCGATTCAGCTGGATATTCGCGTGGTCGCCACCACTAACCGCGACCTGGCGGGTGAAGTGGCGGCGGGGCGCTTTCGTGAAGACCTGTTCTACCGGCTGTCGGTATTCCCCCTGGCCTGGCGCCCGTTGCGCGAGCGCCCGGCGGACATCATCCCGTTGGCCGAGCGCCTGTTGCGCAACCACGTCAAAAAAATGAAGCACGCCCAGGCGCGGCTGTCGGCCGAGGCCCAGGCGTGCCTGATCGGCTACCCGTGGCCGGGTAACGTGCGCGAACTGGACAACGCGATCCAGCGCGCGTTGATCCTGCAGCAGGGCGGCTTGATCCAGCCGCAGGATTTCTGCCTGGCCACCGGCGCGGGCGCGGCGCCGTTGCCGAGCCTGGCGCCCGCGCCCGTGGTCGCCGAAGCCGAATCGGCGGGCGCGCTGGGCGATGACCTGCGTCGCCGCGAATTCCAGATGATCATCGACACCCTGCGTGCCGAGCGCGGCCGCCGCAAAGAAGCCGCCGAGCGCCTGGGTATCAGCCCGCGCACCCTGCGCTACAAGCTGGCGCAGATGCGCGACGCCGGCATGGATGTCGAAGCCTACCTCTTCGCCACCTGACTCAACCCTTCACAGGCTTGCTCAGCTCCTGTGGCGAGCAGGCTTGCCCTGCGTTGGGCTGCGCAGCAGCCCCCAAACCAGGCCCTGAGCAGCATCAGGTACACCGTGCCTTCCTTTGATTGGGGTCGCTTGGCAACCCAACGCGGGGCAAGCCCGCTCGCCACGGGAGTCGTCGTCAGTGGCTGGGTGAAATATAGTCCGACCGCCTTTGTCGCCTTTTCTTACGAGTTGCTCCAGAGCTGGCACCCTTGTTGCACCTACCCCTGATAACTGCTGTGTAGTGTCAAAAATTTGCGGGTTGTCGGAGAGAGAAGGTCATGAGCCAGGGTATTGAGTTCAATCGGTTGATGTTGGATATGCGCTCCATGCAAATGGATGCCATGGCCCGGCCGAAATCCGTCGCACCCGTGCCGGAATTGGGCCAAAGCAATTTTGCCGACATGCTCGGTCAGGCCATCAACAAGGTCAGCGACACCCAGCAAGCCTCCAGCCAGTTGGCCACCGCATTCGAAATCGGCAAAAGCGGCGTGGACCTCACCGATGTGATGGTCGCTTCGCAAAAGGCCAGCGTTTCCTTTCAAGCCTTGACCCAAGTGCGTAACAAAGTGGTTCAGGCTTACCAAGACATCATGCAGATGCCGGTTTAAGGGCGAGAGTTAAGTCATGGCAGAAGCAGTCACCGACAACGTACCCGCCAAAGCAGGTGGCAAGCCGCCGCTGTTTGGCCTGTCGTTCCTGGAAAACCTCTCGGAAATGACCATGCTGCGTCAGGTCGGCCTGATGGTCGGCCTGGCGGCGAGCGTGGCGATTGGTTTTGCCGTGGTGCTGTGGTCGCAGCAACCCGATTACCGTCCGCTGTACGGCAGCCTCGCGGGCATGGATTCCAAGCAGATCATGGAAACCCTCGCCGCCGCCGACATCGCCTACACTGTAGAACCCAACTCCGGCGCCTTGCTGGTCAAGGCCGATGACGTAGCCCGTGCCCGCATGAAGCTGGCCGCCGCCGGCGTGACGCCGTCCGACAGCAACATCGGTTTCGAAATCCTCGACAAGGACCAGGGCCTGGGCACCAGCCAGTTCATGGAAGCCACGCGCTACCGTCGTGGCCTTGAAGGCGAACTGGCGCGCACCATCTCCAGCCTCAACAACGTCAAGGGCGCCCGTGTGCACCTGGCGATTCCGAAAAGCTCGGTGTTCGTGCGTGACGAGCGCAAGCCCAGCGCCTCGGTACTGGTTGAGCTGTTTTCCGGCCGCTCCCTCGAGCCTGGCCAGGTACTGGCGATCGTCAACCTGGTAGCCACCAGCGTTCCCGAATTGAGCAAGTCGCAAATCACCGTGGTCGACCAGAAGGGCAACCTGCTCTCGGACATGGCCGAAAACTCCGCGCTGACCCAGGCCGGCAAGCAGTTCGACTACAGCCGCCGCATGGAAAGCATGCTCACCCAGCGGGTGCACAACATTCTGCAACCGGTGCTGGGCAACGACCGCTACAAGGCCGAAGTGTCCGCCGACGTGGACTTCAGCGCCGTCGAGTCGACGTCCGAGCAGTTCAACCCGGACCAGCCGGCGCTGCGCAGCGAGCAATCCACCAGCGAACAGCGCACTGCCAGCAGCGGCCCGCAAGGTGTGCCGGGTGCCCTGAGCAACCAGCCACCGACCCCGGCCACCGCCCCGCAAACCACCGGTGGCGCCGCTGCCACCGCTGGCGCCATTGCCGCCGGGCAGCCGCTGCTCGATGCCAACGGCCAGCAGATCATGGACCCGGCCACCGGCCAGCCGATGCTCGCGCCGTACCCGGCCGACAAACGTAACCAGTCCACCAAGAACTTCGAGCTCGACCGTTCCATCAGCCACACCAAGCAGCAGCAGGGCCGCATCAATCGCCTGTCGGTGTCGGTGGTGGTCGATGACCAGGTCAAGGTCAACGCCGCCGATGGTGCCGTGACCCGTGCGCCGTGGACCGCCGACGAATTGGCGCGCTTCACCCGCCTGGTGCAGGATGCCGTCGGTTTCGACGCCAGCCGTGGCGACAGCGTCAGCGTGATCAACATGCCGTTCTCCGCCGAGCGTGGCGAAGTCATCGCTGAAGCGGCGTTCTACACCCAGCCGTGGTTCTGGGACATCGTCAAGCAAGTGCTGGGGGTGTTGTTCATCCTGGTGCTGGTGTTCGGTGTGCTGCGTCCGGTGCTCAACAACATCACCGGCAACGGCAAGAAACAACTGGCCCTGGCCGGTGGCGATGTGGAGTTGGGTGGCATGGGCGGCCTGGACGGCGAACTGGCCAACGACCGCGTCAGCCTCGGCGGCCCGCAAAGCATCCTGTTGCCCAGCCCGAGCGAAGGCTATGACGCTCAGCTGAACGCAATCAAGAGTCTGGTAGCAGAAGACCCGGGCCGTGTGGCTCAGGTCGTGAAAGAGTGGATCAACGCAGATGAGTGATAATCGAGCCGCTGTTGCCAAGCTCTCCCGAGTCGACAAAGCCGCCGTGCTGCTGCTGTCGCTGGGGGAAACCGACGCCGCCCAGGTGCTGCGTCACATGGGGCCCAAAGAGGTCCAGCGTGTGGGCGTGGCCATGGCGCAGATGCGCAATGTGCACCGTGAGCAAGTCGAACAGGTGATGAGCGAGTTCGTCGAGATTGTCGGCGACCAGACCAGCCTGGGCGTCGGCTCCGACAGTTACATCCGCAAGATGCTCACCTCGGCGTTGGGCGAAGACAAGGCCAACGGCCTGATCGACCGCATCCTGCTGGGTGGCAACACCAGCGGCCTGGACAGCCTCAAGTGGATGGAACCGCGCGCGGTGGCCGACGTGATCCGCTACGAACACCCGCAGATCCAGGCCATCGTCGTCGCGTACCTGGACCCGGACCAGGCCGGTGAAGTGCTCGGCCACTTCGACCATAAAGTGCGCCTGGACATCATCCTGCGCGTGTCGTCGCTGAACACCGTGCAGCCGGCGGCCCTGAAAGAACTCAACACGATTCTGGAGAAGCAGTTCTCCGGCAATTCGAATGCCTCGCGCACCACCCTGGGCGGCATCAAGCGCGCGGCCGACATCATGAACTTCCTCGACAGTTCGGTCGAAGGCCAGTTGATGGACTCGATCCGCGAGATCGACGACACCCTGTCCGGCCAGATCGAAGACCTGATGTTCGTGTTCAACAACCTCTCCGATGTCGACGACCGTGGCATTCAGGCGTTGCTGCGCGAGGTGTCTTCGGATGTGCTGGTGCTGGCGCTCAAGGGCTCCGACGAGAACGTCAAGGAAAAGATCTTCAAGAACATGTCCAAGCGCGCGTCCGAACTGCTGCGCGACGACCTCGAAGCCAAGGGGCCGGTACGCGTCAGCGACGTCGAAACTGCGCAGAAGGAAATCCTCACGATTGCCCGCCGTATGGCCGAAGCCGGAGAAATCGTTCTCGGCGGGAAGGGCGGCGAAGAAATGATCTAAGGCGCTGTCCATGTCGAGCAAAGATGAAACGCCCAGCGACCTGATTCGCGCGCGGGACGTGGGCGGGTTCGACATCTGGTCGTTGCCCAGCTTCGACCCGCATGTGCCCGAGCCCGAGCCCGCACCGGTGGTGGAAACTCCGGCGGAAATGGAAGAAGTGCCGCTGGATGAAGTCCAGCCGCTGACCCTCGAAGAGTTGGAAGCCATCCGTCAGGAGGCCTACAACGAAGGCTTCGCCGCAGGCGAAAAGGACGGCTTTCGCAGCACCACCCTCAAGGTGCGCCAGGAGGCCGAGGTGGCGCTGGGCGTCCAGCTCGCCAGCCTGGAACGCCTGATGGACGGGCTGTTCGAGCCGATTGCGGGGCAGGATGCGCAGATCGAGAAATCCATGGTTGCACTGGTGCAGCACATCACGCGCCAGGTGATCCAGCGCGAACTGGTGCTGGACTCCAGCCAGATCGAAGGCGTGATGCGCGAAGCGCTCAAATTGCTGCCCCTGGGCGTCGGCAATGTGCGGTTGTACATCAATCCGCAGGATTTCGAGCAGGTCAAAGCCTTGCGCGAGCGCCATGAAGAAACCTGGCGCATCGTCGAGGACGCTGCGTTGCAGCCCGGCGGCTGCCGGGTCGAGACCGAACACAGCCGCATCGATGCCACGGTGGAAACCCGCATCAGCCAGATCATGGCCAAGTTGCTCGACCAGCAGCACGAACAGGCCATGAACCCGGCTGAACCCGATATCAGCGTCGACCTGGACCGCCCGGATGCGCCTTGACCGCACCAGCTTCGCCAAGCGCCTGGGCAGCTACGCCGAGGCCACGCAGCTGCCCGGCCAGCCGATTCTTGAAGGGCGCCTGCTGCGCATGGTCGGCCTGACCCTCGAAGCCGAGGGCCTGCGCGCCGCCATGGGCAGCCGTTGTCTGGTGATCAACGACGACAGCTACCACCCGGTGCAGGTCGAAGCCGAAGTGATGGGGTTCTCGGGCAGCAAGGTGTTCCTGATGCCGGTCGGCAGTGTCGCCGGCATTGCTCCTGGCGCCCGCGTGGTGCCGCTGGCCGACACCGGCCGCCTGCCGATGGGCATGAGCATGCTCGGCCGCGTGCTCGACGGCGCCGGTCGTGCGCTCGACGGCAAGGGAGGCATGAAGGCCGAAGACTGGGTGCCGATGGACGGGCCCACGATCAACCCGCTCAATCGCAACCCCATCAGCCAGCCGCTCGATGTGGGCATTCGCAGCATCAACGGTTTATTGACGGTCGGGCGTGGTCAGCGTCTGGGCCTGTTTGCCGGTACCGGCGTGGGTAAGTCGGTGCTGCTGGGCATGATGACGCGCTTTACCGAGGCCGACATCATCGTGGTGGGGCTGATCGGTGAGCGTGGCCGCGAGGTCAAGGAGTTCATCGAGCACAGCCTGGGCCCGGAAGGCCTCAAGCGCTCGGTGGTGGTCGCATCGCCAGCCGACGATGCGCCGCTGATGCGCTTGCGCGCCGCCATGTACTGCACGCGCATCGCCGAATATTTTCGCGACAAGGGCAAGAATGTCCTGTTGCTGATGGACTCGCTCACACGTTTTGCCCAGGCCCAGCGGGAAATCGCCCTGGCCATCGGCGAGCCGCCGGCGACCAAGGGTTACCCGCCGTCCGTATTCGCCAAGTTGCCCAAACTGGTGGAGCGCGCCGGTAATGCCGAGGCGGGCGGAGGCTCGATCACGGCGTTCTACACGGTTTTGTCCGAAGGCGATGACCAGCAGGACCCGATTGCCGACTCGGCGCGGGGCGTGCTCGACGGCCACATCGTGCTGTCCCGGCGCCTGGCCGAGGAAGGGCACTACCCGGCGATTGATATCGAAGCCTCCATCAGCCGGGTGATGCCCTCGGTGGTGACGCCGGAGCATATGGCCCGCGCCCAGCAGTTCAAGCAACTGTGGTCGCGCTATCAACAGAGCCGCGACCTGATCAGCGTGGGTGCCTACGTGGCCGGCGGCGACCGCGAGACTGACCTTGCGATTGCCCTGCAACCGCAACTGGTGACCTACCTGCGCCAGGGCCTCAACGACAACATCAGCATGGGCGAAAGCGAGGCTCACTTGCAGTCGATCTTCGCCCCCGCGCCAGGCGGTTAAGCCATGGCCAACTCGCGCTCTGCACGTCTTGCGCCAGTGGTGGAGATGGCCGAAAAGGCCGAAAAAGCCGCGGTGCAGCGCCTGGGTTATTTCCAGGGTCAGGTCCGCCTGGTCGAAAGCAAGCTGGGTGACCTTGAACGCTTTCGCGGAGAGTACCAGCAGCAGTGGATCGACCGTGGCAGCAAGGGCGTGTCCGGCCAATGGCTGATGGGTTACCAGGGCTTTCTCAACCAGCTGGAAACCGCCGTTGGCCAGCAGCGCCAAAGCCTGGCCTGGCACCAGAACAACCTCGACAAGGCGCGCGAAAGTTGGCAGGCCGCCTATGCCCGGGTCGAGGGCCTGCGCAAGCTGGTGCAGCGCTACATCGACGAAGCGCGCGCGCTGGAAGACAAACGCGAGCAGAAGCTGCTCGATGAACTGTCGCAACGTCTTCCCCGCCAATCCCCGTTCTGAATAATTAGGGGACAGCACCCTCCGGCAATTGATTTGCTGTGTTGCTCGGATTCCGTTCAACTGCTAAACCTGTGTCACATTGCCAATGACAAGGAAGCACTTAAATGCCAGTCGAAAAAAAGTATCCATGGATGGGAAAACATTGGCGATTGCGATCAAGGGCCGCTTCGATTTCAGCAGCCACCAGGATTTTCGCGACGCCTATGAAGACGTTTATCCCAAGCCCGAGACGTTCGTGGTGGACTTGAAGGAAACCACCTACATGGACAGCTCGGCGCTGGGCATGCTTCTGCTGCTGCGCGACCATGCGGGGGGCGACAAGGCGTATATCCGTGTGGTCAACAGCAGTTCGGACGTGCGCAAGATCCTCGCCATCTCCAACTTCGACAAACTGTTCGATATCGAATGAGTGTCCAGGCCCCTGTCCTTGAGGCGCTGACGATTCTGATCGCCGAAGACAGCGCCGCCGACCTGCTGTTACTGTCGACCATCGTGCGCCGTCAGGGCCATCAGGTGCTCACCGCCACCAATGGTGCTGAAGCGGTGGAGGTGTTTACCCGTGAACGCCCGCACCTGGTGTTGATGGACGCGCTGATGCCGGTGATGGACGGTTTCGAGGCCGCGCGGCGCATCAAGCAACTGGCGGGCGAAGCGCTGGTGCCGCTGATCTTCCTCACCTCCCTGCGCGAAAGCGAAGCCTTGGCCAAGTGTCTGGACGCCGGCGGCGATGACTTTTTGGCCAAGCCCTATAACCCGGTGATCCTCGCAGCCAAGATCAACGCCATGGACCGCCTGCGTCGCCTGCAGGCCACAGTGTTGCAGCAGCGCGACCTGATCGCCAAACACCATGAGTACCTGTTGCACGAGCAGCGGGTGGCCAAGGCGGTGTTCGACAAGGTGGCCCATTCCGGCTGTATCAACGCGGCGCCGAACATTCGCTATCTGCAATCGCCCTATGCGTTGTTCAACGGCGACCTGCTGCTGGCGGCCTACACGCCGTCGGGTGACATGCACGTGCTGCTCGGCGACTTCACCGGTCATGGCCTGCCGGCGGCGGTGGGCGCCATGCCGCTGGCGGAAGTGTTCTATGGCATGGCCGCCAAAGGCTACGGCCTGGCCCAGACCCTGCGCGAAATGAACGCCAAGCTCAAGCGCATCCTGCCGGCGGACATGTTCTGTTGCGCCACGCTGCTGTGCCTGAGCACCCAGCGGCGTGCGGTGGAGGTGTGGAATGGCGGGATGCCCGAGGGCTATGTGCACGAGGTCGCCACGGGCAAGCGCACGTCGTTGATGTCACGCCATTTGCCTTTGGGCGTGTTGTCGGCGGAGCAGTTTGACGACCGCACCGAAGTCTGGCCGATGGCCTTGGGCGACCGCGTGTTTTTACTGTCCGACGGCGTGCTCGACACCGCCGACGCCAACGAACAATTATTTGGTGCCGAGCGCTTGCTGCAAGTGTTTGCCGCCAATCGCGAGCCGGACCGCCTGTTTGAAGACATCGAGCAGGCGCTGGCAGCCTTTCGCGGCCAGGTGCGCGATGACATCAGCATGGTGGAAATCACCCTGCAGGCCGGCCAATCGCTGCGTGCAACCGGACCTTTGTATGCCGACAGCGGCCAGTCGTGCCCGCTGGACTGGTCGGTGAGCTTCGAGTTTCGCGCCGACACCCTCAAACGCTACAACCCGTTGCCCTACCTGCTGCAACTGCTGCTGGAAATCCACGGTTTGCGCGAGCAGAGCGGGGCGCTCTACAGCGTGATGGCCGAGCTGTATTCCAATGCCCTAGAACACGGCGTGCTGGGGCTGGACTCGCGGCTCAAGCGCGATGCCGAGGGGTTTGCGCAGTATTACCGCCTGCGCAACGAGCGTTTGGCGCAACTGAACACGGGGTTTGTGCGCGTGCATGTGCAGGTAGTGCCCACCGACACCGGCGGTACCCTGAGCTTGCGCGTCGAGGACAGTGGCCAGGGGTTTGACGTGGAGCAGGTACTGGCGCGGCCGCTGGATATCGACCGTCTGTCTGGCCGTGGACTCAGCCTGGTGCGCCAATTGTGCAGCGCTGTAGGCTGGTCCGATGGCGGGCGCAGTGTCTGCGTGGAGTTTTGCTGGGAGGCTCTGGCATAATCCGGCGATTCTTGATCAAGGAGCGAGCAAGTGGTTGATGTTCATATGGACCCGCAGGTGTTGGCGGGTTTGCAGGAGGTGATGGAGGGGGAGTATCCGCGGTTGCTGGATACCTTTTTGCATGACTCCGAAGAGCGGGTGAAGGCGTTGCGCACGGCACGTGGTGATGCGCAGGCGTTGCGGCAGATTGCGCATAGTTTCAAGGGAAGCAGCGGGAATCTGGGGGCGGTGCGGTTGGCCTTGCTGTGTCAGCGGTTGGAGATGGCGTCGGCGGGGGATCTCGGGGGGTTGGTGGATCAGATTGACCGGGAGTTTGCTTTGGTTCGGGCGATGTATGAGGGGGAGCTGCGGCGGGTTTTTGTGGGGTGATTGGGGGGGGCGCCCTTACGGCGCGGATGGACCATCCCTGGCCCCTGCGTGTTTGACGGCGCGCCCCAGATCAAAAGCAAGGGCGCGGCGGCCTTGGAGCCGACCGGGATTGTTTGCCGAACACTGTACAAAATGTGGGGGGCTTGCTCCCGATGGCTGAGTGTCAGTCAGCTTATTTGTAGCTGACACACCGCCATCGGGAGCAAGCCCCCTCCCACATTTGGATCTCCATTTGTCTGATGGATATCACAGTGCTTTTGATCTGCTTTGCTTTGGCTTTCGCTCTTGATCTCAGGCACACCGAGCCTAAGCAATGTTCCGAGTGGTGGGACGAAGGCCTTTGCTTACTTTTTGGGCTTTCCAAAGGTGAGCCGGAACCCCCAGCGTGTTTGACGGCGCGCCCCAGATCAAAAGCAAGAGCGCGGCGGCCCTGGAGCCGACCGGGATTGTTTGCCGAACACTGTACAAAATGTGGGGGGCTTGCTCCCGATGGCTGAGTGTCAGTCAGCTTATTTGTAGCTGACACACCGCCACCGGGAGCAAGCCCCTCCCACATTTGGATCTCCATTTGTCCGATGGATATCACACCGCTTTTGATCTGCTTTGCTTTGGCTTTCGCTCTTGATCTCAGGCACACCGAGCCTAAGCAAGGTGCCGAGTGGTGGGGCGAAGGCCTTTGCTTACTTTTTGGCCTTTCCAAAGGTGAGCCGGAACCCCCAGCATGTTTGACGGCGCGCCCCAGATCAAAAGCAAGAGCGCGGCGGCCTTGGAGCCGACCGGGATTGTTTGCCGAACACAGTACAAAATGTGGGAGGGGCTTGCTCCCGATGGCTGAGTGTCAGTCAGCTTATTTGTAGCTGACACACCGCCATCGGGAGCAAGCCCCTCCCACATTTGGATCTCCATTTGTCTGATGGATATCACAGCGCTTTTGATCTGCTTTGCTTTGGCTTTCGCTCTTGATCTCAGGCACACCGAGCCTAAGCAAAGTGCCGAGTGGTGGGGCGAAGGCCTTTGCTTACTTTTTGGCCTTTCCAACGGTGAGCCGGAACCCCCAGCGTGTTTGACGGCGCGCCCCAGATCAAAAGCAAGAGCGCGGCGGCCTTGGAGCCGACCGGGATTGTTTGCCGAACACTGTACAAAATGTGGTGGGGGCTTGCTCCCGATGGCTGAGTGTCAGTCAGCTTATTTGTAGCTGACACACCACTATCGGGAGCAAGCCCCCTCCCACATTTGGATCTCCATTTGTCTGATGGATATCACAGCGCTTTTGATCTGCTTTGCTTTGGCTTTCGCTCTTGATCTCAGGCACACCGAGCCTAAGCAAGGTGCCGAGTGGTGGGGCGAAGGCCTTTGCTTACTTTTGGGCCTTTCCAAAGGTGAGCCGGAACCCCCAGCGTGTTTGACGGCGCGCCCCAGATCAAAAGCAAGAGCGCGGCGGCCTTGGAGCCGACCGGGATTGTTTGCCGAACACAGTACAAAATGTGGGAGGGGGCTTGCTCCCGATGGCTGAGTGTCTGTCAGCTTATTTGTAGCTGACACACCGCCATCGGGAGCAAGCCACCTCCCACATTTGGATCTCCATTTGTCCGATGGATATCACACCGCTTTTGATCTGCTTTGCTTTGGCTTTCGCTCTTGATCTCAGGCACACCGAGCCTAAGCAAGGTGCCCTGGTGGGGCGAAGGCCTTTTTCTTACTTTTGGGCCTTTCCAGCGGTGAGCCTCCGTAAGGGCGGAACCCATATCAGCCATCACCCAAATAACGGATATACACCCAACCCACTCAACCTGGCCCAACTCTTGCTATATCTCCATAACTGCATCCCACGACCCCCATGCAGTTGGAGACCCTACTTATGCCAGTCGCCCCCAACTCCCTTCTTCAGGCTGCCCCTGCGGCCAAGCCTCAAGCGCCCGTCGCTCCTTCACCTTCAGTGACGGCGGACCCACGGGACAAAGGCCCTGGCTTCGCTCAAGTGTTCGCTAATCAGGCGCCAAAATCAGTCGCCAAGCCCGACGCCAGCCCGGCCAAACCCACGCGGGACAAGCCCGCCGAGAACCCGGCCAAGCCCGTTGCCGATAGCGACAAGCCTGCCGCCAACACGCCGGCGGTTGCCGATAGCGGCAAACCCTTGCCTGCCACACCGCCGGCCAAGTCCGATGACAGCGCCAGCAGCGATGACGACAAACCCACCGACCCGGCCCTGGCACAACAGCCAGCGGCCGATCCGGTGGTCGACCCGGCGCTGGTGGTCACGCTCACGCCAGTGGTGGCTGTGCCGGTGCCGCCGGAAACCCCGGCCCCGGTTGCGGCCAAGCCCGACAAGTCTGACAAGACGCAGCCCGCAGTCGCTGCACCTGTCGCGGCAACCGATGCAGCCAAGCCTGCCTTCGACCCCGCCGCCGACCCGCTGGACGACATGCCCGCCGTGCGCCTGGCGATGGAGCAGGGCGGTCACGTGTCGGCCACCAGCCAGGCGCCGCAGAAGGGCGCACCGACCACCACCCAGGATCAGCCTACCGCCGCGCAGACTTTCGCCGCCGGCATGGCCACCCTGGTGGACCAGCAAGCCGCCAAGGACAGCACCCATCAGGGCGGCGAGAAGGCGTTCGGTGCGCTGATCGATGACGGCCTCAAGGACCTGAAAAACGCCGGCAGCGATACACGGGTCGATAACTTCGCCGATCGTCTGGCCGCGCTGACCCAGGCCGCCACACCGAAAACCGCCAATGCGCTGCCGCCGGTAGCCAATGCACCGCTGGCGATGCATCAGAGCGGCTGGACCGAGGAAGTGGTCAATCGCGTGATGTACCTCTCCAGTGCCAACCTCAAGTCGGCCGAGATCCAACTGCAACCGGCCGAGCTGGGGCGCCTGGACATCAAGGTCAACATGACACCGGACCAGCAGGCTCAGGTCACGTTCATGAGCGGTCACGCCGTGGTGCGTGAAGCGCTGGAAAGCCAGTCCGGTCGGCTGCGCGAGATGTTCGCCCAGCAGGGCATGGGCCAGGTGGACGTGAACGTGTCCGACCAGTCCCGTGGCCAGGAGCAGCAACAGCAGCAACAAAGCCAGATGCGCGGCGTGAGTGGCGGCGGTGGGCGGGGTGGTCGTGGCGATGCGGCTGAGCAGACTGAAGTGAGCGCCGCTGTCGCGCCCGTAACCACCAGCGTGATCGGCTCCAGCGCGGTCGATTACTACGCCTGATTTCGGCCATATGCAGCTTGAATAATGGGAGGGGGCTTGCCCCCGATTGCTGTGTGTCAGTCACTGTATGTGGCAATGACCCAACGCTATCGGGCGCAAGCCTCCGCTCACAAGGATATGTGCCTGTCTACCAGACAATTCTGGCATAACACTTGCTCTTGCCTTTCCGTAGATCTATGAATCCCCGAATAGTGACGGATTATTGGCATGGCGAAGAGCGAAGACGCAGCACAAGCACCCGAAGGCAAGGTCAAGGGCAAGGGCAAACTCAAGCTTATCCTGATGATTGTCCTGGGCCTGCTCCTGGCCATTGGTGCTTCGGTGGGCGGCACCTGGTACATCATGCACAGCAGTGCCAGCAAACCGGCCCCCGCCGCCGAGACCGCCACCAACGTCAAGCAACCGGCTATCTTCGAGCCGATGCTGCCGGCCTTTGTCGCCAACTACAATCAGAACGGCCGTCAACGCTACCTGCAGGTGAGCATGACGCTGCTTGCGCGTAACCAGGCGGACCTGGATGCACTCAAGGTGCATATGCCGGTGATCCGCAACAACCTGGTGATGCTGTTATCCGCACAGAGCTTTGACAGCCTGGTGACCCCGGTTGGCCAGGAAATGCTGCGCCAGAAAATCACCGCCAGCGTGCAGGAAGTGTCCCAGAAGGAACTCGGCAAAGTCGCCGTCGAGCAAGTGCTCTTCACCAATTTCGTATTGCAGTAGGATCACGACATGGCCGTGCAGGACCTGCTGTCCCAGGATGAAATCGATGCGCTGCTGCATGGCGTGGACGATGGTCTGGTACAGACCGAAATGGCTGCCGAGCCCGGCAGCGTCAAAAGTTATGACCTGACCAGCCAGGATCGCATCGTCCGTGGGCGCATGCCGACCCTGGAGATGATCAACGAACGTTTCGCCCGCTACACCCGCATCAGCATGTTCAACATGCTGCGCCGTTCGGCCGACGTGGCGGTGGGTGGCGTGCAGGTGATGAAGTTCGGCGAGTACGTGCACTCGCTGTACGTGCCCACCAGCCTCAACCTGGTCAAGATCAAGCCGTTGCGCGGCACCGCGCTGTTCATTCTTGATGCCAAGCTGGTGTTCAAGCTGGTGGATAACTTCTTCGGTGGCGACGGCCGTCACGCCAAGATCGAAGGCCGCGAATTCACTCCTACCGAATTGCGCGTGGTGCGCATGGTGCTGGAGCAGGCCTTCATCGACTTGAAGGAAGCCTGGCAGGCGGTCATGGAGGTCAATTTCGAGTACATCAACTCGGAAGTGAACCCGGCCATGGCCAACATCGTCGGGCCGAGCGAGGCCATTGTGGTGTCGACGTTCCACATCGAACTCGATGGCGGCGGCGGCGATCTGCACGTAACCATGCCGTACGCGATGATCGAGCCGGTGCGCGAGATGCTCGACGCTGGCTTCCAGTCCGACGTGGACGACCAGGACGAACGCTGGGTCAAGGCCCTGCGCGAAGATTTGCTCGACGTCGACGTACCCCTGAGCGCCACCGTGGCCCGTCGCCAGTTGCGCCTGCGCGATATTCTGCACATGCAGCCCGGCGACGTGATTCCGGTCGAGCTGCCGGAAGAAATGATCATGCGCGCCAACGGCGTGCCGTCGTTCAAGGTCAAGCTCGGTTCCCACAAGGGCAACCTGGCGCTGCAGGTGATCGAGCCGATCAACCGGCGCTGATCCCTCTCTTTTTATGAATGTTTGCTTCGCCGAGGACATGTAATGGCTACCGAACACGAAAACACTTCCGCCGAAGACCAGGCCCTGGCTGACGAATGGGCAGCAGCCCTGGAAGAAACCGGCGATGTTGGCCAGGACGATATCGACGCGCTGCTGGCCGCCGATGCCGCCACCGCGCCGGCCGGCAAGCGCCTGCCGATGGAAGAATTTGGCAGCGTGCCGAAGAACAATGACCCGGTGAGCCTCGACGGCCCCAACCTGGACGTGATCCTCGATATTCCGGTGTCGATCTCCATGGAAGTGGGCAGCACCGAAATCAACATCCGCAACCTGCTGCAGCTCAACCAGGGTTCGGTGATCGAGCTGGACCGCCTGGCCGGTGAACCGCTGGACGTGCTGGTCAACGGCACGCTGATCGCCCATGGCGAGGTGGTGGTGGTCAACGAAAAGTTCGGCATCCGCCTGACGGACGTGATCAGCCCGAGCGAACGCATCAAGAAGTTGCGCTGACATGAAGTATTCACTGGCGGGACTGTGCCTGGCGCTGCCATTGAGCGCCCTCGCGGCCGAACCTGTGGCAAAGGCGGCCGCGCCCGTGGTCGGCAGCAGCGTCGGCGGGCAACTGACCCAGCTGGTGCTGGGGTTGCTGCTGGTGGTGGGGCTGATCTTTGTGCTGGCCTGGGTGATGCGCCGTATGCAGCGCATCGGCCCGGGCAATGGCCAGGTGATCGAGATGATCGGCGCACGTGCGCTCGGGCCGCGTGACCGGCTGGTGCTGGTGCAGGTCGGTGGCGAACAGATTTTGCTGGGCATCACGCCGGGCCGCATCACCCCGCTGCACGTGCTCAAGAACCCGGTGAACGTGGACACGTCCACGCCAGCCACGCCGGAATTCGCTCAGCGCCTGATGGAGTTGCTGGGCAAGGATCAGAAGGATAAGAAGTAATGCGCGTTTTATTGACGCTCATGCTGTTGCTGGCCGCGCCACTGGCGCTGGGCGCCGACCCGTTGTCGATCCCGGCGATCACTCTGGGCACCAACGCGGCCGGCGCGCAGGAGTATTCGGTCAGCCTGCAGATTTTGCTGATCATGACCGCGCTGAGTTTTATCCCGGCATTCGTCATGCTGATGACCAGCTTTACGCGGATCATCATCGTGTTCTCCATTCTGCGCCAGGCCCTGGGCCTGCAGCAGACGCCGTCCAACCAGATCCTCACCGGCATGGCGCTGTTCCTGACCATGTTCATCATGGCGCCGGTGTTCGACAAGGTGAACCAGCAAGCCCTGCAACCCTATCTGGCCGAGACCATCACGCCCCAGGTCGCCATCGACAGAGCCCAGGGCCCGATCAAGGACTTCATGCTGTCGCAGACCCGTTCCAGCGACCTTGAGCTGTTCGTGCGCCTGTCCAAGCGCACCGACATTGCCACGCCGGATCAGGCACCGCTGACCATCCTGGTACCGGCGTTCGTCACCTCGGAGCTGAAGACCGCGTTTCAGATCGGCTTCATGATCTTCATCCCGTTCCTGATCATCGACCTGGTGGTGGCGAGCGTGCTGATGGCCATGGGCATGATGATGCTGTCACCGCTGATCATCTCGTTGCCGTTCAAAATCATGCTGTTTGTGCTGGTGGATGGCTGGGCGCTGATAATCGGCACCCTGGCCGGCAGTTTCGGAGGGGTATGAGGCCATGACGCCAGAAGTAGCGGTCGACCTGTTCCGTGAAGCGCTGTGGCTGACCACCATGATGGTCGCCGTGCTGGTGGTGCCGAGCCTGCTGGTGGGCCTGCTGGTGGCGATGTTCCAGGCCGCGACCCAGATCAACGAACAGACCCTGAGCTTCCTGCCGCGCCTGCTGGTGATGCTGATCACGCTGATCGTCGCCGGCCCGTGGCTGGTACAAACCTTCATGGAATACATTCTGCAGCTGTACGGCAGTATTCCGCAGTTGATCGGCTGAGCCCATGCAATCGCTGCTGGCGTTGACCGACACCCAGATCAGTACCTGGGTGGCCTCGTTCATCCTGCCGCTGTTTCGCGTCACCGCGATGCTGATGGCGATGCCGGTGTTCGGCACCACTCTGGTTCCCCGGCGTGTACGACTGTACTTCGCGGTGGCCATCACAGTGGTGATCGTGCCCGGATTGCCGCCGATGCCGCCGGTCAACGCGCTCGACCTCAGCGCCTTGCTGCTGATCGCCGAGCAGGTGCTGATCGGCGCCATGCTGGGCTTTTCCCTGACGCTGTTCTTCCAGGCTTTCGTGGTCGCCGGGCAAATCATATCGGTGCAGATGGGCATGGGCTTCGCGTCCATGGTCGACCCTACCAACGGCGTCTCGGCAGCGGTGATCGGGCAGTTTTTGACGATGCTGGTGACCTTGCTGTTTCTGGCCATGAACGGCCATCTGGTGGCGTTCGAGGTGCTGACCGAAAGTTTCACCACCTTGCCGGTGGGGTCGGGGCTGGTGGTCAATCATTTCTGGGAAGTGGTGGGGCGCCTCGGCTGGGTGCTGGGCGCCTCGCTGTTGCTGGTGCTGCCGGCGATCACCGCATTGCTGGTGGTGAACATCGCGTTCGGCGTGATGACGCGCGCGGCGCCGCAGTTGAATATTTTCTCCATCGGCTTCCCGCTGACCCTTGTCATGGGCATGGTGATTTTCTGGGTCGGCCTGGCGGACATTCTCAATCAGTATCAACCGCTGGCGACCGATGCCTTGCAGTTTTTACGTGACCTGGCACGGGCGCGCTGAGCCATGGCCGAGAGCGAGAGTGGTCAGGACAAGACAGAAGACCCCACGGAGAAACGCAAAAAGGACTCCCGGGAAAAGGGCGAGATCGCCCGCTCCAAGGAGCTCAACACCGTCGCGACCATGATGGCCGGTTCCGGCGCCCTGCTGATCTATGGCGGCGGCCTGGCCCTGGATTTGCTGGAGCTGATGAAATACAACTTCAGCCTGCCGCGCGAGGTGCTGCTCAACCCCGACGCCATGGGCCAATACCTGATGCACTCGGGCAAGATCGCGCTGCTGGCAGTGCAGCCGATCCTGATCACCTTGATGCTGGCCGCACTGATTGGCCCAGTGGCCCTGGGCGGCTGGCTGTTCGCCGCCAGCAGCATGGCGCCCAAGTTCAGCCGCATGAACCCGGGGGCAGGGCTCAAGCGCATGTTTTCCGCCAAGGCGCTGGTGGAACTGCTCAAGGCCCTGGCCAAATTCATCCTGATCCTGTTCGTGGCGCTGGCGGTGTTGTCGTCGGATATCGACGACCTGCTGCGCATCGCCCACGAGCCGCTGGAGTCGGCGATCATCCACAGCTTGCAGTTGGTGGGCTGGAGCGCGCTGTGGATGTCCGCCGGGTTGATCATCATTGCGGCGGTGGACGCGCCGATCCAGCTGTGGGAGAGCCACAAGAAACTGCTGATGACCAAGCAGGAAGTGCGCGACGAACACAAGGACCAGGAAGGGCGGCCGGAGGTCAAGCAGCGCATCCGCCAGTTGCAGCGTGAAATGTCCCAGCGCAAGATGATGGCCTCGGTGCCCGACGCCGACGTGATCATCACCAACCCCACTCACTACGCCGTGGCCCTCAAGTACGACCCGGAGAAAGGCGGCGCGCCGATGCTGCTGGCCAAGGGCAGCGACTTTACCGCGCTGAAGATCCGTGAAATTGCCGTGGCCAACGACATCCTGCTGCTGGAATCGGCGGCGCTCGCGCGCTCGATCTTCTATTCCACCGACCTGGACCAGGAAATTCCCGCCGGCCTGTACCTGGCCGTGGCGCAGGTATTGGCCTACGTCTATCAGATCCGCCAATACCGCGCGGGCAAGGGCAAACGGCCGGACCCGCTCAAGGATCTGCCGATTCCACCGGAGCTGCGACGCGATTCTTGACGCCGTCTGGCCTCACAGTGCTGCATTTCTCCTTCCCTATCACTCGTCGTTGGTCAGCGTCTACCTGTCAACTTTGACAGTAGCCAGTCGCGCCTGTGCGCGGTTCCATTGCACCAGAAACTGTACGCAGGTCGTGAGGGATATACAGGGAGAGCGGTGTTGAAGGTGTATAGCGGTGCTGTCAAATCCTACGATCCGATCAGAGCCGAGTGGGTGATTTGGTCTGATGATTGGAAAGATGAGGTATTTGTCGACAAGAGGGATTGGGGCAGGACTGAGTTTTCGATTGGCCAGCAAATGGCATTCCGAATGATCCATCGACCCAAAGGCCCGTACGCGCTGCCGCCGATCGGATCAGCCACACCAAAACCTTGATGACGCAAGGCGCCAACGGCGCACATCCAGCCTTTACACAAACCAGAATGTGGGAGGGGGCTTGCTCCCGATAGCGATGGATCAGTCACCTCGCGGTTGACCGACCCACGGCTGTCGGGAGCGAGCCCCCTCCCATATTTTTGATCCTGCCGCCAAAACCAAAGTTGGACAGCTTCTTGCAATACCGCCTGCAAGTCGCCTCCCGGCGTCAAAAGTTTGCTTTACGTTACGAGGAATACCGGTGGTGGATCGCTCTCAAATGTTCGGCACGGCCCGTACGACCCTGACTGACCTTTCGCGGGGCAATCTGGGTGTGCCGTTGTTGTTGCTGGTGATGCTGGCAATGATGATGTTGCCGATGCCGCCGTTTCTGCTCGACGTGTTCTTCACCTTCAACATCGCGCTGTCCGTGGTTGTGTTGCTGGTGTGCGTATACGCCCTGCGGCCGCTGGATTTTGCCGTGTTCCCGACCATCCTGCTAGTGGCGACCCTGCTGCGGCTGGCGCTGAACGTTGCGTCCACCCGAGTGGTGATGCTGCACGGCCAGGACGGCCATGCCGCTGCCGGCAAGGTGATCCAGGCGTTCGGTGAGGTGGTGATCGGCGGTAACTACGTGGTCGGTATCGTGGTGTTCGCAATCCTGATGATCATCAACTTCGTGGTCGTGACCAAAGGTGCCGGGCGTATTTCCGAGGTGAGCGCACGCTTTACCCTCGACGCCATGCCCGGCAAGCAGATGGCAATCGACGCCGACCTCAATGCCGGCCTCATCGACCAGAACCAGGCCAAGTCCCGCCGCCTGGAAGTGGCCCAGGAAGCCGAGTTCTACGGTTCCATGGACGGTGCGAGCAAATTCGTGCGTGGCGACGCCATCGCCGGCCTGCTGATTCTGTTCATCAACCTCATCGGCGGCATGGCCGTGGGTATCTTCCAGCACGGCATGACCTTCGGCGATGCCGGCAAGGTGTACGCCTTGCTGACCATCGGTGACGGTTTAGTGGCGCAATTGCCATCACTGTTGTTATCCACAGCAGCGGCCATCATGGTGACCCGTGCTTCGGGCTCCGAAGACATGGGCAAGCAGATCAGCCGGCAGATGTTTGCCTCGCCCAAGGCCCTGGCCGTGGCGGCGGGCATCATGGCGATCATGGGTATCGTGCCGGGCATGCCCCACGTGTCGTTCCTGACCATGGCGGCCCTGGCCGGCGGCGGTGCTTACCTGTTCTGGAAAAAACAGAACGCGGTCAAGGTGCAGGCCCTGCAAGAGGTGGCGCGCCAGCAGGAATTGCTGCCATCCCCGGCCCGCGCCCAGGAAACCAAGGAGTTGGGCTGGGATGACGTGACTCCTATCGACATGATCGGCCTGGAAGTTGGCTACCGCCTGATTCCTCTGGTGGACCGCAACCAGGGTGGCCAGTTGCTCGCGCGGATCAAGGGGGTGCGCAAGAAGTTGTCCCAGGACCTGGGCTTCCTGATGCCCACCGTGCACATCCGTGACAACCTCGACTTGGCGCCCAGCGCCTACCGTCTGACCCTGATGGGCGTGATTCTCGCCGAAGCCGAGATCTACCCGGACCGGGAGCTCGCGATCAACCCGGGCCAGGTGTTCGGCAGCCTCAACGGCATCACCGCCAAAGATCCGGCTTTTGGTCTGGACGCGGTGTGGATCGAAGTCAGCCAGCGCAGCCAGGCGCAATCGCTCGGTTACACCGTGGTGGACGCCAGCACCGTAGTTGCTACCCACCTCAACCAGATCCTCTACAAGCACTCCCACGAGCTGATCGGTCACGAGGAAGTCCAGCAATTGATGGGTTTGCTGGCCAAGGCCTCGCCAAAACTCGCCGAAGAGCTGGTGCCGGGCGTGCTCTCGTTGTCGCAGTTGCTCAAGGTGCTGCAGGCGCTGTTGGCCGAACAGGTGCCGGTACGCGACATTCGCAGCATTGCCGAGGCTATCGCCAACAATGCCGCCAAGAGTCAAGATACCGCCGCGCTGGTGGCTTCGGTGCGGGTCGGATTGTCCCGCGCAATCGTGCAAAGCATTGTAGGGCTTGACTCCGAGCTGCCTGTTATCACCTTGGAGCCAAGGTTGGAACAGATTTTGCTCAATAGTATTCAGAAGGCAGGATTAGGCCAGGAAGAGGGCGTTCTGCTGGAGCCAAGCATGGCTGAAAAACTGCAGCGTTCGTTGATCGACGCCGCACAGCGCCAGGAAATGCAGGGCCAGCCGGTGATTCTGCTGGTGGCAGGCCCGGTCCGAGCGATGTTGTCGCGGTTTGGACGCCTGGCAGTACCGAATTTGCACGTATTGGCTTACCAGGAAATTCCTGACAATAAGCAAGTGACTATCGTCGCGACAGTAGGGCCCAA
Organism: Pseudomonas trivialis; assembly: GCF_036864995.1. Lineage (NCBI taxonomy): Bacteria > Pseudomonadati > Pseudomonadota > Gammaproteobacteria > Pseudomonadales > Pseudomonadaceae > Pseudomonas > Pseudomonas trivialis. Next base: position 3,780,930 of record NZ_CP142151.1, on the reverse strand, counting down.
CGGCTGAGGTAGTGGGTTATGCAAGTGAAGCGTTTTTTCGCCGCCGATATGCGTCAGGCCATGAAACTGGTGCGTGATGAGCTGGGCGCCGATGCTGCCATTATCGGCAACCGCCGCATCGCCGGCGGTGTGGAGCTGACGGCTGCCCTGGATTACACCCCCCAGGCCCTGGCGCCACGCGTGCCGAACATGGAACTCGAAGACGAGCTGCGCAAGACCGCCTCGCGCATTGTGTCGGCCCAGGCCGAGCTCAGCATGCGCGGCGACAGCGACACCACCACCAATCGCCAGCTGTTCGCCGGCCTGCCGTTGACCGCTGCCGAGCCGCTGGTGGAGCCGACTTTCGTCGAGCCGCCGCGTCCTGCCGCACCGGCCCCGGCTGCCGCCGTCGACCAGCGCGTGTTCGATTCGATGCGCTTTGAACTCAACGGCCTGCGCGAACTGCTCGAAGTACAACTGGGCTCGCTGGCCTGGAACCAGTTGCAAGGCAGCAAGCCGCAACAGGCCAACCTGTGGCGTCGCCTGCAACGCATCGGCCTGTCTGGCCCGCTGTCGCGCGACCTGCTGGCGCTGACCGGCAACATCGAGGAGCCCCGTCAGGCCTGGCGCATGCTGCTGGCGCACTTGGCGCGAATGATCGCCACCCCGGAAATCGAACCCCTCGAAGAGGGCGGTGTGATCGCCATGGTCGGCCCTGCCGGCATGGGCAAGACCACCACCCTGGCCAAGCTGGCCGCCCGTTACGTGCTCAAGTACGGCGCCAACAACATCGCGCTGGTGAGCATGGACAGCTACCGCATTGGCGCCCAGGAACAGCTCAAGACCCTCGGCCGCATTCTCAATGTGCCGGTGACCCACGTCGACCCGGGCCAGTCCCTGGCCAACGCCCTCGACCCGCTGCTGCGCAAGCGCGTGGTGCTGATCGACACCGCCGGCCTGCAAGCCAGCGATCCGGCGTTGCGCATGCAGCTGGAAAGCCTGGCCGGCCGTGGGATCAAATCGAAAAATTACCTGGTGCTTGCAACCACCAGCCAGAAACAGGTTCTTACCGCTGCGTATCACAGTTACAAGCGCTGCGGTCTGGCCGGCTGCATCCTCACCAAGCTCGACGAAACCGCGAGCCTGGGCGAGGTGCTGAGCCTGGCAATCAGCCATGAATTACCGGTCGCCTACCTGACCGACGGCCCGCGGATCCCGGATGATCTGCATCTGCCGCGTCGTCATCAGTTGGTCAGCCGTGCCGTGAGTGTGCAAATGCAAGACGAGCCTAGCGAGGAAGCGATGGCTGATATGTTCGCCGACCTTTACCACAACCCGGCAAAACGGGTCGGTTGAGGCAGGATGAACACCGTGAAATGTACCTACATCGATGGTCTGCAAGCGATTCAAGCGGCCAAGCCATGTAGCCTGCGTCTAAGCAAGACAAGGTAAAGAAATAAAATGGGCAGCATGCATCCCGTACAGGTGATCGCGGTGACCGGCGGCAAAGGTGGCGTCGGGAAAACTAACGTGTCAGTGAATTTGTCCCTGGCCCTGGCAGAGCTTGGCCGTCGCGTCATGCTGCTGGACGCTGACCTGGGCCTGGCGAACGTGGACGTTCTGCTGGGGCTGACCCCCAAACATACCCTCGCCGATGTGATCGAAGGGCGCTGTGAGCTGCGCGATGTGCTGCTGCAGGGGCCCGGCGGGATCCGCATCGTGCCGGCTGCCTCCGGCACCCAGAGCATGGTGCACCTGAGCCCGGCGCAGCATGCCGGCCTGATCCAGGCGTTCAGCGATATCGGCGACAACCTCGACGTATTGGTGATCGACACCGCCGCCGGCATCGGCGAGTCCGTGGTCAGCTTTGTGCGCGCCGCGCAGGAAGTGCTGCTGGTGGTGTGCGACGAGCCCACTTCGATCACCGACGCCTACGCCCTGATCAAACTGCTTAACCGTGACTACGGCATGAACCGCTTCCGCGTGCTGGCCAACATGGCCCAGAGCCCGCAGGAAGGGCGCAACCTGTTCGCCAAACTGACCAAGGTCACGGATCGTTTTCTCGATGTCGCCCTGCAATACGTCGGCGCAGTTCCCTACGACGAATGCGTGCGCAAGGCTGTGCAAAAACAGCGTGCGGTCTACGAAGCATTCCCTCGTTCCAAGTGCGCGCTGGCATTCAAGGCGATTGCCCAGAAGGTCGATACCTGGCCGCTGCCCGCCAACCCGCGCGGGCATCTGGAGTTCTTCGTCGAACGATTGGTGCATCAGACAAGCGCGGGTCCTGTGCTATGACATCCAGCGGCTACAACCTCTATAAAAAATCGGCACGCGACAGCCAGGGCGAACTGATCGAGCGCTATGCGCCGCTGGTCAAGCGCATCGCCTATCACTTGCTGGCACGCCTGCCGGCCAGTGTGCAGGTCGAAGACCTGATCCAGGTCGGCATGATCGGCTTGCTTGAAGTGTCGACCAAGTACGATGCGAGCAAGGGCGCCAGTTTCGAGACGTATGCGGGTATTCGCATACGTGGCGCGATGCTCGATGAAGTGCGTAAAGGGGATTGGGCGCCGCGTTCGGTGCACCGCAATACGCGGATGGTCAGTGACGCAATTCGCTCAATTGAAGCAAAAACCGGTCGCGACGCTAAAGATCATGAAGTTGCGGCCGAACTCCAATTGAGTCTCGATGATTATTACGGGATTTTGAACGATACCTTGGGCAGCCGCCTGTTCAGTTTCGACGACCTGTTGCAGGACGGCGAACACGAAGGGCTGCATGAGGATGGCGCGAGTGCGCATATGGAGCCGTCACGCGACCTGGAAGATGAACGTTTCCAGGGTGCACTGGCGGACGCCATTGCCAACTTGCCGGAGCGTGAGCGCCTGGTCCTGGCGCTGTACTACGACGAAGAGCTGAACCTCAAGGAAATCGGTGAGGTCCTGGGGGTCAGCGAATCGCGTGTCAGCCAGTTGCATAGCCAGTGCGCAGCCCGTTTGCGGGGGCGTTTGGGAGAGTGGCGCGCGCGCTGACAGGCAGTGTGGGGACACTGCAGACGATACCGCGAGGGTCACGACCTTCGCGGGTTCGACCCGTGGTGGACCCGGCAGTCCTTTTTGTGTAACGCCTGTTGATTGAAATGGCGCGTCCAGGTGCTGGGCGCGTTTAAGACTGCTTGGAGGTCGAATTGGACAAGAACATGAAAATCCTCATCGTTGATGACTTCTCAACGATGCGGCGGATCATAAAAAACCTGTTGCGTGACCTTGGGTTCACAAACACGGTCGAGGCGGATGACGGCATTACGGCGATTCCGATCCTCAACAGCGGCAGCATCGACTTTCTGGTAACCGACTGGAACATGCCGGGCATGACCGGCATCGACTTGTTGCGCCACGTGCGTGCTGACGAAAAGCTGCGCAGCCTGCCTGTACTGATGGTGACCGCCGAAGCCAAGCGTGAACAGATTATCGAAGCCGCCCAGGCCGGGGTAAACGGTTACGTAGTCAAGCCATTCACGGCATTGGCGCTAAAAGAGAAGATCGAAAAAATCTTCGAACGCATCCACGGCTAATGCCATCGCGGGGGAGCTATGGAGCAGAAAGAAACAACATTGGGCGATTTTGAGTCGACCCTGAAAAAACATGCTCACCAGTTGGTCGACAGCCTTGAAAAAGGCCATTTCGGCGACGCGGTGCAGTTGATCCATGAGCTTAACCAGACCCGTGACCGCGGCCTGTACCAGGAAGTGGGCAAGCTCACGCGCGAGCTGCACAGTGCGATCGTCAATTTCCAGATTGACCCGCACATGCCCCAGGCCGAAGAAATTTCGCAGATCACCGATGCCACCGAACGCCTGTCCTATGTGGTCAAGCTGACCGAGGCGGCGGCCAACCGCACCATGGACCTGGTGGAAAACGCCACGCCTCTGGTCAATGGCATGGCCACCGAGGCCCATGCGCTCAGCCACGACTGGGGGCGCTTCATGCGTCGCGAAGTGGGTGCTGAGGAGTTTCGTGAACTGGCCCGCCGGGTCGACGGTTTTCTGTCGCGCAGCGAACAGGAAAACCGCACGGTGGCGAGCAACCTCAACGATATTCTGCTGGCCCAGGATTACCAGGACCTCACCGGTCAGGTGATCAAGCGCGTGACCCAACTGGTTACCGAAGTGGAAAGCAACCTGCTCAAACTGGTGCTCATGGCCGGGCAGGTCGATCGTTTTGCCGGCATCGAACATGACCGCGCGGCGATCCTCTCGGAAAAAGATCCACAAAAACATCTCGCCAAGGGTGAAGGTCCTCAGATTCATGCCGATAAACGTGAAGACGTTGTGTCAGGTCAGGATGATGTCGATGACCTGTTATCCAGTTTAGGCTTCTAAGGAGCACCCACATGAGCTTCGGCGCCGATGAAGAAATCCTTCAGGATTTCCTTGTAGAGGCCGGCGAAATTTTAGAGCAACTGTCCGAACAACTGGTCGAGCTGGAAAGCCGACCGGATGATGCGAACCTGCTCAATGCAATTTTTCGCGGTTTTCACACTGTAAAAGGGGGCGCCGGCTTCCTCCAGCTCCATGAGCTGGTGGAGTGCTGCCACATCGCCGAGAACGTGTTCGACATCCTGCGCAAGGGTGAACGGCAGGTCGACTCGGAGTTGATGGACGTGATTCTCGAAGCACTGGATGCGGTCAACGGCATGTTCAGCGAAGTGCGCGAACGTGCCCCGATCACCGCCGCCACCCCGGAACTGCTGGCCGCCCTGGCGCGTCTGGCAGAGCCGGCTGCCGAGGCCCCCGCCGTAGCTGCGCCTGCACCGGTGGCCGAGCCTGAGCCCGAGCCGGATGTTACCGACAGCGAGTTCGAACAGTTGCTCGATTCGCTCAACGCCGTGAAGGCCGAGGCCGAAGCACCGCAAGCGCCACAGCCACCGGCTGCTGCACCTGCCGCGCCGACCAGCGAAGACATCACCGACGCCGAATTCGAATCCCTGCTCGACCAGTTGCATGGCAAGGGTCAGTTCGCTGCCGACGCCGTGGCACCGGTCGCCGCGCCGCCCGCAGTTGCAGCGAGCGCCAGCACCGATATCACCGACGACGAATTCGAAGCCTTGCTCGATCAACTGCACGGCAAGGGCACCTTTGCTGTCGATGCCTTGCCGGAAGTCGCCGCGACGGCGCCTGCCGCTGCCGCGCCAGCCGCCCCTGCTGCCGGCGCAGCACCGGCCGGTGACGGGTTGATCAGCGATCACGAATTCGAAGCCTTGCTCGACGAACTGCACGGCAAGGGCAAGTTCACCGAAGTGGCCCCGGCCGCAGCGGCGACTGCTGCGCCTGTGGCCGCCAAACCGGCACCTGCACCCGCAGCCGCTCCAGCCGCTCCAGCCGCCAAGCCCGCACCGGCACCTGCCGCAGCACCTGCACGCGCCCCGGCTGCCGCCGTGGCCGAAAAGCCAGTCACCACCGAAGCCGAGACCACCGTACGGGTAGACACCGCGCGCCTGGACGACATCATGAACATGGTGGGCGAACTGGTGCTGGTGCGTAACCGCCTGGTGCGCCTGGGCCTGAGCAGTGGCGATGAAGCCATGCAAAAGGCCGTGTCGAACCTCGACGTGGTCACCGCCGACCTGCAGACCGCGGTGATGAAAACGCGCATGCAGCCGATCAAGAAAGTCTTCGGCCGCTTCCCGCGCCTGGTTCGCGACCTGGCACGCCAGCTCAAGAAAGAAATCAACCTGGAACTGGTGGGCGAAGAAACCGACCTCGACAAGAACCTCGTCGAGGCCCTGGCCGACCCGTTGGTCCACTTGGTGCGCAACGCCGTCGACCACGGCGTCGAAACCCCTGAAGAACGTGAAGCGGCGGGCAAGTCGCGCAACGGCAAGGTGATTCTGGCGGCCGAGCAGGAAGGCGACCATATTCTGCTGTCGATCACCGATGACGGCAAAGGCATGGACCCGGCGATTCTGCGCAATATCGCGGTCAAGCGCGGGGTGATGGACAAGGACGCCGCCGACCGCCTGACCGACACCGAGTGCTACAACCTGATCTTTGCCCCGGGCTTCTCGACCAAGACCGAGATCTCCGACGTGTCGGGCCGTGGCGTCGGCATGGACGTGGTGAAGACCAAGATCAGCCAGCTCAACGGCTCGATCAACATCTACTCGACCAAGGGCCAGGGCTCCAAGATCGTCATCAAGGTGCCGCTGACCCTGGCGATCATGCCGACCCTGATGGTGATGCTGGGCAACCAGGCGTTTGCCTTCCCGCTGGTCAACGTCAACGAGATCTTCCACCTCGACCTGTCGCGCACCAACGTGGTCGACGGCCAGGAAGTGGTGATCGTGCGCGACAAGGCCCTGCCGCTGTTCTACCTCAAGCGTTGGCTGGTGGCATCGGCCAAGCATGAAGAACAACGCGAAGGCCACGTGGTGATCCTGTCCGTGGGCACCCAGCGCATCGGCTTTGTGGTCGATCAGTTGGTTGGCCAGGAAGAGGTGGTGATCAAGCCATTGGGCAAAATGCTGCAGGGGACCCCGGGCATGTCGGGCGCGACCATCACCGGTGACGGTCGGATCGCGTTGATTCTCGATGTCCCGAGCATGCTCAAGCGTTACGCCGCACGGCGTATTTGATTTTGGTGGGGCTCAGGCGGTAACGCCCGCCCCACCTAACGGAGTGTTTATGGTAGTCAAGGTCCTGGTGGTGGACGATTCGGGTTTCTTCCGCCGCCGCGTCTCGGAAATTCTTTCCGCCGATCCAAGCATCCAGGTGGTCGGCACGGCCACCAACGGCAAAGAGGCGATTGACCAGGCAATTGCGTTGAAGCCGGACGTGATCACCATGGACTACGAGATGCCGATGATGGACGGCATCACGGCCGTGCGCCATATCATGCAACGCTGCCCCACCGCGGTATTGATGTTCTCCTCGCTCACCCACGAAGGCGCCCGAGTGACCCTCGACGCGCTGGACGCCGGCGCGGTGGATTTTTTGCCGAAGAATTTCGAAGACATCTCGCGCAACCCCGAGAAGGTCAAACAGATGCTGTGCGAGAAGGTGCACAGCATTGCGCGCAGTAACCGTCGCAGTCTGTCCAGCGCACCTGCGCCGACACATGCGCCGACAGCCGCGCCAGTTGCCCCAGCGGGTTCCTCGTTCAACCGCCCGGCACCTGCGCCGACGGCCCGGCCTGCCTCCGCCGCGCCGGTTCGTAACACTGCGCCCGCCGCACATGCACATGCACATTCACCGGCGCCCAAGCGCAAGGCCTACAAGCTGGTCGCCATCGGCACCTCCACAGGTGGCCCGGTGGCCCTGCAACGGGTGTTGACCCAACTGCCGGCCAACTTCCCGGCGCCCATCGTACTGATCCAGCACATGCCCGCCGCGTTCACCAAGGCGTTCGCCGAGCGCCTGGACAAGCTGTGCCGCATCAGCGTCAAGGAAGCCGAGGATGGCGACATCCTGCGTCCTGGCCTGGCGCTGCTGGCACCGGGTGGCAAGCAGATGATGGTGGACGGGCGTGGCGCGATCAAGATCCTGCCGGGCGATGAGCGCCTCAACTACAAGCCGTGCGTGGACATCACCTTCGGCTCCGCCGCCAAGTCCTACGGCGACAAGGTTCTGGCGGTAGTGCTCACCGGCATGGGCGCCGACGGCCGTGAAGGCGCGCGCCTGCTCAAGCAGGGCGGCAGCGCCATCTGGGCCCAGGACGAAGCCAGCTGCGTGATCTATGGCATGCCCATGGCCATCGTCAAGGCCGACCTCGCCGACGCCGTCTACAGCCTGGACGACATCGGCCGGCATCTGGTGGAGGCCTGTCTCTGATGGATGTGTTGAGCCTGATCGGCATCACGCTGGCCTTTGTCGCGATCATTGGCGGCAACTACCTGGAGGGCGGCCACCTCGGCGCCCTGGCCAACGGCCCGGCGGCGTTGATCGTGATCGGCGGCACCGTGGGCGCGGCATTGCTGCAGGCGCCCTTGAGTTCGTTCAAGCGCGCCATGCAGATTCTGGTGTGGATCATTTTTCCGCCGCGCGTGGACCTGGCCGGCGGCGTCGACCGCGTGGTCAACTGGAGCCTCACCGCGCGCAAGGAAGGCCTGCTGGGCCTGGAAGGCGTGGCCGATGCCGAGCCCGACAGCTACGCACGCAAAGGCCTGCAACTGCTGGTTGACGGCGCCGAGCCGGAGGCGATCCGCAGCATCCTGGAAGTGGATTTCTACACCCAGGAAAGCCGCGATATCAACGCCGCCAAAGTCTTTGAAAGCATGGGCGGCTACGCGCCGACCATCGGCATCATCGGTGCGGTGATGGGCCTGATCCACGTGATGGGCAACCTCGCCGATCCGTCGCAACTGGGCAGCGGGATTGCCGTGGCGTTCGTCGCCACCATTTATGGTGTGGCCAGTGCCAACCTGGTGCTGCTGCCGGTGGCGAGCAAACTCAAGTCGATTGCCCTGCGCCAGTCCCGTTATCGCGAAATGTTGCTCGAAGGCATCCTGTCGATTGCCGAGGGCGAGAACCCGCGTTCCATCGAATTGAAGCTCCAGGGCTTCATGGATTGATGGGGGAGTTGCCAGTGAGCCGTCGTCGCCGCGAGCCTGAAGAACACGTCAATCATGAACGCTGGCTGGTGTCCTACGCGGACTTCATCACCTTGCTGTTCGCGTTTTTCGTGGTGATGTATTCGATCTCGTCGGTCAACGAAGGCAAGTACAAAATCATTTCCCAGGCGCTGGTGGGCGTGTTCAACGACACGGACCGTGCGCTCAAGCCGATTCCCATTGGTGACGAGCGGCCCAAGACCGTGACCCCGGCCAAGCCGCTGGTCAACGACAGCGACGAGACTGCTGCGGGCATAGGCGGCACCAGCGATCCGCTGAAAAGCATCGCGGATGATATCAGCGCAGCGTTCGGCGACCTGATCAGCTCCAACCAGATGACCGTGCGTGGTAATGAGTTGTGGGTGGAGATCGAACTCAACTCCAGCCTGTTGTTCGCCAGTGCCGATGCCATACCCAGCGATCAGGCGTTCAGCATCATCGACAAGGTGGCGGCGATCCTCAAGCCGTTTGACAACCCGATACACGTGGAAGGCTTCACCGACAACCTGCCGATCAACACCGCGCAGTACCCAACCAACTGGGAGCTGTCGTCGGCGCGTGCGGCGAGCATCGTGCGCATGCTCGCCATGCAGGGTGTGAACCCCGGGCGCCTGGCGTCGGTGGGTTATGGCGAGTTCCAGCCGGTGGCCAACAATGCCACGGTGCAGGGCCGCGCGCGCAACCGTCGCGTGGTGCTGGTGGTATCACGCAACCTGGATGTACGCCGCAGCCTTACGGGCACCGGCACTGCAAATGCAACACCGGATGCCGCGTTGAAGCGCGCTGGCACACAAACTGCACCGCCAGCGGTTAAGCCGCCGGTTCGACAGGGCTCCGTCAATTCCCCGTCGCCGGCTCACTAATTTTATGCACTGTCTCGGTCGCGCCATTGCCTGCCGGGAGGAACCAACCGAATGAGAGTCTGGGCAGTTGCCAATCAAAAGGGTGGAGTCGGCAAGACCACCACCTCCATCGCGTTAGCCGGCTTGCTGGCCGAGGCGGGCAAGCGTGTGGTCGTGGTCGATCTGGACCCTCACGGCTCGATGACCAGCTATTTTGGCTACGACCCGGATGCGCTGGAACACAGCTGCTACGACCTGTTTCTGCACAAGGGCAGCGTGCCGGCCGACTTGCCGGGGCAACTGCTGCTGCCCACCAGCAACGAGAGCATTTCCCTGCTGCCGTCCAGCACCGCGCTGGCCACCCTTGAGCGACAGTCTCCGGGGCAGAGCGGCCTGGGCCTGGTGATCGCCAAGACCCTGGCGCAGCTGTGGCAGGAATTCGACTACGCGATCATCGACAGCCCGCCGTTGCTCGGTGTGCTGATGGTCAATGCCCTGGCGGCCAGCCAGCAACTGGTGATTCCGGTGCAGACCGAACACCTGGCCGTCAAAGGCCTGGAGCGCATGGTGAGCACCCTGGCGATGATCAACCGCTCGCGCAAACAGCCGTTGCCCTACAGCATCGTGCCGACCCTGTTCGACCGGCGTACCCAGGCATCGCTCGGCACCTTGCGCGTTCTGCGCGACGGCTACCCGGACGCGATCTGGAACGGCTACATCCCGGTGGACACGCGCCTGCGTGACGCCAGCCGCGCCGGGCTCACGCCATCGCAGTTCGACGGCAAGAGCCGTGGCGTGCTGGCCTACCGTGCGTTGCTCAAGCACCTGTTGTCGCAGCAGCTCGTGGCGCAGGTGGCATGATGAACCGACCTGTCGACTTCAAGCTCAAGACCCGGCCGCAGCTGGCACTCGAATCCTATCTGGATGCCTTGCTGCAGGAAGCGACCGCCGAAGAATTGCCGGAGCCGATCCTGGTGCTCGAACCGGCCCCTGCGGTGCAAGCCCCACTGGACGAGTTCCAGTTGGCGGTGCTGGAAGAACAGGCGCGCGACGCCCAGGTGGTGGTGCCGATTGTTCCGCTGTCGCTGGTGGCTGCGCCGGCGGTGGTCGAGCCCGTGGTCGAAGTGCACCTGCCGCCGAGCATCACACCGCCGACGGTGCGTGGCGACGAGCGCCCGGCCTGGGCCGCGGAGCCGTTCGAATGCCTGCTGTTCGACGTCGCCGGCCTGACGCTGGCGGTGCCGCTGGTATGCCTGGGCTCGATCTATTCGCTCGAAGGCCAGGAGTTGACGCCGCTGTTCGGGCAACCGGAGTGGTTCCTCGGCATCCTGCCAAGCCAGGCCGGCAACCTCAAGGTGCTCGACACCGCGCGCTGGGTGATGCCCGATCGCTATCGCGACGACTTCCGCCAGGGCTTGCAATACGTGATCTCGGTGCAGGGCTATGAGTGGGGGCTGGCGGTGCATCAAGTCAGCCGCTCGTTGCGCCTGGACCCGAACGAAATCAAATGGCGCAGCCACCGTGGCCAACGGCCGTGGCTGGCGGGCACCGTGATCGAACACATGTGCGCGTTGCTTGACGTCGCCGAACTGGCCGAGTTGATCGCCAGCGGCGCAGTCAAGACGATGGCGCAGAATAAACGCAGTTGAGTGAACAATAAGGGCTGCGCGCAAGTGCGGTCAGGCAAGTACACACGCCGTGTCTACGGTATTTGAAGGGGTCAGAGAAATGAACAAGTCAGCGTCCGCACAAGGTTTGGATGATCCGATCCTGCAATGGGTTACCTTCAAACTGGACAACGAGTCCTACGGCATCAACGTGATGCGCGTGCAGGAAGTCCTGCGCTACACCGAGATCGCGCCGGTCCCGGGTGCGCCCAGCTACGTGCTGGGTATCATCAACCTGCGCGGCAACGTGGTGACGGTGATCGACACCCGCCAGCGCTTCGGCCTGGTACCGACCGAGGTCAACGACAACACGCGTATCGTCATCATTGAAGCCGACAAGCAAGTGGTCGGGATCATGGTCGACAGCGTGGCCGAAGTGGTCTACCTGCGCCAATCGGAAGTGGAAACCGCGCCGAACGTGGGTAACGAAGAATCCGCCAAGTTCATCCAGGGCGTGTGCAACAAGAACGGCGAACTGCTGATTCTGGTTGAACTGGACAAGATGATGAGCGAGGAAGAGTGGTCGGATCTGGAGAACATCTGATTGTTCTTTGAAGCCTTGGTGATTGTCCTGGCCCTGCTGTGGGCCGGGACGGTGGCGTTCGTGCTGCGTTATATGCGCCAGCAACGGGAGTTGGCCCTGCAACAGGCCGAGCGGGATGCGCTGCGTGAGCGGCGCATTCTCGATCTGGTCCGGCGGGTGGATCACTATCAGCAGAGTGCGGTGAAGGTGGGGGATGAGGTGCATGAATTGCGCGCGATCCTGGCGCCGATCCCGGACAAGCTGGAGCAGTTGGAGCAGCGCGATCCGGCGAATCTGTCGTTTGCTCAGGCGGCTAGGTTGGTCGGCATGGGGGCGACGGTGGATGAGCTGACGCAGTCGTGCGGGTTGACTCAGGCTGAGGCGCAGTTGATGAGCAAGTTGCACAAGAGCTAGGTGTGCGGTTGGAGTGCTTGGCTTTGTGGGACGGGGCTTGCTCCCGACGGCGGCTTTATTTTGTACATATCCGTTGTTGCGGTTATGGCGGCTATTGGTTCCGCCCTTACGGCGGGTCACTTTTTGAAGAGCGCAAAAAGTAACCAAAAACGCTTCGCCCCACCACTCGGCACCTCGCTCAGGCTCGGTGTGCCCGCACGCAGGCTTGAATCCGTGGGCCGCCGCAATGGGCCATCCCTGGCCCAGTGCGGCTAACCCGGCGTCCTGCCGGGTTACCCACGGATTCAAGCCTGCGTTCGGCCAGCGTGGTTGACGGGGCGCCTGAGATCAAGATCAAAAGCCAAAGCAAAGCAGATCAAAAGCATGATCTGTCCCCAATCCGCTTCTCTGTGGGAGCTGGCTTGCCTGCGATGCAGGCACCTCAATCCATCAGGAACACCCGGTCGATGCCTTCGCAGGCAAGCCAGCTCCCACATTTGATCGCGTTCACACCCCCATATCGGTCGACGCAAAGGCTGCCGCGCTGTTGCTTTTAATCTGGAGCGCCGCGTTAAACACGCGGGTCGGAGTGAGTGCATGCCTAGCCTCATCCAAAGTCGCCATCATCAAAAAATCGCGCCAACCCCGGTAAACCAATCCCCCTCGGCAAAGGTCACATCCCTCATGCACCTTCAACTCCCGGAGTAACCCACCAATGACCACCCCCAAAGCGCTGTTGATTCTCCACGGCAAGCAAGCCCTCAACGAGGACGTGCGCAGCGCGGTGAACGCCAGGCGCGAGCTGGGCTGGGAACTGGCGGTTCGGGTGACGTGGGAGGGTGGCGATGCACGGCGCCTGGTCGATGAAGCGCTGACCAACGGCTACACCCACATCATCGCCGGCGGCGGCGACGGTACCTTGCGCGATGTGGCCGAAGCCATGGCCCAGTCCAAGGCGGATGCCAGCCTGGTGCTGATGCCCCTGGGCACCGCCAATGACTTCGCCAAGGCCGCCGGTGTGCCCCAGGAGCCGGCTCAGGCGCTGGCGCTGCTGGATACGCCGCCCAGGGCGATTGACCTCGGTCAGGTGGGCGGGCAGATCTTCCTCAACATGGCCACCGGCGGCTTCGGCAGCCAGGTCACCGCCAACACCTCAGAAGACCTGAAAAAAGTCCTCGGTGGCGCCGCCTACCTGTTCACCGGCCTCACGCGTTTCAGCGAGTTGAAGGCTGCCTATGCCGAGCTGGACGGGCCGGACTTTCACTGGCAGGGCGAGCTGCTGGCGTTGGGTATCGGTAATGGTCGGCAGGCGGGCGGTGGGCATGAGCTGTGCCCCGAAGCGATGGCCGATGATGGCCTGCTCGACGTCAGCATCCTCCCGGCGCCCCAGGAAGTGGTCGGTACACTGCGCGAGCTGATGAACAACGGCTGGGGCCTGGACGCGATGTTTGTGCGGGCGCGGCTGCCATGGGTGCAGATCAGGCAGGCGAGGGAGCTTTACATCAACCTCGACGGTGAGCCGCTCAGCGGCGATGATCTGCGTTTCGAGGCGTTGCCCAAGGCCCTGCGCGTGCACCTGCCGAAGGATTCTCCGCTAGTCGTCCAGGCTGATAATCTGCTCGCGCACGGCGAATAACACCAACCCCGCCACGTCGAAGATCTGCAGCCGCTTCATGATCTGCGAGCGGTGCGCTTCGATGGTCTTGATACTCAGGCCCAGGCCATGGGCAATTTCGCGGGTGGACTTGCCGCGCACGATCAGGCGCAGGATCTCCAGCTGCCGCGCGGTGAGCGTGTGGCTCGGCACGGCAGCCGAAGCTGCGCCCTGGCTGCGCACCAGCGCCTGGTTGATCACGGTGTGAGCGATGGCCGGGCTCAGGTAGCGCTCGTTGTTGCGCAGCGCGCGCAGGGCCTGTTCCAGCTCGGTGGCAGTGGTGTCCTTGAGCAAGTAGCCATGGGCGCCGGACTCCAGCGCGCACATGATCATCTCCGGGTCGGTGTGCATCGACAGGATCAACACCTTGCTCCTGGGATACGCACCCTTGAGCTGCTGCAGGGCATCGAGGCCGCCGGTGTGTTTCATCGACAGGTCCAGCAGCACGATGTCCGGTTGCAGGGCGCCGAACCGCTCCAGTAACTGCGCGCCATCGCTGGCTTCGCCGATCACCGCGTAGCCGGGAATATCCATGATCAGCGCACGCACGCCGGCCCTGATCAGCGCGTGGTCATCCACCAGGAGTACGTTGCAGGTCACTCGATAACCTTCGGGCGACTGGCGCGTTCGAGGGCGCGTGGCGCCCAGGGGAACAGCGCGTCGATGCGGGTGCCTTTGCCAGGCTGGCTGCTCACCGCCAGCGTGCCTCCCAGTTGGTCGATCCGCTCACACATGCCGGCCATGCCGCGTTGGCCTTCAAGAGCAGGGTTGCTGGCGGGAGAGAAGCCCTGGCCATCGTCGTAGATCACCAGCGACAGGCCTTCGGGCAGGCGTTGCAGGCGTACCAGCAGATTGTGCGCCTGGGCATGGCGCAGCATGTTGGTGACCGCTTCCTGGGTAATGCGAAAGGCCGCCACGGCCATTTCTTCCGGGATGCCGGTCAGCCGTTGCTGGCATTCCAGGCTCCAGTGCACCGGGGTGTTTGCCAGGGTCTTGAGCAGATGCGCACGCAGGCTGGCTTCCAGGCCCAGGCTGGACAATTGGCGTGGGTTGAGAATGGCGGACACGTCGCGCACCTTGGCCAGGGTTTCATTCAGGGTGTTGCACAGCACCGTGCATTGACCCTGCAGCTCGTCCGGCAGCCGGCGCTGCAGCCATTCGCTTTGCAGCTTGGCGGCGGTGAGCAATTGGCCGATATCGTCGTGCAGTTCGCGGCTGAGGCGGTGGCGTTCGTTTTCCTGTACCTGCAGCAGGCGCTCGGCCAGTTCCTGAGGTTGGAACCTGATGGCTTTGCGTGATTTCCATTGTTGCAGGCCGACCACCAGCAGCATCGCCAGGTTGAGCAGCGGCACTGCCAGCGGCAATGGGCCGGAGCGGGCGTAGGCCCACAGACTCAGCGACAGCGAGCCAAGGCACAGCACGAGGACCATGCGGCGTGCATTGCTGCGCGAAACAGACCTGGCGATAAGTGACTTGAGGCTGGCGTACATAGCGAATGGAGCCAATGAAGTTGAGTCTTCGAGCGGCGCATAGTACCACCACTATTACCGTTGGTCGCCAAGCGCATGACGTCGCCTGGCCCGTTCAGGCCAATGGCCGGGGCGGCAGTTTCGACAGGCAGGAAAGGACGTTGCGGTGTTCAGGTGCGTGTGTATCGTCAGGGCCATTCAAGGCCAATCGATATCTTTTCGCCGGCGCGTAAAGTTCAAACGGCGACGGTTCGCGTCGTTAACGGATATAAGCCCGGCTGCAACTCAGGCGCTGTGGTGCAAACGTTGCTGGGGTTTATAACTGAAGTTCTTTTGCGGAATCTGCAGGGAGGCTGTTGCGATCAACGTAGTTTGTTCAGTTTCGTCCAATTGCAGTCGTCCGGTACGGGCGTCTATCAGTTCAAGTTGCCAGGCCAATAATGTCAGACAATCGTGCAGGGCCGCCAGCGCCTGATCATGCAGTTGCAACGGGTTTTCGGCATTGGCGATCAGGTGCTGGATGTGCCGCGAAAACTCGCTAATCCCCTGCAGGGCCAGGCTGTCGGCTTTTTCAGCCAGCGTGCTGAGACTGCTTTCCATGCAGTCGATGGCGTCACTGTCGTTGCGAATCATGTGCAGGTGGCTCAGGCACTCTTCGGACTTGGCCAGCAGTTTTTCGGCCTCGTGCTGAAACAGGGAAAGTGCAACTTGCCATTCGTTAGCGTCGTTCATCATGCAAGTCTCCACAACGTAAGGTCGGGTGGTGAGATGCCGCACTGGGTGAATGGCTTAAAACTACCGCTGAAATATGACTGAGATCTGTAGGCAGCTTCCGATATTTTAGTGGGAAGTTTATTTAAAAATGTGCCGCAGACCTGCGTGCCGAGTGCAGTCGAGTTGATTCGCAGCGCTTCGGTTGCCGTCGGTTTTACGTCTGGGAGGCCTATGGGCCGAGGGCTGGCGATGGCGAGCAAAAGCCTGACTCCATTCATGCAATGAGAATGGCGTCACATTAATGGCTATTAGATATCGCGAATATCAGGTCACGCCTGATTGCGCCTAGGGGAACCCCTTACACGACGGAACCTCGCGTCATTTTGAGGGTCGCGTTGCGTCGTTGCCATGCCATATGAAGGCACTGACGAAGTAAAGCATGATATCAGTGTGACATCAATGTGTTTAAATGGCATTTTACAGGGGTCAAGGTCTGGCCCCCGCCGCCGATAACCAGTCTTAAGCGAACAGCACAATCCCTCAGCGCACCAGGAGCTTTCAATGGCCGGCATTCTCGACTCGGTAGATCAACGCACGCAACTGGTGGGTGAGAACCGCCTGGAGATCCTCATGTTTCGCCTGGCCGGGCGGCAACTGTTCGCGATCAACGTGTTCAAGGTGCAGGAAGTGCTGCAACTGCCCAAGCTGACCCTGATGCCCCAGCGTCACCCGTTTGTGTGCGGCGTGGTCAACCTGCGTGGTCAGACGCTGCCGGTTATCGACCTGTCCCAGGCCATCGGCATGCGTCCGCTGGTTCCGGGTCCGAACAGCACCATCATCGTCACCGAGTACAACCGCTCGGTGCAGGCATTCCTGGTGGGTGGCGTCGACCGCATCGTCAACATGAACTGGGAAGCCATCCTGCCGCCGCCGACCAGTGCCGGGCGCCAGCACTACCTCACCGCCATCAGCAAGGTCGACGACCAGTTGGTGGAAATCATCGACGTGGAAAAAGTGCTGGCCGAAATCGTGCCGTACAACGCCAAGGTTTCCCGCGAAAAACTCGAAGACCCGGTGCTCGAGCGCGCCCGTGGCCGCGAAGTGCTGCTGGTGGACGACTCCAATGTCGCCCTGTCGCAACTGCGCGACACCCTGGGCCAGCTCGGCATGAAAATGCACATTGCCAGCGATGGCCTCAAGGCGCTGAACATGCTCAAGGGCTGGGCCGATAGCGGCCAGGTGATGACCGACAAGCTGCTGATGATCTTCACCGACGCCGAAATGCCCGAGATGGACGGCTACCGTCTCACCACCGAGATCCGTAACGATCCGCGCTTGCGTGGGCTGTATGTGGTGCTGCACACCTCGCTGTCGGGCAGCTTCAACGACTCCATGGTGAAGAAGGTCGGCTGCGACAATTTCCTCTCCAAATTCCAGCCGGACAAGCTGGTGGATGTGGTGCGTCAGCGCCTGATGCTGGACGAAGTGTCGGCTTGACCTTAGGGTGACGGCTTTGCCCCTCAGGAAAGCAGGCTCATGCTTCGTCTCAGCGCGTTGTACCGTTACCCCTTGAAGTCCGGCAAGGCCGACACCTTGCAGCACATCGGCCTGGATAAACTCGGGCTACAGGGGGATCGACGCTGGATGCTGGTGGACGAAGCGAGCGGGCGATTCCTCACGCAGCGGGCTGTGGCGAAAATGAGCCAGCTGTCGGCGCTCTACAATCCTGCCGGCGGCCTCACCCTGAGCTCACCGGGCTACGCCACGCTGGACGTGGCGCTGCCCGACAGCGCGGCTCAACTGCGCGGCATCACTATCTGGCGCGACACCTTGCGCGTGCCGGATGCGGGCGACGAAGCCGCCCGCTGGGCCAGTGAATTCATCGGCAAGCCGACGCGCCTGGTGCACATGCCGCTGGAGCGTGCGCGCGCCACCGATGCCGGCTTCGGCAAGGACAGCGATCAGGTGGGCTTTGCCGACGGCTACCCGCTGCTGTTGATCGGCCAGGCGTCCCTCGATGATTTATCGGCGCGCATCGGCCGCCCCATGCCAATGCTGCGTTTTCGCCCCAACCTGGTGATCGAAGGCGCCGAAGCCTTCGCCGAGGACGGTTGGAAACGCCTGCGCATCGGCGATATCGAATTTCGCGTGGTCAAGCCCTGCTCGCGCTGCATCCTCACCACCATTGACCCGCAGACCGGCGAGCGCAGCGCCGACCGCGAGCCTTTCGCAACGCTTGAAACCTATCGCAAGACCGAGAACGGCGCGATGTTCGGCCAGAACCTGGTCAACGATGGCGTCGGTGAATTGGCTGTCGGGATGCCGGTGACGGTGCTGGAATAAAAAATGCCCGTCTCGCAGGAGACGGGCATTTTTTCAAGCCGCAACGCTTAGCCGCGGTATTCGCACAGGTAAGCGGTGTCGACGGCGATCTTGAGCTGGAACTTGCTGTTGGCCGGGACGTTGAAGCGGCTGCCGGCAGCGAAGGTTTCCCAGTCGCTGGCGTCCGGCAGCTTGACGCTCAAGGCGCCGGACACCACGTGCATGATTTCGCGCTGGGCGGTGCCGAATTCATATTCACCCGGGGCCATCACGCCGATGGTCGCCGGACCTTCTGCGGTGCCGAAGGCGATCGACTTGACGGTGCCGTCGAAGTACTCGTTGACTTTGAACATGGGCGAATCCTCGCAAAAGGGTCTGGAAAGGTCGGCCAGTATGCCCAAGGCCGCAGTAGCTGCCTAGACCGGCAAAATCAGCGGCAGCAGGCGCGCGGTGTTGCGCGCATCCTCCAGTGCCCGGTGTTGCTGGCCATGGAACTGCATGCCGGCCAGTTGCAGGGCACCGTTGAGTCCCAGCGGTTTGTCCAGGCGCCGGGCCTTGGCGAAGCGTTGCTTGAGGTTCACATGAAGTGTTTGGGCGAGCGCGCTGGCCAGGCCATGGCGCTGCCATTCGAGCTCCAGCTGCGCGCGATCATAGTCACCCCAGCTGGCCCAGCCTTCCAGGCGCGATTGATGCTGGCCCAGCCAGCGTTCGAACAACGGCCACACCTCGGTGATCGGCGCAGCAGCGTCGATATTCGCCTGGGTGATATGGGTGAGTTGGCGGCAGAAGGGCGTCAGCAGTGGCCGACGCAACGGCCGCACAAAACGCTGGAAATGATCCAGCTCGCGGCCCTGACGGTTGACCAGGCTCGCGCCGATTTCGATGACTTCCATCTCCGTCACGGGCCAGCCGCCTTCATCCGTCGTGGCTTCAAGGTCAATAATCAGCCAATGAGGCATCGTGCAGGTTCCCGTACTGTTCCCGTCCTGATGGGGATAGAGCGTAGCCCGGGCCTGTAGTTCCGCGCTGCTTTTCGATTAGGGTCCGGGCTGCGGGTTTGCCCGAGCGAGCGCGGCGGGCGGTGCGCAACGCCGATGGAGACGCAAACTATTAATTTGCCAGTACAAAGTTGTCTCCACGGACAAAAACGCCTAGCTTATCGCCATCAGAGAATCGAACGGTGTGTGCCTTGATGTTTTCGCCATGGCGGCTGGCTGCAGGACTGACTTTATGGGCACTGGGCACCGCAGGGTGGGCGCAGACCAATCCCGCGCAAGTGGTCAGGATCGGCGCCGCGCATTTTCCGCCCTACACCGTACGCCCCGAGCAGGGCGCCGACACCGGCCTGCTGCCGCAATTGATCGAAGCCCTGAATGCCACGCAGGCCGACTACCGCTTTGTGCTGGTGCCCACCTCGATCCCCCGGCGTTTTCGCGACCTTGAGCAAGGCCGGATCGACATGGCCATCTTCGAGAATCCCGACTGGGGCTGGCAGGAAATCCCCCATACCACCGTCGACATGGGGCTGGAAGACGCCGAGGTATTCGTCGCCCAGCGACAGTCCGGGCGCGATCAGGACTATTTCGCCGACCTCAAGGGCAAGCGCCTGGCGGTGTTCAGTGGCTACCACTACGCCTTTGCCAACTTCAATGCCGACCCCAGGTTCATGGCCGAGCAGTTCAACGCGACGTTGACCTACTCCCACGACAGCAACCTGCTGATGGTCGCGCGCGGCAGGGCGGACATCGCGCTGGTGACGCGCTCTTACCTGAGTGATTTTCTGGTGCGCAATGCCGACATGGCCGGGCAATACCTGGTCTCAGAACGCGTTGACCAGGTGTATCACCACTACGCACTGCTGCGGCCGAACGCGCCGATCAGCGGGGAAGCGTTCGCCGAGTTGCTCAAGCGCCTGCGCGACGGCGGCCAGTTGTTGAAGATTTTCGAGCCGTATCGCATCGATGTGATGCCGGCGCACTGAAACTGACAAAAAGCAAAATGTGGGAGGCTTCGCCAGGTTTTCTACCTGGTGCTGTCGCGCATCAAACTGGAGTCTGTTTGGCAAGTGCGCTTGTTGTGGCAAGCCCGCTCGCCACAGGAATGTGGTTGCCTCAAACGTCAGGCTTTAAAATCAACCCGTTATTTTGGGTTTGATAGAAGGGGCTTGCTCCCTCTCACATGGGTTTGCGCTGAGTGCTCAGACCCTGCGCGCAAACGTATCGCCATGGCTGCCCGACACCTTGCGGCAATGCACCAGCGCGTCGCGGATCATGAAGTTCACCAGCGTCGGTGAAACCCCCAGTTCCTTGGCGATATCCTTTTGCGGCACACCGTGCAGGCGATACATCTCGAACGCGTAGCGGGTGCGCTGGGGCAGCTCCGTCAGGGCGTCGGCGATGTTTTCCAGCGTGTTGAAATTGATATGCGAGGTTTCCGGTGACGCGCCGTGAATCACCACATTCAGGCCTTCCTCTTCGGTTCCCGAATATTTCAGCTCCAGCGCCTGCTTGCGATAGTGATCGATGGCCAGGTTGCGCACGATCTGGAACAGGTAACTCAACTGGGCCTTGAACGATGACGTGATCGTCGGCGCCGATTGCAGCCGGAAGTAAGCGTCCTGCACCACGTCTTCGGCCCGGGAACGACACCCGGTGATACGCGCTGCGATCTTCACCAGAATCAGCCGATTATCGACAAAGGCCTGGAGAAGCGGTGAGTCGCACCTGCCTGTGAATACTTGTTCCGTCATGGAAATCACCTGACTGCTAAATAGGTTAGGGGAGGGCTTCCTTGCTGAGGCCTCCTACACATCGGGCAACAAATTATGCTTAATGATAATGATTGTCAAATGAGAAGACGAACTAATCGTGGGCATGCCTGTTTGCAGTGAGTCTCTCTTGCTCGCCGTCGACGACTAATTATTTGCCGGTGCCGTCCGTTCTTCTGGGTGACAGGCTCGTTGCAAAAACGGCCATGGATCAGCACCCGCAGGAGGACGCAATGGGTTTGTATCGTGCACACAGCATGTCTTTGTCTGGAGTTCCGGCTCGATGAGTACGCCAACCCGGCTGCGGCTGTTTTGCCTGCCTTACTCAGGCGCCAGCGCCATGGTGTATGCGCGCTGGCGTCGATCCTTGCCGGACTGGCTGCAGGTGTGCCCGCTGGAGTTGCCCGGACGCGGCATGCGCATGGACGAGCCATTGCAGCGCGATATCAAGGCCCTGGCCGTGCAGCTCGCAGAGCAAATCAGCCGCGACCTGGACGGCCCATACGCCTTGTTCGGCCACAGCCTCGGCGGCCTGCTGGCGTTCGAACTTGCTCACGCCTTGCGCGCCCTCAACGTGCCCGCGCCGCTGGCGCTGTTTGCCTCCGGCACGGCCGGCCCTGCCACCAGGGATGTCAGCGAATACGCCATCGAAAAGACCGATGAGCAACTGATCGCCCGCCTGCGCGAACTGCAGGGCACCGCCGAAGAAGCCCTGGCCAACCCTGAATTGATGCAACTGATGCTGCCGATCCTGCGCGCCGACTTTCTGCTGTGCGGCAGTTTCGTCTACGGCCGGCGTGAGCCGCTGGGCCTGCCGATCCATGTGTTCGGCGGCAAGCAGGACAGCGTGCGCGCCGACCAGTTGCTCGACTGGCAACTCGACGCCGCCAGCGGTTTTTCCCTGGACATGTTCGACGGCCACCACTTCTTTCTCATGCAGCACGAAAGCGCCGTGCTGCGCTGCCTGCGCCGCTACGCCGAAGACCACCTGGCCCGCTGGCGCAATGGCGCGGCGCGGCAGCTGGCCGCCGGCTGACAGCCCCCTACTTCCCGATTTACCGCAAGCCGATTTCAGGCAGGAACCCCATGATGGACGCCTTCGAACTTCCCCGCACCCTGGTCCAGTCCCTTCAACGCCGCGCCGCGCAGACCCCGGACCAGGTCGCCCTGCGCTTCCTTGCCGAGTCCGCCGAGCACAGCGTGGTGCTCAGTTACCGCGACCTCGACCTGCGCGCGCGCACCATCGCCGCCGCCCTGCAAGCCAGCGCCGCACAGGGTGATCGTGCAGTGTTGCTGTTCCCCAGCGGGCCGGACTATGTGGCGGCGTTCTTCGGCTGCCTGTACGCCGGGGTGATCGCGGTGCCGGCTTACCCGCCGGAGTCCACCCGGCGTCATCACCAGGAGCGCCTGCTATCGATCATCAGCGATGCCGAACCGCGCCTGCTGCTGACCATCGCCAGCCTCGCCGAGGGCCTGGCGCAGATTGAAAACGCGCCGCCGATACTGAGCGTCGATACCTTGCCGGGCACTGGCGACTGGACTGCCCCCGAGCTGCAGCCCGACGACATCGCTTTTCTGCAATACACCTCCGGCTCCACCGCGCTGCCCAAGGGCGTGCAGGTCAGCCACGGCAACCTGGTGGCCAACGAAGTGCTGATCCGCCGTGGCTTTGGCATCGACCTGAACCCGCGCGACGTGATCGTCAGCTGGCTGCCGCTGTACCACGACATGGGCCTGATCGGCGGCCTGCTGCAACCAATCTTCAGCGGTGTGCCCTGCGTGCTGATGTCGCCGGCCTACTTCCTCGGCCGGCCGTTGCGCTGGCTGGAAGCGATCAGCGAATACGGCGGCACCATCAGCGGCGGTCCGGATTTCGCCTACCGCCTGTGCAGCGAACGGGTCAGCGAGTCCGCGCTGGAGCGCCTCGACCTGAGCCGGTGGCGCGTGGCCTATTCCGGTTCCGAACCGATCCGCCTCGATACCCTGGAACGCTTCGCCGGGAAATTCGCCGCCTGCGGATTCAGCGCCAACAACTTCTTCGCCTCCTACGGCCTGGCCGAAGCGACCCTGTTTGTCGCCGGTGGCCGTCGTGGCCAGGGCATCCCGGCGCTGCGCGTGGACGACCAGGCGCTGGCTGCCAACCGTGCCGAACCGGGGCAGGGCAGTGCGATCATGAGCTGCGGCACTGGTCAGCCTGACCACGCCGTGCTGATCGCCGACCCGCATACCCTGAGCGAACTGGCGGACAACCACGTCGGCGAACTCTGGGCCAGCGGCCCGAGCATCGCCCACGGCTACTGGCGCAACCCTCAAGCCACCGCCAACACTTTCGTGCAGCACGCTGGCCGCACCTGGCTGCGCACCGGTGACCTGGCGTTCATCCGCGACGGCGAGGTGTACATCACCGGTCGTCTGAAGGACCTGCTGATCGTGCGCGGCCACAACCTGTATCCCCAGGACATCGAACAGACCATCGAGCGCGAAGTGGAAGTGGTGCGCAAGGGCCGGGTCGCCGCGTTTGCGGTAAACGACCAGGGCCTTGAAGGTATCGGCATCGCCGCCGAGATCAGCCGCAGCGTGCAGAAGATTCTGCCGCCCGAAGCGCTGATCAAAGCCATTCGCCAAGCCGTGGCCGAGGCGTATCAACAGGCGCCGAGCGTGGTGGTGCTGCTCAATCCGGGTGCGCTGCCCAAGACCTCCAGCGGCAAGGTGCAGCGCGCCGCCTGTGCGCTTCGTCACGCCGATGGCAGCCTCGACAGCTACGCGCAGTTCCCCGGCCTGCACGCGCAGGCCGGTGATGCGGTGCTGCAATCCGACCTGCAACACCAGATCGCCGCGATCTGGTGCGAGCAACTGCAGGTCAACGAGGTCGCTGCCGACGATCACTTCTTCCTGCTCGGCGGCAACTCCATCACCGCCACCCAGGTGGTCGCGCGGCTGCGTGAAAGCCTGGGGTTGGAGCTGAACCTGCGCCTGTTGTTCGAAGCGCCCACCCTGCAGGCGTTTGCCGCCAGCGTCGCGCGCTTGCAGAAGGACGGCGGCGTCGCCGAAGGCGCGATTCAGGCCCTGTCGCGTGAGGCCGAACTGCCGCAATCCCTGGCGCAGAACCGCCTGTGGATCACCTGGCAGTTGGAGCCCGACTGCAGCGCCTACACCATTCCCGGCGCACTGCGTTTGCGCGGCGAGCTGGATGAAGATGCTGTGCGCGCAAGCTTCCAGTACCTGGTGCAGCGCCACGAAGCACTGCGCACGCGCTT
The DNA here is from genome assembly GCF_036864995.1 of Pseudomonas trivialis. Classification (NCBI taxonomy): domain Bacteria; kingdom Pseudomonadati; phylum Pseudomonadota; class Gammaproteobacteria; order Pseudomonadales; family Pseudomonadaceae; genus Pseudomonas; species Pseudomonas trivialis. Next base: position 3,756,736 of record NZ_CP142151.1, on the reverse strand, counting down.
CTACGAGCGCGACGGCCAGGCCTTCCAGCGCATCGAGGCGAGCAGGCCGTTCGAGCTGCACGTCATCGACCTCAGCGATCTGCCCGCTACTGAGCGTGACACTCGTGCGCAGCAGATCCGCGAGGACCAGGCGCATACCCGGTTCGATCTCGAAAAGGGCCCGCTGCTGGGGGTGACCCTGGTGCGTCTCAACGATGAAGAGCACCACTTGCTGGTGACCCTGCACCACATCATCGCCGACGGTTGGTCGCTGAATATCCTTATCGATGAATTCTCGCGCCTGTACGCCGCCGCCTCCCAGGGCCAGCCTCTGGAACTGCCGCCGCTGACCCTGCAGTACGCCGATTACGGCAGTTGGCAGCGCCAATGGTTGGCCGAAGGCGCAGGCCCGCGGCAACTGGCGTACTGGAAGGCTCGACTTGGTGATGAGCATCCGGCCCTGAGCCTGACCACCGACCACCCACGCTCGGCCCATCACCGCCACAGCGCCTCGCGCCACAGCGTGCGCCTGAGCGCCGCCCTCAGCGACGCGGTGCGCAAAGCGGCCCAGGCCCATGAGTCGACGCCGTTCATGCTGTTGCTCGCCGCGTTCCAGACTTTGCTCCATCGCTACAGCGGCCAGCGCGATATCCGCATCGGCGTGCCCAACGCCAACCGCCCGCGCCAGGAAACCCAGGGGCTGGTCGGCTTCTTCATCAACACGCTGGTGCTGCGTGCCGAGTTGGACGGGCGCCTGCCATTCAATGAGCTGCTGGCGGCGACCCGCCAGGCCGCCCTCGGCGCTCAGGCCCATCAGGACCTGCCCTTCGAGCAATTGCTGGAAGCCTTCCCCCAGGCCCGCGAACAGGGCCTGTTCCAGGTCATGTTCAACCACCAGCAACGTGACCTCGGTGCGTTGCGCCGCCTGCCCGGCATGCTCGCCGATGAGCTGCCATGGCACAGCCGCGAAGCCAAGTTCGATCTGCAACTGCACAGTGAAGAAGACCGCAATGGGCGCCTGAGCCTGGCGTTCGACTACGCTGATGAGCTGTTCGATGGCGCAACCATCCAGCGCCTCGCCGAACACTACATCACGTTGCTGGAAGCTGCCTGCACGCAGCCGCAACAGGCAATCGGCGATTTGCCACTGATGCGCCACGACGAACAGCGCCAATGGAGCGCCGCGCCCTGTGCGCCTGCCACCCAGTGGCTGCCCGAGTTGCTCAATCAGCACACCTCGCACGCTACCGCGCTGGTCTGGGAGCACGGCAGCCTGAGCTTTGCCCAACTGCACACCCAGGCCAACCGCCTGGCCCATTACCTGCGCGACAAAGGCGTCGGCCCGGACGTGTGCGTGGCCATCGCCGCCGAGCGCTCGCCGCAGCTGCTGGTCGGCCTGCTGGCGATCATCAAGGCTGGCGGCGCCTACGTGCCACTCGACCCGGATTACCCGGCCGAGCGCCTGGCCTACATGCTCAAGGACAGCGGCGTGCACCTGCTGCTCACCCAGACCTCGCTGTTGGCGCAATTGCCCAGCGCCGAAGGGGTGTGCGTCATCGCCATGGACAGCCTGCACCTGGACAACTGGCCAACCCAGCCGCCCGGCCTGCACCTGTACGGCGACAATCTCGCCTACGTGATCTACACCTCTGGCTCCACCGGCCAGCCCAAGGGCGTGGGCAATACCCATGCGGCCCTGGCCGAGCGCCTGCAGTGGATGCAGGCCACCTATCAGCTCGACGCCACTGACGTGCTGATGCAAAAGGCGCCGATCAGTTTCGACGTGTCGGTGTGGGAATGCTTCTGGCCATTGATCACGGGGTGCCGTCTGCTGCTGGCCGGGCCCGGCGAGCATCGCGACCCTCATCGCATCGCGCAATTGGTGCAGGCACATGGGGTGACCACGCTGCACTTCGTGCCGCCACTGTTGCAGTTGTTTATCGACGAACCGCTGGCGGCCGAGTGCACCAGCCTGCGTCGCCTGTTCTCGGGCGGCGAAGCCTTGCCCGTCGAGTTGCGCAACCGCGTGCTGGCGCAGTTGCCGGCGGTGCAGTTGCACAACCGCTATGGCCCGACGGAAACCGCGATCAACGTCACCCACTGGCATTGCGCGCTGGCCGATGGCGAGCGTTCGCCGATTGGCCGGCCGTTGGGCAACGTGATCTGCCGCGTGCTGGACGCGCAACTCAACCCGCTGCCGGCCGGTGTGCCGGGCGAACTGTGCATCGGCGGCAGCGGCCTGGCCCGGGGTTACCTGGGCCGTGCCGGGCTGACCGCCGAACGCTTTGTCGCCGACCCGCTGGGCGATTCGGGCACGCGCCTGTACCGCACCGGTGACCGCGCGCGCTGGAGCAGTGACGGCGTGCTCGAATACCTCGGCCGTCTGGATCAGCAAGTGAAGCTGCGCGGGTTTCGCGTGGAGCCGGAAGAAATTGAAGCGCGCCTGCTCGCCCAGGCCGGTGTCGCCCAGGCCGTGGTGCTGGTGCGCGATGCGCAGTTGATCGGCTACTACACCGGCCATGCCGAGCTGGACGCTCATACGCTGAAAACCGCCCTGGCCGCCGAGCTGCCGGAGTACATGGTGCCCGCGGTACTGATGCGCCTGGACGCAATGCCCCTGAGCCCCAGCGGCAAACTCGACCGCCGCGCATTGCCGGAGCCGGTGTGGCACACCCGCGAACACGTCGAGCCGCAATCTCCACTGCAGCAGCAAATCGCCGCGATCTGGCGCGACGTGCTTGGCCTGCCGCGCATCGGCCTGCACGACGACTTTTTCGCCCTCGGCGGCCACTCGTTGCTGGCCACGCAAATCATCTCGCGCACCCGCCAGGCCTGCGACGTCGAACTGCCATTGCGCACCCTGTTCGACGCCAGCGAGCTGGGCGCGTTTGTAGCCCAAGTCGCGCGGATCCATGACGCCGGCCAGCGCAATCAGCAAACCGCCATCGCCAGGGTCGACCGCAGCCAGAAGGTGCCGCTGTCCTACTCCCAGCAGCGCATGTGGTTCCTCTGGCAAATGGAGCCCGACAGCCCGGCCTACAATGTCGGCGGCATGGCGCGCCTGCGCGGCGTGCTGGATGTGGGACGGTTCGAGGCGGCGTTGCAGGCCTTGATCATGCGCCACGAAACCCTGCGCACCACGTTCCCGAGCGTCGATGGCGTGGCGTACCAGCGGGTCGCGGCGCAAACCGGCTTGCGCATGGACTGGCAGGATGTCTCTGCGCTGAACGAAACCGAGCGCCAGCAACGAATCCAGCAACTGGCCGATCACGAAGCCCACACCCCCTTCAATCTGGAAACCGGGCCGTTGCTGCGCGCGTGTCTGGTCAAGGCCGCCGAGCAGGAACACTACCTGGTGCTGACCCTGCACCACATCGTCACCGAAGGCTGGGCCATGGACATCTTTGCCCGTGAACTGAGCGCCCTGTACGAAGCCTTTATCGACGAGCGCGACTCGCCGCTGGCGCCGCTGCCCGTGCAATACCTGGACTACAGCGTGTGGCAACGCCAGTGGATGGAAGCCGGCGAGCGGCAGCGCCAGCTCGATTACTGGACCGCGCAACTCGGGCATGAGCATCCGTTGCTGGAGCTGCCCGGCGACCGTCCACGGCCGTCCGTGCAAAGCCATCGTGGCGAGCTGTATCGCTTTGATCTGAGCGATGATCTGGCGGCGCGCGTGCGTGCGTTCAACGCCGAACGCGGCCTCACGCTGTTCATGACCATGACCGCGACACTGGCCGTGTTGCTTTACCGCTACAGCGGCCAGACCGACCTGCGCATCGGCGCGCCGGTGGCCAACCGCATTCGCCCGGAAAGCGAAGGGCTGATCGGCGCGTTCCTCAACACCCAGGTGCTGCGCTGCCGGCTCAACGGGCAGATGAGCGTCGGCGAGCTGTTCGAGCAGGTGCGCCATACGGTGATCGAGGGCCAGTCCCACCAGGACCTGCCGTTCGACCACCTGGTTGAAGCCCTGCAACCGCCGCGCAGCGCGGCGTACAACCCGCTGTTCCAAGTGATGTGCAACGTGCAGCGCTGGGAATTCCAGCAAAGCCGCCAGTTGGCCGGCATGAGCGTCGAGTACCTGGCCAACGATGCGCGCGCCACCAAGTTCGACCTCAATCTGGAAGTCACCGACCTCGACCATCGCCTGGGTTGCTGCCTGACCTACAGCACCGACCTGTTCGATGAACCACGCATTGCACGCATGGCCGCGCATTGGCGCAACCTGCTCGAAGCGCTGATCGTCGATCCGCAGCAGCGCCTCAGCGAATTGCCGTTGCTCACCGCAGTAGAGCAGCGTGCATTGCAGGACAGCCTCGGCGTTGAAGCCGGCGAGCACCGTCTCGACCAGTGCCTCCAGCAGCTGTTCAGCCAGCAGGTGCGTCAGCGTGCCGACGCACCAGCGCTGACCTTTGCCGGTGAAACCCTGACCTACGCAGAACTCGATGCGCGCGCCAATCGCTTGGCCTGGGTACTGCGCGAGCGCGGCGTGGGCCCGCAGGTGCGAGTGGGCCTGGCGTTGCCGCGCTCACTGGAAATGGTCATCGGCTTGCTGGCGATCCTCAAGGCCGGCGGCGCTTACGTGCCGCTGGACCCGGAGTATCCGCTGGACCGTCTGCACTACATGATCGAAGACAGCGGCATCGGCCTGTTGCTCAGCGATGCGCCGATGTTCGAAGCCCTTGGCCCATTGCCGGCGAGCGTGGCCTGCTGGTGCCTGGAAGATGACCTGTCGGCGCTGGCGAACTACGCGGCCGATGAGCTGCCGTTTATCAGCCTGGCGCAACACCAGGCGTACCTGATCTACACCTCGGGCTCCACTGGCAAACCCAAGGGCGTGGTGGTGTCCCACGGTGAAATCGCCATGCATTGCCAGGCGGTGATCGAGCGTTTCGGCATGCGCCCGGACGACTGCGAGCTGCATTTTTATTCGATCAACTTCGATGCCGCCACCGAGCGTTTGCTGGTGCCGCTGCTCAGCGGCGCGCAGGTGGTATTGCGCGCCCAGGGGCAGTGGGATGCCGAGGAAATCTGCGCGCTGATCCGTACCCATCGCATCAGTATTCTCGGCTTTACCCCCAGCTACGGCAGCCAGTTGGCGCAATGGCTGGCCACACAGCAGCAGACGTTGCCGGTGCGCATGTGCATCACCGGTGGCGAAGCGCTGACCGGTGAACACCTGCAGCGTATTCGCGCCGCGTTCCAGCCGCAGGTGTTTTTCAATGCCTATGGCCCGACCGAAACCGTGGTGATGCCGCTCGCCAGCCTGGCGCCGGAGCAACTGGAGGAGGGTGCTGCCAGCGTACCGATCGGCAGCCTCATCGGCGCGCGCGTCGCCTATATTCTCGACGCCGACCTGGCCCTGGTGCCGCAAGGCGCAACCGGCGAGCTGTACGTCGGCGGTGCCGGTCTGGCCCAGGGGTATCACCAACGGCCGGGCATGACGGCGGAGCGTTTTGTCGCTGACCCGTTTGCCCGCGAGGGCGGTCGCCTTTACCGCACCGGCGACCTGGTGCGCCAGCGTGCCGACGGGCTGGTCGAGTACCTGGGCCGCATCGACCATCAGGTAAAGATTCGTGGCTTTCGCATCGAGTTGGGCGAGATCGAAACCCGCCTGCTCGAACACCCGGCCGTGCGTGAAGCGGTGGTGCTGGCGCTGGATGCGCCGAGCGGCAAACAACTGGTCGCTTATTTGGTCAGCAATGCGGAGCACGGCGCGTTGCGCGATGCGCTGAAGGCGCACCTCAAGGCGCAGTTACCGGACTACATGGTGCCTGCGCACCTGATTGTGCTCGACAGCATGCCGCTCACCGCCAACGGCAAACTCGACCGCCGCGCCTTGCCGCAGCCCGATCCCGAAGCGAATCGCCAACAGTACGTGGCGCCCCGCACCGCACTGGAAAGCACCCTGGCCGCCATCTGGTGTGCGGTGTTGAACGTGCAACAGGTTGGCCTCGACGATAACTTCTTTGAACTGGGCGGCGATTCGATCCTGTCGATCCAGGTGGTCAGCCGCGCGCGTCAGGCTGGAATTCACTTCAGCCCGCGCGACCTGTTCCAGCACCAGACCGTGCACACCCTGGCCGCCGTCGCCACGCGCGCCGAGCAGGTAGTGGCCGAGCAAGGGGTGCTCACGGGCGCCTCGGCGCTCACGCCAATCCAGCACTGGTTCTTCGACACTGACATCCCTGCGCGTGAGCACTGGAACCAGGCGTTGCTGCTCAAGCCGCTGCAACTGCTCGACCCTCATCGCCTGGAGCAGGCGTTGCTGGCGGTCCTGGAACATCACGATGCACTGCGCCTGAGCTTCACCCGGCGCGATGCGCAGTGGCACGCCGAACACCTGGGCGTGCCGCACGGTGGCGTGCTGATGCAGGCGCAGGTGCAGGACATGGCGCAATGCGCCGCACTGTTCACCGAAACTCAGCGCAGCCTCGATCTGCAGCACGGTCCGCTGTTGCGTGCGTTGTTGGTCGACGGTCCCGAGGGGCAGCAACGGCTGCTGATCGCGATCCATCACCTGGTGGTGGATGGCGTGTCGTGGCGCGTGTTGCTCGAAGACCTGCAGAACGTTTATCGCCAACTGAGCGAAGACCGCTCCGTCAGCCTGCCGGCCAAGACCAGCGCGCTGCGCGAGTGGGCGGCACGCTTGCAGGCGTATGCCCATAGCGAATCCCTGCGTGAAGAGTTGAGCCTGTGGCAACGTCAGTTGGCCGGGCCTGCCTCGCTGTTGCCGGTGGCACGGCCACAGGGCGCGTTGCGCAACCGCGATGCCGAGACGGTCAGCGTGCGCCTGGATGCCGAGCGCACCCGCCAGTTGTTGCAGCGGGCGCCGAGCGCTTACCGCACTCAGGTCAACGATCTGCTGCTGACCGCCCTGGCGCGGGTGGTGTGCCGCTGGAGCGGTCACGACTCGGCCGTGATCCAACTGGAAGGCCACGGCCGCGAAGCACTGTTCGATGACATCGACCTGACCCGCAGCGTCGGCTGGTTCACCAGCGCCTATCCGGTGCGCCTGACACCGGCAGCTGCGCAGGGCGATTCGATCAAGGCGATCAAGGAGCAACTGCGCGGCGTGCCACATAAAGGCCTGGGCTACGGCGTACTGCGTTACCTGGCCGACGACCTGTGCCAACAGACCCTGGCGGCGCTGCCGGATGCGCCCATTACCTTCAACTACCTCGGCCAGTTCGACCAGAGCTTTGGCAGCGACGCGCTGTTCCATCCGCTGGATGAGTCGGCCGGCCTGGCGCACGACCCGGACGCGCCGCTGCCCAATGAGCTGAGCGTCGACAGCCAGGTGTACGGCGGCGAACTGGTGCTGCGCTGGACCTTCAGCCGCGAACGCCATGAGCCGCAGACCATTCGCGCGCTGGCCGATGGGTATCTGGCCGAGCTGCAAGGCCTGATCGCTCATTGCCTGGAAGACGAAGCTTTTGGCCTCACGCCGTCCGACTTCCCCCTGGCGCACCTGAGCCAGGGGCAGCTCGACAGCCTGCCGGTGGCGGCGAACCGGATTGAGGACGTCTACCCGCTGACGCCGATGCAGGAAGGCCTGCTGCTGCACACCCTGCTCGAACCGGGCACCGGCCTGTATTACATGCAGGACCGCTACCGCATCAACAGCGTGCTCGACCCCGAGCGTTTCGCCCAGGCCTGGCAAGCGGTGATCGCACGCCACGAGGCCCTGCGTGCGTCGTTTTGCTGGAACGTCGGCGAAGACATGCTGCAAGTGATCCACAAACCCGGCGACACGCCGATTGAGTACCTGGACTGGAGCGGCGACCGCGAAGATGAGCACGAGCCGCGCCTGCAAGCGTTGCTCAAGCAGGAGCGTGAAGCCGGGTTCGATCTGCTCAACGAGGCGCCGTTCCACCTGCGCCTGATCCGTGTGGGCCAAGCGCGCTACTGGTTCATGATGAGCAACCACCACATCCTCATCGATGCCTGGTGCCGTTCGCTGCTGATGAACGACTTCTTCGAGATCTACCTCGCCCTGGGCGAAGGCCGCGCAGCGCAACTGACCACGCCGCCACGTTACCGTGACTACATCGCCTGGCTGCAACGCCAGGACCTCAACGAAGCGCGCCAGTGGTGGCAGCGCAACCTGCAGGGTTTCGAGCGCACCACGCCGATCCCCAGCGACCGGCCGTTTCTGCGCGAGCATGCAGGCCACAGCGGCGGCATGCTGGTGGGCGACTGTTACACCCGGCTGGATGCCCGTGACGGCGCGCAACTGCGCGAACTGGCCCAGGCCCATCAACTGACCGTCAATACCTTTGCCCAGGCGGCGTGGGCCCTGGTATTGCGGCGTTTGAGCGGCGAACGTGACGTGCTGTTCGGCGTCACCGTGGCGGGGCGCCCGGTGGACATGCCCGAGATGCAACGCACCGTTGGCCTGTTCATCAACAGCATCGCGCTGCGGGTGAAGCTGCCCGAGGACGACCAGCCCTGCAGCGTGCGCCAGTGGTTGAGCGACCTGCTCGACAGCAACATGCAACTGCGCGAGTACGAATACCTGCCGTTGGTGACGATTCAGGAACACAGCGAGCTGCCCAAGGGCCAGCCGCTGTTCGACAGCCTGTTCGTGTTCGAAAACGCTCCGGTGGACACCTCGGTGCTGGACCGCGCACAGAGCCTGAACGCCACCTCGGATTCCGGCCGCACCCACACCAATTTCCCGCTGACGGCGGTGTGCTATCCGGGCGATGACCTCGGTTTGCACCTGTCCTACGACCAGCGTTACTTCGATGAAACCACCGTGCAAGGCATGCTCGGTGAGTTCAAACGCCTGCTGCTGGCGCTGATGCAGGGCTTTCACGGCGACATGACCGACTTGCCGCTGATCGGCGAGCAGGAGCGTGCCTTCCTGGTGGAGGGCTGTAACCAGAGCGCACAGGATTACCCGCTGGTGCGCAGCTATGTTGAGCTGTTCGAAGAACAGGTGGCGCAGCATCCGCAGCGCATTGCCGCCAGTTGCCTGGACCAGCGATGGACCTATGAGGAACTGAACCGCCGCAGCAACGGCCTGGGCCATGCGTTGATCAGCGCGGGTGTCGGCGTGGATCAACCGGTGGCGTTGCTGGCCGAGCGCAACCTCGACTTGCTGGGCATGATCATCGGCAGCTTCAAGGCCGGTGCCGGTTACCTGCCGCTGGACCCGGGCCTGCCTGCTCAGCGGCTGAGCCGCATCATTGCGCTGAGCCGCACGCCGTTGCTGGTGTGCAGTGAAGCGTGTCGCGAACAGGCCGTCGAGTTGCTTGAAGGCACCGATTGCCAGTTGCTGGTATGGGAAGAGGTGCCGGCCCGTGGTGAAAATCCGGGCGTTTACAGTGCGCCGGATAACCTCGCCTACGTGATCTACACCTCGGGCTCTACCGGTCAGCCAAAAGGCGTGATGGTTGAACAGCGTGGCATGCTCAATAACCAGTTGAGCAAGGTGCCGTACCTGGACCTGTCGCCGGCGGATGTCATCGCGCAGACCGCTTCGCAAAGCTTTGATATTTCCGTGTGGCAATTTCTCGCGGCGCCGCTGTTCGGCGCGCGGGTGGATATTGTGCCGAATGCCATCGCCCATGATCCCCTGGGCTTGCTCGAACATGTGCAGGCCCAAGGCATTACCGTGCTGGAAAGCGTGCCGTCGCTGATCCAGGGCATGCTGGCCCAGGAGCGCGTCAGCCTGGACGGGCTGCGCTGGATGCTGCCGACGGGTGAAGCGATGCCGCCGGAGCTGGCGCATCAATGGCTGCAACGCTATCCGCAGATTGGCCTGGTGAATGCCTACGGCCCGGCTGAATGCTCGGACGACGTGGCGTTCTTCCGCGTCGACCTGGCCTCGACACGCGGCACGTACCTGCCGATTGGCACACCGACCGACAACAACCGTTTGTACCTGTTGGACGGTGCGCTGGATCTGGTGCCGCAAGGCGCCGTGGGCGAGTTGTGCGTGGCCGGCACCGGCGTGGGCCGCGGCTATGTCAGCGATCCGGTGCGCACCGCCCAGGCGTTTGTGCCCAACCCGTTCGGCGCGGCGGGCGAGCGTCTCTATCGCACCGGCGACCTTGCCCGGCGCCGCAGCGATGGCGTGCTGAAGTACGTGGGGCGTATCGACCATCAGGTGAAGATTCGCGGTTACCGCATCGAGCTGGGTGAAATCGAAGCGCGTCTGCACGAACAACCCGAAGTGCGCGACGCGGCGGTGGGCGTGCAGGAGGGCGTCAACGGCAAACACCTGGTGGGCTACCTGGTGCCTGCCGACGCGGCGCTTGACCCCGGCGAACGCCTGGATCGCATCAAGCAACGCCTGCGCGCTGAACTGCCGGAATACATGGTGCCGCTGCACTGGCTATGGCTTGACCGCCTGCCGCTGAACGCCAACGGCAAACTTGACCGCAACGCGCTGCCGGCCCTGGAGATCGGCCAGTTGCACAGCCAGCACTACCTGGCGCCGCGCACTGCGCTGGAAGAAACATTGGCCGCCATCTGGGCCGAAGTGCTCAAGGTTGAGCGGGTAGGGGTGCAGGACAACTTCTTCGAACTGGGCGGCCACTCGTTGCTCGCCACCCAGATCGCCTCGCGGGTGCAGAAAACCCTGCAACGGGATGTGCCGCTGCGGGCGATGTTCGAGTGCAGCACGGTGGCGGAGTTGGCCGAGTATATCGAGGGGTTGGCGGGCAATGAGATCAGCGTGGAGAAGGTGGACCGGTTGAGTGATTTGATGGCCGAACTGGAGGGGCTTTGACGGGGCGGCTTCGCCAGCCGCTGGCCTGAAGTACCTGTCAACTTTGACAGTAGACAGCTTCTGGCGCTCAGGCAGTAAATAGACCTTGTTTTAAGGATGACGACTATTTAGCTGGACCTGGAGGCTTACAGTGACTAATAAACAGTTAACTTCGAAAAGTGCAATTAAATGTGATCAGAAACCGGCGGAGCTGAATAGTCCTGAAATCACTAAGGTCATGACGATCAGAAGTACCGTGACCCGTGTCTGCGAAGTGATCACCGACCTTCACTTCAGTGTGCCCGTAGCGTTATCGAAACCGAATGTACCCGAGGCCGTTGATGACGTGTTGACGTTGCGTGGTGTCGAAGGAAACGTCGCTGTTGTCGTGGAAAAGTGGGACCTCATGAAAGCAGGGCAGTCTGGATGGCTTGAGGTTACGGGGCTTCTGGAGGATGGCACTGCGCATACTATCAAGTTGATGAGCGGTGAGCCGCTTACGGATAATGATGAAAAAAACGGGGTATCGCGCCCGCTTTTACGTAAAGAGCTGAATAAATTTCCTAGCAAGACCGAGTTGACTGTCGTATTCAGAACCACGGTGGATGCCTGTTGTGAAGACGGGCCGGTGATTACTTTTCCGGAGTCGACCTATACGCTGCGCAAGTATTATCGAGACCTGACGGATTTCAATGACAAGACTTTTGGACGGTGGGAAAGAGGGCCGGGAGCTCCGGACCCAAGGGACCTTTCTTTTGAATCGTTGGGTGTGGCAAGCGACGGCACCGAGAATTACGCCGTTTTAAACTACACCTATACCAGTAAAAATCTCGGGGTCATTTTGCATCGGGAGTTTGATGATTTGGAAAGCGGCACTACGTATGCATTTTCCGCGAGTGTTCGCCGGTATAACACCGCTGATCCAACGCCAAAACTTTCATTGAAAGTAGACAACGTAGCCATCACGAGTACGGCTGTGCTTACTGATCCCAACACCTGGGTTACTCTTTCTGGCACCTTCGTGGCGAGCAGCAATTTCGCGCTACTGGTGCTCAATAGTCACGAACGTGATCCCGGTGCTGTAGGTAATGACTACCTTATTGATTATCTGCTCGTCGAGGAAGTTTAGCGGAACTTCCAAGTGCAGTGCCCGCACGTAAGCGGCCATTCGCTCTGAACGATCTCATCTTATAGAAAGTGATTATTTTGCTGGATATGGAGGCTTATCGTGACCCAATCGTTAACGTCCAAGAGTGCAAATCAATGTGGTCAGCCTCTGCCGGAGCTGAACAGTCCTGAAATTACCAGGACGGTAACCACCAGAAGCACCGTGACCCGTGTCTGTGAAGTGTTTACCGATCTAAAGTTCAGTGTGCCCGCGACGTCGTCGATACCGGAAGTCTCGGAGGCAATAGAGGGTGTATTGGACCTGGGCAAGTTCACGGGTGACGCCACTGTCAAGGTGAGAAAATGGAGTTTCATGACGGCGGGGCACAAGGGCTGGCTGGAAGCCAGGGGCACCTTGAAAAATGGCTCCCCCTACACCATCACCTTGATGGCGGATGAGCCAATTACGGCGGACGAAGTGGAAAATGGGGTGTCGCGTGTTATTCCGCGCACCGAGCTGGCGAAGCTGGCCGACAATAGCCAGTTGGTCTTCGTATTCAAGACCTCAGTGGAAGCGTGCTGTGAAGAGGGGCCAATGGTTGTTTTTCCTGAGTTGGAGCTTATGGTCAAGCTGCGTCTGATAGAAATCGAGGAGAAATTTGAAGCGCAGACCCTAAGCACGTTTCCAGCCAAGGGCGGTGTGGATACACCGACGATGACGATTACCTTTGAGCACGGTGAGGCGACTGCGGGTATTGTTCAGTTTCATAACCACGCATTTGCATCGGATAACCATTACGGAGTGGTGCTGGATATACACAAACTGCCGTCACCGCAAATCCATCGTTTCGTGTTTAAAAATGCATTGGTCTACTTGAAGTACTCATGGACATCCAAGCAACAGGATGCCGCAGTGACTTATTTTGATGAGGATAACAATCTGCTCCAGCGCCTGGTGTATCCCGGAGATGACTCTGCAGGTATGTGGCTTGAGTATGTTCCACCCCTCGGCAAAACGGTTTGTTCAATGGTAGTGGAAGTCAGTGATCATTCATTTTTTGATAATTTCACTATGCGCTATTACGGGTGACAGTGAACTGATGTCAAAGGGTCGTTCCCTCGTGCGAGGGAACGACTGGACGTTTTATTTTGGCCCGAGAATCTTCATCAACTTGTCCGGCGATGGCGCTCCCTGCTGTTGCTGCAACCCGCCCTTGTCATCCAGGTAGAAAATTGCCGGCGTCGCCGACAACTCCAGCTCTTCCATCAACTTCATGTTGCCCTCGAGCTTGGCTTCGATAGTTGTCGGGATCTTGTCCAGCCCCTGCAACTTGCTGCCCTTGCCGGCGGCTTCGTGTTCTTGCAGGGCCTTTTGCGGGTCCTTGGCGGCAAACAGCGCGGCGGACTTGGCGGCGCTGTCCTCGCGGATGATGCCCACCATGATGTGGCGCAACTGCACCTTGCCGGCCTTCACCCACGGACGCGCCTGTTCCCAGAACATGTTGCAGTAAGGGCAGTTGGGGTCGCTGAACAGATAGACGATGCGAGGCGCGTTTGTGTCGCCGTCCTGGATCCAGCTGCTTTTTTCCATTTTGGCCCAGACTTCCTTGGCCATTGGCGCATACACCAGTTTTTCCAGGGGCGCGCTGCTCAGGTCGTTGCCCTGGGCGTCGTACAGGTTACCGGCGATCACGCTGTTGCCGTCGGCGGTGAGGTACAGGGCCATGCCACGGTTCTGGTATTGCGCGGCATAGCCGGTGAGGCCGCTCGGGGCATCGAATTTGCCGAGGATTTTGGCGCCCTTGGCTTCGATCTGCTTGATCGGCGCCGGCCAGTCTTCGGCCTGGGCCAGGGTGGCCGCGAGCGTCAGCGGCAGCAGGGTCAGCAGGTGGCGGAGGCTTGGCATGTGGGTTTCCTTTGTGGGGCGGTGTCGAAGGGTTCCAGGGCGCGGGCCAGGCTGGCTTGGGACAACTCGCCCAGGTGGCTGTTGATCAGGCGCCCATCGGCTTGGTAGAACAAGGTGGTCGGCAAGGCCATGGAGCCCACGGCCTGGCCGAGACGGCCGCTGGCATCGAACAGCACGTTATCGAGGGTCAGGCCCTGGGTGGCCAGGAAGGTGCTGACGCTTTGCATGCTTTCGGCCTGGTTGACGAACAGGAACGTCACGTCCGGCCGTTGGTGTTGCGCGCGTTCCAGCACCGGCATTTCGCGACGGCACGGCGGGCACCAGGTGGCCCACAGGTTGATCACCAGCGGGCCGCCCTTGTAATCGGCAAGTTGCACCTCCTGGCCATCGGCAGTGCGCAGGGTGATCGATGGCAGTTGCGAACCCTTGTCGTAGAGGTTCAGCGACAGGCTGGTGATGCCCCAGAACAACAGCCCGGTGATGACGCCCGCGCTCAGCGGTTTGCGCAGGGCCGGGCGGCGCCAGCCGTAGGCGAGGGCGGCAAGCACCAGCGCGATGATGCCGGGCCAGGCGAGAAAACCGCCGTCGCGCAGGTCGACCATCTGCAGCCAGTCATTGCGGTAGTCACTCCAGTACATCAGCACGAAGCTTACCCGCGCCGCGAGCATGCCCAGCAGAAACACGCTGAACAGCACCGACTCGGGGTTCTCACCGCCACGCTTGGCCACACGCCAGCCCACCAGGGTGGCGAGAATCAGCGCGCTGATCAACAGGATGTGATTCAGCGCGATGGCGAAGGTGCCGATGGTCAGGGTCAGCATCAGCGGGCGTCCCGGGTCTGAGTCCAGCGTTGCAGGAAGGCATCGGCGTCAACTTCACCGGTGATGCGCCGGGCGCGGCGTTCTTCACCGTCGGGGCCGATCCACACGAAGCTTGGCGGCCCCGGCACCTTGTAGCGGCCGAGCAGTTCGCGGCTGGCGGCGTTGTCGGCGGTGACGTCCAGGCGCAGCAGGCGCACGTCCTTGAGGGCCTGCATCACCTCAGCGTTGCCGAACACCTGTTTTTCCATGATCTTGCACGACACGCACCAGTCGGCGTAGTAGTCCACCAGCACCCACTGGCCCTGGGCCCTGGCGCTGTCGAGCTGATTTTGCAGGGCAACCGGGTCGTTGATCGTGGTGAAGGCGTCGTGTGCCTCGGCGGTAGCGGCGCGCGAGCCGCTGTAGACGCTCAACGGTTGCCACAGGTCGTCGCTGCCACCGGCTGCGCCCACCACCAGCACCGCACCCCACAGGCCCAGCACCACGGAGCCGGCGCCAAATACCTTGGCGGCCAGACCGTATTCACGCGCCAGTCCCCAGCCGCAGTAGGCCATCACCAGCGCCAGTGCGCCCCACAGGCCAAGCCACACGCTGTCGCCGACCACCGGGCGAATCATCAGCACGGCCGTGCCCAGAAACAGGAAACCGAAGACGCCCTTGAGCACGTTCATCCAGGTGCCCGGCTTGGGCAGGAAGCGGTTGCCCACGGTCACCAGCAGCAACAGCGGCACACCGATGCCGATGCCCATGGCAAACAGGATCAGACCGCCATGCAGCGCATTGCCGCTCTGGGCGATATAGAGCAGCGCGCCGGCCAGTGGCGCGGTCATGCACGGGCCCACCAGCAGGCCGGACAAGGCGCCGAGGATGCCGGCGCCCACCAGGCTGCCACCGCTTTGCTGGCGGCTGACGTTGTCCAGGCGGTCACGCAGGAAGGTCGGCAGTTGCAGTTCAAAGAAGCCGAACATCGGCAGGGCGAGGATCACAAACAGGGCGGCGAAACTTCCGAGGATCCACGGGGTTTGCAACAGCGCGGCGAGGTTGGCGCCGGCGAGTGCGGCCAGCACGCCCAGCGCGGCATACACCAGCGCCATGCACACCACGTAGCTGCCGGCCAGGGCCAGGCCGCGACGCGGGCTGGCGCCACTGCCCACCACCAGCCCCGCAAGAATCGGCAGCATCGGCAATGAGCAAGGGGCAAACGCCAGCAACAGGCCCAGGCCGAAGAACGCCAGCAAGCTCCAGCCCAGGCTGCGTTCTTGCAGACCGCTGGCCAGGCTCTGGTCCTGAGCCTGGGCGGTGGCTACGGCCGGGTTGCCGCCCAGGTCGACGGTGATCGATTGCGGCGGGTAGCACAGGCCCGCATCGGCGCATCCCTGCCAACCCAGCTTGAGTTGGCCGGTGGCGCCGGCGGGGATCTTCACTTCGAGGCCCTGGCGATACACTTCCTGCTCGCCGAAGAACTCGTCGCTATGGGCTTCACCCTTGGGCAGCGTCGGCTTTTCGGCCAGGCCTTCGAACTTCATGCGTTGCTGGTACAGGTAATAACCGTCGGCAATCTGCCAATACAACTGGGTCTCGCCACTTTCCAGGCGTTCGGAGGTAAAGGTGAATGCCTTGCCCACAGGGAGGAAATCGGGTTTGGTTTCGAAAGGGTTGCCAGGCGCGGCCTGGGCGAATCCCGCGAGCATTACCAGCAAAAAGGTAAACAGATGCCGCATGGTCAAGCCTTAATCCCGTACAAGTTGAGGCACACAATGTGTGGCGTTGATTAACCGATGATTAACCGGGCGCTATTCTAGAGTGTACGGATCAGCGGGTGTTGCCAACATTGGCGGCATAATGCGCGCTTAATCCCTGCATTCTCTAATCACGCCATCTTTCATGAAGGGTTCAGCATGCACGTACTGGTCTGTGAAGACGATGAACTGATCGCCAGCGGCATCGTGGCCGGCCTTACCGCCCAGGGCTTCACCGTGGAGCGCGTCGCGAGCGCGGGCGCGGCGCGGGCGATGCTCAAGGCCGCAGCGTTCGACATCATGGTGCTCGACCTCGGCCTGCCCGACGAAGACGGTCTCAAGCTGCTGCAGCAACAGCGCAGCCAGGGCCTGGAAATCCCGGTGCTGATCCTCACCGCACGGGATTCGGTAACCAATCGTGTCGACGGTCTGCAAGCCGGTGCCGACGACTACCTGCTCAAACCCTTCGATCTGCGCGAACTCGCAGCCCGCCTGCAAACCCTGCTGCGCCGGGTGGCGGGACGCAGCGTCAACCTGATCGAGCACGGCCGTCTGGCCTACGACCCCAGCAGCCGCGAGACCTTCCTCGGCGGCCAGCCGGTGGATCTGTCGCGTCGTGAGCAGGCTTTGTTGCAGGCCTTGCTGCACAACAAGGGCCGGGTGCTTTCCAGCGAGCAGCTCAAGGACAGCGTCTACGGCTTCAGCGACGAGCTGGAAAGCAACGCGCTCAATGTGCATATCCATCACCTGCGGCGCAAATTGGGCAATGGCATTGTCGAGACCGTGCGTGGCCTCGGCTACCGTCTGGGGGCTGCCGATGAAGGTCGCCCGGATGAGGGAGAGAAGGTTTCGTGAAAAGCCTGCGCCTGCGCCTGACCTTCAAGCTGGGCGCCGCTTTTGTGTTGATCTGGGCGCTGGCGGCGACCTGGATGCTCAACGACCTGCGTAACCAGATGATGTTTTCCCTCGACCAGCGTCTGGTCGCGTCGGCGCGCATGGTGGCGGGGCTGACCGAGCAGATGCCGGGCCTGGCCAGTGTCAGTGGCGGCGCGCGTTTCAGTGCCGAACACCTGCATGTGCCCGGTGGCATGGCCTGTCAGGTCAGCTCCCTGCGCGGGGAGGTCCTCGCGCGCAGCCACACCACCCCGGACGAGGGCCTGGAGTCGCACCAGAGCGGCTTTCGTGACCAGGTGATCGACGGCGTGGCCTGGCGCAGCTTTACCCTCAGCCGTGGCGACCTGTTGATCACCACCGCCGACCGCCATGCGGAGCGCGAAGCGTTGAACACGTCAATCCTGCTGGCGGCCTCGGTGCCGGTGGGCGCGGCGATGCTGGGGTGCCTGTGCCTGTTGTGGCTGGGCATCGGCCAGAGTCTGCTGCCGCTCAATCGTATGCGTGATGCCTTGATGCGGCGCAGTGCCGACTCCCTCGAGCCGCTGCAGATTCACCCATTGCCCAGCGAACTCAAACCGCTGCTCGACACGCAGAACCAACTGTTGCAGCGTATTGCCAAGACCATCGAGCGTGAGCGCCGCCTCACCGGCGACGCCGCCCACGAACTGCGCAGCCCGCTGACGGCGATCAAGACCCACCTGCAAGTGGCCCGCATGACCGATGGCGCGGCCCGCGACCAGTCGCTGGCCCATGCCGAGGCAGGCGCCGACCGCCTGCACCGCACCCTGGAGCAATTGCTGCTGCTGGCGCGGGTGGAGGGCAGCCTGTCGTTCGACGACGGCGTGCAGTCCAGCGCCGAAGAGGTCGCCAGGCTGGCGATCCAGGATGCGAATGCCGGTGATAACAGGCGTATCGACCTGATCCTGCCGGACAACCTCTCTGCCGCCCCGGTGGAAATGCCGGTGGGCCTGGCGGTCGCTGCGCTGCGCAACCTGCTCGACAATGCCCTGCGCCATACCCCGGCCGATACCCGTGTGGAACTCAGCGTGCTGACCGCCGCCGACAGTGTGATCTTCCGCGTGCGCGACCATGGCAAGCAGATTTCCAGCGAAGACCTGCAATACCTGACCCAGCGCTTCTGGCGCAATGGCAACAGCGAAGGCTGTGGCCTGGGCCTGGCAATCGTGCAGGCGATCGTGCAACGCTGTTCCTGCTCATTGAAATTCGACAGCCAGCCCGATGGTTTGCGTGTCGAACTGGGCATGCCGCTGCGGCGCTGATTTTCCTTTTCCAGGTGCCAGATAGTTACCGCCATCCTGAGGTGCAAGCCTTCAGGATGGCGGTAATTTTTTTGCGCTTGAACGGGCTGAACGATTCGGCCTGTATTGAAAAGGATGGTTCTTATGTTGGTCATTGACAGCAGTTTCCCCGCCACAGGTTTCAACCAGCGCAACGGCGAGCAGGTGCAGCAGGTAATCCTGCACTACACCGCCGCGCCGTTTGCCTCCTCGTTGCGCACCCTGACCCAGGATGGGGTGAGCGCCCACTACCTGTTGCCCGACCCGAATGAATCCGGCTATCGCTCTGCCGGGTATGACGAGTTGCGCGTGTTTCGCCTGGTGGAGGAAGACCAGCGGGCGTGGCATGCCGGGGTTAGCCACTGGGGTGGGCGGGACAACCTCAACAGTCGTTCGATGGGTGTGGAGATCGTCAACCTGGCGCGGGATGACAAGGGGGTGTTCACGTTTCCTGCGTATGCCCCGGAGCAAGTGCAGGCATTGATTGCGCTGGTGCGCGATGTGCTTGGACGGTATCCACAGGTGGGGCCGACCGACATTCTTGGGCATTCGGATGTGGCGTATTGGCGCAAGAGTGATCCGGGGCCGCAGTTGCCGTGGCGGTATTTGTTCGAAGCGGGGGTGGGTGCCTGGTTTGATGAGGCCACCCGGGTGATGTACCAGCGGCGGTTTAACCTCGGATTGCCGCCGGAGGTGGAGGTGGAACGGGCGTTTCAGCGGTATGGGTATAAGGCGGCTTCGAACCGTCAGGCGTTTGAGCTTCGGACGCGGGCGTTTCAGATGCATTTTCGGAGTAGGGATTATGGCGGGATTTTGGACGCTGAGACGTGTGCGATTTTGTATGCCCTGAATGAGAAGTATCGGGGGCTTTGATTGGGGGTATATCCGTTCTTCAGGTCACGGCGGCTTAGGGTTCCGCCCTTGCGCCGGTTCACTTCGGAGACAAAATGTGGGAGGGGGCTTGCTCCCGATGGCTGAGTGTCAGTCAGCTTATTGGTCGCTGACCCACTGCCATCGGGAGCAAGCCCCCTCCCACATTTGGATCTCCATTTGTCTGATGGATATCACACGGCTTTTGATCTCAGGCGCCCCGTCAACCACGCTGGCCGCACGCAGGCGAGGTGCCGAGTGGTGGGGCAAGGGCGTTTTGCTTGAAGCCGCCATCACCCAAATATCGGATATGCACTCAACTAACCAAAAAAGCCCCCTAAATCCCCCCACCCTCAAGCGTCTCCAAATCAAGCATCCAAACAGCGTATTGAGGGATTCGAAAGATGTCAGTCGCTACCAGCCGTATCGAAACCACCCCGGCGCACCCCGCCGAAACGCTCTACCAATTCGACGAAACCCCACTCCTGGCCCGCCAGCGCCAACAGGAATCCAACGCCCGCAGTTACCCCCGGCGCATTCCTCTGGCGCTCAAGCGGGCCAAGGGTATCTACGTGGAAGACGTCGAAGGCCGCAGCTTCATCGATTGCCTGGCCGGCGCCGGCACGCTGGCGTTGGGGCATAACCACCCAGTGGTGATCGAGGCGATCCAGCAAGTGCTGGCCGATGAGCTGCCATTGCACACCCTGGACCTCACCACGCCGGTCAAGGATCAGTTCGTGCAGGACCTGTTCGGCCTGCTGCCGGCCGAGCTGGCGCGGGAGGCGAAAATCCAGTTCTGCGGCCCCACCGGCACCGATGCGGTGGAAGCGGCGTTGAAGCTGGTACGCACCGCCACCGGGCGCAGCACGGTGCTGTCGTTCCAGGGCGGTTACCACGGCATGAGTCAGGGCGCGCTGAGCCTGATGGGCAGCCTGGGGCCGAAAAAACCCTTGGGTGCGTTGCTCGGCAATGGCGTGCAATTTTTGCCTTATCCCTATGACTACCGTTGCCCTTTCGGCCTGGGCGGCGCGGAAGGTGTGCGGGTCAACCTGCATTACCTGGAAAACCTGCTCAACGATCCCGAAGCCGGGGTGTTGCTGCCGGCGGCGGTGATTGTCGAAGTGGTGCAGGGCGAAGGCGGTGTGATCCCGGCCGATCTCGACTGGCTGCGCGGCCTGCGCCGCATCACCCGGCAGGCGGGGGTCGCGTTGATTGTCGATGAAATCCAGAGCGGCTTTGGCCGCACCGGCAAGATGTTCGCCTTTGAGCACGCAGATATCATCCCGGACGTGGTGGTGCTGTCCAAGGCCATCGGCGGCAGTCTGCCGCTGGCGGTGGTGGTGTATCGCGACTGGCTCGACACCTGGCTCCCGGGCGCCCATGCCGGTACGTTTCGCGGCAATCAGATGGCCATGGCGGCGGGTTCGGCGGTGATGCGCTACCTCAAGGAACATGACCTGCCGGCTCACGCGACGGCCATGGGCGAACGCCTCGGCGAGCACCTGCGCATCCTGCAGCGCGATTACCCGCACCTGGGCGATATCCGTGGTCGCGGGCTGATGCTGGGGGTGGAGCTGGTCGACCCGCACGGCGCGCCCGATAGCCAGGGCCACCCGCCGGTGCATCGCCAGTTGGCGCCGCTGGTACAGCGCGAATGCCTCAAGCGTGGGTTGATCCTGGAGCTGGGCGGGCGCCATGGCAGCGTGGTGCGGTTTCTACCGCCGCTGGTGATTACCGCTGCCGAGGTCGACCGCGTTGCCGACATCTTCGGCCGCGCCCTGGCTGCGGCCGTCGCCGGCCTCTAATTTTTTACACGGCCGGTACGTTTCTACAGATATCAGCGCTGCGCGTGGTGCGCAGCCAGCCTTTGAGCGATGGAGAACAGCAATGACCTCAGTATTTGACCGCGACGACATCCTGTTTCAGGTAGTGGTCAACCATGAAGAACAGTATTCCATCTGGCCTGACTACAAAGCCGTGCCGGAAGGCTGGTGCACCGTGGGCAAGAGCGGCTTCAAGAAGGAGTGTCTGGCTTACATCGAAGAAACCTGGACCGACATGCGTCCGTTGAGCCTGCGCCAGAAAATGGATGGCGCCGCGCTGGTCAACTGATACACCACCCAGCCATGTGAATGTGGACACACTGTGGCGAGAGAACTCCCTTGCCACAGTGTGTTCGTGCAGTTATTGCAGTGTATTGGTGTAGAGGTAATCCGTTGCCAGCGACGCCAGCGTCCGCACGCCCACCACCAGCGCCGACTCATCCACAAAGAACCCTGGATTGTGGTTCGGCGCAGCCTTGCTCATGTCCTGATCTCTCGGCGTCACGCCCAGGAATACAAACAGCCCCGGCGCCTCCTTGGCATAAAACGAGAAGTCCTCGGCCCCGCCCACCAAGGGACCCTGCACAACCTCATCCTTCGCTGCCCAACGCAGGCTCGGCAGCATTTTCTCGGTTAACGCCGGGTTATTGATGGTGGGGTCGTACTTTTCGATGATGGTGACTTCGGCCTTGGCGCCACCGCTTTCGGCGATTTTTTCGACAGTCTGTCGCACGTCCGCGTGCAGTTTCTGGCGGATGCCATAGTCGTAGGAGCGAATGGTGCCGGTCATGTCCACCGACTCAGGGATGATGTTGTAGCGCGTGCCACCATTGATGGTGCCGATGCTCACCACTGACGGGAAAGAGGAAATATCGGTGCGGCGGCTGACCACGGTTTGCAGACCGACAATGGTCTGCGCGCCCACGGTGATCGGGTCGATGCCGTCCCAAGGGCGACCGGCATGAGTTTGTTTGCCGAGGATCTTGATGCGCAAATCATCCGAGCTGGCCAGAGTCGGGCCCGGGCGGTAGGCAATCTGGCCGGCGGGTACACCGGCCCACACATGCAGGCCGAATACTGCATCTGGCTTGGGCGACTTCATAACGCCTTCCTGCACCATCATTTTTGCGCCCCAGGTATTTTTACCGTCGGGGATGAAATCACTCGGGCCTTCCTCGGCCGGTTGGAAGTAGAACACCACTGTGCCGGGCAGGCGCTCGCGCATGCCTGTCAGAATTTTCGCCGTACTTAATAGGATTGCGACATGGGCGTCGTGGCCGCAGGCGTGCATCACGTCGACTTCCTTGTCCAGGTAGATGCCTTTGGCTTTCGAGGCGAAGGGCAGGTCAGCGACTTCCTTCACCGGCAGTGCATCCATGTCGGCACGCAAGGCGACTGTTGGGCCGGGGAGTGCGCCTTTGAGCACCGCGACCACACCAGTGCGTGCGACGCCGGTCTTGACCTCAAGACCTAGCTCCCGCAGTTGTTTGGCGACCAGTTCGGCCGTGCGGGTTTCGGTGTTGCCCAGTTCAGGGTGGGCATGAATGTCGCGTCGAGTTTCCAGCAGCGCCGGCTCAAGCGCTTTTGCCTGGGCGGCGATTTCCTCCCGGGCACTGTTCTGGCCGCTGCTGGCGGCAATCACCGCGCTGCTGGCAACGCCGCACAACATACCGAAAACCCATTGATGTGTCAGACCGGTTAAGCGCATAAGGACCTCTCCTTAATTTATTGTTGTTGAGCTTTCTCCTGCACAGTGCCAGCGGTCACCACCTGCACACTCAAACGCGGCGTCGCCAGATCCATTCCGGCCTCGTCCAACTGCCGCTTGAGCGCCAGGTTGAACGCCCGCGACACTTCCCACTGTTTGATCGGCGCTGTCTTGAACCGCGCGCGCAGGATCGCGCTGCCCGACTCGAAACTCTCAACGCCCTGGATCTCCAGCGGCGACCAGATATTGCGCCGTTGCAGCGGGTCGTTGCGCATCTTCTGGCCGACATCGCGCATCAGCTTGATCGCGTCGTCGATTTCCATGTTGTAGGGGATCGCCACACGGAAGATCGCGTAGCCGAACTCCCGCGAGTAGTTCTTGATGCTCTTGATTTCGCTGAACGGGATGGTGTGCACGATGCCGTCGATGTCGCGCAGGCGCACGGTGCGGATGGTCAGGCCCTCGACGGTGCCGAGGTGGCCGCCGACGTCCACGTAGTCATCGATGGCCAGGGAGTCTTCGATAATGATGAACAGGCCGGTGATCAGGTCCGCCACCAGCGACTGCGCGCCAAAACCGATGGCCAGGCCGATCACACCGGCACCGGTCAGCAGTGGCGTGACGTTCATGCCCATGTTCGCCAGGGCGACGATGGCCGCTATGATGAAGATGGTCACGAACAGCACGTTACGGATCAACGGCATCATGGTCTGCGCACGCGCATTGGCCAGGCCCTTGCGCGAGCGGGTCAGGGCGTGATGGATCGCGGTGTCGCTGAGGATCCAGATCAGCCAGGCGAACAGCAGCGTGCCGCCCAGTCCGAACAGTTTGACGCTGATTTCATGGCCGTCGCCTTCGGTAAAGCGAATCAGTGACAGGCCCCATACCCGCAGGCCCAGTTCGATGAACACCAGCCACACCGCCAGGTGGGCCAGGGTGTAGACGAAGTTTTTCAGGCGCTCGGAGTACAGCGCATGGCGCTTGTGCCCGCGCATCGGCTTGAGGGCGTGGCGGCGCACCAGACCGTTGATGACCATGCACAACACCAGCAACACCGTGCACAGCAACGATTGGCGCAGGGCGGTGCTGGTGTCGCCGGCAGACAGGAAAGTGGCGAACAGCGAGATGCCTACCAGCAGCAGTGCCGGGAGATACCAGAACGAGCCGATGATCGACAGGGTGTCGCTGATGGCGCGGCGATTGAGGCGGCGCGACAGCGGCTGGTTGCGGATCAGGTGCGCAATCGGCCGGCGAAAGCGCAGGATAAACACGCCGGTGGACAGCGCGGCCATCACATTGGCCACGGTTGCGGCGGTATGAGCCAGGTGTTGTCCGAGAGCCTGCATCATGCGCGGGTCGCTCAGGGCTTCGCCGAATGCAGCGAAACTGCCGATCAGCCACAACGGACGGAAGGCCTGATGGCGCAGGATGTACAGCGCGCGATGGCGATGCGGGCCATCGAGCAGGGAAAAGGCAATCACGCAGATCGCCGAGAAACAGGTGCCCACCACCAACGCATAGGCCAGCACCATCGCCAGGGATTTACCCAGCGACGAGGGCAGCGCGTAACTCAGATATACGGTGATCACCAGCGCGATCAGCCACGGGCCAAGCTTGCGCAGGGCGAAACGCAGCATGTCCCAGGTACGCGGGTGTTGCGGCAGTTCCTCGGGCAGGCCAAAGCGCTCGCGCAGGCGGTGGCTCAGCCAGATCAGCGCGGCAGCCAGCAGGCTCCACACTGCGAGAATCAAGGCAAAACCAAAGATGATCGGCAGCCATTCAGTGGCCGGCAGCATCAGGGCGCTCAATTCGTCCCTGGCTTGGTCGACTTCACTGGACCAGCGTCCCAGCGGGCTGTCAGCCCCGGAAAACTGTGATTCGAGGCCCGTCAACGTACTGCCGATCAACCCCAGCACGCCTTGCTCGGCCGCCGGCTGGGCCTTTTGCGTGGCGGCACGCAGTTTCTTCAGATCGCTTAGCAGTTGGGTGCGCTGCTGGTCGTTTTCGAGGGTTTTGATCACCTCGTCCAGCGACTGGCCCAGCGGCACTTCTGCCTGGGGTTGGGTCTTGGTGCCGCTGCCCAGCAGGCCGGGCAGGCCCACGGCCTGCGCAGGTGAGAGCGGCAGCAGAGTGAGCAGGGCGATCAACAGGTAGCAGGGCAGGGCAAACAGACGGGAAAGCACGAGGCGGTCAACCTTGAAAACGACGAGTGGCCCGAGTGTACGATTGCACGCGGCATTCGGCCAGTTTGGCGAAGGTCTTGTGCACGACAGTGCAGGTCAGGTGCACACAGAACCCTGTGGGAGGGGGCAAGCCCCCTTCCACATCAGGGCAGGTCGCGACTGGCGTAGAACGCGCCGAGTACCTTCACCAGATGCGCCAGGTCATGGCTGCCGCACAGCTCGCGGATCGAATGCATGGCGAATGTCGGCAGGCCGATGTCCACGGTACGCACGCCCAGGTGGCTGGCGGTAATCGGGCCGATTGTCGAACCGCAGCCCATGTCGCTGCGCACCACGAAGCTCTGCACCGGCACTTCCTGGGCCATGCACAGGTGGCGGAAGAAGCCTGCGGTTTCGCTGTTGGTGGCGTAGCGCTGGTTGCTGTTGACCTTTATCACCGGGCCGGCATTGAGCTTGGGGCCGTGGTTGGCGTCGTGCTTTTCCGCATAGTTGGGGTGCACGCCATGGGCGTTGTCCGCCGACACCAGCAGGGATTTCTGGATGGTGCGCACAAACTCTTCGCCTTCGGGCAACAGGCGGCGCAGGGTCTGTTCGAGCATCGGGCCATCGGCACCGCAGGCCGAGCAAGAGCCGACTTCTTCGTGGTCGTTGCACACCAGCACGCAGGTTTCGTCGCTGTCGCTGGTGAGCAGGGCCTGCAGGCCGGCGTAGCACGACAGCAGGTTGTCCAGACGTGCGCCGGCGATGAAGTCGCCGTGCAGGCCAATCACGGCCGCGCCTTGGGTGTCGTAAAAACTCAGCTCGTAGTCAAGCACCACATCGGCGTTCAAGCCGTGTTCGCGGGCCAGTTGATCGGTGAGCACGGCGCGGAAGTCCACGCGCTCGTCACCGGCAAACTGCGCGAGGATCGGCGGCAGTTCGGTCTGGGCATTGATCGCCCAGCCCTGGTTGGCTTCACGGTTCAGGTGAATGGCCAGGTTGGGAATGATGGCAATTGGCAGCTTGAAGTCGATCAGCTGGCTCTCGACCTTGCCGTCGCGGCGGAAGGTCACGCGGCCGGCCAGCGACAGGTCACGGTCGAACCACGGTGCCAGCAGTGCGCCGCCGTAGACTTCCACGCCCAACTGCCAGAAGCCCTGGCGTTGCAGCTCGGGCTGAGGCTTGACGCGCAGGCATGGGCTGTCGGTATGGGCGCCGACCATGCGGATGCCGTCCTGCAGCGGCGACTGACGGCCGAGCTTGAAGGCGATGATCGAGGAGTCGTTACGGGTGACGTAGTAGCGACCGTTGGCCTCGGTGGCCCAGGTGTCGCGCTCGTCGAGACGCTGGTAGCCGGCCGCTTCCAGACGCTGGGCGAGGGCGGCAGTGGCATGAAAGGGAGTAGGGGAGGCCTTGAGAAAGTCGATCAGGCCTTGATTCAACGCTTCGCGCATAAATAGCTCCAGACAGCAGTGCGCGGAGTTTACCGTATTGGCTCCACATTTGAAGTGGAGCTGCTCTCTTGAGAACCCTGCAAGGCTAATGTGGGAGCTGGCTTGCCTGCGATGGCGGTGTATCAGCCCATGTATTTAGCACAGACAGATCGCTATCGCAGGCAAGCCAGCTCCCACATTTGACTGTGTTTGCGGTTTAGAAAGGCGCAGGGCACTCGAAGCGCAAGCGCTCGCCACTTTGCGGATGCGTAAAGCTCAACATGCTCGCGTGCAGGCACAGGCGCGGCCATGCGGCCAGGGCTTGCTCGTGGGCGTACAGGCCATCACCCAGCAACGGATGGCCAATCGAGAGCATGTGCACGCGCAACTGGTGCGAACGCCCGGTGATTGGTGTCAGCTCCACGCGGCACCAGTCGCCACAACGTTCCAGCACCTTCCAGAAGGTCAGCGCGTGCTTGCCGAATTCGTGGTCCACCACGTGGCGCGGCTTGGTCGGCGGGTCATAGCGCAGGGGCAGGTCGATGCTGCCGCTGTCCAGTGCCGGCTGGCCCCAGGCCAGGGCGGTGTAGGCTTTTTCTGTTTCGCGGTCGTGAAACTGGCGAGACAGTTCGCGATGGGAATCCGCGTCCCGCGCCAGCAGGATGATCCCCGAGGTTTCCCAGTCCAGGCGATGCACGATGCGCGCTTCGGGGTAGCCGTTTTCCTGCAGACGGGTGATCAGGCAGTCCTTGTTGTCGTCGGCCCGACCGGGCACCGAGAGCAGCAGGGTAGGTTTGTTCACCACCAGGACGGCGGCATCCTGATGCAGGATATGGATGTTGGACAGCGGCATTAAACAGCCTCGTAACAAACGCCAACGGCGGCTCGACCACCCGGCTCCCCTAAAGGGATCAAGGTGACCGAGCCGCCGCAGCGGCCGCCTGTTCGATCAACGATCAGGCAGGGTGATATTGAGTTCCAGAATCGAGCAACTGCCGTCGTTTTCCAGGGCGACATGCACGTCATCGTTGCCGATATTGACGTACTTGCGGATCACTTCAACCAGTTCCTTCTGCAAGGCCGGCAGGTAATCCGGGGTGCTGCGTTGGCCGCGTTCGTGCGCCACGATGATCTGTAGACGCTCTTTCGCGACCGACGCGGTACTTGGCTTTTTGTTGGCGCGAAAGAAGTCGAGAAATTTCATTGTTCAATTGCCTCCAAAGATACGCTCGAAGAATCCCTTCTTCTTGACGTCGAGGAAGCGATGGTCAACGGTCTTGCCCAGCAGGCGATCAACCGCATCGCTGTAGGCCTGGCCGGCGTCGCTCTGGTCATCGAGAATCACCGGCACGCCCTGGTTGGACGCCTTCAGCACCGCCTGGGATTCCGGGATCACACCCAGCAGCGTCACCGCGAGGATGTCCTTGACGTCTTCCACGCCGAGCATTTCGCCATTGCTGACGCGCTCAGGGTTGTAGCGGGTGAGCAGCAGGTGTTCCTTGATCGGCTCTTCGCCTTTCTCGGCGCGCTGGGACTTGCTGGCCAGCAGGCCGAGCATGCGGTCCGAGTCACGTACCGACGACACTTCCGGGTTGGTGACCACGATGGCTTCATCGGCGAAGTACATCGCCAGGTGAGCACCGGTTTCGATACCGGCCGGGGAGTCGCACACCACGTATTCGAAGGTTTCCTTCAGTTCGGCGAGGACTTTGCCTACGCCTTCCTTGGTCAGCGCGTCCTTGTCACGGGTCTGGCTGGCGGCCAGCACGTACAGGTTCTCAAGACGCTTGTCCTTGATCAGGGCCTGCTGCAGGTTGGCTTCGCCGTTCACCACGTTGACGAAGTCATACACCACGCGGCGCTCGCAACCCATGATCAGGTCGAGGTTACGCAAACCGACGTCGAAGTCGACGATGACTGTCTTGTGGCCGCGCAGTGCGAGGCCGGTACCGATAGCGGCGCTGGTGGTGGTCTTACCCACACCACCCTTGCCGGATGTAACCACGAGAATCTTGGCCAAGGTGTTTCACCCCTAAGGAAAAAGGACTTTTCAGCCCCTGAAAAACATCTCTTGAAACTCGCTGCAGGCGGACAGCCTGTGCAGGAAAAAGACTCGGTTTCCACGGGGGACGCCAACTTTCAGTTATTCCTACGCAAGTATTGCCGGTTTCGCTTTGCTATCAGAGTCTAGAGATGCTTGGAAAATGCGGCAGTATCCGTTAAAGACGGGTGATGTTCAACACATCGCCCGACAGGCTGACCTGTACCCCGGCCCCCCACAGCGGGTCGCGGCGTAAATCTTCGGCAACCTTGTACTGACCCGCGATGGATACCAGCTCAGCGGTCAACTGCTGGCAGAAAATACGGGCCCTGGTATCACCCTTGATGCCGGCGAGCGCACGGCCGCGCATCGGACCGTATACATGGATGTTGCCATCGGCGAGAAGTTCCGCGCCGGGGCTGACCGAGGAGACTACAACAAGGTCGCCGCCCTGGGCGTAAATCTGCTGCCCGCCGCGTACGGGGGTGGTGATGATCTTTGTAGGCTTGATCAGCGGTTCCGCCGGTTTTTCCGGTTTTTTCTTCACCTCGCCTTCGCCTGGATCCAGCGGACGCTCGCGTGCGCCGGACGGTGGCAATACTGGCAATTCAATTGCGATGGCCGCGGCAATGTCTTCGATCCGGCTGGCGCGAATCGCCAGGGTGCGCAAGCCGTGGGAGCGGCAGACGCGCATCAGGCCGGGCAGGTCGACAGAGCCCTGGCCGGCGGGCAGTTTGTCCAGGGCCAGTACCAGCGGGGCATTGTTGAAGAAGTTCGGCGCGAGGGCGACCTTGGCGGCGAGCTGGCGATCCAGGGCGTCGAGGTCGTTGCGGGCCAGTTCCAGCACGGTGATGGCGAGCATGCTGCCTTTCAGCTGGAACACGGGATCTTGGTCTAGCGGTTCGGTTTGGCTCATGGTCGGCAAAAGCGGCTTGTCACGAAAAGTGTCGAGACTTATAACGAGAACATCCACTGGCCGCAAGCCGAGTCGAACCGTTGTAGAATGCGCGGCCCTGTCTTTACCGGAATCTGTAATGGATCGCCCGCGTTTTCGAGCTGTATTTTTTCACCCGCGTTTTTGGCTGCTATGGCTGGGGCTCGGCCTGCTGTGGCTGGTCACCCAATTGCCGTACCGTGCGCTGCTGACCATTGGTCGCCTGCTGGGTGCGGGCATGTACCGCGTGGCCGGCGAGCGTCGCCGCATTGCCGCGCGCAACCTCGAGCTGTGCTTCCCGCAGAAGTCCGCCCGGGAGCGCAAGCGTCTGCTCAAGGAAAATTTCGCCTCCACCGGCATCGCCTTCTTCGAGATGGCCATGAGCTGGTGGTGGTCACGCCAGCGCCTGGCGCGTCTGGCTCACGTCGAAGGGCTTGAACACCTCAAGCAGGCGCAGTTGGACGGCAAGGGCGTGATCCTCATGGCCCTGCACTTCACCACCCTGGAAATCGGCGCGGCCCTGCTCGGCCAGAAACACACCATCGACGGTATGTACCGCGAGCACGGTAACCCGCTGTTCGACTATATCCAGCGCCGTGGCCGCGAACGGCACAACCTCGACTCGCTGGCGGTGGAGCGCGAAGACGTGCGCGGCATGCTCAAGCTGCTGCGCGCCGGCCGCGCCATCTGGTACGCGCCGGACCAGGACTACGGCGCCAAGCAGAGCGTTTTCGTGCCGCTGTTCGGCATCCAGGCCGCCACAGTGACCGCCACCAGCAAGTTCGCCAAACTGGGCAAGGCGCTGGTGGTGCCGTTCACCCAGGAGCGTCTGGCCGACGGCAGCGGCTATCGCCTGGTGATCCACGCACCATTGACCGACTTCCCCGGCGAGAGCGATGAAGTCGACGGCCTGCGCATCAATCAGTGGGTCGAAGCCGCTGTGAGTGAATGCCCCGAGCAATATTTGTGGACCCACCGCCGCTTCAAGAGCCGGCCACCGGGCGAGCCCAAGCTGTACGAAAAACGTCGTCGATAACCACCGTTTTCCCCCCACATGGAGTGATGCAATGCGTTCAGCCGAACCGGTCACAGGCTTGATTCTTTCCGGCGGCGGGGCGCGAGCGGCCTATCAGGTGGGGGTACTGGCGGCGATTGCCGAACTGTTGCCGCCCGGAGCACCCAATCCGTTTCCAGTCATCGTCGGCACCTCGACCGGGGCGATCAATGCGGTGAGCCTGGCCAGTGGCGCAATGGATTTTCGCGCGGCGATCCAACGGCTTACGGCGTTCTGGCAAGGTTTTGGCAGCCATCAGGTGGTGCGCAGCGACTGGCCCGGGGTGATGCGCCAGGCCAGTCGATTTTTCATCCACAGCCTGCTCGGCATTGGCCGGCAATTTCCGGTGGCGTTGCTCGACAGTTCGCCCCTGCGCGACCTGTTGCAGGACAAACTGCACTTGCCGGGCATCGATGAGGCGATCCGCAACAAGCACCTGCATGCGGTGGCGGTCACAGCCTTTGGCTATGAGTCCGGGCAAGCGGTGACCTTCTACCAGGGCGGCGGCACCATTGAGGCCTGGTTGCGCCACCGGCGCATCGGCGTCCCCACGCAACTGACCGTCGAACACCTGTTGGCAAGCTCCGCGATCCCTCTTCTGTTCGCTCCAGTAAAACTCGACCAGGAATACTTCGGCGACGGCGCTGTGCGCCAATCCGCGCCGATCAGTCCGGCCCTGCACCTGGGCGCCAGCCGGGTGCTGGTGGTGGGCGTCAGCGGCAATCCGCGCAGTCATGAACCGTCGATGCCGCGCAGCTTCACCGGCCAGCAACCGACCCTGGCGCAGATCGGCGGGCATATGCTCAACAGCACGTTCATCGACAGCCTGGAGAGCGATATCGAGTTGCTGGAGCGGTTGAACCAGTTCAGTCATGCCGCGCCCGGCGTTGCGTCAGTGGAGGTGCTGGTGATCGCGCCCAGCCAACCGATCGATGAAATTGCCGCGCGGCATCGCCAGGAATTGCCGGCGGCGCTGCGGGTGTTTCTGAAGGGGCCGGGGGCGACGAAGACGAGCGGGGCGGGGGTGTTGAGTTACTTGCTGTTCGAGGCAGGGTATTGCAGCGAGTTGATTGAGTTGGGCAGGCGTGATGCGTTGGCCAAGCGCGAGGAAATCACCCGATTCCTCGGCTTGCCCCCATCAACGTTTAGAAGTGGTACTTGACCAAAAAGCTCGCCGTGTCCTGGGTGGTCTTGAACGCGCCGGAATCTTCAATGCCGTACTTGTTCTTCCAGTAGTCGTACTCAAAGCCGACATACAACTGCTTCTCGCCCCAGTGCAGCGCCTTGCCCAGGTCATATTTCACCTGCGGATTGAAGTGCAGGTTGGCGTGGTAAGTGCCACGGGCGTTACGGTCGTTGTCCACCACCCAGTCGATGAAACCATCAATCAGGATGTTCGAGTTGCCCACCGGCAGGGTATAGGCCCACACCGGCGTGATCTGCCAGACACCGTCACCCGGGCGATTGCCTTCGGTCTGGCGCTGATAGAAGTTCAGCTGGAAATAGTCGAAACCGGGGATGTTCAAATCAAAGGCCGGGCCGAGCAGGTAGGACTCGTTATCGCCTTCGCCGAACTCGTAGGTGAAGGCCAGCAACACGTCCTTGATCGGGCCCAGCGACAGGTCCTTGTCCAGAATCTTGCCCAATGACAGGCGCGGGCTGAACTCGCCGTAGTAGGTATTCGGGCCGACGTTGCCGTCTTCCTTGCCGTTGTAAAAGATGCGGTCGAGGAAGAAGAAGTTGTCGCCGTATTTCCAGGCGTCGGCATGTTCGAAGGTCACGGTTTGCTGGATCTGCGGGTTGACCGTAAAGTTTTTGCCCCACAGGTAGGTCAGGCTGTTGTTCTGCCACTGCAGCAAATCATCGGCCATGGCCTGGCCGCCGGCCAGCAGGGATCCTGCCAGCATCAGGCCTTTGAACATAGGTTTCATTCGGTGCTCCCGAGTTTAAGGTGGTGTGTTTCTTCTAATGGCGCTCTGGTCTGGCGCCTTTGGGTTCGCTGCAAAAATCGTCTGATCGGTCAGCTTTGATACTGATAGCAAGAGCCGCGCCAAGGCAGGCAGTGGCAATCAATTCGAGCGGGCGCGGAGAATACTGACTCGCGCACCGGGGCTCAAGTGCGCCGTTGCGGCGCACGCGTCACGCATTGCGCTTCATCAGCGCACAACACTTTCCCTGTGGGAGGGAGCAAGCCCCCTCCCATTGGATTTGCGTCAGCCTGTCAGTTGATGTGCGCGCCCTGGTTGATCCAAGTGCCGATCAAGTCCCGCTCCTGCTGGGTCATCTGGGTGATGTTGCCCAGCGGCATGATCGGGCTGGCGATAGCCTGCGCCTGGATGCGTGCGGCCTGCTGCTGGATCTGCGCCGGGGTGTCGAACATTACGCCGGCTGGCGCGGTGCTGAACAACGGGCTGGTGGGCCTGGCCGAATGGCACACAGTGCAGCGTTGTTCGATCACGCTGTGCACCTGGCCGAAATCGATGGCAGCCTGGGCCGGTGTCGGTTCGGCAGGTGGTGCAGCGGGAGCGGCGGGTTTCAAGCCACCGCCCAGCGCGGTTTCCGGCAACGGCTGGTACTCGATGGCAGCCGGCGACTTGGCCACGTCCACCGTTGGCTTGGGCCCGGTCACGTACGCCAGGCAAATCATCGCCAGGGCACCCACCGGTAAGGTCCATGCGTACTTCTGGCTGTTGTGCCGAGTGTTGAAGTAATGCCGCACCAGCACGGCCGCCACCGCAATCCCCGCCAGGATCAGCCAGTTGTAATGGCTGCCGTAGGTGCTCGGAAAGTGGTTGCTGATCATGATGAACAGCACCGGCAAGGTGAAGTAGTTGTTGTGGCGCGAGCGCAGCAAGCCCTTGGCCGGCAGCGCCGGGTCGGGTGTGCGGTGTTCGGCGATGGCCGCTACCAGTGCGCGCTGGGCGGGCATGATGATGCGGAACACGTTGCCCACCATGATCGTGCCGATCACCGCACCCACATGCAGGTAGGCGCCACGGCCACTGAATACCTTGCTGAAACCGTAGGCCGCTGCAATCAACAGCACGAACAGGATCAGGCCGAGCAGGGCGGGGCGCTTGCCCAGTGCCGAGTCGCAGAGAAACGAGTAGATGAACCAGCCGGCAAACAGCGAGCCGATGCCCAGCAACACGCCTTCGGTGCCGCTGAGGCTGCTGCCCGGCGCCAGCAGGTACAAGGTCGGATTCCAGTAGAACACCACGCACAACAGCGCAACGCCCGACATCCAGGTGAAATAGGCTTCCCATTTGAACCAGTGCAGGTTGTCCGGCATGGTCGGCGGGGCCAGTTTGTATTTTTCCAGGTGATAGATGCCGCCACCGTGGATCGCCCACAAGTCACCGGCCAGGCCGTCCCTGGGGTTGACGCGGTTGAGGTTGTTTTCCAGCCAGACAAAGTAGAAAGAAGCGCCGATCCAGGCGACGCCGGTGATCATGTGAACCCAGCGCACGCTGAGGTTCAGCCATTCCAACAGATGTGCTTCCACAGTCTTTACCTCTCGCCTGTCACCCTTGTTGTCGGGTGATCCGGCCTTCTCTTATTGGTGGGGGGCGAGGATCAACCGCTCATCCTCTTGGAAAAAATGCTCATCGCAGTTATTGCCTGTGCCACTGCGATCAACCACCAGGAAGTCATCCCGCTTTTCGATCGTCAGCACCGGGTGGTGCCAGACGCCGCGATGGTAATTGATGCCCTGCCTGCCGTTGGTGACGAAGGCGCGGACCAAGCCCGATACAGGTGCATCGCCAAGTGGCGCGACCACGATCAGAAAGGGGTTGCCGAGCAGCGGAATGAACGCCTGGCTGCCCAGCGGGTGTCGCTCCAGCATGCACACGGTCATGGGCATGTCCTGCGCGTCGGCGCGGAAGATGCTGATGATCGCGTGGTCTTCAGGCTGGGCGGTTTCTACCGTTGCCAGCTTGTGAAAGCGCATGGTCGACCCGTTGTTGATCATGAAGTGATCGCTGCCGTCGGTTTCGATAACGTCACCGAAAGGGGCGAAGGCTTCTTTGGTCAGGGGTTCGATCATCAGTGTGCGCATGGCTGTCTCTTATCCGAATGCTGTGTTGTTTGGTCTGGTGCTATCGCGGGCAAGCCCGGCTCCCACAGGGAATGCATTTCAACTGTGGGAGCTGGCTTGCCTGCGATGGCTCCACCGCTTACTTCGAAACCTTACCGAGGACACGCAGGCGACTCACCCCACCATCCGGGAACACATTCAAGCGAATGTGGGTAATCGGCCCCAATGCCTTGATCTGCTCGGCAAACGTATGCTCGGCGTGCATTTCCAGCTTCTGTGCCGGCAGCAGTTCGCGCCAGAACAGCGACTGGGTTTCGATCTGGCTGTCGGTGCCGCCCTTCACGAAAGCAGCCTGGATCGAGCAGGTGTCCGGGTAGTTGCCCTTGAAATGCAGAGTGTCGACGATGATTTTCTCGACCTCGCCAGCATGCCCCAGGGCAACGATCACCCAGTCATTGCCGGGCGTGCGACGACGCGCGGTTTCCCAGCCATCGCCCATGTTGACGCCACGACCCGGGTTGAGGATGTTGCTCATGCGCCCGAAATGTTCATCGGAACAGGCCAGCGCACGACCGCCATTCAAGGCCGCGGCCAGGTCGAGTTGTTCGTTGTCGCCCACCGCCGACCAGTCGCGAAACGGTACGCCGTACACTCGCAGACGGGCCACGCCGCCATCCGGGTAAATATTGAAGCGCAGGTGGCTGAACGCCTGGTCGTTGTTGATCTCGTGGAAGTGATGGCTGTTGCCCTGTAGCTCGACGGCCGACAGGATCTCAACCCACTGGGTGTTGTCATCCGGCTCGCCGCTTGCGAGGAAGCACGCCTCGAGGGATGCCGACGGTGGGTAGTTGCCGGTGAAGAATGAGGTGTCGATGTCCACGCCCTTGATCGAGCCGGGCACGCCCAGCTGAATCACCGCGCTGTCGTAGCCTTCGAAGCGCTTGCGGCGCGACTCCCAGCCGTCCATCCACTTGCCGTTGTCATCGAACACGCCCTCCTTCCACACGGCCGGGGTGGGTTGGAAGAGGCGATTGGCGTCGGCGAACCAGTCATCGGTCACCGAGAGAATCCGGGTGCCCAGGCGGGCGTCGGCGAGGTTGACGAACTTCTCGAAAGGTACGGCGTGAGCTTTCATTCTTCTTGTCTGCCTTGAGTTGAGTGGCTGGGGCGGGTCTTCAAAGGGTGAGTAAACGGAACAACGCGATCTTGTTGATCTCGTCCAGTGCGCATTTGAATTCGGTGTCCGCCGAATGATGAATGCGCGTTTCGAACGCAGCGAGGATCTGGTGCCGGTTGCTGCCTTTTACCGCCATGATGAAGGGAAACTTGAATTTGGTCTTGTAGGCTTGGTTCAGCTCGGTGAAGCGAGAAAACTCTTCGGCCGTGCACTGGTGAATACCGGCGCCAGCCTGTTCATTCGTGCTGGCTTCGGTCAACTGGCCCTGGACGGCGGCTTTGCCGGCCAGGTCCGGGTGCGCGTTGATCAGGGCCAACTGGCTGGCGTGATCGGCGCTGAGCAGGATATCGCTCATGCGCTGATGCAGGGTTTCAATCTGGTCGATGGACGCATCCTGGCCCAGGTCGAAAGCCTTTTCGGCCACCCAGGGCGAGTGCTCATAGATATCGGCAAACGCGGCGACGAACGCCTCGCGGCTCAGGCTCGAGGGTTTCAGCGTGTTGAAGGCGCTCATTTCGCAACTCCCGTGTACGGGTAGGTGGCGTGCCAGTGTCGCGCGATATCGACGCGACGGGTAAACCACACCTGTTCATGGCCTTTGACGTATTCGATAAACCGCTGCAACGCGGCCAGGCGTGCCGGGCGGCCGATGAGGCGGCAGTGCAGGCCGATGGAGAGCATTTTCGGTGCCTCGGCGCCCTCGGCGTACAGCACGTCGAAGGCGTCCTTGAGGTACTCGAAAAAGTCATCGCCCTTATTGAAGCCCTGCACCTGGGTGAAGCGCATGTCGTTGGTGTCGAGGGTGTAGGGGATCACCAGGTGCGGCTTGCCGGTGGGGGTGTTCGGTTCCCAGTAGGGCAGGTCGTCGTCGTAAGTGTCGCAGTCGTACAGGAAACCGCCTTCTTCCATCACCAGCCGCCGAGTGTTGGGGCCGGTGCGGCCGGTGTACCAGCCCAGTGGGCGCTCACCGGTCAGCTCGGTAAGGATGCGGATCGCTTCGTGCAGGTGCTCGCGCTCCTGGGCCTCGTCCATGTACTGGTAGTCGATCCAGCGGTAGCCGTGGCTGCAGATTTCGTGGCCGGCATCGACCATCGCACGGATTACGTCCGGGTGGCGCTGGGCGGCCATGGCCACGGCGAAGATGGTCAGCGGGATATCGAACTGCTTGAACAACTTGAGGATGCGCCACACGCCGGCACGGCTGCCGTATTCGTACAGCGACTCCATGCTCATGTTGCGCGCGCCCTGCAGCGGCTGGGCCGAGACCATTTCCGAGAGGAAGGCTTCGGACTCCTTGTCGCCGTGCAGTATATTGCGCTCGCCACCTTCCTCGTAGTTGAGCACGAACGACAGCGCGATACGTGCCTTGCCCGGCCAATGGGGGTGAGGAGGGTTACTGCCGTAACCGATCAGGTCGCGTGGGTAGTCAGCGCTCACTGCAGTCTTCCTTCTTGTGCGTGGTAGCAGGTGTGTGGCGGCCGGGCCCTGAAAAGACGGGGTGGCGTCACGGCAATGAGTGATTGTATACAACTTGATGCGAAATTTGTAAGCCTGCATTTCTGCATTTTTTCCTGGAGGAATCACTGCAAGAAACTTGCCTGGCTGGTCAGCTAATCCATAAAAATCCTACTGCAGGAGCGAGCTTGCTCGCGAAGATCTCCAGTACGCCACTTTTATGCTGAACGAACGCGTTATCGTTGACGTTTTTCGCGAGCGAGCTCGCTGCTGCAGGGGACGGGGCGCGTGTTGAAATTATTGTGTACAGTTTTTTTAAAAAGTGTCTTAATCGGCCATCGCCGACTTTTTGTTGCCCTGAAAAAGTGCGGCTCTTCTTCTACTGACTTCGGGAGGCGCATAACGCCATGGGACGTTTGACCACGCACGTTTTGGACGCCGCACACGGCTGCCCCGGCAGCCATATCCAGGTCGAGCTGTACCGCGTCGAGGGGGCGCAGTTGGCACGGGTGGCCACGGCCGTGACCAACAGCGACGGCCGTTGCGACGCGCCGCTGCTGCAGGGCGACGACTACCGCAGCGGCGTCTATCAGTTGCAGTTCAGCGCCGGCGATTACTACCGCGCTCGGGGTGTACCGTTGCCCGAGCCGGCTTTTCTGGATGTGGTGGTGCTGCGTTTCGGCATCAGCGCCGAACAGGATCACTACCACGTTCCCTTGTTGATTTCGCCTTACAGCTACTCAACGTATCGCGGCAGTTGAGCGTCATCTCGACTCATGCCTCACAAGCGCTTCGTTGGTTTTTTGCCCGCCCACACGGCGGGTTTTTTTTGTCTGCCCAAAAGGGCGCGCCGCCAGCCGTTATTTAAATAGCGCCTGGGTCCGCTGCCGCCTCTCTACCCTGCTTTTTTCAAGCAGAAGTGGACGTAGACATGGAATCCGGACAGCAGGCATCGGCCAGTGAGAGCACGCCACGGCAACGACGCAGTGAGCACGACAGCAGTCTGATGCTTGATCATCTCACCGCCACGCCCAAATCCAGCCGGCAGCTCAATGAGCTCTACCTGGTCAACTCACGTTGCGAGCGTCATATCCATTTGTTGCAACAGGCGCAAAGAGCATCCCCCAGGATCAGTCGCTTGATTCGCCAGACCTTGCGCGACACCTTCCAGATGGACCCCGACTCGTTGCTGCTCAATGTGCCGCTGTCTCCCCATGCACCCCGGTGGAGCCGCAGTCTGACCGATACGGTGATGAGGTTGCTGGCCGAGCGCGCTTGCGTCAGGCAGGGCCTGTCGAGCGAGGCGTGCCAGGCCAGGCAACTGGCCGATGATGTTCTGGGACGTGTACTGAATGTGGATCTACTGAAGCGGATCGAATCCTCGGTGCCGGCCGCCTGGCAGGCGCTGTCCAACAGCCGCTTCATTTCCCGCAAGGAGCACTGGTGCGAATTGTACGGGTCGTTCATCGCTGACCAGGCCGTTCTGGCACATGGCTTGAATCAATTGTCCGATGCTGGACTGGCGATGATCATGGCGATGGTTGAAGCGCCGACACCTGCGCAGCGCGCACGCGCAGGAGGCGAATGGGCCCATTTGAACGTCGCGCAAGTGGTCTGTCCGGGCCGCTCGCAGGGCTCGATTCCCTTCAGCGGTGCCTTGCATCTTTACTACGACGGGGCGCAGGGCGATCCGCGACAGGTGCTGTTCCTGCCGGGCCTGACGCCGGTGTTTTACGAGTTCGACACTCTGGAGCAGTGGCAGCGGCGATTTCCCAGGCTGGTCAGTGCTCATGTGCAAGCATTGTGGCCGCTGCTGCCGCTGCGCAGGCGCCATGAGCTGCCCGATGTGACCGCCGCGTCGTTGCTACCCATCGTGGTGGGTGAGGCGGGCCCGTTGATCGTCGAAGATGCCATCACCCACAGCGCCACGGCGCTTCTGGACGTGCAATGGGATAACGAACTGGCAACCCTGATGGATATCAATATCGCGTTTCTGTTTCCCGGCAATGCGATCAAGGGCGCGTACATGAGCCCCTCGGAGCGCTTGCTGGAGGTGGAGCAAGGGCGCAGGCAGATCGTTGTAACCCCGGGCTTGAGGTCGGCGCTTGCACAGCTACTGGTGCGCGATCAAAAACAGCGACATCTGGAGATCAGCTTCGCCAGCCTCTCCAGGCATTTGCCATTGCGCATGTGTGAAATGAAGCAGCGCAAGTATGAACGTGCTGTTGGCGCCTTGCTCGACCCGCAGAAACCTGAGGCGCAAAGCGCGGACTATGTGGCCTTCACCGCCGAGCACGAGCAATGGTTGGCATTGCGTGCGCAAGGATCGGCCTTGCTTGAAGGCAGCAAGCACAGGTTGGGTGACCACGCATTCTGGGCCGCTGATTGCAACGACCAGCAGAGCATTCAACGCCGCCTGCTATCGGTCCGAGGCGCGGCCCTGATCAAAGAAGCCCAGTTGCAGTATCGATTGAAATTCATCGACAAAACGCTGCTGGATGGGCTCCGCCTGCTGGTCGAGAACCCGTTGCAATGGCGCACCTGCGGCTTCAGGGCACTGTCGATGAGCGTCGGTGCTCGCGGTCAACCCGGATACCGCTTGCAGGCGGCGTTCGTGCTGGTCAGGGATGCGGCTTCCTCAACTCTAGACGCCCGTCAGGCGGCGTTGCTCTATGTGCCGGGTGTGGAAGGCGGACTGCAACGATTCAGGACTCTTACGCTGCTGGAGCGGTGCTTAAAGGCTAGCTTCAAGGCGCGCGAACCGGGTGCGCTGTGGCAGTGCATCGGGCGTGGCGAGCGTAACGCGGCGCGAGCCTGGGCCCGAGGGCTGAGGGCGGACGAGCCGATGGTGCTGACCTTCGAGGACATTGAAGGTGAGGTATTGCTGACCGGCTTGAATGAACAGATCAAAGGTTTTACTGACGCGCGGCAGAACATTTTGCAGGGCACGAAGGTATTTACTGAGGTCACAGACGCTGTCCTGGCGACGACATTGTTGTCCGTAGAGTTCGCCCAAAGCCTGCAGGTCCCGACCAGCGAGGCGAGGGAGCAGGCGTTGACCCAGGTGAATACAGTGATGGTCGCCGCGAGGCTCGCGACCAGGCTACCGACATGGCATACCCGTCTGCCGGTCTCCAAGCGCAAGCGATACGAACGTCACTTACGTCAGCAGCAACGCAGTGAGCTCAATTTGCAGCGTTATCTGGTGACGCAACTGGGAGACGTGCAAACCTTCGCTCGCGCGCTGCTGATCCGGCAGTTGACCGTCGATGGTTTTTATCCGGAGCTGGATATCGACAAGCCATTGTTCGACATTCCCGATGACGTGAGCAGTGTCTGGGCCAGTCATCCTGAACGCACCATAGGTGAGTCGGGGCCAAAAGTCGTGGTCAGCAAAGAGCGCAGCACGTTCAGCTTTATGCAGCTTGCATTGAGCAACCTCGATCCGCAGGCGCCCTGGACGCGGTGGCGGCTGAACCGCGCGCGCTACCTTGATCCGGCATGGCGCACGCGTTTGTCTGTGGATTACCTGATCAAGACCATCTCGGCGCTGGACATAAGTGGGCAATATGATCGCAGGATCCTCGACGTTTGCTATGGCGAGGGCGATCGCGAGACGACTGCGCACACCGCGCCTCTGCTCCATGAGCTGCTGCGCAGGCCCGTTCAGCGTCAAACCCGACTGGACATGATCAATGCCGAACACCTGAAGCTGAGCGAGCACGGCATGCGCCTGTTCAAGCGCGCAGTGAAGGCAAAAACGGGGTTGCGGTTTTGTTTCCTGAGGCTTGAGGCGCTGACCGTGCCATGGGCGCGTCACATTGCCGGGATTGTAGTGATTCAGGACCGCGAGGGTGAGCAGTGCCTTCTTTATTGGCCAGGCCAGTTCGACTACCCGGCGCTGTCGGAATATCCCGACCGCAAGGCGCTGCTTGCAGCGCTGATGACTCACTTGCAGCCCCGGGAAAAAGCCATCGAACTGGCACACTACATCGCGCCCGATTCCGAGTTCAGGGCGCTTGCCGGTTATCCGGGTGAGCTCAGGCCGGTGGTTGAACCGCAGTGGCTTTGGCGCTCCATGTTGGAGCAGTTGAATCTCTTTGCGGTGCCGCCGATTGACGAACCCCGTGAGGTTTTATTGGCCAGGCATCTCTACCG
The DNA here is from genome assembly GCF_036864995.1 of Pseudomonas trivialis. Taxonomy (NCBI): domain Bacteria; kingdom Pseudomonadati; phylum Pseudomonadota; class Gammaproteobacteria; order Pseudomonadales; family Pseudomonadaceae; genus Pseudomonas; species Pseudomonas trivialis. The sequence goes on along the minus strand of NZ_CP142151.1, from coordinate 3,715,418 downwards.
ATGGTTTGAGTCGCACCGCGTGTTTCCGGCGACGGCATTGACCGAGATACAAGCGGAGATCCTTGAGCAGCAAAGGGCAGACCCCTCGAATTGGTTGGCTCTGACTGAAACTGACGCACGTAATATGGTAGGCGCTCTGGCCCATGCAAAGGTCTTGCAGGCGCAGCGCCAGGGCCGTGCCGAAGCCAATTCCCGGGAGTATCTGGACGCTTATCGTGAGTGGCGACTGGATGAACAGGCAGGTCGCAGGATCAGAGGGTTTTTGTCACTGATACCGTTTGTGTCCATAGCCGTGTTGTCCTACGAAGCGCTGCTCGCCGCTCGGCGTTTTTATCACAGCACCACTGCCGACAATGCGGTGGACTTGCTGATCGCCCTGCACCAGATCCTCCTGGAAATAGCCATGACGTTTATTTCCGCGAGCACTGCGCAACTAGGCAAAGTCGGTGCGAGGTCCTTTGCCGGCTTATTTAGCAAGGGCTTCAAACAGTTGAGGCGACGCCACCGAGGCCAGGGCGAATGGTCCGTTAACCGGCCCCCATCACCCATCACCAGCAACGGGCTGGAACCCTACAAAATGCCTGGGATTGTCACTGATGCGATCGAACTGAAAAGGCCGAACCATAGAGGTTCGTTTGTCAAAGAGGGCGAACAATTCATGACCAATGCCGAAGGCTCGCGCTATGGCGTGTATCGGCGCGAAGGGGAGCAACAGCTTCGTTTCAAAAACAGACAGACCCCTGGAGAAAATGAGCTGTTTTTGTTGATTGATGAGCCGCGCCAGTGGTTGTTGGGGGCCGATGCCCCGGAGCCGACGCCGGGTCCAAGCTCGCGCCTTACGCCATTGCAAGCGCCTCCTACGCCTTTGCGTACTCCGGTCAGTTGGAGCGCGCCACCCAGGGTGTCGTCTGCAGAGTTGGCCAGACGGGCGCGCAACCTGTCGAGTGCCTGGCGCGAATGGGGGCAAGTGCTCGACTCCGCCAAGGCGACACCCGTATCTCCAGGCAGCAAACTCTACAGCGTTCAAGGTGCGGTCAATCCAAGTCTGAAAATAGGCGAGTTTTTTTATGAGACCTTTCCGGCCGGCTCGCAGGCCCATCCCAATGTGAGGTTCATCAAGCCGCCGGGATCGCTTTTTGACCGCCTGGAAGGGATTGGTGCGCGCTTGGGGGACAGTTCCGTTGCGCAACCTGTGCTGTTTACCTTCGGCGAAGACCTGCGGTGGACTGCCCGCGCACCGCTGTTCAGCGAGCCTTTGCCTGCCTCCATAAAAGCCAGGTTCCCGGACATGACCAACGCCAGCGTTCAACAGGCGGCACACAGGCTGGTTGAACTGGCTGATCCAGGTCAGACGTCCCTGACGACCACTCGCTTGTTGAACATACGCGCCGCATTGGACAGGTGGACGCCCGCAGCGGCAGGGCAGATGGCCCGCACTGATGATTTATTGACAATGCTTCGACCTGTGAATCCGCGGCGCGTGACCAGTCTCTACATCGGCGTTGACGGTGAGGTGGGCGGTTTTGAGCGGATTGATTTTTACCTGCCTCATGCCCTTGACGCGTCATTGTTGCGCAAGACCACAGGCCGCGACCCCGTCACTTTCAGGCGCGCAGCCGCTTCTGCCGACGCCGCCACGCGAACGCTGCAGACGCTGGGATTTCACATGGAGCCTCCCCTGCAGTTTGCTTATGCGCCCAATCTTCCCCATCTTCTGGCTACACACCCCTCATCCGGTAACCTTTATTACATTGTGCCCAAATGGATGGATACCAGAAGTTTGGACATGAAGAGGGGTAGGGGTCGATTACTTTCCAATGCCTGGCTGCAAGACAAAAGCGTCGTGTATCCGCACGCGTTCAGGCCGGTTATGGCGGCTCTGAACGAGGGTCGACTGGTCAAGCTGTTTGCAGGTATTCAAAGCATTGATCCAGCGACGGTGTATTTTTTGCGACCGGCAGATCTGGGATGAGTCCGCCTGGAAACGGCGGTTACCGACTGATCAACGAGGCCGCGCCGGCACAGGAAAACAACGCGGCACTGACCTTATTGAACCAGCTCTGGCCGGCGCCGCTGCGCAGGTAGCGCGCCGCGCCATGGGCGCCCAGGCCGTAGGCCAGCTTGCACAGCAGGTCGAGCACCGTCCAGGTCACGATCATGATCAGCAGTTGCGGCAGGAACGGCTGCTGGCTGCCGAGAAACTGCGGCAGGAAGGCGGCGAAAAACAGGATGTCCTTGGGGTTACTGGCCCCCAGCACGAAGGCGCGCCCAAACAGCGCCCGAAAGCGCGGCACGGCTGGCGCCTGCGGCACGTTGGTTGCCTGGGCCGGCAGGCGCGACTGCTGCCAGCTTTGCCAGGCGAGGTAGAACAGGTACAGCGCGCCGACAATTTTCAGCGCGTTGAACAGGTGCTCCGAAGCCAGCAGCAACGCGCCCAGGCCCAGCGCCGAAGCGCTCAGCAGGCAGATTGAAGCAAACACCCCGCCGAGAAACGCCGGGTACGAGCGACGCAGCCCGTAGTTGAGGCTGTTGCTGATCATCAGCAGCGACAATGGGCCGGGAATCAGGATCACGATCAGTGCGGCGCCGCTGAACAGCAGCCAGGTTTCAAGCGTCATTTCATTGCTCCAGTGTTTGGCGACTGCACGTTTTCATAACCATACAAACTTGGCGATAAAGATTGCACACAGCACCCACAGGCTGACGGAAATCTCACGGTACTTGCCGGTACCCGCCTTGAGCGCCACGTACGTAATAAAACCCAGGGCAATCCCGTCGGCAACCGAAAACGTCAGCGGCATCATGATCGCGGTGACGATCGCCGGAATGCTGTCGGTGGCCTCATCCCAATTGATATGGGCCATGCTGCCCATCATCAGCATCGCCACATAAATCAGCGCGCCAGCGGTGGCATAGGCCGGGATCATGCCCGCCAATGGCGCAAAAAACATCGCCGCCACGAACAGGATGCCCACGGTCACCGCCGTCAGCCCGGTGCGCCCACCCGCCGCGACGCCCGCAGCACTTTCCACGTAGCTGGTCACCGGCGGCACACCGACCATGGCGCCGAACACGCTGGACGCGCTGTCGGCCTTCAAGGCGCGGGACAGGTTGTCGATCCTGCCGTCGGCATTCACCAGGCCTGCCCGTTGCGCAACGCCCATCAGTGTACCGGCAGTGTCGAACATGTGTACAAACAGAAAGGCAAATACCACGCTGATCATGCTCACATTGAACACACCCATCACGTCCATTGCCATCCAGGTCGGTGCCAGGCTCGGTGGGGCGGCGAGAATGCCGTTGTAGTGCACGAGGCCCAGGCCCCAGCCGGCCAGGGTCACGGCGATGATGCTGATCAAAATCGCGCCGAACACCCGGTGATAGCTCAGAATGGCGATCAGCAGAAAGCACACCGCCGCCAGCAGCGGCGCCGGCTCATGCAACGAGCCGAGTCGGATCAGGGTGGCCGGGCTGTCGACAATGATGCCGGCGGTTTTCAGGCCGATGACCCCGAGGAACAGGCCAACCCCGGCGCCCATCGCGTGGCGCAGGCTTACCGGAATGCTGTTGAGCAGCCATTCACGAATGCGCGACAGGGTGAGGATCATGAACAGCACGCCGGAGATGAATACCGCGCCGAGTGCGGTTTCCCAGCTGTAGCCCATCGTGCCGACCACGGTGTAGGTAAAGAACGCATTGAGCCCCATGCCGGGCGCCAGGCCCACCGGCCAGTTGGCGTACAGGCCCATCAACAGGCAGCCCAGCGCGGCGGCGATGCAGGTGGCGACGAATGCCGCGCCGTGATCGATGCCGGCGTCCGCCATGATGTTGGGGTTGACGAAGATGATGTAGGCCATGGTGATGAAGGTGGTGAGGCCGGCGAGCAGTTCGGTCTTCACAGTGGTGCCATGCACGCTCAGTTTGAACAGGCGTTCGAGCAAGCCGCTGCGTGGCGCGGCGAGGTCGAGCGTAGAAGCTTCGGGTTTGCGGCTATCCACAGCGAGTACTCCTCAAGCATTTTATTGTTATGTCCAGCGCTGCTCACCTGATTGGGCTGCGGCGCTGTGAGGGAGTGGCGAGTTTGTTGACCATATGGTCAGAAACTAGCACGAAGCGAATTATGCTTTTGTATACAAATAAAGCAAATAGTGTTTTCGATTAACTTGACCAGAGAACGTGCAAGGCTATCGGGCAAGGGCCTGATTGACCGCCAGCCATCCCATCACCGCTGCTTCGCCGGCCTCACTGAATGCGCGCTGCAACAACTTCACCTGTTCGCGGCGCAGCGACTGCTCGAAACGCAGGCCTTCGTCGGTCAGTTGCAACAGGCGCTTACGTTTGTCGGTGTCGCACGCCACGCTGTCCACCATGTGCATTTCCTGCAATTGGCGCAGCGGTATGTTCAGCGCCTGTTTGCTCACGCCCAGCAATTCCAACAGCTCCTTAACGCTCAAGGCCGGGTAACGCGCGATGAAAAACACGATGCGTTGGTGTACCCGGCTCAGGCCCCGGCGCTCGAGCATTTCATCGGCCTTGGCGGTAAAGGCCTGATAGCCGAAGAAGAATGCTTCCATGGCCTGCTGCTGGCTGGTTGAATTTTTAAGGTCAATCATCTTGACGTATCCACGCAAGTCGTCGTAATTTCGGTCAAGCAGTTTGACGTATTTCCCACAGCCTTCGCTACCGGTGACTTTCATGGCCTTCTCTGAACGTGTTTCGCGCTTAAAAAGCTCCCTGATCCGTGAAATCCTCGCGGCGGCCCAGCGCCCGCATGTGATGTCGTTCGCCGGTGGCCTGCCGGCCGAGACCATGCTGCCGGCGCTGAACTGGGATGACATGCCGCTGAATATCGGCCAATACGGCATGAGCGAGGGCGAGCCGCAACTGCGTGAACTGCTCGCCGCGCAGGCGCGCGCCCTCGGTGTACCGTGCGAGGTCAGCCAGGTGCTGGTGGTCAGCGGCTCACAGCAAACCCTGGACCTGGCGGCCAAGCTGTATATCGACAAGGGCACTAAAATCCTGCTGGAAGGCCCGACTTACCTGGCCGCCTTGCAGATATTCCAACTGTTCGGCGCCGATTGCCTCACTGTGCAACTGGAAGCTGACGGTCCCGATCTGGTCAGCTTGCGCGCCAACCTCGAACGCCATCGCCCGGCGTTCATCTACCTGATCCCGACGTTTCAGAATCCCTCCGCGGTGCGCTACAGCGAAGCCAGGCGCGAAGCCGTCGCGGCGCTGCTCGACGAGTTCGGCGTGACCCTGATCGAAGACGAGCCCTATCGCGAACTGACCTTCGATGGCGGCAGTGCCAAGCCCATCGCTGGTCGCCTGAAAAAGGCCAGCTGGATCTACACCGGCACTGTGTCCAAGACCTTGTTGCCGGGCCTGCGTGTGGGCTACCTGATCGCCAGCCCGGACCTGTTCCCGCACCTGCTCAAGCTCAAGCAATCGGCTGACCTGCACACCAACCGCGTCGGCCAATGGCAGGCGATGCAGTGGATCGGTACCGAACAGTATCAGCAGCACTTGGCCGAACTGCGCAGCTTTTACCGCGAGCGTCGCGACGCATTCCAGACTGCATTGACGCGCCACTTCGGTGACCTCGCCGACTGGCAAGTGCCCCAGGGGGGATTATTCTTCTGGCTGACCTTGAAACAACCGCTCGACACCCGCACCTTATTGGCGCCAGCACTGGAGCAGGACGTCGCATTCATGCCCGGAGAGCCGTTCTTTTCCGAGCCGGACCTGCACCTGGGTTCATTGCGCCTCAACTTCAGCCATATCGACCCGGCCCGCCTGGATGAAGGGCTCAAGCGTCTGGCCGCGGTGGTCCGTCAAGCACAGCTCGCGCAAGCGGCATAAGGGGAGCTTCATGTACAAGGTTTATGGCGATTACAAGTCGGGCAACTGCTACAAGGTCAAGTTGATGCTCAACCTGCTGGGCATCCCGTATCAATGGATCGACGTGGATATTCTCAACGGCGATACAGAGACCGTCGAGTTCCTGGCAAAGAACCCCAACGGCAAGATCCCTGTGCTGGAACTCGAAGACGGCACCTGCCTGTGGGAGTCGAACGCGATCCTCAACTTCCTCGCTGACGGCAGCGAGTTCCTGCCGAGCGAGCCGCGCCTGCGTACCCAGGTGCTGCAGTGGCAATTCTTCGAGCAATACAGCCACGAGCCGTATATTGCGGTGGCGCGGTTCATCCAGTTTTACCTGGGGCTGCCCCAGGAGCGTCAGGAGGAATACAAGAAGTTGCACAAAGGCGGCTACAAGGCGCTCAAGGTGATGGAGCGCCAGTTGCAGCTGACGCCGTACCTGGTGGGGGAGCAGTTCTCGATTGCCGATGTGGCGCTGTATGCCTACACCCACGTGGCCCATGAGGGCGGGTTTGACCTGGATGCCTATCCGGGCGTGCAGGCGTGGCTGGCACGGGTGGCCGACCATCCCGGGCATGTGGCGATGCTGGATTGATCCATGCGCTGATTCCCACATTCAGTTCGAACGTTATTCAGATAAGTGCTCATGCAGCAGTTCGAAACAGCGCTGTGCCGCCGGGCTTAACGCGATCCCCGTGCGGCTGATCAACCCGATCTCCCGGTTAACGCCGGGATGATCGATGTCAACGCGCTTCAATCCCTCCAGGCTGTCCGCCGCCGACTCCGGCAGAATACTGATCCCCAATCCCTGGCGCACCAGTGCCAGCACTGTTGACATGTAGTTGGCCTCAATCCCCGCGTTCATCGTCAAGCGTGTCTCATCGAACAGCCTGTCCACTTGCTCGCGCACGCTGCTGTCGCGCCCGGTGAGGACGATCGGGTGCTCGGCTAGTTGTGCCAGCGTCACCCGGCGGTGGCAACTGAGGCTGTGATCCAGCGGCACGAATGCGCACAACCGGTCATTGAACACCGGCATAAAGTCCAGGCCATGACTGAGTTTGGCGCGCACGCCGATACCGAAGTCCACTGCACCGGCGCGGACCTCGGCGTGAATGCGCTGGGCCACCAGGTCATGCAGACGCACCTCGATCCCGGCAAAGCGCTCGCGAAACAGGCGCAGGGCCGGGGGCAGGGTGTCGGCGCACACCGAGGGCAGGGCGGCGAGGGTGACCACGCCGCGACGCAGGGCCGCGAGATCGCGCGAGCCGGTGACGATGTTGTCCAGGTCCAGCAGCAGTTTTTCCATGGGGCCACGGGCGTCGCGGCCGGCGGCGGTGAGGCTCAGATGGCGTGGGCTGCGGTCGAGGAGGGCGACGCACAGCCATTCTTCCAATTGCTGCACCTGCACGGTGAGGGCCGAGGGCGACAGATTCAGTTCGTTGGCGGCTTTAACGAAGCTGCCCAGGCGCGCCACCGCGAGGAAGGCCTGGATATGCTGGACTGAGTTTTTCATTTTGTTTTTCCGAACACACAGGGCTGAATATTCCAATTTACAAAGGCTGGCGTGCTTTTGATACTCCGGGGAAAACAATAACCGGCCACCAAGGCCGCTCTGGAGTAACCCATGCTCGCCACTCTGGGAGTCATCACCATTCTGTGCCTGCTCGCTGCCGTCATGAGCAAACGCCTCTCGCCCCTTGTCGCCCTGATCGCGTTGCCGATCATCGCCGCGCTGCTCGGCGGGTTCGGTCTGCAAACCAGCGCGTTCATCATCACCGGTATCAAGAACGTCGCCCCCGTGGTGGGCATGTTCGTGTTCGCGATTCTGTTCTTCGGGATCATGACCGATGCCGGCATGCTCGACCCCATCATCGACCGCATCCTGCGCACGGTCGGCACGCGTCCTACGCGCATTGTGGTGGGCACCGCGACCCTGGCGCTGCTGGTGCACCTGGATGGCTCCGGCGCCGTGACCTTTTTGGTGACGGTGCCAGCGATGCTGCCGCTGTACACCCGCCTGGGCATCGACAAACGCATCCTGGCCTGCGTGTGCGCCATGGCCGCCGGGGTCAACTTCTTGCCCTGGACCGGCCCGGTGCTGCGCTCTTCGGCGGCGCTGCATGTGCCGGTGGCAGACCTGTTCCAGCCGCTGATCCCGGTGCAGATCGTCGGCCTGATTTTCGTATTCGCCTGCGCGTGGTGGCTGGGCCGGCGTGAAGAAAAGCGCCTGGGCCTGGGCGCCGGTTCCACGGTGGACGCGGTGCCGCAACGGGTGCTCAGCGACGACGACATCAAGCTGCGCCGGCCACGGCTGTTCTGGGTCAACCTGATGCTGACACTCGCGGTGATGGTGGTGATGATCGCCGGCTGGGTCGATCCGGTGGTGATGTTCATGCTCGGCACGGTGTTGGCGCTGTGCATCAACTACCCCAACGTCGATGCCCAGCGCGCGCGCATCGACGCCCACGCCAGGACCGCCCTGACCATGGCCAGTATCCTGCTCGCCGCCGGGGTATTCACCGGCATCATGCAAGGCACCGGCATGCTCAAGGCGATTGCCGAAGTGGCAGTGGCACAGATTCCGGCCGGTCACGGCAAGCTGATCCCGGCGGTGGTGGGTTTTATCTCCATGCCGCTGAGCATGCTGTTTGACCCCGACTCCTATTACTTCGGCGTGATGCCGGTGATCGCCGAAGTCGGCAAGGCCCTGGGCGTCGACCCGCTGCAGGTGGCCCAGGCTTCGCTGCTCGGCGTACACACCACCGGTTTTCCGGTCAGCCCGCTGACCCCCGCGACGTTTCTGCTGGTGGGCCTGTGCAAGATCGAGTTGGCCGATCACCAGCGTTTCACCATTCCGTTTCTGTTTGCCGCGTCGGTGTTGATGACCCTCACCGCGTTGCTCCTGGGAGTTATCTGAGATGAAAACCTTGCGCATTGGCTCCGGCGCCGGTTACTCCGGCGACCGTATCGAACCTGCGGTGGAATTGGCCGAGCAGGGCGACCTGGATTATCTGGTGTTCGAATGCCTGGCCGAACGCACCATCGCCCTGACCCAGCAGGCGCGCATCGGCGACCCTGCTGGCGGTTACGACCCGTTGCTGGCCGAGCGCATGCGCCGGGTATTGCCATTTGTGGGTCGCCTCGCGGGCAAGCGACGCCTGCGGGTGATCACCAACATGGGCGCAGCCAATCCGGTGTCGGCGGCCGCCGAGGTACGGCGCATCGCCAGTGAGTTGGGCCTGAGCTGCAAGGTCGTGGCCGTGGTCGGGGATGATGTGCTGGAGGGGTTGCGCCCCGAGCATGTGCTGGATAACGGCCAGACGCTCGGCTCGCTGGGCGAGCGGCTGATCTCGGCGAATGCCTACCTGGGCGTCGATGGCATTCTTGATGCCCTGCGCGAGGATGCCGATGTGGTGATCACCGGGCGGGTGGCCGACCCTTCGTTGTTTCTCGCACCGCAGATGTTTGAATTCGGCTGGGCGGCGCACGATTGGGAACTGCTGGGGCGCGGCACTCTGGTCGGGCATCTGCTCGAGTGTGCGGGGCAGGTCAGCGGCGGCTACTTCGCCGAGCCCGGTTTGAAGGACGTGGATGATCTGGCGCGCCTGGGCTTTCCGCTGGCCGAGGTCGACGCAGACGGTGCTGCGGTGATCACAAAGGTGGTTGGCTCCGGTGGTCTCGTCAGCCCTGCTACCTGCGCCGAACAGTTGATCTATGAAGTGCATGACCCGGCGGCGTATTTGACCCCGGACGTGACGGCGGACTTTTCCCAGGTGGCCTTTACCCAGGAGGGCATCGACCGCGTGCGCGCCGAGGGGGCGTCGGGGCGGGCGCGGCCGGAGCAGCTGAAAGTCAGCGTCGGTTATCTGGATGGCTGGATCGGCGAGGGGCAAATGTCCTATGGCGGGCCGGGAGCGGTCGCGCGGGCGCAACTGGCGCGGGACATCGTCCTCAAGCGCCTGGCGTTGACGGGCGTACAGATGCAGGAGGTGCGCGCCGAACTGATCGGCATGGACGCGCTGCATGGCCCGCGCAGCAGCGTCGAACCCTGGGAAGTGCGCCTGCGTGTGGCGGCGCGCTGTGATGAGCGCAGCGACGCGGTGCGCGTCGGCAATGAAGTGGAAACCCTTTACACCAATGGCCCGGCCGGCGGCGGGGGCGCAAGCAAAAGCGTACGCCAGGTGGTGGCGGTGGCATCGTTGATGCTGCCCCGTGACAAGGTCAACGCGAGGATCGAAGCATGAAATTGCACACCCTGGCCCACTCCCGTACCGGGGACAAGGGCGACACGTCGAACATCTCGATCATTGCCTACCGCGCGCAGGACTACCCGCTGTTATGTGAACAACTGACCGCCGAACGCGTGGCGCAGTTTTTCGAAGGCTTGCGCGAACCGGGAGCTGCGCCGGTGCGGCGCTATGAACTGCCCAACGTGCAGGCGCTGAACTTCGTGCTGCCGGGGATCCTGCGCGGCGGCGTGACCCGCTCGCTGGCGCTGGATGCCCATGGCAAGTGCCTGGGCTCGGCGTTGTTGGAGCTGACAATATTTGACTGAAGGTGACCAAATCTTCGAACAGTGGCAAGCGGGCATGTTGTGGCGAGCGGGCTTGCCCCGCGTTGGGGTGCGAAGCGCCCCCAATCCAGCAAAACGCGGTGTACCTGATACTGCGCAGCACATTGTTTTGGGCTGCTGCGCAGCACATTGTTTAGAGGCTACTGCGCAGCACATTGTTTAGAGGCTACTGCGCAGCACATTGTTTAGGGGCTGCTGCGCAGCCCAACGCAGGACAAGCCTGCTCGCCACAGGGATATTCGCAGGGCGGTCAGACCGCAGCGAAGCGCTTGTCGAGGTAGTCGATGATCACCTTGGAGTCATACATCCAGGTGGTCTGGCCATTCTCTTCGATGCGCAGGCACGGCACCTTGATCCGGCCGCCTTGCTCCAGCAGGGTCTGGCGGTCGTGTTCATTGTTCTTCGCGTCCTTCAAGGCCACCGGCACATTCAGGCGGTGCAGGGTGCGACGGGTTTTCACACAGAACGGGCAGGCGTGGAACTGGTACAGGGTCAGGTCCCTGGCCGCCGCATTCACCTGGGCCTGTTGCTCGGCGGGACGCTGTTTCTTGCGGGGGCGGGTAAGAAAGTCGCCCGCGATGATGAGTTGGCCCAGGCCCACTCGAAGTGCTTTGACGAACATGGCTGAAACCTCTGGCCCTAAACTTGAGGGGTGGCAGCTTACCTGAATTCTGCAGGCGAAAAAAAACCGGCGATGAACGCCGGTTTTTTTATCGAGGCAGCCGGTTACTTGATCAGGCTGAGAAACTCGCTGCGGGTGGCCGCGTTTTCGCGGAACTCACCGAGCATCACCGAAGTGATCATCGACGAATTCTGTTTCTCCACGCCGCGCATCATCATGCACATGTGTTTGGCTTCGATCACCACGGCCACGCCCAGCGCGCCGGTCACTTCCAGTACCGCGTCGGCGATCTGACGGCTGAGGTTTTCCTGGATCTGCAGGCGGCGCGCGTACATGTCGACAATCCGCGCTACCTTCGACAGGCCCAGCACCTTGCCACTCGGGATATAGGCGACATGTGCCTTGCCGATAAAGGGCAGCAGGTGGTGTTCGCACAACGAATACAGCTCGATGTCCTTGACCAGCACCATCTCGCTGTTGTCGGAGCTGAACAAGGCACCGTTGGTGACTTCTTCGAGTGTCTGTTCATAACCGCGGCAAAGGTACTGCATCGCCTTGGCGGCACGCTTTGGCGTGTCGAGCAGGCCCTCGCGGGAGACGTCCTCGCCGAGCTGGCCGAGAATCTCTGTGTAATTCTGTTCCAGGGACATGAAACTACCTGTTGGATTTTCGCAAAGCGCAAGGTTACGGGGGCGGACACATCGCTGCAAGCCTGACGATGGCACTTGTTACTCGTCGCGGCCTTCCATCATGGTGCGCTTGAGCATCACATACACCGCACCGGCACCGCCGTGGCGGGCCTGACAGGAGGTAAAGCCGAGCACCTGGGTATGCTGGCGCAGCCAGGTGTTGACGTGGCTCTTGATCATCGGCCGCTTGCCGTCCAGGCGCACAGCCTTGCCGTGGGTGACGCGCACGCAGCGGATTTCGAATTTCGTGGCTTCGGCAAGAAAGGCCCACAGGGTTTCCCGTGCTTTTTCCACGGTCATGCCGTGCAGGTCGAGGCTGCCTTCAAAGGGGATCTGGCCGAGCTTGAGCTTGCGCATCTGGCTTTCCTGCACGCCATCGCGGGCCCACATCAGCTCGTCTTCGGGGCCGACATCGATCACGAACTGGTCCGACAGACCATCCACGGTGGTGGCATCGTTGCGCACGGTAGCGGCCTGGCGCAGCTTGGCGATCTGCGCCCGGTCAGCTTTGGGTTTGCCAGTGTCGGCGCGGTCGTGCTTGATCGGCTTGACGCCGCGCAGCTCGTTTTTGAACAGGGAAAAGTCGTCGTCTTGCATGTCAGCCTCCGCGAGGGGCGGGCAGTTTACCTAATCGCGGCGGCCAGGGCGCAGGAAACGCTATCCAGGCGCCATCAGTCGTGCTTTTTCATCAGGTGCGAGGCGATATTCAGTGACGAGGTCTGGCGCATTCTCCGACGGCTGCGGCGCCACAGCCATACGCCGAACCACAGCACCAGCAGGCCGATTACCAGCAGAATCGCCGAGCCACCGGGGCTGGCATTCAGCTCGCCAAGAGCCGGCGAGTGACCAAACAAACCGGCGCCACCAGCGCCGGCCAACAACAGACCACACATCGTCAGCAGCGCGGCAAAGCACGCCACCAGACGCAGACGCCAGTTGCTCGGGCCCTTGGGGCGCAAGCGACGAGCATCAAAACCATCGGATATCTTCATTCCGACCTTTCCTCCAGGGTATCGGCCCTTCGACCGGAAGATACACAGGTTGTTCCGGGTGGAGGGGTAAATGCGCCAAATGAAAGGGCTTTGCGGATGAGTGGGGTTTAAACACACCGCTCACCCGCAGGTCGATCAAATCAGATCTTTGGTCAGCGCGAGGGTCGCAAAGTTGTCGGCCATGATGGCCATTTCGGTCTGCTGCACGTGCTCGGCACTCAGGATACCGCCTTTGCAAGGCAGGTCGCGGGTGGCGCAGGCGTCTTCCACCAGCGTGCAGCGAAAGCCCAGGTTCTTGGCAGCGCGCACGGTGGTGCTGACGCTGGAGTGGCTCATGAAACCGCAGACGATCAGGTCCAGCGAGCCCAGGTCCTGCAGGTGTTTTTCCAGGCCGGTGCCGTGGAAGGCGCTCGGCAACAGCTTGCCGATGATGGTTTCGTCACCCTCAGGCTCAAGGCCCGGGATGAATTCGCCGCGTTCGCCCTGGGGATCAAACAGGCCGCCGACGGTGCCGAGATGACGCACATGCACAATCGGGCGCCCGGCATTGCGCGCCGAGGTCACCAGTTGCCTGATGTTGGCGACGGCCGCATCCATGCCCGAGAGGGCGAGCGGGCCGCTGAGGTATTCCTTCTGGGCGTCGATGATCACGAGGGTCGCATGGGCAAGGTTCGCTGCTGCGTAACCACGACCGCTGAGTTGAAACATCGTCTTTGGAACGGACATTCTGGGGCTCCTGTCAGGGGGGCGTTTGCGACATTGTCCACTGGCAGAGCGGTTCTGTGAATCGCTACCATCGCAAGCTACGCCGTTGCTGGCGTGCAGCCCTGTCAAGAGACTGCCGTGTTTAACCAGAGGGCAGCCATTTGGATGAAATCCGACAGATGGCGAGAGCACTGCACTCATCGTCGGTCCCGGCGAAGGCTGTTAGAATCGCCAGTCGTTTTTTCCAGGAGCTTGCCCCGTGATCACTTCCCGCCTGCGCACCTTGCGCGACCATATCCGTTGGGCTGTCAGCCGTTTCCATGGGGAAGACCTGTTTTTTGGCCATGGCACCGACAACGCCTGGGACGAAGCCCGGCAACTGGTGCTCGGCGCTCTGCATCTGCCCTGGGAAATTGCCGATAGCTATCTGGACTGCAACCTCGAAGAAGAGGAAATCTCCCACGTGCAGCGTTTGCTGCATCGCCGCATCCATGAGCGCGTGCCCACTGCTTACCTGTTGAAGGAAGCCTGGTTCTGCGGTCTGTCGTTTATCGTCGATGAGCGCGTGTTGATCCCGCGTTCACCGATTGGCGAACTTATCGAAAACCGCTTCGAACCCTGGCTGGCCCAGCCGCCTGCGCGCATCCTCGACCTGTGCGCCGGCTCCGGTTGCATCGGCATTGCCTGCGCCTACGAGTTCCAGGAGGCCGAAGTGGTACTGGGTGATGTGTCCTTTGAAGCATTGGAGGTGGCCAACCAGAACATCGAGCGCCATGGCGTGGATCAGCGTGTGTACACCGTGCAGGGCGATGGCTTCGATGGCCTGCCGGGCCAGCGTTTTGACTTGATCGTGTCCAACCCGCCCTACGTGGATGCCGAAGACTTTGCCGATATGCCCGACGAATATCAGCACGAGCCGGAGCTGGGCCTGGCTTGCGGTGACGACGGTTTGAACCTGGTACGGCGCATGCTCGCCGAGGCGGCGGACCACTTGACTGAGAAGGGCTTGCTGATTGTCGAAGTGGGCAACAGCCAGGTGCACGTCGAGGCGCTGTACCCGGAAGTGGATTTTGCCTGGCTGGACTTCCAGCGCGGCGGCCATGGCGTGTTCATGCTCACAGCTGAGCAGTGCCGCGAGCATCAGGCCGTCTTTGCCGCCCGGGTCTAGCTGAGGAAGTGAGGTCAATGTTGGGAGGGAGCAAGCCCCCTCCCACATGTTGATCTCATTGCAATTTATCAGCGGTGCGTGGCAATCCAGATCAACAGTCCCGCCTGAAACACCGTAAACGCCACCAGGCAGGTAATGGTAAAGCGCAATCCGCTGTCCTCGCGCTTGAACTTGGTGACCTTTTCCTCCTCCTTGCGCAGCTTCACTTCCTGCTCCTGCAGGTTCTGCTCGGCCTGTTGCAGCATCTGCGCCGCTTCCAGAATCTGCACGAACTGCACCTTCTCGGTGTTCCAACTGTCCAGCACGTCGCTGACCTTGCCCGGCTGCACATTGCCTTTCAAATGCTGCACATCGGCGTAGGCCACATCGAAACCCTGAATGCGCAGGAAGTGATCACGGCGCAGGCGCGTGGCCTCGTTGAGCGCATCCTTGTTGGCCAGGCTCACGCCGTCGACGCGATAGTGTGACCACTTCCTTTTCGCCCAGGCGGCGGCCTGCGCCACCAGGAAGCGACCAAGGCCACGGTTGACCGGTTCGATCTCCAGGCTGTTGCCCGGGCCGAAGTGCACGCGGTGTGTTTCGTGGTCCACCCACACGTCGAGCTGGTTCTGCTCACGCCGCACGCGCTGGCTTGGCAACTCGATGACCATGCGCAACAGGCTGCGTTGCGCATCATGCCGCTCGGCGTAGCCGAACTGCACAAAGCGCAAGGGCCGTGCTCCGGTGGCACGGTCGATTGCCAGGGGCGCCAGGCGCAGCATCTTGAAATGTTCGGCCTGCACGTCCGCCCACGGCAGGGCCGCTGCCTCGACGGCCTCGGGCGCGTCGGCCGGGGTGTCGGTGGTCGGTTCCGGTGTTGCTTCGGTGATTGTCATGCGGCGCGATCCTGTCCAAGCCGTGCAAGCCAACAGTCTTTTTACTGTCGACCCAGGGCTTATCGGCCGGTTTTGCCAGGACTGGAGGCCAATACCTGCTTAACGGGAGCGCAGTCCGTCGATAAAGCGCACCAGACGCTCGCCCAGCTCGGCGGCCAGCGGCAGTTTCGGGTCGTTGTAGGAGGCCAGTTGTTGCTTCACGTTATTGGGCACGATGCGCATTACGTGGTTCATGCCTTCGATGATGGTCAACTGCGCGTCGGGCTTGGCCTGTTGCAGTTGCCGTGCATCGCCCACACCGACCTGGATATCGTTGGTGCCCTGGATGATCAGTGCCGGCATGCGCAGCCTGGCGAACGCGGCCGATGGGTCGGCGCGAAACAGGCTGATCAGGTAAGGTTGCACGCTGGGCCGGAAGATCCCTTCGAGGGGAGCTGGCACATCGGCATCCACCTGGCCGGCCTTGAGGTGGTCGAGGATTTCATTGCTGCGCAGCAACAGGGCAGGGGGCAGATGGTCGGCCAGTTGCTGGCGAATCACCTGGTCGACCGGGCGCGCGCTGCCGGAGAGCGACACCACCCCGGCCGGATCCAGTTGCGGCGCGGCGAGAGCGGCGACCAGTGCGCCTTCACTGTGCCCCAGCACGATCAGCGGGCCCATGCGGGTGTCCGCCTTGAGCAGTTTGCCCCAGGCCACGGCGTCGGCCACGTAGGCGTCGAGGGTGAGGTTGCGCTCGTCGGGTGTGGCCGCAAGGCTTGCGGCCACGCCGCGCTTGTCGTAGCGCACGCTGGCGATGTTATGCCGCGCAAGCACCCAGGCCAGACGCTTGAGGCTGTCGTTGCGCGCGCCGTCGGCACTGTTGCCGTTACGGTCGGTAGGGCCGGAGCCGGCGATGATCAGCACCACCGGCACCGGTTTTTCCGATTGCGGCAACAGCAGCGAGCCGAACAGCTCGCCGCTGCCGGTGTCGAGGCTGATGGGGCGTTGCAGCACCACCGGGGAGGCGGCATGGGCCAGGCTTGTAAAGAGGGTAAGGGCTAACAGCAGAACTCGAAGCATCATCGCGCCATCATTGGAAGGTGCCGGTTGGACCCGTGTCCACCGCTAAGGTTTCGAGGATGAACTAGTCGGTTAGCCTGCGTATACTGGCCGCCTTAAGTTATTACGGTTGACTTGATTCAACTGATTTCACGGAGCGCCCTGCATGTCCGGCAATACCTTCGGCAAGTTGTTCACTGTCACCACCGCGGGCGAAAGCCATGGCCCGGCGTTGGTCGCCATTGTCGACGGCTGCCCGCCCGGGCTTGAGTTGTCCCTGGACGACCTGCAGCGTGACCTCGACCGCCGCAAGCCCGGCACCAGCCGCCACACCACCCAGCGTCAGGAGCCCGACGAAGTCGAGATCCTCTCCGGCGTCTTCGAAGGCCGCACCACCGGTTGCGCCATCGGCCTGTTGATCCGCAACACCGACCAGAAGTCCAAGGACTATTCGGCGATCAAGGACCTGTTCCGCCCGGCCCATGCCGACTATACCTACCATCACAAATACGGCGAACGCGACTACCGTGGCGGTGGCCGCAGCTCGGCCCGCGAGACTGCGATGCGCGTGGCCGCCGGCGCCATCGCCAAGAAATACCTGGCGAGCCAGGGCATCGTGATCCGTGGCTACATGAGCCAACTGGGGCCCATCGAAATCCCGTTCAAGACCTGGGACAGCATCGAAGACAACGCCTTCTTCTGCCCCGACCCGGACAAGGTGCCGGAACTGGAAGCCTACATGGACCAGTTGCGCCGCGACCAGGACTCGGTCGGCGCGCGCATCACCGTGGTGGCCGAAGGGGTCAAGCCGGGCCTGGGCGAGCCGATCTTCGACCGCCTGGACGCCGAGCTGGCCCATGCGCTGATGAGCATCAATGCAGTGAAGGGCGTGGAAATCGGCGCCGGTTTTGCCTGCGTATCCCAACGCGGCACCGAGCATCGCGACGAGCTGACCCCGCAGGGTTTTCTCAGCAACAACGCAGGCGGTATCCTCGGCGGCATCTCCTCGGGCCAGCCGATCGTGGCGCACCTGGCGCTCAAGGCCACCTCCAGCATCACCACGCCAGGCCGCTCGATCGACGTGCACGGCAATCCAGTGGACATCATCACCAAGGGTCGCCATGACCCCTGCGTGGGCATTCGCGCCACGCCGATTGCCGAAGCGATGATGGCCATCGTGCTGATGGACCATCTGCTGCGCCACCGTGGGCAGAACGCCGATGTACACGTGAACACCCCGGTGCTGGGCCAGCTGTGACGGTCCGCTGTGGCGAGCGAGCTTGCTCGCGTTGGGCCGCGAAGCGGCCCCTGTAACCTATGACTTCAACGCTCCCCTACTGGCGCCTCTCAAGCTTCTACCTGTTCTACTTCGCCCTGCTGGGGGCCACTGCGCCGTTCCTGGCGCTGTACTTCGATCACCTGGGCTTCTCCAGCGCGCGCATTGGCGAGCTGGTGGCCATCCCCATGCTGATGCGCTGCATCGCGCCCAACCTGTGGGGCTGGCTGGGCGACTACACCGGCCGGCGCCTGGCCATCGTGCGCTTTGGCGCGGTGTGCACCCTGGCCAGTTTTGCGCTGATTTTCGTGAGCAAAACCTACGCCTGGCTGGCGCTGGTCATGGCCCTGCATGCGTTCTTCTGGCACGCGGTATTGCCGCAGTTCGAGGTCATCACCCTGGCGCACCTGCGCGAGCAGACCGCACGCTACAGCCAGCTGCGGCTGTGGGGTTCCATCGGCTTTATCCTCACCGTGGTGCTCATGGGCCGCCTGTTCGACTGGCTGAGCCTGGACATTTACCCGGTGGTGGTCGTGGTGATCATGGCCGGGATTATCGTGGCCAGCCTGTGGGTGCCGAACGCGCAACCCGTCGGCCACGACAACCGCTTGGCCGGCGACGGTTTCCTCAAACAGCTGCGCCGCCCCGGCGTGCTGGCGTTTTATGCCTGTGTGGCGCTGATGCAATTGAGCCACGGCCCGTATTACACCTTTCTCACCCTGCACCTCGAACACCTGGGCTACAGCCGTGGCATGATCGGTCTGCTGTGGGCCCTGGGCGTGGTAGCCGAAGTGCTGATGTTCTTGGCGATGAGCCGCATCCTCATGCGCTTTTCCCTGCGCCGGGTGCTGCTGGCCAGTTTCCTGCTGGCGGCGCTGCGCTGGCTGCTGCTGGGCAGCTTTGCCGAATTTTTCTGGGTGCTGCTGTTGTCGCAAGTGATGCACGCCGCGACCTTCGGCAGCTTTCACGCCGCAGCGATTGCTTTTGTGCAACGCAGCTTCGGCGATAAACAGCAGGGTCAGGGCCAGGCGCTATACGCCGCCCTGGTCGGCACCGGTGGCGCCCTCGGCGCCCTCTATTCGGGCTACAGCTGGAACCTGCTGGGCCCGACCCTCACATTCGGCATCGCCAGCGCCGCCGCCCTGGCCGCCGCCGTTATCATCGGCCTTCGCTTGCACGAGCAGAATCAAGGAACCGTCCCATGAGCCATGTCGCCGTCTACGCCCTAGCCACACTGGATACCCCGAACAAAGTCCTTACCCACGCCGAAGACATTGCGTCGACCCTGGCCGACCACGGTGTGCGGTTCGAGCGCTGGCAGCCTGGTCCGCTGGAGAAGGGCGCCAGCGAGGCGGAAATGATTGCCGCGTGCCAGCCGCAGATCGACGCCCTGGGCTACGGCGCGGTCGAGGTATTCAGCGTCGGCAGCGATCAGCCGCACAAGCAAGAGTTGCGCGCCAGGCACCTGAAGGCGCGACGCTACAGCGAGGAGCATGCGCGTTTGTTCATCGCAGGGCAGGGGTTGTACACCTTGCAAGTGGGTGACTACCTGTATGCGGTGCGCTGTGAAAAAAACGACCTGCTGGTGATTCCGGCCGGCTTGTCACACGGGTTCGACATAGGTGAGAACCCCTGCTGCGTGACGTTGTGCCTGTCCAACAGTGTGCAGGGGCTGACGCCCGAGTTCACGGTGGGCGCGGTGACTGCAGGCTTACCGGGACTGGATGACTGATGGTCCGTACGCGCTGACAGGGCGAGGTAGTGCAATAGCCAGGTAAATGTTCAACCCCAAAGAGTTGGAGTTTTTTGTGGGAAGAGCCGTATTTACGTGTAGGTGACGGCTATTTATGTCGCGACCAAGCGTACGGCTGCGTGGGTTATGTAACGCTCTCAAGCTTCGGTGCTTATCCCGGCTGTCAATAGGAGGAATCCGAAGGTCGGTATGGGCATCCGCCAAGCGCTTAGCAAGAAGGAGAGCGGCATGAGTGGCCCACAGGAGTTGTATCCACCAGCGACCGGGCTGTGCGACACGCCCATGGCGGCGCGTAAGCGCTTGAGTCTGTCCGGCAAACCCCTGACGCCCACGGAACTGGAAATCCTGCGCTGGGCCTCGGAGGGCAAGACCGTCTGGGAAATCAGCAAGATTCGCGCGACCTCCCAGGCGGCGGTCAAATTTCATCTGCGCAATATCTACGGCAAGCTTCAGGTGAGCAATCGCGTGCAGGCAGTCAATGAGGCGGTGCGCCAACGGCTGTATTGAACGCATGAAAAAGGGCCGCGACGTTCAACGACGTCGCGGCCCTTCTCTTAAAAAGCCGTTGCTTAAGCCGAATGGTAGGTCGGCAGGGCAAAGCGGTTCTGGCTTTGCAGCATCGAAATCTGCGGCAGATCACTGGCTTGCTCAGCCAGGTCGCGGCGGATGGCACTGATTACCCAGGTCAACTGGTCGGCAGTGTGCAACTGCTGATAGGAGATCGAGCGCTTGACCTGTTTGCCTTCGCCGTTGCGCAGGGTCAACAGGATGCCGCCGTCCGGACGGGGCTGAGTGGTGACGTCGTATTGGGAAAATACTGAAGCGAATTTATCTTGGATCAGGCTCATGTCTATCAGCTCCGTTGGCTCAAGTTGGCAAGCATGGAGTGATAGGTGCAGTGATTGTGCCAGCTAATGGCTATTTAAAATATTGTTATAAATCAATGGCTTGAACTTATACGGAATTTTCGGTTTCGTGCAAATTGCATGAAGGGCCATCGTGCACCCCTGCATTTTGCGCTGTCTGGTCAGCGGCGGCTGCAAGGTCCCTAAGCTAAAAGACTCGAAACATACGGTTAAATTCCCTTCTGTCGTTGCTGCCGGTCTGAACAGGTGATTGATTGTGGCTATGACGACTTTTGACAAAAAAGCCATGACAGGCGGGAACTCCCTCGCAACACTGGCGCCTATTCAGTACTGATCAAGGAGCCTCACATGTCAGACCAACCCAAACAGATGACCGACGACGAAGCTGCCGAATTTGCCGAGCAGGTCTTCGATGTTGCCCGCAAAGGCGACGCCGCCATGCTCGCCGCGCTGCTGGCCAAGGGGTTGCCCGCCAACTTCCGCAATCACAATGGCGACACCTTGCTGATGCTCGCGGCCTATCACGGCCACGCCGAAGCGGTAAAGGTGCTGCTCGAATTCAAGGCCGACCCGCTGATTGCCAACGACAAGAACCAACTGCCGATTGCCGGCGCGGCGTTCAAGGGCCATATGGCCGTGGTCAAGGCGCTCATAGAAGGTGGCACCCCGCTGGAGGCCGCATCCACCGATGGCCGTACCGCATTGATGATGGCGGCGATGTTCAACCGTATCGAAATGCTCGACTACCTGCTGGAACAGGGCGCCAACCCCAAGGCGACCGATGCACAGGGCGCCACGGCGCTGGCGGCGGCGCAGACCATGGGCGCGGTGGATGCGGCGGCGAAGTTGCAGAAACTGGTGTAGGCTTTGCGCCCTCCAAAACCCGCCCGCAACAGGATTGCCCCATGAAAACCGCCCTCGTCGAACTCATCAGCCACATCAGCGCCGGCGTCATGGGCGAGGACGAGGTGGCGCGCATCGCCGATGAAGCCGCCCAGGCGTATGCCGACCCGGCGGCGTTTTTGGCGGCGAACCCGGACATCAACTATGACGACAGCTTCCCAATCCCCTTGGGCGAGTGGGTGGTGGTCGGCAGCCTGCCGGACACCGTGCTGTTCCAGGCCGACAGTTATGCTGACCTGTTCGCGCAGATCGTTGCCTCGTTCGGCCCAGGCGTGGCGTTTAATCTCAAGCCCAAGCAACTGGTCAAGGCCGACGACCTCACGGCGCTCAATCGCATTCAGATCCAGATGAGCGCGTTGAGTGCCGAAGACGGCGGCTATGTGCTGGTGAATTTCAGCCAGTTGCTGGATGACGCCATTCAGGTGGTGCTGGTGCATGGCAATCACCTGCCGCGCGTCTTGCAACGCTGCGCGGAGGTCGGCATCCAGGCTGAACCGGCCCTGGAAGCCCTGCGTGTGGCCGTACATGTCTGAATTAAAACGGAACGATGGCCGGCAGCGCCTATCCTAAACAGGCATGACCTCACTTAAGGAGCGACACCATGGGTTCTACCTTTAATGGCCTGATTGGCCTGATCATCCTGGCGTTGGATATCTGGGCGATCATCAACGTGTTCAAAAGTGGTGCGAGTACCGGCGCCAAAGTGTTGTGGATCCTGTTGATTCTGCTGCTGCCTGTGCTTGGCCTGATCATCTGGGCAATCGCCGGGCCACGGGGCAACGTGCGGATCTGACACCCCTCTATAGCTGGAGTGGGCACGGTAAGTGTGGGAGGGGTTTGCTCCCGAGAGCGGTGTTTCAGCCAGTCAATCTGGTACTGAAATACCACTATCGGGAGCAAGCCCCCTCCCACATTTGCATTACGGTGCCAGGGGAGATTTGTGTGTCGAAATATTCGCTGCACAGAATTTTCACATTTCATCCAAGAGAATTCGCTGGCTGTATCCTCTGGCCACGGGCCTGCCCTGGGCGCTTTTAAAGGCGTGGCAGCGTTACTCGTTCAGTAATTAATAGCCTTGCCGGCACTGATCGGGCACCATTCGCGCCACTGCAATGCTTCGTCACTTAACTTCCAATGGGTCCTGAAAACGACATGGCAAACCCGGACGCCCTGAGTCAGCAGCGAGCTTCGAATCGCCTGCTGCAACCGACCGTCAAATCCCATCTGGCTTATACGCTGCTCTGTGCACTGGTCATGATGGTGATGTTCTCCCTGCTGCGCCTGGCGCTGCTGGTCTACAACCGCGAGATGATCCTCGACACGCCGGCTGCGACCTTCCTCGAAGCGTTCGCCAATGGTCTGCGTCTGGATCTGCGCCTGGTGGTGTACCTGCTGATCCCGTTGTTGCTGGCGCTGTTCAGCGTGCGAGCCATGGCGGCGCGCGGGTTCTTCCGTTTCTGGCTCACCATTGCCTCGAGCATCGCGCTGTTCCTGGGCCTGATGGAAATGGACTTCTACCGCGAGTTCCACCAGCGTCTCAATGGCCTGGTGTTCCAGTACGTAAAGGAAGACCCCAAGACCGTAGTGAGCATGCTCTGGTACGGTTTTCCGGTGGTGCGCTACCTGCTGACCTGGGCCGTGGGCACGCTGATCCTGAGTATGGCGTTCAAGGGCGCCGACCGCGCCACCCGTCCGCGCGGCCCGTTCAGCGGCGGTAGTATCGGCACCCGCCAGGTGGCGCCGTGGTACAGCCGCATCGCCGTGTTTGTGGTGTGCCTGCTGATCGCCGTGGTCGCCGCCCGTGGCACCCTGCGCCAGGGCCCGCCGCTGCGCTGGGGTGACGTGTACACCACCGATTCCAACTTCGCCAACCAGCTGGGCCTCAACGGTACGCTGTCGTTGATCGGCGCCGCCAAGGCACGTTTCTCCGAGCACCGCGACAACGTGTGGAAAGCCACCCTGGAACAGCCGCTGGCCACCCAAACCGTGCGCGACATGCTGGTACTGCCTAGCGAAAAACTGGTGGATACCGACACCGCCGCCGTGCGCCGCGACTACACGCCACCGGCCGAGAAGACCCTGCCGATCAAGAACGTCGTAGTGATCCTGATGGAAAGCTTCGCCGGTCACTCGGTGGGCGCATTGGGCCGTCCGGGCAACATCACGCCTTATTTCGACAAACTGTCCAAGGAAGGCCTGCTGTTCGACCGTTTCTTCTCCAACGGCACCCACACCCACCAGGGTATGTTTGCCACCATGGCCTGCTTCCCGAACCTGCCGGGCTTCGAATACCTGATGCAGACCCCGGAAGGCAGCCACAAGCTGTCGGGCCTGCCACAGTTGCTCAGCGCGCGTGACTTCAACGATGTGTATGTCTACAACGGCGATTTCGCCTGGGACAACCAGTCGGGCTTCTTCAGCAACCAGGGCATGACCAACTTCATCGGGCGCAATGACTTCGTCGACCCGGTGTTCTCCGACCCGACGTGGGGCGTGTCCGACCAGGACATGTTCAACCGTGGCCTTGAAGAGCTCAAAGCCCGCGAAGGTGGCAAGCCGTTCTACGCGCTGCTGCAAACCCTGTCCAACCACACGCCGTACGCGTTGCCCAACCCCTTGCCGGTGGACAAAGTCACCGGCCGTGGCAGCCTCGACGAGCATTTGACGGCGATGCGCTACTCCGACTGGGCCCTGGGCCAGTTCTTTGAAAAGGCGCGCAAGGAGCCTTACTTCAAGGAAACCCTGTTCGTGATCGTCGGTGACCACGGGTTTGGCAATGAGCAGCAGATCACCGAAATGGACCTGGGCCGCTTCAACGTGCCGATGCTGATGATTGCACCGGGCATGCAGGAAAAATTCGGCGAGCGTGACCACACCGTGGGCACCCAGATCGATATCGTGCCGACCATCATGGGCCGCCTCGGTGGCGATACCCTGCACCAGTGCTGGGGCCGCGACCTGCTGAACCTGCCCGAAGGCGACAAGGGCTTCGGCGTGATCAAGCCTTCGGGCAGCGACCAGACCGTGGCCTTGCTCACCGGCGACCGCGTTCTGGTATTGCCTAAAGAGATGCCGCCGAAGTTGTGGCAATACGAACTGGGCGCCAACCCGACCGGTAAAGTGATCGCTGAATCGCCGGACGAAGCCGTATTGAAGCAGAAACTTGAATCGTTCCTGCAAACGGCCACCAAGAGCCTGTTGGATAACACCGCCGGCGTGGTGGACGGCAAGCCCGACTAATTCACGGGCAATAAAAAAGAGGCCTTTAAAAGGCCTCTTTTTTTGTCCGGCTTTTAGATGCGGCCGAGCAACAACAGCACCACCAGTACTACCAGAACAACGCCCAGGATACCCGACGGGCCGTAACCCCAGTTACGCGAGTGCGGGAACACCGGCAGACCGCCGACCAGCAGCAGAATCAGGATAATGATCAGAATGAGGCTCATGGTTTTATTTCCTTATAGGCCTTCAGCGAGACCGGTTATTTAACAATAGGCCCGCACCGTTAATTGCGTACGCCTTAACAACTCGGACTAGAGGGTGCGATAAAAAATTCAGTATTTTTTTAAAGTATTTCGATTAGTTGCTTATTTCTTTTTCACTCAACAAAAAACCTTCCCCTTAGTTGAAAAAATGGCCTCTGACGATAGATCGTCAGCCGACCGGGCCGAAGGTTTGCCTGGGGCATTCATCACCCTGATGGTGCGTGGTTGGCGCAAAATCCTTCGCTACACTGCCGCTCACTTCTTCCGTGAACCACAAGGCAGCTTTCCTATGCAAAATCGCATGATGATCACTGGCGCCGGGTCCGGCCTGGGTCGTGAAATCGCTCTGCGCTGGGCCCGTGAGGGGTGGCAGCTAGCCTTGTCGGACGTCAGCGAGCCGGGCCTGCAGGACACCTTGAAAAGGGTACGCGAGGCGGGCGGTGACGGCTTCACCCAGCGCTGCGACGTGCGTGATTACAGCCAGCTCACCGCCCTGGCCCAGGCGTGCGAGGTCAAGCTAGGTGGCATTGATGTAATCGTCAACAATGCCGGCGTGGCCTCGGGTGGCTTCTTCGCCGAGCTGTCCCTGGAAGACTGGGACTGGCAGATCGCGATCAACCTGATGGGTGTGGTCAAGGGCTGCAAGGCGTTCCTGCCGCTGCTGGAAAAGAGCAAGGGTCGCATCATCAATATCGCGTCGATGGCCGCCTTGATGCAGGGGCCGGCGATGAGCAACTACAACGTGGCGAAGGCCGGCGTGGTGGCGCTGTCGGAAAGCCTGCTGGTGGAACTCAAGCAGCAGGAAGTGGGGGTGCACGTGGTGTGCCCTTCGTTTTTTCAGACCAACTTGCTGGATTCGTTCCGCGGGCCGACCCCGGCGATGAAAGCGCAGGTAGGCAAGTTGCTCGAAAGCTCACCGATTTCGGCGGCGGACATCGCTGACTACATCTACCAGCGCGTGGCCGCAGGCGAGTTCATGATTCTGCCCCACGAGCAAGGGCGCATGGCCTGGACATTGAAGCAGAAAAATCCCCAGTTGCTGTATGACGAAATGACCACGATGGCCGACAAAATGCGCGCCAAGGCGCAGGCCGTTAAAGGCTGATTTGGGCGTGGTCTGTCAGGCAAATTACCCAGCGGTGTGGGTGAGGTCTGATTTGATCGCGCGCCATTGTCGCAACATCCCCCAAGCGCGCATGGTCGAGGTCCTGTCATTCGAAAAGGACAACCGACATGCTGGTATTAAGCCGCGCAGTGGGCGAAATCATTGCCATCGGCGATGACATCGCTCTGCACATTCTTGAACTCAATGGAGGCCAGGTGAAGTTTGGCGTCGCGGCGCCGGCGGACGTCAACATCCATCGCGCCGAGGTCTACCAGAAAATCCAGCGTAGCCAGGACGCCAACACCCATCCAGTGCCGGTGCCCAATCCCTGATTGCAGGGTTTCAGTCAAACAGATGCTTGGGCACGTCGTGCTTGAGCATCAACTGGCATTGCTCGCTGTCAGGGTCGAACACGATCAGCGCCTGGCCTTTGGTCAGCGCCTGGCGCACGCGCAATACGCGGGTTTCCAGGGGTGTGTCGTCACCGTTGTCGGTACCGTCGCGGGTCACGAAATCTTCGATGAGGCGGGTCAGGGTGTCGACTTCAAGTGCATCGTAGGGAATCAGCATACAAGCCTCAGGTAGCGGGTCCCGGCGATGCTACTGTGCCGGGACCCGAGTTGCCAGTATCAGGTCTTGTTCCCGACCAGGCTGTCCACCGACGGCACGCGCGTGTCGCTCTCCATCTGCGTTTCATGCTCGATCTGATGACTGAACCGGTCCAGTGAACCCTGGGCCGGTTGCGCATCGCTGGCGAACACCGGCGGGCTGAGGATATAAGCGCCCAGCAGACGGCTCAACGCTGCCAGGCTGTCGATGTGGGTGCGCTCATAACCGTGGGTCGCGTCGCAACCAAACGCCAGCAGGGCGGTGCGAATGTCGTGACCGGCGGTCACCGCCGAGTGCGCATCGCTGAAGTAATAGCGGAACAGGTCGCGGCGTACCGGCAGGTCGTTGTCCGCCGCCAGGCGCAGCAGGTGACGCGACAGGTGATAGTCATACGGCCCGCCGGAATCCTGCATCGCCACACTCACCGCATGTTCGCTGGAGTGCTGACCGGGCGCGACCGGGGCGATATCGATGCCGACAAACTCACTCACGTCCCACGGCAGGGCGGCCGCGGCACCGCTGCCGGTTTCTTCGGTGATGGTGAACAGCGGGTGGCAGTCGATCAGCAACGGCTCGCCGCTGTCGATGATCGCCTTGAGTGCCGCGAGCAGGGCGGCCACGCCGGCCTTGTCGTCCAGATGTCGCGCGCTGATATGCCCGCTCTCGGTGAACTCGGGCAGCGGGTCGAAGGCTACGTAGTCACCCACGCTGATGCCCAGCGAATCGCAGTCGGCACGGGTCGCGCAGTAGGCGTCCAGGCGCAGTTCCACGTGGTCCCAGCTCACCGGCATTTCGTCGACGGCGGTGTTGAACGCGTGCCCGGAAGCCATCAGCGGCAACACGCTGCCACGGATCACGCCGTTATCGGTGAACAGGCTGACGCGGCTGCCTTCGGCGAATCGGCTCGACCAGCAGCCCACCGGGGCCAGGGTCAGGCGACCGTTGTCCTTGATCGCCCGCACGGCGGCGCCGATAGTGTCCAGGTGCGCCGACACGGCGCGGTCCGGGCTGTTTTTCTGGCCCTTGAGGGTGGCGCGAATGGTGCCGCGCCGGGTCATTTCAAACGGAATGCCGAGTTCTTCCAGGCGCTCGGCGACGTAGCGCACGATGGTGTCGGTAAAGCCGGTGGGGCTGGGAATGGCGAGCATTTCCAGCAGGACTTTCTGCAGGTAATTCAGGTCCGGTTCGGGGATGGTTCGGGTCATAAGGACTCCTGGTGAAGTGGCAGGCCTGAGGGAGGGTGGCGCCGGTATCGGCGCCTTCGCGGGCAAGCCGGTTTCCACAGTGGCATGCGGTCAACCTGTGGGAGCGGGCTTGCCCGCGAGGCGGCCGATCAGGCAACGCCTCTCTCAAACCGTTGACTGGCTGTGTGGAAACAACAGATCCACAAATTTCTCGGCAGTCGGCTGCGGCTCATGATTGGCCAGGCCGGCCCGTTCGTTGGCCTCGATAAAGACATACTCGGGTTGGTCGGCGGCGGGCACCATCAGGTCCAGGCCCACCATGGGAATGTCCAGAGCGCGAGCGGCACGCACGGCAGCGTCCACCAGCGTCGGGTGCAGGATCGCGGTGACGTCTTCCAGGCAGCCGCCGGTGTGCAGGTTGGCAGTGCGGCGCACGGCCAGGGTCTGACCTCGGGGCAGGATGCTGCTGTAGTCGTAGCCGGCGGCGTGCAGGGTGCGTTCGGTTTCCGCATCCACGGGGATTTTACTTTCGCCATCGGTCGCGGCCTGGCGCCGCCGACTCTGAGCCTCGATCAACGCACCGATGGAATGCTGACCATCACCTTTGACTTCGGCAGGGCGGCGGATCGCTGCGGCCACCACTTCAAAACCGATCACCAGAATGCGCAGGTCCAGGCCTTCGTGAAAGCTTTCGAGCAAAATACGGCTGTCGAACGTACGCGCCGCTTCGATGGCCTGCTGCACCTCTTCGATGGTGCGCAGGTCCACCGCCACGCCATGGCCCTGCTCGCCGTCCAGCGGCTTGACCACGATGCGCTGGTGTTCGTCGAGAAACTCCAGGTTGTCATCGGCACTGCCCGCCAGTTGTTGCGAGGGCACGTTCAAGCCGGCACCCTTGAGCACCTTGTGGGTCAGGCTCTTGTCCTGACACAACGTCATGCTGATGGCGCTGGTCAGGTCGCTCAACGATTCGCGACAACGCACGCGGCGCCCGCCATGGCTGAGGGTGAACAGACCGGCGTCGGCGTCGTCCACCTGCACATCGATACCGCGCCGATGCGCCTCTTCGACAATGATCCGCGCATACGGGTTGAACCCCGCCTGCGGGCCCGGACCGAGAAACAGCGGCTGGTTGATGCCGTTCTTGTGCTTGATCGCAAAGGTGGTCAGCGCGCGAAAGCCCAGCTTGGCGTAGAGGCTCTTGGCCTGGCGGTTATCGTGCAGCACCGACAGGTCGAGGTAGCTCAGGCCACGGCTCATGAAGTGCTCCACCAGGTGGCGCACCAGCACCTCGCCCACGCCTGGGCGCGTGCACTGCGGATCGACCGCCAGGCACCACAGGCTGCAACCGTTTTCCGGGTCGTTGAAGGCTTTCTGGTGATTGAGGCCCATCACGCTGCCAATCACTGCGCCGCTGTCTTCGTCCTCGGCCAGCCAGTACACCGGGCCGCCCTGATGACGCGGGGTCAGGCGTTCGGTATCGACCGGCAACATGCCGCGTCCCTGGTAGAGGCGGTTGACCGCCTGCCAGTCCGCCTCACTCTGCACCCGGCGAATGCGAAAGCCGCGAAACACCCGAGTGGCCGGGCGATAGTCGCTGAACCACAGGCGCAACGTGTCGGACGGATCGAGGAACAACTGCTGCGGATCAATCCCGAGGATCTGCTGGGGGGCGGCTACATACAACGCAATGTCGCGCTCACCGGCTTGTTCATTGAGCAGTTCCTCGGCCAGGCTCGCCGGGTCCGGGAAGGTATGGCCGATCAACAGCCGCCCCCAGCCGCAATGCACCGCGATATGGCCGGGGCTCTGCGGGTTGCCGTCCTCGGCCAGGCGGGCTTGCAGGCGCTCATAGGTCGGCGCCTGGCCCTTGAGCAAGCGTTGGCTGTAAGCCGCGGCGTTCTGTTTCATCAATCAGATTCCTTGTTCGCTGAGCCACAGGTTCAGCGCCGCCAGTTGCCACAGCTTGGAGCCGCGCAGCGGGGTCAGTTGGCCCTGCGGATCGGTCAGCAGGCGGTCGAGCATGGCCGGGTTGAACAGGCCGCGATCCTGGCTCGGGTCCAGCAACAGTTCGCGCACCCAGTTCAAGGTGTCGCCCTGCAAATGCTTGAGGCCCGGCACCGGGAAATAGCCTTTTTTGCGGTCGATGACTTCGCTCGGGATCACCCGGCGCGCCGCCTCTTTCAACACCTGCTTGCCGCCGTCGGGCAGCTTGAATTTACCCGGTACCCGCGCCGACAGTTCCACCAGGCGATAGTCCAGAAACGGCGTGCGCGCTTCCAGGCCCCAGGCCATGGTCATGTTGTCGACGCGTTTGACCGGGTCGTCCACCAGCATCACCGTGCTGTCCAGGCGCAGGGCCTTGTCCACGGCGGCATCGGCACCGGGCATCGCAAAGTGTTCACGCACGAAATCCCCGGCGGCGTCGTTGGCGGTCAGCCATTTCGGCGCGACGGTGGCGGCGTAATCGTCGTAGCTGCGGTCGAAAAACGCATCGCGATAGGCCGCGTATGGATCGCTGGCGCCGTCCACCTGCGGGTACCAATGGTAGCCGGCAAACAGTTCGTCGGCGCCCTGGCCGCTCTGCACCACCTTGCAATGCTTGGCCACTTCCCGCGACAGCAGGTAGAAGGCAATGCAGTCGTGGCTGACCATCGGCTCGCTCATGGCGCGGAACGCCGCCGGCAGTTGTTCGATGATCTCGCTTTCGGCAATGCGCAATTGGTGATGGCGGGTGCCGTAGTGCTTGGCGATCAGGTCCGAATACTGGAATTCGTCGCCACGCTCGCCGCCGGCATCTTCAAAGCCGATGGAGAAGGTCGACAGGTCCTGCACGCCCACTTCGCGCAACAGGCCGACGAGCATGCTCGAATCGACGCCGCCGGAGAGCAGCACGCCCACGTCCACTGCCGCCCTTTGACGAATGGCCACGGCTTCGCGGGTGCTGTCGAGCACGCGGTCGGTCCAGTCTTCCAGGCTCAGGTTTTTCTCATCCTCGTGGGGGCCGTAGGGCAGGGTCCACCAGGTTTTCTGCTCGGTATCGCCATTGGCGTCGATGCGCATCCAGCTCGCCGGCGGCAGTTTTTCGATGCCTGCCAGCAAGGTGCGCGGCGCGGGGACCACCGCATGAAAGTTCAGGTAGTGGTTCAGCGCCACCGGATCCAGGATCGGGTTGATATCGCCGCCTTTGAGCAGCGCCGGCAAGGCCGAGGCGAAGCGCAGGCGCTGACCGGTGCGCGACAGGTACAACGGCTTGACGCCGAGACGGTCACGGGCGATGAACAGGCGCTGGGCGTCACGCTCCCAGATGGCGAAGGCGAACATGCCGTTGAGCTTGGGCAACAAGGCTTCGCCCCAGGCGTGGTAGCCCTTGAGCAACACTTCGGTGTCACCGCCGGAATAGAAAGCGTAGCCCAGGGCTTCCAGCTCTTGACGCAACTCCGGAAAGTTATAAATCGCACCATTGAATGCCAGGGACAGCCCCAGTTGGGCGTCGATCATCGGCTGCGCCGAGCCGTCCGACAGGTCCATGATTTTCAGGCGGCGATGGCCCAGGGCAATCGGCCCCTGGGCATGAAAGCCCCACGCGTCAGGGCCGCGTGGGGCCAGGTGATGGGTGATTCGCTCCACGGCTGCCAGGTCGGCAGGTTGAAGATCGAAACGTAACTCGCCAGCTAATCCGCACATATATTCCTTACCGGTTTTTCCGTTGGGGAGGGATAAAAGGCACCGCGCCAAAATGACGGGTACCCAGAGACTGACCCGAGCAGATTGGCGGAGTTTTAGAACAATCCGTTATAAGGCAATCCGCCTTGACTGGCAGCCAGCCACGTAACGGGCGTCGCGGGTGGCGGGTGAGTGGCGGTAAAAAGGTCAAGGAGAGATACAAGTTCTGGTGGGGTGCGGCCTGTGATCGAACGGTTATTTGAACCCTTCCACGGCAGCGCAATGCTTATTGTCGGGGGTCATTCTTCAACGCAATAAGGACCGTTGCCCATGACGCAACAACAGGCTGTAGCCCGGACGCCCGCCCCTGTGACCGAGGACCAGATTACCGGGGCATTGCTGGAAATAACCGGAGATCTCGACAAGGCCCAGGTACTGCAAAACACCCTGCCGCCGTGGCTGACGACAGCCACCCCGTCCACCCGCCACGCCCTCAAGGACGCACACCTGGCCAGTCAGCAGCCGCGCGAACGGGCTGAGGCGTTGCTGAGCCGGATCACGCCGCTTGATCGATTTTGCGCCGAACGTCTGCGCACCTTGCTGGTGGGCAAGGGGTTTGCTCATCTGGACATCGAGAATGACCAGATAGAGATGCCGGTGCGCGAAATCATTGGCGTTGGCGGTTTTCCCGGGCTCACGATTGGCACGACGGCGGTGCAAAAGCACAGCCTGCTGCAGGCTGCCATGCACAACTTCACTTCGGCCCAGGCCGTCAAGGGGGGAATGCCCAGAGGGTCGCTGATACGCTTGGCTGCCAGTCAGCAGGTGGAGCCTCGCCTGGGCGCTGAGACCTTCGCGGCTTACTGCCGGGAAGCGGACGTGGGCGAGGCCTATCAACAGCATCTGCGCGATGTGTTCGAACTGTCCGATTCTGACGATGGGCAGAGCGTGTCGAGTGCTTATAACCCGGCAGTTGGCGACATAGGTCGATGCAAGTCGATGGACATGCAAATCGATCTGCATATTGCCTTCGCCAAGGCGAACATCAGTGAGCATGCCTATGCGGCGTTGCTGAAGGTGCTCAAGGCCGACTTACCGGCTGCTGAGCTCAAGGGCCTGTCGTTCCAAGGTAAGCCATTAATCTGGCAGGCTTTGTCGATCCATGACGCTTGCGTGTGGGGCGTGTTGATCTTCAGTCATGGAGCGGCCGAGGGATTCCCCGCCGGGCCTTTACTGGTCTACATGCCCAATGAACCGACACGGCCCTGGTTTGAATACCCCACGATTGAGGACTTCAAGACCTACCTGACGCTCAAGCTGCAAGTGCCGGCTTATTGCAGCTTTTTCGCGCGTTACCTGGATGAGTCAGAACGCCTTGAGTTTCTCCAGCATTTTGACAAAAACAAGACACTGGAGCGCGTGGCACCAATGTCGGTGCTGGCCAGTCCATCGGGGTTTTTCTTCAGCGCCCTGACCCGCAGGATCCAGCTCGATGCCCAGGTGCTGGCGGTGCCGACGGCAGAGGTCGACGAAGAAGCGCGCCGCAAGCGTTTGCAGGCCTACCTGGAGGCCGGCCTGACCTTGTTGAACCTCGCCGGGCTGGTGGTGCCGGTGTTCGGGCAGTTGATGATGGGCGTGGCCGTGGGGGAGATGCTTGGGGAGATGTTCGAAGCGGTGGAGGACTGGAGCCATGGCGAGCAGTCCCAAGCGTTGGAGCATGTGCTGAATGTAGTGGAAAACATTGCAGGCATGGTCTTGTTCGCCGCTGGCGTGAAAACGGTGAGTCAAGTGATCAAGGCGACAAAGATCGCGCCTGCGGCATTTTTCGACAAGGTGGAGGCCATTCGGCACCCGGGTGACACGCCTCGATTATGGCGACGGCGCTTGGGTGCCTACCGTCAGCTGTGGGAAATCGATGCGCATGCCATCGCCAATTCGCAGGGTATCTACCAGGCCAACGGCCAGTCCTATATCAAGGTCGACGGCGCGTTGTATTCGATTACCTATGACGCGCGGCTGGGGCACTGGCGCGCCCGTCATGCTCTGCGTAATACCGCGTATCGCCCCCCGTTGCGGCACAACGGCCAAGGTGGCTGGCAGTTCACGTTTGAACGTGCGGATCAATGGTTTGATGAACGCCATTTGCTGGTCCGGCTCGATCCAGGCCTCCTCTCCATTCCCGAAGATCAATTGCGCGGCATCGCGTCGATCACCGGCTTGACCCTCCCCCGTCTTCGAACCCTGGCCAGAGAAAGCATGCCGCTGCCGGAACGCTTTCGCGACGGTGTGGTGCGTCTGCGGCAAAACCAGAAGGTGCGTGACCTGGCGTGGCAGCTTGAACACCAGCCCCGGCCGGATGCCAATACGGCCCTTGCGCAGTTGCGGGCTCTGCCGTTGCTGGAGGGCTGGCCCAAAGGCCGATTTTTCGAGGTGCTGGACAACCATGGCAATTTGCTCGAACGCTATCCGGACACGTCGCCTTTTGACTACGAGGACTTGAGCATCCACATCACCGAGCAACAGGTAGAGGACGGTGAAGTGATGCCGACCCTGCTGGCAGCGCTTGACCCTGAGGAAGCCGAAACGCTGCTGGGAGGCGAGGTCGAGGCGGGCGAACGCCAGGCAACCTTGACGCGCAAGCTGCTGGCTTCGCTCAAACGCACGCATCGGCAGGTGTATGAGCAGCTGTATGTGAGCGCCGATGAACCGGCGCATTCCGCCTATGATCTGCTCAAGTCGCGCTACCCTCGTTTGCCGAACCGCATGGTCAGGGACTTGCTGTTCAAAATGTCGCTACGGCATCGCCGGCAAATGCGGGACACCCGGCGTGTGCCGTTGCTGCTGGCGCAACACGCTCGCGAAACCCTGGAGACCTTCGAGGAAGATCACGCATTGCTCGGCCTGTTGCTCCCGGAACTGGCCACCGAAGACACGACGCGCATGGCCACGGGCCTGCTCGCGCGTTTGCCCGGTTGGCCCCGGGAGCTTGCGCTGCAGGTGCGCGCCGAAACTTTTAACGGGCGCCTGATGGGCGAGGTGGGGAACCAGTCGGCAACGATGAAGCGCACCCTGGTCAAGTCGGCCCAAGGTGTTCAGGCCTTTGATGAGCAGGGCAAGGCCCTGGCGAGCGTGGCCGAGGGACATGAGGGCCTGTATCAGGCCATGCTCGATGCGCTGTCCGCCGAGCAACGCGGTGTGTTGAGGATGTCCGGGCCGAGCGCCCGCAGCCATTTGCGCGACTCGTTGTGGGCGCAGGCCCAAGCGCAGCGAGGGAAGATTTCGCGGTATCTGCGGCCGGAGCATACTGCGCCGGAATCCGAGCCTGAGCCGCTGTGTGTGGCGCAGGCACTGGTCAATGTCCAGCAGCATCCGAAGCCGTTGGTGGCCAAGGTCAGAAAGCTGTATCCCTTATTCGATGAGCTGCAGATAACGGCGTTTCTCGACGAGCAAGGCACTGACCACCTGTCGCGCGCCAGGGCGGTGCAGGCATTGGAGCGTGAGTTTGATGCCCTGCACCGGGCACTCAAGGTGTGGCAACGCGATAATAACTCGCTGCGAGGGCTACCCTATCCGGTGGAGGATTACCGCGTCAGTCGCTATTACGTGAGGCACCGGATCGAAAATGCCTGGAGGCGCATGATCCTCGCTCCGGATCAACAGGGTGTCAGGGTGCCGACGCTGGACCTGGATGGCATGGTGATGGGGCCGCTGCCGACGTTGCCGAATACGGTCAACTTTGGCCATATCCGCCAGTTGTCGCTCAATCACCTGGAACTCAGCGACGATGTGGGATATTTCCTCAAGCACTTCAAGGGCCTGGAAACCCTTGAACTGCAGGACAACCGGATCAGCCGCTTGCCCGAAGCGCTGTCGCTGATGCCTGACCTGAAGCGCTTGTACCTGGACGACAACCGCCTGCAACTTACCGAATACACCCGCGCCAAGCTGGCGGGCATGACCGACCTCCAGGTGCTCAACCTGAGCAACAACCCGCTGCTGGACCCGCCTGCGCTCGATCGAATGTTCAGCCTGCGTGAGCTGTTCCTGCGTAACTGCCGGCTCACGGACTTGCCCGTCGCTCTGCGCAAGCTGCCTTACCTGGACTACCTCGACCTGCGTGACAATGAGATCGCAGCCTTGCCCAAGTGGCTGTTCGATCTCCCTCGTAACGCTGCACGGCCTCTTAACCTGCGACAGAATCCACTGGACGGTCCCAGTCGTCAGTTGCTGAGTAATTATCGTCGGCGCACCGGCATCGGCATGGGCTTCCTGGAAGACGACATCGCCCGCTTGAACGAGCAGAAAGCCCGCGAGCTATGGCTGGACAGCAGCCGGACGGATTATGCCGCGAGAAAAATCGCCTGGAACGGGCTCAAGGATGAAAGCGGCTCTGACGGGCTGTTTCAACTGCTGTCCGAACTGGGTGGCACGGCGGATGCCAGCCAGGTCCATGAGGACTTGAGCCAGCGGGTGTGGCGTGTGTTGAGCGCAGCTGAAGCCGACGCGCAACTGCGTGCAGAGATTTTCGAACGCGCCGCCACACCGCTCAATTGTGATGATGCCGCAGCGGTGAGCTTTGCCAACCTTGAAGTGCTGACTGAGGTACATAAAGCGGCCAAAGGCGTTGAGGGCGGGGTGCTGACGGCCAAACCGCTGTTGCGCCTGGGCAAGGGATTGTTTCGGCTTGATCAGCTTGAGCGGTACGCGCAAACCCACATTGCAGGCCATCCCAGTGTCGACCCGCTGGAAGTGAGCCTGGCCTTTCGCACCGGGTTGGCCGACCGCTTCTATTTGCCGGGCCAACCCAAGCACATGCGCTTTGCCCGCCTGGGTGGGGTAACGTCCGAGGTCATTGCGTCAGCGGCTGGCCAGTTGCAAACGGCGGAGCTGTCCCCGGCGTTGTTGAAATACCTGATCGAGTTGCCGCTGTGGAATGGCTATCTGAAGAAAACCTTCAACCGCCAGTTCGAACGTTTGAACCAGCCGTTCGAGCAACGCATGCAGGAGGTGTTTGACCAGGTGCTGACCCTGGATGACGCCGATTACCGTGTGCAGATGGAACAGGTGCTGAGTGAGCAGGCCCAGGCTGAAAAAGCCAGGCTTGAAAGCCTGACCGAGGATGCGCTCAAGATTGATCGACTGAATGTCTGCCGCGCCCCACTTCTATGAATGGGCTTTGCCGCGAATCAATCCGCGCAGGGCAAACCGGTTCGGATGGCAGGCCTCGGCCACGCTGGCGGGCAGCGGCAGCGGCTCATCGTCGAGCCAGGCCGCCAGCAGCTCCGCGCACAGCGGCGCGGTGACCAGACCGCGCGAGCCGTGGCCGCTGTTGATATACAGACCATCGAGCCAGGGGCATGCGGCGTCGGGCACCTGGCGGGCATCCTTGCGCAGGGCGGCGTAGACTCGGTCGAAGGCAGCGTGATCGGCCAATGGCCCGACAATCGGCAGGTAGTCCGGGCTGGTGCAGCGGAACGCCGCGCGGCCCTGCAGCTGTTGCGGCGGCAATTGCTCGGCGCGCAGGCGTTGCAGCAAATCGGTGGAGATTTCCCGCAGCATTTCCAGGTTGCCAATATGCTCAGCAACTGTGGGCGCAAGATCATCGCGCTTGAAGTCGAAGCTGGCGCCCAGGGTATGTTCGCCCAGGCGCGCGGGAGCGACGTAGCCCTCGGCGCACACGACGGTGGCCAACGCCTGGCTGTCGGGGGTTTGTGCCAGGCTGGTGATTTGCCCGCGAATACGCTTGAGCGGCAGGTCGGCGCTGGCCGGGAAACGCTTGATGTCGGCGGCGCCCGCGAGCACTACCACGCTGGCGCTGGCCAGCAGTGTGTCGTCGGCCCGCGCCTGCCATTGGCCCTCGACCCGTTGCAACTCAAGGGCTTCATGATGGGTCAGCACTTCGATAAGCGGGTGTTGCGCCTGCCATTGACACAGCGCCGGTGGATGCACCCAGCCGCCCTCCGGAAAAAACAGGCCACCCTGATCCAGGGTCACACCTGCGCGTGCCTGGGCCGCGGTTTGGTCCAGCAGGTGCAACAGGCCCGGCGCAAATGCGTCGGCCAACTGCGCCTGGCGTTCAGCTTCCCTGGCATTGAAGGCCAGTTGCAGTACGCCACAATCGTTCCAGTCGACGCCGCGATGCAAGTGTTCAAGCAACCGCCGAGTGTGGCCGAAACCACTGAGTATCAGTTGGGACAGGGCCGTACCATGCGCCGACAGCTTGAGGTACAGCACGCCCTGGGGATTGCCGGAAGCTTCCTGGGCCAGGGCGGCGTGCCGCTCCAACAGGCTGACGCGCCAGCCGCGTGCGGCGAGGCTGGCGGCCGTCGCGCAACCTGCCAGGCCACCACCGATCACCATGGCGTGGCGCTCGCCTTCGATGGCCGGGGGCGTGCGAACCAGGGCTTGGCCGTGGGCGGTGCGGGTGATTGCGCCGGCCAGCCAAGAAACTCACCGCGCAAAATTTCCCATTTATGCCCGATGCCCGGCGTGCGTTTCATCTTGAACCCGGCAGCATTGATCAGCCGGCGTACCCAGCCGGTGCTGGTGAAGGTGCTAATGGTCGACCCCGGCGCGGCCAGACGCGCCAGTTCGACGAACAACTCGGCGGTCCACATGTCCGGGTTTTTCGCCGGGGCAAACCCGTCGAGAAACCACGCATCGATCTGCGCGTCCAGTTGCGGCAACTGCTCCAGCGCGTCGCCGATCAACAGGGTCAGGGTCACGCGGCCATTGTCCAGCACCAGGCGCTGGAAACCCTGGTGGATGGCAATGTATTGGGCCAGCAGTTGTGCGGCGAACGGTGCAAGTTCCGGCCAGAGGGCGAGGGCGCGTTGCAGGTCGGCGTGGCTCAGCGGGTATTTTTCGACGCTGACAAAATGCAGCCGCGCGCCCGCCACGGCGTGCTGTTCGAACAACTGCCAGGCGCATAGAAAATTCAGCCCGGTGCCGAAGCCAGTTTCGCCGATCACCAGCCGACCGCCCGCAGGCAGGGCAGCAAAGCGCTCCTGCAGGCGATTTTGTTCAAGGAACACATAGCGGGTTTCTGCAAGGCCCGACTGGTCGGAGAAGTACACGTCGTCGAAGACCCGCGAGTGTGGGCGACCTTGGTCGTCCCAGTCGAGCTGGGCGTGGGTTACGGGGTTCATGGGCGGCTCGGCAAAGGCAAGGCGACCATTCTAGCCGATCAACCGACAATGATTTGCCCGATGACAGGCGCTGGTGGAATTTCCTCCCGCGTGTCGTTGCCCAATCCGCTAGTCTTGAGCCATCTTGAAACGGAGCTGCCCATGTTCGAATCCGCCGAAATCGGTCACGCCATCGACAAAGACACCTACGAGGCAGAGGTTCCCGCGCTGCGTGAAGCGCTGCTGGAAGTGCAGTACGAGCTGCACCAGCAAAAGCGCTTCCCGGTGATCATCCTCATCAACGGCATCGAAGGCGCCGGCAAGGGCGAAACCGTCAAGCTGCTCAACGAATGGATGGACCCGCGCCTGATCGAGGTGCGCACCTTCGACCAGCAGACCGACGAAGAACTGGCGCGCCCGCCGGCCTGGCGCTACTGGCGTCAGCTCCCGGCCAAGGGGCGCATGGGCATTTTCTTCGGCAACTGGTACAGCCAGATGCTGCAGGGCCGGGTGCACGGGCAGATCAAGGATGCCCGGCTCGACCAGGCCATCGCCGGTGCCGAGCGGCTGGAGAAAATGCTGTGTGACGAAGGCGCGCTGATCTTCAAGTTCTGGTTCCACCTGTCCAAAAAACAGATGAAGGCGCGGCTCAAATCGTTGGCCGACGACCCGCTGCACAGCTGGCGCATCAGCCCGCTGGACTGGCAGCAATCGAAGACTTACGACAAGTTTGTCCATTTTGGCGAACGCATCCTGCGTCGCACCAGCCGCGACTATGCGCCGTGGCACGTGATCGAGGGCGTCGATGCGCACTATCGCAGCCTCACCGTGGGCAAAATTCTCCTCGAGGGACTGCAAAGTGCATTGAAGTTGCCCAACGCCAAAACCAGTGGGATGAACCCGGCACCGTTGCTGACCTCGGTCGATCAAAAAAGCCTGCTCGACAGCCTCGACATGACATTGAGCCTGGACAAGGACGACTACGAAGAACAACTGATTACCGAGCAGGCGCGCTTCTCTGGCCTGATGCGTGACAAGCGCATGCGCAGGCACGCGCTGGTCACCGTGTTCGAAGGCAACGACGCGGCGGGCAAGGGCGGCGCCATCCGCCGGGTCGCCGCCGCGCTGGACCCGCGCCAGTACCACATCGTGCCGATTGCCGCGCCCAGCGAGGACGAGCGCGCCCAACCCTACCTGTGGCGCTTCTGGCAGAAGATTCCGGCGCGCGGCATGTTCACCGTGTTCGACCGCTCGTGGTACGGCCGTGTGCTGGTGGAGCGGGTCGAGGGTTTTTGCACCCCGGCCGACTGGATGCGCGCCTATGGCGAGATCAACGACTTCGAAGAGCAACTGAGCGACGCCGGGGTGATCGTGGTCAAGTTCTGGCTGGCCATCGACAAGCAGACCCAGCTCGAACGCTTCCAGGCGCGCGAGGAGATTCCGTTCAAGCGCTTCAAGATCACCGAGGACGACTGGCGCAACCGCGACAAGTGGGACGCCTACCGCACCGCCGTCGGCGATATGGTCGACCGTACCAGCACCGAGGTTGCGTGCTGGACGCTGGTGGAGGCCAACGACAAGCGCTGGGCGCGGGTCAAGGTGTTGCGCACGATCAACCGGGCGCTGGAAGAGGCGTTCGAGCACGCTGGCAAGCGCGAGAAGAAGAAAAAGAAATAACCGCCGGCCGTTTGCCACAGGCAGCCTGATCACCATGCTTTTGTATAGGCCGGGTGAATGATCATCGCGGTGGGGCGGGTCTGGATCTATCCTCGATTGATCTGCCAACAACCACAAGATCGAGGTAGCCCATGCGTGAAGTAGTGATCGTCGACAGCGTTCGAACCGGCCTGGCCAAGTCCTTTCGCGGCAAGTTCAACCAGACTCGCCCGGATGACATGGCGGCCCATTGCGTCAACGCGCTGCTCACCCGCAACGGCATTGACCCGGCGACGGTGGAAGACTGCATCGTCGGCGCGGCCTCCAACGAAGGCGCCCAGGGCCAAAACATCGGGCGCAACGTGGCGGTGTTGTCGCGGTTGGGCACAGGAACGGCGGGGATGACGCTCAACCGCTTCTGTTCGTCCGGCCTGCAGGCGATTGCCATGGCGGCCAACCAGATTGCCTCGGGCTGCAGCGAGATCATTGTCGCCGGCGGCGTCGAGTCCATCAGCCTGACCCTGAAGAGCATCAACACTGACAACCTCATCAACCCGTTGCTCAAGGAACAGGTGCCGGGCATCTATTTCCCCATGGGCCAGACCGCCGAAATTGTCGCGCGCCGCTACCACGTCAGCCGCCAAGCGCAGGACGCGTATGCGCTGCAAAGCCAGCAGCGCACCGCGCAGGCGCAGGCGGATGGCCTGTTCGATGATGAAATCGTGCCGATGGCGGTCAAGTACCGGGTCGAGGATAAGGACACGGGCGCCGTGCAGATTCTCGATGGTGTGGTCGACCGCGACGACTGCAACCGCCCCGACACCACCCTAGCCAGCCTCAGCGGCTTGAAGCCGGTATTTGCCGAAGACGGCTCGGTGACGGCGGGCAATGCCTCGCAGTTGTCCGATGGCGCCTCGATGACGCTGGTGATGAGCCTGGAGAAAGCGCTGGCACTGGGGCTCAAGCCCAAGGCGTTTTTCCGTGGCTTTACCGTGGCCGGCTGCGAACCCGACGAGATGGGCATCGGGCCGGTGTTCTCGGTGCCCAAACTGCTCAAGGCGAAAGGCTTGCAGGTGGCGGATATCGACCTGTGGGAACTCAACGAAGCGTTCGCGTCCCAGTGCCTGTATGCGCGTGACCGGCTGGAAATCGACAATGCCAGGTACAACGTCAATGGCGGTGCTATCGCTATCGGCCACCCGTTCGGCATGACCGGGTCCAGGCAAGTGGGGCACCTGGTGCGCGAGCTGCAGCGGCGTCATCTGCGCTATGGCATCGTCACCATGTGCGTGGGCGGCGGCATGGGCGCGAGCGGACTCTTTGAAGCTGTGCGCTGAACTAGCGCTGTCGCGCAGCAAACTGGAGCCTCTGTGGCGAGCGGGCTTGCCTGCGAAGGCGTCGGCCCAGCAAACATTGATGTTGACTGACCCACTGCTCCCACAGGGGATCTGCGCTTGACTGAACGGCATTAGGGCATAGCCCGATCTGTTTGCTTGCCCCTAGAATGCAGGCTCTTCTACCTCAGGCATTCGGGGCACCTCATGCACATCTCTTCCGGTCGCTGGGTCTACGGTTTTCTCCTGACCCTGCTGACCGCATTGCTCTGGGGCATTCTCCCGATCAAGCTCAAACAGGTCTTGCAAGTGATGGACCCGATTACCGTCACCTGGTTTCGCCTGATGGTGGCCGGCGGTTGCCTGTTCATCTACCTGGCGGCGACCCGGCGCTTGCCCAGCTTGAAAGTGCTGGGCCCCAGAGGTGGCGGGTTGGTGGCAATGGCCGTGTGCGGACTGGTAGGCAACTACGTGCTGTACCTGGTGGGCCTGAAAATGCTCAGCCCCGGCACCGCGCAACTGGTGGTGCAGATGGGGCCGATCTTTCTGATGGTCGCCAGTGTTTTTGTGTTCAAGGAGCGCTTCAGCCTGGGGCAAGGCTTGGGGTTGGTCGTGTTGATTGTGGGCTTCGGGTTGTTCTTCAATCAGCGTCTGGCGG
The DNA here is from genome assembly GCF_036864995.1 of Pseudomonas trivialis. Classification (NCBI taxonomy): domain Bacteria; kingdom Pseudomonadati; phylum Pseudomonadota; class Gammaproteobacteria; order Pseudomonadales; family Pseudomonadaceae; genus Pseudomonas; species Pseudomonas trivialis. Next base: position 3,673,254 of record NZ_CP142151.1, on the reverse strand, counting down.
AGTTGCTCACGTCCATGGGCACTTATACGGCCGGGGTGTTGACGGTGCTGCTGGCGACCACGATCTGGGTGTTTTATGCGCTGGGGCAGAAGCAGTTGCTGACGGTGTGGAATTCGCTGCAGGTGATGATGGTGATTTATCTGTTTTGCGCGGCGTTGTTGACGCCATGGGCGCAGCCGCTGGAGGCGTTGGCGTTGAGTCCGTTGCAGGGGTGGTTGCTGCTGGCGTGTTGTATGAATACGTTGGTGGCGTATGGGGCGTTTGCGGAGGCGCTGGCACACTGGGAGGCATCCCGGGTGAGTGCGACCCTGGCGTTGACGCCGTTGGTGACTTTTGTGGCGGTGGCGTTGGCGGCGTGGTGGTGGCCTGGGTTTGTGCGGGCTGAGGAGATTAATGCGTTGGGGTATTTTGGGGCGTTGGTGGTGGTGATGGGGTCGGCGATGGTCGCCTTGGCGCCTTCTTTGATTGCGGGGCTCAGGGCTCGTCGGTTAAGACTGGCTTCCTGAGGGCGTACAGCGTTTCAAATGTGGGAGGGGGCTTGCTCCCGATGGTGGTTTGGTTGTGTACATATCCGTTGCTGCGGTTATGGCGGCTATTGGTTCCGCCCTTACGGCGGGTCACTTTTGGAAGGACCCAAAAGTAACCAAAAGGTCCTCGCCCCACCACTCGGCACCTCGCTCAGGCTCGGTGTGCCCGAACGCAGGCTTGAATCCGTGGGCCGCCGCAATGGGCCATCCCTGGCCCAGTGCGGCTAACCCGGCGTCCTGCCGGGTTACCCACGGATTCAAGCCTGCGTTCGGCCAGCGTGGTTGACGGGGCGCCTGAGATCAAGATCAAGATCAAGAGCGGATCAAAGGCTTTTTAATGGCCGGCTTCCAGCATGTTTTCAGGGCGTACCCATTTGTCGAATTCTTCGTCGGTGAGGTAGCCCAGGTCCAGTGCGGCCTGGCGTAGGGTCAGGCCTTCGGCATAGGCTTTTTTGGCGATCTGTGCGGACTTGTCGTAGCCGATGTGTGGGTTCAACGCGGTGACGAGCATCAGGCCGCGTTCCAGGTGTTCGGCCATTTGTTCGGCGTCCGGTTCCAGGCCGGCGATGCAGTGTTCCTGGAAGTTGTTGCAGCCGTCGGCCAGCAGGCGGATGGATTCGAGCAGGTTGTGGATGATCACCGGCTTGTACACGTTGAGCTGCAGGTGGCCCTGGCTGGCGGCGATGCCGATGGTGACGTCGTTGCCCAGTACCTGGCAGGCCAGCATCGACAGGGCTTCGCATTGGGTGGGGTTGACCTTGCCGGGCATGATCGAGCTGCCGGGTTCGTTGGCCGGCAGTTTGACTTCGGCCAGGCCGGCGCGGGGGCCGGAGCCGAGCAGGCGCAGGTCGTTGGCGATTTTCATCAGGGCCACAGCCAGGGTTTTCAGCGCGCCGTGCAGGGTCACCAGCGGTTCGTGGCCGGAGAGGGCGGCGAATTTGTTCGGCGCGGTCACGAACGGCAAGCCGGAAAGGGCCGCCAGCTCGGCGGCGATCGCTTCGCCAAAACCGTGGGGCGAGTTGAGCCCGGTGCCGACGGCAGTGCCGCCCTGGGCCAGTTCGCACACGGCGGGCAGGGCGCTGCGGATGGCGCGTTCGGCATAGTCGAGCTGGGCGATGAAGGCCGAGAGTTCCTGGCCGAAGGTGATCGGCGTGGCGTCCATCATGTGGGTGCGGCCGGTCTTCACCAGCTTCATGTGCCGCGCCGCCAGCTCCGCCAGGCCGCCGGACAATACGGTGATCGCTGGCAGCAATTGTTCGTGCACCGCTTTTACGGTGGCGATGCTCATGGCGGTGGGGAAGCAGTCGTTGGAGCTTTGTGAGCGGTTCACATGGTCGTTGGGATGCACCGGGCTCTTGCCGCCGCGGTTGTTGCCCGCCAGTTCGTTGGCGCGTCCGGCGATCACTTCGTTGGCGTTCATGTTGCTCTGGGTGCCACTGCCGGTCTGCCATACCACCAGCGGGAACTGGTCGTCGTGAGTACCGGCGAGCACTTCGTCGGCGGCCTGTTCGATCAGGCGGGCGATGTCGGCGGGCAGGTCGCCGTTGCGGTCGTTGACCCGCGCGGCGGCTTTCTTGATCAGGGCCAGGGCGTGCAACACAGCCAGTGGCATGCGTTGCTCGCCAATGGCGAAATTCACCAGCGAACGTTGGGTCTGGGCGCCCCAGTAAGCGTCATCCGGGACGTGGACGTCTCCCAGGCTGTCGGTTTCGATACGGCTCATTCGGGCACTCTCCTTGAAGTCAGTCAGCGCAGTTTAGGCCGTGATGGGGCAGGGGGGTTCCATAAAAGACTTTTCATCGGATTAAAGCGGCGCTGATCCTTGTCCGACAAGGCCTGGGGTTGAGCCGCGAGGTTTTTTAGGCGCAGAATGGTCGCCCTTGGGGTTTTACCTCGCCTGTAGAAAAGGAAACTCGATGACTCGTCTTCGTGCCATCTGTACCGCGGTTGCTCTGGTTTGCGCCAGCGGCCAGGTTTTTGCCGATACCGCCAGCCACAACGCCAGTGCCGAAGCCTTCCTTACCCTGGCCCATGCCGACAAGCTGGGAACCCCGGTGTACATGCAAGTGCAACAAATGTTCGCCCAGCGTTTCGAACAGACCAAGGCGCCTGCCGCCAAGCAGTCCGTACTGGACAGCTACCAGGCCAAGGCCAACGCCGCGCTCGACCAGGCCATCGGCTGGCCGAAGCTGAAACCGGACATGGTCAAGCTCTACACCACCAACTTCAGCGAATCCGAGCTCAAGGACCTGGTTGCGTTCTACCAGTCGCCGCTGGGCAAGAAAGTGCTGGAAAAAATGCCGCAGCTGACCCAGCAATCGGCCCAGATGACCCAGGCCAAACTGGAAAGCGCCGTGCCGGTAGTGAACAAGCTGTTGGAAGACATGACCAACGAGCTGACGCCAAAAGCCGCCGCACCGGCCAAGAAGAAGTAAGCAGGAATGACCATGCAACAGCGTATCGAAACCGCGCTCGCCGCCCTGAGCCCGCAACATCTGAGCGTGCTGGATGAAAGCCACATGCACAGCCGTGGGTTGCAGACCCACTTCAAGGCCGTGCTGGTCAGCCAGCAGTTCGAGGGGCTCAACCGTGTCAAGCGCCACCAGACGGTCTACGCCACCCTGGGTGACCTGATGAGCGAGTTTCATGCGCTGGCGCTGCATACCTACACGCCTGATGAATGGGCGAAAATCGACGCAGCCCCGGCCTCGCCGACCTGCGCCGGCGGACATTGACGGGTTTTCCCTGATAGAATCCGCAACGCGCCGCTCAGTCGGCGCGTTTTTTTTGGCATCCGGTTCACCCCTTACGAGGGTAGCCACCTGGAGAGAACACCCATGACCCACCCCATCGTCGTGGCGGCACTGTACAAGTTCGTCACCCTCGAAGATTACGTTGCCCTGCGCGAGCCACTGCTGCAGGCAATGGTCGACAACGGCATCAAAGGCACCCTGCTGATTGCCGAGGAAGGCATCAACGGCACCGTATCCGGCAGCCGCGAGGGCATTGATGGCCTGATGGCCTGGTTGAAGAAAGACCCGCGCATGGTCGACATCGACCACAAAGAGTCCTACTGCGACGACCAGCCTTTCTACCGCACCAAGGTCAAGCTCAAGAAAGAGATCGTGACCCTGGGCGTCGAAGGCGTCGACCCGAACAAAAAGGTCGGCACCTACGTTGAACCGCTGGACTGGAATGCGCTGATCAGCGACCCCGAGGTGCTGTTGATCGATACCCGCAACGACTACGAAGTGTCCATCGGCACCTTCGAAGGTGCGATCGACCCGAAGACCACCAGCTTTCGCGAGTTTCCCGACTACATCAAGGCCCACTTCGACCCGGCCGTACACAAGAAGGTCGCGATGTTCTGCACCGGCGGCATTCGCTGCGAGAAGGCCTCCAGCTTCATGCTCAGCGAGGGCTTCGATGAGGTCTATCACCTCAAGGGCGGTATCCTCAAGTACCTCGAAGAGGTGCCGCAGGCAGAAACCAAATGGCAAGGCGACTGCTTTGTGTTCGACAACCGGGTCACCGTGCGTCACGACCTCAGCGAAGGCGACTACGATCAGTGTCATGCCTGCCGCACACCGGTCAGCGTCGAGGACCGTGCGTCCGAGCACTATGTGGCCGGCATCAGTTGCCCGCATTGCTGGGATAAGCTGCCGGAGAAAACCCGTCGCAGCGCCATCGACCGGCAGAAGCAGATCGAGCTGGCCAAGGCGCGCAACCTGCCGCATCCGATTGGCTTCAACTACAAGCAAACCCCTTCCGAGGCCTGACCCATGTCCGCGCGCCTGCTCTATGTGATGGACCCGATGTGTTCCTGGTGCTGGGGCTTTTCCCCGGTGGCGCAGGCGCTGGTTGAGCAGGCCCAGGCGGCCGGCGTGGACGTGCACCTGGTGGTGGGCGGCCTGCGTACCGGCAGCGGCGCGGCGCTGGAACCGACCACCCGGCGCTACATCCTTGAACACTGGCAGGCCGTCACCGACGCCACCGGCCAGCCGTTCAAGCGCGAAGGGGCCTTGCCCGACGGCTTTGTCTACGACACCGAACCTGCCTGCCGCGCCATCGTCACCGCGCGCAGCCTGGCACCGGATTGCGCGTGGATCCTGCTGGGGCTGATCCAGCGCGCTTTTTATGTCGAGGGCCGCGATGTGACCCTGGCCAGCGTGCTGGTGGAGTTGGCCGAACAGGCGGGCATCCCGCGCATCGAATTTGCCGGTGCCTTCGACCGTGCCGAGCAGCATGCGGCGACGGCGGCGGATTTCAGCTGGGTGCAGGACCTGGGCATCGCCGGTTTCCCGACGCTGCTGGCCGAACGCGATGGCCAACTGGCCTTGCTGACCAACGGCTATCAGCCGTTGTCCGAGCTTTCGCCGTTGTTGAGCCGATGGCTTGAGCGAGCGGCCAGTGCCTGAGCTGCCCGCCCGCATCGACCGCCTGACCTGGGCGGAAATTCGCCGCCTGGCCTTGCGTCACAAAAAATCCCTGTGGATCGCCAATGGCGTAGCCGTGCTGGCGACCCTGTGCAGCGTGCCGATTCCCCTGCTGCTGCCGCTGCTGGTCGACGAAGTGCTGCTGGGCAGCGGCGATGCCGCGCTCAAGGTGATGAACCACGCGTTACCCCTGGGTTGGCAAAAAGCCGCTGGCTATATCGGCCTGATGCTGCTGGTCACCCTGACCCTGCGCTGTGGCGCGCTGGTGTTCAACGTGGTGCAGGCGCGCTTGTTTGCGCGCTTGGCCAAGGACATCGTGTACCGCATCCGCGTGCGCCTGATCGAACGGCTCAAGCGCATCTCCCTCGGCGAATACGAAAGCCTGGGCAGCGGCACCGTGACCACGCACCTGGTCACCGACCTGGATACGCTGGACAAATTCGTCGGCGAAACCCTCAGCCGTTTTCTGGTGGCGATGCTGACGCTGGTGGGCACCTCGGCGATTCTGGTGTGGATGCATTGGCAGTTGGCGCTGTTGATTTTGCTGTTCAACCCGCTGGTGATCTACTTCACGGTGCAGTTGGGCAAGCGCGTCAAGCACCTCAAGAAGCTGGAAAACGACAGCACCTCGCGCTTCACCCAGGCGCTTACCGAAACCCTGGATGCCATCCAGGAAGTGCGCTCCGGCAATCGCCAGGGCTTCTTTCTCGGGCGTCTGGGCCAGCGTGCCCGGGAAGTGCGTGACTACGCGATCCACTCGCAATGGAAAACCGATGCCTCCAGCCGCGCCAGTGGCCTGTTGTTCCAGTTCGGTATCGATATTTTCCGCGCGGCGGCGATGCTCACGGTGCTGTTTTCCGATCTGTCCATCGGCCAGATGCTGGCCGTGTTCAGCTACCTGTGGTTCATGATCGGCCCGGTGGAACAGTTGCTGAACCTGCAATACGCCTACTATGCGGCGGGCGGTGCGCTGACACGGATCAACGAGCTGCTGGCGCGTGCCGACGAGCCGCAGTATGCCGGCGGCGAAGACCCGTTCAGCGGGCGCGAGACGGTCGGTATTGACGTGCGCGGCGTGGATTTCGGCTATGGCGAAGAGCTGGTGCTGAACCAGTTGAACCTGAGCATCGCGCCCGGTGAGAAGGTCGCGATTGTCGGTGCCAGCGGCGGCGGCAAAAGTACCCTGGTGCAACTGCTGCTCGGGCTATATACGGCGCAAGCCGGCAGCATCCGGTTCGGCGGTGCAACCCAGCAGGCCATCGGCCTTGAGACCATCCGCGAAAACGTGGCGGTGGTGCTGCAGCATCCTGCGCTGTTCAACGACACGGTGCGCGCCAACCTGACCATGGGCCGTGAACGCAGCGATGAGGCCTGCTGGCAGGCCCTGGAAATTGCTCAACTGGATGTGACCGTCAAGTCCCTGCCTCTGGGCCTGGACAGTGTGGTGGGGCGCTCCGGTGTACGCTTTTCCGGCGGGCAGCGCCAGCGGTTGGCGATTGCGCGCATGGTGCTGGCTGAACCCAAGGTGGTGATACTCGACGAAGCCACCTCGGCGCTGGACGCGGCCACCGAGTACAACCTGCATCAGGCGCTGGCGCGGTTTCTCAGCGGCCGTACTACACTCATCATCGCCCACCGTCTGTCGGCGGTGAAGCAGGCCGATCGAGTTTTGGTCTTCGATGGCGGTCACATTGCCGAAGATGGCGACCACCAGCAGTTGATTGCCGATGGCGGGCTTTACGCCAAACTTTACGGGCACCTGCAACAAGTGCGTTGATTTGGCCTAGGCTGAGCTATCGGAAGCAAATTTTCGTGTGCTTACCCAGCCGTGCATGTGCAAGGGACTTCATGAAGCAAAAGCGGACTCTAGGAACGCCACGGCTGCTGGGCATCGTCTGGCCCTTCATTGCCGTCGTACTGTTTCAGGCACTGTTGGGCTGTCTCAGTCTGTATGTGCTGTCGGCGGTGCGTGGCTATGTGGCGGGTGAAAGCTTGTGGTCCAAGGGCCAGAAGGACGCCATCTATTACCTCACGCTCTACGCCGATAACCGCGACGCAGCCACCTATCTCAAATACCAGCAGGCCATCGCCGTTCCCCAGGGCGGGCATGAACTGCGCATCGCGCTCGACCAGCCCGTGCCGGACACCGAGGCTGCACGCCAGGGCATCCTCAAGGGGGGCAATCACCCGGACGATGTGTCCAGTCTGATCTGGCTGTACCTCAACTTTCGCCATTTCAGCTACCTGGAAAAAGCTATCGAACTGTGGACGGTGGGCGACGGCTACCTGGTGCAACTGGATGACCTGGCCCGCTCGATGCACGGCGCGATCAACAGCGGCCAGGTCAGCGAACAGGATGTGCGGCGCTGGAAGGCGCATATTTTTGCAATCAACGATGGCGTGACGCCGGCAGCCATGGCCTTCAGCGATGCGTTGGGCGAGGGGTCGCGGATGATCCTGCGGCTGCTGGTGATCACCAATCTGGCCACCGCCCTGGTGTTGATCGCACTGGCGCTGCTGCGCACGCACAAACTGCTGACCCAGCGCCACGCGTTTGCCGATGCGCTGCAACTGGAGAGGGAGCGCGCGCAGATCACCCTGGAATCAATCGGCGACGGCGTCATCACCACCGATGTCGACGGCGCGATCACTTACCTGAACCCGGCTGCCGAAGCGCTGACCCACTGGACGTCGGCAAAGGCCCAGGGTTTGCCACTGGCGGCGCTGTTCAAGTTGCTGGATGAAAATGCCGAGCCTGATGGATTTACCCTGATCGAACACATCATCAAAGGTCAGCTCAGGGCTGGCAGTGACCATTCAACGCTGATCCAGCGCATGGACGGCAGCACTGTTTCGGTGACGCTGGTGGGGGCGCCGATCCGCAGCGCGGGCAAGGTCAGTGGCGCGGTGCTGGTGCTGCATGACATGACCCAGGAGCGTCAATACATCGCCAACCTGTCCTGGCAGGCGACTCACGATGCCTTGACCGGTCTGGCCAATCGACGCGAATTCGAGCACCGCCTGGAGCAGGTGTTGCAGCAGGCGGGGCGCCAGCCCAATGCACGGCATGCGCTGATGTTCCTCGACCTGGATCAGTTCAAGCTGGTCAATGACACGTGCGGGCACGCGACCGGCGACGAACTGCTGCGGCATATCTGCGCGTTGTTGCAATCGGACCTGCGCGAAGAGGACACCCTGGCACGGCTGGGCGGCGACGAGTTCGGCATCCTGCTGGAGAACTGCCCGGCGCCGGTGGCGGAAAAGATCGCCGAAAGCCTGCGCCATACCGTGCAAAGCCTGCATTTCGTTTGGAAGGGCCGGCCGTTCATGACCACCGTGAGCATCGGTCTGGTGCATATCACCAGCACGCCGACCACCCTGGAAACCTCGTTGCGCACTGCCGACATGGCTTGCTACATGGCCAAGGAAAAAGGCCGCAACCGCGTGCAGGTCTACCATGCCGACGACTCCGAGCTGTCCATGCGCTTTGGTGAAATGGCCTGGGTACAGCGTTTGCACATGGCACTGGAAGAAGATCGTTTTTGCCTGTACGCCCAGGAAATTTCGCCGCTGGGGCAAACGGAGGGGGCAGCGGCCACGTTGAAATCCTGTTGCGCCTGCACGATGAAACCGGCCGCATCATTCTGCCGGACAGTTTTATTCCGGCGGCCGAGCGTTATGGGCTGATGACGTCTCTGGATCGCTGGGTGGTGGAAAACGTGTTCAAGATCATCGCCCGTTGCCTGCATGAGCGCCCGGGCCGGCCCATGGCGATGTGTGCGATCAATCTGTCAGGCATCACCATTGGTGATGATGATTTTCTCGGCTTTTTACGTGAGAAATTCAACACTTACAGTATTCCACCGGAAATGATTTGTTTTGAAATAACCGAGACAAGTGCTATCGCCAATTTGGGCAGTGCAATTCGCTTTATTAATGAACTCAAAGCCTTAGGTTGCCACTTCTCTCTCGACGACTTTTGCGCCGGAATGTCCTCATTCGCTTATCTGAAACATTTACCTGTAGACTTCCTGAAGATCGATGGAAGTTTCGTAAAGGATATGCTGGACGACCCGATTAACCGTGCCATGGTTGAAGTGATCAACCATATCGGCCATGTCATGGGTAAGCGCACAATTGCCGAGTTTGTAGAGACACCCCAAATCGAACAGGCGTTACTGGAGATTGGTGTGGATTACGCTCAGGGCTACCTGATTGAACGCCCGCAATTGTTTACCTTCGATAGCTTGCAGTGCCGACCCGCGCGGCCGCAGCCATTGTTATTCAAGGCGCCCGGCACATTCCGCTGAAACATTTGCTGGTCTGTACAATCACACTTAAAAAGGAGCCCTACAGTGATCGACACATTCAACCGAACCGGCCCGCTTATGGAAGCCTCGAGTTACCCAGCCTGGGCACAACAGCTGATCCAGGACTGTAGCGAGAGCAAGCGCCGGGTTGTCGAACACGAACTGTACCAGCGCATGCGCGACAATACGCTCAGCGCCAAAACCATGCGTCACTACCTGATCGGTGGCTGGCCGGTGGTGGAACAGTTTGCCTTGTACATGGCACAAAACCTCACCAAAACCAAGTTCGCGCGCCATCCTGGGGAGGATATGGCGCGACGTTGGCTGATGCGCAATATTCGTGTGGAACTCAACCACGCCGACTATTGGGTTCATTGGGCCCGTGCCCATGGCGTCAGTCTTGAAGAGCTGCAGGCGCAAAACGTGCCGCCGGAGTTGCACGCACTGAGCCATTGGTGCTGGCACACCAGTTCGTCCGATGCGTTGATCGTCGCGATTGCCGCCACCAACTATGCGATCGAGGGGGCGACCGGGGAGTGGTCGGCCGTGGTGTGTTCAACCGGCGTGTATGCGGCGGCCTTCCCTGAGGAAGACCGCAAGCGGGCAATGAAGTGGTTGAAGATGCATGCCCAGTACGACGATGCTCACCCATGGGAAGCGCTTGAGATCATCTGCACCCTGGCCGGCATGAACCCGACCAGAGCCCTGCAGGAAGAACTGCGCCAGGCCGTATGCAAGAGCTACGACTACATGTACCTGTTCCTGGAAAGCTGCATGCGTCTGGAGAGAGAAACAGCGCCGGTGGCAGCCCGCGAACGCCCGGTACGCGTGGCCAGCGAAGCGTGATGTAAACCCAGTGGCGGGGCCTTACCCCGCCATTGCCAGACGGTTGCGACCTTCACGCTTGGCGACATACAAGGCGTTGTCGGCGCGGCGCAGCAGGCTCTCGGCGGATTCGGCCGCCAGCAAGGTGGAGCAACCCAGGCTCACCGTCAGATCAATCCGGGTATCGTCCGCCCAATAATCCTCGGCCTGTGCCGCCTGGCGCAGTCGCTCGCCGACCATCGCCGCCGCTTCCCGGCTGGTGTTGGAGAGCAGGATCAGAAATTCTTCGCCGCCATACCTGAACACCATGTCCACATTACGCAACTGGCCCTTGATCGACGCCGCCACCGCGCGCAGCACGTTGTCGCCGGCGCTGTGGCCGTGGGTGTCGTTGATGTGCTTGAAGTGATCGATGTCCAGCATCAGCAGCGACAATGGATTCAAGTGCCGACGCGCCATGTCGATTTCGCGCTGCAGGGTCTGGTCCATGGCGATGCGGTTGCCCGTCTGGGTCAGCGGGTCGCGCAGCGCACTGCGGGTGGCTGCGCGGTAGAGCAGGGCATTGCGCATTGGGTAGAGCAGGGTGGACAGCAGCGATTCGAGCTGCCCCAGCTCGTCCTCGGCCAGACGCTGGTTACGGCGCAACACCAGTTCGCCCAGAGCCTCGCCCTCGTGGCTGAGGGTGTAACTCACCGAATGATGACCGCGCTGGCCAAACTCAAGTCGCAGGTCGCTGGCCTGATGGCGGTAAACCATCGCGTCGAGGGGCACCAGTCGCTGGATTTCGCGAAAGAACAAACCCAGGATGCGCTCCGGCTCCAGGCTGGTTTGCAGATGCTGCCCCAGTTGCTGGCGCAGTTGAGCCAGCGTTACGGGGCGGTGCGGCAGCGGCGAAGGCTGACCGAAGCCCAGGCGTTGCAATTTGGCGCTGTCGAAGTCGATTGCGTGGATCTGGGTAGGTGTTTTCATCAGCAATCGGCCTCTCAGCACTTGAACGTCTTACAGGCTAAGTCAGCGTGTCGAGTGCCATTACTTGCCCTGCTTGGGAAGTGTTAGAGCGAGATTCATGCCAATTCGTTTAATTAAAAAAAACGCCTTACAAATCAACGGCGGTTTCTACAGGCGCAAACACTCGCCTGAATATCACGCCGGTTATTTGGCTGGCTGAACCAGAATGCTGTGATCAATTTGCTCAATCGACGTCACGCCGGTCAGCGTCATGGCCACGCGCATTTCCCTGGCGAAGATGTCCAGCAGGTTTTCCACGCCCTTCTGGCCATCGGCAGCCAGCGCATAGGCTGTGGCGCGTCCCAGCAGGCAGGCCTTGGCACCCAGGGCCAGCATGCGCACCACGTCGAGACCGGAACGAATGCCCGAATCCACCAGCACGGTCAGCTCATCGCCCACCGCGTCGGCAATGGGCGGCAGCGCCCTGGCGGTGGAGAGCGCGCCATCGAGCTGCCGCCCGCCATGGTTGGACACCACGATGCCGTCCGCGCCGAAACTCACCGCGTCCCTCGCATCCTGCGGGTCGAGGATGCCCTTGATGATCATCGGGCCCTTCCAGACGTCACGGATCCATTCCAGGTCTTGCCAGCTGATCGACGGGTCGAAGTTGTTGGCCAGCCAGCCCATGTAGTCTTCGAGGTGCGTGGGTTTGCCCAGATACGTTGAGATGTTGCCCAGGTCGTGGGGGCGGCCCATCAACCCCACATCGAACGCCCACTGCGGCTTGGTGATGGCCTGCAACAGCCTGCGCTGAGCGGCGTACGGCCCGGACATGCCCGAGTGCGCGTCACGGTAGCGTGCACCGGGCGTCGGCATGTCGACGGTAAACACCAGAGTGGTCACGCCGGCAGCCTGCGCGCGCTCCAGGGCGTTGCGCATGAAGCCGCGGTCCTTGAGCACATACAGCTGAAACCAGAGGGGCTGCAAGCTTTGCGACGCCACTTCCTCAATCGAACACACCGACACCGTCGACAGGCAAAAGGGAATGCCCTTGTTGGCCGCAGCCCTGGCCGCCTGCACTTCACCGCGCCGCGCGAACATGCCGGTCAGCCCCACCGGGCTCAGGATCACCGGCAAGGCATGTTCCTGGCCGAACAACGAGGTGGTCAGACTCAGGTTGTCGACATTGCGCAGCACCCTCTGGCGCAGGCCGATGTCGGTCAAGTCCGAGCAGTTGGCGCGCAAGGTGTGTTCGGCGTAGGCGCCGCCGTCGATGTAGTCGAACAGAAAGCGCGGCAACTTTCGCTTGGCGGCGGCGCGGTAATCGGAAGCGGACGAGATGATCATTGGGCAGTGTCTCCGGCAGGATGCGTTAACCATAGGCAAAGATCTGGCATGATAAAAACAACTTTTATCACTACAGCCAAGTCGCAAAAGGAATGTCGATGAACCTGCGCACATTGCGGGCCTTTGTTGAGGTGGTGCGCCAGGGAGGCTTCTCCCAGGCGGCCGAGGTGGTGTCCCTCACCCAGTCCACCGTAAGCAAGGCGGTCAAGACCCTGGAAGAGGAACTGGGCATGCCGCTGCTCAATCGTCTCGGTCACCGAAACGAGCTTACCGCCGCCGGCGAAATGACCTACCGCCACGCGCTGGCGCTGCTCGCCGAACACGCCAACCTTGTGGCCGAAATCCACGACCTGCGCGGCCTCAAACGCGGCGTATTGCGCATTGGCTTGCCGCCGGTGGGCTGCGGCCTGCTGTTTGCGAGCATGTTTGCGATTTACCGCAGCCGCTACCCGGACATTGAGATCGAGCTGACCGAATACGGCAGCAAGAAATTGCGCGAATGCCTGCAAGCCGGTGAGGTCGACCTCGCGGCACTGCTGTTGCCCGTGGATGAAGGCTTCGACTATCAGCCCGTACGCAACGAACCGTTGATCGCCGTCTTGCCGGTCAGCCATCCTCTGGCGCTGCGCAGCCGCATCGACTTCACGGATCTGGCCGACTCACCGTTCATTCTCTTTGAAGCCGGCTTCGCGCTGAACGCCAAGATCCTCGCCGCCTGCGAACGCAGGGGTGTGACACCCAAGGTCACCGCGCGCAGCGCACAGATCGACTTCATCGTCGATCTGGTCGCCGCCGGCCTCGGTGTCGCCTTCCTGCCGCGCATGCTCGCGCTCAAGCACCAGCACGCCGGCATTGCCCTGATCCCTCTGGACGAACCCCACACCGACTGGCACATCGCCCTGGCCTGGCGCAGCAGCGCACACCTGCCGCCGGCGGCGCGGGCCTGGCTGGATCTGGCCGAGGAACAGCCGCTTTCTGCAGGCCATCGGCTTTAAACCTGGCAGTCAGCAGGGCAGGGTTGACTTCTTCTTTTTAATCAGTAACATACGGCGCATTCCGCGATAGCTCAGTTGGTAGAGCAAATGACTGTTAATCATTGGGTCCCTGGTTCGAGTCCAGGTCGTGGAGCCAGATAGAGAAAAGCCTGCAGCGATGCAGGCTTTTTTTTGCCTTGGATTTGCCGAAGGTAACAGACCAGGCCGGGCAGGCACTAAAGTGAAAAAGGGCGGTCAACAGGCCCCCACTTTCAAGATATGAAACATGCACTTACGTATTATTGCCGCTGCCTTGTCTGCCCTGGTTTTCCTCGCGCCTGTCGCCCACGCCCGCAACCTGTCGGCCCTCTACTCGAACGACGAAAAGCGCCTGTCCTTTGACAGCTGCGCCGACCTGTTCCCGGCCGCACCGATCAACACCGCCACCGTACCCGCCAGCTTGAAACCGCTGGCGCTGTGTTCCGACAACTTTGCCGTGCTCTACTCGCAGACCAGCAAGACGCCGCTGGTGGTGGTCGAACGCCTCAACGCCGCGTTGTTGAAAGATGCGAAAGGCGAAGAGCGTACCAACCAGTTCTACGCCGACCCGCGTATCCCCAAAGGCGGTCGCGCCGAGCTGAGCGACTACCATGCCCAGCACCCAGCGGTGGACCGTGGCCATCAGTCCCCGGCCGCCGACGCGCCAGATGCGCATGCCATGGCGCAGTCGTTCGCGCTGTCGAACATGGTGCCGCAAGACCCCACCAACAACCGCAAGATCTGGAGCAAGGTCGAGTCCGACGTGCGCAAGTTCGCCGCGCGGGCGGGCGGCGATGTGTTTGTGTTCACCGGGCCGTTGTTCGATGCGGGCTACGGCACCATTGGCCGCAATAAGGTGTGGGTGCCGACGCGCCTGTTCAAACTGGTGTACGACGCCTCTTCCAAACGTGCCTGGGCCTATGTGCTGCCCAATACGGAAACCCGCATTCAACGGCCGATGGATTACGACAGCTTCGTGAAAACCACCGGGCTCAAATTGTTGGGCAATCTGCCGGTGAGCGGTTCGATAGGCCGTGGCTGATCAAGCGTCCCACTGTAGGAGTGGGTGAGCCGGCTGCTACGAAAAACGGCATACTTGCCGTCCTGCAATCAATGTCAAACGAGATCTCAATGAGCACCTCCCTTTCGCTGGCGCCCACGCGCAAGCCAGTCGCGCCGCTGCTGGCCTTTATCCTGCTGATCGCCGGCGCGCTGTTCCTGCAAAACACGGTCGGCGCGCGCCAGGTGCTGTTGCTGGTGGTCGGCGCTGCCCTGGGCCTGACCCTCTACCACGCCGCCTTCGGTTTCACCTCTGCGTGGCGCGTGTTCATCAAGGACCGGCGCGGTGCCGGGCTGCGTGCGCAGATGGTGATGCTGGCGGTGGCGGTGCTGCTGTTTTTCCCGGCGCTGGGCGCGGGCACGCTGTTCGGCCAGCCGGTGGTGGGGCTGGTGGCGCCGGCCGGGGTGTCGGTGGTGTTTGGCGCCTTTATCTTCGGCATCGACATGCAACTGGGGGGCGGCTGTGCGTCGGGCACCTTGTTCACCGTGGGCGGCGGTAATGCGCGCATGTTGGTGACACTGTTGTTCTTTATCTGTGGTTCGTTGATCGCCACGCACCATGTGGATTGGTGGTTTGCGCTGCCGGCGTTCCCGGCGATGTCCATCGTCAAGAGTCTTGGCGTAGTGCCGGCATTGGTCCTGAGCCTTGTGGTGTTTGCGGCGATTGCGTTGCTGACCGTGCGCCTGGAAAAAGCCCGGCATGGCCAGCTTGAAGAAGGCGTGACAAGCGAGCACCAGGGGCTGCGCCGCTTCCTGCGCGGGCCGTGGCCGCTGGTGTGGGGCGCGATTGGCCTGGCGCTGCTCAACTACGCCACCCTGGCCCTGGCCGGTCGACCGTGGGGCATCACCTCAGCGTTCGCGCTGTGGGGCGCCAAGGTGGCGAGCGGGTTGGGGGTGGACGTGTCCAGCTGGGCGTTCTGGCAGATGCCCGGCAATGCCAAGGCCCTGGCAGCGCCGGTGTGGGAAGACATCACCAGCGTGATGGACATCGGCATCGTGCTCGGCGCGCTGCTGGCCGCAGAGCCTGGCCGGACGCTTCGCCCCCAGCCTGAAAATCCCCCCGCGTTCACTGGTGGCGGCGGTAATCGGCGGGCTGCTGCTCGGCTACGGCTCGCGCCTGGCCTACGGCTGCAACATCGGCGCGTACTTCAGCGGCATCGCCTCGGGCAGCCTGCATGGCTGGGTGTGGCTGGTGGCGGCGTTTATCGGCAACGGCGTGGGTGTGCGCCTGCGGCCGTTTTTCTTCGCAGGTGAAAGGCCGCAGGTGGCGTTGAACGGTTGCTGAATCAGCTCTGCGGGGAAAGCTCGGGTGTTTGATCCGCTTCGTTCGCCAGCCTTTCCCGCTCGGCCTTGCTGATGTATTTGTCTTTGCTTTTAGGCGCCAATTTGGCATTGGCCTTCTTGGCCTTCGCCTTGAAGAGTTGCTGCAGTTTCTTTTGACGGTTCATGGTTTCCAGCCCGGATGTGTGCAGGCGCGGATGATAGCAGTTTGAGTGACGTGACCGCTGGCTGGGCGGGCTCAAGTGGTTTACCTGGCTTGATTGCGCGACGCGATCCAACCTGGAAACAAGTGTTAATAGAATCGATAAGCAGCCACTACACGGGCTGGACCAGGGTTTTTTGACCGGTACGCAACGGCATCTAATATCCACTAGCATTGGCCCGAGTGATAAAACCGATCAGAAGAGAGGAATCAAACGGGCAAAAGAGAGTCTTGATGCCCTGAGAGGTCAGTGAAATGAGCGATTCAAAATTCAATCCCGAGGACATGCCGATCCTCGACCTGGACGCGACCGGCACCCGCACCTATGAAGCTTCGCGCTTCCTCGACAGCCCGGAAACCATCAGTGCTTACCTGGCGCACAGTTGCTGATGAAAGCGCTGGCCGAGATCGCCAAAGCGTTGGGTGTGAACAAGGTGGCAGAGGCAGCCGGGGTGAACCGAGAGAGTCTGTATAAAACCCTGAAGGGCGGTAGCAAAACGCGCTATGAGACTGTCCAGAAATTGATGGCGGCGCTGGGCGTCGAGCTGACGGTGCGGCCAATGGCTGCACCTGCCAGTCAAAAAACGGTACGGGCCAAACGTGCCGTCGCCGGCGATTCATGATTCGAAGGATCCACAGTTGAACGAACACACATTATCCCGGCGCCTTGAGCGCGTGGCGGCGCAGGTTCCGGCGGGGTCGCGCCTGGCGGATATCGGTTCCGATCACGGTTACCTGCCGGTGGCGTTGGTGCGTCGCGGAGTGATCACGGCCGCGGTGGCAGGGGAGGTGGCCGAGACGCCATTTCGAGCGGCCGAGCGCAGTGTCCGTGAGAATGGTCTGGAGCCCCTGATCAGGGTGCGCCTGGCCAGTGGGCTGGCGGCTATCGAACCGAATGACGTGATTACCGCCATCAGCCTGTGCGGCATGGGCGGGGAGACGATTCGCGACATTCTCGACGCTGGCAAGGCGCTTCTCACCGGCCAGGAACGCCTGATCCTGCAGCCCAATGGCGGTGAGCAACCGCTGCGTCAGTGGCTGATGGACAACGGCTACCAAATCCTTCACGAGGAGTTGCTGCACGAGAACCGTTTCTACTACGAAATCATTGTTGCCGAACGCACCGGGCCGGTCGCCTATACGCCCGAACAACTGTACTTCGGCCCGCTGAACCTGCAGGCGCGCAGCCCGGTGTTTTTCGCCAAGTGGCAGCGTCTGTTGCGCCTGAAGCAGCGCACCCTGGCAGGCTTCGAGCGAGCGTTGCAAGGGGGCCCGGAACACAGGCTGCAAGAACTTCAACGGCAGGTTGGCTGGATCACCGCTTTGCTGGGGTAACACTCGCCATGATCAGCGCATTACCACAGGGCACCGCACCAATCCGGTGCCCGGTTACAGTCTTCGCCACACACTGAGTGCTTTCGCCCCAATTTTGCGCACCTCCCACGGGGCGACTCCTCGCCGCACCGCCAATTCCGGGCCTGTGGCCAGCGGCCCATATCTTGCTTGTGCCAGGCTAATCAATGACATGGCATTTTGCCGTTAGTCGTTTCAAGGCTTCGCCTCGCCGTGCACGGTGTGGGTTGTTCCAGGAGTTGTCGGCAATGCACAGTCTGTTATCACCCGGTATGCGCCTGCTCGGGCGCTTCGGTTTTGCGCGCAAGTTTCAGATTCTGTTCCTCCTGTTCATGCTGCCGCTGGTCGGCAGCCTGTGGATGATCGCGGCGGACTATCGCGAGAAAAGTGCGGTGATTTCCAGCGAAAAGTCCGGCGTTCAACAACTGTTGGCCATGGACTCCCTCGACAGCCAACTCACCGCCCAGCGCAACCTGGCCGCGCGGTGGAAGGCGGTGGACCTGCTGCGCGAACCCACCCCGGCGGCCAAAGCGGCGATGGACAAGGTCGATGCCTTTAACCCCATGATCCAGCAGAGCCTGCAAGCCCTGGGCGACACGCTCGCTGCCCAGCAGGTCAGCGCCGAAACCCTCGCCCGTTTTACGGCGTTGCAAGCGACGGTCAAAGGCATGGACACGCAATCCCTGCGCGCCGTCGGCTGGTGGCCGGACGGCTACGACCGCTTCACCTCGGCGCTGACCGCGATGCAAGGCCTGCGCGAGCAAATTGCTCTAGACACCGGCCTGATCCTCGACCCGTGGCTGGAAACCTACCTGTTGATGCAGATCTCCACCCAGCAGACGCCGGACCTGATCGAGCGCGTTGGGCGCATGGCCAGTGTGGGGCAGTCGTCCATCGCATCCGGGCAGTTCACCCTGCAAAGCCGCTTGCAGATGCGCGACCTGCGTAGCCGCATCGGCGACGCGCGGGACCAGTTGGTCAAGGCCGCCGCCTCACTCAAGGCCAAGCCCTACGCCGGTCTCGAGGCGTGGAGCGCGCAGTACGATAACAGCCTGCAACTGCTCGACAGCGAACTCAAAATCCTCGACGACGGCGTGTTCGGCGGCACCATCAAGCTCGACAGCGCCGCCTTCGACCGCAGTGTCGACGCCATGCTCGGCGGCCTCGGCGCGCTGCGCAACCAGTCGCTGAACTCGCTGGACGCGCGCCTGAACTATTACCACGCCCGTTCCCTGCAGCAATTCGTGCCGGTGGCGGCCACGTTCAGCCTGCTGGCGCTGGCGGCGCTGTATCTGTTCATGTGCCTGCAGGCCTCGATTCAACGCAGTGCCAGCGGCATCACCACGCTGGCCGAGTCGTTGCGCGACGGCAACCTGTGCGTGGAAGTGGCGGTGCAAGGCCGTGACGAACTGGCCGCCATCAGCGCCGCGCTCAACGTTGCCGTGGCGCAGTTGCGCACCAGCCTGCTGGGCGTCAACCACGAGACCCAGCAGCTCGGTTCGGCGGTGCTGACCCTCAATGCCCAGTCGGGCAGCACCCTCAACGAGGTTGAAGACCAGCAGCACCAGATCAGCCAGATCGCCGCCGCCGCCACCCAACTGGCGGCCACTTCGATGGGCGTGGCCAGAAGCTGCGAACAGGCATCCGGCAGCGCCCAGCAGACCCGGCGCATCGCTGAAGACAGCAGCCGCGACAGCCAGCGCACCACTGCCAGCATCCAGCAGCTCAACCAGCGCCTCACCGACACCGCCAACGCGCTGGAGCAGGTGAGCCAGCAGGGCCAGCAGATTCAGTCGGTGGTGGACACCATTCGCGGCATCGCCGAACAGACCAACCTGCTGGCGCTCAATGCTGCCATCGAAGCCGCGCGGGCAGGGGAGCAGGGCAGGGGCTTTGCCGTGGTAGCCGACGAAGTACGCAGCCTGTCGCAACGCACCCAGGCCTCCACCGCGCAGATCGCCAGCACGGTGGACAGCCTGCGCGCCACGGTCAGCCAGGCCGTCAGCCTGATGGGCGCCGCCTGCGAGCAGGCCCTCACCGACGCCGAGTCGGTCACCGGCCTGGGCACGCGCCTGGGTGAAATCGCCGGCGCAGTGCAGAACGTCACCGACACCCTGGCGCAGATCGCGGCCGCAGTGGAAGAACAAGCCACCACCGCAGATGAAGTGAGCGGCAATATCCAGCAGGTGGACCAGGCGGCCGGGCGCTTGCTCGACGGTGCACGCGCGGTGAACCAGGCGGCGGATACCTTGAGCAGAGGCAGTCGCGCCTTGAGCGACAACACCGCGCGGTTCCGCCTGGGCTGAGGCTGCGGATGAACCTTCGAGGGTTACGGGGCTCACTTGTAAAGTCGCCCTGTGCCCTTGCCGAAAGGAATCCGCATGCCTTCAACCCCGCCAACCTCCCCGCTGCACGGCCCCGTCGAACGTGAACTCAGCCCGCGTGCGGTCATCACCGGGGTGGTGCTCGGCATCCTGTTGACCCCCTCCAATGTCTACGCCGGCCTGAAGATCGGCTGGTCATTCAACATGTCGATCATCGCCTTGCTGGTCGGTTACGCGATCTGGCAAGGCCTGGCCAGGCGCTCCACCACGGCACTGCCGTGGACGCTGCACGAGAGCAACATCAACCAGACCGTCGCTTCGGCGGCGGCGTCGATCATTTCCGGCGGGCTGGTGGCGCCGATCCCGGCCTACACCTTGCTGACCGGCCACCAACTGGACCCGATTCCGATGATCGCCTGGGTGTTTTCGGTGAGCTTTCTGGGCATCTGGATCGCCTGGTACCTGCGGCCTTCGCTGCTCAATGACAAGGCGCTGAAATTTCCCGAAGGCATGGCCACTCTGGAGACCTTGCTGCACATCTACAACCACGGCCGCGAAGCCGCGACACGCTTGAAGGTGCTGCTTGGCGCGGCGTTGCTGTCCGGGCTGGTCAAGTGGGTGGATACCTTCATGTGGGCGTTCCCGCGCTGGTCGCCAAGCGTGCAGCTCGAACGCCTCACGTTTACCGCCGACCCTTCGCTGTTGCTGCTCGGGTTTGGCGGCATCATCGGCCTGCGCGTGGGCCTGACCCTGTTGCTCGGTGCGCTGCTCGCCTGGGGCGGGCTGGGGCCGTGGTTGCTGGCGCAGCATCTGGTGAGCCTGCCCGAGGGCAGCAGTGGCCCGCAGTTCGCCGCGCTGGTGGAATGGCTGCTGTGGCCAGGCGTGAGCCTGATGGTGTGCTCGACCCTGGCCTCGCTGGCGATCCGCCTGTGGGCGTTGCATGCCTCGAGCAAAGCAGGCGGCGGTACGCCCTGGACCCTGCCCAGGCCCGGGCCGGCGGCGGGTTTCGTGCTGTCGATCATCCTGGTGGTGAGCCTGCAGGCGCTGCTGTTCGGCATCAACCTGAGCATGGCCCTGCTGACCATTCCCCTGGCGATTTGCCTGGCGGCCGTGGCGGCGCGGGTGGTCGGCGCCACCGGCATTCCGCCGATCGGGGCGATCGGGCAATTGTCCCAGTTGAGTTTCGGCATCGTCGCGCCGGGACAGGTGCCGATCAACCTGATGAGCGCCAACACCGCTGGCGGTTCGGCCGGGCAGTGCACCGACCTGATGAACGACTTCAAGGTGGGCAAGGCGATTGGGGCGACGCCACGCAAGCAAATGATTGCGCAGATCCTGGGGATCTTCGTCGGCAGCATCGTCGGCGTGTTTGCGTACCTGGCGCTGATCCCTGATCCGCAGGGCATGCTGCTCACCGAGGAGTGGCCGGCACCGGCCGTGGCCACCTGGAAAGCCGTGGCGCAAACCCTCACCCACGGCCTGGACTCACTGTCGCCGAGTATTCGCTGGGCCATCGGCATCGCCGGCCTGATCGGCGTGCTGCTGGGCGTGCTCGACAGCACCTTGCCGGCCCATCGCGCGCGCTACCTGCCAAGTGCCGCCGCCCTGGGCCTGGCGTTTGTACTGCCGGCCTCGGTGTCGTTGATGATGGCGCTGGGCGCGGTGCTCACCTGGCTGGTCAGCCTGCGCTGGCCGAGTGTGACGCAGCGCTTTGCGATCACGGCAGCGGCGGGTTTGATTGCCGGTGAGAGCATCACCGGCGTGGGGGCGTCGTTGTGGCAGATGTTTCGCTAAGCCGGCAGATCCGATGTGGGCGTGAGATATTTCAGCCAATCCCAGTCCTGTGGCGAGCGGGCTTGCCCTGATGCCGTTCAGTTAAGCGCAGATTCCCTGTGGCGAGCAGGCTTGTCCTGCGTTGGGCTGCGCAGCAGCCCCAAAACCAGGCTTTGCGCTGTGTCAGGTACACCGCGTTTTGCTTGATTGGGGGTGCTTCGCACCCCAACGCGGGGCAAGCCCGCTCGCCACAACAAGTCCGCTTGCTACAACAAGTCCGCTAGTCACAACAGTTCCGCTTGCTACAACGGACTGGCTCTATGCCTCACTTGGCGAACGCATACTCGCCACCTTGCTCCACCGCCTTGCGATACGCGGGCCGCGCCTGGAAGCGCTGCACCCACGCCGCCAGGTTGGGGTAAGCCTGCAACTTGCCCTGGGCCTTGGCGATTTCGCCGATGAAACTCATCTGGATATCCGCGCCGCTCAACTCATCCCCCAGCAGGTAAGGCGAGTTTGCCAGGGCGTTATCCAGATACCCCAGGTAATTGGCCACTTCCGATTCGATTCGCGGATGCAACGGCGCACCGGCTTCACCCAGGCGGCCCACATACAAATTAAGCATCAGCGGCAACATGGCCGAACCTTCGGCAAAGTGCAGCCATTGCACGTACTGATCGTAGCTGGCACTGGCGGCGTCCGGTTGCAGGCGGCCGGCGCCGTGGCGGCGGATGAGGTAGTCGACAATGGCGCCGGACTCGATCACCACGTTGCCACCGTCCTCGATCACCGGCGACTTGCCCAGCGCATTGATCGCCTTGAGTTCCGGCGGCGCCAGGTTGGTTTTCGGGTCGCGCTGGTAACGCTTGATCTCGTACGGCAGGCCAAGCTCTTCCAGCAGCCACAGGATGCGCTGGGAACGTGAATTGTTGAGGTGATGGACGGTGATCATGGACGGCTCCAGAGTAGGGGGTGTGCAGGAATGGACTGTCACAGGGCCGCAGAGTGCCCCGGGATGCTCCAGGGCGTTTACAACTGTTAACTTTTTTAAGCGGCCATTCGCTTTAGGCTATGCGCGTGCCCCCAACCTGTGAAGAACCCGCCACCATGAAACTGCACGCCATTGTCGCCACCTTCCTTGCCTTAGCCGCCTTCCAGGCGTACGCCGCCGCGCCGATCACCCACGTCGCCATCTACCGGGGCCCGGCAGGGTGCGATGACTGCTCGGAAAACGTGAAGAAGGCCCTGCTGCGCCTCAACCCCGGCTACCAGGTCGACTTCGTCGGCGCGGACGAGGACATCGACATCACCGCGCAAACCCTCGCGCGTTACGACCTCTACGTGCAGCCAGGCGGCGGCCAGGATATTCCCGGCGCGCTCGACAGCCTGGGCGACGAGCGCGCCGAGGCTATCCGCAACTATGTGGCCAAGGGCGGCCGCTACCTGGGCCTGTGCATGGGCGCCTATCTGGCGGACGACAACAACCTCGGCCTGATCCCCGACGCCATCGACACCGAAGCCGGTCGTCCGGGCTTTGAAGTCAGCGGCATCGACGACGCAGCGGTGCGTGTCACCTGGGCCGGCAAGCCGGACTACGTGTTCTATCAGGACGGCCCGTACTTCCCCACATCCACCGCAGCCACGCCTTATCAGACCCTCGCGACCTACCACAATGGCGACGTCGCGGCCGCGCGCTACACCTATAAAAAGGGCGTGGTGGTACTCAGTGGCCCGCACCCGGAAGCCGGGCGCGAGTGGTTCGAAAACGCCGATATCCCCCTGGACAAAATGCCCCGTGGCGACCTGTTCGGTGCGTTGATCCGCAGCGTTCAGGAGTAACTCCGCCGGCGTCACGGGCGGCCTGCGCTTTTGTGCATGTCGACATCAGGCACGATCGTGACGTACTCAGGCCTTTTCGCCTGGCTCTGCGCCCGTATGGTGGTGCGCAATTGGGTCGCAGAGCACAACAAAAACAATGATTAACCTCAACTCCAAGGATTCCAGCGGTCAGTTGGCGCAGGGCTTCAAGCCACGCCATGTGACCATGCTGTCGATTGCCGGCATCATCGGCGCCGGGCTGTTTGTCGGTTCCGGGCATGCCATCGCGGCCGCCGGGCCGGCGGTGTTGCTGGCGTACCTGGCCTCCGGGTTGCTGGTGGTGCTGGTGATGCGCATGCTCGGCGAAATGGCGGTGGCGCGGCCTGACACGGGCTCGTTCTCCACCTATGCCGACCAGGCCATCGGCCCCTGGGCCGGGTTCACCATCGGCTGGTTGTACTGGTGGTTCTGGGTGCTGGTGATCCCGATTGAAGCGCTGGCCGCCGGGCATGTGCTCAACCAGTGGTTCCCGCAGGTGGACGCCTGGCTGTTCGCACTGCTGTCGATCATCCTGCTGGTGATCACCAACCTGTTCAGTGTGGCCAAGTACGGCGAGTTCGAATTCTGGTTCGCCATGGCCAAGGTAATCGCCATCGTCGGCTTTATCGGCCTGGGCTTCAGCGTGCTGATGGGCTGGATTCCGGACCGCGAAGCCAGCGGCCTGAGCCGCTTGATGCAGGAACACGGCGGTTTTGCGCCCAATGGCCTGTCGGCGGTGGTGGGTGCGTTTATCACCATCATGTTCAGCTTTATCGGCACGGAAGCGGTGACCATCGCCGCCGCCGAATCGAGCAATCCGGCGCAGAACATCGCCAAGGCCACGCGCTCGGTGATCTGGCGCATTGGCGTGTTCTATCTGCTGTCGATCTCCATCGTGATTTCGGTGGTGCCGTGGAACGATCCGCTGCTGGCCTCCGTGGGCTCTTATCAGCGTGCGCTGGAACTGATGAACATCCCCAACGCCAAATTCATGGTCGACCTGGTGGTGCTGATCGCCGTGGCCAGTTGCATGAACTCCTCGATCTACATCTCTTCTCGGATGCTGTTTTCCCTCGGCAAACGCGGTGATGCGCCGCGCGCGCTCAAAGCTACCTCGGCGGCGGGCGTGCCCCGGGCGGCGGTGATCGCGAGCACCATCATCGGTGCGGGCATCACGCTGCTGAGCTATTTCATGCCGGCCGGGCTGTTCCAGTTTCTGCTGGCCAGCTCCGGCGCCATCGCGCTGCTGGTGTATCTGGTGATCGCGGTTTCGCAATTGCGCATGCGCCGTTTGCTGCTGCGGCAGAACGTTGAGCTGACCTTTCGCATGTGGCTGTTTCCCTGGCTCACCTACCTGGTGATTGTGTTCATCTGCCTGGCGCTGGGGGTGATGATGGTGACGCCGGACCACCGCCTGGAAGTGTCGTCGACGATTGGCCTGGCGCTGGTGATTTCGTTTATCGGCCTGATCACCGCGCGCCAGCACGGGCCGGCGGTCAAGCCGGTAGCGCTGGAGCAGTCCTGATCAGCCGCTGGGGAGTGACTGCCATGGCACCTGATGCGCCGGCCTGCCAGACCATCGGCTTTTTACTGCTGGACCAGTTCACCTTGATTTCCCTGTCCTGCGCAGTCGAGCCGTTGCGCATGGCCAATCAACTGGCCGGCGAGGAGCTGTATCGCTGGCAGACCCTGAGCCTCAACGGCCAGCCGGTGTGGGCCAGCGATGGCGTAGCGGTCACGCCGGATGCGTCCACTCGCGACTCGCTCAGCCTCGACGCGGTGGTGGTGTGCGGCGGCATCGGCATTCAACAGGCCGTGACCGCCGAGCATATCGCCTGGCTGCGCAACCAGGCGCGTTTGCATTGCCGGCGATTGGGCGCGGTGTGCACCGGCAGTTGGGCGCTGGCTTTGGCGGGGCTGCTCGACGGCTTCCAGTGCAGCGTGCACTGGGAACTGATGGCCTCGATGCAGGAAGCCTTTGCCCGCGTCACGGTGAGCACCAGCGTGTTCACCCTTGATGGCAACCGTTTCACCAGCTCCGGCGGCACCGCGCCGCTGGACATGATGCTGCACCTGATCAGTCGCGATCATGGTCATGAACTCTCGGCGGCGATCTCGCAGATGTTCGTGTACGAGCGTATTCGTAATGAACGCGACCAGCAGCGCGTGCCCCTCAAACACCTGCTCGGTACGCAGCAGCCGAAGTTGCAGGAGGTGGTCGCGCTGATGGAAGCCAACCTGGAAGAGCCCATCGAACTGGACGACCTGGCGGCCTACGTGCAGGTCTCGCGGCGTCAGTTGGAGCGCATGTTCCAGCGTTATCTGTTTTGCACGCCGTCGCGGTACTACCTCAAACTGCGCCTGACCCGCGCGCGGCAACTGCTGATGCAGACATCCCTGTCGATTGTCGAACTGGGCGTGATCTGCGGCTTCGTGTCGACGCCGCATTTTTCCAAGTGCTACCGCGATTTTTTCGGCGTCGCCCCCAGCGACGAACGCGCCGACATGCGCCTGCACCCGCCACTCGCCTCACCGCCCCCGCTGCACGCCCCCGCGCCGGCAACCCCCAGAAGCACCCTGGAACAAGCCCGAGACGAACCGACCTTCGCCAGCGTGCGCATTCAACGGCGCTGAATTACCGAATTGGAATCTGTGTGGCGAGCGGGCAAGCCCTAATGCCGTTCAGTTAAGCGCAGATTCCCTGTGGCGAGCAGGCTTGTCCTGCGTTGGGCTGCTCAGCAGCCCCAAAACCAGGCGCTCAGCCGTATCAGGTACACCGCGTTTTGCTGGATTGGGGGAGCTTCGCCCCCCAACGCGGGGCAAGCCCGCTCGCCACATAAGCCCACAAATTTTCCTTAACTGAACGGCATTGGGGCAAGCCCCAATGCCGTTCAGTTAAGCCAGCCTGATGTTCAAAGCAAAGAGCGGTGTGACTTTTTCGGTGTACATATCCGTTTCTGCGGTAACGGCCGCTGGCGGTTCCGCCCTTACGGCGGGTCACTTTGGAAAAGCCCCAAAGTAACCAAAGGGCTCTTGCCCCAACACTCGGCACCTCGCCTAGGCTCGGTGTGCCCGAACGCAGGCTTTGGAGCGTGGGCCGCCGCGATGGGCCATCCATGGCCCAGCGCGGCTAACCCGGCGTCCTGCCGGGTTACCCACGCTCCAAAGCCTGCGTTCGGCCAGCGTGTTTGACGGGGCGCCTAAGATCAAGATCAAGAGCGCGGCGGCCTGAGAGCCGACCGAAATGGTTTGCCGAACGCTGTACAAAATGTGGGAGCTGGCTTGCCTGCGAAGGCGGTAGTCCAGCAAATATTGAGGCTAATTGACCCAGAGCTTTCGCAGGCAAGTCGCAGCGCCGCTCCCACAGGGGGTTTACGCTTAACTGAACGGCATTGGGGCTTGCCCCGCGTCGGGGCGCGAAGCGCCCCCAAATCAAAGAAAACGCCGTGCACCTGACACTGCGAGGCGCCTGGTTTTGGGGCTGCTGCGCAGCCCAACGCGGGGCAAGCCCGCTCGCCACAAGACACCGTCCACCCAGTCAACCCCAATCAAATGTGGGAGCTGTCGAGCCCCAGCGAGGCTGCGATGGGATCGCCTCGGTGTACCTGCCAGACCGAGCCGCCTGCATCGCAGCCTCGCTGAAGCTCGACAGCTCCCACAGGAGATCGGCTGCGTTCATGGGTTTATGGCAGGCGCATGCCCATCTCGAAAGCCCGCGTTTCAAAGCCGAACTCTGTGTACAGGCGGGCGGCTCGGGCGTTGAATGGCCACACCGTCAATCGCAGGTCCTGAGCATTCTGTTCGATAGCCCACTGTTTGACGCGCTGCACCAGGCTACGCCCAATCCCTCGGCCCCAGAACGACTCGGCCACACACACCGAACCGATCCGCACCACATTCATCGGTTGCATCAGCGGCCCGGCGCTTGCCGATACGCTCGCGGTGATGAACGCCACAGGCTTTTCACCGGCTTCGGCAATGAACACCACATGCCCCGGCTTTTCGAAAAGGCCCGACCAGTGCGGTAAATCGCGGGAAAAGTGCTGGGTGGGCGGTGCATAAATATCCGGCCGCGCGGTGTGGTGCACGTCGTTAAGCAACTGGCCCAGCTCGCACATGCTCATCGCGTCATCCACGCTTGCGCGTCGGCAGGTAATAGCTTCGTCCATGATGGGTAATACCTCGTTCAGTCTAAAGCCATCACCGTACACGCGTCCTGCTCTGCACCGCCAGATCCAGCGCTTTCTGCATGTCCAGCCGCGCCGAGCGCCCTATATCCTTATCTGTGCGTTGGTAGTTGCGCTCCGACGGCAGGATGGGGGCGGTCAGGTCTTGGGCGTCGCTGCGTTCAAAGTCGTTTTTCTCGCCGATGGCCATTGAGCTGCGGCGCAGCAGCATGCGCAGTTGCTCGGGTTGCAGTTGCGGGTTGATCGACAGCATCGCCGCCAGCAGCCCTGCAACCATCGGCGTGGCATAGGAGGTGCCGCAATGCACCGCGCCCTCCTGGCCAACATCGCGGGTGGAGGCGTGGGTGCAGGCGGCGGCGGTGATGTCTACGCGCATGTCCACATTCGAGGAGCTGCGCGTCACCGCATACGCCGGGTCATCAACCGCCAGCCCGCTGCGCTCGCCACGCTGATGCCCGCCCACCACCAGCAATTGCTCGGTGATAAACGAGGAGGGCAGGCGATAGTCATCCGTGCCGGAGAACGCCGAGCCATTGCCGGCGGAGTTCACCACGATCACATCGGGATGCTCCTTGCGCAGCCAGAGGAAAAACTCCTCGAGCAATTCTTCATAGCCGCTCATGGCGATGCCCGAGCGCAGCAGGGAATCGACGTCGTCCCCGTTGACGTCCTTGGCGCCGACGCGATGGATGCCCCAGCTCCAGTTGAGCACGCGCACGCCGTCTTCCACCAGGTTGACCGATGCGGCGATATTGGCCGTGATGCCCGCATCGGAGTCACGGTCGACGATCACCTCGAAGCCGCCGCTGGCCTTGTCCAGCCCGCGCAGCAAACCACTGTTGCCACCGTCATCCCAGCGTGCGGCGAGAATGCCCGCGACCGTGGTGCCATGGCCGTCCGGCGCGCTCGTGTCACGCGCATACACGCACGTGCGCCTGGTCGCGCAGGCTCCGAGGTAATCGGCAAAGTCGGCGGTGTCGAAATCCACCCCGCGCTCGATCACCCCCACGCGCACCGGTTGCGGCAGGATCGGCGAATGCCGGCCCGGCAGGCGGCTCTGGTAATAAGTCACAGCGTCGAGAAAGCGATTGGCCGCCCACTCGTCGGAGTCCGCCGCCGGTTTGTCGGGCTTCTCACGCGGCGCAGCGGCCTCGGCCTCTTCGGCGGCGGATTCTTCGACCACCACCGCATCGACGCTGGTCTCGCTGCCCAGACGCAACACCAGCGCGTCGCGCTGCACCAGGTCCCTGGCGGGCAGGCGCAGTTGGAACAGGTTCAGCGGCGCGATGCTGCCGACCACCGTCGCCCCATACTTGCGGGCCAGGCGCTCGGCTTCCTGGCGGCCATCGTGGTCTTCCTCGATCAGCACACTGACCAGGTCGACGTAGGTGGTCAACCCGTCCATGTTCTTCGCCACTTCGCTGGGCTTTGCCGCCACCACATGGCTGTTGCGCAGGCTCAGCCAGGCAGCGTTGCTGGCGCGGGCACCGTCCTCAAGCCACACGGGGCCGCTTTGATAGTGGCTGCTGTCCAGATGTACACGAAGGATATTGCCGTCACGCTGCAGCGCGCTTGCCGGCAGGGCCGTGGCGCCCAGTTTGAGTGTCGGCATGGCGTCACTCAGGCCGCGTGCGGTCAGGCACCAGGCTTGCTGACGGTTTTCCAGCAGGTCGCCGCAACGCTGCAGATTTTGCAGGCGCAACGGTTCCTGGGCGGCGGCGACCGTGCTGGCCGCCAGGGAGAGGAGGGAGGCGAGGGCTGCGGTTTTCAGAGGCATGAGCCAGGTTCTTTGCCGGAGAGGGTATTTCTCCGACTCCAACGGGGCGGGCTTCGTTCAGCGTGCGCCGAGCTCAGCCCCGCAGCCTGTGGGTTACAACTGGAACTTGCTCACTTCATGCTGAAGGCTGGTGGCCAGGTTCTTCAGGCCGCCGCTGGTCTTGAGCAACTCCTGCACCGACACATTGTTCATTTCCGCCATTTGCGCCGAGCGCTCAACGTTGCGCGCAACGTCCTGGCTGGCCATGGTCTGCTCACGCAAGGCGAAGGAGATCTGATCGACCACCTGCAGCACTTTCTCCGAGCTTTCACGAATTTCAACGATGGCCGCACCGGCGGTACCCGCCGTTTCCACGCCCTGGCTCACTTCGAGCACGCCACCGCGCATGCTTTCGACGGTTTCGCGCACGCCGGCCTGGATTTTCTCGATCATGATCGCGATTTCCTTGGTCGATTTACCGGTGTTCTGCGCCAGCAGGCGCACCTCATCGGCTACCACGGCAAACCCGCGCCCTTGCTCGCCGGCCCGGGCCGCTTCGATGGCGGCGTTGAGCGCCAGCAGGTTGGTCTGGTCGGCAATGCCCTGAATCACGCTGATGATCGAGGAAATCTGTTCGGAGTGCTGGCCCAGCCCCGCCACCTGGGTGGAGGAGTGCTGCACGGTCCTGGCAATGCCGTTCATGCTCGACAGCGTATTTTCGATGACGCGCGCGCCGTCCTTGGATTGCTCGCCCGAACGGCTGGCAAGCTGGTGCGCCTCGTCGGCGTTTTCCGAGACGTGATGGATGCTCACGGTCAACTCTTCAATGGTGGCGGCCATCATCGAGGCCGATGTCGACTGCTCCTGAATCGCACCGGACAGTTGCTCCGACGCGCCGGAAATCTGCTGCACCGACAACACCAGTTGGTTGGCCGCTTCGCTGATCTGTTGAATCATTTCCCGCAGGCGTTTCTGCATGCGGTCGAAGGCTTTGGGCAACTCGTCATGGCTGCTGGTGTCGATCACCGTATCCAGCTTGCCGTTGGCAATTGCGGTAGCGGCATCAATCGCCAGTTGCAGGCGCCGAGTGGTGCTGCGGCCCAGGGAGGTGGCGAGGATCAACGACAACACAGCCGACAGAATGCCGCCCACGATCAGGATCGTCAGCGCCATGTGCTTGGCATCGATCATTTCCTGGCTTCTTTGCGCCAGCAGGGCGGTTTCGGTGGCGGTGATTTCAGCCAGGGTCGCACGCATGCTGTCCATCTTGGCCTTGTCTGCGCCGGCGGTGATGCGCGCGTCCAGTTCGTCATCGGGCAGTTTGCTTGCGGTGAGGCTTCTGCGCAGGGCGATGATCGGGTCGATGTCTTCGGCCAGCCAGCGTTTTTGCGTCTCGCCCAGGGTGGCCAGGCGTTGTTGCTGCGCCGCGTTATCCGCCGTCAGGCGTTTGAGCAGCTCCAACTTCTCTAAAAAGCGTTTTTCGCCGGCTACCAAAGGTTCCAGAAAGTTGTCTTTGGACGCGATGACGAAACCGCGCATACCGGTTTCGATATTAATCAACTGTTCCAGTGCCAATTGTGCGGCGCTTAATACTTCATAAGTGTGCACGTTACTATTTGTAGCATCTTCTACTGTTTCGAAGCCTTTATAGGCGCTCCCCACCAATAAACCGATCAGTACAACGACTGCGGTAAAACTTGCATAAAGTTTTTGCGAGATGCTTAGTTTGCTGAACATGATGTTCGGTCCTGAAACGTGCCTATCCATGGCATGTATATTGGGATTGTTGTGTGTTTCGGGCAGGGATTAAGGGCTCCGCAATTAACTATCGGCCGTGTTTTTGTCAACTTTAGAAGCGGCCTGTAAATGATGCGATAGTTCACTGCTTTTTTGCTTTTTTGCTTTTTACGTTTTTCCATTAACCCATAGGCAGCCTCTCGCCGCAGCGGGAGAGGCGCCTGAAATCAGCGGACTAACGAGCAATCATCCCGGCAGCCTGTTCGGTCGCTTCAGTGGTACGCGTTGCCAGCTTGCGCACCTCATCGGCCACCACTGCGAAACCACGTCCGGCCTCGCCGGCACGCGCCGCCTCAATCGCGGCATTGAGTGCCAGCAGGTTGGTCTGGCTGGCGATGCTCTGAATCGTCCCGACAATCTGCGACAACTGCGCAATGTTGGTTTCCAGCGTGCGCTGGTGCTCGACCTCCGCCGCGCGCAATGCTTGCTGCTCATGCTGCAAGTGCACATCCACCAGCGCGCCCACCACCCGCAGTGGCGCACCCTGCGGGTCGCGGCGCGTCTGGTCGCGCGCGCGGAACCAGCGGTATTCGCCAGTTTTCATCTTCAACCGGTATTCGATATCAAACGGCGTGTGTCCTGACTTGTCATTGAGGTGCGCGCCAAACGCATTCAGGCTGCGCTCCTTGTCATCCGGGTGCAGCCGGGAGGCCCAACTGTCCAGCACATCGGGAAACTCCTGCACCGTTTCAAAACCCAGCAGGCGTCGAAACTGAGGCGACCACCAGAAGGGGTTCTTTGGGTTCACCGGGTCGCCGGCAATCACTTCCATGTCCCACAAACCGTCGGAAAGCATCTCCCGGGCCAGTTCGAAGCGGGTGATGATCACGTCGTGTTCCTGATCGCGCTGCAACTGATCATGAATATCGCGCAACGCACCGGCTACACGGATCGGCGTGCCGCGCTCATCGCGCAGCGTTTCACCCTGGGCGTGAAACCAGCGGTAGGAACCGTCCTTCATCGCCAACCGATTGTTCACGTTGTACGGTGTGTTTCCCGACTTGTCGTTCAGATGTCGCGCAAAGGCGTCGAGCGTCGCCTGCTTGTCCTGCGGATGCAGGCGATCGGCCCAACTGGCCAACACGTTTGGAAAATCACGCTCGTCAGAAAAACCGAGCAGGCTGCGAAATTGCGGCGACCACCAGAAACGGTTCTTCGGATTGATCGGGTCGCCCGCCACCACCTCCATGTCCCAGAGGCCCTCGCTGGAGGCGCGGTTGACCAGGTCGAAGCGGATTTCGGAGGCCTGGGCGGAGGCGGCGGACTCGCGCAGCAACTCACGGGCAGCCTCGAGTTCGTCTTCGAGCTGGGTAATGCGTAATTGCGATTCACGGCTGGATGATTCAAGCACGGCCAGCGCATCAAGCACCGCTGGGGCGGTTCTGCGGCGGTCGATATGGGGCTGCTGGCCGCTTTTGATCGCCGCTGTCAGTTGGTGCAGGGCGCGACGGTCACGGTGTAGAAAGGCAAAGATGGACATAGCGTAAAGGCTCAATAAGTGATGCGGGCCTCATCCATGGCACCTTGCCATCTATGTCGACAGGTTGTTGAGAAACTGTACATTTATTTTGGTTTTGCATCGGTGTTTGACGCGTTGACTTGCTATTGGCGGGTACAGCCCCATAACTACCTGCATATCCATTCAGCGTGAGGGCAGACCATGACCAACCACACCGAAACCGCCATCCTCGCCGGCGGCTGCTTCTGGGGCATGCAGGACCTGCTGCGACGCTATCCCGGCGTGCTGCAAACACGCGTCGGTTACACCGGCGGCGATGTGCCCAATGCCACCTATCGCAACCATGGCGACCATGCGGAAGCGATCGAGATCGTGTTTGATCCGGCGGTGATCACGTATCGGCAGATTCTGGAGTTCTTCTTCCAGATCCACGACCCCAGCACGCCCAACCGCCAGGGCAACGACCTGGGCCCAAGCTACCGTTCGGCGATTTACTACCTGAGCGAAGCGCAACGGGACGTGGCCGAAGACACCGTGGCTGATGTTGATGCATCGAAGTTATGGCCCGGGCCGGTGGTGACCGAGATTGAACCGGCGGGGGAGTTTTGGGAGGCGGAGCCGGAGCACCAGGATTACCTGGAGCGGATTCCTGATGGGTACACGTGTCACTTTGTACGGGCGGGCTGGAAGTTGCCAAAGCGCGCCTGACCCGATACCAATCAGTATTGTGGCGAGCGGGCTAGCCCCGCGTTGGGGTGCGAAGCGCCCCCAATATCGTTCAGTCAAGCCAACGCAATACTCAAAGCGCCAAGATCAAATGTGAGGGCGTGCTTACCCGCGAAAGCGGTGGGTCAGTGAAGATCAATGGTTGCTGGCACGACGCCTTCGCAGGCAAGTCGTTATTCACGTTCGCCCCATTTATGGGATATCGCTTTGCGCCCTTCGCTATAACCTTATAAGCAACTGCCAATTAGACTTGAGCACGTGCAGTCCATGCCGTGATCGAGGATAACAACGTGCAAGAGATATTCAGCATCAACTGGCTGCTTTGGCTGTCAACCATGGCCCCGCTGACCCTGAGTGCAGGGCCTGGCAACTTGATGGTTGCGACCTCGGGCGCGCAAAGCGGCGTACGTCGTTCGGTGCGGTTTATCGTCGGCCTGGACATTACCTATTTCCTGCTGGCGGTGCTGGTGGGGCTGGGGCTTTACCACACGCTGATGAACAGCCCGCGGCTGGTGTGGGTCCTGCAAGTGCTCGGCAGTTTCTACATTCTGTGGCTGGGTGTGCGCCTGCTGCGTCGTCCGCTGAAAGCGCCCGGCGACAAAGCCATACACCTGCAGTTTCGAGACGGCATCGTCGTGCAGTTGGGCAATGTGCAGGGCATCGTGATGCTGCTGGTGATGTTTTCCACCTTCATGCCCACCGGAGAAACCAGCAGCAGCGCAGTACTGATCTTGAGCGCTGCGCTGATTTCGCTGAATTTCTTCTCCCATGTCGTCTGGGTATCGATGGGCTCGTCCGTACAAAGACTGATCCAGGCGCGCCCCAAAATGCTGGTGTTCCAGAACGCGGTGTTCGGGCTGATGCTGATCGCGGTGGCGGTGTGGATTTTCCTGCGCACCGGCCCGCTGTAAGGAGGTTGCATGACTCATGCCCATGCTGTTGTCTTCGCCGCACCCGGAGAGCCTCAAGTCCTGGATCTACAGGACTGCCCATTGCGTACCGCCGGCCCCGGGGAAATCACCGTCGCCATCGAGGCGGCCGGCGTCAATTTCATCGATGTGCATCGGCGCTCAGGGGCGCTTGAGGATGGCTCTGCCTTTCCAAGAAGCCTGGGCGTGGAGGGCGCCGGAAGGGTAGTCGACTGTGGACCGCAGGTGCGAGATTTGAGCCCCGGCGACCGCGTCGCATTCGTCGACAGCTCCACGGGCAGCTACGCCAGCCACGCCGTATTGCCCGCCACGCGCGCCATTCGACTGCCCGATGACGTATCCAGTGAAACCGCCGCCGCGTTGCTGTTCAAGGGACTGACCGCCGAATACCTGACTCATCGCTGCGTACCGCTCGCGCCTGACGATTGGGTCGTGTGGCATGCGGCTGCCGGCGGTGTGGGCAGCATCGCCACAGGCTGGTTGGCGGCCAGGGGCGTGCGGGTCATCGGGCTGGCTTCCAGCGAAGCCAAGCGGCGCCAGGTGCTGGACGCCGGCTGCTACGCGGCCCTTGACCCGGAGGCGCCGGGGGCCTTGTCGTTCATTCGTGAAGTGACCGACGGCAAGGGCGCTCACACCGTATTCGACTCTGTCGGACGCGCTACCTTCGAGCTGTCATTGGTCAGCCTGCGCCAGCGCGGTCATCTGGTGCTGTTTGGCAATGCGTCGGGCGACGTGACGGGGTTCAATCTGTCGCGGCTTGGAAGCATGGGCTCGCTGCATGTGACGCGGCCGTCCCTGAAGCACTACATCGGTCAGGACGCCGAGCTTGCCAGCAGCGCTGCACAGGTGCTCGCGGCCCTGTCCAAAGGTTTGATTGCTGCGCCCCAGATAACACGCCTGCCGCTCGCCATGGCAGCCGAGGCGCACCGCATCATGCAGGACCGGCAAACTCAGGGCTCCCTGATCCTGGTGCCATAACCCTTCATCCACAGGATGCTATTGCATCTCTGCCGTTTTGCTGTGGAACAGTTCCGTCAGGTAATCCACCACTTGATCGACGCGGCCCACGCCCTGGGTCGCCTGATTGCGCAGCAGCCATATATCGGAGCTGTGCAGCGGGCAGTCTGCCAGAACCTGACGCAAGCCTGACTGGTGTGCGACATAGGTCGGCAGCGCGGCGATACCCAGATGAGCTTCCACCGCCTTGAGCTGGGCATTGAGATTGGACACGCGCATCCACGGCTTCTGCTCGCCGCTCACCTCATTGAGCCATTGCGCGAGCGGCATATAGGACATCTCCTCGGTCCAGCCAATCAGGTGGTGGTCCTTCAGGTCATCCGGCGTCGCGGGCAGGGTGTTGGCGGCTGCATACCCTTCGGAACAGAAAAGCCCCTGCATCAGCGTGCCAACCCGGCGCATGGTGAAGTTGCCGTTTTCCGGCCTGCGCAGCCGGATAATGATGTCGCTATGGCTTTGCGTGAGTTTTGATGACACCGCCGTATTGATGAAGTCGAAGCTGATGTCCGGGTATCGATCACGGAAGTCCGCCAGCCCGGGAATGATCAGGTGCGTGCCCATCAGCTCCGGGCAATCGATGCGCACCGGCCCGGCCATCCGATCGTTGGGCTGCGACATCTGGCGCTCCATCAGCTTGAAGCGCTCCTGCGTCTCCAGCGCCAGCGGAAGCAACGCTTTGCCGGCCTCCGTCAGGAAGTAGCCGTTGGTCTTTTTCAGGAACAGCACGGTACTGAGCGAATCCTCGAGTGCGGCGATCTTGCGCGACACCGTCGATGCCGAAACTTTCAGCGAGTTTCCCGCCTCGGTCACGTTATTGGACTTGGCCACGAAGATAAAAACTTTCAGATCATCCCAGTTCACGTTGATGCCGTACTCAAAAATGGAAAATCGATCCCCACGTATTTCTGTTCGAAATAGCGAGAGGTCACGGTACAGTTTTTTTCGATGGAGCGAACCCGCAGAGGAAACATGGATGATACGTAACTCGATGCGCACCCTTCCAGGGTTCATACAGCCATTTTTGAGCTGGCTGACCGCCAAGCCTTTGCCTGAGGATCTTGACCAGGTTCGAACGCTCAAACCCATTCACCATATTCTTGTGTCCACGGGATTAATTGCATCGGGCGTGGTGTTGGCCGGCGTCGGTTACTTGCACGCCAGCGTCATTTTGTGGGTGCTGGGGTTTGTACTGGCTACCGGCGGTATCAAGCAGATGCAGGTGATGATCTGCCATAACTGCGCCCACGAGATGGTGTTTGAACAGCGTGAAACCAACGTGACCGTGGGCCGGATCATTTCCGGCGCATTGATGCTCAAACCCTTCGATACCTACAAGCGCGAGCACGCGTTGCACCACAGTTCCAAAACACTGCTGACCGACGATGACGATACCCTGTCGTACCTGCAAGGAGTGGTGGGCTTAACACCGTCCGACAGCGTGACCACGATGTGGACCAAACTGGTGTGCACGGCGCTGTCGCCGCTGGCGATCCTGCGCTCGTTCTGGAGCCGAGTGAAGGGCACGGCAACCGCCTCGAACCGCCGTGTCGCCGCCCTGACGCTGATCTTCTGGGCCACGGCCAGTCTGCTGGCAGCAGCCCTGGGCCATTTCGGCCTTTTCATCATGGCGTGGGTGGTACCGGTGTTTGCCGGCTATCACATCAGCACCACGTTCCGCCTGGCAGCCGAGCATACCTGGCCCAGCGTAGAGGTGCTGGAACGGCGCGGTATCGACTTCATCTGCGAAAGCACCACCGGCGTGTTCATTGGTGAAGAGTTGCGCATACCGCAGGCCGCGGGCGCTGTTCGCCGCATCGCCTGCATCAGCATCTGGCTGATCAAAATGCTGGGCTTCCATTTGTTCATCCGTGTGTTCGTGATGGTCGGCGATACACCGTGCCACGACTTTCATCACCGGCGGCCCCGTTCCAAAGAGTGGCCCAACTACATCACCGCACGCGAGCGGGACAGGATCGACGGCTCAAAACCGTTTCCGACCAACTACGCCGATTACTGGGGCTATATCAACGCCGTCACCGTCAACTTTCGCAACTTCCAGAACGCACTTGCGTATTACGCAAACAGAACAGAAACTTAAAAGGGATTTTAACGATGACGTTCAACAAAACCGCACTGCTCAGCACCGTGCCATCAGACTCCCATAGCTGGAATCTGGTGTTCATGGAGTTTCTGCTCAATGACCTGGGCTACAAAGTAGAAAACCTGGGGCCCAACACGCCGATGGACGACGTGATTGCGCGGCTTGAGCGCAATGGCTGCGCCATCGTTGTGATCAGCACGGTCAATGGGCACGGCTACCTTGAGGGCGCCGAACTTGCCCGGCGCATTCGCAGCGAGACCCATCACGTCGACGGACTCTACATTGGCGGAAAAATCTGCACTGAAAACGATCCCCAGACCATCGCCCGGCACAGCGATACCCTTCGGGCCGCGGGCTTCGACGAGGTGTTCGATGACAGCGTGGCAAACAGTTTCGATGCCTTCCAGACACTTGTCAGCGCACAGTTGTTTCCCGCCCATTACCTGGAAAAGCGGGTCGCACGATGAGCACATACTCCGCGCCAGATAACACAGGGACCGGAAAGGGCCTGCTGACATGATCGACTTCAACACCCACGTGCTTGAACAGTTTGACCTGCACGGCCCGGTGCTCCAGCCGCGCATGGGCTTCAGCGACCCCGGCCTGATGCAGTCCGGGCTTGAAGCCACGGCGGCCAGTCGTGCGAACACCGTGTGCACCATCACCCTTGATGCGTTCACCCGAGTGAATAATCTTGAGGCGGCGCAACGGGCGATTGACAGCGCGTCCATGCTCAACGGCTACCCGATCGTGAATCACCCAGCGGCGAAAACCCGCGCGATGCTCGACCAGATCCATGCCCGCTACCACCTGCCGGTGCAGATTCGCCATGGCTCGCCCGATCCGCTGCACATCTTCGAACGCATGGTCGAAATCGGCTCGGTCACCACCGAAGGCGGGCCCATTTCCTATTGCCTGCCATACAGCCGCACGCCGCTGCGTGAGGCTTTCGGCCACTGGGAAAAAGCCTGCCAGGTGCTCTCCGCAGGATTGGAGCACAGCCACATCGAGAGCTTTGCCGGCTGCATGATGGGGCAGATGTGCGACCCAGTCATTCTGGTGGCACTCAACATTCTGGAAGGCTTGTTTTTGCGCTCCCATGGCATCCAGACGTTGTCGTTCTCCTACGCCCAGGGCACCTCACCCGTGCAGGACCGTGCCGCCGTGACCGCCTTGCAACAACTCGCCAGCGAATACTTCGCACCGGGCAGCTACCACTTCGTCGGCTACGTGTTCATGGGGTTTTTCCCACGAACCCTGGGCGGTTTTTGCCGGATCACCGGCGATGCACTCGGCATGATTCGATCCACCGGCGTACAGCGCGTGATCATAAAAACGCCGGTGGAATCACGGCGTATTCCTCGCATCGAAGAAAACATCGCTGCATTGGAATACGCCAGCTATTGCCTGCAAACGAAGGGTGTATTGCCGGACGTCCCGTTCGACGCGCAAGAGCACGCTCGCATTCTGGACGCCTCGAGGCGACTGATTGAGGGAACCCTGGCGCGTGATGCCGACTTGTCCGAAGCGATACTCAGCGCATTCGACAGTGGGTTTTTATCGATTCCCTATTGCCTTCACCCGGACAACAAACGCGGTGCCGGTACGGTGTTGACGGCGAACAATTACTACCAGGGGTTTGAGGGGGAGCGAGTGGAGAATGCGTTTTCGTTTCTGGCGGCGTTGCGGCAGAACATTCGGACTTATGATGGGGTGGTGTGAGTGGGGGAATCTGACGATCACGGGTGACCGGCGTCGTTACGGGGTTATGTCAGTTGATTTTCTCGGCTTTATGCGGCAGGTTCATGACATGAACAGTTACCGACTCCATTGCGCACATTTAATTATTACCACCTTCAACTAGGGGGTGGGACTGTGCACGATATGCCGAACCCCGCCTCAGATGCGGGGTTTTTCATTCCTGCTCTGAGGCTCACTCAGGAGCACAGAAATGGATGCACTTACCCTGACGTTGAAAGAGACAATCGAAGCCGCTGATCGCGCCATCACCGCCGAAGACTTCGATGAACTGATGAAGTTTTATGCGGATGACGCAAGTCTTGTGGTCAAGCCAGGATTGACTGTCACCGGCAAAGACAGCATCCGTAGAGCCTTTGTCGCCATTGCGGAGCATTTCAATAACAGCATCATTGTCACACAAGGGCAAATGCAGGTTATACGAGGAGGTGATGTAGCGCTCGTTATCATGGAGACCCTGCTACAGACCACTGATAAAGCCGGTGTGAAAAATGAGATCGCGCGCAGGGCCACTTACGTATTTCGACAAGTGTCGGAAACTTGGCTATGTGTCGTGGATAATTCTTATGGGACGACGCTGCTGGATGGCCTTGTCGGGTCGTAGGTTTCAAAATAGGTGAGGCCTACCGTTGGTAAGCAGGCCCCATCATCCTGAGGCGAAAGGTGGCGGTTTAGCTATCAGCAAGGTAAGCACTTCGCTTATGCACCCGATGCATCTCGATCAGCCAAAAAGTTTCACATGGAATCAGGAACGATGAATGAAACGAATCGAGATTCAACAGATTACGCACCTGCCAGCGGAAGTTCTTACCTTGGAGAAAGAGGCAGTTGCAGAAGGTTTCAGGTTTCCTACGCGTCTGATTTCGGAATGGTGCTCTGGAGCGAATCGCTTCAATGCGCCAGGTGAGTGTCTTATGGCCGCGTATTTTAATCAGCAATTGATAGGAATCGGAGGGTTATCTGTTGATCCCTATAATAATTCCGATACCGCAAGGCTACGGCGTTTGTACGTGGCACCGGCGGCAAGGAATCAATGCGTCGGTCAGGCTCTGGTAAACGCGTTGGTTGCGCAGGCCGCTCTTCACTTTCAGACATTGCGTCTTTCAACCGACACTTCTGGCGGCGACGCGTTTTACCTGCGCTGCGGTTTCGTGCGAGTAGAAGATGACCATGCTACCCATGTCATGGAGCTGGTAAAGGATTGATCAGGCGGTTTTCGGCCAAAAGCGGTCGCTTCCCTCGCTAGAGCCAACGTCTGACTTGGCTGCAGTATCGCGTGAATTCTCTCCCGAAAAGGCTAGTAAGGGCCCGCTCCTCCGGCCCGATCTGGAAGATGTTCATATACATCACGAAGCCCAGTACGCCTAGGAGTGCCGGTGGCCAGGCGAGCAAGATTGACCAGGCTATCAGGACTGTGGCGAAGCCTAAGTACATGGGGTTGCGTGTATATCTGCAGACGCCCGAGCTGACCAGAGCCGAAGCCGTTTCCGGCTTCAGAGGGTTGACCGTGGTACGGACCCTGCGGAAGGACAGCACGCCGGCTAGACAAATAGCTAAGCCTGCTAGCAACACCACCAGCGCCAGGCTAGTGCGCCACTCGATCGTCAGCTGCATGGCGCCCGGTAAGTATCGAGCAGCGCACCACATCAATAAGCCGAACAGGGTAGCAACCAGCGGCGGAGGGATGCGGTTGTCCATCATGAATTCCTATTAGATACGGGCGTGCTACTAGAGTGAGGGTTGTAGCCACTATAGGGTCAAGCACCAGGAGCACGATGGAGACTGCGGGGCAGGTAGCCCGTATCACGGAGATCAAGGCCGTGATTATCCGCTACTACAATCAGTGAATCGCTGCGGATAGTGAGCGACCGCCTCTGGCCGACAGACGTCTATCATGACAGGCAGAAACCGCTAGTTAGGAGCCATTTGGTGTGGCGTGTAAGAATTTACCGCCTTTAGCTTCAACTGCCGAGCGAACTGCCGCGGCATCTGATGTCGAGCCGATAAATGCAAGTTGCAACTTAGGGAGCATGCTTGATGTGTTACTTAAGGCTGCAATAGCTGAGTTGGCTGCAAAAGAACTATTGGTTCCTGAGATGGCGACACGAACATCAGCTTTGCTTGCAGGGGCAATTATTTGGTGGATGCTTGAAACAATTGGAGATTCTAAACCTGCACTTCCGATAAGCGCGGATGCCATAGCTCCGGAAATGCCGTTATTCGCTGCGGGAACCCAAACTAAATTGAATTTTTGTTGCTCAAATAAAATTGCCGCAGATTGTGCGGCTTTCTGTGGCGATTGGCTCCCAGTTGTAGCGCATCCTACTAATGCAAATAACAAAATTGTGAATGCCGCGAAAAGTTTCATAATTGCTCCTGCATATTTATTAGTCGAAGGTTCTTTCGAGAATCACTGAGTGTATGTTGTATAACTTTCCATCGCCATACATAACCTCTTGATCATCATAAAAGGTGATTTTGTAAGCGCGACAGTGATGGGTACATCATTGTTGATGCATTAGCAGACTGCCCACCCCTAGCCCACACGTCGCGCCAAGCCTTAGCTGTCGCCTTACTCCTGAGCTATGCGACGACTCATTCAGGCCTGATGGCATAGGCATTTCGATGTCGCATTAGTGCGGATTCGCTGGGCCGTTTGCTTTCCGTCGTGAGAGGCAGGAATCGGCCAAAAGCGGCGTTCGATTCACCACCTTCCAGCCGAAAAGCGGAAACCTCCCGATCTGAGAAAGCTAGTCTCTAAGGGTACGCATTATTTCCTCGACCACATGCTTCGTGTATTTCTCACTGGAGTCAGTTTCCGGTGGGTCGTTACTGCGGAACCATTCACCTTGATCGAATGCCTGGTAAAGCGAGAAAGCGGGCTGAGGCATATCGTTAGTCATCCCTACTTCAACCACAGCATTTATGATCCCGTTCATAACGGCGTCGCAAAAATCATAGGGTAGAGATCCTTGTAGATAGCCTTCAGCAACAGCTGACGGACAGTTCGTTCAGCACATCATGCGGTGCAACGCCGAACCTTTCGCAAATGGGGACTAGATCACTCAGCATTAAACCCTCTGCTTCCGCTTTCACCGACAGTTCCTTGAGTTCGACCTTCGATAACACCATGATCATGAGCTTCTTCCTGTTAGGTGCGAAGGTAGCGCTTACAGAGTGGCCGCACAGCGGTGCCACACTTCAATTCCATGCTGCAATACGGATTCATGGTCGGTCAACTTCAGCTACAGGCAATGTCCGCTTTGGGTCCAGGCTGTGTGAAAACACCGCCGAGCAGTTCAAGACCTGCGGTTTAAAACAGTATGAGTCGATAGTGGACTTTCACGACCGGCAGCCTTCGTTCGGTCGTTGTCCTTCGAACAGCAATGGCTGGGCTCATTCATAAAATTTACCAGCCAGCAAAATGGCCGCACAGCGTTGCCATACGTTTGATCTACTGGCACTCACAGGGGAACTGCGTGAGCTGGCAGTCGCCCACGCTGCGGCAGCATCAAGAAAGGTATCAATAGAGCCGTTTTCCCACCCCAACGCCCCCGGTCCATAGGCAGACGACGGAGAGGTCTCCTCCAGCAAACGCTCCTCGGCGAAATCCATACCTAGAGCTTCAATGAAGCCGATGAATGATTGTTCGTCGTCTACGGTTTTCAGTAGCTCATCAAGATTTATGGACATGGTGACCTTGGAGGTGCGTGATAGGTGATAGCGAAGGAGTAAATTCTCACTATGCTGCTATGCCACGAGATGAGGGGCAAGCTTACGTCCTCTTTGGGGCCAGGCTGTGAGAAAGGGCCAGTAATCGTCTAACCTTTTCATCGTCGAGATCGTAGCAGGGGCGATCATGAAGCGATTTATTGAAGGTGAGGCTCGGACGCAAGTCACCTTGCTGCCGGAGTGTCTGGACGATTACGTAGCCGAAGAAAATCCAGTGCGTGTGGTCGATGTTTTCGTTGATGAACTCGACCTGGGCGCACTTGGTTTTGAGGGCGTCGATCCTGCCGCAACGGGTCGTCCGGCCTATCACCCAGCGGTGTTGCTGAAGATCTATATCTACGGCTATCTCAATCGGATTCAGTCCAGCCGCCGGCTTGAGCGTGAGGCTGAGCGCAACGTCGAGTTGATGTGGCTAACGGGGCGTTTGGCTCCGGACTTCAAAACCATTGCCGACTTTCGCAAAGACAACGGCAAAGCCATTCGCAGCGTATGCCGCCAGTTCGTAGTGCTTTGCCGCAACCTCAATCTCTTCTCCCAATCGATCATCGCCATCGACGGCAGCAAATTCAAAGCCGTCAACAACCGCGACCGTAACTTCACCCAGGGCAAAGTGAAGGCGCGCATGCAACAGATCGAGCAGAGCATTGATCGCTATCTGGCGGCGATGGATTCGGCGGATCGGGCAACGCCAGAAGTGGCCGAGGCCAAAGCCGAGCGACTGAAAGAAAAAATCGAAACGCTGAAACAGCAGATGCAGAAACTCAAGGAAATTGAGGCGCAGCTGCACGACAGTCCAGACCAGCAGATCTCTCTTACCGATCCAGATGCACGCTCAATGGCCACGAGCGGCCGAGGCACCGGAACGGTTGGCTACAACGTACAAACAGCTGTCGACGACAAACACCATCTGATCGTTGCCCATGAGGTGACCAACGTTGGTAATGATCGTGGGCAACTGAGCAATATGGCGAACCAAGCGCGTGAAGAAATCGAGGCTGAAACGCTAACGGTGGTGGCCGACCGAGGCTATTACAAAGGTCTGGAAATCCTTGCTTGCGAGCAAGCCGGCATCACTACCTTCGTACCGAAACCCCTCACATCTGGCAGCAAAGCCGAAGGCAGATTCGGCAAGCAGGATTTCATCTATCTTATTGCGTCGGACGAGTATCGATGCCCTGCGGGGCAGTTACTAACCAGGCGGCATTCGTCGATGGAAGACGGCATGTTATTGCATTGTTACTACTTCTCGGGCTGCCAGTCCTGCTCAATGCAAAAGCAATGTACGACGGGTAAGGAGCGCCGTGTGAAGCGCTGGGAACATGAGGCGGTAATCGACGCGATGCAGGTTCGGCTAGAACATGACCCGGGGAAGATGAAGGTTCGCCGCCAGACTGTTGAG
Organism: Pseudomonas trivialis; assembly: GCF_036864995.1. NCBI lineage: Bacteria > Pseudomonadati > Pseudomonadota > Gammaproteobacteria > Pseudomonadales > Pseudomonadaceae > Pseudomonas > Pseudomonas trivialis. The sequence continues at coordinate 3,629,138 of NZ_CP142151.1, read as the reverse complement.
CATCCTTTTGGAACGCTCAAATATTGGATGGGAGCCACCCACTTCCTGACCAAAACACTTCCGCGGGTAAGTACCGAAATGAGTCTTCATGTACTCGCCTACAACCTCAAACGAATGATGAGCATCTTCGGCATAGTAGGACTGCTTGAGGCGATCAGGACGTAAATCCAGCCACTTGCTCGCCCGTTAGTAGCCGTTTGGGCCGCTAACGCGGCCCAAACAGCATTACGAATGTCTATGTAGCTGACTAAGGCAATTCGCGCTTCCGTCTGCTGGTTGTCGCAGACAATGCTCGTAGTTCTCAACTTTCGACGTATTCAGTGCGTTTTCACACAGCCTGGGTCGGAAGGTGTCGTTCATGAGCGTCAGGTACCGGCCAATTGCTGCCGGTCAGCACAGGCAGAAAGCGGCCAGAAACAGCCTTTCATGACCGGCTGTTAGCCACCTGTAACCTCGCGCTGCACCCGGATCGTGACCCATCGTCCGGCTTTGCGAAATGTCAGGCAGGCCATACCATATCTTCACGTCATCAAAGGCTAATGGAATGGCACTACAACTCAGACAAGCACGTGTTACCGATCTTCCGGCCATCTACAGAGGCGAGGAGAGCTATATCCGCTGTTGGGAGCCCGAGCATGAAGCATCGTGGCGAGCCCAACTGGGACGGCACCTGACGCGTTGGGTAGAGAATTTTGACCGTCTGAACGTCGCGTTCATGGGTAATGCCTTCGCCGGTTACTCACTCTGGATACCTGAGCAGAGTTACGCAGAACTTTGCACTATCCATGTAAGTCCAGAACATCGGCGTAGCGGGGTGGGAATGGCCCTCTTGGATGCCTATGCACTGGACGCGGCACGGCACGGATTCACGCAGTTGCGGTTGAGTGTGCGACCTGATAACCCCGCGAAGAGGATGTACGAGAAGGCGGGGTTTTTATGCACCGGTACCGGTGCCCATGATTACCTGACGTATAAGCGCCACGCGTGAGGGGGGGCGGTGCGGGTCCGCTTCTGGCCGAAAACAGACCTTCGTGAGAGGCTGTTACGGTCAGCAACGGCCGCTGGAGCGTCGTTTGTCGCGGATCGAGCCCAAGGTTGCGCGAATACGCTGTCAGCAATTGACTTCACCTCGCGAGACCGCCATACCTGTTTTTTCCAATTCGACAGAGGTTGATCTGACAATGGTGCGAGTGGATGCAAACCTGATAACTGACTGGCACACATTCCACAGCGTATTCGCAAAAAAATTCGGTTTCCCTGGTTTCTACGGCCGCAATATGGACGCTTGGGTTGACTGCCTTTCATACCTCGATGACCCCAGCGCAGAAATGTCGTCTGTCCACGTTCAGAGCGGACAAACACTCTCATTGGTCATCGACAATGCCCAGAGTTTTAAGCATCGCTGTCCTGAACAATTTGAAGCTCTGGTGGAATGCGCTGCTTTTGTGAACTGGCGAGTCATCTTTTCGGGTGGCAGCCCGATCCTGGCACTTGCTTTCAATGTCTAAGTGCTCGCGCACGTCAATCAACGGGGGTATCAATGACTGCATTGGGAGGAAAGTTGATTGTCCTGACAGGCTGTTATCGGCCAAAAGCAGTCACTAACACCTGAGAATTAAGCCAAGCCGCGAAGCGGTGTCGGCTTGAATAAATTGTCAGGCCACGGCCGTTCCAGCTGGGATCCAAAGATCATCGCCCTCAACATCATATGTGCGCTGCTCGCAGCCACCGTCTTTGCAGCGGACATAGGAAAGCATACGGGTTGCGCCATCGCTGTGCGCCACCAACCAGTAGTAAGCATAACCATCATTTGAAAACTCGCTATCTGGCCAAACTTCAATACTGGGATGAAATGCGCTAAGGCGAGAGAACACTTCCGTCGATTTAATCACGGGTATGTCGGACATACTCTTTCCTGCGGTTAATTGTTTTGGGACTCAAATTGGCTGAGTATTAAAAATATTACTAAAAGCCTGCCTCAGGTTGAACCCCTTCCGCGCGCTTCTTCTAGGTGCGCAAAATACTGGTCAGACCAAGATTAATTTTATGGCGCCGGATGCACTTATTTCGATCACGCTCCGATAAGCGTCCGCTTTTGGCCGATTACTGCCGTTCGTGACGGGCAGCTTCTGGCCGAATGTTGCCGATCATGAATGGGCAGCTAACGGCCGACGTGAGTCAAGATCGGACCGTGCCCGAATCGTTTCGAGCAGCCCACCGACTGCTCAAGGTCGCGCGCGCTGGCGGGCCTTGAACAAGCCGACGGTGTCAGACGGCCGAGGGGCTGCTATATCAGCCGACAATGCTCACTCCTTGGTCAAATCAACCAACGGCGTCTGCCGCACCTCAGTCTCCCGCCCATCCTGAATCTCGCTCACCTGCTTCAAGGCCTTATCCACTGCCGCCTTGTCCGCCAGCAAGCTGTAGCTGATGCGGAACTGCTTGTGTTCCTTGGGCCCAATTGTCGGTACCAGGTTCAGTGGCCGCTGATAACGGCGGTTGTAGGAAAAACTCGTCCCTGGCTCCAGCCCCGTGACATAGCCCTGGCCTTGGGTATCGGTGTTTTTCCACAGGGAAAATACGGGCAGTGTCTGGGTATTGAAGCCGACCGAAACGCCCAGGCTGCCGGCCTTGTTGTGCAACACGGTCAACGTATCGCCCTTGGCGTCGGCATACGGCACCACGTTGTAAACCGTTTCGTCGTAGTCCTTGGTCGGTGCGCGGTAGGTTTGCCAGTCGGGCAGCTCGCCCTTGACCTTGGCGTTGAAAGGCGACACCTGTTTCACCGGCGCGGCGAAACGAGCGCCCTGCTCCAGGAACGGGGTGCTGAAGTTGCTGTGATACAGCGCCTGGTATTCCTTTGGATAGTCGCCGTTGTTGGTCAGGGTGTCGTTGAGGGCAAACACGACGCTGCCGGGTTCGGTGACCAGTTCGGTCGCGACCGAGAAGTCGACCTTCTTGAACGCCTGTTCTTTCAGTTCGCCGCGCAGGGTGATGGCGTACGGTGGTTCTTCATCGATATGCAGCGTGACTTTATTCGCAGGAATGTTGGCGGCCCGACCGTGCAGGGTCAGCAGTTCGCCGTTGTCGACGCCGGGATGGCCGACCCATTCGTATCCGCAGCGGGTGACCAGTTCATTGAAACCTTCCAGCCAGCCCAGGCCACCGCGGCCATTGAGTTCGATGAAGGACGGATTGACCACTTCCTTGACCGGCGAATCCCAGCCCATGCGTACATTGCCAACCGAGGCCTGCAAGACGTTCATTCCGCGAGTCGGCACTACCGAGAGTTTCATCGTACCGTTATCGATGTCGACGATACTGACGCCCTCCTGCCGACCGCCGTGCAAGGTGCGTAGGGTAACGCTGAAGGGTTTGTCGGTTTTTATGCCGAGTTGCTGGCTGGTGATCTGCCAGCTCTGGGCGGCTTTGTCGGTGTCGAGCAGAACGTAATCCCAGGCCATGGCGTGAGAGGCAGCGGACAGTGCGCTGAGGGCAACAACGAGTTTGAGCGGGGTCATGGCGGCAGCCTTTCTTGGAGTTGTGCCATTTTTATAAACGCGATGAAACGTTTCAGCAAGCTAAAAAAGGGGGCAGGGCCAGCCAACGCCAAGAAGATTGGGGGCAAGTCGGAAAATTGAGTCCATGCCATCGCGGCAACGACTCAGCAGAACCTATCCATTTCTACCGCTAATCCGAGGCGAGCTTCTCCAGTTCTTTGGCAGTCACCGCCGCCGCTTTAGGAACAACCCCACCCCCAGTGCAACGGCAAAGATCGACAGCAACCCGAGGTCAAATCCAGACAAGCGGATGCAGTTCGCGCAGGCGCCCACGTTCGCTGTCGGTGAGGCACCGCTGAGCCGAACCACGACCACACTCAAATCCCCAGCCCCGGGAACGACCCGCTACCCCCGCAAGTCTACCGATACCCCATCACCGGTAAGGTACTGCGCAATGGACAAGACAATCACCGTGGATCAACTGGCGACCACTGACCTCCGATCAATCAACGAAATATGGCTTGGCGGCACGCATACCGAGTTGTGCCTCTGGCGTGGTGAGGCGGTTTTCACCCACGAAATGCTCAGCGAGGGTACTCACGATCAGAATGTTCGACGCCTGTGCTTGCAGTTGGTCGATCCTGACGACCAGGCCGCAGTGGCCCACGTTGAGGTGATCGTGCGCGAGCGGCTGGAAAAAATGGGCAAGGAGGGCGAGTTTTATCCGGCCGAGGAGGCGGACACTCGTCAATAGTCGCTGTGGCGCTGAGGGCGATAGGGGGCGAAAGCAGCCCTCAACGGCGCAAACCGGTCTACCATGGCGGCCCGGCAGTGGTTCACAGCGCTTCCGTTCATTTTCTATAAAGGCATCGCGATGACCATCGACCAAATCTCCCTCCCCAAAGGCGTGGGCCCTCATGCGGCCAAGCTGCTCGACGCCATCACTGGCGCCTCCACCCACGAAGAACTCAACCGCGCAGGCGGCAAGGCTGAGGGGTTTGTCTTGGGGCTGGAATCGACCAAAGCCATCAAAAGCCAGGTCGCCGAGTCGTTGTATGTAGCTTACGACGACGCGGCGAGTAATCGGGCCGGTGAGTTGAAAGGTTAGGCTTCAGCCAGGGCAGGGCGCTTCACGGTCGAGCAATTTGGCGGTGAGGAGTACGCCCAGTTCGCTCAGTTGGTGGATCGCCAGGGCGATGTCGCGGTGTTTGCCGTTCAGGTCTTCGGACAGGTCGAGCAGCAGGGTGCTGACTGAGGTGAAGGTTTCGTAGCTGTTGGTGATGAGGGTTTCGGTGCTGGCGTTGGGGGCGACGGTGAAGAGGTTTGAATCCGGAGTGATTTTAAACATATGGATATCCTGGATTGGGCCGCCACCTTGCCGCTACTAAACGAAAGGGTGGCAGCTGTACGCAGGTTAGTAGACCGGTGGATATCCAAAGCCGGCGCGCCCGAAAGCGCCCTACGCACAGCTACCATCAAGCAAAGACGCAATGTCTTGCTGATGAAACTTATGCACTTGAAGATACCCACAATTCAGGCTACTAAACCCGATCACCGAGAGATTCAGCGACCGAGCCACCTTAGAGACGGCCATCCCAGTGCACAAGCCGGCGGATTCTGACGCACGTGTAGGCAACGGAGCAAGGCGCCGCGTGGGATTCGGATTTTGCCTTCAGGAGCGTTAACCGTGACGTTGAGTGCTGACGCATTTATCACACTGGCCATGGCCAACCCGATCAACGCTGAAATCACCGCGCGCCTGCCGGCGCTTGGGGTGGATCAATGCCTGCTGACGGCGGGGTGTCTGTTTCAGGCAGTGTGGAATCATCAGGCGAATCTGCCGGCGGATCATGGGGTGAAGGACTACGACGTTTTTTACTTCGATACGGACCTGTCCTACGAGGCTGAGGACGTGGTGATCCAGAAGGCGAACGCGCTGTTCGCGGACCTGGGTGTGAATGTCGAGGTGCGCAATCAGGCGCGGGTTCATCTCTGGTATGGCCAGCGGTTTGGCCGGCCCTATTCGCAACTGCACTCGGCGCGACAGGGGGTTGATCGGTATCTGGTGGCTGGCACGTGCGTGGCGCTGGAGGTGGCGACGGGGGAGGTGTATGCGCCATATGGGTTGGCGGATGTGGAGCAGGGGATTTTGCGGATCAACCCGCTGCATCCGGAGCAGGCGTTGTTTGAGGCCAAGGCGCAGAGTTATCAGGCGCGGTGGCCCTGGCTGAGGATTGTTTGATGCCGATCTCTATTATGTTGTGGCGAGCGGGCTTGCCCCGCGTTGGACTGCGCAGCAGCGACAAAACCATGTTCTGCGCAGGGTCAGGTACCGGCGCAGGTGATCGACAAAGGTATCCCGACTACCGGCCTGCTGGCTCACGTGATGGTGGCCAAGTTCGCCGACCATTTGCCGCCGTATCGGCAAGAGAAAGTCTTCGGCCGCGCCGGCCTGGCTATCTCCCTCTCGACACTGGCGCAATGGGTTGGGCAAACCGGTGTGCAGCGCCAACCCCTAGTCGATGCGCTACGCGAAGCGGTGCTGTCGACTTCGGGACATCAGACGCTTGAGCGGATGCTAGAAGCCCTGTACTTGCTGTCTCAGGTTGTGCCTCTTCGAGGGCGGCTGTCGCGAGCCGAGCCGCAGAGGCGTCTCGGCCCTTCAGGCATTCATCCTTCACACCTACGGGCTTCGGCCTGCGCGCACCGCTTGCGAGGGAACGCACCACTACCCGTTAATCTGTAACCTGAGGGCAAGGGTTAAAAACCTCGGTTACGTCGAGTGTTGTATGCCACGGGATGGCAGTGCCTGACACCATTCCGCCTACGGTTTGCTTCCGACCCGACTTGCGCACATATCCGCCATCCGTTCCAGTGAAAACGTGCTGCCCTGGCTTCGTCAAATAATCAAAGAAACTAACTTTTACCGGCACATTCATTTGTCCACCTGGTGTAATGACGGCGAGCATGATTGCTCGGTCTTTGGTGAATACAACGAACGGTTCGACTCCAGTGCGACCACCAACTGTCTTCACGCACTGCACTTGTTCTGGGAGGATGCGTGCGGTTTCAGTATAGGTGTGGTTTTTGTAGAGGCTGAGGATCAGGCCTTTGCTGGTCAACACTCCCAGGCCTTGAGTGGCTCTGCAGCTGCCTTCGCTTCCATATGGGAACAAGCACCAGTTCGTTTCCGACACGGCTTGAATATCCGCTGGTTCAATTTTCAGATCGCGCTGGATTTGAGCTTTTGATTCCGGCGTATCGTAAGGGATCATCACGCATCCCCCGACTGTCGCTGCTGCGATGAGGCCGATGGCCGCAGCTACGTTTTGGATTGATGATTTGAAGGTGTTCATTGTTCGCTCTCCCTGCTGTATTGCCACCACTGGAAGGCTGTGGTGATTTTGGTAGCGAACCTTACGGCATGGGCGGCAAGCAGTCATCCTCGTGCTGATAGCTGGATCGGTAGAGGACTTGACTGGACGCTTACAAAGTACGACAGGAATCGGCATGAGCGACCATCCTTATAGAAAGGAGGCGATCCGTGAATTGTCAGACACCGCATAGGCTTGCGACTGGAGCCGTTGGCATAGCCTGGAAAGTAACGCTAAGAACTCACTGTTGGCTGATTCAGACCAGGCGCTGCCATATCTGAGAGTCAAGTGTATGGACATCACTGGGTCTCCGCTCAGAGCTGACTCAACGAAGTAACAACCACCTACGGAAAATGCACCTTGGGTACATCCAGGGAATACTAAATCCACAGAGGTGCTGACAAAGGCTGGAGACCCGATATCCTCCACACTCTCTACGTCCGCCAAGTCGTTTATGCTCAGGTCTGTAGGTCTCAAAATAATAATGTCGAAGCTCATGTGACGCTCTGTTTCTCTAATTTGGGCGAGGCACTTTATCAGTGACATGGCGCTAAGCGTGAATCTTCGGGTATTTGGCCATTAACTCAACCGTGAAAAAAGGTGAGCGCAGGTAATCCTGTCGACCATCCTCTTTGGGTCGTAAATAACCGTCGCAGGCTGAACCAAGGGCGACGAACAGTCGGCTACTACAAGACCAGCTTCGAACTCGGTGTGATCGAGACCGGCCTGCATTGCCCGTGCGGTGCGCAAGTTCTTCTTGTGCGCCGGGCCAAGTCGTCTACCCATCTTCGAAAATTCAGGACATCGTGTGCACTTAAACTTAGGCGGGCGCCAGTTAAGCGTTATTTCATGCCTCCGACATGCCGTTCGTATTCCAAACCCTTCAAAGCCTATGTCATTCAAAAGTGCGCCCAACCCGGAGCCTCCATTGCTGTGTCGCCCTCAGGCATAGCCTCACCGCGAGCCTCGTCCACAAGTGGATTCAAGTGCAAACGCAGAACAGCATGGCGCTTCAACCTGCATTTATCCTGGTGCCTATGCAATCAGTGGCGCAAGGAACTGCGAATATCATCGTTAAAACTCTGTACCCGCGCCGCACCGCGAAGCTCGGGCGCACGTTGACAGGTATGCCAGCCCTGGGTCGCCGCAAATGAGAATTACGCCAAACTTGACGGCCTAGCGTGACGATTTATGTGTTGGTTTAACAGCAGACCTATGCCGCTTAAGACGATGAAACTCAGCGCCAGGATAATTTGCAGGTTGTTGGTGCTAAGGTTGATCAGGGCACTGATCAATCCGCCTGAGATAAAAATTAGAGTATTGCCTGCCGAGGCTGAGGCACCGGCGTTATCCGGGAATAGCTCCATAGCTTTGGACGTGGCTGCTGGCCGCGTTATGGTAGTGCCAGCGGTACAGATAATCATTGGGACCAGCATGGTGAAGACGGACAGGCCAAATTGGTTCCGTAATATAAGCATCACTAACCCCGCAACGAAAATCAGTGATAGTCCTATAACAATTTGTGTACCCGCCTCCATATGCTTATTCATTACGCCTGCAAGAATACCGCCAGTCACATAGGCTGCTCCGTACACTAGCAGGGCCTGAGAAAACTCATAGCTGCTTAGTTGCAACTGCTCCATGAATATTAGGGGCGATATGACGATGAATGAGAAGTGGCAAGCAAAAACAATTGCAGCGACTAGCCAGTAGGCCACGAAATTGAAGTCACTGCAGATTCGCCGGTAGGCTCGCAATATACTAATGCGCGGCCCCGTATTATTGATAGGCAGGTTTTCCAGCGATACCAAAGCCTTGACGAATACCAAAGCGGCAATCACTGCGAAGACATAGAAACTACCTTGCCAATCCATCAACTCCTGCAACACGCTTCCGGCCAGGGGGAGACCGAAATGAAGATTCCACTGGCCGTTACCATCAGAATTCGTAAACGATCCCGCTCTTTACCGATAAATAGGTCCTGAACCAATGCCTGAGACAATACGAAGCAGCCACAGCCTACTGCCTGGATCACACGGAATAGCAAAAAATACTCATAGTTCGTGGCCCAGATGCAACCCAAGGCGCCTGCTATGGATACTGCCATGCCAGCCAGTAACAACGTTTTTCGGCCGAGCATGTCCGACAAAGGGCCAATCAGTAACTGAGATAAGGAGATACCGATGGCAAAGAAGCTGATCGACAAAGCGATCTCGGACGTTGTGGTGCTGAAGTGCTGCGATAGCGAAGGAAACGAAGGCAGAAGTACGTCCACCGGAAACACGCCCAGCATGACCATCGCCATAAGTAGTACCGTGGCACCGACTTTCCTGGTCTTGACAACGGAGTGGTCCTTTATTTCAAGCATCAATGAGCCCTGATTGGCTGAATAATTTCCGGTGAGTTTGCAACTCGAAGAAACCGGCGCGCGTCATCGCCTGAAGCGTTCCCATGGCAATAGAGCGTGCTCGCTGTGTGCGTACATCCAGCATCTGTAGTGCTTGGACTATCCTAGTGACTTCGAGTAAGGGGATGTCGACGCCTGCCAGGCTGGCGCTCAACCAAGGCTCGTCCACTTCAGCAAAGATAAAAATAATTTTAATCAATAGACTCGCGAAGTGTTCTTGCTGGACAAGTGACAACTTCGGCCATAGGTAACGGAACACTTCGGAAAAATAGCGACTGTGTCGGGCTTCATCCTCCAGATGCTCTCGAAACATTTGATACACCGTAGAGATCAGCGTGTCGCCGGTGATGCTCAATAACTCCTTGGCGATGATAGTCTCAGACACAAAACCGAAAAAACCAAGTGAGTGGACGATGTGCGTCCCTAGTTGCGTGCCATCAGTTCGAGTAGCAGAGTGATACGTTTAGGTGGGGCTTCCCAGGTTGGCATGTCATAAAAGTGCGCAACCTGTTCCGAGAGTTTAAAGGAGAAAAGGGCGTGATAACCCTCGTCAGGGTAAAGCTGTAAGGCCGTAAGTTTCATCGTTTGTGGCAACTCAACTCCCAACTCTTCATGAATGAGTGTCTCAACCGAGCGGTTAACAATCTTATGCTCCAAGAGTGTCGTATATCGGAGAAAATAGACTAGATGATTCGCAGCCAATCGATGCTGGATATACTCTCCCGACGTCTGGATAGTGTTGTCGTTAAGGTAAGGAATAAAGGCTTGAGGAAACCACTTCTTGGTCTGTAATTGCAGACGAATCTCTGCGTCAGGTGGAAGCAAGAAGGTACTGTTCTTGCTGCGCACGGCCGAACGGTTGTCCCAATCACCCAGCGTATATGAGCGGAGCTCGTCAGGTGTAAAGACGAATGTATTTGTAACGGGCATTATTAACCTCTCTCTCGACTCTCTATCAGAGTCCTGAGTTCTTTGCATTGCACCTGCCCATCGCCATAGCCGCCGCCTACGAAGAACAGCGGTTGCTCTGCTGACTCTTCCACGCCTAATAACAGCTCTACTCGCTCATCACTCAACGCACCAGTCAACCAAGTGGCCAACCCTAGGGCAGTTGCAACGAGCTGAAGGTTTGAGAGATATGCCCAGCTTCGACGTAAGCCATACGATAGGCACGTGAGTGCTCGTATTTCCACCATAATTTATCAAAGCGTGACGTTATGAACAGTCCCATGGGAAGTTCGTTGATAAAGTGTTGTCCGGCAAGTAGTAATCCCAAAGGCTCGTTGGGAAACGAGTGAACTTGCCTTAACGCATGAAGGTCTGGGTGGTAGTAATAGATGCCGGGCTTCAGCCCCACTATCCTGGCAGCGTAGACGTAGCCTTCGCATGCATTCAGCCCACCCCCGGAAGGGCTGCTGCGTCTCGCTCTGAGTGTTTCAGGAATTGTGTCGTCAGCTTCGGCTTCGCGCTCCTTGAGGTAACCTAAGGACAGATAAAGTAGTGAGCTTAAGTCGTTCAGAGTAACGGCTTGGTCTGAAAACGAACGCGAGGTTTTTCGCTCGAGCAAAGTCGTTGTAAGGGAGCTGGTTTTTTTACCGAATTGGGAGTAGGTAGCGAGATCAACCCCCCATGGGAGCTCTCGGTAAAACGGTCTATCGGTGCCGGGGTATCAAGGACGTGTTCACAGTGATCTAAATATAAAGCGGCCCATCGTGAATATCGTTTGGTAGTTTTTCGATGTGCAGATTTTTAGTACCGATATGAAAGATCTTTGAAAGATCGTCCCACCCCCATTCACGCTGTGGGGATATATTCGTCAATAACAGTCGCGCAGCGAGAAATGCCGCGTCAATTTCGCTTGTACTATCATATCTAGAAGGATCTTCAATAAGCTGTATAAATCGAGTGGAATGAGCTAGGTCAAGTTCAAACTGAGTGTGATTTTTGTAGTCCCAAATGACGATGAACGGTGTGCGAGCCAGCATGAAAATATTTGGATTTATTATCATTTTTTTTTATTCTGCACCAGGTTAATGATGAGGCTGGGTAGCCGGCACTCCCCAGCTCATCAATGACTCAACTCAGCAATCAGCGGGATTTGGCCGCCGCAAGGCAAGCCAAGTTAGCGATTTTTTTCGATTCTAAAGAAATAGATTTCATAGGTATTGCTCCTCATTTTGAGTGAGTGTCACTTTTCTAAGTGACGTTGAAAGGCTAGCCCAAAATAAAAATAACTAAAATTAAAAAATTAAGATCAAATGAGACATTAAATTTCTGACCTGTAAGAGATTGCCTACTTTCCATGTTTTGGCTTGCCCGATTAGCCCATCCAGCCTGCGCTGCCATGATGACTATCAGCGGCATGAAAAGTCTAAGCACGCCATAAGCCCCGCGTAGCCAGAGGTGGGCGGAGCGTTTATTCGCCATAGCAATGTGATTATCCAGATAAAACCGCAACTCGATTTTTGTCAGCTACGACTGACAGAAATTGGCCAAAAACTGCCTATCAGTGGAGATGGAAAATTCGCAAAATTAGTTCTCAGGCTTTCTCTCCATCCGCTTCGTAAAGTTTGCGCAACCGTTCGCTGCGAACCGCAGGCGCTTCAGGCCAGTAGCGCTCGGTCGACTGGTTAGACCGGGACAGTTACGCTGGGGCTTTGCATGCAGGGATAAGGGTATGACAGGGGTCTATAAAGGAAGCTGTCTATGTGCGGCCGTCAGTTATGAGCTATCACCCCACCTGAAGCCGTCAGTCATTGTCATTGCAGCCAGTGTCGCAAAGCTCATGGTGCCGCATTTGCTTCGTACGGCAGCGTTCCGCGTAGCGCGCTGCGAATACTCAGCGGTGCCCTGCATATTAAAACCTATGCTTCTTCAAAGAGGGTATCGCGCGAGTTCTGCGTGCACTGCGGTTCTGCCTTGTTCTGGTCACGATCTCAAGGTGAGTTTGCCAATTGGGTTTCAATAGCGCTGGGCACGCTCGATACGCCTTTCTCACCTCGAAAGCAGAAACAGGTTCATCTCGACTCCGCAGCACACTGGCACCGTTCATCCAACCCATGCCCTCCAATCGACTGAAGTCTTCCGGGTGAAAGTTGCCTGTCGTGCTGACCGCTTTTGTTGACGCAGATAGGCATTGACGTAAAATCGTCACCCCCAAAAATCAGCTTGCATAGTCAGAAGGAGCTCGGATGCAAAGGGTGATGATTGTTGGTCAACCTGGGTCTGGAAAAAGCACTTTGGCGCGTAAGCTTGGCCAGCGTACGGGGTTGCCGGTTGTTCATATCGACACTATCCACTGGCAGCCGGGGTGGATCGAGCGAAGTCGGGACGAGAAAACGCGGCTTTGTCTCGACGTTGAGGCCCGTGATTGCTGGATATTCGACGGTGGCCATTCAGCCACTTGGGACAACCGGATGGCCCGTGCAGATCTTTTAATATGGATTGATCGTTCGGCGCCGCTTCGATTCTTGCGCGTACTGCTCAGAACGCTGCTCCAACAGGGTAAGTCTCGGCCTGACTTGCCGGAGAACTGCCCCGAACTGCTGGCGAACCTGCCGGAGTTTTTCAAATTCATGTGGCGGACGAACCAATCAGCGCGAGCAAAGATGCAGCAACTCGTGGCAACTGCGCCATCAGCTTGCCGCGTGGTTCATCTGCGTTCTAATCGAGACACCAGGATTTTTCTCGCGGGCATTGGGAGTTCGGCAGGCCCAACTCCGTGAGATTGGTCGATGGTTGACTGCTTCACCAGGGAAACTGTTGGTTGCAAGTGGCGGCTCCTGGTCGAATGTTGCCGATCACGGGTGGCAGCTAATGGCTGACGTGAGTCATTTTGCAATTGACGATATAAGGTAGGCTCAAGCGAACACCTTCTCTATGGTGATTTGTTTTCGCGCTTCATTCCCGTACGACGCGTAGGAATGATCCTTGTCTCGGCGATGAACTTTTAACCCCGTATTGCCCGTCCAAGGTGGGAACCCTTCCAGATCAAGGATCGTCCATGACCTTTTTTATCTTCCTGCTCGCCTGCGCCGCTGCGGCCAGTACCGGTGTGATTTTCAAGCCGGGTGCCTGGTACGAGTCCCTCGTCAAACCCAGCTTTACCCCGCCCAATTGGCTATTCCCGGTCGCCTGGACGATTATCTATCTGCTGCTCGCCTGGGCCGGTTATCGCCTCAGTCTGATCCCTGGCAGTGAGCTGGTGCTGGCGCTGTGGGCGGCGCAGATTGCGTTGAACACGCTGTGGACGCCCGTGTTCTTCGGCGCCCATCGGCTGTTTGCCGGCATGGTGATTATTGTGTTGCTGTGGCTCACCGTGGCGGCGATGGTGGTGTTCGCGGTACGCCTGGACTTGATCACCGGCTTGATGCTGTTCCCTTACCTGGCGTGGCTGTGTGTGGCGGCGGCGTTGAATTTTTCGATTTTGCGGAATAACCGTTAATGGCCCATAAACACTGGCCCGCCTCCGAGGCCGAACTCGCGCAGATGCGCCGCTTCAACCAAAAGCTCGCGTGGATGCCGCGCTTCAAGATCCGCAACCGCGTTACCCCGCGTCTGATTCAGGCGCTGTTGCGCGTCAGTCAGAAGATCAAGCGCGCAACGCCGGCTGAGAGCAGGGTGGTGAATGGCGTGCCGGTGCGCATTTTGCGGCCAGCCGGCACGCCCAAGGGGGTGGTGCTGGATATCCACGGTGGCGGCTGGGTTATCGGCAATGCGCAGATGGACGACGCGCTGAATCTGGGCATGGTGCGGGCGTGCGATGTGACGGTGGTGTCGGTGGATTATCGGTTGGCGGTCGACACGCCGGTTGAGGGGCTGATGGACGACTGCCTCGCCGCCGCGCGGTGGCTGCTGACGGCCGATGAGTTTGCAGGCTTGCCGGTGTTTGTCGTGGGTGAGTCGGCCGGTGGGCATCTGGCGACCGCGACCTTGCTGACGCTCAAGCAATGGCCGGATCTGCTCAAGCGCGTGAGCGGGGCGGTGTTGTATTACGGGGTTTACGATTTGACCGGCACGCCGAGCGTGCGCACCGCCGGGCCGGACACCTTGCTGCTGGACGGCCCGGGAATGGTCGACGCACTGCGCCTGCTGACGCCGGGGTTGAATGATGAAGAACGCCGACAGGCGCCATTGTCGCCGCTGTATGGTGACTTTGACGGAATGCCGCCGGTGTTGATGTTCGTCGGGGAGCTGGATCCGCTGAAGGATGACACGCTGCAGATGGCTGAACGTTGGCCGGGGGCCGAGACCCATCTTCTGCCGGAATCTGCCCATGGGTTTATCCATTTTCCGGTGGCTATGGCGGAGGGTGTGTTGGTTTATAGCCGGCGCTGGATAACAGGAAGGATCGCTGCGTTAAGTTACTACGCTTGAAGCTTCACGTTGAGGTCCAAACGAAAACACCGGCGCAATGCCGGTGTTTTCAAATCCTCTGCTAGGGAAGGGTCGCTTCCAGATTGAATTTAACGATGTTGAGTTCTCCATCGATTTTAAAGTAGGCGGTGTTGTGAAAGTCGTAGATGGTCTCGCTTGTTTTTAGTTTGACGTGGTTGCCCGAAACCTCGCCAACGGCCTGTGTGCCTTTGGTCACAAGGAAGGGGGTTGCTGATCCGCTTTTCTTGAGCGCTTCGGCGTCACTGGGCTGCAGATCCATCAGGAAGTACCGATAAATAAACGGCACCGTTGCACCTCCTGAATCGTAAAGAACTTCGTAGATTGCGCCGCCATCGCTCACAGGAGTAACGGTAACGACCTTCGCCGGGTCCGGCCTGCTGGGCCCGCTTACGTAAATGTAAAGCGCTTGCCCTGAACAAATGGCAAGCAGCAGCCAGACGTACCACTTAATATCCTTTCGATTTTGCATACTCTATACCTGCCTTGATCCACAATTGGTCAACGGGATCGTCACCGTACGGTGCCTCTGACCACCACTTGTCAAACTCTTCCCTGGACGTGCCTGCCGCTGTTTGGGCCGCTCCAGCGGCCCGCAAAAAATTTCTGAATCAATAGCCTGCATATTTTTTTCATGCTGTTGATTGATTTGCGATTTCTTATCTGAAATCCATTTGTCGACGTTTTCTAACGCGCGAACGTAACTGCCGAGTATTTTATCTTCTTATTCAGTCGGCCTGCCCATAGTGGTTCTGCTAGGGTTGAAATCAGAGAGAAGTCACCACCTGGCAAAGGACACTGCGATGCGCGAATACACCGTCACCTACCTCTTCAACAACCAGCCCCGTACCCACACCTTCGAACTCAACCAACCCGAACTCCCCGATCACGACGCTGCCCTGCACCTGCTGGCCCTGCACCTGGGCGACGCCGAGAACAGCCTGATCATGCCGCCCGCCGATGCCACGTCAGAACAGATCCTCGCGCAAGCCGCCATCGTCGGCATCACCCGGATCCAGGTGGCATGAGCCCGCGCATCCAGGCCGTCACGTGATTTCTGGCTGCGCCAGGGCTTTGATCCCGTGTGGCAAACCACGCACATGCAGCGGCCAATAAATGCTTGACCCACCCATGGGAGGATTTCTGTCGGCGGCGGTCAGACTGACTAATACGCGCCCTTAAATCTGCTGGTGGTTCAATCCCGTGATTACGCATTCCTTCTTGTCGGGTGGCGGCGAGCTCGCCTCCCTGATCCAGTCCAGGGATTGGTCGGCAACGCCTTTGGGTCCGATCGAGCACTGGCCGCAGAGCCTGCGCACCACCGTCAGCCTGTGCCTGGCGTCGAACTTCCCGATCAATATCATCTGGGGGCCGGAGAACACGCAGATCTACAACGACGGCTACAAGGTGCTGTGTGGCGAGTCGCACCCGCGCGCGCTGGGCGAGGGTTACCACGTGACCTGGGCCAGCGCCTGGCCGGCCATCGGCGAGCCGTTCACGCGGGCGCTGGCAGGGGAGACCAGTTTTCTCGAAAACCAGCGTATGTTCCTCACGCGCAACGGTTACCTGGAAGAGACCTTCTTCACCTTTTCCACTTCGCCCATCCGCGATGAAACCGGCGGCATTGGCGGGCTGTTTCACCCGGTGACCGAAACCACCGTGACCATCCTGGCCGAGCGCCGCACCCGTGCGCTGCGTGACCTGACTGGCCGGCTGGCGGGTGCCGAGGACTTGCCTCAGCTGATCGCGCTGACGGTCGAGACACTGGCGACGTTCAACGTCGATATTCCCTTCCTGCTGTTTTACGCGCGGGAAGCCGACGGCTACCGCCTGGTGCAGCACGACGGCATTGGCGCAGATACCGCCGCATCACCGGCCTGGATCGGCCTGGATGACACCGCGCCATGGCCGTTGGGCGCGGCGTGCGTACAAAAGCGCACGCTGCAGGTGGACGACATCGAGGCATTGTTCGCCGGCATTGACTGCGGGCCGTACCCGGAATCACCGCTCACGGCTTTCGTGTTGCCGCTGGTGGTGCCGGACGATACGCAGACGCCGTTGATCCTGGTGGCCGGTGCCTCGCCGCGCCTGCCGATGAATGATATTTACCGCGGCTTTTTCGAGCTGTTGGGCGCTGCGCTCTCGGCGGCGCTGGCCACCGTGCGGGCGCGGGCTTACGAACGTCAACGCGCCGATGCCCTGGCTGCCATCGACCAGGTCAAGACCACCTTCTTTACCAATATCAGTCATGAATTCCGCACGCCGCTGACCCTGATGCTCGGGCCGCTGGAGCAGTCGCTGGCCCTGGGCGACGCGCTGCCTGCCGATGAGCGCGAGCGCGTGACCCTGGCTTATCGCAACGGCCAGCGCCTGCTCAAGCTGGTCAATGCGCTGCTGGAGTTTTCGCGCATCGAGGCCGGTCGCGCCCAGGCGTCCTACGAACCGGTGGACCTGCCCGAATTGACCGCCGACCTCGCCTCGAATTTTCGCTCGGCCTGCGAGCGTGCGGGCCTGGCGCTGATCATCGATACCACGCCGCTGCCCGAGGTGGCCTGCGTCGACCGGGACATGTGGGAAAAGGTGGTGCTGAACCTGATCTCCAACGCCTTCAAGTTCACCCTGGCCGGGCAGATTCGGGTCAGCGTCGAACCCGGCGCCGATGGCGCGAGTGCTCAGGTCAGTGTCACTGACACCGGCACCGGCATTGCGGCCGATGAACTGCCGCGCCTGTTCGAACGTTTCCACCAGATCGACAACCCCGCCGGTCGCTCGTTCGAAGGTTCGGGCATCGGCCTGGCGCTGGTGGATGAGCTGGTGCGCCTGCAGGGCGGCAGGCTTTCGGTGAGCAGTGAAGTCGGAGTGGGCAGCACCTTCACCATCACCTTGCCGCTGGGCAGCCGCCATGTGCCCAAACCGCTGCACAGCCCGGCGCTGCTGCACGGTTCCACCACCGACGTCAGCGCCTTTGTCGAAGAAGCTATGAGCTGGTTGCCCGACGCGCCGGCGCCGCAGGTGCAGGATGAGCCTGCCGCTGAACCGTTTGAAGAATGCGTGCTGCTGGCCGATGACAACGCCGACATGCGCGCCTATGTCTCCCGCCTGCTGCAAGCCGAAGGCCTGCGCGTGGAGACGGCGACCGATGGGCAGGCGGCGCTGGAGGCTGCGCGCGAGCGCTTGCCGCAGTTGATTCTTACCGACGTGATGATGCCGGTGCTCGATGGCTTTGGCCTGTTGCGCGCGGTGCGTGAGGACACGCGCCTGCAGGCGACCCCAGTGATTCTGCTGTCGGCCCGCGCGGGCGAAGAGGCCCTCGCCGAAGGCCTGGCGGCCGGCGCCGATGACTACCTGATCAAACCGTTTTCAGCGCGCGACCTGATCTCGCGTGTCACCTCGCAGCTGGCCCGTGCGCGCAACCGGCGCGAGGCCATGTTGCGCGAAAGTGAAGCGCGGCTGCGCCTGGCCATCGACGCCGGGCAGATCGGTGAATGGGAGCTGGACATCGGGGCCGACAGCTCGGTGCGGGCCGCCCGGCATGACCAGATCTTCGGCCACAGCAAGCCGGTTGAGCACTGGGGCATCGAAACCTTCATGTCCCATGTGTTGCCCGAGGACCGGCCCGAGGTGGAGGCGTCATTCAGGCGGGCGGCCGAGCAGGGCACCGGCTGGGATTTCCAGTGCCGCATCCGCCGCGCCGAGGACCAGCAGGTGCGCTGGATCCTGGCGCGCAGCACGCCGCAACTCGATGCTCAGGGCCGTACCCAGAAACTGTTCGGCCTGGTGCAGGACATCACCGATCAGAAACACGTCGAGTTGGGCATGCAGGCGCTCAACGAAACCCTGGAGCAGCGCATCACCGAGGCCATGGAAGAACGCAGCAAGGCCGAAGAGCAACTGCGCCAGGCGCAGAAACTCGAGGCCCTGGGCCAACTCACTGGCGGCGTGGCGCACGACTTCAACAACCTGTTGACGGTGATTCGCTCGTCTCTCGACCTGCTGGAACGCCCGGAACTGCCCGAGGTGCGGCGCAGCCGTTACCTGGCGGCCATCTCGGATACGGTCAATCGCGCAGCACGTCTTACCGGGCAACTGCTCGCCTTCGCACGGCGACAGGCGTTGAAGCCGCAGGCCTTCGATGTCAGCCAGAGCGTGACCTCGCTGGTGGAAATGATGGAGTCGCTGTGCGGCGCCCATATCCAGATCAGCACCGACCTGGCGCCCCAGGACTGTTGTGTGTACGCCGACTCCAGCCAGTTCGACTCGGCGCTGGTGAATGTGGCGGTCAACGCGCGGGATGCGATGAAGGGCGTTGGCCGTTTGACCATCGCCGTGGCGGCGGTCGACACCCTCCCTGCGCTGCGCGGCCAGCCACAGGTGCAAGGCGACTTCGTTGCAATCGCCATGCGCGACACCGGCAGCGGCATCCGGCCGGAGCATCTGGAGCGGATTTTCGAGCCGTTCTTCACCACCAAGAATGTGGGGCAGGGCACCGGGCTTGGCCTCAGCCAGGTGTTCGGCTTTGCCAAGCAATCGGGCGGCGAAGTGCGGGTGAGCACCGAACTGGGCCAGGGCTCGACCTTTACCCTGTACCTGCCCCGGGTCACCGCGCAACCACTGGAGCCCGATGTGCCGCTGGAGCCGGCGCTCCTCAGCGACGGCCAGGGCGGCCGCGTGCTGGTGGTGGAAGACAATATCGAAGTCGGCACCTTCGCCACCCAGGCCCTGGAAGAACTGGGCTATCAGGCTACCTGGGCGGTGAATGCCGAGCAGGCGCTCAAGTGTCTGACCGACGCCGCCGAGGATTTCGACGTGGTGTTTTCGGACGTGATGATGCCGGGCATGAATGGCCTGGAACTGGCCAAGGAGATCCAGCAGTTGTGGCCGGCGTTGCCGATTGTGCTCACCAGTGGCTACAGCCATGTGCTGGCGCAGCAAGGCACCCACGGCTTCGACTTGCTGCACAAGCCGTATTCCATTCACCAGTTGCTGCAGATCCTGCGCAAGGCTTGTGTGAAACAGGGGTCAGCTTGAGCGCAGGCGCAGGATCTGTGCGCCGTCGAACGGGTCGGTCAGGTAATGGCCCTGCACGCCGAAGGTGTCCTGCAACCGCTGTGGCGTGAGCACCTCCAGCGGTTTGCCCAGCGCCACCAGCCGTCCGCGATCCAGCACGGCGAGGCGGTCGCAGGTCAGCGCCTGGTTGAGGTCGTGCAGGGCAATCAGGGTGGTCACCGGTAACGCCTGCACGCCTTTGAGGATCGTCAGTTGGTGCTGGATGTCGAGGTGATTGGTCGGCTCATCCAGCAGCAGAATTTGTGGCCGTTGCGCCAGCGCACGGGCGATATGCACGCGCTGTCGCTCGCCGCCGGAGAGGCTGCGCCAGGCGCGCTGGCTGAGGTGGGTAGCATCCACGTCGTGCAGGGCCTGGTGCACGATGGCCTCGTCCTCGCTGGACCAGGGGCTTAGCGCCGACAGCCAGGGCGTGCGGCCCAGGGCCACGGCGTCGAACACGCCGATGGCGTCGTCGGTGTCGGCCTGTTGTTCCACCACTGCCAGTTGTTGCGCAATGACGCGGCGCGACAAGCTGCCCAGACGCTTGCCGCCCAGGCACACGTCGCCGCTGGCGGGCGTGCGCAAGCCGGCCAGCAGCTTGAGCAGGGTGGATTTGCCGGAGCCGTTCGGCCCGACGATGCCCAGGGTTTCCCCCGCCTGCACCTCCAGATCAATATCGTGCAGCAACTGCGCATCGCGCACCTTGAAGCCCAGGCCGCTGCAACTCAATACGCTCATCGCGCGTTTCTCCGGCCGATCAGGATCAACGCGAACACCGGTGCGCCAACCAGCGCGGTGACCACTCCGACCGGAATCACCTGGCCCTTGATCAGGCTGCGCGAGAGCACGTCCGCCGCGATCAGAAACAGCGCGCCGCCCAGAGCGCTGGCTGGCAGCAGCCGCGAATGCGCGGTGCCGAGCAGCAGGCGCACGGCGTGGGGAATCACCAGGCCGACAAAGCCGATGGCGCCGACAATCGATACCATCACCGCCGTCACCAGCGCGGCGCAGCCCACCAGCACGCATTGCACGCGGCGCACCGGAATGCCGAGGGAGGCCGCCGAGTCGCTGCCGAAGGTAAACGCATCCAGCGCGCGGCGGTGCCACAGGCACACGATCAGGCCGGCGACCGCCACCGGCACGGCCAGCCATACCGACGGCCAGCGCACGCCGCTGAGGTTGCCGAGCAGCCAGAACATGATGCCGCGCGCCTGTTCGGAGCTGGCCGATTTGGTGATCAGGAACGCGGTGAGCGCATTGAACAGCTGGGAACCGGCGATGCCCGCGAGGATGATCTGCCCGGTGCCGCGCGCCGAGCCACTGGCCCGTGCGAGCAGGGTCACCAGCGCGAACGCGGCCATGGCGCCGACAAATGCCCCCGCCGACAGTGAAATCAGCCCGCCGCCCACGCCGATCAGGGCGACCAGCACCGCGCCGGTGGAGGCGCCGGCGCTGATGCCCAGCAGGTACGGGTCGGCCAACGGGTTGCGCAGCAACGACTGCAGGATCACCCCGCAGGTCGCCAGCCCGGCCCCGCAGGCGGCGGCCACCAGCGCGCGGGTGAGGCGGTAGTTCCACACCACGCCCTCGTCGATGGGGTCGAGCACGTAGCCGGCCGCCCACAGTTTATTGGCCAGGACCTTGAGCACTACCTGCGGCGCGATGGCGGTTTCGCCGATGGCCACCCCGGCGAGCAGGGCGATCAGCAGCAGCGTGAGGGCGAGCAGGGTGCGCATCATTGGGGCAGGTCGTAGCCGTCGATGGCGCCGGCCAGTTGTTCAAGGCCGTCGAACATGCGGATGCTGGCCTGCAGCGCCAGGGCGTCGAGGACGATGATGCGGTTGTGTTTGACGGCGTCCATGTTGCGGGTCACCGGGTCGCTGCGCAGGAAGGCGAGTTTCTGTTGGTGGTCGTCGGCAGGGTAGCGGCGCCGGTCCATGCGTGCGATCACCAGAAAGGTCGGGTTGGCCTTGGCGATGGTTTCCCAGCCGACGGCGGGCCACTCCTCATCGGACTGCACCACATTGGACAGGCCCAGTGTGTGCAACATGAATTCGGGGATGCCCTTGTGGCCGGCCACGTAGGGATCGCTGGCCATCTCGGCGCTGGAGAACCACACCAGCGCGCTGGCCTGCTTCAAGCCTTTGCCTTGCGCGGTGGCGACGGATTTGGCCAGGCGTGCCTTGAGTTCGTCGTTGAGCTGTTGACCGCGTGCCTGCACGTCGAAGATCTCGGCCAACTGGCTGATGCTCTTGTAGATCGTGTCGATGCGAAACGGCTCCAGCCGCGTGCCGTCGGCGCCCACTAGGTTGTCCTTGCCTTCGCAGTCCGACGGCAGCAGGTAGGTGGGGATGTTCAGTTCATGAAACTGCTCGCGGGTGCCTACCACGCCTTGTGCGCCGACCACCCATTCCAGCTCGGCGGCCACCAGCTGCGGGCGCTTGGCGATGACGGATTCGAAGCTCGGCTCGTTGTTGGCCAGGCGCTCGATGCCATCGTTGAGGGTCTTGTACTGCGCCAGCACGTTGTTGAACCACAGCGAGGTGCCAACCACTTTGTCACCGACGCCCAGGGCATAAAGCATCTCGGTGGCGGCCTGGCCGATGGTCACGCTGCGTGCGGGGGCCTGGGCGAAGCTGATGTGGCTGCCGCAGTTTTCCAGAGTCAGCGGGTAGTGGGTCGGCGCGGCGTGGGCCTCCGCAACGGACAGCCCGAGGCCGATCATCAAGGCGGTAACGCGTGGCAGCATGGGGGCAATCTCCGTTTGAACCGTTGGCGAAACCCCAATGAGTCCCGTCCGGGAAACGGCGCGGTATGGTAGTGCATGGCGGGGTGGGCGGGAAGATGGGCGGCTGCTCTCAACAGCAGACCGCTTCCATTGTGGAGAGCGGGTTTGCCCTGTGGCGAGCAGGCTTGCCCTGCGTTGGGCTGCGCAGCAGCCCCTGTAATTAAGAATGCGGTGTGTCAGAAACTTCGCGGAGTCAGGTTTTTAGGGCTGCTGCGCAGCCCAACGCAGGGCAAGCCTGCTCGCCACAGGGCAGGTGCGCTATCGGCGATGAATCACAAACGAATATCTTCCGGGCCGCGAATCAGCGCTTCAATGCGTGTGCCTGTGGCGCGTTCTTCGTTGCTGAAGCCGTCGTAATCGGCCAGGTTGCCGAAGCGAACGCCGGTCAGGTGTTCTATCTGAAGCACGCTGCGCTGGTAGGTCCGCAGCTGTCCGAACACCAGGTCGAGTTGGCCCAGTTCCCGGCTCTGGTCGATCATGTACGCGCTGGCTGAGGGCTTGCCATCATCGCCGAGGTAGGCGACGACTTTCCAGAAGGCCTTGGGAATCCGGATGCCCCGGTAAAGGCGGTCGTCTTCGCCGAACACCGGGCCGGTAAACACCGTGGCCCGGGCTTTCCAGCGCTGGGTGTTGTCGAGGATATAGTCTTCGAGTTCCAGCCAGGTCTTCTGGTTGAAGCCGCTCATCTGCGGCGAGCAGTTGGTGAAATGGAAGGTGTCGACGTTGGCGGTGGCGGCCTCGGCGCCCCAGTTGGGGTCCTGGCGTCGCACCAGGTGGCCACGGTCCAGGCCATTGCTGGCGTAGAGCTCCTCACCGACCTGGGCCTCGACGGGCAAGCGGCCATCGTAGGCCCAGGTGTCGTTGCTGCGCACGATGTCCACGTGTTGCGCGCCGTCGATATTGACGCCGACGTAGAAGGCCAGGCGCCTGGAACGCGACATCGTGATGGAAAAATGCGTGTAGTCCAGGCGCTTTGGCTGCACATCATCGGCCAGGGCCTGGTCAACCGTGGGCCAGGGCACTTCGAAGCCGCCAAGAAAATCCTCGGCGTAGCCGGTGCGGTTTTTCAGGTCCTTGGCGGCAGTGATGCGCGGGGTTGCCGCCCGCGCCTGCAGCAGGGAAGGGCTGGCCGTGACCAGCGGGCGCAGATCGCCAAGGCGGGGACGGTGTGACAGGTCGATTTTGCGGGTGCGGGGTGGCATGGACTGCTCCTTGCGGGCCTGGAATAAACACTACTGCAACACAGGTTCATGACAATTTAGGCCAGTTTCCGTCGGCAGGACTATCCTGAAACGGTTATTGGGAGTTCATCACACGTCAAAAGGGAGCCAGCTTATGTGTATTCGCCATCCCCGCAACCCGATCTTCTGCCTGATCCCGCCGTACATGCTCGATCAGATCGCGCGCCACGGCGATAAAGCCCAACGCGAAATCGCGCTGCGCACGCGCGCCAAGGACAGCACGTTCCGCTCGTTGCGCATGCTTGCCGTGCCCGCCAAGGGCACCGCGCACATGGCCTTGGCCATGGCCGCGGAAAAACGCCGCTCCATCTACAGCGCCGACGGCACCGATACCCTGCCGGGCAAGCTGATCCGCAGTGAAGGGCAGCCTGCCAGCGGCGATGCGGCAGTGGACGAGGCCTACGACGGCCTGGGCGCGACCTTCGATTTTTTCGACGAGGTGTTCGACCGCAACTCCATCGACGATTCCGGCATGGCGCTGGACGCCACGGTTCACTTTGGCCAGGCCTATAACAATGCGTTCTGGAACTCGACCCAGATGGTGTTCGGCGATGGTGACCAGCAGCTGTTCAACCGCTTCACCATTGCGCTCGACGTGATCGGCCATGAGTTGGCTCACGGCGTCACCGAGGACGAAGCCAAGCTGATGTACTTCAACCAGTCCGGGGCGTTGAACGAGTCGCTGTCGGACGTGTTCGGCTCGCTGATCAAGCAGTACGCGTTGAAGCAGAAGGCCGAGGAAGCCGACTGGTTGATCGGCAAGGGGCTGTTCACCAAAAAGATCAAGGGCACTGCGCTGCGCTCGATGAAAGCACCGGGCACCGCGTTTGATGACGCCCTGTTGGGCAAGGACCCGCAGCCCGGGCATATGGATGACTTTGTGCATACCTATGATGACAACGGCGGCGTGCACATCAATTCGGGTATTCCCAACCATGCGTTCTATCAGGTCGCGACGAAGATCGGCGGGTTTGCCTGGGAGCGTGCCGGTCGCATCTGGTACGACGCCTTGCGCGATGCACGGCTGCGGCCGAACTCGGGGTTTCTGCGTTTCGCGCGCGTCACCTATGATGTGGCCGGTCGCCTGTACGGCGCCAACAAGGACGAGCAGAAGGCAGTCAAGGCAGGCTGGAAAGCGGTGGGTATCAACGTCTGACAAACCGCCTGGGCGGTGAGGAACAGCCATGCGAATTTCGATCAAGGAAAACGGAGGCCCGGCATTTTTTCCGGGCCTGGCCAAACCTCGCAGCGTCGAGCTGGATGCGCTGCCGGAGCCGGATCAGCAGGAGCTGCGCCAACTGATCCAGGCGTCGGATTTCTTCAAGTTGCCGCAAAGCAATGCCCCGGAGCCCGGCAAGCCGGGCCAGGTGCACTACACCCTGACCGTCACGGAGGGCGAGCGCGAGCACACGGTGTGCGTGCTCGCGCCGGTCAAGTCCCAGGCGCTGGATGGGCTGGTGCAGTGTGTGAGGCGCCACAGCCGATCTTGAGGTGATGTGCGGTCACTTGCGATCCAGCCACACGGTCTGTGCGTTGCAGAACTCGCGCACGCCAAAGTGCGACAGCTCGCGGCCGAACCCGCTTTTCTTCACCCCGCCAAACGCCACGCGGGGGTCGGAGACGCTGAACGCATTGACGAACACGCCGCCGGTTTCCAGCTCGTCGGTGATCGCCCGTGCCTTGTCCGCGTCGCGGGTGAAGATGCTGGCCGTGAGGCCGAACTCGCTGTCGTTGGCCAGCGCCACGGCATGCTCGGCGTCGCGGGCGGTGATGATCGAGGCCACCGGGCCGAACAGTTCCTGTTTGAATGAGGTCATCTGGTCGGTGACGTCGGCCAGGACGGTCGGCGCGTAGTAGTTGCCGGCGCCGTCGATTTTATGGCCGCCCAGCAGCAGGGTTGCACCTTGCGCGAGCGTGGCCTGCACCTGGCCGTGCAGTTCGTCGCGCAGGTCGAAGCGGGCCATTGGGCCGATGTAGGTGGCGGCGGAGGTCGGGTCGCCCATCACCAGGGCGCGGCTGGCTTCGAGGAATTTTTCGGTGAAGGCCTGAACTACGCCCTCTTCGATGATCAGGCGCTTGGCGGCGGCGCAAACCTGGCCGCTGTTCTGGAAGCGGCCGATGAGGGCGGCTTGCACGGCGGCGTCGAGGTCGGCGTCGTTGAGCACGATGAAAGGGTCGGAGCCGCCCAGTTCCAGCACGCATTTTTTCAGCGCCGCACCGGCCTGGGAGCCGATGGCCATGCCGGCGCGCACGCTGCCAGTGAGGGTGACAGCAGCTATGCGCGGGTCGGCAATGGCCTTGGACACGCCGTCCTGGGTCACGTTAATCACTTCGAACAGGCCTTCGGCGAAGCCGGCGGTGTGCAATGCCTGCTGGATCAGGTAGGCGCTGCCCATCACGTTCGGCGCGTGTTTGAGCACGTAGGTATTGCCGGCCAGCAGGCTCGGCACGGCGCCGCGCAGCACTTGCCACACTGGGAAGTTCCACGGCATCACCGCAAGGATAGGGCCCAGCGGGCGGTACTCGATGCGCGCGCTGCCGTTGTCCACCAGGGTCGGTTCCGAGGCGAGCATGGCCGGGCCGTGGGCGGCGTACCACTCGGTCATCAGCGCACATTTTTCGATTTCGGCGCGGGCCTGGGCGATGGGTTTGCCCATTTCCCGGGTGATCATCTGCGCCATGGTTTCGGCCTGCTCGCGCAGGGCGCGGGCCAGGGCCAGCAGCCGTTCGGCGCGCTGGCTCACAGGCTGGCGGCGCCAGGTGCGGAAGGCGGCGGTAGCACGGTCGAGCGCGGCATCCAGTTGCGCCTGGGTTTCGTACGGGTAGCTGCCGATGGTTTCGCCGTTGGCGGGATTGATCGACAGGGCGTGAGTGTTGGAGGAAATAGCGTTCATGGCACCGTCCAGCTGAATGAGTGAATGACGCCAGCCTACGGGGCTGTATGTTTTCTTGAAAGTGAATAATATTAAGCAATACGTTCACGATTGGAGAATGGTGTGGATCTGGTGCAGCTGGAAATTTTCAAGGCCGTGGCCGAGCAGGGCAGTATCAGCGCGGCCGCGCAGTTGATTCATCGCGTGCCGTCGAACCTGACCACACGCATCAAGCAACTGGAGCAGGACCTGGGCGTGGAGTTGTTTATCCGCGAAAAAAGCCGCCTGCGCCTGTCGCCGGCCGGCTGGAATTTCCTTGGCTACGCGCGGCGCATCCTCGATCTGGTGCAGGAAGCCCGGGCGACGGTGGCGGGGGAGGAGCCCCAGGGCGCGTTTGCGCTGGGCTCGCTGGAAAGCACGGCGGCGGTGCGAATTCCGGCGCTGCTTGCGGTTTATAACCAGAGGTATGCCAAGGTCGAGCTGGACCTGAGCACCGGACCGTCGGGCACGATGATCGAAGGGGTGCTGTCCGGCCGGCTGGCGGCGGCGTTCGTCGATGGGCCGGTGCTGCACGCGACCCTTGAAGGCGTGGCGGTGTTCGAGGAGGAAATGGTGGTGATCGCGCCGCTGCACCACGCGCCGATCAGCCGGGGGCGGGACGTGAATGGCGAGAATATCTATACGTTTCGTTCGAACTGTTCCTACCGGCACCACTTTGAGCGCTGGTTCTCACACGATGGCGCGGTGCCGGGCAAGATTTTCGAGATGGAGTCGTACCACGGCATGCTGGCCTGCGTCAGCGCCGGCGCGGGCCTGGCGCTGATGCCGCGCAGCATGCTGGAAAGCATGCCGGGGTTTGCGGCGGTGAGCGTGTGGCCGCTGGCAGACGGGTTTCGCATGCTCAACACCTGGCTGATCTGGCGACGCGGCACCGTGTCCCAGAGCCTGAACAGCTTCGTGCGGTTACTGGAGGAACGCGCAACCTGAGCTATTTCAGGCAATCCTATCCCTGTGGTTCAGGCAATCCGATCCCTGTGGCGAGCGGGCTTGCCCCGCGTTGGGGTGCGAAGCGCCCCCAATCAAGCAAAACGCGGTGTGCCTGATACGGCTCAGCGCCTGGTTTGAGGGCTGCTGCGCAGCCCAACGCAGGACAAGCCTGCTCGCCACAGGGAATCTGCGCTTAACTGAACGGCATTGGGGCTTGCCTGCTCGCCACACAGGTTCCAGTTCGCCTGGGCTGGTGATCAGCCGCCGAATTGAAAGGTGCCCATGGCCAGTTTGGCCATGATCGCCGTTGCGCCCAATTGCACCAGCCACAGCGCCAGGCCACCGAGGAACACGCCGAGCGCCACTTGCAGCACCAGGCTTTTCTGGCGCTTGGCGTGCGGCGCGCGCGGGGTGAAGTCGTGTAGTTCGTCGCGGTCGGCGCGCAGGTCAAGGTCCAGGTCGTCGTTTCTCATAGGGCTCTCACAGCAAAGGGGCAGTCGGGGTTCAGTCTAGGGGCTGCACACGAAAAAGGGGAAACCATCGGTTTCCCCTTTTTCATCACGACCGCCGGCTTACAGCACCTGAACGATCGCTTTTGTGACGGCGCCAATGTTCGATTGGTTCAACGCCGCCACGCAGATGCGCCCGGTGTCCAGCGCGTAGACACCAAACTCGCTGCGCAGGCGCGTGACCTGCGCCACGCTCAGGCCGGAGTAGGAGAACATCCCGCGCTGGCGGCCGACGAAGCTGAAGTCGTGGCCCGGTGCAGCTTTGGCCAGTTCGGCAACCATCTGCTCGCGCATGCCACGGATGCGCAGGCGCATTTCAGCCAGTTCCGCTTCCCACTGGGCGCGCAGCTCAGGGTTGTTCAGCACGGCTGCGACGATGGCGGCGCCGTGGGTCGGCGGGTTGGAGTAGTTGGTGCGGATCACGCGCTTGACCTGGGACAGGATGCGCGCGCTTTCTTCCGCGGATTCGCTGACGATCGACAGCGCGCCCACCCGTTCGCCGTACAGGGAGAACGACTTGGAGAACGAGCTGGACACAAAGAAGGTCAGCCCCGATTCGGCGAACAGGCGCACGGCGGCCGCGTCTTCGTGGATGCCGTCGCCGAAACCCTGGTACGCCATATCGAGGAACGGCACGAGGTTTTTAGCCTTGACCACGTCCAGCACGTCCTGCCAGTCGGCCGGGCTGAGGTCGACGCCGGTCGGGTTGTGGCAGCAGGCGTGCAGCACCACGATGGATTGTGGCGGCAGGGCGTTGAGGTCTTCGAGCAGGTCGGCGCGGTTGACGTCGTGAGTGGCGGCGTCGTAGTAGCGATAGTTGTGAACCGGGAAACCGGCGGTTTCGAACAGCGCGCGGTGGTTTTCCCAGCTCGGGTCGCTGATGGCGACGACGGCGTCTGGCAGCAACTGCTTGAGGAAGTCAGCGCCGATTTTCAGCGCGCCAGTACCGCCGACGGCCTGCACTGTGACCACACGGCCGGCGCTCAGCAGGGGTGACGCATCACCGAACAACAGGGTTTGCACGGCCTTGTCATAGGCAGCGATCCCGTCAATCGGCAAGTAGCCACGGGCCGCGTGTTGCGCCACGCGTATTGCTTCCGCTTCGGCAACGGCACGCAAGAGTGGAATCTTCCCCTCCTCGTTGCAGTAAACGCCCACGCCAAGGTTGACCTTGGTGGTTCGTGTGTCGGCGTTGAATGCTTCGTTGAGGCCCAGGATTGGATCGCGTGGTGCCATTTCGACAGCGGAGAACAGGCTCATTTTGCGGCAGCTCTATGGGGGGAAGGGAGGGACGTGTCGCGCTCCGGCCGGAGGCACTAGAGCGGTGCACAAACGGGGAGCTAGTATAGAGGCCCGCACGGCCGAGGGCGACCGTTGAAACTGCTTTTCGGCCAAGTTTTTCGGTTGAGGCGCCGACCGTTAGTCTTATTGGCATTCAGCAGGCCGGGGCTGTACAGGGGCCATACAGGCGCTATGTAGGACAAGTGCCTTGAAACCCGTCGCCTTCGCCACCACTTCTACAGCTATCATGATTTTTTCCTGCAACCAGCGAAGCGTATTCGCGGGTTGCTGAGCTATTCGTCCTTGGCGGCCACAGGCCCGGGGTGACTGAAAGAGGTACGTTATGTCGGATTTCCAGCTCGTCACCCGCTTTGAACCGGCCGGCGACCAGCCCGAAGCCATTCGCCAGATGGTCGAAGGCATCGAGGCCGGCCTGGCGCACCAGACGCTGCTCGGGGTGACTGGTTCGGGCAAGACCTTCAGCATTGCCAACGTAATCGCGCAGATCAACCGCCCGACCCTGGTGCTGGCGCCGAACAAGACCCTGGCCGCGCAGCTGTACGGCGAGTTCAAGGCGTTCTTCCCGAACAACGCGGTGGAGTATTTCGTCTCCTACTATGACTACTATCAGCCCGAGGCTTATGTGCCGTCGTCCGACACCTTCATCGAGAAGGATGCGTCGATCAACGACCATATCGAGCAGATGCGCCTGTCGGCGACCAAGGCGTTGCTGGAGCGCAAGGACGCGATAATCGTCACCACCGTATCGTGCATCTACGGCCTGGGCAGCCCGGAAACCTATCTGAAGATGGTGCTGCACGTCGACCGTGGCGACAAACTC
This sequence comes from Pseudomonas trivialis, assembly GCF_036864995.1. Classification (NCBI taxonomy): domain Bacteria; kingdom Pseudomonadati; phylum Pseudomonadota; class Gammaproteobacteria; order Pseudomonadales; family Pseudomonadaceae; genus Pseudomonas; species Pseudomonas trivialis. The sequence continues at coordinate 3,598,897 of NZ_CP142151.1, read as the reverse complement.
GACCAGCGCGAATTGCTGCGTCGCCTGGCGAGCCTGCAGTACACCCGCAACGACATGGATTTTGCCCGCGCCACCTTCCGCGTGCGCGGCGATGTGATCGACATCTACCCGGCCGAATCGGACCTGGAAGCCATCCGCATCGAGCTGTTCGACGATGAAGTCGAAAGCCTGTCGGCCTTCGACCCGTTGACCGGCGAGGTGATCCGCAAGCTGCCGCGCTTCACCTTTTACCCCAAAAGCCACTATGTAACGCCCCGGGAAACCCTGATGGGCGCCATCGAAGGCATCAAGGTTGAGCTGGCCGAGCGCCTGGAATACCTGCGCGCCAACAACAAGCTGGTGGAAGCCCAGCGCCTGGAGCAGCGCACCCGCTTCGACCTGGAGATGATCCTGGAGCTGGGCTACTGCAACGGCATCGAAAACTACTCGCGCTACCTGTCGGGCCGTGACTCCGGCGCGCCGCCGCCGACGCTGTACGACTACCTGCCGCCGGACGCCTTGCTGGTGATCGACGAGTCCCACGTCAGCGTGCCGCAGGTGGGCGCGATGTATAAGGGCGACCGCTCGCGCAAGGAAACCCTGGTGGAATACGGTTTCCGCCTGCCGTCGGCGCTGGATAACCGGCCGATGCGGTTTGACGAGTGGGAGGCGATCAGCCCGCAGACCATTTTTGTGTCCGCAACGCCGGGCAATTATGAGGCCGAGCATGCGGGCCGTGTGATCGAGCAGGTGGTGCGGCCGACCGGCCTGGTCGACCCGCAGATCGAAATCCGCCCGGCACTGACCCAGGTCGATGACCTGCTGTCGGAGATCAACAAGCGCGTGGCGCTGGAAGAGCGGGTGCTGGTGACCACGCTGACCAAGCGCATGTCCGAAGACCTCACCGACTACCTGGCCGACCACGGCGTGCGCGTGCGATACCTGCACTCGGACATCGACACGGTGGAGCGGGTGGAGATCATCCGCGACCTGCGCCTGGGCACCTTTGATGTGCTGGTGGGCATCAACCTGCTGCGCGAAGGCCTGGACATGCCGGAAGTGTCGCTGGTGGCAATTCTGGATGCGGACAAGGAGGGCTTCCTGCGCTCCGAACGTTCGCTGATCCAGACCATCGGCCGCGCGGCGCGTAACCTCAATGGCCGGGCGATCCTGTATGCGGACCGCATCACCGGCTCCATGGAGCGCGCGATTGGCGAGACCGAGCGGCGCCGTGACAAGCAGATTGCCTTCAACCTGGAACACGGCATTACCCCCAAAGGCGTGTTCAAGGACGTCGCCGACATCATGGAAGGCGCCACCGTGCCGGGCTCGCGCAGCAAGAAGCGCAAGGGCATGGCCAAGGCCGCCGAGGAAAGCGCCAAGTACGAGAACGAATTGCGCTCGCCGAGTGAGATCACCAAGCGGATTCGCCAGTTGGAAGAGAAGATGTATCAGTTGGCGCGCGATCTTGAGTTCGAGGCAGCGGCGCAGACGCGCGATGAGATTGGCAAGTTGCGCGAGCGGTTGCTGGCTGTTTGATTTGTAGTGGTTGTGCCGGCCTCATCGGGGGCAAGCCCCCTCCCGCCTTGATTTGTGAACACGGTCAAATGTGGGAGGGGGCTTGCCCCCGATAGCCGCGCCTCGGTTTTCCAGATATCACCCAGGCTGTTACCATTCGCCGCTTGTTTCAATTTTCAGTTATATCGCCCATTCGAGACCTGCCATGACCACCGTCCGCACGCGCATCGCGCCATCGCCTACCGGCGATCCCCACGTCGGCACTGCTTACATCGCCTTGTTCAACTACTGCTTTGCCAAGCAGCACGGCGGTGAATTCATCCTGCGGATCGAAGACACCGACCAACTGCGCTCCACCCGCGAGTCGGAACAGCAGATTTTCGATGCCCTGCGCTGGCTCGGCATTACCTGGGCCGAAGGTCCGGACGTCGGTGGCCCGCACGGCCCGTATCGCCAGAGCGAGCGTAGCGATATTTACAAGCAATACACTCAGCAGCTGGTCGACATGGGCCATGCGTTCCCATGCTTCTGCACCGCTGAAGAATTGGACCAGATGCGCGCCGAGCAACAGGCCCGTGGCGAAACCCCGCGCTACGACGGCCGCGCGCTTTTGCTGTCGAAAGAAGAAGTGGCCCGCCGCCTGGCGGCCGGTGAGCCGCACGTGATCCGCATGAAGGTGCCGAGCGAAGGCGTGTGCGTGGTGCCGGACATGCTGCGCGGTGACGTCGAGATCCCGTGGGACCGCATGGACATGCAGGTGCTGATGAAGACCGACGGTCTGCCGACGTACTTCCTGGCCAACGTGGTCGACGATCACCTGATGGGCATCACCCACGTGCTGCGCGGCGAAGAATGGCTGCCGTCGGCGCCGAAACTGATCCTGCTTTATGAATACTTCGGCTGGGAGCAGCCGCAGCTGTGCTACATGCCGCTGCTGCGTAACCCGGACAAGAGCAAGCTGTCCAAGCGCAAGAACCCAACTTCGGTGACGTTTTACGAGCGCATGGGCTTCATGCCCGAAGCGATGCTCAACTACCTGGGCCGCATGGGCTGGTCGATGCCGGACGAGCGCGAGAAGTTCTCGTTGCAGGAAATGGTCGACAACTTCGACTTGTCCCGCGTATCGCTGGGCGGGCCGATCTTCGATATCGAAAAACTGTCCTGGCTCAACGGCCAGTGGCTGCGTGACTTGCCGGTGGAGGAGTTCGCCAGCCGTGTGCAGCAGTGGGCGTTGAACCCTGAGTACATGATGAAGATCGCGCCGCTGGTGCAGGGCAGGGTGGAGACCTTCAGCCAGGTCGCTCCGTTGGCCAGCTTCTTCTTTGCCGGTGGCGTGAACCCGGACGCGAAGCTGTTCGAGTCCAAGAAGCTGTCGGGCGATCAGGTGCGCCAGTTGATGCAGCTGATTCTGTGGAAGCTCGAAAGCCTGCGCCAGTGGGAAAAGGATGCGATCACTGCGACGATTCAGGCGGTGGTCGAGTCTCTGGAATTGAAGCTGCGCGATGCCATGCCGCTGATGTTCGCTGCGATCACCGGGCAGGCCAGCTCGGTGTCGGTGCTCGATGCGATGGAAATTCTCGGACCGGACCTCACGCGCTTCCGCCTGCGCCAAGCGCTTGATTTGCTGGGTGGTGTTTCCAAGAAAGAAAACAAGGAATGGGAAAAGCTGCTGGGCGCTATCGGCTAAGTCCTCTGTGGCAGTGACGAAACCCCGGCTTTCCGGGGTTTCGTTGGTAAGTGATTGTTATCCCGGCAAAAAACTTTGGAAATTGTTGAAAATAAATTTGACACACTTCCAAACCGCCATTAAGATTCGCCCCATCCTCACCGATGAGGGGCTATAGCTCAGCTGGGAGAGCGCTTGCATGGCATGCAAGAGGTCAACGGTTCGATCCCGTTTAGCTCCACCAATTTACAGGTTCAAGGCCTGGCCACACCGGCCTTGAATCGATCAGCACTCAGCGCTGATCTGTTGTACAGAAGGTTTTGTCCCCTTCGTCTAGTGGCCTAGGACACCGCCCTTTCACGGCGGTAACAGGGGTTCGAGTCCCCTAGGGGACGCCAGTTTCAACAAGCAGTTCGCAAGGTCTGCTGCGCCGCCAGGCGAAAAATCGGGGCTATAGCTCAGCTGGGAGAGCGCTTGCATGGCATGCAAGAGGTCAACGGTTCGATCCCGTTTAGCTCCACCAATCTACAGGTTCAAGGTTTGGCCACACCGGCCTTGAATCGATCAGCACTCAGCGCTGGTCTGTTGTACAGAAGGTTTGTGTCCCCTTCGTCTAGTGGCCTAGGACACCGCCCTTTCACGGCGGTAACAGGGGTTCGAGTCCCCTAGGGGACGCCACGATTACCCGCTCTGCGGGATTTTTAAGGGTCATTCAATTATTGAATGGCCCTTTTGTTTGTCTGGCGTTTGGCCAATCTGCTGCTGATCCCTTCTGCCGTACCGACCCGCCGCCGCATCGCTCGCCTGCCAAGTATTATCATGATAATAATATCCGGCCCATGAACGACGGAGCCCTTTGATGAGCGATAAAAAAGCGCAAACCCGCGAACGCATTCTGCAGGCCGCCAGCGCCGCGTTGATCCAGCGCGGCCCGGCCGAGCCGAGCGTGGTCGAAGTCATGGGCGCGGCGGGGCTGACCGTCGGCGGTTTCTACGCGCACTTTGAAAGCAAGGACGCGTTGATGCTGGAGGCCTTTACTGCGTTGCTTGCCAGGCGTCGCGCGGCGATTGAGGATATCGATGGCCAACTCAGCGGCGAAGAGCGTCGCGGCCTGGCGGCGGCGTTTTACCTGTCGCGCAAGCATCGCGACTCCACCACGCAAGCCTGCCCGCTGCCGGCCACCGTGGGCGAAATGGGCCGCCTGCCGGATGAATTCCGCCAGGCGCTCAATCAGCACACGGAGCTGATGGCCGCTCAACTGGCCGCCAGCCCCGAAGACACCGACAAGGCCCTGGCGGGCATGGCCTTGATGATCGGCGGCCTCTCACTTGCACGCGCCCTTGGACCTGGCGAGTTGTCGGATCGCGTGTTGCGCGCAGCGAAGTCGGCGGTGCGTTGATACACTGCCCCGCCGACATCAACCGACAGGAGCAAGGCATGGGCTGGGATCTGGCAACGCCGTTCATCATCGATCTGCAGGTCGGTCCCGAGGACATCGATGGCCTGGGACACGCCAATAACGCGGTGTACGTATCCTGGCTGGAACGCTGCGCCTGGCGGCACTCCCAGCGCCTGGGGCTGGACCTCACCGAGTATCGCCGCCTGGACCGCGCCATGGCCGTGGTGCGCCATGAGATTGACTACCTGGCGGCTGGCTACGAAGGCGATGAGCTGCAACTGGCCACCTGGATCGTCGACTGGGACCAGCGCCTGAAGATGACTCGCCGCTTCCAGCTGATGCGCCCGCGTGACGGTGTCACCCTGTTGCGCGCGCAAACCACCTTCGTGTGTATTGAGCTGTCCAGCGGCAAGCCCAAGCGCATGCCCAGTGAGTTTCTCGACGGTTACGGCCCTGCACTGACCGGGGGTTAACGTTTCCCCAAGGAAACCCAGTAAACTGCGCCACGATTTTTGTTGAGTGTTTTCCATGCAAATTGCCCTGGCACCCATGGAGGGGTTGGTCGACAACATCCTGCGTGACGTGCTGACCCGCGTCGGCGGGATCGACTGGTGCGTGACCGAGTTCATCCGCGTCAACGACCGCCTGCTCACCCCGGCCTATTTCCACAAGCTCGCTCCTGAACTGCTGCAAGGTGCCCGGACCGCTGCGGGTGTGCCGCTGCGTGTGCAGTTGCTCGGTTCGGACCCGGTGTGCCTTGCGGAAAACGCCGTTTTGGCCTGTGAGCTGGGCTCGCAGGTGATCGACTTGAACTTCGGCTGCCCTGCCAAGACGGTCAACAAGTCACGCGGTGGTGCGGTGCTGCTCAAGGAGCCGGAGCTGCTTAACCGGATTGTCGAGCACGTGCGCCGGGCCGTGCCGGCGCATATCCCGGTGACCGCCAAGATGCGCCTGGGCTTCGACAGCCCGGATGGCGCGCTGGTGTGTGCCACCGCGCTGGTCGAGGGCGGCGCGGCGCATATCGTGGTGCATGCGCGCACCAAGACCGACGGCTACAAGCCGCCGGCCCATTGGGAGTGGATCCCGCGAGTGCAGGACGTGGTCAAGGTGCCGGTGTTTGCCAATGGTGATATCTGGAGCGTTGAAGACTGGAAGCGTTGCCGCGAAATCAGTGGCGCCGAACACATCATGCTGGGCCGTGGTCTGGTCGCACGCCCCGACTTGGCGCGGCAGATTGCGGCCGCACGTGCCGGTGAGGACGTGGTGGAGATGACCTGGGCGCAGATGCAGCCCATGCTCCATGACTTCTGGAGGCAGTCGGTCGCGCAGTTGACGGAAAAACAGGCGCCCGGTCGTTTGAAGCAATGGTTGGCGATGCTGACGCGCAACTATCCGCAGGCGGTGGAGCTGTTCCACGCCTTGCGCCGCGAGACCGCATTGGACAAGGTTGCTGAGTTGATCGGTGTGCAATCTGCACTGAAAGATTAACTTCATATTCATAACGTTTTTAAACACTAAATCAGGGGTGCCATGGGCGCTCCTTTTTTTGATCGTCTAAAAGTAGTGTTCGGCAGTTGATGGGTGTTGGCTCGGCTGCGAGATTCGCGCGCGCGAACTAACATGGGCGTCAGTCGGTGGCGGGGTTTAATGATTTCATAAGTTTAGAGTTTGGCCTGCTTATTACTTTATATATCTGCGCAAGAACCGTTTTCAGGGGCTGAAACGCTCGTTTTTCCGGGGGCGAGACGGGGCAAAGTCTGATTTGCGATTTTGTTTTCCTTATGTGATCGCGGATTTCTGGAACCCAATGCCGTTGCGCTCCACGAAAGTAGGGACTGCGAAGTGATGATGGTTACTAGCAGCCCCAATCTATCGTTGCCGGTTTTAAATGGTTACTGCACCGGCGGCGCCACCCCCAGGAATGAGATGAATCAGATGTCCACTATATCGATGAATAATATTGCGGGTTTCAAGTCGGATCTGAATGCGGCCAGCGATACGCCAGCGCAGATGTCGAAAGAGCGGGCACAACCGGTTAATAATCTCGGGTTTGTTCCAAAAAGCAACATCACGCCGCGTCTCGACAATGCCGAGGGCAGTGACAGGCAAGTTACCGTGAGTGCCGATGCCCTGGACAAAATGCTGGAAATGTTCGAACTGGTTCTCAAAGCAATGCGCAACTTTCTATCGAGCTGGGGCGGCAGTTCCAGGTTGCCGGTTGATGTGCAGAGTCCGCCGGTAACGTTGGTGAAACCCGATGTTCAGATGAAAGCGGGCGCTGAAGGTAATGCGCAAGTGAGCTTGAAAGATCCCGACACCCAATCCAGGCCTGCAATGGCCGAGACTGGCGCTCAGATGAAGCTTGGCGCTGATGGCGGTATACAGATCGACCTGAAAGACGCTGACAACCAAATGCTGCCCATGAACCAAGAGCAAGCGGCAAAAGGCAAGCTTGGCGCCGAGCACGGCGTGCAGCTAAGCGCACGTACTGACAGCCCTGCACCGGTAGCGCAAGGCATCGAAAAAGACGCGCCGCTGAATGTCTCCGCCGATGGCGATGCGCAGGTGACGGTCATGCCCGATGGCAGCACCCAGGTGAACTTGACGCCCGAGAGCGGCAAACAGTACAGAATCAGCCTGGCTGCCGGCGTTCAGGTCAAGGTGACTTCCCATGACGGGTCGAGTACAGCCTCGTCGCTCAAGCCACGATTGATTATCGACGAGGCAAAGGTCGGTGAGCCCGACGGCGCAGCCTTGATCACTGAAACCAGGGCCGCGAACCCGTTGCGCGCCGAGGCGAAAACCCTTGCAGCGACGCCGAGTGCGTTCAAAACGGAGGCCGAGATGAAGATGGATGCAGAAAGTAAGGTCGATACCGCGCTGGACGCAGGCGCGCAAACGACGACCGCAACAGAGGCGGTGCATGAGCATGAGCATGAGCACACAACGACCGCGCACAAGGACGCTGAGCGGGAGACCACTGCAGAGGCTGACAGCGAGATCAAGGTCCGCCCAGGTATCAGGTCGCCTGCTCCCGCCGCTGGACATCCGATCTTTGGACGTTTTGGCTGAGACCGTCGGCAGGCTATGTCGATACAGCCTCGCAGACATCTTCACTACTAGCTAATGGCTGACCAAGACTCCCCGACTGCCCATGCAGTCGGGGAGACGCGTTCAAGGGAGGGTTCATGTTTTCAATCTTCAATACGCGCGCCGCAGGTTTCAGGGATGAGTATTACCGGGCGGTTACGGACGTGTGCAGCGCTGTCCGCCACACGCCTGAGCAGGTCCATCAGCGTTACGTTTATCCCGCGCCTTCATGGGCATTCGTACAACGCAACCGCGAGTGTTGCCGGCTTGCCGGTAACGGCTTGCGTCTGGGGAGCTTCTTCAGGACAGTGGTGAACCAATGGCCGGGTGTCAGCGCAAGTGTGGAAAGCCCTCCGCACGTGTCCACAAAAGCCGTTGGCGAACAGCCCGACGATATCTGGCGCGGTTTTCGCCAGAGCAATCAGGGCAACTGCGTCACGGTGGCAGCGATCAAGGTGGCCATGGTCCGTTTCGGCCAGAGCCCCGGAAGTATTTTCGAAAGGGTTCAGAGAACGCCGCGCGGCTATGACGTGACATTGCGGGACGGCCATACGCTCAGCGTATCCAATCGTGAGTTATCACAAGCCGCTCGCGAAGCACGCTTCAAAGGCGCGGATGCCGGAATGCTCAAGGATGCCAACTTTCTGTTTGCCGTCAGCGCCAAGCGTGCACAGCAGCAAGACAACGACGGCACGGCGGGCGCCAGCTTCAGCGCGGCCATCAACAGCCTCAACGATGGCGAAGACGAGCAGGAAACCGGCGAGGCGCTCAAGCGCCTGGGTTTGAGCCGTTATGTAAGAAAAACCTCAGTCGAGGCCTTGGCCTGCGGCCAGTTGGGCATGATCAACACCGACACCCATTCGGTTGCGGTAATTGGCGGCCATGAAGAACTGTGGGGCCGCAGGGGCGGCGGGCCGAGGGAGGGCGAAGCGGTCGCCTTGGTGTGAGAACCGTGCGCTACATCAGCAGCGTCCTGAACCGCTCGATGGGTAACGGCCGGCTGTGCAGGTAACCCTGATACAGGTGGCAGCCCAGCCCTTGCAGGAACGCCAGCTGTTCCAGGGTTTCCACGCCCTCTGCGATCACCTCCAGGTTCAGGCTGCGCGCCATCGCCACGATCGCGCGGATGATCTCGGCGTCGTTGGGGTCGTGGGTCGCATCGCGCACGAACGACTGGTCGATTTTCAGCGCATCTACCGGCAGTCGCTTGAGGTAGGTCAGTGACGAATAGCCGGTGCCGAAGTCATCCATGGCAAAGCTCACGCCGAGCTTTTTCAGGCGGCGCATTTTCAGCACCGTGTCGTCCAGGTTCTGGATCACAATGCCTTCGGTGATTTCCAGTTTCAGCAGGCTGAACGGCAATACATGCTCCTTGAGGCTGTGCTCCACCCGTTCCACAAAGTCGTTCTGGCGAAACTGCCGTGGGCTGATGTTCACGCACAGGCTGAAATTCAACGGGTCCACCAGGCCGTCGGCGATCAGTTGCGCAAAACCTGCGCAGGCCTCATCGAGAATCCAGGTACCCACCTCGAGGATCAGGCCGCTGTCTTCCAATACCTTGATAAATTCGGCTGGCGACTGCGCCCCCAGTTGCGGATGCTGCCAACGCACCAACGCCTCGGCACCGACGATGCGGCTGCCGCGCGCGTCCACCTGGGGCTGGTAATGCACGCTGAACTCGCCGCGCGCGAGCGCCAGGCGCAGGTCGGTTTCCATGCGCAGGCGTTCGCTGGCGGCTTTCTGCATGCTGTTGTGAAACATCTGCGTGGTGTTGCGCCCCGAGTCCTTGGCGCGGTACAGCGCAATGTCGGCGCGCTTGAGCAGGTCGGTCGGGGTCGAGCCATGGTCGGGAATCAACGCCACGCCAATGCTCGGTGTGACCTGCAGGCGGTGGCCGTCCAGGAACATCGGCTCCGAGAGCAAGTGGCGCAACGTCTCGGCGAGGTCCTGCACCTGTCGGCTGACCTGTGTGCGTGAACCTTGCAAGCCACTGAGCAGCACCACGAACTCATCGCCACCCAGGCGCGCGACGGTGTCTTCCATGCGCACGCTGGCTTCCAGGCGCGCGGTGATCATTTTCAGCACGGTGTCGCCCACCGGGTGTCCGAGGGAGTCGTTGATGTGCTTGAAATGGTCGAGGTCGAGAAACAGCAGCGCGCCACGCAGGTCGTGGCGCTTGAGCAGGGCGATCTGCTGGCTCAGGCGGTCCATCAGCAGCGCGCGGTTGGGCAGGTTGGTGAGGGGGTCGTGGTAGGCCAGATGGCGGATCTGCGCCTCGGCGTTTTTCAGCAGGCTCACGTCCCGCGCGGTCAACAGCAGGCACGGGGTTTCATTGAGGGTAATCGGCTCTACCGAGACCTCCACTGACAGCACTTCGCCACGCCGGTTGTGCCAGAGCATTTCCAGGTGATGAATGCGACCCTTGATCGCGAGTTCGGCCAATAACGCCGAGCGCTGGTTTTCATCGGCCCAGATGCCGATCTGGTACAGCGTAAGGCCGATGGCCTCCTCGGCGCGGTAGCCGGTCAGGCGGCAAAAGCCGTCATTGACCTCGACATACCGGCCCGTGTCGCGTTCGGTGATGGAGATCGCGTTGGGGCTGGCATGAAATACGCTGGCGAATTTTTCCTCGGAGGCAATCAGCTGTTGTTCGCGCTCGACCTGGTCGGTGATGTCCAGCAGGGTGCCGGCCATGCGCAGCGGTGCGCCGTGTTCGTCGCGATACAGCCGGGCACGGCTTTCCAGGTAGCGCGCGCTGCCGTCTTCCAGAGGCACGCGGTAAATCAGTTGGTAGTTGCCGGCCGGGCCTTTGCGCAGAGAGCGGTAGGCGCTGCGCATGTTGTCGCGATCGGAATCGGGCATGCCCTCGAAAAATGCCTCGAAGGGCTCATGGAAGGGCTCGGGCGGCAAACCATGCAGTTGAGCGGCGCGGGCCGAGCCATGGAGCATGCCGGTGGGAATGTGCCAGTCCCAGGTGCCCAGTTGCGCCGATTCCAGCGCCAGGTCAAGGCGCTCCTGGCTGTCCTTGAGCGCCTGCTCGGCAGTGTTGTGCTCGGGGTCGACAGGGTTGTGCATTATCAAAGGGCCTTGGCTCGATGGGCAGACAGTGCGGTTTTGTTCAAGGCCCACGGCCGCACGGTGTTATGCCGGTATCCCTGGCAGATCGACCTGTGCATCCAGCAGGCTCATGAAAGCTCGTGCAGCGTTCGACAGCGTCCTTTCGGTGTGCACGATATAGCCTAGCTGGCGACTGAGCTGTATGCCCGGCAAAGCGATGCTTGTCACCTGATCATCGAGCATGGTGCGCGGCAGCACGCTCCAGGCCAGGCCGATGGAGACCATCATCTTGATGGTTTCCAGGTAGTTGGTGCTCATCGCGATGTTGGGCGTGAGGCCCTGGGCGCCGAACAGCTTGCTGACAATATGATGGGTAAAGGTATTGCCGCCGGGGAAAACCGCCGGGTGCCGTGCGATATCGGCCAGGCTCACGCGGGCGTTGCCGGTCAGGCTGTGCTCTGGCGCCACCACAAAGTCCAGCGGGTCATCCCACACCGGCGTGGCGCGCACCAGATGATGGGGCGCGGGCGCCAGGGTGATCACGGCCACTTCGGCGCGGCCGTGGAGGATTTCTTCGTAGGCCACTTCCGAATCGAGGAACTGAATATCCAGCGCGACGTGGGGGTATTCCCGGGTAAAGGCGCGCAGGATCGGCGGCAGGCGATGCAGACCAATGTGGTGACTGGTGGCCAGGGTGAGGCGCCCGCTCACTTCGCCGGTGAGGTTGGTGAGGGCGCGGCGGGTGTCATCCAGCACATTGAGGATCTGATAGGCGCGCGGTAGCAAGGCCCGGCCCGCCTCGGTCAGGCCCACCTCGCGGCCCAGGCGGTCGAACAGCCGTACGTTCAATTGCTGTTCCAGGCCGGCAATGCGTTTGCTGATGGCCGGTTGGGTCAGGTGCAGGCGTTCGCCGGCACCGGAAAAGCTGCCGCTTTCGGCGATGGCGATAAAGGCATTGAGGTTGGCCAGGTCCATGGTGGTATTCCAGTTGGTAATCCAAAGCATAAAAATTATGAATTTGAGTTATTTAATGTAGCGCCATACCATCAGCCTCACAAGCCAAAGGGTTATTGAAAAGCCCGGCATAGAGATGCACCGCTGATGAGGACCGACTGATGGCCGGCAAAACGCTGTACGACAAGCTTTGGGATTCCCATGAAGTGAAACGTCGCGATGATGGATCGTCGCTGATCTACATCGACCGTCACATCATCCATGAAGTGACCTCGCCCCAAGCGTTCGAAGGCCTGCGACTGGCCGGGCGCAAGCCCTGGCGCGTCGACTCGATCATCGCCACTCCCGACCACAACGTGCCGACCACCCCGGAACGCAAGGGTGGCATCGACGCAATTGCCGACACCGTGTCGCGTCTGCAGGTGCAGACCCTCGACGACTACTGCGACGAATATGGCATCACCGAATTCAAGATGAATGACGTGCGCCAGGGCATCGTCCACGTGATCGGCCCGGAGCAGGGCGCGACCTTGCCGGGCATGACCGTGGTCTGCGGTGACTCCCACACATCCACCCACGGCGCGTTCGGCGCCCTGGCCCATGGCATCGGCACGTCCGAGGTGGAGCACGTGTTCGCCACCCAGTGCCTGGTCGCCAAAAAAATGAAGAACATGCTGGTGCGCGTCGAAGGCACGTTGCCGTTCGGCGTGACTGCCAAGGACATCGTGCTCGCCGTGATCGGCAAGATCGGCACCGCCGGCGGTAACGGCCACGCCATCGAGTTTGCCGGCAGCGCGATTCGCGACCTGTCCATCGAAGGCCGCATGACCATCTGCAACATGTCCATCGAAGCCGGTGCCCGCGTAGGCATGGTGGCGGCGGATGAGAAAACCGTCGAGTACGTCAAGGGGCGTCCGTTTGCGCCACAAGGCGCCGATTGGGACGCTGCTGTCGAGGCCTGGAAAGACCTGGTCTCCGACGCCGATGCGGTGTTCGACACCGTGGTCGAGCTGGACGCCACGCAGATCAAGCCGCAAGTCAGCTGGGGCACCTCGCCGGAAATGGTCCTGGCCGTCGACCAGAACGTGCCGGACCCGGCGCAGGAAACCGACCTGGTCAAGCGCGGTTCCATCGAGCGCGCCTTGAAGTACATGGGTTTGAAAGCCAACCAGGCGATTACCGACATTCAGTTGGATCGCGTGTTCATCGGCTCCTGCACCAACTCGCGCATTGAAGACCTGCGCGCGGCGGCGGTGATTGCCAAGGGCCGCAAGGTAGCTTCGACCATCAAGCAAGCGATCGTGGTGCCGGGCTCGGGCCTGGTCAAGGCGCAAGCCGAAGCCGAAGGCCTCGACAAGATCTTCCTCGAAGCCGGTTTTGAATGGCGTGAGCCGGGCTGCTCGATGTGCCTGGCGATGAACCCGGACCGTTTGGAATCCGGCGAGCACTGCGCGTCCACCTCAAACCGTAACTTCGAAGGCCGTCAGGGCGCCGGCGGGCGTACCCACCTGGTCAGCCCGGCCATGGCCGCTGCGGCCGCCGTCAACGGTCGTTTCATCGACGTTCGCGAATTGATCTGAGGAATTCCTGATGAGAGCTTTTACCCAACACACAGGTCTGGTCGCGCCGTTGGACCGTGCCAACGTGGACACCGACCAGATCATTCCCAAGCAGTTCCTGAAGTCGATCAAGCGCACTGGTTTCGGCCCCAACCTGTTCGACGAGTGGCGCTACCTGGATGTGGGCTATGCCTATCAGGACAACTCCAAGCGCCCGCTGAACAAGGATTTCGTGCTCAACGCCGAGCGTTATCAGGGCGCCAGCGTGTTGCTGGCGCGGGAAAACTTCGGTTGCGGCTCCAGCCGTGAACATGCGCCGTGGGCCCTGGAAGAATATGGCTTTCGCAGCATCATCGCGCCGAGCTACGCCGACATCTTCTTCAACAACAGCTTCAAGAACGGGCTGCTGCCGATCATCCTCACCGATGCCGAAGTGGACGAGCTGTTCAAGCAGGTGGAGGCCGAGGAGGGTTACCAGTTGACCGTCGACCTGGCAGCGCAGACGGTGACTCGTCCAGATGGCAAGGTGTATCACTTTGAGGTGGACGCGTTCCGCAAGCACTGCCTGATCAATGGCCTGGACGATATCGGCCTGACCTTGCAGGACGGCGATGCGATTGCGGCGTTCGAGAGCAAGCATCGGGCGAGCCAGCCCTGGTTGTTTCGTGATGCCTGATTTGCGGTAACCGTGCGGGCCCCATCGCGGGCAAGCCCGACTCCCACCTTGGAATGCATTCCAAATGCGGGAGCTGGCTTGCCTGCGATAGCGCCAGTACAACCGCCACAAAATCCAAGGAAAGCCACCATGACCAGCACCGCCCACACCCAAGTCGTGCAAAAACAATTCGGCGAGCAAGCCTCGGCCTACCTGAGCAGTGCCGTGCACGCCCAGGGCAGCGAATTCGCGCTGCTGCAGGCCGAACTGGCCGGGCAAGGCGCTGCACGCCTGCTGGACCTGGGCTGCGGCGCCGGGCATGTGAGTTTTCACGTCGCGCCGCTGGTTAAAGAAGTGGTGGCCTACGACCTGTCCCAACAGATGCTCGACGTGGTGGCCGCCGCCGCGCAGGATCGCGGTTTCACCAATATCAGCACCGTCCACGGCGCCGCCGAACGCCTGCCCTTCGCCGATGGCGAGTTCGACTTCGTGTTCAGCCGCTATTCGGCCCACCACTGGAGCGACCTCGGCCTGGCCCTGCGCGAAGTGCGCCGCGTACTCAAACCAGGCGGGGTGGCGGCGTTCGTCGACGTGTTGTCGCCGGGCAGCCCGTTGCTGGACACTTACCTGCAAACCGTCGAAGTGCTGCGTGACACCAGCCATGTGCGTGATTACTCGGCCGCCGAGTGGATGCGCCAGCTCAGCGAAGCCGGTTTGCATGTACGCAGCAGCAGCCGTCAACGTCTGCGCCTGGAATACACCTCCTGGGTGGAGCGCATGCGCACGCCGCCGGCCTTGCGCGCAGCCATCCTCGAGCTGCAACAGGCGATGGGCCAGGAAGTGCGCGATTACTACGAGATTCAGGCCGACGGCACTTTCAGCACCGATGTGCTGGTGGTGTGGGCCGAACGCTGATCAATTTTCCCGACCTGCCTGCGGGCGGGTCGCTTGATGAAATGAGGAACCCATGAGCAAGCAGATTCTGATTCTCCCTGGCGACGGTATCGGTCCGGAAATCATGGCCGAAGCGGTCAAGGTGCTGGAATTGGCCAACAGCAAGTACAGCCTGGGCTTCGAACTGAGTCACGACGTGATCGGCGGCGCGGCCATCGACAAGCACGGCGTGCCCCTGGCCGACGAAACCCTGGACCGCGCCCGTGCGGCCGACGCCGTGCTGCTCGGCGCCGTGGGTGGGCCCAAGTGGGACAAGATCGAACGCGACATCCGCCCCGAGCGCGGCCTGCTGAAGATCCGCGCGCAACTGGGCCTGTTCGGCAACCTGCGCCCGGCGATCCTCTATCCGCAACTGGCCGACGCATCGAGCCTCAAGCCGGAAGTGGTGGCGGGGCTGGATATCCTCATCGTGCGTGAGCTGACCGGCGGCATTTACTTCGGCTCGCCACGGGGCGTGCGTGAGCTGGAAAATGGCGAGCGCCAGGCCTACGACACGCTGCCATACAGCGAGAGCGAAATCCGCCGTATCGCCCGTGTCGGTTTCGACATGGCTCGCGTGCGTGGCAAGAAGGTCTGCTCGGTGGACAAGGCCAACGTACTGGCCTCCAGCCAACTGTGGCGCGAAATCGTCGAAGAAGTCGCCAAGGACTACCCCGACGTCGAACTGAGCCACATGTACGTCGACAATGCCGCCATGCAGCTGGTGCGCGCGCCCAAGCAGTTTGACGTGATCGTCACCGACAACCTGTTCGGCGACATCCTGTCCGACCAGGCCTCGATGCTTACCGGCTCCATCGGCATGCTGCCGTCGGCGTCCCTGGACACCAATAACAAAGGCATGTACGAGCCATGTCACGGTTCGGCGCCGGACATCGCGGGGCAGGGCATTGCCAACCCGCTGGCGACCATTTTGTCGGTGTCGATGATGCTGCGTTACAGCTTCAACCTGGGCGACGCGGCGGACGCTATCGAGAAGGCCGTCAGCCTGGTGCTGGACCAGGGCTTGCGCACCGGCGACATCTGGTCGCAGGGTTGCACCCGGGTCGGGACGCAAGAAATGGGCGACGCAGTAGTCGCCGCGCTGCGGAATCTGTAATCTCTCGGGCCCGCTTGCAGTTGTTGCTGCCAGGCGGCCCACTTTTGAACAAGGTGTAGTTGCGATGAAACGTGTAGGTCTGATCGGTTGGCGCGGTATGGTCGGTTCCGTGCTCATGCAGCGGATGCTGGAAGAGCAGGATTTCGATCTTATTGAGCCGGTGTTTTTCACCACTTCGAATGTGGGTGGCCAAGGGCCGTCTGTGGGCAAGGATATTGCTCCGCTCAAGGACGCCTACAGCATTGAAGAGCTGAAAACCCTCGACGTGATTCTGACCTGCCAGGGCGGCGACTACACCAGTGAAGTCTTCCCCAAGCTGCGTGAAGCCGGCTGGCAGGGCTACTGGATCGACGCTGCCTCGAGCCTGCGCATGCAGGATGACGCAGTGATCATCCTCGATCCGGTCAACCGCAAGGTCATCGACCAGCAACTGGACGCCGGCACCAAAAACTACGTCGGCGGCAACTGCACCGTCAGCCTCATGCTGATGGGCCTGGGCGGCCTGTTCGAAGCCGGTCTGGTCGAGTGGATGAGCGCCATGACCTATCAGGCGGCGTCCGGTGCTGGCGCGCAGAACATGCGTGAACTGATCAAGCAAATGGGCGCGACCCACGCCGCTGTCGCCGATCAACTGGCCGACCCGGCCAGCGCGATCCTCGATATCGACCGCCGTGTGGCCGACGCCATGCGCAGCGAAGCCTACCCGACCGAGAACTTCGGTGTGCCATTGGCCGGCAGCCTGATCCCGTGGATCGACAAGGAACTGCCGAACGGTCAGAGCCGCGAGGAGTGGAAGGCCCAGGCCGAGACCAACAAGATCCTCGGTCGCTTCAAGAGCCCGATCCCGGTGGATGGCATCTGCGTGCGCATTGGCGCCATGCGCTGCCACAGCCAGGCGTTGACCATCAAGCTGAACAAGGACGTGCCGATTGCCGATATCGAAGGGCTGATCAGCCAGCACAACCCGTGGGTCAAGCTGGTGCCGAACAACCGCGATATCAGCATGCAGGAGCTGAGCCCGACCAAGGTCACCGGCACCCTGAATGTACCGGTGGGCCGTCTGCGCAAGCTCAACATGGGCAGCCAGTTCCTCGGCGCGTTCACCGTTGGCGACCAGTTGCTGTGGGGCGCGGCCGAGCCGCTGCGTCGGATGTTGCGGATTCTGCTGGAGCGTTGATTGCTGTCGGATGTTGAAAACCCCGCGCTCTGGTGACAGGCGCGGGGTTTTTTATTGGGCTTTCGGGCCCTATCGCAGGCAAGCCAGCTCCCATAGTGGAATGTGTTCGCAGCTTCACAGGGGGAGCTGGCTTGCCTGCGATAGCGCCATCAGCTTCACCACCAGACCCAGCCCAATTGCCTCACCCCCAACCACCCGGTAAAGTGCCGCTCCCCCCGCAATGCCCGAGGCAGCCCCCATGACCCAGACCTTTGAAATCGCCGTGATCGGCGCCACCGGCACCGTCGGCGAGACCCTGGTGCAGATTCTCGAAGAGCTGGCATTCCCGGTCGGCACTCTGTATCTGCTGGCGGGCAGCAATTCTGCCGGTGCGTCGGTGCCGTTTCGTGGCAAGAACGTGCGGGTGCGGGAAGTCGATGAGTTCGATTTCAGCAAGGCGCAGTTGGCGTTCTTTGCCGCAGGGCCGGCGGTGACCCTGGGTTTTGCCCCGCGCGCTACCGCAGCCGGGTGTGCGGTGATCGATCTGTCCGGCGCGTTGCCGGCCGAACAGGCGCCGCCTGTGGTGCCGGAAGCCAATGCTCATGTGCTGGAAGGCTTGAAGAAACCGTTCCAGGTCAGCAGCCCCAGCCCATCGGCGACCAACCTCGCCGTGGTGCTGGCACCGTTGCGCGGCCTGGTGGATATCCAGCGCGTCAGCGTCACCGCCAACCTGGCGGTATCGGCCCTGGGCCGCGAAGCCGTTAGCGAACTCGCCCGGCAAACCGCTGAATTGCTGAATGTGCGTCCACTGGAGCCAGCCTTCTTTGACCGGCAAATGGCTTTTAACCTGTTGGCACAAGTCGGCAAGCCAGATGCGAAAGGTCATACAGACCTTGAGAAACGTCTGATACACGAACTGCGCTCAGTGCTGGACACTCCGGCGCTGAAAGTTTCCGCCACCTGCGTTCAAGCCCCGGTGTTCTTTGGCGACAGCCTCACGGTGTCGTTGCAACTGGCGGCGCCGGTGGACCTCGCCGCCGTCAACCGCGCGCTCGAAGCCGCGCCGGGTATCGAGCTTGTGGAGGAGGGGGATTACCCCACCGCTGTGGGCGATGCGGTGGGTCAGGACGTGGTGTATGCAGGGCGCGTTCGCGCAGGCGTGGACGACCCTGCGGAACTAAATATGTGGCTGACGTCAGATAACGTACGCAAGGGCGCAGCCCTGAATGCAGTGCAGTTGGCGCAGTTGTTGATAAAACGCCTTGTGTAAAAGATACTTGGCGGCAATTTGTAGATTGATTCTAACCAGGCGCTATGCTTGGTCGGAAGCGGCACAGAAGCGCGTCGGTAACCTATCGGCTCGCCATGCCTAATGGCAGCGGTTACCAACCTTCTCGCAGGCCGGGGAGTGTTCAGACAAAGGATGAGGCTATGGTTCAAGTTCGCAAACTGGTGTTAGCAATAGCGGCCGCCTCGGCGCTGTCTTCCGGTATGGCGCAAGCGCTGCAGCTGGGGGAGATGACCCTCAAGTCCAAGCTGAACCAGCCGCTGTCGGTGGACATCGAATTGCTCGATGTGGGTGGGCTTACCGCTGCCGAGATCAGGCCGAGCCTGGCGTCCTCCCAGGCCTTTGTCGATGCGGGCGTGGATCGCCAGGCGTTTCTCGATGACCTGACGTTCACCCCGGTGATCAACCCCAATGGTCGCAGCGTGGTGCGGGTCACCTCCAGCAAGCCGTTGCCCGATTCCTACGTACGTTTCCTGTTGCAGGTGCAGTGGCCCAGTGGCCGCCTGATGCGTGACTACAGCGTGTTGCTCGACCCGGCCAAGTTCGATCAGGAAACGCCGGCCGCTGCGCCCGCACCGCGTCTGTCTGCGCCCGCTGGCAGCGCTCCGGCTGCGGCACGTTCCTCGGCTCAGCACACCACCACGTCCCGCGACACCTTGTGGGAAATCGCGCAGAAGAACCGCAATGGCGGCTCGGTGCAGCAGACCATGCTGGCCATTCAGGCGTTGAATCCTGATGCGTTCATCGATGGCAACATCAACCGCTTGAAGACCGGTCAGGTCCTGCGCCTGCCCGATGCCACGCAAAGTACCGCGCTGCCGCAACCCCAGGCGATTGCCGAGGTGCGCGCGCAGAACGAAGCCTGGCGCCAGGGCCGCCGCAGTGCGACCAATCAGCCCGCCGGCCGGCAGCAACTGGACGCCACCCGCCGCACCCAGGCGGGCAATGCCGCCGCGACCACCGATGCCAAGGACACCTTGAGCCTGGTCTCTGCCGAAGCCGCGCGCAAGGGCGCCAAGGGCAACGCCGGCGACAGCCAGGCCCTGGGCGAAAAGCTGGCCGTGACCCAGGAACAACTGGACACTACCCGTCGCGACAACGAAGAACTCAAGAGCCGCGCGGCCGACCTGCAAAGCCAGCTCGACAAGCTGCAAAAGCTGATCCAACTGAAGAATGATCAACTGGCCAGGCTGCAGGCTGAAAAAGGTCAGCCGGCCACGGCGACGGCAGCGATGCCGGCGCAGTTGGCGGCTGATCCTGCTGCTAACCCGGCGGCTGCGGATTCAGCGGCTGAATCGCCTGAAGCGCCTGCGACTCAAACCCCTGCCACGCCAGCGGCCCCCGCGTCTGCAACGCCTGCACCCGAGGTGGCCACGCCGGCGGCAACACCTGCCAGCACCGAAGGCAAGTTCAACGACCTGCTCACCAATCCCATCGTGCTCGGCGTCATTGGCGGTGCGGCCGGCTTGCTGGTGCTGTTGTTGCTGCTGCTGTGGGCGCGTCATCGCAATGCCCGGCTTGAAGAAGAAAAGCACCTGCGCATGGCCCGCGCACTGGCCGAGGAGGCGGAATTCACGTCGAGCATCGACCGTGACCTGCCCTCGGACAGCTTCGATGGCCTGGAAGTCGCACCGCCAAGTGTCAAGCTGGCCCCCGCCCCGGCACCCGTGGTCGAGCCGGTAGCTGTGCCAACGGTGGCATCGGTGCTTTCGCCGTTGGCCGCTGCTGTCAACCCGACCAACGCCAGTGGTGCCCTGGTACAAGCACAGTCCCACATCGACCGTGGTCACTTGAACCAGGCTGCCGATGTGCTTGAGCAAGCGATCAAGCGCGATCCCAAGCGCAGCGACCTGCGCCTGAAGCTGATGGAAGTCTATGGCCTGCAGAACGATAAGGACGGGTTCGTGACGCAGGAGCGTCAACTGGTGGCCACCGGTGAAAACCACGCCCAGGTCGAACAGCTCAAATCGCGCTTCCCGGCCATGGCCGTACTCGCGGCGGGCGTCAGTGCCGCTGTTGCAGCTGCGGCGCTCGATGCCCAATACGTCAAGGACCTGCTCGAAGAAAAGCCTGCGCCCGCGCCCGATGCAGCAGCCGACGATTTCGACCTTAGCCTGGATGAGCTGGAAGCCGCTTCGCCCACGGTAGTGAGCGCCGATCAGCCCACTTTTGAATCGCTGTTGAAGCAGCAGACCAACGACAAAGCCACGTCGAATGAAGGCTCGGACTTCGATCTGCAACTGGATCCGCCGTCCTCCCAGGCCGATGACGACTTTCTTTCCGGTCTTGAAGACCAGATGAACGATGTCTCGGCCGTTGAACCGCCAACCCTCAAGCCCACTGCCGTGGATGACTTCGAGCTGCCGGAAGACTTCGATCTGTCCCTGGCCGATGAGCCTGAAGCGCCAGCGGCGCCCAAGCCGGATGCATTCGCCTCGGAACTGAATGATGTCAACGCTGAGCTCGATCGTCTGTCCCAGAGCCTGGAGCATCCGCCGATCGAGCCTACCTTTACCGCTGAAGACGCGGCGCTGGGCGATGACGAGCCGGAGTTCGACTTTCTTTCGGGCACCGATGAGGTCTCCACCAAGCTGGACCTGGCCCAGGCCTACATCGACATGGGCGATGCCGATGGCGCACGTGACATCCTGTCCGAAGTGCTGACCGAAGGCAGCGAAGAGCAGCGCAGCGAGGCCAAGGAAATGCTCGGCAGAATCTGAAGCCCGATTCAGGAGAAGTGTGGGAGAGGGCTTGCCCCCTCCCACATTTGTATGAGCGTCCATTGCGAACAAAAGCGCCCCTGCTTCGTCCGTCGCCTTTATAATGCGCGCCTTTGCGCAACTCATCGGGCTCTCAGTTCTTGGCAAACATAGATAACGCGGCCGCCGAAATGGCGGCCGCAGGCTTTTACCGCATCGCCCTCGGCGTCGAATACAAGGGCTCGCGCTACCGCGGCTGGCAGCGTCAGGCGTCGGGTGTGTTGACCGTGCAGGAAACTCTGGAAAATGCACTGTCCAAGGTCGCCGACTCGCCAGTGTCGCTGATGTGCGCCGGGCGTACCGACGCCGGCGTGCACGCCTGTGGTCAGGTGGTGCACTTCGATACCCAGGCCGAGCGCACCATGAAGGCTTGGGTGATGGGCGCCAATATCAATCTGCCCCACGACGTCAGCGTGACCTGGGCCAAGGTCATGCCTGCGCATTTTCATGCGCGTTTCAAGGCCATCGCCCGGCGTTACCGCTATGTGATCTATAACGACCAGATCCGCCCGGCGCACCTCAATCAGGAAATCACCTGGAACCATCGTCCGCTGGATGCCGAGCGCATGGCCCAAGCTGCGCAGCATCTGGTGGGCGTGCATGATTTCAGCGCATTCCGCGCCGGCCAGTGCCAGGCCAAGTCACCGATCAAGGAAGTCCACCACCTGCGCGTCACCCGGCACGGCAAGATGATCGTGCTGGATATTCGCGCCGGGGCGTTCCTGCACCATATGGTGCGCAACATTGCGGGCGTTCTGATGACCATCGGCACCGGCGAGCGTCCGGTGGAATGGGCCCGGGAGGTGCTGGAAAGCCGTGTTCGCCGCACGGGCGGCGTGACGGCCCATCCGTTTGGTCTGTATCTGGTGGGCGTGGAGTACCGCGACGAGTTCGAGTTGCCGCAGCGCTTCATCGGGCCACACTTCCTCACAGGTTTCAGCGAACTTGGCGGCTGACGCCCGGAAAAGCTTTTGTTACCATCCGGGACTTTCTCGGTGCAATCCCTGAGGTTTCCAAGACATGCCAGCCGTTCGCAGCAAAATTTGCGGGATTACCCGCATGGAAGACGCGCTGGCGGCAGTCGAGGCGGGGGCGGATGCCATTGGTCTGGTGTTCTATGCCAAAAGCCCGCGGGCGGTGAACGTGTTGCAGGCGCGGGCGATCATTGCCGGGCTGCCACCGTTTGTCACCACCGTGGGGCTGTTCGTGAATGCCAGCCGCTGCGAGCTTAACGAGACCCTCGATGCGGTGCCTCTGGATATGCTGCAGTTTCACGGCGACGAAAGCCCCGACGAATGCGAAAGCTATCAACGCCCGTATATCAAGGCGCTGCGGGTCAAGGCCGGTGATGACATTGCCGCCGCCTGTGCCACTTATGCGGGCGCTCGCGGGATCCTGCTGGACACCTACGTCGAAGGCGTCCCGGGCGGCACGGGTGAAGCGTTCGACTGGTCGTTGATCCCCGAAGGGTTGAGCAAGCCGATCATCCTTGCCGGTGGCTTGAACTGCGCCAATGTCGCGGCGGCCATCGAACAGGTTCGGCCGTATGCCGTGGATGTGAGCGGCGGAGTAGAGCAGAGCAAGGGCATCAAGGATCACCACAAGATTCGCGCATTCATGCAGGCCGTGCGCGCGATGTGACGGCTGGCAGTCTGCCGCCGTCAGTAACTACCACTGTGTAACGCAGCATCGGCGCCGCCTGCGGGAGGGCCGAGAACGAAGTGGCAACCCTGCACAGGCAGGTTGTCTGGAAGGCTGAGGATGCGGATGGGAAATGGCTGGTCGAACGTCTGACCCCGTCCCGCCCGCGTCATCGCCACACATGAATTTAGCTCAAGGGCATACGCGGGGCTGTGTTCAAGCCACCGGTACTGGAGAAAGAAAGCATGAGCAACTGGTTAGTAGACAAACTGATCCCTTCGATCATGCGTTCCGAGGTGAAGAAAAGCTCGGTTCCTGAAGGTCTGTGGCACAAGTGCCCTTCCTGCGACGCGGTGCTGTACCGCCCGGAGCTGGAAAAGACCCTGGACGTTTGCCCCAAGTGCAATCACCACATGCGCATCGGCGCGCGCGCGCGCATCGACATCTTCCTCGACGCCGACGGTCGTAACGAACTGGGCGCTGATCTGGAGCCGGTCGACCGTCTCAAGTTCCGCGACGGCAAGAAGTACAAGGACCGCCTCACCGCTGCGCAGAAGCAGACCGGCGAGAAAGACGCGCTGATTTCCGTCAGTGGCAAGCTGCTGGGCATGCCGGTGGTGGTGTCGGCGTTTGAATTTTCCTTCATGGGCGGCTCCATGGGTGCCATCGTCGGTGAGCGTTTTGTACGCGCCGCCAACTATGCCCTCGAAAACCGTTGCCCGATGATCTGCTTCGCCGCCTCGGGTGGCGCGCGCATGCAGGAAGCTCTGATTTCCCTGATGCAAATGGCCAAGACCTCTGCGGTGCTGGCGCGTCTGCGTGAAGAAGGCATTCCGTTTATCTCCGTGCTGACCGACCCGGTCTACGGCGGTGTTTCCGCCAGCCTGGCCATGCTCGGCGACGTGATCGTCGGCGAGCCCAAGGCCCTGATCGGCTTTGCCGGCCCTCGCGTGATCGAGCAGACCGTGCGCGAAAAGCTGCCGGAAGGCTTCCAGCGCAGCGAATTCCTGCTGGAGCACGGTGCAATCGATTTGATTATCCCGCGCGGCGAGCTGCGTCCACGCCTGGGCAACCTGCTGGCACAAATGATGGGGCTGCCGACACCGGTGTACGTCGCGCCTAAAATCGAACCGATCGTCGTGCCGCCGGTGCCTGCAAACCTATGACCCAACGTACCCTGGGCGAATGGCTCGCCTACCTTGAGCAGTTGCATCCGTCCGCCATCGACATGGGCCTGGAACGCTCGCAACAGGTAGCGACCCGCCTCGGGTTGGGCCGGCCGGCGCCGCGTGTGATCACGGTGACCGGCACCAACGGCAAAGGCTCGACCTGCGCCTTTGTCGCGGCGCTGCTTCAGGCTCAAGGCCTGAGCGTCGGCGTCTACAGTTCTCCGCACCTGCTGCGTTACAACGAGCGGGTGCAGCTCAACGGGCTCGAAGCCACCGATGAGCAACTCTGTGAAGCGTTCGCCGCACTCGATGCCGGACGTGGCGAAATCTCCCTGACCTACTTCGAGATGGGCACCCTGGCGGCGTTCTGGCTGTTCGAGCGTGCGCAACTGGATGTGGTCGTGCTGGAAGTGGGCCTGGGCGGGCGCCTGGACACGGTCAACGTGGTGGATGCCGACCTGGCGCTGGTGACCAGCATTGGCGTTGACCATGTCGAATACCTGGGCGATACCCGCGAATCGGTGGCCTACGAAAAGGCCGGTATCTTCCGAGCGCTCAAGCCCGCACTGTGCGGCGATCTGGATCCGCCGCAGCCCTTGCTCGACAAGGTGCGTGAGCTGGAATGTCCGTTCTTCCTGCGCGGTCGCGAGTTCAGCCTCGACATCGGCGAGCAGCACTGGCAGTGGCGCGGGCGCGATGCGCGCGGCCAAACGGTTGAGCTGCACGATTTGCCGCTGTTGAACCTGCCGATGGAAAATGCCGCGCTTGCGCTGCAGGCCTATCTGTTGCTGGACCTGCCATGGGATGCTGCGCAGATTGCCGCGACATTGCTGGCGACCAGGGTCGTGGGGCGTCTGGATCGTCGTGCAGTCGAGTGGCAGGGCAAGCGTCTGAACCTGCTGCTGGATGTGGGGCACAATCCCCATGCGGCGCAGTACCTGGCGCAGCGCCTGGCGCGCACGCCGCCGCAGGGGCGACGACTCGCCGTATTCGGTCTGTTGGCTGACAAGGACCTCGATGGCGTGGTTGCGCCGTTGCTCGACAGTGTCCAGGCGTGGGCGGTGGCGCCGCTGGATACGCCGCGCAGTCGACCGGCGGCGGAGTTGGAACTGGCCTTGCAGAACCTTGGTGCGCGCGTGGCGTCGTATGCAAGCCTGACCGCAGCCCTCGAGGCGCAATGTGCGGTGGCAACGACCGAGGACGAGATTCTGTTGTTCGGATCATTTTATTGTGTTGCCGAGGCGCTTGAGTGGTTGGCCCGGCGCCCCACGGAGGAAGCTGCACATGGCATTACTGGATAGCGCATACAAGCAGCGAATGGTCGGAGCGCTGGTGCTGGTGGCGTTGGCGGTGATTTTCCTGCCGATGCTGTTTTCCCGCCAGGACGAACAGCGCCAGGTAGTCGTCGAAGCCCCGGCAGCCCCCCAGGCGCCCGCCGTGCCTCAGGTGCAGGTCGAGCCGGTGGTGGTGCCCGAGCCGCAGGCATTGCCCGAAGATGAGCCGGTGCCCGTCGACGAGCCTGCTGCTGCGCCGTCAGCGCCCGTGCAACAGAGCGTGCCGGTGGTCAAGCCAGCGCCTGCGGTGGCGGCCAAGCCCGCTACACCGACACCTGCGCCCAAGCCGGTTACACCGCAACCGGCAACGCCGGGCAAGCCGGATGTGGGGCAGAGTCGTATCGACCCCAATGGCCTGCCCATCAGTTGGTCAATTCAGGTGGCCAGCCTTGGCAATCGCGAAGGTGCCGACGCCTTGCAGAAAAAACTGCGCAGCCAGGGTTACAACGCCTATATCCGCAGTGCCGATGGCAAGAACCGCGTATTTATCGGGCCGCTGATCGAGCGAGCCGAGGCGGATCGCCTGCGGGACTTGCTGGATCGTCAGCAGAACCTGAAGGGCTTCGTGACGCGCTTCCAGCCTGAGCGCGGCTGAGTCCGCAGCGATTCAGCCTGGAATGCAATCAACTGTGGGAGGGGCTTGCCCCTCCCACATTGTTTTTGCGGTGGCCTTGAAAGGGGCTTTACCCGCCACAAATCATTGATTTGCAAAGCACCCGCAAACACCGCTTACCGACAGCCCGACGCTCTGCTAAAATGCGCCGCCTTATCCGTCCGTAGGCTCTAACGTGCCATTTACCTGGGTTGATTGGGCGATTGTTGCCATCGTCGCCATCTCCGCTTTGATCAGTCTGAGCCGCGGCTTCGTAAAAGAAGCACTGTCGTTGCTGACCTGGATCATCGCAGGAGTCGTAGCCTGGATGTTCGGGGGGTCACTGTCGGTTTACCTGGCCGGCTACATCGAGACACCTTCGGCCCGCGTCATCGCGGGTTGCGCCATCATGTTCATCGCCACGCTGCTGGTGGGGGCAATGGTCAATTACCTTATTGGCGAATTGATACGCGTCACCGGCCTTTCCGGGACCGATCGATTTCTCGGCATGGCTTTTGGCGCGGCGCGTGGCGCGTTGCTTGTGGTCGTGGCGGTCGGGCTGTTGAGCCTGGGGCCGGTTCAGCAGGATGCGTGGTGGCAGGAGTCGGTGCTCGTGCCAAAATTTCTTTTGGTTGCAGACTGGTCCAAGAACCTCATATTGGGGTGGAGCAGTCAGTGGCTGGCCAGCGGAATCAGCGTACCCGCTGATCTTCCGTTCAAGGAACACCTCTTACCGGCCAAAACGCCTCAGTAAGCAGGGTTCAGTCAAGATTCATTAAGTAGGGGTTGCGTCGCATGTGTGGCATCGTCGGTATCGTCGGTAAGTCGAACGTGAATCAGGCGCTGTATGACGCGCTAACCGTCCTCCAGCACCGCGGCCAGGACGCTGCCGGTATTGTGACCAGCCACGACGGCCGGTTATTCCTGCGCAAGGACAATGGCCTGGTGCGTGACGTGTTCCACCAGCGTCACATGCAGCGCCTCGTCGGGCATATGGGCATTGGCCATGTGCGCTACCCGACTGCCGGCAGCTCGACGTCGGCCGAAGCTCAGCCGTTCTACGTCAACTCGCCGTACGGCATCACTTTGGCGCACAACGGCAACCTGACCAACGTTGAACAGTTGGCCAAGGAGATTTACGAATCCGACCTGCGCCACGTCAACACCAGTTCCGATTCGGAAGTGCTGCTCAACGTGTTCGCCCATGAGCTGGCCCAGCGCGGCAAGCTGCAGCCCACCGAAGAAGACGTGTTTGCCGCCGTGATCGACGTGCACAACCGTTGCGTCGGCGGTTACGCCGTGGTGGCGATGATCACCGGTTACGGCATCGTCGGTTTCCGCGACCCGCACGGCATTCGCCCGATCGTGTTCGGTCAGCGTCACACCGATGAAGGCGTCGAGTACATGATCGCGTCCGAAAGCGTGTCGCTGGACGTATTGGGCTTCACCCTGATCCGCGACCTCGCACCGGGCGAAGCGGTGTACATCACCGAAGATGGCAAGTTGCACACCCGTCAGTGCGCAGTGGCGCCGAAGCTGACCCCGTGCATTTTCGAACACGTCTACCTGGCGCGTCCGGACTCAATCATCGATGGCGTCTCGGTCTACAAGGCGCGCCTGCGCATGGGCGAGAAGCTGGCCGACAAGATCCTGCGCGAGCGTCCCGAGCACGATATCGACGTGGTGATCCCGATTCCGGACACCAGCCGTACCGCCGCCCTGGAGCTGGCCAACCACCTGGGCGTCAAGTTTCGCGAAGGCTTTGTGAAGAACCGTTACATCGGCCGTACCTTCATCATGCCCGGCCAGGCTGCGCGCAAGAAGTCGGTGCGCCAGAAGCTCAACGCCATCGAGCTGGAGTTTCGCGGCAAGAACGTGATGCTGGTGGACGATTCCATCGTGCGCGGCACCACGTGCAAGCAGATCATCCAGATGGCCCGCGAAGCCGGTGCGAAGAACGTGTATTTCTGTTCCGCCGCGCCTGCTGTGCGTTACCCGAACGTGTATGGTATCGACATGCCGAGCGCCCATGAGCTGATCGCTCACAACCGTTCGACCCAGGACGTGGCCGACCTGATCGGCGCCGACTGGTTGATCTACCAGGACCTGCCGGACCTGATCGAGGCCGTCGGCGGTGGCAAGATCAAGATCGATCAGTTCGACTGTGCCGTGTTCGACGGCAAGTACGTGACCGGCGACGTCGACGATGCCTACTTGAACAAGATCGAGCAGGCGCGTAACGACTCGTCGAAGGTCAAGACCCAGGCGGTCAGCGCTATCATCGATCTGTATAACAACTGAGTAAACACCGGCCCTGAGGGGCCGGTTTTGTATCTTAAATAAAGAATTTCGAGAGTAAGGAGTCGCAGCATGAGTCAGGAATGGGATGCCGGTCGGCTGGACAGCGACCTCGACGGCGTAGCTTTCGATACCCTGGCTGTGCGCGCCGGCCAGCACCGTACCCCGGAAGGTGAGCACGGTGATCCGATGTTCTTCACCTCCAGCTACGTATTCCGCACGGCCGCCGACGCTGCCGCGCGTTTTGCCGGCGAAGTGCCGGGCAACGTCTATTCGCGCTATACCAACCCGACCGTGCGTGCGTTCGAAGAGCGTATTGCCGCGCTGGAAGGCGCCGAGCAGGCCGTGGCCACGGCCACCGGCATGGCGGCGATCCTGGCGGTGGTGATGAGCCTGTGCAGCGCCGGCGATCATGTGCTGGTGTCGCGCAGTGTGTTCGGTTCGACCATCAGCCTGTTCGAAAAGTATTTCAAGCGCTTCGGCATTGAGGTGGACTACGTGCCGCTGGCGGACGTGTCCGGATGGGATGCGGCGATCAAGGCCAATACCCGGTTGCTGTTTGTCGAGTCACCGTCCAACCCCCTTGCCGAACTGGTGGATATCGCCGCGTTGGCCGAAGTGGCTCATGCCAAGGGCGCGATGCTGGTGGTCGACAACTGCTTCTGCACGCCGGCGCTGCAACAGCCGCTGAAGCTGGGTGCCGATATCGTCGTGCACTCGGCGACCAAGTTCATCGACGGCCAGGGCCGTTGCATGGGCGGGGTGGTGGCCGGTCGTGGCGAGCAGATGAAGGAAGTCGTCGGCTTCCTGCGCACTGCCGGGCCGACCCTCAGCCCGTTCAACGCGTGGATTTTCCTCAAGGGCCTGGAAACCCTCAGCCTGCGCATGAAGGCCCATTGTGCCAATGCCCAGGCCCTGGCCGAGTGGCTTGAGCAGCAGGACGGTATCGAGAAGGTGCACTACGCCGGCCTCAAGAGTCACCCGCAACACGCATTGACCAGCGCCAGCAGCGCGGTTTCGGGGCGGTGGTGAGTTTTGAAGTCAAGGGCGGCAAAGAGGGCGCCTGGCGCTTTATCGATGCAACGCGTCTGATCTCGATCACCGCGAACCTGGGTGACAGCAAGACCACCATTACCCACCCGGGTACCACGTCCCACGGCCGTCTGGCGCCGCAGGAGCGTGAAGCGGCGGGCATTCGTGACAGCCTGATCCGCGTTGCGGTAGGCCTGGAAGACGTGGCTGACTTGCAGACAGACCTGGCCCGCGGGTTGGCTGCCTTGTGATCGAGTGGTCCACCGAGGCCGCAGTGGCCAGTAATGGGCGTGTCGCGCTGGTAACCGGCGCTGCTCGCGGGATTGGCCTGGGCATCGCTGCATGGCTGATCAGCGAAGGCTGGCAGGTGGTGTTGGCCGACCTGGATCGTGAGCGTGGCTCCAGGGTGTCCAGGGTGCTCGGCGACAATGCCTGGTTTGTCACCATGGACGTGGCTGACGAGAAGCAGGTGGTCCAGGGTGTTGCGCAAGTGCTGGGGCAGTTCGGGCGTCTGGATGCGTTGGTGTGCAACGCCGCGGTGGCCGATCCGCACAATATCACCCTGGAAAGCCTGGACCTGGCCTACTGGAACCGCGTGCTGGCGGTGAACCTCAGCGGGCCGATGCTGCTGGCCAAACATTGCGCGCCGTACCTGCGCGCCCATGGGGGCGCCATCGTCAATCTGGCGTCCACCCGCGCCCGTCAATCGGAGCCGGACACTGAAGCCTATGCGGCGAGCAAGGGCGGCCTGCTGGCCTTGACCCACGCGCTGGCGATGAGTCTGGGGCCGGAGGTGCGGGTCAATGCGGTGAGCCCCGGCTGGATCGATGCGCGGGATCCATCGGCGCGGCGTGCCGAGCCGCTGAGCGATGCTGATCATGCCCAGCATCCGGGGGGCAGGGTGGGCACCGTGGAGGATGTAGCGGCGATGGTTGCGTGGTTGCTGTCACGTCAGGCCGGGTTTGTGACCGGGCAAGAGTTCGTGGTGGATGGTGGCATGAGCAAGAAGATGATTTACAGCGAGTGAGGCGAGCTGGAGCTTGAAGCAATTTTGTCTTTTTCAGGAAAACTTCAAGCGGGCTATTGACTTAGGTCTGCTATCTGCGTAAATTTCGCGGCCTCAACGAAGCAAAGGGTGATTAGCTCAGCTGGGAGAGCATCTGCCTTACAAGCAGAGGGTCGGCGGTTCGATCCCGTCATCACCCACCACTTCTTGAGAGTTTTGCTTACGGGCAAGACGCAACGTTAAAGGTTGCACCGACGCGCAGCGGTAGTTCAGTCGGTTAGAATACCGGCCTGTCACGCCGGGGGTCGCGGGTTCGAGTCCCGTCCGCTGCGCCATATTTTCCAGGTTCGAATGATCGGGCTTGAGATTGAACAGCAAAGGCTGATCGATCAGATGTTTAAAGACGGTTGAGGGCTTAACGCTTAACCGGTCAAGCGATACGCAGCGGTAGTTCAGTCGGTTAGAATACCGGCCTGTCACGCCGGGGGTCGCGGGTTCGAGTCCCGTCCGCTGCGCCATATCTGCTACAAGGCTCGCTGAACGCCTTGAAGCGCAAAGAAAGCCATTGGCTGCTTTGATCCGATAGCAAAGACCCTGGTCGAAAGACCGGGGTTTTTTGTGTCTGCGATTTGGTTATGAGCGGCCGGCGCGGCTCACAGCGTAACCTGATGAAGCGTGTAGTCAGGCTGAGGTGGCCGCGAGGAGTACTCAGGTCGGCCGAGGGAGCCGTAAACCGGCTCCCACCTTATGTCAGAATCCCAGCTTATCCCGCAGCCCGTAGTACCAGGCACCCAGCGCGGCGAACGGTGTACGCAGCATCTGCCCGCCGGGGAAGGGGTAGTGCGGCAGGTCGGCGAACGCATCAAAACGTTCCGCCTGGCCGCGCAGGGCTTCGGCCAGCACTTTGCCTGCCAGGTGCGTGTAGGTCACGCCGTGGCCGCTGCAGCCTTGGGAGTAATAGATGTTGTCGCCCAGGCGGCCCACCTGAGGCAAGCGCGACAGGGTCAGCAGGAAATTGCCGGTCCAGGCGTAGTCGATCTTTACGTCCTTGAGTTGCGGGAAGGCCTTGAGCATTTTCGGACGAATGATCGCTTCGATATTCGCCGGGTCGCGCGCGCCATAGACCACGCCACCGCCGAAGATCAGACGCTTGTCACCGGTGAGACGGTAGTAGTCGAGCAGGTAGTTGCAGTCTTCGACGCAGTAGTCCTGCGGCAACAGGCTCCTGGCCAATTCATCGCCCAAGGGGGCGGTGGTGATCACTTGCGTGCCGCAGGGCATCGACTTGGCGGCCAGTTCCGGCACCAGGTTGCCCAGGTAGGCGTTGCCCGCGACAATAATGAACTTGGCCCTGACCTTGCCTTCGGCCGTATGCACAACCGGATTAGCGCCGCGCTCGATACGCAGTGCAGCAGATTGTTCGTGGATCGTGCCGCCCAGCGACTCAACGGCAGCCGCTTCACCCAGCGCCAGGTTGAGTGGATGGATATGCCCGCCGCTCATGTCCAGCAGGCCGCCGACATAGTTGTCGCAGCCCACCACTTCGCGGATGCGGCGCTCGTCCAGCAGCTCCAGTTGCGTGTGACCGTAGCGCTCCCACAGGCGTTTCTGCGACTCCAGATGGCCCATATGCTTGCTGTTGAGTGCAGCGAACACGCCGCCGTCCTTCAGGTCGCACTGAATCTGATACCTGGCCACGCGCTCACGAATGATCCTGCCGCCCTCGAATGCCATCTCACCCAGCAACTGCGCCTGTTTGGGCCCGACGCTGCGCTCGATCACGTCGATATCGCGGCTGTAGCTGTTGACGATCTGCCCACCATTGCGGCCCGATGCACCGAATCCCACCCTGGCGGCCTCCAGCACCGTGACGCGAAAACCGTTCTCCAGCAGAAACAGCGCGCTGGAAAGGCCGGTATAGCCGGCGCCGATCACACAGACATCGGTTTCGACCTCACCTTGCAGCATCGGACGAGGCGGGACCGCATTGGCGGATGCGGCGTAATATGACTGGGGATAGGGGATGTTCGCCATCCTGGAACCTCTGTTTTATATTTTTTACGAGTGCCGCGATCCTACCTGAGTTGAAAATTGCCCGCCAGCCACCGGGAAAACACGGGCGCGCGTTCCGAAAATAAAAAATTCGCATATTCATGGGCTTAGCTGCGAAAAAGAGGTTGACACACCTTCTGAATTCCGTAGAATGCCGCCTCACAGCAGGCACGTAGCTCAGTTGGTTAGAGCACCACCTTGACATGGTGGGGGTCGTTGGTTCGAGTCCAATCGCGCCTACCAAACAAAATCCGCTCTGCTGGGCGGTCTAGAGGGGTCACCGGAAACGGTGACCCCTTTTTGCTTTCTGCGATTTGCAAAACTTTTGCAAGACTCCCTCCTCAGAACGCCAATTCGGCGCCACCTCCAAATATTCGATCTTATATTCGTGGTGCCCCTCCTGATAGCGCTTCGTCATCTTCCCGTCGGTGTGATTTTGGAGTCCAGTTCACGCGGTAAGGGCAGACCACCGGTGATGTCATGCATTCGACAATGACTTCCCACAGTGCCGTGCCCGGTTGATGGAGGCGCTGCCAGGGGATGATGTGACGAGCCGCCAATTCACGTTAATTGTATCGAGTTTGTTGCAATTGGTTACAACCCCATCTATTTTGTGCGCCCCCTGGTTAGGGGAAGCGCCCAGTTTG
Source organism: Pseudomonas trivialis (assembly GCF_036864995.1). Classification (NCBI taxonomy): domain Bacteria; kingdom Pseudomonadati; phylum Pseudomonadota; class Gammaproteobacteria; order Pseudomonadales; family Pseudomonadaceae; genus Pseudomonas; species Pseudomonas trivialis. The sequence continues at coordinate 3,565,996 of NZ_CP142151.1, read as the reverse complement.
GTTGGGCCGCTGTCGATATCATCAAAAGGATTTGTAAATGCGCGGTACCCGAGGCGTCTTTCTTCTCGCCTTCTTTTTCCCCTCCTTTGTGCAGGCTGCGGTCATGATGGACCGCGCCGAACTGATGGGTGTCTATCGACAGGCCGTACTGCACAACTCCGACCTCGCCGCTGCCCGTGCCGACTTTGCCGCCCGCCAGGAAGCCGTGCCGCAGGCCTGGGCCAATCTGTTACCCGTGATCAGTGCAGGCACGACAGTGGAGTCCACTCGCATGAATCGTGATGAGCCGCAGCTGATGCGCGAGCGCAGTGGCACGACAGTGCAAGCCAATCTGAAGCAGCCAGTGTTCAACGCGGCGTTCTGGTTTGAACTCAAAGCGGCTGAAGCCAGTACGGCACAAGCCGCGCTGGAACTCTCCGCAAAAGAGCAGGAACTCATTCTCAAGACCGCTGAGACCTATTTTGAAGCCTTGCGCGCGACCGATGAACAGGCAGCCTCAGTCGCTGAAGAAGCCGCGCTCAAGCAGCAGCTTGATCAGGCGCAAGCGCGACTGAAGGGTGGGCTGTCAAGTATCACCGATGTCCTGGATGCCGAATCGGCTTATGACAACGCGTTTGCCAATCGCAAACTGGCCCAGCGCAAAGTCGATGACGCGTTTGAGCAACTGATACGCCTGACCAACAATACCTACGTCAGCATTGAGGGCATGCAACACCAACTGCCGGTATCCGCCCCGGTGCCTGATAGCACCCAATCGTGGGTCGATGCGGCGGTGGGGCAGAACCTGGCATTGTTGGCGAGCGACTATGCCGTGCGCGCCGCCGAGCAAAACCTGAATCAGCGCAAGTCCGGACACGCGCCCACCGTGGATGCTGTCGCGTCTTACCGACGCGGTGACAACGACAGTTTTGGCTACAGCAATCCCAGTGACTTTGGTCTCGATGGCTATCGCAGCCACGTTGCTCAAAGCAGCGTCGCGCTGGAAATGACCATTCCGATTTTCAGTGGCGGTCGCACCAGTTCGCAGTCCCGTGAGGCGTATGACCGACTCACGCAAAGTGAAGAGTTGAGGGAAAGCCAGCGCCGGGAAGTGGTGCTTGATACGCGTAATTTCTTCCGTGCGGTCAACTCGGACATCGAGCAGATCAAGGCCCGCAGACAAACGATCATCTCCAGCCAGCGCTCGCTGAAAGCGTCCAAAGTCGGTGCCGACGTGGGCACCCGCAATACCGTCGATGTACTCAATGCCCAGCGCCAGTTGTTCAAGGCCGTGCGCGATTACAACAACGCACGGTATGACTACATTCTCAACACTCTACGGTTGAAGGAAGTCGCCGGCACCTTGAGTGCCGACGACTTGCTCAGGCTGGCTGACTACCTGAAGCCCGATTATGAGCCGCAACTCGATTTCCTCCCTCCCGAGCTGATACACGCCTCAACCGCAGGCCGTTCGTAGACGTTCACCGATCATCAATCAATGCCATAGCACGGAAGCGTTTATGCAAGAACAAGGGACAGAGACGGCCAAGCAAACGGCCGTGCTCGATACAGGCCTGGCGTGCCTCGCCATGCTGGCGCGCTTTCATAATGTTGCAGTTTCCCCGGAGCAGTTGGCCCACGAATATGTCGAAGACGGGCAGGTGTTCGGCAAGGCCGAGATACTCATGGCCGCGCGGCAGTTGGACCTGAAGGCCAAGGTGGTCGACACCACCTACGAGCGGCTGGCTAAAACCCCATTGCCCGCCATCGCCTGCGCCAACGATGGCCGCTTTTTTATCATTGCTCGCCTTGACCAGAACAGCATCCTGATTCACGACCCGCAGTCCCTGCGTCCGGAAATGATCAACGCCCAACAACTGCAATCACGCTGGAGCGGCGAACTGGTATTGCTGCGGTCCCAGTCGTCCCTGGCTGCCGATCTTTCGAAGTTCGATTTCACCTGGTTTATTCCGGCCATTGTCAAATACCGCAAGTTGCTGGGTGAGGTGCTGTTGGTGTCCTTTGTCCTGCAGATATTTTCTCTGCTGACACCGTTGTTTTTTCAGGTGGTGATGGACAAAGTTTTGGTACACCACGGCCTCACCACCTTGGATGTTGTCGCCATCGGCCTGCTGGGCATCATGGTGTTTGAGACCGTCCTGAGTGGGTTGCGCAGCTACGTGTTCGCCCATACGGCCAGCCGGATTGACGTTGAACTGGGATCAAAGTTGTTCCGACACTTGGTGACGCTGCCGCTTTCGTATTTCCAGGCGCGCAGGGTCGGGGATTCGGTCGCACGGGTGCGCGAACTGGAAAACATCCGCAGCTTCCTGACCGGCAACACCATCACGTTGGTGCTGGATGTGCTGTTTTCCGTGGTGTTTATCGCAGTGATGTTTTTCTACAGCGGCTGGCTGACGCTGGTGGTACTGATGTCCTTGCCGCTGTACCTGGTGGTGTCGCTGCTGATTACCCCGATGTTACGGGCGCGTTTGAATGAAAGTTTTGCGCGGAGCGCGGAAAACCAGGCGTTTCTGGTCGAGACGGTCAACGGTATCGACACGCTCAAGTCCATGGCCGTCGAGCCACAGATCACACGTAAATGGGACAATCAGTTAGCGGCCTATGTGAGTGCGGGTTTCAAGACGCAAACCCTGTCCACTGTTGCCAATGAGAGCGTGTCCCTGATTGGCAAATTGGTCACCGTTGCGACGCTTTGGCTGGGCGCCCGTCTGGTGATTGATGGCCAGCTTTCCGTTGGCCAGTTGATTGCGTTCAATATGCTGGCGGGGCGGGTGGCGCAGCCGATCATGCGTCTGGCCCAGTTGTGGACCAACTTCCAGCAGACCGGCGTTTCGGTCCAGCGCCTTGGCGATATCCTCAACACACGGACCGAGATGTCCCAAGCCAACCGAAGTGCTCTGCCGACTCTTAAGGGCCGCATCGAGTTTGACCAGGTGCGTTTCCGCTATCGTCCGGACGGTTCGCAGGTGCTGTGCAGTGTCAGCCTGGTCATTGACGCGGGCGAGGTGATCGGCGTAGTGGGGCGCTCCGGCTCCGGAAAAAGCACCCTCACGCGCCTGTTGCAGCGCCTGTATGTGCCGGAGCGAGGACGTGTGCTGGTGGACGGCATGGACTTGGCTCTGGCCGATGTATCGTCGCTGCGTCGGCAGATCGGCGTGGTCCTGCAGGACAACATGCTGTTCAACCGCAGCATCCGTGAAAACATCGCATTGACCGATCCTGGCGCGCCACTTGAAGCGGTGATGCAGGCCGCCAAGATGGCCGGTGCTCACGACTTTATCCTGGAGCTGCCTGAAGGCTATGACACCGTTGTGGGCGAGCATGGGGCTTCACTGTCAGGTGGTCAAAGGCAGCGCGTAGCCATCGCCAGAGCTCTGATCGGCAACCCGCGCATTCTTATCTTCGACGAGGCCACCAGTGCCCTGGACTATGAGTCCGAGCGCATCATCCAGCAGAACATGCAGGTGATCTGCCAGGGCCGCACCGTGATCATTATCGCCCACCGATTGTCCGCGGTGCGCGATGCCCATCGCATTGTGGTGATGGACCGTGGACGAATTGTGGAACAGGGCAGTCACGGCGAGCTGTTGGCCCATCAGGCGGGCCACTACTCGCGCCTTCACCGTATGCAACAGGGATAGTGGCCATGAGTGATCCTTCAGCGGCACGGGAATTACTGCAACGTTATCGACACGCCTGGCGCCATGCTTGGCGTCAACGCAAACAGCTGGATACGCCGTCACGTCTGGCCCACGAAGTGCAGTTTCTGCCGGCGGCGTTAGCCTTGCAGGACCAGCCCAGCCATCCGGCACCGCGCTACGTGCAGTGGACCATCATGTGCTTTGCGGCCTTGGCGTTGGTGTGGGCTTGCCTGGGCGAAATAGAAGTGGTGGCGACGGCGCGCGGCAAGGTTGTCGCCAGCGGCAAGAGCAAGACCATCCAGCCGAGCGAGGTGGCGGTGGTCAAGGCGATACGTGTTTACGACGGCCAGTCGGTCAAGGCCGGAGACATCCTGGTGGAACTGGATACCAGCGCCTCTGGTGCCGATGTAAAACGTTTCCAGAGTGACGTATTAGCCGCGCAGGTCGACAGTGCACGCGCCAGCGCCATGCTTGAGTCTATTGGCAGTGGCAAGGCGCCGGGGTCCCTGGCGGGTTATATGCTGCAAGCCGAGCCGCAACAGGTTCTGGCGGCGCAACGCTGGCTAAACGGGCAATACCTGGAAATGCGGAGCTCATTGGATCAGGTGGATGCCGAAGTCGAACAGCGTACTGCGGAGATTCAGTCAGCCAACGCGATGGTGAGCGCATTGCGGCTGTCAGTGCCGATCACTCACCGCTTGGCTGAGGATTATAAAGAACTGCTTGATCAGCAATATGTGCCACGCCATGCCTACCTGGAAAAACAGCAGGCGCTGCTGGATCAGAACCGCGACATGGCTGTGCAACAGGCCCGGGTGATTGAACTCAATGCCAGCCGCAAAGAGGCCGAGCGGCGCCGTCAAAGCATCCTGGCGCAAACACGTCGCGCCATGCTCGACCTGCAGCAGCAGTCCGAACAGAAGGCCGCCTCGCTGATTCAAGAGCTGCGCAAAGCTGAACAACGCGATCATTTGATGAGCCTGGCGGCCCCCGTCGACGGCACCGTTCAGCAATTGGCGATCCACACTGTCGGTGGGGTGGTGACAGCCGCACAACCATTGATGGTCGTGGTGCCGAGTGACCAGCCTGTCGAGGTCGAGGCCATGCTGGAGAACAAAGACGTTGGCTTTGTCCGTGCCGGGCAAACCGTGACAGTTAAAGTGGAAACCTTCACGTTCACCAAGTATGGAACAGTCGAGGGTGAAGTCGTCAGCGTGTCCAATGACGCGATTGAAGACGAGAAACTTGGGTTGATCTATAGCAGTCGCATTCGCCTGAAGACCGACCACCTGATGGTGCATGGTCAGCGCGTGGCGTTGTCGCCAGGCATGTCGGTCACTGCGGAGGTTAAAACCGATCAGCGCCGGGTGATCGACTACTTCCTGAGCCCGTTACAACAGCACGTTGATGAAAGTTTGCGGGAGCGTTAGGGCGTATGAAAGCAGGAATGATAGTTTGTGATTTATTCAAGGAGGCGATGAGGGAATATGTCTCATGCACTTAAGCGCTTGTGGGTGAAAGTCAGTCTTTATACGTGGCACCTGCTGCGGATAAGTAGTGCACTTATTCTGTTGGTCGGACTGGGTTGTTATATCTATGCCGTCGCGACTGCACCAGAACCGCCAGACCCAAAGGCGGCTGAAACGGCGCGGTCAGTATGCGGGCGTCTTTCAGGGAACACCTTCGTTGTACCGCGTCACTATGTAGTCTTTTGGCCTGAGTACGAAGGGGCCAGCGTATGGGATAAAAACCGGGTCCACAATGAGCGAGGTTGTGAGGCGCCGCTGGTTTCCTTGCCGCTGGTGATGACCTGGCCCCAACTGCAGCCCGCGAACCAATCCGAGTATTTTCGTGATGGGTTGAAATTCGATGGTTTGGAGGTAGTGATTGCGCCTGCGCCGGACGAAAACTTCGACCTGCGCACACGGCTGAACGCACTCCTTGCCGCTGCGCAGAGCCAGAAGAGTGAGCGGCCCACCTATTTGGAAGCGTCAGGGCTCTACCTGATAGAACGTAAGGACCAGACTTTTCCAGATGTAATTAATGGTTATTACTGGAAAGAGAAGGACGGAGAAGTTGACGCCGTATTTGAGTGCCTGGGAAATAAAGGACGGCACGGTTATTACAACTGCCAGGCAACCTTTGTTTTAAGAGAACTGAAGGTGTTGGTGACCGTCGGGTTTACCTCGGAAAAGCTGAAGGATTGGAACCGCATTGAGCGTTCCGTGAAGGACTTTGTTTTATTTAGTGTCGAGAAATAAGGAGCGTTTCCGTGCCACAGGCGTTAACTGCTGTAGATTTGAATCATGCAAAAGAACTGCTGAATGTTTCGGGCCCAGGTGCAATGTATGACTATCTGGCCGCCAAAGGTTACAAATATGCGGTGCTTGCCAACGGTGTTGCAAAAGGTGACTCCGTCGCCGGTGAAGTCGCCATTAACTTCATGAAAATGACGGCGTCAGATGCTGGTCACGCTATGTCAGAGGCCGACGTCAATCTTGTTCGGCGGCAGATGGCCACCGAATACATCACTACGTTGAGCGGCAATCTGAACGCCAACGGTGTCGTTTCTGCGGACATCACCCATAGCGAGGCGTGGAGATTTCACAACAAGGTTTTCATTAACAATGGCCTGCCAACCGATGCGTGGACATTGAACGCGGTATTCAGCGTGTTGGGTGAGGGCAGCCGTGAAAGCTACTGGCAAAACGTTCTAGAATCTGCCGGTAGTGTGGGGCAAGAGCTGATGCTGTCCGCCGATACCGACAGGCTTATGTCGCTGGCCTCTCGCATTGGCACCGCTGAAACCAGAATTGCCGCTGCAAGCTGGATCAGCCGTGTCGATTCGCCTTCAGGCGTTGGCACCGTCATATCCAGTCTAGGGGATCAGGTCTACAAGTGGGCGCGGGGGTTGATCGTCGACGAAGCGCTGAGCGCATCGCAGCCTGATCTGATCAAGATTGATATCAACCCTTCGCCTCAGCCCCAACAACACATTCAAGGTGAGAGCAAAGCCCAGCAAGATGTGGCCAACGGTTTTATTCAAAACGCGGCGACACACAGTATTTTCGCAGTCGGTGGCATTCTCGAAAAAACCGATTTCACCTCGGCTCAACTGTCCAGCCTGGCTTCGGGTGGCATCCGACCAGGAGAAATGCAGCTTGACCCCAACGCCCGCCCTAATACTTACCTGACGCAGTTCTACCAGCCGTCCGGCCCTGACACACCGGACTTCAGTCTGCGCAATGCAGTGACACTGAACGGCTTGTCGGCGATGACCACCTTCAACACCTACGTTGACCCGCTGCTGCTGGACCTGACCGGTAGCGGCGTGCACATGACCGACATCCGCGACGGCGTCCTATTCGACACCGACCACAGTGGCACCCTCAAGCGCAGTGGCTGGGCCGATCACAGTACTGGCATGTTGGTGATCGACGATGGCAGTGGGCAGGTCAAGGACGTTAGCCAGATGTTCTCGGAGTACTACGGCGGCAAGGCCGGCGTGGAGGGAGCAGCGGGTGAGGTGCGGTTCAAGGATGGTTTCGCCGCCCTGGCCAGTGAAGATGGCAACAAGGACGGCGTGATTGATCAACGTGATCCTGTCTGGAGCAAGCTGCGGGTCTGGGTCGACAGCACCCATGATGCGAAAGTCGATGCTGGCGAGCTCAAGACCCTGAGCGAGTTGGGAATCACCCAAATCAACGTGCGACCGACATCGACCAGCACCGAAATACGTGACGGCAACAAAGTGCTTGCCAGTGGTTCGTTCACTATCAATGGCAAGTCACAGGAAGCGCTGGCGGTGGATTTTCTGGGCGATCCGGTCAGCAACACCCTGAGTGTTCAGGGCGCAGGCACCCGGGTTACCTCGACAACCAATGGTATCAGCACCACGGCCTATGCCAGTCAGAGCACCACGGGCGAAACCCTGGATGCGGCACAACTGGGCGTCGGCAATGTGTACGGCGGCAGCGGTAACGACACGCTGATTGCAGCGCCTGCCGGTGGCTGGTTGGTGGGTGGAGGGGGCAGCAATACCTATGTCGGTGGCAAAGGCGATGATGTTTTTGTGATCAGTGCCTCGGACGACACGAAAAATATCCACGGTAATGGCGGTCACGACACGGCAATTATTGTCGGTGACAAAGGCGTGGTGCTGAACATGGCCCAGGCCGGTCTGACCATCGCTCAAGGCGGTAGCGGTGACGACACGCTGATCAGCGGGAGCACTGGCGGTGCCTTTATCAAGGGCGGCTCTGGAAACTCGACCTTGGTCGGTGGTGGTGGCAGCGATGTGCTGGTCGGCGGTAGTGGCCATAACACCATCCTCGGCGGAAGCGGCAAGGCGGTGATTTACGCCGGGCCTCAAGGCGATGTGATTTACGCCGCAGAAGGGGGCAGCATCATTCATGCCGGTGGCGGCGCTGACCGGATTTTCGGCGGCGCCGGCAATGACGTGATCGAGCTCGGCCATGGCAACGCGACCATCGACGGCGGCGGCGGGATCAACCTGGTAACGCTGCATGGCAGGCATGGCGAGTACCGTATCACCCGCACCGACAGCGGCTATGAAGTGGCCGACAATGTCTTCGGGCGTGACGGCACCGTGACGCTGAAGAACATTCAAAAGCTGAACTTTTCGGATATTTCGGCAGTTGATCTGCAAACGCCCAATGCCATGCCTGTGGCGGACGTACTGACCCTCGACAAGGACGGTAAAGCCTTCAGCCGGAGCCAGGCTCATTTGATTTCGGCGCAGAGCCTGCTGGGTAACGACCAACACCTCAATAGCCAAGGTGCGCTACGCATCGCCAATGTCGCAGATGCGGTCGGAGGCTCTGTCAGCCTTACCGCCCAGGGCGATGTGCTGTTTACGCCGGATGCTCATTACACCGGTCTGCTCAGCTTCAAGTATGGCGTGGTCGATGCCGCCGGTAACCTGTCGGCCTCTGTCGTCGACTTGAGCAGCGGGCAGTCCGCGCCAATGCGTGCCGAGGTGACCTTGCTGACCCCTGAGGTGCCGCTGGACCCATTGGCCGCCCAGGAGTGGTACCTGAGTGATACCAACGTCCTGCCGGTCTGGAACGACTACACCGGCAAAGGTATCCGTATTGGCCAGTTCGAGCCTGGGGGCGAATTCGCCACCGCGCCCGAGATATTCGATATTGCACACCCAGACTTGGCTGCAAACGTTGACAAGGCGTGGCTGCAGACTCAACAGAGCAACGGCACACTGCCCGGGCTGGTGTCCAACCACGCCACTATGGTCGCAGGCGTGATGGTGGGTGCCCGCAATGGTTTGGGTGGGGTAGGGGTGGCGTACGACGCGACGCTTGGCGGTTACTATCTGGCCAACAGCGGCGCCGACCTGGCGGGGTTGGGGCACATGGTCAGCTTTGATATCGCTAACAATAGCTGGGGGTTCACCCACGATTTTGCCCTGAGCAGTTTCCAGGATGGGTTCCTCAACACCGCTTCGGCGCTGAGCATGAATGCTCAGTATGCTGCGAGTAACGGTCGTGGCGGCCTTGGCACGATCATTGTCGCGGCCGGTGGTAACAGCCGAGCGACAGGTGGTAACGCCCAGGGCTCTTTGACCAACAACAACCGATTTTCGGTTGAGGTCGGCGCGATCAATGCTCAGGGTGACTTGTCGACTTTGCAGATTGGCTCCTCGCCATTCTCCAACCCGGGTGCCAGCCTTCTGGTGTCGGCGCCGGGCAGCAATGTGGTTTCCACTAGCCATATGGTAGAAACCGACCGTGGCTCGACCTTCGGTAACGATTACACCAGCATGCAAGGCACCAGTTTTGCCGCGCCGATCGTCTCCGGTATCGTCGCGCTGATGCTTGAAGCCAATCCGAATCTGGGCTATCGAGATGTGCAGCAAATCCTGGCGCTTTCGGCGCGTCAGATCAATGACCCCTCGACTCAATGGACGAGCAATGGCGCCCGCGGCTGGAACGGTGGTGGTATGCACACCAGTAACGACTATGGGTTCGGCGAAGTCGATGCGCGGGCGGCGGTACGCCTGTCTGAAGCGTGGATGACTCAGAGTACTGGCGCCAATGAATACGTTTACAGCGCCTCAAGCGGTGCTCTGGGCAAGAATCTGGCGGCTGGGGGCACACTGACGTCTTCCATCACAATGAATGCTGGTCTCAATGTTGAGCATGTCGAGATCGATTTCGACGCCCAAGTAGGGCGCCTTGGTGACCTGACTCTCAAACTGATCTCGCCAGATGGTACGCAAAGCGTGCTGCTCAACCGTCAGGGCAAGGTGCCAGAAGGGATGCCGGGCGCGGGTGCCAGTGACCTTGGCAGCACGCAATCGGGGGCATTCAAATACACTTTCATGTCGACTCATGACTTCGGCGAGCGCTCGGCGGGCAATTGGACATTACAGGTCAGCGATTCAGTGACCGGTTTGCCAGTTACGCTCAATGCTTGGTCGCTGCGTTTGTACGGCAGTAAGAGCAGCGCGGACGACACGTACTTCTACACAGACGAATACGTCAAATCGGTGGTCGGGCATGCTAACCGTAGTGTGCTGGACGACGCAGTCAACGGTGTAGCGGGCGGGCGCAATACCCTAAACGCGGCAGCTGTTTCTGGGGACAGCTCGGTCAACTTGTTGACAGGAGGCGTCAGCATCGGCGGCGCGGCGTTGACAGTGAAAAATCCGTCCAGCATTCAGAACATTGTCACGGGCGACGGCAATGATGTACTGGTGGCCGGTAATGCGGATGCATTGCTCGATGGCGGACGTGGCAGCAACAGTCTGACGGGAGGGGCCGGCAAGGACTTCTTTGTGGTTCATCGCCGCGATGGCGGCAGCGACGTTATCGGCAACTTTGAGGCTGCACGTGGCGAGGTCATCGATCTGGTGGGGTTCGCCGGGAAGGCATTCACTGACCTGGTGTTCAGCCAACAGGGTGCGGACCTGAAGATCGACCTGACCGAGGGCCAGAGTGTGGTCCTGAAGAACCAACTGTTGGCCGGGATAACGGCGGCTAACTTTAAGTTCCAGGATACCTTTGTCGCCCCGACGTCCTACATTAACAGCGATGCCTCGGCGGTCAAACCGCATGAAGGCTTGGGTACCGTAATACTCAACGGTGGCGGCAAGGGGGTGATGTACAGCAGCGATGCCCAGGGCAGAATGGTGGCGTCGTTGAATGGCACCCTTTACAGCCATGACAGCGCAACGTCGGACGTGTTTGTCGTTGCTGAGCAGTCAGGGTCCAAGGACTACAACAACGCCTTGCGCGGCTTCCGCCATGGGGTCGACAAGATCGACCTGCGTCAGACCGGAGTCACCGACTTTAATCAATTGATCATCGAACATAAAAATCGAGCTACCCTCAACGGGTTAACACAGATTCACGGAGTTTATGTAACGCGTATCGGTGCTCACGGCACTGATTCAAACGTTAACCTGCTGTATCTGGATGCGTTGGATGTCGCGCAGGTTAGTGCCACGGACTTTATCTTTGCCGAGCATGCCCCGGAAGTGGTACCGATGATCGGCCCTGTGCCTGCGGCGTCCGAAACTCCGTCGGTAACGGTGCCGGGTACGCCGACGCCGATTGTCGAGCACCCGGAGGTAGACAAGCCGTCAGTGGTGCTGCCGTTGCCACCGACTGAATTGTCGCCGTCGGTTACCGTGCCCGTGGTCGATCCGGTGTTATCTCCTTCGGTCACGATTCCAGACATCACTCTGCCTGAACACAAAACGCTCGAGCAGATACTCGCCGAGCGTGGCATCGAACTGAATCCAGGCGTGCCGGAACACAAGACGGTCGAGCAAATCCTGGCAGAGCGCGGTGTCGGTTCGTTGGCACCTTCGCCGGTACCGGACATCGGAGCGACAGGACGTGATCAACCCGGGCGCAGCCCTGTGGATACGCCGAACCCGCGACCGATCGTGATTCCAGATATCCCGCTTGTTGATATGTCCACCCGTGATCTGGAGGATTTAACTCGCACACCGGTGACTGTTCCGGATATCCCGAGGGGCCAGGACCCACGGCTGAAGTTCGACGATATCCCCAACATGACTGAAAATTCAGACTCCTCCTATGCGTCGATTCGTGACCGGGCACGCGTGCGTCCGACACCGGTGCCAGTGGACCCGGTGACGATTTCGTCGCGCGACCCGCTTATTCTTAGTCCGTTTTCGACGGTTGACGCGGCGGAAGGTGTAGTCGACCCCAACGTAATGACGGTCAAGGGGTTCTTCGTCGATGTCACCCTGGGGGACGAGAACAAGACGATCAACGTCGAAGCCATGGGGGCGAAATTGGTAGGTGGCAACGGTGACAACAACATCAATGTCACTGGTAGTCGTGCGCAGATCACCTTGGGTGATGGTCATAACGTGATCGTCGGGGACATCAACACACTCACGGTCGGTGATGGCAACAACAGCATCAACGACAGCGGGGCCTTCACGACGGTGAAGCTGGGCAATGGCAACAACCGCGTTCTGGTTAGCGGCAGCATGTCCACCGTTGAAGTCGGACACGGGGACAACGATCTTGAATTCAGTGGCGCGATGGGACATTTGGTGTTCGGTCAGGACGTCAGCCCGGAGCGCCTCTGGTTCGGGCATGACGGCCTGGACTTGCAGATATCGGTCATTGGCAGCCAGCAAGAGGTGACGCTGCATAACTGGTATGCAAGTACTCCCGAACGCCCGCAGGATATTATGGCGGGGGATCGGCATCGATTGCTGGGCAGTGACGTTGAAAGCCTGGTGCAGAGCCATGGCGGCATTCTCGCCGTCGGCGCCTGGCACAGTGACTTTCACGCCGAATGAGCAGCCAGCTTTGCAGCCCGTGCTGGCGGCCGCCTGGACGTGATGACACTCGTTTAATGGGGTATCGGCGCCCGAGGTAGGTATTGCGGGTGTATGCCGCTCTCGTTCGAGAGCGGCTTTCTTTGCCTATGATTCAGTTATCCGAACCACGACTCGATGAAGGGAAATAAACAATCAGCCTCACACCAAGGCTCTGTTCGAACAGGGCCTGGCTGCCGGCCAGTCATGCGGTGGTGCTGACCAACGAGCCCGAACTGCTCTTGCCCTCACTGGTCACAGCCTGCAACAAGGCTGCGCTCACCGTCTGCAAAGCAGCTGATGTGCTTGCCACCTGCACTTGCGCCGCTGCGATCGTTACGGCCTTTGCCTCTGCGTTTTCGTTACTGGACTGCGCCTTTTGCAGCGCCTGCTGTTGCTGTAGTAGCTGCTTTTGCAACTGCTCGATTTGTTTTTTCAGTTCCTTGACCGTTTCCGACTCTTGCTTGGCCGGCGGTGCATCGCTACCGCCCACGCCGGCCGAACCTTTAGCGTCATGGTCAAGGCTGACCGTCAGGCTGCCTGGGCTGTCAGCTTTCGCGGCATCAGCTGTGTCTTTGGACGCTGGAGGAGTGGGGACTGAGGCTGGAATATTAAGATTGATCAGCATGAAAAGTACCCGGTTATGAGTTGTCCGATTAAATCGACCCGTGGTCGACTTACTTCAGCGCGACTCCTGTCCCGCCATGGGATGGTCCTGCATTAAAGTGACAGTCGTTGTGTCGCGCTTTGATGGCTGGAGAGGGATGTTGATGCTTTTAACGCGTCGACAAGGGACCGAACTGAAGGCGCAAGCTCGCGTATGGCCCCTGAACCGGGCTATGTGTCGCCAGGCCGCTTAGATTGCTGTTTAGAGGTGGCAACCCCAATCAGCAGAAAAGCGAAGCCACCGCTAGCAGGCAAATAATTTGCGCAATCAATTGGCACCGTATTTCGCCATTTGTTGTTGCCATGCTACTCATTTGTCCGGCATACATGATCGCTACCTTTTTTGGCTGAATCACCGTGAGCCCGGCGTGGGAACGCGTCGTTACTGCGCTGAGTATAGGCCTTGAAATTAAAGTCATACTAATGGTGTTTGCACTGAATGCAGGAGAGGGCAATGGAGCTGGCGATGGAGGTGTCGTTCGACGTAACGGAGCAGGAGCGTGAGGCGATTCTCAAGCCGCTGAGGGCTTACAACCTCAGTCACACAGGCAGTATGCCATTTGAAACCGTGGGCATCCTGCTGCGCGATCCCGCTACTGATGAGGTGGTGGGCGGACTCTACGGAAAAATTTCCTACGGGTGGCTGTTCATCGAGCTGCTGAGCATCCCCGATCAGATGCGCACCCAGGGCACCGGCACGCGCTTGATGTGTACTGCCGAAGACCTGGCCCAGCAGAAAGGCTGTACCGGCATCTGGCTGGACACGTTCAGCTTTCAGGCGCCCGGGTTTTATCGCAAGTTGGGTTTCACTGAGGTCGGCCAGATTGTTGATTACCCGCCGGGTCACCGGCGCCACTTTTTTCAGAAGCGCTTGCTCTGAAATGTGGCGCCGCTTCGTGCGGCGCCATACGCGTCAAATCAGCTGACTGGCCGCCGGTTGCGTCAGGTGATCAAAAGTCGGCCAAGGCCGAAGGTAATGGCGCAGGCCAGTGATGTCATCGCAAATGCGGTTGCGACGTACCATTTGATGAGATTCAGCTCGGTGGTTGCCAGGTCCGCCTTGGTTGCGAAGTGCTTTTCGATGGCGGTGGAGTGTTGCTCCATGGCGTCAGTCCTGCTCGAAACGGCGAATAGTTTTTCTTTCATCTCAGCCAGCCCTTTTTCCAGTAGGCCCATGCGTTTTTCCATGCCTGAGTCTCCGTCATGACCTCCACCGTCTCCGCCTTGAGCCGGGATGTTCAACGTATTTACTGCTGCGAATTGATACTGTTTTTTCTCCAAAGCCGGACACCTGTTTTTTGAACAATGTGAGATAGCGCTTGGGAGATCAGAATAGTGGGTGTTTGACCGGTCTGTGACCGCAAGTGTTTTGCAAAATACCACCGAGGTTTTCCGTGTCGCGCTCAGTCCTCCCGCCGAGGGAAGACCAGCTCGAAAGACGTCACTCCGGCTTCGCTGCTTACGCCGTATCGGCCGTTATGTAACTGCATGATGGTCGCTACAATCGACAGTCCGAGCCCGTTGGACTGGGCAGAGCGTTCTCGAGACTCGTCCACCCGATAGAACCGTTCGAACAAGCGTGGCAAATGCTCGGCTGGAATGGTCGTGCCCTGGTTGCTGACTTTCAGACGAACACCCTCCGTGTCGGGTATCGCCTGGATCAACAGGTCGGAGTCGGGCGCGCCATATTTGATGGCGTTGGCGCACAGGTTGGCCAGTGCTCGTCGCAGCAGCATCGGTTCGGCCCAGATCACGCCTTCGCCCATGGCCAGAATGCGCATGCCCGCATCACCGGCCAGGCCCTCGAAGTAATCGGCTATGCGCTGTACTTCATCGGCTGCGCTCAATTCCTGTCGCTGGCGCAGGGCACTGGCGGGATCGGTGCGGGCCAGGAACAGCATGTTGTCGAGCATCCGCGCCAGGCGTTCCAGCTCTTCGACATTGGATGCGAGCAGTTGCTGGTAGCTCTCGATGCTGCGGTCCTGTTGCAGGGCGACCTGGGTTTCTCCCAGCAGGTTGTTGATCGGTGTGCGCAGTTCATGGGCCATGTCGGTGGACACCTGGCCCAGTTGCACAAAGCCCTTGGCCAGGCGTTCCAGCATGGTATTGAACGACTCGATCATTGGCAGCAATTCCCTGGGCGCACCGCGACCGTCGAGGCGTTCGGCCAGGTTGCTCACGCCGATGCCATGCGCATGCCGGGCCAGACGCCGCAAGGGCAGCAGCCCACGGCGCACCAGTATGTAGCCCACCACGGCGAGGATGAGCGCCGCGATACTGGCCAGGATATAGACGCTCAACCGGTAGCTGGCGAGCACGGCGGTGCGCTCGGTCATCAGGCGCCCGCTGGTCACTTGCAGGCTGCCCAGGTCGCCGGAGTCGATGGAGGCGGCGACGGTTGAAAAGGGTACGCCATTGATTCCCGGGAGGTGTTGTACGTCACTCAGTGCGAGGATGTGGTCTTTGGGCACCGGATTGACAGGAGGCAGCTCGATGTTCGCGGGGTTTACCAGCAGCAGCGGTTTTTGCCCTGGCGCGGCAATGCTCAGCACCGATTCGCGATTGCCCAGCATATTCTGGAACAATTCCGGTTTGGTGCGGATCAGTTCCAGGGTGTTGCTGTCGTTGAGCAGGTTGCGCAGTTGATCAACCCGCGATATCAGCGCCGCGTCGTCGCGGCGCACCAGCTCCTGCTCCAGCTCGCGGTAGAGTGCCACGCCAAGGGTGGTCAACAGGGCGAAAGCGAGGAGGGCAAAGATCAATGCCAGGCGTAACGTGAGGGAGTAAGGGCGGCGGCTCATGGCTGGGTATCGAAGCGGTAGCCAATGCCACGCACGCTGTGGATCAGTTTGAGCTGGAACGGGTCGTCGATTTTCAGACGCAGGCGCCGCACGGCCACGTCGACCACATTGGTGTCGCTGTCGAAATTCATGTCCCACACCCGTGAGGCGATCAGCGAGCGCGACAGTACCTGGCCGGGGTGGGTGGCAAACAGGTGCAGCAGGGCGAACTCCTTATTGGTCAGTGTGATCCGCGTGCCGGCGCGGGTGACGCGGCGCTTGAGCACGTCTATCTGCAGATCGGCGATGTTCACCTGTTCTTCTTCGCGGCTCGGGCCTCGCCGGGTCAGAGTGCGCAGGCGTGCGACCAGTTCGGCGAACGAGAAAGGCTTGATCAGGTAGTCATCGGCGCCCAGTTCCAGCCCTTTGATGCGGTCTGCGATGTCGTCGCGGGCGGTGAGAAACAGCACGGGCGTGTCCGCTTCCCTGC
Organism: Pseudomonas trivialis; assembly: GCF_036864995.1. Lineage (NCBI taxonomy): Bacteria > Pseudomonadati > Pseudomonadota > Gammaproteobacteria > Pseudomonadales > Pseudomonadaceae > Pseudomonas > Pseudomonas trivialis. Next base: position 3,549,574 of record NZ_CP142151.1, on the reverse strand, counting down.
GCAGGCGCCGCAGCACCTCCCAGCCATCCATTTTCGGCATCATCACATCCAGCACTATGACGTCGAACGGCGTTTCCAGCGCCTGGTGCAAGCCGTCCACACCATCGCGCGCCAGGCTCACGGAATAACCCAGCTCCTGCAAGCCGTTGAGCAGGTAATTACCGGCCTTGGGTTCGTCTTCGACGACGAGGATGTTCATGGGAGTTGCCCTGTTTCAGTAGGTGGCGCCAGTTTAGCGTGATCAATTCTCACTGGGGCAACCGATGGCTTGCACCTTGTAGTCGAGCACGTGTTCGCGGTTCTGGTTATCGAGGTAGCGCAATTGCGCAGGCACGATGCCGCACTGGCCATAAGTGTCGCTGCTCGACAGTTGCCTGGCGATATCCAGATGCACGAAGAAGCCGGTTTTATCGTGGATTACCCTTGTATCTGAGGCGGGCTCGGCAGCGAATACCGAAGCGGTGACGAGCAAAGCGGCAAGACCTGCGACAAATCGTTTCATGTTGGTTCCTCTCTCAGAAGTCGGCTGCCGGGCCTGGCAGTGAGTTCAGAGTAACCAGGCGATCCGAACAGACGGCCAACAGGACGATGACAAGTTCGTAATGAAAGGCCGCAGTGCCGATGACGTTTACAAGCGTCAGGCTGAGCCGTAGATTGCATCGGGCCGTTTACGCCTACAGCTCAAGAGGAAGCCACGCAGTGTCCATCCAAGGTTCAGCTTTACCTGCACGACCGTACCGCGCCTTTCTGTTCGATATGGATGGGACCTTGCTTAACTCCATCGCCGCCGCAGAGCGGGTATGGAGTACCTGGGCCGAACGCCACGGTCTGGATGTGGCGGCGTTCCTCAAGACGATCCATGGCGCGCGCGCGATCGATACGATCACGCGCCAGGCACTGCCCGGTGTGGATCCCGACGTGGAGGCACAATGGATAACCCAGGCTGAACTTGATGATGTCGAAGGCGTTGTGGCGATACCTGGCGCAGTTGAGTTCCTCAATGGCCTGCCGGGTGATCAATGGGCGCTGGTAACGTCCGCGCCCAGAGCGTTGGCGTTGCGGCGCCTGCGAGTCGCGGGCATTGCCCCGCCGGCTGTGCTGGTGACGGCGGAGGACGTCGCCCGAGGTAAACCGGACCCTGCTTGCTACGTATTGGGAGCGCAACGACTTGGCGTACCCGTCCAGGATTGTTTGGTTTTCGAGGACGCTACGGTCGGAATTCGAGCCGGGGAGGCAGCGGGAGCGGATGTGATGGTCGTGACCTCGACCCACCTCACGCCGATGGTGACGGCGCACGCGTGCATCGATGGCTACGAGCACATTCATGTTCAACGTGACAGTAAGGGTTTGCTGTACCTGCGGAGCCTGGCGAGCTGATACGAAAAGGTCGAGCCGGTTATCGGTCTCGGCCTTTCACGTTGTCGGAATGATCGGGTGGCGTGTGCAGCCGGCTGTTTTTCATGCCCTGACGCGAAAGCACCATTTCTCTGAGTATTTCATTGGCAAGGCGGGCAATGGCTTGCTCGCCATTATAGTGAGAGCGGACGATGCCGGTAATCGCGAAGTGGTCGGTTTCGGGACTGCTGAGCATGGCTGAAAGTGTGCCATCCGCGTGCAGCGTGCAGGTGATCCTGTAGCTGGGCAGACGGGCTGCCAGTGCGGCTTCGATTTGGGATTTGTTGAGCGTTTCCATCTGTTTCAGCACCCTTTACTGACCGTGCAAGCCCAAGCATAGGCGCTGCTGCATGGCTGTAAATACCGGCGATCAGATAGGCCTTCAACCTGCGGATTTTTGCCGCGCACGTTGAATGGCGTGCTGACACAACTTGCGTTGCACTGTCTTCTGAAGCGGTTTGAGGCAAAACACGAATAGATAAGCTCCAAGCAGCAATGCCAGATCCAGCCACGAAGGGGCATCCGCGCCAGCTACTTCGAACCTCAAGCCAAATTCCACACCCACGAAGACCAGTCCGATCAGCAGGACAATCATCCAGGAATGGAGGGCAAAGCGTTTCGTTGAGGAATACCTCATCGACAGGCTCCCGAGTTTGCTTGGGCGGTAGTGAGTAGTATCAGGAATTGGGCTTGGGATCGCGCAACAAGTTCCGGGCATCGGAACAGTTTCATCTTCGGCGAAGACGGGGGCCGGAGCATGAAAAAAGGCGCGATTGAATCGAATGGGTCTTCGCCAGCCGTGACAGTGAACGAAAAGGCTGGCTACTGAGTGCGCTTCAAGGCGTCTGGTTTTTATCCGGAGCGGTAAGGCCGGCCTGGATGCGCTGATAGATCTCTTCGCGATGCACGGCAACGTCTTTCGGAGCATTGATGCCGATTCTTACTTGCTGGCCGCTGACGCCCAGAATGGTGATCGTAATGTCATCACCGATGTTTATGCTTTCACCAACTTTGCGGGTGAGTATCAGCATGGACTTCTCCTTGATTACTTTTAAGGACACATGTTTCAGACAGGGCAGGTGTCGGATGTGTGTAGCTTACTGCTAAGCGCTTCCCTGTGACTGCCTCTTTTAGGACGCATAGAGGCGACATTAATTCCCATGGCGGCATCATACAGGTCTGCGATACATCATTCGCATTGTTTAAGCCAAGGTTTATGAAGGCCAGAATAGACAGTGGATGATAAAGTTGCCTCTTTTCCTTAAAGGAGCAGGGCAGTGCGTAAAGTAGCGATGGCAATGGCGGTGGTGGCATTGGCCGGTTGCGGTGAGGGTAAGCCTGTCGAGGCGCCCAAGGCCAGGGCTGCCGCGAGCCAGAGCCAGCCGCAGAGCGGTGCGATTGCCGCCCAGGAATGGGACCTGCGCGTAGGCCCGCCAGACCACAAGTTACAGGCGATCACCGACCTGACGGCCTGGTTGCTGGAGCATGGTTTCAGTTTTTATATCGTCAAGGTGGACGGCAAGGACGAGGTACTGCTCGGGCCGTTCGCCAGCAAGGCTGAAGCTGAAGCCAAGCAGGCATTGCTCGCGGAAAAAATGGCCCGCGCCAAGAAGACCGATACCGTGTCGGAAATCATCGAGCACAAGGCGGCGCAGTAACGCCAATTGGGCGGGTCCCCGCCCACTTTCAGCCGCAGGCTTTCAGGTTGACCGGGCCGACAAACTCATTGCCGCGCCCCATTACACAGGCAACGGTCTGGTTACGCTGGCGCTCCCAGGTTTGTACCGGATAGGTCTTGTTCCAGGCTTCATACAGCTGCCGGTCCTGTTTCGACAGGCGCAACCCGTATTGTTTACTCATATAAAAATAGGTTCGAGCAATCATGCCGCGAATCGACGGTCGTGGCATGACCTTCTTCGCCTTGAAGTCGACCTGGGTCAGGCATGAGCCGTATTGCCCGTTTTGTACTGGCAGCCAGCCAAAACTGAAGTTATTACGATCACCATTCACTTCACCGATACTCGGCACCAGGTTGTGCAGGTCCGCCTCGGCGCGCTTGAACACAGCGTCATGGCGCGTGCAATTCTTGCGCCCTCCGTTTTGCCAGCACTGGCGCTGATGCCCGATCTGCCAGGCAGGGACGATGTGTTCCCACTCGATACGCGCGGCGCGACTGGCATTTTTGCGCGGGATATAACCGCAGGCTTTCAGGTCGACACGGTTGCCGGTGTATTTGCAGCCGCAATAAAACTCGGTGGATTGCGGGGCGTAGAGTTTCCATGCGACTTTCTTGGCTTCACTGAACGTTCGGGGTGCCTGGGCGTGGGCGGTGATGGCGAATAACAGGCAGCACACAGCAATAAAACGGACACTCATTGAATCAATCTTCCTTCGGCACAACCCAGAAAATCTGCACACCGCCATCGTCCCGATAGGCGAGGGTGACGTTGTCGTTTTCCGCGATTTCCTCCAGCAAACGTGCCCATTCATCCTCAGGTTCTTCCGGCAGGCGGAAGATCAAGGCTGCCTTGGCTTTTTGCGCATTGGTCGAATTGATGATTTTTTGCACGCGAACGGCTAGTTGCTGATAGGCGTCAGGCGCTGTTGCAACGGCGGGAGAGGACTTTGCCACGGAGTATTCCTTAATAAGCTGTACGCACATACAGTATTTAACTGTAGGCAATTTCGCAACTGCTTAAAATCCGAGAGGTCCGTCTGACGGTAATTTGGGTTGGTTGGTGTAGGAGCGAGCAAGCTCGCTCCTACAGGACGGCGTCAGGAATCAGTATTCCCAGAATATCCGTTGCAGTTCCTTGCTGTCCTGGGTGCGGGTCAGCGCCACCATCGCCAGAATCCGCGCTTTCTGCGGGTTCAGGTCCAGGGCGGCAACCCAGTCGTATTTGTCGTCAGGCTGTTCGGCGTTGCGCAGCACCATGCCGCCGGCGTTGACGTGGGAGGAGCGGATGATCTGAACACCCTGCTTGCGCAGTTCCACCAGCGCGGGAACCACTTTGGACGACACCGAGCCATTGCCAGTACCGGCGTGGATGATGGCTTTGGCGCCAGCCTGGGCCAGGGCCTTGTAGGCGGTATCGCTCACGTTGCCGTAGCCGTAGGCAATTTCCACATCCGGCAAGCTCTTGATGGTCTTGATATCGAATTCCGAATCCATGGTGTGGCGCTTGGCAGGCAGGCGGAACCAGTAGGATTTGCCTTCAACCACCATGCCCAACGGGCCCCATGGGCTCTTGAACGCTTCAGTCTTGATGTTGATCATCTTGCTGACATCGCGACCCGACTGAATTTCGTCGTTCATGGTCACCAGCACACCTTTGCCGCGTGCCTCTTTGCTGCTTGCCACGGCAACGGCGTTGTACAGATTGAGCATGCCATCGGCTGACATGGCGGTGCCTGGACGCATCGAGCCGACCACCACGATAGGCTTGTCGGTTTTTTCCACCAGGTTGAGGAAGTAGGCGGTCTCTTCCAGGGTGTCGGTGCCATGGGTGATCACGATGCCGTCGACATCCTTGCTGTCGACCAGCTCCGCGAGGCGTCGGCCCAGTTGCAACAGGTTGTCGTTGTTGATGCTTTCAGACGCAATTTGCATCACTTGTTCGCCGCGAACATTGGCAATCTGACTAAGCTCAGGAACGCCGGCGATCAGTTGTTCGATGCCGACTTTGGCCGCCTGGTAGGTGGCACTGTTGGCCGCACTGGCGCCGGCGCCAGCAATTGTGCCGCCAGTGGCGAGAATCACTACGTTGGAGAGTTTGGTGTTGGTCTCGACTTCCTTTGCCTGGGCGGCAACGGGAAACAGCAGCAGGAGGGCCAAAGCGCCCGGTACAAAAGTTTTCAATGCAGATTTCATTATTTTTCTCTCTGGTTTTTGATGAGTGCTGTTGCAGGTTCATCTAGAACCCTCGGGCGTATCTGAACGCGTCGAGGTGCAGGGGAGGAGCAGGATTTGTACCAGCCTGATTCTGGCAGGCGATATAAATTAAGATTTTGATTTAAAACAACTATTTATGATTTTTTGGATTGTAAAACAGCGCGTCTGTCCGGCTTTCCGAACAATTGGGCGATAGCGCGTTCGGTTGTCCGACAATAACCGCCACCTGCTGTCAGGTGATGAGCGACGGGCAGGCAGCAGCCTGTCGTTTTAAAGAACGAGCTGGCGCAGGCGAGGTTTAAACAGCAGAGCATACGAACCGTAACGTCGCGTGTTGGAGGATTGAATGAAAGGCACTTTTCCGGCGTTGACAAATCTCGACAAGGTTCTCATAGTTCGATTAACGCAAACGTTTGCGAGATATTTCGGTGCAAGCGTTGCTTACAATAATCATAAGATCGGAGTGAACCCATGAAGCTGCCATTCGCTGCACGTCTTCTCGCTGTCGCTGTGCTTGCTGCCGCATCCGCTGCTCTGCCTCTCTCCTCTGCATTCGCCGATGACGCCGCCGCCAAACCCAAGGTCGGCCTGGTGATGAAGTCTCTCGCCAACGAATTTTTCGTGACCATGCAGGATGGTGCCAAGGCCTACCAGAAAGATCATGCCGCCGACTTTGACATGATCACCAACGGTATCAAGAACGAAACCGATACCAGCGCCCAGATCGATATCGTCAACCAGATGATCCTGGCCAAGGTCAACGCCATCGTTATCGCCCCCGCCGACTCCAAGGCGCTGGTCACCGTGCTGAAGAAAGCCTCCGATGCCGGCATCAAGATCGTCAACATCGACAACCGTCTCGACCCGGACGTACTGAAAAGCAAAAACCTGAACATTCCATTCGTAGGCCCTGACAACCGCAAAGGCGCCAAGCTGGTGGGTGATTACCTGGCCAAGCAACTGGCTTCGGGTGACAAGGTCGGCATTATCGAAGGCGTCCCGACCACCACCAACGCCCAGCAGCGCACCGCAGGCTTCAAGGACGCGATGGACGCTGCCGGCATGAAGATCGTTTCCACACAATCGGGCAACTGGGAAATCGACCAGGGCCAGAAAGTGGCATCGGCCATGTTGAGCGAATACCCGGACCTCAAGGCGCTGCTGGCCGGTAACGACAACATGGCCCTCGGTGCTGTGTCCGCAGTTCGTGCAGCAGGCAAGGCCGGCAAGGTGCTGGTGGTGGGCTATGACAATATCGAAGCCATCAAGCCGATGTTGCAGGACGGCCGCGTTCTCGCAACGGCTGACCAGGCCGCTGCCCAGCAAGCCGTTTTCGGTCTGCAGAACGCGCTCAAGCTGGTCAAGGGTGAAACAGTCGATGCCAAGGACGGCGTGATCGAAACCCCGGTCGAACTCGTCCTCAAGAAGTAATCCTGGCAGCACCCAACAGCGCCCGCTCGTCCTGAGCGGGCGCCTGGAGATTTTCCTATGTCACCTTCCGCCCAGGCGGCTGTCCTTTCGGTCAGCGGTATCGGCAAGACCTATGCCCAACCGGTGCTGTCCGACATCACGCTGACGCTCAATCGCGGGGAAGTGCTGGCGCTTACCGGCGAGAACGGCGCAGGCAAAAGCACCTTGTCGAAGATTATCGGCGGGCTGGTCACGCCCACCACCGGGCACATGCAGTTCAACGGCCAGGATTACCAGCCGGGCAGCCGCACCGAGGCTGAAGCCCTGGGTGTGCGCATGGTCATGCAGGAGCTCAACCTGCTGCCGACCCTGACCGTGGCCGAGAACCTGTTCCTGCATAACCTGCCCAGCCATGGTGGCTGGATCAACCGCAAGCAACTGCGTAAAGCAGCGATCGAAGCGATGGCGCAGGTTGGCCTGGACGCGATCGACCCGGACACGCTGGTCGGCAGTCTGGGCATTGGCCATCAGCAGATGGTCGAGATAGCCCGCAACCTGATCGGCGACTGCCACGTACTGATTCTCGACGAACCCACAGCGATGCTCACGGCCCGTGAAGTCGAGATGCTGTTTGAACAGATCACCCGTCTGCAGGCCCGGGGCGTGGCGATCATTTATATTTCACACCGGCTCGAAGAACTGGCCCGCGTCGCCCAGCGCATTGCGGTATTGCGTGATGGCAAGCTGGTGTGTGCCGAACCGATGGCCAATTACAACAGCGAGCAACTGGTCACCTTGATGGTCGGCCGTGAGCTGGGCGAACAGATTGACCTGGGCCCGCGCAACATCGGCGGCCCGGCCTTGACGGTCAAAGGCCTGACACGGTCGGACAAGGTTCGCGATGTGTCCTTTGAGGTACGCGCCGGCGAGATCTATGGCATTTCCGGCTTGATCGGCGCCGGCCGCACTGAACTGCTGCGCCTTATCTTCGGTGCCGACCTGGCCGACAGCGGCACCGTCGCCCTGGGTTCGCCGGCAAAGGTGGTGAGCATTCGCTCGCCGGTCGACGCAGTGGGGCACGGTATCGCCCTGATCACCGAAGACCGCAAAGGCGAGGGCCTGCTGCTGACCCAGTCGATCAGCGCGAATATCGCCCTTGGCAACATGCCGGAGATTTCCGGCGGCGGGGTGGTCAACAGCCGCGATGAAACGGCCCTGGCCAAGCGCCAGATCGACGCCATGCGCATTCGCAGTTCCAGCCCGGCACAATTGGTCTCGGAACTGTCCGGCGGCAACCAGCAGAAAGTCGTGATCGGCCGCTGGCTGGAGCGCGACTGCCAGGTGATGCTGTTCGATGAGCCCACCCGCGGTATCGATGTCGGTGCCAAGTTCGATATTTATGCCTTGCTCGGCGAATTGACCCGTCAGGGCAAAGCGCTGGTGGTGGTGTCCAGTGACCTGCGCGAGCTGATGCTGATCTGCGACCGCATCGGCGTACTGTCTGCCGGGCGCCTGATCGAGACCTTCGAGCGCGACAGCTGGACCCAGGACGAATTGCTCGCCGCCGCGTTTGCCGGCTATCAGAAACGTGATGCGCTGCTCAACGACGCAGTGCTTAGGGATACCCCATGAAAACTACAACTTCCCCGGCAAGACTGGCGGCAATTTCTACGGCCTGGGCACTTACCTCGGGCTTGCGGGCGCCTTGCTGGCGATGATCGCGCTGTTTTCGGTACTCAGCGATCACTTCCTGTCCTACGACACCTTCAGCACCCTGGCCAACCAGATCCCGGACCTGATGGTGCTGGCGGTGGGTATGACCTTCATCCTGATCATCGGCGGCATCGACCTGTCGGTGGGATCGGTGCTGGCATTGGCCGCGTCGGCAGTTAGCGTGGCCATTCTGAGCTGGGGCTGGAGCGTGTTGCCGGCCGCCGTGCTGGGCATGGGCTGTGCCGCATTGGCCGGCACTATCACCGGCTCGATCACCGTGGCCTGGCGCATTCCGTCCTTTATTGTGTCGCTCGGCGTGCTGGAAATGGCGCGCGGTGTGGCGTACCAGATGACCGGTTCGCGTACGGCCTATATCGGTGACTCGTTTGCCTGGCTGTCCAACCCGATCGCCTTCGGTATTTCGCCGTCGTTCATCATTGCCTTGCTGGTGATCATCGTCGCCCAGTTGGTGCTGACCCGCACGGTCTTTGGTCGCTACCTGATCGGCATCGGCACCAACGAAGAAGCCGTGCGCCTGGCTGGTATCAATCCCAAGCCCTATAAAATCCTGGTGTTCAGCCTGATGGGCCTGCTTGCCGGTGTGGCGGCGTTGTTCCAGATATCGCGCCTGGAAGCGGCCGACCCGAACGCTGGTTCCGGCCTGGAGCTGCAAGTGATCGCGGCGGTAGTGATCGGCGGCACCAGCCTGATGGGCGGGCGCGGTTCGGTGATCAGTACGTTTTTTGGCGTGTTGATTATTTCGGTGCTGGCCGCAGGCCTGGCGCAGATCGGTGCCACGGAACCCACCAAACGCATCATTACCGGTGCCGTGATCGTGATTGCCGTGGTCCTCGACACTTACCGCAGCCAGCGCGCCAGTCGGCGAGGCTGAACCATGGCAACGATCAAGGATGTGGCAGCGCTTGCGGGTATTTCCTACACCACGGTGTCTCATGTGGTGAACAAGACACGCCCGGTCAGCGAGCCTGTGCGCATCAAGGTCGAGGCGGCGATCAAGCAGCTCGACTACGTACCGAGCGCCGTCGCGCGCTCGCTCAAGGCCAAGACCACCGCCACCATCGGTCTGCTGGTGCCCAACAGCCTCAACCCGTACTTCGCCGAGCTGGCCCGCGGTATCGAGGATTACTGCGAACGTAACGGTTATTGCGTGATTCTGTGCAACTCCGATGACAACGCTGCCAAGCAACGCAGTTACCTGCGGGTGCTGCTGGAAAAGCGCATCGACGGCTTGATCGTCACCTCGGTAGGCGGCGACGACAGCGGCCTGGCGGCCGGCCTGAGCGCGGTGCGCACCCCCATGGTCATTGTCGACCGCGCGCTGGACGGCATAGATGTCGATCTGGTGCGCATTGACCACGAAGAGGGCGCTTACCTCGCGACTCGGCACCTGCTTGAACTGGGGCATCGCGACATCGCCTGCATCGGCGGGCCCAGTCACACCCGCGTCGCGCGAATGCGCCTGGCGGGCTATCACCGTGCGCTCGCCGAGGCAGGGGTGGACGTTGCGCCCGGTCGCACAGAGGAAAGCGATTTCACCAGCACCGGCGGTTACGCCGCCGCCGTGAAGTTGTTGTCCGAGAACCCGCCCAGCGCGATTTTCGCCAGCAACGACATGATTGGTTTCGGCGTGTTGCGTGCAGCCGCGGAGCGTAATATTCGCGTGCCGGCCGAGCTTTCGGTGATCGGTTTTGATGACATACAAATGGGCCGCTACGTCTATCCGGCATTGACCACGGTCGGGCAATCGATCGTGCAACTGGGCGAAACGGCGGCCGAACTGTTACTGCGACGAATTGCTACCCCCCAACTGCCGATCGATCAACGTATCGTGACGCCGAGCATTGTGTTGCGTGAGTCGACGGCGCCCGTCGCTGGTGCGTTTGCGCAATACCGCTGAACCGAATTGATGAGTACTGATGTATGCCAGCAAAAGTAGTGGTAGTAGGCAGTTTGAACATGGACCTGGTCACCCGCGCCAGTCGCTTGCCGCGTGCCGGCGAAACGCTGATCGGTCAGTCATTCTCGACCGTGCCGGGCGGCAAGGGCGCCAACCAGGCCGTCGCGTCCGCGCGCCTTGGGGCGGAGGTGGCCATGATTGGCTGCGTGGGCACTGACGCCTATGGTGATCAATTACGCGATGCGCTGCTGGTCGAGGGTATCGACTGCCAGGCCGTCAGCACGGTGGACGGCTCCAGCGGGGTGGCGTTGATCGTGGTGGATGACGGCAGCCAGAACGCGATCGTCATTGTCGCCGGCAGCAACGGTGAATTGACGCCTGCAGCGATGCTCGCAGTGGATGCCGTATTGCAGGCTGGCGAAGTGATTGTCTGCCAGCTTGAAGTGCCGATGGACACGGTGGGCTATACGCTCAAACGTGGCCGCGAGCTGGGCAAGACAGTGATTCTCAACCCGGCGCCGGCCAGCGGCCCGCTGCCGACCGAGTGGTACGCTTCGATCGACTACCTGATCCCCAACGAAAGTGAAGCCAGCGCACTGAGCGGTGTGATCGTTGATTCCCTCGACAGCGCCAGGCTGGCAGCGACGCAACTGATCAAGGCCGGTGCAGGCAAGGTCATCATTACCCTGGGCGCCGAGGGGGCATTGTTCGCCGATGGCGAGCGCTTCGAGCACTTGGCGGCGCCGAAGGTCAAGGCGGTCGACACCACCGCTGCCGGCGACACCTTTGTCGGTGGTTTTGCTGCGGCGCTGGTCAATGGCACAAGCGAAGCAGACGCCATTCGCTTTGGTCAGGTCGCTGCGGCTTTGTCGGTCACGCGTGACGGTGCGCAACCTTCCATTCCCACGCTAAACGACGTTCAAGGTTTTGTGCCCTCATGAAAAAGACCCCTTTGCTCAATATTGCCCTTTCCCGTGTGATCGCCTCCCTTGGCCACGGTGACATTCTGGTCATCGGTGACGCGGGTTTGCCGGTGCCGCCGGGCGTCGAGTTGATCGACCTCGCGCTGACCCAGGGTATCCCCGATTTCATCAGCACCCTGCGCATCGTGCTGAGCGAGATGCAGGTGGAAAGCCATGTGCTGGCGGAAGAAATCCTGCTCAAGCAGCCGACTGCGCTGGCCGACCTCGACAGCCTGACCGAGCAGGCCGCACTGGGTGAGCGACGCCTGCTCAGCCACGCTCAGTTCAAGCAACTGAGCCGCTCGGCGCGCGCGGTGGTGCGCACGGGTGAGTGCCAGCCTTATTGCAATATCGCGCTGGTGTCCGGCGTCACCTTCTAGAGTTTCCCAACGACAAGGAGTGTTTTATGCAACGTAGTCTCCCGACCCTGAAAAACCTGTTCCGGAGTGTTCTGCTTTTGTCCGCGCTCACTGCTGCAAGCGCCCAGGCGGCGGAAAAAATTGACCTGATCATCGACACCGACCCGGGTGCCGACGATGTCGTGGCCCTGCTGTTCGCCATGGCGTCGCCGGATGAGTTGAGCATTCGTGCGCTGACCACCGTGACCGGCAACGTGCGTCTGGACAAGACCTCCCGCAACGCGCGCCTGGCGCGTGAGTGGGCAGGGCGCGAGGATATCCCGGTGTACGCCGGTGCGCCCCGGCCGCTGCTGCGCACGCCGATCTATGCCGAGAACATCCATGGCAAGGAAGGCATCTCCGGCGTCACCGTGCATGAGCCGCAAAAAGGCCTTGCTGAAGGCAATGCCGTGGATTACCTGATCAAGACCCTGCGTGCTGCCAAGCCGCACAGCATCACGATCGCCATGCTCGGTCCGCAGACCAACCTGGCGCTGGCATTGACCCAGGACCCGGAAATCACCCAGGGCATCAAGGAAGTGGTGGTGATGGGCGGCGCGCACTTCAACGGTGGCAACATCACGCCGGTGGCTGAATTCAACCTGTTTGCCGACCCTCTGGCTGCAGAGATCGTGCTCAAAAGTGGCGTCAAGCTGACCTACCTGCCCCTGGACGTGACCCACAAGGTGCTGACCAGTGAAGCCCGCCTGAAAAAGATCGCCGACATTAACAACAACGCCAGCAAAATCGTGGGCGACATTCTCAACGAATACGTCAAGGGCGATATGGAGCACTACGGTATTCCGGGTGGTCCGGTGCATGACGCCACTGTCGTTGCCTACCTGCTCAAGCCTTCGCTGTTCAGTGGCCGTGAGGTCAATGTGGTCGTGGACAGCCGCGATGGTCCGACCTTCGGCCAGACCATCGTCGATTGGTATGACGGCCTGAAACAACCGAAAAATGCATTCTGGGTTGAAAACGGCGACGCCCAGGGCTTTTTCGACTTGCTGACTGAGCGTCTGTCGCGTCTGAAATAACGGGTTTTCCGGTCGGCGCTCGTCGGCCGGGTCTCATTCGCGCTCGGGGTCATGCGCCCCTGTATGATCGGCCGGGTATTTCTCGAATACCTGGCTGATGAACGCTTGCGCGGCTTGTGTGCCCAGTTCCTTGACCAGTAGGTCGATACCAATGATCGCCAATTCTTCCGGGCTTCCTGGGCTGTAGGAGCTTTGTCCTTGAGGCCACTTGGCTTTGATATCGGCTTGGAGAATAACGGTGCTCATGGTCGGGGCTCACGGGTCGGAAAAACGGCGGCAGTGCGCTGGAGCGCGGCTCTTACGGGCGCAGTTAACCATTTTGCGCAGCATTTGGCACTGCGACTTAGGCATGAAGCGTTTGGCAACAGGTAAGGCTGTGCGACACTGTCCTCCCTTTTTAAATGACCGGGGAGCACCGCGTGCAGATTGACCTGAACAGTCCGGATAACCTGACGCCGGCGGCCGTGCGCCAGCTGCTCGCCAGTGCCAGCGACGACGAACATACGCAATTGCGCGTGACCAGGGAGGGCATCGCGTACATCTCCTCCGGCAAGGCTGTAGGCGGTGTGGAGATCGACGGGCTGCTGTTTCGCCTCGAAACCTGGGCCAAAGGCTCTGGTTATGTCGGTAACGTGGCCGCCAGTGACGAGGTCTGGGTCATGCAGATTTTCAACGCGTTGAAACAGAACTGGCCGGTGCCGGCGTTTGACTACATCGACATCTACTGAGCACATTCATATCTGGTGACGATTGACCGGGCGAATGCCGATGCTGAGTCAGGCAGACTTGCCTACGCACGTTTTACGTCTTGAAACCAATCGGTCTGACGACTGTCGCACAATCTCTGTCCACTTTTTTCATAGGAGGCTTCATGCCTTGGAAGCTCGCATCATTCGGTTCTTTGTTGGCGGCACTCGCACTGGCGGGTTGCAGCACCCCGGGTGCCTCTGAGCCAGGTAAAGACGCCGCCGTGGCCGATTCAGCTCATAGCCGCTGTGAGTCGAAGGCTGCTGAATTTGCAGTTGGCCAGAAAGCCTCGCCGCAGTTGCTGGATCAGGCCCGCACCCGCGCCGGTGCGCAGAACGCACGGATCCTCAAGCCCAGCGATATGATCACGCTGGAATACCGCTCCGACCGCTTGAACCTGAATACCGATGACAATCTGGTCATCACGCGCGTCAATTGCGGCTGAGTTTCACCAGGCTTTTGCAGCGCCCATAAAAAACCCCGTCACATGGACGGGGTTTTTTTAGCTCAGCGGAGAATTACTCGCCGCGAACCTGTGCAGCTTGCATACCCTTTTGGCCTTTCTCAGCCACGAAGGAAACGGTTTGGCCTTCTTTCAGGCTTTTGAAACCGTCGCTTTCGATAGCTTTGAAGTGTACGAACAGGTCGTCACCGCCACCTTGAGGAGTGATGAAGCCGAAGCCTTTTTCATCGTTGAACCATTTAACGGTGCCGGTTTGGCGATTAGACATGGTGTATCTCCAAGAAACTTATATTTTCAGTAGTGCTGTGCTGCTCAGGCCAACTGGGCACACCGGGCTATCATAGTCGAAATGTTCGGCTTGGGAGCCCCCCAAGGCATTGTTTGCTAATCAATAGCGTTGCGTTTAGCGCAATGATCGGCTGAAAGCCCCGATCTACGGGGCTTGCGTCAGAAATATCAACTGGTAAAAAAAGCAGTAAAAGCTGCGTAATTTGTGAGAAAAGGCAGTTTTCAGGCTGTTTTTCCAGCAAAAGAGGCGTCTGAAGGCGTCTCGGTGTTACTTTTTCTTCACGACTTTGCAGGACGAAATAGCGGCCACGGCTTTGTTTTTAAGCTCCGGGCTGGCGTTCTGATTGGTCATGAGTTCTTTGATTTCGGCAGTGCTCAACTCGGCGTTGATCTTGTCGGCGCCGCAATCGCAGTGAGCTTTGGCGGTCTTGGCGTCCACGTTCTGGCTGGCGGCGGCGCTGCAGTCTTGGACGAAGGCTTCGCGGGCACCGGCTGGCCAGTTGGAAGGGGCGGCAGCCTGAGCGCCGAGAGACAGCAGGCTCAGGGTGGCAGCGATAGCGAGGGTCGAAGTAAAACGCATCATGGGATGCTCCTTTGGGTCGAGGACGAACGGCGATTCTCGGTGGGTTTGAGGCCTGTCGTACAGTCCAAGTTCACTTTTGCGGCCATAAAGGCTGGAAATTGCCTCAACAGACACGTCGTCGGCGCGATGACCGTTCATCTGTGCTAGCATCGTCCGCCTGGCTATTTTCGGGTGCGCTATTGCTCACCTTGCCATGTTTCTTTTCAGCTCAATCCAGTCACTCTGGTTCGATTATCGGTTGGCCGAAAGGCTCCTGCCGCTGTAAGGCAGGCGTTCATCACTGAACGGCCTGGTATTGGATCTTGTACTGGCTCATCCCAACCCACGTGACCTTTGGTAGGGGTCACCACTAGGAGAGGAGGCGCCATGCCAACTATTACTCTACCCGACGGCAGTCAACGTTCATTCGATCATTCGGTTTCCGTAGCCGAAGTCGCCGCATCCATCGGCGCGGGCCTGGCCAAGGCCACCGTGGCCGGCAAGGTCGACGGCAAGCTCGTGGACGCCAGTGACCTGATCACTGGCGACGCGAGCCTGCAGATCATCACGCCCAAGGACCAGGAGGGGCTGGAGATCATTCGCCACTCCTGCGCGCATTTGATTGGCCATGCGGTCAAGCAACTGTATCCAACCGCGAAGATGGTGATCGGGCCGGTCATCGATGAAGGCTTCTATTACGATATCGCCTACGAGCGTCCTTTTACGCCGGATGACCTGGCGGCCATCGAGCAGCGCATGCATGCGCTGATCGAGAAGGACTACGACGTGATCAAGAAGGTCACGCCGCGCGCTGAAGTGATCGATGTGTTCACCGCCCGCGGCGAAGACTACAAGCTGCGTCTGGTGGAAGACATGCCGGACGAGCAGGCCATGGGCCTGTATTACCACGAAGAATATGTCGACATGTGCCGTGGCCCGCATGTGCCGAACACGCGCTTTCTCAAGTCGTTCAAGTTGACCAAGCTGTCCGGTGCCTACTGGCGCGGCGACGCGAAAAATGAGCAATTGCAGCGGATCTACGGCACGGCCTGGGCTGACAAGAAGCAGCTGGCCGCCTACATCCAGCGCATCGAGGAAGCCGAGAAGCGCGATCACCGCAAGATCGGCAAGCGCCTGAACCTGTTCCACCTGCAGGAAGAAGCGCCGGGCATGGTGTTCTGGCACCCGAACGGCTGGACCCTGTACCAGGTGCTCGAGCAGTACATGCGCAAGGTTCAGCGCGACAACGGTTATCTGGAGATCAAGACGCCGCAGGTCGTTGATCGCAGTCTGTGGGAAAAATCCGGGCACTGGGCCAACTACGGCGACAACATGTTCACCACGCAGTCTGAGAACCGCGACTACGCCATCAAGCCGATGAACTGCCCTTGCCACGTGCAGGTGTTCAATCAGGGCCTGAAGAGCTACCGCGAGTTGCCGTTGCGCCTGGCCGAGTTCGGTGCCTGTCACCGTAACGAGCCATCGGGTGCGCTGCACGGCATCATGCGTGTTCGGGGCTTTACCCAGGACGACGCGCATATCTTCTGCACCGAAGAGCAGATGCAGGCCGAATCCGCCGCCTTTATCAAGCTGACCATGGACGTGTATCGCGATTTTGGCTTTACCGAAGTCGAAATGAAGCTGTCCACTCGTCCGGAAAAACGCGTTGGCTCCGATGAGCTGTGGGATCGCGCTGAATCTGCACTCGCCGCAGCGCTCGACAGTGCGGGCCTTGCGTACGACCTGCAGCCAGGGGAGGGCGCGTTTTACGGTCCGAAGATCGAGTTCTCGCTGAAAGATTGCCTTGGTCGCGTCTGGCAGTGTGGTACCCTGCAGCTCGATTTTAACCTGCCGATCCGTCTGGGAGCCGAATACGTCTCCGAAGACAACAGCCGTAAACACCCGGTTATGCTGCACCGGGCGATCCTCGGCTCGTTCGAGCGGTTCGTCGGTATCCTGATCGAGCACTACGAGGGTGCGTTCCCCGCGTGGCTGGCTCCGACCCAGGCAGTGATCATGAATATCACTGATAAACAGGCAGATTTTGCCGCTGAGGTTGAAAAAACTCTCAACGAAAGCGGATTTCGTGCCAAGTCCGACTTGAGAAATGAAAAGATCGGCTTTAAAATCCGCGAGCATACCTTGCTCAAGGTTCCCTATCTTTTGGTTATTGGAGATAGGGAAGTCGAGATGCAGACTGTCGCTGTGCGTACTCGCGAAGGTGCTGACCTGGGCTCGATGCCCGTCGCCCAGTTCGCTGAGTTCCTCGCGCAAGCGGTTTCCCGGCGTGGTCGCCCAGATTCGGAGTAATTATTATTAAGCGTGAAATGAGACAAGATAAACGAGCTGCACCGAAAGCCCCGATCAACGAGAATATCTCGGCACGCGAGGTTCGGTTAATTGGCGCTGACGGCGAGCAGATTGGCATCGTCTCGATTGATGAAGCGCTTCGTATTGCAGAAGAGTCCAAATTGGACCTGGTGGAAATCTCCGCCGATGCAATCCCACCCGTATGCCGGGTGATGGACTACGGCAAGTCGATCTTCGAGAAGAAGAAGCAGGTTGCCGCGGCGAAGAAGAACCAGAAGCAGATTCAAGTAAAAGAAATCAAGTTTCGTCCAGGGACGGAGGAAGGGGATTACCAGGTAAAACTGCGCAACCTGGTACGTTTCCTGAGTGATGGGGACAGGGCCAAGGTATCCTTGCGATTCCGCGGCCGTGAGATGGCCCACCAGGAGCTGGGGATGGAACTCCTCAAGCGGGTTGAAGCTGACCTGCTCGAGTACGGTTCGGTCGAACAGCATCCTAAGATGGAAGGACGCCAGCTGATCATGGTCATCGCCCCGAAAAAGAAGAAGTAATCAACAGGGCACGGCAGGCCTTCTGATTATGTTTATCAACTGAATGCGGAGTATCCGAACATGCCAAAGATGAAGACTAAAAGTGGTGCTGCTAAGCGGTTTCTGAAAACTGCTAACGGTATCAAGCACAAGCACGCTTTCAAGAGCCACATTCTGACCAAAATGTCGACCAAGCGTAAGCGTCAACTGCGCGGTAGCAGCTTGCTGCATCCGTCTGACGTGGCAAAAGTCGAGCGCATGCTGCGCCTTCGTTAATTTTGGATCAAGAATAGAGGAAGTAACTCATGGCTCGTGTTAAGCGTGGCGTCATGGCCCGTAAGCGTCACAAAAAAATTCTGAAACTTGCTAAAGGCTACTACGGCGCGCGTTCACGCGTATTCCGTGTTGCCAAGCAAGCGGTAATCAAGGCAGGCCAATACGCCTACCGCGACCGTCGTCAGAAAAAACGTCAGTTCCGCGCTCTGTGGATCGCTCGTATCAATGCTGGTGCTCGTGTTAACGGTCTGTCCTACAGCCGTTTCATCGCTGGCCTGAAAAAAGCGTCCATCGAAATCGACCGTAAGGTTCTGGCTGAACTGGCCGTGAACGAAAAAGCGGTGTTTGCTGCGATTGTCGAGAAAGCTAAAGCCACCTTGGCTTAAGTACCCCCGACAGTCACTCTGGGTTGCTCCTGCAATCCAGGGTGGTAAACGTCATAAATAGGGGAAGAGCCTTCAAGCTCTTCCCCTATTTTGTATCTGGAGTCTGTACATGGAAAACCTGGACGCGCTCGTTGCCCAAGCTCTTGAGGCTGTGCATAGCGCTGAAGATATCAATGCCCTGGAGCAAATCCGGGTTCACTACCTTGGCAAAAAGGGTGAATTGACTCAGGTGATGAAGACCCTGGGGAATTTGCCGGCAGAGGAGCGTCCGCAAGTCGGTGCGCTGATCAACGTTGCCAAGGAGCGCGTCACCGAGGTTCTCAATGCGCGCAAGGCGTCGCTCGAGGAGGCCGATCTAGCGGCCAGGCTCGCGGCCGAGTCCATTGACGTGACCTTGCCTGGCCGTGGCCAGGCGTCGGGCGGTCTGCACCCGATCACCCGGACTCTGGAGCGTATCGAACAGTTCTTCACCCACATCGGCTACGGCATCGCCGAAGGCCCTGAGGTCGAAGACGACTATCACAACTTCGAGGCGCTCAACATCCCAGGCCATCACCCGGCCCGGTCGATGCACGACACCTTCTACTTCAATGCCAACATGCTGTTGCGCACCCATACCTCGCCGGTACAGGTGCGCACCATGGAAGCGAACAAGCCGCCGATCCGCATCGTCTGCCCTGGCCGTGTGTACCGTAGCGACTCGGATATCACCCACTCGCCGATGTTCCACCAGGTCGAAGGCCTGCTGGTTGACCGCGATATCAACTTCGCCGACCTCAAGGGCACCATTGAAGAATTCCTGCGGGTGTTCTTCGAGAAGGAACTGGCCGTGCGTTTCCGTCCATCGTTCTTTCCGTTCACCGAGCCGTCTGCTGAAGTCGACATGGAATGTGTGATGTGCAGCGGCAAAGGCTGCCGTGTCTGCAAGCAGACCGGTTGGCTGGAAGTGATGGGCTGCGGCATGGTGCACCCCAATGTGCTGCGCATGTCCGGGATCGACCCGGAAGAGTTCTCGGGCTTTGCCTTCGGCATGGGCGTTGAGCGTCTGGCCATGCTGCGTTACGGCGTGAACGACTTGCGTCTGTTCTTCGACAACGACTTGCGGTTCCTCGCGCAATTTCGCTAGTCGTAACGAATCTTTAGGAGAGCAGGATGAAATTCAGTGAACAATGGCTGCGTGGCTGGGTAAGCCCGCAGGTAGATCGCGACGAGCTGGTTGCTCGTCTGTCGATGGCCGGTCTTGAGGTCGATAGCGTGACGCCGGCCGCCGGTGTTTTCAGCGGCGTGGTGGTGGGCGAGGTGCTGAGCACCGAGCAGCACCCGGATGCCGACAAATTGCGTGTGTGCCAGGTCAGCAATGGCGCCGAGACCTTTCAGGTCGTGTGCGGAGCGCCCAACGTGCGTCCGGGCCTGAAGATCCCGTTTGCCATGATCGGTGCCGAGCTGCCGGGCGACTTCAAGATCAAGAAGGCCAAGCTGCGCGGTGTCGAATCCAACGGCATGCTGTGCTCCCAGGCCGAGCTGCAAATCGGTGAGGGCAATGACGGCCTGATGGAACTGCCGGCGGATGCGCCCGTGGGTCAGGACGTCCGCGTTTATCTCGAATTGGAAGACGCCAGCATTGAGGTCGACCTGACCCCGAACCGTGGCGACTGCCTGTCCCTGGCGGGCCTGGCCCGTGAAGTGGGCGCGCTGTACAACGCACCGGTTACCCGCCCGGTAGTCACCGCCGTGCCAGCAGTGCACGACGAAGTGCGCCCGGTCGAAGTGCTGGCCCCCAATGCCTGCCCGCGTTACCTGGGCCGCGTTATCCGTAACGTCGACCTGGCCAGGCCAACCCCGCTGTGGATGGTCGAGCGCCTGCGTCGCGCCGACGTGCGCAGCATTGACGCCGCAGTCGACATCACCAACTACGTGATGCTGGAGCTGGGCCAACCGCTGCACGCTTTCGATCTTGCCGAAATCAACGGCGGCATCCGCGTGCGTATGGCCGAAGAAGGCGAGAAGCTGGTGCTGCTCGATGGCCAGGAAGTCAGCCTGCGTGCCGATACTCTGGTGATCGCCGACCATTCCCGAGCGCTGGCCATTGCCGGTGTGATGGGGGGCGAGCACAGCGGCGTATCCGCAACCACTCGCGATGTGTTCCTCGAAAGCGCGTTTTTCGATCAGATCGCCATCGCCGGCAAGGCCCGCTCCTACGGCCTGCACACCGACGCCTCGCACCGTTACGAGCGCGGCGTGGACTGGCAACTGGCCCGTGAAGCCATGGAGCGCGCCACTGGCCTGCTGCTGGAAATCACCGGCGGCGAAGCCGGCCCGATCACCGAAGTGGTCAGCGAGCAGCACCTGCCGTCCGTTGCGCCTGTTACCCTGCGTGCCAAAAGTGTCGAGCAAATGCTTGGCCTGGTGATCGCGCCTGCTGAAATCGAGCAATTGCTGTCGGCCCTGGGGCTGGGCATTTCGGCCAGCGGGGAAGGGCAGTGGCACGTTGATGTGCCAAGCCATCGCTTCGATATCAGTCTCGAAGTCGACTTGATCGAAGAGCTGGCTCGCCTGTACGGCTACAACCGCCTGCCGGTTCGTTACCCACAGGCTCGCCTGGCACCGCAACCCAAGGCCGAAGCGCGCGCGCACCTGCCTGAGCTGCGTCGTCTGCTGGTAGCCCGTGGTTATCAGGAAGCGGTGACCTACAGTTTCATCGATCCCAGGCAGTTCGAGCTGTTCAACCCAGGCGTCGAGCCGCTGTTGCTGGCTAACCCGATCTCCAATGACATGGCGGCCATGCGTTCATCGCTGTGGCCAGGCTTGGTCAAAGCGCTTTCCCACAACCTCAATCGCCAGCAAGACCGCGTGCGCATGTTCGAAAGCGGCCTGCGTTTTGTCGGTCAGTTGGGCGACCTGAAGCAAGAGCCGATGCTGGCTGGCGTGGTCTGTGGCAGCCGTTTGCCGGAAGGCTGGGCACAGGGCCGCGATCCCGTGGACTTCTTCGACGTCAAGGCTGACGTGGAAGCGGTACTGGGCTTTGCCGGTGCATTGGACGCCTTCACGTTTGTGCCGGGCAGTCATCCTGCGCTGCATCCGGGCCAGACAGCGCGCATTGAGCGCGACGGTCGCCTGGTAGGCTTTGTTGGCGCGATTCACCCCGAGTTGTCGAAAAACCTGGGGCTGGACCGTGCGGTGTTCGTTTTTGAACTGGTTCTGGCGGAAGTCGCTTCGGGCAAAATGCCGAAATTCAGCGAGTTATCGCGCTTTCCTGAAGTGCGCCGCGACCTGGCCCTGATTGCCGATCGTGAGGTTGCCGCCACTGCAGTTCTGGACGTAATCCGTGAAAATGCAGGGGAATGGCTGACAGACCTCAGGCTATTTGACGTCTATCAGGGTAAAGGCATTGATCCGCATAGAAAAAGCCTCGCCGTCGGCTTGACCTGGCAGCATCCATCGCGCACTCTTAACGACGATGAGGTGAATACCACGACACAAAATATCCTCACCTCGCTTGAACAAAGGTTAAACGCCACGTTAAGGAAGTGACGTATGGGGGCTTTGACGAAAGCTGAGATGGCGGAACGTCTGTACGAAGAGCTGGGTCTGAACAAGCGCGAGGCCAAGGAATTGGTCGAGCTGTTTTTTGAAGAAATCAGGCACGCTCTGGAAGACAACGAACAGGTCAAATTGTCCGGTTTCGGCAATTTTGACCTGCGGGACAAACGCCAGCGTCCTGGCCGCAATCCAAAAACGGGAGAAGAAATCCCGATCACGGCTCGCCGTGTGGTCACCTTTCGTCCAGGGCAGAAGTTAAAGGCCCGAGTTGAGGCTTATGCTGGAACCAAGTCATAACGACGAGCTACCCGTCATCCCAGGCAAACGCTACTTCACCATTGGTGAAGTCAGCGAGCTGTGTGCGGTCAAACCGCACGTGCTGCGCTATTGGGAGCAGGAGTTTCCTCAACTCAACCCCGTCAAACGCACCGGGAACCGTCGGTATTATCAGCGCCAGGACGTGCTGATGATCCGACAGATCCGCGCGTTGCTCTACGACCAGGGGTTCACCATCAGCGGCGCGCGTCAGCGCATGTCCGGTGATGAGGCCAAAGACGACACCACCCAATACAAGCAACTGATCCGCCAGATGATCTCCGAGCTCGAAGATGTGCTGGTGGTGTTGAAGAAGTGACTTGAGCTTTTAAAATACTTCCACATTTCAAAAGCTTGCGGTATATTCCTGATCGCTTCGTTGCGAAGCAAACCCAGTAACACGCCTAGTCGGGGCGTAGCGCAGTCCGGTAGCGCACTAGCATGGGGTGCTAGGGGTCGAGTGTTCGAATCACTCCGTCCCGACCATATTATTCAATGACTTAGGCCAATGTTCACAGCATTGGCCTTTTTCATGTGCGTGACATCTGCGTGACTTGTCGTTTTTTCATGCCTCTTTCTCTTCAAAATTGTCAGGACCGGCCCTCGTGAATCGGTTGCTGATACCATGTTCGCAGCTTCAATCAGATGCCCGAGCTCCGCGCCCGAGTAGTGATTGGTTATGCTGCCGTTCTTGTGCCCCAGTAGGGACTCGCGATCTTCTTCGGTCATCCGGATCAACGACCCAGGGCCCATGCTCATGTTTCGTTTCCATGACGCTCTCCATCCGTTGATTCACCCGATCATGCGGCGGCAGGCTGATTCATAAGTTAGGCGTAGGCGTTGAGTGCTTCTTCGCGGGTAGAGGCTGGAAGGAGGGACAGGTCATCCAACTTCGTTGAAACTGTGTTTTTATTGCTGGGCAGTTGAGTGTACGGATAGGCTAAAAACAGCCCTGTGCGAGAATGGCACTGCCAAATAGCGAGACATTCGAATGTTCAGATTTTTCCCAGCCACTGTTTTTGCCCTTGTGTTTCTCGGCGCAATCTCTGGTTGCTCTTCCACTGCCGAACAAGAAAAAACACTGAGCGCCGGGCTCGTAACGCATTTGAATAAATTCAAGAGTTACCCAATCGCCTCACAATTGGCCGGGGTTGAAGGCACAAACCAACTGCGTTTTACAATAGATGGCGACGGAAATGTCGTTTCTTATGAGCTGGTACAAAGTTCAGGCAATGCGGACTTGGACGCAGCCACTCTAGGATTAATCCGTCGCGCCCAGCCATTGCCAAAACCACCAGCCGATTTAATGAAAAATGGCCCGATTACGATCACTGCCCCTCTTATCTACTCTCTAGACGGGAATATCTGAGCAGCACTTGCAAAACGTTAGAGTTATCTGGCGATTTGGATTACGCGCCGGTGTGCGTTGAAACCCAGTGAGGCATAAATGGTTTTTCAATCTCACCGGATAAAATTGTTAAGCCAAACAATGCGTTATCAGCCACCAGGGAGAAAACGATTGAAGGTAATCCGAAGTAAAGAGTTCACCGCTGCTCGCGCATGGGGGGCACTGGATATTGCAAACATGCACGGCACGACAGTGCGTCTTCATTGGACGGATCAGCCTTACAAGTGGCATGTGAACGATGGCGAGGAAGTATTTGCGGTTCTGGACGGCGTTGTCGAAATGCACTATCGCGATCTAGGTATTGAACACATTGCTGTGCTGTCGGCGGGGGATGTGTTTTTTGCGGGTATCGGTTGTGAGCACGTTGCTCACCCTCTTGGCGAAGCTCGAATACTTGTCATTGAGCGCGAGGATAGCGTGTGATTGAGAGCGGGCTGGTCCGATGCCGCCAGCGCACTCTCAACCCTCCTGAATTCAACCCCCCGCAAAAAAACTCAAACCCTTGCCAATACCGCATTGATACGTGAGCGTTTTATCAATCTGCCGGTAATCGGGCACCGAGAATATCGTCATGCTGAATTCGGCACTGCCATCCGGGTGCACCCGATAGCGCAAAAATTGATTAATAGGCTTGCCGTCACGGTTCACGCTGAAATGATCGTCGGCGAATGCCAGGGTGCCGTCTTCGGTCACGCGAAAGGCGTCAATACGCAGCCCTCCGCGGGTTTTGGTGGGCTCAACGTCGCTCGATCCCGGTTTGCAGAGCCCCAGGTCAAGCACCACGGAGACGGACTTTCCGGTCAATAACGACTGTGTCACTGCGGGCAAGTCGGGTAAGGCCTCGCTGGCCCAGCTCATGGCGGGGAATGACATGGCGAGCAAAAACAGGCAGGACTTGTTCATAGTGTCTCCAGTAACAGTCAGGGTGGGAGCAGGTTCTCTGTAGCGGTTTTTTACAGTACGCCGCGTGGATGAACGTTGCAGTGCGGTCTTGCCCACAGAGCGGCTAGCCAATTGACGAGTTGTTCAACTGAATGTTCCCCAGCACCTGTTTTCGATGGACTCTGGTATTGCGCCTGCGCCTGTCCCTTTTTTCACTTCACCTGTCATACCCGGTAAGTGAACAAAATCGAGAGCCTTCCCATGTCCGCCGTTTTGCCCCCGCGCTTGCGCCCTTTGTTCCGTTTGAGCCTGATGCTGAGCCTCAGCGTCAGCCCGCTGTTCGTTTCACTCAGCTACGGCGATGACACCACACGCCGCAGCTATCAGGTACCCGCCGGTAGCCTGAGCGCCGCGCTGACCCGGTTTGCCGGCCTGGCTGGCGTCAACCTGTCGGTGGACCCTGCGCTGGTCAGCGGTCGCAACAGCAGCGGTCTGACGGGCGAATATGGTGTGGAGGAGGGGTTTGCTCGCCTGTTGCAAGGTTCCGGCCTGCAGTTGCAGCCGATGGGTGAGCAGGCGTTCATGCTGGTGCCGGCGCCCGAAGGCAGCAGCCTGCAACTGGCGCCGACGTCTATCCTCGCCACCAACTACCTGGCGGGCGGTGATGCCTATGCCGGTGGGCAGGTTGCGCGCCGCGGCTCGCAGGGTTTGCTGGGCGCGCGGGACTTCATGGAAACGCCCTTCAGCATGACCACCTACACCCAGGAGGCGGTCAAGAATCAGCAGGCGCGCACGCTGGGCGACCTGATTGCCAGCGACCCTTCAGTGCGCACCACCAACCCGGCGGGTGGGCGGTACGAGCAGTTCACCATTCGCGGTTTCAGCCTGTTCAACAGTGATGTGTCCTACAACGGCCTGTATGGCGTATTGCCGACGTACACGATTGACATGGAAATGGCCGACCGCGTCGACATCCTCAAGGGCCCGAGCCAGTTGATCAACGGCATCTCGCCGCGCGGCAGTGTGGGGGGCGGCATCAACGTGGTGCCCAAGCGGGCGACCGACAAGGATATCAATTCATTTACCGGCACCTGGGCTTCGGGCAGCCAGGCGGGCGGGGCGGTGGATATTGGCCGTCGGTTCGGCGAGGACAATAAGTTCGGCATTCGTTTCAACGGCGTGAAGCAGGCCGGCGACACCGAGTGGGACCACCAGAGCGTCGACCGCGAGATGGCCGTGCTGGGCCTGGATTTTCGCGGCGAGCGCCTGCGTCTCTCGACTGACATTGGCCGCACCGAGCGGGACACCGACGCGCCTCAGGAGCGTGTGCAGGTGGCCGCCAATGCCAGGGTGCCAAGCGCCAGCGATGTGCGCCGCAACTACGCGCAGTCCTGGAGCAAGGCCAGCACCAACGACACCTTCGGCACGTTCAATGGTGAGTTCGACCTCAGCGACAATGTGATGCTGTACGGCGGGGTGGGCGCGCGCAAAAGTAACCACGACTTCCTGCGCCATGCGGTGTCGGTCAGCAATAACGCCGGCGATTTCAGTGTGCAGCCGCGTGATTTTACCCGTGACGAAAATGTGCGCACCGCCACCGCCGGCGTGCGCAGCTGGTTTCACAGCGGGCCGGTGAGCCATGAGGTCAACCTCGCGGCCAGCTACTTCTACATGGACTTTGAAAACGGCGGCGCGCGCTATGCGGCGGCGCCGAGCAACCTCTACAACCCCGTGCAAACCCCGACGCCTTCGCGGCCGACGCGTTTTGACTCCAAGGTGTACACCGAAAACACGTTCAGCGGCCTGGCGTTGTCCGACACCCTGGGCTTTTTTGACGACCGCCTGCTGCTGACCTTGGGCGCACGATGGCAGCGCGTGAAGGTCGACGACTGGACCGACAACGTCAAAGGCGCCACCGCCTATGACGAAGAAAAGATCTCACCCTCGGGCGGCGTGCTGTTCAAGGCCACCGACACCCTCTCGCTGTACGCCAACTACATGGAAGGCTTGAGCCAGGGCAAGATCGCGCCGTCCACCTCGATCAACGAAGATGAAATCTTCCCGCCCTTTATCAGTCGTCAGGTTGAGGTGGGCGCCAAGTACGACGCCGGCGCCTTCGCTGTGACGGCGGCGGTATTCCGCATCAAGCAACCGGCCTACGAAACCAATGCCGGCTCGCGGGTGTTCGGCCCCAATGGCAAGCGGCAGAACGAGGGGGTTGAGCTGAGCCTGTTTGGCGAGCCGCTCAAGGGCTTGCGTCTGCTCGGCGGCGTGATGTACATCGACAGCGAATTGACCCACACCACCAACGGCACCTTCGACGGCAACCGCGCGCCGGCAACGCCCAAGTACAACGTCAATCTGGGTGCTGAGTGGGATGTGCCGAGCCTCGAAGGCCTGACCCTGACCAGCCGTGGCATCTATTCCAGCTCCCAGTACCTGGACCAGGCCAACGTCAAGCAGATCGATGCCTGGAACCGCATCGATGTCGGCGCGCGTTACGCCTTCAAGGTGGATGACAAGCACATCACCCTGCGCGCAAACGTTGAGAACGTGGCCGACAAGCGCTACTGGAGCTCGGCCGGTGCCTCGGATGACAGCGAGCCGGGTTTGACCCTCTCGACGCCGCGCACCTATCTGTTGTCGGCCACGGTCGATTTCTGAGTTGACACAGGGGGATTCAGATCAGCGGGTCCCAGCGCTGTGACCAGTCACTTTCCGCCCTGACCACCTCGCGCAGCAGTGCCAGTGCCTGCTGCAACACGGCCGAGTCCCGCGCCCGCGCGTACACAAGGTAAGTTGGAAAGCTGAACTCCGGCGCCTTGGGTACACGCTGCATCACGCCGCTGTCCAGGTAGCTCTGCACCACGCGCGTGCGGAAATACCCCGCGCCGCCATTCTCCAGAATGTACTGCAAGGCCAGCGGCCCCACATTGAAACTCAACGCCGCGCGAGCCTTGTCGGGCAGGGCGGCGTCGTGCTGCTGGCGAAAGCCCGGGCCCCAATCGATATACACGTAGGGCGCCGGCTTGCTCACCAATTGCACCAGGATCAGTTTTTCTTCGAGCACCTGCTCCACCTGCAAACCCGGCCAGTACTGCGGCTGGAACACCAGCGCGGCGTCAAGCACGCCCAGTTCCAGTTGGCGCAGCAGGTGCTGGCCTTCGCCGATTTCGGTGCGCAGTGCATGCCCGGGAATGTGTTCGCGCAGGGCTTGGGCCCAGCCCAGCATCAGCGGGTTGCACAGGCTGACCTCGCCGCCGATGTGCAGCATGTTGCGATAGCCTTCGGGCAATGGCAGGTCGCGGCGCGCGGCCTCCCAAGTCTGCAGCAACTGGTTGGCATACACCACGAAGGCCTCGCCGTCGGCAGTCAACCGCGCACCGGCGCGGTTGCGGATGAACAGCGTGCTGCCCAGTTGGCTTTCGAGACTCTTGACCCGCGCGGTAATGGCCGTCTGGGTCACGTGCAGCTTCTCGGCCGCCGCCGCCAGGCTGCCGCAGCGGATAATTTCAAGAAAGGTGCGAGCCAGTTCGATGTCCATAAAATGCCTTGCGATTGAGTCCGGGCATTGTAGTGGAATGCGTGGGGCTGTGAGCGTTCGCACTCCTGTGGCAAGCCCCAGTGCCGTCCACTCAAGCGCAGATTCTTTGTGGCGAGCAGGCTTGCCCTGCGTTGGGCTGCGCAGCAGCCCCAAACCAGGGCCCGCGCAGTATCTGGCCCTGCGCAGTTGGCCTGCGAAGGGGGCGCTTCGCACCCCAGCGCGGGGCAAGCCCGCTCGCCACAGAGTTGCGGTCACTTGGGATGGGCGGTTGTTATTCCCACGCCCCGCGGTCCAGGCAGCGCGCGGACGCAGGCGGTTGTTTGCCGTCGGCGAGGAAGTCGCCAAGCCAACGGGTCACGCAGCCATTCACGTCGGCGCTGGAGGCGTCCTTGAGCAGCAATTGCTCCACCCCTGTGGCCATCGGCGAGCCTTTGCTCGCGTTCACCAGCACCATGCGTGCGACCCGCTCGGGAAACAGCGAGCCATACCGGCTGCCGAGCAGGGTGGCGTCGGCATTCCCCACAAAGCTGAGCTGCACCTCGCCCAGTTGCCCGCGCACGTATTCCATGTCCTGCGCGACCTGCTCGACCGCGTTGTCCTGCGACAGGTCACGCACGCTCAGTTCGATCACGTCATACCGGTCAACCAGCTTGCGGTACGCCGGTGTCGCCAGGGATTCCCAGCGGCTGGCCAATTGCAGTGCGAAATGCACGCCGCTGGCCGTGCCTGATGTGCCCGGCTGGATAAACACCACGCCTTCGCGGTTCAGCGGCTGCCGGGCACCTACCCGGGTCAGGGTGAGATTCACGCGCCCGCGCCCGGGGGCGGCATGGTCGCGCGGCACGCTCACCTGACCGCACTGGGTGCGCGCCACCACCTCGGGGTCCAGCGGCACAACGCCGGAAAAGGGGCAATCCAGCAGCCAGTCAATTGCGGTCGGCGCGATCAACGGATCGGCCAGCAACAGGGGAGCTGCAAGCCAACAGCCGAGGCCGGCCAGGCATTTTGCTAGAGCGCGGAGTTTCATCAAGGGGTTCGGTCAGCCGTGAGATAGCGGCTTTTTTACCAAGGACCCCAGTCTGGATAATGTAGGGTGAATAAACGGTTTGTGTAGGAAAGCGGAGATTCGTTTATCAACTGTCGGTATTCCAGCCGCCCCCCAGCGCCTTGAACAGCGCGATGCTGGCTTGCAGGCGCGACAGCCGCAGTTGCACGTTCACGTCCTGGGCCGCGTACAGGGTGCGCTGGGCCGCAAGCAGCGTCAGCCAGTCTTCGGCGCCGGCCTGGTAGCGGCTTTCGGCGATCCGCAATGCCGTCTGCGCTTGCTGCAATTCTTCGTCCTGCCATTGGCGCTGCTGGTCCAGGCGCGTGATGCTGCTCAGGGATTTCTCCACATCGGCAAAGCCATTGAGGATGGCGGCGCGATAGGTTTGCAGCAATTCATCCTGGCGTGCACGGGCCTTGTCGCGCTCGGCGCTTAAACGGCCATGGTCGAAAATCGGCGCCACCAGGCCGGCCGTCAGCGTGTAGTAGGGGCTGCGCAGGATCTCTGCCGCCTTGTAGGCATCTGAGCCTACGGTGGCCCCCAGGGTTACGGCGGGCAGCATGGCAGCGCGGGCGACCGTGACATCTGCCCGGGCCGCCGCCAATTGTGCCTCGGCCCTGGCCAGGTCGGGGCGCCGGATCAGCAGTTGGCTGGGCACGCCGGGGCCGATGCTCGGCCACGTCAGCGTGTGGAAGGGTTCGGCCTCCAGCGCCAGAGCCTGCACCGGTTGGCCGAGCAGGGTGGCCAGGCTGATCAGCGATTCTTCGGCCAGTTGCTGGATCAAGGGCACCTGGCGCTGCTGTCCGGCCACCAGGCTTTTCTGCTGGGCCAGTTCCAGCGCCGTGGCTGAGCCTGCGTCGTAACGGGTCTGCACCAGCTTGAGCACGTTGCGTGCGTTGGTCAGGTTCAGCTCGGCAATCTGCAGGCGCTCGCGTGCCGCCAGGGTTTGCGCATAGCGGTCGGCGACGTTGCCGAGCAGGGTCAGCTCCACGGTGGCCCGGTCGGACTCGCTGGCGCGCAACCCATAGAGGGCGCTGTCCCGCGCGGCGGCGCGTCCCCCCAGAAGTCCACTTCATAGCTGGCGCTGAAATTGGCGCCGAAGTTGTCGACGGCATCATCATTCTGCGACACATCCAGGTCGGGGCCACCCTTGCCGCGCAGCAGTTTCTGATGGCCGGTGGCGAGGTTGAATTTCACCTCGGGCAACAATGGCGCCCCTGCAATCACGGCGCTCGCCTGGGCCTGGCGCACTCGCGCCATGGCAGCGGCAACATCGAAGCTGTCGCGTCGAGCCTGGTCGATCAGCCGATTGAGCTGCGGGCTGCCAAACTGCGTCCACCAGCGCTGGTGGGTCGCCCGGGACGCATTGCGCTCGGCGAATTGCCACGCGGCGGGCGCGGTGATGCCGCCGTCGACGACCGGCGGGTTGCCGCCGCAGGCGCTGAGCAGCAGGCACAGGCTGACGGCCGACAGGTGCGGGATAAACGAAGATTTATTCACTGGTCAACGCCTTGACTGGATCGAGCCGGGCCGCTTTTCGCGCCGGCATGAAGCCGAACAGCACGCCGGTGACCAGCGCACAGCCAAACGCGCCGAGCACCGCCAGCAGCGAAAACTGCACCGCCACCTTGGCCAGCACCAGCACACCGCCCACCAGCAATGCCAGGGCAATGCCGAACAGGCCGCCCACCACCGAGAGCATCACCGCCTCAGTGAGAAACTGGCGCAGAATGTCGCGCTGGCGCGCACCGGTGGCCATGCGGATGCCGATTTCACGGGTGCGTTCGCGCACGGTCATCAACATGATGTTCATCACGCCGATCCCACCCACCAGCAGGGAGATCGCGGCAATCGATCCCAGCATCAGCGACAGCGTGTTCTGCGTGTGCGCCTCGGCCTGGATCATCGCCGCATTGTTGGTCAGTTCGAAGTCGCGCTTGCCGTTGTGCAGCTTGAGCATCAATTCATTGATGGCCTGTTCGGCCTCGCGCACCTTGCGCGCATCGGCGGCGGCGATCACCACGTATTCGGGGTTGTAGCTGCCAAACAGGCGCACGCTGGCGGCGGTGTAGGGGATGGCGATGCGGTCGTCGCTGTCCTTGTTGCCGGAGCTTGCGCCTTTTTCCGCCAGCACCCCGACCACCTGGAACGGCACGTTCTCGATCAGGATGTACTGGCCGATGGGATTGGCCACATCCTTGAGCAGCTTCTGGCGCACACGATGGCCGATCACCGCCACCGTGGCGGCATTGCGTTCGTCGGCTTCGCTGAAATAGCTGCCCTCGACCACCGGCCAATTGAAGATGCCGGGGAAGTGGGTGTCATTGCCGCCCACATACGCCATGTAGTCGACATTGCCAAAGCGCACCCCGGCATCGCTGCCATTGACCGGCATGATGCGCTGCACCTGAGGCAGCGTGGCCAGGGCGGCAACGTCACTGAGGCTGACCACCCCCTGCGGCGTGCGCGGGTTGGGCGAGGTGCCGCTGAGGTAGAGGATGTTGGAGCCGAACGCGCCCATCTGCGCCATCACCTGGCGCTTGCTGCCTTCGCCCACCGCCAGCATCACCACCACCGATGCCACGCCGATGATGATGCCCAGCAAAGTCAGCGCGGTGCGGAAGCGATTGATCCACATCACGCGCCACGCCGCTTGCACGGCGTCCACCAGTTCGGCCTTCCAGGCGCCGTTGTGTTCGGCGCCGTCGGCCAGGCGCTGGCGCAGGTCCACGGCCTGCAGCACGTTGCCGTTGGCCGATGTCGGCACGCTGCTGTCGCTGTCGGCGGAATCGCTGATGATCAGGCCATCGCGAATCTCGATGATACGGTTGGCGCGCGCCGCGACTTCGCGGTCGTGGGTGATCAGAATCACCACATGGCCCTGGCTAGCCAGTTCGTCGAGCAGGGTCATGACCTCGGCGCCGCTGTGGCTGTCGAGGGCGCCGGTGGGTTCGTCCGCAAGGATGATATGGCCGCCGTTCATCAAGGCGCGGGCGATGGACACCCGCTGCTGCTGGCCGCCGGAAAGCTGGTGCGGGCGGTTGGCGGTGCGCTCGGCCAGGCCCAGCCGGGTGAGCAGGGCGTTGGCGCGCGCATGACGTTCGGCGGCGCTGATGCCGGCGTAGATCGCCGGCATCTCGACGTTTTCCTGGGCCGAGCCGGAGGGAATCAGGTGGTAGCCCTGGAACACGAAACCGAAGGCTTCACGGCGCAGCCAGGCCAGCGCATCGCCGTCCAGGTGCGCGACGTTTTCTCCGGCGAACAGATAGTCGCCCACGGTCGGGCGGTCGAGGCAGCCGAGGATGTTCATCAGGGTGGACTTGCCGGACCCGGACGCGCCGACGATGGCGACGAATTCGCCGGCATGGATCGACAGGTCTATGCCGCGCAGCACATCCACCTGCGGGCTGTCGCCGCCGCCGTAGGATTTGCGGATGTTCTTGAGTTCGATCAGCGGCGGGGTCACCTCAACCTCCGCTGCCGTCGACCGGGCCGATCAGCAGGTGATCGCCCTCGCTGAGGCCGTCGAGCACTTCGACCCGCAGCCGGTCGCTGATGCCCAGGCGCACCTGGCGCTCCTCGATGCGCCCGTTCTGCGCGACCACGCGGGCCGAGCTGCCGTGCAAGGCGGCGACCGGCGCGGTGAGGGCGTCCTTGACCTGGCCGGCGACGAAAAACACCTGGGTGGTCATGTCGGCCATCAACGCGTTGTCGGTGTTATCCACGTCCAGCAGCACGGTGTAGAGCACCACGCGGCCGCTGCCGCTCTTGCTGCTGGGGCTGCCGCCGCCCTGGCTGGTTTCGTTCAGCGGCTTGGGCGGAATCGGCAGGATTTGCCGCACGGTGCTGGTCCAGCGACGGCTGCCGCCACTGAGCGTGGTGAAGTAGGCGGTCATGCCCGGTTTGACGTGGCCGATGTCGGCTTCCGACACCTCGGCCCACACCGTCATAGGCGACAGCCTGGCGATGCGCAGGATCAAGGGCGTCTGCTGCTGGGCGTTGAGGGTCTGGCCGACGCGGGCATCCACCGCCACCACCGTTCCGCTCATCGGCGCATAGATGCGTGTGTAGCCCAGCTCGGCTTCGTCACTGCGCAGGCTGGCCTGGGCCTGGCGGATCTGCGCCTGAAACATTTCGACCCGCGCCTGGGTGGCGCTCAGCTCGGCCCTGGCGGCTTGCACGTCTTCTTCGCGCGTGGCGTTACCTGCCGCCAGGCGCTGCTGACGTTGGAATTTCTGCCGCGCCAGTGCGTGCAGGGCCTGTTGTTCCTGCAATTGGGCCTTGAGATTGTCGATGGCGTAGCGACTGGCGTCGAGTTTGGCTTTTTGTGTGGAAGGGTCGATCTCTACCAGCAGTTGGCCTGCCTTGACCTGATCGCCGGCCTCAACATGAATGTCGCGGATCTGCCCCGACGCCTGGGCACCCACGTCCACGTACCTGCGCGGTTGCAGGGTGCCCAGTGCGGTGACGCTACTTTCAATGTTGCCGCGCGTGACGGTGACGGTGGTCAGCGCATCGCGGCTCGGCGGCAAGTTGTACCAGGTGATCAGCGCGATGAGGGCAATCAGGCACGCCACAGCAGGCAGGGCGCGTCGGGCGAGGCGAGGGCGTTTCATGCGTGGGTTCCAGCCGGGAGGTATGGCCGCAGTCGCGGAGAGCTGACTGTTATACGAGGGCATGGCGCGCAAATTTAGGCGGTTACACAGGCTGTAACAGCGCCGATGAATAAAAAAAGGCGCGTCAATGCGAGACTTCTTTAAAAGTAGATGAGAATTACTATAAATTGCACGCACTCAAACTGCCATCACGGTGGCTTGCCTGCAGGCGCGGACAAGCTTGCGTCTGCAGGGGTGTTCTTATTCAAGAGTCTTATCGCTGCGCGACACGGACGGGAGTCATGTTGGAAAACTACTATCGCGAGCTGGTGTGTTTCCTCAACGCCAAGCTGGGCAACCGTCAGGTGGCCGAAGATGTGGTGCATGACGCTTACGTGCGGGTGCTGGAGCGCACCAGCGACACGCCCATCGACCAGCCCCGCGCATTTTTGTACCGCACCGCGCTGAACCTGGTGATCGACGGCCACCGGCGCAACGCCCTGCGCCAGGTCGAGCCACTGGAGGTGCTCGACAGCGAGGAGCGTTTCGCCAGCGGCTCGCCCCATGCCAGCCACGATCAGGCCCAGCGCCTGGACATGCTCGAACGCGCCCTGGCCGAGCTGCCGAGCGCCTGCCGCGACAGCTTCCTGCTGCGCAAGCTCGACGGTTTGTCCCACTTGCAGATCGCCGAGCGCCTGTGCATTTCCCGCGCGCTGGTGGAAAAACACATCGTCAACGCCATGAAGCACTGCCGCGTGCGCATGCGCGAGTGGGACGCGCACTGATCAGCTGTTAGTTAAATTTTATTTCACTGTCCTCGTTTCCTATCAACACACGGCCTGTTGTTCAGGCCTTGACGGTATTCCCGCCCCGTCCGCCAAGGGGCTTATCCAGAGGACACTGGAATGACACAGGCAATTGCTTCGCCCGCGGTTCACGACCTGATCGGTATCGGTTTCGGCCCTTCGAACCTGGCGCTGGCCATCGCCCTGCAGGAGCGTGAAAAAGCCCAGGGTAAACTGGACGTGCTGTTTCTCGACAAGCAGGCCGACTACCGCTGGCACGGCAATACCCTGGTGACCCAGAGTGAACTGCAGATCTCCTTCCTCAAGGACCTGGTCACCCTGCGCAACCCCACCAGCCCCTATTCCTTTGTCAATTACCTCAAGGCCCACGACCGCCTGGTGGACTTCATCAACCTTGGCACCTTCTATCCGTGCCGCATGGAGTACAACGACTACCTGCGCTGGGTGGCGGGGCAGTTCCAGGGCCAGGCCAACTACGGCGAGGAAGTCCTGGCCATCGAACCGATCCTGCATCAGCAGCAGGTCGAGGCGCTGCGCGTGATCTCCCGCGATACACAAGGCGAGCAGCACGTGCGCACCACCCGTTCGGTGGTGGTCAGCGCCGGCGGCACACCGCGTGTGCCTGATGCGTTCAAGGCGCTCAAGGATGACGGCCGCGTCTTCCACCATTCCCAGTACCTGACGCGCATGGCCCAGCAACCGTGCGTTGAGGGCAAACCGATGCGCATCGCAGTGATCGGCGGCGGCCAGAGCGCGGCCGAAGCCTTCATCGACCTCAACGACAGCTTCCCCTCGGTGCAGGTCGACATGATCCTGCGCGGCTCGGCGCTCAAGCCGGCCGATGACAGCCCGTTCGTCAACGAAGTGTTCTCGCCGGCCTTTACCGACCTGGTGTTCCAGCAGGTCGGTGCCGAGCGTGAGCGACTGGTGGCCGAGTACCAGAACACCAACTATTCGGTGGTCGACCTGGACTTGATCGAACGCATCTACGGCATCTTCTATCGCCAGAAGGTCTCGGGCATCGCGCGTCAGGCGTTCCGCACCATGACCGTGGTCGAAAAAGCCAGCGCCGGCCCGCTGGGCATCGAACTGGCCCTGCGCGACAACGCCACTGGCGAAACCAGCGTCAGCCACTACGACGCGGTGATCCTCGCCACCGGCTACGAGCGCCAGATGCACCGTGAACTGCTGGCGCCGCTGCACGCCTACATGGGCGATTTCGAAGTGGCGCGCGATTACCGCATCGTCACCGACGAACGCTGCAAGGCGGGTATTTACATCCAGGGGTTCAGCCAGGCCAGCCATGGCTTGAGCGATACCTTGCTGTCGGTGCTGCCGATCCGCGCCGATGAGATTGCCGCCTCGTTGTATGAAAACGATCGTCATCGTGGTCAAGGCCGCTCGGTCCAGGACCTGCTGCTGGCCACCGCCAGTTGACCTCCCTTTGTAGGAGCGAGCACGCTCGCTCCTACAGACGGTACTTGTGACACCGTCGGGCCGCTGATACTGTACAAAAAACCAGTATCGGTAGCCTTTCATGCAGTTGATCGAAAAACTCAGCATCCTCGCCGACGCCGCCAAGTACGACGCCTCCTGCGCCAGCAGCGGCGCGCCCAAGCGCAGCTCGGAAGGCAAGGCGGGGCTGGGCTCCACCAACGGCATGGGCATCTGCCACAGCTATACGCCCGACGGCCGTTGCGTGTCGCTGCTCAAGGTACTGCTTACCAATTTCTGCCTCTACGACTGCCAATACTGCGTCAACCGCCGCTCCAGCGATGTGCCCCGCGCACGGTTCAGCCCGGAGGAGGTGGTCACCCTGACCCTGGACTTCTACCGGCGCAATTGCGTCAGCGGGCTGTTTCTCAGTTCCGGCATCATCCGCTCGTCGGACTACACCATGGAGCAACTGGTGCGGGTGGCCAAGCTGCTGCGCGAAGAACACGACTTTCGCGGCTACATCCACCTCAAGACCATCCCCGATGCCGACCCGGCCCTCATCGCCGAGGCCGGGCGTTATGCCGATCGCCTCAGCGTGAACATCGAGCTGCCGACCGAAGCCAGCCTGCACACCCTGGCGCCGGAGAAGCAGATTGTCTCCATCAGGCAGGCCATGCAGACCATCTACACCGGCGAGCAAACCGTGCGCAACGAACCGCGCGCGCCACGTTTCGCCCCGGCCGGGCAGAGCACGCAGATGATCGTCGGCGCCGACGACACCGATGACAGCACTATCCTCCACGGCGCCGAAGCGCTTTACGGCAATTTCAAGCTGCGCCGCGTGTATTACTCGGCGTTCAGCCCGATCCCCAACAGCCCGAAAAGCGTGCCCCTGGCCGCGCCACCCCTGATGCGCGAGCACCGTCTGTACCAGGCGGATTTCCTGTTGCGCAGCTACGGGTTCAGCGCCGGCGAGCTGCTTGCCGGCCCCGGCGATCTGGCGCTGGATATCGACCCCAAGCTGGCCTGGGCGCTTGAGCATCGCGAAGTTTTCCCCCTCGACCTCAACCGCGCCGAGCCGACCCTGATCGCGCGCATCCCGGGCATTGGCCTGCGTACCACCCAGCGGCTGGTCGACCTGCGTCGCGAACGCAAGATCCGCTTTGAAGACCTGGCGCGCATGCGCTGCGTGCTGGCCAAGGCCAAGCCGTTTTTCATCACCAGCGACTACCACCCGCAACAGGCCGAAAGCACCAGCGTGCTGCTGCGCGAGCAATTGCGCGACCGCCCGGCGCCGCAGCAAATGGGCCTGTGGGGATGATCAGCCTGGAATGCGACAACCTGTTCAGCACCTGGCGCGAACAGGCGCGCTGGCTGCTCAGCCATCAGGTCGACCCGAGTCAGGTGAGCTGGGGCGCGACGGAAGTCGCCGACCTGTTTGCCACCGACCAGGCCATTCCTGACACGCCGGGGCCGTTCCAGGCGCGGATTCCCAAGGCGCTGATCGACCTGCTGGAGTCT
Source organism: Pseudomonas trivialis (assembly GCF_036864995.1). Lineage (NCBI taxonomy): Bacteria > Pseudomonadati > Pseudomonadota > Gammaproteobacteria > Pseudomonadales > Pseudomonadaceae > Pseudomonas > Pseudomonas trivialis. The sequence continues at coordinate 3,512,194 of NZ_CP142151.1, read as the reverse complement.
GCCGCGTGTTATCACGGCGACCAACGCTGGAGCCTGCTCTACGAGGTGTTGTGGCGGGTCAGCCATGGCGACCGCACCGCGATGCTAGCCGGCGACAAACTGGGCAGTGAGTTGCAGCGGCGCATCAAGCAGGTGAGTCGCGAGGCGCACCATTTGCACGCGTTCGTACGCTTCATCGCGCTGCCCCCCGAGGCGGGTCCGCAGTTACCGGAATACGTGGCCTGGCACGAGCCGGCCCATGACATATTGCACTCGGCCAGTCAGCACTTTATCGGGCGCATGGGCCGCCACCGCTGGATGATTGCCACGCCGCTTGATGGGGTGTATTACGACGGCGAGCAGTTGATTCATCAACGCAAGTGCCCCGAGGCGTGGCAGCAACTGGCGCAGAATGTCGAAGACCCCCACAGCGCCATGTGGCTGACCTATTACAGCCACATCTTCAACCCGGCGCGGCTCAACCCCAAGGTCATGGAAGGGCACTTTCCCAGCCGGTTCTGGAAGAATCTGCCGGAGGGCAAGTTGATCCCGGGGCTGATCACCGAAGCGCGCACGGGCAAGCAGAAAGACGGGCAGGCCAGTTTGATCGGCGCCAAGCCTGGTAAACGCATCTCGAGCGGGCAGGGTTAAAACCCGTGGGAGGCATTTGCACGGTAGCGCAGCAAGCCGGAACGTCTATGGCAAGCCCGCTCGCCACAGTAATGTGGCTGCCTGAAATTTCAGGCTTTAAAATCAACACGTTATTGTGCGCTTGATAAAAGCGGGCCTGCTCGCGACGACGCTGGATTGGTGGTCATCTTCAGTGATTGATACGCCGCATTCGCGAGCAAGCCCGCTCCCACATTGGTATTGTGGCGTTTGCTTAACCGCCGTCAGCCAGGAGGAATCATGTCTACCGCCGTTCGCCTCGCCCAAACCGCCGATGCCGAGGGCATCAGCCAGGTCATCCTGGCGGCCTTGCACAGCAGCAATGCGCGGGATTACCCGGCCGATGTGATTGCCCGGGTGGCGGGCAACTTCAGTCCCGAGGCGGTGCTGACGCTGCTCGAACGCCGCGTCGTGCTGGTGGCCACTCAGGATCAGACCATCGTCGCCACGGCGGCCCTCGACGGCAATGTGGTGCGTTCGGTGTTCGTCAACCCGGCGCTGCAAGGGCAGGGCATTGGCCGGCTGCTGATGATCGAAATCGAACTGCGGGCCCGTGAAGCCGGCGTAACGGTATTGAGCGTGCCGTCCTCGCTGACGGCCGAGCCGTTCTATACCCGGCTGGGGTTTCACACGGTACGCAACGTTTACCACGGCAATGAGCGCACGCTGGTGATGGAAAAGGCGCTGTCGTCGCGCCACCCCATCGGGCTGTATCGCGACCGTCAGCATCGCGCACAGGTGGCGGCGTTATGGCGGGAAGCCTTTGGCTACGACACCGCGCATAACCTGCCAACCCTGGCCATCGATAAAAAGCTGGCGGTCAACGACGGTTTGTTTTTTGTGGCGACGGATAAAAAAGCCGTGATTGGTACGATTCTCGCCGGGTATGACGGTCATCGCGGCTGGTTGTATTCGGTGGCGGTGCATGCGGACTATCGTCGGCACGGCCTGGGCTCTTCACTGGTGCGCCATGCCGAACAGGCGTTGACTGCGCTGGGTTGCATGAAGATCAACCTGCAGATCAGCGGCGGCAATGAGGCCGTGGTGGGGTTCTATGAGGCGCTGGGGTATGGCGTGGAGCCGAGGACCAGCATGGGCAAGAAGATTGCCGAGAATATTCCGCCGCCCTCCTGAGAGCGCTGCAAGCAAATGTGGGAGGGGCTTGCTCCCGATGGCGGTGTGTCAGTCAATACAGGTGCTGACTGACCCATTGCCATCGGGAGCAAGCCCCCTCCCACAGTGTTTTGCGGTGTTGCCGGATCAGACCTTGACGATCCAGCCCGCCGGCGCTTCAACATCGCCAGTCTGCACGCCGGTCAGCTCTTTGTAGAGCTTCTGGGTGACCGGGCCCACTTCGGTTTCGCTGTGGAACACATGCATCTTGCCGTTGTACTGGATGCCGCCAATCGGCGAAATCACGGCAGCAGTACCGCAGGCGCCGGCTTCCTTGAACTGGTCCAGCTTGTCGATGAACACGTCGCCCTCGACCACGGTGAGGCCCAGGCGGGTTTCGGCCAGTTCGATCAGCGACAGGCGGGTGATGCCCGGCAGCACCGACGGCGACTTCGGCGTGATGAACTGGTTATCGTGGGTGATTCCGAAGAAGTTGGCCGAGCCGACTTCCTCGATTTTCGAGTGGGTCATCGGGTCGAGGTAGATCGCATCGGCGAAACCGGACTTCTTGGCTTCGGAACCCGGCATCAGGCTGGCAGCGTAGTTGCCACCGACCTTGGCGGCACCGGTGCCTTGTGGCGCGGCGCGGTCGAAGGTGGAAATCTGGAAGTTGTGGGGCACCAGGCCGCCCTTGAAGTAGGCGCCGACCGGGATGGCAAAGACCGAGAAGATGAACTCCGGCGCCGTGCGCACGCCGATGTTGTCACCAGTGCCGATCACGAACGGGCGCAGGTACAGCGCGCCGCCGCTGCCGTATGGCGGGACGAACCGCTCGTTGGCCTTGACCACTTGTTTGCAGGCGTTGATGAAGTCTTCGGTGGACACGTGCGGCATCAGCAGGCGCGCACAGCTGCGCTGCATGCGCGCGGCGTTCTGGTCCGGGCGGAACAGGTTGATCGAGCCGTCCTTGCAGCGGTAGGCCTTGAGGCCTTCAAAGCACTGCTGACCATAGTGCAGGGCGGTGGAGCCCTCGCTGATGTGCAGCACGTTGTCGTCGGTCAGGGTGCCTTCCTGCCATTCGCCGTTTTTCCAGACCTGGAGAAAACGTTTGTCGGTCTTGATGTAGTCAAAACCCAGCTTGTCCCAATTGATGCTTTCGTTACCCATGACACCCTCTATCTCTGGTCAAGTCGGTTTTTTCTGGATGGTGGCAACAATACTGCATTCTTGGCCGGTGTGGGAGCCACAGGGTGGACAGCTTCAGCCTCTGTATCGCCATCGCTGGCTTGCCTGCGATGGCCCCATCCCGGTTTTACAGGTGCAACGCGTGACCCAAAGCCCTTAATGCCGCCTCCTGCACCGCTTCGCCGAGGGTCGGATGGGCGTGAATGGTGCCCGCCACATCTTCCAGGCGCGCGCCCATCTCCAGGCTCAGGCCAAACGCGGTGGACAGCTCCGACACACCCACTCCCACCGCCTGCCAGCCGACAATCAGGTGGTTGTCACGCCGCGCTACCACTCGCACGAAGCCACTTTTGGACCCCAGTGTCATCGCCCGCCCATTGGCCGCGAACGGGAAGCTTGCCACGATGCAATCCAGGCCTGCGGCCGTGGCGTGCTCCGGGGTCTTGCCGACCACCACCAGCTCCGGGTCGGTGAAGCACACCGCCGGAATCGCCGCCGGGTTGAATTCGCGGGCCTTGCCGCTGATCAGTTCGGCGACCATTTCGCCCTGGGCCATGGCGCGGTGCGCCAGCATCGGCTCGCCGCTGAGGTCGCCGATGGCATACACGTTGCGCATGCTGGTCTGGCAGCGGCTGTCGATGTTGATCGCCGCGCCGTTCATGTCCAGGTTCAGCGCTTCGAGGTTCCAGCCTCGGGTGTTGGGGGTGCGGCCCACGGCCACCAGCACCTGGTCGGTGTCCAGGGACAGGGTCTCGCCATTCGGATCACGCACCTGCAGGCGGTTGTCGGCAAAACCGGTCACGCTGTGCTGAAGGTAAAGCGTCACGCCCAAGTGCTTGAGCGAATCGGCCACCGGCTGCGTCAGCTCGGCGTCGTACGCCGGCAGGATGCGATCCTGCGCCTCAACCACGCTCACGTCCGCCCCCAGCTTGCGATAGGCAATGCCCAGCTCGAGGCCGATATAACCGCCACCCACCACGATCAGGCGCTTGGGCACCCGTTGCGGCGACAGCGCTTCGGTGGACGAAATGATCGGCCCGCCAATGGGCAGCATCGGCAGGTTGACGCTTTTCGAACCGGTGGCCAGCACCAGGTGTTCGCACTGGATGCGCTGGTCGCCGACCTCGACGGTCTTGCCGTCCACCACCCTGGCCCAGCCGTGGATCACCTGCACCTTGTGCTTCTTCAGCAGCGCGGCGACACCGGTGGTCAGGCGGTCGACGATGGCGTCTTTCCATTCCACGCTTTTCTGAATGTTCAGGGTGGGCGCAGCCACTTCGATGCCCAGCGCCGACCCCTGGCTGTGATGCTCGGTCTGCTGAAATTGCTCGGCCACATGGATCAGTGCCTTGGACGGAATACAGCCGATGTTCAGGCAGGTGCCGCCCAGGGCCTGGCCTTCCACCAGGATGGTCGGGATGCCCAGTTGGCCGGCGCGAATCGCCGCCACATAGCCGCCGGGACCGCCGCCGATGATCAGCAGCGTGGTGTGTAATGTCTGGGTCATGCCCTTACTCCAGGAACAGGCTGGCGGGTTGTTCGAGCAGGCCGCGAATGGCCTGGATGAATTGCGCCGCGTCCATGCCATCGACCACGCGGTGATCGAAGGAACTGGAGAGGTTCATCATCTTGCGCACCACGATCTGGCCCTTGACCACCATCGGCCGCTCAACGATACGGTTGACGCCGACAATGGCCACCTCCGGCAGGTTCAGCACCGGTGTGCTGACGATGCCGCCCAACGCGCCGAGGCTGGTCAGGGTGATGGTCGAGCCGGACAGCTCCTCACGGCTGGCCTTGCCGTTGCGCGCAGCGGCGGCCAGTCGCGCGATTTCCTCGGCATTGCCCCACAGGCTGCGCCCCTCGGCGTGACGCACCACCGGCACCATCAGGCCGACATCGCTCTGGGTGGCAACGCCCACATGCACCGCGCCCAGGCGAGTAATCACCTGAGCCTCGTCGTCGTAACGCGCGTTGATCTGCGGAAACTCCCGCAGCGCGACGACCATGGCCCGCACGATAAACGGCAACAGGGTCAGCTTGCCGCGGGTGGCGCCATGCTTCTCGTTAAGGTGTACGCGCAACTCGTCCAGCGCCGTCACGTCGATTTCTTCCACATAGCTGAAATGCGCGGCGCGGCGGGTGGCGTCCTGCATGCGCTGGGCGATCTTGCGGCGCATGCCGATCACCGGGATCTGCTCTTCATCGTGGCGTTCGGCGTAAGGGTTCGACGCCATGGAAGCCTTCGCCGAACCCTGTTGCAGATACGCGTCGAGGTCTTCATGCAGGATTCGCCCGGCCGGGCCGGAACCCTGCACCAGGCGCAATTGAATGCCGGCATCCAGCGCATGCTTGCGCACGGCGGGGGAGGCCAGCGGGCGTTCGTCGCCTTCACGGGCCACCGGCGCTGCTGCGGGTTTCGCTTGCGTCACCGGCAGCGCTGGTTTGGCGACCACCACCGGAGCGGTCTGCACGGGCTCGCTTGCAGCCACGGCCGGCGCCTCTTTGGCATTGCCCGCGCCTTCCACTTCAATACTGATCAGTACACTGCCCACGGCCATCACTTCACCCGGCTCGCCGCCGAGGGCAATCACCTTGCCGTGCACCGGCGAGGGAATGTCCACCATCGCCTTGTCGGTCATCACATCCGCCAGCACCTGGTCTTCGACGACCATGTCGCCGACCTTTACATGCCACACCGACAACTCAACTTCTGCGATGCCTTCGCCAATGTCCGGCATCTTGATAACGTGCGTGCCCATTCAGACCTCCATGACCCGTTTCAACGCCGCGCCCACGCGGGTCGGCCCTGGGAAATACGCCCACTCCTGCGCGTGCGGGTAGGGCGTGTCCCACCCGGTGACGCGCTCGATTGGCGCTTCCAGGTGGTGGAAGCAGTGCTCCTGCACCAGCGCCACCAGCTCGGCGCCGAAGCCGCAGGTGCGCGTGGCTTCGTGCACCACCACGCAGCGGCCGGTCTTTTTCACCGACTTGACGATGGTGTCCAGGTCCAGCGGCCACAGGCTGCGCAGGTCGATGACTTCGGCGTCGATGCCGGTTTCTTCGGCGGCGACCTGCGATACGTACACGGTGGTGCCATAGGTCAGCACGGTCACGGCGGACCCCGTGCGCACGATGGCGGCCACGTCCAGCGGCACGGTGTAGTAGCCGTCCGGCACTTGCGCCTGCGGGTGTTTCGACCACGGCGTCACCGGGCGGTCGTGGTGGCCGTCGAACGGGCCGTTGTAGAGGCGCTTGGGCTCAAGGAAGATCACCGGGTCATCGTTTTCAATGGAGGCGATCAACAGGCCTTTGGCGTCGTAAGGGTTGGACGGCATCACCGTGCGCAGCCCGCACACTTGAGTGAACACCGCTTCGATGCTCTGGCTGTGGGTTTGGCCGCCATAGATGCCGCCGCCGCAGGGCATGCGCATGGTCAGCGGCGCGGTGAACTGGCCGGCCGAACGGTAACGCAGGCGCGCGGCTTCGGAGATGATCTGGTCGGTGGCGGGGTAGACGTAGTCGGCGAACTGGATTTCGGCGACCGGGCGCAGGCCATACGCGCCCATGCCCACAGCCACGCCGACGATGCCGCTTTCGGAGATCGGTGCGTCGAACACCCGCGAGCTGCCGTATTTGGTCTGCAAGCCTTCGGTGCAGCGGAACACGCCGCCGAAGTAGCCGACATCCTGGCCGAACACCACCACGTTGTCGTCGCGCTCAAGCATCACGTCCATGGCCGAGCGCAGCGCCTGGATCATGGTCATGGTGGTGGTGGTCATGGCGGTTTCCACTTCGATGCTGTTGTTGTGATCGTTCATGGTCAGATCCCCAACTCCTGACGCTGGCGCTTCAAGTGCTCCGGCATCTCTTTGTAGACGTCTTCGAACATGGTCGCGGCGCTTGGAATCTGGCCGCCGGCGAGGGTGCCGTACTGTTCGGCCTGTTTTTGCGCGGCGATCACGTCGGCTTCAAGTTCGGCGCTGACCGCCGCGTGTTCCTCTTCGGACCACTGGCCGATCCTGATCAGGTGCTGCTTGAGGCGCGCAATCGGGTCGCCGAGGGGAAAGTGGCTCCAGTCGTCGGCCGGGCGATATTTGGACGGGTCATCGGAGGTGGAGTGCGGGCCGGCGCGGTAGGTGACCCACTCGATCAGGGTCGGGCCCAGGTTGCGGCGCGCACGCTCGGCAGCCCAGGCGGAGGCGGCGTACACCGCAATAAAGTCGTTGCCGTCCACCCGCAGCGAGGCGATGCCGCAGCCTACGCCGCGTCCGGCGAAGGTGGTGGCTTCGCCACCGGCAATGGCCTGGAAGGTCGAAATGGCCCACTGGTTATTGACCACGTTGAGGATCACCGGGGCGCGGTACACATGGGCGAAGGTGAGGGCGGTGTGGAAGTCCGATTCGGCAGTGGCGCCGTCGCCGATCCAGGCCGAGGCGATCTTGGTATCGCCTTTGATCGCTGAGGCCATGCCCCAGCCCACGCCTTGTACGAATTGGGTGGCGAGGTTGCCGGAAATGGTGAAGAAGCCGGCATCCTTGACCGAATACATGATCGGCAGCTGACGGCCCTTGAGCGGGTCGCGCTCGTTGGACAGCAGTTGGCAGATCAGATCCACCAGCGGCACATCGCGGGCCATCAGGATGCTTTGCTGGCGGTAGGTGGGAAAGCACATGTCGTCGATGTTCAAGGCCAGGGCCTGGGCGCTGCCGATGGCTTCTTCGCCAAGGCTCTGCATGTAGAACGACATTTTTTTCTGGCGCTGGGCGACCACCATGCGGTTGTCGAAGATGCGCGTCTTGAGCATGGCGCGCATGCCGGCGCGCAGGATGTCGACGGGAATGCCTTCGGCCCATGGGCCCAGGGCCTGGCCCTGGTCGTCAAGCACGCGGATCAGGCCCTTGGCCAGGTCGGCGGTGTCGGCGGGTTCTACGTCGATGGCGGGTTTGCGCACCGTGCCTGCGTCGGTCAGGCGCAGGTAGGTGAAATCGGTCTTGCAACCTGGTCGCCCCGAGGGTTCGGGAACGTGCAGGCGCAGCGGTGCATACGGCTGATTCATGGCTTTCTACGCTCGATCTTGTGAATTTCTTGTAGTGGGCGCGCTAGCTGACAGTCAGTCTTCGGGTAGAAGAAATCCTGTCCTACAACAATCATAGGCGGGGCGTAGAAGAATATTTATCTGTGTTTCGTTGCGTTGCCGATCATTTGCGGATAAAAAAACTGCATAAACATAATAAAGAGGTGATTTTGTCTCATGCGCAAACTGGACCGTACGGATATCGGCATTCTCAACGCACTGCAGGAGAACGCCCGCATCACCAACGCCGACCTGGCCCGCTCGGTCAACCTGTCGCCCACGCCGTGCTTCAATCGGGTGAAGGCCATGGAAGAGCGGGGGTTGATCCGCGAGCAGGTGACGCTGCTGGATGCCGATCTGCTGGGGCTGCATGTGAATGTGTTCATTCACGTGAGCCTGGAGAAGCAGAACGAGCTGGCCCTGCAGCAGTTTGAAGGGGCGATTTCGGACAGGCCGGAAGTGATGGAGTGCTACCTGATGGCCGGCGACCCGGATTACTTGATCCGGGTGCTGGTGCCCACGATTCAGGCGCTGGAGCGGTTCATGATGGATTTTCTGACCAAAGTGCCGGGGGTGGCCAATATCCGGTCGAGTTTTGCGTTAAAGCAGGTGCGCTACAAGACGGCGTTGCCGCTGCCGGCCAATGGCATCAGTCTCGGGTCCTGACTCAACACTGAACAATGTCGGTGGGGGCTTGAATCGCATGTCAAAGTTTGTTGATGGGGATCTTGAGATAGGTCACGCCATTCTCCTCCGCCGGCGGCATATTTCCCGCCCGCACATTCACCTGTATTGCCGGCAGCAACAGTGTCGGCATCCCCAACCCGGCATCGCGAGTGGTGCGCATCGCTACAAACGTCGCCTCATCCACACCGTCATGCACATGGATGTTGCCCGCGCGCTGCTCGGCCACGGTAGTCAGGCACCTGGCTTCGCGGCCCTCTGGCGGATAGTCATGGCACACATACAGCTGAGTGTGCGGCGGGAACGCCAGCAGCTTGCGCATCGAGGCGTACAACTGCCGCGCATCGCCGCCGGGGAAGTCGCAGCGGGCGGTGCCGACGTCGGGCATGAACAGGGTGTCGCCCACCAGGATCAGGCGGTCGTCGATCAGGTACGCCATGTCGGCCGGCGTATGCCCCGGCACATGCAGCGCCTGGGCCTTCAAGCCGCCGATATGAAAGATTTCGTCCGGCGCAAACAGATGGTCGAACTGCGAGCCATCGGCGCGGAACTCCGGCTCCAGGTTGAACAGGTTCTTGAACACTCCCTGCACCTTGCTGATCGACTGACCGATCGCAATCTTGCCGCCCAGGATGCGGCGCAGGTACGGCGCGGCGGAGAGGTGATCGGCATGGGCATGGGTTTCCAGCAGCCACTGCACCTGCAGGCGATGTTCGCGCACGTAGGCGATGACCTTGTCGGCCTGGCGCGTATCGGTGTGCCCGGAGGCCGGGTCGTAGTTGAGCACCGAGTCGACGATGGCACAGGGGCCGTCGTCCGCTTCATACAGGACGTAGGTGTAGGTCGACGACGCCTCGTCCAGAAAGGCTTGTATCAACGCGGGCATGGCGGCGGTCCTTGGTGGTGGATTGCGGCTTACATTCGAGATGTTTTCCACATAGGCTTGCGAGCTTAAGGGAAAAAAACGGTTCGAGGCAAAGGATCGACCTGTAACCGGGCGTGACGCCATCCGGCAGCGTCCCTGTGTGCATTGACCAAAAAAAGGCAGTAGACCATGACCGAACAACACTGGGGCCCAACCATCAGTGGCGATATCGTCGTCATCGGCGGCGGCTCGGCAGGCATCGGCCTGCTTGCCAGCCTGCTCAAGCGCGACCCGAAGTTGAACATCACGCTGATCGAGCCGAGCGACCACCACAGTTACCAGCCCGCCTGGACGTTGGTCGGCGGCGGTGCCTACGACCTGCAAAAGACCCGTCGCCCGCTGGCCGACGTATTGCCCAACGGCGTCACCTGGATCCAGGCGGCAGTCACCGAGCTGCTGCCCGACCAGCAAACCCTGGTGCTCGACAGCGGCCAGCACGTGAGCTGGAGCAACCTCATCGTCTGCCCCGGCCTGCGCCTGGCCTGGGAGAAAGTCGAAGGCCTGCAGGACACGCTCGGCCAACACGGTGTCACCTCCAACTACAGCTATCAGCACGCGGCCTACACCTGGCAACTGGTGCAGCAACTCAAGGGTGGCAAGGCGATCTTTACTCAGCCGGCCATGCCGATCAAATGCGCGGGTGCGCCGCAGAAAGCCCTGTACCTGTCCTGCGATCACTGGCTCAAACAGGGCCACCTGAAACATATCGACGTCGAGTTCAACCTGGCCGGTGCCGCACTGTTCGGCGTGGCGACCTTTGTGCCACCGCTGATGCAGTACGTGGAAAAGTACAACGCGCGGCTGGCCTTCAATTCCAATTTGATCAAGGTCGACGGCCCGGCACGCAAGGCCTGGTTCGAGGTGAAGGGTGCCGACGGCAACGTCAGCGTTGCGGAAAAGTCCTTCGACCTGCTGCACGTGGTGCCGCCGCAAGTCTCCCCGGATTTCATCCGCCAAAGCGCGCTGGCCGATGCGGCCGGCTGGTGTGATGTGAACCCTCACAGCCTGCAGCATGTGCGCTACCCACACATCTTCGGCCTGGGCGATGTGTGCGGCACCAGCAATGCCAAGACCGCCGCAGCGGTGCGCAAGCAGATCGTGGTGGTCGCCGAAAACCTGCTGGCCCTGCGCAAACAGGCGCCGTTGCCGCTCAAGTACGACGGCTATGGCTCCTGCCCCTTGACCGTGGAGAAGGGCAAGGTGGTGCTGGCCGAGTTCGGCTACGGCGGCAAGCTGCTGCCGACCTTTCCCCTCGATCCCACCCGGGCACGGCGTTCGATGTGGTTCCTCAAAGCCACGCTGCTGCCGTGGTTCTACTGGAACGGCATGCTCAAGGGCCGCGAGTGGCTGACCCGCCTGAGCAAGGTGGACTGAATGCTGCTGGCGAGTGTTCTTGGGGTATTGATGGGCCTGGTCATGGGCCTGACCGGCGCGGGCGGCGGCATTCTCGGGGTGCCGGCGCTGGTGTTGGGACTGGGGTTGACGATGACCCAGGCCGCGCCGGTGTCGTTGCTCGCCGTGGGCGCGGCGGCAGCGGTCGGGGCGATTGACGGCCTGCGCCACGGGCTGGTGCGTTATCGCGCCGCGCTGTTGATCGCCTTGCTCGGTGCGCTGTTTTCACCGTTGGGCGTGTTTGTCGCTCATCAGCTCTCGGAAACGGTGCTGATGGGGCTGTTCAGCGCGCTGATGGTGCTGGTGGCCTGGCGCATGCTGCAGCGCGAAAAGATCGAGCCCGGGCCGAGCGACCATGGTGCGGCGTTGTGGGGGCAGAAGAACTGCATGCTCAATCAGCAGACCGGGCGCCTGGCCTGGACCGCCAAATGCAGCGCCACCCTGGCTGCACTGGGTGCCGTTACCGGTGCTGTATCGGGCTTGTTGGGCGTGGGTGGCGGCTTCCTGATCGTGCCGGCGTTCAAGCAACTGACCGATGTGCAAATGCGCGGGATCGTTGCGACTTCGCTGATGGTTGTCAGCCTGCTTTCGCTGATCGGCGTGGTGGGGGCGTTTCATGCGGGGGTGAGCATCGAGCCGGTGGGCTGGGCGTTTATCGGATCGAGTGTCGTCGGCATGCTTGCGGGAAGGCGGTTGTGTTCGGTGATTCCAGCGCGGGCATTGCAGGTGGGGTTTGCCGGTTTGTGCGTATTGGTTGCGGTTGGGATGTTGTTGAAGGCTTTGGTTTAGGGGGGACATATCCATTATTGGGGTAACGGCGGTTGGTGGTTCTGCCCTTACGGCGGGTCACTTTTGGAAGGCCCGGAAGCCGGCCCAGCCAAAAGTAACCAAAAGGTCCTCGCCCCTACACTCGGTGCCTCGCCCAGGCTCGGCATGCCCTCCGGCCAGCGTGTTTGACGGGGTGCCTCAGATCAAAAGCAAAAGCGCGGCGGCCTGAGAACCGACCGGAATTCTCTGCCGAACACTGTACAAAATGTAGGAGGGGCTTGCTCCCGATGGCGGTGGGTCAGTCAACTTATGTGTAGCTGACCCACCGCCATCGGGAGCAAGCCCCTCCCACATTTGGATCTCCATTTGTCTACTCATTTGCCCAACCACCGCTGGCAAGATGAACTCCACTCGCGTTTACTGTCTCTGAGCATGGATTTCACCGACTTCCCCGTCGGCTCACCAAGGTCACCGAATGGACAACTACACCCCCCACCCCTGGCAGCCCCACGAGCGACCGACCTTGCCCGGTTCGCCGTCGACGCCGCTGCATCCCACCCACAAGCGCTGGCTGTTCGCGCTGGTCGGTGCGCTGGTGGCGATCACCGGGGGGCTGGGTAACGCGCTGGTCATCGCCAACCTGCAATACCTGCAGGGCGCCCTGGGTGCGACCACTGCAGAGATGGCCTGGCTGCCCGCCGCCTATGTGATGACCAATGTGTGCATGAACCTGTTGCTCGTGAAGTTTCGCCAGCAGTTCGGCCTGCGTGCGTTCACCGAGGTGTTTCTGGTGCTGTACGTGCTGGTGACCTTCGGCCATTTATTCGTTAACGACCTCAGCTCGGCCATCGCCGTGCGGGCGGCCCATGGCATGGTGGGGGCGGCGCTGAGTTCGTTGGGCTTGTACTACATGATCCAGGCCTTCCCGGCCAAGTGGCGCTTGCGCTCGCTGGTGCTCGGGCTGGGCACCGCGCAGCTGGCCTTGCCGTTGGCGCGGTTGTTCTCTGAAGACTTGCTGCAGATTGCTGAGTGGCGCGGCTTGTACCTGTTTGAGCTGGGGCTGGCGCTGATCTGCCTGGGTTGCGTGTTCCTGCTCAAATTGCCGCCCGGCGACCGCTTCAAGACCTTTGAAAAACTCGATTTCCTCACCTTCGCCATCCTCGCCACCGGCGTGGCCCTGCTGTGTGCGGTGCTGTCCCTGGGGCGTATCGACTGGTGGCTGGAGGCGCCGTGGATCGGCGTGGCGTCGGCCTGTTCCCTGGTGCTGATCATGGCGGGCCTTGCCATCGAGCATAACCGCGCCAACCCGCTGCTGATGACGCGCTGGCTCGGCAGCGGGGTGATGGTTCGTCTGGCGTTGGCGGTGATCCTGATTCGCATGGTGCTGTCGGAGCAGTCCACCGGCGCGGTGGGTTTCATGCAGATGCTCAACATGAGCTACGAGCAGATGCACACGCTGTACGTGGTGATGCTGGCCGGGGCGCTTGCGGGGCTGGTGGTCAGTGCGTTGACGATCAACCCGGCGCACCTGCTGATGCCGCTGGTGATTTCCCTGGCGCTGATGGCAACCGGCTCGGTCATGGACAGTTTCTCCAGTAACCTCACCCGGCCGCAGAACTTGTATGTCAGCCAGTTCCTGCTGGGCTTCGGCGGCACGTTTTTCCTCGGGCCGACCATGGTGCTCGGCACCAAAAACGTGTTGGCCAACCCGCGCAACCTGGTGAGCTTCTCGGTGATGTTCGGCATTTGCCAGAACCTCGGCGGGCTGATCGGCGCGGCATTGCTCGGCACCTTCCAGATCGTGCGCGAGAAGTATCACTCCAGCATGATCGTCGAACACCTGACCCTGCTCGACCCGCGCGTGGCGGCGCGGGTGCAGAGCGGCGGGGCGGCCTATGGCGGGGTGATCGCCGATCCGCAACTGCGCAACCTGCAGGGCATTCGCAGCCTCGCCACGGCGGCGACCCGTGAGGCGAATGTGATGGCCTACAACGATGTCTTCATGCTGATCGCGATCATCGCGATCCTCACCATGAGCTGGATCTTCATTCGCAGCCTGTGGCTGATGAGCACCACCCAGGCAGCTCCTCCCGTTCAACCCAGCGGCGCACCTTCATGACCGAACCGACCACCACAACCACCAATGCCATCGCTGCCACGCCGGAAGGCAGCACGCCGCCGGGCGCCACGGCGACCGAGCCGCGCTCCTTGCGGGTGCGCATCATCTCTTCCCTGGGCTTTGCCGCGATTGCCATCGTCGGTGTGCTGATCGTGCTCTACGCCTGGCAGTTGCCGCCGTTCAGCAGTGCGGTGGAAACCACCGAGAACGCTTTGGTGCGCGGCCAGGTGACGATCATCGGCCCGCAGCTCAGCGGCTATGTGTTCGAGGTGCCGGTGCAGGACTTCCAGTACGTCAAGGCCGGCGACCTGCTGGTGCGCCTGGATGACCGCATCTACCAGCAGCGCCTCGATCAGGCGCTGGCGCAACGGGCGGTGCAGAAAGCGGCATTGGCCAATGTGGTGCAGCAGCGCAACAGCGCGCAAGCCACCATCAAGCTGCGCCAGGCTGCACTGGTGGACAGCCAGGCCCAAGCGCGCAAAAGCAGCGCCGACCTGCGCCGCAATGAAGAACTGATCAGCGACGGCTCGGTCTCCAGGCGCGAGCTGGACGTGGCCCGCGCCGCCCAGGCACAAACCGTTGCGGCGGTGGCCCAGGCCCAGGCCAACCTGGAGATCGCGCGGCAGGACCTGCAGACCGTGATGGTCAATCGCGGTTCGCTGGAAGCGGCGGTGGCGAGCGCCGATGCCGCAGTGGCGCTGGCGCGCATCGACCTGGCCAACACGCGCATCACAGCGCCCCGCGACGGCCAGTTGGGGCAGATCGGCGTGCGCCTGGGCGCCTACGTCAATTCCGGCGCGCAGTTGATGGCGCTGGTGCCCAATCAGCTGTGGGTGATCGCCAATATGAAAGAAACCCAGATGGCCGACGTGCAGGTCGGCCAGCCGGTGACCTTCACCGTGGATGCGCTGAACCACCGCAGGTTTCATGGCACGGTGCAGCATATTTCGCCGGCGACGGGCTCGGAGTTCAGCCTGTTGCAGGCGGACAACGCCACTGGCAACTTTGTGAAGATCGCTCAGCGGGTGCCGGTGAGGATCACTGTGGACCCGGGGCAGGCAGAGAGTGAGCGGCTGCGGCCGGGGTTGTCGGTGGTGGTCAGTATCGATACCGCCGGCCGCTTGAAAAACAGTCCGCCCTGATACACCGCTATCGCAGGCAAGCCAGCTCCCACATTTGATCGCGTTCACATTCCCCATTTCGGTCGGTTCTCAGGCCGCCGCGCTTTTGCTTTTGATCTTAGGCGCCCCGTCAAACACGCTCCAAAGCCTGCGTTCGGGCACACCGAGCCTAGGCGAAGCGCCCCCAATCAAAGAAAACGCGGTGTACCCGACACTACGCAGAACATGGTTTTGGGGCTGCTGCGCAGCCCAACGCGGGGCAAGCCCGCTCGCCACAGAGGCCCAGTTTTCTGCGCGACAGCGCTAAGCCGAAGACTTGGCGGAGCCTCCCACAGATTTTTTGGTGTTACAGGGGGGTGTATTTCAAGGTGAAATCGATCTGGGTTGACTGGTGTTGTTCCAGCAGCTTCAGGCCGGGTCGGCCGGGCAGGTGGTGGGCATTCACCGGATGGCTCACCGGCTCGATGCAAAAGAACTCAAGCCCCGCAGGGCAATACAGCAGGAAGTAATCAGCCCCGGTGGCCTGGCACTCCAGGGCATAGCCCAGTTCCGGCTGTTCGATCCGGCAGTACCCGTCCCACTGGCAAAAACCGTTATCCACCGGTTCCTCCGGCAGGCCCTTGAGTTGGCGAAAGTCCCACGCTTGGGGTATCTGCGCCAACGCCGTGGGTAATTTGGAGGCATCGCTCATCCACACCTGCGACGCCTTGGCCTGCAGCCGCGTGCCCGGCCTGCGGGGCAGGTAGGGGTGCAATCCCAACCCGTGCCAGGCCGGCTCTGCAGCCAAATGGGTCACCCGCAGCGCAATACTCAGTTCACCGTCGCTCAAGCGAAACCGCTGCTCGGCGCGGTAGGCGAACGGCGTCTCACAGACCACCGCCAGCACCACTTCATCCGCCGTCCGGCTCACCACTTGCCAAGCCTGTTGCCACGCCGAGCCATGAATCGGCAGGGGCTCGGTGAGGCTGTTGGGCTGCAACGCCAGCCAACCCTCGGGGTTATCAAAGCCGCCTTCGGCAATCCGGTTCGACCAGGGCGCCAACGGATAGCACCCCAGCTTGCCCGGCAACCCGGTAGTGATCGCGTGCTCATCGCTGTGTCGCAACAGCGGCTGCCCGGTGGCGCGCACCGTCCAGTTGACGATGCTGCCACCCACGGCCGGGGACAGGGTGAGGCGCGTCAGGTGATCTTCAAGCTCAATCATTACAACACCACGCTCGGCAGCCACAGCGACAGTGCCGGGATGTAGGTCACCGCGATCAGCACCAGGAACAGCACCGCGTAGAATGGCAACAGCGCCTTCACGGTTTTCTCGATGGTGGTCTTGCCCACCGCCGCGCCGACAAACAGCACCGCGCCCACTGGCGGAGTGATCAGGCCGATGCCGAGGTTCACCAGCATGATCATGCCGAAGTGCACCGGGTCGACGCCGATGCCGACGATCACCGGCAGCAGGATCGGCGTGAGGATGAGGATCAGGGGCGCCATGTCCATCACCGTGCCCAGCAACAGCAGCATGGCGTTGATGCACATCAGAATCACGTAGCGGTTGTCCGACAGGGTCAGGAACATCGTGGTGATCTTCGCCGGGATCTGCATCAGCGTCATGATGTAGCCGAAGCTGGCGGCGAAGGCGATCAGGATCATCACGATGGAAATGGTGCGCACCGTGCGGTGCATCAGCTTGGGCAGCTCGTGCCATTTGTAGTCGCGGTAGATGAACATGGTCACGAAGAACGCCCACAGCACCGCAATCGCCGCCGACTCGGTGGCGGTGAAGATGCCCGAGAGGATGCCGCCGAGGATGATCACCATGGCCATCAGGCCCCAGAGCGCATCGGCGGCGATTTTCAGCGCCTGCTTCAGGGGGATGACTTCGCCTTTGGGGTAGTTGCGTTTTTTCGCGAAGATCAGGCACAGCACCATCAGGCATGCGCTCATCAACAGCCCCGGCACCACGCCGGCCATGAACAGCGAGGCAATCGATACCGTGCCGCCGGCCGCCAGGGAGTAGAGCACCGAGTTATGGCTGGGCGGGGTCAGCAGGGCCTGCACCGAACCGCTGACGGTGACCGCCGTTGCAAATTCCCGGGGGTAGCCACGGCGTTCCATTTCCGGGATCAGCACCGAGCCCACCGAGGCGGTGTCGGCCACCGACGAGCCGGAGATGGCGCCAAAAAACGTCGAGGCCATGATGTTGACCAGCGACAGGCCGCCGCGCACAAAGCCCACCAGTACGCCGGCAAATGCCACCAGCCGTCGCGACATGCCGCCCTCGGCCATGATCGCCCCGGCGAGTACGAAGAACGGAATCGCCATCAGCGAAAACTTGTTCACCCCGCCGGCCACCTGAATCATCAGGGCCTGGAACGGAATGTCGATCCACCATGCGCCGATCAACGCCGACAAGCCCAGGGCATAGGCCACCGGCATGCCGATCAGGATCAGGGCGATGAAGCTGCCGAGCAGAATCAATGCGTCCATATCAGGCAGCTCCTTCGCTTTCTTCCACCAGGTCAAAGCGCACCACGCGCCGTTGGCTCTGGTCGCCCAGCACGAGTTTTTCCAGCACGAACACCAGGGTCAGCAGCCCGCCGATCGGGATCGGCATATAGGTGATACCCACGCGCAGCGTGGGGATGGCGCTCATGAACTGGTTCCAGGTGGACAGGCACAGCTTGCTGCCCCAGATAGTCATGAACAGGCAGATGGTCGCCATCAACAATTGCGAGAGGATGCCGACGATGCGGCGTTGGGTGGGCGGCAGGCGGTCGGTGACCATGGCCACCGACATGTGCGCGCCGGCGCGGTAGCTGGCGGCGGCGCCGACGAAGGTGAACACCAGCATCAGCAGGATCGCGGTGGGCTCCGGCCAGCTGGAGCCGGTGCCGAGAATGTAGCGGGCGAAGATGCCCCACGGAATGATCAGCGCCACCCCCAGCACCGAGAGGCCGGCGACCCAGATGCAGGTCATGTAGAGGCGGTCATTGAAGCGCAGCAGTAGATTCTTCATGGCGTTCACCGTGACCGGGCGCGTCGGTGCCGACCGCGCCGGGCCTTGTCAGGAAGGAGGGCGTTATTGAACCGCGTCGATGCGCTTGATCAGGTCAGCGTAGGGCGCGCCGTACTTGGCGCGCACTGCTGCGGTGGCGTCGTAGAAGGGCTTTTTGTCGACGGTGATGAACTCCACCCCCGCAGCCTTTAGCCTGGTTTCGCTGCTGGCGGATTTGGCGTCCCACAACACGCGCTCATCGGCCTGCGCGGCCTTGGCGGCCTTTTTCACCATGTCTTGCTGGGCGGGGGTGAGTTTGTTCCAGGTGATCTTCGACATCACGATGGGCTCGGGCAGGATCAGGTGTTCGGTGAGGGTGTAGAACTTGGCGTTCTGGAAGTGGTTGTGTTCAAGCAGGGTCGGCGGGTTGTTTTCCGCGCCGTCGATCACGCCGGTCTGCAGGGCGCTGAAGATCTCGCCGGTGTCCATGGCGATACCGTTGGCGCCCATGGCGTTGAAGGCGTCGATGAACAGCGGGTTGCCCTGCACGCGAATCTTCATGCCCTTGAGGTCTTCGATTTTGCGCACCGGCTTTTTGGTGTAGAGGTTGCGCGTGCCGCCGTCCATCCAGGCCAGGGCCACCAGACCGAATTCGGAGTCGGTGATGGTGGCGAGGATCTCATCGCCGATCTCGCCATCGATGACCTTGCGCATGTGCGCCTGGTCGCGGAACACGAACGGCAGGTTGAACACGTTCACCGCCGGCACCACCGGGCCGACGATGCCGAGGCTGACGCGGGTCATTTGCACAGCGCCGACCTGGGCCTGTTCGACCACTTCTTTCTCGGAGCCCAGCACGCCGCCAGGGAAGAACTTGAAGGTCAGTTCGCCGTTGCTCTCTTTGGTCAGCGCGGCGCCCATGTTCTTTTCGGCGACCACGGTGGGGTAGCCGTCGGGGTGGATATCGGCGAATTTGATTTCCAGCGCCTGAGCGGCGCTGCTGAGGGTGAACAGTGCGGCGACGAGCAAAGTGCGTTTGAAGTCCATGGGGGTATCACTCCTGTCTTGTTATTTTTGTATTCAAGGCACAGCGATGCAGCTAGAGGATGAAGCACGGTTCGGGCAGTCCCTTGACGCCGGGGTTGAGGGCGAACACGCCGCCGGACAGGGACTGGTCACTGTTGTCATCGCGAATCGAGGTGACGAACAACGTATCCAGACGGCTGCCGCCGAAGGCGCACATGGTGGGTTTTTTCACCGGTACGGTGAGTGACTGGTCGAGGCGACCGTCGGGGGTGAAACGGTGCACCAGTCCGGCGTCGTTGGCGCAGATCCAGTAGCAGCCGTCGGCATCCACCGCCGCGCCATCGGGGCGGCCGAGGAATTTATGCATGTCGACAAACACGCGGCGATTGCTCGGGGTGCCGCTGTCGGTGTCGTAGTCAAAGGCCCAGATCTGCTGCACCAGCGGGTGCGAGTCCGAGGCGTACATCGTGCGGCCATCGGGGCTGAAGGCCAGGCCGTTGAGGGTAATGAAACCGTTCAACTGGGCATGGGGCGCGGCGCCGCTGGCATAGCGATAGAGGGTGCCTTCGGCCGCGTTCAAACCCATGTTCAGCACCATGCTGCCGGCCCAGAAACGGCCCTGCCGGTCGCAGCGGCCGTCGTTGAGGCGCATGTCGTCGCGCGGGTGCTCGACGCCGGCCAGTGGCGTGGTGTCGAGGCTGCCATCGTTGTAAGGCGTGAGCTGGAAAAAGCCCGATTCCATGCCCGCCACCCAATTGCCGGCGGTGGTGCGGGCAATGCAGGCGAGCATCTGCGGGGCTGTCCACGCGGCGATGTGGCCGCTGTCGGCGCTCCAGCGCTGCAGGCCGCCGTTGGGGATGTCCACCCAGTACAGGGCGTTTTCCTCGGGCACCCACACCGGGCATTCGCCCACGGCATTGCGGGCGTCGACAATCAATTCAGCGGTCATGGCCACTCATTCCCTGGGTTGGAGGCAGACTCAGTCACCGAACGGCCCGGCTGCGCAGAACGCGCCGCCCTGATACACCGCTGCCGGGTCATCGGCAGGCACGGGCGGTTGTTTTTCCACTTGGGCGCGGAACACCTCGGAGCTGTCCTTGGGAACAAAGCCCAGGTGCGCGGCGTAGCGGTTGTCCCACCAAGTGTCGAGGTTGTTCGACATGCCGTACACCACGGTGTGGCCGACGTTTGGCGTGTAGAGCGCGCGTTCGAGCAGTTGGGTCAGGTCGTCGAAGCTGAGCCAGGTGTGCATCATCCGGCGGTTCTGCGGTTCGGGGAATGAGGAGCCGATGCGGATGCTGACGGTCTCGATGCCGTAGCGGTCGAAGTAGAAACTGGCCATGTCTTCGCCGTAGGACTTGGACAGGCCGTAGTAGCTGTCCGGGCGGCGCGGCGAGTGGGCGTCGAGTGGCTCGCCCTGTTTGTAGAAACCGATCACGTGGTTGGAGCTGGCGAAGATCACGCGCTTGACGCCATGGCGGCGTGCGGCTTCGTAGATATGGAAAATCCCGCTGATATTGGCGCCGAGCACTTCTTCGAACGGGCGCTCGACCGACACGCCGCCAAAGTGCAGGATGGCGTCGACGCCTTCGACCAGGTGGTGCACGGCCTGTTTGTCGGCGAGATCGCACGGCTGCACTTCTTCGTGGGCGGCGGCGGGGGCCATGTCGGCGATGTCCGACAGGCGCAGCACCTGGGCGTAAGGGCGCATGCGCTCGCGCAGTACCTTGCCCAGCCCGCCGGCGGCGCCAGTGAGCAGCAGGCGGTTGAATGGAATGGCGGTGGAGGTGGTCATGGGCGTTCCATTTATTGTTGTAGGTTGTCGTATGACTTTGTCGAAGTATCGTTAGGGTTTCACCGGCTTGTCAACGTTCTTGCAGACAGAATGAAAGCACAGTGAGGATCAAAATGTGGGAGGGGGCTTGCTCTCGATAGCGGTGCGTCAGTGACGCATGCACTTGCTGACACACCGCTATCGAGAGCAGGCCCCCTTCCACAGGGGATCCCGGTGAGTGGGAGATTGAGTGTTACAGCAGGGAAATCGGATAGCTCACAAACAGCCGGTTTTCATCGAACTCGTTGGTGCTGTAATCCCGACGCATGGTCGAGTTGCGCCAGCGCACATTCAGGTTCTTCAGCGCGCCGCTTTGTACGGTGTAGGCCAACTCGGACTCGCGTCCCCATTCCTTGCCATCGGTGATCGCCCCGGTGTGCACGTTGCTGCCGCTGATGTAGCGGTTCATCAAGGTCAGCCCCGGTACGCCCAGCACCACGAAGTTGAAGTCATGCCGCACCTGCCAGGATTTCTCCCTGGCGTTGTCGTAGCTGGAGTTGTAGCTGTCGTTGACCAGGGTGCCGCCGCTGGTGCCGTTGACGCGCATCCACACGCTGTCGCCGGTGAGTTTCTGCAGGCCCACGTAGAAGGTGTGGCCCTGGTACCTGGCCGAGAACAGCGCGGAGACGGTTTTGTTGTCGAGGTCACCGGCCAGGGCGCTGCCGTCTTCCTTGCCGTTGAAGAAGCCGAGATTGGCGCCCAGGGTCCAGTCGCCCACGGGCTGGCTGTGGGTGAGGTTGAGGTATTGCTGCTGGTAGATATCGCTGAGTTCGGCGTACCACAGGCCGACCTGGGTGCGCTTGTCGTTGAAGGTGTATTCGCCGCCGCCGAAGTTGAAGCGGTCGGAGGTGAACGCCGCTTTGCCGTTCATGAACATGTCTTCCATGCTCGCATCGTTGCGCGGGCTGTTGCCGCGAAACTGGCCGCCGTAGAGGGTCAGCCCGGCAATTTCGTTGGAGGTGACCTGACCGCCGCGAAAGGTTTGCGGCAGGGAGCGGCCATCGTCGGAGCGCAGAATCGGCAGCACCGGCATCCATTCGCCGACCTTCAGTTCAGTCTTCGACAGCCGGGTTTTCAGGGCCACGCCCAGGCGCCCGAAGTTATCCGCCGGGCGGCCGTCGCTGTGCACCGGCAGCAGTTGCGTGCCGGCGGTGCCTTTGCCGCCGTCGAGCTTCTGCGAGTACAGGCCCAGCACATCCAGCCCGAAACCCACGGTGCCCTGGGTGAAGCCAGACTTGGCGTCGAGAATGAAGTTCTGCGTCCACTCTTCAGCCTTGGCCTGGGGGTTGTCCGGGTTGGTGAAATTGCGGTTGAAGTAGGCGTTGCGCAGGTTGAGAGAGGCCTTGGCGTCGTCGAGAAACCCATCCGCCTGGGCGGTAAGGGGCAGGGTTAATGCAAGGCTGGCGAGGCTGATGAGACCGAGGTGCGAGGAGGAATTGCGGGCGAATTGACTCACAGTGAAGCTCCCATTTTCTTTTGTTGTTTTTATTATTTGTTATACGTTGTCGTACAACATTGGGGCGGATATTTGCGGGGTTTGCTGGGTGTGTCAAGCGGAAGTTGTACGATGACCAAATAAACTGTCCGTGAGCGCCTTCAAGGTCCGGAGGCGTGATTCAGCCAGCCATGGTCATTGGCGGAAGGGTGCCCAACAGGGAAACCGTTGCCACTGCTGAAACACCGAGTAACCATTCCAGCGTCACACTGGCTTTCAACGCGCTCACGCGCTGCTCGCAGTGCTCCAGGCGCAAACGGTTCAGCAATGCCAACCCCAGCATGCCGAGCACCAGCAGCACCTTGATCAACAAAATCAGCGCGAACCCGCTGAACAACGGTGTCGGCCACAGTTGCCCGGTCAGTACGCGCACGTTGATCAAACCCGTCACCAGCAGGCCGGCCACCAGGCCATAACCGACGCCGCTGAAGCGCCGCAGGATCGGCTCCAGTGCCGGCGTTGGGGAGCGCAGTATCAGCACCAGCAACATTAAACCCCCGAGCCAGGCGCCGACGCACACAAGGTGCACCACCTGATTGAGGATCAGCAACTGCCCGCTGAGGCCGTCGAGCATCGCGCCGTGGCCCACGGGTGCAAGGGTTGCCAGTAACAGCGCGAGCAATGGCAGGCGCAGCACCGGCCAAGGTTTGATCAGCGCGATCACCGCCAGCAGGTTCAGCAACAGATGCCACACCCACACCTGGCCAAAGAAGGTCTTGCCCAGTACCCGTTGCACCGTTGCCGGTTGCAGGGCCGCGTCCCAGTTACCGGCCATGCTCGCGGTGATCAACAACAGCCACACCACGCCCGAACCGAGCCCCAGCCAGGCCAGGCCACGGTTGATGCGCAGCAGTTGCCGGTCCAATGCCGGTTGCGCGTGCGTGCCCAGCAGCCAGGGCCTGAACGCGCAGGCCCCGAACATCAACAGCACGACGATGAAATGCACGAAACGGCACAGCACCAGCAGCGTTGCCATGGATTATTGGCCGACCTTGAAGCTGTATTCACCGTTGCTCTTGTGGGTGTCGACGGAGACGGCGTTCCACACCACCTTGTAGTTGCCGGCCGCCAGCGGCGCAGCGGGTGTCACGACCAACACCTTCTTGTCTTTATCCGGTGTCTCCAGGCCTTTGATCGCGACTTCGGTGCCGTCCTTGCTCAGTGAAACTTTGGTGAACGTGGCTTCAACGCCTTCGGTGAACGTCAGACGCAGATCCTTGGGCGCTGCGACGCTGCTGTCCGCCTCAGGCTCCGAGCTTTTCAGGTGCGCGTGGGCGAAAGCTGACGCAGCGCCCAGCAGAGAAGCCAGCAGCGCGACGGTGGTGAGGGCTTTTTTGATCAACATTGTGCAATACCAATCAAGGAGTAGGGCGGGCAGTGTACGAAGTTTCGGATAAGGCTGTGAGTGGGAGTTAGTGTTTAAGCCAGGAATGCAGTTAAAAAAGGCTGAAGGGGGCTCGCGGCGCTACAGCCATATCGCGTCCCACAGCGGGTAGTCGCCAATTCTGCGCACCAGCCCGGACCGCAGGGGATTGGCCACCACATACCGCGCCATTTTCACCAGGTCATCCTCCTTGCGCAGCGCCCGGTCATGGAAACTCTCCTGCCAAAGGCGGCCCTTGCGCCCGCTCGCGCCGTTAACCGTGCGGGTGCTTTTGGATTTTACCTGGCACATCAGGTCCGCCAGCGAGCCTTTTTGCAGCTCGATAATCCAGTGAAAGTGATCGGGCATGATCACCCAGGCGAGGGACTGCGCCAGGCCTTGGAACTGAGCGATCCGCATCTGCCGGACAACCAGACGGCCCAGCTGGAAATCGCTGAAAATGGGTATGCGTTCGTGGGTATTGGTGGTGATGAGGTAGATGCGGTCCGGCTCGCTGAATCGGCCGATGCGCAGGCGGTGTGACGCGGGTAGATCAGGCATTCCCTGGCCTCTCTGCATGGGTGTTCAAGAAAGGCTAGGTGCTGCGGCTGAGCTTGATCGGCAGGCTTTTGGCAGGATGTGTCTGGAAGGGCGCCATCGGGAGCAAGCCCCCTCCCACAGGGGGCCAGCGGTGTTCATACATAGTGTGTCTGGCGCAGAGCCTGTGGGTCAGCGACACATGTATCAACTGACCCGCTGCCATCAGAAGCAAGCCCACATGAGTCCAGCGGTGTTCACACCTAGTGCGTCTGGCGCAAAACCGTGGGAGGGGGCTTGCTCCCGATAGCGGTGGGTCAGCGACACATGTATCAACTGACCCGCTGCCATCAGAAGCAAGCCCACATGAATCCAGCGGTGTTCACACCTAGTGCGTCTGGCGCAAAACCTGTGGGAGGGGGCTTGCTCCCGATAGCGGTGGGTCAGTCACACTTGTATTAGCTGACCTGCTGCAATCGGGAGCAAGCCCCCTCCCGCATTTGAAGCAGCGTTTGGCTTTAAAGCGTGCCAGTTTGCCAGCCGCCGCCGAGGGCGGTGACTAGCCCCACACTTGCCTGTAACTGCCGCGTCTGCACCGCCTGCAACGCCCGTTGGGCCTGCAATGCCGCAGTCTGCGCGGTCACCACATCCAGGTAACTCACCGCGCCCGCCTGATAGCTGTTCATTGCCAGCGCCTGGGTGTGCTGCGCCGCATCTGCCGCGGCCTGTTCATCCTCGGCCTGGCGCTGCAAGTCGCGCAGTTGCGCCAGGTTGTCTTCCACCTCGCGCACGGCCTTCAGCACCTGGCTGCGGTACTGCGCCGAGGCCTCTTCGAACTCGGCTTTGGCCTGGCGCTCATTGGCGCTCAAGCGCCCGCCGTCGAAGATCGGCAGGTTCACCAGCGGTCCCAGTGCCCAGTAACGATTGCTGGCAGACAGCAGGTTGCCAACGCCCTGGGTCTGTCCGCCGATCAAGCCGGTCAAGCTGAAATCCGGGTACCACGCCGCTCTGGCCACGCCGATCGTTGCGTTGGCCGCAAACACGCGACGCTCCGCTGCCGCAATGTCGGGGCGACGTTGCAGCAGGTGGCTGGGCAGTTGCGCAGGAATCTGCGGCAGGGCGATCAGATGCGGGCTGGGCGACAAGGAAAAATCACTCGCCGCCACACCCACCAGCTCACCGATGGCATGTTCGACAAGGTTGCGTTGGCCGCGCACTTCATCCAGTTGCGCCCTGGCCTCTGCCAGCTGACTTTGCGCGCGCGTCAGGTCCAGCGCTGAAGCGATCTGGCCTGCATAGCGACTGCGCGTCAGTTGCAGCGCCTGGCTGAAGTCATCCAGCGAACGCTGAAGAATCCGGCTTTGCGCATCCAATCCGTCGAGCTGCACATACAGGGTCGCCAGCCGCTGCTGCAGACTCAAGCGCGCCATCGCCAGCTCATCCCCGGACGCTTGCGCCTGGGCATCACCCGCGGCCACCTGGTTGCGGATTCTGCCCCACAGGTCCAGGTCGTAGCTCAGGGAAAATCCGGCCGTATCGCTGTTGTACACCGACGGCTGCGTACCCCCGCGCAGCGGCCGCGAATCCGACTGCCGCTGGCGCAGCGGCTGTGCGCTGGCGCTGATCTGCGGGAACAGTCCGGCATGCAACTGGCTGGCATACGCCTGGGCCGCGTCGTAATGCGCGAGCGCCGCCGCCAGGTCCGGGTTGGCCTGGAGCAGTCGCTGCTGCAGGTCATCAAGACGCGCATCGTTGTAGAGCGTCCACCATTGCGGCGTCACTCGGTCGGACGGCTGTGCGCTGTGCCACGGCCCCTCGCGGTAATCCGCCGGCAGATCCACCGTCGGCACCTTGTAGGCCGGCGCCATCGAGCAACCCTGCAACGCCAGCAGCATCAACGCCACAACTGATTCACGCCGAATGCGCACCTCCCGCGACAGCGGCCAGTTGCACCGGATCGCCTTCGCGCAAGGCATCGGGCGGGTTGTCGACCACGCGGTCGGCGGGGTTGAGCCCTTGATCGATCACCAGCCGTGCGCCCAGGTCGAGGCCGATATGAATGCCTTGCAAGTGCACACGGTTCTGCGCATCCAGCAGCGCCACCTGAGTGCCCTGGGCGCGGAAGATCAACGCGCTGGCGGGGATGCTCACGCCGTGGGTATCGGCCGGAACCGGCAGGGTGGCTTCGGCGTAATCACCGGGCAGCAACGCGTCGTCGGGGTTATCGACGACGAACTGCGCGAGCAGCGTGCCGGAGCGGCGGTCGATGGCGGTGGAGTCGCCGATCAGGCGCGCGTTGAAGTGTTCACCGGGATGCTCGGGCACCGTCAGTTCGGCTTGCAGGCCGGGATGGATAACCGCCGCGTAGTTCTGCGGCACCGGTACATACAAGCGCAATTGGTGCGTGTCGGCGAGGTTGAACAAGGCCAGGTTGCTGTCGGTATCGGCCTTGATCAACTGGCCGATATCGGTGTTGCGCGCGGTGATGATGCCGGCGAACGGTGCGCGCAGGGTCTTGTAGTTTTCCAGTGCACACAGTCGCGCATAGTCGGCCGCGGCGGCTTGGGCGTTGGCCTTGGCCGCCGCCGCATCCGAGGTTTTCTCGTCGGCTTCCTGGCGCGACACCGAATGGCTCGCCAGCAGGTGTTGCCAGCGCGTGGCGGTGGTGGCCGCCAGGCGTGCATTGGCTTGCTGCTGGACCAGGCGCGCATGGGTTTGCGCCAATTGCTGGTCCAGGTCCGGGCTGTCGATGTCGGCGAGCACCTGCCCGGCCTTGACCCGGCTGCCGATATCGACTTTCCAGTCCTTGAGGTAGCCGCTGACCCGCGCATGGATCGGCGCCTTGCTCCAGGCCTCCAGGTGCGCGGGCAAGCGCAGGGTGTCGCCGGCGGCGCTGCGTTCGGGTTGCACCACGCTTACCTGCGCGATGGCGGCGGTTTCGGTCCAGGCGCTGACCGACCGTGCGTGCAGCGCGCGCGCGTGCAAGCCGTTGGCGACCAGCAGGGCGGCCAGGGTCAGGCCGCCAACGCCCAGGAGCATCAAACGCTTGCGCGAGGGGTTGTGATCAGACGACATGAGGGGTTTCTCCGGCAGTGGCGCGAGTAGGGTGGGGCCCGTGGACCAGGCTGAAAACCACGGGAACGAATAACAGGGTGGCGACGGTGGCGAAGATCAGGCCGCCAATGACGGCGCGGCCCAAGGGCGCGTTTTGCTCCTGGGAAAGCGCCAGGGGCAACATGCCGATGATCATCGCCAGGGCGGTCATGCATACCGGGCGAAAGCGTGTGTAGCCCGCCTCCAGCGCGGCCTTCAACGCATCGCCATGGGCGGCCAGGCGCTCACGGCAGAAGCTCACCACCAGGATCGAGTTGGCAGTGGCCACGCCCATGCACAGGATCGCGCCAGTGAGTGCCGGCACCGACAGCGATGTGCCGCTGAGGAACAGCATCCACACAATGCCGGCCAGCGCGGCCGGCAAGGCAGTGATGATCACGAACGGGTCGGCCCAGGACTGGAAGTTGACCACGATCAGCAGGTAGATCAGCAGCACCGCGCCGAGCAGGCCGACGCTCAAGCCGGTGAAGGCTTCGTGCAGTGCGTCGATCTGCCCGTGCAGGCTGATCGTCGCGCCTTTGGGGCGCAGGTGTGCGGTGTCGTCCAGTACGGTTTGTACGTCACGGGCGACGCCGCCGAGGTCACGGCCCTGCACGTTGGCGTAGAGGTCCAGGGTCGGCTGGATGTTGTAGTGGGTCACCACGGCCGGGCTGTGGGTGCGGGAAATGCTGGCAACACCGCCGAGGATCTGCGACTGGCCGTCGGCGCCGGTCACCGGCAGCGCTTCGAGCGCCGGCAAGCTGTCGAGGCGGTATTGCGGCGTCGCTGCCACAATCGAATACGATACGCCATTGGCCGGGTTGAGCCAGAACGTCGGCGCCACCTGGGAGCTGCCGGCCAGCGATGCCACCATGCTGTTGGTCACGTCCTTTTCCGTGATGCCCAGGCCATTGGCGCGCAGGCGGTCGACATTCACCTGCAACGACGGATAGCCGGTGGACTGCTGCAGGCGCAGGTCGGCGATGCCCGGCACATGCTGCAAGCGACGCTCAAGTGCCACGGCATAGGCGCGGTTTTCGGCATCGCTTCGCCCGGAGATTTTAATGTCCAGGGGCGCCGGCGTGCCGAAGTTGAGGATCTGGCTGCTGATGTCCGCAGGCAGGAACGCGAACTGGCTGCCGGGGAAGCTTTGCGGCAAGGCTTCGCGCAGTTGTTTGACGTAGTCGGCGGTGGGCGCGTGATCCTTTTTCAGGCTGACCTGAATATCGCCGTCCTGCGGGCCGATGGTGCCGCTGCTGCTGTAGGTCATGTCGATGCCGCTGAGCGGTATGCCGATATTGTCGACGATAGTGTCCAGCTCCGTGGCCGGGATCACTTGGCGAATGCGCGCTTCAATGCGGTCGAACGCGGCCGCGCTTTCTTCGATGCGCGTGCCCAGCGGCAGGCGCACGTGAAGTGCCAGGGCACCGGCATCGGTGGCGGGGAAGAAGTCTTCGCCCAGGCTCGGCAGCAGCAGAAACGAGGCCAGCACGCAGGCGAGGAAGCCTGCGATAAAGTGCTTGCGCCGGCCCAGGGCGAGCGTCAGCAGGCCATGGTAGGTATCGCGCAGGTTCGAGAAGTGGCGCTCGAAGCCCTGCTGGACATTCACCACCAATTGCAGCACACGATGGCGCGGCTGCGGGTGATGCTCGCCCTCATGGTGATTGATGAAGGCGTCTTCCGGGTGATGGCCTGGGCCCGGCTCCGGTGCGTGTGGCTTGAGCAAATACATCGCCAGGGTCGGCACCAGAGTGCGCGAGAGGATGAACGAGCTGGCCATGGCGAACATCACCGCCAGCGCCATCGGCCGGAACAGATAGCCGGCGATGCCTTGCAGCAGAAACATCGGCACGAACACGATGCAGATGCACAGCAGCGAAACGAAGGCCGGGCCGACGATCTGCGCGGCGCCGTCGAGGATCGCGGTCTTCACCGCCTTGCCCTGTTCCAGGTGCCAGTTGATGTTTTCGATGGTCACCGTGGCGTCGTCCACCAGAATCCCTACCGCCAGCGCCAACCCGCCGAGGGTCATCACGTTGAGCGTTTGCCCGCTGACGGCGAGCAGCGCGATGGCCGACAGCACGGCCAGCGGAATAGACGCGGCGATGATCACCGTGGAGCGCCAACTGCCGAGGAACAGCAGGATCATCGCGCTGGTCAGCAGCGCGGCGATGATGCCTTCCCGGGCCACGCTGCCCACCGATTGCTTGACGAACACCGAGGCGTCGCCCAGCAGCGAAGTCTTCAACGACGGCGGCAGGGTTTCGTTGATGCGCGGCAGCATCTGGCGGATGCCGTCGATGATCGACAGGGTCGAGATGCTGCCGTTTTTCAGCGCCGGCATCAGCACCGCGCGGTGGCCGTCGACGCGCACGATGTTGGTCTGCGGCGGCGAGCCGTCGCGCACATGGGCCACCTGGCCGATGGTGATCAACGCACCGTCGACGGTCTTGATCGGCAGGTCGTTGAGTTCGTCGATGGCCTTGGGGCTGTTGTTGAGCAGGATCGTGTATTCGTTGGGGCCAAGCTTGGCGGTGCCCACCGGGATGATCTGGTTCTGCAGCGCCAGGGCCGTGCCCACGTCCTGCGCCGACAGGCCTTTGGCGGCCAGGGCCTGTGGGTCCAGGTCGAGGGTGATCTGGCGCTGCCTGCCGCCCATGGGAGTAGGCATGGCCAGGCCGGGCAGGGCGCTGAGGGGCAGGCGGATATTGTTCTGCACCAGGTCGCGAATCTTCGCTTCCGAGAGGCTCGGGCTGGAAAACGCCATTTGCAGGATCGGCACCGTGGAGGCGCTGTAGTTGAGGATCAGCGGCGGCGTGATGCCCGGTGGCATCTGCTTGAGCACGGTTTGCGAAACGGCGGTGACCTGGGCGTTGGCGGTGCGGATATCCACGCCGGGCTGGAAGAAAATCTTGACGATGCCCATGCCGGGCAGCGATTGCGATTCGATATGTTCGATGTCGTTGACGGTGGTGCTCAAGGAGCGTTCGTAGGTGTAGATCACCCGACCGGCCATGGCGTCCGGCGACAGGCCGTTGTATTGCCATACCACCGCAACCACGGGGATGCCGATATCCGGGAACACATCGGTGGGGGTACGCAGGGCCGCCATCGGCCCGATGATGCAAATGACGATGGCCAACACGATGAACGTGTACGGTTTGTGCAGTGCGGTCTTTACCAGCCCGAGCATGCGTGACTCTCCAAAAAGGCGGGATTGCAAACCCCGGCAGTCTTGAGCGACCCACCTAACACGCACCTTTCAGCCAGATGAAGGAAGATTTAGTCAGCGGCTTAAGATTGCTTCATCTCTATTCATTTGTTCTGCGAACGACCGCTCTCCAAGCTTGTTGCCCATCGCAACTGTCTTTTTTGGAGCTTTGTCATGTCATTGAAAACGCTGTGCTTGATTCCTGTTGTTGCCGTATTGCTCTCGGCCTGCGCCGGTCCCGTCCCCAAGGCGGATCCGGGCGATGCGTGGATCGGCCTGAAGGAAGAAACGCCGAATGACCTGATGGCCGAGCGGGTGGACGGCAAGCGCGTGGACGACGGGCGCTTTTTCGAAGTGACACCGGGGGATCATCGGCTGGACGTGACGTTATTCGAGGAGCCGGCGGGCGACGACAATCAGCAGGACTGCCAGGGCCGGGTCGAGTACAGGCATTTCAAGGCGGGTGAGCACTACACGCTGGTGGAGTCCAGCCTGGGCACGGCCGTGCGCGCAGCCCTGATGGATGGGCACGGCAAGGAGGTTGCAGCGACTCAGGACTTCAATTGCATGCCTGGCTAGGCGTGGCGCAACGCGCCTTTTGCGGCTTTACGGGGGTGGCGTGGGGGTGATGGTGCCGACGGGCAATGCGCAATACCCCCCACAACATGGCGGCGGCTACCGCCAGCCAACCGCAGATCAACATCGCAATGGTTGTTACAAGGCTCATTCCGGCCTCCTCTCGCCCGCACGGGGCACACTCGGTCTTCTTGGTTGACAGTGTAGCGACGTGGCGGTTGCCTGTTATTGACCAATGGTCATGCCGTCCAACTCGTTTGCTATAACCACGGCCGTGGTGGGCACGTGTTTGGGCTATGATTTGAGCCCTCATCGGCGGTTGAACAAGAGAATAGAAAATTGCGGTTACCCTCGAACCTGAAACCCACCTTGTTGCTGGCCTGTGCATTGGGGCTGGCGGCGTGTTCCTCGCACCCCTCGAAGCTCGCGGGCCTGCCGGAACGCGTCGAACTCAACGGCGTGCCGACCTTTCGCAGCGAGGCCTATCAAAGCGGTCCCACGGCATTAGCCAGCATGCTGTCGCAACAAGGCATTGTCATGACACCGGGGCTGCTGGATAAACCGCTGCACTTGCCCGGCGCCGAGGCGGACCTTGCGCGCAACATGCAGGTGCTGGCGCGTGAATACGGGCTGATGGTGTACCCGCTGGATGCCAGGCTGACGGCGGTGCTGGCGCAGGTGGCGGCGGGTTACCCGGTGATGGCGCGCCTGGGTGGCGGGCTGTGGTCGGACGCGCGGTATGTGGTGGTGGTCGGCTTCAACCAGCAGAAGAGCACGGTGTTGCTGCGCTCGGGCATGAATCGGCGTCTGTTGATGGACTTTAGTGATTTCGAATCGAAATGGAACAGCGCAGGGAGCTGGGCAATCGTCACCCAGCGCCCGAGTCAGTTACCGGCGAATGTCGATGCGCAGCGCTGGCGCGACGCCGCCAATGCCACCGCTCAGGCCGGGCAGGAGCAGGCAGCGGCCCAGGCGCTCAAAGTGTTGGCCGAACATAAATAGAATGTTGGCTTGCAAGTAACTGTGGGAGTGATCAAGCCCTCTCCCACCGTTGGAACTGCTTCTACATTGGAGCCTGCTGCGTTATTCAGCGCTGCACATGCGCCGCATTCGGACGACTTTTCAGATTCTTGTCAGCCTTGTAACGCAGCGCCACATCCGGCACCGAACCGCTCTTGCCGGTCTCGACCCAGTTGCGAATACGGCTGGCATCGGCAAAGTGGGTGAATTTGCCGAACGCATCCAGGATCACCAGTGACACCGGGCGGTTGCCCATGCTGGTCACCAGCACCAGGCAGTGGCCGGCCTGATTGGTGAAACCGGTCTTGGTCAGCTTGATGTCCCAATTGGCGCGGTTGATCAGGTGGTCGGTGTTGGAGAAGCCCAGGGTGTAGTTGGGCTTGCGGAACGACACGGTCTTTTCCTTGGTGGTGCTCAACTGGCTGAGCAGCGGGTAATGCCGTGCGGCGGCCAGCAGCTTGCTCAGGTCGCGGGCGGTCGACACGTTGTGGATCGACAGGCCGGTGGGCTCCACATAATGGGTGCTGGTCATGCCCAGCGCCTTGGCCTTGGCATTCATCGCCGCGATAAAGGCTGCGTAACCCCCTGGATAGTGGTGCGCCAAGCTCGCGGCGGCGCGGTTTTCCGAGGACATCAGGGCGATCAGCAGCATTTCCTTGCGCGGCATCTGGCTGCCGATCTTCACGCGGGAGAACACGCCTTTCATCTCCGGCGTGTCGGTGATGTTGATATCGATGTACTCGTCCATGTTCTGCTTGGCTTCCAGCACGATCAGGCCGGTCATCAGCTTGCTCACCGAGGCGATGGGCACCACCACGTCGGGGTTGCTGGAATAGATGACTTTGTTGGTTTGCAAGTCCACCAGCATGGCGCTGCCGGAAGCGATCTGCAGTTTGGAGGTGTCACGCGGGGCCTGGGTGGTTTCGGCGGCGTGGGCGAATGTGCCTGTCAAAGCGAAAAAAAGACTGACGAGAGAAAGACGAATTTTCACGCGGGTGAACTCGCTAAAAGGTAATGAAATACCGTTGGGGAAACGGCTTGGTAAGAAAAATGACGTTACATTCTAGGAGTATGGATGAATAACTGTCGAATGTTCTTCCAGAACCAGACGAAAGTGCTTAAAAAATAACAAAAAACAGTTTTTCAGCAGGCAATAAAAAACCCCGCGATAACGCAGGGCTTTTTCAGTCCGCAAGGTTATTAGCCGTGCAGGGTCTCTGCGGCGTACAGCGTGTTCTCCAGCAGGCAGGCGCGGGTCATCGGGCCCACACCGCCCGGTACCGGTGTGATCCAGCCGGCGCGGGGCAGGGCGGTGTCATACACCACGTCGCCCACCAGCTTGCCGTCGTCCTGACGGTTGATGCCCACATCTATAACGATGGCGCCTGGTTTGATCCACTCACCTTTCACCAGGCCAGGCTTGCCGGCGGCGACCACGACCAGGTCGGCGCGACCGACATGGCCGGCCAGATCCTTGGTGAAACGGTGGGTAACGGTAACGGTGCAGCCGGCCAGCAGCAGCTCCATCGCCATCGGGCGACCAACGATATTCGAGGCGCCGACCACTACCGCATCGAGACCGTAGAGGTCGATGCCGGTGCTTTCGAGCAGCGTCATGATGCCTTTCGGGGTGCACGGGCGCAGCAGCGGGATACGCTGGGCCAGACGACCGACGTTATAAGGGTGGAAGCCGTCGACGTCTTTATCCGGGCGGATGCGTTCGAGCAGTTTGGACGCGTCCAGGTGTTCGGGCAGTGGCAGCTGCAGCAGGATGCCGTCGATGCGCGGGTCGTCGTTGAGGCCGTCAATCAGGTCGGTAAGCGCCTGTTGAGTGGTGTCGCTGGGCAAGTCGTAGGCCTTGGAAATAAAGCCGACCTCTTCACAGTCTTTACGCTTGTGCGAGACATAAACCTGAGAGGCAGGATCGCTGCCCACCAGGATCACCGCGAGGCCCGGCGTGCGCAGGCCTTGCTCGCGACGCTCGGTGACGCGTTTGGCAATCTGCTGGCGCAGGCTGGCGGCGATTGATTTGCCGTCGATAAGTTGTGCAGTCATTACGCGTGATTAACCATCGAGAGGGGGAAGAAAAGTGCGCGCATTCTCGCACGCCGAGGCGTGAGGGCAAAGGCGCTTGGTCCGCAAATTGCCCTAAGCCCTTAAATAAAATCAGTTTTTTTCAAAAAAGATTTGACGGGTTTCCGGGCCCTCTATACTATTCGTCGCACTTGTCGGGCACAGCCTAGCACTGGTTAAGAAGGTCGAGCAGAATCGTTGTTCTGCAAGGCTGGAAAGCACTTAGTTTGTAATCCTCCAAGAGTACAGATTAATAAGGCGCCCGTAGCTCAGCTGGATAGAGCATCCGCCTTCTAAGCGGATGGTCGCAGGTTCGAGTCCTGCCGGGTGCGCCATTAGGCAGCTTTGGCACAAGTAGCGCTAGATGGTGGGCGTAGCTCAGTTGGTAGAGCACGGGATTGTGACTCCCGTTGTCGAGGGTTCGATCCCCTTCGTCCACCCCATATTTTGAAAGGCGCCAGATTAACCATCTGGCGCCTTTGCTTTAAGAGCTGCAAGCGCGGATGTGGTGGAATTGGTAGACACACTGGATTTAGGTTCCAGCGCCGCGAGGCGTAAGAGTTCGAGTCTCTTCATCCGCACCAATCAAGCGTCATTGAGCCACTGGGCTTGATGAGGCCAGACGAAGAAGTTGTTTGAGTGCTTCGTCGATGCAAGATGGTGGGCGTAGCTCAGTTGGTAGAGCACGGGATTGTGACTCCCGTTGTCGAGGGTTCGATCCCCTTCGTCCACCCCATATTCGAAAGGCGCCAGATTTAACAGTCTGGCGCCTTTTTTGGTTTTGGCGGTTCGAGTATTCGGCGGCTGCAGGTATTGGGTCGCAAGGGCGGGGCGCTTCATCGTTTTTGTGTCTCGATGATGCTGCGCTGCCTGCCGTCCCTGTCCGCAGGGAGGGTCGTCAGGGAGATGAATGGCCTCTTTGCTATATAGAAGAGGCGGTGCAGAGCCCTGGCGCGATTGGCTGTATTTGTCACCGGGGCGAAGTCCGTCAGTGCCTTCGTACCGATAAAACGGCGGCTGTTTTCGCGCGCATTTTCAGCAGGGTGACTTCTTGAGTTTGACCCACTAGAATGCATGCCCTTGATTGGGGTCGGAAATGGCCGGCTAATGTCTGTGCAACGAGGAATATCCATGCAAGTTTCTGTTGAAAATACTACTGCTCTCGAGCGCCGCATGAGCATCACCGTGCCGGCTGAGCGTATCGAAACTGCGGTCAACAAGCGTCTGCAGCAGACCGCCCAAAAAGCCAAGATCGCTGGTTTCCGTCCAGGCAAGGTGCCAATGAGCGAAATCAAGCGCCGTTTTGGTGCTGATGCGCGTCAGGAAGCGGTAGGTGACGTGATCCAGGCTTCCTTCTATGAAGCTGTGGTTGAACAAAAGCTGAATCCGGCTGGCTCGCCTTCCATTGAACCCAAGTCCCTGGAAGCGGGCAAGGACCTGGAATACGTTGCCGTATTCGAAGTGTTCCCGGAGTTCGAAGTTGCCGGTTTCGACGGTATCGAAATCGAGCGCCTGAGCGCCGAAGTGGCTGATGCCGACCTGGACAACATGCTCGACATCCTGCGCAAGCAGAACACCCGTTTTGAAGTGGCCGAACGTGCCGCCCAGAACGAAGACCAACTGAACATCGATTTCGTGGGCAAGGTTGACGGCGAAGCATTCGCTGGCGGCTCCGCCAAGGGTACTCAGCTGGTGCTGGGCTCCAACCGCATGATCCCGGGTTTTGAAGACGGTCTGGTTGGCGCCAAAGCCGGCGAAGAGCGCGTGCTGAACCTGGAATTCCCGGCTGACTACCAGAACCTGGACCTGGCCGGCAAGGCCGCCGAGTTCACCGTTACGGTCAATACCGTGTCCGAGCCCAAGCTGCCTGAGCTGAACGAAGAGTTCTTCGCTCAGTTCGGTATCAAGGAATCCGGCATCGAAGGCTTCCGCACCGAAGTTCGCAAGAACATGGAACGCGAGCTGCGTCAGGCCATCAAGTCCAAGGTCAAGAACCAGGTCATGGACGGTCTGCTGGCCGCCAACCCGATCGAAGTGCCAAAGGCTCTGCTGTCCAACGAAGTGGACCGTCTGCGCGTACAGGCTGTTCAACAGTTTGGCGGCAACGTCAAGCCTGACCAGCTGCCGGCCGAGCTGTTCGAAGAGCAAGCCAAGCGTCGCGTTGTACTGGGTCTGGTCGTGGCTGAAGTGGTCAAGCAATTCGACCTCAAGCCTGATGAAGACCGCGTGCGTGAGATGATCCAGGAAATGGCTTCGGCCTACCAGGAGCCTGAGCAGGTTGTGTCGTGGTACTACAAGAACGACCAGCAACTGAACGAAGTACGTTCGGTTGTGCTGGAAGAACAAGTTGTGGATACTGTTCTGCAGAAGGCTAAGGTGACCGACAAGACGGTCTCTTACGAAGAAGCAGTCAAACCGGCGGAAGCAGCACAAGCCGACTGATTGTCCAACTCGTTGGAAATTCAACCATAAGCCAGCCTCGCGCTGGCTTATGCGTTTTCAAGACATGACTATTTGGGAGTAACTGCAGAGCATGTTCCGTAATTCCTATATTCAGCAGAACTCTGATATCCAGGCCGCAGGCGGCCTGGTCCCGATGGTTGTCGAGCAATCCGCTCGTGGCGAACGCGCCTATGACATCTACTCGCGCCTGCTCAAGGAGCGAGTGATCTTTCTGGTTGGTCCGGTAGAGGACTACATGGCCAACCTGATCTGTGCGCAGCTGCTGTTCCTTGAAGCGGAAAACCCGGACAAGGACATCCATCTGTACATCAACTCCCCAGGCGGTTCGGTCACGGCGGGCATGTCGATCTACGACACCATGCAGTTCATCAAGCCGAACGTGTCGACTACCTGTATCGGCCAGGCCTGCAGCATGGGCGCATTCCTGCTGACCGCGGGTGCCGAGGGCAAGCGTTTCTGCCTGCCGAACTCGCGTGTGATGATTCACCAGCCACTGGGTGGTTTCCAGGGCCAGGCGTCGGACATCGAAATCCACGCCAAGGAGATTCTCTTCATCCGCGAGCGCCTCAATACGCTGATGGCCAAGCACAGCGGTCACACCCTGGAAGAAATCGAGCGCGACACCAACCGCGACAACTTCATGAGCGCCGAAGCCGCACGTGCGTACGGGTTGATCGACGCTGTGATCGAAAAGCGCCCAGCCTAATATAAGCGGCGCAAAACAAGGCTGATCGGTTTGTCCGATCATCGGCGGGCTTGAAAAAGCCCGCATAAGCCTTCATCTTGTGTTGCAAGCCTATCGGATTTGGATCGAACGAATGACTGACACCCGCAACGGCGAGGACAACGGCAAGCTGCTCTATTGCTCCTTCTGTGGCAAAAGCCAGCATGAAGTACGCAAATTGATTGCCGGTCCCTCGGTCTTTATCTGCGACGAGTGCGTCGACCTGTGCAATGACATCATCCGCGAGGAGGTGCAGGAAGCCCAGGCCGAAAGCAGCGCGCATAAATTGCCATCGCCTAAAGAAATCAGCGGCATCCTTGACCAGTATGTCATCGGTCAAGAGCGTGCAAAGAAGGTTCTGGCCGTAGCGGTGTACAACCACTACAAGCGTCTGAACCAGCGTGACAAGAAAGGCGACGAAGTCGAACTCGGCAAGAGCAACATTCTGCTGATTGGTCCTACAGGCTCGGGCAAGACCCTGCTTGCAGAGACCTTGGCCCGCCTGCTGAACGTTCCGTTTACCATCGCCGACGCCACCACCCTCACCGAGGCTGGCTACGTGGGTGAGGACGTCGAGAACATCATTCAGAAGCTGCTGCAGAAGTGCGACTACGATGTGGAAAAGGCCCAGATGGGTATCGTCTACATCGACGAAATCGACAAGATTTCGCGCAAGTCCGACAACCCGTCGATCACCCGGGACGTTTCCGGTGAAGGCGTGCAGCAGGCCCTGTTGAAGCTGATCGAAGGCACGGTTGCTTCCGTACCGCCACAGGGCGGCCGCAAGCACCCGCAGCAGGAATTCCTTCAGGTGGATACACGCAACATTCTGTTCATCTGTGGCGGTGCATTTTCGGGGCTGGAGAAAGTTATCCAGCAGCGTTCCACCCGTGGCGGCATCGGTTTCAGTGCAGAAGTGCGCAGCAAGGAAGAAGGCAAGAAGGTGGGCGAGTCCCTGCGTGAAGTCGAGCCTGACGATCTGGTCAAGTTCGGTCTCATCCCGGAATTCGTTGGTCGTCTGCCGGTTCTGGCCACGCTGGACGAGCTGGATGAGGCTGCTTTGATTCAGATCCTCACCGAGCCGAAAAACGCCCTGACCAAGCAGTACGCCAAGCTGTTCGAGATGGAAGGTGTAGACCTGGAGTTCCGTACCGACGCGCTCAAATCGGTGGCCAAACGGGCACTGGAGCGCAAGACCGGTGCACGTGGTCTTCGCTCGATCCTCGAAGGCGTTTTGCTCGACACCATGTACGAAATTCCTTCGCAGTCCGAAGTGAGTAAAGTGGTGATCGACGAAAGCGTTATAGAAGGCAAGTCCAAGCCACTGTATATCTATGAAAACAGTGAGCCGACTGCCAAGGCTGCGCCAGACGCGTAAGCGTTTGCAGTCGCGATACAAACAAGGGGCCTCCAGGGGCCCCTTTGTTTTGGCTGGGTTTTTACCTGCGAGCGTTAACTGCGTTTAACTGCTGGCAATAAGCTTGTTTTTTTTGCATGCAGCCCCCATCTTGGTTTCATGCTTATTTTTCAACTGTCATAGAGGCGAAATCATGAAGACAACCATTGAATTGCCTCTCCTGCCGTTGCGTGATGTCGTCGTCTATCCGCACATGGTTATCCCGCTGTTCGTGGGGCGCGAGAAGTCTATCGAAGCCCTCGAGGCCGCGATGACGGGCGACAAGCAAATCCTGCTGTTGGCCCAGAGAAATCCTGCTGATGATGATCCGGGCGAAGACGCCCTGTATCGCGTCGGTACCATTGCCACAGTCCTGCAACTGCTCAAACTGCCTGATGGCACCGTCAAGGTGCTGGTGGAAGGCGAGCAGCGCGGAGCGGTCGAGCGCTTCATGGAAGTGGACGGTCACCTGCGGGCTGAAGTGTCGCTGATTGACGAAGTCGAAGCGCCTGAGCGCGAGTCCGAAGTATTCGTACGCAGCCTGCTCTCGCAGTTCGAGCAGTATGTGCAGTTGGGCAAGAAAGTCCCGGCTGAAGTGTTGTCGTCCCTCAACAGCATCGATGAGCCGAGCCGCCTGGTAGACACCATGGCCGCGCACATGGCGTTGAAGATCGAGCAGAAGCAGGACATCCTCGAAATCATCGATCTGTCGGCCCGTGTCGAGCACGTGCTGGCGCTGCTGGATGCCGAAATCGACCTGCTGCAGGTCGAGAAACGTATCCGTGGCCGCGTGAAGAAGCAGATGGAGCGCAGCCAGCGCGAGTACTACCTGAATGAGCAGATGAAGGCCATTCAGAAAGAGCTCGGCGACGGCGAGGAAGGCCACAACGAGATCGAGGAGCTGAAGAAACGTATCGATGCCGCTGGCCTGCCCAAGGATGCGCTGACCAAGGCGACCGCCGAGCTGAACAAGCTCAAGCAGATGTCACCGATGTCGGCTGAAGCCACCGTGGTGCGGTCCTACATCGACTGGCTGGTGCAGGTGCCGTGGAAGGCCCAGACCAAGGTACGTCTGGACCTGACCCGCGCCGAAGAAATCCTGGATGCCGACCACTACGGCCTCGAAGAGGTCAAGGAGCGCATCCTCGAATACCTCGCCGTGCAAAAGCGCGTGAAGAAAATTCGCGGTCCGGTGTTGTGCCTGGTCGGTCCGCCTGGCGTGGGTAAAACGTCCCTGGCCGAGTCGATTGCCAGTGCCACCAATCGTAAATTCGTACGCATGGCACTTGGCGGCGTGCGTGATGAAGCGGAAATTCGTGGTCATCGCCGTACCTACATCGGTTCGATGCCAGGAAGATTGATTCAAAAGATGACGAAGGTCGGGGTGCGTAACCCGCTGTTCCTGCTTGATGAAATCGACAAGATGGGCAGCGACATGCGTGGCGATCCGGCATCGGCGTTGCTGGAAGTGCTCGATCCCGAGCAGAACCACAACTTCAATGACCATTACCTCGAAGTCGACTACGACCTGTCCGACGTGATGTTCCTGTGCACCTCCAACTCCATGAACATTCCGCCGGCGCTGCTGGACAGGATGGAGGTGATTCGTCTGCCGGGTTACACCGAAGACGAGAAGATCAACATCGCGGTCAAGTACCTTGCGCCCAAGCAAACGTCGGCCAATGGTCTGAAAAAAGGCGAGATCGAGTTCGAGGTCGAGGCGATCCGCGACATCGTGCGTTACTACACCCGCGAGGCCGGTGTACGGGGTCTTGAGCGTCAGATCGCAAAGATCTGCCGCAAGGCGGTGAAGGAGCACGCGCTGGAAAAACGCTTCTCGGTGAAGGTTTCGTCCGACTCCCTGGAGCACTTCCTCGGTGTGCGTAAATTCCGCTATGGCCTGGCCGAGCAGCAGGATCAGGTTGGCCAGGTGACCGGGCTGGCATGGACCCAGGTGGGCGGTGAACTGTTGACCATTGAGGCGGCGGTCATTCCGGGCAAGGGTCAGTTGATCAAGACCGGTTCCCTGGGTGATGTGATGGTCGAGTCCATCACGGCCGCGCAGACCGTGGTGCGCAGCCGCGCTCGCAGCCTGGGGATCCCTATGGACTTCCACGAGAAGCACGACACCCACATCCATATGCCGGAGGGCGCGACCCCGAAAGACGGCCCCAGCGCTGGCGTAGGCATGTGCACGGCATTGGTATCGGCTCTGACCGGCATTCCGGTGCGTGCCGATGTGGCCATGACTGGTGAAATTACCCTTCGCGGACAGGTGCTGGCCATTGGTGGCCTTAAAGAGAAATTGCTGGCGGCACACCGAGGTGGCATCAAGACCGTGATCATTCCTGAAGAGAATGTTCGCGACTTGAAGGAAATTCCCGACAATATCAAGCAGGATCTTCAGATTAAACCGGTTAAATGGATTGACGAAGTCCTGCAAATTGCGCTGCAATACGCGCCGGAGCCCTTGCCGGATGTGGCTCCGGAGATAGTCGCCAAGGATGAAAAACGCGAGTCTGATTCCAAGGAAAGAATTAGCACGCATTAATGTGTTGAAGCCTTGGGGGTTTCCTTGACAGCTTTTTAGAGCCCTTGTTATAAAGCGGCTCTTAAGTGTCTGTAGGCCATTCAGCACCGTTTTTTGCTGTTACAAAAAAACTTAGAATCATACTCAATAGATATATAAGGGGACTTAGAGTGAACAAGTCGGAACTGATTGATGCTATCGCTGCATCCGCTGATATCCCGAAAGCTGCCGCCGGCCGTGCGCTGGACGCAGTAATCGAATCCGTCACTGGCGCTCTGAAGGCTGGCGACTCCGTGGTACTGGTAGGCTTCGGTACTTTCTCCGTGACTGATCGCCCAGCTCGCACTGGCCGTAACCCACAGACCGGCAAAGCACTGCAAATCGCTGCTGCCAAGAAACCAGGTTTCAAAGCCGGTAAAGCCCTGAAAGAAGCTGTTAACTAAGCTTTGTTCACGCCTTGCCTACCCGGGCCAGACGCAGGTCTGGCCTGGCAGCGGAGCGGCAGCTGACCCACGTATCCATTGGGTTGCACGCCGGGGGTGTGGGTTCAAACCCCCGTCCGCTCCGCCAGTTACGAGAAGGCGCATCCTCGGATGCGCCTTTCTTCTATCCGGATTCTACCCACGCTCCACGGTT
Organism: Pseudomonas trivialis; assembly: GCF_036864995.1. Classification (NCBI taxonomy): domain Bacteria; kingdom Pseudomonadati; phylum Pseudomonadota; class Gammaproteobacteria; order Pseudomonadales; family Pseudomonadaceae; genus Pseudomonas; species Pseudomonas trivialis. Next base: position 3,470,193 of record NZ_CP142151.1, on the reverse strand, counting down.
GCCAATTTTTGAAGTTCAACCGTTTCTGGGGGACGCATGCTGCAAAATATCAGGGACAATTCACAAGGCTGGATTGCCAAGACCATTATCGGGATCATCGTCGCATTGATGGCGTTCACCGGTATCGAGGCCATTTTCCAGGCTTCGACCAACACCAAGCAGGACGTGGCCAAGGTCAACGGTGATGAAATCACCCAGACTGAGCTGAGCCAGGCCGTCGACATGCAACGGCGCCAGCTGATGCAACAGCTGGGCAAGGATTTCGACGCTTCCATGCTCGACGAGAAACTGCTGCGCGAAGCGGCGCTCAAGGGCCTGATCGATCGCAAGCTGCTGCTGCAAGGCGCGGCGGATTCCAAGTTCGGCTTCTCTGAAGCGGCTCTGGACCAGGTGATCCTGCAGACACCGGAATTCCAGGTGGACGGCAAGTTCAGCGCCGAGCGCTTTGACCAGGTGATCCGTCAACTGGGCTATACCCGGATGCAGTTCCGTCAGATGCTGACTCAGGAAATGCTGATTGGCCAGGTTCGCGCAGGCATCGCCGGCAGTGGTTTCGTGACCGACGCCCAAGTGCTGGCATTCGCCCGTCTGGAGAAACAGACCCGCGACTTCGCCACTGTCAACATCAAGGCAGACCCTGCTGCGGTGAAACTCACCGACGATGAGGTCAAGGCCTACTACGACCAGCACGCCAAGGAGTTCATGACGCCGGACCAGGTGGTCATCGACTATCTGGAGCTGAAGAAGTCGTCTTTCTTCGATCAGGTTACGGTCAAGGATGATGAGCTGCAGGCGGCTTATCAGAAAGAAATCGCCAACCTCGCTGAACAGCGTCGTGCCGCGCATATCCTGATTGAAGTCAACGACAAGGTCACCGAGGCGCAGGCCAAGGCCAGGATTGAAGAGATCCAGGCACGCCTGGCCAAGGGCGAGAAATTCGAGGCGCTGGCCAAGGAGTTCTCCCAGGATCCAGGTTCTGCCAACAATGGCGGCGATCTGGGTTTTGCCGGTCCTGGCGTCTACGATCCGGATTTCGAAACCGCCTTGTATGCATTGAACAAGGATCAGGTTTCGGCGCCGGTACGCAGTGCGTTCGGATGGCACCTGATCAAGCTGCTGGGCGTTGAAGCACCACAGGTGCCGACCTTCGCCAGCCTGAAAGACAAGCTGACCCGCGAGCTGAAGACCCAGCAGGTTGAACAGCGGTATGTCGAAGCCACCAAGCAATTGGAAGATGCGGCCTTCGAAGCCTCCGACCTGGCCCAGCCGGCGTCGGACCTGAAGCTCACTGTGCACACTTCCGCGCCGTTTGGCCGTGAAGGTGGCGAAGGTGTTGCGGCCAACCGTGCCGTGGTAACTGCTGCGTTCAGCCCGGAAGTGCTGGATGAAGGCGCCAACAGCAGCGCCATCGAGCTGGACCCTGAAACCATCATCGTGCTGCGCGCCAAGGAACATCTGAAGCCTTCGCAACTGCCGCTGGAAAAAGTGTCTGACGCGATCCGTGCACAGATGACCAAGGAGCGCGCAATAGCCGCTGCCAAAACCCACGCTGACGAGTTGATCGCCAGCCTGCGTGATGGCAAGACCGCGCTGAACCAGTCTATTGATGGTCAGGCCTGGAAAGTCACCGAAGCGGCTACCCGTAGCCAGGAAGGGATTGACCCAGCTGTGCTGCAGGCCCTGTTCCGCATGCCCAAGCCTGCGGCCAAGGACAAGCCGTCCTTCACCACCGTGACCCTGGCTGACGGCAGCCTGGTGCTGGTGCGCTTGAACGGTGTCAACGAAGCGGCTGCTCCAACGGATGAAGAAAAGGCGCAATACCGTCGTTTCCTCGCTTCCCGTGTTGGTCAGCAGGACTTCGCTGCGTACCGCAAGCAGTTGGAAACCCAGGCGGACATCAAGAAGTACTGATGTCGGCTTGAACAAAAAGACCCCGTCCTGAAAAGGCCGGGGTCTTTTTTTGCGCCTGCTGATCCAATATTGAAGCGCCAGTGTGTGAGGGGCCCGGAATTTTTACTGACAGGAATGCGCGCGCCCGGGGACCGTTCTGTTGCACAATACCGGCCGGACTGTTTTTCTCAGGATTTTCGATGTCGACATCATTTCACTTGCGTGGCCTCGGGCTGGCGCTGGTGCTGGCGGGCGCTGCGGGCTGCTCGTCACCCAAGACCGCTATTTATGAGCATGAGAACTTCGACGACTCCGGCACGTTTTCCCGTGATTACCCGGTCAGCGACATCGCCGCGTGCGAAGCCGCCCGGCGTGCATTGCTCAGCCAGGGCTATATCATCACCAGCAGCGATCCGAAGTTGGTGGTGGGCAACAAGAGCTTTCAGCAGACCGGCGAGACGCACCTGCAGATCAGCTTCAACGTGGTGTGCGCCGATGATGGCAGTGGCAAGCATTCGACGATGTTCGCCAACGCCTTGCAGGACCGCTACGCGCTGAAGAAGGTCAACAACTCTGCGAGCCTCGGCGTGGGCGTGCTGGGCTCGGTGTCGATGCCTATCGGCTCCACCGATGACTCGATGGTGAAAGTGGCGAGTGAGACGGTTTCAGCGCCCAAGTTCTATGACCGCTACTTTGCGCTGGTGGACGTGTTCCTGCCCCAGGAGGTGAAAAAGGCGGCGCACATTCCGGAGACGCCCAAGGCAGACCTGGGCATGCCGGAACCCAAGGCTGCGCCGTTGACGACACCGACAGCCGAGAAGGTCGAAACGCCGAAAGAAGCGCCGGCCGCGTCGCAGCCGGTCGCTCCGCCACCTGAGGCAGCGCCGATTGCGCCGCAGGTAGAACCGGCGGCGGCGCCTGCAACCGAGCCGGCACCTGCGCCGACCAATCCAAACCTGCCCGCGCCCACGGAGGCGATTCCGCCGCTGCCAACGCAGCCTTGAGCCTTGCATACAGTGGAAAGCCGCACATCCTGAAGTGCAGGAACTTCACGGTGTTGCCTTTTTTCGTCATGACGGCACTTTAGGCTGGTGATACAGGTCATTAACCTGTCATCGCTGTCCAGTCAAAAAGGAGCCCACCATGGACGATTATCAGGAAGAACTGCTGGAGTATCAGGCCTTTGAGTTGGATCCACTGGATCCGGTCGACGACGCCACCGAGTTGTAACCCCCGACTTCAGGCGGAATGCCGCTGACTGCGGCGAAATTCCCCTGGGGTCTGGTTGTTCCAGCGCCTGAAGGCCCGTTGAAACGCCTGTGCCGAGGCAAAACCGAGCAGGTAGGCGATCTCGCCGAATGCCAGTTCGGTATCGCGAATGTAGGTCATGGCCAAGTCGCGGCGAGTGTCGTTGAGAATGGCGCGAAATTGAGTGCCTTCGTCGGCCAGTTTGCGCCGCAGTGTCCAGGTCGGCAGTTGCAAGCGTGCTGCCACTTCTTCAAGGTCGGGTTCCCGGCCACCATTGAGCATAGGCCCGAGCAAACGGGTGATGCGCTCGCGCAGGCTGCGGGTGCGTGTCAGCTGCTCCAATTCCCTTTCGCACAGTTGCAGCAACAGCTGCCAGGTACTCGGGCAATGCTGTGGGTTGCGCAGGGCCAGGCTCTGTTGGCTCAGTCGCAGTTGGTTGGCCTCGGCGCCAAAGTGGATCGGGCCGTCCACCAACACGCTGTATTGTTCGTGGTAGTCCGGCGCGTCGAATTCGATGTCGATGCGCTGCGCTTGCACGGGCTGTTGCGCCAGGCTCGACAGTTGCTGCAGCCAGCCGGCAATGATCGAGTCCACCACAAAGCGGTTATAGGCGTTGTAAGGGCTGATGGAATAGAACCGCAGCCAAGCGCCATCGGCATCTTCGTGAAAGCTCGACTGCCCTCGATAGTTGGAGCCGTACAACGCTTCGAAGCGCGTGAGCGTGCGAGCGGCCTCGCGCACCGTAGGCGCCTGGGCTGCGGTGACGCCCGCCAGGCCCGTCTGATTCAGCCGGCTGAGCCTGCCCATGCGCAGGCCCAGCGCCGGGTCGTTGGTGAGTTGGATGGCCGCATGGCCCAGGCGCATGTAGCGCGGTATCGACAAGCGTGCGCCGGCTTCAGCGAGACGCGCCGGGTCAAAGCCGTATTGCAGCAACAGCGGTTGCGGATCAAGGCCATGGCTTTGGATCGCGTCGGCCAGGCTGTGCACGAAGCCGACCGACAAGTCCCCAAGGCGCACCGGCTTCACGCTGTTACAGCCAGATATTCAGCAGGCGTGCGCCACGGGCGCTGCCGTCGGCAAACACTTGGCCGTTGCTGCTCAAAAAGCTCTGGCCGGAGCTGCCCAGGTCCCAGAACTGTCCACGCTGGAACACACTCATGCCGGCGGTGGCCTGGCTGATCGGTTGCTGGCTGATCAGCGTCAGGCGATGCCAGGCCTGACCCTCGCTGAGTTCTTCGGGCTTGAGGCTGATTTCCGTGGGGGTGGACACGCTTTTGAAGCCGCGCCATGGGCGGTCCCAGGTATCCCGACCGATCACATAGGCCGGCACCGCGATCAGTTGAGCGCCTTGTTCGTTGAGCTTGCGGTAGTTGTCGGGGTACCAGCTGTCGCTGCCGATCAGGATGCCCAGGCGGCCGGCCGGAGTGTCGACCACGCTGACGATGTTTTCATCGCCCGGCTCGATAAAACCGCGCTCGTCATAGATCGGGTAGAACTGGCGTTGTGGCTGGCCCACTGCCAGGCCGTCGGCGGCGAATACCACGCTGGCGTTATACAGCGCGCCATGGCCGACCTGCAGTTGTCCCTGGCTGACAGTCGGGTTGGGCAGGGCGATGGAACCGGCCACCAGGGTTACACCGAACTCCTTGGCCAATCCGCCGAACAGCAACTGATAGTCGCGCGCCATGGTTTCGGCTTTCATGCGCAGGTACGCGTCGTTCATGCGGTTGTCGCCGGTGGCGCTGATCCATGCCCGCGCGAACGACAGCGGGTTGCTGAGCGACAGCCAGCTCATCGCGTCCTGCCAATGTGTGGCCTGGTACAACTCGTTTTTTTCGCCGCCGAGCATCAGCCAGGTGCCGATATGTTCGGGCATGACCACGATGGTTTTGTCGTTGATAAAGCCCTGGTCGCGGGCCTTTTGCAGATAGGCTGCGAGTTTCAGGTGCAGGCGTTCCACACTCTGGTAATCGGCGGGGAACAGCTCCGGCTGGATGCCCAGCAGGTTGCCCCGGTCGGCAGGCTGGCCCTGGTTGACGGCGACATTGATGCGCAGGTCCGACAGGTAATGCGCCACAGGGCGATCCTGGGTCCAGACCAGATAGGCGGTGAGGGCGGCAACCAGGGCCATGGTGACGGTGAGGGCTAAGAGTTTACGCATGGATAACGGACAACGAACCTGGGACGGGGCATGAATTTTCGACTGAAGTGCGAATGAGGATACACAGAGTCAGCGGGTTACAGGAATTATTGGGGCGATGCGCAGTTTTTTCCTGGTATCGATGGCAGTTTCGCCAATGTTGACGCCTGCGCGTTGGAACCGGATCGTCCGGCTTGGTTCCTGCCCGGCTTTATTCTTTGCAGCCCTCAAACGCTTGCCCGCCGGCTATCCACTCGCGCAGGGCGGCGGGCGACAGGGGTTTGCAGAAGAAATAGCCCTGGCCCTGATGGCACTGCCAGTCACGCAAGAGCCGGTAGTTCAACAGGGTTTCCACGCCCTCGGCCACCACGGTGAGATTGAGGTTTCGCGCCAGGCTGATGATGCCTTTGACGATATGCCAATTGCTGGTGTCGGGCCGCAAATCCACCAGCAGTGAGCGGTCGAGCTTGACGCTTTTGGCCGGGATGTCGCGCAGGTACCGCCAATTGCTATAGCCGCTGCCAAAGTCGTCGATGGCGATGGCCACGCCCAACTGGTGCAGACGCATGAGCTGGTGCTGGACGGCGTCGAAGTCGGGAATCAGCACGCTTTCGGTGAACTCCAGTTCAATGCATTGCGGCGCCAGGTTGAACTGCGCCAGTGAGTGGGTCAGCTCATCAATCAGTTGGCCGTCGGTCAGGTCTATCGAGGACACATTGAGCGACACGTTCAGGTGCAGACCCTGGCTCCGCCACGCGTCTATCTGCTTGCACACGTTTCTCACCACCCAACTGGTGATATGCCGGATGGCGGCGGTGGTCTCTGCCAGCCCGATGAATTCGGCAGGCCCGATTTCTCCCAGCACCGGATGCGTCCAGCGCAAAAGCGCCTCGACCGAGTCGCAGCGTTTGTCGGCCAGATTGATTCGAGGCTGATATTCCAGGCGCAACTGGTCCGGCGCGAGCAACGCGGACTCGATCGAGTGAAGCAGCATTGCACTGCGTTGTGCATGGGCGTCGATGGTGGCGTCGTAATACAGCCACCGGTGCTCGGAACGCCGTGCCGTGTCCGTCACGCTGGCCATCAGCCGCACGTTATCGACCGGGGGCGCAGCGCTGGGTCCGATCCTGAGCACGCCGATGCCCACGTCGGCGAACACCGGTACATTCTGGAAGTGCACGGGCTGCGCCAGAGCTGCGGTGAGTCGCTGGATAAGGGCGGGCAGGTCAACCTCGGGGCCATCCTCCATCAACACGGCGAAGCTCAGCGTGCCGGCGCGATACAGGCGTGCATGCCCCGGCAGTAAAGCGGCGAGTACATTTTTCACCCCCAGCATGAACTCGACGAAACAGTCCAGGCCCAGGGCTTTTACCAGCCTGTCCATGCCGAATGCGGTCAGTGGCTCGACCAGTATGGCCAGACGTTCCGGCAGGCCTGCCGCTTCTCTGGCAACGTCGCGTTCAAAACACGCGCGATTGGGCAGCCCGGTCAGCGCATCGACGAAGTGCCTATCGTGAATGAAGTCCAGGCGGGCGGCGGCGACTGCGGCGGCGTTATGCAGAAACAGGTTGTCCTGCTCGCTCATCGGCGTGCGTCTCCCTGCATCAGTCGGCGCCGCAAAATGCGCCGACACCATGGCCACGATGCTGTCGAGCACCTCATCCACCTCGGGCACGCGCGCTTGTTCAGTCAACTCGGATAAGGAATTGGGCATTTTTTCAATCCTGTAAGGGCAATGAACAAGGTGGCGTGTGCCGGGCAGGGCGTCAGGTTTTAAAGCGCAGCACCAGCCCGTTCAGGTTGACGGACAGGCGTGAGAGCTCGTTGCTCGCGGTCAAGGTCTGGCGAGTACCCTCGCTGCTCTGAATGGCAAGGTCACGGATGCTGATCAAGCTGCGGTCAACGTCACGTGCAACGTGGGCCTGTTCCTCGGACGCGGTCGCAATCTGCAGGTTTCGATCATTGATTTCAAGCACCGAATCGGTGATCTGGCGCAGGGATTGGCCTGCCTGTTCGGCCGTGTCTCGGGTGTTGTGAACCTGTGATGTGCTTTTGCTCATCGAGTCGACGGCCGCGCGTGAGCCCGCCTGAATCGCGCTGATCATGTGCTCGATTTCTTCGGTCGAGGTTTGTGTGCGATGCGCCAACGCCCGTACTTCATCGGCCACCACCGCAAATCCGCGTCCTTGTTCGCCTGCGCGCGCGGCTTCGATGGCCGCGTTCAATGCCAGCAAGTTGGTCTGTTCGGCAATGGCGCGGATTACGCTCAAGACTTTGCTGATGTCCTGTGCCTGCCCGGCCAGCACCTTGACTTGATCCGAAGACGATTCAACCAGGCCCGTCAGGTTTTGCATGGCGATCAGCGTTTCGTTCACACGTGTGTTCCCCAGGTCTGCCGACAGGCTCGACTGCCGGGCGGCCTCGGAGGTGGAAGTGGCGTTCCTGGCGACTTCCTCAACGGCAGCGCTCATCTCGTTAACGGCCGTTGCTGCCTGTTCGATTTCGCTGTTCTGCTGTTGCAACGTGCGATCGGCATTCTCGGTGATTGCGGTCATCTCCACCGCTGCTGTACTCAATTGAGCGGAGGCTCCCGAGATTTCCAGAATCGTGTTGCGCAGATTTTCCCGCATCAGGTTGAGCGCGTTCATCAGGCGCGAGGCTTCATCCGAGCCACTGACCTCAAGCCCATGGGTCAAATCGCCCTCGGCAATGTCCTCTGCCAACCGCAGTGATGAGGTCATCGGATGGACAATACTGCGGGTGAAGAACGTCGCGAGCATGACGGTGAGGACGGCGGCGGCGAGCAGCACGGCGATCAGGACGCTGACGCTGTGATCGTACACGTTGCCGGCCTCCTTGCCGGATTCAGCGGCCTGACGGGCGTTTTGCTCGCGCAGCAGCGTCAGTTGCTCCTGGTAGTCATTGCCAAGCTGCATCTGTTCGGTGTTGGCCAGCGCCACTGCCTGTTCGTGATTGGACGTGTCCAGCGCTATGACGCGATTCAACCCTTCGATATAGCTGTTCATTACCTGATTGGTTTTTTCAAACTGGTCCTGGTCCTGGGTTCCCGATATCAGGTGGGTGCGATAGAACTCCGTGCGTGAAGTGAGCGTCTGCAACCCCTCTTGAACCTTGTTCAATGACGCTGCGCGCACCTCTTCAGTCGCGCGTGAGAGCATGCGGATGCTTTCAAGGCGGATGTGCAACAAGGCGATTTGAATATCGTCGATGACTTGAATGCTGGGCAGCGAGTTGGTCTCGATATCCTGCTCGGCGCTGCGCAAGTGCCCGATCTGCACATAGGAAAAACCGGCGAAACTGAACAGCAGTAGGGTGATCAAGCCAAAGCAGACGAATGCGCGGCGTGCAATATTCAATGATCTGAGAGTCATTGGGGGCCTCCGATGGCCGGGATTGGGGCGTGGTAAATGCACGGCGGCATTAAACAGGTGGAAGACACGGGCTCCAGGCAAATCCCGGATGGCCGCTTGGTAGCAGAATGATGGCGTCGCGCGGTTTACTGAAGTCAGCAAATTGGATCGGGTTGATAGGGGCGCTACATCAGTGCGCGCGGCGAAGTGACAGATACGGTGCTGTGCATTTCGGTCAATAAGTTGTCAGTTTGGGTCATTGAGCGGCAGTCCATCGCCTCTTAGTCTGTGGGACATAAACCGATGGGGTGTCATTCGAATACCTCACGTCCCGTGATGATCCGTTGTGGAGCTGTACCATGACCGCTGTTGCCTACCCGCACCTGCTGGCCCCGTTGGACCTGGGTTTTACCACCTTGCGCAACCGCACCCTGATGGGTTCGATGCACACCGGCCTTGAAGAAAAGCCCGGCGGTTTCGAACGTATGGCGGCCTATTTTGCCGAGCGTGCCCGAGGCGGTGTCGGCCTGATGGTCACCGGCGGGATTGGTCCGAATGATGAAGGCGGGGTGTATGCCGGTGCGGCCAAGCTGACCACCGAGGAAGAAGCACACCAGCACAGAATCGTCACCCAGGCGGTGCACGCAGCTGGCGGCAAGATCTGCATGCAGATCCTTCACGCCGGCCGTTACGCCTACAGCCCCAAGCAGGTGGCGCCGAGCGCGATTCAGGCGCCGATCAATCCGTTCAAGCCCAGGGAGCTGGACGAAGAGGGCATCGAAAAACAGATTCGGGATTTCGTCACTTGCGCGCGGCTGGCCCAGGTCGCCGAGTACGACGGCGTGGAAATCATGGGGTCCGAAGGCTACTTCATCAATCAGTTCCTCGCCGCCCACACCAACCACCGCACCGACCGTTGGGGCGGCAGCTACGAGAACCGCATGCGCCTGGCGGTGGAAATCGTGCGTCGGGTGCGTGAAGCCGTCGGCCCGAATTTCATCATCATCTTTCGCCTGTCGATGCTTGACCTGGTGGAAGGTGGCAGCAGTTGGGAAGAAATCGTGCAACTGGCCAAGGCCATCGAGCAGGCCGGCGCGACGATTATCAACACCGGCATCGGCTGGCACGAAGCGCGTATCCCGACCATCGCCACCAAGGTGCCACGGGGTGCGTTCAGCAAGGTCACGGCCAAGCTGCGTGGCGCAGTGCAGATCCCGCTGATCACCACCAACCGCATCAACACCCCGCAGATTGCCGAGCAGATCCTTGCCCAGGGCGATGCGGACATGGTCTCCATGGCGCGCCCGTTTCTGGCCGACCCGGAGTTCGTCAACAAGGCTGCGGCCGGGCGTGCCGATGAGATCAATACCTGCATCGGCTGCAACCAGGCCTGCCTGGACCATACGTTTGGCGGCAAGCTGACCACCTGCCTGGTCAATCCGCGCGCGTGTTACGAAACCGAACTCAACTATTTACCGACCACCCACCGCAAAAAAATCGCCGTGGTCGGCGCAGGCCCGGCCGGGCTGGCCGCTGCCACCGTGGCCGCCGAACGCGGCCATCAGGTGACGCTGTTTGATTCGGCGAGCGAAATCGGCGGCCAGTTCAACATCGCCAAGCGTGTGCCAGGTAAAGAAGAGTTCTTCGAAACCCTGCGTTACTTCACGCGCAAGCTGCAAACCACCGAGGTCGAGCTGCGCCTGAACACGCGTGTGGACGTCGCGCAGCTGGCGGCGGGCGGCTATGACGAAATCATCCTGGCCACCGGTATCGCACCGCGTACTCCGGCCATTGCAGGAGTCGACCACGCCAAGGTGTTGAGCTACCTGGACGTGATTCTCGAACGCAAGCCGGTGGGCAAACGCGTTGCGGTGATCGGTGCCGGCGGCATCGGTTTTGACGTTTCGGAGTTCCTCGTGCATCAGGGCGTGTCCACCAGCCTGGACCGCGACGCGTTCTGGCGGGAGTGGGGCATCGACACCCAACTGCAAGCCCGTGGCGGCGTGGCCGGGATCAAGCCGCAGCCTCACCAGCCGGCGCGTGAAGTCTTCCTGCTGCAACGCAAGGCCTCCAAGGTCGGCGACGGCCTGGGTAAGACCACCGGCTGGATCCACCGCACGGGGCTCAAGAACAAGCAGGTGCAGATGCTCAACAGCGTCGAGTACTTGAAGATCGATGACGACGGTCTGCATATCCGCATCGGCGCCGAGGGCGAGCCCCAGGTGCTGGCGGTGGACAACATCGTCATCTGCGCAGGGCAGGAACCTCTGCGCGAACTGCACGACGGTCTGGTCGTGGCGGGTCAGAGCGTGCACCTGATCGGCGGCGCCGATGTGGCGGCCGAGCTGGACGCCAAGCGCGCCATCAACCAGGGCTCGCGCCTCGCCGCCGAGCTGTGAGACCCATGCAGGGGCGGTGTTAGACTACCGCCCCTTTTTCGCGCAGGTGCCACCCGGATGGCCCCATTCGACTGGCTCCCCCACGCGCCCCTTGAACCCGTGCAGCTTGATTGGCTGCGCGGCGTCGAGCTTGCGGTGCTGCGCCTGGACCTGATCGACCCGCTGATCAGCGGCAACAAATGGTTCAAGCTCAGTGGTCATCTGGCCCAGGCGCGGCAGGCTGGCGCCAGCGGCATCATCAGCCTGGGCGGTGCCTACTCCAACCATCTGCACGCGTTGGCGGCGGCAGGCCAGCGCTTTGGTTTTGACACGGTCGGCCTGTTGCGCGGTCACCCGCAGGACACGCCCACGGTGCTCGACCTCAAAGCGTTCGGCATGCAGCTGCACTGGCTGGGGTATGGCGGCTATCGTGCGCGTAACGAACCGGGATTTTGGGAGCCGTGGCATGAGCACTATCCCCATCTGCATGCCGTGCCCGAGGGCGGTGGCGGATTGACCGGGGCGTTGGGATGTGGGGTGTTGGTCGAACAGGCGCGTACGCAGTTGAATGCGCTGGGCTGGGCCGGCTATGACGGCTGGTGGCTGGCCGCCGGCACTGGCACCACGTTGGCGGGGTTGGTGCTGGCCGAGGCGGGCGCGCATCCGGTGTACGGTGCACTGGCCGTGCCGGATGACCACGGTGTGGCGCGCACTGTGCAGTCAATCGTGGCGCAAGGTTATGAGCTGCTGGACGCGAGCAGGGGCGGCTTTGCCAGAGTCGACCCTTTGTTGCTGGCATTTATTGACGCCACGCAGCGGCAATGCGGCCTGCCACTGGAGCCGCTCTACACCGGCAAGGCGCTGCTGGCGCTGAAACAACAGATCGAGGCCGGCCGCTTCGCCCCCGGCACCCGCCTGATCTTCATCCACACCGGCGGCCTTCAGGGCCGCCGCGGATTCGATCTCTGATGCGACACCCTGCGGGAGGCTCTGCCTGGCGATGTGGCGCAACAAACTGGAGCCGCTGTGGCGAGTTGGCTTGTTGTGGCGAGCGGGCTTGCCCCGCGTTGGGCTGCGAAGCAGCCCCAAAACCATGTTCTGCGTAGTGTCAGGTGCACCGCGTTTTACTTGATTGGGGGCGCTTCGCACCCCAACGCGGGGCAAGCCCGCTCGCCACGACAAGCCCGCTCACCACAACAAGCCCGCTCGCCACAAGAAGCGGGCTCTTCAAAGGAGTGTGGGTGCTTGAAATCGCTCATGCTTCCGACAGCGGTGTGTCACTCGAGCGATTGCCGCCCGCCTGGCAGCATTCGCAACGCCGTGTTATCGCGCATCACATAATGGTGAAAAATCCCTGCCAGCGCGTGCAGCCCGATCAGCCAGTAACCGATCTGCCCGAACAGCACATGCCAGCCCTCGATCTCCTTGGCCAATGCCTTGTTCTCGGCGATCAACGGCGGCAATTCCATCCCGTAGAACATCACCGAGTGCCCTTCGGCGCTGACGATCAGCCAACCGGCGATCGGCATGCCGATCATCAGCGCATAAAGCGCGGTGTGCGTGAGCCTGGCCAGCAGACGCTGCCACGGCGGTGGGGCCGGCACGATCTTTGGCGCCACTCCGAGGATGCGCGCAAACAAGCGCAGCCACACCAGCACAAACACGGTCAGGCCGAACATGAAGTGCATTTCGACGATCAGCGTGCGTGCCCCGCTGCCTTTGGGGAACTGCCCGCGCAATTCGATGCAGGCATAGACCACCGCCAGCAGCACCACCATCAACCAGTGCAGCGCGATCGACATGGTGCTGTAGCGCGTATCGGAGTTTTTCCACGGCATCGCTGGTTTCCTCACTCATCAGGGCATGTTTCCGTTCTTTGGCGACGGACTCCGTTTACTGTATGCCTGATTCAGCCGCCGCGCGCGCCCGGGATGCCGTTTTCCTTATCTGCGTCAGACGCTCTGGGGCATTTCACCGCGCCCAAGGCGCTCGTTGATGTCGGCTATCACTGCCGGCAAATGGTTGATCGTGTCGATCAGGTAGTGCGGGCGCGAGCCGGCGAACATCGCCTCGATACGCTTGCGCTCGGTGGTGAGCGTGGCGCTGTCCAGGGCCAGAAATTGCGCATAGGTCAGGCCCAGCGCATTGCCGGAACAGGTCAGGGCCACAGTCCACATGCCGGCGCGACGGCCTTCGAGGATACCCGGTACGGTGTCATCGACCTTCACGCACGCCGCCACATCGTCAATGCCCAGGGCGATCACGTTGGCCAGGGCCTGCGCCGGCCACGGGCGGCCGTTGGGGACGTCATCGGTGGCCACGACGTGGTCGGCGACATAACCGTTGCCCGCCGCCAGGGCGACCACCTTGTCCATGACCTGCCGGGGATAGCCGGAGCAGGAGCCGATCCTGATGCCCTGCGCACGCAGTGCCGCGATGGTATAGAGGGCGCCGGGGATCAGCGCCGAGTGCTCGGCGATCTTTTCGATCTGCAACGGCATGAAGCGCTGGTAGATCGCGGTCACGTCCGCATCGGTGGGCGTGCGGCCGAACGCCTGGCGGTAACGCTCGGCCACCTCAGGCTGGTCGCAGAGGGTGCGGATATGGTCCCACTTGCCCATGCCCATGGGGCCACGGGCTTCTTCGATGGACACCTGCACGTCGAATTCGGCAAAGGCCTCGACGAAGATCTGTGTGGGCGCGAACGAGCCGAAATCGACCACGGTGCCGGCCCAGTCGAGGATCACGGCTTGCAGGGTGTTGGGGTTTTGATACTGCATGGTTCAAGTCCTGTGGATGCTGTTGTCTAGTAGAAGCGCTTCACCGATCGCGGTGACCGCTGCTTGCATGTGCGCGGGGTTGACATGACCAATGCAGCCGACGCGAAACGTCTCCACCTGGGTCAGTTTGCCGGGGTACAGGATGAAGCCCCGGGCCTTGACCCGTTCGTAGAAATCCTGAAACCGATAGCGCGGGTCTTGCGGGGCGTGGAAGGTGACGATGATCGGCGCCTGGATGGCGGCCGGCAGGAAAGCGCGCAGGCCCAGGGCGGCCATGCCGTCCAGGAGCGCCTGGCAGTTGCTGGCATAGCGCCGGTAACGGGCGGGCAGGCCGCCTTCTTCGTCAAATTGCAGCAGCGCCTCGTGCAGGGCGGCAACCACGTGGGTCGGTGGGGTGAAACGCCACTGGCCGGTGCTGGCCATGTAGCTGTGCTGGTCGAACAGGTCCATCGCCAGGGAGTGACTGTTGCCCTGGGCTGCGGCCAGCGCGGCTTTCTGTGCGAACACAAAGCCCATGCCTGGCACGCCTTCCAGGCATTTGCCCGAGGCTGCGATCAGCGCTTCGAAAGGTATTTCGCGAGCATCGATGGGCAGCGCACCGAACGAGCTCATGGCGTCGATGATCAGCCGCCTGCCGTGGCGCTCAACCACCTGCGCAATCTCTGCCAGCGGGTTGAGGATGCCGGTGCTGGTTTCGCAGTGGACCAGGGCGACATGGCTGATGCGGCTGTCGGCGTGCAGCAGGCGGTCCACATCGGCGGCGGTGGTGGGGGCGTCCTCGGCGGTTTCGAAGGTGCTGAACGTGCGCCCGAGCACTGCGCAGATCTTCGCCAGACGCTTGCCGTAGGCGCCGTTGATCAGCACCAGCACCTTGCCGTCGCGGGGCACCAGCGTGCCGATCGCGGCTTCGACGGCGAAGGTGCCGCTGCCTTGCAGGGGAATGCAATGGTGGCTGTGCGCACCGTTGAGAATCGCCAGCAGCCGGGCGCAGACGCTGGCGGTGAGTTGATTGAAGCGCGCATCCCATGAGCCCCAGTCTTCCAGCATCGCCTGGCGGGTGCGCAGCGAGGTGGTCAGGGGCCCGGGAGTCAGCAGGAGCGGCGCGGCAGTGGTCATTTCAGGTTCTCGCGAGGCGTTGGTGTGAAAGCTACGGCGCCTAAATTGCAGTTTGGCTTGTCATCAATCAAATTGTTTGTTGTTATGCAAGCCATCAGTGAGGCCGATAACAATGAATCTGTTTCAATTGCGTGCGTTTGACGCCGTGGCCCGTGAGGGCAGCTTTACCCGGGCGGCGGCGCGGCTGTTTATCAGCCAGCCGGCGGTGACCGGGCACATCAAGGCGCTGGAAGAGCACTATCAGATTCCGCTGCTGCGCCGCACCGCACGACGGGTGGAATTGACAGAGGAGGGCACGCGCCTGGCGGCGATCACCCGGGCGATCTTCGGCCTGGTGGACGAAGCGCAGACCCTGCTGGAGGCCAATCGCCAACTGCTCAGCGGACGCCTGGAAGTCGCGGCAGACGGCCCGCACCTGGTGATGCCGATGATCGCCAGCCTGCGTGCGCGTTATCCGGGTATCACCGTGAACCTGCGCCTGGGCAATGCCCAGGAAACCCTGGCAGCGTTGTTGGCCGAGCACGCCGATGTGGCCGTGCTCACCGAAGTGGCGCCGCGCAATGGCGTGCACCTGCAACCCTTGAGTGAGTCGCGCATTTGCGCCCTCGTGCCGGCGGCGCATCCGTGGGCGAGCCTGCGCGAAGGTATTGCGCTCAAGCAGTTGCATGATGTGATCATGGTGCTGCGTGAACCTGACTCCATCACCCGGCGCACCTTTGATGGCGCCTGCCGGGCGGCCGATGTGCAGCCCAGGGTGTTGCTGGAACTGGACAGCCGTGAAGCGGTGACCGAAGCGGTCGCGGCCGAACTGGGCGTCGGGGTGGTGTCCTCGATTGAGGTCAGCCCCGACCCGAGGGTGCGCGCGCTGCCGATCCAGGGCGATGGCCTGGTGAACCGGCACCTGCTCGGCTGTCTGCAACGGCGGCGCTCGCAGCGCATGATCCAGGCGCTTTTCGAGTTGGCGCCCTGAGGGTTTTTTGCTGGAAGGAAGTGTGGCTGCGCTATAAACTCTGCCCCCAAAGCGCCGGCCAGTAGACGTTTCGGCGCCATGGACAGTTAGAGAGTGAGTCATGGGCGCACAGTGGAAAGTCAAACATAAAGAAGCGGCATCCAATGCCAAGGGCAAGATCTTCGGCAAGCTGGTGAAGGAAATCACCATTGCCGCGCGCAACGGCGCCGACACCGCCACCAACGCCCACCTGCGTCTGGTGGTGGAACAGGCCAAAAAGGCCTCGATGCCCAAGGAAACCCTGGAACGCGCTATCAAGAAGGGCGCCGGTCTGCTCGGTGAAACCGTGCAATACCACCGCGTGACCTACGAAGGGTTTGCCCCGCATCAGGTGCCGTTGATCGTCGAATGCGTCACCGACAACATCAACCGCACCGTGGCGGAAATCCGCGTGGCGTTCCGCAAGGGCCAACTGGGCGCATCCGGCTCGGTGGCCTGGGACTTCAACCATGTCGGCCTGATCGAAGCCTCGCCGGACAGCCCGGACGCCGATCCCGAGATGGCTGCCATCGAAGCCGGTGCCCAGGACTTCGAAGAGGGTGAAGAAGAAGGCACCAGCCTGTTCATCACCGAGACCACCGACCTGGACGCCGTGCAGAAAGCGCTGCCTGAGCAGGGCTTCACCGTGCTGTCGGCCAAGCTGGGCTATATCGCCAAGAATCCGGTGACCGGGTTGAGCGATGAGCAGATGGCCGAGGTCGAAGCGTTCCTCGAAGGCCTGGATAACCACGACGATGTGCAGGACATGTTTGTCGGCCTGGCAGGCTGATAACTGTAAAAGCGCAGACCCAATTTGGGAGGGGCCTTGCCCCCTCTTATCAAACACAAAGTAACTTATTGATTTTAAAACCTGAAGTTTCAGGCCGCCACATTCCTGTGGTGAGCGGGCTTTGTGGCGAGCGGGCTTGCCCCGCGTTGGGCTGCGCAGCGGCCCCAAAACCATGTTCTGCGTAGTGTCGGGCACACCGCGTTTTCTTTGATTGGGGGCGCTTCGCACCCCAACGCGGGGCGAGCCCGCTCGCCACAGAGGCGCAGTTGTTTAGCGGTGTTGGAGGGAATCGAGCAGGGCTTCGATGTCTTCGAAGCCCGGCCGCGCCAGCACATCGGGCTGACAGCAGTTTTTGTGCAGTGCCAGCAGTTCGTCGCTCACCTGCCCGTCAACCCGCTCCAGCAATTCCCCCAGCAACACGCCGAACGCTCGCACTTCAATCCTCTGCAAGGCCCGGGTCTCCAGCGTGTCGGCCTTGGCGTGGAACGACGCGGCACCAAAGTCCCCCAGCAGGCACTCCCCGGCTTCATTCCACAGAATATTGTGGCCGTACAGGTCGCCATGGGTGATGCCGTGCCGGTGCAGGTGCGCGGCCACCGAGGCGATTCCGCGTGCCATGCGCAGTGCCACGTCGAGACTGAACCGGGTGGCGGGCGCGTAGATGTCGCGGGTGCAGGACGCCAGGCTCGGCAGGGCAGCGAGGTTGCGGTAGCTCGGCTCGATCAGGTCCATCACCAGCGCAGCCTGTTCATCGGGGTGGCCGACCACGCGGCCCCGTACCTTGATCAGGTTGGGGTGCAGGCCCGCGGCGATGCAGGCCTGCATTTCGTGCAACGGTGAGCCGTCGCTGGTGATCGTGCCTTTGTAGAGTTTCACCGCCACCGGCAGCGCCTGGGGTGTCCACAGCGCCTGGCGAATGATCCCCGAGGCGCCTTCACCCAGCACGTCGCCCAGTTGCAGTTCGGTCCAGGGAATGTTCGGCGTCGCGTCCTCGCTTGCGAGGTCGGCTGCCATTTCCACCGGATTGCCGGCGTAGGCCAGCCAGGTCAGGCTGGGCAGCGTCAGCAGCCAGCGTGGCAGGTGGGTCAGGCGATTGGCGGCGATGCGGATCAATTCGAGGTTCTGACAGTTGGCCAGGCTCTCGGGCAATTGCGCCAGCCGGTTGCCGGCCAGCATCAGTTTTTGCAGCAGCGGTCGCTGGCCGAGCTCGTCGGGCAACTGGCTGATGCGGTTGTCGGTGAGGATCAGCCAGCGCAATTGCGGTGGCAACGCGGCCGCCGGTACATGGCTGATCTGGTTGGCCTTGAAGCCGATCATGCTCAACGTCGTGCAGTGGCCCAGGCTTGCCGGCAGCTCGGTAAACGCGTTGTCCGAACAGAACAGCACGCGCAGGCGCGTCAGCCGGTGCAGATCGTCGGGCAGGCTGCTCAGGGCGTTGCCCGTGAGGTTGAGGATTTCCAGGGTGTCGGCCAGTTCGAAGATTTCCCGGGGGAATTCGGTCAGCCCGCAGGACAGGTCCAGGCGCGTGGCACCGGCCAATTGGCCGGCCTTGAGTTGGGCGAGGGTATTCATGAACGGCGCGGTCACTCGGCAAGGGGGCGTAAAAAGGCGCTCATGATAGCGGCTCGGGCGCAGGTTGCGGGCAGGTCTGTTGCAATTGCCCAAGACGGCTGGCGGTACGCGCGAGGTCGATGGCCTGGCCGCTCATGGCCTGCGCCAGTGATTGCTCACCGATCAGCATCAGCTGTTTGTCACGGTCGTAAAGCACGTCCACCAGATTGATAAAGCGCTGTTGCACGGCAATCGGGCAGTCGGCGAGGTGGGGCAGGCCATCGATGATCCAGTGATCATAGTCCTGGCACAGCAGCAGGTAGTCCATCACGGCGGTGAGTTGTTCGCACAGGTCGGCGAACGTGAAGGCGATGGTGCGCGCCTGATGGCCGCGACACTTCAACTGCCGGTTACCCACCGTCAGGCTGTGCTCGGCGGCGTCCGGCCCGGGCAGGCCAAGCGCCTCGCGTTGCGCCGGCGTGCCCGGCCACACGTAGTGCCCGCTGGTAAAACGTTGTTGGGCGTGGGCCTGGGGCAGGCTGCGAAAGTCCTCGGGTGAACTGACTTCCAGCACCTCCATGCGCGCGGCGATCAGGTCGATCACCGGCTTGAAGCGCTCATGGTACAGCGGGTTGGGCAGCAGGCCTTCGGGCGCATAGTTGGACGTCACCAGCACCAGCACGCCACGCTGGAACAGCGCCTTGAACAGCCGGCTGATCAGCATGGCATCGCCGATATCGTGCACATGGAACTCGTCGAAACACAGCACCCGGCAGCCGGCCAGTAATTCATCCAGGGTCACGGCAAGGGCGTCGTCCTGCGCGCTGTGCCGGAACATGCCCTGGTGCAGGCGGGTGAAAAATTCATGGAAGTGCACGCGCTGTTTCTCGGCCAGCGGCAACGCCTGGAAAAAGCCGTCGAGCAACCAGCTCTTGCCGCGCCCCACCGGACCGTGCAGATACAGGCTGCGGGTAGGACGGCCGGCGAGCAGATGCGCGGTCTCGCGGTCCATGGCGGCAATCGCCCGGGTCTGGCCGGCACTGAGGGTGTAGCCCTGCTGCGCGGCTTTTGTCTGAAAGAACATCGCAATGGATACGTCGGTGCGGGTGTCGGTTTTTTTACCGAGCAGGCGACGAATCAGGGAACCGGCCAATACAAGTCACTCCAGGGTGCGGTGGTGGCCTACTTTAGGCGACCGGTGCGGTCTCGAAAAGCCACGATCCAGGCTAAATCCTGCCTCGACTGGCAGATTCTGCCTGAGTGACTACCCTCATATGCAGGTGTCACCCGCGCATAAGGATTTGGTGCTGTGAAGGGACGAGCGGTATTGGCAATCATGGGCGCAATGCTCTGCAACACGGTTTATGCAGCGCAACTTCAGGTTGTGGTGCGTATCGACGTGCAGCGCGGTTGCCAGTTGGTAGGCACCACGCGCAGTGCCGGTGTGGAGCAGCTTGGCGTGCTGGATTTTGGCAGCGGCCCGCGGTTGGACGACCCGGCCGGGCCGTTGAGTGCGGCGCTGATCAGCCAGCGCCAGCTGCGCCTGGAGTGCAACCCCGACACGCCGTATCAGATGCGCGTAGACGGCGGCCTGCACGGTGGCACTGGCGAAGTGCGCTATCTGGGCAATGCCACCTCTTCGAGCAAACCCATTCCCTATCGTATTTATGCGGATGCCGCGCGGCTGATCCCGTTGCCGGTGAACGTGCCGGTCAGCGGCCGCGTGCCAGAGAGCGGCTCGGTCGACCTGCCGCTCTACGGCCGCATCGAACCGCTCAAGGACATTCCCGCCGTCGGCCGTTACACCGACCTGCTCAAGGTGACGGTCACATGGTAGGCCGGCGTTTGACCCTGATGGCCATGGGCGGCCTGTGGTTGCTGGCGCCGGATGCCCGGGCGGCGGTGGCCAGCGGCTTTATCCAGGCGCGCATGGTGATCACCGCCAGTTGCGAGGTGAGCAAAGGCACGGACGTGGCCCCCGTCAGCCCGACCGGCGGCACCGCCATGCTGGATTTCGGCAGCCAGGGGCCCACCTGGAGCAACCCGTTGGCGGCCGGCATGTCGGCCGGCGATAACGCGCCGTTGATGGTTTCCTGCAACCCGACGGTCGCCAGTTTCACCGTGACCATCGACGGCGGCACCAATGCCGTCGGCACCACTCGGCGCCTGAGCAACGGGCGCCAGACAATCGCTTATCACCTGATGGCCGACCCTCTTGGGCGCATTCCGTACAGCATCGGCGAGCAGCGCAGTTTCGTCGCCAGCAATGGCACGCAAATGACCATCCCGGTGTGGGGCGCCGTGGTGGCCAATACCACCGCCCTCCCGGCAGGAACCTACACCGACACATTGACCGTGACACTGGATTGGTAAACCCAAAGGATGACTCTCATGCACCCACTTGTATCGCGAATCGGCGTCTGCGCCCTGGGCCTTGCGATGGCCTCCAGCCTGAATGCGGCGACCACTGTCACCGGGCAGATCACCTCCAGCCTGACGTTGATCGCCAGCTGTCAGGTCAACGGCTCCGGTGCCGCAACCGGGCTGAATTTCGGTGCCTTGAACTTCGGCACCATCAACAGCCTGTTCACCAATGCCGACGCCCAGCTGCTGGGCGGCACCGGCACCGGCGGGGCCTTGTCGATCCTGTGTTCGGCTGGCACCACGCCGGCGGTGAAGGTGCGCGCCGGCGCCCATGACGGCGCATCGCCGGGCGGCACCCGCGCCCTGGCCGACGGCGCCGGCAACTTTGTGCCGTACGACTTCTACACCGACAGCGGACACTCCGCGCTGCTGGCGATTGACGGTGTGGTGACCCTGGCCGCCAGCACCGGTGTAGCGCAAACCGTTGCGCTGTATGGTCGGGCCGTCGGCAAACCAGGGTTGCCGGCGGGCACCTACACGGACACGGTGGCCGTTGAACTGACGTTCTGACCATGTGGCGCACAGCGTTGCTGGCCTTCGGGCTGGCGCTGCCGTTGCCGTTGTCGGCGGTTACCAACCAGAGCTTCCAAGTGAGCGCGACCATTACGCCGGGCTGCCTGATCGTGGGCGGTGGGGTCAATTACGGTTCGCTGAACTACGGCAGCTATTCCGCCCTGGCCACCAGCACCGTGACAGCGGCCATGACCGGTGGCATCACCCTGCAATGCACGCCGGGGGTGGCACTGAGCGTGAGCGTCGACGGCGGGCTGCACAGCACCAGCGGGCGCAATCTCAAGCACAGCAGCGGCAGTGCCCAGGTGGGTTACCAGTTATTTCGGGATGCCGCATTCAGCCAGAGCCTGGGCGTGAGCCAGAGCGTCAGCGTGAGCTACAGCGATGCAAACAACATCCGTCTGCCGATCTACGGGCGGGTGGTACTGCCGGGCAATCAGCCGAATGGGACGTACAGCGACACGTTGCAGGTGCAGCTGTCTTGGTAGGAATTTGAGTATGAGGAGTGGTTTTATGCGTTCACCTTCCCGGCGCTTGTGCGCCGTGGGTATTGCCTTGCTTGCCGCGAGCGTGAGTGGGCTTGTGCAGGCTGCAAGCTCAGTGCTGATCTGGCCGATTGACCCGGTGCTTGAGGCCGATCAGCAGGCCAGCGCACTGTGGCTGGAAAACCGTGGCACCGAGACCGCCAACCTGCAGGTGCGCGTGTTTGCCTGGAGTCAGCAGAACTTCGACGAGCAGTACCAGAACCAGCGCGATGTAATCGGCAGCCCGCCGGTGGCAAGGATCGAGCCCGGCCAGAAGCAACTGGTGCGCCTGACCCGCACTAAGGAAGTACCGCCCGGGCAGGAGCAGGCCTACCGCATCATCATCGATGAAATTCCCTCCGCGCTGCAGGTGCCCGCGCCACCGGAAGGCAAGAACACCGCAGCGGCGATTCGCTTCCAGATGCGCTATTCGGTGCCGTTGTTCGCCTACGGCGCGGGCTTGTGGAGCAAGGAGGACGCGACCCGCCAGCGTGACCCCAAGGGCGCCGGCAAGCCTGACCTGAGCTGGCACAAGGTCAATGTGGCCGGGCGCAGCTATGTCGAAGTGCGTAACCAGGGCGCCGTGCACGCACGGCTCACCGACGCGTCCTTCAAGCAGAACGGGCAGACCCGGCCACTGGTCGATGGCCTGCTCGGCTATGTGCTGCCCGGCGCGACCATGCGCTGGCCGGTGCCGGATGCTGTGTCGGCCGACCAGCCGTTGCAGGTACGGATCAATGGCGCGCCACAACTGGAGAGCCTGGCGCCCAAGCGGTAAGCGTGATGCAGTGGAACCGGCCGTTACCCGGGTGTTAACAGGATGGAGATGTCCATTGAAGGACACAACGCCATGGTGAGCTGTGGTCAGACTCGCAGCATATGGCTGTCGATGGCCGTGGCTGGCGGGCTGTGGGGCGCAGCGGTGGCGGGTGAGCTGCCGCCGCCGCCGAGCAGCATGGAGGCTGTCGCCGATGCTCAATTGTTTCTGCAGTTGGTGGTCAACCAGATGGACACCGGACGCGTGATCGCGGTGGAGCAGCGTGCCGGGCAGCTTTTCGTGCCCGCCGGCTCATTGCAGGAGGTGGGCATGACCCTGCCCGGTGACTTCGGGGCCAGCGTGGCCCTGGACACGGTGCCCGGCCTGCACAGCGACTACGACAGCACCGGCCAGCGCCTGCTGCTGGATGTGCCGCCGTCCTGGCTGCAGGAGCAGTTCATCGGCAACCGCAGCACCTACCCACGCACCCAGGCCATGAGCAGCTTCGGTGCGTTGCTCAACTACGATGTCTATTTCAACGATACCGATGAAGGCGGCAGCTATCTGGCCGCCTGGAACGAGGTGCGGCTGTTCGACAACTGGGGCACCTTGTCCACCACCGGGCAGTTTCGTCAGACCCTGGCCGGCGGCATCAGCGACAGCACACTCAATAACGGTTACCGGCTTTACGACACCACCTGGCGCTTTTCCGATGATGAGCGCTTGCTCACCTACGAGGCGGGCGATGTGGTCAGCGGCTCGCTGCCCTGGAGCAGTTCGGTGCGCCTGGGCGGGGTGCAACTGTCACGGGACTTTGCGGTGCGCCCGGACCTGGTCACCTATCCCTTGCCGCAGTTTGCCGGGGAGGCGGCGGTGCCGTCGTCGGTGGATCTGTTTATCAACGGATACAAATCCGAAAGCGCACTGCTGCAACCCGGGCCCTACACCCTCACCAACATTCCGTTCATCAATGGCGCCGGTGAAGCCGTGGTGGTTACCACCGATGCACTGGGCCGGCAGGTGTCGACCACGGTGCCGTTCTACGTCACCAGCACGCTGCTGCAACAGGGCCTGAGCGACTTCTCGGTAGCCGCCGGCACCTTGCGTCGCGATTATGCCCTGCGCGATTTCGGCTACGGGGCGGGCGTGGCCAGCGGCACCTTTCGCTATGGCTACTCCGACAATGTGACCCTGGAAAGCCATGCCGAAGCGTCCAGCAACCTTACCCTTGGCGGGCTTGGCGGCAACCTGCGCCTGGGCAACTTCGGCGTGCTCAATACCGCCATCAGTGAAAGCCGGTTCGACGGCCGCAGCGGCCAGCAACTGAGCCTGGGTTACCAGTACAACAGCACGCGCTACAGCCTGTCGTACCAACGGGTCGAGCGCCGCGACGAGTATGCCGACCTGACCCTGGTCGACACGCCCTACGCCAGCCTCAGCAAGCGCAGCGAGCAGGTCACCCTGAGCCTCAATCTGCAGCGTTTCGGCAGCCTGGGCGTGGGCTATTTCGATGTGCAGGCGGCGGACGATTCGCGCACGCGGCTGCTCAACCTGAGCTGGAGCAAACCGCTGTGGCGCAACACCAGCTTTTACCTGTCGGCCAACCGCGAGATCGGCGACAGCAACTGGGCCATGCAGGCGCAACTGGTGATTCCGTTCGACCTCAATGGCAGCCTGGCGGTAAGCACCGAGCGCAGCAAGGACGGCGCCAGTCGCCAGCGCCTCAACTACAGCAGCGCAGTGCCCAGCGAAGGCGGTGTTGGCTACAACCTCGGGTATGCCCAGGGCGATGGCCCGACCTATCGCCAGGCCGACCTGACCTGGCGCTTGCAGTCGGTGCAATTGCAGGCCGGCGTGTACGGCAGCAGCGATGCCGAAACGCGCTGGGCGGACGCCAGCGGCTCACTCGTCTGGATGGGCGGCAACGTGTTTGCCGCCAACCGCATCAACGACGCGTTTGTGGTGGTGAGTACTCAGGGGTTTGCCGGGATTCCGGTGCGCTACGAGAACCAGTTGGTCGGCCAGACCGATCGGCATGGCCACCTGCTGGTGCCGTGGAGCAGTGCGTATTACCGCGCCAAATACGAGATCGATCCGCTGAACCTGCCGCCCAATATCCAGAGCCAGAATGTCGAGCAGCGGGTGTCGGTGCGTCGGGGCAGCGGCTACCTGCTGGAGTTTCCATTGCGACGGGTACTTGCCGCGAGCATCACCCTGGTGGACCGCCAGCATCAGGAATTGCCGCTGGGCAGCCTGGTGGTGCATGAGCAGAGCAACACCCAGGCGGTGGTGGGCTGGGATGGCCTGGTCTACCTGGAAAACCTCAGCGCCCATAACACGCTGCAGGTCACCCTGGGCGAAGGCCAGAGCTGCCAGGCCACATTCGACATGGACGAGCAACAACAGGACGTGCCGCTGATCGGGCCGTTGGTGTGCCAATGAACGCGCCATTTTCTTTGTTGAAAGAGCTGTTGTGGCAAGCGGGCTTGCCACAGGGACAGGAACGGGGAGTATGCGGGTGAGGGGCAAGGGATGGCTGTTGGGGCTGGGGCTGCTGTGTTCGGGCCAGGCGATGGCGGCGTGTTCGGTGGCGGCCAGTGTGCCGGCCAGCTTCGGCTCGATCAGTTCGATGACGGTACGCACGGCTGCGCAGGCCAGTTCCACCACCAGCGCCGGGTTGACTTGCACCTCGGCGTTGATTTCGCTGCTGGTGCCGTCTGACCATTTTTACGCCACCATCACCTCGGCCAGCACCGGCATGGTCGGGCCAACCGGTGATGTGATCGGCTACACGATCTATGGCACCAATACCGCGAGCTTTCCGATTGCACGCAACACCCAGTTCGATTTTGGCGGCACGGGCGGCATCGCCCAGCTTATCGGGCTGATCGCAGGGCCTGGCGCGAAAACCGTGCCGCTGTACATGGGCACTATCACCGGCAGCAACGTCGCCGCCGGCCTGTACAGCGAGACACTGAACATCGCCTGGAACTGGAACTATTGCTCGGGGGTGGGCCTTGGCGGCATCTGCCTGGGCCGCGATATCGGTAACGGCACAGCCACCCTGACCGTCAGCATGACAGTGACCAACGACTGCCAGATCACTGCGCCGAATATCCTCTTTGGCAGTGCACCGGTGGTCAGTGGGTTCACTGCGGTAACCGGGCAGACCATCAACATCGCCTGCACCAAGGGCAGCGCCTATACCGTCGGGCTCAGTGACGGGCAGAACCCGGTGAGTGTCGGCGGGCGGCGGCGGATGGTTTCCGGCACCAACTACCTGGCCTACGATATTTTCAAAAGTGCCGGCACCACGCGCTGGGGCAGTGTCGGCGCGGCGCGGCGGGCCAGTTCGACGGCCGAGGTCAACCCGGGCAATGGGCTGGGTATCGGCAGCCAGGTGTACAACTACAACGCCAGGATCTACACCGACCAGACCACGCCGCCGGCCGGCGTCTATGTGGACAACGTGGTGCTCGACGTCGGCTTCTAGAACTTCAGCAGCGGCGTGCCGGGCTGGCCCACCGGGCTGACCATCGCATAGTTGTAGCCGTCACCGGACCAGTACTCGGCCTGCAGACCGTCGGCGCTGCGACTGCCACGGGGCAGGAAGCCGTTTCCCGGGCCCGGCGGGCGAATGTAAAAGCTGATGCGTCGGCCCTGCGGGTCTTCGTACAGCACCATGGCGGCCGCGCCTTGCTCGGTGGTGAGCAGGCGCCCGCTGACCGGCCTGAAACCCGCCTGGCTCAGGTCGGGCAAGCGATGGGCCTGGTTGAAGTAGCGGTCGAGCCAGGCTTGCATTGTGTCGCTGTCCTGGGTGTTGTAGTCGGCGGGCATGATGCCGTCCTGGGCAAACAGGCGGTAGGCCTGCATCGCATCGGTCATTGGCAGCGTCGGCGGATGGGTGGCTTCACGGGCGTGCCAGCCGCCCAGCCCGCCGAGGCTGACGGCGATCAGCAGCACGGCGGCGGTGGCCAGGTGCCGACGCGACCGGTGCCGGATGCGCTGGCGAATCAGTGCCGGGTCCAACTGTGGGTTGGCAGGTGTTTGCAGGGCGCCGCTCAACGAGGCGCGCAGCAATTGCGCATCCTGTTGCCAGGCATGCACCTGGGCCGCCACCTCCGGGTGGCCGGCCAGCCAGGTTTCCATCGTGCGGCGATCATTCTCCAGCAGTTGATGATCGACGTAGGCATGTAAATCGCGTTCGCTGGGGGGCAGGCTGATCATTTGAGTATCCGCAGGGAAGGGCTGGCAATTTCGCCATCGCTGAGTTGGCGCAGGGCCTGGCGGGCGCGAGACAGGCGTGACATCACGGTGCCAAGGGGCACCTGGAGTATGTCGGCGACTTCCTTGTAGCTCAGGCCTTCGACCGACACCCACAACAGCAGGGCGCGCTGCTCGGTGTTGAGTTTATCGAAGGCTTGCAGGGTGGATTGGGCCATCACCGTGCGCTCTACCGACGGCTGCGCGTCGTCGCGTCCGGTGAAGAATTCGAGCATGCGCGCGTAGCGTCGGCTGCGACGGTGGGCGTCGAGAAACTGGCGATAGAGAATCGAGAACAGCCAGGCGCGCAGGTCACCTTCGACGCGTTTGTCGGCCCAGCTAATGATCGCTCGCTCGAGTGTCGACTGCACCAGGTCGTCGGCGCTGCTGGCGTTACGGGTCAGGGACACGGCAAAACGCCGCAGCCTGGGGATGAGTTCACGTAGCGGTTCGTCGAGTGCATGCATGGGCGTCTGGCTGTCCACTACGCTTGGACTTGAGAGACGTCCGGCGTTGAAGGTTATTCCCCCCGCGCTGAAAAAATAAATCCAGCGCCGGGGAATAGGGTGGATCGGCATTCGTCTCAATGCTCCGACCTTATGTTTCATCCCTAAGGCCATTGGCCCTGGAGTTCCTTCATGGTAGATCACTCATCACCGCCGCGTCCTCCTTTGAGCACGGCGAGCCTGATCGCACGGCTCGCCGGTATCGGCGCTGTGGTTGCGGTTGTAGCCGGGGCGTTTGCCTACGTCAACGGCACACTCGACCCACAACGCTTGCGTCCCAAGACCCTGGTCAACGCGCTGGAAACCAACAACGGTGTGCATCCGGGTTTTCGACGCAACCATGCCAAAGGCGTGTGCGTGGCGGGATATTTCGAGAGCAGCGCCGAGGCACGCGCGTACTCCCGCGCGCAGGTGTTCAGCGAGGCGAGGACGCCGGTGATCGGCCGGTTCGCCTTGCCCAGCGGCAACCCCTACGCGCCGGACAGCAGTGTGCCGATCCGCAGTTTTGCCGTGCAGTTCAGCCAGGCCAACGGCCAGCAATGGCGCACGGGCATGAACAGCATGCCGGTGTTCCCGGTGGGCACGCCCGAGGCGTTCTACCAGATGCTCAAGGCCGGTGCGCCCGACCCGGCCACCGGCAAGCCGAACCCGGCGAACATGCCGGCGTTTTTTGCCGCGCACCCTGAGACGGCGGCGTTTCTGGCGTGGGTCAAGACAGCGAAGCCTTCTGCCAGTTATGCCACCGAGTCCTATAACGGCATCAACGCGTTTTACCTGGTGAATACCGAGGGCAAGCGCCAGGCCGTACGGTGGGGCGTGGTGCCGCAGAGTCAGGATGCAGCGGGCGATGTCGCACCGTCGGGCAGCGACTTTCTGGAAAAGGACCTGGTGCAGCGCCTGACTGCCGGGCCGCTACGGTGGCAACTGAACATGACCCTGGCTAACCCCGGTGATCCGGTGGACGACGCAAGCAAGGCCTGGAGTGGTGAACACAAGGTGCTGAACGCCGGCACGCTGGTGCTGCAAGGCAGCCAGCCGCAGGCGGATGGCGATTGCCGTGACATCAACTTCGACCCGCTGATCTTGCCGAGCGGTATTGAAGCCTCCAGTGACCCATTGTTGGCTGCGCGTTCGGCGGCTTATGCCAGTTCGTATCTGCGCCGCGCCGGTGAAGTCAGCCCGCTGCACAGTGCCCCGCAGGAGTCGAAACCATGAGTGCTCAACCACGTTTTTTTGCTCCGCTGGCGCGCCTTCTGCATTGGGTGATGGCGCTGATGATCATTGCCATGCTGTTTATCGGTGCAGGGCTTGCGGCATCGGTATCGGAACGGCATGAGTGGCTGCTGCACCTGCACAAGCCGCTGGGCATCGCGATTCTGGCGTTGGTTATTGTGCGGTTGGTGGTGCGCTTTTCTACGCGTCAACCGCCGCTGCCGGCTGATTTGCCGCTGTGGCAGGTGCTGGCGGCCAAGGCGTCTCATCTGCTGCTGTATGGGTTGATGCTGGTGTTGCCATTGCTTGGCTGGGCGATGATTTCAGCGGCCGGGGACCCGGTGATGCTCAGCAGTTCGGTGCAGTTGCCGGCCCTGGTGGCAGCGAATGCGCCGTTGTTTGCGCTGTTGCGCAGGGCCCATGGGTTTTTGGCGTATGTGCTGTTTTTTACCGTGTTGGCGCACCTGGCGGCGGCGCTGTTTCACGGGTGGATTCGGCGCGATGGGGTGTTGCAGAGTATGACAGGGCGAAATGCTGGAGCAGATGAGCGCTAACTGCGGGAGGCTCCTAGCGCGGTCGCGCAGCAAACTGGAGCCTCTGTGGCGAGCGGGCTTGCCCCGCGTTGGGGCGCGCAGCGCCCCCAGTCAATGAAAACGCGGTGTACCTGACACTGCCCGGAGCAAGGTTTTAGGGCAGCTGCGCAGCCCAACGCTGGGCAAGCCCACTCGCCACCGGAGTGTGGCTGCCTGAAATGTCAGGTGCACCCTGTAAATGGATCAGCGCAGGCTCGTGGCGATATCCGCCACGGTACTCAACACATCCTTGCCCAGTTGCCTGGAGCGATCCCCTGACCAGCCGGTTTTGGGGTTGGGAGCATCGTCGTTGTCCTTGAACGGCATCTCCAGGGTCAGCGACAGGCAATCGTACTTCTGACCACGGCGTTGCAGGCCAGGGTCATGTTGGCTTCGCCCGGCAGGTCGCGGGTGTAGCCGTGAGTGGTCTGGAAGTCGCGGGTCAAGGCACTGAGGTGGCTGCGAAAGTGTTTTTCCAGCGCTTCGATGCGCGGCGTGTAGCCTGGGTTGCCTTCGCAGCCGGCGGTGAACACGTAGGGGATTTCTTCGTCGCCGTGGATATCGAGGAACAGGTCCACGCCGTACTTTTCCATCTGTTGCTGCACGAACAGCACTTCGGGGCTCATTTCCTGGCTGGCGCTCTGCCAGGCGCGGTTGAGGTCCTGGCCCATGGCGTTTGTGCGCAGGTGGCCGTGGAAGGCGCCATCGGGGTTCATGTTGGGCACCAGGTACAGGTCGGCGACCGCCAGCAGCTTCTTCAGCTCGGTATCGCCATCGCGTTGCAGACGTTCAATAACCCCTTCCATGAACCATTGCGCCATGTGCTCGCCCGGGTGTTGCTGCGCAATGATCCACACTTTGAGCCGGCCTTCGCTGCCTTTGCCGCGCCGCAGCAACTGGATATTGCGGCCTTCGACACTTTTACCGGTGGCCAGCAGTTGGGTACCGGCGTGTTTCAGGGCCTGGTCGATCAGCCAATCGTGGCGCTCACGGCTGTAGGGTTCGAAGTAGGCGAACCAGGCATGTTTCTCGCGGGTTTGGAGGCTGATGTGCAGCGTCTCGCCGTCAAAGCGCGTGGGTACGCGGAACCAGTTGACGTGATCGTACGAGGCCACGGCGTTGTAGCCGCTCCATGCATTTTTATACGAGGAATAGCTCGCGTTGCTCAGGCGAAAGGTGTGGGTGTGGCCCACGTGCATGCCTTCGGCTTTGAAGTGGAACCACTGGAAGTGCTGGCTGCGGGTATCGGGTTTGATCGCCAGCAGCAACTGATAGGCATCGCTGGCATCCAGGACCTGGATGTTGCCGCTGTCGAAGTCGGTGCTGATCTTGATGGAGGTCAAGGCCACGGTCATAGTCTGGTTGCCTGAATATGAGTTGTGGCGGCTATATTACACAGAGGTCGGGCAAAATCTTGATGCAAAATTGTTGCAGGGGAGGGGCCATACTTCTTGATCCGGCGGCAGCTTTAAAGCGGTGAGATTGATTCTCAGGCGCTGTTTCTCGAAGATCCCGTCCAGAGCGGTTGGGCGGCTTTCATTGGGCAATGGTCTTTTGCTACCATGCGCGCCATCAAGCAACACACAGTCTTCATTAGCCTGAAGCCACGCCAGGGAAACTGGCAAAAAAAAGACCCGGCCAAAGAGCCGGGTCAAAAACCGTGATTAGCCTGATGAGGAGATATTCCAAGAGTCCGACCTAAGGTCTCTTGGTCTATCGACTGATCTCGCGATCAGCTGAGCCCAATAATAATCATTATCATTTGCAAGTCAAATGTTTTTATCCACGAGATAGAAATATTTTTGCTTCGCGTCCTCACACGTTTGCCTGGGCCTGCGGCCGCAGCAACGATCGCTCCACCATCGCCTTCGCCATATCGATCAGATACACCACTGAAAACGCCAGGTCGCGCTGATTGCCCTGATGGTTGCTCGCAGATTCGTAAGCCGTGGCGGCCGCACTGCGCAGCAGGTCGGAGGCGTGCACCAGGGCTTCTTCGTGGCTGATGCCGGGTTTGATGTGAAAGAAGGTGTCGTCTGCCCTGGAGTCGGACATATCCGCTTTCAAGTAATAGTCCAATGCACGTTGGGCGGCGCCGCTGGTGTGCATGTCGAGTGCTTCGTCAGTGGAAGGTGTTTCGAGCGGCAGAAACGGGGTGGTCGTCATCGTCGGCGATACTCTGATGGGGGGCGAAATCCTTGAGATTGATAATAGTACGTATCGTATTTATGTCGTTTCGTGGATTACTACAAACTGTTTATTGCCCTGAAAAATACGCAACGTATTGTCACGCACCATGGATAAATGGATAGCCTTGGTCCGGGCCAACATGAAAGACCGCAAAGTCACCCAGGATGAACTGGCCGAACGCCTGGGCATGTCCCAGGGCGGTGTGGGCCATTGGCTCAACAAACGCCGGGTGCCCAGTCTTGCAGACATGAACCGGGTGCTGGCGGAACTGGGGCTGGGCTCTCTGGAGGTGGCGCTGGAGATTCGTGAGCGGGTCGATGAAGAGCGACCACTGGAACACCACTACAACCCGTATTTCCGCTATCCGGTCAGCGACTGGAGCGGGCTGTGTGAAGTGCGCGAAGAACGTGCACCCTACGGCCCCGAGCGCTTTGAACTCACGGACTATCACGCGGGCGGCGAAGCCTTCTGGCTCCCCGTAACCGGCGACGCCATGACCGCCCCCACAGGGCTCAGCGTCAGCGCAGGCATGCTGATCCTGGTCGACCCTTCCATCGACGCCGTTCCCGGCAAGCTGGTCGTTGCGCAATGGGACGACAGCCCCCGGGCCACCTTTCGCCAATTGCAGGAAGAAAGCGGCCAGTTGTACCTGGTGCCGCTCAATCCCACTTACCCGAAGCTGCTGTTCACCGACGATTGCCGCATCCTCGGTGTTGTCGTGCAAGCCACCGCGAGGTTCTAGTCGGCCATTTCCAGCTCCACCAGTGCACTGCCTTCAGCCACCATCTCGCCCTCTTGGCAAAACAGCGCCTTGACCATTCCGGCCTGGGGCGCGCGAATGCTGTGTTCCATTTTCATTGCTTCGAGCACCACCAGTTGCGTGCCGGCTTCGACGTGCTGACCAACCTCCACCAGCACCCGCACGATGCTGCCGTTCATGGGCGCAGTGAGACCGCCCTGTTGCGATTGGCCTGCCTCGACCGCCGCAATCGGGTCAAACAGGCTGACCGCCTGCATCTCGCCGTCCCAGCGCAGGTATAAGGTGCTTTCATGACGCACCGCCAGATGCGCGCGGCGTATGCCCTGATCGTCGATCAGCAACTGCTCACCGTGCATCTTGTGCGCAGCGCCGGCAGCCAATGTCATCATCCGATCCTGCCCATTGCAGCTCAAGTGCAGCGAAACCTGCGGCGGCAGCCCCGCGCGAAAGCCCCGGGTATCCGCCCAAGGCCCTTCACCGCGCGGCAGACTCTGCATGAAAGCCGAACCTGCCGCCTGCCAGAACC
The DNA here is from genome assembly GCF_036864995.1 of Pseudomonas trivialis. Lineage (NCBI taxonomy): Bacteria > Pseudomonadati > Pseudomonadota > Gammaproteobacteria > Pseudomonadales > Pseudomonadaceae > Pseudomonas > Pseudomonas trivialis. The sequence goes on along the minus strand of NZ_CP142151.1, from coordinate 3,437,694 downwards.
CGTCGCTCAACGCCCCCTCCGCCGGCAGCAACTGCGCCTGATAACGCGGAATGAACCCGGTATCGAGTTCGGCCGTCGCAAACGCCGGATGGCCGATGATGCGTCGCAGAAAACCCAGATTGGTCTTGAGCCCACCCACAGCGAACTCGTCGAGCATGGCCAGCAGACGCAGGCGCGCCTGTTCGCGGTCCTCGCCCCAGGCAATCAGCTTGCCCAGCATCGGATCGTAGAACGGCGAGACCCTGTCACCTTGCTCCACGCCGCTGTCCACGCGACGTCCAGGGCCCGGCTCGCACTCGCGGTACAGCGCCAGGTGCCCGGTGGCAGGCAGAAAATCATGGGTCGGATCCTCGGCATACAGCCGCACCTCAATCGCGTGGCCACTCAACGGCACTTGCGCCTGAGTGATCGGCAGGGCCTCGCCCTGGGCCACGCGAATCTGCCAGGCCACCAGATCAAGGCCGGTAATCGCTTCGGTCACCGGATGCTCCACCTGCAGCCGGGTATTCATCTCCATGAAGAAAAATTCGCCACGTGCATCCAGCAAAAATTCCACCGTGCCCGCGCCCACATAACCAATCGCCTGCGCCGCGCGCACTGCCGCTTCGCCCATGGCCTTGCGCTGTTCAACACTCAGCCCCGGCGCCGGGGCTTCTTCCACCACCTTTTGATGACGCCGCTGGATCGAGCAATCGCGCTCATTGAGGTACAGGCAGTGGCCGTGCCCATCGGCGAACACCTGGATTTCCACATGACGCGGCTTGAGCAGGTATTTCTCCACCAGCATCTGCCCGTTGCCGAACGAGGACACTGCCTCACGCTGGGCTGAAGCCAGGGCTTCGGCCAACTGGCTGACGTCTTCGACCACCTTCATGCCCTTGCCGCCGCCGCCGGCAGTCGCTTTCAGCAGCACGGGATAGCCGATGCGCGCGCAGGCGTCGCGAAAGGTGTCCAGGTCCTGGGCCTTGCCGTGATAACCCGGTACCAATGGCACCCCGGCGGTTTCCATCAACGTCTTGGCCGCCGACTTGCTGCCCATGGCATCAATGGCCGAGGCGGGCGGGCCGAGGAAGATCAGGCCGGCAGCCTCGATGGCGCGGGCAAACGCTGCGTTTTCCGAGAGAAAGCCATAGCCCGGATGAATCGCCTGGGCGCCACTGGCCTTGGCGGCGGCGATGATCTTGTCGATTTGCAGGTAACTGTCGGCGGCCTTGCTGCCGCCCAGGTCGACGCGAATGTCCGCCTCGCGACTGTGCCGTGCATCGCGGTCGATGGCGCTGTGCACGGCCACGGTGGTCAGCCCCATCGCTTTGGCGGTGCGCATGATCCGGCAGGCAATTTCGCCACGGTTGGCGACCAGCAGGGTGGTAAGTGGTCTCATGGGCGTGGCTCCCGGGACTGCCATACAGGCGCGCGTTTTTGCAGGAATGCACGCAAGCCTTCCTGGCCTTCGGCGCTGACGCGAATACGCGCGATGGCGTTTTCGCAATAGCGCCGCAGGGCTGGCGTGAGGGCGCCGTGGCCCACTTCACGCAGCAGGTCCTTGCTGGCGCGCATGGCGGCCGGGCTGTTCTGCAGCAGGTTGCTCACCCATGCGTCCACTTGCTGCTCCAGCGTGTCGACCGGATAACTCTCCGCCAGCAGGCCGATTTCCCGCGCACGCTGGCCGCCAAATCGCTCGGCCGTCAGAGCATAGCGGCGGGCCGCGCGCTCGCCGATGGCCTGCACCACGAACGGGCTGATCACCGCCGGTGCCAGACCGATGCGCACTTCCGACAGGCAGAACTGCGCATCATCGGCGCCGATTGCCATGTCGCAGCAACTGATCAAACCCAGCGCCCCCCCATAGGCGGCGCCTTGCACCACGGCCAGGGTGGGGATTTTCAGCTTGGCCAGGTTGTACATCAGCTCCGCCAGTTCGCGCGCGTCGTCCAGGTTGGTGTGGTAGTCCAGCTCGGCCGACTGCTGCATCCAGGCCAGGTCAGCCCCTGCGCTGAAGTGCCTGCCGCGTCCGCGCACCACCAGAAAGCGCAGGGAAGGGTCGCTCTGCACATGGTCCAGGGCGAGGATCAATTCGCGGATCATCTCGGCGTTGAACGCGTTGTTCTTGGCTTCACGACTGAGCCATAACGTGGCAAAGCCACGGCTATCGGTGATCAGTTCGAGGGTGTTGAAATCGTTCATGGGGGACAAGCTCCATTTACATGCGGAACACGCCGAAGCGGCTCGGCTCGATGGGGGCGTTCAGTGCGGCGGACAGTGCCAGGGCGAGTACCTCGCGGGTCTGCACCGGGTCGATGACGCCGTCGTCCCACAGGCGGGCGCTGGAGTAATAGGGATGGCCCTGGGTTTCATACTGGTCGAGGATCGGCTGCTTGATCGCGGCTTCATCCTCGGCGCTGAAGGCAGTGCCGGCGCGTTCGGCCTGTTCGCGCTTGACCTGCACCAGCACACCGGCCGCCTGCTCGGCACCCATCACGCCGATGCGCGCGTTGGGCCACATCCATAAAAAACGCGGGTCATAGGCGCGCCCGCACATGCCGTAGTTGCCGGCCCCGAAGCTGCCGCCGATGATCACGGTAAATTTCGGCACCCTGGCGCAGGCCACCGCCGTGACCAGCTTGGCGCCGTGCTTGGCGATGCCGCCGGCTTCATACTTCTGCCCGACCATGAAGCCGGTGATGTTCTGCAGGAACAGCAGGGGAATTCCGCGCTGGCAGGCCAGCTCGATAAAGTGCGCACCTTTTTGCGCGGCTTCAGCGAACAGGATGCCGTTGTTGGCGAGGATCGCAATCGGGTAACCGTGCAAGTGCGCGAAGCCGCAAACCAGCGTTGTACCAAACAGCGCCTTGAATTCATCGAATACCGACGCATCCACCAGCCGCGCGATCACCTCGCGCACATCGAATGGTTGCTTGGCCTCGGCCGGGATCACCCCGTAGAGTTCTTCTGCGCTGTACAGCGGCGCTACCGGCGGGCGCTGGCGCAACTCGCCCAGCTTGCGCCAGTTGAGGTTGGCCACGCTGCGGCGGGCCAGGGCCAGGGCGTGTTCGTCGCTGTCGGCGTAGTGGTCGGCCACGCCGGAGATTTTGCAGTGTACATCGGCGCCGCCCAGGTCCTCGGCGCTGACCACTTCGCCGGTCGCCGCTTTGACCAACGGCGGGCCAGCCAGGAAGATCGTGGCCTGCTGGCGCACCATGATCGCCTCGTCGGCCATGGCCGGCACATAGGCACCGCCGGCGGTGCACGAGCCCATCACCACGGCGATCTGCGGGATGCCCTGGGCGCTCATGTTGGCCTGGTTGAAGAAGATCCGCCCGAAGTGCTCGCGGTCCGGGAACACCTCATCCTGGCGCGGCAGGTTGGCGCCGCCGGAGTCCACCAGGTAGATGCACGGCAGGCGGTTCTGCTCGGCGATGGTCTGCGCGCGCAGGTGTTTTTTTACCGTCAGCGGGTAGTAGGAGCCGCCTTTGACCGTGGCATCGTTGGCGACAATCATGCATTCCACGCCCTCGACGCGGCCAATCCCGGCAATCACCCCGGCGGCCGGCACGTCTTCGCCATACACCTGATGGGCGGCCAGTTGGCTGAGTTCGAGGAACGGCGAGCCCGGATCGAGCAGACGATTGATGCGTTCGCGCGGCAGCAGTTTGCCGCGCGAGGTATGCCGCTCCTGGGCCTTGAAGCCGCCCCCTTGTTGCACCTGGGCGAGGAGGGCATGCAGGGCGTCGACCTGCTGACGCATAGCCGCGTTGTTGGCGGAAAATTCCGCCGAGCGTGGGTTGAGTTGGGTGTGCAAGGTGGCCATGGCGCGCTCCTTCAGCGGGTTTCGTTGAACAGTTCGCGACCGATCAACATGCGCCGAATCTCACTGGTGCCCGCGCCGATTTCATACAGCTTGGCATCACGCAGCAGGCGCCCGGCGGGGAATTCGTTGATGTAACCATTGCCGCCCAGAATCTGGATCGCGTCGAGTGCCATCTGCGTGGCGCGCTCGGCGCTATAGAGGATCACCCCGGCGGCGTCCTTGCGCGTGGTCTCGCCGCGCTCGCAGGCCTGCGCCACGGCGTAGAGGTAGGCGCGGCTGGCGTTGAGCTGGGTGTACATGTCGGCGACCTTGCCCTGGATCAGCTGGAATTCGCCGATGCTCTGGCCGAACTGCTTGCGGTCGTGGATGTAGGGCACGATCAGGTCCATGCAGGCCTGCATGATCCCGGTGGGCCCGCCGACCAGCACCACGCGTTCGTAGTCCAGCCCGCTCATCAGCACTTTCACGCCGCCGTTGAGGATGCCGAGGATGTTTTCTACGGGCACTTCGACGTCGTCGAAAAACAGCTCGCAGGTGTTGGAGCCGCGCATGCCCAGCTTGTCGAATTTGTTGCTGCGGCTGAAGCCTTTCCAGTCGCGCTCGACGATGAATGCTGTGATGCCGTGGGCGCCCCTTTCCAGGTCGGTCTTGGCGTAGATCACGTAGGTGCTGGCATCGGGGCCGTTAGTGATCCAGGTCTTGCTGCCATTGAGCACGTAGCAGTCGCCGCGTTTGTCGGCGCGCAGTTTCATCGAGACCACATCGGAGCCGGCGTTGGGCTCGCTCATGGCGAGGGCACCGATGTGCTCGCCGCTGATCAGTTTGGGCAGGTACTTGAGCTTCTGTTCATGATTGCCGTTGCGGTTGATCTGGTTGACGCACAGATTGGAGTGCGCACCGTAGGACAGCGCCACCGAGGCCGAGCCGCGGCTGATCTCTTCCATGCTCACTACATGGGCCAGGTAACCCAGGCCGGCGCCGCCGTATTCTTCCGACACGGTGATGCCGAGCAGGCCCATGTCACCGAACTTGCGCCACAGGTCGGCGGGGAACAGGTTGTCGATGTCGATCTGCGCGGCGCGTGGCGCGATTTCCTTGGCCACGAAGGACTGCACCTGGTCGCGCAGCATGTCGATGGTTTCGCCGAGGGCGAAGTTCAGAGACGGGTAACTCATGGACAGGCACCTTACTGTGAGCTTTGTTGTTGTGTGGGTCGAGTGCCTGGGAGGGCCGTGACCTTTACGTTAACGTAAGCTTGCGTTAAGGCGCTGTCAATCGTAGTTTACGTTTACGTCAACCTACAAAAAACACAACAGGGGATGCTGATGGATCAACCGAACCAGAGCTACAGCCGTGGCGCCCAGGACAAGGCGCTGCTGGCGATGACCATCGGCCAGGCCTTCGATCAGACTGCCGCACGCTATCCTGAGGGCGAGGCGCTGGTGGTACGCCATCAGCGGCGCCGCTTCACCTGGAGGCAACTGGCTGAAACGGTCGACCTGCACGCCCGCGCTTTCCTGGCTCTGGGCATGCAAGCTGGCGACCGCCTCGGTATCTGGGCGCCCAACTGCGCCGAGTGGTGCATCACCCAGATCGCCAGCGCCAAGCTCGGGGTGATCCTGGTCAACATCAACCCGGCCTATCGCAGCAGCGAACTGGACTACGTGCTCAGGCAATCCGGCTGCCAATGGCTGGTGTGCGCAGGCGCGTTCAAGACGTCCGATTACCACGCCATGCTGCAGGCGCTCGCGCCCGACCTGCGTGCCATCGTCAGCCTTGACCCCAGCCCGCCCGAGGGGTTCGTGCCCTGGGCACAACTGGCGAGCATGGGGGCGGACATTCCTCATGAACAATTGCAGCAGCGCCAGGCCAGCCTGCACTTCGATCAACCCGTGAACATCCAGTATACCTCCGGCACCACCGGCTTCCCCAAGGGCGCCACCCTCAGTCACCACAATATTCTCAACAACGGCTACATGGTCGGCGAAAGCCTGGGCCTCACCGCGCAGGATCGCCTGGTGATCCCGGTGCCGCTGTACCACTGCTTCGGCATGGTGATGGGTAACCTGGGCTGCATCACCCATGGCACCACCATGATCTACCCCAATGATGGCTTCGATCCGTTGCTCACCCTGACCGCCGTCGCCGAGGAGCGCGCCACGGGCCTGTACGGCGTGCCGACGATGTTCATTGCCATGCTCGATCATCCGCGCGGCGAGCTGGACCTCACCAGCCTGCGCACCGGGATCATGGCCGGCGCCACCTGTCCCATCGAAGTGATGCGCCGGGTCATCAGCGAGCTGCACATGGGCGAAGTGCAGATTGCCTACGGCATGACCGAAACCAGCCCGGTGTCGTTGCAGACCGGCCCGGATGACGACCTGGAGCGACGCGTCACCACCGTCGGGCGCACCCAGCCGCACCTGGAAAACATAATCATCGACACCGCCGGTAACACCGTGGCACGTGGCAAGATCGGCGAACTGTGCACCCGTGGCTACAGCGTGATGCTCGGCTACTGGAACAACCCCGAGGGCACCCGCCAAACGATCGACGCGGCGGGCTGGCTGCACACCGGCGACCTTGCGACCATGGACCCGCACGGTTACGTGTGCATTGCCGGGCGCAACAAGGACATGATCATTCGTGGCGGCGAGAACGTGTACCCGCGCGAGCTGGAGGAATTTTTCTTCACTCACCCGGCGGTGGCCGACGTGCAGGTCATCGGCATTCCCGACGAGCGCTACGGCGAAGAAATCGTCGCCTGGATCAAATGCCATCCTGGCCATGCTGTCGACGCGCTTGAGCTGCACACCTGGTGCAAGGGCCGCATCGCCCATTTCAAGACGCCCAGGCACTTCAAATTCGTGGATGAGTTTCCGATGACGGTAACGGGCAAGGTGCAGAAATTCCGCATGCGCGAGATCTCGCTTCAAGAGCTGCGAACGCAGTCCTGACCGCCACGCAAAATCCCTCGTGGAAGCAGGCTTGTTGTGGCGAGCGGGCTTGCCCCGCGTTGGGCTGCGAAGCAGCCCCCAATCAAGTAGAGCTCGGTATATCTGACACTACACAGAGCCTGGTTTTGGGGCTGCTTCGCACCCCAACGCGGGGCAAGCCCGCTCGCCACAGGTTTTTCTGTTTGCTGTGCGACAGCGCAAAGTGGAGCCTCCAACCTTTATGGGCAGAAACGACAAAAGGGACCCGAAGGTCCCTTTCAATGTGTCGTTGCGTGCTCTTTTTTATTATTGAGGGGCGGCCTGTTGTTGTTTTTGGCAGCCGTAGCCCTTTACCGCTGTTTTGGGTGACCCCCATCCGGGGTCAAGAGCAAACGTATTTTTTTGAGCGCTGAAGTGCTTCCAAAAAAATCTGTTAGCTGCGTCTCTGCCGTGTTGTTTTTGTTATGTCAGAGTCGTTACGTCTTGTTTTTATTAGGCTTGGTGCTTTTTATTCTTGTTATGCCATAGAGATAGCAGGAGCCATGCCAACTTTTTAAAATCCTTTAAAATCAATGTCTTAATTTTTGTGCTGCGATTGCCTCTGCGCAAAGGCGGCCAATTATGTTCCCGCGTTACCCGCTGTGTAGGCGCCAGGTAACACATTGTCACAGCCTTGCTACTCAACTGGCGCTACGCACCTTCGCCACCCGCGACCCACTGGCGCGCCCCAGCACTTGGCTGATCTGCCGGCCCGCTTCAATCAGGCGCGAGAGGTCGATACCGGTGTGGATGCCCAGCCCGTCGAGCAGGTACACCACGTCCTCGGTGGCGACGTTACCGCTGGCGCCCTTGGCATATGGGCAGCCACCAAGGCCCGCGATAGAGCTGTCGAACACCTGAATGCCTTCCAGCAGGCTGGCGTAGATATTCGCGATCGCCTGGCCGTAAGTGTCGTGGAAGTGTCCGGCAAGCTTCTCCCTTGGCACTTGGGCGCCAACCACCTCGAACAATCGCCGCGTGTCGCCCGCCGTGCCGGTGCCGATGGTGTCGCCCAGGGACACCTCATAACAGCCCATGGCGTACAGCTCGCGGGCCACCGCAGCGACCTGTTCCGGCGCGACGTCACCTTCGTAAGGGCATCCCAGCACACAGGACACGTAGCCGCGCACGCTGACACCGTGCTGCCGGGCTGCGCTCATGATCGGTGCGAAGCGCTCCAGGCTTTCGCTGATCGAGCAGTTGATGTTGCGCTGCGAGAACGCCTCGGACGCAGCCGCAAACACCGCGACCTCCTTGACGCCCGCCGCCAGTGCATCTTCAAAGCCGCGCAGGTTGGGCGCCAGCGCGCCGTAGATCACGCCGGGCTTGCGCCGGATCTGCGCAAACACCTCGGCGGAGCCTGACATCTGCGGCACCCATTTGGGCGACACAAAGCTGCCTACTTCTATATAGCCCAGCCCGGCGTCGCTCAAGGCGTCCACCAGACGGACCTTGTCCGCCACGGCGATGGGCTGGGCTTCGTTCTGCAAACCGTCGCGCGGGCCGACTTCAACCAGGCGTACGTGGGAGGGGAGGGACATGAGGGTTACCTTCTGTTCAATGGCCAGACTGGCTCATGGTATGGGCCAGGGCTTGAGTGCAGCGTTCTTCGGCGGTGTCCAGTTCCAGCTTCATTTGTTCGATGTCCAGCAGTTGCTGTTCCAGTTGTTCACGTCGCTCGGCGATCTTGCTCAGCATGCTGTTGAGCTGGATATGGTTGCCGCTGGTGGGGTCGTAGAGTTCGATCAGCTCACGGCACTCGACCAGGGAGAAACCGATGCGCTTGCCGCGCAGAATCAGCTTGAGGCTGACCTTGTCGCGCGCCGAGTAGATACGCTCCTGGCCCCGACGCTCGGGGGCCAGCAGGCCTTGCTCTTCATAAAATCGAATGGCGCGGGTGGTGATGTCGAGCTCGCGGGCGAGGTCGGAGATGCTGTAGGTGGTGCTCATGGCGGCGCTCGGCGAATGGCTTGACGCTAAGCTAATGTCTGGTTGACGTAAACGTCAATAACATCCCATGGCTTTCATATTGCCGTGGCGAGCGGGCTTGCCACCACTGCAACCCCGGCAAGCCCGGCAAGCCCGCCCAGTAAAGATCAAGCCTGCTTGCCATCGAGCTTCTTCTCATGGGCCGTCACCTGTTGGCACAGCTCGATCATCTGTTCACGCATCCAACGGTTGGCCGGGTCCTGGTCGGTGCTTTCATGCCAGTACAAATGGGTTTCCACGGGCGGCACGTCGTTAACCGGCAGGTTGACCCAGTGCAGTTCGTGGCGACGGGCGAAACGCTCGGGCACGGTCATGACCATGTCGGTCTGCTGCAGCACCTGCGAGGCCATCAGGTAATGCTGGGAACGCAGCGCGATCTTGCGCTGGATGCCCATCTTGCCCAGGGCCAGGTCGACATGGCCCAGGCCGTTGCGGCGGCTGGAGATATGAATGTGGGTCAGCGACAGGTAGTCATCCAGGCTGAGCTTGTCCTTGCCCGCCAGCGGATGGCCCTTGCGCATGGCGCACACGTAGCGGTCTTCCATCAGCTTGACGTGACGCACCTGCGGGTCGGTGTTGAGCGGTGCGTCCACGGCAAAATCCAGACGCCCGGCCGCCAGTTCCTTGGTGGTCTCGCGGCGCTTGGACAGGAAACTTTCGATGACCACCGTGGGCGCCAGCCGGCGCAGGCGTTGGAACAGCAGCGGCAGAATCACCGCCTCGGTGAGGTCGGTCATACTGATGCGATAGGTCTTGGCCGCCTGCTGAGGATTGAAAATCCGGCTTTCCTGCACCGACACCCGCAGTAACGACAGCGCGTTGCGCACCGGGCCGATGATGTTCTGCGCCATGGGCGTAGGCACCATGCCCTGGGCGGTGCGCACGAACAGCGGGTCGTTGAAGGTCTCGCGCAGGCGGGCCAGCGCGTTGGACACTGCCGGCTGCGTAATGCCGACGATCTGCCCGGCGCGAGTCAGGTTGGCTTCGGTGTAGATCGCATCAAAGACGATGAAGAGGTTCAGGTCGACCTTGCTCAGATTCATTGCGTTGCGCTCTTATTGTTAGGTGCCGATAGGCTGATCATATATCGGTGATGAATGTTAATACACGCCGAGAATAGGCTAGGTAAATTATCAGCGCTGTTCTAGCATCGAATTCATGACCTAAACAACCTCTCAGAGAAGGGAGCTGCCCATGGATTTCGCCTATTCGCCCAAGGTTCAGGAACTGCGTGAACGCGTCACTGCGTTCATGGACGCTTACGTCTACCCGGCCGAGCCGGTGTTCGAACGCCAAGTCAGCGAAGGCGACCGCTGGCAGCCCACCGCCATCATGGAAGAACTCAAGGCCCGCGCCAAAGCCGAAGGCCTGTGGAACCTGTTCCTGCCCGAGTCCGAACTTGGCGCCGGCCTCACCAATCTGGAATACGCGCCGCTGGCCGAAATCATGGGCCGCTCGCTGCTGGGGCCGGAGCCGTTCAATTGCTCGGCCCCCGACACCGGCAACATGGAAGTGCTGGTGCGCTATGCCAACGAAGAACAGAAACAGCGCTGGCTCGAACCGCTGCTGCGCGGCGAGATCCGTTCGGCCTTTGCCATGACCGAGCCGGACGTGGCCTCGTCCGATGCCACCAACATGGCCGCCCGTGCCGAGCGCCAAGGCGATGAGTGGGTCATCAACGGCAAAAAATGGTGGACCTCCGGCGCCTGTGACCCGCGCTGCAAGATCCTCATCTTCATGGGCCTGAGCAACCCGGACGCGCCGCGTCACCAGCAGCATTCGATGATCCTGGTGCCGGTGGACACACCCGGTGTGAAAATCCTCCGCCCGCTGCCGGTGTTCGGCTACGACGACGCGCCCCATGGTCACGCCGAAGTGCTGTTCGACAACGTACGCGTGCCCTGCGAAAACGTCCTGCTCGGCGAAGGCCGTGGCTTCGAGATCGCCCAGGGGCGCCTCGGCCCCGGCCGCATCCACCATTGCATGCGCTCGGTGGGCATGGCCGAACGTGCGCTGGAGTTGATGTGCAAACGCTCGGTCAGCCGCACCGCATTCGGCAAGCCGTTGGCACGTTTGGGCGGTAACATCGACAAGATCGCCGACTCACGCATGGAAATCGATATGGCGCGCCTGCTGACCCTGAAGGCCGCCTACATGATGGACACCGTGGGCAATAAAGTGGCGAAAAGCGAGATCGCGCAAATCAAGGTGGTCGCGCCGAATGTGGCCCTGAAGGTGATCGACCGCGCGATCCAGATGCACGGCGGTGCCGGCGTCTCCAACGATTTCCCGTTGGCCTACATGTATGCCATGCAACGCACCCTGCGCCTGGCCGATGGCCCGGATGAAGTGCATCGCGCGGCGATCGGCAAGTTCGAGATTGGCAAGTATGTGCCCAGGGAGATGATGCGCGGCGGGCAGTAACACCGCGTCGCCTGCAATCGCGGGCAAGCCCGCTCCCACATTTTGAATTGTGAATACAGTGCAAATGTGGGAGGGGGCCTGCTCCCGATGAGGCCCGTCCTGAGAACCCCAAACTCCAGCCTCAGTACACCCAGACCTCCACCCGCCGATTCTTGATCCGCCCCTCATCCGCCGTATTCGCCGCCACCGGCATCTGCGCGCCAAACCCGCGAATGTCGCGCAGCAAGACGCCGCTCTTGACCAGTTCCCTGCGCACCGCCATCGCCCGCAATTTCGACAGCAACGCCGCGCGCTGCGGATCATTCTTGGCATCGCCAAACCCCACCAGCGTCACCTGCTTGTCGAGCTTGCCGTGGTTTTTCAGATAGGCCACCACCCGCAGCACATCCTGACGTGCCTTGGTGTCCAGGCTGGCGCTGCCTTCCTCGAAGCGAAAATTCACGCTCAAGCGCTGGGCATCGCGGGCAATCGCTTGATAGTCCGCCGGCATCGACGCACGCGGTTGCACGCCAATGGCCTGCACCTGCTGGGCAATAAAGCCGTTGGCCGCGACGATTGCCTGGCCCTGGCTGCTCTGGGCAAAGTCCACCAGCGCCCTGGCCCAAGGGTTGTGGCTCGTCGGCGGCAGGTAAAAGAACAGGCGCCGCGACAGCGGGTAATCTTCGGTGGCGATCAGGCTGTTGAGCGGCAACATCGGTTGTGAATCGCCATCGGCAATCGCCACCGCCTTGACCTGGCGTATGTAGGGCAGGCCGATAAAGCCGATGCCCTGGGGATCGCGGCTGACTGCATCGGACAATGCTTCGCTGGACTCGAAACGCCGCGCGCTTGAAGCCAGCGGTTTGCCGCGCCGGTTCAGCACCAGTTCCTTGAACGTGTCGTAGGTGCCGGACTGGTCATCCCGCGCATACAGATGAACAGGCCCGCCGACGCCACCCAGGTCCTCCCAGGTGCTGACCTCGCCGTTGAAGAGCTGCGCCAGTTGTTCGGTGTCGAGGGTGTTCAGCGGGTTGAGCGGGTTAACGATGATGGCCAGGCCATCGATGGCGATCACCTGTTCGGCTTCGGGGCTTTTCAGGTCGCCCAGTGGCTCAAGGTCTACCAGCTCGCTGTCCTTGATCGGGCGAGACGCCGCTGCGAGGTCTGCGCTGGCTTTTTTCAGCGCGGCAAAGCCGGTGCTGGAGCCATGGGCTGCCACCTCGATGGTCACGTTCCTGCCCTGGCGCGTCTTGCCGACCACGCGCTGCTCGTTTGGCCCATCGCCCGGTTCGATGTGCACCCGTTGCACGCCCTCGTGCTCCAGCAAGCCCGTCACCAAAGCCGGGCCCAGCGCTGCGCCGATGGTGTTGGAACCCTGAATGCGCAAGGCAGGGCCGTGCTCGGGTACAGGCAGTTGAGCCGACACGGCAACCAGAGGAAAAAGGGTCAAAAGAAACAGAACGCGCAGCATCATGCCGGCACCTTCAAAGAGAGTGCGACGAGATTAAGTCAGAGAGTTTGCAGAAATATGACCGAGACGCGCCCCGTCAAGCTGCGCCAGGAAAGAGCGTGGGAGGGGCAAGCCCGCGCTTATCAAGTGAGTTCTTTTCAGCAACAACACCCCTGTGGCGAGCGGGCTTGTCCCGCGTTGGGCTGCACAGCAGCCCCAAACCCTGCTCTGCGCGGTATCAGGTACACCGCGTTTCTTCAATTGGGGGCGCTTCGCACCCCAACGCGGGGCAAGCCCGCTCGCCACAGAGGTTCCAGTTTGCTGCGTGACAGCGCCAGGTCGAAGACAGTCAGGGGTTCAGCTCAATTCGAGCCAGATCGGCGCATGGTCCGACGGTTTCTCCAATCCACGCAGGTCGTAGTCCACGCCGGCATCCTTGACCCTTGGCAGCAGCCCGTTGGACGCCATGATCACGTCAATCCTCAGCCCGCGCTTGGGCTCGTCCTCAAACCCGTGAATGAGTTCTTTCAGCAACAACATCCCTGTGGCGAGCGGGCTTGTCCCGCGTTGGGCTGCACAGCAGCCCCAAACCCTGCTCTGCGCGGTATCAGGTACACCGCGTTTCTTCAATTGGGGGCGCTTCGCACCCCAACGCGGGGCAAGCCCGCTCGCCACAGAGGTTCCAGTTTGCTGCGTGACAGCGCCAGGTCGAAGACAGTCAGGGGTTCAGCTCAATTCGAGCCAGATCGGTGCATGGTCCGACGGCTTCTCCAATCCACGCAGGTCGTAGTCCACGCCGGCATCCTTGACCCTTGGCAGCAGCCCGTTGGACGCCATGATCACGTCAATCCGCAGCCCGCGCTTGGGCTCGTCCTCAAACCCGTGAATGAGTTCTTTCAGCAACAACATCCCTGTGGCGAGCGGGCTTGTCCCGCGTTGGGCTGCACAGCAGCCCCAAACCCTGCTCTGCGCAGTATCAGGTACACCGCGTTTCTTCAATTGGGGGCGCTTCGCACCCCAACGCGGGGCAAGCCCGCTCGCCACAGAGGTTCCAGTTTGCTGCGTGACAGCGCCAGGTCGAAGACAGTCAGGGGTTCAGCTCAATTCGAGCCAGATCGGCGCATGGTCCGACGGCTTTTCCAATCCACGCAAGTCGTAGTCCACGCCGGCGTCCTTGACCCTTGGCAGCAGCCCATTGGACGCCATGATCACGTCAATCCGCAGCCCGCGCTTGGGCTCGTCCTCAAACCCGTGAATGAGTTCTTTCAGCAACAACATCCCTGTGGCGAGCGGGCTTGTCCCGCGTTGGGCTGCGCAGCAGCCCCAAAACCATGCTCTGCGCAGTATCAGGTACACCGCGTTTCTTCAATTGGGGGCGCTTCGCACCCCAACGCGGGGCAAGCCCGCTCGCCACAGAGGTTCCAGTTTGCTGCGTGACAGCGCGAAGTCAAAGACAGTCTGGGCTTCAGCTCAATTCGAGCCAGATCGGCGCATGGTCCGACGGCTTTTCCAATCCACGCAAGTCGTAGTCCACGCCGGCGTCCTTGACCCTTGGCAGCAGCCCGTTGGACGCCATGATCACGTCAATCCTCAGCCCGCGCTTGGGCTCGTCCTCAAACCCGCGGCTGCGGTAGTCGAACCAGCTGAAGCGGTCGGTCACGTCGGGGTAGAGATGCCGGAAACTGTCCACCAGGCCCCAGTTCTTCAGGCGGGCCATCCATTCGCGTTCTTCTGGCAGGAAGCTGCACTTGCCGGTTTTCAGCCAGCGCTTGGCATTGTCGGCGCCGATGCCGATGTCGCAGTCCTGCGGGGAGATATTCACGTCGCCCATCACCACCAGCGGCTGCTCGTTGCTGAACCGGCTTTCCAGCAACTGCTGCAAGTCTTCATAAAAGCGCTGCTTGGCGCGGAACTTGGTCGGGTGGTCACGGCTTTCGCCCTGGGGGAAATAGCCGTTCATGACCGTGACCGGGTGGCCGTTTTCATCGGCGAACGTGCCCCAGATGAAACGGCGCTGGGCGTCCTCTTCATCACTGTCGAAGCCCTTGTGCACGCTCAAGGCCTCCTTGCGCGACAGCAGGGCTACGCCGTAATGACCTTTCTGACCGTGGTAGTACACGTGGTAGCCCAGCGCCTGCACCTCGGCCAGGGGAAACTGGTCATCGTGAACCTTGGTTTCCTGCAGACCGATGACGTCGGGTTGGTGTTTGTCGATCAGCGCCGCCAACTGATGAGGGCGGGCACGCAGCCCGTTGATATTGAAGGAGACGATTTTCATGGTCGGCAGGTCCAGTCTGGCAAAAAGGGCGATGCTAGCCGACAAGTCCGGCCGGGGCCAGCGTGGCGGCAGGGCATCTGCGTTGCCAATGTCTTGGAACGACTGCTGCGCCGCAGGTTCGTAACCCTATGAACGCCGCCTTTCGAGTGGCGCCCAGGGAGATTGACTGCATGCTTGACACTTCAACCGCCACTGCCGAAATTCGCGTGCTCAACAGCGGCTATTCCCGCGAGGCCCGCGCGCTGCTGTACCAGGCTTATCGCCAAGAGCCGACCTTCGCCTACATCTTCGAAGCGCAGCGCCCCGGCTATGAACTGCGGGTGCGCGCAACGGTGCGTGAGCTGGTCAAGCAACATTTCTTCCAGAAACTCCCGGCCATCGGGCTGTTCGTTGACGACAAGATGATCGGCATTGCCCTGATCGCGCCGCCGCAACGACGCCTGGGTATCACCGAGAGCTGGGCCTGGCAAATTCGCATGTGGCTGAGCACCGGCGTGCGCGGCACCCGGCGTTATCTGGATTACCACCACGCGGTGCTGGCGTGCCTGCCCACCGATTCGGTGCATGTATTACCGCTGCTGGGCGTTCACCCGCAATTCCAGGGCCAGCACTATGGGGAGCAGTTGCTTGAAGCGGTACACAACTGGTGCGCCGACGACCCGCATTCCTCGGGCGTGGTGCTCGATACCGGTAATTCACGCTACCTGGCGTTCCTCGAACGCCAGGGCTACGAGGAAATCGGCGAAGTTGCCGTAGGACCCGTCCTGGAGCATGTGTTTTTTCATGCCAACCCCCAGTCTTTGCGGGCTGCAACGATTTGAGACAGATTTTTTCAGAAAAATCCGGGTTCAAAGACTCCCTCTCGCTCATGTAGCATCCGCGCCTATGAAGCTTCCAGGAAGATTTACCAGCAGCCTGGTCCTGCTGTTCACAAGCTGTGGCGCATGGGCGCAGAGCGAATTGGACGTGCGGATCAAGCCCTCAAACGACGCGTTGAAAGCCAACATCGAAGGCTATATCGGCGGGGTTGGCGATCGTGATGAAGAAGCCTTGCTGCGGTTCAGTCGCGGTGCCGAAGAGCAGGCGCGTAAAGCCGCCCAGGCGTTGGGCTTCTATCAATCGCAGATCGCCAGTGACGTGAAGGGCGGCAAAAACCCGCGCCTGATCCTCACCATCGACCCCGGCGAGCCGGTGCATTTGCGCAACGTGACCATTCGGGTCGACGGCCAGGCCGCGAACCTCAAGGCCTTTCGCCTGCCCGTCAGCGACGACCTCAAGTCCGGCGCGGTGCTCAATCACGGTCATTACGAAGACGCCAAGCGCCTGATTCAGAACCAGGCCTCGCGCTATGGTTTTTTCAGCGGTCGCTTTACCAGTCAGACCCTCTCGGTGGACCCGAAGGCGGGCGTGGCCGATATCGACCTGGTGTATGACAGCGGCCCGCGCTACAGCATGGGCAAAGTCAGCTTTACCGGCGATACGCCGTTCGACGAAGACCTGCTGCAACGCATGGTGCCGTTCAAGAGTGGCACGCCGTACGACTCCGAGCTCATCGCCGAACTCAACCAGAACCTGCAAGCCAGCGGCTTCTTCGAAGGTGTGCGGGTGGACGCGACCCCTGCCGGCGCCAAAGACGACGTGATCCCGGTGGCCGTGCAACTGGAAACCCGCAAGCCACGCACCATGGGCCTGGGCCTTGGCTACTCCACCGACGTCGGCCCGCGCGGCAAGGCCAACTGGACGCGCCATTGGGTCAACCCCCAGGGGCACAGCTATGGCTGGGAGGCAGAACTGTCGGCGCCACGGCAGAACGTTGGCTTGTGGTACGACGTGCCGCTCGATCCGCCGCTCACCGACAAGCTTCGCTTCGCCGGCGGCTACCAGAATGAAGAAATCGCCAACACCGACGCCCTGAGTAAATTGCTCACCGTCGGCCCCGAGTGGCACAGTAAATTGCCCAGCGGCTGGACGCGTGTGATCTCGCTCAAATACCAGCGTGAAGAATACCGCCTGGGCAATGACTCGGGCCTGAGCAACCTGGTGATGCCGGGTATCAACTATTCCTATTTGCGCAGTGACAACCGCATCGACCCGCATAACGGTTATCGCCTGGCCTTCGATGCCAAGGTCGCCAAGGAAGGCCTGGGCTCGGACACCAACCTGCTTTACGGCACCGCGACGATCAAGGGCTTGACCACTCTGTGGGACAACCACCGTTTCCTCGGTCGTGCGCAGTTCGGCGGCAGTGCCACCAACGGCTACCAGTCCGTGCCGCCGTCCTTGCGTTTCTTCGCCGGTGGCGACCAGAGCGTGCGGGGTTACGAGTACCAGACCCTGTCGCCGGAGAACGACCGTGGCGACCGTATCGGTGGCCGCTACATGGTGGCCCTGAGCGCCGAGTACCAATATTCAATCGCCGAAAAATGGCGAATCGCAACCTTCATCGACCAGGGCAACTCGTTCAATACCCTGGACATGCCTAGCCTTAAAACCGGTGTCGGCGTCGGCGTACGCTGGGTGTCTCCGGTAGGCCCGATCCGTCTCGACCTGGCCCATGCCCTGGAAGACCCGGGCGGCATCCGACTGCACTTTTCCATGGGGCCTGAGCTGTGATGCGTGGTTTGAAAATCGCGGGGCTGGCGTTGATCGCTGTTCTCGCCTTGTTGTTGCTGGCGCTGTGGACGGTGCTGGGTACGCAGGCCGGCAGCCGCTGGGTGCTGGGCCAGGTACCTGGGTTGAGCGTGGAGAATTTTCAGGGCCGGTTGGGCGGGCAGTGGAGCGCCGATCATCTGCTGTGGCAGCAGGGCTCCAGCCGCGTCGAGCTGGATGCGCCGACGCTGACCTGGTCTCCGGCCTGTCTTTTGCGCATGACACTGTGCATCGATCAGTTGGATGTGGAGCAGGTCAACCTGCAATTTGCGCCGAGCGGCGAAGCGAGCAGCGAGCCCATCGCGTTGCCGGATCTGAAGCTGCCCTTGGCGATCCAACTCGGTGAGGTGCGCGTCGGCAGCCTGCTGTTCAACGGCAGCGAGCAACTCAAAGGCCTGCAGTTGGCGGCGCACTGGACCGCCGCAGGCATGCGTATCGACTCGGTGCACCTGGAACGCGATGGCCTGGTGCTCGACCTCGCAGGCCTGCTGCAACCTGTCGGCGACTGGCCATTAAACGCCACCGGCAACCTCAGCCTGCCGTACGCGCCCGGTGGCGCGCCGTGGACGGTGGCGTTGAGGGTCGAAGGCGATCTGCTCAAAACCCTCAAGCTTGATGCCGACAGCAGCGGTTACCTGCCGGCCAGGCTCACCGGCGAGCTGCAACCGCTGGAAGAGAACCTGCCGGCACAGGTGCGCATCACCGCGGACAGCTTCAAGCCCAGCGCTGATCTGCCCGATACCCTGCAACTCAATCAACTGGATGTCACTGCCAGCGGCGACCTGAAAAGCGGTTACCAATTGCTTGGCAAAGCCGTATTGCCTGCGGAAAAAGGCCCGCTGGATCTTCTGCTGCAAGGCAGGGTCGACGCCAGGGGCGCGCAGATCGCCGGCCTTGATCTGAACGCCGGCGACAAACAGAACCTCAAACTCAGCGCCAACCTGGATTGGCAGCAAGGCTTCAGCGCGGACGCCAAAATCGACTGGCTCGACTTCCCCTGGCATCGCCTTTACCCGCTGATTGACGAGCCGCAGGTCACCTTGCACACCTTCAACGGCGAAATCTCCTATAAAGACGGCAACTACCTGGGCAACCTCAAGGCCGATCTCGACGGCCCGGCGGGCAAGTTCACGGTGGTCACGCCGTTCAGTGGCGATCTCAGGCAGGTGTTCCTGCCCGAGCTGAAAGTCACCGCAGGCCAGGGCAAGGCCGCAGGCCATCTGAATCTGCAGTTCGCCGAGGGTATCGCCTGGGACACGGCGCTGGAGCTATCGGCGCTGAACCCCGCGTACTGGGTGGCGGAATTGCCTGGCACCCTGGCCGGGCCATTGCGCAGCAAGGGCGAGTTCAGGAACGATCAACTCAAGCTCGACGTCGACCTCAACCTCAAAGGTCAACTGCGCGGGCAAACCGCCGTGTTCGTCGCCAGGGCCGAAGGCGCGGGCGAGCAATGGACCCTCGCCAACCTGGATCTGCGCCTGGGCGACAACCGCATCAACGGCAGCGGCAGCCTGCAACAGCGTTTGGCCGGCCAGATCGACATCAAGCTGGCGCGCCTGGCCCAGTTGTGGCCGCAACTGCGCGGCCAGGTCAACGGCCGGCTCGACGTGGCTGGCACCTTGAAGGCGCCGCAAGGCAAGCTTGGCCTCAAGGGCCAACAACTGGCGTTTGCCGACAATCAGCTGCAAAACCTGAGCCTCGACGCCACCCTGGATAAAGCCCAGCGCGCGAAGATCGACCTCAAGGGCAGTGGCATTCAAAGCGGCGAGACTCAGGTCGGCACGCTCACCGCCAGTGCCCAGGGCGATATCAAGAACCAGAAAGTCCAGTTGGACATCGCCGGCCCGCTGGTCAAGCTGGCGCTCGCGCTGGACGGCAACCTCGACAAAGGCAACTGGCGCGGGCGTCTGGCCAGCGGCGACGTGCAAGCCGGTGGCCAGGACTGGCGGCTGCAGGCCCCGGCCCGGATCGAGCGTCTGGCGGATGGCAAGCTGACGTTCGCCGCCCATTGCTGGGTCTCCGGCGGCGCGAGCCTGTGCGGTGAAGACCAGCGCCTGATGCCCGAGCCCAAGTTGCGCTACCACCTCAAGCAATTCCCGATCGACAGCCTGGCGGCATTTTTGCCCAAGGACTTTGCCTGGCAGGGCAGGCTCAACGCCGACGTGCAGCTCGATCTTCCAGAGAGCGGCCCGAAGGGCGTGGTCTCGGTGGACGCCAGTGGCGGCACCCTGCGTGTCAAGGACAAGGCCCAGTGGCTGGATTTTCCCTATGACACCCTCAAGCTGGAAACCACCCTCAATCCCAAGCGCATCGACACCCAACTGAATTTCCGTGGCGGCAAACTGGGCGAGCTGTTGTTGCAGGCACAGATCAATCCATTGCCCGCCAACAAGCCGATCACCGGCAACTTCAGCCTCACCGGCCTGGACCTGGCGGTGGCGCGGCCATTTGTGCCGATGGTGGAAGCGCTCACCGGCAAGCTCAACGGCACCGGGCGCATTTCCGGCGGTTTGCTTGCGCCCCTGGTCAACGGCAGCGTCAATCTGGTGGGCGGCGAAATCTCCGGGCCGGAGCTGCCCCTCAGCCTCCAGGACCTCAACGTGCAAGCGCTGATCGCTGGCGAAAGTGTGCAACTCAACGGCGGCTGGCGCAGTGGCAAGGCTGGGCAGGGCAGCCTCAAGGGACAGGTCGACTGGGGCCAGGCGCTGGCGGTCGATCTCAGCCTCACGGGTTCGCAGTTGCCGGTGACGGTCGAGCCTTACGCCGTGCTGGAAGTGGCGCCCGACCTGAAGATCAGCCTCAAGAACGACAAGCTGGCGGTTGCCGGCAAGGTCCGCATCCCGCGTGGCGACATCACCGTGCGTGAGTTGCCGCCGTCCACGGTCAAGGTCTCCGATGACACGGTGATCGTCGGCAGCCAGACTGAAGAGGGCAAGGCGCCGATGGCAATGGCCATGGATATCGATGTGGAGGTCGGTGAAGACAAGCTCAACTTCGCAGGCTTTGGTCTCACCGCCAAGGTGCAGGGCCATGTGCATATCGGCGACAACATGGACACCCGCGGCGAGCTGTGGCTCAACGACGGTCGCTACCGCGCTTACGGGCAACGCCTCAATGTGCGGCGTGCGCGATTGTTGTTCGCCGGGCCCCTGGACCAACCGTTCCTGGATATCGAAGCGGTGCGCGTCACCACCGAAGCCTCGCGAACGGTGACGGCCGGTATTCGCCTGAGCGGCAGCGCCGAGCAGCCCACCACGCAGATCTTCTCCGAGCCGGCCATGGCCCAGGAGGATGCGCTGTCGTATCTGGTGCTGGGGCGTTCGCGTACCAACAACGGTGAAGACAACAACATGCTCGCCGAAGCGGCGCTGGGCCTGGGCTTGATGGGCAGCTCCGGGGTCACCACCGACATTGCCAACAAGCTGGGCATCCAGGATTTCGACCTCGATACCCAGGGCGCCGGCAACAAGACTGCCGTGGTTGCCAGCGGCAAGATCAACGAGAAGCTGAGCCTGCGTTACGGGGTAGGCGTGTTCGAACCGGCCAATACCATCGCCTTGCGCTACCTGCTGAGCAAAAAGGTTTACCTGGAAGTGGCGACCGGCGTGGCCAGCTCGCTGGACATCTTCTACAAACGCGATTTCTAGGTCTTTACTCAATCAGAAACTGTGGGAGGGGGCTTGCTTCCGATAGCGGTGTATCAGTCAGCTTATCTGTGGCTGACACACCGCCATCGGACGCAAACCCCCTTTCATGGTTGATGGCATTTCAGCCATATATCGGCTAGATACCAAGCAAGCTAATAATTCCATTTGACATTCGCTGCCTAAGCAGTAACATCTCGTCACACATTCGCTGCCTAGGCAGTAATAAGGTGACTTCCGATGACCCATTTCACCCCTGACAGTTTTCGCCACTGTCATCTCGGCTTGTTGCTGGGACGGGCGGCGTTGCTCAAGGACCGCATCATCGACACCCATATGGAACCCCACGGCGTCACTGCCGCGCAGTTCAAGGTGTTGATCATCATTGCCCAGTTCGACGTCGACACCCCGGCCGAGCTGTGCCGCAACCTGTCGCTGGACAGCGGCTCGATGACCCGCATGCTCGACCGTCTAGAACAAAAGGGCCTGCTGGCGCGCCAGCGTTCCGAGCAGGACCGGCGCCAGGTGCGGCTGGTGCTCACCGAAGACGGCCAGCGCCTGGCGGACATGCTGCCGCACATCGGCGCGCAGTCGATGAACGAGCTGGCCGGCGCCCTGGAGCCCGGCGAACTGCAGACCCTGGAAAGAATCCTCAAGAAAATCCTCGTTGCAGCGGGTGACGCCATCGTCATCCAGCGGGTAGGTACAGAATGAACACACGTGCGTTATGCCTGGTGCTGGTGGCCATGAGCATGGCCGGTTGCGCCAACTACAGCGGCCTCGACACCCAGGGTCGGCGCCTCGACGCCAACACCCTGCAAACCGGCAAGTCCCTCGCTGGGGTGACGCTCTCCAGTGCGGCCTGGCCTGCGCCCGACTGGTGGAAGAGCCTCGGCGACCCGCAACTGGACGGCCTGATTCAGGAAGCCCTGCGCAACAGCCCGGACATGCAGGTTGCCAGTGCCCGCGCCCATCAGGCCGAAGCGGCCGCCTATGCGGCCAACGCTGCGCGCCTGCCTACCGTGGATGCCAGCGCCGGCGTGAGTCGTTCGCGCCTGGCCCGGGACCAGGACCCGCGCGGCGAAGGCGATGCCTATTCGACCGTGCGCAACATCGGCGCCAGCTTCAATTACACCTTCGACCTGTGGGGCGGCCAGCGTGCTGCCTGGGAAGCCGCGTTGGGTCAGGCCCGTGCCGCCGAAGTCGACCAGCAGGCCGCGCGTCTGACCCTGGCCGCCAACGTGGCCAAGGCCTACAGCGACCTGGGCCAGGCGCATATCGTGCGTGACCTGGCCAATGACGACCTCAAGCGCACCCGCCAGATGCTCGACCTGAGTCAGCGCCGCCTGAACTCCGGGATCGACAGCCAGTACCAGTATCAGCAAACCGAAAGCCTGGAGGCCAGTAGCCAGTCGCAACTGATCGACGCGGAAAAACAGCTGCAGAGCGCCAGAATCGCCCTCGCGGTGTTACTCGGCAAAGGTCCGGATCGTGGCAATGAACTGGCCCGTCCCGCAGTGCTGCAACCCGCCGCCGTGGCCGTGCCTTCGGTGCTGCCTGCCGAGCTGCTTGGTCGTCGTCCTGACCTGATCGCCGCGCGCTGGCGCGTCGAAGCTGCGAGCAAGGACATTGCCGCCAGCAAGACGCGCTTCTACCCCAACCTCAACCTGAGCGCGAGCGCCGGAGCCGAGTCGTTGCTGGGCGATGCGATGTTCGGTTCGGCCAGCCGCTTCTTCAACATTGCGCCCACGATCTCGCTGCCGATCTTCGACGGCGGCCGCCTGCGCGCCGACCTCGATGCGCGCGATGCCGATTACGACCTGGCCGTGGCCCAGTACAACAAAACTCTGGTGCAGGCCTTGGGCGATATCGGCAGCACGCTCGCGCAACTGCGTGATACCGCGCGGCAGATCCAGGCCCAGCAACACGCGGCGGACATCGCGCGGCAGTCCTACGACACCGGGCTGCAACGCTACAGCTCAGGCATCGGGAATTACCTGGATGTGCTGAGCATCGAGCAGCAACTGCTCCAGGCCCAACGCCAACTGGCCAGCCTGAAGGCTGCGCAGATCGATCTGTCGATTCAATTGATGCAGGCCCTGGGTGGCGGCTACAGCGCCGCAGACGTTGCGTCGACCACCCCCGGTGCACGCACGGAATAATGTGAGGTATTTGTCATGGCCACTGCCGAAAACAGCAACGCAACAGAGCAACCCAAAACCGACAGCAACCCGCGCAAACGCAGGATCATGCTGATCGGCCTGGCGCTGATCGTCATCCTCGGCGCCCTGGGCGTGTGGGGCTGGTATGAGTTTTACGGGCGCTTCAATGAAAGCACCGACGACGCCTATGTAAACGGCAACGTGGTGGAAATCACCCCGCTGGTCACTGGCACCGTGGTCAGCATCGGCGCCGACGATGGCGACCTGGTCCACGAAGGCCAGGTGCTGATCAACTTCGACCCCAACGACGCCGCCGTCGGTTTGCAAAGTGCCCAGGCCAACCTCGCCCGCACCGTGCGCCAGGTACGCGGCTTGTACAGCAATGTCGATGGCATGAAAGCCCAGGTCAACGCGCAGAAGGCTGACGTGCAAACCGCCCAGGACAATTACAACCGTCGCAAGACCCTGGCTCAGGGTGGGGCGATTTCCCAGGAAGAACTGTCCCACGCCCGTGACAGCCTGACCGCTGCGAAAAATGCCCTGACCAACCTCGAGCAACAGCTCAAGACCAGCAATGCCCTGGTGGACGACACGGTGATTTCCTCCCACCCGGATGTGCAGACCGCCGCTGCGCAACTGCGCCAGGCGTACCTGAGCAATGCGCGCAGCACCTTGATCGCACCGGTCACCGGCTACGTGGCCAAGCGCACTGTGCAACTGGGCCAGCGCGTGCAGCCCGGCTCCGCGTTGATGGCGGTGATCCCGCTGAACCAGCTGTGGATCGACGCCAACTTCAAGGAAACCCAGCTGCGCGACATGCGCATCGGCCAGCCAGTGGACATCGAGTCGGATATCTACGGCAGCGACGTCAAATACAGCGGCACCGTCGACAGCCTCGGCGCTGGCACTGGCAGCGCTTTCGCCCTGCTGCCGGCACAGAACGCCACCGGCAACTGGATCAAGATCGTGCAACGGGTGCCGGTGCGCATCCATATCAACGCCGAAGAGCTGGCCCAGCATCCGCTGCGTGTGGGCTTGAGCACCGTGGTCAATGTCGACCTGCACGACAAGAGCGGCCCGGTACTCGCGCAGCAGGCGCCGCAAAAGGCGACGTTCACCACCAATGTGTATGACCGCCAACTGGCCGAAGCCGATGCCATGATCAGTCAGTTGATCCATGACAACAGCGTCGCCGCCCCCAAGGCTGCGCAACGCTGATGAGCAATAACGCCTCCTTCACGCCGCCCAGCCTGCTGATGGCCACCATTGGCCTGTCGCTGGCGACCTTCATGCAGGTGCTCGACACCACCATCGCCAACGTGGCGCTGCCGACCATCTCCGGCAACCTTGGCGTGAGTTCGGAGCAGGGGACCTGGGTGATCACCTCGTTTGCGGTGAGCAACGCGATTGCCCTGCCGCTCACCGGCTGGTTGAGCCGGCGCTTTGGCGAGGTAAAGCTGTTTTTGTGGGCGACCATGCTGTTTGTGCTGGCCTCGTTTATGTGTGGCATTTCCACCTCGATGCCGGAGCTGATCGCGTTTCGTGTGGTGCAGGGACTGGTCGCGGGGCCGTTGTACCCGATGACCCAGACCCTGCTGATTGCGGTTTATCCACCCGCCAGGCGGGGCATGGCCCTCGCGTTACTGGCGATGGTGACGGT
The DNA here is from genome assembly GCF_036864995.1 of Pseudomonas trivialis. Classification (NCBI taxonomy): domain Bacteria; kingdom Pseudomonadati; phylum Pseudomonadota; class Gammaproteobacteria; order Pseudomonadales; family Pseudomonadaceae; genus Pseudomonas; species Pseudomonas trivialis. The sequence goes on along the minus strand of NZ_CP142151.1, from coordinate 3,412,676 downwards.
GGTGGCGCCGATTGCCGGGCCTATTCTTGGCGGCTGGATCACGGACAGCTACAGCTGGCCGTGGATCTTTTTTATCAACGTGCCCCTGGGCATCTTTGCCGTGCTCGTGGTACGTGCGCAGTTGAAGAAGCGGCCGGTGGAGACCAGCTATCAGCCGATGGATTACATCGGTCTGCTGAGCTTGATCATTGGCGTCGGTGCCTTGCAGATCATCCTCGACAAGGGCAACAACCTGGACTGGTTCGAATCCAACTTCATCATCATCGGGTCGGTGATCTCGGCGGTTGCGCTGGCGTTTTTCGTGATCTGGGAAATGACCGACAAGCACCCTGTGGTTAACCTGAGGCTGTTCGCCTACCGCAACTTTCGGATTGGCACCATTGTGATGATCGGCGGTTATGCCGCTTTCTTCGGTATCAACCTGATCCTGCCGCAGTGGCTGCAAACCCAGATGGGCTACACCGCCACCTGGGCGGGTCTGGCGGTGGCGCCGATCGGGATCCTGCCGGTACTGATGTCGCCGTTCGTGGGCAAATACGCGAACAAATTCGACCTGCGTCTGCTGGCAGCGCTGTCGTTTCTGGCGATGGGGCTAAGCTGTTTCATGCGTGCGGGTTTCACCAACGAGGTGGATTTCACGCATATCGCGCTGGTGCAATTGTTCATGGGCATCGGCGTGGCGCTGTTCTTCATGCCGACCCTGACCATCCTGATGTCCGACCTGCCACCGAGTCAGATCGCCGACGGCGCGGGGCTTGCGACTTTCCTGCGTACCCTTGGCGGCAGTTTCGCGGCCTCGCTCACCACCTGGATCTGGATTCGCCGGGCGGACCAACACCATGCCTACCTGAGCGAGAATATCAACACGTACGACTCGACCACCCGTGATGCGTTGCAGGCGCTTGGCGGGGCAGGGCAGAAGGGCTATGCGCAACTGGATCAGATAGTGACCAGCCAGGCGTACATGATGTCCACCGTGGATTACTTCACGCTGATGGGTTGGCTGTTCGTGGCGTTGATGTTGGTGGTGTGGCTGGCCAAGCCGCCATTCGGCGCCAAGGCCGGGCCGCAGGCGTCCGGGCACTGACTTGAGCATGTACCGGGTCAAAAGGTGGGAGGGGGCTTGCTCCCGATTGCAGTGGGTCAGCTAAAGAATGGCTGACTGATCCACCGCCATCGGGAGCAAGCCCCCTCCCACATTTGATCTGTTGTGTTCTTGTGTCAGGCACCTGGTCGTCGACCTGCAACTTATGGATAGCCGGACGGTGCGTGTGGCCGTGGACCCGCTGATGGGCTGGCTGTTCGTGGCGTTGATGTTGGTGGTGTGGCTGGCCAAGCCGCGGTTCGGCGCCAAGGCCGGGCCGCAGGCGTCCGGGCACTGACTTGAGCATGTACCGGGTCAAAGGTGGGAGGGGGCTTGCTCCCGATTGCAGTGGGTCAGCTAAAGAATGGCTGACTGATCCACCGCCATCGGGAGCAAGCCCCCTCCCACATTTGATCTGTTGTGTTCTTGTGTCAGGCACCTGGTCGTCGACCTGCAACTTATGGATAGCCGGACGGTGCGTGTGGCCGTGGACCCGCTGATGGGCTGGCTGTTCGTGGCGTTGATGTTGGTGGTGTGGCTGGCCAAGCCGCCGTTCGGCGCCAAGGCCGGGCCGCAGGCGTCCGGGCACTGACTTGAGCATGTACCGGGTCAAAAGGTGGGAGGGGGCTTGCTCCCGATTGCGGTGGGTCAGCTAAGGAGTGGCTGACTGATCCACCGCCATCGGGAGCAAGCCCCCTCCCACATTTGATCTGTTGTGTTCTTGTGTCAGGCACCTGGTCGTCGACCTGCAACTTATGGATAGCCGGACGGTGCGTGTGGCCGTGGACCCGCTGATGGGCTGGCTGTTCGTGGCGTTGATGTTGGTGGTGTGGCTGGCCAAGCCGCCATTCGGCGCCAAGGCCGGGCCGCAGGCTTCCGGGCACTGACTTGAGCATGTACTGGGTCAAAATGTGGGAGGGGGCTTGCTCCCGATTGCAGTGGGTCAGCTAAAGAATGGCTGACTGATCCACCGCCATCGGGAGCAAGCCCCCTCCCACATTTGATCTGTTGTGTTCTTGTGTCAGGCACCTGGTCGTCGACCTGCAACTTATGGATAGCCGGACGGTGCGTGTGGCCGTGGACCCGCTGATGGGTTGGCTGTTCGTGGCGTTGATGTTGGTGGTGTGGCTGGCCAAGCCGCCGTTCGGCGCCAAGGCCGGGCCGCAGGCGTCCGGGCACTGACTTGAGCATGTACCGGGTCAAAAGGTGGGAGGGGGCTTGCTCCCGATTGCAGTGGGTCAGCTAAGGAATGGCTGACTGATCCACCGCCATCGGGAGCAAGCCCCCTCCCACATTTGATCTGTTGTGTTCTTGTGTCAGGCACCTGGCAGGGCCAGCTGTGGGTTCACAAAATCAAACGCCGCCAATTGAAACCCTTGCTCATCCACCTGCAACGCCCAGCCCTGCCTGTCCCAATCCCCCAGCACAATGCGCCTGGCCGCCTGGTCGCCAATCTGCAGCTTATGGATGGCCGGGCGGTGCGTGTGGCCGTGGACCAGGGTGCGCACGCCAAATTGCTGCATTACCTGTGGTACTTCGTCGGGGGTGACATCGACAATGTCGTTGGCCTTCATGCGCGTTTGCGCGCGGCTTTCACTGCGCAGTTTGCGCGCCAGTTTGTGGCGGCTGCGCAGGGGCAGGTGGCGCAGGACAAACAGCACGAGCGGGTTACGCAGAATGCGCCGCAGCTTCATATAGCCAAGGTCGCGGGTGCAGAGGCTGTCGCCGTGCATCAACAGCACGGGCTCGCCATACAGCTGCACGACACTCGGATCCTTGAGCAGTCGGGCGCCTGCCAGTTTGCAGAACGCCTTGCCGAGCAGGAAATCGCGGTTGCCGTGCATGATAAAAATTGCGGTGCCGCTGTCGCTCAGTTCGCGCAGCGCCTCGCCAATGGAGCGCTGGAACGGCGTCATCCCATCATCGCCAATCCAGGCTTCAAAGAAGTCCCCCAGAATGTACAACGCCTGGGCGCCACGGGCGCGGCCGTGGAGCAGATCCAGAAACGCCCGGGTAATGTCCGGGCGATCCTCTTCCAGATGCAAATCTGAAATCAGCAATATCACCCAACGATCTCGGCTTTCTCGACGATCACGTCTTCTGCTGGAACGTCCTGGTGACCGGCCTTGGAGGTGGTGGACACGCCTTTGATCTTGTCGACAACGTCAGTGCCTTCGGTGACTTTGCCGAACACTGCGTAACCCCATCCCTGCACGTTCTTGCCGCTGTGGTTGAGGAAAGCGTTGTCGGCGACGTTGATGAAAAACTGCGCGGAGGCCGAATGCGGCTCCATGGTACGGGCCATGGCGACGGTATACTTGTCGTTGGAAAGGCCGTTATCCGCTTCGTTCTGGATGCTTGGACGCTTGTCTTTCTTCTCTTTCATGCCTGGCTCGAAACCGCCGCCCTGGATCATGAAATTGCCGATGACGCGGTGGAAAACCGTGTTTTCGTAGTGGCCGGCCTTTACGTACTCGATGAAGTTGGCGACGGTGATCGGCGCTTTCTCGGCGTTCAGCTCGATGACGATGTCACCGTGGTTGGTGGTCAGTTTGACTTGAGTCATGTTCACTACTCTTTTCAGGGAATTCGTGGGTTTGGGCGTTTGAACGCTTTACCTGTCTGGCCAAACGACGGCCAGGGCGCGCAGTTTAGCGTGCCTTGCAGGAATTTTGAGGTGGTTTTTTACCGCGCCTGTCATTAAAGCAGCAATTAAAGCAGCAGTTTTCGGCCGTGCCCTGTCAGGTGGTTGACCGCTTCGGCTATGATAAGCCCTTTGTTTTATCTGGCCTCACCCGGCCACGAACCTGTCTGTTCAAGGATCCTATGAGCAAGCCCACTGTCGACCCTACCTCGAATTCCAAGGCCGGACCTGCCGTCCCGGTCAATTTCCTGCGTCCGATCATCCAGGCGGACCTCGATTCGGGCAAGCACACGCAGATCGTCACCCGCTTCCCGCCAGAGCCCAACGGCTACCTGCACATCGGTCACGCCAAGTCGATCTGCGTGAACTTCGGCCTGGCCCAGGAATTCGGCGGTGTCACGCACCTGCGTTTCGACGACACCAACCCGGCCAAGGAAGACCAGGAATACATCGACGCCATCGAAAGCGACATCAAGTGGCTGGGCTTCGAATGGTCCGGTGAAGTGCGCTATGCGTCCAAGTATTTCGACCAGTTGTTCGACTGGGCCGTCGAGCTGATCAAAGCCGGCAAGGCCTATGTGGACGACCTGAGCCCGGAACAGGCCAGGGAATACCGTGGCACCCTGACCGAGCCAGGCAAGAACAGCCCGTTCCGCGACCGTTCGGTAGAAGAGAACCTCGACTGGTTCAACCGCATGCGCGCCGGCGAGTTCCCGGACGGCGCCCGCGTGCTGCGCGCCAAGATCGACATGGCCTCGCCGAACATGAACCTGCGCGACCCGATCATGTACCGCATCCGCCACGCCCATCACCACCAGACCGGTGACACGTGGTGCATCTACCCCAACTACGACTTCACCCATGGCCAGTCCGACGCCATCGAAGGCATCACCCACTCCATCTGCACCCTGGAGTTCGAAAGCCATCGCCCGCTGTACGAATGGTTCCTGAGCAATCTGCCGGTGCCGGCGCAGCCGCGTCAGTACGAGTTCAGCCGCCTGAACCTGAACTACACCATCACCAGCAAGCGCAAGCTCAAGCAATTGGTGGATGAAAAGCACGTGCACGGTTGGGATGACCCGCGCATGTCCACGCTGTCGGGCTTCCGCCGTCGCGGCTACACCCCGGCGTCGATCCGCAATTTCTGCGAGATGGTTGGTACCAACCGTTCCGACGGAGTGGTCGACTTCGGCATGCTCGAGTTCAGCATCCGCCACGACCTCGACGCCAACGCGCCGCGCGCCATGTGCGTGCTGCGGCCGTTGAAAGTCGTGATCACCAACTACCCCGAAGGCCAGGTCGAAAACCTCGAGCTGCCGCGTCACCCGCAAAAAGAAGAGCTGGGCGTGCGCAAGCTGCCGTTCGCCCGTGAAATCTACATCGACCGTGACGACTTCATGGAAGAGCCGCCAAAAGGCTACAAGCGCCTGGAGCCGAACGGCGAAGTGCGCCTGCGCGGCAGCTACGTGATCCGCGCCGACGAGGCAATCAAGGACGCCGATGGCAACATCGTCGAACTGCGCTGCTCCTACGACCCGGACACCCTCGGCAAGAACCCCGAAGGCCGCAAGGTCAAGGGCGTGGTGCACTGGGTACCGGCCGCGGCCAGCATCGAATGCGAAGTGCGTCTGTACGATCGCCTGTTCCGTTCGCCAAACCCCGAGAAGGCCGAAGACAGCGCGAGTTTCCTCGACAACATCAACCCCGATTCCCTGCAAGTACTCACAGGTTGTCGTGCCGAGCCATCCCTGGGCGACGCACAGCCGGAAGACCGTTTCCAGTTCGAGCGCGAAGGTTACTTCTGCGCGGATATCAAGGACTCCAAACCTGGTCAGCCGGTATTCAACCGTACCGTGACCTTGCGTGATTCGTGGGGCCAGTGATTCTCTAAGGAAGCCGTTGTGCTAACGATCTACAACACTCTCAGCAAGACTAAAGAAGTCTTCAAGCCGCTGGATGGCAACAAGGTGCGCATGTACGTGTGCGGCATGACCGTATACGACTACTGCCACATCGGCCACGGCCGCAGCATGGTTGCCTTCGACCTGGTGACCCGCTGGCTGCGTTTCAGCGGCTATGACTTGACGTACGTGCGCAACATTACCGACATCGACGACAAGATCATCAACCGCGCCAGGGAAAACGGCGAGTCGTTCGACGCGCTGACCGCGCGCATGATCGCCGCGATGCACGAGGACGAGGCGCGTCTCAACATCCTCAAGCCGGACATGGAGCCGCGTGCCACCGACCACATCGCCGGCATGCACGCGATGATCCAGACCCTGATCGACAAGGGTTACGCCTACGCCCCGGGCAATGGCGACGTGTACTACCGCGTGGCCAAGTTCATGGGCTACGGCAAGCTGTCACGCAAGAAGATCGAAGACCTGCGCATCGGCGCGCGCATCGAAGTCGACGAGGCCAAGCAGGACCCCCTCGACTTCGTGCTGTGGAAAGCCACCAAGCCCGGCGAGCCGAGCTGGGAGTCGCCGTGGGGCGCCGGGCGTCCGGGCTGGCACATCGAATGCTCGGTGATGTCCACCTGCTGCCTGGGCGAAACCTTCGACATTCATGGCGGTGGCAGCGACCTGGAGTTTCCGCACCACGAAAACGAAATCGCCCAGAGCGAAGCCGCCACCGGCAAGACCTACGCCAATGCCTGGATGCACTGCGGCATGATCCGCATCAATGGCGAGAAGATGTCCAAGTCCTTGAACAACTTCTTCACCATTCGCGACGTGCTGGAAAAGTACCACCCGGAAGTGGTGCGTTACCTGCTGGTGTCCAGCCATTACCGCAGCGCCATCAACTATTCGGAAGACAACCTCAAGGACGCCAAGGGCGCCCTGGAGCGGTTCTACCACGCGTTGAAAGGCTTGCCCGCCGTGGCCCCGGCCGGCGGTGAAGCGTTCGTGGCGCGGTTTACTGAAGTGATGAACGACGACTTCGGTACACCGGAAGCCTGCGCGGTGCTGTTCGAGATGGTGCGCGAGATCAACCGCCTGCGTGAGAGCGATCTCGATGCGGCGGCGGGCCTGGCGGCTCGTCTGAAAGAACTGGCGAGCGTGCTCGGCGTGCTGCAGATGCAAGCAGATGACTTCCTGCAGGCCGGTGCTGAAGGGCGAGTGGACGCAGCGCAAGTGGATGCGCTGATCCAGGCGCGGCTGACGGCTCGTACCAACAAAGACTGGGCGGAATCCGACCGTATCCGTGACCAACTGACCGCGATGGGTGTGGTGTTGGAAGACGGGAAGGGCGGGACGACGTGGCGGCTGGCTGACTGACGGTTGGTGGCCGCTCGCTGAATGAAAAACGCCCCGACTGGTTCGGGGCGTTTTTTTGATCCCTGGCGCCACGCAGGGCTGGAGCCATCAAGCTCAAAGGCTAAATGGCTTGCCCGTGCTCGAACTGGGTCGGCACCTGCTGTTCGCTTTGGGGTTGACATGGGTTGTGCTGTTTTCATCGTCCTGACCCAAGGCAGAACCTCTTGAGACTGTATGAAATATGGAACCTGCAACGTCAGCCTTGCCACTGAGCTAATGGGCCTTTCGGGCCTGTCAATCAGTGAGTGGAGAAGAGCCGAAGATGTTGAATCCAGCAGTGACGGGTTTTGTAGGTGGGCACGCAGGCTATGCGTCAAGTCAGTTGCACATGCAGGGCAGGCCTGCCGCGTTCGAGGCGGACGTTGCTGCGGTCAGGCAACTGCTGAACGAGTGGCTTCGTCTAACGCCAGAAGCCAGGCTTCATATGGCGCCAGGTGTCATTGACAGGTTGAAGTTGTTTCGAGAGAGGACCGGTGACGCGGCGTTCAAGAACAATGTCAATAAGCTGATTCATACAGTGGACGCCTACGTTCAGTCCCATACCAATGATTCTCCAAAGGCCGGACCAGGCCGCGATATGGGGCATCGGCATATGTTCCACAGGCCTGTACTGCGTAACCCGCAGCGTTTTGATCAGCAGGGCCCCGCTCAACGGGCGAGTCACCATGACTTCTACACCGCAAGGAGTAACCCTGGCAAAAGACCTGGCGTTGGCAATGAGCCCGGTAATATCTGGAGCGGCTTCAAACAGGGACCCAATAAAAGCAATTGCGCCACGGTCGCATCAATAAAGATCGCGATGATGAAGTTTGGCCAGAAACCCGCCGACATTTTCAAGCAGGTAACTGCAGCGGGTGATGGCTGGAACATACAGATGCGGGATGACCGCTGGTATCACTTGTCCAGGACTGAGCTGGCGCAGGCAACATACAGATCCGAATTCAGTGGTGATGATCCTTCGATGGTGGCAGATGCCAACTTTCTGTATGCCGTGAGCGCCAAACGGGCGCAACTGGAGAACAACGACGGTTATGCGGGGCAGGGTTTCGAGAGTGCGCTATACAGCATCAATGATGGTGAGCCCTTCGGTCGAAACCTGAATGGATTGCTGCGCTTGGGGCTACGCGATCATATTCGAGAAACCAGTGTTCAAGACTTGGCGCGTGGGCAACTGGGTCTTGTGACTCACGGCGTTCCGGTTAATGGTCAATGGGTGGGTCATGCGCTTGCGGTGATCAATGGGCGTGAGGAAGTGTGGGGTAGGCAAGGCGGGCGTCCTCCTGCCAATATTTACGCTAACGCATTGGCGCTGATTTGAGAGGTCGCTGGGGTCGGTCAGTCGCCCCGGTCACTTTTTAGTGAGTCCACTACCTTCACTCAAAGCGACGAATATCAACTGTGGGAGCGGGCTTGCCCGCGAAGACGTAGGCCCAGCAAACATTGATGTTGACTGACCCTGCGCATTCGCGGGCAAGCCCGCTCCCACATTTTTACTGTGTTCGCCTGCAGATCAGCGGCGGCTGCTGACCTCGGCGGGTACGTCATCGCCGGCCATGCGTTTGCGGAACAGGGCCGTTCGCGCCAGTAGCAGCGTGGTCACCGGCACCGTGATCGACAGCAAAATCGGAATCAGCCAGCCGTGCAACACCGGCCCGGACTTGAGCTGTGAAAAATAGATAATCGACGCCAACGCCACACACCATGCGCCCAACGTAGAGGCCAATGCCGGCGGGTGCATGCGCTGGAAGAAGTCCTTCATGCGCAACAACCCCAGCGCGCCGATCAGCGCAAACACACTGCTCGACACCAATAGCACCGCCACCACGATTTCCATCCACATCGGCATCATTCAATCACCTCCCCACGCAGCAGGAATTTGGCCAGGGCGAACGAGCCCACGAAGCCGAACAGTGCAATCAGCAACGCCGCTTCAAAGTAGGTGTCACTGGCATAACGAATGCCCAGCACCAGCATCATCAGCATCGCCAGGATGTACAGGTAGTCCAGCGCCAGAACGCGGTCCTGGGCCGACGGGCCCTTGAACAGGCGGATCAGGGTCAGCACCATGGCCAGCGAGAACAGGAACAGGCTGAGCAGGATCGCATTGGAGAGCAGGGCGCTCATTCGAAGATCTCCATCAGGGGGCGTTCGTAGGTGGACTTGAAGTGTTCGATAAACAGCGCTTCGTCCTCCAGGTCGAACACGTGCAACAACAGCACGCTGCGGTCCAGCGCCAGTTCCGACCAGATGGTGCCGGGCACCACGGTGGTGATCATCGACAGCGCAGCGAGGCCGTTGGGGCTGCGCAGGTCCAGGGGGATCCTGACGAAGCGCGAGCGCGGTGGACGCGAGCCGCACACCAGCACGCCCCACGCCACTTGCAGGTTGGACACAATCACGTCGCGGCCCACCAGGAAAAACAGGCGGATGATCACGCCGGGGCGGCGCAGGCTGATCGGTTGCGGTCGCAGCGGCGCCATCATCAGCGGGGCGAGAAACCCCAGCAGCGCGCCGAGCAGCAGATTGCCGGGGCTCACCGACAGGTTGAGCACCAGCCACAGCACCCACAGTGCCAATGACAGCCACGGCGCAGGCAGCAAGCGCTTCATGGTTGCACCTCCAGGGCGGCGGCCTTGCCTTCGGGGCTCGGCACCGGGCGCGTGGCCATTACCGCCATCACGTAGCTCTCCGGGTTGTTCAGGCTCTTGGCGGTCGCCAGGGTATAGCGCATCAACGGCTCGGCCTTGAAGGTCAGCGCGATGCACAGGCCCAGCAGCAGGAAGATCGGCACGCACTCATAGCGACGCAGCAGCGGCGACGGGCGTTCTTCCGGGGTCCAGAAACGCTGGGTGCCCAGGCGCGCAAAGGCAATCAGCGAAGCCAGGCCCGAGAGGATCAACAGGGCCACCAGACCCCAGGCCGCCGGGCGAATCGGCTCATTGATCGCATTGCCCAGGCCCAACGGATTGACCAGCGCACTCAACAGACTGAGTTTGCCGATAAACCCGGACAGCGGCGGCATGCCGATAATCAGCAGCGCACAGGCGACAAAGCTCAGGCCGAGGAACGCCATGGTCCACGGAATCACTTGGCCGACCACGGCTTTCTGTTCGTCATCGAGGTTGACGCCGGGGCGCGGGTGCAAGGATTCCATGGCCTTGGGCAGTGCGTCGATTTCTTCATCCAGCGGCAGGTCATTGGCCGAGCGTGAGCGCTCGATCAGCTCCGCCAGCAGGAACAGCGCACTCAAGGCCAGGGTGGAACTCACCAGATAGAACAGCGCGCCGGCCGTCAGGCTCGGCTGGGCAAAACCCACCGACGACAGCAGGATGCCGGCCGACACCAGAATGCTCAGGCTGGCCATGCGCTCCAGTCGTTGTGCCGCCAGCATCGCCAGCGCCGCGCAGACGATGGTGGTCATGCCGCCGTACACCAGCCAGTCGCCGCCGAACAGTGCCGAGGCACCGGCCTGGCCGGAGAACAGCAGGGTCCACAGGCGCAGCACGGTGTACACGCCGACCTTGGTCATGATCGCGAACATCGCCGCCACCGGTGCACTGGCCGAAGAGTAGGCCGGCGCCAGCCAGAAGTTCAGCGGCCACATGCCGGCCTTGGCCAGGAACGCCGTGGCGAGGATCGCGGTACCGGCGTGCAACAGGCCACGGTCAGCCTCCGGCACCAGCGGGATTTTCAGCGCCAGGTCGGCGAAGTTCAACGTGCCGGTCACGCCGTAGATCATCGCCGCGCCAATCAGAAACAGCGACGAGGCCAGCAGGTTGATCGCAATGTAATGCAGCCCCGACGACACCCGCGCGCGGCCGGAGCCGTGCAGCATCAGGCCGTAGGACGCGGCCAGCAGCACTTCGAAGAAGACGAACAGGTTGAACAGGTCGGCGGTGAGAAACGCGCCGTACAGGCCCATCAACTGGATTTGGAACAGCGCGTGAAAACTGGTGCCAGCACGGTCCCAGCGGGCCATGGCGAACATCAGTGCGCTCACGCCAATGATCCCGGTCAGCACCAGCATCAGCGCCGACAGTTGATCCACCACCAGCACGATGCCGAACGGCACCTGCCAGTTGCCCGGCAGGTACACGCCAATGGAGCCCGGGCCACCCTGTTGCGTCCAGTACAGCAGCAGAGCCGCCACGCCGACGCCGAGCAGGCTCGACAGCAGGTTGATCTTGGCCTTCAGCGGACGGCGCTTCTCGCCCAGCATGAGCATCAGCCCCGCCGTGAGCAACGGCAGCAGAATTGGTGCGACGATCAGTTGATTGACCCAATTCATTCCTTGGGCTCCCGGCCGTCGACATGGTCAGTGCCGGTCAGGCCCCGAGACGCCAGCAACACCACCAGGAACAGCGCGGTCATGGCGAAGCTGATCACGATGGCCGTGAGTACCAGCGCCTGGGGCAGTGGGTCGGTGTAGTTGAGCAGGTCCTGGGGCACGCCGTCCTTGATGATCGGCTCCTTGCCGATAAACAGGCTGCCCATGCTGAAGATGAACAGGTTGACCCCGTACGACAGCAGGCACAGGCCCATCACCACCTGGAAGGTCCGTGGCCGCAGGATCAACCAGACGCCCGAGGCCGCCAGCACCCCAATGGCAATTGCAATGACTTCTTCCATCAGGCGGCTCCTTGTGTTGCGGCAACCACTTTGGCCTGGTTGCTTGGTTTATGGGCGCGTACCGATTGGTGACCCAGGGCGGTGAGCATCAACAGGGTCGAACCGACCACCATGGCGTACACGCCGACATCGAAGAACAGCGCGCTGGCGACGTGAATATCGCCCAGCACCGGCAGGCTCAAATGCCAGGTGTGAGTGGTGAGGAACGGGTAACCGGCAAACAACGCGCCCAGCCCCGTGAGCGTGACCGAGAGCAGCCCGAAGCCCATCCAGCGCATTGGCCGCAGGTTCATCTGCGCCTCCACCCATTGGGTGCCGGCCACCATGTATTGCAGGATAAACGCCACCGACATCACCAGGCCTGCGACAAAGCCGCCGCCCGGCTGGTTGTGGCCACGCATGAACAGGTAGAACGACACCACCATCGCAATCGGCAGCAGCAGGCGCACCAGCACCGCCGGCACCATCATGAAGCCCAGTGCGGTGTCGCTGGCCTGGCGCGGGTTGACCAGATCGGTGGCCACATCCGGCGCCAACTGGCGCTGTTGCGTGGGCAGTTGCATGCTTTCCTTCGAGGGGCGGAAGCGTCGCAGCAGCGCGTACACGGTGAGCGCCACGGCGCCGAGCACGGTAATTTCGCCCAGGGTGTCGAAGCCACGGAAGTCCACCAGCATCACGTTCACCACATTGCTGCCGCCGCCTTCGGGCAGGGCACGGCTCAGGTAGAACGAGGAGATATCGTTGGGCGTCTGACGGGTCAGCATCGCGTAGGACAGCAGCGCCATGCCGCCGCCCACCGCGCTGGACAGCAGGAAGTCGCGCAGGCGGCGGATGCGCGCCTTGCGCAGCGTGCTCGGCAGCGGCGAGACCTCTTCGATCCGTCTCGGCAACCAACGCAGGCCGAGCAGGATCAGCACCGTGGTCACCACTTCGACCACCAGTTGGGTCAGTGCTAGGTCCGGTGCCGAGAACCACACGAAGGTGATGCAGGTCATCAGGCCGCACACGCTGACCATGGTCAGGGCCGCGAGTCGGTGGTACTTGGCTTGCCAGGCGGCACCCAGGGCGCAGGTGATGGCCAGTACCCAGAGGGTCACGAACACCACCGAGCCAGGGATCTTCGGCCGGTCGCCCCAGGTGAGGCCGCTGCCCAGCATGGGGATCATGGCGCCGATCACCGCCACCAGCACCAGCAGGAACAGCTGGGTCTGCAGGCGCTTGGTGCTCAGGCGTTTTTCGATTTTGCGCACGCCGCGCATCATCACCACCAGGCTGCGCTCGAAGCCGCGCTTGCCGTTGAAGTAGCTGATCAGCGGCGGGTACTTGAAGCGCCCGCGCTTGAGTTGCTTGCGCAGCATCAGGTACAGCACCACGCCGCCGGACATCGCCACCAGGCTCATGATCATCGGCGCGTTCCAGCCGTGCCAGATCGCCAGGCTGTACTCGGGCAACACGCCGCCCACCACCGGCAGCGCCGCCGCCGCGAGGAGCGGGCCGACCACCTGGGCCGGGAAGATCCCCACCAGCAGGCAGGTGAACACCAGCAGCTCGACCGGCGCGCGCATCCAGCGCGGCGGCTCGTGGGGCGTGTGGGGCAGGTCGGTCGCCGGCGGGCCGAAGAACACGTCAACGGTAAAGCGCAACGCGTAGGCCACACTGAAGGTGCCGGCAATGGTCGCGATCAGCGGCAGGGCGATTTCCACCCATTCGGTGGACGAGATAAACACGGTTTCGGCGAAGAACATCTCTTTGGACAGAAAGCCGTTAAGCAACGGCACGCCGGCCATGGACGCACTGGCCACCATCGCCAGGGTCGCGGTAAACGGAATCAGGCGTACCAGGCCGCTGAGCTTGCGGATATCCCGCGTGCCACTTTCGTGGTCGATGATGCCCGCCGCCATGAACAGCGAAGCCTTGAAGGTGGCGTGGTTGAGGATATGAAAGACGGCGGCGACCGCCGCCAGCGGGCTGTTGAGACCCAGCAGCAAGGTGATCAGCCCGAGGTGGCTGATGGTGGAATAGGCCAGCAGGCCCTTGAGATCGTTTTGAAACATGGCGCAGTAAGCGCCGAGTACCAGGGTAATGGCGCCGGCACCGCCGACGATCCAGAACCATTCTTCGCTGCCCGACAGCGACGGCCACAGACGGGCCAGCAGGAACACGCCGGCCTTCACCATCGTCGCCGAGTGCAAGTAAGCAGAAACCGGTGTGGGCGCCGCCATTGCGTGGGGCAGCCAGAAGTGGAAAGGGAACTGCGCACTTTTGCTCAGCGCCCCCACCAGCACCAGGGCCAGCATCACCGGGTACAGCGAGTGCGCGCGAATCTGATCGCCCGCCGCCAGCACCTGATCCAGGTCGTAGCTGCCGACGATATGCCCCAGCAGCATCACCCCGGCCAGCAGGCACAGGCCGCCGGCACCGGTGACCATCAACGCCATGTAGGCGCCGCGTCGCGCATCGGCGCGGTGGTGCCAGTAGCCGATCAGCAGGAACGAGAACAGGCTGGTCAGTTCCCAGAAAAACACGATCTGGATCAGGTTGCCGGAGATCACCAGCCCGAGCATGGCGCCCATGAAGGCCAGGAAAAACGCAAAAAAGCGCGGCACCGGATCATCCGGCGACATGTAGTAGCGCGCATACAGTGACACCAACGTGCCGATGCCGAGCACCAGCATCGAAAACAGCCAGGCAAAGCCGTCCATGCGCAACACGAAGTTCAGGCCCAGGCTGGGCAGCCACGTGAATTCCTCGCGGATCACGCCACCGTAGGCGATCTGAGGATAAAGCAGGGCAACCTGAACCGTTCCGACCAGGGCCACAAGGCCCGCCAGCAGCGATTCGGTATTACGTGCATTGTGCGGCAGCAAGGCCGCCAGACAGCTGCCAATGAATGGCAGAAGCAGTAGAACTATCAGGGACATAGGCTTCTAATCTGCGGGAGTTTGGGATGCATCATACGTGCCGCTTTAACGATCACCAAACGCCAAGGTGTGGCAGGATCCTACAAAAGCAGTCGAATAATCTCATTTGGCAATATTTCACACCGCCCCGTTCAATGTGGACCGTCCGGCCTCAGCCCCGTTGTTCCTCTTCCAGCGCATCCTGAAGTTCCAAGGCTTTTTGCCCCTTGGTCTTCAACTCGCTCACGATCACTGCCACCACGATCAATACCGCCCCCAGCATCGCAATCGGCGGGAAGCGCTCCCCGGCAATCCGACCGACCACGCCTGCCCACACCGGCTCACCGGCGTAGATCAGCGTGGCCCGTGTTGGCGAAACGCTCTGCTGCGCCCAGTTCATCGCCACCTGGATCACCGCACTGGTCAGGCCCAGGCCTGCCGCACTGAACAGCAGTAACCACGAGAATCCCGGCAGCGCCTCGCCCATCGGCACCACCATCAGAAACGACAGCAACGATGCAGTGGCCAGTTGCACCACGGTCACCCGGCGCACGTCCACCTGGCCTGCGAAGGCGCTGATCAGGATGATTTCGGCGGCAATCGCGACCGCCCCGATCAACGTGGCGATTTCCCCTGCGCTGAAATTCAGCGACGCGCCCGCCGGGCCAGTCAGCAGCATCAACCCGGCAAACGCCAGCATGATGCCGATGCTCGGCATCAACCCCGGGCGCCGGCCCAGCACCAGCCATTGCAGCAAGGGTACGAAGGGCACGTACAAGGCGGTAATGAACGCCGACTGGCTGCTGAGGATGGTCTGCAGGCCTATGGTCTGCAAACCGTAGCCGAACATGATTGCCACGCCGATGAACACGCCGGCCTTCAGCTCGAACAGGGTCAGGTCGCGCAAGGTGCGCACGGAAAAAAATCCCACCACAATGGCGGCGGCGGCAAAGCGCAGCCCCACGAAGAACATCGGCCCGCTGACCGCCATGGCGTGCTGCACCAGCAAAAAGGTGCCGCCCCAGATCATGGTGATCACTACCAGGATGCATTCGGCTTTGCTGAAACGGTTGAAACGCGACGGGGAGTTCGGGCTGGTCATGGCGGCTCGGTCTTGCAAGGGAAGGGCACGGACCGCACAATGCGCCGCACGCTGGGCAGTATACTGCGCACACCCACCCATTGAGCAATATAGTGCACAAAGAAAATCCACACCGGGCCTCGGTCCTGCAGCACGTCAGCCAGAACGTGCGTCGCCTGCGTCACGCCGCCGACCTCAGCCAGACTGCGCTTTCGGAAAAGTCCGGGGTCAGCCGGCGCATGCTGGTGGCCATCGAGGCCGGCGAGAAAAACGTCAGCCTGTCCACCCTCGATCGCGTGGCCGAAGCGCTGGACGTGGCCTTCAGCGACCTGATCCAGGCGCCTGGTGCGCCCGACCACAGCCGCATCAACGAGCTGGTGTGGGCCGGCGAGATTGCCGGCAGTAAAGCCGTGTTGCTGGCCAAGGCCACCGCGCGCCGCGAAGTCGAACTGTGGGAGATGCACCTGGCGCCCGGTGATCGCTACACCCCCGGTTTCGACCCGGACGGCTGGAGCGTGCAACTGTTCGTGTTCGAAGGCTGCCTCACCTTGCTGGTGGGCGATGAAGAAAAGCGCGTCTCCGCGGGTGAGTTCTACATGTTCGCCAGCCGCCAGGTGCACGACTATCGCAATGATGGTGAGGTGGCCGTGCGGTTTGTGCGCAACGTTGTGATCTGACTGTTGGTGCGGCAACAGTGGCTGGACACTTTGCTGGTTTCAGCCTCGTAAAAATCCCCGAATACCGCGGCAAAAGCCTGATTTTGCTGGTGATGCATTCAGGCACGACTCCTGCAATCACTCCGATAACCTATCGGAGCCTGGAGTCGGCCCATGTCAGCCCACCCTCAACACCCTGCCCACCTCATTCGCTCGGACGCTGAAGCCATCGAGGTCGCCACTCGCCTTGCCGCACGCTTTGCCGACGAGGCCAGCGCGCGCGACCGCGAGCGTCGCCTGCCAGTGGCCGAGCTCGACGAGTTTTCCGCGAGCGGCCTGTGGGGCATCACGGTACCCAAGGCCTACGGCGGCGCCGGTGTGTCCTATGTGACGGTGGCCGAGGTGATCAAATTGATCTCCGTCGCTGACCCGTCCCTGGGCCAGATCCCGCAGAACCACCTGGGCATCGTGGATATCCTGCAGCAAACCGCCAGCGAAGCCCAAAAGCGCCATTACTTTGAAAAGGTCCTCGCGGGCTATCGCTTCGGCAACGCGTTCTCCGAAGCCAAGAGCAGGAACGCCGGCACTTTCGACACGCAGATTCGCTTCCACGGCGACACCGCGCAGGTCGACGGCGAAAAGTTCTACTGCACCGGCGCGCTGTTCGCCCATATCGTGCCCACCGTCGGCAACAACGAACACGGCCAGGCGTTTATCGCGCTGCTTGAGCGCGACGCGCCAGGCCTGAGCGTGATCGACAACTGGGACGGCTTCGGTCAGCGCACCACGGCCAGCGGCGGCGTGACCCTCGACGGCGTGACGGTGCCCCTGAGTGCGGTCATCCCGGCGCATGAGGCCTTCGACCGACCGACCGCCCACGGCCCGATCTCACAGATTATCCAGGCCGCCGTCGACACCGGCATCGCCGTCGGTGCGCTGGAACAGGCGAAGCTGCACGCGCGCCAGGCTCGCCCGTGGATCGACAGCCAGCAGGACCACGGCTGGCAGGACCCTTTCACCATCGCCGGCATCGGTGACCTGCAATGGCGTGTGCACGGCACCGAAGCCATTCTCGCCCGGGCCGACCGGGCGATCGACCTGGCGCTCGCCGAACCCAACGAAGACACGGTCGCCAACGCGTCGCTGATCGTGGCCCAGGCCAAGGTCCTGTCGGCTGAAACCGCGTTGCTCGCCAGCAGCAAGCTGTTCGAACTGGCCGGCACCCGCTCGGTCACCGGCAAACACAACCTCGACCGCTTCTGGCGCAACGCGCGCACCCACACCCTGCATGACCCGGCTCGCTGGAAATACCACCTGATCGGCAACTTCGTGCTCAACGGCGTAAAACCTGCGCGCCACGCCTGGAACTGAGGAACCCCGCCCATGACCGCCCTGAACCAAGCCCGCCAACTGCTGGAAACCACCCGGCGCTTCGTCGCCCGCAGCGACGACCCCTATGTGATCAGCCGCTTCGGCGACTTGCAGATCCGCGTCGACCTGGCCGCGGCCCTGCTCGAACGCGTCGATACCCACCCCAGCCCGGTGGCGCTCACCGAGGCGCATATCGCTGCCGCCGAAGCCCTGATTGCCGTGAGCAACGCCGAATTCGAACTGACCGGCCAACGTACCGCGCTGCCGTCGACCCTGAATGACCCGCTGCGCCACAAATACCGGATCGTTGGCAACTATCACCTCAACGGAGTGCTTTGATGGCCCGTGAAATCCGCTTGAACGCCTTCGACATGAACTGCGTCGGCCACCAGTCTCCCGGCCTGTGGGCGCATCCGCGTGATCGTTCGTGGCAGTACAAGGACCTGGAATACTGGACGGACCTGGCGAAAATCCTTGAGCGCGGCAAGTTCGACGGCCTGTTCATCGCCGACGTGCTGGGCATTTATGACGTGTACAACGGCACGGGCGACGCGGCGATTCGCCAGGCCACCCAGGTGCCGGTCAATGATCCGTTGTCGCTGATCGCACCGATGGCGCTGGTCACTGAGCACCTGGGGTTCGGCCTGACCGCCTCATTGTCGTTCGAGCACCCGTATCCGTTCGCCCGCCGGTTGTCCACGCTGGACCACCTGACCAAGGGCCGCATCGGCTGGAACATTGTCACGTCTTACCTGGAAAGCGGCGCCAAGAACCTCGGCCAGCAAGCCCAGACCGAACATGACGCGCGCTACGACTATGCCGAGGAATACCTCGAGGTCTGCTACAAACTCTGGGAAGGCAGTTGGGAGGAAGGCGCAGTGCTGCGTGACCGTGAGCGGCGGATTTTCAGCGACCCGAGCAAGATTCACGAGATTCGTCATGTGGGCAAACACTTCCAGGTGCCTGGCATTCACCTGTGCGAGCCGTCGCCGCAGCGCACGCCGGTGCTCTACCAGGCCGGCGCTTCCAGCCGTGGCAAACAGTTCGCGGCCGAGCAGGCCGAGTGCGTATTTGTCGCCGCACCGTCCAAGGTGCTGCTGAAAAAGACTGTCGCCGATATCCGCCGCCGCGCCGCCGAGGCCGGGCGCGACCCGAGCAAAATCCTGATCTTCAACCTGCAGACAGTGATCGTCGGCGAGACCGATGCCAAGGCCAAAGCCAAGTTCGACGACTACAAGTCCTATGTCAGCTACGAAGGCGCCATGGCGCTGATTTCCGGCTGGACCGGCATCGACTTCAGCCGCTTCCAGCCGGATGAACCGCTCAAACATGTGCACACCAACGCCATCCAGTCGGCGGTGGAAGCGTTTTCCACGGCCGACCCGAACAAGGTCTGGACACCCAATGAGCTGGCCGATTGGGTTGGCATCGGCGGCTTCGGTCCGCTGTTCGTCGGTGGCCCGCAAACCGTCGCTGACCTGCTGCAGGAGTGGGTGGAAGAGACCGACGTGGACGGCTTCAACCTGGCCTACGCGCTGACCCACGAAACCTTCATCGACGCTGTGGACCTGCTGGTGCCCGAGCTGCAGAAGCGCGGCGTGTACAAGACCGACTACGCCCAGGGCACCCTGCGCGAAAAGCTGTTCAGCGACGGCGCCCGTTTGGCGCCCAACCACCCCGGCGCCGGCTACCGCGACCTCAAGGCGAGCGCGCTGTAACCGCCGACTTTTTGTTGTGGCGAGCAGGCTTGCCCTGCGTTGGGCTGCGCAGCAGCCCCAAAACCAGCGTCCACGGAGTATCTGAGACACCGCAGTCGCCTTTATCGGGACTGCTGCGCAGTCCAACGCGGGGCAAGCCCGCTCGCCACAGAAGCCCCCTCTGCCGGGGGGGCGCTGGCCGACTCAAACCTGCAGCGGAGATCAACACCATGAACCAACCTGCCACACAACCCGCGTACCCGGCGCTGCTGAGGGTCGACGACATTGAAGTGATCTACGACGGTGCGGTCCTGGCCGTGGCCGGGGTGTCGCTGAGCGTGCCCAAAGGCGCCATCGTGGCTTTGCTCGGCGCCAATGGCGCGGGCAAGAGCACCACGCTCAAGGCCATCTCGGGGCTGGTGCGCGCCGAGCGTGCCGAAGTCAGCCGGGGCGTGATCGAATACGCCGGGCAGGACCTTGCCGGTATCGACCCCAGCCTGCGTGTGCGCCGGGGCATGGTGCACGTGCTCGAAGGTCGTCACGTATTCGGCCAGTTGACCGTGGAAGACAACCTGCGCAGCGGCGGCTTTGTGCGGCGCTTGAGTCGCAAGGCCATGGCCCAGGACCTGGAGCGCATCTACAGCTGGTTCCCACGGCTCAAGACCAAACGCCACACCCGCGCCGGGCTCACGTCGGGGGGTGAGCAGCAGATGGTCGCGATTGGCCGTGCGTTGATGACGCGGCCTGAGCTGGTATTGCTCGACGAGCCGTCCATGGGCCTGGCGCCGATGATCGTGCAGGAAATCTTCGCGATCATCGCCCAGCTCAACCGTGAGCAGCAGGTGAGTTTTTTGATCGCCGAGCAGAATATAAACGTTGCGCTCAGCTATGCGTCCCACGGCTACGTGCTGGATACTGGGCGCGTTGCCTTGAGTGGCAGTGCCGCTGAACTGCTGGCGCGGGGTGACCTGCACGATATTTACCTGGGCAAACAGTAAGGGCGAACCCGCATGACTGAATCCACCCGCAACGCTGATGTACTGATCATCGGCGGCGGCCTGAGCGGCACGATGCTGGCCGTGCAATTGTTGCGCCTGCCCGGCACACGCCAAATCCTGGTGATCGAGCCGCGCGCCGAGCTGGGACGCGGCGAGGCCTACAGCGCGGTCGAGCTGGGTCACACGCTGAACGGCAACGCGGCGCGCATGAGCGTCGAACCGGACAATGCCGATGACCTGACCCAGTGGCTCACCGACCATATCGCCGCCGGTGGCTGGCCGGAGTCCGATCAGCAGCACGTGCCGGTCAGTGAATTGTTCCCGCCACGCGGGCTGTTCGGCCTGTACGTGCAGCAGCGCCTGGCCGAAGCCAGGGCGCAGTCCACCTCCACCGTCGAGCATGTCCGCGCCGAAGCGGTCGACCTGCAGATCGAGGCGGGCGCTGCACTGTTGACCCTGGATAACGGCGAGCAATTGCGCGGTGCCCATGCGGTACTGGCCACTGGCATGTTCCCGGCGGCGCGCACGCCACAGACCGACTCCAGCGGCGTGAACGCGGCGGCGGTGGACCCGTGGGACGTGCAGGCGATGACGCGGATCGACCCGCAGGGAAGTGTGCTGATCATCGGTTCCGGGCTGACCATGGTCGACGCCGTGGTGTCTCTCGAGCAGGCCGGGCATCGCGGGCCGATCGAGGTGTTTTCACGCCACGGCCTGCTGCCCCATGTGCGCCGGCAACCGCCGGCCTGGGAAGACTTTTTGGGCGCCGACCCTGCGTTGCGCAGCCCCCGGCAATTATTGCGCGCGCTGCGCCGCCAGTGCCGCATCGCGCTGGCGCAGGGCATCGATTGGCAGGCCCCGCTGGACACCGTGCGTGCGCACATCGCCCGGCTATGGAGCCAGGCCAGCGAGGGCGAGAAGCGTCAGTTCGTGCGGCATGTGCGGCCGTGGTGGGAAAGCCATCACCACCGTGCACCGCCGCTGAGTGCCGAACTGGTGGCGCGGTTACAGGCGCAGGGGCGATTGCGCATCCGCGCGGCATCGTTCAAAGGCCTGGCGCCTGCGGCCAGCGGCGTGAGCATTCGCCTGCGTTTTCGCGGCGAGCAAGGCATTACCCAGGTGAGCGGCGCCGCGCTGATCAACTCCAGCGGCATCGAATACGACTGGCGCCGCGTAGCCCGGCCGCTGCCGCAACAGTTGCTCAAGCGCGGGCTGATCCAGCCCGGCCCGCTGGCGTTGGGAATCGCGGCAGATGCGACCGGTGCGGTGCTCGATGCCCACGGTCGGGCCAGCACGCAACTGTTCGCCATGGGCCCACCATTGCGCGGGATGTGGTGGGAAAGCACAGCGGTGACCGACGTGGCGCTCCAGGCCAAGGCCTTGGCCCTGGAGCTGACGACGATCTAAGGGTGCGAGCGGGCCTACTGGGCAAACGGGCTTCCTCTGACGAGCGGGCTGTTGTGGCGAGCGGGCTGTTGTGGCGAGCGGGCTTGCCCCGCGTTGGGCTGCGAAGCAGCCCCAAAACCAGGCTCCGCGCGGGGTCAGGTACACCGTGCTTTCCTTGAATGGGGGCTGCTTCGCAGCCCAACGCGGGGCAAGCCCGCTCGCCACAGGGATGGGGGGGCTGAAATGGCTCATGTGCAGTCAATACTTCAAGGTCTCGGGATTTTCACGAAACCGGGCTTGAGGCCGAACACTTCCACGCCCTGCGGCGTCGATTGCCCGGTGGTCACTTTCACTCGCTCCACCGGCTGATCCATCGCCGCGCGATATTCTACGGTCATATCCGCCCCAATCGCCTGGCCCGGCACCACCATTGCCTGCGCATTGTTGTAGGTCACGATGGTCAGGCGCGCACTCATGCCCAGGCGCACCCGTTGCAACTGCTGCGGGGTGAGCGTGGGGATCGCCAGGGTCACCGGAAATTGCGCGCTGCCCTGGCCCTCACTGGCAATCGCCAGGCCGCTGACCACGCTCACCGTCCCGCTCAGCCGCTCGCCATCAAAACCGTCGCCCAGTACCTCCACCGCCTGGCCCTGGTGCAACTGGTTTATGTCCAGTTCGGAGACCTTGGCGACGATTTTCAGCCGCTCGATATTGGCCAGCCCGAACAGCACCTGGCCTTGGCTGACCTTGCTGCCGGACTGCACCGGGGCATTGTTATTGCCGCCCGCTTGCGCTGAATTATTGCCGGGCGCGGGCACCACAATGCCGGAGAACGGCGCTTTGACCTCCTTGCCAGCGAGTAGCTGCTGCAGCGCTTCGTATTTCACCGTGGCGTTGGTCAGCTCCATATCGGCGATCTGCCGGTATTCGCCGCGGCCCTGGTCCTGGGCCTGTTGCAGTTCGGCGCGCGCTGCCGCCAGGTCCAGTTGTTGCTGCCGGGCCTGCTGCTTGAGGTCGTCCAGTTCGTTGCGCGGGATGATGCCGCGCTTGAACAGGTCTTCGCTTTCGCTGAGCCTGCGCCGGGTGGTGTCGGCGGTCATTTCGGCGGTGCGCAGGCTGCGGCGGGCGCGACTCACATTGGCGCTGCTGTCCCAGTCCTGCATGTCCTGCACGGCACGGCGCGCCTTGAGCTGGGCGGAGAGGGCGTCGCGCAGTTGCACTTCCAGCGTCGCCGGGTCCATGCGCAACAGCACCTGGCCGGCTTCGACGCGCTGGCCTTGCTCCACCAGATTGGCCTGCACATTGCCGTCGAACGGCGCCGTGAGGGTGACGGTGGTGTCGGGCTCGATCTTGCCCACCAGGCCGATCTGGTGCACCAACTGATCAGGTTTCACCGCCAGCCATTGCTCGTCGGCGCTGCCCGGCGTTTGCGCCGGGCAGCGCAGGACCAGGCCGGCAGCGCCCGCCAGCACGATCAACACAGCACCCAGCAGGCGTTTTTGATTAGTAGTCATTGAGGGCGATTTCCCAGCTTTCCAGGGTCATGCCCAGCGTCAGGTCGAGCTGGGTCTGGGCGTTCAGGTAAGCGATCAGCGCATTGAGCTGCGCGTTCTCGGCGTTGCGCAGGTCGGTCTCGAAACTCAGCACCTGAAAGTTGGTGGAGCGCCCGGCGCTGAGTTTGTCACGCTCGATCTCGATCTTGCGCCGCGACAGCTCCACCGCGCGCCGCGAAATTTCATACTGGCGCCAGCGGGTGCCCAGGTCGCGCACCACATCGTTGACCGAGCGTTCGAGCTCCTGGCGGGCGTCGGTGATACGGATCTCCTGATCTTCCACATTCACCCGCGCGCGCACTTCGGCCTGGCGCGTGCTGATGTCGCCGATGGGGATCTGCACCTGCACGCCGGCATAGCTGTCCCAGCTGCGATTGTTGCTGCGCCCGTTGTCATTGTCATAGGCGTCGCGCACCTGGTTCGCGCCGGCCACCAGGTCCACTTGCCAGCGCCCGGAGTCCTTGGCGATCACCAGGTTGAGGTCGGCCTGCTGACTGCCGAGCAGGGCGGCAAGGTATTCCGGTTGCTGGGTTTGCGCGAGGTTGAAGGCTTGGCGTTTGTCGATCTCCATGGGCCTGGCCTCCAGGGCTTCGCTGGCGCGAATCGGCGTGGACAGGTCCAGCGCGAGCAGGCGCAGCAACGCCAGGCGGCTGCTGTCGAGCTGGTTCTGCGCTTCTTCGACGCCCAGTTGCTGGGTGGCGATATCGGCTTCGGTCTGCACGATTTCAAACTCGGCCATGCGTCCGGCGCTGATCAGCGCTTTGTTCACCTCCAGCAACGTGTTGGAGCGCTTGAGGGCTTCCTGCACGATCAGCAGTTGCTCCTGGGCGCGCAGCAATTCGCGGTAGGTGGCGATGATCTGGCTGATGGTGCCCGCCACCGTGGCCTTGAGGTTCAGGCGGTTGGCCTGTTCGGACAGGCGCGACAGACGCAGCGGCGCGGTGGTGGCGTCCCAGCCGGCGCCGCGTGCCAGCGGCTGGATGACGGCCAGGTCCAGGCCGTCGCTGCGGTAACGGCCGGCGCGGTCGGCGTTGTTCAGTTGCTGGGTCCAGGCCATGCTCAGGCGCGTGCCATATTCGCCGAGCAGGCTGGTGGACGGTGCGAGGTTGGCATTGCGCGCGCTGTCCTGGGAGCCGCGGGTGCCACGGTAATAGCTGTTGAGGGTGAGCTTGGGCTTGAACACGTCTTCGGCCACCCGCAGGTCGAACTTCTGCGCGACCCGCTGCAGGTACGCGCTGCGAATCGCCGGGTTGTTGCGCAGGCCCAGGTACACGGCGTCGCCCAGGGTCAGGCTGGTGGCCTGGGCATTCAGCGACACGCCTCGGTCGTAGCCGCTGCGGGTGGTGCTCGGTGCCGACGGCTTGATCACCACCTCGGCGGCCATGCCGGGCAGGCTGAGCAGGGCCAGCAGCCACAGCCATTTACTCATCGCGCAAGGCCTCCACCGGCTGCAACCGGGAGGCCGAGACCGCCGGGTAAATGCCAAAGAACAAGCCCACCAGCAGCGTGCTGCCCACTCCCAGGGGCAGGGCCGCCACCGCCAATGAAAACACCCAGCCCGACAGCCACGCATACAGCCACGCCGCCGTCATGCCGAGCACGGCGCCGCAGACGGCGCCGACAGCGGTGAGGGTGACGGCTTCGAGCAGGAACAGGTTGCGAATATCCCGCTGGCGCGCGCCCAGCGCCATGCGAATGCCGATTTCGCGGCGCCGCTGCGAGACGTTCATCAACATCACGTTCATCACCCCGACACCGCCGCCCACCAGCGAAATCGCGCCCAGGGCCAGCAGCAGATAGGCGAAGGTGCGGCTCTGGCGGGTCATGCCGTCGATCATTTGCTGGGGCACGGTAATGTCGACGTTGTGGTCGATCAACTGACGTTGCAGCGCAGCGGCGGCTTCGCGGGCGATGCGTTCCATGTCCTGGCCGGGCGCGGCGCGGATGATCACATTGCCGATCTGCGGGTTGGCGTAGATGCGGCGCATGCCCTCGGCGGGGATGAACAGCGACTCGTTGGCCTGCACCGGCATCAGCATCGCCCGGGGCTGGTTGTGCAGGATGCCCACGATCAGAAACAGGTAGTCGTGGATGCGCACACGGTCGCCCAGCCTGAGCGGATCACCCGGTGCGCCGAGTGCCTGGGCCACCTGGTCGCCGATCACCGCGTAGGTTTCATTGGCATCGAAGGGCGACAGGAAGCGTCCTTCGCGCAGCACCAGGCGCATGGCCTCGTGGATACCCGGTGTGGTGCCGACCAGGTTGGCATTCGCCGTGCGGCCGTTGAACACGACGGGGCCGCTGAAGAGGCTGAGCGCGCCGATATGGGCGATGCCGGGTACGGCGCTGCGCACGGCGTCCAGGTCGAGATGGGCGCGCATGCTCAGGTTGCCGCTGCGTTTGGTCGGGAATTGCGCGATCAGGGTGTCGGTGCCCATGTCCTTGAAAATCATCGCGGCATCCACTGCCGCGTTGTGGCCGATATTGATCAGCGCCACCACCGACGAACTGCCGATCACAATGCCCAGCAACGCGAGGATCGAGCGTTTGCCCAGGGTGCGCAGGCTGACGAACGCTTCATGCAGCAGCTGGCTCAGGCTCTGTTCAACGCGCAGGCTCATGGGCCGACCTCGTTCACCACGCCGTTGCGCACCAGGATCTTGCGCTGCAGGCGCTCGGCGATCTGCGCATCGTGGGTGACGATGATCAGGGTCACCTGCTGCTCGCGGTTGAGCGTCAGCAGCAGGTCCATGATGTCCTGGGCGGTACTGCTGTCGAGGTTGCCGGTGGGTTCGTCGGCGAGGATCACCGAGGGGTTGCCTACCAGCGCCCGCGCAATGGCAACGCGCTGACGCTGGCCGCCGGAGAGGTCGGCAGGGTGATGGTGCGCGCGTTCGGCCAGGCCCACCTGGTCGAGCATGCGCAGCGCCTGTATCACCGATTCATGGCGCGACACGCCGCGATAACTCAGGGGCAGCGCGACGTTGTCCAGGGCGCTGAGGCGTGGCAGCAGGTTGAAACTCTGGAACACAAAGCCGATCTGCTGGTTGCGGATCGCCGCCAGTTCATCCGGCGTGGCGCTGAAGATGTCGTGGCCGGCAAAGCGATACTGGCCGCCGTTGGGTAAATCCAGCAGGCCGAGGATATTGAGCAGGGTGCTTTTGCCGGAGCCGGAGGCGCCGAGGATGCCGCAGCTGTCGCCGCGCGTGATGGACAGGCACACGTCATTGAGAATTGGCAGGTCTTGCCCGGCCAGTTGATAGCGCTTGCCGATGCCTTGCAGGGAGATCAATGGGGGTTGCGCGAAGTGCTCTGTCATCGTCGCCTACGCCTGTAGTCTCGACGCCGCCGTCACCTCTCGGAAAAACTTTGAAATAACTTCGAGGGCTGCGTGAGGCGTGTCGCGGACTGATTTGTTTCTTGTTTTTAAAATATTGTTTGAATAGTAACCGCGTTCCAAGCGCTTCGCCAGCCATTGGGGTAGAGCGGTTTTACGCTTGGCAAAGATTTATCCGACAACCGGGCGCCACCGCCGAGCGCGCCCTCAACTACCGTTTGGAGGCCCGTGGACCGTGGCTTTTGATCGTATGGCAGCCTGTCAGTACTTGCTTTCAAAGGACAGCCCCGGTATAAAAAATCAAATTATTTTTTAAAACAATATTTCCGCCATGGAACCTTTATGGTCGCTAAGAAAATCAGCACGCCAAACATTACCAAGACTCGATTGCTGGATGCGACAGAGGCACTTTTCATCAAGTACGGGTACGACGCGGTCTTGTTACGGCAGATAACCGAGCGTGCCCAGGTGAACCTGGCCGCCGTGAACTATCACTTCGGGGACAAGGATTCCCTGATGAAGACCCTGCTGATGCAGCGCCTGGAGCCGCTCAACGAGCAGCGCCTGGAATTGCTCGCGCGCTGTGAGGCCGAGTCCGACGGGCCGCTCGACTGCGATACCTTGCTCGGCGTGCTGTTTGCCCCGGCCATGGGCCTGGAGCGCAGCGACCCGGGCAGCGGGGAAGGGCGCTCGTTCATCCGCTTCCTCGGTCGCGTGTACAGCGACACGTCGCCGTTTATCCAGGAATACCTCAAGGTGCATTACCAGCCAGTGTTCCAGCGTTTCTTCGAAGCCTTTGCCCTGGCGCTGCCGGACCTGCCGCGTAACGAACTGGGCGTGCGCCTGCAGTTTGCGCTCAAGGCGATTTCCGGGGTGATGGCTGGTACCGAGTTGCGCCTGCTGATGAACTCCATGAGTCTGGGGCGTCCGGCCACCGATGCTGAGGTGATGGCCAAGCTGATCACCCTGGTATCGGCCGCGATCCGTGTGCCGCAGCAAAGCCCCGAAGCACAAACTGCGCTTGCCAGAGTGTTGGACACCCAGCGCGCCATTCGTGAAGAAGCTGCAGCGCCTGTGACGAGGGCGACGCGCTGAGCTCAAATTGCAGGCAAAAAAACCCGCTGGGGCGGCGGGTTCTTAATGTGCAGCATTTGTAACGGATGAGGCTTCACAGTACGGCCCAGGGTGTGAATAAATCGTGAAAAATATGTAAGAAAAAGCGTTTCATACGTGATTCATCCTTTTAGCGGTAGGCGGTATTCCTCAAATCCTCCAATGGCTCGAAGTCCTTGCCAGCCGCTGGCGCATCTCATCCACATTGCCCGCGAGTTGCAAGGTTAATAGCCGATAGCCATCCAGCGCACTGTGTACCGGCGCTTGCAGTCCGTTTTCCGCGATTGCGTGCGCGACAGGCCGATCCAGCCGTTCGCTGAAACCGGACTTCAATGCCCGCGCCATTCCCACCAGTTGCACGCGAATCTGTCGGTGCTCGGACTTCAACATCATCTGCATGCGCGCCATTGCCTGCTCATCACGCGGGTCTGGCCGGGTATTGCCAAGAATCTCCAGGGTGCTGATGCACATGCGCAGATGCCGTTGGATGGCGTCCAGTTCGGTCAGGGAAATGCGCACCTCCTTGGACACCGACGGCATCAGCGAGCGCAGTTGCACCATCGCCGCGTTCAGGCGGTTGAGCAGCTTGAGGTGTTCATCGTCGGTCACCGACTGGCCGCCGATAATCCGGCTGTAGATTGCCGCACAATCGCGCAACGCACTGGCCAGGTTGTAGCGCCAGGAGTACACCGCATACAGCGGCAGGGCGAACGAAAACGCCAGCGCCAGCACGATGCCGATCAGGATGTCCACGGTGCGCCACAAACCGTCCGAGATCGGATTGTCGCCGTGACCGGCCACGATAAACACCGTGATTGCCGACAGCAGCGCGATGTAGCCGCCCTTGCCGATGGCGTGATAGGAAAAGAACCCGCACACCACCGACATCAGCAGGTAGGTCAACAACGGCAGGCCGAAGTAGGCCTGTTGCACCACCAGCAGCAAGCCGACACTGGCACCGATCAAGGTGCCGTAGGCGCGTTCCACCGCCTTTTTGCCGATGTTGCCGTGGTGCTGCAAGCCGCCGATGACGATGAGCATGGTCACCGACGCCCATTCGCCGTGGGGCAGGTTGAGCCCGGTAGTGAGCAGGATCGTCGCCAGCAAGCCGATGGACACGCGCACGGCGTGGATCAGCTTGGCATGGCGATAGCGGCGGTAGGGGTCCAGCAACGGGCGCAAAAGGCGCCGGGCAAACAGGGGCAAATTCATCGGTAGTAAAGTGACCTCAATAATCAGGGCAAAATGCGATCCACTGTGGGCGCTGGCTTGCCTGAGATAGCCTCACCGCAGGCAAACCAGCTCCCACACTCGTCAGAAGATGTAATCGGTGGTCAGAAAACTCGAATCCCGGTTACGCAGAATATCGCTGACCAACGCTTTGTTGCTTTCCTGGAACTTGGTTGCCACCAGGGTGCGAATCGAGAACACGCGCAGGGCGTCATGCACAGACAGCGTGCCTTCGGCCGAGTTCTTGCGCCCGTTGAACGGGAAAGTGTCCGGCCCGCGCTGGCACTGGGCATTGATGTTGATACGGCCCACCTGGTTGGCGAAAACGTCTACCAACCGCCCGACTTCCACGGCGTTGGTGCCGAACAGGCTCAATTGCTGGCCGAAGTCGGAATCGAGCACGTAGTCGATGACCTTGTCCAGGTCACGGTAGGGCACGATCGGCACCACCGGACCGAACTGCTCTTCGTGATACACGCGCATCTGCGGGTTCACCGGGTACAGCACGGCCGGGTAGAAGAACGAGCCGCGACTTTCGCCGCCGTTCGGGTTCACTACCTTGGCGCCGTGCTGCGCGGCATCGGCCACCAGCGCGTTGAGATAGTCCACCTTGCCCACCTCCGGCAGCGGCGTCAGCGATACGCCGTCTTCCCAGGGCATGCCAGGCTTGAGCGTAGCCAGTCGGGTGTTGAATTTTTCAATAAAGCTGTCCACCACCGTTTCATGCACAAACAGGATTTTCAGCGCGGTGCAGCGTTGGCCGTTGAACGACAGGGCGCCGGTAACTGCTTCGCTGACGGCATTGTCCAGGTCGACCTCGGGCAGCACGATGCCGGGGTTCTTCGCATCCAGGCCCAGGGCGGCGCGCAGACGGTGCGGCTTGGGGTGCAGCTTTTTCAAATCGCTGGCGGCCTTGTTGGTGCCGATAAACGCAAAGATATCGATCTTGCCGCTGGCCATCAGCGCGCTCACGGTTTCGCGGCCGCTGCCGTAGATCACGTTGATCACGCCGGCCGGGAAGCTGTCGCGAAACGCCTCCAGCAACGGACGAATCAGCAGCACGCCGAGCTTGGCGGGCTTGAACACCACGGTATTGCCCATGATCAGCGCCGGGATCAGCGTGGTGAAGGTCTCGTTCAGCGGATAGTTGTAAGGGCCCATGCACAATGCGACGCCCAGCGGCACGCGGCGGATCTGGCCGAGGGTGTCCTGTTCCAGCTCGAAGCGGCTGGAGCGACGGTCGAGTTCCTTGAGGGCATTGATGGTGTCGGTGATGTAGTCGCAGGTGCGGTCGAACTCTTTCTGCGAGTCCTTGAGGTTCTTGCCGATCTCCCACATCAGCAGCTTGACCACCGCGTCGCGCTGTTCGCGCATACGTCGCAGGAACGCTTCGACATGCTGGATACGATCAGCCACGCGCATCGTTGGCCACTCGCCCTGGCCACGGTCGTAGGCGCGCACGGCGGCGTCGAGGGCGGTAAGGGCGGTGTCGGCGTCCAGCAACGGCGTGCTGCCGATGTGCACGCGTTCATCACCCAACTGCACCGGGCTTTGCACGCGGGCCAGCGGGCCGCTCCATACCTGCAAGCGGCCATCGACCAGGTAATCACGCTGTTCAATCGGCGCAGCCAGGCGAAATTGTTCGGGAATGTCGGTGGAGGCGGTGGGAAACAGCTGGGCGAGCAGGTTGCTGGTGGTCATGTCGCTACCCCGGAAATAGTGGCCAAACATGACGAGAGAGTCACCCATCCACCGGCTCGATGGCAAGGGCTGCGCAGCTTTGCCGAACGCTGTACAAATGTGGGAGGGGGCTTGCTCCCGATGGCAGTGGGTCAGTAAACATCAATGTTTGCTGACTCACCGCTCCCACAGGGAGTCTGCGTTTAACTGAACCTTGTTCGCCCCCAGGATGAATATTTTGACAGCCAGCCGATTGTTGCCTGAAAAAAATCCGCGCTGCCCGTAATCTACAGGCCCCTTGTCACCCGCGCGGAGCGTTCATGTCTTCAGTTGCCGATGGGCTTGCCCTCAATAAACGCCTGCCGGCCGTTATTGCGCTGTCTCTGGGCATCGGCATGGCGACGCTGGACACGGCCATCGTCAACACGGCGTTGCCGACCCTGGCCGAAGGCATCGGCACCGATTCGGCCTCGGTGATCTGGGTGGTCAACGCTTACCAGCTGGCGATCATCGCAACGGTGCTGCCGTTTGCGTCCTTGAGCGATGTGCTGGGGCATCGCCGCGTGTACCTGGGCGGGCTGCTGCTGTTTATCGTCTCGTCGCTGTTGTGCGGGCTGACCGGTTCGCTGTTGACCCTCACCGCCGCGCGTGTGGCCCAGGGGCTGGGGGCGGCGGCGTTGATGAGCGTCAATACCGCGTTGCTGCGCCATATCTACCCCTCGAAGATGCTCGGGCGGGGCCTGGGCTATAACTCGCTGGTGGTGGGGCTGGCGTTTACGCTGGGGCCGACGGCAGCGTCGGCGATTCTCTCGGTGGCCAGTTGGCACTGGTTGTACCTGATCAATGTGCCGTTGGGGCTCCTGGCCCTGGGCCTGGGGTTGCGCTCGCTGCCCACGCTGCCGATCAGCGGGCACGCCTTTGATCGCCTGGCAGCGTTGCTGTGTGCCGGTTTGTTCGCGTTGCTGGTGCTGGGCCTGGGCGCCGCCGTGCATGGGGCGCAGGGCGCATTGACCATCGGGCTGGTGGCGTTGGCAGCGGTGTGCGGTGCCCTGCTGCTGCGCCGCGAGGCCGGGCACCCGGCGCCGATGCTGGCGGTGGACCTGTTCAAGCGCCCGGTATTTGCCTTGTCCTCCCTTACCGCCATTTGCGCGTTCAGCGCCCAGGGTCTGGCGTTTGTGTCACTGCCGTTTCTGCTACAGGCAGCGTTGGGCCATAGCCAGGTGGAGACCGGGTTTCTGATGACGCCATGGCCAGCGGTGGTGGCGGTGATGGCGCTGGTGGCCGGGCGTTTGGCGGATCGGGTGTCACTGGGCCTGTTGTGCGGCATCGGCCTGCTGATGCTCAGCCTCGGCATGGGCGCGCTGGCGACCCTGGGCAATGAGGCCTCGGCGTTTGATATCGGCTGGCGCATGGCGTTGTGCGGCGCCGGTTTCGGGTTTTTCCAGTCGCCCAATCTCAAGGCCCTGATGACCAGCGCCCCCTTGGCCCGCAGTGGCGGAGCCAGCGGCATCGTGGCGATTTCGCGGCTGCTGGGGCAGACACTGGGCGCCTCGTTGGTGGCCCTGTGTTTTCACCTGTCGGTGAGCAGTGGCCCGCACTACGCGCTGTGGCTGGGGTGTGCGTTCGCGCTGGTGGGCAGTGTGGCCAGCGGGCTGCGTTTGTTGCCGTATCAACAGCGAATCTGACTCTAATGCCATTCCCCGTGGCGAGCAGGCTTGTCCTGCGTTGGGCTGCGCAGCAGCCCCAAAACCAGGCGCTGAGACGTATCAGGTACATCGCGCGCTCCTTCACTGGGGGCGCTTCGCACCCCAACGCGGGGCAAGCCCGCTCGCCACAGGGCGCAAACTCACTGACCGGCAGCGGATCTGACCCTTGTAAAACAGCGCGGGTGAAGGCTAGTGTGACGACTTGATTCTGAATGTTTCAGCTTTATGACCAGTCAGGCCCACCGTATCGCCGATACCACCTCTCGCCGCGCCGCGCTGACCCTCGGGTTCTGCCTGCCCAGTGACGTGTTGCTTTATCTGCTGCTGCCGATGGAGTCCGAAGCCTTCGGCATCACTTTGGCCCAGGCCGGCGTGTTGCTGGCGGCCAACCGCCTGGTGAGGATCTTCGGCTATCGGCATGTGCTCAGTTTCTATGCACGTAACGGCGATCGCCTTACCTGCATGCTCGCCGCCAGCGCCGCTGCGCTGTGTGCGCTGGGCAACTCGGTGCTGTCCGGCTTTGCTGCCTTGCTCGGCCTGCGGCTGGTGTGGGGCCTGTCTTATGCCGCGTTGAATCTGTCGACCCAGGTATTGGCCACTGCCGAACCGCAGGGTGCCGCGCGTCGCGCCGGGCGTTCACGCGCGTTGATCGCCCTGGGGCCGATGCTGGCCTTGCCGCTGGGCGGGCTGCTGACCTTGTGGGCCGGGCCGCGCCCGATTTTCCTGATCCTTACCCTGTGCTGCCTCATGGGGCTATGGCTGGCGCGCGGCCTGCCCAGTACCGGGCACGATCTGCACAGCACGCCGGGGCGACGCTTCAACTGGCCCGACAGCGTAGCGTTGTGGTCGTTTATCGAGGGCGTGGCGCTGGACGGCCTGTTTATCTTCGGGCTGTCGATCCAGGCGCAGAAGATCGTGGGCGGTGACGCGGTGCTGATTGCCGGTGGCCTGATGGGCTTGCGGTACCTGTCGGAATTGCTCCTGAGTCCGCTGGGCGGTCACGCGGCGCAGCGGTTCGGTGCCACCTCGATGCTGCTGCTGTTTTCATTCATGAGCGCCCTGGCGCTGGGGGCGTTCGGCAGTGAGTGGGTGATTGCTGGCGCGGCGGCAGTGCTGGTGCTGCGTGCTTTGCAATTGCCGCTGGTGACCACCCTGGTGACCGAGCGCAACCCGGGTTCGATGCGGGTGTCGGCGCTGGCGTCCAACGCGGTATGGCGCGATATCGGCGCGGGGCTCGGGCCGTTGCTGGCGGGGCTGGTATTGCCGGT
Source organism: Pseudomonas trivialis (assembly GCF_036864995.1). Classification (NCBI taxonomy): domain Bacteria; kingdom Pseudomonadati; phylum Pseudomonadota; class Gammaproteobacteria; order Pseudomonadales; family Pseudomonadaceae; genus Pseudomonas; species Pseudomonas trivialis. The sequence goes on along the minus strand of NZ_CP142151.1, from coordinate 3,379,020 downwards.
GGCCGCGGCGTCGCTGGTATTTGGTCTGGCGGGCGCGGCGATTGCGATCAGTGCGTTGTGCTGCTGGCGCACCCAGGCACGCGGGCAAACAAGTTGAACGATGGCCGAAGGCGGTTTCTCTAAACCTGTGAAGCCCTTTACAGGTACGCCACCATGCCCGAATACAAGCAGCCACCGCCGGGTACGCCCGATACCCATCGCACCCCCGGCGAAGAGGAGCGCGACAACGATGCGTTGCGCCCCAACGACCCACAGGACCGGCCGGACGACGATGTGAAGCAGGTCGAGGAAAACCTCGACACTCTTCACGATAAAGCCCGCCCGTTGTAAGAGAGGAGGTCACCATGAGCAACCCCCCGAAAGGCCCGAGTTCAAGCGAGCATTCAAGCGGCAAGGATGAGCTGGGTTTCGACCCGGACTCTCCCGATGTGTCGGACCCGCAGGTCGACCCTATCGGCCCGGCCATCGCCCCGCTGGACGAGAAAAAGCAGTCGGAAAAAAAGCCGCCCTACGATCCGTTGGGCGATTTGAAAAAGTAAAAAAGAGCCCCGCCATTGTGCGGGGCTTTGTTTATTTGGGTGGGTTCCAACTGACTTCGGTGATGCCGTATTTCTCCGCCCAGGGGCGCGTGGTTTTCTTCACCTGTTCATGGCCTACGCGGCCAATACGACTGACGTGTGCAATGTCGGCATCAACGGCCGCCCAGTGCCAGGCTTCGGCGTTGTTCATGACTTCGGCGCGTACGACAAAGGATTTCGGCTTACCGTGCAGTTGATAGTGGATGGTGTAGATTTTTGCGGTACTCATGTTGCCTCCCTGTCTTGTTATAAATGGATAGGAAGCTGTTCTAAAAGGTTCATTCAAAATGACAACGTGCATGATGCCCAGCCGCTTCGCGAGAGAAACGCGCAGCCCATCAAGTCAATGCGGCCAATTGCGCCACGGTTTCCGGAAAGCGTGCCACCAGACGGATCAGCGTCACGGCCTGGGCATTGGGTTTGGCGCGTCCTTGTTCCCAGTTTTCCAGCGTGCGGATATTGGTGCGCAAGTACAGGGCGAATACCGAGCGCGAAAGGTTGAGTTGCTGGCGCACGGCAACCACTTCTTCGGCGGTAAGCGGTGCCAGGTGGGTGAGTTGAACCTTGTGGGTACGCAGGGTGACTTTGCCCTGGCGCTCTTCGGCCAGGGCGTCGAAGCCTTCGACCAGTTCGGAAAAAATTTCACGTTTCATCAGTTGGAGGTCTACGTAGATTGCGTATGAGACGGCAACCTTACGTTGTACTCAGTAGCGTGGGATGTCAGGTAAGCCCTTTTATCAAGTAAGAAAAACCTGAGGTGAGCGGGTTTGCCGTTGACTCTCAGAAACGCAAAACGGCGCCCGAAGGCGCCGTTCTGTTTACCACATCTGACTAAGCGATCAAACGCCCAGCACCGCATGCTGCACCAGGGTGAGCAGCGGTTGCGGGTACACGCCCAGGAAGAACGCGAGCAGGGCGATGGCCAGCAGCATCACGCCGCCTGCCTTCTGTTCCCAGTGCAGCTCGGCGTCCACGCGGCGCAGGTTCGGCTCGATCAGGTACAGGGTGACCATCACGCGCAGGTAGTAGAACACGCCGATGGCGCTGCCCAGTACCAGGGAAGCAACCAGCCACCATTGGTGCGCTTGCACACCGGTAGCCACGATGTAGAACTTGCCGATAAAGCCCGCCGTCAGCGGGATGCCGGCCAGGGACAACATCATCACGGTGAGGACGGCGGTCAGGTACGGACGGCGCCAGAACAGGCCACGGTATTCGTACAGTGCGTCGGCATCACGGCCCTTGTACGGGGACGACATCAGGGTGATCACACCGAATGCGCCAAGGCTGGTGATCACGTAGGTGACCAGGTACACGCCGATGGCTTCCACGGCCAGGCCGTTGCTCGCCACCAGGGCGATCAGCAGGTAACCGAAGTGGGCGATGGACGAGTAACCCAGCAGACGCTTGAGGTTGTTCTGGGTCAGTGCCAGCAGGTTACCGAACAGGATCGACGCAATGGCGATCACGGTCAGTACGTTGCTCAGCACGCCGGTGTTGGCCGCAGGCGAGATCTGGAACAGCCGCACCATCACCGCAAACACCGCCACCTTCGACGCGGTCGCCAGGAACGCGGCCACCGGCGCCGGGGCGCCTTCGTACACGTCCGGGGTCCACAGGTGGAACGGCACCAGGGAGAGCTTGAACGCCAGGCCGATCAGCATCATCGCCAGGCCCAGTTGGGCAATCGGCGCAGGCATGCTGGTGGCGGCCAGGGCGTGACCGATGCCGGTGAAGCTCAGGCTGCCGGCTTCGGCGTAGAGCAGGGCCATACCGAACAACAGGAACGCGGAACCGGCGGCCGACAGCACCATGTACTTGATGCCGGCTTCCAGGGAGCGCTTGTTGAAGAAGGCGTAGGCCACCAGACCGTAAGTCGGGATCGACAGCAGTTCCAGGCCGATGAACAAACCGGCCAGGTGCTGCGCGCTGACCAGCACGATACCGCCGGCCGCAGCCAGCAGGATCAGCAGGTACAGCTCTTCCTTGTTGCCCGGGTAGCCGGTGCCGCCTTCGCCGAGGTAGGCATGGGCGAGGGTGACGCAGGCCAGGGTCGCGACCAGGATCAGCGCGATGTACAGCAGCGCGAAGTCATCGACCATCATCAATGGCGTGACCGCCAGTGGCGCGACCTTGAGCGCCGGGATGATCGACAGCAGGGCCAGGTTCAACCCGGCGCAGGACAGCAGGAACGTTTGCGAATGATTGCGGCGCCAGGCGATCGCCAGCATCACCACCACGATGGTGAGGCTGGTGATCAGCAGCGGCGCAAGCGCGATAAAGTGTTGGATCGTGAATTCCATAGCGCTCTTACCGGGCCGAAGCGAGTTGAGAGAAGGCGGTGCCGAACCACTGCTGCACGCCATGCATCGTTGCGGCAGAAGTGTCCAGGAACGGTTGCGGGTACACGCCGATGTAGATCAGCAGCACCGCAAGGCCAAGCACCATGATCAGTTCGCGCGCATCCATCCCTTGCAGGACGGTGTCGGACTTGGCCGGGCCGAAGTAGGCGCGGTGGATCATGATCAGCGAGTAGACCGAACCGAACACCAGGCCGGAGGTAGCAATCGCGCTGATCCACGGCGTTTGCACAAAGGCACCCATCAGGATCAGGAACTCGCCGATAAAGTTACCGGTGCCCGGCAAGCCCAGGGACGCGGCGGCGAAGAACAGGCTGATTGCCGGCAGGTAGGCGATGCGCGACCACACGCCACCCATTTCACGCATGTCACGGGTGTGCAGGCGCTCGTACAACTGGCCACTGAGGATAAACAGCGCGGCGGCCGAGACACCGTGGGCCAGCATCTGGATCACTGCGCCCTGCAGCGCCAATTGGCTGCCGGAGTAGATGCCGATCAGTACGAAGCCCATGTGGGAAACGGACGAGAAAGCAATCAGACGCTTGATGTCGGTTTGCGCAAAAGCCAGGAACGCACCGTAGAAGATCCCGATCAGACCCAGGGTCATGGCGATCGGCGCAAACTCGGCCGAGGCATTCGGGAACAGCGGCAGGGCGAAACGCAGCAGGCCGTAGGCCGCCGTCTTCAACAGGATACCGGCGAGGTCGACGGAACCGGCGGTCGGCGCCTGGGCGTGGGCGTCCGGCAGCCAGGAGTGGAACGGCACCACCGGCAGCTTCACCGCAAACGCGATGAAGAAGCCCAGCATGAGGATGTACTCGGTGGTCAGGGACATCTTGGTCTTCAACAGGTCGGCGTAGTTGAAGGTAATCACGCCCGTGCTGTTGAAGTTGACCAGTACCAGACCGAGGATCGCCACCAACATGATCAGGCCGGAAGCCTGAGTGAAGATGAAGAACTTGGTCGCCGCGTAGATCCGGGTTTTCTTGCCGTCCGACGAACTGTGACCCCAGAGCGCGATGAGGAAGTACATCGGCACCAGCATCATTTCCCAGAAGAAAAAGAACATGAACAGGTCGAGGGCGAGGAACACGCCGACCACGCCGCCCAGGATCCACATCAGGTTCAGGTGGAAGAAGCCCACGTGACGCTGGATCTCTTTCCAGGAGCAGAGTACCGAGAGGATGCCCAGCAGGCCGGTCAGCAGGATCATCAACAGCGACAGGCCATCGAGGGCCAGATGCACGTTGATGCCGAAGCGTTGGATCCACACGTGCTTGAACTCAAGCGCGAAGGTGGGATCGACGCCCGGTGCCGGCGCGAATGAGTAGTCACCGTGTGCCCACAGCCAGAGGCCGAGCGCGAGTTCCAGGGACATGGTCAGCAACGCAATCCAGCGGGGCAGGGTGGCGCCGAAGCGTTCACCCATCCAGCAGAGCAGGCCGCCGATAAAGGGGATCAGGATTAGCCAGGGCAGAATCATGACGGGCTCGTTTCCTTTCGCAGGTTCGCAAAGTTCAAAAGGTTCATGTCAGACCGCCACTACCACGATGGCGCCGATTACCAGCACGGCACCGATGGCCATGGACGCTGCATACCAGCGCAGTTGGCCGGTCTCGCTGCGGCTCAGGGCGGTGTGACCGGCCTTGGCGGCGCGCGGGATCAAACCGATGGTCTGGTCGAGCGGGTCTTTGCGCAGCACGTGGCTGATCGCAAGGTAAGGTTTGACGAACAGTTTGTCGTAGATCCAGTCGAAGCCCCAGGCGGCGAACCACCAGGCCGACAGAAAGCGCCCGATGCCACTGTTGGCAACGCCCGTGACGAAGCGGCGCTTGCCGAGGAACAGCAGGGCCGCCAGCAGGATACCGGCCAGGGCGATGGCGCCCGAGGCGATTTCCAGGCTGTGCTTGGCGGCGCCACCGGCATGGCCGGCGCTTTCCGGCAGTACACCGGCCAGTGGCGGGGTGATCATGGCGCCGATGAAGGTCGACAGGATGATCAGCACCGACAATGGCAGCCAGTGGGAGATGCCGTGGCCCGCGTGCGCTTCGGTCTTGGCTTCACCGTGGAAGGTGATGAAGATCAGGCGGAAGGTGTACAGCGAGGTCATGAACGCACCGACCAGGCCTGCGTAGAGCAAGTTCTGGTTACCGCTGGCAAAGGCTTCCCAGAGGATTTCGTCCTTGGAGTAGAAACCGGCAGTCACCAGCGGCAGGGCTGCGAGTGCGGCACCACCGACGATGAAGCTGGCATAGGCCAGCGGCAGTTTCTTCCACAGGCCGCCCATCTTGAAGATGTTCTGCTCGTGGTGGCAGGCCACGATCACCGCACCGGAGGCAAGGAACAGCAGGGCCTTGAAGAAGGCGTGGGTCATCAGGTGGAAGATCGCCGCGTCCCAGGCGCCAACGCCCAGGGCCAGGAACATGTAGCCGATCTGGCTCATGGTCGAGTAGGCGAGGATGCGCTTGATGTCGGTCTGCACCAGCGCGGCGAAGCCGGCCAGTACCAGGGTCACGCCACCGACGATGCCCACAAGATGCAGGATATCCGGCGCCAGGGTGAACAGACCGTGGGTCCGCGCGATCAGGTAGACACCGGCGGTTACCATGGTTGCCGCGTGAATCAGTGCGGAAACCGGGGTAGGACCGGCCATCGCATCCGCCAGCCAGGTTTGCAACGGCAGTTGCGCGGATTTACCCACGGCGCCGCCCAGCAGCATCAGGGTCGCCAGGGTGATCCAGAAGTCGCCGACCTGGAATTTCTGCGGTGCCAGCACCAGCAATTCCTGGATATTCAGCGTGCCCACCTGTTGGAACAGGATGAACAGACCGATGGCCATGAACACGTCGCCGATACGGGTGACGATAAACGCCTTGAGGGCCGCGTTACCGTTGTTGCGGTTGCTGTAGTAGAAACCGATCAACAGGTACGAGCATAGGCCCACGCCTTCCCAGCCGAAGTACAGGAACAACAGGTTATCGCCCAATACCAGGAACAGCATGCTGGCGATAAACAGGTTGGTGTAGGCAAAGAAGCGCGAGTAGCCCACTTCACCGCGCATGTACCAGGACGCGAACAGGTGGATCAGAAAGCCCACACCCACCACCACGCCGAGCATGGTGATCGACAGGCCGTCGACGTAGAGGGCGAAATTGGGCTTGAAGCCCTCCACCGACATCCACTGCCACAGCACGAGGGTGTAGTGGCCGCCTTCCGGCGGTGCCACGTTGAATTGCCAGATGACGTAGGCGGCCACAATGGCCGACAGGCCAATGGAGCCCACGCCGATCAGGGCCGAGAGGTTTTCCGACCAGCGCCCGCGAGAGAACGACAGCAGCAGGAAACCGATCAGGGGAAATACGAAAGTCAGAAAGATCATGTTCATCCGCGCATCTCACTGGCAGCGTCGATATCAAGCGTGTGGAAGCGACGGTACAGCTGCAGCAGGATCGCCAGGCCGATACTGGCCTCGGCGGCTGCCAGGCTGATCACCAGGATGAACATGACTTGTCCATCCGGCTGGCCCCAACGTGCGCCCGCCACGATGAACGCCAGTGCCGCAGCGTTCATCATGATTTCCAGGCTCATCAACACGAACAGAATGTTACGGCGCACCATCAGGCCGACCAGGCCAAGGCAGAACAGGATGCCGGCGACCGCCAGACCATGCTCCAAAGGGATAGCAGGCATCGTCATTGCTCCTTGGCTTCGTTGCGGCCCAAGTGGAAGGCCGTGATGGCTGCGGCGAGCAGCAGCATCGAAGCCAGTTCGACCACCAGCAGGTACGGGCCGAACAGGCTGATGCCCACGGCCTTGGCGTCTACGGTGGTGTGGCCGATGGCCTGGCCGCTCTGGTGAGCGAACAGCACATACAGCAGTTCACCCAGCAGCAGGGCTGCGAGGATGACCGGACCGAGCCAGATGCCGGGCTTGAGCCAGACGCGCTCCTGGGCGACCGAGGCCGGCCCCAGGTTGAGCATCATCACCACAAACACGAACAGCACCATGATGGCGCCGGCGTAGGCGATCACTTCCAGCACACCGGCAAACGGCGCGCCGAGGGCGAAGAAGGTCATGGCCACGGCGATCAGCGAAATGATCAGGTAGAGCAGGGCGTGCACAGGGTTGGTGTTGGTGATCACGCGAAGCGTGGACACAACTGCGATACCCGATGCGAAATAGAAAGCGAATTCCATCTTTCTTCCTTAAGGCAGCAAGCTCTTCACGTTGATCGGCTCGGCTTCGTTTTGTGCGGCGCCCTTGGGCTTACCGGCAACGGCCATACCTGCAACACGATAGAAGTTGTAATCAGGGTTTTTACCGGGACCAGAGATCAGCAGATCTTCTTTCTCGTACACCAGGTCCTGACGTTTGAACTCGGCCATCTCGAAATCCGGCGTGAGCTGGATCGCGGTGGTCGGGCAAGCTTCCTCGCAGAGGCCGCAGAAAATGCAGCGCGAGAAGTTGATGCGGAAGAAGTCCGGGTACCAGCGACCGTCTTCGGTTTCAGCTTTCTGCAGGGAGATGCAACCCACCGGGCACGCCACGGCGCACAGGTTGCAGGCTACGCAACGCTCTTCGCCATCGGGGTCGCGGGTGAGCACGATGCGGCCGCGATAGCGCGGCGGCAGGTACACCGCTTCTTCCGGGTATTGCAGGGTGTCGCGTTTGCGAAAGCCGTGACCGAACACCATCACCAGGCTTCGCAACTGGGTACCGGTACCCTTAACGATGTCGCCAATATATTTGAACATGGGTCAAATCCTCACTGAACCGCGGCCGCTGGCGTGTTCAACAACACAACGGCAGCAGTCACCAGCAAATTGATCAGGGTCAGTGGCAGGCAGAAGCGCCAGCTGAAATCCATCACCTGGTCGTATCGTGGACGCGGAATGGAAGCGCGCAGCAGGATAAACAACATGATGAAGAACGCGGTCTTGAGGAAGAACCAGAAGAACGCCAACTGCGGCAGGATGCCGAACGGACCGTGCCAGCCGCCGAAGAACAGCGTCACCAGCAGGGCCGAGATCAGGATGATGCCGATGTACTCACCGACGAAGAACATGCCCCACTTCATGCCGGCATATTCAATGTGGTAACCGTCGGCCAGTTCCTGTTCCGCTTCCGGCTGGTCGAAGGGGTGACGGTGAGTCACGGCCACGCCAGCAATGAAGAAGGTACAGAAGCCAAAGAACTGCGGAATGATGAACCACAGGTTCTGCGCCTGGTACTCGACAATGTCACGCATGTTGAACGAGCCGACCTGCACCACGATGCCCATCAGCGCCAGGCCCATGAACACTTCGTAGGACACGGTCTGGGCCGAGGCGCGCAAGCTGCCCAGCAGGGCGAACTTGTTGTTGCTCGACCAACCGGCGAACAGCACCGCATACACCGACAGACCGGCCATGGCGAAGAAGAACAGCAGGCCGATGTTCAGGTCCGCCACGCCCCAGGTCGGGGTGATCGGGATGACCGCGAAGGCGATCAGCAAGGCGCTCATGGCCACTACCGGCGCCAGGGTGAAGATCACCTTGTCGGCGAACGGCGGGGTCCAGTCTTCCTTGAAGAACATCTTCAGCATGTCGGCAGCGATCTGGAACATGCCGAACGGACCAACGCGGTTCGGACCGTAACGGTCCTGCCACCAGCCCAGCAGACGACGTTCGACGAAGCTGAGCAGGGCGCCCGCGACGACCACGGCCAACAGGATCACGATGGCCTTGACGACCGAGATGATCACGTCGATCACTTCAGGGGTGAACCAGGTCATTGCGCTGCCTCCTGCAGACCGTCAACGGTTTTGCCGAAAATGGCCGGCGGGATACCCGCAAGGCCTTTGGGCAATGCAACCAGGCCGGCACCCAACTCATCGTTGATGCGCAGCGGCAGACGCAGGGTCTGGCCGGCCACGTTCAGGTTGAGCAGGGCACCGTCATTGACGCCCAGGCGATCCGCTTCGGACTTGGCCAGCGACACGTAGGCGTCTGGAATGCGCTCTTGCACCGGAGCGGCCTTGGAAGAGTTTTCTTCACTGCCGAACAGGTGGAAAAACGGCACAACCTGCCAGGTGCCCGGCGCCGGGTTGAACGGACGCGGTACGGCGGCGAACCAGTTCAGCGAATCACCCGTGCTTTCGATCAGGCGGGTGCCCGGGTCGCCCGCGCGGATGTGACCACCCACTTCGTCCTGGAACTTGTTCCAGGCCTGTGGCGAGTTCCAGCCCGGCGACCAGGCAAACGGCACCTGCTGACGCGGTTCGGCCGAACCCGAGTAGCCTTCCATGGAGAAGGCGAACGCGGTGTCGTGGTCTTGCGGGGTGCGCGGTTCGTGCACGCTGATGTCGGCGCGCATGGCGGTACGACCGGAGTAACGCAGCGGTTCGCGGGCCAGTTTCATGCCCTTGATGCGGAACGCGGCGGACGGTGCGGCATCGACAATCCGCGCAAGCTGCGGCGCGCTGGCGGCGGTGGCGGCGGTGACGTGATCGAGCTGAGTCCAGTCGATCGGCTGGTTCAGCAGGGTCGCGCGCAGGGCATGCAGCCAGCGCCAGCCTTCGTGAACCAGGATGCTGGCGTCCATGTACTTCGGATCGAACACCTGGAAGAAGCGCTGTGCGCGGCCTTCCTGACTGACCAGCGTACCGTCGCCTTCGGCGAAGGTGGCGGCCGGCAGTACCAGATGCGCGCGTTCGCTGGTGGCGGTCTGCTGGTGGTCGGCGACGATCAGCACCTTGGCGGCGTTGAGCGCGGCGTCAACTTTGGCAGCGTCGGTACGGGTGTACAGGTCGTTTTCCAGCACCACGATGGCGTCGGCGTTGCCGTCGATCACCGCTTGCAGGCCGGCGTCCAGGGACTCGCCACCGAGCATGGCCAGGCCAAGGCTGTTGGCTTCCGGCACTACCAGGCTGATGGAGCCGTTCTTGTCGCGCAGCTTCAAGGCCTTGGCGATGTTGGCAGCCGCCTCGATCAGTGCCTTGGAACCCAATGAGGTACCGGCAATGATCAACGGACGCTTGGCCGCCAGCAGGGCGTCGGCGATGCGCTGGGCCAGCTCGAGGGCTTCAGTGTCCAGGCCTTCGACGGCCGGTGCGCTGGCGTCGAGGGCGTGGGCCACGGCGAAACCGATGCGGGCCAGGTCGTCCGGTGCTGCGTGCACGCATTCTTCGGCGATGTCGTCGAGCTTGGTTTCAGCCAGGGAGGCGATAAACAGCGGGTTCAGCGCGTGCTGGCCGATGTTTTTCACGGCGGCGTCGAGCCACGGCTGCACGCGCATGGCGTCGGCCATGTCTTCGGCCTTGCCCTTGACCGACTGGCGCAGGGACAGGGCCACGCGCGCAGCGGTCTGGGTCAGGTCTTCACCGAGCACGAAGATCGCATCGTGGTCTTCGATGTCGCGCATGTTCGGCACTGGCAGCGGGCTGTCGTTGAGCACTTGCAGGACCAGACGGATGCGCTCCAGCTCGCCGGCTTCGATACCGCTGTAGAAGTGCTCGGCGCCGACCAGTTCGCGCAACGCAAAGTTGCTTTCGAGGCTGGCGCGTGGCGAACCGATACCGACAATGTTGCGGCCGCGCAGCAGGTCGGCGGCTTTATCCAGCGCGCTGTCCAGGCTCAGTTGGGTGCCATCGGCCAGCAATGGCTGGCGCGGGCGATCCTTGCGGTTGACATAGCCGTAGCCAAAACGGCCACGGTCGCAGAGGAAGTACTGGTTGACCGAACCGTTGAAGCGGTTTTCGATGCGACGCAGTTCACCGTAGCGCTCGCCCGGGGAAATGTTGCAACCGCTGGAGCAGCCATGGCAGATGCTCGGCGCGAATTGCATGTCCCACTTGCGGTTGTAGCGCTCGGAGTGGGTCTTGTCGGTGAACACACCGGTCGGGCAGACCTCGGTGAGGTTGCCGGAGAACTCGCTTTCCAGAACGCCGTCTTCAACGCGACCGAAGTACACGTTGTCGTGGGCGCCGAATACGCCCAGGTCGGTGCCGCCGGCGTAGTCTTTGTAGAAACGCACGCAGCGATAGCAGGCGATGCAGCGGTTCATTTCGTGGGAGATGAACGGGCCCAGTTGCTGGTTCTGGTGGGTGCGCTTGGTGAAGCGATAACGGCGCTCGTTGTGGCCGGTCATCACTGTCATGTCTTGCAGATGGCAGTGACCGCCTTCCTCACAGACCGGGCAGTCGTGGGGGTGGTTGGTCATCAGCCATTCGACGACACTGGCGCGGAACGCCTTGGATTCTTCATCTTCGATGGAGATCCAGGTGTTGTCGGTGGCTGGGGTCATGCACGACATGACGATACGACCACGGGTGTCGTTCTCGTCGGTGTACTGCTTGACCGCGCACTGGCGACAGGCACCGACGCTACCGAGCGCGGGGTGCCAGCAGAAATACGGGATGTCGAGGCCGAGTGACAGACATGCCTGTAACAGGTTGTCCGCCCCATCGACTTCGAGCGCTTTGCCGTCTACGTGGATAGTGGCCATGGTTCAAAGTTCTTCGTTGGCCCGTTGTCAGCGGGCGTGGCTAATGGAATCTTGTTATTCATGTGCATCTACACAGCCATCAAGGCGTCAGCACATGAGAAAGCGAAGGGCACGGGCCCTTCGCCTTTTAAAGCGTTACGCGCCGACCATGGTCGGCGATACCACCTGAGTCAGCTCGCCCGCGCGGGTTGGCGCGATGCCGGCCTCGAATTCAGGGCGGAAGTATTTGATTGCGCTGCCCAATGGCTCCACGGCGCCCGGTGCGTGAGCACAGAAGGTCTTGCCTGGGCCGAGGAAGCCGACCAGGCCGAGCAGGGTTTCGATATCCCCCTCGCGGCCTTCACCGTTTTCCAGAGCCATCAGCAGCTTCACGCTCCACGGCAAACCGTCGCGGCATGGGGTGCAGAAACCGCACGATTCACGGGCAAAGAACTGCTCCATGTTGCGCAGCAACGAAACCATGTTCACGGTGTTGTCCACCGCCATCGCCAGGCCGGTACCCATCCGGGTGCCGACTTTGCCGATACCGCCGGCATACATTTGTGCGTCGAGGTGTTCAGGAAGCAGGAAGCCGGTACCCGCGCCACCTGGTTGCCAGGCTTTCAAGGTGTAGCCGTCGCGCATGCCACCGGCGTAGTCCTCGAACAGCTCGCGTGCGGTGACGCCAAATGGCAGCTCCCACAGGCCAGGGTTCTTGACCTTGCCGGAGAAGCCCATGAGCTTGGTGCCCATGTCTTCGCTGCCTTCGCGGGCCAACGATTTGTACCAGTCCACGCCGTCGGCGATGATCGCCGGCACGTTGCACAGGGTTTCGACGTTGTTCACGCAGGTCGGCTTGCCCCACACGCCCACGGCGGCAGGAAAGGGCGGCTTGGAGCGCGGGTTGGCGCGGCGCCCTTCGAGGGAGTTGATCAGTGCGGTTTCTTCACCGCAGATATAACGCCCGGCGCCGGTGTGCACGAACAGTTCGAAGTCAAAACCCGAACCCAGGATGTTCTTGCCCAGCAGGCCTGCTGCCTTGGCTTCTGCCACGGCGCGGTTGAGGTGCTTGGCGGCGGTGGTGTATTCGCCACGCAGGAAGATGTAGCCACGGTAGGTCTTGAGCGCGCGTGCGCTGATCAGCATGCCTTCGATCAGCAGATGGGGCAGTTGCTCCATCAGCATGCGGTCTTTCCAGGTGTTCGGCTCCATTTCATCCGCGTTACACAAAAGGTAACGGATGTTGATGGATTCGTCCTTGGGCATCAGGCCCCACTTCACGCCCGTGGGGAAGCCCGCGCCGCCGCGACCCTTGAGGCCGGCGTCTTTCACGGTCTGGACGATGTCGTCCTGGGCCATGTCGGCGAAGGCCTTGCGTGCAGCAGCGTAGCCGTTCTTGGTCTGGTACTCGTCGAGCCAGACCGGCTCGCCGTCGTCCCGCAGGCGCCAGGTGAGCGGGTGGGTCTCGGCCGAGCGCTTGATCAGGTTGGCCGGGCCGAAAGAGGTCAGGGTCATGGGTAGCCCTCGAGCAATTGGGTCACGCCAGCAGGCTGTACGTCACCGAATGTGTCGTCGTCGATCATCAACGCCGGCGCCTTGTCGCAGTTGCCCAGGCAGCACACCGGCAGCAGCGTGAAGCGGCCGTCTGCGGTGGTCTGGCCGAGGCCGATGCCCAGTTTGGCCTGGATTTCGCTGACCACCGATTCGTGGCCACCGATGTAGCAGACCATGCTGTCGCACACGCGAATGATGTGGCGACCCACCGGCTGGCGGAAGATCTGGCTGTAGAACGTGGCCACGCCTTCAACGTCGCTGGCCGGGATGCCGAGGATCTCGCCGATGGCGTAGAGGGCGCCGTCCGGCACCCAGCCACGTTCCTTCTGCACGATCTTCAGGGCTTCGATCGACGCCGCGCGCGGGTCTTCGTAGTGATGCAGCTCGTGCTCGATGGCCGAGCGCTCGGTTTCACTCAAGGTGAAACGGTCTGTCTGGATAAGCGTGCTGTTCATGCTTAGCGGTCCACGTCGGCCATAACGAAATCGATACTACCCAGGTACGCAATCAAGTCCGCGACCATCTCGCCTTTGATCACCGAAGGGATCTGCTGCAAGTGCGGGAAGCTTGGAGTACGAATCCGGGTGCGGTAGCTCATGGTGCCGCCATCGCTCGTCAGGTAATAACTGTTGATACCCTTGGTCGCTTCGATCATCTGGAAGGATTCGTTGGCCGGCATCACCGGGCCCCACGAAACCTGCAGGAAGTGCGTGATCAGGGTTTCGATGTGCTGCAGCGTGCGCTCTTTGGGCGGCGGCGTCGTCAGCGGGTGATCCGCCTTGTATGGGCCGGCCGGCATGTTGCGCATGCATTGCTCGATGATCTTGAGGCTCTGACGCATTTCTTCGACGCGCACGATGCAGCGGTCGTAGGCATCGCCATTGGCGGCCAGCGGCACTTCGAACTCGAAGTTCTCGTAGCCCGAATACGGGCGCGCCTTGCGCAGGTCGAAATCGCAGCCGGTGGAACGCAGGCCGGCACCGGTGACGCCCCATTCCAGGGCTTCCTTGGTGTTGTACTGCGCAACGCCGATGGTGCGGCCCTTGAGGATGCTGTTGTCCAGCGCGGCCTTTTGGTACTCGTCCAGACGCTTGGGCATCCAGTCGATGAATTCCTTGACCAGACGCTCCCAGCCGTTGGGCAGGTCATGCGCCACGCCGCCGATGCGGTACCAGGCCGGGTGCAGGCGGAAACCGGTGACGGCTTCGATGACCTTGTAGGCGCGTTGACGGTCGGTGAAGGTAAAGAAAACCGGGGTCATGGCGCCCACGTCCTGGATGTAGGTACCCAGGAACAGCAGGTGGCTGGTGATGCGGAAGAACTCGGCCATCATGATGCGGATGGTGTCGACGCGATCCGGCACCTTGATACCGGCGAGCTTCTCGACCGAGAGCACGTACGGCAGGTTGTTCATCACGCCGCCGAGGTAGTCGATACGGTCGGTGTACGGAATGAAGCTGTGCCAGGACTGACGCTCGGCCATTTTTTCGGCACCACGGTGGTGGTAGCCGATGTCGGGCACGCAGTCGACGATTTCTTCGCCGTCCAGTTGCAGGATGATGCGGAAGGCACCGTGAGCCGAAGGGTGGTTAGGGCCCAGGTTGAGGAACATGTAGTCCTCGTTGGTGCCGGAGCGTTTCATGCCCCAGTCTTCCGGGCGGAAGCGCGCAGCTTCTTCTTCGAGCTGTTGCTTGGCCAGGGTCAGGCTGAACGGGTCGAATTCGGTGGCGCGCGCAGGGTAGTCCTTGCGCAGCGGGTGACCTTCCCACGTCGGCGGCATCATGATGCGCGTGAGGTGCGGGTGGCCCGGGAAGTCGATACCGAACATGTCCCAGACTTCGCGCTCGTACCAGCTTGCGTTGGGCCAGATACCGGTGACGGTCGGCACGCTCAGGTCGCCTTCGCTGAGGGCAACCTTGATCATCACATCGCTGTTACGTTCCAGCGACATCAGGTGGTAGAACACGGTGAAATCGGCGCCGCTGGGCAGCCCCTGGCGCTTGGTACGCAGACGCTCGTCCACGCCATGCAGGTCATAGAGCATGACGTACGGCTTGGGCAGGTTGCGCAGGAAGCTCAGGACTTCGACGAGCCGTGCACGCGCCACCCACAACACCGGCATGCCGGTGCGTGTGGCCTGGGCGGTGAAGGCGTCAGGGCCAAAACGGTTATTGAGTTCGACGACCACATCCTGGTCGTCTGCCTTGTAAGGCGGGATATACAGAGCACTGCCTGTAGTCATGGTTTTTTATCGCTTTCGGTCAACGTAAAGAATGAGGCCAGGTGTTCGTTCTATAAAAGAAGCGGGCTGGATCAGACTTCGTCGGGGCTGCGCAGGTTGGTGACTGCGATTCGCTGTTCGCGGCGCTGTTCCTTTTGTGACGGCATCTCGGCGCGGTACACGCCTTGATCGCCGACGACCCAGGAAAGCGGGCGACGCTCCTTGCCAATCGATTCCTGCAGCAGCATCAAGCCTTGCAGAAAAGCTTCAGGGCGGGGCGGGCAGCCAGGCACGTAGACGTCCACGGGCAGGAACTTGTCCACCCCCTGAACCACGGAGTAGATGTCGTACATGCCACCGGAGTTGGCGCACGAACCCATGGAGATAACCCACTTTGGCTCGAGCATTTGCTCGTAGAGGCGCTGAATGATCGGCGCCATCTTGATAAAGCAGGTACCGGCGATAACCATGAAGTCCGCCTGGCGCGGCGATGCCCGAATAACTTCGGCGCCAAAGCGCGCGATGTCGTGGGGCGCCGTGAAGGCGGTGGTCATTTCCACGTAGCAGCACGAAAGGCCGAAGTTGTACGGCCACAGGGAGTTTTTACGCCCCCAGTTGACCGCGCCACTCAGCACGTCTTCGAGCTTGCCCATGTAGATGTTTTTGTGGACTTGATCTTCTAACGGATCGGAGACGGTTTCCCGTTCGCCGATGGGGTACTGATCGTTAGGAGCATCCGGGTCGATCCTGGTGAGATTGTATTGCATCGCCAAAGCCTCATTGTTTCAGCTTCGCTTGCCGCTTGCGACGAGCTTCCGGAGCCCAGTCAAGGGCGCCCACTCGAAATAGGTAGACAAGGCCTGCCAACAGAATTGCTATGAAAACGAGGGCTTCGACGAATCCGGTCCAGCCGCTTTCGCGGACGGACACAGACCAGGCAAAGAGAAAAAGGGCTTCGATATCGAAGATCACGAAGAGCATCGCGACCAGATAGAATTTGGCTGAGAGCCGCAAGCGGGCGCCACCTGTAGGCAGCATGCCGGATTCGAACGGTTCATTCTTGCTGCGCCCCCAGGCTTTTGACCCGAGGAGGCTGGAGACGCCGAGCATGAAGGCGCAAAGCCCCACAACACCGAGGAGGAAAATGGCAAAGCCCCAGTTGTGGGCGATGAGTCCTGTCGCTTCGGTCATGCTGGAAATCCTTAACAGAGAGCAAAGGTCTCTGAGCTCGAAAAAGTAACGATGCAGTGACGATATGTCGCACTGCAATCAATCTCGGTGATTTTATGGCTAAACACCGGGCAAGTAAAATTCCTGCGGCGAAATTATTCGGTGGATGAAGCACATAGTGCACCTTTGTGGGGCTGTAGCCCTTGCTCTGCGGGCATTAGCGGGCTTTGAATCAATTACGCCCGGTTGACGCGACAACCAAGTTTTTATGCGCCAAATGATAATGACTATTGTTTGTGAGGGGTTTAAGGGAATGGTTCTCGTGTGGCGCGGGAAGTTGTTGTTACTTGGTTGAATGCTGTTAGTTGCTGGAACGGATTTTTTAACCGATCCGGTGTGCGCAGATACCGCTCTGGATCAATGTTTTGTGCAAAACCTGCGCAATCGACACAGGATTCAGTGTGGGAGGGGGCTTGCTCCCTCCCACAGTTGAGCCCCACGCCGCACAGCAAAAAGCCCCGAACCAGTCGGGGCTTTTTGCTGTGCGGCGTTGTGGTCTTAGTGGAACTGCTCTTCTTCAGTCGAACCCTTCAGCGCAGTCACCGACGAAGTGCCGCCCTGGATCACGGTGGTCATGTCATCGAAGTAGCCGGTGCCCACTTCCTGCTGGTGCGCCACGAAGGTGTAGCCCTTGGAAGCGTCGGCGAACTCCTGCTCCTGCAGCTTCACGTAGGCGGTCATGTCATTGCGGGCGTAGTCGTGCGCCAGGTTGAACATGCTGTGCCACATGTTGTGAATGCCGGCCAGGGTGATGAACTGATGCTTGTAGCCCATGGCCGACAGTTCGCGCTGGAACTTGGCGATGGTCGCGTCGTCCAGGTTCTTCTTCCAGTTGAAGGACGGCGAGCAGTTGTAGGACAGCAGTTGGTCCGGGTATTCCTTCTTGATCGCTTCGGCGAAACGACGCGCTTCGTCCAGATCCGGCTTGGCGGTTTCGCACCAGATCAGGTCGGCGTACGGCGCATAGGCCAGGCCACGGGCGATGGCCTGGTCGAGGCCGGCGCGCACCTTGTAGAAACCTTCCTGAGTGCGTTCGCCGGTCACGAACGGCTGGTCGTACGGATCGCAATCGGACGTCAAGAGGTCAGCCGCGTTGGCGTCGGTACGGGCAAGGATAATGGTCGGGGTGCCGGCCACGTCGGCGACCAGGCGCGCAGCGGTCAGCTTCTGTACCGCCTCCTGGGTCGGAACCAGCACCTTGCCGCCCATGTGGCCGCATTTTTTCACCGAGGCCAATTGGTCTTCGAAGTGCACGCCGGCAGCGCCTGCCTCGATCATGCTTTTCATCAGTTCGTAGGCGTTGAGTACGCCGCCGAAACCGGCTTCGGCATCGGCCACGATGGGGGCGAAGTAGTCGATGTAACCTTCGTCGCCCGGGCCTTTGCCGGCTTTCCACTGGATCTGGTCGGCACGGCGGAACGAGTTGTTGATGCGCTTGACCACGGTCGGCACCGAGTCCACCGGGTACAGCGACTGGTCGGGGTACATGGATTCGGCGGAGTTGTTGTCCGCCGCCACTTGCCAGCCGGACAGGTAGATCGCCTGGATACCGGCTTTTACCTGCTGCACAGCCTGGCCGCCGGTGAGGGCGCCCATGCAGTTGACGAAATCCTTGTCGGGGCGGAAGGACGGCTTGGCGCCCTGGGTGACCAGGTTCCACAGCTTCTCGGCGCCGAGTTTGGCAAAGGTGTGCTCAGGTTGAACCGAGCCGCGCAGGCGGACGACGTCAGCAGCCGAATAAGCGCGGGTCACGCCTTTCCAGCGTGGGTTTTCAGCCCAGTCTTTTTCGAGGGCTGCAATTTGCTGTTCGCGTGTCAGTGCCATGGAGATAAACCTCGTCGTCGCGTCTTGTTAGGGTTCAAGGGCCCCTTGCCAGGGCCCTGTATTAGCGGGAGCGAGGCCATCATGCACAGCCTTTTTTGGGGCGTCAAATGTTTTGTAGTGCTTTTTTAAAGGCACTACATATTTGCCTTTGTGCGACTTGTCAGTCAGTTTTTGGTGCCTCAGTTCAGGCTGTCGACTTTGACCCGTACAGTCAGGTCATCGCGGCCCTGAGTAGAGTAGCTGCGGGTTGTAGAGGCTTTGTCGGCTTGAGTCGCGCGGTTGATGCCGGCCAGGGAAATCCACTCGCCCAGGCGGCCGCTGACGGTTGTGTCAGTACTTTGTACGTTCACTACATCGGGACGTTCCTGGCTCATGCGGTCACGGTTGGTACTGATCGCCAGGTGAACGGTCTCGCCGGTGACGCTGGCCGTGACATAGAAACCCTGGGTGACATTGCGGTACTGGGTCTGATTTTGCAGGCGACCGTAACTGTCCTGCTGAGTGCTGGTCAGCGGCACGCTCTGACCCACCTGGATCAGTGCGGGCACGCCTTCGCTGGCCTGGATCTGCTGGATGCCGCCTTCACGGCTCTCGGTGCTGTAGCTGATCACCTGACCATTGGTTTGCTGGTTGTTTTCATTGGTGTCGACGGTGATCAGCAGGCGCTTGGCGGGTGTGTCCAACTGCGCGAGCAGGGCGCGCAAACCCTCGATTTTGTCCGGTTGCGCATTGACGATCAGCTGATTGCCATAGGCGCTGACGGTGCCGTCCTTGCCAATGAAATTTTGCGCCACGGGCAGCAGGTCGGCGCTGGTGCGGTTGCTCAGGTCGACCACGGCCGTGTCGGCCATGGCCGACACGCTCGTGGTCAGGAGGAGGGCGGTGAGCAGGGTGCGTAGGGACATGTCCGTGATCTCTGCGATTGGTTCAAGCTTGGATAGTGCCAGTTTGTCGGCCTGGCGGGTCGCAAGTTGAATCCCGGACAGCAAAATGCCCTGACAAGGCAGGGCATTTTGTGGTGTTGCTGAAACAGCCATCGGGGGCAGGCCCCCTCCCACACTTGAAGATGTACTCGGTCAAAATGTGGGAGGGGGCTTGCCCCCGATAGCCGCGACGCGGTCCTGGATCAGTCCCCGCGCACCATATCCACGTGCGGAATCCCGACCTCCAGAAACTCATCGCTGACAATCTTGAAGCCCAACCGCTCGTAAAACGGCGCTGCGTACACCTGCGCACTCAAGAACTGCCGGGTCTGCCCACGTTGCTCGGCCACGCCGATCACCGTTTCCATCAGCTTGTCGCCCACTTTCAGCCCGCGCCAGTCCTTGAGTACCGACACGCGGCCGATCTCGCCGCTGGGCAGCAGACGCGCGGTGCCTATGGGAAAGTCGCCTTCAAACGCCAGAAAGTGCATGGCACTCGCGTCGTCCGCATCCCACTCCAGCTCTGGTGGAACCGATTGTTCCGCGATAAATACCGCTTCACGAATGCGCCGAATCTCGTCGATATCCTTTCGCCAGTCCGCGACACTTACGTGAATCCTAT
This sequence comes from Pseudomonas trivialis, assembly GCF_036864995.1. Taxonomy (NCBI): domain Bacteria; kingdom Pseudomonadati; phylum Pseudomonadota; class Gammaproteobacteria; order Pseudomonadales; family Pseudomonadaceae; genus Pseudomonas; species Pseudomonas trivialis. Next base: position 3,359,245 of record NZ_CP142151.1, on the reverse strand, counting down.
TCATCGGCGAACCCCAGGCTGCCCTGCTTGACCAGTTCGCACAGCAGGTCACGGCCATCTTCGTCGGCCAGCCATGGGCCGAGGTTATCGCTGTGCAGCGCATCGGCCGAGCACACCAGCTTCAACAGCTCGCGCAGCTTGCCTGGCAGGTAGCGGCTCTGGCCGCTGGCGAACAGCAGCACGTCGTCGTCGACTTCCGACCATGCCAGGCGCGCGCTCGGGTTGCGCACCAGGATCGCGCCGTCCTGCAGGCTGGCGATGAAGTCGTCTTCGCCCAGCTCTTCGCCGGCCACCAGTTCCGGGTAGCGCGGTTCGGTCATGAACTGGCCGAACCAGGTGAGCAGCATGCGCTCGTCGCTCATGTGCTCGGCCAGCAGGCTCTTGAGGCGGTCGAGGGCGTCGCTCTGGATCTGATGTGGGTCGCTGACCGGCTGCGCATCGGCGTCGGTGTAGCGCTCTTCGTCGGTCAGGTACTGGCTGAGGAAGTCGGTGAAGTGGGTCAGCACTTCGGCGGCGCTTGGGGCGCGGAAACCCACCGAGTAGGTCATGCAGTCGTCTTCGGCGATGCCAAAATGGGCCAGGCGCGGCGGCAGGTAGAGCATGTCACCCGGCTCCAGCACCCATTCGGCGCTTTCTTCGAAGTCGGCGAGGATGCGCAGGTCGGCATGCTGCAGCAGCGGGCTCTCGGAGTTGCACATCTGGCCGATCTTCCAGTTGCGCTTGCCCTGGGCCTGCAGCAGGAACACGTCGTAATTGTCGAAGTGCGGGCCCACGCTGCCGCCCGGTGCGGCGAAGCTGATCATCACGTCGTCAATGCGCCAGCTCGGCAGGAAGCGGAACTGTTGCAGCAGCTCGGCCACTTCCGGCACGAACTGGTCGACCGCCTGCACCAGCAGCGTCCACTCGCGCTCGGGCAGGGTGCTGAAAGCGTCTTCGGCGAACGGCCCGCGACGCAGTTCCCACGGACGCTCGCCATGCTCGATCACCAGGCGCGATTCGACTTCTTCTTCCAGCGCCAGGCCTGCCAGTTCGTCGGCGTCGATCGGGCTTTCGAAATCAGGGATGGCCTGGCGGATCAACAAGGGTTTCTTCTGCCAGTAGTCGCGCAGGAACTCCCGTGCCGTGATGCCGCCCAGTAGTTGAAGAGGGATATCAGGATTCATGTGTAACCTATTGAAAAAAAGCACTTTTAAGACTGAAATGAAAACGCCCGGCGCGGCCGGGCGTCTCAAGGGTCTTGCGATGGTCAGATGCGTTTGGCTTGCTCGACAGCGTTGCCGATGTAGTTGGCCGGCGTCAGCAGTTTCAGCTCGGCCTTGGCCGCGGCTGGCATGTCCAGGCCGTCGATGAAAGTTTGCAGCGCTTCAGGGCTAATGCCCTTGCCGCGCGTCAATTCTTTCAGCTTTTCGTAGGGGTTTTCGATGTTGTAGCGGCGCATCACGGTCTGGATCGGCTCGGCCAGCACTTCCCAGCAGGCGTCCAGGTCAGCGGCGATTTTCTGCTCGTTGAGCTCAAGCTTGCTGATGCCTTTGAGGCTGGCTTCGTACGCGATCACGCTATGGGCAAAGCCCACGCCGAGGTTGCGCAGTACGGTGGAGTCGGTCAGGTCGCGCTGCCAGCGGGAGATCGGCAACTTGCTGGCCAGGTGCTGGAACAGTGCGTTGGCGATGCCGAGGTTGCCTTCGGAGTTTTCGAAATCGATCGGGTTGACCTTGTGCGGCATGGTCGAGGAGCCGATTTCGCCGGCAATGGTGCGCTGCTTGAAGTAGCCCAGGGAGATGTAGCCCCAGATATCACGGTCGAAGTCGATCAGGATAGTGTTGAAGCGCGCAATGGCGTCGAACAGCTCGGCGATGTAGTCGTGAGGTTCGATCTGCGTGGTGTAGGGGTTGAAGCCCAGGCCCAGCTCGTCTTCGATGAAGGCGCGGGCGTTTTCTTCCCAGTCGATTTCCGGGTAGGCCGACAGGTGCGCGTTGTAGTTGCCCACGGCACCGTTGATCTTGCCCAGCAGCGGCACGGCCGCCACCTGAGCGATCTGGCGCTCCAGGCGGTACACCACGTTGGCCAGCTCTTTACCCAGGGTGGTCGGCGACGCCGGCTGACCGTGGGTGCGCGACAGCATCGGCACGGCAGCGAAACGCACGGCCAGTTCACGGATGGCCTCGGCAGTCTGGCGCATCAGCGGCAGCATCACGTCATCGCGGCCTTCGCGCAGCATCAGGGCGTGGGACAGGTTGTTGATGTCCTCGCTGGTGCAGGCAAAGTGGATGAACTCGCTGACCTGGGCCAGTTCCGGCAGCTTGGCCGCCTGCTCCTTGAGCAGGTACTCGATGGCTTTGACGTCGTGGTTGGTGGTGCGCTCGATCTCTTTCACACGCTCGGCGTGCTCCAGGGCGAAGTTGTCCGCCAGGGTGTTGAGCACTGCGTTGGCTTCGGCGGAGAACGCCGGCACTTCGCTGATGCCAGGGTGTGCGGCCAGGCGCTGGAGCCAGCGCACTTCAACCAGCACGCGCGCACGGATCAGGCCGTACTCGCTGAAAATAGGGCGCAGGGCCTGGGTTTTGCCGGCGTAGCGGCCGTCAACAGGGGAAACCGCAGTGAGCGAAGAAAGCTGCATGGGGTGCTCTCGGACAGTCGGGCAACGAAATGGGGCGCGTATCATACATGAAAAGATCCGCCGGTCCGTTGCCAACTGACCGGCGTATTACGCGTAACGTCGTGAAAACAGTCTGTTGCGGCGACTTATTCGTTGCGCATCAACGGGTAAAGCTCTTTGAGCAATTTGCGTCGGCTGATCACCAACTGCCAGCGATGGCCGCCCAACTGACGCCACAACCGCGCCGAACGAATACCGGCCAGCAGCAGGGCGCGGATCTTCGAAGCGTTGTTCGGTTGCTGCAGGTTGCGCATGTCGCCGTGCACCTGGATGCGCTGGCGCAGGGTGCTCAGGGTGTCCTGGTACAGCGCGCCGCAGGCTGCGACCACGTTTTCGTGGGCCGGGCCGAAGTGTTCAACCTGGGACTGGATCTGCGGCAGGCGTTTGCCGATGGTGTCGAGCATGTCGTCGCGCTTGGCCAGTTGACGCTCCAGGCCGAGCATCGACAGGGCGTAACGCAACGGCTCGCGCTGCAGGGTGCTGGGGTCGCGCTCCAGGGCGCCGATCAGTGCGCGGTAGCCTTCACGCAGCGCCAGATCGTCGCCACCGTAGACTTCCAGGGTGTCCTTGGGGTCGCGGATCAGCAGGCTGCCGAGCATGCAGGTCAGGCCGGCTTCGGTGACCTGGCCGGTTCTGGCGATCTTGTCCACCAGCACCGCCGCGAGGAACACGCCGCCGAGCGCCGTCAATTGCTCTTGGGTCGGGCTCATGCCGGGTGGCTCCAGGCTTGCGCGACTTCAATCACGCCGCCGCCCAGGCAGATTTCGCCGTCGTAGAACACCACGGACTGGCCTGGCGTGACCGCGCGTTGCGGGTCGTCGAAGGTGGCGCGGTAGCCGTTGGCGGTTTTTTCCAGGGTGCAGGGCTGGTCGCCCTGGCGATAGCGCACCTTGGCGGTCAGGCGGCGCGGCGTGCTGAGGTCTACAGGGTTGACCCAGTAGATCTCGGAAGCGAGCAGCGCGCCGGAGAACAGCAGCGGGTGCTCGTTGCCCTGGCCGACGACCAGCACGTTGTGTTCCAGGTCCTTGACCAGCACGTACCACGGCTCTTCGCCGGCGTCTTTCAAACCGCCGATGCCCAGGCCCTGGCGCTGGCCGATGGTGTGGTACATCAGGCCGTGGTGGCGGCCGATCACTTCGCCTGAAGGGGTCTTGATCTCGCCCGGCTGCGCCGGCAGGTACTGCTTGAGAAAATCGCTGAAACGGCGCTCACCGATAAAGCAGATGCCGGTGGAGTCTTTCTTCTTGGCGGTGGCCAGGCCGTGTTGCTCGGCGATTCTGCGCACTTCGGGTTTTTCCAGCTCGCCCACCGGGAACAGTGTCTTGGCGATCTGTTCGCCGCCGACGGCGTGCAGGAAGTAGCTCTGGTCCTTGTTCGGGTCCAGGCCCTTGAGCAATTCGGTGCGGCCATCGATATCGCGGCGGCGCACGTAGTGCCCGGTGGCGATCAGGTCGGCGCCGAGCATCAGGGCGTAGTCGAGGAACGCCTTGAACTTGATTTCGCGGTTGCACAGGATGTCCGGGTTCGGCGTGCGGCCGGCCTTGTATTCGGCCAGGAAGTGCTCGAACACATTGTCCCAGTACTCGGCGGCGAAGTTGGCGGTGTGCAGCTTGATGCCGATCTTGTCGCACACAGCCTGGGCATCCGCCAGGTCGTCCATGGCGGTGCAGTATTCGGTTCCATCGTCTTCTTCCCAGTTCTTCATGAACAGGCCTTCCACCTCATAACCCTGCTCCATGAGCAGAACGGCGGAAACGGAAGAATCCACGCCGCCGGACATGCCGACGATGACGCGCTTCTTTTGTGTGTCAGAAGGGGCTGGATCACGCATAGGGTTTCAACGGGTGTCTTGAAAAAGGACGCGATTCTAGCAGGCCGCAGCCGCTAAGGCTAAAGAGAAGGGCGGATCAATTCCAGACTGTGCCTCTGGCCGGCCAGATAATCATCGATACAGCGGATGATCAGCTCGCTGCGCCAGTCGGCGCGCAGGGTGATCAATTCGTCACGGGACAGCCAGCGGGCGCGCAGGATGCCGTCGTCGAGTTGATAGTCGGGGTGGTGCTTAAGCGCTTTGGCGATAAAGCATACACGCTGGTAGGTCACGCCATTGCTCGGTGCGGTGTAGAGGTAAATGCCGACGATGCCGGTGGCTTCGACATCCCAGCCGGTTTCTTCGAGGGTTTCGCGCACGGCGGCTTCGGTGAGGGTTTCGTTCGGGTCTAGGTGGCCGGCGGGCTGATTGAGCACAGCGCGGCCGCCCTTGAGTTCTTCGACCATCAGGAAGCGGCCATTGTCTTCGACGAGGGTGGCGACGGTGATGTGGGGTTGCCAGGTCATGGGCAAATCTCTCTATTGCAGAATACAGCGCGATCCTGGATAGAATCATAGCCAGTGTGGGAGGGGGCTTGCTCCCGATGGCGGTGGTTCAGCGACCTGTCAGAGTCTGACACACCGCCATCGGGAGCAAGCCCCCTCCCACAGTTTGATCGGGTTTCTTCAGTGGCTGAGCGGTGGAAGCACAAACCCCGGCACTCGGCCGGGGTTCGTGGTGCTGCGTTACAGCCTTACTTCAACTTGGCAATCGCCGCATTGAGCGTATTGCTCGGGCGCATGGCCTTGCTGGTCAGCTCAGGGTTCGGCGCGTAGTAGCCACCGATGTCCACAGGCTTGCCCTGTACGGCGTTGAGCTCGGCAACGATGGTTGCTTCGTTCGCGGCCAGGGTGTTGGCCAGTTCGCCGAACTGCGCCTGCAGCGCGGTATCTTCAGTCTGGGCGGCCAGGGCCTGGGCCCAGTACAGCGCCAGGTAGAAGTGGCTGCCGCGGTTGTCGATGTTGCCGACTTTGCGCGAAGGCGACTTGTTGTTGTCCAGGAACTGGCCGGTGGCCTGGTCCAGGGTTTTGGACAGTACCAGGGCTTTCGGGTTGTTGTACGTCACACCCAGATGTTCAAGGGACGCGGCCAGGGCCAGGAACTCGCCCAGGGAGTCCCAGCGCAGGAAGTTTTCTTCCAGCAGTTGCTGCACGTGCTTGGGCGCCGAACCGCCGGCGCCGGTTTCGAACAGGCCGCCGCCGTTCATCAGTGGCACGATCGACAGCATCTTGGCACTGGTGCCCAGTTCCATGATCGGGAACAGGTCGGTCAGGTAGTCGCGCAGGACGTTGCCGGTCACCGAGATGGTGTCCAGACCCTTGCGGGTGCGTTCCAGGGTGAACTTCATCGCGTCGACCGGCGACATGATGCGGATGTCCAGGCCTTCAGTGTTGTGGTCTTTCAGGTAGGCCTGAACTTTCTCGACCACGACGCTATCGTGTGCGCGCTGTGGGTCGAGCCAGAAGATGGCCGGGGTGTCGCTGGCGCGGGCACGGTTGACGGCAAGCTTGACCCAGTCCTGAATCGGCGCGTCCTTGGTCTGGCACATGCGGAAGATGTCGCCGGCTTCGACGGTCTGTTCCATCAGCAGGTTGCCCTTGCTGTCGGTGACGCGCACAACGCCGTCAGCCTTGATCTGGAACGTCTTGTCGTGGGAGCCGTACTCTTCGGCTTTCTTGGCCATCAGGCCCACGTTCGGCACGCTGCCCATGGTAGTCGGGTCGAAGGCGCCATGAGCCTTGCAGTCTTCGATGACCGCCTGGTAGATGGTCGCGTAGCAGCGATCCGGGATCACGGCCTTGGTGTCGTGCAACTGGCCGTCGGTGCCCCACATCTTGCCGGAGTCACGGATCATTGCCGGCATCGAGGCGTCGACGATCACGTCGCTCGGCACGTGCAGGTTGGTGATGCCCTTGTCGGAGTTGACCATCGCCAGGGATGGGCGAGCGGCGTAGACCGCCTGGATATCCGCTTCGATCTGCGCTTGCTGCTCGGCCGGCAGGGCCTTGATGCGTGCGTACAGGTCGCCGATGCCGTTGTTCAGGTTGAAGCCGATCTGCTCAAGCACGGCGGCGTGCTTGGTCAGGGCGTCCTTATAGAACTCGGCAACGATCTGGCCGAACATGATCGGGTCGGAGACCTTCATCATGGTGGCCTTGAGGTGAACCGACAGCAGCACGCCTTGTTTCTTGGCGTCTTCGATTTCCGCGGCGATGAAGCTGCGCAGTGCGTTTTTGCTCAGCACGGCGGTGTCGATGATTTCGCCGGCCTGTACCGAGGTCTTCTCTTTGAGGACGCTGGAAGTGCCGTCCTGAGCGACCAGTTCGATCTTGACTGCGTCAGCGGCGTCGATCTGTACGGATTTTTCGCTGCCGTAGAAGTCGCCATTGCTCATGTGCGCGATGTGGGACTTGGAGTCAGCTGCCCAGGCGCCCATTTTATGCGGGTGCTTGCGCGCGTAGTTTTTGACCGACAGCGGTGCGCGGCGGTCGGAGTTGCCTTCGCGCAGTACCGGGTTCACGGCGCTGCCCTTGACCTTGTCGTAACGCGCACGGGTTTCTTTTTCCGCGTCGGTGGTTACGGTTTCCGGGTAGTCCGGCAGGGCATGGCCCTGGGCCTGCAGTTCCTTGATCGCGGCTTGCAGCTGCGGGGTCGAGGCGCTGATGTTAGGCAGCTTGATGATGTTGGCTTCAGGGGTTACGGCCAGGTCGCCCAGTTCGGCGAGGTGGTCCGCTACAGCCTTGGCGCCCAGTTGCTCGGGGAAGCTTGCGAGGATGCGCCCGGCGAGGGAAATATCGCGGGTTTCCACGGCAATATCAGCGGAAGCGGTGAAGGCCTCTACGATAGGCAGCAATGAATAGGTGGCGAGGGCCGGGGCTTCGTCGGTGAAGGTATAGATGATCTTCGAGCGGGTGGGCATATTCGGATTAACTCTCTTCATTTGCTGAAAGCGTGCGCAGAAACTCGAGATGCGCCTGGGTTGAGCGCGTTCGTTCAAAGTCATCCATGAGCGAAATGTCGAGGTTTCTTCGCGGTGATGTTGAGTTGCATCAGTCGAGCGTCAAGCGGGTGGACTATTGTAGTAGTCCGGCTCGGCAGCTGAAGGCACCTGTTCCAGAGCGGTCAGCCGTCGTGACTCTTGGGTCAGCGGCGGCATTATACATAGGTCGCTATGCTGACGTAGAGCCTTCACACAAAAGGTGTGTCGTCCATTGGTCTAAAGGTCGCAGGCGGGCGGGGCGCGCCAGAGGTTGCGCGATGTGCTCAGGATTGGCGATTTTGCCATGGGTATAAAGCTTGTAGGCCACAAATGATGCTGTTTTCGACGCAAATGAGCAGGGCGCCAGGTGTCAGGTGTCATTTATCTGGAGTAGGCTCGAACGCAGCCAGATGTTTAATCCATAGATGGAGTTCAGCATGGGATACCAGAAGATTCAGGTTCCGGCCGTCGGCGACAAAATCACCGTCAATGCAGACCATTCGCTCAATGTGCCTGACCACCCGATCATCCCTTACATTGAAGGTGATGGCATCGGCGTCGACATCAGCCCGGTAATGATCAAGGTGGTCGATGCAGCGGTTGAAAAGGCCTACGGTGGCAAGCGCAAAATCTCCTGGATGGAGGTGTATGCCGGCGAGAAGGCAACTCAGGTCTACGATCAGGACACCTGGCTGCCCCAGGAAACCCTCGATGCGGTCAAGGATTACGTGGTGTCCATCAAGGGCCCGCTGACCACGCCAGTGGGTGGCGGGATCCGTTCGCTGAACGTGGCCCTGCGTCAGCAACTGGACCTCTACGTGTGCCTGCGCCCGGTACGTTGGTTTGAAGGTGTACCCAGCCCGGTGAAAAAGCCAGGGGATGTGGACATGACCATCTTCCGCGAAAACTCCGAGGACATTTACGCCGGCATCGAATGGAAGGCCGGCTCGCCGGAAGCGATCAAGGTGATCAAGTTTCTCAAGGAGGAAATGGGCGTCACCAAGATCCGCTTCGACCAGGACTGCGGGATTGGCGTCAAACCCGTATCTAAAGAGGGCACCGAGCGTCTGGCGCGCAAGGCCCTGCAGTATGTGGTGGACAATGACCGTGAATCGCTGACCATCGTGCACAAAGGCAACATCATGAAGTTCACCGAGGGTGCCTTCAAGGAATGGGCCTACGGCATTGCCGAGAAGGAATTTGGCGCGACCCTGCTCGACGGCGGCCCATGGATGCAGTTCAAGAATCCCAAGACCGGCAAGAAGGTAGTGGTCAAGGACGCCATTGCCGACGCCATGCTCCAGCAGATCCTGCTGCGCCCGGCTGAATATGACGTGATCGCCACGCTAAACCTCAACGGCGACTACCTGTCCGATGCGCTGGCGGCGGAAGTGGGAGGTATCGGCATTGCGCCTGGCGCCAACCTTTCCGATACCGTGGCCATGTTCGAGGCTACCCATGGAACGGCGCCCAAGTACGCGGGCAAGGACCAGGTCAACCCGGGCTCGCTGATTCTGTCGGCAGAAATGATGCTGCGCCATATGGGCTGGACAGAGGCAGCAGACCTGATCATTAAAGGCACTAACGGGGCTATTTCGGCCAAGACCGTGACGTATGACTTCGAGCGCCTGATGGACGGGGCGACGCTGGTGTCGTCGTCGGGTTTTGGCGATGCGTTGATTTCGCATATGTAAAACGAGGTTGAAAAAAACCGGCCATCCTGATCAATCCAGGGTGGCCGGTTTTATTTTGCAGAGCGCTCGGCTCAGTACCTGGCTAGGCCGGTTCTTTTATTTCCTGCGGAGCAATCTGCGCGTTGTGTTTTTTCTCGTGTGTTTCGTCATGGGTTTTTTCCGGGCTTTGTTCGCAAACAGCACAAATAGCGATGGCGTGCAGACCCTTGGGTCCCTGAATGATCTCAAAAGACACCGGTTGGCCCGCTTTCAGCGTTTTGTACCCCTCCATGCTAATTGCCGAGTAATGCGCAAAAAGGTCCTCGGACTTGCCATCTTGAACAATGAATCCATACCCTTTGGCATTGTTGAACCATTTGACCTTGCCATTGATCTTGACGCCAGTGAACTGGTCAAGTAATCTTGGACACTGATTAAGGTTCACGCCGCCAACCTTTCCTTGGAGACCGGCGACCGGTAGTCGTTGTAGCTATGAGGTCTGCTGATGTTGTAGCGCGAGACATAGCGCTGCACGTCTGCTCGGGCCTCATGTTCGAGTTTGTAACCCGTTTCAGGCACCCACTCCGACTTCAAACTGCCAAAGAAACGCTCCATTGGAGCGTTGTCCCAGCACTCGCCTTTACGGCTCATGCTTTGCCTAAATCCATGTTTCAGCAGCAAATTTCTGAATTTATGACTGGTGTACTGACAACCTTGGTCAGAATGAAACAACACATCCTGAGGATGGCCCCGTAGCTCCACTGCCATGCCTAGTGCTTCGCAGGTCAGGTTGGCATCGGAAATCATCGAGAACGACCAGCCTACGATCCTGCGAGCGTACAGATCCAAAATGGCTGCGAAGTACATCCACCGCTTGCCGACCTTGATGTAAGTCACGTCGCCACACCACACCTGATTAACCGCCGTCACGTCAAATTTCCGCTTGAGCATGTGCGGCGCTACCAAGGCCTCCACGCCCGGCGACTTGTACTTATGGCGCCTGCGCTGACGACTAGCGATGCCAGCTTCGCGCATCAAACTGCGAGCCATGTAACGTCCGATACGATGCCCTTTGGCTTGTAGCTCCTTGGACAAAGTACGTGCGCCGGCCGACTCTCTGGACGCCTTGTGGTGCCTGACCAGCGCGGCTTTGAGCTTGTCCCGTTCGGGATTTGCTCTGCCTTGGCGCTGGCGCCAGGCGTAGAAGCTACTGCGGTTGACCCCAAACACCCGGCAACACCTTTTAACGCCGTACTGCTCGTCCAGCTCATCGATCAGCGTGAATGATCTTTGGCGTCCAAAAGCAGGAGAGCACTGGCCTTTTTTAGGATTTCGATATCCAGGTCTTTCTCTCTAAGCAGAGCTTTGAGCCTCTGGATTTCTCGTTGATCAGCGGTAATCGCCTTGGCCCCTACCGGAGTCGAGCCCAAGCGTTCTTTTTGCACTTGATCGATCCAGCGGCGTAGGGCTGTGGGGCCGATATTCAGGCTGGCACAGACTTCGGTAACCGGCTGACCTTCATCCAACACCATGCTGGCAGCCTTGAGCTTGAACTCACTCGAATAAGATTTACGCATATCCAAACACCTCAGATTTGGGCGCTATCATAGCGCCCGATTGAAGTGTCCAAAATCATTAGGCCAGTTCACAGACATACCATATCCCTCTGCACCAGACTCCATCACTGGAGTATCATCCAGTTTATCCGTCCTAACCCGAATAAATAAGGTTGACTGCGCGGACCTTTTTTACCCACTGTGGGTTCTATTGGTTGTAACACCGATTTGCCGATAGTCAAGGCGACCCGCCGTCGGGAGTTGAAATTCTGACAGCCCGCCCCCACCACTGTTATTGAACCACTGACGAACCTTTCTTTCCATGCATGCAATCAGCCAGATTCGACTAACCTTCAATCAGGATCGCCCGGATCACCAACACGATGACGACGGTTCTGCAGGCATTGCTGTTCAGGAGGCCAAGCCTGCTTTACAGGCGCCGCCGATGTACAAGGTGGTTTTGTTCAATGATGACTACACACCGATGGATTTCGTGGTCGAAGTGCTCGAGGTGTTTTTTAACCTGAACCGCGAGTTGGCGACCAAGGTAATGCTGGCCGTTCACACAGAAGGACGGGCAGTATGTGGAGTGTTTACCCGCGACATCGCCGAGACAAAGGCCATGCAGGTCAACCAGTACGCCAGGGAAAGCCAGCATCCGCTACTCTGTGAAATCGAGAAGGACGGTTAACGCCGACCACTTGGGTATGAGGTGAAGCTATGTTAAACCGCGAGCTCGAAGTCACCCTCAATCTTGCCTTCAAGGAGGCTCGTTCGAAGCGTCATGAATTCATGACCGTCGAACACCTGCTGCTGGCACTTTTGGATAACGAAGCTGCCGCCACCGTTCTACGTGCGTGCGGCGCCAACCTCGACAAACTCAAGCATGACCTGCAGGAGTTTATCGACTCCACCACGCCGCTGATCCCCGTGCATGACGAGGACCGCGAAACCCAGCCAACCCTGGGCTTTCAGCGGGTATTGCAGCGTGCTGTGTTCCACGTTCAGAGCTCCGGCAAGCGTGAAGTCACAGGCGCCAATGTGCTTGTGGCCATCTTCAGTGAACAGGAAAGCCAGGCCGTGTTCCTGCTCAAGCAGCAGAGCGTGGCCCGTATCGATGTGGTCAATTACATCGCCCACGGTATCTCCAAGGTGCCCGGGCATGGCGATCATTCCGAGGGTGAGCAGGATATGCAGGACGACGAGGGCGGTGAGTCTTCTTCTTCAAGCAACCCGCTGGATGCCTACGCCAGCAACCTCAACGAGCTGGCGCGCCAGGGGCGGATCGATCCGCTGGTAGGACGTGAGCTTGAAGTCGAGCGCGTGGCGCAGATCCTTGCACGTCGGCGCAAGAACAACCCGCTGCTGGTGGGTGAGGCCGGCGTTGGCAAGACGGCGATTGCCGAAGGCCTCGCCAAGCGCATCGTCGACAACCAGGTACCGGATCTACTGGCCAACAGCGTCGTCTACTCTCTTGATCTCGGCGCGTTGCTTGCCGGCACCAAGTACCGTGGTGACTTCGAGAAGCGTTTCAAGGCGCTGCTCGGCGAGCTGAAAAAACGCCCGCAAGCCATTCTGTTCATCGACGAAATCCACACCATCATCGGTGCCGGTGCGGCGTCCGGCGGTGTGATGGATGCTTCCAACCTGCTCAAGCCATTACTGTCGTCGGGTGATATTCGTTGCATCGGTTCGACGACATTCCAGGAATTTCGCGGCATCTTCGAGAAAGACCGTGCTCTGGCACGGCGCTTCCAGAAAGTCGATGTCTCCGAGCCTTCGGTTGAAGACACCATCGGCATTCTGCGCGGGCTCAAGGGGCGCTTCGAAGCGCACCATGGCATCGAGTACACCGATGAGGCGTTGCGCGCGGCGGCCGAGCTGGCATCACGCTACATCAATGACCGCCATATGCCGGACAAGGCCATCGATGTGATCGACGAGGCGGGTGCCTACCAGCGCCTGCAGCCGGTCGAAAAACGTGTGAAGCGCATCGATGTGCCTCAGGTCGAGGACATCGTGGCGAAGATCGCGCGGATTCCGCCAAAACACGTCACCAGTTCCGACAAGGAGCTGCTGCGTAACCTGGAGCGTGACCTCAAGCTCACCGTGTTCGGCCAGGATGCGGCGATCGATTCGCTGTCCACGGCCATCAAGCTGTCGCGTGCGGGCCTCAAGTCGCCGGACAAGCCGGTCGGTTCGTTCCTGTTCGCAGGCCCTACCGGCGTCGGCAAGACCGAAGCTGCGCGGCAACTGGCCAAGGCCATGGGTATCGAGTTGGTGCGCTTCGACATGTCCGAATACATGGAGCGCCACACCGTGTCGCGCCTGATCGGTGCACCGCCGGGCTATGTCGGTTTCGACCAGGGCGGTCTGTTGACCGAGGCCATTACCAAGCAACCGCATTGCGTTCTGCTGCTCGATGAAATCGAGAAGGCCCACCCGGAAGTCTTCAACCTGCTGTTGCAGGTGATGGACCACGGTACCCTGACCGACAACAACGGGCGCAAGGCGGACTTCCGCAATGTGATCGTGATCATGACCACCAACGCCGGTGCCGAAACCGCCGCGCGGGCTTCGATTGGCTTCAGTCATCAGGATCACTCTTCCGATGCGATGGAAGTGATCAAGAAGAGCTTTACGCCGGAGTTCCGTAACCGTCTGGACACCATCATCCAGTTTGGTCGCCTTAGCCATGAGGTTATCAAGAGCGTGGTGGACAAGTTCCTTACCGAACTTCAGGCGCAGCTGGAAGACAAGCGCGTGCAGTTGGACGTAACGGAAGCGGCGCGCAGCTGGATCGCCGAGGGTGGTTACGACGCGGCAATGGGCGCTCGCCCGATGGCGCGTCTGATTCAGGACAAGATCAAGCGGCCATTGGCCGAAGAGATCCTGTTCGGTGAACTCGCCGACCATGGCGGCGTGGTGCATATCGATTTGAAGGATGGCGAGTTGACCTTCGAGTTCGAGACCACCGCAGAAATGGCCTGATCGCTCCACAGCAATACAAAAGGCGCCGAAAGGCGCCGAAAGGCGCCTTTTTGCTGTCTACAATCCACTTTCAAGACAGCGGAGATCAAAATGTAGGAGGGGGCTTGCTCCCGATGGCGGTGTGTCAGTCACTTGATACGTGGCTGACACACCGCCATCGGGAGCAAGCCCCCTCCCACATTCGATGTGCGGTGTTGGTAAATAAATAATACGCACACACAAAAACGCCCGGCATAACCGGGCGTTTTGTATTGACTTGCTTAGCGAGCGCGGTAAGTGATGCGCCCTTTGCTCAAGTCATAGGGCGTCAGCTCGACGCGCACTTTGTCACCGGTAAGAATACGGATGTAGTTCTTGCGCATCTTGCCGGAGATATGCGCGGTTACGACGTGCCCATTTTCCAACTCCACACGAAACATGGTGTTGGGCAGGGTGTCGACGACAGTGCCTTCCATTTCGAAGCTGTCTTCTTTCGACATGCAGTAAAGCCCTCGGTATCCAGTGAATGGCCCGGTGCAACTGCGCCAGGCAAAAGCGGCGTGCATTGTGCCCGAAAAAGGGTGTTCAAGCCAAGGGGTTCTAGTTAAGCGTGACCCATCTTTGATTAATCAGTAGCTCAATGGGCCGATATTGGGTCTTGTAGTTCATCTTTTGGCAGTTTTTGATCCAGTAACCAAGGTACACCGCCTCCAGTTCCTGGCGCAGCGTCTCGCCAATCTGCCACAGGATTGCAAAGCGTCCGAGGCTGCGACGCTCTTCCCTGGGCTCATAGAAGGTGTAGACCGCCGACAGGCCGTTGGGCAGCAAGTCGGTGACGGCGATGGCCACCAGACGACCTTCCAGGCGAAACTCGTAAAAACGTGAAAAAGGCAGGTCGCGCACCAGAAAGGTGGAAAACTGGTCGCGGCTGGGCGGGAACATATCGCCGTCGGCATGCCGCTGTTCGATATAGCGCTGATAGAGGTCGAAGTATTCCTCGGTGAACCTGGGCAGGGCCGGCGTCACCGTCAGGTCGGCGTTGCGCTTGAGAATGCGCTTCTGGTTACGGTCCGGCACAAACTGCGCCACCGGGATGCGTGCCGGCACACAGGCATTGCAGTGCTGGCAGTGCGGTCGGTACAGGTGATCGCCGCTGCGCCGAAACCCCATCTCCGAGAGGTCGGCGTACACATGCACGTCCATGGGCTGGCTGGGGTCGAGGAACAGCGTGGTGGCCTGCTCATCGGGCAGATAGCTGCAGGAGTGGGCTTGAGTGGCATAAAACTTCAAGCGCGCCAGCTCGGTCATGATCAACCCTCGGATAAGCTTTGAAATAAGTGTAAGCCAGGTGCGCGGATGTCGCCTAGGAAACCCACGGGCCTGCGTTGGGCTGATCCAGATGTTTGTACAGGAAATCGGCAAACTCACTGCGTGGGATGGCGCGTGCGCCGAGGCTGTGCAGGTGATCGTTGGGCATCTGGCAGTCGATCAGCACGAACCCCCAGGCCTGTAATTGCCTTGTAAGAGTGGCAAAGCCGAATTTCGAGGCATTGTCGGCACGGCTGAACATGGATTCGCCAAAGAACAACTGGCCCATCGCCAGGCCGTAAAGTCCGCCTACCAGTTCACCCTCGTCCCATACCTCTACCGAATGCGCATAACCTCTCTGATGCAGCGCCAGGTACGCGCTCTGGATGCCTTCGGTGATCCAGGTGCCGTCGGCATAGCTGCGCGGCGCGGCGCAGGCCTGGATCACCGCAGCGAAGTCCTGATCGAACGTCACACTGTAGCGCTGCTGGCGCAGCAACTTGCCCAGGCTGCGTGACACGTGCAGTTCGTCGGGGAATATCACCGTGCGCGGGTCCGGGGACCACCAGAGAATCGGCTGCCCCTCGGAGAACCAGGGAAAACAGCCGTGGCGGTAAGCCTGGATCAGCCGTTCGGCCGACAGGTCGCCACCGGCGGCCAGCAAACCATTGGGTTCACGCATGGCTTTGGCCAGCGGCGGAAAAGTCAGGTTGTCGCGTTGTAACCAGGTCAGCATGGCATCCAGGCTTTGCAGAAGGGGAGGGGAGTGGCAGATATGACGCCTGCCGCTTGAGCGATGATTATTGTCGACGTGGCAGCGCACGGCCAGTGCCAAGGGCACATTGTCGGGTATTAGCGTAAACGGGTGTTTCTGCAACTCTGCGCAAGGGGTGGGGTCGTAATCGGGTCGTGCCAGTGCAGGCCCTTTGCCAAGCTTGCCTTGAATGATAAAAACCACGCATAAGCCTTTGTCAGCTAAGGCAATGCATGCTCAAATTGAACAGGCCATGACACGCCAATTGTCCAGGCTGGCGGGTGAGGGGCAAGTGTGTGGCATCACGCACGCAAACCCGTACAATGCGGCCATCGTGGCGTTATCGTCGTTTCGCCTGTCCAACGCCCTGTGTTAACAGTAGATTTACCGACATTCGTTCATTTTTCAGCTGCTCGGATTGGGCAGCATGTGCAGTCATTCAACAGATGGACGCGCCAAAGGCGCAGGAAAAGACCCGTTTTGAAGAAATCCGCCGCAACACCCAAAGCAGCAGTCGTGCCGGCCTGGCGCCAGCACCTGCACTACCGACTCAAGGAAGGTGCGCTGATCGCCATCGGTGCCCTGTGCCTGTTCCTGATGATGGCCTTGCTTACCTATGGCAAGGACGATCCGGGCTGGAGCCACAACAGCAAGATCGAAGACGTGCAGAACTTCGGCGGGCCTGCCGGTTCCTATAGCGCCGATATCCTGTTCATGGTGTTGGGTTACTTCGCCTATATCTTCCCGTTGCTGCTGGCGATCAAGACCTGGCAGATCTTCCGCCAGCGTCACGAGCCGTGGCAGTGGAGCGGCTGGCTGTTCTCCTGGCGCCTGATCGGTCTGGTATTCCTCGTGCTGTCCGGCGCCGCGCTGGCGCATATTCACTTTCATGCGCCCACCGGCCTGCCAGCGGGCGCGGGCGGCGCGCTGGGCGAAAGCCTCGGCGACCTGGCACGCAAGAGCCTGAATATCCAGGGCAGCACGCTGATGTTCATCGCGCTGTTCCTGTTCGGCCTCACGGTGTTCACCGACCTGTCGTGGTTCAAGGTGATGGACGTGACCGGCAAGATCACCCTCGACCTGCTGGAGCTGTTCCAGGGCGCCGCCAACCGCTGGTGGTCGGCCCGTGTTGAGCGCAAGCGCATGGTGGCGCAGTTGCGCGAGGTGGACACCCGCGTCAACGAGGTGGTCGCGCCGACCACGCCGGACCGCCGTGAGCAGGCCAAGGTCAAGGAGCGCCTGATCGAGCGCGAGCAGGCCCTGAGCAAGCACATGTCGGACCGCGAGAAGCAGGTGCCGCCGGTGATCGCCCCGGCACCGACAAAGGCTCCCGAGCCGAGCAATCGCGTGCAGAAAGAGAAACAGGCGCCGTTGTTCATCGACAGCGCCGTGGAAGGCACCTTGCCGCCGATCTCGATTCTCGACCCGGCCGAAAAGAAACAACTCAACTATTCCCCGGAATCCCTGGCGGCGGTCGGCCACCTGCTGGAAATCAAGCTCAAGGAATTCGGCGTCGAAGTCTCGGTGGACTCGATCCACCCGGGCCCGGTGATCACGCGTTACGAAATCCAGCCGGCCGCCGGTGTAAAGGTCAGCCGTATTTCCAACCTGGCCAAAGACCTGGCGCGTTCCCTGGCCGTGACCAGCGTGCGGGTGGTGGAAGTGATCCCCGGCAAGACCACCGTGGGTATCGAGATTCCCAACGAGGACCGCCAGATCGTGCGCTTCTCCGAGGTGCTGTCGACCCCGGAATACGACAACTTCAAATCGCCGGTCACCCTGGCCCTGGGTCATGACATCGGTGGCAAGCCGGTGATCACGGACCTGGCGAAAATGCCTCACCTGCTGGTGGCCGGTACCACCGGTTCCGGTAAGTCGGTGGGCGTGAACGCGATGATTCTGTCGATCCTGTTCAAGTCCGGCCCGGACGACGCCAAGCTGATCATGATCGACCCGAAGATGCTCGAGCTGTCGATCTACGAAGGCATTCCGCACCTGCTGTGCCCGGTGGTCACCGACATGAAGGACGCCGCCAACGCCCTGCGCTGGAGCGTGGCCGAGATGGAGCGGCGCTACAAGCTGATGGCCAAGATGGGCGTGCGTAACCTGTCGGGCTTCAATGCCAAGGTCAAGGAAGCCCAGGACGCCGGCACCCCGCTGGCCGATCCGCTGTACAAGCGCGAAAGCATTCACGACGAAGCGCCGCTGTTGACCAAGCTGCCGACCATTGTGGTAGTGGTCGACGAATTTGCCGACATGATGATGATCGTCGGCAAGAAGGTCGAAGAACTGATTGCGCGGATCGCGCAGAAGGCGCGTGCCGCCGGTATCCACCTGATCCTCGCCACCCAGCGCCCGTCGGTGGACGTGATCACCGGCCTGATCAAGGCCAACATTCCGACGCGCATGGCGTTCCAGGTGTCGAGCAAGATCGACTCACGGACCATCATCGACCAGGGCGGCGCCGAGCAGTTGCTGGGCCACGGCGACATGCTCTACATGCCGCCCGGCACCAGCCTGCCGATCCGCGTGCACGGCGCCTTCGTGTCCGATGACGAAGTGCACCGCGTGGTTGAGGCGTGGAAACTGCGCGGTGCGCCGGAATACAACGACGACATCCTCGCCGGTGTGGAAGAGGCCGGCAGCGGCTTCGACGGCGGCAGCGGCGGCGACGATGATGCCGAAACCGATGCGCTCTACGACGAGGCCGTGGCCTTCGTGCTGGAAAGCCGTCGCGCCTCGATCTCCGCCGTGCAGCGCAAGCTGAAGATCGGCTACAACCGCGCCGCGCGCATGATCGAATCGATGGAAAACGCCGGCGTCGTCACTGCAATGAACACCAACGGCTCGCGCGAAGTCATTGCCCCCGGGCAGGCGCGCGACTGACCTCGCGCCGCGTGGCAGCACGCGGCGCGCCCTGATTACTCAATGAGGACTCCCATGCGCCTTATCCGCATGCTGTTGTTGCCGGCCCTGGCCCTGACTGCTGTTTCGGCCCACGCCGACCCGGCCTCCGTCGCCAGCCTGAAAAACCTGCTGGACAAATCCCAGACCCTCACCGCGCGCTTCTCCCAGTTGACCCTGGACGCTGGCGGCACCCGCTTGCAGGAAACCGCCGGCGAGATGGCCGTGCAGCGCCCCGGCCTGTTCTACTGGCACACCGAAGGCAAGTCCGAGCAGACCATCGTCTCCGACGGCCAGAAGGTTACGCTGTGGGACCCGGATTTGGAGCAGGCGACCATCAAGAAGCTCGACCCACGCCTGAATCAGACTCCGGCGCTGCTGCTGTCCGGTGATGTGTCGAAAATCAACGACAGCTTCGACATCACCTCCAAGCAAACCAGCAACGTGATCGAGTTCACCCTCAAGCCCAAATCCAAAGACACGTTGTTTGACAGCCTGCAACTGTCGTTCGGCAATGGCGTGATCAACAACATGCGCCTGATCGACAGCGTCGGCCAGCGCACCGATATCCTGTTCACCGGGGTCAAGGCCAATACGCCGGTGCCCGCGTCCCGGTTCAAGTTCGACATCCCCAAGGGTGCCGACGTGATCCAGGAATAAACTGCCCAGAGGTTACAAACGCTGCCCATGGACCTGTTTCGAAGTGATCCGATTGCCCAGCCCCTGGCCGCGCGCCTGCGCTCGACCAACCTGGATGAGTATGTCGGTCAGGAACACCTGCTCGCGCGCGGCAAGCCCCTGCGCGAAGCCCTGGAGCAGGGTGCACTGCACTCGATGATTTTCTGGGGCCCGCCCGGCGTGGGCAAGACCACCCTGGCGCGGCTGCTGGCCAAAGTCTCGGACGCCCACTTTGAAACGGTCTCGGCGGTACTCGCCGGGGTCAAGGAAATCCGCCAGGCGGTGGAAGTCGCCAAGCAGCAGGCCGGCCAGTACGGCAAGCGCACCATCCTGTTCGTCGACGAAGTGCATCGCTTCAACAAGTCGCAGCAGGATGCGTTCCTGCCCTACGTCGAGGACGGCACGCTGATCTTTATCGGCGCCACCACCGAAAACCCCTCTTTCGAACTCAACAACGCCTTGCTCTCGCGGGCGCGGGTCTATGTGCTCAAGAGCCTGGACGCCGCCGCCATGCAAAAGCTGCTGCAGCGCGCCCTGGGCGAAGACAAGGGCCTGGGCAAGCGCCAGTTGAGCGTCAGCGACGAAGGCTTTCAGATTCTGCTCACCGCCGCCGATGGCGATGGCCGGCGTTTTCTCAACCTGCTGGAAAACGCCTCGGACCTGGCCGAAGACGGCAGCGAGATTGGCGTCGATCTCCTGCAAAGCCTGTTGGGCGATACGCGTCGACGTTTCGACAAGGGCGGCGAAGCCTTCTACGACCAGATTTCGGCGCTGCACAAATCGGTGCGCGGCTCCAACCCGGACGGCGCGTTGTACTGGTTTGCGCGCATGATCGATGGCGGTTGCGACCCGTTGTACCTGGCGCGCCGTGTGGTGCGCATGGCCAGCGAAGACATCGGCAACGCCGACCCGCGCGCCCTGAGCCTGTGCCTCGCCGCCTGGGACGTGCAGGAGCGCCTCGGCAGCCCGGAAGGCGAGCTGGCGGTGGCCCAGGCCATCACTTATCTCGCCTGCGCGCCAAAAAGCAATGCGGTGTACATGGGCTTCAAATCGGCATTGCGCGCGGCGGCCGAACACGGCTCCCTCGAAGTGCCGATGCACCTGCGCAATGCGCCGACCAAGCTGATGAAGCAGCTGGGCTACGGCGATGAATACCGCTACGCCCACGATGAGCCGGACGCCTACGCCGCCGGCGAAGATTATTTCCCCGATGAGCTTGAGCCGTTGCCGCTCTACCAGCCGGTGCCCCGTGACCTGGAGCTGAAGATCGGCGAAAAGCTCAATCACCTCGCTCAACTCGACCATCTCAGTCCCAGGCAGCGGAGAAAGTAGTGCTCAAGACGATTCTTGCCGTGTCCACTGCCGGCATCGCTGGTACATTATTGCGTTTCGCCACCGGGACGTGGGTGAGCGCCAACTGGCCAAAGCATTTTTACGCGGCGACCCTGGCGGTCAATCTGGTGGGGTGCCTGATTATCGGGCTGTTGTATGGCTGGTTCCTGTTGCGCCCGGAAGTGCCGATTGAGATTCGCGCCGGCTTGATTGTCGGCTTTGTAGGCGGTCTGACGACCTTTTCATCCTTTTCACTGGACACGCTGCGCCTGCTGGAAAGCGGCCAGGCCCTGGTCGCCTTCGGGTACCTGGGCATCAGCGTGTTCGGCGGGCTGCTCGCCACCTGGGCCGGCCTGTCCTTGACCAAACTTTGATAAACGAGAGACCGACATGCTCGATTCCAAACTGTTACGTAGCAACCTTCAGGACGTAGCGGACCGCCTGGCATCCCGTGGCTTTGCCTTGGATGTTGCGCGCATCGAAGCGCTGGAAGAACAGCGCAAGACCGTCCAGACCCGCACCGAAGCACTGCAGGCTGACCGTAATGCGCGCTCCAAATCCATTGGCCAGGCCAAGCAGCGCGGCGAAGACATCGCGCCGTTGATGGCGGACGTCGAGCGCATGGGCAGCGAGCTGTCCGAGGGCAAGGTCGAGCTGGACAGGATCCAGTCCGAGCTGGATTCGATCCTGCTCGGCATCCCCAACATTCCCCATGAGTCAGTGCCGATTGGCGCCGACGAAGACGGCAACGTCGAAGTGCGCCGATGGGGCGCGCCCAAAGCGTTTGATTTCCAGATCAAGGACCACGTCGCTCTGGGCGAATTGACCGGCGGCCTGGATTTCGAAACCGCTGCCAAAATGTCCGGCGCGCGCTTTGCCTTGCTGCGCGGCCCGATTGCGCGCATGCATCGCGCCCTGGCGCAGTTCATGATCAACCTGCACACCGCCGAGCACGGTTACGAGGAAGCCTACACGCCTTACCTGGTGCAGGCGCCGGCGCTGATGGGCACCAGCCAGTTGCCCAAGTTCGAAGAAGACCTGTTCAAGATCAGCCGCGATGGCGAAGCCGACCTGTACCTGATCCCGACCGCCGAGGTCTCGCTGACCAACATCGTCGCCGGCGAGATCCTCGACGCCAGGCAGCTGCCGCTCAAATTCGTCGCCCACAGCCCGTGTTTTCGCAGCGAAGCCGGTGCCTCGGGTCGTGATACCCGCGGCATGATCCGCCAGCACCAGTTCGACAAGGTCGAAATGGTGCAGGTGGTCGAACCCGCCAAATCGATGGAAGCCCTTGAAGGCCTGACCGCCAACGCCGAACGCGTGCTGCAGCTGCTGGAGTTGCCTTATCGCGTGCTGGCGCTGTGCACCGGCGACATGGGCTTCAGCGCCGTGAAGACCTACGACCTGGAAGTGTGGGTGCCGAGCCAGGACAAATACCGCGAGATTTCGTCGTGTTCCAACTGCGGCGATTTCCAGGCGCGGCGCATGCAGGCGCGTTTCCGTAACCCGGAAACCGGCAAACCGGAACTGGTACACACCCTCAACGGGTCGGGCCTGGCCGTTGGCCGTACCCTGGTGGCCGTGCTGGAAAACTACCAGCAGGCAGACGGCTCGATCCGCGTGCCCGAGGTGCTCAAGCCTTACATGGCGGGCGTCGAGGTCATCGGTTAAATGGAATTTCTGCCGCTGTTTCATAACCTGCGCGGCAGCCGTGTACTGGTGGTTGGCGGTGGGGAAATTGCCTTGCGCAAATCCCGCCTGCTGGCCGAGGCCGGTGCGTTGCTGCAGGTGGTTGCTCCCCAGGTCGAAGGTCAGTTGTGTGAACTGGTGCTGGGCAGTGGCGGGGAGGTAGTGCTGCGCGGTTATCAGGAGGCCGACCTCGATGGTTGCGTGCTGGTGATCGCGGCAACCGACGACGAGCCTTTGAACGCGCAGGTGTCCAGTGATGCCAAGCGCCGTTGCGTGCCGGTCAATGTGGTGGATGCGCCAGCCTTGTGCAGCGTGATTTTTCCGGCGATTGTCGACCGCTCGCCGCTGGTGATCGCAGTGTCCAGCGGCGGCGATGCGCCGGTGCTGGCGCGGTTGATTCGCGCCAAGCTGGAAACTTGGATTCCATCGACTTACGGTCAACTGGCCGGCCTGGCGGCACGCTTTCGCGCTCAGGTCAAAGGTTTGTACCCGGATGTGCAGCAACGCCGCGCGTTCTGGGAAGAGGTGTTTCAAGGCCCGATTGCCGACCGTCAGTTGGCCGGGCAGGGTGCTGAAGCCGAGCGCCTGTTGATCGAAAAGGTCAACGGTGCGCCGCCCTATGCGCCGGGCGAGGTGTATCTGGTAGGCGCCGGCCCGGGCGATCCGGACCTGCTGACCTTCCGCGCGCTGCGCCTGATGCAGCAGGCCGATGTGGTGCTGTATGACCGCCTCGTGGCACCGGCGATTCTTGATCTGTGTCGTCGCGATGCCGAGCGTGTCTACGTTGGCAAGCGTCGCGCCGAACACGCCGTGCCGCAGGAGCAGATCAACCAGCAATTGGTCAGTCTGGCCAAGCAGGGCAAGCGCGTGCTGCGCCTCAAGGGTGGCGATCCGTTCATCTTTGGACGTGGCGGTGAAGAAATCGAAGAGCTGGCGGCCCATGGCATCCCGTTCCAGGTAGTACCGGGGATCACCGCGGCCAGCGGTTGCGCGGCCTATGCCGGGATTCCGCTGACCCACCGCGACTATGCGCAATCGGTGCGTTTCATCACCGGGCATTTGAAAAATGGCACCTCGGACCTGCCCTGGCGGGACCTGGTCGGCCCGTCGCAGACCCTGGTGTTTTACATGGGTTTGATTGGTTTGCCGATCATCTGCGAGCAGCTGATCCAGCATGGCCGCGCGCCGGACACCCCGGCTGCGTTGATCCAGCAGGGGACGACCGCCAACCAGCGTGTATTCACCGGCACCCTGGCCGACCTGCCGCGCATGGTGGCGGAGCATGAAGTACATGCGCCGACGCTGGTGATCGTGGGTGAGGTGGTGGTGTTGCGTGAAAAACTCAAATGGTTCGAAGGCGCCCAATCCCAGGTCTGACATCGCCTCCTTGTGGCAACCCCGTTTTTGTGGCAAACCCGCCTATTGTGGCGAGCGGGCTTATTGTGGCGAGCGGGCTTGCCCCGCGTTGGGGTGCGAAGCGCCCCCCATCCTGCAAAACGCGGTGTACCTGATACGGCTCAGCGCCTGGTTTTGGGGCTGCTGCGCAGCCCAGCGCAGGACAAGCCTGCTCGCCACAGGGAGTCTGCGCTTAACTGAAGGCAGGCCCGCTTCCCAGAGTTGTGCAGTCAGCCGTGGACGCCCTGGCCAGTCAGCCTGTTGCGGTCATGCTCGCCATCAAACTCCAGCAACGGCCCCTTCGGCACGATCCCGGTCGGATTGATCGTGCGGTGGCTCGCATAGTAATGCCCTTTGATATGCGCAAAATCCACCGTCTCGGCCACCCTCGGCCACTGATACATCTCCCGTAGCCAGTTCGACAAATTCGCATAATCGGCGATCCGGCGCAGGTTGCACTTGAAGTGGCTGTAATACACCGCATCAAAGCGAATCAGCGTGGTGAACAAGCGCACATCCGCCTCGGTCAGGTACTCACCGGCCAGGTAGCGATGCGTGCCCAGGTGCTGTTCCAGCTGGTCCAGCTCGGCAAACACATCATCAAATGCATTTTCATACGCCTGCTGCGACGTGGCAAAGCCTGCGCGATACACGCCGTTGTTGACGGCCGGGTAGATGCGCTCGTTCAGTGCGTCGATGGTCGGGCGCAGGGGCTCGGGGTAGAAGTCCAGGGTGTTGCCGGTCAACACGTTGAACGCGCTGTTGAACATGCGGATGATCTCCGCCGATTCGTTGCTCACGATGCGCTTGAGTTTTTTGTCCCACAGCACCGGCACGGTGACGCGCCCGGTGTAGTCGGCGGTGTCGGCGGTATAGCGCTGGTGCATGAACTGGAAATCATCCAGAGCGTCGCCAGTGGAGCCGTGGGCCTTGTCGAAGGTCCAGCCGTTTTCCAGCATCAACCAACTGACCACCGACACGTCAATCAGGCTTTCCAGCCCCTTGAGTGTGCGCAGAATCAAGGTGCGGTGCGCCCACGGGCACGCCAGTGACACGTAGAGGTGATAGCGACCCGCTTCGGCCTTGAAGCCACCTTCGCCGCTCGGGCCGGGCGCGCCGTCGGCGGTCACCCAGTTACGACGTTGTGCCTGTTCGCGTTGGAACGCGCCATCTGCGCTACTTTCGTACCACTGGTCTTTCCAGTGTCCCTCGATCAGCAAACCCATGATTGGCTCCTTGGCTAATAAGCGTTGGAGCCCAGTCTAAAGGCGTGAGTTCGAACTAAAAGCGCAAATACCCGGCGACAATGATCGATTAAATCGATTTGTCCCGTGCTAACCAGTATTGCCTGGCCAGTTCGAACGCCTGCTCCCGTGGCTGGCCAAGGCCGCGCAGGGCCAGCGCCATGGTTGCGATCAGCGCCAGTTGCGGATAGCTGTCCTCGACCTCACCACGCCACAGCGCCTTTAAATGCTCGGGCTCCAGGCTCGCCGGTTTGACGTGGCGCTGGGCGGAGAGGGCAGGCCACTCTTCGTCCCAGCTCTGGCCACCCGTGGTGCCGTACAAATGGCTGAGGGTGTCGGGGTTGATCTCGATTTCGCCGCCGTCGCCTTTCACCACGATCACGTTATCGCCCAGCAGGCCGCTGGCGTCGCGGTGCACGCCCTGGTAGCCCGGATGGAAAATGCTTTGCAGGCCGCAACGGGCCTTCAGCGGGTTGAGCAGGCGCGCCAGCGAGTGGATCGGCGAACGCAGGCCCAGGGTGTTGCGCAGGTCGATCATGCGTTGCAACTGCGGCGCCCAATCGCCCAGCGGGATAAACGCCAGGTTGCCGTGTTCATAGGCCGCCTCGACCTGTTGCCAGGTGCGGCACAGGGGGATTTGCAGGGTTTCAAGCAATTGCTCGGTGTACAGCCGGCCGGCGGTGTGTGCGCCGCCGCCGTGCATCAGAATGCGCACGCCGTTCTGCGCCAGGCATTTGGCCGCCAGCAGGAACCACGGCAGGTGGCGCTTTTTGCCGGCATAGGTAGGCCAGTCGATGTCCACGTTCAACGCTGGCGCGTTCAGGCGCTCGCGCACGGCTTCGGTGAAGCCGGCGAGTTCTTCCGGGCTTTCTTCCTTGTGGCGCAGCAGCATCAGGAAAGCGCCGAGCTGGGTGTCCTCGACCTTTTCGTCGATCAGCATGCCCATGGCTTCGCGGGCTTCGGCGCGGGTCAGGTTGCGCGCACCGCGCTTGCCTTTGCCGAGGATGCGCACGAACGGCGCAAACGGGTGCTCTTCGGGCGTAGCGAGGGTCAGTGGGGCAAAGTCGGTCATAAGCAATTCGTCGGCCTGGGCAGGCCCGCCAGCTTGGCGGCGAGTTTGGCGGGAGTGCCGTTGAACAGTTTGTTGAGGTGCAGGCTATTGCCCTTTTCCGGGCCCAGCTTCAAGGCGGTGTACTTGATCAGCGGGCGCGTGGCCGGAGACAACTGAAACTCGGCATAAAAGCCGCGCAGCAACTCGAGGATTTCCCAGTGCGCGGGGGTCAATGCCAGGCCTTCGGCAGCGGCGAGGGCGCTGGCGACGTCCTCGCACCAGTCGTTGAGGTCGACGAGGTAGCCGTCCTTGTCCAGTTCGAGGCGGCGCGCGCCTACGGTGAGGGTGTTCATAGCCAGGTGTTGACCTTGTCGTAGTCGACGGATAGCTGCACGAAGCCGGGGTAGTCAACGCTGTCGGCCCAGTCGGGCAGTGGCAGGTTGCGCGCCTGGCTGTCTTCGGCCAGCACGAAGACTTTCACGCCCTTGCCTTGCAGGGCGGCGTTTTGCAGGCCATAGGCGCCGTCGCCGCAGAGCAGGATCGCGTCCTCGGCGCCACAGATGCGCAGGCAGCTGTCGAGACGGCTGTCGGTGAACGGAGAGTGGGAGAGCACATGGAGAGTCGACATCAGAGGGTTATCACCTGGTCGTAACGGTCGATCAATTGGGCAATGGCGTCGCTGCCCAGGCCTTGGGCGCTGGCTGGCGCATTCAGTCCGCGTACTTCCAGGCTGTGGTTGCAGGCGAAAACATCGTCGATGCCGAACAGCTCCAGCGCCTGCAGGTTGGCGCTCAGATCCTTTTGTTGCACGGCCCTGGCGTTCTGGTCCGAGGCCAGCTGAAACACGCCGTCGTCCATGAACAGCAGGCCGATCGGCAGGTCGAACGCGCCACCGGTCAGCACGATATCCAGGGCCTCCCGCGCGCTCGGGCCGGACCACGGCGCCTGGCGGCTGATCACCAACAAGGATTTGGACATGTCACGGCCCTCCAAAACAGATCAGGCGGTCGGCGTCCTGGATGGCGTCATGCAGTTGCCCCAGGCCCGACAGCGCCCAGGGCGCATCCAGATTCACCGCGCTGCGCTGATAACGGGTGGCTTCTTCGCGGTCAAGCACGCCACGGCGCAGGGCGGCGGCGATGCACACCACGCCGTCGAGCTGATGCAGGCTGACAAACTCACGCCACTGGCGCGCAATGTCTTGCTCATCCTGCGGCGCAACGATGTTGTTGGACGCGCTGTACACACCATCCTGATAGAAGAACAGCCGCACAATGTCGTGCCCGCCGGCCAATACCGCCTGGGCGAACAGCAAGGCGCGGCGCGAGGAGGGCGCATGGGCGGCGCTATACAGTGCAATCGCGAACTTCATGGAACACTCGGTAAACAAACGTGGGCTCATGATAAAGCGGCGGCTGCGAAAAAGCCCGCCGTGATCAAAACGGTGCGGTGATTGATCGAGCGCTATCGCAGGCAAGCCAGCTCCCACATGTAACGGCGTTCATCGAGCCAAATGTGGGAGGGGGCTTGCTTTCGGTGAGGCCCTTATTCCACGCGGGTTTCCCCGCTGAACACCAACGTCTGCCGACACCGCCGGCACAGATACCTGCGCCCCTGGGCCACCATGCCATGGCGTTGCGCGGAAAACGCAAAGTCGCTGTCCGCACACGGGCATCGGTAGATGTAGCGAGTGACCTGGCGGCGCTTCACCGCATAGGTGTGACAGCGATCCGGCGGCAGTTCATAAACGCCGCGCATGATCAGTTGCCATTCCTCGCCATGGGGCTGGATGCGCTCGCCAAACAATTGGTGGGCAATCAGATGCGCCACCTCATGGGCCACGGTCTGTTTCAGGAAGTGCTGGCTGTTTTCGCGGTACAGCTGTGGATTGAAGCGCAGCAGGTTTTCGTGCAAATGCGCGACACCGGCTTTCTGGCCCCGCAGCTTGAGGCTGATCTGGGGGCGTTTGAAGCTTCGTTTGAAAAAGGACTCGGCTTGCAGGAAACAATCTTCGACGCGGGTATTGAGTGGCTCGGACATGCTGTATCTATCTCCAGAGCGGTCCAGTATGCCGCAAAGCGGGGTGTTTCCGAATCTGTCAGGCGCCGAATGGTCATTGCCCAGGGGTTGAAGGCTCAGCGGGCGCATTGGAACTTCACCGGTCTTATCGGTAAAATGCTGCGCTTTTCGTCACACACCTCCAGCGGATCCAAGCGCCATGGGCACTCTTACGGTCAACCAGAACAAACTGCAAAAACGCCTGCGTCGCCTGGCCGGTGAGGCGGTTGCCGATTTCAACATGATCGAGGACGGCGACAAGGTCATGGTCTGCCTCTCCGGCGGCAAAGACAGCTATACGATGCTCGATGTGTTGCTGCACCTGCAAAAGGTCGCGCCGATCAAGTTCGACATCGTTGCCGTCAACATGGACCAGAAGCAGCCGGGGTTTCCCGAATATGTGCTGCCGGCCTACCTCAAGGCATTGGGCGTGGAGTACCACATCGTCGAGAAAGACACCTATTCGGTGGTCAAGGAACTGATTCCCGAAGGCAAGACCACCTGCTCGCTGTGCTCGCGCCTGCGCCGGGGCACGCTCTACACCTTTGCCGACGAGATTGGCGCGACCAAGATGGCCCTGGGGCATCATCGCGACGATATCGTCGAAACCTTCTTTCTCAATATGTTCTTCAATGGCTCGCTCAAGGCCATGCCGCCCAAGCTGCGCGCCGATGACGGGCGCAACGTGGTGATCCGCCCGCTGGCGTATTGCAACGAGAAGGATATCCAGGCCTACTCCGACCTCAAGCAGTTCCCGATCATCCCGTGCAACCTGTGCGGCTCCCAGGAAAACCTGCAGCGCCAGGTGGTCAAGGAGATGCTGCTGGACTGGGAGCGCAAGACCCCCGGGCGTACCGAGAGTATCTTCCGCAGCCTGCAGAACGTGATCCCGTCGCAGTTGGCCGACCGCAACCTGTTCGACTTCACCAGCCTGCGTATCGACGAGAGCGCCGCCTCGCGCTTCGTCAATGTAGTGAACCTCTGAGGCCCTGCAACGCTCTGAAGGACGGCGCTCACGGGCGCCGTTTTCATTTCAATCCCCGGGAGAGGGCATGCGCGATTACAAGTGGCTGAACGAATATTGTCTGAACCGCTTCGGCTCGGCGGCCAAGCTGGAAGCCCACCTGCCAACGCCCAAAACGGCCGCGCAGTTGCGCAAGATCAGCGATGACCGCTACCTGTCGACCCTGGCGTTACGGGTGTTTCGCGCAGGCTTGAAGCACAGCGTGGTGGACGCCAAGTGGCCGGCATTCGAGCAGGTATTCTTCGGCTTCGACCCGGAGAAAGTCGTGTTGATGGGCGCCGAGCATCTGGAACGGCTGATGCAGGACACGCGCATCATCCGCCACCTGGGCAAACTCAAGAGCGTGCCGCGCAACGCGCAGATGATCCTCGACATCGAGCAGGAAAAGGGCAGCTTCGGCGCATTTGTCGCCGACTGGCCGGTGACCGACATCGTCGGGTTATGGAAATACCTGAGCAAGCACGGCCACCAGTTGGGCGGGCTGTCGGCGCCGCGCTTTTTGCGCATGGTGGGCAAGGACACGTTTGTGCCCAGTGATGATGTGGTGGCGGCGCTGAATGCGCAGAAAATCGTCGACAGGGCGCCCACCAGCCTGCGGGATCTGGCGGCGGTGCAGGGCGCGTTCAACCAGTGGCACGCCGAGAGCGGGCGGCCGATGTGTCAGTTGTCGATGATGCTGGCTTACACCGTCAATCATTGAGACTCAGGTGAGCCCTTCGCGGGCAAGCCCGCTCCCACTTTTGGCATGCATTGCAAAATGTGGGAGCGGGGTGGCAGGACCTTAGCCTGGTTGGCCTTCCAACAGCCGTGCGGTTTTTGCCAGGCGCTGGCCCAGGGCGCGGCACAGCGCAGTTTCATGTTGATCGAGCAGGCGCTTGCCGTCCGCTCCAGCATGGTGGCTGGCGCCATAGGGCGTGCCGCCGCCCTGGGTGTCGAGCAGCGCCTGCTCGCTGTAGGGCAGGCCGGTGATCAGCATGCCGTGGTGCAGCAACGGCAGCAGCATCGACATCAACGTGGTTTCCTGGCCGCCATGCAGGCTGGCGGTGGAGGTGAACACCCCGGCCGGCTTGCCGACGAGGGCGCCGGTAAGCCACAGGTTGCTGGTGCCATCAAGAAAATACTTGAGCGGCGCGGCCATGTTGCCAAAGCGCGTCGGGCTGCCCAGGGCCAGGGCCGAGCAGTTCTTCAGGTCATCCAGGCTCGCATACAGCGCGCCTTCTTCCGGAATGCCCGGCGCCACGGCTTCGCACTCGGCGGAAATCGCCGGCACCGTGCGCAGGCGCGCTTCCAGCCCGCCTTGCTCGATGCCACGGGCTATCTGCCGGGCCATCTCGCTTACCGAGCCGTTACGGCTGTAATACAGCACCAGCACATACGGCGTACTCACGGCAAAATCTCCAGTATCTTCTCGGGCGGGCGACCAATGACGGCCTTGTCGGCGGTTTCCAGGATCGGGCGTTCCATCAACTTTGGATGCGCGGCGATGGCAGCGATCACCTGGGCTTCGCTCAAGGTGGCGTCGGCCAGGTCGAGGGTTTTGTATTCGTCTTCACCGGTGCGCAGCAGCTGGCGCGCAGTGATACCGAGCTTGCCGAGCAACGCCGTCAGTTGCGCGGCGTTCAGCGGGGTTTCGAGGTAGCGCACCACGGTCGGAGCGAGACCACGGGCTTCAAGCAGTTCGAGCGCACCGCGGGATTTCGAGCAGCGCGGGTTGTGATAAAGCGTCAGATCGGTCATGTGCGGGTCGCATCTTGCGTAAGGTGGCGGGTATTCTACCCGCGTGGCGGCCCGTCCTTAAACCGTAAGAGGCAACCGGTCGCAGCCCACGTTCATTTTTGCGAAGGATTACTCCATGACAAGGCGACTGATCGGTGCATTGGCGATCATCACAACCCTGCTGCTCAGCGGCTGCGGCAACGACTATGGCGTCGACCAGTACGGCCAGAAGGTGGCGGCGGAGCGCCTCGACAAGCAGTGGCTGGTGGTCAACTACTGGGCGGAATGGTGTGGCCCGTGCCGCACGGAAATCCCCGAGCTCAATGCGTTATCCGAACAGTTGAAAGCCCAGAATATCGGCGTGTTCGGGGTCAATTTCGACAATGTGCAGGGCGAGGAACTCAAGGCCGCCAGCGAGAAACTGGGGATCAAGTTCACCGTATTGGCGCAGAACCCCGAAGAGCTCTTTGATATCCCGCGCAGCGAGGCGTTGCCGGTGACCTACATCATTGACGACAAGGGCAAGGTGCGCGAGCAGTTAATGGGCGAGCAAACGGCGGCAGGGGTGCTGGCCAAGCTCAAGGCCTTACGCGGCTAAAGGGTATACCCCAAAACAACTGGGGGAGGAGGCTTGCTCCCGATTGCAGAGTGTCAGTCCATACATCGGTTGACTGATACACCGCTATCGGGAGCAAGCCCCCTCCCACATTGGGTTTGCATCAACTCTGCGGTCAGCCTTCTTCGAGCCACAGGCGAATCGGTTTGCCTTCGGCCGGCCAGAAGCGGGTCTGTTCGGTAGGCGAGATATCCCAGCGTTGCACGCTTTGCAGGGCCTGGAAGAAGCGCTGTTCCTGCTCCATCAAGGCCTCGGCGCAGAGCTTGCGGGTGCTGCCGATCTTGCCGAAGCTGAGGGTGTCGCCGTTGACGGTGTAGGGCGCAAACCAGTGGTTGCAGCCACCGTTACCGTAGGCGCGACCATCTGCGCCGAGGGTGACGGTCAGGTTTGCGTCATCCATCAGCGGCCGTTCACCGATCCATTCCACCACATAGCTGTGATCCTGCTTGAGCTTGACTGCGTGACCGGCGCAACCGCTCAGGCCGGCCGCCAGGGCGATGAGCAACAAGCCTCTCATTGCGCGGCCTGCTGGCATTTCGGGCAGCGATGCTTGTCGCCATTGCTGGCCCAGCCCAACTCCTTTATGCGCGCGTTGGCCGCTGGCTGCAGCGGTGCTTTGGTCAGCTTGGTTTCCACCGCAAATTCAAACTCCAGCACGTTGTCGCAGCTGTCGCAATTGACCTTCCAGGTGTGAATCTCCAGCTCGCCGAATTGCGGCCCGTGGGCCATGGCGACCCACTGGCCGGCGGGGCGGATGGAGTAGCGTGCGTCCCCTTCGACAGTCAGGCGCATCGACAGGGTTTTACTGCCGCGCAGGGTGACGATCAGCACGTCGCCATGCTTGATCGAACCGCCGTTGCCGGTCACTTGGTAACGGCCCGGCACCAGGGCGCGGCATTCGATCAGGGTGTGTTGCGGGCTCAGCAAGCTGAAGCGGAAATCGTGTTCGGCCATGGATCCTCCAAATAGGCGCGGCATCCTATCACGGGTGCCGGCCTATCATGAGCCCGGTATGTGACCGCTGATCAACAGGAGTCAGGCGCTGACCCGCGCCTCACTGGCCAGCCGAGTGATGGCCATGTCCAGTTCATCCAGCGCCGCCGCGGCCTTGGCATCGTCCTGCTTGAGCAGGGTTTCGGCGCGCTGGCAGGCGGCGCGCAGTTGCGGCACGCCGCAGTAGCGCGTCGCGCCGTGCAGACGGTGGACGCGCTCGATCAGGGCCTGATTGTCGTTGGCTTCGCGGGCGACGGTAATGGCCAGGCGGTCGGCCTCCAGCGACGCCAGCAGCATGGCGAGCATGTCGGCCGCCAGGTCAGTCTTGCCGGCGGCCAGACGCAGGCCTTCTTCATGGTCGAGCACCAGCAGTTGCACGCCGTGGCCGAGGTTTTCAGTGACCCGCTCGGGTCCCTGGTTGCGCAGGGCCAGGCCGGTCCATTTCAACACCACCTGGGCCAGTTGCCGTTCGCTGATCGGCTTGGTCAGGTAGTCGTCCATGCCGCTCTGCAGCAGCGCGCGTTTTTCGTTGGCCATGGCGTGGGCCGTGAGCGCGACCACCGGCAGCGGCGTGCCATGACGTTCGCTTTCCCACTGGCGAATCGCTTCGGTGCTCTGGCGTCCATCCATGCCCGGCATCTGCACATCCATCAAAACCAGGTCGAAGGTTTCCTGCTTCACCGCATTGATCGCCGCGTAACCGCTGTCCACTGCCTGTACCTTGGCGCCCATGTCTTCGAGCAGGGTCTGCACCAGCAGCAGGTTCGCCGGGTTATCGTCGACGCAGAGCACTCGCGGCGCACGGCTGGAGAGCGGCTCGCCAGGCTCGGCGCGCGAGGGGCGCGGGCTGATCAGGTCGGCCAGGGCACGGCGCAGTTTGCGCGTGCACGCCGGTTTGGCCTGCAACTGGCTGTTGGGGTTGGGTACCGATTGGTTGAACAGCATCTGTTCGGTGGTCGGGCACAGCACCAGCACTTTGCAACCCAGATGTTCGAGGTCCCACAGGTGCTGGTTGAGGCGCTCGGGCGGAATGTCGTTGGCGGTGACGCCAAGCACCGCCAGGTCGATGGCCTGTTCGGTCTGGTGCGCGCTGGTGATGCCGTTGGTCAGGTTTTCCAGGGTATTGAATGGTGTGACCGCCAGGCCGCAGTCTTCCAACTGATGTTGCAGGGCCTGGCGCGCCAGTTCGTGGTTTTCCAGCACGGCGACGCGGCGGCCGAGCAGCGGCGCAGAGGGCAGGTCGTCGACATCGTCGCGCGTCTTGGGCAGGTTGAGGCTGATCCAGAACTCCGAGCCTTCGCCCGGTGTGCTGTCGACGCCAATTTCGCCGCCCATCTGTTCGATCAGACGCTTGGAAATCACCAGCCCCAGGCCGGTGCCGCCGGGCTGGCGCGACAGTGAGTTGTCGGCCTGGCTGAACGCCTGGAACAGCGCACGCACGTCTTGGCTGGACAGGCCAATGCCGGTGTCCTGCACGCTGATGCGCAGTTGCACGCTGTCTTCCTGTTCGTCCTCGATCATTGCGCGGGCAACGATGGTGCCTTCGCGGGTGAACTTGATCGCGTTGCTGATCAGGTTGGTCAGGATCTGCTTGAGGCGCAGCGGGTCGCCGACCAGCGCCAGCGGGGTGTCGCGGTACACCAGGCTGACCAGTTCCAGCTGCTTGGCATGGGCGGCGGGGGCGAGGATGGTCAGGGTGTCCTGCAACAGGTCGCGCAGGTTGAACGGCACGCTGTCGAGCACCAGCTTACCGGCCTCGATCTTCGAGAAATCAAGGATCTCGTTGATGATGCCCAGCAGGTTGTCGGCGGATTTTTCGATGGTGCCCAGGTAATCCAGCTGGCGCGGCGACAGTTCGCTTTTTTGCAGCAGGTGGGTGAAGCCCAGGATGCCGTTGAGCGGGGTGCGGATCTCATGGCTCATGTTGGCCAGGAACTCCGACTTGATGCGGCTGGCTTCCAGGGCCTCCTTGCGCGCCAGATCCAGCTCGATGTTCTGGATTTCGATGGTTTCCAGGTTCTGGCGTACGTCTTCGGTGGCCTGATCGATGCTGTGTTGCAGTTCTTCGCGGGCGTTTTGCAGGGTTTCGGCCATGCGGTTGATGCCCGAGGCGAGTTGGTCCAGCTCCTGGCTGCCCAGCGGCGGCAGACGGGTTTCCAGGTTACCGTCCTTGAGCTGGGCCACGGCCTGCTTGATCTGGCCGATCGGCGCGTTGATGGTGCGGCTGATGCGCAGGGCCAGCGCGGCGGTGAAGATCAGGCCGATGGCGATCAGCAGGAGGCTGGCGAACAGGCTGCGGTAGCCGCGCAGCAGCATGCCGTTGTGGGACAGCTCCACCTCGACCCAGCCCAGCAGGCGGTCCGCTTCATCGGGGATCAGCTCGCCAGCCAGGTTGCGATGGCGGCCGAACACCGGCAGCAAATAGCGCGTGGCGTCATTGCCGGTGCGTTGCAGCAGGTGTGAGCTGTTACCGGTCGGCGGCGAGTTGAGCATGCTCGGTCCGGCATGGGCCAGGGGCGTGCGGTCCGGTGCGAGGAACGACACGGTGCGCACGTCCGTTTGCTCGAGGGATTGGGTGGCGATGCGTTCCAGCAGGTCGGCGTTCTTGCTGCTCAGGGCTGGAGCCACCAGCGGCGCCAGTTGTTCGGCGATCATTTCGCCGCGTTGCAGCAATTGGGTCTGCAGTTCCGAGAGCTGCATCCAGGTGAAATAACCGCCCAGCAACACGGCCATCAGGCTGGTCGGCAATAAGGTCAGCAACAGTACGCGGCCTTTAATTCCCATTCTTCTAAGCACGCCACTTCTCCTGCTACCACTGATATCAATCTTCCACGCGGGCATCCGGCCCGCGCCACCTGCGCAGTGTAGCCATTTGCGCGACCTGGAATCCTGAAAATTAATGGTGCTGAGCGCGAGCCCGCGTGTCGGGTTTCAGCGGCGGCGCAGTTTGCGGCGTTTCCATTGGCGCGCGACCCACCAGCGCCAGTAGCCCATGGTCAGGCAGTAGGCCAGCGCGCCAAGCACCAGTCCCAGCACCACCGAACCCAATAGGAACGGCTGCCACAGCGTGTTCAACTGGCCGCTGATCCATTCCCAGGTGAGGTGGTCGGGCAGGCTGCGCGGCGGCACGTTCATCAGCCAGGCGCCGGTCATGTAGGTGCACACGAACACCACCGGCATGGTGATCGGGTTGGTCAGCCACACCAGGCTGACGGCGATGGGCATGTTGCCGCGCACCACGATGGCCAGCACCGCAGCCAATAACATCTGCAAGGGAATCGGGATAAAGGCCGCGAACAGACCCACGGCCATGGCCCGCGCCACCGAGTGCCGGTTCAGGTGCCAGAGGTTCGGGTCATGCAGCAAGGTCCCAAGAAACTGTAATGACTTGTGTTCCCTGATACTGCTGGGGTCGGGCATGTACCGTTTGAATAAGCGCCGGGGCATAAGGGGTCCAGGTCAGTTCGAGGGGCAAGTATGCCCGCATTCTATAAACAGAAAATTCAGACTTTGTGACAAAACATCATAGGCGTTGCCCGATGCTCGACTAAGACTGAGTGGGTCATTTGAGAAGGGTGATTCATGAAGACAGGGATGTTTGCATTGGCGCTGGGGTTGCTGACTCTGCGTGTCTTACCCGCATTGCCAGCGACGGGATGGCTGCTGGCCATGCTGGTGCTGGCCTTGATGCTGTTGCCGTTTCGCACCTTCGCGCTGGCCTTTTTCCTGTTCGGTTTGAGCTGGGCGTGCATCAGTGCGCAGTGGGCGCTGAATGACCGATTGACCCCCGCACTGGACGGCCAGACGCGTTGGCTGGAGGGACGGGTGGTCGGGTTACCGCAGCAGACATCCACTGGCGTGCGCTTCGAACTGGCCGACAGCCGGTCACGCCACGCCCGCTTGCCCAGGCGCATCCGGGTGTCCTGGCACGGCGGGCCGACGGTGCGCAGTGGCGAGCGCTGGCGGTTGGCCGTGACCCTGAAGCGACCGTCCGGCCTGCTCAACTTTCATGGGTTCGATCACGAAGCCTGGCTGTTGGCGCGGCGCATCGGCGCGACCGGTACGGTAAAGGACGGCGAGCGTCTGACGCTGGCCCGCAACGCCTGGCGCGATACTCTGCGCCAACGCCTGATGACGGTGGATGCCCAGGGCCGCGAAGCGGGGCTCGCCGCGCTGGTGCTGGGCGACGGCTCCGGGCTGGCGGACGAAGACTGGCAAGTGCTGCAGGACACCGGCACCGTGCACCTGCTGGTGATCTCCGGCCAGCACATTGGCCTGCTGGCGGGGCTGATCTACGGGCTGATCGCGTTGCTGGCGCGTTATGGTTGCTGGCCCGCCACCTGGCCGTGGTTGCCCTGGGCCTGCGGCCTGGCGTTTGTTGCAGCGCTGGGTTACGGCTTGCTGGCGGGGTTCGGCGTGCCGGTGCAGCGGGCCTGCGTCATGGTGGGGTTGGTGCTGCTGTGGCGGTTGCGTTTTCGCCACCTGGGTGCCTGGTGGCCGTTGCTGCTGGCACTCAACGGTGTACTGGTGCTGGAACCGCTGGCGAGTCTGCAGCCCGGATTCTGGTTATCGTTCGGTGCGGTTGCGGTGTTGATACTGGCCTTCGGCGGGCGCTTGGGCCCGTGGCGCCTGTGGCAGGGCTGGACGCGTGCGCAGTGGTTGATCGCCATCGGTCTTTTTCCCCTGTTGTTGATGCTTGATTTGCCGATCAGCCTGAGTGCTCCCCTTGCCAATCTGGTCGCTGTGCCCTGGATCAGCCTGGTGGTGTTGCCGCTGGCATTGCTGGGGACTGCCCTGCTGACGGTGCCGCTTGTAGGGGAGGGCCTGCTGTGGTTGGCGGGCGGCGCGCTGGACCTGTTGTTCCAGGGCCTTGCGCTGCTGGCGGCGCACCTGTCTGCTTGGATACCGGCCGAAGTGCCTCTGGGGTTTTGGCTGGTGAGTCTGGTCGGCGCGTTGATCGTGCTGCTGCCGGGCGGCGTGCCTTTTCGGCTGTTGGGTTGGCCGATGCTGTTGCTGGCGGTGTTTCCACCGCGTGAGCTGGTGCCCCATGGGCGGGTGGACGTGGTGCAACTGGACGTCGGCCAGGGGCAGGCGATCATCCTGCGCACCCGCTATCACACCGTGCTCTACGATGCCGGCCCGCGTTCGCGGGCCGCAGACCTGGGCGCGCGGGTGGTGTTGCCATCGCTGAAAAAACTTGGCATCGCGTCGCTGGATTTGATGCTGATCAGCCACGCCGATGCCGATCATGCCGGCGGGGCGGCCGCAGTGGCGCGCGGGCTGCCGGTGAGGCGTGTGGTGGGCGGTGAAACTGACGGCCTGCCCGAGTTTCTCGGCACTCAACCTTGTATCAGCGGCGAACGCTGGCAGTGGGACGGTGTGTCATTCGAGCTGTGGCAATGGCCCGGGGCCGTCGACGGTAACCCGAAATCCTGCGTGTTGCAGGTGCAGGCCAATGGCGAACGGTTGCTGCTCACCGGCGATATCGATCGTGCCGCCGAGCGCGCGTTGCTCGACTCGCCGCTGGCGCTGCGCACCGACTGGCTGCAAGCCCCTCACCATGGCAGCCGCAGTTCGTCGTCCCGGCCTTTTGTGCAGCAGTTGGCGCCAACGTCGGTGCTGATCTCGCGGGGGCGCGGCAATGCATTCGGCCATCCTCACGCCCAGGTGCTGGAGCGTTACCGCGCAGTGGGCAGCCGGGTGTATGACAGCGCCGAGCAGGGTGCGGTGCGCCTGCAGTTGGGGGCTTTCCAGCCAGCCACAGTTGCACGCGCGCAACGCCGCTTCTGGCGTGAACCGTTACGCTGATTCGCTATCCAGCGCGCTCACGGCCTGCGACGGGCGGGCCCCGCGACCGAACCTATATGGTAAAGTGGCGCACTTTTTCGAGGGGACATTCACTGTGTGGGAATTGGTCAAATCCGGTGGTTGGATGATGTTGCCGATCATCTTGAGTTCCATCGCAGCGCTGGGCATCGTTGCCGAACGCCTGTGGACCCTGCGTGCCAGTCGCGTGACCCCCGAGCATCTACTGGGGCAGGTATGGGGCTGGATCAAGAACAAGCAGCTCGACAAACAGAAACTCAAGGAGCTGCGCGCCAATTCACCCCTGGGGGAAATCCTCGCGGCGGGCCTGGCCAACTCCAAGCATGGTCGCGAGATCATGAAGGAGTGCATCGAAGAGGCCGCTGCCCGCGTCATTCATGAGCTGGAGCGCTACATCAATGCGCTCGGTACCATCGCCGCGATGGCGCCGTTGCTCGGCTTGCTCGGCACCGTGCTGGGCATGATCGATATCTTCAGTTCGTTCATGGGCTCGGGCATGACCACCAACGCGGCGGTGCTGGCCGGCGGTATTTCCAAAGCCTTGATCACCACCGCAGCGGGCCTGATGGTAGGTATTCCATCGGTGTTCTTCCACCGTTTCCTGCAACGGCGCATCGATGAGCTGGTGGTCGGCATGGAGCAGGAAGCCATCAAGCTGGTGGAAGTGGTGCAGGGCGACCGTGACGTGGACCTGGTTGAGGACAAGGTGTGAAATTTCGCCGCAAGCGACGGGAAAATGTCGATATCAACCTCGCGTCGCTGATCGACGTGGTGTTTATCCTGCTGCTGTTTTTTGTCGTGACCACCACCTTCACTCGGCAGACCGCGCTGCGGGTTGATTTGCCGGAGGCGGTGAGCGGCTCGCCGGCCGAGGACCAGGAGGTCAAGCAACTGGACATCGCCATCAGCGCTGATGGCGTGTTCACTGTGAACAACCAGTTGCTGGAGAAAAACGACCTCAATAGCTTGATGGACGCGCTGCAGAAGGAATCCGGCGGCGATACCAAAATGCCGTTGTCCATCAGTGCCGATGGCAAGACCCAGCACCAGGCCGTGATCACTGCGATGGACGCCGCCGGCAAGCTGGGCTTCAGCCACTTGCGCATGAGCACCGTCGAGGCGGCGGGCCAACCCTGATGGCAATGTCCGACCGTCTGCTCAAGGCCTGGTACGCAGGCCATCCGGCCCTTGCGCTGCTGACACCGCTGGAGTGTCTGTATCGTCGGGTGGTGCAGCGCAAGCGCGCGCGCTTCGTGGCCGGCGAGGGCGACATCTATAAGGCGCCTGTGCCAGTCGTAGTGGTGGGCAATATCACCGTGGGCGGCACCGGCAAGACGCCGTTGATTCTGTGGTTGATCGAACACTGCCGCCGCGCCGGTCTGCGGGTGGGCGTGGTCAGCCGTGGCTACGGCGCCAAACCGCCGCAACTGCCCTGGCGCGTCGAGGCCGACCACAGTGCCACCGTGGCCGGCGACGAGCCGTTGCTGATCGTGCAGCGCAGCGGCGTGCCGCTGATGATCGACCCCGACCGCAGTCGTGCGGTAAGAGCCTTGCTGGAAAGCGAATCGCTGGACCTGATTCTGTCTGACGACGGCCTGCAGCATTATCGCCTGGCCCGTGATCTTGAACTGGTCCTGATCGATGCCGCCCGTGGCTTGGGCAATCGCCGCTGCCTGCCTGCCGGGCCGCTGCGCGAGCCGGTGGAGCGCCTGCAAAGCGTCGATGCGCTGTTATATAACGGCTCAGGGGCCGACCGTGAAGACGGTTTTGCCTTTCGCCTGCAGCCCACCGCCCTGATCAACCTGCACAGCGGAGAACACCGGCCGGTCGATTATTTTCCGGCGGGCCAGGCCATGCACGCGGTCGCTGGCATCGGTAACCCGCAGCGTTTCTTCACTACCCTTGAAACGCTACACTGGCAGCCCATACCCCATGTATTTGCCGACCATGCGCAGTACAGCGCCGAGGTCTTGAGTTTTACCCCGTCATTGCCGCTGGTGATGACCGAGAAGGACGCGGTGAAGTGCCGCGCCTTCGCACAGCCCGACTGGTGGTACCTTGCGGTGGATGCGCTGCCGTCGCCAGCGTTTGTCGCCTGGTTCGACACGCAGCTGACGCGCCTGCTGCCCGCACGTCCCTTGCCCTAATACGCTTCTTTCCAGGAAACCTTCATGGACACCAAACTGCTCGATATCCTTGCTTGCCCGATCTGCAAAGGCCCGCTCAAGCTCAGTGCCGACA
This sequence comes from Pseudomonas trivialis, assembly GCF_036864995.1. Classification (NCBI taxonomy): domain Bacteria; kingdom Pseudomonadati; phylum Pseudomonadota; class Gammaproteobacteria; order Pseudomonadales; family Pseudomonadaceae; genus Pseudomonas; species Pseudomonas trivialis. The sequence continues at coordinate 3,318,711 of NZ_CP142151.1, read as the reverse complement.
AAACCGAGTTGATCAGCAAAGGCGCGGGCCTGGCTTACCCGATCCGCGACGGTATCCCGGTGATGCTGGAAAGCGAAGCGCGCACCCTCACCACCGATGAGCGTCTGGATAAATGACCACCGCCTTTACCGTTGTCATTCCCTCGCGCTATGCGTCGACCCGCCTGCCGGGCAAACCGCTGCAAATGATCGGCAGCAAGCCGATGATTCAGCTGGTGTGGGAACAGGCCTGTAAAAGCAGCGCCGAGCGGGTGGTGGTGGCCACCGATGACCCGCGCATCATCGCCGCCTGCCAAGGGTTTGGCGCCGAGGCGGTGCTGACCCGTGAAGACCATAATTCCGGCACCGACCGCCTGGCCGAAGTGGCCACCCAATTGGGCCTGGCGCATGATGCCATCGTGGTCAACGTGCAAGGTGACGAGCCGTTGATTCCGCCGAGCGTGATCGATCAGGTCGCCGCCAACCTGGCCGCCCATGGCGAAGCGCGCATGGCCACCCTGGCCGAACCGATCGAAGATGTGGAAACCCTGTTCAACCCGAACGTGGTCAAGGTGGTCAGCGACATCAACGGCCTGGCACTTACGTTCAGTCGTTCGACCTTGCCCTGGGCGCGTGATGCCTTTGCCAAACACCCCGACCTGTTGCCCGAAGGCGTGCCTTACCGCCGTCACATCGGCATTTACGCCTACCGCGCCGGCTTCCTGCACGACTTCGTCAGTTGGGGCCCGTGCTGGCTGGAAAACACCGAATCCCTGGAGCAACTGCGGGCCCTGTGGCATGGCGTGCGCATCCATGTCGGCGATGCACTCGAAGCGCCGCCGGCCGGTGTCGACACCCAGGAAGACCTCGAGCGCGTTCGTCGCCTGCTGGGGGCCTGATGGAGGTTCTGTTTGTCTGCCTGGGCAACATCTGTCGCTCGCCCACGGCAGAAGGCGTACTGCGCCATAAATTGCGCGAAGCGGGGCTGGCGGGTCAGGTCGACGTGGCGTCCGCCGGCACCGGTGAATGGCATGTCGGCAACCCGCCTGACCAGCGCAGCCAGCGTGCGGCGCTGATGCGCGGTTATGACCTGTCGTCCCAGCGTGCCCAGCAGGTCAGCCGCGCCGATTTTTCGCGCTACGACCTGATCCTTGCGATGGACCACAGTAACCTGCGTCACCTCAAGCTGATGCAGTCGGGGCAGGGCAAGGCGGAGCTGGATCTGTTCCTGCGTCGCTTCGATGCCGACGTGGACGAAGTGCCAGACCCTTACTACGAAGGCGAGCAAGGCTTCGACAGGGTGCTGGACCTGATCGAGCGCGCCTGTGATTTATTGGTGATCGAATTGAAGGGGCGGTTATGACCTTGCAGGTGCAGGCGCAGGTCTCGCTCAAGCCCTTCAACAGTTTCGGCATCGATGTGCGTGCCCAGCTGTTCGCCGAAGCCCATGGCGACGCCGATGTGCGTGAAGCCCTGGCTTACGCCGCTGCGCAGGCGCTGCCGTTGCTGGTGATCGGTGGCGGTAGCAATCTGCTGCTGACCCAGGACATTTGCGCTTTGGTATTGCGCATGGCAACCCGGGGCGTTCGGGTATTGCAGGACGATGGCAGCCGCGTGGTGATCGAGGCCGAAGCGGGTGAACCCTGGCATCCGTTTGTGTTGTGGACCCTGGAACATGGTTTCTGCGGGCTGGAAAACCTCAGCCTCATCCCCGGCACTGTCGGCGCAGCGCCGATGCAGAACATTGGTGCCTATGGGGTGGAAATCAAGGATGTATTCGCCGGTCTCACCGCCCTGGATCGCCAGACCGGCGAGCTGCGCGATTTCAGCCTGGAAGAGTGCCAGTTCGGCTACCGTGACAGCCTGTTCAAGCGGCGCACCGGACGCTGGCTGATCCTGCGCGTGCGCTTTGCCCTGAGCCGCATCCGCCACTTGAAACTCGACTATGGCCCGGTGCAGCAGCGTCTGGCGGCGCAGGGCATCACCGATGCCACGCCGAGTGACGTCAGCCGTGCGATCTGCAGCATTCGTCGCGAGAAGCTGCCGGACCCGGCAGAGCTGGGCAATGCTGGCAGCTTCTTCAAAAACCCGCTGGTCTCCCAGGCACTCGCAGCCGAGCTGAAAAGCCAGTACCCGGACCTAGTCGCCTATCCCCAGGCCGACGGGCAGATGAAACTCGCCGCTGGCTGGCTGATCGACAAGGCCGGCTGGAAGGGGTTTCGAGACGGCGATGCCGGCGTGCATAACATGCAGGCGTTGGTGCTGGTCAACTACGGCAGCGCCACCGGGCAGGACATTGCCAACCTCGCGCGGCGTATCCAGCAGGACATCGCTCAGCGTTTCAAGGTTGAGTTGGAGATGGAACCCAACCAGTATTGAGTCCCGCGTCAACAAAAATGCCCCGTATCTTTCGATACGGGGCATTTTTTATTGCGGCAATGAGTCAGTCGTCGCGGCTCATGATGCCGAAGATCTGCAACAGGCTGATAAACAGGTTGTAGATCGACACATACAGGCTGATGGTCGCCATGATGTAGTTGCGCTCACCGCCGTGGATGATCGCGCTGGTCTGGAACAGGATGCACACCGACGAGAACAGCACGAAACCTGCGCTGATCGCCAGTTGCAGGCCGCTGATCTGGAAGAACATGCCCGCAACCACCGCCGCCAGCAACACGAAGAAGCCTGCGGTGATGAAGCCGCCGAGGAAGCTCATGTCCTTGCGGGTGATCAGCACATAGGCGGACAAGCCACCAAACACCAGCGCCGTCATGGCAAACGCCGAACTGACCACTTCCGCGCCGCCGGCCATACCCAGGTAACGGTTGAGGATCGGGCCAAGGATAAAGCCCATGAAACCGGTCAGGGCAAACGCCGACACCAGGCCCCAGGCCGAGTCACGCAGCTTGTTGGTCAGGAAGAACAGACCATAGAAGCCGATCAGCACAACAAAGATATTCGGGTAGCCAACACGCATCTGCTGAGCCACGAACGCCATCACACCGCTGAAGGCGAGGGTCAGGGCAAGCAAGCCGTAGGTGTTGCGCAACACGCGGCTGACTTCAAGCTGCTCAGCCTGGGCGTTGCCATTCACTGCGTAATTCTGTTCGCGCATGGCGACACTCCTGTGGTTTTGAAACGTTCAGTCGCAAAGATCATAACAGACGCTCTGTAACAAGCGATGGCGAGAGTTTGACAGTGTGTTTCATTCGGGTATTATGGCGCCCGCTGAGACGGGAAGGGCTACTATAATCCCGTGATGCACAAGGGAAATTGGCAGAGTGGTTGAATGCACCGGTCTTGAAAACCGGCGAACGTTAATAGCGTTCCCAGGGTTCTTATCTAAGGCTATCTCCAGTTGCACCTTGCTGTACCGCTTCATCGCGTCATCGGAATAAACGGGAAATTGGCAGAGTGGTTGAATGCACCGGTCTTGAAAACCGGCGAACGTTAATAGCGTTCCCAGGGTTCGAATCCCTGGTTTCCCGCCGCGAACTCAACAAAATCAAGGGCTTAGATGAAAATCTAGGCCCTTTTTTTGTGTTTTTTTCGGACGAGAGATGGAGTAGGGCGTGCCGCTCTCTGGATAAAATGAGGTGCTCTCTAAGACTGCAACAATTCCAGTTGCGCGTTGCCAATCCTTTGAGTTGACGCTTTGGGTTGGTGAGTGGCTACCTTTCACTTCTCTCTGTTCTTCCCCTAGACGCACGTCCAATAAATGAACGTGGTTCGCTAGTCGGGCGATTTGCCTCAATCCTAATATGAGCTAGAGCCCAGAGTCTGATGGTGGCCAAAGGAGAGGGCATGTGCACATTGTGATGCCCCGTTGATGACTAGCAGAAATGAAAAAGCTGCGGCGTAAGATGCTCGGTAGGGGCATTTTCAGATTGGCGAACTGATTGGCTTCCTCCTTCGGCAACATTACTTCTCGTGCAGAGTCTTCGTTCAGAGACCGATTTCCTCCGATTCCTGGCTGATCCTCCCCGCACGATGTTGCTGGATTTTTGGTATCGAAAAGTCGCCGATGTGGCGCCAGCTTGAATCCATTTCTGGTCTTAAAAAGCTTCCGTTCACTTAGCAGCGGTAAACGAGATGGGATGTGCGTCATAGGAGAGCCCGAGCTGACAAAGCATTCGCTTGGACGCAGAGCCACCTGTTTCGTCCGTCGCTGTTAATCGCGACGATATGACTAGCCCTCTATTGGGGGCGGTGTCACACCATCATAGCAGCCCTCATTGAGCGTTTAAAAAACGGTATGCTGCGAGCATACTGTAAGATGCAACTAATTTATTGCATCTTATTGCGTTCATCATTTTGATGTGGAAGGATGCGCCCGAAATTTGGAGCCAGTCATGCTCTGAAGAATTATATGAGGGCGCATGTCAGGTTATGAAACACGTAGAACTGTATGAAACCACCCGTAACGGTATCCCTACTTTCCGGCTCCTCTGTCCGGATCAGGCGATGTCTGAATTTTTTGATAGCTGGGCTTATCAGTTAGCCAAATTGAAGAAATTCAAAACCGTTAAGGCGTACTGCTATGCGGTTCAAAGCCTTCTTAACTTCATGCACCAAGTTAGCATCTATAACCACGGCCTTACCCCGACTCTTCTCAATGATGCTTTGGATAGCTATGAAAGTTATCTGGTCTTCGGAGAAGGTAGTGATGCACCGATTGCTCGTGATGCTGCAAAGGCGCTGAGCTCCCCGAAAATTTCGGGGGCATCTGTCGGTGTGCATCTTGTTGCAGTAAACCGTTTCATCGCTGCTAGTGAGGCTATGCGAGACGGCTTGCTTCAAATGCAGCGCAGTGGTTATGTATCTGAAGCGGCGATCTCGATGATGCCTCTTACTATCTCTAAACACATTGATGCCCCTAAGGCTGTCAGTGCATCTATTAAAGCTAATAGTTGGTTAGCGGGTTGCCTTGCAGGCGGTGTGAAGCGAATCAAGATGCAAAATCTTGCACCCAAATCAAAGGCATCAACTTTGGCGCGCACAGATGAGTTTGGGGGCGATGAGATAGCATTTCCTATTGATAAGTGCAAATCTCTGATCGACAGCGCACTTTGTCTGAGAGACAAGGTGCTGTGGTCGCTCATCGCTGCATCTGGTTGTAGGATTTCAGAAGCCCTGACGGTACTGCTTGATGATATTGAGGTCGACACTGAGCATCCGAATCTGAACAAGATATATATCGTTGATCCTGATACGCGTCGGGATGTGCTGATTGATTACATGTCTGAAGCAGATCTGAATAAGCTTAATCATAAAGGAAGGGACAAGCCCGGTACTTTCCTTATTGAGCCATTTGCCTCGATGTTTTGGTACAACCTTGGTCTCTACAACGAAGAGCAGCGTGCAAAGGAAAAAGAACGGCGCCGTCCAGTTCTGCATCGTTTTCTTTTTCGTAACCTCAAAAATGGCAATGCTATGCCTCTATCCTACCAAGCAGTTTGGGAGCGATTTAGTAGGGCCGCAGCCAACTTGACGGGCACTAGCTATGGCTTCCATTCATTGCGTCATATGTACGCCTATTATCTTGTTAATCATTGTCCTAATCCAGCGGGTAAAAACAAGTTCGGGTTGGAGCTCAAGGTGGTGCAGACGTTGATGGGGCATAAGTCAATCAAATCTACGGAACGTTACGCGCGCAAGGATGCAAAAATGCTCGAGGCGACATTTGCCGCGATTAACATGCTTCGAATGTCTGCATCTAATTTCAGCGTAACTCAAGTGCAGATCAAACATCTGGAGAGTGAAATTGAGCAGTTGAAGCTTTTGATCTCTGTAGGGGAGGCGGCATGATTAATTTGAATAAGAACAGCGCTATTTGGTTGGTTTCCGACGAGCAACTGAATGGCGAGTTTCGACAGGCCGTCTCGCTTGTACGCCAAATTTACAGGAAAGTTCATGGTGTAAGCAGCACCACTTCCTTAGCTTATAAGGTTGAGGCGGTTTTGAATTGTGGCGTCGATATCAGTAGGTGGGGAAGACCAGAACTCGATGCTCTTTTGCAAGTGACATTTCGTGATAGTGAAGTCACGCTTAGCTATGTCGACCGCACGCTCGCAAATACACCACCCTCCTACGGCACGGCACTGAGCCAATTTTTTCGTATGGTGTTCATTGCCCTTTGGGGGCGGAGAGTGCTGATTGCACCGTTGTCAATTCAGACAATCAATCATCAGGTTGAGTGTTTTGATATGCTCTGTGAGAAGCTTGATGTTGAGTCGCTCACCTTGATTCGGGGCCTGCATCCTGAGTCAAAGATCGCGAGTATCTTCAAAAGAGGCGAATTCAATGACGGAAGTAGTCGAGTTAATTTTTGGCTGAGGTTGCTGCTGAGTACAAACTTTTATGGTGTGGATGATATCCAGTCGGAGGACTGTCAGAAGTTATTTGATAGTGCGAACGGTGTTGGCGTCTTGCCGCTTCGTAGGTATTACGTCAACGACTTCCTCCTGAGTGTTACTGCCGCGTGCGAAGAAAAAAAGGCGCTAGTAGAAGCGATCTTTGCCCAATACAAGATATCTAAGCTAGTAGCAAAGCCGGAGCGTGTTCGCTTGGGACGTCGCGTTTCGACTAAGGTGAAGGTAAAGACTGCAGCTGAAGAGTCCGTTTTGAGGTCGTTTGAAGTCGCGCAACAGTTAGCCTCTGGAAATCGTGATTTCGACTTCAAAGAAACGTTCAAAGCCCACTTCCCCTCACCTCGTATCAGAGAAATCTTTAGTTTAGGAGAGGAGGGCGCCCGGTTCCCTTTTTTTGAATGGTCGCATCCGCAAGTACAGGCGTTTGCGCTTCATATCGACGCCGTTTTCAGATCTTTTTTGAAGTCTAAGCGGTTGCAGAAGTCGGACGGCCACACGTTCATGCTTGGTATGCTTATGAGCTATTTGTTAGCCTACCTACCGAATTTCTTCATGCGCCGTGACGGGTCGCTTGAAAACTATCCCAGGACACTTAATGAATTTTCTTGCAGTCTGTATTTTACACGTGAATCAATTTTCTTAGACGGCGTTATCAAATATTTGCGGGCTCCGCCTCATACTTTTTTGACATATGTGGAGGCGTTCGCTAGAGCGCATGGTTGGACTAATGAAACTCACTATTCGCGAGTGTTGATTATGCAGCACTTCTGTGAGTATGTTGAAGATAATCGTCTTGCCTTGCCTGACGCTAACGAATCTAAGTGTACTTTCACAAGTTCTTGCTTTCCGTCGATTGAAAAGAAGTCGGGAACAGTAAAGCGCCCTATCCCACGCCCTTATTTCGCCACATTTCTCAGCATGCTCTATAGCCTTGAGTACCTGGCCGAGCATATCAATTTGATGCCATTCGTCGCAGGTCGGAAGGAAATGGACATCAATTACGGCGTAATGGATGGAAAGCTACTTCAGCCGTCTATGGCTGACCTTCTGCACTCCCATGCATGGGCGGGGTTGATTTCGCGGGAGGTTCAGGGCATGGAGCAGGTCAACCAATCCCTGTTGAATTACACGCCTATTTTTTATCATGAGAAACAGATATATAGGTTTGATTTCTTACCCCGCTTTTATAAAATTGTTGACTTCGAAATTGGAGGGCGTGTGTTGCAACTCGTCTCTCCCAACGAGGTACGATTGACACAGCTTATGTGCGAGACGGGGCTTCGTCAGCACCACCTCGCGTGGCTTAACAAGGATAAATATGATTGTGTTCTGGATCGCTACTGGAAGAGTCCTTTAGCGCCGCTTTTCGTAAGTTCAGATAAGTCTCATGGTGAATGGACTGCCATTGTGTCCAGGCATGTTATCCATATCATGGATCGACAAAAGAAATGGTATGACTCGTGCAGTTCCGAGTCTTACAAGGAAGATCTCTGGTATGGTATGACAGAGGGTTCGAAATTTGGTCAATACAAACCTCTTTTTCGTAATTCAGGTACCACAGACAGTAACTGGAAAAATAACCGGCATTTTCCTATTTTTTTGATGATTCTTCAGTATTTCATCAAGATCATTATGGAAGATGACTCTGGTGAGGATTTGGTTCTCATTAAGACCGCACCGAATGAGAAAACGCCTATCGCAGGATACGACGATTTGTCTCTGAGTAAGGTTTCAGTGAGCTCACTCAGCAGTCCGCATACCCCTCACGGTTTGCGTGCTGGATTTGTGACTGAGGCGATGCGCTTCCTGCCACCTTCTATCATTGGTCAATTTATGACGGGACAGACGGAAGAGCTTGTATGGTATTACACCATTTTCGATGATGAAAATATGCCCGACCACCAGAAACTACTCGCTGACTATATGACCAAGAATATGGACAAGCTTCAAGGCGGTGAAGCGCCAGAACTTGCGCAGGCGGTTCTCAAGCTGAATGCAAGGTTGAAGGACAGCATACATCAAGACCCAATTAAGGCTATTGAGACTCATGGTCTGATGAGCTTGACTGGTGTTAAGGAAGAGCAAAACGGCCTGGAGGTTTTGCGCGCCAAACGTTACACGACACTGGCATATAACAACTGTCATATCTGTCCTTTTAACAACCATTGTCCGAAAGAGGTTGTGGATCAACTCGGCGTGGGTAGACCTTGCGCACTTTGCCCCTACGCAATTCGAGGCGTTGATCATCTGCCAGCCGTGTGTGCGGAAAAAGATAAGTCTAAAGAAATGATGCGGGGTGTCTTGGACAAACTGAGGGAGTACCAGGCTCTGAAACCGTCCTCTCGGAATCACCAGGTGGAGGAGACGCTCAATAGTGAATACGACCGCCATGCTAGGGAGGCTTGTGCTCTTGAAGCAATTGAACAACAGCTCTACAAAATGGCTACTGATGGGGATGTCAAAAGCCTATTTCTCACGGATAAGAAAGGGTTGACCGCTCATTATAAGAAAATTCACCTTTCAGAAGGTGAGCACCTGCTGAAGCGTCTTATCGACGTTCAAAACTTTCCTGATGTTAACAGTGCGCGTCTTGATCAAAAATTTGCTTACATGCGTAGCATGATGCTTGTGCGGCAAGGTAGGTTTGAAGAACTGTTGCGTGTCGACCCCAGGCCTCCGAGCCATCAGCTATCCTCCCAGATTGCGAGCATGCTTACCGCCGGAGTGCTGAATGTGAGGGATGTGGTTAAAATTGGACACGCTGCTGCTAATCCGTCCTTGGAAGCTAAGCCTGTGCAATCCATGTCTGCTAAAATTGGGGTCATTCTACCGGAGGGGTAATCTCTTGGCATCGCGCGTTGATACATTTGAAGAACACAGGGAGGAGGCTAGGGCTGCTCGGATTGCACGTATCCAAAGTGCCTTGGATGTTTTGTCATCTGCTAACTATGAAAATATAACTAATTTGGCTAAAGCAGTTGCCAGAATCGTCGCCGAAATTGAGTTAAGGAACTATTTAGGTTTGCCAAGTGAGATGCAAGCTAAAGTCTTTAAACCTATCAGTCACATCACACTGTTGAGAAATGATAAGTACCGGCAAATCCTTGAGCAGCATCTAGGTCAGAACGTGGAATCTTGCGTTCCAGTCTCGATAAGCTCCTCAGACTTCGAAGCGCTAAAAATACGAAATGCTAGTCTGGCGGGCCACATTGAACAGCTTAAACTGACGATCCGAAATCTTGATTCAGGCGACTCTGTATCGAGTCTAGATGGCGAGAAATTGCTAAAAGATAATGCTTGCTTATCAGGCGATCTTAAGTTCGTTATTGGTATGCTTGATGACGTATTAAGTGGCGCAGGCGGGATGTTTGTCACCAAAATGCCAGGTGAGGAAGATAAAGATTTCACGGTTGCTGGCTTGCATGGGCCGATGGACTTGATTGCTACGTACGATGACCTATTGCGGCTTGAGGGCTTGCGTCAGAAACTGGATATATAAAACTCACCTCAGGAAAATATGGAGTAGATCCGTATTTAAAATAAATCTTTTACGATTTAGCACATCTCAACTCAAAGCACTTTTTCTGGTTGATGGATAGCTATCTAATCCAAGGTTGCAATCGTCTGCCGTCCTCTTAGTCGCCCGCCGATTCTCGATGCCAGAGCCTACGTACTGTCGGCTCAGGTAGGGCTAGTCGCTTGCGCACCTCTGCTTGGGTTAAACCTTGAGCTTTCATTTCCTGTACTGCGACCCACTTCTTTCTAGCTTCTACCATCGCTGGCGTCATTTTTGCGGGTGGTTCATCTGGTAGGAGCGTATCCGCTACATCTAAGTTTTCGAGCTCAGCCAAGCAGTCTAGAAGAATTTGGCGTCCCGTCTGTTGCTTGTGTCCAGCGAGTGTCAGCGTGAACAACGTCAGTGGTTGAATACTTAGGGCGCAGGCGAGCTCGTAGCTCACGTCGACTGTAGCAGTGGTCAATGCACTCTCGAGCTGACTGACGTGGGATTGCACAACGGTTTTGGAGATCTCAACCTGAGAAAAACCACGTTGTGTGCGAAGCAGCTTGAGCGCTGCTGCGAAGGATTTACGCAGCGACATTTTCCATACCCGCAAAAGTAGACGGTATGCCGTGTTTGCCTAGCGTCACACAAATCTATATATTGATATGATTGGCGCTTAGGTCGAGATGACATGCGAGTATTGCGCCGCAATCAATCTCTGCTGCTGTTGGTGGGCGTCGTCAATTCATGCAAATTTAGGGAGGAGTGGATGGGCAGTCTTATCGACGATGGGCTGTTGGGGGATGCTGGGACTGAATTGGAAGGCTGCAGACTCGCTATAGACGAGGCCCTTAATGTAGCCAGAAAGCGCTACAAATGGATGCCCCTATGCGCCGTCGAGGAGTGGATTGTCCTAGATGCCATCGTCACCGACGAAGAGCGAGCCAAAGTATCCGCCGCAGGCTGCCAACCAATGTTTATGTTTGCCCACAAGGTCGTGGATGACGAGCAGAGACGTTTTGAACCTGGCCACTGGGTCAGGTCGAGTATGGGCACTGCGTTCAACGACGGCTTTCTGTTCGAAACTCGGAATAGCGTCTATGTGCTGCTCGGGCCGGGTCATCGCAAATCAGCAACCATCAAAGAGATCTTCTCTCTATTTTGAATTAACCAACCGGGCTGCTTTGCGTCCGCAGAAAACTGAGGCACCTGATGTTCAGAACTGAAGACTCAGACGCTATTGGCGTTCCGGGATTGTTTGGCGAAGGCTTGATGCACTGGCAGGGCGTGTCACGGGTGCTCAGATCGCACTGGTATCACTTGACCGTTCGAATCAGCGAGCAGGGTCGAAGCACTGAGTTCACGCGAATGATCGAAGGTGAGCACAGACTGCAGCAAATGCTTGTGCAGCAAAATGCGGGGGAAGTGATAGTCGACGTGCAAGTGGTTACCCCGCCTTGGATGAATAACTGCGATGGCTGGCGCATGGATCGTGTCGTTAAGGTGACTGTCGGTGATGATAACGACTTTGAAGTCAGTCTGATGGAGGTGGACAGTGGAGCTATTTACCACAACTCACACCGCCCAGGTTTTCAAGTTCAGTTACTACAGAACTGCCGGCCAATTTTTCTTGAAACCATGATTCGATCAGCCTGAAATTTATCAAGAATTCCCCACGATACCAGCGCCTCTGGTTGCGTGTGAAATTCCTGATGACGCCATACGGACTCCCCATTGGAGCGCAAAGATGCTCGACACCATTGATGTAAATTTCCATGCTAAACGCCATACAGACTTCGACCTTTTGCGAATCATAAAAGCCCAAGAACAGGGCTTCGACATACCGGTAACTGCTTACCTTTGCGGCGTATCCATCAGGGCGCGCGCAGGCATCGGTGTTGTTTTTGGCCACAAGCGTAAAGACCAGTACGGTCGGTTTGGCGATGGCCACCTGATCAGGACTTCTGACGTGCTGAAGGTCGAACGTGAGGGGAGGTTTTGGGTGATGACTACGGAAAATAGCCGGTACGTGCTCGCAACCTTCCAACGTGACAACGGGCGCACGAGCCTGCGTGAATATTTGCGCCTTTCACGAGGACAGCACCATTCCGTACCACCGGTACTTCAGTAACGGTCTGCTTGTTTTTGCCGTGAGCGAAGCCTCCTGAAAAACCTAGAGGTTTTGTCATGATCGTTAGAGAAGGCGAAGTCATTTGCATCGCATCAGGTATCTTCGAAGGGTACGACAGGGCGGGCCCTTTTAAAGTTATGCGATAGTTTGATCTCGACGACTTTGTGGAAGAAATTACACCGCCCGTGACGGAGCCCTGGGAAATAGCCAGTCTGATGAGTGACATCCCACGAATATTTTTGGAACAGGGCCTCATCACCAAAATGACCTGTAAGAATATCTATTTAGGCGTTTGGGGAGTTTGAAATCCGAAAGGAAAAAGACGATCTCTGAGATTGCTTGTTCGTTTCACCGACTTCGAATGCTTTCCCAGAATCATCAAACCGGTGAGGAGATAGCCATGAGCGAATGTATGGGCTTCCAACCTCACGACTATGGCCCTTCGGGCCGGCGCACTCCGCTTGCTGAGGACTGTGGTACTTACTCCTTTTCCTAAAGTTCTGGCCAACATCAACCGACAAAGGCTGCAGTGTTTTGGGAGTCTCAGGGATAGGTACCAAATGACATTTTTCTCTCGGTTATACCGCTATCGTCAGTCTGAATTTAGGAATGCCTGCGAAGATTATCTAACGGAGCTCTTGGCCGAATGGCTGCGGCTTGCTACTGAGGCCGGAATGCTCGGAGAGGTGCTAGAAGGCATTTTTGGATACTGCGAAGATTCAATCGGTGATAGCTCTACCTTGGCAACTGTTCGCTGGGACACGCAGCACATTATTGGGCCAGGTTACGGAGACGCGACCGGTAAGCGTCCAGACCTTGTAGGCTCTGGGAAGAATTTCTTCCTGATCATCGAGAACAAGGTCTCAGCTGGGTTCACTTCTTACGAGAGTGAGGAGACAGGAGAAGTAAAACATCAGCTCCCACTCTATCAAGCGTATCGAGATAGCAGGCCGGAGCGATACGGCGGGGTCGCTTTCATCACCTATACCACTGATCCACCCGCCTGCTGGTTCGGGCCTGTTAGCTATTGGAGCCGTGTATTCAACGTGATGCGCCGCTGCTATCGCAAAGGGACCCCTGGTAGTGCTTTTAATTATATTGGACTGAAAGTTACACAACACATGGAGGAAATTGGGATGGCCGGTACTCATTTCGAACTAAGCGACATCGTTGTGCTTCCAGCCTATGAGCGACTCCATCAGGGGATGACGCAGCTTGGAAGCATTGCAAAACGTGAATTATCCCAAAGCTTGGTGGCAATCAACAGCACGACTGATGGCTTCCCTTTACAGCATGCTCATCTAGGTGAACTGACCCCACCTACGTTTTTCGGAGCAGCCCTTAGCTACGAGGGACAAAAGGCCAGCGCTTCGTCACTCCTAGTCTGGGCTGGGGTTCTCTCTAAAACTTGTTACGACATCTCACCGGCTTCGGAAGGTTTGCCTGAGCTGAGCATAGGCTTCGGTGTTTGGGGGGACAGTATCGACTTCGTCGGCCCTGATGAAGCCCTGATCAGTCAACTAGAGCTTTCCATTCCCTCCGGCACTGATGGTAAGTGGGCATGGCATGTGGATACTCAAGCGTACAACGGCGCCCCAATTTACATCTTTTCCACCCGTCTCACGTTCATTGATATTTTCGGTATGACCAATGGAAAAGATTGGGATGAAACTGCTCAAATGTTCTTCAAGGTTCGATCCCAAGAACTACTCGGAGCGTTGAGCTCATCCCAACTGTCTGATGACGAATCGTTCATAGAACACCTGAACCGTTTGGTGAGCTGATCCAGAACGGCGTAGCCGATTCCATGCGTGTCAGATGCGTTACCCGGCTAGCGCTGGCATCGTTTGTATGCCAGCGCGTTTTGCTCAGAGCTCTGATTGAGGCTCAAACAATTATGAGCAGCATATAAGTCTTATTGACCTCTCCCGGTGGTTCGAAACCAGTCAGCATACAGAGTGTTTTCCACTGGGTGCCGATTCGAATCTGGTGCACCGTCGCCCTACCAAACTAGCCCACGCTCCCCTAGACTCACTTTGGCAGCCTGAACGCGATCCTTGGCATTCTTCATCTCGCTTGGATCACCTGACGCCTTGGCTGTTATCGCCAGAGCAGGATTGACCCAGTTACCGAAACTACACTGGCCCGGGCTCCTCGCTTGGGGGAGTGTTACCAGCGCTGGATTCTGTCGGTTGGTGTTGGGTCAGTACCGCATCGGTCAATGGGTCAATTCAGCGTCAGCGCCAACACCGCTGGCCTCATGGCGAGACCAGCGTAAAGTAGCTATCAACATGAATTGCCTAATCGCCAGCGCTCCCCGTTCATTTCTGGCTTTCGAGCCAGGCAGGGTCAGTGCTGCCTCTACCTTGCCGCGACTCGCTTCGTACATTGCAAATGCGTTGAACTCAGAATCAAGCAGCACCAAGAGCACAGTATCGAAGGGTTGTCGTAGATCGATTGCACCCATACGTCCCGTAATCTTTTGCCGGTTCAGGATATAGCGACCCTTGATCTGGATTCTCGCGACACCATCTTCCAGCGCCTCTGTAGCGTCGTAACCTGCCTGCCTTGCAGGATGTAGTAACAGGCCGAGCCTAGCAGCAGCTTCGTACTCTGCGACCTCGCCGGTCACGCCCAGCGGCTTGCCGGTCAGGCGATAGAATCTACGCGCGAGCACCTTGGCCTCTTTCAAAATCTCTAGGATTTCATCCTGGATCAATGCAGCCTGGTGAGGTTCCTGGTCATTACTGAGTTCAGTCATCTGCAAATGCCTCGAGCGCAGCGAGCAGCTTGGCTAGCTCAGTCAGGTTGGCTGCAGTCACGATGTCATATTCTCCTCGACTACTCAGCCGATATACCTCTCGAGCCTTTTTCACCCGTTCCAGTAGAGGAACAACAATGCCTGACGCTCTTTCAAGAAATTCGTTAATGTCTGCCCGTGTTTGAGGGATCTTGTAGCCTTTGGCCGCGCTTGTGATGATGACGTCCGCATCCCGAAGCTTGGCAATGCCACTGGAACGAATTCTCTGGCCGTTGACCTCTCCCAGTCCGCTGTCTTTTAGATGGGCCATGATCTCCGTAGTCAGCACGTAATCCTTGGTGACGAATTCGCTTTGAAATCTTAAGAACCGCAGGATACTCAATTGCAGGCGCTCACCTTCATCAGGGTGTTCGCCAGCCCGCTCGCTAAAACGATCAGCCTGGCGGAGAGCTTCTTGGTGTACCTGGTAGTCTGCATACCCAGACTCATCCTTCGGCGGTGGCAGAAGAGACTGGTACTTGGGTGGCCACTCAAGCATTCCAAGAGTCAGGCTGCGTAGGATCTTTTTGTAGGCAAGAACTGCTTCTTCCGATGCTTTCTCTTCGTAGATCTGAGCGACTGAGCCAGCAAAAAAATCTGCAACCTGAACCAAAACGTTGTCCTTACTGGCCATCGTCCGGAAGGCATCCTTATCGCCAAATAGGTCGTCCACGAATCGTTCTGCAACGTAGCTTTTGAGGCTCTCCTGAAATTCCTGGCCACCATGCTCGTCTACGATCATCTGGAGGTCAGGGTATGCGCGGAACAAACGTTCATAGAGCAACCCGTTCACGTATTTTATGAACGAGGTCTTGATACGGAGACCGCCGTCTTCGTGAATTCGGGACTTATCAACGACGGTGAAATAGAGCTTGAATGGCAGCTCGGCGAGCTCATTTAGGATCCGAGCACGGCGATCTGAATCCTTGGGCTTCAGATTGCTGGATTTGATCTCGCCCGTTTGAAAATGACGCATGCGGAGTGCTTCAGCTTGGGCATAAGCAGCCTCCAGGTCTTTCTCTGCCACCAGAATGGAGCACACGATGAAGAAGCCCGAGCTTCCTCCCTTTGACGTATCAAGGTCGGAGTTCCCGGACTCATCCACGAAGGCATATGTTCTGTCCATGAGCTTGCTCCATCAACAACGTGCTGAGCGCAGTGGGGTCGCCCAATGGCAAGGTGGCGAACTTAGTTCGTCGCAGTGGTAGTGCCTGGAGCGGGGCCTTCGCTGAACGTGTAGTTGATGACCACGTCATTTCGGATCAAGACGTCGAGGGTCTTCTGAGTGCCAGTAGTCGTCACCTTCATAGTGACCACGTAGCTTTGGGCATGGGCTGAGCCATTGGTGTAGGTGTAGATCCACTTCTCGTCAGTCTCGCTTACAGCACTCTTGGCGTAGGGCTCACCAAACAGGGACTTCAACTCAGTAGTCGTCGTTTTGCCTTTGGTGATGCTCGCTACACTGGCCGACGGAAAGTCTCGTCCTGCGGTGTAGTGGGACGTAGCGCAACCGCCAAGTGCGACACAGATTCCCATTACTGCGATGAGCTTTTTCATATCCTTCCTTGATCGTAGAAAGCTCCAAATCTAGCTGGCATCGAGGCTAAAAGCCATCGTCTCCTTGATCACCTGTGCTCGCTCTCGCCGACAGGGCAACACACACATAAATAAATGCACTCGAGGCAGGGCAGACCATAAAAACTCCGAACCATTGAGCTCTAAATCGTGGGAGCAAGGGTGCCTTCATGTAAGAACGGTACTTCCGGTTAGCAACCGGCTGGTTTTCGTTTATGAGCATGTCTGCTACGGCTATATACGGCCAAAAGCTGACGGTGGCTACAGGCAGAAATCGACCCACTGCAGCCGTCTAGATCAGATGTGATCTTTGTTGGAGCGGGCTTACCCGCAAAGAGGCTGCTTGAGCAACGCACATACTCTTCGAGCGATGTCATCTGCGCCATCGGGAATGTCCACTGAAATGCCTAAATAGTGTTCAAGGTGTAGGGTGAGCGTGTGTTCATCTACCAACAGATCCCAGTAGCGCTGGTCTTGGCCATTGAGCCTCTCTTTCCAGCAACCTCCCAGCCCTTGCTCAAGCACCCGGGCCACGTCCTCGAAAAGCGTCCAGTCGGCTTCTTCTGATACTTCAATCCTCACCATGCGTCACCTCACCACCAGAAGTCCCCCGATTCTGGTGGCTCCTGCGAATGGTCGCAATGGGTCGATATCTGCCGGTGACTACCGGCCAATAGCAGACAAGAGGAGTAAAAATAAGCTGCCCGTTATTCCTATGCATACGACAGAATGTGACCTTCCCTTATGTTTTTAGGCCTTGGACACCATGGACGACTCTCGTTTCACACCCGAGCAGGTGGCATTGCGATCTGGTAATGCTCAGGTGGATAAGGATGTGAGGCAATGGTTAGTGGGCCTTCCAATCGCTGAGAGACTCGATTTTTTAAAGCAACTGTGGCCACTGAACTTTCGGCACTCACTCAGACTGCTCCAAGCGGCACAGCTACCTAGGCAGAAAAACGAATACATGTTCAGGCACTGGCTGCGTGCTGGCCATCACAATACGGCGCAAGAACTCATCAAGCGGTTTGAGCCGGTTCTCGGGGAAAGAAAATTCTGGCAGATTGCTTCGCAAGAGACACTTTCACCGACTATGCGCGAATTCATGAATTACTACGGCCTTGGACGCCTGGACTCACAAACCCAAGGAAAATAAACCTTGAGCCTTCTAGAAAATCTGTTTTTGGCGCACCCGGATACTGACGCCATTGGTGCTGACTGTTCTCCGCTGGGTTGATTCCTCCTCTTAGTGCTAGGGCAAAAAACGACCATTAATCGGGGGAGAAGATGAACGAAGAATTGAGCTATGTCTGGCTATTACCGTTGCTTGAGAAACCTTTCGAAACGGCTGCACTCGATTTGCCAGATGCGGCAAGTGCTCTTAGCAAAAAATATACGCTACCTGCCGACATTGCGTTGCAGCCGCTGGTGATCACAGCCTTGACGTCGCATTCCGAATATTGGTCGGGACTGGCGCTTAAATGGTTGGAGGATGGTTTTCCTGTAGACATTGCGCTGACCGAGCTCTTGGCTCATTGCGCCGAGGACAAAACGCGGTCTCAGTCTTGCCGTCATAGAGCACGCAGGATTGTTGGCAGGTAAAATCATGGGGCTAAATCCTATGTCTGGCTGTTATCGGCCAGAACCGGTCGACTCGCTCTGGCTTTTTTGCCGCTTTCAAGCACTGGTGTAAGTCAGATTAGGGTAGCTATTGTCCTCACCTTTAACCTATCGAAAGGCAAGAAATCTGGTCATTGCTGTCTAAGTAATACATCCCATCTAGGAAGCCAACCATCGGCGTAAGCCCGAGCAATGGTTCAGACTTAAATGTGATAGGGAAAGAAATCCGTTTCGCTTCATTTGAGGCTTCATCCCAGGAGGGTTTAACAATTCCTCCCCAGAACGAGACAGCTGTGCCGTCATTGAGGAACAGAGTGGGTTGTCGATGGCCAATATGTTCAACCAGACTCCAGTGCACGTACCCCAGATAGCGAGTGCCATCGACATCGCAAAATTCGGCTCGCACGATCATCGCCAAGCCTACTTCCTCAACACAAGGTCGGACTGTGCATTCATCTTCAACGGACTCGTCCATCGGAAAGCACCATACCCCAACATCGTGCAGATCGTTTTCTGTCAGTTCCCAAATCTGCTTGTCGCGCACCTCACGCCTCCTCGTACGTTGATTAAGATCCTGCAAAGTGCAGGTGCCAGCTTTGTCCTTCAACAAGCTAAAGAGGTCAGGGCTGTTGTTTTAGTCTAAGCGTTCGGCTTGAAGCGGGCGCTAGGGCTACAACTGATTGTGCCGTTTTGACCGTACGTACTTAGCCGAAAGGTTGCTGAACGTCCGCCATGGGTCGAAAGTCGTCAATCGCGAAGCGCAGCTATTGACCGGGAGCTGCGGTACGCAACTGAAAGCTTCCGGCCCAAAAAAGCGGCTCCGAATCGCCGAATGAAGGCTAAGAAACCTGATCACCTATCACTATGATGGGTGCTCCGAAGGTTACATCAGATAGCCGAGTAGCCTCAGCTAATGCCCGTAAAGGGGCAGGCAAATCGAAAAGTGTCAGTGGATTCAGTGGGCGGCATTGCAGCTCATACCTCCTCAAGGCCTGGCGTGAATCGCGATGAACGTCTGACCAGTCGTACGCGAAGAACCCACGTTTGGCAAATTCAACGAAAGCGTTTACGCCAGCCCTGGCAGTGACCCGATCTACATCGGACACCTCCGGCAATGAAAGGACAAATTCTTCGGAGTTTTCGACGGAGGGCATTGCGGAATTAGGAACCGGCCCCGGCCCCCGTAGTGAAGAGCGCAACCTGCCCGACGGCGTCGGTGGCGACCCATCCAACATCAAAGTCCTGGAGAACGAAGGGAGCCACCATTTGCACCTACTTTATAAAAAGGGACGAGTTGATTTCCTAACTCTACTTGCCAGCCCAGAGTGTGTAAGAGCGCGTCGGCAAACTCTTAAAGCGGGAAGAAATTCAACGAGTTCATTGCCCCAGCTTTAAACATCCGGTTCTGGCCGATTACTGCCCGCTACGACAGGCAGAAATCGGCCAAAAGCGGTCAGTCGTCCCTACGAAATTTTGGACGATTCAGCGTGCTACCTGAGGGCAGTAGCTTGTTAAAGGAGTTGGGTAACATCTTCATCGGTGTCACGACTATGCACAGCTGTTATGAAAGTGATACACGAGCCTGTGCAAGATTATTAGCCGGAAGGCGAGCCCGCGCTGATGCCCGTCAGCACCAGAAAATAAGGAGATTGATCATGTGGCTCAAAAATGTGGCATTTGCGCTGTTGATTTGCCCCCTCGTCACCGCATGTTTCAGCGAGCCTTTTCAGCCCCCTACGGCTGATGCTGACTTATGGGAGAAGCCGGGAGCGAGCAGGAATGATGTCTTGGCGTCCATGCTAGCTTGCGGTGAGAAAAATGGCTCCGGCATCGATCCTAATGCCAGCTTCCAAGAGATGGCCCAGCGATTTGTATGTATGAAGCGTGCGGGCTATACCCGGCGTGACGGTTTCGACATCTGTGCATTGCACCCGAAGGAGCCGTTGAAGGCCTGTGAGTCGGCGCAATGAAGCCATAAAGGCGTCGCACGGTATTGAGGGAGTCGGCATTGAACTCTTTAGGGTGAATTGGCCCAAGTATTTATAGGTACATGCGACTGACTGCTTCCGCCCCAGGCTGTGTGAAAACGCACTGAATACGTCGAAAGTTGAGAACTACGAGCATTGTCTGCGACAACCAGCAGACGGAAGCGCGAATTGCCTTAGTCAGCTACATAGACATTCGTAATGCTGTTTGGGCCGCGTTAGCGGCCCAAACGGCTACTAACGGGCGAGCAAGTGGCTGGATTTACGTCCTGATCGCCTCAAGCAGTCCTACTATGCCGAAGATGCTCATCATTCGTTTGAGGTTGTAGGCGAGTACATGAAGACTCATTTCGGTACTTACCCGCGGAAGTGTTTTGGTCAGGAAGTGGGTGGCTCCCATCCAATATTTGAGCGTTCCAAAAGGATGCTCAACAGTCTGGCGGCGAACCTTCATCTTCCCCGGGTCATGTTCTAGCCGAACCTGCATCGCGTCGATTACCGCCTCATGTTCCCAGCGCTTCACACGGCGCTCCTTACCCGTCGTACATTGCTTTTGCATTGAGCAGGACTGGCAGCCCGAGAAGTAGTAACAATGCAATAACATGCCGTCTTCCATCGACGAATGCCGCCTGGTTAGTAACTGCCCCGCAGGGCATCGATACTCGTCCGACGCAATAAGATAGATGAAATCCTGCTTGCCGAATCTGCCTTCGGCTTTGCTGCCAGATGTGAGGGGTTTCGGTACGAAGGTAGTGATGCCGGCTTGCTCGCAAGCAAGGATTTCCAGACCTTTGTAATAGCCTCGGTCGGCCACCACCGTTAGCGTTTCAGCCTCGATTTCTTCACGCGCTTGGTTCGCCATATTGCTCAGTTGCCCACGATCATTACCAACGTTGGTCACCTCATGGGCAACGATCAGATGGTGTTTGTCGTCGACAGCTGTTTGTACGTTGTAGCCAACCGTTCCGGTGCCTCGGCCGCTCGTGGCCATTGAGCGTGCATCTGGATCGGTAAGAGAGATCTGCTGGTCTGGACTGTCGTGCAGCTGCGCCTCAATTTCCTTGAGTTTCTGCATCTGCTGTTTCAGCGTTTCGATTTTTTCTTTCAGTCGCTCGGCTTTGGCCTCGGCCACTTCTGGCGTTGCCCGATCCGCCGAATCCATCGCCGCCAGATAGCGATCAATGCTCTGCTCGATCTGTTGCATGCGCGCCT
Organism: Pseudomonas trivialis; assembly: GCF_036864995.1. Classification (NCBI taxonomy): domain Bacteria; kingdom Pseudomonadati; phylum Pseudomonadota; class Gammaproteobacteria; order Pseudomonadales; family Pseudomonadaceae; genus Pseudomonas; species Pseudomonas trivialis. Next base: position 3,297,537 of record NZ_CP142151.1, on the reverse strand, counting down.
TCACTTTGCCCTGGGTGAAGTTACGGTCGCGGTTGTTGACGGCTTTGAATTTGCTGCCGTCGATGGCGATGATCGATTGGGAGAAGAGATTGAGGTTGCGGCAAAGCACTACGAACTGGCGGCATACGCTGCGAATGGCTTTGCCGTTGTCTTTGCGAAAGTCGGCAATGGTTTTGAAGTCCGGAGCCAAACGCCCCGTTAGCCACATCAACTCGACGTTGCGCTCAGCCTCACGCTCAAGCCGGCGGCTGGACTGAATCCGATTGAGATAGCCGTAGATATAGATCTTCAGCAACACCGCTGGGTGATAGGCCGGACGACCCGTTGCGGCAGGATCGACGCCCTCAAAACCAAGTGCGCCCAGGTCGAGTTCATCAACGAAAACATCGACCACACGCACTGGATTTTCTTCGGCTACGTAATCGTCCAGACACTCCGGCAGCAAGGTGACTTGCGTCCGAGCCTCACCTTCAATAAATCGCTTCATGATCGCCCCTGCTACGATCTCGACGATGAAAAGGTTAGACGATTACTGGCCCTTTCTCACAGCCTGGCCCCAAAGAGGACGTAAGCTTGCCCCTCATCTCGTGGCATAGCAGCATAGTGAGAATTTACTCCTTCGCTATCACCTATCACGCACCTCCAAGGTCACCATGTCCATAAATCTTGATGAGCTACTGAAAACCGTAGACGACGAACAATCATTCATCGGCTTCATTGAAGCTCTAGGTATGGATTTCGCCGAGGAGCGTTTGCTGGAGGAGACCTCTCCGTCGTCTGCCTATGGACCGGGGGCGTTGGGGTGGGAAAACGGCTCTATTGATACCTTTCTTGATGCTGCCGCAGCGTGGGCGACTGCCAGCTCACGCAGTTCCCCTGTGAGTGCCAGTAGATCAAACGTATGGCAACGCTGTGCGGCCATTTTGCTGGCTGGTAAATTTTATGAATGAGCCCAGCCATTGCTGTTCGAAGGACAACGACCGAACGAAGGCTGCCGGTCGTGAAAGTCCACTATCGACTCATACTGTTTTAAACCGCAGGTCTTGAACTGCTCGGCGGTGTTTTCACACAGCCTGGCCCCAAAGCGGTCTGTCAGCTGCTTAAAGATCGGCCAAATCGACGATGGTGAGGGGGCGCCCTGTGAAGTCCCACTTGCTTATCTGCTTGGCGTTACAGCACGATGCCGGCTCAAGAGCAAGGATAGGCCCGATGACCAAGCCCCTCGAACAAGAAATCTCAATGTGAACTCACCAGACTACACGGCTAAGGGCGAAGACCTCGGCAACCGCATGATGAAGGTCGACCATGCGGGCGAGCATGGTGCGATCTGTATCTACAGTGGACAGTTGTTTATGGCCCGGCTTTTCGTCCCGGGCATGGTGAACGAACTCAAGGAGTTCCTCTCCCACGAGCGCCGCCATCGGACGGTTTTTCTGGAGGAGCTGCAACGTCGCAATTATCCCCGCTGCCGTAGCTATTGGTTGTGTGGCATCGGCGGTCTGGCGTTGGGTCTGGTTACTGGCATCTGTGGCCGCAAAGCCATTGTCGCTACTACCGTCGCGGTTGAAAGTGTGGTGCTCAAGCACCTGGCTCATCAACTTGATGTGCTGGCTGTTATCGATCTCCACGCGGTGGCTGCCATTACGTCGATTGTGGAGGAGGAGCAGCAACATCATGACCACTCAGCAGCGCAGATTGATGTGCGCGATCCCTGGTTCAGGGTACTGACACCGATGGTGACTGCATGGACTGAAGCGGTAATCTGGATGGGTATGCGTTCTTAGAAAACAGGTGTAATTATCCCAGTTTCACTGCCGTAATTTGGACAAATGACTGACCGCTTCTGGCCGATAGCTGTCAGTCGTTCCATAGGCAGCACGCCGTCGTGAACTGTGCCGGAATGCGTCTGAAGCCAGTGCTTTTCTTCCGTGCTGTGCTGATTATTGAGCTGGCAGTATTGGACAGGGGAGGGTGGGTTAAGGTTTATCCAAGCGCGGCCATCTGCATGTAAAACCAGGCGGGTCAGTCATGGGATTCCCCTTGTCTGTTCGTACTTGCGCCTTCAATTGTCCGACGTTGATCCGGGGCGTACTTTCCACCATTGGCGCGGTTGAGCTGCAGACGCTTGGAACGACCCGCTATGCCTGTATGTCTACCTGTGCCTACTCACGGGTAAGGTACAGTGCAATGGATAAGACAATCACCGTCGATCAACTGGCGACCACTGACCTGAGATCAATCAACGAGATATGGCTCGGCGGGACTCATACCCAGCTATGCCTATGGCGTGGCGAACAGGTCTTCACCCACGAGATGATGAGCGAGGGCACCCACGATCAGAACGTCAGACGTCTTTGCGTGAAGGTGGTCAACCTTGGCGATCACGCTGCTGTGGCCAACGTTGAGTTGATGGTGCGCGAACGGCTGGAAAAGATGGGGAAGGAAGGCGAGTTTTATCCGGCTGAGGAGACGGACACTCATCGATAGCACCCAGCAGCTCTGGTAAAAAAATAGGGTCTCGGCTAGTCGTGAGTGCCTCAGTACGCCATTTGAGCATGTGTTGCGATTTCCGCTTTATGGGCAAATTGCACTAGCTCTGTGATTTGGCGCTCCTGCACTGTTCGTTCCACCAGATGACAAGTTCAGCATGTTGCTCGTGAGTGATCCATGCAAAATTTGTTTTGTCCGCCGGGTCGCCCCCAAAGACTAAGGGCTTCGTATACCACTTGATCTTGCCAGCGAAACGCTCGTCCGGCTCAAGGGAAATCTGCTGGGGAAGGGCAAACGGCGCGGCATAGGACGCATCGAGTGGCAGCGTCGGAATGGTAAACATTACTCCGGAAGAGTTGATGACGATAAAGTCGTCCCACCCTCTTAGACCTAATAGCGTGTACCCCGGAAAATGATGATCAAATCCGTAGGCCTTCATGGCAGCTAAGCTCTCATCCTCCGTGAAGATGATGAAATAGTCGTCGTTTTGCCAACCTTCGTTCATGAGGGGGTGACTCACTTTTGGCAGATAGGGAGGTACTCGGTGTGCTATCAGCGTCTCGTGGTCGACAGAGAGCAACGGTTGCTTACAGTCGGATGATTGTCTGATCACATAAGGGCTGCATTGTTTTGGTACAGGCGCAAATCACTGGGAGCGTAGACGTTGCCATTCATTCCAGCAGTCCTCCGCGACGATGTCTGGATAACCACGATCTTCTTCCACTGCCAAGGCTGCGCTAAAAGGCAAAGCGATGCAGGTGGATCTATCTCGGATTTCACACACCTCAATCTCGGTAAGCGGCTGGCCCTTTTTATCCTCGGCGGCTTGCAGCACTGCCGCCAGAGCCGGCACAAAGACTAGACATAACGGATCTGTAGTCATCAGTTCTTCCCTGAGTCGATTAGAAATTGCATGGTAGGCCAGTTTCGGACATCAACATTACCTCGAAGTGCGAACGTCAAAGTTAGCGTAGCGCGCTGCTATGTGATGGCAGGAAGACTTATTGTCGCTTGGCGGCAGACCTTCAATGATGATCCTGAAACGCTTAGGATTACTCACTCAATTCAGTACCAAAATGGAGCAGGCCACGGTTTATGGATATCGAATTTCGCGGTAACGGCAAGCGTGATAATCCGTCTGTAGGTACATGCGATGAGTACGGCGTGAGCGGGATTACCAGCTTTGACGATCTGACCGAAGCTCGTCGTAAGATTGCTGAGGCGCATCCAGGCTTTAAACCTCTGTTCTCGCTCGATGATCTGCACCAAGCCCGCTACACCTCGGGACATGTGCGCAATAATTTAGGGATGGACGATGCATCGGAGCAGGACATAGCGGGCTTGCCTCCAGAGTGCTTTGAGAATGGTGAATACATAGGCTATCCGACTACAAAAGAGGAGTTCGCAATCTGTCTTCGCAATTTCATGACCCTGGTTGCAGCCACGTCTTTCGAGGATGCTTGTACTCATGGTTTGACGCTAGATCAGCAGGCCCTCCAGGAGTGGATCGGTTACCAGAACAACCCTATCTCTCTTCTAGAGCAGCCTCTTTCAGCGCTCCTGGTACCAGTTCAGCAGTCCTGCCAGGCACTCGCGGCTTTTCCGAATGGCTATTTCACTTCGGATCTGGATCCCGCGAAAAACTTTGCCGTTGCGCGTCATTTTTCAGAAGCGCATGGCTATGAGTTGATGGGCGTAGGTGCTTCTTACATCGGCTTCATTCGTGCTGAACCGCCTGATACATCACTTGCTAACGTCGTAGCCAAAGACTTCTGTGCGCTCTATAACACTAGCGATGAAAACCTACAGGGACGTGTTTCCAAAGTTGCGCAGGCGATCTCCGGTCGGACGCATCTTTGGCTCCGTTACGTGGAGTGAGCTTCGTCGCATCCAAAGTCCGGCTGAATAGTTAACAAAGCTTGTGAGAGGTCTGGAGCTTTTTGCCGCCTCGTAGGAGGGCAGTATCCACACATCCACTACAATCAGGCACATGATTGGCGCTGCTCGTTTTCCGCTACGTAACGTCAATTTCGTCTGATAGCTGTCGATATGGAGAGCAGCCGTCCCAAGCGCTGAACAAGTTTAAGCCTGCCCAATTCCCGCTGTTTACAATTGCCTGCTGACAAAAAGGATTCTGTACATGCTTTTTTCCCTGCTCGACAAATTTTTCAATCGACCGCTAACTGATGAAGCATTTGCCAAAAAATTTATGGATTCGACTCGTAAAGCTGGATTCAGCGAGAATCTGAATTTTGAGAAGAACGAGTTCCGCATCCGCCATGGGGATGGATCGTACTTCAATCTCCATAATGCCTTTCGCGACTATCAAAATGCAGACAAAGCACAGAAATCCGCCGTTCTGACCGGATACGTATCGACGCTGTTAGAGGCGGGTAGAAAAACCGAGACTGTGTTTGATAATGTCAAAGCACTGCTGCGTCCGGTGATTCGCAACCTTGCCATGCTTGAAGAAATTCGACTGGAACACGCCCGTAAAAATGGCGACAAGCAGTACGATTATGTTTCACAGCCTTTGGGCCGAGACTGCGTTATTCTGCTTGCTGTCGATTCGCCCGAGTCCACTGCCACCCTTACCAATGGCCCCGAAGCACATTGGGGTGTGACGATGGAAGAGGCGGTAAAGATCTCCAGCGAGAACCTGCGTGATACGACAAACGAAGCCTTCGGGGAGATTATTCCAGGCCTATACGCTGGGGAGTGGGCGGATGGGTACGACACCAGCAGGGTGTTGTTGCCAGATGTCCTTCAGCGCGTGCCAGTTAAAGGTCGGCCAGTGTTCATGGTGCCCAGTCGAGACGTCCTGATGGTCACTGGAGACAAGGACGAACAGGGAATTCGTCAGATGGTAGAGCTTGCTTTCCAGGCTCTTGAAAGGGGGCGTGCTGTCTCTACCGATATTTACACCTACGAAGGTCGCGATATCATACCGTTTAACTGTGATGATGAAGGGGTCAGCAGTCGGTTGGTTACACTGGAGCATTTGCTGCTGCAGAGTAATTATGCCAATCAGAAAGAGTTGCTCGACAAGCTCAATCTGGAAAAGGGCATCGACATCTTCGTCGCCTCCTACAACCTCTTCCAAATGGCTGACCAACCAAACCAGACGGTATCGATGAGCGCCTGGACAAAAGGTGTGCTGACGCTGTTGCCCAAGACAGATCGCGTCGCGTTGGTTGAACCTGTTGAGGGTGGGGAAGCGACAGTCAAAACCGTCTCCTGGAGTGAACTTGAATCCGAGCTTGGCGATCTGCTGGCTACAGAAGCGGGCTATCCACGTCGCTATCGGACACTGGGATTTCCTTCGGTTGAGCAGCTTAATCGCCTGACTACCTTGTGATCAGTGCTCTACTACTCTGGCGCACTGCAATGGAGGTATCGCTGAGCTGGCAAAGCAGCAGTCGCAATTTATCATTACGATACACTCCCCATTTTGATTGCTTATCCTGGTGGGAAAATTTGGGAGTTTACCGATGTGGGGTTGGTGGCTTCTCTAGCGCTACTGAGTCGGGCCGCAAGATCTGACTGACTTACTTCAGTTGGCGAGCCGCTGTGCGCGGGCAGGCTGTGGCGAACCGAGCTCCCGCGTCCCGCCGTATCTCGGCCCTGCGGGCGTCCATCCTTCACGCCTTCGGCTGTGCCAGCCTGCGCGCTCCGCTTGCGTTGGTTACTCAGTGCGATATGGTCGATACGCCAAGCAGCTCGTCATTTCTCCGATGGGGAAACCACATCTTGCCAGCCATCAATCAACTCCATATTTTGCGCAACGAGCTGGCAGGGCTTGCCAGTTGCCTTGCGACAATTGCTAAGCGCCTGCTTTCGTGCTGTCTTGAGTGAGCGCGCGCCGTAGTACCAGTAAATGCTGCTACTTTCCTTGGACATGGCCATGGCTTTCTCGGTAACGCTCTGAAGATAAGCCTCAGCGCTCGCACGGTCTTCGGGCGCCAGCTTCGAAAGCAGCAGCATTAATGCGCTGTCGTCCATGGCAGGAAGCCGGTTGCTCCTGAGAAAATCTTCGATATGAGGCTTTAAAAGGGTATTGGCCTCTTGTTTGTAGAGCGAGTGCCCATCCCTACCGAATGGGGGTAGCAGCGCCAGTTCAGCATTACCTCCCGCCGAGCGGTAGCCCGCGATCATCCGACCTACAAGATCTGGGCTGAAAAACGGATCATTCTCGGCGTAAATCCAGAGCGTTGGCGTTGGGTTGCCTTTGCCAAATTTCGTGAGGTTTCGCACAAGATCAGTTTGATATAACGAGCAATTAGAGTCCGCAGAGCCCACATTTGTGTAGTGGTAAACGCCGCCAGAGATGTTAACTACCGCCGTCAATGGGTGACTTGGTTGAGCCGCGAGGTCTAACATTGACGCTCCGCCGATAGAGATACCAACACCTACTGCCAAGGATGGATCTACATCTGGACGCTCACGCACAGCCGCCAATGCGGCGCCAAGCTCTCTGCCATGCGCATCGAGAAATCGTGCCACGTTGGGATTGGTGCAAGTTCCCCCTTCATTCATGAAGTTTCCGGTCGAACGACCATAGCCGGGCCATACAATAGATGCGGCAAGCCAGCCACGGTGCGCAAAGTCGTGAGCGATATGAGCAAGCCAATCGGCATGTGCGGCGGACGGAGATGTTGCCGCCGAGCCGTTAACAATCAATGCAATGGGGTACTTACCCTCCTTTACGGGACGAACGATTAATGCTTCGATTTTCTCAATATGTGAGTCAACCTGGATGGGCAGTAAGAGTTGTTCTTCGCTTACCAGTGAGTCTGCGCGGGGTTGGCTTGCAAAAAGCATCAGACCAAACGTGATAGTCCTGAAGCGTAGTATTGATTGCATTTAGAACGCTCGCTGATACGTTAGAAGCCAAGCTTAAACTGGTGCGACAATAGCTGATCGTAAGGTTCTGTCCAACACGTCTTGTGGTTAGCCCGGGATGTCTCATCGCGTATCACTCAATCCAGCACCGTTGGGAAATAGGTGATGTGGAATTAACCTGCTGACACGTGGGGACTTACGCCATTAGTTCTGGAGTTCGGAGGGGCTGTTTCCGGAACTCTTTAGTTGTGTCTGCATATGTTCCGATTAGCAGCTAATCCAACAGGAATTCGTCCTGTTGAGTTATCTGCAAAGAAGTCTTCTCCAAACGCAGTAAAAATTCTTTTCGGGGCTGTCCTCCGCCATATCCGGCGAGTGCTCCATTCGTCGCTATGACACGGTGACAGGGAACGATAATGGATAAGCGATTGTGTCCATTTGCATTGCCCACTGCTTGGCTTGCACCTGGCTTACCGATGGCCCCAGCGATGGCACCGTAGGTTGAAATGGTTCCATAGTCGATTTTTAAAAGCTCTGCCCACACAAGCCTGTCAAAAGAACTGCCTGGCATATGGAGCGGTACTGAAAATTTCTTTAGCTTTCCCTCAAAATAAAGTTTTAGTTGCACTTCGATTTGCTTGATGTGGAGATGCTCGCCAGGCGCAATTGAATACCCATGACGCCCACGCAGTTCGTTTAATTCAGCGGTTAGCGCTGGACGGTCAAGAAATTCGAGGAGTACCAAACCTCGTTCCTCTGCCATGGCAATCATTGGGCCCAACGGTGTAGTCAGATGGCGATAAAGCAGGAGGGACGTTTCAGTTGCCTTACCGGGGGGCATTTGAAATGTTTTTTTGAAAGCATCCCTAAAGCCACTCAATGACTCGTATCCTAAGTCAAATGCTGTGTTATCCAGGGTTTCGCCCGAAGAAATCCGGCCTAGGGCGACACCGAGCCTTCTAGAGCGCATCCATGCATGAAAAGTCATGCCAAAATTTTGTTTGAACCACCTGCGTAAGCGTAACGGATCGATACCACGCGTAGTTAGTTCAGCATCACTCCAGCGAGCGTCAGGTGATGCAGATACAGAGGCCAGTAGCCCCTTGACCCAATCTGGCGCGGAAGCCGCGAGATCTAATGGCTTGCATCGTAAGCAAGGCCGATAACCTGCAGCCATCGCTTCGTTGGCCTGCGAAAAGAACTCTACATTCTCGGGCTTTGGCTTACGTGCACCACATGTAGGGCGGCAAAAAATACCTGTAGTTTTGACAGCAGTGAAAAAAACGCCTTCATAGGCGGTGTCGCTGCATAGCATCGCATTTACCATCTCGCTTCTGGGCGGAAGAGCGTGATTGTAAGATCTCATTAGAGCGTAGCCTCGTCTTCGAATGGGTGTGAAAATCGCTTTCGAGGTGCGGAAAACAGCGGCGATTTTCATGCGGATCACAGATTAATAGGGCGAAGATAACTTTTCGCTTAGGTGTTTTTTTGCTGCCATAAGGTTATTCAGGTCGCTGTAGGTATATGCGTCCAATGGATACTCGAAAAGCTTTCCCGTTCGCAGGAAGCTCTTGGCGAACGCCTTGTTGGCGCCGCATAAGAATTCAGCAATGCTGGAACCAGCGCTTAGCCGTTTGACGCCTAGACTCGTTAATTCATCCATGCCGGGTTGGCCGTTCCAGGCAAGCAGGTTGACGGGTAGCCGCGTTGCCTCGCACAGTGTAGCAATGTCGTTTTCCTCAACCATTCCAGCCGCAAAGATGCCGTCTGCACCTGCTTGCTCGAACAGCGATGCACGGAAGAGGGTCTCTGGCAATTGTCGCGCTGGCTCTACCAAACATCTCAGATAAACGTCAGTTCGTACGTTCACGAACAAGTCTATTCCATGCTTGTTTGCTACCTTCTTTGCCACTTCGATTTTTCGCAAAATCAGATCAGTGCTGCCTGTTCCGTCCTCAATGTTGATTCCAACGGCTCCAGCCCTAACTACGCAGTCAATAACTTTAGCAACCGACTCAAGGTCGTCGGAATAGCCCCCTTCGACATCGACCGTGAGGGGGACTGTAAGCACTCGAACCATTGACTCAACTGTAGTAGTCAGCAGTTTTAGGGGAAGTTGATTGCCATCCTGGTATCCATGCGCCCAAGCAACGGCGGCGCTGCTGGTCGCGACTGCCTTACTCCCTACGCTCTCGACAATACGTGCGCTGCCAGCATCGCTCACGTTGGCGAGTACCAACAAATTATCTTGGTGAAGGTTGCGGAAAACCGCACTTAGTGGCGTCATTCAGTGGTGCCCCGGAGAGAGAAGACTGATGCAGATCGCGCTATCGTAAGCTGACTACACAGACGTCTCCACCGAGAAATCGACAGTGATTTAAGAGCTAGCGAATATAGTTTCTGCGGGCTAGGAATGGGTGAATACCTACTCAAAAGCCTGCTGAAAGACGTTGCCGTACACATCCAGTCATTGCAGGGATCGGATAGATGATTACGATCTTCTTCCATCGCCAACGCTGCACTGAAAGGCAAAGCGATGCAGGTGCATCAGTCTCGCTGGAATAAACCCAGCGATCTTTAAGGATGCATGCGGCAGGCACGTGGATCTTCTTATCACTCGTGCAGAGGACACGTTAGCGCTGCAGCATGAGAAGGATAAACTGAGCTCACTGGCTAGAACGACCACGCGGTAGGCTTATCGAGTAGGAATCTTTGGCTTAGTGGCAGGTTCTGCACTCTCGAGAAAGCCTCGCGCCAACTGCTGATACAACTCAGGGCCCATTCTTGAACTGACAGCCTTGGCGATCAGGGCTACCGCCATGAGACTGATCACCATGCTGTGGCTATTAATCATCTCCATCACAATGATTGCGGAGGTGATTGGCGACTGAGTAACGGCAGCCAGAAATCCGACCATGCAGAGTGCAATAGTGGGCTGCGCGGCTAGATGGAATAGCTCTGCGGTATTGGCGCCGACTGCGGCCCCTACAGCGAGCGAGGGGGCGAAAATACCTCCTGGAATACCAGAGAAGTAGGTCACTACGGTCGCTAAGAAGCGAGTAATGGGGGCGTGCCATGGCAGGACTACATCGGATGCGATGACCTGAGAAGTAATGCCGTACCCACTACCGAACGACATTCCGCCGCTCAACCAACCTAAGATGGCGACGACCAATCCACAGATGCCGGCAAACCACACCGGGTGCAGGCGCCGCCATTGCCAGATGATGAAGTGTGGATGCCGCTGCGGCCATAACAACATTCGACTAAACAAACCACCCAATAGCCCGCATCCAATTCCTATGACTAATGCCGGGACGACAATGTCGAGGTTTATGTCCTGAATGCCGAAGTGACCGAAATAGTTGTAGTTTCCCTGCAAGGCAATGGCAACCATCCCAGAGAGGATAATGGTGCTGAGAAGAACCCCGCTGGTACGGGTCTCCAGCTTGCGTCCAAGTTCTTCTACCGCGAATGCGATCCCTGCCAAGGGCGTGTTGAATGCTGCCGCAATACCCGCTGCACCTCCCGCCAGAATGAGATCCTCGCTGCGCACGATTCGCGCATTGGGCAGGAAGCGGTGAAAGAATTGCATGATGGATGCGGCAACTTGCACTGAGGGGCCTTCACGCCCCGCCGAAAAGCCGCCCGTCAGCGCCAGAGTTCCAAGGCTTATCTTGGCGAAAGCAATGCGCAATGAAACCAGTCTGTTAATGGGCTTACCTTGACGCGCAAGTCGTGTTGCTGCGATTACCTGAGGAATTCCGCTACCTTGGGCGCCCACAAAAAAGCGCGTTGTCAGCCAGACTACGAGCATGCCGATCATTGGGGTGTAAACAAGCGGAAGCCACGCTCGCTCAGCGGTCTGTTGAGCAAACTGCGCCAAGGCCATGTCTGCCAGCCTAGCGAAAGCCACCACCAGCAGCCCAGCAATGGTTGCTGCAATCCATAGCGTTACCCTGGTGCGCCAGCGTATGGAGGCGAAGCCTCGGCGTAACAGCATTATCGGCTTGATCACCCGAGGAGCTCCTCTTGAAGTCGCTGTATTGACCGCAAGACTAACCAAATAAGCAGCTCGTTCCAAACAGCTTTGGCGGAGTCGCTCGACAGGCTTTTTTCGCGCCCATGGGTATTCACCTATTCATTGATAGGACTAATACCTCCAAAAAACCGGTTTTACGAGTACCAGGACGGTGAGTATCTCCAGCCGTCCCAGCAGCATGCCAATGGTAAGCAACCATTTTGCAGCGTCAGGTAATGACGAGAAGTTACCAGGGGGCCGATGATTGTGCCTAAGCCTGAGCAGGGTCGAGGATTCGCGGTGGTCGCCGACGAGGTCAGAACTCTGGCCTCGCGCACACAAAACTCCACTGAAGAGATCCGCCGGATTATCCAAGAGCTGCAACTGGCAACAGGCGACGCCGTCGAGCAAATGAAAACGGGAAAACTGCGCGCGCAGGAGTGCATCGAATCCGCTGATCAGGCCTCTACCAGCCTGGATGCAATCAATGACGGCGTTGAGCAAATCGTAGGAATGAACACCCAGATAGCCAGCGCGGCGGTTCAGCAGCACGCCGTCTCGGAGGATATAAATCGCAATGTGACCGAGATTCGTAACGGTAGCCTTGCATTGATGGAGGGGATAGAGGACAACGCTGTGACTGCGGAAGAACTCTCGCTGCTGGCTGGGCAACTGCGTACTGTCGTTTCGCGTTTCAAGCTGTAACGCGACAGAAGGGGAGCTCAACTTGTTGCCTCCCTCCAGCTTTTGCTTACGCTCCTACCGATAGCGCGTTAACACCCAGCATTTTATAGGGGTCTAAGAGTTGAGTCTTCTCCTTCCTGCGAGTGTCTATTCTCTCGTAACGTGACAATACTAATTACTCAGGAAACTCCCATGTCCAAACTCGCAGAATTCCGCCAACTCGAAAAACATCTAGCTGAACAACTCCAGGCGCTCGAAGCTCTCAAGGGCGATGCAGGCCTCAAGAAAGAAATTGAGTTTGAAACGAAGCTCCGCGATTTGCTCGCAAAATACAGCTACAGCTTAAAAGACGTGATCAACCTGCTTGATCCGCAAGCCGGTCGACGCGCTCCGGTAGCGGCGCCGAAAGCGGGTACGCGTAAGGCCCGTCAGGTAAAGGTCTATAAGAACCCGCATACCGGCGAGGTCATCGAAACGAAGGGCGGCAATCACAAAGGTTTGAAAGATTGGAAAAGTGAGCACGGCGCGGCGACTGTAGAGTCTTGGCTCGCGAAGTAATCTCTATTGATAGAAAAGGGCCCCTAATGGCCCTTTTTTGGCTCAACTTTTTGTGCGCCGGCAGCGCTCCGAGCAATAACGAACTTCCTCCCAGCAGCGCGCCCATTTCTTCCTCCAAGTGAAAGGAAGGCCGCACGTAAGGCATGTTTTTACCGGAAGCTCGCTCTTTTTCACACCGGCACCCACGTTGATGATGGTCAGCAGTTTACTTCGATAAGAAGTATCCGGTGGTGCGCAGTTGAAGGCTGTAAACCCAGATCCCGAAAACCAAAGCGTACTCCTTGAACATCGGAAGGGTGAGCAGGTGGACTATAGAACCGCTGCCCATTCGGCTAATGGAAAACGTTACACCTAACGCCAAGGCAAGAATGAAGCAAAGCGAACTACTCTTTTTCCTGGCTAATAGCATCAAGCCGCCAACGAACATCAGCAGCGCTACTACGCAGATATTGAGAAACACCGAGATAGAAATGTCACCAAAGCGAGTTTGCTCGAAACCTTCCTCCACCACCCAGACGCCAGCTTGAAGCAGGACGATGAAACAGTAGAAGACGATCATGAAGACGGGGGCTGGACGAGTGTTGTACCAAGGCTGAGGCATATTCGCTTCCATAGTGATTAGCTCCTGGGGAGATTGCAGGCACGGATTATAGGATGGTGGCTATGGACTACACCATCGAGGTCGCTGTGCCCATTAGCTCCCTGCGAGTCGCCGCAGCCCATTAGGACTGGTGTGCTGTGATGGAGATGGAATCAAACACCGTAACGTTTGTTCCCCCCAGAAGTGATGCAGTACCGACCGCCTCTAGGCCCGATACAGACGTTTCCGGATGAACAAGGGCAAGAGGATCCATAGCTCGGCGTTTGCCGAGGAATAGGCTGAGGAGCAGGTCTCGTCTGACGCACTGGTTCCTGCTTGGAGACTGCGTAGCAATTCGCCCCGTCACAGAGGCTTTTAGATGATAGCCATTTAGCTGGCTGACCATCCACGCTGATGCGAACCCAATCATTTTTCTTTTCGAAGACTTGAATCCTGTCGCCACGTTTCAAGGTCGAGATAACCTTTCCTCCAGGCTGGTTCCGCAGGTTCAACCTATCCGCATTTACAAACTGATCGACTGGTACGCTCTGTACTGGCTGGATCGCTGGTAGCGGAGCAGAAATTAAGGCGTTCGGCGTGGGCTGCTTGTTGGGCGGAACCTTAGCGGGAGGCGTGTCTTTCTTGCTTATTGCCCAAAAGACCACGAAGAGAATTACAAGCGGGACTAACCATGACTGGGATTTTTTGCGCATATCCATTGCCCTCGTACAGTTCGCACCAAGCTGCTGGTTGCGTGCCGGTATTCACTGCAAGCTTAGCCAAGCCTCCACTTTCTGCAGCCTGCCAACCTAGAAGAGCTCCGGCTCTGCCACGTCGAGTACCTTAAGGAGTTGTTGTTTCTCTGATGGGGATGGGAACCACTCATCAACCTCGAGATTGCAGTTAGCAGACTCACTAAATGCCCACCGCTTGATCATGTCGGCGGCGGCTCGATAGTGATCCGCCATGTGTAACTGTCGACCTTCTACAGACCAGCCAGGCTTCGCCATTTGCTCAGTGACATCGATGATGCCCAGGTCGCTAAAGAAGGCGGTGGTGTCAGGATAGTGAATACCCGCGAGAGATACCTTGGCTACGCCGGACACTCGGTCAAAGTAGGACAGGTAATGCCAACCACCCGTTGTGCTTCCTGAATGCGGAAAGTTGATGGCTGCTTTCCCTGTGACGTAGTGCTCGCGTGAGACACGTTTGAGATCAAAATCAAAAAGCGGCTGCCTCATGGGAGTTTTTTGAGCCGGGCTAGACCTTGCTTGATATGTCCGGCGTTTTCGCCAATGGTTTCAAGGGCGCCACGGACGTTGTTTCCTACATCCGCATGTCCGTGAGCCTCCACATGGAGGGTCAATTCCATGAGTGCAGCTTCGAGAGCGAGCTGATTTTGGTACATTCTTTCCAGAACGTCTGATAACGAATATTCGCTTGCCATTTTCCCTCTCCTCTCCTTGGAATCATCTGAGCATATCCGTTGTGGCACGACCTAGGGTATCAAGCGCATCTCGCGTAGTTTGTCGAACACATCGAAAAATGCTTGATCGCTCGCTTGGTAGGCAGTGAAGCCCATGACACGGCTTTTCGACATATCCGTTACTACTTCGATTGGTCGACCGAGGTCTGCATCGGTATGCCATGGGGATATCAGGCGACCAATATCGGATTCTTTCAAGCCGTTCTCCGCGACTATTTGCGTCCATAGGGCTTGATCGTCAGCCATCTGCTTCTCAAGAGGGGAGAGTGAAGCGGGATAATCGGCGGCAGGCAAGTCAAAGTAGTCGGCAATTCGGCTCCACATCCATTTCCAACGAAATACATCGCCGTTAGTGACGTTGAATGCTTGATTGGCCGCAGCCGGTGTGGTGGCCGCCCACATTTGTTGTTTCGCCAACTGCCGGGCGTCCGTCATATCGGTGAGGCTGTCCCACTGCACCCTTGATCCGGGAAACACAAAAGGGCGATTGGTCTGTTTGCAAATCGAGGCATAGACGGCGAGGGTAGTTGCCATGTTCATAGCATTACCTACAGCAACCCCGGTGACGGTATGCGGGCGATGAACGCTCCATGTGAAGCCGTCCTTTTCAGCAGTAACGAAGAGTTCGTCTTCTTGGGCGTAGTAGAAATTCTCAACGTCCAAACGACCCTGCTCTTCGCGGAACGGCGTTTGCGGGAGGCTGCCTTTTCCATAGGCTTCGAATGGGCCGAGGTAGTGTTTCGAGCCAGTGACCAATGCTACGTGCTCGACGCTCTTGGCTGAGCGAATGGCGGTGAGCACATTGCGAACCATGGCGGCATTAACGCGAATGTTTTCGGCCTCCGTAGCTTGCCGTGACCATGTGGTGATGAACACATGAGTAGGTTTCAGATCCGCAAGCGCATCTTCCAGCGAAGCTGGATCTTGGAGATCTGCCGCGACGGGGATCACGCCTTGCGATTGCGACGGGTGCCTCGATAGCGCGGCGACCTGCCACTTGTTGTCGATTAGTAACTGAGTGATGGCGCTGCCGACGATGCCACTGGCGCCCACAACCAAAGCTGTCTGGGTCATACGTTTCTCCTGGATTTAGATTTGGGAGTCCTCCTAAGTAACAGAGGTTCAACCTAAACCGGATCCGTACGGGGGGCCGTCGTAAGAGGATGTCGAACACACCTCCCGAACTCCAGTATTTGGAGCGATGGTGTCTCCCGTTTTTAAGCGGGCTCTCATGTAGCCCACCTTGCCATCAATATCTCGCCCAAGCAGGGCTTTTGGGCCTAGAGTCTTGAGTGTCGCTCACTGCGTAAGGAATACAAATGAACGCGTTGCCTTTAACCTCTATGCCAAAGCGCGTCAGCCTGCTGGGTTATGGCGGTCTGTTGCCGTTTATTTTTCTGGCGCTGCTGATCCCGTTCTCTCTCGACTATCGGCCATTGTTTGAAATTGCGCTTGTTAACTATGGCGCAGTCATCCTGAGCTTCGTCGGAGCCTTGCACTGGGGCTTCGCCATGAGCGTGCAAGACATAAGCGCCGAGCAACGCTCCGACCGGTTTATCTGGAGTGTCACTCCTGCACTTATTGCTTGGATTGCCACGTTATTGCCAATGCCATTGGGTTGCTTGCTGTTGGTCATCGGCTTTGTTATCCACCTCCGGCAGGACAGGCAGCTGTTGCGGGTTATGAGCTTGCCCGCCTGGTACCTGCCGATGCGATTACGGCTTACCTTCGTGGCGAGCGTCTGCTTGCTGCTTGCCGCGCTCGTTGAGGCGCTTCATTCGTGAAGTCTCGTGTGCCCGACTCACTTCCATCCAAGCACCGCGTCTGAATTAAGGCGAGGCTGTTGGGCCTCTTGGCTCGTGGAAAGGTGACATGGGGTCAGTAGCAAGCGGAGCGCGCAGGCGGGAGGATGGAAGCCCACAGGGCCAAGACTCGGCAACGGCGAGGCTTGGTTCACGACAGCCGTCCTCGCAGAGGCCCGCTCGACATTGGCTCCCTAGAGCGCCTTCAGGAGACGCTTAAGCGTCTGATGTTCCCATGTGCTGAGCAACGCAATGGGATCTGTTCCAAATCTATCCCCCGCGTCAAACGACCATCGCCGTCCATCCGGACTGACGCATTCTTCGCAGTAATCCAGCTGATCGCAGTCGTTATAAATCGACATCTGCCAATCATCTACATTGATCTGGAAGTGGCCGGAATAAATCTCGTCCCACGATTCATGACCAACCTTACTCATAACGCTTCGACCGAAAATCGCCTCCCTCAGTACCTGAGATACCTCTCTTGCGGATAGCTCAGCCGCAGTGTTTTCGCTAACGCTACCTACCTGGGATGAACGAGCTGCCGTTCTGGCAGCTTTCAGCCTTTGCTCAGCGTACATAGCCGTATCATCACCTGGCAGCGGATAGCCTGCGACTGAGAGAGCTTCGGCGCGCTCTTCAATGAGCAGGCACTCAGGATCACGAGCGACTTGATAGGCTCTGCCCGGCACGCGCCAAATGGCATCCATTCGTGGTTCCTCAAGGGCTGTTCGGCTTACTCTCCAACCGACTTCGTCGGGATCTTTCGAAAGCAGGAGTTCACCACAATTGGGCACATGGTTCGCGATCTCATACTTACGCCAGTCCACCATAGCTCTGCCATCAATGCCGAGCGGTTCGCGATCAATCAGCCAGGCTACAGCGTTAATGAACTGGCCATGAGAGTACGCAACGATGTGTTGGGCGGGATGTTCAGCAAGACGCTTCAGGAAAGACCGGGCTCGAGATATAAAATCTAGGAATGACTCTGCGCCTTCACCGTCCGTGAGCGCCGGGTCTGCCTTGGCCCAATATGCCTCCACCCATTCGCGCCGATCAGCGACGGTTGTCCTAGTGCACCGCGCGGGTTCAAGGTAAGTGAATTCTTGGATGGGCCAAGTTTCAAAAGGGATATGAGGAAACAACGCTGCGGTCGCCATAGCGGTTGAATGCGCTCGGGTGAAAGGCGAGGCAACGATTAGAGCCGGAGCATGTTTGAACGACAATGCCACCAGCTGCGCTTGCTCAACTCCTCTCGGGGTCAGAGTAATGGTCGCGTGATCTAAAGTGGCTTCGCCCGCGTTGGCAGCGCTTTCTCCATGTCGTATTAGTCTCACATGCTTCATTTACGAACTACTCGCACAGATTCGGCCATCATTTCTCTTAGATCCCCAAGGTTACTGGTACTCAACCTTCAATCAAGAAGCCTCGACAACAATCCCTCTATCTGGGTGCCTGCATGCTTGAATTTAAGCTCTTCGAGCTTAGCTTCCCTTCGTTCGCCGGTGAGCAAGCTGAGTCCGTGAAGCGCATTAAGCAACTTCTGAGACTCACCAATTTCCGAACGCAAAGTCAGCCAGGTAGTGTTCACTCGACGAGCTAACTCGTCGGCCTCATGGCTCAAGCGTTGTGACTCAATTAGCTTGTTAGCGTTGGTGGTGGCCTTAAGATGACCTAAAGCCTGCTCAAGTTCGTCCAGTAGCTCGGTAACAGCCTCCGACTGGTCAAGTGACACGGGGCGCCCCTCCACATAAATCGTGTCCGCCTGAACGCAATAGACAGCTAGTGGCCCTTCACCCCCTCCGGTGCAATCAAGTGCAAGAACGTTCCCTAGCCGAACAGGCTCTGGAATCCAGGTGTGCCCCGTGCACACACGCCAGACCCCTTTGACACCGTCTCGATGGTGCTTTTTAATCCGCTCGCGCCCCCATAGCGCGATCTCTTCTACAGCAGGGATTGATATGTCTCGGGTGAACTCGACCCATGACATCCCGGCAGGGACATCAGCATGAACAACGCCAACCAAACCACGAGGGGACTCTATTTCTATGACTGTGGGAAGGCTCTTGAGCTTCCCAATGACCATCTCTTTCGATGCGTCAGCGATGGTCGACCACCAGCCCGCACCATGAGCTACATAACGAGC
Source organism: Pseudomonas trivialis (assembly GCF_036864995.1). Taxonomy (NCBI): domain Bacteria; kingdom Pseudomonadati; phylum Pseudomonadota; class Gammaproteobacteria; order Pseudomonadales; family Pseudomonadaceae; genus Pseudomonas; species Pseudomonas trivialis. Next base: position 3,278,928 of record NZ_CP142151.1, on the reverse strand, counting down.
GCAGGGGTTTTCCCTGTAAGCCTTGATAAGCATCTGCTCATGGTTACCTTGAACGGTGAAGAACCACGGCTCACCAAGAAGCTTCAGACCGTCGAGGACTCCAGGCCCGCGATCTATGAGATCACCCACCCCAATGACTCGGTCGATAGTTTTGTCGAAACCGAGCTTCATCAATCCTTTGTAGAGATCAATCGACTTGAAGTGAATGTCACCGATAACGAAGTCGCGACCGACCTCGTTCCGGGGAAGCCTCAGGACTTTCTGACTCATGCGCGGGTTCCTTCCTCAATGGCCATCTATCAAGTGACCAAACCCGTATTGTCCACCCAGCGACCGCACCTTCCAACAGAAATATGGATAGACAGGATGACTACACTCCAGTGCGCAGGGCTGAAGGTATCCCTGGAGTTTCTTCCGTCGATGGAAATAACGAGAGCAAGCGGAGCGCGCAGGCCAGTAAGGCCGGAGACGCGAGGATGGAAGCCCAGAGGGCCATGACTTGGCGTCAGCCATGGCATGGTTTACGACAGCCGACCCGATAGGGCGCGCCATAAACCGCGATGTGCTTAGATTGCAGGATTGCTGATGTTTTGCAGGCTTATGTATTCCAATATTTTTGGACTGTGCTTCTAGCAATGCCGAGCTTTTCAGCGATTGTTTTCCTGTCGAAACCTTGCGCTTTCAAGGCTCGAATGTATTCCGCTTTAAGCGGCTGCTTAGGCTTTCCTTGGGAGCGCCTGATGAGCTTTCCTTCACTGAATTGCTCCTCTACCAACTGCCACCCTCCGGACATCTCGAATTCCCTGATTCGCAGGGCAGTACGTTGCAAAGCCTCGGATGGAAGTTCGTCACCTTGCGCAGCAATGGCGAGAGTGACCATAGTCAAAAGATCGAGGCCTAGGTAGTCAGCGATCTCGTCCAGTTTCTCCAACGTCGCGTTCGCTCGGGCCTGCTCAAGCTTCCCGACGTACGTTCTGTGCGTTGCCCCCGCCAACTCTTCGTAACTCAACCCCTGATGAGCACGAGCTCCTCGCAATGCTCCTGCCAGCGCTTCTTTCAGATGCATGAGTCGGATCCTCAAAACTGAGGATAGAGCCACGGCAAGCGTGTTTCGATAAACAGATCATAGTGATATTATCGTGTCATCAGGTTCGTCAGGCGGTCGTCGAGCAAGGCGCCACGGTGTCAGGAGCGATGGTTTGATCAGGAGAGCGGGTGGTGGGACATGGCTCGGTGGCCTTGATGCGAGCCGCTCCATAGAGCGTGCATTGGATAGCCTCCGCATGCCTCCCTGCAACCATCATAGAAGGCTTCCTGGCATGAACTGAATGCGGTTTTTTAAGCGAAGGCAGGGATAGTGAGTGATGAAGTTCGATTGCGTGAAAGTTTCAGGAAAAGTTGACTACGTCCGATCTGTTGATCGAATGAACGGCGGACATAAAGCTAAAGTCAGCATTGATGGTGCAGTTATCCCGAATTTGCACGTGTCGAACAAGCTTTACGAAGAGCTAGAGGTCGGCGAGAGTGTAACTTTGTATGGCTTGTTTAAAAGAAACAATAACAAAGAAAAAAACACAGGCATCTTGTACGGCCTAGCGAAGCAAAACGGCGAGAAATCATTTGCAACCCAGTATAGATATCAAGTCCCGATTTTCCTGACGGTCACTGCGGCCATCGCATTTTGTCTAACTTTCGTCGCCGGCTGGATCGCTTCGATCTTTCCAGTGCTGTTTTTCTTCGGGGAAAATTCAGATTATATGTATACCACTACGGTATTTGCAGTTATTGAGTCGAGCTTGGTTGCCGCTTTTTTCCTGTGGAGGGCATTGGTGATGTTCAACGCTACGTCTGATCCTGAAGCTTGGGAAGCTACCGAAGCTGCAGTGCTATCTAGTCGCTTCAGTAAGCTCCATAAGTAATATCCTGTACGTAGGGGACGGTTAAACCTGCCCCGGCTTCGGACTCGCTGCGCCAGACTTTCCATGCGAGTATCAGGCAAGCGGAGCGCGCAGGCGTGCACGATGAGCGCCCAACGGGCTGAGACGCGGCGCAGCCGTGGCTCAGTTCTCGCCAGCCTTCCGCCGCAGGCGGCACGCCATAGCTACTGCCCGATATCAAATCAACAAGGATGCGGCTGAAATGACCCACGATGAACTCCGTCAGCTTGAGGGCGCTAGGCGAAGGACTCTGTGGGCCCTTACATGCCTCCGTCCTGGCGATCCCACTGCATCCGACCTCCTTGCCATCCTAAATGATCTCGATGACCAAGAGCGAAACGACACCCCCTGTAGCGATAAGCCACTCGAACTCATTGAGGTTCGTAACTCTGTCTCGATGATGCGCCATAACTCCGGAATCGACATCATTTTGGAGCAGACTATCCCGCAGCCCTGGAGAGAGCGTTTCTACCAGGCAAGCGTCGGGTCGACTAGGTTGGTTGATGGGCCATACGCGTCAGACTGGGATAAATTCCTGGCGAGCTGGGAAGCAGAGATGTGGCACTTGGAGCAGCATAGGGCCGCAAGAAATAAATCTTAAAAAGACTGCGCGGGTGAGGGCATGGGACAAGACGATGACACGGTGTACTGCGATATCCAGATGCCGCTAGCCCAGGGTCGAGAGCTTCTGGAGTTAGTAAGTGCACTGCGAGAATCGAAAGCTCATCCGCGTCTCGACAAAGTCTTCGAGCACATGCAAGACGAACTCAGCACGTCCATCGATATCGTAGATAACCCGCCAACATGGGGGCCTTGGTGCGAGTAAGGCTCCGCATGGCGGTAAGACTTCCGTTTCTCATCAACCCCTGCTCGGCACTCCCGGCACATCCATGTTGATCTTGCGCCAAAAGGCTTCTGAGAAACTGTAAACCGAGAAAGCAATCAGCCCTAAAGCCATAACCATCAAAATCAACCATCCAGCTGGCAGATTTTGGAGAGCATCCAGTGATTCCTTCATACCAGGTGGATCCATGGCTTGATAAGTGGAACCGCTGATGGCGAGTAGTAACGCAATCTCTATAAAAACAACCCCTCGGGCTATTAGGCCGAACCGCGACACCGGACGGACATACCGCATGACGTCTTCGTCAGCTTCAAAATATTTCTCGAACGACGCCTTCCATCCCTTGATGATGTGAGCAACACCCACACCAAGGGGAACGAGAGCGATCAGGTACACCAATAAATTCGAGTGATCCCAAGACAAAAAATGCGCTAGCCAGTCTTTGGTTTGCCCTCCGGAATCGCCCGAACTTTTAATACCGCTAATGAGTAGGCCCAACGCAAAGAACGCAAGAGCGCCGTTGACCATACCTCCCGCGAACAGGCCTGCACGAATTACCAAACCTTTGAATTTTTTGCCATGATGATCGACATCACGCGTTGCCTGAAGCACGCGCCACGCCGCAAACGCGAGCAGACCCGCCACCACAAGCCCAACCAAAAAATAGCCGAATGGTTGGCTCAGCAATGCTTCCAGGCTCTTGTGGCTGTCTTTCGGTTTTGTCGAGTCTTGTGCTGCGAGCAACGCGAAAATACCGATGATTAAATACAGCAATCCTCGAGCGGCGTAGCCTCCACGAGCGAGTATTACTAGGCTGTGTTGCGCGGACATTCGATGTATTCCCGAGATCTGATACAAGAGCAGACCCCTCTCGCTGGGCAGGGTTCTATATCAAGCTGGTGACTGCGGCGAATTCGTTACCCAAGACGACTGCCGACATAAAACATGAATGCGATACGTCCATCGATTTCATGGAGAACCCACTAACGTGGAGGTTTATAGGTACCTAGGCTGTAGGGTTAGGTTTACTCACCAAACATCTTGTTGAGCTCTGTATCAGCACGCCCCAAGGATTTCATCGTGATGTTGCCGGCGTCATTTTCACCGACGTGCCAAAGCGCATATTTCGGCAAGTTGAGCCAAGTTGGTGGCTTCGCCGCAACTGGATACGCCGAGCGAGTTTCGTAGGTAGCTACACCGTCGATTATCGAGACCAGCGCTATACCGTGTGCTGTAGCGTACTTTATCGCTCCGGATTGAAACCCTGTTGTGGTGAACAGCATTCCTTTGTGAGCGCCCACAGATCTCACCTTGTCGTGCAGCACCTGAACCAGCTCTCGCTCGACTGCGTTACGGTATTTTTTGCACTCAATCAGCACGATGAATTCGGCACCTGCAAAGGCTTGGAACTTCGCTAGCACGTCGATCTGGTAGGTTGAGTCGTAGGCCTCTACCTTCACGTCGTGCGTCACCTTCAGCGATGTCAGTTCACCACCTTGCTTTGCGATCCAGTCCCTGACCAAGCATTCGAATTCAGTGGCGTTGATTTCGAGGTTGGGATTTGCCATCGGTGGAAACATTTGTCGACACTCAATGTGTGAAATTGCCCCCGGCCTGTGCCTCAATCGCGGTGACAGGAGGGCGAAAATGGGGGGATAAAAAATGGTTGAGGATGGGCTTGTATAGCGACACGTCTCTCAGGTGCGCTATGTTGCTTGCCTACATCGCCTTTCAAGGATCGATTCATGTATCAAGTTTTTGGCGTTAAGACCATGCTCGCCTGGTTCACGACTCTTTGTGGAGCAATCGTAATAATCAGAGTGTGGTTCTTAGGTTACCAGTTCGATGGGTCGATGGCTGATGGATGGAGACTGATCTCATCATCGATAGCAATCGGAACCTTGCTGGTTGTCCTAATCGGGCAGACAAAATTGTTTTCGTATCTATGTCGAGCTCCGCTGATCAAAAGTTTTTTTCCACCCATCGATGGAATATGGGTGGCTGAGCTAAGTTCAAACTGGAATAAAATCCAAGAATTGCAGGGAAAGCTGGCAGAGGATTCCGCTAAGCCGTTGATAGCGCACGTCACGATAAAATCTACTCTCTTTTTCGTGCGGATGAATCTGACTAGCGCGGACAGATACTCGAGATCAAAGACCATTCATGTGACCGTTTCTCGAGACGCGCAGGATTCAAGCGTGCAGTTAAATTATATGTATATCAACGAGACGGATGTTCCTCTGAGTACCGATAGCCCAACTCACAACGGCGCTGCCCGATTGAACGTCCATGATGATGGCCTCTGTATCTGGATGGATGGTACGTATTGGACGGATCGTAAGTGGTCGGAAGGGTTTAATACGGCGGGAAGAATCGCCCTGCGTAGGCCTGGTGCCCCCTCAAGCCGTGACTAGCATTTCTTGTGCGAAAGAATTTCCAGCACGCTACACCGCCGCTCTCAATCTGAAATCACGGTGATGTTGAGATATTCCATCCGGCGGACATATCTCGCAACAAAAAACAACATGTGGTGGTGTGTTTGCGCTCGTTGCACTATATGTGGTGTAGTGGCACTATGAGCTCAACCGATGAGCCGGTTCCTATCTGACTTTTCAGCGTAGAGCACTATGGCCATTGACTCTTTATAGTGTGTGCCGCTTGGTGGCAGTTGGAGGGATTCATGCTCAACCTAAGTGCTCTATTTTTCACCACCCTTGACCAACCTCATTTTCACGATGAGCTGGATCTCACCACCGAGGAAAAGACGTTCATCTCGAAAGCTAAGACTGACGTGAGGAACGCCCTACGCAGAAATCTCTCCGAAAGCATTTCCCTTGAATTAAGAAAGCACGGACTGCCGTCTCAGACTATTGAGCCGAAGTTTTACATTCAGGGGTCGTGGGCTTACAAGACACTAAACAGGCCATGCCAAACACCTCCTCAGCAGTCAGATCTGGACGATGGCGTCTACCTGCCTATGAGCATCGTCAAGGGGCAGGGACGTCCGAGTGTTGCCAGTGCTTTGTTCTTCGAAGCAGCTGAACTCGCTCTTAGCCCTCTAGCACGTGAAAATAATTGGGAGGTGATCAAAAAGCCTACCTGCATTCGAATTGAGATCTCTGATTTTGCCCACATCGATATTCCGCTATACGCGATTCCCGACGACGAATTCTTGGTGCTCAGGGCATCCATGGAGGCACGCAATAGCGCCGTTTTCGATTCGGTGAAAGGATCTGTCCCAGATCGCTGGGCAGCCCTTCCGACGGATAAAGTGCTTCTCGCGCACCGGACTGAGAACTGGCTTAAGTCTGACCCACGCGCAATGAATGATTGGTTCGTCCAAGAGGTCGAGGACAAGGGTATTCAGTTCCGACGCATAGTTCGCTACCTCAAGGCATTTCGCGATATGCAATGGCCTGTGCGCGGGCCGAGTTCGATCCTGTTGATGGCGGCCTCTGCACTGATCTTCGAGGGGCGGCATGCGCGCGACGACTTAGCTCTCGTAGATGTCCTTGAAAAGCTGCCTGGCGTACTTAGAGAAGGAGTCGTGAGTCCTATCGACGACGAAATTTACCTGACCGACGCGCTCACAGCGGATGACTTAGAGGACGCTGCGCTCAAGTACGAAGAGTTTCATAAGTATCTTCGAGCAGCCATCAATTGCTCCAACCAAGAGCAGGCTTGCGTCTGGGTTGGACAGATGCTCGGAAAGCGCTTCCCGATCCGACCTGACTTAATTGTTGCCGCCACGGTCGCGAGTGTGGTCACCTCAGCGGCGGCGGAGCCAGGGCCACTAGAATTGGCAAAAACCACGAAGGCAGGATGATCGAGGCGATGGAGGTGATTCCTGAACTCATCGCCAAATTTCGTGAGATCGGATTCGAGCGGTCTGCGCATCAAATTGTTGGTGGGTTACTCATATTAGAAGGGCAACTTAAAACCTCAGTTGGAGATTTCGATTGCCTTGTCGGCATTGATCGTCAATTCCGCCGTTTACCGCAAGTGCAACTGCTCAACTCTCCTGCACAGTTGCCGCATCTGTCACCTCATATCAGTTCCACGGGTGGAATTTGTTATGCCATGCCTGGAACCATCGTGTTCGATATATTTGATCCAGTAGGCCAGACGCTACTGTGCGTTCGCCAAGCCACTCACGTTCTGAGCATGGTTTTGCAGGGAAAGATGGTCGAAGATTTAGCGGAGGAGTTCTTCGCATCTTGGTTCGATCTTCACTGTTTTATGGATGTTGACGACCGCCAGACTGGGGTCATTTCCGCAGTCACGATTCGAGACGGTAAAAGTGTTTTTCGACGTAATGACGTGATTGCGACGGATGATGTGCAGCGCACAAGTCGTAAGCTGGAGAGCTTGGGGGTCAGTTTTGAAGAGATGAGTTGCAAGGTTTATAAAATTAGTACGACCGCGCAACCCAGACCTTACCAAAATGATTGGCCTCCAAAGACCGTCGGCGAAGTCGTGAATTGGCAATATGAGCTAGATCACACTGCGAGAGCCAAGGTGCTGGAGGCGGTGAAGCGAGGCATCCGCTCGCCCTATATGGCAATTGTCGTAATTATAGAGTCGCCGTTGATGAGCTATGGAGTGTTCATTGATCTGCCGCAACCGAATGAGCGCCGACTCCTCAAGAAGCCAGCACTCGCACTCCAGCACATTTATCGTTTGCCTATTAAGCAGATCGCCATTTTCAGGCTAGATGATGAATACATCGCGCAAAGAAACACCCCCGGTTGCACCACCCTTTCGGGCCTTCGTATAACGCTTGTCGGCTGCGGGACGATAGGAGGCTATCTGGCAGAGGCGCTTGTTAAAGCAGGTGCTGGGATTGCTGGCGGCTCGGTCGCTCTAGTTGATAAGGAGTCGCTGCAGCCAGGAAATCTAGGTAGGCATCGGCTTGGCTTCTCCGAACTATACAAACCTAAAGCTACCGCCTTGAAGGGAGAGCTCGAGCGAATAATGCCTTCTGCAAAAATCATTGCATGCCCCGAAGACGTTCGAGATTTGACCCTGGGTGAGTTCGACTTACTGATTGATGCTACGGGTGAGGAGTCATTGGGGTATTGGCTCGCGGCTCGCTACCATTCTGTAGTTCCTACACTGAGTGTTTGGATTGAAGGTGCCGGTGTTGCAGTGCGCTCGCTTTTAAAGCGTCCAGGTGATGGAGCTTGCTATCGTTGCCTGTGCGATTACAACAAAGGCTCTCGATATCGTTCAGTGAAGGAGGATTTGAAGCCTGTATTTGCTGGGCAGGGGTGCGAAGGGCTCTATGTGCCATTCTCTGCGGTTGTATCCGTCCAGGCAGCGTGTCTTGGTGTGGAAGCAGCGCTGCAATGGGCCGGCGGATCCGCTCACGAAGCACTGCGAACTAAAGTATTGTCACCTGGCTACGAAGCAGCCACTCCGGACTGTTCGCCGGAAACACGTTCAGGTTGTCCTGCATGCTCAACTTAAACAGTTGGGTGACGCCAGATCGGCGTAACTTAATCTTCCTAAATTCAGATGTTCTCGCGACAGTTTTGAGGTATGTCCAGATTGGCAGCCAAGATCCCGAGGCGGGAGGAATTCTGCTGGGAAAAGTACGGGCTGGAAACTTAGAGATCATCGAGGCCACTGAGCCTACGCGTAAAGATTTGCGCTCCCGGTTTTTCTTTATTCGTCATCAAAACGACCACCAAAAAATCGTCAAGCAACGGTGGGAGGATAGCCAGGGCCAGGTCAGATACCTTGGTGAGTGGCACACGCACCCCGAGGATTTTCCCTCACCTTCTGGCACAGATTTAAGAGAGTGGAGAGTCCTTGCGGAGTCGCGAATAGATTGCAGGCCGCTGCTTGCAGTGATCGTCGGGCGCAAAGGCTTGCATGTTGAGTACATGCATAAGGATGGACGGCGAGTCTTACTGAGCCATCTCTTGGAAACCTGTCTCTCGTTGGTCTGAGCGACTGAATGGAATCAAATTTGTGGGAATGCTTCCCGTATTGTTTTCGTTGGGCGTGCAGTTAGCCTCATACGTAAAACAGGAAATATCGAGGAGTGGCCCCTATCAGTACCGTCAGGACTTGATTGAAGGCGACTCGGTCACCCTGGATAGTCCCGATGGACGAGCTGATTGCACTAAGCTATGTTCGCTTGCGAGATTAAGCGCAAGACCGCGCGATGGCTCATGAAAGGAATCGGCGCGATGATTTACCAATGCAATGGATGCAATAGGACTGCCTTCGAGACAGCGTGCCCATGGTGCATGGGCTCCCAGGTGTCGCCATCATCAGAGGTCACGTTGCGCCACCTTACGCCACTGGATCCTTCCTTTTATCCCGATTTTCAATACAGATCCAAAGGCTTGATTCAAGACTTTTTCGGGAAGAAGAAGGAGCAAGCCCAGCTCAACGATCTTCTGAACAACGTATTGAGAAAATACTCCGAGCTAAAGCAGCCGTACTTCACGAACTTCATTCACACCACCCGTGAACGCTCAGGTAGCAGTGATGACGCAGGCGTACCCGGCCCACGGTTGGATGGTGTGTACAGCGAGAGGGAATTGTTCAGGGAAGTCTTGATTCGCAAAGGCTTTGACGAGCTTGAAGGGCTTCCATCTCTTCTGGACAAGCTGTTACAGACCACCGCCTTCAACTCTGCCTACCTGGGCTTCTCCAGAGAGTTGACGCGACACATTCGAACTGACCTTGCCGACACCTTACGTTCTTGGATTGAAGAGGCAGGTACGACCTTCAGGTCTGACTTGGCCTTGTTCTATTACTACCTGTGGGAAAATGACGTAGCTTTCCCCGATGTGCAATTCAACCCCCAAGCGGTTTCGACATCTGGTGTGCCACTCCTCCCGATACAGGTTTTCCGGAATGGCCTAAGCCTCTGCGAGGAGATTTATTTCGATATTCTCGTCGAACGGCTGGGATCTCAGCTGGAGCATTTCAATCCGAACCAGTTCATCACCATGTACCTAGTGGATGCCATGGATGGGTTTCAATTCGAAGCCTTCCTTGTTGAGATTTTCCAGACCATTGGATATGACGTTAAAGAGACCAAGAAGACGGCTGACCAAGGTGCTGATCTATTTGTAAGCCGCTTCGGCAAAAACATGGTGATCCAGGCAAAGAACTACTCGGGCTCCGTAGGCAATGCGGCTGTGCAGCAAGCCATCTCCGCAAAAGCCTTTTATGGGTGCGACGAGGCCATGGTAGTCACGAACTCCTACTACACGAAATCAGCGAAGGAGTTGGCCAGCACGGCGGGCGTGCGGCTAATCGACCGTGATGGGCTTCAGAGCTACCTGGATGACTACAATCAGAAGCTTATCGAGGTCTTCCAGGCCGAGGAAGAAACCGTCTAGGCCTGCCCCGGCCACCGTTCTAGACGGCAATCGCCAAGGCAACATAATGCGTACAGATCTGAAGGGGGCGGGATATGTCAGGGACACGACAGCACTTCATTCCAAGGTTTTTGCAGAAAGGGTTCAGAACTCCGGGTAAGGGCAAAATCGTCCGGTGCTGGGTATACGAACAGAATAAACCCCCCAGATCTGCAAATATTCAAGATGTAGGACTTGAAAGGCATTTTTATGCTATCGACGGCGAGCCGGATCTGGACGATAAAATCACCGACGAGGAGCGTGACGTTTACGTACCTTTGATAGACAGCCTACGTGCTGGCAACCTGAGCGAGGCGGTGGTCGAGGGGATTACAGCGCTGTTAGCTCACCTAGAAATCAGAAGCCGCCACGTTCGCCAGAATATGCAGTCGATGGTTGAGGAGTGTGCCACTGGCATTCTTGGGTATCTCTCAGATCCCGCTACCCTCCGTGCGTTGACTCAAGATCATTTCCGACCAGGTTCCCCTGTCTTTGACAGTTCCTTGGCAGAGCAGGATGTTAGCCCGCAGCAGCTTCAGGCTTTGCTCACTAGGGATGAATCACTCCTCGACCAAATCATCGAGCCGCTCGTCGCGATATTTGCAGCCCAGATGCCTGCCCTGTTGATGCATATTAAGTCTTCAATACCCGAAATGATAAAAGCCAGTCATGTCCGCATGCTCAACGAGTCTGTATCGCCAGCCGCCCGCGCGCTGCGTTTTAGCGCGCTCCATTATTCGGTTCAAAGATTTGAGTCAGGCGATCTGCCTCTGGGAGATTCAGTCGTACTGTTCCATGTGAGAGGCGAGCGCTCTTTCAAGCCCTTCATGGATAAGGATGATGAGCTTGTCCAAGTAATTCTGCCGCTGTCGTCGGATCTGTACCTTCTTGGGGAGACGGATGTCTCTCAGCCAACGCTTTCCCAAAACCTGCCGCTTGAAATCGCCAGATGCTCTATGAAGTATTTCATCTGCTCCCGCCAGAGTGATCGTGCTGTCGATTTTCAGGCGCAGATAGGACGCAACGCTAGCTGGCTTTCGGCAAGAGAAATGAGCGTATTACTCGGAGAAGTGCTTTCGGGGTTAATGGGGAAGAAGCTAACTTGACGCTGAACATTCAAGACGAGGTTACGCGAAGGGATCTTCCTCAGATGGTTCGTCGAGATGTAATCCTCATCATGACGCCTTCAGAAGCCGCTCAAGTGTCTGATGCTCCCACACAGATAACAGCGCAATGGAATCTGTGCCAAACCGATCTCCGGAGTTGAACGACCAGCGCCGTCCATCCGGGCTCACGCACGCTTCGCAGTAATCGAGCGATACAGCTGGCCCTAGTATTCAACAAAACTATCAAACCATCAGCAACGTATTTGCATAAGTGCTCAAGGAGAGTGAGCACGTAGCGCTCCTCATACTTTTACGAACTATTTTTGGTGCAAGGTAAGCCGTATCTTCTCATGATGCAATAGAGAGTAGGTTGGAGTACGTTCGCCGGGCCATTACTAACACATACCTGTCCGAGACATTCCAGATGATCGCTAAGCATGCTGATATCGCGGACAAATAGGGGAATCGACTCTTCGGGCGCTTGGCCCGGCTGAGTTCTCAAGTGAGCACTTCCTTGACGATGGAAGCCACATCTCTAGTGTCGTCGATCCCTCCGTACGGAGAGTTAGCTTCGATACAGTCAAGAGAGTCACTGAATGATCTTATAATTAGAACGGATCCTGATGAAAGAAAGTTTCGAATTTAGTTGGCTTATACCTTTGTACGAAAAAGGCGCTAACAATAGCGCCTTAGAAGCAGTAGTTGGCTGTAAGTTATGGTTGAAAATCTTCGTCCTCAACATATCTAGAGCCTCGATAAAGAATATTATCGGCATATGCTTGCTGTTTCAGAATCTCATATATTTCCTGTAGGCGTTCTCTTTGATGAACATCAGTATCCATAAGTCTGCGCGCGATTTCCACCCTCTCCAATGCGTGTTTAACTAAAGACTGTAGCTCGTCAGAGTCGTAGTGTGCTACTTGAGCAAACTTATCATCGATGCGATAGCTGTTTTCTTCTTTTGTTTCTATCGTCGACTCTGTTCCGTTAGAGTACAATTTTATAGCCATGAGTTTGCTCCTTGAACAATCTCTGTGATCTTCATTTCTCTAGTATATACGACAACTGACTCAAGCGCACGTTCCGCAAATTTTTCGAAATGCATCTTGGAATCTGGAAGGCTATTATCAATGGATATAGTCCAGTCAATTATTATAACAAAAGGTCTTGATTTTACATCGGGTGCTGAGGGGGCGCGGAGTGGGATGCACATAACCCATTGTATTTTATCCCAAACTTTCTCAGATGCATGCAAGTGTTTTATCGGAAGTTCTTTAAGGTTTGCGACAATGGTTTCGTTTCGAAGCCATGCGTTTCCGGCAATGGATTTTGTGAGTGGTAAGGTTATAGCGTTATCTGGATTCGATTTGTCATAGCCTGCAGAAAATGCAAGTGATAGAGACTTCATCGCGCCAGCTCGCTGAACGCCTAACGCTACACGAAGCTTATACGGGCTTTCACTGAGTGGTTCGCATTCCATTTCGCTATCTTCAGTGTACCAAAGACCTTTGTATTCCCTGATCAAAGCATCGCAGCCATCTTTTATCTTCTCTGCGGCCTCTCTCATTAATCGCGGGTTTGCGATCAATTCTTGTTGCAATTGTGTGGCGACAGTTATCTTGGATCTCTCTACTTCCTCATATATATCTTCTATATCTGCGTCAAAGTCGAGCATGCCAAGTTTGGTCGTCAGCGGAATTTTGATTATTTTTCCTACTGCTCTGGTATGAATTTCGCCAGTTCCTGAAACAATCGCGTTTATTACAGATGGCAGCCAATGTTTTTTGTCATTGGTGTTACTTCCTTGCGCTGATCGGATACCAAGCGCAACGGTTGTTGTCTCAGGGAAAAGAAGACGCTCTTCATCGAATGGCCATGCGGGTAGGTTTGACATGAGTCCGCCATCGACAAATTTTCCTCCGATCACTCTTGAGGTGTGTTCAGACTCTCTAAGAAAAGAGAACTCCCAAGGCCTGAAAATAATGGGTAAACAGATAGACGCGGCAACCGCATCAGCGACCACCACGTCTGGAGTTCTTTCCAAGCAAAATAACTCTAAGCATTCACCCAGTGTATTGGTTGCAACAATTTTAAGTGGAATACCTCCCGCACTGGCTAGGTCTCTGAATGTAATATTATTGTGGCCGGGTTTGCATTTGTCTGAAATGGCACCATCAATCAATACTCTGACTTTTTCAATGGATGTTAAGCCATTGATTAGCTTGTACGTCAATAAGCCAGCTACTGAGAGTAGAATTACAGAAGTAAATATTGGGTGATGTCCTATCAAGTACAGTAATAGTCCAATAAGGGCTATTGAGAGAGATAGCTCCAGTCCTGATGTTTTTTTTATTAGCGATTTCGTATGTTTTTGGGGGTTTATTACGTGCCGAATAGCTCTTAACGTTCTCCAGCCATTGGGTGAAAACAGGTCTGTGGCTTTGGAAAAACCATATTTTGGTGCGACTGTTTGGAATATGTGGGTGCGATTAATAGGGTCGATAAGGTCTTGCCCCTTATAACCAGCGGCTATTAGAGCAGCTACCATCGAACCGGCGGATGTTCCTGCAACCCCTTTTATATCCAATCCCAAATCGTCAATAGCGATAAGACCACCGACGTGGACGACGCCTTTAGCGCCACCTCCCTGTAAAGCCAAAAATATAGGCTCGCTTCGCTCTGAATCCTTAAGCAATTTTGTCATTTTTCACTATCTTTAGCTGGAGTTAGGCTTTAGTAATATTAACCCTAGAAGAGTATGGGTGGCTACTGGCCAGTGCTGGCTGCTGCGAGATCAGCGTTGAACGATATTTTTCTCATGAAGATTCGCATAGCCAAAATGATCGCGATTGGTCAGTGTGCAGCAGCGTACCGCCTATTCGCTCTTCCATGTAGTGTTATCCACGCTAAGGTATTCCATGTGTTTTGGATCGAGGCGGCGATGCTTGCTTGGTTAGAAGGTTTTGCTAGATAACCTAATGGGAGTAAGCGGATGGCGAACACATCTTTACTTCGCCCTCGTATCGATCCGCTTCCAACTGCTATATAAAACTCCGTCTCGCTAAGAGGTGTGAGTAGGTCGACATGGCATGGTTCACTGTAGCCGAGCCATCAAGGCGCCCCCTATTGAATGTGGTTTTTAAAGCGGCTTCAGCAGATTCTCAAGCGTCTGATGCTCCCACGTGCTAAGCATGGCTATAGGGTCAGTCCCGTATCTATCTCCCGAGTCGAATGACCAGCGCCGTGCATCCGGGGTCACGCACGCTTCGCAGTAATCGAGAATCGAGCTCATCACAGTCGTTGAAAATCGTAATGCTCCATCCGTCGATGTCGACCATGAACATCCCGGCATGAAGCTTGTCCCAAGTCTGAGCGTATACCCTGACCATCGCGCGTCGCCCAAAGATGGCATCGCACAGCACCTGGCAAACCTCCCTTGCTGTGAGTGCAGGCATAGGCTCGTCAGGACAATCGGTTGAAATCATAAAAGAAACCAGTCGGCTTTGATCGTTTTGCCAAAGGTACACCGCAGGCATGAACCAGGTACTCACAGGGAGGAGCAGATGAAGCTATTTTTGGACTGTGAGTTCACACAGCTGAAACGAGATACGAAGCTGATTTCCTTGGCGCTCGTCTCCGAAGCCGGGCACGAGTTTTACGTCGAGCTCACAGATACATATCTAGTGGGGGACTGCAGCGATTTCGTGATCCTGAACGTGCTGCCTCACCTCAACCTAGCGGCGCACGGGCAAACCTTGGTCGAAGCTCAAACCTCACTGCTCGCTTTCCTTAGCCACCTTGAAGGCCCGCTCGAGATTTGCTCGGACGCTCCGGACTGGGACTGGGACTGGGATCTCTTCTGCCAATTGGCCTACGTAAATCATCGTTGGCCTGCTAACGTTGCCAATAGTCCAACCAACCTGATCCTGCTATTCAGGCATCTCGAAGCGGATGATATCGGCAACGTGACGCTCCCAGAACTTCCACATCACGCGCTGCTGGATGCTCGCCTTTTAGCCGACCTTTACCGTCGACTGACTGCCGGCTCAAATCAAGGCACTGAAAATGGCTGATGGTGCGATCCCCTTAGCCGAGTGACAGCATTTGAAAGCTCTCCGCTTGGGTATCTCAATATAAGTGCAGAAAACACCTCAAGTTTTTCGAGACGCATCCGTTTTTAGTTCTAAGAGCAAAAATTCTAGGATGTTTCGATGAGCATTTACCAGACTTCAAAAGATTTCTCTGATTTTCGTGTTTCTAAAGAATTCGATTCGTGGCGTGGACTGGATTCTGATGAAACGTATACATGCGCTATCGAACTGCTTCCGACTGCGCGAATCATGATTGAGCTAGACATCGTAAAGTTCAGCGTCACTGCTGAAGTAGCACTAGAGATTTCATCATGCCTCAGAGAGGCACTGGCAATTGATGGTGACGAGGAAAGTGATCAATCTGGCGGAGAAAATCGACCGAATGGATTGTTCAAGATTCGCAGGACGACTGGAGTACGCGGCCTTCAGTATTCGGCTTCTGGCGAGATTACGATTGAAGATGCGACCGAAGACGTCTGTGAAGGTTCACCTTCAGGCACCACGTCAATCGTGGCCGGCGCAATTGAGGGCGGAGGTTTTGAGTTGGTCTTCCCCTTTATGTGTTACTCGTTCACTGACGATGATGCGGTCTGGCTGAGCGAGCAGTTATTTAAAGCCTTCCAAGAAATATCGAAACATTAAATTGAGGGGCGGGTCGCACCTGTATCGCTGCCACGTGATGTGGTTGAACAGACCGCTTTGGAATGACTCTTATCCATGCTGACTGGATGCAATCCATGAGGGGTAAGCGTGTTGTTGTCTACCCGGGTTCTGGTACATCGGCTGAGAGAGGCATCCCCACGTTCAGGGATGCGCTGGCCGTATTGTGGGAGATCTCCAATCCCGCACAACTCCCTACCAACGAAGCATTCCGGGCTCACCCGTCGCTGTGTTGGGGGTGTCAGCGAAGGGTTCTTGGGTCAACAACGCGAGTCGGCTTCGGACTCGTCCCAAGCCTATCGCTGATTGCATCAAGACAACTAGCTGTTGGCCATGCTGGCTACATGGTCTCATCCTCTTTCAGGGACGGTATTGTTAAATCGTCTCCAATCACTCCTTGTAGAGAGTTGGAAATTTTGTCGAATGATAAGAGTTCGAGCTCCAGTGCGCGTACTAACGCATACCTCAGGCGCGCGTCAAATTTGTGAGAGGGTTTATCTTGAAGAACTATAAATAAGTCATTTAGATATCGCTCTTCTTCATTGTCAAGTTTCAGGATCTGGAATACCTGTGATCCTCTAGCGAAAAGTTCAAGTAACCTATCTAAATCTCGTTTGTTCTTACTGTCCTCCCATAGAATGTTGGACGCTTTCTTGAATTCAGAAGTTAATCGCTGACCATAATTTAGTCTGTAAGCTTCTTCCATATGAGAAATGTCGGACTTGCTTAGAGCTAAGCCTGCAGCCAATGATAATTCGCAATACTCCATGGTGTTTCTTGCGTAATTCATTCCATCTCCATCAAGCTGCGCTTCTTCGGCTGCAGTTTTGAACATTGTTCGCCGCTGCTTGGGGTCGCCTATAGATCTAAGTAGATGCGATTTTATAAAATTAGAAAGTAGCACTGCACCTCTTGCTCTCGATTCTTTGGCCAGATTTTCTAATCTTTTTGGCTTGTTTTTGTAATTTGATAGTCTTAGGCTTATGTACTTTGCGTGCATTTGAGTGGAGGTTTTGCATTCGCGCTGGACTTCATCGGCTAATTGCTTGGCTATGGATGGGTCACCAATCGCTAGCTGGCAATAAGCTATTTCGGTCTTGAGGCGGAATGAGAAATTTTTTGAGTGAGGTTTAACGATGAGCGTAGACACGTGTAGCGCCATCTGGAATGAATTCCGCATCCGCAGCGCCATGATGTACGTGTGCAGAATTTCCTGTGCTGGTGGGGTATGAGCATATAAGATTACTATGTCCCATATGTCTCTAGTTAAATCTACCACCGATTTATAGTTTGTGGCAGATGCAAGTTGCGCGGAATAGAAGTTAACCAGCTTCAGGGCGTCACTAATCAGTGACGAATCGCTCAAAGCTTCGTCATGTGCAAAGCTAACGAGAGTCAGAAGCAGCGCTCTAGAGTTTCCTGCGGTTATAGTGTTGTGTCGGATTTTTCCAGAGATTAAGTTGCCTTTGAGCTTATAGTTTTCCTTTCTCCATTCAGCGCCAAAGTATAGGCAGATAGCTGCTTGTATGTGCTCGAATCGCGATATTATGCCATGTTTCTGAAGGTGGATCTCGTATATGTACTCTCGAACAAGTCGGTGGACAATTATGATTTTGTGCGGCTCAAACATTCCGATGGTCTCGGAGCGCAACGAAACCTGATATACCAGGCCTAGCTCCTCGAGAGCGATAGCACATTTTCCGTGAAGGCGCCTTGTTGGTTGGATATAACGTACGGCGTGGGCGCTTTCTCCCATAGGGAAGACCGATAGGACAAGTAATAAATCCAGTGCGTCTGGATTCTCCGTTCCTAGTGAGTTCACAGTCTCAACTAGGTGTTTAGGGTAGTATTGGCTAGGTGGGCTGTTTCTTAATCCTGTTCTCTGAATTTCAAGATAATCATCATGTTGACGGAGTTTTAAATAAGAATCTATAGCTGCTGGAGCTCCTCCGGTATAATTATATACGGTAGCAGACTCAATCTCTTCGGGAGATACGTAGTTTCCTAAGGGGTGAGCCGCAATATATCGGTTGCACTCCGCTTCTTCTAAATTATAGAGAGATACTAATGAGGGGCAGTAAAATTCCGGAGGTTGAGGCGAGACTGTAATGATAGTAGAGTTTTCGCAAGTCTTTCTTAGATAGTCTCCGATGATTCTAAGTTCATTATAGTGATCTTTATCTAAGGTCGTTGCATTTGTGATGAGAATTATATAGCAGAGTTTGATGCCTTTTATTTCATCGCAGAAACTTTGAACATCCGCCCCCAATGCTAATGAGGCGGTAGCGAGAGGATCCCCTCCTGTAGTAAAGCTATCAAAATTCAGATGGTAAGTCGGTATTTCGCTGTGTCCTAGCTGCGATCGAGCAACGGCTATAAAGTCTGGCCACGCCATCTCCCATGCGCCGGCAAGCCATAAAGCTCTGGAACTCTGCAAAAAACTAGCGGCGAATTTAGTTAGCCCGGCCCTACAATCCATGTGGGGGAGGGCGCTTGGCAAAGAGGATTCTAGCCTAGGCAATAAACTTGGGTTTTGCTTTAAAGTTTCAGATACTTTAGGTACTGTTAGGATTGCTGAGGTGTTTTTTTTGAGCAATGCCCTCCTGGCGCACCTTTATCGGATATGTGACTATATCTCCAGCACTTGGTACCCGCTGGGAATCGATGCTTACCTTCCATCCAAAGGCATTGGTTTTTTCGATCTGACGCGGCCACAGTGTGAGTTTTTCGTCGTTCTCTGATATGGATCCGAAAAGATAGCCATGATGGCGTTTAATGCCTTCTCTTGGGTCTCTTTCCATTCCAAACAGGGAGGCACCTTGTATCGTCCTTTTGACGTGACCATCGCCATGGTCTTCGGCAATTGCTTCAATTTCGTGCATGTGGCCGTATAGATGTAGGTCGAAATATCGGGCCAGGAAAATCTCGGTAGTGAATTCTGTTAACGAAGGCTTTGAAAACCATGACTGGGGGTGGTGTGTTACGAGAATATTAATGTCATTCTGCTTTAGCCAAACGCTTGGATCACCTTCGACTAATGCTAGAAATTGATCAGAGAAGACTTCAATCCTTTCCTTATATTCCCCGCCTGAAATTTGAGACCAAGCCGTATTAAGCCCGACTATCCCGACTTTCATTCCATTTACATCAAGTTTTGATGATGTGTCTCCGGGGAAAATTCCCGAGATGTCACCTATTAGCGGAATTCCTTCTTGACGAAGGCCGTTGATGAATTTTGTATAATTTTTGAAGGTTGAAACAATCTGCTTGTTGTTGTCATTTTTTTTAGAACGCTTTCTTTGAACTTGCCGTTCCGCTTCCCTGCTTCGGTAATGGCAAAGGGTAGCCCAGATGTTTCATCGACTCGAACAAGGTCGTGGTTTCCAGGTACAATGAAAAAGCCTGGACGGCAGTCACAGTCTTCAAGTAGAGCAAAAAGTTTTTTTAGTTCAATCAGCGCGAGTTCAAACTCTTCTTGTAGGCCTTGCTGTACCAAATCCCCGGAGAAAATAACGAGGTCAATTATTTTACCGCTGAGGAGATGCTGCCTTATATCATCAAAGAACGCATCTCTTACTTGAGGCCAGTAAAGTTTGCTGCCGGACATTCCGATATGCTGATCGCTTAAGTGAAGCCAGCTAAAAGCTCTTCCTTCCATAGTATTCAACACCGCCCAACTCCCCTAAACAACATGTGCCATTTGCGAAAATAGCTTGGCACGAATCCGTACGCTAGCTGGCATAGTAATGGCAAAAGTGAGTGGCGCTCAATAGCCTACTTAGCGAGCGGAGCGCGAAGGCGAGAGGCGGTAGGTGCTCAAGTGGATTGTAATCACGCACCTGGTAGGTCGCCCAGCAGGGCTGGCTTGGGCAAGTGGAACGCGCAGGCCTGAAGGATGGAGGCTCCAATGGCCGAATTCTGCGGCAAATTGATGCGCCTGTCTGATGTTCCGCCTTCGGCGTAGCGTTTAAAAATGGTAGTCATAGTTTTCCTAGGTGGCTCAGGTTGGTTGAGGTATTCAGGTAAGTACGGGCACATCGCCATGCATCCACCGTTGCAATGATCAGCAGATCCCGATCTGTGGAGATATCTATCTTCCCGCTATCGGCCAGAGCGTGTGCACAGCCCTCGGCATAGGCCGCCGATTTGTTGAATTCGGCTGTGCAGGTTGACGATTCGATGTAGCTGATCAGCCGCTCCCGTGTGCGTCGCTGGCGGTTGCCGAGGATCGTGCAGGGGAATGAAAAGGCGCCGCTCAGGCGTTGTGCGAAGTCATGTGTAGAGAAGGTCAACGCCATCGCTCAAAAAGGGTATTTACCTATGACGGACGGTTTCTTTCGGAAAACCTTGAGCTGAAGCGATTCTTTTTTGAAGAGATACATGCTTGCCCCAATGCGGCAGCTGGGACTGATGTGCTGGAGGACTATCACATCAGGCAAGCGGAGCGCGCAGGCACGAAGATGGAAGCCCGGAGGGGCAAGATAGCCATTGAAAATGGCTGGCTTGATTCACGACAGCTGGCCCGAAGGGCGTGCCAAACGCCGGTCTACAGGAATAAGCTGTCTGACTGAATTTTGCATGCAGTCAGCATTACTCAAACACCCTATTCCAGTCCCGTTTATTGAGCTCGCTGCATGCATCTGGTGCGCCACCGAATACACGTCCGGATACCTTCGCCATGGTGGCCTCAGTCGTGTATTGAATTGGAGTCCCATCCTCGCCAATCAGCACCCCCTTGGCACCACTCAACAGCGCATGACCAGCCACTACATCATGAGCGCTAACAGGGTATAGCGAGATACCACAAATACCGTCCCCAGCAGCAACTTTAGCGAGTCGATATGCAATGGATGGCATCGCGTAAAATTCTGCCGGCGCGCACAACTGGTTATTGATTTCGGGCTTGCCAGTAGCTGCAGCGCTAACCATCACGGTGGCCGTCTCGGAAAGTTTTTGATCAGAGAGGTCGACGACTACGCGATTGTTATTTCTGATCAGATGATCCATATCCTCTGCCCAGGCAATGCAGTCAGAGACTCCGGAAGGCGTAACAGGGGCGTGCACCACTCCAAGGATAGGCTTGCCGTCATGGAGCAAGCCGACGGATATGGCAGAGCCTGCGAGGCCCCTCAAAAAATCGCTGGTGCCATCGTTGGGATCAACGACCCAACAGAACGGATATCCGGAAAGAACATGGCCGGTTTCCTCGCCCCACCAATCGCAATCCAGGAGTGCCAGAAGTTCTGCACGAAGCAGCGCCTCTATTTCGACATCAATCTCGGCCTTGTCTCCACAACCCCTCCGGCCACCGGGACGGACGCATTCTTGCGCCAGCAAAACACCTGCTCGCTCCACAGCCGCTATTACCTGGGGAAGCAACTGGTGTATTAGGGAAGTATCCATAATGCCCTTCCGGATGATGATCGAGTGGGAATAATGCCTGACAGCTTATCCGCAGCACTGAGCGATTGGTGTGTTCCTCGTAAGCTTTCTAGCTTGTTCTACGAGCGAGTGGCTGAGACGGTCGCTCTGCCGACGCAGTATTGAGTTTCATGCCAACGATCACCAGTAGTCCTCCGAGACCGCACCTTTCTGCCAGAATGGTCGGTTATAAGACGCTGGTTGCAGCTGTTCGACTTCTGCCCCTCCATGGCATCATCCAGAGGCGTTACCTCTGCGCTGACGCTTGTTGGCTCAGCTTGTTAGGTAACGATGGGCCTACTAAGCCACGTTGGATTCTCAGGAAGAAAGGACTCTCATGTATTTACGTACTTTAGATATTCACGGTTTCAAATGCTTCGGCGAGCCTTTCACAATTGACTTCCACGATGGCCTCAATGTTTTAGTGGGCGAGAACGGAGCGGGTAAGACAGGAGTCATCGCAGCCGTCCGACAGCTCTTTAACGACTCCGAATCTGGCAAACGCCTGATCAACGAGAGAGATTTTCACCGTGGATTTCACGAGGCGGCAGTAGCGGCACAAAGGATTGATATTCGAGCAACCTTTTCTGACCTGGATGAGAATGACGCGATCGCTTTTAGGGACTGGTGTGGCCACGAAGAGGAGGCAAAACTCACTTTTACCGCGCTCAATTTAGAGTCTCGGGGGCGGTTCAAAAGCCAGCTATACGGCGGGTATGCGCGTGCTACGGCGCTGGAAACCGAAACCCTTGACCTTATTCACTGCATATATTTACCCCCTCTGCGTGATGCGGAAACAAAACTTCGGGATGGGCGGCAATCCCGGCTAGCCCGGCTGCTGAAGGCGCTCTGCCGCAAGGAACTTAATGCCGCTCGTAAGGAGGGGAAACTACACCCCTTGGAGGAGCGAGTTGGTGCGTTCAACCAAGAGCTCTCCGCGAGCGACGATTACGCAATCAAGCAAGCGAATGAACGAATTGGGAATAGCTTGAGGGCCGCGTTAGGGATGCACCTTTCCCAGAACACGCTCGTTCAGTTCTCGGAAGTGAGCTTTTCACGCATCGTTGAAGGTCTTCGATTGCTCTACTTCCCGAACCTCGCGGCGGCCGAGGCTACGCAGTTCCGGTCTCTGGAAGAAAACAGTCTTGGCTACAACAACCTGCTCTACATTGCTTCGATTCTGGCTGAGCTAACGCTAGAAGTTGAGGAGGAGCGCGGGGAAGAAACCTACTTGCGGCTCCTGTTGATTGAAGAACCCGAGGCGCACCTTCATCCCCAGCTTCAGATACGTCTCCTGAAGCACCTCAGCACTGTGGCCAAAGAGAAAAGCATTCAGGTAATAGTTACCACCCATTCCACGGTCATTTCATCCGCAGTATCAGTTGATGAAATCATCCATCTCTCCAACAAATCCACGCCAGTAGCGATACCTTTGCGGACGTGTGGACTTCCAGAACCAAGCCGGAAATTCATTGACCGATGGCTCGACGTCACTAAATCCAACCTGCTGTTTTCGAAAGGCTCTATCTTGGTTGAAGGCATAGCTGAGGCGATGGTTATCCCAGAGGTGGCGCGTAGGGTGCTCGCTCAGTACGGCGACGGCGAAAACACACTGGAAGATTACGGTGTCTCCGTCATAAACCTAGGCGGGATCTACTTCAAACATTTCATGCAGCTATTTTGCGACGTGACTGATGAGAGCCTGGGGAAAAACGTGCCGGTACGCTGCGCGGGTTTAACCGACAAGGATCCACCCAAAACGATCAAAGTTGATGTTGACGGTGGGAAACAAGTGGCAGTTGAGTACACGCCGAACGACGACGATTTGAGGGATGGTGAGAACCACGCTCTCGCCTACATTGCCAAAATTGGACAGTCACAGTTCGGACGCCTTTACGCGGGTAATTACAAAACCTTCGAGTACGATATCGCTATGGAGGGAGCAAACCTGCGAATGATGCTCTCTGTAGCGGCCGATCTCTGGCCTGCTCAGGATGGAACGGTCGCGCCAGAACTGCGAGAGAGAGCGAAGCTTGCTTTTGACGAAATGAAAAGTCCCGAGCGAGCAGGGCACGCGGCTGAGCTGCTATATCGCATCGACTCCACCAGTATTGGAAAAGGAATCTATGCGCAAGCTTTTGCCGAAGCGCTTGAGAAGCAGGTAGGGGAGTTCGTCGTACCAGCCTACATCCGTGATGCCATTCTTTGGGCTTGCGGACTCGAGGAGCCCCCGCTCAATGATCAAGCTGACTGACGAGCAGAGGGCTTATATCGACGCACCTATCGACCAGCATGTGTATCTCAACGCTTGCCCAGGCAGTGGCAAAACTGAGGTCGTCGCAGCCATGGTGGCCAAGGTCGTTGAAGAGTGGACTAGCTTCCCTAGAGGGATAGCGGTTTTGACCTTCTCCAACAGCGCAACGGACGAGCTCAAAAACAGATTAGTTCGGTATCTGGGAGAGCCGCTGGGGTTTCCTCACCTAGTGTCCACGTTCGATAGCTTTGTCCACTCCCGAATTATCGCAAGCATCGCAAGCGAGGTTACTGAGTTTTCAGGGAAGGATGGGGACAGTCGGATCCGGATCTTGGAAAACAAGGCAGACATATTTCACACTCGCAAAAAACTCTGTGGCCGTTCGGTCTCCGCCTGTAAGTATAACTACGACCTAGAGACCAAAAGTTTCATGTTCTCGACCGGCGAGCGGACTAGAGATAAACAGCTCAATGACGCTCCAATTTCTAAGGTTGCTCGGGAAGACCTGATCAACACGAAGAAGCGGTTTTGGGCGGCAGGCTTTGCGACATACAGAGATGTGGACATGATCGCCCTCGCGGCGCTCCAGAGGCCGGCTCTCACCGGCTATTTCCAGCGCCTTGCGAAGCGATTTCCACTGATCATTGTCGATGAGTGCCAAGACCTGTCAGCAGAGCAACTGGCGATGGTACGAAAGCTCCATGGCCTTGGCGTCAAATTCCATTTCATAGGCGATTTAAACCAATCGATCTACGGGTTCAGAAAATCTAATCCAGATAATGTGAAGGCGCTCCTCGCCGAGCTCGGTTTTGCAGAGCTACCACTCACAGCGAATTGGAGAAGCGGGCAATCCATCGTCGATCTCTGTAGTGATCTGCTGCGAATCAAGCGGATTTCTGGCAATCCCGAAATTGCTTCCGTAAAACCGCTTTTGCTGCAGTATGCGAAATGTCCTTCAGAGCTCATTCCGAAAGTCATTGAGCTAACTAATGGTTATGAAGAGGTTGTCGTTGTTGCTCGTGGGCACAGCACCTTGCAACGGTTTCGCAGAGGCGACAGCTTCAAGGGAGTTGAAATGCTGGCACTCGCATGCGTTGCTGCCAGTAATGGGAGCATCAAGGACTTGAACGTCGCGATAGCACTATTCGCTGAATGGTTGGCGGATAGGCTCTCTCTGCAGGTCACAAGATCAGGCCCCCATTGTCCGGTAGCCATCGAGTCCAAGCTCGCCTGGCGGAAATTTATTCATCAATGCTTGAAGCACTTGGTTGCCGCCGGCGCTGCAGATACGAATCTAACGTGGAAGGAGTGGGCGGCAGTAGCGAAAAAAACCATGCGTAGTTTGCCCGATCAGGCTTTCGTGTTAAATGAAATCAGCGGTGATCTTGAGCCGCTTAGGGTGCTGGAACTTCGATCACCCGCAAAGCAGGGTGACATCGCACTTTCCGTCCGCCTTAAACAAGCGGTGGCTCAGCAACCTGTCGCAGATGTCCTACGCTACGAGACCATCCATCAAGTCAAAGGCGAGACGCACGATGCAACGGTGGTCGTGTCATCGCTTCAGAAAAACATTCACCTTTCCCATTGGAAAGAGTGGCTAGCCGACCCTACATCCGAAGGCGCGAGGTTCGCTTACGTGGCGAGTTCACGTCCACGACATATGCTTATCTGGGCAGTGAAGAAACTGAAGGCCGATGAGATAAAAACGCTTACTGGGTTAGGGTTTGAACTCGTCTGAATCGGTGCTAACTAGCGCAAGCCCCGACGCTTACTGATTAAGGATTTTCACATGAGCATCACCAACACGGACTCTACGACCCAGCTCGCGTTCTCCATGTCTGAGAATCCCGGCGTTTATGCGGTGCTATTGGGTTCAGGAGTTTCACGGAGTGCGGGCATACCCACAGGTTGGGAGATAACACTGGAGTTGATACGGCGTGCAGGGATTGCTGCTGGCGCGGGAGAGCAAGATGACTGGCATCGCTGGTACGTCGAGCAGCGCGATCAGCAGCCTAACTACTCGACGTTGTTGGAAGAACTGGCGAGCACGCCTAAAGAACGGCAGGCGATCATTGAGAGCTTTCTCAAACCCTCCGAAGATGAGCGCGAGCAAGGTCTAAAGTTGCCAACACCGGCTCACCGCGCGATTGCTGACTTAGTGAAGACTGGCCATGTGCGTGTGATCATCACGACCAATTTCGATCGTCTGATGGAGAACGCGCTCCGCGATGTGGGGATAGAGCCAACCGTCGTGAGTTCAGCCGATGGTTTTGCCGGTGCTGAACCGCTCACCCACACCAATTGCTACATCCTCAAGCTTCACGGCGACTTCAAGGATGCTCGCATTCTCAACACAGATTCTGAGCTCAGCGAATATCCCTTGGTCTTCGATGGCTTGCTCGATAGAATTTTTGATGAGTTCGGCCTGATTGTTGCCGGCTGGTCGGGCGAATGGGATCGTGCTCTTCGTGCGGCCATACTGCGTGCGCCTAACAGACGCTACTCCTCTTTCTGGCTAACTCGTGGAAAACTCTCAGAACGCGCTCAAGAGTTGGTTTCCCATCGGAAGGCCAATATGGCGATTGCCCCGGACGCTGACACGTTCTTCCAGACACTCTACGCAAAAGTCTCAACCATCACCCAATTCCGTCAGCCCAACCTGTCTAGCGTTGAACTTACAGTTTCCCTGGCAAAGCGATACCTGTCCAAACCTGAGTATCGCATTCAGTTCGATGACCTGGTCGCCAATGAGGTCGAGCGCGCCACAACTCATTTGGCTGAGATGTATAACTCAGACGGCGACCAGCCTGGAGAGTTTAGAGACTGGGTGCTGCGCTACGAGGCTGCATCTGAGCCGCTGGCACGCCTCGCGGGTGTCGTCGGACGCTGGGGCTCCCAGCACGAACATCACCTAATGCTTGAGGTGATCCAGACTTTGCTATCTAAAGGATACGCGGGACGTGCAGGTGATCGAGACTGGATCGAGCTAAAGCGTTACCCGGCCGCTCTCGTTTTTTACGGCTACGGCCTGGGCCTCACAAGGGCAGGACGATTATCTGACCTGTATGCGCTGATGGAGCATCCCATTGCCAATGAAACTAGCGTGAGAATGCCACTCATTGAGGAACTCTCTCCTTATTACCTTGAGGATCTGACAGGTAGCCAAGCTTGGGAGTCCTTGGATAGTGGCACTTCCAGATCTATTTATGATCGCTTTGCTGAGATTCTTGCTCCAGCGTGGTCGACAAGCTTCGCCGGCGTGTCCGATCCAACCCAGCTTTATGAGCGCTTTGAGCTGTTCTGCTTACTTCAACTTTTCAAGTATCGTGACGTGAATGAAGAATCGTTGACTGATGCCATCCAAAAAAATCAATTTTCGCGGTGGATTCACGGCCGTTTAAGAACGGTGCGTTCGGCCAGAAGGCGGCTATCTGAGGAAATGTCTCTCCAGGAGTTCAGAGCTCCATTGGTTACCGCTGGATTCGGTTTCGCTAGTGACGCCTACCTCAAGATGTTTTTCGAAGCGCTCCAGCGAATGACGAGATTCTGATTCGCTTCGGTTCTGCTACTGATGCTCATCCTCGCTCTGATTACAGAGGTTATTGGGCCACGATGATGCCCGAAACCGGAGCCGGCCTGCATACAGTCCAACACCACGATGAGTGGACAGACAAAGCTGGCGAGGGCGTCACGCGCTCAGTGTCGAAGAGTTCGGATCCCGATTCCTACCGAACTCATCCATTAAGGCTGCACATGCCTGGTTGAACGAAACAGGTCGAGCAGAAAGTCGGCTGACCATCTGGCATTGCTATTTCTTGACTAGGTCTTTGTACAGTTCTCGCGCTGCTAAGATTTGATCTCTGATTTCTTCAGGAT
This sequence comes from Pseudomonas trivialis, assembly GCF_036864995.1. NCBI lineage: Bacteria > Pseudomonadati > Pseudomonadota > Gammaproteobacteria > Pseudomonadales > Pseudomonadaceae > Pseudomonas > Pseudomonas trivialis. The sequence continues at coordinate 3,251,357 of NZ_CP142151.1, read as the reverse complement.
CAATCCTCATTCCGCCACGAGGCGTCACCTGCAAAGTTTTCAGAGCGTTGGCTGCCGTTATGAACGCTCGCTCTTCAGCCTGAATCCATTCAGGACGTTTGTCCTTCCAAAATGACCATGCCATTTCGCCTAGCCTCACTCCAAGATGGATGGAAGCTAGTATGTGGTAGCCGCAGGGAATGTCCAAGCTAGGTAGTGAACTTGATCCCTATGCAAGCGGAGCGCGTAGACCAGGATGGTCGAATAGCATGAGGATGGAAGCCCGCAGGGCCAAGACCGGTCGTAGACAGGGCTTGGTTAACGACAGCCATCCCTGCTAGGGCATGCCACGACAACCGAAGTGTCGAATATCACCTCAAGGCGCGCTGATCAAATGACCGAGGAACAACCCCCTGCGCGCAAAGATAATACGTTTTGCGCAATGCTACCTCATCGCCAGAAGACACCCTCGCATGAGTAAAGATCGTCGACAGAAAGCGTCTCCTTTCGCCGTTGCCAAGCTCAGACCAAATCCTCGGCTGTCCTTGCGCGTCTGGGACTGCAAGGCGGTCTAGGAAATACTCTTCAAGACTGTGCAGGCGTTGCTGACCATCAACCAGAATCTCGCTGTTTTCGGCCAACGCCCTGCCAGCGATCTCTGGCTCGTACCAGTCATTCGTGAGGTAGCTCCCCAGATCCCCACCTGACCATACTGCTGAGATGAAGCGAGACTTCTGTCCGATGTTCCATTCCAGCCCGCGCGACCAGGTTGGCACGGGCATGCCCATAACGAATCGCGCTGCCCATGGACAATGCTCATGAGCGGAGGAGGGATCTACGAGATACTTTTCCCAGTGGCCCACTAAGACCTCGATGGGACAATGACTGACGGTCGTGGGCAGAAGACGCTGCGGCATATGGATGTGTAGGTCTGATGTTCCGCCGTCGGCGTAGCGTTTAAAAAAGGAAGTCATGGTTTTCCTGGGGCGTTCAGATAAGGCGAAGTGTTCGATTCAGTACGGGTGCATCGCCAAGCGTCGACCGTCTCGATGATCAACAGATCTCGTTCGATAGAAACGTGGATCTGGTCGCTATCGACAAGCGCGTGCACATAGCCTTCGATGTAGGATGCTGCCTTATCGAATGCGGAAGGTGAGTCGGATGACTCAATGTAACTAATCAGTCGTTCCCAGGTTCTCCGCTGACGGTTGCCCTGGATCGTCTCGGGAAACGATATCGCTCCCCGTAGAATCTGAATGGATGAAGACATTGATTGGGTCAAGGCTGATTTCTCACCGTGTACATACAATTGAAAACGGTGTGTTTTGGCAAAACTTGAGCTGGATGGAGGATTTTTGTGCAGATGCTGCAGAGACGCGAATGCCCCCTTCAGCAATAGAAGGCATTCGCGATATGTGTAAAGCGGAAAACGAAAAGATCATGCGTTCGATCATATATCACCGACCCTGACGCCTGAATCTAAGGTCTAGTGAACCACTGCGACGTTTGCTTTCAAAAAGCGCTTATCGTGATCTGCCGCTGGAAGGTGGGTGGAGTCGTACTGGCCAAACAACCGATAGCGATTTACCGCGATTTTGTCGTACATCCAATCTCGCATGGTTGCTGGTACAACACGTGCAGCCGTGAGCCAGCGCCACGGGGCATTAAGGCGACCTAAAATCTCGAACATCGCCTCAGAACGTATGGACACTTTGTTGTTTGAGATGAGAACAATGGTGTTGAATTTGTCCTGTGGCAGTCCGGCCCACCTCAAAAGCTCCTGGCCTTCAGGCGACTGAACCGCAGCGAGCTGAATTCGGTGAGCCTTGTCATAGTGGATGATGAACCTAGCCCACCCGTTGCAGAGCTTGCATGTGCCGTCGAAGAGAACTGCGGTGTCGCCGGATTGTAGGAACGGGGCAGTGGATTCAGTTTTCGTGGTCATTCAGTCTGTTGTTTCATTTACAGTTCCCTGCTTTTCGGTAACCCGCAGATTTAGCGGCGGATTCTGAGTCGGAGGTTACCTGGGTCTTCGAGGACACCTTGTCGTAGCTTGGGCAACCTTCAGGTAGATGGTAAACATGGCTTTTACCATTACCGATAATGCTACCAACTGATGTGGAGCGGGATACCGATGTCGGTTTTTGTGATTGCGCCGACTTTGCCGTAAGGCCGATGGCTACTCCGTCGCCCACCGTCTTATAGCCTTGATTCCAACTGCTTTCTTGAGTTACGAAAGGGTTGGGATGCCCCATGATCGCGGTGATACGTTTATTTCGCTCCTGTTCCCAGGGCGTAACTGGAAACCGCTTGCCCCATGCCATTAGTAGCTGTTGCTGCTGGCGAGACATCTTAAGGTTGTACCGGTCGAACATGTAGAACGTCGTCCTTGCTACCGATCCTTCACCTTGTCTCGCGGTTCAGTCGCACGCTTTCGCCGACTGGAGCCACGAATCCAAGTCATCGTCGAATAGGTCTGGCTCGTCTCTCTGCCGTTCCGAGGCGGCGTCCGATTCCTCGGCAGGAGACGGCCCAAAGATATTTTCAGGCGACCAGTCACCTTTGAAAAGGAACATATCACGCGTAAATTCAGCGATTCCGACTTCGCTGTCGTCCAGGATGTCACGAGCAAAATGTCTGAAAATCCTGCCTCCATCAACGCCACGTCCGACATCCGTATCTTTGATTAGAAGGACAGTCCAATTTTCATACAACGCGCCGGCAGCAATTTTCGCCCAGGCGAGGTGAAACAACTTATAAGTCTCACCGGCAAACATGGAGTCATACACCACGACAAGCATCCCTTTGGACGCATGCAAAAGCTTCACGGGGGAGAGAACTGCCAAGGTAATAGACTGCTCGATCAGATCGATCACCCTAGTGTCAGGTTGTCCTTCCCAGAGCACTGCGAATCTCTGAATGCACACGACCTCGAGCGGCATGCAGTCAACGCCGAATAACTGCTGTGTAGAAAAAATCGTGTACGCGCCCTCACCATCATCGTTGTGAGGTTGCTCATGTTCGGTATAAAGCCAGCGGGAATAAATAATGTTGGATACCGTTTTGGCGAAGGATTTTTAATTTATATGTGGGGCGTCACTGTGGCGCGCCGAGACATCGATTGGGTAATGGCTGGAAGTTAGCGGCAGAATTTGCTGTGGCATTTTTATGCTTTGTCATTGGTATAGCGCCTAAAGAAACGAGGGAATGGTTTTCCCAGAAGCTACCGATAGGTCGAGGTGCTTGAGTCAAGAAGAGTGCGGCTAGGGACGTCTGCCGTGTCGACGATCCGAAAGATTTCGTTTTATGAAAGTATCGATCTAGTCTTGTACAACTCTCAATCCAAAGCTTTTTCAAATTTCAGGCTTTGAAGTCTCATGGGGAGAGCTTCAGCAGGGCACCAATCAAGCGCAGCAGAGATGCATAAATGCCAGATCACCATTTGGATGCGGAGAACATCTTCCGTGGGGTGCCGCCACATCAGCTTGCGTGGTTTCAGAATTGACCGGAGAGTATTGACAACCCCTCTGGGGTAGCGCCCACGACCATTTCCGTCTGCAACTACAGCGAATGCGAAAAAACCACAATCTTGGTAGCTGTCCGCAATCTTTCTTAAACGATTTCTAAGCTCTTTCTTGCTAATTCTAGAGGCAACAATCCACCAGATTAACTCAACGTCTTCAAGATCGATCCATTCGGGCGGTATATCACAGTTGTTTTCATATTGCTCAAACGGAAGCAGCTTGGCTAGATTCAGCCTCGCGCGTGACGGCTGTCCGAAAGTTAAGTCAACTTGTTGGTTTTTCATTCATTTCTTCTTAGTTAAAGCGTAGGCGGAACAGGGCTATCAGGTGCGAAAGGCGCCATTTCTGATGGTGTGGGCAATTGATTAGCTTGTCAGCTGTCTTTCGGCAAGAATTTCGGGTATGTAACCCCCACTAGAGACTATTCCGTTAGCTTAAAAGCTTGGCCCGGTCTCGCCCTTTCACTGTTCTTATTAGTTTTGCGGCGGGCGCTTGTTGATAGCGTAGTGATGGGTCATGTTCCGGCTGATTGTGCCCATGGCAGGATCGAAACGCTTGGATACCTGTATCGCCGCTTCTGCATTAGCTATAATTACCGAACGACGAACGACGTGTGGCGAGCGTCCGCCATGGCATACGTTCGCAGCCTTCAGCCAGCTCCCAAGCTTCTTACTAAGTTCTTCAGGCTTCATCGGAGAGTTTGAAGCTGAGCCGCTGGGGAAAATATAGTCATTCTTTGAGCTATTCCTCAGGTTCAGTATCTCTACAGCAAGATCTACGTCTTGCTTTGGCAGTGAAACTGCTCTGAAGTTTACTGTGTTCTCGAATCCAAGCACCAAGTCTTGCGATCTGATCGGCAAATATTCGCTGGGCCTCATGCCTGTGAGCATTAGGGAGAAAAGTAACCGATCTGTAAGCGAGCCTTTCTGTTCGAGAGTTTCTTTTATTTGCATCAGCTCACCTCGACTAAAAGGCCTAGTCGCTTTGCTTTGCATATCTTCTTTTGCTCGACTCATCATCAATCACCGTCATGAGAGGGCTGCCATTTAAGAGGAGTGACTGCGCTGACGTCAAGGTGTTTTTGCACTTTTCTCGGCGTGTGGTAATCTTTTAACAGTATATTAAAAGTAGACTCTTAATTTGATTTTGTGGTTTTCAGAAAGTTTCTAGCGCGGCTTTGTTTTATTGGTTTTTCGTTATGGGTATAGTGATGGGGGCATTAGTTTGTGTTTTAGTATGTAAATGCTGTTATTGCTCAGCGATTACCCCGAATGCAATTGATTAAAACTTTGTTTGTGACGTTTGCTGTTGAATTGAGTGCCTGTCAATAATTTATATTTATAGCGGAAGCCGCTTATCCATTGTGCGAGTTTCCGTAAAAGACCGACGCCGAAATTATAAAATGCGGAATTAGCGATTGCAGAGCATGAGTGGTGACTTCAGGAGTGTTTCGGTAGATCGAGTCTTGGTGAGGTTACGATGCGGTGGGCAGCCTGTGAGCATAGAGATTCTCAATGCTGATCCTCCATCTCTAGGAGCCGCCTGCCCATGCGAGCACGCTCTGAGACTGCAAAGTCCCGCGAGTGATCGTCAGACCGAACCGGGTGGTGGGGTTGGCTCCGGTCTTTTGTCCTGAGTTTCTCGGCCTCGTTAAGGTGCAACGCTTAACATGCAACGAGTTGCACCTTTGCAAGCTTTGGGGCGACAACGGGCTACGCTCGTATTTCATTGGCAGAGAGCCCGGATTCATTGATGTTGACTAAAGTGCAGCTTAAAGCTACCGTAATGGCGCTTGAGGAAGTATTGGGTTGAACCTTATATAAGAGTTCGAATCCCTGGTTTCCCGCCAAGATTGACACGAAAGCCTCGCGAAAGCGGGGCTTTTGCGTTTCTGGGGTTCGACTGCGGCGGAACTGTATTTGATAGCGCCCCATAACTTTTCTATTTTGACGGCTTCGCAGTTGCGACGAATCTCCTTTAAACGCGCTCGACGGTGATATCCCCTACGGCGAAATTGAAACGATCCACCCGGCCCTCCCGGGCTCGCAGGACAACTTTTTACGTGGGCACATGAAGGGGGGTAGGACGAATCTACCAGCAGACCGTCATCGATACGTACAGCAAAATGGCTTCCATCAAACTCTACAAGACGAAGACGCCGATCACGGCAGTAGACCTGCTGATGAACGACAAAATATTACCGTCCCTCGAGCAAAACTTCCTTGTGTTAGCATTGTTGCGGTTCGTGGAGCCGAGTATTGCGGCAAGTTGGCGCCGCATGATTACCAGCTCTACTTGACGATGACCGACATCGAACATACTCGCAATAAAGTGGCGTCACCGCAGACCAATGGTCTGCGAGCGTTCCATAAGACGATTTTTGCAGGTGCTCTACCAAGTCGCTTTCCACTTTGAACGTCTTCAGCTAATTAGTATTAGCTAATACATCCCACAAATTTTGGCACAGCCAAAATGACGAAAGCAATTATCATCGGCAGCGTAACCATGTGTAAATGCTTGCCCTGAATGTTTTTGTCAAATTTTTCATTTATAAACGACGCCACACCTTTTGCCGCGAACGACAGAATCAGGGCGCTTACGAGCGAGAGGATTATTAGCACTTGTTCACCTGAACCTTTAATGGCTTGCAAATTAGAGTAACCATTTAGTGTAAGATAGCGCTCGTCTAAGCGCTATCTTACATAAACAAAGAGATACTTTTAACTTCTTCCTTTCGCCTTAAGAGCCGTTTGATAGCCGGTTCGCATTACCTGCTATGACACCCGTAGTAAAGCTGATACCGGCATTACCCAAGGTTCGACCTATACCTACCGGCCCAAAAACTGCTCCGCCCAGCGCACCAGTTCCCACAGCAGCTGCAAATTCGCCACCGTTAAAAGACCCGCCGCCTATAAGGCTACCCACATACCCAACAGCGCCCGCCGCCCCTCCAGCAATTGCGCCAGGAACGCCATAAGCGCCAGTAACAGCCTCTACTTCTTCTAACGTAATCTCACGCATATCGACTCTCCAATGTATGTAACTGCTATTTACAGCTTTCCCTAAACACTGCGCTGCACACCCACGTACGTGTTTCACGTAAAGCGTTGCTATTGTGTCTATATTAATTGAGGCCCCATTATGCTCGCGAGATAGATAGTAGGATTAAACGCACGGTCAATATGGGGTGAGTAGCGAACAAGAAGCACTTAAGAAACTCAGCCTCCTAATCATAGCTGTGGAGAATGAAAACATGCAACCCCTACATCTGTATGGAGGGCAGCTACTATATTCCAACAGGAGACCTTTTTCACCGAGTAGTCCATGTTCCTCCGCACCCAATTCAACTTTTTTATATTCATAGTTAGAAACAATTTCCGGAGTTCCTGACGTGCGAACGCCAGACCCCCTACAAGAAAACAACAGTCAATTATCCACGTGCTGCTGCCTTCATCCCACTCGGACTCATGCAACAGAAACTTCGGATCATTCAATAGTCGCTGCTCGCTGTCAGGCGCTAAATTTGCCCATACCAAATAACCAACGGGGGTATCGTAGTCATCAAAGAAGAATATGATTTGCTTATGGTCAATTGCCGGGATAAGCCACACTCTAAAGTCAACAAAGCGGAGAAATGAATAGCGCCGGCACTGCATAAGTATCCAGGAGGCAAATCCTATAAATTTCGCTTTCTCGATCACATTATTTTTTCGACACTGCGTGAAAAGTTTAAAGCTATTATTCATGGCAGCAACTCCTTAATGTCATCATAAAATACAAGTAGATCGCTTCCACATTTAACCTGCTTAGATAAATCAACGAACTTACTGAGCATGATTTTATTTCCAGTTTCATTGTCGGCAGCGGCAAAGCAGCCGCTTAGGCCATCAAAATAAATAGTCACTTCGCCAGTTTTCCATAGCAAAGTGTCAAACGACGTGCTGTCTTTATAGGCTAACTCAGCCTCCAGTAGCGCGCTTTCAAATAAAGTACTGTACGAAAAGACGTCAGTATTACGTGATGAGTCGACTCTCACCTCGGTAATTTTTTCACGAATATTCAATAGCGAAGCACCTACCCGATTCAGTCGTGTGGTATTAATCGCCATGAAAGCGATAAGGTGTCGAACGCCAAAATTGGCGACCTCGGCCTTAACTATGACCTGCTCGACAAGCTGATCATAAGCTTCAATCAGCCTCGCCATAAGCACTTTATCTTTACAAAACCAGGAAAGGTCCTGCGGTAAATGGGTGAATTTCTGCAGTAACAACTGACGGTACAGGCGAGCGACATAGTGCTCATAGCCCTCCCAGGCAGAAAATTTCGGGACGGGCATCAGCGAAAAAATATCATGAGCCAATACTTTCTGTAACGTCCTGGAGAACTCGATAAATATTATGTCCTCACGCATATCTTGAATAACCTGCAAAGGGAATCCAACTTGCATAGCCGTGTATAAAAAAAGACGATTTTCATATTCGTGCGTAAACGCCGCAACCGAAGCTTTCAGCATGCTATTTGAGCTATCGATACTGACAACTCTATACTTGCTCAGGTAAAAGCACATGTCCTGTATGCTCTCCATCACAGGAGAATATTCATTCATGAACCTTCCTATATTAAATCCATCCCACCACATTGCATTTGAAAAAACAGTGGCTCCCGCTAAATCGATCCACGCACCTTCCAATGTTACGTTGGACGCACTCATACTCTGATGAAATATTCGTTTGGCTCTCGCGGCAGCGAACTGACTAGCATATCGTTGCGCCAGCTCCACCATCCCCCGTTCAAGGCGTTGTTCCACACTACCAACGACACCCTTGGCTTTTTTCTTGGCAGGAAATTTACTAATTTCCTGACAGCCAACATCACGCGCTTGGCGTCCTCACTCAAGTTGCCAAACTTTTTTTCTTTAAAATAAACGGCCCTGATAAAGTGCGCAGGGCGAACGGCAGGCATCCTCACCAATAATCCACGCGGCAATGTTTGGTCTGGTTCTTCAAAGTCCTCGTCCAAATCTATAACTGCGGCGGCCCTTGTGGCACCGTAAGGCAGCGCGACGTTAATGATCTCCCCCCATATAGACTCATAAATCGCAACATCAAGCGATAAGAAACCATTTCCGTGAGAGTTTCCATACGCATCGCGAGGCCTTGCCCCGACTAGCTGATTCGTTCCAAGGCCTTTTAAATGAAAGATACCATCAAAACCACAGCGTCCGCCTCCGCCATTGTTCAATATACCGTCTCCACCATAACGCTCGGCAAAAAATATTTTTTTGCCTATAATGCTGTCCGTATCAAAATTAGTGAGTGAGGTTGTATAATTATATCTCGATAGCAATTCGGCCTCGCTCAAATTGAAATTAAGGTTTTTATTATAAAAAACAAGCTTGCCTTTGTTTGACCTTAAAGCCGGAAAAGGTACAAAAACTTCTGGTAAGTCGGATAGTGTTAATCTGCACATAACGGCTCCTTACTTTGAAAAAGTGTGACAACCTGATAGCTTTCCAGGTGCTTCCGCTTGCTGCAGCAAAGCCCTGTCAAATGCGATCAGGCGATCAGTTGTCGCCTTCCACTCAGCTATGTTGTGGTAGGCGTTAATAAACCAGCTTAAGTTTTCACATAGATTGCCGAATGCTGAATTTATCTGCATGACATCGCCAAATTTGATAGTTCCAGAAAAATACCGCGGGACGGCCAATAAACTACTGAATAGCAAGGAAAGCTGGCCATAACTTTCCGTAAATAAAGAAAGACGCACTTTTACCCGGATTGTATGGCGCATGTTGGTTAGACTAACGTCAAGTTTGTCGCTGATATGATTTTTTTCAGAACTTCGCGTCGATGCTACGCACTCTATCTTGTTGCGATCACGAAAACGCACCAGGAAATAACGAAGGTCTGCTTCTGATTTTTGCTGATTATTATTCAAGGATACTAGCTTAAATCCAATTTTCTGACTTACATACACTCCTAGCAATGCATATATAATCGCCGACCAGAACATATAGGCAGGAAACGTTACTCCCCATAACGTCGCGCTGCCCGAAATAGAGATTAAAACTATGCTAAATGACACCCCGCTTGCCAGTGTGTAGATCAGTCCGCAGGCAAGGTAGACTGTCGAAAACGTAAACTTGTTAATATCTTCAGCAATGCGCTGGTCTGGATTGTCGACGCGATGTTCAATTTGATTCGGCTGTTTAGATTGGATGATCCATGCCGAAAGATAATGATTGGTCAACCACCGACGCCATTTGAGCGCAAATATATCCACGAGGTAAGTGGTGAGAACTGAACGCACCACTGAGAAACATACAATCCCGAGGAAAACCAGTGCTAACGTGTAGAACCTGTGAACGTTCAGTTCCTGAATGGCATTATAGAAATGCTTGTACCACTCATTAAGCGCTAACGCAGTTGCAACTCCCAGCAGGGAAAGGATTGCCAGTGCAATCAGAGCGCACCATGCGAATAGCTTTTCCTCTGACTTCCAATACAGCGAAAGTAATAAAAAAGTATTTTGGAAAAAACTACTTTTATTAAATTTTGGTGCGTCCGTATTTTCTGTATCAGCATTCATCACGGCTTCTCGGTTTATTTCATATTTATATTTTTTAGTTTTAACTTCTGGTTTACTTCGAACTCAGTAGGCTATAACGCCCAGAATCCCAAGCGCCCCAGACTAGCCGCTAATTTCAAGCGTGCCATTTGCCAGCTGTTTAGGCCATTTATGTGCTGCTGCTCTGCGGTCGCATACGCAGTCAATGCATTAAGTAACTCGATCATGCTCCCAACACCGGCCCGGTAGCGGCCTTGTACTACTTCCAGTGCTTGGTTGGATTGTTCCACCCACTCGGCCGTTCTTTCCAAGGATCGCGTTTCAGTGATCAACGTTTGATAGTTACGCCAAAGGTCTATCGAGATACGCTGCTCAACATCGATCACCTCTGCCTCCCTCGCTTCGAGTCGAGCCTGAGCGCTTCGTACTTGGTAAGTGCGCCCGAATCCTTCAAACAAAGGGATGTTTAGTTGCAGCCCAATGCTGTTATCACGTGTTCGGCTATCGCCGTTGAACGCCATTGATTGGTTAAGCTGCATATCGGAGGCGTTGGCAACAAATGACAAGGTAGGATGGCCTTCCGCCTTACTCTCGTCGATAGCTGCTTTTGCCGCATTCAGCCGAGCCTTGGCAGCGACTAGCGACGGGTGATCCTGCTTAGCTTCCTCAAGCAGCTCGTCAATACCTTTGACAAATCGCGTATTCGGGCGACGAGTCAGGCTTCCTGCTAACTCAAGCGGTGTTTGCGGCGCCAGTCCCATGCGCAAGGCAATAAACCCTTTGGCACTGACTAAAGCCCCATTGCTGCGGACTTCATTGAGTGCCGCTTCGGAATACGCAGCTTGGGCTTGGAGTTGGTCCGAAAGTGCAGCTGCACCTGCGTCATGTTTGGCACTGGCAGCCTTAAGGTTTTCGGCTGCCAGGGCCGCCACCTGAGCAGCAGCAATCTGACTGTTTTGTGCTGCCAACGTGTCGTAATACAACTGCGCAGCCAGTATGAATGTTTGCTGTAGTTGCTCATCTTGATTAGCGTTCGCCGCAACCAACAATTGGCGAGCATTACGCAACGCTGCGTCGCGCTGACCAAAATCAAACAACACCCAGCTCAAGGCCAGTCGGTGATCCAATTGGCGTTTATGGCCGCGGTTGGAGTATTCTTCACGCTGTTCATAATTCGTGTCGTTGCGGCCTGTTGTGATACCCGAACTTGCGTTGAGTCTAGGAAGATACGCCGACTGCCGCACCCCGACATTCGCTGCCTGAGCCTTGGCATTTGCCCAGTTCAGCCTCGCTTGGGGATCGTGACAGAGCACGCGCTCTATCATGTCCTCCAATGTTAAACGCGCAGGTACCGGGCTGCTCTCGCACGCACCGGGAACACTGTGGATGGGTTGAGTAGCAGTTTGCGCAACCGTACGCTCAGTCGCGAACACATCCAGACTTTCCGCCAGACCCAACTGAGATAAAGCACAAAGACAAGCCACTACTGTGACGGAGCGTGAAATCCTCATCACTAAGTGACCGTGCCAATGGCATGAATACAATGGGTCTCAGCAAAAGGAGCCGGTGCAATCCGGCCATGCTCCAGCACCACCACTCGATCTGCCGATGCAATCGTCTCAGCGCGATGAGCGATAAGAATCCGCGTCACCTTCAGCGCTCGTACAGCCTCATTAACTTGTTGCTCGCACGCCATATCCAGATGGCTGGTGGCCTCATCAAGGATCAGTACGTCGGGTTTCTTGTAGAGCGCTCTAGCTAACAGCAAACGCTGTTTCTGGCCGCCCGACAACACTGTCCCCATATCGCCCACCAAGGTGTTATAACCCATCGGCATAGCTAGGATGTCGGTATGAATGGACGCCATGCGCGCGCACTCCATAGCCCAGTCCAGATCCGGGTTTGACTCAAAGAACACGATGTTGTCTGAGAGGGAACCGGCGAACAGGCAGTCGTCCTGCATGACTACCCCGATCTTGGCTCGGAACGTTTCGGTTCCTAGCTGTTGTAGATCACTCCCAGCCATGAATATCTGGCCTTCGGTGGGCTGGAGGATACCCAGCAGTAAGCTGACGATGGTGCTCTTGCCGCTACCCGAAACTCCCGTGACAGCCACCGACTCGCCTTGTGCGATGTACAGATCAACACCATTCAGCACGAACTGCTCCTGATCGGAATATCGGTACTTCACGCCTTTGAGTTCCATATCCACCGGGCATGCAGGCCACATCTCACTCGCCAATGTGCCGCGGCTTTCCTCTGGTAAGTGCATGACAATGTCAGCCAAACGCTCACCTTGCAGACGCAACATGTAGAGTTCAAAGAGGTGATCGATCAAGTTAGCGATGCGGCTCACGAACTGATTTTTGTAAGCCATGAACGCGATCAATACGCCGACGGTGAACTGGTTGTTCATCACCATCGATGCACCCAGCCCTATGGCTATCAGGTTTTCCAGGCCGAATATCAAACCGTTCAGTTGCGTGTAGACCAACTGCAACTTTTGCGTTCTCAACCCCGCATTGATCTGCTCTACCAGCAAACCAAGCCAGGCAAGACGTCTTTCGTTCTGGCGCTGGAACAGCTTGATCGGCCGAATACCACGCACAGTTTCAAGAAAGTGACTTTCTTGGCGAGCGGCGTGAACAATCTGTTCTTCACTGGCTCGACGCAATGGGTAGTACCACGCCCAGCGAACCATGACGTATAGGATCATCGCTGTTGCGGCTATGGCCGCCAGTAATGGGCTGTAGATAAACATGAGAATGAAAGTAGCGATGGTCATCAGACCATCGAGCACGGCAGAAAAGAATGCCGCTGTCAGAGTGCCTTGTATGACATCCACGGCACCGAAACGGGAAACGACATCCCCTAGATGCCGCTTTTCAAAGTAATGGATAGGCAGACGCAACAGATGACTGAATACATTGGCGCGCCATTGCACATTTAATAATGTACTCATATGCATCATGACCCAAGCCCGTATTGCGCTCACCATTTGCTGCATCAGCAACAACAAGCCAAAGCCGATAATCAAAGTCGTCAACAGGTCATGGTCCTGAGTGACCAGCACATTGTCGAGCGTCCATTGCAGCAGAAAAGGACTCAGCAGTGAGAACACTTCCAGCGCCAGTGCCAAGGCAAGCACCTGTCCAAGGGAACGATACAGTCCGCTCACTCTTCCCAACATGCTCATCAGTTTGACTTGAGGCTTGGGCTGCCGCTTTTCAAAACTCCCACCTGGCCAGACTTCCAGCGCTACGCCCGTAAAGGACTTGCTGGCCTCGGACAAGCTCAAATGTCGGATGCCAGAGGCAGGATCATGCACAATAATTCGTTGGTTTTGTACTGCCTTGAGCACAACGAAGTGGTTGAAGTTCCAGTGCAAAACGCAAGGCAACTTTAGTTTTTCCAGATCTTCAAGCTCCAGCTTGACAGCTCGAGTACCGAGATTGAGTTGGTCGGCAGTCCGGATCAGTTGCTTGAGTGTGCTTCCTTTGAGCGACACACTAAATTGGCGACGTAGGTCTATCAGCGTTGCATGATTACCATGAAACCCCGTGATCATGGCTAGGCAGGCTAGGCCACATTCGGTCGCTTCGGTCTGCAGGATCAAGGGCAGACGTCGACCAATTTGCAAGGAAATCGCATCGAGATAGTTCATGCGGTATCCCCTAGAGTTTGCCGGTCAGGCTGTAGAGGGGCTCAAGCGCCCATTCATAGAGACGACGAGTCTCCTGCAGAATATCGGCCTCAACCAGCATCCCGGTTTTCAGCTGCCGTAAATTGCCGTACGCCAATACTGTTTGCGCTTCGATATCAACGCGAATGCGGTAGATCTGTTCACCCTCCAGGTCGAGTCCTGGGACGCTGCCTGTCATCGTTGCCAGCTCAGTTGCCGACAATGTCGCCTTGGAAATTGACGTGACGCTGCCCTTGTATTGGCCGAACTTCTGGTACGGATACGCCTGGTAGCGCACCCTCACAGGGTCGCCGGCACGAATGAAACCAATGGCTTTGCTCGGCGCGTACAACTCTGCTTGCAGATGAGAATTAGCGGGTACGATGCTCATCAACACGCGAGAGCTATCAACCGTCTGGCCCGGTTCAACAAGAATCGCTGTGGCCACGCCGTCTCGAGGAGCTGTAATAGTCAAGGCACGCTTGGCTTCACTTTCGATCAGTTCTTGCTTGATGCCCGACAGTGAGCGCTGAATGCCCGCGAGTTGGTTTTCGTGCAGTGCCGAAAGACCGGCAAACTCGTGTTGTGTCTCCACCAGTTGCTGGTTGAGCACCGTCGTTTCGCGAGCCAGTCCTTGGAGAGTCTGATGTTGGCCCAGGAGCTCAGACTGACGCTGTTGAAGCTGATCCATTGAGATGTAGCCCTTATCCATCAACCCCTGATAACGATCAGCAGCATTTGTCGCCAGCGTTACAAGCTTTTCTTGACTGGCCGTCTGCTGCGCCAGAGTTCGCAACTGTCGTCGTAAACTGTCCAACTTGCTTTGCAGGCTTTGCCGCTCTTCAGCCTGAAGTTGCTGCTTCTTCGTGAACTCGGCGGTCAAAGAGTGCTGCCGCATAGCGAGTTGGTCGCTGACGTCCGCTTGAACTGGCCGCGCATCCCCCGCATAGCGCTCGCTGGAAATTCGAAAAAGTGGGGCTCCTCGCTTGATACGCTGGTCTTCATCGACAAATCGTTCCAGGACCAGCCCGTACTGAGGAGAATGTATTTTCAGTTGCCCCGAGAAGGGCACCAACTGGCCCGGCACAGTGATACGTTTTGTGTAACTGCCCCAGAGAAAAAAACTCACGACCGTTGTCGCGAACAATCCAGCAACCAGAGTGAGGATGGCGAAGGATACGGGTCTGGCGAGTACGATTTCTCCTAGCCAATTCGAGTGCTGAGAGCTCAATGCCTCGCGCCGGAACAACGTTTTCTCCGAGCTCAAAATTTACCCCTCATCTTCTTTCATCCTTGAACATCAACCTGGGCGATGCACAACTCATCCGGCAGAGCTAACCACTAGCTGGGCGATGCGTCACATCACATAAAAAATACGGCTAGAAAAAGTAAATTTTAACTGTCCCCGCTCGTTATCGATGTGAGCGCACCACCTGAAGCCGGTTACGGGGATGCGTAAAATTTTCAGCTCCGTTTCTAAAACCAACACACGAACAGTCCATGTAAGGAAGCGTTATTTTGGAAATTACAAATCGAGAGTCCGACGTCATAGAACTCTTAGCACAAGGCTTAACTAACAAGCAGATAGGCAAAGAGCTGGGTATAAGCAACCACACCGTAAGAGACCACATCTCATCAATGCTAAAAAAAACGAAAACTACCAATCGCGTTGAGTTGGCAGTATTTCGAGGAAAAATGAGGAAAACCCTCTTATGCTCGCAGCTTGATTAACACCTCAAACTCTAAATTTTGGCACCGGTTCGATCATCGCAGACTGGAATGACGACTTTTTGAAGGCGGCTGCGTGATTGTCCGCCTGAGTTATCAGTCTCACTTCATTCTCATGAGTAAGTCTTGCACGCTGAATGGCTCCATTGCCTTAACTGCGAACACTTGTAAGCGCCCGCATATAATTCCATTTATGCTATTCAAGCGAAGTAACGCAATAAGATAATAGCAAGCTTTTATTTTTCATGACCACCCTACATCTGTAGGGCGCTAGCATCTATTTACACGAAATCATAAGGGATAAGCAGGATATATTTCGTAACTTATCTGAGCTTGTCGAGCCGAGGCTTTAGTGTGTCGGTAATGCGTTGGCCAACTGGAAGTGTTATCGACTAACTGTTAGTTTCGGTAAAGGCTTTTAGCTGAATCTGCGTATCCTTCATGGATTTTTATCTTCTGTAATATAGTTGATTCTTGTAGCAGCGTCAGGCGGACGATACCTTCGGTTTTCAGAAAAACCAAATTCTGGAGAAAACCACGCACACCTGTCACCGAGTTCCCGATGACAGATGCCCTGTACCGACGCCGAATGCGCCAGCAAGCACAAGCTGGCCATTAAGGGGTTATTTCTGAGTTAGATGCAGGTGGTCCCCCGCGTGGCAATATGGCTATATAGCGCTACGAAAATTCTGCCTGACCGGAGGCGAGATTAGGATCAAGCCCCCAACCGCCGACTCTTTTGGGAGAAAGAGAATTTGATAGCCTCAATATGCGGACCTTCTCCTCAATCATTCTAAAGCTTACGAATTTGAGGCCGAGATAGTCTAAACGGAAGAAAAACGGCTATGGCGGGCTCAAACTGGATCATCTTTGGCTCCTATAAACGTCGATTTCACTAGAACGTGCGCCTGAGGTAATTATTAGACAAAAATTGTAAGTCCTGAGGTTTGTAATGCTTAGCAATGCTCCTTTGAGTACCAAGCTGCTGCTTATTCTGATTTTTCCTTTGCTCGGATTTCTGGCCTTTGCGGGCATTTTCATTGCGGACAAAAGCGATACGCTGGGGGCAATGAATCGCGCAGTTGCCGCCACCACCGCTGCACAGAAATTCAGCAATGTCGTGACAACCCTCCAACGCGAGCGCGGCGCCAGCGGCGTTTTTCTGGGCAGCGGTGGCAAGTCCATGCAAGACAAGCTCAAGGCCTTGCGCCAGGAGACCGACACGTCAATCGGCGCGCTGCGAGGGCAATCGAGCGAGGGTATTCCAGCCCCGAACGAGGCATTGCGCGCGCTGGGTGAGTTGGCCGCCTTGCGTTTGAAAGTCGATAACCTGGCGATTAACAACACAGAGTCCGGCGCTCTTTTTACCGACCTGATTAAAACCCTTGTGGGCTTCAATTATTCGTTGGAAGCCAGCATTGATGACCCCCAAATTTTGCGTGCGTTGGGCTCGCTCAATCAATTTGTCGATATGAAAGAGCGTGCCGGGCGCGAGCGCGTATTGCTGGGCCTGGCGTTCAATCAAAATCGATTCGACGCTGCGTTGCTGTCGCGCTTCAGCCGTAACCTCGGTGAGTTCTCTGGCTACTTTGAAGCCTTCCAGCGATGGGCTCCGGCAGCCTTCAAGAGCAAGCTGGATGCTGTCCTGCAACAACCCGGATCATTGGAAGTCGCACGCCTTCAGCGGCTCGGTTTTGATACGCCCCTGGGCAACCCGCTCAATATCAAACCTGAAGACTGGTTCAACCTTTCGACCAGTCGTATCGACCTCATGGCCGGCGTCGAAGCGGAGCTGGGCCAGAACGTGGTTGGCCTGGCCCATCACGAGCGTGACAATGCCGAACTCAGTCTGTATGTGGCCATAGCGACCGTCATAGTGATGTTGATCGCCTTGCTGTGGCTGGCGTTGGTGATCATCCGCAATATCAAGCGGGCGGTGACCGATGTGAACCGCACCCTTGCATCGCTTTCCACCCGCGACCTGACGGTGCGCACCCGCTACACCGGCAAGGACGAGTTTGGCGAAATATCACGCAACCTGGACAACATGGCGCTTCAGATAAGTGGCGTGGTCAGCGACATTGGCAGCGCCACGACGCAGGTTGCCACGGCTGCCGAGCAGTCCTCGGCGGTGGCTTTGCAGACCAGCCAGAACGTGGCACAACAGCGTCAGGGTACCGACCAGGTGGTGACCGCGATCAGCGAGATGAGCGCCACGGTCAAGGATGTGGCGCGCATCACCACCGACGCCGCTGAAATGTCACAGCGTGTCAACGCCAGCACCCTGCAGGGCAAGACTGAGATCGATAACACCGTCCGCTTGATCCAGGGCCTGGAAGTGCAG
The DNA here is from genome assembly GCF_036864995.1 of Pseudomonas trivialis. Lineage (NCBI taxonomy): Bacteria > Pseudomonadati > Pseudomonadota > Gammaproteobacteria > Pseudomonadales > Pseudomonadaceae > Pseudomonas > Pseudomonas trivialis. Next base: position 3,233,533 of record NZ_CP142151.1, on the reverse strand, counting down.
GCCGAACAAACCTCGAAGATCATCAACGAACTCAAACTCGAAAGCGATTCCATCTCTTCGGTGCTGGACGTGATTCGCGGTGTTGCCGAGCAAACCAACCTGCTGGCACTGAACGCCGCCATCGAAGCGGCGCGTGCGGGAGAGCAGGGCCGTGGTTTTGCGGTGGTTGCGGATGAAGTGCGCAATCTGGCCAAAAAGACCCAGGACTCCACGGTCAGCATCCAGAACATGATCGCCAACCTGCAGTCGGGTTCAGACCGCGCCGCTGTCTCCATGCAGGAGACCCTTGGCAAGGCGCAGGAAGGTGCGAGCAATGTGGTTCGTGCGGGCCACTTGCTCAATGAGATCGCCGAAGGCATCGCGTCCATCAGCGACCGTAACATCCAGGTAGCGTCCGCTGCCGAGGAGCAAAGCTTGGTGGCCGAAGAAATTCATCGCAACGTCAACGACATCAACTCACTGGTGATCCAGGTCAGCGCCGGCGCTGAGCAAACCGCCGCCACTAGCCGCGAGCTTGCTCGATTGGCCGAGCATCAACAGGGATTGGTGAGGCAGTTCAAGGTCAACTGACTTAACACCAAGGAGAAATCCCGCGAGCCAGAGGCTTCGCGGGATTTTCAGCCCAGGGCCAGCGAGCCCGTAAAAATATTTCAAACCCGCCCCTTGAAATCTTCTCTCCCGCACATAAATTCCCTTCACGCGACGCCGAATCAGGGTCGCGCTTTAAATCACTTGGATCTAATCAGGAGATTTTAAAATGGCTACTACTCTTTCCCTGGCCCCTCTGTTCCGTCAGTCGGTGGGCTTTGATCGCTTCAATGACCTGTTTGAGTCTGCGCTGCGCAGCGAGGCTCCAAACACCTATCCGCCTCATAACGTGGAAAAGCACGGTGATGACGAATATCGCATTGTCATTGCAGTCGCCGGGCTTACTGAGGCGGATCTGGATATCCAGGTCGAGAAGGGCGTTTTGACGGTTGTGGGTGACAAACGTGAAAGCGAGAAAGAGGTGACTTACCTGCACCAGGGCATTGCGCAACGGGCCTTCCGGTTGTCGTTCCGCCTGGCGGATCACATCGAGGTGCGCGGTGCTTCCCTGAACAACGGATTGCTGAGCATCAACCTGCTGCGCGTGGTGCCTGAAGAGGCCAAGCCCAAACGCATCACGATCGGTAGCGACAGTGATCCGCAACTGCGTCAGGTAAGCCTGCAGTGAGTAAAAAAGGGCCGGGCTGCCCGCGTGAAAACGCGGTCTACTCCGGCTGACAGCAAATGCCCCGACTTGTCGGGGCATTTGTTTTTATGTGACCTCATTGCACCGTGCAGATCCAGCGGTGATTGTGCCGATAAGGTGCACGGGTAAAGTGCACATCCGACACCAGATTCAAGCCGCGTTCGCGCAGCGCTTCGGTCAGTTGTACGAGTGTCTCTGCCTGGATAGTCATTGCGCTCACCTCGTCAGATTGACTGCGTTCATAATTCTTGACCGGGAGGACAATCTGCTAATTCAAATTTTCTACACCGCTGATTGAGAAAGCCGTTTACGCCAGAGCCTGACGATTAAACTGAATTTTCGACACTCATCTTTTTCTACCAAAAATAGCCATCAGGCGGGTCAGGCAGGCGGAGGTGTGAGATGAAGGAAATCGGCAGGCGGTTGAAACAGGAGCGGCAGCGCATGGGCCTGACACTCCAGAGGTTGGCTGAAATCGGTGGTGTTACGGCGGCAGAGCAGCGACGTTACGAACTCAGCGAGTCGATGCCAGCGGCTGATTACCTGGCGGCGCTGGCGAGCCATGGCATGGATGTGGTTTACGTCGTGACCGGGAAGAAACAGGCCGTGGTCAATATGTCCTGGGAAGAAGCGCAGGCGCTGTTGGACAGCCGGGCCATTGCCGATGACCTGTTCCAGAATGACGCGGACGAAGAGATCTATTTCAAGGTCACCCAACCGAACAAGGCCTGAACGACCACCGTTCGTCCATCAAGCGGCACTTGCCAGCCCACTGTGCTTCTCATGTTCAAGCGCGGATATCCCGAACGCCCAAGCGGAGAGCCAGCATGGAAATCGACGAGAACGCCCCAGGCAACATTTCACAGCAGCCCGTGACCCGAGGCACCGACAGCGAAACCGGTCACGATCCCAAGCGCGACGCGCCGGAGCAGTCGTTGCCGGCTGATGACGAGGAAGACATGTCTGACGTGGACGCTGCGGATTCGGTGGCGAGTGAGCATCCTGACAACTGAGGACCGCTCCATAACAAAAAGCCCGGCCATTGAGCCGGGCTTTTTGCATTCAGGGCAGTCACTGCGCGCAATGCCTTTTGCGCCAGACAAAGAAAAGCCCACGATGGGGGCGCGGGCTTAAAAGGTGTTCACTTAGGAGCTGAGTGGAGCTTAAGCGTGCGCCTGTGAAAACTGTGTGAAATGTCCTACGCATTGCAGCATTTTCAAAAAAATGTTCAACCCGCTCTCGTCGCGACCTGCCGCTCACCAGAACCAAAGCCTGCCGACAGTTTGTCCTTCAGAAACCCCACCAGCGCACTCACTGCCTTTGGCACATGGGGCGAATACGGCCGAATCAAGTAGATCTCATCGGCAAACGCACCCTTCAATCGCCAGCCCTTGAGCACTTGCTTGAGCGTGCCATTGACCAGCGCCGCGTGGGCGCTGAAATCCGGGAGCAGGGCAATGCCCAGGTGATTGAGCGCCGAGTCACGCAGTGCCTCGCTGTTATTGGTAGAAAAACTGCCGGCGATGGGCACGGTGATGCGTTCTGTCTTTTTAACGCCGCGCTCGAAGGTCCACGCGGGCTGGTCGGCGCCGCGCGGATAGTAAAGGCAGTTGTGGGCGCTGAGGTCGGCGGGTTCGCGGGGTTCGCCGTGGTGGTGCAGGTAGTCCTCGGTGGCGACCAGTACCGAGGCGGTGTCGCAGAGTTTCCAGGCGACGTGGGTTTCCGGCACCTGGAAGCCGTGGCGCACGGCCAGGTCGTAGCCTTCGGCGGCGAGTGAGCTTAAGGCATCGGACACGTCCAGCTGAATGCGAACCTGCTGGTGCTGACGCAGGAATTCGGGCAGATGCGGCACCAGTTGCTGACGCGCGAAGGCGACCGGAGCGGTGAGGCGCACCAGGCCACGGATTTCGCCGGCCGAGTCACGCACCGAGGAAAAGCTGCGGGCGATGTGCTCGTAGGCGCTGCGCACTTCGCGGGTCAGTGATCGCCCGGCGTCGGTGAGCCGCACGCTGCGTGTGGTGCGGGTGACCAGGCGGGTGCCGGTGGCGGCTTCCAGCTCGCAAATACGTTGGCTCACCGCCGATTTGCTCACGCCCAGGCGCGCAGCGGCAGCGGTGTAGGTGCCGTGTTCTTCCAGCACGGAGAGCCAGTGGATGTGCGTCCACAGGCCTTCGATCTCGGTTTTTTCCATGGGGCTATTGTTCGCCTGTGTGCACAATCAGTTCTGGATTCTGCTCTGGTTTGGGACAAAGCGGAAGCCTATGGTAGGTGCCAACGCTAATCGACCCGGGATCCGCTGCCATGACCACCACCCTCGAGCATTACATCAACGACCAGCGCGTCAGCCGCGATGATCGCTATCAGGACGTGTACAACCCCGCCACCGGTGAAGTCACCGGCCGCGTCGCCCTGGCCAGCCGCGACACCGTGGGCGAAGCGGTGGCCGCCGCCCAGGCTGCGTTTGCCGACTGGGCCGACACGCCGCCGATCCGCCGCGCCCGTGTGTTGTTTCAGTACCTGCACCTGTTGCGTGAGCGCAAGGACGAGCTGGCAAGCATCATCGTCGCCGAACACGGCAAGGTGTTCACCGATGCCCAGGGCGAAGTCGACCGTGGCATCGATATTCTCGAATTCGCCTGCGGCATCCCCAACCTGCTCAAGGGCGAGCACTCCGACCAGGTCTCCCGTGGCATGGACAACTGGACCCTGCGCCAGCCCCTGGGCGTGGTGGCGGGCGTGACGCCGTTCAATTTTCCGGTGATGGTGCCGATGTGGATGTACCCGATCGCCATCGCCGCCGGCAACACCTTCATTCTCAAGCCCAGCCCTACCGACCCGAGCGCCTCGCTGTTCATGGCCGAGCTGCTGCGTGAAGCCGGCTTGCCCCGGGGCGTGTTCAACGTGGTGCAGGGCGATAAGGAAGCGGTGGATGCACTGCTTGAACACCCGGACGTCAAAGCCCTGAGTTTTGTCGGCTCGACGCCGATTGCCCACTACATCTACGAGACCGGCGCGCGCAACGGCAAGCGCGTGCAGGGCCTGGGCGGTGCGAAAAACCACATGGTGGTGATGCCCGACGCCGATATCGAAAAAACCGTCGACGCCTTGATGGGCGCCGCCTACGGCAGTGCCGGCGAGCGCTGCATGGCCATCTCCGTGGCGGTGCTGGTGGGCGATGTGGGCGATAAAGTCGTCGCCGCCCTGACCGAACGAGCCAGGCAGTTGCGCATCACCGACGGCCGCGACCTGAAGGCCGAAATGGGCCCGATTGTTTCCCGTGCGGCGCTGCAGCGCATCAGTGGCTACATCGAACAGGGCGTGCAGGTCGGCGCCCAGTTGCTGCTTGATGGCCGTGATTACGTGCCCGGCGAGCCCGGCCTGGAGAACGGCTTCTGGCTTGGCGCGACGCTGTTCGATCACGTGAGCAAGGAGATGAGCATCTACCGCGAAGAAATCTTCGGCCCGGTGCTGGCCTGTGTGCGGGTGACTGACTTTGCCGAGGCGGTGCAACTGGTCAACGACCATGAGTTTGGCAACGGCGTGAGCTGCTTTACCCGCGACGGCAATATCGCCCGTGAGTTTGCGCGGCGCATCGAAGTGGGCATGGTCGGCATCAATGTGCCGATCCCGGTGCCGATGGCGTGGCACGGGTTTGGGGGCTGGAAGAAAAGCCTGTTCGGTGACATGCATGCGTATGGCACCGAAGGTGTGCGGTTCTACACCAAACAGAAGTCGATCATGCAGCGCTGGTCGGAGAGTATCGAGCAGGGCGCGGAGTTTGCGATGCCGGTGTCCCGCTAGCTCAAGGCCGCAGTTGGCCAAATGTGCAAGGGGCTTGTTGCCGATGGCAGAGAGCGGTTGCCGTTCTCACTGCTGTCGGTAGCAAGCCCCTTTACCTTGTATTGGGCTATTGACTGAATCAAAAAACAAGCATAAAAGTCCATTGTGGAATTTTAAGTACAGATAGCGCTTCAGTTTCTTTCTTCGCTCTTGCCAAACCAATAAAAAATCGCGAGGACCTGATCATGAAAAAACGCCATTTCACTTCCGCCCTGGCCCTGATCCTGTTGGCTGGCGGCCCATTGCTGGCAGCGGAGAAAACCTTGCGCATCGGCATCGAGCCCGCTTATCCGCCGTTTGCGTCCAAGACCAGTGACGGCAGGATCGTCGGGTTCGACCATGATATCGGCAACGCCCTGTGCGCCCAGATGAAGGTCAACTGCGTGTGGGTGGAAGGTGAGTTCGATGGCCTGATTCCCTCCCTCAAGGTCAAGAAAATCGACATGGCGCTATCGTCCATGACCATTAACGAAGACCGCAGGCGGTCGGTGGATTTCACCCGCAAATACTATTTCACCTCTTCACGCCTGGTGATGAAGGCCGGTGCGGTGGTGGATGATCAGTACGCCAGCCTCAAGGGCAAGACCGTTGGCGTGCAGCGCGCCACCACCACTGATCGTTATGCGAGCGAGGTGTTCGAGCCCATGGGCATCGCGGTCAAACGCTATGCCAATAACGAAGAAATCTACCGGGATCTGGCGGTGGGTCGCCTGGATGCGATCTTTGCCGATACCCTTCCACTCAATGACTTCCTGGGGATGCCGCGTGGCAAGGGCTACGCGTTTGTCGGTCCGGAGCTCAAAGACCCGAAATACGTGGGTGAGGGGGCGGGAATCGCGGTGCGCAAGGGCAACACCGAGCTGGTCAGCGCATTGAACGCGGCCATCGACGGCATACGTGCCAGCGGTGAGTACCAGAAGATTTCACAGCAGTACTTCAAGTCCGATATCTACGACTGACGATCAGGGCAGGGGCGCGCAATCCGCTCCTGCGCAGGATCAGCTTTTTAATTCCTTCAAGTGCTTGTACACCGTCGCCCGCCCCATGCCCAGCACATTGGCCACATAGTTGGACGCGCTTTTGCCCTTGAACGCCCCTTCAGCATGCAGCGCCAGCACCAGTTCGCGTTTGTGGTCGCGGGTCAGCAGGTTCAGGCTCAATTGACGCTCGCGCAGCCAGGCGTGCAAAAAGGTGTTGATGCGTTCCTGCCAGTCATCGCGAAACAGCGCGTCCGGCTGCGCAATCAGCTTGCTTGGCGACAGAAACAGATCCAGCGCTGCCTTGGCGTTTTCCAGCAATGAGATATTCAGGTTGATGCACAGCACGGCCAGCCTGTGGCCGTTGTTGTCGTGCAGAACAGTGCTCAGGCTGCGGATTTTCTGACCGTCCCAGTTGAGCTTTTCGTAGGGGCCGATGTTCACTTCGCTGATTTCACCGTCAAGCAGGTTCTCCAGCGACGAATCGTCACCCGGGCTGCGTTTGGACAGGTTATTGGCGATGTAATCGACGGTTTGCGTGTGCAGGTCGTGCAGCACCACTTCCGCATGGGGATAGAACAGCGTGGCGATCGCATCAGCGATCGCACGAAAGTTCTGCATGACGGTGTTGTGTTCGGCAGTGTTCATCAATGGGGCTCCAGGCGGGCGGGGGAGAGCATACCAGCGTCCAGGCCGAACTGTGTCAGGTGCTCTGGCAGCGGCTCGCCGCGCACCAGGGCCGCGCTGGCCTGGCCCATGGCCGGTGAGGTCTGGATGCCGTAGCCGCCCTGGGCTGCAACCCAGAATAATCCCTTTACTCGGGTATCGAAGCCGCACAGCAAGTCGCCGTCGTGTACGAAGCTGCGCAGCCCGGCCCAGGCCCGCTGCGGGCGGCGAATGGTCAGGGTGGTGGCTTCCTCGATCCGGTAGATGCCCATGGCGATGTCCAGCTCTTCGGGCTGCACATCCTGGGGCGCCACCGGGTCGGCATTGGCGGGCGAGCCGAGGAACATGCCGGCATCGGGTTTCATGTAGAAGGTTTCGTCGAGTGCCACCAGCATTGGCCAGGCATGGCTATCGAGGCCGTCCGGCCCGGCAAAGATAAACGCCGAACGGCGCTTGGGTTGCAGGCCCAGCGATGCCGCGCCGGCCAGCCCTCCGACGTGGTCGGCCCAGGCGCCGGCTGCGTTGATGATGATCGGCGCACTGAAGACGGCGCCCTCGGTACGCACCTGCCAAAGGCCATCGGCGTCGCGGCTCAGGCCCAGCACATGGCAGTCGGTATGCACTTGGCCGTGGTTGCGGCGGATACCGCGCAAATAGCCCTGGTGCAGGGCATCGGTGTCGATGTCGCAGGCGGTGGGGTCATAGAGTGCGCCGTGGACTGTTTCGCGGCGCAGGATCGGCAGCCGTGCGCAGGCTTCGTCGGCACTCAGCCGCTCGACCTGCGGCACCGTGGCCCTTGCGCTCAAATACTGGGCCTCCAGCTCGGCAGGGTCACCCGTGAAGTCGACCGTTATTTCGCCACGCGGCGTCAGCAAGGGGTGCTCGCAAAAACCGGCCGGGGGATGATCGAAAAACTCACGGCTGGCCAGGGTCAGTGCGCGGACCTGCGCGGTGCCATACGCAGCGGTATAGAGCGCCGCCGAGCGCCCGGTTGCGTGATAGGCCGGATGGCTTTCACGCTCCAGCACCAACACTTTGCCGTGTTGCGACAACCAGAAACCGGCGGACGCGCCTGCAATGCCGCCGCCAATGATGATGTAGTCTGCCTGGCTCATAAGAGGTCACCTGTAGTCGTCGGTCATACCAGATGTGGGCATGAATACCTTGATATAAACTAATTTGTCCATTATGGATTTTATTTTTTATATCGCAATATTCCATTGCACACTCTGCCTCGACCCACAGTGACCTCTACTCCAAATCACTCTCCTGATGTGCGTGGAGCGCTGTTAGCTCAACGCCTCGCCGCGCGCGTACTCACATCCACCCACACCGCCAGCACCAGAATGCTGCCCTTGACGATCATCTGCCAGTAACTGTCCACGTCCAGCATCGACATGCCGTTATCCAGGCTGGTAATCACCAGCGCCCCCAGCAGCGCGCCATACACCGTGCCCGAGCCGCCGCGCATTGATGTGCCGCCGATAAAGCACGCGGCAATCGCATCCAGCTCTCCCATGTTCCCGGCGGACGGCGAACCGGCCGCCAGGCGCGCGGTATTGACCAGGCCGGCGAGGGCGCACATAACGCCCATGATGCCGAAGATCCACAGCTTCACCGCCTGCACATTGATGCCCGACAGCCGCGTGGCTTCCATGTTGCTGCCCACCGCATACACCCGGCGGCCGAACACGGTCTGGCTGGTGACGTAGCTGAACACCCCGAGCAGCGCCAGCAACAGCAGCACCGGCACTGGAATGCCGTCGTAGCTGTTGAGCGTGGTGACAAACCCGGCCAGCACCGCGCCGATCAGCACCACACGCAGCCCGTCACGCACCGGCGAATGCGCGGCCAGGCCGTGCAGTGCGCGGTTGCGCCGTTGCTTCCAGGTGAGAAACACGGTGAGTGCAAACAGCAAGACCCCAAGCCCGATACCCACCCCATGCGGCAGATAACCCTGGCCCACATACACCAGCGACGGCGACACCGGCGCGATGGTGGTGCCGCCGGTGATCCCCAGCAGAATCCCGCGAAACGCCAGCATGCCGCCCAGACCGACAATGAATGAGGGGATGCGCAGGTACGCCGTCATGTAGCCGTTGGTCAGGCCGATCATCAGCCCGCACAACGCCACCAGGCTCAGGTTGGCCAGCAGCGGAACGTGATACACCACGTCGAGAATCGCCGCCAGCCCGCCCAGCAATCCGAGCAACGAGCCCACCGACAAATCGATTTCGCCGCTGATGATCACCAGCACCATGCCGCACGCCAGAATCCCGGTGATCGACATCTGCCGCAGCAGGTTGGACAGGTTGCGCGGCGTGAGAAAGCCGCCCTCGGTCTGCCAACTGAAAAACAGCCAGATGAACGCCACGGCAATCACCAGCGCGAGCATTTTATAGCGGGTAAAAAGGTGTTTGACCTGATTCATCTAGGCGGTCTTCCGATCATTATTGTTTTGACTGAGCGCAGCGGCGAGCACCCGTTCCTGGGTGAGGCCTTGGTTGTCGAAGTCGCCGCGCAACTGGCCGTCGCCGATCACCAGCACGCGGTTCGACACCCCCAGCACTTCGGCCAGCTCCGACGACACCATGATGATCGCCACGCCCTCGGCCGCCAGTGCAACCATCAGCTTGTAGATCTCATATTTGGCGCCCACATCCACCCCGCGCGTGGGCTCGTCGAGAATCAGCACCCTGGGTTTGGCCATCAGCATTTTCGCCAACACCGCTTTTTGCTGGTTGCCGCCGGAGAGGCTGGTGATCGGCAAGAACGGGCTGGCGGTTTTCAGGTGCATGCGCGCGATCTGCTGGTCGATGCTCCCCAGTTCGGCCTCGGCATCGATGCGCGTCAGGTGCGCATAGGTGTCGAGCACCGCCAGGGTGATGTTCTGGCCCACGCCGAGGTCGGGAATGATGCCCTGGCGCTTGCGGTCCTCGGGCACCATGCACAGCCCGGCGCGGATCGACTTGAGCGGCGTGCGCGTGTCGATCACGGCGCCATCCAGCCACACCTCGGCGCTGTAGCGGCCGGGGTAGGCGCCGAACAGCGCCGACACCAGCTCCGTGCGCCCGGCGCCCACCAGCCCGGCGATGCCGAGGATTTCGCCACGCTTGAGCACGAAGGAAATATCGTCGACGCGCTTGCGCCTGGGGTTGTCCACGTCGTAGCAGGTGACGTGACGCGCCTCGAAGATCACATCGCCCACCGCGTCAGGCCTGGCGGGGTAGAGGTTGCTCATTTCGCGCCCGACCATCTGCGTGATGATCTGCGGGATATCCATGTCAATCATGGCCGTGGTTGCGATGTGTTTGCCGTCGCGGATCACCGCAATGGTGTCGCACACCGCCGCCACTTCATCGAGCTTGTGGGAGATGTACACGCAGGCCACGCCCTTGGCCTTGAGCCCCTTGATGATGTCGAGCAGCACCTCGATTTCCGAGCGGGTCAGGGCCGAGGAGGGCTCGTCGAGGATCAACAGACGCGCCTGTTTGTTGAGGGCCTTGGCGATCTCCACCAGTTGCTGATGGCCGCCGCCATACTGCGACACCGGCAGCGCCACGTTCATGTCCGGCACTTTGAGTTCGCGCATCAGGGCTTCGGCGCGGTGCAGCATCGCCGGGTAGTTCATGCGCCCGCCGGGCAGGGTCAGTTCGTGGCCCATGAAGATGTTCTCGGCCACCGAAAGGTCCGGCACCAGCGTCAGCTCCTGGTGGATGATGACGATGCCGGCGGCTTCGGTTTCGCGGATGGACTGAGCCTGGAGCGGCTGTCCGTCCCAGAGGATTTCGCCCTCCCAGGTGCCGTGCGGGTAGACCGCCGACAGCACCTTCATCAGCGTGGATTTGCCGGCACCGTTCTCGCCGCACAGGCCCAGGCACTCGCCGGGCCGTACCTTGAGATCGATGCCGTTCAGCGCATTGACACCGCCAAAACGTTTGACGATGCCATTCATTTGCAGCAGGTAGTCGGACATGACGGTCACTGCCCGCCGATCTGCTCTTTGGTGTAGAAGCCGTCCTTCACCAGCAGGTCGACATTGGCCTTGGTCAGCGGGGTCGGCGTCAGCAGAATGGTGTCGACCTTTTTACTGCCGTTGTCGTACTGCGAGCTGTAGGCCGGTTTTTCGCTGCGGGCCAATTGCACCGAGAGTTTGGCGGCTTCAGTGGCGATCAGCTTGAGCGGCTTGTACACGGTCATGGTCTGGGTGCCGTCGATCACGCGCTTGATCGCGGCGAGGTCGGCGTCCTGCCCGGAGATCGGCACCTTGCCCGCCAGCTTCTGCGCGGCCAGGGCCTGGATGGCGCCGCCGGCGGTGGCATCGTTGGAGGCGACGATGGCGTCGATCTTGTTGTCGTTACGGGTCAGGGCATTCTCGACGATGCTCAGGGCTTCGGTGGGGTTCCATTCCTTGACCCACTGCTGGCCGACAATTTTGATATCGCCCTTGTCGATGGCCGGTTGCAGCACCTTCATCTGGCCTTCGCGCAGCACCTTGGCGTTGTTGTCGGTGGGCGCGCCGCCGAGCAGGAAGTAATTGCCCTTGGGCGCCGCCTGCAGCACGCCGCTGGCCTGCATCTCGCCGACTTTTTCGTTATCGAAGGAGATATAGGCGTCGATGTCCGCGTTGAGAATCAGGCGGTCATAGGACACCACCTTGATCCCGGCCTTCTTGGCCTCGGCGACCGCATTGGTCAGCACCGTGGCGTTGAACGGCACGATCACGATCACGTCGACGCCCCGGGAGATCAGGTTTTCGATCTGGGAAATCTGCTTTTGCTCATTGGCATCGGCCGATTGCACAAATACCTTGGCATCGAGCTTTTCCGCCGCCGCCACAAAATAATCACGGTCGCGGGACCAGCGCTCCAGACGCAGGTCGTCGATGGAAAAGCCGATTTTCGGGTGGGCAGGATCGGCCATCACCGGCAGGGCGAGCACTGCCAGGGTGGCAGCAAGCAGAGTACGTTTGAATGACTTCATGATGGTGCGTCCTTTTATTGTTGTTGGAAGACTCTAGGCAAACACAGTACTGATTGTGGCGAGCGGGCCTCTGTGGCCAGCGGGCTTGGTGTGGCGAGCGGGCTTGCCCCGCGTTGGGGCGCGAAGCGGCCCCCAATTCATACACCGCAGTTTTACCTGATACAACCGAGGCGTCTGGTTTCAGGGCGCGCTTCGCAGCCCAACGCGGGGCAAGCCCGCTCGCCACAACAAGCCCGTTTGCCACAATGAACCCGCTTGCCACAGAAGCAGGCTCACCACACAAGCCAAACTTCACCGATAGATAAACCGGTTAACCACACCCTCCAGCATCTCCTGCCGCCCGCTCACCGGCTGAGGATTGAGCTCATGGGTGAACGCATGCTCGGCCAGGGACTCAAGGCTGAATTCCCCCGCCAGCACCGCCTGGCCAAGGGGCTGCTGCCAGCCGGCATAGCGCTGATCCTTGAACTGCTGCAGCGTGTCGTTCTGCACCATCGCCGCCGCCCGTTCGAGCGACAGGGCCAGCACGTCCATGGCCGCGACATGCCCGTGGAACAGGTCCACTTCGTCCAGGCTCTGGCGACGCACCTTGGAATCAAAGTTATAGCCGCCGTTCCTGAATCCGCCAGCCTTGAGGATCTCATAGGTGGCCAGGGTCATTTCCTCGACGCTGTTGGGGAACTGGTCAGTGTCCCAACCGTTCTGCGGGTCGCCACGGTTGGCGTCGATACTGCCGAAAATGCCCAGGGACACGGCCGTCGCGATTTCATGGTGAAAACTGTGCCCGGCCAGCGTTGCGTGGTTGGCCTCGATATTGACCTTGATCTCATGCTCCAGCCCGTACTCGTGCAGGAAGCCGAACACCGTGGCGCTGTCGTAATCGTACTGATGCTTGGTCGGCTCCTGAGGCTTGGGTTCGATCAGCAGGTCGCCCTTGAAGCCGATCTTGTGCTTGTGCTCCACCACCATGCGCATGAATCGGCCGAGCTGTTCGCGTTCGCGCTTGAGGTCGGTATTGAGCAGGGTTTCATAGCCTTCACGGCCGCCCCACAGCACATAGTTGGAGCCCTTGAGCCGCAGTGTGGCGTTCATCGCACTGAACACCTGAGCGGCGGCCCAGGCAAACACTTCAGGGTCCGGGTTGCTCGCGGCGCCGGCGGCGAAGCGCGGGTTGCTGAAGCAATTGGCGGTGCCCCACAGCAGCTTGATGCCGCTCTGCTCCTGATGGCGCTCCAGATGATCGACCATCTGCGCAAAGTGATGGCGGTATTCCTTGAGCGAGCTGCCCTCGGGCGCCACATCGGTGTCGTGAAAGCTGTAGTAGTCGATGCCCAGCTTGGAGAAGAACTCGAAGGCCGCATCCGCCTTGCCAATGGCGACCTCCATCGGATCACCGCTGCGCTGCCACGGTCGCTTGAAGGTGCCGGCGCCAAACACATCCGCGCCCGGCCACACAAAGGTGTGCCAATAACAGACGGCCATGCGCAGGTGTTCACGCATGGGTTTGCCGAGAATCAGCTTGTTGGCATCGTAATGGCGAAAGGCGAGGGGGGCATCGCTGTCTGGGCCTTCGAAGCGAACCTTCTCGACACCGGGGAAGTACGGCATGGCGTTTTCCTTATTGTTCTTGGCGGTGTCTGGATACTAGCAACGGCGCCCGCCTTGCCGATTATGAAAATCACCAAGGTGTGGTGCGATTTTGAGTGGCGAGGTCTAGTCTGTCCTGATCGGCCCCAGGACAACAACAATGAAAACCCTACCGCCCGTGCACCGCATCGCCTTGCTCTTCAACGGCAGCAAAATCTACGACCGCGGCATCATTGCCGGCATCGGTAATTACCTGAGCAGCACCCGCGCGTCCTGGGATCTGTTTCTGGAAGAGGATTTCCTCTGCCGCCTCAAGGGCATCGAGCGCTGGCAGGGCGATGGCATCATTGCGGATTTCGATGACCCGCTGATCGGCGAGGCGCTGGTCGGGAGCACGTTGCCGGTGGTGGCGGTGGGCGGCTCCTACGAGGATGTGCACGCCTATCCCAAGGGCATTCCCTACGTGGCCACCGATAACCATGCGCTGATGAAGCTCGCCTACGAACACCTGATCGAGGCCGGGCTGACCCGGTTTGCCTGTTTCAGCCTGCCCGAAGCCCAGGCGAATCGTTGGGCCCAGGAACGTGAAAAAGCCTTTCGTGGGCTGATGCAGCGCGACGGTTTGGCGGTGCAGATCTATCGCGGCCTGGGCACCAGCGCGCCGCTGTGGGACAGCGCGGTGGAGCAGCAGATCGCCTGGCTGCACAGCCTGCCCAAACCCATCGGCATTATCGCCGTCACCGACGCCCGCGCCCGGCAGCTGTTGCAGGCCTGCCTCACGGCGGGCATTGCGGTGCCGGAGCAGGTCGCCCTGATCGGCATCGACAACGACCCGCTGACCCGCACGCTCACGCGGGTGCCGCTCAGTTCGGTGATCCAGGGCACCGAGACCATGGGCCGCACCGCTGCCGCGTTGCTGCACCAGATGCTGCATGGCAAACCCTGCACGGGCACCCAGGTGCTGGTGCCACCGGACGCGATCAACGTGCAGGCCTCCAGCCTGCATCAACCGCTGGGTAATCCGTATGTAATGCAAGCCTTGTTGTTTATTCGCCAGTACGCCTGCCAGGGGATCAAGACTGCGCAGGTGGCGGCTTATGTGGGCGTGTCGCGTTCGTCCCTGGAAGCGCACTTTCGCAAGGTGCGCGGCTGCAGCGTGCATGACGAGATCCTGCGCTTCAAACTCGCCGCCGCAGCCAAGGGGTTGGGCAACCAGGCGCTGGCGATTGCCGATATCGCCTCGCGTTGCGGCTTTACCTCGGCGCAGTATCTGCACACGGTGTTTCGGCGTGAGTATGGCTGTACACCGCGTCAGTTCCAGCAGGGCAGCGTGCCTTCGGACAAACAGGCTGAGGCTGCGGATTTCTCCGATGGTAATTGTTTGAAATCGAAGGTCGTTGTTACGTATTAGCCCGCTGGCGGCCGGAACGATCATCTTCGATTCGCCACGCAAAAGTACCCACTTTGACGGGTTGACCTTTTATTTCAATTACCGAGACTTGAATGTCATGTTCATGAGTTCTGCGTACAACAATCGTCTGATGATGTTTCCATTGGGCGGTGAAACTCCCGCGGCCATCAGCAAAATGCCTGAATCAATCAATAATCAATCAGCGAGTCATGCTTTTAATCCCTTTCGACCGTTCTCGGCACTCAGTGAGATCGGCCAACATTTAACGGCGCAGGAAAAAGATCCCGAGTTGGCTGCCTTGTTAAAGATGTACGACGCATTGGTCAGTGCATTGAATAAATGGATGGCCAGGGATAAAACGCTGCCCGGTCCACTGCCGCCCATGGATGTCGCGCCTGCTCCACGCACTGAACCGGTGTCCACGGACAACGTCTGGCGCAACAGGCTGGCACCGTTCATGGAACGATCAAATCTGGCCGCTACCCGTACCCATTTTGATAGCGAACTGACTGAGATGTTTGCAACTGAACATTATGAGCCGGTCACAGACTTCTTATCGGCGGTACCCAAAGGACAAAAGCCGACTGACATCCTTAACGGGCTGCGTGCGTCATACGAAAACTATCCTTACCTGGGCAGCGCTGGCAGGGAAGAACATGTAGGCGCCATCAAAGTTGCAATGATGAAGTTTGGACAGAGCCCGGCCAGTGTATTTGAGGACGTTGTGAATACCGGGGACGGCTACCGCATTACGATGAGAGATGGCTTTAAACTCAATATATCGATTGAAGAGTTGAACCTGGCGTTCAGGGCCGCAAAGTTCAGCGGCGGCGATGAAGAAATGGTCAAGGATGCCAGCTTCCTGTTTGCCGTGATGAACAAGCGCAAGAGCCTGGAGCTGGACCTTCAGAAAGCGTCGGATCCGTTCATGAAGATGTATGGCACGGACAGCGACTATCACGCGCGCCGCACGTATCCGGGCGTGCTGGCATTGGCGGGCGAGGGCATTGATGGGGACTCGGCCTTGTCCTTGCTGGGCCTGGAACAGCAGATCAGGGTTGTCGATGCACACACGCTGGGCTCGCAGGTGGGTGTGCCGGTGACGTCAGGCGGCAGCCACAAGAACGGCGTCATCATTGATGGGGTGATGGAGGGGCAGTTATATAACAGGCCCGTCTCACCTTCCCTGAAAGTTGCCACGCTGGCTGATTGACTGCACCGGTCACCCATTGGAGGTGAAAAATGCTGGGTCTGAATGTGTATTTTGGAAGGACCGATTATTCCGCAGCGCATACCCCGACTGAGCCCGCGTCAAGGCAGAATGCAGAGGGTTTGATCAGCGCGCTGGGCGTGTTGGGCGAACGGCTCAGGCAATTGTCCGAACGCAGGAGCGGGCGATACGACACCCATGAAGTGAATCGCCGGCGCATCACACAGGCTGAAAACCTGGATCCGGGGGTGAGCGAAGCTGGCCGGTTTATCCGCGGTACGGCGGCGAACATCGGCATAAAACCCGCTGACGTATTCACGGACTTTTATCAGAACGATGAAAGGAACTGCGTCACCATTTCCGCAATCAAGGCCGCCATGATGAGGTTTGGCCACAATCCCCACGGCGTCTTCAAGCGCGTCCAGGCGACGGCCACGGGTTTTGAGGTCGTCATGCGCGATGCCTACAGACTGCGCATCAGTTATGCAGAGTTGGAGCAAGCCGGTAAAGCCTCGGATTTCAAGGCCGTCAGGCCCAATGATGTGCTGGTCAATGCGCAGTTTCTGTATGCCGTCAGCGCCAAGCGTGCCCAACTGGAAAACAATGATGGCGTCGGCAATCAGGGCTATACCGCTGCCCTGACCAGCTTGAACGATGGCGAGTACCCAGGGCAGGCCCTGCGCCGCCTGGGCCTGAAGAACTACGTGGCCCCGGCCACCCTTGAAGACTTCAGGCGGGGGGCGATCGGCACGGTCGCTGACTTAGTGCATTCAATGGCAGTCATCGACGGCAAGCTGGATGACTACGGACAGGCATCCGAGCTGCGCGAATCGAATTGGAGCAACCGTTCAGCGATCGGGCTGAAACTGCTCTAGGGCGCAGCGGCCAAGCGCGGGGCTTCGGCCCACGCGCCACCCAGCGCCGTATACAGGTTTACCTCTGCCACCAACTGCGCCAGTCGATCCACAATCAGCGCCTGCTGTGCACTGAACAGCGAGCGTTGTGCGTCCAGGAACGTCAGGTTGCTGTCCACTCCGCTGCGATAGCGGTGCTGAGCGAGGTCGTAATAGTTCTGGCTGGCGGCGACAAAATCCCGTTGCGCGTTGAGCTGGTCGACGAATGTCTGGCGCGCGGCGAGGCCATCGGCCACTTCCTGAAAGGCGGTCTGGATCGACTTTTCGTACTGGGCCACCGTGATGTCTTTTTGCAGCCTGGCGTAATCGAGGCTGGCACGCAGGCTGCCGGCGTTGAAAATCGGCAGGTTGACTTGCGGTTGGAACGTCCAGGTGCCCGAACCGCCCTTGAACAACCCCGACAGCTCAGTGCTGGCACTGCCGGCATTGGCCGTGAGGCTTACCGAGGGAAAAACGCCGCGCGGGCGGCGCCGATATTGGCGTTGGCGGCCTGCAACTGGTATTCGGCCTGGAGGATATCCGGGCGGCGCTGCAGCAGGTCCGAGGGCAGGTCGGCGGGCACCCGTGCGACCAGGTCGTCGGCCAGCGGGCGCGACGGCAGGCTTGGGTCCACCGGGCCGCCGACCAGCACGGCGAGGTTGTTGAGGTCCTGGGCCACCTGGCGCTGGTAACGGGCCAGGCTGGCACGGGTGCTTTCGACACTGGTGCGCGCTTGCACCACATCCACTGCCGAGGCTTTGCCCGCGCTTTTGCTGCGGTCGGTAAGGTGCAGGCTGCGTTCGTTGGCGGTCAGGGTTTGCCGGGCCAGGTCCAGCAATTCCTGATCGGCGCGCCACGTTAGGTAGGCGTTGGCGACATTCGCCACCAGGCTTAACTGCGCGCTTCGCCTGGCCTCTGCGGTGCTCAGGTAGGTGAGCATCGCCTGTTCGCTGAGGCTGCGCACACGGCCGAACAGGTCCAGTTCATAGGCGCTGATGCCCAGGGTGGCCGAATAGCTGGAGGTGATCGCTGACTTGCCGGTGCCCGTCACATCCCCCGGCAGTTTCTGGCGCTTGCCGGCACCGGTGGCGGACACCGCCGGAAACAGATCGGCACGCTGGATGCGGTACTGCGCCTGGAACGCCTCGACGTTCAGCGCCGCCACACGCAGGTCGCGGTTGTTGACCAGTGCATCACCTATCAGCTGTTGCAGCGCCGGGTCATGGAACAGGTGCTGCCAGTCCGAGGTGGTTTGCGTGCCCGCTTGCGCCTGGCGGTATACCCCGTCCTGGGGATACTGCTGCGGCACCGGTGCCTGGGGCCTTTGGTACTCGGGAATCAGCGAACAGCCGCCGAGCAGGCAGGCCATGCCGACGGCGGTGAGGGTGGTTCTGGTCATCAAGCACCCACCATCCATTTGGCCAGGCCATGGCGGCCACTCACACCCAGTTTGGCGGCGGCGCGCTTGAGGTAGGTTTCAATCGAGCTGTTTTTCACGCTGAGTTTTTCCGCCATCTGCGGTACGGTGCCGCCGGTCAGCAGGCCCAGGCACACTTCCTGCTCCCGTGCCGACAGCGTGATATCGCTCAGCGACAGCCGCTTGTAGAACTCGCGCTGCAACTGCGATTGCTCCAGCGGGTTATGCACCGGTTCCCTGCCGCTCTGCGGCGCCTGGTGAAGCAATTGGGCATGACGCTCCAGCAGCGGCAGCAGGGTGTCCGACAGGCATTTGAGAAACGACAGTTCCGCCAGGGAAAACCCACGCTGGGCCGGCGGGCGGTAGAACGAAATCACCTGGCGCCGATTGCCCTGGCGTGCCACGAGGTTGCACTGGTGCGAGGTGCCGCGCGGGTGTGTGCTGTTGGGTTGGGCGCGCATCTGAATCAGCAGCGGGTCCTGCATGCGCAGCATCTCCCGCAGCAGCGGATGGTCCTTGAGCGGGTGCAGGGTCTGGGGCGCAGACAGCTCGCTTTTGAGCCCGGCACTGCCCAGCAGCTTGATATCGAGCACGCGGTCGCGCAGTTCGTCGAGGGTCCACTCGCTGAGGTCCACCATGTGGATCGGCACCCATTTGTCCACCAGGTGCAGCATGTGGGCGGCGAAATCTTCCTGGCCGCTGTTTGAAATCAGTTCGCCCATTTCGGCATAAAAATGCGGGCTGGTTGTGTTGCTCATGGTGCGCGTCAGACTCATAGCCATCTCATCCTTGATGTCGAAAACCGTCATCGGGCGCCCTGGGTCTGTGCGGGGCGCGCCGTGTTGCTTGAACGTGACTCGGCGTTCGAGATTTCATTTAGCCATATGGACTTGTCCTACGTATGTAGCGGAAACGTGGGACACAACGTGCCATAAAAGCACCGCCATTAAATCGACGGTTCTGTCAGGTATTTCCTCATACGAATAGCCGGCGCCGATTTTTAAATATTTTTAATTTATTGATTTAAAAGGGAAATATAATTTTTAAGGCGACATGTCTAATTGCCATCCTCGGCGTTACATAGCCAATTTCCTACAACGCTTTAATCGTTTCAGCGGTGAACCTTCAGCCGAGCCGGTTCCCTTCATTTGAATGTCCGGGTTTGGGGTGTCAGGCAGCCCCGTACCCCCATGCTCAAATCCGGCAATTTCGCCGTGATGGACCTCCCTGGCGAGCCCCCATGAGAAGGATCTTATGCCGCACATTTCCAGCCCGTCGCCCAGCTTCCCGCTCACCGCTGCCCAGCAGGATATCTGGCTCGACCAACAGCGCGCGGGTGACTCGCCGCTCTACAACATTGGTGGTTTTCTTGATTTTGCCGGCCCTGTGGAGCCAGCGCTGATCCAGCAGGCCATCGAGCAACTGGTGGCCCTGCACGATGGGCTGCGCACCCAATTGATCAGCGACGCCGACGGCTTGCCACGCCAGCACTTCGCTGCGGCATTGCCGGTAGAGGTGGCGCGGTATGATTTTTCGTCCTTGCCCGAGCCGCAGGTTGCCGCCCAGGCCTTGATGCAGGCGCAGATGGCCCGGCCCTATGGGTTGCAGGGCGAGCCGTTGTTCCGCTTTTTTCTGGTCAAGCTCGACGCTGACCGCTATTGGCTCGGCACCCAGGCCCATCACCTGATCCTCGATGGCTGGGGCTTCGGCCAGATGCTGCATTCCCTGGCGCAGCTGTACACGGGCATTGCACAGGGCAGTCAGCCGCAGCCGCTGGCGCCGTCGTACATCGACTTCATCGACGCCGACCAGCACTACCGGCATTCGCCGCGTTACACCCGCGACCGCACGTATTGGCTGGACAAATATCAGACCCTGCCCGAGCCGCTGCTGACGCCACGGCACACCGCGCCAGGGCCGAGCAACACGCTGGCGCAAGGGTTTGCGGTGCCGTTGCTGCACCGCATGGAAGAACTGGCCCAGCGTCACCAGGCCTCGGCGTTGCATGTATTGCTGGCGGCGTTATATGTGTCTTTCACCCGCGCCCACCAGCGCGATGAGTGGGTGGTGGGGCTGCCGATTCTCAACCGCGCCAACGCGCGTTTTCGCGCAACCGTGGGGATGTTCGCCCAGGTCAGTGCGGTACGTTTTCAATTCAGCGAGCAGCTGTCTTTTGGCGAATTGGTACGCGGCGTGCGCGACCAGCTCAAGCAGGACATGCGCCACCAGCGCTTCCCTTTGAGCGAGATGAACCGTGAACTGGGCCTGCGCCGTAGCGACCGCGGCCAGTTGTTCGAGGTGTCGGTGTCCTACGAGCAGGACGACCATGACCTGCGCTATGGCGAGGTCCAGGCCCGGGCCATCAAGGTCTCCAACCACCATGAGGCGCTGCCGATTGCCATGCACCTGCGCAGCAATCGCGTGCAGCACACCGCGTGCCTGCATTGCGTGTACAACGAGGCGTATTTCAGTCACGACGAGGTTCAGGCACTGACTGAACGCGTCATCGGGTTGCTGGAGCAGGGCCTGGAGGGCACGGCGCTCACCCTCGCCGAATTGTCCCTGATTACCCCGGCTGAGCAGGCGCAACTGCAACAGTTCAACGCCACCGCCCAGCCCGATACTCAGCCGAGCACCCTGCATGCGCGCATCGAAGCCCAGGCTGCGCGCACGCCGCAGGCCGTGGCGGCGGTGTGTCAGGGCCGGCAACTGAGCTATGGCCAGCTCAATCAACAGGCCAATGCCCTGGCCCATCTGCTTATCGAACAGGGCGTGCAGCCTGACGACCGCGTGGTGATCCTGGCCCGGCGCGGGCTGGACACCCTGGTGGGGCTGCTGGCGATTCTCAAGTCCGGCGCCTGCTATGTGCCGCTGGACCCGGCCCATCCCGCCGAACGCCTCAACTACCTGCTGCACGACAGCGCCCCGGTCGCCGTGCTGACCCAGCATGACCTGCGCCAACGCCTGCCTGTGTTGGACGTGGACGTACCGGTGATCGAACTGGACCGTCCCGCGCTGCACCTGGGCACCAACCCTGACGTGGCGGTGCAGCCCACGCACCTTGCCTACGTGATCTACACCTCCGGTTCCACCGGCCTGCCCAAAGGCGTGATGGTCGAGCACCACAGTGTGTCGAACCTGGTGGACTGGCACTGCCGGGCCTTCAACCTGCACGCGGGCAGCCACACCGCCAGCGTCGCCGGGTTCGGCTTCGATGCGATGGCCTGGGAGGTGTGGCCGGCCCTGTGTGTAGGCGCCACGCTGCACCTGCCGCCGGCCCATGACGGCGCCGAAGACATCGACGCGCTGCTCGACTGGTGGCGCGCCCAGCCGCTGGACGTGTGCTTCCTGCCCACGCCGGTGGCCGAGTACGCCTTCAGCCAGCGCCTGGAACACCCGACCCTGCACACCTTGCTCATCGGTGGCGACCGCCTGCGCGCGTTCAACCGTGCACAAACCTTCGATGTGATCAACAACTACGGGCCCACCGAAGCCACGGTGGTTGCCACGTCTGGAAAGGTTGAAGTGGGAAGCCTGCTGCATATCGGCTCGCCCGTCGCCAATGCCCAGGTCTACGTATTGGATGCCCGACAACGCCGGCTGCCGATTGGCGTTGCGGGTGAGTTGTATGTCGGCGGCAAGGGCGTGGCGCGCGGTTACCTCAACCGCCCGGACCTCAGCGCCGAACGTTTTCTGGATGACCCGTTCAGCGCCGGCCGTATGTACCGCACCGGCGACCTGGCGCGCTGGCTGCCCGATGGCAACCTTGAATACCTGGGGCGCAATGACGACCAGGTGAAAATCCGCGGCGTGCGCATCGAGCTCGGTGAAATCGAGACCGCCCTGGCCGGCCATCCCGCCGTCAAGGAGGCCGTGGTGCAGTTCCGCGAGGGACAACTGCTGGCCTGGTACATCGAGCATCACCCTATCGATATCGACGCCCTGCGCGCCCACCTGCAAACGTCGCTGCCCGACTACATGCTGCCCGCCGCCTATGTGAAGCTGACCAGTCTGCCCCTTACCGCCAACGGCAAACTCGACCGCAAGGCGTTGCCGGCACCGACCCAGGATGCCTTTGTCACCCGCCGTTACGAAGCCCCGCACGACGGCGCGGAAACCACCCTGGCGCAGATCTGGGCCGAGCTGCTGCAGGTGCGGCAAGTGGGCCGGCATGATCATTTCTTCGAGTTGGGCGGGCACTCACTGCTGGCGGTGCAACTGGTGCAGCGCATGCGTCAGGCCGGGCTGCATGCCGATGTGCAGGTGCTGTTCGGCCAGCCCACCCTGGCGGCGCTGGCAGCCGTCAGCCAGCGCCGCGAGGTGGCGGTGCCGGCCAACCGAATTGCGCCAGGTTGCACCCACATCACCCCGGACCTGCTGGCCCTTGTCGAACTCGACCAGCCCAGCATCGACCGCATCGTCGCGGGTATTCCTGGCGGCGCGGCAAATGTGCAGGATATCTACCCGCTGGCGCCGTTGCAGGAGGGCTTGCTCTACCACCACCTCACCGATGAGCGCGATCCGTACCAGCAGCACGCGATGTTCAGCTTTGCCCGACGCGAACAGCTCGATGCCTTTGCCCAGGCCCTGCAACAGGTGATCGACCGGCATGACATCCTGCGCACCAGCCTGGCCTGGGATGCGCTGGAGCAACCGATGCAGGTGGTGTGGCGCAAGGTGCACTTGCGCGTCGCGCCGCTGGGCGACACTGATGAGCCGCTGGACCTGCGCCAGGCGCCGCTGATGGCCCTGGACTACGCCGAACAGCCGCAGCAGCAACGCTGGATTGCGCGATTGCGCTTTCATCACCTGGTCAACGACGCCACCTCGACCACCGTGCTGGTGGATGAGATTCGCGCGCACCTGCTCGGCCAGCAGGCGCAACTGCCGGCGCCGGTGCCGTATCGCAATGTGGTCGCGCAGAGCCGCCTGCCGGCGCGCCAGGCAGCGCACGAGGCGTTTTTTCGTGAGCGTCTGGCGGATGTCGACGAGCCGACACTGGCGTTCGGCTTGCAGGAGCGCCAGGCCAATCGCGCCGACAGTGAAGAGGCCGAACAGGCCCTCGACGAGCACCTCAATCAATGCGTGCGCGAACAGGCCCGCGCCCTGGGCGTGAGTGCCGCGAGTCTGTTTCACCTGGCCTGGGCGCAGGTGCTCAGCCGTGTGTCGGGCCGCGATGACGTGGTGTTCGGCACCGTATTGCTTGGTCGCCTGCAGGCGGGCGAGGGCGCCGACCGCGCACTGGGCATGTTCATCAATACACTGCCGCTGCGGGTGCAACTGGCCGGGCAAACTGTGGTGGATGCGTTGAGTTATACCCACGCCCAACTGAGTGCCTTGCTCGTTCACGAGCAGGCGTCACTGGCGCTGGCCCAGCGTTGCAGCAGCGCCTCGCCGTTGTTCAACAGCCTGCTCAATTACCGCCATACCTCGGCCGACCCCGAGTTGAAGCTGGTGCCTGGAATTGCCTTGCTCAGCAGTGAAGACATCCTCAGCTACCCGCTGATGCTCACGGTGGACGACACCGCCGAGGGGTTTCGCCTCAAGGTCAAGGCGCCGCGCAAGGTCGGCGCCGCGCGGCTGCTGGCCTACCTCGACACGGCCGTGCACGGTCTGGTGCAGGCACTGGAACAGGCGCCGACATCGCCGCTGCGCGATGTGCCGGTGCTGCCCGCCGACGAGTTGCACACCTTGCTGGTGGACTTCAACGCCACCGACACCGTCTACCCCGACACCCTTAGCGTGCAGGCACTGTTCGAGGCACATGCGCGGCGTACCCCCCACGCCATCGCGGTGCAGGCCGGCGAACAACAGCTGAGCTACCAACAGCTCAACGAGCGCGCCAACCAGTTGGCCTACCACCTGCGTGAGCGCGGGGTACAGCCCGATTCGCGGGTGGCGCTGTGCGTGGAGCGCGGGCTGGATCTGGTCGTGGGCCTGCTGGCGATTCTCAAGGCCGGCGGCGCTTACGTGCCGCTGGACCCGGGCTACCCGCGCGAGCGGCTGGCCTACATGCTGCACGACAGCCAGCCGGTGGCGCTGCTGGTGCATGCCGCAACGCGCGACCTGCCGGGCGACGTGTCGATCCCGCTGATCGACTTCGACTGCTGCGCCTGGCGCCAAGCGCCGACCGGCAATCCGTTGGTGCCGGGCCTGAGCGCCGCCAACCTGGCCTACGTGATGTACACCTCCGGCTCCACTGGCACGCCCAAGGGCGTGATGATCGAGCATCGCGGGCTGAGCAACCTGATGCACTGGGGCTCCACACTGTGCCCGAACGCTGAAGGCGGCGCGCTGCTGCAACGCGCGCCGTTCAGCTTCGACGGCTCGGTGTGGGAGCTGTTCTGGCCGCTGACCAACGGCATGCGCCTGGTGCTGGCGCGACCCGACGGGCATCGGGAGCCGGCGTACCTGGCGCAAGTGATTCGCGAGCAGCGCATCAGCGTGATCAAATTCGTGCCGGCGATGTTGCAGCAGTTCCTTGAACTGGACGAGTCGGCGCTGTGCACCAGCCTCACCGACGTGCTGTGCGGCGGCGGCGAACTCACCGAAGCGCTGGCCCGTGGCGTGCAAACGCGCTTGCCCCAGGTGCGCCTGCACAATGTCTATGGCCCCACAGAGGCGACCGTCGACAGCAGCGCCTGGACCCTTGAACCCGGCGCCCCGGTGCCGGCGCTGCAACTGCCGATCGGCCGCGCGATCAACAACACCCGCCTGTATGTGCTGGACGACCACGACGCGCCGGTGCCGCTGGGCGTCAGCGGCCAGTTGCATATCGGCGGGGTAGGCGTGGCACGCGGATACCTGGGCCTGGCCCAGATGACCGCCGAGCGCTTTATCGACAGCCCGTTCGTGGTGGGCGACCGCCTGTATCGCACCGGCGATCTGGTGCGTTACCTGCCGGACGGCAACCTGGAGTTTCTGGGGCGCAATGACTTCCAGGTCAAGCTGCGCGGCGTGCGCCTGGAGTTGGGCGAGATCGAATCACGCCTGCTGGCGCACCCGGCGTTGCGTGAAGTGGCGGTGCTGATCCGCGAAGAGCGGCTGGTGGCGTATTTCACCGTGCGCGAACAGGCGCCAAGCCTGGAAGCGCTGCGCACCCATGTGCTGGAGCAACTGCCCGAGTACATGGTGCCGGCGGCCTTCGTGCAGCTCGATGCTTTGCCGCTGAACCCGGCAGGCAAACTCGACCGCAAGGCCCTGCCGGAACCGGGCCTGGAAGCAGTGATCAGCCGCGCCTACGAAGCACCGCAGGGCGAGGTGGAAACCACCATGGCCGGAATCTGGGCCGACGTGCTGAAGCTGGAACGGGTGGGGCGTCATGACCACTTTTTCGAGTTGGGCGGGCATTCGCTGCTGGCGGTAACCCTGGTGGCACGCCTGCGCAAGGCCGGGCTGGAAGTGGATGCGCGCACGCTGTTCAGCCAGCCGACACTGGCACAACTGGCAGTGCGCACCCAGGCGCAGGTGCAGCGAGTGGAAGTGGCGCAAACCACCATTCCGCAGCTCAACCGCCGTCGCAGGATTTGAGGGCCAGAATTACGCTGATCCTGATCTTGAAATACGCTCCCTGTGGGAGGGGGCTTGCTCCCGATGGCAGTGGGTCAGCCAATGATTGGCTGACTGATTCACCGCCATCGGGAGCAAGCCCCCTCCCACATTTTTTGCGCGCGTTCAGGCAGTGGTTTTTGGGTTGTTCATGCAGTGGATAGAGCGACCCACCGTGGTCCTGGCAATCTCCAGCAAATGCCACACCGCCAGAATCTTCGCCCGCTTGGGGCTCTCCAGGTGCTCACTGCACAAACCATGACCAAATGCCATTAACCAACACCCCTATGGATTGCGGTCAATGTGGGAGATTCGGCCAGCGCTGTCGCGCAGCAAACTGGAGCCTCCCACACTGGGTATTCAGTGTCTGTAAGCACCGGGTCGCTTCACTTACTCACTGGAATAAACCCCACACTCCCACCCTCACGCTTGTGAAACAACCGCTCCCCATTATCCGGCTGGGTAACGATCACTTGGTGATCTACTTCCAGAAACGCCAGCGGTGTCGGGTCGTCTTTGGAGAACTGCGCGATGATGATGGTGTGCTGTGGATCAAATTCCTGGCCGCTGGTTTTCTCCAGCCAGGCCATGAACGCGGCGCTGTCGCCCTGGCGCGGGAAGTTTTGGGTTTCGCTGACGTAGTAGAACGGCTTGCCGCCATTGTTCAGGTACATCGGCAGCTTGTTGTCGACTTCCACCAGCACCATCTGCCACTGATCCCACGGTGCTGTTTTCACCGCCTGTGCTTTCACATC
This sequence comes from Pseudomonas trivialis, assembly GCF_036864995.1. Taxonomy (NCBI): domain Bacteria; kingdom Pseudomonadati; phylum Pseudomonadota; class Gammaproteobacteria; order Pseudomonadales; family Pseudomonadaceae; genus Pseudomonas; species Pseudomonas trivialis. The sequence goes on along the minus strand of NZ_CP142151.1, from coordinate 3,207,012 downwards.
CTCGACAAACTGCGTCACGCCGCCGTTGCCGTTGGTCCAGGGATACACGACGCCGATCACCAGCAGCATCAAGCCCGCAGCGCAGCCAAAGCCCTTTTGCCAGCGCGGCCAACTGGCGGGTTTTTTCGCCAGGCGTTCACTCAACCACCACGCTGCCAGCAGCTGGGCAAAAGGCACCAGGGGCAGTACGTAGTAGCTGCGTCGGCTGCCGCTGGCGGTAAAGAACACGAACAACAGGCCCAGGCCCCACACCAGCCAGCGCACATTGGGCGGCGTTTCGCGCCAGTGGCGCAGCGCCAGCCACAGGCCGAGCATCCAGCAGGGTGCCCAGGGCAGGGTGTACGCCGGCAGGTAGATCAGGTAGGTGTAGATCGGCCCCATATGGTCGAAGGGGTCGAAGAAGCGCACCACGTTTTCCTTGAACACCAGCTCCAGGCCGCTTTCGCCATAGGTGGGTGCTCCATAGAGATGGGACAGTACGAAGGGAATCGCGTAGAACGCGCCGGCGATAATCACGGCCAGCAGCAGGCGCAGGTTGAAGTGGCGTTTGTAGCGCTGTTCGCTGAGCAGGTGCGGTAACAGCACCAGGCCCGGCAGTACGAAGCCGATCAACCCCTTGAACAATGACGTCGCCGCCAGCAGCAGGAAAAATACTGTGTAGCGCCCCAGCCGGGTGTCGTCCGGCCCGCGCCAGTACCACCACACGGCGGCCAGCACGCCGCATACGGTGAGCACATCCGCCGTGGCCACCCGCGCCCAGAACAGAAAATAGAACGTGGTGGTCAGCATCCAGCCGGCAATCAGCCCGGTGCCCTTGCGAAACAGGCGCTCGCCGATCAGGTACACCAGCCAGATGCTCAGCCATGCGGCGATCACCGACGACAGGCGCAGCGACCATGGGCCCAGGCCGCCCATCAGGTTGGCAAAGCCGGTGATCAGCCAGTAGGAGGGCAGGGGTTTGTCATAGTAGGGTGCGCCCTTGAGATAAGGGTCGAAGTAGTCGCCGCTTTGCAGCATCTGCAGGGCGATATTCGCCCAGCGTGTTTCCGGTCCCCACAGGTCGCGGCTGCCCAGGCCCAGCAGCAGGAGCAGGGCTGATACGCCCAGCAGCAACAGCAGGGCGCCGCGTTCGGTTTTCCAGAAACTCATGGGTATTCCTAAGGGGATTGCGGGTAGAGGGTAATGACCAGGTCGCCCTTGCGGTAGCGCTTGCCACCGGGTGGCAGTTGCCCCTCTTCACGGTGTTCGCTGGTGCTTCTGACGCGCAGCAGCACGCCGACCGAGCCGTGTTTGCGCGCTTCGGTGAGCCACGCCTGGACGGTCTCCAGGTTGACCTTGCGGTGCGCCGCGTCGGCATATGTCAGGCCGTAGCGCAGTTCGCCTTCGGTGTTGTAAAGCGTGACGTCCGCGCGGTTCAGTCGCCAGGCCAGTGCGGAGGCCGATTCCAGTTGATTGCTCAACAGCGCCTGGGTCTGCTGCAGTTCGTCCAGGTGTTCGAGCACGAACTGGTCGGGCATTTCGTTGTTGGCGATCTGCGCCGGCATGCCCACCGGCAGCAACACCACCAGCAGGCCGATGCCCAGCGCCGGTGTGGCCCACAGCGTCAGCGGGCGGAAGGCCTGCAGCAGGTTGGCAAGGATCCAGCCCAGCAGCACGATAAATGCCAGCGACAGGCTGAACATCTCGGCATGGCTGTTGCCGTACAGCGGGCGGTCGATTTGCAGGTAGATCAAGGCCACCATCGCGAGCAGGTCGACGACCAGATTGATCACGCCGTTGAGGCGGATGGCGCGTGGCTTGTGCTGGTGAACCAGGTCGATCAGCGCATGCCCCATCAACAGGGCCAGCGGCAACAGGCACGGCATGATGTAGGTTGGTAGCTTGCCCCGGCTCAGGCTGAAAAATGCCAGCGGCAGCCACAGCCAGAGGGAAAGGAACACGATGGCCGGCTGGCGTTTTTCCCGCCAGCTTTTGAGCAGTGTGCTGGGCAGCAGCCCGGTCCAGGGCAGGCACGCCACCACCATGATCGGCAGGAAGAACCACCACGCCCGCGCATGCTGTGCATCATCGGCGGCAAATCGGCGGATGTGTTCGTGCCAGAAAAAGAAGCGCCAGTAGTCCGGTTCCTGCACATGAATCGCCCAGGCCCAGGGCAGACACAGCAGCAAGGCAACGCCCACGGCCAGTGGACCATAGCGCAGCAATTCACCCAGCCTGCGTTGCCACAACAAGTAGGGCACCGCGATCAGCACCGGCAGCAGCCAGGCCAGGAACCCTTTGGTCATGAAGCCCATGGCGCAAGCCACCCCGAGCAGCGCCCAGGCGCCGAGTCGGGCGCGTGGCGTGCGGCTGTCGAGGGCGAACCACAGCGCCACCAGACTGAGATTGACCCAGAACGTGAATTGCGGATCGAGGTTGGAGTACCCGGCTTGCCCGGCCACCAGGCCGAAGCTCAGGTAGAGCAGGGCGCAGGCGTAGCTTTTGCGCGGATCGTTCCACAGGCGGCGGGCGATCAGGTAAGCCAGCAACACACTCAGACCAGTGGTGAGTGCCGAGGCAATCCTCACGCCGAACAGATTCTGGCCGAACACCGCCTGGCCGAGGGCGATCAACCAGTAGCCGCCGGCAGGTTTTTCGAAGTAGCGCAAACCCATGAAATGCGGCGACACCCAGTTGCCGCTGGTGAGCATTTCCTGGCTGATCTGGGCGTAGCGGGTTTCGTCGGGCACCCACAAGCCATGCAGGCCAAGGGGCAGCAGGTAAAATGCGGCGATTGCCAGCAACAGTAAGGGCAGAGGTTTTAGTCGGGTCATGAGCGCGCGGCTCCTTGACACTTAATGACGGAGTGGGGGGCTATATAAGTAATAAGAGCAAGACTCAAAATGTTCACTAACTGGGTCGAGTTATGTTGGGCGCCGTTAATTAACGGGCGCGGCTCAACATGCCAGAACAGGCCTGTCATTTTGCTGAATAGGTAATGCTGGATATGTAAAAAAGTGTGTTCAGAGGTTTTTCAAAACAGCCGCCCACGCTGGACCATTGACCAGGCCCAGGGTGTCGAACCTGCCGTCGGCCCTTGCCCGTATGAACAGCGCACTGCCGTACTGGGGAAACGCCGCGTGGGGGTAGCCCAGGGCTTTTTCGAAGTCGGCGATGCAGCCACTGTGAGTGACGAAGATCAGGTTGCGCCCGGGGTGTTTGCGCTGCAGCAGCTGTTCGCCGATCGCCTCGCCGCAGATGGCCTGCGGATCAGCCGTCAATTGGACGTTGCCGAACATCGCATGGGCCGTCTGGGCCGTGCGAGTGGCGGGGCTGGCGAGCACGTCGGTACGCGTCATGCCCAATACGTTGAAGGCTTTGCCCAGCGCTTCGGCGTGTTGATTGCCGACGACGGTGAGGCCATCGGCCGGGCCGAGGCAGTGGTTTTTCGAGCGATCACAGCGCTCTTCATGGCGCACCAGCACGATCAGTTCGCCTTCCCGCCAGGCAGGCAGCAGGTGCGCAGTCAGCAGCCGTTTGCCCACACCCAGGTCGCGGGGTGTTGCAGGCCACAACAGCCAGCCCGCAAGCATCAGGCTTACGACGGCAAGGCTCATCCGCCACGTTCGCCAGCGCTTGATTAAGCGTCGGCGCGTGCGCGGTTTGGTCAGCGTGAGGTCAACCACATCATTCACCATGACCCGTATTTATTAATATTCAAGTAGGCGCAATGCATTAACGGATACCCGCAGTGGGATAAAGAGGCTGTCACAGGGTGGCTGTCTTTTGGCTGAACATCCCGCGGTTAAAAGTTGTCGCATTAAATAACTAAGAAGTTGCCGACTCATCAGTCATGGGCCGGCAATTTAAAGTGGCAGTGGTGGGCGCGCAGTGAAATTCATGTGAAAAATTTGCTTACTTGTCGCCATCAGCCGTTATTCTCGTTTTCAGTTTTTCAAGTGAGCGTGTTTATGTTGCAGGTGCACGGCGTACGCAAGAGCTACACCACCCCCCAGGGGCCGCTGGCGGTGCTGGCCGGCGTCGACCTGCACTTGGGCGAGCGCAGCAGCCTGGCGCTGATGGGGGAGTCGGGCAGTGGCAAGAGCACGTTGCTGCACCTGGTGGCCGGGCTCGACCGCGTGGACGCAGGCAGTATCCAGGTGGGCGAGCAACGCCTGGACCAACTGGGCGAGGCGCAACTGGCGCAGTGGCGGCGCAGCGAAATCGGCCTGGTGTTCCAGCAGTTCAATCTGATCGGCAGTTTGCGCGTCGACGATAACCTGGCCTTCCAGGCGCGTCTGGCCGGGCGTTTTGATCCGCACTGGCAGGCGCAGTTGATCGAGCGCCTGGGCCTGGGCGACTTGCTCAAGCGTTATCCCGAGCAACTCTCCGGCGGTCAGCAGCAGCGGGTGGCGGTGGGCCGCGCGTTGGCGTCGCGGCCGCGCCTGTTGCTGGCGGATGAACCCACCGGCAATCTCGACGAAGCCACCAGCGACGACGTGCTGCAACTGCTGCTGGACCTGTTGCGTGACAGCCCCACCAGCCTGCTGATGGTCACCCACAGCCCACGCATCGCGGCGCGGCTCGACCGCCAGGTGGTGCTGCATCGCGGGCGGGTCGTGCCCGCCGTTGCGTCTTGAAATGAGAGTATTTTATTGGGCCTTGCGCGCGCTGCTCAGCCACTGGCGGCGTCACCCCGTGCAGTTTTTCAGTGTGCTCACCGGCTTGTGGCTCGCCACGGCGTTGCTCACCGGTGTGCAAGCCCTTAACAGTCAAGCGCGGGATAGCTACGCACGCGCCGGCCAGTTGATCGGCGGCGAGCCGCAAGCCAGCCTGAGTGCGCCGGATGCCGCCGCTTTCCCCGAGGTGCTGTTTGCCCAGTTGCGTCGCGCCGGCTGGCCGGTGTCGCCTGTGGTGCAAGGGCGCGTGTTACTCAAGGGGCATGAAGACCAGCGCCTGCAGTTGATGGGCATCGAGCCGCTGTCCCTGCCCGGCGGTGGGGCGGTGGCGGGGCAGCGCTTGAGCCAGGCGCAGATGCTCGCGTTTTTTGCCGCGCCGGGGCGCACCTGGATTTCGCCGCAAACCCTGCAGGCGCTCAGCCTGCGCGAGGGCGAGCAACCTCACACCGTCAGCGGGCAAGCGCTTCCGCCCTTGCAGGCCCAGCCGGACATGGCTCCCGGCCTGCTGCTGATGGACATCGGCTTTGCCCAACCTCTACTGGGCATGCCCGGGCAATTGTCACGCTTGCTGTTGGACAAGACCTTCGCCGCCACCCATCCCACGCCACCGGCCGGCTTGCAGCTCAAGCAGGGCGAAGACAACAACCTCGCGCGCCTCACCGAAAGCTTTCACCTGAACCTGGATGCCCTGGGGTTTCTGTCCTTTGTGGTCGGGTTGTTTATCGTCCACGCCGCCATCGGCCTGGCCCTGGAGCAACGACGCAGCCTGCTGCGCACCTTGCGCGCGTGCGGGGTCAGCGCGCGCCTGCTGATCCTCAGCCTGGGCGTGGAGCTGGGCGTGCTGGCGTTGCTCGGCGGCATGCTGGGTGTGGCCAGCGGGTACTTGCTGGCCAGCCTGTTGCTGCCGGATGTGGCTGCCAGCATACGCGGCCTGTACGGCGCCGAGGTGCCGGGCCAACTGAGCCTCAGCCCGGGCTGGTGGGTAGCCGGGCTCGGCTTGAGCCTGCTCGGCGCGCTGCTCGCCGGCGCCGGCAGCCTGTGGCGCGCGGCACGCTTGCCGCTGCTGGCGCTGGCCAATGCCCAGGCCTGGCATGAGGCCCATGGCCGCTGGTTGCGGCGCCAGGGGTGGGTGGCGGCGGCGGCGCTGCTGATTGCGCTGCTGGCGCTGTGGCTGGGCAACAGTCTGGCCGCCGGGTTTGTGCTGATGGCCGCACTGTTGCTGGGCGCGGCGCTGGGCTTGCCGGTGTTGCTCAATGCGCTGCTCAAAGGCGTGCTGGGGCGCAGCCGTTCGGTGTTGGGGCAGTGGTTTCTCGCCGATTGCCGTCAGCAATTGCCGGCCCTGAGCCTGGCGCTGATGGCGCTGCTGTTGGCGCTGGCGGCCAATATCGGCGCGGGCTCCATGACCTCGGGCTTTCGCCACACCTTCGATAACTGGCTGGAACAGCGCCTTACCGCCGAGCTCTACCTCAACCCGCAAAACCCGGCGCAGGCCGAGCAGATGCACTCCTGGCTGGCCCGCCAACCGCAGGTGCAGGCGGTGCTGCCCGCCTGGCAGGTCAGCGTGCAGTTGCAGGGCTGGCCGGCGGACGTGTTCGGCGTGGTCGACGACCCGACCTACCGTCAGCACTGGCCGTTGCTGGAAGCCGTCGGCCAACCCTGGGACCGCCTGCATCAAGGCGATACGGTGATGCTCAGCGAACAATTGGCGCGGCGCTTGAAGGTGCGATTGGGCGATACGCTCAGCGTGCCCACCGCACAGGGCAACTGGTCGCCTTCGGTGGTCGGGATTTACGCCGACTACGGCAACCCCAAGGGCCACCTGCTGGTCGATTCACAGCACCTGTTGGCGCACTGGCCAGGGCTGTCACCGGTGCGCTTCAACCTACGGGTGTTGCCGCAACAGGTACCGTCGTTGATCCAGGCCGTGCAGCGCACCTTTGCCCTGGAGGACAGCCGTATTGTCGATCAACAGCAGCTCAAAGGCTGGTCGAGCCAGGTGTTCGAACGCACGTTTGCCGCCACGGCCGCGCTCAACAGTCTCACCCTCGGCGTCGCCGGTGTGGCGCTGTTCATCAGCCTGTTGACTCAGAGCCAAAGCCGCCTTGGCCAACTCGCGCCGTTGTGGGCGCTGGGCGTGACGCGCCGACAACTGATGCTGCTCAACCTGGGCCAGACCTGGCTGCTGGCGGTGCTGACCCTGGTGCTGGCCTTGCCCCTGGGCCTGCTGCTGGCCTGGTGCCTGGATGCGGTGATCAACGTGCAGGCCTTTGGCTGGCGTCTGCCGTTGCAGGTATTTCCGTGGCAGTTGGCGCAATTGCTGGGGCTGGCAATGCTCGCCACGCTGCTGGCCTCGGCCTGGCCGCTGTGGCAGCTGTACCGCAGCCGCCCGGCGGATCTGCTGAGGACCTTCGCCCATGAAAATTAAAGCCTGGTTGTGGTGTGCGTTGCTGCTGTTGAGTGCGTGCGACAAAGCCCCCGCCCCCGAAGAAAGCTTTGCCGGCCTTGGCAGCGATGCCGCGGACTTTGCCCAGGTAGTGCCAGGCAAGGTGTTCACGTTTCCCGAAGACCACGGTGCGCATCCAGGCTTTCGCATTGAATGGTGGTACGTGACCGCCAACTTGAAGGACGCCCAGGGCAATGTGTTTGGCGTGCAGTGGACGCTGTTTCGCAACGCCTTGCAGGCTGGCCCCGCGCAGGCCGGTTGGCGCGATTCCACAGTCTGGCTGGGCCACGCGGCCGTCACTTCTGCCACCCGGCACTACGCTGCCGAGCGTTATGCCCGTGGCGGTGTCGGCCAGGCCGGTGCTCAGTCGGCGCCGTTTGCTGCCTGGATCGACGAGTGGAATTTTGCCAGCCGTCCCGGCGCGGCCAGCCCCTTGGCAGACATGCAACTCAAGTCCGGCGGCGCGCAGTTTGCCTACGATTTGCGCTTGACCTCCAGCCGCCCGCTGGTGCTGCAAGGTGACCGTGGCTACAGCCGTAAATCGGATCAGGGCCAGGCGTCGTATTACTACAGTCAGCCGTTTTTTACGGCCAGTGGCAGTGTCAGCCTGGATGGCAAGGTGTATCAGGTGACCGGGCCGGTCTGGCTGGATCGGGAGTGGAGCAGCCAACCTCTGGCCGCCAGCCAGACGGGCTGGGACTGGTTTTCGCTGCACCTGGACAGGGGCGAGCAGTTGATGCTGTTTCGTGTGCGGCAGAAGGACGGTTCGGGTTACCTGACGGGTACCTGGATTGATCCGCAAGGGGTGACGCAGACCTTGCACAACGCCGATATCCAGCTCACGCCATTGGCCACCACCGAGATTGACGGGCGCCGTATTCCCACGCGCTGGTCGCTGAAGATTCCCGGCAAGGGCTTGGATATTACGACGCAGGCCGTCAATCCCAAGGCCTGGATGGATTTGAATATTCCGTACTGGGAAGGGCCGGTGAAGTTTGAGGGTGGGGTGGGGTATCTGGAGATGACCGGGTACTAGGCGTGGTTGACGGGGCGCCTGAGATCAAAATCAAAGCAAAGCAAAAACTCTCGTGCAGCAAAAGTGCACCTCTGTGGCGAGCGGGCTTGCCCCGCGTTGGGGTGCGAAGCGCCCCCAATCAAGAAAAGCGCGGTGTACCTGACACTACTCAGAGCCTGGTTCTGGGGCTGCTTCGCACCCCAACGCGGGGCAAGCCCGCTCGCCACGACAGGCCCGCTCGCCAAAGTAAAAGTGGTAAAGGTTTGACGGTAGGTCGGGCCGCTTTCTGTAAGCGCAAATTCTCTGCCGTGTAGGCAGCCTCCCAAATGTGATGGACCCCTCCCGGACTTGTGTCCAGGCCGTGCTTCCCTGCTTATATTTCGACGCCAGTTTCATTGCATCCCGGATGTAAGGCATGGCGCAGAGCCACATCAATGACCGCACAACGGACTAAGAGTGTTTGAAATCGCGCTTGATGGGCGGCGGCCTGAATCGACAGCGCTCTGATCATTTCGACGTACTGAATCGACACCTGCGCCCCGGTCTTGTGGCACCGGGGCAATTGGTGATTATTCCCGATGCCGGCAGCGTGAGCTGTTCCGGCGAGGAGGCCTGGTTGATGCGGCATGCTGAACAGGTTCGTCGCAGCCTGGAGCTGAATACGTCGGCCGGCGCGGTGGTGATCGGCAATTATGATTTGCTGCAGAGTTTTCTTGCGTATGGCTCGATTGGTGTGGGAAGCGCAGCGTCTGGCTGGGGGCGGCATCTGGATGAAGTGGGGCGAACACTGGGAGAAATCGAACATTTGCATCAGCGGTTGAAGAGTGGCGGGTTGGACAGGGATGGATTTGTTCGGCAGCGGCAGATGCTGTTTGGTCGATTGGATGCGCAGTTGCAAGGAGCGGCGCGTTTCGGGACGGGATTGCAAGGCAATCAATCGTTGAAGAAAGTGCTCGGATTGTCGACTAAAAGTTATCTGCACAAGAATGAAATTGCAGGGTATGCGCAAAGAATCAAGGCGATAACGCGGACGTCGAAGTGGTTGGGCAAAGGGACATATGCAGGATTGCTGTTGGATGTTGGCGTCACAGGTTTGGAGATCAAGGAAGCCTGTATGACGGGTAAGGAAGCGCAGTGCAGACGAGCGAAATATGTGGAGGCGGGCAGGTTTGTGGGCGGGGTGACGGAGCTGCCATTGGGGCAAAATTAGCTGCTGATGTAGCTCGTAGTGCTTGTCGCTTGTATCTGGGCGTTTATTTGAAAGGAAATGGATTACTTGCGTGTGGAGTCATTGGAGGTGCAGCGGGAGGCAGCGCAGCCGGAAATGCAGGTGGTGCTGGAGGTGCTTTTTTGGGCGGGGAGATCATTGAAGTTGGTGGAGACTTGATATTCGAACCTGAAGGGGCCTGACAATTGTCATTCTTTCTCGTCTACACCGTCGTCTGGTTTGTTGGAGGCCTTGTTATCCTCGGGCTGCGACTATTTGCCGAATACGTAAAACTCGACAGTCTGGAAAGCTGTTTCAGCCAAAATGAAAAGGTTCGCGGCACCAAACGTTTTTGGGGAAGAAACCAGCCGATCGACAGGTTTTATCGCATGTTGCAGATTTATGAGTTTTTGTCCGATTCAAAACGCCACGTGGAAGCAGGAATCGTGACGGAGGCCGAACTGCAATCCATTTCTTTGTCACTCAGGCGTTGGGTGCTGTGGCCTTTTTACCTTACTTATATTTGGGGAGGCGCAACCATCGTTTGGTGTCTCTGGTTTTGGTGGTTCGACATTCAAATCTGATGTGATATCCGGCAGAGGAGAGTGTCATGTTTTCTTGCATTTAACGTGCGCCTGGCTTCAGTGAACACTCCCGACTACCGGCTATTGTCAGAAATTTCCCGCAGGAGTACAAATGTACTCCATGACGACTTTAACCCCCCGCCGTACCGCCATCCTGACCTTTATCCGCGATCGCATCGCGCAGCAAGGGCAGCCTCCCAGCCTCGCCGAGATCGCCGAGGCGTTCGGCTTTGCCTCGCGCAGCGTGGCACGCAAGCACGTACTGGCCCTGACCGAGGCCGGTTTTATCGAGGTCAACCCCAACCAGGCTCGCGGTATTCGCCTGCTCAATCAGCCGGCGCGGCCCGACTGGCTGGATGTTCCGGTGCTCGGTCGCGTGGCCGCCGGGTTGCCCATCGGTGCCGATGCCGAGGTGCACAGCCGCCTGCAACTGGACCCGACCACGTTCGCCAAAACTCCGGATTACCTGCTGCGGGTGCAGGGCGATTCGATGATCGAAGACGGCATTCTCGACGGTGACCTGGTGGGCGTGCGCCGCAGTGCCGAGGCCGTAAACGGGCAGATCGTGGTGGCGCGCCTGGATGGCGAAGTCACCATCAAGCGGTTCGAGCGCCACGGCGACAGCGTGCGCCTGTTGCCGCGCAACCCTGCGTATCAGCCCATCGTGGTGGGGCCTGACCAGGACCTGGCCATCGAAGGGGTGTTCTGCGGCCTGGTGAGGCAGGGTTGATGGGCGCTGTCATTGCGCTGGACACGCTGTTCAATGGCGGCCGCGTGTGGAAAGGCCGACCCGCCGCGCCACCGGCCAGCGTGCACCCCACGGGGCTGGCGGCGCTGGATGCGGTGCTGCCCAGCGGTGGCTGGCCGGAGTCGGCCCTCAGCGAAATCCTGATGGCCACGGAGGGCGTGGGCGAATTGCAACTGGTGCTGCCGACCCTGGCGCGCCTGTCGGCGGCAGGGGAGCGAATTGTGCTGGTGGCGCCGCCTTACACGCCGTACGCCCATGCCTGGCACAACGCCGGGGTGGACCTGCGTCAGCTCGCCGTCATCCAGGCCGAGGAGCGCGACGCGCTGTGGGCGGCGGAACAGTGCCTGCGTTCCGGCAGTTGCGGCGCGGTGCTGTGCTGGCCGCGCAAGGCCGATGACCGCGCCTTGCGCCGCCTGCAGGTGGCGGCGGAAACCGGGCAGACCCTGGCGTTTGCCTGGCGCGCATTGGGCGAGGCGGTCAATGCGTCGCCGGCGGCCCTGCGCCTGGCGGTCGAGGCGCAGCCTGCGCAGGTGCGCGTGCTCAAGTGCCGGGGCGGGCTGGCCCACCCGGCGCCGATCGCGCTGGCCGGGCACTGAGGTTGCCATGCGCTGGGTGTGTATTGTCTTCCCGCAATTGGCGCTGGACGGGGTGCAGCGTCTGCATCCCGAGCCGGACCAACCGCTGGTGCTGCTTGCGGGCACGCCGCAGCGCCGCGTCGTGCAAACGGCCAATGCCGCCGCGCGCGCCTTGGGTTTGCGCCCCGGCCAGTCGCTGACGGCCGCCCATGCGCTGAGCAAAACCTTTGCCAGCGCCGAGTACGACCCGGCTCAAATCGAACACTGGCAACAGTTTCTCGCGGCCTGGGCCTACCGTTTCAGTTCCCAGGTCAGTGTGTTTTATCCGCGTGCGCTGCTGTTCGAGATCGAGTCGAGCCTGGGCCTGTTCGGGCCCTGGCCGCAGTTCGAGGCGCGCTTGCGCAAGGAACTCACGGAACTGGGGTTTCGCCACCGCATCGTCGCCGCCCCCAACCCGGCGGCGGCGCGCGTGTTGGCGAACCTCTACGATGGCCTGGCCGTGGCCGATGACAGCGCCTTGCTGCACGCCCTGGCGCCGCTGCCCATCGACCGCGCAGGCCTGAACCCGCAGGCCGCCACTGCCTTGTCGCGCATGGGCCTGCGCACGCTGGCCCAGGTGCAGGCGCTGCCCCGGCATACCTTGGCGCGGCGTTTTGACGCCGGGCTGCTGCAGCACCTGGATACATTGACCGGGCAGCGGCCTCTGGCCCTGGCCTTCTATCAGCCACCGGACCAGTTCGATGTGCGCATCGAATTGAATTTCGACGTGCACTCCCACCAGGCGTTGCTGTTTCCCTTGCGCCGCCTGACCGGCGATCTATCGGCCTTCCTCTGCGGGCGCGACAGCGGCGTGCAACGGTTCGACCTGCACCTGGAACACGCCCAGGCGCCGGACAGCGTGATCAAGGTCGGCCTGCTCAGCGCCGAGCGCGAACCGGCGATGCTGTTCGAGCTGGCTCGCGGGCGGCTTGAGCAAGTGCAGGTCACCGCGCCGGTACGCGGCTTTCGCCTGGTGGCTGAGGACCTGCCGTTGTTCGTGCCCCAGCGCCAGGACCTGTTCGACGACCGCCCGCAACAAACCCTGCCGTGGGAACAGTTGCGCGAACGCCTGCGCGCGCGCCTGGGGGATGAGGCGGTGCAGGGCCTGCGTTTTCATGCCGATCACCGCCCCGAATATGCCTGGCAGGCGGCGGTCGACAAACATCCCTGCTCAACCCTGAACAAGGTGCAACGCCCCGGCTGGCTGCTGCGCGAACCGACCCTGCTGGCCGAGCAGGGGGTGCAGATTCTGATGGGCCCGGAACGCATCGAATCCGGCTGGTGGGACGGCGCCGACATCCGCCGCGACTACTACCTGATCCAGACCCGCGCCGGCCAGCAGGGCTGGGCCTACCGCAGCGTGGGGCAAAGCGATGGGTTATGGCTGCAAGGCTGGTTTGCATGAACTACGCCGAACTGCACTGCCTGTCCAACTTCAGCTTCCAGCGCGGCGCCTCGAGTGCGCTGGCGTTGTTCGAGCGCGCCAAACAGCAGGGCTACCGCGCACTGGCGATCACCGATGAGTGCACCTTGTCGGGCATCGTGCGGGCGTGGCAGGCGGCGAAGGCGGTGGAGGTGCCGCTGATCATCGGCAGCGAGATGCGCATCGAAAACGGCCCGAAACTGGTGTTGCTGGTGCAGGACCTCAACGGTTACCAGCACCTGTGCCGGCTGATCACCCTGGCCCGGCGGCGCGCCGAAAAGGGCCGTTATCGCCTGCTGCGGGAGGACTTCGACACGCCGTTTTCCGGCCTGCTGGCGCTGTGGGTGGCCGAAGACGGCAACACCCAGGCCGATATCCAATGGCTGCGCCGCACCTTCGCCGACGGCCTGTGGCTGGCGGTGCACCTGCACTGCGGCCAGGACGATGCGCGCCATCTGGAGCAGCGCCTGCAACTGGCCGCCAGCTTGCACATTCCGGCGGTGGCCTGTGGCGATGTGCACATGCATGCGCGCGGTCGCCGGGCCCTGCAAGACACCATGACTGCCATCCGCCATCACGTTCCGGTGGCCGAAGCCGGCACGCGCCTGCACCCCAATGGCGAACGCCACCTGCGCAGCCGCGAGGCCCTGGCCGCGCTGTACCCCCAGGCCTTGCTCGACGAAACCCTGACCATCGCCCGACGCTGCACCTTCGACCTCGGCCAGTTGCGCTACCACTATCCGCGCGAGCTGGTGCCCGACGGCCACAGCGCCAAAAGCTGGCTGCGTACCCTCACCGAAGAAGGCATCGCCCGGCGCTGGCCCCAGGGCGTCGAGGCTGGCACCCTGGAGCAGATCAACATCGAGCTGGAGCTGATCAGCGAGCTGGGCTACGAAAGCTACTTCCTCACGGTGCACGACATCGTACGTTTCGCCCGCAGCCGTTCGATCCTGTGCCAGGGGCGCGGGTCTGCGGCCAATTCGGCGGTGTGCTTTGCCCTGGGCATCACCGAGATCGACCCGAGCCTGACCCGCCTGCTGTTCGAGCGCTTCCTGTCCAGGGAGCGCAACGAGCCGCCGGACATAGACGTCGACTTCGAGCACGAGCGCCGCGAGGAGGTGCTGCAATACGTGTTCCAACGCTACGGGCGTGCCCGCGCGGCGTTGACGGCGGTGGTCAGCAGTTATCACGCGGCCGGCGCAGTGCGCGATGTGGCCAAGGCCCTGGGCTTGCCCGCCGACCAGATCAACGCGCTGGCCGAGTGCTGCGGGCGCTGGAGTGATGATGCGCCACCGCTGGCGCGCCTGCGTGAAAGCGGCTTCGACCCGGACAGCCCGATCCTGCGCCGGGTGCTCACGCTCACCCAACAGTTGATCGGCTTCCCCCGGCACCTGTCCCAGCACCCCGGCGGCTTCGTGATTTCCGAACACCCGCTGGACACCCTGGTACCGGTGGAAAACGCAGCCATGGCCGAGCGCACCATCATCCAGTGGGACAAGGACGACCTCGACGCCGTGGGCCTGCTCAAGGTGGATATTCTCGCCCTGGGCATGCTCAGCGCGATCCGCCGCTGCTTCGACCTGCTGCGCCGCCACCGCAATCGGGACCTGACACTGGCGTCGATCCCCAAGGAAGACCCGGCCACCTACGCGATGATCAGCAAGGCCGACACCATTGGTGTGTTCCAGATCGAGTCGCGAGCGCAGATGTCGATGTTACCCAGGCTCAAGCCGCAGAAGTTTTACGACCTGGTGATCGAAGTCGCCATCGTGCGGCCCGGGCCGATTCAGGGCGGCATGGTGCATCCGTATCTGCGTCGGCGGAACAAGGAGGAAGAGACCACCTATCCTTCGCCGGAGTTGGAAGTGGTACTGAAACGCACTTTGGGCATCCCGCTGTTCCAGGAGCAGGTGATGCAGATCGCCATGGTCGCCGCCGACTACAGCCCCGGCGAAGCCGACCAGTTGCGCCGTTCCATGGCTGCCTGGAAACGCCATGGCGGTCTGGAGCCCCATCAGGAACGCCTGCGCACCGGCATGATGAAGAACGGCTACACCGAAGCCTTTGCCGCGCAGATCTTCGAGCAGATCAAGGGCTTTGGCAGCTATGGTTTTCCCGAATCCCACGCGGCCAGCTTTGCCCTGCTGACCTACGCCAGTTGCTGGCTCAAGTGCCATGAGCCGGCGGCGTTCGCCTGTGCGCTGATCAACAGCTGGCCCATGGGTTTCTACAGCCCGGACCAGATCCTGCAGGACGCACGCCGCCATCGCCTGCAGATCCGCCCGGTGGACGTGCTCGCCAGTGACTGGGATTGCAGCCTGGAGCCCATCGACGGCCAGCAACCGGCAATTCGCCTGGGGCTGCGCATGATCTCGGGGTTTCGCGAAGACGACGCGCGGCGCATCGAGGCCGCGCGCGGGCGTCGTGTGTTCGGCGACATTGCCGACCTCGACGAGCGGGCCGGGCTGGATTCGCGTGCCCAGGCCCTGCTGGCCGATGCCGGTGCATTACGTGCGCTGGCCGGCAACCGGCACCAGGCGCGCTGGGACGTGGCCGGGATGCATAAACAGCTGGGGCTGTTTGCCGACCTGCCCGGCGCCGACGCAACCCCGGTGGCGTTGCCCGCGCCAACGTTGGGCGAAGACCTGCACGCCGACTACGCCACCCTCGGCACCACCCTGGGCCCGCACCCGCTGGCCTTGCTGCGCGGGGAGCTGCGCAAGCGGCGTTGTCGCAGCTCCCGGGAGCTGGCGACGGTGGAGCATGGGCGCAACGTCAGCGTTGCGGGGCTGGTCACGGGTCGGCAACGGCCCGGCACCGCCAGCGGCGTGACCTTCGTCACCCTGGAAGATGAGTTCGGCAACCTCAATGTGGTGGTCTGGCGCGATTTGGCCGAACGCCAACGCCAGGCCCTGGTGGGTTCGCGACTGCTCAAGGTGGACGGGCGCTGGGAGGCGGTGGGCGAAGTGCGACACCTGATCGCCGGGCGTCTCACCGATCTCACGCCGCTGTTGGACGGCATCCATGTGCGCAGCCGGGATTTCCATTGAAGCCGTTGATTGCATAGTGTTTGCGCCCTAAATAAGTCCAGATGAAACCATCTACAACTGGCATGCTCCAAAACGTTGCGAACGTCCTCTTTGTGCAGAGCCCAATCATGCAATTTTTATCCAACCCACATGACTGTGAAGGCTGGGCCGGTGAAATGGCCCAACGCATTCGCGCGTTCGACTGGTCGAACACTGACCTGGGGCCGCTCGACGAATGGTCCACCAGTCTGGCCTGCACGGTGCAGATGATGCTCGCATCTCCCGTGCCGATGGTGATGCTGTGGGGGCGTGCGGGTTACATGATCTACAACGACAGTTATTCGGTGTTCGCCGGCCGGCGCCATCCCTACCTGCTGGGCACGCCGGTGGAGCAGGGCTGGCCGGAAGTGGCCGAGTTCAATCGGCATGTGGTGGACACCTGCCTGGCCGGCGGCACCCTGTCGTTCAACAACAAGGAACTGGTGCTGTCGCGTAACGGCAAGCCCGAAACCCTGTGGCTCGACCTTTATTACAGCCCGGTTGCCGGCGACAACCAGCAACCGGCCGGGGTGCTGGCGATTGTGGTGGAGACCACCGAACTGGTGAAGTCCGAGCGGGTGCGCCAGGAACTCACCCACAACCTCGAGCAGCGCGTCGCCGCCGAAGTGCAGGCGCGTTCGGCCGCCGAGGAACAGTTGCGCCAGTCGCAGAAACTCGAAGCCATCGGCGGCCTGACCGGCGGCGTGGCCCACGACTTCAATAATCTGCTGCAAGTGATCGCCGGCAACCTGCACCTGCTGGCCCGGCATGAGCCGGATAACCCCCAGGTGCAGCGCCGCGTCACGGCGGCCATCGCCGCCGTGGAGCGGGGTGCCAAGCTGTCCTCGCAATTGCTCGCGTTTGCCCGTCGTCAGCCGCTGTCGCCGGCGGTGTACAACCCTTTGCGCATTTATGAAAACCTCGGCGAGCTGTTGCAGCGCGCGCTGGGTGAAACCATCCATATCGATGTGCAACTGCCGCGCGACCCTTGGCGTATTCACGTCGACCGCAACCAGCTGGAAAATGCCCTGCTCAACCTTGCGATCAACGCGCGGGACGCCATGAAAGGCGAGGGCGTGATTCGCATCAGCGGCGAAAACATCATTCTCAACCCCAAGGATTGCGTGGGCAAAAGCATCAGCCCCGGCGAGTACGTGCGCCTGTCGGTTAGCGACACCGGGGTGGGCATGTCGCCGGCGATCCAGGCCAAGGTGTTCGAACCGTTCTTCACCACCAAGCGCGACGGCCACGGCACCGGGCTGGGCTTGAGCATGGTGTTCGGCTTTGTGCGCCAAAGCGGCGGGCATGTCGACGTGTGCAGCGCCGAAGGCAAGGGCACCGTGGTGCAGTTGTATTTCCCGCGCAGCCTTGGCGAGGAGTGCGAGGAGTTGGCGGATGAATCCGTGGAGCCCATCGGCGGGCAGGAAACCATCCTGGTGGTCGAGGATAACGAGGGCGTGCGCCTCACCGTGGTGGAAGTGCTCGAACAATCGGGCTACACCGTGCTCACCGCCGACGACGGCGACCAGGCCATGCAAAAGCTGCAAACCGGCCTGCAACCGGAACTGATCTTTACCGACGTGGTGATGCCGGGCCGGGTCAAAAGTACCGACCTGGCCGACTGGGCTCGCCAGCAACAGCCTCCGGTGCCGGTGTTGTTCACCTCCGGCCACACCCGCGACATTCTCTCCAGCAACCACCTGCTGAGTCCCGACATTCATCTGCTGAGCAAGCCCTACAGCCCCGAAGCCCTGACGCTACGGGTGCGCAGCATGCTTACCGCACGACAAGGTTGCCAATGACTTCACAGCGCACCACCCCCCGATCTCCGCCCAACGCCCAGGTTTCGTCCGGGTACGCGGCGCCCGCGAACACAACCTGCGCAACGTCGATGTGGATATTCCACGGGATGCCCTGGTGGTGTTTACCGGCGTGTCAGGTTCCGGCAAGTCGTCACTGGCGTTTTCCACGGTGTATGCCGAGGCCCAGCGCCGTTATTTCGAGTCGGTGGCGCCTTATGCGCGGCGCCTGATCGATCAGGTCGGCGTGCCGGACGTGGACTCCATCGAAGGCCTGCCGCCGGCCGTGGCCCTGCAACAACAGCGCGGCACGCCGAGCGCGCGTTCCTCGGTGGGCAGTGTGACCACCTTGTCGAGCCTGATCCGCATGCTGTATTCGCGCGCCGGCAGCTACCCGCCGGGCCAGGCGATGCTGTATGCCGAAGACTTTTCGCCGAACCTGCCCCAGGGCGCCTGCCCGCAGTGCCATGGGTTGGGCCGTGTGTATGAAGTGACCGAGGCGCTGATGGTGCCCGATCCCTCATTGACGATCCGCCAGCGCGCGGTGGCCGCCTGGCCGCTAGCGTGGCAGGGCCAGAACCTGCGCGACATCCTCGTGACCCTGGGCTATGACGTCGACATCCCCTGGCGCGACCTGCCGAAAAAGCAGCGTGACTGGATCCTCTTCACCGAAGAAACCCCGACGGTGCCGGTGTACGCCGGCTTCACCCCGGCGCAGACCCGCGACGCGTTGAAGCGCAAGCTGGAGCCGAGTTACCAGGGCACATTCAGCGGTGCGCGGCGCTACATCCTGCACACCTTCAGCCACACCCAAAGCGCGCTGATGAAAAAGCGCGTGTCGCAGTTCATGCAAGGTAGCGCCTGCCCGTTGTGCGAGGGCAAGCGCCTGACGCGGGCCGCCCTGTCGGTGAAGTTTGCCGGGGTGGATATCGGCGAGTTGTCGCAGTTGTCCCTCTCGCAACTGGCCGAACTGTTGCGCCCGGTGGCGGAAGGGCAGGACCGCATGAAGCTGTCGGTGGAGAAACGCCTGGCCGCGCAACGCATCGCCCAGGACCTGCTCGAACGGGTCAGCACCTTGATCGACCTGGGCCTGGGTTACCTGTCCCTGGAGCGCAGCACGCCGACCCTGTCGTCCGGCGAGTTGCAGCGTTTGCGCCTGGCCACGCAATTGGGCTCGCAGTTGTTCGGCGTGATCTATGTGCTGGACGAGCCCTCGGCGGGCTTGCACCCGGCTGATGGCGAGGCGTTGTTTTCCGCGCTCGAGCGCCTGAAAGCCGCCGGCAATTCGCTGTTCGTGGTGGAGCATGACCTGGAAACCATGCGCCGCGCCGACTGGCTGATCGACGTGGGCCCGGCCGCCGGCGAACACGGCGGGCAAGTGCTGTACAGCGGCCCGCCGGCCGGGCTGGCAGACGTGCAGTCTTCGCAGACCCGCGCGTACCTGTTTGCCGAAGGGCAGGCGTTGCCCTCGACGCGCCGCGAGCCCGCTGCGTGGTTGAAGCTGGAAGGCGTGACGCGCAACAACCTCAATGACGTGAAGGTGGATTTCCCGCTGGGCTGTTTCACGGCGGTGACCGGTATTTCGGGCTCGGGCAAATCCAGCCTGGTCAGCCAGGCGCTGCTGGACCTGGTGGGCAGTGGTCTGGGCAGCCGGGTGGTCAATGACGAAGAGCCCAGCCTGGAGGACGACGCCCCGCAAACCAGTGGCGGGCACATCCGCTCCGGGCTCGAGCATATCCGTCGATTGGTGCAGGTAGACCAGAAACCCATCGGCCGTACCCCGCGTTCCAATCTGGCGACCTACACCGGGCTGTTCGACAACGTGCGCAAACTGTTTGCCGCCACGCCGGCGGCCACGAAGCGCGGGTATGACGCGGGGCAGTTCTCGTTCAACGTCGCCAAGGGCCGTTGCCCGCAGTGCGAGGGTGAAGGGTTTGTGAGCGTTGAGTTGCTGTTCATGCCCAGCGTGTACGCGCCATGCCCGACCTGTCACGGCGCGCGCTACAACCCCGAGACCCTGGCGATCAAATGGCAAGGCCTGAGCATCGCCCAGGTGCTGGGGCTGACGGTGGAACAGGCGGTCGAGGTGTTCGCCGAGCAACCTGCTGTGCTGCGTTCACTGCAGGTGCTGCGCGATATCGGTTTGGGCTACTTGCGCCTGGGGCAGCCGGCAACCGAGCTGTCCGGCGGCGAAGCGCAGCGCATCAAGCTCGCCACCGAGTTGCAACGCAATGCCCGGGGCGCGACCTTGTATGTGCTCGACGAGCCGACCACCGGATTGCATCCCCGGGACGTCGACCGCTTGCTCAGCCAGCTCAATCAACTGGTGGACGCAGGGCACACGGTGGTTGTGGTGGAGCATGAAATGCGCGTAGTGGCCCAGAGCGACTGGGTGATCGACATCGGGCCGGGGGCCGGGGATGAGGGCGGCACCGTGGTTGCCTGTGGCACGCCGCAAAAGGTCGCCAAAAGCAGGAAAAGCCGGACCGCGCCGTTTCTGGCGCGGGAGCTGGTGTAACAACCAAGGTCACTTGTGGGAGGGTGTTGGGGCAGTTGGGGTTGTGTTTAGCCTTCTTGAGTAAATCTCAGGTGACCCCGAACCTGTGCGGCCCCCTTCGGCCAATGTGGGAGGGGGCTTGCTCCCGATAGCGGTTGGTCAGTCAATGCAGATGTTGACTGTGACACCGCCATCGGGAGCAAGCCCCCTCCCACAGGTGGAGCAGTGTTGGGTCAGGTGGGGTTGGTTTGGCCTTCTTGAGTAAATTCTCAGGTGATCCCGAACCTGTGCGGCCCCCTCCCACAGGTGGAGCAGTGTTGGATCAGGTGGGGTTGGTTTGGCCTTCTTGAGTAAATTCTCAGGTGATCCCGAACCTGTGCGGCCCCCTCCCACAGATGGATCAGTGTTGATTCAGCTGGATTTGCTGTTTGGCCTGCTTGACCACATTTTCCACGGTGAAGCCGAACTTCTCCTGCAGTTTGGCCAGTGGGGCCGAGGCGCCGAAGCTGTTCATCACCACTTTGGCGCCGGTCTGCCCGACATAGCGGTCCCAGCCCAGCGGGCCGGCCTGTTCCACCACCACGCGGGCTTTCACCGCGGGCGGCAAGACGCTGTCGCGGTAAGCCTGGTCCTGGTCTTCGAACAGTTCCCAACTGGGCATTGAGACGACCTGCGCTGCAATCCCTTCACTCTTGAGCTGTTCATACGCCGCCACCGCCAGGCTCACTTCGCTGCCCGTCGCCAACAGCAGCACTTGAGGTTGCCCGGCGCCCGCCAGCACATAGGCACCCTTGGCCGCGCCGCTGGCGGCTGCGTACTTCGTACGGTCCAGAGTCGGCAGCGGCTGGCGCGACAGCACCACACAACTGGGCCGATGGGTTTGTGCCAGCGCCACTTTCCACACTTCCAGGGTTTCATTCGCATCGCCCGGGCGCAGGGTCAGCAGGCCCGGTGTGGCGCGCAGTTGGGTCAGGTGCTCGATGGGCTGGTGAGTGGGGCCGTCTTCACCCACGCCGATTGAGTCATGGGTAAACACGAACACCACCGGCAGTTCCATGATCGCCGCCAGGCGGATCGGCGGTTTCATGTAGTCGCTGAACACCAGGAAGGTCGAGGTGTACGGCCGCAGGTAGGACAGCGCCATGCCGTTGGCAATCGCCCCCATGGCGTGTTCGCGGATGCCGAAGTGCAGGTTGCGCCCGCTGTAGTCATCGGCGCTGAAACGCCCGGCGCCGTCGAAGGTGAGGTTGGTCTTGGTCGAAGGCGACAAATCCGCCGAACCACCGAGCAGCCAGGGAATCTGCTGGGCGAAGGCGTTCAGCACCTCGCCACCGGCGGCACGGCTGGCCACGCCCTTGGCATCGGCCGCATAGTCGGGCAGTTGCGCCTGCCACTGCGCGGGCATTTCACCGGCGCGCATGCGCTGCAGTTCGTCGGCCAGTTGCGGGTCGAGGCGCGACAGGGTCTGGCTCCACTGCGCAAACAAAGGCTCGGCGCGCTCATGCAGCGCGTCACGCAATACCGTGCGCGCGACTTCGGGCACCAGGAAGCTGGAGTCTTCCGGCCAGCCGTAGGCCGCCTTGGTCAGGCGAATTTCATCGTCACCCAGTGGCTCGCCGTGGGCTGCTGCGGTGTTGTGTTTGTGCGGCGAGCCGTAGCCGATCACGCTGTCCACCACAATAAGGGTCGGCGCGCCGGTGTTGACCTGGAAGGTGGTCAACGCGTCGCTCAATGCCTGCAAGTCATTGGCATCGGTGACGTGCAGGGTGTGCCAGCCATAGGCCTGGAAGCGTTTGATCACGTCTTCGCTGAACGCCAGTTCCGTGTGGCCTTCGATGCTGATGGTGTTGTTGTCGTAGATCCAGCACAGGTTATCCAGCTTCAAGTGGCCGGCCATCGACGCGGCTTCGCTGCTGATGCCTTCCATCATGTCGCCGTCGCCGCACAGGGTGTAGACGTTGTAATCGAACAGCACCTGACCTTCGCGGTTGAAGCGCTTGGCCAGCCAGCGCTCGGCCATCGCCATGCCGACGCTGTTGGCGCAGCCCTGGCCGAGCGGGCCGGTGGTGGTCTCCACGCCAGTGGTCATGCGGTATTCGGGGTGGCCTGGAGTCTTGGAACTCATCTGCCGGAACTGCTTGATATCGTCCAGGCTGATTGCCGGCTGGCCGCTGCGCTTGCCGTGGGCGTCGATCTCGACCACGCCGGCCAGGTGCAGCAGCGAATACAGCAGCATCGACGCATGGCCCACCGACAACACAAAGCGGTCACGGTTGGGCCAGTCCGGGTGCTCGGGGTGATAGCGCAGGAAGCGACTCCACAGTGTATACC
The DNA here is from genome assembly GCF_036864995.1 of Pseudomonas trivialis. Classification (NCBI taxonomy): domain Bacteria; kingdom Pseudomonadati; phylum Pseudomonadota; class Gammaproteobacteria; order Pseudomonadales; family Pseudomonadaceae; genus Pseudomonas; species Pseudomonas trivialis. Next base: position 3,184,625 of record NZ_CP142151.1, on the reverse strand, counting down.
CAACCGGCGCCAGGCCCATGGGCGTGCCCGGATGGCCGGAATTGGCCTTCTGCACGGCGTCCATGGCCAGGGTGCGGAGGGTGTTGATGCATTGGGTGTCGACAGCGGTGGCAGCGTGATTCATGAACCGGTCTCCCTTGGGTGGCGATCTACAGTGGAGGGCAGGTCAGCGCAAAGGTTTGATCCCATCCCTTGCGCTGCGACGAACGGAACCGATGGGCTTGAAACATGACAAGCGCGTCAGGAATGGGCTAGTTTCAAGGGTGTAAGCCATTGATCAACGTGCGGAGGTAGGCCATGCCAGTTAAACACGACCTGTATCAGGACCTGGGAATGAGCAAGGACGACGTTCACAAACACAGGGCGGACGATAAACGGCTGGACGCGCTGCTCACTCGCTATGCCGACGCCGACAAGGAGGTGCTGGAGGCGGAAAAAGCCAGTGCCAACGATGAGGATGTAGAGAAGCTCAAGAAGAAACGCCTGTTGATCAAGGACGAGATCAGAGACCGCTTGAGCTGAATGCCGACGGCTGCAGGAGCACGCTTGCTCCTACAGCAATGCCTGAGTGCAGGCGTCGATGGAACGCTGTTGCGTCTGTGCATACAACTGCAATTCATCGATTGTCCTGCACCCCAGCGCCTGCTCGAACTCGGCCTGGTTCGAGTTCGCCGCATAATGACTCTGCGCCGCATCCCCCAGGTTCGACTGGAAAATCCCCGCCGCACTCACCGGCAGAAAATCCTCATACACCAACGGTTCAATCGCCACATGGCCGGCGCGCAAAAGTGCTTCCAGCGTACGCGGTCGGTCGGCCTGACCGCGTGCGGCCAGGCCCTGCTCGGTGGCGAAATAACGAAAGTAGGCCAGGCCCTGTTCACGCATCTGCCCATGATCGTCGGGGAAGGCCTGGAAGTGCTGTTCCATCAACTGCGTGTAGCGCCCAGCGTTGGCCTCGCTGGGAAAGGCACCCAGTTCATCGCGCGCGGCGTTCAGCAGTTGGTCGTACAAAGCGCGGCCCTTGGGGGTGAGAGCGACGCCACGCTGTTCGATTTCGCCGAAGCGCGCGCTGTGGCTGCCGTGGGCGTCGGTGAAGGCGATGGGTTCGTCCAGCGCCTTGAAGCTGGTCTGGCGCAGCAGAATCGGGCAGCGGCGGCGCGGCGGTCCTTCGATCACCGCCTTGGGCGTGATGCCTTTGCCGAGCATCGCGGCCTGCACCTGGTCGATGTCCAGGGTGCGCGGGGTCAGGTGATTGATGTGCGGCCCCTTGAAGGCCACCACATCGGCGATCAGGCGGTGCTGGTCACTCAATTGCCGGTACTGCGCGCTGGTGACGGTGGCGGTGTGGTGCCAGCGAAAGGTCTCCAGGGCCTGGCGGATGAATTCGTCGGCCTGCGCGGCGTTGAGGCCACCCTGTTGCTCAGCGTGTTCGATCAGCGCCAGGGCGCCCGGGGTGAAGATCGAGCGTTTGGCCAGGGCGGTTTCGGCGAAGGCGCGCAGCTCGGGGGCTTCGAGCAGTTCCAGGCGCAGCAGCGAGGTGAATACGCGGAACGGGCTGGATTGCAAAGCGCTTTCATGCACCGCGCGAAACGCCGTGGAATGCACCGGCACCCCGGCCGGGGTCAGGTCGTAGTAGCCCACCGGCTGCATGCCCATCACCGCGAATAACCGGCGCAGGGTTGCCAGTTCGGCAGCCGTGCCCACGCGGATGGCGCCGTGGCGTTCCATGTCCAGGCGCTGGATTTCGCCGGTGCGCTGCAGCTGTTGCGCCAGGCCCGCGTCGCTGTCGAGTACGCGGCGGTTGGTCTCGGCCACCAGCTCCAGCAGCGCGCCATAAAGCGGCACTTCATCACGGTACATGTCGGACATGGCCTTGGAGAAACCTTTGCGAATGTCGTCGGGGCTGACATGGGCGGTGCTGGACATAGAAAAATTCCTGATGGCAGTGGCGGTGAGCGTGGCCGTTCACGGGATTTTGTTGGGCGCGGGGTGCGCGTGCAAACGAAGAATCCTCAGGACTTCATTCTGCAAATGAATGAAAGGCGTCTTCCAAGTCTTCATGTGCATCCGCGCGCGGTTGGGCTCTACACTGCGTCTATCAGGCAGGCGACGGAGGACTCCATGACGGCCACACCCAATACCCGACTACGTGAAACGGTTGAAGGCCAGCGCCTGGCAACCGAGGATGCCGAGGATTGGCGCGCGTGGGGGCCGTATTTGAGTGAGCGCCAATGGGGCACGGTGCGCGAAGACTACAGCGCCGACGGCGATGCCTGGCGCTACTTCCCCCATGAACATGCGCGCAGCCGCGCCTATCGCTGGGGCGAGGATGGCCTGGCCGGGTTCAGTGACAAGGCGCAGCGCTGGTGCCTGGGCCTGGCGCTGTGGAACGAGCGCGATGTGATCCTCAAGGAGCGCCTGTTCGGCCTGAACAACGCCGAGGGCAACCACGGTGAGGACGTCAAGGAGCTGTACTTTTTCGTCGACGGCGTGCCCAGTCATGCCTATATGCGCATGCTCTACAAATACCCCCACGCAGCGTTTCCCTATGCCGACCTGATCAGCGAAAACGCGCGACGCGGGCTGGGCGATGCCGAGTATGAGATCCTCGACACCGGCGTGTTTGCAGACAATCGTTATTGCGACGTCAGCGTCGAGTACGCCAAGCATCAGCCGGGCGACATTTGCATGCGCGTCACCGTGCACAACCGCGCCGAGCAGCCGACACGCCTGCAGGTGCTGCCCCAGGTGTGGGCGCGCAACGACTGGAGCTGGACTGCTGACGCCCCCAAGCCGCAGTTGAAACTCGACGGTGAGCGTGTGCTCGCGCGTCATCATGAATTGCCCGATTACCAGCTCGGCGCCTGGGGCCAGGACGGCGTGGAATGGCTGTTCTGCGAGAACGAAACCAACTACCCCAGGCTTGACGGGCAAGCCGCGCCCGGGCCGTTCAAGGATGGCATCAACGATTTCGTGGTGGACGGTGTGCAGGCTGCCATTCGGCGTGACGCGGGCACCAAGGTCGCCGCGCGGTTCATCCTGGAGCTGGCGGGGCTGGAAAGCAAAACTGTCTACCTGCGCTTTGCGCCGGTGGGCGCGCCTGAGGTCAATGCGCGCAAGCTGTTCGAACAGCGCCGCCAGGAAACCGATGACTTCTACGCCGCCCTGCAACAGGGCATCGTCGATGAAGACGCACGCAATGTGCAGCGTCAGGCCTTGGCCGACCTGCTGTGGTCCAAGCAGCTCTATTATTTCGATGTGAACCAGTGGCTCGACGGCGACCCGGCCCAACCGGCGCCGCCGCCCGAGCGCTTGCACATTCGCAATACCCATTGGCGGCACTTGTCCAACTTCGACATCCTCTCAATGCCCGACACCTGGGAATACCCGTGGTACGCGTCCTGGGATCAGGGCTTCCAGGCAGTGGCGTTTGCCCTGATCGACCCGGGCTATGCCAAGCAACAACTGCTGCTGTTGGTGAAGGACCGCTTCATGCACCCCAACGGCCAGTTGCCGGCCTATGAGTGGCGTTTCGACGATGCCAACCCGCCGGTGCATGCCTGGGCCAGCTGGCGCGTGTATCAGCAGGACAAGGCGCTCACGGGCGTCGGCGATATGGATTTTCTCGAGCGGATTTTCCACAAGCTGCTGCTGAATTTTTCCTGGTGGGTCAACCGCAAGGATGCCGAGGGGCGCAACCTGTTTCAGGGCGGGTTTCTGGGCCTGGACAACATTGCCTTGTTCGACCGCTCGGCGACGTTGCCGCCGGGTTATCAACTGGATCAGGCCGATGGCACGGCGTGGGTGGCAGCCTATGCGCTGGACCTGATGCGCATCGGCCTGGAGCTGGCCAGGCGCAATGCGGTGTACGTCGATATTGCGGTGAAATTCTTCGAACACTTCCTGTATATCGCCGGCGCCATCAACCGCGTCGACGACAGCGCCGAAGGCCTCTGGGATGAGCAGGACCTGTTTTTCTACGACGTGCTGCACCGCCCCGATGGCCACAGCGAGCCGGTGCGCCTGCGCTCCATTGTCGGCCTGATGCCGCTGTTCGCCGTGCTGGTGCTGGAGCAGCGCGAGCATGAAGGCCTGGCGGGGTTGCGCGAACGGCTGTTGGGCTTTATGCATCACCGGCCTGATCTGGCCAGGCTGGTGTCGCGCTGGAATGAACCGGGGCAGGGCAATCGCCTGTTGCTGGCGTTGCTGCGCGGCGAGCGCACCAAGGACCTGCTGCGGCGCATGCTGGATGACGATGAGTTTCTCTCGGCGTTCGGCGTGCGCTCATTGTCCAAAGCCTTCGCCGAGCAGCCGCTGGCGCTGCAGATGAATGGCGACAGCCTGAGCGCGCGTTATCAGCCCGGCGAATCCGATTCACGCCTGTACGGCGGCAATTCAAATTGGCGCGGGCCGGTGTGGATGCCAGTGAACTACATGCTGATCGAGTCGCTGCGCGAGTTTCATCGTTACTACGCGGACAATTTTTTGGTGGAGTACCCCACGGGGAGCGGTTATCTGGCGTCGATGGGGGAGGTCGCCGACAGCTTGAGTCAGCGCTTGACGCGATTGTTTCTAAGGGATGAAAACGGCCTGCGGCCTTCGATGGCGGGGTATGCGCAGCTGGAGGCGGACCCGGCGAGTCGCGACCTGGTGCTGTTCCATGAGTATTTCCATGGAGAAACGGGGCGAGGCTTGGGGGCGTCGCATCAGACGGGGTGGAGCGCGTTGGTGGCGTTGTTGCTGCAACCGAAAAACTGATATGGGAGGGGCGAGCCCCTCCCACGGGCACTCAGGACGGGAACAATTCGCTCAGCTTCATGGCCAGCATCATGTCGCCTTCGGTGCGCAGCTTGCCGCCCATGAACGCCTGCATGCCGTCGGTGGAACCGTCGACGATGCCTTCCAGGGTTTCGCTGTCCATCACCAGAGTGACCTGGGCGTCCGGGTTTTCGCCTTCCTGCAGTTCGCAGGTCTTGTCCTTGACCACCAGCGAGAAGTTCTTGGTGTCGTCGATACGGAAACCGAACACCAGGTCCAGACCTTCGGCGGCGCTTGGGTTGAATTTGGCTTTCATTGCTTCTACGGCTTTGGCTACGTCAGTCATGGTTTCGATCCTTTAGGGTAGAGTCCAGTGACCTTGGGGTCACGGTGGGCCGCAATTCATCGGAACGTGATGAGCTGCGGCGCCTTCAACAGTTGCAAGTGCGCATGACTGTTGAAGGAAGCCAGGGCCACCTCGCGACCGCGGAATTTCAGCTGGTTGAGCGAGGTGTTAACAATTTGCCAGTTCAGCTCGAAGGCCTGCGCGGCAGGCATTCGGGTGATCAGGTGGAGCAGGGCGGTGATGGTGCCGCCGGAGGTGAACACGGCGATTTTGTCGGCGTCGTCGGCCTTGTCCAGCAGACGCTGCAGACCGCCCTGCACGCGTTCGACGAACCCCAGCCAGCTTTCCAGCCCTGGCGGGTCGTACGTGCCGGCCAGCCAGCGGTCGATGATCAGCGCAAAGATGCGCTGGAACTCGCGGCGGTTTTGCGCGGCGTTGCGCAGGATGTCGAGGGCTTCGGGTTCTTCGCTCAACAGCTCGGGGAGCAGCGCGCGGATCACGGCTTCGGCGTCGAATTCATTGAATGCGCTGTCGGTTTCCACGGGCGGGACCGGCAAGCCGAGGGCGCTGAAGGATTCGAAGGTGGCGGTGGCAGTGTGCTGTTGGCGGCGCAGGTCGCCGGCGATGCAGCGGTCGAAGGCAATCCCCAGGTCGGCGAGATGACGACCGAGCACCTGCGCCTGTTCCACACCGATGGGCGACAGGACGTCATAGTCGTCTGCCCCGAAAGAGGCCTGGCCATGCCGAATCAGATAGATGCTGCCCACGTCCGTTTTCCTGGGTACGTTGAAACGTCCGACGAGGTTATGGGGATGCCCGGAAGCTGTCAATGGAAAAACATACGCTTGTTTTAAAAGGTAGTTGGAGGGCGGCTGCTGGCGGTTTGGGCACTGGTTTGCAGGCAGTGCCGCCGGTATGCTGGGGCCATCCGCGCCTGGCGCACTGCACTTGTAAGGAGAACCATGGATTTTCTGGCTGAATACGCGAGCTTTCTCGCAAAGACTGTCACCCTGGTGGTCGCGATCCTGGTCGTCCTGATCAGCTTCGCGGCGCTGCGCAGTAAAGGACGTCGCAAGTCCGCCGGTCAGTTGCAGGTCAGCAAGCTCAATGATTTCTACAAGGGGTTGCGTGAGCGTCTGGAGTCGTCCCTGCTCGACAAGGACCAGCTCAAGGCCCTGCGCAAGTCCGAAAGCAAAACCGAAAAGAAGAACAGCAAAAAGAAGCCAGAGGCCCGGCCCCGGGTATTCGTGCTGGATTTCGATGGCGATATCAAGGCCTCGGCCACCGAGAGCCTGCGCCATGAAATCACCGCGTTGCTGAGCCTGGCCACGCCCGAGGACGAAGTGGTACTGCGTCTGGAAAGCGGCGGCGGCATGGTGCACAGCTACGGCCTGGCCTCGTCGCAACTGGCGCGCATTCGCCAGGCGGGCGTGCCGTTGACCGTGTGCATCGACAAGATCGCGGCCAGCGGCGGCTACATGATGGCGTGCATTGGCGAGAAGATCATCAGCGCGCCGTTTGCCATCCTCGGCTCCATCGGTGTGGTCGCGCAGTTGCCCAACGTCAACCGCCTGCTTAAAAAGCACGACATCGACTTTGAAGTGCTGACTGCCGGTGAATACAAGCGCACCCTCACGGTGTTCGGCGAAAACACCGAGAAAGGCCGGGAGAAGTTCCAGGAAGACCTGGATATCACCCACCAACTGTTCAAGAACTTCGTCTCGCGTTACCGCCCGCAGTTGTCAATCGATGACGTTGCCACCGGAGAAGTGTGGCTGGGCGTGGCGGCGCTGGACAAGCAACTGGTGGACGCGCTGCAGACCAGCGACGAATACCTGGCCACCAAGGCCGCGACGGCCGAGGTGTTCCACTTGCATTACGCCGAGCGCAAGAGCCTGCAGGAACGTGTGGGCCTGGCGGCCAGCGGTTCAGTGGACCGGGTGCTGCTGACGTGGTGGAGCCGCCTGACCCAGCAGCGGTTCTGGTAAGGCGCAATGTGGGGGGCTTAGTGCTTTCGCGAGGCCCGCTGTGGCGAGCGGGCTTGCCACAACAAGCCTGCTCGTCACAGTGATGTGGCCGTCTGAAAATTCAGGCTTTAAAAACAGACTTCCTTCTACGGTTGGATTTTCATTCATACCGCGGATCAGAAGTTGACCGAAGCACTCAAGCGGGCCGTCAAGGGTGCGCCCTGGAACAGGTAGTCATCGCCCATGTACTCGCCCGCGTCGCGCCAGTATCGCTTGTCGAACAGGTTGTCGACGCTCAGGCGAAACACTGTTTCATAGCCATCGAGCCGGGTCGTGTAGCGGCTGCCGACATTGACCACCGCGTAATCCCCCACCTCTGCATTGCCGGTGCGATTGGCGTACTTTTTGGCGCTGTATTGCACGCCGCCCAGCACCGCCAGACCGTTCACCCACGGCAACGCGTAATCTCCATACACACTGGCGCGCAGCGTGGGCACGTTGATTGCCTGATGATCTTCATAACCCGGCGTGCCGCTGCCGCTCACCCGCGCACGAATCGCCGCCACGCTGGTTGCGATCTGCAGGCGTTCGGTGGCCCAGCCATTGGCCGAGAGCTCCAGGCCAGTGTTCTTCTGCTCGCCCTGTTGTACGTAAGTGAAGTTACCGGCGCCGTCGGGCCTGGCATATTGATAGGCCTGGCGCGTCTGGAACACGGCGGCGGCGAAGCTGATGCGGCGCCAGTCGTATTTCACCCCGGCGTCGATCTGCCGTGATGTGGTCGGTGCCAGGGTGGTATTGGCGTTGCTCGCAAACCACGGCGCGGTGCCGCCCAGGGACAGGCCCTTGCTGTAGCTGGTGTACAGCGAAACAGCCTCCACCGGTTTGTAGATCAATGCCGCCTGGGGCAGGAACACAGACTGTTGGGTATGCCGTGCCGGGTTGCCGTCGCTGTCGAACGCCCGCTCATCCAGGCGCACTTCGCGGCCGCCGAGGACGGTTTGCCATTGCTCGCTCAGGCGCATGCGGTCGGTGACGAACACGCCGTACTGGCGACTGTCGAGGGCGCGATGGCTGTCGTTGAGCGGCTTGTCGGCAGGGGTGAAGGTCGGCACGTCCTCGTCGATAGTGGCGGTGCCGATCAGCTCGTTGACTGGTATGCGTTTGTCGACCACCCGGCGAAAGGCGCTGCTGCCGAAGGTCAGCTCATGACCGATGCCGGCGGTGTCGAAAAGCCCGGTCATGGTTGCCTGCACTTCATCGTTACGGCGCGTGTCATCCGGGCTGCGGAAGTCGTAGACGTCGTAATTGCCTTCGGGGCTGAAGTAGTTGGGCGTGCTCGACCCGCTGCAACTGGCCGAACCGTAGCAGCCCCAGGCAAACGCGCTGTAGTCGTCGATCACCACCTGGCTGCGGGCTGCACTGAGGCTGCCTTTCCATTGGTCGCTGAAGCGGTACTCGAACTTGCCGTTGAGGTTCAGCGAGTCGATGCCCACCTGCCTGGAACCGCTCTGGTGCCCCAGCAGTTTTTTTGGTGACGCGCCGTGGGGCACTTCAGTGCCGCCCAGCAATTGATAGCCCGGCACCGAGCGCTGTTGCCTGTTCTGGTATTCCGCGTCCAGTTGCAGCACCGCGTCGGGGCTGAGGTTCCAGTCAAAGGCCAGGGACACGAAATCGCGCCGGCCATTGGCGTGTTCCACATAGGTGTTGAGGTCTTCATGGGCCACGTTGGCACGCAGGCCGAACTGTTGCTCGCTGCCGAACCAGCCGCCCACATCCGTGGCCACATAGCCGCTGCCGCGATCATCGGTGGAGACGGTGACCGAACGCACCTCTTCCGGGCGCTTGGTCACGTAGTTGATGACGCCGGCGGGTTCGGAAATACCGCTTTGCAGCCCGGCCAGGCCCTTGAGCACTTCCACCTGCTGCTTGTTCTCCAGCGCGACGTTCTGCTCGCCAGTGATGGTGCGCCCGTTGATTTTGTAGCTGCTCGCCGCATTCAGCGAGAAGCCGCGCACCACGAAGTTTTCGTAGTAGCCGATCGGCGCATAGCTGTCGCCCACCGAGGCGTCGTTGCGCAGTACTTCACTGAGCAGGCGCGCCTGCTGGTCCTTGATCAGCGTGGCGTTGATGACCGTGATCGAGGCCGGCGTGTCGAGCAACGGCGCTTCGTTGAAGCCGCCGACCGACGCGTTCTCGGTGCGGTAGCCGGATGCCTCCTGGCCCTGGACCTGTAGCGCCGGCAGTTCGATTTCAGCCGCCTGGCTGCTGCCCATGCCGCTGCTGAGCAACAGACCGAGAGCAAAAGGTGAAGTGGCCAGAGGGCGAAAAGGGCGAAAACGCAAAACCATGGGCGGGGCCTTAAAGCGTTGGGCGAGGGGGCGCATAAGCTAGGCATTACGGCGAGGTTTTACAAGTCATTGGGAGAGCTGCATGCAAGTGTGGCGTACACTGCCGGCGAGCCGAGTTCTTATTGACCTTCTGGAGTACCTGCCATGGCAACAGCATCTTGTGTCATTGAAATCCCCGCTTGTGCCGACCAGGTCTGGCAATTGATGGGCGGTTTCAACAGCCTGCCGGACTGGCTGGCGTTCATCGCCAGCAGCGAGCCGGGTGAGGGCGGACGCGTGCGTCACCTGCAAACCACCGATGGCGCCGTGATCGTGGAGCGCCTGCAAACCTTTGACAACGTGGCGCGCACCTACAGCTACACCATCGAGCAATCGCCGTTTCCGGTGAGTGCTTACCTGGCGACGGTGCAGGTTGAGGCGCTGACCGAAACGTCGGCAAAGGTGACCTGGTCCGGCGTGTTCACACCGGCAGCGGGCACCACCGAGGCGGCTGCCGAGGCGTTGTTCACTGGCGTGTACAGCGATGGGCTTGCGGCGCTGCGCGCCAACTACCCGGCCTGATCGGTCTTAACGGCTAACGCAAATCCAATGTGGGAGGGGGCTTGCTCCCGATAGCGGTGTATCAGCTACAGCCATGCTGACTGAACCACCGCCATCGGGAGCAAGCCCCCTCCCACAGTTTTTTGCAGTGTCCGGGTTATTTGGGCATCAGTTGTTGCCGACACTCGAGCGCCAGCCTTGCGCCGCCGCGCTGGCTGCTGCCCACGTCCAGCTTGAAGCCATGCAGGTTGATGATCGCCGCCACAATCGACAAGCCCAACCCGAACCCGCCTTGCTGGTCGCCTTCGTCCACCCGGTAAAAGCGCTGGAACACCGCATCGCGCTCGGCCAGCGGAATGCCAGGCCCGGAGTCATGCACTTCAATGCGGGTGCTGCCGGCGTTATTGACCGCGCGCAAAATCACTTCGCCGCCCGGCGGGGTGAACTTGATCGAGTTGCTCAACAAGTTGGACAGGGCTTCGAACAGCAGTGCGCGGTCACCGCTGATCGGCGGCAAAGACGCCGGCACGTCCAATACCAGTTGCAATTCGCCTTCTTCGGCCAGGGGCAGGTAGAAGTCATGCAGCTCGCGCAGCAGCGGCAGCGGGTCCATCACCAGAAAGCCCGAGCGGCGCTGGTGATCTTCCAGCTCCGAGATGCGCAACAGCCCACGAAAGCGCGCCATCAGCGTATCGGTTTCGGCAATTGCATCGTCGAGTTTCACCGCGTGCACCGAGTCTTCCTCGGCTTGCTGCTTGATGCGGTACAACTGCGCGCGCAGGCGCGTCAGCGGGGTGCGCAGGTCGTGGGCGATGTTGTCGCACACGCCCTTGACCTCATTCATCAGCTTTTCGATGCGGTCGAGCATGGCGTTGACGATGGCCGCGAGCATGTCCAGCTCATCACGCCGGTCGGACAGCGGCAGGCGGTGGGTGAGGTCGCCGGCGACGATGGCCTCGGCGCTTGCCTGAATCCCGCGAATGCGCCGCAGCGGGCGGCGGCGCAGCAGATGCCAGCCGGCGATCCCGGGGATGATGGTCAGCGACAGCGCCCACAACAGGGCGTGCCAGATGATCCGCGTTACGCCGAACAGCGAACCGTTGGCGCGCACCAGCACCAGCCAGCGGCCGTCGTCGGTGTGGGTGGCGACGGCGTCGCAGCTGTCCTTGGGCAACTTGGGGTCGTCGGATTCGACGCAATTGACCAGCGTGTGGATCTTGCCGTCCAGGGGCAGGTCCGGTGGCACCGCGCGGATCGGTCCGCTCAACGGGCGGAAGGCCTCGTCGAACAGGCCATAGGCGTCCACGCCCTTCATGTCGAAGGTCATGCTGGTGGTCAGCGCTTCCACCAGCTCTTCGCCGTCGAAGCGCTGGAACAGATGCTGGCGCTGCAGCAGCGAATGGCGCGACAAGTCGCTCAGGTAACCCGAGACCTCGTAATACAGCACCCCCATGAGGATGCAGCTCCAGGCCACGAACAGCGAACTGTACAGCGCCAGCAGGCGGCTGCTGGAGGAGCGCCAGCCTTTAGAGGGGTTCAGCAATGACATAACCCGAGCCCCGTACCGTGCGGATCAGCGGCGTGAGGCCCGGGGGGTCGATCTTTTTGCGCAGGCGCCCGATGTGCACGTCGATCAGGTTGGTGCCGGGGTCGAAGTGATAGCCCCAGACTTCCTCGAAGATCATCATTCGCGAGAGGATCTGCCCAGTGTTGCGCATCAGGAATTCGAGCAATTTGTATTCGGTGGGCAGCAGGGTCAGCGGCTGATCGGCGCGACTGGCTTCGCGGCTGATCAGATTCAGTTCCAGGTCCGCCACGCGCAATGCGGTTTCGAACTCCTTGACCGTGCTTTTGCGGCGCAGCAGCACTTCGACGCGGGCGGCCATTTCATCGGAGGCGAAGGGTTTGGTCAGGTAATCGTCACCGCCGGCGCGCAGGCCGCGCACACGCTCGTCGACGTCGGAGAGGGCACTGATCATCAGGATCGGCGTGGAGACGCCGATGGTGCGCAGGGTGGTGACGATGGCCAGGCCATCCAGTTCCGGCAGCATTCGGTCGAGGGTGATCAGATCGTAATCACCACTCACGGCGCGGACCAGGCCTTCGCGGCCATTGTCCACCCAGTCCACCTCCAGTCCATGGCTACTCAGCTCGGCGACGATCTCGCGGGCCGTTACGGCGTCATCCTCGATGGTCAAAATACGGGTCATAGGAGTACCTGGTGAGCGATTCACACTAGAAGTACGCATATTTTGCCAATAAGTAACTGAACGTTTCCTAAATAAAACGTCATCTCCATAAAACTGACAGGAAAATCATCTGTGAGAACAAGCCCCCTCTCACAGGCCGTTGTGGGTGGCTGGGGGGATTGCATTACGCCCGCTCGAAACCCGGGTTTATTGCAACTTGCATGGATTGTGTAAGTTCAATTTAGTTAAGTTGTTGAAATGTATAGATTTTATTTTTAGAGGGGGCTGGCACGCGGCCTGCACTGTCCCTTTTGAGACTTGTAACACTTTTTTCCTGCCGGGAGCACAACAACAATGATCACATCATCCACCACGCTTCAAGAATCGAGCGCGCGCTCCGGGGTTTCCTGGGGGGCGATTTTTGCTGGCGCCGCTGCGGCGGCTGCACTGTCCCTGATCCTCGTACTGCTGGGCTTCGGCCTGGGTTTCTCGGCGGTATCGCCGTGGGCCGACAGCGGCATGAGTGCCAAGGGCCTTGGCATTTCCACCATTATCTGGCTGGCTTTCACCCAGATCGTCGCATCGGGCCTGGGCGGTTACATCGCCGGTCGCTTGCGCGTGAAGTGGGCCAACATGCATGGCGATGAGGTGTACTTTCGCGACACCGCCCACGGCTTTCTGGCCTGGGCCGTGGCAACCCTGATCACAGCCGTATTGGTTGTCGGCTCGGTGAGCAGCGTCGTCGGCGGTGGCGTCAAAGCCGGTGCCAGCGTGGCGTCGGGTGCGGCAAGCGGCATGACCCAGGCCGCCGGCAGCATGGCCAAGGGCGCCCACAGCGGCGACTTCGGCTACTACGTCGACAGCCTGTTCCGTGATGATCGCCCTGCAGCGGTCAGCGATGATGCAGCCCATGCCGTGGTCGGTCGCATCTTCGCCCGTACCCTGAGCAACGACGGCCAGTTGGCACCGGAAGACCGTACCTACCTGGCGCAACTGATCAGCCAGCGCACCAACCTCAGCCAGGCCGATGCCGAAGCGCGTATCGACAAGGTGTATGGCGACGCCCGCAAAGCCATCGAAGACGCCAAGCTCAAAGCCAAGCAAGCTGCCGACACTGCCGCGAAAGTGGCCGCATACGCTTCGCTGTGGACTTTCGTGTCGCTGTTGATCGGTGCGTTCTTCGCCAGCTTCGCTGCCACCTTCGGCGGTCGCCGTCGCGATGCGGTGGTGTATGTCGAAACCGAAAACTACGTTCGTTAAATAAGGAAGAACATCATGCGCTCATTACTTCTGTGGTTCCTCGGCGTGCCAATCCCGTTGATCATTCTGATCGCGATCTTCATGCACTGATCCGAGCCAGGCTCCATCCCGATGTGGGAGGGGGCTTGCTCCCGATAGCGGTACGTCAGCTGGCCTGTTCAGCACTGACACATCGCTATCGGGAGCAAGCACCCTCCCACATTTTGTTTTGCAGGGTGTCAGGTCAGTCGTCGAAACCCACTTGCTCGTGAATCTCGTCCACTTTCAATTCCAGGCGGTAAGCCACGGCAATGAACAATGCCTGGCACAGGCACAGCGTGGCGCTCAACGAGCGAAACGCAAACGATGATCCCTCGTTAACCAGCAGCACCGCATTCGCGCGCTTGACCAGGGGCGAGAGGTTGCTGTCGGTAATGATCAGCGTCCTGGCCTGATGGTGCTGGGCGATGCGCAGGCAGTGCTGGGTCTCTTTGCCGTAGGGCGTGAAGCTGATGGCGATCACCAGGTCATTGGCGCGCACGCTGCGCATCTGCTCGCGGTAGCTGCCGCCCAGGCCCGAGACCAGGTGGATGCGCTTGTTGGTGTGCTGCAGGTTGTAGACCAGGTAGTCGGCCACCGCAAACGAACGGCGCACGCCCACCACATAGATGTTGTCGGCGTTGACCACCAGGTCCACGGCCTTGTCGAACGCCACGTCATCCAGCTCCAGCCCCAGCCGCTCGATGCCCGATAACGTGGCATTCACGCACTCACGCGCCAGGTCGCCGCCGCTGGCCTTCTGCGACTTGTTGGCGATCATGCTGCGAATGCGCTGCTGGTAGTTCTGCACGGGCGTGGTCTTGTGCGTATATGCCTCGCGAAACAGCGTCTGCATCTCACTGAACCCGCTGAAGCCGAAGCGCTGGGAAAAACGCACGATGGCCGAAGGGTGCACTTCACATTCGCGGGCGATGTCGCTGATGCGGTCGACCATGATCCGGTCGCTCTGCTGGCTCATGTAGCTGGCGATGCGCTTGAGCTGGCGAGGCAGGCTCTCGTATTCATCGGTGATCAGCTGCAACAAACGTTCGGCATTGAGCGGGGGGCTGGCGAGAGCGTCTTGTGAAGGGGTCTCGGACATGGGCAATCCTTCTGGCGTGTCAGTCTGGTGCGCTGGGCGGTGGCGCCAGTCTACAGGGTAGGCGCAAAAAAATACCTCGGCATCACGGCCCGCGGGGCTGCTGAAACGATGCACTGCGGCTGGCGTGAAGCTATGCTGGCGTATTGGAAAAAATATTCCAATAAAAATAATTATGGAATAAATATTGATCGGTGTCGCCGGACGTTCTAGTCTGCTCCCACCAAGAGCGTTTGCCGTCGCCACGGCGGCACAACGCAGGCTGATAAAAATAACAGGAGCCAGCATGGGCCAGACTCGTTTTGCCAGTGGGCGTCAATTGGATCTGATTTGCCTCGGGCGCTTGGGCGTCGACCTCTATGCGCAGCAAGTGGGGGCGCGGCTTGAGGACGTCACCAGTTTCGCCAAGTACCTCGGCGGGTCTTCCGCCAATATCGCGTTCGGCACCGCACGCCTGGGGCTCAAGTCGGCGATGCTCAGCCGCGTCGGTGACGACCATATGGGCCGTTTTCTGGTGGAGTCCCTGAGCCGCGAAGGCTGCGATGTGAGCGGTATCAAGGTCGACCCGGAACGCCTCACCGCGCTGGTGCTGCTCGGGCTCAAGGACCGCGAAACCTTCCCCCTGGTGTTCTACCGCGAAAACTGCGCCGACATGGCCCTGCGCGCCGAGGACATCGACGAGGCCTTTATCGCTTCCAGCAAGGCGCTGCTGATCACCGGCACGCATTTCTCCACCGACAGCGTGTACAAGGCCAGCATCCAGGCGCTGGATTACGCGGCCCGGCACAACGTCAAGTGCGTGCTGGATATCGACTACCGCCCGGTGCTGTGGGGCCTGGCGGGCAAGGCCGACGGCGAGACGCGCTTTGTGGCCGACCAGAACGTCAGCCAGCACGTGCAGACCATCCTCCCGCGTTTCGACCTGATCGTCGGCACCGAAGAAGAATTCCTCATCGCCGGCGGCAGTGAAAACCTGCTTACCGCGCTGCGCACGGTGCGCGAACTCACCCCGGCGACGCTGGTGGTCAAACTGGGCCCGCAAGGTTGCACGGTGATCCACGGCGCGATCCCGGCACGCCTGGAAGACGGCGCGATTTACCCCGGCGTGCGCGTGGAAGTGCTCAATGTGCTGGGGGCCGGTGATGCGTTCATGTCGGGCTTTTTAAGTGGCTGGATCAATGACGCCAGTGACGAGCGTTGCAGCCAGCTGGCCAACGCCTGTGGTGGCCTGGTGGTGTCGCGTCACGCCTGTGCTCCGGCGATGCCAACGCGCGCCGAACTCGATTACCTGTTCAGCAGCCCGGTGCCCATCACCCGGCCGGATCAGGACGAAACCCTGCAACGCCTGCACCGGGTCACGGTGCCGCGCAAAACCTGGAAGCAGTTGTTTGTATTTGCCTTCGACCATCGCTGGCAATTGGTGGAGCTTGCGCAAAAAGGCGGCCAGGACCTGACCCGCATCAGCGACATCAAGCAGCTGTTTATCCAGGCCATCGAACGCGTGGAGCATAAGCTGCGCGAGCAGGGCGTCGAGGCCGATGTGGGCCTGCTGGCCGACCAGCGTTTCGGCCAGGACGCGCTCAACGCTGCCAGCGGTCGCGGCTGGTGGATCGCGCGCCCGGTGGAAGTGCAGAACTCGCGGCCGCTGGCGTTTGAACACGGCCGCTCGATTGGCAGCAATCTGATCGCCTGGCCCCAGGAACAGATCATCAAGTGCCTGGTGCAGTTTCACCCGGATGACGAGCCTCTGCTGCGCCTGGAACAGGAAGCGCAACTCAGGGCGGTGTACGACGCATCGCTGGTCAGCGGCCATGAACTGCTGCTGGAAGTCATCCCGCCCAAGGATCACCCGTCGCCGCACCCGGATGTGCTCTACCGCAGCCTCAAGCGGTTGTACAACCTGGGTATCTACCCGGCGTGGTGGAAGATCGAGGCGCAGTCGACCGAGGCGTGGACAAAGCTTGATGAGCTGATCCTTGAGCGCGACCCGTATTGCCGTGGCGTGGTATTGCTGGGCCTGAATGCGTCCGCTGAGTGCCTGGCTGAGGGCTTTCAACAAGCCAGCCACAGCACCACCTGCCGGGGTTTTGCGGTGGGCCGCACGATCTTCCAGGAGCCAAGCCGCGCGTGGATGGCGGGGGAGATCGATGACGACATGCTGATTCAACGAGTGCAGCAGACCTTTGAGCAGTTGATCAACGCCTGGCGCAGTGCGCGAGGCTAACCCCACCTGCAGATGTGCAATGCAATCAATGTGGGAGCTGGCTTGCCTGCGATGCCGGCAACAAGGTTCATCAGGTACACCGAGTGGATGCCATCGCAGGCACGCCAGCTCCCACATAAAGAAGAAAACAATAAAGGTGCAGCCATGCCCGCAATCCGAATTGGCATCAACCCGATCTCCTGGAGCAACGACGACCTGCCGGCCCTGGGCGGTGAAACACCGCTGAGCACCGCGCTGAGCGAAGGCCAGGCCATCGGCTACGAAGGGTTTGAACTCAACGGCAAGTTCCCCAAAGACTCCAAGGGCGTCGCCGATGTTTTGCGCCCCTATGAGCTGGCGCTGGTCTCCGGCTGGTACTCCAGCCGTCTGGCGCGCCGCTCGGTGGCCGAAGAAATTGAGGCGATTGCCGGCCACGTTCAATTACTCAAACACAACGGTGCCAAGGTGCTGGTGTATGGCGAAGTTGCCGATTCCATCCAGGGTTCACGCATTCGCCTGATCGAACGCCCGCGTTTTCACAGCGAACAGGCCTGGCAGGATTACGCCGACAAGCTCACGGAGCTGGCGCGCTTTACCCTGTCCCAGGGCGTGCGCCTGGCCTACCACCATCATATGGGCGCCTACGTCGAGTCCCCGCAGGACATCGACCAGTTGATGCAACGCACCGGCCCCGAGGTCGGCCTGCTGTTCGATTCGGGCCATTGCTACATGGGCGGCGGCGAACCGCTTGAAGTGCTGCGCAAACACATCGACCGCGTTTGCCACGTGCATTTCAAGGACGTGCGCAAACCGGTGGTGCAACTGGCGCGCAACCAGATGTGGAGCTTCCCCGACTGCATCGTCAACGGCACCTTCACCGTGCCCGGCGATGGCGACATCAATTTTGCCGAATTGCTCGATGTATTGCTGGCGGCCCGATACGAAGGCTGGCTGGTGGTGGAAGCCGAGCAGGACCCTGCCGTGGCGCCCAGCTATGTCTATGCGAAAAAAGGCTATGACACCTTGCGTGCGCTGCTCGATGAGAGGACCCAACCATGAGCCTGTTGGTCAAAAGCAGCAAACGCGGACAAACCATGGTCGCCCTGGAAGGCGGGCGCCTGGAGTACGTGGGCTTCAGTGCTTATCGCCTGAGCCTGGGCGAAACCCTGCCGGTCAGCGCCGGCGACAAAGAGCTGTGCCTGGTGCTGCTCAGTGGCCGGGTGACTATTCAAGGCGAAGGTTTCGACTGGCAGAACCTCGGTGATCGCCACTCGGTATTCGAGGACAAATCGCCGTTTGCCGCCTACCTGCCGCCGGGCACCGATGCCCAGGTGACCGCCTTGAGCGATGTACAAATCGCCGTGTGCGCCGCCCCCGGCGCCGCAGGTTTCGAGCCGCGCCTGATCCGCCCCGAAGACTGCAAACGCAGCGTGCGCGGCAAGGGCGCCAACACCCGTTATGTGTGCGACATCCTGCCCGACAGCGAGCCGGCCCACTCGCTGCTGGTGGTGGAAGTGCGCACGCCGTCCGGGCACTCGTCGAGCTACCCGCCGCACAAACATGACACCGACGACCTGCCGCACCAGAGCTTTCTGGAAGAGACCTACTACCACCAGATCAACCCGCCCCAGGGCTACGTGTTCCAGCGTGTCTACACCGACGATCGCAGCATCGATCAGGCCATGGCCGTGGAAAACAGTGACCTGGTGGTGGTGCCCAAGGGGTATCACCCGGTCAGCGTGCCGTACGGCTACGAGTCCTATTACCTGAACGTGATGGCCGGGCCCAAGCGCGCCTGGCATTTCCACAATGACCCGCAGCACAGCTGGCTGCTGGACCTTTAAGCTGTTTTGGACGGGGAACAACAACAATGAAATCGCCCTTACGTTTCGCGCTTAACCGCATGGTTGCGCCGCACCTGTCTCTGCCGGAGTTCATCCAGCTGGCGGTCGCGCTTGAATGCGATGCCATCGAAATCCGCAATGACCTCGCCGACCGGCAAATTGAATTCGGTGCGCCGGCCAGCCGCGTGCGTGAATTGTGCGCCGCGCAGGGTATCACCGTGCTGTCGATCAACGCGCTGTACCCCTTTGACGTGTGGAATGACGAGCGCCGTGCCCAGGCAATCAACCTCGCCAACTACGCCCGTGAATGCGGCGCTCAGGGCTTGGTGATGTGCCCGTTCAATGAACCGGGCGACACGCGCAACGAAGCCCAGCGCGCCGCCGGACTGCGCACTGCCCTGAGCGAACTGGCGCCGATCCTGCGTGAGTACGGGATTCTCGGTTTTATCGAGCCACTGGGCTTTGAAGAATGCGCCATGCGCCGCAAGCGTGTGGCGGTGGACGCCATCCAGGCGACCGGTGGCCTGGATGTATTGCGCCTGGTGCATGACACCTTCCACCATCACCTGACCGGCGAGCAGGAGTTCTTCGCACCACTCACCGGGCTGGTGCATATCTCCGGCGTGGAAGATGCCGATGCGCCGCTCAATTCGATCCGCGACGGCCACCGCGTGCTGGTGGGCGAGGGCGATATCCTCGGCAATGCGGCGCAGATCGACAGCTTGCTCGGCAGCGGCTACAGGGGCTATCTGTCGTTCGAACCGTTTGCCGAAAGCGTGCATTCGATGGCGGATATTCAGCAGGCGTTGGGGGCAAGCATGACCCTGTTGCAAAAGTCCCGGGCATAACCGAGACCCAATGGATCTGAATTGACACAAGGTGCAAGTGATGACCACAACCCGATTGACCATGGCCCAGGCCCTGGTGAAATTTCTGGATAACCAGTACATCGAAGTCGATGGCGTGCAGAGCAAATTCGTCGCCGGGGTATTCACTATTTTCGGCCACGGCAATGTGCTGGGCCTGGGCCAGGCGCTGGAGCAGGACAGCGGCGACCTGGTGGTGCATCAAGGCCGCAACGAGCAGGGCATGGCCCACGCTGCCATCGGATTCGCCAAGCAGCACCTGCGCCGCAAAATCTATGCGTGCACGGCGTCCGTCGGCCCGGGTGCGGCGAATATGCTCACCGCTGCGGCGACCGCCACCGCCAACCGTATTCCATTGCTGCTGTTGCCCGGCGATGTCTACGCCAGCCGCCAGCCCGACCCGGTGTTGCAGCAGATCGAGCAGTTCCACGACCTGAGCATCAGCACCAACGATGCGTTCCGCTCGGTGAGCAAATACTGGGACCGCATCAACCGTCCCGAGCAGTTGATGAGCGCCGCGATCCACGCCATGCGCGTGCTGACCGACCCCGCTGAAACCGGCGCCGTGACTCTGGCATTGCCGCAGGACGTGCAGGCTGAAGCCTGGGATTATCCGGATTATTTCCTGCAAAAGCGGGTGCACCGCATCGAGCGTCGTGCGCCCACTGCCGCGATGATCGGCGATGCATTGGCCGTGTTCCGGGGCAAGCGCAAGCCGTTGATCATCTGTGGCGGCGGGGTGAAGTACGCCGGCGCGAATGCGGCGCTGCAAGCCTTTGCCGAGCGTTTTGACATTCCCTTCGCCGAGACCCAGGCGGGCAAGAGCGCCGTGCTGTCCAGCCATGCGCTCAATGTGGGCGGCATCGGCGAAACCGGCTGCCTGGCGGCCAACCTGCTGGCGCCGGAGGCGGACCTGATCATCGGCGTCGGCACCCGTTATACCGACTTCACCACGTCGTCCAAATCCCTGTTCAAACACCCCGAGGTGAGGTTTCTGAACCTCAATATCAGCCCGTGCGACGCGTTGAAGCTGGACGGTGTGCAGGTGCTGGCGGACGCCAGGGTGGCCCTCGAAGCACTGGCCGATGCGCTCGGCGACTACCGCGCGGGCTGGGGCGAACAGGTGAGCGACGCGAAGGCGCAACTGGAGGCCGAGCTGGATCGCGTGCACAACGTGCAGTACCACGGCGATGATTTCGTGCCCGAGGTCGACGACCCGCTGGACCGCGCGGTACTGCGCGAATTTATCGAACTCACCGGCTCCTGCCTCACCCAGAGCCGCGTCCTCGGCGTGCTTAATGAAAGCCTGGCCGACGACGCCATTATCGTCGCCGCCGCCGGCAGCCTGCCGGGTGATTTGCAGCGGGCCTGGCGCAGCAAGGGCGTCAACACCTACCACGTCGAATACGGCTATTCGTGCATGGGCTACGAGATTAATGCGGCCCTCGGCGTGAAGCTCGCCGAACCGCAGAAGGAGGTGTATGCGCTGGTTGGCGACGGCTCCTACATGATGCTGCATTCGGAACTGGCCACCTCGATCCAGGAGCGGCGCAAGATCAACGTGGTGCTGCTGGACAACATGGCCTTCGGTTGCATCAACAACCTGCAGATCGGCAACGGCATGGACAGCTTCGGCACCGAATTTCGCTACCGCAACCCCGAGAGCGGCAAGCTCGACGGCGGCCTGGTGCCGGTGGATTTCGCCATGAGCGCGGCGGCCTATGGCTGCAAGACCTACAAGGTCAGTAACGTGGAACAGCTGCAAGCGGCCCTGGCTGATGCGCGCACGCAAAGCGTCTCGACCCTGATCGATATCAAGGTGCTGCCCAAGACCATGGTCCACGGCTACCTGTCGTGGTGGCGGGTGGGGGTGGCGCAGGTGTCCACCAGCGAGCGCACCCGTGCAGCCGCCGCAAAACTCAATGAACAGCTGGCCAAGGCCAGGCAGTACTAACAACAAGAGGAGTGTTTGCATGTCTTTGAAGCTTGGAGTGATCGGCACGGGCGCCATTGGTCGAGACCATATTCGTCGGTGCAGCCAGACGTTGCTCAACAGCCAGGTCGTGGCGGTGACGGACATCAACCTTGAGCAGGCCGCCCGGGTAGTTGCCGAGTTGCAGCTGGATGCCGAGGTATACCCCGACGGCCATGCGCTGATCCATTCGCCGCAGGTCGAGGCAATTCTGGTGACGTCCTGGGGGCCGAGCCACCAGGAGTTTGTGCTCGCCGCCATCGCTGCCGGCAAACCGGTGTTCTGCGAAAAACCCCTGGCCGTGACGGCCGAAGGTTGCCGGGCAATCGTCGATGCCGAAGTGGCCCACGGCAAGCGTCTGGTGCAAGTGGGCTTCATGCGCCCCTACGACCCTGGCTATCGAGCCCTCAAGGCGGTGATCGACAGCGGCCAGATCGGCGAGCCCTTGATGCTGCACTGCGCGCACCGCAACCCGACGGTGGGCGACAACTACAAGACCGACATGGCAATTACCGACACGCTGATCCACGAGCTGGATGTGCTGCGTTGGCTGCTCGACGACGATTACGTCTCGGTGCAAGTGGTGTTCCCGCGCAAGAGCAGCAAGGCCCTGGCCCATCTGCGCGACCCACAGATCGTCCTGCTGGAAACCGCCAAAGGCACGCGCATTGACGTGGAGGTGTTTGTGAACTGCCAGTACGGCTACGACATCCAGTGCGAAGTGGTGGGGGAGACCGGTATCGCCAAATTGCCGGAACCGTCCCAGGTGCAATTGCGCAGTGAGGCGAAGCTGTCCAACGCCATTTTGATGGACTGGAAAGACCGTTTTGTCGGCGCCTATGACGTCGAATTGCAGGCGTTTATCGACAGCGTGCGCGCCGACCAGGTCGGCGGGCCGTCAGCGTGGGACGGCTTTGCAGCAGCCGTGGCAGCGGACGCGTGCATCGAGGCGCAAAACAGCGAGCAGATTGTGAGAGTCAGCCTGCCGCAGCGTCCGGGTTTCTATAACTGAACCTCTGCAGATGCGCGATCCAACAGGTGGGAGGAAGCTCGCTTGCTCCCACCTCTGGATTGGCCTTGCATCTCAACAAAGGAGCACGCGTCATGCGAATCGGACTTGTCGGCTACGGCCACGGAGGGCGCTTTTTTCATGCGCCGCTGATTGCAACATTGCCGGGCGCGACGTTTGTGGGCGTGGTCACACGGTCACCCGAGCGTCGCGAGCAACTGGCAACCGATCATCCGGGTATCCAGGCATTCGACTCCATCGGCCAGATCGTCGAAGCCGGCGTTGATGCGCTGGTTATCTCCACCACGCTCAAAGGCCGCCCGGCCCTCGTGCTGGAAGCCATCGAACACGGCGTGGCGGTGGTCAGTGACAAACCCTTCGCCAGCAATGCCGAACAGGCCCAGGCACTGATCACGGCCGCCGAGCGGCATGACGTCTTGCTGAGCGTCTACCAGAACCGCCGTTGGGACTCCGATTACCTGACCGTGCGCAAGCTGATTGACGCCGGCGCACTGGGCACCATTACGCGCTTTGAATCCTGTGTGGAGCGCTACAGCCCGCAAGGGGTCGGCAATGCCAGTGGCGGCGGCTGGCTACGTGACCTCGGCAGCCATCTGGTGGACCAGGCGCTGCAACTGTTCGGTCCGGTGGACCGGGTATTTGCGCAATTGCATTACACCGCCGAACACCCCAGCGTTGACCATGGTTTCTTCGTGTCGCTGACCCATGCCAACGGCGTCATTTCGCACCTGCGGGGCAATGGTCTGCAAAACAGCCCGGCCTCGCGTTTGCGCGTGAGCGGAACCCTCGGGTGTTACACCGTGGAAGGCCTGGACGGCCAGGAAGCGGCACTGATGGCCGGCAAGTCGCCGAAAACCGAATGCGAGCATTGGGGGGCAGAGGAGCATCGCCGCTGGGGCTGGTTTGAACAAGGCGAGCAGCGCGAACGGGTGCCCACCGAAAAAGGCTGCTGGACGCACTTCTACAGCCAGCTGCAGCGTGCTGTGGAAGGGCAGGGGCCCTTGCCGGTAAACGCCTATGACGCGCTGGAAACCACCCGTATATTGGACGCCGCACGCCTGAGCGCGGAGCGTCAGCAAGTGGTGTCAACGAAAATGGAATAAAATTCTAAAACAGGTTGATATAGAAATTATTTTCCAATAAAGTCTTTTGCAGGTTGCATAAAGTACGTTCCGGACCTGATTCGGGCGACTCAACAAAAACAAGATCAAAAACAACCAGGTACCGTCAGATGAAAATCTTCAACGCTGTACTGCGAGTTTTACGCCTTTCTCACACGCCACGCGGCCTGCCCCGCGCCCGGCCTTTCTACTTCTCCTTCCTCAATGTGCTGTGCGTCGAAAACCACGGCGCGCTGGTGTGCTGCATTCCCGGCGCGCCGGTGGTTCGACTGCCCGCCGAGTCCTGATTAACGCAACGTCCAGAAAACCAACAATAAATGTGGAGACAGACCGTTCATGAAGACCCCGATCCGTTTTACCGCGCTGGCCTTGTCCCTGTGGCTGGCCAGCGGTATGGCCGCTGCCGCCGATATCAAGGTGGGCGTGAGCATGTCCGCCTTCGATGACACCTTCCTCACCTACCTGCGCGAAGACATGGACAAGCAGGCCAAGTCCTATCCCAAGGGCGACGGTGTGCAGCTGCAATTCGAAGACGCCCGCGCCGACGTGGTGAAGCAACTGAGCCAGGTCGAGAATTTCATCAGCCAGAAGGTCGACGCGATCATCGTCAACCCGGTGGACACCGCATCGACCAAAAACATCATCAGCGCAGCCACCAAAGCGGGCATCCCGCTGGTGTTCGTCAACCGCCGCCCGGACCAGAAAGACCTGCCCAAGGGCGTGGTGGCCGTGACCTCCGATGACGTCGAGGCCGGCAAGCTGCAAATGCAATACATCGCCGAGAAACTCGGTGGCAAGGGCAAGATCGTGATCCTGCTGGGGGATCTTGCGAACAACTCCACGACCAACCGCACCAAGGGCGTGAAAGAGGTGCTGACCAAGTACCCCGACATCAAGATCGAGCAGGAACAGACCGGCATCTGGCTGCGTGACAAGGGCATGACCCTGGTCAATGACTGGCTGACCCAGGGCCGCGAGTTCAACGCGGTGCTGGCCAACAACGATGAGATGGCCATCGGCGCGTCCATGGCGTTGAAATCGGCAGGCACCAAACCCGGCACAGTATTGATCGCCGGCGTCGACGGAACCCCGGACGGGCTGAACGCGATCACCAAGGGCGATATGGCCGCCTCGGCGTTCCAGGACGCCAAGGGACAGGCAGTGGGCTCGGTGGAAGCAGCGCGCAAGATGGCGAAGCAGGAGCCCGTCGAGCAGAACGTGATTATCCCGTTCAAGCTGATCACGCCCGACAACGTCAACGACTTCAAATAGCAGTGACATAACAACAATAAGCGGCAGGGCGGTCACGGCCGCCCTGCAGATGGAGTACTCCTCATGCTCGCTCAAGCGACTGCCTCGCAGCCCCCTGGTATCCAGCCACTGGCGCTGGACGAACCCTACCTGCTGGAAATCGTCAACATCAGCAAAGGCTTTCCCGGCGTCGTGGCCCTGGACGATGTGCAATTGCGCGTACGCCCGGGCTCGGTGCTGGCGCTGATGGGCGAGAACGGCGCCGGCAAGTCGACCTTGATGAAAATCATCGCCGGCATCTACCAGCCCGACGCCGGCGAAATCCGTCTGCGGGGCCAGCCGATCGTGTTTGAAACGCCGCTGGCCGCGCAGAAGGCGGGCATCGCGATGATCCATCAGGAACTCAACTTGATGCCGCACATGAGCATCGCCGAGAATATCTGGATCGGCCGTGAGCAGCTCAACAGCCTGCACATGGTCAACCACCGCGAAATGCATCGCTGCACCGCCGAGTTACTGGCGCGCCTGCGCATCAACCTGGACCCCGAGGAGCAGGTCGGCAACCTGAGCATCGCCGAGCGGCAGATGGTCGAGATTGCCAAGGCAGTGTCCTACGACTCCGACATCCTGATCATGGATGAACCGACCTCGGCGATTACCGAGAAGGAAGTCGCCCACCTGTTTTCGATCATTGCCGACCTCAAGTCCCAGGGCAAAGGCATTGTCTACATCACCCACAAGATGAACGAAGTGTTCGCCATCGCCGATGAAGTGGCGGTTTTTCGTGACGGCCGCTACATCGGTTTGCAGCGCGCCGACAGCATGAACAGCGACAGCCTGATCTCGATGATGGTGGGCCGTGAGCTTAGCCAGTTGTTCCCGGTGCGGGAGACGCCGATTGGCGACGTGCTGCTGTCGGTGCGCGACCTGACGCTGGACGGCGTGTTCAAGGACGTATCGTTTGACCTGCACGCCGGCGAGATCCTCGGCATTGCCGGGCTCATGGGCTCGGGCCGTACCAATGTGGCCGAAGCCATTTTCGGCATCACCCCCAGCACCAGCGGACAGATCACCCTGGACGGCACGCCGGTGCGCATCAGCGACCCGCACATGGCCATCGAGAAGGGCTTTGCGCTGTTGACCGAGGATCGCAAGCTCAGCGGTCTGTTCCCGTGCCTGTCGGTGCTGGAAAACATGGAAATGGCCGTGCTGCCACACTATTCGGAGAATGGTTTTATCCAGCAGAAAGCCTTGCGCGCGCTGTGCGAAGACATGTGCAAGAAGCTGCGGGTCAAAACCCCGTCGCTGGAGCAGTGCATCGACACCCTGTCCGGCGGTAATCAGCAGAAGGCTTTGCTGGCGCGCTGGCTGATGACCCATCCACGCTTGCTGATCCTGGATGAACCGACCCGTGGTATCGACGTGGGCGCCAAGGCCGAGATCTATCGCTTGATCTCGTTCCTGGCCAGCGAAGGCATGGCGGTGATCATGATTTCGTCGGAGCTGCCCGAGGTGCTTGGCATGAGCGACCGGGTGATGGTGATGCACGAAGGCGACCTGATGGGCACGCTGGATCGCAGCGAGGCGACCCAGGAAAAAGTCATGCAACTGGCGTCGGGTATGACCGCAGTCCACTGATTACAGAATAAGAAGGTGATTGGCTATGAACGCAATAACGGACAACAAGCCGGCTACGGCCCCGGTCAAGCATCGTCGGCGCTTGCCCACCGAACTGAGCATATTCCTGGTGTTGATCGGCATCGGCCTGGTGTTTGAGCTGTTCGGCTGGATCGTGCGGGACCAGAGCTTTTTGATGAACTCCCAGCGCCTGGTGCTGATGATATTGCAGGTGTCGATCATCGGTTTGCTGGCTATCGGGGTGACCCAGGTGATCATCACCACCGGCATCGACCTGTCGTCGGGCTCGGTGCTGGCGCTGTCGGCAATGATTGCCGCCAGCCTGGCGCAGACCTCGGACTTTTCCCGCGCGGTGTTTCCATCGCTCACCGACCTGCCGGTGTGGATCCCGGTGGCAATGGGGCTCGGTGTGGGGCTGCTGGCCGGCGCGATCAACGGCAGCATCATTGCGGTGACCGGCATTCCACCATTTATTGCGACGCTGGGCATGATGGTTTCGGCCCGTGGCCTGGCGCGCTACTACACCGAAGGGCAGCCGGTGAGCATGCTGTCGGATTCCTACACCGCCATCGGCCATGGCGCCATGCCGGTGATCATCTTTCTGGTGGTGGCGGTGATCTTCCACATCGCCCTGCGTTACACCAAGTACGGCAAGTACACCTACGCCATCGGCGGCAACATGCAGGCCGCGCGCACGTCGGGCATCAACGTCAAGCGCCACCTGATCATCGTCTACAGCATCGCCGGCCTGCTCGCGGGCCTGGCCGGTGTAGTCGCCTCGGCACGTGCTGCCACCGGCCAGGCCGGCATGGGCATGTCCTATGAGCTGGACGCGATTGCTGCTGCGGTGATCGGCGGCACCAGCCTTGCGGGCGGGGTAGGGCGCATCACCGGCACGGTAATTGGCGCGCTGATCCTCGGGGTGATGGCCAGCGGGTTCACCTTCGTGGGGGTGGATGCGTATATCCAGGACATCATCAAGGGGCTGATCATTGTGGTGGCGGTGGTGATTGACCAATACCGCAACAAACGCAAGCTCAAGCGCTGAACGGCAAGTTGCAAGCGGCAAGCTGAAGTGGAACGCCTTGCAGCTTGTCGCTTGCAGCATGCGGCTTATAGCCGCTTTACGAACTTTCCTGCTATAAACGCACTCCGATAACCATTCGCCAAGCCCGTCCTGGTGCCTTTGGGGGTTAATCGGGAAAAAATGCCTGTCATTTCAGTTGCTGCGCCCTCAAGTCGGCCTTAGACTGCCGCCCCTCTTAAATTGAGTGCCGGGTGGCGCTTGGAATGGATGGCGCCCTTCCGAGACCTGCAGAGGTCGACCGGAACGCTCCCTTATTCGCCTTAATGCACGTATTTTTTTATAGAGAAATCAATGACAAAGGAAAAGTTGCTGGCCATGCCGGCGGATGACTACATGAATGCCGAACAGCACGCTTTTTTCGAGAAGTTGCTGCAGGACATGAAAGTCGAACACCACGAGCGCATTGAGCAGAACCGTATCGCCATTGAAAGCCTGGACACCCCGGCCGACCCGGCCGACGCCGCCTCCGTTGAAGAAGAGCGCACCTGGCTGGTCAATGCCATCGACCGTGACCAGCGCATGCTGCCGCAGTTGGAACGCGCCCTGGAGCGTATCAAGGAAGATTCCTTTGGCTGGTGTGACGACAGCGGCGAGCCTATCGGCCTCAAGCGCCTGCTGATCAGCCCTACCACCAAATACTGCATCGAGGCCCAAGAGCGCCACGAGCAGATCGACAAGCATCAGCGCCAGGCCTGATGCCGTGAAGCTGGGGCGCCGTGCCTGCGGCCCCCCAGGGCAATACCCGTTAAGCCCCCTCTGTTGATGTGCTGCAAGCCCCCACTAAAGGCCCATGGATAATGGCCCGATAGTGGCGTTTAATGCAGGCACAACAACGACAAGCAGTGGGGTAACGACGATGGCTGGAGATGGATCTCTGATGGGCATGGCAATGCCGCCGCAAACGGTGAGCAGGCTGCCCGTCTGGCTGATGCCGCTTGTGCAGAGCGCCGCGATGGTGCTGGTGCTGCTGGGCCTGGCTTTTGCCGGCCTGCCGCTGTACCTGTGTCTGCCACTGGCCTTGCTGGTGATCTGGCTGCCGCGCTTGAAACCCCGCACCCCTGCCGTGACCTCGATCAACGCCGTTGACGCGATCGGCGAGCTCACACGCGACCTTTCCCATACCACCAGCCATAACGCATTGTCAGCCGCAGGCGTGGCCTATTCGGTCAAGCAACTGGCGGCGCGCCTGCAATCCCAGCTGAGTGCGGCCAAACAGATCGTCAGCAGCGCTGAAGTGATGATCGGCACCGAACAAGTGACCGCCCAGCTCAGCCGGCAGGCCCTCGGCGCGGCCAGCCAGGCCCATCAGCGCAGCAGCGAGGGCCGCGAGGTGCTGGCCCAGTCCATCACACGCATGCACCAGCTCAGCCAGCGCGCCAACGCCAGCCGTGAGCTGATCGAAGCCTTGAGCCAGCGCAGCGAAGAAATCCAGCGTGTGACCCTGGTAATCCAGTCCATCGCCAGCCAGACCAACCTGCTGGCCTTGAACGCCGCCATTGAAGCGGCACGGGCCGGCGAGCACGGCCGCGGATTTGCGGTGGTGGCCGATGAAGTGCGGGGGCTGACCGGGCGTACGGCCAAGGCCACCGATGAGGTCGGGGTAATGGTGGCGGATATCCAGCAGCGCACGGCCCAGGTGGTGGAGCAGATTCGCCAACTGTCGGCGGACCTCAATACCGGCGTTGCGCAGGTGGAAGAAGCCGGCGAACAGTTGGAGACCATCGCCAGCCTGGCGGCGGATGTGGAAGGGCAGGTCAACGAAATCGCCCAGGGCAGCGACACCAACCGCGCGCAACTCGACAGCCTGTTTCATGCGGTGGAGCAGATGCGCAGTGACCTCACGGTGAGCGACCAGCAGACGCGCCAGTTGGCTGACGCCGCGGTGCAGATGGAAGGGCAGGCGGAAACCATCAGCGAGCGCCTGGCCGAGGTCGGTCTGGATGACTATCACCAGCGTGTCTACGATCTGGCCCGCGAGGGTGCCAACCGTATCGCCGAACAGTTCGAGGCGGATGTGCAGCAGGGCCGAATCAGCCTGGATGACCTGTTCGACCGCAGCTATACGTTGATACCCAATACCAGCCCGAGTAAATATCACACGCGTTTTGACGGTTACACCGACAAGGTGCTGCCGGCGATACAGGAAGCGTTGCTGCCGCGCCATGAGGGGCTGGTGTTTGCGATTGCCTGTACGCCGCAGGGCTACGTGCCGACGCATAACCAGGCGTTTTCACAGGCGTTGACGGGAGATGCTCAGGTGGACGCGGTGCAAAATCGCACCAAGCGCAAGTTCGAGGACCGCACCGGCATCCGCTGCGGCAGTCATCAGCAGGCGGTGTTATTGCAAACCTATACCCGCGATACGGGTGAGTTGATGCATGACCTGTCTGTGCCGATCAGGGTCAAAGGCCGGCATTGGGGCGGTCTGCGTCTGGGCTATAAGCCCGAGGCGGCCAAGGTTTAGTTCGCCGCCACGGTTATCTGGCTGTGGGATGAATCAGGCTTCCGGGGATTCATGCAGCAACGCATTCAGATCATCCACGGCCGGCGCCCATTCAGCGTCAACATGCAATTGCTCCTTGAGGAAGCTCGCCTGCTGCTCACTCCAGAACGGCGCATCGATCAGCTTTACGTCATTGGGCAGGCGGTGTTCTGCGGTGAAGCGCTCGATCCCTGCCTGGCTTGAATCCAGGCCCAGTTGATCGAACAGGGTTTCCAGCGTCGGGGTAGTAGTGTCCATCGGTTTCTCCATGCGGGCTGACCATCGTATGCATGGGAGACCTGTGGTCCGCCAGAGTTCGATCCGATTCTCAGGAGGTCAGGGCGCCTGAATCCACAGCGGCCTTGAGCGCCTGGGCTGACTCGCGGCCAGCGACCGCAGCCGTCTCGAATGTCTTGAACCAACGGTCTTTTTCCACTTGATGTGTGGTAACGGTGGTCAGCGGCGGTTTGGCGCGCATCACGATCACCGCCTGAAACTCACCTTCTATTTCCCTTGCATCGCCGTGGATGAAAAACTCGCCAATATCAAATTCCGTCACGTATTGCCTTCCCTTCAAGGTAACTGCACTGCTGAAACCGCACCCACATGGGCAAACTTCAATGGACGCGGCAGTATGGCAGTTGTTGAAGGATGGTGGCGCAGTAAAGTCATCGGTGTGACGAACCGCTCGTCCCGTGAAGGGCGTACAGGCTGGCTTCCAGTTGCCGGGCCAGTTCGCAGGCCTTGCCGTGGTGGCTGCGAAAGCCGCGAATTCTGCCGCTGGTCACTTCCAGAATATGGAAGAAGTTGCGTCCGGCCGGTACAACGCGGTAAAGAACGGAATTGGAGTACCCCTCGAGGTCAGGCAGGCAGTAGTATTGGCGCCCGTCCTGCGCAGATGAACAGGTACGGGAAGACGTAGCATCGTGTAGGCGTGGTTGCATGGTCAGCTCCTTTTGATTGATCCTGTGCACTCATCGGCAGCGTTTCGAGTGGTTTTGAACGGCGGTGCTGTTTTAGTATTGTCGCCGGCAACCCGTCTGGTTCCGTGTTCAAGTGTTTTGTTTTGTAGGTGCGTCGGAATTGTGCGCGCTGGACCGGGTTATTCTCTGAAGTAGCGCGGCCCGTATTCCCTGGCCGTTGAACCTGTGATTTGCTGTGACGCCGATGACCTTGCACAAGGTCCATCGTGCATGCCTGTACTAGTCTTAAGGCGCAGCAGGGTTTTCTTCAGTTTTTTAACGACTATGTGATCGTGCCTGAGGGCCGTTTTTTTGTGCTGCCTGCTCCGGCGGGCGGCACTATTTCAATGTGGGGGCGTTTCCTTGGCAGTCAGTAATCTGGATATGCACGCGTTGTTCGTGCTGGGTGATTTGCGCGCAAAGTTGGTCAAGCAGTTTCAATCGCGGTTTGTTTACATCACTGAACAGACGCCGGAAGGCATCTACATTGCCGAAATCGACACCGAGGCGGCCCTGGTCGTCGACGACAAGCCACGTCTGGAACTGAAGGTGGGCGACCATTTTCGCGCCGCCGTGTTGCCCAGTCGCGAGGGTGGCAAGTTCGAATTGAAGTTTCGCGATATCAAGTTGACGGTGTACGGCCTGGGCGATTACGCCTTTGTTTCGTCAGCCGAAGGCCAGGGCATCGTGTTCAAGGAAGGCCACAGCGTGATGCTGGTATTCGCCGCCCATGAACAGCTGCAGGAAGGCCTGACCAAGACCCTCAAGGCCGTAACCGGCAAAGCCGCCAAGTGGCGCAAGGGTGAGCTGGTGACCTTCAAGGCCAGCGAGTAACCACAGCAGGCTCTTTGATTCCTTTCTCTTTGCGGAACCTCTACTACAGTTGAGCTGACTTAACTATTCAGAGGCTTCGCGCATAGGCAGCAAGCCGTCCGTCAGTGGCTGCACAGATGCGAGGTGGGAAGGCATGAAAGGATTGAGAACCCTGTTGGCTGCGGCTGTGACGACGTTGAGTCTGTCGTTGCCGGTGTCGGCGGCGCAGGCCCCCGTGCATTTTGCCGACCTGAACTGGGAAAGCGGCAGCCTGATCACCGAAGTGCTGCGTTTTATCGTCGAAAAGGGCTATGACTTGCCCACCGACACCTTGCCCGGCACCACCATCACCCTGGAAACCGCCCTGGCGAAAAACGATATCCAGGTGATCGGCGAAGAATGGGCCGGCCGCAGCCCGGTGTGGATCAAGGCTGAAGCAGAAGGCAAAGTGGTGGGCCTGGGCGATACGGTCAAGGGCGCTACAGAAGGCTGGTGGGTGCCGGAATACGTGGTCAAGGGTGACCCGTCCAAAGGCCTCAAGCCGCTGGCGCCGGACCTGAAGACCGTGCAGGACCTGGCGCGCTACAAGGACGTGTTCAAGGACCCGGAGTCGCCCGGCAAGGGCCGCTTTCTCAACAGCCCCATCGGCTGGACGTCCGAAGTGGTCAACAAGCAGAAGCTCAAGGCCTATGGCCTGGACGACAGCTACGTGAACTTCCGCAGCGGCTCGGGCGCGGCATTGGACGCCGAGATAGCCTCATCGATCCGCCGAGGCAAACCGGTATTGTTCTACTACTGGTCGCCGACTCCATTAATGGGTCGCTACAAACTGATTCAGCTGGAAGAACCACCGTTTGACGCCGACGCGTGGAAGACCCTCACCGACGCCGACAATCCCAACCCTCGTCCTACCCGGTCGCTGGCGTCCAAGCTGAGCATTGGCGTATCCACGCCATTCCAGCAGCAACATCCGCAGATCGCCGAGTTCTTCACCAAGGTCCAGTTCCCTATCGATCCATTGAACAAGGCCCTGGCAACCATGAGCGAAAATCACACAGCGCCAAGGCAAGTGGCCCAGGCGTTTCTCAAGGAACATCCTGAGGTGTGGAAAGCCTGGTTGACGGCGGAGGTGGCGCAGAAGGTTGAGGCTGGCTTGAAAGAGTAATTGTTGTAGGGAGTGAGCTTTCGTGGCGAGCGGGCTTGTCCCGCGTTGGGCTGCGAAGCAGCCCTTGTGCAATGCCGGTGCACAGTACAGTTTCCGGGCGAATTTGCCACCGGACCAGTGCCAGCGTTCGGCCCTTGGTGCCAGGCATATTTCTGGGTGCGATGGGGTTTATTGCCATTGCATGGCTGGTGTAGCTACGGGCTGTGTTGTATTTCTCTGCGGGCCACTGTTGCGATTTGCAATAGGTTTGGCGCGATAGTCATGGCGATATTGCGAGGACGATTTGAGTCTTGGAATTGATGGATTTTCAAGAGGGCGGGTGGGCGAGGTTTGCCAAGTTGAATAGGTATTTTAATTCGCCGTCGTGTTTGGCGATGGGCGTTTGTTAGCGGTTTGGAATTCAAGCCTGCTCAGATATTCGTCGGATAGAGATGGATCTTTGCAGCTTTTAGATCAACGAATTCGTGTTCTTGAGGCATAGGCCCGTCGAGTTCAATTAGGATTATAGAGTCGCCAACCTGCAGGGCTGCGAACTCATTGTCGGAACTCTGAATGAGCTTTGCGGTGATGTGTGTTATGCCGTTTATGACCATGATTTGCGGAGTCTTACAAAGCGACGGTCTGATATTTCGCCCCCATGAAAAGACCTCGTCCAGGTCGAGTTCCACGTCGAGACTTGCTCCAGTTTTAATACTGGCATCTGTACATACTCCAATTCCGTCTCCAACAGGTGATTGGAATTTCACATGTGATGCGTTCGCATTTTCGAACGTTTCGGTTATTCGTACCTGCATGTTACTTCTTCTTTAAATGGACTCTAACGACTGTATTGTCCAAATTCATAGTGTTTGTTTTTAGCTCAAATGTCCACGTTTCCTCATGATAGTGATGTTTGGTCGGTTTGCTATTCATTTCGTGCGAACCATAGCGAATACTTTGTTTTGAGTCTTTAGAGATGATCCGTTCTTTGTCAAGTTTGCCAGTTCTTGGATTAGTGGGTGGATCAGACGATGTTTCTTTAGCTGGCTGCGTAAGATATATGCTTTTTCAAGAAGTATTGGTTATCTATTGGGCCAAGCTAAAAAATCGCGAAATCAATGTCGCCCTCAAATGAAATGCAAGCAATCCAATCCAGCTGTTTTTGAAGTATGTAAGTGTGCTGGGGTGTTTTTGAAAAAATTTGCAGTGATTGCATTAGGTCTGTGGCTGAAATTGAATAGGCATTGTCGGTCGCGTCACCAATAAAAATTACATTGTGCTTAGTGGCTTCTTTTATTTTTTTATCTAATAACGCTAGCGTGGCCTGTGATGGAGACGGACCAATATGAGTATTTTCCTTGAATTGGCTCCAAGCTATCTGGTTTCCAAAGAAAGGAACGATTGCATTTATTTTTTCAACAATTAAATCGTGCTCGGCTTCTGGCGAGATTTCGAATTCGATATTCAGTTGGTTAAAATTTTTGACTATTTCGTCGTCAAGATAGCTCATTTCTTTGCGAACCTTTTGGTGAGTTGGAATGTGGGCAGCGTGGGACATCCGTGACGTCTCGGCAGGGGTCAAGGCGTCGGATTCTGCCCCAGCAAAAAGCCCGCGCATGAACGGTTGTACAAAACAGAAAAGGCTGACACACCGCGCAGAAAACCCGCTGAAAACCAGGCCAACGAGCCACACAATATCGCAACCCGTCTGCTTGCAAAGCACCCGCTCAAATAAAAATCGCTCTCATCCTTGCCCGATGTTGCGACCTGGCCGTCATGGTTAATAGAACCTTCATTACGCAGGATTTTCCATGTCGCGCCTTGCCCGTCCCTTGCATCCACTGGCCCTGTCAGTGGCGATCGCCTTTGCCGCCATGCCGTTGCTGGCGGTCCAGCCAGTCTTTGCCGAAGACAGCAGCAGCGCCTTGCGCCGCTTTCAGGTTCCGGCCGGTGATCTGAGTCAGGCACTCAATAGCCTGGCCGAGCAGGCAGGGCTGGTGCTGGCTTTTGATGCGCGTCTGACCCGAGGCAAGCGCAGCGGTGGCCTCAGCGGGCAGTACGAGACGGATGCGGCACTGGCCCGGTTGCTCGCTGGCAGCGGCTT
Source organism: Pseudomonas trivialis (assembly GCF_036864995.1). Taxonomy (NCBI): domain Bacteria; kingdom Pseudomonadati; phylum Pseudomonadota; class Gammaproteobacteria; order Pseudomonadales; family Pseudomonadaceae; genus Pseudomonas; species Pseudomonas trivialis. The sequence continues at coordinate 3,149,583 of NZ_CP142151.1, read as the reverse complement.
GCAGGCGCTGAAAATTGCCGCCGACCGTTACCGGCTCGAAGCCGTCCCGGATAGCGGCGGCGCCATGGAGTTGCAGGCCACCACCATCAGCGCGGCTTACCAGACCGAAAGCCCGACCGGGCCGGTGACCGGCTATGTGGCCAGCCGCAGCCTGTCGGGCACCAAGACTGATACGGCGCTGATCGAAACCCCGCAGTCGATCTCCGTGGTCACCAAGGACCAGATGCGCGCGCAGAACGCCGAAAGCCTCAATCAGATCCTGCGCTACAGCGCCGCCGTGGTTCCGGAAACCCGGGGCGCCACCGCTTCGCGTCTCGACCAGCTCACCATCCGTGGCTTCGCCCCGGCCACTTACCTGGACGGCCTGCGCGTGCCGTCAAGCCGCGACGCCCTGCCGCAAAAGGACGCGTTCGACCTGGAGCGCGTTGAAGTGCTGCGCGGCCCGGCGTCGGTGCTGTACGGCCAGGGCACGCCGAGCGGGGTGATCAACATGGTCACCAAACGCCCGCTGGATACGCCGTTCCATGAAGTGGGCGTGGAGTACGGCACCTTCAACAAAAAACGCACCACCTTCGACCTGAGCGGGCCGATTGACGATCAGGGGGTATATGCCTACCGCGTTGCCGGACTTTTCGACGACGCCGATGGCCAGGTGGAACACACCGAAACCCGTCGCCAATCGCTGTCCGGCGCCTTCACCTGGCGCCCGGATGACGCCACTTCGCTGACCTTGCTGGGGCATTTTCAGAAGGACCCGAAGGGTGCGTCCTACGGTTCGGTGCCGGCCTGGGGCTCGGTGCTGCACAGCCCGACCGGGCGCAGGATCGATGTGGATTTCTATGATGGCGAGAAGAATTTCGAGAAGAGTGACCGCGAGTACTACTCCCTCGGCTATGCGTTCGAACATCACTTCAACGATGTCTGGACCGTGCGCCAGAACGCCCGTTACCTGCGTGCCGAAGGCATCTATCGCAGCATCTACAGCAGCAACCTGCAGGCCGATTACCGCACCGCCACGCGCTCGACCATCGCCACTGACGTGGACATGGACGCCTACACCGTCGATAACCAGTTGCAGGCCAAATTCGATACCGGGCCGTTGCAGCACACCTTCCTCACGGGCCTGGATTACCAGAACACCAGTACCGACACCAAGGCGGGCTACGGCAAGGGACCGAACCTGGATATCTTCGATCCGGTCTACGGCGCGCCCGTGGCCACCCCTGCCTTCGGCACCGACGCCACGTCGCGCAGTGAACAGACCGGGGTGTACCTGCAAGAGCAAATGAAGTGGGACAAATGGGTGCTGCTGCTCGGCGGTCGCTATGACTGGGCCAGCACCGACAGCACCACCAAGGCGCTGAGCAACGGCGCCAAGAGCAAGTCCTCCCTGGACAGCCATGCGTTCACTGGTCGAGTCGGTCTGGTGTATCTGTTCGATAACGGCCTGGCGCCGTATGCCAGTTATGCGGAGTCGTTCAATCCGCAGTCGGGCACCGGCTACGGCGGTTCGGTGTTCAAGCCGACCGAAGGCAAGCAGTATGAAATCGGCATCAAGTACCAGCCGCCGGGCAGCAACAGCTTTATCACCGCAGCCATTTTCGACCTGCGTCAGAGTAACGTTCCGACCCTTGATCCGGACCCGTCCCATATGTGCGGTAACGGCCGCTGCTCGATCCAGGATGGCGAACAGCAATCCCGTGGCTTTGAGCTGGAAGGCAAGGCCAGCCTCAACGACAACCTGGATATAACCGCCGCCTATGCCTATCTGGATAATCGCGCCAGCCAGTCCAACAGCACCGCGCAGTATGCGCCGATCACCGATATCGGCATCGGCCCGGCGGTTCCGGTCAAAGGCACCACGACGTACGGTCTGCCACGTCACACGGCATCGGCGTGGGCGGACTACACCTTTCACGACGGCCAGATGAAAGGCTTTGGCGTGGGAGCCGGTGCGCGCTATGTCGGCTCTTCATGGGGCGATACCGCCAATACCCTGAAGGTGCCGGGTTACACGTTGTTCGACGCGGCGGTGCACTACGACATTCCCAACATTGCCAACCCCAAGGACAACCTGCGCCTGGCCGTGAACGCCTCCAACCTTGCAAATAAAGAATACGTCGCGTCGTGCCTGTCATATTCGTGGTGCTGGTACGGCTCACAGCGCACCGTGCAGGCGAGCGCCACCTATCAGTGGTAAATAAGGCAATCTGATGGCCCCCATGTAACAAAATCCTCGCCAGAATCGCTTTTATTTTCAGGTGGTTAGGTGAGGAAGCACATGCGCACTGTTGGAATCATGCTGTTCGCCTGCTCCCTGACCGGCGGCGCGGCTGCCGTGCAGGCACGGGAGCTGCGCGAAGGTGACAAATACATGTGCAGTTGGGGGGCCGGTACGGCGGCCAGGGCTCAGGAACTCAAGCTGTCGGGCGTGTCGCTCTATGCCGCTCGGCAGAAGATCCAGACCATCAAGTTCAACAAGCCGTGGATGCACATGATGGCCATGGGTATCACCGAGCAAACCTACGACAGTCGATCACGGCTCAAGCCCGAGGCGATTCGCCAAAGCTTCTATCAGGAATGCCTGCGCTACCGGGTCGCGCGCAAATGAAGGGCTGAGGCGCTGAGGATCCCCGGGGGTTACCTGCCGCAGCGCTTACAAATCCACGACAGATGCTGTGTCTCCATTTGCATACAATCGCGCACTTCACCCTGGAGGCCTGTATGCGAACGCCGGAAAGAGCAGGGCGCCCGTCACTCTTGACTGCGCCGGAACCATCATCGTCAGATAGCTTCGGCTACTTCGCCGCCGCAGTGCTGGGTGTCGCGGTGCTGCTGGGCGTTTACTTCGTGCAGTACAACGCCAAGGTGGATCGGCAGCGGCAAGCGGCCGTCGAGCGGTGGCTGCTTTGTTCACAAATGGAAAGGGCTGCCAGTGTGGCCTCTGTCCGGGGCGTAAGATTGACGTCCAACTGCTGCACGCTGAGCGGGCAGGATCACCGATAAGGGGTGATTCAGTGCGGGCACTTGAGGATCGCAAGTTGACCCTTACAAACGCCGCACAAACGATTTAACGATATGCCGAGTGGCATCGGTGGTATCGAGCTGATCGACATCCCCATAGGCATGCCAGCGACAATCGACAATCTCGTTGCGCGGTCGCGCCTGGTCGATATTGACCACCGAGGCCTCGAACACATGGTGCAGCGTGTCGCGTGCCTTGAGCTCCTGCAGGTACAGCAACCCGTCCACGTTCAGCCCGGTTTCTTCTTCCAGCTCGCGTTCTGCCGCGCCTACCGGGCGTTCGTCGCGTTCGACCTTGCCACCCGGCAAGGCCCATTTGGATCTGGCCTTGCGCACGAAAAGAATGTGTCCCTCGTGTTCGCAAATGACCGTGGCTCTGATTTTCATCGTCTGTGCCCCCGCAGCAAATGAATGTCACAAAATTGTAATGCAATTGTCATGCTAAGTGGTTATGGCGTGCCGGGGTATGTATGTGGATACTGCCCGCTTGAACGAAAAGGACGAGGAAAACCGATGAACACCGTACGTTGGGGCATGATCGGCTGTGGCAACGTCACTGAGTTGAAGAGTGGACCCGCTTTCTATAAAGCGCCAGGTTCTGCCCTGGTGGCCGTGATGGGGCGTCGCGAGGAGGCCGTGCGCGATTATGCGACGCGCCATGGCATTGCACGCTATTACACCGACGCCCAGGCGCTGATCGACGACCCCGAAGTGGACGCGGTCTACATCGCCACGCCCCCCGACAGTCACCTCGACTACAGCCTGATGGTGGCCGCAGCCGGCAAGCATTGCTGCGTCGAGAAACCCATGTCGCTGAATGCCGAACAGAGCGCCTTGATGCAGCGCACCTTCGAGCGCGCCGGGCTGCACCTGTTCGTGTCCTATTACCGGCGCTCGCTGCCGCGCTTTCAGCAGGTACGCGACTGGCTGCAACAGGGCCGCATTGGCGAACTGCGCCACCTGACCTGGACCCTGTGCAAACCGCCGGCCGCCAATGACGCCAGTGCCGCCAACTGGCGCACCGACCCGGCCATTGCCGGCGGCGGCTATTTTGCCGACCTGGCCAGTCATGGCTTCGACCTGTTCCAGTACCTGGCCGGGGACATTGTCGAGGTGTCGGGCTTTACCGCACGGCAGGCCGGGCACTATGCCGCCGAAGACGCGGTGACGGCCTGCTGGACCTTCGCCAACGGTGCCCTGGGCATGGGCTGCTGGAATTTCGTCGCGGACCGCCGTGAAGACAAGGTCGAGCTGATTGGCAGCCTGGGTCGCATTACATTTTCCGTGTTCGAAGACCAGCCTCTGTACCTTGAAGGGCAGACCCACCAGGTGCTGGAAGTGCCGTGCCATGCACACATCCAGTGGCATCACGTGCTGGCGATGAATGCACACATCCGTGGTGAGGCCGAGCATCCCTCTCAGGCGATCGAAGCGCTGAAGACCGATCGTATCCTCGACAAGGTGCTACAACGTAACCCCAACCATCCCGGCTAGCCGTGCCAGGATCAGCCTTTTCAAGGAATAGACCCATGAAATACTGGATGGCCGTATGGCTGGTCCTGGCCGCAAGTGTGACTGCAGCGCCACGCGAGCAGCGTCCTGCCGGGGATTTTGATTTTTATGTGTTGTCGTTGTCGTGGTCGCCGACGTTCTGCCTCACGCACCCGGCCAACGAACAATGTTCGGGCAAGGGATATGGCTTTGTGCTGCACGGGCTTTGGCCGCAATACGCGAAGGGTGGCTGGCCGTCGGCGTGTGATCCACGTTCACGGCTGTCGGACGCCGAGCTGGCCAAGGGCGCGTTGATATTCCCCACGCAGGCACTGCTCAAGCATGAGTGGAGCAAGCACGGCACATGCAGCGGCCTGGACGCCACGCGTTACCTCGACGCGACGGATGCTGCGCTGGCCTCCGTGCAGATTGCGCAGCAACTGCAACCGTTCAACGTGCCCAATTATCTTGAGGCCGCTGAAATCGAAGCGCTGTTTCGCCAGAGCAACCCGTCCATGGGCAATCACAGCGTGGCGGTGATCTGCAAGGGCAAGGTGTTGTCCGAAGTGCGCGTGTGCCTGAGCAAGGATCTGCGCTTTGCCGGTTGCCCCACAAGCGTGAAGACCCAGTGCCGCAGCGGCGATATCCGCATCCCGGTGCAGCGTTAATCTGAGCGCGGCACCTGCCTGATCCGCAGCTTTGCGGTATCCTCCGCGCCCCGCTTATCCACGATGCAAGGCACGATGACAGGACAAGACATGCAGGCGCTGCTGGACGCGATTCTCGACGAAGTTCGTCCACTGATCGGCCAGGGCAAAGTTGCCGGCTACATCCCCGCGCTGGCCGATGTAACCGCCAACCAGCTGGGCATCGCGGTGTACGGCAACGACGGCGCCGCCTACTGCGCCGGGGATGCCGACACGTTGTTCTCGGTGCAGAGCATTTCCAAGGTGTTCAGCCTGGTGCAGGCCATCGACCACGGCGGCGAAACCATCTGGGAGCGCCTGGGCCACGAGCCCTCGGGGCAACCGTTCAACTCCATGGTGCAACTGGAATTCGAGCGCGGCCGCCCGCGCAACCCGTTTATCAACGCTGGCGCTCTGGTGATCTGCGACATCAACCAGTCGCGCTTCGCCGTGCCGATTCTGTCGATGCGCGACTTCGTCCGGCGCCTGTCAGGCAACCCACAGATCCTGGTCAACAGCATCGTCGCCGACTCCGAAGCGCAGCATGGTGCGCGCAACGCGGCCATGGCCTACCTGATGAAATCCTTCGGCAACTTCCACAACGACGTCGACGCGGTGCTGCACAGCTACTTCAACTATTGCGCCTTGCAGATGAGCTGCCTGGACCTGGCCAAGGCTTTCAGCTTCCTGGCCAACGAAGGCGTGAGCGCCCACAGCGGCGAACAGATCCTCACCGCGCGCCAGACCAAACAGGTCAACTCGATCATGGCCACCAGCGGCCTGTACGACGAGGCGGGCAATTTTGCCTATCGGGTAGGGTTGCCCGGCAAGAGCGGGGTAGGCGGCGGGATCGTCGCGGTGGTGCCGGGGCAATTTACGGTGTGCGTGTGGTCGCCGGAGTTGAACGCCGCCGGGAACTCGCTGGCGGGGATGAAGGCGCTGGAGTTGCTGAGTGAGCGGATTGGCTGGTCGGTGTTTTGAGTGTGGGAGGCTCCGCCAAGTCTTCGATTTAGCGCTGTCGCGCAGCAAACTGGAGTCCCTGTGGCGAGCGGGCTTGCCCCGCGTTGGGGTGCGTAGCGCCCCCAATCAAGGAAAACACGGGGTGCCTGACACTGCCCGGAGCATGGTTTTGGGGCTGCTGCGCAGCCCAACGCAGGACAAGCCTGCTCGCCACAGGAATGAGGCTGTCTGAAACTTCATCTTTTAAATCAACGATTTATTTTGTGCCTGACAAGAGTGGGCTTGCTCCCAATGACCAAGTCTCAGCCAATGATAAGTGGACTGGGCCACCGCAATCGGGGCAAGCCCTCCCACAGAGTTTTGTGATGTTTGTGATGGCGGTGTCAGCTCACGTTGAGTCGGTCAAGCAGGCTGTACCATGCCACCCCCGCCCCAATGTAAAACCGCTGCAACCCATGCATCGGCAAGCGCTGCAACGGCGTGACCGGGTAGGCAAACTCCGCCTGGTTGTCGCACAAGCGCCCGGCCAATTGCTGGCCCAGGCTGGTACACAGCGCAATCCCCCGGCCATTGCAGCCCAACGCCAAGGTCAGTCCCGGTGCAGGCTCATGCACATGGGGCATGAAGTCTCGGGTGATTGCGATACGTCCGGCCCAGCGGTACTCGAATTCCAGCGGCCCCAGTTGTGGAAACAGCAATGCCAGCGAGCGCTCCAAGTGCGCAAAATCATTGGGCGATGTGGGATCGTTGAACAGCCCGCGGCCACCCATCAACAAGCGTCCATGGCTGTCCTTACGGAAATACAGCAATAGCCGCTGCGCCGTGGACACGGTTTCCTGCCCCGGCAAAATGCTGTCGGCCGCTTGCCCGCTCAACGGCTTGGTGGCGACGATGAAACTGTTCGCCGCCAGAATGCTCTGCGCCATGCCTGGCCATAGGTTGCCGCTGTAGCCATTGGTGGCGAGGACCACTTGATCGGCCGTGACTTGCGCGCCATTGGCGGTCTGCAATTGCCAGCCCGAGCCATGGCGTTGCAACCCGTTAACCGCGCTTTGACCATGAATCCGCACACCCGCCGCCAACGCCGCACCCACCAACCCGCGCGCATACGCCAACGGCTGGATCGCCCCTGCACGGCCATCCAACCAGCCACCGGCAAAGGCCTCGCTGCCCATGCGCGACGCCACGGCATTCACATCCAGGCGCTGCACCGGCACACCACGGCGGGCCCACTGCTCGGCGCGAGCATGCAACCCGGCCACGCCTTTCTCGGTGTACGACACCTGCATCCAACCTTTGCGCACCGGCGCGCAATCGATGCCATGGCGTTCGATCAACTTGAACACCAAGTCGGCCGAATCCGACACGGCGCAGATCAACGGTTCGGCACGTTCCGGGCCGTACATTTTCGCCAACTGCTCCGGGTCGTACTTGAGCGTCGGATTGACCTGCCCACCATTGCGCCCCGACGCCCCCCAGCCCGGCTCGCTGGCTTCCAGCACGCACACGCTCACGCCACGCTCGGCCAGGTGCAATGCAGTGGACAAACCGGTGTAGCCGGCGCCCACAATCGCCACATCGACCTTCACCGATTCACTCAACCCAGGCGTGGGCACCGCCGACGGCGCCGTCGCCGACCACAACGACTTCATGACAGGCTCCGCGTATTGCCGGTGGGGTGCAGCACACGCCGCAGGAAATCCTGGGTGCGCGCATGTTGCGGGTTGCCCAGCACTTGCTCGGCCGGGCCGCTTTCGACAATGTAGCCACCATGCAGAAAGCACACGCGGTCGGCCACCTCGCGGGCAAAGCCCATTTCGTGGGTGACCACGATCATGGTCATGCCTTCGTCGGCCAAGGTGCGCATCACTTCCAGCACGTCGCCGACCAGTTCCGGGTCGAGGGCCGAAGTGGGTTCGTCGAACAGCATGGCTTCGGGTTTCATTGCCAGGGCACGGGCGATCGCCACGCGTTGTTGCTGGCCGCCTGAGAGCTGCTCCGGGTAGGCGTCGGCCTTGGCGCTGAGGCCGACTTTTTCCAGCAGGGCCAAGGCTTCTTCGCGCGCGTGTTGCAACGGCTCGCGTTTGACATACACCGGGCCTTCCATGACGTTTTCCAGCACGGTGCGGTGCGGGAACAAATTGAAACGCTGGAACACCATGCCCATGCGGCTGCGCAGGGCGTGAACGGTTTTGCTGCCGCGTTGCACGGTTTCGCCGAACACATTGATCACGCCGCCGTCGTAGGCTTCCAGCGCATTGATGCAGCGCAGCAGGGTGGACTTGCCCGAGCCCGACGGGCCGATCAGGCACACCACTTCGCCCCTGGCCACGTCGAGGTCGACGCCGTGCAGCACGCGGTGGCTGCCGTAATGTTTTTGCAGTTGGCGTACTTCGATCATGCTTTTTTCCTCCGGCCCAGGTGCTGTTCCATACGACGCAGGCCATACACCAGCGGCAGGCTCATCAGCAGGTAGAGCAGCGCAACCAGGGTGTAGACGGTCATGTTCTGGAAGGTGGACGAGGCAATCAGCTGGCCCTGGCGCGTCATCTCGGCGACGGTGATGGTCGACACCAAAGACGAGTCCTTGAGCATCATCACCAGGGTGTTGCCATAGGGCGGCAGGGCAATGCGAAACGCTTGCGGCAGGATCACCCGACGCATCATCAACACCGAGCGCATCCCCAGGGCTTCGGCGGCTTCGCGTTGGCCCTGTTCAACGGCGATGATGCCGGTGCGAAAGTTCTCGGCCTGGTACGCCGAGTAGGCGATGCCCATGCCGATCACGCCCGCATAAAACGCCGTGAGGTGCACGCCCATGTCCGGCAGCACAAAGTAGATATAGAACAGCTGCACGATGATCGGCAGCCCACGGATCACATTGATGATGGTGCTGGCCGCCCACGACAGCGCGCGGATCGGCGACAGCTTTAGCAACGCCAGCACTAGGCCGATGGCGCTGCTGAGCAGGAACGACAGCACGGTGATCTGGATCGTCACCCAGGCCCCTTGCAGCAGGATCGGCAAAAAGTCATGGGCGTTTTGCAGGAACTCGGCAAGGTTCATGGGCGCACCTGGGTATCGAGCCCCCACTTCTTGAGGATGCTGTCCAGGCTGCCGTCGGCCTTGATGCTGGCGATGGCGCTGTTCAAGCGTTCGAGGGTTGCGGCGTCGCCTTTGCGTACCACCAGGCACACTTCGCCGACGTTGGTGGGCTTGTAGTCAGGCGCGAGTTTTACGCCTTTGAACAGCTTCTGGCGGATCTGGTAGGCCACCACCGGTTGGTCGCCGACCGCCGCCTTGATGCGGCCCAGGGACAGGTCGCGAACCATTTCGCTGATGGAGTCGTAGGTGCGGATTTCCTTGAAGATGCCGAGCTTGTTCAGTTGATCGTAGAAGATGGTGCCGGCCTGTACACCCACGATCTGGTCTTTGAGCGGCATCAGGTCGGGGTAGGCGGTATCGTCGTCGGCATTGACGATCAGGCCTTCGCCGTAGGCGTACACCGGGGCGCTGAAGTCGACGACCTTGGTGCGTTCCCCGGTCTTGAGCATGCCGGCGGAAATGAAGTCCAGCTTGCCGGAGGTGAGGGAGGGGATCAGTGCGGCGAAGTTGGTCTGTTCGATCTGGCTGGTAAAACCACCGGCCTTGCCCACGGCCTCGGCCACGTCGACCATCACGCCTTGAATGCTGTTGCTCTTGATATCCAGAAAGGTGAACGGTGAGCCGCTGGCCGTTGCACCGACTTTGTACGAGGACGCACTCTCTGCGTGCGCGGCGGTAACGCAAAGCGCGGCACACAGGCCGAAGGCAAGGCGGCGAAACAAGGGCGAAAGACTGTTCATCGGGTTACTCCAGAAGGAAAACGGATCGTCAGTACCGCATGCGGTTAGCGATGAAATCGCAAGCTCTGTGCCATTTCGATTCATAAAAATCGTATTCCGCTATAAAAAATCAAAAAAATGAACCTTTCGTATCGGTATGCGATTTTTTGTAGTCAATTTTTCCGGTTTGGAGTAGAAATAACGCCACGCTTGACCCACCGCCGCCGTGAGCCCGCCATGTCCGAAGAACGCAACAGTTTGCACAACCAATCCCTGGAAAAAGGTCTGTCGGTGCTTAAGGCATTCAGCGCCCAGCGCCGCAGCATGAGCCTTGCAGAGGTGGCCGAAGCCGCCGGCATGACCAAAAGTTCGGCCCAGCGCATGGTGTTTACCCTTGAAAGCCTGGGTTACCTTCGGAAACACTCGCGCACACGGCATTACCAACTCACACCCCGGGTGTTGGAGTTGGGCTTCAGTTACCTGGATGCGCATTCATTGATCGAGGTGGCCAACCCGTTCCTCTCGGAACTGACCCGCCTGACCGGGGAAACTTCGTGCCTGACCGAGCCTGCCGGTTACGACATGACCTATATCGCACGGTTTGTCAGCTCGGGTTTTGTGCCGGTGCACATGCCGATTGGTTCGCGGGTGCCGATGTACTGCACGGCGTCCGGGCGCGCATATTTGAGCGCGTTGCCGCAGGATGAGGCGTTGGTGTTGATCGAGAACAGCCAGCGTATTGCACACACCAGCCAGACGCTGACGGAGGTCGAGCGGATTCTGGAGTCGTTGCAACAGGTCCGCGAGCAGGGCTACGCGGTGAATGGCCAGGAGCTGTTCCTGGGGGACATGACCATCGGCGCGCCGGTGCTTGGGGCGAATGGCCGGCCCGTTGCGGCGGTGCATGTGGTGGCGCCCACCAGTCGCTGGAGCCGGGCGGATGCCGAGAAGCATTTGGCGCCGGCGTTGTTGCAGTGTTCAAGGGCGTTGAGTAACTCGGCCCGAAACCTGGAATAACATCTAACAGAGATTCAAATGTGGGAGGGGGCTTGCCCCCGATGAGGGTGTGTCAGTGAATAAATTTGTCACTGACCCACAGCCATCGGGGGCAAGCCCCTCCCACATTTGGATCTTCATTGGTTTTGGGAATCGCTAACCCACCCCAAACAAAAAATGCGCCCCTGAGGGCGCATTTTTTTGTTCGGTCAACAATCGCCGATCAGGCAATCGCATCCCACGCACGGTCGCCGTTCTCGTCCTTGATCCGCGTCGGCAGGCCCATCACGTCCAGCGCCTTGAGGAACGGCTCGGCCGGCAGTTCCTCGACGTTGGCCATGTGTTTCACATCCCACTCGCCACGGGCAACCAGCAGCGCAGCGGCGACCGGCGGCACGCCGGCGGTGTAGGAAATGCCCTGGCTGTCGGTCTCGGCGAAGGCTTCTTCATGGCACGCGACGTTGTAGATGAACATCTCGTGCGGCTGGCCATTTTTGGTGCCCTTGACCAGGTCGCCGATGCAGGTTTTGCCGGTGTAGCCGGGGGCCAGCGAAGAGGGATCGGGCAGTACGGCCTTGACCACTTTCAACGGCACCACTTCCAGGCCTTCGGCGGTTTTGACCGGCTTTTCGGACAGCAGGCCGAGGTTTTTCAGCACGGTGAACACGTTGATGTAGTGCTCGCCGAAGCTCATCCAGAAACGCACGTTGGGCACGTCGAGGTTTTTCGACAGTGAGTGCACTTCATCATGGCCGGTGAGGTAGAGGTTCTGCGAACCGACCACCGGCAGGTCGTCGGTGCGTTTGACTTCGAACATGGTGTTGCTGGTCCACTGGCTGTTCTGCCAGCTCCACACCTGCCCGGTGAATTCGCGGAAGTTGATTTCCGGGTCGAAGTTGGTGGCGAAATATTTGCCATGGCTGCCAGCATTGACGTCGAGAATGTCGATCGAATCAATGCGGTCGAAATGCTGTTGCTGCGCCAGCGCGGCATACGCGTTGACGACACCTGGGTCGAAGCCCACGCCAAGGATGGCGGTGATGTTCTTCTGTTTGCACTCTTCCAGGTGGTTCCATTCGTAGTTGCCGTACCACGGCGGGGTCTCGCAGACCTTGCCCGGCTCTTCGTGAATGGCGGTGTCGAGGTAGGCGACGCCCGTGTCGATGCAGGCACGCAGTACCGACATGTTGAGGAACGCGGAACCCACGTTGATGACGATCTGCGATTCGGTCTCGCGGATCAGGGCTTTGGTCGCTTCCACGTCCAGAGCGTTCAGCGCGAAGGCCTGGATGTCGGCGGGAACCTTGAGGCTACCCTTGGCCTTGACGCTGTCGATGATGGCCTGGCATTTGGAGATGTTGCGCGACGCGATAGCAATACGACCGAGTTCGTCGTTGTGCTGCGCGCACTTGTGGGCCACCACCTTGGCGACACCTCCTGCACCAATGATAAGAACGTTCTTTTTCAATTGCTTTATTTCTCCTATATCCGCCAGCTTACGAAAGGCTGGACAGGTAGTCGTCGTAACCAAATTCACGAACCACTTCGACTGTACCGTCGAGTTGTTTCACTACGATGGACGGCATTTTCAGGCCGTTGAACCAGTTTTTCTTGACCATGGTGTAGCCTGCGGTGTCGATGAACGACAGCCGATCGCCGATGGCCAGCGGACGATCAAATTGATACTCGCCGAAGATGTCCCCGGCCAGGCAGGATTTGCCGCACACCATATAGGTGTGTTCACCCTCGCTCGGTGCCAGCTTGGCGTTGAGGCGGTAGATCAGCAGGTCCAGCAGGTGGGCTTCGATGGAGCTGTCGACCACGGCGAGGTGCTTGCCGTTGTAGAGGGTGTCGAGCACGGTGACTTCCAGGGAAGCACTGTTGGTGATCGCCGCTTCGCCGGGTTCCAGATAGACCTGCACGCCGTACTTCTCGGAGAACGCCTTGAGCCGCGCGCAGAATGCGTCGAGTGCATAGCCTTCACCGGTGAAGTGGATGCCGCCGCCGAGGCTGACCCACTTGACCTTGTGCAGCAGCGCGCCGAAGCGCTCTTCGATGGTACCGAGCATCTTGTCGAACAGGCTGAAGTCGCCGTTCTCGCAATTGTTGTGGAACATGAAGCCGGAGATCTGCTCGATCACGCCGTCGATCTTCACCGGGTCCCACTCGCCCAGGCGGCTGAACGGACGCGCCGGGTCGGCCAGCAGGTAGTCGGAGCTGCTCACCTGCGGGTTGACGCGCAGGCCGCGGGTCTTGCCTTCGCTGCGTGCGGCAAAGCGCTGCAACTGGCTGATGGAGTTGAAGATGATCTTGTCGCAGTTTTCCAGCATCTCTTCGATTTCATCGTCGGCCCAGGCCACGCTGTAGGCGTGCGCTTCGCCGTCGAACTTCTGGCGGCCGAGCTTGAGCTCATACAGTGACGACGAGGTGGTGCCGTCCATGTATTGCTGCATCAGGTCGAACACCGACCAGGTGGCAAAGCACTTGAGCGCCAGCAGAGCCTTGGCGCCGGACTGCTCGCGCACGTAGGCAATCTTCTGCATGTTGACCAGAAGCTTCTGTTTGTCGATGAGGTAATACGGCGTTTTGATCATTTTTGAGAGCCTGCGGCGGTGCCTGCCAAAAAAGGACACGCATTGTGCCCGCACTTGGTCAGGATCGAAAGGTTAGCGAGCGGATTTTGCCACGCCGGTTTTTGACGATACCCGGCGATTATGAACATCCATGGGCATACATTGAGCCCGCTCCCACATATGCATTTTTTGCACATCAGGTTCACTGACATCAAACCGTCATCTCTTCACCACCGTCCTGCCATATTCCCCCGTTACTGTCCTCGCCAATGAGATCGATCTCAAGCGAGTGACCATGCCTGATCTGAAAGACGTTGCGCGCCTGGCCGGCGTGTCCCGTGCCACCGCCGCGCGCACCTTTGCCTCCCCCGGCCAGGTGCGTCCGGCCACCCGTGAACAGGTGTTCGCCGCCGCCCGTGAGTTGGGGTTTCGGCCCAACCTGCTGGGCCGTCAGCTGCGCCTGCAAACCACACAACTGATCGGCGTGGTGGTGCCCAACCTGCTCAATCCGGTGTTCGCCGAACAGTTCCAGGCCATGGAGCGCGCCGCGCGATTGCGCGGCTACAGCCTGTTGCTGGCGACCACCGACTACAGCAGCGAGCGCGAGAGCATCGTGGTGGAAGAGTTGTTGCGCCAGCGCGTGGACGGGCTGGTGCTGACCGTCACCGATGCCGAGAGCAACAGCGTGCTCAACAGCCTGGCCAGCGAGCAAACGCCGTTCGTGTTGGCGTACCACCAGCCCAGCAACCCGGATTATAGCGCCGTGTCGGTGGACAACCGCGCCGGCATGGCGCTGGCCACCCGTTACCTGTTGGACGCGGGACACCGGCGCATCAGCATGGTCGCCGGCCCCGCGTTGCAGTCCGACCGTGCGCGTCTGCGCCATGCCGGCTACTGCGATGCGATGAAGGCCTGGGGCCTCAACAGCCGCCCGGTGATCGAAATGCCCGCGCACACCCAGGCCGAATTCGCCGCCATCGAGCCGTTCCTGACCGGTGCCGACGCGCCGACAGCGTTGCTGTGCTCCAACGATTTCCTCGCCATCAGCCTGATCGCCGAGCTGCGCCGCAACGCCTGGAACGTGCCCGAGCAACTCTCGGTGATGGGCTTTGACGGCATCACCCTCGGTACCCAACTGCACCCCACGTTGTGCAGCGTGGTGCAACCCATTGCGCTGCTCGCCAGTACCGTGATTGACCAGTTGCTGGCGCAGATCGCTGGCAACGCGCCGATTTCCCATTGTCTGCCTTGCCATATCCGGCCGGGCGAAAGCACTCAACCCCATGAGGACGACCCTGATGCGCACACTCCGTAAAACCCTGGCCACCGTGCTGCTGTGCGGCATGGCCAGCCTGGCCCAGGCTGCCGACAGCGCAATTTGCTACAACTGCCCGCCGGACTGGGCCGACTGGGGCACCCAGCTCAAGGCCATCGCCGCGCAGACTGGTGTGCAGGTGCCGCTGGACAACAAGAACTCCGGCCAGTCCCTGGCGCAGTTGGTCGCCGAAAAAGCCGCGCCGGTCGCCGACGTGGTCTATTACGGCGTGACCTTCGGCCTGCAGGCGCAAAAGGCTGGCGTGGTCGAGGGCTACAAACCCAAAGGCTGGGAGCAGATTCCCGCAGGTCTCAAAGACCCGTCCGGGCAGTGGTTCGCGATTCACTCCGGCACCCTGGGCATCATGGTCAACGTCGACGCCCTCGGCGGTCTGCCCGTGCCGCAAAGCTGGGCCGACCTGCTCAAGCCCGAATACAAAGGTATGGTCGGCTACCTGGACCCGTCCAGCGCGTTTGTCGGTTACGTCTCGGCGGTCGCCATTAACCGCGCCATGGGCGGCGACCTCGACAACTTCGCCCCGGCCATCGACTACTTCCAGAAGCTGGCGAAAAACGCCCCCATCGTGCCCAAGCAGACGGCCTATGCGCGGGTGTTGTCCGGTGAGTTGCCGATCCTGGTGGACTACGACTTCAACGCCTACCGCGCCCGCTACAAGGACAACGCCAACGTCGCCTTCGTGATCCCCAAAGAGGGCAGCATCAGCGTGCCCTACGTCATGAGCCTGGTGGCGAATGCGCCGCACCGTGCCAACGGGGAAAAGGTGCTCGACTTCGTGCTGTCCGATGCGGGCCAGGCGTTGTGGGCCAAGGCCTACCTGCGCCCGGTGCGTCCAGTGCAGATGCCGGCCGACGTGGCCGCGCAGTTCCTGCCCGACAGCGACTATGCCCGCGCCGGTGTGGTGGACTACCAGAAAATGGCCGCTGTGCAGGAAGCCTTCGCCGCCCGCTACCTCAACGAGGTCAAGTAAGTGGCCTCGACCCCACGCGCCGCCTGGGCGCTGGCCCCGGCCTTTGCGCTGTTGCTGGCGTTCTGGCTGTTGCCGCTGGCGCACCTGATGCTGCTCGGGGCCCAACGCCGCGACAGCCTCGGCAGCGGCTACTGGCAGGTGCTGAGCAGTGCGCAATACCTGGGCAGCCTGGCGCAGACCTGTGCGCTGGCCGTGTTCGTCACGCTGACTGCGTTGGTGATCGGCGGCATCAGCGGTGTGTTTCTGGCGCGCCAGCAGTTTTTCGGGCGCTCGGCGCTGGTGGCGCTGCTGACCTTTCCGCTGGCATTTCCCGGCGTGGTGGTGGGCTTTCTGGTGATCCTGCTGGCCGGGCGCCAGGGCCTGTTTGCGGCGCTGGGCCTGCAACTGGCCGGTGAACGCTGGATCTTTGCCTACTCGTTGGCGGGGCTGTTTGTCGGCTACCTGTACTTCTCGATTCCACGGGTGATTCTCACCGTGATGGCGGCATGCGAAAGCCTCGACCGCAGCCTGGAAGAAGCCGCACATTCGCTGGGGGCAGGGCACTGGCGGGTGGTGTGCGATGTGATCATCCCTGGCCTGGCACCGGCGCTGGCCTCGTGTGGCGCGATCTGCTTTGCCACTTCCATGGGCGCCTTCGGTACCGCCTTTACCCTGGGCACGCGCCTGAACGTCACGCCGGTGGCGATCTATAACGTGTTTACCAACTACGCCAACTTCGCCGTCGCCGCTGCCTTGTCGGTGGTGCTGGGGGCGGTGACCTGGGCCGTGTTGCTGCTGACCCGGCGCCTGGTGAAAAACGCGGGGACGGTTCTGTGAAACGCTCATCGTTATTTGTGCTGCAACTGCTGTTCACCCTGCTGGTGTGCGCCTTCATGCTGGTGCCGGTGCTGTTGTCGTTAATGGCGGGGCTGACGCGCAATTTCTTTGTCGGGTTGTCCAGCGGTTTGACCTTCGACTGGTTGATTCAGGTGTGGCAGGCCTATTCGCCCACGGTGTGGCTGTCGCTGCAACTGGCGCTGGCCTGCGCGGTGTGCGTGTGCGTGGTCGGCGTGCCGGCGGCCTACGCGCTGGTGCGCATGAACAACCGCTTCAGCCGTGCCTTCGAGGAATTGATGGTGCTGCCGGTGGCAATGCCGGGCCTGGCCAGCGCGTTGGCGTTATTGCTCACCTATGGCCAGTTCGGCGCGTTCCGCAGCAGTTGGCTGTTCATCCTCGTCGGCCATGTGCTGTTCACCTTGCCGTTTCTGGTGCGCCCGGTGATGGCGGTGATGCAGCGCCAGCAATTGCCGGTGCTGGAAGAGGCCGCCGCAAGCCTGGGGGCAGGGCCGATCAAGCGCTTTTTCAGCGTGGTGGTGCCCAACTGCCGGGCGGGGATTCTGGCCGGTGTGCTGATGGTGGTGACCCTTTCGCTGGGTGAGTTCAACCTGACCTGGATGCTGCACACGCCGATGACCAAGACCCTGCCGGTGGGCCTGGCCGACAGCTACGCCTCGGCGCGCCTGGAAATCGCCAGTGCCTACACCCTTATCTTTTTGCTGATGATCGTGCCGCTGCTGATCGCGTTGCAGGCCATCAGCGCCCGTTTGTCTCGTGGAGAGCGTCGATGACCGCTATCACTATTCGCCTCAAGGGCTGTCGCAAGGCGTTCGCCGACGGCACCGTGGCCGTGCACAACCTTGATCTGACCGTCGAAGGGGGTGAAACCCTGGCCATTCTCGGCCCGTCCGGCTGCGGTAAAACCACCACCCTGCGTTTGATTGCAGGCCTGGAACGGCCGGATGTGGGGCAGGTGTTCTTTGGCGACCAGGACGTCACCCGCCTGCCCATCGAACGTCGCGATGTGGGCATGGTGTTTCAGAACTACGCGCTGTTTCCCAACCTGGATGTGGCTGGCAATATCGTCTACGGCCTGAAGATTCGCGGCGTGCCTGCGCTGGAGCGCAACAAGCGCTGTGATGAGTTGCTGGAATTGGTGGGGCTGCACAATCACGGCCGGCGCAGCATTCATGAACTGTCGGGCGGGCAGCGCCAACGCGTCGCCCTGGCCCGTGCCCTGGCGCCGCGTCCCAAGGTGCTGTTGCTCGACGAGCCGCTGGCCGCCCTCGATGCCCAGTTGCGTGAGCGCCTGCGCAGCGAGCTGGACCTATTGCTGCGCGGGCTGGGCATCACCGCCGTGTTCGTTACCCATGACCAGGGCGAAGCCATGGCCCTGGGCGATCGCATACTGGTAATGGAGCAGGGCCGCGTGGCCCAACTGGCGAGCCCGCGCGAGATTTATCAGCAGCCGGCGAATGCGTTCGTCGCAGGCTTTGTGGGCAACCTGAATGCGTTCCAGGTGATCGCGCAATCGCCCCGGGGCCTGAAGGTGTGCGGCGGCGAATTGCCGTGGCAAGCGGCCGACGTGCCCGCAACTGTCTATTGCCGTCCCGAGCACTTGCGTGTGATGGATGGCGAGGGGCACTTGCACGGGCACCTGCTGGCGCAGTTTTTCCAGGGCGCGCAAAGCCGTCTGCTGGTGGATGTGGGCGGCCCGCAACCGTTGCTGGTGGACAGCAGCGACAACCAATTGCATGCCGTCGGCGCGCCGATTGCCCTGGCGATCACGCCGAACATGTTGTTTACCCTCAATGCGTGAGAGTTTGCCTGTGAACAGTCCGTTTCTGGTTGCGCAAATCAGCGACCTGCACCTCAAGGCCGGTCAGCGCCTGACCTATGGCGTAGTCGATACCCTGGGCGCGCTGCGCCGTGCCGTCGACCACCTGAACGCCAGCCACCCGCGCCCCGATATCGTGGTGATCAGCGGCGACCTGGTGGACTTCGGTCGCGCCGATGAATACGCGGTGCTGCACCCTGAACTCGCGCGCCTGCACATGCCTTGCTATCTGGTGCCCGGCAATCACGACACACGCGGGCCGTTGCTGGACGCGTTTGCCGATCACGCCTACTTGCCACGCTCGGCGCAGGCGCCCCTGGACTGGGTGGTGGATGACCATCCGCTGCGCCTGATCGGCCTGGACTCGACCATCCCCGGCAGCCACGGCGGGCAGTTGCTCGACAGCCAGTTGCAGTGGCTCGACGCCCAACTGGCGCTGCGCCCGGATGCGCCGACGCTGCTGATCCTGCACCACCCACCGTTCATCAGCGGCATCGGCCATATGGACCGTGAGCCGTTTATCAATGCCGCTGCGCTTGAGCAAGTGGTTGCCCGTCATCCGCAGGTGGAGCGTCTGTTGTGCGGTCACCTGCACCGGCCAATGCAGCGGCGTTTCGGTGGCAGCCTCAGCTGCGTATGCCCCGGCACGTCCCATCAGATTTTGCTGGATCTGCAGGACGCGGCCCCGGCGCATTTCAACCTGGAGCCAGCGGGGTATCTGTTGCATCGCTGGGAGGCGCAGCAGGGGTTGGTCAGCCACAACGGCGTGTTCGGGGAGTACCCCGGGCCGTATCCGTTTTATGACGCCCAGGGATTGATTGACTGAGGGTTTAAAACCCTTTGGCGAGCGAACCTGTCGTGGCGAGCGGGTTTGGTGTGGCAAGCCCGCTCGCCACAGGGGTGATTGTCTGAAATGGCTTGCGGGGCAGATTATTTGACGGGGGCGACCCGATTACGGCCTGCCGCTTTTGCGTCTTATAACTGCAGATCAGCGCGGGCCAGCAGCTCGATCATCTACCACAAACGTACAAGATCGAGCGACACGTGCCTGGATAGACTCGCCGCATTCCTTATCTTGCAGGTCTGCCATGGACATTTTTCTCTACGCCTTCAGCGTCATGTACAGCCCGGGGCCCGTCAACCTGATGGGCCTGAACGCCGGGCTCACCGGCAAACTGCGTCGATCCAGCGGTTTCTACCTGGGCGTGGGCTGCGCCATGCTGCTGATGTTCGTGCTGTTTGGCTACACCGGTGAAGCGATCGTTTCCCAGGCGGCGCTGCCCTATATCTCGTTGATCGGCGGTGCCTACACGCTGTACCTCGCGTACCAGGTGTTCACCGCGCGTACGGTGGTTGAAGAGGATTCAACCGCGCCGATCAAGGCGCTCACCTTCTGCAACGGGCTGGTGATCCAACTGCTCAACCCCAAGGGCATTGTGGCGGTGTTGCCGATCACCAGCGTGATGTTGCCGGCGGCGCATATCACCGGCGCCTCCATCTTTGGCGTTTCGGCCTTGCTGGGATTGGGCGCCGTGGGGGCGCCCTGGGTCTACGCGTTGCTCGGCGCCTTGCTGGGACGGCGCATCAGCGGGGCGGCGGCATTCATCTGGTTCAACCGCTGCATGGGCTTGGCGCTGGCGGCGTGTGCCGGGTTCATGCTCCACGGGTTCTATCTGCACCTGAGTGCAACATGAGTGAAACTTGTGATGGTCTGCAATTTAATGAGTTTGTTTCACTCTAAAAGTCTGTCGACAATGGCTGCCATCTTTATCGACATTGGAGTTGCACGTCATGGCAGTCGCTCATTCCCTCGGGTTTCCACGCATTGGACGCGATCGTGAATTGAAAAAAGCGCAGGAAGCGTTCTGGAAGGGTGAGCTCGACGAAGCCGGCCTGCGCGCCGTTGGCCGTGACCTGCGCAAGGCGCACTGGGAACTGCAGAAAGACGCCGGAATCGACCTGCTGCCTGCCGGCGATTTCGCCTGGTACGACCAGGTACTGACCCACTCGCTGATGTTCGGCGTGATCCCCGAGCGCTTCCGCCCGGCGGACGGCAAGGCCACCCTGAACACCCTGTTCGGCATGGCCCGGGGCGTCAGCGACCACCGCTGCGGCGGCGCTCACGCCCAGGAAATGACCAAATGGTTCGATACCAACTATCACTACCTGGTACCCGAGTTCAGTGCGGACCAGCAATTCCAGCTGGGTTGGGAGCAGCTGTTCGAAGAAGTGCAGGAAGCGCGCGAGCTGGGTCACACCGTCAAACCGGTGGTGATCGGCCCGCTGACCTACCTGTGGCTGGGCAAGGCCAAGGGCGCCGACTTCGACAAGCTCGACCTGCTGGATCGCCTGCTGCCGTTGTACGGGCAGATTTTTCAACGCCTGGCGGACCTGGGCGTCGAGTGGGTGCAGATCGACGAACCGATCCTGGTGCTCGACCTGCCGCAGGCGTGGAAGAATGCCTTTGAGCGCGCCTATAACCTGATCCAGCGCGACCCGCTGAAAAAACTGCTCGCCACCTATTTCGGCGGCCTGGAAGAGAATCTTGGCCTGGCCGCGAACCTGCCGGTCGACGGCCTGCACATCGACCTGGTGCGTGCGCCGGAGCAGTACCCGACCATTCTTGATCGCGTGCCGGGTTATAAAGTGCTGTCCCTGGGCATCGTCAACGGCCGTAACGTGTGGCGCAGCGACCTTGAACAGGCCCTGGCCACCTTGCAGCACGCCCATGAACGTCTGGGTGACCGCTTGTGGGTGGCGCCGTCCTGCTCGCTGCTGCACTGCCCGGTCGACCTGAGCCGCGAAGACCAGCTGGATGCCGAGCTGAACAGCTGGCTGGCCTTTGCCGTGCAGAAATGCGCGGAGGTGGCGGTGTTGGCCCAGGCCATCCACGCGCCTGAGGCGCCGAACGTACTGGCGGCGCTGGCTGAAAGCCGCGCGGTGCAGATAAGCCGTGCCGCGTCGCCGCGTATCCACAAACCGGCGGTCCAGGCCCGTGTGGCGGCGATAACCGCCGAGCACAGCCAGCGTCCCTCGCCGTTTGCCCAACGTATCGAGAAACAGCGCGCCGGTCTCAACCTGCCGCTGTTCCCGACCACCACCATCGGTTCGTTCCCGCAAACCGCCTCGATCCGTTTGGCGCGACAGTCGTACAAGGCGGGCCGGTTAAGCGAAGCCGACTACGTCGACGCGATGCACAGCGAGATCAGGCACGCCGTTGAAGTGCAGGAAAACCTCGGCCTGGACGTGCTGGTACACGGCGAGGCCGAGCGT
This sequence comes from Pseudomonas trivialis, assembly GCF_036864995.1. Lineage (NCBI taxonomy): Bacteria > Pseudomonadati > Pseudomonadota > Gammaproteobacteria > Pseudomonadales > Pseudomonadaceae > Pseudomonas > Pseudomonas trivialis. The sequence continues at coordinate 3,127,800 of NZ_CP142151.1, read as the reverse complement.
AACGACATGGTCGAGTACTTCGCCGAGCAACTGGACGGCTACGCGTTCACCCGTTTTGGCTGGGTGCAGAGCTATGGTTCGCGCTGCGTGAAACCGGCGCTGATCGTCGGTGACCTGAGCCGCCCGAAGGCGATGACGGTGGAGTGGATCCGCTACGCCCAGGGCCTGACCCGCAAGGTCATGAAGGGCATGCTGACCGGCCCGGTGACCATGCTGATGTGGTCGTTCCCGCGCGAAGACGTGAGCCGCGAAGTGCAGGCCCGCCAATTGGCGCTGGCGATCCGTGACGAAGTGGTCGACCTGGAAGCGGCCGGCATCAGGATCGTGCAGATCGACGAAGCGGCCTTCCGCGAAGGCTTGCCGCTGCGCCGGGCGCAGTGGGAGGGCTACCTGGACTGGGCCACTGAAGTGTTCCGCCTGTGCGCCTCGGGCGTACGGGATGAAACCCAGATCCACACCCACATGTGCTACAGCGAGTTCAATGATGTGATCGAGTCCATCGCGGCGATGGATGCGGACGTGATTACCGTCGAAACCTCGCGTTCGGACATGGAGTTGCTGGAGGCGTTCGAAGTGTTCGCTTACCCGAATGACATTGGTCCGGGCGTCTACGACATTCACTCACCGCGGGTGCCGGATGCGTCGGAAATGGCCAACCTGCTGCGCAAGGCCGCCAAACGCATTCCGGCTGAGCGCCTGTGGGTCAACCCCGATTGCGGGCTGAAAACGCGGGCGTGGCCGGAGACGGAAGCGGCGTTGATTCACATGGTGACGGCCGCCCGGCAACTGCGTGCCGAACTGGCGTAACGCGGTAAAAAGTGTGGGAGCCTCCGTTAAATCGGCACTTGGCGCTGTCGCGCAGCAACCCGCAGCCTCTGTGACGAGCGGGCCTGTTGTGACGAGCGGGCTTGCCCCGCGTTGGGGTGCGAAGCGCCCCCAATCAAGACTCCTCGGTATACCTGATACTGCGCGCAGGCTGGTTTTGGGGCTGCTGCGCAGCCCAACGCAAAACAAGCCTGCTCGCCACTAAAAGCCCGCTCGCTGAGCCTGCCCTGTGTGTCACAAGTATTTAAGCCAGCCCAGATCGCGACGGCGTGCCTTGAGATCGGCAAACCAGCGCACCGGCAGGTACAGCGCCAACGGCAGCAGCAGGGCGACGAGCCAGATTGCGCCGACGCTGTCGAAACCGAAGTAGCTGCCGTGGTTGAGGCCGATCAGGGTGACGCAGGCGATATACAGCACTTTCAGCACGTATAGGTGCAGCAGGTAGAAGAACATCGGCGCCGAACCAAACACGGCCAGCACGCCGATCCAGCGCTTGTGCCCGGCGCGTTCAAACGCCAGCAACAGCAGCAAGCCGATCCCCAGGGTCAATGCCAGAAACAGCAGCGAAGGCGGGTACTTGGTCATGTTGAAAAAACTCATCAACGTCTGCACGCCAGTGTCATAGGTGTGCCAGGGCTTTTCGCCATACCCGTTGAAGGCCCGCAACAGCACGAACCCCACCAACGCGCCAACGCCACCCAGCAGCAGATAACGCTGACGCAACGCCGGGGGCATGCCTGTAGCAAACCACGGCCCCAGCCCGTAACCCAGGGCAATCACGCCGATCCACGGCAATACCGGATAAGTGACGCGCAGGCGCAGGCTGTCGCTTACGTCGATCCAACTGCGTTCGTGCAGGATGGACCAGGCATGTTGCAGCGCCGACCCTTGCGCGAAGTGCACGCTGTCGAGCAGGTTGTGCCCGCCAATGATCAGCAGTGCCAGGGTGATCAGCAGCGGTCGTGGTAACCATACCAGCGCAGCGAGGGCGATCATGCTGATGCCGATCGCCCAGATTACCTGCAGATAGATCACGCTGGGCGGCAACTGGAAGGTCCACGCAAAGCTGACCAGGGTGAACTCCAGTACCACCAGAAACAGCCCGCGCTTGAACAGAAACGCCGACACATCGCGAGTGCCCTGGTATTTCTGGCCATAAAGCCAGGCCGATAAACCGGTGAGCAATACAAACACCGGCGCGCACAAATGGGCCAGGGTGCGGCTTACAAACAGCGCTGGCTCGGTGCTGTCGATGCTCATGGGGTCGCCGACCTGGCGGTGCATCAGGAATGTCTCGCGCACATGGTCGAGCAACATGAACAGAATCACCAGGCCACGCAGGGCGTCGATGGAGAAGAGGCGTTGGCGTAGGGGAACAGCGTCAGTCATGGGCAGGATCGCAGGGGTGGGCGGAAAGAGCGCGTTATCCTATAACATTAAGCTGAGCGTTGGCGTGCTATTCCCGCCTGGAATGCCCCCATAAAAACCCTGCATTGTCTTTATCACGGCACATCTCGTAGCGTGGCGACTCACCTGAAGGAGAACGCCCATGCACCAAGGTCCGCTGCGTCTGTATGTCGACTCGCTGTTCACCAGCCCTTACGCCATGCCGGTGTTCGTCACCCTGCGGGAAAAAGGCCTGGCCTTCGACACCTTCACCCTGGACCTGGACGCGGCGCAAAACCAGGCGGCGGACTTTGCCCGGCTGTCCTTGACCCAGCGTGTGCCAACGCTGGTTGAGGGCGACTTTGCACTGTCTGAATCGTCGGCGATCTGCGAATACCTGGACGAGGCTTATCCTGCAATAACCGTGTACCCATCCGATCTGCAGCAGCGGGCGAGGGCGCGGCAGGTGCAGGCCTGGTTACGCAGCGACTTGCTGCCCATTCGCCAGGAACGGTCGACGCTGGTGGTGTTTTGCGGTCAGACCATGCCGCCGTTGTCGCCGGTGGCCGAAGCGGCCGCGCGCAAGCTGATCAGCGCGGCTCAGGGGCTGCTGGCGGGGCACCCGGAGAACCTGTTCGATGAGTGGTCGATTGCCGATGTCGACCTGGCCGTGATGCTCAACCGCCTGATCCTCAATGGTGACCGCGTGCCCGGCGAACTGGTGGCGTATGCGCAGCGTCAGTGGCAGCGCCCATCGGTGCAGGCGTGGGTCAATCTGCAACGCCCTGGGCCGCAGGGCGTTCAATGATGTGCGCGACCCGGCGGTCCAGGTCTTCCCAGTCCGCCATGCCCAGCACGCGCGTAGTGTTCAGGCCGCGCAGGTAGCCACGCAACTGCTGGGCGCTGGCGTGCACGTGTTGGGCATCGGCGGCGGCGTTCTGAAGCACGTTTTCATACTCGACCAGGTAGTCGGCGATCCGCTCGCGAAACTCCGGCAATACGGCTTCGCGGATGCGGTCGAAGGTCTTCTGGTGCGGCTTCATGGCGTGGTCCTTATCGTTATAGGCGGTGCATTATCGGTTCAGATAATAGTCACCATCATGCATCGCAAGTTCTGTTTTTTCAGGGAACAGGGAAAATCAGCGCGTGATCCACCCCGACGGCTGTCGGTGATCAGCGCACGGGGCATTTGCTGGCGCGCGCCGCTGGCGTAAACTCTGCGCGCGGATTGCAGTGGGATTTTTCTTTTATCGATGCAGGAAGGTGTATGCGCTCTTTTTTCGTACCGGTCATGGCGTTGGCGCTGGGCGGATGTATTTCCGCCCCGAACGCTCCGTCCCTCACGCTGCAAACGACCAAGCCCCCGCAAGCCTACGTGCAGTGCCTGTTGCCTGAGCTTGAGAAACACGGCATTACCGCCACCGTGACGCAGAACTCGCGTCATGCCACGGTGTTGTTGAGCAGCAAGATTGCTGCCGACGATGTGCTGGAGGCGTACAAGTCCCAGGAGGGCACCAAGGTCTCGTTGTATGAGCGCAAGCCGGTGGTTTCGGCGATCAAGCCGTCACGGCTTGAGCTGGCGGCGAAGGCGTGCCAATAACGTTCTGATTTGCCCCTACTGCCATAGGCGAACGCTTCCTGTGGCGAGCGGGCTTGCCCCGCGTTGGGCTGCGCAGCAGCCCCCAAACCAGGCGCTGAGCAGTATCAGGTAAACCGAGTTTTCGTTGATGGGGGGCGCTTCGCACCCCAACGCGGGGCAAGTCCGCTCGCCACAAGGGCTCCAGTTTTAAATACGTGCTTCGTTGCTGAAACTGTCCACGGTCTTTACCAGCCCCCGGGCCGCCAATGCCACCAGTTCACCGCCTTTTTCCACCGTCGCCAGGGCCGGGTCCGAGCCCATCCGACCGTCGGGGAAGCGGGCGCGGAAGTCCAGCGCTTCGCGGATCGGGCCGGTGTTGGCGATCTGCGGCGAATAGTCGGCTGACTTGATCGACTCTGGATACGCCCACTGCGTCACGGCAATCTCCGAAGGCGTGGCATGGCTGCCGTGGCCCACTGGAAATTGACGGTGAGCCAGGTCGGTAACGCCTTCCAGGTCCCACCAGTTCACCAGTTTGAGGGCAAACCCGGCCGGGCGACGGGCGAAGCTGGCCTCGGCATACAGTTCGGAAAACGCCGCTTCAATCGTCGCGATGTTGCCGCCGTGGCCGTTGAGAAACAGGATCTTCTCGAAACCATGCCCGGCCAGTGAGCGCACCCAGTCGCCGATGGCGGCGATAAAAGTGGAAGGGCGCAGTGAGATGGTGCCGGGGAACCCAAGGTGATGCTGGGCCATGCCGATATTGAACGTGGGACCGATCAGCATATCGGCGTGCTTTTGTGCTTCATGGGCGATGATTTCCGGGCACATCCAGTCGGTGCCCAAGAGGCCGGTAGGGCCGTGCTGCTCGTTGGAACCGATGGGGATGACCACCGTGCGGCTGCGTTCAAGAAACTGGCCGATCTCGATCCAGGTGGACGTGTGTAGAAGCATGGGACGCTCTCTTATCTCGGTGGGGACAGGCTAACCGCCACGGATTGTACGGCTGGTTGCCACCTGTTGGGGCTTGCAATTGAGGTACGTCGAGGACTTCAACCAGCGCTGGTCGGGATACCAGGAGAACATGAACTGCCCATCCTTGAGTTTGTCGACTACCTGGCGCGCCACCTGCGGACGCACCGCCGGGCAGCCCTGGCTGCGGCCGATACGGCCTTCGCGCTTGCTCCACAGCGGGCTGACGTAGTCGGCGGCGTGAATCACCAGGGCACGGTCACGGGCCAGGTCATTGAAGCCCGGCTCCAGGCCGTCCATGCGCAGCGAGTAGCCATGGGTGCCCAGGTAGCTTTCCTGGGTGCGGAACAGGCCCAGGCTGGATTGGTGGCTGCCTTCGAGGTTGGAAAACTGCGTGGCGAAATTTTCCCCGGAGTTGGCGCCGTGGGCCACCAGATCGCGCAGCACGAGGGTGCGTTTGCGCAGGTCGAAAATCCACAGCCGACGGGCGGTAGAAGGCTGGGAGTAGTCAATCACGGCCAGGCGTTCGGAGCGTTCCTCGCCGTTGTTGACCGCGCATTGCACCGCGCTCAGGGCGCTTTTCAATACCGTGGGATTGAGTTCTGGAGCCGAGCGCGCCAGGCTGCTATACAACGTGGGAGGGTTGCCATTGGCGGCGAGCGCGACAGTGCTCAAAGTGCCCATGGTCACCGTCATGAAACCGAGGCGACATATAAAAGTCAGCATCTACAGTACATACCCCCCGCTGTAGGATTGGAGCAAAGTCATTGTTCAAAAAACACGCATGTTACTTGAGCCTTTGCCTGATCGTTGCACCACTGGTCGCGGCAGCCGACGAGCTGCCGCTGGAGGCATTACCGGTTGTCGAGCCCGCCCCGGTGGAGCTGGCCCCCGTGCAACAAGCCCTCGTGCAATTGCCCGGCGTCTGCCCAGGCTTCGCCGCGCAAGTGGACGCCGCCAGCCTCACGCGCCTGCAAGCGTTTTACCAGCAACAAGGTGATACGCCACTGTGGACCGCGGAAGAACGTCGGCAGGCGTTGAACACCCAGTTGCAGCTGCTGGCCGATGACGGCCTGGATCCCGATCACTACCGCCTGCCCACTGCCGATGCCACGAGCAACGTGCTGTGCAGCGATATCGACACCAGCCGTCACTACCTGCAAGCCCTGCAGGATCTGCATTACGGGCGCCTGCAGCAATCGCGTTTCGAACCGCTGTGGCATTCCCAGCCGCCGAGCGTCGATCCCACGCTCGAGGTGCTGGCGTTTGCCGCCACCGGCCTGCAGGACATGGCGCAGGCGTTCGACCAGGCACGGCCCAGCGCCGATCTCTACCGCAGCCTGCGCAATGTCTATTCCAGCGTGCGCCAGCAGCCATTGCCGCACTGGGACGCGGTCGCCAGCGGCGCACTGCTGCGCCCTGGCATGGAAGACCCGCGCGTGCCCGAACTGGCGCGGCGCTTGTACCACGGTGGTTATCTGGCCAGTGAACCCAAGGGCAGCACGAAGCAATACCGCGCGGAGCTGGTCGATGCGGTCAAGGCGTTCCAGCTCAGCCATTCGCTGCAGTCCGATGGCGTGATCGGCGCCGGCACCGTGGCCGAGTTGAACATCAGCCCGGCGATGCGCCGTGAACAGTTGCGCATCAACCTTGAGCGTTTTCGCTGGCTGGCCCAGGACCTGGAGCCCGAAGGGGTGCTGGTCAACGTTGCGGCGGCGCAGTTGAGCGTGTATCAGAGCGGCATCCCGGTATGGCAGACGCGCCTGCAGGTCGGCCGTGCCGAACGTCAGACGCCGCTGCTCAAGTCACGTATCACGCGGCTCACCCTCAACCCCACCTGGACCATCCCGCCCACGATCATGCGTGAGGACAAACTCCCGGCCATCCGTTTGAACCCCGAATACCTGCGTCAGCAGAACCTGCAAGTGCTCGACCCGGAAGGCCGCCCGCTGGCGCCCGAGCAGATCGACTGGGCGCGGCCGGGCAACATCCTGCTGCGTCAGCAGGCCGGGCCGCATAACCCGCTGGGCAAGATCGTGATGCGTTTTCCCAACCCGTATTCGGTGTACCTGCATGACACGCCGAGTCAGCCGCTGTTCACCAAGGGCCCGCGTGCGTTCAGCTCGGGGTGTGTGCGGGTCGAGCAGCCGCTGCTGCTGCGCGATTTGCTGGTGAGCCCGGCCGAGCGTGCGCGCACCGATGAGCTGTTGGCGACGGGCGTGACCCATGAGTTCAGACTGGCGACGCCGGTGCCGGTGTTGCTGGGTTACTGGACGGTGGAGGTGGATCGTCAGGGTGGGGTGGTGTATGCGCCGGATATTTATGGGCGGGATCTGGTGTTGATGAAGGCGATGGGGAGTGTGTTGTAGGGGCATAGGTACCCGGTACTAAATGTGGGAGGGGGCTTGCTCCCGATAGCAGTGGGTCAGCTACCCATAAGCCGACTGACACTCAGCCATCGGGAGCAAGCCCCCTCCCACAGGGGATCTGCGCGAATGGCCCATCGAGAGCCTTGCTCCCACACCGTTTTGCTGGCATTGTTCGCGCAATTGGTAACATTTCCCATTTGAGAAATTTTTGCGCATGCATGAGATTCCGGCCGCGTTGGGCGACTCTGTCCGCCAGCAGACACTCACGGCACTGTACCGCGAGCATCATGGCTGGTTGCACGGCTGGTTGCGCCGCAAACTGGGCTGTTCGCAGCATGCGGCGGACCTGGCTCACGATGCGTTCATCCGCGTCCTGATGCTGGCCGAGCCGCAGGCGATCAAGGAGCCCCGCGCCTTTCTCGCGACCACGGCGGGTCGGCTGTTGATCGATGGCGCGCGGCGTCGGCGTATTGAAAGAGCCTATATGGAGGCGCTGGTCATTCAGTGCGAAGACGCCGGCATGCCTGATCCGGCGGCGATTCATGTGGCCCTGCAAGCCCTCGAGCGGATTGCCGAAATGCTCGCCGGGCTGCCTGCCAAGGCCCGCGAAGCCTTTTTGCTGAGCCGTCTCGACGGGCTGACCTACCACGAGATCGCCGAACGCCTGCACGTGTCCGCCAGCACCGTTAAAAACTACATCTCCACCGCGCTGGTGCACTGCTACCACAGCCTGCATGGGGCGGACCCGCTGTCGTGAGTTCCGAGCAGATCATCCAGCAAGCGGCCAACTGGCTGACGCGCCTGCACGACGAAGACGTCACCGACGCCGAGCGCCAGGCGTTTAACCACTGGTGCCAGGCCGATCCACGCCATGTCGTGGCCATCGAACGCATGCGTTCGTTGTGGGGCAGCTTCGAACCCTTGCCTGCGCGGCCGGCGCGTGTCGCCCTCAATCGTGCATTTGCCCCCCGGCGCGCTCGCGGCGCCCAGGTGGTGGGCCTGCTGGGGATGTTGCTGTGCGGCTGGCTGGGCGTGGAGCGTGCGCCGGTGTGGATGGCCGACCAGCGCACCGCCGTCGGCGAGCGTCGCCAGATCGTGCTGGAAGACGGCAGCCAGTTGCAGCTCAACAGCAACTCGGCGGTGGATGTGAAATTTGACGGACATCAACGAGTGCTCGAACTGCTGCAAGGCGAGCTGTGGGTGGACGTGGCCAAGGATGCGCAACGGCCTTTCGTGGTGCGCACCGACCAAGGCAGCGCCACCGCCCTGGGCACTCGCTACCTGGTCAAGCGCGCGGCGGACGGCACCACGGTGGTAACCGTGATCGAGTCCAGCGTGGCGGTCAAAGGCGCGGCCGAGGAGGGCGTCAAGGTCATGGCCGGCGAGCGTGCCGTCCTCGATCACGGCCACGCCGCCCCCGCACAAGCCACCCCTGGCAGCGACCCGGATGCCTGGACCCGTGGCCTGCTCAAGGTCAATGACCAGCCACTGAGCGACGTGCTGCAAACCCTGGCCAGCTATCGCCATGGCCTGGTGCGGTTCGACCCCCAGGCCTTGGGTGATCTGCGCGTCTCCGGTGTGTTCAAGCTCGATGACACCACTGCCGCGCTCGCAGCGTTGGCGGATAACCTGCCGATCCAGGTGCAGACATTCACCGACCTGCTGGTGGTGGTGACGCCGCGCTAGCTCAGCGCTCGTTACGGCGCAGGCGTTTGTAGAGGGTATTGCGGCTCACCCCGAGTTCCCGCGCCAGGTGGGAAATATTGCCGCCGGCGGCCTTAAGGCGCTGGTTCAGGTCGGCGTCGTCGCCCATGCCCTCGGCGGCGGGCTGCGGCGCTTGCTCGTTCAAATCCACAAAAAAATCATCCGGCAGGTGCTCAGCGCGAATCGGCTGTTCCTCGGCCATCGCCAATGCCACCTGCAACACGCTGCTCACCTGGCGCAGGTTGCCCGGCCACGGGTGGCGCTCGAACAGCGCCAGCACTTCGGCGCTCAGCCCGGCCCATTGGCCCGGCTCGCGATGCTGCTGCCACAGTTGCTGGAACAACGCGCGCTTGTCGGTACGTTCGCGCAGCGCCGGCAGCTCCAGGGTCAGGCCGCCGATGCGGTAGTACAGATCCTCACGAAAACGCCCGGCCTGCACCCGCTCGCGCAGCGCACGGTTGGTCGCCGAGATAATGCGCAGGTCCACCGGGAACAGCTCGCTGCTGCCCACCGGCTGCACGCAGCGCTCCTGCAACACACGTAGCAGGCGGGCCTGGGTCGGCAGCGGCATGTCGCCGATTTCGTCGAGAAACAGCGTGCCTTTGTCGGCCTTGCGGATCAGGCCGATGCTGCCTTTCTGGCTGGCGCCGGTGAACGCACCTTTTTCATAGCCAAACAGCTCCGACTCCACCAGCTCAGCGGGAATCGCCGCACAGTTCACCGCGATAAACGCCTGCCGGCTGCGGGAACTGGCCTGGTGCAGCGCCTTGACGAACACTTCCTTGCCCACCCCGGTCTCGCCGTGAATCAGCAGCGGGATGTCCTTCTCCAGCAGGCGCTCGGCCTGGCGTACAGCTTTTTCCACGCGTACATCGCCAAAATGCAGGGTGTTGAGGCCAATCGGAGCGGGCTTTGGCACGGCCGGCTGGGTAAACACGCGCGCCTGCACCGGTGTCTGTTTGGGGCGCTTGAGTAAACACTGGAAGCGGTTGCGTCCCGCCGCTTGCAGCGAAAACGGCAGGCCTTCGGGCTGATTGAGCAACTCCAGCAACGACACCTTGAACAGGCTGTCGATCATCACCCGCGACAGGCTGATGCCCAGCAGGTTATCGGCGCGGCGGTTGGCCGAGAGCACCTGGCCGCTTTCATCGAAGATCAGCAGGCCGGCCCATTGGCTGTCGAGGTTGCTCAGGCCGGTGTTGAAGGTCAGCTGAAAGTGCTCGCCGCGAAACAGGTTGAGGATCAGACGGTTTTCCACGGTCTGGCTCATCATCTTGACCATGCCCAGGGTGTGGGAGGGCGGCAGGTAGCTGTCGCTCGAGACGTCCAGCACGGCGATGATTTCCCGTTGGGCATCGAAGATCGGCGCCGCGGAGCCGGTCATGAAACGGTTGGCCTTGAGAAAGTGTTCATCGTGTTCGATGTGCACCGCCTGGGCACAGGCCAGCGCGGTGCCGATGGCGTTGGTGCCGCTGCAACGCTCCATCCAACTGGCGCCGGCGCTGAAGCCGCGAGCCAGTTTGGGCTCGATGAAGCGCTGGGTGCCCCACGACGTCAGCACCTGGCCCTGATTGTCGGCCAGCATGATCAGGCAGTTGGAATTGCTGAGGATGTTCTCGTAGTAGGGCAGCACTTCCTGATGGGTGGTCTGCACCAGGGAATGCTGGCTTTCCAGCAATTGGCTGATGCCCTCGGCGGGCAGTTGATCAAAGCTGGGCGTGCTCTGGTGGTCCAGGCCAAAGGCGCGGCAACGGCGCCAGGATTCCTGGATGAGGGTGTCGTGAGCCATTGGTTCGGCCATGGGGCGACCTGCTGTTTTTATTGTTATTGGGCTTGCACAATCTAAGGGTTGTAATCAGGCCAATGTGTGAGGGAGCAAGCCCCTCCCACATTTGATCTTCATTGCCCATAAAGTGTTGTTCAGCACTGTTCATTGTCAACCCCCGAACTGTTCAGTTGTTCAGCCCGATTGTTCACGCCTGAACGCCGCATTTCCTCCATTTCCTTACGGATCAACCACCTGCCGTTATTGGCACGAAACTCGCTCTGACGAGTGGCCAGATTCATTCCAATAATAAAAAGGTCGTGTCATGTCATTGACCCTGGAACATGTCTCCCGCGTCGTAGAAGGCCAAACCTGGATCGACGACGCCAACCTGCGTTTCGAAGCCGGTTCCTTCAACGTTTTGCTCGGCCGCACCCTGTCCGGCAAGACCAGCCTGATGCGCCTGATGGCCGGGCTGGACAAGCCCGACAGCGGTCGCATCCTGATGCACGGCGTGGATGTCACGAACAAGCCGGTACGCCTGCGCAACGTGTCGATGGTGTACCAGCAGTTCATCAACTACCCGACCATGACCGTGTTCGAAAACATCGCCTCGCCGCTGCGTCAGGCCGGTGTGGCGGACGACGTGATCCAGAGCAAGGTGCTGGAAACCGCGCGCATGCTGCGCATCGAGAAGTTCCTCAAGCGCCACCCGTTGGAATTGTCCGGTGGCCAGCAGCAACGCACGGCCATGGCCCGCGCGCTGGTCAAGGACGCCGAGCTGATTCTGTTCGACGAGCCGTTGGTGAACCTGGACTACAAACTGCGCGAAGAGCTGCGTCAGGAAATGCGCGAGCTGTTCGCGGCGCGCCACACCATCGCTATCTATGCCACCACCGAGCCCAACGAGGCTCTGGCCCTGGGCGGCACCACCACCATCCTGCACGAAGGCCGGGTGATCCAGAGCGGCAAGGCCGCCGAGGTCTATCACCAGCCGCACAGCGTACTTGCCGCCGAACTGTTCTCCGAACCGCCGATCAACCTGATGCCCGGGCGTATCAGCGGCAATGAAGTGAGCTTTGCCAACTTCGTGCACTTCCCGCTCAACGTCGACCTGCGCCCCATCGGCGAAGGCGAATTCCGCTTCGGTGTGCGCCCCAGCCATATCAGCCTGGTGCCCAGCAACGACGACGACCTGGAGCTGGCGGTCACGGTGGAAGTCGCCGAGATCAGCGGCTCGGAAACCTTTCTGCATGTGCGCAGCGAGCACTTCCTGCTGGTGCTGCATTTGCCGGGGGTGCACGAATACGACGTCGACGCGCCGATCCGCGTGTATATCCCCACCCATAAACTGTTTGTGTTCGATGCCGAGGGCCGCCTGGTCCAGGCGCCCGGGCGCCGTGTCGCGAGGGTTGCCTGATGGCCGAGATCCATTTGCAGAACCTGGCGCACAGCTACAGCGCAGCGCCCGCCAGTCCCGAGGACTACGCGATTCGCGCCATGAACCACGTCTGGGAGCAGGGCGGCGCCTACGCCTTGCTCGGGCCATCGGGCTGCGGCAAGTCGACCCTGCTCAATATCATCTCCGGGCTGCTCAGCCCGTCCGAAGGCCAGGTGCTGTTCGACGGCAAGGTGGTCAACGACCTCACCCCGGAGAAACGCAACATCGCCCAGGTGTTCCAGTTCCCGGTGGTGTACGACACCATGACCGTGTTCGACAACCTGGCGTTCCCCCTGCGCAACCAGGGCATGGCCGAGGCGAAGGTTCACAGCAAGGTGGCGGAAATTGCCGAAGTCCTTGACCTGCAAAACCTGCTGAGCAAGAAGGCGCGCAACCTCACCGCCGACGAAAAACAGAAGGTCTCGATGGGCCGTGGCCTGGTGCGCGATGACGTGTCGGCGATCCTGTTCGACGAACCGCTGACGGTGATCGACCCGCACCTGAAGTGGAAACTGCGGCGCAAGCTCAAGCAGATTCATGAGCAGTTCAACATCACCATGGTCTACGTCACCCACGACCAGTTGGAGGCCTCGACCTTCGCCGACAAGATCGCGGTGATGTACGGCGGGCAGATCGTGCAGTTTGGTACGCCACGGGACTTGTTCGAGCGGCCCAGCCACACCTTTGTCGGCTATTTCATCGGCAGCCCCGGCATGAACCTGATCGAGGTGCAGGCCGAGGCGGGCGGCGTACGCTTTGCCGGTACGCACTTACCGTTGTCCGAGGCGCTGCAACAGCGCCTTGCCACTGCGCCCTACAAGAAGTTGCAGGTAGGCATTCGCCCGGAATTCATCCACGTGTGGGACGAGTACAACCCTGACGCCCTGCAGGCCGATGTCACGCATCTGGAAGACCTGGGCACCTACAAGATCATCACCCTCAAGCTCGACGGCGCGGTGCTCAAGGTACGCCTGGCCGAAGACAAACCGGTGCCCGAGGGCACGGTGTCGATCAGTTTTCCCGCGCAGTGGCTGATGCTGTACGCCGACGATTACCTGCTGGAGGTGCTGCCATGAACAAGGTGCAAAACAACAAGGCCTGGTGGCTGGTGTTGCCGGTGTTCCTGCTGGTGGCGTTCAGTGCGGTGATCCCGATGATGACCGTGGTCAACTACTCGGTGCAGGACATTTTCGACCAGTCCAGCCGCTATTTTGTCGGCGCCGACTGGTACAAACAGGTGCTGCTCGACCCGCGGCTGCACGACTCGCTGCTGCGCCAGTTCATCTATTCGGCCTGCGTGCTGCTGATCGAAATCCCGCTGGGCATCGCCATCGCCCTGACCATGCCGACCAAGGGGCGCTGGTCGTCGCTGGTGCTGATCATCCTGGCGATTCCCTTGCTGATCCCGTGGAACGTGGTGGGCACCATCTGGCAGATCTTCGGCCGCGCCGATATCGGCCTGCTCGGCTACAGCCTCAACGCCCTGGGCATCAGCTACAACTATGCGGCGAATACCGCGGACGCCTGGGTCACCGTGCTGGTGATGGACGTGTGGCACTGGACATCGCTGGTGGCGCTGCTGTGCTACTCCGGCCTGCGCGCGATTCCGGATGTGTATTACCAGGCGGCGCGGATTGATCGCGCGTCGGCGTGGGCGGTGTTCCGACACATCCAACTGCCCAAGATGAAAAGCGTGCTGCTGATCGCGGTGATGCTGCGCTTCATGGACAGCTTCATGATCTACACCGAGCCCTTCGTGTTGACGGGCGGCGGGCCGGGTAACGCCACCACTTTCCTCAGTCAGACCCTGACCCAGATGGCCGTCGGCCAATTCGACCTGGGCCCGGCGGCGGCGTTTTCCCTGGTGTACTTCCTGATCATCCTGTTGGTGTCCTGGCTGTTCTACACCGCCATGACCCACTCCGACGCCAACCGCTGAGGCCGCCAACATGAGCAAACGCAAGGTCATACCGCTGCTGATCTACATCCTGTTCCTGCTGGTGCCGATCTACTGGCTGTTGAACATGTCCTTCAAGAGCAATACCGAGATCCTCGGCGGGCTGACGTTGTTTCCGCAGGATTTCACCCTGGCCAACTACAAGGTGATCTTCACCGACCCGAGCTGGTACACCGGTTACCTCAACTCGCTGTACTACGTGAGCCTGAACACGGTGATCTCCCTGAGCGTGGCGCTGCCGGCAGCGTACGCGTTTTCACGCTACCGGTTCCTCGGCGACAAGCACCTGTTCTTCTGGCTGCTGACCAACCGCATGGCGCCACCGGCGGTGTTTCTGCTGCCGTTTTTCCAGCTGTATTCCTCCATTGGCCTGTTCGACACACATATCGCGGTGGCGCTGGCGCATTGCCTGTTCAACGTGCCGCTGGCGGTGTGGATCCTGGAGGGCTTCATGTCCGGGGTGCCCAAGGAAATCGACGAAACCGCCTATATCGACGGCTACTCGTTCCCCAAGTTCTTCGTGAAGATCTTTATCCCGCTGATCGGCTCCGGCATCGGCGTCACGGCGTTTTTCTGCTTCATGTTTTCCTGGGTCGAACTGCTGCTGGCGCGCACGCTCACGTCGGTCAATGCCAAGCCGATTGCGGCGGTGATGACGCGCACGGTGTCGGCGTCGGGCATCGACTGGGGCGTGCTGGCAGCGGCGGGGGTGTTGACCATCCTGCCGGGCATGCTGGTGATCTGGTTTGTTCGCAACCACGTGGCCAAGGGCTTTGCCCTGGGCCGGGTCTGAGGAGTCGATGATGGAATGGATGGCCTGGACCACCCCTACTGCACTGTTCTTTGGCGGCATCGCGCTGATTCTGGCGGGCATGACCACCTGGGAACTGCGCTCGCCGAGCATCCCCCGGCGCGGGTTTCTGCCGATCAGCACCACCCGTGGTGATCGTTTGTTTATCGGTCTTCTCGGCAGCGCCTACCTGCATTTGCTGGTGATCGGCGTTACCGACTGGAGCATCTGGGTGGCGTCCGCGCTCTCCCTGGTATGGCTGTTGAGTGTGATGCGTTGGGGCTAGTGCCCTTGTGAATAAACAACCAGGAGGTCTCTATGTTGAATAACAACAATAAGCTGCGACATAGCATTTCATTGGCCGCCGTACTGGCCCTCAGCGGTTTGAGCGCGTCGACCTGGGCCGATGCGTATGAAGACGCCGCGAAAAAATGGATCGGCAGCGAGTTCAAACCGTCCACCCTCACGGCCGAACAGCAGTTGGAGGAATTGAAGTGGTTTATCAAGGCCGCCGAACCGTTCCGTGGGATGAAGATCAACGTGGTGTCGGAAACCCTCACCACCCACGAGTATGAGTCCAAGGTACTGGCCAAGGCCTTCAGCGAAATCACCGGCATCAAGCTGACCCACGACCTGCTGCAGGAAGGCGACGTGGTGGAGAAGCTGCAGACCCAGATGCAGTCCGACAAGAACATCTATGACGGCTGGGTCAACGATTCCGACTTGATTGGTACGCACTTTCGCTATGGCAAGACCGAATCGATCACCGACCTGATGGCCAACGAAGGCAAGGACTTCACCTCGCCGACCCTGGACCTCAAGGACTTCATCGGCCTGTCCTTCACCACCGCACCGGACGGCAAGCTGTATCAGTTGCCCGACCAGCAGTTCGCCAACCTTTACTGGTTCCGCGCCGACTGGTTCGAGCGGCCTGAGCTGAAAGCCAGGTTCAAGGAAAAATACGGCTACGACCTCGGCGTGCCGGTGAACTGGTCGGCCTACGAGGACATCGCCAAGTTCTTCAGCGAAGACGTCAAGGAAATCGACGGCAAGCGCATCTACGGGCACATGGATTACGGCAAGAAAGACCCGTCCCTGGGCTGGCGCTTTACCGATGCCTGGTTCTCCATGGCCGGCGGCGGCGACAAGGGACTGCCCAACGGCTTGCCGGTGGACGAGTGGGGCATTCGCGTGGAGGACTGCCACCCGGTGGGCTCCAGCGTCACCCGGGGCGGCGACACCAACGGCCCGGCCGCCGTGTTTGCCACGCAGAAATACGTGGACTGGATGAAAGCCTACGCGCCACCGGAAGCGGCGGGCATGACCTTCTCCGAATCCGGCCCGGTGCCGTCCCAGGGCAACATCGCCCAGCAAATCTTCTGGTACACCGCGTTTACCGCCGACATGACCAAGCCGGGCCTGCCGGTGGTGAACGCCGACGGCACGCCGAAATGGCGCATGGCGCCGTCGCCGGTCGGACCTTACTGGGAAAAGGGCATGAAGAAGGGCTACCAGGACGTGGGCTCCTGGACCTTCCTCAAGTCGACGCCCGAGAAACAGAAACTCGCGGCCTGGCTCTACGCGCAGTTCGTGACCTCGAAAACCGTCTCGCTGAAGAAAACCATCGTCGGCCTGACGCCGATTCGTGAGTCCGACATCAACTCCCAGGCCATGACCGACCTGGCGCCCAAACTTGGCGGCCTGGTGGAGTTCTACCGCAGCCCGGCCCGGGTCGAGTGGACCCCGACCGGCACCAACGTGCCTGACTACCCACGGTTGGCGCAGTTGTGGTGGAGCAACATCGCCGCCGCAGCCAGCGGCGAGAAAACCCCGCAACAGGCACTGGACAACCTGGCCAAGGAACAGGACGCGATCATGACCCGCCTGGAACGCTCCAAGGTGCAACCGGTGTGCGGCCCGAAAATGAACCCCGAGCGCGACGCGCAATACTGGTTCGACCAACCGGGCGCGCCCAAGCCGAAACTGGCCAACGAAAAACCCAAAGGCGAAACCGTGAACTACAACGACCTGCTCAAGCAGTGGGAGGCGGCGCGCAAATAACGATGCCGGGGATGCAGGCTTGCTGTGAAAAGCAGGCCTGCATTTCATCCGGAGGCCAGAGACAAGACTGGAGGTTGCTACTAGACTGCTGAGCATTCATACAGGAGGTCACGTCATGGGTGTTCCGCTTTCACCAATCGTTTCCGAGTTTGAGACCGAAGAGCAGGCAAGCAGCCATGATCTGTGGTTTCGGGCAAAGGTGGAAAAGAGTCTGGCCAATCCTGGCAGTGGCGTTCCTCATGACGAAGTGATGGCGCGGGTTGAAGCTATCATTCTGGAGGCAGAACGCAAGCAGCGGTCAAAAGCCTGATGCTGGCGCTTGTTTGGCTCGATGAGGCCATTGCCGATCTGATCGATATCCTCACTTTCATTGCTGCTGAAAATCCTGGTGCGGCAAGACGTTTAAAGCCCGTCTTGAAGTGGCGCCTCTACCACTCACTGAGCATCCTTACCTCTATCCCGGCGGACGCGTGCCGGGGACTCGAGAGGTCGTGGTACATCCCAATTACGTTCTTGTTTATCGAATAACGCTTGAGCGGATTGAAATAGTCAACGTCCTGCATTCACGTCAGAAATACCCTTGAGCCTCTCGGCACGTTAGCCGCCATCAGCTGTCGGTGCTGTCTTGCGCGCATAGACCACTGATCCCCACTGTCCCAACCCCGATTGAATTTTCCGCACTGCCCGACGCTCTGCACTTTAGAGGCGCCTGCTAACGCGCGCCCGTTTGGGGTCTTCATGGTTGAAGGCCAGATTGCATCGGACTTTGCGGGAACTGCCATCATGACCCTGTTAACGGCGCTGTCGGGCCAGCCGGCCTCTGTACATCACTCAAACCACGGCCACTATCAGCGGGTTTACCAACAGCTCTACAACGAGGCGCCCAATGCCCGCGAGCTGGCCCATGAATTTTTGCAAAGCCAGCTGGCGCAGGTGCAACACGCCGCCAGCGAATTGCCCGATACGCCTGAGCAACTGCCCGCCTGGGTGGAGCAACGCTGCACCGCCGTGGCCGAGCAATACGCCGAGTACCTTGAACAGCGCCAGCAGGGCCGGCCACGCCGTTACTTTCAGAACAAGGCTCATGCGCTCTACGTGCTGCAGCGCGTGGCACCGACCAAATACGTCGATGGCGCCTGGCTCTATGGGCTGCTGCGCTACTGGCATGATCAGCGTTTCGACGGCCTGCTCACCACCTACCTGGAAGAATTGGGCGACGGCGAAGCCGCGCAGAACCATGTGGTGATCTACCGTAAATTGCTGAGCGATCACGATGCCGACAGCGAGGCCGGGGTCGAGGACGAGCACTACCTGCAAGGTGCCCTGCAATTGGCCCTGGGGCTGAGTGCCGAGCAGTTTCTGCCGGAAATCATTGGCTACAACCTCGGCTACGAGCAGTTGCCTCTGCACCTGTTGATCACCTCCTATGAGCTGAGCGAACTGGGCATCGACCCGTATTACTTCACCCTGCACGTCACCATCGACAACGCTGGCAGCGGCCATGCCTGCAAGGCGGCGCAGTCGGTGTTGAGCCTGTTGCCGCTGGGCGAGGGCAGGGACGAATTCTACCGGCGCGTGGCTCAGGGCTATCGCCTCAACGACCTCGGCGCGGACACCACCGCCGTGATCGAAGGCTTCAACCTGCAGGATGAGGTGGTGGCCATGCTGGAGCGCAAGCGCAGCTTCGGTCAGCACATGCATTCGGACTACTGCCGTTTCGAGGGCAAGACCGTCAACCAGTGGCTGGCCAAGCCGGGTCAGATCGGCGACTTCCTCACCGCGCTGCAGGACAAGGGCTGGATCAGGCGCAACCAGGATCCCGCCGAAAGCCGCTTCTGGCAGCTGATCGAAGGCGCCGGCGCGGCGATGTTCGGGGCTTTCAGCGGCTATGAAAAACAAGTCCTGCACGATTGGATTGCCGGCAGCTGGGTCAGCCCGCAGCGGGTGCCGCCGGTGCGGCCGGGGCGCGGCAGCCGCTTTTCCCGCGAGCAGCATCGCCCGGCAGACCCGGACACCCAGGCCCTGGTGGAATCACTGTGGCAACTGCCCGACGAGCAGCAGATCAACACCCTGATCCCGTGGATGACCGCGCGACGCCACTGCCTGCCGGTGGGCCTGTATGCCACTCGCCGCTTTATCCAGCTACGTGCGCGCCTGCGCTGAGGAAGCCTGCTTATGTCTGCACAACAACTTGCCGATCGCGCCTTGCTCAACCTGGGTCGGGGTCTGAAGGAAAGCGGCTATCGCTTCATCACACCAACGCCTCTGACCCACGAACGTGTGTTCAAACGCCTGGCCACGCCGCTGGCGATGAACCTGCGCGATGTGTTCGGCTGGTCGATGCCGTTCGACAGCGACCTGATGCCCGACGCGTTTCGCGACGAACTGTGCCAGGCCGGGGTGATCGAAAAGCACGACGCCCTGTGGCGCAGCACGGTGCGCTGGTCGAGCCTGGGTGAGCTGCTGTTTGCCCATTCGCCGTTTCCTACCACCGAGGCCGACGCGGTGTTCTTCGGCCCCGACAGCTACCGATTCGCTCAGGTGATCGACGCCCATTTGCAGCAACGCTTCGAGCCGTTGCAGCGGGCGGTGGACATTGGCTGCGGCGCCGGTGTCGGTGCGTTGGTGATCGCCCAGGCACGGCACGACGCCGAGGTGCTGGCGGTGGACATCAATCCCCAGGCCCTGCGCATGACGGCGGTGAATGCCGAGTTGGCCGGGCTGAATAATGTCAGCGTGTACCAGAGCGACATCCTGGCAAGCGTGGAGGGCACCTTCGACCTGATCGTCGCCAACCCGCCCTACATGAACGACGACGGCCAGCGCGCCTATCGCCACGGCGGCGGTGCGCTGGGCGAACAGTTGTCGCTGCGCATCCTTGAGCAGGCGCTGCAACGCCTGTCCCTGGGCGGCAGCCTGGTGCTCTACACCGGCGTGGCGATGGTGGCCGGCACCGACCCATTTCTGGAGGCCGCGCGCCCGTTGCTGAGCAACGATGCGTTCGGCTGGACCTACCGCGAACTGGACCCCGATGTGTTCGGCGAAGAACTCGATAAACCGGGCTATGAGCGCGTGGAGCGAATCGCCGTGGTCGCCCTCACCGTGACCCGCTTGCGGTGACGGGCTGTTAATTCAGATGCAGTCAACTCAAAGGAGAGCAACCCATGCGAGCCATGACCTATCAAGGCGCCCATAAGGTGCAGGTGGACACCGTCCCCGACCCCATCATTGAACAACCCGACGACATCATCCTGCGGGTCACGGCCACCGCCATCTGCGGCTCCGACCTGCACCTGTACCGGGGCAAGATCCCCACGGTGGAACACGGCGATATTTTCGGCCATGAGTTCATGGGCATCGTCGAAGAAACCGGCCCGGCAGTGACGGCAGTGCAACGCGGCGACCGGGTGGTGATCCCCTTCGTGATTGCCTGTGGCGATTGCTTCTTCTGCCAGTTGCAGCAATTTGCCGCCTGCGAAACCACCAACGACGGCCGTGGAGCGATCCTCAATAAAAAGGCGATTCCACCGGGCGCCGCGTTGTTCGGTTACAGCCGTCTGTATGGCGGTGTGCCGGGTGGGCAGGCCGAGTTGGTGCGGGTGCCCAAGGCCAACACCGGCCCGTTCAAGGTGCCCGGCACCCTGTCGGACGAGAAGGTGCTGTTCCTTTCGGACATCCTGCCCACCGCCTGGCAGGCCGTGACCAATGCGGGCATCGGCAAGGGCTCCAGCGTGGCGATCTATGGCGCGGGCCCGGTGGGCCTGCTCAGTGCAGCTTGCGCGCAGATGCTGGGCGCCGAGCAGATCTTCATGGTCGATGACCACCCGTACCGACTGGCCTACGCGCAGAAAATGTACGGCGTGATCCCGATCAACTTCGAGGAGGACGACGATCCTGCCGACACCATCATCCGTCAGACCGCCGGCATGCGCGGCGTCGACGGCGTGGTGGACGCGGTGGGGTTCGAGGCCAAGGGCAGTACCACCGAAACTATCCTCACTACGCTCAAGATCGAAGGCAGCAGCGGCAAGGCGTTGCGCCAATGTATTGCGGCCGTGCGCCGTGGGGGCGTGGTCAGCGTGGCGGGGGTGTATGCCGGGTTTATCCATGGCTTCATGTTTGGCGATGCGTTCGACAAGGGCCTCACGTTCAAGATGGGCCAGACCCATGTGCAGCGCTTTTTGCCTGAGCTGCTTGAACACATTGAACTGGGGCACCTGAATCCCGAGGCGATCGTTACCCATCGGCTGTCGCTGGAGCAGGCCGCGCGCGGGTACGAATTGTTTGACAAGGGCGAGGAGGATTGCCGCAAGGTGATCCTGATGCCGGGGATCGATGATCGGCCACTGGTGGAGCCGCTGGAGGAAGAGCTGACACCGGAGTTTCGTGTGCAGGGCGTGCCGGGGTTTTAGTCTGAAAGGGGGAGGGGATTGCGCCCTCCCTCATCTTTAGAGGCTGGCTTCAGGCCGCCTGTGGCTGAAGGTGCAGTTCGCCTTCTACATCCTTGACCAGCCCGCTGGCCAGAAAAAGCGGTGCCACGCGCTTGTGAAGTTGCGGCTCGACAAACGCCTTCACCGTGTCCAGCTCCAGCACGCCGCTGAGTGGCAATTCGGCCTTGGTGTAGGACAACCACGCCTTCTTCAACGCCATCAGCACATCGCTGCCTGCCGTCGAGGCGAAGCGGCGGTGGGTGGGTTTCGCGTCAAAGCTGAAGGTGTGCTGGAACTCATAGCCGCTCTCGTCACCGCCGCCGGCAACGCAGCGCACGCAGGTGCACGGGCCATCGCCGAACGCGCTGCGCAGGTAGGCGTTGAAGTCCACCACGTTCTTGAGTGACAGACGCTTATCCACCTCGAACAGGTCCCCAGTCATTTTTTCGTCAGTGTTCAACGTCGATTTCCTCGCAGGTCGGCGGCAGTATTTCAAAGCGCGGCACAATAACAGCCGAGCGTTGGTTTGGGGATTATTTGCATAACAATAGATCCCGATATTCTTTTCCAGTCTTAAAAATCGTCGCTACCCTCAGTCACCTTTACGACTACGCGGCAGGCCCTTAATGACTTTCAAGCGTTCCTCCCTGACCCTGCTGGCCGTCGCGAGCGCCTTGCTCAGCGTGGGCGCGCAGGCCGAAGGCAAAATCAGCATCGCCCAGCAGTTCGGCATTGGCTACCTGATCCTCGACGTCGTGCGCGATCAGCACCTGATCGAAAAGCACGGCAAGGAACAGGGCCTGGATATCCAGGTGGAATGGAACAGCATTTCCGGCGCCACCGCCATGAACGAATCGCTGCTCGCCGGCGCGCTGGACGTGGTCTCGGCGGGTGTACCGCCGATGCTCACCCTGTGGGACCGTACCAAAGGCAAACAGAACGTCAAGGCCATCGCCTCCCTGGGCTCGATGCCCAACTACCTGCTCACCAACAATCCCGACGTGAAGACCCTCAAGGACTTTACCGAGAAAGACCGCATCGCCGTGCCCGCCGCCGGCGTGGGTTTCCAGTCGCGCACCCTGCAGATCGAGACGGCCCGGCAGTTCGGTGATGCCAACTACAAGAAGTTCGATGACATCTCCATCAGCCTGGCCCACCCCGACGCCACGGCAGCGCTGATTGCCGGGGGGTCGGAGATCAATGCGCACTTCTCCAGCCCGCCGTTCCAGTATCAGG
Source organism: Pseudomonas trivialis (assembly GCF_036864995.1). NCBI lineage: Bacteria > Pseudomonadati > Pseudomonadota > Gammaproteobacteria > Pseudomonadales > Pseudomonadaceae > Pseudomonas > Pseudomonas trivialis. Next base: position 3,105,285 of record NZ_CP142151.1, on the reverse strand, counting down.
AGTTGTTGAATCCCAAGGTGCACAAGGTGCTCAGTTCGTACGACATTCTGGGCGGTCCGGCTACGTTCAACGTGCTTTATACGACGCAGAAATTTCACGATGAGAATCCCCGGACCTACAAGGCGTTTTATGCGGCGCTGGCTGAGGCCGAGCAGATTATCAAGGCTGACAAACCGGCGGCGGCCAAGGCTTATATCCGTATAGAACAGTCGAAGTTGCCGCTGGAACTGGTGGAGAAAATCGTGCAGGACCCGGAGATTGATTTCACCATCGTGCCGCAGCGCACCTATATCTATGCCGAGAAATTGCAGGCGTTGGGGGTGTTGAAGAACAAGGCGGGGAGTTGGAAGGATTACTTTTTTGAAGAGGCTTATGGGGGGGAGGGGGTTGAAAATCCTGGGGTTGGGGGGCATATCCGTTATTTAGGGGATGGCGGGTATTGGTTCCGCCGTTACCCAAATAACGGATATGTACCCAGTCAGCTAGCGAAAAAACTCCCCAGGCGTCCCCCCAAACTGCTGCCGAAACGCATTAATAAACGCCGAAGTCGACTCATACCCACACCCCAACGCCACATCCGTCACGCGCTCCCCGTGCTCCAGCGCGGGCAGTGCACTGAGCAACCGCAAGCGCTGACGCCACGCACGAAAGGTCAATCCGGTATCCCCCAAAAACAAGCGGCTGAGCGTCTTCTCACTCACCGCCAGTTTCCGGCTCCACTCACCCAGGGTCGTCTGCTGTTCCGGATGCAGGCTCAGGCTGCGGTAGATCTGGCGCAAGCGCGGGTCGTGGGGCAGGGGCAGCATCAAGTCCACCTGCGGTGCTGCCGCCAACTGATCCAGCAGCACCCGGGCCAGACGCCCCTGCGGCCCGTCCTCGGCGTAGGCCACCGGCAACGCGCTGAAGCTGCGGATCAGCTCGCGCAACAGGCTGCTCACCTCCAGCACATGGCAGCGCTCGACCGCCCAGGTGGTCACGCTGCAATCGAGGTACAGGCTGCGCATCTCGGTGTGCGGCGCGCTGTAGACCCGGTGCGGCATGCCCGCCGGGATCCACACCGCGCGCTGCGGCGGGGCGACGAAGCGTCCGGCGCTGGTCTGAATTTCCAATACCCCGGAAATCGCGTACGACAATTGCACCCACGGGTGGCTGTGCCGGCGTGTCAGGGCTCGATTGGGCAGGGATTCAGTACGCCCGTACACCGGGCGCGGCAGGCTGGAAAGCCCGGGCACACTGCGCCGAACGGTCTTTTCATGTCCTTTAGGCGGCATTTACTGGCTCATTGGCGTTAGTCGGTAACAGGCCGTTACGTTAGAGTCGCCACGGTGCGCTTGGCAACCCCTGGAAGATTTGCTTATGACCCGTCCACGTTTTCTCCCCGACAATTTCACCCTGACCCTGATCGCCACAGTGATCCTCGCCTCCCTGTTGCCGGTCAACGGCCAGGCGGCGGTGGCCTTTGGCTGGGTGACCAACCTGGCGATTGCGCTGCTGTTTTTCCTGCACGGCGCCAAGCTGTCGCGCACTGCTATCGTCGCCGGTGCCGGCCATTGGCGCCTGCACCTGCTGGTGTTCAGCCTGACCTTCGTGCTGTTTCCACTGCTGGGGCTGGCACTCAAGCCGGTGTTGTCGCCGCTGATCGGTAAAGACCTGTACATGGGCATGCTCTACCTGTGCGCGTTGCCGGCCACGGTGCAGTCGGCGATTGCCTTCACCTCCCTGGCACGCGGCAACATCCCGGCGGCGATCTGCAGCGCGGCGGCGTCCAGCCTGTTCGGCATCTTCCTTACGCCGCTGCTGGTGACGCTGCTGCTCAACGTGCACGGTGACGGCGGCTCCACGGTGGATGCGATCCTGAAAATCAGCGTGCAACTGTTGCTGCCGTTTATTGCCGGGCAGATTGCCCGCCGCTGGATCGGCGACTGGGTCGGGCGCAATAAATCCTGGCTGAAGTTCGTCGACCAGGGTTCGATCCTGCTGGTGGTCTACGGCGCGTTCAGTGAAGCGGTCAACGAAGGTATCTGGTATCAGATTCCGCTGTGGGAACTGGGCGGGCTGGTGCTGGCCTGCTGCGTACTGCTCGCCCTGGTGCTGGTGGCGTCGACCCTGTTGGGCAAGCTGTTCGGCTTCAATCAGGAGGACCGCATCACCATTTTGTTCTGCGGTTCGAAGAAAAGCCTGGCCACTGGCGTACCGATGGCGCAGGTGCTGTTTGCCGGGGCGAGCATGGGGGTGCTGATCCTGCCGTTGATGCTGTTTCACCAGATCCAGTTGATGGTGTGCGCAGGCTTGGCGCAGCGCTATGCGAATCGGCCGGAAAGCATTCCGGAGCTGATGGCGCAGGTGGATCCTTGATCCAGGTCACAGGCATCGACGAATAAGCTCAAGTTAACGCCGCGCCAGACGACTTACTTCTCAAGAGCCCAGGAAGGAAGTCAGCATGAAGATCAAGAGCGTTTCGGTAGTGGCGGGCCTGTTGTGTGTGGCCGCAGGTGTGTGCAACGCGGCGCAGTCGGCCGGCCACGGGGTGATCGAGTTCAGGGGCAGCATCGTGGAGGCTGGGTGCGCGGCAAATGCGCGCAGTGGCGCGGTGATGGAGTTGAGCGGTTGTATCACTGACAGTCGCGGTAGCCGCCCGGAGGCGCGCAACATGGCCACGGGTGGCGGCGCGGCCCGCGCACAGCTGGTGTCGCAGAGCCGTGATGGGCGCTATTTTGACCAGCGCTACCTGCTGGTCGACGCCACCGGCAAGCCGGTCGAATCGGGCAACTATGTGATTACCCTGACGTCGCCCTGAGCCCTTGCCCGACAGCTGGGCAGGCCTGGCGGCCACAGCGCCGGCGAGAAAACCTATAGAATGCTCGGCGGTCACGCAGGTTCTGCGTGGCCGTTTTGACCCTCTTCAGAGTACCTCGCCGTTCCATGAGCCTTTCAGCCGCAACACCCCAGCCCAACTGGCAGCCGGTCATCGCCCTCGCGCTGGCCGCGTTTGTGTTCAACACCACCGAATTCGTGCCGGTCGGCCTGCTCAGCGCCATCGGCGCCAGCTTCGACATGCCGATTGCCAACGTCGGCCTGATGCTCACCATTTATGCCTGGATCGTTTCCCTGACCTCGCTGCCGGTGATGCTGCTGACGCGCAACATCGAGCGGCGCAAATTGCTGATCGTGTTGTTCGGCATGTTTATCGCCAGTCATATCCTCTCCAGCGTTGCCACCAGCTTTGGCCTGTTGATGGTCAGTCGCGTCGGCATTGCGCTGTCCCATGCCCTGTTCTGGTCGATCACCGCCTCGCTGGCGGTGCGCCTGGCGCCGGAGGGCAAGCAGGTGCAGGCCCTCGACCTGCTCGCCACCGGTACGTCACTGGCGATGGTCTTGGGCATTCCTCTGGGCCGCCTGCTCGGTGAAGCCATGGGCTGGCGCACCACCTTCCTGGTGATCGGCGCCTTTGCCGCCGCGCTGGTGTTCTGGCTGGCGCGCACCTTGCCGTTGCTGCCGAGCCAGAACTCCGGTTCGCTGCGCAGCCTGCCGCTGCTGTTCAAACGCCCGGCGCTGGTGGCGCTCTACGTGCTCACCGCGTTGACGGTGACGGCGCAATTCACCGCCTACAGCTACATCGAACCCTTCGTCGAAGGCGTGGCCGGCATGAGCGGCAGCGCGGTCACCCTGATCCTGCTGGTGTTCGGCGGCGCGGGCATCATCGGCTCGCTGCTGTTCAGCCTGGTGCATCGGTTCAATCCCCATCTGTTCGTGGTCGGCGCGGTATTCATTCTCGCCGCGTGCCTGGCCCTGATGCTGCCGCTGAGCGGCGCCGAGTCCTACCTGGTGGTGCTGAGCATTTTCTGGGGCATGGCGATCATGGGTTTTGGCCTGGCCATGCAGTCCAAGGTGCTGGTGCTTGCACCCGATGCCACCGACGTGGCCATGGCGATGTTCTCCGGCATCTACAACATTGGCATCGGTGGCGGCGCCCTGATGGGCAGTTGGGTCGGCAGCCACTTCGGCTTCGCCTGGATCGGCGCGGCGGGCGGGTTGCTGGCGGCCGTGGCGTTGGTGGGGTATTGCCTGGCCATTCGGCGGTTCGGGCAGGGTATCTAACCCTCAGGCGACCGCCACAGGGGGCTGCCTGATGCCAGAGATGATCATGGCATCTGCGGCAGTTCATGGGCGCGCAGGTCGAACACCAGCACTTCGGCGTCCTCGCCCTGGCTCAGATGGATCTGCCGCTCGTCACGCACCCGGGCGCCGTCGCCTTCGTGCAAGCGTTGGCCGTTGACCTCGACGCTGCCGCGCGCCACATGGATATACAGGTGACGGTTGGCTGCCACGTCCAGGGTCGCGGTTTCGTCGCCGTTGAACAGCCCGGCATACACCCGTGCATCCTGGCGTACATGCAGCGAGCCGTCGGCGCCGTCCGGTGAGATGATCAATTGCAACTGCCCGCGTTTTTGCGCCTCGCTGAAGTGTTCCTGTTGATAGCGCGGTTCGGCGCCGGACACGTTCGGCACGATCCAGATTTGCAGGAAGTGCACGCCCTGGCGCTGGCTGTGGTTGAACTCGCTGTGGGCCACGCCGCTGCCGGCGCTCATCAGTTGCACATCACCGGGGCGGATCACCGAGCCGGTGCCCAGGGTGTCCTTGTGTTCCAGGGCGCCTTCGAGCACATAGGAGAAAATCTCCATGTCGCGGTGCGGGTGCTGGCCGAAGCCCTTGCCGGCAGCGACACGGTCATCGTTGATCACCAGCAGGTCGGAAAAGCCCTGTTCGGCAGGGTTCCAGTAGCTGGCGAAGGAGAAGGTGTGGAACGACTTCAACCAACCGTGATTGGCGGCACCGCGTTCAGAAGCGTTGCGAAGGGTCAGCATGGTGGTGTCCTCAAGTGAGCGCGGGCTGCAACATGCAGGGCGCTGGCGTTGAGAAGAAGATTAATGGTTACGCAGGTATTCATTAAGAAGATGAAAGCTGAATGACTGTCTCGCCGGAGTTGACAGTAAAAGCCATGCCATAATGGCCGCCGCTTTCCCTCGTGATGGATATTGACGCTATGAAAACCGTGGCCATGGTGCTGTTTCCGGACTTCCTGCTGCTCGACATGGCCGGCCCGCTCGAAGTGTTTTCGATTGCCAACCGCTACCTGTTGGCGGCGGACCATTATCGGATCGTCACCCTCGGCATCGATGCGGGCCAGGTGATCGCCTCCAATGGCGTGAAGGTGCAGCCCGACCTGTTGTTGCACCAGGCCGACGCCGCCTATGACCTGCTGCTGGTGCCCGGCGGCCCCGGTGCCTACAACGAATGCCATCCCGCGCTGTTGCCCTGGCTCAAGGCCGCCGCACCACGGGCCACACGCTATGGCTCGATCTGCACCGGCGCCTTTGTGCTGGGGCACGCCGGGCTGCTCGACGGTCGTCGCGTCACGACCCATTGGCACTACACCGAGCGGCTGATCAAGGGCTTTCCCAAGGCCACTGTCGAGACTGACCACATCTACCTGCAGGACGGCCGCCTGATCACCTCGGGCGGGGTCACCGCCGGCATCGACCTGGCGCTGTCGGTAGTGGCCCAGGACCACGGCAAGCAGGTGGCGGTGGACGTGGCCAAGGTGCTGCTGGTGGTGATGAAACGCCAGGGCGGCCAGGCCCAGTTCAGCCCGATGACCGCCGCAGTGGCCCCCCACGAAACCGCGATCACCCGCGTGCAGAACCAGGTGCTCGCGCAGTTGGACCAGCCGTTCAGCATCGACTCGATGGCGGCGCTGGCCGGCATGAGCGCGCGGCATTTTGCGCGGCTGTTTGCCAGGGAAGTGCAGATGACACCCATGGCGTTCCTGCAGGGCGCGCGCATCGACCGCGCCAGGCACTTGCTGGAAACCACTGACCTGCCGCTCAAGACCGTGGCCTTCCACGCAGGCTTTGGCAGCGTGCGGCACATGCGCTTTCTGTTCAGCGAAAAGCTCGGTCTGAACCCCACCCAGTACCGTCAGCAGTTCAGTTAAGGCGCGATTGTCCGTCTCAGGCACACCAATGTCCGTCTGGTTCCCCGTGCCGGGATTGTCCCTTCGCGGCCAGCTGGCAAGATAACGCCAGGCCCCTGAAAAAGGATGCGCAGACGCCCAAGGTCGGGTGTTTCAGCGCTGTGAACAGATGAACAATGCCCCGACACTGAGTTTCGGCCCTTACACCTTTCACCGGCACCAGCGCCTGGTCAGCAAGGCCGGCTGGCCGGTGCCGTTGGGCGGTCGCGCGCTGGATATCCTGGCGGTGCTGCTGGAGGCGCCCGGCCAGTTTGTCGGCAAGGAGGCGCTGATTGCCCGCGTGTGGCCGAGCAGCGTGGTCGAGGAAAACAACCTGCGCGTGCACATCGCGGCACTGCGCCGAGTGCTGGACGGGCAGCGCTGCATCGTCAATGACCCGCAGCGCGGCTACTGTTTTGTCGCGCCGCTGCAAACCGTCGATCCCCCCACAATCGCGCGCCATAATCTCGCAGCCCGGCTCAGCCCAGTGATCGGTCGCGCCGAGCTGTTGGGTGCCCTGGGGCGACGCTTGTGCGGGCAACGCCTGATGACCCTCACCGGGTGCGCCGGTATCGGCAAGAGCACGCTGGCGCTGGCGTTGGCCGAACGCGTGCTGCCGCGTTACCGCGATGGCGTGTGGTGGGTGGACCTGGCCACAGTCGCGGCGCCGCAGTCGATGCCGCGCCAGTTGTGCAGCACGTTGCAGCTGTCGTCCTGTGACACCGTCGGTGAACTGTGTCGCCAATTGGCCGCGCGCCAGCTGTTGCTGGTGCTCGATGGGGCTGACCTGCTGCTCGGCGCCTGCCGTCACCTGGTGCGCTGCCTGCTGGAACAGGCGCCCCAGGTAACGGTGCTGTTGACCAGCCGCGAAGCCTTGCAGTTGCCGGACGAATGGCTGCAGCGCGTGCCGGCCCTGGCGCTGCCCTCAGCCTGCGCCTCTGTTGAACAGGCCATGGCGTGCACGGCGGTGCAGCTGTTTGTCGACCGGGTGCAGGCCGCCCAGCAGGGCTTTGTCTTGCGTGCGCAGGACTTGCCGGCGCTGCACGATATCTGCAGGCGGCTGGACGGGATTCCCCTGGCCCTGGAGCTGGCTGCCGCCCAGGTCCATGCGCTGGGTATGCAGGGCGTGCAGGCGCAGTTGCGTCATGGCCTGCAACTCCTGGCCCGTGGCCGCCGCACGGCGGTCGCACGGCATCAGTCCCTGACCGCCGCGCTGGAGTGGAGCTACGAGCGATTGAGCGTGCCCGAACGCTGGTTGTTCCTGCAACTGGGGTTGTTCCGGGTGGCGCTGACCTTGCCCGCATTGACCGAGCGAATCGCCGGCACCGAGCTTGCTCACGCCGACCTGCCTTACCTGCTCGCGCGGCTGGTCCATACCTCGCTGTTGCGGGTGGAGCCGGGCCCCGGCCCACCGCGTTATCGCTTGCTCAACTGCGTGCGCAGCTACGCCCTGGCGCAGTTGCGCAACCCGCAGCAGGTGACGCGTCTGCAGCAGCACTATGGACACTACCTGGGGCCGTTTTCAGGCCAGCCGTTTGTCCTGCAACTCGTCAAGCAGGCGGCGCACGCGCATTAGGTCCCGGGTGGCGAAGCCTTCGGTGAAGCGCGCGTAGACCGAACTCAGCAACTGGTGCGCAGCGTGCCGCCGACCCTGGCGCAGCCATAGCCGCGCCAGTGAGGTTGCGCAGCGCAATTCCCAGGCCAGAGCGCCTTGCTGGTGCGCCAGGCCCAGGGCGTCGAGCAGCAACGCCTCGGCGGCGGCGCTGTCGGGCAACGTTTCGGCGCGTATGCGCAGAATCTCCGGCGCGCACCAGCCGCCATCGCCGCTGCGCGCGCGTTCGAACCAGGCATCATCCACGTGCCCCACGCCCAGGGTGATCAGGATGTCCTTGACCAGGTCCAGGCCCTGCACGGCGTCGATCGACAGGTGCTGCGCATACAGCTGCGCCCAGGTCTGGAACAACTGCGCCGAATGCTTGTGCGCCTGCTGCATCAGCAGCGTCTGCAACGACTGCGCTGACGCTTCATCGCCGTTGTAGCGGGCAATCACCACGCCGGCCAGCGCCAGGGTGTAGCAGAGGGTGGTGCCATGGTTGATCTGCAGCGCCAGCTCCAGGGCCTGGCTGGCGGTGCGCCAAGCCTGCTCGGGCAAACCTTGCAGCCACAGCACCCGCGCCAGCACGGTGAGCGAGGCGACGCTCTGGTCGTATTGCACGCCAAAAGCGTGGGTAAAGCGATTGAGATGGCCGCTCTGGGCCATGCGCTGGATCACCTGCTCGGCGTTGTGTCGGGCCAGCGCCTGGTTGCCTGCGTAATGCTGCGCCAGCACGCGCAGGCGTTGGGCGCTCAAGTCCAGCAGCGGGTCGGTGCGCGGGTCGAGGCGATCGAACTGAGTGCTCATGCTCAGGGCTTCGTGGTAGCGACCCGCGCACAGGCTCACCGCCATATGCCCGGACACCGCGCGCAACTGGCCGGCAATGTCCCCGCGGGTTTCGGCCAGCCGACGGGCGTTGACGAAGGCGTCGATGGTCTGCGGCGCGCCGCCCATGGCGTGGTAGGACAGGCTGCCCAGCGCCAGTTGCAGTTGCATCGCCAGCTGCGTGCACGGCACCTTGGCCCGCTGCATCAGGGCCAGTGCCTTGCCCACGTACAGCGCGTGTTCGCGCAACAGTGACAGCTCCTGCCACAGCGGCATGGCGCTGACCGTCAGGCGAATCCCCAGCACGTGCGCGCCGGCATCGCCCAGGCCCCAATCGAGGGCGGCGCGGATGTCTTCGCGCAGCGGCGCGTAGCGATCGATCCAGGTCTGGGTTGCGGTCACTTCCCAGTCGTCGCGGGCCTGCTCCATCAGCACCAGGCAGCGCGCGGCATGGCGTTCGTGGGTGGCGTCGAGTTCAGCCGCCAGGGTGAGTTTTTCCAGGGCGTAGGTGCGGGTGATGTCCAGCAGGCGGTACACCACTTCGTCCTCGCCGGGCTCCACATTCAGCAGGGACTTGGCGACCAGTTGCGTGATTGAACCGAGCACGTCGGCCGGCGCCTGCTGTGCTCCGGCGATCACAGCCACCGCACTGGCCAGGCTGAAACCTGCGCGAAACACGGCCAGGCGGCGCAGGCAGCTCTGTTCGCCGCCGCTGAGCAGGTCGAAGCTCCAGTCCAGCGTGGCCCGCAGGGTTTGCTGGCGGGGCAGGGCGCTGCGCCGGCCATGGGTCAGCAGGCGGAAGGCGTCTTGCATCTGCACCAGCAGGCCCGGCAGACCGAAGCGCTCGACCTGCGCCGCGACCAGTTCGATCGCCAGAGGAATGCCGTCCAGGCGCCGGCAAATTTCAATCGCCAGCGGCAGTTCGGTATCGCTCAAGGCGAAGCTGTCCTGATGGGCCATGGCGCGCTCGATCAGTAACTGCATGGCCGGGTAACCCAGGGCCTGGGCGCGGTTGCCGGTGGCGGGCGGGCAGGCCAGCGGGTCGAGGCGTTGCACCTGTTCGCCTTCGGCGCGCAGGGCTTCGCGGCTGGTGGCGAGAATGTGCAGCCCAGGCGCGTGGCGCAGCAGGGTTTCGCTGATCAGGGCGATGTCATCGAGCAGGTGCTCGCAGTTGTCGATCACCAGCAGCAACTGGCGTTCGTGCAGGTTGCGGGCAATGCTCGGCAGCGGCTCATCGGCGCTGGGGGTGAGGTCGAGCAGGGTGGCGAGGTTGGGCAGGATCATCGACGGCGCGCTCAGCGGCGCAAGGTCCAGCAGGCGAATGCCGTCGCGGTAGTGCCCGATCAGCAGCTCCGCCACCCGTAGCGCCACGGTGGTCTTGCCGATGCCGCCGGCGCCGGTCAGGGTGATAAAGCGCTGCCGGGGCAGTTGCTGCACCAGTGTGTCGATCAGCGCCTGGCGCCCGATCATGCGGGTGCGGCGCAGCGGCAGGTTGTGGCACGGGCGTGGGCCGTCATGGGGCAGGGTCATGGGCTCGATACTCAGGGGCGCGACAAAACTGTAGCCGCGCTGGGCCACCGTCACGATATAGCGCTGTCCGGCCTGGCCGTCGCCCAGGGCCTTGCGCAGCGCCGCCATGTGCACGCGCAGGTTGCCGTCTTCCACCACGCTGGTGGGCCAGACCCGCGCGATCAATGCCTGCTTGCTCACCACATCGCCTGCGTGCTCCAGCAGCACCAGCAGGATGTCCACCGCGCGCCGGCCCAGGCGCAACGGCCGGCCGGCCTCGAGCACCCGGCGCTGGCGCGGGTGAACCTGATAGGGGCCAAAGTGCACGGCCTGGTCGCTGAGGTCTTTCATGGACGGCCATGCTCGGGGAGACGGAGATGCCCAGCATAGTCCAGGCCGGCACCGACCACTAGGCGGCGATGAACGGGCGCGAGTGGTGATTTCGCCAGGTCATGGGGTTGACGCCTTCGCTGCGGGTGAAGATGTGGCTGAAGTGCGCCTGATCGCAAAAACCGCATTCCAGGCTTATTTGCGTGAGGCTCAAGGACGACCCGGTGATCAGCTCCTTGGCGCGCTGGATGCGTTGCCGACGGATCCATTCCTGGGGCGAGAGCCCGGTGGTGCATTTGAACGCGCGGGAAAAATGGCTGCGTGACAGCGCGCAGGCCTGGGCCAGGTCGGCAATCGCCAGGCTTTCGCCAAGGTGGGCGAGGATCAGCTGTTTGGCGATACGCTCACGTCGCGGGCACAAGCCACCGGCGGTGGGCGTACGGGGGGCGCAATACTCAAGTCGGGCCATGACGAATATCCGTTTTCGATGGGAGCGTTCCCGGTGAATGGATGCAGTGTAGACGCGCTGGATGATGGTGCCCGGCCATCTGGCTGGCGAGTTAATCGTTGTTAATTTCGCCAGGTGCGTGGCTGTTTACGGGCTGAGGATCCGCCGTTTTTGATCGAGGCGGCGCAGGCAGCTTATTTGGTAGCTGATCCACCACTATCGGGAGCAAGCTCCCTCCCACATTTGGATCACCATTTGCCTGATGGAGATCACACTGCTTTTGATCTTGGCCGCGCCGGCCTTGGAGTCGACCGGGACTGGCTGCCGAGCGCTGTACAAACTGTGGGAGGGGGCTTGCTCCCGATGGCGGAGTGTCAGTTAGCTTGTTTTTAGCTGATCCACTGCTATCGGGAGCAAGCCCCCTCCCACATTTGGATTTCCATTTGCCTGATGGATATCACACTGCTTTTGATCTTGGCCGCGCCGGCCTTGGAGCCGACCGGGATTGGCTGCCGAGCGCTGTACAAACTGTGGGAGGGGGCTTGCTCCCGATGGCGGAGTGTCAGTTAGCTTCTTTTTGGCTGATCCACTGCTATCGGGAGCAAGCCCCCTCCCACATTTGGATCTCCATTTGCCTGATGGAGATCACACTGCTTTTGATCTTGGCCGCGCCGGCCTTGGAGACGAGCGGGATTGGCTGCCGAACGCTGTACAAACTGTGGAAGTGTTGGTGTCTCGGGCAATTCTTCCGCAGGGGCATTTTGTTCAATACCGCAGCCGTTGAGCGCCTTACCGTGAGCTATCTCCACCTTCGCTCACAAAAAGGAACCGCAATGAGCCTGATCATTTCCATGGCTGCCTTCGCCCTGGCCACTTCCATTACGCCAGGCCCAGTGAACGTGGTCGCTCTCAGCTCCGGGGCGCGCTTCGGTTTTGCCGCCAGCCAGAAGCATGTGCTCGGTGCGGCCAGCGGTTTTACCGTGCTGTTGGTGCTGATCGGTCTGGGGCTGCATGAGGTGCTGGTGCGCTGGCCATTGCTGACTCAGGTGATCCAATGGGGCGGCGTGGTGTTCCTGCTGTATATGGCGTGGAAACTCGCGACGGATGACGGCCGGCTCGACGCCGATGGCCGCGCCAGCGCGCCGTCGATGCTTTACGGCGCGGTGATGCAGTGGCTCAACCCGAAAGCCTGGCTCGCTTGCGTTGCAGGCATGGGGTTGTTCGTGGCGGATGGCGATGCCGCGCAAGTATGGCTGTTTGCGGCGATCTATCTGGTGATCTGCTACCTGTCGGTGGCGTGCTGGGCCTATGCAGGCACCTTTTTGCGCCGCTACCTGGCCAACCCGCGCGGCGTGCGCGTGTTCAACCGCGTGATGGCCGCGTTGCTGGTGGCCAGTGTGGGTTATTTGCTGATGACTTGAGCACGTCGCGGTATTGCCCGGGCGTGGCCGCGAAGTGCTGTTTGAATGCGCGCTGGAAATGCGCCTGATCGGCAAAGCCGGCAGCCAGGGCCACGTCGGCGATCAACTCGCCATTGCGCAATTGGCTGCGGGCAAACTGGATGCGCTGGTTCACCAGGAACGCATGGGGCGTCAGCCCGCAATACTGCTTGAACGCGCGGATCAGGTACGAAGGCGACAGCTCGGCCGCCAGGCAAATGTCCTCCAGCTTCAAGGTTTCGGTGCAGTGTGCGCGAATGTAATCGGCGGCGCGCTCCAGTTTGTGATTGGCCTCGCGCAGCGGCACCCGCGAAGGGTTCAGGCGCTGCTGCACCTCGGTGAAGTAGCTCACCAGCGCGCTCTGTTTTTGCAGCAGTTCGGCCTGTTCATCCACCAGCAGACGGTAGAGTGCGAGCAAACCGTTGTAGAGCACAGCATCGCGTGAATAGGGCGTGCTGAAAGGGCGATAACCACGATCCGTGCTGAAGCCCAATTGATATTGCAGGTCGGTCAGCCACGGCGTATCGAGGTAGAGCATGTGGTAGGACCACGGCGTGTTGTCGATGGGGTTGCAGGCATGCACGTCACCGGGGTTCATCAACACCACGGTGCCGGCGCTGATCTGGAAGGTCTGCGCGCCATGGTGGTAATAGCTGCGCCCGGTGATGATCGCGCCGATGGAGAAGTGTTCGTGGGCGTGACGGGCGTACGTCACCTTGCGCCCGTCGGCGATGGTCCGCGCTTCGATGAATGGCAGGCGCGCATCGCGCCAGAAGCGCGGCGCCTGTGCAGGGGCATCAGGGGGAGTGAGCATCATGGCGGCGGCTCCATCGTTGAGCGGTGGCGACACGTGCGGTATCGGTCAGCCGCCGGGCGATCAATGCATCTTGCTGTGGTCCATGTGCTCCATGCCATCGAGCCCGCGCACCGGGGCCTGCAGCTGGATCACTTGTTTCTCGCCCTTGGCCGATTCCACCGTGACGGTCAGCGGCACCTGTTCGCCTTCCTTGATCTGCCCGGTGAGGCCCATCAGCATCACGTGGTAACCGTTGGGGTCGAGCTTGACCGCCTTGCCTGCCGGCAGCGCGACCGAATCCACCGGACCCATGCGCATCACGTCATCCTTCATGCTCATTTCATGGATCTGCACGTCCCTGGCCACTGGCGTCGCCACGCTCAGCAGCTTGCTGTCGCTGTCCGCCGTGAGGGTCATGAAGGCGCCGCTGGACGTCTGGCCGGGCACGGTGGCGCGCACCCACGCATCGGTCACCTGGACCTGGGCACTGGCGTGGGCGGCGAGGCCGAGCAGGGCCAGGCCTGCGGTCAGGCGTTTGAGGTGTTGAACGGCAGTCATTAGCAGACCTCCATGACGGTGAGCAGGTCTTCTGCGCACTCTTTAGCGGTAAGGGACGCCTGCAGCCCAAGGCGCAGGTTGCCACGGGTATCGAATACAAAGCTGGTGGCGGTGTGGGACAGGGTATAGGTATCGCCGGCGGGAATCTTTTCATAAAAGATCCCGAACTCCTTGGCCGCCACGGCGATTTCTTCCGGGGTGCCATACAGCGCTTCGAAGCTGGGGTCGAACGCCTTGACGTATCTGTCGAGGATTTCTGGCGTGTCACGTTCCGGGTCAAGGGTGATGAAGATCACCTGCATGATCTCGCCGTCGCGGCCCATCAGCTTTTTGGCCTGGGCGGCGCGGGCCAGGGTGGTCGGGCACACGGCCGGGCATTGGGTGAAGCCGAAGAACACCACCGGCATCAGGCCACGGTAGGAGCTGAGGGTGACGGTCTCACCTTCGGTGTTCTTGAGCTTGAAGGTACGGCCCATGATCTTGTCGCTCAGGTCCTTGCCGTACTTGAAGTTCAGCCTGGGGCTGCTGTCACAGCCAGTGAGCAGGCCCAGGCCCAGGAGGCCCATGCCGGTCAGCACTGTGCGGCGGGTGAATAACGTACTCATCAACGGTGCATCCTGTGTAACGCCCGCCTTGCGCCGAATGGACACATCAGGCTTTGAACAGCAGGCATTGAAAGAACAAGCGTGGAGGACGCCCAGTCTATCAACCCTGGCCAGCCGGCGTAATCTGCGACGTTCTGCCACAGGTGCAGCGTGCGCGAATGATTTTTTGAGATGTCAGCGGCGCGGGCACACCCTCGCGACCGCGCCTGCGCGTTGGGTGACATGAAAATTACACGGGTAAAATCATCCCCCGCAGGCTTGGGCTGCGCGTGGTGCGGCAACATCTGGAACCATTTTGCCTGTTCAATCAGCCGGACGAGGTTTCTCGTCGTCAGGCGATTGCGAACGCTCGGAGGATTTGGGTGTGTTGGTCTGCGTAGCGTGAGGCTTCTGTGTTTTTACGCGGGAGGTTTTTTCTTGTCGTGGTCAGAGCGGCTGCCATGCCCGGAGCCCGGTGGCAGGGCAGAACCGCCGTTCAGCGGGGTCGCCGCCGGTCCGACATCATCGCCAAACGCAGCGTATGCGGGGGTTGCCAGGACAGCTGACAAGGCCATTACCAGTAACAGGTTGCGGGATGTGATGGTCTTCATGACGTAATCCCCTCGATCCATTGACTGAAACCCGAACGCTGCCAATGCAGCGCCCGGATCGTATCTCAACCAGATGAAACAATGCTGTCGCCTGATTGGGAACACCTACATACAGAGCGTAGTGTGAAACCCTCCGACTTCAAGCGGCGATTGCGCCTCAGGCCGCCATCGGCTTGGTGCCCATGGTTTTCTTGTACGCCGCTTTCATTGCTTCCATCTCGGCACCGAGTTCTTCGAGCATTTCCTTGCCCAGCAGTTTTTTAGCCTGGGGGAACATCTCGCTTTCCTCTTCCTCGATGTGGTGCTCCAGCAGCTCCTTGACCACTTTTACGCGACCGGAAAATTCGGTGGTGGAGGGCTCGGTCTGCTTGAGGTCAGGCAGCACCAGTGAGTCGACGGTGCGGTGCTCTTCCTTGGCTTCGTGGTACATGATGTCCTGCTCTTTGCCGCCGGCTTTTCTAAAGGCCGGGTAGAGGATTTCTTCCTCCAGCCTGGTGTGCAGACTGATCTCCATTTCCAGTTTGGCCAGCAACTCGGTGCGTTTTTTTACGCCGCGCCCGGTGGACTCGCTCAGTTGGGTCAGCAGGGCTTTGACGCGTTCGTGGTCGGCTTTGAGAAGGTCAATGGCATTCATGGTCGAACCTCACGGATAACGTTCGGACGCGTCGAAGTGCGCGCCTCGTCCGTAGAGGGGTTGCATCAGCCGTACCAGCTTGCTTGAAAAATAAAACCTATAGGAATCAATTATTTATTTTGAATCCAGAGCGGCGCCGTCGTGCATCTTGCATGGTCGCATCACTGGGGGATTGCACAACGCCTGCACCGGCAGCGCCTTGTGAGCGTGCAGCGCACGCAGGCGCAAGTGCCGCTCGCAAGAATTCAATGGAACCCTTGGGCGATCTGCTTGACCTAATGCATAGACCTCAGGAGGTGAATCATGCAATTGGAATATATCTGGATCATATTGGCGGTGATTCTGCTGCTGGCAGAATTATGGGCAATCAATGTGGTGCTGCGCAGCACGGGCGGCTGGGAGACGAAGGGATTGTGGCTGATCATCCTGATCTTTGTGCCGTTGCTTGGACTGATTGCATGGGCAATGTTCGGTCCCAAGCGTGAGATGGCAGATCATCGCAAGAGCTGAAGTGCTGGGGATTGAATAAAACAGGCGCCGAATGGCGCCTGTTTACGTTGTGCCGGACAATCAGCCTGCGAGTGCCGTGGCAATCGCCTCGTTGAACGCCGGCAGGTCATCCGGTGTACGCGAGGTGATCAAGGTCCAGCCATTGGCCTTGCACTGCTTGACCTCGGCATCGACCCAGCCGGCAGCACCGGCGTTTTCCAGGTCGATACGCACGCTCTTGTACGAGGTCAGCGTCTTGCCTTCGATCACGCCGGCATCGATCAGCGTCCATGGGCCGTGACAGATCGCCGCGATGGTCTTGCCGGCCTTGGCAAAATCGTTGATCAGGCGCAGCGCGGCGCGGTCCTGACGCAGGGTATCGGCATTGACGGTGCCGCCGGGGATAACCAGTGCATCGAAATCGCTGCTGACCACATCCGACAGCTGCACATCGGATTCCACGGTCTGGTCTTTCTCGGTGTCGCCGACAAAGGTCTGCGTGGTGCCGCCTTTGCTGGAGCCGTGGGTGACCGTAGCGCCGTAACCGCGCAGGGCTTGCAGTGGCTTGAGCAACTCGTCGCGCTCGATGCCGGTGTTGGAGGTGATGACAAGGATCTTCTTGCCGCTGAGTTGCGTACTCATGATCAGGTGTCTCCTTGAGTCAGTTATGAATTAATGGGCGTGCTTGGCTTGCAGCTCCTTGGCCATTTTCAGGTGGGCTTCAAGGGTCGGCAGGGTCTTGGTGGCGAAGGCTTTCAGCTCAGCGTTGTCCGAGGAAGCGGCTTCTTTTCTGAACAGTTCGACGGTTTTTTCATGGGCGTCTACCTGATTGTTGGCATAGGCCTTGTCGAACGATTCATCACGCATTTCCAGAATGGCTTTCTTGGCCTTGTCGGTCAGCGCTGCGTCATCTGGCACTTCGATGTCGAGTTTTTTCGCCAGGGCCATCAGTTCCTGATTGGCCTTGGTGTGGTCGGTAACCATGTGCTGGGCGAAGGTTTTCACGTCAGCCGAGCTGCTTTTTTCCAGGGCCAGTTTGCCGGCCTCGACTTCGGTGATACCCCCTTGCGCAGCATTGTCGACAAAGTCATTGGACGTGGCGGCCATTGCGGCGGATATCGAACCTGCAACCAGCACAAAGGTCAGGCCCATTTGTTTCATCAGCAAATTAGTCATGGTGAATCTCCTTGAGTGTGGTGATGCCGTTACCTGTTTGTTGAACCGGTACCCGGGCAAAAGGTTTAAATTTTTTTTACAGTGATTTTCCCAACGGTCGGCCCTGGCAATTTTCTTGAACCATCGAATTTCGATGGGCTCTGCTGCATAAGCACCCGCCGATTTGGCGGCCGTCAACTGCCAGGAACTATCACCATGACCGACCACACCACCGCCGATAAAACCCCTGATCCGATCAGCTCTGAAGACGCGCAAAAAGGCACGGCCGGCCCCGCCAAGGGGCAGACTCTGGAGCGGCCGAACGCGAAGACCGAAACTGTCGATAAAGTACTGACGCCTACCGAGATCAAGGACCTCGAGCGCCAGACCGACGCGATCAATGAACAGCTCGCCAAGGGTCACTGAAATGGCCAGCGTCATCACGGCGTCTGAACCGGGAATCGAGCCTGAGCCAGCCGATGATGTGATGGTGCTGTTTTGACGGGACCGTTGTTTGTGGGCTGCGCGGGCTGGAGTCTGCCGCGTGAGCACTGGCCGGCGTTTGCCGACGAGGGCAGCCACTTGCAGCGCTACGCGTCGCGTTTCAATGCAGTGGAAATCAACAGTTCGTTTTACCGACCGCACCTGCCCAAGACCTATGAGCGCTGGGCGCAATCGGTGCCGTCGGCATTTCGCTTCTCGGTGAAGGTGCCCAGGCACATTACCCATGAGTTGCGGCTGCAGCGCTGCGAAACGGCACTCGATGAATTTTTCGCGCAATGCCTGCACTTGGGCGAGAAACTCGGCTGCCTGCTGGTGCAGTTGCCGCCGTCGCTGGGCTACGAGGCCGAAGTGGCCGGCGCTTTTTTCGAGGCATTGCGCAAGCGCTTTGCCGGCGATGTGGCGCTGGAGCCGCGGCATGCCAGTTGGGCGGCGGCCGGGGCGTTGTTGCAGGCGTACCAGATCGGCTGGGTAACCGCTGACCCGGTGGTCATCGATGCTGTCTACGCCTGGCAGGGTGTGCGCTATTGGCGCCTGCATGGTTCGCCGCGGATCTATCACAGTGCCTATGGCCCCGAGCGCGTCGCGCTCCAGGCGCAAGCTTTGCGCCAATCCACTGCCGCCGGCGTGCCCACATGGTGCATCTTCGACAACACCGCAAGTGGCCATGCCGTGGCCGATGCGCTGTGTCTGCTGGAAAAAAACCGTAAAAATATAAAAAGAGTTGTCCACGAAAACCGTGGGTATCTCTGTGGATAACTTTGCGAAGGCCCGGCAGGCTTGGCGATTTAAGCCAAGGTTATTATTTGATCAACTTCGGGCGCGGGCCAGCATGGGCAGGGTTGGCGCTTGACACGCAAGCGCGAAGCCAGTGCCGAAAAGCGCAATCAGGAGTCGCCGCCGCGTCCTGTGGACGGTGTGACCACCTGTGCCGGCATCTCGGTTCGCATCAAGGTATCCAGTGCTTGGCGATAATTGCGTCCGGCCAGGCTCAGGCTGTTGTTGTGGCTGGCGCCGGGTACCAGCAACAGCCGCTTGGGCTCGCGCGCGGCGTCAAACAGTTGCTCGCTGAAACGCGGCGGCACATAGCGGTCATCCAGGCCGTGCACCACCAGCAGCGGCATATGAATGTCGGCAATCTTGTCGATCGAATCGAATTTCTGCGAGAGCAACCAGCGCACCGGCAGCGAGGTGTTGGCCACGGCCGTGGCGACATCCGCCAGCGAGGTAAAGGTGGATTCGATCACCAGTCCGCGCACGGGCAGGGGGGACTGTTTGCCCAGTTGCGCCGCCAGGTCGATGGCCACCGCGCCGCCCAGGGAATGCCCGTAGATCAGCCGCTTGCCGGGGTCCGGTTGCAGCACCTGGAAACGCTCCCAGGCGATGCGCGCGTCCTCGTAGACGCTGATTTCCGAGGGCAGGTCGCCCTGGCTCTGGCCGAAGCCGCGGTAGTCGATGGCCAGCACCGAGTAACCCAGGGCGTGCAGCTGTTCGATGCGAAACAATTGGCCGGTCAGATTCCAGCGCACGCCGTGCAGGTAAAGGATCGAGGGTGCGTCCTGACGGTCTGCCGGGTACCACCAGCCATGGATATTCTGTCCCGCCTTGAAACTGGCAGGCTTGAGCTCGAATTCCTGCACGGTTTTGGGTAAACCGCTGTACCAGCCGGCGGTGCCCGGTTCGATGCGGAACACCAACTCGCGCTCCTTGTGTTGCAGCACGGCGCACCCCACCGGCAGGCCGACGATCAGCAGAGACATGCACAGCAGGGGAAACCAGCGCAGGCCCAGGCGAGACAATAAACGTGAAGGCATGAACATTCCTGAAATGAGGTGAAGCACGGGTTTTACCAGATGGTCTGCAACGGCAGGGATTAATGCGACAGCCGTAGCAACGGGTTGCTTGCAAGGTGTTGCAAGCTGCTCCAACTTGACGCTGGCAAGACACCCGCGACATGCTCCACCTTTCACGCACAAAGGCCCAACCATGGACAACAACCCCGTACGGATCACTGCCGAAGAAACCCTCTCGGACAATTGGTATCTGCTGAAAAAATACACCTTCGACCTGCGCCGCCAGGACGGCAGCTGGCAAGCCCAGACCCGTGAGGTGTATGACCGCGGCAACGGCGCGACCATCCTGCTGTACAACCGCGAGCAGCGCAGCGTGCTGCTGGTGCGCCAGTTTCGCATGCCCACCTTCGTCAATGATTACCCAGGTTTTCTGATCGAAGCCGCCGCCGGTTTGCTGGACAACGCCCGCCCCGAAGAACGCATCCGCCTGGAAGCCGAAGAGGAGACCGGCTACCGCGTCGGCCATGTGGAGAAAATCTACGCGGCGTTCATGAGCCCTGGGTCGGTCACCGAGCGCATTCACTTTTTCCTTGGCGAATATCAGCCCGCCGATCAAGTCGGCGCAGGCGGCGGCCTGGAAGAAGAGGGCGAAGACATCGAGGTGCTGGAGCTGGGCTTCGAGCAGGCGCTGGCGATGGTTCAAAGTGGCGAGATTGTCGATGGCAAGACCATCATGCTGTTGCAGCATCTTGAGCTGCGCATGTTGAAGGAAGGCTGGTAAGCGCTGCCGGGAAGGTGCTCGCCTGTGTCAGCTGTTCTCGCCGGTAACGATTTGCGGCGGTATGTGCACGCGATGCTGCAACGGGTCGAACCCCTCGGCACTTTGCAATTGCACCATCAACTGCACCAGCGCGGTGGCGGTCTGGTGGGGCTGGGAGTCCATCACCACATCGATCAAACCCTGGCCCAGCGCCTGGCGTGACAGCGCGGTGGACTCCTGCAGGATGCAGCACAGCGCCGGGCGCCTGGGCAGTTGGGCCAGGGCGCTGATGACGCCGTCGCCGCCGCCGCCCACCACGCACAGGCCGCGCAGGTCGGCGTGGCGGCTGAGGAGGTCGAGGGTTGCTTCTTCGGTGATGTCGCAGTTGTCGAGGTTGATCAGCGGCTCCAGCGGTTTAAGCCCCGGCGCATGTTCGTCGAGATAACTGTGCAAACCTTCGACCCGGGCCTGATGGCCGAGAAAACGGTGGCCGCCCAGCAGAATCCCGACGCTGCCTTTACGTGCCCCGCAGGTGCGCGCGAGCAGCCAGCCCATGGTGCGCCCGACCACACGATTGTCCTGGCCCACATAGGGCTCCAATGCCTGTTCATGGATATCCGACAGCAGCGCGACCACCGGCACGCCGGCTTCGCGAATCTGCGCCAGACAGGCGTTGATCAACGGATGGGCGAAGCTGACCACTGCCAGCCCGTCGCACTGCACGGCCAATTGCTCGATCTGCGTGACGATGGCGCTCGGTGTGCGGTCGTTGATGTAGTCGAACTGGCACGTCAGGTTGGCAGCGGCATGCTGCGCGGCGGCCTCCCTGATCGATTCGGCGAGGTGTGCGTAGAACGCCTGCGCGGTGCCCAGCAGCAGGATGCCGAAACGGAATGTGGGACGGCGTTCGCGAATACGCTGGCCGATCAGCCGGGCGGCAAAATAGCCCACGGCCTCGGCAGCCTGGAACACCTGTTCGGCGGTTTGCGGGCTGACCGGTGCGCGGGCGTTGAGCACCCGGTCAACCGTGGCCACGCTCAATCCGGCCTGGGCGGCAACGGTGGCAATGGTCGGACGTTTAGTGGTGTGCATGGCGAGCCCCTTGAGCGCCTTGATAGAAAACTATCAAGCAGCGCCTGGCCTGGATGATAGCTTGATAGGGAATGGATTCAAGGCCTTGAGGCTGATTTGGCCGCGCTCTATGGTGATTTCGCACAGCCCCTGTAACCAGCTTGCGGAGAACAATAACAATGCCTGGACACACCGCCCACAATCCCCGGCGCGATTACAGCCTCACTGGCCCCGAAGCCGCCCGCGCCTTCGAAAAAGGCCTGGTCTCGGCCAATTGGTACCAGTCGCCCATCGCGCGCAAACGCATGAAAGAACTGATGCAGCGCCGCGATGGCTCGGCCCTGCTCGACACCACCCTCTGGTTCGCCACATTGTTCGCCACCGGCTTTGGCGGCTACTGGTTCTGGGGCACTTGGGCCTGCGTGCCATTCTTGCTCGCCTATGGCGTACTCTACGGCACCGCCTCCAACCCGCGCTGGCACGAAACCGGCCACGGCACCGCCTTCAAGACCCGCTGGATGAATGACACGCTGTACCAGTTGGCGAGCTTCATGTGCATTTTCGAACCCCACGTATGGCGTTGGAGCCATGCGCGCCACCACACCGACACCATCGTGGTCGGCCGCGACCCGGAGATCGTCGAACCGCGTCCGCCAAGCCTGTGGATGATGGCCCTCAGCGTGTTCAACCTGCCTCTGGCGTGGAAAACCTTCAGCGGCGTGGCGCCATGCCATCGGGCGCATGAGTGCCCAGGAACAGGACTTCATCCCTGAGTCCGAATGGCCCAAAGTGTTCCGCGCCGCCCGCATCTGGGTGATCATTTATGCGCTGATCATCGGCGCCGCGTTGTACCTGCACAGCTGGCTGCCGTTGATGCTGGTGGGTTTGCCGAGTCTCTACGGCGCCTGGCTCGGCTATCTGTTCGGCCTTACCCAGCACGTGGGCCTGGCCGAAGACGTACTCGACCACCGCAGCAACTGCCGCACCATCTACATGAACCGCGTGCTGCGCTTTATCTACATGAACATGAACTACCACCTCGAACACCACATGTATCCGATGGTGCCTTACCACGCCCTTGCGCAACTGCATGACGAAATCCGCAGCGACTGCCCGCCGCCCTATGCGAACCTGCGGGAGGCGTACAGCGAGATCATCCCGACAATTCTCAGGCAGCGCCGTGACCCGAGCTATTTCGTCCAGCGCCCGATTCGCGCGCAGGCGCAACCGGCCGCCGCTGCGATGCACGCAGAGACTGCTGCTGGCTGATCATTCCCCTTAAAACAAGAGAAAACGCCATGAACGATCAATGGATCGACGTCTGCGCCGTGGGCGAAATTGACGAGGAAGACGTGCTGCGCTTCGATCACGGGGCGAACACCTACGCGGTGTTCCGTTCCGCCGATAACGAGTTTTTTGCCACCGCAGGCCTCTGCACCCACGAAAAAATCCACCTCGCCGATGGCCTGGTGATGGACCACGTCATCGAATGCCCCAAACACAATGGGCGCTTTGACTACCGCTCCGGCAAGGCCCTCGGCGCGCCGGTGTGCGTCAATCTCAAAACCTACCCGGTGCGTGTGGAGGCCGGTCGGGTGTTGCTCGCCGTTGCGCTGTGACGATGAACGCGCCCCTGATTATTGTCGGCGCCGGGCATGCCGGAGGCCGTGCGGCGCTCACCCTGCGTGAGGAAGGCTACCGCGGCCGGGTGATGCTGATCGGCGATGAGCCGCACCTGCCCTATGAGCGCCCGCCACTGTCCAAGGGCCTGCTGCAAGGCGCGACGGACCTGGCGAGTTGCAGCCTGTGCGATAGCGCGCGGCTGGCCGAGCTTGGCATCGAGCATGTCGCGGGCAACCCGGTAAGCCGCCTGGAGCCTGCACACAACCGCCTGCAACTCGCCGACGGCCATTGGCTCACCTATTCAGGCCTGCTGCTGGCCACTGGCGGTCGGGCGCGGCGCCTGCCCCAGCATCTGCCGCACATGCTGTACCTGCGCACCCATGATGACGCAGTGGCGTTGCGCGCGGTATTGCGGCCGGGCACGCGGCTGGTGGTTGTCGGCGGCGGGTTTATCGGCCTGGAAGTGGCGGCGACGGCGCGGAGCATGGGCTGTGAAGTGACGGTGCTCGAAGCCGGGCCGCGACTGGCGGCCCGGGTGCTGCCGCCGATCATCAGCGAGGCGTTGTTGGCGCTGCACCGCGAGCACGGCGTGGATGTGCGCTTGAACGTGGCGCTGGAATCCATCCACGCCGACGCCGTGCAACTGGTGGACGGGCCGGTGCTGCCCTGCGACCTGGTGGTGGTCGGTATCGGCATGCAACCCAATCTCGAACTGGCCGCAGCGGCCGGGCTGGACGTGGGGCAGGGCATTCGCGTGGACGCGCAACTGCGCACCAGCGTGGCGAATATCTTTGCTGCAGGCGACGTGTGTGAGTTCCAGCTGGGCGGCGTGTACCAGCGCCAGGAAACCTGGCGCAACGCCGAGGCCCAGGGGCGGCACGCGGCGTTGAGTCTGCTGGGGCGCGAATTACCGTTCGCTGCGTTGCCGGGCTTCTGGTCCGATCAATTCGATTGGGGTTTGCTCACCGTGGGGGCGATGACTGCGCAGAGGGTCACGCGTTATCTGCCCGCCGGCGGCGTTTTGCTGTTCTACCTGGACGGCGATGGTCACCTGCAAGGCGCCTGCGGCTGGGCGCCGGGCAACAGCGTGGCCAGGGACATCAAGCTGTGCGAACGGCTGATCGCGGCACGCGTCCCGCTGACGGCGGCGCACCTGGCCGACTCAGGGCAACCCCTCAAACAACTGCTGCGGAGCTGACATGCGCCAACTTCTGGTGTTCCAATCCCTGTGGGCGATGCAAACCGAACCCGGCTCGCTCGATGCGCAACTGGACCGGATTGCCGCCGCCGGGTTTGATGGCGTCACCGACCACTACTGCACCGCCGCTGGCGTCGCCCGTTTACACGCCGCCACCGCTGCGCGCGGTTTGCAGATCGAAGGCCAGCTGTTCCCGCAGAATGTGGATGACCTGGCGGCCGCATTGGATGTGATCGGCCGCCACGGCTGTCATCACCTCACCCTGCAAGCCGATGTGCGACCGCGCACCCAGGCCGAGGCGGGCCGGCTGATCGAAGGCTGGCAGCGCCTGGCCGAACAGGCGGACTTTCCGATCCTGCTGGAAACCCATCGTTATCGCCTCACCAATGACCTGCCGTTTACCCTCGACCTGCTGGCGCAGATGCCGGATTTGAAACTGCTGGCCGACCTGTCCCACTACGTGGTCGGACGCGAATTGCCTGAGCCCGGGGTTGCCGAAGACGACGAACAGATCCACACGATCCTGCGTCACAGCTGGGGCTTTCATGGCCGTGTGGCGAGCAGCGAGCAGGTGCAAGTGTCGCTGGAGTTTCCCCAGCACCAGGCCTGGGTCGAGCGCTTTAGCGGCTGGTGGCGCTACGGCATTGAAGACTGGCTGGCCCGGCCCGAGACGCCGCAGAGCCTGTCTTTCACCTGCGAACTCGGCCCGCCGCCGTATGCGATTACCTGCGCGGATGGCCGCGAGATCAGTGACCGCTGGGCCGAGGCGTTAAAACTGAAAACCCTGGTGCAGGCGCTATGGCAGACCTGCACCAGCACGTCAGCTTAGGAGACCGGTGCTGACGGCAACGATCAAAAAGACGCCCAGCAGCGCCCGGTAGACCACAAATGGCCAGGTGGAGAATCGCTCCAGAAACTTCATCAGCCCCCAGATCGCAAAAAACGCCGAAATGCTCGCCACCACCAGCCCGAACAGCAGGTGCGGCCAGGCGTGCGCGGGCAAGTCGGCATGCAGCAACACCCACAGCTCTTTCAACCCGGCCAGAGCGATGGCGGGCAGGCCCAGCAGGAAGGAGAAACGTGCCGCTTCCTCGCGCTTGAAGTTGAGAAACAGCGCCGCCGTCAGCGTGGAGCCCGAGCGCGATACTCCGGGAATCAGCGCGCCAATCTGTGCAACCCCTACAATCAGCGCATCACGCAGGCGCATCTGGCTGACGTCGCGGGTATGCCGGGCGCGCAGCTCGGCCACCGCCATCAATACCGCCATCACCACGCAGGAAAAACCGATCACCATCAGCCCGCGCAACGGCGAGTTGCAGGCATTCAGGGTCGAAGACAGCACCAGCCCGGCAATGCAGATCGGGATGGTCGCCAGCACAATCGCCACCGCCAGCTTGAACCAGCGGTCGTTGTAGTCGCCCCGGCGCACCGCGTCGATGCTGCCGGTGGTGACCTGGCGCACGTCGCGCCAGAAGTAACTGACCACGGCCGCCAGCGCCGCCAATTGCATGGCCGCCGAAAACGCCGAGCCCGGATCCTGCCAGCCGAGCAGGGCGGGGACCACGCGCATGTGGGCGGTGGACGACACAGGCAGCAGCTCGGTGATGCCCTGAATCACGCCTAAAAAGAAGATCTGCAGGTAATCCAGGGAGGCAAAGCCGACATCCAGGCCGGCGGTACAAACGTTGGTCACGAGGCATGTCCTTGAGAAGCGCGGGAATCGGCGAAGTTTATTCCAAATGTTTCAGGATAGTGGCCGGCGCCCTCGCTATCTGCATTCCGTTCAGCCAACAGAAAGGATTCACTCGGCATTGGCTTGATGCGAGGTTTTGTGAACAATGGCGCCCTGCGTTATTTCACTGAGAGCCCCATGCCTGAAACCACCGTCGAATTGATCCAGACCGGCCCTGAAGAAGCCGAGTTGATCCGCAATCTGTACCAGTACTACGCCTACGAGTCCTCGGACTGGGAGCAGGAGGATGTCGAAGCGGATGGCCGTTTCTATATCCATGACGAACACTTGTCCCGCTACTGGCAAGACCCGCAATGGAGCGCCAACCTGCTGCTGGTGGATGGCTGCATTGCCGGCTTCATGCTGATAGAAGGCAGCGAGCTGGGCCTGGATGCCCTGGAGCTGGCCGACCTGTTCATCCTCAAACGCTACCGCCGCAGGGGCATCGGCCGTGCGATCGCCACCCAGGTGCTGTGCAGCGGCGACGCCAACTGGCTGGTGCGCTTTTATGACCAGGATGAAGTGTCACAGGCGTTCTGGCGCGCGGTGCTCGATTACCTGCCGCGCCCGGTGCAGACCCTTGAGCTGGACGATGACCCGCAGCTGGTGACTTACCTGATTACGCGGGCGGCGCTGCATTGAAGGCCTGCTGCATCGCTTGAGGCGGTTGCCCGAACGCCCGCAGAAACGCTTGGCGCATGCGCTCGCGGTCGCCGAATCCGGTTTCGCGGGCCACCACCTCAACCGGGTGCCGGCTGGTTTCCATCATCGCCCGCGCGGCTTCCACCCGCAGCGATTCGATGGCCTTGGCCGGCGTCTGCCCGGTTTCTTCGCGAAACACCCGGCTGAACTGGCGCGGGCTGAGCCGGGCGACCTCGGCCAGGGCGTCCACCGACAGGTCATGGGTGAGGTTCTCGCGGGCGTAGGCCAAGGCCAGTTGCACGCGGTCGGACTTGGGGTCCAGCTCCAGCAGGGCCGACAACTGCGATTGCTCGCTGCCGCGGCGCTGGGCGATCACCAGCTTGCGCGCGATGCGCCGGGCGAGGTCGCTGCCCAAATCGTTCTCCACCATGGCCAGGGCCAGGTCGACCCCGGCGCTCATGCCAGCGCCGGTCCATACCTGGCCGTCCACCACAAACAGCTTGTCTTCTTCCAGGCGGATGTGCGGATAGCGCTTGCGAAACGCTGGTGCGTGAATCCAGTGGGTGGTGGTGCGCTTGCCCTCCAGCAGCCCGGCTTCGGCCAGCACGAAAATCCCCATGCACAGCGACGCCACCCGGCGCGACTGCGCGGACGCGGCCTTGACCAGCTCCAGCAGGTTCGCTTCCGGCAGGCGAAACTCCAGGTAGCCACTGACGATCAACGTGTCATAACCCTCTGGCCGAAGGGGCGAGGTGTTCACCGAAAAGCCCTGGGACGTCATTACCGCACCGCCGCTCTCCGACACCAGGTGAAACTCATAGGCCGGCTCGCCGCGCAGCAGGTTCGCGCACTCGAACACCGAGCCCAGGCTGAGGCTCAAGGACTGGAAGTTCGGGTAAACCATCAGCGCAACGCTGTGCATCGTTATTCTCCAAGGGGCGCGGGAAGGGGATTGTCGGCGGGCGCCGGGTAAACGGCAACCGACTTCGACCCATGTCCGAAATCCTTGCGGATCTGACATTGTGAGGTTCTGCCATGCTGCCTACCATGGCTTCACGAACTAGACGACTGGTCTAATCGGAGGGAGGCAAGCATGAGCAACGACACCAGAAGTGCCCGGCAAGTGATTCTCGACAGCGCGCAACCGCT
This sequence comes from Pseudomonas trivialis, assembly GCF_036864995.1. Lineage (NCBI taxonomy): Bacteria > Pseudomonadati > Pseudomonadota > Gammaproteobacteria > Pseudomonadales > Pseudomonadaceae > Pseudomonas > Pseudomonas trivialis. The sequence continues at coordinate 3,077,831 of NZ_CP142151.1, read as the reverse complement.
GATCGGCGCCAGGGGATTTTCTGCGGTGGGCCTGAACGAAATACTGCAGGCCGCTGCGGTGCCCAAAGGCTCGTTTTATCACTACTTCAACTCCAAGGACGCTTTCGGTGTGGTGTTGCTCGACACCTACTTCGACAACTACGTGCAGGGCATGCAGCAGTTGTTCAGCCAGCCCGACCTGTCCCGGCAAAACACGTTGATGCGCTACTGGCAGGCCTGGATCGACAACCAGACCGGCTGCACCGATTCCGGCAAATGCCTGGCCGTCAAACTCGGTGCCGAGGTGTCAGACCTATCGGAGCCGATGCGATTGGCCCTGCTACGCGGCACCTCGCGCACCATCGAGGTACTCGCCGAAGCGATACGCGGCGGGGTCGAGGACGGTTCGCTGACTGTCGAGCAATCCCCCGAAAGCCTGGCCCGACGCCTGTATGCGCTGTGGCTGGGAACCAGCGTCATGAGCAAGATCACCCGTAATGCCGCGCCGTTTGCCGAGGCGCTGTCGCTGACCCAGCAGTTATTGGGCAGCCCTGCACACCCTGACATCCACATCGATCGAGGCACTGGAAAATGAAAGTATTAATGGTACTCACCTCTCACGACCAGCTTGGCGACACCGGCCGCAAGACCGGCTTCTGGCTCGAAGAGTTTGCAGCCCCGTATTACGTGTTCAAGGACGCCGGCGTTGAGGTGGTGCTGGCATCCCCGGCCGGTGGCCAGCCGCCGCTGGACCCGGTCAGTGACCAGCCGGACGCCCAGACCGAGCAGACCCGCCGCTTCGCCGCCGACCCGGCTGCGCAACAGGCCCTGGCCAACACCGTGAAGCTGGACACGCTCAACGCGGACCATTTCGACACCGTGTTCTACCCAGGTGGCCACGGACCGCTGTGGGACCTGGCCGAATCGCCCACCTCGATTGCGCTGATCGAAGCGTTCGAGCGTGCCGGCAAGCCTATCGGCTTCGTCTGCCATGCGCCGGGTGCTCTGCGTCACGTCAAGGCGGTCAATGGCGAGCCGTTGATCAAGGGCCGCCGCGTCACCGGGTTCTCCAACTCCGAAGAGGCGGCGGTGCAATTGACCGACGTGGTGCCGTTCCTGGTCGAGGACGAGTTCAAGAAGCTGGGCGGCAAGTATGAGAAGGGCGCTGACTGGCAGTCCTTCGTGATTGTCGACGGCCTTCTGGTCACCGGGCAGAACCCCGGCAGTTCGAGCGAAGTGGCCCAGGCCCTGCTCAACCTCACCGCTTAATTCAATTAACCGTTTTATCGCTGGCGACTCGCACGAGTCGCCAACGTTTTCGTTCGTCCCGAATTTGGAATATCGCAATGACTGCCAACGTTTTAAGCACCCCGGTAAAACTGGGCCACCACCTCTTGAACAACCGCGTGGTATTACCGCCGCTAACCCGCCAGCGCAGCGCCCAGCCGGGTGATATCGCCACTGACTTGATGGCCGAGTATTACCGTCAGCGGGCCACCGCCGGTTTTATGGTCAGCGAAGGCACACAGATCGAACCCCGTGGCCAGGGTTATGCCTGGACGCCGGGCATCTACAGCCCTGCGCAAATCGAAGGATGGCGCAAGGTCACCAACGCCGTGCATGCCGAGGGCGGGGTGATCTTTGCCCAGCTGTGGCACGTCGGCCGGGTGTCCCACAATGCCTTGCAGCCTGAAGGTGCGGCTCCGGTGGCGCCGTCGGCGATTCAGGCGCAACAGGCCAAGGCGTTTATCGCCACCGGCCCGGGTACTGGCGACCTGGTGCAGCCACCGGTGCCACGCGCGCTGAACCTGCTCGAGATCGACGAGTTGGTCGGACAGTACGCCCAGGCCGCTCGCAATGCGCTGGACGCGGGCTTCGATGGGGTGGAGATTCACTCGGCCAATGGTTACCTGGTCAACCAGTTCATCTCGGCGCATTCCAATCAGCGTGACGACCAGTACGGCGGCTCGTTGGACAATCGCCTGCGGTTCCTGCGTGAAGTGGTCGAGGCGGTGAGCCAGGTGGTCGGGCCCGAGCGCCTGGGCGTGCGTTTTTCACCGCTGTTCAGCGGCACCGATCAGGACCGTGTCTACATCGGCCTGGTGGAAGAAGATCCGCACCACACCTATATCGAAGCGATCAAGGTGCTGGAGCAGTCGGGTATCGCCTACGTGTCCATCGCCGAAGCCGACTGGGACAACGCCCCCGACCTGCCCGACAGCTTCCGCCAGGCCGTGCGCAGTGCGTTCAGCGGCCGCATCATCTACGCCGGCCGCTACACCGCCGAGCGTGGCGCGCGTTTGGTCGAAGCGGGGCTGGCGGACCTGATTGCATTCGGCCGGCCATTCATCGCCAACCCTGACCTGCCACAGCGATTGTTCAACGGTTGGCCGTTGAACCCGTTGCGTGCTGAAGGGATGTATGGCGGTTCTGAATTGGGCTATGTGGATTATCCGGCGTACGCCGGGTAGCGCAATTCACTGTGCTGTGATCCATTCCGGATAATCACACGCCCCTGTGGCGAGCGGGCTCCTGTGGCGAGCGGGCTTGCCCCGCGTTGGGGTGCGAAGCGCCCCCTATCAAGGAAAACACGGTTTACCTGACCCTGCGCAGAGCCTGGTTTTGGGGCTGCTTCGCACCCCAACGCGGGGCAAGCCCGCTCGCCACGGTAGCGCGCTTGCCATAGGGGCCCGCTCGCCACAGGGGCAGCGGGATTCCCTTACTGGTTTAAATCACTCGCAGCACGATCTTGCCGATGTGGTCGCCACCTTCCATGCGGGCATGGGCCTGGTCGGCCTGGGTGTAGTCGAACACCTGGTCGATGATCGGCAGGCAGCGTCCTGCCGCCAGCACCGGCCACACGTATTCGCGCAGTTGGTCGGCAATCGCGGCCTTTTCATCGGCGGTGCGTGCCCGCAGCAGCGAGCCGGTGATCACTGCGCGCTTGCTGAGGATGGTCAGCAGGTCGACGTCGTTGGCCTTGCCGCCGCCGAGGAAGCCCAGCATCACCAGGTGGCCGTCCATGCCCAGGGCCTTGAGGTTATTGTTGAGGTAGGAGGCGCCCATGATGTCGAGAATCACGTCCACGCCCTGATTATCGGTTTTCTTGGCGATCACGTCGGCGAAGTCCTGCTCGCGGTAATTGATCGGTTCGGCGCCTAGTTTGGCGATGGCCGCGCACTTGTCGGCACTGCCGGCGGTGGCGAAGGCCTGGATGCCGAACTCGCGGCACAGCATCAGCGCGGTGGTGCCGATGCCGCTGGTGCCGCCATGGATCAGCACACGCTCGCCGGTGTGGGCATTGCCCAGGCCGAACAGGTTGGCCCAGACGGTAAAGAAGGTTTCCGGGACGGCAGCGGCCTGAATCCAGTCCATGCCCTCGGGGACCGGCAACGCCTGGCCGGCCGGCACCGTGCAGAACTGCGCGTAACCGCCACCGTTGGTCAGGGCGCAAACCCTGTCGCCGAGGCTGTACTGGGTGACACCGTCGCCCAGCGCCACCACTTCACCGGCCACTTCCAGACCGGGGATCGGGCTCATGCCGGGTTTCATCGGGTATTTGCCGGCGCGTTGCAGGGCGTCGGGGCGGTTGACGCCGGCGGCGTGCACGCGAATCAGAATGTCACCGGGGCCTGGAGTCGGCACGGCTTCCTGGCGTGGCTTGAGCACGTCAGGTCCGCCGAATTCGGTGATTTCAATCAGGGTCATGGTTTGCGGCAGTGTCATGGAGGGATACCTGTTGCAGTGAGCGTGTGTACTGGGACCGCAGCTTGCGGCGGTTGATTCCAACCATTGTCCAGCAACGGGCCGCGCGCGTCAGCCAGGGATCCGCAGGCCGATGTGAAAGCGGGAGCTTGCACATCGGCTGTTCGCTGCGTGCAAACGGTTGATCAGCGCTGCAGAAACGCCAACAGGTCTTCATTGAGTTTTTGGGTATGGGTCGCGGCAAACCCGTGGGGGGCGTCCTTGTACACCTTCAGCTCTGCGCCCTTGATCATCTGCGCCGCCACCTTGCCGGTGGTCTCGAACGGCACGATCTGGTCGCCGTCGCCATGGATCACCAGGGTCGGCACCTCGATCGTCGCCATATCCGGGCGGAAATCGGTTTGCGAGAATGCGGTGACGCAGTCGACGGTGGACTTGAGCGACGCCAGCAGGGCGATCTGCAGGGTTTGCGCCAGCACGCCCTGGGAAACCTGCTGGCCCTTGTTGATCCCGAAGAACGCGGTGCTGAAGTCGCTGATAAATTGCGCACGGTCCTTCAGCAGGCCAGCCTTGATACCGTCGAATACCTCAGCCGGCACGCCTTGCGGGTAGTCCGGCTGCTGGCCGAAGATCGGCGTCACCGCACCCAGCAGCACCAGGCCTGCGACCCGGGCGTTGCCATGGCGCGCGATGTAGCGCGCCACGTCACCGCCACCCATGGAGAAGCCGACCAGGGTCACGTCCGCAAGGTCCAGGTGCTCGATCAGTTGGGCGATATCGTCGGCGAAGGTGTCGTAGTCGTTGCCGGTCCAGGGCTGGTCGGAGCGCCCGAAGCCGCGACGGTCAAAGGCAATCGTGCGGTAGCCACGGCTGCTCAGGTACTCCATCTGGTATTCCCACATGTCGGCATCCAGCGGCCAGCCGTGGCTGAACAACACGGGCTTGCCGCTGCCCCAGTCCTTGAAGTAGATCCGGGTGCCGTCTTTGGCAACGAATGTGCTCATCTGAAACTCCCTTGTGCATTAAAGCCAGAGTGAAAAAACGCCATCACTATTGCGTTAAATCCGGCACCGGGCTTGTACAGGCGTGCTTCGTTGCTCAAGAACGGCTCAGCGCCGTGCTTCGAGCCACTCAAGCCCGGTGCGCCACACGCAGATCCCGAGGAAGTACGCCGACATCAGCGACCACAGCCCGAACGTCCACGGGTTGGTGTTGGGATGGTCGACCACCATCAGGAAACTGCACAGCAGCCAGATGGTGGTGACCGCAATGTTGATCGGCATGAAGCGCTTCACGCGGAACGGGTGCAGGAACTTCATCGGGGTGACGGTCAGCAGGGCAAGGCCGATCACGGTGGTCAGGGTCACCCAGGCGTCCGGCTGGATGATGTAGACGCACAACGCGACCACGTTCCAGGCGGCCGGGAAACCAACGAAGTAATTGTCCTTGCTCTTCATGTTGACGTTGCAGAAGCAGAACAGCGACGACACCAGGATCACCGACACGGTGAACAGGTGGGTAAATTCCGGCAGGTCGATGTAGCGATAGATAAACAGTGCGGGAATGAACACGTAGGTGAGGTAGTCGATGACCAGGTCCAGCACCGAGCCGTCAAAGCTGGGCAATACCGTGCTGACGTTGAGTTTGCGTGCCAGAGAGCCGTCGACGCCGTCCACCACCAGCGCCAGACCCAGCCACAGCAGGCAGGCCTTGGGCGAGTTTTCCAGGAGCGCCAGGGTGGCCAGGAAGGCCAGGACCACGCCGGTGGCGGTAAAGCCATGGGCGCCCCAGGCTTTGAGTCTGGCTACATGCAGGGTCGAGATCACGGGCGTTTCTCCAAAAGGTGTAACAGGGCAGCCGACAACGTGACGCCGTCGAGTCTGGCCGGGGGAATGCAGGTATCGACCGGGAATGGGGGAATAAGGTTCACCACCCCGATCTATCGCTTAGGTTAGCAAGCGTAGGACGTTTCGGCATCAGCCTTGGCGAAACACCAGGGCCTTCAAACCACTCTGTGGGTCGATATCGGGGAATTCCGGCGGGTTTTCCAGGCGCTCCACAAAGCGCAGGCCCGGTGCTTCGCGGGTGACGCCGTCGATCAGGAAGTCTTCGCCAAACGCCGGATCGTTCATGCAGGCCAGCACCGTACCTTGCGCCGTGAGCAGATCCGGCAGGCGGCGCAGCACGCGTTGATAGTCCTTGGTCAGCAGGAAGCTGCCTTTCTGGAAGGACGGCGGGTCGATGATCACCAGCTCGTACGGGCCGCTGTGAGTGACCTTGGCCCAGGATTTGAACAGGTCGTGGCCCAGAAAGGTGACCTTGCCCAGGTCGTGACCGTTCAGGCGGTGGTTGTCGCGACCTCGGCTCAGGGCGCCACGGGCCATGTCCAGGTTGACCACATGGGCCGCGCCGCCTTCGATAGCCGCCACCGAAAACCCGCAGGTGTAGGCAAACAGGTTGAGCACCCTTTGATCCCGGGCGTGTTCGCGCACCCAGTTGCGCCCATAGCGCATATCGAGGAACAGGCCGCTGTTCTGCTTTTTACCGAGGTCGATCAGGTAGCGCAGGCCGCCTTCGGTGATGGTCAGTTCGTCGATAGGGTCGCCCACCAGCCACTCGGTGGTGCTTTGCGGCAGGTAGCGGTGTTGCAGGGCGACAGCGCGCACGCCCAGGGTGGCCCAGTCGATCTGCAACAGCTGCTGTTTCAAGGCGTCCAGCTGCTCGGTCTGCTTGAACAGCGCCACCAGCACCACGCCTTGCAACCAGTCCACCGTCAACTGCTCAAGGCCCGGCCAGCAGCGGCCACGGCCGTGGAACAGGCGCCGCGTTTCAGTGGGCGCGTCGGCCAGGGCGGTCAGCAAATGGGCATGCAGGGTGGCGAGTACGTCTGGGGTCATCGGTGAGCGTCGGCGTTTGAGCGGGCCGCATTTTAAACACAATGACGAGGGGAGTGGGGCGGTTCAGACGCTGGCGATCAGCGCGGGCCCGAATGCATCCTGAAGAAACCCCGGCGCGATATAGCGCTCGTAATGGGCCTCCGAGAGCAGGAAAAACTCGCGGTCAATCGCATCGCGCAGCTCGCTGAGGCTGCGTTCGCGGAACTCCGGCAACAACGCCAGCCCATAGGCATCCAGCCGGGAAATCACCCGCGCGCCCCGGGCAATCAACTGGTAGGCCCAGCAATACGGCGATTGATGCGGCACATAGCGAATCTTGCGGTCTTCCAGCTGCTGGCGCAGGCGCTGGGAGTCGAACACTTCAAGCTTGCTGGTCATTACCTGCACCAGCAGTTGCTCAAGGCGCAGCCACACCGCCTGTTTTTCATCGGCGTTGTAGCCATTCCACTGGATGACTTCGTGGTGATAGCGCTTGCAGCCCCGGCACACCAGGTCACCGTAAACGGTGGAACACAGGCCTACGCAGGGGGTTTTGATGGTTTGATTGGGCATAAAAGGGTGTACACACGTTTAAAGAACACAGGCTCATGTGGGAAGGAGCATACCCCTCCCACAATTTTTGGGCGCTATGTTGATTCAGTCCCAGCTCAGCGCGCCGCCAGTCTGGTACTCGATCACGCGGGTTTCGAAGAAGTTTTTCTCTTTCTTCAAATCCATGATTTCGCTCATCCACGGGAACGGGTTGGTGGTGCCTGGATACTCTTCTTTAAGCCCAATCTGCGACAGACGACGGTTTGCAATGAACTTGAGGTAGTCCTCCATCATTGCCGCATTCATGCCGAGTACACCGCGCGGCATGGTGTCGCGAGCATATTCAATCTCCAGCTGCGTCCCCTGCAGAATCATCTGGGTCGCTTCTTCCTTCATCTCGGCATCCCACAAATGCGGGTTTTCGATTTTGATCTGGTTGATCACATCGATACCGAAGTTCAGGTGCATCGACTCGTCACGCAGGATGTACTGGAACTGTTCCGCCACGCCGGTCATTTTGTTGCGACGGCCCATGGACAGGATCTGGGTGAAGCCGCAGTAGAAGAAGATGCCTTCCAATACGCAGTAATAGGCGACCAGGTTGCGCAGCAGCTCTTTGTCGGTGTCGACGGTGCCGGTTTCGAACTTCGGATCGGAGATCGAGCGGGTGTACTTCAAACCCCAGGCGGCCTTTTTGGCGACCGATGGAATCTCGTGGTACATGTTGAAGATTTCACCTTCATCCATGGCCAACGATTCAATGCAGTACTGATACGCGTGGGTGTGGATCGCTTCTTCGAAGGCCTGGCGCAGGATGTACTGGCGGCATTCCGGGTTGGTGATCAGGCGGTACACGGCCAGCACCAGGTTGTTGGCGACCAGCGAGTCGGCGGTGGAGAAGAAGCCGAGGTTGCGCATGACGATGCGGCGCTCGTCGTCGGTGAGACCTTCGGGTGTTTTCCACAGGGCGATGTCGGCGGTCATGTTGACCTCTTGCGGCATCCAGTGGTTGGCGCAGCCGTCGAGGTACTTTTGCCAGGCCCAGTCGTATTTGAAAGGCACGAGCTGGTTGAGGTCGGCGCGGCAGTTGATCATGCGCTTTTCGTCAACGGCGACGCGGGCGGCGGAGCCTTCGAGTTCGGCGAGGCCTTCGGCGACGTCGAGTTTGTCCAGCGCTGCCTTGGCGCGGATGATCGCGGCAGAGTCGTTGGCGGTCACGTTGCGCGCTTCAAGGGCAGCCGCAGCGCCGGCGCCATCGAGGCGGTCCATGTTGGCTTCGCTGGCATGGCCCGCGTTTGCGCCCCTGATGACGGCTTCGCCAGTGTCCTCGTTATCGACTTCATCCCAACTCAGCATTGAAATATTCCTTCCTGATCGCTTGAAATACTGCACAGAGTGTGGTCGAGAAATGCCGATGCTGCACACTATGTAGTGGTCTGGCCTGCTAGTGGGCACACTATATGGTGTGTAACCCAGCTGGTCAATGACATGCGCGGATTGCGAAATGTGCGAGCAGGCTTGCTCGCGAATGCGCAGTCCCAGTCACTGGATCTGTGACTGATCCATCGCTTTCGCGAGCAAGCCCGCTCCCACAGTGGGTTTTGCGTGGCTCGGATGGAGCCGGATGTGCTTCGCAAAAGCCGCGCAATTGACGTCAAAAAACCGATAGTGGCGATTTGATAATTAATCGCCTGTTCAAGAATTATTCTCGCTACAATCCGCCGCTTTTCCACTTGGTACGGTCGTGTCAAACCGGTGCCCGCGAGAAGTCCCATGCTGATCGGTAGTTATTCACCCGCGCTTATCGCCATTTCCCTGTGTGTTGCCATCCTTGCGTCCTACACCGCCCTGGACCTCACGGGGCGGATTGCCACGGCCAGGGGCAGCGCCATTTATCTGTGGATTGCCGGCGGTGCGTTGGCGATGGGGGTTGGCGTGTGGTCGATGCATTTTATCGGCATGCTGGCTTTGCGCCTGCCGTTTGCCCTGGGCTTCGATGTGGGCATTACCGCGCTGTCGCTGTTGATCGCGGTGCTGTCCAGCGGCTTTGCGTTATGGCTGGTCAGCCAGCCGCGTCTGCCCGCCTGGCAATTGGCATTCGGCGCGCTGATCATGGGCGCCGGCATTGCCAGCATGCACTACACCGGCATGGCTGCCATGCGCATGACGCCCGGTATCGATTACGACCCCACGCTGTTTGGTGCCTCGCTGCTGATCGCGGTGATAGCGTCCGGCGCGGCGCTGTGGATTGCGTTCAATCTGCGGCGCAATACCCCTTATGTGCGGCTGGCGCGAGGCGGTGCGGCCATGGTGATGGGCGTCGCGATTGTCGGCATGCACTACACCGGCATGGCCGCGGCGCGGTTTGCCGACGACAGTTTCTGCGGCGCAGCCTTGAATGGCCTGAGCGGCAGGGGCCTGGACAATCTGGTGCTGGTCACGTCGCTGGCGGTGCTGATCATTGCGCTGCTCACCTCGCTGCTGGACGCTCGTCTGCAGGCGCGTACCGCCGTGCTCGCCCATTCCCTGACCCTGGCCAACCAGGAGCTGACCCACCTGGCCCTGCACGACATGCTCACCGGGCTGCCCAACCGGACCTTGCTCGCCGACCGCATAGCGCAGGCGATGCAGGCAGTAAGGGAGCAGGGCGGTTGCTTTGCGCTGATGTTCATTGACCTGGACGGTTTCAAACCGGTCAACGATGCGTTCGGCCATCACCTGGGTGACCTGCTGCTGCGCGAAGTCGGCCAGCGCCTGCGCGAGGACCTGCGCAGCCAGGACACCCTGGCGCGTATCGGCGGCGATGAATTTGTGCTGCTGGTGCAGCTGATGCAGCCGGCCGACGCGCTGGGCCTGGCCGAGCGCCAGGTGGTGTTGATCAATCGCGCATTCCAGGTGGCCGAGCATGACCTGAAAATCTCCGCCAGCGTCGGCATCGCCCTGTTTCCGGGCAATGGCAACAGCCCTCAGGAATTGTTGATGAACGCCGACGCCGCCATGTATCACGCCAAGGGCCTGGGCAAGAACGGCTACAGCTTCTTTGAAGCCTCGATGAACACCAACGCGCGCAAGCAACTGCAACTGTTGCAGGACCTGCGCAACGCCTTGGAGCTTGAGCAGTTTCAACTGTATTACCAGCCCAAGTTCGACGCGGTCAGTGGCATGCCGGTCGGCGCCGAGGCGCTGCTGCGTTGGGAGCACCCGCAACAGGGCCTGCTGCTGCCCGCCAGTTTTATCGAACTGGCGGAAAAGACCGGTCTGATCATCCCGATCGGCGAGTGGGTGCTCAATGAAGCCTGCCGCCAGATGCGCACGTGGTACGCCCAGGGCTACGAAGACTGGCGCATCGCGGTCAACCTGTCGGCGTTGCAGTTCGGTCATGCCGGGCTGGTCAAGAGCGTTGCCGCCGCGCTGGCACGTCACCAGCTGCCGGCCAACAGCCTGACCCTGGAAATCACCGAGACCACGGCCATGAGCGATGCCGATGCGAGCATGACGGTATTGCAGCAGCTCTCGCAGATGGGTGTCGACTTGTCCATCGACGATTTCGGCACCGGCTACTCAAGTCTCATGTACCTCAAGCGCCTGCCGGCCAACGAACTGAAGATCGACCGCGGTTTTGTGCGCGACCTTGAGCACGACAGCGACGACGCTGCCATTGTGTCCGCCATCGTTGCGCTGGGGCAGGCACTGGGCCTGCGTATTGTCGCCGAAGGCGTGGAGACCGATGCGCAGCAGCATTTTCTCACGCGGCTGGGCTGCAACGCCCTGCAAGGCTACCTGCTCGGCCATCCGTTACCGGCGGCAGGCTTCATGGCCGATATCCAGCGTGCGCAGGCATTCGTGATGCCTGACAAATACCGGGCGTGACGGTTACTCTTGGATCCAACCGCAAACATCAGGGTATTTCAGGAGATCGCTTGCATGGACAAAGTCGTCATCATTACCGGGGGCAGCCGCGGAATCGGCGCCGAGACGGCCTTGCTCGCCGCCCGCGAAGGTTATCGCATCTGCATCAACTACCAGTCTGACGAAACTGCCGCCCAGGCGGTGCTGGAACAGGTGCGCGACCTGGGCGCGCAGGCGATTGCGGTGCGCGCAGATGTCAGTATCGAAGATGAAGTGAGCGCGTTGTTCAGCCGGGTCGACGCCGAGCTGGGCCGTGTCACCGCGCTGGTGAACAACGCTGGCACCGTGGGGCACAAGTCGCGGGTGGAGGACATGTCCGAGTTCCGCATTCTCAAGGTCCTCAAGACCAACGTGCTTGGCCCGATCCTCTGTGCCAAACATGCGCTGCTGCGCATGTCGCCACGCCATGGCGGGCAGGGTGGCAGTATCGTCAACGTGTCGTCGCTGGCGGCGCGACTGGGCTCGCCCGGCGAGTATGTCGACTATGCCGCCTCCAAGGGCGCGCTCGACACCTTCACCCTGGGCCTGTCCCGGGAAGTGGCGGGCGAGGGCATCCGGGTCAACGCGGTGCGCCCCGGCTACATCTTCACCGACTTCCACGCCCTGAGCGGCGACCCGGACCGCGTCAGCAAGCTCGAGCCCGGCATTCCCATGGCCCGTGGCGGGCGGCCGGATGAAGTGGCCGAGGCGATTATCTGGTTGCTGTCGGACAAGGCTTCGTATGCCACCGGCACCTTTATCGACCTGGGCGGCGGCCGCTAGAGCGACCGCACGAGCCGCCCCAGGGTCTGCATCGCTGTCTCGGACGCCTCGGTCCAGGGGCTGCCGTAATTCAAGCGGATACAGTGACGAAAGCGTCGGGTCGCCGAGAAGATCGGCCCCGGCGCCAGGCTGATGCCCTGGGCCAGCGCCAGTTGGAAGAGTTTCAGCGAGTCGGTCTGCTCCGGCAGTTCCAGCCACAGGAAATAGCCGCCGGTGGGCTGGCTGACGCGGGTCTGCGCCGGAAAGTGGCGGGCGATGGCGGCCAGCATAGCGTGTTGCTGTTCTTCCAGGGCATAGCGCAGTCTGCGCAGGTGGCGGTCATAACCGCCGTGTTGCAGGTAATCGGCGATGGCGGCCTGGGCCGGCATCGACGGGCACAACGATGTCATCAGCTTGAGGCGCTCGACCTTCTGCGCATAGCGCCCGGCCGCTACCCAGCCCACCCGATAACCCGGCGCCAGGCTCTTGGCAAATGAGCCGCAGTGCATCACCAGCCCGTCGGTATCGAAGGCCTTGGCCGGTTTCGGTGCGTGTTGCCCGTAATACAACTCGGCGTACACATCGTCTTCGATCAACGGCACCTGGTGGCTGCGCAGCAGTTCCACCAATGCCTGCTTTTTGGCCGGCGGCAAGGTGGCGCCCATGGGGTTCTGAAAGCTGGTCATGGTCCAGCAGGCCTTGACCGGGTAGCGCGCGAGGGCTTGTGCGAGGGCGTCCAGGTCGATGCCATCGCGTGGGTGCACGGGAATTTCCACGGCCTTGAGTTTCAGACGCTCAAGCACTTGCAGGCAGGCGTAGAACGCAGGCGCTTCGATGGCGACCAGATCGCCCGGCTCGGTCACGGCCTGCAGGCACAGGTTGAGCGCTTCCAGGGCGCCGTTGGTGATCAGCAGTTCTTCCATCGGCACCACCAGTCCGCCGACGCTGTAGCGCAGTGCGATCTGCCGGCGCAGTTGCGGGTTGCCGGGTGACATGTCGGTGACCACCAGGCGCGGGTCCATTTCGCGGGCGGCGCGGGCCAGGGAACGGGCCAGGCGCGGCAACGGGAACAGCAGCGGGCTGGGAAAGGCCGAGCCGAACGGCACGGTATTGGGGTCTTTGATGGAGTCGAGCACCGAAAACACCAGCTCACTCACATCGACTTCGGTGGAGTCGCGCGCCGGCTCGCTCGTCGCCGGCTCGGCCAGCGGGCTGGGCGCATGGGTGTTGACGAAATAACCCGAGCGCGGCCGCGCGCGGATCAGGCCACGGCGCTCGAGCAGGTAATAAGCCTGGAATACCGTGGAGGGGCTGACGCCGTAGGTCTGGCTGGCATAGCGCACGGAAGGCACGCGTTGGCCAGGCCCGAGCACGCCGGAGCGGATCAGTTCTGCAATGGCATCGGCAAATTTTTCGTAGCGTTTCATCGGGCCTTAAAAACAGGTTCAGTGGGTAAACGGAACAGAAGGTGGGGGCGGGCTCGCCGATGTCCTGGCGTTCCAGGCAACTGACTGGCGGTCGCCGCTGTCCATCTTTTACCAACAATCACAAAGGAGCGCATCCATGGACGCATGGTGGCAAGAAGCGTGGCTGACCCTGCAGGCCGAATTCGCCGATATTGGCGATGCAAAACAGGTCACCCAGATGACCGTACGGCTGTTGATGGCGGCCATTCTGGGCGGAATTCTGGGTTTTGAGCGCGAGAGCAAGGGCAAGGCGGCGGGGATACGCACGCACATGCTGGTGGCGCTGGGCGCCGCATTGTTCGTGCTGGTGCCGCAGATGTCCGGTAACCAGGCCGATGCCATGAGCCGCGTGGTGCAGGGCGTGATCGCCGGTATTGGCTTTTTGGGCGCGGGCACCATCATCAAGGGCAAGGATGAGGACGCGGGACACGTCAAAGGGCTGACCACCGCCGCAGGCCTGTGGATGACCGCCGCGATTGGCGTTGCTGCCGGCCTGGGCCGGGAATCCACAGCAGTATTGAGTACCTTGCTGGCCCTGGCGGTGTTCAGCGTGATGCCGCGGATCGTGCGCGCGTTCGAGAAGGACGAGTGACCACCGATTCGAGGCAACGGGTCCGGTTCTTTCACCTGACCGCATACCCTCGCGACAAATCCTGCGCGCGCTCTTGAAGATGCGCATCCTGCAACGACTCCAGTATGTTTTTCACCAACTTGGCGATTTCACTGAGGTGCGTGCATTTGGACTGTAGGTCATGCATTCCGTGCAGGATATGGGGAGCGATCTCATTATGGAAGAAACCGCGAGCCAACTCAGAGCCCTTCTCCCACGGAGCTTTGAGCATGCTGATCGTCAACTCGAACAGTTCTGCTTCCACGGCTTTGCGATAGTCCTCGACATGCTTCCACTCGAGGGGGGCTGATACCTTATCGATCGAGCCGTTATTAAAACGGGTTTCGATATGGGCAAGCGCCTTGATGTGAGATTTCGCCTTGGGGCCGCTTGCCAGGCGCCTGATGTTGTCCGGGGTCAGCAGTGCGTCGATTTTCTCGAAGTAGTCCTTTGACTCTTTCGAATCCAGGTTACGCATCATGTGGTCAATGGTCTTGCGGTCCACACGGGCGCTTATTTCCTCAAGGTGTCGCTCCAGGTGGGGCGCAGGCGTGGATACCTCGGGTTGCTTGAACGGGTGGGTGCTGGTCGGGCCAGTTTGAGGTGCGTTGAACGCAAGGGGCGTCGGTGCACTGATGGTCGTCATGCTGATTCCTCATAAAAAGATCGGATTACGCCTTGCCTGATGCGTGACGTTCAGGCGAGCGAAAAATCAGTATGAGAACCCGCACGTTCGTTGGAGTTAGGACTAGCCCTTTTTATCGAGTGGGAAATTGCCACGATCAAGGTCCGCTTGCGCAACCCCGTTGCGTAGTCTGCGCAAGCGAATGCCGAACGCCGCGTGGATCGCCTCAAAGAACCGCTGGCGGTTCACCTCCAGGTGGCTCCTTCACCGGTGGCGGCTGGTTTTCCGGCGGCTCCTGTTCGGGAATCGGCGGCGGTTCAACGGGCGGTAACGTTGGATCGTCAATATTGGGATCGGGCGTTTCTGCCGGAATCGGAATAGTCATCGGTGTGGCCTCCTTTGTGCTTAGTTCTATCGGTGGACAACCGCGTGGCAGATTTGATTCCCGCCCAGCGGCGGCATATCCGCCTGAACTTTTCTCTCGCACACAGGCTCGGACCTATGACGGCCCTGCTCAGGGAGAGCGCCGCCGTATCAGAATTCGGATCAAGCAAAAGAGCGTCCACAGGGCGTAAGGGGAAGATGCTCGATGACTGCTGAAACACTGGCTTCAGATAACTGCGCATTACCACTGTCCCAGGCATTGTTGCTGCCCAGGATCGCCATTGAAGACACCACGCCCGTGATCGACGGTGGCGAATTTGCCGTAAAGGCCGTGGTAAATCAGCGTGTGAATGTCACCAGCAAGGTATTTGCCGACGGCCATGACAAGCTGGCGGTTTTGATTCGCTGGCGGCCGTTGCACGACGAAAGCTGGCACAGCGTGGTGATGGCCGATGTTGGCAACAACGGCTGGGAAGGCGCGTTTACCGTCACCGAGCAGGGCCCTCATGAGTTCTGTATCGAAGCCTGGATCGATACCTTCGCCAGCTTCTGCTATGAATTGCGCAAGAAGCACGAAGCTGGCGTACCTGTCAGCCTCGAGCTGCAGGAAGGCCGCAGCCTGGTGCTGCAGGCCGCCGAGCGCAGCGACAACGAGTTGCGTGACCGCCTGATGCTGCTGCACCACGAACTTTCCGGCCTGCTGGAAACCGAGCAGGTTGCGCAGTTCCTGCACGAAGACAGTGCACACCTGATGACCCAGGTCGATCACCGCGCCTACCTGAGCATCAGTACCGTTTACCCCATTGATGTGGAACGTGAACGCGCGCAGTTCGCCAGCTGGTACGAGCTGTTTCCCCGCTCGATCACCGACGACCCGGCGCGCCATGGCACGTTCAACGATGTGCATTCTCGCTTGTCGATGATCCATGACATGGGTTTCGACGTGTTGTATTTCCCGCCCATCCATCCCATCGGCCGCAGCCACCGCAAAGGTCCCAACAATTCACTGCATGCCGGCCCCGATGATCCCGGCAGCCCGTATGCCATCGGCAGCGAGGACGGCGGTCACGAGGCCATTCACCCGCAACTGGGCAGCCGTGATGATTTCCGCCGCCTGGTGAAGGCCGCCGCCGACCATGGTCTGGAAATCGCCCTGGACTTCGCTATCCAGTGCTCCCAGGACCACCCATGGCTCAAGCAGCACCCGGGCTGGTTCAACTGGCGCCCGGACGGCACGATCAAATACGCGGAAAACCCGCCGAAAAAGTATCAGGACATCGTCAACGTCGATTTCTACGCCGCCGATGCCATTCCCGGTTTGTGGACAGAGCTGCGCGACGTGGTAGTGGGTTGGGTGGAAGAGGGCGTGAAGACTTTTCGCGTCGACAACCCGCACACCAAGCCGCTGCCATTCTGGCAATGGCTGATCAGCGATGTGCGCGCCAAATACCCCGAGGTAATCTTCCTTGCGGAAGCCTTTACCACGCCGGCGATGATGGCGCGACTGGGCAAGGTCGGCTATTCCCAGAGCTACACCTACTTCACCTGGCGCAACAGCAAGGCCGAGTTGAGCGAGTATTTCACCCAGCTCAACCAGTCGCCGTGGCGTGAGTGCTACCGGCCGAACTTCTTCGTCAACACGCCGGACATCAACCCTGGCTTCCTGCACGAGTCCGGCCGCCCGGGGTTTTTAATCCGCGCCGCGCTGGCCACCATGGGTTCGGGCCTGTGGGGCATGTATTCGGGCTTTGAACTGTGCGAAGCGGCACCTGTGCCCGGCAAAGAAGAGTACCTGGACTCGGAGAAGTACGAGATTCGCCCCCGCGACTTCACCGCGCCCGGCAACATCATTGCCGAAATCGCCCAGCTCAACCGCATCCGCCGCCAGAACCCGGCCCTGCAGACACACCTGGGGCTCAAGCTCTACAACGCCTGGAACGACAACATCCTGTATTTCGGCAAGCGCAGCGAAGATGGCAGCAACTTCATTCTGGTGGCGGTCAACCTCGATCCGTTCAACGCCCAGGAAGCTCACTTCGAATTGCCGCTATGGGAAATGGGCCTGCCGGACGATGCTCAGACCCAGGGCGAGGACTTGATGAACGGCCATCGCTGGACCTGGTACGGCAAGAGCCAGTGGACCCGTCTCGATCCGCAGATGCCGTTTGGGATCTGGCGCATTACCGCGTCTTAAGCCTGCCGAGGTCAAAGGTGGGAGGGAGCTTGCTCCCGATAGCAGGGTGTCAGTCACCTGATTTAGCAACTGAACCACCGCTATAGGGAGTAAGCCCCCTCCCGCATTGACCGGATTGCGTCAGCACGTTTTTTCGAGTTTTCAGGAGTTTCCAATGGCGAAGAAACCCAAGGCAGCCACGTTCATCAAGGATCCGCTCTGGTACAAGGACGCGGTGATCTACCAGGTTCACGTCAAATCCTATTTCGACTCCAACAATGACGGGATCGGCGACTTTCCCGGGCTGATCGCCAAACTTGATTACATCGCCGATCTGGGCGTCAACACCATCTGGCTGTTGCCGTTCTACCCCTCGCCACGGCGCGACGATGGTTACGACATTGCCGAGTACCGTGGCGTGCACAGCGACTACGGGACCATGGCCGACGCCCGGCGCTTCATTGCCGAGGCGCACAAGCGTGGGTTGCGGGTCATCACAGAGCTTGTGATCAACCACACCTCCGACCAGCACCCCTGGTTCCAGCGGGCGCGCAAGGCCAAGCCCGGTTCGGCCGCGCGGGATTTCTATGTCTGGTCCGATGACGACCAGAAGTACGACGGCACCCGCATCATTTTCCTCGACACCGAAAAGTCCAACTGGACCTGGGACCCGGTGGCCGGTCAATACTTCTGGCACCGCTTTTATTCGCACCAGCCGGACCTCAATTTCGATAACCCGCAGGTGATGAAGGCCGTCCTGAGCGTGATGCGCTACTGGCTGGACATGGGCATTGACGGCCTGCGCCTGGACGCCATCCCTTATCTGATCGAGCGCGACGGTACCAACAACGAAAACCTGCCTGAGACTCACGACGTGCTCAAGCAGATCCGCGCCGAGATCGACGCACATTACCCCGACCGCATGCTGCTGGCCGAAGCCAACCAATGGCCGGAAGACACGCAACTCTATTTTGGTAACACAAAGAGCGGTGACAAAAAGGGCGACGACGGCGACGAATGCCATATGGCCTTTCACTTCCCGCTGATGCCGCGCATGTACATGGCGCTGGCCCAGGAAGATCGCTTTCCGATCACCGATATTTTGCGCCAGACCCCGGAGATTCCGGCCAATTGCCAATGGGCGATTTTCCTGCGCAACCACGACGAGCTGACCCTGGAAATGGTCACCGACAAGGAACGCGACTACCTGTGGAACTACTACGCCGCCGACCGCCGCGCGCGTATCAACCTGGGCATTCGGCGGCGCCTGGCGCCGTTGATGGAGCGCGACCGCCGCCGTGTCGAGTTGCTCAACAGCCTGCTGCTGTCGATGCCCGGCACGCCGACCCTGTATTACGGCGATGAAATCGGCATGGGTGACAACATCTATCTGGGCGACCGCGACGGCGTGCGTACGCCCATGCAGTGGTCCATCGACCGCAACGGCGGCTTCTCTCGCGCCGACCCGGCGAGTCTGGTGCTGCCGCCGATCATGGACCCGCAATACGGCTACCAGTCGGTCAACGTCGAGACCCAGGCCCAGGACCCGCACTCGCTGCTCAACTGGACGCGGCGCATGCTCGCGGTGCGCAAACAGTCCAAGGCGTTCGGTCGCGGCAGCCTGAAGATGCTCTCGCCGAGCAACCGTCGCATCCTCGCCTATACCCGTGAGTTCACCGGCGAGGATGGGCGCACGGAAATCATATTGTGCGTGGCCAATGTGTCACGCAGCGCCCAGGCGGCGGAGCTGGACCTGTCGGCATTCGCCGGCATGGTCCCGGTGGAGATGCTCGGCGGCAACGCGTTCCCGCCGATTGGCCAGCTCAATTTCCTGCTGACCCTGGCGCCGTACGGCTTTTACTGGTTTGTACTGGCCGCCGAGAATCAGATGCCCAGCTGGCATGTCGAGCCGGCGCAGAGCATTCCCGACTTCACCACTTTGGTACTGAAAAAACGCATGGAAGAATTGCTCGAAGAACCTTGCCGCAACACCCTCGAACACGACTCACTGCCGCTGTGGCTGCCCAAGCGCCGCTGGTTTGCCGGCAAGGACGCGACCATCGACAGCGTGCACATCGCCTACGGCGTGCGGTTTGGCGACCCGGAGCATCCGGTATTGCTCAGCGAAATCGAGGTGAGCAGCGGCGGGCAGGTCAGCCGTTACCAATTGCCGTTTGGTTTTCTGCGCGAAGACCAGTTCACCAGCGCCTTGCCCCAGCAATTGGCCCTGGCCCGCGTGCGGCGCACCCGCGAGGTGGGGTTGGTAACCGATGCTTTCAGCCTCGAGCATTTCATTCGTGCGGTGATCCAGGCCCTGCAGGCAGGCACCGTGCTTGACAGCAGCGACGGTGCCCTGCGCTTTGCAGCAACTCCACACCTGGACGCGTTGCAACTGAGCGATGACGTATCGGTTCGTTACCTCTCTGCCGAGCAATCCAACAGCTCGGTGGTGGTGGGTGAACGCCTGGTGCTCAAGCTGATCCGCAAAGTCAGCGCCGGGGTACACCCCGAGCTTGAAATGAGCGCTTACCTCACCGAGGCCGGCTACCCGAATATCTCGCCGCTGATGGGGTCGATGATTCGGCAGGACGCTGAGGGCGAAGACAACCTGCTGATGATCGCCCAGGGTTACCTGAGCAACCAGGGTGACGCGTGGAGCTGGACCCAGAACAACCTGGAGCGGGCGATCCGCGACGAACTGGCCGAGGCCATGTCCGAGCAGGAGCAGCATTACAACGCCCTGGGCGAACTGGCGGACTTTGCCGGCCTGCTCGGCCAGCGTCTGGGCGAGATGCACGGCGTGCTTGGCGCGACCACTGCCAATAAGGATTTCAAGCCAGAAGCCACTTCGGCCAAAGACACTCAGGCCTGGGCCAAAGACGTGGGCGCGCAGATCGAGCGCGCCCTGCAATTGCTCAAGCTCAATCAACATCAGTTGAACCCCGCCGATCAGACGCTGGTCAGTGAACTACTGGCGCAGAAAAAAGCCATCGGCAGCCAGGTCCAGGCGTTGGCGAAAGCCACCCTGGGCGGGCTGCGCATTCGCGTGCACGGTGACTTGCACCTGGGCCAGGTGCTGGTGGTGAAAGGCGATGCCTACCTGATCGACTTCGAAGGCGAGCCGGCAAGGCCGCTGCATGAGCGACGCGGCAAGCACAGCCCCTACAAGGATGTGAGCGGTGTGTTGCGTTCGTTTGATTACGCGGCCGCCATGGCGCTGAACGTGCAGGGGGTGGATCACTCGCCCGAAGCGGACCTTGCGCGCAAGCGTGTGACCGATCGCTACCTCAAGGAGGCGCGACAGGCATTTATCCAGGCCTATGAGGCCGCTGCGTCTACACTGGCGCATGACTGGCAGGACGCCAAGGGCCAGGACGCCGCACTGACGCTGTTCAGCCTGGAGAAAGCTGCGTACGAAGTGGCTTACGAAGCGGAAAATCGCCCGACCTGGTTGGCGGTGCCATTACAAGGCTTGCACGCATTGTTGAGCGGGCTTGCACCTATATCGAAAACTGCACGCGGTGGGGAGACGTCATGAGTTTTATCAATAAAGAACCGCTGCAGCCCAAGTTGACTGCAATGCCGGCGTCCAGAGACGTTGAAGCGCTGGTGCGCGCCGAGCACCCGGACCCGTTCTCGATTCTGGGCCCACATGATGATGAGCAGGGCGGGCAATTCATCCGCGCGTTCCTGCCCGAAGCCCTGAGTGTGCAGGTATTGACACGCGACGGCGGCGAATCGATCGGCAGCCTGGAGGCGACCCAGGTGCCGGGTCTGTTCATCGGGCACTTTGCCACGCGTCAGGATTACCTGTTGAAGATCCAGTGGGCCGGCGGTGAGCAGATCACCGAAGACCCCTACAGCTTCAGCCAGCTGCTGCTGGGTGAAATGGACCTGTACCTGTTTGCCGAAGGCAATCACCGTGACCTCGGCAGCTGCCTGGGCGCCCAGGTGACCAGCGTCGACGGCGTGCAGGGCGTGCGGTTCGCCGTCTGGGCGCCGAATGCCCGGCGCGTGTCGGTGGTGGGCGACTTCAATATCTGGGACGGCCGCCGCCACCCGATGCGCCTGCGGCATCCGTCGGGCGTGTGGGAAATCTTCATCCCGCGCCTGCAACCGGGGGCGGCCTACAAATACGAGATTCTCGGCGCCCACGGCATCCTGCCGCTCAAGGCCGATCCCATGGCCCTGGCCACTCAGCTGCCGCCCGACACAGCGTCCAAAGTGGCGCCACCGTTGCAGGTGGATTGGCAGGACCATGACTGGATGCAGTCGCGTACGGACAAGCAGAAACCGTCGGCGCCGCTGTCGATCTACGAGCTGCATGTGGGCTCCTGGCAGTGCGAGCTGGATGAGGCGGGCGAGGTGTCGCGCCAGTACGGCTGGCGTGAACTGGCCGAGCGGTTGATTCCTTACGTGCAGGAGTTGGGCTTCACCCATATCGAACTGATGCCAATCATGGAGCACCCGTTTGGCGGTTCGTGGGGCTACCAGGCCTTGTCGCAGTTTGCACCGAGCGCGCGCTTTGGCTCGCCGGAAGACTTTGCGTACTTCGTCAACGCCCTGCATCAGGCCGATATCGGTGTGATTCTCGACTGGGTACCGGCGCATTTCCCAACCGACACCCATGGCCTGGCGCAATTCGACGGCACCGCGCTGTACGAATACGCCAACCCGCTGGAAGGCTTCCATCAGGACTGGGACACGCTGATCTACAACCTGGGCCGCACCGAAGTGCACGGCTTCATGCTGGCCTCGGCGCTGCACTGGCTCAAGCATTTCCACATCGACGGTCTGCGCGTGGATGCGGTGGCGTCGATGCTCTACCGCGACTACTCGCGCAAGGCCGGTGAATGGGTGCCCAACCGCCACGGCGGGCGGGAAAACCTCGAGGCCATCGACTTTTTGCGTCACTTGAACGACGTGGTCGCCCTCGAAGCGCCTGGCGCGCTGGTGATTGCCGAAGAATCCACGGCCTGGCCCGGCGTCAGCCAGCCGACCCAGCAGGGCGGCCTGGGCTTCAATTACAAGTGGAACATGGGCTGGATGCACGATTCGCTGCATTACATCCAGCAGGACCCGGTGTACCGCGCCCATCACCACAATGAGCTGAGTTTCGGCCTGGTGTATGCCTGGTCCGAGCGCTTCATTTTGCCGATTTCTCACGATGAAGTGGTGCATGGCAAGCATTCGCTGATCGACAAGATGCCCGGGGACCGCTGGCAGAAATTCGCCAACCTGCGGGCCTATCTGAGTTTCATGTGGATGCACCCGGGCAAGAAACTGCTGTTCATGGGCTGCGAGTTTGGCCAGTGGCGCGAGTGGAACCACGATCAGCAACTGGACTGGTACCTGCTGCAGTACCCGGAACACCGGGGCGTGCAGAAACTGGTGGGCGACTTGAACCGCCTGTACCGCGAGGAACCAGCGCTGCACGAGCAGGACGATGCGCCGCAGGGCTTCCAGTGGCTGATCGGCGACGACGCCATCAACAGCGTTTTTGCCTGGCTGCGCTGGAGCAAGGACGGCAGGCCGGTGCTGGTGGTGGCCAACTTTACCCCGGTGCCCCGTGAGGGCTACACCGTTGGCGTGCCGTTCGCCGGGCGCTGGAGCGAGGTGATCAACAGCGATGCGGACACCTATGCAGGTTCCAATTTCGGCAACGGCGGTGGCGTGTTCACCCACGATGAGCCACGCCACGGGCAACCGGTGTCGCTGTCCTTGAATCTGCCACCGCTGGGCGTACTGATTTTGCGCCCTGAGTTGAGTTAAAAGGCTCTACCGTGCTGGATTCAGTTGTCCACGCTAGTGGCAGGGTGCCACAATGGCGCCTTTGTCATGGCAGGCGGAGCGGGCAGCTTTCATGAATGGCCTAGGGCGTGGGCAGGACCAGGATGGTTTCATCGAAGAGCAGGTGCGAACCGACCGTTTGCATCAGCTTTTTCGCCAATCCTTTTCCGCGATTTTCGGCAGCTACCTGGCTGCCGTCATGCTCTGCTGGCTGTGCTGGGAGCGTTTTGATCATCGCGTCATGCTCGTATGGCTGGTGGTACTGGCGCTGACGTCGCTGCTGCGGGTCAAGATGTTCACCGACTGGTTCCGTTGCCCCAACAGCGAGCGCACCCCACAGCGCTGGGAGCGCCGTTACTGGATCACCCTCATTTTCTCGGCCGCTGTGTGGGGCGCGGGTGCCTTTGCGCTGATGCCCCCCGACGACCGCCTGTCACAAGTGCTGATCATGCTGTTTACCGTGGGCATGTCGGTGAGCGCAGTGTCCTGTTACTCGGTATACCGCTCCATGACGCTGGTTTCCATGGGCCTGGTGTTGCTGCCTTGCACACTGTGGCTGCTGCTGCAGCCATCGCCCATGCAAGTGGGTGTGGGCGTCGCCGTACTGGTGTTTTCCTCCTTTGTGGTAAGCGCCACGCGCAAGTTGTCCGACGCTCTGGAAAAAGCCTTCCGCCTGACCCGCCAGATGGAGCGGGCGCACAGTATCTCCACGCGAGCTGCACAGACCGACGAACTCACCGGCCTGATGAATCGCCGCGCGTTTTTTGAACATGCCCATGTGCTGTACGCGCAATGCCGTCATCAGCAGCAGCCGTTGTGTGCGCTGATGATGGACATGGACCACTTCAAGGCGATCAACGACACCTACGGCCACCAGGCCGGCGATCAGGTGTTGCGCCAGATCGGCGGGGTGATCAGCACCTCGTTTCGCCAGGCCGATGTGTACGGGCGCCTGGGCGGCGAGGAATTTGCGGTGCTGTTGCCCAACACGTCACTGGAAACCGCTCGGGCTATCGCCGAACAACTGGTAAAGGCGGTTGCGGGGCTGGCGTCCGAGCCGGTGCATGGCCTTACCGCCAGCCTGGGCCTGGCCTCGACCCAGGCCCAGGACCTCGACCTGCACGGTTTGATGAATACCGCCGACAAGGCGCTGTACCGCGCCAAGGCCATGGGTCGCAATCAGGTGGCTGTGGCGGAATAGCTCATTCCTGGGCCATGACCTTGGCCAATATCCGCGCGACCTGGTCGGCGGAGTAGGGCTTGGGCAGGAATTCGAAGCCTTCGTAGCCGCTGTCCGCCAGTTCGTCGCTGTAACCCGAGGTGAGTATCACCGGCAACTCCGGTCGCTGCTGGCGCAGCACCTTCGCCATGGCCACGCCGGTGATGCCCGGCATCACCACATCCGAGAAGATCGCGTCGAACACCATGGCGTCCGCGTCTACCAGCGCCAGCGCCTGTTCAGCGTCGGTGGCCCAGGTGGTCTGGTAGCCCAGGTCCTGGAGGATCTGGTTGGCGAAGCGGCCCACCTCCAGGTTGTCTTCCACGATCAGCACATGGCGCAGGGCGTTGTTCTGAATCAGTGTGAGCGGCTCTTCTTCGTCAGGCGGCTGCGCTGGCGCTTCGCCTTCCACCTGCGGCAGGTACAGGGTAAACACCGTGCCTTGACCCGGCGTGCTGGCCACATCGATATTGCCGCCCGACTGCTTGGCAAAGCCGAACACCTGCGACAGCCCCAGGCCAGTGCCTTTGCCCACCGCCTTGGTGGTGAAGAAGGGCTCGAAGATGCGCTCGCAGTTATCGCCGGCAATACCCGCGCCGGTGTCGACCAGGGACAGGCTGACGTGCGGCTGACCCGATGAGGCCTCCCCGCGGATGCGCGGCAGAGGCTGATCGCAGGCGACCTTGAGGCTCAGCGTGCCCTGGCCGTCCATGGCATCGCGGGCGTTGAGGGCGATGTTGATCAGCGCCGTTTCGAACTGGCTGGGGTCGATGCGCGCGTAGCAGGGCTGGTCAGGCAGCTCGACATGCACATGAATGCGTGCGCCGGTGACGCTTTCGAGCATCTCGCCGATGCTGCGCACCCGCTGGCTCACGTCGAAGACTTCCGGGTTGAGCGGTTGGCGCCGGGCAAAGGCGAGTAACTGGCTGGTCAGCTTGCTGGCGCGTTCCACGGTGTCGGATACCGCACCCATGTAGCGCTGGCGACGCTCTTGCGACAGGCCGGGCTGGCGCAGAAAATCCACCGATGAGCGGATGATTGTCAGCAGGTTGTTGAAGTCGTGGGCCACGCCGCCGGTCAACTGGCCGATGGCCTCCAGCTTTTGCGATTGGCGCAGCGCGGCTTCGGCCTGGGCCAGCGCCAGGGTGCGTTCTTCCACGCGCTGCTCCAGCGTCGCGTTCAGTTCGGTGTAGGCAGCCAGGCCTTCACGCACGGCGACGTCGGCGCGCACGCGCTCGATATGGGCCCATGAGCGTTCGGTGACTTCGCCCAACAGGGCCAGGTCATAGGTCGACCAGAAGCGCGCCTGCCTGTCGTGTACGGCCATCAGCGCAGTGAGTCGGCCATCCTTGATCAGCGGCATGCAGATGGTGGCGGTCACGCCCAAGGCCTGGAAGTTGACGGACTCGTGGGGCGGCAGTTCTTCCAGGTTGTTGCGGATCACCAGCGGCTGGCCGGCGCGCAGGCAGCTAACGGCCCGTTCACCGAAGTCGGCCAGGCGGTAGCGGCCGAGGATACTTGGCGTGCCCTGCGCCGACCATTCGCCGCGGATGGTGAAGCCGTCTTCGTCGGCATCCATGTCGGCATAGGCGCAGATGGACACCTGCAGGTGTTCGGCCAGCAGCTGCGTAGTGGCCGTCATGATCGTCTGGGCATCGGTTGCGCCGGTGACGCTGCGGCCGATGACATCCAGCACCGCCAGGCGGCGGGCGAGGAATACCGTGGGGGTGGTTTCGGTCACGGTGTCGAGCATGCCGACCACGCGGCCCTGGGGGTCGCGGATCGGGCTGTAGCAGAACGTGAAGTACGCTTGCTCCGGCACGGCTTCACGTTCAATCACCAGGGGGAAGTTTTCGATATAGGTGGCATGCCCCTCGAACGCGTCGGCCGCGATGGGGCTGATATCGTCCCAGACTTCATGCCAGATCTCGTTGAACGGCCGGCCCAGGGCCTCGGGCTTTTTGCCGAGGATAGGCGCAAACGCATCGTTGTAGAGCGTGATCAGCCGGGGGCCCCAGATAATCGCCTGGGGGAAGCTGGAGGCAAAGCACAGCGCGACGGTGGTCTTGAGCACGTCCGGCCATTGATCAAGCGGCCCCAACGGCGTACTGGCCCAATCATGCTGGCGTACCCGCTCAGCCATGCCGCTGCTGCCTTGCAGCCAATTCATCATCGGGTCAACACCTTATCTGCCACGGTTCGAGTATTGCCTGAAATGTCAGGTCGCCAATTACAGACCTGAACGATCGTCGCCAGTTCAGCGCAATTGTCTACTAGATGGCACTTTGATGCTCTATCCAATCGGATAGAGAAACATCAGGTTTTTTGGGCCGCCGCCCAAGGGTCACTGGGCGGCAAATACGGCGGTCCAGTAAATGCCCGCATCGCTCTTCGGGTCCATCGCGTAGGCGGCGCCCAGTTCACGAAACTGCGGGTTCATCAGGTTGGCGCAATGGCCGGGGCTGGCGAGCCAGCCGTCGACCACCTTGCGCGGCGTATCCAGGCCGGCGGCGATGTTTTCGCCGATGTTTTTTGCGATATACCCGGCCAGCTCGGCGCGGTCGCCAGGCGTGCGCCCGTCGTGGTCCAGGTGGTCGAAGAAGTTGCCGTTGGCCATGTTGCGTGTATGGCTGTTGGCGGCGCTGGCCAGGGTGTCGTTCCACGACAGGGGCGTGGTGGCAGCGAATGCCTGGGTGCCGCACTGGCGCGGCTGTTCGCGGGCGGTGTTGATCAGGTTGAGCACTTGCCGGCCTTCGGTCTGCCAGTCGCCCAGGCCGCTGGTGAGCAGCGGACGGGCGAGCACGATGCGCCAGTCCTGGCCACTGTTGCTCACGCCGATATCGACAAATTGCGGGTCCAGCACCACCCGGCAGAAACTCTCACGCACCGCCTTCATCGCCGCCTGGGCATCCCTGGGCCCGGACAGGCTGATGGCCTGCACATTCACCATCGGGTAGGCCGCGCGGGCCAGGGCCTGCTGCAGATCGCCGACATTGTTGGCCGGCAGCACCAGCCGCGTATCGCTGGCCAGCGGCGGCAGTTCCTGGGAACCCTGGTCGCCGCAGCGCTGCACCTGGCTGCGGTACTCGTTGATCTGTTGCACCAGCTGGCTTTCTTCATTTGCCATCGCGCTGGCGCAGAACACCGTACTGGCGGCCAGCGTCGTGAGACCCATCATCAATGACAGAACGCGCATGGACGTTACCCTTGAACTTGAAAGTGCCCATGATGCGCGATGTAACCCGGTCTGGTGCAACGCCTTTTTTGTTTTTTTGCGTCAGCGGTTGTTTGCGCACGGCGTGCGGGCACTGACCGGGCGGCTACGGGTACAATCGCGCCAGTCTTGAAGTCAAGCCCCAGGAATGTGCATGTTCAGCCTTACCCGCTACACCACGCCGTGCCCCGAGCCGGTCAACAGCCAGATTCTGCAGATGGTGGTGGACAACCTCACCGATATCAGCAGCGTTGCGCTGCCGCCGAGCAATCTGCTCTACAACCTCTATCAGTACGCCATCGGTTTTGAGGTGCATCTGTACCTGGAGGCCTTGTCGGGTGAGAAGGGCATTGCGGTCGAGTTGATCGTGGCCACCGACGATAGCGAGCCGGAAAAGGTCATCGGCTTTCTGCTGTACCTGCCGGTGAAGAATGACCCCGAGGCCTGCGGCGTGGCCTTTATGGCGGTGCAGGCCGGCTGGCGGCGCCAGGGCGTGGGGCGCGCGATGATGGGTGAGGTGCTGGCGCGTTATCCCCACGCGGAGCTTGGATGTGCGGTTGAGAAGGTTGCGGTGTTTGAGGCCATGGGGTTTCAGGTGCTGGGCGGGCGCGGAACGCAGGTGGTGATGAATACCCGCGATTACGGCACGGATGGGTTGATGGGGGTGCTGGATGTGGCGTCCATCTATGGCTCGCTGGAGGTGCGGCAGATTCATGCGTATCTGCTTCAGAAGCATGGCAAGCGGGCGATGGTGGATGCGGAGAAGCAGCGGGACCGGCATTTGGATCAGCTGGAGCGCAAGGTTCGGTTGTTTTTGGGGTGATGGGATTGGATCAATTGTTGGAGCGGGCTTGCCCGCGAAGGCGATTTTTCGGTGTACGTATCCGTTTCTGCAGTAACCGCAGGCTTCGGAGCGTGGGCCGCCGCGATGGGCCATCCCTGGCCCAGCGCGGCTAACCCGGCGTCCTGCCGGGTTAGCCGCGCTCCAAAGTCTGCGTTCGGCCAGCGTGTTTAACGGTGCGCTTCCAGATCAAGATCAAGAGCGCGGCGGCCTTAGAGCCGACCGAAATGGTTTGCCGAGCGCTGTAAAAAATGTAGGCGCGGGCTTAACTGACAGGCATTAAGGCAAGCCAGCTTCCACAAAGAACGAGTCAGATTGATTGGATTGTCGTTCTACCAGCCTCGCAGGCGGGGCCAGTCCTGGAGTTGGCCGTTTTCCAGCAGTGCGCTGTAGCTGCCGAACTGGGCGCCTGTCGCGCAGGCGTGGTTGGGCAGGATGCGCAGGCGTGTGCCGAGTGGAAAGCGGGTGACCACGTCGAGGTCGTTGTGCGCGAACTGCGCTACGCCATGTTCCTGGTTGGCGCTGCCCAGCAGTAAGCCGGTGATGGGCTCGCCGTGCTCATCACATACCTGGCCATAGCCGAAATCGTGCTGTTGGGATTGAGTGCCACGGTCGCGGCTCATGGCCATCCAGCCGCCATCGGTGATGATCCAGCCCTTTTCCGGCTGATGGCCGATGACCGTGGTGAGCACGCTCAAGGCCAGCTCGTCGAGGCGGCACACGCCGATGTTGTGCATTACCAGGTCGAAAAACGCGTAAACGCCGGCGCGCAGTTCGGTGACGCCGTCCAGGTGCGCCGCCGACAGCGCAGTGGGCGTGGAGCCGACGCTGACCTGGGGGCAGGGCTGGCCGCTGGCGCGAATGCGCTCGGCGGCCTCAACGCAGCGCGCGCGCTCCTGTTCGGCGATGGCCTGCAAGGCGTCGGGCGTGTCCAGGCCGTAGCTTTCCCCGGCATGGGTGATGACCCCGGCGAGCCTGTCGCCGAGCACGGCGGCAATGTCCAGCAAGAGCGGGGCCTGCGGCTTGACCCCGGAGCGGTGGCCGTCGCAGTCGATCTCGATCATTACCGCGAAGGTCGCGCCGTGTTCCTTGCCGAAATCGACGATGGCGCTGGCGCCGGCAAGGCTGTCGGTGATCAGCGTCAGCGCGCAACCACGGCGCCACAATGCCAGCGCCTGGGGCAGTTTGTGCGGGGCAATGCACACGGCGTACAGAATGTCCTCGATACCCAGTTCGAAAAAGTACTCGGCTTCCTTGAGCGTCGACACGGTGATACCGCGAGCGCCGGCGGCAAGCTGCGCGGCCACGACTTGCGCGCATTTATGGGTTTTCACATGGGGGCGCAGGTGCACGCCCAGGCTGTCGGCGCGCTGCTGCATGCGCTGGATATTGCGTTGCAGTTTGACCGTATCGAGCAGCGCGGCAGGGGTGTCCATGGTTGCAGCTCCACAAAGGGGGACGGCGGCCAAATTGACGGCCTGTCCAGGACTGGATATGTTGTCTTGCATGAAAAACCTCTCTATCGAACACACTCACCTGATCAGCCAGCTCGAACAGATTGCCGACGGCTTGAGCAAGACCTTCAGCCCCTTCTGTGAAGTGGTGCTGCACGACTTGCGCGACCCACAGCACGCGATCCTGGCCATCCATAACAACCTCTCCGGGCGCCAGCCCGATGACCCGGCCACCGAGCTTGGGCTGGCGCGGATTGCAGACCCCGAGTACCCGCAAGTCATCGCCAACTACCAGAACCAGTTTCGCGACGGGCGCCAGGTCAAAAGCACCTCGATCGGCATCAAGGACACCAGCGGCCAGTACGTCGCCGCCTTGTGCATGAATGTCGACCTGTCGCTGTTCCGCGGCTTGCAGGGCATGCTCGAACAGTTCAGCAGCGTCGGCGATGACAAACCGGGCGAATCCCTCGACCCCTCCGGCGCAGATGTCATCCGTGCGCGCATCGATCAATTCGCCGCCCGCCTGGCCACCACCCCCCGCGCCCTCAAGGCCGCTGATCGCCGCGTGCTGATGCAGGAGCTCAAGGACTCGGGCTGCATGGACGTTCGCCGGGCCATGGAGACGGTAGCGTCGCACCTGGGCGTGTCGCGCGCGGCGGTCTACACCTACGCCAAGTAGCGCGCCACCGCTTCGATCTCGATCAGATAACCATGATGCAACTCCGGCACCGGCACCACCGCGCGGGCAGGGCGATGCTCGCCCAGCGCGGCAGCATAGAGGCGATCGAACTCCGGCCAGTGCGCGATGCTGGTGACATACACCGTGACCTTGAGCAAATCCGCCGGGGTGCCGCCGCTGGCGTGCAAGATGGCCAGCAGATTGCCCAGCGCAATCTGCGCCTGGTCGGCAAATGACGCCGAGAAGTTATGGCCGCCGTCCGGGCTGACCGGCAATTGGCCGGAGATATACAGCGTGCCGTTGTGGCTCACCGCCTGAGCATAATGACCTGCAGGCGCAGCGGCGTCACGGGTGTGGACAGTCTTCATGGGGCCTCGCCGATCAAGGTGGTTATCCAGCTTTTGGATAAAATATCCACAACAAGACAAATAGTAAAGACAACTTTTCCAGGCCGATTTCTAAACAGCCTGTTTAAAAGATCGTGGTATGCCAGCACGATATTAAATAGAATGAATCTCATTTGAGACTCAATCGCGCCGTGCAGGTGGTTTGCCATGAATGATGCCGTTGTCCCCACGCACGCCCCCGAACCCACCTTGTCGAGCCTGTATCGCGATCATCGCAGTTGGCTGGAAGGCTGGCTGCGGCGGCGCCTGGGCAATGCCTGGGATGCTGCGGACCTGAGCCAGGATACGTTCCTGCGGGTATTGGCCAGCGCGCAGCCGATTGCGCAGATGCAGGAGCCGCGCGCGTACCTGGTGACGGTCGGCAAGCGGCTGCTGGTCAACTTTCATCAGCGGCGCAGCCTCGAACAGGCGTATCTGAATGCCCTGGCCAGTTTGCCGCCAGCCTGCGTGCCGTCGCCCGAACAGCGCTGGCTGCTGCTGGAAACGCTACAGGCCCTGGACGAGTTGCTCGACGGGCTGCCTGCGCTGGCGCGTCGCGCCTTCCTGTGGAGCCAGCTCGAGGGCCTGGGCTATCGTGAGATCGCCGAGCGGCTGCAGGTGTCCGAGCGCACGGTGAAGCGCTACATGGCCCAGGCCTATGAGCATTGCCTGCTGGTGGACGTGTGAGTCGCGAGGTCGCGCGGGCGGCGGCGCACTGGTTGGCGCTGGTGGAGTCGGGCGCGGCCACCGAGGGCGATCATGCCGCGTTGCAGCAATGGCGTGACAGCCATCCGCAACACGAACAGACCTGGCAGAAAGCGCAGTCTCTGCGTCAGCGTTTCAGCGAGTTGCCCCAGGCGCTGGCGCTGGCCAGCCTCGACCGTGCGCAGCCAGGTCGGCGCGCCGTGCTCAAGCGCGCCCTGGGGGTAGCGGTGCTGGTGCCGACCGCCTGGCTGATCAGCCGGCAGCTGCCCATCGAGGTCTGGCGCGCCGACCTGCATACCGCCACCGGCGAACGCAGGCGCCTGCCCCTGGCCGAGGGCGCCAGCCTGCAACTCAATACCGCCACGGCGGTGGATGTGGACCTGGCGCGGCGGCATCTCACCCTTGTCGAGGGCGAGCTGGCGTTGAAGGTGCCGGGGCCGTCAGCCTTGCAGGTGCAGACGCGCTACGGGCAGTTGAGGGTCAGCCAGGCCGAGGTGTGTGTGCGGCAACTGGCGAGTGGTTGCCGGGTGTCGGTGCTGCAGGGCGCGGTGCAGGTGCGTGACCTGAAGGGGCAGATGACGACGTTGCACAAGGGTGAGCAGGCCCCGTTGAGCGCGGTTGGCCTGGGGCGCACGGCCCCGTTCGATGTGACGCAGCCGGACTGGCGCGACGGTGTGCTGACCGCGCAGAACCAGCCCTTGGGCGACTTCCTGCGTGAGCTTGAGCGTTACCGCCCAGGCGTGCTGCGCTGGGACCCGCGCCTGGAAGCCTTGCGGGTCACCGGCAGTTTCCGCCTGGAAGACACCGACCGCATTCTCAATCTGCTGGCGCAAACCCTGGGGTTCGAGGTGCAGGCGCGCACGCGGTTCTGGGTGACATTGACCGCCGTCTAGATCACATGGGCCTGCTGCAACTCGGTCAGGGCCTGCGCCTTGAGCCTGGCCAGCAGCGGGTCACGGCGGTCCCTGGGGTGTGGCAACTGCACCGCCAGTTCCTGGCGAATGCTGCTCGGTCGGTTATCCATTACCAGCACCCGGTCACTCAGGTACAGCGCCTCGTCCACATCGTGGGTCACCAGCAGCAGGGCGATGGCATGGTGCGCCGCCAGTTGCAGTAACAGGTCCTGCAACTTCATGCGGGTGAAAGCATCCACCGCGCTGAAGGGTTCGTCGAGCAACAGCACCTGCGGGCGCGAGTACAGCCCGCGGGCAATCGCCACGCGCTGCGCCATGCCTCCCGACAATGCTTTGGGCAGTGCGTGGGCAAAGCCCGTGAGGCCGACTTCCTCGATCAATTGCGCGACCCAGGCGCGGTCGTAGCCGTTGTCATCACTGAACCCGATGTTCTGCTCCACCGTCAGCCAGGGCATCAGCCGAGGCTCCTGGAACACAAACGCCACTTCACCCTCGGGGCTGTGCAGCGTGCCGTGGAAGTCCTGTTCGAGGCCGGCGACGATGCGCAGCAAGGTGCTTTTGCCGCAACCGCTGGGGCCCAGCAGGCTCACCGCTTCGCGCGGTTGCAGGCTCAGGCGCACATCGTGCAGCACGGTGACGTCGGCAAAGCTTTTGCGCACCACCTGAATATCCAATAGCGTCTGCATGATTACTGCTCCTGGCCGGTGAAGGTATCGCGCCAGGTCAGGCAGCGTTTTTCCAGGGCGGCGAGCAGGCCGTCGCTGAGCTTGCCCAGCAGCGCCAGCACGATGATTGCCGCCAGTACGATATCGGGTCGCGAGGTCTCGCGGCCGTCGCTGAGCAGGTAGCCGAGACCCTTGGTCGCGGCAATCAGTTCGGCCGCCACCAGAAACATCCACGCCAGGCTCAAGCCGCTGCGCAACCCGGTGAACAGGCCGGGCAGGGCGGCGGGCAGCAACACCCGCCGCACCAGGCGCCATCGGCTGAAGCCGTACATGTGCGCCACCTCCACCAGCTTGCGGTCGATGTCGCGGATCGCGGCGACGCCGTTGAGGTACACCGGAAA
The DNA here is from genome assembly GCF_036864995.1 of Pseudomonas trivialis. NCBI lineage: Bacteria > Pseudomonadati > Pseudomonadota > Gammaproteobacteria > Pseudomonadales > Pseudomonadaceae > Pseudomonas > Pseudomonas trivialis. Next base: position 3,044,543 of record NZ_CP142151.1, on the reverse strand, counting down.
AAACGCGCCAATCGCGATCAGCACGATTTTCGAGGTTTCATCGATGCCCAGCCACAGCAGCAACAAGGGCACCCAGGCCAGGCTCGGGATCGAACGCAGCCCGGCAAACGTCGGCTCCAGGTAAGCCTCGGCCTCGCGACTCAGGCCTACCCACGCTGCAAACAGCAGCGCCAGGCTTGCCCCAATGGCAAAGCCCAGCAACACGCGCAGCAGGCTGGCGCTGATGTGTTTCCACAGCGCGCCTTCGGCCAGTTCGGTCAGGGTGAGGGCGATCTCACTGGGCGCCGGCATCTGGTAGGACGGCAGCCAACCCACCCGCACAACCGCTTCGAGAAGCAACAGGATCAGCACCGGCAGCGCCAGTCCCTTGAGTCGCCGTGGCCAGGCCCTGCGCGCCACGGCGGCGGGCTTGGGCAGGCGCAACGTTCGAGTTTCGCTGGTCATCGCAACCCCTCAAGGCTTGGGCAGAGTTTGGCCGAATGAGGTGTCAATCAACTGATCGATCACCTGGTCCACGTTCACGCCACGACGCACCAGTTCCTCGGACACCAGAATGGGCGCCGCCGCCTTGGACGATTGCACATCCTTGCTGCTTAGCTGCGGTGTGCCGAGGTCGGTGCGCGACAGTTGCAGCCTGGCCACTTCCAGCGGGAGGCCGGATTCATCGGCGAGCAGTCTGGCGAACTCATCCGGGTGTTTCACCGCCCAGTCGCGGGCTTTTTCGTAAGCGCCGAGCACCTTGGTGATGGTCTGCGGATGTTCCTTGGCAAATGTCTCGGTGACGCTCACCACACCAAAGCTGTTGAAGTCCTTGTTACGGTACAACAGGCGCGAGCCGGCCTGGAGTTCGCTGGCGGCCATGTGCGGGTCGAGCCCGGCCCAGGCGTCCACGTCACCTTTCTCCAGCGCGGTGCGGCCGTCCGGGTGTTGCAGGTGCACGAGCTCCACGTCGTCCTTTTTCAGCCCGGCCAGTTGCAGGCTGCGCAGGGTGAACAGGTAAGGGTCGGTGCCTTTGGTGGCGGCGATTTTCTTGCCCTTGAGGTCCGCGACGCGGGTTAACGGTGAGTCCTTGCGCACCACCAGTGCCGTCCATTGCGCACGGCTATAGACGTAAACCGATTTGATCGGGCTGCCATTGGCCCGGCTCAGCACCGCTGACAGGCTGGCCGACGAAGCAAAGTCCACGCCGCCGCTATTGAGGTATTCCAGTGAGCGGTTGCTGCCCTGGCTGAGTACCCAGCCGACTTTGCTGTGGGGCAGGGCCTCTTCCAACCAGCCGAAATGCTTGAGCACCAGGCTCACCGGTGAGTAATAGGCGTAATCCAGATTGACCTGGGCAGGGTCGGCGTTGGCGGCATGGGCTGGCGTTTGCAGGCATAGGGCGAGGGCGCAGGCGACCAATAGTCGGTGGGTGAGGGGTTTCATCGAGCAGCTCCGGACAAGACGTTTAGAGAAGGCTTTTCTTATATTCAGAAAGTAGAAATCGTATGTTCTGTCATGCTTTATCGGAATATGCAGTCTCTGTGCCAAGCGCTTGGTCGGCGGTTCTCGGGAGCTCGGAGCAGCCATTGGCAGGCGAAAACATGGCAGTTTGTTGATCTGGTGTTGGCAGACAAACAGTCTTAATATGTCTATATGGAATAAATAAATAGATATATATTCCTTTTGATTTGTTGGCCGGTAGCGCATTTTGAAGGCCTGCGCATTCGTGCGGATTGACCCAACAGCCAACAGGAAAGCCGACATGACCATTAAAGCGATCAACGTGCGCAACCAGTTCAAGGGCGTTATCAAAGAGATTCTGCTGGGGGAAGTGGTGTCTGAAATCGACGTGCAGACCGCGTCCGGCATCGTCACGTCAGTGATCACCACCCGTTCGGTGCGCGACCTGGAATTGAAGGTGGGCAGCGAAGTGATTGCATTCGTGAAATCGACGGAAGTGTCCATCGCCAAATTGTGAGGGCCTGCACCCATTGATGCAGGCGCTCACCACAACCGGAGGTCACGGAGGTCCACGGGTTTTAGCGCAAGGCACGTTCCATGCGCTGCAGGCCTTCTTCGAGCATTGACCGTGGGCAGCCGAAGTTCAGACGCACGAACTGCTGGCTGTCATCGCCGAACTCAATGCCGGCGCTCAAGCCTACCCTGGCCTGTTCCAGGAAGAACCGCTGCGGGTCTTCAAGGCCAAGGGCGCTGCAATCCAGCCAGGCCAGGTAAGTACCCTGTGGTGCGTGCATCTTGACGCCGGGCAAGCGCGTGTTCACCGCGTCCAGCAGGTAGTCGCGGTTGGCTTGCAGGTATTGCTTGAGCGCGTCCAGCCACTCGCCGCATTGGCTGTAGGCGGCGCGGGTGGCTTCCAGGCCCAGGGGGCTGACGCTGTCGACCATGCCGCAACGAGAATTGTTGAAGTGTTCACGTACCTGGGCGTTCTGCACCACGGCGAAACAGGTCTTCAGACCGGCCACGTTGTAGGCCTTGCTGGCCGACATCAGGGTAATGGTGCGCTGGGCAATCTCGGGGCTGAGGCTGGCGGTAGGAATGTGGCGGCGGCCGTCAAAGCATAGCTCGGCGTGGATTTCATCGGAGATGATCAGCGCGCCGTTTTCCAGGCAGGCATTAGACAGTGCCAGCAGTTCTTCGCGGGGGAACACCTTGCCGATCGGGTTGTGCGGGTTGCTCAGCAGCAAGGCGCCGGCTCCCTTCAGCGCCTCGCACATGGCACGCATGGGCGTGACGTATTCGCCGTCGACCAGCACGAACGGCACTTCGATGCGCGGCAGGTTCCAATGGCCGGGCGCCAGTCGGATCGGCCGATAATTGGGGGTTTGCAGCACCACAGGCTGGCCCGGTTGCACAAAGCCGTGCAGCGCCATATTGAAACCGGGTTCGACGCCGGGCAAAAACAGCAGCTCTTCGGGCTGGACGCGCCAGGCATACTTGGCCCACAGGTCGGCGATGATCGCCTCGCGCACGTCCGGGCCGGCCACGCTGTAACCGAGCACCTGCTGGTCGAGCCTTGCGTGCAGGGCCTGCAGCACGGCCGGTGGTGCGGCGATGTCCATGTCGGCGATCCACATCGGTAAAACGTCGTGCGGGTAGCGGTTCCACTTGGTGCTGCCGGTGCCAAGGCGGGAATGGATCGTATCGAAATCAAAGCTCATGGGCGGGCTCGTATCAGGGGGCGGACAAACAATGGCGGCGATTCTAGCGCAGGCGCGAGCACGCAGGTTCTATCCCCGACAGGTTCTGTACTAAAAACGCCACCGCGCTGGGGATCGGCGTCGGGAAGGGCTAATTTGGTGCATCTCAATCAGCCGAGTATCCATGGATGAACTACCAACCCTTCAGCCGCACCTTGATCGCTGCCGCCCTCGTCTTCACCGTCAGCGCGGTGCAGGCCGCGTCCCAGGCCCCGGTCGGCGGTGAAAACGGCATGGTGGTCACGGCCCAGCATCTGGCCACACACGTGGGCGTGGATGTACTCAAGGCCGGCGGCAACGCGGTGGACGCGGCCGTGGCGGTCGGCTATGCGCTGGCGGTGGTTTACCCGGCCGCAGGCAACCTCGGCGGCGGCGGCTTCATGACCGTGCAACTGGCCGACGGGCGCAGGACCTTCCTCGATTTTCGTGAAAAAGCGCCTCTGGCGGCCACCGCCGATATGTACCTGGACAAGGACGGCAACGTCATTGACGGCCTCAGTGCCAAGGGCCATCTGGCTGTGGGCGTGCCCGGCACCGTGTCCGGCATGGAACTGGCGTTGAGCAAGTACGGCACCCTCAAGCGCGCCCAGGTGCTTGCCCCGGCGATAAAACTGGCGGAAAACGGTTTTGCCCTGGAACAGGGTGATATCGACCTGCTGCACACCGCCACCGGCGAGTTCGAAAAGGACAAGGACCTGCGCGGCATCTTCCTGCACAACGGTCAACCCCTGCAGGTTGGGCAGAAGCTGGTACAGAAGGACCTGGCCAGAACCCTCAAGGAGATTTCCGCCAAGGGCAACGACGGTTTCTACAAGGGCTGGGTGGCCAAGGCTCTGGTGGACTCCAGCCAGGCCGGCAAGGGCATCATCACCCAGGCCGATCTGGACAATTACAAAACTCGCGAACTGGCGCCCATCGAGTGCGATTACCGCGGCTACCATGTGGTCTCGGCGCCGCCGCCAAGCTCGGGTGGTGTGGTGATCTGCCAGATCATGAACATCCTCGAAGGCTACCCGATGGCCGAGCTGGGCTATCACTCGGCCCAGGGCCTGCACTACCAGATCGAAGCGATGCGCCACGCCTACGTGGACCGCAACAGCTACCTGGGCGATCCGGATTTCGTCAAAAACCCCATCGCCCACCTGCTGGACAAGGACTACGCCGCCAAGCTGCGCGCCGCCATCGAGCCGCAAAAGGCCGGAGACTCCCAGGCGATCAAGCCCGGCGTGTCGCCCCACGAAGGCAATAACACCACCCACTATTCCATCGTTGATCAGTGGGGCAATGCGGTGTCCGTTACCTACACCCTCAACGACTGGTTCGGGGCCGGCGTGATGGCCAGCACTACCGGGGTGATTCTCAACGATGAAATGGACGACTTCACCGTCAAGGTGGGCGTGCCGAACATGTACGGCCTGGTGCAGGGCGAAGCGAATGCCATTGCACCCGGCAAGGCGCCGCTGTCGTCGATGAGCCCGACCATCGTGACCAGGGACGGCAAGGCTGTGATGGTGGTGGGTACGCCGGGTGGCAGCCGCATTATCACGGCAACCTTGCTGACGATCCTGAATGTGATCGACTACAGGATGAACATCCAGGAAGCCGTGGACGCGCCGCGTTTCCACCAGCAGTGGATGCCGCCGGCCACCAACCTTGAGACTTTCGCGGTCAGCCCGGACACGCGCAAAATCCTTGAAAGCTGGGGTCATACGTTTGCCGGCCCGCAGGACGCCAACCACCTCGCCGCGATCCTGGTGGGCGCGCCGTCACTGGACGGCAAGCCGGTGGGGAAAAACCGCTTCTATGGCGCCAATGACCCGCGCCGCAATACCGGGCTGTCGCTGGGTTACTGACGGGAGCCCTTTGGCAAGCGTGTTTGACGGGGCGCCCCCAATCAAAGAAAACGCGGTGTGCCTGACACTACGCAGAACATGGTTTTGGGGCTGCTGCGCAGCCCGACGCGGGGCAAGCCCGCTCCCACAGGTCAGTGCTGGGTCTGACGGATCAGTTCAAGCGCTTCGGCCTTGCCCAGCGGTTGCCGCATGCGCCGGGAGAGGCGCGCCATGGCCTGCTGGTATTCGCAGGCGATCACCGCCTCGACCTGATCGTCGCAGCAGAGCAGGGCGATGAAAGTGTGGCGTTGCAGGTCGCCTTCCAGGTGCAGCCGGTTCCAGTGCTGTGCATGCCCGAGCACCTCGAAGGTCTTGCCGAAGTGGTAGGTCCAGAAGAACGGCACGTCACTGAACGCCTGCGTATCGCCGAGCATGTTGCGTGCCGCCAGTTCGCCCAACTGCTGGGCCAGGCGCCAGTGCTCGATGCGCACCGGCTGCTGTTGCCAGGCGAAGGTGACATTGTCGCCGGCGGCCCACAAACCCGGTGCCAGTTGCAGGTGAGCGTCGGCGCTCAGTGAATCGTCATCCGCATAGCTGACGCCGTGAACGAAGGCGGTGGCAGGCTTGACGCCGACGCCCATCAGCACCAGGTCGGCGGCCAGTCGCTTGCCGTTTTTGAGCAGCACGGTGCTGACGGCACCATGGCCGTCTAAGCGCTCGGGCTCGGTATTGCTGTGGAAGATTACGCCGTTGTCTTCGTGCAGTTGGCGCAGGGCTGCGCCGATACGCCGGCCCAACTGCGCCGCCAGCGGTATCTCGTGACGACTCACGACTTGCACCACCAGCCCGCGCTGGCGCAGCGCCGAGGCCGCTTCGAGACCGATGAAACTGTCGCCGATAATCACTGCGCAGGCGGCTGACTGCGCGGCGTCGGCGATTCGCGCAGCGTCATCGCGGCTGCGCAGCACGAACACGTTACTCAGCACCGCGCCAGGGATGTCCAGCGGTTGCGCTTCGCCGCCACTGGCGACCAGCGCGGCGTCGTAGTCGAAGCGACGCCCGTCCACCAGTTCGATGCATTTGGCGGCGGCGTCCAGGCGTTTGACCTCGCCGTGAATGCCATGGTCGGCGAAGCTGTTTTCCTCCAGCAGCGACGGTGTGTCTTCAACGGGCATCTCCCCGGCGATGACGAATTTGCTCAAGGCGGTGCGGTCGTAGGCGGGATTCGCTTCGCGGTCGATCCACAGCAGGCGTCCGGCGAACCCTTCGCGTCTAAGAGTGGCCACGGCCGCCGTGCCCGCAGCGCCCGCGCCAATCACTGCGAAGCAGCGCGCGTCGAGGCGTGGAGCCGGCGGTTCAGGTGCGATGGGCTGGTCGCCGACGCTGACCACGCCGGCATTCACCTGCACCGGGTATTGCCTGAGTCCGACCAATGCCGGCGGTTCCATGACGGCGCCGCTGTCCACGGCAAAGGCGGCTTTGTGCCAGGGGCAGATCAGGTGCCCGTTGCAGATCACGCCGTCTTCCAATGGCGCGCCGGCGTGGGGGCAATCGGCCTGGAAGGCGCGTACCTGGTCGCCAATACGCAGCAGCAACAGCGGGTGAGCCGCCGTTTGCACACGCACGGCTCGGTTCTCGGGCAAATTGATCAGGCGGGCAACGATGCGCAGGTTCATGGGCCAGTCTCCTTTAGAAGGTTGACTGGCGATGTGGCAGGCGGACTGCGTCGGCCCGATGGTCGGTAGGCGAAGCAACGAGCGCCTAGTGGCGAGGTGGCTGATCCACCAATTGATGGACGGCGGCAAACGCCTCGGCTCGGCGTGCTGCCCATTGGCCGCGAATTACCAGGGCGGGCTGCCGGTGCCGTTCGATCCAGTCCAGGCTGCTCTGGAAAAACGCGCGACGGTCCGCCAGAGCCGGCTGGCAGCGCTGGCCGTCGGCAGTCCAGTCGACGTCTTCGGGGGACAGCAGCAGGTGCAGGTCGTAGTGACGGGCCAGCAGTTCTTCGTCCAGCCAGGCGGGGCAGTCGCCGAACAGGGTCAGGCTCCACAGCCGGTTGGTCAGCAGATTGGTGTCGAGGATCAGCAGATGCGGCTGCTGGGCGCGAGCGGCGTCTTCCCTGGCCAGTTGACCACGGGCGATGGTCGGTATGTCCGCGAAGGTGGTGTCGCGCTGGTGGTGGTCGATGAAATGGCGCACGTATTCACCTACCATCAGCCCGCCAAAATGCCGATGCAACTCCTTGGCCAGCCAGCTTTTTCCGCTGGACTCAGGGCCCGCCAACACTACCACCTTCATGGGCGTAACGCCGGGTCGGCCCGCCATTCACGCCAGCCTTGCACGGCGATCACGGTGAACAGCGCGTAGAGCGCGGCCGTGAGGTAGAGCCCTTTATAGAGAAACAGCCCGACGAAGATCACATCCACCGCTATCCACAGCGGCCAGCATTGCACGCGTTTCTGCGCCATCCACATCTGCGCCACCAGGCTGAAACCGGTGAGGGCGGCATCCAGCCACGGCTGCGCGGCGTCGGTCCAGTGGGCCATGGCGGCGCCGAGCAGCAGGCTGCCAAGTGCGCCAACCGCGAGGCTGACCAGGATCGCCGGGGCCTTGAGACTGGTCACCTGACGGCCCTGCCTGACTTCGCCGGCGCGGGTCCATTGCCACCAGCCATACACTTGCAGTGCGGCGTAGACCACTTGCAGCAGCATGTCGGAATAGAGTTTCACGTCGTAGAACACCCAGGTATAGAGCAGCACCATCACCAGGCCGATGGGCCAGCACCAGGGGTTCTGCTTGACCGTCAGCCAGACAGCAATCACCCCCAGGGCGGCGGCGAACAATTCAAGCCCGGACATGGCGGTACCTTGGGAGCGTGGAAGAGGGCGGTGATTGTACCCAGAGGTCACCGATCTACAAAACACAGCCACTCTAAACGGTGACGCTAGATCCTGAATTGGCGCAGCAGGCTCTCGAGTTGTTCGCTCAACCCGCGTAGCTGCGCACTGGCTACGCTGGACTGCTCGGCCGCCAGCGCGGTGCTATGGGACAGGTCCGCTGCCTGGGTGACGTTCTGATTGATGTCTTCCACCACCTGCGCCTGCTGCAGGGTCGCGCTGGCGATCGATGCGTTCAGGCCGTTTAGGTTGTGCAGCGCCTGGCCGATGGCGGTAAGGCTGGCTCCCGCCCGGTCGGCCTGCTCGATGGTCAGTTGCGAAGCGCTGTGGCTGTCGCTGATGACTTTGACCGCCGCTTCCGAGTGGCCTTGCAGGCGTTCGATCATGGTCTGGATTTCGGCGGTGGATGTCTGCGTGCGCTGTGCCAGCAGCCGCACCTCATCGGCAACGACGGCAAAGCCGCGGCCTTGCTCGCCGGCGCGCGCCGCTTCGATGGCGGCGTTGAGCGCCAGCAGGTTGGTCTGGTCGGCAATCGAACGGATTACCTCCAGCACGCCGCCGATCTGCGTGCTTTCGCTGGAGAGGGTGCGAATCACGTCCACGGCCTGGCTGATGGTGCTGGAAAGCTGGTCGATCTGCTGCAGGCTGCTGTCGATATTGACCTGGCCCTGCTGCGCCTGGGCCTGGGCGTCGCGCATCTCACTGGCGGCGTGTTCGGCGTTTTTCGCCACGTCCTGCACGCCGTAGGTGACTTCGTTGATCGCGGTGGCCACCAGCTCCATCTGCTGCGACTGCTGCTGGCTGCGGTCATGGGCCTGGCTGGCGTTGGTGCCCAGCTCCAGGGACGACTGGCCCAGGGCGTTGGCGCAGGTCTGCAATTGCCCCACCACCAGGCGCAGCTTGGCGGTAAAGCTATTGAAGTGTCGGGACAACTGGGTGACTTCGTCGCGCCCGTGGGTGTCGAGGCTGCGGGTCAGGTCGCTCTCACCGCTGGCGATGTTGGCCATGGCATTCACTGCCGCCTGTAACGGCTGCACGATGCTGCGCGCGATCAACAGCACCAGCAGCGCCATCACCAGCGCGATGCCCAGGCCGATCAGCGAGGCTTTCCACACCTGGCCCTTGAACTCGGCCTGCACGTCGTCCACATACACCCCGGAGCCGATGATCCAGCCCCAGGGTTCGAACAGCTGGATGTACGAGGTTTTCTGCACCGGCGCTTCGGCGCCCGGCTTGGGCCAGCGGTAATTAACGATGCCGGCGCCCTTGGCCCTGGCCAGGCTTACGAACTCGTTGAACACTGCAAAGCCGTCGGGGTCACGGATCGCCGAGAGGTTCTGGCCGTCGAGCTTGGGGTTGGCCGCGTGCATGATCATCACGGGCGTGAGGTCGTTGATCCAGAAGTAGTCGTCATGGTCGTAACGCAGGCCGCGCACGGCGCTCAGGGCCTGTTTCTGCGCGGCGTCGCGGGTCATCACGCCGCTGGTTTCGAGGGTGTGGTAGTAGGTGAGGATGCCGCTGGCAGTCTGCACCACATGTTGGGTCTGCTGGCGCTTGGCCTGGTAGAGGTCGTCGTGGATCTGCTTGAGCATCAATACGCCGAGGGTCAGCAGCATCAGTACGGCGACGATCAGGATCAGCCACAGGCGGCGGCTGATCGACATAGTGCGCAAACTGTTCATCGTCCTGTCACTCCTGGCTTTTTATAATTGTGGGTGTTGCATCGACATTTGCGGCGGGTCTGATAGGCTTTCGGCCCGTCAGCGCAAAACCTGAGTACTGTCTGATTTTTCACGGATTTTTTGCAGCCCTGCGTTGCGTGTCAGCGCCGGGTCGTATCGTCAATGAACCACTTAAAAATAGAAACGAGGCGTGCCGTCGCGCATGACCTTTGGGGGAAGTATGGATTTTTGGACCGCCATTCAGGCATTGATTCTTGGCGTCGTGGAAGGGCTGACGGAGTTCCTGCCGATCTCCAGCACCGGCCACCAGATTATTGTTGCCGACCTGCTCGATTTCGGCGGTGAACGGGCAATGGCGTTCAACATCATCATCCAGCTCGGCGCCATTCTTGCGGTGGTGTGGGAGTTCCGGCGCAAGATTCTCGATGTGGTCACCGGCCTGCCGACCCAGCGCAATGCCCAGCGCTTTACCGTCAACCTGCTGATTGCGTTCCTGCCGGCGGTGGTGCTCGGGGTGATTTTCGCCGACCTGATCCATCACTATCTGTTCAACCCGATTACCGTGGCCACAGCGCTGGTCGTCGGCGGCATCATCATGCTGTGGGCCGAACGCCGTGAACACCAGGTGCACGCCGAAACCGTCGACGAGATCACCTGGAAGGATGCGCTCAAGGTGGGTCTGGCCCAGTGCCTGGCGATGATCCCGGGCACTTCGCGTTCCGGCTCGACCATCATCGGCGGCCTGCTGTTCGGCCTGTCGCGCAAGACCGCCACCGAGTTTTCGTTCTTCCTGGCGATGCCGACCATGGTCGGCGCAGCGGTGTACTCGGGCTACAAGTACCGCGACCTGTTTCAGCCGGCCGATCTGCCGGTGTTCGCCATCGGCTTCGTTACCTCGTTCATCTTCGCGATGATCGCGGTCAAGGGCCTGCTCAAGTTCATCGCCAATCACAGTTACGCGGCGTTTGCCTGGTATCGCATCGGCTTCGGCCTGCTGATCCTCGCAACCTGGCAATTCGGCTGGATCGACTGGTCGGCAGCCAACGCATGAGTATCCAGCACCCACGCCTTAAAGCGCTGATTTTCGCGCTGTTGTGCGCGGCGCCGCTGCTGGGTTCGGTGCTGGTGTGGCAGCGCGGCGAAACCCTGCTGCCATTGGCCGCCTACGCGGTGGTCAGTGTGATGGCGTTCTTTTTGTACTGGAGCGACAAGCGCAAGGCGCAGAGCGAAGGCCGGCGCATCCCGGAAAACATCCTGCACGCTGTGGAACTGGCAGGCGGATGGCCGGGCGCGCTGATTGCCCAGCAGGTGTTCCGGCACAAGACGCGCAAGGTGTCTTACCAGGTGCTGTTCTGGGTGATTGTGCTGCTGCACCAAGTGTTCTGGCTTGACCAGTTGTTCCTTGGCGGCACGCTGTTGTCAGTGCTCTAGCAATAAACCGACCTGGGTGCGCCTGGGCAGCTTGCTCACCACCAACTGGTGGGAACGCTGCAACAAGGCCTGCAGCTCCTGCGCGCCGAGCGGGTAGGGCACGTTCATGATGATCCACTGCGCCCGTGCCAGGTACGGCGCCGGGTGGATGCCAGGACGATCAACGTGACCGAGGAACAGGTCCTTGTCGACCTTGAACGCCAGCGAGTCACCGCGCAGGTTCTGCAAGGCGAACATCTTGTTGCCGGCAATCGAAAATACGCGTACGCCGCCCCATTTGTAGTCTTCCCGCGCGCCGGGCAGGCTCAGGCAGAACTGCGCGACTTGCGCTTCGGTCATCGTCATAGCAAGCGGTCTCCACAGCCCTTGAAGCCTTCCTCCAGGTAATCGATCCATGCGCGAATCGCCGGCAGCACACCGCGCCTGTGCGGGTACACGGCCTGCAGCCAGCCGCCCGGCAATGACCATTGCGGCAGCAGTTGCACCAGACGGCCGCTGGCCAGTTCCTCTTCGCAATACATCATCGGCAGCACAGTAAAGCCCAGGCCCATGACGGCGCTGGCCTTGCGCACGATAAAGTCGTCGATGCCCAGTCGCGCCTCCATCACCAGATCGTGGGCATTGCCCTGTGGGTCGAGAATGCGCTGATGGACCATGCGGTCGGCTTCCAGTGCGCCGAGTATCGGCAGCTGCTTCAGGTCTTCGAGAGTATTGACCCGACGCTCGCGCATGAACCCCGGGCTGGCCACCAGCACGGTCTGGGCCTGGCGCAGGCGCTTGGTCACCAGCAACGGGTCTTCATCGCCCAGTTCGCGCACGCGCAGGGCCACGTCGATGCCTTCGGCCACCAGGTCGACACGGCGGTTGACGAGCGTCATATCCAGTTGCACCAACGGGTACGCCGCGAGAAACCCGGCCACCAGTTCCGGCATCATGTGCTGGGCCATGCCCACCGGGCAGCTCACCCGCAGGCGGCCACGGGGTTCGCTGGACATGCTGGCCACGGCCTCGTCGGCCATTTCCGCTTCCAGCAGCATCGCCTGGCAGTGGCGCAGGTAACGCTCGCCCACGGCGGTCAGCGTCAGTTGCCGGGTGGTGCGTTGCAGCAGGCGTGCGCTCAGGCGTTCTTCCAGCTCGGCGATGCGCCGCGACAGCCGCGACTTGGGAATCCCCAGCAGCCGGCCGGCCGCCGCAAAGCCGCCGGCTTCGACGACTTTGGCGAAGTAGTAGAGATCGTTGAGGTCTTGCATGGGGGCGCCTATTGTCCTGTCAGTGGGACAAACTATCGCATTTTAGCGGGCTTATCGGCTATTGGTTTCATGCGTAGCATCACCACCATCTGATCGCCACTGTCGATCCCACTCACGGAGATCCACCATGAAACTGTTGCATATCGATTCCAGCATCCTCGGTGACAACTCGGCTTCCCGTCAGCTCAGTGCCGAGGTGGTCAAGGCCTGGCAGACCGCGCAGCCGGGTGTGGAAGTGGCGTACCGCGACTTGGCCAGCGACGCGATCAATCACTTCTCCGGCGCCACCCTGGGCGCCCTGGGCACCGCTGCAGAACTGCGCGATGCCGCACAGAAGCACGAAGCCGAGCTGAGTGCCGTGTCGCTGGCCGAGTTTCTCGCCGCCGATGCCGTGGTGGTGGGTGCGCCGATGTACAACTTCACCATCCCGACTCAGTTGAAGGCCTGGATCGACCGTATCGCGGTGGCCGGCCAGACGTTCCGCTACAGCGAAGCCGGTCCTGAAGGCCTGTGCGGCAACAAGAAAGTCATCATCGTCTCCACCTCCGGTGGCCTGCATGCGGGCCAGGCGTCGGGCGCTGCCCATGAAGGCTACCTGAAGCTGCTGTTCGGTTTTCTGGGCATCACCGATATTGAAGTGGTGCGGGCCGAAGGCCTGGCCTACGGCGATGACGTGCGCAGCAAGGCCATGAGCGAGGCCAACCTGTTGATCAATGAGCAGCTGTTCGCCGCTGCGTAAGGCTTGTGTAAAATTCGCCGCGCTCCGGTATCAATCTGAAGCACGGCGCTTAAACTCTGTATTCTGATCGCCTGAACGCGAGCGGAGTACGGAGTTTTTTCGTTTGCGCGCGGTCCTTTCAATGTGGCCCGGGTTATGCAGATCGTAGGCAGACAAGGTTTCACGAACCCGGGTTTCTCATTCGATGTTGGTTCTCACGCGGCACAGGTGGACATCCCCATGATGCGTCTATGTGCAGTAATGGCTCTTTCCCTGCTCGGCGGCCTGATTTCAGTGCAGGCCGCACCGGTGTCGCTCCCCCATTGGAGTGTGGGTTTCCATCGCATGAGTTTTCTCGATCCGGTGGACCAGCAGCCGATGAAAGCCGTCGCGTTCTACCCCTCCACGGGCATGGAGCACACCACGCAGGTGGGGGCCTATACCGTCGGCGCCACGGAAGATTCCAAAGTCGCCATCGGGCGTTTCCCGATGCTGATGCTGTCCCATGGCAACACCGGCACGCCGCTGGCGCTGCATGATCTGGCCACCTCGCTGGCGCGCAAGGGCTTTGTGGTGGTGGCGGTGCTGCACCCCGGCGACAACTACAAGGACCACAGCCGGCTGGGCACGGTAAGCAACCTGTACGGGCGGCCGATCCAGATTTCCGAAGCGATCACCGCCACCCTTGGCGACCCGATGCTGGCGCCGTTCGTCAACGTCGAGCAGGTGGGCGTGATCGGCTATTCGGCGGGCGGCGAGACCGCGTTGATCCTCGCCGGGGCCAAGCCGGACTTTGACCGGCTGCGCCGCTATTGCCAGGAACGCCCCGAAGACCACGACGCCTGCACCACCAAAGGCGAACTGGTGGTGGACCGTGACGATTTGCAGCCCCATGCCGATGCACGCATCCACGCGCTGATGCTGATGGCGCCGCTGAGCCTGATGTTCGGTCGCCATACCCTGGCGGATGTGCATGTGCCGGTGCTGCTCTACAGCGGTGACGGCGACAAGCTGGTGGCCGTGGACAAGAACGCCGCCGCGCTTGCGCGCAAATTGCCCGAACCGCCGGACTTCAAACTGTTGGTCGGCGCCGGGCACTTTGTGTTCATGGCGCCGTGCGACAGCGATCAACTGGCGGCCATGCCGGCGGTGTGCACCGATGCCGACGGGGTTGACCGTGAGGGCATTCACCGCGATTTGATCTCCGAGGCCGGGCGCTTTTTCAGCCACACCCTGGGCCAGTCCAGCCGTGCCGGTTTGCAGACGGCGGATCAGTAAGCGCGACGCTTGAGCAGCAGGGTCACGCCCAGCGCGCTGACCGACAACAGCGCCGCGCAGAAGAAGATCCAGCCGTAACCCAAGTTCAGCGCGATGGCCCCCATCAGCGGGCCGGCAATCGCCAGCGCCAGGTCAAAAAACACCGCATACGCACTCAGGCCCGCGCCGCGACTGCTGTTGGGGACCTGCCTGATCGCCTCCACGCCCAGCGCCGGATACACCAGCGACAGCCCGAAACCGGTCAGCCCGGCACCGAGCAACGCCACGCCGGTCGTTGGCGCCAGCCATAGCAGAATCAGGCCCAACGTTTCGATGAACATGCAGGCGATGGCGGCGCGAAAACCGCCAAAACGGCTGATGGCGGAAATGAACAGCAGGCGCGACAGGATAAAACACACCCCAAATACGGTGAGGCAGTACGCCGCACCGACCCAGCCGCGATTGAGGTAGTACAGCGTGATGAAGGTGGTCAGCGTGCCGTAGCCAATCGAGGCGAGGCACAGGCTGGCGCCAAACGGCGCGATGCGCCCGAATACGGCCAGGAAGGGCAGCCGCTCGCCGCGCACCACCGGCACCGACGGTTTATTACGGATTAACACCAGACCGAGTGCTGCCAGCACTGACAGCGCAAGGCCCAGGCTCGTGTAGCCATATTGCGCAACCATCACCACCCCCAACGGTGCGCCAATGGCAATGGCGCCGTAGGAAGCAATGCCATTCCAGGAAATCGAGCGCGCGGTGTGTTCGGCACCGACGGCGCCCATGCACCAGCTGATAGTGCCCACCCCGATCAGCCCCTGGGCCACGCCCAGCAGCAGCCGTGAGGCAATCAGAATACCCAGGCTCAGGGTCGGCAGGCTCTGTGCCAGCGTGGCAAAAAACGTCAGCACGCCGCTGAGCAGAATGCCGCCCAGGCCCAGCACAATCGCGCGTTTGGTGCCCACGTTGTCCGATACGCGTCCGGCAAAGGGCCGACTGAGCAGGGTGGCCAGGTACTGCGCCGCAATGGCGAACCCGGCCACCACCGCGCTGAAGCCCAGTTGTTCGTGCACATAGCCCGGGATCACCGCGATCGGCAGGCCGATGCAGATAAAGGCGATGAAGGTGTAGAACACGATGGAGACGATCTGCAGGGTGATCGACAGGGAGGAAGGGGCGGTGGACATGGCAACTCATTCGCGTGCGGGCGGTGGCTGCATCATGGCAAGGGCTTGCGGGAAATGAAAGCAGGCTAACTACTTCGTCTGAAGCCTGCCTTATTGAGTGAGCGTGTGTTGTGGCGAGCAGGCTTGCCCTGCGTTGGGCTGCGCAGCGGCCCCCAATCAAAAACACCGCGTTCTGCCTGGCAGAACGCGGTGTCTGGTTTTAGGGCTGCTGCGCAGCCCAACGCAGGGCAAGCCTGCTCGCCACGGAGGGCTCGAGCAGGATCGCTGCTTAGAACACCACGCCCTGGCTGCGCAGGTAATCGTCGTACGTACCGCTGAAGTCGATCACGCCGCTGGCGCTCAGCTCGATGATGCGGGTGGCCAGGGACGAGACGAATTCGCGGTCGTGGCTGACGAAAATCAACGTGCCCGGATAGTTTTCCAGCGCCAGGTTCAGCGCTTCGATGGATTCCATGTCCAAGTGGTTGGTCGGTTCGTCCATGATCAGCACGTTGGGTTTTTGCAGGATCAGCTTGCCGAACAGCATGCGACCCTGCTCACCACCGGAGATCACCTTGACCGACTTGAGGATCTCATCGTTGGAGAACAGCATGCGGCCCAGGGTGCCGCGGATAACCTGCTCGCCCTGGGTCCACTGGCCCATCCAGTCGAACAGGCTCATGTCGTTTTCAAAGTCGTGGGCATGGTCCTGGGCGTAGTAGCCCAGCTCAGCGGCGTCGGTCCACTTGACGGAACCGGCGTCCGGGGTCAGTTCGCCCACCAGCGTGCGCAGCAGGGTGGTCTTGCCGATGCCGTTCGGGCCGATGATTGCCACGCGTTCGCCGGCTTCAACCTGGAAGTTGAAGTCCTTGAACAGCGTTTTGCCGTCAAAGCCCTTGGCCATGCGATCAACCATGACGGCCTGGCGGTGCAGCTTCTTGGTCTGTTCGAAACGGATGAACGGGCTCACACGGCTCGATGGCTTGACCTCGGCCAGCTGGATCTTGTCGATCGCCTTGGCACGGGAGGTGGCCTGCTTGGCCTTCGAGGCGTTGGCCGAGAAGCGGCTGACGAAGGATTGCAGCTCGGAGATCTGCGCTTTCTTCTTGGCGTTGTCCGACAGCAGTTGCTCGCGGGACTGGGTCGCCACGGTCATGTACTCGTCGTAGTTGCCCGGGAACAGGCGCAGCTCGCCGTAGTCCAGGTCAGCCATGTGGGTGCACACGCTGTTCAGGAAGTGACGGTCGTGAGAGATGATGATCATCAGGCTGGAGCGCTGGGTCAGGATGTTTTCCAGCCAGCGGATGGTGTTGATGTCCAGGTGGTTGGTCGGTTCGTCGAGCAGCAGCACTTCCGGGTCGGAGAACAGCGCCTGGGCCAGCAGTACACGCAGCTTCCAGCCGGGAGACACTTCGCTCATCGGGCCGAAATGCTGTTCCAGGGGAATGCCCAGACCCAGCAGCAGTTCACCGGCACGGGATTCGGCGGTGTAGCCGTCCATCTCGGCGAATTCGGTTTCCAGCTCGGCCACGGCCATGCCGTCGTCTTCGCTCATTTCCGGCAGCGAATAGATACGGTCGCGCTCGGCTTTGACCTTCCACAGCTCTTCGTGACCCATGATCACGGTGTCGATCACGTTGAATTCTTCGTAGGCGAACTGATCCTGGCGCAGTTTACCCAGGCGCACATTCGGCTCCAGCATGACCTGGCCGCCGGACGGCTCAAGGTCGCCACCGAGGATTTTCATGAAGGTCGACTTGCCGCAACCGTTGGCACCGATCAGACCATACCGGTTGCCGGCGCCGAACTTGACCGAGACATTCTCGAAGAGCGGCTTGGCGCCGAACTGCATGGTGATGTTAGCTGTGGAGATCAATTACTTTACCTATCAATAGCTTGGGGTGCGCTTATGTGAGTTGGACCCAGGGCGGGGCCATCTGGAGACTTTCCATTGGCTCCAGTCCGAGCTTGTTGATCCAACGCGCATAAGTCGAGAGCAGCACCTGACGTGATGGCCGGGCTGCTGGGAGATGAAGGCGGGGTTCATGCCAGACATGGCGCGCATTGTCGCATAGGTGTGACGACAGTTGTATGGCGGTTTGCAGGCGCATTGGCGGTAAGTCGTCTGTGAAACGTCGCCTGCCCGGGGATTATCACAATGCAGACGTATCCGCGAGGTGTCTAAATGCCATCATTCGGATACACTCCGCGCCGGCCGTATCTCGGCCATGCCAATGAAGGCGCAACGGAGTGATGGTATGAAGATGGGAAAGGTGGCGGGCGCCGCAGTAATTGGCGCGATGATGACTTTGGGCGGATGTGCCAGCATCGTCAGCGACAGCAAGCCTAAGGTCGGGATGTATAGCCTTCCGACAAATGCCAATTACGTCATCAAGGACAGCGCGGGAAGTGTGGTTTTGAAGGGGGTCACGCCAGGTACGGCGATTCTGGAAACAAGTCGCGGCTACTTCAAGAGTCAGAGCTACAGCGTGACCTTCCAGAAGGAAGGCTACACAGAGACGACGGTGCCGCTGAAATCCACGGTCAGCGGCTGGTACTGGGGCAATCTGCTGATTGGCGGCTTGATCGGCATGCTGGTCGTCGACCCGCTGACAGGCGCCATGTATACGCTGCCCGATGATGCCACTGGAAAACTGACCGCAGTCAGTCTTTCCCCGGTATCACAACCCCAAGCATCGGTCGTGCCGCAATAATTTGCAGACGAAAAAGCCGCATCTCGCAGAGTGCTGATCAGCATCAATAATGGCCTGGTGCCACCGTTCGTCGGATCAGCAGCGGCGCCGCTGAACGATCCTCTCAGGCCGGCGCTCTATGTCCGCGGACATAATCAGGTGCAAAAATGCAACGATCACTGCGGCGCTCTGCGGTAAGAACCTGGGCGCAGATCTACACCCAGGTTGTAAATGAACAGAATATTGAGGACAAATATTTCAAATTGCTGAGGACGGCCGATGATATGGAGAGCAACGGCCTCATCGATGGGAGAGAGTGGAGGAAGCTTGTGCGCAAAGCCGGCGAATTCCTCGCAAGCACCGCAGAGTGAGTCAGCGGGTGAGAGCTGACTGGCTCTCCCCACCTTGCACCCCTATTCAAGCGACCGTTGCAACCCCCGCAAACGTCGGTTTTTTTGCCAACGTCTCAGGCACGGCCAGCCACACCAGCGCCAGTGCCACGGCGGCGACGCCGGCCAGGGTCAGGAACGCGGCGTTGTAGCCCGCCTGCTGCACCACAAAACCGGCCAGGCTGCTGCTCAGTGCCGCCCCCAGACCAAACACCGTCGAGATTGCACCCAGGCTGACATTGAAGCGCCCGGTCCCCTGGGTCAGATCCTTGACTATCACCGGGAACAGCGCGCCGAAAATGCCTGCACCAATGCCGTCCAGCAATTGCACGGTCACCAGCCAGTATGGGTCACTGGACAGGGTATAGAGCACCCCGCGCAGCGGCAGAATAATGAAGCCGGCCAGCAGCAACGGTTTGCGTCCCCACACATCCGCCCTCGCGCCCACCAGCCAGGCCACCGGCACCATCACCAATTGCGCAGCGACGATGCAGGCCGAGGTCAGCGGCGTAGCCATCTGCAGGTTGATCTGAGAGAGCTTCTGGCTGACCAGTGGCAGCATGGCGGCGTTGGCGAGGTGGAACAGGGCACAGCAAATGGCGAACAGCAGAAGCGGACGGTTGGACAACAACACCTTCACGCCGGAGGGTTGCTCGTGGTCGGTGTGGTGGGCAGGGTCGAAGCCACGTGCGACTTCGTGGTCAATAGCCGCGGCGGGCACGCAACTGACCGCGACAAGACTGGCGACCGCCATGAAGGCCATCAGGTAAAACACCACCACCGGCCCGAACAGGTACGCCAGGTCGCCAGCCAATAGCGCAGCCACGGCATTGCCTGCATGGTTGAAGGTTTCGTTGCGCCCGGTGCGCCTCGTGAAGGCCTTGGGCCCGGTAATCCCCAGGGAAATCGCTGAAATCGCCGGGGCAAATACGGAAGCCGCCACGGCGCTGGCGGCCTGGGTCAGTGCCACCAGGCTGAAATTGCTGACAAACGGCAGTATCAGACAACTGGCTGTCACCAGGATTGCGGCGATGGCGATGACTGCGCGCTTGCTGCGGGTTCGATCGAGCAGTGCCCCCGCGGGGCCCTGGGTCAGCAGCCCGGCGATGCCCGCCAGCGTCATCACCACGCCGATACTGGCCGGGTCCCACTTGTGCACTGCGAGCAGGTAGATGGCCAGGTACGGCCCGAGGCCGTCACGCACATCGGCCAGGAAGAAGTTAAGGCTGTCCAGGGACAGAGTAGTGCGCAGGTCGGAGTGTCGGGCCACGGCAGGATCTTCGAGAGCGGCGTCCACGGGGCTGGACACTCGTTGGGCTAATGACCTGCGGCACTTGCTATAAGTTTCGCGCGAGGCTTAGGGTTTCATCTTACGGGTGATTGGCTTATTTTCTGTTGTATTCGTTATCTGGAGACACATGGAGATGCCATCAGCTCTACAGGCAATTGCCAGCAATAAGGACGCCTGGAATGCGTCCGCCAAGCTGCATAAGAATACCGACACCTGGCGGGCGTTAATGGATGCGGTGACGAATCCCGGGTTTTCCTGCCTTGATACGACCCTCACGGCTGTGCTGCAAGACATTGGCGTCGCGGGCAAGGACATTGTGCAACTGTGCTGTAATAACGGCCGCGAAAGCCTGTCATTGTTCGGCTTGGGCGCGCGTTCTGTAGTAGGTGTCGATCAATCTGTGGAATTTCTGGCGCAGGCTTGGGAACTGGCTGGTGCCTCGCCTCATGAACCCGAGTTCATCGAATCCGATGTCCACCAACTGCCCGAGCGTTTGCAGGCAGGCTTCGACATTGCTCTTGTGACCATTGGTGTACTGGGCTGGATGCCGGATGTGGCGCTGTTCATGCGGCATGTCGCGAGCACCTTGAGACCTGGCGGCACGCTGGTGGTGTACGAAACGCATCCGTTTTTGGAAGTGTTCGACCCGCGCGCGACCAACCCGATGCTGCCTGCCAGTTCATACTTTCAACGCGAGCCCTTTGTGTTGCAGGAGTCGATTGTCTATGAGGGTGCTCAGCACTTGAAGGGGCCGACTTCCTACTGGTATGTGCACACCCTGGGCAGCGTGATCAGCGCGGCGGTGGCTGCGCACTTGCAGATCGGCCATTTGCAGGAGTACCCGCACTCCAATCGCGAGGAACTTTACGACCAGTATCAGCACCAGGCTGCGCAGTTGCCGCTGTGTTTCACGATGACAGCCACCAAGCGTGTGCCCTGAAGCTGTTTCCACAGGCAAAAAAAAGCCCGCGAGGAGAGGCGGGCCAAGTGATTCACTGGAGTAGGTAGGCCTCACCCTATAGGTAGGAAAGTGAAGGCTTCGTGAAAATCCTGTCGTGAATTCGGATGCTGTGGTGATCAGGACCTGCGCACAAACGTGCGCATGGTTTGCCCTGGGCCGGTACTGAATAAAGCAGGACGCGGCTGGCCCGCATCCGCAGCGATAAACACGAAAGTGTCGCCATCAAGGCGATAGCTGGCGGGTAGCGGCTTGCCCGCGTCATCGCCGATGGCGTCTACCCAGGTAATGCTTTTGGGGCGCTGGCTGCTGTCCAGAGTGAATCGCCCGGCCAGCAAGACCTCGCCATCAACGGTGACCACTTCAAACTGATCTGCGGCGATTGTAGTGATTGCACCGGGGGCGCTGTGGGCATCCGCAGGGTTGAGCACGCCGCTGTCTTCGAGCGAGGTCTGCTCCCAGGTGCCCTGGAGGGCTTGGTAATCGGGGTCGGTGAGGGTCTGCATGTAAGGTCCTTTTATTTCCCTTTGTCGGCAACTATTTATCGATCTTTTTACTACGCTTGTGATTAGAATAATCCTACGTCATGTGTGTCTTTGCTAACGTCCATACAAATGCGACGGAAAGAAACTGCAGCGGTATGGGATTTTTCTTCTAGACCCGGTGGTCAGAACTCAATTGGCGAACCTTGTTATCGGCGTCAGGGCGTTGCCCCTGGTGGGTATTCGAGGCTTTCGTGATGGCTCTTTGATATTGGCTTTAAGGTGCATACATTTTGAATCGAACTTCCCCGTCCAATACTTCCCCTGCGTCAGATGAGATTGACCTGTTTGAATTGATGCACGCTGTTTGGCGACAGAAAAAGCTGGTATTGGGTTGTGCGCTGCTAACGGGCGTCCTCGGGGCAGGTTATGCGTTTCTGGCGCCTAAAACTTACGAAGTCAGCAGTGTTCTGCGCCCGGTCGCGATCAACGAGCTGGATGCCCTGAACCGTTCCGAGGTCTACAAGCTGCCGCCTGCGGACGCTTTGGCCAAAGTCGGCGCACAGCTGGATTCATATGAGGCGCGGCTTGGATTCTTTCGCTCCCACGAACAGTTGTTTACCGCTTTTCAAAAGCCGGGCCAAAGCCTCGAACAAAGTTTTGAAGACTTCAACCGCAACTCGGTCAACTTGATCCTGCCGGACCCCAAGAAGTCCGACTCTTTGAGCAGCTACATTCGCCTCGAATTGCAATACCCCTCGGACGTGGACGGCGTGGCGATTCTTAACGGGTTCGTCGACTACGCCATTGCCTCCGAGCGTGAGCAGGTCGGTGCCGACCTCAAGGTGATCGTCAACAACCGCCTGAACGAGCTGAAGGGCAAGATCGACGCGGCGCGCGCCAATTATGAGACCGAGAAAGAATCGAAGATTGCCAAGCTGCTGGAAGATGACCGTCTCAAGCGCGCCCGGTTGCAGGATGAGCTGAGCGCCTTGCGCCTGCAGATGAAAATGGAGCGTACTAACCGCCTCGCCGAACTGGCGGAGGCGATCTCGATTGCCAAGTCCATGGGCATCAAGACGCCTACCACGCCTTCTTCCATGGCTGACGCGTCGCGAAGCGGTTCGAGTCAGGTGATGCGTACCGAGGTCAATAACCAGCAGATTCCGCTGTACTTCCTTGGCACCGAGGCCCTTGAGGCTGAGCGCACGGCGTTGCAGCAACGTACCAGTGACGACTTTACCAATCCTCGGATCGCCCAGATTGGCAAGGAATTGCAACTGCTGGAGACCAATCGTGAGGTCGAAGTGCTGCGCAAGCGTGGCAACGAAGACATCTTCCTGCAGGATGTGGAGCCATTACGTGCCGAGGTCGCTCGTTTGCGCAATTTGAACATCGACATGAGCAACCTCAAGCTGGTCACGGTTGACCGCCGCGCCCAGGAGCCTTTGGCGCCGATCAAACCGAAAAAAGCCATCATTCTGGCGGTGAGCCTGATCGCAGGTCTGGCCCTCGGGATGCTGATTGCACTGATCCGTCACCTGATCAGCTCGCGCAATCAACCTGTGCCTTATTCGTCGCTTGAGGATGGACGCTTTGCCCGTCGCGAGCGCAAGGACGACGAGCCGTTGGCGTGACACGCAGGGCTTGCCGCGGGGCGGGCCCTCTTTTTCGATGCACACTTCGTCGACAGTTTTTCACAATTCTTGGTTAACCTTTGGTTACAAAGTGTGGCTAAATAACGGCCAATGGCCGTAAAGCGGTTTGCCATCAAACCGCTGATTATCGCCTGTCTGTAAATTGTGAAATCAGGTGCTGCTATCCAATCCTCGGCCGTCGTGGGCACGCAGGAGCAGCCTGTTCTCTACTGACTTGTGACGAAATCCCTTGAAACTCATCATTGTTGTTCTCTACGTCGTCTCCATTGCGTATGTCCACCTGCGCGGTCGGGTGCGGCACAAGTTGGGTCGCCAATTGAGCGATCACTCCACCTTCCTGGCGCCGATCAACTGCTTTCTCTATCTGTTTTCCAGGCTGCCGAGCCGGCCATATCTGTCGCCCAGTGACTTTCCCGACCTGAGCCCTTTGCAGGAACACTGGGAGGAAATCCGCCAGGAAGGCCAGAACCTGATGCGTGCGGGTGAGATCAAACGGTCGGACCAATACAACGATGTGGGTTTCAACTCATTCTTCAAGTCCGGCTGGAAGCGCTTCTACCTGAAGTGGTACGGCGACAGCCATCCGTCGGCAATGAAGCTGTGCCCGCGCACTACCGAGCTGGTACAGAGTATCGGCTCGATCAAGGCGGCGATGTTTGCCGAGCTGCCGCCGGGCTCCAGGCTGGTGCGCCATCGCGACCCTTACGCCGGCTCCTATCGCTACCATTTGGGCCTGGATACGCCCAACGATCCGGGCTGCTACATCAATGTGGATGGCGAGAGTTATTACTGGCGTGATGGCGAGCCGGTAATGTTCGACGAGACTTATATTCACTACGCGCAAAACACCACCCAGCACAACCGCATCATCCTTTTTTGCGATATCGAGCGGCCGATGAAGTACCGGTGGGCGGCGGCATTCAATCGTTGGTTCAGTCGCAATGTGATGGCGGCGGCGGGCTCGCCCAATGATGCAGGCGACAAGACCGGCGCGCTGAACCGCGCGTTTACGCGCTTGTACAAGATCCGCTTGCGCGGCAAAGAGCTGAAAAAGCGCAACCGCACGCGCTACTACCTGGAGAAGTGGGCGATATTTGCCGCGCTGGCGGCTGTTTTCCTGTTGATCTGAAGCGGCGCCAGGCTTCGACGCTGGGGCGAGCCCGCTTACCCCGGTGCCGCTCAGTTAAACGCAGATCCCTTGTGGGAGCTGGCTTGCCTGCGAAGACGGTAGTCCAGCAAGCATTGATGTTGATTGACCCACCGTCTTCGCGGGCAAGTCGAACCGCCGCTCCCACATTTGATCTGCATCGCTTTGAGCATTGCGTCGGCTTAACTGAACAGCCACTGACAGTGACTCAGGAAGCTTTTTTACCGGATTTTTTCACCGGCGGTTTTTTTGCCTCAGGCTTGCCCGCCAGGCTGCGTTTGAGCAGCTCGGTCAGGTCGATTACATCGGCGGATTTGCGCTCCTCAACGCCCTCGGCGCTCTCCACATCTTCGATCTTGCCGGCCTTGGCCTTCTTCTCCACCAGCGCCATGATCTTCTCCTGAAAGCTGTCGCGGTATTGCTCCGGCTTCCAGTCCGCGCTCATGTCTTCCACCAGGCGCTTGGCCATGTCCAGTTCGCCCTTGGCCAGGGTGGGCTTGATCACGTCGCTGCCCAGTTCCAGCTCATCGAGGCTGCGCACCTCGGCAGGCCAGCGCAGCATCACCAGCACCAGCGCAGAATCGAGCGCCATCAGCGCCGCCAGGTGCTGCTTGGTGTGCAGCACCACATTGGCCAGGGCCACCTTGCCGGTTTTCTTCAGGGTTTCACGCAGCAGTGCGTAGACCTTGCCGCCGCGTTTGTCGGGCGCGAGGAAGTAGGGGGTGTCGATATTCTGCAGAGGGATCTGGTCGCTGGCGACAAACGCGATGATCTCGATGGTCTGGGTGGATTTGGGGTGGGCCGAGCGGATTTCCTCTTCGCTCAATACCACATAGCGGCCCTTCTCGTAGGCCACACCCTTGACGATATTCTCCTTGGTGACTTCCTTGCCGGTGGTCTTGTTGATGCGCTTGTAGCCCACCGGATCCATGCTGCGCTTGTCCAGCCAGTCGAAGTCGACGCCTTGGGAGGAGGTCGCCGAGACCAGCGACACCGGGATGTGGACCAGGCCGAAACTGATGGCGCCTTTCCAGATTGACCTTGGCATGGGTGCGGCTCCTTGTGAGTTGACGGTCTTCTGGTGACTCGCTGGGTCCGGCAAAAGTTTCGCCACGCAGATGTGCGGACAGATCGTGTTACACCTGATGAGGAAGTATTTAGTGTCGAAATACGAACCCGGGGCGTAGCGTGTTATCGAAAGCAGGTACCACTCGCTCAGAGAGGCTTTGTCATGAACACTTGTGTGCGTCACCTTGCAGCGCTCGCGTTGGGCCTTACGTGTGTTTCCATGGCCCAGGCGCAGAACCTGCCCGGCAACAGCAACGTCAATCAGGGCCCGATCCACCGGGCCAACCCCAACAGCATGCAGGGCACCCAGCCCAACGCGCCGGCCATCCGTGGCAATCAGACCGGCCCCACCACGCCTGCGCCGACCCTGGAAAACCGTGGCATCGGCAACCGCTACCCCCAGCGCGAGGCCGCGCCCAGCCGGCCTTCGACCGAAACCAAAGCCCCCACCTATGACGCCAACGGCAATCGTCGCTAAGGAACCGTGTCTTATGTCTTTACGCAAAACGCTGCTCGCTGCGCTGTGCGCAACCACCTTTCTCCCCGTCGCGGCGGTACACGCCGCCGATCAGCAACAGTTTCCCAGCGAACAGGGCAGTGTCACCGTCACGCCCGTCGCCAAGGGTCTCGATCACCCGTGGGCAGTGGCCTTCTTGCCGGACAAGCAAGGTTTCCTGGTGACCGAGCGTCCCGGCCATCTGCGGTTTGTCAGCCCCGAGGGCAAGCTTTCGGCGCCGCTGAGCGGAGTGCCCGAGGTCTGGGCCAAGGGGCAGGGCGGTTTGCTCGATGTGGTGCTCTCGCCGGACTTCAAGCAGGACCGCATGGTGTACCTGTCTTATGCCGAAGGCGGCGGCAAGGGTGGCACGGCCGGCACTGCGGTAGGACGCGGGCGCCTGGCGGACGACTTGAGCGGGTTGAAAGACTTCAAGGTGATCCTGCGTCAGGAGCCCAAGCTGTCCACCGGCAACCACTTCGGCTCGCGGCTGGCATTTGACCGTGACGGTTATCTGTTCGTGACCCTTGGCGAGAACAACGACCGGCCCACCGCCCAGGACCTCGACAAGTTGCAGGGCAAGGTGGTGCGCATCTTCCCCGACGGACGTGTACCCGACGATAACCCGTTCGTGGGCCAGCCGGGCGTGCGTCCCGAGATCTGGTCCTATGGCCAGCGCAACCCGCAGGGGCTGGCACTGAATCCCTGGAGCGGCACGATCTGGGAAAACGAACACGGTCCGCGTGGTGGCGATGAAATCAACATCATCGAACGCGGCAAGAACTACGGTTGGCCGCTGGCCACCCACGGTATCGATTATTCGCTGACGCCGATCCCCGAGGCCAAGGGCAAGACAGTGGAGGGCACGGTGGCGCCGCACCATGTCTGGGAAAAATCCCCGGGTATCAGCGGCATGGCCTTCTACGACGCCGACCGTTTCAAGCCTTGGCAGCACAACGTGTTCATTGGCGCGCTGGCCACCCAGGAGCTGATCCGCCTGCAGTTCGACGGCGACAAGGTGGTGCATGAAGAGCGCCTGCTCGGGGAATTGAAAGCGCGCATCCGCGATGTGCGCCAGGGGCCTGATGGCTACCTGTATGTGCTCACCGATGAAGCCAAAGGCGTGTTGTATCGCGTCGGTTTGAACGAGGACTGACGGATTCGATGATATCCAGCTGTGGAAGGGTGCAGGCCCCCTTCCACAATTTACAGAACGCTACAGGCCCAGCGCGGACAACCCCGGATGATCATCCGGGCGCCGGCCCAGCGGCCAATGGAACTTGCGTTCGCTTTCCTTGATCGGCAGGTCGTTGATGCAGGCAAACCGATGGGCCATCAGGCCGTTTTCATCGAACTCCCAGTTCTCATTCCCGTAGGAGCGGAACCAGTTGCCCGAATCGTCGTGCCACTCGTAGGCATAACGCACGGCGATGCGGTTACCGGTGAACGCCCACAGTTCCTTGATCAGCCGATAGTCGAGTTCCTTTGCCCATTTGCGCGCGAGGAACTGCCTGGCGTCTTCACGGTTGCAGGCGAATTCGGTGCGGTTGCGCCACTGTGTGTCCAGGGTGTAGGCCAGGGACACCCGCTGCGGGTCCCGGGAGTTCCAGCCGTCTTCGGCCAGACGGACTTTTTCGATGGCCGACTCGCGGGTAAATGGCGGCAGCGGCGGGCGGGCTTCAGGCGTTGATGACATCGGCGACTCCTCGGGATCGAACGTCGCCCTTAGCGGCGGCGACAGATTAACGGGTGTTTGACGGCGACGATGATAGCGCGCCTTTCGAGACCTCGGCAGCCTCATGGTGTAAGCTCGGGGCCTCTTCGGATTCGACCCATTGCGAGCCTTATGCCGTCGTTCTTCAAACGCTCCCTGTTGCCCAAACTGCGCGGTTTTCCACTGTCCACCGAGGCGATCGAGGTGCTGTCCGGCGCCGCGGCCTTTCGGCACTGCCTGCTGGAAAAAATCCCCCAGGCCACCCGACGCATCTACATCGTCGCGCTGTACTTGCAGCAGGACGAGGCCGGGCAGGAGATCTACGACGCGCTGCACGCCGCCAAGGCTGCGCGGCCCGAGCTTGAGATCGTGGTGGTGGTCGACTCGCTGCGTGCCCAGCGCGGCCTGATCGGTGCCGGCAAGCAACCGGGCAACAGCGCCTGGTACCAGGCGATGACCCAGTCCCATGCCAGTGAAGTGCCGGTGTACGGCGTGCCGGTGCAGACCCGCGAGCTGTTCGGCGTGCTGCACCTCAAGGGCTTCGTGATCGACGACAGCGTGCTCTACAGCGGCGCCAGCCTGAATAACGTGTACCTGCACAAGTTCGACAAGTACCGCTTCGACCGTTATCACCTGATCCACAGCCAGCCGCTGGCCGATTCCATGCAGCACCTGGTGGAGCACGGCCTGGTTGCCTCCAGGGCCGTGCATCGCCTGGACCTGCCGAACCCGCCGACCACCCGCAGCCTGCGCAATGACATCGGCGACCTGCGCAGCCGCCTCAAGCACGCCGCGTATGACACCACGGCCGGGCAGTTGCCCAACGGTCACCTGTCGGTCTGCCCGCTATTGGGGGTGGGCAAGAACAATCCCCTGAGCCGGGTGATCCTTGAGTTGATCGCCAGCGCCCAGCAGCAACTGACCATCTGCACGCCGTACTTCAACCTGCCGCTGCCGGTGACCCGCGAAATCAACCGGGCCCTGGCGCGTGGGGTGAAGATCGACATCATTGTCGGCGACAAGACCGCCAACGACTTCTACATCCCGCCCAGCGAGCCGTTCAAAGTGATTGCGGCGCTGCCGTACCTGTATGAGATCAGCCTGCGCCGCTTCGCCAAGCGCCATCAGCCGATGATCGACAGCGGGCAGTTGAACCTGCACCTGTGGCACGACGGCGACAACAGCTACCACCTCAAGGGCATGTGGGTGGACGAGCGCTACACCTTGCTCACCGGCAACAACCTAAACCCACGGGCATTTCGCCTCGATTTGGAAAACGCCCTGCTGATCGACGACCCGCAAGGCCAATGGCTGGCGCCGCGCGCGCAGGAGCTGGCGCAGATTTTCCGGCACACCACGCGTATCGACGGTTACCAGCACCTGCAGACGCTGGTGGATTACCCGGCGGCCGTCGGCAAGTTCCTGCGCCGGGTCAGCCGGGTGCGCATCGAGCGGTTGCTTTACCGCATCCTGTAAAGCCATCGGCAAAAAAAGACCCAGGTCCTTCACAGGACCTGGGTCTTTTTGTATCGCAAGGTTTAGTTCAAACCCAACTTGCCACGCAGGGTCGACAGGTCTTCGGCCAACGTATTGACCGGACCTACCAGGGCCTTGCGGTCGTTTTCCTTGACCTTGTCGTAGGTCTGGAAACCACCGTCCGGGGTTTTGTATTTGGCGAGGATCTTGTCCACCGTTGCGAAGTTCTTGTCGACCTTGGCCAGGAACGCCTTGTCCTGCTTCTCAATCTGGCCGCGGAACAGGTCGACGATTTTTTTCGCGCCGTCGATGTTGCCCTGGAAGTCGTAGAGGTCGGTATGGCTGTAACGGTCTTCCTCACCGGAGATCTTGGTCGCGGCGACTTCTTCCAGCAGCGCGGCGGCGCCGCCGACGACTTTTTCCGGCGGGAAGGTCAGGCCGTCGACACGGGTTTTCAGGTCATTGACATCGGTGTTGAGCTTGGCGGTCAGCGCTTCCAGGCCCTGCGTGCTGTTCTGCGAGAACAGGGCGTATTCGATGCGGTGAAAGCCGGTGAAGTCTTCGGCGGTCACGCCTTTTTCATGGTCGTCCACACGTGAGTCGATGGACGCGTCCAGGTCGCTGAACAGTTCGGCAATCGGCTCGATGGACTCGTAGTGCACACGGGTCGGTGCGTAGAGCTTTTTCGCCGTGGCCAGGTCGCCCTTGTTGATCGCAGCGGTGAACGCCTGGGTCTGGGTGACCAGCTCGGCGATTTCTTCGGTGACGTAGATCTTGTAGTCCGACACAGGGCCGACCAGGTCCAGCGGCGCGGTGGCGGCAAATACGCTCAGCGGCGAGAGTGTCATTAGCAACGACAACGCAATAATCGACTTCTTCATGGGACGCTCCGGTTTTTTAGGTATTGGCAGTGGTTTGAGGGGGCGTGGCCGCCAGCAGCGTGCGCCCGATAAAGTCCCTGGGCCCGATAACGCCCGGCAAGGTGAAGAAATACCCGCCGCCCACCGGCTTGAGGTACTCCTCCAGAGGCTCGCCATTGAGCCGGGTCTGCACGCTGATAAAGCCTTTCTCCAGGTCAGCCTGGTAGCAGATGAACAGCAACCCCATGTCCAGCTGACCGTTCTTGTTGACACCGTTGGAGTAGTTGAACGGCCGGCGCAGGATCAGGTTGGCCTGGGTCTGCGGCGTGCGCGGATTGGCCAGGCGGATGTGCGCATCGAGCTTGGTCAGCTTGCCTTCCGGGTCCTTGCTGTAGTCCGGCACCTGGGATTCGCTGTGGCCCCCCATGGGTGCACCGGTGGGTTTGACGCGGCCGATGATGCTTTCCTGTTCCTGCAACGGCGTGCGATCCCAGCGTTCGACGAAGTTGCGGATGATGCGCACCGCCTGGTAGCTGCCATGGGCGGCCCAGGCCGGTTCATCGCTGCCGGGCTGGACCCAGACGATCTGGTCCATGGCCTTGGCATTGTTGGAATCGGGGTTGGCCGAGCCATCGCGAAAACCGAGGAAGTTGCGCGCGCTCTGCGCCGGCTCGCCGGGTTTGGTCGGCGCCTGGGGCGGCACGCTGCCTTCCTGTTTCCAGCGCACCAGCAGCAGGTCCGGCAGGTTTTTCACAATGTCGCGCAGGGCGTGGATATTGGTGTCGGTCGTGTTGGAGCAGAACTGCAGGCTCAGGTCGCCGTGGCACTGCGCCGGCTCCAGCGCATCGTTGGGGAAACCGACCATGCGGCTCAACCGCTTGGGCTTGACCGCTGCGAGGCCGAAGCGCTCATCGAACAACGACTCGCCGACCGACACGGTGACAGTCAGGTTGTCCGGCGTGACCACCGGGCCGAGGATGCCGGAATCGGTGGGCGGCAGCTTCGGGTCGACCTGGGGCACGGTGCCGCCGGTCATCAGAAAACGGATGCGTTCGTCGAGGGTACGAAACAGCCGCTCCAGGTCTTCGCGGTCGCTGGCCAATACATCGAATGCCACCAGCATGCCGCAGGTCGGGCGCGGGGTGACGATGCCGCTCTGGTGCGTGCCGAAAAAATCGTGGTGGTCCTGGGTCTTGTCACTGCGCGGTGCGGTGGTGACCTGTTCACCCGCGGCGGCCATCGCCGGGCAGCTCAGGCTGCTGCCAGCAATTGCAGCGCCGGTGGCGGCCATGCCCAGCAGGACACGGCGGCGTTGTGCGGAAAACTGCTCTGAATCACTCATGTATGCGTTCGTCTCACTGCAGGCCGGAAAGGCCAAGGGCGGGGTCGATTCCATCGAGTGCGGCGGCCAGTGCCTTGGCCTTGTCGGCGATCTGCTTGCGCTGATCAACGGTGATGCTGTCGTACGGGGCGTAGCCTTTTTCGACCTTGAAACCTTGCAGCTCGGTATCGAAGGCGGCGAGGGCGCTATCGATTTTTGGCAGCAGGTTGTCGGCGGACTTGGTCAGCAACGGCCGCATCAGGTCGACCACTTTGTGCGCGACCTCCAGGTTGGCGGCAAAGCCGTAGAGGTCGATATGGCTGTAGCGTTCCTCTTCACCGCCGGCTGCGCGGACATCCGCCAGACTGTTGAGGTTGCGCACCACAATGCTCACCAGTTGCTCAGGTGGCAGAGACTGGGCCAGCAACTGCTGCTTGAGGGTGGTGACGTCGGTGACCAGACGCTGGGCCACTGGGGCCAGGCCATCGAGGCTGCGTTGCTGGAAGAGCCCGTATTCCAGGCGGTGGAAGCCGCTGAAGGCCGGGTCCTGTTCGCGCTTTTCAAAATAGTCGGCGCGGGCGTTGATCGCGTTGTCCAGTTCAGCCAGGCGTTGTGACGCCGGCGCCAGTCGCTGGTAGGCCTCACGGGCCGGCACATACAGCGCCTGGGCCTGGGCCAGGTCGCCGGCATCTATGGCTTGTTGCAGCGCCGTTGTCGTCTTGACCAGCGCGCTGCCCTGGCCGCTCAGGTACACGCGGAACTCCGATAATGGGCCGATAAAGGCCACCATCGACGGTTTGGCCTTGGCCTGGGCGTCGGATTCGGCGGTCGGCGTGACATGCAAGGTTCCGCGCGGGTTGCTCAGCAGCCCGCAGGTGATCGCGTAGTCGCCGGGCAGCAGGTTGGCGTTGATCACCTGGCTCAGGCCCGGCGCAATATTCTCGCGTTCCTCGACCACCAACACGCCGTCGAGGATTTCCCATTCAACGGCGCGATCCGAACGGTTGACGATGCGAAAACTCGCGCGGCCGGCCGGCACGTTGAGCGCATTGGGTTCGCAGGCATGGCCGTGGATGGTCACGGTGATTTCATTGTGGTTGGCCTGGCGTTTACTCGCGGCCAATTGCGAGGCGTAGTAGAACAAACCACCGGCGGCGATCATCACGACCACCGAGCCCGCCACGGCCCAGCGCAGGGCGCGGGACGGCGGGGAGGGTTGAGGCGTTGGGCTGGACAAGAGACGGTCCTTACTGACTGGAAGCTGAAGAAGGTTGTGCGACAGGCGCAGCGGGCGATGCGGGCAGGAAAAACATCACCAGTGCGACCACCAGGTAAATCAGATAGGCGCCGAGGGTGCTCACGGTCGGCGCTTCCTGGTAGCCGAACATGCCGGCCAGTACCGAGCCCAGCGGGCTGTCCATTGGCAGCGCGCTGCTGAAATCGAACAGCACGGTTTGCAGGTGGTTCCACACACCGGCTTCATGCAGGGCCTGCACCGAGTTGGCGAGGATGCCGGCGGCCACCACCAGGATGAACAGGCCGGTCCAGCGGAAGAACGCGCCTAGGTTCAGGCGCATGCTGCCGCTGTAGATCAGGAAACCGACGATGATCGCCAGGATCAGGCCGAGCAGCGCACCGATCGGCGCGCCAGGGCCTTCGCTCTGCTGGAACACCGCCAGCAGGAAAAACACGGTTTCCAGGCCTTCGCGGGCCACGGCGAAAAACACCATCAGGATCAAGGCCGTGACCTGGTGCCGGGAACCGGTCAGGGCGTGATCGAGGGAGGCGTGCAGCGAGTGCTTGATCGAGCGGGCCACCTTGCGCATCCAGAACACCATCGAGCTGAGGATGCCCACGGCTACCAGTCCGACGATACCTTCGAACAATTCCTGCTGCTTTTGCGGAAATTCGGCGCTGACCAATTCCAGGCCACCCCCCACCAGCAAAGCCAGCGCAGCAGCGAGGAACACCCCGATCCACACCGCTGGCATCCACTGGCCACGGCCGGTTTGCTGCAGGTAACTGGCGATGATGCCAACGATCAATGCGGCCTCAATGCCTTCGCGCAGCATGATGAGAAAGGGGACAAGCATTCGGCACCACAGGGTAATTAGATAGGGTGCTAAGTTGTAACATAATGATACTCATTGCTAAACAGGAAAAGTTGACGTTTGCTGAACCCTGGCTGAACGGTGGTGGCAAAGCGCAAGCGCCCTTATGATGCTCGCCATCTTCAGTGTGATCGGATTGCCCCGCAGCCCATGTCGGAAAAAGACACCATCTCTGTCCACCTTGTGCGCGAGGCCTTGTTGCAGAGCTGCGCGCCGGGCGCCGCTACGCTTGAGGCCCTGAGCAAAGTCGGCATCGACCCGGCGCTGCTGGAGCAGCCGCTCGCCCGCGTTCCCGCCACAGCCTATGCGCGCCTGTGGCGTTTGCTCGCACGGCGCAGCGACGATGAGTTCTTCGGCATGGACCCACGCAAGCTCAAGTCCGGCAGCCTGGCGTTTCTCTGCCGCGCGAGCATGGCACAGCCCAGCCTCGCCGCCGGGTTGGAGACGGGCCTTGGGTTTCTGTCATTGATGTTTGAACGCTTGCCGGCGCAGCTGGTGCGCCAGCAGAGCCTGGCGCAAATCGTGCTGCTCGAACCTGAACCCGAGCCCAGGCGGGCGTTTACCTATTTCACCTACTGGATGATCGTGCATGGCGTGGCCTGTTGGCTGGCCGGGCGGCGTATCCCGATTCTGGCCATCGAACTGCGCTGCCCAGCGCCGGATTTCTGCGATGACTACCGGGTGATGTTCTCCGACAACCTGCGCTTTGACCGTCCGCGAACGCGCATGATCTTTTCCGCCGACTGTCTCGACCTGCCGATCAAGCGCAGCCCGCAGGAGCTGCAGCGGTTTCTGGCGCATGCGCCGGCCAATATCCTGGTCAAATACCGCGACCCGCAAAGCCTGGCCACGCGCATCAAGCACGACCTGCGCCAGATGCCCCCCGAGACCTGGCCGGAAACCGACGGCCTCGCGGCGTCGCTGTGCGTCTCCGCCTCCACCCTGCGACGCCGTCTGGCTGAAGAAGGGCAGACCTACCAGGGTCTCAAGGACAACGTGCGTAAGGAGTTGGCCATCGTATGGCTGGCCGAACCGCAGATCAGCTTTGCCGAGATTGCAGCTCGGTTGGGATTTGCCGACACCAGTTCGTTTTATAAAGCCTTTCGCAAATGGTCGGGATCAAATCCGGGCCACTATCGCAGTTTGATCCTGAACGAAATAATGCCTGGCAAGTAGTGCCAGTGTAGGACCAGAACGTCGCTGACAGCGTCATTCTTTTAGGAGTTTGCCACGTAGCTCCTTTCCCTAGACCCAAAAAAACCCCGTGACCGAATGGGCCACGGGGCTAAAATTGGCTGGATGCGACCAACCAAAGGAGCTCTTCACATTACTTCGCGTTCGCGATGACCGTATCCGGTTGCCAGCCGCCGCCCAGCGCCTTGTAGATCGCTACAATCCCGCGATACAGATCCACTTCGGCCTGAGCCTGCGCGTCTTCGGCGGCCAGACGTTCCCGTTGGGCATCAAGCAATACCAAAAAGTCCACGGTGCCTTCGCGATAACGAATCGCCGCGAGATCGGCAGCGGCCCGGCTGGACTCACTCTGACGGATCAACGACAGCAATCGTTGTTGGCGTTTGCCGTAATCACTGAAAGCATTTTCCGATTCTTCCAGCGCCAGCAGCACCTGTTGCTCATAGGTCGCCAGTGCGCCATCGGCCTCGGCGTCCGCGCCGCGCAAGCGCGCACGCACGCTGCCCAGGTCGAACGCCGCCCAGGTAATGCTTGGGCCAAGCGCCCAGGCATTGGCGGCCGACGAGCCGATTTGCGAACCGCGCCCGGCGGTGAAGCCGAGGAAGCCGCTGAGGCTGACCCGTGGGAACAGGTCGGCCTTGGTCACGCCGATGCGGGCGGTGGCGGCGGCCAGCTTGCGTTCGGCGCTGAGGATGTCCGGACGCCGTTGCAGCAGTTGCCCCGGGTCGCCAATCGGCAGCGCCTTGGCAATCGCCGGCAGGTCTTTGGGGCTCAGGTCGACGCTGAGCTTGTCCGGGCGCTGGCCGAGCAGGGTGGCGATGCGGTTGCGCTCGCGCACCTGTTCGGCCTGCAGCTGCGGCACGCTGGCTTCCACCGAGGCCAGGCGTGCGTCGGCGCGCTCCACATCGAGCTGGTCGCCCACACCGGCATCACGCAGGCTCACCGTGATGCTGCGCGAGTCCTGCTGGTTCTTCAGGTTGTCCAGGGCAATGCGTTCGCGCAGTTGCGCACCGCGCAACTGGCCGTAGGCGTCCACCAGTTCGGCAATCATGCTCACTTGCAACTGGTACAGGTCGGCCTCGGCTGCCTGCTGGTCGGCGTCGCTGGCTTCCAGATTGCGCTGGATGCGGCCGAACAGGTCCAGCTCCCAGGCCATGTCCAGCCCCAGGTCATAACGCTCGCTGTTGACGCGCCGAGTGGTCTGGCCAGGGATCTGCCCCTTGGCCAAATCACTGCTGGCGCGGCTGGTGATGGTCGGCATGGCGTCATTGCTGGCGTCATCCCGAATCGCCCGGGCCGCACGCAGGCGGGCAAACGCCACGCGCAGATCACGGTTGCCTTGCAGCGACTGAGTCACCAACTGATTGAGGGTCGGGTCTTCGAACTGCTGCCACCAGATGCCTTCGAACTTGGCGTGATCGTATTGCTTTGCGTCTGCAGCGGCGGTGATGTTGGCCGCCTCCGGGGTCTGGGTTTTGTAGTCCGGGCCGACGGCACAGGCGGCTAGCGCCAGTACCAGCAGGCTCGGCAGGAATATTTTCACGCTCATGGCTGTGTCTCCAGCTTCAAGGCCCTGGCCGCTTTGCGCGCCTGGCTGCGCTCCACATAGCGACGGATCAGTACGTAGAACACCGGCGTCAGCAACAGGCCGAAGAAGGTCACCCCGATCATCCCGGAGAACACCGCCACGCCCATGGCATGGCGCATCTCGGCACCGGCACCGCTGGACAGCACCAGTGGCACCACACCCATGATGAAGGCGAACGAGGTCATCAGGATCGGCCGCAGACGCAGGCGGCAGGCTTCGAGCACCGCAGCCAGCGGGTCAAGGCCCTCGGCCTGTTTGTCCTTGGCGAACTCGACGATCAGAATCGCGTTCTTGCACGCCAGGCCCACCAGTACGATCAGACCGATCTGGGTGAAGATGTTGTTGTCGCTGCCCGAGATGATCACCCCGGTGATCGCCGACAGCAGGGTCATCGGCACGATCAGGATCACCGCCAGCGGCAGGCTCCAGCTTTCGTACTGCGCGGCCAGCACCAGGAACGCCAGCAGCACGCAGAGCGGGAACACGAACAGCGCGGTGTTGCCCGAAAGGATTTGCTGATAGGTCAGGTCGGTCCACTCGTAGGTCATGCCGTTGGGCAGTTCATCCTTCAACAGTTTTTCAATCGCCGCCTGAGCCTGGCCGGAGCTGTAGCCCGGTGCGGCGTTGCCGTTGATCTCTGCGGTGATAAAGCCGTTGTAGTGCATCACGCGGTCGGGCCCCGAGGTGTCGCTGACCTTGATAAAGGTCGCCAGCGGGATCATCTCGCCTTTGTTGTTACGCACTTTCAGCTGGCCGATCTGGTCTTCGTCCTGGCGGAACTGTTGTTCAGCCTGCACGTTGACCTGGTAGGTGCGGCCAAAGCGGTTGAAGTCGTTGGCGTACAACGAGCCCAGGTAGATCTGCAGGGTGTCGAAGATGTCGCTGATCGCCACGCCGTGGGTCTTGGCCTTTTCACGGTCGATGGCGGCGTCGACCTGGGGCACGTTGACCGTGTAGCTGGTGAACAGACCAAACAGCTCCGGCACGCCACGGCTTTTGGTGATGATGTTCTGCACTTCCTTGTACAGCTCGTCGTAGCCCAGGTTGCCACGGTCTTCGACTTGCAGGCGGAAGCCCCCGATGGTGCCCAGGCCCTGCACCGGCGGTGGCGGGAAGATCGCCATATAGGCTTCCTGGATACCGCTGTACTGGCCGTTCAAGGCACCGGCAATCGCACCGGCGGACAGGCTCGCGTCCTTGCGCTCATCGAACGGCTTCAAGGTCACGAACACGATGCCGTTGTTCGGGCTGTTGGTAAAACCGTTGATCGACAGGCCCGGGAAGGCGATGGCACTTTCCACGCCCGGCTGCTTCAAGGCGATGTCGGACATGCGCTTGATCACCGCTTCAGTACGGTCCAGGCTGGCGGCGTCCGGCAATTGCGCGAAGGCCACCAGGTATTGCTTGTCCTGGGCCGGCACGAAACCGGTGGGGGTGTGGGCAAAGCCGAACCAGGTCAGCACCATCAACCCTGCGTACAGGAACAACGCGATACCGCTGCCGCGAATCACCCGGCGCACTGTGCCGACGTAACCGTGGCTGGCTTTCTCGAAGAAGCGGTTGAACGGACGGAACAGCCAGCCGCCGAACAGTTTGTCGAGCACCCTGGAGAAGCGGTCCTTCGGTGCGTCATGGCTGCGCAGCAACACGGCGGCCAGGGCAGGGGACAGGGTCAGCGAGTTGAACGCCGAGATCACCGTGGAAATCGCAATGGTCAGGGCGAACTGCTTGTAGAACTGCCCGGTCAGGCCGCTGATGAACGCCGCCGGAATGAACACTGCACACAGCACCAGCGCAGTGGCGATGATCGGGCCGGTCACTTCGCTCATGGCCTTTTCAGTGGCCGGGTAGGGGTCCAGCCCCAGTTCGATATTGCGCTCGACGTTCTCCACTACCACGATGGCATCGTCCACCACGATGCCAATGGCCAACACCAAGCCGAACAGCGACAGCGCATTGAGCGAAAAGCCGAACAGGTGCATCACCGCAAAGGTCCCGATCAACGACACCGGCACCGCCACCAGCGGAATGATCGACGCGCGCCAGGTCTGCAGGAACAGAATCACCACCAGCACAACCAGAATCAGCGCTTCGAACAGGGTGTGCACCACCGCTTCGATGGAGCCGCGCACGAACACCGTCGGGTCGTAGGCGATGCGGTAATCCATGCCTTCAGGGAAGCTCTTTTTCAGCTCCGCCATCTTGGCGCGTACTTCGTTGGAAATATCGATGGCGTTGGAGCCAGGGCGCTGGAAGATCGGGATCGCCACGGCCGGCTGGTTGTCGATCAGCGAGCGCAGGGCGTACTGGCTGGAGCCCAGTTCAACCCGTGCGACGTCCTTGAGACGGGTGATCTCGCCGTTGTCACCGGCACGGATCACGATGTTCTCGAACTCTTCCTCGGTAACCAGACGACCCTGGGTGTTCACCGACAGCTGGAAGCTGGTGTCATTGGGCGCAGGCTGCGCGCCCAGGGCGCCGGCTGCCACCTGGCGGTTTTGTTCGCGAATGGCGGTGACCACATCGGTGGCGGTCAGGTTGCGCGAGGCGGTCTTGTTCGGGTCCAGCCATACACGCAGGGAGTAGTCGCCCATGCCGAACAACTGCACGTCGCCGACGCCGCCGAGGCGGGCCAGTTCGTCCTTGATATTGAGGATCGCGTAGTTGGACAGGTAGAGCATGTCGTAGCGCTGATCGGGCGAGGTAACGTGCACAACCATGGTCAGGTCCGGGGAGGCCTTGTCCACGGTGATGCCGATGCGTGTCACTTCCTCGGGCAGTTTTGGCTGAGTGCGCGTCACGCGGTTTTGCACCTGCACCTGCGCGTTGTCCAGGTCGGTGCCCAGGGCGAAGGTGATGGTCAGGGTCAGCTTGCCGTCAGCGGTGGATTGCGAGGACATGTACAGCATGTTCTCGACGCCGGTGATTGCCTGCTCCAGCGGCGCGGCTACGGTTTCACCGATGACCTTGGGGTTGGCGCCGGGGAAGTTGGCGCGTACCACCACCGTGGGTGGCACCACTTCCGGGTATTCGCTGATCGGCAATTGAAACAGCGAGATTGCGCCCGCGATCAGGATCAACAGCGACAGCACCGCTGCGAAGATCGGCCGCGAAATGAAGAACTTGGAAAAATTCATCTTGAGTCGTATCCCTTAACCGCGTGGAGTCGCGACAGCGGCGAGCTTGGGCGCGGTTTTTTCCGGCGCCACCTGTTCAAGGTTGCTGGCTTCAAGCGCTTGTCGTTGTTGGGCGAGGGCGGCGAGGGTTTCCTGGCTGGCCATCGGGATGGTCTCAGGGGAAACCGGCGTACCCGGGCGCACGCGCTGCAGGCCTTTGACCACAATGGTGTCGTCCTTGCCCAGGCCGCTGCGCACGATGCGCAGGCCTTCGATCTTCGGTCCCAGTTCCACCGCGCGATAGGCCGGCTTGTCGCCTTCCATCACCAGCACGAACTTCTTGCCAAGGTCGGTACCCACGGCTTCGTCGTTGATCAGCACGGCGGAATAGGTGCCGCTGCCCACCAGCTTGAGGCGGGCATACAGGCCAGGGGTGTATTCGCCCTTGCTGTTATCGAACACGGCGCGCCCGCGAATGGTGCCGGTGGCCGGGTTGACCTGGTTGTCGACGAAGTTCATCTGGCCCAGGTGCGGGTTGCCGGCTTCATTGGACAGGCCCAGGTACACCGGGGTGGTCGCGCCACGACGACCCTGGCGCGCCAGCTCGGTGTACTTGAGGTACACGCGCTCGTCGGCGTCGAAGTAGGCATACACCTTGTCGGTGGAGACCACGCTGGTCAGCGCGGTGGTATCGGCCGTCACCAGGTTGCCGGCGGTGATCTCCGCGCGGCTGACCCGGCCGCTGATCGGCGAGGTCACGCGGGTAAAGCTCAGGTTCAGTTTGGCCAGGTCCAGCTGCGCCTGGATCCCGGCGACAGCTGCGCGGGCTTCCTGGGCGGCGGTGGTGCGCGAGTCGGCCAGTTCGGCGGAAATCGCATTGCTCTGACGCAGACGGTCACCGCGCTGGGCTTCGTTGTCGCTGCGGTTGGCGGCGGCCTTGGTCTGTTGCAACTGAGCTTCAAGCTGGCGCACTTGCGCCTGGAACGGACGTGGGTCGATCTGGAACAGCAGGTCGCCTTTCTTGACCAAAGCGCCTTCGGTAAAAGCGACTTGATCAATCTGGCCAGAGACCCGAGGACGAATCTGCACAGTTTCCGGGGCTTCGAGACGGCCGGTGAATTCGTCCCACTCGTTGACCGGTTGTTCCAGCACCTTGGCCACGCTGACTTTCGCCGGTGGCATGGCGGCGGCCTGGTCGGGGGTCTTGCCGCAGGCGCTCATCACCACCACGGCCAATATCGCCAGGGGGAAGCGCAAGTGTTTGAGTGACTGTTCCATGAGGTGCATCCGCCAATGTATTTGAGATGGGCGGATCATGCGCGGGGTGGAGATATGTCACGAATCGAATGAGGCAAAGGTGACTATCATTCGGAATGATATAAGCAGGAGGAGTGATGACGGCGTGGGCCTGGAAGCTGACCGAAAATGTCTGCCGAACACTGCGCAAAGTGTGGGAGGGGGCTTGCTCCCGATGGCGGAGTGTCATTCAGCTTATTTGTGGCTGAAACAACGCCATCGGGAGCAAGCCCCCTCCCACATTCGGATGTCCATGGATCAGGCCGAGCCTGGGCGAGGTGCAGCCATCACCCAAATACCGGATATACCCCCAACCCTCACCCCTGGCCAAACAAGTCATGAGCATCAAGCAGCCGATAAGCAATCTCCGGCCGTTTCTCCAGGCCCCGGCGAATCGCCGCCGGAATCGCCTGCCGTGTCTTGCGGCACATTCCCGGCAGTTCATCGATGACAATCTGAATTCCCCGCATGCTCCTGACCTCGGTATGCCCGGGCGCAACATGCACGCGAATCCCCAGCAGCTCATACATGCGCTGCTGCATGTGCTCCAGGTCCTGCAGACTCTTGAGATCTTCCAGCCGGGCAAGCAGCTTTTTTCTTCCTGACGCGTCAGGCCAAGCACCCGCAGGTCCGCACCCGGCGCCTGCAGCAGTTGTTCACGGTCGCAAATACAGGCGCCGGGTGGGCAGGGTTGGCGAATTGTCATGTGCATTCCCTCCCCATTGCGGCGCCACCGACTTAATAGGTCAGCGCAACGCCCAGGCTGCCCAGGGCTTTCCAGTAATCAGGATAGGTCTTGGCCACGCAGTCCGGGTCCTGGATGCGAATGCCCGCGACCTTCAGCCCCGCCAGCGCAAAGCACATGGCGATGCGGTGGTCGGCGTGGGTGTCGATCAGCGCATTGCAGGAAGTGCCGGCCAGCGCCGGGTCGGCGGCTACCAGCAAGTCGTCGCCCTCGATGGTCGCCAGGCCCCGGCGGATTTCGTTGAGGCCGTCGTGCAGCGCCTGCACACGGTCACATTCCTTCACGCGCAGGTTGGCCAGTTCAGTGAAGCGCACCGGGGTGTTGTTGAAGGCGGCCAATACCGCCAGGGTCGGGATCGCGTCCTGCATCTGCGAGCCCACCACGGTGGCCGGCATGTTCGGAAACTGCGCGATCACAGCCTGGGCCCTGGCGTCCGGCTGGGTGAAATCCTGCGCGGCCACGCCGATATCGATACGGCCGCCGGTCAACACTTCGGCCGCCCACAGGTAGGTGGCGGCGGACGCATCCGGCTCGATCAGGTAGTCATGGGCACGGTAGCCGGTCGCGGCGACGCGCCAGGTGGTGTCGTCGACTACCTCCACCTGCGCGCCGAATGCGCGCATGCAGTCCAGGGTCAGGTCCACATAGCCACGAGCGCCAATGTCCTTGCCGGTCAGTGCCACTTCAATCGGTGCTTCGCCGCACGCCGCCAGCATCAGCAGCGCCGAGACGTACTGGCTGGACAAGCCGCCGTCGATCTCGAAGCGCTTGGCCTGCACCTTGCCCACGCCGTGTACGGTCACCGGCGGGCAGCCGGTGGGGCTGTCGACCTGAATGCCGTTCTGCCCGAGGGCGGTCAGCAGCGGGCCGATCGGGCGTTTTTGCATGTAGGTGTCGCCGTCCAGCACGACGCTGCCTTGCACGGTGGCCACAGCGGCGGTGAGAAAGCGCATCGCCGTGCCGGCATTGCCGAGAAATAGCGGTTGCAGGGGCCGTTGCAACTTGCCGGAACCGGTGACCACAAAGGTGGTGTCATCCGGCTCATCGATGGTCACGCCCATCTCGCGCAAGGCCACCGACATATGCCG
Organism: Pseudomonas trivialis; assembly: GCF_036864995.1. Lineage (NCBI taxonomy): Bacteria > Pseudomonadati > Pseudomonadota > Gammaproteobacteria > Pseudomonadales > Pseudomonadaceae > Pseudomonas > Pseudomonas trivialis. Next base: position 3,002,422 of record NZ_CP142151.1, on the reverse strand, counting down.
GGTGTCATCGCTTTTCAGCGCGCCGGTCAGGCGACTGGTGCCGGTGGCCAAGGCGGCCAGCAATAAGGCGCGGTTGGTGATGGATTTGGAGCCGGGGGGCGCGACCTTGCCGTTCAGGGGGAAACTGGGCGGGGCAACGGTCACGGTTTTTTGCGAACTCAAGGTGCAAGGCTCCTGATCAGGGCAAGGTGGCACGGAGTGGCCGACGGGCGGACCCGAATAATCGGCCAAAGCAGCGGTGCTTGTCGAGGCTTAGCGCAAGGCCAACCAATAATCGTGCAGGGCCCGCGCGGCCGGTTCGATCTCGCTGACGCGCTGCTGGTGCATCTGTACATCCAGGTCGGCCGGCAGCTCGAAGTTGTCCTGCTCGGCGCACTGGGCGATTTTTTCCAGGTGCGCGGCCTGCTCGGTCGGCAGGTCAGGCCAATTGGCGATGGCCGCGCCACGGATGTAGCCAAAGCACCACTCTTCGGCGAGGGTCAGGGTGTGGCCCTGATGCTCGGTGTCATCGAAACGGGCCTTGAACCCTCGGGCATCGTTAGCCAGTTGGGCGGCAAGGGTATTCATGTGGCGTACGCACAGTTCCAGGAAACCCTGGGCCTCGTCCGCGCTTTCCCAGGCCGGGTTGTGTCCGCCCCAGATCGCCGGGAACCACTCGCCGACATCCACCCGGGTCGGGCTCGATACCAGCGCGGTGAAGTAACCGTCGAGTTCTGCCAGGTTGAGTACCGAATGGTCGTCGCCGTATTTGAGCAGGGTTTCGTCGATGAAGTCGAAATCGGCCAGGGCGAGGGGGTGGCTGTGCATGGGCATGTCCTTTGAGCGCGGAGCGCCGCGAGCGGGCGGCTTAAAGCGCGAAGGATGGCGGGTACGCGGGGTTTTATCCAGCGTTTTCCCAGCGGCTCGGTGCCTATGGCGCCGATGAGTACGCGTCCGGCTTTTGGCCGATGCGCCCTTGCGCAGCCTTGTTATAGTCTGCCTCTTATCAATCGTCAGTCAGGGATCACTGCCATGTCCGAATACCAAGCCTTCGTCGTCGAACTCAGCGGCAACGTTGCCCATGTGCAGATCAACCGCCCGGAAAAGATCAACGCGATGAACGCGGCATTCTGGCGTGAAATCGTCGAGATCTTTCAATGGATCGAAGACACCGACGCCGTGCGCGCTGTAGTACTCAGCGGTGCCGGCAAGCATTTCTCGTCGGGTATCGACTTGATGCTGCTGGCCCAGGTGGCCAATGACCTGGGCAAGGACGTGGGGCGCAACGCACGCCTGCTGCGGCGCAAGATTCTCGAGCTGCAGGCCTCGTTCAACGCGGTCGACAATTGCCGCAAGCCAGTGCTGGCGGCGATCCAGGGTTATTGCATCGGCGGCGCCATTGACCTGATCAGCGCCTGCGACATGCGTTACGCCGCCGAGGATGCGCAGTTCTCAATCAAGGAAGTCGACATTGGCATGGCCGCCGATGTCGGCACCCTGCAACGCCTGCCGCGGATTGTCGGTGACGGCATGCTGCGCGAGCTGGCCTACACCGGCCGTCAGTTCGGCGCCGAAGAAGCGCGCAGCATTGGCCTGGTAAACCGTGTGTACCCCGATCACGCCAGCCTGTTGGCCGGGGTCCTGGAGATTGCCCGCGAGATTGCCGCCAAATCGCCGATTGCCGTGACCGGCACCAAGGCCATGCTCAGCTACATGCGTGACCACAGCGTCAATGACGGTCTGGAATACGTTGCCACCTGGAACGCGGCTATGTTGCAATCCAGCGATTTGCGCGTGGCCATCGCGGCCCATATGAGTAAACAGAAACCCGACTTTGTGGATTGACTGACATGACCCCAGGCTGGATTACCACAACGCTGCTGGACAACGAGACCCCCGGTGGCTGGGCCGTTGCGCGCAGCCGCGAGGGCTTTTTGCAGGACGCCAATGGCCCGCTGTTTCCGCGTGAATGGCTCAAGCGCCAGGACCTGTCGGTATTCGCCGAACACGGCATCGGCCACCTCGATGGCGAGCCGGTGTACCTGCTGGAGCTCAACAGCGCCGCCGCCGTGCCAGGCTGCAGTTGGCAGGGCTTGCGCGGCTTCATGCTGCAGGGCGATCACACGGTATACAAGGTGCTGGGTTATGCGGCGCAGATCGGCACCTGGGCGCGTGAGCACCGTTTCTGCGGCAGTTGCGGCCAGGCCATGGTCCAGGTGCCGCGCGAGCGCGCAATGTTCTGCCAGCCCTGCGACCTGCGTAGCTACCCGCGCATTTCGCCGAGCATGATTGTGCTGGTGACCCGTGGCGACGAGATTCTGCTGGCGCGTTCACCACGCTTTGTCACGGGGGTGTACAGCACGTTGGCAGGGTTTGCCGAACCGGGTGAGTCGGCCGAGGAGTGCCTGATTCGCGAAGTGCGTGAAGAAGTACGGTTGGAGGTGAAGAACATTCAGTACAGGGGCAGCCAATGCTGGCCGTTTCCCCACTCGATGATGCTGGGCTTTCACGCCGAATATGCCGGCGGCGAGATCGTGCCCCAAGCCGACGAGATAGAGGACGCGCAATGGTTCAATATCCATGCGTTGCCGCCGTTGCCGGCGTCGCGCTCGATTGCGCGCTATCTCATCGACCTGTACCTGGCCCGTCGTCTAGGCCACGCTGAACCAGTGCTGCCAGGCTAGTCGAACCGTCAGACCGAGCACCACGGTGATGAACACCGGGCGAATGAACCTGGCGCCGCCGCTGATTGCGCTGCGTGCGCCAAAGAACGCGCCGCACATCACCGACAGGCCCATGGCCAGGCCGACGATCCAGTCCACCGATCCGTTGATGATGAACACCGTCAGCGCTGCCGCGTTGCTGACGAAGTTCATGCTGCGCGCCACACCGCTGGCTTTGACCAGGTCTATGGGGTGCAGCAGCATCGTGCTGACGGTCCAGAACGCGCCAGTGCCGGGCCCGGCCACGCCGTCGTAGAAACCCAGGCCGAAACCCTGAGTGGCCTGCCATTTCTTCCTGATCGGTGCATCGGCATCCAGCGGCGCCTTGGGCGTTCCGCCGAACAGCAGGTACACGCCGCAGGCGAAAACAATCACCGGGAGCATCTTGTTCAGAGTTTCGGCGGGCAGGTAATGGGCGACCACGGCGCCGGTCAGCGCACCAATCAGGGTGCCGACGATGGCGTGCACCCACTGGCGCGGATGGAACAGCTTGCGCCGGTAGAAGGTGAAACTGGCAGTGGCCGAGCCGAAGGTCGAGCTGAGCTTATTGGTGCCCAGCACCAGATGCGGCGGCATGCCGGCCGTGAGCAGGGCAGGCGTGGTGAGCAAGCCGCCACCGCCGGCGATGGCGTCGATAAAACCGGCGACAAAGGCAACCACGGCGAGGATGGCCAGGGTGGTGAGGTCTACGCTGAGTTCGAAGGGCATGGGCAGTCGACTTGGGTTGGCGGCACAACGGGGTGGCTGTGACAAACGGCGCTATCTTACCTGACAGGCAGGCGTTCAATCGGCAAAACTGCAATATGTCCTACAACGGTAGTGCGGGGGTGTACTTTCCGATTTGTACTATTGATTACAAGCTAAAAAGACGATAACGGGAAGGGTCTGCCTGGAAAATGAAACCTTTCCTACATTTTTGTGCGGGGCCGATTCTTTACTCTCTGTGCTCTCGTGAGCTGAGGAGTAAAGGAATGATTACCAGTGTGTTCAAGGATAGGTGCCTCGGCAGTCTCCGCCCCGCTGTGAGCGGCTGCAAAGCAGCGCAGCGATTGCGTTGGCCTGCCTGGGAACGTTGCACGACCCACAATGAATGACTCAACGGCCAGCGCCCTAATCCGCTACCTTCCCGTGTTCGTGAGCACCCTGTTCATGGCTGTCCTTTCGGGCGCCTCGGTCATCATGCTTAATGAAGCGGTCTATCTGTGCAAGCTTGAGCCGGTACTCAAAACCGAAATGCACGGATGGGGTCTGCTTTCGTTGACGATCGCTCTGCTGTTTCTCAATCTCATGATCGCACGCGGGCGCAACTGGGCTTCAAGTTGGCTGGCGTGCTATTTCGTTGTTTGCCTGATGCTGGTCGTCCCCACTCTGAACGACCGCCCGCACAGCCTGGCGTTCTTTCTGGGTATTGTATTTCCACTGCTGGGATTGCTCATGCTCAATACTGACCTGTATCGAGAGATGCGGCACAAATGCCTGGAAATGCGTATTCAACGAGCGCAGATCAGAGTGATGTACAAGAGATTTTCAGACAACCTCAAGGCTAAAAATCGCAGGACCAGGCAAGAGTAACGTCCACTCGGACCGCAGGGAGCCAAATGGACGGCTACTGCGGCCTCTTTATTTCCGGGCAGCCGCCCTGATCGGTTTAGCGGGCCGACACGCTGAAGAACGCCACCTTGGTGCTCAGTCGATCCGCCAGCTCCGCCAGTTCCTGGTTGGCGTTTTCCACCACTTCGGAGCCGGCCGCCGATTGCACGGTGGAACTGTGGATACGCGTGACGTTCTGCGCGACCTCTTCGGCGGCAGCGCTCTGCTGCACCGAGGCGCTGGCGATCTGCGCGTTCATGGTATTGATCGCGCCGACTTCCTGGCTGATCTTGCCCAGTGACACTTGCGAGTCACGGGTCTGGCCGACGGTGGTCTGGGCCAGGGCGCGGCTGCGTTGCATGATGTCGGCGGCGTCCTGGGTGCCGCTTTGCAGTTTGCCGATCATGTCGCGGATCTCCTGGGTGGACTCCTGGGTGCGAGTTGCAAGCGAGCGCACTTCGTCGGCCACCACGGCAAAGCCGCGGCCATGTTCACCGGCGCGTGCCGCTTCAATCGCGGCGTTCAGGGCGAGCAGGTTGGTCTGCGCGGCAATCGAGTTGATCACCTCAATCACCGTTTCGATGCTTTCGCTGTCGCTGGACACCTGATTGACGCGGGTGGTGGCCTGTTCAAGGATTTGCGCCAGCTCTTCAATCGCCACGCTCACTTCGCCCACCAGGCGGTGGCCGCTGTTGACTTCGGCATCGGCCAGCAGGGTGGCCTTGGCGGCTGCCGAGGCGTAGCCCGACACCTCGTTGACCGACGCGGCCATTTGCGTAATGGCGGCGGCCACATGCTGGGCTTCGCTGGTTTGCAGCGTTATCTGCTGGCGGTTGTCGCCGGCCGCAGACAACAGGGTCACTGATGAGTCACGCAAGGCCTGGGCCGATGCGCGCACTTCGGTGATGGTGTCGCCCAGGCGATTCAGGGCGTTTTTGAGAATACCCATTACGCTGTCGGGGTGGCGGGTCTCGATACGCTGGTTCAAGTCACCCTGAGCCAGGCGACGGATCGCCTCGGCCACTTCTTCCGGCTCGGCGCCAAGGGTGGCCTTGACCTTGCGGATGATCAGCAACGACACCAGCACGCTCAATACAATCGCCACGGCGCTGGCCAGGAGCATCAATACCGCGAAGTTGCTCGCTGCGGTTTGCACCGAGTCAAGCTGGTGCCGGATCTGCGCCTCTTCAAAATCGATCAATGCGTTGACGCGTTTGAGCCACTCGGAATAGAGGTCTGAACTCTGGGCCAGCAACAGCGCCTGTGCGCCGGCGATGTCGTTATTGCGGCGCAGGCTGATGACGCGCTCCGAAGACGCCAGGGTCTGTGTCTCGATAGCCTTGATATCGTTCAGCAGGCGGGTTTCCTCGACGTTGGCGCCGCCATTGCCGAACAGGCGGTCGAGCGGGACGGCGGCGTCCTGGTAATCTCGCTTGAGCTGGTCGATCTCGGCCAGGTGCCGATTGAGCGCAGTCTCATCCGTGACCAGTACCGCATCGCGAATAGCGATGGCGCGGTTGTGCACGCTGCCCCGAAAATTGATGGCGTAGCGTTGGGCCACGGCGGCTTTTTCGGCGACGTCCTTGAGTGTGCTGTCGATAAAGCCCACGCGCTGGATACCCACGGCAGTGATCAGCACCAACAGTGACAGGGTGGAAGCAAAGCCCAGGCCGATACGCATCGCCAGCGAGACAGGTTTTTTCATGTGAGGCTCGATTCCAGAGGGATGAGAGATGATGGCTAATAGCTATTCCCGGCGTGAAATCTACTCACCCGCAACCGGCGCGTCCAATCAGTAATTCGCGCACTTGTCATTGAGCAAATTGATCAAGCGCGGGAACATTGGATCCACATACGGTATAACTTGTGGATGCGTTAGTTCTTCGAGGCACCGTTTTTCATGCAAAACCTTGTGCAACGCCCGCTGTGGCAGACCTACCTGTTCTTTCTCGCACCGATGGTGCTGTCCAATTTCCTGCAAAGCTTTTCCGGCACGTTAAACGGTATTTATGTCGGGCAGATGCTCGGCACCCAGGCGCTGGCGGCCGTGTCGGGGATGTTTCCCATTGTGTTCTTCTTCATTGCCCTGGTGATCGGCCTGGGGGCGGGCGCTTCGGTGTTGATCGGCCAGGCGTGGGGTGCTGGCGAGACGGGCATGGTCAAGGTCATCACCGGTGCCACGCTGACCCTCGGCGCGCTGGTGGGGTTGATCGCGGCCGTGCTGGGTAGCCTGTTTGCGCGGCCGGCGTTGCAGGCGCTGGGTACACCGCTGGACGTGCTCGACGCCGCCGTGGGTTACGCGCAGGTAATGATGTTGATCATGCCGCTGCTGCTGGTGTTCATCCTTTATACGCAGTTGCTGCGCGGGGTCAGCGACACGGTGTCGCCATTGCTGGCGCTGATGGTCTCGACCCTGACGGGCCTGCTGCTAACCCCGGCATTGATTCGCGGCTGGATCGGCCTGCCGCCCATGGGCATTCAGAGCGCGGTGTATGCAGGGCTGGTGAGCAACACCCTGGCCATGCTGTTTTTGATCCTGCGCCTGCGCCATAAAAAGCACGTGATGGCGCCGGATCGCCAACTGCTCGCGGCGTTACGCCTGGACCGGGTAATCCTCGGCAAGGTGCTGCGCATCGGCCTGCCGACGGGGCTGCAGATGGTGGTGCTGTCGTTGTCGGAGCTGGTGATTCTGGCACTGGTCAACGGCCACGGTTCCCAGGCCACCGCGGCCTATGGCGCGGTGACGCAGATCGTCAACTACGTGCAGTTTCCGGCGCTGTCGATTGCCATCACCGCCTCGATCCTGGGCGCCCAGGCGATTGGCGCGGGGCGCATGGAGCGCATCGGGCCGATCCTGCGTGCCGGGCTGTTGATCAATACCTGTCTGACCGGGGGCCTGATCGTGCTGGGTTACGGCCTGTCACACTGGTTGCTGGGGCTGTTCATCACCGACGACACGGCGCGGGTCAATGCCGAACACCTGTTGCACATCATGCTGTGGAGCATCCTGGTGTTCGGCTTCCAGGCCGTGATCGGCGGCATCATGCGCGCCAGCGGCGTGGTGCTGATACCGGTGGTGATCTCGATTGTCTGTGTGCTGTTCGTCGAGCTGCCGGTGGCGTACCTGCTCAATGCGCACTTCGGCCTCGAAGGCGTGTGGATGGCGTTTCCGGTGACCTACCTGATGATGCTCGTCCTGCAGATCGCGTACTACCGGTTGGTGTGGCGCCACAAGCAGATCAAGCGGTTGATCTGACAAGGGGGCCGCCAGCAACTGCTGGCGGCCCTGCCAGTCAACCAATGGCCGGGCAGGGCGTCTTGCCGTGCTGTTGCAGAAATTCGTTCAATGCCTGCCGGGTCAGGTCGTTGAGCGTGACTTTCTTGCGGGTGGCCTCAAGCGCAGCCGCCAGGTGCAGGTCGTGCCCGACTCGCACATTGAACGAGCCCTTGCAGGGTTTTTCCGGTGTTTGCCCAAGCGCCTGGCAGGTGGCGAGGTAATCGTCTACCGCCTCCTGGAACGCCGCGTCCAGCTCCGCGACTGTCTTGCCTTCGTAGCTTACCAACGCCTTGATGAACAGCACTTTGCCGAACAGGCAGTTGTCTTCGAGGCTGGCTTCGATAGAGCCGATGTAGCCTTTGTGTTTCAGTTGGTTGTTCACTGAATCAGGTCTCCTGATTTCAATTGTTCGATGATCTGGCGCCGAATGTAATGCTTCAGTTCGTTGCCGGGGTGAGGCTTGTGCAAGGTGATCATTGCCGTCGGGTCGCCGATGTCGAACTTGACGCGGCTTCCAGCCCCTTCCAGTTGTGTGTAACCGAGACGACGCAATAGCGTGACGAGCTCGGGCCAGGTAAAGGCCATGTGCTCGTTGAGCAATTTGGCCAGCAGCTTTTCATTTTTGGACACGGCGATCCTTGCCTGTAACTAAATGTAGTTGCAAAAAGTGGTGTACGTCAATGCTAGCTCGGGTTCATTGCGCCTTCCCGAATTTGATGTAACCCCTGATGACAGCTCGCTTCGCGCCTTTCCCCCTCGCTAATTTTTCCCTTCGCGGTTCGTTTTATAGGGACGACGTGCCTTTGTGCTTCCTGCCTATTGCTCCGGACCCTTTGAAATGAATGCTGAAGACTCCTTGAAACTTGCTCGCCGGTTTATTGGGTTGCCCCTGGAAAAACGCCAGCTGTTCCTGCAGGCGTTGCAGAAGGAAGGGGTGGATTTTTCCCGGTTTCCGATCCCGGCAGGCGTGGAGGCGCAGGACCGCCAGGCGCTGTCCTACGCGCAGCAGCGCATGTGGTTTCTCTGGCAGCTGGACCCCGCCAGCGGCGCCTACAACCTGCCCGGTGCGGTGCGGCTCAAGGGCGCGCTGAGTGTGCCCGCGATGGAGCAGGCATTCGCCAGCCTGATCGCGCGCCACGAAACCCTGCGCACGGTGTTCCAGCGTCAGGCCGATGAGCGCCTGCAGCAGGTCGCCGTCGAGCCATTATTGATTATTGAACAGTCGGATATCAGCAACCTGCCCGCCGCCGCACGCGAGCAGGCAGTCGCTGCGGCGGCCACTGCGCAATCGCTGCAGCCATTCAACCTGGAAACCGGCCCGCTGCTGCGCGTGCAATTGCTCAAGCTCGACGCCCGCGAGCACGTCCTGCTGTTGACACTGCACCATATCGTCTCCGATGGCTGGTCGATGAACGTGCTGATCGACGAGTTCATCCGTTTCTACGACGCCCATGAGCGCAACGAGACGCCGCAACTGCCGGCGCTGCCGATCCAGTACAGCGACTACGCCCTGTGGCAGCGCCGCTGGCTGGAAGCCGGGGAGCAGGCCCGTCAGCTCGATTACTGGCAGGCGCGCCTGGGCGATGAACACCCGGTACTGGAGTTGCCCACCGATCGCCCGCGCCCGGCGATGCCGAGTTACCGGGGCACCCGCCATAACTTCGCGATCGACCCCGCGCTGGCCGCTCAACTGCGTCGCTGCGCACAAACACACAACGTAACTCTGTTCATGCTGTTGCTCGGTGCGTTCAATGTGCTGCTGCATCGTTACACGGGCCAGGGCGATATTCGCATCGGCGTGCCGATTGCCAACCGCAATCGCAGTGAGGTCGAAGGGCTGATCGGCTTTTTCGTCAACACCCAGGTGCTGCGCACCGAGCTGACCGGGCAGACACGCATCGGCGAGTTGCTGCAGGGCATCAAGGAGCATGCGCTCGGCGCCCAGGCGCATCAGGAACTGCCGTTCGAGCGCCTGGTGGAAGCGCTCAAGGTGGAACGCAGCCTCAGCCACACGCCGTTGTTCCAGGTGATGTACAACCACCAGCCGGTGGTGGCCGATATTGCCTCGGTGAGCACCGCCTCGGGTCTTGCGCTGTCCCAGGTGGAATGGCAGGGCCGTACCACCCAGTTCGACCTGAGCCTGGACACCTGGGAAAAGTCCGGCACCCTGCATGCCGCGCTGACCTACGCCAACGACCTGTTCGACGCGCCGACCATCGAGCGCATGGCGCAGCACTGGATCAGCCTGTTGCAGGCCATGGTCAGCGACGGCGAACAGCGTGTCGGCGAGTTGCCGATGCTCGACGAAGACGAGCAAAAGGTGCTGGTGCAGGCCTGGAACCAGACCGTCGAACATTACCCCAGCGAACTCGCCTTGCATCAGTTGATCGCCGAACAGGTGCAACGCACCCCGCACGCGCCCGCGCTGGTGTTCGGCGCCAGCACCTTGACCTACAGCGAACTCGACACCCGCGCCAACCAACTGGCCAACGCCCTGTGCGAGCGCGGTGTCGTCCCTGACGTGCTGGTGGGCATCTGCGTCGAGCGCTCCGTCGAAATGGTGGTGGGCCTGCTGGCGATCCTCAAGGCCGGTGGCGCCTACGTGCCGCTGGACCCTGAGTACCCGCGCGAGCGCCTGGCCTACATGATCGAAGACAGCGGCGTCGCGCTGTTGCTCACTCAGGACGCCTTGCTGACGTTGCTGCCAACGGACGGCCTGCAGGTCATTGTGCTCGACCCTGCGCTGAGCGGGTTCGACGCCTTCAGTCCGCACGCGCCCCAGGTCGACGTCGATGTGCTGAACCTCGCCTACGTGATCTACACCTCCGGTTCCACCGGCAAGCCCAAGGGCGCCGGCAACAGCCATCGTGCACTGGTCAACCGCTTGTGCTGGATGCAACAGGCCTATCGGCTGGACGCCAGTGACGCAGTCCTGCAGAAAACCCCATTCAGCTTCGACGTCTCGGTGTGGGAATTCTTCTGGCCGTTGATGACCGGCGCACGCCTGGTGGTCGCCGCCCCCGGCGAACACCGCGAGCCGGCGCGGCTGATCGAGACCATCGGCCGGCACGCCATTACTACCCTGCATTTCGTACCGTCGATGCTGCAGGCATTTATCCATGAGCCCGGCGTGCAGGCCTGCGCCAGCCTCAAGCGCATCGTGTGCAGCGGCGAAGCCCTGGCGCTGGATGCGCAGCAGCAGGTGTTCGCCAGGCTGCCGGCGACGGCTTTGTACAACCTGTACGGCCCCACCGAAGCCGCCATCGACGTGACCCACTGGACCTGCGTCGACGAGGGCGCCGACAGCGTGCCCATCGGCCGTCCGATTGCCAACCTCGCCACCTACGTGCTCGACGCGCAGCTCAACCCGGTGCCTCCCGGCGTGTCCGGTGAGCTGTACCTGGGCGGCATCGGCCTGGCGCGCAGCTACCATCGGCGCCCGGCGTTGACGGCCGAGCGTTTTGTGCCCAGCCCGTTCACCGCAGGCGAGCGCCTGTACCGCACCGGCGACCGCGTGCGCCAGCGTGCCGATGGGGTGATCGACTACCTCGGGCGCCTCGACCATCAGGTCAAGCTGCGCGGCCTGCGCATCGAGCTGGGCGAAATCGAAACCCGCCTCATGCAGCACCCGCAGGTGCGTGAAGCCGTGGTCCTGGTGCATGGCGGTAAACAGCTGGTGGCGTGGCTGGTGGCGGAAGGCGAAGCGCCGACCGATCTCAACACCTGGCTGCTCGGCAGCCTGCCCGAGTACATGGTGCCCACCCACTTCGTGCACCTGAGCAAACTGCCAGTGACCGCCAATGGCAAGCTCGACCGCAAGGCATTGCCTGTACCGGACGCGGCGCCACAGCAAGCCTTTGTCCCGGCGGAAAATGCCCTGCAAAAGACCCTGGCCGCGATCTGGGCCGATGTGCTCGGCGTAGAGCAGGTCGGCCTGGAAGACAACTTCTTCGAACTGGGCGGCGACTCGATCATCTCCATCCAGGTAGTCAGTCGCGCACGTCAGGCGGGGATTCGTCTCAGCCCGCGCGACCTGTTCCAGTACCAGAACGTGCGCAGCCTGGCGCTGGTGGCAAGTGTCGAGCAGGTCAGCCTGATCGACCAGGAACCGGTGCAAGGCGAGGTGCGCCTGACCCCGGTGCAGCAGCACTTTTTCGCCCAGGCGATCCCGGCGCGTCACCACTGGAACCAGTCCCTGCTGCTGACCCCGCGCGAAACCCTCGCGCCTGCTCGCCTTGAAGCAGCGCTGACGCAGTTGATCAACCATCACGACGCCTTGCGCCTGCGCTTTGTATCGCAGGCCGAAGGATGGACGCAAAGCCACGCCGCACCGGTGGCCGAAGCGGCGCTGTGGCAGTCCCGTGCCGACAGCGATGCTGAACTGGCCGCGTTGTGCGATGAGGCCCAGCGCAGTCTCGACCTGGCGCAAGGCCCGCTGCTGCGTGCAGCGCTGGTGAACATGGCCGATGGCACTCAGCGTTTGCTGCTGGTGATCCACCACCTGGTGGTGGACGGCGTGTCCTGGCGCGTCCTGCTGGAAGACCTGCAACAGGCCTACCGTGATGCCGCGCTGCCGGCGAAGACCAGCGCCTATCAGCAATGGGCGCAGCATCTGCACGACCACGCGCAAACCCTCAACGAGCAACTGCCGTACTGGCAGGCGCAAACCGTCGACACCGAACTGCCTTGCGACCACCCCGAGGGCGGTCTGCAGAACCGTCTGGGCAGCAGGATCGAAGTGCGCCTTGACGCCGAACACACGCGCCAACTGCTGCAGCACGCCCCGGCGGCCTACCGCACCCAGGTCAACGACCTGTTGCTGACCGCACTGGCGCGCGTCATCAGTCGCTGGAGCGCGCAACCGGCCGCGTTGATTCAACTGGAAGGCCATGGCCGCGAAGACCTGTTCGACAGCCTCGACCTGAGCCGTACGGTCGGCTGGTTCACCAGCCTGTTTCCGCTGCGTCTGAAGGCAGGCGGTGAGTTGTCCGGCGCGATCAAGGCGGTCAAGGAGCAACTGCGCGCCGTGCCCGATAAAGGCATCGGCTACGGCTTGTTGCGCTACCTCGGCACGCCCGACGCTGGCGCTGCCTTGTCAAACCTGGCCGCGCCGCGCATCACCTTCAACTACCTGGGCCAGTTCGATCGCCAGTTCGATGAGTCGGCGCTGTTCGTTCCGGCCACCCAGAGCAGCGGCCTGGCCCAGGACCCCGAGGCGCCGCTGGCCAACTGGTTGACGGTGGAAGGGCAGGTGTACGGCGGTGAACTGGCGTTGCAATGGGGCTTCAGTCGCGAGATGTTCGACGCGGCAACCATCCAGCGCCTGGCGGATGAATACGCCGTCGAACTCAAGGCTTTGATCGCCCATTGCTGTGCCACGCCTGCCGGGCAAGTCACGCCGTCGGACTTCCCGCTGGCGCGCCTCACCCAGCAGCAGTTGGATGCGCTGCCGGTGCCGGGGCCGGCCATCGCCGACCTGTACCCGTTGTCGCCGATGCAACAGGGCATGCTGTTCCACACCCTCTACGAACCCGAGGCGCAGGCCTACATCAACCAGTTGCGCCTGGATATCGAAGGCCTGGACCTGCTGAAGTTCGGGCGTGCCTGGCAGGCCGCGCTGGACCGTCACGACATCCTGCGCAGCAGCTTCCACTGGCTGGGCCTGGACAGTGCCCATCAACTGATCCAGCGCCAGGTCGACCTGCAATTGCAGGTAATTGAAGACCCAGGCGCTGACGTCGATGCGCTGGCCGATGCCGAGCGCGAGCAGGGCTTCGCGCTCGACCGCGCGCCGCTGTTCCGTCTGCTGCTGGTGCGCGGCGCCGGGGCTGCCTGGCACCTTGTTTTTACCAGTCACCACATCCTGATGGACGGCTGGAGCAACGCGCAGTTGCTCGGCGAAGTCATCGCCCATTACGCGGGCCACGCCGTGCCTGCGCCGTTGGGGCAGTTCCGCGATTACCTCGGCTGGCTGCAACAGCAGGCATCCGGCGAAGCGTTCTGGAAAACCGCCCTGGCCCCCGTGCAGGCGCCGACCCTGCTGGCTGATGCGCTGCGTGCGCCGGTTGACGGCGTGGGCATGGCCGACCATCAGGTGGCGTTTGGCAGTGAGTTCACCGCCGCCCTCGGCACGTTCGCCCGCCAGCACAAAGTGACCCTCAACACCGTGCTGCAAGGCGCATGGAGCCTGTTGCTGCAACGCTACACCGGCCAGGACTGCGTGGTGTTTGGCGCCACGGTCGCCGGGCGGTCCGCGCCGCTGCCGGGCATCGAGCAGCAACTGGGCCTGTTCATCAACACCCTGCCGATCATCAGCGCCGCCTCGCCGGCCCAGTCGACAGGCGCGTGGCTGGGCGAGTTGCAAGCGCTCAACCTCAGCCTGCGTGACCACGAACAGGTGCCGCTCTACAACATCCAGGGCTGGGCCGGCCAGCAGGGCGCGGCGCTGTTCGACACGCTGCTGGTGTTCGAAAACTTCCCGGTCGCCGAAGCACTCAAGCAGAGCGCGCCTGCCGGCCTGACCTTTGGGGCGCTGCGCAACCACGAGCGCACCAGCTACCCGCTGACCCTTGGCATCGAACTGGGCGAGCGCCTGCGTCTGGAATTCAGCTATGACCGCGCGCGCTTCAGTGCCGCGCAGGTGACGCGATTGGGCGCCAATCTGCAGCATCTGCTGGCGCAAATGATGGCGGATGCCGACAGCTGCCTGGGCAACCTGCAACTGCTGGACGCCAGCGCGCAGCGCGAGGTGCTCGCCCTCAGCCAGCAGCCCGATGCAGCCCCGCGTGCTCTGCGGGTGCACGAACGCATCGCCGCCCAGGCCCTGGCGACGCCATCCGCCCTTGCGGTGCAGGCGGGCAGCGAGCGCCTGGACTATGCCGCGCTCAATGCGCGGGCCAACCGCCTGGCGCACCGCTTGCTGGAACTGGGCGTGGGTCCGGGGCAACGAGTGGGATTGGCGTCGCGGCGCGGCCCGCAACTGATTGTCAGCCTGCTGGCGGTGCTCAAAAGTGGCGCCGCTTATGTACCGCTGGACCCGAGCTATCCGGCCGACCGTCTGGCCTACATGCTGGCGGACAGCCGCCTGGACCTGCTGCTCAGCGAAACCGGGCTGCTGGTCGAGTTGCCGCTGCCCCCAGGGTTGACCCGCCTGGCATTCAGCGCCGGCGGTGAAGAACTCGCCGATTATCCGTCAAACAATCCGCCCAACCACGCGCAGGCCGCAGACCTCGCCTACGTGATCTACACCTCCGGCTCCACCGGCCAGCCCAAGGGCGTGGCCATCGATCACGCCGCCCTCGGTCAGTTCTGCGACAGCGCCCACAGCTACAGCCAACTGACTGCACAAGACCGCGTGCTGCAATTTGCCACGTTCAGCTTCGACGGCTTTGTCGAGCAATGCTACCCGCCGCTGTGCGCGGGCGCGGCGCTGATCATGCGCGGCGATGAACTGTGGGATGCCGGGCAACTGGCCCGGGAAATCGTCGAGCAGGGCGTGACCCTGGCCGACTTGCCGGCCGCCTACTGGTATTTGCTCGCCAGGGAGTGCGCTGAGAGTCGGCGCTCCCTGGGCAACCTGCGTCAGGTGCACGTGGGCGGTGAAGCCATGGCCGTGGAAGGCGTGCGCGCCTGGCATGCGGCCGGGCTGGGCGCGGTGCGCTTGCTCAATACTTACGGGCCGACCGAGGCCACGGTGGTGTCCAGCGTGCATGACTGCCAGTTGGCCGATGCCGGCGACGCGTTTGGCGTGCCCATTGGCCGCGCGATTGCGGGCCGTGCGCTGTATGTGCTCGACAGCGGTTTCGAGTTGCTGGCCACCGACGGCGTCGGCGAGTTGTGCATCGGTGCCCACGCCGGCCTGGCCCAGGGCTATTTCGAGCGTCCGGCGCTGACCGCCGAACGCTTCCTGCCGGACCCGTTTTCCAGCGTCCCCGGCGCGCGGCTCTACCGCAGCGGCGACCTGGCCCGTTACACCGAGGCCGGTGCGCTGGAATACGTGGGGCGCATCGACCATCAAGTGAAGATTCGCGGATTCCGTATCGAGATGGGCGAAATCGAGGCCGGTCTGCAAGCCTTGCCGCAGGTGCGTGAGGCGGCCGTGCTGGCCCTGCCGGGCGCGACCGGTGCGCAACTGGTGGCCTACGTCGTGGCGGCCCCGGCCCACAGCCTGGACACCCAGGCGCTGGCGGCGATCCTGCGCCGGTCATTGCCGGACTACATGGTGCCCGCGCAGTGGGTGCTCCTCGACGCCTTGCCGCTCAACATCAACGGCAAGCTGGATCGCTGCGCACTGCCGGCTCCGGACCTGAACCTGACGCGGCAGGCTTACCGTGCCCCGCAAAGCCTGCTGCAACAACAGTTGGCGGTGATCTGGCAGAGAGTGTTGCAGGTTGAGCAGGTGGGCCTTGATGACCACTTTTTCGAGCGCGGCGGCCATTCATTGCTCGCCACCCAGGTGGTCTCGCGGGTGCGCCATGAATTCGCGCTGGAAGTGCCGCTGCGCGCGCTGTTCGAACAGCCGACCCTGGAAGCCTTCGCCCTGGCCTGCGCCGGCTTGCAGGCCGATACGGCGCCGGCGCTGACGGCCATTGGCCGAGACCAACCACTGGCCCTGTCTTTCGCCCAGGAGCGCCAGTGGTTCCTCTGGCAACTGGACCCCACCAGCGCCGCCTACCATGTGCCCACCGCGCTGCACCTGCGCGGTCAACTGGATACGGCGGCCCTTGAGCACGCGCTGCAGTGCCTGGTTCAGCGCCACGAGCCTTTGCGCACGACTTTTGTGGAGGAGGGCGAGCGTACCTGGCAGATGATTCACGCGTCCCTCGCCCTGCCGATCGAACGCCAAGCCATCGACGCCCTGGCCATCGAGCAGGCCGTAGCGCAGGAAATCCAGCGTCCCTTCGACCTGCGCAACGGTCCGTTGATGCGGGTGAAACTGCTGGAAATCGACGCTGAGCACCAGGTGCTGGTGATCACCCAGCATCACATCATCTCCGACGGCTGGTCGATGCAAGTAATGGTGGATGAGCTGGTGGCGCTGTATCAGGGCCACGCGCCACTGCCGGCGTTGCCGATCCAGTACGCCGACTATGCGCAGTGGCAGCGCGACTGGATGGCCGCCGGCGAGCAGCAGCGCCAGCTCGATTACTGGCGCGCCCGGCTGGGCAGCGAGCATTCGCTGCTGGAACTGCCGCTGGACCACCCGCGCCCGGCAGTGCAAAGCCATCGCGGTGCGCGGCGGCAGATTCATCTGGATACCTCGCTGGTGACCGAACTCAAGGCACTCGCTCAGCGCCAGGACGTGACCCTCTTCATGCTGCTGCTGGCTTCGTTCCAGACCTTGCTGCATCGCTACAGCGGGCAGTCCGAGGTGCGCGTCGGGGTGCCGATTGCCAACCGCAACCGCCTGGAAACCGAGCGCCTGATCGGCTTTTTCGTCAACACCCAGGTGCTCCAGGCCAACCTGCACGGGCAGATGCCCTTCGACCAGTTGCTCGCTCAGGTCAAGCAGCACGCCCTGCAAGCCCAGGCCCATCAGGACTTGCCGTTCGAGCAGTTGGTGGAAGCGCTGCAACCGGCGCGCAGCCTCAGCCATAACCCGCTGTTCCAGGTGATGTTCAATCATCAGGACACCCTGCGCACGGCCCCGCTGCAAGTGGCCGGGCTGGACCTGCAGCCGGTGGACTGGGCGGCGCACACCACCCAGTTTGACCTGAACCTTGAAACCGAAGAGTCCGCCGATGGCCTGTGGGCTTCGCTGACCTACGCCACCGACCTGTTCCTGCCCGCGACCGTGGAGCGCATGGCCGAGCACTGGCACACCCTGCTGCATGCGGTGGTGCGCGATGCGTCGCAGGCCCTGGATGAGCTGACCCTGCTCAGCGCGCCGCAGTGCCGGCAAATGCTCGAAGACTGGAACCGCACGCGGGTCGACTACCCGCGCGAGCGCTGCGTGCACCAGCTGTTCGAAGCGCACGCGCTGGCGCAGCCGGAGGCAACCGCCGTGCAATTCAACGGCGACGCCTTGAGCTACGGCGAACTCAATCGCCGCGCCAACGGCCTGGCCCATCGCCTGGTCGCGGCGGGCGTGGGCCCTGACGTGCTGGTGGCCGTGCATGTCGAGCGCTCGCTTGCGATGGTGGTCGGCCTGCTGGCGGTCCTCAAGGCCGGTGGCGCCTATGTGCCGCTGGATCCGCAATTCCCCGCTGACCGTCTGGCGTTCATGCTCGACGACAGCCGTGCCCGGGTGCTGTTGACCCAGTCGCAGCTGGTCGGGCGCCTGACGCTGCCCGACGGCGTGCAGGTGCTGACGATTGACGCTGCCGAGACTGCCGAGCACAACCCGCAGGTCGAGGTGGCGCCGCAGCACCTGGCCTACGTGATCTACACCTCCGGTTCCACCGGCAGGCCCAAGGGCGTGATGGTGCCGCATCAGGCGCTGTGCAGCTTTGCCAGCGGCATGGCCGCTACCCTGGAGATCGGACGCGAGGCACGGATGCTGTCGCTGACCACCTTCTCGTTCGACATCTTTGCCCTGGAGTTGTACGTGCCGTTGACGGTCGGTGCGACGGTGCTGATCAGTGGCCAGGAAATGGCCCTCGACCCCGAAGCGATCATCGACCTGGCCCGCGATCAGGCCGCCACCGTGCTGCAAGCCACACCGTCCAGCTGGCGCATGTTGCTGGAAAGCCCGCGCGCCCAATTGTTGAGCGGCATCAAGCGCCTGTGCGGCGGTGAAGCGCTGCCGGCCGACCTGGCCCAGCGCATGCTCGATCTGCAAGGCCCGGTGTGGAACCTCTATGGCCCCACCGAAACCACCATCTGGTCGGCGGCCCATCGCCTGACCACCGCGCAGCCTTTTGTCGGCAGGCCGGTGGCCAATACCACGTTGTTCATTCTCAACGCCGGGCTGACGCCAAGCCCGGTCGGTGCGGCAGGCGAACTGCTGATCGGCGGCGTCGGCCTGGCGCGCGGTTACCACGCGCGGCCGGGGCTCACGGCCGAGCGTTTTGTGCCCAACCCCTTCGGTGCGCCGGGCGAGCGCCTGTACCGCACCGGCGACCTGGCGCGCTACCGCGCCGATGGCGTGGTGGTGTATATCGGTCGGGTCGACCATCAGGTGAAAGTGCGCGGTTTCCGTATCGAGCTGGGCGAAGTCGAAGCTTGCCTGCGCGAGCTTGCCGGTGTGCGCGAGGCCGTGGTGCTGGCCGATAATGATCGCCTGATCGCGTATCTGGTGACCACCGAACCGCAACCCCAGGCGTCCTATAAAGCCGCCCTGCGTGAACACTTGCCGGACTACATGGTGCCCGCGCAGGTGATGTTCCTCGACAGCCTGCCACTGACCCCCAACGGCAAACTCGACCGCAAGGCATTGCCCAGGGTTGACGCCGCGCTGCCGAGCAAAGGCCATGTGCTGCCGGTCAGCGTGCGCGAGCAGCAAGTTGCGGCGATCTGGGCCGACGTCCTGGGCGTGCCGCAGGTCGGCCTCGACGATCACTTCTTCGAGCTGGGCGGACATTCGTTACTGGCCACACGCGTGGTGTCCCGCGTGCGCCAGGCGCTGGCGCTGGAAGTGCCGCTCAAGCGCCTGTTCGAACAACCGTTGCTGGGTGATTTCGTGCGGGCACTGGGCGAGGAGGCAGTGGTCGCACCGCCGCTGATGCCGGTTGACCGCAGCCAGCCGTTGCCATTGTCCTACGCCCAGGAACGCCAGTGGTTCCTCTGGCAACTGGATCCCGAAAGCGCCGCGTACCATATCCCCAGCGCCCTGCGTTTGCGCGGCCCGCTGGACCTGGCCGCGCTGCAACGCAGTGTCGACACCTTGCTGGCGCGCCATGAAAGCCTGCGCACGCACGTGCGCCAGGAGGGTGGCGCGACGGTGCAGGTCATCGAGGAATCGGGGCTGATCGAAGTCGAGGTAAGCGACAGCGATGAAGCCCGCTTGAAAGCCGACGTTGCGCAGATCATCGGGCAGCCGTTCGATTTGCTGCATGGGCCCGTGCTGCGGGTCAGGCTGTTGCGTCTGGCGGCCCACGAGCATGTGCTGGTGCTGGTGCAGCACCACATCGTCTCCGATGGCTGGTCGATGCAATTGATGGTCGAGGAACTGGTGCAGATGTACGCCGCGTTCAGCCACGGCCGCACGCCGGCGTTGCCGGCACTGCCAATCCAGTACGCCGACTACGCTGTGTGGCAGCGCAACTGGATGCAGGCCGGTGAGAAAGCGCGCCAATTGGCGTACTGGCGCGAGCAGTTGGGCGGCTCGCAACCGGTGCTGGAATTGCCGTTCGACTACCTGCGCCCGGCCGTGCAAAGCCACCGCGGCGCACGCCTGGGCATCGAGTTGCCGGCGCCGCTGTTGGCCGATTTACGCAGCCTGGCCCAGCGCTGTGAAGTGACCTTGCCGATGTTGCTGCTGGCGTCTTATCAGGCCTTGCTGCACCGCTACAGCGGCCAGGAAGACGTGCGCGTCGGCGTGCCGATTGCCAACCGCAATCGCCTGGAAACCGAAGGGTTGATCGGCTTTTTCGTCAACACCCAGGTACTCAAGGCCGATATCCACGGGCAGATGAGCGTCGAGCAGCTGTTGCAGCAAACCCGCCAGCGCGCGCTGGAGGCCCAGGCTCATCAGGACCTGCCGTTCGAGCAACTGGTGGAGGCCTTGCAGCCCGAGCGCAGCCTGAGTCTGAGCCCGCTGTTCCAGGTGTTGTTCAACCATCGCCAGACCTCCGTCGACAGCCATTTGCAACGCCTGGATGACTTGAATATCGACGTGTTGAGCTGGGACGAAGACATTGCCCAGTTTGATCTGGCGCTGGATGTGGAGGAAAGCCAGCACGCGTTGCACGCGTCCCTGAGTTACGCCACCGACCTGTTCGCCCCTGCGACCATCGAGCGCATGGCCGGCCACTGGCAGAACCTGTTGCGGGCGATGGTCGCTGACCGGCAGCAGAGCATCGGTGCGCTCAACCTACTGGATGCGGATGAGCAACAGCATATTCTTCAGCTATGGGATCGCACCGACTCCGGCTTCTCGGCTGAGCGGCTGGTGCATGAACTGTTCGCCGACCGCGCCCGGGAAACGCCGCAGGCGCTGGCGGTAAAGTTCGACGCGCAAACCCTGACCTACGGCGAACTCGACATCCAGGCCAACCGCCTGGCCCATGCCTTGATCGCCCAGGGCGTCGGCCCGGAAGTGCGGGTGGCGATTGCCATGCCGCGCAGTGCCGAGATCATGGTGGCGTTCCTCGCGGTGATGAAGGCCGGCGGCGTGTATGTGCCGCTGGATATCGAGTACCCGCGTGATCGCTTGCTGTACATGCTGCAGGACAGCCGCGCACAGCTGCTGCTGACGCATACCTGCGCGTTGCAGCAACTGCCGATTCCGCAAGGGCTCGCGACGCTGGCCATCGACCGCACCGAGGACTGGGCCGGTTACAGCGACACGCCACCGGTTGTCGCGCTGCACGGCGACAACCTCGCCTATGTCATCTACACCTCGGGTTCCACCGGCATGCCCAAGGGCGTCGCGGTGTCCCACGGACCGTTGGTGGCGCACATCATCGCCACTGGCGAGCGCTACGAAACCGGCCCGGCCGATTGCGAACTGCACTTCATGTCGTTTGCCTTCGACGGCTCCCATGAGGGTTGGATGCACCCGCTGATCAACGGCGCCAGCGTGCTGATCCGCGACGACAGCCTGTGGCTGCCCGAATACACCTACCAGCAAATGCACCGCCATCACGTGACCATGGCGGTGTTCCCGCCGGTGTACCTGCAGCAACTGGCCGAACACGCCGAGCGCCACGGCAACCCACCGGCGGTGCGGGTTTATTGCTTTGGCGGTGACGCCGTGGCGCAGGCCAGCTATGACCTGGCCTGGCGCGCGCTCAAGCCTACCTATCTGTTCAACGGCTATGGCCCTACCGAAACCGTGGTCACTCCGCTGCTGTGGAAGGCGCGCCAGGGCGACCCGTGCGGCGCCGTCTACGCCCCCATCGGCACCTTGCTCGGCAACCGCAGCGGCTATGTGCTTGATGCGCAGCTGAACCTGCAACCCATCGGCGTGGCCGGTGAGTTGTACCTGGGTGGGGAGGGTGTGGCCCGTGGTTACCTGGAGCGTCCGGCATTGACCGCCGAACGCTTTGTGCCGGACCCGTTCGGCACGCCGGGCAGCCGCGTCTATCGCAGCGGTGACCTGACCCGAGGCCGCCCGGACGGGGTGGTGGACTACCTCGGTCGTGTCGACCACCAGGTGAAAGTCCGCGGTTTCCGTATCGAGCTGGGCGAAATCGAAGCGCGCCTGCGCGAGCAGGACAACGTCGGTGAAACCGTGGTGGTCGCCCAGGACGGCCCGACCGGCAAGCAACTGGTGGCCTACGTGGTGGCGGCAGAGGCTGTGGCCGACGAAGCCGAGTGGCGCGATACCCTGCGCCGCGCCCTGAAGATGCGCCTGCCGGATTACATGGTGCCGGCGCATCTGGTGTTCCTGGCGCAGATGCCGCTGACCCCCAACGGCAAGCTCGACCGCAAGGCCCTGCCGATGCCGGACGCCAGTCAGATGCAGCAGCGCTACGTGGCGCCGGTCAGCGAACTGGAACAGCAGATCGCCGCCATCTGGGCCGACATTCTGCACCTGCCGCAGGTGGGCCTGAACGACAACTTCTTTGAAGTGGGTGGGCATTCCTTGCTGGCGATCCAGATCACCTCGCGGGTCCAGGCCGAACTGGGCCTGGAGGTGCCGTTGATGGAGCTGTTCCAGACCGAATCCTTACAGGCCTACGTGCAGGCCGCAGCCACCTTGCGCGCCGGTACCGTGGAAGATTTTGATGACCTTCGTGACTTTTTGAGCGAACTAGAGGCGATTTGACCCATGCTTTCCAACCCTAATATCGACCTGGTTTCGCGCTTTCTTCGCCTGCCGCTGGAACAGCGCCAGCAGTTCTACCAACGTCTGCACAGCCGTGGCATGAGCTTCGCGCAATTGCCGATTGCCTCGATCCGCGAGGACGGGCACAGCCTGCCGTTGTCCTTCGCTCAGGAACGCCAGTGGTTTCTCTGGCAGCTCGACCCCCACAGCGCCGCCTACCATATTCCCGGCGCCCTGCGCCTGCACGGGCAGCTGGACCTGGCGGCGTTGCAGCGCAGTTTCGACACGCTGCTGGCCCGTCACGACAGCTTGCGCACGCAACTGGTCGAAGACGGTGAGCAGCTGTGGCAACACGTGCTGCCCGAGGCGCGGGTCGAGATCCGCCAGGCGCATGTCGACGAGTCGCAACTGATGGCGCAGGTACAGGCGCAGGTGGCCCGGCCGTTCGATCTGCACCAGGCGCCGCTGTTGCGCGTGAGCCTGCTGCAACTGGCTGATGATGAACATGTGCTGGTGATGGTGCAGCACCACATCGTGTCCGATGGCTGGTCGATGCAACTGATGGTTGAAGAACTCGTGCACCTGTATGCCGCTTACAGTCAGGGGCACACGCCGCAACTGCCCGAGCTGCCGATCCAGTACGCTGACTACGCCCTGTGGCAACGTCGCTGGATGGAAGCCGGGGAAAAGGCGCGCCAGTTGGCCTATTGGCAGAACCTGCTGGCAGGCGAGCAGCCGGTGCTGGAACTGCCGCTGGACCGTCCACGGCCGGCGCAGCAAAGCCATCGCGGGGCCAGCTTGCAGGTGCATTTGCCGACGACGCTGGTCGCCGGCCTCAAGCGGCTGGCGCAGCAGGAGGGCGTCACGCCTTTCATGCTCTTGCTCGCTTCCTTCCAGACCCTGCTGTATCGCTACAGCGGGCAGTCGGATATCCGCGTCGGTGTGCCGGTGGCCAACCGCAACCGTCTTGAAACCGAGCGTTTGATCGGCTTCTTCGTCAACACCCAGGTGCTCAAGGCCGACCTCGACGGCCAGATGAGTTTTGCGCAACTGCTGCAACAGACCAAGGCGCGCGCGCTGGAGGCCCAGGCCCATCAGGACCTGCCGTTCGAGCAACTGGTGGTGGCGTTGCAGCCCGAGCGCAGCCTGAGTCAGAACCCGCTGTTTCAGGTGATGTTCAACCACCAGACCGACGTTCAGGGCGGGCAGGAAGCCCTGCAACTGCCGGGCCTGCGTGTGGCGCAGCTGGACTGGGACAGCCAGACCACCCATTTCGACCTGAGCCTGGACACCCACGAATCGGCCGACGGGCTATGGGCGGCGTTCACCTACGCCACCGATTTGTTCGACGGCACGACCATCGAGCGCCTGGCGCACCACTGGCAGGCCCTGCTGCAGGCGGTGGTGGATGACCCGCGCAGCGTGCTTGCCCAGTTACCGATGCTCGGCGAGGCGCAGCGACGCGTGATGCTTGAAGACTGGAATGCCCCGGCCAGTGGCGTTGCCGCGCAGGCGGTGCACCGGTTGTTCGAAGCCCAGGCCGAGCGCCAGCCTGAACGCCAGGCCCTGGCCCTGGATGACCAGACCCTCAGTTATGGCGAATTGAACCAGCAGGCCAATCGCCTGGCGCATTTACTCATGGCCCGGGGCGTCGGCCCGCAGGGGCTGGTGGGCATCGCGGTGGAGCGTTCCTTTGCGATGGTGGTGAGCCTGCTGGCGGTGCTCAAGACCGGCGCGGCCTACGTGCCTTTGGACCCCGAGTACCCACGTGAACGCCTGCTGCACATGTTGGAGGACAGCGGTGTGAGCCTCGTGCTCACCCAGTCCGGCCTGCGTGAGCGCCTGCCGCTGCCAGAGCGGGTAACCGCCGTGGAAATCGACCTGATCCAGGCGCAGTTGGCAGTGAATTGCGCTGACAACCCGGCAACCGATTTCGAGCCGCAGAGGCTGGCCTATGTGATCTACACCTCCGGCTCCACCGGCAAACCCAAGGGCGTTGCCATCAGCCATGGGGCCTTGAGCGAATTCGCCGGCATTGCCGCCGATTACTCACGGCTGGTGCCGCAGGATCGCGTGTTGCAGTTCGCCACGCTGAACTTCGACGGTTTTGTCGAGCAGCTTTACCCAGCGCTGACCGTCGGTGCCACCGTGGTCTTGCGTGGCCCGCAGTTGTGGGATGGCGCGCAGTTGTACCGGCAGATCATCGAGCAGGGCATCACCCTGGCCGACTTGCCCACGGCCTATTGGAAACTGTTCCTGCAGGATTGCCTGCAAGCGGGCGCCCGCTCTTATGGTGCGTTGCGCCAGATCCATATCGGCGGTGAAGCCATGCCGCTCGATGGCCCGCAGCTGTGGCAACAGGCGGGGCTGGGCCATGTGCGCCTGCTCAATACCTACGGGCCCACCGAAGCCACGGTGGTCTCGAGTGTGCTGGACTGCACCGACCCCGGCGTCATCAATGGTGTGACCGCCAGCCCCATTGGTCGCGCGTTGCCCGGGCGCGGGCTGTACGTGCTCGACCGCGACCTCAACCTGCTGCCTCCCGGCGCCGTGGGCGAACTCTACATTGCCGGCGCTCTGGGCCTGGCCAGTGCCTATCTGAAGCGGCCAGCCCTGACGGCCGAGCGCTTTGTCGCCAACCCGTTCAGCGATGTTGGCGCGCGCCTTTACCGCACCGGCGACCTGGCGCGCTACCGCGCCGACGGGATTGTCGAGTACGTCGGGCGAGTCGACCATCAGGTGAAGGTGCGTGGTTTTCGCATCGAACTGGGTGAGATCGAAACCCTGCTGCTGGCCCAACAGAGCGTGCGCGAAGCATTGCTGCTGGCGGCTGACAATCAACTGCTGGCCTACCTGGTGCCCGCGCAACCGCTGGACGAAGCCGAACGCGGCGAGACCGGCGCGGCGCTGATGGCAACGTTGCGCGAACACCTGCCCGATTACATGGTGCCGGCGCACCTGATCTTCCTCGACCGCATGCCGCTCAACCCCAACGGCAAGCTGGACCGCCAGGCGTTGCCCAAACCCGACGCGAGTGCGGTGCAACCGGACTGGCTGGAGCCGGTCACGCCGCTGCAGCAGCAGGTGGCGGCGATCTGGGCCGCTATTCTCGGCGCCGAGCGTGTGGGCCTGAACCAGCACTTCTTCGAGCTGGGCGGGCACTCGCTGCTGGCGATGCAAGTGGTGTCGCGGATTCGCCACACGCTCAGCCTGGAAGTGCCGCTCAAGGTGCTGTTCGAGCACCCTCGGCTGGACGCGTTTGTCGCCGCATTGCACACCCCGGACACTACGCTCTCCACGGCGCCGCCGTTGCTGCCGGCAGGGCGCGAACAGCCCTTGCCGCTGTCCTACGCTCAGGAGCGCCAGTGGTTTCTGTGGCAATTGGAGCCGTCAAGCGCGGCGTACCATATCCCCAGCGCCTTGCGCCTGAAAGGGCAGTTGGACCGCGCGGCCTTGCAGCGCAGTTTCGACACCCTGCTGGCCCGCCACGAGAGCCTGCGCACGCGCTTGCGTCAGGACCCGGACCGCACGGTTCAAGTGATCGAGCCTCACCTGGCGCTGCCGATCACGCTGGCCGAGGTCGACGAAACCCGACTCCAGGCGCGCGTCGAAGCGCTGATCGCCGAGCCCTTCGACCTGCAGCAAGGCCCGTTGCTGCGTGTGGCGTTGCTGCGCCTGGCCGCCGATGAGCATGTGCTGGTGCTGGTGCAGCATCACATCGTCTCCGATGGCTGGTCGATGCAACTGATGGTCGAGGAACTGGTGCAGCTCTATGCCGCCTACAGCCAGGGAGAGGACGTGCAGTTGCCGGCGTTGCCGATCCAGTACGCGGACTATGCGCTGTGGCAGCGCAACTGGATGGAGGCGGGTGAGAAGGAACGCCAGCTGGCCTACTGGCGCGAGATGCTCGGCGGCGAGCAGAGCGTGCTGGAGTTGCCGTTCGACCACCCACGCCCGGCGGTGCAAAGCCATCAAGGCGCGCGGCTGGCGTTCGAGTTGGCGCCCGAGCTTACCGAGGGCCTCAAGGCCCTGGCGCGGCAGCAGGGCGTGACCCTGTTCATGCTGCTGTTGGCGTCCTTCCAGACCTTGTTGCATCGCTACAGCGGCCAGGAAGAAATCCGCGTCGGTGTGCCGATTGCCAACCGCAACCGCAGCGAGACCGAGCGCCTGATCGGCTTCTTCGTCAACACCCAGGTGCTCAAGGCTGACCTTCACGGGCAGATGAGCGTCGAGCAACTGGTGCAGCAGACCCGCCAGCGCGCGCTGGAGGCCCAGGCCCATCAGGACCTGCCGTTCGAGCAACTGGTGGAAGCGCTGCAACCGGAACGCAGCCTGAGCCATAACCCGCTGTTCCAGGTGATGTTCAACCACCAGACCGACGTCGGCCAGGCCCAGGTCCAGCAGCAACTGCCGACGCTGTTGGTGGAAGGCCTGGCGTGGGAAAGCAAGACCGCGCATTTCGATCTGGACCTGGATATCCAGGAGTCCGCCGAGGGCATCTGGGCTACCCTCGGCTATGCCAGGGACCTGTTCGACGCCGGCACCGTGCACCGCATGGCCCGGCACTGGCAGAACGTGCTGCAGGGCATGGTCGCCAACCCGCAGCAAGCGCTCGGCGAGTTGAACCTGCTGGACGCTGCCGAACAGCGGCAGATTCTTGAACTGTGGGATCGCAGCGCCGCAGGCTTCTCGTCCCGGCGTCTGGTGCACCAACTGGTCGCCGACCGTGCGCAGGAAACACCCCATGCCGTGGCAGTGAAGTTTGCTGACGAGCAGCTCACCTATGGCGAACTCGACCGTCGCGCCAACCGCCTGGCCCAGGCGCTGATCGCCCGTGGTGTCGGCCCGGAAGTGCGGGTGGCGATTGCCATGCCGCGCAGCGCCGAGATCATGGTGGCGTTCCTCGCGGTGATGAAGGCCGGCGGCGCGTATGTGCCGCTGGACATCGAATACCCGCGTGATCGTCTGCTGTACATGCTGCAGGACAGCCGTTCGCGGTTGCTGCTGACGCACTCGGCAGTGCAGCAGCGCTTGCCGATTCCCGAAGGGCTGCAAGCCCTGGCGGTGGACCAGTTGCACGTCTGGTCCGACGACAACCACACCGCACCGGATGTCGCACTGCACGGCGACAACCTGGCCTACGTGATCTACACCTCCGGCTCCACCGGCATGCCCAAGGGCGTGGCGGTGGCGCACGGCCCGCTGGTGGCGCACATCATCGCCACCGGCGAGCGTTACGAGACCGGCCCGGCCGACTGCGAGCTGCACTTCATGTCGTTTGCCTTCGACGGCTCCCATGAGGGTTGGATGCACCCGCTGATCAATGGCGCCAGCGTGCTGATCCGTGACGACAGCCTGTGGTTGCCTGAATACACCTACCAGCAAATGCACCGCCATCATGTGA
The DNA here is from genome assembly GCF_036864995.1 of Pseudomonas trivialis. NCBI lineage: Bacteria > Pseudomonadati > Pseudomonadota > Gammaproteobacteria > Pseudomonadales > Pseudomonadaceae > Pseudomonas > Pseudomonas trivialis. Next base: position 2,974,577 of record NZ_CP142151.1, on the reverse strand, counting down.
CCATGGCGGTGTTCCCTCCGGTGTACCTGCAACAACTGGCCGAACACGCCGAACGCGACGGCAACCCGCCGGCCGTGCGGGTCTACTGCTTCGGCGGCGATGCAGTGGCCCAGGCCAGCTACGACCTGGCCTGGCGCGCGCTGAAACCCACCTACCTGTTCAACGGCTACGGCCCCACCGAGACTGTGGTGACGCCGCTGCTGTGGAAAGCGCGTCAGGGCGATCCGTGCGGCGCCGTGTACGCACCCATCGGCACGCTGCTGGGCAATCGCAGCGGCTACGTGCTCGACGCGCAACTCAATCTGCAACCCATCGGCGTGGCCGGTGAGTTGTACCTGGGCGGCGAGGGCGTGGCGCGCGGTTACCTGGAGCGCCCGGCACTCACCGCCGAACGCTTTGTGCCGGACCCGTTCGGCCAGCCCGGCAGCCGCGTCTATCGTAGCGGCGACCTGACCCGAGGCCGCCCGGACGGGGTGGTGGACTACCTGGGCCGGGTTGACCATCAGGTTAAAATCCGTGGTTTCCGTATCGAACTGGGCGAAATCGAAGCGCGTCTGCGTGAGCAGCCAAGTGTCGGCGAAACCGTGGTGGTGGCCCAGGAAGGCCCGACCGGTAAACAACTGGTGGCCTACGTGGTGCCGCTGGACACGACCCTGCTCACGGACGCCGTCGCCCAATCGAGCGCACGCGAAGCCTTGCGCAGCGCCCTGAAAGTCCGCTTGCCCGACTACATGGTGCCCACCCACCTGATGTTCCTCGAGCGCATGCCGCTGACCCCCAACGGCAAGCTCGACCGCAAGGGCCTGCCCGTGCCGGATGTGAGTCTGATGCAGCAGGTGTATGTGGCGCCGCAGAGTGAGCTGGAGCGGCAGGTGGCGGCCATCTGGGCTGAGGTGCTGGGCGTGGAGCAAGTCGGCCTGGCCGATCATTTCTTCGAGTCCGGTGGCCACTCGCTGCTGGCGATGCAGGTGATCTCGCGCCTGCGTCATTTGCTGGGTACAGAAGTGCCCCTCAGAACCCTGTTCGAGCAACCGCGCCTGCAGGGATTCGTCGAGGCGTTGAGCGACCCGCAAGCATCGTTGACGAGCGCGCCGCCGATCCTGCCGGTCAGTCGTCAACGGCCGTTGGCGCTCTCGTATGCCCAGGAACGTCAATGGTTCCTCTGGCAATTGGACCCGCACAGTGCCGCCTACCACGTGCCCAGCACATTGCGTCTGCGTGGTTGGCTGGACCCGCTGGCGTTGCAGCGCAGCTTCGCAACACTGGTTGCCCGGCATGAAAGTCTGCGCACTCAGGTTTATCAGGACGCAGGCCGTGCCGTGCAAGTTGTGCGTGAAGTGGGCGCAGTGGACATTGTGCAGGCGCGGGCCACTGAAGCTGATTTGCAACGTCTGGTCGAGGCCGAGATTGCGCGACCTTTCGACCTGCAACAGGGGCCGTTGCTGCGCGTGACGTTATTGCGCCTGGCCGAAGACGACCATGTATTGGTGCTGGTGCAGCATCACATCGTGTCCGATGGCTGGTCGATGCAAGTGATGGTGGATGAGATGGTGCAGTTATATGCCGCTTATAGCCAGGGCGAGGACCTGCAACTGCCGGCGTTGCCGATTCAGTACGCCGACTATGCGCAGTGGCAGCGTGACTGGATGGCCGCCGGTGAGCGTGATCGCCAACTCGCTTACTGGCAGGCGTTGCTGGGTGGCGAACAGCCAGTGCTGGAGCTGCCGATTGATCGACCGCGCCCTGCGGTACAGAGCTTTCGTGGCGCCAGCCTGGAGATCAACCTTGACCCGGCGTTGGTGGCGGGGCTCAAGGCCCTGGCCCAGCGCGAAAATGTCACGCTGTTCATCGTCTTGCTCGCCTCGTTCCAGAGCTTGCTGCACCGTTACAGCGGCCAGCAGGACATTCGTGTCGGCGTGCCGATCGCCAATCGAAATCGTGTCGAGACCGAGCGTCTGGTGGGTTTCTTCGTCAATACGCAGGTGCTCAAGGGCGACATCGATGCCCAACTGACGGTCACCCAATTGTTGCAGCAGGCCAAGCGCCGGGCGCTGGATGCGCAGAGCCATCAGGACCTGCCGTTCGAGCAACTGGTGGAGGCGCTGCAGCCGGAACGCAGCCTGAGCCATAACCCGCTGTTCCAGGTGATGTTCAATCACCAGAGCCAGGCGCGGCTGGCCAGCACTGGCCAGCAACTGCCGGACCTGACCATTGAAGGGCTGGATTGGGGGACACAGACCGCGCAATTCGACCTGAGCCTCGACACCCAGGAAACCGGCGAAGGGCTGGGTGCGACCCTGACCTACGCCACCGATCTGTTCGACGCCGCCACGCCCAAGCGTATGGCGCGCCATTGGCAGAATCTGTTGCAGGCCATGCTGGGTGATCCACACCAGCGGGTCAGTCAATTGACGCTGCTGGAGTCCGTGGAAGAGCAGGTGATGATCGAACAATGGAACGACACGGCGCAGGATTATCCGTTGCAGCACAGCGTGCAGCAGTTGATCGAAGCGCAGGTCAGTCGTACACCGGATGCCCAGGCTTTGGTGTTTGCCGCAGAGTCGCTGAGCTATGCGCAGATGAATGCTCGCGCCAACCGTCTGGCGCACCGCCTGATACAGCAGGGTGTAGGGCCGGACGTGCTGGTGGGTGTAGCGATGGAGCGTTCCATCGAAATGGTGGTGGCACTTCTGGCCGTGCTCAAGGCCGGTGGCGCCTATGTGCCGCTTGACCCTGACTACCCGCGCGACCGCCTGGCCTACATGCTGGAGGACAGCCAGGTGCATCTGCTGTTGACCCAGGCGCACCTGATGCAGGCCCTGCCGACCCGTGATCCCGAGCGCTGCCTGCTGGTGGAGCAGGGTGATCGCTGGCTGAGCGCCTATGCCGATACCAATCCTGACGTGGCCGTGGATGCTGAAAACCTTGCCTACGTCATTTACACCTCTGGCTCCACCGGCCAGCCGAAGGGCGCGGGCAACCGCCACTGCGCGTTGACCAACCGCTTGCTGTGGATGCAGCAGGCGTACGCGCTCGACACCGACGATACGGTGCTGCAAAAGACACCGTTCAGTTTCGACGTTTCGGTATGGGAGTTTTTCTGGCCCTTGATGACCGGCGCTCGACTGGTGGTCGCCGCCCCTGGCGATCATCGTGACCCGTCACGCCTGGTGGAGCTGATCAAGCGGCAACAAGTGACCACCCTGCATTTCGTGCCTTCGATGCTGCAGGCATTCCTCCAGGATCCGCAGGCTGCCCGTTGTCAGGGTTTGCAGCGCATTATCTGCAGTGGCGAAGCGTTGCCTGTGGACGCCCAGCAGCAGGTGTTCGCCAAACTGCCGAACGCCGGCCTGTTCAATCTGTATGGTCCGACGGAGGCTGCCATCGATGTGACCCATTGGACATGCGTGGATGAGCAGCGCGACAGCGTGCCGATTGGCCGGCCAATCGCCAATCTGCGCACGCATGTGCTGGATGCGCTGTTGCAGCCGGTCGCCGCGGGTGTCGCCGGCGAGTTATACCTGGGCGGCGTCGGGCTGGCGCGCAGTTATCATCGACGCCCTGGTCTTACCGCCGAACGCTTCGTGCCATGCCCGTTCCAGCCTGGCGAGCGGTTGTATCGTACCGGTGACCGGGTGCGCCAGCGTATGGATGGCGTAATCGACTACATCGGGCGTCTTGATCACCAGGTAAAACTGCGCGGTTTGCGCATCGAGCTGGGTGAGATTGAAGCACGCTTGCTCGAGCATCCACAGGTGCGCGAGGCTTCGGTGCAGGTCCATGAAGGAAAGTATCTGGTGGGTTATCTTGTGCTGCAGGACTCGACCCAGGCGTGGCGTGATGCCTTGAGCGCTCACTTGCTGGCGCATCTGCCGGACTACATGGTGCCTGCGCAATGGGTGCTGCTGGAGCGCATGCCGCTGAGCCCCAATGGCAAGCTGGACCGCAAGGCCTTGCCCGCGCCGGACGCCAGTGTGCATGAGCGACGTTTCGTGGCTGCGCGCAATCCGCTTGAGCAAACGCTGGTGGCGGTGTGGCGCGAGGTTCTGGAGGTTGAGCAGGTTGGTGTCGAAGACAATTTCTTTGAGTCGGGCGGTCATTCGTTGTTGGTGTTGATGCTCAAGGAGCGCATTCGCAAGGCGGTCGGCGTGGAGCTGTCGGTGAGTCAGTTGATGCTCAACCCGACGGTCGCAGGGCAGGCAGCATGCCTTGAGGGAAGTGCCGGGCGGTCGTTGATCGTGAGGCTCAACAGCCAGACTCAGGGAACACCGTTGTACCTGTTCCATCCCAGCTACGGTTCGGTGCATTGCTACAAGGCGATTGCCCTTGCCTTGCGTGAGCAACGGCCGGTGATGGGGGTGATGTGTCGTGCCTTGGCCGAGGAGGGCAGCGAGGTGCCGGCCTGGGCGGCGATGGTTGAGGATTACACGGCGCAATTGTTGAAGGCCCAGCCCGAGGGCCCATTCCGTCTGGCCGGTTGGTCCCTGGGGGGAAACCTGGCGATGGAAGTTGCCTATTGCCTGGAGCAGGCGGGACGGCAAGTGGAATGTGTGGGTTGGATCGACGCCTCGCCGCCGCAGTGGGTCAAGCCGTTTTGGGAGACGGCAGTCATGGTTGACGAGCGAGAGTTTTCTGCCAATGACCGGCGCGTGGAGTTGCTGGAGGTGATGTTTTCCGAGTCATCGCGGCATATTCATGCTCAATGGTCAGCACTGCAACGGGCAGGGGCTGATGAGGGCGAGCAGTGGGCCGAATTCAGCCGCTGGGCAGAGCAGACCCTGGGGGAGCGTTTCCGTGAACTCAAGGATGAGCTGCTCAGTGGTCACGAGGCGCAGATTTCCTGGGAAGTTGACCGCATTCTCGGCCAGCGCCTGCACGATGCCGACTTCAAGGCGATCAAGGCGCCGATCAGTTGCTGGTGGGCGGCCCTGAGTCGTACCGGGGTGCATCGCCAGTTGATTGAGGCAAGCATGCTGGAGGTCACCGGGCAATCAGCGATAGAACGCTCGGTGCTGATCGAGACCAGCCATGATCGGTTGATCGATAACGCCGAGTTCGTTCGCAGCTTCGCCGCTGCAATGGCCTGATGTTGCAGGGCGCGCCCTAACTCCGTTCAGTTAAGCGCAGATCCCCTGTGGCGAGCAGGCTTGTCCTGCGTTGGGCTGCGCAGCAGCCCCAAAGCCAGGCGCTGAGCCGTATCAGGTACACCGCGTTTTGCTTGATTGGGGGCGCTTCGCACCCCAACGCGGGGCAAGCCCGCTCGCCACAGAGGCTTCGGCCTGATGTTGCAGGGCGCGCCCTAACTCCGTTCAGTTAAGTGCAGATCCCCTGTGGCGAGCAGGCTTGTCCTGCGTCGGGCTGCGCAGCAGCCCTAAAACCAGGCTCTGAGAGGTATCAGGTTTAGCGCATTTTCCTCGACTGGGGGCGCTTCGCACCCCAACGCGGGGCAAGCCCGCTCGCCACAGAGGCTCCAGTTTGCTGAGTGACAGCGCTAGGTCGTAGATTGGGCGTGGCGGCACACACACACACACAAACGCCCCGGGCCTTGAAGGCCCGGGGCGTTTTAATTCATACCGTCATCCGGTGATTGACGCGCCTTAGAAGTCCCAGCGAGTGCTGAGCATGAAGTTACGAGGTTCGCCATAAGCGGCGGAGTTATAGAAGCCGATGTTGGTGTAGTAGGACTTGTCGAAAACGTTGTTGATGTTCAACGTGGCCGACACGTTTTTGGTGAATTGATAACGCGCCATCGCGTCCACCAGCCAGTAGGCCTTCTGAGAGAACTCCTCGTAGCCGCCACGCGGGCTGTTGTAGATGTCCTGCCAGCCAACGCTCTGCCAGCGAGCGCCACCGCCGACGGTCAACTTGTCCAGGTTGCCCTTGAGCTTGTAGGTGGTGTAGAGGCTGACCTGATCTTCCGGTTCGAACGTGGAAATTTTCACGTCCTTGTCGTCACGCACGATCTTGTGGGTGTAACCGCCCTGGAGTTGCCAGCCCGGAGCGATTTCGCCGGACATTTCCAGCTCGTAACCCTTGGTCACGGCCTGGGTGCCCTTGAACGCATAGTTCGACGGCGTAGGCTTGAGGTTGTTGTAGTCGTCGTCCGATACGGAACGGTTGTCTTCATGGATCTCGAAGTAGGCGGCGCTGGCGTTCACACGGCCGTCGAGGAAGTCGGCCTTGATGCCCAGCTCCCAGTTCTGGCCTTCGTCCGGCTCAAGCAGTTTGTCGTTCCTGTCGCGGTTGTAGCTTTCCTGCGGCATGAAAATGTCGGTATAGCTGGCATAGACCGAGTAGGTATCGTTCAGGTCGTATACCGCACCGACGTAAGGCACAAAACGTCCCGACTCCCGGTAGGTCGGGTTATTGCCGGTCACCGTGTAGTTGACCACGCGGCCGCCAAGCAACAGCTTGAGGTCGTCGGCGAGGTTCAGGCGGGTGGTCATGTACATACCGGTCTGGCGTACGGTGTCGTCGATTTTCGATTGCGACTGACCCCAGTCCGGTTCGCGGGCGTTACCGTGCCAGTTGTTGAAGTCGACCAGGTTGGGTGCAAGGTTCCAGTAGCCGTTGCCCTTCCACTCCGAGGCGCTGATGGAACCTCCAAATACCAGTTCATGCTCGCGGCCACCCAGGCTGAAGGGACCGCTTACATACAGATCGCCCGAGTCACTGACGGTTTCACCGGTGTATTTGCCCGAGGTGAGCTGCGAGGTGCCGTCCAGGGCCGGGGTATCGCCCTGAATCGAGCCCATCAGCGCGTGGTAACCGTTGATCTTGTGGTCCAGTTGCAGCTTGGTGACCCAGCCACCACCGAGGTCATGCTCGACCATGGCGAAGGCGGTGCGGGTGTACTGCTCCCAGCTGCTCCAGTCGGCGGCGTTGTTGAACGAGCGCTTCACTTTGTTGCGATTGCCCTGGGCGTCAATCAGCGGGAAGCTGCCGGACCACGAAGAGCCTTTGGGCAGGCTGTCCTGATAGTCGCCGCCTACCGTCAGCATGGTATCGGGCGACAGGTCGAACTCCATGATGCCGTAGTAGGTCGGGCTTTTGCGCTCATAGCGGTCCATGAACGAGTGCTTGTCCTGGTAGGCGGCGACGGCGCGTCCACGCACATTGCCGGTTTCGGTCAGCGGCCCGCTGACGTCCAGCTCGCTGCGGTAGTTGTCCCAGGAGCCGGCGCCCAGGGAGGCGTGGCCCTGGAAGTCGGCGGTGGGTTTTTTACGTACCAGGTTGATGGTTGCACCCAGCGAACCTGCACCGGTCAGCAGGCCGGTGGCGCCCTTGAGCACTTCGACCCGGTCGTAGATCGCCATGTCGCTCAGGGTGTTACCTGCCGAGTAGGCAACGTTGCGCGAGGTTGACGGAATCCCGTCGTACTGGAAGTTATTGATGGAGAAACCCCGGGCGTAGTAGTTGCTGCGCTCGGTATCGAAGGCGGAAACCGTAATGCCCGGCGTGTGGCGCATCACGTCATCCACGTTGTTCAGGCCGAAGTCATCCATGTGTTGACGGGTAACGACGGTTACCGACTGCGGCGTTTCCTTTGGCGTCAGGACCAGGCGTGTTGAGGTCGCGATGGAGCCCGGCGTATAGGAGCCGGTGTTTTCGGTGACGTTGCCGAGCATGTTGCCGGTGACCTGGGTGGGGCTCAGCTCCAGACCGGTCGCGGCCCCCGCGGCGGTGATGGTCAGCGAGTTGCCGCTGAGGCTGTGGCGGGTCGAGGTGCCTGCCAGCAGGGTGCCAATTGCCAGTTGCGGGTCCAGCTTGCCTTTGACCGAGTTACTCTTCTTGCCCTGCACATCCCCCGGGCTATACAACACCTGCACATTGGTCTGCCGGCCGAATTCCTGCAGCGCGCTCCCCAGCGGCTGTGCGGGAATATTCAACTCGACCTCCTGGGCCTGTACATAGCCTGCAATCGGCAGCGATACCGCAAGCAGAAGGGCGCTCGGAAGAAGGTTGATGTTCAGGGCCCGGCGCATGGATAGCGCTTTGCTCAGGGGGCTGAGACCGAGTCGTGCTGGCATGGATGCTTTCTCTTCTATGTTTTTAAGTGGGCAATTCTAAGTGTTTATTGAGGTCAATTCTCATTACCACTAGTGAGACGTTCCTACCTGAGGAAACCGGAAAATAAAATTCACGCCGGTTCCATCTCGTGCACCACCTGGCCGGCGCGCAGGCGCACCAGCTGGTCGGCAATGTCGAAATAGCGGTCGTCGTGGCTGATCACGATGATGGTTTTGCCCAGGCGTTTGAGGTCCGGCAGCAGCTCGGTGTAGAAGATGCGGCGAAAGGCCGGGTCCTGGTCGGCGGCCCATTCGTCGAACACCAGCACCGGGCGTTCTTCAAGCCAGGCGTTCACCAGCGCCAGGCGTTTGCGCTGGCCGGTAGAGAGGTCGGTGGTGCTGAATACGCCGTCCTTGACGCTCACCTTGTGCGCGATTTCCAGGCGCTCCAGGTACTTGCTGGCGCTGTCCAGCGACTGGGTGGCGCTGCCCTGCACCAGGTCGTCGAACAGGTAGTAGTCGGAGAACACCGTGGTGAACAACTGTCGATAATCGTCGCGCTCGGTGGCGGTCACCACTTCGCCATTGAGGCGGATTTCGCCGGCCTGGGGCGGGTACAGGCCCAGCAGCAGTTTGATCAGGGTGGTCTTGCCGCTGCCGTTTTCGCCGACGATGAATACGATGTCGCCTTGCTTGATGCTCAGGTTGATTGGGCCCAGGTGGAACGGCTCGCTGCCTTCGACCGCCGGCGGGCTGTAGCTCACGCCCTTGAGTTCGAGGCTGTGGACCACCGATTTCGGTGCTTCGCTGTCGTCCATCAGCAGGTGAGGCTCCGGCGACGAGAAGCGTTCCGACAGCTCGCTGATACGGCCGAACGCAATCTTCGCCTTGCCCACCACCGGCAGGTAGCCCAGCAAATGCTCCAGCGGGCCTTTCATGTACAGCAGCACCAGCACGAAACCGGTAATCACGGTTGGATCCGGGTTGGGCCGGTACGCCTGCATCGCCAGGGCCAGGCCGATGACCACGAAGAACAGCATCGAACCGAAGGTCTTGGCGAGAATGTAGATATTCACCGACCGCACCTGGATATCGCTGATCAGGTCGGCGGTTTCCTGGATGCGGTGGGTGTTCATGCGATAGCGCCGCGGACGGTGCATGCGCAGTTCCTTGGCGCCCGAGGCGATGGCGTTGTAGTAACGCTGCAACTCATCCTCATGCCCGCGAGCCAGGTCGAAGCCCTGGATGCCCTTGCCGCCGGCAATGAATTGCACGGTGCTGCCGATGATGATCGCCACCACCATCATCAGGAACATCGGCACCGACAGGTACGCCAGGTAGCCCAGGCAGCCGAGGGTGACCGTGGCGGCGATGGCCAGCGGGGTGAACGCGAAGGAGAAATCGCTGATGGTGTCGACGTCATGGGTCAGCACCGGGATCAGGCGGTGGGAGCGATAGCGCTCGATCTGGCCGATGGGCGCTGACAGGACTTTCTCGCCCAGATCCTTGCGCAGCGCCGCGATGATGCGTTGGCCCACATAGTTGGTGCCGATGTCGGAAATGATCGAGCTGATCAGTGCCACCACGCACAGCGCGGCAAAGGTCATGACCACGCCCTGGGTCATGCCGTCGGGCGAATGCAGGGCATTGTTGATGGTGGCCAGCAGCAGGGTGATGGCGAGGCCGCCGACCATGCCCAGCGCAACGGACACCGTCACGATGGTGCGAAAGGGCCTGATCAGTGCGAGCAAGCCGTTGAAGGCGCCGCGTGTGGCATCGGTCATAAATACTTCCCGGAAAGTCAAAAAGAGGGGGCTGGGCACACAGACCCTTACCCATGACAAACGAAGCGCCGGGGCGACTATTTAGCCCTGTGTGCCGGGCGGTGGGCCGCAGCGATAAATTGCCCGCACGCTGGTTCGTTCTTGTTCTGCAGGCGCACGCGTAGCGACGCCGTGCGCGGTTCCTTCAGCGAGAGCGAAAACATGACAAAGAAAAACCTGGTGTATGTGTGGTCCCTGCGCAATGCCGCCGCCGACAAGGCCGGGCAGCCGGTGGCCTACAAGGACCACGAGCGCTACATGACGTCGGTGCTGGAGTTTCTGGTGGGGGCGCTCAACGACACACCGCTGGGCCAGGCCTATGACCTGGTGGGCGTGGTGTATGACGATGACGAACACAACCCGCGGGATCAGGCGCTGGTTGCCGATTACGGCTTTGCCTGCGAGCCGGGCCGCCAGTGGTTGTACCCGGCGGACCTGCGGGTGCAGGGCAAGCGGGTCAACGACCTGCTGCTGAGTGTGCCGTCCACCTACCGCCGTTTACCCCGGGGCAGCGCCGAACACATCGCCGGCAAACAGGATTTCGAGCGTCGCCTGCATGACACGCTGGTGGAATTGAAAGCCGATATCGTGGTGCTCGATGGTCTGCTGGTGATCCTCGATGAACTGGTGCGCCCGGGCGCGCCGTTTGCGCGGCGGATCATGAATATTCATCCGGGCATCACCCGTATTGAGTCGCCGTATGAGCGTCGGGGGGCCTATGCGACCTGGAATGCGCTGTATGGTGCGCGCGGCGAGGCGGTGGTGGACTGGACGACCCGGGAAACCAGGCCGTGTGAACCGCTTTATCTCACCGGGGCGTCGTTTCATTACGTGGACAACGGGATCGACTCGGGGGAGGTGTTGCATGACGTGCTCAAGACGCAGATTTCGCCTGAAGACACCATCCTTGAGCTGCGGTGGAACAACTTTAATAACAGTTTGTTTCCGGCGTTGCAGGAGGGGTTGGAGTTGCTTGCTAGAGCTTCAAGCTGACTGATTTTTGCCGGACGCTATAAAAATGTGGGAGGGGGCTTGCTCCCGATGGCTGAGTGTCAGTCAGCTTGTTGGTAGCTGACACAACGCCATCGGGAGCAAGCCCCCTCCCACATTTGGATCTCCATGGATCAGATAGAACACTGTCTGCTTTTGATCTGCTTTGCTTTAGCTTTTGATCTTGATCTCAGCGCCCCGTCAACCACGCTGGCCGAACGCAGGCTTGAATCCGTGGGTAACCCGGCAGGACGCCGGGTTAGCCGCACTGGGCCAAGGATGGCCCATTGCGGCGGCCCACGGATTCAAGCCTGCGTGCGGGCACACCGAGCCTGGGCGAGGTGCCGAGTGGTGGGGCAAGAGCCCTTTGGTTACTTTGGGGCTCTTTTCCAAAGTGACCCGCCGTAAGGGCGGAACCAATATCAGCCGTTACCTAAATAACGGACATGTACACCAAGCCCTAAAAATCCAACGTCACCCCACTCATCAGCGTCCGCCCATCCCCCGGCGAATGCAGCGATGCCCTGGCCCCATCCGGGTCATACCACGCATATTCGTAGTAACGGTTAGTGAGGTTCTTCAACTGCAGATCAACACTGACCGACTCCGTCACCCGGTAAACGGCACCAAGGTTCATCAACACATAACCGCCGTAAGTGCCCTGGGTGTTCTCCCGCTCCAGATAATAGTGAGTCTGCCCATTCATCCACGCGCTGAGTTGCAGGGCCGGTGTGGCCTGGTAACGAATGCCGGCGTTGTACAAATGATGGGGAATGTGGTCGATTTCGCGGCCTTTGCTGCCCGGTAGGGTCGCGCTGGGCTGGAGGATTTTCGAGTACTGCCAGGCGTAGGCCAGCCAGATCTCGGTGCGCTCGTTCGGGTGCAGGTTGAGCTGCGCGTCGTAGCCCCAGCGGCGGGTCTGGCCGACATTGTCCGATTCGCCGCTGGGGTCGTTGAGCCGGCGGCTGACTTCGCCGCTGGCCTCCTGTTGCCAGTAGGCAATGCGCCCATCGACCCAGTCGGCAGGGGTGAACTTGATGCCGGTCTCCCAACCTTCGTTGATCGATGGCGCAAGGTCGGTGTCACGCGGCGGGATCTTGTAGGCGGCTGCCCCGGTGCCCACCTGGAAGGTGCGGCCCCAGTTGGCGTAGACGCTGGCCACGTCCCAGGGCGAATACACCACGCTGAGCTTGGGTTGCTTGATCAGCCCGTAGTCGTTGATGGCGTAGTCCGTGCCGGTCATTTCATTGGTGAAGTCACCCTGGATCCGGTCGACGCGGTACGCGGGGATGATCTTCAGCGATTCGAACGGTTGAATCTCGGCCTGCACGTACGCACCGACGGTATCGAAGTCGAACTGCTGGTCCCGGGTCTGCGCCTGGCGCGCGCGGTTCAGGGTGCGGTAGCGCTCGCTGGTGTTCTGCTGGCGCTGGATATCCGTGCCGCCTTCCAGGGCGAAGTGGTACAGCCCGCTGACGGCGGGGCGCCAGGTCAGAGAGGTGAGGGCGCCGTACTGGGTCTCGTAAGCGTCACGTTCCTGCTGGGCGCTGGTGCGCCAGTACTGGGTCCAGCGTCGATCATCGAAGGTGTTGAGGTAGGTTTTGGCCGACCACGAAAGCGTCTCCGCCAGCTCGGTATCAAGGTGCAGGCTGAGCTGATTCATGCGCCGCGTCCCTTTGTCGCTCGCGTTGTAAGCATTGCTCATGCGGGGATGCTGGTGCGCATCGTCGGCACTCAGATAACCGGGTTCCTGGGCCTCGGTTTCGTAATGGCGGGCGATCAGGCCGATGCGGTAGCGATTGTCGTCCGGGGTATAGAACCACTTGCCGGACAGCGAGACTTTGTCTGCCTCGGCGTGATCGCGATAGCCGTCTGCTTTCTGGTAGGCGAAAAAGTAATTCTGCGTCCAGTTGCTGCTCTCGATGCCCTTGGCGAACTGGGTTTCACGGGTGTCATCGCTGGCGTAACGGATGCGCGCACGGGTGTAGTCGCCGCCGGTGCGGGTGAGCATGTTCACGTTACCGGCGATGTTGTTCAGGCCGTAACGGGGATCGCTGGTGCCGCGCACCACTTCGATGCTGTCCAGTTCCAGCGGGAAAATCATGTCCATGAAGGGCATGTTGCCGTCGTTGCTGTTACTGGGAATGCCGTCAATCAGCAGCTTCACCGCGTTCACTTCACCTTCGCCGTTGAAACCGCGAAACGAAATCTTGCCGGAGGTGGTGCCCTGGTTGAACTGGGTAAGCATCACCCCCGGCGCTCGGCTGAACAGCTCCCAGCTGTAGTTGACCGGCATTTTCTCCACGACATCGGCGCCGAGGATGTCCACCGAACCGAGCACGCCGCGCGTGCCGAGCGGGCCACTGTCATCGCTGGTGCCCTGGATTGCGACAGCGCCAAGGGTGAGGGCGGAGCTTTCGTCCGCCAAGGCCAATGAAGAAAAGGCAAGCAGGCTCACCGAGAGCATCGGCCAGAGTGAGCAGGGCACAGCCACACGCTTTGCGCGCGGCAGAGTAAATGGAGCAGGCATAAGGCACGCTTCCTGAAACCTGAAAAACGTCAAGGACGTTCAGCCACGCAATCGCGCGGCTGAAACATGAAGTTCGGGCAATCAGGTCACAGGGGAGGCACGCGGGCTCAGGCTCGGCCAGCGAATCCTGGGATGCAGCGCGGGCAACAGCGGATCATCAAGGACAATATCCGGTGCATAACGCGGCAGAAAATGGCGGTAATGACTGGACGGCAACGCCGCCAGACCGGCATGCCCGCAGCAACAGTCACCGTGCTTCATCTCACCGGACGCAGGCGCCGACTTGAACGGCACGACCAGCTTGTCAAAGCCTGGTGGCAGTGCATGCGACGAACAGAACCCACCCCACAGCATCAAGCCGCTATCCGGCGCCTGCATGGCACGGCTGAGCGGCATGGCCAGCATATTCAGCAGCAAGGCCAGGCAGGCAATCCAGGGACTGATGCGTGAAAACATGGGCATCAAGGCAGTCGACACAAAGGGGCCGCTATTTAGCCGCAGTTAACCGCCCAAGTGAAAGCACAAGGCATGCGCCATTTCGCCGCAGCTCAACGCTCCGCTCCGCTTTTGATCCGCTTTTGATCTTGATCTCAAGCGCCCCGTCAACCACGCTGGCCTGCGTGCGGGCACACCGAGCCTTAGCGAGGTGCCGAGTGGTGGGGCAAGAGCCTTTTGGTTACTTTTGGGCTCTTTCCAAAAGTGACCCGCCGTAAGGGCGGAACCCTAAGCCGCCGTGACCGCAGCAACGGATATGTACACCGACAAAAAGTCATAGGGAGTCCCTCCCACATTTACCCGCGTCCCCCCAGCCAAAAAACCAATCCCTCAGAGCATCCGACGCAACACATCATTGCGCGGATCCCTATCAAAAAACCGATGCTTAAGCGCCCCCAGTACATGCACCACAATCAACCCAAGCAACGTATAAGCGCACACCTTGTGCAACCACTGAAACACCACAAACCACTCATCATTCTTCGCCAGCAACTCCGGCAGATTCACCCCGAAAAAAAACACCCCATCACTCATCGTGTAAGTGCTCGACATCGAGTAACCCATCAACGGCACCACCACGATCAGCACATACATCGCCCGCTGCACCAGCCGTGACAAAAACCGCTCATGGGCTGCCAACGTTGGGGGCGGTGACGGCAGCACCGGGGTTCGCCAGCGCAACACGATCTGCACCAGCACCAGCATGAACGCCAGCACTCCGAAGGATTTGTGCCACGGGTAATACAGCTCATATTTGCTTGCCACTTCATCGGCCAGCCCGGTCATATGCCAGCCCGCCCACAGCAGCCCGGCAATCAGCACCGCGCGCACCCAGTGCAGCATGCGCAAAGAGGTTGGATATCGGTCAATCGTTTCGGTGTTCATCGACATCTCTCCATGGATAAAGGGCTGCGCTCAATTGGGTAGCAACACCGTGATGACCTTTTCTTCGGTATAGGCCAACGCGCCGCCAAACCCGCCTTCACGGCCGATGCCGCTGGTCTTGACGCCGCCCCAGGGCAGGTTTGCATCCAGCGGGCTCCAGCAGTTGATGCCCACCGCGCCAGCCTTTACCGCTGCGGCCACGCGATGGGCGCGCACCAGGTCGGCGGTCCACACTGTGGCTGCCAGGCCGTAGGCGGAGTCGTTGGCCAGGGCGACGGCATCCACTTCGTTGTCGAAAGGAATGATTGTGCCCACCGGGCCGAAGATTTCGTCGCGGGCAATCGCCATGTCATTGCGCGCGTCGGCAAAAATGGTCGGGCGTACGAACCAGCCCTGTTCCGGGCTCGACACGCCGCCAGCGAGGAGGGTGGCGCCTTCGTCGATGCCCAGCTGGATATAGCGATTGACTCGCTCCCATTGCGCTTTCTTCGCGACCGGCCCCATCTGCACACCGGGCTCGCGCGGGTCGCCCACCTTGACCGCGCGCGCCGCCTCGGCAAGCGCCGCCGCGAAGCGATCGGCGATGCCGCGCTGCACCAGAATGCGCGACCCGGCCGCACAAATTTGCCCCTGGTTGGCGAACAGCCCAAGGCTGCAGCCGCGCAGCGCGTCCTCGAAGGACGCATCGTCGAACACGATCTGTGGGCTCTTGCCGCCCAGTTCCAGTGCAACATGCTTGAACAGCACCCCGGCGGTGCGCTGGATCTCACGCCCGGCTTCGGGGCTGCCGGTGAAGCTGATCTTGGCGATGTGCGGATGCTCACACAGCGCCCGACCCACCTCATTGCCGTAACCGGTGACCACGTTGATCACACCGTCTGGAAAACCCGCTTCCTGCGCCAGCACCGCCAAGTGCAGGGCTGACTGTGGAGTCTCTTCCGAAGGCTTGATCACCACCGTGCAGCCTGCGGCCAGCAACGCCGCGAGCTTCCATACGGTGATCATCAACGGCGAATTCCACGGCACAATGGCCCCGACCACACCCACCGGCTCACGCACGGTGTACGACAGGGTTCTGGTGCCGAAATATCCACCGCTGGGAATGGTCCGGCCTTCCAACTGATTGGCCCAACCCGCCGCCGCCCTCAGATTGGCCAGCACATTGGGCAAATCCATCCGCCGCGGCTCCATCGGCGAACGCCCGATAGCATCGGCGTCCATATCCGCCAGCAACTCACTGTCGCGTTCCACCAGATCAGCCAGCTTCAACAACACCCGAGCGCGCTGCGCCCCATCAAACCGACTCCACTCGCCACGCTCAAGCTGTTCAAACGCCGCGTTCACCGCCCGATCCACATCCTCGACCGTACCCCGCGCAAAACTGCCATAAACCTGCTCCGTCACCGGATTGACCAGCTCAACCCGCCCACCCGCCGAAGCCTCAGAGGCCAAGCCATTAATAAAGTGATTCAAACGCTGACCCATACCAGCCTCCATAAATAATTCGTTTTTGATCCGCTCTTGATCTGCTTTTGATCTGCTTTTGGGCTCTTTCCAAAAGTGACCCGCCGTAAGGGCGGAACCCTAAGCCGCCGTTACCGCAGCACCGGATATGTACCCAGTCAAACCGCTATCGCAGGCAAGCCAACTCCCACATCTCAAACCCGCGTCACGTCCAAAACCTCACTCCTCAAGCGACGCCAGAGCCTCCCGAAACACATCCAAGGCCCTGAAAAACAACCCCCGCGTAATCGTCAACGAAGGCATCACCCGCATCACATTCCCGTACCGCCCACAAGGAATCATCAACACCCCATGGCTCATCAGAAACCCCATCAACGCCCCAATCTTCTGCGGCTCCAGCGGCGCCCTGGTCAGCGGATCCTCCACCAGCTCAATCCCGATCATCAGCCCACGCCCACGCACCTCACCCACAAACCGGCTGCCAAACCCACGGATATACTCCTGCGCCTCCAGCCCCAGCGTATGCGCGCGCCTCAGCAGATCCAGCTCCGGGTCCTGCAGAATCGCGATATTGGTCAGCGCCACCGCCGCCGACAGCGAGTTTGCCGCGAAGGTATTGGGCATCGACCCATCAGGAATCTGCGCCGCCAGATCCGAACGCATGATCAACCCCGCCATCGGCAGGTCGCTGCCGATGCCCTTGCCAAAGGTGAGCATGTCGGGCTTGACCCCCGAGTGCTCCACTGCCCACATCTTGCCGGTGCGCCCCGCGCCTGACTGCACCTCGTCGACGATCAACAGGGTGCCGCTGCGGTCGCACGCCTGGCGCAGAATCTGCAAGAACTCCGGCGACGGCGGCACGTAGCCGCCTTCGCCCTGCACCGGCTCGACGATCACCGCAGCCACGTCATCGGCGGCGGTGTAGGGCGTGTTCAGGAGGTAATCAACGTACTCGCCGGCGATCTGTTCGGCGCTCTTGTGCGTGGTGTCGAACGGGAAGCGATAGGCGTAGGGGTAGGGCGCATGAATCACACCGCCCATCTGCGCGCCGAAGCCCTTGCGGTAAGCGGTACCGGTGGTGAGCGAGCCCGAGGCGTTCCATACACCGTGGTAACCGCCATGGAAGGCGATGATCTGGTGGCGCCCGGTGATGCGCTTGGCGAACTTGATCGCCGCTTCCAGCGCATCGCTGCCGCTCTGGGTGAAGAAGGTGATGCAGTCACCACGCAGGCCGTCCGGCGCAATTTCGGAAAGCTTGGCGGCCAGTTCGGTGCGTCGGGTGCTGTTGATCTCCAGGGCGTGCATCAGCACTTCGGACTGGTCGCGGATCGCCTGCACCACTTTGGGGTGGCAGCGGCCGACGCTGCTCACGCCGACGCCGGCGGAGAGGTCGATATAGGTGTTGCCGTCCGGGTCCTTGAAGGTGGCGCCAAAAGCACGGTCCATGGCGATCGGCATGCGTCCGCCGCCGCGCGCCATCGACTCGGTGCGCGCCGACAACGCCAGGGCCTCGCAGGTCCTGGGGCCGGGCAGGGCGCCGGAAATGATGCGCGGTGCATCGGCGAAGTGGAGGGCTTCAAGCTGGGCTTCACTCATGATGGGTCTCTGGCAGGTCTATTCAGGTGTACCGATCATCGGCGTGACCTGCCCGTGGCGGGTATCCCGAATCGGCACATGGGCGCGCTGCGCAGCGGTTTTTTGCGAGCCGGAAATAATGTTGAAATATTGCAATATTTGGCCTATGTGAGACTATCTGGCACGAAGCTGGCTTTAAAATAAAAAAATTGCGGAGAATATCGCGCATGATGAGAAATCAAAGCGTCAGCCATTTTCACGATGTGCATGTGCACGCGGCCAATGTTCAGCAGTGGCACCAGGACTACAGCCAGCTCACCGCCGGCGCGGCCGAGAGTTCGCTGATGCAGCTGACCACCGCCGGGTGCCACGTTTTCCTCGAACAGATCAACCAGCGCGTGGTGCAGCACGGCGTGGCGCCACGCAACAAGATGTGCTTTGCGGTGCCGATCAATGTGCCGGGATCGGTGCGGATGCAGGGCCGTGAGGTCGACGACAGCAGCCTGTTTTTCCTGCACGGCGGCGAGGAGTTCATGTTCCATATGCCGATGGGCATGCAATTGCTGTCCATCACCTTCGAGCGCGAATTGTTCGAGCAGGCGCTGGCGCACACGGCGTCGCCCAGGGACCTCAGTCTATTGCTGCGTCAGCCGGTGATCCGGGTTTCCCCCCAGCGCTTCGCCGACGCTCGCCGCCGTTTGCTCGCACGGTTCGCCCAAGCCATGGCCGGCGAGCTGAGCGACTCGCAGGCGCGCCTGCTGGAGCAGGCCCTGCTCGACGAGCTGGTGCAACTGATGAGCGATCCTTCCTGTGACAAGCAACAGCGTACGCCCAGCTCCACGCGCAGTTTTATCGTCGAGAAATGCCATCGCCTGGCGACCACCGGGCAGTTCGACGTGCCCAGCGTCAACGACCTGTGCGAACGCCTGCAGGTGAGCCGGCGCACCGTGCAGAACAGCTTTCGCGCCGTGGCCGAGACCACGCCGTTGAATTATTTGCGGTCCATCAGGCTCAACGGCGTGCGCCGCACCCTGATGTCCACCCCTGCCGCGCAGCTCTGCATCGGCGATGCGGCCGCGCAATGGGGGTTCTACCACCTCAGCCATTTCGCCGCGGAATATCACGCGTTGTTCGCCGAGCTGCCGTCGCACACCTCACGTGCTGCGTCTCATCAAACACAAAATAGCGTGTTGATTTAACACCCAACGTTTCAGACAGCGACATTCCTGTGGCGAACGGACCTGTGGCGAGCGGGCTTGTTGTGGCGAGCGGGCTTGCCCCGCGTTGGGCTGCGCAGCAGCCCCAAAATCAGGCTCTGCGTAGTGTCAGGGATACCGCATGTTCATCGATTGGGGGCGCTTCGCACCCCAACGCGGGGCAAGCCCGCTCGCCACAACAAGTCCAACTGCCACAACAAGTCCAACTGCCACAACAAGTCCAACTGCCACAACAAGCCCAACTGCCACAGCAAGTCCAACTGCCACAACAAGCCTGCTCGCCACAGCCTTCCTCATGGGTACAGCGGGCGCTATACGCGGAATTGGTCCATGAGTTTCATCTGCTGATTGGCCCGGGCGTTGAGTTGGCTGCTGATCTGCGCTGACTCGGCGGCCTGTTCCGTGAGGGTCTCTGTGACGCCGCGAATGGTCGCGACGTTGCGATTGACTTCCTCGGCCACCGCGCTCTGCTCCTCTGCCGCACTGGCGATCTGCAGGTTCATGTCACTGATCACCGTCACCGCTTCGCTGATCCTGCCCAGGGCCTGCACGGCCTGATGAATCTGCCCGGCGTTGTCCTGGGCCAGCGTCTGGCTGGCATGCATGGTGGTCACCACACCCCGCGTCCCGCTCTGGATGCGCTCGATCACCAGGCGGATTTCCTCCACCGAATCCTGCGTACGTTTGGCCAGGTTGCGCACTTCATCGGCCACCACCGCAAAGCCACGGCCGCTTTCCCCGGCGCGTGCCGCTTCGATGGCAGCGTTCAGGGCCAGCAGGTTGGTCTGTTCGGCAATGCTGCGGATCACCTCCAGCACCGAGCCGATCTGCTCGCTGTTGACCGCGAGCGCTTCGACCTCGGTGACGGCTTTGCTGACTTCGCTGGCCAGGGCGGTGATGTCGCGGGTGCTGCGTTCGATCAGCATGATGCCATCCCTGGACGCCTGATCGGCCCCGCGCGCCGCCTGGGCCGCGCTCGAAGCGCTATGGGCGACTTCATGGGCGGTGGCGCTCATCTCATTGGACGCGGTCGCCAATTGGTCGATTTCGCGAAACTGCACCTGCATGCCTTCGCTGGTCTGCCGTGCGATATCGGAAGACTGGTCGGCGGTGCCGCGTGCGTCGGTGATGCTCTGCTTGATCTGCGCGATGGTCGGTTGCAGTTTGTCGAGGAAGCGGTTGAACCAGCTCACCAGTTCACCCAGTTCGTCTTTCCTGCGGTAATCCAGGCGTTGGGTCAGGTCGCCGTCGCCGCTGGCGATGGCCTTGAGCATCTGCGCGACGCTGTTGATCGGACGCGTCACGCCGGAGGCGGTCAGCCACATCAGCAGCAGGCCCAGCAGCCCGGCACTGATGGCCACCAGCGATGCCATGAGGGTGTCGCGGGTCTGCGTCTGGTCGAGCAGTGCCTGCAACGCCACCGAGTCGGCCAGCAACACCTGTTTGGGCAGATCAATGACCACGCCCCACGGCGCCGCGTCGGGAATCGGCGCCACCGGGTAGACCGCGCGGATCAAGTCATCCTGGGCCAGCACCTGCGGTTGTTTTTGCGCCAATGCCGCGAGCAGTGCCTTACCCGCATCGCCCAGGGCGGCGGTGACTGGTTTGCCGATCTGGCCGGCGTCCTTGCTGTAGGCGGCGAGCACGCCGCTGTCGGACACAATCAGCATGCTGCCCGCACCGTTGAACAGCGTGCGCTGGGCCTCGCCGGCGGCCGCTTGCAGCGCGCCGAGGGCAAGGTCCACGCCGAGGGTGCCAATGACTTTGCCGTCGACAATCAAGGGCATCGACAGGGTGGTCATCAATTGCACCTGGCCGGCCTGGGTGTCGGCGTAGGGCGCCATCAGGCAGGTGCGCCGCGTGTCGCGGGGGCAGGTGTACCAACTGTTATAGGGGGCGCCACTGATGCTCAGCTCGGTTTTCTGCAGGTCGGTTTCGGGAATCAGGATGTTCACCGCCGGGCCGGCACCGCGGTTCCACGCGCTGGCGAAGCGTCCGGTTTCGTTGGAGGCGCGCGCGGCGTCGTTGACGAACTCGCTGTCCTCGGCCCCCAGCGCATTCGGCTCGAACACCAGCCACAGCCCCAGCACCTGGGGGTTGTGCTCGAAGGTGGTGTTGAGGCTGCGGTTCAGTTCCTCACGCAAGGCTGCGGGCGGCAACCCGCGCTGCACCGCCATGCTGCGCAAATGGATCGCCTGGTCGGCAAGGCCCGTGATCAGCAGCAGGTTGTTGCCGAAGGCCCGCTGCAAGTTGCTCGCCTGCTCGGCGGCCTTGGCCTGCAGCAGGTTTTCACCGCTGTCGGTCAGCATCCTGCCGCTGGAGGTGCTGATCAAGCGGTTGTTCTGGCTGCTCTGGTAGAGGTTCATGCCGACGATCAGGCCGATCACGCCCAAAAGGCACAGGCCGGAGAGCAGGATGATTTTCATGCGGATGGAGAGGGCGTCGAGCATGGGTTGATCTCGCAAGTGAACAGCGTGCCAGTGGATTATCAGTTGGCCTGGGCCACTGACTTCTTATTGGGTATGTCATTACATCGGCCGATTCAGCGCCGACTGAACCTGACCAGCAGCGCCGCTACCAACAACAGGGCCGACAGCACCGCCAGCACGGCAATAAAACCTGCATCGAACGCCGCGCGTGCCAGCCCCGTCAGCAGCGCAGCGTCGTCGCTCGGCAGCGTTGCAGCGACCAGCAACGCATCGTCCAGGCTCTCGAACGTCAACGGGTTCAGGCCCAGTCTGGGTGGAATCGTCAGGCTCGTCGACCAGGCGTATATCGCCGATAGCAGGCTGCCCGCCAGCGTCACCCCGGCGGCACCGCCCAGTTCAAACGAGACTTCCTCGATGGACGCAGCCATGCCGGCCTGGTCGGTGGGCACGCTGAGCATGATGGTGCTGGAGGCCGCCGTCAGGGCCGCGCCCATGGCCATGCCCAACAGCGCCAGACTGGCAATCTGCGCCGGTACCGCCGCGTTGCACAGCAACAGATACGCGAGCATCGCCGCGGCCGACAGCAGCAGGGTCCAGAACAGCATGCGCCGGCTGCCCAGGCGCGACAGGTAATAGCCGGCCAGCGGCCCGGCAACGAAGGAACCCAGCGGCAACGGCAGGATGAACAGCGCCGACGCGAGCGGCGACATGCCCAGCACCAATTGCAGGCGCTGGCTGAACACCAGCTCCATGCCGATAAACGCTAGGGCTGAGGCAAGTGCTGCAATCACCGCATTTCTGAACAGCGGCTCGGCGAACAGTGACAGCTCAAGCATGGGCTGCGCGGCACGGCGCTGGCGCCGGATGAACATTGCCAGGAACAACGTACCCAGCAGTATCGCCACCAGCATGGCGGCGAAGGAGGGCGAGCGTTTGCCCAGCTCCTTGACGGCATAGGCGATGCTGATCAAACCGACCATGACCTGCAGCGAGCCCAGCCAGTTCCAGTGGCGCCGGGGATTGCCCGGATGCTCGGGAATCAGCGTCACCCCGAGCAGTAAGGCCACCAGCACAATCGGCACGTTGATCAGAAACACCGAGCCCCACCAGAAGTGTTCCAGCAGCAGGCCGCCGACCACCGGCCCCAGCGCCGCGCCGCCGGAGGCCACCGATGCCCAGATGCCAAACGCCATGGCCTGTTCGCGTTCGTCGTTGAACGTCAAGCGGATCAGCGCCAGGGTGGCGGGCATCATCATCGCCGCGCCGACCGCCAGAAAACCCCGGGCGCCGATCAATACGTTGGCCGATGGCGAGAAGGCCGCAATCAGCGAGAACACCCCGAACACGCTCAGCCCGCCGATAAACAGGCGTTTGTGCCCCAGGCGATCGCCCAGCGTGCCCATGCCCAGCAGCAGGCCGGCGGCGATCAGTGCGTAGATATTGATGATCCACAGCTTCTGCGAGGCGCTCGCGCCGAGCTCGCGGGTCAGGGTGGGCAGCGCGGTGTATAACACCGTCATGTCGATGACGATCAGCAGCAAGGCGCTGGAAATAATCGCCAGGATCAACCAGCGACGCTTAGACGACATGGGCCGGGCTCGATAATTGAATGGCCAACACGAGTAACTCCAGGTTCAGGCAGGCAAAGGGGGCTGACCCTAGCATGCGCGGCGCCGAACCCGCACCGCTATCCCGAATCGGCCGGGAGTGCCGCGGCATTGACCTGTTTTGGGGCGTGGCCCGCGATGTTACCGATTTGGGATAGCGAGGTGCTCACGGCCGGGCATAGCATCGAAACCAGCGTGTAACCTCAACAATAAAAGCGCAACCCGGCACCGATTGCAGCTGGATCGGGGCCACCCCACAGCGACTGCCTCATACAATAAGGTCAACAACATGAGCGTATCTCTACCGGTCAACAGTTCCACGGAGCTCAAGCGTGGCGCCCTGGGTGTCGGCTTTATCATCTTCTTCGTGATTTCGGCGGCAAGCCCGCTCAGTGTCATCGCTGGTGGCTTTCCCATCGGCATCATGCTGGGCAACGGTGCCGGCACCCCGGCCTTGCTGATTCTGGCATTGCTGGTGCTGTTGGCGTTTTCGGTGGGTTACACCACCATGTCCCGCCACGTCACCAACGCCGGCGGTTTTTACGCGTTCACCTCCCGTGGCCTGGGCGGCCTGGCCGGCGGCTCGGCGGCGGTGCTGGCGATGTTTGCCTACAACATTCTGCAGATCGCGCTGTATGGCATGTTCGGCGGCGTGGTCAGCGGCACCATGGAAAGTGTCGCGGGGGTAGTGTTGCCCTGGTGGTCCTATTCGCTGATGGCGATGGCCAGCATTGCGTTTCTCGGCTATCGCAAGATCGACCTGTCGGCCAAGGTGCTGTCGCTGGTGGTGGTCGCCGAGTACCTGGCAATCCTCATCCTCGATTTCGCCATTCTGAAGACTGGCGGTGACAGCGGTGTCAATCTCGACTCGTTCACCCCTCAGCACTTCACCAGCGGTACGCCGTCCATCGGCCTGCTGTTCTGCTTCGCCGCCTTCATCGGCTTCGAGGCCACCACCATCTACGGCGAAGAAGCCAAAGACCCCAAGCGCACCATCCCGATTGCCACCTACTGTTCGGTGCTGCTGATCGGCGCGTTCTACACGCTGTCGGTGTGGTCGATGATAGTGGGCGTGGGCGCCGACAAGATCGTGCCGCTGCTGCAAGCCATGCAGGACCCGACCACCCTGATCTACGGCATGTCCGACCATTTTGTCGGCCCGCACCTGACCCAGGTCATCCGTGTGCTGTTCATCGTCAGCATCTATGCCGGGCTGCTGGCGTTCCATAATGCAGCGGCGCGCTACTTCTATGCCATCGGCCGTGACGGCCTGCTGCACAGCCTGTTGGGCACCACCCACCGCGTGCACCAGAGCCCGCACATGGGCTCGGCCTTGCAGAGCCTGATCGCCGCCGTGGTGGTGCTGATTTTTGCCGCAATGGACGCCGATCCGATCCTGCAACTGTTCGCCTGGTTCTCCAACCTGGCGACCCTGTGCGTGATCCTGCTGATGGCGATCACCTCGGTGGCCATCTGCGTGTATTTCCACCGGCATCCGGAGCTCAAGGTCAATGTGCTGCGCGGGCGCATTTTGCCGGTGTTTTCGTGCGTGGCCTTGCTCTGCGTGCTGGTGCTGGCGGTGGCGCATTTTGATGTGCTGACCGGTGCCAGTCAGCTCCTGTCCTACAGCCTGTGTGCGGTGATTCCCGCTGCACTGCTGGGCGGCCTTTACCTCGCCGCGCGCCTGCGCAAGGTGGCGCCGCAGCGCTTCCTGGCCCTGGGCAGCCACAAGCTCTAAGGCCTCGCTCGCGCCATCCCCACTGTGAATTGATCGCCTGCCGGTGTCCGGCAGGCCTCATCTGCGTTAAAGGAAATTGCACATGCACGCTTACAAGATGCTCATCAACGGTGTTCAGGTTGCCGGTGAAAACGGTCAGTTCGAGGTGATCAATCCGGCCACTGGCAGCGCCTTCGCGCAATGCCCGGCCGGCTCGCTGGGCCAACTGGACGAGGCGGTGGCCGCCGCCCAGGCCGCATTCAAAACCTGGCGCCACAGCACCCATGAACGGCGTTGCGAGCATCTGAACGCGATTGCCAATGACATCGAGCAGGACGCCGACGCACTGGCCCGGCTGATCGTGATGGAGCAGGGCAAGCCGCTGGAACTGGCGTTTTCCGAGGTCATGGGCGCCGCCGCCTGGACGCGCTATGCCGCCGGGCAGGAAATCGCCGTGGAACTGGTGGAAGAGACCCCGACCCAGCGCGTCGAGCTGCATCGCAAGCCGCTGGGTGTGGTGGCGTCGATCACACCGTGGAACTGGCCGTTCATGATTGCCGTGTGGCACATCATGCCTGCGCTGCGCGCGGGCAACTGCGTAATCAGCAAGCCGTCGAGCCTGACGCCGTTGAGCACCCTGCGTCTGGCGGAGATCATCGCGCGGCACGTGCCCCATGGCGTCATCAACTGCGTGACCGGCGAGCAGGGGTTCGGCAGCGCGATCACCACGCACCCGGGCATCCAGAAGATCGTGTTCACCGGCTCCACCGCCACTGGCCAGAGCGTGATGCGCGGCGCCGCCGCCAACCTCAAGCGCCTGACCCTGGAGCTGGGCGGCAACGACGCGGCAATCGTATTGCCCGGCACGCCCGTGGACGAAGTGGCCGAAGAGATCTTCCAGGCCGCTTTCCTCAACATGGGCCAGACCTGCGCCGCGCTCAAGCGCCTGTACGTGCATCAGTCCCAGTACCAAGAGTTCGCCGAGGCGCTGACGCAGATTGCCGAGCGCCAGGTGGTCGGTGACGGCCTGGAGCCGGGCGTTAATTTCGGCCCGGTGCAGAACCTCGATCAACTGGAGCTGGTGCAGGCGCTGGTCGCCGATGCGCGCGCCCAGGGTGCACGGGTGTTGTGCGGCGGCGCACGGCTGGACCGGCCAGGGTTCTTTTACCCGCCGACGCTGGTCGCGGACGTCACCGACGGCCATCGTCTGGTGGACGAAGAGCAGTTTGGCCCGGTATTGCCGCTGATCGCTTATGAGGATGTGGAAGACGTGCTGCGCCGCGCCAATGCCGGCGACATGGGTCTTGGAGGCTCGGTATGGGGCCCGGACAGCGAGCAGGCGCAGGCCCTGGCCAGCCGCCTGGAAAGCGGCGTGGCGTGGGTCAACTGCCATGCGCGTATTCAGCCGAACACGCCGTTCGGCGGCAGCAAGATGTCCGGTTTCGGCGTCGAATTCGGCCTTGAGGGACTGCTGGAATTCACCGGCCAGCAATTGTTGTTCGTCAATAAACGCGCTGCTGAATAACCCCAAGGAGCTTCGACCATGCGTTATCCATCCCCTTCATTTCTCTGCGGCACGCTCGCCTGTAGCTTGACGCTCTGCGCCATCAGCCAGGCCCAGGCCTATGAGCTGTACAGCGACGACAGCCGGCACCTGAATGCCGACATGACCGCCGTGTTCGGCCTGTTCAACAGCCGCAAGAACTACGACGGCAGGCCGGGTGGATCGAGCTGGCGCGAAGGCTATATCAAATACGGCCTGAGCGGCGACCAGACGCTTGCGGGCAACGGCACCGCCTACGGCGCCTTCGCGCTGGTCAGCTCGGCGACCTGGGGCGAGGGCGATCCGGCCGGCAATACCCTGGGCTCCGAGCGCACCACCAAGATCGAAGACGCTTACCTGGGCTGGCGTTCCGGCGATTTGTTCCCGGCCCTGGGCAAGGACGGCGTGGACCTATCCGGCGGGCGCCAGGTGGTCAAGCTTGGCAGTGGTTTTCTGGTCAACGACGACGGGCCCAACCTGGGCAAGGGCCCGGCCAATGGCAGCATGAACCGTGGCGGTGCGTATTACCTGGCCGCGCGGCATGCCTTCGATCAGACCGCGTTGCTGCGCCTGGGCGGCAAGGATGGCCTGCATGGCAGCCTGTTGTGGCTCAAGTCCGACAACCGCGCCCAGGCAGAAACCGAAGTGGCCGCCGGCACCCTTGATTACACCGCCAAACCCGGCACCCTGGGCCTGACCTGGGTGCACGGCATCGATGTGAACGAGCGCTGGGCCACTGATCTGCAGCGCCAGCGCAAGGGCATGAACGTGTACAGCGTGCGCGGCGAAGGCGATGCCGGCCTGCCCAACGTCAGCCTGGCGTTCGAATACGCCTGGCAGGACAAGGACAGCGGCCCCGAAAAAGCCTGGTACGGCGAAGCCGGCTACACCTTTGCCGACGTCGCCTGGACGCCGAAGGTCAGCTACCGCTACACGCGCTACTCGCAGAAATGGGATTCGCTGTTCACCGGCGTGAGCGGCGGTTACGGCACCTGGCTGCAGGGTGAAATCGCCGGCAACTACACGGGGCCGTTCAACAGCAACACCAGCATCCAGCATGTGGCGCTCAAGGCCACGCCCCTGGAAAACCTGACTCTGGGCGCGCTGTACTTCGACTTCGACACCGTACGCAAAAGCAACGCGCTGAACCTCGATGCGCGCGAGCTGGATGTGTATGCCGAATGGGCCGTCAACCCGCACCTGATTATCACGCCGCTGATCGGCCTCTATAAGCCCAAGCAGGACGCCACTACCGGCGGCAATCAGGTCGGGGGCAATGGCACCAACGTTTACAGCCAGCTGACCGTCGCCGTGCCGTTCTGACGACTCTGACTCAGGCGTCCGCCGTGCCTGACGGCGACGTGTTGCGCAGGTTGTCGGCAATGCGCCGCGTGGTGTCCATCACCATTTCAATCACGGTCTCCTGACGCAGCAGCTTGAAGCTCTGGGTGCTGCCCACGGCCGACAGGCTGCCGATCACTTCGTCGATATCCGGCTGGATGATCGGCGCGGCGATACCGGTGAGGCCCAGGTTGAGTTCATCGTGGGTCATACAGTAGCCGTCCTTGCGGATCTTTTTCGTGGCCTTGGCAAAGCTGGCCCAGTCGTAGGGGCTGTCCGGGTCGCCAGCCAGGTGTTCTTCGAACAGGCGTTGCAGGCGGCGGCCTTTCTGGAAGGCGATCAGCACCTTGGATTGCGCACCGCAAAAAAACGGCAGCGGGTGCCCACGGCCGAAGGAGAAGTGGTAGGTGTCGGTGGGTTCGGCAATGTAGGTGTTGATGATGCGTCCGTCGTAGAAAACGCTGGCGAATACGGCCAGGCCGGTCTGCGCCGACAGTTCGTGCATCAGTTCGCGCCCCGCCAGGAGGATGGGGTCGTACTGGCGCATCATCCAGTCCAGCTCGATCACGCGCGGCCCCAGGCCGTAGTGACCGGCGTCCACACGGGTCAGCAGGCCGGCCTCGCACAATTCCTTGACGTAGCGATACGCGGTGGCCCGCGACAGGCCCATGCGCTCGGCAATCGTGTCCGGGTCGATCTTCAACGTCGCCGGACCGAACAGGTCCAGCACACTCAGCAATTTACTCAGGCTGCTCATTTCGTTCCTAGGGAAGGGATGGCTCGCGGGTTAGCACTATAGGCGAAAACGCCAGGGATCCAAGGTGGGAAATCCCACGGTGCACTTCAACTGAGGGAGCGGGCTTGCTCGCGAAAGCGGTGTGTCATTAAGGGATGTGTTGACTGACACAACGCTTTCGCGAGCAAGCCCGCTCCCATAGATATCTGAAGGGTTTATTATTGCATAAATCTCAAATTAAGAGATAAAAAGTAAAAAATGCTTGTTAGGTGTGTTTTTGTGTGTGATAAATCTCATCAAAGAAAACGCTCAACCGAGAGGGCAGACAATGAATGGCGCGCAACTGATAGTGAATGCGGCAGCAGCAAGCGGTATCGAGTACTGCTTTGCCAACCCGGGCACCACCGAGATTCCGCTGGTGGCGGCCATGGCCAGTGCACCTGCCCTGAAGCCTGTGCTGTCGCTGTTCGAAGGGGTGTGCACCGGAGCCGCCGATGGTTATGGCCGCATCGCCGGCAAACCGGCGATGACCCTGACGCACCTGGGCCCGGGCTTTGCCAACGGCATTGCCAACCTGCACAACGCACGACGCGCCAATACGCCCATCGTCAACGTGATCGGCGACCACGCGTCCTGGCACGTCAATTACGATCCGCCGCTGGCCAGCGACATCCAGGCCCTGGCCGGCACGGTGTCCAGCTGGGTGCGCACCTCGCGCACCGCCTCCGGTGTCGGTGAAGACCTGCAGGAAGCCATGCGCGCCGCCTGGCAAGCCAAGGGCCAGATCGCCAGCCTGATCCTGCCGATGGACCTGCAGTCCAATTCAGTCACCCATCACGGCCAGTTCAGCCCGCTGCGTGCGCCAGTGCGACGCTTTGCCGGCGACCGCATCGAAGCGGTGGCCCAGGCCCTGCGCGATGGCCAGCGGCTGGTGTTTATCGTCGGCGACCAGGGCCTGTCGGTGGCCGGCCTGGAAGCGGCGGGGCGCCTGGCGCAACTGCCCGGCGTGCGGCTGTTCGCCGAGACCTTTCCGCGCCTGAGCTATCGCGGCGGCGGCTTGCCCGACCTTGACCGCCTGCCGTACTTCCCGGAAGTGGCCATCGAGATTCTCGAGCAATATGACAAGGTGGTGTGCGCCGGTGTGCTGGAGCCCATCAGTTACTTTGGCTATGAAGGCATTCCGTCACGGCTGGCCGAGCGTGAGCGTCTGCTGTCGCTGGCCGAGGTCGGTGATGACGTGGCCGGTGCACTGACTGCGCTGGCCGACGCGCTGAACGCACCGGCCTATGTCCCCACGCCGCAGCACATCGAGCTGCCGCCGGGCGAAGCGGCATTGAGCGCGCAATCGGTCGGGCAACTGCTGGCTGCCGCGCTGCCCCACGACTGCATTGTCTCGGTGGAGGGCGGCACCTGCGGCTATCCGTTTTTCACGGCGTCTGCCGGGGCTGCGCGCCACCGCGTCTTGACCAATACCGGCGGCGCCATCGGCCAGGGCATTCCGGTGGGTTTCGGCGCTGCATTGGCCGAGCGCGGCAACCGGGTGTTCTGCCTGCAATCGGACGGCAGCGCCCAGTACACCATCCAGACCCTGTGGAGCATCGCCCGCGAGCAACTGCCGGTGGTGATCCTGATCGCTGCCAACCACCGCTACGCGATCCTGCAGAACGAACTGCGCCGCTTCGGCATGACCGAACTCGACCCGCAATCGCTCAAGCTGACCGTGCTCGACAGCCCGCGCATCGACTGGAAGGCCCTGGCCACCGGCTACGGCGTGCCGTCCTGCACCGTGCACACCAATGCCGAACTGCAACGGGCGCTGGCCAACGCCGCCGCCGACGCCGGGCCTTGCCTGATCGAAATGGCGCTGTGAAGGAGCCGACCATGAACACGTTCCACTTGTTACCTGCCGTCCAGGCGTTCCTCGCCCAGCCCGGTCGTCTGTTCATCGGCGGCACCTGGCAGGACGCCGCCAGCGGTCGTCGCTTTGCCGTGGAAAACCCGGCCACCGAGCAGACCCTCACCGAAGTCGCCCAAGGCGATGAGCGTGATGTGAATGCGGCGGTCGCGGCTGCACGCGCTGCCTTTACCGGCACCTGGGCCTTGCAGTCACCTGCGCGGCGCGGCCTGTTGCTGTCGCACCTGGCCGACCTGCTGGACCAGCACCGCGAGGAACTGGCGCAACTGATCACCCTGGAAAACGGCAAGCCCATCGCTAACGCGCGGGGTGAAGCGGCCAGCGCGGCGAACATCATTCGCTACTTCGCCGGCTGGCCGACCAAGATCGAAGGCAGCACGCTGCCCGTATCGCCGGCCAGTGGCGCACCGATGCTCAATTACACCCTGCGCGAGCCGGTGGGCGTGTGCGCGCTGATCGTGCCGTGGAACTTCCCGCTGACCATGTGCGTATGGAAGCTCGGCCCGGCGCTGGCCACCGGCTGTGTAGCGATACTCAAACCTGCCGAGCAGACGCCGCTGGTGGCGATCCGCCTGGTGCAGTTGATCGAGGCCGCAGGCTTTCCGGCGGGGGTGGTCAACCTGATCACCGGCCTGGGTGCCGACACTGGCGCGCCGCTGGCGCAGCACCCGGACGTGGACAAGATCGCCTTCACCGGCTCCACCCAGGTCGGTCGGCTGATCGCCCAGGCGGCCACCGGCAACATGAAGAAGGTTTCGCTGGAACTGGGCGGCAAGTCGCCGAACATTATCCTGCCCGACGCCGACATCGTGCGCGCCGCCAAGGGTGCCGCCGACGGCATTTTCTACAACCAGGGCCAGGTGTGCACCGCCGGCTCACGCCTGTATGTGCACGCCAGCGTGCTCGACCAGGTGCTTGAAGAACTGCAGCGCCATGCCGCCGCCCATGTGCTCGGCAACGGCCTGGACCCGGCCAGCAGCATGGGCCCGCTGGTATCCGGCCGGCAGTTGAGCACGGTCAAGGGCTACCTGCAGCGCGGCCAGGCAGAGGGCGCCGAGCTGATTTGCGGCGGTGGCCGTCCCGAGCACCTGGAGCACGGCCACTTCATTGAGCCGAGCGTCTTCCTCGACCGCGCCGAGCGGGCCTGCGTGGCCCGCGAAGAAATCTTCGGCCCGGTGCTGACGGTGATGAGCTGGAACGAGATCGACGAGCTGGTGCTGCGCGCCAACGATTCGCCCTATGGCCTCGCCGCCGGCCTGTGGACCCGCGACCTGCGCTCGGCGCACCGCGTGGCCGCGCAGCTCAAGGCCGGCTCGGTGTGGATCAACTGCTGGAATGTGGTCGATCCGGCCTCGCCGTTCGGCGGTTACAAGCAATCCGGCTGGGGCCGGGAAATGGGCAAGAACGTGATCGACGCCTACACCGAGACCAAAAGCGTCTTTGTCGATCTGGCCTGAAACGAATAATCAGAAGAGGAAATGGCAATGGATCTGGAATTGAAAGGCCGCGTGGCAATTGTCACCGGCGGCGGTATGGGCATCGGCAAGGAAGTCGCGCGGTTTCTTTCCGAGGAAGGCTGCAAGGTGGTGATCTGCGCGCGGCGCATGGAGTTCCTCGAGCAGGCAGCTGCCGAGATCACCGCGCAGACTGGCAACGAAGTACTGCCGCTGTACTGCGATACCAACCAGATGTCGGCGGTGTCGGACATGGTCGAAGCGGCGCACAAGCACTTCGGCCGTATCGACATCCTCGTCAACGGCGCGGCGGCGCCCTCCGGCGTGGTGCGCAATGACATCGAGCACGCCGGCGATGACGAGCTGCTGTCGGACCTCAACACCAAGGTGATCGGCTACTTCCGCTGTGCCAAGGCGGTCACCCCGCACATGAAGGCCGGCGGTTTCGGACGCATCATCAATATCGGCGGCCTCACCGGGCGCAGCAGCAAGGTGCTGTCTGGCATGCGCAACCTGGCCATCGCGCACATGACCAAGACCCTGTCCGACCAGTTGGGCGCCTTCGGCATCACGGTCAACCTGATCCATCCGGGCGTGGTGGACACCCCGCACATCCACGAGCTGTACGAGCGCGAAGGGATCAAGCAGGGCAAGACCCCGGAGCAGGTCGAGCAAGGCTACATCGACGCGACGCCGATTCGCCGCACCCTGGCCCCGATTGAAATGGGCTGGCTGATCGGCTTCCTGGCGTCTCCCAAGGCAGGCGCGGTGACCGGTGAATCCATCGGCATCGACGGCGGCTTGACCCGTGGCATCTTCATCTGAGGAGCAAATGCGATGAGTAACGGCACCCTTTTAGTCGCCACCGTCGGCCAGGCGGTGATCCGCAGCGCCGACGATGGCAAGACCTGGCACCGTCTGGGCCTGGGGCAGGACCTGGAATTCGATGCGATCACCCGCTCGTTGAGCGTGCACCCCGGCACGCCCGAGGTGATCTACGCCGGCACCGACATTGGCTTGTGCGTCAGCCATGACACCGGCGGGCGCTGGCAGCAGGTGGATTCACCGTTCAATGGCCAGACCGTGTGGAAGGTGGCGGTGGACCCGCAGGACGCCCAGCGGATTTTTGTCGGCACCGGTGCGCCCTCGCGCGCCGTGCTGTGGCGCACCCTGGACGGCGGCGCGAGCTGGGACCGCGCGCCGGTGGAAATTCCGGAATTCTGCGACGGCGTCAGTCGCCCGCGCCTGCTGGCCTTCGCCTATGACCCCACCGACCGCAACCAGGTGTGGTTCGGCCTGGAGGAGGGTGGTCTGTTCCACTCCCGCGACGGCGGCGACAGCTGGACCCGCGTCGATGACCGCCTGCTGTGGGACTTCAACTCGGACATCCACAACATCGTGGTGCTGCCCAACCATGGCCACAAGGTCATCGTGGTGGTGTGCGTCAACGCGGTGTACCGCAGCGTCGATGAAGGCCTGACCTGGACCGGCATCGTCGGCCGCGAAGCCTTCGGCCTTTACTACCTGCGCGCCATGAACGCGCCTCCGGGCAGCGAGGACACGCTGTACCTGAGCATTTCCGACGGCACCCCTGGCACCACCAGCAAGGTCCTGATCTCCCGCGATGCCGCCGTCAGCTGGGGAGTGTTGCCGCTGCCGCAGCAACCCAATTCCTGCGTCTGGGCGATTGCCTTCAACCCGGTCAACCCGCGTCAGATCGTCGCCGGCACCAAGTACGGGCACTTGTTCACGTCTGACAACGGCGGCAACAGCTGGCAGAAGCACTGGCGCGAGTTCAGCGAGATCTCCGATGTGCTGTGGACGCCGGCCGTGGCGCAGATCAAGGCAGGGCATCAATCCATCGTCAAACAACACTGAGGTATGCGGTGATGAAAGTCGAAATCCTTCGGACCCACTTATCGCTATTTGTGAGTGATCCTGATGTGTCGGCACGGTGGTACGCCGACATCCTGGGCATGCACGAAAGTGCCCGGGGCGAAAGCTGGGTCATGATGGCGTTTGGCACCAAGCATCACGACATCGCCTTGATTCGTGCAGAGCCCGGCGCCCATCAGGGCGGGCTGGGCCTGCAACACTACGGATTGGAAATCGACGGTGACATGACCACCTTGCGCCAGCTCTACGGCATGTTGCTGGAGAAGGGGGTGGAGGTGGTGAAAATTACCGATCATGAAATCGGCAACGGTCTGTATTTCAACGACCCCGATGGCAATCGCATGGAATTCTTTCTCGAGACCGAGCATGACGATGCGTGCGGCAAGGCCCGCTTCAAGGCCGCCGGTGCGCCGAGTCGCAATATCACGCTTGACCCCCTTGACCCGATTTGAACCGAGGTTCACCTGATGAAAACTGCAAATTTCGCCAGCTATCACATCCGCAAATGGTACAGCTTCGTCGAAGAAACCCTGGCCAATGAAACCGGCCAACTGGCGGATGGCGAGCCGGTGTTCAAATACGCCGTGGCCGCCGTGATCGCCAACCCCTATGCTGGCCGCTACAGTGAAGACCTTTCGCAATTGATCGAGCCGTCGCCGCTGCTGGGTGAAGAGTTCGGCCGGCGCATCCTGGCACTTGCCGGTTCTCGCCGGATTGAAAGCTATGGCAAGGCTATCCTGGTGGGCAGCGCCGGCGAGTACGAACACGGCAACGCGTTTCTGACCAACCCGGCGGCCGACCCGATTCGTGTGGCGTTGGGCGGCGGCAAGTCGTGGGTGCCGTCCACCGGCAAGCGCGGCGGCCCGGGCTCCACCATCGACGTGCCGCTGGCGCACAAGGACGCGCTGTACGTGCGTTCGCACTACGACAGTTTTTCCATAACGTTCGGCGACGGACCTTCGCCGGATGAACTGGTGGTGATCTGGGCCTTCGCCACCCGTGGGCGTCTGCATGCACGGCTGGGCGGCTTGCGCGCCGAAGACGTCAAGGGCCTTGACGGGCTGCACTGATAACGGCGCAGGCGTGAGCGCTGGCGGACCCCAACCACAACAAGAACAGCGGTGAATAGCGATGAAGCAGGAGAAGACCCAGGTTGTCATCGTCGGCGGTGGCCCCAACGGGATCACGGCGGCGCATTACATGGGGGTGTACGGCATCGACTGCGTGGTCCTCGAACTGGCCGACGGCATCCTGCCGTATCCCCGCGCCGTGGGCATGGACGACGAAGCGTTGCGCGTGTTGCAGGGCATCGGCATGGCCGACCTGGCGGTGCGCGACATGATCTGCGACGTGCCGCTGCGCTATTACAACGCGCGCGGCGTGTGCTTTGCCGAGGTCAAGCCGAGTACCGCGCATTACGGCTGGCCGATGCGCAACATCTTCATGCAGCAGTTGCTCGAAGGCACCCTGCGTGAACACCTGGGCCGGCACGCCGGCGTCGAGCTGCGCCAGGGCCACGAATTGCTTGAGCTGACCCAGGATGAACAGGGCGTAACCCTGCAGGTGCGCGGAGCCGACGGCGAGGTCTATCAGTTGCAGGCTGACTACGTGATCGGTGCCGATGGCGGGCGCTCCACGGTGCGTAAACAACTGGGCATCGAGCTGCTCGGGTTGACCCACCCGCGCAAATGGGTGGTGGTCGACACCGCCAACGATACCCTCGATGCGCCGTTCACCGCACTGCATGCCGACCCGCAGCGGCCCTTCGTGTGTATCTATCTGCCTTACCAGCAGCGACGCTGGGAATTCATGCTGATGGAGGGCGAGGATGAGGCGAAGATGTGCGAAGAAGCGACCATTCGCCGGCTGATCCACGGGCACATCGGCGATGCGGTCAACGACCTCGATATCATCCGTATTCGCGCCTACACCCACCACTCGCGGGTCGCCGCGCGCTTTGTCGAAGGGCGTGTGGCGCTGGTCGGCGATGCGGCGCATATCTCTCCGCCCTGGGCCGGGCAGGGCCTCAACTCCGGCCTGCGCGACGTGGCCAACGTGGCGTGGAAACTCGCGGCGATCATCCAGGGCCGTGCGGCACCGTCGATCCTTGGCAGTTACGATCAGGAGCGCCGTGGCCACGCGACCGAACTGGTGGCCCTGGCCGACAACATGGGCGCCGTCCTCGGCTTGACCAACCCGCTGATGGCCGGTGTGCGCGACTGGCTGTTCCAGGCGGTCAACAGCGTCGACAACCTGCGTTCGCACTTGCTGGAGTTCAAGTTCAAACCCAAGGCCACCATCACCAAGGGCCTGGTCCACCACGAGCGCGCCGAGTTGCGCGAGGACGACCTGGTCGGCCAGTTGTTTATCCAGCCGTCCATTGAAGATGCCCAGGGCCAGCGCCGACGCCTCGACGAAATGCTCGGCGATGGCTATGCGGTGCTCGGGTATCGGGTGAATCCGCGTGAACACTTGAGCGCTGCCATGGCCGAGTATTGGGCCGGGTGGGGCACGCGTTTCATTCAGGTCAATCGTTCGCGCAGCGGTGTGGGACGCAACCAGCCGTTGACCGCCAGCGATGCCCTGAGTGTGGAGGACGTGGATAACCGCCTGGGTGAATGGTTCTCCAAGGTGCGTGATTGCATCGTGGTGGTGCGTCCGGACCGTTTTGTCGCCGCCATCACCACGCCTGAACGACTCGACGGCGTACTGCGCAAACTGGCGGAGCAACTGTCATGAGTGGCGTTAACGAGGTGCTCGCGCACTTGCAGCAGGCCGCGCGCACCGCCCAGGCCATTGCGCCGTTGCCGGCCGAGGCGCTCGACAAGCAGCAAGGCTACGCGCTGCTGCGCCGGGGCCTGGCACAACGCACGGCAGGCGGCGAGCGCCTGAGCGGCTGGAAAGTGGCGTTTGCCGGCCGCGCCGCGCAGGCGCGCTTTGGTCTCGATGAGCCGGTGTACGGCGCGCTTACCCAGGCCATGGTGGTGACGCCGGGCAGTGCGGTGGCGTGCGGGCGACTGATCCAGCCCAAGCTGGAGGTGGAATTGGCACTCGTCTTCGGGCAGACGCTGGCGCCGGGTAACTACAGCGACGCGCAAATTCTGGCGTCGATTGCCGAAGTGGCTCCAGCGTTCGAGATCGCCGACTGCCGCTGGCAAGGCTGGCAGTTCGGGCTTGGCGCGTTTCTGGCCGATAACGCCGCCGCAGGCCTTTACTGTGTGGGAGCGCGTGTGCCGTTCGACGTGGCACGGCATGCCTGCGTGGCCTATCGGCTGGAGCAGGGGGGCGTCTTGCTGGGCAGCGGCGACACCCAGGCGCGGGAGGACAGCCCGCTGTTCAACCTGTGCTGGCTGGTGCGACGCCTGTTGGCTGATGGGCATCCGGTGGAGGCCGGGCAGGTGGTGTTGTCCGGCGCGCTGCTGGCGCCGCTGGCGATAGAACCGGGAGCGTATCGTTTGCACATGCTTGGCACGGAACTGGCTTTGGATTTCCACGCCGGCATCGCGCCCGCGCCAACGTCCGCTGCCGTCATGGATGACTGAGCCCCGCTTCAGGCCAAAAACAATAAAAAGGCCGCCGAGGAATGACATTTATGTTTGCCGAAGTGCGCACCTTCAATGACTCCCAACAGCACGCCGGTTCGATTCAGGGCTGGCAGCAGGTCTACGACCAGCTCGGTCGCGGCTGCCTGAACAGCGAGCTGCGCCAGCTCTCCGGGGATCGTTTTCAGATTTTCCAGGAGGTGCTCGACAAGCGCGTCGTGCAGCATGGCCGCTCGCCCAAGGGCCGCCTGTGTGCGGCGATGTCGTTGGGCAGCCCGCCGGTGGTGCAGGGGCAGCAGGTGAGCGCACAGAGTGTGGTGCTGTTGCGCGATGCCGAAGAGTTTGTGCTGCATGCGCCCCAGGGCACGCATTTTTTTCGCTCAACGTCGATGCGGTACGCTTTGCCAAACTGGCGGCGTTCGAGTTGTCCGCCGAGCAGCTCAGGCGTTTGACCAGCGTGTCGGCGCTCAGTGTCGATGAAGCGTTACTGCTGCGCATCCGCCAACGCATCCACCCACTGTTTCGTCACTTTCTGGAACATGCGCACGCCATCAGCCCGGCCTCGGAGAAGATGCTGGAAGATGAGCTGCTCGGTGCGTTTCTCGATCTGTTCAGCCACGCCGGCGATGAAGTGCGCGGCCGACGCGGCAATTTCGCGGTCAGCGCGTACCTGGTCCGGCGCAGCCAGGAATTGATCATCGCCAGCGGCGATACGCCGTTGAGCATTCTGGATCTGTGCGAGCAACTGCGCGTGAGCCGCCGCACCCTGCAGAACAGTTTCCAGGCGGTGACCGACATGCGTCCGGTCGAGTACCTGCGCAACCTGCGCCTCAACGCAGTGCGGCGGCAGTTGATCGCGACGTCGGCGAGCGAGAAGAACGTCGGCGAGATTGCCGTGGCCATGGGCTTTTTTCACCTGAGCCACTTCGCAACGCATTACCGCGAGCTGTTTGGCGAGTCGCCCTCGGAAACGCGCCGGGCCTCGAGCTGAGGTGTTGCCCGGCCATCGGTACAGATCCGATGCACCGCAGTCCAGATGTGGGAGAGGGCTTGCTCCCGATAGCAGTGTGTCAGCACAAGAAGTCTCAACTGACCCGCCGCCATCGGGAGCAAGCCCCCTCCCACATTTTTGCCTGCGTTGTGTCAGTGGCAGAAGGTGAAGTGCTGCGCCAGGGCCATTGAAAAAATGCTGACTGACCCACCGCCAATCAAAGTGTGGGAGGGGGCTTGCTCCCGATAGCAGTGTGTCAGCCCAAGAAGTCTCAACTGACCCGCCGCCATCGGGAGCAAGCCCCCTCCCACATTTTGACTGTGCTGTGTCAGTAGCTGACCGTGAAATGCTGCGCCATAGCTATTGAAAAAATGCTCACTGACACACAGCCGATCAAGTGTGGGAGGGCTTGCTCCCGATAGCGGTGTATCAGCCAAAGAAGTTCACCTGACCCGCCGCCATCGGGAGCAAGCCCCCTCCCACATTTTGACTGTGCTGTGTCAGTAGCTGACCGTGAAATGCTGCGCCATAGCTATTGAAAAAATGCTCACTGACACACAGCCGATCAAGTGTGGGAGGGGGCTTGCTCCCACATTTGGATCGGATTCGGCCTGAGTTATTGGTCAGGCGCTCAAGCCAGTCCTGGGTCCACCCGCTTGCCGATGTCCTTGAGGCGCGCCAGTTGGTCGATCATCGACGGCGCCTCATCCAGGCAACTGACGAAAGTCCACAGGTAGGTCATCACCGCGTAGATATGCCCGGCCTTTATCGCAGGCGCCAACGCCAGTTGGCTGATGGCGACCACGAACAGCAGCGCCGAGACCACGCCGATACACAGGAAGGCCACGGCTTCACGGTCCGACAGCCGGATGCGCAGGCGCGAAAGCACATGGTAGTGACGGTGCAGGGTGTGTTCACCCACGGCTTCGACCAGGCCGATTTCCTTTTCCAGGCGATTGTTCAGGCGCTCGTGCAGACGCTGGTTGCGTCGCGCGAAACCGGGCATGACGGCGAGGCACAGCAGTAACGCCATCAGGCACGCCAGGCCGACCCACGGCTCGATCACCAACAGCATGCCGGCTGCGCCGATGATCGAGACCAGCGCGGTGGCGATGATCGGCACATGCTTTTCGAAGAAATCCACGAAGTCCCGCGCCAGCACTACCCGCGCCGCCGCCTTGGAGGTGCTGTGGCGTTGCAGGCGCTGGTTGAGAATCACCGGCACGGCAAGGTCTGCGTAGATGCGCGTGAAGGTGCGCGTGTCCAGTGCCCGGCGCGCCGCGCCCACCACCCAGAACCCGAGCACCACGCCGGCATACAGCAACGCACTGGCGGCATCGCCACGGATGATCGAGTCCACCGCAAAGCCTGCGAACAGCGGGTAGGCCAGCAGCAATGCGTTCTCCAGCGCAACCAGCGACAAGGTTGCGAACAACTTGCCGGGGTAGGCCCGGGCTATGGCCTTGAGGGTCTGGCTGGCGGATTGCTGGGCGAGTTTTTCACTGGCTACGATCAGGATCGGCGGTGTGACGGAGGGCATGGGGCACCTGTGGAGCTCATTGGGTATTTCAGCGGGTGCCGATGATGCCTGGCAAGCGTGCAGGGTCAGTGAAGGAATCATGGAGAACGCATGGAGGACGCAAACATGCTGCCTGCCCAATCTCCATCGGCTTGGCGAACACCAAATACAACGGCTGCACACCCGAGTCAGTTGCAAACGAAATAATTGTATTCTGCCAAGTCACCTCCTCAGCTTCCCGACTTGGGTAGTGGTTGATTGCCGAACTTGCCCCACTGCAATCGGATGACCGAAAAAAGTGCCTGGCGTGGAATCAGGCGCGGTCAATCGTGGTCCATGTCAACCAAAGTGAACGCTAAGCCACATACGGATTTATCGGGTAGGTACTGCGCAGCGACCCTCGCGTTCGATCAATCATGGTGATAGGGTGCCGGAAAACAGGGGCTAGTTCAGGCCATCCCTAGAGCTAGCCAAAAATATTGGCTTTTTCAAGGCACAAAAATTTCTGCTTCAGAAGAGACATCCATGCGTTGGCATATCTC
Organism: Pseudomonas trivialis; assembly: GCF_036864995.1. Taxonomy (NCBI): domain Bacteria; kingdom Pseudomonadati; phylum Pseudomonadota; class Gammaproteobacteria; order Pseudomonadales; family Pseudomonadaceae; genus Pseudomonas; species Pseudomonas trivialis. The sequence goes on along the minus strand of NZ_CP142151.1, from coordinate 2,934,357 downwards.
GGACAGGGATACTAATGCCCCGCCTGATAACTGAAAATAAATACTTTCTATCTCTTGGGTATCGTCGAGTAATATAGACATTCTTATGTCTTCGCCTGCATATTTCTTTATTCCGGAATGCTCTTCTAGAAAATTAAGTTTCAGAGTTCCTATTAAGTAATTGCCAATATTTTTAGATAGACGCTCAGAACTTTCAAACTCCCAGCCATCCTCTCCAAGGATCTTGGTGGCCCCGATTGGGACTACAAATGCGGCTTTATATTGTTTAGTCATTAAATTACTCCCAAATTTCGACTGGAATTTTTTCAATACCCGCTTTTTTTGCTGCTGCTGCCCTATGGTGTCCGTCCTGGATTTCCATTCGCCCTGTGCTGGGATTCCTCCAAACATCAACTGGATGATTTGGGTCGAAGCCATTTATTTCCATATCTTTCGCGAGGCGCTTAATCTGTGACCCGGACATCTCGGACTTGGATTGCGTTGGAATCAGATTGCCAGGTTTCTCATATGATCTCCTCGGCTTGAGATCCTTTGGAGAACTAGTATCCGAGCGAGGTGACGGCGCTGAGGCTGGTCTTTCTTGTGAACCCATTGCTCCTTTGTGCGCTTCAGCCTTTTGCAAGTCCGGTCTACCCTTCAACGCATCTTCATGCTCAACCAACCACTGGCCAATTCTTGCGCCTTTCGGACTGGCTCGCATCTCTTGGGCTAACCTGCCAGCGTTACCTCGACCACGAGTCAAGTATTCAACAATAGCGCCCAGCAACAGAATGACGACTTCAACGTGGCCTAGCGCGATGTTATGGGCCGCGCAGCTAACCGCCAGGGGATCATCTTGGCTGAAGGGAGTTAAACCTTCCTCACCTCGTGTTCCTTCCCATGCAGCTTTAATTCCTGTCAAGTAATACCCGCCAATGCGCGGCAATCCTTCGACGAAGAACTCTGCAATAGACTGCAGGCCAAGCATCCCCAGTATCCAGCTGCTGACCTGCAATCCCATGGTAGCACCAGCAGCCCCCATGGGAACGGCGCCAGCACCGCCGAAGAATGCGCCCACGCCGGCACCGATTGCACCTCCGGCCAACGTACTGCCCGCGACGATCATTGCCATCTGAGTAACGACATCGATCAGGTCTTTGAGGATGATGGAAATGTCGAGATCGGCGAAACGTCGGCGAAGTAGTTCACTCGCTTTCCATTCAGCCTGATGAAACGCAGAGCGGACGCTTGCAACGCGACGGATATTGAGGCTAAGGGAGGGGGCAGGTTCACCCCAATGGTTTCGATGCTGGGCACCACCCTGGTAGCCCATCTCGTCCCTTATCCGATCTTCAATTTGCTGCCACGAGGGCACGATATGCCATAAAAACATTCAATGTCTCCCTGACAATTTGCCTGCTTGAGGGGGCAATAGTCCGCTTTTGGGTCTAGATAAATTACCGGCAAACGGTATTGCAACATCGCCTGGAAAGGTACTTAAGGATGTGCTGACGCAAAAGGCCGATAAGATTGAAAAAGTTCTGCCGCATCGGGAGGTGCATGGCAGATCTGCGCTAAATTTGGTCCATGTACGCTTACGTTTTGCGAGCGTATAGGCTCGCACACCGCAGTGGTGTTGAGTTGTGTAAAGGGATCGCGCCGCCAGGGCGGCAAGGAATGATGCTAAGGGCTGTGAGAAAGCCAAACAACTGGCCGTTCGGCTAGGTATTGGTAAAAACCGAAATTTCCGACAAGGTTAGTGGGTGCCCGCGAACCGGTTTAACTCTGGGAGCGGGTATGTTGAGGAAGGGCAGGGTTTCAGGCGAAACGGATGCGCTCGTTGTAGGCGTTCTGCAGCATTTTGCGCTGGTACTCGCAGGGCGTGGTGCTGACGAGCTTCTTGAAGTCGCGCAGGAAGTGCGACTGATCGGAAAAGCCCAGGTCCAGCGCCAGGTCCGAGAACGACACGTCGCGCTGGTTGTTCAGCGTGTCCAGGGCGGCCTGGCAGCGAATGATGCGGAAGAAAGTCTTGGGCGACACGCCGGTGTCCTGGCTGAACTGGCGATGAATCGTGCGGCTGGTGTAGCCACTGAGGTCTTCCAGGTGCTGGATGCGCAGGTCGCCGCGATGGGCCAGCGCCTGCTGGATAACGATGGCGGTCAGCTTCGAGGTGCGGCCCATCAGGCGCGGGGCCAGGTAGTCGTTGAACAGCTTGATCTGGTCCTGCAGCAGCGGAGCGTTGACGATGTTCTCGAAAATGCTCTGGGCAAATGCCGACACTTGCAGCAGATCCCATTCCTGTTCGGTCAGGTCCTCGGCCATGACATTGATGAAACCTGGAATGACCCCCGGCGCAAAGCGTACGCCAAAGTAATGATGGCCCTGAAGCAGTTCGACCCGCTGCGCTTGCAGCGGCGTACCGCAGATCTTCACGCTGGGGCGCGTGGCATCGCAGTCGAACACGATGTCCACGCAGCCATCCGGCACCGCCAGCAGGTCAGCCGAGTGGGCGACGTCGAAGGCGTAGAAATGCGAAATCGCCGGGTGTTCGCAAGGCACTACCGAATACCGCGACGAGTTGAGCACGAACCACGGTTGTTCATAAGCGGTGTGCCGCCGTACGGGCGGTGAACACAGGTTGAGCATGACCGGACCTTACCAGGGAAATAGGCGGGAATATTCACGCACTTATCGCGCCAACTCCTGACTGTGCGCCGAACCGTGATGTCCGAAATTTACAATACCGCCGACCAACGCAGCCCGATACTCGACCTCGATAGCGTGGGAGCAGCGCCTACCGCAGCGGTATCTCTTTGAGTCGAGAATAATAATGGTCACTAGTGCAAAAATAGATTTCATCTACTTGTCCGAGCAGGACATGATCCGCGCCGGCGTGACCGACATGCTCGCTTGTGTGAATACCATGGAGGAAATGTTCGGCCTTCTGTACAGCGGCGACTACCGCATGGCCGGGCCGAACAACGATTCCCATGGCGCGATGGTGATTTTCCCGAAGGATTCGCCGTTCCCCAACATGCCCAAACCCACCGCCGACCGTCGCATGATGGCGATGCCGGCCTACCTGGGCGGCAACTTCTGCACCGCAGGCGTGAAATGGTACGGCTCCAACATCGCCAACCGCGAGAAAGGCCTGCCGCGCTCGATTCTGATGTTCACCCTCAATGACCCTGACACCGGCGCCCCTTTGGCGCACATGTCCGCCAACCTGTTGTCGGCGTATCGCACCGGTGCGATCCCTGGCGTCGGCGCGCGCCACCTGGCCCGCAAGGACTCCAAAGTGGTCGACCTGCTCGGCCCGGGCGTGATGGGCAAGACCACGCTCGCCGCGTTCATCGCCGTTTGCCCGCATATCGACACCTTGAAAATCAAGGGTCGTGGCGAGAAAAGCCTGAATGACTTTCTGGGCTGGGTGAAGCAAACCTACCCGCAGATCACCACGATTAGTGTGGTCGACAGCCTTGAAGAGGTGGTCCGTGATTCCGACCTTGTTACTTATTGTAGCTCCGGTGAGACAGGCGACCCCTCGAACTACCCAATTGTGAAACGCGAGTGGGTCAAGCCAGGCTGCTTCATGGCGATGCCCGCCTCCTGCTCGCTGGACGAGGGCATGGAGCGCGCCGACGTGCGCAAGGTGCTGGACAACACCGGCCTTTACGAAGCCTGGTTCGACGAACTGCCCAAGCCTGCGCACCACTGCGTGCCGGTGATTGGTGTGCGGTTCATGGACATGATCGCCGAAGGCACGATGCAGCGCGAAGAGCTGGAAGACATCGGCAAGATCGTCGCCGGCCATGCCCAGGGCCGCCGCAACGATGACGAGATCATCATCATGTCGGTCGGCGGCATGCCGGTCGAGGACGTGGCGTGGGGCACGGTGGTGTACCGCAATGCGATCAAACAGGGCATCGGCGTGAAGCTGAACCTGTGGGAAACCCCTGAGCTGCGCTGAACCACTCCTTACCCAACTGAAGAGACCTTCGACATGACAAAAATCATCAAGCTCAAGACTGGTTCGCCGTTCGAAGACCAGGCCAGCTATTCGCGCCTGGTAGTGGTGGACAACTGGATCTACGTCTCCAATACCGCCGGCCGTAATCCGCAGACCAAACTGATCCCCGAAGACGTTCTGGAGCAGACGCACCAGGTGTTTGCCAACATCGAGTCGGCCTTGAAGGCAGTCGATGCCAGCCTGGCCGATGTGGTGTGCTCGCGGGTGTTCATCCAGGACCCCAGGGACGTGCCGGCGGTGATGGGGCTGATCGGCGAGAAGTTTCGCGGCGTCGACCCGGCGAGTACCGTGACCTGCCCGCCGCTGGGCTCGACGGTCTACAAGGTGGAACTGGAGGTGACGGCTTACCGTAACGCCTCCAACGCTCAAGTCGAAGTGATTCGCCTGGCGCAGTAACCCGTTATGCGGCCGTGCATTCGCGCGGCTGACCTTTCCTGTTTTGCGAGTCTTGATCATGGCCCCGACTATTGCGCCCGTGAACACGTCCACCGAATTTCCCTCCGCGACCGGCGTTGTCATCATCGGCGGCGGGATCATTGGCTTGACCGCCGCGCTGGCACTGGCTGAGCGCAATATTGCGGTGGTGGTCCTGGAAAAGGGCCGTATCGCCGGCGAGCAGTCCTCGCGCAACCTGGGCTGGGTACGCAAGACCAGCCGTCACGCCCATGACATCCCGCTGGCGCTGGCCGCCGACCGCCTGTGGGCGCAAATGCCTGGACGGGTCGGCGCGGATGTGGGGTATCGGCAAGAGGGCATTATGTTCGTCGCCCGCAACGAGACGCAGATGGCGATGCATGAAGGCTGGCTTAAATCGGTCGAGCATCTGTCCCTGGACTCGCAGTTGCTCAGTCATCGCGAAATCGCGCAGCGCGTGCCGGGTGGCCAGGGCGAGTGGGCCGGCGGGATCTACACCGCGTCCGACGCCCGCGCCGAACCGACCCTGGCCAGCAGCGCGATCGCCAGGGCGGCCATGGCCCTGGGCGTAGTGATCATCGAGCACTGCGCAGTGCGCACGCTGCAGATGTCGGCCGGCAAGGTGAGCGGCGTGGTCACTGAAAAAGGCGAAATCCGCTGCGACCAGGTGTTGCTCGCCGGCGGCATGTGGTCGCGGCGCTTTTTGGGCAACCTCGGCCTGTCATTGCCGACCCTGGCCCTGACCTGCTCGGTGATGCGTACCCATCCGATGCAAGGCCCCACCGAAATCGCCGTGGGCGCGCCGGACTTTTCGTTTCGCAAACACAAGGACGGCGGCTTCATCATCACCCAGCGCGGCAAGCTGGATGCGTTCCTGACCCTTGATCACCTGCTGCTGGCCAAACAATACATGCCCCAATTCCGAGCGCAGCGCAGCGTGTTGAACGTGTCCCTGGGCAAATACTTCTTCAACGACCTGGCCCTGTCGCGACGCTGGTCGGCCGACAGCATCAGCCCGTTCGAACGCGTGCGCACCCAGGACCCGGCCGCCAACCCACGCCTTAACAACGACGCGATGAACAACCTCAAAGCCGCCTGGCCGGTGTTCGAGCAAGCCCGAATCGCCCAGGCCTGGGCCGGCACCATCGACGTCACCCCGGACTCCAACCCGGTCATCGGCCCCGTCGAAAAAATCCCCGGCCTCACGGTCGCCACCGGTTTCTCCGGCCACGGCTTCGGCACCTCACCGGCCGCCGGCCAACTGGCCGCCGACCTCATCAGCGGCCACCCCCATCATCGACCCAAGCCCATACCGCTTCGACCGTTTCTAACCAATCCAGCCGTTGATCTGGCTCTTGATCTTGATCTTGATCTCAGGCGCCCCGTCAACCACGCTGGCCGCACGCAGGCTTGAATCCGTGGGTAACCCGGCAGGACGCCGGGTTAGCCGCACTGGGCCATGGATGGCCCATTGCGGCGGCCCACGGATTCAAGCCTGCGTGCGGGCACACCGAGCCTGAGCGAGGTGCCGAGTGGTGGGGCAAGAGCCTTTTGGTTACTTTTGGGCTCTTTCCAAAAGTGACCCGCCGTAAGGGCGGAACCAATCTGAGCCGTCACCCCAGAAACGGATATGTACACCGTCAGCCCGCTATCGCAGGCAAGCCAGCTCCCACATTAAACCCACGGCGGACCCACCCAATGCCCCCAACCAGCAGCTTCTTCACCAACCGCACCGGCCTAAACCTGCACATCCTGCGCTGGGGCCACCCAAGCGGCACACCCCTGGTCCTGCTCCACGGCCTGCGCGCCTACGCACAAACCTGGGAATCACTGGTCAAGGCGCTCGGCCCCACCTACTGCGTCTACGCCCTGGACCAACGCGGCCGCGGCCTGAGCGACTGGGCACCGCCCGCCAGCTACCACACACAGTCCTACGTAGACGACCTGCAGGACTTCGTCGTCCACGCCGGCCTGCAGCGTTTCATCCTGCTGGGCCACTCCCTGGGCGGCGCCAACGCCCTCGAGTACGCCCGACAAAACCCCGGCCGCCTGACGGGCCTGATCATCGAAGACATCGGCCCCGGCTCCTCCAGCCAGGGGGACGGCGCCGCGCGCATCCGTCGCGAGATGAACCAGACCCCGCTGCAGTTCGACAACTGGGACGCCGCCCGCGCGTTCTGGCAGACCTCACGCCCCGGCTTGTCGGAGCAGGGCCTGGCCTCCCGGCTGGCACACTCGATGAAAGAAAGTGCCGGCGTGATCACCTGGCGCCACGATCAGCAAGGTATCGCCGAGGCACGCCTGAGTATCGAGCCCACCGACCTGTGGCCGGCGGTGCGCGCCCTGGATTGCCCGACGCTGTTCATTCGCGGCGCGCGCTCGGATTTCCTGCCAGCAGCCACGCTGCAAGCCATGTGCGACAGCAACGCGATGGTGCGCACCGCCGAAGTCGCGGACGCCAGCCACTATGTGCACGACGATCAGGCCGAGACGTTCAACCGGCTGGTCATCGCGTTCCTTGATGACCTGTTGGACGTCTAGGTCTTTTTTCCGCCCTGGTTACGCGACTGCCGGGAACGGTGCAGCCATCCGCGCTACAGCGAGCGCTGCCGTCAGGGTGCGGCAGCCAGGCCAGGTGCGGGCGCCAGCGGCAGAACAGGCGATAGCCAATGTTGAGCAGCGGCCGGGTCAGGCGCCATGACAACGGTGCGGCCCAGGCACCCAGGCCCGCTGCCCGCCAGCTCCAGAGCGTCGCGTCGAGGCCGGTGACCCAGGTTCCATCGGCGAACCTGGCGTGCAGTGACGAGGCCATGTCCGCCGCGGTTAACCCCAGGCGCGTCGCGTCGAACGCCTCAGCGCTGATGTCAACGAACAGCAGGCGATCCGGCGTGGCCCTGGCACTGAGCAGCTTGATCTCGCGCGCACAAAGTGGGCAATCGCCATCAAAGTAAAGGGTCAGGGGCCATTGGGTTTTCTTGTACAAAATTTATCGCTCTGTATAAGTTATTTGACACGATAGGCGCAAAGAATCGTACTTGCAACGTGCGCCGACATTCCATCAGCCGCTTTTGCACGGGGCCTCAATAAGCTGCCGACCTTGCCGATAGCGTGGGTATGACCCAAGAGGCGCTGCCCTATGTTCAACTCCAAAATCAAGCAACAGCTCAATGTCCAGGCTGCCGAGCTGGCCCAACTGCGCCAACTGCGCGACGGCCTGAACCATGAAATGCTGACGTTGAGTATCGATCCGACGTTTAAAATCACCGCCTGCAACGACAACTTTGCCCATGCCCTGGGCTACACCCCGGAGCAGCTTCTGGGGCGGGCGATGACCGATATCGTTCCGCAGTACGTTTCCAGGCTGCCGTGCTATCAGAACTTTCGCGCCGCCGTTGCCGCCGGCAAGTCGATCACGGACGAGTACCGCTACCTGCATGCGGACGGCTCGCTGGTGTGGATTCATGCCCATTGGCAGCCCATCACCGATATGAGTGGCAGTTTGAGCCACGTCACTTGCTACGCGACCAACATCACTTCCCGCCTGGAAAAAGCTTCGGAAAACACCTCTTTCATCGATGCCTTGCTGCGCTCGACGGCGGTGATCGAGTTTGATCTCTCCGGGCATGTGCTGATGGCCAACGAACAGTTCCTCAAGGCGATGGGCTACAACCTGGGCCAGGCCAAAGGCAGTCATCACCGTATTTTCTGCAAGCCGCAAGACGTTGCGTCGCAGCAGTACAAGGATTTCTGGGCCACCTTGAACAAGGGCGAGTTTGTCGGCGGCCGCTTTGAGCGTATCGACAGTCGCGGTCAGACGGTATGGCTGGAAGCGACCTACAACCCGGTGTATGACACCGAAGGCACGCTGTGCAAGGTGGTGAAGTTCGCCACGGTGGTCACCGACCAGGTGGCCCGCGAACAACAGGTCAGTGAGGCGGCCCAGACCGCCTTTGAAATCTCCCGACAGACCGATGTGACGGCCCAGCGCGGCGCTGTGGTGGTCAATGACACGATGCATACCATGCGCAAGGTTTCGGTGGACATGCAGGCGGCTTCCGGCGGCGTCGAAGCCCTTGGCAAGCAGTCGCTGTTGATCAGCTCGATCATCCAGACCATCAGCAGCATCGCCCAGCAAACCAACCTGCTGGCGTTGAACGCGGCCATCGAAGCGGCGCGCGCGGGCGAGCAGGGTCGAGGCTTTGCCGTGGTGGCCGATGAGGTTCGCCAATTGGCCGGACGCACCAGCACGGCCACCGAAGAGATCGCCTCGGTGGTGTTGCAGAACCAGAAGCTGGTGGATGAGACGGTTGCCGAAATGGCCAACAGCAAATCCCAGGCCGAGCAGGGCCTGGAGCTGGCCACGCAGGCGGGCCAGGTGATTGTCGAGATTCAGGACGGCGCCAAGCGGGTGGTGGATGCCGTGGGCAGGTTTGCCACGCAGGTAGGCTAGCGGCCTAGCGGCCAGGCACAGGGTCGCACTCCGCGGCGTTTTCATGGTCCATGGAAAACGCACCACTGCCCCGGAGGTGAACCTTGGCAAAAAAGAACACGCCCGTGGTCGACAGTGTCGCTGTGGCGACGCTGTCCTCCCACCGCAAAGACCTCTTCTTGGCAGCCATGGAAGCCAGCCACAGCGCGATGATCGTGACCGACCCCGCGCAGCCCGACAACCCGATCATCTTTGCCAACCAGGCCTTTGTGAACCTGACCGGCTTTGAACAGGACGAAATCATCGGACGCAACTGCAGGTTCCTGCAGGGCCCCGAAACCGACAAGGGCACCCTTGCGCACGCGCAGCGGGCGATCGAGCGCCACCATGAAGTCTGTGTGGAGGTGCTCAATTACCGTAAGGACGGCTCGACGTTCTGGAATGAAATCTTCATCGCGCCGCTGTTCAACGAAGCGGGGCAACTGGTGTACTTCTTTGCGTCACAGCTGGACGTGAGCCGCCGCCACGACGCCGAGCAGCGCCTGCGTGGCGCCCAGGACATGGAAGCGCTGGGACAACTGACCGGCGGCATCGCCCACGATTTCAATAACCTGCTGCAGGTGATGGTTGGCTATCTCGACTTGATCCAGCAGAGCGCGAAGCGCCCCGACGGCGACCTGCAGCGCATCTTCAAGAGCGCCGGTCGTGCCAGGGCGGCGGCTGAAAAAGCACAGACATTGACGCAACAGTTGCTGGCATTTTCGCGCAAACAGCGGCTCGACAGTCGCGTGATCAATCTGAACTGCCTGCTCACCCGGCCCGATTTCATGCGGCGTGCCGTGCATGACGCCAATGTGCAGATGGACCTCGCGCCGAACCTGTGGAACTGCCGCATCGACCCTGCCCAGGCAGAGCTGGCGGTGCAGCACCTGTTATCGAACGCACAGGATGCGCTGGAGGGGTGCGTCGAGCCGATGATCAGCCTCACGACCTGCAACGTGGAGTCGCCTGAAAACGGGGTGCCCGAGGGCCGATACGTCAGCCTGTCGGTGACCGACAATGGCAACGGCATAGAGCCGGGCATACAGGAAAAAATCATCGAGCCGTTCTTTACCACCAAGGAGGAGGGCAAGGGCTCGGGACTGGGGCTGTCGATGGTGTACGGGTTCGTCAAGCAATCGGGCGGGGCTGCGCGGATCCGCTCGTCCCCGGGCGCCGGAACGACGATACGGCTCTACTTTCCAGCCGACGACAGCCAGCCCTGGGTCGAACAGCCGCCGTCTGACATTACCTCGTTGCGAGGCAGCGAGCACATCCTGATCGTGGAGGACCGACCCGAAGTGGCCGAGCTGGTCCAGGTGATATTGACTGACTATGGGTACCGGACCGAGATCGCGACCCATGCCGAGCAGGCGTTGGCGATGCTGGAGAACGCGCGTTACGACCTGGTGTTCAGTGACCTGATCATGCCGGGCGCCATGAACGGCGCGGCACTGGCCCGTGAGGTTGCCCGGCTGTACCCGCATACCCGCGTATTACTTACCACGGGCTACGCGAAAGACTCGCTGGAACGCGCGGATATACAGGTGAATGAGTTCGAGCTGCTGCCCAAACCCTATCAGCCGCAGGACCTGCCGAGGAAAATCCGCACGATGCTCGACGACTAGCGTCACAGGCCCCGGGTTATCGTCACCTGAGCACCCGAGCGAGCAGGCTTCCTGATGCGTGTCAGCTGATAAGCAATTGCCAGCCATATGAACCACCCTGGCATGACCATCAAGGCAACACGGGTGTCGGGCCTCAATGCCAGCAGGCACAGAACGAAGCCCAGAAAAGCCAGTGAGAACCCTGCCATGGGGACGCCGCCCGGCATCTTGTAAGCCGACTTGGCGTGAAGCTCAGGATGCTTTTTGCGATAGGCAATGTAGGACGCGAGGATGGTCGACCACGTGAAGATCACCAGAATCGCTGACACAGTGGAAACGATGGTGAATGCCGTCATGACTTCCGGGACGATGAACAGCACGAGTACACCCGCCAGCATCAACAGGGTGGTGAAGGCCAGGCTCAGCAGCGGCACGCTGTTGCCCGACAGTCGCCGAAAAATGCCTGGGGCGTTGTCCTGATTCGCCAGCCCGAACAGCATACGGCTGGAGGAGAATACGCCACTGTTGGCCGATGACGCGGCGGATGTCAGGACCACGAAGTTAACGATGCCGGCTGCTGCGGGAAAGCCGGCGACGAGGAAAAGTTCGACAAAGGGACTTTTTACAGGTGACACCTGTTGCCAGGACGTCACGGCAATAATGCAGCCCAGTGCCAACACGTAGAACAGGATGATTCGCAGCGGAATCGAGTTGATTGCCTTGGGCAGGGTCCGCTCTGGAGACCGGGTTTCTGCCGCAGCGGTGCCGATCAGCTCGGTGCCGGCAAAGGAGAATATCGCCATCTGAAAACCGGCAAAAAACCCCAGCACGCCATGAGGGAATGCAGCCTGCTTATCCACCAGGTGGCCCAGGGACGCGGTAACGCCACTGGGGGATACGAACGAGCTGGCAATCAGCACGATGCTCACGCCGATAAGCGTCACCACGGCGATGATCTTGATGATCGCGAACCAGAATTCGACTTCACCGAAAAGTCTGACCGTCAGCACGTTCAGGGCGAACAGTGTCGCGAGCATCCCGATAGCCGGTATCCAGGCGGGCAGGTGGGGGAACCAGTACTGGAAAAAGCCTCCCACCACGACGGCATCGCCAATCACCGCAACGCTCCAGCTCAGCCAATACGACCACCCGAGAAAAAATGCGGCGCGGGGACCCAGGTAGGCGCCGGCAAAATCCGCAAAGGTCTTGAAATTCAGGTTGGAAAGCAGCAGTTCGCCCATGGCGCGCATGACGAAGTAAACGAACAGGCCAATGATCATGTAGATGAGGATGATCGAGGTGCCGGAGAGGGCGATGATCTTTCCAGAGCCCATGAACAAGCCCGTGCCAATGGCGCCGCCCATGGCCATTAACTGGATGTGACGATTGCTGAGCGTGCGCTGCAGCGCAGGCTGCTCAGTCCGCTCTGATGAATTCGATTTCATTTCAAAACCTCTTGATCTTATGTTTTTGAGTTTTGGCAGAAAAGTGGATATCCAGCGCCATTGTCAGGAGGCAATGGCGGGTGACGGTGTTGTTTTATGTGGACAGTGACGGCCCCCAGTTCAAATGCCGGGGGCGTCACTCGCAGGTCAACTGGCCGTGCGCAGATGGGCGGCTTTGGCCGGCTGCTGATCCAGCATCTGGAACAGGTTCTTTATGTTTTCAGGCGTGGGGACCAGGTGGATGTGCCGGCCGACCTGATGTTCGTGCGCCATCGCCTGCAGGTAGCGAAGCGACGAGAAATCCTCGAGGGCAAAGCCCACGGAATCGAAGACCGTCACCTGTTCATCGCTCTCGCGTCCCTGGACGTCGCCTTGCACAATCCGGAAAAACTCGACGACGGGCGAGTCAGCCTCCAGTTGCTGAATATCACCTTCAATCCGCGTTTGAGGTTCAAATTCCACGATGACCCGGGCGTTGCGCAGGATGTCGGCGTGCAGTTCGGTCTTGCCCGGGCAGTCGCCGCCGACGGCATTGATATGCATGCCGGGCTCGATCATCTCGGGCGTCAGGATCGTTGCGTAGGCCTTGTCGGCGGTCACGGTGGTGACAATGTGTGCGCCCTTGACCGCCTCCTGTACGGAGTCGGCGTGAATCACGTTGATCGTCGGGAAAGCCGCCAGGTTGCGCAGCAGCTTGAGTGAGGCATCGCGATCAATATCGAAGATGCGAATTTCGCTGATGCCCAGCATTTCATGGAAGGCAAGCGCTTGAAACTCGCTCTGAGCGCCATTGCCAATGAGCGCCATCGAGGTGGCCCCTGGACGGGCAAGCGTACGCGCGACCAATGCCGAGGTTGCAGCGGTGCGCACGGCGGTTGTCAGTGTCAACTCGCTGAGCAGGGTCGGATAGCCACTGTGGACATCGGCCAGCAGACCGAATGCCATCACCGTCAGCAGGTTCTGCTGACCATTGTCCGGATGGCCGTTCACGTACTTGAAGGAATACTGCTTGCCATCATCGGTAGGCATCAACTCGATCACACCGTTTGCGGAGTGATTGGCCGTGCGCGGCGACTTGTCAAACTGCGCCCAGCGTAAATAGTCCGCTTCGATGTAGGTGGCCATCTCACGGATTGCCCGGCGGATACCCACCTTGGCGAACAAGCGTGCGGCATCATCGACATCCAGGAAGAGCGTCATTTTTTTATTCTCCAATCCATCCAGTTAAACGTTGTAAAGCAGGGGTGTTCAGGCGCGCTTGCTTTCGAAGCCATGCAGTACGTTCACCGCATTGATGCCGATCTCATCGACCATGTAGCCGCCTTCCATCACGAAGAGGGTGGGGCAGCCAACACTCGCGATCAGCTCGCCGATCCCGATGAAATCCTCGCTTTCCAGCAGGAAATGACTGATCGGGTCGTCCTTGAAGGTGTCGACGCCCAGTGAGATCACCAATACCTGCGGCGAGAATTGCTGAAGTTTCCTGCAGGCATGCAGCAGGGCGTCGCGGTAGGTTTCCCAGGCGGTGTTTTTCGGCAGCGGGTAGTTGAGGTTGAACCCTTCGCCGGGGCCGGCGCCGACTTCACCGCTGAACCCCGAATAGTAGGGATAGGACACGGCCGGCTCGCCGTGCAGCGAGACGAACATCACGTCATTGCGCTGGTAAAAAATGTTCTGCGTGCCGTTGCCATGATGAAAATCGACGTCAAGTACCGCGACACGTTTGGCGCCCTGGGTGATTGCCTGCTGTGCAGCAATGGCCGCATTGTTCAGGTAGCAGTAACCCCCCATGTATTCACGCGCCGCGTGATGGCCCGGCGGACGACAAAGGGCAAAGGCACTGTCATGGCCTTCATCGATAAGCGCCAGGCCCGTCAGGGCGATATCGGCACTGGTCTTGACCGCCTGCCAGGTGGTGGCAGTGATCGGCGAGCCGGCATCCATTGCATAGAAGCCGAGTTTGCCGTCAATGAACGTGGGTACCTGATCGTTGGCCAGGTCGCGTACAGGCCATACCAGGGGCAAGGCATCATGCGTGCGGCCTGTGGCGCACCATTCTGACCAGGCGCTTTCCAGAAAACTCACATAGCGCTCGCTGTGCGCGTTGACGTAGCACGCGCGGTCAAACGCGCGCGGTTCGACTATCTGACCAAGGCCTACTTGCTTGACGCGGTTGTGAACGGTGTCGGCCCGACTGGGCTGCTCGAACGACGGCTTGAGCACGCCATCCTTCAACTCGGTGCCGTGGTGCAGACGGTGGGAATCACTGAAAACTGTAAACATTCTGCGCATCCGTTAATGTGAGCCAGTGCAAATATTCTGTTCTGGTCAGGACGGGCGTTCTTTGCTTTGTTTTCGTGCTTCTCTATATTTATCGGGCGATTTAACTCGGGAATGGCGTAATGAAGAAAAATATATCCAAACGCATCAGCCTCGACGAGACCGATCTGGCCATTCTCGAGTTGTTGCAGGAGGACGCGAGCATTTCCAATGCCGAACTCAGTGAGCGGCTCTCATTGAGCCTCACGCCTTGCTGGCGACGGCGCAAGAGGATGGAAGAGGCGGGGGTGATCAAGGGTTATCAGGCAACCCTTGATCGAAGAATGCTGGGGCTGGATATCATGGCATTCGTGCACATTCGCTTTTCCACCCATGCCGATCACGCTCCGGACGCTTTCGAGGCAGTGATTGTGCAATTGCCAGAGGTATTGACCTGCCACAAGATCACCGGAGATGCCGACTACGTGCTCCAAGTGTTGGCCGAGGATCTGGATAGCTATAGCGACTTTATCGAGCAGGTGCTGCGGCGCCAGGTCGGTATCGCGTCTATTCAGTCGAGTCTGGCGTTGCGCGAAATCAAGGCGGGTAGTCGTATGGCCATACCCAAATTGAGCAAGGATTGAAAATCGGACGTTCCGGTAAAACTTTCCCGCCACGTCCGTCATCATAAGCCTCTGCTGGAAGCGCTCTAGAAAGACCAACTCGGCGCACACCCGCTACCTCCCTGCACACAAACAGATCGCCGCTGTGCCATTTGGTAGCACAGGGCGCTATGTTCCTGCGACGGCTCTCCTGCCTACAAACCAAAGATCGCATTCGAATCAGTCAGTTAACTCCGCACCAACGTTGTTGGCACGGCCCATGCTTTATTGCATCCATGGATAATTGGATACAAAAATACAAAGAGGCTGCCCATGCAATTTGCCCCCGCTTACGCTGACCGCCAGCCTCTCACTGCAGAAGAGGAAGCCTATAACTTCCTCCTTGACGCCATCTGCGGCGGTCGTTTCCGCAAGGGTGATCGCCTGATTGCCGAGGATATCGCCGGCGAGATCGGCATGAGCCGCATGCCGGTGCGCGAAGCATTCCGCCGCCTGGATGCCCAGGGCCTGGTAACGCTGCGGCCCAATCGCGGAGCCATCGTCAGTGGCCTGGATATCGCTGAGCTGCACGAGGTGTTCGAGATGCGCAGCGCGCTTGAGGGCCTGGCGGTGCGCGTCGCGGTCAGCAGTATCGGTGAGCGCCAGATGGCGGCTCTGGAGCGGCTGCTGGACGAGATGGATGACTACCGCGACGAGAGCGCTGCGTGGGTCCGTCGCCACCGCGCCTTTCACGAATACCTGTGCGGGCTCAGCGGCCGGCCGCGCTTGCTCAAGCAGATTTCGGCGTTGTATTCGCTGGTGGAAGCGCCCATGCGCTTGTGGCTGCATCACAGCGAAAAACCCCTCAGCGCGCGCCAGGAACACGCCGTGATCCTCGACGCGATTCGCGCCGGTGACGCCGCCCGCGCCGAAGCGGTGGTGCGCGAACACATCGAAAGCACCGTGCCGCTGCTGATTCAATTTCTGCAACTGGAAAAATAAGAGAGGCGGGTCCGAACCCGCCCATGTTTGGACGTCGATTCCTGCCCCGTTATTCAACGAAGTGGAGTGTCTGGTCATGCATAAACAACACCGCGTCTTGCTGGTGGCTGTAACCCTGGGTCTCTGCACACAATGGGCCTGCGCCGCAGTCCAGGTGCCTGAGCGCCTGAAGAGCGTCGACAAACTCACCTACTGCTCGGGGATGGATTCACCGCCCCTGGTGTCCTTCGACGAATCCCAGAAACCGCGCGGGCTCACCGTCGACCTGGGTCTGGAAATCGCCAAGCGCCTGGGCAATAAAACCGTGCAATGGCGGGTCATTCCGTTTTCCGGCCTGGTGCCGGCGCTGCTTGCCCAGCAGTGCGACATGATCGTCGACCAGTTGTTCGACAAACCCGAGCGCCGCCAGGTGATCGACATCGTCAACTACATGTACTCCAGCCAGGCGGTGGTAGTGCCCAAGGGCAACCCCAAAGGCATCAAGACCCTGGATGACCTGTCTGCGCACAAGGTGGCGGTGCTCAACGGCTCCACCATCAAGACCCTGCTCGACAACCAGAACGAAAGCCTCGCCAAGGCCGGCAAGCCACCGATGAAACTGGTGGTCTACAACACCGACACCGATGCCTTCCAGGCGCTGCGCATCAGCCAGGTCGACGCCTATGGCACCACCGTGGAAACCGCCGGTTACTACGCGGCGATGGCCCCGGAGCTGTTTCAGGAAGGGGTGCCTGCATTCAGCCGCATCCTCACCGGCCTTGGCATGCGCAAGGACGACCCGCAACTGACCGCCGCCGTGCAGCAGATCATCAGTGATATGCGCAGCGATGGCAGCTATGTGCAATTGCTCAATAAATGGCATGTCAGCAGCGACACACTGGACTGAGGTTCTACCACGATGAATTTCAATTGGGATGTGTTCTGGCAATACCTGCTGCAACCCAGTGGGGTCTACCTCACCGGGCTGTGGCTGACTTGCCTGATCAGCGTGCTGGCGATGCTGCTCGGCTGCGCGCTGGGCCTGGCAGCGGCGCTGTTGCGCCTGTCGAAGAACCCGCTGCTGCACCTGCCGGTACGCCTTTACGTGTGGCTGATGCGCGGTACGCCGTTGCTGGTGCAGATCGTGTTTTTGTACACCGCACTGGCAGCGGGCGGGATCTTCCGCTTCGAGGACATCGAGCTGTTCGGGCTGATCATCCCCGGCAATATCCAGGCGGCGATCATCGCCCTGGGCCTGAATGAAGGCGCGTACATGGCCGAGATCATCCGCGCCGGCATCGGCGCGGTGGACAAGGGCCAGTACGAAGCCGGGCGTTCCCTGGGCATGGGGTTCGGCAAGCTGATGCGGCGCATCGTGCTGCCCCAGGCGTTTCGAGTGATCGTGCCGCCGCTGGGCAATGAGTTCAATGTGATGCTCAAGAACACCACGCTGGTCAGTGTGATCGGCGTGCAGGAGCTGTTGCTCAGCACGCAGATGGTGACCTCGGCGACGTTTCGCGTATTCGAGTTGTACCTGGTCGTCGCGATTTACTTCCTGACGTTGACCACTCTGTGGGGCTTTTTCCAACGCTGGCTCGAAAACCGTTTCGGCCAGTCCGATCGACCTTCGGCGCCACCTCCGGCCGCCAGCCGCATGTTCGGTCGCAGTACCCTGAAACTGCTGAGGGGACGTTAACCATGGCGCACCAAAGTGAAGAGCTGATCATTGACGCACAGGATATCCAGAAGTCGTTCGGCGAGTTGCAGATCCTCAAGGGCATCTCCCTGCAAGTGCGGCGCGGCGAGGTGGTGGTGCTGATCGGCGCCTCCGGCTCGGGCAAGACCACCTTTATCCGCTGCATCAACCTGCTCGAAGACATCCAGGGCGGGCGCATTCGCGTCAACGGCCGCGCCATGGGCTATCGCGAACGCGCCGATGGCAGCCTGGTGCGCGATTCGGAGCGCAACATTGCCCGCCAGCGCCGCGACATCGGCATGGTGTTCCAGCGCTTCAACCTGTTCCCGCACATGACTGCATTGGAAAACATCATCGAAGCGCCAATCCAGGTGCTCGGCGTATCGCGTGCCCAGGCGCTGGAGCAGGCCCGGGGCTTGCTGGCGCGGGTCGGCCTGGCGGACAAGGCCAGCCACTATCCGTCGATGCTCTCCGGCGGCCAGCAGCAGCGGGTGGCGATTGCCCGTGCACTGGCGATGAAACCCCAGGCGATGCTGTTCGACGAACCCACCAGCGCCCTCGACCCGGAAACCGTCGGCGAAGTGCTGCAGGTGATGAAGGAACTGGCCGAGGAGGGCATGACGATGGTGGTGGTCACCCACGAAATGGGCTTTGCCCGTGAAGTGGCCGACCGCGTGGTGGTGCTCGATCAGGGTGAATTGATCGAACAAGGGCCGCCGGAGCAGATTTTCAGCCATCCCAGCCATCCGCGGACCCGGGCGTTTCTCAGCCGCGTGTTATGACCTTTTTTGAAGAGCCTTTGCCATGTTGAAATTTTCCGCTCATGAATACCCTTATTCCTCGCAACGCCAGAGCGTGTTCGCGCGTCGGGGCATGGTCGCCGCTTCGCAACCGCTGGCGGCCCAGGTCGGCATCGAAATCATGCAGAAGGGCGGCAATGCCATCGATGCCGCCATCGCCACCGCCGCCGCGCTGACCGTGGTCGAGCCCACCGGTTGTGGCCTGGGCGGCGATGCCTTTGCGCTGGTGTGGTGCAAGGGGCAGTTGCATGGCCTGAACGGTAACGGCCATGCGCCCGCCGCCTTGAGTATCGAGGCGGTCAAGGCGGCGGGGCATCAACAGATGCCGCTGTACGGCTGGACCTCGGTGACGGTGCCCGGTTGCCCGTCGGCGTGGGCCGAGTTGTCCAAGCGCTTCGGTAAATTGCCGTTTGCCGATTTGCTGCAGCCGGCCATCAGCCTGGCGCGCGACGGTTTCCCGTTGTCGCCGGTGGTTGCCCATCAATGGCAGATCTCCTTGAACGAATTCAACCCGCACCGCGATGACGTGCTGCAAGCCTGGTTCGACACCTTCCTGATCGAAGGGCGCGCGCCCAAGGCGGGCGAGATTTTCCGCAACCCGGCCCAGGCCCGTACCCTGGAAGAACTCGCCGCAACCCGCTGCGAAAGCCTGTATCGCGGCGCTCTGGCCGAGCGCCTGGATGCGCATTCGCGCGCCAGCGGTGGCTACCTGCGCGCCAGCGACCTCAAGGATTACCGCGCGCAGTGGGTGGAGCCGATCCACATCAATTACCGTGGCGTCGACGTGTGGGAAATCCCGCCGAGCGGCCAGGGCCTGGTCGCACTGATGGCGCTGAAGATTCTCGAAGGCTTCAACTTCGATCACCGCGACAGCCAGCAAACCTGGCATCGCCAGCTGGAAGCCATGAAGCTGGCCTACAGCGACGGCCTGCATTACATCACTGACCCTGCGCACATGCGCGTGGCGGTGGCCGACCTGCTCAGCGACGACTACAGCAGCCGTCGCCGTGGCGAGATCGGCGAGCAGGCCCAGCCGCCCAAGCCCGGTGACCCGCACGCCAGTGGCACGGTGTACCTGGCGACCGCCGACGCCGAAGGCAACATGGTCTCGTTCATCCAGAGCAACTACCACGGTTTCGGCTCCGGCGTGGTGCTGCCCGACAGCGGCATCGCCCTGCAGAACCGCGGGCAGGAATTCAGCCTCGATGAGTCCCATTCCAATTGCCTGGCACCGGGCAAGAAAACCTTCCACACCATCATCCCGGGTTTTCTCAGCAAGGACGGCGAGGCCCTTGGACCGTTCGGCGTGATGGGCGGCTACATGCAGCCCCAGGGCCATGTGCAGATGGTGATGAACCTGGTGGACTTCGGCCTCAACCCCCAGGCGGCCCTCGACGCCCCGCGCTGGCAATGGCTGGGCGACATGAAGGTCGGCATCGAACATGGAGCTTCGCGCGACCTGGTCAATGCGCTGGCGCGGCGCGGGCACAAGGTGCAGACCGACAGCGACCTGACCGACTACGGGCGTGGGCAGATCATCCTGCGTGACCCGGTCACCGGCGTGTTGTGCGGCGGCACTGAGCCACGGGCGGATTCGCACATTGCGGCGTGGTAGGCGGCCGCAGGGGCGCTGAGCCCGACGCGTGACAATGATGGAGCAGCTCACGGCGGTGCCTGAGCATCGATGATGAGCTGCTTGATCTTGGCGATGGCAGCCACCGAGCGTGCCCGGTAATTTTCACTCTTCAACCACGGCGGGGCTCGCCCTCGGCAATTGCGCGCATCAGGCTCAGGTAACGACTCGCGCCCAGCCCCAGAGGTCGGTTCTTGACCCAGATGATATCGACCCATAACCGCATCTGACTCGGCATGTAGTCAAACACCACTTCCGTCAATGCCCCCGATGTGATGAGAGGCTGCACCAACGATTGTGGAAGATAAGCCCAGCCCAATCCTTGCAGCACCAGATCCAGCGTTGCCAGATAACTGTCGCTGTGCCAGATCCGCCGCGACAGCACGACACGTGGGTCAGAGTCTGCAGGCCCTCCAGTCGCAACGATAATCTGCCGAACGTCGACCAGTTGCTCTTCACCTAAAGGGCTTTTCTTGCCGGCCGCCGCAGGATGATCCGGAGAGGCAACGGCCACTAACAATTGGCTTCCCGCTTCAAGGAACGTCTCCCGCTCGTCCAGCCCAGGGCGTTCAAAGCCAAGTGCCAATTGCACGCGCCCTTCATGGAGCAGGCGCATCGCCTCCGGATGGGACGCGGAGCGAATCTCGATTTCAAGCGTGGGGAACTCGCGGGCAATAGTGGACAGCGGGCGATTCCATATGCCGGTTTGCAACTCCGGCGCCATCGCGAGGGACAAGCGCCCCTCCAACCCCTGATGAAGCTGAAGCGCGTGAGCATCCAGCAGATTCAACTGACTGACGACCTGTCGTGCCTGGGGTTCAAGTGCTCTGGCGGCCGCCGTAGGGATGGCTTTGCGCGTTGATCGATCAAAAAGCAGCAGATCCAGCTCTGCTTCAAGTTGCGACACCGCCATGTTGACGGCCGAGGGTACGCGGCCCAGCTTTCGTGCGGCGGCAGAAAAGGACCCGCTGTCGACGACCGAGAGGAATATTTTGAGTGACTCGCTGGTAAATGCCATTTTTGTTGTCAGATTTTCTGATGATGATCGTCTTTTTTTATCAGGTTTAGTGGCCTAATTTCTACTCTCTTTCAAATTAAACGTGTGAGTAACTTTCACTGGGGTGTCGATCATGTCGAAAAGTGGAATCAATGAATCAGCGATTGATGCTTTTACCGCCTCCGAGCGTGAGCGTTTCATAGAAAGCAACCCAACGTCGATGGCGCTGGCCAAGCGTGCCAGGGCGAATCTGTTCAACGGTGTGCCCATGCACTGGATGAGCGACTGGTCGATGCCTTCGCCGCTCTTCGTGCAACGCGCCAAAGGCGCACGCTTCACCGACGTTGACGATCATGAATACATTGACTTTTGCCTGGGCGACACCGGCACGATGTTCGGCCATTCACCTGATCCTGTTGCCCGTGCCATCGCCGAGCAGGCGAACAATGGCTTGACCACCATGCTGCCCGGCGAGGACGCGGTGGTTTGCGGCGAGTTGCTGGCTCAGCGATTCGATTTGCCTTACTGGCAGGTGACGGCCAATGCGACTGACGCCAACCGTTATGTGCTGCGCTGGGCGCGCGCCATCACCCAGCGCAATGTCCTGCTGGTGTTCGACGGCTGCTACCACGGCACCGTGGATGACGTGATGGTGCGCTACCGCGACGGCAAGACAGTGCCCCGTCCAGGGCTTGTGGGCCAGGCCTCATGACTTGAGCCAGTACAGCCGATCCATCCCGTTTAACGATGTCGCCGCACTGGAGGCTGCGTTAGCCCAGGGCGATGTGTGCGCGCTGATGTGCGAGCCGGCGATGACGAACATCGGCATGGTCCTGCCCGATCCAGGGTTCATGCAAAAGTGCCGCGAGTTGACCCGTCAATATGGCAGCCTGCTGGTCATTGATGAGACCCACACGATTTCCACCGGCCTGGGTGGATGCACGCGCCAATGGGCGCTGGAACCCGACTTTTTCGTGGTGGGCAAGCCCATCGCAGGGGGCGTGCCTTGCGCTGTGTTTGGCATGACCGAGGACGTTGCCCTGGCCATGCGCGAGGTGCAGGCGAGCGCAGAGGGCGGCGGTCATGGACACAGCGGTATGGGAACAACTCTGTCCGCCAACTCGCTGGCGATGCGTTGCATGCGCGCCAGCCTTGAAGAGGTCATGACGGAGTCTGCCTACCAGCACATGCTGTCTGTCGCCTCAAGACTGGCCCAGGGATTTCGCGCGTTGTTCAAGCGCCATCAACTGAATTGGTCTGTCACCGAGCTGGGCGCCCGTTGTGAGTTTCAATTCTGTACCACACCGCCAAGGACAGGTGCGCAAGCCGAGGCGGCTTTTCATGACAGCCTTCAAATGGCGCTGCACCTCTACCTGATCAATCGCGGCATCCTGATCACGCCTTTTCACAACATGACCCTGTGCTGCCCGCAAACCAGTGAGGCGGATATCGACAGGCTGCTCGGTGAGCTGGATAACGCGCTGACCACGCTGCTTGCCCTGCCGGGAGCCCGGGTCGCCTCCGCTTAAGTGGACGGTGACGCCCCGTTTTTTTCAAATACTGCCAGGGCGCTTGAATGAGCGCCAAGAGGTTTGACATGCAATTTGCTGATAGAAAAGAGGCCGAGGATTATCTCGCCGCACACCCTGAAGTGCTGAGCATCGAGTTGTTCCTGATCGACGCGAATGGCGTGCCACGGGGCAAACTGTTGCATCGTAATGAGCTGCTGGCGATCTACGACAATGGGCGGCCGCTGCCAAGTTCCATTCTTGCCCTGACCGTGCAGGGTGAGGACGTTGACGACACAGGCCTGGTCTGGGATGTCGCTGACGCTGATTGCTGGAGTTACCCCTTGCCTGGAAGTCTTACCGTGCAACCCTGGCGCACCCATCCCACCGGTCAGGTGCAGGTCAGCATGCACCCGACCCAAGGTATTCCCGCCGCGCCGGCGGACCCGCGTCATGTGCTGGTGAACACCATCGAGCGGCTCAAAGCCGATGGCTTCCATCCGGTCATGGCCGTGGAGTTGGAGTTCTACCTGCTGGACCAACAGCGCGACGTCAACGGGCGACCGCAGCCGGCGCAACAAACCAATGGCGTACGTCCGGTGGCTCCGCAGGTGTATGGCGTATACGAACTCGAGC
Organism: Pseudomonas trivialis; assembly: GCF_036864995.1. Classification (NCBI taxonomy): domain Bacteria; kingdom Pseudomonadati; phylum Pseudomonadota; class Gammaproteobacteria; order Pseudomonadales; family Pseudomonadaceae; genus Pseudomonas; species Pseudomonas trivialis. The sequence goes on along the minus strand of NZ_CP142151.1, from coordinate 2,911,302 downwards.
AGGTTCAACCGTTTCTTGATGACCTCTACGCAGCGTGCGCGCTGCAGGGGTTACCGGTGCGCACGGCGATCTCCGAGTATGCGCCGGGCCAGCTCGAGTTGACGCTGGAGCATCGTTTCGACGCACTCCAGGCCATTGATGAAGGCGTACGTTACAAACGCCTGGTCAAGGGTGTGGCCAACAAACACGGGCTGCAAGCGTGTTTCATGGCCAAGCCGTTCAGCGATCAGGCCGGCAGCGGTCTGCACCTGCACGTCAGCCTCGCCGACGAGCAGGGCAACAACCTGTATGCGAGCGAAGACCCACAGGGCACGCCGCTGTTGCGTCACTCCATTGGCGGGATGATGGCAACCTTGTTCGACTCGCTGGCGATCTTTTGCCCCCATGCCAACTCCTATCGCAGGTTCCAGACCGGCAGTTACGCGCCGCTGGCCAAAAGCTGGGGCGTCAACAATCGTACGGTGTCGTTCCGCGTGCCCGGCGGCCCCGCGATCAGTCGGCACATCGAACACCGCATTTGCGGTGCCGATGCGAACCCCTATCTCGCCGCTGCCGCGTTACTGGCGGGCATTCACCACGGCATCACGCATCAGAGCGATCCTGGCGCGGCGATTGTGGGCAACGGCTATGAGCAGGCGACCGATTTTCTACCCACCGATTGGCTGACAGCGTTGCAGGCATTGCAGGGTTCAACCTGGGCACGCGAGGCTCTGGGCGCTGAATTCATGAAGGTGTTCCTGGCGATCAAGTGGCGCGAGTTTCGTACCTTCAATGCCGAGGTCGGCGAGCAGGACTGGCGGTGGTACCTTACTCACGCATGAGTGTTGGCCCGTCAGCGTGTCTTGAAACGGACCGCTGAGGGCACCTGTTTCCGAATTATCCAGAGATAAACCATGAACAATGCGCTCAAGTTTTACATTGATGGCCAGTGGGTCGACACCCAGTCGGGGAACACGCTGGAGGTGATCGACCCCTCCACCGAGCAAGCTTTCATCAGCATCGCGGTGGGCAACGCAGCGGACGTGGACAGCGCGGTCAACGCTGCTGCCAGGGCCTTTCCCGCGTTCTCTGTAACCCCCGTCAGCGAACGCCTGGCACTGCTCAAGGAAATCCTGCGGGTCTACAACCTGCGCTACGAAGACCTGGCCAAGGCCGTCAGCCAGGAGATGGGCGCGCCGCTGCATTTCGCCCGTGACTCGCAGGTCTGGAGTGGCCGCGCGCACCTGGAGTCGACCATCAGTGCCCTGGAGACCTTCCCGTTCAGCGAAGTGCATGGCAGCACTCAGGTGATGCGTGAAGCCATTGGCGTCTGCGCCCTGATCACGCCGTGGAACTGGCCGCTGAACCAGATCGTCTGCAAGGTCGCACCCGCCATTGCCGCCGGTTGCACCGTGGTGCTCAAGCCCAGCGAAATCGCACCGCTGACCGGTATCATCTTCGCCGAGATCATGCATGAAGCGGGTGTGCCCGCCGGGGTGTTCAACCTGCTTAACGGCACCGGGGCGGATGTGGGCCATTACATGACCAGCCACCCGAAAGTCGATATGGTCTCGTTCACCGGTTCCACCCGCGCAGGCATTCTGGTCGCCAAGGCGGCGGCCGACACGGTTAAACGCGTGGCTCAAGAGTTGGGCGGTAAATCGGCCAATATCCTGCTGGAAGACGCGGACTTTGACGTGGCGGTGGCCAAGGGGGTGCAGCGCTGCTTTGCCAACTCCGGGCAATCCTGCAATGCGCCGACACGCATGCTGGTACCGCGAGCGCAGCTTGCCCGTGTCCTGGAAATTGCCAAGGCAACCGCCGAGCAGTTGGTGACCGGCAGCCCGCTGGATGCCGGCACGACTCTCGGTCCGGTGATCAGCGAGGCACAGTTCGCCAAGATTCAGAGCCTGATCGCCATCGGCATCGAGGAGGGCGCCACCCTGGTGAGCGGTGGCCTGGGCCGTCCCAAAGGCCTGGACAAGGGCTACTACGTGCGACCCACCGTGTTCGGCGACGTGACGGCGCAGATGACCATCGCCCGCGAAGAAATCTTCGGCCCTGTGCTGTCGATCATTGCCTATGACAGCGAAGCGCAGGCCATCGAAATGGCCAACGACACCGTGTACGGCCTGGCGGCCTACGTACAGTCCGGTAATATCGAGCGTGCCCGCGCCGTTGCCAAACAGATGCGCGCCGGCTCGGTGTACCTGAACTACCCAAGCTGGGACACGTTCGCGCCGTTTGGTGGCTACAAACAATCCGGCAATGGCCGCGAGTACGCGGGCTGGGGCATTCACGACTTCCTGGAAATCAAGGGCGTGGTTGGTTGGAGCGAGTGACCACTGAAGAGGTAATGGTTTCATTTGCGCCGAGAATGCTGTGAACCGCTATTGCTGCCCCGATGACCACGGCAATAAGCCCTGTCGCCTCTATGGGTGTTGGGAACCTCCCAATAAAGAGCAAGCCGAGGACAGCGGCGAACAAAGATTCCAGCGAGATCAACTGACCGGAAAGCACCATCGGCAGCCGTTTTGTCGCCGCGTTCCAAGCCCAGGCACCGATCACCGAAGACATAACCGCAATGACCAGAGCCCAGGCATAAAGATGTCCCGCCGAGGTGATACTGAAACCCATACTCGGGAGTTTAAAGAGCCCCAGCATGTGTACAACGGGTATCAGGAACACGGTGCCCATGCCAGCACCCGCCATCATCAAGCTGGTCCAGATGGCTGTTGCAGTCTGGGGGATTTTTCCCATGGCGCTTTGATTCAGCAGACTGAAGGCTAGCCACAGGGTCACTGCCAGGACAGAAAAAAATAATCCCGTCAGCCAGGACGTCTTGCCTGCCTGCGCCAGATTCATGCTGCCGATATTTGCAAGGAAGAGCCCAACCATCATGAATGTCAGGGGTAAGGCAAGGCGGTGCCACTGCATCGTTTTCTCTTTTGCATTGCCGAGCAGGGCGAGCAGAACAGGCACGAATCCGACACACGCCGCCGTCAGTACGGGGCCACCGAAGATCACGCCCGCTGCAATACAGCTGCTGTACCCTAGATATCCCATTGCGCCCAGCGCTGCGGCGAGCAACTGCTGGGAACGTTGCAAAGACCGCCGCTGAGTACGACACAGGATCACCCCCAGCGACCCCAAGGCACCCGCGATCAGAAATCTGATGATCGTAAGGTCGTAAATGCTGTAGGCGCCAGTGACGTAAGGCGCTACGAAGTTAAGAGCCCAGGCCAGCGTCGCAAAAACGGCGAGCAGCGTGCCGGTGATGATAGTTGAGCGGGCGGTGATCATTAGCTGAGGTCCGGCAGATGTTCAGCTCATATTGCGTTTTGTCGCAGTGTGTTAAAAACGAGTTCTCGGGTCTGAATGCATAACGACTGATTATGAATAACCTCAGGAAGACATTGCCTGCGCTGACCAGTTTGCTGCCTTTTGAAGCGGCTGCCCGGCTGGAAAGCTTTTCGAGGGCCGCTGATGAGTTGCACATCACCCAAGCCGCCGTCAGCCGGCAAATTCGAGGTCTTGAAGAAGATCTCGGCGTGAAGCTCTTTGTCCGGCGTAATCGGGCGGTCTTTTTGACGGAGGAGGGACGGCAGTTGGGAAGCGTGGTGAGCGAGGCACTGGGAAATATCAGCGACCGTGCTGTTACGCTTCGAGAATCACGGCGCAAAAATCGTGTCGTTTTACTCTGCCAGTTATGTGAAGCCTTTTACTGGCTGATGCCACGCCTCTCCACGTTCCAGGATCAACATGCGGGAATCGAGGTTCAAGTAGTGACCTCAACACGGCCTATTGCCGAATTCAACGACCGCTTCGATGTTGCCTTGCAAAGCACCGGACGCGCCAGCGGCTTGCATGCTCTGGCCTTTACGGCTGCTGACGAAGTCTTCCCCGTGTGCAGTCCGAGCTACCTTGCCACAGGCACATTGCTTGGCCCTGAAGCGCTTTGTCTGCACCATCTTTTACACTATCGCTCTACGTCTCCGGACTTTATGGTCTGGGAGGAGTGGTTGCAGGTGTTTGGAAAGTCGATCGCGAATCATGTGCCTGGTACGGTGTTCGATAGCTACCCGCTGATGCTTCAGGCGGCAGTCGCGGGACATGGCATCGCATTGGGATGGCGTCGAACTGCCGGAAAGCTTATTGAGGAGGGCGCTTTGGTGCGACCTTGTGCAGAATATGTTCCTCTGCCCCATGCCATTTCTGTTTATAAAGAAAATGGCGGGGATGAGCGGATTGAAGTGCAAGCGCTACTGGCGTGGCTCCAGGAACAGTTGAGCACCTAGTTGCGAAGCAATAAATGGGTCAGGTAAACGCCGACCGTTGGTGCATGAAAAAACTCTTGCGATAAGGGCGATAGCGTCAAATGTTTCTGAATCTTGAGGTTCGCAGCTACGAGCGGGAAGCCCCTCATCACCATCACGAGCATGCTCAATTGGTACTGCCGATTCGTGGCCGAATGGAAATCGATGTAGGGGGGCGCGGTGGCTACATCGATCAGTCACTGGCGGCACTTGTGACACCCGGCGCGGTGCACTCGCAGCATACGCACGCCGATAACCGCTTTCTGGTTCTGGACTGTGCGCCGACGACCCTGGAAACGCTGCAGATCGAGCGTCTGGCTCGGAGAATCTATGTGCCCATTCCCGCCGCAACTCGTCGGCTTATGGAGTTCGCCGAGCTGATAGGAAACGCGCAACTGTCCATCGCGGCCTCACAGCTGGGCCCTTTGCTTCTTTCGTCCCTGGGCGCTGATGCACCCCGCGTTTCAGATCCCATGGAGCAATTGATCGTCCGTCTTCGGGCCAACCCTGGCGCGAACTGGAGCAACGAAAGCATGGCTCGAGTCGCCAACATGAGCCTGAGCAAACTGCACCTGCGGTTTCGCCAATTGTTCGAGATGACCCCTCAAGCGTGGTTGACTGAATTACGCCTGCAGGAAGCTCAACGCTGGCTGCGTGCAACGTCGCTACCCATAGCCGAGATTGCCTTGCGGGCAGGTTTTTCCGATCAGGCATCCCTGACCCGTACCATGCAGCGTATAAGCGCCATAACGCCGGCTGCCTATCGTAAAGCGCAGAAACAGCCTGGGTAAAAAACTCCACAGTTAACGACAATATTTGCCGAATCAGCTGCATCAGACTTCATCCATCAGGCTATGGAGTACGGGTGAAATGTTTGCTGATCGGTCACTGCTCAAGGGCATTGTTTACGGCGTGTGCGCAGGGTTGTGCTGGGGCGTGATCTTCCTTGGCCCCCAGCTGACCCCGGGGTTAAGCGGCCTGGAATTCGCAGTGCTGAGATTTCTTTGCTATGGCGCGGTTTCGATGGTTTTGCTGATGCCGCGCTGGCGGCGCGTATGTGCCCATCTGAGCATGGCTGACTGGAAATCACTGTTCTGGCTCAGCCTGATAGGGAACCTCATCTACTACACATTGGTGGGCACCGGTGTGCAACTGGTGGGCATCGCCACAACGTCGCTGATTGTCGGACTCATCCCGGTGTTCGTCACCCTGGCGGGTCGTCATGACGCCAACGCCGTTTCATTGCCCAAGCTCGTCCCGTCGCTGTGCTGCGCGGTGGGTGGCGTCATGCTTATCAGTTGGCATGCACTGATCAATGGCGACAGAGCCGGATACGCTGGCAACCATCGCCGGGATTTCATGCGCGGTGGGTGCTCTGGTGACGTGGAGTTGGTATGCCGTAAGCAATGCTCGGCGGCTGGTTCAGGTCGCCAGCGTCTCCTCCCATGACTGGGCACTGCTGACAGGGGTGATGACGGGCGCTCAGTCACTGCTTTTGGCGGCACCTGTCCTGGGCTTGCAGGCCGCAACCCATGGTAGCGCCCAATGGCTGCATTTTTTGCTGGTGGCAGGAGGCGTAGCCATCTTGTCTTCAGTGGTGGGTGGCGCCTGCTGGAACCAGGCCAGCCGACTTCTACCGTTGGCACTCAGCGGGCAAGTGCTCGTGATTGAGACATTGGCGGCGCTGGTTTTTGGGTTTCTATGGGAGCAGCGGTTGCCCGACTCCTATGAAATAGCGGCGATTGCACTGCTTGTTACCGGTGTCGTCTGGTGCCTGAATTGTCATCGTGCTCCGCGTTATTCTGCAGCTGTTTAGTGAGCCTTACCTTTAAGGAGTCGAATCATGTTTGCCGGATTTCAGAAAGAACAACGCCAGGTAAACGGCGTGAACATCAGTTACCGCATTGGCGGCAGTGGCCCCGCGCTGCTGCTGTTGCACGGCCATCCGCAGACCCACGTGATCTGGCACAAGGTCGCTGCGCAACTGGCGGGCGTTTTTACCGTGGTCGCCGCTGATCTGCGCGGCTATGGCGACAGCGACAGGCCGCCAGCCGACGCCGGGCATGCGGGTTATTCCAAGCGTGAAATGGCGCTCGATGCTGTCGAGTTGATGAAGTCGTTGGGCTTTGCGCAGTTCAGGGTGCTGGCCCATGACCGCGGTGCGCGTGTGGCCCATCGCCTGGTCCTCGACCATCCGCACGCGGTGCAGCAGATGGTGCTGCTGGACATCGCGCCAACCCTGTCGATGTACGCGCAAACGAACGAAGCCTTCGCCCGCGCCTATTGGCACTGGTTCTTCCTCATTCGGCCTGCGCCATTGCCGGAGGGGCTTATCGAAGCCGACCCCGAACTCTATCTGCGCAGTGTGATGGGCTCCCGTAGCGCCGGTCTCAAGCCTTTCACCGACGAGGCGTTTGGCGAGTACCTGCGCTGCCTGCAGCGTCCGGGCAGTGCGCGGGGCATTTGTGAGGATTACCGGGCTTCGGCCGGTATCGATCTGGAGCACGACCGCGCCGATATCCTGGCGGGCAATCATCTGACGCTGCCGCTGTTGGTGCTCTGGGGCGAGGAGGGCACGGTGGGGCGCTGTTTCGACCCGCTGGAAGAGTGGCGCAAGGTCGCCCTGAATGTTCGCGGCAAGGCGCTACCTTGCGGCCATTACATCGCCGAAGAAGTGCCTGACGTGCTGCTCGAAGCAGTGCTGGGTTTTTTCGCTGCACCGGCTTAGCGCAGTGGCTTGGCCGACCAACACGCCGCCCCGTCGTTGCTCACTTGAGGGCCGCGAATGGCAAACGCTCTGCCAGCGCCTGCGCAAGGTAACGGGCGAAGACCGAGATGCGCTGGGGGATATGCTGCCGATGCTGATACACCGCAAAAATATCAGCCTTCGGCGCCTGGTGATCGGTCAGTACCGCCTGCAGGCGACCACTTTCCAGATGTTGCTGGACATTCCAGCGCGACCGCAGAATCAATCCATGGCCGTCCAGCGCCAGACTCAACGCCACCTCGCCGTCATTGCTCGACAGCGTCCCGCTGACCTTGTGCGAGTAATCCTGGCCATCCTTCCTGAAGCGCCAGATCGCATAGTCGCTGCCGAACTGGCGCAAAACAATGCAGTTATGCCGCGCCAGATCCGCCACGTGCGTCAGTGCAGGCATCGCTTCAAGGTAACCCGCAGACGCGCAGAGAATGCGTGGATTCTCCAGCAGGCGAATGCCGATCAACCGTGAGTCCGGCGGCTCGCCCATGCACACGCCGATATCGAATTGATCGTCCAGGATGCTCAGTGGCTGGCTGGTCAGCTCGAGAGAAATCTCGAGTTCCGGGTGCAGCCGGGCGAAGATCGAGACCACGGGGGCGAGGTGCTGCCGGCCGAAACCCAGCGTGCCGTTGATGCGTAACCGGCCGTGCAAGGTGGGCTGGCGGCTGCTGAGCGCGCTCTCCAGTTCCTCGAGCTGGCGCAGAATCGGCCGACCTCCCTCCAGGTACAGCACGCCTTCGGGGGTCAGCGACAATCGACGCGTGGTGCGCTGCAACAACTGCACTCCGAGCCTGGCCTCCAGGTGGCTGAGCCGTTTGCTCACGGCAGGCAGCGACAGCCCCAGATGGCGTGCCACTTGCGTGAGGCTGGCGCGCGTAGCCACCTGCTGAAAGAAACTCAGGTCATCGATCATGCTCATGGATTCTTTCCTGAAAACTAAGAATGGCTTTCCAACAAGGCTAATTATTAATCCCAGGACACTGCATACACTGGGATCCATGCCCAATCAACCTAGGAGTCGAATCCATGAGCAAAACCCAGTACAAAATTGCAGTGATCCCCGGCGACGGCATTGGCAAGGAAGTGATGCCCGAAGGCGTGCGTGTGCTCGATGCGGTGGCTGCCCGCTTCAACCTCGAGCTGCAATGGGACTGGTTCGACTTCGCCAGTGCCGATTACTACCTGGCGCACGGCAAGATGATGCCGGACGACTGGTTCGACATGCTCAAGGGCTACGATGCGATCTACTTCGGTGCCGTGGGCTGGCCGGACGTGGTGCCTGACCATATTTCCCTGTGGGATTCGCTGCTGCAGTTCCGTCGTGAATTCGACCAGTACGTCAATCTGCGTCCCTGCCGTCTGATGCCCGGCGTGAAAGCGCCACTGGCGAACCGCAAGCCCGGCGACATCGATTTCTGGGTGGTGCGCGAGAATACCGAAGGCGAGTACTCCAGCGTCGGCGGCAAGATGTTCCCCGGGACCGATCGCGAAATCGTGCTGCAGGAAACCGTGATGACCCGCGTCGGCGTCGACCGTATCCTCAAGTTCGCCTACGACCTGGCGCAAAGCCGTCCGAAGAAGCACCTGACTTCGGCCACCAAATCCAATGGCATCGCGATCACCATGCCCTACTGGGATGAGCGCGTCGTGGAAATGGGCAAGAAATATCCGGACGTCAACGTCGACAAGTACCACATCGATATTCTTACGGCGAACTTCGTCCTGCACCCGGACTGGTTCGACGTGGTGGTGGCCAGCAACCTGTTCGGCGACATCCTTTCCGACCTGGGTCCGGCCTGCACCGGCACCATCGGCATTGCGCCCTCGGCCAACATCAACCCGGAACGCAACTTCCCGAGCCTGTTCGAGCCGGTGCATGGTTCGGCGCCCGACATCGCCGGAAAGGGCATCGCCAACCCGATCGGGCAGATCTGGTGCGGTGCGATGATGCTCGAGCACCTGGGCCATCCCGAAGCCGGCGCCGCCGTGCTGACAGCGATCGAAACCGTGCTTGCGATGGGCCCGGAGCACGCGCCCTTGACCGCCGACATTGGTGGCACTGGCAACACCGAATCGCTGGGCAAGGCCATCGCTGCTGCAGTCTGAAAACGCGAAAAGCTCAGTGCCCAGTTGCTACTGGGCTTTTCGTTGTACAACGTGATCCGTTTGAACATCAACAAGCATGTCATGGTGTGACGCCGTAATGCTCTTGACCCTCGCAATAGAACATCAACTAGCCCGCCTGGAATAACGACGAACGTTCCTGTTACTGCCTGAACGTCACTCGGGCAGCTGTCATGTCTGATGTCGGAAAGGCAACTCCATCAGCATGAGCCCTGAAAATATCTCCATGATTTAAATGATGTTTTTACCGGGATTTTTTCGAAAATAACCTTTTGCGTACTGTTAATTAACCGTTACCCAACTTCTCAATGGCAGTACGTCATAGGCACTATCCATACAGCCAGTTAGAAACAAGCCATCTGACCGGGCCTTCACGGAGAGTAAAAAAATCGAGGCTTTCGATGGGCCTCAAAACAATAAAAAACAATAAATGGCGAGGAATTCACGATGACAATGCATAACGTCTGGGAATCAATTGTCGCTTTCTATGAGCCGACAGTTGAAATAATGAGCTTATGGGCCTTTGGGCTTCCTCTTTTCGTAACAGTCATTGCGGTAATGTTCATCTTCTCGCAAAAGTGGCAAGGTCCCCTGACCCTGCGCGCTCTAATCAATGCAGCCTTTCCCAGGGAGCAATACGACCACGCTTCATCGCGCGTCGATAGGTGGAACGGCATTATCCTGCTTATGCTGGGCTTTCCCCTTGTCGGTGTCATCGCCATTAATGGCATCGCTATCGCTGACAACGCAGGCGCTTATTTAAACGCTGAATTCGGCGCCCAGGAGCCTGTGATCACAACGACCTGGCTAATGGTCTCGGTTCAGTTTCTGGTCTATTTCCTGAGCGTGGACTTCGTGGGGTACTGGGTACACCGTTGGTGCCATACTCATGCACTGCTCTGGCATCTTCACAAGCCTCACCACACCGCTGAAACACTCACGCCCTGGACGCTCTTTCGACAACACCCCATCGAGTTCTTTGGCCTGAATATCATTCCAGCGATTTTTGGTGGGGCCTTCACCGGGGTTGTACTGTATGCAACGGGAAGCCAAATTCATCCGGGCATGGTCGCTGCAGTCACCACAACGGCCTATATCGCCTTCTTTGTGATAGATGTTTTTTCTCACGTCCATATGCCGATCTCCTATGGGTGGCTGAACAGGATCATTTTGGCTCCCGTCATGCACAACTTGCATCACAGTATGGAGCCCCATCACTGGGACAAGAATAACGCGGTCATACTGACACTCTGGGATTGGATGTTCGGCACACTGTACCTGCCCAAACAGGGCGAAACCTGGCGTTGGGGATGCAACGACGAAGAATATGGCGCCAACAATCCACACAAAACCCTGAAGGGGTTCTATATCGATCCTTTCAAGACCTTCTGGCGTCACTTGAAGGAAGGCGAGAGCCCAAATCCATAATGGGTGCTGCGCTTGGCAAGCTAAAAGACAAGACCTCAATTCCAGTAAAGGAAATCAACATGGCATTGAAAGACACACTCCATTGGCGCTATGCAACCAAGAGCTACAACGGCGACAAGGTGGCGCAAGAGAAGATCGATCCGATCCTGGAAGCCATACGTCTGGCCCCCAGCAGCTCGGGCATGCAGCCTTTCAAGGTGTTAATCATTACTAACCCTGAGTTGAAGGCGCAGTTGCAGCCGATCTGCGCCAACCAACAGCAAATTACTCAATCGTCCCATTTATTGATTTTTGCTGCCTGGGATGAATATACGCCTGAGCGGGTCAACGGTTTTTTCGAATACAGCAACGCGATACGTAACCTGCCTGCCAGTGTCACCGATGATTACCGGCTATCGTTGCTCGACTCGTTAGGCAGCATGAGCAAGGAGCAGCAGTTTTTTCACGCTTCCAAACAATGCTACATCGCGTTGGGATTTGCGCTGCTGGCGGCTGCTGAACTTGGCGTGGATGCCACGCCCATGGAAGGGTTCGACAGCAGCGCGGTGGACGCGCTTCTGAAGCTTCCCGAACAGGGGTTGAACAGTTCGGTTCTTTTGGCCCTGGGGTACCGGGATACCGAAAGCGATTGGCTGGTAACACTCGAAAAAGTCCGGCGCGACAAGGCGCATATGTTCGTGGAGATTGCCTAGGGTCTACTCCCGTCTCTCGCACGCCACATCTGACTGACGTCAAGCGGGCGTGCGATCAGTAACTCTGCCGATAGGTTCGACGGACCAAACGTACGCACCTCGTACAGCGCTTCGAAGGCCTCGCTATCACCTAGCTGGGCCTTCAAGCGACTCAGTTCGGCACTGTTCGAGGCGATCTTTGCCGCTTCTATCAGGGCAGGATCCATAATGCCGGCCACGACGACGATGTGATTTCCTGCCGGTCCCGGGAAGCTGGCAAGGTACGCATAATCACGGCGCATGATTCTTTCAGTGGTTGGCTCGGCCCAATCGGATTGAAATTGATCGCCGCTCGCTCGATCCACAAGGGTATCGCCGCTGGCCGATAGCGAAAAACCGGAAAGGTCGAAGAACGGTTCATGCAGATCGCCGAGGGTGTCGAGCAAACCGACATAGACAATATCGTGATCGCTCAGCATCTCATTGGTGAAGCGTGATGTTGTCACATCCTTGATCAGGCTTGAATTGCCAGGCCTCGTTGCGGCCACGATTGGCGTCACCGAAACCAGAGCCGATGAGAGCCCACTCGGCAAGTGATGGGCATTCATGTCGACATACCTCTGGCCGGCCCCAGGCATCTGCTGCTTGTACTTATTGAGGTCCTCGCTGGAAGCAATGGTGTAATCAGCGACCATGCGAAGAATGGAGCCATCAGCGCCTTGTTCACCGAATACGTAAAAATCACCGGAAACGATCAATAGCTCAGCTGGATTTTTCGTCAGACCACTCCAGAGAATGCTCTCGACACGCGCGTCATTGGGTGGTTTCCCCGTCAGCCAGAGCCAGCACATTGCGTTGAACGCAAGGAAAAGCGCCACGCCGGCAAAATACCGCCAATCAAGCAAACGTCGGCGCGCAGGGTTGGAGTGGTTGTCTTGCTCATCGGGAGCAGCGACCACCAGACGGTATTCGCCACGCGGCAGGACAAGACGCTCGCCACGCTCATCGACGGGCGCAGCCTCGAGTTTTTTCTCAGCCGATGAATATGCACTCGAACCGTGGCATCAGCCGCGAGATCCACATTGGTGGGGCGACCAAACACAACGAGTGCAATCTCGACCTCCTTCGTTGGGGTCGCCGTGAGTGATCGATCGAGCAGAAACTCGAAAAGACGAATGATCTGCCGCGATTTACCGAGCGCACCACTCTTTAAAAGTCGTTGAGCGTGCGCCGCGAGTCGATTGTCCTCTTCAACGTCTTGTGACTTATCCATTGCACATCCTCACGACGCCCGTCGCTATTGACGCAGGCCAATATTCTGCAGCCCCTGGACATCATGACGTTGGCGATCAGGTTATTTCATATCCCTGACTTGCACCCACAGCACCGCGTCCTGGGAAAGGGGTTTGCCTTTATAGATTTTGGTCGCACCGATGTTGAGCGCGGCAATGCCCCACCAGCCGGCACGTGGCAGGCCGATCGTCACCACACCCTGGGCGTCCGAATAGGTACTCAGGGATTTGAACGAGGCTTGGGGGGCCTTGACATAGTCCTGCTTGCCGAAGGCGTTGTCTTTGAGGTCGACAGAATGGTTGACGTATTCGAGTTCTATCTCGGCGAACGGAACGGGCTTGCCGTCAGCCAGGACCACTGCGCGGAACACGCCGCCCGTCCAGTTTGCGTAGGGCTTGTTGAGGGGTTGGATCTCAACCGGCAACCCCTGGGGCTCTGACCAGTTACCGGGGACGCCACCCACGTTGACGACGAGCTTGGTGAACTGCTGGATGTAAACGTCTTCCTCTTTTTCCAGATAGGGCTCAGGTTCGAGCACGAAAATATGGTCGCCCAGTGAGCGCACCAACTCCCGTGGAATCGATGCTCGATAGGCGGCCGCTTGATTGTCGCGACTCTGCCACTGGACAGGCTTGAGGTATTGGCGCAGGTCGGTTTTTTCGCCGCCGTGGGCGCTGATGAGATTGAACGCGCGGGGTTCACCCATATTCATCGTCGGGCCGCCGGAGAACGGGTGCGTGAACACTATGGCGAAGTCCAGATTAGCTGCACGTTGCAACGCCGTTTCGTCGAGGTAGAGCATCTGAAAGTGAGCTTGCGCGGCGCAGGTCATGCAACTGAAGGTCGCGGCGGCAAGGGCTTGAAGCAGTCGTCGTTTGATCGGCATGGTCGGTTTCACTGTGTAATGTCGGAGGACTGAATGGTGGCGCCATGGTTTTCGCCGCCCAGAAACTCAACGGAGTACGCGCCGGCGGGGGCCTGGAACGTGTAGCTGTTGTCCTTGCCGACAGTGCCTTCAAGCAACAGCTTGTTGCCCGTGTCCTGGACATGGATTTTTCGACCCACGGCGGAACTGCCGTCGGTGTAGCCCGCTTCGCACTTGACCCAGTCGTCGTGCTCGATATAACAGTCGAAAACCGGGCCATGGGCCAGGGCGGCCTGGCAGAACAGCAGTGCACTTGCCAGCAGGATCGGGTGGGCAAACATTTGCGCTTTCATAAGGTTCAGCCTCTAGGGTCGAGATGAATCACTGCGGCGCCGCTGCTTGAATGGCAGCCGCAGGGGGACTGGCCGGCGCAAAAGCCGCCAGCAAGGCGTCCAGGTTGGAACTCAACAGCGCCTCGTAGCTGTTTGCCTTGTTGGCGAGCATGCCCGGATTGCCGATATCCAGGATCAGCAGGCGTGCGCCGCCGTCCTCGATGGCTCGTACAATCCTGGCGTCAGGCGCCCATTTGTGGACCACCACGCGGATATCACGCTCGCGAAGGTAGCGAGTCAGGGCGGCGCGGTCGGCGTCAGTCCAGTCGATGTCCTGGCGTACGAACCAACCGTCTACGTACACGCCGAACTCGCCGAGCAGGTAGACCGGCTCGCTGGTCAGCGACAGGACGCGCAGGTCCGGCACTTTCAGCAGCCGGTCACCGTAGTCGGCCTTCAGTTGGCGGATCCGGCCGTCGAGCGCGGCGAGGTTGCGCGCGATCCGTGGCGCGTCGTCCGGGGACAGCCGCGCCAGGTCGGCTGCAATCAGTGCCGACATGCGCATGGCATTCACGGGCCCCAGCCAGGCGTAAGGCGACGGGGCGCCTTCGGCGTTGCGAACGTCAGCCCAGGGCACATCATTGGCGGGCGCACGGGTGGTGGCCACACCGGGCTTGAGGTTGTCCCAAGAATGCGAAGCATCGATTTCGACGATCCGCAGAGTGTGGCGCCGCGCCGTCGCATACAGCGGGTCAGCGCGCCACAGGCTGCTCAGGGTGACCACGGCGACGGCCGTCTGGAACACGGTGGGGTCCAGGCGCGACAGCGCGTTGGCCTGGCTTTCCATGGGGACGGCGGCGTCCAGTGGAACACGTACGACCTCGAGGTGTGTGCCTTCGCCGAGTGCCGACGTGAGTGCATACACCGCCGGCAGGGCGACCAGCACTTTTTGTTGGCTGACGTCCGCGAAGGCTGACGGCGCGCCGCCCAGCAGACATGCCAGCAGCACCAGCCAGGGGCGAATGGATGGGTTGAACCGTGTCATACGCTGGCCCCTCTGAACTGCGGCGCGGTGCCGCGGATGATGGTTGTGAACGCAAACACCAGGGCCGCGACGATCACGATGGCGCCGCCCGTGGGCACGGGAATATGGAACTGCATCGGTGCCAGAATGCCGACCACGCAGGAAAAGGTCGCAATCAGCACGGCCCAGGTAACCAGGCCAGGCAATGAATGGCTGATGTTGCGCGCCGCGGCTGCCGGTATCAGCAGCAGGGCCTCGACCAGCACGGCCCCGATGATCTTCAGGCAGGCGACCGTTACCAGGGTGACCAGCACCACGAACAGGTACTCGACGCTGCGCACCTTCACGCCGCGCGCATGGGCCAGGCTTGGATTGAGGCTGGAAAGCAACATGCCGTTGTAGAGGGGCAGGCCGATCAGAGTGCAAATCACGGTCACGCCCAGCAGTACGTTCATGTCGGTGTGGTCAACGGCCAGGATCGAGCCGAACAGCACACCCTCCATCACATGCGTGTTGATTTTCGCTGACACGAACAGCAGCAATGAGGCACCGACCGCCAGCGAGATGGAGAGGAATACGCCGATCAGCGTGTCATTGGCCAGGGTGGTGCGGTGCTGGGTGTACTTGAGCGTCAGGGCGAACAGCAGGCAGAAGCCGAACATCGAAAAGTAGGGCGAGGTATACGACTCGCCGATCAGCACGCCAATGGCCACGCCGGTCATCGCCGCATTGCCCACGGACTGGCTGAAGAACGCCATCCGCTTGATCATCACCATCGAGCCCAACACCCCCAGCAACGGACCGATCAGCACTGAGCACATCAACGCATTGATCACGAACTCGTATTCGAAGGGTTGCGGCAACACGTGACTTGCGGCGAGCGCCTGGAGGTGATCGCGAATGAAGTCATACAAGGCATTCATCGAATGACCTCCAGTCGGCTGTCGATCTGCTCGGCGGGGCCGTGAAACAGCACCCGCTGGTTGATAACGGTCACGGACTGCGCGATGCGCTTGACCTGTTCGAGGTCGTGATTGATCCACAGGATGGTCACCCCACGGGTGTTCAGCTCAGTCACCAGTGCCTCCACCAGGCGCACACCGGCTTCGTCGATCCCTGCGGTCGGCTCATCGAGGATCAGCAGCCACGGCATCGGGCTGATCGCCTGAGCCAGCAGCACACGTTGACGCTGGCCGCCGGACAAGCTGCCAAACGGTTTTTTACCCATTCCCGCCATGCCGGTACGTTCCAGGGCCTGGTCATTGGCTGCCCTGGCCGCGCGGCTTGCGCCCAGGAAGGCGGGCCGGCGTTGACCCAACAGGGCCATGAGATCGTTGACCGTCATCGGCACATTGCGGTCGAAGTCCGGCAACTGCGGGACATACCCCAGGGGCGTGGTGAATTCACCCTCGAATCGGATCGTCCCCGAGTGTGGTATCTGGCCCAGCAGCGCACGCACCAGCGAGGTCTTGCCGCCGCCGTTGGGGCCTACCAGGCAGTGCAGGGCGCCGGCCTCGATGCGCAGGTTCACCTGATCGAGCACCTGCGTGCCGCCCAGTCGCAGGCAGACGTTGTCGAACACAATGGCGGGCCCGCGCATTGCGTATTCCTCCTTCAGCGCGTTCATTGCTGGGTGTACTCAACGGCTTGCGCCAGGGTTTCGAGGTTTTCGCGCATCGCCACCTCGAACTCGTCCGCGCTGTAGGTATCGCCGGTGATATGGGACAGGGCGAACACCTTCACGCCGGTGGCGGCTTCGATGGGTTTGGCCAGGTCGAGGGAGAAGTTCTTCTCGGCGAACAGCACCTTGACGTTGGCTTTCTTGATTGCCTCGATGGTGTTGGCCAATTGGCGTGCCGTCGGCGCGACGCCGTGGCGCGGCTCGATCACGGCGCTTACGAACAGGCCGAACTCCTGCATCATGTAGTCGTAGCCGGCATGGGTCGTCGCGCAGCGGAACGAAGACAGGTCCAGTGCGGCGAAGCGCGTCATGAAGCCTGCACGCAGCTCGCGGATACGGCCGGCATACGCCAGGGCATTTTTTCGATACGCGGCAGCGTTGTCCGGGTCCAGTTCACCGAGCCGGCGAGCTATCTCGAACACTTGTTGTATCGCCGCCGTGGTGGAGACAAAAGTGTGCGGGTTGACCACCTTCACGCCTTCCTGGTCGCCGCCGATGGGAATCAGGGCCACCGTCGCATTCGCCTGGATAATCGGCAGGTTTTCCGTACGGCCGGCGGCCTTGATGATCTGGAAGGCCCATTCATCGTGGCCGATGCCGTTGACCACCAGCACATCGATATTCATCGCGCGGGTGATGTCATCGGGCTGCGGCTGGTAATTGTGCGGGTTGGCCTCTGCCGGGATGAGCGCAACGACTTGCGCCCGATCACCCACGATATTGGCCACGAAGCTGTAATAGGGATGCAGGGTGATACCGATTCTGAGTGGCTTCGCCGAGGCCAAGGCCGGGGCGGCGAGCGCGATGGCGGGTATCAGCACCCACAGCGCGATGCAACGGCGCCACAAGGCGCGGGGTTTCGTGACAACAGTCATGGCTGGGTTCCTTTTACGCGTTCGATTTCGCTGGCGCCGTCGTACGGGATGACTTGGCGCCATCCCTCGCCGACCAGGGATTCGGGCTTGACGATGGCGGGGTAGGGCGCGTCTGGGTCGCGGTGGACCCAGATCGTCGCCTGGTTGGCCCACATCACACCGGCATGGGCATGCCCGATGATCAGCAGGTAGGCGCTCTGGCCGGGCGCGTGGCCGGCTGAGCCGTAGTAGACCGTCGCGCCCTGGCCCAGGGTGGCTTTGGACACGTCGCTGGCGGTCTGGTCTGCCGCCGTGGCATCGTCGTCGCCGCCCTTATGGGCCAGGTGGGTGCCGGGCAGAATCAATTGCCAGTGCACTTCACCATTGGCCTTCCAGAAGGCATCCCGGTAGAAGGGCGGCAGCAACAGTTCCTGGGCGCGCTCCAGAGTGACCCAGCCGCCGGTATCGTTGTTGTTCCAGATGATTTCTTCACCGGCCGGCAGCAATGCGCTGTGGATGGCCTGATCGACCGCACCCAGGCCATCGAAGGAACGTACCTGCCAGCTCAACGGGGTGGGCGGGCCAACGCGTTCGGGGCGCAGCAGCACGTAGCCTGCCACGCTGGCGATGACGGCCAGGGTCGCCAGCACCAGGGCCAGCGACTCCCAGCCGCTGGAGCGTGGGCGCACCCGCGTGACGGCAGCGGCTGAACGCGCCATCAGAGAAATGCAATCCAGCGGCCGAGGAACACCACGCCCGCCCACAACAGCAACGAGCTGAAGCCGGCGACACGCGCCTGACGGGGAGGCGGCAGTTGGGTGTCCCATTCGGCGATTCGGCGAAAGGCCCCCAGGTGGAACACCGCCATGTTGATGCCTGCCAGCATCAACAGGCCCATTTTGAAAAGGAACGCGGTGTTCTGCACATAGGTCGTGCCGTTGGCGCAGAACATCAGCAGACCGGTGATGACACAGGTCACGAACGCGACCCAGGTGTAGGGCAGCAAATCCTGGATCAGCTTGAGCGCGCCGCGCCGGTGGGCGGTCACGCCAAGCAGGCGTAAATCCACCACGGCGATGGTGCCGTAGACGATGGCAATGCCGATCACATGCACCGATTCGAGCATCGGAAAAGCCGAGCCTGACTCGCGGATGAATGTCGCGACAGGGGTGTCCTGAACGGCTTGCAGCAGGGGTTGAATATCCATGGCGAATACCTGATAACTTTCGTTGAAAACGCTTAGATCGTGTAGGCGATCCAGCGACCGCAAATGATCACGACGCACCACAAACCGATCGACAGCCACGCAAGTGCCTTCACCGGACGCGATGCGTCGTCGCTGCCTGCATGGCTGGCGGGGCGCATCAACGGGCGGCGCAGCAACCAGGTCATGCTGAACGCTGTCACCACCAGGGCCATCTTCAGCCAGAACGTCGAGTTGACGAGCACCCGGTCGGGCTCGGCGATGATCATCACCAACCCGGTGCACAGCAGCACGATCAGCGCATTGCGCATCCACGGGTAGTAACGGCGTACGACGCCGCGCAAGGGCTCATCGCTGGCGAACACGCCCGCCAGGCGAAGATCGGAAATCAGTGCCGAGCCGAAGAGCACGGTGATGGCGATGATATGAATGCTCTGCACGGTGGGGATCACCCACAGGATGTCGCGGATCGCAGTGCTCAACGGTGACGCGTAGATCCAGGCAATGATGAGTGAAGATGACATCGGCTTTTCTTCCGCAGTGGGTTAGAAATCTTGAGGGGTTGCGATCGGATGCAGGCCCGCCGCATCCTCCGGCAGCAAGTAGCCTTCCTTGATCGAAACAGCTTTGGCGTCTTCGAATTTCTGTGCGTAGCGGTTGAAGTTTCCATAACGCTGGCCGAGCACTTCCTTCGAGTAAGGCACCTTGGTGTCGTAGATCAACCCGCAGCCGGTCTCTTGATCGGTGAGGTAGGTGGCGCTGGGCACCTGGATCCATGGCGGGCGCAGGCCGCCTTGCAGGTTGCCGGTGGCAGGCGCACGGGCAGCGGCCTTGCCGTCACGGACCACCCGGGGCGCTTTGGGCATGGGTTTGCCGTCACGTACCCATTGGTCCATGCCATCGAGCAGTGCCGAGACCACCAATTCAACCGGTTCGTCATACAGCGTCCGGCACCGCGGGTCGTCGCCCTTGCCGATGTCGGCAGCGAGCTGTTCGGTGTGCTCCGTACCAAGGTCGGCCAGGCGCAGATGGGGCATGCCAGTGACTTCGTAGTAGCGCAGTTGCGGAGTGTCGGTGTCCGGGGGCAGGGGGATGCCTTCGATCACGTCGTGCATCAATTCGGACTGGCTGAAGACCGTCACGAACGGCACGCCTTCGGGCATCTGGCGGGGCACTCGGATCACGTCGCCGCCCACTTCTCCGTAGGCCATGCGGCCGGTCATGTAGGCGTCGATCAGCGGCGTTTCGTCGGGCATGCGCCACAGCTGGTGACGACCCTGGTCGAGATAGTCCATCCAGACTTGTGCGGTGACGGCCCAGCTATTCACATAGACGCGCTGCACGTCGAGGTCGGCCAGTGGGCTCTGTGTCCCCTTGGTTTTAAGCAGCAACGCCAACTGCGCGCCGATGCCCTGGGATTGGGGTGCAAACGGATCGGGCGCTTCGCCACGTGTGAAGTGTGCCGGGTCGTAGTAGGTGCCCAGCGGCGCGTAGCGGGCAAAGTCGAAGCGACGCATGAACTCGAAGTTCACGATCCGCCCGTACTGGGCGATCTGTTCGGCTTCGGCCGCCGGGGTTTCGGAGATGAACTTGGGGTCCACCGCCGGCTTGTTTACGTTCAGCGTGTACCCGACGTACGCGTAGCCGCGCCGCAGCAGATAGTCGCGGGTCAGGATCCAGCCGGCGCCGCGCTCGCCGAACCAACTGAACGGCTCGATCACCACCGTGCCATTGAAACGCGCCGGGTCCGCCGGTTTGCGTACCAGAATGCGCGTGGTGTAAGGCGCTTCCAGCAGGGTTTTGCCGGCGGCGGTGATGGCCGGGGCGACGCCTTGCAGGTAGTACTCCTGCTCGACGTAGCCGTAGTGATTGAGGTCGCTGTATTCGGTGCCCGGGCGTGTCGCCGACGACAGCGGTGCCTTGTCGGAAGGCGGCACCGCGATAGCCGTGGGCATGCGCGGCACGTCGGCGAACGTGTTCGACGCGACAAGCAGCGACAACACAACGCTGATGCCGATAGGGGTCAGGCGTTCCATTCTTAGCGCTCCAGAGGGGGGATGGGCGGATTCACTCAAGGCTCAGAGATGCCTTGCCCTCGCTGTCGATCACGATCTGGTTGTTCTCGCACACGTATTCTTGAATGGCGTAGTTGGAGCGCTTGTACTCGAACGTAAAGCGATAGGGGGTGTTGAGTACCTGCGGGTCTTCGATCAGGACCTGGTTTTCCAGGTGATCCGGCCCGCGCAGCCGGATGCGTTCGGTGATCTTCATCGCCGGCCCGTGGGGGACGTCGTAGAAGCGCACGTCTGTGCGCACCCGTTGGGTCTCGACCACCAGCGTGTCGCCCTCCCAGTGTCCGCGCGAATGGCCCTGGTACAGCGGGTCGAGGGTGTCTGTCGGTGGCATGGGCTGGTTCAAAAGAATCCGCCGCACCTGCTGGAGATACTCGCCGAGGATGATCACCTGCTTGTCGTCGCGAATGATCTGGATCGGGAAGAGCGCTGCCATCATGGTCGGCATGCCCTCGGGCAGGCACTTGGAACTGGTGGTGGCAATCGGCGTTCCGGCTTCGTTGGCCACAGCCTCTTTCTTTTTGAGCGCAACGTACTCGGCGGCATAGGGTGCCTTGAGATCCATCGGACCGCCGGGATGTACCGGGTCGTCCGGGTTTTCGCCGAACCAGTCGTCCGGGGTTCTTTCCCAGGTACCGCTGATGTCTGGCCGGGTGGCCACGCTGTGCTTGTCGGTTTGCGGTTTTGACGCTGTCGCGGCGCTGCTCATCCCGGCGGCAGTCACGAGCACCATTCCCAGGAAGAGCATGGCTGTGCTGCAGGTTCGTGCTGGTTTCATTGAAGTGTCTCCGCGTTGCTGGTTTGCCCAGTTCTGTTGTTGTCGCACTCGGGAGGGGTCGCGTTTAGCCGCCGCCCGAGAGCACCACGTCACCCATCTTGATCTCCACCAGCAGCCCGCCCGGTTCACCGTTTTTCAGCGGTTTGAAGGACACCTCGGCGGTTTCGCCAGCCTTGACCGAATTGGCTGTCCAGCCCGTGCGTTGCAGCGCATTGACGCTGCCGGTCTCGATCTTGAAGCGCTGGGCCGGTGGCCCGGGAACGTCGACATAGATGGTGATGTGCGGGTTGGTCCAGGCGAAGCGCTCGACCACACCTTTGATCGTGAGCGTCTGGGTCTGGTCGAACAGCGCAAAGGAATGGTGGGCACTGGCAACAGGCGCTAATGCACTGCAGGCTATGAGGGTCAAAAGACAAAGCCCCTGACGGAACAGCGGGGAGGGTGACAAAAGGGTCATGACGGGTGCCTCGGGTTTTTATGGTTCTTATGGGCCCAGCATAGGGCGCTCACGGTCAGAAGCCTTAGCCCAAAACGGCAACCAGTGAAGGCGCTGAGGCGTTGTTGCGCGCAAGGGGGCCGCTCGACGACGGATGGGCGATCTGGCCCTTGTACATGCTGATTTGGGTTACCGCATTGCCGAGCCAAGCCGGAACACTCCTGTTTCGCCTCACAACAATAAAAACAGGAGAGACGTTATGCGCATTCCCCCATACGCGCCGTTGCTGTCGCTGGTTGCACTCTGTGCAGTCGGCTCGCAGGCACATGCTTACGCGCTGTACAACGAAGACAACGGAGCAACCGTTTTGAATGCCGACCTGGGCGCCGCATTTGGCTGGTTTGGCGGCACCCATAACTACCTGGGCGATCCGCAGAAAAAATCCGGCGGCATGCATTGGCAGGAGGGTTACGTCAAATACGGTCTGACGGGCTCCACGGACAAGCTGGTTGCCGGCTCGGTCTATGGCGGCTTCAGCCTGCTTAGCAGCGGGTCCTGGGGTGACGGAGACATGGGGGCGACCACGGCGGGCGATGAGCGACGAACCGCTGTGGAAGACGCGTTCCTGGGCTGGAAATCAGGTGACCTGCTACCCGCCCTGGGCAAGGATGGCGTGGATTTCTCTTTTGGCCGCCAGATTGTCACGGTGGACGGCTTTCTGATCACCGACGATGGCTTCGACGCGGGTAACGCGTTCAGCCCCATCGAGGGCGTGCGTGATGGCCGGTTCAACCGGGGTGGCGCCTTTTACCTGGGTCAACGCCTGGCGTTTGGCAACACGGCGGTGCTGAAACTGGGTGGCAAGGAAGGGCTGCACGGCAGCTTGATATGGTTGAAATCCGACAACGCCGGGCAGTCCAAGACCGAACTGGCAGTGGGCACGATCGACTACACCACCCCCATCGGTTCGATCGGTACGACCTACGTGCATGGCCTGGATGTGGAGGAGAAATACGCCTTCGCCGATCGGCTTGAGCGCAAGGGCATGAACGTCTACAGCATCCGAGGGCAGGGCAATGCCGGGATCGAAAACGCCGATTTTGCGTTTGAGGTGGCCCGCCAGGAAAAACGTTCGGGCTCACAGCGAGCGATGTTCTTCGACGCGGGCTACACCTTCGTCGACACCCCATGGCAACCGACTGTCAGTTATCGTTATTCGCGCTACTCCGAAGGCTGGGACTTCCTGTTCCAAGGCGGTTATCGCAAACGGCTCCAGGGGGAAATAGGGCTTAATTACGCGGGTTCCGTGACCTCGAACATGCAGATCAACGACATACTCCTGTCGGTCAAACCGACCGAGAAATTGACCCTTAACGCGATGGCGTTCGACTACCACCAGCTTTCCCGCCGTCATGAGCTGGATTTCGCTGCGCAGGAGCTCGATCTGTTTGTGGATTGGGCCGTCACGGATAACATCACGCTTTCGCCGCTGGTGGGCTTCTACAAACCGCAGAAGTGGCTGGGCAACGGCGGCCGGCAGAGCGGCGACGCATCAACCAACACGTACATGCAGTTCATCGTGTGGGCGACGTTCTGAGTCGTTATTGAGCCTTGTCGCGGCTCTGGGCAGGCGTTGACGCTTTGCGCCAACGCCTCATACCGTCTGCGGCGCGGTCTCGCCTCTGATGTCCATCGTCTGTTCGTGCAACGCTTTGATGAGGGTGTCTGCAACGGGCGTTCTCAGCCCGTTACGCAGCAGAATGATACCCACCGGCGGTAATTCGATCGGCACCTCCAGCGGCACGGTGTAACCCAGGCCTACGGACTCGAGGTAGTGCGCGACTTTAGTGGCGACGAAACAGACGCAGCTTCGTTGCCTCATAAACGTCATCATCACCAAAAAGGACGAGGTTTCGATGATGTCGGCGGGCGGTTGCAGGGTGTGTTTGTAGAACATCTGATTGAGCTTGACCCGCGAGGATGCCCACGCTGGGGGAACAACCCAGGGCAGCGTCGCCAGATGCTCCCAGGTGGGGTGGGCCAACGTGGCCAGCGGATGATCGGCGGCGACGACGACGCGCATGGTGTCGGTGTATAACGCCTGCGTTTCAAGGTCAGGAGAGCTGTAGCCCGGCTCCAGCCGACCCACGATCAAATCCAGCTCGCCTGTGCGCAGCCTCGGCAACAGGCGCGTGAGATCACCTTCCTCGATGGACACCGTCGTGTGTGGCGAGCTGAGCTTGAGGCGGCCGACGGCGCCAGCCAGCAAGCCAGGCGTGGCGACGACCATTGCGCCGACACGGATACGGCCGGCGCCGCCGCTGGCGACAGAGGCGATGTCTTCACAGGTGCGGTCAAAATCCACCAGCACCGAACGCGCAAAGCGCACAACCTGCTCGCCATAGGCCGTCGGCCGGGTCCCTCGCGTTGAGCGGATGAATAACTCAAGCCCGAACATTTTTTCGATTTCCGCCAGCGACTTGCTGACTGCCGGCTGGGTGAGCGACAAGAATTCCGCTGACCGCCCCAGATGACGGAATTCATCCAGTGCAACGACGAGCTGCAGATGCTTGAGTTTGAGATTGGAGCGCAAAACTCTATCGATGTCGCTCACCTGTTTTATCCCCGGCAGAAAAGCTTAGATGTCAAAAGGGTTATGAAGTATGTCCGCTTATTCATTGTTCAGCAATGTAGGCGCGAGTCAGTATCGAAGAACAAAAACAAAAACCGGAGACAAGCAATGCGCACTCCAATGCCTACAAAACCGTTAAATGACATCGCAGTGAAGCAAGGCAGGAAATCCAACGCTCGTTGGGTGGTGGCAGGTCTGATGTGGTTTGCCATCGCCATCAACTATATCGATCGCACCGTTCTTTCCGTCGCTGCACCCGAACTCATCAAAGAGTTCAGCCTCACCCCCGAGATGATGGGGATCGTCTTGTCCGCGTTTTTCTGGTCCTACGCGCTGCTACAAATTCCTGCCGGCTGGGTGGCAGACAAATTCGGGCAGAAAATGGGGCTTGGGATAGCCGTAGGCTCATGGTCGCTTGCGACGGCGGCGACAGGACTTGCGACAGGTTTTGCCTCCCTGGTTGGCCTGCGCGTGGCACTGGGCGTCGGTGAAGCCGGCGCTTATCCGGCCAACGCCGGGATCGCGTCAAAATGGTTTCCCGACAAGGAACGGGCAACTATTTCCGGGCTTTTTGACAGTGCCTCGAAATTCGGCGGTGCCGTGGCGATGCCGCTCATCGTGACCTTGATGATGACGTTCGACTGGCGCATGACGTTTGTGATCGTGGGCTTGACCGGTCTGGTCTGGAGCCTGATCTGGTGGTGGTATTTCTCGGACACGCCGGAGACGCACAGAAGCGCAAACGCCGCCGAGGTGCAATACATTCGGGGTGGTCAGGCCCAGCAGCACGGTGTCGATACCACGATTGCGATGAAGTGGTACGAACTGCTCAAGCACCGCAATATCTGGGCGATGTGCCTGGGCTTCTTCACCATCAATTACATCTCATACTTCTTCATCACCTGGCTGCCCACCTACCTTGTGAAAGAGCAGGGGATGGGCCTGCTCAAGATGGGCATGGTTGCTTCGCTTCCGCTGATCTGCGGCCTCTTCGCCGAGATCGCGGCCGGGTGGCTTTCCGACAGGGTGGTCCACAGTGGACGCCTGTCGCTGACCGCGACACGCAAACTGTTTCTCATCGTGGGCCTTTCAATGGCGCTGTGTATCGGCCTGGCGCCGTTGACCACGTCGGTCGGGCTCACGGTCCTGCTGCTGTGCATCGCAAAGGCCGGAACCACCGTCGCGACCTCGCAGGTATGGGCGCTGCCGGGAGACGTCGCGCCGAAGAACATGACGTCCACCGTCGCCGGGTTGCAGAACATGGTGGCGAACTTCGGCGGCGTACTGGGGCCGGTGATTACCGGCTTCATCGTGGCCTCGACCGGATCGTTCAAAATGGCGCTGGTCTTCTCGGCGGTGCTCGGAATGCTGGGCATCCTGAACTACGCCCTGCTGCTGAAGAAGGTCGAGCCCATCGTTGCGTCCACGCCAACCGAGCCTCGGCACGCCGCCGCGCCCCCGCAGGTGTTGAATGAACCCTATAGCCGCTAAGCGCCAATGCCGGGATGACACCGGCGTTGCAACCCCGACGCCGTAATCTGATGCCAGGATTGTTTTATGACCCCTACCTCGACCCATGCCACTCACCGACTGATACGTCTGCATGCCAATGACAACGTCCTTGTCGCCCGTCAATTGATCGGCCTTGGCGACGAGCTGCCCGAGCTGGGCGTACGCATCCGCGCGCAAGTGCCGGCCGGGCACAAGGTTGCAGCGCAGGACATCCTGTGCGGCGAACCCGTGCGCAAGTACGACACGGTCATCGGGGTCGCTTCGCGCAATATCCTCAAGGGCGAGCACGTTCACTCCCACAACATCGCCCTCATCGATTTCGACCGAGACCCGGGCTTCTGTGAGGATGTGCGCCCGGTGGACTACGTAGCAGTCGATAAGCGCGCGACCTTCATGGGTATCGTGCGGGCAGACGGCCGTGTCGCCACGCGCAACTTCATAGGGCTACTGTCATCGGTGAACTGCTCGTCGACCGTGATCAAGAAGATCGCCGAACACTTCACGCCCGAGCGGCTCGCCGCCTACCCGAATGTGGACGGCGTCGTCGCATTCGCCCAGACAAGCGGATGCGGCATGTCGTCCCCCAGTCATCATTTCGACGTGCTGCAGCGCACCATCGCCGGGTACGCACGCCATCCCAATCTGGCCGCTGTACTGATCGTCGGGCTGGGTTGCGAGCGAAACCAGGTGGCCAGCCTGGTCGATGCTCAGCAACTGGTGCCCGACAGCCATCTGCGCACATTCGTGATGCAGGATACCGGCGGCACACGTGCAACCATCGCTCAAGGCATTGCAGCGATCGAAGCGATGCTGCCCGAAGCCAACGCTGTCAAGCGTGTCCCGGTCAGTGCGGCGCACCTGAAGATCGGCTTGGAGTGCGGCGGTTCCGATGGCTTCTCGGGCATCACCGCCAACCCGGCATTGGGGGCTGCGATGGATATTCTGGTGCGTCATGGCGGCACCGCCATTCTGTCCGAGACGCCCGAGATCCACGGTGTGGAGTTCATGCTGACGCGCCGTGCGATCAGTCCCGAGGTGGGCCAGAAGCTACTGGACCGCCTGGCCTGGTGGGAAGAATACACGCGAGGTCAGAATGGGCAGTTCAATGGCGTCGTAGGCCCCGGTAATCAGGCCGGCGGTCTGGCCAATATCTTCGAAAAATCCCTGGGGTCCGCCATGAAAGGCGGCACGACACCGTTGCAGGCGGTGTACGAGTACGCCGAGCCGATTGACAAGGCCGGGTTCGTGTTCATGGATTCACCGGGCTACGACCCTGTCGCGGCCACCGGTCAAATCGCCAGCGGTGCAAACCTGATTTGCTTCACCACGGGAAGGGGCTCGATGTTCGGCAGCAAGCCGGCGCCTACGATCAAACTCGCCAGCAATACCGCGATGTTCAACCGTCTGGAAGAAGACATGGACATTAATTGCGGCCTCATTCTTGACGGTGAGTTGTCGGTTGAGCAGATGGGCGAACGCATCTTCGAGCACATCTTGCAGGCGGCTTCAGGCGCCTCGACCAAGAGCGAATTGTTGGGGCTTGGGGATCATGAGTTCGTGCCCTGGCACCTGGGCATCGTCAGCTGATCCAACTCGTTTTCACACATATTGAGGAACCTCGGCATGAGCTTGAAACTGACCCGCACTGACCTGATTCGAACGCAGAATTTCATTGGCGGTCGTTGGCGCAGCAGCGATTCGCAGACGCTGCTGACGGTCACCAACCCGGCCGACGACAGCCACCTCGCCCAAGTGCCCGACAGCAACGCAATTGACGCCCGTGACGCCGTCGATGCCGCTCATGCGGCTTTTGCCGCCTGGCGAAATACACCTGCCAAGCAGCGCGCGCAATTGATCAAACGCTGGAACGATCTGATTCTGGAGCACCAGGAAGACCTGGGCAGGCTCATTTCGCTGGAGCAGGGCAAGCCGCTGGCAGAGGGAAGGGGCGAAGTGGCTTACGCCGCCAGCTACGTTGAGTGGTTTGCCGAGGAAGCGACGCGCTCCTACGGCGATGTGATCCCGGCGCCGGTTTCGGGTCGCCGCATGACGGCAATCAAGGAACCTGTTGGCGTGGTGGCAGCGATTACACCCTGGAATTTCCCGGCGGCGATGATTGCCCGCAAGATCGCACCAGCACTGGCGGCCGGTTGCACCGTCGTCTGCAAGCCCGCCGAAGACACGCCACTGACCTCCCTTGCGCTTGTGCGCCTGGCTGAGGAAGCCGGTTTTCCGGCAGGCATACTGAACATCGTCACCGCTTCGCGCGAGCGTACACCCGAAGTGGTTAACGCTTGGCTGGCTGATTCACGGGTGCGCAAGATCACCTTCACAGGGTCGACCCCAGTGGGCAAACATCTGGCCCGAATGTCGGCCGACACCTTGAAAAAGTGCTCGCTGGAGCTGGGCGGCAATGCCCCCTTCATTGTGTTTGACGACGCGGACCTCGATGCTGCAGTGGACGGCCTCATGGTTTCCAAATTTCGTAATGGCGGTCAGACCTGCGTGTGCCCCAATCGAATCTACGTGCAGAGCGCCGTTCACGATCAGTTCGTTGAAAAACTGGTGGCACGCGTCAGTGCGCTGAAGGTTGGACCGGCCTCCCACGGCGATTCCCAGATCGGTCCGATGATCAACGCGCGCGCCATCGACAAGATCGCCCGCCATGTGGATGACGCGGTTGCAAAAGGCGCAGAAATAGCCACGGGTGGTCGCCGTATCCGCGATGCAGTGGCTGACGGCCCGAACTACTACGCGCCGACCGTGTTGATCAATGCGGCCTCGCACATGGAACTCTGCAATGAAGAGACATTCGGCCCCGTGGCCCCCGTTTTCCGCTTCACGACTGAAGCGCAAGTGATCGAACTGGCCAACGACACGCCATTCGGGTTGGCGGCCTACTTTTACACCCAGGACGTCAAACGCGTCTGGCGTGTGGCCGAGGCGCTGGAGTCGGGCATCGTGGGCATCAACGAAGGTGCGCTCGCCGCAGAGGCCGCGCCGTTTGGGGGTGTCAAAGAATCGGGGTATGGCCGCGAGGGTTCACGCTACGGCCTGGAGGACTACATGCACATCAAATACCTGTGTCAGGGCGGCCTGAACTAGTTCCGACAACGACAACAGAGGAGTACAGGCAATCATGGCAAATCCGTTCAAGACCGCGCTTTCGCGAGGCGACAAGGTCATCGGCCTCTGGCTTTCACTGGCCAATGCCTACAGCGCCGAAATTTGCGCCACGGCAGGCTTCCAGTGGGTGCTGATCGACGGTGAACACGCACCCAACGACGTGCGCAGCACATTGGCACAGTTGCAGGCTGTTGCACCTTACCCGGCCCACCCCGTGGCCCGCACGGTGGATGGCAACCCGGCAATGATCAAGCAGTTGCTCGACATTGGTGTGCAAACGTTGCTGGTGCCCATGGTCGATACCGCCGAGCAGGCCATTGCGCTGGCGGCCGCGACCCAATACCCGCCGCAGGGCACCCGAGGCGTGGGTGCAGCGGCCGCGCGTGCTTCGCGTTGGGGAGGGCACGCGGACTACCTGGAGACAGCCAATGACGATGTATGCCTGTTGGTGCAGGCTGAATCCAGGCTCGCGCTTGAGAATCTTGAAGCCATCTGCGCCGTCGACGGCGTGCATGGCATCTTCATCGGGCCGGCTGATCTGGCCGCATCCATGGGTCATCGTGGGCATCCCGAGCACCCTGACGTGCAGCAAGCGATAGAGAACGCCATACGCACCATTGTTGCCAGTGGCAAAGCCGCCGGCACGCTGACAGGCGATGTCACTCTCGCTCGGCACTATCTCGAACTGGGCGCCAGCTTCGTCGCCGTGGGGCTGGATCTGACCCTGCTGGCACGGGCCACCCGCAGACTGGCAAACGATTTCGGTCTCGGTGTGTTTGCGACACCTCACGCAGGCGGGGCTTCGCCTTACTGACGAGTCGTGGATAGCGATTAGCGATTAGCGATTCCATGCCAGGCTATGCTCGACGACCCAACTGGCGGGTTTGATCACGCCCTGCGGTCCGAACACCAGCGGTCGCTGCGCCAGTGGTCCCATCGAAGGGGTAGCACCGGTGCGGTGCGCGGTATCCCATACACCCCAGGTCAAAACGGCGGATACCGTGCCCGTGCCGAGCACGAGGTCCAGGTATCGCTTGTAGGTGCCGGCCACGATGGCGTCGCGTTGATTCGCGTCGCCCGTCACGTGGCTGTCGTCGACGTCGAGTTCGGTAATGTAGACGCTGAGGCCCAGGTCATGCACCTGCCGCAGGAATGCGGCGAGCCCGGGGCCGAAGCCATGCGGGTCCGCGGCGCGCAAATGGGACTGGATGCCCAGCGCATGCACCGGCACGCCGCGCTGCTTCAGGGTTCGCAGGAGGGCAAGCACGGCGGCGCGCTTGCGCGTGCCAGCGGGTGAGTCGCTTTCCAGTCCGTATTCGTTGTAGCAGAGTGCGGCGTCCGGATCGGAGCGGTGCGCGGCCTCGTAGGTCAGGTCGATATAGCCGGGACCGAGCATCCGGTACCAAAAGGCGTCGCGCAGCCCGCCTGCCTGCCCGTCGTCAACTTGAATGGCCTCGTTGACGACATCCCAGGAGGCAATCCTGCCGCGGTAGCGGCCGACCACCGCGGCAATGTGTTGCGTCAGTACCTCCTTCGCGTTGGCGGGTGTCACCGTGCGGGTGACCCAGTCGGGCAGGGCGCGGTGCCAGCACAGTGTGTGGCCGCGCATGCGCTGATGGTTCGCCTGCGCAAACGCGAGGATAAGGTCCACTGGGGCGAAGGTGTAGCGGTCCGGGGCGGGGTGGACCTGGGCCCACTTCAACGCGTTTTCCGGCACCACGATGCCCGCTTGCCGGGCCACGACGTTCCGATACGACGGATTGCTATCGAGCAGGGCGGGATCTACCGCGAAGCCGAACGAGAGCCCGTGTTGCGCAGCGACTGCGCGCAAGGGCCGAAAGGTGTCGTCGGCAAGCGCGGGGCGAACACGCAAAAACGGCGTGAGGGCCATGGCCTGCAAAATCGTAGTGAGGAGGCGTCGGCGATTAAATGGCTTCATGCGTGGGCGCTCCGAGCGTGGGAGCTGTGAACTCCATTGGATCAGGATAGATGGCGGTGGACTGAAAGTGCCCATAACTTATTGTTATAAAAAGCTTTATGGGGCTTGGTTACAGGCTGTCAGGGTCGCCAAAGAACATTTTGACTGGGCTCTGGGACGGTGGTTTCAGGTCGAAAAATTTTTAGCTGCCCCCCATTTTTGCCCCCAACGCTCACCGGACTCAGGCGGAAGGCAAGCCTTCATCCAAAATACGGTTCTGAGCAGGCCCCAACAGTTCTCCCGGCCCTTTGGCTTTATCGTAGATAAGTCCATTAAATTGTGGCTAAAGCTAGAAATTAAGCGATAAGGCACAGATTTAGTGAATTAAGTCGCTTGATAGGGCTATGCGTTAATTCTATAATTTTGGGAACTAACTGGCACAGAATGGGCTAGGTACACACTATGTTGGATTTAAGCTTCAGCAAGCCGAGCGAAGTCGTCAAGCGCCTCTGCGATCGCTTGCGCACAGAGCGCTTGGCGCTGGACATGACACAAGCCGACTTGGCCGGACGTGCCGGCATCGGCACAAACACGGTGTCCAACCTTGAAGCAGGGCGCAATGTCGGATTCGAGAACGTCGTTCGTGTGGCGATGGCTCTTGGTCGAACCAAGGAACTTGAAGGCCTGTTCCTGCCAAAGCTGGACAGCATCGAGGATATTCGACGCTACGAAAACAGCGCCAATCGTCTCCGTTCAAAGAGGAAGTCCGGCAATGCTTGAGCAGGTGAACGTCTTCTACGAGGGCTGGGGTGAGCGATGGCAATGGGGGACGCTGGTCTCCACGACCGCCTTGACCGGTCGCCCGCTGATCGTGTTCGAGTACAGCAATGAAGCCAGGCAAAGGGGCTTGGAACTGTCCTCCTACACGCTCCCGTTGGTGGGGGCCCAGTTGCGCCAAGATTTTCCAGACCACCAACTGTACTTGCCAGGGCCTGTTTACGACTCCTTGCCCGATGGGTGGGGCATGTTACTGATGGACCGTATGTTCAGGCGCCGCGGGCTCACCACGGCGCGCATCGGCTCACTGGAACGGCTAGCCTACATCGGTAGCAATGCAATGGGGGCCATAACGTTTGAGCCCGTGGCACCAGAAGGGCAGGAGTCTGAAGTCCATATCCCGCTGGAGCAGCTTGCCGCCGAAGTGCAGGAAGTGCTCCATGGAGACGGTGGCGAGTTCCTGCAGACGTTGCTGCTGGTGGGTGGCTCGCCTCAAGGTGCAAGGCCTAAGGCCCTCGTCTATCGCGATCCAGAAACTGGCGGTTTTACCACTGCCGTTACGGCGGGCTTTGAAGCTTGGTTGGTCAAGTTCCCCGCGAAAGAAGAGCATGCCGAGGTGTGCGCTATCGAAATGGTCTACGCCGAGTGCCTGCGCATGTGCGGCATCGAGACCCCTGACACGCAGTACTTCAGTCTGCCTAATGGGTTGGCAGCGTTTGCCAGTAAGCGATTTGACCGTCGGGATGGTCTGCGCGTACCCATGCAAAGCCTAGCGGCCTTTACGGGGGCAAATTACCGGTCTCCGGGGGTGTTGGACTACGTCAACTTCTTGCGGGCAACACAGATGTGTACCAACGACGTGCGAGAGATGGCGGTGGCCTTCGAACGTGCTGTTTTCAATGTTGCGTTCAACAACAGAGACGATCATCCCAAGAACTTTGCCTACATCATGTCGCAAGACGGTCAGTGGAGACTGTCGCCGGCTTACGATGTGACCTTCTGCGAGGGGCCAAGTGGATATCACCAGATGGATGTGATGGGGGAAGCCCTGTCGATTTCCCGCACGCAAATGCTTCGGCTTGCCGAGGAAGCCGAGGTGCCCCCGGACGTTGCCGG
This sequence comes from Pseudomonas trivialis, assembly GCF_036864995.1. Classification (NCBI taxonomy): domain Bacteria; kingdom Pseudomonadati; phylum Pseudomonadota; class Gammaproteobacteria; order Pseudomonadales; family Pseudomonadaceae; genus Pseudomonas; species Pseudomonas trivialis. Next base: position 2,878,403 of record NZ_CP142151.1, on the reverse strand, counting down.
CAGAATGATTGACGGCATTTGTGATGTGGCGAGCCGGTTTGCAAGCATCGCCGAGAACCTATGCCCACAGGTTATTACTCAAGACACCTTGCGCACGATCCAAGGCCGCATCGATCAGAACGTAGCTCGGTTACACAGCGGTCATGCGGGCAGCGGTCGCCGCTGAAGATCGGGAGGAGCGGGCGACTCTCATAATCAATGCTGCCGTGTGCCTCAAGCACGTAGGCCCTGTGCCGCCGAAGACGTGGGTGTTGCCGGATGACCAAGGCTTAGTATTGATTTGAGCCTTAAACTCACCTGATTGAGTAAAGCGGAGATGTTTCCTCACGGTAAAACTGAGTGAAAACAATCTCTCATTCGAACCCGCATGGCCGCCAGCGCGTCAGGAGGATGCGATGGCGTTGCCAGGTATTACAGAACTGATGGCCAATACCACACGTACGTATGAAAGCTTTACTCAAGCGGCCAAGCCGGTGTCCGATTTGGGCACACAAAAAGAGTGCAAGTACTACGTGCGATTGGTGAGCCAGATTCAAGATGCGGTTACCTCTGATCGGCGCCGACTTATGGTTGAGAATTTGTTTTACAAGGTTGAAGTCAGGCGATAGGGGCGTGTTGGCGAAGTAAGGGGGTGTGCGTCCGCGCAGGTATCTACGTAGGCGTTACCTGAGCAAACGGTAAATACGCCTACTGAACGCCAGAATTAAGGTCGATGGTGTCCGCCTGTTTTAGATCTGGGGGCATCCTTTTCAAACCATCCATAGCATGCCCCCAGATGCCTCGTACTCTGGAAATGGGTAGATCTCCATGGCCTATGAAAAGCCGGAAATGATCAGGCTGAACAGCTTCCTGACGACACCTAAAGACTCTCAGGATCCCCAAAAAACATCTGAATCCGCGACCTCAACCACCGCTCCCCCGGATCATTGTCCTGTGACCCGCGCCATGCCATGTGCAGTTCAAAACTGCGCACCGGCAGCGGTGGGTCCTCGGCGCGCAAGCCTCCGGCCGAGGTCAGGGCCTCGGCGGCGTAGTCGGGCACGGTGGCAAGTATGTCGGTGCCCGCCAGCAACGTGCCCAGGCCGTTGAACTGCGGCACGGCCAGTACCACATGGCGCTTGCGGTCGAGCTTTTCCAGTTCTTCATCGATAAACCCGCTCAGGTCGCCGGCAAACGACACCAGCGCGTGGGGGCGGCTGCAGAAGTCGTCCAGGCTCAGGGAACCGGGCACGCTGTCGGCGCGCAGCAGCTTGGGCAGGCTGCGGCGCAAAACCTTGCGTTTGGCGTTGGCGGGCAGGTCGGCGGTGTAGCTGACGCCGATGGAGATTTCGCCCGAGGCCAGCAGGCCTGGCATCAGGATGTAGTTGACGCGGCGCACCACTAGCACGATGCCGGGGGCTTCGGCGCGCAGGCGTTTGAGCAGTTGGGGCAGCAGGGCGAATTCGACGTCGTCGGACAGGCCGATACGGAACACGGCGGTGCTGGTGGCCGGGTTGAATTCGGCGGCGCGGCTGACGGCGGTGGAGATGGAGTCCAGGGCCGGGGAGAGCAGGGCGAAGATCTCGACCGCGCGGGCCGAGGGCTCCATGCTGCGGCCGGTGCGTACGAACAGCGGGTCGTCAAACAGCCCGCGCAGGCGCGACAGGGCGGCGCTGATGGCCGGCTGGCCGAGGAACAGTTTTTCAGCAGCGCGGGTCACGCTGCGCTCATGCATCAAGGTTTCGAATACGATCAAGAGGTTAAGGTCGACACGACGCAGGTCGTTACGGTTCATCTTGTGTCCTGGAAGAGTCTGCAAACTTGACGAGAGCGGCCATGTGTAAACAACGACCGGCATGAATCTTACGGGGAAAGGCTGATACTCTGCACAAGATAATTGAGTTTTCCTACGAAAGCTGAGGTCTGTAGCTTAGTCGCGGAATCAATGACAAGCATGTCGACTATTAATGGCGACCGGTGGCCTTACCCGCAAAGCCCAGATAAAGTTCATGGCATTAGAGGTTACTTTGACGAGGTTTGCGATGTCCCGCACGATCCGTTTTCACAAGTTTGGTCCGGCCGAGGTGCTCAAATGCGAAGAGCATGCAGCCGCGCAGCCCGCACCGGGCGAAGTGCAGGTGCGTGTCGAGGCGATTGGCATCAGCTGGTACGACATCCTGTGGCGCCAGAACCTGGCGTCCTCCCATGCACGTTTGCCGTCCGGCCTTGGCCATGAAATGGCCGGTGTGGTGGTCGCCCTCGGCGACGGCGTGGATGACTTGGCGGTGGGCGATAAAGTGGCCAGTTTTCCGGCCGAGAGCCCCAATGATTACCCAGTGTATGGCGAACAGATCGTGCTGCCCCGTTCGGCTCTGACCCGTTACCCGGATGTACTGAGCCCGATTGAAGCCAGTGTGCATTACACGCCGCTGTTGATCGCCTACTTCGCCTACATGGACTTGGCACGGGTCAAGCCCGGCCAGTTTGCTCTGGTGACCGACGCCAGCCACTGCGCCGGCCCGTCTTTCGTGCAATTGGGCAAAGCCCTGGGTGTGCGGGTGATTGCGGCGACCAAGGACAGCGCCGAGCGTGACTACCTGTTGTCCCTCGGGGCAGAAAAGGTGATCGTCACCGAGGAGCAGGACCTGCTGATGCAAATCAACAAGTTCACCGACAATCGTGGTGTCGACGTGGTGTTCGATGGCTTGGGCGGCCCGCAGATGTCGTTGCTTGGAGACGTGCTGGCCCCGCGTGGCAGCCTGGTGCTCTATGGCCTGCAGGGCGGCAATCAGACACCGTTTCCGGCCTGTGCGGCGTTCCAGAAGAACATCCAGTTCTTTGTGCACTGCATCGGCAATTTCACCGGTAAACCGGAGCTGGGCATTATCCAGGACCAGGTCGCCATGCAGCGGGCATTGCGTGATATCAACCAGTTGACCGCTGACCGTGTGCTGGTGCCGCTGAAAACCACGGTATTTGCCTTCGACCAGTTCGTTGAAGCGCACCGTTATATGGACGAATGCCCGTGCCGTGAGCGGGTGGCACTGCAAGTTTAAGCTGTTTCGTGTGTAGGAACATTCGTAATCGGCTGTTCCTCGCCCTTGGCGTATGGGACAAAAGCGCCATTTGACAGGGCTTACCCTGCTCGTTTTCCACTGCGTGTAATCGCCCCTCAGTCCCGTAAACGATACCTTTGCCCCGGACGCCGCCCTGAATTTCAGCGCGGCGTTGTCGTGTCCGGGTGATCCACCATGTGCTTGAACCTGAACTGAACTGGTTTTCGGCCAGCTTCTGTATCTGTTAATCATTATTCCAGCCTTGATAATTGAGTTCTTACTTTCAACTCAAGGACCGAGTGATGATTGATGCACTGATACGGCAGCGGGTATTTCCTGCCGCCTTTAATAATGGAACATTTGCTGCGGGCTCAGATGCCAGGCAGTTTTATGCTGGCAATCAAACAATTGACATTCATGGAACACTGCCTGACAAATTTTATTTGTCGGATGGATCTTTTAATTCGGGGTTAAAGGAATGTAGGAGATTGTCTGAATACTCCTAGGAAGGTCGTCAATCCCTGCGTGGGCGGCGTGTGTGTCGGCGCTCGAGGCCAAGGAGGCCCGGGTGAACGCTCTGCACGGTCGATGTCGATTTTTTGCAAGGTGCTAGTGTTGGTTCACTGTCAATACGATACCTAAAGCGACTTTCCTGGCAATTCAATACATCAAGCAACTCGCGTTGATAGTTGTTTGAAACTTATATTTCAACTCAGGTAGTAGAGCGATGAGCGCTATTCACGAACAGGCCATGACGTATGTGTACCAGCAAGTTCAGCAACGATTGATCGGGTACTTCAGTCGCGCGGAACGTACGGCGCTTCAATTATTGATCCAGCGTATTGTCGTGGCGGCGGGAGGCATGGAATATATCGGTGCCTACAAGGTGCTGGTCGCCCACGGCGGCGGTGAGGTCAGCAGTTACACGTTGGCGATGCTGCGCGCGGCGCAATTGAGCATCGCCGGGCGATCACCGACAACGTTCCAACTGCGGGTGGCAACGCTGCGCCATGCCGGCATGACCCAGCGCACACTCGATACCATCCACAACGGTTACAGCCGCCTGTTTTTCCATGACGATGATCGCGTGGAACTGCTGATGGTCGAAAACCATGAGGTGCTGCCATTCAATCATCAGCGCCCGGTATCGACCCAGGGCTGTGAGGCGGCGCAACGCAACCGGCTGATGGTCGGGCACCTGAGCTGCGGCGATATCTGTGCAACGCTGTGCAACGATACCTACCTGGCCCTGGGGGATTTTTACCAGCGTGTCACCGCCTGGGATGGCGGTGTGCATGTGCTGGTCAGCGGCGACTCCGGGCGCAAACAGAGCCAACTGCTGGCCTGGCTGAAAAAGGCGGCTCAGGCCGGTTCGGACAAGGTCCGCGCAGCCAGGCCCCTGTCCCTCGATCGGCTGTTTGCGCGAATGGACCAATGGAGCGAAGACTTCTATCGCGACCTGTATGGCGAGCACTATCAGCCCAGGGCTGACATCAGCGCTGGCGGGTACCGTCCCCTGGCGTATATCGGTTTTGCCGACCTGCTTGAAGACATAGACCCTGCCAGTGCGCCTTTGCTCACCGAGTTCATGGCCTATACCCCAGACCCCCTGGGGTTTCATTTCAGCCATCCGGCGTTCGCCAATCCCGTGTTGATGGCGCATCTGCGCGGCCTGAAGGCCGAATGCCTGCGCGAATTGCCGTATGGGGAAGGCGTTGAAGAGTTCCTGCTGCTGGCGCAGGAGCAGTTCGATCATGTGCAGATTCCGCCGGAACTGCTGGCCCAGGCCGGTAGCAGCGAAGGACGCGCCGCTTCCACCGACTATGCCCGGCAGTTTTTCGGGCTGGATGAAAGCCAACTGATCTGCCTGCTGTTTTCGCCGTTTATCCATCACGGCGAACGGCTGGAAAGCTACTTGCGCCAGTGCCATCCAGGCATGCTCGTGGCACTGCCCGAACTGCACAAGGTGCTGCAGGGCAAGCCGGCTGCCGAGATGCTGCAGCAGTGGGTGACCGTTGCCAGCGGATTGCCGCTGCCCTTGCTCCAGCATCTGTATCGTCAGCGGCCAATGACCCTGCTGCCCGGAGGCAATGCGCGCAAGCACGACCTTGAAGGCAACCTGACCGGTCACGACATGGCTCGGCAGCTGTCCACTCGATGACACTGCGTGGCACGCGACAAGCGGACTTCGCCTACCAGGCGGTGTATCGCTACATGATCAATCTGATCAATGAGGTGAGTACCGATACGCGGGTAAAGCTGCCGTCGCTGCGCGAGCTGTCCCAGCGTTTGAATGTCTCGATCTCCACCATCCAGTATGCGTATTCGCTGCTTGAGAAAGAGGGCCGCGTGTATTCGGTGGCCAAATCGGGCTATTACGCCTGGCCCCTTGCCAACAGCGCCACGACATTTGCCAGCGGCGACTTGCTCGAACGCCTTTACGTGGCGGCCCGCAGCCCGGCAATGGCGGTGCTCAGCGGTGATGAACCGGCTTTGCTGGCGAGTCTGGACGACACCTTGTTGCGCCTGGAGCGCGAACTGGTGCGCCAGTATCCGCGTCAATCGCAGCACAGTTCCCAGTCGTGCGGCGTGTGGGAGTTGCGCGCGGCGCTGGCGGCGCGCTACACCTCATCGCCCACGCGCTGCTGGCACGCGGATGACGTGTATCTAGGCGCCGACTTGCGCGGCGTACTCGACATCCTCATCGAGGTGCTGGGGTTGCGCGGTTCCACGGTACTGGTCGAGTCGCCCTGTGACTGGTTGATCCTGCGCCTGCTGCAGGATGCCGGTGTGCGCGTGATCGAATTGCCCTGGATGCACGCAGGTCGCCTGAACCTGGTGTTGCTCGAACGGGCACTGCGCGAGGAGTCCGTGCAACTGCTGTTGATGTCATCGTCGGTGAGCCTGCCGGCGGGAGTGGTCGTGCAACCTCAGGATCGCCTCGAACTGGCGCAGCTTCTGGACCATTACGGTTGCTGGCTGCTGGAAAACGACCTGTATGGCGAATTGAGTTTCGTGCCGACCCAGGCCGCATTGCGTGACCTTGTCAACCCCGAGCGGCTGATCGTGTTCTCCTCGTTCGAGAAAATCCTCGGTTCGGAAGCGCCCTACGGTTATTTGCTGTCGCGGCACATGAGCAGCCAATTGCAACGCCAGTTTCTACTGCGCTCGTTTCGGCTCTCGGCGATCCGTCAGCGTGCGATTGCGCGGCTGTATCAAAGCGGGCGCATTGACCTGCATCTGCGCAATTTGCGCGCATTATTGCGCGAGCAGGCCAGCGCCATGAGTGAGCTTCTCGACCAGCATCTGGGAAGCCTGGTGACGTACCGGATGCCGGTCGGCGGCGCGACATTCTGGCTGGAGTCAGCCAAGACAGTGGATATGCGCCAGGTCTTCCAGTATCTGCTGGCCCGCGCCGTCGTCGTCGCGCCCGGTGAGCTGTTCAGTATCAGCGGCCTGCACCATCAGCACCTGCGTCTGAGCCATACGTTCCACGGCCTGCCCAACCTGGACACAGCCCTGGCTGCGCTGGGCGAGGGACTGCGCCAGGCACACCAGGGTTAGCTGCGTGAAATTTCTCATCATGAGGTAGGATCGATACCGTCGCGCAGTAGTCCAAGTGCCAGTAAACTGCCTTTTTCCGACTTCTTCTTTTCGAGGTTCATGCATGACAATCAGTCCTTTTGCGGGCAAACCGGCGCCGGCTCAGTTGCTGGTGGATATCCCGCGACTGGTCACGGCCTATTACACCGGCCAGCCTGATGCAGCGATCTCCACCCAGCGCGTGGCTTTTGGTACGTCCGGGCACCGTGGCAGCTCCTTAGAGCTGAGCTTCAACGAATGGCATGTGCTCGCCATCAGCCAGGCGATCTGCCTGTACCGCGAAGCCCAGGGCATCAATGGCCCGTTGTTTGTCGGCCTGGATACCCATGCACTGTCGACCCCGGCCGGCGCCAGCGCGCTGGAAGTGCTTGCCGCCAATGGCGTGCATGTGATGCTCGCCGAGGGCGATGAATACACCCCGACGCCGGCGATTTCCCACGCCATCATCTGCTACAACCGCGGCCGTACCAGTGGCCTGGCGGACGGCATCGTCATCACGCCTTCCCACAATCCACCGCAAAGCGGCGGCTACAAATACAACCCGCCCAATGGCGGGCCGGCCGATACCCACGTCACCAAGTGGATCGAAGCCAAGGCCAACGAGCTGCTGGCCAACCAATTGGCCGGGGTCAAGCGTATTACTCACGCCCAGGCGCTCAAGGCGGACACCACCCACCGCCACGACTACCTCAACACCTACGTGGCGGACCTCATCAATGTGATCGACATGGATGCCATCCGCAGCGCTGACCTGCGCCTGGGCGTCGACCCGCTGGGTGGAGCAGGGGTGCGCTACTGGTCGGCGATTGCCGAGCATTACCGCCTGAACCTGGAGGTGGTGAATACCGAAGTGGACTCGACCTTCCGCTTCATGAGCGTCGACTGGGACGGCCAGATCCGCATGGACCCGTCCTCCAGCTACGCCATGCAAGGCCTGATCGGGCTCAAGGAACGCTTTGACGTGGCGTTCGCCTGCGACCCGGACCACGACCGCCACGGCATCGTGACGCCGTCCGGTGGGTTGTTGGCACCGAACAATTACCTGGCGGTGTCGATTGACTACCTGTTCCAGAACCGTCCCCACTGGCGTGCCGATGCGGCCGTGGGCAAGACCGTGGTCAGCAGCGGTTTGATTGATCGGGTGGCGGCGAAAATCGGCCGTCGCCTGTACGAAGTGCCGGTGGGCTTCAAGTGGTTTGCCGATGGTCTGTTCGAAGGCTCGCTGGGCTTTGGCGGCGAAGAAAGTGCAGGTGCGTCGTTCCTGCGCAAGGACGGCACGGTGTGGAGCACCGACAAGGACGGCCTGATCCCGGCGTTGCTGGCTGGCGAAATGACTTCGCGCAAAGGCCAGGACCCGAGCCAGATCTACCGCGGCCTCACCGATGCGATGGGCGAGCCGTTTGCCATTCGTGTCGACGCCAAGGCCACCCCGGCGCAGAAAGCCTTGTTGGGCAAGCTGGCGCCGGAGCAAGTCACGTCCACCCAACTGGCCGGGGAGAGCATCCAGCAGATCCTCAGCCACGCGCCGGGCAACAACCAGGCCATCGGCGGCTTGAAAGTGATGACCGAAAACGGCTGGTTCGCCGCACGGCCATCGGGCACCGAGGATATCTACAAGATCTACGCCGAGAGCTTTATCGGCGAAGATCACCTCAAGCAATTGGTGGAAGAAGCGCAAGTGCTGGTTGATGGCGCTATTTCTCAATAGCCCCCCTGTGTAGAGCGGGCCTGTTGTGGCGAGCGGGCTTGCCCCGCGTTGGGCTGCGCAGCAGCCCCAAAACCAGACTCTGCGCAGTATCAGGTACTGCGCGTTTTCTTTGATTGGGGGCGCTTCGCACCCCAACGCGGGGCAAGCCCGCTCGCCACAGAGACCCCAGTTCGCTGCGCGACAGCGCTGGAGCCTTCCTTGTGAATCAGGCCAGGTCGACCAGCACAATCTCGCTGTCTTCAATCGCAGTAACCCGCAACACTGGCTCATCTTCCACCGCCACACCGTCTCGCGCCTGTGCACGCACGCCATTGACCTCAATTACCCCCGTGGCCGGCACCAGATAGGCGCGGCGTCCGCCGTCCAGGTGGTACTCGGCACTTTCTCCGGCTTTCAGGTTGGCCGCCACCAGGCGGGCATCGGCGCGAATCCGCAGGCTTTCACTGTCGCCGCTCTTGCCGCTAGCCAGGGTCACGAAGCCCTCACGGCCGTCCTGTGGAAACGGCTTGGCGCCCCACGATGGCGGCAGCCCGGCTTCATTGGGAATAATCCAGATCTGGAAAATCTTCGTCGGCGCCGCTTCCAGGTTGTATTCACTGTGGGCAATCCCGGTGCCTGCACTCATCACCTGCACGTCACCAGCTTCGGTGCGGCCCTTGTTGCCCAGGTTGTCGGCATGGCTGATGGCGCCTTCGCGCACATAGGTGATGATTTCCATGTCCCGGTGCGAATGCTGCGGAAAACCGGTGCCCGGCGCGATGATGTCATCGTTCCATACGCGCAGGTTGCCCCAGTGCATGCGTTTGGAGTCGTGGTACTCGGCAAACGAAAAGTGATGATGGGCGTCGAGCCAGCCGTGGTGGGCGCCGCCCAGGGAAGTGAAAGGTCGAAGTTCAAGCATGATCGTCTCCTCTGAATGGGCTCTATCATCCTTGAGCCGTTGATCGGTAAAAAGCGTAAAAACTGCCTGATTCCTATCAAAAGATTAGATGTATTAATGGGGTTTTGACTTTCACTTCGTCGCCTAACTGCATGACGGCAAAGCAATTGGCTGGCACTGAACATCGATTCCGGCGACCATGGCCCATTCGCCAGAATCAACGTCCTCGCTGGAGTTCGCGTGCCGCAGCAAAAGCCCGATTTGCCCCCTGATCTGCTTCCGCTGGCAGAAATGCCCTTGTTCAAGCGCCTCGCCGCGCGTCTGTTTGGCCATGGCCTCACACGGCTGCGCGCTCAGCACCGGTTTTCGTGGTTACACGGCCAGGCTGACGGTTTTCGCAGTGGTCATGAGGCGGGCGTGGAATACGGCTACCGTGAGGGCATGGCCGAGGGTATCGAGCAAGGCCGGCAAGTTTTGCTGATTCGTGATTTTCGCCCGGACGAGCACCGCGCGCCCGGTGTGGACGACAGCCTGTTCGACGATTGGCGCCTGCCGCTGACCGCCGAGATTAAAAAGCGTATCAAAGCCGATGTGGCGCGTCTGCTGCCGGCCCATGCCCAGCCCAGCACCGCGCAGTGGAAGATGATCTTCAGCGATACGCCGTCCACCTCGGTGATTGCCGGTGCAGGTGCCGGCAAATCCACCTCGCTGGTGTTGCGCATCCTGTTGCTCACCCATTACCTGGGCTTTGAACTCAGTTCGATGACCGTGGTGACCTTCACCCGTGAGTCGCGCAAGGACTTCGTCAACAAGCTCATGGACATCCTCGCGCTGTGGGGCCAGCCCCTCAGCATGAAAGAGGCTCAGGCCGTGGTGCGCACCTTTCATTCACGCATTCTGCCGATGGTGCGCAGCCTGCCGGGGTTTGAGCGGTTGCAGGCGTTCGAAAACCTCAGCGCCGGCTTCGACGACGCTGACAGCAACCCCTTCGACCTGCGCATCAACGACGCCCAGCGCCAGCAGATGAACGCCTGTTACCACCGGCTGCACAGTCGCCACGCGCGGTTTCGCGAGTTGATCGCGCCGTTGGCCTGCCATGGCCTGCAGCTCAAGGAGCTGGAGCGCGACCACCCGGACGTGCAGAAACGCATCGCGGTAACAGAGCTGGCGGCCAAGCGCGATGAAGAGCTGTGCGATCTGATCGAAGACCTGTGGTTTCGCGCGGGCGCCTGGCCGATCAAGGGCATCGAGCCCAGCCGCCAGACGTTTGAAATCAACGGCGCCACCTTCCATTGTCACGGCTATATCCCCGAGCTGGACGCCTGGGTGGTGCTGGGCTTCGATTCGCGGGAAAACCCGCAGATCAGCCGGCCCAACGCCAAGCTGTCGGTACGCGCCGAGTGGGCAGTTAAGCGCACCCTGTTTCAAGCTTTCTGCCGCAAGCCGTTGATATGGTTGGATAGTTATGAGTCCTCAAAACGTCTTATAAGCAGTCTGGTCGGTGACGCCACCGCCGGGCCTGGATTTGACTACAAGGTCAAGGGCGAGCTGGCCTCGGCGCCATTGCTGGACTGTTTTGTCACTGCGGCGGGCTTTATCGAGAACCTCGGCCTGGACGTTCCCACCGCCATCGGCCAGATGACCTTCGCCAGGGACGATACCGACCGCTTGTTCTTTGAAGCACTGAGCATCTTCTGGAAAGCCCTGGAAGAGCATCTGCTCGAACAATCGCCGCCAATCATGACCTATAACCGCATGTTTTCGCTGTTTGGCGAGAACATGCCGGAAAACCTCACGTTGCTCAGCGACCCGCTGCTGCGACCGATGTCGCACCTGATGATCGACGAATTCCAGGACGTCTCGCCACAGATCGTTTCGTGGATCCGCGCCAGCCTGCGCGAAATCCGCAGCCGCGGCCCGGCCATGCATGTGGGGCGCGGTGCCCAGCGTTCTTCGTTGCTGTGCGTGGGTGATGACTGGCAGTCGATCTATGGCTGGCGCGGCAGTTCGCCCAAGTACTTCATGGAATTCAACACCGAGTTCCCGTCGCCTGGCACCACCCGCGTGATGCTGGGTGAGAACTACCGCAGCCATCAGCACATCATCGATGCCGCCGAGCATATCGTGCGCGCCGCGCCAGCGATTCCCGGCAAGAAGGCCAAAGCCAGTGGCGTGCCCAAGGCACTGGTGCCCGTTCAAGTGCTGGCCCGCGACGATGCTGCCTTGGGGCGGCAGTTGCAGGCGCACTATCAGCAGGGGGATTCGGTCTTGATGCTGTATCGAAAAAGCAACGATAAGATCTTGATACAAGAGCATATTCAGGCTGTAGTTAATGCTGATTCGAGCTTGCCGGCGCCTGCGCGCAGGTTGAAACAGCTGACGTATCACAGCGCCAAGGGCCTGCAGGCGGACGCGGTGTTTCTGTTGGGCGATTGCCAGCACGTTACCAGCTCGCCCTACAAGAACCAGGTGTACCGCATGGCGGGCCTGGGCAAGGCTGGCGACAGCGAACCCTATGACACGGCGCAAAAAGACGAGGTGCTGCGCCTGGCCTATGTCGGGATTACCCGGGCCGCCAGCCATTGCTATTGGTATGTGGAAAAGCCTGACGGCGCAGCAGTCAATGTGCCAAGGGCGTCCGAGCGGGTAGACGGCAAAAAGGCGTTTTTCGATGATCAGAGGATTTGAAAGTAAAGTTGGTCAATGTGGGAGGGGGCTTGCTCCCGATGGCGGTGTGTCAGTCAACTCATCAAGGCTGATATACCGCCATCGGGAGCAAGCCCCTCCCACATGCTCACGCCCGCAATGACTGCGGCGGCACGAACGACGCCAGTTCATCCTCAATCGCCTCGATGATGCGCTCCACATCGGCAGCGTTCATCACCGACGCGCAGGGAATGCCGGCAATCGCAATCAGCGTCTCGCCGCTCGTGCGGTCGAACAGGCGCGCAACCATGCTGCCGGGCGCGTCCATGCTGCCCTCGAAGCCGGTCGGATGAAAATGCCAGCGCATCAGCTGGCAGGCATTCGGGAACGTCACTTTGTTCATGTTGCCCACCTTGTTCATTGAGCACTTCCTTTAGCTCGCGGCAGGGGCCAGAACCGTCTGTGGTCATGGCGTCGAGCGCTTAAAAATAGCATCCGCCTGCCAGGGCCAGGTGAAATTTTTCGCTCCGTTCGGCGGTTCTTCACCTCGGCATTGACCTGGGTCATGAAACGTACACCGGACGATCTCTCTAGGCGGGCCCGCCACTCAAAACCGACAAAAATAACGGGATAAGCTATTTGTCCCGGTAATAGGGGCCAATATTTACGATAAATAATAAGTAGTGGCTCTTTAATGTTGCCAATGACACGGTGACAATTAATTGGATCCATTATTCAACTGCGCAACGCAAGTTGAATGTCGTTACAGCTATTTAATATTTAAATAACAGCACCTGCTATTTTGTAGGACAAAAACCATCGACCCCAATAAACATTGCCGACTACTTGCCAACCTGTAATGGCCATCACATTTTGATTGCAGAAATAGATGTAGACGAAAGATTTCAAGTTGTGTCAGTTTTCTTACGCCTTCAAAAGAGGCGAGTGATAGGACGATCTCGCCCGCGAGGTTCCTATCGACCCAAGACTGATGCACTTGCAAACAAGGAAGTACGTTTATGTCAAAAGTAAAAGACAAAGCTATTGTGTCTGCCGCTCAGGCCAGCACCGCCTACTCGCAAATCGATAGCTTCAGCCATTTGTATGACCGTGGCGGCAACCTTACGGTCAATGGCAAACCGTCCTACACCGTGGACCAGGCAGCGACCCAGCTGCTGCGGGACGGCGCGGCGTACCGCGACGCCGATGGCAACGGCAAGATCGACCTCACCTACACCTTCCTGACCTCGGCCACCACGAGCACCCTGAATAAACACGGGATCTCGGGTTTCAGCCAGTTCAGCGCCCAGCAGAAAGCACAGGCAGCGCTCGCCATGCAATCCTGGGCGGACGTGGCCAAGGTCACCTTCACCGAGAAGGCCAGCGGCGGTGACGGCCACATGACCTTCGGCAACTACAGCGGCGGCCAGGACGGCGCAGCGGCCTTCGCCTACCTACCCGGTACAGGCGCGGGCTACGACGGCACGTCGTGGTACCTGACCAACAACAGTTACACGCAGAACAAGACGCCGGACCTGAACAATTACGGACGGCAGACCCTGACCCACGAGATCGGCCACACCCTCGGCCTGGCTCACCCTGGCGACTACAACGCCGGGAACGGCAACCCATCCTACAAAGACGCGACCTACGGACAGGACACGCGTGGCTACAGCCTGATGAGCTACTGGAGCGAGAGCAACACCAATCAGAATTTCAGCAAAGGCGGGGTTGAAGCCTATGCCTCCGGCCCGCTGATCGACGATATTGCCGCGATCCAGAAGCTCTACGGTGCCAACTTTGCCACCCGCGCCACCGACACCACCTACGGCTTCAACTCCAACACCGGGCGTGATTTCCTCAGCGCGACCTCCAATGCCGACAAGCTGGTGTTCTCGGTGTGGGACGGTGGTGGCAACGATACCCTGGACTTCTCCGGGTTTACCCAGAACCAGAAGATCAACCTCAATGAGACCTCGTTCTCCGACGTGGGCGGCCTGGTGGGCAACGTGTCCATTGCCAAGGGCGTGACCATCGAGAACGCGTTCGGTGGGGCGGGTAACGACCTGATCATCGGTAACAATGCCGCCAACCTGATCAAGGGCGGGGCCGGCAACGACCTCATCTACGGCGGTGGCGGTGCAGACCAGTTGTGGGGCGGTGCAGGCAATGACACCTTCGTGTTCGGCGCCAGTTCCGACTCCCGGCCCGGGGCTGCGGACAAAATTTTTGACTTCACCAGCGGTGCAGACAAGATCGACCTGTCCGGCATTACCAAAGGCGCGGGCCTGAGCTTCGTCAGTGCCTTTTCCGGGCATGCCGGCGACGCGGTGCTGACCTACGCCTCAGGCACCAACCTGGGCACGTTGGCCGTCGACTTTGCCGGCAAGGGTGTGGCGGATTTCCTCGTCACCACCGTTGGCCAGGCAGCCGTCAGCGACATCGTGGCGTGATGCACGGGCGCGGCGCTTCGGCGCCGCGCTTGCAGGCGGGAGCGTGAAGATGCAGTGGTTGTCCAAAATGATCGTCTGTGTTGTGCAGGTGATGTTCGTGTCGGCAGGAGCCCACGCAATGGCGAGCAGTCTGATTTTACCCACCCCCGCGCAGTTGGCGGGGCACTGGGAATTGAAACAGCAGGATCAGGTGTGCAACCTGGAATTACTGGAGCAGGCCAACGCCCTGGGCGGCGATGTGGCGTGTGTGGCGCAGTGGCTGGGCGACAAGCCCTTGAGCTGGTCACCCACCCCGGACGGAATCTGGCTGATGAACGCCGAAGGCAGCGGTATTACCCACTTGAATCGCCAACACGAAGGCGAGTACGAGGGCCGCACTCGATCCGGCGGTGTTGTGGTATTGCAACGAAAACCTTAGTTGCCGTTATAAACATATAACTTGATTGATTAGTTGACCGGCCCTGATCAAGGGTTGCGCCAACTAGTGCGCGTAGTTTGCTTCAAGGAAGATAAGAAGACATGGCCAGGCCCCATACCGTTGCACCCTTGTTCAAGGCGCTGGGTGAATACAAGAGCATCTTGATCAGTATCGGTTGTTTCACCGCCTTGATTAACCTGTTGATGCTGGTGCCGTCGATTTACATGCTGCAAGTCTACGACCGTGTGCTGTCCTCCCAGAATGAAACCACCCTGGTGATGTTGACGCTGATGGTGGTCGGCTTCTTTGCGTTTATTGGCCTGCTCGAAGTCATTCGCAGTTTTATCGTGATCCGCATCGGCAGTCACCTGGAGCGGCGCTTCAACTTGCGCGTCTACAAGGCCGCCTTTGAACGCAACCTTCAAAGCGGCCAGGGCCATGCCGGGCAATCCCTGGGGGATCTGACCCATATCCGCCAATTCATCACCGGGCCTGCATTGTTCGCGTTTTTCGATGCGCCGTGGTTTCCCATCTACCTGTTCGTGATTTTCCTGTTCAACGTGTGGCTGGGTGTGCTGGCCACGGCCGGGGCGGTGCTGCTGATCGGCCTGGCCTGCCTCAACGAATACCTGACCAAAAAGCCACTGGGCGAGGCCAGTGGCTACTCCCAGCAGTCGACCCAGTTGGCCACCAGCCACTTGCACAATGCCGAGACCATCCAGGCCATGGGCATGCTCAGTGCGTTGCGCACCCGCTGGTTTGCCGTGCATTCGCAATTTCTCGGCCTGCAGAACCAGGCCAGCGACACCGGTTCGGTGATCACCTCCCTGAGCAAATCCCTGCGCCTGTGCCTGCAGTCGCTGGTGCTGGGCCTGGGCGCGCTGCTGGTGATCAAGGGCGACATGACCGCCGGGATGATGATCGCCGGTTCCATCCTGATGGGCCGTGTGCTCAGCCCCATCGACCAGTTGATCGCGGTGTGGAAGCAATGGAGCTCGGCCAAACTGGCCTATCAACGTCTGGATGAGCTGCTGCGCGCCTTCCCGCCGGGGGGCGAGCAGATGGCCTTGCCGGCGCCCCACGGCCAGGTGAGTTTCGAAGACGTCAGCGCCGGCCCTCCGGGGCTGCGTCTGGCGACGCTGCACCATGTCAGTTTCAACCTCGGTGCCGGTGAAGTGCTGGGCGTGCTTGGCGCCTCGGGTTCCGGCAAGTCCACCCTGGCGCGGGTGCTGGTGGGCGTGTGGCCGACTCTGGCCGGCACGGTGCGTCTGGATGGCGCGGACATTCACCGCTGGGACCGTGACGACCTCGGCCCGCACATCGGCTATCTGCCCCAGGACATCGAGCTGTTCAGTGGCAGCATTGCCGACAACATCGCGCGTTTTCGTGAGGCCGACCCGGCGCTGGTGGTGAATGCGGCGCAACAGGCCGGCGTGCATGAGCTGATCCTGCGCCTGCCCCAGGGCTACGACACATTGCTGGGCGATAACGGCGGTGGCCTGTCCGGCGGCCAGAAACAACGGGTCGCCCTGGCGCGCGCGCTGTATGGCGGGCCGCGGCTGATTGTGCTGGACGAGCCCAACTCCAACCTCGACACCGTCGGTGAAGCGGCGCTCGCCAGCGCCATCGTGCAAATGAAGGCCCAGGGCAGCAGCGTGATTCTGGTGACGCACCGTTCTTCTGTTTTGGCCCAGGCCGACAAGCTGCTGGTGCTCAACGAAGGACGCCTGCAGGCATTCGGGCCGAGCCAGGACGTGCTGCGGGCGCTCTCCGGCCAGCAGGAAGCGCCGAAGGAAAAACCCGGCGTCAGTTTCAGCCGCCAGTATCAAGCCGGAAGGAATCCAGGCGCATGAGCAGTATGACGTTTGAACAACGCGACGCCCGCTTTTTCACTCGCATGGGCTGGCTGCTCACCGTGGTCGGTGCCGGCGGTTTTTTCCTCTGGGCGAGCCTGGCGCCTCTCGACCAGGGCATTCCGGTGCAGGGCACCGTGGTGGTCTCCGGCAAGCGCAAGGCAGTACAAAGCGTCAGCCCCGGTGTGGTCAGCCGGATCCTGGTGCGCGAAGGTGAGACGGTCAAACAGGGCCAGCCGCTGTTTCGGCTCGACCAGACCCGCAACCAGGCCGACGTGCAGTCGCTGCAGGCCCAGTACCGCATGGCCTGGGCCAGCGTGGCACGCTGGCAGAGCGAGCGCGACAATCAAGCGGCGGTCACCTTTCCCGCTGATCTGAGCGCCGACCCAGACCCGGCGCTGGCCCTGGTGCTGGAAGGCCAGCGCCAACTGTTCAGCAGCCGCCGCGAAGCCTTCGCCCGTGAACAGGCCGGCATTCGCGCCAATATCGAGGGTGCCAGTGCGCAGTTGAACGGCATGCGCCGCGCCCGCACCGACCTGACCGCCCAGGCCCAGTCCCTGCGCGACCAACTGGCCAACCTGCAACCGCTTGCCGACAACGGCTACATCCCGCGCAACCGGCTGATGGACTACCAGCGCCAGCTGTCCCAGGTGCAACAGGACCTGGCGCAGAACAGTGGCGAAAGCGGCCGAGTGGAGCAGGGCATCCTCGAATCCAGGCTCAAACTGCAGCAGCACAGCGAGGAGTACCAGAAGGAGGTGCGCAGCCAACTGGCCGATGCGCAATTGCGCAGCCTCACCCTGGAACAGCAACTGACCTCCGCCGGTTTCGACCTGCAACACAGCGAGATCAACGCGCCGGCCGATGGCATCGCGGTCAACCTCGGCGTGCACACCGAAGGCGCCGTGGTGCGGGCCGGCGAAACCCTGCTGGAAATCGTGCCCCAGGGCACGCGTCTGGAAGTGGAAGGGCACTTGCCGGTGCACCTGGTGGACAAGGTCGGCACCCACCTGCCGGTGGATATTCTGTTCACCGCCTTCAACCAGAGCCGCACCCCGCGCGTACCGGGGGAGGTGAGCCTGATTTCCGCCGACCAGATGCTCGATGAAAAGACCGGCGCGCCGTATTACGTGCTGCGCACCACCGTCAGCGAGGCCGCGCTGGAAAAACTCCACGGCCTGGTGATCAAGCCCGGCATGCCCGCCGAGATGTTCGTGCGCACCGGCGAGCGTTCGTTGCTCAACTACCTGTTCAAGCCGCTGCTGGATCGCGCCGGCTCCGCGTTGACCGAGGAATGAGCATGAAGCCCGTATGCCTCGCCTTGCTGTTGAGCTGCGCCAGTGCCCAGGCCGCGATGGGCCCATTCGATGTGTATGAGCAGGCCCTGCGCAACGATCCGGTATTCCTCGGCGCGATCAAGGAGCGCGACGCCGGCCTGGAAAATCGCACCATTGGCCGCGCCGGCCTGCTGCCACGGCTGTCCTACACCTACAACAAGGGCCGCAACAACTCCGAAGCGCACCTGCCTGACGGCCGCGGCGGCAGTTATCGCGACGACCGCAACTACAACAGTTACGGCTCCACCTTCAGCCTGCAACAGCCGCTGTTCGACTACGAAGCCTATGCCAACTACCGCAAGGGCGTGGCCCAGGCGCTGTTCGCCGACGAGAGCTTTCGCGAAAAGAGCCAGGCGCTGTTGGTGCGCGTACTGAGCTATTACACCCAGGCGCTGTTTGCCCAGGACCAGATCGACATCGCCCGCGCCAAGAAAAAGGCCTTCGAGCAGCAGTTCCAGCAGAACCAGCACCTGTTCCAGCAGGGCGAGGGCACCCGCACCGATATTCTCGAAGCCGAATCCCGTTACGAACTGGCCACCGCCGAAGAGATCCAGGCGCTGGACGAACAGGACGCGTCCCTGCGCGAGCTGGGCGCGCTGATTGGCGTGCAGAGCGTCAACATCGACGACCTGGCGCCGTTGAACCAGAGTTTCGGCGCCTTCACCCTCACGCCCGCCAACTACGACACCTGGCACGCACTGGCCCTGAGCAACAACCCCACGCTCGCGTCCCAGCGCCAGTCCCTGGAAGTGGCGCGCTACGAGGTGGAGCGCAACCGCGCCGGGCATCTGCCCAAGGTCACCGCGTATGCCAGCTCGCGCCAGCAGGAGTCCGACAGCGGCAACACCTACAACCAGCGCTACGACACCAACACCATCGGCGTCGAAATCAGCGTGCCGCTGTATGCCGGCGGCGGCGTATCGGCCTCAACCCGCCAGGCCAGCCGTGCCATGGAGCAGGCCGAATACGAGCTGGAAGGCAAGACCCGCGAAACCCTGATCGAACTGCGTCGCCAGTTCAGTGCGTGTTTGTCGGGGGTGAGCAAGCTGCGCGCCTATCAAAAGGCCCTGGCGTCGGCCGAGGCGCTGGTGGTCTCGACCAAACACAGCATCCTCGGCGGCGAGCGGGTCAACCTCGATGCGCTCAACGCCGAGCAGCAGCTCTACAGCACCCGCCGCGACCTGGCTCAGGCGCGTTACGACTACCTGATGGCCTGGACCAAATTGCATTACTACGCGGGCAATCTGCGCGACACCGACCTTGCGAAAGTGGATGAGGCCTTCGGCCCTGTGAACCAACGCCCATAACAACACACACAGGATGGCTCTGATGATCACCGATTCGTCGCGTTTCAAACCCTTTACCGCAGGCTCGTTGCTGCTGTTGTCCGTGGCGGCGCAGGCGCAATACACCGAGACCGGCCAGCCGGGCAATCCCGCCAGTTGGCGCTCCGCCGAGTTCCAGAGTGACTGGGGCCTGGGGCGCATGAAGGCCGATGAAGCCTACGCCGCCGGCATCAATGGCAGCGGGGTGAAGATCGGCGCGCTGGATTCGGGCTTCGATGCCAGTCATCCAGAGGCTTCCACCGATCGTTTTCACCCGGTCACCGCCACGGGCACTTACCTGGATGGCAGCGCCTTCAGCACCACCGGCGCACTCAACCCCAACAACGACTCCCATGGCACCCACGTCACCGGCACCCTGGGCGCCGCCCGTGATGGCGTCGGCATGCACGGCGTGGCTTACAACGCGCAGGTCTATGTGGGCAATACCAACGCCAACGACAGTTTCCTGTTCGGCCCCACGCCCGACCCCAGGTACTTCAAGGCCGTGTACAGCGCCCTGGTGGACGCCGGCGTGCGCGCCATCAACAACAGCTGGGGCAGCCAGCCCAAGGACGTCAGCTACCAGACCCTCGGCGACCTGCACGCCGCCTACGCCCAGCACTACAACCGTGGCACCTGGCTGGACGCGGCGGCCGATGTGGCCAAAGCCGGGGTGATCAACGTGTTCAGCGCCGGCAACAGCGGCTACGCGAATGCCAGCGTGCGTGCCGCGCTGCCGTATTTCCAGCCGGGACTGGAAGGGCACTGGCTGGCGGTCTCGGGCCTGGATATCGCCAATAACCAGAAGTACAACAAATGCGGAATCGCCAAGTACTGGTGTATTTCCACCCCCGGTGCACTGATCAACAGCACCGTCCCCGGGGGCGGTTACGGGGTGAAATCCGGCACCTCGATGTCGGCGCCCCATGCCACCGGCGCGCTGGCGCTGGTGATGCAGCGCTACCCCTACATGAGCAACGAGCAGGCCCTGCAGGTGCTGCTGACCACCGCCACCCAGCTCGACGGTTCGCTCACCCAGGCGCCCAACACCACGGTGGGCTGGGGTGTGCCCGACCTGGGCCGGGTGATGCACGGGCCGGGGCAGTTGCTCGGGGCGATGAACGTGACCCTCGCGGCCGGGCAGGGCGATGTGTGGAGCAATGGTATTTCCGACCAGGCGCTGATCCAGCGCCTGGCCGAGGACCGCGCCGAACAGGCCGCCTGGCAGCAAACCCTGCTCGATAAGGGTTGGCAAAACGGCGTGGGCGCGAACGCCAGCCAGCAGGACCAGACCGATTACGCGGTGGGCACGGCACGCGATCAGGCCGCCGCGCGGCGGGTGTATGAAGGCAGCCTGATCAAGTCCGGCGCGGGCACGCTGGTACTCAGCGGCGACAGCACCTATCGCGGTGCAACCACCGTCAACGGCGGGCTGCTGGCGGTCAATGGCTCGCTCACCTCGGCAGTCACCGTCAACGACAGCGGCACCCTCGGCGGCTCCGGGCGTATCGCCGCGCTGTCGGTGAACAGCGGCGGGCGCGTGGCGCCGGGCAATTCCGTGGGCACCTTGCAGGTGGCGGGCGACGTCAACCTGGCGGCGGGCTCCACCTATGCAGTGGAACTGACACCCAGCAGCAGCGACCGCATCGTCGCCGGCGGCCGGGCGGTCCTTGGCGGTGGCAACGTGACCCTGGCCCTGGAAAACAGCCCGACCCTGCTCAGCGCGGCGCAGGCACACAGCCTGATTGGCCGCCAATACACCATCCTGCAAGCGGCCGGCGGGATTCAGGGGCAGTTTGGCCAGGTGCTGCCCGACTATGTGTTCCTCGGCGGGCGTCTCGATTACGCCGCCACCGGCGTGCAATTGAACGTGGCGCGCAATGACGCCACCTTTGCCAGCGTCGCCGCCAACCGCAACCAGCGCGCCGTGGCCACGGCCGCCGAGCAGCTCGGCGCGGGCAACCCGGTGTATGAAAGCGTGCTGCGTTCCGACTCCCTGGCGGGCGCGCAACAAGGCTTGCAGCAGTTGTCCGGCGAGATCTACCCGGCAGTGGGCGCCATGCTGATCAACGACAGCCGCCAGGTGCGCGATGCCGTGGGTGAGCGCTTGCGCCATGTGCCGATTGCCGGCGAGCGCAACCTGTGGCTCAAGGCTCTGGGCGCCTGGGGCAAGAGCGACAACCGCAGCGAAACCGCAGTCGCCACCACTTCCCTCGGCGGCCTGCTGTTGGGCGTGGACGGGGCGCTGGATGAGCAGACCCGCGTTGGTGTGGTCGCCGGCTACAGCGACAGCTCGCTGAACATGGGGGGCGGCAGCCATGCCTCGGCATCGGTCGACAGCTACCACGTGGGTGCCTATGCCGGGCGTGAGCTGGGCAACTGGCGGCTGAGCCTCGGCGGTGCCTACAGCTGGCACCGCGGCGATGTGAAGCGCGACCTGCAATACGGCGACGTCAGCGGCAAGCAGAAGGCAAGCCTGGACGCGCGCAGTGCGCAACTGTTCAGCGAAGCAGCGTATCGCTTGCAGCTGCAACCGCTGGCACTGGAACCGTTCGCCAACCTGGCCTACGTGCATCTGGACAGCGATGCGTTTCACGAAAACGGCGACGCGGCCGCGCTGGAACGCGGCAGTGATCGACGTGATGCCGTGCTGGGCACCCTGGGGCTGCGCGCGCTGAAAACCCTCGCGCTCAACGATCACCAGCAGCTCGAGCTGTCCGGGTCGCTGGGCTGGCAACACAGCCTGACCGCCGTCGAATCCGAAGAACATCTGGCGTTTGTGGCCGGTGGCCCGTCGTTTGCCGTACGCAGCGCGCCGTTGCTGCGCGATGCGGCGCTGGTGGGCGTGCAGGCCAGCCTGGCGCTGAGCCAGGCGACGCGGGTCAACCTCGATTACAACGGGCAGTTGGGCGGCAGGGCGAAAACCCAGGGCGTAGGCCTGAGCCTGAACTGGCAGTTCTAAGGTGGGAGGGGCTTGCTCCCGATGGCGATGTATCAGGCAATAAATCAGGTGCCTGACACCCCGCCATCGGGAGCAAGCCCCCTCCCACAGGGATCTCTATATCCGTAATAAAAAACTAAGGAAGGTCACCGTGAACACACGCAAGTCAGGGTTAACAACCGCCATCCACAAGGCTTTGCGCCACCCGCGCAGCGCGCCCTGTGGCGCATTGCTGTGCTGCCTGGCCAGCCTGGGCACCGCCCACGCGGCACCCTATGTGGAAACCGGCAAGCTGGGCGATGCCGCCAGTTGGCGCAGCGCCGAGTTCAATGCTGAGTGGGGCCTGGGCGCCGTGCATGCCGACACCGCGTACGCCGCCGGCTACACCGGCAAGGGCGTAAAACTGGGCATCTTCGACCAGCCGGTGTACGCCGCGCACCCGGAGTTCGCCAGCCCCGGCAAAGTGGTGACGATAGTCACCGAGGGCATCCGCCAGTACACCGACCCCTATATTCCGGTAAAGGCCGGCGATGCGTTTCGTTATGACGGCACGCCGTCCCTGGGTTCCAACGGCAAGCTGGGTAACCACGGCACCCACGTCGGCGGGATCGCCGCAGGCAACCGCGACGGCGGGCCGATGCACGGCGTAGCGTACGGTGCGCAGATCATCAGCGCCGAGAACGGCGACCCCGGCCCCGAAGACGGCATCATCCTCGGCAACGATGGCGCGGTGTACAAGGCCGGTTGGGATGCCCTGGTGGCCAGCGGTGCGCGCATCATCAACAACAGCTGGGGCATCGGCATCGGTGACCAATATGCCAAGGGCGGCCGGGATCCGGCGTTCCCCAATTTCACCGTGAATGAAGCGCAGGCCCAGTTCAATAACATCCGCCCGATCCTCGGCACCCTTGCCGGCGGCGCCTACCAGGGCGCAATCGACGCCGCGCGCAGCGGCGTGCTGACCATCTTCGCCGCCGGCAACGACTACAACCGCAACAACCCGGATGCGATTTCGGGCCTGGCGTACTTCGTCCCGGAGATTGCGCCCAACTGGCTGTCCGTGGCCGCCTTGCAGCAGAACCCCGACACCGCGAGCGCCACGCCCTATGTGATCAGCACCTTTTCCTCGCGTTGCGGGTATGCGGCGAGTTTCTGCGTGTCGGCCCCCGGTACGAAGATCTTCAGCTCGGTCATCAACGGCACCAATCTGGACAACCTCACCACCGACTACGCCAACTTCAACGGCACCTCCATGGCCGCGCCCCATGTGGCGGGGAGTGCGGCGGTGTTGATGGAGCGTTTCCCGTACATGAGCGGCGACCAGATCTCCACGCTGCTCAAGACCACCGCCACCGACCTCGGCGCGCCGGGCATCGATTCGCTGTACGGCTGGGGCATGATCAACCTGGGCAAGGCCATCAACGGGCCGGGGATGCTGGTGACTGCCGAGGATATTCCGGCCGAGTTCCGCATCGACGGCGCCTATGGCAGCGGCCAGTTCGTCGCCGACCTGCCGGGCATCGGCGCGGTGGTGGATGCCGGCAAACCGACGCAGCGGGTGTGCACCGATGTGCATTGCGGGCTGGACGTGTGGAGCAATGACATTGCCGGGCACGGCGGCCTGACCAAGCTGGGCATCGGCACCCTGGTGCTGAGCGGCACCAACACCTACAGCGGCCCGACCCTGGTCAATCAGGGTCGGCTGGCAATCAACGGCTCGCTGACCTCGGACGTCACCGTCAGCCAGAGCGGCGTGGTCGGCGGCTCCGGGCGCATCGGTTCGCTGTTGGCCAAAAGCGGTGGCACCGTGGCGCCGGGCAACTCCATCGGCACCCTGAACGTGGCCGGAGATGTGACCTTCGACGCAGGTTCCACCTACGCCGTGGAACTGTCGCCCACCCGCAGCGACCGCATCGTGGCTGGCGGCACCGCCACGCTCAAGGGCGGCACCGTGACCCTGGCCCTGGAAAACAGCCCGACGTTGCTCAGCACGGCGCAGGCGCAAAGCCTGATCGGGCGCCAGTACAACATCCTGCAAGCGGCCGGCGGTATCAACGGCAGTTTTGCGGCGGTACTGCCCGACTACGTGTTCATCGGCGGCAACCTGAACTACGCCGCCAACGGCGTTCAACTGGATGTGGCGCGCAACGCCAACAGCTTTGCCAGCGTGGGCGTCACCGATAACCAGCGGGCCGTGGCCGCAGCCGCCGAGCAGTTGGGCGCGGGCAATGCCGTGTACGAAAGCCTGCTGCTGGCGCCGACCGCCGCGTCGGCCCGCAACGCTTTCCAGCAACTGTCGGGGGAAATCTACCCGGCGCTGGAGACCGCGCTGGTCAACGACAGCCGCTACGTGCGTGAGGCCGTGGGCGAGCGCTTGCGCAATGGTGAAATGGGTGCCTCCAGCGACACCGTCGACAGTCGCGGCAACGTCTGGATCAAGGCTCTCGGCGCCTGGGGCAAGACCGACAGCCGCAGCGACACGGCGGGCTACACCACGTCGATTGGCGGCATGCTCGCCGGCGTTGACGGGGCATTGGATGAGTCCACCCGTATCGGCCTGGTGGCGGGCTACAGCGACACTTCACTGAACATGGGCAGCGACACCCATTCGCGCGCGTCGGTCGACAGCTACCACTTCGGTGCCTATGCCGGGCATGAGATCGGTGCCTGGCGCCTGAGCGGCGGGGCGACCTACAGCTGGCACCGCGCCGACGTGAAGCGCGACCTGCAATACGGCGACGTCGCCGGCAAGCAAAAAGCCAAGGTCGATGCCCGCAGCACGCAAGTGTTCACCGAGGCGGCCTACCGCGTAAATCTGCCGGCGCTGGCGCTGGAACCCTTCGCCAACCTGGCCTACGTGCACCTGGACAGCGATGGTTTTACCGAGAAGGGCGATGCCGCGGCGTTGAAAAGCCGTGACGACACCCGCGACCTGGTGCTGAGCACCCTGGGCCTGCGTGCGTTGAAGACCTTCAATGTGAATGACCACCAGCAACTGGAGCTGTCCGGCACCCTGGGCTGGCAGCACAACCTGGGCAGCACCGATTCCGAGCAGCACCTGACGTTTGCGTCGGGCGGCCCGTCGTTTGCGGTGCAGAGTGCGCCGATGGTGCGTGATGCGGCACTGGTTGGCGCGCGGGTGAGCCTGGCGTTGAGCAAGGATGCGCGGGTGAACTTCGACTACAACGGCCTGTTGGCCAGCAAGGAGAAGGTCCACGGGGTGGGGTTGAGCCTCGACTGGGCGTTCTGACGCGTGAAGCGTTCCCGCGCCCGACGCGGGAACGATCGATTGGCTTTCTCGACAACATCAACAAAAGAGAGGCACGAGCGATGGGTATCTTTGACTATAAAAACCTCGGCACCGAGGGCTCCAAAGCGTTGTTCGCCGATGCCATGGCGATCACGCTGTACACCTATCACAACCTGGACAACGGCTTTGCCGTGGGCTATCAGCACAATGGGCTGGGCCTCGGCTTGCCCGCCACGCTGGTGGGCGCATTGCTCGGCAGCACTGATTCCCAGGGGGTGATTCCGGGTATTCCGTGGAATCCGGACTCGGAAAAAGCGGCCCTGGACGCGGTGCAAAAAGCCGGCTGGACGCCGATCAGCGCCGCTGCCCTGGGCTACGCCGGCAAGGTCGACGCCCGGGGCACGTTTTTTGGCGAAAAGGCCGGCTACACCACGGCGCAGGTCGAGGTGCTGGGCAAGTATGACGACGCCGGCAAGCTGCTGGAAATCGGCATCGGTTTTCGCGGCACCTCCGGCCCTCGGGAAAACCTGATCAGCGACTCCATCGGCGACCTGGTCAGCGACCTGCTGGCCGCGCTGGGCCCCAGGGATTATGCAAAAAATTACGCGGGCGAAGCCTTTGGCGGCTTGCTCAAGAACGTCGCCGACTACGCCGGCGCCCATGGCCTGAGCGGTAAGGACGTGCTGGTCAGCGGGCACAGCCTGGGCGGGCTGGCGGTCAACAGTATGGCCGACTTGAGCGGCAATAAATGGTCAGGTTTCTACAAGGATGCCCACTACGTGGCCTATGCTTCGCCGACCCAGAGCGCCGGCGACAAGGTGCTCAATGTCGGCTTTGAGAACGACCCGGTATTCCGTGCGCTGGACGGTTCATCGGTTAACTTCGCGTCCCTGGGCGTGCACGACAAACCCCATGAGTCGACCACCGACAATATCGTCAACTTCAATGACCACTACGCCTCGACACTGTGGAACGTGCTGCCGTTTTCCATCGCCAACCTGCCCACCTGGTTCGCTCACTTGCCCAGCGGCTATGGCGATGGCATGACGCGCATCCTGGAGTCCGGGTTCTACGAGCAGATGACGCGCGACTCCACGGTGATCGTCGCCAACCTGTCGGACCCGGCACGCGCCAGCACCTGGGTGCAGGACCTCAACCGCAATGCCGAACCGCACAAGGGCGACACCTTCATCCTCGGCAGCGACGGCAACGACCTTATCCAGGGCGGCAAGGGCACGGACTTTATCGAGGGAGGCAAAGGCAACGACACGCTCCGCGACAACAGCGGGCACAACACCTTTGTGTTCAGCGGGCAGTTCGGCCATGACCGGGTGATCGGCTATCAGCCCACCGACACGCTGGTGTTCAGCGGCGTGCAGGGCAGCACGGATTACCGCGATCACGCCAGGGTGGTCGGCGCGGATACGGTGCTCAGCTTTGGTGGGGATTCGGTGACGCTGGTGGGGGTGGCGAGTTTGTCGGGGGAGGGAATAGTCATCAGCTAAGGACTGAATGTGTTCGAAACGGTGTGAGGGGCTTTGAACGCACTGCTTGAAACAATGAAGACCAAAGGCGGGAGGGGGCTTGCTCCCGATAGCGGCGGGTCAGCGACAGATGGGCTGACTGATACACCGCTATCGGGAGCAAGCCCCCTCCCACAGGATCGGTTAGA
Source organism: Pseudomonas trivialis (assembly GCF_036864995.1). Taxonomy (NCBI): domain Bacteria; kingdom Pseudomonadati; phylum Pseudomonadota; class Gammaproteobacteria; order Pseudomonadales; family Pseudomonadaceae; genus Pseudomonas; species Pseudomonas trivialis. Next base: position 2,851,282 of record NZ_CP142151.1, on the reverse strand, counting down.
GGCTAGTCTTCCTTGCGCACCGTGGCCACGTCATCGGCCTTGATGCGAATGCGCTTGCCGGCAATGTCCGTGAACTCATAGAAGCCGTCGGCCGTCTTGGCGTTGGGGGCGTCCTTGGTCAGGTATTGCGTGCCGTTTTGCAGTGTGACGACCGTTTGCGTGGCGCAACCGGCCAGCAGCAGAAAAGTGAGTGCAACCAGTGGCAGACCCAAATTCTTCATGTTCATAACCCTTACCTTCACTCTGAAAAGTCCCGCAGCAGCTGGCTGCGGGCCATAAATGGTACGCCATCGATTCCCCTATCTGATCACTTTTATACAAAAAGTTGCGTGCGCCATTTATCTATTACCGATTGCAACAAGGCCTGGGCAACGGCACTCTGTATGCATAACCAGTATTTGATTGCTTGCGCCATGGCCAACCCCCTCGACGATCCCCTGTATTACCTGCACAACTTCCGCCAAGTGCTGCATTGGCTGGGGCAGCGCTATGCCGATTTGCTCGACGCCGACGAAGAGCATTTCATTCAGCAATTTGACAGGTTGCCGCAGCCGTCCCAGGCGTTGTTGGTGCGCATGGTGATGCGCAAGGGCGTGCATTTTCGCGCGGGCAAGCTCAATTATCTGGAGATCGGTTGCCCCCATGCGGCGGCGGCGCCGTTGCTCGGGCTGGGCTGGGTGGAAGATCAAAGCCCACTGGAGTTTGAGGTGCTGTTCAGCGTGCTGCAAAAAAGCGAACTGCTCGCGGCGTTCAAACCCTGGATCGAGCACCCCAGAGGCAACAAGGTCGACTGGCTGGAACACCTGGCCGCGCAGTTCCCCGACAGCCGCAGTTTCGCCCAGTGGTGCCCGGCGCTGCCCGACACGCTCTACAGCCTCACCGTGATGCAGTTGTGCGACCGCCTGCGCCTGATGTTCTTCGGCAACCTGCATCAGGACTGGTCCGAGTTCGTGCTCGCCGACCTGGGCATTCATACCTATGAAAAAGTTGCCTTTTGCGACGAATCCCGGGGCCTGCGCAGCCGCGATGACGTGCACGGCTATCTGTTTTTGCACCAGTGCCAGCAAGCTTTCGAGACGGGCGAAGCCGTGGATGAGGTGCTTGAGCAGATCGCCACGCTGCAAACCGACAACCCCTGGCTGGAAAAACGCCGTGCCAAGCTGCTGTTCCAGATCGGCCAGCTGTGTGAGCGCAGCGCCGAACTGGTTCTGGCCGAGCAGATCTATCGGGCGTGCAGCCACCCCGGCGCCCGCGCACGGCTGATCCGCGTGCTGGAACGCCAGGAAGCCTACGCCCAGGCCATGGCCCTGGCGTGTCTGGCGCAGCAGGCACCGCACAGCGCGGCCGAGCAACAACACCTGCTGCGGGTGCTGCCGCGCCTGCGCCGCAAGCTGGGCGAGCCGGCGCTGCCCAAGGCCAGGCCGCGACCAGTCACGCGCCTGGACCTGGCGCTGGCGGTGCCGACGCCTGTGATGTCGGTGGAATACTGCGTGCAGGCGCACCTCAGTGAGCCTGACGCACCGGTGCATTACGTGGAAAACGGGCTGATCAACTCACTGTTCGGCCTGTTGTGTTGGGATGTGATTTTCGCGCCGCTGCCGGGGTCGTTTTTTCACCCGTTCCAGCGCGGGCCTGCGGACCTGCACAGCGAAGACTTCCATCAGCGCCGTGCGCCGCTGTTCGCCGCGTGTTTCGAGCAATTGCAGGATGAGCGCTACAAAACCAGTATCCGCCAGCGCTATGTGGAGAAATGGGGCATCCAGTCACCGTTCGTGTTCTGGAACCTGCTCAGCGACGAGTTGCTGGAACAGGCGCTGACCTGCCTGCCCGCCGAGCACCTGCGCTACTGGTTCGAACGCCTGCTGCTGGATATTCGCGCCAACCGTGCCGGGATGCCGGACCTGATCCAGTTCTGGCCGGCGCAGAAGACTTACCGCATGATCGAGGTCAAGGGCCCCGGCGACCGCCTGCAGGACAACCAATTGCGCTGGCTGGAATTCTGCGGCGAGTACCAGATGCCGGTCACCGTCTGCTACGTGCGCTGGGCGGAGCAGCCCGCTTGAGCTACAGCGTGGCTGTGCGGGCGCTGTGTGAGTTCACGGCCAAGGTCGGCGACCTCGACCTGCGTTTTACCCCATCGCCCAGCGCCCAGGAAGGCATCATCGGCCATCGCACGGTGGCGTCCCGGCGCAGCGCGCATTACCAGAATGAAGTGGCCCTTGAGGGCGAGTACCAGCAGCTCAAGGTGCGGGGCAGGGCGGACGGCTACGACCCCGACAGCAATCGCCTGGAAGAGGTGAAGACCTACCGTGGCGACCTCGATGCCCAGCCTGCCAATCACCGGCTGCTGCATTGGGCGCAGGTCAAGGTGTACGGCTGGCTGATGTGCCAGAAGCTGGGCCTGAGCGAGATCAACCTGGCGCTGGTGTATTTCGATATCGTCGGCGAGGGCGAAACCCTGCTCAGCCAGCCCTTCCAGGCGGCGCAACTCGAAGCGTTCTTCAATCATCACTGTGCGCTGTTCCTCGATTGGGCGCGCCTGGAAATGCAGCACCGCGAAGCCCGTAATCAGGCGGCGCAAACCCTGGCCTTCCCCCATGCCGCGTTTCGCCCCGGCCAGCGCGTGCTGGCCGAGACGGTGTACAAGGCGGTGAGCACCGGCCGCTGCCTGATGGCCCAGGCGCCGACCGGCATCGGCAAGACCGTCGGCACGATTTTCCCGCTGCTCAAGGCCCTGGGACCCCAGCAACTGGACAAGCTGTTCTTCCTTACCGCGAAGACGCCCGGGCGCAAGCTGGCCCTGGATGCGGCGCAGGTCTTGTACGACAGCCACCCGCAGTTACCGCTGCGTGTGCTGGAACTGGTGGCGCGGGACAAGGCCTGCGAGCACCTGGACAAGGCCTGCCACGGCGAATCGTGCCCGTTGGCCAAAGGTTTTTATGATCGCCTGCCCGCCGCCCGCGCTGCCGCGTCCAGGGTGCGCCTGCTCGATCAACGCAGCCTGCGCGAAGTAGCCCTGGCCCATGACGTGTGCCCTTATTACCTGAGCCAGGAAATGGCACGCTGGAGCGACCTGGTCGTCGCCGACTACAACTACTATTTCGACTTTGCCGCCATGCTGTTCGGCCTGGCCCAGCTCAACCAGTGGCGGGCCGCTGTGCTGGTCGACGAAGCCCACAACCTGGTCGAACGGGCCCGTGCGATGTACAGCGCGAGCCTCGATCAGTACACACTCAAGACCTTGCGCGACACGGCGCCCGAACCCTTGAAGAAGCCCTTGCAGCGCCTCAACCGTGAATGGAATGCGCTGCACAAGGACCAGGTTGCGCCGTATCAGGCCTATGGGGCGCTGCCGGAAAAGCTGCTCCAGGCGTTGAGCCTGTGCGTCGGCGCGATGGGCGACTACTTCAACGAGCGCCCCGAGGCCCTCAGCGGTGATCTGCAGGCCTTCTATTTTGAGGCGCTGCAATTTGCCAAGGTGGCGGAGCTGTTCAACGAACACTTCATCTTCGATATCAGCAAACGTCAGCTCACCGGCAAGCGCAGCAGCTCGACCCTGTGCCTGCGCAATGTGGTGCCCGCCCAATTCATTGGCCCAAGGCTTACCGCCGCGCGCAGCAGCGTGCTGTTTTCCGCGACCCTGAGCCCACGGCATTACTACGCCGACCTGCTGGGTCTGCCGGCGGACACGGCCTGGGTGGATGTCGAGTCGCCGTTCAAGGCCGAGCAGTTGCAGGTGCACATTGTCGAGCGTATCTCCACGCGCTTCGTGCATCGCCAGGCGTCGCTGGCGCCTATCGTCGAGTTGATTGCGCGGCAGTTCACCGCGCAACCGGGTAACTACCTGGCTTTTTTTCAAGCTTCGACTACCTGCAACAGGTCGCCCAGCTGCTGGCCGAACGGCATCCGCAGATTGCCCTGTGGCTGCAGTCGCGTGGCATGGCCGAGGCCGAGCGCCAGGGGTTTCTCGACCAGTTCACCCAGCACAGCCAGGGCATTGGCTTTGCGGTGCTGGGCGGGGCGTTCAGCGAAGGCATCGACCTGCCCGGCGCGCGTTTGATCGGCGCGTTTGTGGCGACCCTGGGCCTGCCCCAGTTGAACCCGGTCAATGAGCAGATGAAGCTGCGCATGGGCGCGATCTTCGGCGCCGGGTATGACTACACCTATTTGTATCCCGGGATTCAGAAAGTGGTGCAGGCGGCGGGCAGGGTGATTCGCAGCCAGCAGGACCGGGGCGTGGTGATGCTGATCGATGACCGCTTTGGCGAGGCGCGGGTGCGGCAGTTGTTGCCCAGGTGGTGGGCGGTGCAGTCCAAAGAGGTCTGATGGTTTCAGGCAGCCACATTCCTGTGGTGAGTGGGCTTCTTGTGGCGAGCCCGCTCGCCACAGAGCGCTGCGTAGCCTCCCTTTCAGACCACTTCCAGGTAGGAGCTTTGGATGGATCGGGCCAGCTCGCGCACGGTGTCGATGAACTCGATCAAGCGCATATGCAGGCCGTCCTCCAGAATCTCGTCGATGCCGGTGTAGCGCAGCCGCGCCTCGAACTCCGCCGCCAGGCGTTGCGCGGTGCGGCCGTAGCTGCCGGGCAGGTCAGCGAGGATCTGGCTCAGTTCCTCGATACAGGCGTGCAACGAGCGCGGCACATCGCTGCGCAACAGCAGCAGTTCGGACACCGAGCGCGCGTTGAGGGCATTCGGGTACAGCTCGGTATACGCCTCGAACGACGACAATGCGCGCAGCAAGGCGCTCCACTGGTAGTAGCCGCGTGCCGACAGGTCGCTGACTTCTTCGGACTCTTCGCCGAACATCTCGTAGCGCGCATCCAGCAGGCGCAGGGTGTTGTCGGCGCGCTCGACAAAGGTGCCCAGGCGAATGAAGCGGTAGGCGTCATTGCGCATGATGGTGCCCGAGGTGGCGCCGCGAAACAGATGCGAGCGCTGCTTGACCCAGTCGCAGAAGTGGCTGATGCCATGTCGTGCGAGGCCGCCGGCGGCGATGCTGCGCATTTCCAGCCAGGTGGCGTTGAGGTTTTCCCACATGTCGGCGGTGATGCGCCCGCGTACCGCATGGGCATTGCCGCGTGCGGCGCGCAGGCAGTTGTAGATGCTGGCCGGGTTTTCTTCGTCGAGGGCGAAGAAGTGCAGCATGCGCTCGGCGTCCAGAGTCTGGTGGCGTTCCAGATAATTCTCCAGGGTGCCGCTGCTGAGCAGCGACATGGCCAGTTCGTCCAGGCCGTCACTGCGCCCGGCCTGGGGCATCAGCGACAACGAATAACTGACTTCGAGCATGCGCGCCAGGTTTTCGGCGCGCTCCAGGTAACGTGACATCCAGTACAGATCTGCGGCGGTTCTACTCAGCATATTCAGTCCTCCACCACCCAGGTGTCCTTGGTTCCGCCGCCCTGCGACGAGTTGACGATCAGCGAGCCTTCACGCAGCGCCACCCGCGTGAGACCACCGGGCACCAGGCGGGTTTCCTTGCCCGAGAGGACAAAGGGGCGCAAGTCGATATGGCGGGGCGCAATGCCGTTTTCGACGAACGTGGGGCAGGTGGACAGGCTCAGGGTCGGCTGGGCGATGTAGGCATGGGGGCGCGCCTTGATGCGTTGGCGGAAGTCCTCGATCTCGGCGGCCGTGGACGCGGGGCCCACCAGCATGCCGTAGCCGCCGGAACCCTGGGTTTCCTTGACCACCAGCTCGCCGAGGTTGGCCAGCACGTGGGACAGCTCATCAGGCTTGCGACACTGAAAGGTCGGCACGTTCTGCAGGATCGGTTCTTCGTCCAGGTAAAACTTGATCATCGCCGGCACGTAGGGGTAGATCGACTTGTCGTCGGCCACACCGGTGCCGATGGCGTTGGCCAGCACCACGTTGCCCGCGCAATAGGCGGCCACCAGGCCGGGCACGCCGAGCATGGATTCGGCGTTGAACGCCTGCGGGTCGAGGAATGCGTCGTCGATGCGGCGGTAAATCACGTCGACGGCTTTGGGCCCGTCGGTGGTGCGCATGAACACCTTGAGGTCGTGCACGAACAGGTCGGCACCTTCCACCAGTTCCACGCCCATTTCCCTCGCCAGAAAGGCATGCTCGAAAAACGCACTGTTGAAACGGCCGGGGGTCAGCACCACCACATTCGGGTTGTCGAGGCGGCTGGAACTCTTGAGGGTCTTGAGCAGCAGGTTGGGGTAGTGGTCCACCGGCGCGATGCGCTGTCTGGCGAACACTTCGGGGAACAGGCGCATCATCATCTTGCGGTCTTCGAGCATGTAGCTCACGCCGCTGGGGGTGCGCAGGTTGTCTTCGAGCACGTAGTAGGTGCCGTCGCCGTCGCGCACCAGGTCGACGCCGGAGATGTGCGAGTAGATGCCGCGGTGCAGGTCCAGCCCGACCATTGCCTTTTGATAGCCTTCGTTGCCCAGCACCTGTTCCGCCGGAATGATGCCGGCCTTGATGATGCGCTGGTCGTGGTAGATGTCGGCGAGGAACATGTTCAGCGCATTGACGCGCTGTATACAGCCGCGCTCGATCACGCTCCACTCGCTGGCGGGAATGCTGCGCGGGATGATGTCGAAGGGGATCAGGCGCTCGGTGTCCTGTTCATCGCCGTACAGGGTGAACGTGATCCCGGCGCGGTGAAACAGCAAGTCAGCTTCACGGCGACGCTGGGCCAGCAGTTCCGGCGGCGTGTTGGCCAGCCAGCGGGAGAAATCCTGGTAATGCGCACGGCACTCGCCGTTCGCGTCATTCATTTCGTCAAAGAAAGATCGAGCCATTCCGATACCTTGTCAGTGCCCAGGGGTGCATGGGTGGCACTGCCGCTTTTAAAAACGCATTTTTTTATGAGCCCGTGGCGCAGGGTGCCAACAGGCCTGGTCCTTTCTTTCTTGTGGGGGTGGCTCTGGGTCGGGGGGTAACGCTTGCTCCTGTTTACGGGCAGATGAAAGGGTTAAGCAATGCATGTGCCGAAATGGCCTTCAGGCGCCGATTACTTGTGGCAAGCCCTTTAAGCGCAGATTCCCTGTGGCGAGCAGGCTTGTCCTGCGTGGGCTGCGCAGCGGCCCCAAAACCAGGCGCTGAGCCGTATCAGGTACACCGCGTTTTGCTGGATTGGGGGCGCTTCGCACCCCAACGCGGGGCAAGCCCGCTCGCCACGGTGCCCCGTTCGCCACAATAGGGCGTTCCACTCTCAGATCGCTCGCGCAGTGCTCTTTAATGGTGCGTAACTAACTTGAACTTCGTGCACGCTCGATTCTTCTAATTGGCATTCGACAATCTGCGGAGTACCGTCGTGCCAACCATCATCTCGCCCGATACCCCGGAATCGGCCCTGACCGACCACAGCGAGCACAACGCCAAGATCTTCGGTTCGCCCAAGGACCGGCTGGACTTCTACCGCCGAGAAATCCAGTACGAAACCAGCATCCTCGCCAACCGCACCGATGCCTACCTCACCGCGCAGTCATTCCTGGTGATTGCCTTTGTCTCCGGCATGGGCAACCTCAACCCGGAGTGGGGCAAGCTGTTTACCCTGGTGGTGCCAGTGTTTCTGGTGGCGCTGGGTATTTTGAGTTCGCTGAATGCCTGGCCCGGTATTCGCGCGGCGTATGAAATCATCGACCACTGGCACTACAAGCAGAGCGAACTATTGCGCAGTGAGCCGGTGATGGGCATGGCCTACGATGAGTCGCCGCTGTTTTCCGAGATGGAGTCGTCCCACAAGGGCTATCGCAAGTCGCTGTTGTTCTCCATGCGTGCACCCTGGCTGTTCATGGTGTTCTGGCTGGTGCTGGGCATTTATGCGTTCTATATCCAGGTCGATAATCCGATCCGCTGAGCAATCGGAAGGAACTTCGCTCGCCAGCGCGGCGCCTTAGTTTTACGCAGTACAGATTTCTCCCAGACCTGCGAAGAGGTGCCCCATGAACACCAGCGACGACCCGCAAACCAGCAACCGTAATGACCCGGCCATCGATGGCGGCGAGCCGGCCCCAGGCAGCGCTGTCAATGCGCCCAAGGATCCAGCGGCTGCCAGCGATCCCAAGGCAAAGGAAAACGAGTTCAGCCCGGATTTCGAACCCGAGCCCGAGCACAAGCCTGAAACCGATGCCGATATCGATACTCAGGGCGGCTAGAGGAGAACGTCATGTCAAAAGAACTCGACCTGGAAGACGAACCCAACGATCCGGGCAACGAAGACCCGGGCTCGTTGATGGACGATGCCACCGTGCCGCTCAACGATCTGGATGACGCGGCAGACGTCGGCAATACTGAGAATCAGGACTGACCCTTCGCCCTGGCTCGTCGTTCATACCATGCCAGCATCGGCTGGGTACTCAGGCCATGAATGACGATGCTCAGGGCGATCACCGACACTGTCAGGTTTACTGCCACGGCGCTGCTGGTGCCGATCAGGCCATGGTTAAGGGCGTAGAACAGGTAGTAAATGCTGCCGATGCCGCGAATCCCGAACCAGCCCATCAGGCCGCGTTGCTGGCGGTCGACCAGGCTGCCCCAGGGCATGGCAAATACGCTGACCGGGCGAATCACGCAAAACAGCAAAGCCGCCACCAACAGCGCGCGCCAGTCCCAATGGCTGACCAGCACGATGCCCAATACGGTCACCAGAAACACTTCCATCGAGCGTTCCACCAGGCTTCCGAACGAGAGCATGTCGCCCATCATCACGCCTGCGGCAATCTGCGTGTCGGCCAGCTCGCTGACGTCGCCTTGCAGGGCGCGCGCAGGCTCCACTTCCAGGTGACCGACCACGGGCAGTGCCAGGTGCTCGGCGGGTGTCCTGGCGTTGCCGGTGGATTTGAATTCGGCCTGGCGCAGGCCGAGGCCGGCAGCGAATACCGACAGGAAACCGTAGCCACCGATCGCTTCGGCGACCACGTAGGCCAGTGCGATCAGCGCCAGGGTCAGGTAGTCATTGGGCGACAGGGTGCTGTCGTCGTGGGTGATGCGCAGCCACAAGGTAACGCGGCCGATGCCTCGGCCCATCCAGTAACCCACCAGCAACCCGGCTGGCACCGCCCAGATCAGGTTCTTCAGGACCCAGCCGCCGAGCCAGTCACCGTCGAAACCGCCATGCTGCATGAACAGCAGGCTGAAGATCACGAAGGGGAAGGCGGTGCCGTCGTTCAAACCGGCCTCGCCCGAGAGGCCAAAGCGCAGCGCGTCATAGTCCTGGGCGTTGTTGACCTGCACCAGGCCAGCCAGCACCGGGTCGGTGGGTGCCAGGATCGCCCCCACCAGCAGCGACACGCCCCACGACAATTGCAGCAGGTAATGCAGCGCCAGGCAGGTGCCGAGGATGGTCAGCAGCATCACCGGCCCGGCCATGCCGAAGGCAATGCGCCAGAGGCGATGAGTGAGTGGCAGGCGCAGCTTGAGGCCGCTGACAAACAGCGAAAACAGCACGGCGACTTCGGTCAGGTGTTCCATCCAGCGCGCCGAACCCTTGATGTCCAGGTGCAACAGGTCGACCCCCAGCGGGCCAATCGCGACGCCCAGCAACAGGCACACCGCCGAGGTGGTCACCGGCATCCAGCGCAGGTAGGAGGAGGTGAGGGCGAGGGTGAGCAATACGGCGCCGAGTACGGCCAACCATAGAATGAATGTCATCGAGCGTATACCGGGCCGTGGTGTATGCAGGTTGGAGGGCTGCGCCCGGGTGCGGGTTCAAAGTGATTCCATTCACTTTGAGGGATGAGGCAGGCTCAGGCGGTGCGACGTCTGATGCTGGACTCCAGGGTGCTGGAAGGAGTGAACACCATGTCGTAGCCGCCGCCGTCATCCATGAAGCGTTGAATGCCGGCTTGCTGTTCCCGACCCAATGTATAGACGTTAGCCGTGCCTGCGGTGGCAGGCTGCAGCCTGGTGCCACCTAAGGCGTGGTCCAGCGACAGAGAGTTGGAGTGGTAGAGGTACAGTTGGCCGTCGGGGGCTTTTTGAATATAGGCAGCGTGCACGATTTTGTCCTTGTTATAGCCGCGCCGGCTGACAAAGGTAACGATGCCTGATTCGGTAAGGTCGGCTGCATTAAAGCTGCCTTTCAGGGTGTCCGGGCGGATTTTCATCATGCGGTTATAGGTCTGTGATCCGCCATTGAGTACTTCGGGAATGATCATCTTGAACGCCGTGTCAGTGATCTTTCTGTCGGCCTGGGCGGCGCGTAACGCGGTCGCATAACAAATGTCCAGATGGGTATTCTTATCCAGTTTTTTATACAACGTCTTCATGTTTTCGCTGAGTTCACCACTGGAAAGCACCTTGGCCTGAAAGTTCTCCAGCGGCGGCCCGAAGGGTTTTTGCGTGGCTGGGTTGATGGCGTGCCATTGACCGGTCACTTCATCCAGCTTCGCGAGTGCGCCAACATCACTTGCGCCGTTGACGCCCCCGAGTGTGCCTTCGGCGATATTCGGTTTTTTCGTCAGTGCGGCGATATCAACCTTCGTCAACGCTGCGCGCGCGCGGGAAACGCCACGGTGGCCTAGCTTGAAAGCCCCGCGCGCCAGGTCATCAAGACCGCTCAAAGGGTTAAGCGCGCCTACCGTCGCACGGCCGAGGATTTTGCCCGCATGGACGACCCTGGATAATGCCGAAGCGCCGACTGACAGTGCTTTTGCTCCCTTCAAGGCCGCGCCCAGACCTACCGCAAAACCGAAGATGTCGAAGGCCAGATCCACGAAGCCTTCAAGGGTTTTTCCGTCGATAAAATTCTTGATCGCCGACCGAAACGGGATCAGGTTGAGCACAATCTCTTCGACAATCCTGTAAGTGGGCACTTGCGTTTCAAAGGTTGTAGCGCCTTTGGCGTAGCGCTTTACCGCAGGCAGCTCCATGTCGGCGATGACCGCCTCGGCGAGATACCGGGTGCGTTCACTGCCGTAGCTGTAGGGAGCGCCGTTTTCGCCCTTTTTTTCATCCGTCAGCCCGGGTGCAAACTTCCCGCCGGGCGTTACAGCGTCGTATCTTTTTCCTTTGGAAGGAAACCAACCGTCGGTGGGTGGGTGCTCCTTATAGGCCATGCCCGGTCGCTTGGTGATGGTGCCCTTCAATCGATTGATGGCATAAGTCACCGATGTACCGTTGCGCACGGTTTCAACAAGTACAGTGCCTTTTTCAACCGGGAGCGGATGATCGTTTCGCCAGTAGTCGATTTGCGTACGGACGGTTATTTTTCCAAATTCCAGATTTTTCCGGTCTTCCAGTGGCAGGTTTGAAACCAGGGTTTTTATTTGCGCCGCGGTCGTCTTTTTTACCGCGTTCTCGTAATCGGCAAATGCTGTTTCGAACGGCTGCCGTGGGGAGGGTAAATCCTTGATTTTTGCCAGCACATCCTTGATGTCGATTCCGTTTGTCAAAGCGTCCCAAGTGCCGGGCGTAACCTCGTCGCCAATCGCTGGCAAGATCACCCCGGGCAGCAACTTCAGCCAATACACCCCCTCGCTCAAATTTCCGTCCGGCGCGTGCCTCAGGAAGCGGCCGTCGATAAACAGATCGAGTATCGAGTAGGGCCCCGGGAAGTCCTTGTTGGAGGGTTTGAGCTCAATGCATTTTGCTTCGAACAGTTTTGGGTCCATGTCCGGCAGGGCTGTCTTCAACTGTTCCAGTGCGACCGCGCTGGTGGTGGGCATGGGTGGAATCTGCGTTTCTGCGGCCTCGCGCAGTTCGCGTATCTGGTTGTTGAAGGCGTTACAGACGTCGGTTATCGCACTTTCGGTCGTCGGATAGCGCATGCCGTTTGCGACAGCCCAGTCCTTGATCGCAGCTTGCTGGGCCGTGTACTCGACCTGGCGCTCGTGATCGTTAATCGGCGCAGCGCTCGCGTGCAGCATGACCTGCGCATAACTCATTCCTGAGGTTGCTCCAGGTGCTTTCGCTTCGATGCGGGCAACAGCCGTGGTAAAGCTGACCCAGCTGTGGGAGCCGACCTTCACCTGTTCGGGGATGTCCTTGACCAGAAACTGCGGCGCTCGGCTCGCCAGCATCAGGTGAGCCCGGAGCGTTGCCGTGTCGGCGGACTCGGCGTTGCCGTTGGCGAGCAGGTATTCAGCGAGCTCTTTGACGATGATCGAGGGCCTCTTGTCTGCGTTTTTTGCGGTGACCAGTGTGTAGCCCTCTATATGGGGCTGTGTCTGGCGAGTATCTTCACCCTCAATCTCAATGCTGCTCTCCAGGTTTATCGCTGCCAGCAGCCAGTCACCGGGGCTGCCCTTGATGCCGCTCTGCTCAAAAAAGGCCTGAATAGCCTCGCCCAGTGCCTTGCCCTCGGGGGAACTGAGGAGGTCATTGATCAGACGCCGCGGATAGCCCAGTTCTTCAGGGGAAATGGACCTGTCTCCCAGCAGATAAGCAAGAACAGTTTCATCGGCGGGCACTCTCACATTGCCGAGGCGAGCTGAGTGTATGGCCTGTTTCAGTTGACTCTGTCTGTCCCGATCAAGTGGTTCGGGCCAGGACAGTGCTCCCCCCAGGTCGCCATGGGCCGGTGAGGTGAGGACAGGAGTGGTCAGAACTGTCGCCAGGTTCTCCAACTGCTCGTGATTCGTTGGAATGTCCCAGCCGTGATCCTTGAGCAGTTGCAAAAGGCTGACCTGGTTCCATTTGCCGGTTTTATCCGGGTAGTAGGAAGCATGTTCAGAGAGATAAACGGGCTTCTTCAATTCATCTTCGATCTGACCGTCGTAGTCGATGCCATGTTTCACGGTGTTCGCCAGATGTTGCAGTGTGGTGGCGGCGACGTGGCGGGTGTAGATATCGGCGAGTACTGATTGATGCGTTTGGAGTGCATCTTCGCTGCGCGCTGTGATCAACGCTTGGCGGGTGTTCGGGTCGAGTGGCTTGAAGTTCTGATCGCGCTCGATGGTCTGCGCGCGCTGGCGCATTTCGAACGCTGTCAGTGCTTTGGGTTCTTGATGGAAACGTCCGACTATCCACCCCGGAACGGGTTCATCGAGCTCGGTTGCAGGTGGCGTGAAGGCGGTCCCCACACTGAGTACACGAGCGGCTTCGATAATGGGTCCGCTGATTGCGCGCCAGTGAGCATCGTCTTGGCCCACTGTGTGCAATTTTCCCTTGGCCATGAAGGAGACTTCGCCCGTCCGTGGGTCGAGTGTGATCGAGGCGGGGTTGATGCCTTTTTCTTCAAGCCACTGGCGCACATCGGTGGATTGGAAAGCGTCACGTAATTGGCCCCACCATTGGCCGAAGGTGGAGTGGGGAGGCACGTTGTTGATCGTCGGGGGGTGCTGCTTTGAGCCGCCTCAAGGAGCGCGTCGCGGTATTGCATGGCCAATTCGCGGTCACCGTCGGCGCGAGAAGTGCTCGGTTCGGGTTGCGACCGGGTGTCGTGCTGGTGTCTGGAGAATGGCTGCCAGGAGGCGGGTGTAAAAGTCGATAACGGCTGACTGAATACCTGGTTAAGGTTGGAGAATCTGTGCATGGAAAGCGCCTTGAGATTGAGTGGTATCAATCATCTGTAGCGTCTGTCGCGTCATTGATTCCCTCGCTCGACCACGCGGTTGATGAGTTTGTGTTTCGACTCAAGCCGATCCGCATTCAGGCAGGCTCATTCCTGTGGCGAGCAAGTTCCCTGTGCTTACTTGACCCGGTCCCGCAACAGCCGTTCCAGCGTTTCCACCGGCAACGGTCGGCTAAACAGATACCCCTGAATCTGGTCGCAGCCGGCCTCTTTCAGGAACGTCAACTGCGCCTGGGTCTCGACACCCTCTGCGACAACTCGCAGGCTCAGGCTGTGGGCCAGTTCGATGATGGTGCGCGTGATCGCCGCATCCTGCGGGTTGGTGGTGACTTCGCGAATGAACGCGATGTCGATCTTCAGCGTATCGATGGGAAAACGTCGCAGGTACGCCAGGCTTGAGTAGCCGGTGCCGAAGTCATCGATGGAAATCTTTACTCCCATGGCGCGCAGACGTTGCAGGCTGGCGATGGTGTGCTCGGTGTTTTCCATCAGCGAGCTTTCCGTGAGTTCCACCTCCAGCCAGCGCGCCTCAACCCCGGTGGTGGCCAAAATGCGCTCGATATCGGCGATTAGGTCACCCTCGATCAATTGATGACCGGATACGTTGACCGACACTTCCACCGCGCCAATGCCGTTGAGCTGCCACGTGGCAATCTGTTGGCACACACGCTCGATCACCCAGCAGCCCACGGGCACGATCAGGCCAAGGTCTTCCAGCAGCGGCACAAACACGGCAGGTGAGACCGGGCCATAACCGGGCCGATCCCAGCGCAGCAGGGCCTCAAGCGCACAGACTTCGCCATTGGCCAGCTCGACCTTGGGCTGGTAGTGCAAGGCAAACTCATTGCGTTCAACCGCTGCACGCAGGGCGTATTCCAGGTCCTGGCGGGCCAGGTCATGCACATTCATCTGCGCGCTTGGACTGGTGTGTTTCAGCAACTGCTGTTCGAGCATCAGGTTGTGCTGTCTGAGCTGATCGCTGTGGGCTTTCAGTCGCAGCAGGTTACGCACTCGCAGCCACAGCTCCAGGCGCTCCACCGGTTTGGTGATGAACTCCTCGGCACCGCTTTGCAGGCCATTGACCCGCGCCTCGGATTCGCTGAGCGCCGAGAGCATGATGATCGGGATATTCGCGGTGGCGGGATTGCCCTTGAGCTGGCTGGCCACTTCGTAGCCGTCCATGCCGGGCATCATGACGTCCAGCAACACCAGGTCGGGCGGGTTGCTGGCCACCAGGTGCAAGGCCTCTTCACCGCTGGCGGCGCTCAGGGTCAGGTAGCCCTCGTGATGCAGCAGGGTTTCCAGGAGTTTGCGTATATGAGCGTCGTCATCAACGATCAACAGCGTTGCGGGTGAGCTGGCCATGGAGAGGACTCATGCTAGAGGTGTAATGGACGGGTTCAGCAGGGTGTCGATCACCTGGTACAGCTCCTTGTAGCGCAGGGGTTTGATCACATAGGCGTCGCAACCGGCCAGGCGGGTTTTTTCCCGGTCCTCTTTCATGGCCATGGCGGTGAGGGCGATCACCGGGATATGCGCGGTATGTGGGTCTTGCTTGAGCAAGCGTGTTGCAGCCAGGCCGTCCATGCCAGGCAGTTGAATGTCCATCAGAATCAGCGCCGGTTGTAGCTCGCGCGCCATGGTCAGGCCACTTTCGGCGTCGGCGGCCCACAACACGCTGTGGCCGGCATTCACCAGCAGCAGACGAGCCAGGCGCATGTTGGCTTCGTTGTCTTCGACGATCAGGATTGCGGCCATGTGGCCTCCAGAGTCCGGTGCAGCGGCAGCCATACCACAAAGCGCGCACCTAGGCCTTCGCGGCTGGCCACGGCAACGCTGCCGCCATGCAGGTCGGTCAACTGCTTGACCATCGCCAGGCCAAGACCTGTGCCTTCAAATTTGCGCGCCAGGCTGCTGTCGATCTGGCTGAAGGCCTTGAACAGTTTGCCCATGTCGTCCCTGGCAATACCGATGCCGGTATCGCTGACGCTCAATTCGAGAAACTGTGTGTGCGAGCCGGGCGGTAACGCAAAGTTGTGCACTGGCCAGTCGCCGGGCACCAGGCCGACCTGATGGCGACTGACTTCGCGCACGGCCAGGGTCACCGAGCTGCCGTGTTCGCTGAATTTGACCGCATTGGCGAGCAGGTTGTAGACGATCTGTTTGGTCTTGCGCAGGTCCAGCTCAAGCCAGCCGAAATCGTCCGGGCTGTCGAGTTTTAGCTGGATACGCTGCAGCGCGGCTTTTTCGCGCACGATCAACAGACTGTTGGCCAGCAAGCCCGACAGTTCAACGGCTTCCAGCTCCAGGTCCATCATCCCGGCCTCGACTTTGGACAGGTCGAGAATGTCATTGATCAGCGACAGCAAGTGCTGGCCGCTGGTGAAAATGTCGCCGATGTATTCGCGCTGGGTCTCGCTCATGTCGCCCACCAGCCCATCCTTGAGGGCTTCGGAAAAGCCGATCACCGCGTTTAACGGCGTGCGCAACTCATGGGACATGGTGGCGAGGAATTCGGACTTCATGTGGCTGGCGTGTTCCAGCTCCAGGTTCTTTTCTTCGAGGGCGCGTTCGAAGCCTTTGCGCTCGGCTTCTTCCTGCTTGCGTGCAGTGTTGTCGGTACCGATCAACAGGTAGCCGATGATCATGTCATTGCGGTTGCGTAACGCTGTCACCGAGACCATGGCTGACAAGCGGCTGCCATCCTTGCGGATATACGTCAGCTCGTAAATGTCTTCGATACCCCGCGAGGCCTTGAACACCAGCGCCTCGAAGCCGGGGGTGATGGGCGTGTCGAGCTCCAGGCTGAGCGCGGCGGCGCGGGTGATCAGCTCGGCCGGGTCAGAGATGTCGGCAGGGGTGATGCGGTTGACCACGTCGGCGGCGGCATAGCCGAGCATGCGTTCGGCGCCGACGTTGAAGATCTGGATCACGCCTTTTTCATCGGTGGCGATGCTGGAGAAATACGCGCTGTTGAAGATGGCATCCTGCAACGCGCCGGTCTTGAGCAGGGTTTTCTGGCGTTTGAACTCGACGATCTTTTCGGCGCGCGATTGCGACGGTGTGGGTGACGGTGTATCCATCGCTTGGGCGTTCCATGCTATTGAGACCCGACACCGAAAACGCCGATGTCGCAGAGCATGCTCACAGAAGATCGCCTGGGGGCGATGATGAGGAGATGAAGTCTTTGGACAATAGCAGAGATTATGGCGTTTTGATGGCCGAAACCGCTTTACCGGAAATCTTTCGCCCTCAATCGAATGGAATGACGTTTCTCGGGGTCTGCTTTTCGATCAGCATTAAACGGCTATGTAAGGCCGATGAACTTTAGACCGGCGATATCGTCGCCAGTAGGCCTATACCAATGGTCAGTACCAGAAAACCGAACAGAAAAAGTGCCATCTTGGTCATGAGGCCTCCGAGAGGTTGGGCGACAGGAATGTCGGGTTGGCGCCATTGTCCATCTGCAGCCGTTTTCGGTACAGAGGCAGCTGGCGAATATAAAACCGTATCAGATTGCGATTTGTCGAATGAAGCAAGGGCTTGAAAGAGGTGACTGTTTACCCACCGGTTGAGACAGCCAGCCGATTTGCCCCTAAGATGGCGCCCACGGAATCAACAATAAAAGTGGGCCAACCCTGCGATGGAAAGACGTCAATTCAGCGGCGGCATGAAAGGCAAGAACCTGCGTTACCTCAACGAAAATCCCGGGCGGTTGGCCTCGGTCGCTCGCGTCGGCTTTCTGTTGCTCGAACACTTTTCCCTGCCAGCATTCACCCAGACCCTCGATACCCTGGTCACCGCCAACCTGCTGCGCCCCGAGTTGTTCGCCTCGCGCACCTTCGGCTGGGGTGAGGGCGAAGTTATCAGTGACCTGGGCCTGGTGATTCGCCCTGACGCCGTACTTGATGCGGCGGCGTTGCATGACCTGGACCTGCTGGTGATATGCGGCGGCTTTCGCACCGAGCTCAAGGCCAGCGAAGACTTCATCCATCTGTTGCGCAGCGCCGCTGAACAAGGCATCAGCCTCGCCGGGTTGTGGAATGGCTCCTGGTTTCTGGGGCGCGCCGGGTTGTTGCAGGGTTATCGCTGCGCAATTCACCCGGAGCACCGGCCGGCACTTGCGGAAGTGTCCAAGGCGGCTCAGGTCACCAGCGAACCCTTCGTGATCGACCGCGACCGCCTCACCGCCTCCAGCCCTTCGGGCGCCTTCCATATGGCGCTGGACTGGATCAAGAGCCTGCATGGCAAGGCGCTGGTTGAAGGTATCGAAGATATTCTGGCGTTCGAGGAGTCACGCTATCGGCGCATCAAACCGACCGAGAACGTCTGCGTCAGCGCGCCGCTGCGCGAAGTGGTCAAGTTGATGGACGCCAACCTTGAGGAACCTCTCGAACTCGACCAACTTGCCGTTTACGCCGGCCGTTCCCGGCGTCAGCTCGAACGGCTGTTCAAGGAGCAACTGGGCACCACGCCGCAGCGCTATTACATGGAACTGCGCGTCACCGAGGCGCGACGGCTGTTGCAGCATACCGAGTTGTCACAGGTGGATGTGCTGGTGGCGTGCGGGTTTGTATCGCCGAGTCATTTCAGCAAGTGTTACAGCGCGTATTTCGGATATCGCCCCTCCAAGGAGAGGCGGTTGGTGAAGTAGCCTGTGTGTCGTTGAGGAATTAGCTCAGGGAGTACGCATGGCTATAACGCTTTTGGATCGCTATCGTGGCAGTTTGCTTGGCTTGGCCTGTGGCGACGCAGTTGGGACGACGGTCGAATTCATGCCCCGAGGCTCATTCGCGCCCGTGGTTGATATGGTCGGCGGAGGGCCTTTCAAGCTCAAACCTGGCCAATGGACGGACGATACATCGATGGCACTCTGCCTGGCGCAGAGCTTGTTGCAGAGTGGAGGGTTTGACGCGGCGGATCAGATGGCGCGTTACCTTAAATGGTGGGCGCATGGGGATTTGAGCTCCACAGGCGAATGTTTTGATATTGGGATGACGGTTCGTCAAGCGTTGGCGGACTTCCAGAAAAATGGCAATCCATTTGCAGGCTCTACGGACCCATATTCCGCAGGCAATGGCTCAATGATGCGCTTGGCGCCTGTGGCCCTGTTTTACTTTCCTGATCGTCAGCAGGTCCGCGCATTCACGGCAGACAGCTCTCGCACCACCCATGCGGCGCAGGAGGCGATTGAGTGTTGTCTGTTACTGGCTGAAGCGATCAGTAATGCATTGAGTGGGGCTGCTAAAGCTGATGTGCTTCGGTTTCCCAATCTCTCCCTGTCGGCACCGAAAGTGTCGGCTATCGCAGGCAGTGAATATCAAGCGAAGTCGAGTAACGACATTGTGGGTTCCGGTTATGCAGTGGCTTCCCTGGAGGCTGCGTTCTGGTGCTTCCATCACACCCATTGTTTCGCCGACGCAGTACTCGAAGCGGCAAATCTGGGCGATGACGCCGATACAACCGCTGCCATCGTTGGGCAATTGGCCGGCGCTCACTACGGAATTCAAGGCATTCCTTCCGGATGGATGGAGAAACTGTGGATGCGCGATGAGATTCAACACATTGCCGAGGCATTGTTCAGGGCTGCCGCCACCTGGACTCAAAACCCTTAAGCAGGCCGAGGCCTCTGTGGCGAGCGGGCTTGCCCCGCGTTGGGGTGCGAAGCGCCCCCAACCAAGGAAAACGCGGTGTACCTGACACTGCGTGGGGCATGGTTTTGGGGCTGCTGCGCAGCCCAATGCGGGGCAAGCCCGCTCGCCACAGTAAGGCCCGCTTCCAGGATTTGATTCTGATTTTTAATCCCTCAGAACCTTGAAAGACGATACGACGCCCATTGCGGGACGCGCTGATGAGACAGCATTTGTCCAATCATCTGCGCTGTCACCGCGGCCTGGGTCAGCCCCAGATGCTGGTGACCGAACGCGAGCAGCACCTTGCCCTCACAGACTTGATCAATGATCGGCAGCGAGTCCGGCAGTGACGGCCGAAACCCCATCCAGGGGGTGGCGTCGTGACGGTTCAAGTCTTCGCGGAACAGGCCCTGGCTTAGGCGGTGCAGTTGCCATGCGCGTCCCATGTTGGCGGGGCGGTCCAGTCCGGCGAATTCCACCGTGCCGGCCAGGCGCAGGCCGCTGCTCATGGGGGTCATGATGAACTTGCGTTCCAGCGAGGTGACAGCAAACGGCAGCCTGCCGTGCTCGTGGGGCAGCATCAGGTGGTAGCCGCGTTCCGTGTCCAGCGGTACTTTCTTGCCGGTCAGGGCCGCCGTCAGTTTGGCGGAGTGGGCGCCGCAGGCAATCAGGACCTGCCGTGCGGTGAGGGTTCCCTGGTCGGTCGTCAGCGTGACTCCATCGCCGTCAATCCGTCCATCGAGCACCTTGCGCTGGATAAAACGTACACCGTTGGCCTTGGCAGCATTAACCAGCGCACGCACCACTGTGTAGGGATCGATAAAGTGCCCGGTGCCCGGAAAAAACAAACCGCCCTGGATGCGCTCACTCAACTGCGGCGCACCCGCCCGGACCGCATCGCCCGGCCAGAAGGTCACCGGTACGCCGTGTTGCTGCACGCGCTGCTGCAAGGTATCGATGGCGCTTCGCGAATCGGCTCGCTCGAATACCAGCAACGAGCCGTCGTTGCGCAGTAGTTGTGGCTGTCCGATGGACTCAAGCAGGCGGCGCCAGGCGTCCAGGCTGCCTTCATTCAGGGCCCGAAGACCTGCCACTGTGCGTCGATAGGAGTCCGGTCTCAGGTTGAGCAGCAGCCGGGCGAACCAGGGCAGGGCGCGGGGCAGGTATTTCCAGTCCAGGCGCAGCGGGCCCGTGGGGTCCAGCAGCATTGCGGGAAGGTGTTTGAGGATCGCCAGATCGGCGATGGGAAACACCTGCTCGGTCGCAAGATGGCCGGCGTTACCGTACGAGGCGCCCATGCCCGGCCCCTGCGCGTCGATCACCAGCACCTGGCGTCCTTGCCGCGAGAGTTGCAGAGCACAGGCAACACCGATGATGCCGGCGCCGACGACGGCGATGTCTGGCGGGGTGTGATCGCACATGGCCTGTTCGCTCCTACACCGACACCTCGGCCGTCCAATTGACATACCAGTTGCGGAACAATGTGTATTGCTGCTCGGCATAGTGCCGCTGGGCATCGCTGAGCTTATCGGTCTCGTTGAAGTGCAGTGCGTAACCCTCGTCCCCGTTGAGCACCATCAGATGCTTGTAATACAGCACCAGGTCGCAGCCTTCATCGAAGGACGACAGCACCGCCAGTGCCGTTTCCAGCTCGCGGGCCAGACGCCCAGCCTTTGCGTCGCCCAGTGCGGCTTTCTGGCTCAGCGCCACCAGTTGCAGCACTTCCCGGGGCAAGGCGTTGCCGACCCCGGTGATGGCACCGGTGGCATTGCAATTGACGAAGCCATGCACCACCTGGGTGTCGACGCCGACCATCAGGGTTACGTTGTCGTCCTGGGACGTGATGTTTTCTGCGGCGTAGCGCAGGTCGGCGGCGCCGCCGAACTCTTTGAAGCCGATCAGGTTCGGGTGCTGGCGGCGCAGTTCGAAAAACAGCTCGGCACGCGTTGCGAAACCGTAGTAAGGGCTGTTGTAGATCACCGCCGGCAGGTTCGGCGCTGCATTGAGGATCGCTGCGAAATGGGCCTTTTGCGCGGTAGCGGATGCGCCTCGGGATAGTACGCGGGGAATCACCATCAGGCCGTGGGCACCGACCTTGGCGGCATGCGCTGCATGGGCCACGGCCTCATGGCTGTTCACCGCGCCAGTACCGACGATGGTTGGCACACCCGCGGCCACCAGGCGCGCCACGCCTTCCTGGCGCTGGGCGTCGGTGAGCAGCGGCCAGTCGCCCATCGAGCCGCAGTACACCACGGCGCTCATGCCGATATCGATCAGCTCACGGCCTTTGGCGACCAACGCGTCGAAGTCGGGCGTGCGCGCGGGGGTGCAGGGCGTCATGAGGGCAGGAATGCAGCCGCTGAAGATGTTGTGGGTCATTGTCGCAACTCCTTGTGTCAGACGAATAGGGTCGGGGCGCAGATGCCCCAGGCAAAAGGGTCCTGCTCGTCGATCAGCAGCACGCTGTCGGCGGTCACGTAGGCGCGGCCGGTGATGAAGGGCCGCACCTGCTCGCCATCCCATTCATAACGGCCCTCGAATTGGCTGCCGGTAATACCGGCCTGTAACCAGATGTCGCCTTCGGCGAGTTTCCCGTCTGCGGCCAGGCAGGCGAGCTTGGCGCTGGTGCCGGTACCGCAGGGCGAGCGGTCGTAGGCTTTGCCAGGGCACATGACGAAGTTGCGGCTGTCGGCCTGGGCGTCATCGGCGAACAATTCGACATGGTCGATCAGCGCACCTTCCGCCCCGTGAATGCCCTGATCCTGAAGGGCCTTGAGCAGCGTCCAGGTGTAGTCGCTGAGCGCCTCGACATGGCTCATGTGCAACGCCTGGCCGTGGTCAGACACCAGGAAAAACCAGTTACCGCCCCAGGCGATATCGCCATGTACCAGGCCATGGCCGGGTACCTGCACCGCAACCTGTTTGCGGTAGCGCCAGGCGGGCACATTGCGCAGAGTAACGGTGCCGTCGACGTGCAGCGTGGCAGTTACACTCCCGACCGGTGTGTCGATGAGGTGGTCGCCGGGGCTGATATGGCCAAGAAAATGCAATGAAGCCACCAGGCCGATGGTGCCGTGGCCGCACATGCCAAGGTAACCGGCGTTGTTGAAGAAGATCACCCCACAGGTGGCTCCTGGCGTCACCGGCTGGCAATACAGCGCGCCCACCAGCACATCGTTACCGCGCGGTTCCAGCAGGCAGGCGCGACGCCATTGATCGTGGTGTGTGCGCAGGTTTTCGAGCTGGGCGGCCATGGTGGTACCGGCCAGTGCAGGAAAGCCGTTGAGGACCAGGCGCGTGGGTTCGCCTCCGGTGTGGGAGTCGATGACATGCAATCGTTTCATGGAGCGCTCCGTCAGTGCACGTTGCCGGGAGAAGTCATGGCCGCGTCTTCTTGTGACGGGCATAGCCTGAACGCGTCGGCCGGGCACCGATTGATGCTTTGCCTAATTATGGATGACGATTTCGGCACAATGACCGTGCTCGACAGCGCTGCGGGCATGGCGCAATCTGCTGGACGTCGACGTATGAGTGGGGCAGTCAAATTCATGTTGCACAGCACGTTTGCGACCTTTCTCCAGGGCAATCGCCCCCCGAGCATCGAACACTTGCTGTCCGGCGTGGCGCAACTATTACCGCTGCTGGACGCGATACCCAATGCGACGATCTTCATCAAGGACAGCGATGCCCGCTACGCGCTCGCCAACCGCACGCTGGTGCAGCGCTGCGGCCTGAAGCAGATGCAGGCGCTGTTGGGCAAGACCAGCGCTGAAGTGTTTCCCGCGCAACTGGGCCCCGGCTATACCGAGCAGGATCGGCGCGTGCTGCAAGCGGGCGTGGTGCTTGAAGACCAGTTGGAGTTGCATCTCTACGGCAGTCACGAGCCCGGCTGGTGCCTCACTCACAAATGGCCCCTTTACAATGATGTCGGCCATATCATTGGCCTGGCGGGTATCTCGGTCGATCTGCAATCGGCGAGCGAAACCCATCCGGCCTACCAGCGGCTGGCGGCGGTCGACAAACACATCCGCACGCACTTCCACCGCCGCGTGCCCCTTGGGGAACTGACGCGTATCGCGGGAATTTCTGTGGCGCAACTGGAGCGCTACTGCAAGCGCGTGTTCCAGCTCACGCCTCGGCAGATGATCCAGAAGGTGCGGCTGGAGCATGCTCATCGACTGTTGCTGCATTCAGAGCTGCCGATTACAGAGGTAGCGTTGCAGTGCGGTTACACCGATCACAGTGCGTTTACCCGCCAGTTCAAATCCTCCACCGGGTTCACTCCGAGGCAGTATCGACAGGCCTCGGAGTGATATTTCAGCTGTGCGTGCACTCAGAAGCTCTGGCCCAGGGAGAACTGGAATATCTGCGTATCTGCATTTTCGGGCGTGCGAATCGGATAGGCCAGGTTGAAGCTCAGTGGGCCCAGCGCGCTGTACCAGGTGACGCCGACACCCACCGAACTGGCCATCTGGCCGAGCCCGATGGTGCCGCATCCCTGGGTGGTACTCAGGTAGCACTTGTCCGAGTAAACGCTGCCTACGTCCCAGAACACCGAGGTGCGCAAGGATTTGGTGTCTTTGACGAACGGTATGGGGAACAGGTATTCCATGCCCCCAGTGATCAGGACGTTGCCACCCAGCGCATCGCGGTCACGGTCGGTGTAGTACGCCTGACCCTGGCTGGAATAGGCTCCGGTCGCGGGCGTGTTGCGGGGCCCGAGCGTACCGCTTTTGAAACCGCGCACTGAGCCTTCGCCGCCGGCGGTGTAGTTTTCATAGAAGGGCAGGCCATCGGTGGAACCGTAGCCATTGGCATAGCCGAGCTTGGTATGCAGGCGCAGGGCAGTGTCAGTGCTCAGCGGCACGAACGTCTGGCCGGTATAGTCGAGCTTGTAGAAGCTGAGGTCGCTGCCGGGCACTGTCACCGTCATGTTCAGGCTCTGCGAGTGCCCGCGTGTGGCGAGGATACCTTTGTTCAGGGTCGATTCCGACCAGCCAAGTTCAGCCTTGAAGTTGGTGAACGCCTTGCCCTCACGGCCAATGAACTCATAGATTTCATCGGCGCTGTAGGTGCCCGGCTCAATACTGTCGCGTTGTGCCGTAAGTCCAAAGCTCAAACGCGAAGTTTCGCTGATCGGGTAGCCGATTTTCGCCCCCACGCCAAAACTGTTGAGCGCGTAATAGGAGCGTCCATTGTCGTAATAGTTGTTGTAATCGGTCTTGCTGTAAAACCCGTTGTAACCCAGGCTTACGCCATCCTTCGTGAAGTAGGGGTCGGTAAAGCCCAGGTTGTATCTGCTCTGGTAGGTGGAGCGGGTCAGGCCCAGGCTGGCGTAATTCCCGCTGCCGAGAAAGTTGCGCTGGCTGATCGACCCGCTCAGGATCAGCCCGGCGCTCTGGGCGAACCCCACGCTGGCGGTAATCGAGCCGGACGATTGCTCCTCCACGCTGTAGTTCACATCCAACTGGTCATCTGTGCCCGGCACTGGCGGCGTTTCGACATTGACCTCCTTGAAGAAACCCAGGCGTTCAAGACGTACCTTGGACTGGTCGATGAGGAACGTGGATGCCCATCCTCCCTCCATCTGGCGCATTTCGCGGCGCAGCACCTGATCCTGGGTCTTGGTATTGCCGCGAAAATTGATGCGATTCACGTAGGCGCGCTTGCCGGGGTCGATGGCGAATACAAGGCTCACCGTATGATCGTCTTCGTGCACCTGAGGTACGCCGTTGACGTTGGCGAATGTGTAGCCTTCATTGCCGAGGCGGCGAGTAATCAGCTCGGCGGTGGTGGTCATCAGCTGCCGTGAAAATACCTGGCCCTTGCGCACCAGCAACAGGGACTGCACCTGGTCCTCGGGGATTTTCAGGTCACCGCTGAGTGTGACTTCGCGCACCCGGTAGCGGCGGCCCTCCTGAATGTTGACGGTAATGTAGACGTGCTTTTTGTCCGGCGTGAGGGAGACCTGGGTCGAGCTGATATCCATGTTGATATAGCCACGGTCCAGGTAGTAGGAGCGAAGTCGTTCAAGGTCGCCGGAGAGCTTCTCGCGGGCGTATTTGTCATCGTTCCTGAAGAACGACAGCCAGTTGCTGGTTTTCAGGGTGAATTGATCGGCCAGTTCTTCGTCGCTGAATACTGTGTTGCCGACCACGTTGATATGGCTGATGGCGGCGACGGCGCCTTCATCTATCGTGACTTTGAGCTCGACCCGGTTGCGTGGCAGGGTGATTACCTGCGCATCGACCGATGCCGAGTATCGGCCCTGGGCAACGTACTGGCGCGCCAGCTCGTTGCGCAGGCCTTCGAGGGTGGCACGCTGGAAAATCTCGCCTTCGCCCAGCCCGGCCTGTTTCATGCCTTTCAACAGGTCTTCGGTTGAGATTGCCTTGTTGCCTTCAATCGTGATGGTGGAAACCGTAGGGCGCTCCACGACATTGATGATCAGCACATCGTTGTCCCGCGCCAGCTGGATGTCCTGAAACAATCCGGTCTTGAACAGCGCGCGCGTGGCCTGCGCCAGTTGGCGGGCGTCCGCCTCTTCACCTATGTTTAGTGGCAGTGCACCGAAAACGCTGCCCGCAGAGACCCGTTGCAGGCCGTTGATACGGATATCCGAAATCGTCAGGGTTTGGGCCTGTAGCAATGAAATATCAAGCAATAGCGCAACCGTGCAGAGCAAGCGCGAAGAAATCATCAAAATCTTTCCAGAACACATCGACGCGGCAGCATAAGAGCGCGGTGGGTATGGTGCGGTTAACCCAGTGTCAAGTTAGGTAAAGGTTGCATTGAGGTCATGACGCTGGTCAGCGAAAACCGATAATGTGCGCACCCTGACCCAGGAGCTGGCGATGATTTCAGTACTGTTGGTTGATGACGATGAAGACCTCACCGAAATGCTCAGGCAGTACCTGGCGCGTGAAGGTTTTGACGCGACCGCCGTGCATACCGGAGAGGAGGGTGAGGAGCAGGCGCTGTCGGGCCGCTACAGCATCGTGGTGCTGGACGTGATGTTGCCGCAGTTGTCCGGGATAGAGGTGCTGCGGCGTATCCGCGCGGTCAGTCAGGTGCCCATCGTGCTGCTCACCGCCCGTGGCGACAATATCGACCGCATAGCCGGCCTCGAGCTTGGCGCGGACGACTACGTGCCCAAGCCCAGTTCCCCCGGAGAGCTGGTGGCGCGTCTGCGTGCCATCATGCGGCGGGTGCAGCCGGCGGATCGTCCGACGGCGGACGTTATCCGCACCGGTGAGCTGGTGTTGTGGCCGGCCAGGCGTGAGGCCCGTTGGCAAGGCCGTGAGCTGGGGGTGACCAGCACCGAGTTCAGCCTGCTGGAGGAACTGGCCAAATGCGCGGGTCAGGTGGTGAACAAGACCGACCTGTCGCTCAATGCCCTGGGATGCCCGCTCAAACGCTATGACCGGCGTATCGACGTGCACATCAGCAGCATTCGCCAGAAGCTGGGGCCGCGCAGCGACGGCAAGGCCTGGATCCAGAGCGTGCGTGGCCTCGGCTATCAGTTGATAGCCGAATGATGAAGCCCAGCCGGCTGTTCTGGAAGCTGTTCCTGGCGTTCTGGCTGGCGACGAGCCTGACTTTTTTGCCGGGGTCGGGGTGCATGAGGTGGAAACGTTCGAGCCGGACGACCCCAATTTGAAAGTCATCCTGGCCAGCGAGGCCGCACTGCTGCGGCAGTTCGGCGTTGAGTCTGGAGCCGAGCTGCTGGCGACCTGGCGACGTCCGCCCGATCAGGCAATCGGCGTGTATGACAATGCCGGGCAACTGCTGGCCGGCTCCGCTGTGCTGTCGCCAGCCTATGAGCAGACGGTGATCAGCAAGGAAGGTCTCATTCTGTCGCTGCGCTCCACCCACCCGATCAGCTATGAGCACGGTGGACCCGGCCTGCAGGTGCCGCTGATCATCGGCACCTTGATGAGCGCACTGTTCAGCGGGTTTTTGGCCTACTACCTGGCATGGCCCCTGGCCAGTTTGCGCCGCGCGATGGGCGAAGTGGCTCAGGGGCGTTTCGATGTTCGCGTCAAACCGATGATGGGCAAGCGTCGCGACGAAATTGTCGACCTGGCCGGCGAATGCGACCGTATGGCCAACCAGCTCAAGTTGCTGGTGCAAGCCCAGCAACGATTGCTTCACGATATTTCCCATGAGCTGCGTTCACCGCTGACGCGCATGCGCGCGGCCATCGGGCTGTTGCGTCAGGGCAGCGAGCGTGTGGGCATGCTTGAGCGCATCGAGCGCGAGTCCGAGCGCATGGATGCCCTGATCGAAGCGTTGCTGACGCTGGCGCGCCTGCAAGGGCGGCCCGAGAGCATCCAGCGCGAACCGTTCGACATCAGCGAGTTACTGGCGATGATCGTTGAAGATGCGCAATTCGAGGCGGGCATCAAAGGCTGCCAGGTGCAGTTGCAGGACGGGCCGCCTTTTATCGCCTGCGTGAATGGCGAGCTGATGTACCGCTGTTTCGAGAACGTGATACGCAACGCCGTGCGCTATACCCGGCCAAAGACTACGGTGCAGGTATCTACCCGGCTCAGTGCCGATGGGGAGTATTTTTGGGTACGCATCACCGATCAGGGACCGGGGGTGGACGAAGCCCGGCTGCAGAGCATCTTTCAGCC
Source organism: Pseudomonas trivialis (assembly GCF_036864995.1). NCBI lineage: Bacteria > Pseudomonadati > Pseudomonadota > Gammaproteobacteria > Pseudomonadales > Pseudomonadaceae > Pseudomonas > Pseudomonas trivialis. The sequence goes on along the minus strand of NZ_CP142151.1, from coordinate 2,823,522 downwards.
GTTCGAACGCGGCAGCGGCGACGCCAGCGTCGGTTTTGGCCTGGGTTTGGCGATTGCCTACAGTGCCCTGGAAATGCACCAGGGCAGTATCGTGGCTCGCAATGAGCAGGAGGGTGGTTTGACCCTGGAAATCAGCCTGCCGAGGGCACGGTCTTTACGCGAAATTACACTCGCTTGACGGCTCTGTACTTGCCACCTCATTAGACTCTGCGCTCGGCAAAGCCATTGGTTGAGTAGAGGCAGCGATGTTTCAGGTGCATAAAAAAGGGTTTGTTTCAGGGCGGAAAATGATCGATGGGCTGGTGCCTTATGACTTCTTCTGCGAAGACAATCCGACGATCAATCTATTCGTGTTTACCGGTGCGGCCGGTCAAGGCGAAGCCATCGAAGCGCCGACACTGTGGGGGTTTACCCGCCTGGAGCGCTTTGAGGCGATGGCCAATGCGTTGTTGGCCAACAAACGCGACGATGGCTGGTTTCAAAGTGTCAATGTGCTCACCGGCCCTGTCCAGAACGGCACCCTGGGAGTGAAATTCCAGCGCGTGCACAAAATCATCAAGCATGCCGGCCCGGCAGTGCCTTCGGCACGCAAAGTGGATTACGAAATTCATACCGACGACGGCGACATCTACTTCACCCGGCAACCCCTGTCGGCCGACCTTGCGCAAACCGTCATTTACGCGGCGCACAACGCCAAGGAGCAGCCACCCGCCTGATTGCGATCAGTGGCCACTTTCCCAACCGCCATGCACCGCCTTGCGAATAGCCTCGAGCAGCATGGCAAAAGCCGGATTGTCATTGTGTTCACGCCAGATCAGGTGCAGTTCGCTCTGCACGCCTTGGCCGAGATCGATCTCGCGAAAGACCACGTTCTTGAACACCACACTGCTGGCGCAACGGGGCACCAGGGCCAGGCCCATGCCGGCGTTGACCAGTGCCAGAATGGTCAGGGAAGATCCCAACCATTGCACGTATTCCGGCGCCACGCGGGCTGAGCGAAGCATGCCCGTAAGCAGCTCGTTAAATGGCGGATAGGCCGAGTGGGCGTACATCAGGAAGGGCTGGGCATCCAGGTCCTGCACCGAGACGTGCTCGGCCTGGGCCAGTGGATGCCTGCAATGCACAGCCAGCACGAAGGGTTCGCGCACCAGGCATTCGGTGGCGTAGCCGGGTTCGAGCAGGGGCGCACGCACGATGCCCAGGTCAATGCGGCGCGCGCGCAGGGCTTCGTGCTGCTGATAGGTGTTCATCTCGGCCAGATCAATGCGCACATGGGGCTGCTTGAGACGCGCTTCGGCGATGACCTTGGGCAGAAACTCATACACCGCACTGCCCACGAAGCTGATGTTTACCGTGCCGATATCCCCTTCGGCAAAGCGCCGGGCGGTCACGGCGGCTTGCTGGGCGCGCTCGAGCAGGTTCTGGGCTTCGACGAAAAAAGCCCGACCTGCGGCGGTGAGCGTGACGCTGCGGGTGGTTCGGGTGAACAACTCCACCCCCAAATGGTGCTCCAGCAACTGGATCTGCCGGCTCAGCGGCGGCTGGGTCATGTTCAACCGCTCCGCAGCACGCCGAAAGTTGAGTTCGGTAGCCACCGTGGTAAAGCAGCGCAACTGAGTCAGTTCGAACATTGATCTAATCCAGGTATCAATCGAATGCCAAGTTAGATTAGACGGGATCAATACCCAGCGTCCATCATCCCGACGTCCCTAAAAAATAAATCAACGGGAGTCGCCCTTGAATACCGTCCAGAGTTCGCCCGACCCAACCGTACTCGCCCGTGCGTCGGCCAAGGTCAAGCGTCACGTCTTGCCGCTGTTTGTGGTGATGTTCATCGTCAACTACATCGACCGGGTCAATATCGGCTTTGTACGCAGCCATCTGGAAACCGACCTGGGCATTGGCGCCGCCGCCTATGGTCTGGGCGCGGGTTTGTTCTTCATCGGCTACGCGCTGTTCGAAGTGCCGTCCAACCTGCTGTTGCAGCGCTACGGTGCCCGCGCCTGGTTGACCCGCATCATGTTTACCTGGGGCGCGGCCGCCATGGCCATGGCCTTTGTGCAGGGCGAGACCAGTTTCTATGTGCTGCGCTTTGTCCTCGGCGCCGCCGAAGCCGGGTTTTTCCCGGGCATAATTTATTACTTCACCCAGTGGTTGCCGGCCAGCGAGCGCGGCAAGGCCATGGCGATTTTCCTCAGTGGTTCGGCCATCGCCTCGGTGATTTCCGGTCCGGTGTCAGGCGCGCTGCTGAGTGTGAGCGGCTTGAGCCTGCATGGCTGGCAGTGGATGTTCCTCATTGAAGGTTTTGCCTCCATCGTGCTCTGCGGGTTTGTGTGGTTCTGGCTGCAATCCCATCCCCGTCAGGCCACGTGGCTCAGCGACGAAGAAAAGCAGGCGCTGGTCGGCGCCATTGCGCTTGAGCAGTTGGCGCGTGAGGCGGCGCAGGTCAGCCGGCCGTCCATGTTCAAGTTGCTGGCCGATAAACAGATCGCGTTGTTTTGCTTCATCTACTTCTCCATTGCCCTGACCATTTACGGCGCGACCTTCTGGCTGCCGAGCATGATCAAACAGATGGGCAGCCTCGGCGACTTTCAGGTCGGCCTGTTCAACTCGATTCCGTGGTTGATTTCCATCGTCGCCATGTACGGCTTTGCTGCTCTGGCCAGCAAGTGGAAACACCAGCAGGCCTGGGTATCGCTGATGCTGGTGATCGCCGCCTTCGGCATGTTCATTTCCACCACCGGCGGGCCGGTGTTTGCGTTTGTCGCCATCTGTTTTGCCGCGATTGGTTTCAAGGCGGCCTCGGCGCTGTTCTGGCCGATTCCCCAGGGCTACCTGGATGCGCGCATCGCTGCGGCGGTGATCGCCTTGATCAACTCGGTCGGCAACCTGGGCGGATTCGTCGCGCCCACCACCTTTGGCTTTCTCGAGCAGACCACCGGCTCCATCCAGGGCGGGCTATACGGACTGGCGGCGACTTCGCTGGTGGCGGCGGTGGTGGTGTTTTTTGCCCGCACTGCGCCACGCGGCGGCGTACCCGCCAGCGCGGTGCCCGTCGAACCGGTCGCCAGCCCACCTCGCGATCCTCATCACACCTTGCGTTCAGGCCAACAGGGAGCTATCTCTTGAAAATCATCCGCGTCAGCGTCACCCCGATTGCCTTCCGCGATCCACCACTGCTGAACGCCAGCGGTATTCATGAACCCTTCGCGTTGCGCTCGATCATCGAGATCGAGAGCGACACCGGCTATATCGGGCTGGGTGAGAGCTATGGCGATGCACCGGCGCTGGCGATTCAGCAGCAGGTCGCGCCACAGCTGATCGGCCTTGATCCGTTCCAGCTCAATCAACTGCGCGCCATCGTGCAGACCACCGTGGCCGCGCAAAAGACCACCAGCCTGCCCGGTGCCGAGCTGGCGCCGGGCTCCCATGCCAGCAAGGCGGTGAGCAATGCCTACTCGGCCTTTGAGGTGGCCTTCCTTGACTTGCAGGCTCATGCGCTGAACGTGCCGCTGGTGGATTTGCTTGGTGGGGCGATTCGCGACCGCATCCCCTTCAGCGCCTACCTGTTTTTCAAATACGCCCAGCACATCGATTCGCCCTACAAGCCCGACAGCTGGGGCGAGGCTCTGAGCGCGCAACAGATCGTCGCCCAGGCGCGGCGGATGATCGAAAGCCATGGTTTTAAAAGCATCAAGCTCAAGGCCGGCGCCCTGGACCCCGAACACGAAGTGGCCTGTATCAAGGCCCTGAAAGAGGCGTTCCCGGGGGTTCCGCTGCGCATTGACCCGAATGGCAACTGGTCCCTGGCAACCTCGGTCCGCATGGCGCAACTGCTCGGCGATGACCTGCAATATTACGAAGACCCCACGCCAGGGCTGGACGGCATGGCCGAACTGCACGCCCGCACCGGACTGCCCCTGGCCACCAATATGGTGGTCACCGACTTCGACGAATTTCGCCGCAGCGTTGCGCTCGACAGCGTGCAGATCGTGCTGACCGACCATCACTATTGGGGTGGGCTGCGTGATACCCAGGTGCTGGCCAAAATGTGTGACACCTTTGGCCTGGGCGTGTCGATGCACTCCAACTCGCACCTGGGCATCAGCCTGATGGCCATGGCCCATGTTGCCGCCGCAGTGCCCAATCTCGATTACGCCTGCGACACCCACTACCCGTGGCAGGAGCCGGACGAAGAAGTGATCAAGGGTGGCAAGGTACCGATTGTCGACGGCTGCGTGACAATCACCCGCGCGCCGGGACTGGGGCTCGAGCTGGACCACGATCAACTGGGCAAGCTCCATGACCAGTACTTGAGTTGCGGCATTCGCCAGCGCGATGACGTGAAACAGATGCAGCGCTATCAGCCTGAGTGGACAAGCGTGAAACCACGGTATTAAACGGGTCGCTTGCTTTGCCCGGTCGCACCGTTACGGTGCCGCCGGGCTTTTTTTGCGTGCCTGTGCGCAGAATCCCGGGTGTTGGGTATCGCGATGCAACGAATAGGCGCCGTTGCCCCTCCTATGTTTACGAATAACCTTTCACGAGATAGGTAGTGGGCTTATGACGGCGGCAGACAAGGATCATGTGAACTGGCTGGTAGAACAATCGATGCTGCATGCGGCGCGCCAGCGCGCCCGGCTGTATTCGGGGCAGGGCCGGTTGTGGCAGCAGCCTTACGCGCAGACGCGGCCGCGTGATGCTTCCGCCTTGTCGTCGGTGTGGTTCACCGCGTACCCGGCCTCGATCGTCACCCGTGAAGACGGCACCGTACTCGAAGCGCTGGGCGATGAAGCGCTGTGGCATGCGCTGTCGAAAATCGGCATCCAGGGCATTCACAACGGCCCGCTGAAAAAGTCCGGTGGTTTGTCCGGTACCCGCCATACGCCCACCATCGATGGCAACTTCGACCGCATCAGCTTCGAAATCGACCCGCAGCTGGGCACCGAGGCGCAGTTACAGGCGCTGACGCGCATGGCCGCCGCGCACAACGCGGTGATCATCGACGACGTGATCCCGTCGCACACCGGCAAAGGCGCGGATTTTCGCCTGGCCGAGATGGCCTATGAGGACTACCCGGGGCTCTACCACATGGTGGAAATCCGCGAAGAAGACTGGCCCCTGCTGCCCGACGTTGCCGAAGGGCGTGATGCGCAGAACCTCAGCCCGCTGCAGGTGGATGCCCTGCGCGACAAGCACTACATCGTTGGCCAGTTGCAACGGGTGATCTTCTTCGAGCCCGGCGTGAAGGAGACCGACTGGAGCGCCACGCCGGTGGTATTGGGCGTCGACGGCAAACCCCGGCGCTGGGTGTACCTGCACTACTTCAAGGAAGGCCAGCCGTCGCTTAACTGGCTCGACCCGTCATTCGCCGCGCAGCAGATGATCATCGGCGACGCCCTGCACGCGATCGACGTGATGGGCGCGAAGATCTTGCGCCTGGATGCCAACGGCTTCCTCGGTGTCGAGCGCAAGCTGGACGGCACTGCCTGGTCGGAAAGCCATCCGCTGTCGATCACCGGTAACCAGTTGCTCGGCGGTGCGATTCGCAAGGCCGGTGGCTTCAGCTTTCAGGAATTGAACCTCACGGTCGACGACATCGCGTCGATGTCCCACGGCGGTGCGGACCTGTCCTACGACTTCATCACCCGGCCGGCCTACCAGCACGCCTTGCTGATGGGCGATGCGGAATTCCTGCGCCTGATGCTGCGCCAGATGCACAGCCTGGGCATCGACCCGGGCTCGCTGATTCACGCGCTGCAAAACCACGATGAACTGACCCTGGAACTGGTGCACTTCTGGACCCTGCACGCCCACGACAGCTTCCTGTATCAGGGCCAGACCTTTCCCGGCAACATCCTGCGCGAGCACATCCGCGAGCAGATGTATGAGCGCCTGACCGGCGAGCATGCGCCGTACAACCTCAAGTTCGTTACCAATGGGGTGTCGTGCACCACGGCGAGCATCATCACGGCGGCGCTGGGCATCCGCGACCTGGACGCCATCACGCCGGCCGATGTCCAGCAGATTCGTCAGATCCACTTGCTGCTGGTGATGTACAACGCCATGCAGCCCGGGGTATTCGCGTTGTCCGGCTGGGACCTGGTGGGCGCGCTGCCGTTGGCGGCCGATGAGGTGGCCCACCTGATGCAGGACGGCGACACCCGCTGGATCCATCGTGGCGCCTACGACCTGGTGGACCTGAACCCCGAAGCCGAGCTGTCGACCGGGCAGATGCCACGCTCCAAATCCTTGTACGGCAGTTTGAACAGCCAGTTGCAGGACCCGGAGTCGTTCGCCTCCCAGCTGCAAAAAATCCTCGGCGTGCGCCGCGCCTATGATATTGCCGCAAGCCGCCAGATCCTGGTGCCGGACGTCGAACACCCGGGCTTGCTGGTGATGGTCCACGAACTGCCGGCCGGCAAGGGTACGCAGATCACTGCGCTGAACTTCGGCGCCACGCCAATCACGGAAACCCTGCATCTGCCCAATATTGCGCCGGGGCCGGTAGTTGACATCATCAATGAGCGAGTCGAAGGCGACTTGACTGCCGAGGGTGAGTTCACCATCACGCTGGATGCCTATGAAGGGCTGGCGTTGCGGGTGGTGAGCAGCACACCGATGCTGTGATGAGGTTGCCTGGGGTGCCGGTGGCACCTCAGGCATTCAGCGATGCGTACCACGGTGAATAGGGCGTGTTGCCGACCTTGTGCCGGTTGAAGTCCGGCGCTCCGTCATCCCACCACACCGGGCCGCGTTCGCCGAGCGCGACCTTGGCCTCGTGAACCCTGGCCCTCGCGGCCTTCAGCTCATGGGGATCGTCCGAGGCATTGGCGGCCTTCACTGCGCGGCGCGCGGCCATCAATTGGTTGACCAACTGTTGCCTGACGTCGTCAGGCAGCGACGGGTTGCTGCACCGCCACAACGTGCCCTTGACCACAAAGTAGCGACCGTCCGGTGTGCTCGGATACACCTGTGCGCTCACTTCAGGCCGATGCGTTTACGCATCTGCGCCGTGATGGTTTGCCGAGTTCCAGGCAGATCGGCCCATGGGTCGGCGTCCAGCTCGCCCAGGCGCTCATGCAGATTGCGCACGGTCCATTGGTTGGCGCCCTTGAGGTCTTTCAACTCATCCTTGAAGATCGGCACCGACACCGGCAAGCCCTCGCGGCTGCGCGCTGCATAGGCGCAGATGGTGGTGGCGCCCAGGCCATTGCGCAGGTAGTCGATGAAAATCCGCCCCACCCGGTTTTTCGGCCCGGAAACCGCCGAGAACCGGTCCGGCAGCAGGTTGGCGATATGCTTGACCACGGCGTGGCTGAAGCTTTTGACCGCATCCCAGTCCGCCTTCGGCGTCAGCGGCACCACGATGTGAATGCCCTTGCCGCCGCTGGTCTTGAGAAAGGATTTAAGCCCCAGCTCGTCCAGCACCGTCAAGGTCAGTTGGGTGGCCTCGATCATGCTTTTCCAGGGCAGCGCCGGGTCCGGGTCCAGGTCGAGAATGAAGCGGTCGGGTTTTTGCAGGTTTTTGGACACTGCATTCCAGGTATGCAGCTCGATGGTGTTCATCTGCACCGCGCCGACCAGTGCCTCGATGTTGTTGATCAGCATTACCGGTTGGCCGGTCTCCTCCTTGCCGATGATCTCGATGCCGGGAATCGCCAGGTGCTCTGCGTTTTTCTGAAAAAACAGCTCGCCACCAATGCCATCCGGCGCACGCACCAGCGCGACAGGCCGATTGAGCAACTGCGGCAGGATCCAGTCGCTGACGCCCATGTAATAGTCCGCCAGGTCACGCTTGGTCGCGCCGCTGCCGGGGTCGATCACGCGCTGGGGGTGGGTGAGCCTGAGCGTGGTCGAGCCGTTTTTTTCGGGTGGGGTCTTGGTCATCGCCTTGGTCTTCCTGGCGGTTTTAGGTTTGACGGCAAGGGCAGGGCGCTCTTCGGTAATCGACTTGGCGGGTTTGTCGTTACGCAGCCCGTGAAACACCGCCTGCCTGACGGAGCCTTCCTGGGTAATTTCGGCGAATGCAACTTCCGCCAGCAGCGCGGGCTTGAGCCAGTGCACGCCCTTGGCCTCGAACCCCGTTGGCGGGTTGACCACCGCAGGTTTCTTGACCTCAAGCGGGGTCAGTTGCGCGAAGATCGTCGCCAGTGTGGCCTGGTTGAAGCCGGTACCTACCTTGCCCGCGTACCGCAGTTCACCGCTGTCGTCATCATGCAACCCCAGCAACAGCGCGCCGAACTTGCTGCGCGAGCCCTTGGGTTCGGTATAACCGACGATGACGAACTCCTGGCGCCGCTTGCATTTGAGCTTGATCCAGTCGCCGCTGCGCCGTGACTGGTACGCACTGCCCACGCGCTTGCCGATCAGACCTTCCATGTGCATGTCGCAGGCGCTGTTGAGCAGTGCCTCGGGCGTTTCAGCGAAATCCGCCGAATACTTGAGCAGATCGCCTTCGCTGCGCTCCAGTAACTTGGCCAGGGCGCCTCGACGTTGCTCCACCGGCACCTCACGCAGGTCCATGCCGTTGAGAAAGGGCAGGTCGAAAAGGTAGTAAACGATGTTGCCGCTGCGCGCCTGCTCGAACGCATTTTGCAAGGCCTGGAAATCCGGTACGCCGTGTTCGTTGGCAACCACCACTTCGCCATCCAGCCAGGCAGACGTGAGGCCCAGGCTGGCAATCGCCTCGGCCTGGCGCGGTAGCTTGTGCGTCCAGTCGTTGCCGTTGCGCGTGAATAATTGCACCTTGGCGTCTTCCACCCGGGCCAGGATGCGGTAGCCGTCGAACTTGATTTCATAGCGCCAGTCACCCTCGGGTGGGGAGTCCACCAGCGTGGCGAGTTCGGGCTTGAGGCTTTCAGGTAGCGCGGACGGCCGGGCATTCTCCAGCTTTTTTGCGCGTGTGGGCCTGGCGCGCTTGGCGGGAGCCTTGTCGACGGGTTTGGCCTGCGCCGCCTTGCGCTTTTTCTGCACGATGGTGCGCTCGCTCAGCACACTGTGGGGCTCGGCCTCGACCACGTCGTAGTCGCTTTGGGGGCGGGCGAATTCGTCCTGATGCTTGATCAGAAACCATTGCTCCTGCCTGCCCGGCATATGCGTCTTGACCAGGTTCCACACACCGCCGAGCTTTTCGCCCAGCAGCTCGAATTTGAGGCGGCCCTTCGCGTAGGCTTGCGCCGGATGCGACAGCGGTTTCCAGATGCCGCGGTCCCATACGATGACGTCGCCAGCACCGTAATGGCCCTCGGGGATGCTGCCTTCAAAGGTTGCGTAGTCCAGCGGGTGGTCTTCGACGTGCACGGCCAGGCGCTTGTTTTTCGGGTCCAGCGAAGGGCCTTTCGGCACCGCCCAGCTTTTGAGGGTGCCGTCGAGCTCCAGGCGAAAATCGTAATGCAGGCGGCTGGCATCGTGCTTTTGAATGCAGAACTGCAGGGCGTTCGGCTCTGCGCGTGTCCTGCCCCTGGACGTGCCGCCGGCGGGTTCCGAGGTCGCATCGAAATCACGTTTGTGGTGGTACTCCTCCAGGGCTTTGTTCGCCTGCGGCTTTTTCTTTGCGCGCGTTTTGCGCGACGACAGCTCGATCCAGGTGGGCGCATGATCACTGGCGTGTTCCTCGCCGCGCACCCAGGCGTCCACACCGGCGTTTTTGAGATGTGGGGCGAGTACCGGGTTGAGCAGGAGATGGTCGATACGCAGGCCGGAATTCTTCTGCCAGTGTTGCCGGAAGTAATCCCAGAACGTGTAGACCCGCTCCTCGGGATACAGGTGACGCACCGAGTCGATCCAGCCCTGGTCCAGCAACCGTTGATAGCATTCGCGACTCTGCGGCTGCAGCAGGGCATCCTTGAGCCATGAACGGGTGTTGTAGATATCGAGGTCGGTGGGCACCACATTGAAGTCCCCGGTCAGCACCACCGGGTGTTCGCTCGATTGCAGCGTGCGGGCATGCTTGATCAGGTGCTCGAACCACTTGAGCTTGTACTCGAACTTGGGGCCCGGCTGCGGATTGCCGTTGGGCAGGTAGAGGCAACCCACCACCACGCCATGCACGGCGGCTTCGAGGTAGCGCGACTGCGAGTCGTCTTCCGCGCCGGGCAAGCCTTTGTGGATCAACAGCGGTTCGGAGTCGCGGGCAAGAATCGCCACGCCATTCCACGCGGCCTGCCCATGGTGCAGGCAACCATAACCGGCCGCCTCAAGCTCGGCAGCGGGGAAGGCTTTGTCCTGAGCCTTGAGTTCTTGCAGGCAGACAACGTCCGGCCGCTCTTTCTCCAGCCACTGCAACAGGTTGGGCAACCGCGCGCCGATGCCGTTGACGTTGAATGTGGCGATCCTGAGGTTCTGCATGGCCTCGATCCTTCAATGTTTTTGGTGCTTTCTCATCCGAGTGCTGAAGAACGGAGCGAGTTCTAAATTTGTTGCCGGGCGCTGCACCTGCATCCCGGTTGAACTGCCAGCGGCTTGGGCTGCCGAAACACAGACCACCCAGAGGACACCGCGATGACTGAAGAAAAGAAGAAGCAACCGGAACAGGAACAGCAGACACCCGCGCATTCAACCGAACAAGAGCGTGAGCGTTTGAAGGACTTCAACAAGGACGGTATTCCGCCAGGGGCCTGCTGACCTGTGCGTGTGCCATCAGTGTTTATCTGAAGGTATTTATATCGATACCCTCTGTGGCCAATGCCCGTTGCACGGCAGGCCTTTCGATAATTGACTGAATACGTTGAGTCCAGTGGGGGAAATGCAGACTCATGTCTATATCGATCCACTTCCCCCACATCCAGAAAAACATCAGCACTGGATGAACAATGTTGTAAGCCGCGCCATCAGCGCGCGCTGCAAGGCGCTGCTCGATAAACCGGTAGCTCTCCATCACATTGCTGCGGCCTTTTTCAATGACCGCAGGAAATAGACGCTCATCGTCGACAAACCGTTGCGGCCGCCAGACCTGTCCATATGCGAGGCCGTGCACAGTTCCTGATAACCAGTTCAGCCACTCCAGACTTCGTGCCGACTCACCTGGCGTGTCCGCGATAAAGCGCGCCGGTGAAGACTGGTTTGCCAGGTAGAACAAAATCGCAGGCAGTTCGGTTAGCACGCCCGTTTGTTCACCTATGGAACCGTCCAGGCAGAGCAGAGCGGGTACTCGGCCTTTCGGGTTGATATTCAAATATTCCGCAGTTTGTGTGCCAATGCCTTTCACTGCCGAGCGCAACTGCAGCTCGAACGGCACGCCCAGTTCCTCAAGAAGAATATGGGCCGCAAGTGAGCAGGCACCGGGTGAGTAATAGAGATGGTACATACAGGCCTCGTAAACGCTTGTGGGTGGCTTTTATTGATGCGGTCAATACCGTTCAGATTGTGAGAAATGACCAGGTCCGACAACCACCTATTGCCTCTTGTGGCGAGCGGGCTTGCCCCGCGTTGGGCTGCGCAGCAGCCCCAAAACCCGTCACCGCGCAGTGCCTGAGACAGCGCATTCATTTTTACCGGGGCTGCTGCGCAGCCCAACGCAGGGCAAGCCCGCTCGCCACAAAAGCATTCTCTGCGCAAAAGGAGTAACCCATGGTCGACACCAAAAAACGCTATGAGCCCGTCAATCATGGACCGATTAAGGTGCAACTTGCACAGCTATCGAGACTTCGTCGCTGGCCTGGCGCCGACGAGCTGAACAGTATCCACACCTTTCAGACAACCACCGATTGCCCCTTGTGGCGAGCGGGCTTGCCCCGCGTTGGGCTGCGCAGTAGCCCCAAAACCCGTCACCGCGGAGTGCCTGAGACAGCGCATTCATCTTTACCGGGGCTGCTGCGCAGCCCAACGCGGGGCAAGCCCGCTCGCCACAGAAGCCCTGGCGGCCGATGTTCGACACCAAGTCGACATCATCGTCGCGTTTCTTGCAACCGGTTCACTTCAGCAGACGCTAAAGCCCGGCCCATCGCCGTCGATAAAGTCTATGAGCCCCACCAATCAAGGACTGATGAAATGACTCCTCCCGTTAGCGCCGCCTATACCCCGCCAGCCAACACCAGCCTCATGCCTTCCGGCCAGACGCTCGTGGTGCAGCCACTGACAGACGCTGCAAAAGAAGCGCTGGCAACCGCCTCCCTGGCGGCCGTCTACCATCCCAGTCCGAGTGGACCAGCGGGCACCACGGTGAAACCCCCTGAGGTTTTCGATACCTGGATCGGTCGCTCCCAATCGCCAGACTTTCCTCGACTCGTTGAGATCGCCTCTGGAGCGCTGAGCACGTTGAAGGCGTCCTTCAAGGTGTTCGAGTCGACGCTGGCAGTCACCGCTCCCGACCTGGCCGCGAAAAAGTATGGCTTCACCGTGGAGGCGGACGGCAGCCTGAAAGTGCGCGATACGGCCAGTCAGCTCAGCAGTTCGGATACCCGGCGGCTGACGGAACTGCTCAATCAATCCGCTGCTTTGAAAACCGCAGCCGTGGCCTACCGCAACGCCTCCATCGACACGGTGGACGCCGATTCGGTGCAGTCGGGCCTGGGCTTTTACAGCCTGACCAACGAAAACTTCGCCAGGACCATTGACCTGGCGCCGCTGTTAAGGGAATTCGACCCGTCGGATTTGAAGGGGGCCAAGGACCGGCTTTTTATCACCCAGCTGTCCTACAGAGGCGAGCGGGCGACGGCCAAGACTGAGGATGCAATGTACGAGCGGCGCGCGGCGCAGCGGTTCAGCGTGCAGGTCTGATCCCCGCGGGCCCGCACACTGATCCCCCCAAAGCAATCGTTAACTGGCAGAATCCCCTCCAACTTGATTGCTTTGGAGACCACCATGCTTCGTGCGTTTGAACGAAGACTCGACCCATTCCCCCCTGACGAAGTCCCCCCGCCGCCGAACGGGCTGGCGCGCTTTTTGTGGGCCTGCACCCGCGGCGCGCGTGGCTATATCCTGGCGTTTGCGCTGCTAAGCGCCGCAGTGTCGATCTACGAAGCCTGGCTGTTTTCCTTCCTGGGTCAGGTCGTCGACTTGCTGTCGACCTGGCAGGCCGGCGGTGATGCGGCCGCGCAGGAAAGCCGGGTGTTGTGGGGCATGGGCATCGTGATGGTGTTGAGTGTCGCCCTGGTGGCGTTGCGCACGATGGTTCAGCACCAGATATTGGCGATCAACCTGCCGTTGCGGCTGCGTTGGGACTTCCACCGGCTGATGCTGCGGCAAAGCCTTTCGTTTTTTTCCGATGAGTTTTCCGGGCGGGTCACCACCAAGGTGATGCAGACGGCGCTGGCGGTGCGCGATGTGCTGTTCACTCTGATCGAGATCCTGCCCGGCATAGGTGTGTATTTCATTGCGATCATCGCGCTGGCCGGTGGCTTCGCGCTCAAACTGATGCTGCCGTTTATTGCCTGGATCCTGTTGTTCGGGCTGGCCATGCTGTACTTCGTGCCCCGTCTGGGCAAAGTGGGGCAGGAGCAGGCCAACGCACGCTCGTCAATGACCGGCCGTATTTCCGACGCCTACACCAACATCACCACCGTTAAGCTGTTCTCCCATTCCAACCGCGAAGCGCATTTTGCCCGTGCGGCCATGGAAGATTTCAAGCAGACCGGCTTTCGCCAGATGCGCCTGGTCAGCCAGTTCGAAATCGTCAACCAGGCTCTGGTGGTGGCCTTGATCATGGCCGCTGGAGGTTATGCGCTGTGGCTCTGGCACCAGGGCGAGATCGGTGCGGGCGCTGTGGCCGCGATCACCGCCATGGCCTTGCGCATCAATGGCATGTCCCACTGGATCATGTGGCAGATGACCTCGCTGTTCGAGAGCATCGGCACCGTGCAGGACGGCATGGGAACCCTGACTCGCGGCGCCAAGGTGCAGGACGCGCCGGACGCGGGTGAGCTGGTCACCTCCGGCGGCGCCGTCACCTTCGACAACGTGAGTTTCAACTACAACGGCGAGCGCCAGGTGCTCGATGGCCTGAGCCTGGACATTCGCCCGGGCGAAAAAATCGGCCTGGTCGGGCGCTCCGGCGCCGGCAAGTCCACGCTGATCAACCTGCTGCTGCGCTTTTATGACGTCGACAGCGGCACGATCCGGATTGACGGGCAAGACATCGCGCAGGTGACCCAGGACAGCCTGCGCAGCGCCATCGGCATGGTCACCCAGGATACGTCGCTGTTGCACCGTTCCATTCGCGACAACATCGCCTACGGTCGTCCCGATGCGAGCGACGCGCAAATCCGCACGGCGGCGGCCAACGCCCAGGCCGATGAGTTCATCAGCCGATTGAGTGACCGCCAGGGCCACACCGGCTATGACACACTCGTTGGCGAGCGTGGCATCAAGTTGTCCGGCGGCCAGCGCCAGCGCGTAGCGATTGCCCGGGTGATGCTCAAGAACGCGCCGATCCTGCTGCTTGACGAGGCGACCAGCGCGCTGGACTCGGAGGTCGAAGTGGCCATCCAGGAAAGCCTCGATGAAATGATGCAGGGCAAGACCGTGATCGCCATCGCCCATCGACTGTCGACGATTGCCGCCATGGACCGACTGATCGTCATGGATGACGGCCGCATTCTCGAACAGGGCACCCACACCGAACTGCTCGCCAAGAACGGCATCTATGCGCGGTTGTGGCACCACCAGAGCGGCGGTTTTTTGGGTGAGGATCGCGGCGTGACCGAGGTGATGGACTAAAGCCGGGAAGGGACAAACCGACTCGCCGCGGGCGAGTCGGGATCACGCAAACGCGGGCACTTGAACGCTATCAGTAAACCAGCGGGATGACGATTTCCGGCGGCGTGGGGCTGCGCAGGTAATCCTCCTGCCTGACGCGTTCGGGCAGCTCGATCATCGGCACCTCGACTTCTTCATAGGGCATCTGCTTGAGCAAATGGTGAATGCAGTTGAGCCTGGCCTTCTTCTTGTTGTCCGCCTGCACCACCCACCAGGGCGCTTCGGGGATGTGGGTGCGTTCCAGCATGATTTCCTTGGCCTTGGTGTAGGCCTCCCAGCGGCGGCGGGATTCCAGGTCCATGGGGCTCAGTTTCCATTGCTTGAGCGGATCATGAATGCGACTGAGAAAGCGCAGGTGCTGTTCCTGATCGGAAATCGAGAACCAGTATTTGATCAACTGGATCCCGGAGCGCGCGAGCATGCGTTCGAACTCCGGCACGCTGCGAAAGAACTCTTCGTATTGCGCCTCGTTGCAAAACCCCATGACCTGTTCGACGCCGGCGCGGTTGTACCAACTGCGGTCGAACAGCACGATTTCGCCCGCCGCCGGCAGGTGTGAGACATAGCGCTGGAAATACCACTGCGTGCGTTCGCGGTCGTTCGGCGCGGGCAGGGCGGCGACTCGGCACACCCTCGGGTTGAGCCGCTGCGTAATGCGTTTGATGACCCCGCCCTTGCCGGCGGCATCGCGGCCTTCGAACAGGATCACCACCTTGGCCCCGGTCTTGACCACCCAGCTTTGCAGCTTCACCAGTTCGCCCTGCAGGCGGAACAGTTCGCTGAAATAAACCCTGCGCTCGGTCTTTTCGGGGCTTTCCTCGAGATGCTCATCCAGCAGCGCATTAAGGTCATGGCCGTCTTCGGTCAATTCCAGTTCCAGCTCTTCGTCACTGTGATCGAGCAGCTCACGGCGGATGCGCTGGATCAGGGCGTCGTCTGTTGCAGACATGGGAGACACTCGCGTGGGGAGGATGATCGAGTGTTAGTCGCATCTTGTTACGAAGTAATGACACGAAAATAAGCGTTTGACGCTGCAAAACAGGACAAAAACCTGCCTGCCATTCATTTTTCATAAAAACGTAACAAAGCTGCTGCAAAGTCCCGGGAGCCCGAAAATACAACACGGAGTTCCTTGAATGAAAAGCTTGATGAAGTCAGCTGCACTCGCCGTCGCGGTCTCGCTAAGTGCCACTTCGGTGTTTGCTGCCGAAAGCATCCGCCTGACTGGTTCCGGTGCCAGTTTCCCGGCGCCGATCTACCTCACCTGGTTCAAGGATTTCAGCAAGAAAAGTGCGGGCGTGACAGTGGACTACCAGTCGAAGGGGAGCGGGGCGGGCGTACAGGATTTCCTCAACAAGACTGTGGACTTCGCCGCCAGCGACTCGGCCATGAAAGACGAAGACATCGCCAAGGTCGCCGAAGGTGTGCAATTGCTGCCGATGACCGCCGGCGAAATCGTGCTGGCGTACAACCTGCCGGGCAACCCCAAAGGTCTGAAGCTGCCACGCGATGTGTACTCCGACATCTTCCTGGGCAAGATCACCAAATGGAACGATCCCAAGATCGTCGCCGCCAACCCGGACCTGAAACTCACCGATACGCCGATCACCGTGGTGGTACGTGCGGACTCCAGCGGCACCACCGCCGTATTCACCAAGCACCTGGCGGCCATCAACCCTGCGTTCAAGGACGCGTTGGGTGAAGGCAACACCGTCAACTGGCCGGCCACCGACAAGTTCATCAAGTCGCCCAAGAACGATGGCGTGACCGCCACCGTACGCCAGACGCCGGGCGCGATTGGCTACATCGAATACGGCTTCGCCAAACTGGCCAAGGTCGACTTCGCCCAGTTGCAGAACAAGGCTGGCCAATACGTAGTGCCGAACGCCGAAAGCGGTGCAGAAGCACTGGCAGCGGTAAAAATGCCTGAAAGCCTGGTGGCCTGGCTGCCGGACCCGGATGGCGCCAAGTCCTACCCGATCACGTCCTACACCTGGATGATCTTCCGCAAGGACAACGGCAACCCGGCCAAGGCCAAGGCCATGCGCGAAATGGTTGAGTACAGCCTCACCGAAGGACAGAAAATCGCTGACTCGATGGGCTACATCCCGCTGCCGGCTTCGGTGGTTGAACAGGTTCGCAAAGCTTCAGCCAACATCCAGTAAGGCTTGCCAGCTCACTCCCGGCGCAGGCGCTCAGCCACGTCGGGAGCGCGTCCTCCCTGTTTCGGAAGCAACCCATGAACTCACCTTTTGTCGTACCGGTTAACCCGGACTCTGCGTGTCAGCCACCGTCCACCAAGGATTTTGTGGTTGACCGCACCTTCCGTGCGCTTGCACGCATCGGCGTGGTGCTGGTGCTGGCGCTGGTGTTCGCGCTGGTGTTCGAAGTAGGGCGCAAGGCGCTTCCCGGCATGGAAAAGCACGGCTTTGACGTGCTGCTGGGCAGCGTCTGGGATGTCAATCAGGGCAAATACGGCATTTTGCCGGCGATCTGGGGCACGTTGTACAGCGCCTTCATCGCGTTGCTGATCGCTGGCGTGTTCGGCGTCAGCATGGCCATTTTTCTCACCCAGGATTTCCTCCCGGCCAAGCTGGCTGCGGTGTTTCGTACCATCGTCGAACTGCTCGCGGCCATTCCCAGCGTGGTGTATGGCCTGTGGGGCATCTACGTGGTCATCCCGGCCATCCGGCCGCTGACCGCATGGTTGAACACGGAGCTTGGCTGGATCCCGTTTTTCGGCACCTCATTGAGCGGCCCGGGCCTGCTCCCGGCCGCGCTGGTACTGGCCATCATGATCCTGCCGACCATTGCCGCCGTGTCCCAGGACGCGCTCACCGGCGTGCCGATGAAAACCAAACAGGCGGCCTACGGCATGGGCACCACCCACTGGGAAGCGATTCTCAAGGTGATGGTGCCGTCGGCGGCCACCGGTATCTTCGGCTCGCTGGTGCTGGGACTGGGCCGCGCACTGGGTGAAACCATGGCCCTTGCCATGCTGGTGGGCAACGCGAACAACATTTCGCTGTCGCTGTTCGCCCCGGCCAACACCCTGGCGGCCTTGCTGGCGCTGAACTTTCCCGAAGCCGGGCCGAACGAGATTGAGGTGTTGATGTATGCAGCGCTGGTGCTGATGTTCATCACGCTGCTGGTCAACGTGGCAGGCTCGATGCTCATGCTTTACGCCCAGCGGGGGACCAAGCAATGACCAACCTCACCACGCCCGACATCGCGCTGCCCAGCCTGCAGCGCCGCTTCGAAGGCCGCGCCCTGCGCAGTCTGGTGTTGACCACGCTGGTCTGGCTGGGGGCGCTGCTGGCCAGCGTACCGCTGATCTCCGTGCTGTATATGCTGATTACCCGGGGCGGGGCGCGCCTGAGTCTTGAACTGTTCACCGAGCTGCCGCCCACCGGTTTCGAGACCGGCGGCGGTTTCGGCAACGCCATGACCGGCACCCTGGTGATGGTCGGTATCGCGGCGGCCATCGCCGTGCCGGTCGGCATCCTCGCGGCGGTGTTCCTCGCCGAGCTGGGCCCTGACAGCAAGTTGGCGAGTGCGGCGCGCTTTGCCGCCAAAATGCTCACCGGCCTGCCGTCGATCCTGGCCGGCGTGTTTGCCTACGCCCTGGTGGTGATGACCACCGGCACTTACTCGGCTCCTGCAGGCGGCGTGGCGCTGGCCGTGCTGATGTTGCCTATCGTGGTGCTGACGGCCGAAGAGTCGATGAGAATGGTGCCCAAGATCATGAAGGACGCCGCGTACGGCATGGGCTGCACCCGTTCCCAGGTGATCTGGAAAATCGTTTTGCCCACCGGCATGCCGGCGATCCTCACCGGTGTGATGCTGGCCGTGGCGCGCGCCGCAGGCGAAACCGCGCCCCTGTTGTTTACCGCGCTGTTCAGCAACTACTGGATCTACCACGACGGCAACCTCGCCGTCATGAACCCGACAGCCTCGTTGGCCGTGCTGATCTACAACTTCTCCGGCATGCCGTTCGACAACCAGCTCGAACTCGCCTGGGCGGCCTCGCTGGTGCTGGTGATGATCGTGCTGGTCGTGAATATCGTGAGCCGTATTTTCGGCAAACCCAAATATTAAGAGCGGGAGCACCTGAATTTTGAACGTATCAACTGCGCAAATTGCTGCTCCGTTTGTGACCGACTCGCCTGTGGTCATGGACTGCAAGCTGGACAAGATTTTCTACGGCAACTTCATGGCGGTGCGTGACAGCCACGTGCCGATCGAAAAAAACAAGATCACCGGCTTCATTGGGCCGTCCGGCTGCGGCAAGAGTACTGTGCTGCGCAGCCTCAACCGCATGAACGACCTGGTCAAGGGCTTCCGCTTCGAGGGCCATGTGCATTTTCTTGGCCAGGACGTGTACGGCAAGGGCGTCGACCCGGTGGTGGTGCGTCGTTACATCGGCATGGTGTTCCAGCAGCCGAACCCGTTCTCGATGAGCATCTTCGACAACGTCGCCTTCGGCCTGCGCCTGAACCGCTACAAGGGCGACCTGGGCGACCGCGTGAAGCACGCGCTGCAGGGCGCGGCGCTGTGGGACGAGGTCAAGGACAAGCTCAAGGTCAGCGGCCTGTCGCTCTCCGGCGGCCAGCAGCAACGGCTGTGTATCGCACGCGCCATCGCCACCGAACCTGAAGTGCTGCTGCTGGACGAACCGTGCTCGGCCCTCGACCCGATTGCCACCCGCCGCGTCGAAGAGCTGATGGTCGAACTGAAGAAGGACTACACCATCGCGCTGGTGACCCACAACATGCAGCAGGCAATCCGTGTTGCGGACACCACCGCGTTTTTCTCGGTGGACATTTCCCAGGGCACGCGCACCGGCTATCTGGTGGAGATGGGCGCCACTGCGCAGATCTTCGGCACACCCCGCGAGCAAATGACCGAAGACTACATCAGCGGCAAGTTCAGCTGAGCATCAACGCCTCATCGACACCGCATACCTGCAAACGCCAAATGGAATTGGCGGGCATCCGGTAGATTTCCCTGCCTCGGTTTTCCAAGGAGTTTCAATGTCTGTAACGCATCGCCTGGATTTGCCGGCCATTGAGCGCGCACTGCGTGAAGTGCAGGATCGCTTTGCCGAGCTGAGCCGGCACTTCACCGAGCCGCGCGATCCCCTGACTGACGAAGTGCTGCACAATGTGCTTGAAGGCTACGCGTTGATTGACGACTATGTCGCACGCGGCGTCGACCTGTTCGATCTGCACCAACTGAACCTGATGCTGGAGATCAACGCCGTTGTACTGTGCGGTACAGACCCGGCGCGCCGGCTGGAATACGCGCAGCACCTGGCAGCGACCGAGGAACACTTCTTCAACAACGTTGAAGGCGGGATCAAGGACCTGTTCAATTGGTACTGTGCGTATCGCAGCGAGTCGGTCTGGAAGCGTGCGGCCGGCGTCTATGTACGCATTCTCAGCAAGCCGCAACTGTTCATTGAAGGCAACAACCGCAGCGGTTCGCTTATTGTCAGCTATTTGCTCATGCGCGCAGGGTTACCGCCCTTCGTGCTGACGCTGGAGAACGCCGAGGGCTATTTCAATCCGTCCTCGGTGATCCGCAACTCTGCAAAGCATGGAGTCAAGGCGTTGTACGAATTGCCCAAGATCAAGAAGAAATACGCGGCCTTTCTGGAACATCAGGCGCCCGCCCCAGGCAAGTTTTTCCTGGGCGACACCCCCCGGCCGCTGCATCAGGGAGGCCATTGATGCGCGCCTTTCCACGCATGCGTATTTCCTTCGATATCGACGACACCCTGGCCTGCCAGCAGCATCACTGCGCGGCGGAAACCAGCCGGCTGCCGGCCTGCGTGCATCGATGGCTGGGCGAGCCGCTGCGCGTGGGTACCCGCGCGCTGATCCGCGAACTGCGTCGCCAGGGCTGCAGTGTCTGGGTTTATACATCGTCCGGCCGCACGCCGTCCTACATCCGCCGCTGGCTGTTGCTCTACGGCATCCGTGTGGACGGTGTGGTCAACAGTGTGCTGCATAACCGCGCCCTGACGGTGCACGGCCTGTCCAATGCGCCGTCGAAGTACCCGCCGGCGTTCGACATCGACCTGCACGTCGATGATTCCGAGGGCGTGCGCATCGAAGG
The DNA here is from genome assembly GCF_036864995.1 of Pseudomonas trivialis. NCBI lineage: Bacteria > Pseudomonadati > Pseudomonadota > Gammaproteobacteria > Pseudomonadales > Pseudomonadaceae > Pseudomonas > Pseudomonas trivialis. The sequence continues at coordinate 2,802,705 of NZ_CP142151.1, read as the reverse complement.
TGAGGATCACGGGTTCCGCGTGGTAGTGGTTGACCCGCAGGATGCCCGCTGGACGCACAAGGTTCTGCACGCCGCTGCCCTGGTGCAGGGGCAGCTCGTCTGGCAGCAACTGATCAGACGCCCGCGGCCCGCCCGCCAGCGCACCCGCTCACTTGTATAAAATCGCCTGATGAATGTCCTGCAGCGCCATGATGCGCTGCGCGGCATTGAGCTTGATCGCCTCCTTGGGCATGCCGAACACCACGCAACTGGCCTCGTCCTGAGCCACCGTGGCGGCGCCGGCGTCGAGCATTTCCTTCAAGCCTCGCGCGCCGTCGTCGCCCATGCCGGTCATGATGATGCCGGTGGCGTTCTTGCCGGCAAAACGCGCCACCGAGCGAAACAGCACATCCACTGACGGACGATGGCGGTTGACCAGCGGGCCGTCGATCACCTGCGCGTGGTAGTAGGCGCCGCTGCGAGTGACCATCAGGTGCTTGCCACCGGGGGCGATCAGCGCCAGGCCCGGCAGAATGCGGTCGTTGTTGCGCGCCTCGCGCACTTCGATCTGGCACACGCTGTTGAGGCGTTCGGCAAAGGACGCGGTGAATTTTTCCGGCATGTGCTGCACGATCACCATCCCCGGGCACACCCTCGGCAACGCGGTCAACACGGCCTCCAGCGCCTGGGTGCCGCCGGTGGAGGTGCCGATGGCGACGATGCGCTCGGTGGTCTGGGCCATGGCATGGCCGCTGGCGGCGGGCAGGATCGCGTCGGCGCTGAGCTTGCTGACCGGGGCGGGCGCGGCGGCTGGCCTGACGGCGCGTTTGCCGAGGTTCTTGACGTTGGAGTTGGCCGCCGCGCGGATCGCCGCCACCAGTTCGGCGGCCGAGTCGATCAGGAAATTCTTCAGCCCGGTGGTGGGTTTGGTGATGATTTCCACGGCGCCAGCCGACAGTGCCTGCAACGAGGTTTCCGCGCCTTTCTGGGTCAGCGAGGAGCAGATCACCACGGGCGTCGGGCGTTCACTCATGATTTTGCGCAGAAACGTGATGCCGTCCATACGCGGCATTTCCACGTCCAGCACGATCACGTCCGGCCATTCGCGGGCGAGCTTGTCCATGGCGAAAATCGGGTCGGACGCCGCGCCCATCACATGGATGTCCGGCGTGTCGTTGAGGATCGCCAACAGCACCTGGCGCACCACGGCCGAGTCATCGACCAGCAGCACGCTGATTTTTTTGGTAGGCATTTATTGGAGTGTTCCCATTGGTTGGTGCCGGACCCAGACGTTGCCGTTCCACAGGTCGAATACAATCGTGCGATAGCCGGTGCTGCCCATGTCCTGTGCGGTCAGGTGCAGGTGATGGCGCTCGGTCAGGGCCAGCGCCGCGCGGATATTCAGGCTGGCCACGTCCTGGTCCGGCAGGCGGCGCTGCTGTTCGGGGAACATCTCGCCGCCGCCGAACAGCTTGACCTGATAGTCCTGCGCCCGCGTGCCATTGACGTAGGCGTGGTGCAGCAGCAGTTCGAGCGCCTCATCGCCATACTTGCCGTCCAGCGGCTGGCCTTTTCGCAAACGCGCCGGCAGCATGAAATGGCACATGCCGCCGATGCGCCGTTGCGGGTGCCAGAAGGTGAATGCCACGCAGGAGCCCAGCAGGGTGCGCAGGCGCGTGGGCCGTGTGGCAAAGCTCACCTGACCTGGCGCCAATACCACTTCTGGCGCATCGACGGGCTTTTTCATGGCTTGCGGTAAATCGAAGGCGCCACCAGCTTCAACGTGTCGTTGACGCCGTTGAGGCTTTCCGAGTGGCTGATGATGAAATGCCCGCCGGGTCTGAGCAGTGGCAACAGGCGCGCGACCACCTGGCTTTTGGTCTGCTGATCGAAATAGATCATCACGTTGCGCAGGAATATCACGTCGAACTCGCCCAGGCCGGGCAGCGGCTCGTTGAGGTTGACCTGCACGAAATTGACCCGGCTGCGCAAACGCTTGTCGATCAGGAAGGTGCCCTCCTGGCGTCCGATGCCCTTGAGGCAGTATTTGCTCAACAGCGGCTGGGGCAGGGTGCCGGCGCGCTCCATGGCGTAATGCCCGCTGCGTGCCTTGGCCAGCACCTGGGTGCTGATGTCCGAGCCGATCACTTCCCACGGCGTGGTGCCCAGGCCTTCTGCCAGGGTCATCGCCAGGCTGTAGGGCTCTTCGCCGGAGGAACTGGCCGCGCTCCACACGCGAAACAGCTTGCCCGGCGCCGCCTTGGGCAGCACCTGCTGACGCAGGAAGTCAAAATGCTTGGGCTCGCGGAAAAAATAAGTTTCGTTGGTGGTGAGCAAATCCAGCGCGACCTGCAGTTCGCCCTTGCGCTGGTCGCTCATGATCAGCTTGAAGTACTCCCCATAGCTCTCCAACTCATAATGCTTGAGGCGTTTGAACAGGCGTCCGGCCACCAGCGCCTTTTTTGCCGGCGACAGGTTGATGCCGGCCGCGCGGTACAGCCAGGACTGGAACTGACCGAACTCGCGGTCATCAAGCGACGAGGTATCTGGCATGACCGGGCCTCAACGCGCGTCGGCATCGAGTGCCGGCGCCTGGCCAGCCTCGGCGAGGCTGGACATCTCGTCGATGGACAGCACCTTGTCCACCTCCAGCACGATCACGAACTTGCCTTCGACCTTGGCCATGCCGCTGATGAAATCGGCGCGAATACGCGCGCCGAAGCTGGGCGGTGGCTCGATCTGCGCGGCCGGGATTTCCTGCACCGCCGACACGGTGTCCACCAGTAGCCCGATGTCCTGGGGCTGACCGTCTTCGGTACGGGCTTCGATGATGACCACGCAGGAGCGCCGGGTGATGGCCGAGTTCTGCCGGCCAAAGCGCGCCGACAGGTCCACCACTGGCACCACAGCGCCACGCAGGTTGATCACGCCACGCACGAACGCGGGCATCATCGGCACCACCGTCAGGCTGCCGTATTCGATAATTTCCTTGATGCCTAGAATACCGATGGCGAACATCTCGCCGCCGAGCATGAAGGTCAGGTATTGCGCGTCCTCGTCGACCGCAACCGCGGTATGACGGGAAGGGGTTACTGCGCCCATGTGATTCTCCCTGTGAGCCCGTAGCGTCGCGTGCGATCAGAAACGGGTGAATTCCGATTCGTCGGGGGCGCTGGCCATGTTGTAGGCAAATGCCTTGCGCGGTGCCGGCGCCGCCGGACGCGGTGGCTGGCGGTTGGGCTTGTTGCCGGTGTCAACCGCGCTGCTCTGCACCGTGGCTCTGGGTGACGCGTCGAGCACGAAGAAGCTCATGGCCTGTTGCAGTTGCTCGGCCTGGCTGCTCATTTCTTCGGCGGTGGCGGCCAGTTCCTCGCTGCTCGAGGCGTTCTGCTGCGTCACCTGGTTGAGCTGGGTCATCGCCGTGTTGATCTGCGCGACACCGGCAGCCTGCTCCTCGGAGGCGGCGCTGATTTCCTGCACCAGGTCGGAGGTCTTGTTGATCGACGGCACCATTTCGCCGAGCAGCTTGCCGGCCGTCTCGGCCATCTCCACGCTGCTGGACGACAACTCGCCGATTTCCTGCGCGGCCACCTGGCTGCGCTCGGCCAGCTTGCGCACCTCGGCGGCCACCACCGCGAAGCCCTTGCCATGCTCGCCAGCCCGCGCCGCTTCGATGGCCGCGTTAAGGGCCAACAGGTTGGTCTGGTAGGCGATGTCATCGATGATGCTGATGCGCTGGGCGATTTTCTTCATCGCCACCACGGTCTGTTGCACCGATTCACCGCCTTCGGTGGCTTCCTTGGCAGCCTTGCTGGCCATGCCGTCGGTGACCTTGGCGTTCTCGGTGTTCTGGTTGATGCTGGCGCTCATCTGCTCCACCGACGCGCTGGTTTCTTCGACGCTGGCGGCTTGTTCGCTGGTGGCCTGGCTCATTGATTGCGCGGTGGCGCTGACCTGTTCCGAGGCGCTGGCGAGGTTATCGGCGGCGTTGCGCACTTCGCCGATGATATGCGCCAGTTTGCCGACCATGTTGCGCATGGCATTGAGCACCATGCCGGTTTCATCCTTGGCGCCGCTGTCGATATGAGCGTTGAGGTTGCCCTCGGCCAGTTGCTCGGCGGCGGTCGCCGCCTGTCGCAACGGGCGCGAGATGATCCGCGCGATGAACAGCGCCAGGCCCAGGCCAATCAGCAGCGCCGCGACCAATGCAGCAATGATCGACAGGCGCGCGTTTTCATACAACGCCGTGCCTTTGTCACCCGCGACCGTGGCGCCGGTGTCATTGAGCTCGACCATTTTTTGCAGGTTGCTGACTGCCTCTTCAAAGCGCAGCTTGGACTCGCCCTTGAGCATTGCCCGCGCCGCAGTTTCCTGGTTCTGCCGGGACAGCTCCAGCAATTGCTTGCTGCTGGCCAGATAGGCGTCCCAACTGGTGTTCACGCTGTTGAAAAACTGACGATCGTCATCGCTGACGATCAGCTTTTCGTAGGTGTCCATACGGGTTTCGAGTTGCTGGTTCGCTTCGGCGGCCTCTCGCTCCATCTGTGCCTTTTCCTCGACGGTGTCGGCGCTGAGATGGCGGTATTCCTTCAGGCGATAGTTGGCGGCATAAAAACGCATGCCGGCCGCTGCGCGCACCGATGGCAACCAGTTGCTCTTGATGTCCTGAGCGGCCTGGTTGACGGCACCCAGCTGCATGATGGCGAAAACGCCCATGCCCGCCGTCAGCGCCAGGACCAGCAGGAACGAGCTGATCAGCTTGGTGGAAATTTTAAGATCGTAGAACCATTTCATCGGAGAACCTCCATGGAGTTGCAAATACATCAGCGGACGACGACCGAGGGCGACTGAGGCGCCTGGGCTGTACGGGCTTCCAGTTGTACGATTTGGCTGAGCAGGGCGGGCACGTCCAGAATCAACGCCACGGCACCGCTGCCCAGGATGGTTGAGCCGCTGATGCCGCGCAGTGCGCCAAACAGCTTGCCCAGGGGTTTGATCACGGTCTGGAACTCGCCGAGCAGGTCATCCACCACCAGCCCGGCCTTGTGCTCGGCGTAACGCACCACCACCACATTCTGGCGCCGCGCCGGCGGGCCTTCGTGGCTGAAGTGCTCACGCAGGTCCACCAGCGGCAACACCTCGCCGCGCAGGTCCAGATAACCCTGGTCGCGGCTCGACTGGCGCTGGTGTTCGTCCAGCTCGATGCATTCCTGCACCATGTCCAGCGGAATCACGTAGGTGGACTGATCGATGCCGACCAGAAAACCGTTGATGATCGCCAGGGTCAGCGGCAGGCGAATACGCACCACCGTGCCCTGGCCGGGGCGACTGTCCAGATCGACGGTGCCGCGCAGCAGAGTGATATTGCGCTTGACCACGTCCATGCCCACGCCGCGCCCGGATAGGTTGGTGACCGCCTCGGCGGTGGAAAACCCGGCCTCGAAGATCAGGTTGTAAATCTCCTGATCGGTGAGCTGCGCGCCGCTGGCGACCAGCCCGCGCTCCTGGGCTTTTTCGAGGATGCGCTCGCGGTTGAGCCCGGCGCCGTCGTCGGCGATTTCGATGACGATGCTGCCGGAGTCGTGGTAGGCATTCAGGCTCAGGTGGCCCTTGCTCGGTTTGCCCGCCGCGTGCCGCGCTGCGGCATTTTCGATGCCGTGGTCCATGGCATTGCGCAGCAGGTGCATCAGCGGGTCGCCGATCTTTTCCACCACCGTTTTGTCCAGTTCGGTTTCCGCGCCACTGATGAGCAGGTCGATGTCCTTGCCCAGTTCCTGGCTGACGTCGCGCACCACGCGGCGAAAGCGGTTGAAGGTGTCGCCGATGGGGATCATGCGCAGGTGCAGGGCGCCATCGAGAATCTCTTCCACCAGCCCGGAGACGGTGGACGTGGCCTCCTGCAACGGGTCGTTGTTGCACGAACGCGCCAGCAGGCTGGCGCCGGCGCTGGCGATCACCAGTTCGCCGACCAGGTTGATCAGCTCGTCGAGTTTGTCGGCGTTGACCCTCACATAGTTGCCATCGCGGGGTTTTGTCTCGCTGCTCGTTGCCACACGCTGGGGCGCCGGCGTCAAGTGTTCCGATTGCGCCACCAGTTCGGTGCCGCTGGGCGGCTCCTCAAACGGTGTGTCGTCGATGGCGCTGATGTGCACTTCACAGTCGTCGCGCACGAAGTCGAAGACTTCATTGAGCGTGGCGTGGCTGGCCGCCGAGCGCAGGTCTATCTCAAAGCCCAGGTAGCAGCTTTCCGCGTCCCAACTGTCCAGCGGCGGAAGGCGGTCGGTCAGGGTGGTGACCTGCAGTATCCGGCCCAGGGTGTCGAGGTAGCGCAGGAAGGACAGCGGGTCCATGCCGTTGCGGAACACGTCCACGCCAAAACGCAGGGAAATGTGCCACAGCACGTCGCCCTGGGTGTCGTTGACCACGGCAGTCATCGGCATGCCGGCCACCGCGTGGTCCGCGCCCTGATAGGCACTCAGCGCCTGGCGCAACGCTGCTTCGCGCTCGAGCGCCGGCGCTTGCAGCGCTTCACCCCGGCTGGCCACCACGTCGATCAGCTCGAGCATGTGATCGCCGGACTTGAGCAGCACCGCGATCAGCGCGGCGTCCACCGCCACACTGGCATCGCGCAGGCGATCCAGCACGTCTTCGACGATATGGGTAAAGCTCACGATCGGCTCCAGGCCGAACAGACCGGCGGAGCCCTTGATGGTGTGTGCGGCGCGGAACACCGCGCCGATGGCATCCTGATCGCCAGGCTCGCTTTCCAGTTGCAGCAGGGATTGCTCCATGGCCTGCAACAATTCGCGTGCCTCGACGATGAACGTCTGTTGTGCCTGATCGAGGTTGATACTCACCTGGACACTCCTTTGTCGTGCATTGAACGGGGAGGCGGGCGCTAGAAGGCGACGCCGCCACACAACGTGAAGGTTTGCTCGACCGCCTGGCTCTGGCCCGCCAGGCTCAGGGCAGTGCCGCGGTGCTCGGCTTCGCGGTGGATCACCGCGAGCAATTGCAGGCCGGCGCCGTCCATCTCGGTGACCTGGGACAGGTCGAGCGCCAGGCGCGGCGCCGTGCCCAGTTGCGGCAGCAGCGCGGCGGCCACCTCGGCCACGGTGTAGATCGTCAGTTCACCGTCGATGCCCACGCAGGTGGTGCCGTCAACGGTTTCGCAGGTAATCGGCATGGGAGGCCCTCCATGGCGCCAGTGGTCAGGGGAGGATCAGTTTGGACACTGCCGCCAGCATCTGCGCCGGCTGGAACGGTTTGACCACCCAGGCCTTGGCACCGGCCGCCTGGCCTTCGGCCTTTTTCGATTCCTGGGACTCGGTGGTCAGCATGATGATCGGCGTGAACTTGTAGTTGGCCAGCTTCTTGACCTCCTTGACAAAGGTGATGCCGTCCATGTTTGGCATGTTCACGTCACTGATGATCAAGTGGACCTTCTGCCCGGTGAGCTTGCCCAGCGCATCCCGGCCGTCGCAGGCCTCGATCACGTCGTAACCGGCGCTTTTCAGGGCAATGCCGACCACTTGCCGCACGCTGCTGGAGTCGTCGACCACTAATACATTCTTCGCCATGGTGTGCTCCTTAAAAGAAGGTGATGTCTTGAGAATTCTGTGACGCGGCCGCTTCGCCATGGTGGGTGCGGCGTTGTTCGTCGGTGGCGTAGGTGGCCTCCATGCTCGCCAGCCATTGGCGCGCATCGACGACCAGCGCCTGGTCCGGCGATTGGCTGGCCTGCAACAGGTGTTCGTGCAGGGCGTGCATGTTGTCGCGCACGTGGCTGAGTATCTGGCTGACCCGGTCCTGGAACTGCAGGTTGACCAGCACCTCAGTCATCTCGTCGCGAATGCCGTAGCTTTCCTGCTTGAGCAGGTCGGCAGAGTCGGCCAGGCGCCCGGTGATGTTCTGGAAGCGCTCGAGCACCTGCTGGATGCTCTGCTCGGACGCGGCAACGGAATGGCTGTCCTGGTCGGCACTGCTGGACGCCGCCTGCACCAGTTGGGTGATGGCGTTATTGATGATGTCGACCTTGGCCGACATCTGCTGGCCGGTCTCGCTGGATTTGCTCGACAGACTGCGCACCGCATCGGCTACCACCGCAAAGCCGCGACCGGCTTCTCCGGCGCGTGCGGCCTCGATGGCGGCGTTGAGCGCCAGCAGGTTGGTCTGCGCGGCAATGGCCGCGACATCGGCGGCCATGGTGCGCAGCTCGCCGGTATAGGCCGTGAGGCTGCGCACCTGGGTCAGGGTCTGGTCACGGCTGGTTTGGGTGGCCTTGAGCGAATCGATCACCTGGCTCAGCTCGCTGTCGCTGCTGGCCAGCTCCTTGAGCGCGCCCTCGGCGGCCTGCCCATCCAGCTCGCCAGCGGCGTGCTGCGAGGCCTGCACGGTGTCCTGCAACCGCGCGGAAATCCCGGTGAACCGATTGGCCAGGCTCACGATCGCGTCTTCGGTCTGCTGCCGCGAGCTTTCCACTTGTTTGGCCCAGATCGGCATGGCGCCGAGCAGGATCTCGTCGAGCTGCGTGCGTGAATCCACACCCTGCAAGCCGGCCTGCGCCGCTGAATCCTCTGCCAGCGCGACGGCGCGGTGCACGGCGTCGCGCTGGGCACGGGCACTCCAGGCGCAGGCGCCGAGGCCGACCAACACCAGCACGGCGCAGGCCGCAAGGTTGGCCGGGGCAGTGGACTGCGACAGTATCCAGATGACAGCGGGGATGACCGGGATGAAAGCAAACCAACAAAAACGCGGATGACCGGCAAGGGCAGTACGGCTGGGTTGACTCGGGGGCATGAGTTCGATCCTTGAACAGTGTTGCGGATGTAAACGACATAGGGGTTATCTGCGCGGTGCGTCACAACTTTAGACGTCTGCGTGTGCCTTCCGTCTGGTTTATGAACGTCGTGTGACCGGTCAGTGTCGAAATTTCACTGTGGCGAGCGGGCTTGCCCCGGGTTGGGCTGCGCAGCAGACCCAAAACCATGCTCTGCATAGTGTCAGGTAGACCGAGAGACTCTTAATTGGGGGCGCTTCGCGCTCCAACGCGGGGCAAGCCCGCTCGCCACAACAAACCTGCTTGCCACAATAAGTCAGCTCGCCGCAAATAAACGCTGTTGTTGCGCGCTACATTCGATTGATACTTCTGCCTTATTCAAGTGTCCATTTGAATGTGCCGCACAATTATCCACTCTCCAGGAAATGCCCATGTCCAAGCTCGCCGAATTCCGCCAACTCGAAAAACATCTCGCCGAACAACTTCAAGCGCTGGAGAACTTAAAAGGCGATGCCGGTCTTAAGAAAGAAATTGAATTCGAAACCAAGCTTCGCGATTTGCTCGCCAAGTACAGCTACAGCCTCAAGGATGTGATCAACTTGCTGGATCCGCAAAGCGGCCGACGTGCTCCGGTGGCTGCACCCAAGGCAGGCACGCGCAAAGCCCGCCAGGTGAAGGTCTACAAGAATCCGCACACGGGGGAGACGATTGAAACCAAGGGTGGCAATCACAAAGGCTTGAAAGAGTGGAAAGCCGAACATGGCGCCGACACTGTCGAGTCATGGCTGAGCAAGTAATACTTGAGTGTACAAAAGGGGCCTGCAATGGCCCCTTTTTTCGGCTTCAACTTTTATTGCGTCGGCAGCGCTCCGCGCAATAACACACGTCTGTCCATCACGTATTCGAAAAGTAGCCAATAGTGCGCAACTGCAGGCTGTAAACCCAGATCCCGAAAACCAGCGCGTATTCCTTGAACATCGGAAGCGTCAGCAGGTGGACGATAGAGTCGCTGCCCATCTGAGCTTGCAACATCTTGAGACGAGCACCGCAGCGCTTTTTCAGTACGGATACAGCAACGCTTTTCGACGACTGACACGTCTGGATCAAGGGTTCTGGCGCCATCGGGGTTGTCACGCACAGTTTTGGCGTCTACTCTGGAAATGTATGAATTGTTACGAACAATTTCGGAAGCGCCCGTTTTTGCGGCGCGATACTTCAGGACGAGGAACGAAAGATGTTTTCACATGAAGGTCCCGCGATAGAGCTGTTGCTGTTTATTTTTGGTCTGGCCGGTGTGGTGCTGGTCGTGTGGTTTATCCACCATCAATACGAGCGAAAGAACGGGAAAGGCGTTAAAAAACAACAAAACCGAAGCGAGGGCCGCTCAACGTAAGTGCCTGGCAGCCCTTGCATCCGAGCCAGTCGCCAGCGACTGGCTTTCGCGTTTTTATAAGCTATTTGTAGTTGTAGATTGTCGCGAGGGCCACCACGCGGCCTTTGAGATCGCTGGTATTGAAGCGTATTGCAGGATCAATATCCGCGACGCCGTGCATCGTAGAGCCGTCATATACAAGGATGTCGCCAGCCTGGCTTGTGGACTCGGTATCGACGAATTGCTCGTCCTTCATAACGAACGCACCGCCCTGTTGGTAGTCGCGTCCTTTCTCCGTCAGAAGCATCACCAGCTGTATATAAGGCCCTGACCCTTTCTGCAGATTTTCCTCGGCACGGGAGTCTGTGTGTGCACCCATGAAACCGCCGCCGGCGGGGTAGATCTGCAGGCGACATGCGTTGAATCGCGATGGCATGAGATCTTCATCTTTTTGCCTGGCACGGCCGGCCAGGATGTCACGCACGTCGATCAGCGTCTCAAAGTGCTTATGCAGCCCGAACATGTCTTCCTGAAACAAGGGGTTGTAAATCGTCAGCATGAACCGCGCAAGATTGCTCTGCGAGGTACTTTGGCCGCCGATGGACCACTTGCTCATGTTCTGGCGGATCTGGGCAGGTGAAACTCCAGAGGAGGCAAGATGTTCTCGGGTGTTCGCATACTCATTTATGGTCACGAGGCATTGGGCGATTTCTGTGCGGCTTATAAGGCCGCGCAATGATGTAAAACCTCTTTGTGCAACGTCGTCGACAATTTTTTGCCGCAGAGCTGCCACATCACCAAGATTAGTGATCAAGTGCATCAGGTGAACCCCTTCGATTTTTCCGCGTAAGCGTTGCGCTGATGACACGTTCATACGTGTCGATCTGCGGGAAAATTCTGAAGGATCCCGTTCCTGCCTTTATGAAACTTGAGGAGGGGAAGATTAAAGAGTTTGTTTTTGTGAAGTCTGTCACTGGAACAGATTCGTACATTTAATTGACGCCACTATATTGCCACTTTATGATCGCCGCCCATTGATGGCACTAGGCCATAAAGAGGGATCTGACAATGTGGCGTTCGTTACACCGGACCGGGCTCAGCCTGCTGTCCGTTTTCTTCTGGCTCACGGCGGCCGCAGCCCCGCAGGACACGCCCGGTGTCACCGATCTGATTCGTGACCGCCAGGACCGTCTGCTCGAAGAACAGCAACGACGCCTCGAAGACCTCAAGGACCTGCCCGGTAAATCCGCAGCGTCCGGCACGCCGGCAACCCCTGTCGACAGCCGTTGCTTCCCGATCAAAACCATCGAACTGGCCGGTGCCGACGCGCTGTCCGAAGGCGAGCGCGCCGAGCTGATCAAGCCCTATATCGGCCAATGCCTGGGCGTGCCGCAATTGAACGCGGTGCTCAAGGTCATCACCGACCGCTACCTCGCCAAAGGCCTGGTCACCAGCCGTGCCTATCTGCCGCAACAGGATCTTTCCAGTGGCCACCTCAAGCTGCAGGTGGTCGAAGGCAGGCTTGAAGGCTTGAAAGGCGCTGAAGGCAGTGGCATCACCGACCGCCAACTGGCGATGAGCTTCCCCGGCAAGCAGGGCCAATTGCTCAACCTGCGGGAAATCGAGCAGATGGTCGACCAGTTGAACCGCCTGCCGTCCAACCAGGCGCAGATGGAGCTGGCACCGGGCAAGACTGTGGGCGGCAGCGACGTGCTGGTCAAGAACACCCCGCAAAAGCCCTGGCGCGTCGGGCTGTCGCGCCACAACGGCGGCCAGCGCAGCACCGGCGAACAGCAGTGGGGCGCCAACCTGGACTGGGATAACCCGCTGGGTCTGGCCGATCAGTTATCCTTGCGCGGCGGCCACGATGCGGTCAGCGATCACCAGCGCACCTCGCGCAACTCGATGCTCAATTACAGCCTGCCGTTCGGCTGGTGGAACCTCACCTACAGCTATTCGGACAGCGAGTACCGCTCCCGGGCCAAGGCCAACGGTTTCAACTTCAAGCAGACCGGCGACAGCCAGAACCACCAACTGCGTCTGGAGCGCGTGATCCACCGCGACGCCCTCAGCAAAACCTCCCTCAGCACCGGCGTGGCCTACCTGCGCACCAACAACTTCATCGAAGACAGCAAGCTGGCCCTGAGCAGCAACCGCCTGAGCGAAGCGCAGTTCGGCATCAACCATGGGCGACGCATCGGCGCGTCGTTTCTCAACATCGACCTGGGCATGCAGGACGGTATCGGTGCCTTCGACGCCCAGGCCAACCACAACCCACGGGCGGGCCAGGCCGATGCGCGCTACCGCAAATACACCGCCACGCTGAGTTACCTGTACCCGTTCAAACTGTGGGGCGAGGCCTTCAGTTTCAGCAGCCTGATGACCGGCCAGCACAGCGAAGACGTGTTGTTCAGCGCGCAGCGCCTGAGCCTCGGCGGGCAATCGTCGGTGCGTGGCTACCGCGACCAGATGCTCTCCGGCGACAGCGGAGGCTACTGGCGCAACGACCTGCGCTGGAGCCGCCCGGTGACCTGGGCCTGGCTGCAACCGCTGTTCAGCGAGTACGGCACCAGCCTGGGTTACGACCAGGGCGTGATCAGCCGCGACCGCTTCAACGGCGACCAGCACGGGCGCATGAGCAGCAATTCCCTTGATCTGTTTGCACGCGGCAAGAACGTCGCGGCCAGCGTGACCTTTGCACATTCTTTGGAACGACCCGGCGTGATCACCGAACGTGAAGCGCCGATTTACTTCCGCCTGGATTTTTTCCTTTAACACCTTTACCGCCTTCGGGCATCGAGACCTGACATGGATGTTCGCCAGTTCGCCTTCCTCGCGCGCCAACCTTCTGCAGCCCTGAAAACCCGCTCCAGTTTCCTCGGGTTGCCCAAGCGCGGGCTGGCGTTGATCCTGGCCAACGCGATGTTCTGGCAGCCACTGCTGGCCCAGGCGGACGGCATCGTGGTCAGCGCGCCGGGCACCACGCTCGGCCAGGCGGGCAATGGCGTGCCCATCGTTAACATCGCGGCGCCCAACGCCAACGGTCTGTCTCACAACCAGTTTCAGGACTACAACGTCGCAGCCAACGGCGTCATCCTCAACAACGCCACCGACCGCACCCAGGCCACCCAATTGGGCGGCCTCATCGTTGGCAACCCGAACTTCAAGGGCAGCGCCGCCAACGTCATCCTCAACGAAGTCAACGGCGCCGGCCCCAGCCAGTTACGCGGCTACACCGAAGTGGCGGGGCAGTCGGCCCATGTGATCGTGGCCAACCCCTATGGCATCAGTTGCAACGGCTGCGGTTTTATCAACACGCCGCAAGTGACCCTGACCACCGGTAAAGCGGTGATCGACAACGGCCAGGTCAGCCGCTATCAGGTCGACCAGGGCAGCGTCGCCATCGAAGGCGCCGGCCTTAACGCCACCAACGTCGACCAGTTCGAAATCATCACCCGCGCCGCCACCCTCAACGCGCAGATCCAGGCAAAGAAACTCACCCTCGTCACCGGTCGTAACGACGTGGACGCACGCACCCTGAAAGCCACGGCGCGCGCGGCAGATGGCAGCGCGGCGCCGGACCTGGCGATTGACTCGTCGGCGCTGGGCGGCATGTACGTCGGTGCGGTGAAGTTGATCGGCACCGAGGCGGGTGTGGGGGTGCGGCTGTCCGGCGACATGGTCGCAGGCGGTGATATTCAGATCGATGCCGCCGGCAATGTGGTGATGGGCACGACCACGGCTGGCACCGCCGTCGCCGTCAAAGCGGTAAGCGTGGAAGCCAAAGGCGCGGTTTACGCAGGCACCGATTTGTCGATCAACACCCAGGGCGCATTGACCAATCAGCACACCCTCGCGGCCAAAGACAGCATCACGCTGGATGCCGGCGGGCGCCTGAGCAACAACGGCATCGTCGAGGCTGGCGTCAACGCCGATAACAGCCGCAATGCCCAGGGCGATGTGCGCTTGACGGCGCAGGCGGTCAACAACAGTGGCAAGACAGTGATCGCCAGCCGTGACCTCAGCGTCAACACCGGCGAACTCGTCAACCAGGGCGGCACCTTGAGTGCACAACGTGGCGCGCAGCTGACAGCCACGCAGATCGACAACCAGCATCAGGGCCGAATCCTGAGCGCCGACAGCCTTGGCATCAACGCCGCGCAATTGACCAACAGCCAGAGCGGCCTGGTCAGCAGCACCGGTACACTCTCCGCGAACATCGGCCAACTGATCAACCGCAACGGTGAGCTGTCGAGCCAGGCGCAGGTCACGCTGCAACTCGATACGCTGGATAACGTGGCAGGCCTGGTGTCGGCCGGGCAATCGCTGAACCTGAACGCAACAGGACTGATCGATAACCAAAGCGGTCGCCTGACCGCGCGCCAGTCGACGCAATTGACCGCCGGCAACCTGGATAACCGCAACGGCAAGCTGGTTGCCACCGACCTCGTCGTCGGCAGCGGCGCGCTGGACAACAGCGATGGCACCGTCCAGGGCGATCATGCCCTGACCATCACCAGCGCGGCGCTGACCAACCTGCGCGGTACCCTGGCCGCCGGCAGTGCATTCGATTTGACTGCCGCCAGCCTCGACAACAGCGCCGGCAAGCTCACCACCGACGGCACATTGAGCGCCGCCATCGCCGGCCAGTTGCTCAATCAGGCCGGCCTGTTCGCCGCCAAGGGCGACGCGCGCCTGCGCCTGGGTAGCCTGGATAACCGTCAGGGCACGCTGCTCGCCGACACCCTCACGCTGCAAGTGGCCGGTTCGCTCAACAACCAGCAGGGCAACCTGCGCGGCAACGCTCGGCTTGGGTTGAACGCGGGTCAGGTCGACAACAGCGAAGGCGGGCGCATCAGCAGCGGTCAGGTGCTCACTGCCAGTGTCACCGGCCTGGACCAGCACAACGATGGCCGGCTTTTCGGGCAGGGCGATGTCAGCCTCGACCTCAACGGCGGGCATTTGAACAACCAGGGCGGCCTGATCAACGCTCCCGGCCAGTTGCTGCTGAGCAACCTCGACAGCGTCGACAATCAGGGCGGCGAAATTTCCAGCACTCGGGCGTTCACCCTGGCCGCCACAGCGCTGAATAACACCAACGCCAGGCTGCTCAGCGAACAGGCGCTGACCCTGCGAATCGCCCGCGCCCTCGACAACACCCAAGGGCTGGTGTCGGCGAAAAACCTCGATATTCAGGCCGGCAGCCTGGGTAACCAGAGCGGCACCCTCAGCGCCGGCGAAGGCCTGCTCGCACAGGTCGATGCTGCACTGGATAACCGCAGCGGCAAGCTGCTGGCCCGCACCGCGTCGGTCAACAGCGCGTCATTGGATAACCGCCAGGGCCTGATGCAAGGCGATACCTCGCTCGCCCTCAATAGCGCCGGCCTGCTCGATAACCGTCAAGGCACCTTGTTCGCGGGGCAGGGCGTTGCCATCGGCGCCGGCAGCCTGGACAACAGCGGCGGCAAGCTGACCAGTGACGGGCAATTGAGTGCACTGATCAGCGCGCAACTGCTGAATCAGACCGGCCTGTTAAGTGCGATCGGCCAACTGCAGGTCAGCGCCGCCAGCCTCGACAACAGCCTCAAAGGCAACCTCTACAGCCAGGCCCTCGTCAACCTGGACCTCAACCACGGTCACCTCAATAACCAGGGCGGCCTGATCCACGCGCCCGGCGCATTGCTGCTGCGCAACCTCAACAGCGTCAACAACCAGGGCGGCGAACTCTCCAGTGCCCAGGCGCTGAACTTCACCGCCGACAGCCTCGACAACCGCGGCGGCAAATTGCTCAGTGAGCAAGGGCTGCAGGTCCTGATCGCCCAGGCGCTGGACAACAGCCAAGGCCTGATCGCCGCCAGCGGCCTGGACCTGCGCGCCAACAGCCTGATCAACACCGCTGGCAAACTCAGCGCGCGCGATGACCTGAGTGCTCACATTGCCACCGACCTGGACAACCGCCAGGGCCAGATCCTCGGCGCCAACACCCTGCTGAGCGGCACGTTGCTGGATAACGGCAGCGGCCTGATCCAGGCCGACCAGCGCCTGACCCTCAACCAAGCGGGCGCCCTCAGCAACCGCAACGGCCGCCTGCTCGCCGGGCAGGCGTCGGATGTGCGCGCCGCGAGCCTCGACAACACCGGCGGCACCTTCACCAGCGACGGCACCTTGAATGCGTTGATCAGCGGCCAATGGCTCAACCAGACCGGGCTGCTGGCCTCCGCCGGCCTGTTGCAGGCGAGCGCGGCCAGCCTTGATAACCGCAACGCTGGCCGCATCACCGGCAAGCGTGACCTCGCGCTGACCATCGGCCAACTCGATAACCGCGCCGGCAGCGTCACTGCTGCGGGGCAGCTCAGTGTGACGGGGACGGGCCTGGACAACCGCAGCGGCCTGCTCAACTCGGGCGAGGTCATGACCTTGACCGTCGACAGCCTGGACAACCGTGCCGGTGAAGTGTCCAGCGTTACCGATCTGGCGGTCGATGGCCGCCAACTGGATAACAGCGCCGGCGGCAAGGTACTCGCCAACGGCAACATCCAGCTGAGCGCCGAACGCCTGAACAACCAGCTCAAGGGCAACCTCTACGCCAAACGCAACCTGAGCCTGCTGCTCAACGGTCCGCTGCTGAACCAGCAAGGCACACTGCGCAGCGGCGCCGGCCTGACGTTGGACATGAACCACGGCGTGCTCGACAACAGCGCCGGCCTGATCAACACCCCCGGCGTCCTGGTGCTTAAAAACCTCGCCACCGTCGTCAATCAAAACGGCGAAATCTCCAGCGAACACGCATTCGCCCTGACGGCACAAAGCCTGGACAACAGCAACGGCAAACTGCTGAGCGATCAGGCCCTGACCCTCACCGTTGACCAGGCCCTGGTCAACCTCAAGGGCGTGATCGCCGCCGCCGGCCTCAGCGCCCAGGCAGCCCAGCTGGATAACACTGACGGCGTGCTCAACAGTACCAAGGACCTCGGCCTGACCGTGGCCGGCGAGTGGCTTAACGGCAATGGCGAAGTGTCCAGCGCCGGCGCCAGCGTGGTCGACGCCATGACCCTGAACAACCGCAACGGGCAGGTCATGGGCGACGTCAGCCTCAACCTGACCACCCATGGGACGTTGCTCAATCAGGGCGGCACGCTCGGGGCCGGGCAGCACTTGCAGGTCAACGCTGCGAGCCTGGATAACAGCCAGTCCGGCAATCTGGTTAGCGATGGCAGCCTGACGGTGCAGCTCCAGGGCCTGCTCGATAACCAGGCCAAGGGCCGCGTGTTGTCCAAGGGCGACATGAGCCTGACGGCCGGCAGCGTCGACAACCGTGGCGGTGTGCTCAACGGCCGGCAGACGCAAACCCTCAGCGCACAATCGCTGAACAACCAGGGCGGCCTGATCAGCGCGGTCGGGCCGTTGCGCCTGACGCTGGACACCGCAGACAACAGCAAGGGCCGTATCGCCAGCCAGGCCGATCTGGATGCCACGGTCGGCGTGTTGAACCAGCAGGGCGGCGAATTTGTCGCCCAGGGCAACCTGAACCTTGCCGGCAACGACCTGGATAACCGTAACGGCGGGCTGGTCGGCGCCACCCAAGCGCTGCAACTCAACGTTGAGCGCGTGGACAACCGCGCTGGGGAAATTTCCGGCCAGCTCAAGGCACAGCTCAGTGGACAACGCCTGGACAACAGCGGCGGCAAGGTGTTGGCCGGTACCGCGCTGGAGTTGGCGGTGGCCGACGTCATCAACCAGGCCAAGGGGCTGGTGTTTGCCCAGCAGGTCAACCTCAAGGCTGCGCACCTGGACAACCGCGACGGCACACTGGCCGCCCAGCGGGTGCTGGCGCTGCAACTCTCGGGCGCGCTGGACAACACGCACGGCAAGCTCAGCAGCGAAGGCGTCCTGCAACTGCATGCGCAGCGGGTGGACAACAGCGGCGGCAGCCTGTCCAGTGCCGGCGACCTGACCCTCACCAGCGACGGCGAACTGCTCAATGTGGGCGGCGTGGTGGAATCTGCACAGGCACTCACCCTGGGCAGCGCCAGCCTGGACAACAGCGCCCAGGGCCTGCTGAAAAGCCAGGGCGCCGCCAGCCTGACCACCGGGCAACTCAACAACGGCTTGGGCGGGCGCGTGATCAGCGCCAACAGCCTCGACCTTACGGCCACCGACCTGAGCAACGGCGGGCGCATCGCCAGCGGCGGCGTATTGACCGCGAACCTGGCCAGCCTGACCCAGTCCAGCGGCAGCGAACTGTTCAGCAGCAGCCAACTGAACCTGGACCTGCATCAAGGCCAGTTGACCAACGCCGGCGTGATCAACGCGCCGCTGCTGGTGCTGAAAAACCTCGGCGGCGTGGATAACCGCAACGGTGAAATCTCCAGCCAGAGCGCCTTCACCCTCGCGGCCCGCAGCCTCGACAACAGCAGTGGCAAGCTGATCAGCAACCAGGCTTTGGCGCTGCGCATCGAGCAGGCGCTGGCCAACATTAAAGGCAGCATCAGTGCAGTCGGCCTCACGGCCCACAGCGCCAGCCTCGACAACAGCGACGGCCTGCTCAGCAGCCGTGGCAGCCTGGACGTCAGCGCTGACGGCCTGATCGACAACCAGCGTGGCAGCCTGATCGGCGACGCCGACGTGCTGTTGACGGCGTCGACCCTCGACAACCGCGCGGGCGAAATGGCGGGCAAGGCCAAGGTCACCGTCAACGCCGGTCGCATCGACAACCAGCAGGGCCAGTTGCTCAGCACCGACACCCTGTTGATGACCGCTGCCAGCCTCGACAACCGCAAGGGCCTGCTGGGCGCTACCAAAACCCTGACGCTGAAGGTGGGTGACGTCGACAACCGCGGCGGTGAGCTGACCAGCAACGCCGACCTTGACCTCACCGGCCAGCGCCTGGACAACAGCGACGGCGGCAAAGTCTTCGCCGCCGCAGGCTTGAGCCTGGTGGTGGAGCAGGTGTTCAACCGCCTGCGCGGCCAACTGAACGGTCAGCGCCTCACCCTGACAGGCACCGCGCTGGATAACAGCGGCGGCAAGCTGCTCAGTCAACAGCCGCTGGTGGTGAACCTCACCGGTGACCTGACCAACCAGCAAGGCCTGCTGAGCAGCGAAGGCTCGCTGGACGTCAAGGCGCGCAGCCTGGACAACACCCAAGGCAGCCTCTCCAGCGCGCAAACCCTTGACGTCACCACCCGCGCCGATCTGAACAACCAGGGCGGCGAGCTGGTGACGGACGCCGGCCTGATACTGCGCAGTGCCAACCTGGGCAACCAGCAAGGCAGCATCAGCGGCAAAGGCCCGGTCAGCGTCACCACCGGCACCCTGAATAACCAGGCCGGGCGCCTCACCAGCGGCGACAGCTTGAGCCTGGCCACCGGCCAATTGAACAACGGCGGCAGCATCGGCAGCGTCAAAGCGCTGAGCGCCACGGTGAGCGGCCTCGACCAGCAGGCCGGCAAGCTGTTCAGCCAGGCCGGCCTGAGCCTCGACCTGAGCAACGGGCAATTGATTAACCGGGAAGGCCTGATCAATGCCAGCGGCGCATTGCTGCTGAGCAACCTCACCGGCGTCGACAACCAGAGCGGTGAAATTTCCAGCGACCAGGCCTTCACCCTGGCCGCGCAAAGCCTGGACAACAGCAGCGGCAGGCTGCTGAGCAATGGCGACCTGACGCTGCGCATCAGCCAGGCGCTGGCCAACATCAAGGGCCTGGTCGGCGCCGCCAACCTCAACCTGCGCGCAGGCACCCTGAATAACCAGGGCGGCACGCTCAACGGCCGGGGCGAGCTGCAACTGACCAGTGACGGCCTGCTGAACAACCAGGGCGGCACGCTGTTGGGCGGCAGCCGCGCGGTGCTCACTGCGGCGACCCTGGACAACACCGCCCGTGGCCTGATCAACAGCCAAGGCACTCTGGACCTCGCGGCAGGCACCCTCGGCACCGGCAGCGGCGGCGAAGTGTCGGCCAAGCGCACGCTGGACCTGAAACTCAGCGGCCTGACCCTGAACGGCGGGCAAATCGTCGGCGGCGAAGGCGTGACCCTGGACTTGGACAACACCGACCTGGATAACCGCAACGGCCTGATCGCCGCCCAGGGCGCGCTGGTGCTGAACCGCGTGGGCGAAATCAACAACCAGAACGGCGAACTGTCGACCCGGCAAAACCTCACGCTGAACCTCAATACCCTGAACAACACCGGCGGCAAGTTGATCAGCAGCCAGTTGCTGTCGGTGAACGCCGCAACGCTGCTCAACCAGGGCGGTCTGCTGTCCGGCTGGCAGGGCTTGAGCGTGACCGGCGGCAGCCTCGACAACCGCAATAACGGCACGCTGTCGAGCCGCAACGGCGCAGTGGATGTGCGTCTCACCGGCGCACTGCTCAACACCGGCGCGGGTGCGCTGGTCAGCCAGGGGCGGTTGGACCTTACCGCTGCGCGCCTGGATAACAGCGGCGGCATTCTTTCCAGCGGCGCAGGGCAACGCCTTGGCGTGAGTGGCGCGCTGAACAACGGCAGCGGCGGCCTGATCGACAGCGGCGCCGAACTTGATCTGCAAGCGCTGAGCCTGGGCAACCAGGCCGGCACGATCAATGCGCAAAAAGCTCTGGCCGTCACGGCCTCGGACCTCGACAACAGCGGCGGCACCGTCGCCGGCAACGACCGCATGACCCTCGACCTGCTGGGCGCGCTGACCAACACCAATGGCAAACTGGCCAGCGCCGGCCCGCTGCTGTTGCAGCGCGCGACACAGGTCAACAACCAGGGCGGGCAGATGGTCAGCCAGGGCCTGCTGACCCTGCTGGCCGGCGGCTTCGACAACCGCCAGCGCGGCACCATCGCTGCGAGAAGTCGCGTGGCGATCAGCAGCACCGGCCTGCTGCAAAACGATGCCGACGGTTTGATCTACAGTCAGGAAGCCGACCTGAACATCAATACCGCAGGCCTCACCAATGCCGGCGGCGCCGTGCAAGGCCAAAGCGGCCTGAGCCTCGACATCAACGGCGACATCGACAACCAGGGCGGCAAACTGCTGGCGCAAACCGGCGACACAGTGATCAAAGCCAATACCCTGAGCAACCAGGGCGGTAGCGTGGCCAGCCTGACCGGGCTGGTGGACGCCAACTTGAATGCCAGCTTGCTCAACGGCCTGGCGCAGAACAAGGCCGGTGTGGTGCAGGGCCAGCGCATCAACCTGGTCGCGCTTACCGTCGACAACGGGCAAGGCCGCATCGCCGCGCAGAACGGCGACGCCGTCATCCGCGCCACGCGCATGCTCAATACTTACGGCGGGCTGTACGCCAACGGGGCGGTGCTCGTGCGCAGCGCCTCGCTGGACAACGGCAACGGGCAAATCGCCGACCAGCGCATCGACCTTGGCCTCACCGGGCAACTGAACAACCAGTCAGGGGTGATCGAAAGCGATGAGACCCTGACCCTGCAGGCGAGTGACTTGGCCAACCAAGGCGGCAAACTGCGTGCCCTGGCGCGCAGCGGCAAGACCCAGTTCCAGATCGGCAACCTGTTCGACAACCGCAACGGCCTCGTTGAAACCGCCAACACCGACCTGAGCCTCGCGGCTGCTTCGTTCCAGAACAACGGCGGCCAGTTGTTGCACAGCGGGGAGGGCGAGTTTGATATCTCCCTGCCCAACGTCACCGCCGCCGGCGGCAACATCGTCACCCGTGGCGGCCTGACCCTCAACGCCGACACCTGGACCAACAGCAGCGTAATCCAGGCGGGGCGCTTATACGTCAACGTCGGCACCTTTACCCAGACCGCAACCGGCCAGTTGCTGGCGTCATCGCGCCTGGAAGGCAAGGGCGGCGAGTGGACCAACCACGGCCTGATCGCCAGCGATGGCAGCCTGGGGTTGCAGTTGACCGGTGGCTACGGGGGCAGCGGGCGTATCAGCAGCGTGGGCGCGCTGGACCTCACCGCCGCGCAGTTGACCGTTGCGCAACAGGCAAGCATCGCCAGTGGCGGCAGCAGCCGCATCAGCGTGGGCGACACCCTGGCCAATGAAGGCCGGATCACCTCGGCCACCGACCTGACCGTCAGCGCAGCCACGATCAACAACAGCGGCACCCTGGGCAGCACCGGCAATCTGCGTCTGGCCGGCTCGACCCTGTTGAACCAGAACAGCCTGATTTTCAGCGGCGGCGACATGGCGCTGCGGGTCGACACCTTCACCAACCGCTTTGCCGACGTTTACGGTCTGGGCAACGTGAGCATCGCCAGGGATGACAACGACGGTCAGAGCAGCGCGATCAACAACCTGTCGGCGACGATCGAGAGTGGCGGTGACCTGAAGCTGGCGGCGGCGCGTATCGAGAACCGCAAGGATGTGTTCACCACCACCGGCGGGCTGGTATCCAGTTATATCGGCGTGCAGTGCAGCATTTGTGCGTCGATTGACACCAACCGCACCGCCGATAGTTACCTGGTGTGGGCGCAGAACTTCAAGTCGCAGATCGTTGCAGACTCGGCCTCGGCCAGCATGACGGCCGGGCGAAATTTCACAGTCGCAGGTGGCGACTTCAGCAACACGAACTCAACTCTCACCGCCGGCGGCAACATCAACTTCGCCTTGCAGAACTTCACCAACGAAGGGGCCTCGGTCGGCGAATACACCCTGCGCCGTTCTTACACCTACGGCGATGTGAACCCCTACGACCTGTCACGCTTCATGGTGACGGTGATGAACTACAACCGTGGTCATGATCCTTCCTACAATGCATCTGCACCCACTATCCATGCGTGGACCAGCAATGGCACCGAGTCCATCGTGCGTGTGGTCAACCGGCGCAATGGTCGTGACGATACCAACGGCACCACTCAGTACGGCCCGCTGAGCGTCGCGACCGCTCGATCGGTTGATCCAAGCATCGGCGCCGCCGATGGCCCTTGGGAAATGGTCGGTGCCCGGCCATTCAACAGCACCACCGTCGGCGCCTCGAGTGCGGCCAATGCGGTGGTTCAAGCCGGCGGCGCCGTGAGCATCAATGCCACGCAAAACCTCACCAACAGCGTGGTGCGCCAAAACGTCGCCGTCAGCGGCAATGCATCGCGGGTCGGCGCCACCCAGGTCAGCGGCAACACGGCGGTCATGGTCACCATCAACCGCGAACTGCCGCCCGGCCTTGCCCTGCAACAGGTCAACCCGATTGCCTTGCCTGGCTTCAGCCTGCCCACCGGCAAAAACGGCCTGTTCCGTCTCAGCGGCCAGGCCGCCAACGACAGCCAGGTAAGCGGCGCTACCGGCCCGCAGAGCTGGACCCTGGGCGGCGCCAGCGTCGGCGTGGCGCAACGTCAGCAATCTGCGCCCGCCACATCGGGCCGCAGCTTCCAGATCGCCGATGCCGCGCCAACCGCCGCCGGCGTGCATCAGGTTGTGCTGACCGCCCGCGAAGCCGGTGGCATCAACGCCAACGCCAGCGCGATCAACGTTGCGGGCAACACCGACAGCAGCGCCTGGCAACCGGGGCGGACCGCGGACGTTGCAATCAACCACGGCAATGGCGACACCACCCAGGTGTCTCGCCCGGACCTCAACGTGCCTGGCCTGACGCCTGCCGCACGTGACGCCAGCACCCCGATCACCGCGCCGGCGACCACCGCTCAGCCCGGCCTGTCGAACGCGTCTCGCGATACAACCGTCGCCACCACCCGCAGCGCGCCCGTCAACATCCCCGGCGTCACCCCGCAGGCCGTGGACAGCAGCACGTCCGTCGCTACCCAAACCATCAACCGCGTGCAAGGCCTCGCCACCCCGCAAGCCGCCTCGCAACCCCACAAATACCTGATCGAAACCAACCCGGTCCTCACCGACCTCAAGCAATTCGTCAGCTCGGACTACCTGCTCGCCGGCCTCGGCTACAACCCCGACGACAGCGCCAAACGCCTCGGCGACGGCCTCTACGAACAGCGCCTGATCCAACAGGCCGTCGTCGCCCGCACCGGTCAACGCTTCCTCGACGGCCAGACCTCCGACGATGCACTGTTCCGCTACCTGATGGACAACGCCATCCACAGCAAACAGAGCCTCGGCCTCTCGGTGGGCGTGTCGCTGACCGGCGAACAGGTCGCCGCGCTGACCCACGACATCGTGTGGCTGGAAGAGCACGAAGTGAACGGCGAAAAAGTCCTGGTGCCGGTGCTCTACCTCGCCAGCGCCGACCAGCGCCTGGCCTCCAACGGCGCGCTCATCGCCGGCCAGGACGTCAACCTGATCGCTGGCAAGGACCTGACCAACGCCGGCACCCTGCGCGCCAGCAACAACCTCTCGGCCGCCGCCGGCAACGACCTGATCAACAGCGGCCGCATTGAAGCAGGCAACCGCCTGGACTTGCTGGCCGGCAACAACCTCGTCAACCAGTCCGGCGGCGTGATCGCCGGGCGGAACGTGACGCTGACGGCCGTGAAGGGCGATGTGATCAACGAACGCAGCCTCACCGGGCTGGGCATGGGCGAGGACAACCGCAGCTACTTCGGCGACGCGGCCCGCGTGGAAGCGGCCAACGACCTGACGATCAAGGCGGGCCGCGATTTCACCAACAGTGGCAGTGTGCTGAAGAGCGGGGCGGATACGCTGATCAATGTTGGGCGGGATATCAATATTGTCGCCACGCAAACCCTCGACTCCGGCGACGGAGGCATGTGGAAACACACCTCCAACACCACGCAAAGCGGTTCAACCGTCAGCGCCGGCCGCGATGTGCAGATGAACGCCGGGCGCGACCTCAACGCCATCGCCAGCGTGATCGACGCCAAGCGCGATATTGGCCTGTCGGCCAGAGAAGACATGAACCTGGCCTCGGCAGCGGACGAGGACCACTCGCTGGCCAAGAGCAAAAAGAAAACCACCCAGGAAGATCACGTCAGCCAGGTCGGCACTGTCGTGAGCGCCGGGGCGGATATCCGCCTGAGCGCGGGGAATGACATGGCGCTGATTTCCAGCCGGGTGACGGCGGGGGATGAGGCGTATCTGGTGGCGGGTGATCGGCTGGATGTGCTGGCGGCGCAGGACAGTGATTATTCGTTGTATGACATGAAGAAGAAGGGGAGTTGGGGTAGTAAGCAGACCAAGCACGATGAAGTGACCAAGGTCGTCAATGTGGGAAGCGAGGTCAAGGGCGGTGGCGCCGTCGCGCTGGTTAGCGGCGGCGATCAACGCTATCAAGCGGCCAAGCTGGAAAGCGGTGAAGACCTGACCCTGCAAAGTGGTGGAGGAATCAACTTCGAGGGCGTGAAGGACCTGGATCAGGAGAACCATTCAAAAAGCAAATCGAGCCTCGCCTGGAACAGCATGAGCGGTAAGGGCAATACCGACGAAACGTTCAGGCAAACGCAGATGGCGGCGAAAGGTGACGTTGTCATCAAAGCATTGGATGGGCTGCATATTGATGTGAAGCAGGTGAATCAGCAGACGGTTAGCCAGGCCATTGATGCGATGGTGCAGGCTGATCCGCAGATGGCGTGGTTGAAAGACGCCGAGAAGCGTGGCGATGTTGACTGGAAGCTGATCAAGGAGACGCACGACTCTTACAAGTACAGTAACTCCAGCCTTGGGCAGGGAGCGATGCTGGCGATCATCATCATCGTGACGGTTCTGACTGCCGGCACGGCCAGTGCGGCGATAGGTGGTGCTGCGGGAGCGGGGGCTGGCTCCGGAATGACAATGGCTGCAGCTACTACATCACAGGCTTTGGCCGCTGGGGCTCAGTTCACGGCTGCCGGTTGGGGCAATGCGATGGCTACGGCTGCGGTTACGTCAATGGCCGGTACAGGTGCGGTTAGCGTTATTAACAACAAAGGAAACCTCGGGGCCGCTTTCAAGGACACCTTTAGCAGTAACAGCTTAAAGAATGCGGCGATTTCGGGGATCACTGGCGGTTTTACGACAGGTGTCATTGATCCCTATTTGGGAGGGACGACTGCGCCGTTCAATAACCTGACCAAAGGATTTGATCTGAAATCGCTGGAAGGGATTGGCGGATTTGCGATTCATGCTGCAGCACAAGGGGTGGCTGCTGGAACCATCCAGACTGCGATCAGTGGCGGAAGCTTAGGCCAAAACATTACAAGTGGCTTGGTTGCGCAGGCTGGAAACGTTGTGGCTGCGACAGCATTCAATTATGTAGGCAATTACGCTCAAGAGCATTGGCAGGCCGCCAAGGCGGCCGGTGATATCAACGGTATGGCAGCGTGGGCAGAAGGTGGACCCGCCCGTGTCTCCATGCACGCATTATTTGGCGGCGCGGTTGCCAGTGCTACAGGTGGTGATTTCAAGACTGGCGCAATCGCTGCGGGTGCTAGCCAGGCAATGGCGCAGATCCTGAACGATACGTTCGACAAGCAACCTGAAATGAGACAAGGGTTCGCGCAAATTGTAGGTTTAACTGCCGCCGGCCTGGCTGGAGGCGATGTCAACAAGGCGTCCTGGGTCTCGCAAATGGCGGATCAATACAACCGCCAGTTGCACCAGAAGGAAACAATCGCGCTTGAGGCGTTACAAAAGGAGGATCCAAACAACGCTTACAAATTAAAGGCTGCAGCGTGCGCCCTGGTGCAATGCAGTTCTTCCGTTCCAGTTGATGATCGTAACTACAAATATGTCCGCGATCTTGAGTTGGATGGCAACGGCTTCAAGGATGCTCAAAAGCAACTATTGGCAACGGGCGCTTTCGATGAGTACGGCAGTTGGGATAAGGCAAACGACGCGTTGCTTAAGAATGACAAAGCGCTTACTCGCTCGGGTAATGCGAGCCGAGCCGTCCTGGGGGCTATAGGGGCTGCTGCCGGGTTAGGTGGTGCGATATTGTCTACGCCAGCCTGCGTGACATTAGTGGGGTGTGCCGTACCTGCGCTTTCTGGTTTGGGCGGTGCGCTGTCTTTTCACGATGGTATGCAAGCGACGGGTGAGCTCTTTACACCTTACCAATATACGCAGGGAGGCAAGGTACTGGATTCTTTCAGTTCAGATACCTATCCGGGTGATGTTAACCCGATGCGTGATTATGGAACGGCGGCAGCACGTGCGGCCTTGGAAATTGCGCTGTTCAGAGGAGCCGCGAAACTTGCGAGTGGAGAGAGAGCATCGGTTCTATTGCCGAGCCAGAAGCTTGAAGCGACTGTAGATGATAGGGGACCTCTCACCTCAAATGAGATCGCAGGTCCATATTCACTAATAAGCAAAACTTTCATATCTCCAGAAGTTGAGCAGAAAATACTTTACGGTGAGCGTAAAATCTCTTCCTCAGGAAATCCAAAAAACGAAATTATAGGCGCTCATTCAGGAGATATAAGCGATGTGCATCCGGATTACGCTGTTGAAGTTTTATCAAGCAACGCAGATGGAAGTCGAAATTCAAAACTGGTAGCCCAATTTTCGGATGGAAATATTTCGAAAATTAAGACAAGTACCTTGTTCCCAGTATCATGGTCGGACGCGGAGACTATGAACGCGGTACGAGCCACTGGAAATGGGCCGGCAATCGCAACTCGCGCTGATGGCGCCTCATTGCACCAGGCGACGGTAAATGGAGTTAAGGTTGAGGTTATTAAAGTAGGTGATAGAGTGACTGCTGGCTACCCTTGTGGTAAAGGCTGTACTGATCCAACAAAATTCTAATAGGTGAAAAATGTTTGAAGAGTATGAGGTTTTTCTAGAATCGATCAGTTCTGAAGATTATTGGTCTGATATAGGAGTCGATGTTGCCTGCTCTCAAGTAAATAAATTCGATGATTTCGACTGGTGTAAGTTGAAATCTACATTGTCAATGAAATCTGAAGAGTGGAGAGGTCGCTGCGCCGAATCGTTAAGTGACGTGAATGATGAGCGAGCTCTATATGTTCTATTAGAGTTGATTAGGGCGGAAGACGAATGTGTGGCTATTCACGCTATAGAGTCAATCAATTCACTTTTTTTGGCTGGTAGTATCCTTGATGTTGAAGATGTATTGAACGTCCTAGCTGATGGCTTTGAGAGCTCTTCCAGAACAATGCAGTTAATGTCTGCGACGCTAGCTAAAAATCTTAAAAGTTAATGAGGGGTGGCTGAAGTTTTGAAAAAAGGGACAAGTTTATTTTATTTGGAAAATAAATCTGTCTCTTTTTTATCCCAAGTGCCATAACATTTGTATCGATCGCAGCCTGGTGATTCCGACGATGCACTGTTCCGCTACCTGATGGACAACGCCATCCACAGCAAACAGAGCCTCGGCCTCTCGGTGGGCGTATCACTCACCGGCGAACAGGTCGCCGCGCTGACCCACGACATTGTGTGGCTGGAAGAGCACGAAGTGAACGGCGAAAAAGTCCTGGTGCCGGTGCTCTACCTCGCCAGCGCCGACCAGCGCCTGGCCTCCAACGGCGCACTCATCGCCGGCCAGGACGTCAACCTGATCGCCGGCAAGGACCTGACCAACGCCGGCACCCTGCGCGCCAGCAACAACCTCTCGGCCGCCGCCGGCAACGACCTGATCAACAGCGGTCGCATCGAAGCGGGCAACCGCCTGGACCTGCTGACCGGCAACAATATCGTCAACCAGTCCGGCGGCGTGATCGCCGGGCGGGACGTGACGCTGACGGCCGTGAAAGGCGATGTGATCAACGAACGCAGCCTCACCGGGCTGGGCATGGGTGAGGACAACCGCAGCTACTTCGGCGACGCGGCTCGCGTGGAAGCGGCCAACGACCTGACGATCAAGGCGGGCCGCGATTTCACCAACAGTGGCAGTGTGCTGAAGAGCGGGGCGGATACGCTGATCAATGTTGGGCGGGATATCAATATTGTCTCGACTGAAACGCGTGATTCCGGCAATGGCGGGATGTGGGCGCGGTCCTCATCGGTCACTCAGACCGGCTCTGCCATCGATGCAGGAGAGAACCTGCGCATGACGGCTGGGCGCGATGTGAGTGCCATAGCCAGCCAAATCGATGCAAAACGCGACTTGGCAATTGCTGCAATGGGAGATCTGAGCATCTTGTCTGCGGCAGATGAGCAGCATTCGGGGAGCAAAACCAAGAAAGTCACCCGTTCGGAAAACCACATCAGCCAGGTTTCCAGCGTATTGACCGCAGGTGGCGACGTGTCGCTGAGTGCCGGCAAGGATCTGGAGCTGACCGCCAGCCGAATCTCGGGTGCTGGCAGCGTCGCGCTGGAGGCACAGCGTGATGTGAACATCTTGTCGGCACTGGATGAAGACGCCTCGTTCTACTCGAAAAAGAGTAAAGGTTCGTTCGGCCGCAGCAAAAGCGAACAGCGCGAAAGCTACGACAGCACCAACGTTGCCTCCGTCGTCGAAGCTGGTAAAGATCTAACGGTCAATGCCAGCAAGAAAGCCGATGGCGGGATGAACATCGAGGGTGGGCGCGACGTCACCGTGATCGGCAGCCAGTTGAAAGCCGGTGGCGACCTGCTGCTGGGCGCCACAGGTGATATCGCGGTGCTCTCGGGTGTCGAGGAACATGGTTCCTACAGCAAGAAAACCAAGTCCGGATTCCTCGGGCTTTCCAAAAGTGGCAAGAGTCAGTTGAAAACCACCGCCAGCCAGGTCGGCAGTGAACTGGAGGCCGGCAATGACGTGGTGATGGCTGCCGGCAATGACGTGCGCCTGCGAGCCAGTGAAATCAACGCAGAAAACGATGCCGAGCTGAGAGCGGGTCTGGTCAAGGACACAGGCGATATCAACCTGATCTCCGCCAATGACACGGCTTATAGCCGCAGTGAGAAATACGTGAAGAAAGCCGGCTCGATGTCGGGCGGGTTCATCGCGATTTCCTCGGCAAAAAAGCCGGCCAGGAAGCGCAAAGCAGTACCAGTGTGGGAAGCCAGGTGTCTGCAGATCGTGATGCGACGTTGCAGGCTGAGCGCGACATTAATCTGGTAGGCAGTGGAATCAGCGCCGGCCGTGATGTGAGCCTGAATGCGGGGCGCGATGTGAATGTCGTCGCCGCGCAGAACACGAATAGCGAGCGGGGTTGGGCAAAGTCGAAGCAGGCGGGCATTGGGGTTTCCAGTGATGGAAACGGTGTCAGCTTCTTCGCGGGTACTCAAGTCAGCTCGCAAAGCGATCGCGTTGAACGAGAAACCGCCGCCGGTAGCCAAATCAGTGCCGGGCAGGATGTAGCGATCAATGCGAAGCGCGATATCAATCAGCGCGGCTCGGACCTCAGTGCATCCAATGATATTGATCTGACTGCAGGGAGGAATATCAACATCGATGCCGCTCGCGAAAGTGTACTCACCGAGCAAGTGCGGCAGAAAGAGAGTAATGGGCTTGGCGTTTCGATCAATCACAACTATGCAAACACCAAAGAGGCGGTGAGCGGAGCTGGGAAGGGGGAGGACAACGTCAGCAAAGGGTCCAGCACACTGAAAGCGGTCGATTCGGTCAGCCAGTTTGTCAGTGGGCCGACGCTGGATGGGAAGTTTGGCAGCAGCAAACAAACGAACAGCCAGCAGGTTATCGAGCAAATCAATCGGTCTTCGACTTTAAACGCCGGTAACGATCTCCACCTTAACGCCGGCAACGACGTGTTGGTGAAGGGAAGCCAGCTCGATGCGGGCCGCGACATCAATATCAAAGGTCGCGATGTCACATTCGATATCGCCAAAGGCAGTATCAGTGAAGAAACCAACAACACTCAAAGTTGGGGAGGCATTCATGGTGGCACCAGTGGTGGAATCAAATTGGGTGCTGGAGGCAGCTTCGGAACGGCCACGGGCGAGAGCTCTATGGGTTCCTCTACGGCTTCACAACTGGATGCCGGTCGAGATATCAATCTCAAGGCCAGCAATAACCTGAGCCTGATCGGGACGCAGGTTAAAGCTCAGCGGGACATCGAACTGAACGCTGGTAACGATTTGAACATTCGTTCGGCGCACAACGACAGTAATAGTGAAAATAACCGCCACAGCGGCGGCGGGGAAGCAGGCCTCACTTTTGGCTCCGAAGGTATAGGCGTTTACGTCAGCGTGAATATGGGCAAGGGCAACCTGGAGCGAGAAGGCCAACGCCAACAAGAGGCATACCTTTATGCGGGCGACCGGTTGGGTTTTGTCAGCGGCAAGGACACCACGATCGGCGGAGCAAACCTGAGAGCCGATGAAATAGTGGGGCGCGTTGGCGGTGACCTCAACGTTTCGTCGATAACTGATAAGGGCGATGTAAAGGGCAAAGAGTTTGATATCAGCGTTACGGCTACCATCGGCCCGGGCGCCGGGGTCAGCGGTTCGGTCGGCTATGGTAGGACCACCGGCAAAACCGATTGGGTTGAAGAACAAACCCGCATCACCGGAAAAAACTTAGTCGATATCAGAACTGAGAACCACACTCAAATCGACGGCGCTGTCATCGCCGCCGACAACGGCAACCTCAAATTGGATACTGGGACGCTCGGCTTCAGCGATATCGCGGGGCAGGATAAAGAGCATGGTTACTACCTGAACGTTGGCGGCACCTACAAAGCGGGAAGCAGTGACAGCAAAGGCAGCACAAGACAGCAGCCAAGCGGGCAAAGGCAAGGAAGGCCAGACCGGTTGGAGCGTTGAAGGTTGGAACTACGAGAAAGAACGTGAACAGATCGTCCGAGCCACTGTGGGGGCAGGTGAAATCGTCGTAAGGGGGGATGCCGAGACGAACGCTGACTCTACGACGGGGTTGAACCGAGATGTGAGCAAGGCCTATGAGATCACCAAGGACGATGAGAAACGAACGGGTCTCTATGCGAGTAGTTCATCGATTGATGCCAGCTTTTTTGATGCATCGTTACAACTGGATTCGGCTTCACCAATTCAACGATGGGTTGGCGCGGGGAAAACTTAACGTCGTCTCCGGGATTAGTTGACCACGACACAACGCACCTTGCCCTCCAGGTGAATTAATTTGAATTCAACGCACGCCTTCTAGACAATCTCACCCTTGATTCGAAAGGAGGCGTGCAATGAAGTTCGAAGGGACTTTCCAATACATCGGCAATCACGGGATCGTGTTCAGCGTCTCGCAGATCACCCTCACCGACAGCGAACGCGGGCGCCTGCGCGAGCTGCATTTTGGAGAGGCGCAAAACGCGCACTACGAGGTCAACCGTAAGGTCGTCGAGGTATATGACAAGATGTTGGTCAAGAACCTGCCGTGCCTGATGATGATCGGCATCTCCAAGCCGCTGACGCGGCAGCAGGGCGATGTGCTCAACGCCCAACGCACCAAAATCGCCAATCTGGCGGCCTCGGCGTTCGCTGGCGCCACCTCTTATGTTGCCTCCCCCTATGTGGGTGCCCCTGTCGGCGCCGGTGTGCGCATGTATGTGAATGAAACCCTGCCCACCTATCATGCAGGCGACATACTGGTGAGTATTGAGGCTCAGGTAAATGGCGGCATCGGCCCGCAACGTACCGCCTCGACACTGATCATCAAGACCTGACGGAAGAAACCCATGTCTGACATTACCCAACTGGCCGCTGCTCTGGTGCTGTTCTTTCTGCTCGATCGGTTTCTTAAGTCGTATCCGCTTCGCAAATGGTTAGGGGTACTGCTGGTAGCGATAGGCGCGGCCGGTTGCGTTGCCGCGAGCCAAATCCGCTTGTCTGGATTTGACCTGGGGTTGCTGTCGATCTTTGCCGTTGCACTGGGGATGGGGTTGTTCCTAAAGCGGCGGCGGTTCGAGCAGATGGGTTGAAGGTGGCAGGACTTTCCGTGGATTAGCACTCCACAGCCGGCCATGCGGTGGCGCCGAGGCAGTGGCTGTCTTCCATGGGGCTCCGTTCTACTTTTGCACCCACCCCAGCAGCTCGGAGAGCCCCTCAGGTACTAACTGAGCTCCAGCGTCGAAGCTTGAGCCAAAACACCATGTGGCTTGAAACGCTGCCCCATCGCTTTCATGGCCCTCCAGCCAGGGTTTCTCATAGACTTCTGCGTCGTCGAACCTTGCATCATAGACGAAGACTATTTCATGCCCTGGCTTGCCTGCGTAGGTGAAAATACTTTCCAGCGTGCCAATCAATCGGATGTCGCTGATCGAAAGTCCCAGCTCTTCCTTCACTTCACGGGCGATGGCATCCACACCTCTCTCGCCGAACTCAATACCCCCGCCAATGGGGCGAAAGAGGGTTCGTGCTTCAACAGCGTCGTGGAACTGATTGACCAGTATTTTTCCGTGATGGTGAAAGACACATAGAGCAAGCGCTCGAATACGCGGTTCTGACATGAGAGCAACTACCTTAGTGTCGTTCGGCAGAACGCGGTTGGAGAGATATTGCGCAACGAAAAAGACAAGGGCCTGCTCAGGTTTCCCTGGCAAGCCCTTTGATATCTATGGTGCCCGAACCCGGAATCGAACCGGGACGCCCTTACGAGCGGGGGATTTTAAGTCCCATGCGTCTACCAGTTTCGCCATTCGGGCGGTAGCGCGGTGCAGCAGGGTTGGGAATATATAGTCCCGGGCGTTTCGATGCAAGGTCGAAGGGGGCTTTTATCGATCCTCTGCGCGGGCTAAAAACCTTGGTAGATCAGTTATCTACAGAAAAATCCGACGATTCAATCCATCAACGCCAGCAGGTCTGTATCCCCCACATCCTGTCCGGCCTGGCTCAACAACGTTGTCACCTGGCCGCGGTGGTGAGTCTGGTGATTGAAAAAGTGCACCAGCAGGCTGAAGAACGGCTTGCTGGCTGCGTCACCCGCCATGGTGTGGTAGCTCAATTGCTGGTCGAGGTCGTCGTCGTGCAAGGTCACAGCCCAGTCGATGATCATCTGGTCCAGCCACACACGTAGGGCGGTGAGTTCCTGCAGGTCGGTGAATGCCAGTTGTTTCAGATTGGCGGGGGTGGCAAGGGTATTTAAGGGGGTCAGGGCCGAAAACCCGGCCGGATGCTTGGCAAAGCGTTTGAGCCAGACGATGTCGCCCAGGGCCAGGTGGTTCAAGGTGCCGAAGATCGAGGCAAAGAACGCCTGGCGGTCCCTGCGCAGGGCTTCATCGGTCAGTTGGGCGGCCGCGTGGTAGACCTTGCGGTTCATCCACTGGTTGTAGTTCGCCATCAGCGCAATCTGTTCGATTCGGTTCATGGGTCAGCGTCCATTCAGATAACGATTGGTATACATCGCGTCATATACCCTGCGCCGCGAGCACGGCCAGGTAAATCAGCACCAGCCCGCACACTGCGTAGATGACGCGCTGCCAGGTGGGCGAAGCGTTCTGGCGCAGCAGGTTCACCAGCCCCGCAACGAGAAAGCACGACAGCACCGACGCGACCATGAAGCCTGCAAAAAACATCAGGGTTTGCCCGTGGCTGGGTGTGGCGCCGACGATGCCGGACAACGCGCTGCCCAGGGCGCCCCAGTAAACGATGTTCTTTGGGTTGGCGAGGGAAATCGCCGCGCCCACCGCCAGCGCATTTTGCCGGGAGCTGGCAGGGGCGTTATCGGCTGCCGGCAGGTGCCAGGCATCGATCAAGCTGCGCACACCGAGCCAGGCCAGGTACAACGCGCAAACCACGGTCAGCGGTACGCGGACGGCATCGTGCTGGATCAATAGCGCGATGCCGGTCAGGCCGATAACGGCCCATACCGCGTCGCCCACCAGCGAGCCAACCTGCACCAGCAGCGCCGGGGTGAAGCCGTGGAGCAGGCCACGGCGCAGGGTTTCTGCCAGGACGGCGCCGGGCGAGAGACAAAACACGAAGCCGAACACCAGTGCGTATACAAAGATCGACAGCATGCCCACGTCCTTTTGACAAAAGCCGAGAGCATAGAGCCGTCAGAGACTCAGGCGCAAGGCGAGGGCGGCGAGGGTGATCAACAGCACCGGCAGGGTCAGCACGATGCCGACCTTGAAGTAGTAGCCCCAACTGATGGTGATGCCTTTGCGCGCGAGGATATGCAGCCACAGCAGGGTGGCGAGGCTGCCGATAGGGGTGATCTTCGGGCCCAGGTCGCTGCCGATGACGTTGGCGTAGATCATCGCGTCCTTGACCACGCCCACGGCATGGCTGGACTCGATGGACAACGCACCGATCAGCACGGTCGGCAGGTTGTTCATCACCGACGACAGCAGTGCCGTGAGCACGCCGGTGCCCATGGCCGCGCCCCACACGCCGTGGGTGGCGAAGGTGTCGAGCCAGGTCGCCAGGTAGTCGGTCAACCCGGCGTTACGCAGGCCGTAGACCACCAGGTACATGCCCAGGGAAAAGATCACGATTTGCCACGGCGCGTCCTTCAATACCTTGCGCGTGGAAATCGTGTGGCCCTTGGCGGCAATCACCAGCAGGAGCACCGCACACACGGCGGAAATCGCACTGATGGGAATGCCCAGGGGTTCCAGGGCAAAACAGCCGACCAGAAGAATACCCAGCACCCACCAGCCGGCGCGGAACGTGCCACGGTCACGGATCGCGCTGGCCGGGTCGTCCAGGTCGGCGGGGTCGTAGGTCTGCGGGATGTCGCGGCGGAAAAACCACAGCAGCACCGCGAGGGTTGCGGCCACGCTGACGAGGTTCACCGGCACCATCACGGCGGCATATTCATTGAAGCCGATCTTGAAGTAGTCGGCGGAGACGATATTGACCAGGTTCGACACCACCAGCGGCAGGCTCGCGGTGTCGGCGATAAAGCCGGCGCCCATCACGAACGCCAGGGTCGCCGCTGGCGAAAAGCGCAGGGCCAGCAGCATCGACATCACGATTGGGGTGAGGATCAACGCCGCGCCATCGTTGGCAAACAGCGCCGACACCAGCGCACCCAGCAGCACCATGTAGGCAAACAAACGCCGGCCGCGCCCACGGCCCCAGCGTGCCACGTGCAGCGCGGCCCAGGCGAAGAACCCGGCCTCGTCCAGCAGCAGGCTGATCACGATCAACGCGACAAAGGTGCCGGTGGCATTCCAGATGATGTGCCACACCACCGGAATGTCCGCCAGGCTGATCACGCCCAAGGCCAGGGCCAGGATCGCGCCCATCGTTGCGCTCCAGCCGACCCCGAGGCCCTTGGGCTGCCAGATGACCAGCACGATGGTGAAGATAAAAATGCCAATTGCGACAAGCATGTATGAACGCTCCAGGGGACCAACAGCCAATGCGCAGGCCTGCGGCGGCCTGACGTGCAGAGCATGGATCAGTTCGCCAACATAAAGTTCGCCAGCGCCGTCAACCGCCAGCATATTGCCAGATATTTCGGAAAAAACTTGTTGCGATTGATCTGGATCAAAGACCGGCGAACGAACCACAACTGTTTGAAATTAAAATGAAACATCCATGTCCTACAGTGCCTGCCCATTGCTGAAGAAGGAAAAATCCGCGTGACCCGTGCCACTCGCAACTTGCGCAAGACCCTCGATGCCGTCGCCGATAACAACGAAACGGCGGCGTACGAGCTGATGCGCGCCGTCGAACAGCTTGGCGATGAGGTGCTGCGTCAGCGTCTGCTCAACACCATTCACCGCCTTAATCAGGACGCCTGCGACTTGCGCGTAGCGCGCGATTCGGTGGAGCTGGCGTCGGTCAGGCTCGCTTGAGCAGGATCGTCACAGGCAACGGCCCGATCAGGCGAAAAAAGAGTGCTGCAGTGGTAGAGTCGCCTTTTTTCCAAGGAAGCGATGGCATGCGCAACGTGGTATTAGGTGCATTGGTAGTGGCAGCCCTGACGGGGTGCGCCGGTTCGAAGATGAAAGAGGCGCGCGCGGGCAGCCCTTACAAGACACTGGCGTCGGACAAGGGCACGCTGGTGGTTGCCCAATGCATCCAGTACGGCTGGCAGGATGAAAGCGTGTTCGGCGTGGATGCCGGCGGCTTCAAGGAGCCGGTCGGGGCGGGCGGTTTCACGGTCTACACCACCGGCGGCGATTACTTTGTCGACGTGCAAAGCGCGGGCGCCGGATCCAGCGTGAAGTATTACGCCGTCGCCGACAGCATGCCTGCCAAGCGTCGCCTGGCCGCACTGGCGACCTGCCTGTAATCCTTGCCTCAGCGGTTTTCAGAAATGCCCTGCGGGACAGCCCGGGGGCATTGGCCTATGATTCACCCGCCCGCTCGACGTAATGGCTCTTTACCGGTACAGGGATGTCGAGGCCTTGACGTCGAGCGGGCCTCGCATTTACCGCTCTTCAACGTGGCATGAAGCTCAACTGCCAGCGCCGTGGAATCTTCAGCGACACCAGCCCCAACACCCCCGCCAGTGCACCGCTGATCCACAAAGCGCGCATGCCCATCTGCTGTTCCAGCAACGCACCGATCACCGCGCCGACAAACATGCCCGTCCACGGGATCAATTGCACGCGCCAGCCATTACGTCGTTCCCCCAGCACCCAGCGACCCAGCCCACGACCAAATCGCGAGAGCGC
The DNA here is from genome assembly GCF_036864995.1 of Pseudomonas trivialis. Lineage (NCBI taxonomy): Bacteria > Pseudomonadati > Pseudomonadota > Gammaproteobacteria > Pseudomonadales > Pseudomonadaceae > Pseudomonas > Pseudomonas trivialis. The sequence continues at coordinate 2,765,249 of NZ_CP142151.1, read as the reverse complement.
CCCCGTCACATAAGTGAGCCCCACCGGCAGTCCGTTCACTTCTTCGACGGCCGCGTTGAGCATGCCCATCGCCACAATCGCCGCCAGCAGCGCGGGCAGCGTATCGGCCAACGGCCAGAGCGCGGCGGCGCAGAGCAGCGCGGCGATGCACAGCAGCAACGGCAGTGCCCGGCGTTTGCCCAGCCGGCTGACGACCACGCCCAAGGCGTTACCCAGAATAAAGGTGGCGACCAGCAGCAACAGGCGCGCAGTCAAACCCAGGTCACCCGCGCTGATCGCCACTGCCAGGCGCGTGGTATTACCGCTCATGAACGACACAAAATCGCCGCTGGCCATAAAACCAATGGCATCGGTCATCCCGGCCAGCACCGACAGCCCGGCCACCAGCATCAGGCCCACGCGCCCGCGCCAGAGTCGCCGACGGGCGAGCGCAGCGCTGGCATACGGTTTGCGGGATAAAGGCAGCATGCGCGCGGATCCTGGGTGAGATTAATCGGCCATTACCGTAGAACGCTTTGAACGGCGGCGCAATGCGTGGATGGCCGGCATGATCCATCCCCGCCCACCACACCCTCGTGGCGAGCAGGCTTGCCCTGCGCTGGGGTACGAAGCGCCCCCAATTAAGGAAAATACGGTGTACCTGATACCGCTCAGCGCCTGGTTTGGGGCTGCTGCGCAGCCCAACGCAAGGCAAGCATGCTCGCCACAGGGCGGTGTGGGGCTCAAGTACGCACCAGTTGCCAACCTTTTTCTTGCCAGATCAACAGGTGAGTCGGCTGGATGGCCTGCAGGAAGGCCTCATCATGGGAGACCACTACCATTGCCCCGGTGAAGTGCTTCAAGGCTTGCTCAAACGCCACGACCGACTCCAGGTCCAGGTGATTGGTCGGCTCGTCCAACAGCAGCAATTGTGCCGGCGTCCCGCTCCACAGGGCGATCGCCATCGCGGCTTTCAGGCGTTCGCCGCCGCTGAGTTGCCCGGCCGGTTGGGTCACCCGCAGCGCATCCAGTTGCAGCAACGCCAGGCGGGTGCGCAGTTCGGCTTCGGCCAGCGGCGTGGCGAGCAGGTTGAGCTGTTCGACCACGGAGCGCCCGTTATCCAGCAGCGCCAGATGCTGGTCGATATACGCCGTCGGCAGATGCACCGAACAGACCCCGCTGGCGACCTGCAATTGACCGGCCAGCAGCTTGAGCAACGTGGATTTGCCGCAGCCGTTAAGTCCCTTTACGGCGATGCGCACGGGCCCGGCCAGGCTGAGCGTCAGCCAAGTTGAAGGTACCAGTGGATCAAGCCACGGCAGTTGCGCTCGCTCAAGGCTCATCACCTGACGACCGTTGGGCACTGTCGAGGCCGGCAAGGCGAGCAGGGTGGGTGTCTCGTGTGCCACGTGTTGGCAGGCCTGGCGCACCTGGGCATCGAGTTGGCCTTTGTGCGCCTGCTGCGCACTGCGCACTTTGCTGACCACCTCGGTAGCGGCACCTTTCCAGCGCGCCCGGGTAAGCCGGTCGACGTTGGCATTCTGCGCATGCTGGCGCGAGCGCGCGGCGTGGCGTTGCAGATCATCGTTCTGGCGTTGCAGGCGTTGCCGTTCGCGGCTGCGCTCAAGGCGTGCGCGCTCCAGTTCGGCTACTGCCGCATGCTGCTGCGCCTCGCGCTGTTGGCGATAATCCTCGTAGTTGCCGCCGTACAGCCGGGCCCCGAGGGGTGACAGCTCAATGATGCGGCCCATGGCATTGAGCAACTGCCGATCATGACTGACCACCACCAGCCCCCCGCGCCAGAAGTGCAGTACCTGCAGCAGCCAGGCGCGTCCGGCGCTGTCGAGGTGGTTGCTCGGCTCATCGAGAATCAGCAATTGTGGCGCCGCCAACAGCGCACCGATAATCGCCACCCGCGCCAACTGACCGCCGCTCAGATGTTCGGCCGGCGTCTGCGCGTCAACGTCAGGCAAACCGGCGGCATCGAGTGCTGCGCGCAAGCGCTCGGCCAGGTCCCAGCGATCATCGATCAACTCCACATCGGCGCCCTCGGCGGTGCCGGCAGCCATGCGTTCAAGCGCCGCGAGGATGGGGGCTGTTGCGCTGAGATGGGCGACGGTGTCTCCCGCCTGAGTCTCCACCGTCTGCGGCACGTACTTCACGCTGGCAGACCCTTTCACGCTGCCGGAAGACGGCGTCAGCACACCGGCGAGCAGCCGGGCCAGCAGGCTTTTGCCGCAGCCATTGCGGCCGACGACGCCGGTCGGGGTGTGATCGATGGACAGGTTAAGGTCTTCCAGCAGGGTTTCGCCGTTGGCGAACTGGAAACACAGGTGTTGCAGGGAAACCAATAGGGGTAGCCGCTTGACGTGAGTCACAGGCACCTCCAGAAAATGTCGAACAGGCCAACAGGCACGTAGGGCGGCCTGTTGCAGATACATTTTTGAAAGGCTCAGTTGTTCACGTCGGCAGTCGTCCGGTCAGCGATAAAGGAGCTTAAGCCTAGCTCGCCTCAGCCAGTTGTTCAAGGAACATGGCCAGCGCCACTTCCTCGGCCTTGAGCCCTTTGCGCAGTCGTGGCGGGGGCAGTTTGGACAGCTCGCCCAGGCTGAAATGTTCGAGCACGGCCGGGTGGATATAGCACTTGCGGCACACCGCCGGAGTGTTGCCCAACTGCTTGGCCACGTCCTTGACCATGGTTACCACATGGCGTTTGGCATCGGATTCGGGCTGCCACTCCAGCTCGCGCAGCACCGCCAGCGCCATGGCGGTGCCGGCCCAGGTGCGGTAGTCCTTGGCGGTGAAGTCCGCGCCAGTGAGGCTGTGCAGGTAGGCGTTCACATCGTGGGAGCTGACGGTATGGCGCTCACCGTCTTCGTCCAGGTACTGGAACAGGTTTTGCCCCGGTAATTCCATGCAGCGCTTGACCACGGTAGCCAGGCGCCGGTCCTTCACGCTGATCTGGTGCTCAACGCCGCTTTTGCCACGGAACTGGAACTGGATTTCGCTGCCCTTGACGTCGACATGGCGGTTGCGCAACGTCGTCAGGCCGTAGGATTTGTTGTCACGGGCATACTGGGTATTGCCGACGCGAATCAAGGTGGCATCGAGCAACATCACCACGGTCGCGAGCACCTTTTCACGGGTGAAACCGGGCTCGGCCAATTGCGCTTCCAGTTGTTTGCGCAGCTTGGGCAGGGCCTTGCCGAAGGCCTGCAGGCGTGAGTACTTGTCGGTGTCGCGCACTTCGCGCCAGCGCGCGTGATAGCGGTACTGCTTGCGCCCGCGCGCGTCGCGGCCGGTGGCTTGCAAGTGGCCGCGGGGGTCGGCGCAGATCCATACATCGGTGTAGGCCGGCGGCACGGCCAGCGCATTCAGGCGTTTGATTTCGTGGGCATCGGTGATGCGCTTGCCATTGATATCGAAATACTGGAATTTGCCGCGCAACTGCTTGCGGGTGATGCCAGGTTGGGTGTCATCGACGTAGTGCAGGTCGCGGGGCAGGTCGGAATCGGGCATGGGCAACTTCCTTGGCAACAGATCAGGCCGGTATGTCTGATTGACCGCAGCGATGTGCGGTCGTGCCAAATGGTTACGCCAGCACCGCGACTGCCTTGATCTGTGCCCATAACGCCTGCCCGGGGTGCAGTTGCAACTGGTCGCGGGAGTACCGTGTGATCCGTGCCAGCAGCGGTGTGCCGCCGGCATCCAGGCGCACCAGCACGTGGGCGCTGTTGTCTGCGGCGATTTCCTCGGTGACCGTCACCGGCAGACGGTTAAGGATGCTGCTGTGCTCCTGCGCCTGCAGGCTCAGGCTCACATCCCGCGCCTGCACTTTCACCCGCAGCGCACGGCCCAATGCCAGCGGCGCGTGGGCGACACGCATGTACAAGGCGCTGTCGGGCAGTTGCAGGGTGAGCAGTTGGTAGGCAGCGTCATAGGCGCTGACGGTGCCGTGGATTACCACGCCGGCATCGTCGCCCCGCGCCAGAGGCAGGTCCAGGCGCGCCAGGGTTTCGCCGATCGGACCGCTGGCCAGCGCCTTGCCGTCGCTGAGCAACACGATGTGATCGGCCAGGCGCGCGACCTCATCCTGGGCGTGGCTGACGTAGAGCAGCGGAATATCCAGTTCGTCGTGCAAACGTTCCAGGTACGGCAGGATTTCGCCCTTGCGCTGGCTGTCGAGGGCGGCCAGCGGTTCGTCCATCAGCAGCAGCTTGGGACTGGTGAGCAAGGCGCGAGCAATGCCGATGCGCTGGCGTTCACCGCCGGACAGGTGCTCGGGGTTGCGCTCGAGCAGATGGCCGATGCCCAGTAATTGGGTGGCCTGGGCCATATCGACACGGCGCGCCTGGCGCGGGATGCGCTTGAGGCCGAATTCGAGATTGGCCCGCACCGACAGGTGAGGAAACAGGCTGGCTTCCTGAAACACGTAGCCCAACGCGCGTTTATGGGGCGGTACAAACAGCCCGTTGCGGCTGTCCTGCCAGACCTCGTCGTTGATCTGGATAAACCCGTGTTCGGCGCGCTCCAGCCCGGCGATGCAGCGCAGGCAGGTGGTCTTGCCGGAGCCGGAGTGCCCGTACAACGACGTCACACCGCGCCCGGGCAGGTGCAAATCCACATCCAGCGCAAAACCTGGGTACTTCCTGTGCAGACGTACTTCGATCATCGACATCAGCTCCAGCCCATGCGGGTTTTACGGCTGGAATAAAGTGCCAGCAGCACGACGAATGCAAACACCACCATGGCGCCCGCCAGCCAATGGGCCTGGGCATATTCCATGGCTTCGACATGATCGTAGATCTGCACTGACACCACCCGCGTCTTGTCCGGGATATTGCCGCCGATCATCAGCACCACGCCGAACTCACCGACGGTATGGGCAAAGCCAAGGATGGAGGCGGTGATGAATCCAGGGCGTGCGAGGGGCAGGATCACCGTGAAAAACGTGTCCCAGGGGTTGGCCCGTAAAGTGGCAGCGACCTCCAGTGGGCGCGTGCCAATGGCAGAAAACGCGTTTTGCAACGGCTGCACCACGAAGGGCATGGAATAGATGACCGAGCCGATCACCAGCCCGGCGAAACTGAAGGTGAGGGTGCCCAGGCCTAGCCATTGGGTGAACTGGCCGACGTAGCCGTGGGGCCCCATGGTCAACAGCAGATAGAAGCCGATAACGGTAGGCGGCAGCACCAACGGCAAGGCGACAACCGCACCGATGGGCCCGCGCCACCACGAGCGGGTGCGCGACAGCCAGAGCGCAATCGGCGTGCCGATCAACAGCAGGATCACGGTAGTGAGTGACGCCAGTTTGACGGTCAACCAGATCGCGGAAAAATCGGCACTCGATAGCGGCATTTACAGCTCGTAACCGTAGGACTTGATGACGGCTGCGGCTTTTGGTCCCTTGAGGTAGTCAACGAGGGCCTTGGCTGCGGCGTTGTCTTTGCCCCTGGTGAGGATCACTGCGTCCTGTTTGATCGGGTCATGCAGTGAAGCAGGAACAATCCAAGCCGAACCGTGCGTGACCTTGCCGTCCTTATAGATCTGCGACAAGGCGACAAACCCCAGTTCGGCGTTGCCGGTGGACACGAACTGATAGGCCTGGGTGATGTTCTGGCCCTCAACCAGCTTGTCCTTGACCTGCTCGGTCAGGCCCTGTTTGGCCAGCACCTGGGTGGCGGCCAGGCCGTAAGGCGCAGCTTTCGGATTGGCGATGGACAGATGTTTGAACTGATTTTCCTTGAGCACCTCGCCCTTGGCGTCCACATAACCGTCCTTGACCGACCACAACGCGAGGGTGCCTACGGCGTAGGTGAAGCGCGAGCCCTTGACGGTGTCGCCTTCGTTTTCGAGTTTTTGTGCGGTGGTGTCGTCGGCGCTCAAGAACACTTCGAACGGCGCGCCGTTCTTGATCTGGGTGTAGAACTGCCCCGTTGCCCCGTAGGACGCAACCAGCTTGTGGCCGGTGTCTTTCTCGAAGTCGGCGGCAATCGCCTGGATCGGCGCGGTGAAGTTGGCGGCCACGGCCACCTGGACTTCATCGGCCTGGGCTGACCCGAAGGCGAGGGCCGCGACCAGGACGGCCAGGCGAGGGGCGTGAATCTTCATGCTGCAGCTCCTTTGAGGGTTGGCGGTGCGTGATGGCGCAATCGCTGTGTAGGCAAATATATAGCGCTTGGCCATTGTCGGTACAGCGCGAAGTGCCTACTTCAGTTTTGCCAGGGCTTGTTCGGCCAGCTCGCGGGTCAGCGCGCAGGTTGAAATGTCTTTGCCCAGGCGCACTGCCTGACCGGCCCACAAGTTGCTGAAGCCCGCTTCGTCTCTGGCCTTGAGCGGCATCAACGCACCGCCGGCCTTGGGAAACGCAGGTGCTGCGGGGTTCATCGCGCCGAGTTCACGCATGACCCGGTTGACGATGCCCCGCGCCGGGCGACCTGTGAACAGGTTGGTGAGGGCAGTCTCGCTGGCCTGGGCATGGCGCAGCGCATGGTGGTGGGAAGCCGTCACGGTGGCCTGCGGCGTAAACAGATACGCCGTGCCGATCTGCACCGCTGACGCGCCCAGGGCAAAGGCCGCAACAATGCCCCGCGCGTCAGCGATACCACCGGCGGCGATAACCGGCACGCTGACGGCGTCGACAACTTGCGGCAACAACGCAAACAGGCCGATCTGGCTATTGAGGTCGTCACTCAGAAACATCCCACGGTGCCCGCCGGCCTCAATGCCCATGGCGATGATGGCGTCGCAGCCATGTTGCTCCAGCCAGAGGGCTTCCTCAACGGTGGTGGCCGACGACAGCACCTTGGCACCGGTAGCTTTCACCCGGTCGAGTAGAGATTTTTCCGGCAAGCCAAAGTGAAAGCTCACCACTTCGGGCCGAAACGCTTCGACCACCCGACACGCTTCGTCGTTAAACGGCGCGCGGTTGGACACGGGCGTTGGCGAATCAAAGTCGGCACCCAGTTCGCGGTAGTAGGGTTCGAGTAACGCTTTCCAGTGGCTATCCCGCACTTCGTCTGGCGCGGGCGGTTGATGGCAGAAAAAATTGACGTTGATTGGCCGGTTGCCTGCCTGACGAATCGTGGTCAGAGCGTCACGAAGTTGCTCGATGCTCAGCGCCGCGGCAGGCATTGAGCCCAGCGCACCGGCTTCGTTGGCGGCGATGACCATGGCGGTGGTGGTGGCGCCGGCCATGGGCGCCTGGATAATGGGCACTTCGATGCCCAGCAGGTCGAGAATGCGGGTGTCTGGCCAGGTGCTCATGGGATGGGTCTCCAGCGTAAGTAAGACGGTTCGCTGTTTTAACAGGGCCATGGTCATCCGGCCAGTCTGTTCAACCCTCGCGTTCTCGCTCCAATAGCTGCCGCTTGCGTTCCACGCCCCAGCGATAACCACTCAAATCGCCGTTGCTGCGCACCACGCGGTGACAGGGAATGGCGACCGCCAGGCTGTTGGCCCCACAGGCTTGCGCCACCGCACGGGATGACGTGGGCGCGCCGATGCGCTGGGCGACCTGCGCGTAGCTGGCGGTGCTGCCCGGCGGAATATCGCGCAAGGCCTGCCACACCCGTTCCTGAAACGCCGTGCCGCGCAGGTCCAACGGCAGGTTCAGGCCCAGGTCAGGCGCTTCGATAAAGCCCACGACCTGAGCGATCAGCTGTTCGAAGTCGTGATCCGCGCCGACCAGCTCGGCCTTGGGGAACTTGTCCTGCAGGTCTTGCACCAGCGCATTCGGATCGTCGCCCAGCAGGATCGCGCACACGCCTCGCAGGCTTTGCGCTACCAGGATCGCGCCCAGCGAGCATTCACCCACGGCAAAACGGATTTCGCTGTTGGTGCCGCCGGCCTTGTAGTCACTGGGCTTCATGCCCAGCATTTGCCCGGCCGACTCATAAAAGCGGCTGTTGGAGTTGAAGCCTGCATCGTACAGCGCGTCCGTGACGGTGCCCTGCTGCGTGAGGCCGTCGCGCACTCTGCGTGAGCGTTCGGCGCGCGCGTAGCCCTTGGGCGTGAGGCCGGTGACCGATTTGAACACCCGGTGAAAATGGAAGGGGCTCAACCCGGCCTGCAGAGCCAGGGTTTCAAGGCTGGGTTCGGTGTCGGCCTGTTCGATCTGGCGACACGCGCTGGCCACCAGTCGGGCATGCTGGGTGGCGCCTTCGGTGCGTTTATTCGGCCGATAACCGGCCGCCTCGGCTTGTTGAGGCGTGTCAAAAAACTCGACGTTCTCCGGGCGCGGCCGGCGTGCGCTGCTGCTGGGCCGGCAATAGACGCCGGTGGTTCTGACGCCGTAGACAAACAGGCTGTCGGCCTTGGGGTCTCGGGCGAGGACAGCAGCCCAGCGTGGGTCTTGTTCAATGTTCATGGCCTGGACTCTTGACGGTTCACCGGCAGATTAGCTGCACGGATGGCCCGTGGCACTCTGAAGCTTGCGGTCAAATCAGCCGGCAGTACGAAAGGTGAGGTTGATGCGTTGCGCGCCCATGACCGGGTGCTCGCCGTCCTTGATCGGCATCACCCCATGAAAGCGCAAGCGATCGACACCGCCCCAGACCACTACATCGCCATGGAACAAGGAGACTTTTTGCGGCTTGTCACTGCGCGCGTGGCCGCCGAACAGAAAGATCGCAGGCAGCCCGAGGGACACCGACACCACCGGCGCACTGTAGTGGCGTTCGTTCTTGTCCTGGTGCAAGGACATTTTGGCGCCGGGCACGTAACGGTTGATCAGGCAGGCATCCGGTGCGAAGTCGCTGAAGCCTGCGCTCGCCGCCGCCTGCTCGGCCAGTTGGCGCAAGGCATCGGGCAGGGCAGGCCATGGCTGTTGATTGTGGGGATCAATCGGGCTGTAGCGGTAGCCAGTGCTGTCGGTGGTCCAGCCCAATGCGCCACAGCTGCTCAGCGCCGCCGACATGGTAAAGCCGCCGGGTGTGACCATTCTGCGAAAGGGCGAGCGGGCCAGCAGGCTTCTCAGCTCGGGCAGCAGGCGATCAATCCATGGCAAGGCAAAGCCTCTGAGCACCCAGGATTGTTCGGAGATCTGCTCGCGGCTTGCCGGTTGCTGCAAGGCCTCGTCGGCAAACAGATCGGCAGTGGGGCCGGCCATGGGCTTACAGCGCCTTGCTTACGGTGATCTCGCTGATTTCGTCGCTGGCATCGTGAATTTTCGCCAGCGCTTGCCTGGCTTCTTCAATGCTTTTGGACTCAAGCTGGGCGAACTCAAAGCGGCGTTCGCCGTTGAGCTTGTACTTGATGACGTATTTGGTGGTGGTGATCACAGCTTTATTCCTGTCAGTGCGCGGGTCAGCTCAGCTTGCTGCTGGTACGGCGGACGATGCGGATCTTGTGGGACAGCGCCGGTTTGCGGGTAACGCTAATGGCGCGACGGGTGACTACGTCCAGGGTGATATTCCAGAAACCGGTGCTCGGCGCGGTGATCTTGGCCGGGAACTGATCGAAGGCGCCACCGTGGTAAGTGTGGCGGCCGCCGTTCTTGAAGCTGCGAAAGTTCGCATCGCTCATCAGACGGATATTACAAGTTTGCGAGCATTCGATGACGACGATGTCTCCCTCATTGAGGTGCTCACGCTGGTGGATGAATTTCATGAGGTGTCTCCAGAAGGGCTTTTTCTGAAAAATCAGAACGATACGTAGGTTAAGATGGAGTTTATCAGCCCCAGCGCGTTTATTATCGGGCCGTCGTCGACGACTTCGACAATTTAAAACAGTTTATCTACCCAGTTATCAGAGAAAAGTCCTACTTTTACGGGAGAAAATTCCCATGCCCGCTGTCGTAGGGTCTTTATCGGAGGTTTTTGTATGAAGTGGAGTGTGTTGGTTCTGGCGTTGGCGATCGGCGGGTGTGCTTCGGTTGCAGACATCAAGCAGACCCCGCCCACACTGGCGGTGATTTCCGGAAAGAAACCGCAGGATTATGCGGCGTGCATTGTGCAGAAGTTGTCCAGCACGCGTCGGCCATCGCAGATAGAGCCGCACAAGAACGGGGTACAGGTGATCGTGCCACAGAAATTCTCGTCTGACCCTTCGGCGATTTTCGAGATTGAAGACCGTTCCAGCGGCAGTAGCATCAAGCTTTACGAGAGCATGTCCAACGTGCCGATCCGCCCGGGTGACGTGAAGAAAGCTGGGGAAGATTGCATCTCCGGCTGAGTGCTGTAACAGGTCCAACCTTTTGAATCCGATAAAAATGCCGCTCGACCCTTGAGGCCAAGCGGCATTTGTGTGTTTTTGGAACGCCGTCATGAAACGTGAACACGTCACAAGCTGTCAGGCCGAGGGCCTGATTTCTGCCACTCACATTATCCAGAACCCTGCTGATCTGGGTGAATGGATCGTCTTCTTCAAAAAAGCGGCGGCCGCAGTTTTTTCCTGGTGGATGATCAGGATGAAGTGGAGTCCTTCGCGCGCCTGGATGATTTGACCGAGACGCTGCGAGGGCTGGGCATCCGCTTTGCCGAGATTCAGCTATAAGCTCGCAGCGCCTATTTGCAGACGACCACTACACTGCGGCCCTTGAAATTGCCGACATCCTTGCCGAGCGTCTTGTCTTCTTCGCTCAGTGCAGGCGTGCCTTCGGTGCCGATGATGCGGTAACCGGTGCCGGCGCAGGAGGCATCGGCCTTCTCGTAACAGCTGGCCCAGGAGTTGACTTCGCCTGAGCAATCGATGGTCAAACCTTGTTCGCCATTTTTGAGGACCACGTCAGAGGTGGTGGTGCAACCGGTCAGCGCCAGTACTGCAATCAGTGTCAGGATCTTGTTCATGGTGGGGTCGTCGTCGAAGGTGTTATAGAGGGGGCGCTGACACTGTCGTGGGGCGTTTGCGCAAGATTATAGCGATCTGCCATCTTGGTACAGACAAACACAAAAAAGCCCCGATTACCGGGGCTTTTTGTGCAGGGTTTTAAGGCTTATTTGCCCTTGGGCCGCTTGCTGGACGCATGGCCTGCCTCATCCACGAAGACTTCGGCAACGGCAATGGCCATGCTCTCGCTGGCGAATACGCCTGCGACGCTGTCACCGTGGAAGTTGATCAAGTGCCAGCCGTCCGCTCGCTGGGTGATCAGGTAGCCATTTACGCCTTTGGGTTCTGACATCTATTAACCGTCTCATGATGTGATTCAAGGCCACAATGATAGCGCCAAACGTTGCATTGCGGCCCAGGTTATTGCATATCCATGGGGTGGGTGAGGGCACTTGTCACAAGATATGCGGAACTTACGCAGAAATTTTTTCTCTATCTTGCTATCGCAACGCCAGCAGGACCCATTGTAAGGTGACTGCGGCGTCATTAGACTGCGCCGAATTCCGTACGCACAGCCCTTTGTAAGGACTCATATGATCAAGAAATGCTTGTTCCCAGCAGCCGGTTACGGCACTCGCTTCTTGCCAGCGACCAAGGCCATGCCCAAAGAGATGCTGCCGGTGGTAAACAAGCCACTGATCCAGTACGGCGTCGAAGAGGCACTGGATGCCGGTCTGAATGAAATCTCCATCGTCACCGGTCGCGGCAAGCGCGCGCTGGAAGACCACTTCGACATCAGCTACGAGCTGGAAAACCAGATCAAAGGCACCGACAAGGAAAAATACCTAGTCGGTATTCGCAAGCTGCTCGACGAGTGCTCTTTCTCCTACACCCGTCAAACCCAGATGAAAGGCCTTGGCCATGCCATCCTCACCGGCCGCCCACTGATCGGTGACGAACCGTTCGCCGTGGTCCTGGCTGATGACCTGTGCGTCAACCTGGAAGGCGACGGCGTGCTGACCCAGATGGTCAAGCTCTATCAGAAATACCGTTGCACCATCGTGGCCGTGATGGAGGTCAACCCGGCCGAGACCAACAAGTACGGCGTTATCGCCGGCGACGATATTGGTGATGGCCTGATCCGCGTCCGCGACATGGTCGAAAAACCGGCACCGGAAGACGCGCCCTCGAACCTGGCGATCATCGGTCGTTACATCCTGACCCCGGACATCTTCAAGTTGATCGAAGAAACCGAGCCAGGTAAGGGTGGTGAAATCCAGATCACCGACGCGCTGCTCAAGCAAGCCAAAGACGGTTGCGTGATTGCCTACAAATTCAAGGGCCAGCGCTTTGACTGCGGCGGCGCCGAAGGCTACATCGAAGCCACCAACTTCTGCTACGAGCACTTCTACAAGACGGGCAAGGCTTACTGATTCACGCCTGCGCCGTTGTGTTTAAAGAGAAAGCCACCCCCGGGTGGCTTTTTCGTTTTTCAGCCCCATCTAAGTCGGTATGCTGATGTGCTGCCGAGGAGAGTGAAATGGCCTACGATTTTGACCTGTATGTAATTGGCGCCGGTTCCGGCGGTGTTCGTGCGGCCCGCTTTGCGGCAGGCTTTGGTGCCAAAGTGGCCGTGGCCGAAAGCCGCTACCTGGGCGGTACGTGCGTCAACGTCGGTTGCGTGCCGAAAAAGCTGTTGGTGTACGGCGCGCATTTTGCCGAAGACTTCGAGCAGGCCAGTGGTTTTGGCTGGTCCCTGGGTGAAGCGAACTTCGATTGGGCGACGTTGATCGCCAACAAGGATCGCGAGATCAACCGCCTCAATGGCATCTACCGCAAGCTGCTGGTCGACAGTGGCGTGACCCTGCACGAAGGGCACGCGCGACTGGTTGATTCTCATCAAGTGGAAATCAATGGCGAGCGGTTCACCGCTAAACACATCCTGATCGCGACCGGTGGCTGGCCGCAGATTCCGGAGATTCCGGGGCGCGAACACGCAATTGGCTCCAACGAAGCCTTCTTCCTCAAAGAGCTGCCCAAGCGCGTACTGGTGGTGGGTGGTGGCTACATCGCGGTCGAGTTTGCCGGGATCTTCCACGGCCTTGGCGCCACTACATCGCTGCTGTATCGCGGCGATCTGTTTCTGCGCGGCTTCGACGGTTCGGTGCGTACCCACCTGAAAGAAGAGCTGACCAAGCGCGGCCTGGACCTGCAGTTCAATGCCGATATCGCACGTATCGACAAGCAGGCCGATGGCAGCCTCAAGGCCACGCTCAAGGATGGTCGGGTGCTGGAAGCCGATTGCGTGTTCTACGCCACGGGCCGCCGGCCAATGCTGGATAACCTTGGCCTGGAAAATACCGGCGTCAAATTGGACAAGCGCGGCTTTGTCGAAGTGGATGACCTGTACCAGACCGCTGAAGCGTCGATCCTGGCGATTGGCGATGTGATCGGTCGTGTGCAACTGACCCCTGTGGCTTTGGCCGAAGGCATGGCGGTGGCGCGTCGTCTGTTCAAGCCCGAGCAGTATCGCCCGGTGGATTACGCGATGATTCCGACGGCCGTCTTTAGTTTGCCGAACATCGGCACCGTTGGCCTGACCGAAGAAGATGCGAAAGAGCAGGGCCACAGCGTGAAGGTGTTTGAAAGCCGCTTCCGGCCGATGAAGCTCACGCTTACCGACTGCCAGGAAAAGACCTTGATGAAACTGGTGGTCGACGCCGACACCGACAAGGTGCTGGGTTGCCACATGGTCGGCCCCGATGCCGGCGAAATCGTGCAGGGCCTGGCAATCGCGCTCAAAGCGGGCGCAACCAAGCAGCATTTCGACGAAACCATCGGCGTGCACCCCACGGCCGCTGAAGAGTTCGTCACCATGCGCACGCCTGTAGCCGACTGATCAGGCGTCAGGCGTTGCCTCTGGCGTCGTCGCAACGACGGCCGCCAGGCGTAGCGCCTCGATGCTGGCCTGGGCCTTGATCAGGTCCAGTTCCAGCGTCTTGTTCTTTTGTTGATGCTCGGCCAGCGCGTCCTGGCGTGACTGGCTGTCCAGCATGGCCACGCGCAGACGTTCCTGCAGCAGGGCGCGTTCGCTTTCAATCCGGTTTGCCTGTTCGCTTAGCGCGAGTTGCCGGGCCTGGTCTTCGCGGGTCTGTTCCTGCAGTGCATTCAGTTCCCTGGCTGTGACGCGGTGCTCGATCAGCAGGCGCTCGTTGTCACGGTGCAACTGAGTGATCTCGTCCTGACGCACCATCGCGCTTTGCTGAGCCTGGCGCAGCTCGGCCTGGACCTGCTGCACCTGGCCCTCGTGACGACGCTGCTCCTGCTCGCGCTGTTCCTTGATGGCGTTGCGGTAGTGCTCCAGTGCATCGCGGGCGTGCAGGTGTTTTTCTTCCAGCGAGCGGATCTGTTCGTCTTTATCGTTGATCCTCAATTCGTAATCGCTGCACGCCTGGCTGAGCCCGGCGTTGCGTGTCTGCTCGGTTTGCAGGCTGGTGCTGGCGGTCTGCAGCGCTGCACTTTCTTCTGCAAGCGCTGCGGTCTGGATATCGAACTGCTGCTTGAGCTGGCTGTGGGCAAGCTTGAGTTCTTCCAGCTGGCCGAGCAGGGCGGCTTTGTCCTGTTCGAAACGCGCCTGGGCCAGGTCAATTGGCTCCTGGGCTTTCTCCTTGAGGCGCTGGGCCAGCCGTGACACCAGCTCGCTCAACTCGTCGTCGATGGGCGCCTGGGTGATGCTCGCCCGGGTTTCGCTTTCGTCCAGCTCCTTCAAATACCGATGAATAGTGGTTTTCGAACCGGTATTGCCCATCTCGATGCGTACCGCGTCGATGCTGGGGTTTTCGCCGCGGGCGATGATCGCCAAGCGGGCTGTCTGGACTACTGCCTTGTTAATGCCGCCACGAGCCATGGGGTCTCCGTCGATTTCGTACTGTGGTACAGAGTATGTAGTTACATACCGTATCATAAATATAAAAGTCTTTAAATTCATGATTTAACAGATGGGATATTGGCGTATTATCCCGTGTCATGTGCGTTGTGAGCGCGAAAACCTCTGCCATCAGTACGAATAGGCCTGCCATGAGCGATATGGAGCGGTATCTCAACGCGGCCACCCGCGACAACACGCGCCGCAGCTATCGCGCGGCCATTGAGCATTTCGAAGTGAATTGGGGCGGATTCCTCCCCGCCACCAGTGACAGCGTTGCGCGCTATCTGGTGGCGCATGCAGGCGTGCTGGCGGTCAATACGTTGAAGCTGCGCCTGTCGGCGTTGGCGCAGTGGCACACCAGCCAGGGTTTTCCCGATCCGACCAAGGCGCCCGTGGTGCGCAAGGTGCTCAAGGGCATTCGGGCCGTGCACCCGGCTCGGGAGAGGCAGGCCGAGCCGTTGCAGCTTATTCACCTGGAACAGGTGGTGGCGTCTCTGCAGGCAGAGGCCCAGCAGGCGAGCAATCAACAGGATCAGCCGCGATTACTGCGTGCCCGGCGCGACACGGCGCTGATCCTGCTGGGGTTCTGGCGCGGGTTTCGCAGTGATGAGCTGTGTCGCCTGCAGATCGAACATGTGCAGGCCACGCCCGGCGCCGGTATCAGCCTGTACCTGCCGCGCAGCAAAAGCGATCGTGACAATCTCGGCAAGACTTACCAGACGCCTGCGCTTTTGAGGCTGTGCCCGGTGCAGGCCTACAGCGAATGGCTCAGCGCCTCGGCCCTGGTACGCGGCCCGGTGTTTCGCGGCATTGACCGCTGGGGCAACCTGGGCGAGGAGGGCTTGCACTCCAACAGCGTGATTCCATTGCTGCGCCAGGCGCTGGAGCGTGCGGGGATCGCCGCCGAGCAATACACCAGTCACTCATTGCGCCGGGGCTTTGCGACCTGGGCTCACCGCAGCGGCTGGGACTTGAAGTCGTTGATGAGTTACGTCGGCTGGCGCGACATGAAATCGGCCATGCGCTATGTTGAGGCGACCCCCTTTACCGGCATGACGCTGGCCAGCCAACCGCTTCTGTGAGATTTCTTCTATTAATACAGCTACCTGATAGGGAAAACCAATCACCAGCATCAGGTTTGCCAATGAGCCATCGACGTAAAGAGTGGTTAGGATTCACCCCATCAACTTCATAACCCCTGACGGAGAGTCAACGATGCCTATCATCAACAGCCAAGTAAAACCGTTCAAAGCCACCGCATTCAAAAACGGCAGCTTCGTAGATGTGACCGACGCTGACCTGAAAGGCAAATGGTCCGTTGTGTTCTTCTACCCAGCCGACTTCACTTTCGTCTGCCCAACCGAACTGGAAGACCTGGCTGACAACTACGCCGAATTCCAGAAACTGGGCGTCGAGATCTACAGCGTGTCCACCGACACCCACTTCGCTCACGCTGCCTGGCACAACACCTCGCCAGCCATCGGCAAGATCCAGTACACCATGATCGGCGACCCGACCCTGACCATCTCCCGCAACTTCGACGTGCTGATCGAAGAAGCTGGCCTGGCAGACCGCGGTACTTTCGTGATCAACCCGGAAGGTCAGATCAAGATCGTCGAGCTGAACGACGGTGGTGTTGGCCGTGACGCTTCCGAGCTGCTGCGCAAAATCAAGGCTGCCCAGTACGTCGCTGCCCACCCGGGCGAAGTGTGCCCAGCCAAGTGGAAAGAAGGCGAGGCCACCCTGGCTCCGTCGCTTGACCTGGTCGGCAAGATCTAAGCCTGTGAAGCACCCAGGGCGGGTATCCGCACCTACTCAGTAAGCTGCAACCGCCCTCAAAAACGCCCGGGCGAGATTCGCTCGGGCGTTTTTTTATACCCGAAATCAAAGGAAATCGCCCGTATGTTGGACGCCACTCTTAAAGCTCAGTTGAAGTCATACCTGGAACGGGTCACCCAGCCGATTGAGATCGTCGCCTCCCTCGATGACGGCGCGAAATCCCAGGAAATGCTTGCCCTTTTGCAGGACGTGACCAGCCTCACCACGCTGATCACTCTGAACACCGATGGCAATGACGCGCGCAAGCCATCGTTCTCCATCAACCGCCCGGGTGCCGATATCAGCCTGCGTTTTGCCGGCATCCCCATGGGCCATGAATTTACTTCGCTGGTGCTGGCCCTGCTGCAAGTCGGCGGCCACCCCTCGAAAGCCAGTGTCGAAGTGATTGAACAGATTCGCGCCCTTAAAGGCGAGTTCAGCTTCGAGACTTACTTCTCGCTGTCCTGCCAGAACTGCCCGGATGTAGTCCAGGCGCTGAACCTGATGGCCGTGCTCAACCCGAACATCCGCCACGTCGCCATCGACGGCGCGCTGTTCCAGGCAGAAGTCGATGAGCGCCAGGTCATGGCGGTGCCGAGCGTTTACTTGAACGGCGTGAACTTTGGCCAGGGCCGCATGGGGCTGGAAGAGATTCTCGCCAAACTCGACACCAGCGGCATCGAAAAAGCCGCCGAAAAAATCAGTGCCAAGGACGCCTTTGATGTACTGGTCGTCGGCGGTGGCCCGGCCGGTTCTTCGGCCGCCATCTACGCTGCGCGCAAAGGCATTCGTACCGGTGTTGCGGCCGAGCGTTTTGGCGGCCAGGTGCTGGACACCATGTCCATCGAGAACTTTATCTCGGTGCAGGAAACCGAAGGGCCGAAACTGGTCAGCGCCCTGGAAGCCCATGTGCGTCAGTACGACGTGGACGTCATGAACCTGCAGCGCGCCAGCAGCCTGATTCCGGCAAAAAATGCCGGAGACCTGCACGAGATTCGCTTCGAAAGCGGTGCGACTCTCAAGTCCAAGACATTGATTCTGGCCACCGGCGCCCGCTGGCGTGAAATGGGTGTGCCGGGCGAGCAGCAATACAAGGCCAAGGGCGTCTGCTTCTGCCCGCACTGTGATGGCCCGCTGTTCAAGGGCAAGCGTGTCGCGGTGATCGGCGGCGGTAACTCCGGCGTGGAAGCGGCCATCGACCTGGCCGGTATTGTCAGCCACGTCACTTTGCTCGAGTTCGACAGCAAACTGCGCGCCGACGCCGTGTTGCAACGCAAGTTGCACAGCCTGCCGAACGTGGACGTGATCACCAGTGCGCTGACCAGTGAAGTCAAAGGCGACGGCCAGAAAGTCACCGGCCTCGTGTACAAGGATCGCGACAGCGGCGAGTTCAACACCCTCGACCTGGAAGGCATCTTTGTGCAGATCGGCTTGCTGCCTAATACCGACTGGCTCAAAGGCACCGTGGAGCTGACACCACGCGGCGAGATCATCGTCGATGCCCGTGGCGAAACGTCACTGCCAGGCGTGTTTGCCGCCGGTGACGTGACGACCGTACCTTACAAGCAGATCGTGATTGCGGTAGGCGAGGGCGCTAAGGCCTCACTGAGTGCTTTCGATCATTTGATCCGCAGCTCCGCCCCGGCTTGATACCGGGCCCGCCAATGAAAAACCCCATGAGCGATCATGGGGTTTTTTTGTTACAGCGGCGCGGGCTGAATGATCTCGACCCAGTACCCATCCGGGTCCTTGATAAAGGCCAGGCTTTTCATGCGGCCATCCGACAGGCGCTTCTGGAAATCGCAGCCCAGGGCTTCGAAACGCTCGCAGGCGGCCACAATATCCGGCACCGAGATGCAGATATGACCGAAACCGCGCGGATCGGTGTTGCCGTTGTGGTAGGCGAAATCCGCGTCGTTTTCGGTGCCGTGGTTGTGGGTCAGTTCCAGGATGCCTGGAATCGACTTCATCCACTGGGTACGCGCGGCGGCGTCCGCTGGAATCTGTGCCTTATCGACGAGGGCGAGGAAGTACAGGCTGAATTCCGCTTCCGCGAAATCGCGTTTTTCCACCAGGGAAAACCCCAGCACGCGCGTATAGAAGTCCAGCGATTGAGTGATGTCCTTGACCCGCAGCATGGTGTGGTTGAACACGAAGTTCGAGGTGGCGGTATCAGGTTGGGCAGTGACGCCCGGCAAGGTGTTCAGTTCGTGCAGGCTCATGGGCCCTCCAGAAAAAATGGGGCAAAGCGGTCCCTTGGCTTGCGGCAAGCGTCCGTGCTGCGCGGTCATGATACGCAAGGCCCGCCGGTAGCGCCAAAAGAAAAGGTCACGCAGGCCTTGCGAGTCGCGGGTGTGGGGGCTCAGACTTTGACGCTTGAACCTTGGGCGTCTTTGCAATGATCCAGTTACCTAAACCGCTGTTGAATGTCCTGTGTTTATTGTCGGCCAGTCCGTTGGTATGGGCGGCCGACCCGGAAGTTCACTGGCCCAGTGGCTGGCAGGTAGAGGACGTGGCGCCTGACGCCCAGACGCCCGCGGCCGCTGCGAGCGTGTCGCGCCAGCGGGCAATCAAGAACGACGAGAATGGTGCGACCCTGATGGTCATGGAGCTGACCGCCACGCCGATTGAGGCGGGGCACAAGGTCAATCTGCAAGGCGTGTTGCTGGAAATGCGTAAATCCATCCAGAAGGATTTCGCCCAGGGCGGTTATCAAAGTGTGTGTACCAAAATTCACGCCAGCACATTGAGCCGTCTCGATGCATTGGAATCTACCTGCGTGATTACCGAGAACGGCAGGCATGTGCTGTCACAAACATTAGTCGGCGCTGTTGATGCCGATAAGGCCTATGTATTTTCATTTGCGGGTCAGGCCCAGGCTTATGAGGCGAGCAAGGATGAAGTCAGTTCAGTGCGCAGCACGCTGAAACTTTAAGTGTGGGGTACTTATCGATTTTGAACAAAATGAAATAATATTTAAGTTCGATATCGAACCCTTGAATAAAAAAGCCCCGCTTAAGCGGGGCTCTTTGTTAGTGCGCTGCGATCAGCCGCGCAACCAGGAGTCTACAGTGGCAGCGCCATACTGTTCTTTCCAGGCTTTAAGGCCGCGATGGTTGCCGCCCTTGGTTTCGATCAGCTCGCCGGTGTGCGGGTTGTGGTACACCTTGACCACGCGTGCACGGCGCTGTTTGGGGGCGGTAGCGACTGCAGCGCCGGCTTTGCCCGGGTTTGGATCGAGAATGGAGATGACGTCGCGCAAGCCCTTGCCGTAGTGCTTCATGAGTGCCTGAAGCTTTTCTTCGAATTCGATTTCTTTCTTCAGGCCGGCGTCGTTCTTCAGGGATTCCAGCTGGGCGAGCTGCTCTTGAAGGGCTTTTTCTGCTGCGCGAAATTCGGCGAGTCTGGACAAAATCTTTACTCCAATAGTGTATGTGGCTGACATCAACTGCAGACAAAGCTATAAGCCAAAAGCGTTAAGGCGACTCAACTAAGATGGCGTCTGCGGGCGCTGCACAGGCAGGAAAAATTGTAGTAGTTAATCCGTCTTGAGTAAATCAAGTCTTTTGTCTGAACTCCATTATTTCACATTGCTAGTCGCTGGCTATTCAATGGCGGACCAGGGATTTAATGAATTCAGCGCCGGGTAACGGCCGTCCGAATAGATAACCCTGCAGGAAATCCACACCGTGCGCCGCCAGATATTCACATTGTTCGACCGTTTCCACGCCTTCGGCAACGATAGCCAGGTCGAGCTTTGCAGACAGTTCGATGATGCTGTCGAGAATATGGCGGGAGAGCGCATCGACGCCGATCATGGCGACAAAACTCTGATCGATCTTCAAGTAGTCAACGTGGAAGTTGCGCAAGTAACCCAGACTGGAATGCCCGGTGCCGAAGTCGTCTATGGCGATCAACACCCCCAGTTCATGCAGCGCGTTGAATAATCGACGGGTGACATCCGTAGGCTCGATCAACTCGCGCTCGGTGAGCTCCAGCACCAGCGTGACGTGACCGGGTGGGAAGGCCGCAAGAAATGCCTGGCAATCCTCCACCAACTCCAGATTGCGGCAGTGCCGGGCCGTGATGTTCACCGCAATGTGAAAGCCGGGAGTGAGAAGCCCTGCGTGCGGCGCCAGTTGTTCGGCGGTCTGGCGCAGCAGGGCGCGGGTCATCGGTACGATCAGGCCGCAATCCTCGGCCAACGGGATAAACAGGTCGGGCCGCACCAGGCCTTCCTTGGGGTGCTGCCAGCGCATCAGCACTTCGCAGCCTGCCCATTCGCGGTTATCGCCGCGCACCACCGGCTGGAAATACGCGAGAAACTCATTGGCGCCCAGGGCTCGCCGCAGCTCATGGGTGGGCCTGGACACACGTTTTTGCAGGCCATGTGCGAGCAGGCCCGCCAACAGGCCAAAAAACAGCACCAGGCTGAACATGGCCGGGTAGCGTGCCTGCATGTAGCGCCAGACTTCACCTGCCGGCAGGCCGGCATCGACGCTCAATTGATAGCGTTCGGACGCAAGCTGGTGGTGGGCCACGGCAAACGTCGGAACCGCAGTGGCGTGCGCTTTGCCGTCGTTCCCCAGCCAATTGGGGCCCACTTGCAGCACCATCTGCGCATGTCGGCTGAGCAGGCGCAGGGTATTGGTCAGGTGGTAGCCATCGATTGAGGCGAAGGCGGCCCGGTCACCATCGACCAGCCGGTACACCAGCAATGCCGTGTCCGGCGTCACCGGGTTGCCTTTCATCAGCCACAGTCGCCCATCCACGTAGTCGGCCGGGTTGATGCGTGATACGTGATCGCTGCCGAACAGCGACGTGCAGTAGATGTTTTCCTGCCAGGACAAGGTCGTTGCGCGCACAAACGGCCCCCGCGTGACCTGCTCACGCAGCGCCAATTGCACCGCCTGGTCGCAGGGTTTGCCAGCCAGCGGCAGCAGCGCCTGGGTGGCGAGGGCGGTTTGGTCGAGCATCAGCTCGAATTGGCGCACCGCTTCCTGGGCGGCTTGCACCGTGTTGTGCTTCAGGGTGCGCTCGGCTTGCCAGTGCAGGATGAACACACCCAGCACAACGGGCACCAACGCACAGAAAACGCTGATGGAATGGCGGGCGAGGGGCTTGCGCGGGCCTTTGACAGATAAGGGCATAAGCGGCCTGTAAGGCGAGTGGGGGCGCCAGGAGGCCGGCGGCAATATAGCGATGATAGATGCCTGGGTTGAAATATGCTTGTCGCGCAGCAGGCCAACATTGTATCAACTGCTGTTACAAACTCCTTGCACGGGGCATGGCACTGGCGATCTGATAAGACTGCGGACAAACAAGGTTACGCTGTGTAGAATCGATTTACGCATACAAGAATATGGACTTGCGCTCACGCAAGCCTCTGCCGTCAGAGACTGATGACACCATGAAGCTACTCGGCTCCCCCCTTATCTTCGGTGACTTCCTCGCCCGCAGCGTGCGAGGCCTCTCCTGCGCGCCGCCCTCAACCCTCATCACTGCACGCCACTGAACAATTGCCAACCACCCGCATGATGAGGCGCCGACCATGGCAGACCACTACGAAAACCCGATGGGCCTGATGGGCTTTGAATTTATCGAATTCGCATCACCGACCCCAGGCATCCTGGAGCCGATCTTCGAGATCATGGGCTTCACCCAGGTAGCCACCCACCGCTCCAAGAACGTGCACCTGTTCCGCCAGGGCGAGATCAACCTGATCCTCAACAACGAACCCGACAGCCTGGCCTCGTATTTCGCGGCCGAACACGGTCCGTCGGTGTGCGGCATGGCGTTTCGCGTCAAGGACTCGCAAAAGGCCTACACCCGCGCGCTGGAACTGGGTGCCCAGCCGATTCATATCCAGACCGGTCCGATGGAACTCAACCTGCCGGCCATCAAGGGTATCGGCGGCGCGCCGTTGTACCTGATCGATCGCTTCGGCGAAGGCAGTTCGATCTATGACATCGACTTCGTCTACCTCGACGGCGTGGAGCGCAATCCCGTCGGCGCCGGCCTCAAGGTCATCGACCACCTGACCCACAACGTGTACCGCGGCCGCATGGCCTACTGGGCGAACTTCTACGAGAAGCTGTTCAACTTCCGTGAGGCGCGCTACTTCGATATCAAGGGCGAGTACACCGGCCTGACGTCCAAGGCTATGAGTGCGCCGGACGGCATGATCCGTATCCCGCTCAACGAAGAGTCGTCCAAGGGCGCGGGGCAGATCGAAGAATTCCTGATGCAGTTCAATGGCGAGGGCATCCAGCACGTGGCGTTCCTCACCGACGACCTGATCCAGACCTGGGACGCCTTGAAGCGGATCGGCATGCGCTTCATGACTGCGCCGCCGGACACCTACTATGAAATGCTCGAAGGCCGCCTGCCCAACCACGGCGAGCCGGTCGACCAGTTGCAAGCGCGCGGTATCCTGCTGGACGGTTCGTCGATCGAAGGCGACAAGCGCCTGCTGTTGCAGATTTTCTCGGAAACCCTGATGGGGCCGGTGTTCTTCGAATTCATCCAGCGCAAAGGCGACGATGGGTTTGGCGAGGGCAACTTCAAGGCGCTGTTCGAGTCGATCGAGCGCGATCAGGTGCGTCGCGGTGTGTTGAGCACCGACTGACCCATAAAAGCCCGGCTTCGGCCGGGCTTTTTGTTGCCTGGGATTCAGGCCCGGCGCTGGCGCACCAGGTGCTTGAAGCCTTCGAACACCAGCACCATCACCGCGATCCAGATCGGAATGTAGGTCAGCCATTCGCCCGGTTTGATGCCCTCGCCGAGCAGCAGCGCCACCACCAGTAAAAGCACCGGCTCGACGTAACTGAGCAGCCCGAACAGGCTGAACGCCAGCAGTCGACTGGCAATGATATAGCTCACCAGCGCCGAGGCACTGATCAGCCCGAGTATGGGGATCAGCGCATAGAGTTTCGGGTGCGCATCCATTACCGCAAATCCCTGTTCACCGCTCTGCACGAACCACCAGGCGACCGGCAGCATCAGCGCCATGTCCAGCCATAGCCCGCCCAGGTGGTCGGTCTTGAGGTATTTGCGGATGATGAAATACAGCGGGTAGCCGATGATCACCACCAGCGTCGCCCAGGAGAAGCCTCCGGCCTGGAACAACTCGTTGAGCACCCCGAGACCGGCAAAGAACACCGCGATCTTCTGCAGGTAAGACAACTGCTCGCCCCACACCAGGCGCCCGGTGAGCACCATGGTCAGCGGCAGTAGGAAATAGCCCACCGACACGTCCAGGCTACGTCCGTTGAGCGGCGCCCACATGAACAGCCACAACTGCAGGCCAAGAAAGGTCGAAGACAGCATCGCCCCGACGATCAACTGTGGCTGGGCCGCGATCCTGCGCAACAGCGCCCATGCACGCCGCCACTCGCCGGTGACGACCATGAATACGGTCATGCAGGGCATGGTCAGCAGCATGCGCCAGCCGAAAATTTCCAGTCCGCTCAACGGCGTCAGCAACGACGTGAAGTAGTACATGACGGCAAACAACACCGAAGCCGATACGGATAACACAACACCTTTAGACACGCTGCCCTCGCGCAAACCGTTTAATCCAATTTCAAGCGCAGATTATGGTGGTTTTAGCGAAGCAGCGTCGCGCTATTTTGGGGCGTTTTTTTTGACGGTACTTGGCCTGCTCAGGCCTTCAGACTGCGGGTCATGCGCAAAGCCAAGACGCTGCCCGCCACAATTACCGCTGCCAGCAGGTACAACGCCATATCCGTGGACCCGGTGGCATCCTTCACAAAGCCGACAATATAAGGGCTGAGGAAGCCGGCCATCTGGCCCATGGAGTTGATCAACGCCAGGCCGCCCGCCGCCGCGCCTGCACTGAGCATGGCGGTGGGCACCGGCCAGAACATTGGCAGGCCGGTGAGGGCGCCCATGGTCGCAATCGTCAGGCCGAGGATCGCGATTGCCGGCGTGGTGGCGAAATTCACCGCAATCACCAGGCCGATGGCGCCCATCAGCATCGGCACCACCAGGTGCCAGCGCCGCTCCTTGCGCAAATCGGCGGAACGCCCCACCAGCAGCATGAACACCGCCGCCAGCAGATAAGGAATCGCGCTGAGCCAGCCAATCACCAGGTTATCGCTGAACCCCAGGTTCTTGATGATCGACGGCAACCAGAAGTTGATCGCGTAAACACCGCTCTGGATACAGAAGTAGATCACGCCGAACGCCCAGATAGCCGGGTTCCTGAACACCTCAGCCAGCGAATCGGTGCTGGTTTTCGGCTTGTTCGCCAGGTCTGTGGCCTGGTCGGCTTCCAGCACCGCACGCTCGTGGGGCTTGAGCCACTTGGCATGGGCAAAGCTGTCGCTGAGCATAAAGTAGGCGAGAGCGCCGAGGATCACCGTGGGAATGCCCTGCAACAGGAACATCCACTGCCAGCCCGCAAGGCCGCCTTGACCGGCGGCGAAATGGTTGAGGATCCAGCCGGAAAACGGACTGCCCAGCAGGCCGGACACCGGGATTGCCGACATGAACAAGGCCATGATGCGCCCCCGGCGGAAGGTCGGGAACCACTGCGAAAGGTACAGCACCACGCCCGGAAAGAAGCCCGCTTCGGCGGCACCGGTAAACAGGCGCAGGGTGTAGAAGTGCGTGGGCGTGGTGACGAACAGCAGGCAGGTCGACAGCGTGCCCCACACGATCATCATCAACGCGATCCAGCGCCGCGGGCCGAACCGCGTCAGCGCCAGGTTGCTCGGCACGCCGCACAGCACGTAGCCGATAAAGAAGATCCCGGCCCCCAGGCCGTACACGGTTTCACTGAACTTCAATGCGTCGAGCATCTGCAACTTGGCAAAGCCGACGTTGACCCGGTCGAGGTAGTTGAACAGGTAGCAGATGAAGATGAAGGGGATCAGGCGCAGGGTGATGCGCTTGTAGATGGCGTTTTTTGCGTCATCGGTGGCCGGTGCTGCAGCGGCGCTCTGGGACATGGCGGTCTCTCTTTATTATGATTTTTTGCGATGCACAGGTAACGTTGATCGCCCAACGAGTCTCGGCCAACGGGCAGGCTGCTGTCTTTGTGCCCGCGCACAGTCAAGCATGCGATGCGCTGTGCCGATGAACAACCTCGCTTTCAAGGAAAACAGCCCCATGTTCGAGCTTGATCATGACCTGGCGCAGGATATCGTCGATCGCACCATGGCGATCCTGCCCTACAACGTCAATGTCATGGACAGCCAGGGCCTGATCCTTGGCAGCGGCGAGCCGGAACGCATCAATACCCGTCACGAAGGCGCGCAGCTGGTGCTGGCCAACGGACGCGTGGTGGAGATTGACACGCAGACCGCCAAGCACCTCAAGGGCGTGCAACCGGGCATCAATCTCCCGCTGCTGCATGATCAGCGCCTGATCGGCGTGCTCGGCATCACCGGCGAGCCGCAAGGGTTGCGCACCTACGCCGAACTGGTGCGCATGACCGCCGAAATGCTGGTGAGCCATCGTCATCAGCAAATCGAACAACAATGGCGACGCCAGCGCTGCGATGACCTGCTGGCGCTGCTGTTGGCCGACAACGGCGACTCGCCGCGCCTGGTGGATGAGGCGCAACGCCTGGGCCTCAAGCCGCAAACGGCGCGCGTGCCGTACCTTTTTGAGCTGGGGGCCGGGCAGCCGGCTCAGGACTTGAGTGCCTGGCTGGCTTCACGCTACCCGGACAGCTGGTGCGTAAGTTCGGCGCCATCCTCACTGCTGTGGTGCCGGCCCGCCACCGTGCCGATGGATAATCCACGCCTGCTGGAAAAACTCGACGGCCTGGGCTGGAACGTCCTGCGCGTGGCCATTGGCGGGCAGGCCGAGGGGCTGACCGCATTGCGTCGTTGTTACCGCCGCGTCGGCGATCTGCTCGCCTACGGCCGCGATGTGCTGCCGCAATCGCGCATTCTTACCCTCAACCGCTACCGCCTGCCGGTGATGCTCTGGCGCCATCGCCACGAAGACGCGCTGGATGAGCTGCTCAACCCGCTGCGCCAGGTGCTGGCCAGGGACAACAACGGCCAACTGCTGGCCACGCTGCGCAGTTGGTGCGAACACGACGGGCAGAGCCAGGCCTGTGCCGACGCCTTGGGCATCCACCGCAACAGCCTGCGCTACCGCATGGAGCGTATCGCCGAACTCAGCGGTGTTGACCCGTTGACTCTGGACGGCATGCTCGCGCTGTACCTGGGCGTGCAGCTGTTGCCTCAGCCATTGTCACAATGAACAACAAACCTGCGCCGCACTTGTGCATCGGACAGGCGTCATGACCGGTGGCAACTGGCAGCATGGACGTTATAAAAAACGGAGAACGCCCATGAAAATCATCATCGCCCCTGACTCGTTCAAGGACAGCCTGAGTGCTGCAGGTGTGGCCCAGGCCATCGCCGAAGGGTTGGCCCAGGTCTGGCCCGCTGCCGAGCTGGTTCAATGTCCGATGGCGGACGGCGGTGAAGGCACGGTCGATTCCGTGCTGGCTGCGTGCAACGGCGAGTTGCGCAGCCAGACGGTTCAAGGGCCATTGGGCGGTACGGTTGAGGCCCGTTGGGGCTGGCTGGCCGACAGCCACACGGCCATCATCGAAATGGCCGAAGCCAGCGGCCTGCAACTGGTCGCGCCGGGCCAGCGCGACGCCTGCTCCAGCACCACTTACGGCACGGGGGAATTGATCCGCGCCGCAGTGGAACTCGGCGCCCGGCGCATCATCCTGGCCATCGGCGGCAGTGCGACCAATGATGGCGGCGCCGGGGCGATGCAGGCCCTTGGTGTGCAACTGTTCGACGCAGCAGATCAACCATTGCCGCCCGGCGGCCTGGCATTGGCGCAGTTGGCGCGTATCGGCCTGGACAACCTTGACCCGCGCCTGGCACAGGTGCGTTTTGAAATCGCCGCCGACGTGAACAACCCGCTGTGTGGCCCGCACGGCGCTTCGGTGATTTTTGGTCCGCAGAAAGGCGCCAATCCCCAGCAAGTCCAATACCTGGACGCCGCGCTCGGTCATTTCGCCGACCACTGCGCCAGCGTTCTGGCCACCGACGTGCGCGACGAGCCCGGTAGCGGCGCCGCTGGCGGCCTGGGCTTTGCCGCCAAGGCATTCCTGGGGGCGCAGTTTCGGGCGGGAGTGGAGGTAGTCGCCGAACTGGTCGGCCTGGACGCAGCCGTGCGCGGTGCCGACCTGGTCATCACCGGAGAGGGCCGCTTCGACGCGCAGACCCTGCGCGGCAAAACGCCGTTTGGGGTGGCACGCATCGCCCAACAGCACAGGGTGCCGGTGATCGTGATCGCTGGCACACTGGGTGATGGCTATGAGCAGATGTATGCCCACGGCGTGGACGCAGCCTTTGCCTTGCCGTCAGGCCCCATGAGCCTGGAGCAGGCCTGCAGCGAGGCGCCACGCCTGTTGCGCGAGCGCGCATCGGATATCGCACGGGTGTGGCGACTGGCGGCGCTGGAGCAATCTGCGAGGAAGCAAGTCAGATAACGTTCACGTCTTGGGCACCACGTTGTTTTACGGCAGGCGCGAAGGAAAGCAGGGCGCTTTCCTTCGCGCAGCCTTGACCCCTACACTGGGCGGCCATGTGTATTTCAAAGGATGAAACACAATGCATGCGCCTGAAACCCCGATCATGATCCAGCGCTTCACCGAGGCCCATCTGGAAGGCGTTACCGCCCTCTATAACGAGCCGGCGGTGTGCAGGCAGGTGTTGCAGATGCCTTACCAGTCGGTCGAAGCCTGGCGCAAACGCCTGGTGCTGGATAACGAGCGCCGACTCCAGCTGGTGGCGTTGCATGGTGGCGAGGTGGTCGGCCAACTGGGCCTGGAGCAATACCTGCGGGTGCGCCAGAGTCATGTGGGTTCGTTCGGCATGGGCGTGGCGACAGCCTGGCAGGGCAAAGGGGTGGGCTCCCGGCTGCTGGCGGCCGCGCTGGACGTGGCCGACAACTGGATGAACCTGCACCGGGTGGAACTGACGGTGTATGCCGACAACGAAGCCGCGCATCACCTGTACCGCAAGTTCGGCTTCGAAGTGGAAGGGCGCTTGCGCGACTACGCCCTGCGTGACGGTGTGTTTGTCGACACGTTGAGCATGGCGCGCCTTCGCCCCTCAGCTTGACGGCCCGGGCGCAGCACACACTCAATCGTTACTTCAATGGCGTCAACGGTGGCAGTTTCCATTGCCCATTACCCACTTCGGGCTTGGGAAGGTACACCCGCAGCACCGCATAGAACGGGCCCGGCGGCGCCGGCAGCCAGTTGCTCTGTTCGGCTTTCGGTGGTTCGTGGTGCTGCAGCGCCAGGGTCAGGCCACCGTCAGCGTCGCGCTTGAGGGCGGGCAGCATGCGCGAATTGATCAGGTAGCGCTTCTTGTGGTTCGGCACCAGCAAGCGGGTTTTGGCGTCGTACATCGTCAGCGACCAGAACGCATCGGCGGGCGGCAACTGGTCCTTGGCAAAATGCACGGTGTAGCTGTGGCGTGCACCGTTGGCCGGTTTGCCTTCGCTGTCGACGACGTACTTGAAGTAGGCCGCTTCATCACTCGAGTTGCCGAACAACCCCGTTTCGGCACCGGCGTAGCGGTACAGGTAATTGTTCTGCAGGTGGTCGCGGCTGCCGTAGAGGTCTGCGCTGGTGACCTGACGGGTATCGATTTTGTCTTTCTTGAACGCAGCGAACTCGGCCTTGGCGTCGGTAATACCGTCTTCCAGCGCCTTGCGCTGCTCAGCCGTCAACTGTTTCACCTTGAACGGCGCGCCAGGGGCGATGCCGATAGTGGCAAAGCGCGCGAGCATCTCCTTTTCACTGTCCTGGGGCGCGGCAAAGGCCAGCATGAAGTTCAGATAGCGAAACAGCTGCGGACCCTCGGTCATGGTCGCCATCGGCTTGGGCCACTCGACCTTCGCAACCTTGGGCGGTGCAGCCTGCTTCACATAGCTGCTCAGCACCTGGACTTTATAGCCGTCCTGGATCTGCCTGACCTTGTTCAGGTCCTTTTCATCGAACAATTGCGTGCGGTACAGGGCGTAGGCGATATTGCTCTCGCTGTAGACCACCCGGTCGACGTCCACCGGCTGCTGACCTTTCCAGTCAGGCCCGGCGATCATGTAGTGACCGCCGTTGTTACCGGTGCTGCGGGTGCCCAGGTAAGCGATGTTCTGCGTATACAGGTCGATCAACTGCACCGAGTAATAGCGGTCGTCTTCGATTTTGGGCAGGGTCAGTACCAGCGGTTCCCTGCGCAGGTCCATCCATACGAAAGAGTAGGGCGTATCTGCGTTCGGGCTGGGGAACGCAGTGTCCCTGGGCGTCACCACCTGCGCGGCATTGCCGATCTGGTTGAACGGTGCCTTGTAGTTGACGCCGCCCTTGTCCACCGCCTGGGTGTAGAGCGTTTTGTACATCTGCACCACCGGGAAGCCATACAGGTAGGCTTCCTTGGCGATCGCCCGCGCTTGCGCCGGCGTCGCCGTGAAGTCGGCCCATGCGCCGGTACTCATGAGGAGGGAGAGGCTCGCCAGCACCAGGCGCGCAGGTTTTCCGATCATGTTGTTGCGTCCTTCCAGAGTTCTTTTGACTGACGGGAGATGAAGGCGACGAGTTTCCCGTTTTATTGGCCAAACGTCACGTAAATCCCTGCACGCACACTGAACTGAGCAAATGGATAAGGGGAGGGGCAGGTATCAGGCTGCGGGGAGCATGGACTTGACCTTGTCGCGCAGCTGATCGATCGAGAACGGTTTGCCAATCACCTGCATGCCGGCAGGCACATCAATGTTGTCGGCGTAGCCGCTGGCAAACAGGATCGGCAGTTCAGGGCGCAACTCACGTACTTTGGTTGCCAGTTGCTTGCCGTCCATGTCCGGCAGACCGACGTCGGTCATCATCAGGCTGATGACCTCATCGCGATTCTGCGCGAATGCCAGTGCCTGTTCGGCGTCAGCAGCCTCCAGCACAGTGAACTCCAACTCTTCGAGTACATCGACGATCAGCATGCGCACGATGTTGTCGTCTTCTACTACAAGGATGGTGGAGGGGGTGGAGGACATAATGAGCATTCCTGAAAAGTGAGGGGCTGAACGTGACGAGGCAGAAGCTAACCCGGTAGTGAGTGATAACAATGCCAGCAAGTTCAAAATGAATTGCTGGCATTGTGACCTTAGGCACGCCGAATGTCCCGTCAGCGTGCTGGTTTACTCATACGTTTGACTGCCGACGGGTTGCGACCCGTCTTGAAGTCGCTGGGGGATACAGAACGCCGGGCGTTGTAACCCTCTTGCATGAATGTGTGAGCCCTGGCTCAAAGAGCCGCGTTGAACAGCGCATACGGGTTGTTATAGGGCACTGTCATTAGAAAGTCAGAGTCATTGAAAAGACTGACATTGAACTGCGGCCTGCCGCTGATAATGGCGACGGGGCTCAGTGTGCCTGCTGTTCTTCCGCTATTGAGGCAGACCTCTATTCCGCGCTGCATTGCGGCTTCGCTGGCGAACGTCGCCAGGCCGAAATTGGGGTCAAAGAAAAACCACTCCTTCTGGCCATTGCTATTCAACATAACCCCCGCGAGCAGACCGTGATTTTGCGTAGCGACTCTCATCATGTAGGGCGGGGTTGCTTTGCTCAGGGTAGCGCCGATGTCAATGTGTGACATTTGGGACACGGGTTGAACACCATGAAAATTGTCGCGAACGATCTGATGCATCTCGTTCAGTTGTTTGCGAAACGCGAGGACTTTGGAATCATTGGTCTTAATGCTCGCTTTGAAAACATTATCGATCAACGTCTGTTGGCGCCCATTCTGAATGGCCATGGCCATGGTATTGACCAAGGCCGCGCATTCGCCGTTTGATGCCAGATCCCCTTGGCTCAGGTAGAAGTTTTGCGGCATCAGCGTGGCTTTGCCACCTGCGGCGGCAATCTGCTCGCTGAAGATTCTCGCGTTTTCAAGACTACTGCGCATCATTCTGGTTTCTATCACCTTGGCCAACGAACCAATCTCTTCGGCCGTGCGCCCCGGACTGACTGTCAACTCCTTGAGATCCGAAACATTCATGGAACTGTAATACCCAGGGATGTTTTCGATGTTGCCAGCATCATGACCTCGGGTGAAGGCGGCAAGGTCATTAGCCTTGGCCTTTGCCAAGGTGTCTCTGAGGACATCAGAAATGTGGGGGGTTCTCGGGGTTGGAGCCACAACAGCGGTCAACCAATTAACCCAGTTGCCGTTTATTTCACCGTTGGCGGCGACCGTTACCGGTTTGAAGTCCGCCAACGCCGTTCCATAAGGGCCAATGACCGGGTCCAACGAGTACCATTTACGGTTTTCAAAAACTGCACCGCCTTGGACGACATCGTCTGCCAGCTTGAAGGTGCCGGTCGCTACGATGCGATTATTTTTACTGGCTGCTTTGAGCACATCGTAACTGCCACTTGCGCCCCTGAGCGCGGTGACCACATCGGCCCCCTTGGCAAGCCCTCTTCCAACCAGTCTGGCTCCTCCCACCAACACGTCGCCCACCCCGCCCACGGGATTAACAAACTCAATAGCAGCCGCGCCAATGAACTTTACCGCTTTGGTCGCCTTGGCAGCGGCTTTCAAACCCGACATGCCCTTGCCAAAGACTTTTACCGCTTGCGCAGCCTTGCCCGCACCCAGCGTGATCAGTCCGAACGCATCCATAGCCAGATCACCGACCCCGTCAAGGGTGTTGCCTTGCAGGAAATTATTGATAGCCGATCGAAACGGAATCAGGTTGAGAAAAAACTCATCAATCACGCTACCTAGCGCCCGACCTTTGTCGAAGGACGTAATACCTCTGGCGTGGTTCAACAGCTCCTCGCCATCCAGCGCGAGCGCTTTGACGTACATGTCGGCAATGAAGTCGGTGCGCTTGGAGCGATAGCTGTCGGGTATTTCAGATGTAACCGGTTTTTCTCTCGCTTCGTTGTCGCGCGCGCCGTTGTAAGGGTTCAGAAGCGATCTTCGAGTGATGATATTTGCTTTTCTTGAGTCCATCTTTTCAGGGCTGTAGGGCTCACTGAATTTGTCTAACGGGTCAGCCTGTTCTTCAATAGTTCCCTTGCTGGTGTCGATTTCATAAATAGTGACTTCACCGTTGAGCGTGGTTTTCACGTGCAGAGTGCGGGCACGCTCTGTCAGTTCGAGCGGCGAAGTGAAATCCAATGCAATTTTGTACTTGTTGGTGTGGAAAAATTTCACGTCGCCGCATTCAAAATTCCTGCGATCGGCCAGTGGCAAGTTGGATACCAGCTGTTTGACAAGTTCATGGTGGCCGTCACCCAGCGATTTCATGGCGGCTTCATAATGAGTGTCGAATAGCTTGTGAACCTCAACGTGTTTTTTTGTCTTTACGTAAGTGTTGAAAGAGTCGATCAGAGTTTGCGGGACCGGCGCGATCCATTTGTGATGCCTATCGAGGGGTTTGCCCTCCATTACGATGTCAAGCATCGAGCGGCGCGTAAGATAATTGGGGTAAACGCGACCTGCGTTCGTGTCGCGTAGTTGCAAAACCCTGATTTCAAAGAAGGCAGGATCAACCTCGGGAAATTCAGCTTTCAGGTGTTCCAGCGCGATGTCCCTTCGACTGGGCACGGGCGTCTGCAGCAACGACGACGAGGTCACCAGTGCGTTGAGTCGATCGTTATAGGCGATCCTGGCCTGTTGTATCTCGGCCGCAGAATGTTCGGTTTCGCTGGGTTTGAGCACTCCATTGGCTACGGCCCAATCGCTCAGGGCGCCGCGTTGAGCCAATTGAGTGGCGTAAGTGTCAGCCGCTATTGACTCAGCTTGAGCGATAACCTCTGCGTAGGTCATGTTCTGCACCCGACCAGGCGTCTGCGCCTCGATCCTGGCTGCGGCAATCGTTAACTGCGCCCACATGGCAGAGCCTACGGTGACGCCGCCTGGAATGTCTTTAACCAGAAATTGCGGTGCACTGGAGGCCAGTAAAAGGTGAGTGGCGAGCGTGGCTGAATACGGTGCAGCCCGTCCATTGTCGACAAGATGACGGCTCAGTTCGCTGACGACGTGCGACGGGGTGAGGCCCCAATGCTCGGGACGTAATAGATCAAAGTGCGCTGTTTGGTTGCGAATCTTTTTAGAGAAGATTCCGGATCCAGCCGAAGGTGAATCGCCGCCAATATATAGTCGTAAATGCTGGTGTCCGACGCCACACCCCCCAGGTGCGCCTGGAGGGCTTGCCCCAGCGCCAGGGCTTTTGGGGTGTCGAGCAATTTCTGCATGGCCATGGTGGCGGGGCCTTTCAAATCATCGTGTGTCACCGAGCTGCCAATCAATAAATAATCCAGCACACCCCTATCAGTGGACAACGGTAAACCCGGCAGCCCCGTGTCGTTGGAAAGCAGGAATTGGGCGATGCGGTACTGGTCAGTTCGCGACATCGGTATCGACCAGGACAGCGCGCCACCGAAATCCCCCAGGAGGAGCACCGACGCTTTTTTCTCCAATATGTCTGCCAGCTCTTTGGCTTCAACGACGTTCTGCGGCAAGTCATGGCCCAGGTCCGTGATGACGGTAGCCAGGGTCGGGGGAGTGGTGCGCGCCAGAGCGTAGGAAGAACCTACATAGGGAAGCACAACATCGCTGTTCAACTGGTAGGAAAACTTGTGATCCACCCAGGTTGTCAGGCCCCTTAGTTTATCGGCCAAACTGAGCATATCCTGTTGGTCCGCGAGCAATTGCTGCACGGTTTTGACGGCAGGTGTCGCTACCGAGGACGAATGCTCCTGGGGAGATGGGTTCGCCGTTACCGCGTCAGCTTTTTTTGCACCCGTTTCAGGGGCTTCAGTGACAAGGTTAATCGGTCGATGCGCTACGCTGGAGATGCTCATTTGAAATACCTCGGTCTGTCAGAAAGACGCCCTCGCGTTGGATCTCCCTGTTCCTGAGGCGTAGTCCTGAGTGCAGGATCAATTCACTCACGTTCCAGCTTCGCGCCGTCGATCTGTAAACAAATTTGTAAATAAGCTGACGAAATGAGCGGTCAAGGCTGTGGGATTTATGCATCGAGCCGGTGCTCTCGCGTCAAATCAGCGCACAAACGTAGCCTCGGCACCCGATATTCGGGCAAACTCCCGGTTTTTCCGTATTGGCCAAGGCATGCCCATGACTCCTGCGTCATCCGTCGATGAAAAGAGCTTCCGTACCCTGCTGAGCCGAAACGTCGCGTTACCCTTAAGCGTCGGCGTACTCAGCGCGGTGTTTTTCGTCTGCCTGATCACCTATCTGTTGTCGGTGATCCAGTGGGTGGAGCACACCGACCGGGTCATCAACAACCTCAATGAGTCGTCGAAACTGACAGTGGATCTGGAAACCGGCCTGCGTGGCTTTCTGATCACTGGCGACGAGCATTTTCTCGACCCCTACGAAGTGGCCAAGCCGCGCATCATTGGCGACCTGCGCAATTTGCAGGAGCTGGTGGCGGATAACCCGCAGCAGGTGGACCGCCTCAAACGCCTGGAAGCGATGCAGGGCGAGTGGAACAAGTACGCCCAGTCGATGATCGACCTGCAGCGCAGCAGCGGTGATTACCGCTCGGCGGTCAAGGGCGGTCGGGGCAAGGGCCTCACCGATGCGATTCGCCAGGAATACGCGGATGCGGTGGCGATGGAGCAGCAGTTCAGAATCGCGCGCAACAAGGATGTCACCCGTACCACCATTGTCAGCGTTGCGCTGTACCTGGCGTTCGTATTGGGGCTGAGCGGTTTCCTGGCCTATATTGGCCGCAGAAATTTGGTAGCGTTATCAGATAGCTACAGTGCAAACCTCGCGTCACAACAGAAGATTGCACGGCGTCTTGAGCAACAGGCCTGGCTGCGCAACGGCCAGACCGAACTGGCCGAGCAGGTCCTCGGCCAACTGACCCTGAACATGCTGGGCCGCAATATCCTGCAGTTCTTCGCCCAATACATGGGCTCTGCCGTGGCCGCGCTGTACGTGCGTCAGGAGCATGGCGGTCTCAAGCGTGTGGCCACTTATGGGTTTTCCCGCGAGCAGGAGCAGCAGGAGCAGTCGATCTACAGCGACGAAGGCATTGTTGGGCAGGCCGCCCAGCTTGATCGCCTGATTCGCCTGGACGATGTGCCGGTGGATTACTTCAAGGTCAGCTCCGGGCTGGGAGAGGGCTCGACGCGCAGTGTACTGGTGGTGCCGACCAGCGACGAGGACCGTGTCAACGGTGTGATCGAACTGGGTTTCCTGCGTCCCCTGGATGAACGCGACGTCGAGTTGCTGGAGCTGATCGCCGGCAATATCGGCACCTCCATCGAAGCTGCGCGCTACCGTCAGCGCCTGCAGGAAGTGCTCGCCGAGACCCAGCAGCTCAACGAAGAGCTGCAAGTGCAGCAGGAAGAACTCAAGACCGCCAACGAAGAACTCGAAGAACAGTCCCGCATCCTCAAGGAGTCTCAGGCCCACCTGGAGACCCAGCAGGCGGAGCTTGAGCAGACCAACGAGCAGTTGGCCGAGCAGACCCAGACCCTGTCCGAGCAGCGCGACGCCATGGACCGCAAGAACGTCGAACTCAACCAGGCCCAGCTTGAACTCGAAGACCGCGCCGACGAATTGCAGCGTTCGAGCAAATACAAGTCCGAATTCCTCGCCAACATGTCCCACGAGCTGCGTACACCGCTCAACAGCTCGCTGATCCTGGCCAAGTTGCTGGCCGAGAACCCTCAGGAAAACCTCAGTGCCGAACAGGTCAAGTTTGCTGAGTCGATCTATTCGGCCGGCAACGACCTGCTGAACCTGATCAACGACATCCTCGACATCTCCAAGGTCGAAGCCGGCAAGCTGGAAGTGCGTCCGGAAACGTCCAGCGTGGCGCGTCTGGTCGAAGGTTTGCGCGGGATGTTCGAGCCGCTGGCCGCCGACCGCAAGCTGGGTTTCCAGGTGGATGTGCAGCCGGGTGCGCCGGCCATGCTGTTCACCGACCGCCAGCGCCTGGAGCAGATCCTCAAGAACCTACTGTCCAATGCAGTCAAGTTCACCGAGCAGGGTGAAGTCAGCCTGTCCGTCTCCCGTGCGCAGGATGCGGGCATTGCCTTCACCGTGCGCGATTCGGGTATCGGCATTGCGCCGGACCAGCAGGAGAGCATCTTCGAAGCCTTCCGCCAGGCCGACGGCACCACCAACCGCCGTTACGGCGGCACCGGCCTGGGCCTGTCGATTTCCCGCGACCTGGCCGCCTTGCTCGGCGGCTACATCAGCGTGACCAGCGAGCCGGGCAAGGGCAGCGTGTTCACCCTGGTATTGCCTGAGCACTACGTGGAACGCGACGCCGATGCGCCGCTGGCAGAGCAGCCGCGCCAGACGCTGGTCGCCGCGCCTGCGCCGGTCAAGGTCTCGCCGCTGTCGGTCGCCGACACCAGCCAGATCCCGCGTTTTGCCGACGACCGCGACAAGGCACCGTTCACCACCCGCTGCATCCTCGTAGTGGAAGACGAGCCCAATTTTGCGCGCATCCTCTTCGACCTGGCCCATGAGCTGGGCTACCACTGCCTGGTGGCCCATGGCGCGGACGAAGGCTACAGCCTGGCGGCAGAACTCATTCCCGACGCCATCCTGCTCGACATGCGCCTGCCGGACCATTCCGGGCTAACCGTGCTGCAGCGCCTCAAGGAGAACGCCGGTACCCGCCACATCCCGGTGCACGTGATTTCCGTGGAAGACCGCGTCGAAGCGGCGATGCATATGGGCGCCATCGGCTATGCGGTCAAGCCCACCACCCGTGAAGAGCTCAAGGACGTGTTCGCGCGTCTGGAAGCCAAGCTGACGCAGAAGGTCAAGCGCGTGCTGCTGGTGGAAGACGACGACCTGCAACGCGACAGCATTGCCCGCCTGATCGGCGACGATGACATCGAGATCACCGCCGTGGGCTTTGCCCAGCAAGCCCTGGACCTGCTGCGCGATCATATCTATGACTGCATGATCATCGACCTCAAGCTGCCGGACATGCTCGGCAACGAGCTGCTCAAGCGCATGGCCACCGAAGATATCTGTTCGTTCCCGCCAGTCATTGTCTACACCGGGCGCAACCTGACCCGCGATGAAGAAGCCGAACTGCGCAAGTATTCACGCTCGATCATCATCAAGGGCGCGCGCTCGCCGGAGCGCCTGCTGGACGAGGTCACACTCTTTCTGCACAAAGTCGAATCCCAGCTGTCCCATGAGCGCCAGACGATGCTCAAGACCGCGCGCAGCCGCGACAAGGTGTTCGAGGGGCGCAAAATCCTGCTGGTGGACGATGATGTACGCAACATTTTCGCCCTGACCAGTGCGCTGGAGCACAAGGGCGCTGTGGTGGTGATCGGGCGAAACGGCCGTGAGGCCATCGAAAGACTCGATGAGGTCGAGGACATCGACCTGGTGCTGATGGACGTGATGATGCCGGAGATGGACGGTTACGAGGCCACTGCGCTGATCCGCCAGGACCCGCGCTGGAAGAAGTTGCCGATCATTGCGGTCACCGCCAAGGCCATGAAAGACGATCAGGAGCGCTGCCTTGCGTCGGGTTCCAATGACTACCTGGCCAAACCGATTGACCTGGACCGTCTGTTCTCGTTGATTCGCGTGTGGCTGCCGAAGATGGAACGCATTTAAGTGGAGCGCAGTTTCTTGGACAAAAGCAGCGACATTGAGCTGCGCCTGTTGATTGAGGCGATTTACCTCAAGTACAGCTACGACTTTCGCGATTACTCGGGCGCGTCGGTCAAGCGCCGTGTGGCCCATGCGTTGCGCCAGTTTGACTGCGCGACCATTTCGGCGCTGCAGGAGCGGGTGCTGCACGATCCGTCGGCGTTCATGCAACTGCTGCAATTTCTGACGATCCCGGTGAGCGAGATGTTTCGCGACCCTTCGCACTTTCTCGCGATCCGCCAGGAAGTGGTGCCGCTGCTCAAGACCTACCCGTCGATCAAGATCTGGATCGCCGGCTGCAGCACGGGGGAGGAGGTCTACTCCATGGCGATCCTGCTGCGTGAAGAAGGCTTGCTGGAGCGCACGATCATCTATGCCACCGATATCAACCCGGCATCGCTGGACAAGGCCAAGCAAGGCATCTTCTCCCTGGAGAACGTGCGGGCCTACACCGCCAACTATCAACAGGCCGGCGGCCAGCGCTCATTTGCCGATTACTACACGGCAGCCTACGATTACGCGATCTTCGACAAGACACTGCGTGAGAATGTGACCTTTGCCGATCACAGTTTGGCGACCGATAGTGTATTCTCCGAAACTCAATTAATTTCGTGTCGTAACGTACTGATTTATTTCAATAAAAAACTTCAGGATCGCGCATTTGGGCTGTTCCATGAGTCGCTGTGTCATCGCGGCTTCCTGGTGCTGGGCAGCAAGGAAACCCTCGATTTTTCCGCCTACAGCAAGCAATTCGAACCTTTGGTCAAACAGGAACGGATCTACCGCAAATCATGAACGACGCCGCAGCCAACCCGATTCGCGGGATTGAAGCCATCGTCGTCGGCGCGTCCGCCGGCGGTGTCGAGGCGTTGCTGACGATATTTGGCGAACTGCCCGCAGGCTTTGGCCAGCCGGTTATTGCAGTGCTGCACTTGCCAGATGAACGCCGCAGTCAGTTGGCTGAAGTCTTTGCTCGGCGCCTGCGCATCCCGGTAAAAGAAGCGCGGGACAAAGAGTTGATCGAGGCCGGCACCCTGTATTTTGCCGGGCCAGGCTATCACCTGTCGGTGGAGCAGGACCTCAGCCTGTCCCTGAGCCAGGAAGACCGCGTGCACCATTCACGGCCGGCCATCGATTACCTGTTTGCCTCGGCTGCCGATGCGTACGGCGCCGGCCTGCTGGCGATCCTGCTCACCGGCGCCAACCAGGACGGCGCGCGCGGGCTGGCCCATGTCAAGCAATCGGGCGGCACCACGGTCGTCCAGGACCCCACCGAGGCACGCATTGCCGTGATGCCGCTGGCGGCCCTGGCCCTGCACACACCTGATCATATTCTGACTCTGGGCCGAATCGGCTCATTGCTGGCTTCCCTGGAATCTTCCCCATGTTAAGTACCGTCCAGGCCAAACTGCTGATCGTTGACGATCTGCCGGAAAACCTGCTGGCTCTCGAAGCGCTGATCAAGCGCGAGGATCGTCACGTCTACAAGGCGTTGAGCGCCGATGAGGCCTTGTCACTGTTGCTCGAGCACGAGTTCGCCATGGCGATTCTCGATGTCCAGATGCCCGGCATGAACGGCTTCGAGCTGGCCGAGCTGATGCGCGGCACCGAAAAGACCAAGAACATCCCCATTGTGTTCGTCAGTGCCGCCGGTCGCGAGCTGAACTACGCGTTCAAGGGCTACGAAAGCGGCGCCGTGGACTTCCTGCACAAACCGCTGGATATCCATGCGGTGAAGAGCAAGGTCAATGTGTTCGTCGACCTGTATCGTCAGAGCAAGGCCATGAAGCTGCAGGTCGAAGCCCTGGAGCGCAGCCGCCGCGAGCAGGAACTGCTGCTGACACGCCTGCAGGCCACCCAGGCCGAGCTGGAACAGGCGGTGCGCATGCGCGATGACTTCATGTCGATCGTTGCCCACGAAGTGCGTACGCCCCTTAACGGCCTGATCCTGGAAACCCAACTGCGCAAGATGCACCTGGCCCGGGACAACGCTGCGGCGTTTACCCTGGACAAGATGCACGCGATGGTCGACCGCGACGAGCGGCAGATCCGCAGCTTGATCCGACTGATCGAGGACATGCTCGATGTATCGCGTATTCGCACCGGCAAACTGTCGATTCGCCCGGCGCACTTTGACCTGGCGCAGTTGGTGAGCAACCTGGTAACTAATTTTGCGCCACAGGTGAGTGCCGCCGAGTCGTCCATGCAGCTGGTGGTCGAAGGACCGGTAGAGGGCCATTGGGACGAGTTTCGCATTGAGCAGGTGGTCAACAATCTGCTGACCAACGCGTTGCGCTACGGCGCCAAGAGCCCGGTGCACGTGCGAGTGTATGCCGAGCATGGCGAGGCACGCGTGGAAGTGCGCGACCACGGCATTGGTATCAGCGAAGAGAACCAGAAACGCATTTTCCAGCAGTTCGAGCGCGTATCGGCCAGTCACGCAGCAGCCGGGCTGGGCCTTGGGTTATTCATTTCCGAGCAGATCGTGGCAGCCCATGGCGGCACCATCGAGGTGGAGAGCCGGATAGGCGAGGGCGCCTTGTTTCGGGTGTGCCTGCCCCTGCAAGCCGCCCCCTGAAATCAATCGTCAGCTCAACGCAACCTCTGCTTGACCCCATGGTCGTAATTGCAGCAATTGACCGGACATAGGCTCCCCATGAGTGAAGATGCACAAGACGTCGTACTGATCGTCGAGGACGACGAATCCATTATGTTTGTGCTGGGTGAATACCTGGCAGGCCTGGGGTATCGGGTACTGAAGGCCGTCAACGGAAAAGAGGCGTTCGAGATTCTGGCAACCAAACCGCACCTGGACCTGATGGTCACCGACTACCGTCTGCCCGGTGGGATCTCGGGTGTGCAGATCGCCGAGCCGGCTTTGATGGTAAGGCCGGAATTGAAGGTGATTTTTATCAGCGGTTACCCGCAGGAAATTCTCGACTGTGACAGCCCGATCACGCGTAATGCGCCGATTCTGGCCAAGCCGTTTGATCTGGACACGCTGCAGGAGCATATCCAGCGGTTACTGGCCTGACAGTCCAGGGGCTGCTATCAGGCAGCCCTAGCCCTGGATCATTTCCCGAACTTTGGCGGTCAACAGGTCAAAAGTGAAAGGCTTGGTGATCAGTTGCATCCCAGGATCCAGAAACCCGCCCCGCACCGCTGCATGCTCGGCATACCCCGTGATGAACAGCACCTTCAACCCAGGTCGGATCTGCCGGCCAATCTCCGCCAACTGGCGTCCGTTCATGCCCGGCAGGCCGACGTCGCTGATCATCAGATCAATGCGTTGCTCGGACTCGATGATCGGCACCGCTTTGACAGCGTCCCCCGCCTCGACAAACCCATAGCCCAACTCCTTGAGCACCGTGCTGACCAATACGCGTACGGCGGGGTCGTCCTCGACAATCAGCACGGTTTCGCCGGCGTTGGCGTACGGCAGCAGCGTCGGATTACTGACCTCCTGCGCGGCGATCTCGCCGGCAAAGCGTGGCAGGAACAGGCTGACTGTGGTGCCTTTGCCCACCTCACTGTGGATGGTCACATGGCCGCGGGACTGGCGGGCAAAACCGTAGATCATCGACAGGCCAAGGCCGGTGCCCTGGCCAATCGGTTTGGTGGTGAAGAAAGGGTCAAATACTCGGCCAATCACGCTGTCCGGGATGCCGCAGCCGGTATCGCTGACGCTTAATTCAACGTAATCGCCGGGCTGCAGGGTGCCATAAGCCGCGGTAAACACGCTGTCCAGATGGCGGTTGCCGGTTTCGACCGTCAGGCGGCCGCCGCCCGGCATCGCATCGCGCGCGTTGAGCACCAGGTTGAGCAGCGCGCTTTCCAGTTGATTGGGGTCGGCTTCGGCGGTCCAGAGCGGGCCGGTGAGGCGCATGTCGAGGGCGATGCTTTCGTTGATGCTGCGTTGCAGCAGCTCGCCCATGGAGTTCACCAGCTGGTTGATCTCTACAGGCTTGGGGTCCAGCGATTGGCGACGGGAGAAGGCGAGCAAACGGTGGGTCAAGCCGGCGGCGCGGTTGGCCGAGGTGACGCCCAGGTCGATCAGGCCATCAAGGTCGTCGAGCTTGCCCCGTGCAATGCGCCTTCGCAGCAATTCCAGGCTGCCGATGATGCCCGTGAGCATGTTGTTGAAGTCGTGGGCAATGCCGCCAGTCAACTGACCGACCGCTTCCATTTTCTGCGACTGGCGCAGCGCGTCCTCGTTGCTGCGCAGTTGTACAGTACGCTCCTCGACTTGCTGTTCGAGGGTCTCGAGGGTGCTTTGCAGGCGCTGCTCGCTTTCGCTCAAATCAATCAGGCGGTCACGGGCCTCGTATTGGCGGCGGCGGCCGCGCAGTGCGGCGCTTACCAGGCTGATCAGCGTGACCGGATGAAACGGCCGCTCCAGGAAGGTTACGTTGCCCAACAGGCCGCTCAGGTGCGATGAGCCGTTTTGCTCGGTGCCGCCGTGGTGGGTCATCAATACGATGGGCAGGTCCGACCAGGCGGGCTGTTGATGCAGGTATTCAAGCAGCGGTTCGAGGTCGACGCCGCGCAGGGCTTCCGCCGCAATCACCAGCAAGCCGGCGCCTTGTTCAAGTGCCTCGCACAGGGCGCCCAGGTTGGCGGCGACGATGCCACTGTAACCGGCTTCGTTGAGCATCATCAGCGCCAGTGAGCTGTCACGGCCTACGGGGGCCAGGATGATTGCCCGCTCGGAGACAGGGGAGAGACTGGTCACTGGCCCTCTTCCTTGAGCA
This sequence comes from Pseudomonas trivialis, assembly GCF_036864995.1. Lineage (NCBI taxonomy): Bacteria > Pseudomonadati > Pseudomonadota > Gammaproteobacteria > Pseudomonadales > Pseudomonadaceae > Pseudomonas > Pseudomonas trivialis. The sequence goes on along the minus strand of NZ_CP142151.1, from coordinate 2,722,317 downwards.
GGGGAGAACCCGCGCCCATGTAGGTAGGAATACCGCGCAATACGCCCTGGAAGTTGTCGAGGGGCTCACCCACGGTCAGCCCGCGCCCGCTGATGCGGTACTCGCGAATCGACGACTCATGGGAGCCGGTGCGTTTCTTGATGATCGAGATCGCGCGGCGGACCTTGCCCAGCGCCTCGAAGTAGCGCAGCAGAATGACGGTGTCGGCCAGGTAGGTGATGTCCACGGGTGTCTGCATGTCGCCGACCAGCCCGTGCTGGGCGACCGTCATAAAGGTCGCCGCGCCACGGCGGTTGAGGTACAGCAGCAACTCATGCATGTGCAGGATCAGCGCGTTCTCTTCCGGCATCGCGGCCTGATAGCCGTTGATGCTGTCGATGACCACCGTCTTGATACCGCGCTCGTCGACGCAGCGCCGCACGCGGTGCGAGAACTCGCCGGGGGACAGTTCGGCGGCATCCACCTGTTCGATCAACAGGTTGCCGGTCGCTTGCAGGGCGGCCAGGTCAATGCCCATGTTTTTCATGCGCTCAAACAGCAGGCCCAGCTCTTCATCGAAAATGAACAGCGCGGCTTTTTCGCCACGCGCCACTGCGGCGGCGGCGAAGACCATCGAAATAAGCGATTTGCCGGTACCGGCGGGGCCGAGGATCAGGCTGCTGGAACCAGTCTCGACACCGCCGCCCATCAACGCATCCAGTTCAGGAATGCCGCTGCTCAGCGTTTGTCGTACATAACCGCCACGGTGCTCGGCGGCCACCAGACGCGGGAACACATGGATGCCGTCCTGCATGATGGTGAAATCGTGAAAACCGCCACGGTATTTCTGGCCACGGTACTTCACCACCCGCACACGGCGGCGCTCGGCGCCGTAGCTGGGCGTCAGCTCTTCCAGGCGAATCACGCCGTGGGCCACGCTATGCACGGTCTTGTCCAGGGATTCGGTGGTGAGGTCGTCCAGTAGCAGCACGGTGGCGTCGTAGCGCACGAAGTAGTGCTTGATCGCCAGAATCTGCCGGCGATAGCGCAACGAGCTTTGGGCCAGCAGGCGAATTTCCGACAGCGAGTCGATCACCACGCGGCTCGGCTTGACCCGCTCGACCACTTCAAAGATCTGCCGGGTGGCTTCACCCAGTTCCAGGTCGGAGGAGTAGAGCAGGCTCTGCTGATGGTCGGCGTTGAGCAGGCTCTCGGGCGGGGTGAGCTCGAAGATATGAATATTGTCATCCAGGTCCCAACCGTGGGACTTGGCACCCTGGCGCAGTTCGCGCTCGGTTTCCGACAGCGTGATGTACAGCGATCGCTCGCCGTTTTTGGCACCCGCCTGCAAAAAGTGCAGGGCTACGGTGGTCTTGCCGGTGCCAGGTTCGCCTTCCAGCAGGAACAGGTGGCTGCGCGATAGCCCGCCGCAAAGAATGTCATCAAGACCTTCAATGCCGATGGCCGCCTTTTCACTGAACAGCTCGTTGGATGTAGACAAGAAGTGCCCTCAGGTCACGTACAGATAGAGGGCGTGCCCGCTTGGCACGCCATAATCTCTTGACCGTAGCGGCCTGTAGCCGTTCCGCGAACTTGCGATTATGTGCTGTGGGCGACTGTCGGTTGCTGTGTGAAGCAAGTCTAACGGTGGAAAGCGGGTCTTTAATGTGGCGAGCGGGCTAGTTGTGGTGAGCGGGCTAGTTGTGGTGAGCGGGCTAGTTGTGGTGAGCGGGCTTGCCCCGCGTTGGGGTGCGAAGCGCCCCCAATCAAGGCAAACGCGGTGTACTTGACACTGCGCGGAGCCTGATTTTGGGGCTGCTGCGCAGCCCGACGCGGGGCAAGCCCGCTCGCCACAACAAGCCCGTTTGACACAACAAGCCCGTTTGCCACACCAGGTCCGTTTGCTGCGAGGATTTTTACAGGCCTTGCTGCAACGCGGGGTCGTCGGGGTTCTGTTGCTCAAGCTGCGCGAGCAATACCTGCACGTTCTGCAACTGCCCGCTCTCCTTCCAGTAGTTGACCAGCAGCACCCGCGCCTTGCGGTTGGCCGGGTGGCGCTGGATGATTTCTTCCAACTGGCGCTGGGCCGCTTCCAGTTCGTCCTGGGCGTGCAAGGTGGTGGCGAGGTCGTAACGGTAATCCTGATTGTCCGGCTCCAGTTCGATCGCTCTGGACAGACCGAGCAGTGCATAAGGCCGCTCGCCGTGGTGCAGCAGCCACATGCCGAGCGCATGCTGCAAATAGGCCGATTCCGGGTGCGCCGCCAGTTGCCGCCCCAGCAATTGGCGGGACTCGTCGGTCTTGCCCTGTTTGTCCAGCAGTTCAATCTGCGCGACCACGGCCTGCAGGTTGTCCGGCTGCAGGCGTATTGCCTGCTCCAGCGCATTCTGCGCGTCCGGCAGCAGGGCACTGTGAATGTACAGGCGCGCCAGCTGAATCCAGCCTTCGGCTGTTTCGGGCTCGGCCTTGAGCTTTTTCACGAACTCATCGAGCACTTGCTGCAACGGGCCGAAGTACAGGCCCAACGTATCCGGCGAGAGGCCGAGCAAGGCATTGGCGGCTGCAAAACGAACCTCCTGCTCCGGGTCGTCCAGCGCCGGCCCGAGCAGCAGGGTGCGCTGGCCGGTGGGCACCAGGCCGACAATGCCGTGAATGGCCGCTTCGCGTACCACGGGCGAGTCGTCAAGCAGGTCTTTATCGGCCAGTTTCAATGCCTGGGGGCTGGGGTAGTTGGGCAGTTCGGCATGCAGGGCAGCGCGGCGTTCCGGCGACAGGTCCGGGCGGCCCAATTGCTGGTACAGCACCCGCGCCGCGCCCGGTTCGCCGTTGTGTGCCTGCCGCAGCGCCTTGGCATATCCATGGGCAATCGCAGGCGGCACCGCCGCCGGGGTGGATCGGGAGAAATACCAGGTGATCACTACAATAAACAGCAGGGCGCACAGGCCGACGATGGAGTAACGGCGTGACTTTGACATGCGGGCGTCCAGAAAACGTGAGCGACTGTTACAAGGCCGTCAGCTTCGACCAGACCACGGCAGGTGTCAAACCTGTGTCCGCTGCCGCGCGCAATGGCCAAACCAGTCAACTATCTTGAAGGCTTTGACCATTGCCGCTGCAACGCTCTGACGCCACTATTTCTGCTGTTTACGCCCTGAAAATAAAAACACAGAGGGATTTGAAGCGATGCGTGACTACCTGTCTGCGATCACCGAGTTCGATTACCCGCGTACCGTTGACGCGGCGCTGGCTGGCAACCTGCAGGCCCTCAACGCCTGCGTGGAATGCTGTGACCGCCACGCGCTGCCGGGGCGCATCGCGCTGTTCTGGGAGGGCAGGGACGGGCGCAGCGCCACGGTGACGTTCAGCGACCTGCAGGATCAGGCGGCACGTTTCGCCAATTTCCTCCTGACCCAGGGCGTGCGGCGCGGCGACAAGGTCGCGGGCCTGCTGCCACGCACCGCCGAACTGCTGGTGGTGGTGCTCGCCACCTGGCGTATCGGCGCGGTCTACCAACCGTTATTTACCGCTTTTGGCCCCAAGGCCATCGAGCATCGCTTGAACAGCTGCGGCGCGGCGCTGGTGGTCACTGACGCGGTCAACCGGCCCAAACTCGCCGAAGTCGACGCATGCCCGACCATCGTCACAGTCACCGGCCCCAAAGGCGAAGGCCTGGTGCGGGGCGACTTCAGTTTCTGGGCCGAGCTGCCCAACCACTCCAATGACTGCGAGCCGGTGATGCTGGGCGCGGACGAGCCGTTCCTGTTGATGTTTACCTCGGGCACCACCGGCCCGGCCAAAGCGCTGTCGGTGCCGCTCAAGGCCATCGTCGCGTTCCAGAGCTACACCCGTGACGCCGTGGACCTGCGCCCCGAAGACGCCTTCTGGAACGTTGCCGACCCGGGCTGGGCCTACGGCATCTATTTCGGGGTGACCGGGCCGCTGTCCATGGGCCACCCAATCACCTTCTACGATGGACCGTTCACCCTCGAAAGCACCTGCCGGGTGATCAACAAGTACGGCATCACCAACCTCACCGGCTCGCCCACGGCTTACCGTTTGCTGATTGCCGGCGGCAAGCAGTTCGCCGAATCGATCAAGGGCCGGCTGCGCATCGTCAGCAGCGCCGGCGAGCCGCTGAACCCGGAAGTGATCCGCTGGTTCGCCGACAACCTCGGCGTGACCATCCACGACCATTACGGCCAGACCGAACTGGGCATGGTGCTGTGCAACCACCACGGGCTGACGCATCCGGTGCACGTGGGCTCGACCGGCTTCGCTTCGCCGGGCCACCGCATCGTGGTGCTGGACGATGACTGCCGGGAATTACCTGCCGGCCAGCCGGGCATCCTGGCCATCGACCGCGAACAATCGCCGATGTGCTGGTTCGCCGGTTACGACGGCGTAAACACCAAAGCGTTCGTCGGCAAGTACTACCTGAGCGGCGACACCGTGGAGCTGAACCCGGACGGCAGCATCAGTTTTGTCGGGCGCAGTGACGATGTGATCACCACGTCCGGCTACCGCGTCGGCCCGTTCGATGTGGAAAGCGCCCTGGTGGAACACCCGGCAGTGGTCGAAGCGGCCGTGGTCGGCAAGCCGTGCCCGGAGCGCACCGAGCTCGTGAAGGCGTTTGTGGTGATCAACGAGCAGTACCGCGCCACCCCGGAACTGGCCGAAGAGCTGCGCCTGCATGTGCGCAAGCGCCTGGCGGCCCATGCGTACCCACGGGAAATCGAATTTGTCAGCGACCTGCCCAAGACCCCGAGCGGCAAGTTGCAACGCTTCATCCTGCGTAATCAAGAGATCGCCAAGGCCCAGGCGGCCGTGGCGTGATCCACTTTTCAAGGAAACCATGATGCAGATTGAAAACAAGGTGTTTCTGGTCAGCGGCGGTGCCTCGGGCCTCGGCGCGGCCACAGCCGAGATGCTGGTGGCAGCGGGTGCGAAAGTGATGCTGGTGGACATGAATGCCCAAGCCGTCGCCGCCAAGGCCGAACAGCTGGGCGAGCGTGCACGCAGCGCCGTGGCCGATATCAGTCAGGAAGCTGCTGCCCAGGCGGCCGTGCAGGCGGCGGTCGATGCGTTTGGCGGCCTGCATGGGCTGGTCAACTGCGCCGGTGTGGTGCGCGGCGAGAAAATTCTTGGCAAGGAAGGGCCCCACGGCCTGGCGAGCTTTGCCCAGGTGGTCAACGTCAACCTGATTGGCAGCTTCAACCTGCTGCGTCTGGCGGCGGCGGCGATGGCCGACACCGAGGCCAATGCCGACGGCGAGCGCGGGGTGATCATCAATACCGCCTCGGTCGCCGCCTTCGACGGGCAGATCGGCCAGGCCGCGTATGCCGCGTCCAAAGGCGCCATCGCCAGCCTCACATTGCCGGCCGCCCGTGAGTTGGCGCGTTTCGGGATCCGCGTGATGACCATCGCCCCCGGCATCTTCGAAACGCCGATGATGGCCGGCATGACCCCCGAGGTACGTGACGCCCTGGCCGCCGGCGTGCCGTTTCCGCCGCGCCTGGGCAAACCTGCCGAGTACGCTGCGCTGGTGCGGCACATCATTGAAAACAGCATGCTCAACGGCGAGGTGATCCGTCTGGACGGCGCCTTGCGCATGGCAGCCCGCTAAGGAGGTCTCATGAACGATCCGATTGTTATTGTCAGCGCCGCGCGCACGCCCATGGGCGGGTTCCAGGGCGACCTCAAGGGCCTGACCGCGCCGCAACTGGGCGCCGCCGCGATTCGTGGTGCGCTGGAGCGGGCCGGGATTGCCGCAGACAGCGTCGACGAAGTGCTGTTCGGCTGCGTGCTGCCGGCGGGGCTTGGCCAGGCGCCGGCACGTCAGGCCGCGCTGGGCGCCGGTCTGGACAAGGGCACACGCTGCACCACCCTGAACAAGATGTGCGGTTCGGGCATGCAGGCAGCGATCCTGGCCCACGATGCCTTGCTCGCCGGCAGCGCCGAGGTGGTGATTGCCGGCGGCATGGAAAGCATGTCCAACGCGCCGTACCTGCTAGACCGCGCCCGTAGCGGCTACCGCATGGGACACGGCAAGGTGCTTGACCATATGTTCCTCGACGGCCTGGAAGACGCGTACGACAAGGGCCGGCTGATGGGCACATTCGCCGAAGACTGCGCCCTCCATAACGGCTTTACCCGCGAAGCCCAGGACGCCTTTGCCATTGCCTCCCTGACCCGCGCACAGGAAGCGATCAGCCACGGCAGTTTTGCCGCCGAGATCGTCCCGGTGCAGGTCACCGTGGGCAAGGAGCAGCAAACCATCCTGCATGACGAGCAGCCGCCCAAGGCCCGACTGGACAAGATAGCCAGCCTGAAACCGGCGTTCCGCGAAGGCGGCACGGTGACGGCCGCCAACTCCAGCTCGATTTCCGACGGCGCGGCAGCGTTGCTGTTGATGCGTCAATCCGAAGCTGACAAGCGTGGGCTCAAGCCTCTGGCAGTCATCCATGGTCACGTTGCGTTCGCCGATGAGCCGGGGCTGTTTCCGGTGGCGCCTGTAGGGGCGATTCGTAAACTGATGAGCAAGACCGGCTGGAACCTCGACGAAGTCGACCTGTTCGAGATCAATGAAGCGTTCGCTGTGGTCAGCCTGGTCACCATGAGCAAGCTGCAGATTCCCCACAGCAAAGTGAATATCCACGGCGGTGCCTGCGCCCTTGGCCACCCGATTGGCGCCTCCGGCGCGCGGATCCTGGTGACGTTGCTTTCGGCGCTGCGCCAGCAAGGCCTCAAGCGCGGTGTGGCCGCCATCTGCATCGGCGGCGGTGAAGCCACGGCCATGGCCGTCGAATGCCTGTATTAAGGAATGAGCACCATGCTGCCCAATGACGAACAGCTGCAAATCAGTGACGCCGCCCGGCAATTTGCCCAGGAGCGGCTCAAGCCGTTTGCCGCCGAGTGGGACCGCGACCACCGTTTCCCCAAAGAGGCCATCGGCGAAATGGCCGAGCTGGGCTTTTTCGGCATGCTGGTGCCGGAACAGTGGGGCGGCTGCGACACCGGCTATCTCGCTTATGCCATGGCCCTGGAAGAAATCGCCGCCGGCGATGGCGCCTGCTCGACCATCATGAGCGTGCACAACTCGGTGGGCTGCGTGCCGATCCTCAAATTCGGCAGCGAGCAACAGAAAGCGCAGTTCCTCGCGCCCCTGGCCAGTGGCGCCATGCTCGGCGCCTTCGCCCTCACCGAGCCCCAGGCCGGCTCCGACGCCAGCAGCCTGAAAACCCGCGCGCGCCGCGACGGCGATCACTATGTGCTCAATGGCTGCAAGCAATTCATCACCTCGGGGAAAAACGCCGGGGTGGTGATTGTGTTCGCAGTCACCGACCCGACCGCGGGCAAGCGCGGCATCAGTGCGTTTATCGTGCCGACGGATTCGCCGGGGTACAGCGTGGCGCGGGTCGAGGACAAACTCGGTCAGCATGCCTCCGACACTTGCCAGATCCTGTTTGAAGACCTGAGGGTGCCGGTGGCCAATCGGTTGGGCGAGGAGGGCGAGGGTTATCGGATTGCCCTGGCCAACCTGGAAGGCGGCCGTGTGGGCATTGCGTCGCAAGCGGTGGGCATGGCGCGCGCGGCGTTCGAGGCAGCGCGCGACTATGCGCGTGAGCGCGAGAGCTTCGGCAAGGCGTTGGTCGAGCACCAGGCCGTGGCGTTTCGCCTGGCCGACATGGCCACACAGGTAGCGGTGGCGCGGCAGATGGTGCATTACGCGGCTGCGCTGCGCGACAGCGGCAAGCCGGCGTTGGTGGAGGCCTCCATGGCCAAGCTGTTCGCCTCGGAAATGGCCGAGAAAGTCTGCTCGGCCGCCTTGCAAACCCTGGGCGGTTACGGTTACCTGAGCGACTTTCCCCTGGAGCGGATCTACCGCGATGTGCGGGTCTGCCAGATTTACGAAGGCACCAGCGATATTCAACGCATGGTCATCTCACGCAATCTCTAAGGAGCCAATCCATGAGCTACGAAACCATTTTGCTGGACGTGCAGGGCCGTGTCGGGCTGATTACCCTCAATCGCCCGCAGGCGCTGAACGCGCTGAATGCGCAGTTGGTCAGCGAGCTGAACCAGGCGTTGGACGGCCTGGAAGCCAATCCGGAAATCGGTTGTATCGTACTGACCGGTTCGAAAAAAGCCTTCGCCGCCGGCGCCGACATCAAGGAAATGGCCGAACTGACCTACCCGCAGATCTACCTCGACGACCTGTTCAGCGATAGCGACCGCGTGGCCAACCGTCGCAAGCCGATCATCGCGGCGGTCAACGGCTTCGCCCTGGGCGGCGGCTGTGAACTGGCGCTGATGTGCGACTTTATCCTGGCCGGTGACGGCGCCAAATTCGGCCAGCCGGAAATCAACCTCGGCGTGCTGCCGGGCATGGGCGGCACCCAGCGCCTGACCCGCGCCGTGGGCAAGGCCAAGGCCATGGAGATGTGCCTGACCGGGCGCTTCATCGATGCGGTGGAAGCGGAGCGTTGCGGCATCGTCGCGCGCATCGTGCCGGCCGATGAACTGCTCGACGAAGCGCTTAAAGTCGCGACCCTGATAGCCGGCAAGTCGGTACCGATCAGCATGATGGTCAAGGAGAGCGTGAACCGCGCCTTTGAGGTCAGCCTGTCGGAAGGTGTGCGCTTCGAGCGTCGAGTGTTCCATGCGGCCTTCGCCACCCAGGATCAAAAGGAAGGCATGGCCGCCTTCGTGACCAAGCGCGCGCCTGAGTTCAAGGACAAGTAGCCGATCTGCCCGGCGCTGAGGATAGCTGCGCCGAATGGAGCTTCTGTGGCGAGCGGGCTTGCCCCGCGTTGGGTGCGAAGCGCCCCAATCCAAGGAAAATGCGGTGTGCCTGATATTGCGCGGAGCCTGGTTTTGGGGCTGCTGCGCAGCCCAACGCGGGGCAAGCCCGCTCGCCACAGAGGAATGTGGCTGCCTATAGGTATTGGGTGTTTGATAAGAGGGAGCAAGCTCCCTCCCACAGCTTGGTATGGCAGTCAGAGCGGGTAGTTTTTCAACTCTCTGGCAATCACCATCCGTTGAATCTCACTCGTGCCCTCGTAAATCTGCGTGATCCGCGCATCCCGGTAGTAGCGCTCCACCGGGTAGTCCTCCAGGTACCCGTACCCGCCATGAATCTGCAGCGCAGACGAACACACCTTCTCGGCCATTTCCGAGGCAAACAGCTTGGCCTGCGAGGCTTCCGACAGGCACGGTTTGCCGGCACTGCGCAGGCGCGCGGCGTGCAGGATCAGTAATCGGGCCGCATTGAGGCGTGTCTGCATGTCGGCCAGCAGGTTGGCCACGCTCTGGTGCTCGATAATCGGTTTGTCGAACTGCGTGCGGTCACGGGCATACACCAGCGCCGCTTCGAACGCTGCACGCGCAATGCCGAGGGCCTGGGCGGCAATGCCGATGCGGCCGCCTTCCAGGTTCGACAGCGCAATGGCCAGGCCCTTGCCGCGCTCGCCCAGCAAGTTGGCCTCGGGCACGGTGCAGGCAGTGAAGGTGACGGCGCAGGTGTCGGAGGCGCGGATGCCCATTTTGTGTTCGGTACGGTCGACCACGTACCCCGGGGTGTCGGTGGGTACCAGGAACGCCGAGATGCCTTTCTTGCCGAGGTCGGGGTCGGTCACTGCAAACACGATCGCCAACTGCGCGCGCTTGCCGTTGCTGACAAATTGCTTGGCGCCGTTGATCACCCACTGACCGTCGCGCAGTTCGGCGCGGGTGCGCAGGTTGTGCGCTTCGGAACCGGCCTGGGGCTCGGTCAGGCAAAAGCAGCCAATCGCCTGGCCGCTGGCAAGTTTCGCCAGCCAGGTTTGCTTCTGCTCCAGTGAGCCGTAGTTGAGGATTGGCCCGCAACCTACTGAATTATGGATACTCATCAGCGCGCCGGTAGCGCCGTCGCCTGCGGAAATCTCCTCCACCGCCAAGGCATAAGCCACGTAATCGACATAGGCGCCGCCCCATTCCTCGGGGACCACCATGCCCAGCAGGCCCAGTTCGCCCATCTTCGCGACCAGGGCGTCGTCGATCCAGCCGGCTTTCTCCCACGCCTGGGCATGCGGGGCAATCTCATGGCGCGCAAAGTCCCGCGCCATGTCACGAAACATTACCTGATCTTCTGTGTATTCAATATCTTGCATGACTTATCTCCCAACCTGCTTGAAGTCGCGAAAGAAGCGTTCAACGTGAGCGGCTTTCAGCTCGTGGAGGGACGGTGGGTTCCAGCGGGGCGCCTTGTCCTTGTCGATGATCAACGCGCGCACGCCTTCAATGAGGTCGCCGTGCTCGAACCACTGACGATCCAGATGCAGCTCCAGGGCGAAACACTGTTCCAACGGCAGGCGGCGGCCGCGACGCAGCATTTCCAGGGTCACGGCCATGGCAAGCGGCGAGCGGGTCTGCATCAGGCTGGCGGTGGTGATCGCCCATTCATGGCTGTCGGCGACCGTGACCTGCTGGAGCTGTTCGACCATGCTCGGCACATCCGGCAAGGCAAAGAAATGGTCGATAGCCCGGCGCAACCCGACCAGCGGTGCATCGGGCAGTTGCTGCACGGCCAGTCTGGCCAGCACGCCCTGCAGATCCTTGAGCGGGGCGCCGTGCCAGCGCAGGTCGTCCAGCTTCTGATCTAGGTCGGTCAGCCGCTCGCTCTCCAGGTACCAGTCGGCCAGGCCGCAATAGAGTGCATCGGCCGCACGAATCTGCACGCCGGTAACGCCCAGGTAAATCCCGATCTCACCCGGAATGCGCGGCAGGAAGTAACTGCCGCCCACGTCCGGGAAGTAACCAATGGCTACCTCCGGCATGGCCAGCCGGCTACGCTCGGTGACCACCCGCAGGTCAGCGCCTTGCACCAGACCCATGCCGCCGCCCAGCACGAAGCCGTCCATCAGGGCCAGTACGGGTTTGCGGTAATGGTGGATGGCCAGGTCCAGCGCGTACTCCTCGACGAAAAAGTCCTCGTGCAGGGTATCGCCGGCCTTGAAGCTGTCGTACAGGGAGCGGATATCGCCGCCGGCGCAGAAGGCTTTTTCGCCAGCGCCGCGCAGCACCACCGCGTACACCTGCGGGTCATCGGCCCACGCCTGCAAATGCCGGCTGAGGCTACGCACCATGTCCAGCGTGAGAGCGTTCAAGCCGGCCGGGCGATTGAGGGTCAGGTGGCCGATATGGTTGCGGACTTCGGCCAGAACATCCGTGGTGTGCGTGTCGACGTGGCTTGCCTCGGCGGAAACCTGAGCAGTCATCTCTAACTCCCTGCTTTTATTGTCTTTATCAAGATGTTCGCGAACGAACCTGCTCACGATCCTACCAGTGCAAATTTGCCCAGTACAACCTTCAAACATGCAGGTGCTTCTTGCATTTATGCAGCCATGCTCACGCTACGCGTCGGGCCAGGACTTCGCCGACGCTGCGGCGGCGCGCGTGGCCCTCGGCCGCATGGACGAGTTGCTCCAGCGCGTTCGGCTCAATGTCGTAGAACTGTTCCATTTCAGCCAGGGCCCGCTTCAGGTCAGCAGCGGTGATCGCCGGGTCAGTCATCGGCGGTTGGCTGCCCATGACGGCTTCGGGCGATACATCGGCAGCCTTTGGATAGCGGATGCGGGTGGCATTATTGTAGGCCAGTGCACACGTCAACAATGCGCCGGCGCCGAGCATCACGGCAAACAGTTCGTGCCAGCCAAGGGTGGCGGACGCAGGATCGGCCAGCACCAGGGTCATCGCCAGCCCACCGGCCGGCGGATGCAGGCAGCGCAGCCAGCAAATCAGGATCACCGTCATGCCTGCCGCCAGACACGCGCTGCCCAGGGTGCGCCCCAGTACCCGGGCCACCAGCAGCGCAACGACCGTCGCACACAGGTAACTGCCGATGATTGACCACGGCTGCGCCAGTGCGCCGGATGACACCGCAAACAGCAACACCGCCGACGCGCCCAACGGTCCCAGCAGGTGCAACGCTACGTCCATGCCAAACACCTGGGCGCACAGCCACACGCTGAGCAGGGTGCCCAGGGCCATGCCGATGGCGGCACGGCTCCATTCTGCGGGGCGGGTATTGATGGCAGCGGGTAACCAGCGAGCGAACATTGTACGAATCCATGAACAGCGGGCAAAAAAAGGGCTTGCCTGGTTTCCCGGAAAAGCCCTCGCAAGTTCCAACAATTGGGGGAAGGAACCTGCGCAGTGTGCCGCCGTTGGATGGGCGGGTCTAATGCATATTAATGCAGGTTTAATGCAATAAAACTGGATTCAATGCAATCAGCCAAAGGGAATTTGCCGGGTGTTTTGTGCTGACACTGCGCTGATGCGCCCCAGCACGCGGGTCCTGCGTTCCTCGTTGAACAGCTGACGCTGCAGGTTTTCCTGCACCGCCGGGTCCTCGGCCAACGGCCCGTTCAGCGCCACCACAGCATCGCGAAGTTCCATCAATCCATCCAGCCTCGGCACGGGAACAAGTAAAAGATCATCCGACACGGCATTACCCTCTTTTATGCAGTAGGCGGCCGTGATGAGGCTGGCCGACAGCGTCCTTGTTGTTATGCAGTGTGCGTCGGGTGGTAGATAGTTAACGCACTGACAAGCGAGTTTACCGGCGGGGTGGGGGCGCCGAAAGGCAGAGTTAATCGGCCTTTACGCATAGATATGTAGGGTGTTTCCGGGTGCTTGTGACGAAAAACGCCCGCTCCTGAAAGAGCGGGCGTCACGTCCTACAAAGCGGTCAGCACTGCGCTCAAGGCGGCGAAGCCTTCTCCAGACGCAGCAGCACGTAGGCATCCTTGTCAAAGGTTCCGGTGAGGGTCGGTGTGAGGTCATGCAGGCGCGGGTCATCCAGGCGTGTGAAGTCCTGGGCACTCATCACCAGCCATGCCGGCCCTTGCAGAGGTGCCAGGTCTTTGGACGTCTGGGTGAACAGGGGCACCTTGTCGCAGCCATAGCCGACCATGAACTTGATGGCTTTCGCATCCTTGCCCAGGCCGTGCAGCACCAGCGGGGCAGGCTCTTGCTGGATCCGCGCCTTGACCGCAAGGCTGAAGGTGCGGGTGTCGTAGACCGCGCGCTCAAGAGGCTCGACCACCACGATGTAAGTCGACCAGATCGCAAGCACGGCTGCGAACGCCGGCCCCAGCGGGCGCCATCGCGGCTTCAGCAACGAAAGCAATGCCAGCAGCTGCAGCACCGCGAGCACGGTAAAAATCAGCCCGAGGCTGTCCAGCTGCTGCGGGTAACGCCGCCGCGCAGCCATCAGCCCGATCGCCAGAAGTGCCGGCGACAGCGTCCAGATGCCCAGCATCAAAACGCGCAACCCGGCGAACAAGCGTCCCTGGCTGACCTGGAACGGGTAGGCTGCAATGATCGCCGCCATTGGCAGCATCGGCAGAATGTAGCGCGCCTTTTTCGCCTGTGGCACCGACAACCCCAGCATCACCAGCACACCGGCCGCCGCGCAGTACAACACCAGTTGCAACGCCGGGGCCGGGGCGCGACGCCCGTCGACGAGCACCGCCAGCAGCACCAGCAAGGCCAGCGGGTAGGCGAGGGCATAGTTGCCCAGCGAGCTGGTGAAGTAATACAGCACGCCGCTCGAGCCTTCGCTGCCGTCCATGCGCCCCAGAAATTGCATGCGGATCACGTCCTGCATGAACACTTCACCGCCACTGAGCTTGGCCAGCAGCAGCAACAGGCCCATACACGCCGCCAGCAACGCCAGGGCCAGCAGGCCGAAGCTGAACAACTGGCGCCATTGGCGATTGAGCAGGTAGTAGCTGCACAGCACGCCGACGGGAATCACCAGCCCGATGGGCCCGCGAATGGCAAAGCCGATGATCAGTAACAGGAACAGCCAGTGCACGCGCCTGACCGCGCCGAAATGATCATGGGCATAACCCAGGTAAAACACTGCCAATGCCACAGCGGCGAGCATCTGGTCGAGGGATACCGCGCGGGTCTCGGTAATGAAGGTGCTGCTGAGCAACAGCATCGCCACGCTCAGCAGGCCCCAGCGCGTGGAGTAGGGTGCCGTCAGGCGGTACACCAGGGTGACGATCAGCGACGACGCAATGGAGGTGGGCAGCCAGGCCGTGAAGCTGGTGACCTGGCCAAATGGCAACGACAACACCCAGGTCAGCAGGGTGGAGGTCGCCAGGTAGTCGGCGTAGGGCTGCCCGTACGTGGTGGGGAAAAAGCTCGGCCCATGGCGCAGCATCTCCTGGGCAAACACCACGAAACGCGAGTCAAAGCCGATGATTGCCTGATGCCAGTTACCGACGACAAACAGCAACAGCGCCAGCAACCCCAGACCCAGGGATTGGCGGCGCAGCGTTGCGGTGAGCGGGGAGGGTTGCGCTTTGTTCACGTATCAGGCTTCCACAACCTGGGGCAACCATTGCTGCTGCGGTATCGGCAGCGTGCAGGAGTCACCACGGCCCATCGGGAAATACTGGAAGCCTTTGCGCGCCAGGCGCTCGCCGTCATACAGGTTGCGGCCATCGAAGATCACCGGGGTTTTCAGGCGCTGGTGGATCAGGTCGAAGTCCGGCGCCTTGAACTGCTGCCATTCGGTGCAGACGATCAGCGCGTCGGCGCCCACCAGCGTGGACTCAGGGGTGCCCATCAGCATCAGGCGCTCTTCATCGGCGTAGAGGCGCTGGGTTTCCTGCATGGCTTCGGGGTCGAAGGCGCGCACGTTGGCGCCGGCAGCCCACAGGGCTTCCATCAGCACGCGGCTGGGGGCGTCGCGCATGTCGTCGGTGTTGGGCTTGAAGGCCAGGCCCCAGAGGGCGAAGGTCTTGCCGCGCAGATTGCCCTTGAAGAACGCGTTGATGCGCTCGAACAGCTTGCTCTTCTGGCGCTGGTTGATCGCTTCCACGGCCTCCAGCAGGTCGCTGGAGCAGTTGGCCTGCCTGGCGCTGTGGATCAGGGCGCGCATGTCTTTGGGGAAGCACGAGCCGCCGTAGCCGCAGCCCGGGTAGATGAAGTGGTAGCCAATGCGCGAGTCGGCACCGATGCCCAGGCGCACGGCTTCGATGTCGGCGCCCAGGTGTTCGGCCAGTTCGGCGATCTGGTTGATGAAGCTGATCTTGGTGGCGAGCATGCAGTTGGCGGCGTACTTGGTCAGCTCGGCGCTGCGCAGGTCCATGAAGATGATGCGGTCATGGTTGCGATTGAAGGGCGCGTACAGGTCGCGCATCACGTCGCGCACTTCTTCGCGCTCGCAGCCGATGATGATGCGGTCAGGGCGGCGGCAGTCGGCAACGGCCGAGCCTTCCTTGAGAAATTCCGGGTTGGAGACGATATCGAACTCCAGGTGACGGCCAACCACGCGCAGGGCTTTTTCAATATGCGCGCGCAGGGTGTCGCCGGTGCCGACGGGCACGGTGGATTTTTCCACCAGGATCACCGGGGCCACACGATGGCGAGCCACAGCGTCACCTACCGACAGCACGTACTTGAGGTCGGCCGAGCCGTCTTCGTCCGACGGCGTGCCCACGGCGATAAACAGCACTTCGCCGTGTTCGACTGCCAACTTCTCATCAAAGGTGAAGTGCAGGCGACCGCTCTCCAGGTTCTCCTTGACCATGGCCGCAAGACCCGGCTCGAAAATGCTCACATGGCCCTGCTGCAACAGCTTGACCTTGTTTTGATCCACGTCCATGCAGATGACATCGTGACCGACTTCGGCTAATACAGTGGCCTGCACCAGACCGACGTAACCACTACCAAATACACTGATTTTCATGAGGCATTCCTGGGACTTGCTGCGCTAGCACGGCGGGAGTTGATAACCAACACACCGAGGATGACAAACGCCACCCCCAGGGTTTTTGAAAGCGAAAAATATTCGTTGAACACCGGCAGGCTGGCAGCCAGCAGGTACACCAGCGCGTAGCTGATGCTCAGTAATGAATAGGCTCGGCCCAGCGGCAGGTGCTTGAGCGCACCCAGCCAGCAGAGCATCGACAGCGCGTAGGCGAGGATCGCGAGGATCACCACGCCCAGCGCACTCGGATCAATCGGTGCACTCAGCCATTCATGGGGCAGGGGCAGACGCGTCATGCTCCAGCGCATGCCCAACTGTGCGGCGCTGACCAGGCCGACGCTGCCCATGGCCAGGGCGAAACCCCGTACGCGGCTCATACCTGGCGCCCCAGCAACACAACGCCGGCAATCACCAGCGCCACGCCCAGCCAGTGACGGCCGTCGACAGGCTCATGGAACACGAACCGCGCCATCAACGTGACCAGCACGAAGTTCAGGCTGAGCATCGGGTAGGCAATCCCGACTTCCAGGCGCTGTAACACCAGCAGCCACACCAGCAGGCCAAAACCCAGGCAAAGCAGCGCCGACCACAGCCACGGCGAGCGCAGTTTCAGCGCCCAGCCCGCGGGCAGGTGGCGCCAGCTTTCCACGGCAAACTTCTGCGAGACCTGGCCCATGCAGGTGAGCAGGCACGCGGCGAGTAACAGCAACAGGGTGATCACGGCGCCACCTGGCCGAAGATGAGGATCACGATGTTGCCTTGCTCGTACCTTTTGCCGTCCTGGGGCAACAGATTGACTTCGGCAACCTCGTCATCGCCCTTGACCCGCATCACCACGCCGACCGGACCCTGCTTGCGCGCATCACTCATCCATTGCTGAATCTGATGGGTGTCCACCATGTGATGGCCGGCATCCGGGTAGGCGAGGCCGTATTTCACTTCTCCGATGGAGTTGTAAAGCGTCACGTCAGGGCGTTGCAGGCGCCAGGCCAGCGCCGACGCGGCGCCCAGGTCATTGCTCAGCAGGGCGGTAGCGGGTTGCAGCTCTTGCAGGTGATCAAGGATGAACTGATCCGGGGTCTTGTTGTAAACCACCGAGTGGGGCAGCGCAGCCGGGGCAAGGGCTACCAGCAAGCCGCTGCCGATCAGCGGTGCTGCCCACAGCGTCAACGGGCGCATGGCCTGCAGCAGGTTGGCGATGATCCAGCCGAACAGGCAGACACACACCAGCACCAGGCTGAAGGTTTCCTGGCCGGGTTCGTACACCGGTTTTTTCAGTTGCACCCAGGCCAGCGCCAGCAGCGCCACGACACCGAGAATCAGGTTCAGCCAACCGTTGATGCGCAAGGCACGGGTGCGGCCTTGGGCCAGTTTGTCGGCCAGCACATGGCCCATCAGCAAGGCCAGGGGCAGCAGGCACGGCATGATGTAGGACGGCAGCTTGCCTTTGGCCAGGCTGAAGAAGGCCAGGGGCATAAGCAGCCACAGCAACAGATAGGTGATTTTCGGCGAGCGCTTGTCCAGCCAGGCCTGCTTGAAGGTGGCCGGCAGCAGGCCCAGCCACGGCAGCGAAAAGGCGGCCAGCAGCGGCAGGTAATACCAGAACGGCTCGGCATGCTGGGCATCTTCGCCGGCAAAGCGTTGGATATGCTCGTGCCAGAAGAAGAAGTGCCAGTAGTCCGGCTCCTGCAGGTGCACGGCGAGCGCCCATGGCAGGCTGACGACAATCGCGACCGCCACGGCCACCAGGCCATAGCGCAGCAATTCGCCCAGGCGCTTTTGCATGACCATATAAGGCACGGCAATCAATACTGGCAGCAGCCACGCCAAAAAGCCCTTGGTCATGAAGCCCATGCCGCAGGCGAACCCGAGCAGGGCCCATGCCCACAGGCGGCCACGCCGGGTGCTGCTGTCGAGGCAAAACCACAGCGCAACGCCGGTGAGGTTGACCCAGAAGGTGAACTGCGGATCGAGGTTGGCATAACCGCCCAGCGCCGCCACGCTCACAAAACTCATGTACAGCAAGGTGCTGATCAGGCTTTTCTGACGGTCATCCCACAAGCGGCGCGACACGGCGTACACCAGCAGGATGCTCAGGCCGGTGCTCAGGGCCGAGGCAAACCGTACGCCGAACAGGTTCTGCCCGAAGATCGCCTGGCCGAACGCGATCATCCAGTAACCGGCGGCAGGTTTTTCGAAATAGCGGATGCCCATAAAGTGCGGCGCGGCCCATTTGCCGGTCAGCAGCATTTCCTGGCTGATCTGCGCATAACGCGACTCATCCGGAATCCACAGGCCATGGGTGGCCAATGGCAGCAGGTAAAACGCGCCGAAGGCCAGCAACAGCAGGGGCAGCGCCCAACGCCGAATCATGCCTGCTGCACTCCAAGCCAGCCTTCGCGACCGCTTAAGGCGCCGCGCACCAGTTGCTGCCGGGGGAGGGTGTCGATGTCGGCGGGCAACAGCTCACCCAGTGGCGCGAACTCGATGCCGCGCTGCCCTGCCTGGGCGAGCAACTGGCGAAAATCATTGGCCATCAGAATCCCTTCTACTTCTGCGTGGATCGTGTAGACGTTGAGCTTGGCCGCTTCAAAGCGGTCAAGAATGAAGCCGTTGAAGTCTTTGGCAGCCACCACCGGCCCGACGACTTCGTCGAAGGTCGGCAGGTCTACCGGAATTTGTGGCGTACCCGCACTGCCATCGGCCAGTGTCGGCCGAAACAGGCTGGTACCCCGGCAATCGCTGTTGTAGCGAAAGTTGAACCCTTGCTTGGCTTGCACCACGCGCTCATCGGCACGCCAACCGGCGGCCGCTGAGCAATCGACGCGCTCACCGAGGATGTCGCTGAGGGTGTCGACGCCACGGCGGATCTGTTCGATCAGTTGTGCTTCGTTCCAGCGTCCGGTGTTGGCCTGCCAGCCATGGTGGTCCCATGCGTGCAGCCCAACCTCATGCCCGGCAGCCTTGGCCTGGCGCATCAAATGCCCCAGATCGCGGCCGATCGGTTTGCCCGGCCAGGCGGTGCCGGCCAGCAAAATATCCCAGCCATACAGGCCGGCAGCGTTGGAACGCAGCATTTTCCACAGGAACTGCGGACGGATCAGGCGCCACAGGTGGCGCCCCATGTTGTCCGGCCCGACGCTGAAGAAGAACGTCGCTTTAACCCCGGCTTCGTCCAGGGATTCGAGCAGCCGCGGCACACCTTCACGGGTGCCACGGTAGGTGTCGACGTCGATGCGCAAGCCTGCCTTCATTACTTTTTGTCCGCGATTTCGAGCATGGCTTCGCGCAGGAAGAAGTCCAGCGTGTTGCCGATGGTTTCGCTCATCTCCACGGTCGGCGCCCAGTTCAGCAGGCGCTTGGCGTTGTCGATGCTTGGCTTGCGGTGCGCCACGTCCTGGTAACCGGTACCGTAGAACGCCTTGCTCTCGACGTCGCGGAAACCGGCGAACGGCGGGAAGTTGCCGCGCAGTGGGTGGGCTTCGAACTGACGCAGCAGCTCTTCGCCCAACTGACGGATACTGGCTTCGTTTTCCGGGTTGCCGATGTTGATGATCTGGCCGTTGCAGTTATCGTTGTCGTTATCAATGATGCGCGCCAGGGCTTCGATGCCGTCGGCGATATCAGTGAAGCAGCGCTTCTGCTCGCCACCGTCGAACAGGCGGATCGGCGTGCCTTCCACCAGGTTCAGGATCAACTGGGTGATCGCCCGGGAGCTGCCGATACGCGCCGAGTCCAGACGGTCCAGGCGCGGGCCCATCCAGTTGAACGGACGGAACAGGGTGAACTTCAGGCCTTTGTCGCCGTAGGCCCAGATCACGCGGTCGAGCAGTTGCTTGGACACCGAGTAGATCCAGCGCTGCTTGTTGACCGGGCCGACCACCAGGTTGGAGGTATCTTCGTCAAAGTACTGGTCCTGGCACATGCCATAGACTTCGGAGGTCGACGGGAAGATCACGCGCTTGTTGTATTTGACGCAGTAGCGCACCAGCTTGAGGTTTTCCTCAAAGTCGAGCTCGAACACGCGCAGCGGGTTGCGGGTGTATTCGATGGGCGTGGCGATTGCCACCAGCGGCAGGACCACGTCGCATTTCTTGATGTGGTATTCGATCCACTCGGTGTGGATGCTGATATCGCCTTCCACGTAATGGAAATTGGGGTGGCTGCGCAGGCGCTCGATGGCGTCGGAGCCGATGTCCAGACCATAGACTTCGTAGCGGTCATCACGCAGCAGGCGCTCGGACAGATGGTTACCGATAAAGCCGTTGACCCCCAGGATCAGCACACGGGTACGGCGTGGCTTGCGGCCGGATTCGGCGCCGCGCAGCACGGAGCCGTCCACCAGGCCCAGTTCATCGGCCAGGGAAGGGCCGGCCAGGTACAGGCCGGTGGCGTTGCGCTGGCCGAACTTGATCACCAGCGAGTCTTCACCGCAGGCGATGCGCAGCGGGTTGACACTGATCACGCGGCCCGGCGCCAGGCCTTCATTGCCTTTGACCACCTCGGCCTGCCACACGATCAGTTTGTGCTCGCCCACGGCGCAGAAGGCGCCCGGGTAGGGTTGAGTCACCGCGCGAACCAGGTTGAACAGCTGTTCAGCCGGCTTTTTCCAGTCCAGCTTGCCATCGGCGGCGGTACGGCGACCAAAGCAGGTGGCCTGGCTTTCGTCCTGGGCGGTTTCGGTCAGCTTGCCCTGGGCCAGTTGCGGCAGGGCGTCGCGCAGCAGGCTGGTGGCCGCGTCACGCAGTTTGGCGTGCAGGGTCAGGCCGGTATCGCTGCGGTCGATCGTGACTTTCTGCTGGGCGAGGATCGCGCCGGCATCGGCCCGCTTGACCATGCGGTGCAGGGTCACGCCGGTTTCGGTTTCGCCATTGACCAGCACCCAGTTGGCCGGGGCGCGGCCACGGTATTTGGGCAGCAGCGAGCCGTGCAGGTTGAACGCGCCATTTTTGGCGGTGGCCAGCAGGGCTTCGCCGAGCAGGTTGCGGTAGTAGAAAGAGAAGATGTAATCCGGATTCAGCTTGGCGATGCGCTCGACCCACAGCGGGTGGTTGGCATCTTCCGGAGCGTGTACCGGGATGCCGTTGCGTGCGCACAGTTGCGCGACGGAGCCGTAGAAATTGTTTTCCTTGGGATCATCGGCATGGGTGAACACGGCAGCAATGTCGTAACCCGTAGCGAGCAGGGCTTCGATGCCTGCACAGCCAATATCGTGGTACGCGAATACAACAGCTTTTGAACTCATGACTGAACCTGATCGGAAGAAGTGGAGGTATGGGAAGACACCAGGCCGTCGACGACGACCACGGGTGCAGGTGCTGCCGGTTGGTTGCGCAGCACTTTTTCGATAAAGAAACGGGGGCGGGCGCGCACATCGCTGTACATGCGTCCCAGGTATTCACCCAGCAGGCCCATGCCAATGAACTGGCCGCCGGTGAACACGAACAGCACCGCGAACAGCACGAACATGCCGTCACCGGCCCACTGCGCGCCGAAGGCCAGGCGCAGAATGACCAGCGCGAAGGCGAACAGCACGCCCAGCGCCGCCAGGCTGAAACCGACAATGGAAAGCAGGCGCAGTGGCGTGGTGGTCATGCAGGTGAGCAGGTCGAACATCAGGCTGATCAGGCGCATGGCGCTGTATTTGGATTCGCCGTGTTCACGCTCGGCGTGGTGCACCAGAATTTCCGTGGTGTGGCGGGCAAAGCCGTTGGCCAGGATTGGAATGAAGGTGCTGCGCTCGCGGCAGGCGAGCATGGCGTCGACGATGGTGCGGCGGTAGGCGCGCAGCATGCAGCCGTAGTCAGTCATGGCCACGCCGGTGGAACGCTGCACGGCGAGGTTGATCAGGCGCGAAGGCCAGCGGCGAAAGGCTGAGTCCTGGCGATTGTTGCGCACGGTGGCGACCACGTCGTAGCCAAGGGCGGCTTGCTCGACCAGGCGCGGGATCTCTTCCGGCGGGTTCTGCAGGTCGGCGTCCAGGGTAATCACCACCTCGCCCCGGCATTGCTCGAAACCGGCCATGATCGCGGCATGCTGGCCGTAGTTGCGGTTGAGGATCACCGCCACGATGTTGCTGCCGTCTTCGTTCGCCGCGTCTTCGAGCATCTGGGCCGAGTTGTCGCGGCTACCGTCATCCACCAGGATGATTTCGTATTCGTAGGCCAGTTGCTTGCAGGCGACGGTGGTGCGACGCAGCAGTTCAGGCAGGCTCTCTTGTTCGTTGTAGACCGGAATAACGATCGACACGCAATGAATAGGGTAGGGTTTCAAAGATTCATGACCTCGGGGTTAGCGCAACTTGAAGCGTGAAAACAGCAGCAATCAGGGGGGCGAACATGCAGACCGCGGGTAACTGAGCGGTATCAAAGCTGGAACATTATCAACAGGTTAGCCTGTATAGCGCGGTTTGCTGTGAAGTACTGTGTTTAAGATTAAGCGCAAAAATGTTGAACAGATATGAAAGCCTGATGAAAAACTCGTTTATTTGACAGGTAGACAGCTAGGGTTCAGCTAAGCAGTCAGGGGCCTGCAGGCGAGATTTGGCCGGAAAAACGGGGACAGGCAACTGCACATTGCGCGCAACTTCGTCGTCTGTGATTAGCCGCCGGATTTTATTCAACAATCTTCTCTGCATTGCGCCTCAAGTGCCGGTAAAGTAAGCCATCTCGTGCCAGGGTAGTCGGATGAATAGCGTGCAGCTTTTGCGCGGCCAATTGCGGCCTGCGTTGATCGGTTTAATGATGACCGTGGCCTGTGTCGGTACGGTGCGGGCCGATGAAGGGGTGGCGCTCACGCCTGTCAGTCAAATACCCGACGGCGTCGAAGTGCGCGGCAAGCAGGTGGCGGCGTTCACCTGGGACGATCGCCAGGGCAAAAACCTGCTGGTGCTCGCCGAGCAAATCAGTGAGCGGGACGACGATGGCAGTCAGTCTGCATTCGTCTACGCGGCCCAGTACCTGATCGATGGTGACCGCCCCAGGCGCATGTGGATGCTCTACGACGACGTACAACGCTGCGAATTCGATGCGGCGCTGCGTTTCGACATGGCGGCCACCCGGGTCACCGACCTGGCGGGAGACGGCAGCACCCAGGCCACCGTGGGCTATTCGCTGACCTGCGCCAGCGACGTCAGCCCCAATCAATTCAAGCTGATCATGCATGTGGGCAAGTCCCAGAAGTACCGGCTGCGCGGTGTCGACCGTTACGGCGCCGCGTGGTGGGACGAAGAGCTTGGCGCCTTGCGCGGCATGCCTTTGCCCACCGACTGCAGCGTGGCTGCGCAACAGGCGCTGGTCAGCCAGTACAAGGAACAGGGCACCGAACTGCCATTGCCGGGGTGCTATGGCGATGAGAAAGACTTTGCCAAGGCCCCCGAGCGCTACCTGGCCTTCATGCGCCAGCACTGGTTTGCGCTGATGAAGAAGCAGGACACCGAGTGGAGCCAGGCTCAGGCCCAACCCCAGCCGCAGGAACCCACCATGGACGAAGACTCGGCGCCGTGATGTGGTGCGGGGGCTGATCCTGCGTTAGACTCAGGCCTCGCCAATTCACTAAATACCTCTATTAATCAATCGATTACTTGAGGTATTTAATCCAAAGGCTGATCTCCCTTGACTGAGTCTATCCGCAACCCACTGACCCTCTATCTCACCCGCCTGGCCCCCTCCAGCCAACTGACCATGCGCTATGTGCTGCAAGACGCGGCCGATCGCCTGGGCTTCGACGACATCAACCTCGAAGACATCGACTGGCATCATCTGCAACCCGAACACGTGATCGCCCTGGTTGCCGCCCTGCGCGAAGACGGCTATGCGCCCAATACCTCATCGCTGTATGTGAATGCCGTGCGTGGGGTAATGAACGAGGCATGGCGCATGAGCCTGATCAGCCAGGAGCACCTGCTGAAAATGCGCACGGTCAAGGCCACCGCGGGCAGTCGCCTGAGCCAGGGCCGCAACCTGCGGCGCACGCTGATCCGCGAAATGATGGACGTGTGCGCCGCCGACCCACGCCCCCAGGGCCTGCGCGATGCGGCCGTGATCGGCATCCTGTATGGCTCGGGCATGCGCAAGTCGGAATCGGTGAACCTGGATCTGGCGCAGGTCAATTTCCAGGAGCGCAGCCTGCGGGTGATCGGCAAGGGCAATAAGGAGCTGGTCAAGTACGCGCCGGATTGGGCGTTCGCCAAGCTCACGGCATGGCTGGATTTTCGTCGCGAACAGCTCAAGGAGGGTGAGCAGGACGACAGCTTCCTGTTCAACCGTATACGCCGGGGCAGCCATATCACCCGCGAGCGCATCACCAAGCATGCGATCTATTACATCGCCCGCCAGCGCGGAGAGCAGGTGGGGGTGAAGATCATGCCCCATGACTTTCGCCGCTCGTTCATCACTCGAGTGATCGAGGAGCATGACCTGTCGATTGCGCAGAAGCTGGCGCACCACACCAATATCCAGACCACCGCCAGTTATGACGTGCGCGAGGATAACGAGCGGCGTCGTGCGGTGGACAGGTTTGATCTGTAGCGGTCTCCCGCTTGGATAAAGACCAACATTTGATGAACATCAAAATGTAGGAGGGGGCTTGCTCCCGATAGAGGTGCATCAGCCAAAAAATGGTTGCCTGACACACTGCAATCGGGAGCAAGCCCCCTCCCACATTGCGTGGGGTATTAGAGAATGGGCTTGCCGCCGGTCACCGCATAGCGCGAGCCGGAAATGTAACTGGCCTCATCCGAGGCAAGCAACACGTAAATCGGCGCCACTTCCACCGGTTGGCCTGGCCGACCCAGCGGGGTTTCGCTGCCGAAGCTCTGCACATCCTCATCGGTCATGGTGGCCACGATCAGCGGCGTCCAGATCGGACCGGGGGCAACGCTGTTGACGCGAATCCCCTTGCTGCCCAGCAACTGCGCCAGGCCACCGGTGAAGTTGGCGATGGCGCCCTTGGTGGCGGCGTAAGCCAGCAGGGTCGGCTTGGGCATGTCGGAGTTGACCGAGCTGGTGTTGATGATAGAGCTGCCGGCCTTCATATGGGGCAAAGCGGCCTTGCAGATGCGAAACATCGCGGTGATGTTGATATCGAAGGTCTTGACCCATTCTTCATCCTCGATCTCTTCGAGGGTTTCGTGGTTCATCTGGAACGCGGCATTGTTGACCAGCACATCGATGCGGCCGAACTGCTCGACGGTCTTGTCCACCAGCGCCTGGCAGGTGGCCTTCTGCGCGATGTCACCGGGCAGCAGCAGGCACTGACGGCCGGCTTCTTCAACCCAGCGTGCGGTTTCCTGGGCATCTTCATGCTCGTCCAGATAGGCGATGGCCACATCGGCACCTTCACGGGCGAATGCAATGGCGACGGCGCGACCAATGCCGCTGTCGGCACCGGTAATCAACGCGATCTTGTTGGCCAATCGGCCGGAGCCTTTGTAGCTTTGTTCGCCGCAGTCGGGATACGGGTCCATCTTCTTTTGAGTGCCTGGCACGGCTTGGGCTTGTGGGGCGAAGGGAGGGCGTGGGTAATCAGTCATAACAATCTCCATAGATTTCCAAGGGTGCTATGGGATTAGTAGTTTTGGCCCCGGCGATAGTTGTGATGGATGCGGCGCAGGCCCGACGAGCGGTTGGCGTTCGGGCGGCGGCGCGCCGCTGAAATTTATCTAAAAGTCCTGTGATTACTGCCGATAACGCTAGTAGCGGTAGGACCGCCAATCGGCGGCCCATACAGGGGATAAGGCATGACGATCAGACTACGCTTGATGCTGTTGATTGCGACCGGACTGCTCACGGCGCTGGTCATGAGCCTGGCCGGTTACCTGGGCAACACCCGGATGGGCGAAGCCGTGGCCGATAACGCGGTGAGCATGACGGTGCTGCGCAACCACATGGAAGCCGACATGATGCACGATGCCCTGCGCGCCGATGTCCTGTCGGCGATGCTGGTGGGCCTGGGCAAAAGCACCAGCACCAAGGCTGAGGTCACCCAGTCGCTGAGAGAACATGCCGAGCATTTCCGCCAGGTGCTGGGCGATAACCTCAAGCTGCCTTTGGACGCCACACTCAAGAACAGCCTGGAGAAGCTCAAGCCTACCCTCGACACCTACATCAGCGCGGGTGAGCGCATTGTCGCGCTGGCGCTGGACAACCCCGAGGCTGCCCGCGCCGAACTGAATACGTTCAACGGTGCGTTCAGTCATCTGGAAGAACAGATGGCCGCCTTGAGTGAGGTGATCGAAGGCAACACCGAACAGAGCGGCACGAGCACCCGGCAAACGCTCAGCAATGCCAACCTGACCCTGGGCGTTGTGTTGATCGTCAGCCTGTTGCTGCTGCTGGCGCAGGGCCGCTGGGTCATCCTCAGCATCATGGGGCCGCTGCAAACGGCAAGCAGGATTGCCTCGAGCATCGCCAGGGGCAATTTGAGCGAGCCGATCACCGAGCCGCGGCGCAAGGACGAAGCGGGCATGCTGATCAGTAGCCTGGCGACCATGCAGCGCGACTTGCGCGGCATGATCGAGGTAGTGCGCAGCAACGCCCATGAGGTCAACCACATGAGCGAGCAACTGAGCCACGGTTGCCATGAGGTCGCCAACAGCAGCCAGCAGCAAAGCGGCGCGGCCAGCACCATGGCGGCCGCTGCCAGCGAAATGACCGCCAGCATCGAGGAAATCACCCGGCATGCCGGGCGCGCCCTGGACATGGCCAACCAGGCCGAAGCCCTGGCCAAGGACGGTGGTCGAGTGATTCACCAGGTGGTCAGCGACATGGACGGCATCGCCCGCTCGGCGCAGCAATCGGCGCAGGTCATCCGCACCCTGGACAAAGAGTCCGAGGCGATCTACAGCATTATCC
Source organism: Pseudomonas trivialis (assembly GCF_036864995.1). Classification (NCBI taxonomy): domain Bacteria; kingdom Pseudomonadati; phylum Pseudomonadota; class Gammaproteobacteria; order Pseudomonadales; family Pseudomonadaceae; genus Pseudomonas; species Pseudomonas trivialis. The sequence continues at coordinate 2,695,719 of NZ_CP142151.1, read as the reverse complement.
AGGTGATCAAGGGCATCGCCGACCAGACCAACCTGCTGGCCCTGAATGCCGCGATCGAGGCCGCCCGTGCCGGTGAGCAGGGGCGCGGTTTTGCGGTGGTGGCCGATGAAGTGCGCAGCCTCGCAGGCCGCACCAGTGCCTCGACCCAGGAAATTGCCAGCATGGTAGGACGCATCCAGCAGAGTACGCGCGAGGCGGTGACCAGCATGGAGGAGGGCGTCGCCCAGGTGGACAAAGGCATGGCCGTGACCGCCGAGGTCGAACGGGCCATCCGCGAAATCCTGCAGGCCACCCTCAGCACCACCGAGCTGGTCAACGACATTTCGCGCACCATCGGCGAGCAGAGCCTGGCCAGCAATGAGATCTCCCATCAGGTCGAGATGATCGCCGGCATGTCTCAAAACAACAGCCGGGTGATCGGCGAAACCGCGTCCACTACCGACCACTTGTCCGGGCTGGCCGGCAAGTTGTCGCAATCGGTGGATCGCTTCAGCTTGTAACGCTCGCTACGCAACGCGCCGGCCCACCATGGGCCGGTTTTTTTTTGCGTGGACTCGATGCGACACCGCAAAAAAAGATTGAATATTCACACCATATGTTATTTAAATAACAAAACAAGAGCGACATGACCTGCCTGGCCGTGCCGCAACAAGGTGGAATAGCAATGAGCAAGATCGCAGTCATCGGCAGCAACATGGTGGATTTGATTACCTACATCGACCGCATGCCGGCCCAGGGCGAAACCCTGGAAGCGCCGGACTTCGCCCTCGGTTGTGGTGGCAAGGGCGCCAACCAGGCGGTGGCGGCTGCCAAGCTCGGATCACAGGTACTGATGTTGAGCAAGGTTGGCGACGACATGTTTGCCGACAATACCCTGGCCAATTTTGAGCGCTTTGGTATCGACACCCGTTATGTGCAGCGGGTGCCTGGCGTCTCCAGTGGTGTGGCACCGATTTTTGTGCGCTCCGACTCCCATAACAGCATTCTCATCGTCAAGGGCGCCAACGCGCATCTGGCTCCGGCGGACATTGATACTGCGGCGGCCGAACTACGTGAGTGCGCGCTGATCGTGCTGCAACTGGAGATCCGTGTGGAGACGGTGTATTACGCCATCGAATTCGCGCGTCGGCACGGTATTGCGGTGCTGCTCAACCCGGCGCCGGCCCTGGCGGGCTTGAGTCCTGAGCATCTCGCGCAACTGGATTTTCTGATCCCCAACGAATCGGAACTGGCGCTGATCACCGGGCAGGTGGTGGACTCACTGGCCGCTGCTCAAACCGCTGCACGCACCCTGGTTGCCAGCGGCATTCGCCATGTCATCGTCACCTTGGGCGAACAGGGGGCGCTGTACGTGGGCGAGGAGGGCGAGTTCCGCGTGCCGGGCCGCCAGGTTGCGGCCCGTGACACCACGGGCGCCGGTGATGCCTTTATCGGTTGCTTCATTCACCACTGGAACCGCGACGGCAATATTCAGCAGGCCATGGAGCAGGCGGTGGCGTACTCGGCATGCTCGGTCATGGCGCTGGGCACGCAGTCTTCCTATCCCGACAGCGAAGCGTTCGCGCGCTTCCAGCAACAGCCCTAACACCCTCAACCCAGCCCGGAGAACAATAATGAACAAACCTGCGCTGCAACAGACACCTGACGGTTTCTACCTGAACCGCACCCCCTGGTTCGCCTTTATCCTGCTGTGCAGCATCTTTGCACTGTGGGCTGCTGCGGCGAGCATGAACGACGTGCTGATCGCGCACTTCAAGAAAGCGTTTTTGCTCAGTGATTTCCAGACCGCGTTCGTCCAGTCGGCGTTTTACCTGGGCTACTTTTTCGTGGCTATTCCGGCCGCGATGGTGGTGCGGCGCTTCAGCTACAAGAGCACGATTCTGATCGGGCTGTTGTTGTACATGCTCGGCTGCCTGCTGTTTTTTCCGGCGGCGTCCACGGCCAAGTACGGCATGTTCCTGCTGGCGCTGTTCGTGATCGCTGCGGGCCTGTCGTTTCTGGAAACCGCCTGCAACACCTACTCGACGCTGATGGGCCCACGGGAAACCGGCACGCGGCGCCTGAACATCTCGCAGACCTTCCACCCATTCGGCGCAATGGCCGGGGTGTATGTGGGCAGTTTTGTGATGTTCAAGTCCACTGACGCCACCACCGAACAGCTGACGCAGATGAGCGCCACCGAGGCGGCGGTGCAGCAGTTGCAGATGATCCAGTCCACCTTGCTGCCCTACAAGTGGATGATTGCCGTGCTGGTGCTGATGTTTATCCTGGTCGCCATCACCCGATTTCCCGCCTGCAAGGGCAATAAACCCGCCGGCAGCAAGCCGGGCAGCGTGCGTCAAAGCCTCGGTCGCCTGTGGCGTAACCCGCGCTTTACCTTTGGCGTACTGGCGCAGTTTCTGTATGTGGGTGCCCAGGTCGGCGTGTGGAGCTTCACCATTCGCCTGGCCATGCAAATGGGCGGCATGAATGAGCGCAGCGCTTCATGGTTTCTGATGACCACCTTTGCCGCCTACTTTGTCGGCAAGATGATAGCCAACCTGTTGATGCGACGCCTGCACCCGGCCAAGGTCCTGGCGATCTACGGTGTGCTGTGCATCGTGCTGCTGGCCTACACCATTCTGGTACCGAATATCTCGGCGGTGTATGCAGCGGTCGGCGTGAGCATTTTCCTCGGTCCTTGCTGGCCGACCATTTATGGCCTGACCATCGACGGCCTGGGTGAAGACACCGGCGTTGGCGGTTCATTGCTGGTGATGAGCATCGTCGGCGGCGGCGTCATCCCGATCTTCCAGGGCCTGCTGTCCGACGCCAGCGGCGGCAATATGCAACTGGCCTACAGCGTGCCGTTGCTGTGCTTTATCGTGATCGTCATCTACGCACTCAAGTGCATGCGCCAGCCAGGCCGCGAGCCGTTGACGGCAGCCGGGGCGGTGGCTTCATGAGTACCCGTATCCCGCTGTACCCCGCGCTGTTCGGCGAGCAGGAGAAAATTATCCTGCAGTCGCAGGCGTTCAAGGTCAGTGCCTGGACCTATCCGTCCGGCGTGCGGGCCCTGAGCCTGGAAAATAGCCGTGGTCGTCTGGTGCTGTTGCCTTATCAGGGGCAGATGATCTGGTCCGCCGTCTTCGACGGTTGCGACCTGACCATGCGCAACCTGTTCGAGCAACCCCGGCCCAGCCCGACGATCATCGATACCTACGGCTGTTTCATGTTTCACAGCGGCCTGCTGCGCAACGGCTGCCCGGCGCCGCAGGACACCCACGCGCTGCACGGCGAGATGCCCTGCGCGCCGATGGACACGGCCTGGCTGGAACTGGGTGAAGACTGCGTGAGCCTGAACGGTTCTTACGAATACGCCAAAGGCTTCGGCGATCGCTATCGCGCGTGCCCCCGCGTGACCCTGCACGCCGATTCGGCCCTGTTCGATATCGGCATGGCAGTGACCAACCTGGCCGGCAAACCCATGGACCTGATGTACATGGCCCATATGAACTACGCCTATGTGGCGGGTGCGCGGTTCGTCGAGCCTTTGGGCATGCAACGCCAACGCCTGCGCACCAGCGTGCCGGACCACGTCAAACCGACACCGGCCTGGAGCGCCTACATGGCGCAATTGGTCGAGCATCCGGCGCAATTGGCCAGTCTCGATCAGCCGTCGCTGTACGACCCGGAAGTCGTGTTTTTCTTCGATGGCGTGGGCACGGACGCCGCAGGCCAGGCGCATTTTCTGCTGGATCATCCCGACGGTGCGGCGTTTTACACCCGTTACCGCCCCGAGCAGTTCGAGCGTGCCGTGCGCTGGATTCTCTACACACCGGATCAGCAGGTGGCGGCGTTCGTGCTGCCGTCCACCTGCGAACCCGAGGGTTATAACGCCGAAAAAGCCAAGGGTAACGTGCGGGTACTGGCCGCCGGCGCCAGCGCTTCGTTCAGCCTGACCACCGGCTACCTGAGTGCGCAGGAGCGGCAAACGGTGCTGGGTTAAACCAGCAATTGCGCACCGCTGGCCAGGATGGATTCTTTGTAGTTGCGGGGGATTTTCTTGTCGCTGACCACGTACTGAAAGTCTTCCAGGGTGGCGAAGTGAGCGGTGCGCACCGTGTCGAACTTGCTGAAGTCGGCAAGCAGCACCCGCTGCTGGGCCTGACGTATGACCTTTTGCTTGACCTCGACCTCATTGAAGTTAAAGCAGGTCACGCCGAATGCCTGGCTGACACCGGCGGCGGTCACGAAGGCCCACGTCAGGCGCACGCTGTCGAGAATGCTGCTTTCGGCACTGCTTTCGAAAACCTGGTTCTTGCGGTGAAAGGTGCCGCCGCACAAGACGATCTGGCAATTGGGCTTGTTCTGCAGCTTGAGCAGCACGTTCAGCGAACTGCACACCGCAGTGAATTCCAACTGATCGGGAATGAAATCGATCACAAACGGCGAGGTGGTGCCGCAGTCGAAAAACACCGTGTCGCCGGGCTGGATCAGTTGGGCAGCGAGCTTGCCGATGCGGCGTTTTTCCTCGACGTGGCGGGTGTCCTGATCGGCCACACGGTAATCGCCGACCTCATTGCCGACCCGGGTTATATAGCCGCCCAGCAGGCGCAGGTGCTCGGTGAAGTGAGCGAGATCGCGGCGCAGGGTCATCTCGGAAACGTCCAGCAGGGCCGCCATTTCCCGCAGGTGAATGGCGTTCTGATCCTGCAAGGCTTGCTGGATAAGCTTGAGTCGCTCGGCTTTTCTACTGTCCACGCGTATTCCAGGGCTTGATTGGTGATGTTAAATAAGCAACATTAAGTGTTACTATTGTAACGGATTATGTGAGCACTGTGACAGCGCTTCACACTCATTGGAAACATACAGGCAAGGGGCCATTAATGAACAGTCTTCCACCCGCCGCATTGGCCAAATACATCGATCACACATTGCTGGCTCCCGACGCCTCCGTTGATCAGATCAGGACCCTGTGCGACGAAGCGCGGGAACATGGCTTTTATTCGGTGTGCGTCAATTCCGGGCAGGTGCCCTACGTGGCTTCGTGCCTGACCGATAACAGCGTGGTGATCTGTGCGGTGGTGGGCTTCCCACTGGGCGCCGGCCTGAGTGACACCAAGGCCTTTGAAGCCGAACGAGCCATTGCGGCCGGGGCAGGGGAGATCGACATGGTGCTCAATATCGGCTGGCTGAAGGACGGCTTGCTGGACGCCGTGCGCGACGACATTGCACAGGTGCACAAGGCCTGCGGGGCCGTGCCGTTGAAGGTCATCCTGGAAACCTGCCTGCTCAATGACGCACAGAAGGTTCAGGCATGCGAGATTTGCCGCGACCTGGGCGTGGCATTCGTCAAGACATCCACCGGGTTCAGCCGCAGCGGCGCTACCGTTGAAGACGTGGCCCTGATGCGCGAGACCGTGGGCACGGGTGTTGGGGTAAAGGCGTCCGGTGGGGTGCGTGATTATCCGACGGCTGTGAAGATGATCGAGGCTGGGGCGACTCGGTTGGGCAGCAGTTCGGGGATTGCGATTGTGGGTGGAGCGGTGACGGCAACCAGTGGCTACTGAAGAGTATTTGGTTCTCTTTGTGACTTAACTCAACTAAATAGTCATTTAGTTGAGTTGGGTTCAAAGGCTGAGGATTCAGGGCAGGGTAAGCGTGCACTGTTCACTGTCGCGCCTGACTGTCTACGTATGTTCACTGCCTGGTACTCAATCAAGTGCGTCGCCAGTCTCCGTCGACAGGTAAAGCTGGACAAGCGCCTGAGCCTGATCGGTCGCCAAGCCAGCGTCCAGCCAGGGTGATGTATGAAACCTGCAGGAACTGGATCGAGTCTTCAACACTTCGCCAGGATGCTGGGCGCTGGATCTCAAATGCGTCGGCATTGACGTCAATGCAGGTTCACTTGGCACGACATCGAAACCTGGGCCGAGCGTAACGCTTGATCGACCGGGAAGACATTATCAAGAACGATATGACCACCCAGTTGCTGCAATGATCGTAGCGTTAATTCCAGCATCGGATGAAAGCTGCTTGTTGACGGGTAGCCAAGTATACGTGGATGCAGGGTTTGCCAAGGCTTGAAGTGTAGAGGGCTTTGCCTGCTGTAATCCGATGGAGACAGGCCCTGATTACGTAACATCGTATTACGCATAATGTATATTATGTTAAATAATGTTTCAGGCAGCATGAGCGCACTGCGCAATTATTCGCACTACCCCCAAGCCACTCAACTAAACCGCATATCCAACGACCGCAAATACGTTTGCAGCCCCGCATCCTGAATCGGGATCAGGAATGCTTCCGTGTCTGCCTCATTGAAGTGCGCATGCCAGTACCCTGGCGGGGTCACAAACGCCAGGCCAGGTGACCAGTCGACTCGTACCGGGTTACGGATCTGTCCATCCGCACCCAGCTCAGTACCCACCAGCGAGTAACACCCCGCAGGGCAGTCGATAATGAAATCCAACGCAATCGACTGATGCCGATGGGGTTTTTGCACCGACCCTGCTGGCAGAATTCCATACATCGCCCACAGCACATGAGTCACTGTGCGTGTCTGTGGAAAGTTGCGATTACCCAACAGGATACTGATGCGGCTACGGTCCTGCGCATGTGGGTCATCGGCCGCTTCACGCAGTTTCGCGTTCGCCACGTCTGCGGGATAGAGCGTCGGCGCAAACCGATCACTGCTGCGCGTCACGCCCAGATAGCGCAACAGCGGCTCATCGTGCACGTAGTAAAACCGAGCATCCTGCGTTGCACTCAGACGTGCCTCGTGCAGGCCAGGCAACGCGATAAAGCAGCCTTTGGACCATTGAATGGCATGCTCGCCCTGAACCACGCGGCCCTCCCCCGCAATTACATAGAGCACTTGAGACGTCGCGTTGGGCTGCAAGGTGAGGGTATCGCCGGCGTTGAGCCGAATGAAATTCGCACACAGCCCAGGGCCTGTCGCTGGGCCTTCGCAGCCCAGGGCTTCGCTGAGGTCCAGTGGCACCACCCTGGAGGGACCGCTGTCATACAGCGAGGCCGGGAAGCTCTGATAGGGAATCCGGGTGATCAAGTTCGCGCTGATCGGATTGGCCGCTTTGCTGTATTCGAAATACTCGGCGTCGATCTGGTCGGTACGGGTCCTGTCCGGCGTGGATTCGCTGTTCATTCGGGTCACCTCAATCTTATGCTCAGGAGCTTTCTCAGCGTAGACGCTTAATGCAGCCTAACCCGCTGGAGCGGTGAACCGTCGATAGATAACGCAAGCCAGCCACCACAGCATCACTGCCGGGATCGAAAGCAATATGCAATACACAATGCCAACTGCCAATAGCGGCCCGGCTCCAGATGTGATCATCACACACGGAATCTGCCCGAACATTACGATGGGGCCCGCCAGCCATCCGCGTTTCTGAAACAGCAGACCCAGCGTCAGTGTCAGCGCCAGAGACGCCGGATATAGAACAGCAAAATAACATTGCGCGTCCCACGGCTCATTCACTCCGGCCAACCATGACGCCGCCAGCCAAAAGCTCACACTGATGACGCACGTTACTATCGTCGCCAGCCACATACTTTTTGACGTTCCAGGTGAATGCGCACATCTCACCTTCGCACACTCCAAACAACACAACCTCGAAGCGTTCGAAGGTGAGTTTCAGGAAAACCCCCTCAAGGTCTCTCCACCCAACTCAGCGGCGCAACAGACGATCCAGCACCAGCAGCGCTACTGCACCAATTGCCAGGGCTGCAACCGGCTTTTCTTTAACGAATGTAGAAACACTGTCAAGTGCATCACCGTAGGTCTGGGTCAATTGACCAGCCGCCTGGCGTCCAGCCCCTTCAGCTTCCAGCTTCGAATCACCAAACAGTTTCCCGACAGCGCTCTGCGCCTTGCCTGCGGCCTTTTCTACAACACCTTCTACTTGTTCACTTTTCATAATCACAAAACCTTTGCGTGTAGTGAGCAACCCGGCGTCAATCCGGGCTGGCGATTAGCTGCACAGCGTTAGGGCGGATGGCGTGGTGATTAGTTCAAGTTGAAGTGCCGCATTTAGCCAAGCCCAGGGAACTAGATTTTTCCAGTCTTCTCAAACCTGCGTGCATGTATCGTTCACGGCTCTCCCGTCTCAACTTGAACAGGCGCGCAGGACGGTACTCACGCTACACTTTTTGCGTGTTGAGCAGTCGGGTGAAAGTGACGGGCCAATTTGTACAGTTCCCCAGGAGCAGCGCTTATGATTCCTCGTATCATCATCGCCGACGATCACCCTGCCATCCTGCACGGTTGCCAGGTTGTACTGTTGAATGACAGCAGTTTTGCCAAAATCCAGGCAACCGCCACCAGCGTTCCGGAACTCTTCACCGCATTGGAAAACCATGAATGCGACGTGCTGATCGTGGACTACTCGATGCCCGGCGCCGACATGGATGGCCTGCACATGCTGGGTTTGCTCAACAGACGCTACCCGGACCTGCCAGTGCTGGTGCTGACGGGTGAAGAGAATCTCGGCATTCTGAGGCTGATTCTGGAGGCGAAAGTGCGTGGCATCATTCAAAAAAACAGCGACATTCTCTGCCTGCCAAAAGCCGTGCGCACCGTGCTGCGTCGTGGCATCTATTTGAATGAAGCCCTTAAAAAGGCGCTGGCTGAATCGCCCCGCAGCCCGGCAGGAGAAGCGCAGCTGAGCCCCAGGGAGCTGGAAATCGTGCGGCTGCTGGCGTCGGGCAAGTCGCCCGAAGACATTGCAGAGACCCTGCATCGCAGCATCAAGACGGTAAGCTGGGGCAAGAACTCGGCCAAGCGCAAGTTGGGTATACAGTCCGACGCGCAGCTGTATCAGTATTACGCTTCACTGACCAAATCCACCGTCGAGCACACCGGGTGATAAACGCCCTGCGCAGGCTGTTGTGGCTGACACTGCTGGTGTCGAGCCTGTGCACGGCGTCAACACAAGCCCCGGCGGCGTTGGACAACCCTGTGATAGTGGTCGGCCTGCCCGTGCAGACCACCCCTCCCCTGGGTTTTTGGGTCGGCGACAGCCCGGCCGGGTTCAGTATCGACTACCTGCGTTACCTGGCCGACCAATTGAATCTGAAACTGGAGTTTCGCCAGTTCGCCACTTTTGAACAAGCCACCACCGCACTGTGCGAAGGCCGCATCGACGTGGTGCCGGATCTGCAGACCAACGCCGAGCGGCAACACTGCATGGACTTTTCCAGCCCCTATCTGCTCTCCCCGCTTGTGTTGGTTGTACGGCGCGGCAGCGCGGCGATCACCCCTGCCGACTTGTCGTCACATTCATTCGTCGCCGAGCGAGGCTATACCACTGCTCAATGGCTGAGCCAACGCCTGCCGCCTTCTCAACTGCGAATCCACGCAGACACCAAATCAGCCCTGGACGCCTTGCAGCATGGCGAAGGTGACGCCTACCTGGGCGAGCCGTACCAGCTGGAAGCGCTATTCGGCAGCGGACACTACAAGTCCCTTGAGGTCAGGCAGCAGGATCTGTACGACAACGCCGGTCTGCACTTCGGTATCAGTTCATTGCGGCCCGACGTGCGCGACGCCCTTGCCGCAACCATGGCCCGTACGCCCTCCGACTTTCTCAACGACCTGCAACTGCGCTGGCTGGACAAGCATTCGATCAATCAACGCATGCAGCCCTCCTCCCACCTGACCACCGCGCAGCGCCAATGGGTGGATGACTTGCCGATACTGCGCGTGAGTTATGAAACCACCTTTCGTCCCATGTCGTTCCTCGACGAACACGGTCGCCCCAATGGCCTGAGCTACAGCTACCTGAAATACCTGGTGAATGCGCTACGGCTCAAAGTGGTTGAAATACCCGCGCCAAACGGCACGGCTGCGCCTTCCGACGAGATTGACCTGCGTATTCCGGTGGACGCGTCCACCGAACACTTGCCCGGTTGGCGCTACACGCAGCCCTTCGTGAAGATTCCAAACGTGTTGGTGACACGCCTCGGAGAACCCGCCAAAACCGCCATCGAAGAGCTCAATGGCGCGACGCTGGTCGTGCCGGACAATCCGAAGTTCGCGCAACGCCTCCAGCAACGGGTGCCCGACAGCTTGCTGCTGCGGGTAACCGACCCGGCAGATGGCTTTGAGCTGGTGCGCACCGGCAAGGCCGATGGTTACGTGGGCAACCTGATAACCGTGGACCGCTTACTGGAGAAAGGCTGGTCGGACAGCCTCAAGATTGCCGCAGCCACCGATCTGCCGCTGGAGTTGTCCATCGCGGTGACCGAGCGTCATGCTCAATTGGCAGCCCTGCTGGATCAGTTGATCCAGAGCATTCCGATAGAACAGCGCGACCTGTTTGCCCAACAGTGGCTGCGCAATACCTATGAAATCGGCGTCTCCCCGCAACGCCTCTGGCGTATCGTCGGCAGCATAGGGTCCGCAGCCCTGCTGATCATTGGCGTATTGCTCTACGCACACCTGTCGCTCAAAACCCGTCAGCGCGCCCTGAGGGAAACGCAACAGCGGCTGTCCGCGCAATTGCGCTTCAGCCGCGAGCTGCTTGAATCGTATCCGTACCCGGTGGCAATCAAGGACCGTCAGCGCCGATACCTGATGCTCAATAAAGCCTATGAGCGAACCTTCAACGTCGACGCGGCGCAGGTGCTGGGGCGCTCCGTTGACGAAATCAGCTACTACCCTGCGCAGGTGCGCCAGCGGATCTCGAAGATGGTCGACAGGGCGCTACGCGACGATGAACGCCAACAAGGCGAGCATATCCTGGTGGGCGAGGATGGCAGCGACCAGCACTGGCTGTACATCGTCACACCCTATCGACTAGACGGCGCAGAACCGCAGGGCGTGCTCACCACGTTTATCGACGTCACCAGCATTCGCGCCGCCGAACAGCTGGCTGAACAGGCGGCCGAGGCCAAGGCGGCGTTTCTGGCCACCATGAGCCATGAAATTCGCACGCCCATGAATGGCATTCTCGGCCTGCTCGAATTGATGAGCGACCTGCACCTGCCCACGGACGCGCAGGAAATGCTGACGATGGTCAACGAATCGACCCGCTCGCTTCTGCAGGTGCTTGACGACACCCTGGATTTTTCACGCATCGACTCCGGCATGCTCGTCGTGGCGCCCGAGCCTACCGATCTGCGTCAATTGCTCGACGGCGTGCTGCGCCTGATCGGCCATCAGGCGCACGGCAAAGGCCTCGGGCTGCACAGCCTGATTGATCATCGCATCGCCGGGCTGTTGGAAGTCGACGGCAGCCGTCTGCGCCAGGTGCTGCTCAACCTGCTCAGCAACGCCACCAAGTTCACCCAACGCGGTCATGTGCGCCTGGAACTGAGTGTCAAGCACGATGACGGCGAGCAGCACCTGGAATTCCTGGTCGCGGACACCGGCATCGGCATCAGTCAGGCGCAGCAGGAGCGTCTGTTTCAACCCTTCATGCAGGCGGACAGCTCCATTACCCGCCGCTACGGAGGCTCGGGCCTGGGCCTGATGATTTCGCGTCGCCTCGTGCAACTGATGGGCGGTGAACTCTACCTGCACAGCTGCCTCAATGAAGGTACGCGCATCACTTTTACCCTGAGCCTGCCCGTCGTCGCTGCGCTTGAAAAACCTTTCGCATCCCACTCGGTAAAGCTAGCGTCCGATCTTGCGCTCAGTCAGGAAGCCCTGACACAGCACCTGCTGGCGCTGGGGTTTCACTTCACGTCGGATCAGCAGGACCTGCTGATCACCACCGACGAGGCATCCGCTGGCCATCCCGGGACGCTGCTGATTACCACCGAAGACTTGCCTGCCGGCTATGCGGTCGGTCCCTCGTCCACCCGGCTGAGCGTCAACCCGCTGACCTGGGGCGGTTTGCAGGCCGCGCTTGAGCAACTGCTGCTGGGGCGCAACAGCAGCCGGCGAATTCCGTTGCCCCGTTCCAGTTACCCCAAGGGCCATAAAGTGCTGATCGTGGAGGATCACCCCACCAATCGACTGCTGCTGAAAAGGCAGATGGAGCACCTGCAATGCGCCTTCGACCTGGTGGAAAACGGCCTGCAGGCGCTCGATCGCCTGCAAACGCAGCAGTACACGCTGATCCTGACCGATTGCTATATGCCGGAACTCGACGGCTACGCCATGACCCGCCAGATACGCGACTCACAGCTCGAGGCCGCGACGATTCCCATCATCGGCATGACGGCAAGCATTCACCCGCAGGAACAGCAGCGTGCCCGAGCGGCCGGCATGGATGAACTCATCCTCAAGCCCATCGTCCTCAGTGCGTTGATTACCCTGTTCGAGCGTTACCTGTGTGCGCCGCCTGAAGACTCGGCAGTCACCAGCATGGGCGATCTGAAGGCCGTGATGTGGGACAGTTTTTGCGCAGAGAGTCGCAAGGACCTGCTGGCCATAGAGGCCGCACTGATCAGTGACGATGCCGAAACCCTCGGCCATCTGCTGCACAAACTCGCCGGAGCGTTGCAACTGGTCGAACTGACTGAACTGTCCCGTCAGGCGCAGCATTTGCACGGTGAAGCACAGCGCAATTTAGTCGTACACACGGCCGTTCGCGACTTCGTTTGGCAACTTCGCGCCGCCGGTGTTTGACGGTTCGCACATCATCCCAGTGCGCCCCCCAGCTGTCCTCGCTAACAGCAGAACTGGAATATTCCAGGCAACTACCACTTTTTGCACTCCTATAATTTCGCCGCACTTGAATGGTGTCGATTTCATTATCGGCGTTGCCATCTCGACGCGTCTTTTAATTATTCATAGGAGTATGACTGTGAAACTTTTCAAACTGGGTACGACATTATCCGTTGCCGGCTTCGCTGCCCTCGCCCCTTTTATCGCCCATGCCGCCAGCGACATCAACGTTAAAGGCGTGATTGGCCCGAGCGCCTGCGTGGTTGATATTCCAAGTGGTACTGATCTGGACTGGGGCACCATCAGCTGGGACTCACTTAACAAATCCGACTTCACCACGCTCAGCGCTAAAACAGCCACGATCACGATTAACTGCCCGGAAGGTACAACCACGAAAACCGCCATGTGGATTGTCGACGCAGACCCTTCCAGCGCCATGGTCGGCAGGAACAACAGCGGGCGCGCCGACCACGGTGATTCGGGCCGTATCTTCGGCATCGGCATTGACCCGGTGACCAAGAACAAGATCGGTAACTTTGTACTCAACCCAGTCAGCACCACAGTCGACGGCACCGCCAACGTCACCAACTTCGGTTATAACCGCGACGCCGCCACCCACTCTACTATTCCGGGCAGTGTTGCGTTGATGTCCAAGTGGGCTTATTACACTGCAGAAGAATGGAGCCCGCTGGATGCCAGTAACAAACCGGCCAGTGGCACTTCGTTTACCTGGACCTTCGATGTTGAGCCGCAAATAAACAAGGCCAGCCAAATCAGTGCGACCACGCAAGTTCCCTGGAACGGAACGGCGCAAGTCAACGTTCGTTACTTCTAATTTATTGTGGGTTCGCAAATGTCCTGCCTGAGGGTGGGACATTTTTATTGCCATGAAACCTGTTCACTTCCTCCTGCTGATCTTTTTCATGTCCATGAACGCTCAAGCACAGCTCACGTTTGACAACAAGTTGCTCGGTATCAGTGGCATCAGTGATCAACAAGTTGAGGACGCCCTTCACGACAAGGAACTTTATGCCGGCGAGAATTCGGTACATCTCTACGTCAATGATCGCTTCATTGCCAAGACCGTGGTTTATGCCACGGCGGGAGGACAGGCGGGCTACACGGCCCATGACCTGCAAACGTTCGGACTGAAGAAAGAAGCCTGGGGTCAGCGCATTAAACAAGGCGCGGCGACCTACGTGCAACTGACTGATAGGGTCAAGCCCAATTTCAGCCGCAGCGACCGCAGCCTGAAACTCACGGTGCCGCGCGCGCTGCTGGAAAACCCCGACTTCATTCAACAACAAAAAGGCGGCACCGGCGCCTTCGTCAACTACAACACTTACTATTCGACGTTCACCTCCACCGGTTCGAGCAGCGACTCACTGAGCACAACCTATCAAGTCGGCGCCAATGCCGATAACGCGTTGTTGCGTGCCAACGGCACCTTCAGCAGCTTCACCTCCAGGACCCAGCGCTACTCCAACAACAACGTTCAGTCGTTTTATCTGGATCGCGACTTCGATATTGGCCGCGTCAAAGCCGGCCGCCTGAACTCTCCCGATGGCGGCTTCGGCGTGGGGTATGTGGATGGCGTGGTCTACAACACCAAAGACGCGCCCTCAGGCATCGGCAGCGTTGCCTTCACGTACGACAGCGATGCGCCGGCGGTGATCGAGTTCTACCAGCGAGACCAACTGGTCTACACCTTGAACGTCAACCGCGGCCACAACAACCTTGCCGCCATACCGGTGACATCACTCACGTCGGATGTGGTGGTGGTGATCAAACGCGATGGACAGGTCATCGATACCCGCCAGATTTCTCGTGCCCGCATCAGCCGCGCGACCACCCAAAGCAGTGGGCTTTACGCCTTTGCGGGGCGCTCGAACACAGACGCGCACGCAGTGACAGCAGGCGCGGGTTACTCAAAACGCTACAGCGATGCCGTGAATCCCACCGTCGCGGTCGTCGCCCAGCAACGTTATCAAGGCGTTTCTCTGAGCAACACCTTCGATAAAGGCGGCCTGCAGATGACCACGTACGGCCTGTTATCGAGGAATGAGCGTAATAAACTGGGGGTCAACTTTAACGCCACCCTCAGTTACGGCGGCACCGATCTTACGTACCAGTCCATCAGCCGCAATTTCTCCTACGTCGGCCAGGCGCTTTACGATGACCAGGCTGATATTAAAAGTACCCTTGGGATTACGCACAGTTTTGTGGTGGGTGACCATAATGCGCTCAGTGTTTCACTCAACCGTTATAACTTTTATAACCGCGCCAGTTATTCGACCTGGTCGGCAGGTTATTCCACCAACATCAAAAAAGCCTTGTTCACCCTGAGTGCCGGATATGCCCCGCAAGCGCCGGGTGACACCCCGCGCGATAAAATGACCTTGAATGCCAGCCTGTCTGTTCCATTTGAAGTGGGCGGTCGCCGTGTTGACTACCGATCGCAATACAACGCTTACAGCAATAGCCAGCGCCTGGATAACTACCTGACCACCCGGGTCAACAGCGATTACAGCGTGACCGCTGGCCATGTGCAGCGCACTGCCAATCGCAGCGAATCCACAGAAAACTACATAAGCAACGACTTCAATACGCCGTACACCCATGCCGGCCTGACGGTTTCCAAGTCCGAAAGCGACAGCCGCAGCGCAACGTCAAACAGCCTGAGCCTTTCGGGTTCAATTGCCGCCAATCACAAGGGCGTGGTGTTTACACCCGATCAACTCAAAGATACCTATGCCATTGTCGATACTCACCTCAAGGGTTTCGTCAAGGTCAGCAGCCGGCGCAGCTCGGCCAGAACAAACTATAACGGCAAAGTGGTGCTGGCCAATATTTCCGATAACAAGCCTGACTTTGTCAACGTCAACCCCAAGGGGTTGGACGATGGCGTGTACTTCCAAAACAACCAGGTGGACTTTATCAGCGACCGTGGCGCGGTTTCCTATTTTGATTTCGAGCCCACCACTAACAAGAACGTGTTGATGCGCTGGACAAACAAGCCTGAAGCGCTCAGTTCCCGCACGGTGTTTTATGACCAGGACGGCAACTTGATCGCCAACTTTATCGACCAGAACGTGCTGCTGGTTAAACAGGACAATATTAAAAAACTGCAAACGTCAGGGATGTTCGATGCGTCCGACAGCACCTTGATGTGCAAACTTCCCACTCAACTGGAGATCTCCAATGAACAAATTATCGATACAACGTTTGACTGCTCTCGGCAAAAAATGCCTCTGGCTGGCCTGCCTGTCAGCCATGCCTCTGCTGGCTGACGCCCAGGTGCAACCCAGCGCCTCTGCGGTGCTGATTGAAAAAGGACAGAAAGAGGCCACCATCGACCTTAAAAACAACAGTGACGAAGCCGTGCTGCTCTACAGCAAAGTGAGCAAACTGCCGGATGACGACCTCGACGGTGGCGTGTTGTACACCGTGCCGCAAACCGTGGTGGTTGCACCCGGTAAAAACCAGACCGTGCGCGTGATCTTCCGTAGCAACAAGCCCCTCGACAGGGAACACATCGCACGGGTGCTGTTTTCAGGGTTGCCCCCACAGCAGCAAGCCGCAGGCAAGGTGAAATTCGTCATAGGCCAGGATCTGCCCGTGATCATTGGCGTGGATCCCAACGTGTCAGAGGTCGACACCTGGAAGCAAATCAGCTTCAAGCAAACGCAGGGGAAACTCTGTATGAACAACCCGTCGCGCAAGATATTTCGTTTTGATCCAACCATGTCCAGTGCGCCGACCAAGGCCGACATTACCTTCAACAAGGCTTACGTGTTACCGGGCGAAACGCTGTGCCAGGCGCTGACATCACCGCTGGCCGCCAACGCCTCGTTGACTTTCAACAGCGTGTCCAGCTTCAACTTCATGCTGCAAACCCATGTCATCCAGTTATCCGACCAGGCATCGAAGCCTTGATTATCAAACTGAACGCGCCGCCTCAAACAGGATCTGCGCCACAAAATCAATCTCCTGCTCGGTGATGATCAGCGGCGGCAGAAAACGTACGGTGGCGCCATGACGTCCGCCCAGTTCCACGATCAACCCGTGCCTGAGGCACGCCTGCTGGAACGCCTTGGCGCGTACCGCGTCGACCGGCGGATGCCCTTGTACGTCCGCGAGCCCATGGGGGTCGACGATTTCCATGCCCAGCATCAGGCCGCGTCCGCGCACATCCCCAATCCAGGGGAATTCGTCCTGCAGCGTCTGCAACTGTTTGCGCAGGTGTGCGCCCACGGTTTCGGCGTGGGCCACCAGGTGATTGTCGCGAATAAAACGCAAGGTCGCGGTGCCGGCCGCCATGGCCAGCTGGTTGCCACGGAAGGTGCCGGCATGGGCGCCGGGCTGCCACACATCCAGTGAATCGTTGTAGACCATCACCGACAGCGGCAAGCCGCCACCGATGGCCTTGGACAACGTGATCACGTCCGGGGTGATGCCCGACTGCTCGAAGCCGAACATGCGCCCGCTGCGTCCGATGCCGCACTGGATTTCGTCGACGATCAATGGAATGCCGTGGGCGGCGGTCAGGCGTCGCAGTTCCTGCAGCCAGCGGTCCGGCGCAGCGATCACCCCGCCCTCCCCCTGGATCGGTTCAAGGATCATCGCGCCCGGCAGGGTCACGCCGCTTTCCGGGTCGTTGAGCAGGTGCTCCAGGTAACGCAGGTTGAGGGTGACGCCCTGCTCGCCGGCGACGCCGAACGGACAGCGGTAATCATGGGGGAACGGCAGGCGCTGCACCCCCGGCATCAGGGCGCCGAGGGCATTTTTGGGTGACAGGTTGCCGCTGATGGCCAGCGTCCCCAAGGTCATGCCGTGGTAGGCCCCCTCGAACGCGAGCACCGAATGCCGCCCGGTGGCGGTGCGGGTCAGTTTGAGCGCGGCTTCCACCGCGTCCGCCCCGCTGGGGCCGCAAAACTGGATGCGCGCATTGCGCGCGAAATCCGCCGGCAGGCAGCCGAAGATTTCCTGCACGAAGGCGTCCTTGACGGGTGTCATCAGGTCCAGGGTGTGCATCGGCACACCAGCGGTCATCAATTGCGTGATCGCTTCAATGATCACCGGGTGGTTGTGGCCCAGCGCCAGGGTACCGGCGCCGGCCAGGCAATCGACAAACACCTGGCCGCGACTGTCCTGTACGTAGATGCCGTGGGCCCGTTCAAGTACCAGCGGAATGCGCCGTGGGTAGCTGCGCGCATTCGACTCCTGCTGTTGCTGTCGCTCGAGCATCGGCGTCAGGTCCAGGCAATAGGGCTGGGACAATCCGGTGTGCGACAGGCGTAGCTGTGCTGCACCACCCGTCGTGGCATTCGAAACGGCGTTCATGAAGTCCTCCAGGGAGGCTGGGTGTAGGAGCAGAATGCGCCAGGCAAAACCGGACGCCGGGAACCTGGGGCCCCGGCGTCCAGAGGTTTACATGTCGTAACGCAGCACCAGGCCGAACGTGCGTGGCGCGCCCACATCGATGATGTCGCCGATGCGGTTGCTGGTGACGTATTCCTTGCCGAACGCGTTTTTCAGATAACCGGACACCGCGACGTTCTTGGTGACCTTGTATTCAGTGCTGAAGTTGGTCAGCACATAGTTGTCACTGCGACGCACCTTGCTCACATTGCCGGCGGCGTCGAACTCGAAGTCGGACGGCGCGGTGCTCTGGTAGGTCAGGTCGGTGTTGAGGGTCAGGCGGTCATTCCAGCGGTAGGTGCCGCCCACAGACATCTTGTATTTGGGCGAGTAGAGGAACGGCTGGCCGCTGCGGTCGGTGCCGTCACCGGTGTTGAATTCCTTGTACTTGGAGTCGGTGACCGCGCCGCCGACATTCAGGGTGAACTGCTCGCCAAAGTCTTTTTCGACGGACACTTCCAGGCCCTTGATGTCGCTGCGACCGGCGTTGTAAACCAGGAAGAAATTACCCGTTGGATCGAGCACGCTGACCTGCTGGTCCTTCCAGTCGGTGTAGTACAGGTTGGCACGCGCGCGCAGGCTCTTCTCGAGGAACGAACCGCGGTACGACAGCTCGTAGTTGGTGGTGTATTCCGGATCGTAGGCGGTGTGACCGCCACCGGCCCGCACGTTCACGCCACCGCCTCGGTAGCCCTTCTGCACCATGAAGCCGACGTACTGGTCAGGCATGAACTGATAGTCGACGCCGACTTTGGGCAGGAACGCATTGAAGCTCTTTTTCACCTTGCCGGGGCTTGAGAAGTCGTCCTGCTTGACGTCGGTATCGTTGGTCTCGTAGTCGTAGCGCAGGCCCGTGATCAGGGTCCAGTTCGGCGCAAAATCCCAATCCACTTCACCGAACACCGCAGCGTTCTTGACGTCCACATCGCCCTTGGCGGCGCCGCGCTGCACGTTGTTGAACAGCAAGCGGTCATGGAAGCTGTTGGTGGTGTTGCCCAGGTACAGCCCGCCGAAGCTGCGCACCGTGTCGTTCTGATACGCCAGGCGCAGTTCCTGGCTGAACATGTCGCCGTTCTGCTCGCGCAGAATCACGTTGTTGGCCGTGGCGGTCTGGTCGAAGTCCTTGCGCGCGGTGTAGCCCGAGTGGGTGTAGCTGGTCATGTTGGTCAGCGTCCAGGCGTCGTTGAGGCGCCAGTCGATCTTCGCGCTCACGGTGTCCTGGTTGAGGTTGTCGTAGGCCTTGGTGTTGGACGCGATCTTGTAGTACTGCACCTTGTCGCCGATGCGGGTGATCGAGTTGTCGCCCTGGCGGTGCTCGTTGTGCGCGTAGGTCAACAGCACATCGGTGTCGTCGTTCGGCGTGATCAATAACTTGCCGCGATAGTTGCTGGTGCGGTGTGGGTTGGCGTCGTCGTTATTGGTGGTGTTGCGGATATAGCCGTCGCCGTCCTGGGTATCGATGGCGATACGGCCGGCGACCTTGTCGTCGATGATCGAGCCACCGCCGGCCACGGCCACGCCGTGCTCACCGTAGTTGCCGATGTTGGTCTGGGCGGAGAAGGTAGGTTCGAAGGTGGGGTTGCGGGTGGTGATCACCACTGCACCGGCCAGGGAGTTGCGCCCCTGGGTGGTGGACTGCGGGCCAAGGAGCACTTCGACCTGTTCGGTATCCCACAGGCCAACCGGGCTCAGCGTCAGCGCGCGGTTGGGTTGCTGGGCACCATCTACATACACCGAAATCGCACCGTTGAGGGTTGCCGGGCCCTGGTCATCGAAACCGGACACCGGCACGCCACGAATACCCCAGTTCTCATTACCCGACTGGTTGTACACGCCTGGCGTACGGGCAAACACGTCGATCAGGCTGTGATCGGCCTTGTCGCGCAATTGCTGTTCCGTCACCACAGCCACACTTGACTGGGTCTTCTCGAGCGAACGGTTCATCTTTTCGCCCGTGACGGTGACTGGAGCGATCTCCAGCGCCGCTGGCTGATCGTCCGCCCATGCAGTGTTCATAAGGCAGACGGCTGATGCTACCGCCAACGCCAGTGTATTGATTTTGTGATTCACGCCCCGCTCCCCTACCGCAATTATTTGAGTTTTTATCCGTTGGCAAACACTGTTTTTTCCCCAGCGGGGCGGAGTCTAAGCCAAAAAAAATATTAAAGGAATACTATTGATAATCCCTCTCATTAACACCTAGTATGCCCTTCGTACCGACATAAACACATTTTGTTAAACGTTTTGTGAAGGCCTCTGCCCGGTTTTCAAGGCCTGCTGTCACGTCGCTGAAAAGCCAGAAACACAAACAGGATGTGCAAGACAATGACCTCCATCGAACACCCGGACGGACGTTTCAAGCCCATGTTGATCACGGATGATAACCACGGCGCCACCCTGCCCCGGTGCGTGCAGGCCAGCCCCGGCCAATCGATCCATGCGCTCGAGCAGCCTGTACGCGACAGCCTCGACGCCAGCTTGCGCAGCGTCGGCGGCGTACTGTTTCGCGGCTTCACGGTCGCCACCCCCATCGACTTCAAGCGCTTTGCGGCCAGCTTCGGCGCGCCCCTGACCAGCTACGAGTTCGGCTCGACGCCGCGCAGCAAAGTGTTCGCCGGGGTCTACAGCTCCACCGAATACCCGGCGCATCAGTTCATCCCCTTGCACAACGAGCAGGCCTACACCCGGCCCTGGCCTTCGCGCATCTGGTTCCACTGCATCAAGGCCAGTGAAACCGGCGGCGAGACGCCAATCTGCGACAGCCGCCTGATCTACCAGCGCATGCCCGCCGAGATACGCGAACTGTTCGCCAGCCGCGAGCTGCTCTACGTGCGCAACTACAGCGGCGCCCTCGACCTGCCCTGGCAAAAGGTGTTCAACACCGAAGACCGTGCCCAGGTCGAGCGTTACTGCCAGGACAACGGCATCGAATGGGAATGGAAAGCCGACGGCGACCTGCGCACCCGCCAGCGCTGCCCCGCCGTGCTGCAGCACCCGGAAACCGGCGAGTGGGTCTGGTTCAACCAGGCGCACCTGTTTCACGTCTCGGCAATCGAGCCCGCCGTGCGCGCCAGCCTGCTGGCCGCCGTGGGTGAGGAAAACCTGCCGCGCCACGTGTACTTCGGCGACGGCTCGCCCATTCCCGACGCCCTGCTCGACAGCGTGCGCGCCGTGTATGACCAGACCGCCGTAAGCTTCCCCTGGCAGGCCGGCGACATCCTGATGCTCGACAACCGACTGGTCGCCCACGGGCGCAATCCTTATACCGGTGACCGCAAAGTCATCGTGGCCATGGCATGAATCCCACCATGTTTGCATTCAATCATTGGATAGACGTGCTGGAGGCCAACGCCCTGCACTTCCCGCAGCGTGCCGCGTTGCACTTTCTGCCCGACGGCGTCGACATCGGCGAAACGCTCACCTTCGCCCAACTGCACGAACAGTCCCGTTCTCTGGCCGCTGCCCTGCAAGCGCGCTACAACCCGGGCGAGCGGGTGCTGTTGATGCTGCCCAGCAGCCTCGACTATGTCCGCACCTTCTGCGCCTGCCTGTATGCCGGATTGATCGCCGTGCCATTGTTCCCGCCGCCGTCGCGCAAGCCGCGGCATCTGGACCGCGTGCGCAACGTAGTGATCGATGCGCAGCCAGCACTGATCCTGGCGCCCGTCGAACACTGCGAGGCCCTGCGCGAACTGGTGGACCACCGCGTCCACGTACTGACCGTGCACGACCTCGGCACGCCGCCCGCCGGCCAATGGCAACGCCCGTCCATCGACGCCGCCACAGTGGCATTCCTGCAATACACCTCGGGCTCCACCGGCACGCCCAAAGGCGTTGAAGTGCGTCAGCGCAACCTGATCGCCAACGTCGAGCTGATGCGCCAGGCCTACGGTTTCGATGAACACGGCGCCATGGTCAACTGGCTGCCGCTGTATCACGACATGGGCCTGATCGGCGGCGTGCTGGCGCCCCTCTACAGCGGCATGCCGTGCTACCTGATGGCCTCGCAGACTTTCGTCAACGCGCCCTCCACCTGGCTGCAGGCGCTGAGTCGCTACCGCGCCACCGCCAGTTTTGCGCCCAACTTCGCCTACGCCCTGTGCAACCGCGTGGTCAGCGACAGCCTGATCGCCCAGCTCGACCTCAGTGCCTGGCAACACGCTATCAACGGCGCCGAGCCGATCCACCCCGGCACCCTCGACGCCTTTGCCCAGCGCTTTGCCGCCTGCGGCCTCAACCCGCTGGCCATCAGCCCCGGTTACGGCCAGGCCGAAGCCACCCTGTGCGTCAGCGCAACCCCGGCCGACGCGCTGCCAGTGGTGCTGCGCCTGGACAAACAGGTGCTGGAAACCGGTCGTGTGGCCCTGGCCAGCGGTGATGCGCCCGCAGTGGAATTCGTCGCCTGTGGCTACCCCCAGGCCCATCACGCCATTGCCATCGCCAACCCGGACACCTTCGAGCGCTGCGCCGTCGATCGCATCGGCGAAGTGTGGCTGCAAGGGCCGAGCAACGCCGAGGCCTACTGGCAAAACCCCGAGGCCAGCCGCATCGCCTTCCAGGCGCAGATCGCCGGCGAGCCCGGCCATTACCTGCGCTCCGGCGACTTGGGCTTCATGCACCAGGGCCAGGTGGTGATCTGCGGGCGTCTCAAGGACCTGCTGATTCTCAACGGCCGCAACCTCTACCCCCACGATATCGAGTTTGCGATCACCGACAGCGAGCCCGGCATACGCACCGGTCGCATCGCTGCCTTCTCGGAAATGGACCCGGTGCTGGGCCGCGAAAAACTGGTGATCGTGGCCGAGCCGCAACGCAAGTTCGTCGACCCGGCCCATCACCCGGCGCTGTTTGCATCGATGCAAAGCGCCGTGCGCGAAGCGGCTGACTGTGGCATCGATCAGATTGTGCTGGTGCAGGCCGGCACCATTCCCATGACCACCAGCGGCAAGATTGCCCGCCAGGGCGCCCGCACCCAACTGGCGGCCGGCACCCTGAGCATCATCGCCCAGAGCGGCGCCACGCCCGCTTCGCCCGCAAAACGCCTTGACGTGGCGCAATTGCGCGAGCAGCCCGACCTTGCCACCTGCCATCAATGGCTGGCGCAGACCCTGCTCGAGCTCAACCCGTACCTCAGCGTAAATACCGAACTCAGCCTGATCGGCCTGGGCCTGGACTCCATCGGCCTGGCCGATTTCGCCGCGCGTCTGCAGCGCGACCTTGGCTGGGAACTGGACACACAAAGCCTGTTCAGCGAACAGACCCTGGCGCACTGGGCGCAGGCGCTGCTGATCTACCTCGGCACCCCTGCCCCGCTTGCCAATCCCGCACCCGAGACGGACCTCAGCCACAGCCACCAGTCCTTCGCCCAGCGCCGATTGTGGTTCCTGCATCAACTCGACCCGCAGGACACCCAGCACAACCTCGTGCTGCACCTGACACTGCACGGCGCGCTGGACACACAAGCCCTGTCGCAGCGGCTCGACACGCTGGTCGAGCGTCACAGCGTGCTGCGCACGGTCTATCACGACGGCGTCGACGGCCCGCAGCAGCAGGCGATGCCCGCCAGCCCCGTGCAGTTGCTCGTGCAGGACAACCTGCAGGATTGCCTGGCCCGGGAACACGCAACCCCCATCGACCTGCAACACGGCCCGCTGCTGCGCGCGCATCTGATCAGCCAGGGCGACAGGCATGACCTGCTGCTGACCCTGCACCACATCGCCTTTGACGGACGCTCCGCGCAACTGCTGCTCGCCGAACTGGCGGCGCACACCTCGCCTGATCGCCCTCTGCAATACCTCGACTTCGCCAGCTGGGAAGCGGCGCACTGGACGCCCCCGCGCATCGCCGCGCAGCAGGACTTCTGGCGCGCACACCTGGCCGACGTCCCGCAAACCCTGGCATTGGGCGGCAGCGGCGCGACGCCGGGGCAGCACCGCCTCGACTTCAGCCTGCCTCAATCGCGCTGCGATGCGCTGTCCGCTCTCGCACGTGAACAAGGCATGACCCTGTTCATGCTGCTGCTGGCCTGCTACCAGCTGGTGCTCAAGCAATTGGGAGGCCAGCCGCGCTTTTTGCTCGGCACCGACGTCAGCGGCCGTCCACTGGCGGCGCATAACGAGGTGATCGGCTTCTTCGTCAACCAACTCACCCTGCGCTGCGAGGTAGAGGGCGAGTCGAGCCTCGGCGAATTTTTCCAACAGGTGCGCGAGCAGGCGCAACAAGCCTACGCCCACCAGGATCTGCCGTTCGACCTGGTGGTCGCCGCGCTGGCCCCCGCGCGACGTCCGGGCCACGCGCCGCTGTTCCAGGTCAAGCTGAACTATCAACCGTCACGTTCAGCGCCGACGCTGATTGCCGGCGCGCAACTGCACACGCTCGATGTGGCCCAGGCACCGGGGGACTTCCACCTGGTACTGGACCTGGTACATGCCGGCCATGGCATCGACGCCACCCTGAAGTACCGTGGCGAGCACTTCGATCAGGCCCGTGCCTTGCGCCTGCAACACCTGTGGACGCGTCTGCTGGACGAGGCCGGCGACTGGTTGAGCGAGTCGCTGCCCGCACTGGCGGCGCGCCTCGACACCTGGGACCAGGCCTTCCAGCGCGAAAGCCAGCACACCCAGGCCAGCGCCGGGCGCAGCCAGTTGCTGCAGACCAAACGACGCTCACTGACCCTTTGACAGAGGTGGATGCCTGTATGCCAGACGTACCCCCAACGCCGCGCACCCTCGGCGGTGTACGCCGCAAAGCGATGAACGTCGCCCCACGGCAACTGGTCAGCGAACGCCTGCTCAGCGCCGACCATGCTCTGCCGCTGGTGATCGAGCCGGCCGTCGAGGGCGTTGACCTCGCCGCATGGGCCGCCAGTGAGCGCGACGCCCTGGAACAGAAACTGCTGCAACACGGCGCCTTGCTTTTTCGTGGTTTCGGCGTCACCTCGGTGGAGCAGTTCGACCAGGTCATCGCCGCGCTGTCCCCCGGAGCCCTGGAGTACATGTTCCGCGCCTCGCCGCGCACCCGGGTGGGCGGCAACATCTACACCTCGACCGACTACCCGGCCGACCAGATGATTTTCCCGCACAACGAGCATTCCTATTCGCCACGGTTTCCGCTGCGGCTGTTCTTCTACTGCCAGTTGCCTTCCGAGACCGGCGGCGAAACCCCGATTGGCTCCACCCGCACGGTCAAGTCACGCATCAGCAGCGAAATCCAGGCGCGCTTTCGCGAAAAAGGCGTGCTCTATGTGCGCAACTACGGCGACGGCTTCGGCCTGCCCTGGCAGAGCGTGTTCCAGTCCAGCGAGCGCAGCGACGTCGAAGCCTACTGCGCCAGCGTCGGCATCGAGGTCGAGTGGAAGGAAAACAACCGCCTGCGCACTCGCCAACGCGGTCCGGCCGTGGTGCGCCACCCGCGTACCGGCGAAGAGGTCTGGTTCAACCACGCGACGTTCTTTCACATCAGCACCCTGCCGGCGGCGATCCGCGATTCGCTGCAAGGCAACTTCAACGACCTCGACCTGCCCACCAACACCTTTTACGGCGATGGCACGCCCATCGAGCCCCAGGTGCTGCAAGCGCTGCGCGCCGCCTACCTCGATTCGCTGGTGCGCTTCAGTTGGCAACAGGGCGACGTACTGTTTATCGACAACATGCTCGCGGTCCACGGCCGCGAACCCTTTACCGGCAAGCGCGCGATCATGACCGGCATGGCCGAGGCCCTGCTGTCCAGCGACGTCGCCGTGTGAGCGCTCTCCACCCTATTTTGCAGTTGAGTTGAACATGAACGGACTTCAAGGCTTTCGCATCTCGCCGCAACAGGCGTCCCTTTACCCACACCTCAACGGCGGCAGCCGGCACCCGTTCGGTTGCCAGCTGCAATGGGCCGTAACCCAGCCGGTCGACGCCGACACCCTCACACAGCGCCTGCAAGCGCTGGCGGGCGGCAGCGAGATCCTGCGCACCCAACTGACGCCGGTGCCCGGCTTGCGCCACCCGGTGCAGGTGATCCATGACGCGTGCGCGTTGCGCGTCAGCGTGGCGCAGCAGATCCCGTCGCTCCCGCAGGACTGGACACAGCCGCTGACGGTCACCCTCGTGCAACAGCGCGACGGCCAGGTACTGCACCTGGCCGCCGCCAGCAGTCACCTGGACCTCGCCAGCCTCACACTGCTGGCGACAGCCCTGCTGCAAGACACCCCGCCGGACCTCGCCGACAGCCTGCAATACGCCGATTACGCCGAATGGCGCTGGAGCCTGGTCGAAGACGCGCCGCAGCATCCCGGCGCGCTGTTCTGGAACCCTGGAGCCGAGCACGAACGGCATGCCTTGCAACTGTCACTGGAAACACCCCGTGACGGTGGATTTGCCCCCGCACATCTGGACATCAGCCTGCCCAACCACCCGGCCTTTACCGCACACCTGATGCTGACCGCCTGGGCCGTATTGCTCGGGCGCCTGTCCGGGCAGCAGCAAATGCCCATTACCCTGATTCACCCCAGCCGTGGACCGGAACTCGACAGCGCCGTGGGCCTGTTCGAGCAGAGCCTGCCCCTGCGCATCGACCTGCAGGCGCAGGCCACCCTGCTGGAACAGAGCAGCCATATCGGCACCCTGGTAGAGCGCGCCGCCGGCTGGCAGGACTATTACACCGGCGACCTCAGCGGCGGTTACGCCTTCGCCTGGCGCGCCAGTGACCCGCGCGAACGCGAGGCCAGCGCGGTGATGAGCCCGGCCAAGGCGTGCCTGCAGGTCCATCAAGGCAGCGACCGGCTCCGCGCCCAGCTTGTCTACGACTGCAATCAGCTAAGCACCGAAGCGGCCGCCTGCCTGGCCGAGCAATGGGCGCAACTGCTGCAGGCCGCGCTGGCCAACCCGCAGCAGACCTGGGCGCAACTGCCCATCAGCGGCCCGCAGCAAGCGGCGATCATCGCCGCACCGACACGGCAGCCGGTAATCGAAGCGGTGACGCTGGTGGAGCTGATCGCTCGCCAGGTGCAGCGCCAGCCCGATGCCGTCGCCCTCAGCGATCAACAGGGCGACCTGACCTACGCGCAACTGGACGCCAGCGCCACACAACTGGCGCACCAACTGGCGAACGCAGGGATCGCCGCCAACGTGCCAGTGGGTATTCTGTTCCCGCGCGGCAACGCCGCCATCGTCGCCATGCTCGCCGTAATGAAGGCCGGTGGCGCCTACGTGCCGGTCGACCCCACTTACCCGCAGGACCGGCGCGCCTACATGCTCGCCGACAGCGCCATCGCGCACATCGTCGTCAGCCCCGAGCTGGCCGACAGCGTCCCAACCGGCCTGCAATGCTTTGTGCTGGCCGATCTGCACGCAGCCAGCACCCTGCCGCCATTGCCCCTGCCTCACAACGACGACCTTGCGTACCTGATTTATACCTCCGGTTCCACCGGCGCGCCCAAAGCCGTGGAAATCAGCCACGGCGCCCTGAGCCATTCCACCCAGGTGCGCATGGCCGCGTATGAGGCGCCCGTGAGCGCCTACCTGCTGCTGTCGTCGTTTGCCTTCGACAGCTCGGTGGCCGGGATTTTCTGGACCCTGGCCCAGGGCGGTCGCCTGGTCTTGCCGGCGCCCGGCGAAGAACTGGACATGGCGCACCTGGCGCAACTGGTCGCGCAGCACCGGGTCAGCCATGGCCTGTCGCTGCCGTCGCTGTACCAGGCGCTGCTGGATCAGTTGGGTGGCGCCGACAGCCTGCGCTGCTGGATCGTTGCCGGTGAGGCGTGCCCGCCGTCGCTGATTGCCCAGCACCGCAACGCCCTGCCCGAGGCCTTGCTGGTCAACGAATACGGCCCCACCGAAGCCACCGTGTGGGCCACTTACGACGTGCTCGACACCGACCGCGCCCTGACCATCGGCCGCCCGATTGCCGGCATGGACCTGCGCGTCCTCAATGAACACGACGTCGCCAGCGGCATTGGCGAGCCGGGCGAGATCATTCTTGCCGGCCCGACCCTGGCCCGGGGTTACCGCCACAAACCCGAAGAAACCGCCAAAGCCTTCGTCACCCTCGCCGATGGCACCCGCGCCTACCGTACCGGTGACCTCGCCTGCTGGCTGGCCGACGGGCGCCTGGCGTTCCTCGGGCGCAAAGACCATCAGGTCAAGTTGCGCGGCTACCGCATCGAGCTCGGCGAGATCGAGCGCCAACTGTGCAGCCACAGCGACGTGCGTGAAGCGGCAGTGATCGTGCAGGACCAGCCCGCCGGCAAGCGCCTGCTCGCCTACGTGCTCGCCGCCCACGGCTATGCGCCGGATTCCGAAGCGCTAAAGCGCTACCTCGGCGAGCGCTTGCCGTCGTACATGGTGCCCACCCGCGTCCTTACCCTCGGCGCCTTCCCGCGCACGCCCAACGGCAAGCTCGACCTCCAGCAGTTGCCCGACCCGGATCAACTTGACCAGAGCAGCCATGTGGCCCCGCGCACGCCGATGGAAACCACGCTGCACGCCATCGTCGCCAAGGTCCTGAAACTGCCCCGTGTCAGCGTCACCGAGAGCTTCTTCGCCATCGGCGGCGACTCGATTCTCAGCCTGCAAGTGGTGGCCCAGGCCCACGAACAAGGCATCGCGCTGTCGGCCAAGCACGTGTTCGAGCACCAGAGCATCGCCGCCATGGCCAGCGTCGCCCAGCCGCTGGACAAAAGCCCGACGCAGGCGCAAAGCGCCGAGTTCAGCGCCTCGGGTATGTCCGATGACGAACTCAACGCGCTGATGGCCGAGCTCAACGACGCCGACCTGTAACCGCCGTCGCCCCTATTTCTGCAGGACGTTTTGAATGACCACCGACAACACCACGCGCAATCCGATCGAAGATGTCTACCCGCTGTCACCGCTGCAACAAGGGATGCTGTTCCACTCCCTGCTGCACGAGGACTCCGGGGTGTACCTGATGCAGGATCGCTACCGAATCGGTGGAGCCATTGACGAGACCGCGTTTCTTGAAGCGTGGCGCCAGGTGGTGGCGCTGCACCCGTCGCTGCGGGCGAGCTTCCAGTGGAAAACCCAGAAGCAGCCGGTGCAGGTGATCCACCGCGAGGTCAAGGTGCCCCTTGATACCCTCGACCTGCGCGGGCTGGCGCCCCACGAGCAGCAGGCGCGCATTCGTACGCTGCTGGAGGAGGAGCAGAAAGTCGGCTTCAACCTGTCCAAGCCGCCGCTGATCCGCTTTCGCCTGGTGCGCCTGGCCGATGAGGCCTATGAATTTATCCGCAGCTTCCACCATATCCTGATGGACGCCTGGTGCATTTCCCTGGTGACCGTGGACTTTCTCAAGGTCTACGAGGCGCTGTGCAACCAGCGCACGCCGCAGATCAGCAGCCCCCGGCCGTTTCGCGACTACATCCAATGGCTGCAACGCCAGGACGCGGGCAAGGCCGAGCAGTTCTGGCGCGGCCAGTTGCACGGGCTCAACGCACCGACGCCGCTCACCGTGGACAACGGCGTGGCGCGCGACCGCTATACCGATGCAGTGCTGGTGGACGACCAACTGATCCACCTGGACGCGCAGCACACCCAGGCGCTGGCCAGTTTCTGCCGCAGCCGCCGGATCACCCCCAACACCTTTTTCCAGGGCGTGTGGTCGCTGCTGCTGTCGCGCTACAGCGGGCAACGCGACGTGGTGTTCGGCGTCACCGTGGCCGGGCGTCCGGCCGAGCTCACCGGCGTTGCCGAAATGATCGGCCTGTTCATCAACACCCTGCCCTTGCGCGTCAGCGTCGATCCCGAGGCACGGCTGGGCGAATGGCTGGGGGACTTGCAGGCACTCAACGTGCAGATGCGCGACTTCGAGCACACGCCGCTCACCGATATCCAGGGCTGGAGCGACTTCCCCCGTGGCGAAACCCTGTTCGACAGCATCCTGGTGTTCGAGAACGCCCCCATCGATGAGCAGATTCTCGACGGCGGCTTTCAGTTCAGCCTCGACGGCATGGACCACAGCGTGCACACCCACTATGGCTTGACCGTGGTGATCCTGCCCGGCGAGCAACTGGGCATCCGCGTGTCGTACGACCGTGAGCGTTTCACGGCCGAGACGGTGCAGCGTCTGCTCGGCCACCTGGCCAGCCTGGTGCGCGGCATGCTCGCCGCGCCAGAGGCAGCGCTGGGCAGTTTCGAGCTGCTGGCCGCCGATGAACGCGAGCAATTGCTTGGCGACTGGGCGCTCAACCCCCACGACTTCCCGCTGGATAAAAGCTACGCCGAACTGTTTGCCGCCCAGGTCGCCGAACGCGGCGATCAGGTGGCCGCGATCTGCGACGGCCAGTCCCTGACCTACGCCGAACTGGACCGGCGCGCCACGCGCCTGGCCCACGCCCTGCGTGCGGCCGGCGCCGCCGAGGACCGGTTGGTGGCGCTGCTCGCCCCCCGTGGCCTGGCGCTGTTGACCGCGATGATCGCGGTGTTCAAGGCCGGCGCGGCGATGCTGCCGCTGGAGGTCAACCACCCGCCGGAGCGCCTGCGCGAAATCCTCAGCCTGTCCCGCGCGCCTTTGCTGGTCGCCAGTGAAGACTGCAGCGGCCTGCTCGATCAGTTGCTAAGCGGCCTCGATCACGCGCCCCGGGCGCTGTTCGCCGAAGCGGCCTGGAACACCCCCAACGATGCACCGCTGGCACCGGCCGGCACCCCGCACAGTCTGGCCTACGTGCTGTTTACCTCGGGCTCGACCGGTACGCCCAAGGGCGTGATGATCGAACAGCGCGGCATGCTCAATAACATCTTCGGCAAAGTCCCGGCCCTGGGCCTGAACACCGCCGACCGCATTCCCCAGACCGCTTCGGTGGCCTTCGATATCAGCGTGTGGCAGTTTCTCGCCGCCCCGGTACTCGGCGCCACCGTGCACATCCTGCCGGACGAGGTCGCCCACGACCCGCAACGCCTGCTGCAGGTGCTCGCCAGCGAGCGCCTGAATGTACTGGAAATCGTCCCGAGCCTGATGCGCACCCTGCTTGCGCTGTGCCCGTGCGACCTGCAACTGCCCGACCTGCGCTGGGTGCTGCCCACCGGTGAAGCGCTGCCGCCGACCGTGGCCCGCGACTGGTTTGCGCGGTTCCCCGCTATCGCGCTGATGAACGCCTACGGCCCGGCCGAATGCGCCGACGACGTGGCGTTCCAGCCGATCACCGAAGCGCCGCACGCCAGCGTCAGCCACATGCCTATCGGCAAGCCCACCGCCAACAACCGCCTGTACGTGCTCGATGAAGCACTGCGCCCGGTGCCCGTCGGTGTGGTCGGGGAAATCTGCGTCGGCGGTGTCGGCGTGGGTCGTGGCTACCTGCACGACCCGCAGCGCAGCGCCGAAGCCTTCATCGAGCATGCGCAGATCGACGGTCGCCTGTACCGCACTGGCGACCTTGGCCGCTGGCGTGCCGACGGGGTGATCGAATACCTCGGTCGCCGCGACCAGCAGGTCAAGCTGCGCGGGCACCGCATCGAACTGACCGAAATCGAACACCGCCTGGCCCAGCACCCGAACGTGCGCGAAGCGGCCGTGCTGCTGCGTGAAAACAGCGTGGGCGAAGCCTGGCTGGTGGCCTACTGGTCGGCCCATGACGAAAGCCTGGGCAACAATGGCTTGAGCGAACACCTGCGCGCGCAGTTGCCGCCATACATGGTGCCGGCCGCCTTTGAATGCCTCGACCGCCTGCCGCTGAACAACAACGGCAAGGTCGACCGCAAGGCCCTCGCCGCGCTGCAACTGACCTGGCACGCAGACGCCAGCGAAAGCCTCGCGCCGCGCAACGAACATGAAGCCGCCATTGCCGCCATCTGGGCCGAAGTGCTGGGCCGCGACAGCGTGGGTGTGGAAGACAATTTCTTCACCCTCGGCGGCCACTCGCTGCTGGCGACGCAGATCGTCGCGCGCCTGCGCAACACGTTCAAACTCGAGCTGCCGCTGCGGGTGCTGTTCGAACAGCCCACCGTCGCGCTGCTGGCCGTGGCCATCGCCGCACGCGAGGCGCAAGCTGGCGCACCGCAAGCCGCCGCCCTCGGTGCGCCGCACGTCAAGCCACGCCCGGCCCTGCTGCCGTTGTCGTTCTCCCAGCAACGTCTGTGGTTTATCGAACAACTGACGCCCGGCACCACGCTGTTCAATATCCCGTTTGCCCTGCGCCTCAGCGGGCAACTCGACGTGGCAGCCCTGCACGCGAGCCTGAATGACCTGCTGGCGCGCCATGAAATCCTGCGCACCGGCATCCGCAGCGTGGACGGCGTGCCGAGCCAGCACATCAGCGCGGCGCTGAACATTGAGCTGCCATTCGAAGACCTGTCGAACCTGGCCACCACCGCCCGTGAAGGCGCGCAACTCAACGCCCTGCAAGCCACCTTCGAACACCCCTTCGACCTGACGGCGCCGCCGCTGCTGCGCGCACGCCTGCTCAAAGTGGCGCCGGACGAACACGTGCTGGGTATTGCCCTGCATCACCTGGTGTCCGACGCCTGGTCGGCCACCATCGCCCTGCGTGAGCTGGCGCAAGGGTACGAAGCCCGCCGCCACGGCGCCGCCGCGCAATTGCCGGCCCTGCCCCTGCAATACGCCGACTTCGCCCTGTGGCAGCGTGATCACCTGCAAGGCGCTGAACTTGCGCGCCAACTCGATTACTGGACGCGCACCCTTGACCGCCGCGACCAGGACGCCAGCCCTCTGCTGGCCTTGCCCACCGACCATCCACGGCCGTCGGTGCAGAGCTACCGCGCGGGGCTGGTGCAACGCGAACTCAGCGCCGACCTCAGTGGCCGCGTGCAGGCACTCGCCAGTCGCCTGGGCACCACGCCGTTCAGCGTACTGTTCGCAGGCTTTGCGGTGTTGATGCACCGCCTGAGCGGCGACGCCACCGTACTGATCGGCACCCCGGTTACCCACCGTGAACAGCCGGGCACCGAAGGCCTGCTGGGGATCCTGCTGAACAACTTGGCGATCCGCGCCGACTTCAGCGCCCAGGCCGATTTCAACGCGGTGGTTGTCCAAGTCGCCACGCGTTTGCGCGAAGGCCTGCAACACCAGGACCTGCCGTTCGAACAACTGGTGGACAGCCTGCAACTGCCGCGCAGCCTCAGCCATGCGCCGCTGTATCAGGTGATGGTTGCGCAGCAATTGGGAATGGAGGCGCGCCTGCAGTTTCCGGGGCTGGCCTTCGAAGCGCTCGACACGCCGCTCAAGCACTCCGAATGCGACCTCG
Source organism: Pseudomonas trivialis (assembly GCF_036864995.1). Taxonomy (NCBI): domain Bacteria; kingdom Pseudomonadati; phylum Pseudomonadota; class Gammaproteobacteria; order Pseudomonadales; family Pseudomonadaceae; genus Pseudomonas; species Pseudomonas trivialis. The sequence goes on along the minus strand of NZ_CP142151.1, from coordinate 2,662,483 downwards.
ACCTGCATGTGCTGTGCCCGGCCGATGCGCCGATTCAGCTCGAGCTGATGTTCGCCCTCGACCTCTTTGCCCAGGACAGCGCACGGCAAACCCTGGCACGCCTGGAACACCTGCTGGAACAACTGCTCGCCGCGCCGCAACGAGCGGTCGCCACCCTGCCCTTGCTGATGCCCGCCGAGTGGCAGCGCACGGTGGTGGAGTGGAACCGTACCGAAATGGACGTGCCACAGCACCTGACCTTCGCCCAGCTGTTCGAACAGCAGGCCGAACGCACGCCTGAGCGTGACGCGCTGTGCTTTGAAGGCCAATGCCTGAGCTACGCCGAACTGAACCGCCGCGCCAACCAGGTCGCCCATTACCTGCGTGGGCAAGGCGTGGGCGCCAACCGCCCGGTGGCGTTGTGTGTGGAGCGCTCGCTGGAGTTGCTGATCGGCCTGCTGGGCATTCTCAAGGCCGGTGGCGCCTATGTGCCGCTGGACCCGAGCTACCCGGCCGAGCGCCTGGCCTACATGCTCGACGACGCGCAGCCGCTGTTGTTCGTCGGCCAGCAAGGCCTGCTCGAACAGCTGGGCAGCCACCTGCCACGCCTGCGCCTGGACGCCGACGCCGCGCTGCTCGCCAGCCAACCGGAGAGCAACCCCGCCGCGCTGGCAGGTCCCGATGACCTGGCCTACATCATGTACACCTCCGGTTCCACCGGTAAGCCCAAGGGCACGCTGGTCACCAACAAGTCGGTGGTCAACCTGGCCTGGGCGCGCATTTACGGTCTGTACCGGCGCTACACCGACCAGCCGATGCGCAGCAGTTTCAACTACTCGTTCGCCTTCGACAGTTCGGTGGCCGAGCTCATCCTGCTGCTCGACGGCCACAGCCTGTACCTGACCCCGGAAGACGTGCGCTACGACCCGGCCGCCCTGGCACAGTTCTTCAAGGACACACGCCTGGACGCCTTCGAATGCACCCCGGCGCAGCTCAAGAGCCTGCTCGAAACCGACGGCGTGCGCCGTGGCGAGACCTACCTGCCGCGCTTCGTGCTGTTTGGCGGCGATGCGGTGGACGCGCAGCTCTGGCAACGCCTGCCGTCCATCGCCGGCAGCCGCTTCTTCAACACCTACGGCCCCACCGAGTGCACCGTGGATGCCACTGGCTGTGCGGTGGATGACTTCCCGCAGCGGCCGATCATTGGCCGGCCGATTGCCAACGTGCGCACCTACGTGCTCGACGCGTTCCTCAACCCGCTGCCGGTGGGTGTGCCCGGCGAGCTGCATATCGGCGGTGCCGGCGTGACCCGCGGTTACCTCAACCGCGCCGAGCAAACCGCCAACGTATTCATCGACGATCCTTTCTCGCCGCTGCCAGAGGCACGGATGTACAAGTCCGGCGACCTGGTGCGCTGGCTGCCCGATGGCCAGCTCGAATACCTGGGCCGCATGGACCATCAAGTGAAAATCCGTGGCTTTCGCGTGGAACTGGGCGAAATCGAAGCCCTGCTCGGCGCGCAACCCGGCGTACGCCAGGCGGTGGTGCTGGCCCGTGAGGACGTGCCCGGCGACAAGCGCCTGGTGGCCTACGTCAGTTGCGACCAGCCCGACCTGAGCGCGTGGCGCAACGCCCTTGGCGCCGCCCTGCCCGACTACATGGTGCCGTCGGCGTTTGTGGTGCTGGACACGTTGCCCCTGACCGATAACGGCAAACTCAACCGCAAGGCCTTGCCCGCGCCGCACACCCAGGCCGAGCCGGACGCCACGGACCCGCCGCGCACCGACGCCGAACGCCAGCTCGCCGCCCTGTGGGCCGAGCTGCTGAAGCTGCCGTTGAGCGCAATCGGGCGTGACAGCCAGTTCTTTTACCTGGGTGGCCATTCCCTGTTGGCGGCCGTGCTGTTTGCGCGCCTGCGTCAGCAATTTGCCACGGTGCCACCGCTGCGGGCGGTGTTCGAGCATCCCACCTTGCACGCCCTGGCGGCGTTGCTCGCGCAGCCGCTGCAAACACCCCGCGACACCTTCGTGCCCGCCCCGCGGCCTGCGCGCCTGCCGTTGTCGTTCGAACAGCAGCGTCTGTGGTTCCTCGAGCAACTGAGCGGCGCCAGTGAGTACAACGTGGTCAGCGCGGTGCAGTTCGACGGCGAACTGCACGTACCGGCGCTGCAAGCGGCGCTGAACAGCGTGATTCAACGCCACGAAATCCTGCGCAGCCGCATCGTGCGTGAGCCTGCCGGTGAACTGGCGCTGGTGATCGAACCCCACGTCGAGCTGACGCTGGCCATGACGCACTGGGACGCCGTCACCGACGCGCACTGGCAGCAACTGAACGAAGACGCGATCCAGGCCGCCACCGCGCAGCGCTTTGACCTGGCCCGCGAAGCACCGATTCGCGCGCGCCTGCTCAAACGCAACAGGCAGGCGTTGCTGGTGCTGACGCTGCACCACTGCGTGACCGACGATGCCTCCACGCAGAACCTGCTCGACGAACTAGCCCGCTGCTACAAAGGCGAGCAGCACAGCCTGCCGGCGCTGGCCCTGCAATACCCGGATTACGCGCTGTGGCAGCGCGAAGCGGCGCAGCAGGCGCGGTTCGACAGCCAGTTGGCCTACTGGCGAACGCAACTGGAGGACGGCAGCTACCAGTTGGAGCTGCCCACCGACCAGCCACGCGCGCACCTGCTCGACCCGCGTGCCGGCTCGGTGCAGCTGCAATTGCCCGCCGAGCTGACCTCGCGCTTGCGCCAGTTTGCCCAGCAGCGCGGCGCAACCTTGTACATGCTGCTGCTCAGCGCCGCACAGCTGTTGCTGGGACGCTATGCCAACCAGCGCGACGTGCGCGTCGGCAGCCCGGTGGCGCAGCGGCCATTGGCCGAGTTGCAGCCGCTGATCGGTTGTTTCGTCAACACCCTGGTGATGCGCGCCGACCTGGCACTGAGCCTGGACTTCGCCGGCTTGCTCGACCAGGTGCGCAACACCGTGCTCGACGCCCAGCAGCATCAGGACGTGCCGTTCGATCAACTGGTCGAACACCTCGCGCCCGAACGCAGCCTCGGCCAGACGCCGTTGTTCCAGGTGCTGTTCGTCATGCAGAACGGCACTGCCGACGCCAGCCAGTGGCCGGACTTGCAGGTGCGTGAACGGGCAGTGACGGCCGCCGCCACCAAGTTCGACCTGAACTGGGAAGTGCACGACGGTGAAGTGCTGTCGGTGTTGCTGGAATACCGCAGCGCGCTGTTCAGCCAGGCCACCGCCCAACGCTGGTTGACGCAATGGCAGGCACTGCTTGAATGCATGCTCGACGCACCGCAGACGCTTATCGGCGACTGGTCGCCGCTGACCGACGCCGAGCGCCTGCAACAGCAGACGTGGAACGCCACCCAACGGCATTACCCCGGCCCGACCGATCTGCGCACGGCCCTGAGCCAACAAGCCGCGCTCACGCCGAATGCGTCAGCCCTGGTCTTCGAAGACCAGCGCCTGAGCTACGCCGAACTGGACCAGCGTGCCCAACACGTCGCCCGTGCCCTGCGCGCGGCCGGCATTGGCCGCGAATCGATTGTGCCGGTGTGCATGGAGCGCTCGGTGGAGATGGTGGTGGCCTTGCTCGGCGTGGTGCATGCCGGCGCCGCCTGGCTGCCGCTCGATCCCGAGTTGCCGGCCGCGCGTCTGGCATTCCTGATCGAGGATGCAGATGCTCTGGTCACGTTGACCCAGCCCCAGTGGTTGTCGCACCTGCCCGCAGGCCATAACGCGTGGACGCTGGACTCACTGCCCGACGCGGGCGACGCCGAACCGCTGAACGTGCAGGCCAATGACCTCGCCTACGTGCTCTACACCTCCGGCTCCACCGGCCAACCCAAAGGCGTAATGAACGAACACGGCGCGCTGATGAACCGTCTGCACTGGATGCAGGATGCATTTGCGATTGGGCCTGACGACCGCGTGCTGCAAAAGACGCCGTACAGCTTCGACGTATCGGTGTGGGAATTCTTCTGGCCGCTGATCACCGGCGCCACGCTGGTGGTGGCGCGTCCCGATGGACATCGTGACCCGGCTTACCTGAGCCAGCTGATCCAGCAGGAACAGGTCACCACCCTGCACTTCGTGCCCTCGATGCTGCGCGCGTTTGTCGAAGAGCCGAGTCTGGCTGACTGCCTCAGCCTGCGTCAGGTGTTCGCCAGCGGCGAAGCCCTGCCCGTGGATCTGGTGCAGCGTTTCATGAGCCGCCACCCGGCGGCGCTAATCAACCTGTATGGCCCGACCGAAGCGGCGATTGACGTATCGGTGTGGCGTTGCTCGGTGGACGACTCTGTGGTGCCGATCGGCAAGCCCATCGCCAACCTGCAGCTGCATATTCTGGATGACCAGCAGCAGCCGTTGCCCATCGGTACGGCCGGCGAACTGTATATCGGTGGCGTCGGCGTTGCGCGCGGCTACCTGAAGCGTGACGACCTCACCGCCGAACGCTTCCTGACGGTTAACGGCGAACGCCTGTACCGCACCGGTGACCGTTGCCGCTTCCTGCCTGACGGCAATATCGACTACCTCGGCCGCCTCGACCATCAGGTCAAGCTGCGCGGCCAGCGCATCGAACTCGGCGAAATCGACGCTGCCCTGCAGGCCCGGCCGCAGGTGCGCGAAGCCGCCACTCTGCTGCTCGACCAACGCCTGGTGAGTTTCTGGAGCGGTGACGCCAACGAAGCCGACCTGCGCGCGGCACTCGCCCGCGAACTGCCGTCCCACCTACTGCCGGGCCTGCTGGTGCAGCTCGATCACCTGCCCCTCAATCCCAACGGCAAGCTCGACCGCAAGGCGCTCGCCGCCATCCGCCTGCCCGACGCGAGTCGCGAGCAGCCGCACCGTGCGCCGCGCACCGCCAACGAAACGCTGCTGTGCGAGGTGTTCAGCGAAGTGCTGCAATGCCCGCAGGTGGGCATCGACGACCACTTCTTCCAGCTTGGCGGCCATTCCCTGCTGGCCACGCAACTGGTCGCCCGGGTGCGGGAACGCCTGGGAGTGACCTTGCCGTTGGCACTGGTGTTTGCCCAGCCGACCGTCGCGGCCCTGGCCGCGCAGCTGGGTGATGCCTTGCCGGGTGAACAGATCACGCCTCAGCCACGTCCCGCTGCCCTGCCGCTGGGCCTGGCGCAACAGCGGTTCTGGATGCTCAGCCGGCTGGTGCCGCAATCGCGCGAATACCACATGCCGTTCGCGCTGACCTTGACCGGTGCGCTGAACCTGCCGGCCTTGCGCGCCGCCTTTGATCAGCTCAGCGAACGCCATCTGGTGCTGCGCAGCCGCATCAGAGAGGTCGCAGGCCAGGCGCAGTTGCTGATCGATCCGCAAGGCCCGGCGCTGCAGGTGACGTCGGTTGCCGAGCGCGACTGGGACAGCGCGTGCAACCGCGCGCAGACCGATTTGATGGCCCCCTTCGACCTGGCAAACGCCGCCCCATGGCGCGCGCATTTAGTGCAACGCCAGGGCCGCGACGAGCACCTGCTGCTGGTGTGCCTGCACCACAGCGCCACCGATGGCTGGGCCATGCGCCTGCTGATCGACGAACTGGCCCAGGCGTACCGCGCCGGTCTGCACGGGCAGGCGCCCGACTGGACGCCACTGCCCATCGACTACGTCGACTTCGCCCTGTGGCAACAGCATCCGCACACCCAGGCCCGGCGCGAGGCCAGCCTGGCGTACTGGAAAAACCACCTGGGCGAGGACGACTACCGCCTCGAACTGCCGCTGGACCAGCCACGCGCCGCTGAAGCGGATCGGCGTGCCGGTCAACTGAATCTCAGCCTGGGCCGCGAACGTTCGGCGGCGATTCGCCACTTCGCGCGGCAGCGCGGCACCACGCCGTACGTGGTGCTCGCCAGCGCCTTGAGCGCCCTGCTGGCCCGCTACAGCGGCCAGCGCGATATTCGCCTGGGCACTCCGGCGGACCAGCGCGACCAACCGCAAACCCAGACCCTGCTGGCTTGCCTGGTCAATACCCTGGTGATCCGCAGCAACGTCGACCAACAGGCCCCGGCCGCAACCCTGCTGGCTGCGGTAGAAGCCGATCTGCGCGCGGCCCAGGCCCATGCCGACCTGCCGTTTGCCAGCCTGGTCAGCGCCGTGACCCAGCGCCGCGACCTCAACCGGACGCCGCTGTTCCAGGTGCTGTTCTCCCTCAATCACGGCCATATGGACAGCCGCCAATGGCCGGGGCTGGCCCTTGAAGAACGCACCCTGCCGGCCATCGACGCCAAGTTCGAACAAAGCTGGGAAGTGCACGACGACGGCAGCGACATGACCCTGGCGCTGGAATACCAGGCCGCGCTGTTCAACGCCGCCACGATGCAACGCTGGAGCGCGCAATGGTGTACGCTGCTTGATGCACTGGTGGCAACACCGGAACGCGCGCTGGTCGAGCTGTTCCCGCAGCAGCAGGATCAGGCGCAGCTGGCGCAATGGAACGCCACCGAGCGGCATTACCCTGGCCCGACCGACCTGCACACGGCCCTGAGCCAACAAGCCGCACTCACGCCGAATGCGCCAGCCCTGGTCTTCGAAGACCAGCGCCTGAGCTACGCCGAGCTGGACCAGCGCGCCCAACACGTCGCCCGCGCCCTGCGCACCGCCGGCATTGGTCGCGAGTCGATTGTGCCGGTGTGCATGGAGCGCTCGGTGGACATGGTGGTGGCCTTGCTCGGCATCGTGCATGCCGGCGCCGCCTGGCTGCCGCTGGATCCCGGGTTGCCGGCCGCGCGTCTGGCATTCCTGATTGAGGATGCAGATGCTCTGGTCACGTTGACCCAGCCCCAGTGGCTGTCGCGCCTGCCCGCAGGCCATACCGCGTGGACTCTGGACTCACTGCCCGACACGGGCGACGCCGAACCGCTGAACATGCAGGCCAATGACCTCGCCTACGTGCTCTACACCTCCGGCTCCACCGGCCAACCCAAAGGCGTAATGAACGAACACGGCGCGCTGATGAACCGTCTGCACTGGATGCAGGATGCATTTGCGATTGGGCCTGACGACCGCGTGCTGCAAAAGACGCCGTACAGCTTCGACGTATCGGTGTGGGAATTCTTCTGGCCGCTGATCACCGGCGCCACGCTGGTGGTGGCGCGTCCCGATGGGCACCGTGATCCGGCTTACCTGAGCCAGTTGATCCAGCAGGAGCAGGTCACCACCCTGCATTTCGTACCGTCGATGCTGCGCGCGTTTGTCGAAGAACCGAGCCTGGCCGCCTGCCGCAGCCTGCGTCAGGTGTTCGCCAGCGGCGAGGCGCTGCCGGCGGATCTGGTGCAGCGCTTCATGAGTCGCCACCCGGCGGCGCTGGTCAACCTGTATGGCCCGACCGAAGCGGCGATTGACGTATCGGTGTGGCGTTGCTCGGTGGACGACCCTGTGGTGCCGATCGGCAAGCCCATCGCCAACCTGCGCCTGCACATTCTGGATGAGCAGCAGCAGCCGTTGCCGATTGGCAGTATCGGCGAGCTGTATATAGGTGGCGTCGGCGTTGCGCGCGGCTACCTGAAGCGTGACGACCTCACCGCCGAACGTTTCCTGACGGTTAACGGCGAACGCCTGTACCGCACCGGTGACCGCTGCCGCTTCCTGCCTGACGGCAATATCGACTACCTCGGCCGCCTCGACCACCAGGTCAAGCTGCGCGGCCAACGCATCGAACTGGGCGAAATCGATGCAGCGCTGCTCGGTCAGCCGGGCGTCAGCGGCGCCTGCACGCTGGTGGTCGACAATCGCCTGGTGGCGTTCTACAGCGGCGCTGCAGCCGAGACGGAGCTGGGTGCCGCACTCAGCGGTCAACTGCCGGCTTATATGGTGCCTGTCGTTTGGGTGCAACGGCCAAGCCTGCCGCTGACCACCAATGGCAAGCTCGACCGCAAAGCACTGGCGGCGCTGCCTCTGCCGCCGCGCCAACAGGCATCGGTCGCACCACGCACTGCCCTGGAAGGCCTGGTGTGCCAGCTGTTCAGCGACTTGCTCGGCGACAGCCTCACCGGCGGCCACGCGGTCGGCACCGCGGACAGCTTCTTTGCCCTGGGCGGTGACTCGATCCTCGGCCTCAAGCTGATTTCGCAGCTGCGCGACCACGGTTATGCCCTCACGCCCAAGGACCTGTTCCGCGCCCAGACGCCGGCGGGTCTGGCGCAACTGATCACGCCGCTGCTGGCCGTGGCCGAGCAAGGCGAAGTCCGCGGTGCGATGCCGTTGATGCCGCTGCATCAATGGTTCTTCGACCAGCAGCAAGCGCAGCCTGCCTACTGGAACCAATCGGTGCTGACCGACAGCGAGCGTCCACTGCAAGCGGCGCTGGTGCAGAAGACACTCGATCATCTGGTCGCCCATCACGACGCCCTGCGCCTGCGCTTCAATGCCGCGCACGGCCAGTGGCAGGCGGAGATTGCAGCGGTCGAACCGGCGCGGCTGACCCTGGCACACCAGGCGCAGCAATTACACGAAGTCGCGGGCAGTCTGGACCTGCAACACGGCCCGCTGTTCGCCGCCGCGCTGCTGGAAGACACGCCGCAGCGCCTGTACCTGGTGGCTCATCACCTGGTGATCGACGCCGTGTCATGGGGGCCGTTGCTGGAAGATTTCCAGCAGGTGTATGCCGCCCTGGAAAGCGGCGCACCCGTGGTGCTGCCGGCGAAAACCACGTCCTACCGGCAATGGGCCGAGCAGTTGCATGGGCGGGCCGCCGGTGCCGCCCTCGAGCAGCCTTACTGGGCGCGCCAGCTCGCCGTCACGCCGATGCCGCAGGCCACGGTGGCCGAGCGCCAGACCCTCTCGGCGCGCTGGGATGCCACGCGCACCCAGCAATGGCTGACCGAGTCCCACGCCGCCTACCGTACCCAGCCGGAAGAGCTGCTGATCGCCGCCCTGGTCGCGACCCTCGCCGAAGCCGAGCAGCGCCAGGACATCGTCCTCGATCTGGAGCGCCATGGTCGCGATGCGGGCTTCGAAGGGCTCGACGTGAGCCGCACCGTCGGCTGGTTCACCACCCTGTTCCCGCTGCGGGTGAATGCCCGAGGCACGCCCGGCGACTGGGTGCGCCAGGCCAAGGAAGCGTTGCGCGCGGTACCCGGACAGGGCCTGGGATACGGCTTGCTGCGCCTGCGCGGTGCGCTGCCGGCCGGCAACGGTGACGTGCTGTTCAACTACCTGGGCCACGAGCAACCGCCAGCCGGCTGGTTGCGCGCCAGCACCCTGGCGGCGCCGGCGGAGGTTGCGCCTGCCAACCGTGTGAGCCATGCCCGTGAAGTGGTGGCGTGGCTGGAGGACGGCGTGTTGCAGCTGCATTGGCACAGCATCAGCGCCGAGGCCGACCGCGACCTGCCCGCGCGCCTGCTGACGCACCTGCAAGCGCTGCTCGAACATTGCCTCGATCCCCAGGCGGGCGCGCTGATGCCGTCCGACTTTCCGTTGGCCAAGGCACTGAATCAGAAGTCCCTCGACACGTTGCTGGGCAAGCTCAAGAGCAAACCGAATTCCTGAGAACGGCGCGCCGTTCTCTCCAAGCATTTGAAATGGATCGCACAACCATGAACAACATCGAAGACATCTACTCCCTGTCGCCGACCCAGCACGGTTTGCTGTTTCACAGCGTGGTCGAGCCCGATTCACGGGTGTACTACCAGCAACTGAGCCTGGACATGAATGGCCCGCTGCAACTGCCGGCGTTTCGCGCCGCCTGGCAGGCCTTGATGCAACGCCACGCGGTATTGCGCAGCGCGTTTCTGTGGGAAGACCTCGACGATGCCTATCAGGTGGTGCAGTCCGAGTTGAACCTGCCGTTGAGCGAACTCGACTGGCAAGGCCGCAGCGACAGCCACACCGCCCTGCCGCAACTGGCCCTTGAACAACGCGCCGAACCGCTGGAGCTGAACGACGCGCCGCTGATGCGCCTGGCCCTGGTGCGCCTCGAACCGCAGCGCTGGCACCTGATCTGGACCTTCCATCACATCATCATGGACGGCTGGAGCGTGGGCATCGCGATCCAGGAATGGCTGGCGCTCTACTACGAACACGCCCACGGCCGCCCGGCCAACCTGCCGCCGACCCGCGCCTACCGCGACTACATCGCCTGGCTGGCAGAGCAGGACATGGCCGCCACCGAAAGCTTCTGGCGCGGGCAGTTGCAGGATGTCAGCGAACCGACCCCGCTGCCCGACTTCGGCCTGCGTCTGACCCCGCCTGCCGACGCGCCGTGCGCCGAACGCGAACACCGTCTGAGCATCGAGGAAACCGAGCAACTGGCGCAGTTCGCCCGTCGCCATCACCTGACCCTCAACACCCTGATCCAGGGCGCCTGGGCGCTGCTGCTGGGCCAGCACGCCGGGCGCGATGACGTGATCTACGGCGTCACTGTGGCCGGTCGCCCGGAAAACCTGGCCGCCATCGACAGCACCGTCGGCCTGTTCATCAACACCCTGCCCCTGCGCGTGCAATGGTCCGAAGGCCCGGCGCTGGTGGACTGGCTGCAACAGTTGCAGCAAGCCAACAGCGACCTGCGCCACCACGCCTATCTGCCGCTGGGCAAGCTCAAGTCGATGAGCCGCATCGCCGCCGAGCAGGCGCTGTTCGACTCGATCCTGGTGTTCGAGAACTTCCCGGTCACCGATGCGCTCAACCAGGACGCCGGTGGCCTGAGCTTCGCCGACCCGAACCGCGAGCACGCAAGCGATGGCCTGACCCTGACCCAGGGGCGCAACCATTTCCCGTTGTCGCTGATCGTGGTGCCGGGCGCGCAGCTGCATTACCTGTTCAGCTACAACCGCAGCCGTTTCAGCGACGAGGAAATAGCCCTGCTGTCGGCGCAATTGCGCACGGTGCTGCTGGCCATGGCCGCGCAGCCGCAGTGCCGGGTTGCGGATCTCGACTGGCTGGGTGCGCACGAGCGCGAGCAACTGCAAGCCCTCGGGCGCGGTGCGGCGGTTGCGGTGCCCGACCTGTGCCTGCATCAGCGCGTTGAACAGCAGGCCGCCGCCGCACCGGAGCAACCGGCGCTGCGCGACCGCGACGGTGTGCTGAGCTATGGCGAACTCGATCAGCGCGCCAATCGCCTTAGCCAGCATCTGTGCGCCCAGGGCATCGGCCGTCACAGCCTGGTGGCGCTGGCGCTGGAGCGCAGCGCCGATTTTGTGATCGCCGTGCTCGCCACCCTCAAGGCCGGCGCCGCCTACCTGCCGCTGGACCTCAAACAACCCGCCGGACGCCTGGCCGACGTGCTGCAGGACAGCCGCGCCGCGCTGTTGATCGGCGCCACGGCGACGCCCCTGCTGACACGCTTGGGTGAGCACACGCCGCTGCTGTGCCTGGACGCTCAGGCCGAAGCGATTGCTGCCCAGCCCGCCAGCGCGCCAGGGGTTTCCCACAGCCTGGATGACGCGGCCTACGTGATCTACACCTCCGGTTCCACCGGCACGCCCAAGGGCGTGGTGGTCGAACACCGCGCCATCGTCGATTACCTGAGCGCGGTGCACAGCGTGCTGCAGCCGCCCGCCGCCGCGCGTTATGGCCTGCTGTCGAGCATTGCCGCCGACCTCGGCCACACTCAGCTGTTCGGCGCGCTGTGCAGCGGCGCCAGCCTGTTGCTGGTGGATGACGAGAGCGCTTTCAGCCCGCTGGCCCTGGCGCAGCTGTTCAGCGAGTTCCCGGTGGACGTGCTGAAAATCACCCCGAGCCACCTCAGCGGGCTGTTGCAGGCACTGCCGGAGGCGCGGTTGCTGCCCACCTCCCTGCTAGTGTTTGGCGGCGACGCCCTGAGCCCGGCGCTGCTGGCCCAGGTTAACGCGCTGGCGCCCGGCCTGCGGGTGTTCAACCACTATGGGCCGAGCGAGGCGACGGTGGGTGCGATTGCCACCGAACTCACGGCGGGCCAGCCACGCATTGCCCTCGGCCGGCCGCTGCCGAACCGCCAACTGCGCGTAGTCGACGCCCAGGGGCGCGACGTGGCCACCGGCATCAGCGGCGAACTGCTGATCAGCGGCGCCCTCGCCCGTGGCTACCTGCACCGCGACGACCTGACCGCCGAACGCTTCCACCTGGATGACCGCCAACAGCGCTGGTACCGCACGGGCGACCGCGTGCGCTGGCTGGTGGACGGACAACTGGCGTTCCTCGGCCGCGTCGACAGTCAGGTGAAGATTCGCGGCAATCGCCTGGAATTGGGCGAAGTCGAGGCGCAGATTCGGCGCCTGTCGCCACTAATCGAACAAGTGGTAGTGCGCGCGCTCGAGCTGGAGGGCAGCCTGCGTCTGGTCGCCTATCTGGTGGCCAGCCAGTCACTGTCGGCGCTAAAGCTGCGCAACGACCTGAGCAGCCGCGTGCCGGATTACATGGTGCCGGCGCACTTCATCACCCTCGATGAATTGCCACTGACCCGCAACGGCAAGGTCGATGTGCAACGCCTGCCACTGCCCCACGCCACCCGCGACGACAACGCCGATTATGTGGCGCCGCGCAACGACGTCGAACGCCTGCTGGCGGCGATCTGGCAGGACGTGCTCAAGCGCGAACAGGTTGGTGTCAACGAGAACTTCTTCGCCATCGGCGGCGATTCGATTCTCAACCTGCAGATCATCGCGCGGGCCAACCAGCAAGGCCTCAAGCTCACCCCGCGCCAACTGTTCGAGAACCGCACCGTCGCCGACATCGCCCGCGTGCTCGGCGCCGATGCCAGCCACACCGTGGCGCAGCAGCAAGCCGACGGCTATGAGCTGCCCCTCGGCGCCGGCCAGCGTGCGCGCCTGGAACAAGGCCCGCTGACGGCCACCTGGCGCTGCGTGGCCCTGGCGCAGCCGCTGGACCGTGCCTTGCTCGGCCAGGCTCTGGGCGCCTTGCAGCAGCATCATCAGGCCCTGCGCCTGGGGTTCGACGCGGACTGGCAGCAGCGCGTATTGGCAGCGCCCAAGGCGGCCGCGATCAGCAGCGGCGAATACCTGCCACACCGATTACAGGCCCTGGCCCAGGCCGCGGTCGACGAGCTGGACCTGCACGCCGGGCAAAGCCTGCACGCCAGCCTGCTGGGCGACGGGCACCTGCTGCTGGCCGCGCATCCGCTGTGCGTGGACGACGCCTCGTGGCCGTTGTTGCTCACCGACCTCAATCTGGCGCTGAGCCAGTTGCGCCTGCAACGGCCGGTGCGGCTGTCCTATCACGGCGGCAACTTCACCCCCTGGACGCGCCATCAGCAAGACCACGCCCACAGCGATGCCCTCGATGACGCCTGGGAACACTGGCTGCAATTTGCCGGGATGGACACGCTGCAACTGCCCGCCAGCCAGCAACCGAGCCAGGTGATCGAACACAGCCTGAGCAGCCAGACCTCCGGCGCCTTGAAACGTCTGGCCGAGGTGCTGCACCTGGACTGGAGCAGCCTGCTGGCCACCGCCGTGGCCGAACAATGCGGCAATGGCCTGCTGGCGCTTGAGCTGTACGCTGCGCGCCCGGCCATTGAGCGCCTGCCGGTGCAGTCGCCCATCGCCCTCGCCGATCTTGAGCCGCAACGCATCATCGGCGCGCTGGACCTGCCGGTGCCGGTGTTCCTGCACACCGACGCCGCCACCGCGCTGCAACGCCTGCACGCCGTGGCCGCGCAACTGCGTGCCTACCCGCAACACGGCGCCGACTATGGCGTGCTGCGCTACCTGTCGGACAACACCTACCTGCAGGAACCGCTGCGCGATCTGCCCCCGGCCGATATCGCGATTCACTGGCGCGGCGATCTCGACAGCCACCGCGAAGCCCACAGCGCGCTGGCGCAGGTCACCGCCGCCGACCTGCCGGCGACCACGGCCCATGCCTTGCGCATTGAAGCCCATTGGCAGGACGGCCAACTGCACCTGCGCTGCGAAGGCCGCTTGGCCGCCGACTGGACCGCGCCACTGGCCGAGCGCCTGGCAAGCCTTGCTGCACTCGCGGCCGCACCTGAGCTGCGTCCCCACAGCGACGCCTTCCCGCTGTGCCACCGGCAAGCCGCAACCCTCGCCGCCGAGCCGCTGGACTGGTCGAACCTCGAAGACGTCTACCCGTTGTCGTCGATGCAACAGGGCATGCTGCTGCACACCCTGCTGCAGCCCCACAGCGGCATCTACCTGATGCAGCAGCGCTACAGCTGGGACGGCGTGCTGCAACGCCCGGCCATGGAAACGGCCTGGCAGGTCTTCCTCGACCGCCACCCGATGATGCGCACCGCGTTCCGGTGGCAGGACGACCACGAGCCGTTGCAGTGTGTGTACCGCCACACCGCGCCGGCGTTCGACTGGCAGGACCTGCGTCACCTGGATGACGCGCAGCAACGCCTGGCCATGGACCAGGCGCTGGAGGCCCAGCGCGTGCAGGGTTTCGACATGGCCGTTGCGCCGTTGACGCATCTGCGCGTGTTCCAGCTCGATGAGCGCCGATTCGCCGTGGTGCGCAGCTTCCACCATATCCTCACCGATGCCTGGTGCTTCGGGCTGCTGATGGAGGACTTGCTGGCGATCTATCAGGCGGTTGTGCATCAGGAACCGCTGGCGCGCCCGCGCTTTCGCTCGTTCCGTGGCTACATGAGCTGGCTGGAACGCCAGGACATGGCCGCCGCCCACGCATTCTGGCAAGCGGACCTGGCCGGTTTCAGCGAGCCGACGCCGTTGCACCTGGACAGCGCCCTGGCCCGTGCGGAACAAGCGCCGGAAGCGGTCGGCGACCTCGACCAGACCCTGAGCATCAGCCAGACCCAACGTTTGCAGCAGCTGTGCCAGCACTACCAATTGACGCCCAACACCTGGATCCAGGGCGCCTGGGCCTTGCTGTTGTCGCGCTACAGCGGCAATCGCGACGTGCTGTTCGGCGTCACCGTGGCCGGTCGCCCCACCGAGCTTGCCGGCGTCGAGGAAATGGTCGGGCTGTTCATCAACAGCCTGCCGCTGCGCCTCGACGTCGACCCCGACGCACCGGTCGCCGACTGGTTGCAGGCGCTGCTGTCGCACAATGCGCGGCTGCGTGAACACGAAAGTGCCTCGCTGGTGGATATCCAGCGCAGCAGCGGCGTGCCGCGCGGGCAGCAGCTGTTCGACAGCCTGGTGGTGTTCGAAAACGCGCCGCTGGACATCAGCAGCGTGCAGCTGGACGCCTTCAGCATCGACATCTATGAAGACCGCGTGCACACCAACTTCCCGATGACCGTGGTGCTGTACCCCGGCGACCGCCTGGGCATTCGCCTGTCCTATGACAGCCAGCGGTTCAGCGCCGACAGCGTGCAGCGCATGCTCGGGCACCTGGTGCAGTTGCTGTCGAGCATGCTTGAAGCCCCCGAGGCAACGCTGGGCAGCCTGCACATGCTGGCGCCCGCCGAGCGTCAGCAACTGCAGGTGGAGTGGAACCGCAGCGCGGTCGACTTCCCGCTGACCCAGGGTTACGCCGCCTTGTTCGCCGAGCAGGTGCGCCGCCGGCCGCAGCAGATCGCCGCCGTGCACGGGCAGGAGTCCTTGACCTACGTCGAACTGGACCGCCGCGCCAACGCCGTCGCCCATGCCCTGCACAGCGCCGGTGCCGGCCCGGAAACCCTGGTCGCGCTGTTTGCCGAGCGCGGCCTGACCTTGCTGACCCTGATGCTCGGCACGCTCAAGGCTGGTGCCGCGTTCCAGGCGCTGGACATCCAGCAGCCGGCCGCGCGCCTGGTCGAGCTGCTGAACCTGGGCGAAGCGCCGCTTTTACTGGTGTGCGACAGCGCCAGCGGCGTGCTGGAGGGCGTGCTGCCGCAGTTGCTCGAGCAGCCGACCTGCCTGGTTGCGCAAACGCTGTGGCAAGGCGAGGCCCGCCCTGCGGTGACCTACGTGCACAACCCCGACCAGTTGGCCTATGTGATTTTCACCTCGGGTTCCACCGGTACGCCCAAAGGCGTGATGGTGGAACAGCGCGGCATGCTCAATAACATCTTCGGCAAGGTGCCGGCCCTGGGCCTGGGCGAACACGACCGCATCGCCCAGACCGCCTCCGCCGCGTTCGATATTTGCGTATGGCAGTTCCTCGCCGCGCCGCTGGTGGGCGCCACCGTGCATATCCTGCCGGACGCCCAGGCCCATGACCCGCAGGCCTTGCTCGATGCGGTGCAAGCGCAGCAACTGACCCTGCTGGAAACCGTGCCCGCGCTGATTCGCGGCATGTTGCAGGAAGCCCGCGACGAACACCGCCTGCCCACCTTGCGCTGGCTGCTGCCGACCGGCGAGGCACTGCCGCCAGCGTTGGCCCGGGACTGGTTTGCGCGCTTTCCGACGATCCCGTTGATGAACGCCTACGGCCCTGCCGAGTGCTCGGATGACGTGGCGTTTTACCCGATCACCCAGGCACCGGACGCCGACTGCCTGCACATGCCGATTGGCCGACCGACCGCGAACAACCAGGTGTTTGTGCTCGACAGCGCGCTGCGCAGCGTGCCCATCGGCGTGCCGGGCGAACTGTGCATCGGTGGCGTCGGCGTGGGCCGTGGCTACCTGCGCGACCCGCAACGCACCCACGAAGCCTTCGTTGACCATCCGTTCGAGCCGGGCGCGCGCCTCTACCGCAGCGGCGATATCGGCCGCCTGCGCGCCGATGGCGTGATCGAATACCTGGGCCGGCGCGATCAGCAGGTGAAGATTCGTGGCCACCGCATTGAACTGGGCGAGATCGAAAACCGCCTGATGCAACACCCGGCCGTGCAGAGCGCAGCAGTGCTGGCCTTGCCGGATGCCCGTGGCGCCCTGCAACTGGTGGCGTTCCCTGTGCTCGACAGCGCCGTTGATGGCGATGCGCAGTCGGTCCTGAGCGCCCATTTGGCCACGCAACTGGCCAGCTACATGGTGCCGGCGCGCTGGGTGGAACTGGCGCAGCTTCCACTCAATGCCAACGGCAAGGTCGACCGCCGGGCTCTCGCCGCGCTGGATCTGCCCCAGGCCGCAGCCGCCGATGGCGTGTCGATTGCCCCGCGCACGCCAACCGAAAAAGTGCTGGCCGAGCTGTGGCAGGCCATTCTCGGCGTGCCCAGTGTCAGCGTGCACGATGACTTCTTCGCCATCGGCGGTCACTCGCTGCTGGCCACGCAGATGCTCTCGCGCATTCGCCGCCGCTTGAACGTCAGCCTGCCGCTGCGCGTGCTGTTCGAAGGCGGCACTCTGGAGCACCTGGCGCAGGTGGTGGATCAACAGGCCCAGGTGGCCGACGAGGACGAGATCGTGCCGGTGCCGCGCAATCGGCCGCTGGCGCTGTCCTACGCCCAGCAACGGCTGTGGTTCCTCGACCGTTTCGAGGGGCCGAACGCGGCCTACAACATGTCCAGCGTGGTGCGCCTGCGTGGCGCGCTGGATATCGCCGCCTTGCAACAGGCGTTGCAGCGGGTGCTGGAACGCCATGAATCGCTGCGCACCAGCTTTGACTTGCACGGCGACCAGCCGTGCCAGGTGATCCATCCGGCGCCGACGCTCGACCTCACGCCGCTCACGGTGCAGCCGCAAGCCCTGCAGGCGGTGATCGATCAACAGTCGGCGCAGCCGTTTGATCTGCAGCAGGCGCCGATGCTGCGCGCGCAGTTGCTGCACCTGGGCACGGATGACCATGTGTTGCAACTGGTGCTGCACCATATCGCCACGGACGCCTGGTCCATGGGCATCCTGATTCAGGAATTGATCACCGGTTACCAGGCCTACGCCAGCGGCACCACGCCGGTGTTTACCGCGTTGCCGATCCAGTACGCCGATTACGCCCAGTGGCAACGCAGCGAAGCGCAAAAGCGCCAATTGGCGCGTGCCATCGACTATTGGCGGCGCCAGCTCGACGGCGCGCCGATGCTGATCCCGTTGCCGCTGGATGCGCCGCGTCCGGCCCAGCCGGATTATCAAGGCGCGCTGTTGACCCAGCATTTCACCCCGGCCCAGACCCAGGTGCTCAAGGCGTATGCCCAGGCACACAAGGCGACGCTGTTTATGCTGTTGCTCAATGCGTTCAACAGCCTGTTGCAGCGGGCCACGGGCGCCAATGACTTTATCGTTGGCACGGACCTGGCCAACCGCGAGCAGGCGGCGCTGGAAAACCTGATCGGCTTCTTCGTCAACGTGCTGCCGATCCGCGCACGGCTGGATGCCGGTGATACCTTCGACAGCCGCCTGCAACGCCTGCGCGAGGATTGCCTGGCGGCGTTCCAGCACCAGCAGGTGCCGTTCGACAAGCTGGTGGAGGCGCTGCAACCGCCGCGCGTTCCGGGGGTGAACCCGCTGGTGCAGGTGCTGTTCGTGATGCAGAACACCCCGCAGGGCACGGCCAGCCTGGCGGACCTGGCGGTGGAACACCTGGCGCCGCAGCAGCAGACCAGCAAGTTCGACCTGGCCGTATTTGTCGAGGAAGACGACAGCGGCCTGCAGGTGCGCTGGGTGTATCGCACGAGCGTGTTGCAGGCGCACACCGTTGAACGCCTGGAGCAAGGCTTTGCGCAACTGCTCGACAGCCTGACGTTGCAGGACTGGACGTGGCGCCTGCACGCAGACGCCCCGGCGGCCATCGATGAGACGCAAGCGCGCAGCGAGCGCAAGCAGTCGAAGATGAGCAAGCTGAAGAACACCCGCGTCACCGCCGTCAGCCAACTGGCCCACGAACAGGTGCGCACCCGCACCCTGGGCGAGGCGCAACCGTTGCCGCTGGTGATCGAACCCTTGCTGGCAGACCTCGACCCGGTGCACTGGGCGGTGCAGGCGCGCGAGTGGATCAATGCGCAGCTGCGCACCCACGGCGGCCTGCTGTTTCGCGGGTTCAACCTGCCGGACGCGGCTGCTTTCGAGCAGTTCGCCCAGGCCATCGAGCCGGACCTGTACGGCACCTACGGCGACCTGCCGAAGAATAAATCCGGCAAGAATATCTACCACTCCACGCCGTACCCGGAACAGCACATGATCCTGTTCCACAACGAGAGCTCGCACATGGCGCAATGGCCGCGCAAGCAGTGGTTCTTCTGCGAAATCCCGGCGCCACGGGGCGGTTGCACGCCGATTGTCGACTGCCGGCAGGTGCTGGCACAGTTGCCGCCGGACATCGTCGAGCGCTTCAAGGCCCTGGGCCTTTTGTATGTGCGGCACTTCACCGACAAGCTGGACGTGCGCTGGCAGGACTTCTTCAAGACCGAGCAGCGCGAAGAGGTCGAGCGTCAGTGCCGCCAAGCGGGCATGCAGTGGGAGTGGCTGGGCGCGGACAACCTGAAGATCGCCCAGCAATGCCCGGCGATTGTGGCGCACCCGGACACCGGCGAAGCGTCGTTTTTCAACCAGGTGCAGTTGCACCACAGCGCGTGCCTGGAGCCGGAGGTGCGCAGCAACCTGATCAACCTGTTCGGCGCCGGCAACCTGCCGCGCAACGTGTATTACGGCGATGGCAGCGTGATCGAAGACGCGGTAATGGACGTAATCGGCGCCGCGTACGAGGCCTGTGCGGTGCGCTTTGTCTGGCACAAGGGCGACATGGTGATGCTCGACAATATGCTGGTGGCCCATGCCCGCGACCCGTTTGAAGGCGAGCGCAAAATCTGCGTGGCCATGGGGCAGATGATGAACCGCGAACAACTGGGGGAACAGCCATGAGCAACCACGAGGCAGCGTTCGCCCTGTCGCCACAGCAACGCAGCCAATGGCTGGCGAATGCGCCGCCGGCCCGTCTGGTGCTTGAGGTGCGTGGCGCCACCGCGCTGGCGCAGTTGCGTGAGCGGCTGGCGGCGCTGGCGCAGGTGCATGACGCATTGCGCCTGCACACTCGGCCCGAGCCGGGGATGCAGGTGCCGTTGCAACGCGTCGCCGCCGCATGCGTGGTCAGCATCGACGTGCAGGCGCTGGACGCCGAGGTGCAACGGGTGACCTTGCAACTGCCCGCGCTGGCGGCCGACCGTGGCACGCTGCTGCGCCTGGCGCAGGCGCTGGGTTCGTCGCAGGCAATGGATTTGGCGCAGCCGCTGCTGGCTGACGCCGAGGCGATGACCTACACCCAGTACAGCGCCTGGATTCACGACCTGCAGGCAGATGACGATGCAGCGCAGGGACGCCAGTACTGGGCCGATCTGGCGCTGGGCCAACAGGCCGGCACCGAGCTGCTGTACCGCGAGGCGCGCAGCGACAAGGCCGACACGCCGCTGACCACCTGCGTGATGCTCGATCCCGCGTTGAGCGCTGCGTTGCACACCCAGGCCGCCCCCGCCGAACACCTGCTGATGGCCGCCTGGGGCGTGCTGTTGCAGCGGTTGAGCGCCACTGACAGCCCGGCCCTCACCCTCAACTGGGTGCATGACTGCCGTGACGACTACGAAGAACTGGCCGACTGCTGGGGATTGTTCGCCAAGGCCCTGCCGCTGCCGTGGCAGCCGGCGCTGGAGCGTCCGTTCGGCGAGGCGCTGGCGGCGCTGCAAACACATTGTGAGGACGTGGGCGAATGGCAGGAATACTCGCCGGCCGACATCGCATCACCTTATGGTTTCCAGTGGAGCCCGGCGCTGGATGCGGCCGCCAGCCCGTTCAAGGTGCTGGAAGTGTGTGCAATCCCGGCCGGCATGGAGCTGCTGCTGATCGCCGAAGATCAGCGCCTGACGCTGTGCCATCAGGCCAACCGTTACAGCACCCGGGCCGCTGAAACCCTGCTGGAACAATTGCAATCGCTGCTGCTGGACGCCCTCGCCCACCCCACCACGCCGCTGGGCGAACTGTCGCTGGCGGCGCCGGGCTTTGCGGCGACACTCGCGGCACGCCATGAGCGCGTCACGCCGCCATTCGTCAGCGTGCCGGCGCGCTTCAACGCCTGCGCCACAGGCTTTGCCGAACACCTGGCCCTGCGCGATCCGCACCAGCACCTGAGCTACGCCGAGCTGCACGCGCGCAGCAACCAATTGGCGCATTACCTGCGCGGCCAGGGCATCGGCCGTGAGGACCGCGTGGCGCTGTACCTGGACCGTTCGGCGCCGATGGTGCTGGCGATGCTCGCCGTGCTCAAGAGCGGCGCGGCCTTTGTGCCGCTGGACGTACACCAGCCCGCGCAACGCTCCCTGGCGATCCTGCAACAGGCGCAGCCGCGCTTTGTGCTGACCGGGGCCGCCGGCAGCGCGCCGCTGCTGGCGTCGATGGGCAGCCTCGACCTGCGCGACACCGCCGTGTGGCAACAGGCGCCCATGACCGACCTGGGCGACGACGTGCTGCCCACGAATGCGGCCTATGTGCTGTTCACCTCGGGCAGCACCGGTGTGCCCAAGGGCGTGATCGTCGAGCACGCGCAACTGGCCAGTTATGTCTCCAGCGTGGCCGCGCGCCTGCAGCTGCAAGCCGGTGAGCGCAGCGCCGTGGTCACCTCCCTGGCCGCCGACCTGGGTTACACCCTGCTGTTTCCCGCCTTGCTCAGCGGCGGCGAACTGCACCTGCTGGACAAGACCACCGCGATGGACGCCCAGGCCTGGGCCGCCTGGCAGGCGCAGTACCCGGTCGACCATCTGAAAATCGTGCCGTCGCTGCTCGATGCCTGGCTGATGCACGCACAAAGCGCCGCCGTGCTCCCGCGCAGGCAACTGATCCTCGGCGGCGAGAGCTGTTCGCGGCGCCTGCTGCAATCGATTCGCCAGTTCGCGCCGACGCTGACGCTGTTCAACCATTACGGGCCGACGGAAGCCACCGTCGGCGTGGCCATGCACAGGCTGGACCCGGCCTGTGACTACCGCCGCCTGCCCCTGGATGATCGGCTCGACGGCATGCGTTTGTATCTGCTGGATGAACAGCAGCGGCTGGCGGCGCCGGGCCAGCACGCCGAGCTGTATATCGCCGGGCCACAACTGGCGCGCAGCTACCTCGACGCGCCACACACCGCCGAATGCTTTATCGAGCGCGACGGCGAGCGGCTGTACCGCACCGGCGACCGTGCGCGCTATCGCCACGACGCCAGCCTGGAAATCACCGGCCGTAGCGACCGCCAGGTCAAGGTGCGCGGGTTTCGCATCGAGCTTGACGAGATTCAAGCGCAGCTCGCCGGCCTGCCGGGCGTGGCCCAGGCGGCAGTGGAGTGCCTGCCCAAGGGTGAACTGGCCCAGCAACTGTTTGCCTTCGTGACCCTGGCGCCGGGGCACTCGGTGAGCGTGGCGCAATTGCATGGTCAGGCCCAGGACCGCCTGCCGGATTACATGCTGCCGAGCATGCGCATCGTCGAGGCGTTGCCGCTGATGGGCAACGGCAAGCTCGACCGCAAGACCCTGCAGCAATGGGCCGATCAGGTGCAGGGCGGCGTCGGCGGTGCATTGCCGCGCACGCCGCTGGAGGCGCTGCTGGCCGAGACCTGGGCGCAGGTGCTGGGCCTGGAGCGGGTGGGCATCGAAGATGATTTCTTTGCCCTGGGCGGGCATTCGCTGGCGGCGGTGAGCCTGGCCAGCCGCCTGCAGACGGTACTGGCGGCGCCGGTCACGGTGAACGCGGTGTTCAATGCGCCGAGCGTGGCGACCTTTGCCGCGCTGGTGCAGGCCGAATTCAAGCTGTCGCCACTGGTGCGACTGTCGGCGCCGGGCGCAGGGGCGAATCTGTTCTGTTTTCACCCTTCCACCGGGCATGTGCAGGATTACCGCGCGCTGCTGCCCCATCTGCCGCACTGGCAACTGTGGGGGTTGCAAAAGCTGGGTGACGACGACACGGTGGGCGAGGGCGATATCGACGGCCTGGCGGCGCGCTATATCGAACACATACGTGCTCAGCAGCCGCACGGGCCCTATCACTTGCTGGGCTTTTCCCTCGGCGGGCTGCTGGCGATCACCGCTGCAGCGCAGTTGGAACGGTGCGGTGAACAGGTGGCGTTTCTCGGCATCCTCGACTCGCAATATGCGCGCAGCGCCGATGAAGACAGTATCGAGACCTTGCTGGCCGACGCCACGCAGGCGCTCACGGCAAACAGCCAGGCGGTACTGCGCGGCTTACCGGCGCCGGCAAAAACCGAGTTGACCGCGCAACTGGCTGCCCTGCCCGCCGCGCAACGCCTGCCCGCCCTCGCGCAATGGGCGCAGCAGCAAGGTCTGCAACTCGACGGCGACAGCTGGGAACACCTGCACACGCGGCTTGGCCATCAGCGACAGACCCGCCAGTTGCTCGCCAGCTTCCAGCCGCCACGGCTGCACTGCCCGGTGCAGGTGTGGTGGGCGGACGCCACGCTGGGCGCGGCGGATTTTGCCGACCCGCAGTGGCAACAGCTGAGCAGCGGCGCGTACACCCGTGAAGTGGTGCAGGCGCAGCACTTGAACATCCTTGCGCAACCCTCGGTGCATCAACAGCTGGCGGCCGGCCTTGCGGCCCTGGCGACAGACGGAGCAGTTTGAATGGATTTGCTGATACTCATGGCCAAGCGCTCGTGGCGCGCCCTGCTGGTGGCAACGCTGACCGGGCTGGCCTGCGGCCTCGCGGCGGCCGGGTTGATCGCGATGATCAACCACAGCCTCACGGTGTTCGACCAGTTGCGCCCGATGGATGGCCTGTACTTCGGCGCGCTGGTGCTGCTGGTGGCGGTGTCACGGATCATTTCCGACATCAGCCTGCTGCGCCTGGGCCAGGCGGCGGTCAACGATATGCGCCTGCACCTGAGCGCCAAACTGATCGACACGCCCTACGCGCAATTGCAGCGCCTGGGCAAGCACCGGCTGCTGGCGGTGCTGACCGACGACACGCAAACCATCAGCCAGGCGGTGGAGCTGGTGCCGGTGCTGCTGGTCAACGGCGGGATCATCCTCGCCTGTCTCGGTTACCTGGGCTGGCTGAGCCTGCCGTTGCTGGGCCTCACGGTGTTGCTGATCGTGCTGGGCAGCCTGAGTTTCAACTGGCCGCAGCGCAAGGCACTGACCTCGATCTCCCGCGCGCGCGAGCTCAAGGACCAGTTATTCGATCACTATCGCCTGCTCACCGATGGCAGCAAGGAGCTGCAGTTGAACCACCCGCGTCGCCAGCACTTTTTCAGTCGCCTGCTGCTGCCGACCAGCCAGCAATACCGGCGCGACTTCGTGCGTGGCATGAGCATTTACGCGGTGGTGCTCAACTGGGGCAACGCGGTGTTCTACCTGCTGATCGGCGTGGTGCTGTTCGTGGCGCCGCGTTTTATCGACCTGAGCGTGAGCCTGGTGACGGGCTATATTCTCGCGATTCTGTACATGATCACGCCGCTCTCGGAACTGATGCATGCGGTGCCAACCCTGGGCCGCGCCAGCGTCGCGCTGAACAAGATCCGTGCGCTCGAGGGCCAGATGCACAGCGCCGAGGAAAGCCTTGAAACCTTCGCGCCGACGCGCGTGCGCAGCCTGGTGTGCCGTGACGTCACTCACACCTACTACCGCGAGCGCGAGGACGGACATTTCACCCTGGGGCCGATCAGCGTCACCTTGAAGGCCGGCGAAGTGGTGTTCATCGCCGGCGGCAATGGCAGCGGCAAGACCACCCTGGCGCTGCTGTTGACCGGCCTGTATCGCCCGGAGAGCGGTGAGGTGATGCTTGACGAGCAAGTGTCTTCAAGCGCTGACAACCACCATTTCCGCCAGCACTTTTCGGCGATCTTCACCGACTTCTGCCTGTTCGAAAACCTGTTCGACGGCGACAACCCGAAGCTGGTGCAGCAGGCGCAGGATTACCTGGTGCACCTGCAACTGGATCACAAGGTGCAGATCGAACAGGGCCGCCTGACCACGTTGGCGCTGTCCACCGGGCAACGCAAGCGCCTGGCGTTGCTCAGTGCCTATCTGGATGACCGGCCATGCTACCTGTTCGATGAGTGGGCGGCGGATCAGGACCCGGCGTTCAAGCACTTTTTCTACACGCGGATCCTGGCCGACCTGCGTGCGCGGGGCAAACTGGTGATCGTGATCTCCCATGACGACGCGTATTTCGGCCTCGCCGATCGCCTGCTGCGCATCGAACACGGGCGCCTGAGTGAGGCGCCGCTGGCAGCCGACGTAGCGCTGGAAGCTCAGTCGTAGAGCAAGTGCAGGTAACTGACCTGCTCGGCCAGTGGCAGGCGGTGCAGTTTGGGGCAGGATTCGCACAACACCAGCGGCTCACCTTCCACCAGCGGGTGCAGTTGGTAGTGCAGGCAGCAATGCCGGCGCAGCGGCAGTTGCGGGCAAATCTCGGGGGCGGGCGACGGCACCTGGCGTTGCAGGCCGCGCAATTTCAGGCGGCCGTGGTTGACGCTGACCGGTTCCAGCCAGCGGTGCGCTTCGGCAAAGCCTGGGCGGGACAGGTCCGGGTCGAGCCGGGCGAAGGCGCCGTCCCAGATCGCGACAAAATTGCCCCACAGGATCTTCGGCGCCAGGCCCCCGGCCAGCGCCAGGGTGGCGAACAGAGGCGCGAGGTGCTCGTGCACCCAGCGCGAAAAGTAGTCGGCCCGCTCGGCGGCGGCAAGGGCTGGCAAGGGCCTGGCAAAGTGCAACGCCAGCGGCTGACCGGCATCCAGGCGCAACACGCTGTCGTCGCTCCAGAAGTCGATTGCCTGCTCGCGGGTGAGCACGCAGGCCAGGGTGGCCGGCACCACGATGCTCATGTAGTTCATCGACCACTGCGACACCACCGCCGCGTTGTTGATGCCGGGGTAACGCAGGGCGAACTCGGCCAGCACCGGCTGCAGCAACTCCGGCTCGGCGACGCGGCTCAGCGCGAGAAAAGGCTGGTCATTCGCGTCAAGCTGGATGACCCGCTGGATCGGCGGCCACGCCTGCTTGAGCCATTCTGGAAATTCGATACCGATGCTCCTGTGGCTTTCCCTTATGAATGCAAGCGATTAGCATTGGCGGATCCTATCCTCCCTCCCCTGTAAACTCAACGTCGCCAACGACCGGACATCTTCAGCCCCCATGCATACACTTCGCAATTTCTGGCGCCTGGCACGACCGTTCTGGACCTCGGAACAGAAATACCCGGCCTTGCGGTTGCTGCTGGGCACGGTGCTGATGAACCTGTGCCTGGTGGGCGTCAATATCCTCAACAATTTCTGGAACCTGCATTTTTATAACGCGCTGCAGGCCAAGGACTACCCGGGTTTCATGCTCGGTACGGGGCAGTTCATCCTGCTGCAGGTGGGCCTCGCCGCGTTCACCGTGGGTGCGTTTCACTTCCAGCAGAAGCTGACCATCGTCTGGCGGCGCTGGGCCACGCGCAACATGCTCGACCAGTGGCTGGGCAGCCAGCGTTACCAGAAGCTGAAAATGAGCGAAACCGAGGTCGACAACCCCGACCAGCGCATCGCCGAAGACATCGACCTGTTCATCATCAAGTCGCTCAAGCTCAGCCTGGGGCTGCTGACGGCCGTGGTGTCGCTGTTTTCATTCCTCAATATCCTCTGGCAGGCCTCCGACCTGATCCGCATTCCCCTGGGCGATAGCGGCCTGGTGATTCCCGGCCTGTTGGTGTGGGTGGCGCTGGTGTATGCGCTGGCGGGTACCGGTTTCGCCTTCTGGCTCGGTCGCGCCCTGCCTCACCTGAACTTCATGCAGCAACGGCGCGAGGCCGATTTTCGATTTTCGTTGATGCGCCTGCGGGAGAACGCCGACTCGGTGGCCCAATACCGTGGCGAAGCGGTGGAAAACCAGCGCTTCAATCAGCGCCTGGAAGCCGCCCTGCAGAATTTCTGGGTGCTGGTGAAAAAGCAGAAGCTGATCATGGGCTACTCGACGTTCTACCTGCGCAGCGCCACGGTGATTCCGATGTTGATCATGGCGCCGCAGTTCTTTGCCGGGGTCTTCACCCTTGGCCGTCTTACGCAGATCAGCGCTGCCTTTGGCGAAGTGCATGCGGCCGTGGCTTACCTGGTGGGCGTGTTCCCGGAGCTGGCCGAATGGAAGTCGGTGATCGACCGGTTGCACGGGTTCCAGAAGCGTCTGGATAACGTCAAGGTCGATTCCGCCATCGTGCTGACGCAACAGCGCGACGGCTTGCAGGTGCGCAACCTGGACATCTGGCTGCCGGACGGCCGCCGTCTGTTCAGCGGCTTCAACCTTGCGCTCAAGCCCGGCGACAGCTTGCTGATCCGCGCGCCGTCCGGTTATGGCAAGTCCACCCTGATCCGCGCCCTCACCGGGCTCTGGCACCATGCCTCGGGGTCGGTCGCCTATGACCGTGAGCGCGCCCTCACCCTGTCGCAAAAGAACTACCTGCCCCTGGGCAGCCTGCGCGAAACCCTCTGGTACCCCAACCCCGCACCGGCCGAGCAGGACGCGGTGGTACAGCGGTTCCTCGACCAACTCGGCCTGGCGCACCTGGGCACGCAATTGGCCGAGGAGCGCGACTGGGCGCAGACCCTGAGCATCGGCGAGCAACAGCGCTGCGCCTTTGTGCGTGCGCTGCTGGCGCGGCCGGCGGTGCTGTTTCTCGACGAGAGCAGCGCGGCCATGGACGCGGCCAACGAAGCGCGTTGCTACCAGTTGCTCAAGGAAACGCTGCCGCAGACGATCCTCGTCAGCGTTGGCCACAATGCCGCGCTGGAGCGGTTTCATGGGCAGGTGCTGGAGCTGCGCGATGAGGTGGAATGGGTACGCCGCGCGGTGAGGCAGCCGGTATAGACGACCTCACTGGCGCTCGGCGATCAGCCCATCCAGCCCACGGCGGTCTTCGGAATCACCTCCGACTCGTCCAGTTTCGAGGCAAACATGCTCACCGCCTGCACCGCGTCGCTGGTGCTGGTGCGGATCTGCAGAATCACCGAACCGGCCTGGTCGGCCAGGTTGACGCCGCGTTGCGCGCCCTCCTGAGTGGAGTTCATGCTGGAGACCGCATCGCGGGTTTCCGAAAGGATCATGCCGATCATTTCGGCAATCTCGGCGGTGGAGCGGCTGGTGCGCCCGGCCAGTTGCCGGACTTCATCGGCCACCACTGCGAACCCACGGCCCTGGTCCCCTGCCCGCGCGGCCTCGATGGCGGCGTTGAGCGCCAGCAGGTTGGTCTGGTCGGCGATCCCGCGAATGGTGTTGACGATGGCGGTGATCTGCTCGGAACGCTCGCCCAATTGCCCCACCAGCTTGGCGGAGGCGCCGATGTTTTCGGCGATGCGGCGCATTTCCGTGGCGGTGTCGTGAATCACCTGGGTGCCGTGCTCGGCGAAGCGCTCGGTCTCGGACGAGATGTGGTAGGCCCGGGAGGCGCCGCGTGAATCTTCCTCGAATTTCTCCACGCGCTCGGTGATGTCGCTGGCGAATTTGACGATCTTGATCAGTTTGCCGTCGCTATCGAACACCGGGTTGTAGCTGGCCTCCAGCCACACGACCCGGCCATGCTTGCCCAGGCGCTTGAATTGACCGGTGAAGAACTCGCCATTGTTCAACCGGCGCCAGAAGTCGGTGTATTCGTTGCTGTTGATCAGCGCCGGCTCGCAGAACAGGCGGTGGTGCTTGCCCTTGAGTTCTGCCAGTGAATAGCCCATCACGTTGAGAAAGTTGGGGTTGGCGTCCAGCACCTGCCCGCTGAGGTCGAACTCGATCACGGCCATCGCGCGGTCCAGCGCCACCAGTTTGCTGCGGGTGGCGGCCTCCTGCTCGACGTTGGCGGTGACGTCCAGCGCGTACTTGACCACTTTGAGCACCTGGCCGCTTGCATCCAGCACAGGGTTGTAGCTGGCCTCCAGCCAGATCACCTTGCCGTTTGCGTCCACCCGTTTGAAGGTGCCCGACACGAACTTGCCGGCCCTGAGGTCCTGCCAGAACGTGGCGTAGGCCGGGCTGCCGGTGAGCGCCGGCAGGCAGAAATCGCGGTGGGTCTTGCCCGCCAGTTGCGCGGCGCTGTAGCCCAGGGTCCGCAGAAAGTTTTCGTTGGCGCGCAGCACCTTGCCGTTGAGGTCGAATTCGACCACGGCCATGGAGCGCTCGAGCGCAGCAATCAGTCCTTTGTACTCGGTGACTTCGGCCGTCCTGGCCGCCAGTTCTGTCTTGAGTGATTTGTTGAACATGACGTGCCCTCAGCGCGCGGATAAACAGTTGTATCAATGCCGCTATCGGCCGCGAAATACGCGACTTTAAGCGGCTAACATGTTTATTTATTGACGTCAAAATAAGCGCCTGGACCGGCTGCCCGGGTTTGCCCCGGCGGGGCTTTTCAGGGACCATGGCGCCTCTGTTTTTTTGCCAACAAGAGGCGCCCATGGCCAATCACGACCTGTCCTTCACCCCTGATCCCGACGCCGACTCGATTTCCTCGGACGTTATCGGCTTCAACGGCATCCTGGTGTCCACGCAGATCCCGACCCACGCCGACGGCAGCCTGGAACTGGGCGACATCACCCTGCAAAGCGAATGCACCCTGCAAGCGCTGAAAGTGGCGCTGGAGAAGGCCGGCAGTTCGATGGACCGGGTGATGCACCTGACCATCTACCTCACCGACATGGCAGACCGCGCCGCCTTCAACGCGGTGTACACGCGCTTTTTCGCCAAGCCGTGGCCGGTGCGTGCGGCGGTTGGCGTGGCTGAACTGGCCGTCAAAGGCATGCGCGTGGAAGTCACCGCCATGGCCGCCAAGGCCTGACAGCCCTGCGGTAGATGCCGGTCAGGCATTTCACGGCTACAATGCGCGCCTCAACCGTGACAAGCCTGACTAAAAAAACTATGTCCTTGCCCAAGCATCACCTTGAATTGCTCAGCCCGGCCCGCGATGTCGCCATCGCGCGCGAGGCCATCCTGCATGGCGCCGACGCCATCTACATCGGCGGGCCAAGCTTCGGCGCCCGCCATAACGCCTGTAACGAGGTGAGCGATATCGCTCAATTGGTGGAGTTCGCCCATCGTTACCACGCGCGCGTCTTCACCACGATCAACACCATCCTGCATGACAACGAACTGGAGCCTGCGCGCAAGCTGATCCATCAGCTCTACGACGCCGGCGTCGACGCGTTGATCGTGCAGGACCTGGGCGTGATGGAGCTGGATATCCCGCCCATCGAGCTGCACGCCAGCACCCAGACCGATATCCGCACCCTGGCCCGCGCCAAGTTTCTCGATCAGGCCGGTTTCTCGCAGTTGGTACTGGCCCGTGAGCTGAACCTGCAGGAAATCCGCGCGATTGCCGACGAGACCGATGCAGCCGTCGAGTTCTTCATCCACGGCGCCCTGTGCGTGGCGTTCTCCGGGCAGTGCAATATCTCCCACGCGCAGAACGGCCGCAGCGCCAACCGTGGCGACTGCTCCCAGGCCTGCCGCCTGCCGTACACCTTGAAGGACGACCAGGGCCGCGTCGTGGCCTTTGAAAAGCACCTGCTGTCGATGAAGGACAACAACCAGAGCGCCAACATCCGCGCCCTGGTCGAAGCCGGCGTGCGCTCGTTCAAGATCGAAGGCCGCTACAAGGACATGGGCTATGTGAAGAACATCACTGCCTATTACCGCCAGCGTCTGGACGATGTGCTCGAAGACCGCACCGATCTGGCGCGCGCGTCCAGCGGGCGTACTGCGCATTTCTTCCTGCCCGATCCGGAAAAGACCTTTCACCGGGGCAGCACCGATTACTTTGTCAGCGACCGCAAGATCGACATCGGCGCCTTCGACACCCCGACCTTCACCGGCCTGCCGGTGGGCACCGTGGAAAAGGCCGGCAAGCGCGACTTGCAGGTGGTGACCCATGAGCCGCTGTCCAACGGCGATGGGCTCAATGTGCTGGTCAAGCGTGAAGTGGTGGGCTTTCGCGCCAACATCGCCGAGCCCAAGGGCGAGTTCGAGGAAGACGGGCAGAAGCGCTACCGCTACCGCGTCGAGCCGAACGAAATGCCCGCCGGCCTGCATCAACTGCGCCCGCACCACCCGCTGAACCGCAACCTGGACCACAACTGGCAACAGGCCCTGCTCAAGACCTCGGCCGAACGCCGTATCGGCCTGGCCTGGGTCGCCCGTCTGCGCGAAGAACAGCTTGAAGTCACTGCCACCAGTGAAGAAGGCATTTGCGCCAGCATCACCCTGCCCGGCCCGTTTGGCGTGGCCAACAAGCCGGAACAGGCGCTGGACACCCTGCGTGACCTGCTCGGCCAGCTCGGTACCACCGAGTACCACGCCACCGATATCGCGCTGGATGCACCGCAGGCGTTCTTCATCCCCAACTCGCAGCTCAAGGCATTACGCCGTGAAGTGATCGAAGCGCTCACCGCTGCCCGCGTTGCCGCGCACCCTCGTGGCGGGCGCAAGGCCGAGACCACACCGCCGCCGGTGTACCCGGAAGCGCATCTGTCGTTCCTGGCCAACGTCTATAACCAGAAGGCCCGCGACTTCTACCACCGTCACGGCGTGAAGCTGATCGACGCCGCCTTCGAAGCCCACGAAGAAACCGGCGAAGTGCCGGTGATGATCACCAAGCACTGCCTGCGTTTCTCGTTCAACCTGTGCCCCAAACAGGCCAAGGGTGTGACGGGTGTGAAGACCAAAGTGGCGCCGATGCAGTTGATACATGGTGATGAAGTGCTGACGCTCAAGTTCGACTGCAAACCGTGCGAGATGCATGTGGTGGGCAAGATCAAGGGGCATATCCTGGGGTTGCCGCAACCGGGCAGCGTGGTGGAGCATTTCAACCCGGAAAATCTTATCTATCAGGGCACTCACTAGCCAAAACGCTAGCGCGCTGGCTCCTGTGGCAAGCAGGCTTGTTGTGGCGAGCGGGCTTGCCCCGCGTTGGGGCGCGAAGCGGCCCTAAACCAGACACCGCGATCTGTCAGGCAGACCGCGGTGTTTTTTATTGGGGCTGCTGCTCAGCCCAACGCGGGACAAGCACGCTCGCCACAGGAAGCCCGCTCACCACAACAATCCTGCTCACCACGGGAAGCCCTCTCACCATAAGGGTTTGGGTGTTGGTTGAAATACAGGCACACAGTAGTCAACGTCGCCGCTTCGAATGCGCTGCTAGCGTGGAGGTTTCTTATCCATGCAAGGAGCAACGGATTGTCTCTTCAACCAAACTCACACCTGTTGCGTCGCGGTCGCTACTCGGAATCCGGACGTGCTTATCTTGTCACCGCAGTGGTGCATCAGCGCCTGCCTCTGTTTCGGGACTTTCGGTTGGGCCGGTTATTGGTTACCGAATTCAAAAGAGCCCATGAAACGGGCTGCGTTAATTCGTTGGCGTGGGTGGTCATGCCGGATCACTTTCACTGGCTGTTCAACCTCAACCACTCAACGCTCGCCGAGGTGATGCGAGCGACGAAGTCTCGCAGCACCTTGAGCATTAATCGGGCCCGCTGCAGCCGGGAACGGTTCTGGCAACGTGGTTACCACGATAGAGCAGTAAGAGCCGAGGAAGATATCCGCAAAATGGCGCGCTACATCATTGCCAACCCCTTACGGGCGGGCCTGGTTGAGCATATTGGCGATTATTCGTTATGGGATGCTGCCTGGTTGTGACACATGGGATTGTGGCCGAAGATTTTTTTGTGCCTAGCGGGCTTCCTGTGATGAACGGGTTCCTTGTGGTGAACTGGCTTCTGTGGCGAGCGGGCTTGCCCCGCGTTGGGCTGCGCAGCAGCCCCAATAAAAACACCGCGGTCTGCCTGACAGATCGCGATGTTCGGGTTTAGGGCTGCTGCGCAGCCCAACGCGGGGCAAGCCCGCTCGCCACAGGAAGACCTCTCACCACAAAAAACCTGCTCACCACAGAAGCCCACTCATCACAGCCCACTCATCACAGGAGGCCCGCTTGCGACAGATTTCGCTGCGGCCAGCAGCCCCTGAAACTTGACATAGCGCGCTTCAAGCAGCGGTTGCTGTGCCGGGTCAGGTAAGTAGCGCGCCTTGACCGGCATTCCCGCCGCCAGCAAATCAGCGCCCTGCCCCATCGCGAGGAACCCCAGCTTCGCTGCGCCGATGCAGGCGCTCAGTTCGCTGCCGTGCAGGGTGAACACTTCGCGCTGGAGGATGTTGGCCAGCAACTGCGCCCAATATTCGCTGCGGGCGCCGCCGCCGACCAGGGCAAAGGCGCTGACCTCGGCACCGCTCGATTGCACGGCGCGCCAGGCGTCGAGCAGGCCGAAGCCCACGCCTTCCATCACCGCGTAGCCAAGCATGGCAGGCGTGCAGTCATGCCCCAGGCCCATGAAACCACCGCGCAGCAGTGGGTCGTTATGGGGTGTGCGTTCGCCGGCGAGATACGGCAGGAATAACGGTGTGCTCAGCGGCACGCTTTCTGAAATGGGCAGCTGCGTCTGCACCAGATCCAGCAGCGTCTGCTCATCCGCAGTGCCCGTGAGCCGTGTGACCCAGCGCAAACAACTGGCCCCCGCGAGCATGGCGCCCATGGTGTACCAGCGCTCGGGCAGCGCATGGCAAAAGCTGTGCACGGCGCTGGCCGGGTTGCCGGCGGCGCGGTCGGTGATGGCGACGATCGCCGCGCTGGTGCCCAGGGTGATGAAGCCGTCACCGGCGTTGATCGCACCGATGCCCACTGCCGCGACAGGATTGTCGCCACCGCCGCCGGCGATCACCACGCCGGCGGACAAGCCCAGCCCTTGCGCCGTCAATAGAGCACTCGCCGCGCCACCCTCCACCAGCCTCGGCATTTGCCCAGGCTCAAGGCACGTGGCGTGCAGCATGGGGCTGAACCATTCGCGCTGCGCCACGTCCAGCCACAGGGTGCCGGCGGCGTCCGACATCTCGCTGATGCGCTCGCCACACATGCGCAAGCGCAGGTAATCCTTGGGCGACAACACGCAATCAATCGCCTTGAACACCTCGGGTTCGTGCCGTTGCAGCCACAGCAGTTTGGGCGCGGTAAGCCCGGCCATCGGCAGGCTGCCGGTGATGCTGGCAAAGCCTGCGCCCAGTTGCTCGGCCTCGGCCACGGCGCGTGAGTCGTCCCACAGAATCGCCGGGTACAACACGCGGTTATCGTCCCCGAGCAATACCGCACCGTGCATCTGCCCCGACAGGCCGATGCAGGCCACGCGGCTGAAAGCCTCCTGGGTGCGCAAGGTGCCCAGAGCCTGCAAACAGGCCTGCCACCAATCCTCGGGAGCCTGCTCGGACCAGCCGCTATGACGGCGTGACACGCTCAAGCGCACACCTGTTTGAGCCAGCACGTTGCCCAATGCATCCATGAGGATGGCTTTGAGTTCCGATGTACCCAGGTCAATACCGAGAGAAACAGGACTGCTCATACGCGTGTGATTCCAATCAATGACAGCCACATGAATTGCGCACCTGCAGGCTCGGCGTCAGGCGCACGCTTTGCGCCGGCGCGCCTGGCGTGGCCATGCGTTGCAGCAACAGGTTGACCGCGCGCGTGCCCAGCGCCTGCACGGGCTGGGCGATCAACGTCAGGCGCGGCACGAAAAAATCCGCCCAGTCAAAATCATCGAACCCCACCAGCGCCATCTGCGTCGGCACTTCCAGCCCGGCGTCACGCAGGGCATGCATGGCGCCCAGGGTCATCAGGTTATTGCCGGCCATGATGGCCGTGGGTGGTGAGTCAAGAGCCAGCAGTTGCACGGTCGCCAGTCGTGCCGGCTCGGTATTCGAGCCGCCATTGACCAGCAATTGCGGATCAAATGGCAAGCCGGCCGCCTGCAATGCCGCCTTGTAGCCTTCGACACGTTCATCGGTGGTGCTGAAGCCCGGACGCCCGGCGATAAAACCGATGCGACGGTGGCCGTGTTCGATCAGATGGGCAATCAGATCCTGGGTGGCCTGGGTGTTCTCCACGCCGATCTGGTCAAACTGCGCGCTCATCATGCGGTCCACCAGCACCGCCGGAATCCGGTTGGCGCGCAGGTATTCCAGGGCCATCGAGCCGTTCGACGGCGCCAGCACAATGCCGTCGACCCGCCGATGGTGCAGCGCCGTGATCACCCGCAGCTCCTGCTCCGGGTCATCGTGGGTGTCGACGAACAGCATCATGAAGCCATGCTTGGCGCACTCGGTTTCAATCGCGTGCACCGTTTCGCTGAAGTAATGGTTGGACAGCGCCGAAATCGCCACGCCGATGGTGCTGGTGCTTGACCGCGCGAGCGAACGCGCCAGGGTATTGGGGATGTACCCCAACGCCTGGATTGCCTGCTGCACCGCCAGCACCGTGGCCGGGCTGACCTTGCGGGTGCCGTTGAGCACATGGGACACCGTCGAGGTCGACACGCCCGCCCTGCTTGCGACGTCATCCATGGTGACCACGGCGCGGTTCCCCTCAACCAATCAACGTTTGCTCGACCAGCCGCTGTAGCTGCCGACATTGTCACGGGTGATCAGCTTGGGCGTGAGCTGGGTGACCGCTTCGGCCGGGGCCTTGTCGTTGAGCAGGTCATTGCCCACGTTCACAGCGGTCTGCGCCATGGCCCACGGGTCCTGGCTGGCGGACGCCTGGATCTGGGTGTCGGTTTTCAGGGCGTTCTCGATATCCGGCGCGCCGTCCACCGAGGTGATGATGATGCCGCTGCGCTTGAGCTGTTTGGCCGCCAGGTCACTGCCGATGGCTTGCGGGTCATTGATCGCGAACAGGCCGTCGATTTTCGGGAAGCGCGTGAGGTAGCCCTGCATCACGTTCAACCCGCCTTCACGCGAGCCCTTGCCGTCCTGGTCGTCGGACAGCACTTTCATGTCCGGCGCGCCGGCCAGCGCGGCTTTGCAGCCTTTGACGCGGTCGGTCACGGCGGTGACCTGCGGACCGTTCTGGATGATCACGTTGCCCTTGCCGCCGAGCTTGTCCACCAGGAACTGGCAGGCCAGCTTGCCGGCTTCGACGTTATCGGTCTGCACCGTGGCGTTAACGCCCTTGGCGTCCACGTCCACTGCCACCACGACGATCCCGGCGTCACGCGCTTTCTTGATCGCCGAGGCCATGGCGGACGGGTCGACGGCGTTGATCAGGATCAGGTCGACCTTGGACGAAATGAAATTGTCGATCTGCGAAAACTGCTTGCTCAGGTCATAGTCAGCCGACACCGAGGTGACCTTGACGTTGGGGTTGAGCTCCTTGGCCCGCGCGGTGGCGCCATCGGCCAGGGTCACGAAATACGGGTTGCCCAGCGAGCCCATGCTGATGCCGAGTGCTTTGAGCTCACGGGCTTCGACGGCTTGGGACATCAGGGCAGCCAGGGCCATAACGGGAAACAGGCGTTTGAGGTTCATACGGGTCTCTCTTGTGATTGTTGTGTGAGGAAACTCAGGTGCGCGCACCGGATTGGCGATAACGGTCCAGCGCGACCGCGCCGATGATCACGATGCCCTTGATGATGTACTGCCAGATATCCGAGACGCCCAGCAATACCAAACCGTTGGTCAACACAGCGATGATCAGCGCGCCAATCAGGGTGCCGCCGATGGTGCCGACGCCGCCGGTAAAACTGGTGCCGCCGAGGATCACCGCCGCAATCGCGTCCAGTTCATAGGATTGCCCCAGTTGCAGGCCGTTGGCGGCAAACAGGCGCGAGGCGCTCATCACCGCGCCGAGCCCGGCCAGCGCGCCGGACATGGCGTAGACGAACAGCAGCACCTTCCACACCTTGATCCCCGACAGCCGCGCCGCTTCCGGGTTGCCGCCCACCGAATAGATCTGCACGCCCATCACCGTACGGCGCAGGATGAACCACGACAGCGCGACCACCGCGACGGCAATCACCACCAGCCAGGGCACGCCGAGGATCGAATCGTTGCCGATAAAGGCGAACGGCAGGTCGGGGTTGAACACCGTCTTGTCATCTGCCAGCAGGCGCGCCAGGCCACGCATGGCGGTGAGCGCGCCGAGGGTGACGATAAACGGCGGCAGGCGCATGAAGGCGATCAACCCACCGTTGACCAGACCCAGCAACAGGCCAAAGCCTACGCCTGCCGCGATGCCGAACATGCCGAACTGCGGCGACATTGACGCCTGCAACGCCACCACGGCGGACGCTGCGAGGATCGCGCCCACCGACAGGTCAATGCCCGCCGTGAGGATCACAAAGGTCATGCCCGCCGCCAGCACCACGTTGACCGAAGCCTGCTGGGTGATGATCGAGAGGTTCTGCAGGGTCAGAAAGTTTTCGCTGGCCAGGGCAAAGCCCACCAACAGCAGGACCAGCACCGGCAACATGCCGACGGTGCGCATCAGCTCGCGAACCCGTTCTGCCTTGCCTGTCGTTGTCGCTCCATTCACTTCAGCCATGGGCCACCACCTGATCGCCACCGGTGGCGAGGTCAATAATACGTTCCTGGGAGATGGCGTGGCCGGAGGCCCCGCCGACTTCGGCCACCAACTGGCCTTCGCGCATGATCAGCACGCGGTCGCAGGTGCCGATGATTTCCGGCAGTTCGCTGGAAATGACCACGATGCCAACGCCGGCCTGGGCCAGTTGATTGATGATGCGGTAGATCTCGGACTTGGAGCCGATGTCCACGCCACGGGTAGGCTCGTCGAGGATCAGCACATGGGGCTTGACCTCCAGCAGCCGTGCCAGCAGCACCTTTTGCTGGTTGCCGCCGGACAGCGAGCCCACGCTGACCTTGCCCGACGCCACGCGAATCGACAGCGACTTGATCGCGTCATTCGAGCGTTGCGCGGCGTGAGTGCGGTCGAGCACGCCGCCGGCGTGGGCATCCGGCACGCAGGCGCACACGTTGATGTTGTCGGCCACGCTCATGTCGAGGAACAGGCCTTGGGCCTTGCGATCCTCGGTGAGGTAGACCACGCCTGCGCTAATCGCGTCCGCCGGGTTGCGCAACTGGGTGACGGTCTTGCCCACCACTTCCAGGGTGCCGCTGGTGCGCGGGTCGGCAGCAAAGATCAACCGCGCCAGCTCGGTGCGCCCTGCCCCCACCAGCCCGGCGATGCCCAGTACTTCACCGGCGTGCAGGTCAAAACTGCAATGGCGTACGCGTTTGCCATCGGCCATGTCACGCACGCGCATCACCACGTTGCCGGGGTTGTAGGCAGCGTGCTCCTTCTTGTAGAAGCCGGACAAATCACGGCCCACCATCATCTTCACCAGCACCTCGGCCGACAGCGCGTCACGGGTCAGCTCGCCGATGTATTGGCCGTCGCGCAGCACCGAGACGCGGTCCGACAGCTCGTAGATTTCAGCCATGCGATGGCTGATATAGATGATCGCCAGGCCCTGGCTGCGCAGTTGCTTGATCAACGCAAACAGGCGGTCGGTCTCGCGGGACGATAACGGCGTGGTCGGCTCGTCCATCACCAGGATTCTGGCGTGGGCATGCAGCGCACGGGCAATCTCCACCAACTGGCGCTCGGCAATCGACAGGCTGCTGACCGGCGTGGCTGGCGTGAACTCGGCACCCAGGCGCTGCAGCACCTCGACGCAGCCGGCCTGCATGCCTTTGCGGTCGATGGTCCAGCCCCGGCGCAGCTCACGGCCCAGGTAAATGTTCTCGGCCACGCTCAGGTTCGGGCACAGGCTCAGTTCCTGGTAGATCACAGCAATGCCGAGGGCTTTAGCGGTCGCGGGAGTAAAGGTGGGAACGGGCTGGCCGTCGATGCGGATTTCACCGCCGGGATCGGCCTGGTAAGCGCCGGAAAGGATCTTCATCAAGGTGGATTTGCCGGCGCCGTTCTCCCCCATCAAGGCGTGGATTTCGCCGGGGAAGACCTTCAGGCCGACACTTTTGAGCACGCGCAAACCGTTGAAGGTTTTGCTGATGCCCTGCATCTCAAGCAAGGGTTCAAGGCTCATTGATGAGCTCCTGGATTTATTATTTTTGTAATCGAGTGAGGCCGACTGTAGTCAGATACATTTGCTTACGCAAGCGCTTGCGTGTGCATTTTGTCGGGGGGTTAAACGATTCATCAGGTGGAGTTGGGGCGACTGTGCGCGTGAGTAGACTGGAGAAGACCCCAGGTTACGCAGCGCTCATGCTTCGGACGTTTCCCACGAACTGCGGGGGTTGAGCCATAGGAACCAACTTGGCTAGAGTTCCGCGTCGCAGTAAATCCTGTGGCCGGGTGTCGCAACCTGAAGTAGTCTGAGGCGCGGTAGCGCTATAGCTCAGTAGCAGGCGCTTTTTTTGCGTCTGCTTACCGCATCTATGGTGGACCGTGTGAGGCGGGCTTTTGCCCGGCCGGTACCCTCGGACACCGGTTTGCGACCCTCGCACGGTCCACCACCCAACCGTGTCGCAACGGCGGTGGTGGGGTCTTGAATTCCGAGGGTATAGAGAATGTTTTCTACAGATAAAAACTCAACAGATAGCGACTTGCTCAATAGCATTTTCAAAGTAAGGCCAGATTTAAGTTCTGAAGAAGCTTTAGTGAATGCAAGCGAGATTCTGGCCTCAGCGTCCGCTATGGCCAATGAACAAGCGTTCGCATCCAGCGGATCGCAGCGTCTTCAAACGTTTGGATTGGCGCAGTTGATTGAAAATTCATTGCTTCTTGTGAATGTAGCTTTGGAAAAATCCAGTTCTGTGAGTACCTGATAATTAGTACGCAATCGGTAGGGTTTGATATTCCCTATGTAGCGCGCTTTGCTGCCGGTCTCGTAGGATACGCAAGTTATCTCAGTGTCCCAGTTACTCTGCCCAACAAACCCTGCATGCACAAAAAAGCCCCGCAACCTAATGGCTGCGGGGCTTTAAGAGTGGAGGCCGAGGTCGGAATCGAACCGGCGTAGGCGGATTTGCAATCCGCTGCATAACCATTTTGCTACTCGGCCTCAAACGATCAATGCCTTTACCACCGACATTCACCGCATAAAAACTTGAGTGGGCTGTAAGGGCCTGCCTCTACTCGAACAACTATAACTCACTATAACCTATTGAATACATTGAGGTTTTTAACGCCTCGTTGCGTTCGATGGGCGCCATTATGTACCGATTTACCTATGCCTGCAACCCCTTGATTTGGAAAATATTTCGCATCGCATCAAGGGGTTGCGCGCCTGGCCTACTCCTTTATGTGCTGGGTCTGGTACTGCGGGTCGGCGTGGATCTGGGCGTCGGTGAACGGCAGTGGGCGCAGCTTTTTCTCGGAGAATGCCTGGGTCTGGTCCTTTGAGTATTTCGAGTCGGGATTGCTGGATTCCGAGAACGCGAGCACGCCGAGCGCTTGCGGGCCTTTGTCGTCGAAGGTGACGATTTGCAGGTAGCTGGTGCCGCTGACGACTTCGCGCTTGCCGTCGGCGCGGGGCACGGTTTGCATGGCGTTGTAGATGCCGAGTTCCTGCGGGCCGCCGTGCATCGGGGTTTGGCCGGAGACCTGCACGTCGCCCCAATGGGCTGCGCCGAGTTTGCCGACGGCTGCGGTCGAGGCCAGCATGGCTTCGCGCAGGGCGTTGGCCACCGGCGCGCGGTCGATGGCGAGGCCGCGCGGGGTGGTGAGGGGGTTGGCGGGGTCGAAGGCGACGCGCCAGGCGTCTGGGGTTTGTTGCAGGTGTTCCATCAGGTTGATGAAGTACAACAGGCCCAGGCCGCTGTCGAGGTTGGCGTGCTGGTCCCAGTTTTTGAGGCTGCTGCACAGTGGCTGCAGTGCGTCGGCGTCGCTGCCCAGCTGTTTGGCGCAAAACGCGAGCAGGTCGGGCATGACCTGGCCCGCCAGGTACACCTCGTTGTCCATCACCAGGCTTTGCAGGTCGGCGACGCTGATGGGGTGTTTCTCGAGGGCGTGCAGGCGCTCGAGGGCAAAGCGCGCACGCGGGCCGAGGCCGATGGAGTCCTGACTGATCACCGGGGAGAAACCGGTCAATGGCGCTTTTGGGTTGACCATCCACGCGGAATCATTGGAATGCTGCACGTAGTCGGTGCGTTGCAACTGCGGCAACTGGTCTGCCGGGAAAATGCCCGCCTGCGCCGCGCGCGGGTCGATGTCCCAGGCGCAGGCGCTGTGGGCGCCGTCGAGCACGATCATTTGCAGGCCGGCGCGGGGGTCGCTGCATTGCGTCAGTTTGGCGGCGCTGACGTTGGGCACCACCGACAGGTTCATGTACAGGCTCTGGCCCTGGTCATCGGCGGCGACCGTGTTCACCCACGGAATGCCTTGCAGGGTGTGCACCGAGGTTTGCAGGGCCTTGAGGCTGTCGGCGCGGTTCATGGCGTACCACTGTTGCAGCACGCGGTCGTTATCCAGATTGGCGTCGCGCAGGCTGAAGGCGTACCTGGCGTCCCAATCGAGCTTGCCGGGCCACTGCACCACTGGGCCGAACTGCGAACTGTAAACGGTGTGGTTCACCGCCTTGAGGCTGCCGTCCGGCTGCTTGGCCTGCACGGTGACCGACGTTTTCGCCAGGGGCACGGATTTGCCGTCCAGCAGGTAGCGCGTGGCGTCC
Organism: Pseudomonas trivialis; assembly: GCF_036864995.1. NCBI lineage: Bacteria > Pseudomonadati > Pseudomonadota > Gammaproteobacteria > Pseudomonadales > Pseudomonadaceae > Pseudomonas > Pseudomonas trivialis. Next base: position 2,621,303 of record NZ_CP142151.1, on the reverse strand, counting down.
TTGGGGTCGAGCGTGAGCCGGTACAGGGTGAAATGTTTGGACGTGTCCACCGTGTGCGTCCACGCCACGTGCTGGTTGAAACCGATATTCACCACCGGCAGGCCCGGCAGTGCGGCGCCCATTACGTCCAACTGGCCGGGGATGGTCAGGTGCATCTCATAGAAACGCATGCCGCCCACCCACGGAAAATGCGGGTTGGCCAGCAGCATGCCACGGCCGTTGAACGAGCGATCGCTGCCCACGGCCACGGCATTACTGCCCCGGTCCAGACTGAAACGCTGCTGATTGGCCGCTGCCGTTGCAAACGCCTTGGCGCCGGGCTGTACGGATGCGGTGGCCTGGGGTGGCGTCGCACCCACCAGCGCTTCGGCGAATTGACCAACGCCGCCTTCCACCAGCAGCCTGCGGGTCAACTTCACCAAATCGTCGGCTACCAGCGGGCGCACCCAGGCACCCTGGCATTGCTCCGGCGCGCCCTGCTCTTTCAGATAACGGTTATAGCCGGCCACATAGCCTTCGATACGCTGTTTGATCTGGGGGCTTTGGGCTTTCCAGAACGCCGCGACCGTCTCCGGCGTGTTCAGCCAGGTGAAGAACACATCGCTGGCCAGGTTGTTGCGTTCTTCAAGGGTCGCCTGATCGGGACCGAAGAACCTTGCGCGCTGACCATTGACCGTGACCACTTCATTGGCCAGCAGGCACAGATTGTCCTGGGCGTAGGCGTAACCGATACCGAAGCCCAGGCCACGCTCGTCGGTGGCGCGAATGTGCGGCACGCCGTAGGTGGTGCGGCGGATATCGGCCGACGCCTGCGTCACCTGCTCCCGTGCCGATGCGGCCAGGCTCACCCCCAGCAACAGCCCCGCCATGCACACCCTGGACAACCCGTTGGTAATAATCACGCAGACTCCACAGTCAAATTGAACACCCTCACCGGGGTAACCACCCCACCGTAAGAACGCAAAAGACCGTGCACAATTTAGCCGCCAGAGCGCTTTATTCCGTGTGTTTGCCTTGTGACAAAACCGATACCGACAAAATTTCTACATTCGCCACTTCATGATTTTGCTCGCTCGTTCGTCTTATTACCTAAGAGCGCCATCATTTTCCTGATCAGGCTCTGATAAGGAGTTTTTGCATGTACAACCCGCCAGTGACCACGGATGGACATTCATCGGCCGCCGATGCCAAGTTCGGCAGCGGCACCCAAGCGTTCGGCAAGACCCCCGAACAGCAAGGCAACCAGCGTATTCGCCATTTGCTCAAATGTTTTGGCCTGCGTACCAGCCTGATTCGGCTGAAGGTCATCGACGCCCTGCTCACCGCCGCCGACAACCAGCGCACCCTGGGCGTGCGCGGGGTGCACGGCCACCTGCTGGAGCTGGGCATCCCGCTGTCGTTTCTCAGCGTGCGCGAAGTGCTCAAGCGCCTGTGCAGCGAGGGCGTGATCACCCTCAATGCCGACAAGAGCTACAGCCTCCATGAAGAGGCCGCGAAAGTGCTTGAAGGCCGCGCCTGACCTCACTCAGAAGTTGGGCTTGACCTTGCGACGCATGATGCCATTGATCACCACCACGACCACCGCGATGGCAATAGCGATGTACTGAAAGGTTTTTTCGCTGATCACGCCCGTGTTCTGCAGGTAGGACAGGCCGAACATCGAGCCCAGTACCACCAGGGAGATCAGAATCGAGTATTTCAAGCGTTGCTTTTGGGTCATGACAGGTTCCTGAAACGTTAAGAATGTTGCACCGGGGCCTGATATTACAGGCGCTGAAAAACTTTGGCTTGTCTGACTGACACGCTGAGGGGCTAAGGGGCAGGTACGAATTTTCTTGCACCATCGTACCTAAAGCTCCTGCAGCCCAAGCCGATACCCCTACGAAGCTCCAAAAAAGCCGCGTCGACAATAAACGCTTCGTAAGGACGACCTCATGCCCCCACTGCGCTCCATCCAAGCCCGCTATACCCTGTTTCTGTTGCTGTTCGTTCTGGTGTTGATCGTGTTGACGGTGGTCGGTATCGGCCAGTTGGTCGCCCCCACGTTGCGCCATACCGAGGAGCAGGTGGTGCTCAACCGTGTCGCGCAAGTGGCCGAGCGTATCCAGGGCGAACTGAACAAGGTCCAGGCCCAGCAACGCAGCATCACCCAGACCATTCCCCTGCTCGACAGCGATGCCATCGACAAGGTTCTGCCCGGCCTGGTGGACCAGTACGGCGAGCTGAAGGTGTTTGGCGGCGGCATCTGGCCGTTGCCTAACCAGCGCACGCCGGGGCGCAACAAATTCAGTACGTTCTGGCACCGCGATGCGTCGGGCAAGCTGGCGGTCAATACCTTCTGGAACAGCGACCCTGCGCCCAACTATTACGATCAGAGCTGGTACAAGGGCGGCCTCGCCTCCCCGCCCGGCCAATGCGCCTGGGCCGCCGCCTACAAGGACGACGCCAGCCAGGAGCCGCGCACCAACTGCGCCATGGCGATCCAGCGTGATGGCGCCGCCTATGGCGTTTCCACCATCGACGTGACCCTGGGGTTCTTCAACGACCTGGTGGCCGCCAAGGAAAAAGACATCGGCGGGCAGATGCTGATCGTCGAAGCCGACGGCAAGATTATCAGCAACAGCACCCGTTTCAGCAGCCCGGTAGTGCTCAAGAACATCAGCGAACTGACCGGCACCTCGGCGTTTGCCGCCCAGGTCAGCAAGGCACTGACCCAACGGGAGCAAGGCCTGCAGCGCAGCGAGTTCGACAACGGCGGCGTGGCCAGCACCTTCTATATGCGCCCGATCGAGGGCACACCGTGGTTCCTCGCGACCGCCCTGCCCACCTCGCTGATCACCGCACAACGCGATGACGTGCTCGGCAGCCTGGCCCTGCTGCAAATCCCCATGGTGTTGCTGCTGGTGCTGCTGGCCGCCTACGCGATCCGCCAACTGGTGCAGCGCATGAAGTCGCTGACGTCCAACATCGACGCGCTGTCCGCTGGCGATGCCGACCTCACGCGGCGCATCACCATCCGCGCCGAAGACGAAATGGGCGCCATCGGCCACTCGGTGAACCGCTTTATCGTCTACCTGCAAAACATGATCGGCGAAGTGACCCAAGCCACCGTGGCCATGTCTTCAGGCCTTGAGCAATTGCAGCGGACCTCGGCCCACACCAACCAGATCCTGGTGCGCCATGCCAGCGAGACGGACCAGACGGTCACCGCCATCACCGAAATGAGCTCCACCGCCGACACCGTCGCACAGAATGCCGCCGAAACCGCGGCCTTCACCCAGCGCGCCAACGAACACGCCGACCGTTCCCGCGTGGTAGTGGGCGAAGCCTCCACCAGCGTCAGCGCCTTGATCGGTGAAGTGTCCAGCGCCACCCACAGCGTGGAAAACATGCGCCAGGACGCGGCGCGCATCACCGAAACCCTCGGTGTGATCGGCGCCATCGCCGGTCAGACCAACCTGCTGGCGCTCAACGCGGCCATTGAAGCGGCGCGCGCGGGCGAGCAAGGCCGTGGCTTTGCGGTGGTGGCCGACGAAGTCCGCGCGCTGGCCGCACGCACTCAGGCCAGCACGTCACAAATCAATGAAATGCTCGCGCGATTGACCAGCGGCGTGAGTTCGTCAGTGGCGGCCATGGAAAACACCCAGGCCAGCTGCCAGTCGGCGGCGGATGCCACGGCGCGGGTGAATACCGGGTTGGACGAGATGGCCGGTTCGGTGGCGCATATCAACAACCTCAGCACCCAGATCGCCACGGCCGCCGAACAGCAGAGCGCGGTAACCGAGGAGATCAACCGCAGCATGGTGCAGATCCGACAGATGGTCGAGGAGCTGGTAGAGAGCGGCCATGCCACCGAAACCAATACCCAGAGCCTGCTGGAGGCCAATGGCCGTGTGATCAGCCTGATGGGGCGCTTCAAGGTGCAGTGATAAATTTATGAAACACTCCCGTGCACAGCGCGGGAGTGGGACTATTCTGACAGCTCAAGGATTTCGCCACACAGGAGGTGTGCCATGCGCACTGCCGATTGCTCGGTCCGTCTGGAGCGGATCAGTCAGGAACGCTTTCTCCAGGCCCCTATCGATGCCGTCTACGACTATGTGACCCAGCCGGATCGCTGGCACGAATGGCACCCTACCTCCCTCAGCGCTGACACTGGCACCCGTGGCTCCCTCGCCGCCGGTGCACGCTTTTGCGAAATGATCGACCTGCTCGGCGTGCGCGTGCCCCTGAGCTACCGCGTGCAGATCGCCCAGCCTCCTGGTGAATTCAAGGCCGCATTCACTTCGGTGGCGGTCGACGGCTCCATCCACTACTTCCTGCAACCCTATCGCGACGGCACGCTGTTCAAGCGTGTGCTCACCTACGAAACCGAGTTGCAACTGGCCACCTTGCATGCACGCATGGTCGAGCTGTCGGCGCTTGCGCTGGACCGGCTCAAGCAACGGCTGGAGAATGCCTGACCCCTCCACGGTGAAACTCACGATGAATCCTCGCACTTGATCGGCTACCTCGGCCTGTTCCTCGCGGCCTTTGGCGCCGCCACGCTGTTGCCGCTGCAATCGGAAGCCGTGCTGGTTGGGCTGCTGCTCAGCGGGGACTACTCGTTGGGGTGGCTGCTGCTCGTCGCCACCCTGGGCAATGTGCTGGGCTCAGTGGTCAATTGGCTGCTCGGCCGTTGGGTGGACCATTTCAAGGACCGGCGCTGGTTTCCGGTCAATGCCAGGCAGTTGGAAAAAGCACGTAACAATTATCAGCGCTGGGGACATTGGACGCTGCTGCTCAGTTGGGTACCGATTATCGGCGACCCGCTGACCCTCGTCGCCGGCGTGATGCGCGAGCCGCTGTGGCGATTCCTGCTGCTGGTCACCCTCGCCAAAAGCCTGCGGTATGGTGTACTCGCTGCCGTGACGCTGCACTGGGTATTAATTCCTGCTTAATCCACTGTAAACAGCATCCGGACACCTTTTCTGGAGTATTGCTTATGCCTCTGATCCGCGACATGTTCATCACCGGCCTGCTCGCCACCGGCGCCGCCTCAGCCTTTGCCGCCACCTACGGGCCTGAACTGCAAGGTTTCCAATACCCCTATCCGCTCAAGCACTTCGAGTTCCAATCCCAGGGCGAGTCCCTGCAGATGGGCTATATGGACGTGCCCGCCAACGGCACGCCCAATGGCCGCAGCGTGGTGCTGATGCACGGCAAGAATTTCTGCGGCGCTACCTGGGAAGGCTCGATCAAGGCCCTGAGCGACGCCGGCTACCGGGTCATCGCGCCGGACCAGATCGGCTTTTGCACCTCCAGCAAGCCCGAACGCTATCAATACAGCTTTCAACAATTGGCCACCAATACCCATCAATTGCTGGAAAAGCTCGGCGTTAAAAAAGCCACCATCATCGGCCACTCCACCGGCGGCATGCTCGCCACCCGTTACGCACTGATGTACCCGACACAGACCGAACAACTGGCGATGGTCAACCCGATTGGCCTGGAAGACTGGAAAGCCCTGGGCGTGCCCTCTATCAGCGTTGACCAGTGGTACGCACGTGAATTGAAAGTCAGCGCCGAGGGGATTCGCAACTACCAGCTCAACACCTATTACGTCGGGCGCTGGAAGCCGGAGTACGAGCGTTGGGTGGACATGTACGCGGGCTTGAGCAACGGCCCGGGGCACAAGCAAGTGGCATGGAACTCGGCATTGATTTACGACATGATCCTCACCCAGCCGGTGTATTACGAATTCAAGAACCTGAAGATGCCCACCTTGTTGCTGATCGGCACCGCCGATAACACCGCCATCGGCAAGGACGTGGCCCCGCCCGAGGTCAAGGCCAGGCTTGGCGATTACACCGTATTGGGCAAACAAGTGGCCAAGCTGATTCCCCAGGCAACACTGGTGGAGTTTCCGGGCCTGGGCCATGCGCCGCAAATGGAAGAACCGGCTCGGTTTCACCAGGCGCTGTTGCAGGGGCTGAACAGCCTTTAATCCAATTTTTTTCGAGGCACTCGTGAATGTCGGTACAGATCGCAGTCATTGATGATTGGCAGGACGTGGCCAGTGGCGTGGTGGATTGGTCGGCGCTGGCGCAAGTCGGGCAGGTGCACTTCCTGCATGACTACCCGGCGGACACGGCGGTGATGATTGAACGGTTGAAGGCCTTCGACGTGATTTGCCTGATGCGCGAACGCACGACCCTCGACCAGGCGCTGCTGCAAGGCTTGCCCAGCCTCAAACTGCTGGTGACCGGCGGCATGCGCAATGCCGCCATCGACATTCCCGCCGCCAAGGCGCTGGGCATCCAGGTGTGCGGCACCGACAGCTATAAACATGCGGCGCCGGAGCTGACCTGGGCGCTGATCATGGCCTCGACGCGAAACCTGCTTGCCGAAGCCGCTTCGCTGCGGGCCGGTCACTGGCAGGTCGGCCTGGGCGGCGACCTGCACGGCAAGACCCTGGGCATTCTCGGCCTGGGCAGCATTGGCCAGAAAGTCGCCAGGTTTGCCCAGGTATTCGGCATGCGCGTAATCGCCTGGAGCGAAAACCTCACCCCCGAGCGCGCTGCCGACGCTGGAGTGACTTGGGTAAGCAAGCGCGAGCTGTTCGAACAGGCCGATATCCTCACCGTGCACCTGGTGCTGAGTGACCGCAGCCGTGGGCTGGTGGACGCCGAGGCGCTGGGCTGGATGAAACCGACGGCCAGGCTGGTGAACACCGCGCGCGGGCCGATCGTGGATGAGCAGGCGCTGGTCGAAGCCCTGAGCGCCGGGCGACTGGCCGGGGCAGCGCTGGATGTATATGGCGAGGAACCGCTGCCGGTCGATCACCCCTTCCGGCACTTGCCCAATGTGCTGGCGACGCCCCATGTTGGGTATGTCAGCGAGCAGAATTACAGGCAGTTCTACCAGCAGATGATCGAAAACATCCTGGCCTGGGCTGAAGGTGCGCCCGTTCGCGTGCTGGCATAACCGTCCGCCGCACCATTGCAGGGCAGCTCTGGCTTGATTCGGAATGAGCAGGCCACTGTGGCAAGCCTGCTCTCCACAACAGCCTGTGCCACATCAAGCCTGATCACCACAATTGCCAATTTGCCCAGCATCAGCCATACCGGCCGTCGGCTTATATCCGTCCATTAGCCTGTTACAAGTTTTTTGTCCTACAAAATCTTCCCAAAGTCCCTACAGTGTCTGAGTTCTGTCCTAGACTGATGACCGATGGGTCCGTTTCAAAATAAAAACCCCGCAAAAAATCGAAACTTTCAAACTCTGCCGTAGGTCAAGTTTCAGGTAGGGCGTGTTCAGCGGTTCCCGCCAGATGCCGTCCATCCAATCTTTTCGACATAACCGTGCAACTGGCATACGCCTTGCCAGTTTGTATAGCGCTTGTGCGCCTGGCCGCAGGAAGCGGCCAATTCGAGCTAGTGGCAGCGGGCTATTAGCCGACCAACATCAAGGGGAGTGCATTATGATCAGTGCCGCAGTTGTAACTCAGGGAGAGCGTTTTAGTCAGCCGGCAGGGGGGCCCACATCGTTGGCCGACCTGCCCAACACTGTGCGGCCGATCGTGAGTCAGAATCCAAATCGCAAGAAAGTCCTGTTTGTCACCTCCGAGTTTGCCGACCTGGTGAAAACCGGCGGCCTGGGCGACGTCTCCGCCGCCCTGCCCCGCGCCATGGCACATCTGCATGATGTGCGCGTGTTGATCCCCGGTTACCCGCAGGTGATGGAAAGCGACAACCCCATCCACATCGTCGGCGAGCTGGGTGGCCATGCCGCGCTGCCGCCGTGCAAGATCGGGCGCATGGACCTCAAGGATGGCCTGGTCATCTACGTGCTGATCTGCCCTGAACTGTACGAGCGTGAAGGCACTCCCTACGGCGCCAACAACGGCCGCGACTGGCCGGACAACCATATTCGCTTCGCCCGCTTGGGTCTGGCTGCCGCCGACATGGCCGCCAACCTCGCGCAGATTCACTGGTGCCCGGACCTGGTGCACGCCCATGACTGGCCCGCTGGCCTGGCTCCGGCCTATATGCACTGGCGCGGTTCTCGCACCCCGACCCTGTTCACCATCCATAACCTGGCCTACCAAGGCGTGGTCAGCCTGGCCTCGACGCCGGAGCTGGGCATTCCGCCCCACGCCCTGCAACAAGAAGGCATGGAGTTCTACGGCAAGATGTCGTTCCTCAAGGCCGGCATGGCGTATTCCAGCCATATCACCACCGTGAGCGCTACCTACGCCGAAGAAATCACCACCCCTGAATTCGGCTGCGGCCTCGATGGCTTTCTGGCCAGCAAGACCCAGCAAGGCTTGCTCAGCGGCATTCCCAACGGGATTGAAGACAGCTGGGAAACCTCCACCGACCCGCACCTGACCCATAACTTCAATATCGGCGACTGGGAAGGCAAGGCGGTCAACGCCAGGCAAGTGCGCGACCTGTTCGGCCTGAGCGAATCCACCGGCCCGCTGTTTGCGGTGGTCTCGCGTCTGGTGTTCCAGAAAGGCCTGGACCTCACCGAAGCCGTTGCCAGCTTTATCGTCGAGCAAGGTGGCCAGATTGCGATCATTGGTCGCGGCGAGCCTGAGGAAGAAAACGCCATGCGCGAATTGGCGCTGCGCTTCCCGGGCCAAATCGGTGTGCGCATCGGCTTCAACGAAACCGACGCGCGCCGCATGTTCGCCGGCAGCGATTTCCTGCTCATGCCATCGCGCTACGAGCCGTGCGGCCTGAGCCAGATGTACGCCCAGCGTTTCGGTTCGCTGCCGGTAGCGCGCAACACCGGCGGCCTGGCCGACACCATCGAAAACGGTGTGACCGGCTTTCTGTTCAATGAATCGACAGTCGACAGCTACAAGGAAGCCCTGAGCCGCGCGTTCAAGGTATTCGCTTTCCCGGACCTGCTTAACGCCATGCGTTGCCGGGCCATGACACGACCTTTCAACTGGAGCCAGGCGGTAGAACCCTACGCCGAACTCTATGAGCAACTGGTGGCTAAAGCACTGGGGAAATCCGCTAAATAATCAAAGGGAGGTTTTTGTAGATGCCGTTACGGACTCTGGAAACCTGGCCCCACGGCGCAATCATGCTGGACGCGCAACACACGCGTTTTGCCCTGTGGGCGCCAGACGCGTTTTATGTCAGCGTTGAATTGGAACACGGTAAATCCATCGCCATGCTGCCCCAGGCAGATGGCTGGTTCGAGACAGAAGTGGCGTGCCCTGCAGGGACACGCTACCTCTTCAACATCGATGGGGAAATGGAAGTACCCGACCCCGCTTCAAGGGCACAGGCCGACGATGTACATGGCTGGAGCCTGGTGGTCGACCCGCTCGCCTATGAGTGGCGACACAGCCAGTGGCAGGGCCGCCCCTGGCACGAAGCGGTGATCTACGAACTGCACGTGGGCGCACTGGGCGGCTACGCTGCGATTGAGCGACACCTGCCGCGCCTGGCCGAGCTGGGTGTCACAGCCATCGAACTGATGCCTCTGGCGCAGTTTCCCGGTGAGCGCAATTGGGGCTACGACGGGGTCCTGCCTTACGCGCCGCAATCCTCCTACGGTTCCCCCGAACAGCTCAAGCACCTGATCGACACGGCCCACGAACACGGCTTGGCCGTGATCCTCGATGTGGTTTACAACCACTTCGGGCCGGACGGCAATTACCTGGGCCAATACGCCGCAGGCTTCTTCCAGGAAGAGGTGCACACGCCCTGGGGCGCCGGCATCGACTTCAATCGCCGCGAAGTGCGGGACTTCTTCCTCGATAACGCACTGATGTGGCTGCTGGAATACCGTTTCGACGGCCTGCGCCTGGATGCGGTGCACGCCATCGACAACCCGGGCTTCCTGCAGGAACTGGCGCACCGCGTGCGGCAGCAGGTGGACACCGGTCGCCACGTGTGGCTGATGCTGGAAAACGAGCTGAATCAGGCCAGCCTGTTGCGGCAGGATTTCGATGCGCAGTGGAATGACGATTTCCACAACGTGCTGCATGTGTTGCTCACCGGCGAAACCGACGCCTACTACAGCGACTTTGCGCAGGATCCGACCGCCAAACTCGCGCGTTGCCTGGGTGAAGGCTTTATCTACCAGGGCCACACCACACGCCACGGCCATGCCCGTGGCGAGCCCAGCGCCGATCTGCCACCGACCGCGTTCGTCGCGTTTTTGCAGAACCATGACCAGATCGGTAACCGCGCCCTCGGCGAGCGCCTGCACCAGCTCTGCTCGCCCCAGGCGCTCAACGCCGCCACGGCCCTGCTGTTGCTGTCGCCGATGATTCCGCTCATGTTCATGGGCGACGAAGTCAACGCCAGTGAGCCGTTCCTGTTCTTCACCGATCACCATGGCGACCTGGCCGAAGCCGTGCGCGAAGGCCGACGCAACGAATTTGCCGACTTCGCCGCCTTCCACGACCCCGAGCGGCGCGAACGCATTCCCGACCCGAATGCGCTGTCGACCTTCATCCAGTCGACCCCCAGCTTTGCCGACAACGAACAGGCCGAGCGGTATCGCCACCTGCTGCGCCTGCGCCAGCGGCACATCGTGCCGCACCTGCCGGGCGCTGTCGCCCTGGGCGCGCAGGTGCTGGCCGACGCCGCCGTCAGTGCGCGCTGGCGGCTGGGCGATGGCAGCACCTTGCAGATCGACCTGAACCTGGGCACCACGACGCTGGAGTGCGCCGCGTCAGGCCCGGTTATTTTTCAAACGCCGGCCAGCCAGGATGCGCAACTGCCGCCCTGCAGCGTCCGCGTCACCTTATCCCCTGTTGGAGAGCACCCTTGAGCGAAGCGAACCTGGAAATCCTCGCCAGCCGCGCGGGCCTGGCCGTCGATTGGATCGACGCAAACGGCCGCCCGCAACGCGTGAGCGCCGATGCCCTGCGTGCCGTGTTGAAAGGCCTCGGTCACCCGGCCGACAACGATGCCGAGATCGACGCCAGCCTGCATGAACTGGAACAGGCGCAAAACGATAAACACCTGCCGCCTCTGCTCACCGTCGAAAGCGGTGACGGCCTAGACCTGGCGCACTTCTTCGCGCCCGACACGCCCTGCCGCGTGACCCTGGAACAGGGTGAAGCCCTGGAGCTGCGCCTGGACGGCAACGCCGTGCTGCCGGGGGTGATCGCTCTTGGGTACCACCAGGTGCATATCGCCGACCAGCAGTTCACCCTCGCCGTGGCGCCCCGCCATTGCTACAGCGTGGCCGAAGCAGTCGACACCCACCCTGCCCGCGCCTGGGGCCTCAGTGCCCAGCTGTATTCGCTGCGGCGCCTGGGCGATGGCGGTTTCGGCGACACCCTGGCCTTGGAAAACCTGGTGCGCGCCGCCGCCGAACGCGGCGCCGATGCGTTGGCGATCAGCCCGATGCACGCGATGTTCAGCGCCAACACCGGCAGCTACAGCCCCTACTCGCCGTCCAGCCGCTTGTTCCTCAATAGCCTTTACGCATCGCCCGCCAGCATCCTCGGCGAGCGGGAAGTACGTAACGCGATTGAGGCCTTGGGTCTCGACGAAGAATTGCACCAGCTCGAACAGGAAACCCTGATCGACTGGCCGGCTGCCGCCAAGGCCAAACAGCGCCTGCTGCGCGCCCTGTATGAAGATTTTCGCCACGGCCATCACCCGCAACACGCCGACTTCCTGAGCTTTCGCCAGGCCGGTGGCGAAGCCCTGGAAAACCATTGCCGCTTTGAAGCCGTACAAGCGACGCGCGCCGCTGCCGGCGAAGACCTCGACTGGCGCCATTGGCCCGAGGATTGGCGCACGCCGCAGAGCCCGGCACTGGCGCAATTTGCCGAGGACAACCGTGATGAAATCGGCTTTTACGCCTTCAGCCAATGGCTGATCGCGCGCTGCCTGGCGCGTGCGCAACAGGCCGCACGGGGCAGCGGCATGGGCGTCGGCCTGATCGCCGACCTGGCCGTGGGCGCCGACGGCGGCGGCAGCCAGGCCTGGAGCCGCCAGGATGAACTGCTCGCCGACCTCACCGTGGGCGCGCCGCCGGATATCCTCAACCGTGCCGGCCAGGGCTGGGGCATCTCCGCGTTTTCCCCCGAGGGCCTCAAGCGCAACGGCTTTCGTGCGTTCATCGAGATGCTGCGCGCCAACTTCGCCCACGCCGGCGGCCTGCGCATCGACCATGTGATGGGCCTGCAGCGCCTGTGGGTGATCCCCATGGACGCCTCGCCGCGCGAAGGCGCTTACCTGTATTTCCCGGTGGACGACATGCTGCGCCTGCTGGCGCTGGAATCGCACCGCCACCAGGCCATCGTATTGGGCGAAGACCTCGGCACGGTGCCCGACGGCCTGCGTGAAAAACTCAGCAGCCGCTCCATCCTCGGCATGCGTGTGCTGTTGTTCGAACAGAACCATGAGGGCCGGTTCACGCCGATTCTCGACTGGCCGGACAACGCCCTGGCGACCACCAGCACCCACGACCTGCCGACCCTCAACGGCTGGTGGCACAGCCGCGATATCGACTGGAACGTCCAGCTCGGTCTGATCGACGCGCCCACCGTGGAGCAATGGAGCGAGCACCGCCTGCGCGAACGCCAGGCGCTGCGCCAGGCCTTGAGCCAGGACCCGCAAAACTTCGTCGACGAGATCCGCAACGAGACCGATCACATGATCGATGCCAGCGTGCGCTACCTGGGGCACACCCGTGCGCCGTTGGTATTGCTCCCCCTGGAAGATGCACTGGGCGCCGAAGAACAACCCAACTTGCCCGGCACCACTGATACCCATCCCAATTGGCGCCGCCGCCTGCCGGGCGAGGCCGCGAGCCTGCTCGACAACGCCGGCGCCGCGCGTCGCCTCGAGCTGCTGGCCGTCGCGCGCAATCAAGCCTATGAGCGTGACCGATGAAAGCACTGCCCCTGCGCGCTACCCAGCGCCTGCAATTTCACAAAGGTTTTACCCTCGATGATGCGGTGCCATTGGTGCCGTATTTCGCCCGATTGGGCATCAGCCATCTGTACGCCTCGCCACTGCTGAGCGCGCGCGCCGGTTCCATGCACGGCTACGATGTGGTCGACCCCACCAGCGTCAACCCGGAACTGGGTGGCGAAGCGGCCCTGCGCCGGCTGGTCGCGGCGCTGCGCGAGCACGACATGGGGCTGATCCTCGATATCGTCTCCAACCACATGGCCGTCGGCGGTGCCGATAACCCTTGGTGGCTGGACCTGCTCGAATGGGGGCGCCTGAGCCCTTACAGCGAATTTTTCGACATCCAGTGGCACTCGCCGGACCCGCTGCTCAAGGGTCAGTTGCTGATGCCGTTTCTGGGCAGCGACTACGGCGAAGCCCTGCAGACCGGCACCCTGAAGTTGCTGTTTGACGCCGAGCACGGTGCGTTCTACGTCGAGCATTACGAGCACCGCTTCCCGATCTGCCCGCGCGACTACGCGATGATCCTGGGCAATGACGAGCCACTCAAACCGCTCGCCGAGCGTTTCAGCGCCCTCACCCATCAGGACGACGCCTACGCCGAAGCCGCCTGGCTCAAACAGGCCCTGGTCGAGCGGGCCACCGAGGTGCTGCCGGCCATCGAGCAGCGCCTGGCCGCGTTCGACAGCCGTCAACCGGACGGCTTCAAGCGCCTGCACCAACTGCTCGAACAACAGGCCTACCGCCTGGCCAGCTGGCGCACGGCGGCGGACGATATCAACTGGCGGCGCTTCTTCGACGTCAATGAGCTGGGCGGCCTGCGGGTGGAACGCACGGCCGTGTTCGAAGCCACCCATGGCAAGATTTTCGAGCTGATCAGCGAAGGTCTGGTGGACGGCCTGCGCATCGACCACATTGATGGCCTGGCCGATCCGCGCGGTTACTGCCGCAAGCTGCGTCGCCGCGTGGACTCGCTGGCGCCGGACCGGCACTTGCCGATCTTTGTCGAGAAGATCCTCGGCGACGGCGAAACCCTGCGCGAAGACTGGCAAGTGGACGGCACCACCGGCTACGAATTCATGAACCAACTGTCGCTGCTGCAACATGACCCGCAAGGCTTTGCACCGCTGGCCGAGCTGTGGACGCGTCACAGCGAGCGGCCTTCGGCGTTTATCGAGGAAGCCCGGCTGGCGCGCCAGCAGATCCTCAATGGCTCGCTGGGCGGCGACTTCGAAAGTGTGGCCCAGGCGCTGTTGCAGGTGGCCCGCGACGACGTGATGACCCGCGACCTGACCCTGGGCGCCATTCGCCGGGCCTTGCAGGAACTGATCGTGCATTTCCCGGTGTACCGCACCTACATAAGTGCCCGTGGCCGCAGTGCCGCCGACGACAAGATTTTCCAGCAGGCCATGGACGGTGCGCGCAGCACCTTGAACGAAAGCGACTGGCCGGTGCTCGAGCACCTTGAACAGTGGCTAGGCGGCCAGCCGTGGCGCAATCGCCCAGTGGGCCGTGAACGCAAGATCCTCAAGCATGCCTGCGTGCGCTTCCAGCAATTGACCTCGCCGGCGGCTGCCAAGGCCGTTGAAGACACCGCGTTCTATCGCTCGGTGGTGCTGCTGTCGCGCAACGATGTGGGCTTCAGCACCGAGCAGTTCAGCGCGCCGGTGGAGGCATTTCACGCGGTCAACCAACAGCGCCTGCAGGCTTTCCCGGAGAACCTGCTGGCTACCGCCACCCACGACCACAAGCGCGGCGAAGATACCCGCGCGCGCCTGGCGGTGCTCAGCGAGTGCGCGCCGTGGTATGTCGAGCAAGTAGAGCACTGGCGCACCCTCGCCGCGCCCTTGCGCAGCGATGCCGACATACCCAGCGCTGGCGATGAGTTGATTCTGTACCAGGTGCTGCTGGGCAGTTGGCCGCTGGACATGGGCGCGGACTTTAGCGACTACCAGCAACGCCTGTGGCAATGGCAGCAGAAGGCCCTGCGCGAGGCCAAGTTGCAGAGCAGTTGGAGCGCGCCCAACGAAGCTTACGAACAAGGCGTAGAGGCGTTCCTCTCGCGCCTGTTGCTCAGCGACGAAGGCCGCGCACTGCGCGATGCCATCGGCAGCGCCGCTCAGGCCATCGCACCGGCCGGCGCCTTGAATGGTCTGGCGCAAACCTTGCTTCGCGTCACCGTGCCCGGTGTGCCGGACCTGTACCAGGGCGCCGAGTTCTGGGATTTCAGTCTGGTGGACCCGGACAACCGTCGCCCGGTGGATTTCAGCGCACGGCAAGAGGCGCTGGATACACCGCCCGATCCTGGTGAGCTGCTGTTCAACTGGCGTGACGGCCGGATCAAGCAAGCGTTGATCGCCCAGGTGCTGGCCTTGCGCGAGGCCCATCCCGAGGTGTTTCGCAGCGGCAGCTACACGCCGCTGGAAGTGGTCGGGCAACACGCCGCCCACGTGGTTGCATTCTGCCGCGAGCACGCCGGGACACAGGTGCTGGTGGTGGTGCCACGCTGGCCGCAGCGCCTGCTTGAAAACGGTGTGCATCCCACCATCACTGCGCAGGTTTGGGGCGATACTCGGGTGAAATTACCGTTCAACGCGTCAACGCAAAACTGGAAGGGACTTTTTCATACAGGCGCAGTCACACCAGACAAGGAGCTGTTGATCAGCACTGCCCTGGGGGATTTCCCGGTCAATGTCTTTATCAATCCTGATATTCAAGAAAGCTGAACATTTTCTGTGAGGAGCGTGTGATGAGTAGTGAAGACAAACGCATTCGCGAATTGGCGCATCAGATCTGGGAATCCGAAGGCAAGCCCCACGGTGAGGACGCACGCCATTGGGAAATGGCGCGCAAGCTGGCTGAAGCCGAGGCGCTGACGCCGAGCAAGGGCAAGCCTGCGGACAAATCCAAAGCCGGCCCCAAGGCCGTACCCAAGGCGGGGCCTAAAGCTGCGCCCAAGCCCAAGCCGGCACCACCTGCCGACGGCAAACCGGCTGCCCCGGCTGCGAAAAAGCCGCCGGCGCCGAAAAAACCAAAGCCTTGACCTCCACACCGCTTGTCGACACGGTCGGCAAGCGGTGTTTTTACCTTCCAGACAGTCAGCTGAATTTTCGTCAGTACGGCCGCGTTCGGCCTGAAAAAGACCATTGCAGGAGCAACACCATGAGCAAGCCCGACAAAAACCCTCCGACGCCGAGCCATGAGCCGTCGAGGATCCGTGAAGGTTTGCCCTTCCCGCTTGGCGCCACCTGGGATGGCCTGGGCGTTAACTTTGCGCTGTTCTCGGCCAACGCCACCAAGGTGGAGCTGTGCCTGTTCGATGACAGCGGCGAAGTGGAACTCGAGCGTATCGAGCTGCCTGAATACACCGACGAGATTTTCCACGGCTACCTGCCCGACGCCCATCCAGGGCTGATCTACGGCTATCGCGTGTACGGTGCTTACGACCCGGCCAACGGTCATCGCTTCAACCACAACAAACTGCTGATCGACCCCTACGCCAAACAACTCGTGGGTGAATTGAAGTGGTCCGAGGCGCTGTTTGGCTACACCATCGGCCACCCGGACGACGACCTCAGCTTTGACGAACGCGACAGCGCGCCGTTCGTGCCCAAGTGCAAGGTCATCGACCCGGCGCACACCTGGGGCAACGACCAGCCGGTGCGGGTGCCGTGGGACCGTACGATCATTTATGAAACCCATCTGCGCGGCATCAGCATGCGTCACCCCTCGGTCGAGGAGTCGGTACGCGGCACCTGCGCCGGCCTGATGGAAGACGATGTGCTCAAGCACATTCGCCAGTTGGGCGTCTCGTCGGTGGAGCTGTTGCCCGTGCATGCCTTCGTCAATGACCAGCACCTGCTGGAAAAAGGCATGACCAACTACTGGGGCTACAACAGCATCGCGTTCTTCGCCCCCGACCCGCGCTACCTGGTCAGCGGCAAGATCGCCGAGTTCAAGGAGATGGTTGCGCACCTGCATGAGCAGAAGCTCGAAGTGATCCTCGACGTGGTCTACAACCACACGGCCGAGGGCAACGAGCGCGGCCCTACCCTGTCGATGCGCGGTATCGACAACGCCTCCTACTACCGCCTGATGCCCGACGACAAGCGCTACTACATCAACGATTCGGGCACCGGCAACACTCTCGACCTGAGCCACCCTTGCGTGTTGCAGATGGTCACCGATTCGCTGCGTTACTGGGCCACCGAGATGCACGTCGACGGCTTCCGCTTCGACCTGGCCACCATTCTTGGCCGCTACCGCGACGGTTTCGACGAGCGCCACAGTTTCCTCGTGGCCTGCCGTCAGGACCCGATACTGCGCCAGTTGAAAATGATCGCCGAACCCTGGGACTGCGGCCCCGGCGGCTATCAGGTGGGCAACTTCCCGCCAGGCTGGGTGGAATGGAACGACCGCTTCCGCGACACCGTGCGTGCCTTCTGGAAAGGCGACGACGCGCAACTGGCCGACTTTGCCGGGCGCATGACCGCCTCGGGCGAGATGTTCAACCATCGCGGTCGCCGTCCGTACAGCTCGGTCAACTTCATCACCGCCCACGACGGGTTCACCCTGCACGACCTGGTGTCGTACAACGACAAGCACAACGAAGCCAACGACGAGAACAATCAGGACGGCAGCAACAACAATCTGTCCTGGAACCATGGCGTCGAAGGCCCGACCGAAGACCCGGAAATCAACGCACTGCGCCTGCGCCAGATGCGCAACTTCTTCGCCACCCTGCTGCTGGCCCAAGGCACGCCGATGATCGTGGCCGGTGATGAATTCGCCCGCACCCAGCATGGCAATAACAACGCCTACTGCCAGGACAGCGAAATCGGCTGGGTCAACTGGGACCTGGACGAGGACGGCAAGGCCCTGCTCAAGTTCGTCAAGCGTCTGATCAAGCTGCGCCTGGCTTACCCGATCCTGCGTCGCGGGCGCTTCCTGGTGGGCGACTACAACGAAGACATCGGCGTGAAGGACGTCACCTGGCTGGCGCCGGATGGCAACGAAATGAGCACCGAGCAATGGGAGGACGCCCACGGTCGTTGCCTAGGCATGTTGATGGATGGCCGCGCCCAGGAAACCGGGATTCGCCGTGCCGGCGCCGATGCGACCTTGCTGCTGGTGGTGAACGCCCACCATGACCTGGTCAATTTCCGCCTGCCCCACGTGCCCGAAGGTCAGTTCTGGACCTGCATGCTCGACACCAACGAGCCGGCAGTGCGCGGCCAGGAACGCTTCGACTTTGAACATGAGTACGCCGTGACCGGTCGCTCGCTGCTATTGTTCGAACTTCAGCGAGACGATGAGGTGTGAGATGGCTTTGCACGGATTCCTTCGCGGCTACCGGGGCTATGCGGACACGCAAGCCCTGGGTGAAGCCCTGAAGGCTCTTCAGGAAGAAGGACTCGATCAACTCCCGCTGCCCGGCAGCGGGCAGACTCTGGAGCGGTTCAGCCGCCTGGCGCAGGTGGCCGGGCACGATCTGCGCCTGTGCAAGTTGTTCGAGGGCCATACCGACGCCTTGGCGATCATTGCCGAGCTGCGCTGCCCGCTGCCGCCATTGGGCAGCACCTGGGGCATGTGGGCCGCCGAGCCGCCCAATGCGAAAGTGCGGGTGCGCAAGGCGGGCCAACGCCTGCTGCTGGAGGGGCGCAAGGCCTGGTGCTCGGGCGCGGCGGTGGTCAGCCATGGATTGCTCACCGCCTGGGATGAGGATGATCGCCAGCAACTGGTGGCGGTGGAAATGCACCAGCCCGGCGTCACGGTGACGGATCAGGGCTGGAATGCGGTGGGCATGGCGGCCACTGGCAGTGTCGAGGTGGTCTTCAATGAGGCCTGGGGCATTGCCATCGGCCAACCTGGAGATTATCTGGCGCGGCCGGGCTTCTGGCACGGCGGCGTCGGTATTGCCGCATGCTGGTACGGCGGCGCGCAACGCCTGGCCGAAGTGCTGCGCGAGCAGTGCGGCAAACGCCCGGAACCTCATGCTCTGGCCCATCTGGGTGCAGTCGACAGTGCGCTGAACAGCGCGGCCTGTGTGCTGCGCGCCAGTGCATGGCAAATCGACCAGGCGCCTTTGGCCGACGCGCGCCTGTTGGCGCAGCAAACCCGCGCCAGCATCGAGGACATGACCCAACAGGTGATCCACCATGTCGGACGTGCCGTCGGCGCCGGGCCGTATTGCAAGGACCCGCATTTCGCCCAGTTGATAGCGGACCTGCCGGTGTACGTGCGCCAAAGCCATGCTGAACGTGACCTCGCCTCATTGGGGGAACTGGTGGCGGGCGAGCCGTCCGGGAGTTGGCAGTTATGAAACCCAACCCGATCGTCGGCCAGGGTACGCCGTTGCACCAGTGGCAGAACTCACCCCACATGGCCGGATTGCCGCAGATAAGCGTCGAACAACTGGTGCCCGAGGGCCATCGCGCCGTGATCATCGCGCCGCACCCGGACGATGAAGTGCTCGGTACGGGCGGCTTGCTGCAAGGTCTGGCGGCGCTGGGCCGGCAGATTCAGCTGATTTCGGTAACGGACGGCAGCGCCAGTCATCCGGGGTCGCAGCGCTGGCCGGTGGAACGCTTGAGCGTGGTGCGCCCGCAGGAGTCCGCCCAGGCGCTGCATCGTCTGGGTGTGCCCTTGCACAGTCTTAAATGGCTGCGCGCAGGTTTCGCCGACAGCAAGGTCGCTGCCGGCGAAGCGCAGTTGATGGCGTTCATCCAGCGCCACCTCAAGCCTGATGATGTGGTGTTCGCCACCTGGCGCGAAGACGGGCATTGCGACCATGAAGCGGTCGGTCGCGCCAGCGCCCAGGCTGCCCAAGCCGTAGGCGCAACGCTGTATGAACTGCCGGTGTGGACCTGGCACTGGGCGACCCCGGAGGACAGCCAGGTACCGTGGCACCGCGCGCGCAAGATCCCGTTGAGCCCCGAAGCGGTGGCCCGCAAGCGCCATGCGATCCATGCGTTTGCCAGCCAACTGGAGGGTGACCCGCAGATCGGTCTGCCGCCAGTCCTTGCGCCCTATGTAGTCGAACGGTTGCTGCAACCGTTTGAAGTGGTGTTTGTATGAGTGTCGCAACGCCCTACTTCGACCAATTATTCGACGGCAACGACGACCCCTGGGCCTTCCGCCAACGCTGGTACGAGCAACGTAAACGCGCGCTGACCCTGGCCGTATTGCCGCGCCCGCACTACGCCTCGATCTTCGAACCCGGCTGCGCCAACGGCGAGCTGAGCGCCGCACTGGCGCCGCGCTGTGACCGGTTGTTGTGCTGCGACACGGCCTCGGCGGCGGTGGCCCTGGCAAAAAAGCGCCTGCAGGACTTCCCCCATGTGCAGGTGCAGCAAAGCCGGCTGCCGCAGGCATGGCCCGAAGCCCAGTTCGATCTGATTGTGTTGAGCGAATGGTGCTACTACCTGGATGCCGATGACCTTTCCCGCCTGATCGACTGCGCCCTCGGGTCACTCACTGCCAACGGGCAATTGCTGGCCTGCCACTGGCGCCCGGCCATCGACGGCTGCCCGCAGACCGCCGAACAGGTGCATGCCCTGCTCGACCAACGCCTGGCGATGCCGCGCGTGCTGATGCACCACGAAGCGGATTTCATCCTCGACCTGTGGAGCCGCGACGGCACTTCGGTGGCCACTCACGAAGGCCTGCGCGAATAGCGGCGCCTCGAAAATCGTCGTTGTGCCATGTGACAACGGCGGATCCTTGTCTATGCTGACAACGCCTGACTGGTATTCCAGGGTTGGACTACCAGGCATTCGTCGCAACGGAGTCTGCGGCGGTTACCCAAGTGTCGCGCCGTACGCGGTGGCGACCGAGCTCAATCGACAAGGATGTGTCACCCATGAATCCCGCTTCCCTGCGTGACGGCCGCCGCGGTCCTGCGCAAGTCTGGAACAGTGCGCCGCAATTGGCGCAGATCCCCACCATTCACCCCAGCTCCTTGGTACCGCCAGGTGCGCGCGTGGTAGTGGTTGCGCCGCACCCGGGCGATGAAGTGCTGGCCTGTGGTGGTCTATTGCAGCGCCTGAGCGTACTGGAACATCCGCTGCAGTTGATCTCGATCACCGACGGCAGTGCCAGCCATCCGGGTTCGCGGGTATGGCCGGCCAGCCGGTTGAGCGTGGTGCGGCCCCAGGAAAGCGTGGAAGCGTTACGCCGTCTGGGCATGCCGCTGCACAGCCTTAAATGGATTCGCGGCGGTTTTCGTGACGGCGGCCTGTCCGGTGATGAACACGCAGTGAGCCAATTTATCGCGCGTTACCTGCAACCCGGCGACGTGGCCTTCACCACCTGGCGCCACGACGGCACGCCCGATCACGAGGCCGTTGGACGTGCCTGCGCAACGGCCTGCAACCTGGTGGGCGCCCATCTGTACGAATTGCCAGTGTGGGCGTGGCACAGTCCCGTGCGAGAAGGCTCGACGATTCCCTGGCTGCGCGCGCGCAAGGTGCGCCTGGATAGCTGGAACGTTGCACGCAAGCTGCACGCCGCCCACGCCTTCGCCAGCCAACTGGCCGGCGATCCCGCCATTGGCCTGCCGCCGATGCTCGCCCATGACCTGCTCGAGCGCATGCGCGAACCGTTCGAGATTGTGTTCGTCTAGCGCCCTGATTTAAGGCGAGGTGTGTGCCTCGCCCCAGACGGTTTACACATCACCATCATGTGAAAAATTCGTTAACCAATTCTCTGCAAAGGCTTTTTTGCTCGGACACCTTCTGTCACACTGATGCGAATAATTATCAACAGTTTTATTATTCGCCAGGGAAGGCGCATCGGGGAGAGTTTGTTCCATGTCTGTGCAACAACAAGGCAACACCATTTTTGCACCCAGTTTGATGGCGTTGGCCATTTGTCTTGCCAGCTCACACGCGGCCTTTGCCGCCGATGTCGAGCCCTCCTCCGGCCCTATCGAACTGGGCGCCACGCAAGTCTCCGGCGAGGGGCAACTGGGCGAAACCACCGAGGGCACGCAGTCCTACACCACCGGCGCGATGAAAACCGCGACCAAGTTGCCACTGACCCTGCGTGAAACCCCGCAGGCCGTTACCGTTGTCACTCGTCAGCGCATGGACGACCAGGCGATGACCAGCATCAACGATGTGGTCGCCGCCACCCCGGGGTTGTTCCTCAACTTCTCCAACGGCCCTGGCCGGCAGTCGTACACCGCACGCGGTTTCGACATCGATAACCTGATGTACGACGGCATTCCAAGTGGCTACAACGGCGTCAACGTGGGTGCCCAGCCGAACCTGGCGATGTTCGACCGCGTCGAGGTGGTGCGTGGCGCTACGGGCCTGGTCACCGGCGCGGGTAACCCGTCGGCCGCCATCAACCTGATCCGCAAGCGGCCGCTGGATGAGCAGAAAGTCACCCTCACCGGCGCGGCCGGCACCTGGGACAACTACCGTGGCGAGCTGGATGCCTCAAGCCCCCTCAATGACAGCGGCACCTGGCGTGGCCGGGTGGTCACCTCCTACCGCGATGCCAACAGCTTCATCGACAATGTCGGGGATTACCACGGGCTGTTCTATGCGGTCACCGAAGCCGACCTCAGTGAAAACACCAGCCTGACCCTGGGTTTCTCGAACCAGAAAGACAAGACCAACTACTTCTGGGGCTCGTCGATGGTAGGCCAGGATGGTCACCACTTGAACCTGTCGCGCTCCTACAACCCCGGTACACGTTGGGAGAACAAGGACCAGGAAATCAACACGGTCTTTGCCGAATTGCGCCAGCAACTGGCCAACGACTGGAAACTGCAGGTCAACGCCAACTACGCCGAGCAGAACGCCCTGTTTTCAGGCTCCTACCAGTCGCGCTGGGTCAACAACACCCTGGCCCGCACCGTGTACCAGTCAGCGGCGGATGAAAACCAGGCGGGCCTCGACGCCTTTGTCAGCGGCCCCTTCCAGGCGCTCGGGCGCACCCATGAGCTGGTGGTGGGCGCCAGCCGTCGCGTCTACGACCTGACCACTCACAGCTACTCGCCGTACGACATGAACTGGCCGCTCACAGCGGGCAAGCCGGACTTCGCCCACACCGCCAACGGTCGTGAAGTCACCACTCAGGACGGGGTCTACGTGACCACCCGACTGAGCCTGGTCGACCCATTGAAGCTGATCCTCGGCGCCCGCCTGGACTGGTACGACTACGACAACCACGATGGCGACGGCGACTACAAGGTCACCCGCAACGTCACCCGCTACGCCGGCCTGATCTACGACCTGGACGATCATCATTCGGTGTACGCCAGCTACAGCGACATCTTCACCCCGCAGACGGCCAAGGACACCTCCGGCACCCCGGTCAGGCCCATCGTCGGCAAGAACTACGAGGTGGGCATCAAGGGCGAATACCTGGGTGGCGCGCTGAATGCCAGCGTGGCGCTGTTCCGCGTCGACCAGCAGAACCGAGCCGTCGACGTGGTGGTGCCGAACTGCCCGCAGGCCTCCTGCGCGGAAGCCTCGGGCGAGATTCGCAGCCAGGGTATCGACTTCGAACTGCAAGGCGCGCTCACCGAGCACTGGCAGGTGGGCGGTGGCTACACCTACGCGCGCACCCACGTGATCAAGGACCAGTCCAATCCGCAGAGCGTGAACAAGCAGTTCGACACCGACACCCCGGAACACCTGTTCAAACTCACCACGCGCTACAACTTCCAGGGCCCGCTGGAAAAACTCCGCGTGGGCGGCAACATTTCCTGGCAGAGCCGCATGTACAACGACCTGACCGTGGCGGATGGCAGCCGCTACCGGCTCAAACAGGGCGCTTATGCCGTCACCGACCTGATGGCTGGCTACCAGGTCAATCAGCATCTGGACCTGCAGCTCAACGCCAACAACATCTTCGACCGCAAGTACTACGAGACCATCGCCAACTCCGTGGACTATGGCGGTGATTCCTATGGTGCTCCGCGCAACATGATGCTGACCGCCAAGTACAGCTTCTGACCCTCCTGCGGCTGCCCGCCCGGGCAGCCGTTCCTGGCTTAAAGTCCCGTGCGGGCTTGCCGATAACAGCCTGAAGCGCAAAAAAACAACGATCCGCTTCACTCAGCACGCGGCCGTCGTGGCACGCCCCATGCTTTGTTCCTGGCCAAACCACAAGGAGTAAACGTGAATGCCCGTCCCCAGCCCCTTTTTGGAGCACTACCGCAAGGCCGACCGCATCATGCTGGCGCTTATCTGGCTGATGTTCCTGTTTTCCCTGGGCCTGGCGTTCTGGCATGACACCCTGATACAGGCGCTGTTGGTCGGCGGCGGCACTGCTTTGGTGCTCACCGCGCTGTACCGCGCCATCGGTGGCAGCCGGTTGATGCGCTGCGCCCTGGGCGCCGGCCTGATGGTGATGGCCGCGCTGCATATCAACCAGGCTCAGGGCGTGATCGAATCCCACTTCGGGATCTTCGCGCTGCTGGCAGTGCTGACCTTTTACCGTGACTGGCTGCCGATTCTGGTGGCCGCGGCGACCATCGCCGTGCATCACGTGGTGTTCCACGCCTTGCAGCATCAGGGCTTCCCGGTGTTCGTGATGGAGCATCACGGCGGCTGGACGATGGTCTTCGTGCACGCGTTCTACGTGGTCATGGAAACGATCGCACTGCTCTATCTCGCGGTGCACAGCCAGGCCGAAGCAGTCGAAAGCCAGGAAATGCTCGACAAGATGCTCGCAGTGACCTCGCAGTTCACCGCCGAAAGCGCGCACAGCGAAGGCAAGGTGCATGTGTCCCTGGCCAAACGGTTCGACCACTTCCTGCAACAGCTCACCCTCCTGATCGACGGCGTCGCCCGCGACTCCCATGGCCTGGGGCAACTCGGCCAGGAACTGGCCAGCGCCAGCGGCACCCTGGAAAAAGGCGCTCGGCATCAACTGGCCGAGATCACTGAGATGACCGGTTCGATGCAGCGCATGGAAGACGCCATGGGCCACATCACGGTGCAGGTCGAACAGGCCGTGGAGCACGCAGGTCAGGCCAGCCGCCAGATCGTGCGCGGTCAGGAGAGCGTCAGCCGCGCCCGCCAGGAGATCAACCAACTGGCCTCCCACATCAACGGCACCGAATCCACCGTCCAGTCCCTGGCCGCCCAGGCCGAACAGATCGGCTCGGTGCTGGAGGTGATCAGCAGCATTGCCAATCAGACCAACCTGCTCGCCCTCAACGCCGCCATCGAAGCCGCCCGCGCCGGCGAGCAAGGCCGCGGCTTTGCGGTGGTGGCCGATGAAGTGCGCAGCCTGGCCCAGCGCACCGCCCTCTCCACCCAGGAAATCAAGACCATCATCGAAGGCCTGCAACACGGCAGCCGGCAGGCCGTCGCCGCCATGCACGACAGCCGCGAAGGCGTGGAACGCTGCGTGGAAGACAGCCGGCTGGCCGTCGAGATGCTGCAGGCGGTGGGCCATGACATCGCGCAGATCGACGCGCTCAACGGGCGCATCGTCAGCACCACCCGCGACCAGTCTTCGGCGAACCTTGAGATCGTCGGACGCCTGCAGTCAGTGCAGAGCATCGCGCAAAGCACCGCCGACGACGTGGAAACCCTGGCGCGCAGCAGCGAGCGCCTGCCGCCGATTGCCGTGCGCCTGGATGCGTTGGGGCGCAGGTTTCACCCTGACAATCAACCTGCGGGAGGGGCTTGCTCCCGATTACGGTGGGCCAGCCAGTACATCTTTGGCTGATACACCGCAATCGGGAGCAAGCCCCCTCTCCACATGGGTTACTCTGCGCGCCTCTGCACCGCCTCCCACCAGGATTCACGACATGCGCCTGCCCGATTTCATCCTCGAACACCTCGAGCCGATTCTGCAGGCCTGGGAAGATTTCGCCAGAACCATCAAAACGCCGGGCGCCGAGCTCGACAGCCTGGCGCTGCGCGATCACGCCGAGCAGATGCTGCGGGCCATCGTGTCGGACCTGCGCACCCGCCAGACCCGCCGCGAGCAAACGGCCAAGGCCCAGGGCCATGGCCCGGTGGATGAGCAGGAAACCGCCGCCGAAACCCACGCCATCACTCGGCTGATGGCAGATTTCACCATTGACCAGATGGTCTCGGAATACCGCGCCCTCAGAACCAGTGTGGTCAGCCAGTGGATGCGCCAGGTCCAGGACGGCACGCCGATCAACGTCGACGACATGACCCGCTTCCACGAGGCCATCGATCAGGCACTTGCCGAATCCATCGCCAGTTACTCGCGTGCGGTCGAGGCCTCGCGCAACGTGTTCCTTGGCATTCTCGGTCACGACCTGCGCACCCCGCTTGGCGCAATCATGCTGGGTGCCGACATCCTCAGGCGTTCGGAAAGCGCCGGCGCCCGCTCGACCAAAGTCGCCAATCAGATCTACACCAGCGTGCGGCGCGCGAGCCAGATTGTTGGCGACCTGCTCGACCTGACCCGCTGCCAGATGGGACCGGGTATTCCGGTCAGAACCGCAGCGGTCGACCTCGCGCCGCTCTGCGAGCGTGTGGTTGAGGAAATCCAGGCGTTTCATCCCGAGGCCAGGATCGTGCTCGAAACTCCGTCACCGGTCGCCGGGCTGTTCGATGGCGCAAGGATGCAACAGGTTTTCTCGAACATCATCAGCAACGCGGTGCAGCACGGCGACACCGCCCGGCCTATCAAGGTCGAGCTGACGACTCACGAGCACCACGCCGTGTTCTCGGTGCACAACAGCGGTGAGGCGATACCCGAGGACGTGCTGCCGTTCATCTTCAACCCGATGGGCCGCTTCTCCCAGCGCACGGCAATTGATCACGGCCCCACGGAGGGCTTGGGCCTGGGTCTTTTTATCGCGTCGGAAATCGTGGCGTCACATGGTGGAACGATCGAGGTCAGCTCTGACGCGGATCGGGGCACGGTGTTTCAGGTAAAGATAGCGCTGGATAAAGACGCCTCCACCATTGCCTGACGCCGCGTGACAATCAGCGTTTCTTCAAGCGCGCCAACACCTCGTCACACGCCTTTGCCCAGGCCGGCGTGGCGCCCTGCTCCCTCAGCACCTCCAGCCCCGCATGGGTAAAAGTGCCTGGCGTCGCAATGGCTTCGCCCAGCGCTTTCACGCTGGTGTCGGGTTGGTGGCGGGCACTGGCCAGGCAATCCTGCAGATTGCCCATCACCAGTTGCCGCGCCTGCTCCTCGGACAAACCCCTGGCGGTAAACCACTGCTGAAGGTCATGCACAAGGAAATAGAACCAGCCGTTCATGCACGCCGCGACTGTGGCGAGCTCGAACTTGGGCTCATCGTCCAGCACGACCAATTGTCCGAGCGCGCCGAGTACCGATTGATGGGGCTCGCCACCCGGGCTGATCACCACCGTGGATTGGTTGATCTGCGCCGCATACGACAGCATCGCCCGCACCGGGCGTGCTGAGGGAAAGTGGCCGGCGAGGTCGCCCAGGGTCAAGCCGGCGACCAGCGAGACCAGGGTCTGCCGAGGCTTGAGCTGCACCTGCGAGGCAAGCTGCGCGACCGCATCGGGCCGCACGCCGAGGAACAGCAGGTCCGATCCATCGACGACGGCTTGATTGTCGGCCATCACCTCGCAAGCACAACGACTGGCCAGCGCCTGGGCACGTTCATGGTTGCGCGCAGACAGCAGAATTTGCCCGGTGAAGCCACTGCGGCGCAGGCCGATCACGACTTTCTCGGTGAGCTCGCCGACGCCTAGTACTCCGATGTTCTGCATGTGATTGCTCCGTTTTGTTCGCAGTGCCGTTTTGCTAAAGTTCGCGACTTACAAGCCGACATTTTTTGTTCCTACTTCACGGATGATTTCAAATGTTCCGATCCGTTTTTTCCGGCGTTGCTTTGCTCGCCGTCGCCGCTGCCTGTAATACCGCGCAGGCTCAGACCGTCACCACGCCCGAACAGCTCCTGACCGAGTTCTCTCGCTGCGATGCGCATTTCTTCGAGAGTCTGCGCGACGCCCGCCTGCCGGCAGATACCTTGCGCCTGAGTCAGTACGGCTCGGTCAAGGCGCCGACCATCATGAACCCGTTGCAGGAAGGTGGCACCTATCAACGCTTCGAAAAGCCCCTGATCATCAATGGCGTGCCTATGATCGGATACTACAACCAGGCCCAAACCATGAACGACGTGGGTAATTTTCTGTTTTGGGGTTTCGTAGCCGATGGCCTGCCGCAAGAGGTGGCCGAAAAACTCAAGCCGCTGATTGTCGATAACGCACGCTTTGTCAGTGAGGGCAACGCCATTGCCCGCGCCGAAATTCGCCGCGTCGGTGACCCGATCGGTCAATGGCGCACCGAAGGCTTGACCGGCCCAGGCGTCGCCACGCCGTTTGGTTTCGTAGACCGCGTGTTCATGGTCGACAAGGGCGACGCGACACCGCCGCTCACGGGACACACCACTGTGTTCTGCTCGCTGCAAGGTACCGTGACCGCACCGCTTTTACAGGTCTATCGCCCTGACCTCAACGCTCGGCTGTTTGACTGACAAGGAAGTTTTTCATGACTATTCGCTGGCCCGCACTCATCGCATGCGTCTTCATCCTCACCGGATGTGCCGGAATGCAGAACCCGCAAGAAGCCAACCTTGCGCACTGCGCAACTCAGTTCAAGGCCTACAAAGCCGAGAACTACCCTGTGGTGCTGCAGGAAGGTGACTTGTGCCTGCAGAAAAACACCCTGCCCGCCTCACTGCAAAGTCTGGTTTACGCGTTGCAGGCGGACGCCCACAGCAACCTCAAGCAATTTGCGCAAGCCGTTACAGCCAAGGAAAAATCCCTGCAGTTGACGACCAAGCCTGACCCGCGCGCCAACCTGGACTTGAGTGCGATGTATCGCGACGCCGGCAACCCGAAAAAAGCCCTTGAACTGGTGCAGTACAACCTGGACAACGGCATGGGAGAAGCCGGAAAAGGCTCGGGCTTCCACATGCCGACCTACTACCACCTGGGCCTTGCACTGACAGACCTGGGTCAGTACCGAGAAGCCGCTGAAGCATTCAGCACCGGCCTTCAACGTCAGCCGGACTTCGCCTGGGCTTACTACGCGCGCGGTGTCGCGTACGACCATTTGGGAGACAGGGACAGCGCAAAGGCTGACTTCCTGAAGTTCTCGCAGATCGTCGATAAGAAATACGTGGAGGAGAAGCACAAGGCGAAGCTGGCTGAGTATGGAATATCCGTGACGTAACAGGAGAGTGGTTATTACGTCACGGCTGCGCTTGAGCGTTTTCTGGCGCGGCCGGCAGTGGCGAAGGGTTTGACTATTGCACCTGCGCCTTAAAGGCATCGTATGCCGATAACGGCAGGCTGATACCCTCTCGGACCGCACGGGCATAGGCTTGCTCTTTAGCTTTGCCCGGCAGATAAACGCCCAGGGCTTCAAGCCGCGTCATCTGCTTGCCCAACCGTAAGGCAAAGCACTCGTCCAGCAACCTGGGAGCAATGCCAATCACCAGCATGCCAGCTCCTGGGGATTCGCTGCCGCTACGGAAATCTGCAGCATCCAACGACCAATGGGCCCCTGTCAAACCTGCCGCAAGCACCTCGACCATCAACGCGATGTTGGCGCCGCGCGCCCCCCCGAATGCCAGCAACGTCCCGTGCAGTGCCTCCCGCGCGCTGCGCGTTTCATTGCCTTGTGCGTCAACCGCCCAGCCTGCCGGTATCGCCTCTCCCGCTTCAGCGGCCCGAAGCAGGTTTACGTAGGCCGTGGCGCTGCTGGCCTGGTCAATCGCCAATAAACGACCCTCAGCACTGGCGGCGGCAAAGGCGATGGGGTTGGTGGAGTACAGTGGCCGGCTCTGACCTGCCACGGTTAGCAGCGGTGAGCCATTGGTGAAGGCCAACGCGACCAGTCCCTCGCGCGCCAGGCGACGGGTGTAATAGCCTAACTCGCCACAGGTGAAAGCGTTGGACTGAGCAAACAGGGCGACACCCAGTTGATGCGCATTGCTGCACAGCACTGGGAAAGCGCGATCGAACCCCAGTTGCGCGATACCTTGGGCCGCGTCGCAACGGATCATGGCCGGCGCGACCTGGGTAACGATGGGCTCGGCAGCCATGGCTATTCGGCCGGTGGCAAAGCCGCTGAGGTAGTCAGGCAAGTGACCGAAACCGACTTCGTGTTGGCCATGGGCCTGGGCTGATACCGTGGCGTTGGCAAGCGCCGAGGCCACGGAGTAGCTGGCGCCGTGGGCCAGGCAGAGCTGTTGGGCGAAGGAGGTGGCATCGGCCAGAGACAGGCGTTTGTAGGGTTTGTCGTCGTCCATGGTCGCTTCAGTGTTCTCGGACTGTAAGTGTGCCGCAACTTGAGAACCTGCAGGAGCGGCTTTGGCCGCGAATAAACGATAACGCGTACTTCCTGAAAATTCGCGGTGCGTTCATTCGCGGCTTAAGCCGCTCCTACAGGATTTGTGTCGTTCAGTTAATTATCTTTACTGAATCATCCTCGGCTCACCCACCTGCGCAGCCTGGCGGTCAAGGCCAAACGAGGCGAGGATTTCAGCGATTTCGCCCGAGCCATGCAAGGCCTGGATGTTCTTGCCCAGCGCCTCGCCCAAGGCTGCGTTGGACTTGGTGTACAGGAAGGCGCTCTGCCCAGGCTCAAGCGTGGCCTTGACCCGTTGATCGGGCTCGGACACCTTGACGCTTTTGCCGGAGTACCCGCCCTTCTGCTGCGAAGACGCTGCCACCGCGAAGCTGTCCGCGCCGACCTGGATACGCTTGGACGCCAAGTCCTGGGCCATGGCCACCGGGTTCGGGTAGAGCACCACGTTATCGCCGAAGGCCTTCTTCAAATCATCCACCCACAGGTAGCCTTGCACGGTGCCGATACGCTTGCCGTCCAGTTCGGCAATTTTCGTGTAACCCTCATCCGAAATAATGCCCATCACGTCCAGGTACAACGGTGCCGACAACCCCAACGCCTTGCTGCGCTCTGCCGTGCGATACCAATCGCCGATGCCGACATCGGCGCGCTTTGCCACCACCGCCTGGACCACGGCTGCGGTGTCCACCACCATGGTTTTGACTTTCAGGCATTCGCGCTCGGCGATGCGCTTGATGATCTCGCCATCCACGCCGCTCAACTGGTTATTCGGCCCCGGTATCGAATAAGGCGGGAAGACATACGCCGCCACGGTCAGCACTCCAGGGGTGATGGTTTCAAACTGGTTCGCCGGGGTGCAGTCGGCCAGAGCGTACGGGGCGCCGGCCAGGGTCGAGCACAAGAACATCCAACGGGTAAAACGCTTGAATGAGCGAGTCATGACGTCACCTTTGCAATAAGAGAGCAGCAGCCGAAATCGGCGTGAGTGGCATTTGTTGTTATGGCTGGCTGGGTGCCAGTCTTTTTTCCAGCGCTGCCACACCCAGGGTCGCCGGGGCACAGACAGCGGCATACATCAAACCGGCCAGTATCAGCACCGGCATGTACTCAAACGTGGAAGAGCCAATCGAGGACGCCCGGCTGACAATTTCTGGCAGCGCGATGGTGAAACACAGCGACGAGGCCTGGAACATCATGATCGAGAACCCCAACAGCGATGGCAACGCCACCCGCAAGGCCTGAGGCAGGATCACAAAACGCAGCGCGTCGAACCGGTTGAGGCCGATCACTTCGGCGGCCTCGACTTGCCCAAGGGCCACAGCCTCGATGCCACCGCGAATGATTTCGCTGGTGTAGGCCGCCGTGCAGTAAGCCATGGCCAGCGCAGCGGCCCAGAACGAGGTCAAGGTAAGGTTGACGCTGGGCAGGCCAAAGTAGAAGTACTGCAGCAGGATCAACGCCGGTGCACCACGCCCCAGCTCCACCACAGCCAGAGAGGGATAACGCAACCAGCGGCTCGGTGCCGATACGCCCAGTGCCAGCAATAGCCCCAGCACAATGCCCAGGCCCAGGCTCACCGCCGTGACCTGCATCGACAGCACAAAGCCCTTCCACAACTCCGGCAACCATTGGGCCCACATCGTCAGCAGTTCGCTCATCGGGCAATCCTCTGTTTCAACGTGGCCGACAGCCAACGAGAGAACAAGGCCACTGGCACGCTGAGCACCAGGTAAACCACCGCCGCCGCGCTGTAGACGCTCAGGCCCTGAAAGGTTTGCTGTGAAACCTGATAAGCCTGAAAGCTGATATCACTAACGCCAATAGTCGAGGCTACGGCCGAATCCTTGAGCAGGCCAATGGCGTAGGTGGCTGAGGTGGGAATGGCGATACGCACCAACTGCGGCAACACCACATCGAAAAACCGTTGTGGCGCTGACAGGTTAAGCGCATAGGCTGCTTCGAATTGGCCGGCGTGAATAGCCGTGAACGCACCGCGGTACACCTCGGACATGTGCGCGGCCGTAATCAGCCCCAGGCCAACCACTGCTGCTGCAAAGGGCGACAGGCTGATATAGCCGCCACCGATGCCGAAGAAGATGAAAAACAGCCAGACAATCGGCGGGATAGAGCGCAGGGTCAGTACCAGCATGGCCGCCAGAATACTCAGCGCCTTGACCCTGGACATCCGCAGGGCAAAGATCGGAAACCCCAGCACTACGCCGACACAGAATGCGAGCACGGTAACGGCGATGGTCCACGGTACGCCGCTCAACAGCATCATCAGGATGTCTTGCATCAGCGATTCCTCACGGCCTGGAGGAACTGGATCACCCGTTCGTGCTCGGGCTGGCGCATCACTTGTTGGCTCGGCCCGTGTTCGATGATGCGCCCGTCGGCCATGACCACCACGCGGTCGGACACGGTTTCGGCGAAGTGCATCTCGTGGGTCACGACAATCATCGACATGCCTTCGCAGGCCAGCTCTTTCATCACGGTCAGCACCTCCAGGCCCAGCTCGGGGTCCAGCGCCGAGGTCGGCTCATCGAACAGCATCAGCTCAGGGTCCAATGCCAGGGCGCGGGCGATGGCGATCCGTTGCTGCTGTCCACCGGAGCAGCGCGCCGGATAGTGCCCGGCCTTGTCAGCCAGCCCGACACGTTCGAGCAGTTGCATGGAACGGGCGTCGGCTTCTTTGGCGCTGCGGCCCAAGGTGCGGATTTGCGCCAGGCTGACATTGCGCAGCACCGTCAGGTGCGGAAACAGATTGAACGACTGGAACACCATGCCAATGCGCCGGCGCAACTTAAGCAGCTCTGTACGGGGTAACGCCTTGCCGGCTTCTATGTGCACGCCATCCATACTGACCCGACCGCGGGTCGGCGGCTCCAGTTGGTTGATGCAGCGCAGCAAGGTACTTTTGCCCGAACCACTGGGGCCGATAATGGCCACCACCTCGCCCTTGCTCATTTCAAAACACACGTCATGCAAGACGGGATAAGGGCCAAACTGTTTATGAATGCCCTCCAGGCGCAAGAACGGTTCGGCGCTGGCCACCGGGCGCGGCGCCAAGGCAGGTCTGGTTTCGGTCACGGTCATACTGCTCATGGTTTTGCTCCAGCTATCGATCGCCGTCGACTAAGGGCGTGCGCGAAAGTTTGATCGGCCCGTTGGCGCTGATCAGCACCTGTTCTTCGAGCTTCACCCCTTCCCCACCGCCTTGTTCACCGATGTAACTTTCCACCGACACCACCATGTTTTCCTCGAACAGGCCGTCGTAACCCCACTCGGCAAAATCCACGGCGTAGGCGACGCTGGGGTACTCGTCCACCAGCCCGACGCCGTGCAACATCATCATGTAGCGGTTGTGCTCATAGCGCTTGGGGACCGGCCAACAGTGTTCGGCGAATTCGCGAAAGGACAAGCCCGGGCGCAGCAGTTCGACGTTGTGGTTGATCTGCTGCGAGGCGATGTCCAGCAAGTCGCGTTGGGCCATTGTCGGCGCCTTGCCGGGGCAGATGAAGCTGCGTGAGATGTCTGAAAGATAACCACCGGGACCGACCATGTCGGTGTCAAAACAGACCATTTCACCTGCCTTGATGACCTTGTCGGTGGCGTCCTGAAACCACGGATTGGTGCGCGGCCCGGAGCTAAGCAAGCGGCTTTCGGCCCACTCGCCGCCGTGCGCCACGTTGGTGCCGTGCAAGATGCTCCACAGCTGGTTTTCAGTAACCCCCGGCACCAGGCTTGTGCGCATCCGGGCAATGGCCAGGTCGCACACGCCCATGGACACCCGGTGGCTGGCCACTTCTTCAGCCGATTTGATCAAGCGTGCCTGCTCCATTAATGGCTGCGCATCGAACAGCTCAATGCCCTTATGTGTCAGGCGCTGCGCCCCCCAAGGGTCGCAACGGTCCACCGCCAGGCGGCGATTGCCGCCACCGTGGCGGGCCATCAGGTCCGCCACCTCCTGTGCCCAACGCTCGGCTTTTTCCTGCACGCGGGGGCCGGCGAGAAAATACAGCCAGGGAATCGCCGGGCGGATTTCATCGATGGTTTCAACGTGCTCGCTGTTGTGCCGGCTGCTGGTGAACTCGAACAGCACCACCGGGCCGTCGGTGGCCACGAACACATAGCGGCTGGGCGAGTGCATCACCCACAACCCGAGGTTATTGGTGTCGGTGGCATAGCGAATATTGATCGGATCGGCCAACAGAATGCCGGCGTAATCATGGGCGCGCAGTTGCTCGCGAATGCGCTCCAAGCGGTAATGGCGTAGGGCTTTGCGGTCGATTGCGGTATACGCATCGAGTAACGCCGTGTCGACCGGTGCCAGGGCATGTTCAGTGACCTTGGCATCGCTGCGAAAGCGCAGGTCGCGTTCGGTTAACGCAGTGAGCAGCTCAATGGAATCAGAACCCGTATGCATGCAACAACCTCCGCCAGGAAGAGTTTGATGTTCATCAAATTCAATCAGACCAACGTTCGGGGCAGTAACTAAAGGCGTCTAAATCAGGTGACGGCTGTCTTTATTATTGTGGGCGACACACGGCAGCTAGAGGTCCTTGACCAGCCGCAGGGCATCGTAGATAGCCGCATGGGTATTGCGCGATGCCACTGCATCACCAATGCGAAACAGCTGAAAGCGCCCTTCGGGGTTGCTCATAACGGTTTGCGGCTTGCCGGCGATCAGTTCCATGTACTGCACGGCGCCTTCGTTGCTGGTCAAGGGTTTGAGTTCGAAATACAGCTCGTCCAGCGGCCGGGTTCCATGGTTGACCACCACCTGATCCACCAGGCGTGTCCTAGTCAGGTCACTGTAATCGGTGCCGATCGTAGCCAGTAATTGGTCGCCTTGTTTCTCCACACCCTTGAGCCGGTAGGTGACGGTAAAGGTGGTGTCCAGTTGCTGCAACGAGCGCATGTAGGGAACCAGGTTCATGCCCATGACTTCCGGCGCGAACGAGCGGTCGGGGGTCATGATTTCAGTCTTGGCGCCACTGCGGGCGATGAACTCGGCGGCTTGCAGGCCGGCGTGATCGCCCGCATCGTCGTACACCAGCACATTGCGCCCGGGCTTCACGTCGCCGGAAATAATGTCCCAGCTTGAAACCAGGAATTGATTGCCGTGTTCCAGCACTTCGGTGTGCGGCATGCCCCCTGTCGCCACGATCACCACGTCGGCATTTTCATCGAGAACAATCGCGGTGTCTGCCCAGGTGTTGAAGTGAAACGTCACGCCAAGGCGTTCGCATTGCGCCATGCGCCAATCGATGATGCTGATCATTTCTTTGCGCCGCTCGGACTGCGCGGTCAGGCGAATCTGTCCGCCGGGTTTGTCCGCCAGCTCGTACACAACCACCTCGTGGCCGCGTTCTCCTGCCACACGTGCCGCTTCCAGGCCGCCAGGGCCGGCGCCGACAATCACCACTTTGCGCTTCTGCGCAGCCTTGGGTATTTCATGAGGCATGGTGGTTTCACGCCCGGTCGCGGCGTTGTGGATGCAGTAGGCAGCGCCAGCGTTGTAAATGCGGTCCAGGCAATAGTTGGCGCCAACGCAAGGGCGTATATCGTCTTCACGGCCTTCGATGATCTTGCGCACGATGTGCGGGTCGGTCATGTGCGCGCGGGTCATCCCGACCATGTCCACCAACCCCGAGGCAATGGCATGACGCGCTGTGGCCACATCGGGAATTTTCGCTGCATGGAAGGTCGGGAAGCCGGTCAGCGCCTTGATTTCACCGGCAAAGTCGAGGTGCGGGGCATTGCGCATGCCCTGGATCGGGATGATATCGGTCAGCCCTGCGTCGGTGGCGATGTTGCCGCGAATCACATTAAGGAAGTCGACCATGCCACTTTCTTTCAACATTTGGGAGATCTGCAAGCCTTCCTCTTTTTGCAGGCCGCCGGCGAGGACCTCGTCCCCGGTGTAGCGAATGCCGACAATAAATTCCGAGCCCACGCGTTTGCGAATGGCTGTGAGCACATCGAAGGTAAAGCGCAGGCGGTTTGGCAGCGCGCCGCCATACGGCGCGTCCAGTTCGTTGGTCAGTGGCGACCAGAACTGGTCCATCAAGTGGCCGTAGGCTTGCAGCTCGATGCCGTCCAGACCGGCGGCTTTCATGCGTTCGGCGGCATCGGCGTAGTCGCCAATGATGCGGTCGATATCCCAGTGCTCGAGCTGCTTGGGGAAGGCGCGGTGTGCGGGTTCTTGATTGTGGGAGGGAGACACCACCGGTAGCCAGTCGCCTTTGTCCCAGCGGGTACGCCGGCCCAGGTGAGTCAGCTGGATCATCACCGCCGCACCATGTTCGTGGCACTCGTCGGTCAGGTCTTTCATCCAGCCAACTACTTCGTCCTTGTAGGCCAGAATATTGTTGAACACGGGCGGGCTGTCACGGGATATCGCGGCGGAGCCTGCGGTCATGGTCATGGCTACACCGGCTTTGGCACGTTCAACGTGGTAGGCCCGGTAGAGTTTTTTCGGCATCCCGTCTTCCGGGTAAGCCGGTTCGTGGGAAGTGGTTATGATGCGGTTGCGCAGGGTCAAATGCTTGAGGCGATAAGGCTGAAGTAGCGGATCGTTTTTCATATCGGTCTCGCAAACAGGTCATCAGGCACCCCGACAATATGCCCAATGTACATAGGTGTCAACGATATTAACGCTAGTGTACAGTCAGCCTGGAAAAGCAAATTGAGAAGGTAAGAAATGCCCATGAAAGCAACGACCTCAAAGGCGGAACCGGCAAGCCGAGGTTCACTGGAAGGCTGGCTTAATGCGGCCTACGAAAGTCTGACTGAGTCAGGCGTCGATTCCGTGCGAGTTATGCCGCTGGCAAAAAAACTGAATTTGTCGCGCACCAGCTTCTACTGGTTTTTCGAAGACCGCGATGCCTTGCTCGTAGCCTTGATCGAACAATGGAAAAACAAGAACACCTTCAACTTGGTGACCCAATCCCAGGCCTATGCCGAGTCCATCACCGAGGCGATTCTCAATGTCTTTGACTGCTGGATGAACAGCGAATTGTTCGACTCGCAATTTGAGTTCGCCATGCGCAGTTGGGCGCTGCAATCACCGGAAGTGGCGCAGGAAATCGGCCAGGCTGACGTACAGCGCGTCGAGGCATTGCGGCAGATGTTCGCCCGTTTCGGCTTTGAACACGATGCTGCGATTACCCGTGCCCGTTCGATCTACCTCACACAGATCGGCTACATCAGCATGAAAACCCAGGAGCCCTTCGCCCAGCGCATGCGCTACATGCCCGAGTACCTGAAAATTTTCACCGGCAGGGAGCCGGAAGCCCGTGAGCTGGAGCGCTTTTATCAACGCAACGGTTTTAGCGGTGCCGATTTGAACGTCTAAAAAACATCGACTTACAGCGGCGCAGAAGACTGTGGCCGAGCATGACGTGACGCCTGTAAATGTCGGCCACACTCAGCCTATACGACGTCGGCCGGTGCTCCAGGCAGGTTTCGGTGGCAATGTCCCTGGCCGGCTGCACCTGCTCCCGACTGCGCAGATTTCCTTGCAGATCACAGGCGAGGACGACCTGCTGCTCACAGTTTTATCAGCGCTCGAACTTCTCTATTTCCAAGAGCAGTATTCGGTGCAGTGAATCGCTCCAGTTTTTGTTGGGGCGTGATAAATCGCTTGTGGCCGATTTCTGCCGTTTGTGGCGGGCAGCGACCGGCCAGTCGCTGCCCAGCAAAGCCGAAAGAAGAACCAACCACCAAGACCTGCGTCGACTACGCACGATCTATCCGCCCGGAGTAACAACCCTGCTTGGCATGGTGAACGTGAATGTAACCAACCTCTGGATTGGCAAACATCCAAGTAACGACAGTTTCCATTGCTACTCCATCAGCGACATCGGCGTCGAGCATCATCCCATCATCAGTGAAAGCGCGAAGTGATAGCAGGCGGATTCGCATAGACTCGGGTACCTCACCGACTGCGTCATAAGCTTGCGTGGCCCATTCCCGTATGAAGATCGCGTGTGAGGCGCGGTATGGCGTCGTGGCGGGCTGGCTGACATGGTTGAGTAGAAGCACGCTTTGACCTGGCTGCGCATCCTTCATTTCGATACGGTCAGGAAAGCCTGGGTGGCTGTCGACGATGTAACGCTTTATCCCGAGCGATGCGAGATCTTTGTCGGGCAACCCAAACAGTGACTGGAATGGCTCGGGGGAAAGGCCAGTGATACGAAACGCCATGATCGAACTCCTATGGGTTTGAAGTTTTATCAGACTGGAATTCGTACCGTACCTGCTATCCGATTCTTGCTGCTTTATTCAAGCTGCCGCGAATCGCCGGCTGGCCGATTGCCCGAACGCCCTCACCCACCTTATCCTGATCCCTCTCAGTCTCACGAACCCGGAGCCGCCATGGACCTCTCCACCCTCGCTCTATTCCTCCCCGCGTGCTTCGCCCTGAACATGGCGCCCGGCCCTAACAACCTGCTTTCCGTGAGCAACTCCACCCGGTACGGCTACCGCATTTCCTGCCTGGCCGGCATCGGTCGCCTGGTGGCCTTCGCCGGCATGATCGCTCTCGCCTCCGCCGGGCTGGCGGTGGTGCTGCAGACCTCGGAGTTGTTGTTCTACGGGATAAAGATCCTGGGGGCGGCGTATCTGTTTTACCTGGCGTTCCAGCTGTGGCGCGCGAATCCGCTGGCCGATGCGCAATCGCAGGCCAATAAGGCAGGGCTATGGGCATTGGCGCGTCAGGAGTTTCTGGTAGCGGCGGGCAATCCAAAAGCGATTCTGATCTTCACTGCATTCCTCCCGCAGTTCGTTGTCCCCGATCAACCTGTCACGCCGCAATTTGCCTCGCTGGGTGCGATGTTCCTGGCCCTGGAATGGATCGCCATCAGCGCCTACGCCTACATGGGCCTGCACATGCGTCGCTGGTTCGCAGCGCCACGGGGCAAGCGGATATTCAATCGGTGCTGCGCCGGGTTGTTGTCGGCGGCGGCAACGGTGTTGTTGATGGCGCGCCGGGCTTGAGGCATCTCGCGTTTCAGCGTGCCCGTTCATGCGCGCCGCGTCAGGGCCGAGGATTCTTGACGTAGCGCATGACGACGAAACAGGCGATTAAAATCAATGGCGCGATGGAGAGCATGCCCATGTAGGTGGAGCCAGACAGATCGTTGATCTTGCCTACCATCACAGGTGCAACGATGCCGCTCAACTGGCCGATGGAGTTGATTGCAGCCGTGCCCGTGGCGATCGCCAATCCCGAAAAGGTTGATTGCGGAATGGTCCAGAAAATCGGGATCGCGATAAAGGTGCCCGCCGTCGCGAGTACGAGAGCGGCCATCATGGCCCATGACGAGTCCGAGAACAGGCAGGCCAGCAGATAGCCCACTGCCGCTGCCATTAGGCACAGAACCAGATAGCGCTTGCGCTCACCGGTACGATCGGAGCGCCGTGTCAGCCATATCATGCCGACGCACGCCACGATGTAAGGCAGCGCCGAAAGCATCCCGACCCAAAGCAGATCCTGCACGCCGGAAGATTTGATCAGGTGCGGCATCCAGAAATTGAGGCCATAGGAAGCGGACTTGATCACGAAGTAGATGAACGCCATGATCGCGACTTCCGGGGTCAGCAACACACGCCACAAGGAGCCCAATACCGGTTTCTGGTTGACCTTGTCATGCGCCAGATTGGCCGCCAGCAGGTCCTTCTCGCTACGGCTTAACCACTTGGCCGATTCGATGTCTCGGTCCAGTTTCCACAGTACCAGCAGGCCGAGTACCACGCAGGGCAGCCCGGACATCAGGAACAGCCAGTGCCAGCCAGCCAGACCGAACACGCCATCCATTGTGCCCAACAGAATGCCCGCTGCCGGCCCTCCGACGGCGCCTGCCAAAGGTACAGCGAGGAACCACAGGCCATTCATCTTCGCCAGGTGCTTCTTGGGAAACCAGCACGCCAGGTAGAACAGGATCGCCGGGCCAAAACCGGCTTCCATGACGCCGATCAAAAAGCGCAGGAAGTACAGGGTGTATTGGGTGTAGGCGAACATCAACGCCGCCGTCGCCAGCCCCCAGGAAACCATGATCCGGCAGATCCAGGCAGGCGCACCATAGCGCTTGAGCCCCAGGCTGCTGGGGACTTCGAATAGCACGTAGCCGAAGAAAAACATGCTCGCAGCAAGGCCATACGCCGCGTCGCTCAAACCCAACTCTTGCTGCATCTGGGCCTTGGCGAAGCTGATGTTGATCCGGTCAAAATAGGAAAAAAGAAAGCAGATAATGGCCAGCGGCATAATGCGCCAGGCCACACGCCGATAGAGCAGCAACTCGTTGATCGTTTCTGTGTTGCGCGCAAGCGCGATTTCGCCAGTCATGGCAACCATGATGTTTCTCCATTGTTGTAATTATTGGAGAGAAGCAAGGTTCTTCAGGAACCCTGCTCAATGGGTTCAGCTGATTAGAATAAGTTTGGCCTTGTACGTCTGACCTTTAACGACATAGTCGGCGGCGTTTCGCTGCATACCGGCAATTGCTTCAGGTGTCAGTTCGCGCACGACTTTGGCGGGCGAGCCGAGAATCAGGGAGTTGTCCGGGAACACCTTGCCTTCGGTGACAACCGCTCCGGCACCGACCAGGCAGTTCTTGCCGATGACCGCGCCATTGAGCACCACAGCCTGAATCCCGATCAGCGCTCCGTCGCCGATGGTGCAACCATGCAACATGGCCTGGTGGCCGATGGTGACGCCCTCGCCCACCGTCAGCGCAAATCCTGGGTCGGCATGCAGCACAGCCCCCTCCTGCACATTGCTGTGCCGCCCTACTTTGATCGGCTCGTTGTCACCACGCAGTACCGCCTGCGGCCAAACACTGACCCCCTTTTCCAGGATGACATTGCCGATGATGGTGGCGTCCTGCGCGATGAACGTTTCGGCGTGAATGGCAGGAATAAGGGTGTCGTATTGATAAATCGCCATGGCAGTTCCTCCTCAAGCCGGAGCATCGGTTTTCAGAACACCGGCGGCACACAGCTCGGCGATGTGTTCATCGCTGTAGCCCAGTTCGCGCATGACCTTGTGGGTATGCTCGCCGACGCGTGGAATTGATCGCCGCGGTTGCAGGCGCTCGCCATCCAGGGACAACGGCAGCAACGGCATGGCGGTGAACGATCCGTCTTCGAGCTCAAGATTTGCCAGGCCGCCGCTATGCAGCAGGTGAGGATCCTCAAACAGTTCCTCGGGCCGCCGAATCGGTGCAAACGGAATGCTGTTGGCCTCAAGTTCCAGCGCCAACGCTTGAGCGTCCATGGTGGCAAACACTTCAGCCAGGTGAGCCAACAGGCGCGGCCGCTGCAGCACGCGATCGTTGTTGGTCGCCAGGGTCTGGTCGTCCAGCAAGGCGCTCTGGCCCAGCAAATGACACAAGGCGCTCCATTGGCCTTCACCGGTGGCGGCGACGAACATCTGCTCGCCACCGGCGAACTCGAACACATCGTAAATAGCCCAGGCGCTGATACGGTTTGGCATCGGAGCAGCGGCCTGACCAGTCACAGCGTACTGCTGCATATGCTGTGCAGCGAGCAATACGCAGTTTTCGTAAAGCGCGCTCTGCACCTCACGACCGACACCCGTGACATTACGATCATTGAGTGCAGCAAGCACACCAATGGCACCGAACATGCCCCCCATGATGTCATTCACAGAGCTACCGGCACGCAGAGGTCTGCCTACCGGGCCGGTCATATAGGCCAGGCCTGCCATCATTTGCACCACTTCATCCAGGGCCAGGCGATTGTCGTAGGGGCCGCTGAGAAAGCCTTTGTGCGAGGCGTAGATAATGCGCGGGTTGCGCGCTCGAATCGCTGCGTAACCGAAACCGAGCTCGCTCATGCGACCGGGTTTGAAGTTCTCGATGAAAACGTCCGCGGTATCGATCAACGCCAGTACCGCATCTCGGCCTTGTGCAGTATTGACGTCGATGGCGATGCACTGTTTGTTGCGGTTGAACGTGCGAAAAAAACCGGCACCCGCGCCCAGCAGGCGGCGTGTACCGTCTCCGCGAATGGGTTCAATCTTGATCACCTCGGCACCGAGGTCACCCAGGATCATTCCGCAGGTTGGACCCATCACCATATGAGAAATTTCAACGACACGGATGCCGTCCAATGGAAGCCTGGACATTATTGTTTTCCTCGATCAGACAGGTTCAGGGGCGACTGGCAGCCGACACGTAATTGAGTGGCAGGCCGGCGCGCGCAATGCAGCCGTAAAGGGTTTCGTGCGGCAAGGCGTCGCGCAGCACCTCGCGGGACGCGATCAGTGCAGCCAGGTCAATGCCGGTCTCGTGGCCCATGCTTTGGAGCATGAACACCAGGTCCTCAGTGACCGTATTGCCGGATGCGCCCGGTGCGAACGGACAACCGCCCAACCCGGCCAGTGACGAATCGAGCTCGGTGATACCTTGCTGAACGGCGACCAGGCTATTGGCAAGCGCCAGGCCTCGAGTGTCGTGGAAGTGCGCAGCCCTGAGCTTGTCACCCGCGATGGCGCGAATCGCCTGCAAGGTGCACGCGACCTGGCCTGGATTGGCATAGCCCGTGGTGTCGCCCAGGGACACCAGATCGCAACCGGCTTGCAGTACATGCCCGGTTAGCTCGCAAAGATCGCTCAATGGCACATCACCTTGGCGGGTGCACCCGAACGCCACAGACATTCCGGCAATGACCTGAACGTTGTGCAAGCCAAGCTCGGTGCGAAGCAGGCACATCTGCGCCAACTCCTCGACCATCTCCAGCGGCGTACGACGCACATTAGCCAGGCTATGGGCAGCGCTGACGGACACCGGCGCAATAATTCGGTGAGCGCCGGATTCCAGTGCATCACGACAGCCGCGCAGGTTAGGCGCCAGCACCGTGACAACCAGATCCGGAAAGCTCAAGGCATGGGCGACGACCTCTTTGGCATCGGCCATCTGCGGCAAAAGTTTGGCGGGCACAAAGGACGCCACTTCCATATAGCGCACGCCGGCGGCATAGGCGGCATCGATCCATTGTCGTTTGGCAGACGTCGACATAATGGCTTGAAGGCTTTGCAAGCCATCACGCATGCCGACTTCATTGATTGTTATTGTTGTCATGAAAAAACTCTCACAGGCCGAAGCGTCACTTCAGATTAAAGAGCCATAAATGCAGCAAAAAGACGTTATTTACGCGTTGATCCATCGTCAACCGCGATGGATGCAATCAGGGCTGGGAATGAAGCGGTGTTGCGCGCGAAAGCAAGTGATCCAGCAAACGGCGCGCTGACAGCGAAAGTGCATCCCGATCACGCACACAGATAACGAACTCACCCAACGCCCAATCATCGGTCAGGGGAATAACGCGCAGGTCAAACAGCGATGCATACCGTGCCACGGCTTCCAGTGGGAATACAGCAAGTCCCAGGCCGAATTGCACCAGGCGGAATGCTGCGTCGAACGACGATACATAGGAACGAAACCGTAACTCATGACCATCCCTCGTCGCTTCATTACGCATAAAGTTATTCAACGTGGCGAAAGCGGATAACCCCAAGTGATCAAAGGCCAGGGTCTCTGCGAACGCAATACGGG
Source organism: Pseudomonas trivialis (assembly GCF_036864995.1). Lineage (NCBI taxonomy): Bacteria > Pseudomonadati > Pseudomonadota > Gammaproteobacteria > Pseudomonadales > Pseudomonadaceae > Pseudomonas > Pseudomonas trivialis. Next base: position 2,577,523 of record NZ_CP142151.1, on the reverse strand, counting down.
TGCGATTGGCCAGGGAATGGTTCGATCCGATCACGACGGCCAGATGATCACGACGATAAGGAATAAACTCCAGATCACCCACGGCCATGGAGCGTCGGCAAATGCCTAAATCTGCATTGCCTTCGGCCACTCCGCGCACCACATCGGGACTGAAACGCTCCTCGATGTCTGTCTGGATTCCCGGGTGCTCGAACATGAAGTCAGACAGCTCTTCCGGCAGGAACTCCATAATTGACGAAATGTTTGCCAACACCCGTACATGTCCACGGGCGCCTTCAGCGTATTCGCCAAGCTCGCTATCGAGCCGTTCCATCGCGCGAGTCAGAGACCGCGCGTGCCGAAGTAGCGCCAACCCCGCCGGAGTCGGTTCAACCCCACGCTTGCTGCGGCTCAGCAGCGGCGTACCAAACCGCGCCTCAAGGTCGGAAATACGTTTACTGACCGCCGACGGCGCAATGAATCCGCGCTCGCTGGCGCGCGTAATCGTGCCCTCTTCACAGACCAGAATGAATAAGTGCAAGGTTAAGTGATCCAGGTGCTGCATTACGTCCTTCCTTCAAGTCGCAATGTGGCGCGAAAAGACGTATTTCCCGCGTTCAATCTACTGAGGTTTTCGCAAATTCTGGATATACGCAAGCAGCGCTTGAATGGCTTCGGGCTTTGCAGGCACTTTGAAGGGCCGCTTTTGGCCGATTCTGTTGAAAAAGTCGATCATGGTTTCCACGGCAGAGAAGTACGCGTCCGAGATTGAAATCTTTACTTTTGTTAGAGGTTTCCAGACGCAGATTTCACGCAGCAGCGTGCAAAAATGGCGTTCTCACTAGGCAATGGCCAGGCAGTTTTGGGTAACCGACTTTTTCAACAGAATCGGCCGAAAACGATCGTTTGTTAGCGACAGCTTTCGACCCAAAGCTATCAGTCGTAAGAATTTTAAATCGGAGATCAGATGAACTGCCCGGTAGCTTTCAAGACGGCTATGTCGAACCGGCAGTCCAATCGTAACCTGAGCAAATACGGCTAGGCGCAGGCATACCCGTATGGCCTTCCGTCCTGAGAATGTTCTATTCAGTCAAGGAAACCTGCCTCTGCAGTGCAGGGGCTCAAGCCACTCCAGGTGCGTGATTTTTTATCAGGCTCATTGCCGGGGACTTTTGCACCTTCCGAACCTGGCGCGCCATCTGCGCCTGGCTTTCCACCCGTTCCTCCGGCGCCGCCGGAATCTCCTTTACCGGGAACAGTGCCACTCCCACCATGACCGCCCGCCCCTCCATTTCCACCTGCACTCCCGCCAGCGCCGCCATTACCGCCTGCTCCGCCAGTTCCCGCCAACTGCTGCGGCGCCGGCGAGCCGCAGACCAAGTGACTGTGGGGCATCTGCTTCGCAGCCACTTCAATTGGATAAGCGTAAACAGATGAGCAGGCTGCGTACGCCATGCTTAAAGCCATTATGCTGGTTGCAATTTTCATGGCTTCTCTCAGACTTGTCGGGATGTCGATCCACTCAACATAGGCAAGCCAATGTTCAGTTCACTCCTATCGAATGGTCAACCTCTCACGCCTGATCGATCAGAACCGATGGCACCCTGGTGGAGCTTTACGAAAACAGTCCTGGCTGCGACAACCCTATCGTTGGTACGTGACGGATTGATCGGGTTGGACGACGTCATCCCTGATCAGCTTTTTACGTTACGCCAGCTACTGCGGCACGAAGCAGGTCTGGCTGATTACGGCGAACTGGCGGCCTATCACGCCGCTGTCAAGAACAATGAGCCAGCCTGGCCAGCCGATGAAATGATGCGACGCCTTGACGGCGCTCGGCTTCGATACAGTCCCGGAACGGGTTGGCGTTACTCGAATGTCGGCTACCTGCTCATCGGCAGGCTGATTGAACGGCTGACAAATCTGACGCTTGAGGAAGCGGTGATTCAACGCTCACTTTCTCCTTTGGGCCTATCGAACGTCCGCTTTGCAAAAACGCGGGCGGATTTGCAAACAACCCATTTCGGAAGCGCGGCACATTACGACCCCGCGTGGGTTTACCACGGTTTGTTGATCGGCCCGGTGTCGCAGGCCGCGTTATTTCTGGATCGACTCTTCTGTGCAGACCTGCTGCTCCCAACGAGCTTGCTTGAGGAAATGCAGACGGTGCGACCCCTGGGCGGTCCGATTCCCGGACGCCCCTGGATTACGCCGGGCTATGGCCTTGGTGTAATGCAGGGTCCGATTGACGGTGGGTATTCTCTGTGTGGACACACCGGCGGCGGGCCTGGCAGTGTCATTGCTGTCTACCGTATCTGCGTCGGCGAAAAATCGGCATGCTGTGCTGCTTTTGAAGCGGGTGCCAGTGAAGGTGCCGTCGAAGCCTTCGTTGTTGAGCAACTGATGCAGGCTTTGCGTCAGGGTGGCTGAAGACGTCCTGATCCGCCATGCGCCAAAAAATACATCCACCCGACCGCCCGGTTGCGAGTGGCATGATCTCGACCTATGGTCCAAGGCATGTTTTGCATTTGCTGTCCCCCTTCCGCACTCAGGTGACGACATGCCTACACCCTCCCGCCCCGCCGTGCTCGAGCTGATCGGCAATACACCGCTGGTTCGCGTCAGCCGTTTCGACACTGGCCCCTGCACCCTGTTTCTCAAGCTCGAATCACAGAATCCCGGCGGTTCCATCAAGGACCGTATCGGCCTGGCGATGATCGACGCGGCCGAGCGCGATGGTCGTCTGCGCGCTGGCGGCACCATTATCGAAGCCACTGCCGGCAACACCGGCCTGGGTCTGGCGCTGGTCGGCCGGGCCAAGGGCTATCGCGTGGTGCTGGTGGTGCCCGACAAGATGTCCACGGAAAAAGTGCTGCACCTCAAGGCCATGGGCGCCGAGGTGCATATCACTCGCTCCGATGTGGGCAAGGGCCATCCCGAGTACTACCAGGACGTGGCCGCGCGCATGGCCAAGGATATTCCTGGCTCTTTCTTCGCAGACCAGTTCAACAACCCGGCCAACCCGCTGGCCCACGAGACCAGCACCGCGCCGGAGATCTGGGCGCAAACCCAGCACGACCTCGACGCGATTGTGGTGGGCGTGGGTTCGGCGGGCACGCTCACCGGGCTCACGCGGTTTTTCAAGCGCGTGCAGCCGGAGCTGGCGATGGTGCTGGCCGATCCGGTGGGCTCGGTGATGGCCGAGTACAGCCGCAGCGGCCGCATGGAAACACCCGGCTCGTGGGCGGTGGAAGGCATCGGCGAAGACTTCATCCCGTCGATTGCCGACCTCTCCAGCGTGCGCCACGCCTACTCCATCAGCGATGAAGAAAGCTTCGACCACGCGCGCCAGTTGCTCAAGGCCGAGGGCATTCTCGGCGGCTCATCCACCGGCACCCTGCTCGCCGCTGCGCTGCGCTACTGCCGCGAACAGACCGAGCCCAAGCGCGTGGTGACCTTTGTGTGCGACACCGGTACGCGCTACCTGTCGAAGGTCTACAACGACCAATGGATGAACGACGCCGGCCTGTTGCAGTACAAACATTACGGCGACCTGCGCGACCTGATCGCCCGCCGTTTCGAGGACGGCCGCGTCATCAGCGTGAGCCCCGACGACACCCTGCTCACCGCGTTCCAGCGCATGCGCCTGGCCGACGTGTCACAACTGCCGGTGCTGATGGACGGCCGGACACTGGTGGGGGTGATCGACGAGTCCGACATTCTGCTGGGCCTGCACCATGACGCTGCGGATTTTTCCATGACTGTTGCCAGTGCCATGGCCGACACCCCGCACACCCTCGCCCCCGGCGCCAGCCTGGCCGAACTGCAGGCCGAGCTGGATCGCGGCCTCGTCGCCATCATTGCCGACGCGTCGGGCCTCCACGGCCTGATCACCCGCGTCGATCTGCTCAACCATTTACGGAGATCCCTTGCATGAGCCAGCCCGATAAAAGCGCGTTCGCCACCCGTGTGATCCACGCCGGGCAATCGCCCGACCCGAGCACGGGCGCGCTGATGCCGCCGATCTACGCCAACTCCACCTACCTGCAGGACAGCCCCGGTGTGCACAAGGGCTTTGACTATGGCCGCTCCCACAACCCGACGCGCTTTGCCCTGGAGCGCTGCGTGGCGGACCTGGAAGGCGGCACTCAGGCATTCGCCTTCGCTTCCGGGCTGGCCGCGATCTCCACCGTATTGGAATTGCTCGATGCCGGCGCGCATATCGTCTCCGGCAATGACCTGTACGGCGGCACCTTCCGCCTGTTCGACAAGGTGCGCCAACGCAGCGCCGGGCATCGGTTCAGCTATGTCGACTTGAGCGATGTGGCGGCGTTTGAAGCGTCGTTGCAGGACGACACGCGCATGGTCTGGGTCGAAACCCCGAGCAATCCCCTGCTGAGCCTCACCGACCTGCGCGCCGTGGCGCGTATCTGCCGTGCGCGCGGCATCATTTGCGTGGCCGACAACACCTTCGCCAGCCCATGGATCCAGCGCCCGCTGGAGCTGGGGTTCGATGTGGTGGTGCATTCCACCACCAAGTACCTCAACGGCCACTCGGACGTGATTGGTGGCATCGCGATTGTCGGCGACAACCCGGAGCTGGCCGAGCGCCTGGGCTTCCTGCAGAACTCGGTTGGCGCCATCGCCGGGCCGTTCGATGCATTTCTGACCCTGCGCGGCGTGAAGACCCTGGCCCTGCGCATGGAGCGCCATTGCAGCAACGCACTGCAACTGGCGACCTGGCTGGAGCAGCAACCGCAAGTGGCGCGGGTGCACTACCCCGGCCTGAAATCCCACCCACAGCACGAACTGGCGCAACAGCAGATGCACGGGTTTGGCGGGATGATTTGCGTGGACTTGAACACCGACCTGGCCGGTGCCAGACGTTTTCTGGAAAACGTCAACCTCTTCGCTTTGGCCGAAAGCCTGGGCGGCGTGGAAAGCCTGATCGAACACCCGGCGATCATGACCCATGCCAGCATCCCGGCGGCCACTCGCGCGCAACTGGGGATTGGCGACGGGTTGGTGCGGTTGTCGGTGGGCGTTGAAGACGTGGAGGACTTGCGCGCCGACCTGGCCCAGGCCCTGGCTCACATCTAAAGATGTCCAGGCAGCAACGATCAACTGTGGGAGGGAGCAAGCCCCCTCCCACACGAAAACCGTGTCTCAGGCGGAGGTAACCCCGGCCCGCGCGCTGTGCAGCTTCTTGTAGCTCTCGATCAGACGCAGGTGCCGGTCCAGCCCTTCAAGCTTCATGCTGGTCGGCGTCAGGCCATAAAAGCGCACGCTGCCGTCTACCGAGCCAATCACTGCATCCATGCGTTCAGTGCCGAACATACGGCGGAAATTGGCCTCGTAGTCTGCCAGCGCCAGGTCGTCGTCCAGCTCCATCTCCAGCACCGCGTTCAGCGCCTGGTAAAACAAGCCGCGTTCGGCGGTGTTGTCGTTGTACTGCAGGAACATCTCCACGCACTCCTTGGCTTCTTCGTACTGCTTGAGAGCGAGGAAGATCAGCAGCTTCAACTCCAGGATGGTCAATTGGCCCCACGCGGTGTTGTCGTCGAATTCGATGCCGATCAGGGTGGTGATATCGGTGTAGTCGTCCAGCTCGCTTTCGATCAGGCGTTCGACCAGCGCGTGCAGTTGCGCGTCATCCAGGCGGTGCAGGTTGAGAATGTCTTCGCGGAAAAACAGCGCCTTGTTGGTGTTGTCCCAGATCAGGTCGTCTACCGGGTAGATTTCCGAATAGTCGGGCACTAGGATCCGGCAGGCAGTGGCACCGAGGTGCTCGTACACCGCCATGTACGACTCCTTGCCCATGCTCTCGAGGATACCGAACAGGGTCGCGGCTTCCTCGGCATTGGAGTCTTCGCCCTGGCCGGAGAAGTCCCACTCGACGAATTCGTAATCCGATTGCGCGCTGAAAAAGCGCCACGACACCACGCCGCTGGAGTCGATGAAGTGCTCGACGAAGTTATTCGGCTCGGTGACCGCCTGGGCTTCAAAGGTCGGCTGCGGCAAATCGTTCAAGCCTTCGAAACTGCGTCCTTGCAGCAGCTCGGTGAGGCTGCGCTCCAGCGCCACTTCCAGGCTTGGGTGCGCGCCAAACGAGGCGAATACACCGCCGGTACGCGGGTTCATCAGGGTCACGCACATCACCGGAAACTCGCCGCCCAGGGACGCATCCTTGACCAGCACCGGGAAGCCCTGGGCCTCCAGGCCTTGAATGCCCGCCAGAATGCCGGGGTACTTGGCCAGCACTTCAGCCGGCACATCCGGTAAGGCGAATTCGCCTTCGATGATTTCGCGTTTAGCAGCGCGCTCGAAAATTTCCGACAGGCACTGCACCTGGGCTTCGGCGAGGGTATTGCCCGCGCTCATGCCGTTGCTGAGGTAGAGGTTCTCGATCAGGTTGGACGGGAAATACACCACCTCGCCATCGGACTGGCGCACAAACGGCAGCGCAACGATGCCGCGCGCTTCGTTGCCGGAGTTGGTGTCGAACAGGTGCGAACCGCGCAACTCGCCGTCGCGGTTGTAGACCTTCAGGCAGTACGCATCGAGGATTTCCCCCGGCAGTTCGTCGTTGGGCCCAGGCTGGAACCAGCGCTCATCCGGGTAATGCACGAACGGCGCATTGGCCAGCTCCTCGCCCCAGAACTGATCGTTGTAGAAAAAGTTGCAGTTGAGCCGCTCGATGAACTCACCCAGGGCCGACGCCAGCGCGCCTTCCTTGGTGGCGCCCTTGCCGTTGGTAAAGCACATCGGCGACTGCGCATCGCGGATATGCAGCGACCACACGTTGGGCACGATATTGCGCCACGAGGCGATCTCGATCTTCATGCCAAGCCCGGCGAGGATGGCGGACATGTTGGCGATGGTCTGCTCCAGCGGCAGGTCCTTGCCGGCGATGCGGGTGCCAGCGCCTGCAGTCGCGCCGGGCATCAGCAGGGCCTGGGCGTCGGCGTCGAGGTTCTCGACTTCCTCGATGACGAACTCGGGACCTGCCTGCACCACTTTCTTTACGGTGCAGCGGTCGATGGAACGCAGGATGCCCTGGCGGTCCTTGTCGGAGATATCGGCGGGCAACTCGACCTGGATCTTGAAGATCTGGTTGTAACGGTTTTCCGGGTCGACGATGTTGTTCTGCGACAGGCGGATATTTTCCGTGGGTATATTGCGCGTCTGGCAATACAGCTTCACGAAGTACGCCGCGCACAGCGCCGACGACGCGAGAAAATAATCAAAGGGCCCCGGCGCCGAACCGTCGCCCTTGTAGCGAATCGGCTGGTCGGCAATCACCGTGAAGTCATCGAACTTCGCTTCAAGTCGGAGGTTGTCGAGAAAGTTGACCTTGATTTCCATGGGGGCACACCAGAATAACGACTGAACAAAAATGGCCGCCATTATGAGGTTTTTCCCCGGAAAGTTTCAGGCTTTTGCCAAAGCCTGCGCGAATGAGCAAAAAATCGAACGGCAAAACCCCGGGGCACTCCAAAGCCTGTGATGTCACTCAAGCTGATGTCCCATCATCTTTTTTCTGATCGGAGAACAGCCCCATGCGACCTCAAACCTCCTTTATTTTCGACCTCGACGGCACCCTCACCGACAGCGTTTACCAAAACGTGGCCGCCTGGAAAGAAGCCCTCGACGCCGAAGGCATCCCCCTTGCGATGTGGCGCATCCACCGCAGAATCGGCATGAGCGGCGGCCTGATGCTCAAGTCGCTGTCCCGCGAAACCGGGCTCGACATCAGCGAGCCCCAAGCCGAACGCCTGAGCAAACTGCATGCCGAGGCGTATGCGCGACTGCAGGGGCAGATCATTGCGCTGCCGGGCGCCGTCGCGCTGCTCGATCACCTCAGCCAGGTCGGCCTCAACTGGTGCATCGCCACCAGCGGCGGCCTGGACACCGCGAAGATCAACCTCAAGGCGCTGGAACTGGACATTGACGAGGTGAACATCATCACCCGTGACGATGTGAAGTACGGCAAGCCCGACCCGGACCTGTTTCTGGCCGCCGCGCGGCATATGAAGGTGCCAATCGACGAGTGCCTGGTCATCGGCGACGCCGTGTGGGACATGCTCGCGGCGCGGCGTGCCAAGGCCACCGGAATCGGCCTGCTGTCGGGGGGCTATGACATCGGCGAGCTGGAACGTGCGGGCGCGCTGCGGGTTTACGAAGACCCGCAGGACCTGCTCGACCACCTCGATGAGGTCGCTTCACGCCCCTGAATGCCGTCCCGGAGTGCCTGGCGAAAAATCGGCCATCAACTTATTCGAGGTGATGCCGATGACCTGTCTGGCACTTCAGGGAGCAGCACCATGCGCAACAACCAGCCCGTAACACAGCGTGAGATTTCCCTCGCGCCGTCGCAGAAACTCATCTCCGCCACCGACACCCAGGGGATGATCACTTACTGCAACGACGCGTTCGTCGATATCAGCGGTTTTGATCGCGCCGATCTGATCGGCGCACCGCAGAATATCGTGCGTCACCCCGATGTCCCGCCGGCGGTGTTTGCGCACATGTGGCGCGCGCTCAAGCAAGGCCAGCCATGGATGGGCATCGTCAAGAACCGTTCGAAAAACGGCGATCACTATTGGGTCAACGCTTACGTCACGCCGATATACGACGGCAGCCGCGTCGTCGGTTTCGAGTCGGTGCGCGTAAAACCCACCGCCGATGAAATCCGCCGCGCCCAGGCGCTGTACCAGCGGATCAGCCGAGGCAAACCCGGTGTACCGCGCCAGGATGCCTGGCTGCCGACAGCCGTGGCGTGCGTGCCGTACATGGCCACGGGCCTGGCTGGCAGCGTGGCCGGGATGTTTCTCGGCGCTCCGGTGGCGGTTGCCGTTGCGCTGGCCGTGGCCGTGCCGGTGGGCGTGCTCTGCGCGCGCTGGCGCCAAGGCAGCACACTGCGCCTGCTGGCGGGTGTGGAACCGTCGACCTCGGATGCGTTGATCGCGCAGATGTACAGCGACGCACGCGGGCCCCAGGCACGTCTGGAAACCGCGTTCCTCAGCCAGACTGCGCGCCTGAAAACCTGCCTGACGCGCCTGCAGGACAGCGCCGAGCAGCTCAGCGCCCTCGCCGGCCAGTCCGACCAGTTGGCCACCGCCAGCGCCCAGGGCCTGGACCGCCAGCGTGTCGAAACCGAACAGGTGTCGGCAGCGGTCAACCAGATGGCCGCCACCACCCAGGAAGTCGCCAGCCACGTACAACGCACGGCAGACGCCACCCAGCAGGCCAATGTGCTCACCGGTCGTGGTCGTGAAGTGGCGCGCGATACGCGTGAAGCCATCGAGCGTTTGTCCGCTGTGGTCGGCGAAACCGGCGCCACCGTGGCGCAACTGGCCCGCGACAGCGACGAAATCGGCAGCGTGGTCGATGTGATCAAAGGCATTGCCGACCAGACCAACCTGCTGGCCCTCAACGCCGCCATCGAAGCGGCACGCGCCGGCGAGCAAGGACGCGGCTTTGCCGTGGTGGCCGACGAAGTACGCCAGTTGGCGCAACGCACTTCGCAATCCACCACGCAGATCCACGCCCTGATCACCCAGCTTCAGGCCTCGTCCAATAACGCGGTCAGCAGCATGCAGAACGGCCACCGCCAGGCCGAGGAAGGCGTGGCCCGGGTGCTCGAAGCCGACCAGGCGCTGGTCGGCATCAGCGAAGCGGTGGCCAATATCACCAACATGACCACCCAGATCGCCGCCGCCACCGAGGAGCAAAGCGCGGTCGCCGAAGAGATCAGTCGCAACATCACCACCATCGCCGAACTGGCCGACCAGACCTCGTTGCAGGCCCATCAATCCACCGACCTGAGCAAGGAACTGACCAACACCGCAGCCACGCAGTACGCGCTGGTTGAGCGGTTCAATCGCTGAGGCATGATTGAGGAGCAGGTCAGCCAGGATTTCAGGCGAGCCCATCTCCCGTGGCGAGCGGGCTTGCCCCGCGTTGGGCTGCGCAGCAGCCCAAAACCCGGCGCCTGCGGCGTATCTGGCACACCACACTCGGCCTTGACGGGGGGGCTTCGCCCCCCAACGCGGGGCAAGCCCGCTCGCCACAACAAGCTCGCTTGCCATGGAGTAGCCAGTTTGTCAGGCAGATCTTTTAATCCACCACACCTCGAAATTGCTGAGCTATGTTTGGCGACTGCTCGTACGATTGTCGGCGTGATCACCAACAACTCCGTCGAAGCCACCGCCCGCTCGGGCGGTAACCTGGGGTTCGACGTGACGGTGGTTTCGGACGCCTGTTACACCTTTGACCAGACCGACTTATCCGGGCGCCTCTGGCCCGCCGAAGACGTGCACGCCCTTTCGCTCAGCAACCTGGCGATGGACTACGCCACAATTGTGGCAACCGGTGAGATTCTGGCCGGAAGTCATACGGCATTTCGCCAAGACCTCTAATAGATCCGGTAACGCCGCACTGTGGCGAGCAAGTTTATTGTGGCGAGCGGGCTTGTTGTGGCGAGCGGGCTTGCCCCGCGTTGGGCTGCGAAGCAGCCCCAAACCCGGCGTCTGCGGTGTATCTGGCACACCACACTCGGCCTTGACGGGGGGCTTCGCCCCCCAACGCGGGGCAAGCCCGCTCGCCACAACAAGCCCGCTTGCCACGACAAGCCCGCTCGCCACAAACAAGCTCGCTCGCCAGTGCCGGATGATCGCGTTACTGCTGCTGCGCCACCATCGCGCACCAGGCCTGGACGCTTGGGCGCTCGTTGATCCTGGCGTGCCAGGCCAGCAGCGACTCGCAGTCCTGCGGGACGGGCAGGTTCACGAGATCGGCGAAGATCATGCCGCCCAACACGGCGATGTCGGCCATGGAAAACTCATTACCGGCAACAAACGGGCGAGTCTTCAGCAGGCCGTCGAAATAGCGCATGCCCCTGACCGCCTTGTCACCCATACGGTTGCCCCACTCAGCATTCTGATACAACTCAACCTCTGGCCCGAGGCCGGGTGTGGCGTGATGGAAGTACACGCTGACCGCGTCCATGAATTCGATTTCGGCGCGCTTGGTCATCATATGGATCAGGCCCTGCTCGGTCGGCGTCTTGCCGGTGAGCGTCGGATGGCCGTGCAGCGTATCCAGGTATTGGGTGATAGCCGTGCATTCGGCGATGAGCGTGCCGTCGTCGAGCTCCAGCAGCGGCAAGGTGCCGGAGTAGTTAAGGGCCAGAAAAACGGGCTTTTTATGCTCACCGTTCCACAAATTGACCGAAACGAATTCGATGCTGGGCAGCAGGCCCTTTTCCGCCAGTGCAATACGGACACGGGCAGGATAAGGGCCGTTGTACCAGTCATAAATTTTCATGGGGATCTCTCGCTCAAAGGGCATTGAAAGGCTTGACCAGCGCACCTACCTGTCAAGTGGTAGGTAAAGACTGGGCGCCTTGTCAGCCCCTGTCAAGCACTACCTATCAGTTGGCAGGCAAATGCTTGTGGGCGTAGAATCAGATCCCTGTCCCTCGACCAAGGAATCCACCTGTGAGCGTCAACGCACGCGAAGCCATCCTCGAAGCCGCGAGGATTTCGGCCCAGCACTACGGCTACAACGGCATCAACTTTCGCAGCATCGGCGAGACGGTGGGGATCAAGAACGCCAGCATCTACTACCACTTCGCCAGCAAGGCGGACCTCGGCGCCGCGGTGGCCAGGCGTTATTGGGAAGACACCGCAGCGGCCCTGGACACCCTGCGCAGTGACCACCCACAACCGCTGGACTGCCTGCAGCACTACCCGAACATCTTTCGCAGGACCCTCGAAGACGGCAACCGCCTGTGCCTGTCCAGCTTCATGGCGGCCGAATACCAGGATTTACCGGAGGCCGTGAAGCAGGAAGTGCTGACGTTTGCGGACATCAACATCGCCTGGCTCGCGGACCTGCTCGCACAACTCGGCACTGGCGACACCGAAGCGTGCCAGCGCCGCGCACGTGCCATCTACACCGCCATCGCCGGCGCGCAATTGATCGCGCGCAGCCGCGCCGACATCGACCTTTACGACGAACTGGTGCAAACCTACCGAGACACGGGGCTGATCCCGACCTAGCGGCACTGTTGGCCCAACAACACTGCGCGGACAGCCTGTGCTGAATCAACACAGACAAATCACCTTAGGAGTAACGTCTATCCATTTGATATAAAGGCAGTTATCAGCCTGGCACGGCGCGTGCAAACACCTTCGCATACCCTTCGAAGGATGCCGCCATGCCCCACACACTGCCCCAGGCGCTGCTGCACCAGGCCCGAACCCGTGGCTCGGCGATTGCCTTGCGCCACAAGCGCCTGGGTATCTGGCATGAACGCAGCTGGAGCGAACTGGCCCGGGACGTCGGCCAGCTCGCTGCCGCCCTGCAGGAGCGCCAGTTCGGGCGCAACGATGACCTGTTGATCATCAGCCAGGCGCATCCCGAAGCGCTGCTGATGGCACTGGCCGCGCAGTGGTTGGGCGCCAGCGTCACCCTGCTTGACCCCGACCGTGACCACCGCGCATTGCTGAACGGGCTGCGACCGCGCTTCGTGCTCGTGCAGAACCTCGACGCGCTGCAGCAACTGAGCGGGCACAGTGTGATTGTGTACCTCGACGGACGAGGCCTGAGCCAGCACCTCAACGCCAACCTGATCGCCTACGCCGATCTGCGCACCGACGCCCCTGCGCCACCCTGCGCACGCCAATCCGATGCGACCGCCTTCGTTTTTCACGCAGGCAGCGCGCTGGGCCTGACCCACGCGCAGTTACTGGCCGATTCGCGCGCACTGGTCGCGCGCGAACAGCTCAGCGCAGGCGAAGAGGCCCTGGCCGCGCGGGTGTTCGCCGCCAGCGGCCAGGCGCGCTACCTGCTCGCGCCCTGGCTGCACGCAGGCTTTCGCCTGAACTTCCCCGAAGCCCTGGCCACCCGCGACACCGACCGCCGCGAGCTGGGCCCGACCCTGGTGCTGGGCACCCGCGAATCCTACGCGCGCCTGGAGCACTGGGTGCGTGAACGCCTGCCGCTGCCGGGCACTGTCAGCCATGCGCTGTACCACTGGGCCCTGCAGCCGAGCGAATCACCCGTGCGCCGTTGGCTGGGCCACTGGCTGGTGCGCCGCCCCTTGCTCGATGTGCTGGGCATGAGCCGACTGCGCGTGCCGTTGCTGGTGGGGCCGGCGCTGAGCCCACAAAGCGCGACGTTCTTCGCTGCGCTGGGGATTCGTCCTGGCCATTGGCAAGAACCCGCTGCGCGCCTCGAAGCCACCGACTCCATGCTTTCCCAATCTGCCTGACGAGCCCACCATGCGCCCTTTCACTGATTCGGTATTACTGCGGCTCGATGACATTTCCTTATCATTCAAGGGCGTCAAGGCCATTACCTCGATCACTTTCGAGGTCAGGACCGGCCACATCTGCGGGCTGATCGGCCCCAACGGCGCCGGTAAAAGCTCGCTGCTCAACGTGATCAACGGCGTTTACACGCCGCAGAGCGGGCGCATTCACTACGCAGGCCAGACGCGCCAGCGCATGCGCGCGCACCAGGCGGCCGAAGGCGGCATCGCGCGCACCTTCCAGAACATTGCGCTGTTCAAGGGCATGAGCGTGCTCGACAACGTACTCACCGGTCGCAACCTCAAGCGCCGCAGCAGTTGGATCGAACAGATGCTGCGCCTGGGCCGCGCGCCACGCGAAGACGACGCCCACCGCCTGTACGCGGAAAAGATCATCGCCTTTTTGCAGATTCATCCCTGGCGCCATGCGCCGGTGGGCACCCTGCCCTACGGCCTGCAAAAACGCGTCGAGCTGGCCCGCGCTCTGGCCGCCGAACCCACGCTGTTGTTGCTGGATGAACCCATGGCCGGCATGAACGCCCAGGAGAAGCTGCAAATGAGCCAGTTCATTCGCGACATCAACCGCGAGTTCGGCACCACCGTGGTGTTGATCGAACACGATATCGGCGTGGTCATGGGCGTGTGCGACCACGTGGTGGTGCTCGACTACGGTCGCAAGATCGGCGACGGCACCCCGCAACAAGTGCGCGCCAACCCTGACGTTATCGCGGCCTACCTGGGGAGCTGAGCATGGAGTTTTTCTTCGAAGTACTGATCGGCGGCCTGCTGGCGGGCGTGATGTATGCGCTGGTGGCAATCGGTTTTGTGCTGATCTACAAGGCCTCGGGGGTGTTCAACTTCGCCCAGGGCGCCATGGTGCTGTTCGCTGCGCTGACCTTTGTCAGCCTGATCGAGCGCGGCCTGCCGTTTGCCTGGGCCTTTGTGGCGACGCTGGCGAGCATGGTGGTGCTGGCGCTGCTGATCGAAAAAGTGGTGCTGCGCCCGCTGGTCAATCGCCCGCCGATCATCCTGTTCATGGCCACCCTGGGCCTGTCCTACCTGATCGAAGGGTTTGCGCAGTTTCTATGGGGCGCGCAGGTGCATGGCCTCGACCTCGGCATTGCCGACGAGCCGCTGGAGATCCGCGGCATGCTGCTGTCGCAATTCGACCTGTTTGCCGCCGGCACCGCCGCCGTGCTGGTGGTGGCGCTGTCGTTGCTGTTCAACAAGACGCGGATCGGCCTGTCGTTGCGCGCGGTGGCGGATGATCCGCTGGCCTCGATGGCGGTGGGCATCCGCCTGCCACGTATCTGGGCGCTGGTGTGGGCGGTGGCCGGTTTTGTCGGGCTGGTGGCCGGGTTGCTGTGGGGCGCGCGCCTGGGGGTGCAGTTCTCGCTGTCGCTGGTGGTGCTCAAGGCCTTGCCGGTGCTGATCATCGGCGGGTTTTCTTCGATCAGCGGGGCGATTGTCGGCGGCTTGATCATCGGTGCCACCGAGAAAGTCGCGGAGATCTACCTCGGCCCGATCATCGGCAGTGGCATTGAGAACTGGGTGCCCTATGTGCTCGCCATGCTGTTTCTGCTGGTGCGCCCGGCAGGGTTGTTCGGCGAACGCGCCATCGAACGGGTCTGATTGCCCCTGAGGAAATGCCTGCATGCTGTATCAAGAAGTCGGTCAACTGAGTACCTCTTACGCGGCCGAGCGCCGCACGTTCCGCCTGCGCCAGGACCGCGTCGCCTTGTGGCTGTTGCTGGGGTTGGCCTTTGTCGGCGTGCCCTGGCTGGGCAACGACTACTGGTTCAGCGCGATCCTGGTGCCGCTGCTGGTGTTGTCGCTCGCAGGCCTTGGCCTCAACCTGCTAACCGGCTACGCCGGGCAGCTGTCGCTGGGCTCGGCGGCGTTCATGGCAGTGGGCGCGTTTGCCGCCTACAACCTGCAATTGCGCGTGCCCGGCTTGCCGCTGCTGTTGAGTTTTGCATTGGGCGGCGTGATCGCCGCGCTGGTGGCGGTGCTGTTCGGTTTGCCGAGCCTGCGCATCAAAGGCTTTTACCTGCTGGTGGCGACGCTTGCCGCGCAGTTCGTGGTGGAGTGGGTGCTCACCCGCTTCAGTTGGTTTACCAATGACAACGCGTCCGGCGTGATCACCTCGCCACCGCTGCTGATTGCCGGACTGGACTTCAGCTCGCCTCGGGGCCGCTACGTGTTGACCCTGGCGGTGGTGGTGGCGCTGTTCTGGCTGGGCAAGAACCTGGTGCGCAGCGAACTGGGCCGCAACTGGATGGCGGTGCGCGACATGGACACCGCCGCCGCCGTCATCGGCATTCGCCTGTACAAGGCCAAGCTGCTGGCGTTCGCCATCAGCGGCTTCTACCTGGGCATCGCCGGCTCACTGTGGGCATTCGCTTATCTGGGCACCGTGGAGCCCCACGGTTTTGACCTGAGCCGCTCGTTCCAGGTGCTGTTCATCATCATTATCGGCGGCCTGGGCAGTGTGCTCGGCAACCTTCTCGGCGCGGCCTTCATCGTGCTGTTCCCGATTCTGCTGGGCAACCTCTTTGGGCTGCTGCCTGCCGGGTTGATGGACGCGGGCCAGCTGGAAAATATCCAGAAGATGCTGTTCGGCGCGCTGATCATCGCCTTCCTGATCAAGGAACCCGAGGGGCTGGCCCGGCTGTGGCAGCGCTTTCGTCAACGGGCCAGGGTGTGGCCGCTGCGTTACTGAATTCAGTTACTGACATTCAATCACTGCTCAAGGAATCGCCTCTATGCCCCACCGCTTATCGCTGCGCCGCCTGGCACTTGGCCTGGCCTTGATGACCGCCGGGTTCACGGCCGCGGCCCAGGCCGCCAACGAACAATACTTTCCTTTGCAAAGCTACCGCGTCGGCCCTTATGCCGCCGGTGGCAGCGGGTTCTTCGGCGGGTTCATCGACTACCTGCAATACGTCAACGCCCAGGGGGGCGTGAACGGCGTCAAGCTGACCTGGAGCGAATGCGAAACCGAGTACGTGGTAGAAAAAGGCGTCGAATGCTACGAGCGCCTCAAGGGCGGGCTCAACGGTGCGCCGGCAGCGGCCACCAACCCGCTGTCAGTGGGCATGGCCTATGCCACGCTGGAGCGCTCGAGCGCCGACAAGCTGCCGCTGATCACCATCAACCACGGCCGCACCGACTCCACCGACGGCAGCGTCTTCCCCTATGTGTTCCCGTTGCAGCTCAACCCGTATTCGGAAGTCTCGGCGATCATCAATTACATCGGCCAACGTGAAGGCGGCGCCGACAAGCTCAAGGGCAAGAAAATCGCCGTGCTCTATCACGGCTCGCCGTATGGCAAGGAAACCAACGGCGTGCTGGAGACACTGGCGAAAAATGCCGGCTTCGAACTGACACTGCTCGAAGTGCCCCATCCGGGCAACGAACAGCAATCGCAATGGCTGAACATCCGCCGCCTCAAGCCGGACTGGGTGATCCTGCGCGGCTGGGGCGTGATGAACCCGGTGGCGCTCAAGTCGGCACAAAAAGTCGGCTACCCGGCCGATCACATCATCGGCAACATCTGGAGCAATTCGGAAGAAGACGTGGTGCCGGCCGGAAGCGCGGCCAAGGGTTTCATCGCCATCACCACTCACCCTTCGGGCACCGACTTTCCCGTGCTGCAAGGCATCCAGCACAGCGTGATCGACCCGGGCAAGGGCAACCTCGCCGACCCCAAGCGCTTTGGCACCGTGTATTACAACCTGGGCGTGGTCAACGGCATTCTCAACGTCGAAGCCGTCCGCCTGGCCCAGGAGAAATACGGCCACCAACCGCTGACCGGCGAGCAAGTGCGCTGGGGCTTCGAGCACCTGAACCTGGACGATGCGCGATTGCAGGCGCTGGGCGCCAAGGGCCTGGTGCAGCCGCTGAAGCTGTCCTGCGCCGACCATGAGGGCGGCGGCGCAGTGCGCTTCCAGCAATGGGACGGGCAGCGCTGGAACCTGATCAGCGACTGGGTGCAGGCCGACCGCGCGCTGTTGCGCCCCATCATCGAGGCCTCGGCGAAGCAGTACGCCAAGGAAAAAGGTATCACGCCGCGCGACTGCAGCCAGGCGCAATAAACGGGTAAAAACGGTGCCAGGGAAGGCGCCGCTCATGAGCGACAAGTTGTACACAAAATAACGCTAAAGCTTTACCACCCTCAGGCCGAAACAGTCAGTGAAATCAAGTCGCCGTGCCCGCCCAGGGCAGACGATTTGGCCGCCCTCCCCGCTGATGGTCGTCCCCATGAAAATAAAGAACAAGCTGGTGCTCGCCTTCGTCTGCGTCGCTTTTATCCCGGTCAGCCTGGTCGCGGTGATCTCCGTCATGAACACGCGCACCGAGGCGGTCGATCAGTTCATCGATGGCAGCACTCGCGAAATTCGCCAGATCGACGGCAACATCCGGCAGTTCTTCGATGGTACGGTGCAGAACGTCGACCAAATGGCCGCTGATCCTGTATACACCTCTGTGGACACGCTGAAAAACTATCAGGGCGCCGATGCGGCCAGCCAGCCGATGCCGCCCCAGGCGCAGCGAGTGATCGAGCAGTTTGCGCGCTTTGGCACCACTCACCCTGCGGCGGCCATCTTGTCCATTGGCCTCGAGGACGGCACCTACGTCAAATGGCCTGACGATCCACAGCTGGCCAAATACGACCCGCGCGCCCGCCCGTGGTACAAGGCCGCCATGGCCAGCCCCGGCAAGACCGTGCGCACCCCGGCTTACTATTACGATAAAGACGACGTGGCCCTGGTGGGCACTGCGCGCACGTTGCTGGATAACGCCGGCAAGCCCAAGGGCGTGTTCGTGGTCAGTGTGTCGCTGAAGAACCTCACCGAGTTGCTCAAGAGTATCAAGCTGGGAGACAGCGGCTACGTGATGCTGATCGAAGACGGCGTGGTGCTGGTGGACCCGCGCGACGCCGCGCATAACTTCAAGCCGCTCAAGGACCTCGGCGCGCCGTACGCACAACTGGCCAACACCCCTCAGGGCTCCACCGAGGTGGTGATCGACGGCGTGCGCTACATGGCCAACATCTGGACCTCGCCTGGTCTGGGCTGGCGTTATGTGGGGCTGATCGAATACAACGAAGTGATGGCGGCCGCGACCCGCATGACCTATATCACCGCCGTCATCGTGGTGGTGCTGGTGCTGATCTTCGGGCTGCTCGCGGCGGCGTTTTCCAAGGTGATCGTCAAGCCGATCGGCCAGGTCAGCAGTGGCTTGCAGTCGATCGCCGAGGGCGAAGGTGACCTGCGTCATGACCTGCAGATCCAGGGCAAGGATGAAACCGCCGAACTGGCCGGCTGGTTCAACAAGTTTCTGGCCGCCATTCGCCATCTGATCCAGCGCATCGGGTCGGCATCGACCAATTTGCAGGACGCCTCACGGGTCAACAGCGAAGTGGCGCACAACATGAACGAAGCGGCCGGACGCCAGCGCGAGGCTGTGGAGCTGGTATCGACCGCGTTCAATGAAATGGTCGCCACCGCCAACGAGGTGGCGCGCTCCTGCAGCGGCGCGGCCGAGTCGGCCGAAAACGGTCACCGCCGTGTCGCCGAGGGCAAGCAGCAGATCGAAGTGACCACCGACAACGTCAACCGCCTGGGCCGGCGCCTGAGCGAATCGTCCCAGGCCATGGTCGAGCTGGAAGCCGGCAGCCGCAGCATCAACCAGATCCTCGGCACCATCCGCGCGATTGCCGAACAGACCAACCTGCTGGCGCTCAACGCCGCCATCGAAGCCGCCCGGGCCGGTGACCAGGGCCGTGGTTTTGCGGTGGTGGCCGACGAAGTGCGCGCGCTGGTCAAGCGCACGTCCGACTCCACCGGCGAAATCGAGCACCTGCTGGGCTCCCTCGGCAGCAAGACCGAGGAAGTCACGCAGAAGATGAACAGCTGCATGGACTTGTCCCGTGCCAGCGTGTCGTCCATCGAAAGCGCGCGCGACAGCTTCGAAGGCATCCAGACCTCAGTCAACGAAATCCGCGACCAGAACCTGCAGATCTCCGCCGCCGCCGAGGAACAACACAGCGTGGCCGAAGAGATCAACCGGCATATCCAGCAGATCTACGACGAAGCACGGCTGGTGGAAAGCCTGGCCCATTCGGCGCAGGACGACTCGGGGCGGTTGTCGCAACTGTCGGAGGAGTTGAATGGGTTGGTGGGACGGTTCAAGTCTTAGGGACTGATTAACCGTTCGTATAGAGCGAACCCTTGTGGCGAGCGGGCTTGCCCCGCGTTGGGGTGCGAAGCGCCCCCTCTCAATGAAGTACGCCGCTGCTGGGTCAGATACGGCGTGCAGTCTGGGATAGGGGGCTGCTGCGCAGCCCAACGCGGGTCAAGCCCCAATGCCGTTCAGTTAAGCGCAGATTCTCTGTGGAAGCGGCGGTGCGACTTGCTCGCGAAAGCCATTTTTCGGTGTACATATCCGTTTCTGCGGTAACGGCGACTTGGGGTTCCGCTCTTACAGCGGGTCACTTTTTGAAGAGCGCAAAAAGTAACCCAAAACGCTTCGCCCCAACACTCGGCACCTCGCCCAGGCTCGGTGTGCCCGAACGCAGGCTTTGGAGCGTGGGCCGCCGCGATGGGCCATCCTTGGCCCAGCGCGGCTAACCCGGCGTCCTGCCGGGTTACCCACCCTCCAAAGCCTGCGTTCGGCCAGCGTGTTTGACGGGGCGCCTCAGATCAAAAGCAAAAGCGCGGCGGCCTGAGAGCCGACCGGAATGGGGAATGTGAACGCGATCAAATGTGGGAGCTGGCTTGCCTGCGAAGGCGTCGGCCCGGCAAACATGGATGCTGACTGACGCACCGCTTTCGCAGGCCAGGCACACCGCCGCTCACACAGGGGGCTGTTCTTAACTGAACGGCATTAGGGCAAGCCCGCTCGCCACAACACGCCCACTCATCACGGAGAAGCTGTGTCAGTTGGAGGCCGCTGAGCTTTTCTTGAAATGCTCATAAAATGCCAGCGCCGCCACATTCTTGTCCTTGGCTTCGAGCATGATGTCGAAACGATCAAAAAACTGCAGCGCGTAATCGTTGGTCCAGCGGTTCCACATTTGCGCGCTGTGGGCATAAAGGTCACGCTTGGAGACCACCTTCAGCAAGGCATCCATTTCCAGTTTGTGCTCGGCGTCAAAGCCCATTTCCTGCAGTACCTCCTGGGGCTGGGAGTAATGCATGGTCGGGCGCACGCCGCGCCAGCTTTCGATCACGCGGGCAACCCGCGGCGAATCGGGGTCGATGTAGTCGTTTTCGTTGATCCAGCAGTGGTGAATATCCAGCACCACGGGCGCCAGGTCGGCCACTTGCAGGCAGTGATCGAGGCCGTAGGTCTTTTCGTCGTTTTCAAACGTAATGCAGTTACGCGCCACCTCCGATAAACGCGACCACACCGCGCGCGTGCCCGCCACGCCCAGGCGACCGGCGATGTGCACGTTGCATTTGAGGTCCTGAAAGCGCCGGCCGTAGCCCATCATGCGGATCATGTCGGCGTGGTATTCAAATTCGGCCAGGCTGTTTTCCACCACGCCGGGGTTTTCCGAGCCGAGCACGCAGTACTGGCCGGGGTGGAATGACAGGCGAATGTCCGACGCGCGCGCCAGGTCGCCGATGGCGGCGAAGCCTTCGAGCAATTGGCTGGCAATGGCCGGGTCCTGATAGAAGGCGGCGACTTTCGGGTGGCTGTAAAACGGCAGCAGGTCGCTGCTCAAGCGCAGCATGCGCAGGGTCGGCGGCAGGTCGGCAACGTAGGCCAGCAGACGCAGTTGAGCCGCCAGGTTATGGCTGACTACCTCGACCAGCCTGGCGCGGGCGACCTCTGGCGCCACCCCGTCCATCCAGCGCAACGTGGTGGTGCGCGGGTTGTACGGGCCTTCGATCAACTTGAGGGCGCTGTTGGACAGCAGGCGTTCGGGGTGCCGGTACTGGCACGCGAAACCGATGCGAGGGTGGGTCATGGAAGGGCCTGGCGTGGAAGTATTGAGCAGGATTGTAAGGTGTTGGGCCGGTGGCTGACCCTGGCGGTTCATAATATTTAGACACGAGATGCGCTGAACTTTCTGACAAATGCTGCGTTCCTTTCCTATGCGCTGCCCCGAACCTGGGGCGTTGTACAACAAGGAGCCGTTCCCCCATGACTACCCTTCCCGCGTATCAACGCATAACCCCCGGGCCGCTGCATGCGACCTTGCTCGCCGGCACCGTGCCGCTGTTTCTCGGCGCCCTGCTCAGTGACATCGCCTACACCCAGACCTTCCAGATTCAGTGGGCCAACTTTGCCTCCTGGCTGATCGCCGGTGCGCTGGTGTTTTGCGGTTTGGCGCTGTTGTGCGCGCTGGTCAACCTGGTACGCGCCGAGCGCAAGACCGGGGCACCAGTGCTGTACGTGTTGCTGTTGCTGGCCACCTGGGTCCTGGGCCTGGTCAATGCCTTCCAGCACGCCAAGGATGCCTACGCCGCCATGCCCGCCGGCCTGGTGCTGTCGGCCATCGTGCTGCTGCTGACCCTGGCGGCAACCTGGATTGGCCTGCGTGCCGGAGGTAGCAAATGAAAACGTCCCACACCCTCACCTTATTAAGCGCCGCACTGCTGCTGGTTGCCTGCGGTGGCGAAGGCGACAAGACCCAGGCCCGTGGCCCGGATCCCAAGTTGCCGGAACAGCAAAGCAGCCTGCTGCCGAGCATGAAAATTGCCGAGCCGACCCCCTGGGGCGACCGCAAGCCCACGGTGCCCGAAGGCTTCAGCGTGACCGCCATTGCCACCGACCTGGCGATCCCGCGCCAGACTCTGGTGCTGCCCAACGGGGACATTCTCGTGGCCGAAGGTCGCGGCGGCAGCGCGGCCAAGCTCAAGCCCAAGGACGTGATCGCCAGCCTGATCAAGGCCGAGGGCAACACCAAGGTCAAGAGCGGCAACCGCATCACCCTGCTGCGCGATGCGGACGGCGATGGCAAGTACGAACTCAAGACCGTGTTTGCCGACAACCTCAACGCGCCCTACGGCCTGGCCTTCGCCAACGGCAAGCTCTATGTGGCCAATCAGGATGCGCTGGTGAGCTTCGACTATGCCGACGGCCAGACCAAGGCCAGAGGCGCACCGACCAAAGTCACCGACCTGCCGGCGCAGATCAACCACCACTGGACCAAGTCCCTGGCCGTGAGCGAGGACGGGCGCCAGCTCTACGTGGGCATCGGCTCCAACAGCAACGTGACCGAACGTGGCATGGAAGTGGAGATCGACCGCGCGATGGTCTGGCAGATCGACGCCGCCACTGGCGCACACAAGCCTTACGCCACAGGCCTGCGCAACCCGACTGCGCTGACCATTCAACCGGGTTCCGGGCAATTGTGGACGGTGGTCAACGAACGCGACGAACTGGGCCCGGACCTGGTGCCGGACTACCTGACTTCGGTGCGGGAAGGCGCCTTCTACGGCTGGCCCTACAGCTATTGGGGGCAGAACGTCGACCCACGGGCACAACCGCAGAACCCGGCCAAGGTGGCGGCTGCGATCAGGCCGGATTACAGCCTTGGCTCCCACGTGGCGGCGCTGGGCGTGGACTTTTCCATCCCGGCCATGGGCGCCGGGTTTGCCGACGGCGTATTCGTGGGCGAACACGGCAGCTGGAACCGTCCCAACCCGGTGGGCTACAAGGTGATCTTCGTGCCGTTCAGCAATGGCAAACCGGCCGGTGAGCCGATTGATTTCGCCACCGGCTTTCGCGGCGATGACGGCAAGACCCGCGGCCGCCCGGTGGGCGTGACGGTTGACCCCAAAGGCGCGCTGATTATTGCCGATGACCTGGCCAATACCATTTGGCGAGTCACGCGCAACCCGTAACCTGGTCTGATAAACGGCGATCAAAATGTGGGAGGGGGCTTGCTCCCTATAGCAGTGTTTCAGTCAATTATCAGTCGACTGACCCACTGCCATCGGGAGCAAGCCCCCTCCTACTTGATCGCCGCCGCTTTTAGAGGTCCGTGATTTCCTTGTGGCGCGGCACCAGCGTCTTCATCACGCTCCATGCCACCAGGTAGGCCAGCGCGCAGATCGCGAACATGATCATGTAGCCGGTGTGAATATCGTTGATCGACTTGTAATAGTCGAACACCCAGCCGCCGATCTTGGTCATCACCACACCGCCCAGGCCGCCGGCCATGCCGCCGATGCCGACCACCGAGGCCACGGTCTTCTGCGGGAACATGTCGGACACGGTGGTGAAGATGTTGCACGACCACGCCTGGTGCGCCGACGCGCCCACGCCAATCAGCAATACCGGTATCCAGAAGCTGATGTAGCCCAGCGGCTGCGCCAGCAATACCACCAGCGGAAACAGTGCGATCACCAGCATGGCTTTCATGCGGCCGTCATAAGGTGCGTCGCCGCGGGCCATGAAGTAGCTGGGGAACCAGCCGCCGCCGATGCTGCCGACCATGGTCATGCTGTACAGCACGGCCAGCGGCATCACGATATCCGCACCTTTCATGCCGTACTGCGCCGACAGGTAGGTGGGCAGCCAGAACAGGAAGAACCACCACACGCCGTCGGTCATGAACTTGCCGAAGGCGAAGGCCCAGGTCTGGCGGTAGGTGAGCAATTTGAACCAGGAGACTTTCTTCGCGACGCTGCCGGCAGGCGCCGGGGTGGGCGGCAGTACGGTCTGGTCACTGCGGATGTAGGCCAGTTCTTCGGCCGTCAGGCGTTTTTGCTGGTCCGGCTTTTCATACACGGCGGCCCAGATCGCCACCCACACAAAGCCGAGCATGCCGATCACCATGAAGGCCGCTTCCCAGCCCCACATACCGGCAATCAGCGGCACGCAGATCGGCGCCAGGATCGCGCCCACGTTGGCACCCGAGTTGAAGATACCGGTGGCGAACGAGCGCTCCTTTTTCGGAAAGTATTCGGCGGTGGCCTTGATGGCAATCGGGAAGTTACCCGCCTCGCCAATCGCCAGCACCGCACGCGCCAGCATGAAACCGGCAATCGACACAGGGATCACCGCCAGGCCGATTGCGCCGCTGACCGCCGCAATCCCCTCACCCATCGGCACCGCGAACGCGTGCAGGATGGCGCCGCTGGACCAGATACCGATGGCGATGACGTAAGCCGCCTTGGTGCCGATCCTGTCGACAAAGCGCCCGGCAAACAGCATGGAAATCGCATAGACAAACTGGAACACCGCCGCAATGTTGGCGTAGTCGGTGTTGCTCCAGCCAAATTGCGTCGACAACTGCGGCGCCAGCAGGCTGAGCACCTGGCGGTCGAGGTAGTTGACGGTGGTGGCGAAGAACAGCATCGCGCAGATGGTCCAGCGATAATTGCCGACCGCCTGGCCGACACGATGGGCACTGATGGGCTCGTTCAGATTCATGGCATCACTTTTTTATTTTTGTTAGGTAGGACATATGTAACGTCATATGTCGTCGTACAACTGTGGCTTTTATATCGGGACGACTACAGGGTGTCAATCTGAAATATTGCCGATTGGGCAAGGATTTAAAGGGGTATGAAATACGGCAGCGGCAACAGGTTGTAGGACGACAGCCGCGCATCACGCCATTGCCTCCGCGCCTGCAGGCGGAAAAGGCAAAAAAATATGCAACAAGGTGAATTATTTCGTGTCCGCGTGTATCTGAAGCAGCACAGCGGTGCCACTGCAACGATGGCACCCCCTGTTCTGTTTAGAGTGGCCCGCATGAAATTACGTAAGAAAAGCGTCAAACCCATCGGTTTGAAAGACATCACCATTGTCGACGATGCCAAGATGCGCAAGGCGATCACCGCCGCCGCACTGGGTAACGCCATGGAATGGTTCGACTTTGGCGTGTATGGGTTCGTCGCCTATGTGCTTGGCAAGGTGTTCTTCCCGGATGCCTCCCCCAGCGTGCAAATGATCGCAGCCCTGGCCACGTTCTCCGTTCCCTTCCTGATTCGTCCACTGGGTGGCCTGTTCTTCGGCGCGCTGGGTGACAAATACGGGCGGCAGAAAGTCCTCGCCGCCACCATCGTGATCATGTCCCTGAGCACGTTCGCCATCGGCCTGATTCCCGGCTATGCCTCCATCGGCATCTGGGCACCGATCCTGCTGCTGCTCTGCAAAATGGCCCAGGGCTTTTCGGTGGGCGGTGAATACACCGGCGCGTCGATCTTCGTCGCCGAATATGCTCCTGACCGCAAGCGCGGCTTCCTCGGCAGCTGGCTGGACTTCGGCTCGATTGCCGGTTTCGTGCTGGGCGCGGGCGTGGTGGTGTTGATTTCCACCGTGCTGGGTGAGGCGGACTTCGAAGCCTGGGGCTGGCGCCTGCCGTTCTTCCTGGCCCTGCCCCTGGGCATGATCGGCCTCTACCTGCGCCATGCGCTGGAAGAAACCCCGGCCTTTCAACAGCACGTCGACAAGCTCGAACAGGGCGACCGCGAAGGCCTGACCCATGGCCCCAAAGTGTCGTTCAAGGAAATCGCCACCAAGCACTGGCGCAGCCTGCTGACCTGCATCGGTATCGTCGCGGCCACTAACGTGACGTACTACATGCTGCTCACCTACATGCCCAGCTACCTGTCGCATAACCTGCACTACGCCGAAAACAGCGGCGTGCTGATCATCATCGCAATCATGGTGGGCATGCTGTTCGTACAGCCGTTCATCGGCTTTGTCAGCGACAAGATCGGCCGCAAGCCCTTCATCATCGCCGGCAGCGTCGGCCTGCTGTTGCTGTCGATCCCGGCATTCATGCTGATCACCAGCGGCAAGACCGGCCTGATCTTCGCCGGCCTGTTGATCCTCGCGGTGGTGCTGAACTTCTTTATCGGTGTGATGGCTTCCACCTTGCCGGCGATGTTCCCCACGCACCTGCGCTACAGTGCGCTGGCCAGCGCGTTCAACGTGTCCGTACTGATCGCCGGCATCACCCCGACGGCGGTGGCCTGGCTGGTGGAAAGCACCAACAACCTGTTCATGCCCGCCTACTACCTGATGGTGTTCGCGGTAATCGGCCTGATCACCGGTCTGACTATGAAGGAAACCGCCAACAAGCCCTTGCGCGGCGCGGCGCCGGCGGCTTCGGACATGGAAGAAGCCAAGGAACTGTTGCAGGAACATCACGATAATATCGAGCAGAAGATCGAAGATATCGATGCCGAGATCGCCGCACTGGAAGCCAAGCGCAACAATCTGGTACAACAGCATCCACGCATCAACTAGTACCTGCCTGTACGTGGTGGCCTCGGCCGCCACGTCTTTGGAGTGTTCCAAATGGTTCCAAGCGTCATCGCCCCACAATCATTGCTCAGCGCGGACGAACGCGCTGCCATTGCCGAAATCGAAGCCACCACCAGCATCCTGCAACTGGTTACCCGCCTGACCGGCATGCGCTTTGCCGGGATCGCCAAGTTCACCGACGTCGAGTGGGTGGTCTGCTCGGTTTACGACCCTTCGGGCATGGGCATCAACGCCAACGATGTGCTCGACCTCGAAACCACCCTGTGCAGCGAATTCTGCATCAACCCCACTACCCTGTTCATCCCGCAGGTGAGCAAGAGCGGCCGTTTCGCGGTGCGCCCGGTGGTCAAGCAATTCGACATTGAAAGCTACGCCGGCGCGCCGATCTTCCTCCCCGATGGCCGTCTCTACGGTGCCCTGTGCGCCCTGGATTCGCGCGCGATGCTGTTTGAAGACCCCAACCTGCCGGAAACCCTGAGCCTGTTCGCGCGGTTGATCGGCTGCATCTTCTACGCAAACCTGTCGGCGTCCGAACAGTAACGCCATTCCTGCAGCACAGGCCTCGAAACAATTAGAAATGAGCTGCCAGCTGAAGTACTGTCAGCCCCTGTTAGCTGCCTTGTATGGAATGCCTGCATGTCGACCGTTACTGCCACACCTTCCGCTGCCGCCCCTGCGCCCCAGATAAGCCCATTGGTCATGCGTGTTTTGGGCGCCTGTGCCCTCGCCCACCTGATCAACGACCTGATCCAGGCCGTGCTGCCGTCGATCTACCCGATGCTCAAGGCCAACTACGGGCTGAGCTTCACCCAGGTCGGCCTGATCACCCTCACGTTCCAGCTCACCGCCTCGCTGCTGCAACCCTGGATCGGCTACCACACCGACCGTCACCCCAAGCCCTGGCTGCTGCCGGCCGGCATGGTGTGTACCCTGGTCGGTATCCTGATGCTGGCGTTTGTCGGCAGCTTCCCCGCCATCCTGATGGCGGCGGCGCTGGTGGGCGTGGGCTCGTCGACCTTCCACCCGGAAACGTCCCGCGTCGCGCGCCTGGCATCGGGCGGGCGCTACGGCCTGGCGCAATCGACCTTCCAGGTGGGCGGCAACACTGGCAGCGCCTTCGGCCCGTTGCTGGCGGCTGCAATCATCATTCCCTACGGCCAGACCCATATCGCCTGGTTCGGCCTGTTTGCCGTGTTCGCCATTCTGGTGCTGTACGGCCTGAGCCGCTGGTACCGCAACCACCTCAACCTGTTCAAACTCAAGCAGGGCGGCAAGGCCACCCATGGCCTGTCCAAAGGCCGCGTGACCTTTGCCCTGGTGGTGCTGGCGGTGCTGGTGTTTTCCAAATACTTTTACATGACCAGCCTGACCAGCTACTTCACCTTTCACCTCATCGAAAAATTCCAGCTGTCCGTGTCCAGCTCGCAGATGTACCTGTTTCTGTTCCTCGGCGCCGTGGCCGTGGGCACCTTCGCGGGCGGCCCGATTGGCGACCGGATCGGCCGCAAGAAAGTCATCTGGTTCTCGATCCTCGGCGCGGCGCCGTTCACCCTCGCCCTGCCCTACGTCGACCTGTTCTGGACTGCCGTGCTCAGCGTGGTGATCGGTTTCGTGCTCGCCTCGGCCTTCTCGGCCATTGTGGTGTTCGCCCAGGAGCTGGTGCCGGGCAACGTGGGGATGATCGCCGGGGTGTTCTTCGGCCTGATGTTCGGTTTCAGCGGTATCGGCGCGGCGCTGCTGGGCTTGCTCGCGGACAATCACGGTATCGAGTACGTGTACAAGATCTGCTCGTTCCTGCCGTTGGTGGGCATCCTGACGATCCTGTTGCCGTCGACCAAGGGCGTTTGATGAACCGGCCATCTGATATCACTGCGCCATCACCCTGAAAGCTCCGAAAAACCTGCGTGTGCGCTTACAATCGCGTTTTTAAACGCACACCCAGGCAACTCCGGCACCAACATGACGCTCGACCCTCCTACGATTCTGGCACTGACCATTGCCCTGGCAGCCGCTGCCGCCCTTTACCTTGCGATTGAATGGCACAGCGTGCGCGAACCCTCGCTGTTGTTCTGGGCCTGCGGTTTCGCCACCATCGGCGTCGGTTCCACCCTGGCCTTGCTGCGCATCAACGGCTTTTTAATGATCGGCATCTGGCTGGTCAATGGCATGCTGGTGAGCGCGCACGTGCTGTTTCTGCTCGGCGTTGCACGGTTTACCCAGGTAAAGCTTTCGCGGGCCTGGTTACTGATGCTTGTGGTGTGGTTCGGCATGCTGGCGCTGCCGGCCGACCTGCCGTGGTCCAAGGCCATGCTGGGCGTACAGTCGCTGCTGGTGGCGTTGCCGACGCTGCGGGCGAGCTACCTGCTGCGGCCCCACGGCAGCTCGCTGAGCATCGGCGCGGTACAGCTGCGCTACGTACTGCGGTTTCACGGCGGCTTTTATGTGGTCAAGGCGCTGTCGGTGTTGATACCGGGCGCGCTGATCGACCTGGCCTCGTTCAAGGGCGAGATCATCCAGATCTCCCTGGTGGAAGGCGCCATGGCGATCATGCTGATTGCGCTGTCGATGACCGGCTCCGAGCGCCATCGCCGCGAACAGCAGATCGCCCGGCTCGCCGCCCGCGACCCGCTGACTGCCCTCTACAACCGCCGCGCCCTGGAACTGCGGGCACCGCGCCTGCTGGCCAAGGTGTCGTCCACGCAACCCGGGGCGCTGCTGCTGATCGACATCGACAACTTCAAGCTGGTCAACGACCTCTACGGCCATACCGCCGGCGACCGCCTGCTGATCGGCCTGAGCGAACTGATCCGCAGCGCGACGCCCCAGGGCGCGCTGTCGGCCCGCCTGGGCGGCGATGAGTTCGTGATCCTGCTGAGCAACACCTCCACGCAGCAGATCATCGAACTGGGCAGTCACCTGCGCGAGCAATTCCAGCAACGGGCCGCGCAAGCCTTCACTACGCCCGCGCCGGTCACCTTGAGCATCGGCGCCAACCTGTTCGACCAGCCACCTGCCTCGCTGGCGGCGGTGATCGAGCTGGGCGACACCGCGCTTTACGAAACCAAGCGCGGCGGGCGTGACAGCCTGCAACTAGTGGACCGCACCGGCGCAGGAGGCCTGCGCTAGCGTCGTGAAAATCCATTTACGACGATGTAGAGCAACGGCCCCACCGACACGAACACCGCCGTCAGCAAAAAGTACGGCAGCAGTGAGACAACCGAGTGCCCTCGCCCCCTGGCATCGCGGTACATCCACACACAGGCCAGCGCTGCCATCAGGTACAGGTCGATCACCACCTGGGCGGTGTCCGGGCGCGACATCAACTCGCGTCCGAAGGCCAGCAGTGATTGCTCGGCGGTTAACATCGTCGCCACGGTGTACAACGAAAACCCGACCAGAGCGATCAGGGCGATATAGGGTCTTGGCATCTTGTCCTCCTTGGAGCGTGAATCATCAAAGCGCTCACCTTAGCAGCAAGCTGGCACTGTGAAATATCTGTACGTAGACTGCCGCCATACCCCCCACTTGAAGGCGGCGAAAAAAATCTGATGCAAGTTACCGAAGTCTCGATTGCCCAATTGCGCGCTGCGCTTGAGTCCGGCCAGACCACCGCCGTTGAACTGGTCAAGGCGTATCTGGCGCGGATCGATGCCTATGACGCCCCGCACACCGCCACCGCGTTGAACGCCGTGGTGGTACGCAACCCTGATGCGCTCAACGAAGCCAAGGCGTCCGATGCGCGCCGGGCCAAGGGTGAAACACTCGGGCCACTGGATGGCATTCCCTACACCGCCAAGGACAGTTATCTGGTCAAGGGCCTGACCGCTGCATCCGGCAGCCCGGCGTTCGCCAGGCTGGTCGCCCAGCGTGATGCCTTTACCATTGAACGGCTGCGTGGCGGTGGCGCCATCTGCCTGGGCAAGACCAACATGCCGCCGATGGCCAATGGCGGTATGCAGCGCGGCGTGTATGGCCGTGCCGAGAGCCCGTACAACGCCGATTACCTGACGGCGCCTTTTGCGTCCGGCTCGTCCAACGGTGCCGGTACGGCCACGGCGGCGAGCTTTGCTGCGTTCGGGCTGGCCGAGGAAACCTGGTCAAGCGGGCGTGGCCCGGCGTCGAACAATGGCCTGTGCGCCTACACGCCCTCGCGCGGGGTAATTTCGGTGCGCGGCAACTGGCCGCTGACCCCCACCATGGACGTGGTGGTGCCGTTCGCGCGCACCATGGCTGACCTGCTGGAAGTGCTCGACGTGGTGGTGGCCGAAGACCCCGACACCCGTGGCGACCTTTGGCGTCTGCAACCGTGGGTGCCGATCCCAAGCGTCAGCTCGGTGCGCCCGGCGTCCTACGCGGCACTCGCTACCGGCAGCGCCGCCCTCGCCGGCAAACGCTTTGGCGTGCCGCGCATGTACATCAATGCCGACCCGGAGGCCGGCACCAGCGAAAAGCCCGGCATCGGCGGCCCGACCGGGCAGAAGATCAACACCCGCGCGTCGGTGATCGACCTGTGGCACGCCGCACGCCAGGCGCTGGAAGCGGCAGGAGCCGAAGTGATCGAAGTGGATTTCCCGCTGGTGTCCAACTGCGAAGGCGACCGCCCCGGCGCGCCCACCGTGTTTACCCGTGGCCTGGTATCCGAGGCATTCCTGCACGATGAGTTGTGGGAACTGTCGGCCTGGGCCTTCGATGATTTCCTGCGCGCCAACGGCGATCCGGCGCTCAACCGGCTGGCCGATGTGGACGGCCCGCAGATTTTCCCCCACGACCCCGGCACCCTGCCCAACCGCGAAGACGACCTGGCCGCCGGTATGGACGAATACGTGCGCATGGCCCAGCGCGGCATCACACCCTGGAACGAAATCGCGACCTTGCCCGATGGCCTGCGCGGTCTGGAACACACGCGCCGGGTAGACCTGGAAGACTGGATGGACGCACGCGGACTCGACGCCGTGCTGTTCCCCACCGTGGCCGACGTGGGCCCGGCGGATGCCGACGTGAACGAAGCCTCCGCCGATATCGCCTGGAGCAACGGCGTGTGGGTGGCTAACGGCAACCTCGCCATCCGCCACCTCGGTGTGCCCACCGTCACCGTGCCGATGGGCGTGATGGCGGACATCGGCATGCCGGTCGGCCTGACCTTTGCCGGCCGCGCCTACGACGACTCGGCGCTGCTGCGCTTTGCTGCGGCGTATGAAGCCACCGGCAGCAAGCGCCTGGTGCCGCCGCGTACTCCGCCGTTGGCGACTGAATGACAGGCTGAATGCAAATTCAAGGATCGCGAAACGCCCCCGTGGCGAGCGGGCTTGCCCCGCGTTGGGCTGCGCAGCAGCCCCAAAACCAGCCCCAGGGGAGTGCCTGATACAGCGCATTCGTCTTTACTGGGGCTGCTTCGCAGCCCAACGCGGGGCAAGCCCGCTCGCCACAACGCCCTGTTTGCCAGGATTTAGCTGCTGCGCTTTGCTGCGGCGTATGAAGCCACCGGCAGCAAGCGCCTGGTGCCGCCGCGTACTCCGCCGCTGGCGACTGAATGACAGGCTGAATACAAATTCGAGATCGCGAAACGCCCCCGTGGCGAGCGGGCTTGCCCCGCGTTGGGCTGCGCAGCAGCCCCAAAACCAGGCCCAGGGAGTGCCTGATACAGCGCATTCGTTTTTACTGGGGCTGCTTCGCAGCCCAACGCGGGGCAAGCCCGCTCGCCACAACGCCCTGTTTGCCAGGATTTAGCTGCTGCGCTTTGCTGCGGCGTATGAAGCCACCGGCAGCAAGCGCCTGGTGCCGCCGCGTACTCCGCCGCTGGCGACTGAATGACAGGCTGAATACAAATTCGAGATCGCGAAACGCCCCCGTGGCGAGCGGGCTTGCCCCGCGTTGGGCTGCGCAGCAGCCCCAAAACCAGCCCCAGGGGAGTGCCTGATACAGCGCATTCGTCTTTACTGGGGCTGCTCCGCAGCCCAACGCGGGGCAAGCCTGCTCGCCACAATGCCCTGTTTGCCAGGGGTTAAGCGTTGGTTTGCCGGCGTTGCCACTCGTCCACCGCATCACCCAGTGTCTTGGGTGTGCCGTTGCGGATCCAGGCCATGAACGGCCGATCAAACTTGAACGCCGCACCACACTGCTCAAGCATGAACCGGCGTACATTCTGAGTGTTCTTGTAGCCTGAGGTGACAGGCGTGGCGCGGGTAAGTCGGTCGCTGTGCCAGTTAAATTCCATTCAGGCTCTCGCAGGCATCGGGTGATTGGGCATCAGCATAGTCCTTTCAAGATATTTCAAAAATTCACTTTCCTTCCCTTTCGAATCTATTGCATGGTTGTACGACAACTCACTTGGTGAGTGCGCCCCCCACAACAATAAGGAACCCCCATGCAAAAATTCAAAGTGCTGATCGGCTTTCTGTGCCTGTTCGCCGGATACGTCGCCGCCGCGCCTGCCCCTGCCGAAAAAGAGGTTGCCCAGGCCGTCGATCAATTGACCCAGGCCATGCTGCACCTGGACCTCAAGCAGCTCAACGCGCTGACCTCCGATAACCTCACCTACGGCCACTCCAGCGGCAAGGTGCAGACCAAGGCGCAATTTATCGCCGACCTGGAAAACCATGTCAGCGCGTTCAAGACTCTCGAAATGCAGAACCAGACCATCACCCTGAACGGTGACACCGCCCTGGTGCGCAATCACTTTCACGCCCTGGCGGTGAACAGCGGTGTCGATGTGCCGACCGATATCGACAACTTCCAGGTCTGGCAGAAGCAGAAAGGCAAGTGGCTGTTGATCGGTCGTCAGGCTTACAAGTACTGATTGGGCGCACATCGACACGAATCCAGGCGGCGGCCCGCCTTGGTCTATAGTGTTTGCCATCGCCAATCGAGGAGTGCACCAATGACTCGCCTCACCGCCAAAGACTTTGCCCCCGAACTGCTGGAACTCTACGACGGATACGCCCATGGCAAGCTCAACCGTCGCGAATTTCTCGACCGCGCCGCGCTGTTCACCTTCGGCGGCCTGACCGCTTCGGCGCTGCTCGCGGCGCTGAGCCCCAACTATGCGTTGGCCGAGCAGGTGAAATTCACCGACCCGGATATTGTGGCCGACTACATCACCTACCCCTCACCCAAGGGCAACGGCACGGTGCGCGGCTACCTGGTACGCCCTGCAAAAGCTGCAGGCAAGCTGCCGGCAGTGGTGGTGGTCCACGAAAACCGAGGCCTCAACCCCTACATCGAAGACGTCGCCCGACGTCTGGCCAAGGCCGGTTTTATCGCCCTGGCGCCCGATGGCCTGACCTCAGTGGGCGGCTACCCCGGCAACGATGAAAAAGGCGTCGCACTGCAACAAACCGTCGATCCGACCAAGCTGATGAACGACTTCTTCGCCGCCATCGAATGGCTGATGCACCACGACAGCAGCACCGGCAAGGTCGGCATCACCGGTTTCTGCTACGGCGGTGGTGTGACCAACGCAGCGGCAGTGGCCTACCCGGAACTGGGCGCTGCCGTGTCGTTCTACGGCCGCCAGCCCGAGGCCAGGGACGTGCCGCGCATCAAGGCGCCGCTCATGCTGCATTACGGCGAGCTGGACACGCGGATCAACGAAGGCTGGCCGGCCTATGAACAGGCGCTGAAGGCGGCCGGTACGCACTATGAGGCGTTCATCTACAAGGGCGCCAACCACGGTTTTCACAATGACTCGACGCCACGGTACGACGAAGCGGCGGCGAACCTGGCGTGGGAGCGCACCCTGGGCTGGTTCAATAAATACCTGGCCTGATCAGTGTTCCAGCGCATAACGCCGGCAATGGTCGAGGTAGCCCTGCTCGTGGCTGCCCACCAGTTGCACCACACTGGTCCATAACCAGGACGGTGCGTCCAGCTGCCGTGAGCGGTTTTCCTGCAACATGGCCATCCAGTCCCTGCGCGTCGCCCGATCCATTTGCCGGGCATGGGCGATGCCAACCACGCGCGCCAGGTAACCGGCGGCGTGCATGGCGTCGATTTCACTTAACTCGTCCAGCTCCAGCTTCATGTCCTGGGGCAGTAGCTCGCGGATGAAAAAACCATGGTCCAGAAAACGCGTCGCCAGCATGCGCTCACCCAACCCCGGTGACAGCTGACGGGCGCCCTCCACCACCCGCCGGCCGTTGTCCCGTGGCATTTTTGCGCGGGCTGCACGCGGTGCTGCTGCGCCGACCGCCTCCTTGATATCGATCAGGCAGTATTCCTGATCGTCCTTGTCGCCAACGCGCAACAGCGCCGCGTAACGCAACAGGCCGAGCGAGCTGCAACCCTTGACCCAATAAGCCGAGTCCATCAATTCGACCTTGGCGTCCTTGGGCCGCCCCTTGAGCGAGGTCACCAGGTGATGCAGCTCATCGGAGCCGCACAAGGCCTGAAGCGCGCTTTTTTCCGCACGGGACAATGCCCAAAAGTGCTTGCCCAAGGGGATCGTCGGGCGCACGTCATCGATGCGCTCGCGGGCCAGGTGCTTCCAGGTGCGTTCCACCGCGCTGCGCATCCCGGCCTTGACCTGGGACGGCCGTGGCGGCACTTCATCCGGCTTGTCCTTGAAGGCCTGCGCGTAGCCCAGCATCATTTCTTCGAGCATGCGGGCCGTGGTCACCCCGGGCAAGTCCGAGCCCCGCGCGGCGGTAGCCAGGGATAATGCCAGACGCACCAGGTCATGGGCGGGGTTGCCGATCACGGTCTGGTCGAGGTCACGGATATGCATGTCAATGCGACCGTTGTTGTCGCCGGTCGGCCCCAGATTGCCCGCGTGGCAATCGCCACAGATCCAGATCGGCGGCCCGCTGGGTAAACGTCGACCGGGCAGGCTGTGCAGCCATTCGTAGAATTGGACGGTACTGCCGCGTACGTAGGCATGGGCCGAACGGGCCATCTTGAGGTTACGCAGTTGGGTCAGGTGCGGCATGCGGGCGGAGGGACGCGGCGTTTTCATTGACGGACTCGATACGGGTGTAGCGATAGAGCTTCGCGGGCCAGCAAATGTTTCATTATGTTTCGTAAAAGGTTTTACCGAAGGGCTGGGGTAAACCGCCGGTATTTGCGAAACTTGCCCACCCTCTTTATCTGCCATGGAAGCAACCCATGCCTCGATTCATCCCCTCTGTTACGGCCCTTGCGCTGTTTATTGGCACAGGCCACTGCCTGGCCGCGACCGACCTGCGCGCCGTGGTGGACGCCAGCGTCAAGCCGCTGATGCAACAGCAAGCCATCCCCGGCTTGGTCGTTGGGGTGCTGCAGGACGGCAAAGCGCAGTACTTCAGCTACGGCGTAGCGGACAAGCAAAGCGGGCAACAGGTCAGCGAAAACACCCTGTTTGAAGTCGGTTCGGTGAGCAAAACCTTCACCGCCACCCTCGCCGGCTACGCCGTGGCCGCCGGCAAACTTACCCTCGACCAGCCTGCCAGCCACTACCTGCCGTCACTCAAGGGCGGCCGGTTCGACCATATCAGCGTGCTCAACCTGGGCACCTACACCGCTGGCGGCCTGCCGTTGCAATTTCCCCAGGAGGCGGATAACAGCCAGCACATGATCGGCTATTTCCAGCAGTGGCAGCCCGCGTTCGCCCCTGGTACCCAGCGCCTGTATTCCAACCCAAGCCTGGGCCTGTTTGGTTATCTGGCAGCGCAAAGCCTGGGGCAGTCGTTCGATCAATTGATGGAAAAGACCCTGCTCCCCAGGCTTGGGCTCACGCATACCTTTCTGAAAATACCTGGAAATCAGATGAGCCTGTACGCCCAAGGCTATGACAGCAAAGGAAAACCTGTACGTGTTGGCCCGGGCGCGATGGACAGTGAAGCCTATGGCATCAAGACCAGTGCAGCGGACCTGCTGCACTACGTCAACGTCAACATGAACCCCGCCGGCCAGGAAAAACTCGTCCGGCAGGCCATTGCGCTCACGCATACCGGCTACTACACCGTCAATGGCATGACTCAGGGTCTTGGCTGGGAAATGTACCCGTACCCGATCCCACTGGACGCCCTGATTGACGGCAACTCCACACAGATGGCCGTGGAGCCGCACAAGGTCGACTGGCTGACACCCGCACAAGCTCCACATGGGGACACCCTGGTGAACAAGACCGGTTCCACCAATGGCTTCGGTGCGTATGTGGTTTACGTGCCAAGCAAGCGTGTGGGCGTGGTGATGCTTGCAAACAAAAACTATCCGAACGCCGAACGGGTAAAAGTGGCCCACTCGATCCTGAACGCGATGACCCCTTGATCACTGCGCTGATCGCCGTGGCTGACGCCTCAGGCGGGCACGCCGCTGTGGAAGCGGAACTCGACATCGGCTGATTCGATCAGCTCCTGTTCCGCCGCCCTCACCCGCTCGATGACCTGAGCGATGTCAGCGGCGTCGCCGTACTGATACGCCAGTTTCAGATAACCCTGGAAATGCCGCGCCTCGCTTTTCAGCAAACCAAAGTAGAACTTGCCGAGTTCTTCGTCCAGGTGCGGCACCAGGGCTTCGAAACGCTCGCAACTGCGCGCTTCGATAAAGGCGCCGACCACCAGCGTATCCACCAGCTTGACCGGCTCGTGGTTACGCACCACCTTGCGCAACGCCGAGGCGTAGCGGCCAGCGGACAACTGGCGCAGCTCGACCTTGCGCTTCTTGATCAGGCGCATGACCTGTTCGTGGTGCACCAGTTCTTCGCGGGCCAGGCGCGACATCATGTTGATCAGGTCCACATGGCCGTGGTACTTGGCGATCAGGCTAAGGGCGGTGCTGGCCGCCTTGAACTCACAGTTCTTGTGGTCGATCAGCAGGGTGTCCTGATCGGCCAGCGCAGCCTGGACCCAGGCATCGGGGGTACGGCAACCGAGGAATTCGTGGATGTCGGGCAGGTTCATCGGGCTCACGGGCAAAGGATCACAAAAGGGCGCCGATTATACCGAGCGCGCCGCAGACCACCAGCCGCCTACCCTGATGTGCATCAAGATGACGAATACCGGGCAGCGACTATAGTTGTTGCAGTCCACGTTCCTGGAGGTGCCAACCATGCAAGCCATCCGCAGCATCCTGGTGGTTATCGAGCCCGAACATGCCGATAGCCTGGCCCTCAAGCGCGGCAGGCTGATCGCCGGCGTCACCGACGCGCACCTGCACTTGCTGGTGTGCGACAGGCGGCACGAGCATTCGGCACTGCTGAGCCAGCTCAAGGCCGAACTGCGGGAGGACGGCTACAGCGTCACCACCGAACAGGCGTGGAATGACAGCCTGCATGAAACCATCATCGACGTGCAGCAGGCCGAGGGCTGCGGGCTGGTGATCAAGCAGCACATGCCCGACAGCCCACTGAAAAAGGCCCTGCTGACCCCGGCGGACTGGAAACTGCTGCGCTACTGCCCGACGCCGGTGCTGCTGGTGAAAACCGCCACCCCGTGGAGCGGTGGCGTGATCCTCGCGGCGATCGATGTGGGCAATACCGACAGCGAACATCGCGCGCTGCACGACTCGATCATCGACCATGGCTTCGAAATTGCCAGCCTGGTCAAGGCGCAACTGCATGTGATCAGCGCCCATCCATCGCCGATGCTGGCGGCGGCCGATCCGACGTTCCAGCTCAGGGAAACCATCGCAGCGCGTTATCGCGAGCAATGCAAGGCGTTCCAGGCACAATTCGATGTGGACGACGCGCATCTGCACATCGAGGAAGGCCCGGCCGATGTGTTGATTCCGTTCGCGGCGCACAAATGGCAGGCGGCGGTCACGATCATCGGCACCGTAGCGCGCACGGGAATTTCCGGGGCACTGATTGGTAATACGGCGGAGGTGGTGCTCGATGCGGTGGAGAGCGATGTGCTGGTGCTGAAGCCGCAGGCGCTGATGGATCACCTCGAAGCGTTGGCCATCAAGTCCTGAGACGATGGAGAGCAACGGTGGGCGGCGGCACCCAGTCTTCGACCGAGCGCTGTCGCCCGCCAAACTGAAGCTTCTGTGGCGAGCGGGCTTGCCCCGCGTTGGGGTGCGAAGCGCCCCCCATCCTGCAAAACGCGGTGTACCTGATACGGCTCAGCGCCTGGTTTTGGGGCTGCTGCGCAGCCCAACGCAGGACAAGCCTGCTCGCCACAGGGAATCTGCGCTTAACTGAACGGCATTAGGGCAAGCCCGCTCGCCACAGGGATGTGGTTACCTGAAATCTCGGATCCTGACGTCATCTGATGAGAGGGCATTACACAGACCGGCGAAACAGTCGCCTGTTAGCCCTATGTCTAAGCCCGATCACCCGGCAATCTTGGCCAGGCAACTTACCTTTAGATTTTTTTTGCCGTAGAATCACCCGGCCTTGTAAGGCGCCAATAATCCGCTGGAAGCTGTTTTCAAAGCGTCACGAGCACAGTCGTTCCTTCAGAACGGTGTTGGCGATGGTCAATGACTCGGTAGGTCAGGCCCTCGCCAACCCTCATCAATTTCGTTCTGCAGGCGTAAAACTTTGAAAGCAGCTTCTGTGAGAGATGCCGGCAGCGCTGGCTTTGCGGCCCAAAAAGCCCCCGAGCGCACGCGTGCCGATCATTTCTGGATGAGCGTCCCGTGGGACCACTGATGAGGGTAATAACTGTGCTTGAAGCCTACCGCAAACATATCGAAGAGCGTGCAGCCCTGGGTATTGTTCCCCAGCCGCTTAACGCCGAACAAACCGCAGGCCTGGTCGAGCTGCTGAAAAATCCTCCTGCCGGCGAAGAAGCATTCCTCGTTGACCTGATCACCAACCGCATTCCACCAGGCGTTGACGAAGCTGCCTACGTCAAGGCCGGTTTCCTTTCCGCCCTGGCCAAGGGCGAAGCCACTTCTCCCCTGATCGACAGGAAACGCGCCGTTGAACTGCTTGGCACCATGCAAGGCGGCTACAACATCGTGACGTTGGTCGAGCTGCTGGACGACGCCACGCTGGCGCCTGTCGCGGCCGCCCAGCTCAAGCACACCCTGCTGATGTTCGACGCGTTCCACGACGTGGCTGAAAAAGCCAAAAACGGCAACGAGCATGCCAAAGGCGTGCTGCAGTCCTGGGCTGACGGCGAATGGTTCCGCAACCGCCCTACCCTGGCCGACAAGATCAGCCTGCGCGTTTTCAAGGTGACCGGCGAAACCAACACCGACGACCTGTCGCCGGCACCGGACGCCTGGTCGCGCCCTGACATCCCGCTGCACGCCCTGGCCATGCTCAAAATGGCCCGCGAAGGCATCGTGCCGGACGAGCAAGGCAAGACCGGCCCGATGAAGCAGATCGAAGAGATGCGCGGCCAGGGCTTCCCGATCGCCTACGTCGGTGACGTGGTCGGTACCGGTTCGTCGCGTAAATCGGCCACCAACTCGGTGCTGTGGTTCTTCGGCGACGACGTGCCCTACGTGCCGAACAAGCGCGCCGGCGGCTTCTGCTTCGGCAGCAAGATCGCGCCGATCTTCTACAACACCATGGAAGATGCGGGTGCTCTGCCGATCGAGTTCGACGTCAGCAACATCAACATGGGCGACGTGATCGACCTGTACCCGCACGCCGGCAAAGTCTGCAAGCACGGTACCGACGAAGTCATCACCACCTTCGAAATGAAGACCCCGGTGCTGTTGGACGAAGTCCGCGCCGGTGGCCGTATCCCGCTGATCATCGGCCGTGGCCTGACCGACAAGGCTCGCGCCGAACTGGGCCTGGGCCCTACCGACCTGTTCAAGCTGCCTGAAGCCCCTGTCGACACCGGCAAAGGCTTCACCCTGGCGCAGAAGATGGTCGGCAAGGCCTGCGGTCTGCCGGAAGGCAAAGGCGTTCGCCCTGGCACCTACTGCGAACCGAAGATGACCACCGTAGGTTCCCAGGACACCACCGGTCCCATGACCCGTGATGAACTGAAAGACCTGGCGTGCCTGGGCTTCTCGACCGATCTGGTGATGCAGTCCTTCTGCCACACCGCGGCCTATCCAAAGCCGATCGACGTGACCACCCACCACACCCTGCCTGACTTCATCATGACCCGTGGCGGTGTATCGCTGCGTCCAGGCGACGGCATCATCCACAGCTGGCTGAACCGCATGCTGCTGCCGGACACCGTCGGCACCGGCGGTGACTCCCACACCCGTTTCCCGATGGGCATCTCGTTCCCGGCCGGTTCCGGTCTGGTCGCGTTCGCCGCAGCCACTGGCGTCATGCCGCTGGACATGCCGGAATCGATCCTGGTGCGTTTCAAAGGCAAGATGAAACCTGGCATCACCCTGCGTGACCTGGTTCATGCCATTCCTTACTACGCGATCCAGTCCGGCTTGCTGACCGTAGAAAAGAAAGGCAAGAAAAACGCCTTCTCCGGCCGCATTCTGGAAATCGAAGGCCTGAACGACCTGACGCTGGAGCAGGCGTTCGAGCTGTCCGACGCCTCGGCCGAACGTTCCGCTGCCGGTTGCACCATCAAGCTGTCCAAAGAGTCGGTCACCGAGTACCTGAACTCCAACATCACCCTGCTGCGCTGGATGATCGGTGAAGGCTACGGCGACCCGCGCACCCTGGAACGTCGCGCCCAAGCGATGGAAGCCTGGGTGGCCAACCCTGAGCTGATGGAAGCCGATGCCGACGCCGAATATGCCGAAATCATCGAGATCGACCTGTCGGAAATCAACGAGCCGATCCTCTGCGCCCCCAACGACCCGGACGATGCCCGTCTGTTGTCCAGCGTTGCCGGTGAGAAGATCGACGAAGTGTTCATCGGTTCGTGCATGACCAACATCGGTCACTTCCGCGCTGCCGGCAAGTTGCTGGAGCAGGTCAAGGGTCAGCTGCCAACCCGTCTGTGGCTGTCGCCGCCGACCAAGATGGACGCTCACCAACTGACCGAAGAAGGCTACTACGGCATCTACGGCAAGGCTGGCGCTCGCATGGAAATGCCGGGCTGCTCGCTGTGCATGGGTAACCAGGCACGGGTAGAGCCGAACTCGACGGTGGTTTCCACGTCGACCCGTAACTTCCCGAACCGTCTGGGCGATGGCGCCAACGTCTACCTGGCCTCGGCCGAGCTGGCAGCAGTCGCGTCTACCCTGGGTCGCTTGCCGACTGTCGAAGAGTACATGGGCTACGCAGCGAAACTGGACACCATGGCCAGTGACGTCTACCGCTACCTGAACTTCGACCAGATCGCCGAGTTCCGCAAGATCGCAGCAAGCGCCAACATCCCGGTGATTCAAGCCTAAGGTGTTGACGTAAAAACGCCGCGTATCGCAAGGTACGCGGCGTTTTTTTATGCCTGGAATCCAGTATCAGCACCACCACAAAACAAATGTGGGAGGGGGCTTGCTCCCGATGGCAGTGGTTCAGTCAATTTCTTCAGTAACTGATTCACCGCCATCGGGAGCAAGCCCCCTCCCACACTCTAGAGTTGAGCAGCCCTGAAGACTGCGTCAAACCTCAAGCAATAAAGGAATACACCAACGCCGTAATCGCCACCAAACCCACTGCCGTGACAAACACATTGGACGCCTGCCCACGGTACCTGGCCATCGCCGGCACCTTGCGGATGGCATACATCGGCATCAAAAACAGAATCGAGGCGATCACCGGCCCGCCCAGGGTCTCGATCATGCCAAGGATGCTCGGGTTAAGCGTCGCCACGATCCAGCACACCACCAGCATGAAAGCAGCAGTCATGCGGTCCAGGGTCTTGGGCGCCGGGCGGCGGCCAGTCTTGACGATCAAGCCCTTGAGGCCTTCGCTGGCGCCGATGTAGTGGCCCAGGAACGACTTGGCAATCGCCACGAACGCAATCAGCGGGGCTGCGAAGGCGATGGTCGGGTTGTCGAAGTGGTTGACCAGGTACGACAGGATCGACAGGTTCTGCGCCTTCGCTTCGGCCAGTTGCGCCGGCGACAGGGTCAGCACGCAGCTGAACACGAAGAACAGCACCATCACCACCATCAACACATGAGCGCGGCACAGGATCTGCGAACTGCGCTCGTCGGCATGGGCGCCGTACTGGCGCTTCTGGTCCACCGCAAAGGCCGAGATGATCGGCGAATGGTTGAACGAGAACACCATCACCGGGATCGCCAGCCACAAGGTATTGAGCAACGCCGACGGTGCCGGCACCACATGGGCGGTACTGAGGATGCCACCGGTCCAGTGCGGCACCAGGTACACCGCGAGGAACAGCAACGCGACGATAAACGGATACACCATCAGGCTCATGGCCTTGACGATCACCTGCTCACCGCAACGCACCACGGCCAGCAGGCCCAGGATCAGCACGAACGACAGGATCGCCCGTGGCGGCGGCATGATGTGCAGTTGATGTTCCATGAAGCTGCCGACCGTATTGGTCAGCGCAACGCTGTAGATCAGCAGGATCGGGAAAATCGCAAAGAAGTACAGCAGCGTGATCAGCGCACCGGCCTTTATGCCAAAGTGTTCTTCGACCACGTCGGTGATGTCAGCCCCCTCACGCCCGGACAGCACGAAACGGGTCAGGCCACGGTGGGCAAAGAACGTCATCGGGAACGCCAGCACCGCCAGAATCAGCAGCGGCCAGAAACCGCCGAGGCCTGCGTTGATCGGCAGAAACAAAGTGCCGGCGCCAATCGCTGTGCCGAACAGGCCCAGCATCCAGGTGGTGTCCTGGCGGCTCCAGCTTGAGAGGGTTGCAGGTGTCGTTGCATAGCGTTCGTCGACGCTATTGGCCTGATCATTCATCCGGTCGGATCTCCGCATTGACACGGCCGGGACGAGTCAGAAAAACCTGACAGGCAGCGCCCCGACTGTAGAAGGGGCTGGATTGTCCGGGATTCTCTTGAAGAAGCAAAGACTTAGCTGAGGAACGGTGAGCGATGCAAGTGCTTCAGAATCGCTGCAAGCGCCGAATTCAGAGCTCCGAGGTGCCACGACGACGCACTAGTACCCGAGATTACAACGCTGAACTTTCCAGGTTTGAATTACGCAGTTCGCCCTTGATGG
The DNA here is from genome assembly GCF_036864995.1 of Pseudomonas trivialis. Taxonomy (NCBI): domain Bacteria; kingdom Pseudomonadati; phylum Pseudomonadota; class Gammaproteobacteria; order Pseudomonadales; family Pseudomonadaceae; genus Pseudomonas; species Pseudomonas trivialis. The sequence continues at coordinate 2,534,039 of NZ_CP142151.1, read as the reverse complement.
CACTCTGTGCAATGTCCAGTTTTTCGATCAGGTCGGCCGTCTCGTGGGCGGTCAATGCCATGACGGGACGATCCCAGTCATGATTTTTTATGACATTTATACGAAAGTCTCCAGCGGCATCAAACTCCGGGTACCACCCTACATCCAGTAAAAACCCTCCAGCAAATTCGACCTGGAGCATGTCCTCCTTCAATAAATCGGTTTGCTTTGCCACAGCGACATGTCGCAATCGCGAGAGATCGTTGTGGGTGATCGTGCCATCGGTAAAGTTTAGTCGGATCAATTTGTTAACCTCCTGAATTCCAGTTCAGAAATCGGATGACCATGGATAGCGCCTCCGCTCAGCTCTACCCGAACCCAACGACTGAGTTTGCCATGGCTGGCACCTATGCAATGCCGGTACTCCATCACCTTCCAGGGCTTTGCGTTGGTCGTCGGCGTACCATTTTTATAGGCGTCTCTTTCAAGCTTTTCAATAGCCACTCCAGGTCGGTATTTAGCTGGCCCGACCAGCGTACTGGCGATTACCGCCCGCCAGGGAATAAGCGTTGAAGGGCAATGTTTGTATCCATAAGGCGTCCATTCGACATCATCAGGTGTGGCAGGAACAAGCATCCGTGTCGTCTCTGCAGGAAAGAAAGACGACAAAGACTGGCTCAACAAAACGACGCTGGACGAATGGTCAATAAATTCAGATCTGCCCTACGCAAAAAGAAATTTTTCGACTCCGACAAAAAGATCCACCTCACAAATCCCGCATACTCACCCGCTCAAACCCCTCAGCAAGAGCGTTGCGATGACCACCACTGTCCTGGTCCTGGTTGAGACCATCAACGAATACCTGCACATCATCGAGAGCAATGACTTTCATGTGATCCTTGCGCCGACGCCGGCTGAACGCGCCCAGGCGATCAAGGCCCACGGTGCGCAGATCAAGGCTGTGCTGACTCGTGGCCCGCTCGGTCTGTATGCCGAAGAAATCGCCGCGTTGCCGGTGCTGGAAATCATCTGCGTGATCGGTGCCGGTTATGAACACGTGGATCTGCAGGCCGCCAGCAATCGCGGGATCGTCGTGACCAACGGCGCCGGGGTGAATGCGCCGTCGGTGGCGGACCATGCCATGGCGCTGCTGCTGTCACTGGTGCGCGGCATCCCGCAGACCGACGCCGCTGTGCGCCGCAGTGAATGGCCCAAGGTGATGCGCCCTTCCCTGGGCGGCAAGCAACTGGGCATTCTCGGGCTCGGCGCGGTGAGCCTGGAGATCGCCAGGCGTGCGTCTATGGGGTTCGGCATGCAGATCAGCTACCACAACCGTCAGCCCCGCGATGACGTGGACTACACCTACTGCGCCACGGCGGTGGAACTGGCGCGCACCTCGGACTTCCTGATTCTCGCCACCCCCGGCGGCGCCAGCACCCGTCACTTGATCGACCGCCGCGTTCTCGACGCGCTCGGCCCCAATGGCTACCTGGTCAATATCGGCCGTGGCAGCGTGGTGGTCACCGCCGACCTGATCGCCGCCCTGGAGCAGCGCCGAATCGGCGGCGCGGCGCTGGATGTGTTCGATGACGAACCCAGGGTGCCCGACGCGCTGAAGAAACTCGGCAACACCGTACTCACCTCCCATGTCGCCGGCCTGTCCCCGGAAGCGGCCCACGACACCGTGCAGCGCGTGGCCGACAACCTCACGGAATATTTTGCCGGGCGCCCGGTACTCACGCCCGTCGCCTTGCCCGCGCCCATTAAATGACCGATCAGGCACGCTGATCATCCTCCAACACGCTAACCTATTAAGCCGCCCCGACCTTGTCGCTGGGCGGCGCTGCGCATTAGATTAGCCAATAGTCCAAGGCCTCAAGAATAAGCAGAAGGGATAAGCATGGCGCTGAACGACCAATCAACAACGATTCGCCCAGGTGAAGAACTGGATGCCAGCCTGATCGATCCCTACCTCAAGGCGCATATCCCGGGCCTGAGTGGCGCTGTCACCATCAGCCAATTCCCTGGCGGAGCATCCAACCTCACGTACCTGCTGGAGTACCCGGACCAGGAATTCGTCCTGCGTCGCCCGCCCTTCGGCCACAAAGCCAAGTCCGCGCACGACATGGGCCGCGAGTTCCGCATTCTCAACCAGCTCAAGGACGGCTTCCCGTACTGCCCCAAAGCCTACGTTCACTGCACCGACGAATCGGTGATCGGCGCCGAATTCTATGTGATGGAACGCGTCAACGGCATCATTCTGCGTTCCGACCTGCCGCCCGAACTGGGCCTGGACGCCAGCCGAACCCAGGCGCTGTGCAAGAGCTTCATCGACAAGTTCGTCGAGCTGCACCAGGTCGACTACAGCGCCTGCGGCCTGGCTGACCTGGGCAAACCCGAAGGTTACGTGCAACGCCAGATTCGCGGCTGGAGCGAGCGCTACGAAAAGGCCCTGACCCCCGACGCGCCACAGTGGGAAGCCGTACGCGCGTGGCTCAATGACAAGATGCCGGCCGACCACCCCACCTCCAGCATCGTGCACAACGACTACCGCTTCGATAACGTGATCCTCGACCCGCGCAACCCCATGCAGATCATCGGCGTGCTGGACTGGGAACTGACCACGCTGGGCGACCCGCTGATGGACCTGGGCAACACCCTCGCCTACTGGATCGAAGCCGCTGACCCTGCGCCGGTGCAACTGATGCGGCGCCAGCCGAGCAACGCGCCGGGCATGCTCACGCGACGCGAGTTTGTCGACTACTACGCCGAACGCGCCGGCATCCAGATCGAAAATTTCGACTTCTACTACACCTACGGCCTGTTCCGCCTGGCCGGTATCGTGCAGCAGATCTACTACCGTTTCTTCCATGGCCAGACCCAGGACAAACGCTTTGCGCAGTTCATTCACATGAACAAGCTGCTGGAGCAGATGAGCCTGAACGTCATCGGTAAATCCGCGCTCTGATCGTTCACAACAAGGAACCCTCATGTCCAAGACCCAACTGTTCGACCTCGACGGCAAGATCGCCTTTGTCTCCGGTGCCAGCCGTGGCATCGGCGAGGCCATCGCCAGGTTGCTGGCCCAGCAAGGCGCCCATGTGATCGTTTCCAGCCGCAAGCTCGAAGGCTGCCAGCACGTGGCCGACGCGATCATCGCCGACGGCGGCAAGGCCACCGCCGTGGCCTGCCACATCGGTGAAATGGAGCAGATTACCCAGGTGTTCGTCGGTATCCGCGAGCAGTTCGGTCGCCTGGATATTCTGGTCAACAACGCCGCGACCAATCCGCAGTTCTGCAACGTGCTGGACACCGACCTCGGCGCTTTCCAGAAGACCGTCGACGTGAACATCCGCGGTTACTTCTTCATGTCGGTGGAAGCCGGCAAGTTGATGCGCGATAACGGCGGCGGCAGCATCATCAACGTGGCGTCGATCAATGGCATCTCGCCGGGTGTGTTCCAGGGCATCTACTCGGTGACCAAGGCTGCGGTGATCAACATGACCAAGGTGTTCGCCAAGGAATGCGCCGAGTTCGGCATTCGGTGCAACGCCCTGCTGCCGGGCCTCACTGACACCAAGTTCGCCTCGGCGCTGGTCAAGAACGACGCGATCCTGAAAATGGCCCTGGCGCAGATCCCCCTCAAACGCGTGGCCGACCCGAGCGAGATGGCCGGCGCGGTGCTGTTCCTGGCCAGCGATGCGTCGAGCTACACCACCGGTGTTTCGCTGAATGTGGACGGTGGCTTCCTTTCCTGACCCTGGCCCGAAACCCACACAACTTCCTGTGGGAGGGGGCTTGCTCCCGATAGCAGAGTGTCAGGCATCTATCTGTCACTGATACACCGCCATCGGGAGCAAGCCCCCTCCCACAGTTTTGATCCCGTTCAAGCCGCAGACTCAAGGCCGTTTGAACTGGCGCCGCAGCGCTTCGACCTGCTGGCGGCAGGCGCATCCTTCCAGGTGGTCGTTGACCATCCCCATCGCCTGCATCAACGCATACATGGTGGTCGGCCCCACATAGCTCCAGCCGCGTTTCTTCAGGGCTTTGGACAGGCGCACCGACGCCGGCGAGGTCGGGTTGGCAGTCCAGTAGGCCATGTCCACCACGGCCGGGCGTTCGTCCGGGCCAGGTTCAAACGCCCATAGCCAGCGCGCCAGCGAGCCGCTCTCCTCCACCAGCTCGCAGGCCCTGCGGGCATTGTTGATGGCCGACACGATTTTCGCGCGATTACGCACAATGCCGGGGTCGTGCATCAGCCGCTCGATATCCGCCTCGCCGTATTGCGCCACGCGGCGAAAATCAAAGCCATCGAACGCCGCCCGGAACTGCTCGCGCTTGCGCAGGATCGTGATCCACGCCAGCCCCGCCTGAAACCCCTCCAGACAGATCTTCTCGTACAGACGAATATCGTCCGCCACCGGCACGCCCCATTCATGGTCGTGGTAGCGCAGGTACTCCGGCGCGGCCGTACGCCAGGTGCACCCTCTGCGGCCGGTTTCGTCAGTTGTCAGTCCTGGCTGATCCATGCATCACCTCGTGTGCCGAGCGCGGATGATAAGCGAAAATTTTTCCACCCCGCCAACCGCTCAAGCATCGCCCTCGCCGACCAACTGGTCAGACCAGGACCTGTCAACCGCCAAATATTTGCTTGTGATTTCAAAAAAAACCGGCCTAGACTGGCCGCGCACTGGACTTACCGGTATGACCACAACAATTAAGCCCTGGAACCACCAGGGCACCGAATAGGGATTCCTCCCATGCTCAGATGGTGCTCGCGTTCGATTTTCCTGCAAGTCGTGATTGGCCTGATGCTCGGCATCGCCTGCGGCCTGGCCCTTCCCGAATTCTCCACGCAACTCAAACCCCTGGGTGACGGTTTCATCAAGCTGATCAAGATGCTGATTGGCCTGATCGTATTCTGCGTGGTGGTCAGCGGCATTTCCGGCGCCGGCGACTTGAAGAAAGTCGGGCGCATCGGTCTCAAGTCGGTGATCTACTTTGAAGTGCTGACCACTGTCGCCCTGGTGATTGGTCTGATCATGGCGTTCAGCACCGGCATCGGCCAGGGCGCCAATATTCACCTGGAGCAGCTCTCCTCGGCAGGCCTCAATGAACTGGCAGACAAGGGCCAGCACCTTAAGGGTACCAGCCAGTTTCTGATGGACCTGATCCCCAACTCGGTGATCGGCGCCTTTGTCGACAACAACGTGCTGCAAGTGCTGTTGTTCTCGGTACTGTTCGGCAGCGCGCTGAACCTGGTGGGCGAAGCGGCCTCGGGCATCTCGCGACTGATCAATGAGCTGAGCCATGTGATTTTCCGCATCATGGGCATGATCGTGCGCCTGGCGCCGATTGGCGTGTTCGGTGCCATCGCGTTTACCACCAGCACCTATGGCCTGGATTCGCTGCAACACCTGGGCAGCCTGGTGGGCCTGTTCTACCTGACCTGCTTTGCCTTCGTCGCGCTGATTCTCGGCCTGGTGATGCGCCTGTCGGGCCTGCGCATGTTGCCGCTGCTCAAGTACCTGCGCGAAGAGCTGCTGATCGTGATGGGCACCGCCTCCTCCGACGCCGTGCTGCCGCAGGTGATGCGCAAACTCGAGCACCTGGGCATCGGCAGTTCCACCGTGGGCCTGGTGATTCCCACCGGTTATTCGTTCAACCTCGACGGGTTTTCAATCTACCTGACCCTGGCCATTGTGTTTATCGCCAACGCCACCGGCACGCCGCTGTCGATGACCGACCTGATGACCATCCTACTGGTGTCGCTGATCACCTCCAAGGGTGCCCACGGCATACCCGGTTCCGCGCTGGTGATTCTGGCGGCGACCCTCACCGCCATCCCGGCGATCCCGGTGGTGGGCTTGGTGCTGGTGCTCGCGGTGGACTGGTTCATGGGCATCGGCCGCGCGCTGACCAACCTGATCGGCAACTGCGTCGCCACCGTGGCCATTGCGCGCTGGGAAAAAGACATTGATATCCAGCGCGCCAACAAGGTACTGGACGGCGAGCAGGGTTACGCCTTCCAGACAAAGAAACCGGTGTTGCCGGCGCATCAGGAATTCTGAAAAGCGACACAGACTCACTGTGGGAGGGGGCTTGCTCCCGATAGCGGTGGGCCAGCTTGCACATCCGGTGACTGAAACACCGCGATCGGGAGCAAGCCCCCTCCCACAATGGATTTTTACTGGGATAACTACTGTGTTTGCAATTTAAGGAGGCATCGACGTGATCAGCACCTCAACCGTCGTCAATTCAGTCGTGGAAAAACTGCGTGCCGCACTCAAGCGCGGTCAGTGGCGGCGCGGTGAAATGCTGCCCGGTCAGCGTGAACTGGCCGAACAGATGGGCATCAGCCGGCCCAGCCTGCGCGAAGCGGTGATCGTGCTGGAAACCCTCGGTCTGGTGCGGTCCATGCCCGGCAAAGGCGTGGTGGTGCTGGAAAGCAGCGTCAGCCAGGCACACTCCAACGACGCCGTGGCCGATGCCAGCCTGGAAGATATCCTGCAACTGCGCTACACCCTCGAGCCGTTCATTGTCGGCCTGGTGGCGCAATCGATCAGTAGCCAGGAGGTTGGCCAACTGCGCCTGACCCTGATGGACATGCGCGAAGCCCTGGATGCCAGTGATGCCGAAGCCGGCCTGCACGCCTACATCGGCTTCCATGAAGCGCTGTTCGCCCTCACCGCCAACCCGATCTTCCAGAACGTGGTGCAGCAAACCCGCAACGCTCTCAAACAGAGCGCCCAGGTGCTGCGCAACTCGCCCGAGCACCTGGCCGAACGCCTGCGGGAAAACGAAGCCGTGGTACGCGCCATCCGCAACAAGAACAGCGCCCTGGCCAGTGCCGAAATGCGTCGGCATATCCTTCAGGAAGGCCTGCGCATGGGCATCGCCCTGACCATTCCGGACGACCATCCGGGCAGCTGATTTTTGGAGACAGGCCATGACCGCCCACGCCCTGCACCGCCACCCGACCCAGCCGCCACTGCACTTGATTGCCGGTAAAAAGCCCTCGGCAGACGACATTTACGCGCGGCTGTTCGACGCCATCCTTGAACACCGCATTGTCCCGACCAGCCGCTTTACCGAAGAAAGCCTGGCTGAAAACTTCGGCGTGAGCCGCAGCGTGATTCGCCGGGTATTGACCAGACTGTCCCATCAGCAGGTGGTCCTCCTGCGCCCCAACCAGCGTGCCCAGGTCGCCGCGCCGGATGCGCAGCAAACCCGGCAGATTCTGGAGGCGCGGCGGCTCACAGAGATAACCGTGGTGCAACTGGCTTGTGTACACGCCACGCCTGCACACGTTCGCCAGCTGCGCGAGTTGATAGTGCGCGAACGCGAGTGCATCGAGCGCGATCAGCGCGGCCCGGCGATTCGCCTGTCGGGGGAGTTCCACCTGCTATTGGCCAGGATGGCAGGCAATGGACCGCTGGCACAGTTCCTCAACAGCCTGGTGCCGTTGACCTCGCTGATCATTGCCCAGTTTGAGGCGCATGCCTGCACTTATTGCGCGTGGCAAGAACATGTGGCGATTGTCGATGCGGTGGAGCAACGCGACGCGCACGGCGCCACATGCCTGATGACCCGACATCTGGATCATCTGGAAGCCAAACTACTGAGTCGCCATACGCTTGCCCTGTGTGAGTAGATACGAGCTACGGCCAGTTGTCGGTAGTGAGAGGTAAATAAAGCACACACTGACAACCCGTCCGGGAAACGTCCTACATTATGGTTGCTCGCCAAGCAGCAGAATGCATTCATTACTAACAGAAAGTCCTACATATGAATGAATACTTCTATGCACTCCCTCGCCTTTACGTTGCTCGCAGCCCTTCTCACTCCATCGCTCAGTGTGCATGCACAAGGCGATGACGAACTTACTTTTGGGGCCTCCATCATCACCCCAGGACAGCCCGTGTGGCTGCTTGAAAAACCCTACGATGACAGCGCCTGGCTGACCGCCCGTACCTTTGGTAACAGTACTTACGGCGACTACAGCACTATCGCCAGCCTGCAGATCAGCTGTTACGCGCAGAACCCGACGGCGGGCCTCGCGCTGCAGATCAACCCGCAATTGCTACGCTTCGACATCGCCCCATTTGAAGGCAAGGATGCCAGTGCAAATGGGCCGTTGCGTATCACCACAGAAGGCCGCCCGGCGGTCGACCACCTGGTCAATGGCGTCTGGGCTTACGGCGGGGCGTTTCAGATGGGTCACATCTTTACGCTCAATGCCTATGCATCGCAGGATAAGCTCGCCGACTGGGCCAGCGACGCCTTACGCGGGAAGACCCTCAAGCTTTCCTTGGCGCCCGCTCAAAAGGGGGGCAAACCCTTGACCGCTACGTTCACATTGCCGGCAAACAACGACGGCTTGAAAAAAATCTTCAAAATTTGCCAGAGTGCTGCCAGCCCCCACAAATGATCCAGCTGTAGGGCAAATGACGCACCAACAAAAAAGCCCCGGTCTCTCATGAGACGGGGGCTTTTGTTTTACCGAAGGATCAAGCCGGCTGCAGCACCGACTGACCACTCAACGCCAGGTCCAGCAATTCACGGTTGGCCACCGCGTACATGGCGTAGTCCGTGCCGACTGCAGCACGAATTTCCACCATCATGGCGCGCCAGCGATCGGCCATGTCCTGGTGCTGCTCAAGCCACAGGGCCACGCGGGCGTCCATCTCCTGCGGCGCGTCGGCCATTTGCAGGACCGAGATGGTGATTGCCCGTTGCTGCCAGTCCACATCGTCGCGGAACGCTTCGCGGGCCTGGGCCTGCCAGTTGTTGGCCACCGGCAGATCGCTGATCTGCTGCAGGTACCACGGCAGGTCCAGAGCGCTGCCCACGGCGAAGTAAGCCTTGGCCACTTCGGCGGCGTCATGCCCGGTGACGTCGGCAGCTTCGATGATCGGCAGCAACGTGTACAGGTGGGTAGTACCTGCCACCATGCGCGCCAACAATTCCGGCACGCCGGCTTCGGTGTAGGCCTGGTAACGGGTCTGCCAGCCTTCGCGGGTCGGACCTTCCAGCAGTTCGTCGAGCTTGAGGCCCAATGCCGCCAGATGCGGACCGAAGTGCGCGGTGTCACGGCCAGCGTCCTGCTCGTTGCGACGGCTGCGCAGGAACCAGCGCGTGGCGCGGCGGCCCAGGCGCATGAGCTCATCCATCAGCTCCAGCTGCACGTCGGCGGAAACCTGATGGTCCAGGGCTTCGATCTGACGGAACCAGTGGGGCAGGTGGAAGATGTCACGCACGATCACATAAGCACCGGCCACGTTGGCCGGGCTCATGCCGGTCGACTCCTTGAGGCGCTGCACGAAGGTGATGCCCATGTGGTTGACCAGGTCGTTGGCGATCTGGGTGCTGACGATCTCACGCTTGAGACGGTGGCGACGCATGGCCTCGGAGAACTTGGCCACCAGGCTCGGCGGGAACGCGGTCTCCATGTCACGGGTCAGGTACTCGTCATCCGGCACCTGGGACTTGAGCAACGCTTCCTTGAGGTCGATCTTGCTGTACGAGATCAGCACCGACAGCTCCGGACGGGTGAGGCCCTTGCCGTTCGCGGCGCGCTCGGTGAGCTGCTCCTCGGTCGGCAGGTACTCGATGGCGCGGTCCAGCTTGCCACGGCCTTCCAGGTCGCTCATCAGGCGCTTGTACTCGGCGGCACGCTCGTAGGCACGGCGGGCGGCCAGGGACAGGGCCTGGGTTTGCTTGTAGTTGTTGCCCAACACCAGATGGCCGACTTCGTCGGTCATGCTCGCCAGCAGCTGGTTGCGCTGCTTGTCGGTCATGTCACCGGCCTGCACCACTTCGTTGAGCAGGATCTTGATGTTCACTTCGTGGTCGGAGCAGTCGACGCCACCGGCGTTGTCGATGAAGTCGGTGTTGGAGCCGCCGCCATTGAGGCCGAATTCCACACGACCCAGCTGGGTCATGCCGAGGTTGCCGCCCTCGCCCACCACCTTGCAACGCAGCTCGTTGCCGTTGACGCGCAAGGCGTCGTTGGCCTTGTCGCCCACGTCTGCATGGCTTTCGGTGCTGGCCTTGACGTAAGTGCCGATACCGCCGTTCCACAACAGATCCACCGGTGCCTTGAGCAAGGCATTGAGCAGTTCGGTCGGGGTCAGCTTGTCGGCCTTGATGTCGAAGCGTTCTTTCATCTGCGGCGAGATGGCGATGCTCTTCGCGCTGCGCGAGAAGATACCGCCGCCTTCGGACATGATGCTGGTGTCGTAGTCGGTCCAGGCCGAACGCGGCAGCTCGAACATGCGCTGGCGTTCGACGAAGCTGGTGGCCGGGTTCGGGTTCGGGTCGATGAAGATATGCAGGTGGTTGAAGGCCGCGACCAGTTGCAGCTTGTCGGACATGAGCAAGCCGTTACCGAACACGTCACCGGCCATATCGCCGACGCCCACCACGGTGATGCTGTCTTCCTGCACGTTGATGCCGCGCTCACGGAAGTGACGCTGCACCCCCACCCACGCGCCCTTGGCAGTGATGCCCATTTTCTTGTGGTCGTAACCGGCCGAACCACCGGAGGCAAACGCATCGCCAAGCCAGAAGCCGTAGTCGATGGCGATGCCGTTGGCGATGTCGGAGAACGTCGCCGTGCCTTTGTCCGCCGCCACCACCAAGTACGGGTCATCGTTGTCGTGACGCACGACGTTGGCTGGAGGCACCAGCGCGCCGTCTTTCAGGTTGTCGGTAATGTCCAGCAGGCCGGAAATGAAAATGCGGTAGCAGGCGATGCCCTCGGCCGCGATCTCGTCCCGGCTGCCGCCCAACGGCAGGCGACGCGGCAGGAAGCCGCCCTTGGCGCCCACCGGCACGATCACCGAGTTCTTCACTTGCTGGGCTTTTACCAGGCCGAGTACTTCGGTGCGGAAGTCTTCTTCACGGTCGGACCAGCGCAGGCCGCCACGGGCGACGTTGCCAAAGCGCAGGTGCACGCCTTCAACGCGCGGCGAGTAGACGAAGATTTCGAACTTCGGCACCGGCTTGGGCAGCTCGGGGATCGCGTGCGGGTTGAACTTGAAGCTGAAGTACGACTTGTTCTGGCCGTTGGCATCGGTCTGGTAGAAGTTGGTGCGCAGGGTGGCCTTGATCAGGTCCAGGTAGCGCCGCAGGATGCGGTCTTCGTTGAGCACCTGAACATCGTCCAGGGCGCTGGTGATCGCTTGTTCCAGACGCTGCTGCTTGTCTTCCAGGTCATCGGCGGTGAGCTTGCGCGCCAAGTAGAAGCGGGTCTTGAACAACCGCGTCAGCTCGCGGGCGATGTCGGTGTGGTTGTTCAACGTGCTGGCGATGTAGCCGAGGTCGAAGCCCAGGCGGATCTGCTTGAGGTAACGCGCGTAGGCACGCAGCAACGCCACGTCGCGCCAGGGCAGGCCGGCGGTGAGCACCAGACGGTTGAACGCATCGTTCTCGGCGTCGCCATGCACGATGTGCACGAACGCGTCCTGCAGAGTGTCGTTGAGCTGCTGGATATCCAGGTTCACGCCTTCGGCGGCGATGAACGCAAAGTCATGGATCCAGAATTCGCGGCCGTTGGCATGACGCAGGCGGTACGGGAATTCGCCCAGCACACGCAGGCCGAGATTTTCCAGGATCGGCAACACGTCGGACAGCGCCAGCGGGGTGTCGGCGTGGTAGAGCTTGCAATGCAGCTCGCGCTGGCCGGAGACCTGGCCCAGCGGTTGATAGAAGCTCATCACCAGCGGGTTGGCTTCGGTGAGGCTGAGCAGGTGCTGCATGTCGACCACGGCCGAATGCGCGGCAAAGCGCTCGCGGTAGCCGGCCGGGAAGCCTTTCGGGAAATCCGCCAGCACGTTGGTGCCGTGGGCTTCGCCGAAGCTCTCGACGACCAGGCTTGCGTAGTCGTCCTGCCAGCTGCGGCAGGCCTGCACCACTTCCTTTTCCAGTTGCAGCGGGTCGATGTCCAGGCGGTTCTTCGGGTCGACCCGCAGAATCAGCTGCACACGGGCCAGCACGGACTCGGAGAAGAAGGTCCAGAACTCGCAGTCGGAGGCCTTCAGGCGGTCCATCAGCACTTGCTGGATTTTCTGCCGCACTTCGGTGGAGTAAACGTCACGCGGCACATAGGCCAGGCAGTAGCAGAAGCGTCCGTACGGGTCTTTGCGCAGGAACACGCGGATCTTGTTGCGCTCCTGGATCTGCACGATCGACATCACGGTGCTGAACAGCTCGTCGACCGGGGTCTGGAACAGGTCGTCACGGGGCAGCACTTCAACGACCTGGGCCAGTTCCTTGCCCAGGTGAGCCTTGGGCTGGAAGCCGGAGCGACGTTCGATCTCCGCGACCTTGCGGCGGATATACGGGATGACCCGCACGCTTTCGCCGTACACCGACGAGGTGTACAGGCCCATGAAGCGGTGTTCCTTGAGGACCTTGCCGTTGGCATCGATCTCGCGGATCGACACGTAGTCCGGGTAAGCCGGGCGATGCACGCGGCTTGGGTGCGCCGCCTTGGCGAACGACAGCACGGTCGGCTCGCGCAGGTAGGCCACGGCGTAGTCTTCGATGCGCAGGTCGTCAGCGCTGAGGCCGGCACGCAGCAGCTTGGTCAGACCGAGGAAGGAGCTGGCGTCATATTCGATATGACCGCCGTCCGCCTCGTCACGTACCACGAATTCTTCGTAGCCCAGGAAGGTGAAGTGGTTGCCCACCAGCCATTCGAGGAAATTCTTGATTTCGGCTTTTTCTTCGCCGTCAATCGCGTACTGGCTGGCATCGATACCGGCCAGCAGGTCCTGGACCTTGGCCTTCATCGGTTCGAAATCGGCCACCGCCACCCGCACTTCGCCCAGTACCTGCTCCAGCTCTTTGCTCAGCACGCTCAGTTCGGCGGCGTTGGCGCAGCGGTCGATTTCCAGGTACATCAGCGATTCTTGCTCGATGCCCTCACCCTGGGTGCCCTTGGGCAGGATTTCCAGCAGATCGCCCTTGCTGCCACGGCGGGTGCTGAGCACGGTGGTCTGCAGGGTATGGATGCTGTAGCCACGGCGGTTCAGCTCGGTACGCACCGAGTCCACCAGAAAAGGCAGGTCACGGTGCAGCACTTCAACCGCGGTATGGGTCGACTGCCAGCCATGACGTTCGTAATCGGGGTTGTAAACGCGCACTTGCGGTTGCGCAGGATCGAAGCGCTCAAGCAGGCGCCAGGCAGACAGGGTGCAACCGGCCAGGTCAGACAGGCGACGCTGGGTCAGTTCATCCAGGGAAATAATGCCGAAGAATTGCTCAGCGAACAGCGCCACTTGTGGCAGTGCCTGTTCGCTGATGTGCTGCGCCAGTGCCGCTTGCAGTTGATGCTGGAAGTCGGCCTTGCTGGCTGCGGTGAAGAACGCCATCTGTGGTACTCCGCTTGGGCTTGTTATTGATGGAAGCGTCGCGTGTTATCCCCGTGCGGGGAGACCGTCAGCTCTGTTCGTGGGTAACGATGACAAACACCATAAACCAATCAGAGTGACAGGTGGGTGAAGCTGGACAAGACAGTCAGGTCACATACAACTTCCACTGGATGAACCGCAGCCGGGTGACGGTACGACGGGCAGGTCAGACGCCCGGCCAGCGCACACCCGATGCGCAGCTTAACGAGTGTGGGAAGACGCCTGCTTGCGGTGCTGCGACATATTCGGTCATCGGTAAGCAGGCCTGGGGTTGCGATGCGAACAATCTGCACTTTTCGGCAAACTATCCGGCTATTGCCCAGTGAGCGAGTAGCGGAAATGAATGGTACTGCCCGTCACGCGATGCATTGGGTCTGACACAGGGTGCAGCACAAAATTCGCCGCAATGGCACAATTGCGCGCATCACGCCCAAACCCAGACAGGATGCCCCATGCTGCAACTGAAAACCGACGCCCTCATGGCCACGCCGTGCGACGACGAAGAAGACAACATGGCCATGCTCTGCTGCCACGGCAAGAACGGCGAGATGTTCATGCTGACGCGTTACCCGGATGAAGAAGAAGTGGAACTCACGTGGGATTACGAGCCGTCGACCCTGGACGGGTTGAAGGTCACCCTGGGCGACACGACCTTACTGGTCGAGCTGGCAGCCGGCGATGCCGATGCGCTGGGTGGCAAGGACCAGCTGCAAATCACTCACGCCACGCCAGCATCAGACCTGGCTGAAGTCGAAGAAACCTTGCAGAACATCCTCAAGGGCACCGGCACCTTCACCCGACTCTAAAGGGTGTCAACGCTCAAATGTGGGCGCTCACAACAGAATGTGTGTTCAATAAGATTTGTGCTGCCCACACAAAAATCCTACAAGTTTTGCCAAAAATACCCGTTACGCCGTTAGTCGCCGCCCCCTTCGATGCATTAAAGTAGACGCCCCCGGCCTTGGCAGCTTTCATAACACCCAGGCTCTTCTTCCCAGGAACCGTCATCGATGGAACATCGTGAAGCGCTGCTTGCGCTGCGAACCTTTCTTTCCACGCAGATTCTCGGCCAGGAAAAACTCATCGAGCGCCTGCTCATTGCGCTGTTGGCCGACGGCCATATGCTGGTGGAGGGCGCGCCGGGCCTGGCCAAGACCAAGGCCATCAAAGAACTGGCCGAAGGCATCGAAGCACAGTTCCATCGTATCCAGTTCACCCCCGACCTGTTGCCCGCCGACATCACCGGCACCGAGATCTATCGCCCGGAAACCGGCAGCTTCGTGTTCCAGCAAGGCCCGATCTTCCACAATCTGGTGCTGGCCGACGAAATCAACCGGGCGCCGGCCAAGGTGCAGTCGGCCCTCCTCGAAGCCATGGCCGAGCGCCAGGTCAGCGTGGGCCGCAGCACCTATGACCTGTCACCGCTGTTTCTGGTGATGGCCACGCAAAACCCCATCGAGCAGGAAGGCACCTACCCGCTGCCCGAAGCCCAGCTCGATCGCTTCCTGATGCACGTCAAGATCGGTTTCCCCGACGCCGCCGTCGAGCGGCGCATCCTGCAACAGGCGCGCGGCGAAGCGCTCAACGGTGAAACCAAGCCCGAGCGCCGCGTCAGCCAGCAGGCGATCTTTGCCGCGCGCAAGGAAATCCTCGGCCTGTACATGGCCGATGCAGTGGAGGAATACCTGGTGCAACTGGTGATGGCCACGCGCACCCCGGCCAAGTTCGACGCGGAAATGGCCGAATGGATTGCCTACGGCGCCAGCCCCCGGGGCTCGATTGCCCTCGACCGCTGCGCCCGTGCCCACGCCTGGCTCGCCGGTCGCGACTTCGTCAGCCCGGAAGATATCCAGGCGGTGCTGTTCGACGTGCTGCGCCACCGCATCATTTTGTCCTTCGAGGCAGAAGCCGCCGGCATCGACCAGGACCGTGTGGTGCAACGCATTCTCGACGTCGTTGCCGTCGCTTGAAGCCGATGAACACCAGCGCCGGGGTCCGCGTCACGCTCAGCGAGCTGATCGAGATGCGTCATCGCGTGCGCGAAGTGCAGTTGTTCTCCACGCCCGGCCAGCGCAGCCCGATGATCGGTCTGCACCACTCCAAGCTGCGCGGGCGCGGTGTCGACTTCGATCAGGTGCGCGTGTACCAGGCCGGCGACGATGTGCGCACCATCGACTGGCGCGTCACCGCGCGCACCCAGGAACCGCACACCAAGCTGTTCCACGAAGAGCGCGAACGCCCGATCTTCATCATGGTGGAGCAAAGCTGCCGGCTGTTTTTCGGCTCGGGGCAGATGTTCAAGTCGGTGCTGGCGGCGCAGGCCGCCAGCCTGATCGGCTGGGCCGCGCTGGGGCATAACGACCGGGTCGGCGGGCTGGTGTTCGGTGATCGCGAGCACTACGAAATCAAACCCCGACGCAGCAAGCAGAGCCTGCTGCAACTGCTCAATCGGCTGGTGCACGTCAACCAGAGCCTGAACACCGACAGCCTTCCGGAAGCCGACGCCCTGGGCATGGCCCTGCGCCGTGGCCGCGAGGTGTTGCGCCCGGGCAGCCTGGGCATCGTGATCTGCGACGAGCGCGCCCTCACCGAAGGCGCCGAGCAGCAGCTGAGCCTGCTGTCGCGCCATTGCGACCTGCTGCTGCTGCCCATTTCCGACCCGCTCGACCACGCCCTGCCCGCTGCCGGGCTGCTCAGGTTCGCGCAACGCGGCGCGCAACTGGAACTGGACACACTCAACTTCGAGCTGCGTCAGGCCTACAAGGCCCAGGCCGAAGCGCGCACGGCCCGCTGGGAACGGCTCGCGCAGAAACTGCGGGTGCTGCTGATGCCCTTGAGCACCCAGAGCGAAATGGTCGAGCAACTGCGCGAATACCTCAACCCGCAACGCCCGGTCAAAAAACAATGAGCAGCCTCGACCAACTGCAACCGCTGATCACCCCGCCGCCCATTGGCCTGTGGCCGCCCGCGCCGGGCTGGTGGCTGTTGCTGCTGGCAGTGCCGCTGCTCGGCTGTGGCCTGTGGTGGGCTCGCCGCTTCCTGCCCGCCCGCCGTCCGATGGCCCGCGCCGAGCAACCGCTGGACCCGTTGCGCATCGCCGCCCTCGCCGAACTGGCCTTGATGCCCAAGCCTTACGACGGCGCCCCCGCCGGTGCCTGGCTGCAACAGCTCAACGGCCTGCTCAAGCGTCTGTGCCGCAACGATTACCCCTACAGCCAGAGCCACACCCTCAACGGCCGCAAATGGCTGGCATTCCTCGATAACCGCTGCCCGGCCGCCGGCCTCACGCGCTGGATGGTGCTGGTAGAAGGCGCCTACAAGCCCGAATGCAAGCTCGACGACAAGGCCATCGCCGGCCTCACCCAGGCCGTCGACACCTGGATTCGCAAACATGTTTGAGTTCGCCTGGCCGTGGATCTTCGCCCTGCTACCTTTGCCCTGGTTGATGCGACTGCTGCTGCCCATCGCCGACAGCGGCGAGCCGGTACTCAAAGTCAGCTACCTCGAGGACCTCGAAGGCCTGGCCCGACGCCGCGCACGCATCAACCTGCCCGGCTGGCGCCAGCAAGCGCCGTTCGTGGTGCTGTGGCTGTTGCTGCTGACCGCCGCCGCCCGCCCCGAATGGCTCGGCGAACCGCTGCCGATTGCCGCCAGTGGCCGCGACCTGCTGGTGGCGGTGGACGTGTCCGGCTCCATGGACTTCCCCGACATGCACTGGCAGGACGAGGACGTCAGTCGCCTCACCCTGGTCAAGCATTTGCTCGGCGATTTCCTGCAAGGCCGCGAAGGCGATCGCGTCGGGCTGATCCTGTTCGGCAGCCAGGCGTATTTGCAGGCGCCGCTTACGTTCGACCGGCGCACCGTGCGTACCTGGCTGGACGAAGCGCGCATCGGCATCGCCGGCAAGAACACCGCCATCGGCGACGCCATCGGCCTGGCCCTCAAGCGTCTGCGCCAGCGCCCGGCGCAGAGCCGCGTGCTGATTCTGGTCACCGACGGCGCCAACAATGGCGGGCAGATCGACCCGCTGACCGCCGCGCGCCTGGCAGCCGAAGAAGGCGTAAAGATCTACCCCATCGGCATCGGCGCCGACCCCGAGCAGACCGGGTCTCTGGGCATTCTCGGCGTCAACCCGAGCCTGGACCTCGACGAGCCGGCGCTCAAGGCCATCGCCCAGGCCACCGGCGGCCAGTATTTCCGCGCCCGTGATGGTGAGGAACTGCAGCAGGTGAAGGAAACCCTCGACCGCCTTGAGCCGGTCGAACAGCAACCCACCCAGGCCCGCCCGGCCCAGGCGTTGTACAGCGGGCCACTGGCGTTGGCACTGATCCTGAGCATGCTGCTGGTGATCCAGGAACGCTGGCCCGACAACGCGCTGCAACGGCTGTTGAGCAAACTGCCGAGCCGGGGGATGTTCCTGCCGCAGCGCCCCGAATGGCGCCAGCGCCTCAAACGCCTGCGTTTGCGGAGGCGTCGATGATCGATCTGTGGCCACATTGGTTCCGTCCCTGGTGGTTGTTGCTGCTGCCGCTGCTCGGCTGGCTGCTGTGGCAGTTGTGGCACCGGCAAAAACGCGCCGGGCGCTGGCAGATGATCCTGCCGCCTGCGTTTCACGCCGTGCTGCTCAGCGGCGGCAACGGGCGCGAGAGCAAATCGCCGTGGGTGCTGCTGGGCCTGGCGTGGCTGCTGGCCGTGCTGGCCTTGCTCGGTCCGAGCTGGCAACGCGTGGAACAAACCAGCCAGAAGCCTGCCGACCCGTTGGTGGTGCTGCTGGAGCTGACCCCGCAAATGCTCGCCACCGACAGCCCGCCCAATCGTCTCGAACAGGCGCGGCGCAAGCTGTATGACTTGCTGCAGGCGCGCAGCGATGCGCAAACCGCCATCGTGGTGTACGCCGGCAGCGCCCACACCCTGGTGCCGCTGTCGGACGACCTCGCCACCAGCCGCAACCTGCTCGAAGCCCTGCGCCCCTCGATCATGCCCGAGCCCGGTCATCGCGCCGACCTCGCCGTGGAAAAGGCCCTGGCCCTGCTCAAGCACGGCGGCCTCGGCCAGGGCCGCCTGCTGTTGATCGGCTCATCGCTGTCCAAACAGGAGCGCCAGGGCATCCGGCTGTTGCTGCAGGGCAACGCGTCACCGGCGCTGTCGATCCTTGGCATTGGCAGCCGCGAAGGTACGCCGGTGACCCAGGAAAGCGGCGAGTTCCTCAAGGACGAACAAGGCGCGATCCTGATCCCGCGGCTCGACAGCCCGACCCTCAAGGCTTTCGCCAACGAGATGGGCGGCCGCTACCGCGCCGCGCGCCTGGACGACAAGGACCTGCGCCAGCTTGGCGTACTCGACCCACCACAAACCCTGCTCAGCGACGGCCAACGGCTGCACCTAGACACCTGGGCCGACCAGGGTTACTGGCTGCTGCTGCCGCTTTTGCTGCTGGCCGCCTGCGCCGGTCGCCGCGGCTGGCTGTTCTGCTTGCCCCTGCTGCTGCTCGCCTCGCCGCAACCCAGCTACGCCTTCGAGTTGCAGGACCTGTGGCTGCGCGCCGACCAGCAAGGCCAGCAGTTGCTGCAAAAACAACGGCCCGCCGAAGCTGCCGAGCGTTTTGCCGACCCCCAGTGGCAAGGCGTGGCGCTGTATGAGGCTGGCAACTATGCCGAGGCCATCAAGCGTTTTGCCCAGGGCACTGACGCCAGCGCCCACTACAACCGAGGCAACGCCCTGGCCCGCTCCGGCGAGCTGGAAGCGGCGATCGATGCCTACGACCAGGCCCTGGAAGCACAGCCGGACCTGCAACCGGCGCTGAAAAACAAGGCCCTGGTCGAAGCCCTGATGCAGCAGCAGGCGCCCCCCGAGCCGCCAGAGCCTGCAAAAAACGAAGATGACGAAACCGCCCAACCCGGCCAAACTGCGCAACCGGGCGACAGCGGACAACGTGCCACTGGCGGCGAGCAATCGTCCCAGGGCCAGGGCCAGACCGGCGACACCCAGCCGGGTACGCCGGCAAAGTCCGGCAGCAACGAAGTACCGGGCAGCGAGCTGGGCGATGAACAAACCACCACCCCGCCACTGAGCACCAATGACGCCAGCCTTGACGGCGAACACCGCCAGGCCCTGGAGCAATGGCTGCGGCAGATCCCGGACAACCCCGGCGAGCTGCTGCGGCGCAAATTCTGGTACGAACAGCAACAGCATCAGGACAAGACGCGATGAGCCGCCGCACCACCCTTCTGCTTCTGCTCGCGCTGACGGCAGGCCCCGCACAGGCGGCGAGCCTGGTCGCCAGCGTCGACCGCAGCCGCCTCAACTCCGGCGAAACGGTGGAACTGACGGTAGAATCGAGCGACGTCACCCAGTTCGGCAAGCCCGACCTGTCGCCCCTGGACGCGCAGTTCGAAGTCAGCGGCACACGCCAGATCAACCAGCTCACCACCCTGGGCGGCGACAACCACGCGACCACGCGCTGGATCATCACGTTGTTGCCCAAGGAGAACGGCGAGGTGGTGATCCCGCCGCTGCAGGTGGGCGAATACACGACCCAGCCGATCACTCTGCAAGTGATGGAAACCGCCAGCCAGAACACCAGCGCGGAACTTGCACCCGTGTTTGTGCAGGCCAGCCTCGACCAGAACACCGCGTACGTGCAGGCTCAGGTGCTGTTGACCGTGCGCGTGTACCACTCGGTGTCGCTGTATGACGACAGCAGCCTCACGCCATTGCAGATCCCGGACGCGCGCATCGAGCAATTGGGCGAGTCGCGCACCTACGAGAAAGTCATCAACAGCATCCGCCATGGCGTGATCGAAACGCGCTATGCCATCTACCCGCAGCGCAGCGGCGCAGTGGAGATTCCCGCGCAGACCTTCAGCGCGACGCTGGTGGAGTCGCGCCCGGCGCAGGAAAACACCCTGCAAGGCACCAAGCCGGGCAAGCTGATCCACGTCAGCTCCGCACCCATGCTGCTGACGGTCAAGCCCAAACCCGCGCTGTACCCGGCGGATGCGCCCTGGTTACCGGCGCGCAGCCTGACCCTTACAGAAAGCTGGAGCCCGGAGCCTGAGCATGTGCAGGTGGGTGACTCGCTGACCCGCAGCCTCACGGTCAAGGCCGAGGGGCTGTCCAGCGCGCAACTGCCGGCCCTGCCCAACACCGACATCGCCGGCCTGCGCCGTTACCCGGACCAGCCGGTGCTGGGCAACCAGAACAGCGACCGTGGCCTGGTCGGCAGCCGCGAAGACCGCGAGGCCCTGGTGCCCAACCGGGTCGGCGCGCTGGAACTGCCGCCGGTGGAAGTGGTGTGGTGGAACACCCACGAAGACCATCTTGAGCGTACCAGCCTGCCGGCGCGTACCCTGCAAGTGGCCAACAACCCGAGCCTGGTGGTGGACACACCCGCCACCCCGACCATCATCACCGCCCCGGACGACAGCCGTCTGTGGCTGTGGCAGTTGAGCACCCTGCTGTTGGCCTGCACCACCCTGCTCGGCTTCGGTCTATGGTGGCGCGCCCGCTCGCAGCCCGCCGTGCTGCGCGCCGCGCAAACTGGCCCGAGCCCGCGCAGCCTGCTCGACGACCTCAAACGCGCCACCCAGGCCAACGACCCCCAGGCCACGCGCCAGGCACTGGACGCCTGGGCCCGCCAGCAACCGGAAACCCTCGCCGAGATGGCAGCGCGGTTTGTGCCATTGTCGGATGCGCTGGATGGATTGAACGGCGCTCTGTACAGCGAAGGGGGCCACTACTGGCTGGGGGAAGACCTGTGGCGCGCGGTGAAAGCCATCCCAATGGCAGAGCGCGAGCAGGACCCAGCGACGGACAGCACCAGCTTGCCGCCGCTCTATCCCAAATAATTGAAACACCCAACACTCATGTGGGTCGGCTTGTCTGTGGCGAGCGGGCTTGCCCCGCGTTGGGGCGCGCAGCGCCCCCAATCAAGGAACATGCAGTATCCCTGACACTGCGCAGAGCCTGGTTTTGGGTCTGCTGCGCAGCCCAACGCGGGGCAAGCCCGCTCGCCACAGGGGGGTGAGATTTCCGGTTCTAAAGCAGCGCGTTATTTTGTGTTTGATAAGAGTGGCTTGCCTCCTGCCCTCCTTGATCTGTATCGGTTGCAGGTATAGCCCGCGCTTTTGCAGATAAACTCCCCTCCTTTTCATCTTCTTCACGGAGTTTTGGCGCGCGGTGAAAGCCATCCCAACAGCAGAGCGCGAGCAGGACCCAGCGACGGACAGCACCAGCTTGCCGCCGCTCTATCCCAAATAATTGAAACACCCAACACTCATGTGGGTCGGCTTGTCTGTGGCGAGCGGGCTTGCCCCGCGTTGGGGCGCGCAGCGCCCCCAATCAAGGAACATGCAGTATCCCTGACACAGAGCAGAGCCTGGTTTTGGGTCTGCTGCGCAGCCCAACGCGGAGGCAAGCCCGCTCGCCACAGGGGGGTGAGATTTCCGGTTCTAAAGCAGCGCGTTATTTTGTGTTTGACAAGGGTGGCGTGCCTCCTGCCCGCCTTGATCTGTGTCGGTTGCAGGCATACCCCGCGCTTTTGCAGGTAAACTCCCCTTCTTTTCATCTTCTTCACGGAGTTCGCCTTGCGTCTGTTTCACACCTCCGACTGGCACCTGGGCCAAAACCTCCATGGCCAGGAACGCGACTTCGAACATGCCTGTTTCCTGGAGTGGCTGCTCGGCCAGCTCAAGGCCCATAGCCCTGACGTGCTGCTGATCGCCGGCGATATCTTCGACACGGTCAACCCGCCGCTCAAGGCGCAGGAGCGGCTGTATGACTTCATCATCGGCGCCCACGAACAAAACCCCGCACTGACCATCGTGATGATCGCCGGCAACCATGACTCCGGCTCGCGCATCGAGTTGCCCGCGCCATTGATGCGCCGTCTGCGCACCCATGCGCTGGGCCGGGTGCTGTGGCTGGATGACGGGCAACTGGATGCCGAGCGCCTGCTGATTCCCTTGCCCAATGCCAAAGGCAAGATTGCCGGCTGGTGCCTGGCGCTGCCCTTCCTGCGCCCGGCGGAAGTCACTGGCGCGCATCTGGGCGACGATTACCTGCGCGGCATCGGCCAGGTGCACGAATGGTTGATCGCCGCTGCCAATGCCAAACGCAAAAAAGGCCAGGCGCTGATTGCCATCAGCCATGCACACATGGCCGGCGGTTCGGTGTCGGAAGACTCCGAGCGCAGCCTGATCATCGGCAATGCCGAGGCGATGCCCGCCAGCCTGTTCGATAGAAGTGTCGCCTATGTTGCCCTTGGCCATTTGCACAAACCGCAAAAGGTGAATGGCGAAGAGCGCATTCGCTACAGCGGCTCGCCGATTCCACTGTCGTTTTCCGAGATCGGCTACAAACACCAGATTCTCGACGTGATGTTCCAGGGCGAAAGACTGGTCAGCGTCGAACCGATCCTGATTCCGCGCTCGGTCAACCTGCAACGCCTGGAAGCTGCCCCCCTGGCTGATATCCTCAAAGCCCTGGCGGACTTGCCCGACATCGACCTGCTCGCCGAGACCCAGCGCCATCCCTGGCTGGAAGTGCGGGTGCGCCTGGACGAGCCGCAACCGGACCTGCGCCAGCAAATCGAAACCGCGCTGCAAGGCAAGGCCGTGCGCCTGGTGCGCATCGCTGCCGAATACGCCGGCACACGCGGCCAGGACGACGCGGACCAGGCGCGGCTGGTCGAACTCGACCAACTCACCCCCCAGGAGCTGTTCAGCCGCGCCTGGCAGGACAACTATGGCAGTGAAGTGGATGAACAGACCTTGAAGGACTTCGCCGTGTTGCTCCAGGAAGTGCAGCAGGAAGGTGAGCAACCATGAAAATCCTCGCCATCCGCCTGAAAAACCTCGCCTCCCTGGCAGGCCCGTTTGAAATCGACTTCACCGCCGAGCCCCTGGTCAGCGCCGGGCTGTTCGCGATTACAGGCCCCACCGGCGCGGGCAAGAGCACCCTGCTCGATGCCTTGTGCCTGGCGCTGTTTGGCGCGGTGCCACGGCTGGGCGACACCGGCCAGGCGAAAATGCCCGACGCCGATACCGATATTTCCATCGGCGACCCGCGCACGCTGATTCGTCGCGGCACGGGCGGCGGATATGCCGAGGTGGATTTTGTCGGCGTCAACGGCCGTCGCTACCGCGCGCGCTGGGAGGCCAACCGCGCCCGCGACAAGGCCAGCGGCAAGTTGCAAAACAGTCGGCAAAGCCTGCTCGACCTGGACAGTGATCAGGTGCTGGCCAGTCAGAAAACCGAATACAAGACCCAACTGGAGCTGGCCCTGGGCCTGAACTTCGAGCAGTTCACCCGCGCGGTGTTGCTGGCCCAAAGCGAGTTCAGCGCCTTCCTCAAGGCCAACGACAACGAGCGCAGCGAACTGCTGGAAAAGCTCACCGACACCGCGCTGTACACCCAGCTTGGCCGCCGCGCCTTCGACAAGACCAAAGACGCCCGCGACGCACACAGGCAGTTGCAGGACCAGGCCACCGGTATTGTCCCGCTGGCCGACGAAGCCCGCGCCGAGCTGGACCTGCAACTGACCGAGGCGCAGCAACAACTCAAGACCCAGCAGGCACAGCTCCGGCAGCTGGAATTGCAGCACACCTGGCTCAAGGAACTGCGTGAATGGCAGGAACGCCAGCTCAGCGCCACCGAGCAACTGCAACAGGCACAAGCTGACTGGGCAGCCCGGAGCCCGCAACGCCAGGACCTGACTCACCTGGAGCAACTGGCGCCACAACGTCACCACTTTGCGCGTCAGGCCGAAGTCAGCACCTTGCTCACGCCACTGGCTGAACAGATTCAGCAGCATCTTGAACAGCAACACGCGCTGCATACCCGCCAGCAGCAGGCGCAACTGCAGCAAACCAGCGCGCAAAGCGCTTTGGCCCAGGCCGTGAAGAACCAGACCGATGCCGCACCGCTGTTGCGCCAGGCGGTCGAAGCACAAAGCACCCTCGCCCACCTGACCCGCGACCTGGCCAGACGCAACGAAGAAAAACAGCAGCAGGAACAGGCCTGCCGTGAGGGTCAGGCCCAGCTCAAGGGCCTGCAGGACACACACGCCGATGTCGCGCAGCGCCTGCAACGCCTGGCCGCCGAACTTGAGCGCAGTGCCGCCCTGGCGCCCTTGAGCGATGCCTGGAACGCCTACCGCGACCGCCTGCAACAGTTGATGCTGATCGGCAACCGCCTGAAAAAAGGCCAGACCGAACTGCCCGAGCTTGAAGCGCGCGCCACGCGCACCGCCGAACACTTTGCCGAGCAACGCCAGGCCCTCGATCTGCTTTATCAGGAAGCCGGTGCCGAACCCCATGCCGTGGCCGAACAGGTGCAACTACTGGCCAGCCTGCTGCAGGACAACCGCAAGCAACAGCGCGCTTTCGAAGACCTCACGCGCCTGTGGGACAACCAGCAACAACTGGACCAGCAAGCCACTGCCCTCACGCACAAGCTGGCCGAACTCGCCCAGCAACGCGAGCAACTGAACCAGACCGGCTTGCAAACCAAGGCCGAGCTGACGGTGGCAGAACGGGCGCTCACCGTTACCCGGCAACTGTTGGAACGCCAGCGTCTGGCGCGCAGTGCCAGCGTCGAGGAATTACGCCAGCAGTTACAGGACGATCAACCCTGCCCGGTGTGCGGCAGCCCCGAACACCCCTACCACCAACCCGAAGCACTGCTGCACAGCCTGGGTCGGCACGATGAAAGCGAAGAGGCCACGGCACAAAAGGCGGTCGACACGCTCAAGGAAAAACTCACCGAACTGCGCGGTGACGTCGGCGGTTTGATCGCTCGGCAAAAGGAATTCCTGCAACAACAAGAGCAGGTGGTCTCGCAACAACAGGCGCTCAAGCCGATCCTTGTGGCTCATCCACTGTCGGCGTCGCTGTTCAATCAGGACGTGGCCAAGCGCAGCGATTGGCTGGCCCAGCAACTCAATCAGTTGACCCAAAGCATCAGCCAGGACGAACAGCGCCAGGCCGCGCTGCTCAACCTGCAACAGAACGCCGGGCGTCTGCAGCAGCAATTGCACAACGCTCAGGAAGCGAGCCAGCAGGCGCGCCAATTGATGCTCGACCAGCAACGCGAACTGGCCAACGACCGCGAACGCCTTGACGAAGAGCTGCACACCTTCGCCAACCTGCTGCCAGCCGAAACGCTGGAAGGTTTGCGCAGCGACCCGGCAGCCACCTTCATGCAGCTCGACCAGCAGGTCAGCCAGCGTCTCGAGCAATTGGGCCATCAACGCGATGAGCTGGCCGAACAGCAGGTACGCCAGCAGAACATCGAGAAAGCGCACACCCACCAGCAGCATCGTCAGCAGCAACTGGACTCGCTCAATCAGCAGTTCAATGAACTGGCGACGCAGCAGCAGACCGCCGAGGCCAGGCTGCGCGAACTGCTGGGCGACCACAGCAGCGCCGAACAGTGGCAGCAACAACTGGAACAGGCCGTGGTGCAATCGCGGCAAAGCGAGACCGACGCCAACCAGCAGTTACAGGCGATCCACACTGAGTTGGTGCAACTGGCGGCCGATCTCAAGGCCCGCCAGGAGCGTCAGTCGGCGCTGCACACCGAACAACAGGCGCTCGACGCACGCCTGGGCGAATGGCGCGCGCAACACCCGCAACTGGATGACAGCGGATTGACCCGCCTGCTGGCGTTCGACGACGCGCAGGTCAGCGCACTGCGCCAACAGGTGCAGGCCAGCGAAAAAGCCGTCGAGCAAGCCAAGGTGTTGCTGCAGGAGCGCGAACAGCGCCTGGCCGAACATCAGGCGCTGCACAACGGCAACCTCGACGCCGAACAGCTGGACGGGACCCTCGCCGCCCTTAATCAGCACATCGCCGAGGCCGAAAAACAGTGCGCCGAGCTGCGCGCACGTCAATCGGAAGACCAGCGCCGTCAGGAGGCCAACAGCTCACTGGCCGCGCAAATCGCCCGAGCCTATGAAGAGTGGCAGCGCTGGGCACGCCTGAATGCGCTGATCGGCTCGGCCACCGGCGACACCTTTCGCAAGATCGCCCAGGCCTACAACCTCGACCTGCTGGTGCACCATGCCAACGTGCAGTTGCGCCAACTGGTGCGCCGCTACCGCCTCAAGCGCGGCGGCAGCATGCTCGGTTTGCTGGTGATGGACACGGAAATGGGCGACGAACTGCGCTCGGTGCATTCGTTGTCCGGCGGCGAGACGTTCCTGGTGTCGCTGGCACTGGCCCTGGGGCTGGCGTCCATGGCGTCGAGCACCCTGAAGATCGAGTCGCTGTTTATCGACGAAGGCTTCGGCAGCCTGGACCCGGAGTCGCTGCAACTGGCGATGGACGCGCTGGATGGCCTGCAGGCCCAGGGCCGCAAGGTGGCGGTGATTTCCCACGTGCAAGAGATGCACGAACGCATCCCGGTGCAGATCCAGGTCAAGCGTCAGGGCAACGGCTTGAGTACCCTGGAGGTCAAGTGAGCGAGGCGCTGTTGTATTCGTTCCGGCGTTGTCCTTATGCGATGCGTGCACGTCTGGCCTTGCGTTATTCAGGCGTGGCGGTGCGTATTGTCGAGGTGAGCCTCAAGGCCAAGCCGGCCGAAATGCTGGCGCTGTCGCCCAAGGGCACGGTGCCGGTATTGAGCGTGGGCGGCCAGGTGATCGATGAAAGCCTGGCGATCATGCAATGGGCCCTGGCGCAGCACGACCCGGATGACTGGTTGCTGCAGAATGAACCGGCCGCGCTGGCGTTGATCGCCGAGAATGACCAAGACTTCAAACATCATTTGAATCGATACAAGTACGCCGAGCGCTACCCGGAGCATCCGATGGAACATTATCGGGCCGAGGGTGAGGTGTTCCTGCAGAAGCTGGAAATTTTACTGGCGGGGCGTAGCTACTTGTTGGCCGAGCATTTGAGCCTGGCGGATGTGGCGCTGGCGCCGTTCGTGCGCCAGTTTGCCCATGTGGATCGCGAGTGGTTCGCCAGTACGCCCTATATCCGATTACAAACCTGGCTGCAGCGCTTTCTGGAGTCGCCGCTGTTTGTAGCGGTAATGGCCAAACCCTGAGTTCAACACAATCAAATGCGGGAGCTGGCTTGCCTGCTCCTACATTTGATTGTGTTGAACTCAAGCTTATTGCTGGACCTTGTGATCCAGGGCGGCATAGAAGTTGGCGCTTTGTTGCAGATACTTCTGGGTGTAGGCGCTGGTGCTGGATTTTTTGTCGGTGACTTCCACGCTGGCGGCCGCTGGCAAGGCAACAGTGGCGGAAACAGCAGAAGCGGCGATGATGGAGAAGAGGTTCAAGTTCATGGCGATAACCCTTGTGTTCGTTTGGTTGAGTGGCCGGGGAAGGCCTTGGGACTCAACGTACGCCCGAGGATTGAACCTTAGAAATGCTTTGAAACAGTAGCCGCTATTAACAGAATTAATAGAAAAGCTCAGGCCCCGCGTTGCGGGGCCTGTGGCTTATTGACGCACCAGAAACTTGAGGTCGCTGGGCGCATCAATAGGCAGTTTCTGCACGGTTTTACCCAGCAGGCCGGTCTTCGGGTCGCGCTCGATCACCACGATTTCATTGCTCTTCTGGTTGGCGATCAGCACGAACTTGCCGCTCGGGTCCAGGCTGAATTCACGCGGGTGGTCGCCCTCGACGGAGCGTTTTTGAATCTGCTTGAGGTGCGCCGTTGCCGGGTCGATGCTGAACACCAGCAGTTGATTGGCCGTACCGCGATTGCTCACGTACAGGAACTTGCCGTCACTTGAGGCATGCAACGCCGCACCGGCCTTGTCGGTCACCGGCTGGCCGGTGGCGTAGTCCACCAGTTGGGTCTGGGTGAGCTGGCCGTCCTGATAATCGAACACTGCAATCTGGGCGCTCATCTCGGTGGTCAGCCAGGCATGCTTGCCGTCGGCGCTGAACAGCAGATGACGCGGACCGCTGCCCGCCGGGAGTTGCACCGACGCCGGCCTGGCCGGGGTCAAGGGCTGTTCGTGGTTGGCCTTGGGGTCGTAACGGTAGACAAACAGCTTGTCGGCACCCAGGTCCTGCACGAACACGTAGTTGCCATCGGGCGATGACACCACCGAGTGCACATGGTTGGACGCCTGGCGCTCAGGGTTCACGCCACTGGCCGGGTGCCCGCTCATTTGCACCGGTGCCGACAGCTTGCCATCGGCATCCAGCGGCAGAATCGCCAGGCTGCCGCCCGGGTCTTCCAGTACCGAGTAGTTGGCAACGAACAGATAACGCCCATCAGCCGCGATGCTGGAATGGGTCGGCTCATTGCCCAGGCTCTGCACCTGGTTGATCAGGCTGAGCTGATGGTTCTGCGGGTCGATGCTGTAGCCGCTGACACGTCCGACCGCATCCTGCTGGCCCGGGCCATTTTCGTTGACCACGTAGAGACGCTTCTGGTCTTTGGAAAGGGTCAGCCAGGACGGATTGGCCGCCTTGGCCGCCAGCACCGGCTTGCCGTTGAACTGGCCAGTGCGGCTGTCGAACTGCAGGCGGTAGATACCTTCGCTGCTGCCGGCGGTGTAGCTGCCCACCAGCAGGTCATGGGTGTCGGCCGGTGCAGCCTGCACAGACATCGCACCGACACTGCCCGCCATCAGCAGCGGCCAGAATTTACGCATCATCATGCTCGTCGTCCTCATCGTTATTGTTGCCGGTGATCGCACTCATGCAGATCAGGCGATGCTCGCCCGAGTCACCGGTCAGGGTCCAGCTTTGCAGGGTCTGGTCAAAGGTGGCTTGTTCGACCTGCTCGAGGCTGAACGTCCAGCGCTTTTCAGCACGGCCGTCCATGGCGGTGATCTGCAGCTTTTGTTCTGACAGCTCAAAGTCGAAGGCGTGCAACCCGTCGATCTCGAGCATGTCGGCGGTGGTGAGGACGGTGGTGAGATTGTCGGCAGTCATTACGAATCGGTCATCTGAAAAAGGAAGGTGCACATGATAGGCGAGTTTGGCCGCCGAGAGGGTGGCGGTAACCGGCTAACGCCTGCACTGCGTCGCTGGCCCTAACGTACACGGGTCCCCTTCTCTTTCGTAAAGGATTACCCGTGACCGACACGTTGATCAAACTCGCCGTCCAGGCCCAGTTCCGCACACGGCCGACCCTGCGCTCGGTGGTGGCACAAATGCTCACCGAGCACCTCCAGGAAAAATACCCGCCGCTGACGCTGCCCGTCGCCCAGTTGCGCCTGGCACTGCCGCGTGAAGGCGGTGGACGCGGTTTGAGCCCGCTGGTTGAGGTCGCGCTTGACTACCTCGCCAGCGGAATCTTTCCCGACCTCACTGCACGCGATGGGCTCGACGCTTATCTGAGTGACGCCAGCGGCACACGGCTGAGCTTCGAACAAAACGGCACGCGCCACTATGACCTGGCAGTGGTGGAAGCACTCATCCGCGAACTGCCAGTGATTGTGCAGGTGGGTTTTCAAGATGCACTGATGGCCTACTGGAATATGCCGAGCGATGCCGGAGGCAGCCGCTGGCAATGGTTTGCCGGTATTTTGCAGGATCAGTTGCGCGCTGCCGCCATCCGCCAGTTGGCCGGTGATGTCCCGGCGTTGCAGCGTATCAACCAACTGACCGATTACCCGGCGCGCGAAACCCGCAGCCAGCGCCACGGGCCGGAATCTTCATTGCATGCCTACAGCGTGCAAACCCGTCTGGTTCAGGGCGAAACCCAGGTCACGGTGCAATCGAGCGATCTGTTGCTGGTCGATGGCAAACAGGTGTGGCTCTGCAACCTGTCGGGCCGCATTGAAGCCTATGCGAGCCTGGATGCATTCGGCCAGGCCTGGGGTCAGCTCATGGCAGACCGGTTTACCGCCGACAGCCTCACCTGGCAACTTTATGAACCCGACGGCAATATTTTCGAGGTGCAGGCTGCGCTGGTATTCAATGCGCAGTTGGAGGACCTCGCCGCTGTGGACCTGAGCATTGCCACCACGCGGGATAATCTGGAAGCGTCGTTCCAGTCGATCACCGACCCCGCCGCGCAACTCAAGGAAGCAGCCACCGCGTCGCGACAGACGCTGCGCTCGGTCGAGGCTGCGCTGCCCGACTGGCTGCAGCAGGCC
Organism: Pseudomonas trivialis; assembly: GCF_036864995.1. NCBI lineage: Bacteria > Pseudomonadati > Pseudomonadota > Gammaproteobacteria > Pseudomonadales > Pseudomonadaceae > Pseudomonas > Pseudomonas trivialis. The sequence goes on along the minus strand of NZ_CP142151.1, from coordinate 2,503,566 downwards.
TCACCTGAGCTGCGTTTCGCCTACCGCCGCTGCCTGCTCGAGCAAGCCAGCGCCAGGCGCCTGGATGACGGTAAAACCTGGCTGGATGGGCTGGACGATATCCGCACTTACACACGCAAGCATTTGGATAACCAGATGTGCCTGGCGCGTAACGCCTGGCTGACCGGCGAACGTACCTGTGACACTGACGCACCGAAATACCACGCCGACAAGCTCGAGCTGACCTTTGCGGTACCGGTGGGCACGCTCGGCGGTGGCTATATCGAGCCGGTGCACATGAGTCTGGTCGACCTGGCCCTGAAAAACCTGTCTGGCAAACCCAAAGGTTCCATGACGCTGCGTGATACCGACGGACAATCCATTGAAGCGTGGTTGACGCCGGACTACGTAGAGCAACTGGTGCAGCGGGTGAATATCGGTCTGAACTACCCGAACTATATTCGCGAGCAATTGCTTGGTGACAACGCTGATGCGCTGCGGCGCAAACGCCTGTTCATCGCTCAGCGCCCGCCTGGATTGAAAAGCCAGGCGCTGGAGCAGGCGATCAAGGGTGAAGCGGGCCTGACCGCAAAAGGAGCCGACTACGTGGCGGCAGTGGTGGCGTCCAGCCACGCCGAACGTTACGTGGATAACATCGAAATCGTCATGCGTCCGTTGGCTTTTCAGCGCAAAGCCGGTGCTGTAGCGGATCTAGTGCACCATATGTTCGTGATCGAACCGCGTAACGGACTTACCGGTCCCCATCTGCTGTATCGCCCGGCTTATCAACAGTCATTGCTGCAATTCAATCGCCGCGAACAACTGCTCGCGGCCATCGAAAAACCGGGCGAGCTGCAGGACAGCGTCCTCGCCTGGCTGGGCGACAGCGCCAGGACCATCTACAGCAACGGTGGCTTCAAGGAACCCCATTACGTACGGATCAGCGGTATCGGTTCGCAATTCGATCCGCTGCCCGCCGTGCCGAAACCGGCAACGCTGGCCACTGCTGACGATCAGAGCAACGACGAGCTTCTGCAATCGCTGACCAACGGTCAATTGATGGAATATCTGTTTACCAGCGAGGTGCGACAGTTGCTGGAGCAGGCCGACCGCGAGTCGACTTCCAATGCCCAAAGCCGTTGGACGCTGATCCTCGAAGGCGCGCAATTGGGCTTCAATACCCTGTTGATGCTGGTGCGCGGCCCTGCGGCGGCGGTGGGCTGGCTGGTACAACTGGTACAGAGTCTCGCCCAGGATTTACCGGCGCTGGTCAGCGGCGATCCGATAGCTCGAGAACTGGCGTGGATCGATTTGCTGCTCAACACAGCCCTGGTGCTGCTGCACCAGTCCACTTCAACACCGCCAATGCAGCAAGCCCCCGTTGATCATCAAGCCCTTGCCCGCCTACCGCTGCGGCGGCTGGCGGGCGTGGCAGCCAAAGCACTGCCCGCGATCCGGCGCGGGGCGGCAGGCCTGCCGTCAGAGCCACCGGGTGGCGGTCGCACCCTGCTTGATTTCGAACTCTCACTGGCCGGCGACACGGCCTCGGCGCGACTGCTGGAAAAACTGTTGAACTACACAGTGGCGTGGCCCGTCGCGGTGCCCGCTCCCGCCGAAACCGGTGTGTTGAGGGGCCTGTATAAAATCGACGGCAACTGGCATGCGTCGGTGGCCGGGCTGTTGTTCCAGGTAAGCATCGTTCCGGGGTTCGGCGAAGTCTTTATTGTGTCCCCGGATAAACCCTGGCACCCCGGCATCAAGCTGACAAGCGACGGCCAGGGCCACTGGACCCTTGAACGTGGATTGAAGCTGGTTGGCGGCGGCCCCAAGCGGCTGGCAGCCCTGCGCGAGGCAAACCAGCGCGAGGTGCAAGCGTTGACGATGCGCCTGCAGTCGCTCAACGAAGAAATCACGCCTGCGGCGAACGAGCTTGTCGCCTCGCTGGACCGCATGGCAACAGCCAGCACCGCACTGACCAAACAGGCCAATACGTTGAAACTGGTCTGGAAACTTCTGAACAGTGCCGATGCCAGCCGCAAGCCGGCATTGCAGGCCCGTCATACACTCGAAATGCAGAGTTACGCGAGGCTGCGGACACAATACGAGGTGCTGCTGGACACCCTGCAACAACGCCACGATGCCTTGCTGCCCCTGCGTCTGGAGTTGGTCAATACCGGTCAGGCACTGGAACGGGCGGCAGGCGCGCGCGGGCGGGTGCACGACCTGGCAAAAGTGCTGCAAACCATCTGGGACAACCAACTGGCCATTCATCTCTACCTCCAACACTGGGCCGATACCCTGCGCTTCACCAGTGGCGGCGAACCCATGTCACACCTGGCGGGACGCATGCTCCTTGAGAAGTGGCTGGGCGATCCGACGGCGTACCAGGAGCACGTCGCCAAAGCCATTGAACTGGCTGACACCCAGCAACGCATGGTCACCGTCTCGCGCGCCATGGAGAACACCCTGGACCAGTTGGAGCAAGCCTCAGTGGCGGGTCGCGCGATGCGCGACTCGCTGCTGGCATCGATCAAGTACCCCCAACACTTTTTATCCGAAAGCCTCAAGCTTAACGCGCTGATCCCTTTGTCGTGGGTGGCGGTCGAGCCGCTGAGTCTTGGACGTCTTCATTCTGCGCAGGAAGCGCTGTATGCGGGCCATCTGGGCGACCTGGATATCGTCCAGGCATTGCTGTCCCATATCGAAGTGCGCAGCAGCGCAGATTACCCCCTGAGTGAACAGCGCCATGTCTATGACACGGTCCTGGACATCTATCGTCGCTACGAACTGGCGCTGGATGCGCTTAAAACCGTCAGCCCGCAGCGTGTGCACGCGGTATCGGAGCGCCTGCTGGAAGGCCTGCGCAATGCCCGCTTGCTCGCCGAGAAGGAACTGGAAACGGTGGTATACCGCCAGGAAGCACTGGAGCCGCCGCAACCGCCGGCAAAAAACCTGCGCCCGAAGGCGCCTGCAAAGCGGGTCTTCAAGACCGACAGGCGACACTACTTCGTCGGCGAGTTCAAACCTGCGCAGACAACAGCCGAGACACCCAGCATCGTCATCAGCGATACGCTGACCGGCGAGGCCATTTCCACCTATAGCGAGGATGCGCAGGGATGGGTGCAAACCCGGCAGGAATCTGCACCGCAGCCCGAACCCGCCCCTGCGGCGAGAACATGGGCGACCCTCAAGAGTCAGGGCCAGGCCTTGATCGAGCAACGCAAGGGTATCGAGCAGGTCATCAGCGCCCAGCAACTGAAGTTGCAATCGCCCCTGACCCGACAGGATGTCAATCCGGCGGACTGGGACCAGCTCCTCAGTGAACAGGCGGCAAGGCTGAACGGCATTGCTGACGAAATTGCGCGCGATCATTCGGCGAACGCAACGGCGCAAACCCTGATCGATGACTTCAGGGCCAACGCCCGCGACATGAACCGCATGGCGCAGCGCATCACCAGTGACGCCTATAAGCAACAATGGCCGACCCTGGAAGGCATCGATTATCTATGGCGTCACAAGGAAATCGATATCAACCTGACCAGCCAGGCGGATCCCCAGCGTCCCACCCTCAGAGGCGACTTCTTTACCGAGTACGCGGTGTACGACAAGGCCCGCAAGCCCTCTGTGGTGTTGTGGTACGCGCACTTTCATTACGACTCGGCCGATGCTTCGCCCGCCGCTTACACACGAGCCCATCTGAAGCTGCCCGAGCAACGAAAATTCACGCAAAAGGATCTGCTCAAGCAGCATGTGCAAGCCCAACTGCGTGCTCAGCAAAAAGCCGGCACCGAGCCCTTGGGCAAGATCATTTACGTATTGATCGAGCCGCCCCAGGACCAGTTGTTCCTGACGATCGCCCCCGTACAGGACACCGCCCCATGACCCCCCTACTCCATCCGCGACGGCGCAGCCGCTGCGCCAGGCGGTGCACCTGCAGTTTGGCACGCGCCCCACCCTGCGCTCGGTGATCGCGCAACTGCTGGATCAACTGATCGCCGAAAAAACCGCCCCGCTCGATACCCCGGCCCAAGCGCTGTATGTCGCCTTCCCGAACAGGCTCGGCGGCTATGACGTGAGCCACCTGGTGGAAGCAGTGCTTGATTACCTGGCTGACGGCAAGCCGCCGGATGTGCAAAGCCGCGTTGACGACCGCTTGCCCCATCTGGTGGACGTCACCAAGCGCAAGGTCGGCTTCGCCCGGGCCGCAGATTCGGACGAGGCGACCTGGCCGCGCATGACGATGCTCGACAGCGTGATCCGGCAGATTCCGGGCATTCTCTACATCGCCTTTCAGGAGGCGCTGGCCACCTACTGGGATGCCGACAGCAGCGCCGGCACCAGCCGCTGGCAATGGCTGGGCGACCGCCTTGCCGAGGCCTTGCATGTTGCCGCCATACGCCAGGCCTCTGTCGATGCGAAGGTGGCCGAGACGCTGACACAGGTGGTGAACCATCCTGATCGCCTGAGCCTTGAGGCGGTCAGCCAGGTGCGCGTGCATATCCTCGAATCGCGCGTGTCAAGGGGCACACTGTCAACCACGTTGCTGTCGCCTGATTTGCTGGTGACCCTGGATCAGCAGGTGCTGCATTGCCGATTGTCGGGCGCCGTGGTTGCCTATGCCTCGATGGAAGCCTTCGTCCAGGCCTGGCAACGCGAGCTGAGCCTGCAGTTCGATGCGCACGCTATCAAGCTCAAGCGCTACGAGCCTTCCGGCCATTTTTTCGATACGCAGGCCGCACTGCTGTTGAATCAACAACTGGAAGACCTGGCCGCCATCCAGCTGCCGTCGCACACCAGCAAAGCCGAACTTCAAACCCTGTTCTCCCGTGTTACCGATCCGGCGGCCTGGTTCAGTGACGTGCCAGGAGCCGAAATCCCCGTCATGCGGCGCTTGCAAACGGCTTTGCCATGCTGGTTGAGCGGCGCCATGCCCGCCGCGCAACTGGCTTATGGCAGGCACAGCCTGGAACTTGCCAGGGTCCGCCAGGCCAGCCAGGGCAAATTGTGGTCCCATGGCATCGACACCCTGCGGGTGTATGCCGCCAGGCAGTTGCACCAACAAATGCTGCTGGATCAGCCCCAGGCACCGGGCTATCAACCTGATGAGCTGGAGCTGACTTTTGCAGTGCCCGTCGGCACCTTGAGCGGTGGATACATCGAGCGTCAGACGATGAGCCTGACCGAGCTGGCCCTGCGCAATTTGTCCGGTAAACCCAAGGGCGAAATGACCATTCGGCACACCGGCGGGCAACTGATCCAGGCGTGGACGACGCCCGATTATCTGCTGGATCTGATACGCCGTGTGGACATCGGGCAGGCTCTACCCGCAAGCGCTCAAAAATCGATTGTTGAGGGGCTCTGCCGATGCCACCGAGCGCCAACAGCTCTTTGGCAACGAATTGAGGGTGATGCTGCCGCTGACGGCGCTTGAACTGGCAGTCAAGGGCGAGCTTGGCTTTACGATGACGGGTTACCGGTTCATCGCGGCGCTGGTACAGACCAGTGCGGTGGAGCAGATCGTCGGCGAGGACAGCATCGTGATACGGCCGTTGGCCTTGCGCAGAAAACCCGGTGCCGACCCCGATCAGGTCGAAGACATGTTCATCATTGAGCGCGCCGGCAACAGCAATGGGCCACACCTTCTATACAGGCCTATGTACAGGCAGCCTCTGGAGCAATTCCCGGATCGCGCGACCATGTTGGCGGCGATCGTTGCCCTCGGTGAACTGCAGGAAAGTGTATTGGCCTGGTTACCGGACCGTGCGCGATCGGTCTACGAACACGGCGGATTGAGTGAACCGCATATCGTGCATTTTTCCCCCCTCGACCCGTTTGGCGTACCCGATAAACCCAAGCCAGCAACGCTTGCCGCTGACGCGTCGGATGAGGAACTCATTCAATCACTGCAGGGCGGTGAGCTGATGCAGAACCTTTTTGGCCGCCACGTGCGGGCGCTGGTCGACCTGGCTGACCGCGAATCGGTATCCAACGCTGAAAGTCGCTGGGCGATTATGCTGGAAGGCGGCTGGCTCCTGTTCAACGCCCTGTTGGCGCTGCCGTTGAGCGTACCGGTGTTGCTGGCGGGCTGGATGGTGTCGTTGACCAGCAGCCTGGCACACGACATTCCCGGGCTCGAGAGCGCAGATCCCGTTACTCGAGAGCAGGCCGTGGTCGATCTTTTACTCAATATCGCCTTGGTGCTGTTGCATGCAGGCACAGCTGGCGACGTCGCAAAAGCACGCGAGGTGCCCCGCTACGCGTTGGCACTGGACCCGATCCGCCGCGCATCGACTCAGCCACTCATCAGCGTGGGGCCACTGGATCAAGGCACCATAGCACTGCCATCCGAACCACCGGGAGGCGGCCACACCTTACTGGCCTTCGACAAATCAGTGGCAAGAGACGCCTCTGCGGCGCGCCTGCTTGAGAGGCTCAAAACCGTGCGTGTCGAGTGGCCAAAACAGCCCCTTGCGCGCGTGGACACCGGCGCCTTCAAAGGCTTGTTCAAGCTCTCAGGCAAATGGCATGCCTCGGTTGCAGGCCTGCTGTTTCAGGTGGAAATCGTGGCCGGTTTCGGTGATGTCTTTATCGTGCATCCGCAAAAGCCTGATCATCCCGGGATCAAATTGCGCACCGACGGCAATGGACACTGGACGCTGGATCGCGGACTCCGGCTGGAAGGCGGCGGTCCGAAAAAGCGAATTGCTGCCTATCGGCAGGCGTTGGAGGACAGAACGGCGCCGCTGATTGCCCGCACGGCCGAGATCGGCGCCCAACTGAACCAACTCACCAGCGTCCACGATCAAGCGTTCAACAAGACCCAACAAGCCCGCGCCAAGTTTGAGGCAGACCGCACTGAACTGATTAATGCCTGGAACACGCTACAGAGGTCCGCCTCCCCGACAACACGCGAGTTGCAGTTGCACCGGTTATGGCAAGAAAAAACCCGGGCAACACAGGTCGCTTTTGAGGTGGCGCTGGCCGTCATGCAGCGTAACGTGAACGCCTTGCTGCCTCTGCAACGTCAACTGCTCGACAGTTTCAATCAGATTCGTGCGGTGGACCGCGCACCGCTGTATGAAGAACAGCAGTTGAGCGCGATGAATGCGCTGTCCCGCATACATTTCTCGCTACGCGACTTGCTGCACGAGCATCTCAGAGATGTGGCGATTACCGCTCAAGGTGAACACATAGATGCACTCACCTCGCGCTCGCTCGACGACCTGGCTCGCGAGCAGACCAGCGCTTACGAGGCGTTTATCGGGCAGAAGAAACGTGAGCAAGCGTACAGCCAGGCGCTGATCGAGTGCACGCAGCGCATAGAAACCTTGTGGGATGAAATGGCCCGACTCTCACCGGCAGGCAGTGCGCAGAGCGACAAGCTGCATGCCGGGATCAGAGTGCCGGAGCTGTTCTACGCCGCAAACTACAGGATCAAGCTGTTGAGCACGTACGTGGAGTTGGCCCTTGACCGCAGCTGCCCGGCCCCCGATCAGAGCGAGTGGTTTTTCCTCCAGCACCTTAATGGCACGCCGTTTTATTCGGCGCTGATCGCCCACTTGCAGATGCGCATCGTGCGCGGTTTTACCCTGCAGGAACAAGTTTCGGTCTATGAAAACGTCATTGCGCACTATGAAAGCCAGGCCTACGCCATGCGCTCGTTGCACGAACTGGGGTCGGATGCGCTGCGAAGGCCTTATCCAGAGCAATTTCTGGAGTGTCTTGCACAGGCGCGCAGCATCGCCGAAGAAGACCTGGCCACGGTCATTCATGCCCTCGAACAAACCCGGGTGTCGGTGCCCAAGGCGCTGCCACTCAAGAGCAAGCCCGCCAGCAAGCGCGTGTTCAAGGCACGCGACCATGGCACGCTGGTCGGTGATGTGCGTGCACAATCGAGTACGGCGAGCGAAGCGATCATTGACCTCCACGACCCTCAAACCGGGGCCGTGCGCAGCACGTTTCATGAACACCCCAGGGAAGGCGTCTACGTCGAAGTGGTCAGGGCGCCGCCCGCTGCACGTCCCTCTGCCACGCGCTCGGCCAGTGCGGCGATCAAGGCCGGCAAGCGACTCCGACAGGAACGTCTGAACCGCGAGCGCTTGATCGAGCGTGAAAAGAGCCAGTTGAGTGACCCGGTGTTACGTGAAGAGAAGAACCCGCAGGAATGGTTCACGCTACTGGAGCAACTGGCGGACGAACTGGGGGCGATCATCGCGGAGCTGGAACGCGTGCGTCCGGTTACCGAACCGATCACTGCCGCCATTGAAGGCTTTCGCGCCGAAGCCCTCGATCTGCGCAATGCCGGGCGGCGCTATCGCAACGATGGCTACAAACGCCAATCACCAACACCTGACAAGGTGTTTACCTTGTGGCGCGACAATCAACTGGATATTCAGCTGATCGAAGCCCGCAAAGTTACCAGCGCTCAGGACTTTCTCAGCGAATATGCCATCCGCGAAAAAGCCTCCAATAAAGTGCTGTGGTATGCCCACTTTCACTACGCCAAAAAGACCGACGCCGACCTTGCCTACGTCGCCGCGCATTTGAAACGTGCCGATCAGCGTTACGTGGGGCTCAAGGCGCAGCTGCAACAAGCCAAAGATAACCAGGCCGTGGTACGTATCTGGCGCAGCAGGGTTTCGCCCGAGATGGCGAGGAAACTGTTTTTCTACTCAGCATGAACGTAGCTGTGGGAGGCGGCGTGCGCCCTCCCACAGTTGGAGTGTGTGCGTTTCCAGGGCTCAGTGGGCAAACAGCGAATTGCCCTTCTTGCCCGCCAGCTTCTCGGGTTTGATCAGGAACCGCGCCAGCGCCGGCAACAGCCACAGCGCGCCGAACATGTTCCACAGCAGCATGAAGGTGAGCATCAGGCCCATGTCGGCCTGGAACTTGATTGCCGAGAAGATCCAGGTGCACACACCGATCGCCAGGCACAGGCCGGTGAACAACACGGCCTTACCGGTGGACTTCAGTGTCTGGTAATAGGCCTCCTGCAGCGGCAGACCGGCGCGCAGAAAGCTTTCCAGGCGGCTATAGATGTAGATGCCGTAGTCCACGCCAATCCCCACGCCCAGTGCCACCACCGGCAGGGTCGCAACCTTGACGCCAATGCCCATGAACGCCATCAGCGCGTTGCCCAGCACCGATGTCAGCACCAGCGGCAACACGATGCACAGCGTCGCAGCCCAGGAGCGGAAGGTGATCATGCACATGGTAGCCACGCACAGGTACACCAGAATCAGAATGGTCAGCTCCGACTCCTTGATGACCTCGTTGGTGGCCGCTTCGATCCCGGCGTTACCGGCAGCGAGGATGAATTCCAGGCCATCCTTGTTGTTCTCTTTGGCGAAGTCCTGCACCGCGTGCACCGCGCGGTCGAGGGTCTCGGCCTTGTGGTCGTTGAGGAACACCAGCACCGGCGCCAGCGAGCAATTGTTGTTGTACAGCCCATCGGCGCGAGCGATGGAGTTGTTCAGCACGTCGGGGTTGCGCGACAGGGTTTCCCACTTCAGGTTGCCCTCGTTCATGCCCTTGATCATCTGCTTGGACACGGTCACCAGCGAGATCGCCGATTGCACGCCCTCGGTGTTCTGCATCTTCCACATCAGTTGGTCGATGGGCGCCATGGCTTCGTAGCGCGAGCAGCCTTCGGCCCTGGTCTTGACCATTACCACCAGCACGTCGGAGCTGGTGGAGTAGTTGCTGATGATGAAGTTGTTGTCCTTGTTATAGCGCGAGTCCGGGCGCAGCTCCGGTGCGCCCTGGTCCAGATCGCCGATCTTGAGGTTCTGGCTGTACCAGAGGCCGCCGCCAAAGGCGACCAGCGCCAACAGGATCGAGACCGGTGCGACTTTGGCGCTGGCGAACCTGGACAGCAGGCGCCAGAACGGGTGCTCGCGGTTCGCGTCTTTCTTGCTCCTGGCGATAGCACGCTTGCTGATGCCCGCGTAGGAAATCGCCACAGGCAGCAGGATCAGGTTGGTGAACACGATCACCGCCACGCCGATGGAGGCGCCGATGGCCAGTTCGCGGATCACGCCGATGTCGATGATCAGCAGGGTAATGAAGCCCACCGCATCGGCGAGGATTGCGATCATGCCCGGCAGGAATAATTGGCGGAAGGTACGCCGCGCGGCAGTCAGCGCGTTGTCGGCCTCGCTGGACTGCAGGGCGATGCCGTTGATTTTCTGTACGCCGTGGGAAATGCCGATGGCGAAGATCAGGAACGGCACCAGCATCGAATAGGGGTCCAGCCCGAAGCCGAAAAAGTGCATCAGGCCCAGTTGCCACACCACCGCAACCAGGGTGGTACTCAACACCGCAATGGTGCTGCGCACGCAATTGGTGAACCACAGCAATAGAACCAGGGTGATGACGAACGCAACGCCGAAGAACAGCACCACCATCACCAGTCCGTCGATCAGGTCGCCGACCTTTTTGGCAAAGCCGACGATGTGGATCTTGACGTTGGGGTTCTGCGCTTCGAACTTGTCGCGGATCTTGTCTTCCAGTTCATGGGAAAACTTCTGGTAGTCCAGGGCGAGCAATTTGCCCTGGTCCTGCGGGTCCGGGTAGGACTCCAGCAGCGGGATATCAACGATGCTCGACTTGAAATCGTTGGCCACCAGGCGTCCGACCTGGCCGGACTTGAGCACGTTGTTGCGCAGTTGATCGAGGCTGACCGGCGAGCCGTTGTAGCTCTGCGGAATCACTTCACCGCCGGCAAAGCCCTCTTCGGTAACCTCGGTCCAGCGCACGCTGGGGCTCCACAGCGACTTGAGGCCCGAGCGGTCGACGCCGGAGATGTAGAACACCTCGTCGTTGATCTGGCGCAGGGTCTCCATGTAGTCCCTGGTGAAGATGTCACCGTCCCTGGCCTCCACCGAGATGCGCACGGTATTGCCCAGGTTGGCCAGGTCGTTGCGGTGTTCCATCATCTTTTCGATGAACGGGTGCTTGAGCGGGATCATTTTTTCGAAGCTGGTGGACGGCCGGATCAAGGTCGCCTGCCAGAACAGGAAGATGCTCACCAGCAGGCAGATCACGATGACTGCCGGGCGGTTGTTGAAGATCAGGCGTTCAAGGAAGGTCGCTTTATCGTTGTGATGACTGCTCATGCTTTCCCGCCCTTATTATTGTTTTGTCGGTTCGGCGCCGGCCGGCGTGGCAACCCGCACGCCGCCCTGTCCGACCAGAATCAGATTGCCGTTGCCCGCCGCCGTGACGGCCGAGAGCGAGATACGGTCCGGGCGGTTGAACACGCTGAACGTCAGCCCGTCGTCGTGGCTGACCACCACGCTGCCACCATTGCCGACGACTACGATGGAGCCATCCTCCAACAAGGTGGCGCCGGATAAACCAAACTCCAGTGCGCCGCGCGCCGCGTTCAGTTCGACCTGCTCCCAGGTGCTGCCAAAATCGCTGGAGCGGTACAGGTTGCCGCGCAGGCCGTAAACCAACAGCGTCTGCGCTTGCGCCGTGCCGATTACGCCGAACAGTGAGCCTTCATAAGGGCCTTCGAGTTTTTCCCAGGTCTGGCCGTTATCGCTGGAGCGGAACATGCTGCCCTGCTCGCCGACGATGAACAGGCCGGCGTCCTTGATGGCGGCGATCGCATTGAGGTGGAACTGGTCTTCGTTGTCGAGGCGGTCGCTGACGTCGTTCCAGGTGTTGCCGCCGTCGGTGGTTTCGATCAGCGCACCGTAGGCGCCCACGGCCAGACCGTGGCTGGCATCGTTGAACCAGATGTCGAGCAACGGCGCTTCGCGTTTGAGGTCCTGAAATTGCTGGGCCCAGGTGGCGCCGCCGTCAGTGCTGGCGAGGATTTGCGCATCGTGGCCGACCGCCCAGCCGCGTTTGTCGTCGACGAAAAAAACAGCGGTGAGCAATTGCCGCGTGGGCACCCTGGCCTGGGTCCAGGTGTCGCCCTGATCATCGGAATAGAGGATATGCCCGCGATCACCGACTGCCACCAGGCGCTTGCCGGCGTGCACCACATCGATCATCAGGCCCTTGGCGGCCTTGGGGGATTCAATCGCAGACACCGCTGGCGCGGTGGTATCGCTGGCGGCCCGGACGGCGGTCGACAACGCGACAGCGCCAAGCAGCGAGAGCGCTGTGGCCAGCATCGCAACCTTGCGTGCGGCGCGTGGGCGGCAAACAACCCAACCCATGACAGGCTCACTCATAGACCTTTCTCCCCATTATTATTTTTTGTCAGGTCGTCTCGTCTTCCCGGGCGCTGAAACCTGCAATCTAGAGCGCCTGAAGCAAGCACGGGCCATCCTAGCGGGCTTTGGAATCGCCTGACAATCGGCGGTACGTTATCTTTTGTTAACTTGGAGGTTTTGGGCGATGGCTGAATAGCTGGCCATTAGTGGTGGTGATGCTGACACATCGGAAATTTCAGCAGGCAAATGCGGAAGCACCCTACTGGTTGACCTTGCGCTGGGCAAAGAAGATAGCCGCCCACACTCTTGCGATGATGAGTCCGCCATGCGCATTGCCCTGCCGTTGTTAATCACTTCTTTCGTGTTTCTGAGCGCCTGCACATCCTACGACCGGGTTTGGGTCAAGGCCGATGCCACCCGCGAACAACGCAAGCACCAGCAGACTGCCTGCGAGGCCGAGGCGCTGCGGCTACTGCCGCCCAGCAATGTGAGGGCATCGGCCAGCACCACCAGCCAGTCCTGCACTGCCGGCGAACACGGCTGCAAAAATAAAACCACGCAGACCGACACGGAGTATCAGTACACCGACAAAAATCGCTTGGACCGGGAAACACTGATCAAGGATTGCATGTACAGAAACGGCTGGAGCCGCACGAAAGTCGAGCGGCCGATGATCAAGTGGTAACATGCAAAACAGTTTTTTTATTCCATCTATTGAGTTTTAAGAATTTATATTCCATTAATAAGCCTTTGTGAAAATAAATTTTACAAGGACCTTGATGATGCGCGAACTCGGAATCGGCTTGATCGGCACAGGCTTCATGGGGCGCGCCCACGCGCTGGCGTTCAACAATGCCCGGGCGGTGTTCGACCTGCCGATGCTGCTTAAACTGGTCGCCCTGGCCGACGCCGATAGCGAGCGCGCCGAGCGCTGCGCCAAAGCCTGGGGGTTTGCCCGGGCCCAGGGTGACTGGCAGGTATTGATCAACGACCCCACAGTCGACGTCGTGGCCATCACCACACCCAACCATTTGCACTACCCCATGGCCATGGCCGCGATTGCGGCGGGCAAGGCGGTGTATTGCGAAAAGCCTCTGGCCGTGAGCCTCGAGCAGGCCGATGCAATGCGCCTGGCTGCCCGTGCGGCAGGCGTGATCACGCGGGTCGGCTACAACTATCAGCACAACCCGATGATCGGGCTGGCGCGGCAGATGATCGCCAATGGCGAGCTGGGCCGGATCATCAGCTTCCAGGGCGAGTTCAGCGAAGACTTCATGGCCGACCCGGCCTCGCCCTGGTCGTGGCGCTGCGAGGTGGGACACGCCGGTGGCGCCCTCGCGGACCTGGGCAGTCATTTATTGTCGATGGCGCGCTACCTGGTCGGTGAGGTGGTCAGCGTGTGTGCCGATACCCACACCGTGCACAACCAACGCCCGGTGGTCAGAGGCAGCGACACGTTCCAGGCCATCGCAGTGGATGATCAGGTGCATGCGCTGCTGCGCTTCGCCAACGGTGCGCGCGGTACGGTCAGCAGCAGTTGGCTCAAGCACGGTTATAAAAACCACCTGGGTTTTGAAATCAGCGGCACCGAAGGCACCCTGGCGTTCGATCAGGAACGCTTGAATGAACTGCGCGTATATCGCGCCGGCCAAACGGGCTTTCAGCGGGTGCTGGCCGGCCCCGACCTGCCCGGCTACGCCGCGTTCAGCCCGGCGGCCGGACATCAATTGGGCTACAACGAATTGAAGACCCTTGAAGTGCAGGAGTTGATCATGGCGCTGGCGGGCCAGGGCGCGGATGGCAGCGATTTTGACGATGCGTGGGAAGTGGAACGGCTGGCGGCGGCGATTCGTACGGCGGCCCGCGAGGAACGTTGGGTCAGGATCAGCGAAGTGAACGGCGAGTCCGGAGCCTGAATATCTTTTTACACTTCAGACGATGAGGACTTTCTGGCATCCTGCGCCTCCCTTTTCTGACCCGAGCCCGCATTTTGTCTGACGCTCAAGCCCCCCGCCCACGCTATAAATCCGAGCTGATCTACGGCCTCGAAGACCGTCCGCACTTCACCGCGGCGGTGTTTGCCGCGTTGCAACATGTGCTGGCGAGCTTCGTCGGCATCATCACTCCGACCCTGATCGTCGGCGGTGTACTGGGCCTGGAAAGCGAAGTGCCGTACCTGGTGAGCATGGCGCTGTTCGTCTCGGGGCTGGGCACCTTCGTGCAGGCGCGCACCTTCGGCCCCATCGGCTCGGGGCTGTTGTGCCTGCAGGGCACCAGTTTTTCGTTTATCAGCGTGATTCTCAGCGCCGGCTTCCTGGTCAAGGGCCGGGGCGGTGGCACGGATGAAATCCTCTCGACGATCTTTGGCGTGTGCTTTTTTGCAGCGTTTATCGAAGTGGCGCTCAGTCAGTTCATCGGCAAGCTGCGCAAGCTGATCACGCCGGTGGTGACGGGCACCATCATTACCCTGATGGGGCTGTCGCTGATCAAGGTGGCGGTCACCGACATGGCCGGCGGCTTTGGCGCCAGTGATCTGGGCGCAGCCGGCAATATGGGGCTGGCCGCGCTGGTGCTGCTGACCATCGTGGTGCTCAACCGCTTCAACAACGCGTTTTTGCGCCTGGGCTCGATTGTGATCGGCCTGACCCTTGGCTTCGTCGTCGCCTGGTGGCTGGGCCGTGTCGACATGGGCGCCCTGCCCCAGGTGCCGTTGATCAGCGTACCGGTGCCGTTCAAATATGGTTTCTCGTTTGACTGGGTGGCGTTTGTCCCGGTGGCGGTGATCTTCCTGATTTCGCCGCTGGAAGCGGCAGGCGATCTGACAGCCAATTCGATGATTTCCCAACAGCCGGTCAAGGGCCCGCTGTACATCAAGCGGATCAAATCCGGCCTGCTGGCCGACGGGCTCAACTCGACCATGGCCGCCACCTTCAACAGCCTGCCGATGGTGACGTTCGCGCAGAACAACGGAGTGATTCAGCTGACCGGCGTGGCCAGCCGCTATGTGGCGTACTTTATCGCCGGCCTGCTGGTGCTGCTGGGGCTGTTCCCGATGATCGGCGCGGTGCTGCAACTGATGCCCAAGCCGGTGCTGGGCGGCGCCACCCTGATCATGTTCGGCACCGTGGCGGTAGCCGGCATCAAGATCCTCGCCGAAGCCGGCCTGCATCGACGCAATGTGCTGATCGTGGCGATTTCCCTTGGCATGGGCCTGGGCGTGGCCGCCGTGCCCGAAATGCTGCGCGACCTGCCCAAGGCGTTGCACGACATCTTCGAATCGCCGATCACCGTGGGCGCGTTCTGTGCAATCCTGCTGAACATCTTCCTGCCCGAAACGTTCATAGCGCTGGAAGACGATGAATTTGATCCGGAGTCATCCACGCTAAAGGTGATGCAGGACCCGGACGTCACGAAATAGGAGCAGGTTCACATGCGCAAGCTCATGGTTCTATCGTTACTGTTGTTGACCTTGAGCGCGTGCGCGCTGTTTCCCCATCGCGATCCGGTCAACATCACCGTGGTGGGCATCGAGCCACTGCAAAGCCAGGACCTGGAAGTGCGCTTCGCGGTGAAACTGCGGGTGCAGAATCCCAACGAAACG
Source organism: Pseudomonas trivialis (assembly GCF_036864995.1). NCBI lineage: Bacteria > Pseudomonadati > Pseudomonadota > Gammaproteobacteria > Pseudomonadales > Pseudomonadaceae > Pseudomonas > Pseudomonas trivialis. The sequence goes on along the minus strand of NZ_CP142151.1, from coordinate 2,487,816 downwards.
GCAATCGACTACAACGGCGTGGCGCTGGACCTGGAGGTAAACGGGCGGCCGCTGGCGTCCGGGGTGAGTGATCAAGCCGGCAACATCCCTCGTTTTTCCGAGACGGTTCTGACCGTGCCGGTCAGCGTTTCGGCGTTTTCCGTGTTACGCCAGACCCTGGGCCTGAGCCAGACCCAAAGCCTGAACAACCTGCCGTACGTGCTGCGCGGCAAACTGGCGGGTGGGCTGTTCGGCACCGTGCGCTTTGTGGACCGCGGCACGCTGAATCTGCCAAACACGGCGACCTGGTAAAACAGAAAAGTGATCCTACCCCTGTGGCGAGCAGGCTTGCCCTGCGTTGGGGTGCGAAGCGCCCCCATTCAAGGGAAAACCCGGTGTACCTGACACTGTACTGAGCCTGGTTTTAGGGCTGCTGCGCAGCCCAACGCGGGGCAAGCCCGCTCACCACAGAGCCATGGTTTGACTCGCCGTTGCCCATGGTGCGCGAGGCGATTGCGGCGTGTTTTATTTAGCCGCAGCCATCAGCTTGTTGACTTCGCTGCGCACCATGCCGGAGAACTCCGGTGGCGACATACCGTCAAGCTCGGCACGCACCCATTCAGCCCATTTGCCCTTGCGCTTGGCGCGCTCACCGAACAACCGCGCGGCTTCTCCCTTGGCCTTGCCCAGGTTGCTTTGCCACAGGTCATAGAGACGGGACTTTTCATCTTCCAGCTCGGCGCGTTCGGCGAGGGTCTTGTTGGCGAGATTGAAGCTCATGTTGAATTACCTGCTGCACAAATAGGTGCCATCTTACACCGTGGGTCGAAATATCCTGATCCGGATTTTGCTCCAAACCGGCTGCAGGCAAAAAAACTGCAACTTTTGCCGACGCCGGACACTCCATTGTTCACTGTCACATTCACCTGCAAGGAGTCACCCAATGGCCCGCAAAACCGCTGCCCAAGCCGTCGAAGAACAAATCAAGGATCAAGCGTTCAGTGAACTGACGGCGCTGATCGAAGAATCCGACAAGCTGCTTAAAAGCAGCGCAGCCCTGGTGGGCGAAGAAGGCGAAACCCTGCGTGAGCAGGTCGCGATCAAACTCAAGCAGGCACTGGATTCGGTCTCCAGCGTGCGCGAGCGCAGCAAGCCAGTGGTGGATGCCACCGAGACCTACATCGGTGGTCATCCGTGGCAGACGGTGGCGATTTCCGCAGGCTTCGGTCTGGTGGTCGGTCTGTTGCTGGGCCGTCGCAACTGACTGCCGGGGGCTGCGCGCCCTGCGCAGCCCCTTTCACTCTCCCGCCAGTTCCCGCAACTGTTGAAGATCCTTCGCGTCAATCTCGATACCCGCCTCCAGCGACTTCGCCCGCGCGCGATGACGTCGATCACCCGGTAACCGCCGTAACCCTGCCGCATGCATCTGCCGCACCAGCTCCTGACTGCGCTCGGCGAAGCTTTGCCCGGCGGTTTTACTCGGGTCGATCACGATCAGTAATTGCCCGGTCCAGGGCGTGCGCGCGCCGGGGTGATCCGCCCAGTTGAATTCGAAGGAAAAATTACCGCCCGTCAACGCCGCCGCCAGCAGCTCGACCATCATCGACAACGCGGAGCCCTTGTGCCCGCCGAATGGTAATAGCGCGCCACCTTCCAGCACCGCCCTGGGGTCCTGGGTAGGCTGGCCCAGGCTGTCGACCCCCATGCCCGGCGGCAAGCGCTCGCCTTTACGTGCGGCGATCTGCACGTCGCCATGGGCGATGGCGCTGGTGGCAAGGTCAAACACAATCGGCGGCCCGTCGGCACGCGGTGCGGCAAAAGCGATGGGGTTGGTACCGAACAGCGGCCGGTCGGCGCCGTGGGGAACCACGCAGGTCATGCTGTTGACGACGCTCAGCGCCACCAGGCCTTCTTCGGCAAAAGGCTCGACATCCGGCCAAAGTGCGGCGAAATGATGGGAGTTATGGATCGCGAGCAAGGCGATCCCGGCGCTGCGGGCCTTGTCCAGCAGCAGCGTACGCGCGGCTTCAAGGGCCGGCTGGGCAAACCCGTTGCAGGCGTCTACCCGCACAAAGCCTGAGGCCACATCCGTCACCAGCGGCACCGCGAGGCCATTGACCCAGCCGCTGGCCAGCGTGCTCAGGTAACCGGGGATACGGAAAATGCCATGGCTGTGGGCGCCGTCGCGCTCAGCGCTTGCACAGTTGTGAGCCAGGATGGCAGCCACCTCGGGTGACGTGCCGTGCTTGATGAACAGGGCGTGCAGCAACGCCACCAGGTCGTTGAAACCGATGAACGCGCAAGGAAGGTCGACGATCGGGGACTGGGCAGACATCTGTAGCTCCGATTTTATAATTGGGAGAAACAATAAGAATCCAGACCGTCGATTAAACAACGCGGCCCGTGGCTGCTGTCAATGTCTGCTTCAGATATGTAACACCCTTGGCGTTGCGCCTGCCATTACGGTAGGGACTGATGACAGCCCCGCAGATGGAACGCACGCAATGGCCCACGTGAACCCGCCTTACTTTTTCGATGAGTTTCAACTCCCCGTCAGTCGCAAGACCCCCTCAGAGCGCGAGCGTACTCTGGGATTTTCAGTCAAGGACCTTGATTGGTTGCTGACCCTGTATTACGCCACGGACGCGGGGCGCCAGAACAAGGAAGCACGCGGCTACCCGATGAAAGTGGAACGGCTGCTGGTCAATCTCAGCGACCAGCCCGCCATAGTGCTGGCCGGCGCCTTCATCATGAGCCCGACACCTGACGACGCTAAAGCCGTGCTCTTCACGCCTTATGGCGGACTGGAGTTGTTCGACAGCCGTGCCGACCTGCTTGACGGCGTGAAGGAACGCTTGAAACAGCCCGGCCAGCGTGCAGAGCTGCTGCAGTTTTTGGCCATCGATGAGCGTGACGCCTTGCCAAGCAAGGATCCATTGACGGTGAGCACCGCCGCCGTCCCCGGCGCCGTGATGGCGGACCAGCGCCAGGGCATTCTCGATGCGCAACAGAAAAACGTCGTCGCGATGCTGGATCAATTGCGCAAGCTCCCCACCCTGCGCTGGATGCTCGACACGCTGCTCAACATCATGGCGCGGCGCTACTTCCCCAGCCTTGACCAGAGCGACACGCGGGTGGACTTTCTCGCCAGTGTCGCCACCGATGAGGAACATCGCCTGGGCGCCTCCATGCCCCTGCGCGAGGCGCTTCTGCAGTTTTACGGCAGACAGGGCTGGCCAACGGACCAAACCCGCATATTCGCCAATCTCGGCTACGACACCCGCCAGCATACCCCGCAGCAACGGGCCAAAGACCAACAGAACTGGAACAGTCTGGTCGCGCAAACCAGCGGTATTCTCTCGACATTGCCGCACAGCCTGCTGCAAACCTACTGGAACGAAGACTGCCGGGAAGGTCAGTCACGCCTGCAGTTTTTCGCGCGGGTGATCAGTGACAAGTTTCGCGTCGACCTGCTGTTCAAGCACCAGGACCTGATCGTGAGCACTGAAGAAAGCCAGACGCTGCGCGCGGTATTTCTCGCGGGCCAGGCCGCACGCACAGCCTATGCAAGCACCCTGAAAATAGAAAAGGTTCAGGTTCATGCGCCGTATCAACATTACGTCGAACTGGCCAGCACCCTGCTGATCAGCAACTCCCACGCATACCTCTATACGCAATCGCGGGGGTTGCAGGTGCTCAAGAACATGGAAGAACTCAAGGACATGCTGCAGGCCATGCTCAAGACGGCCGGGCATGAAGATGAGCTGCTCAATTTTCTGTCGCTGGATGAGCGCAGCGTGTTTATCGACATGGATCAGGTGCAAGTCAGCGGTAAGCCCGTCGCCGACGATGTCTTCCAGGACATGATCAAGGATATCGCAGCCAAACAGTTCAGTAACCTGGAGCACGCGCTGGGCCTGTATCGACGCAGCGCCGGCGCCATCAACCTGGGCGCCCTGCTCGATACCGCCCTGGACGTTCGCATCATGCTTGACAGCCGGCTTATGGAGCACGACGCCGGCGGACACTGGAGCGTGCACCCGGTCACCAGCGGCAATGGACGACCGAGTACGGTACTGGCGGAAAAGGCGAAGCTTCAGCTAAAACGGATGCGTGCGGTGCATGATGCGCTGGCGCTGGAACGCAGCAGGCAGTTGACGCTGCGCGATCTGGTCGCTCATGCACTGGATGCGGAACTGGCCAAGGGGCATACGAACCTGAAGGCCAATGACATCTACCTCAATACCTATTCCACCCTGGCTGGAGAACGCGAGAGGCGCGTGCCTGAAACGTCAATAGGCATGGTCGCTCACTTCATCGCGCGCCTGACCGGGCAGGCTGACGCGCTTACCCAGTCGGCAATGCACGGGTTTTACGGCAAGCCTGAAGCGGGCACTGTGTTGAAATTACCCAACGTGACGGTCGCCAGCTTCAATACAGTCATCGACAAGGTGCTGAGCAGCTTCGTCGACAGGGACCTGCGCACGCTCCCCCATCTGCTGATCGACAACAACAAGGCACATCTGGCCCAGGGTCTGTTCGATGGTTTGAGCAGCGAAGCGCACCTCAGACGCCTGTCACGAACCCTTGGCCCCACTCACGTCGCCTTGCTGGGCAGTGTGCTCAACAACGAGAGCATGACCCGGCTGACACGCCATGGCCTCAACGGCTTTATCCCGGACGCCTACGGCCTGAGCCTGAGCGTCGGAACCCGCACCGATCCACTGACCAGCTGCTTTGTACTGACCGAACGCGGTGGCATCGACACCGAGCATTCCGGTGCAGCCATACTTTGGACGCCCGCGCGTGGCTATGAGGGGTTTGCCTCAGTCAAGAGCTTGCGCGACACCCTCGACCGACGCATGCAGGATGAGCGGGAACGCTGGTCGTTGGTCGAGCACCTGCCGCCATCCAGGCGTGTGCCCCACCAGCGTTTTGTTCTCGGCCAGTTGCAGCGTATCGACGATCATCTGATCAATAATCGCCAGTCCACCTATAGCCGCTTCGTGCTGGACGAGATCGACCACCTGCTGTCGATGAAGCTGGGAGCACAACGCTTTCAGGACTGTATGGACGCGTTGATCCGCCGCGCACCGCCGTCCAATCTGGACCGGGCCATCAACATTGCCCGCGCCCTGATCAACCAGCAGGCGTTGCCGGTATGGCTGGGCATGGCGGCGCAGGCAGACCAGCGCCTGCATGCCGAACTGCTCGAACAGTACCGCCTCAGCGCGCCGCAGGAGCGCGACTATCTGCACGGCATCACGCCCCTGCGCGATAAGGTCGAGAGCACGCTGAAAACCCTGCTTGCGGCGCGCTTTCCCGACCACGCGACAGACCCGGAGCACGTGCTGATCACGCCACGCATCGAGCTGCCGGGCCACACACTGACCCTGACGGACTTTGCCATGCGCCACCTGCCGCAGTTGCGAGCCGAGGATATCCGGCCGACATCGCGCTCTGCAACCGAGCTGCCCGCCACACTGGACGGGAATGCCGTGGTGCAACTGGTGCGGCAGGTCGATTTGAAAAGTGTCTACCAGACGTTGCTCGCCACCCATCTCAACGGCAACACCGACGACACCCGCGAGCGCCGCCAACTCTTCTGCCGGCAGTTGCCCTGGCAACTGCTGCAGTACGCCCACGGGCAAAAACTCGATGAGCGCTTGTCGGATGCGGCCTGGCGCCTGATTCAGCAGGCCTTCGATATGCCCGACGCCGTGGCCCGTGCAGCCGTCAGCGGTGCCAAGGCGCTGGTTCGACCGCTGGAGCTGATCGCCACCCAGGGCGCCTCCGTGGTGACGGCGCTGGGCTGCTACTTGATCGGTGCCGAGGCAACCGATCCCCTGGTGCTGTACGCGCCCTACAGCACCCGGCACGTGTTGAAAGAGTACAAGGACGAAACCGAACTGCTGCATGAGTTCACCTCGCCCGGCGTTTTGCAGGACTGGGTGATCGGCCAGATGCAAACGGCTCATCAGACGACCTATCGCAATCTGTTGCGTCGGCCGAATTCGGAAATTCGTCTGGGGGCGTCGCCTGTCAGCGGTAATCTGCTGCATCGATTGTTCGACGACAACCGCGAGATGCTCAACCGGATGCTGACCTGCCAGTTCACGCCGTCGGGGCAACGACAGTGGGATGCGGTGAGCAGCCTGCTGAGCGAGGCTATCCCCAAAGGCCTGGAGTTCATGGCGGGCAAGCTCGCCTACCCGCTGGTGGTATGGCGCAGTTATAAGTTGTTCGAGGCCTCAGCCGAAGACCTGCAACAGCATCGCTGGACACGTGCACTCAAGACTTTCATCGCTGGCGTGGCCCAATTGGCCAGCCTGCGCGATGAGCTGGACACGCTAATGCCTGGTGTTCCTGCGGCCAAACAGGCGCCGTCGCTGGATCAATGGCCCGCCCCCTCCCCGCCCAAGGCGATGACCCTGGACACCTACAAAGTGACGGCCCCTGAGCGCACGCGCTTGAAGAAGTTCGAGAGCCAGGATGTCGCGCTTGGCTCCCTGAACCTGAATGGGCAGACCCACACCTACAAAGAGAGGTACGGAGAGCGCAACTTTGTGCCCGCCGCAGGCAAGGTGTACGCCGTGAGCAAGGCCGGTGATCACTGGCGACTGGGTGCCACCGAGGATCGCGGCCCCTGGATACAACGCAACGCCCAGGGCAACTGGATAATCGATCTGAACCGGCACACCCCGCGCTATGGCAAAGTCTTGTCCCGCCTCGCCGATCGCTACTATCCGCCCACCGTCGAGCAGCAGGGCATCAATGTGGAGGCGATTGGCATGCGCGCAATCAGCGCCGTGTCGAGTTGGAAGGCGCGCTGTATCAACGAAGCATTGAATGTCGCCACGTACTACGCCGTGACCTGCAAACGCAACATTCTGCACTTCGCCCCCTCACGCGATCCGTTGAGCCGGTCTGGCTTGTTTTTTGGCGAAATGTTCGGTGTCGGCACCCTCAGCCCCAACCAGTTGGGGCGGATCGAGCGACGTATCGACGAAGTGCTCAATGAGTTGGTCAACCCCAACCTGATCGCGCCCGACGCGATGCGTTTTATCAGTGGCACCGATCGTTACAACCCTGCGGATGCTTGCGCGTTCGTCCTGCCTGGCGACACAGAACGCAGGATTTACCTGATGGACCGCTTTTTCGATCCGCGGCTGGATGTCTATCAGAACCGTCTCAACGCGCCGTTCGACATTGCCGCCCATGCACGCGCGGCCACCCTGATTCACGAGATAACTCACCTGACCTCCGACACTGTAGACCTCGCCTACCTGGACACGATGCGACCGTTTCCAGACTTGATCAACGTCAACATCAAAGGCGCCACGCAGCTCAAGACCACGCTGACGGACTTGCGTGAAACCGCGTTATCGACGCTCACCCCGGCCTCGATGCTGTTCAGGACGTGGGACGAATTCAGCCAGAAGTGGGAAGATTTCGGCAAAAACAGTTCGAGTAATTCACTCAAGGACAAGGTGCTGAGTGCCACCGGTGCGCGGACGCTGCAGGATGCGCGGTCAGTGTTCATGAGTAACGTCGACAAGCGCATCGACACCATTCTGGCCAATGCAGACTCCATTACCTACCTGATCACCCACCTGGCCGGGAGTTGGATGCGGGAGCCTGAACAGGCTCCCGGCAGGGTCGATCAGTCTTTCTGGTCACGCAGTACGTTGCCCGAAGCCCCGTCGATGCGGGCTTCATACACGACGCCGTCGGACTTGCGTCCTTTCACTTCCCAGTAGCCATTGTCATCGGCTTCGGCCGCATAGACTTCGACATAGCCGGCCTTGGTCTTGGCCACTTCGATGGCTTTTTCAATCGGGATCCAGCCGGCGCCCGGCTTGTCGGCCAGCGCGGCGCCTGCGCTCAGCAGGGCGGAGGTTGCACACAGCGCGATGAGGGTTTTCTTCAGCATATTGGTTACTCCATCGTGGGAAACACAGACTCAAGTCCTGAGATTTTTAGGTGCGCGCCAACGAGAATAAGTTCCAATTGATGTGCATTCGCCATGATGCTGTTCTCGCGGTCCGCTCGGGGAGGTTAGAATGTGCGAAATCAGGATGAGTCAATGAGCGAAAATTCCGTTTCAGAAGCAGAATATGACGCCATCACCGACGCCGCGGCGAATTGGTGCATGCGCTTGCATGCGGCCGACTGCACCGGCGCCGAGCGCCAGGCTTTCCAGCGCTGGCATGACGCTCATCCGCTGCACGCCTTTGAATACGCGGCCATGCTGGAGATTTGGGACGTTGCCGAGCATCTGCCCCGCCCTGAAACCCCGCCTGTCGTAGTGCCGTTCAAACCGCGCAGCCGGCTGCGCACCTATGCGGTCGCCGCTGCGATTTGCCTGGTAGCCTTGCCGCTGGCAGCGTTCACCGGTTGGGAAGCCGGCTGGCTGCCCAACGCCTATGAACGCTTCGATGCAAGCAATGGCACACGTGTGGTCACCCTGGGTGATGGCAGCCACGTGGAAATGAACCTGGGCACGCAACTGGTCTACGCCAACTATAAAGACCAGCGTCGACTGACCTTGAACAGGGGCGAGGCGTTTTTCAAGGTCAGCCATGACAGCGCCCACCCGTTTATCGTGTGGGCCGGCGACGGCCGTGTGCGCGTGACGGGCACTCAGTTCAACGTATGGAAGTATGAGGACCAGGTACGGGTGATGTTGCTCGAAGGCTCGGTGCAGATTTCCAGCGACACGGTGCACGGCAGCGTGCCGCTGACCTCTGGAATGCAGGCCAGCTATCGGCATGGCGATGCAACACCCAGGGTCCGCGCGATCAACCCCGCTGACTCGGCGCTGGCCTGGCGCCAGGGCAAGCTGGTACTCGACAACCTGGCCCTGGCCGATGCGCTGCCCTTGATCAACCGCTACCTGAGCAAGCCGGTAATGCTGGCCGACACGCCCACCGGGGCGATTCGCATCGGCGGCATCTACAACATCAATGAGGTCAACAACCTCATCCCTTCCCTGCCCAAGGTGCTGCCGGTCTACCTGACCCAGAACCAGGACGGCAATCCCGTACTTAACTCCATCCCGCGTAAAGCACCCAAGGGCTGAGCCTTTTTGCCAGCCGTTGCGGGCCCGCCTGGGCCTGAGGTGTCCATTTTTGAAACACTTCCCTGCCTGCAATCGCCCGTCTTGAGCGCAGTCATGGTTTTGCCCTTGGCAGTGTTTCATTCTTGAGACAGCTCACAGGCGGTACTGGCTCTGCGTCATCACCCCAACGCTGTCTCATGCCTGAAACAGCATGGCCATCATTTTGCCCACAATAAACTCTAAGCTTTTGAATATAAACATTAAATAAAAAGCGGCACGCCTTCTGCTCTACGTCTGTCAGCGCTGTTTAGGGTCAGCGCGACGACTAAGGACTGCCACCGTGGACACACACAATCCTGGCTCACTGAGCCTCCTGCTGATCGGCTGCGCACTGAGTGCCGTCGTGAGCCTGCCAGTACTGGCGGCGAATGATGGAGTGATCGTGATCGAGCGTCAGGTGCAACCTTATGCCATTGGCCGTGCACGCGGCACCGACCCCTACCCCATTACCGCCAATGCCAACCCGACCGGGCAAATACGCGCCGTCACCAACGAGCTCAGCGACCACGACATCGCTGGCATCAGCAGCGGTTCGAGCGTTACCCGCAGCGTCATGCCCAATGGCGACCTGAACGGGTTGAACGCCATCGGGGCCGGTAACAGCCTGGGTGCCGCCAGCGCGACGGGCCAGGGCGGCGGCAGCGCTGGCATCTCGGGAACGGTCAACGGCGCGGTCTCACGCGGTCTCGCACCGCTGAACAACCTGGGCGGCATGATCGGCGGAGCGATCAAATGAATCATCTCTGGATGCTTCTCGCCGTGCTGGGCTGCTCGGCAGCCATGGCCGACACGACCGGCAACAACGCCAGCATCGATAACTCGGGCAAGCAGTACAACGGCGTGGTTTCGATCAACCAGGCTGCCGGCGACCAGCAACAGCTGAGCAACAACCTCGCCATCGCCGTGGGTCATAACGCCCAGGCCACGCTTTCCGTCACGCAAAAAATCAGCGGCGCCGCCGCCGACCGCTCCCTGAGTGCCAGCACCGCAATTCAGGGCAACGCTTTCAGCCATGGCAACGGTGCACTGAGCGTCAATCAGTCGGCCGGGGCCCAGAACCAGATGATCAATGCCGTGCGCGTCAGCCTGACCACTGGCCCGCAAAGCATCGACGACAGCGTCATGTCGCAACAGACCGTTGCGCTTGCAACAGACTCGGGATTGACCTCTACCACTGGCAGCCGCCAGGTCGTTACCAGCGACCAGGCCTTCACCGGCAGCCGTGGAGTGGTACAGGTCAACCAGAGCGCCGGGGTGGGGAACCGAGTGGCTAACACCCTGAACGTGCGACTCAACTGATGGAGCTGAGTCGCCTGATGGACCGTATCAACACTTAAACCACTAATTAGAAGCAAGGAGATACACCATGAAAACCACTACAGCCCTCAAACCACTGGCTTTCGCTCTCGCTGCCCTCATGGCTGTTGCAGCACAGGCAGGCGGTTACCACGCGCCTACCACCGCTGCCGCAACCACCGTTGACGGCCAGAACAACAAGGGCAACACCGTACTCAACGACAAAACCGAAAACAACGCGTCGACCACCGACTCCTACAACCACATCAGCGGCGTGGCCAACGGCAACGTGCTGAGCGGTGACAACAACCAGGGCAAGAACGACGTGGCCATCGTTTCCGGCGATGCTGACTTCGTGTTCGCCAGCACCGGCACCGCGCAATCCAACGGCGGCAACCTGGCAATCAACGGCGGCTCGCAAAACAATGCCTCGCTCAACAGCAGCGGCAACAACGCTTCCGGCGTGATTCAGTTGAACGCAGCCAGCGGCACCTCCAACCAGGGCAGCAACAGCGTTGCCATCGCCTCCGGCAATGGCGATAGCGGCGCAGCCGTTGTATCCGGCGTGCAGGATGTGTCGAGCAACCTGACCGTGAACCTGAGCAGCGGCCATGGCTGGGGCGCCAAATCGGTGGTTACCAACAACGCCAGCGTGAACAACTCGCTGAACTACAGCTCCGGCGTATCGAACTCCAACGTACTGTCGGGCAGCAACAACCAGGGTCAGAACAACGTAGCAATCACTCGCTTCTGATGCAGATCGGGCCTTGGCAACAAGGCCCCTTTCATTCCAGTGTCCAACAGGTCACCTGATCATGCGCCGTGTTGTCTTTCTCCTTCTGTTCACACTCACCGGCCCGACCTGGGCGGGGCAAATGGCGGTCGTCATGCCCAACGGTGCGGTGGTGTACAAAAAGGTCGAGAGCATCCGCGAGCGCAAGTTCGCCAACCTGGTGGAACAGAAAACCGATTTCAGCTGCGGCGCCGCCGCACTGGCCACCATCCTGCGCCAGGCCTATTGGATGGACGTGGATGAAGACCACATCATCAAGGGCATGCTGGTCAACGCCGACCAGGACCTGGTGCGCACCCAGGGCTTTTCGATGCTCGACATGAAGCGCTACCTGGAAAGCATCAACATGCGCGCCAAGGGCTATCGCATCGCCCCTGACGTATTGATCACCGTGAAGGTGCCGGTGGTGGTCCTGCTGGAAATTCGCGGCTACAAGCATTTTGTGGTGTTGCAGCGGGCCGACAAGGAGTGGGTGTACATCGGCGATCCGGTGCTGGGCAACAAGCGCTACGCCAGGGACGATTTCGTCAAGGGCTGGAATGGCATCGTGTTCGCCGTGATCGGTGAAGGCTATGACAAGACCAACGCCCTTCTCACCCCGCGCGTGCCGCTGACCGCCAGGAACCAGTTCAACGCGTTCAGCCCGGTACGTGACAGCGAATTGATGGAATTCGGTTTTATCCAGAGCGACTTCTTCTAGAAGCGCAATAAGGGGCAGGACGCTCCAGGAGCACACGATGAACACTTTCCGTTGGTTGACGGTCATCTGCCTGGCCGCCTCTGCACCGGTGCATGCGTCCTCCGCGTTCAAGCCGATAGAGCTTAAGGACGCGGAAATGGCCGACCTGCGCGGGCGTTACGTGATGCCGGGGCGCATCATCAGCTTTGGCATCGTCATGAGCAGCACCTGGACCAATGCCGCCGGCGCCACCGTGACCGGCAGCGCGGCCATGCAGGTCAGCGCGTCCACCGTCACCCCGCAATTTTATGTGCAGATATCCGGCAACGATGGCACGGGTGTAATCAAGCAACCAGAAGGTAGCGGCACAGTCGTCGGTGGCGCGGGCCTGGGTAGTGGCCAGGGCGTGGTGCAAAGCGTTCGCGCAGCCGGGGATGGCAACGCTGCCACCAACGGCGTGGACATCAATGTGAGCAAAAACGGCCTGGCCCCGGCCAACTACGCGCAGTCCGGACAGGCGCTGCTGGCTGGCCAGCCGATTACCGGTGGCACGGCCGCAGGCCAGGTGACGGTGAGCGCCAATAATGGCGGGTTGCAAATGGCCCTCCAGGCCAGCAACAACCAGGGCAATGTCGTGCAGCAGATCGGCGCCGGCAACGTGTTGCAAGGCACCGTCATTCAAGGCAACGGCAATGCGGTCAACAACCTGACCCAACTCAATGTGGTCATGGGCAACAACGGTTTCAACAACGTCACGCAGAACCTCAATCTGGATCAACTCAAGGGCCTTCGCCCCTCCGGTTATTGAACTACGCTGAGCCTTCGACACTTTCGCACCAAAAATGGGACGGCCTATTTCATGCATCGATCTGTATCGTTACGTGCCGTGGTTTGTTTGAGTACGCTCCTGCCCGCCTCCGTGCTTTATGCCGCACCGGACGCTGATATCGAAACGCTGAAACAGGAACTGCTGGAACTCAAGCAACGCTATGAAGTGCAGCAAAAAGCACTGGCCGTACTGGAACAACGTGTAAGGCAAGTAGAAGATCAACCCGCAACACCCGCCCCCAAACGCCTGGCTAAATCCCCTGCCGACTTCCAGAAAGGCGGCACCACCGTAGCCGGCCATACGCCGGGCGTGGGCGCGGCGGCGGCCTCCGGCGGCGCGGGCGGCGGCAGTTCCTACGGGCAAAACCTCAAGGACGACTCGGCCCCGGCGCAAAGTGTGAGCAACCTGTACAACGAAGCCAGTGGTTTTTTCGGCAACGGCAGGTTCAGTCTGGAAACCGGCATCACCTACGCGCGCTACGATGCACGCCAGTTGTCCCTCAACGGCTTTCTCGCGCTGGATTCGATCTTCCTCGGCAATATCAACCTGGACCGTATCAAGTCCGACAGCTGGACCCTGGACCTGACCGGGCGCTACAACCTGGACAACCGCTGGCAGTTCGACGTGAACGTGCCGGTGGTGTACCGCGAGTCCACTTATCAGTCAGGCGGTGCCGGCGGCAGCTCTACCGCCATGTCGGAAGGCTCGGTAACCCGCGACCCGACCATTGGCGACGTCAACGTCGGCGTCTCGTACAAGTTTCTCGACGAGAGCGCGCACCTGCCCGATGCGGTCGTGTCGGTGCGGGTCAAGGCCCCGACCGGGGCAGACCCGTACGGCATCAAGCTGATCCCGAAACCGGGCAACGACAACCTCGCCATCCCGGAGAGCCTGCCGACCGGCAACGGCGTGTGGTCGGTGACGCCGGGCATCTCGCTGGTCAAGACCTTCGACCCGGCGGTGCTGTTCGGTTCGCTGTCATACACCCACAACTTCGAGGACTCGTTCAGCGACATCAGCCCCAACGTCAACCAGAAAGTCCCCGGCAAGATCCAACTGGGCGACAGCTTCCAGTTTGGCGCGGGCGTTGCGTTCGCGCTGAACGAAAAGATGAGCATGTCGTTCTCGGTGTCCGACGTGATACAGCGCAAAAGCAAGGTCAAGCAGAGCGGACAGGATTGGCAGTCGGTGGTGTCCAGCGATGCCAACGCCGGCTATTTCAACGTGGGCATGACGATTGCGGCGTCGGACAACCTGACCATCGTGCCGAACCTCGCGATCGGCATGACGGACGATGCGCCGGACTTTACGTTCAGCCTGAAATTTCCGTATTACTTCTGATTGCCCAACGCGTCCTTGGGTGCGGGCTTTTGTGGTGAATGGGTTGTTGTGGCGAGCGGGCTTGCCCCGCGTTGGGGTGCGAAGCGCCCCCAATAAAGGAAGCGCGGTGTAACTGACACTGCGCAGCGCATGGTTTTGGGGCTACTTCGCACCCCAACGCGGGGCAAGCCCGCTCGCCACAAAAGCCCATTCACCATAACAACCCCTTCACCAGCGACAAGCCCGCAAGTCTCAGGGTTTGGCCTTGGAGTGAGCTCGTCCTAGCGAATCTGATGCTTGTGCAATAACCGGTAGAACGTGGGCCGGGAGATGCCCAGCACGCGGGCCGCGATGCTCAGGTTATCGCTGTGTCGGTTGAGCACGTCGCACAACGCCTGGCGTTCGGCGCGGTGCTTGTAGTCTTCCAGTGTGGCCATGGGTGGTGACACGGCCCGCTTGCCCAGCAAGCCCAGGTCGGTGGCCTCGATCTGGCGTCCTTCGGCCAGCACCAGCCCGCGGCGTACGCGGTTGGCCAGTTCACGCACGTTGCCCGGCCAGGGATGCTGCCCCATGGCAACCAGCGCGTCTTCGCTGAAGCTGCGCGGGCGGCGGCCGGTTTCCTGGCTGTAGAAGCGTGAAAAGTGGTTGGCCAGCATCGCGACGTCACCGTGCCGCTCGCGCAGGGGCGCGGTCACCACTTGCAGTACATTCAGGCGGTAATAAAGGTCTTCGCGAAAGGTGCCCTTGGCCACCGCCGCTTCGAGGTCGACGTGGGTCGCCGCCAATACCCGCACATCCACCGGGATCGGCTGACTGCCGCCGACGCGTTCGACCTGTTTTTCCTGGAGAAAGCGCAGCAGGTTCGCTTGCAGCTCCATCGGCAGGTCGCCGATCTCATCGAGAAACAGGGTGCCGCCATTCGCGGCTTCGATGCGGCCGATCTTGCGCTGATGGGCGCCGGTAAACGCCCCCTTTTCATGGCCGAACAGTTCGGACTGGATCAGGTGCTCGGGAATGGCACCGCAGTTGATCGCCACGAACGGCCTGGCATGGCGCTGGGATTGGCGGTGCAGGGTCTTGGCGACCAGCTCCTTGCCGGTGCCGCTGTCACCGCGAATCAGCACCGGTGACTCGGTGGGCGCCAACTTCGACAGCAACTTGCGCAGCTCGCGGATCGACCGGCTGTCACCGAGCAATTCGTGTTCGGGCCCGTCCACCGGCGTATTGCCCTTGCCGCGCAGGCGCGCCATGCCGAATGCGCGGCCGAGAATGATCTGAACCCGCGACACATCGAACGGCAGGGTATGGAAGTCGAAAAACCATTCACAGACGAAGTCACCGACGTTCTGCAGGCGCAGTACGTCCTGATCGAGCACGGCAATCCACTCGGTGCCACTGCGGCTGATCAGCTCCTTGACTGCCTCGGGGCGCTCCAGATGATACGGCTGCAAACGCAGCAAGCCGATATCACAGGAACGGTCCCCTACCGTTTCCAATGCACAGCTATCCACGTCCCAGCCAGCGGTGCGTAAACCGGGCAGCAGGCCGTGACAATCATCACAGGGGTCAACCACAAGCAAGCGTCGCGGGACAGGTGTAACAATCATGACTATTCCTTGGCGTCAAAATTGTTAAATTTATTTATAAACAAGGATTTGTGACGCCTGGCCGACACACTATCAATTTATTGACGAGCGCCATGTAACATTTCGCTATAAGTGCGGGCAAAAAGCCACCCTCTCCATCCGCAGATCAAGCGTTGAAAATTAATTGCGTCAGTATGTGACCCGTACCCGGGCATCGTGCATCAGTACAAGTAACCCACCGCACGGTCAGCCCAACCGCCGGTGCTGACTTGAATGGGCATACAGAGAGAAGACCCACATGAACGCCCCGCTCCGCATCAACGAAGCTCTTTTGATCGCAGACCGTGCCTTCCAGCCCTTTCAGTGCGTGGCCTGGCATGATGGCGTTGGCGCCCTCAGCCTGAGCGTCATCGACCGCACCAACACCCGCATCGGCAGCAAGCAGCTGTCGTCGAGCGCCTATACCGACCCTGCGCAACTGGAAGATCTGCTGTTGCAGGCACGCGCCGAACTCGACGAGCATGGCTATCAGTTGCAATCCTGGGCAATGCCCAAGTAAGGCGATGAACCTGACGGGCGATCACTGCGAACAGTGATCGCCCGTTTGAGTTGGGCCTTTAAGAACGTGCGTGCGGTGCGAGAATGAAGCGTTCGAACGCCTCTGCCGCGCCATCTTCCAGATTGCTGCCGGTGACGACAGTGGCCTGGTGCTTGACGGTTTCTTCGGCCTGGCCCATCGCAATCGACAACCCCGCCACATGAAACATCGCCGGATCATTGCCGCCGTCGCCGATGGCGGCGGTCTGCGCAAGCGGCACCCCAAGATGCGCCGCCAGGGTCTTCAAGGCCTCGCCCTTGTTGGCCAGCATCGCCGTCACATCCAGGTAGATCGGCTGCGAACGCGACACCTGAGCCAGGCCTTCCACCTTGGGATGCAACTGCGCTTCCAGCTCCACCAGCAACCGGGTGTTGTTGCTGGCCGCGACAATCTTGTCGACCCGATCCAGATACGGCTCGAAGCTCTCCACCACGATTGGGCCATAGCCCAGCCCTGCAGCCTCGCGCGGTTCCATAGGCCCCGGCGGATCACGTCGCAACCAGTCCCCGTCGGCGAACATCCAGACTTCCACGTCCGGCTCGGCCGAGAACAGCGCCAGGGCAATCAGCGCCGCCTCCGCCGGCAGATGGTGGGCAACCAGTATGCTGCCATCGGGGTTGATCAGGGTGCCACCGTTGAAGCCCGCCACCGGCACATCGATGCCGAAGGTCTCGATCAGGTGATGCATGGCCTTGGGCGGTCGCCCGCTGGCCAGGCTGAAAAACACCCCGGCCTCGCGCAATGCCCGCACCGCATCGGCGGTGCGCTGGCTGAGGCGGTGGTCCGGATGCAACAAGGTGCCGTCCACGTCACTCAGGATAAAACGGATGGGATGGATCGCTGCGTCACTCATCCGAGGCTGTGCCAGGTGCGACCGTCGCGCGCCAGCAATGCATCGGAGGCGGCCGGGCCGTCCTCGCCCGCCTTGTAGGCCTGGATCCCGTCGTCCTGCTGCCACGCATCAAGAAACGGCTGCACCGCTCGCCAGCCGTTTTCGATGTTGTCAGCCCGCTGGAACAACGTCTGGTCCCCGGTCATGCAGTCGTAGATCAGGGTTTCGTACCCGGTCGACGGCTGCATCTCGAAGAAGTCCTTGTAGGCAAAGCCCAGCTGGATGTTGGCCATGTCCAGGGTCGGCCCGGGCTTTTTCGCCAGCAGGTCGAACCACATGCCCTCGTTGGGCTGGATCTGGATTTTCAGGTAAGTGGGCTTGAGTTCGTCCACATCGGTGTCGCGAAACTGTGCGTAGGGCGCAGGCTTGAAGCAGATCACGATTTCGGTGTCACGCACGCTCATGCGCTTGCCGGTGCGCAGGTAAAACGGCACGCCGACCCAGCGCCAGTTGTCGATCATCACCTTGAGGGCGACAAACGTCTCGGTGCTGCTGTCGGGGGCCACGTTGGCTTCTTCGCGATAGCCGGGCAGTGACTTGCCGCCGATTTCGCCGGCGGTGTACTGCCCGCGCACCGAGTTGGCCCGCGCATCTTCAAGCGACCAGGGCCGCACGGCGCCGATCACCTTGGCCTTCTCACCCCGCACCGCGTCGGCACCGAAGGCCGCCGGCGGTTCCATGGCGACCATCGCCAGCAACTGGAACAGGTGATTAGGCACCATGTCGCGCAGGGTGCCGGTTTTCTCGAAGAAATTACCCCGGGTTTCCACGCCGACGGTTTCGGCGGCGGTGATTTGCACGTGGTCGATGTAATGGTTGTTCCAGAACGCCTCGAACAGTACGTTGGAGAAACGGCTGATCAGAATGTTCTGCACCGTCTCCTTGCCCAGGTAATGGTCGATGCGATAGATCTGCTTCTCGCTCATCACCTTGAGCAGGCACGCGTTCAGCGCTTCGGCGGTAGCCAGGTCGGAGCCGAACGGCTTCTCGATGACCACGCGGCGGAAGCTCTCGTCGGTTTCCGTCAACAAACCGGCACTGCCCAGGCGCTGCACCACTTCACTGAAGAAGCGCGGCGCGGTGGCCAGGTAGAACACCGCGTTGCCGGTGCCGCTTTCGGCGATCTTCTTGCCGATGTCGGCGTAGGTGCTGTCGTCGAGAAAGTCGCCCTCGACATAGCTGATGCCCTTGACCAACTGCGCCCACAACTCGGGGTCGAGGGCATGCTCGGCATTGCCCTTGACCTTGCTCGCGGCTTCGGTGCGAATGAAATCTTCGAGCTTCTTGGCGAAGTCGGCGTCGCTGATGGCGTTGTGATCGACGCCGACAATGCGCAGGCCATCGCCCAGCAAA
Organism: Pseudomonas trivialis; assembly: GCF_036864995.1. NCBI lineage: Bacteria > Pseudomonadati > Pseudomonadota > Gammaproteobacteria > Pseudomonadales > Pseudomonadaceae > Pseudomonas > Pseudomonas trivialis. The sequence continues at coordinate 2,469,370 of NZ_CP142151.1, read as the reverse complement.
CCATCACGGCTGAGGTTGTAGAGCGCCGGCATCAGCAGGCGCTTGACCAGGTCGCCATGGGCGCCGAACAGGAACAGCGTGGTGGGCGGTGCGGGCTCGGCCTCTGGTTTCTTGCCGTTGGCGGTCATTTTTTGGAAGTCTCCACGTGACCGCCAAAGCCGAAGCGCATGGCAGAGAGCATTTTGTCACCGTAGGTGCTTTGCTGACGCGAACGGAAGCGTGCGAACAGCGAGGTGGATAGCACCGGAACCGGAACGGCCTGCTCCATGGCGGCTTCGATGGTCCAGCGGCCTTCGCCACTGTCGGCGACGGAACCGGAGTAACCGTCGAGTTTCGGGTCAGTGGCCAGCGCGTCGGCGGTCAGGTCCAGCAACCACGACGACACCACGCTGCCTCGGCGCCAGACTTCGGCGATGTCAGCCACATTGAGATCAAAGCGCTGATCCTGGGGCAGATTGTCCGAGTTCTTGGTCTTGAGGATGTCAAAGCCTTCAGCGAACGCCTGCATCATCCCGTACTCGATGCCGTTGTGAATCATCTTGACGAAATGCCCGGCGCCCGCAGGCCCGGCGTGGATGTAGCCGTGCTCGGCGCGCGGGTCGGCGCTGGCGGAACGGTCCCTGGTACGCGGGATGCTGCCAACGCCTGGGGCCAGGCTCTTGAAGATCGGGTCGAGGCGCTGCACGGTCTCGACGTCGCCGCCGATCATCATGCAGTAGCCGCGCTCCAGGCCCCAGACGCCGCCGGAGGTGCCGACGTCCACATAGTGCAGGCCCTTTTCTGCCAGGGCCTTGCCGCGGCGTACGTCGTCCTTGTAGTTGGTGTTGCCGCCGTCGATGATCACGTCACCGTCTTCCAGCAGCTCGCTCAACGCGTTGATAGTGTCTTCGGTCGGGTCGCCTGCCGGCAACATGACCCACACGGCGCGAGGCTTCTGCAGCCCGGCCACCAGGGCTTTCAAGTCGGCGACGCCGGTGGCGCCCTCCTCGCTCAAGCCTTTGACGAATGCTTCGTTACGGTCATAAACAACGGTGGTATGCCCATTGAGCATCAGGCGCCGCGCAATGTTACCGCCCATGCGGCCTAGTCCAATAATCCCCAGTTGCATGTGCTGATGCTCCTAACTGCTAAAAAATGTGTGACATAGTTTATAGCGCAATGAGGCTAATGAGGGTTAGTCCAGAGCGGATAGCGGGAGTTTCATGCTAAAAAAGTTGCCATCGTTTCACCATCACTGCAGCAAAAGTCACACGACCGTCAAAAATAAAAAAGTTCCCTTGGTGTGAAAAAGAATTCAGAATTGCTTCCGACTGATGCCGAGAACTCCAATTCTGCGTTCCGGCACCGCGATCTACCGGCTATTTGCGAGGCAAGCAATGAGCACAGCACAGATGACCCGTCCTCCACAGACTCTTTACGTCAGCATCCGTCGCGATGAATTGCGCCAGTTGAAGGACGAACGCGATCAACTGCAGCAGGAAGTCCTGCGTCTGCGCTCGCACCTGCAAGGCCAGCTCGAACAGACCTCAGGCGCCCGCCCCGCGCTCTGCTGATCCGCCCTGTAAGATAATGCTTACAGGTCGCTGACAAAGTTTTCACACTCTCTCCCCGATACTCCCCGCCCGAAGGGCCACCCCATGCAAGGGCGGCCTCTGTTGGCTCGCGTTCCTGCGCGCCGGCTGAAAATAATTGGGTTGGAGCGTTGGATGGCGATGTTCAAGCGCAGCACTGCGTCTGCGAAAGGCTTTGATTGGGCCGGCTTCGGTTGGCTGTTCCTGTTCTTCTGGTACTTCTCGGGTATTACCCAACTGCTGATCCAGCTGACCGGCACGTCTGGTTTCAGTGGGTTTCGCCAGGCCTTCTTCATGAGTGCGCTGTGGCTGGCGCCGATGCTGCTGTTCCCGCGCCGCACGCGCTTGCTGGCAGCCTTGATCGGCGTGGTGCTGTGGGCATGCTCCATGGCCAGCCTGGGTTATTTCTTCATTTACCAGCAGGAATTTTCCCAGAGCGTCATCTTCATCATGTTCGAGTCGAACATCTCTGAAGCCGGCGAATACGCGACCCAATATTTCGCCTGGTGGATCGTGCTGGCGTTTATCGCCCACACCGCCTTCGCCGTGTTCCTGTGGACCCGCCTGCGCCCGGTGTACATGCCGCGCGGGCAGTCGATGCTGGCCGCTGCCGCCATCGTGCTGGCCGTGGTCGGTTACCCGCTGGTCAAGCAGATCGCCACCAGCGACACCATGGAACAGGCCATCGACCGTTTCGAAACCCGCATCGAGCCGGCCGTGCCGTGGCAGATGATCGTCGCCTACCGTCGCTACACCGAACAGCTGGACAACATGCAGGGCATGCTCACCAGCGCCAGCCAGATCCCGCCCCTGAAGAACCTCAAGGATAACAACGCCGGCCAGCCATCGACCCTGGTGCTGGTCATCGGCGAGTCGACCAACCGCCAGCGCATGAGCCTCTACGGCTACCCGCGCAACACCACGCCGGAGCTCGACAAGTTGCGTGATCAACTGGCAGTGTTCGACAACGTCATCACCCCGCGCCCCTACACCATCGAGGCGCTGCAACAGGTGCTGACGTTCGCCGACGAAGAGAACCCCGACCTGTACCTCAAGACTCCGTCGATTGTCAGCGTGATGAAACAGGCCGGCTACAAGACCTACTGGATCACCAACCAGCAGACCATGACCAAGCGCAACACCATGCTTACGACCTTTTCCGAACAGGCCGACGAGCAGGTGTACCTCAACAATAATCGCAACCAGAACGCCCGCCAGTACGACGGCGACGTGCTGGCTCCCTTCGCCAAGGCCCTGGCCGACGGCGCCGAGCGCAAGTTCATCGTGGTGCACCTGTTGGGCACGCACATGAGCTACCAGTACCGCTACCCGCCGAGCTTCGACAAGTTCACCGACCGCCAGGGCGTACCCAAGGGCGTCAGTGATGCGCAGTTGCCAACCTACAACAGCTACGACAACGCGGTGCTATACAACGATTTCGTGGTGTCGAGCCTGATCAAGGACTACGCCAAGAGCGATCCCAACGGCTTTTTGCTGTACCTGTCGGACCACGGCGAAGACGTGTTCGACTCCGTCGGTCACAGCACCCTGGGCCGTAACGAAGCCAAGCCGACCGCGCCGATGTACACCATCCCGTTCATGGCCTACGCCTCGCCCAAATGGCGCGAAAGCCACGACTGGAGTTTTGCCGGCGACCTGCAACGCCCTTACAGCAGCTCGCAGTTGATTCACACCTGGGCCGATCTGGCCGGGTTGAGCTTCGACGAGTGGGACCGCAGTCGAAGCCTGGTGAGTGACAGCTTCAAGCCGCGTCCGCTGATGATCGGCAATCCTTACGAGACCAAACAGAAGGGCTTGATCGACTTCAGCCTGATCAAGCCGAAGAAGATCGAACCGAACGAGGTGGTACTCAAGTAGCCTCTGAAACAAGAAGATAACAATCGTTCTCGTTTAAGCCTAAAGTTGCGCGACTCCTTTCGTCTTTGAGCCAAGGCCTTTTTTATCGAAAAGGCTACAAAGAAAAAAGGAGTCTGCCGCAATGCTTTCGCCCTTCACCCGTTCCATTACCCTCACCCTCGGCCTCTTCGGCAGCGTGCTCAGCCCTGAGCTCATGGCTGAAACCGATCCCGAGCACGCGTCTTCCACGGCACTCGAACTCGCCGCCACCAGCATCACTGCTGAAGGCCTGGGCGCCGATACCGAACACACCGGGGCCTACACCACCGGCGCCATGAGCACTGCCACGCGCCTGAACCTGTCCATCAAGGAGACCCCGCAATCGGTCTCGGTGGTCACCCGCCAGCAGATGGACGACTTCAACCTCAACACCCTTACCGAGGCCTTGCGCCAGACCACCGGCGTCGTGGTGCAGCACAACGACTCGGATCGGGCGGCGTACTCTGCTCGCGGCTACGGCATCACCAACTTCCAGGTCGACGGGATGCTCAATACCTTCGGCTTCATGAAGTCCGACGCCGACACCATCATTTATGACCGTATCGAAGTGGTGCGCGGTGCCACCGGCTTGACCACGGGCGCGGGCGACCCGTCGGCCACCGTCAATATGGTGCGCAAGCGGCCGACCGGCCAATGGCAGGCTAAAACCGGGCTCAGTGCCGGCAGTTATGACAACTACCACAGCTACGTGGACGTGGGCGGCCCCTTGGCGTTTGACGGCAGGCTGCGCGGGCGCGGCGTGCTGGCCTACCGCGACAGTCAATCGCACCGCGACAACTACAAGCTTCAGCGCGTGGTGGGTTACGGCATTCTCGAAGGCGACCTGAGTGAAGACACCGTGCTTGCGGTGGGCTATGACTATCAGGACAAACAGGTGCAAGGCACCTCCTGGGGCACGGTGCCTTACTGGAACAGCCAGGGCGGCAAGGCCGGGCTGTCACGCTCCACCAACATGGCCGCGCACTGGAGCTCCTGGCCGCTGACCGACAAAACAATGTTCACCACCCTCGATCACAAACTGGGCGGGGACTGGCGCCTGAAAGCCGCCTACACCCATCGACAGAGCGATACCGACGGCAAGGTGTATTACGGCGGCACGGGCTTCCCGAATGCGGACCGCAGCGGCATGGGCGCCTGGGCCAGCCGCATGGTCGGCACCTCCAGGATGGACGTGTTCGACTTCAACCTTTCCGGTGCCTATTCGTTGCTGGGGCGTCAGCATGAACTGATGATGGGCTACGGCCAGTCACAGCAAAGGGACGCTTCGCCGCATCAGCGCGATGTACTGCCCGACGGCTACCGCACCATCGAAGACTGGAAGCACATGGGCGGCATCGGCAAGTTTGCCGATGTCACCACCGGGCTCAAGGGTGAACACAGCCGCAAGGAGCAGAAAGCTGGCTACCTGGCCACACGACTGAGCCTTACTGACCGCATGCACGCGGTACTGGGCAGCCGATACGGCAGTTGGGAAATCGAAAACTCCACCCCCCAGTACGACCTCGACAATCAATGGATCAAGTCCGACAAAACCCACCAGGTCCACAACGATATGTGGACGCCCTACGCCGGCCTGCTTTACGACCTGACCCCGGCCTACACCGTCTACGCGAGCTACACCGATATCTTCAAACCGCAGGACAGACGCGATGCCGGCAGAAAATACCTGGAGCCCGTGGTCGGCAGCAATTATGAGGTAGGCCTCAAGGGCAGCCTGCTCAATGAGCGCCTGAACCTTGCCACCGCCTATTTCTGGAGTACCCAGGACAACGTTGCGGAGCTGGACGACTCAGTGGCGCCGGACCCAAGGACGGGAGAGTCGTTCTACAAATCAGGCGGCAAGGGCAACAAGGTGCGCGGGTTTGAAGTGGAGCTGGCCGGTGAAGTGATGCCCGACTGGAATGTCACGGCGGGCTACACCTACACCCACTCCGTGAACGGCAAAGACCAACGCAACAACATCGAGCAACCGCTGAACCTGCTGCGGCTGTCGAGTGCATATCGGCTGCCAGGCGCGTGGCGCCAGTTGACAGTGGGCGGCGCCTTCAACTGGCAGAGCGAAACCTATGCCTGGGGCAACAGGCCGACCGGCGAGCGCGACGCCAAGGGCAATCCCATCACCACACGAGCGAAGATCACTCAGCAGGCTTACTCGCTGGTGAACCTGATGTCCCGCTACCAGTTCAACGAACATGTTTCGGCGTCGCTTAACGTCAATAATTTATTCGATAAAAAGTACTATGAGCGCGTCGGCTTTTATAACGGAGTCTTCTGGGGCGACCCACGCTCGATTACACTGGCGATGGACTGGAAACTCTGAGGCCCGCGCCTGCAACGTTAACAAAGTTGTTATCACTGAATGTTTCTTGCGTTAATTTCCACTTAATAGGATCGCCCCACAATCGCCCCATGAGTTCGCTCGGGGAGCGAACGAACAACGATCACTCTTAATGGGAATACTGCCATGAAACTCTCGACCTTGATGCTTGCCAGCCTGATGACCCTGGCTTCCGCCGCCGCCTTTGCAGAAGGTGGCTCGGAGCGTTCGAAGCAGTTCTACAAGGACTTCACCTTTATGCAACAAAAGACCCACGGCACTAACGAACAAACCGCTTCCGCTGAAGGCAAGACATTAAAGGCCGATACCGACGAACAGCAGCAGCCAAACAGTTAATTTAACGCTTCGTTAATCTGCACCACCCGTTATCATTGTGCTCCTTTGGTAAACGGTTTATTGGGCGCCATTTAATGGCGCCCTTTTTTTGCCGATTACTTATTAAAGCGGTTTATGCCAGAACAGCATGCGGCCATTGGCCGGATCAAACACCGAATCATCGAACCCAAACTTTCGATAGGCCGACTGTGCCACTTCATTGCCTTCCAGCACTTCCAAAGTAATCTTGCAACAGCCGCGCTGGCGCGCGATTTCCTCGACCTTTTGCAGCATCTTCTGGCTCAACCCCAGGCCGCGAAACGCCTCCATCACCGCCACATCGTGGACGTTGACCAGCGGGCGGCAGGCAAAGGTGGAAAACCCTTCAAAACAATTGACCAGACCGGCAGGCTCGCCTCCCACAAACGCCAGCACACTGAAAGCGTAAGGGCGCTTGGCCAGTTCGGCCGGCAGTTGCTGAACAAGGTCGGCGGGCAGGCTGTGCCCCCCGCCCATGGGGTGTTCGGCGTAATGGTTGAGCACCAGCGCAATCGCCTCGGCGTGCACCGGATTGGTGTAACTGGCTTGTAGCACCAGGATGTCAGGGGTATCCATCAGCTTCCTCGATCACGACAGCAAGGGAATCAACTCCCTTTGAGGGCATCGATTGTAAGCGCGGAGTCAGCAGCGGATGAAGGAGATTTACTACAAAGGCATGTACGAATAAGCGAAGCTTGCACAGCGAAAAGTCTGTCACAGACCAAAACGCTGCCATTGCATCTCCTGCAGTCGGCTCAGGGTCCGTCGAAATGGGAACGCCAGATAACCCTCCGTGTACAGGCTTTGCAGCGGCACCCTGGCCTCTATGAACAGCGGCACCTTGCGGTCATAGCACTCATCCACCAACGCGATGAAGCGACGCACGCTATCATCGTGCACCGACAACTGCGGCAGTTCGCGGTCCCCCGCTACCACGCGCGTGGCAGCGTCTTCAGTGCCTCGGGCAATGCGCCCCGGACGCTGTTGTGCGCTGAGGTTGGGCACCTCACCCAGCAGAATCGCGTTGAAACGATCGCATAACAGCATGAAGTCCATCGACGCCAGGGGTTGCTCGCACAGGTCGGTATAGCGGCACCACAGCACCGTATCACTGGCCTGCACCGTCATGATCGAACGATGCCCTACGCTGATCGCTCCGCCGCCGAGCGCTGACCCGTCATTCAATGTCTCGAACACCGCCGCCAGGGCATCGGCCTGATTCACCCAGTAGCGCTGCACATCCACGCCTGGGTGCAAACGATGATCCTCGCCGCCGTCTACAGCCACCACCTGCATATGCTGCTGGATCGCCGCGATGCCCGGCAGGAAACGCTCGCGGTTGAAGCCACCGGCATACAACTGGTCGGGTGGCTGATTGGAGGTGCATACCACCACCACGCCGTGCTCGAACATCACCTGGAAAAGACGGCCGAGAATGATCGCATCGCCAATGTCGTTGACGAACAACTCATCGAAGCACAGCACCCGTACAGCCTGGCTGAGCTCGCGGGCCAGCGCCTGCAAGGGATCCTGGATGCCGGTGAGCTGGAACGAGCGCTGATGCACCCAGGCCATGAAGTGATGGAAGTGTTGACGCCGCGCCGGCACCCGCAGGCTTTGGTAAAACTGGTCCATCAGCCAGGTCTTGCCACGGCCCACCGGCCCCCAGAGGTAGACGCCGGTGATCGGTGCGCGGCCCTGGTGCAAGGCTTCATGGCAGGCGTGCAGCGCCTCGACCGCCCGGCGCTGGGCTTCGTCGGGGACGAAGCCCTGCTGGGCGATGGCGTGCTGGTAGGCCGCGAGGGGCGAGTCGAACGTCATGGATACCTGCCCTCACCACACCACAATCAACTGTGGGAGGGGGCTTGCTCCCTATGGCGCCGGATCAGCCAAAAATCAATTGACTGATACACCGCTATCGGGAGCAACCCCCCTCCCACACTCGGAGTTCGCCTGCGCTATATCGATTTACGCCAGGCTCTTGCTGACCACCTCAAACACATCGCTGGACAGCTCACCGCAACCACGAATGCGCTCCAGCTCGGCCTTCATCAGCGCCTGGCGCGCAGCATCATATTTGCGCCAGCGCGTCAGCGGCGCCAGCTGGCGCGAGGCGATCTGCGGGTTCAACGTGTTCAGCTCGATCACCAGGTCCGCAAGGAAACGGTAGCCCGAACCATCGGCGGCATGGAAGTTGACGAGGTTCTGCCCGGCAAACGCACCGATCAAGGCGCGTACCTTGTTCGGGTTCTTGATGGTGAACGCCGGATGCTGCATCAGCGCCTTGACCCGCGTCAGTCCGCCCGGCAAGGTGCTGGCGGCCTGCACGCTGAACCACTGGTCCATGACCAGCGGGTTGTCCTTGAAGTTCTCGGCGAACACCGCCAACGCCTGGGCCTTCTCTGCCTCGAAGGGCGAGTTCACCAGCACCGCCAGCGCGGTCAGGCGCTCGGTCATGTTGTCGCTGGTGTCGAACTGATCGAGGGTGGCCGCCAGCACTTGCGGTTTGCCGCTGAGCATCAGGTACGACAGCGCGATGTTCTGCAGCGCGCGCCGGGCGAAGTGCTCGGCCGCCGCAACATACGGGGTCTGCTTGGACAACTCGCGATTGGCCTGATAACGCAGCCACAGGCCTTCGAACAGGTTATCCGCCAGTTGCCTGCGCGCGAACTCGCGGGCGGCGTGGATCGCATCCACATCGGCCACTTCGCTGATTTCCGCCAGGTACGCTTCGCCGGGCAGCGAGAGCATTTCGGCGACCATTGCCTGGTCCAGGCTTTCATCACTCAATACCGAGCGCAGCGCGTCGATCAGGCGTTGGTCCAGCTTCAACGCCTGGCCGGCCTGGTGCTGGCCGATCAGTTCCTGCAAGACCTGCACCGACAGCTGCTGGCCGGCATCCCAGCGGTTGAAACCGTCACTGTCGTGCTGCATGAGGAACATCAGTTGGTCGCGGCTGTACGGGAAGCTCAGCTTCACCGGCGCCGAGAACCCACGCAGCAGCGAAGGCAACGGCTGTTCAGCGATATCGACAAAGGTGAAGGTCTGCTCGGCTTCGGTCACCGAAATCACCCGCGACGTGGCACCGGCCGTTGCTTCGCCCGCCAGGCGCAATGGAATGCCTGCGCCCTTCCCGTCCAGCAGGCCCAGCTCCACCGGAATCACGAACGGCAGCTTTTCGACCTTGTCCGGCGTTGCCGGGCAGCTCTGGCGGAACGTCAGGCTGTAGGTATTGGCCACCGCATCAAAGGCTTCGCTCACCGCCAGACGGGGCGTACCGGCCTGGCTGTACCAGCGCTTGAACTGGCTGAGGTCGGCGCCGTTGGCGTCTTCCATCGCCTTGATGAAATCGTCGCAGGTCACCGCCTGGCCATCGTGGCGCTCAAAGTACAGGTCGCTGCCTTTGCGGAAACCGTCGGCGCCGAGCAGGGTGTGGATCATGCCGACCACTTCCGAACCCTTTTCGTACACGGTGAGGGTGTAGAAATTGGAGATCTCGATAAAGCTGTCCGGGCGCACCGCGTGGGCCATGGGGCCGGCGTCTTCGGCAAACTGGTGGGTTCGCAGATAGGCCACGTCCTGGATGCGCTTGACCGTGGCCGAGTTCATGTCGGCGGAGAAGCCCGAATCACGGAACACGGTAAAGCCTTCCTTGAGCGACAGCTGAAACCAGTCGCGGCAGGTGACGCGGTTGCCCGACCAGTTGTGGAAGTATTCGTGAGCGACGATCGCCTCGACGCGCTGGTGCGCGGCGTCGGTGGCGGTTTCGGCACGAGCCAGCACGGCGCTGGAGTTGAAGATGTTGAGGCCCTTGTTCTCCATGGCACCCATGTTGAAATCGTTGACCGCAACGATCATGAAGATGTCGAGATCGTACTCGCGGCCGTAGGTTTCTTCGTCCCAGCGCATGGATTTTTTCAGGCTGGTCATGGCGTGCTGGCACTTGTCGATATTTTCCGGCTCGACGTAGATGCGTAGCGCCACTTCGCGCGCGGTCATGGTGGTGAAGCTGTCTTCGACGCACCACAGGTCACCGGCCACCAGCGCGAACAGGTAGGCGGGTTTCTTGAACGGGTCTTCCCAGGTCGCCCAGTGCCGGCCGTCTTCGCCAGGACCGCTGGCAATCGGGTTGCCGTTGGACAGCAGCACCGGGTAACGGTGTTGCTCGGCGATCACCGTGGTGGTGAAAGTGCTCATCACGTCCGGGCGGTCTAGGTAATAGGTGATCTTGCGAAAGCCTTCGGCCTCGCACTGGGTGCAGAACATGCTGCCGGACTTGTACAGGCCTTCCAGCGCGGTGTTGGTTTCCGGGTGGATCTTGACCGTAGTGTCGAGGGTGAAGGTCGCACTCGTTGGCTGCACGGTCAGGTGGCTGTCGGTCAACTGGTAGTCAGCGGCGGTCAGTTCCTGATCGGCCAGGTTAACGCTCAACAGTTCCAGCAGTTGCCCGTCCAGCACCAGCGGCGGCAGGCCGGCTCCGCGCTCGGGGTTGCGGCGCATCACCAGCTGTGCGTGGACCAGGCTGTGGTCCTCGAACAACTCGAAGGTCAGGTGCGTCTCGTCGATCAGGTAGTCCGGCGCCTGATAGTCCTTCAGGTAAATCATCTTCGGTTGTTCGGTGCGCATGCTGGGAGTCCTTCTACTGATGCACGGCGAGCTGGTAGGCCGTGTATTTACGAATATTGATAACGCCGGTATCGAAGATAAGGTATTGGCCCTTGATCCCCAGCAGCGTGCCTTCGGCAATCGGGTGCTTGTCCAGGTTGAAGCTGACGATCTTGGTCGGGTACTGCTCGACCGGGTAACGAATAGTGATCGGCTCAACGTCGGCAATGGTTTGGATGGCCTGCAGGCCAAAGCGTTCCTGCAACGTCACCAGACCTTCGGCGCAGCTGGCGAACAGCTCATCGCGCACCTGTTTGAGGTCGACGGTTTGCGCATCACCCTTGAGCAGGGCGCGCCAGTTGGTCTTGTCGGCCACCTGGCTGCGGAACAGGTCTTCGACGAAACCCGACTGCTGGCGCGTCGCCACGCGCATGATCGGCAGCGCCTGGCTGGCCCCCTGGTCAAGCCAGCGGGTCGGCAACTGGGTCGCGCGGGTGATGCCGACCTTGATTCCCGACGAATTGGCCAGGTACACCACATGGTCGGTCATGCAGAAGGTTTCGCCCCACACTGGATCACGGCAGGTGCCTGCGTCGTAATGGCAGCGCTCCGGGCTCATGATGCACAGGTCACATTGGGCCAGTTTGGTCATGCACGGGTAGCAATAGCCCTGGCTGAAGCTGGTTTTGGTCTTGCGCCCGCAGTGGCTGCAATGGATGGCGCCGAGAAACTCCAGGCGGATATGGGTGCCGATCAACGGGTTGACCGGCACCTCGGTATCGCCCAGGCGAAACGCATACTGAACGGTCGGCTCACCGAGTTGCGCCGACATTTTGCTGACTGCACCGCGACCAATTTCAATCAATGGATCGCATCCGACTTGAACAGAATATTGGGCACCGTCTCGGACTTGGACGCGCATTCCTGCGGGCCCATGTAACCGGTGCGCTGGTCTTCCGGCAGGTTCTGGATCTCCCAGGCGATCATCGCCTGCAGCGACAGTTCGCGCTGCTCGGCGGTGAGCTTGCGGCCATCGGACCATTTGCCGATTTCCACGGCGAGCTTGAGGCTCTCGTAGATGTCCGGGGTGATGTTTTCGATCATTTCAGCAAAAGAGGACATAAGACTCTTCCTTATCAAATAGATGCTTTGCGGCGGTTATAGAGGCCGCCCAGCAAACCGGTCAGGCAACCGATGACCAGCCCGCCCACATGGGCCGCGTTGGCGATTTCGCCGAAACCGATCATCGAGACCAGCCCCGACAGGCACAGCACCAGCCATATCAGCATCATCGCCAGCACCCCACGGGGCAAGCGATACGCAGGGTTGGGCGAGAGCAGTTGAAAGATCCAGCAATGCCCAAGCAGGCCATACAGTACGCCGGACAAGCCACCGAACAGGCCGGGGCCGCCGTACGCGTATTGTGCATAGTTGGAAACCAGGCTGAACAACAGGGTCAGGCCCAGCAGGTTGATGCTGCCCTGGCGTGCTTCGATGCGCCGCCCCAGCTCCCAATACCACATGCCGTTCATGGCCAGGTGCAGGATGCCGAAGTGGATCAGCATCGGCGTGACCAGCCGCCACCACTGCCCCTCGGCCAGCATCTGGGCGAACGGGGTGAACTGGATGTACTCGCCCACTACCCGAAACGGCAGAAAGGTCAGCCAACCGACGGCTTGCAGGTTTTCACCGAGCAGGGTCACCGCGCCCACGATCAGACTCGCCAGCAGCACCAGCGCCGTGACCGGGCTGTGGCGCACTTGCTGCACAAAGCCTGGGCGCGCAGCCGGCGCCTGCTCGGGAATATCCAGCTGCCGGTCGGGGTCGCCGGCTGGAAAACGCTGATACAGCACGCGCACGTCATCGCTGATGCCCTCGGGCACCCACAACACCTGCTCGCCGGCCTCCTCACTGACGTGATGAGGCACTTGCATGCGTTGCAGCAGCTTGACGAAACCGCCCAGGTCAACGCTCAGGGGCAAGCGCAATACAGCCACGGTACTCATTCAATAACCTCGGGGCGCTCAACATCAACCCATACGAATTTAGCCGGATCCAGTCGGGTTTCCTGGTCCAGACGGTACGCCACCAGCTTGCCGTACAGCACCGCGCTGTAGTCCAGGCAGGCCAGGTTCGGGCGGATGGGTGCCGGTTTGCCGCTGCGCCAGTAATGGCCGACGAACAGCAAGGGTTCATCGACGCCATAGCGCAGCAGTGAATTTTTTCGGTCGAGGACAGCGGCGTGCGCGCCACCGGCTCGGGCAGTGCGTCGGGCTGGAAGACTACGTCGCCGTAGGTCTTGGGGTCGTCCTCCCAGAACTTGGTGCGAAAGAACGAGCGAGTCAGGCCGTCGCCGCCGGTCAGCGTGAGGCCGTGCGGCAGGCGCATGTCGGTGCCGCGCAGCAGGCGGTCGAAGGCGTTGCAGGCAAAGCTGCCGGGCACGGCGGCCGCCTGCAGAAACGACCGGTCAATGCAGCCGTCGGAGAATCGGGCGCGCAGTGGCTGGATGAAACTTTCGTCCCAGCACGCATGCACCACGCGAAAACGCCCGGCGTCGACGAACAGCGGCATGTCGTAGAACCAGCCAAGGAAATCCTGCCAGTCGCCCGGGTGCTGCTCGAACTGGGTCAGGGTTTCGTGGATCAACCGCGCATGCCGGGGGTTGTGCTCGCGCACGAACTGCTTGCCACTGCCCGGCGGCGCCGGTGTGGTCCAGCCCAGCGCGTTGAACTCATGGTTGCCCATGATGCACAGCGCCTGACCGGCCACCGCCATGTCGTGGACGATATGCAGCGCCTCGCGAATGCGCGGGCCACGGTCGATGATATCGCCGAGGAACACTGCCATGCGCGACGGATGGCGCCAGGTGCCGCCCTGCTTGTGGTAACCCAGGCGTTCGAGCAAGTGCTCAAGGGTATGAGCGCAACCGTGCACGTCACCAATCAGGTCGTAGCTACGCGCGGGATCGAGCATCAGTCGCCTCCACCCCCAAGCGGCTGCCCCAGCCCAGCTTGGTGCGGCACACTTCATAGTAGTTGTGGTCCAGCGGGTGAATCAGGCGCAGCTTCTGCGCCTTCTTGCTCACGGTGATGGTGTCACCGGGCGCACAGGTGAAATGGTTCTGCCCGTCGCAGGAGACTTGCGGGTAGATCTGCATGTCTTTGGACACCACGATTTTCAGCTCGCTGTTGCCGTCGACCACAATCGGCCGGCTGGACAACATATGGGGGTACATCGGCACGATCACAATGGCATCGAGCTTGGGATGCATGATCGGGCCACCGGCCGACAGCGCGTAGGCGGTGGAGCCGGTCGGCGTGGCGACGATCAGGCCGTCGGCCTTCTGGCTGCACACGAACTGGCCGTCGATATACAGCTCGAACTCGATCATCCGCGTGGATTTACCAGGGTGCAGCACCACGTCGTTGAGCGCATCGCCCTGGCCGATGGCCTCGCCGTGGCGGCGTACTTCGGCCTGCAGCAGGAAGCGGTTTTCCACCAGGTAATGGCCGTCAAGCACCTTGGCCACTTCGACTTCCAGCTCATCGGGGCGGATATCGGTCAGAAACCCCAGGCTGCCGCGGTTGATCCCCAGCACTGGCACGTTATGCCGCGCCAGAGCGCGTGCGGCGCCCAGCAGGCTGCCATCGCCGCCGACCACAATCACCATGTCACACACTTCGCCGAGCATCTTGCGCGAGGACGTCTGCAGGCCGTGGCCGGGGAGAATCTCGGCGATGGTGTCTTCGAGGATCACGTGCAGGTGGCGTTCGAGCAGGAATTTTTTCAGCCGGCGGACGGTGTCCAGCACCTGGGTACTGCCCAGGCGACCGATAATGCCGATATTGCGAAATTGCTCCATGGGGCTCCTGCGGGTTCCGGGTGCGGCGAAAAACCACGATTATGGGTGAAAGGCCGCGTCAGGCAAAACCCTTTGTCAGCGCAAAGCCTTGATGACAATGGTTCTCACGCACCTGCGCCGCACTTAAAAGGCTATGCTCGGAGCATGACTGTGTTCCCCGACCTGCACACCTTGCCCCGCCAATTGCGTCACCCCGAGGTGCGTGATCTCGCGTGGGTGATCCTGGCGCCGCCGATGCTGGCGCAGACGCCATGGCCGCAACGCCACCCGCTGGCCGGCAGCGACTGGGTGCAGGCGCCCTGCCGGCTGGAACACTGGCTGCGTCAGCTGGACGAGGACAGCAGCGCCCTGCAGCACTGGCTCAGCCTGGCACGCACGCGGCGCCTGGGCCTGTATTACGAGCGCCTCTGGCAATTCGCCGTGCAGCACGCACCCGGCGTGCAATTGCTGGCCGCCAACCTGCCGATCCGCCGGGCCGGGCATACGCTGGGCGAGCTGGACATGCTGCTGCGCGACCGCGATGGCGTGCACCACCTGGAACTGGCGATCAAGCTGTACCTCGGGCCGCAAGCCGGTAATGGCCATGCCACCGAGCAATGGCTGGGCCCGGGCTGCCATGACCGGCTCGACCGCAAGCTGGCGCACCTGGCCGAGCATCAACTGCCGATCTCCGCCCGCCCGGAAAGCCGCGAGGTGCTGGCCGCGCTGGATGTTCAACAGTTCGACGCGCACCTGTGGCTCGGTGGTTACCTGTTGTATCCGTGGCCGGGCCCGGCCGAACCGCCGCTGGGCGCCCATCCGCAGCATTTACGCGGCAGTTGGTTGCATCAGCGTGACTGGCAGGACTTTGTCGCCACGCGCCCGCCGGGCCGCTGGCAACCCCTGCCGCGCCACGCCTGGCTGGCGCCGGCGCATTACCCGGCTGATGAGGTGTGGAGCGAGGCCCGGATGCACGCGTGGCTGACGGCGCTGGACCCGATGGCGCCGGCGCAACTGCTGGTGCGGCTGGTGCAGCAGGGCGAAGACTGGGAGGAAGCCGAGCGCCTGTTCCTGGTCGCCGACCTGTGGCCGAATGTGCCGGGCAACCCCTGAGGATCAAACCGGCTGCGGCTTGACCTTCAGGTGCCGGGCGTACCAGGGCCGCCTCGGCACCCGCTTGAACAAGCCCTGCAGCCCGTCGTCTTCAGCGCTGAAGGTGATGCGCAGCGCCAGCTTCATGGTCTCCGGGTCCATTTCCATCGACTTGCCCATTTGCAACCCCGGCGTGGTGCTGCAGCCATGGGTGTCCGGCCCCAGCCACGGATCGCCCACTTCCACCCAGCGGCCCGGAGCAAACCAGGCCACGCCATTGACTTGCATGCGGCTGACCTCACCCGGATTGAAACGCGCGTGGGCGCGGAACCAGTCTTCGATGCGGTCATCGATCCAGCCGTGAAAATGCCAGAACACAGGGTTCACATGGGATGAAAACGGATCGCCGAGAAAATCGTTTTGCGCCACATACCAGCGCGCCGCGAAGTCTGAGGGGTCGCGGGCGAACGGCACCGGCGCGCCATTGGAGGGGTCGCGCGGCACCGACGCCCAGCGCATGTGCAGCCAGTCGTGCAGGCCCAGTTCCATTTCCGAGCCCAACTGGCCGAGGGTCAACCGCGCCAGATAGCGCGGGTCGCGGTATTGGGATTCCCACACCTGGAAGTTGCTGTGGTAGGTCTCGGCGGCCTTGATGTCGCTGACCCACTGGGTGTAGTCGCTGTCGTCCGGCGCCGACCAGGTGGGCGGCAGGGAGAAGCCATCGTGGTTGTCGAAGTAACGCACAAAGCCCAGGCGATCGCGCTCCAGCGCCGGCTGGGGTGTGGGAAATTGCGGCCATGACGGCAGGTCCTGCATCGAGCGCGCGGTGCCGAGCATGTGGCGGTGCATGAAGAAGAAATCGATGCCCGAGCCGTTGCGGTCCTTGCGCTTGCCACGGGCGTCACGCTCCTGCCCGCGTGGGCCGGGTTGCCAGCCGATACCGCGCAGGGCGTCGCGCTTTTCTTCGGAGAGCTTGTGCCACTGGTCACGCGTGGCGTGCCAGAGCTGGTGAAACAGGCGGTGTTCGGGCGCAATCAACCAGGCCAGCAAGGTCGGGTTGAGGCCGATGCGCTGGCGGGCTTCGGGAAACAGCTGCTTGTGGGCGATGAAGCGGTTGTCGCGTTCGGTCAGTGCCAGGGGGCGGTCGAGGTCGAAGATTTGCCCGCTGAGGGTGCCGCTGCCGGCGTTGGCAAAGTCGGCCCAAACCTCGTCGAGGGTCATTTTGAATTCATAGGCGGGCGCGCCATCGGCCGAGTCACGGTCGATCAGCCGCCAGTAGAGCAACGTGCCTTCGCCCGTCAGGTCGCCCAGTACGCGGTAGCGCGGTTCGCCCTCGGCGCGCAGGTTGGCGGCGGTGTCCAGGTAGCCGCGCAGGCCACGGCCACGCGGCGCGATATCCAGCAGCAGCTCGAGGCCGTGCAGCGGCAGGCCCTTGAGCCCGGCGTCATGGCCTGTCAGGCGCAGGCTCCACACACCGCGCAAGGTATTGGCCAGGTGCTGGCCGGCGGTATCGGCCAACGCCACCGTGGCTTCGCCGGGGGTGATGGGAAATTCTTCTTCCCGCGTCAGCTCGCGATGGGCATAAAAGGCCGCCGGCACAGCCGCGCCGGTCAGCGCCAGGCCTGCGATGAACCCACGTCGAGAGATCGTCATTGTCTACCTTAGGAAACGGCTTAATCAGAGCTAGAACGTTTGCAGCCCGGCGAAATTTACCGCCCCGCCCTGCCCGCCTAAATTTCCGCTGCCATGGCTCGTCCTTCCCAGATAGCAAAGGCCTCAACTGACTGAGATGGCAATGACAAAACCACGTTCGAAAAAGGCGCTGTATCTCGGCTTGCCGCTGGCCCTGGCCATTGGCGCCGGGGCCGGGTTTCTGGTCTGGGATCACTGGTTCAAGGGCAATGCCGGCTACCCGCTGGAGGTGATCAGGCAGGCCAATGAAATGCAGGACCGCCTGTTGTCGTTCGACAGCCACATCACCGTGCCCATGGATTTTGGCACCGCCGGCAATGAGGCCGACAAGGATGGCAGCAGTCAGTTCGACCTGGCAAAGGCGGCACGCGGACGCCTCTCCGGCGCAGCGCTGACGATTTTCGGCTGGCCGGAAATCTGGAACGGCGACAATGCACCGCACAGGCCCACCGACGGTTTTGTCGAAGAAGCCCGCCACGAGCAGGAGGTGCGCTACACGATCATCACCGGCATGGTGCGCGACTTTCCCAACCAGGTCGGCATCGCCTACACCCCGGATGATTTTCGGCGCCTGCACGGAGAAAGCAAATTCGCGATCTTCATCAGCATGCTCAACGCCTACCCGCTGGGAGATGACCTGAACCAACTGGACCTGTGGGCCGCGCGCGGCATGCGCATGTTCGGCTTCAGCTACATCGGCAACAATTCATGGTCGGACTCGTCGCGCCCGTTGCCGTTCTTCAATGACTCCACTGATGCCCTGGGCGGACTGTCGCAGATCGGCCAGCAAGCGGTGCAGCGCCTGAACGACCTGGGGGTGATCATTGATGTGTCGCAGATGTCGACCCAGGCGCTGGAGCAGGTCGCGCAATTGAGCCGCACCCCGATGGTGGCATCGCACTCGGCGCCGCGCGCCTCGGTGGACATCCCGCGCAACCTCAGCGACAAAGAGCTGCAACTGATCAAGCAAAGCGGCGGCGTGGTGCAGGTGGTGGGCTTCCCCGCCTACCTGCGCCCGCTGAGTCAGCCCACCCAGGACAAACTCAACACCCTGCGCGCGCGCTTCGACCTGCCGCCCCTGCCCAACCTGGCCATGGCGCTGATGCCGGGCGACGCCATCATCGCCGCCTGGCCCGAGCAGAAATTCGGTCAGTACGCCCAGGGGCTGTACGGCATCCTCGAAGAAGAACCCAAGGCCAGCCTCAAGGACTGGGGCGATGCCGTTGACTACACCGTGCGCAAGATCGGCATCGATCACGTGGGCATTGCTTCGGACTTCAACGACGGCGGCGGTATCGAGGGTTGGAATAATGTCGGCGAGGTCCGCAACGTCACCGCCGAGCTGATCCAGCGCGGCTACTCCGAAGCCGATATCGCCAAGCTGTGGGGAGGCAACTTCCTGCGGGTGTGGGACCAGGTGCAAAAAGCCGCCAAGCCGTTGGCCAACCGTTAATCAACCACGAAGCAAGCCCATGACCGACCGCCGCACCTTTCTCAAGCAGGCTGGCCTGCTCGCTGCCAGCCTGCCCCTGGGCGCTTCGCTGATGCCGCCGGCGCTGGCCGCCACGGCAAACGATCCCTGGACAGGATTGAAGCAGTTGTTCGACCAGGACCCGAGTTACCTGCATTTCTCCAACTTTCTGGTGACCTCGCACCCCAGGCCGGTGCGCGACGCCATCGAGCGCTACCGCCTGCAGATCGACCGCAACCCTGGCCTGGCGATGGACTGGGAGCTGCAGGAAACCTGGAAGCGCGAAGGCCAGGTACGCGAATGGGCCGGCCGCTATCTGAAGGCCACACCGGCGCAGATCGCCCTCACCGGCAGCACCTCCGAAGGCCTGGCGATGATCTATGGCGGCATCAAGGTGCGGCCGGACCAGGAAATCCTCACCACGGTCCATGAGCATTACGCCACCCAGAGCGTGCTGGATTTCCGCACGCTCAAGGAAGGCACGCAGGTGCGCCGCATCGAGCTGTTCGAGCGCGCCAGTCAGGTGTCGGTGGATGAAGTGCTTGGCAATATCCAGCGCGCCATCCGCCCCAACACGCGCGTGCTGGGCATGACCTGGGTGCAGTCCGGCAGCGGCGTGAAGCTGCCCATCGGCGAAATCGGCACGCTAGTGAACGAGCACAACCGCAACCGCGACGACCAGGACCGGATACTTTACGTGGTCGACGGGGTGCATGGTTTCGGCGTGGAAAACCTCGATTTTCCTGACATGCACTGCGATTTTTTCATCGCCGGCACCCACAAGTGGATGTTCGGCCCGCGCGGCACCGGCGTGGTCTGCGCGCGCGACAGCGAGAACAAATACGTCACGCCCATGGTGGCGACCTTCTCCGAAGACACCAATTTCGCCACCCGCATGACTCCCGGCGGCTATCACGCCTTCGAGCATCGCTGGGCGGTGGATGAAGCCTTCAAACTGCACCTGCAACTGGGCAAGGCGCAGGTGCAGGCACGTATTCATGAACTCAACACCGAGCTGAAAACCCGCCTGCTCGCCCATCCGCAGATCGAGCTGGTAACGCCGCGCAGCCCGGCGCTTTCGGCCGGTTTCACCTTCTTCCGGGTCAAGGGCCAGGACAGTGACGCGGTGGCGGCCTACCTGATGAAAAACCGCGTGGTGGTCGATGCGGTGGAGCGTGATGCCGGCCCGGTGGTGCGCACGTCTCCCGGTCTGCTCAACTCCACCGATGAAATCCAGCGTTTCATGCGCCTGCTGAGCCAGCGGGTGTGACGCCCTTTTCCCTTTGAACGAGATGCCCACATGACTCCATCCCGACTCAAACCCCTGACGGCACTGGCGTTGACCGCCGTGTGTGGCGCGCTGTTGCCCAGCCTGGCCTGGGCCGATGCGCCGCAACCGGGCAAAGTGTTCAAGGACTGCAAGGACTGCCCGGAAATGGTGGTGCTGCCGGCCGGCACCTTCACCATGGGCACCCCGGACGATGAAATCGGCCGCGAGCCCGACGAGGGCCCGATGCATGAGGTGACCTTTGCCAAGCCTTTCGCCATGAGCCGCTTTCAGGTGACCGCCGGCGAATGGGACAGCTACCTGCGCCAGAGCAGTGTGAAGATCGCCGACGGCGACACCCGCCCCGGCCGCGAATGCATCGCCAGCAAGCCGCGCTATCCCCAGGGCCCGCGTCAGCCGGCGGTGTGCATGGACATGGACGACATCAGGCAGTACGTGAGCTGGCTGTCGAAAAAAACCGGCCAGCGTTACCACCTGGTCAGCGAGTCGCAACGCGAATACGCCGCCCGCGCCGGCTCCACCGGACCGTTCCCCTTCCCGTTCGACGAAGGCAAGGGCTACAGCATCGCCAGGCATGCCAACACCTATGGCCCGGCGGATGGCTACAGCTATTCGTCGCCGGTGGGCAGCTACCCGCCGAACGCGTTTGGCATGTATGACATGCATGGCAATGTGTATGAGCGGGTTGCCGATTGCGAACATCCCAACTACATCGGCGCGCCCACCGATGGCAGCGCGTGGGTGGAGCCGAACTGTGAGGGGTATCAGATTCGGGGTAATGACTGGGGCGAGGCGCCAGTGTTTTCGCGGTCGGGGAATCGGAACAATATTTACCCGCAGACGCGTGGGGATTGGGTTGGGTTCAGGGTTGTGCGGGAGCTTTGATCAGGGTTTGGTTGGGGGCATATCCGTTGTTTGGGTAACGGCTGATATGGGTTCCGCCCTTACGGCGGGTCACTTTTGGAAAAGAGCCCCAAAAGTAACCAAAAAGGCTCTTGCCCCACCACTCGGCACCTCGCTTAGGCTCGGTGTGCCCGCACACAGGCTTGAATCCGTGGGCCGCCGCAATGGGCCATCCCTGGCCCAGTGCGGCTAACCCGGCGTCCTGCCGGGTTACCCACGGATTCAAGCCTGCGTGCGGCCAGCGTGGTTGACGGGGCGCCTGAGATCAAGATCAAAAGCCAAAGCAAAGCAGATCAAAAGCAGTGTGATATCCAACAGACAAATGGAGATCAACTGTGGGAGGGGGCTTGCTCCCGATGGCAGTGGGTCAGCTACACATAAGCTGACTGACACACCCTCATCGGGAGCAAGCCCCCTCCCACATTTTGAACAGCACCAGGTAGAAAAACCCCGGTCGGCTCTAAGGCCGCCGCGCTCTTGATCTTGATCTGAGGCGCCCCGTCAAACACGCTCCAAAGCCTGCGTGAGGGCATGCCGAGCCTAGGCGAGGCACCGAGTGTTGGGGCGAGGACCTTTTGGTTACTTTTGGGTCCTTCCAAAAGTGACCCGCCGTAAGGGCGGAACCCATATCAGCCGTTACCCCACCAACGGATATATACACAAAACCAACCCAACCCTCACTGCCTGGCATGCCGAACCTGCACCTCCGGCATCGCCGAAGAATGATGATTAAGAATCTTCCACTCCCCCTCAACCTGCTCATAAACAAAGGTATACCGCGCCTGCACCTGCCGCTTGCTCCCACCGGCCTCAGTCAACGTAAAGGTATAAACCCCACTGTCCATCGCCACATTGCTGCCCAGTTGGCGGATCTCGCGGTAGTTGATCTGCCCCACCGGCTTGAGCGCCAGGAAGTGATCGAAGTAATCCCTGATCTGATCCGGCGTGGTACGCACCTGGTTGGACACAGTCGGCTGCAACACTGCATCCGGCGCGTACAACTCGACCACCGATTTGGCATCGCCGGTCTGCAAGGCACTGTTCCAGCGGTCGAACAACCCGGCAATCTCACGGTCCTTCACATTGACAGGCGCCTGGGCAACATCCAGGTACACATAAGGGGCTGTTACGGCAGCCTGGGCAAACGGTGCGCTCAAGGCAAACAGCAGGGCGAGGGCGGCGGTTCTGGATTTCATTGCGATGCTCCGGTTGTGTTCGTTGAGCCCACTTTGCCAAGCCGCCCTCCTCCCGCCATCGGCCAACCGGGGTCATTTGCCTATGCCATATGGCAGATAGCGCCGAGGGTGCCCGACAAGGTCTAATAGCCGCCTCGCGCCCCTGAGCATTCAACATGCACAACACGCCTCACGACCCCGCCAGCGCGCTGGCCATGCGCGCGCACTTCAGGCAGTCGCAAAGCCGCACCGCGCGCCTGCGCCTGCTGGTCGACACCGGGCAGGAACTGGCCCAACTGGCCCCCGCCGCCATGCGCGAACGCGTGCTGGCACGGGCCTGCGCGTTTCTGGCGATGGACCACGGGCTGCTGCAGGAATGGGACGCACGGGGCGCTGCCCACTCCACTGCCCGCCAGGGCAACCCGGCCCACCTCGCCCGTCTGGCGACCCTCGCCGACCGCAGCCGGCGTACGCCGTACTGGCAGGAACTGCCGGGCGAGGCGCTGCCCAGCGTGCTGCATGTACCGCTGCGCAGCAGCGACGGCGGCACCTTTGGCGTGCTGGTGCTGGGCAACAGCGTGAGCCTGCGCGCGCCGGACCACGAGGACGCCGAATCCCTGCAATTGCTCGCCACCCTGCTGGCCGCGCACCTGGAAAACGACCGCCTGCTGACCACCCTCAAGGCCCGTGACAAACACCTCTCCGAGCTGGTCAACCGGCTGCTGCACGCCCAGGAGGATGAACGCAAACGCGTGGCCTACGACCTGCACGACGGCCTCGCGCAAACCCTCGCCGGCCTGCATCAGCGCCTGCAGGGGTTCGCCGGCCGCTGCCCGCTGTTGCCCGACGCCCTGGCCGCCGACCTGCAGGCCATCCTGACCCTGGCCCAGCATTCGGTCGGTGAGGGCCGGCAACTGATCGCCGGCCTGCGCCCCGTGGTGCTCGACGACTTCGGCCTGTTCAAGGCCCTCGACAAGGAAGCTGACCGCCTGCGCGATGCAGGTGTGCGCGTGGTCTGGCAGGCGCACTGCGACACACGCCTGCCCAGTCAGGTGGAGATCGCCCTGTTCCGCATCGGCCAGGAGGCGATCAACAATGTGCTCAAGCATGCGCAGGCCAGCCAGGTGCAACTGGCCCTGGAACTGCGTGACGGTGAGGCCGCTCTGCGGGTGGACGACAATGGCCGGGGCTTTGCCGCCGGGCAGCCACGCGATGACGCGCAGCACCTGGGCCTTGCCACCATGCAGGAGCGCGCCAGCCTGCTCGGCGGGCGCTTCAGTTGCATCAGTACGGTCGGCGGCGGAACCCGATTGCAGGCCAGCGTGCCTGTCCACTTCAATGGAACCTGCCCATGAGCGATGTACTGCGTCTGGTCCTCGCGGACGACCATGAAGTTACCCGCACCGGCTTTGTCGCCCTGCTGGCCGGCCACCCGCAGTTCGAGGTGGTCGGGCAGGCGCGCGATGGCCAGCAGGCCGTGGAACTGTGCGAGCAACTGCTGCCGGACATCGTCATCCTCGATATCCGCATGCCGCTGCTCAACGGCCTCGGTGCGGCGCGCCTGCTGCAACAGCGCCTGCCGGCACTGAAAGTGGTGATGTTCACCATGGACGACAGCCCCGACCACCTCGAAGCGGCGATCAATGCCGGGGCCGTCGGCTACCTGCTCAAGGACGCCAGCCGTGACGAGGTAATCGCCGGCCTGCAGCAAGTGGCCGCCGGCGGCGAAGCGCTCAACAGCCTGGTCAGCACCCGCCTGCTGCGGCGCATGGCCGAGCGCAACGCCGGCGGCGCAGCCCCCACGGAACACCTCACACCACGGGAGCGCCAAGTGCTCGGTCTGGTCGCAAATGGCATGAGCAACCGCGAAATCGGCGCGCAGTTGGGCATTACCACCGGCACCGCCAAGGCCCATGTCGAGCGGGTGATCGGCAAGCTGGGCGCCGCCGACCGCACCCAGGCGGCGGTGCGCGGCATCGCCCTGGGCCTGGTGACCCAGGCATGAGGCGCTTGCAGGCGCAGCGCTGGGCCGACCTGCCGTTGCGCGGCAAGGCGCTGCTGGTGATTTCGCTGCCACTGGTGGTGCTGCTGCTGTCGCTGGTGCTGATCTACATCACCGAGCGCCAAACGGCCCACGCCGAAGAGGACGTGCGTCGGGTGCTGCGCGTGCAGCGCGATATCCAGGCCGTGCACACCCTGCTGGCCGAAGCGGCGGGCAGCGTGCGCGGTTACCTGCTGACCCGCCGCGAGGACTTCCTGCCCAGCTACCGCACGGCCGGACCGCAGATCGAATCGGCGTTGCGCAGGCTCGACAACAACGTGCGCGACCCACGGGTGCGCGAAGAGCTCAACGCGATCAAGCCGCTGATCTCGCACAAGGTCGACGGCCTGGAAGCCATGCTCAACGACCGCGAAGCCACAGCGGAATCGATCAGCGCCATTTTGATCAGCAACAAGCACATTCTCGATGCGCTGCGCCAACGCATCAGCACCATGCTCAAGCTGGAGGACTCGTTGCTGGCCGAGCGCAGCAAGGCCGCGGCCGAAACCCGCGAGCGCCTGCTGCTGTCCACCTGGCTGGCAGCGGTCTGCGGCTTGTTCGGCGCCATCGTCGCGGTGCTGTTTCTGTCCAAGGGCATTGTCGCCCGGGTGCAGAACGTACAACGCAACGCGCAGCGCCTGGCGCTGGGTCACCCGCTGCTGCCGCAACCGCCGGAACACGACGAAATCGGCCAGTTGGGCACCCGCCTGGTGGAAGCCGGCCTGCTGTTGTCCGAGCGCGAGCGCGCGCTGCGCGACAACGAAGAGCGCTTGCGGCTGATCATCGACGGGGTCAAGGACTACGGGATCTTCGCCCTCGACACGGCGGGCCACGTCACCAGTTGGAACAACGGCGCCGAGCGCATCAAGGGCTATACCGAGCAGGAAATCATCGGCCAGCATTTCTCGGTGTTCTACCTGCCCAAGGAATGCCCGCAGCACCCGGCCATGGCGTTGCGCGAAGCCACGCGCAACGGCGACTACACCGAAGAAGGCTGGCGCTGCCGCCAGGACGGCACGCACTTCTGGGCCAGCGTGGTGATCACCGCGCAGTACGACGGCACCGGCGCCCTGCGCGGCTTCTCGAAGATCACCCGCGACATCACTGACCGCCGCGCGGCGGAAATCGCCCTGCGCACCGCCCGCGAAGAGGCCGAGCGCGCCAGTCGCGCCAAGAGCGAGTTTCTATCGCGCATGAGCCACGAACTGCGCACCCCGCTCAACTCGATCCTGGGCTTTGCGCAACTGTTGGAGATGGACGCGCCGGCCGCGCACACAGCCAACGTCGGCCACATCCTGCGCGCCGGGCAACACCTGCTGACGCTGATCAATGAAGTGCTGGACATCGCCAAGATCGAAGCCGGGCGCCTGCCGCTGAACATCGAGCCTTTGCCGTTGGCCGGGGTGCTGCAGGAGTGCCTGACACTGGTGTCGCCGATGGCGGCGGACGCAGGCATCCAGTTGCAGCCACTGCCCGCGCTCGCCCCGGACCTGGGCATCGTCGCCGACCGCCAACGCCTCACCCAGGTGCTGCTCAACCTGCTGTCCAATGCGATCAAGTACAACCTGCGCCCCGGCCAGGTGAGCATCGAGGTGAACCTGCACGGCCAACGCATCGGCGTGTCGGTGTGCGACACCGGCAAGGGCATTGCGGCCGAGCACCTTGGGCAACTGTTCAAGCCGTTCGAGCGCCTGGGCGCCGACCCAACCGTCGAAGGCAGCGGGCTGGGCCTGGCGCTGAGCAAGAGCCTGCTGGAAAAGATGGGCGGCACGCTGCAGGTGCACAGCCAGCCCGGCATCGGCTCGCGTTTTACCCTGGAGCTGCCGCTGGTACGGGTGCAGGAAGCACAACGTCCCGGCGCCGCCGTCAGCGATGCCCCGTTGGCCCGCCCTGCCCCCGGCACGCAGGCGATTCACGGTAAGGTGCTGTGTATCGAAGACAACCTTGCGAGCCTGGCGCTGATCGAAACCCTGTTGCAGCGCAGGCCGGGCATCAAGCTGCTGTCGAGCATGCAGGGCCAGCTCGGGCTGGACCTGGCCGCGCAGCATGCGCCCCAACTGATTCTGCTGGACGTATCGCTGCCCGACATCGACGGCCTGCAGGTGCTGCAACGCCTGCGCCGCGCGCTGCTGACCCGCGACACGCCAGTGCTGATGCTCACCGCCGATGCCAGCGACCTCACCCGCACGGCCTTGCAGCACGCCGGCGCGACCGCCGTGCTGAACAAGCCGATCAACGTGCCTGCGTTTCTCGCCCACCTCGACCAGTATTTTCCGGAGCCCGCGTGAACCTCGACCTGCGCATTCTGATTATCGACGACCAACGCCCCAACCTCGACCTGGTGGAGCAACTGCTGGCGCGTGAAGGCTTGACCAATGTGCTGAGCAGCACCGAGCCGCTGCGCACCCTGGAGCTGTTCAACAGCTTCGAGCCGGACCTGGTGATTCTCGACCTGCATATGCCGCAGTTCGACGGCTTTGCGGTGCTCGAACAGCTCAACCGGCGCATCCCCCACGGCGAATACCTGCCGATACTGGTGCTCACCGCCGACGCCACCCGCGACACGCGCCTGCGCGCCCTGGCCCTCGGCGCACGGGATTTCATCAGCAAACCGCTGGACGCGCTGGAAACCATGCTGCGGGTGTGGAATCTGCTGGAAACCCGCGCGCTCTACAAGACCCTGCGCACCCTGGTGCCGGCCGAGCAGATTGCGTTGTTGCAACGTTCCTGACGCCGGGTGGCCGGGTCACCCGATAAAGCGCTCCAGCGCGAACGGTGCCAGCGCGGCAGGCAGCGTGCCCTCCACCAGCCACTGCGCAATCGCCTCGCCAAACAGCGGCGCGAACTTGAAGCCATGCCCGCACAGCCCTGCGGCAATCAGCAGACCGTCAATGCGCGGGTCGGCGCCGACGATAGGGTTGCCATCCGGCGTGCTGTCGAAGAATGACACGCGGTGCCCGACAGGTTGCGCATCCAGCAGACGGGTCAGGTGTTGCGCGGCGCGGTCGCGGTGGGCCAGCACACTCGCATCGCTCAGGCTGCACTCGAATGCGTCCGGGTCGATGGGTTGGCTTTCACTGGCGATCAATGAGCCGATGAAGTAGCGGCCCGGCGTGTCGGGGCGCAGGTAGAACCCGGCGTCGCGGTCGCAGTAGCCAGGCATGGGCGGATGTGCGCCGGGCGTCTGAACGATACCGACGGTTTGCCGGGTGGCATGGATCGGCAGCGGCGCCTGGCAGTCGGCGGCCAGCCGCGCAGCCCAGGGCCCGGCGGCGTTGACCACGCGGGCGCTGGCGATAAAACCGCGATCGGTGTGCACGCCAATCACCCGCCCGCCATCGCAAACGATGCGCTGCACGGCCCGCCCCTCTTCGATGACCGCACCGAGGTCGCGCGCACCCGCAGCAAAGCTCTGCGCGGTCTGTCGCGGGTCGCAATAGCCGGCGTCGGGCTCGTACACCGCACCGGCCAGCGCATCGCTGTGCAGGTCGGCGATCAGGTCACGTGTGGCCGCCGGTGAAAGCCATGCCAGGCCGTGCAGGCGCGCCACGTTGGCCTGGGTCGCGGTCTGCTCGCGCGGCGCAATGCCGGTAAGAAAACCGGTGCGCCGATAGCCGCAAGCGCCCGGATAGCGTTGCGCCCAATCGCGATACGCCTGCACCCCGCGCGCCGCCAACCGGCTCAGGGCGGGGTCGGCGTAATACTCACGCACGATCCCCGGCGACGCGCCGGACGCGCCGCTGGCGATAGCGCCTTTGTCGAGCAGCCGCACCGACACACCGGCCCGCGCCAGGTGCCAGGCCGCGCTGGTGCCGGTGGTGCCGCCGCCGATCACGATGACGTCGGCGGACTCATGCATGGGCGGGAGCACCATCGAGCACCACGCTGGCGGGTAGGCATGGTGCGAGGCTGGCGGGCGACAACACCTTGAAACGCGGGCGCGACGCACTCTGCACGCGGGGCGTCGAGGCGCTGTACAACCCCTGCAGGCTCGGCAGCCCTTCATGGCCCAGCCGCTGCCACAGGTAGGCGGCCACACGCGGCATGGTCGGTGCCGCCAGGTAGGCCAGGCCCTTGAGCCACAGGTAGGCGTGGGCGCTGTCGGTCACGTCGAGTTCAGGGCACTGCATCCACTGGTGCAATACGTCCCAGGCGTCACGCACCGAGACCGCGTCCAGGCGGAACGCAAGGGCCAGGCGTTCGACGGCCGCGTCCAGGCTCGGACGCAGCTCGGGCTCGATAGCTTGCCGCTGCTGATCGAGGTGGGCCAGCGCCAGGTCGATACGGCTGTCGAGTGCGCCCGCGAGTTCCACGTTGACCACTTCGATGAATGCTTCGATGGCGAAGTTGGTTTCGCCGTTTTCCGGGCTTTCGCGGCTGAGGAAGTAACGCACGCCATCGCTGCTGGCCGGGGTGTGGTCGACGATATCGGCCGCCCACACCACGTGCAGGCGGCTGGTGGAGAATTTCGCGCCCTGCAGGTTGTAGAAGTAGTTGGTGAGCACGTAGTCGAACGACCGGTGATCCTGCAACGCATCCATCACCGCCGCACTGCCGGCCAACAGCAACACCGCGTTATCGATACCGAAGCTGACCAGCGTGGTCACAGCACTGCTGCGCAGCATCGCGTGGCCGTGCTCAGGGGTTTGCTCCAGCGCGCGGTCGGCGCAGGTCAGCGCGTATTCCCAGCCGGACTCGAAAAGCACCCGTGGGTTGCCGAAGCGGTCCGCGCTCCAGGCCACGCCCCAGTCACCGGGCGCGGTGAGTCGCACGCGGCCGTTTTCACGTTGCAAAAAGCGCGCAATCACCTCGATGATCGACGCGGGCGCGCCGCTGGCACTCATGCGTTGCAGCAACTGCTCGGGGTCGGCCACCTTGAGGAACAGGCTCTCGACCTCGACCCATTGCAGCGGGCTGTCGCCCATGCGCGGCTGCGGGTTGAGCATGCTTTCCGGGCGGAACAGCGCGCCGCAGGCTTCACAAAAGTAGCCGCCGGCACCGGCTTGGCAATACGGGCACTGACCCACTAGCCAGGCGCCGGCCATATAGCGCCGGGTGCCAGGGCAATACAGCACGCGCTCGGTCACGTTTTCGGTGACGCCCAGCGCCACCAGCCGCTCCACCGTGCGCTGGGCATTGGCGGCATGCTGGCGGGCATACGGGCCCTGCACCAGATCGAGGAAGTCATCAACTTGCACATCGAGGGCGCGCAGGTCATTGGCGATCCGGGCGTGGTAGTCGCGCACCACGGCTTCGGGCGCGCGTTGCTCCTGCAGGCCCTTCCACAACACGTAGGAGTCAAAGCCGTCCACTGCCGACACCACGTCGACATGGTGACCCTGGCTGCGCAGGTAGCGCGCGAGCATGTCCATGCGCAGGTAGGGACCGGCGATGTGGCCCAGGTGCAGGCGGCCGTTGGGCGTTGGCGGAATCGGCATCAGGAAGAAGGTTTGCGCAGGAGTGGCGGTCATCGGTTCAGTCCATCAAGGCAGCGGAAGGAGTGGCGGCGGCTGTGTCGGGCCAGTGCGCCACGAGCAGGTCGAGGGCTTCGCGGGCAATGCCGGGGGCCAAGCGAAATCCCGCACCGCTGCCGGCACCGGCAAATACCAGGTGTTGCTCGGGGTGGTAGCTGACCCGCGACTCGCCGCTGGGGCTGTAGCTGTCGCAGAACACCCGGCCACCGCGGCAACGCGCCACCAGGTCGGGCAGGTAATGCGCCAGGGTGCGGGTGGCGACCTGCACGTCGTGGGCGTTGATTTCCAGCGCGTGTTTGCGCGGCGCCACGTCCCATTCGTCGCAACGAAAGCTGAACAGCCACTGGTTACGCGCCGGCAACGGCATCAGGTAGGCATCCGATTGTGGCAGGAACAGCGCGGCAGCATCCGCCGGTGGCCGGCCGTCGATATGCAGGGCCACCACCTTCTTCACGCGCAGGCCGTGTTCGGCTGCAATCTCGGCAAAGGGCGACTCGCTGACCCACGGACCGGTGGCCATGAGGGTGCGCTGCGCCTGCACGCGGGAGCCGTCGCTGAGGCGGATGCTGGTGCGGGTGATGGCCTCTACGCCGACCCCTTCGAGGCAATGCACATTCGCACTGGCCAGGCTGTGGCTGATCAGCAGCCGCGCCACCAGCGGCGGCTCGTAACTTTCTGCCGTACCGCCGCTGGACAGGCATTCGTCGGCGCCGATGTGCAGCGATGCGCCCAGGCGTTCGCCGAGGGCCTGCACCGACACATCGGCCGGCAGCACGGGCGCCTCGACCACGGCGCGCTGGATATCGGCAGTGAACCCGTGATGGGCCAGCCAGTACACCGGCGCCTGGGTGGTGCGAAGGCCCAGCCGGTCACGCAACGCGCGATACAGCCCGGCGCTCTCCCCGGCCAGGCGCCGCTCGCGCTCGGACTTGCCGGTGGCCAGCAGCACGCCCGCCGAATGCGCGGTGGCGCCGTCGCCGATGCGGTAGCGGTCGATCAGCAGGATCCGCCAGTGCGGGTAACGCTGCACGGCGTGGTGCAAGGCCCAGGCGCCGATAATGCCGCCGCCGACAATCACCAGGTCAAAATCAACCTGCCGACTCATGCCCACCACACCGAAAACACCTGGGCCTGGGTGGTGCTGTTATTGCGCACAAAATGCGGGCGCCACGGCTCGAAATACACGCTGCCGCCATTTTTTACCGCGTGCCAGGTGCCGTCGTAATACACCTCCAGATCGGCACCGCTGATAAACCAGATTTCGTTCACCGCGTGTTTGTCTTCTTCAGTACCGCAGCCGGGCTCGATGGTGAAGCGCGAGGACTGGATCGGCGCGTTGGTCAGCCGGCCGGAAAAGTGGTGCAGGTACAGGTGCACGCCTTGCAGCGGCACAGGTTCCTCGGTTTCGCGAATCACCGGGGCGTTGCCGTTGGGGGGAAGTGTGATGGGTTCCATGGCGGGACTCCTGGGTCTAGTTGGCGACGGCGGCGAGGCGATCGAACCGCCCATCGCTGACGTCGTCGAAGGCAGCGCTGGCGCCCCACTGAACGCACGCTTCGGGCTCGTCCAGGTCGTAGAGGGGCTGGCCACTGACGCTGTTGATGATGTGCGCGCAACGCCAGGGGATCAGGCCCAGGTTGGGGTCGGCGATGCCTTTCTGGCTGCGCGCGGCGTTTTGCACATAAAGCGCCGAACCCTGCGGGCCGTCCCATTGCACCGAGTAGTCCGGGTTGAACACGTACTCGCCATTGCGCCGGGCGATGCGCGGTTCGAGCGCTTCCAGGCACGCCGGCATCTGGTAGGCGTAGCCGGTGCACAGCACAGCGACGTCGGCGTTCAGTTCCTCACGGGCCTGGCTGTGCCCGTGCAGCAGCGCCAGGTTCCAGTGCTGCGCGCGGGGCTGCACGGCGGTCAGCTCGCGACCTGGCAGCAGGCGGACCTGACAAGGGTGATGCAGCACATGCTTGAGTTCGTACAGGCGCCGATAGATCGACTGCAACAGCGATTGCGAGATGCCGTCGCTGGCCAGCTTTTGCTCGGCCAGCAGCGGTTGGCGCACGGCCTCGGGCTGCGCGAAGAAATGGTCGCTGTACTGCGGGGTGTACAGCTCGTTGGTAAACGGTGACTCGTCCAGCGGCGCGAAATTCCAGCGCCGCGACACCCAAGTCACGCTGGCCGGCAGTGCGCTGGTGTCGGACAGCAGATGCTGGATGATCTCGGCACCGGTCTGGCCGCCGCCGATCACCACCACGCGTTTGTCCTTGAGCGAACGCTTGCGGGTCATGTACTGCGAGGCATGAAACAGCGTGTCGCCCAGGTGCGCCTGCGCAAACGCCGGCACCGACGGTTGTTGCCCGGTGCCCAGCACCAGGTTGCGCGCCGGCTGCATCCAGGTATCGCCCTTGAGCATGAACAGGCCGTTTTCGAAGGTCACCGAACGCACGTCGCGGTTGAACTGCAGGTTGGGCAACTGGCTGCACGCCCAGCGGTAGTACTGGTTGAATTCGCGGCGCAGCACTTGATCGAAATTGGCGTTGATGAAGCTCAGCAGCTGCTTTTTCTTCGACAGGTAGGCCAGGAAGGACAGCGGGTTGGAGGGGTCGACCAGGCTGACCAGGTCCTTGAGGTAATGCACCTGCAACCTGGCCTCGGGCACCATCATGCCCGCATGCCACTGGAACTCGCTGCTGCGCTCGAAGAAGGCCGAGCTGATGCCCGCATGGGGCCGGGCCAGTGCCGCCAGGCTCAGGTTGGCCGGACCGATGCCGATTCCCGCCATGTCTACCACTGCAGCTGCAGAGAGAACACTCATGATCACTATCCCTAATTGATGATGTTTTCAGATGCAGCAACGCCTCGCGATGATCACGAAGGCGTGCCGAGCGTTGGCTGTTACGGGTGATGCCGTTACGGATGGTGGTGCATCAACTTTCCACGGTCTGCACAAGCGGAGCCTTGAGCATCAGGACACACAGCAACATGGCCAGCAGCGACAGGCCGATCGCGACGCCGACCGCGACCTCGATGGCGTCGTCCAGCGGCTGAACCGAGGTGAGCAAGGCGCCGAAGATCGCCACGCCAAACGCCGAGCCACTTTGCCGGCTGGCATTCAGGGTGCCGGCGGCGACGCCGGCCTTGGCGCGGTCGACCACGCTCATCAGTACGGAGGTGGCGGCCGGGGTGATGATCCCCGCGCCGAAACCGACTGCCGGATAGCACAGCGCGATACGCCAGTACGGCGCGTCACCGGCCAGGGCGAACAGGCCGATAAAGCCCAGGGTGTACAAGCCGAAACCTGCCACCAGCACGGCGCGTGGGCCGTAGGCACGGGTCAGGCGACCGCAGGTGAAACTGCCGAGGGTGACCATGGCGGTCAGGGGTAAAAAGGCCAGCCCGGTTTCCAAAGGTGACCAGCCGCGATGGGTCTGGAAGTAAAGGCTGAGCAGGAAGAACAGCCCGTAGAACACCAGGGCCGAGGCCATCGATAGAAAGGTCGCGCCGGAGAAAGTCGAATTACGGAAGTACTGCAGCGGCAGCATCGGGTCCTTGTGGCGGCTTTCGGTGACCAGGAACACACACCAGGCGATGCACGCGACGAACACGCCCGCATAGACCCATTCGGAACTCCAGCCCAGCCTGGCACCTTCGATCAACACGGCCACCGAGGAGCCCAGCGCGATAATCGCCGCGATTTGCCCGGTGAAGTCCAGGTGCCGGTTGGGCGCCAGTGGCGCAGCGTGCGGGATGCGTGAGGTGAGCCATACGCCGATCAAGGCAATCGGCACGTTGATCAGGAAGATGCTGCGCCAGCCGAACAGTTCGATCAGCACCCCGCCCACCAAAGGCCCGGCGGCCATGGCGATGCCGCCGCAGCCGGCCCACACACCGATGGCGCTGGCGCGCTGATGGGACTGCGGATAGGCGCTGTTGATCAGCATCAACGAGCACGGCACCAGCAACGCCGCGCCCAGCCCCTGCAGCACGCGGGCGCCAACCAGTTCTGGGAGGTCTGTGGCCAGGCCACACAGCGCAGACGCCAGGGCAAACAGGCCAAGGCCCAGGGCGTAGATTTTTTTCGCGCCGAAGCGGTCGCCGAGCAGGCCGCCGGTGAGCAGCAGACTGGCAAATGTGAGGGTATAGGCGTTGATCACCCATTGCAGCCCGGTGATGTCCGAACCGAAGGTGGTGGAGATGGATTCCAGCGCCACGTTGACGATTGAGGTATCGAGGATGACGACCACGTAGCTGAGGCTGGTGGCGATCAGTACCTGTCGTTGATAGCGCGTGCTGAGTTCCATGGCTGCGTGTGTCCCTGGCGACATAATTGCGGCGTGACTATAAGCAGCTTTTCCCGATAAACGCTTCGAGGCGTGTCGAAGTGTTGGTGTTTGTGTCATCCTCGGCCCTGATATCACACGGCACAGCGCGGAGTTCAAGGGAATGACCCAACCTAAAATTTCATCCATCGCCTACCTGATCGCCGAACCGGTGCGCGCGGTGATCCTGATCACCCTCGCCGACGGCAGTGCGCTGTCGGCCAGCGCCCTGGCCGATGCGGCCGGCGTGACGCCGCAGACTGCCAGCTCGCACCTGGCGAAATTGCTCGACGGCGGCCTGCTTACCGTTGAAACCAAGGGCCGCAATCGCTTCTATCAGTTGGCTGGGCCCGACGTTTCCCATGTCTTGGAAAGCCTGGCTGCGGTGTCCCCGCAAACCAGTTCGTGGCGCAGCCTGCCCAATCGCACGGCCCATGACCTGCGCTTCGCACGTTGCTGTTATGACCATTTGGCCGGTCAGGTCGGCGTGGCCGTGACTCAGGGCATGCTGGAGCGCGGCTATATCCTGGAGCGCAACGAGCGCGAATACGTGCTGAGCCTGCGCGGCATCGAATGGCTGCAATCGCTGAACCCGGAAAGCGGCGAACCGTGCTTTCAGGACCATGTGCAGGCCCGGCGCTGCCTGGACTGGACCGAACGCGAGCACCATATCGCCGGCCCGCTCGGCAGCCATCTGCTGGATACCTTTACCCAACTGGGCTGGCTGCGTCGGCAGGCGGGCACCCGTGCCGTGTTTGTCACCGTGGCCGGCTGGCGTGCGTTCAAGACCCACCTGGGGATTGAGCACCTGCGCCATCTCGAAGCGCCGCTGCGCGTCCTGACCACGGCGTGATCCTCAAGCGGGTTGCGCGCTGAACAGCCCCTCGATGTCCACGATACGCCGCTCCTGCGCCGCCCCGCTCTGCTGCCAGGCCGGTATCGCGTTGATGCGCGCGTACCAGGCCGCCACATGGGGATACTCGAGGAACGGCGCCTGGGTGCGCGGGATATGGCTCAGCGGCGCCGCCAGGTCGATATCGGCCAGGGTCAGGGCGTCGCCGACCATGAATGTACGGGTGCGCAGATGCTCGTCCAGCACCGCCGTGTAGCGATGGATCGCGTGCAGCGCCTCGGCCACCAGCGTAGGGTTTTCGGCATGGCCCTTGAGGCGTTCCATAAAGCGCTGCTCGATCAGCACCGTGGGCCCGCGACGAAAATGCTCGGCGGCCCAGAACATCCACTTGAGGGTTTCATACTTCGCCTTGCCCTCGGGCAGCAGTGCAGAACCGGCCCGCTCGGCCAGATAGATCATGATGGCCGAGGCCTCGAACAGCACCACATCGCCGTCAACGAAGGTCGGAATGGTGCCGTTGGGGTTAAGGGCCAGGTACTCCGGCGTACGGTTCTGGCCGCTGAACAGGTCGAGGAAGACGAATTCAACGTCCAGCCCCAGATAAGCGGCGGTGGTCAGCACCCGCCGGGTGTTGCTTGAGCCTCGGTCGCCATACACTTTCATGCCACTGCCTCGCTTGCCTGTTCGTCGCTGAAGGCCGGGTGTTCGCTGAGCATCAATGCCACCTCGGCTGCCTGGCGCACCGACTGGTACACCGAATTGACCATCGGCGCCGCCAGGTAGGACGCCACGCCCAGCAGCCAGATGTTGTCCGGCC
Source organism: Pseudomonas trivialis (assembly GCF_036864995.1). Lineage (NCBI taxonomy): Bacteria > Pseudomonadati > Pseudomonadota > Gammaproteobacteria > Pseudomonadales > Pseudomonadaceae > Pseudomonas > Pseudomonas trivialis. The sequence goes on along the minus strand of NZ_CP142151.1, from coordinate 2,433,622 downwards.
GGTCAGCACCCGGCAGGCTGACCTGCAATTGAGCAGAGACCACCGGAGGGATGCAGGGGGACCGGCCGGTGCCTGTAATTCAAGGGCCTCGGGCGTGGCGTGAAACGGTTGTTTGTGAAAACCGCTGGCACACACCACGGCGTCGACCGCGTGGCTGTTGCCATGGTCGTCATGGGCTATCCACTGGCCCTGCCACTCAAGCCGGGTGGGCACATGTGCGGCCAGTTGCAGGCGGCCTTCGTCGATCCACTGCGACAGGGTGACGGCGGTTTGCAGGGGCACCGCGAACAGATAGCGCCCCACCGCTTCCCAGCAGTTTTGCAGTGCGGCCATGCGTACCGTCGCGGGTGCAGCGCGCAGTTTCAGGTCCGCCAGGTCCATGCAGTGCACCAGCAGGTTTTGCCAGTCTGTCGCGCCACGGCTGGCCAGGGCGATTTCACCGCGAAGACGTTGAGCCGGATCGCGGCTGCGATCTATCTGCTCGCGCAGCGAACGCCCGTTGATGGCCTTGGCCGCCTTTACGAGCAGGCGCAGCAGATGCCAGTACAGCTTGGGGTTTTCCAGGTCGAGCCGGGCAAATCGCGCCTCATCCAGCGCAACCGCGCTGCGCCGTGGCGTGGCCGTGCGCACGCTGGGCAAGCGCCCGGAGGGTGACGCCATCAATACGCGATGCCCCGCACCGCAAAGCAGCAGTGCGCTGTCGACAGCGGACAGGCGGCTGCCGAGCACCAGCACCCGTGACGGCGCATGCAAGTGCTGCAACCAGGCGCCGGTGGGATAAGGCGAGGTGAAAATACCCGGCGCGCCCACATGCGCCGCCACCTGCGGCGGCACGCAGGGAGCCGCACTGCCGGTGCACACCAGCACCGCCGAGGCGCTGATGTCGGCGCCATCGTTCAGTTGCAATTGATAGCGACCGGGAGCAACCGGCTCGATACGCCGCACCGTCGCGCGCACGACCCGATGCTCGATGCCCTGCGCCTCGGCGAGGTCGCGATACTCCGCGTAGCGCTGCTTGAGGTAGCCCGACACCCAGGCCCTGGGCACAAAACCGTCCTCACTGGCGGCAATGCCCTGGCCGTGCAGGTAACGCTGGAAGTCCTGCGGGTCATCGTCGAGCACCGACATCGTCTGCACCGAGGTGTTGCACAACAGCCCCTGCTCGGCGGCGGTAAAGGCGATCGAATCGGCGAGCCCCTGGGGATCGATCAGGTCGATACGCCGGACTTTCCCTGTGCGCACCAGCGCAATGAAGGCCGCAACGCCGGTGACCGAGCCACCGATGATGGCCACCGAACGACTGAAGCTCACAACGCCCGCGCCAGCAAACGCACGCCGTACCAGCCCCAGTACACACGGTGGTAGGTGATCAGACCGTTTTCGATTTCCATCATTTCCATCAAATCGACCTGCTCGCCCTTGGGCGTCTTGCGCGGGTATTCCCAGGTCAGGTTGCGCCCGTTGATGAAGGCCTTGTCGCTGCGATACCACTCGGCGAGGTCGCTGGGGAACTTGCGTTTGCTGTCTTCCATGAAGCGCTGGATGGTGGCGCGTCCTTCCAGCACGCCGCTGCCGTGATCGGGGTAGATGGCCAGCACCAGCGGCGTTTCGAACACTGCGTTTTCGGCATAGAGCGCGGCGGTGGCGGCCAGGTCGCCGGCACAGACGGTGGAGTGCCAGGATTCGTAGATATCCAGCAGGCCAGGGTCGATGGACGAAGTCATGGCGGTTTCCTTGGGTGGCAGCGCTGGGCTGAGAGAGCCTGTGACTATAGGGAATTGGTGAGGGGGGATGCTTCGGGCTGGGTCGAAGTGTGGTGGGTGGCTGGCCGGCTGGTAGGTTACATATCCGTTGCTGCGGTTATGGCTGCTGGCGGTTCCGCCCTTACGGCGGGTCACTTTGGAAAAGCCCCAAAGTAACCAAAGGGTTCTTGCACAACCACTCGGCACCTCGCTAGGGCTCGGTGTGCCCGCACGCAGGCTTGAATCCGTGGGCCGCCGCAATGGGCCATCCATGGCCCAGTGCGGCTAACCCGGCGTCCTGCCGGGTTACCCACGGATTCAAGCCTGCGTGCGGCCAGGGTGGTTGACGGGGCGCTTGAGATCAAGATCAAAAGCCAAAGCAAAGCAAAAGCAGTGTGATATCCAACAGACAAATGGAGATCAACTGTGGGAGGGGGCTTGCTCCCGATAGCAGTGGGTCAGCTACCCATAAGCTGACTGACACTCAGCCATCGGGAGCAAGCCCCCTCCCACATTTTGAACAGCGCCAGGTAGAAAAACCCCGGTCGGCTCTAAGGCCGCCGCGCTTTTGCTTTTGATCTGAGGCGCCCCGTCAAACATGCTGGCCGAACGCAGGCTTTGGAGCGTGGGTAACCCGGCAGGACGCCGGGTTACCCACGCTCCAAAGCCGGAGTGAGGGCATGCCGAGCCTAGGCGAGGCACCAAGTGTTGGGGCAAGAGCCCTTTGGTTACTTTGGGGCTTTTCCAAAGTGACCCGCCGTAAGGGCGGAACCGCCAGTAGCCATCCCCCAATAACGGCTATACACCCAATCACTCCCCCCAGATGCAGTAACCCCATCCCACCCCCCACCCAGCGCCGCAATCAACTGCACACTCGCCACCAACCGCGTCTGCAGCAACGTCAACACCGTCCGCTCATTACTCAACGCGGTCGCCTGCACCGTCACCACATCCAGATACGCAATCAACCCTGCCTTGTACTGGTTCTGCGTCAACCGCAACGACTCACGCGCGGCGTCCAGCGCTTCGTTGCTGACCACGGCCTCGTCTTCCAGCACCTTGAGCTGCACCATGTAGTTTTCCACTTCGCGGAACCCATCCAGCACCGTCTGGCGGTACTTGGTCACGGTCTCGTCGTAGGAGGCCACGGTGCGGTCGACCTCGGCCGAGCGCTGGCCGCCGTCGAACAGGGTCATCGCAAGCTTGGGCCCCACCGACCAGAAGCGGTTCGGCAGGCTGATCCAGTCGGCATAGGTACTGCTGGTATACCCGCCCGCCAGGCTCAGGCTCAAGTCCGGGTAGTAGGCGGCCTTGGCCACGCCGATATTGGCGTTGGCGGCGATCACCGAGCGTTCGGCCGATGCGATGTCCGGGCGGCGTTCCAGCAGTTGCGAAGGCAGGCTTACCGGGATTTGCGGCAACGCGGGAATGTCCTTGCTCACCGCCAGGTTGAAGTTGGCCGGCGCCTCGCCGACCAGCACGGCGATAGCGTTTTCCAGTTGCGCGCGTTGCCAGATCAGGTCGATCAGGCTGGCCTGGGTGGTCTTGAGCTGGGTTTGTGCCTGGGCGACCGCGTCCTTGCCGGAAATGCCGGCGCGGTATTGGTTTTCGGTCATCTGCAACGAGCGCTGATAGGTGTCCAGTGTGGCTTGCAACAGGCGCGTCTGTTCATCCATCACGCGCAATTGCAGGTAGCTCTGCACCAGCTCCGACTGCTGGCTCAGGCGCATTGCGGCGAGATCCGCAGCGCTGGCTTCGGCGCTGGCCTCGTTGGCCTCCAGGCCTCGGCGCAACTTGCCCCACACGTCCGCCTCCCAGCTCACGCCCAACTGCGCGTTAAGGGTGTCGCGGATACCGCTGCTGGAACTGCTCAGGCTCGCGTTGCTGCTGCCGGTGCCCTGGCTTGCGCGGGTCTTGCCGACGCTCAGGTCGACACTGGGGTAAAACGCGCCACGGGCGCTGCGCACCAGCGACTGGGCCTGACGGAAACGTGCTTCGGCCTGGGCCACGGTCTGGTTGGAGGTGTTCAGACGCGTCACCAGGTCATTCAACTGGCGGTCGCCGTACAGCTCCCACCAGGCGCCACGGGCCAGGGAATCGCTCGGCGTGGCCTGGCGCCAGCCCTGGGCTTCCTTGAACTGGGCCGGCTCGATCACCTCCGGGCGTTTGTAATCGGGGCCAATGGCACACGCGCTGAGCAACAGGCCGCACAGCAAAAGGCTCGCCACGCGGGACCCACGGAACATGGCGCATTGAGCAAACGTTGAATCGGTCATAGCGCAGAGTCCAGGGCAGCATCGGTACGCACGCCACGCCAGGCGTTGAAACGGTGGCGCGCGCGGTCGAGATAGAGGTAGACCACCGGGGTGGTGTAAAGGGTCAGGACCTGGCTGAACACCAGGCCGCCGATGATGGTCAAGCCCAGCGGATGGCGCATTTCCGCACCGTCGCCGCTGCCCAGCAACAAGGGCAAGGCGCCGAGGATGGCCGCCAGGGTGGTCATCAGAATCGGCCGCAGACGCAGCAGGCAGGCGCTGCGAATCGACTCCAGCGGGCCCAGGCCGTCGTTGCGCTCCAGTTGCAACGCCAGGTCGATCATCAAAATCGCGTTTTTCTTCACCACGCCGATCAGCAGGAACAGCCCGAGCAGGGAGATCAGGCTGAACTCGCCTCCAGTCAGGTAGATGGCAAGCATGGCGCCGACCCCGGCCGACGGCAGCGTCGAAAGAATCGTCAGCGGGTGAATGTAGCTCTCGTACAGAATGCCCAGCACCAGGTACACCGCCACCAGCGCACCGAGGATCATGAACGGCTGGCCTTTCTGCGTGGCGGCGAAAGCGTCGGCGGTGCCGGCCATCTTGGCGATCACATCTTCGGGCAAGCCGACCTTGGCAATCGCCCGTTCGATCGCGGCCGTGCCCTGCTCCACCGTGACTCCGGGGGCCATGTCGAAGGCGATGTTTTCCGAAGCGAACTGGCCCTCGTGGCTGACCCGGTCATTGGCCAGGCTGTTTTCGTAATGGGCAATGGTCGACAACGGCACCCGTGCGCCATCGGCGGTGATCACCTGCATCTGGTTGAGGGTGATGGGGTCCTGGGCATATTTGGGGTTGACCTCCATTACCACCTGGTACTGGTTGAGGCTGTCATAGATGGTGGAAATCTGCCGCTGGCTGTAGGCGTTGTTGAGCACCGCCGTGACCATGTCCATGTCGATGCCCAGCCGTTTGGCCTGGTCGCGGTCGACAATCAGCGTGACCTGCGCCGCCCCCCGGCCCTCCCGGGCATCGATGGCGGTCAGCTCCGGTAACGTACGAAAGGCGGCGACCACTTTCGGGTACCACAGCCGCAGCGCGGCAAGATCGCCACTTTGCAGGATGTAGGAGTATTGCGCGCTGGTCTGGTCGCGACCGCCGCCAAATTGCAGATCCTGGTCGGCCATCAGAAACAGGCGCCCGCCCGGCACCAGCGGCACGTCCTTGCGCAGGCGCTCGATCACCGCCTGGGCGGACACCTTGCGCTCGGCAATCGGCTTGAGGCGTACCAGCATCACCGCGTTGTTGGTGCCGTTGTTGCCGCCGATAAAGCCGGCCACGCTGAGCACCGCCGGGTCCTTGAGCACCGCCTTGCGGAAGGTCTCCATCTTTGGCTGCATCACGCTGAACGACAGGCCGTCGTCACCGCGCACGAAGCCGATCAACTGGCCGGTGTCCTGCTGGGGCATGAAGGTCTTGGGCACTACCACATACAGCGCGACGTTCACGCCGATGGTCAGCAGCAGGCTGATCAATGTCAGGCGCCGATGGCGCAGCACCCAGTCCAGGCTGGTGGCATAGCCGGCTACCATGCGGTCGTTGACCTTCTGGCTCCAGCGCTGCAGCCCGGTCATGCGGCCCTTGACCTGGGGCTTGAGCCAGCGAGCGCAGAGCATCGGGGTCAGGGTCAGCGAGACAATCAGCGACACAATGATCGCCGCCGACAGGGTGATCGAGAACTCACGAAACAGGCTGGTGACGATGCCGCCCATAAACAGGATGGAAAGGAACACCGCCACCAGCGACACGTTCATCGACAGCAAGGTAAAGCCCACTTCCTGAGCGCCCAGGTACGCTGCCTTCATCGGCGGCACACCTTCGTCGATATGCCGTGAGATGTTCTCCAGCACCACGATGGCATCGTCCACCACCAGGCCGGTGGCGAGAATCAGCGCCATCAGCGAAAAATTGTTCAGCGAGAACCCATAGAGATACATCACCGCGAAGGTGCCCACCAGCGACACCGGCACCGCCAGGGTCGGGATCAGCGACGCGCGGAAATTGCCGAGAAACAGGTACACCACCAGAATCACCAGGCCTACCGCGACCAGCAGGGTCATCTCGGCTTCATGCAGGGTGGCGGTGATCACCGGTGAGCGGTCCATGGCCAGGCTGAGCTTGACGCTGGACGGCAACACCGCCTGCAGCGCCGGCAACTGCGCCTTGATCTGCCTGACCGTCTCGATGATGTTGGCGCCGGACTGGCGGTTGATCACCAGCAGCACCGCCGAATCGTTATTGAAGAAGCCGCTGTTGTAGCGATCTTCAACGCCATCGGTGATCGTCGCCACGTCCGACAGGCGCAGGGCCGCGCCATTCTGGTAGCGAATCAGCAGCGGCTCGTAGTCTTTGGCTTTTTCCAGTTGGTCGTTGGCCTGGATCTGCCAGTTGCGCTGGCTGTCTTCCAGCGAGCCCTTGGGCCGGCGCTGGTTGGCATTGGCGATGGTGTTGCGCACATCGTCCAGGGCCACGCCGTACTGGTCGAGGGCCTTGGGTTGCAGTTCGATGCGCACCGCCGGCAGAGAACTGCCGCCGATCTGCACTTCGCCCACGCCGGGCACCTGGGATAGGCTTTGCGAAAGAATGGTCGAGGCCAGGTCGTAGAGCTGCCCCTTCTGCAACACGTCCGAGGTCAGCGACAGCACCATGACCGGCGCCTGGGACGGGTTGATCTTCTTGTAGGTGGGCATGCTGCGCATGCCGCTGGGCAACAGGTTGCGCGACGCGTTGATGGCGGCCTGCACTTCCCTTGCCGCGCCGTTGATATCGCGGTCGGAGTCGAACGCCAGAATCACCCGGGTGGAGCCCTGGCTGGACGAACTGCTCATGGTGGTGATGCCGGCAATCGAGCCGAAGGAGCGCTCCAGCGGCGTGGCCACGGTGGACGCCATCACTTCGGGGCTGGCCCCGGGCAGGCTGGCCGACACCACGATCACCGGGAAGTCGATCTGCGGCAAGGGCGACACCGGCAGCAGGTTGAAGCTGACACCGCCCAACAACATGATCGCCAGGCTCAGCAGCAGCGTGGCGACCGGCCGGCGAATGAAAGGTCCGGACAGGTTCATGGCTCAACCGGCTCCAGGCGTTGCGGCTCTTTGCGCCAACGCCGACCCAGACGATCGAAATACAGGTAGATCACCGGTGTGGTGAACAGCGTCAATACCTGGCTCACCAGCAGGCCGCCGACCATCACCAGGCCCAGGGGCTGGCGCAACTCGGCGCCGGAACCGCTGGCGAGCATCAGCGGAACCGCACCGAACAGCGCGGCCAGGGTGGTCATCAGGATCGGCCGGAAACGCAACAGCGCCGCCTGATAGATCGCCGTCTGCGGGTCAAGGCCCTGGTTGCGTTCGGCGTCGAGGGCGAAGTCGATCATCATGATCGCGTTCTTCTTCACGATGCCGATCAGCAAAATGATGCCGATGATCGCGATCATCCCCAGGTCATTGCCGCTGAGCAGCAAGGCGAGCAACGCGCCCACCGCTGCCGAGGGCAGGGTCGACAGAATGGTGATCGGGTGGATATAGCTCTCGTACAACACGCCAAGCACGATGTACATGGTGACCACCGCTGCCAGGATCAGCAGCAGGGTGCTCGACAGCGATGCCTCGAACGCCTGGGCCGCGCCCTGGAACTGGGTCTGCACGCCCACCGGCATGCCGATGTCCTTCTGCGTCTGGTTGATCAGCTCTACCCCTTTGCCCAGCGCGACGCCCGGGGCCAGGTTGAACGACATCATCACCGCCGGAAACTGGCCAATGTGCGCAATCGCCAACTGCGCCTGGCGCTGTTCCACCCGGGCCAGGCTCGACAGCCGCACCTGGCCGCCATCAGTGGTTTTCACGTGGATCTGGTTCAGCGCCTCCGGGCCGAGGGTTTCGCCCGACTGGGCCTGCAATACCACACGGTACTGGCTGGCCTGGGTGTAGATGGTCGAGATCTGCCGCTGGCCGAAGGCGTCGTACAGCGCATCGGTAATGGTCGACACGCTGACGCCCAGGCGCGAGGCCGCATCGCGGTCGATCACCAGATACACCTGCAGGCCCTTGTCCTGCAGGTCGCTGGCAACGTCGGTCAGCTCCGGCAACTGGCTGAGGGCCTGCACCAGCTTGCCGCTCCACAGCGCGAGCAGCTCGGCGTCCGGTGACGACATGCTGAACTGGTATTGGGTGCGACTGACGCGGTCTTCGATGGTCAGGTCCTGCACCGGTTGCATGAAAAGGCGAATGCCCACCAGCTTGTCGATCTGCGGCTGCAGGCGTGCGATCACCTCGGTGGCGCTCAAATCACGTGCGGCGTGGGGCTTGAGGTTGATCAGCAAACGGCCACTGTTGAGCGTGGCGTTGTCACCGTCCACCCCGATATAGGACGACAGGCTTTCTACGGAGGGGTCAGCCAGGATGATTTTGGCCAGTTCCTGTTGGCGCTGGCTCATGGCCGCAAACGAAATCGACTGCGGCGCCTCGGAAACACCCTGGATCACCCCGGTGTCCTGCACCGGGAAAAAGCCCTTGGGCACCACCAGATACAGCACCACGGTGAGGCCCAGGGTCGCGATGGCCACCAGCAGGGTCAGCGGCTGGTGCCTGAGTACCCATTGCAGCATGCGCGCGTAGCCGTTGATCAGCCAATCGATCCAGGCGCCGCTGGCCTTGTAGAAGCGGCTTTGCTCCGCTTCCTCGGGCTCGCGCTTGAGCAAGCGCGCGCACATCATCGGCGTGAGTGTCAGGGACACCACCAGGGAAATCAGGATTGCCACCGCCAGGGTGATGGCGAACTCGCGAAACAGCCGCCCCACCACGTCAGCCATGAACAGCAGCGGAATCAACACGGCGATCAGCGACAGCGTCAGGGAAATCAGGGTGAAGCCGATCTGCCGCGCGCCCTTGAGCGCGGCCGCCATGGGCGTCTCCCCTTCCTCGATATAACGCGCGATGTTTTCCAGCATCACGATGGCATCGTCCACCACGAAACCGGTGGCGATGGTCAGGGCCATCAGCGTCAGGTTGTTGATGGAGAACCCGGCCAGGTACATCACGCCAAAGGTGCCCACCAGTGAAAGTGGCACGGCAATCGACGGAATAATGGTCGCACTGACCCGGCGCAGGAACAGGAATGTGACCATCACCACCAGGGCAATGGCGATCAGCAATTCGTGCTGCACATCGGTGACCGACGCGCGAATGGTCTGGGTACGGTCGGTGAGCACGGCCACATCAAGGCCGGCCGGCAGGTTGTCCGTGATGCTCGGTAGCAGCGCCTTGATGCGGTCGACCACCTCGATCACGTTGGCGCCCGGTTGGCGCTGGATATTGAGCAGCACGGCCTGGTTTTCATTGGCCCAGGCGGCAAGGCGTTCGTTTTCGGCGCCGTCGACGATCTGTGCCACATCCTTGAGACGCAACGGCGCGCCATTGTTGTAGGCGAGGATCAGTTCGGCGTATTGCTGGGGCGAGACCAGTTGATCGTTGGCGTCGAGCATCGACACCCGCGTGGGGCCGTCGAAGTTGCCCTTGGGCTGGTTGACGTTGGACGCGGCGATCAGGGTGCGCACGTCCGACAGGTTCAGGCCGTTGGCGGCCAGCGCCTCGGGGTTGACCTTGATGCGCACGGCCTGGCGCTGGCCGCCGGCGATGCTGACCATGCCCACGCCACTGATCTGCGCAATCTTTTGCGCCATGCGGGTGTCGACCAGGTCATTGAGCTTGGGCAGCAGCATGGTTTTGGAGGTGATCGCCAGGGTCAGCACCGGGGTGTCCGCCGGGTTGACCTTGTTGTACACCGGCGGCGCCGGCAGGTCCTTGGGCAACAGGTTGGTGGCGGCGTTGATTGCAGCCTGCACCTGTTGTTCGGCGACATCCATGTTGATGTCGAGGTTGAAGCGCAGGGTCAGCACCGAGGCGCCGCCGGAGCTGGTGGACGCCATCTGCGTTAGGCCGGGCATTTGCCCGAACTGGCGCTCAAGCGGCGCGGTGACCGCGCTGGTCATTACGTCGGGGCTGGCGCCGGGGTACAGGGTCATCACGCGGATCGTCGGGTAATCCACCTGAGGCAAGGCCGATACCGGTAGCAGCCGGTACGCGATGATGCCGGCCAGGACGATGGCCAGCATGCTCAGCGTGGTGGCGACCGGGCGAAGGATAAACAGCCGCGACAGGTTCATGAACCGACCTTTTGCGCCTTGCCGGCGTTAACGCCGCTCTCGGTTTTGGCCGCAGGTTTGCTTTGCAGGTGTTCGGTCGGGGTGGTCGGTACTTCGGCGCTGTCGTTGACCACTTCGATTTCGCTGCCGTCCTTGAGCCGGTCGGTGCCTTCCATGACCACGCGGTCGCCAGCCTTCAGGCCCTCTTTGATCACTGTGTTGTCGCCGTCGGTATCGCCGACCACCAGCGGCTGAACCTTGACCTTCCTGTCACCATCGAGCACGTAGACGAAGGTGCCGTTGTTGCCGAACTGGATCGCGGCGGACGGTGCCAGCACCACGTCACGCAGGGTGTCGGCCAGCAGGTGCACATTGACGAACTGGTTGGGGAACAGTGCCTGATCCTTGTTATCGAAGCGTGCCTTGAATTTCAGGGTGCCGGTGGTGACGTCGATCTGGTTGTCCAGGCTTTGCAGTACGCCGACGGCCTGCTTTTTCAAGTCGCCACGGTCCCAGGCCTCAACCGGCAGTTTGTTGCCGGCGTGGTATCGGGCGAGCACGGTGTCCAGGGTGTTTTCCGGCAGGGTGAAGGCCACGCTGATCGGCTGGGTCTGCGTGATCACGGCCAGGGCGGTAGTGTCGTTGGCCGCGACGAGGTTGCCGACGTCGAGCTGACGCAGGCCGACGCGGCCGGCAATCGGCGCGCGGATTTTGGTGAATTCGAGGTTGAGCTTCGCGTCATCCACCGCGCCCTGGTTGGTCTTGACCGTGCCCTGGTATTGCAGGACCAGCGCTTCGGCGGTGTCCAGCGTCTGCTTGGCGATGCTGTCCTGCTTGTACAAGTCGCGATAACGCTGCACGTCAACCTGGGCGTTTTTCAACTGCGCCTGGTTCTGCAGCAGCGTGCCCTGGGCCTGGAGCAAGGCGTTCTGGTAGCTGCGCGGATCGATTTCCGCCAGCAGGTCGCCGGCCTTGACCATCTGCCCCTCTTCAAAGGCGATCTTGACCAGCTCCCCACCGACCCGGCTGCGCACATTGATGGTGTTGAGCGCGGTGACCGTGCCCAGCGCCTTGTAGTACACCGGGAACTCCCCCAGCACCGCCGGCGCCACACGCACCGGCACCGGGCCGGTGGACCCGCCGAAGCCCGGGCGGGCCATGCCGGTTTTGCTGGTGTGCCCCGCCGCTGCGTCCTTGTGGGCGCTACTGCCGGGCCAGAATTTCCAGCACAGGCCGGCGATAACCAGCAGCACAAGCAGGCCGAACAGCCAGCGGCGGGAGTTGCGGGGGGAGGATTGCATGGAGTGATCAACCATTGGGCGCGAGAGCTTCTTCTTTGGGAGGCTGAAAGATAAGCACTGGAGCAGTTTAAGAAAAGCGCCTTTACCGGCTATTTACCTTGGGCTTACAGGTTTTAACCGTTGCAGCTTAGTTCAAATGCTATTTCTCTAAGCTGCTGAAGCTCAAATAAAAACGGCCTGGACGAGGCCAGGCCGCAAGCATGTAGCAGGCGTATTACTGCAAGATCGCAGTAATGTACCGAAACAGTTACTTCAAAACAGCCAGAGCGGCTTCGTAGTTAGGCTCCTGGCCAATTTCTGCAACCAGCTCGCTGTGCAGCACTGTGTCGTTTTCGTCCAGCACTACCACGGCGCGGGCGGTCAGGCTGCGCAGTGGGCCGTCGGTGATATCAACACCATAGTCCTGGGAGAAGGCAGCGCTGCGGAAATCCGACAGGCTTTTCACGTTTTCCAGGCCTTCGGAACCGCAGAAGCGCGCCTGGGCGAACGGCAGGTCGGAGGAAATGCACAGCACCACAGTGTTGTTCAGCTCGTTGGCCTGTGCATTGAACTTGCGCACCGAGGTGGCGCAGGTCGGGGTATCGACGCTTGGGAAGATATTCAACACTTTGCGCTTGCCGGCGAAGGAAGCCAGGGTGGCATCCGACAGGTCGCCGGCGGTCAGGGTAAAGTCGGGAGCCTGGGAACCGGCTTGTGGCAGTTCGCCTTCAACCTGGACCGGGTTACCTTTGAGAGTGACTTGAGCCATGAACGAAATCCTTATGCTGGTTTGATGAAACGAATTCGAGAGGCCGAAGTTAACCACAAAGTACCGCCGCTACCTACCCCGCAGACAAATTGTCATCACGCCGGGTTGTGGTTTAATTGCGCGCTTTTTGCCCGCCCCTTTTCAGGAACCCGCCCTTGATAAATCAGCCCTCCACCAAAGTCCTGGTCATTGGTTACGTCTGGCCGGAGCCGCGTTCCTCGGCAGCGGGCGGGCATATGATGCAGATTCTTGAGACGTTTCTCACCCAAGGTTGGGACATTACCTTTAGCAGCCCGGCCGCACTTGGCGAGCATAAGGCCGACTTGTCGACGCTGGGCATCGCCGAATGCGCCATCGAACTCAATAACAGCAGTTTCGATGACTTTATCCGTGAACTGGCTCCGGATATCGTGCTGTTCGACCGTTTCATGATGGAAGAGCAGTTCGGCTGGCGCGTGGAAAAGTGCTGCCCCGGCGCCCTGCGCGTGTTGGAAACCTCGGACCTGCAAAGCCTGCGCGACGCACGTCACCAGCGTTTCAAGGAGCATGTAAAAGTCCATCCTGACAGCGACGATTTCACCGCCCTGTTCACCCCCGTCTTGGAAGACGAGTTTCAACGGATGGCCGATACGGACCTTGCCAAACGCGAAATCGCCGCCATTTACCGCTGCGATATCAGCCTGATGATTTCCGACCTGGAAATCCGCCTGCTCACCGAGCACTTCAACGTACCCGCCGCCCTGCTGCACGGGTGCCCGCTGATGATGCAGCCGCCCACCGCGGCGTTTACGCCCTTTGAAGACCGTGCGCATTTCCTCAGCATCGGCAACTTCCGCCACGCCCCCAACTGGGATGCGGTGCTGTGGATGAAGAACAGCATCTGGCCGCTGATCCGCCAGCAACTGCCGGGCGCCCAATTGCATATCTACGGCGCCTACACCCCGCCCAAGGCTACCGCCCTGCACAACCCGGCGCAGGGTTTTCATGTGATGAACTGGGCCGAAGATGCGCTGCGGGTGATGAGCGCCGCGCGCATCTGTCTGGCGCCGTTGCGCTTCGGCGCGGGCATCAAGGGCAAACTGGCCGACGCCATGTTGTGTGGCACGCCCAGCGTCACCACGCCCATCGGCGCCGAAGCCATGGGCGATGAACACGCCTGGCCCGGCGTGATCGAACACAGCGCGCAAGCTCTCGCCGCCGCCGCCGTCGCCCTTTACCAGGACCGTGAGCGCTGGACCCAGGCCCAGGAACAGGGTCGCCAACTGCTCGCCCGCCGCTATGACCAGCGCATCCACGGCCTGGCCCTGGTGCAATGCCTGGAAAGCTGTCGCAGCCACCTCGCCAGCCACCGCCGCGACAATTTCACCGGCAGCATGTTGCGTCACCATGCCCACAAGAGCACGCAGTACATGTCCCAGTGGATAGAGGCGAAAAACCGCAACGTATAAGGTAGGCGCTGGCGAGGGCGCGCGTGAGGAGGCATTATCCTGTGCAGCCACCACAATAAAGCGACGGCACCATGACCCGAGCAACGCGAGTCACCGATCCTTCCTACGAGCTGATGGACGATCACAACGGTCTGTCCATCATCTATCGCCAGCACGGCTTCCCCTGCCCGCTGGTGCGCTGGCATTTCCACAAGGAATACGAGCTGCACTTGATCGTTGCCAGCTCGGGCAAAGTGTTTATCGGCGACTACATCGGCAACTTCTACCCTGAAAGCCTGTTCCTCACCGGCCCCAACCTGCCCCACAACTGGATCAGTCAGGTGGAGGAAGACGAAGTGGTACCCAAGCGCGACATGCTGGTGAACTTCACCGATGAATTGTTCGAACACGGCAGCCATATCTTCGCTGAACTCAAACGCCTGGAACCGTTGCTGGAGCGTGCACAGTACGGCATCGAATTTCGCTGCAAAAAAACCATCGCACTGGCCATGGGCCTGATGCAGCGCATCGAGGAGGCCCAGGGCATGGCGCGTCTTGGGCACTTCTTCATCCTGATGGAAGTGCTGAGTACCTGTGAGAATTATCAATTGCTCTCGGGCGTCACCACACCGCAATTGGCCGACGAACACAGCATTGATCGCACCAACCGCGCGGTGGATTACATCTTTGCCCACTACGCACGGGAATTGCCGCTGGAGGAAGTGGCGGACTACCTGGGGATGAAGCCCACGTATTTTTCGCGGGTGTTCAAACAAGCCACCGGTCGTACCTTTGTCGAGTTCGTCAACCGTTTGCGTATCAGCAAGTCATGCGAGTTGCTGGCTGACGGCGACAAGGCGGTAACGGATGTCTGTTTTGAGTCGGGGTTCAACAATATTTCCAACTTCAATCGGCGTTTTCAACAGCTAAAGGGCATGACGCCTTCGCACTACCGGCGCCTGGCGATGCAGCGGTTGACCGAGCAAAACCTGGCTTGAGCGAGAGCGGATCTGCAAAGATCTGACGCCGCTTGCAAAAGTCGACCTCTATCCTCTTCGCATATTTCCCGCAATAAATCCTGTGGAACGCTTGTAGAACACAACGCGACACAACGAGGACTTTTATAGCCAAGAGAAATCAACGATGAGCTCCGTGACATCCGCCCGAAGCACATTCTCCTACCCTGCACTGCTCGCTCAGAACGAATCAAACGCCGTCATACCTGGATCTCAACGCCTCTCAAGTCCGCAAGCACGCGCCAGTCACGCGGCGGTTTCGCTGGAAACCCAAAGGCTTGCAACCGATTTGATAAGGTCAGGTGACAACGCCCTCGCATCCAGGCACAGCGCTGCGTTAATGGATCAGATCCTTGCCGGCCATGTAGCGCCGGACGGGCGGTCCGCCGTTAACCTTGATATACCCGCTGTCTCGACGTTCGGCAGAGCCTGGGCTCAACTGACCAATGCCATTCACAGCGAGCCATTTGCAAGCTTCGCCCGCACACACAAAGTTGACACGTCAACGCTGCAACTAAACACGCAATCAGGGTGGATCCTCACGTGCGTTGCGGACGGTAAAACCGTGTCTTTCTCGAAATACGACAAGAGCTTCCTGGACGCGACCGCAGCATTAACCGAAGCAGCCAAGGCACTCGCCCCGACGCTCAAGCAGATCAGCTATACGAACGCGCACAGCGCGCCCTGTGAAGTAGTCAGCGACTTCTACGCCGCACGTACCGACGGCACAGACGATGGTCGGCTCAAATTGATCGCCTTACAGCAGCAATATCAGTCCTTCGACGCGTTGCGTGAGCCTGGTTCCAAGGCTGCGCAGTTCAACAGCCCTGCATACGCCCCCATTCGCGAGCAACAGACAAACGCCATCGAAGAACTGTCTGCAGAAATATCGCTAAACCCCGAACTCAAGCCTGTCGCGCAGCGCAATCCCAAGGAGACGGTCGAAGCCGCTGACAGGGAAATGGCGAGGATGTGTGCCAGTGCCTTGTTAAGCCTCAGGCCTGAGATGGCTGGCTACGGTACAGGTCCGCGCAACCATTTTGCGGCATCGCAGATTCCCGAATACTCAACGTTCGGGCAAACCCTGCGGGCGTTGATGAAGTCAATTTCCAGTGACGCCTTTATGCGTATCACCGCCGCACGGCGCATCGAACCTGACACCGCGAAGATAAACACGTTTACCGGTGACCTGCTCTGTTCTGTAAGAGGTAGCGATGATCAAGTCGTTGAGAAGACTTTCAAAATAGCCAACGACTCGGAATGGGCGGCCATTGCCCCTTCCATACTGCCCCACGCCAAAAACCTCGCGTCCGGCGCAAACGTTGATGTATGGCTTGCGCAGGGCAAGCCAATCAACCTGGCTGTAGTAAATGTTTTTTACGGTGAGCCGAAAAAGGGCGACACGCTGGAAGATGTTCTCGAACAAGCGTCAAGGCTCACTCGCACGGGCTTCCGGGCCTTGAACAACGACAGTCCGCCCACAGATCCTGCGGCTTTGCGTATCCAGGAAAAACAACGCGCCCTGATACAACAGCTGATGCCTGAGCCCCCCCTTTCGGACGGCATCGAAAGCGCCGAAAGCGCACTGGCCATCGCCATGCACCGTGCGATGCTTGAGGTGAAAGCTGATCCGACCCAAGCCTCGAGAAAAACCATCAATTCGATACCGTCCGACAGTCTGTTCGGGCAATGGTGGGATTACCTTGGCAAGGCTCTGAACGGGCGCGGATTCACTGAGTGGGCCCGCGAACAAAAAGTGGACTTGACGTCCCTGAGTTACGATCCTTCAGACCAGGCGCTGATCGGCAAGGTCGATGGCGTTGAGCAGCGTTATACCGCCAAAGACTTCGCACACAAATACCCCGGGCATTTCGACGTGCTTACGCCGGTGCTGGACGCCGCAGCCCCCTTTGCAGCCGCTGGAAAGCCCATTACGCTGCCTCGAGCCGTAACCGCCAATGCGCCGTTTGAATCGGTTGCTGATTTTCATGGCATCAGCCGCAACTACACCAGCCCTGCCTTCGCGCAACAAACAGAGCTGATGGGCCGAACACAACGGTTCCCGACACCCGTTGAAGACCCGGATCGAATCGTGAACGGTTTGATCCAGCAAAAAACAGCGTTGGCCGACAGCAACGACCGATATGCGCTCATTGATCAACTTAAACGCGTCGATCAAAACATCAACCACTCCATGCGGATCAACATTGACGCTGATTCGTCCCATCGTCCCAAGGGGGCCAGGACTGTCCAGCAGTTTATTCGGGACAACGGCTGGAACGACGTCACGTCGCCCCGGCAGACCGAGAACCTGTTAAGGGCGTTGCAAACGCCTGTCCCTCAATCACCGCCCTTGGGCAACCTCTGGGGATTTCTCTCCACCGACCTCCCCCTCAGCGTTGAGCAGCGCAGCAAGGTGGCGGAGTTTGTGAAAGACAATATCGGCCAGCACGACAGCCTTTGGAGCTATTTAAACGCCGGCATCACTGGCCTCAACGCGCAACCTGACAACGCACTGGAACAGCTGCTCTCCAGTGATAAAGCCGTCGAATTTGCCGCGAAGCTCGAAATCGACATGGAAGGGCTCACGACCACGACCAGCCTGAAGCAGTGGCTGTTGTCAGCCCTGGTACTGGAGCTTGATCCGAAGGGGGCGCTGCGCGCAACAAGGTTGCTGACTTCGACTTCATGCACTCTGATAACTGGGGACTTCACCCCAACGAAATCAGCCAGCGCTTCGATCAACACTTGATTGACACCAGGAGGGTACCCGCAGCACTTGCCCCGGTTGCCTCGCATTTGCTGAAGTCAGGTATGGCGCCACAATTTGTACGCAAAGACCTGCCGTCAGCAGCGACACTGGGCTCCCCCGAATTTGCGATCTATACGATGGGAGTGAATCTGGTCGAACAGATCGCCCCCGGTGCTGCCACCGGCATGAGCGATGAACAAATCACCCGGTTTATCGGAATCGACCCCATTTCAGCTGATGAAACCCAACAAAGGGCCATGGCCGGGATGAATCCGGTGATGGATTGGGCAATCTGCAACGGCCATGTGATGAGGAGCGACAAGGATGAATACACCCTGGAACAGATGGCAACAGCGCAAAAGGCCCTGAATAAACAGAACGCTGAAGTTTTTGCTGCCAGCAAGTTTCTAAGTACCGTCAAAGCGCCCAGCAGGCGGGCGATGACCCTTGAAGCGTTGCGTGCAAAATTTGGCTCCACTATCGACTTCGAAAACACGTATGTATGGGAAAAGGTCGCCAAGATCTTTTCCGGCATTAGAGCAAGCATTGCTGCGGTATATGAATCCGGCCGCCTGGGCGAAGAGTGGACCCCGGAAACGCCAACACTGGATTTCGAAAACCTGCGCAGGCACGCCTCCGAATTACCTGTCATAAACGACACGTTCAATAACGCTATCGAACAGGACTATGCGCAGCGCAGGACCCACAATATTTCGCAACTCAAGGATATGCTCAGCAAGTTACCCCCAAAGGTTCGCGTTGCCTTGCACAATGGTGGTATGAGCCTGTACGCCGTGGGAAATACCGGCGGTATCGTGCTGGACCTCGACCACTATGGGGAGAGGTACGCACTCGCCTTCTATCCGGGCGCTGGAAAAGTAGTACTCATTCCACCTATCGACCATTCGGTGCTTCACGGACAAGCCGGCAATTTAACGATTGACTTGAAGGCCTTCCAAACTGGCGCAGAGCCGGAGCCTGAAATCACACCCAATGTCGTCTTGACGCCCATTCACCTTGTCGACCCCGATGTCTGGAAAGGGGGCAGGCGATTTTTGTCTGCCGAGCAGGCAGGCACTAGTCCTGCCAACTACGAAAGTATCAGGTTCCAGCACTTGGCCGAGGTGCTGGTTGACTCGGCCTACCTGCACAAGGCCAGTTTCATCAACAAACAACGTGGGCCCAACCCCGTGGACAATGCCGTTGAGCCCAGCGATTTCTTCCTGGGCCTCATGAAAGTAGTACCCGGCGGCTCAAGTGTTCTGGACCTTTACAACGGCGAATACAAGAAAGCGGTATACGACCTCGGCGTCGACATCATCCTGTATGCAGCCACGGAGGGTGCAGGCGAAGTCTGGAAATTGATCAAATCGGGTTCAGCCTGGACGGCGGCCAGGGCGTCTGCCAAATTCATTGAGAAGTTCGGCGCCAAAGAAGGTGAAAGTATTGTAATCAGGGACCTTACGGCCAACGGTGCTGCGCAGACTTTCCATTCAACCAATCGACTGCAGCAAAGCCATCTGGCAGAACTGGCCGACGGGAAATTTGTGAAACCATCCAACATGGAAGACGGTGTCGTCATGCGCGCCGGAACACCCGAACACAGCAAAGTGACGGCGATCTTCCGAGAAGGTAACTGGTACGCCTACGACAGCAAAACAGCACACGCCTATGGGCCGGCGCTGAAAGGGTTTGTGTCAGACGCCAGTTCACCCGTTCAGAAAGAAATCTTTGCAGACGGCACCTCAGCGCTGGTAACGCAAAAAGCATTGGCCGCCGACGCTTATACCCTTCCCCGCGTCAATGGGTTCGATCTGGTCAGCGAGGGCAAGGTATACCGTTACGACAGCCGTAACCCTGGAATATTGACTGACCTGGAATCGGCTGATCACTTCAAGCCGCTCGAAGATTTCGAGGCAATCTGCCACGCACCCACGGGGCTCGCTGGCAGAGTCCGGCGCGGGGCCAATGACACCTGTTTTTCAAAGGTCATCCGCAATATATCCAGTGAGTTGACCCAGGAGCTTCAGGCACTTGAGCACGTACGGCTGTTTCCTTCGCCCCCCAAACTGCTCAGGAAGGATCAATTCGTCATTTTTGAAAGGCGCCGTTTCAAGATGGTTGAAGGTGAAATGGGGCCACAACTCAATCCGGTACTTGATAACAAACGCATTACCTACAAGGACACTGTCACCGGCACGCTCAAACAGGATCCGCAGTTCGGCTTTCACAGTACGCAAACCAATGACGAATTGGCGCGCGAAAGCCGGGTGGTCAAGCTCAACAGTATCAGCGCGGGCTGCGATGACAAGCGCGAGCTTCGAGGTATCGTGGTTAAAGACTCAATCGCCGGCAGCACCCGGCAGTATCTGGTGATCGAAGCGGATATCGGCGAGTTTTACTTTGCGACATTGAACAATGCCCCCGGCGCCGAACTGACCTTCACAAAATGCACGCCCAAAGAACTCTCGCTAGTAAAGAGCTATAAGGCCAAGCTCAATATTCGCCAAGGCGTCTCCAAAGTACCCATCGATAACGATTTTATTGCCTTGCCGAAACTCGATATGGCGTTTCAAGAGCTGGAGCGTTCTGCCTACACAAAACAAGAGGTCGATGAGCTAAAAGCATATTGTAAAGATATGGCACCGGAACAGCAGCGTGAGGTCGTCTATCAACTGCAACGGCACGACAGGATCAGTAAAGCCGATGTCGCACTAAGGCCGATACAAGTGGCCGCACTGGATAAACCTGCTGACTTCGCAACATGGCCGGCAGAACAACAGAACAAATTCTATGCACAACAAGCCAAATCCAATGTAAATCGTGGAATGAAAGCCACAGGGTTGGGACCCGGCAACCAAGTGCGCTCCAGGGCGGACAAGGCGCGCGCGGAAGCAGCAACACAGACCATCGGCTGGATACGTCGTACCACGGCGAATCATGCGCCGAACCGCGCCAACCTGGTGCTGAAAACCGGCGCAGGCAACTGTGGAGAAATGGCGATGGTTTCCAGGGACATCATCGATAAAAGCGGCGGTCGTGCCTATGAATGGCATGCCTCGGATGCTCACGCGTTCACGGTGGTCGGTGGACCCCCGACGTTACCGGCGGGGACCGTCAACTTTTCCGAGCCTGCCTGGAAAGACGCCTGGATCGTGGATCCATGGACCGATATTGCCTGCCCTGCTCGCGAATACACGCAGAAGATCAAGGAGGTCATGACCCAGTGGGAACGCAAAAGTATAAAGATACTGGAGGGAGAAAAATCAATCAGCCCGTTGGACGACAACTGGATGAATGATCTTGTAAAAAAACCGAAAACCCCCTTCCCTCACGGGTATAACCGTTCCTGAACATCAGATAATGGAGCCAGCGCGCCATCGCCGGGTGGTCGGCGCGCTTTGCCAGGTCTTGCCTGGCACACCCGGATCAATTGCGAACCAGTGCAAAAAAGTATCAGCGAACGTGCACCCAAGGATTTGTCACAACCGCATTTCAGGGCTGTAATCAACGCACACTCTTCCTGACTCCCTGTAGGAAGACACAACAACAATAACTGTCCTTCTGTAGCCCCCCTGGGCGCGGAAATGGAGTGCGCGATGAAGTTCACAGCTAAAACCCTGCTTGTCTGTTCCTGCATGACAGCGTGCATGACCCTCAGCGCCGTCAGCCTCGGCGCACAGACCCTGACCATTGCCACCGTCAATAACAGCGACATGATCCGCATGCAAAAGCTCTCGAAAACCTTCGAGGCCGAGCACCCTGAGATCAAGCTGAACTGGGTGGTGCTCGAAGAAAACGTACTGCGCCAACGCCTCACCACTGATATCGCCACCCAGGGCGGGCAGTTCGACGTGCTGACCATCGGCATGTACGAAGCTGCACTGTGGGGCGCCAAGGGCTGGCTGGAACCCATGAAGGACCTGCCGGCTTCCTACGACCTCGATGATGTATTCCCTTCGGTGCGTGACGGTTTGTCGGTCAAGGGCTCGCTGTACGCCCTGCCGTTCTACGCCGAAAGCTCGATCACCTATTACCGCACCGACCTGTTCAAGGACGCCGGGCTGACCATGCCCGAGCACCCGACCTGGAGCCAGATCGGTGAATACGCGGCCAAACTCACCGACAAGTCCAAGGAGCAGTACGGCCTGTGCTTGCGCGGCAAGGCGGGCTGGGGCGAGAACATGGCGCTGATCACCACCCTGGCCAACGGCTACGGGGCGCGCTGGTTCGACGAGAAATGGCAACCGGAATTCAACGGGCCCGAATGGAAAGACGCACTGAACTTCTACGTTGACAATATGAAGAAATCCGGCCCGCCGGGTGCTTCGAGCAACGGTTTCAACGAAAACCTGGCGCTGTTCAACAGCGGCAAGTGCGCGATCTGGGTCGATGCCAGCGTGGCCGGCTCGTTCGTCACCGATAAAACTCAAAGTAAAGTGGCTGACCATGTCGGCTTCACCTTCGCCCCTCACGAAAAAACCGACAAGGGCACCTCGTGGCTGTACTCCTGGAGCCTGGCGATTCCGACCAGCTCCAAGGCCAAGGACGCCGCCAAGGTGTTCACCAGTTGGGCGACCTCCAAGGAATATGGCGCATTGGTCGCCAAGACGGACGGCATCGCCAACGTACCGCCAGGCACGCGCGCCTCGACGTACAGCGATGAGTACATGAAGGCCGCACCGTTCGCCAAAGTGACCCTGGAATCGCTGAAAGTCGCTGACCCGACCAAGCCGACCCTCAAGCCGGTGCCGTATATCGGGATTCAGCTGGTCACCATTCCCGAGTTCCAGGCGATTGGTACGCAAGTGGGCAAGTTCTTCTCCGGTGCCTTGACCGGTCAGCAGACGGTCGACCAGGCACTGGCTGCCGCGCAGACCACCACCGAGCGTGAAATGAAGCGGGCGGGTTATCCCAAATAAAGTGGGAATACCACAGTAAATGTGGGGGGGGCTTGCTCCCGATAGCAGTGGATCAGCCAACTGATTCATCAACTGACACACCGCTATCGGGAGCAAGCCCCCTCCCACACAGACCGCACTCCGATTCATGCTCCGCACTGGTCTTGATTGCCATGAATACAACACCCAAAAACCGTCTGGCCAACCCCGGCTGGTTTCTCGTCAGCCCTTCGGTGGCCTTGCTGCTGTTGTGGATGATCGTGCCGCTGGGCATGACCCTGTACTTTTCACTGATCCGCTACAACCTGCTCTACCCCGGTGAAAACCAGTTCGTGGGGCTGGAGAACTTCACCTATTTCGTCACCGACTCGGGCTTCCTGCCCGGCGCCACCAATACCCTGTTGCTGGTGGGCAGCGTGCTGTTGATCAGCGTGGTGTTTGGCGTTTTGATCAGTGCCCTGCTCGAGGCCAGTGAGTTCCTCGGCCGTGGCCTGGTGCGGGTGATGCTGATTTCGCCGTTTTTCATCATGCCCACCGTCGGTGCGCTGATCTGGAAAAACCTGATTTTCCACCCTGTGTCGGGGATTCTCGCCGCCGTGTGGAAGTTCTTCGGCGCCGAACCCGTGGACTGGCTGGCGCACTACCCGCTGCTGTCGATCATCATCATTGTATCGTGGCAATGGCTGCCCTTCGCGATCCTGCTACTGATGACCGCCATGCAGTCCCTGGACCAGGAGCAAAAGGAAGCCGCGCGCCTGGACGGTGCCGGCGCCATCGCGATCTTCTGGCACCTGACCCTGCCGCACCTGGCCCGCCCGATTGCGGTGGTGGTGATGATCGAAACGATCTTTTTGCTCTCGGTGTTCGCCGAAATCTTCACCACCACCAACGGCGGCCCCGGCTACGCCTCGACCAACCTCGCCTACCTGATCTACAACCAGGCGCTGGTGCAGTTCGACGTGGGCATGGCCTCGGCCGGCGGCTTGATTGCGGTGGTCATCGCCAATATCGCGGCGATCATCCTGGTGCGGATGATCGGCAAAAACCTGACTGACAAGCCTTGAGGGCCGCGCCATGACGCTTCAACAATCCCGCCGCCTGCAGAGCCTGTTGCTCGGCACCCTGGCCTGGGCCATCGCGATCCTGATTTTCTTCCCGATCTTCTGGATGGTGCTGACCAGCTTCAAGACCGAAATCGACGCGTTCGCCACCCCGCCGCAGTTTATCTTCACGCCTACGCTGGAGAACTACCTGCACATCAACGAACGCAGCAACTACTTCGCCTATGCGTGGAACTCGGTGCTGATTTCGTTCAGCGCCACCGCCCTGTGCCTGCTGATCTCGGTACCGGCCGCCTACTCCATGGCGTTCTATGAAACCAAACGCACCAAGGGCACGCTGCTGTGGATGCTGTCCACCAAGATGCTGCCGCCGGTGGGCGTGCTGATGCCGATCTACCTGCTGGCCAAGAGCTTTGGCCTGCTGGATACGCGCATCGCGCTGATCATCATCTACACCCTGATCAACCTGCCGATCGTGGTGTGGATGGTGTACACCTACTTCAAGGACATTCCCAAGGATATCCTCGAAGCCGCGCGTCTGGACGGCGCCACCCTGTGGCAGGAAATGGTCCGCGTGCTGCTGCCGATCGCCAAGGGCGGCCTGGCCTCCACGGTGCTGCTGTCGCTGATCCTGTGCTGGAACGAGGCGTTCTGGTCGTTGAACCTGACCTCGTCCAGCGCCGCGCCGCTGACCGCGTTGATCGCCTCCTACTCCAGCCCCGAAGGTTTGTTCTGGGCCAAATTGTCCGCCGTCTCGACCCTCGCCTGTGCGCCCATCCTGATCTTCGGCTGGATCAGCCAGAAGCAACTGGTGCGTGGCTTGTCCTTCGGCGCCGTCAAATAATAATTGCAAGCGGAGGCCCATCTCATGGCCAACCTGAAAATCAAGAATCTGCAAAAAGGCTTCGAAGGTTTCTCGATCATCAAGGGCATCGACCTGGAAGTGAACGACAAGGAATTCGTGGTGTTCGTCGGCCCATCGGGCTGCGGCAAGTCCACCCTGCTGCGCTTGATCGCAGGGCTTGAAGAAGTGAGCGAAGGCACCATCGAACTGGACGGGCGCGACATCACCGAAGTGACCCCGGCCAAGCGCGATCTGGCGATGGTGTTCCAGACCTACGCTTTGTACCCGCACATGAGCGTGCGCAAGAACATGTCGTTTGCCCTGGACCTGGCCGGTGTCGACAAGAAGCTGGTGGACAGCAAGGTCAGCGAGGCGGCGCGCATCCTCGAGCTGGGGCCTCTGCTTGAGCGCAAGCCCAAGCAACTGTCCGGCGGCCAGCGTCAGCGCGTGGCGATTGGCCGGGCGATTGTGCGCAACCCGAAGATCTTCCTGTTCGACGAACCGCTGTCCAACCTCGACGCCGCGCTGCGCGTGCAAATGCGCCTGGAACTGGCGCGCCTGCACAAGGAGCTGCAGGCGACCATGATCTACGTGACCCACGACCAGGTCGAAGCGATGACCCTGGCCGACAAAGTGGTGGTGTTGAACAGCGGGCGCATCGAGCAGGTCGGCTCGCCGCTGGACCTCTACCACCAGCCGGCCAATCTGTTTGTGGCGGGCTTTCTCGGCACGCCAAAAATGGGCTTTCTCAAGGGCAAGGTCACGCGGGTCGAATCCCAGAGCTGTGAAGTGCAACTGGACGCCGGCACCTTGATCAACCTGCCGCTCAGCGGCCCGACCCTGAGCGTCGGCAGCGCGGTGACCCTGGGCATTCGCCCGGAACACCTGGAAATCGCCGCACCGGGCCAGACCACCCTGACCGTCACCGCCGACGTCGGAGAGCGCCTGGGCAGCGACACGTTCTGCCACGTCATCACCGCCAATGGCGAGCCGCTGACCCTGCGTATCCGCGGCGACATGGCCAGCCAGTACGGCGAAACCCTGCACCTGCACCTGGACCCGGCGCATTGCCACCTGTTCGACACCGACGGTGTGGCCGTGGCCCGCCCACTGCGCGCTGCCGCCTGATTTCGCGAGTATTTTCTGATGAAACTGAATAAACAGAACCTCACCCTGTTGGCGCCCGAAGTGAAGTTGCCGGGCTACGCCATCGCCGACACGCGCCAGGGCATCGCCCATATCGGCGTTGGCGGCTTCCATCGCGCGCATCAGGCGTATTACACCGATGCCTTGATGAATTCAGGCGAGGGCCTGGACTGGAGCATCTGCGGCGTCGGCCTGCGGGCCGAGGACCGCAAGGCCCGCGACGACCTGGCCGGCCAGGATTACCTGTTCACCCTCTATGAGCTGGGCGACACCGACGACACCGAAGTGCGCGTGATCGGCTCGATCAGCGACATGCTGCTGGCCGAAGACGGCGCCCAGGCGCTGATCGACAAACTGGCCGACCCCGCCATTCGCATCGTCTCGCTGACCATCACCGAAGGCGGCTACTGCATCGACGACAGCACCGGCGAGTTCATGGCGCACCTGCCGCAGATCCAGCATGACTTGGCCCACCCTGCGGCGCCGACCACCGTGTTCGGTTTTATCTGCGCGGCGCTGACCCAACGCCGCGCCGCCGGCACCCCGGCATTTACCGTGATGTCCTGCGATAACCTACCGCACAACGGCGCCGTCACGCGCAAGGCGCTGCTGGCGTTTGCCGCCCTGCACAATGCCGACCTGCACGACTGGATCAAGGCCAACGTGAGTTTCCCCAACGCCATGGTCGACCGCATCACGCCCATGACCAGCAGCGCGCACCGCCTGCAACTGCACGACGAGCACGGCATCGACGATGCCTGGCCGGTGGTGTGCGAGCCCTTTGTGCAGTGGGTGCTGGAAGACAACTTCGTCAACGGCCGCCCGGCCTGGGAAAAAGTCGGGGTGCAGTTCACCGATGACGTCACGCCCTATGAAGAAATGAAGATCGGCCTGCTCAACGGCAGCCACCTGGCGCTGACCTACCTGGGCTTTCTCAAGGGTTACCGGTTTGTGCACGAGACCATGAATGACCCGGTGTTTGTGGCATACAT
Organism: Pseudomonas trivialis; assembly: GCF_036864995.1. Classification (NCBI taxonomy): domain Bacteria; kingdom Pseudomonadati; phylum Pseudomonadota; class Gammaproteobacteria; order Pseudomonadales; family Pseudomonadaceae; genus Pseudomonas; species Pseudomonas trivialis. The sequence goes on along the minus strand of NZ_CP142151.1, from coordinate 2,407,235 downwards.
GCGCGCCTACATGGACCTGGACGTCACGCCAAACCTGGCGCCAGTGCCGGGCATCGACCTGACTGCGTACAAACAGACGCTGGTGGACCGTTTTTCCAACCAGGCGATTGCCGATCAACTGGAGCGTGTGTGTTCGGATGGCTCGTCGAAGTTTCCCAAGTTCACCGTGCCGACCATCAACCGTTTGATTGCCGATGGCCGTGAAACAGAACGCGCCGCGTTGGTGGTTGCCGCCTGGGCGCTGTATTTGAAAGGCGTTGACGAGAATGGCGTGAGCTACAGGATTCCCGACCCGCGTGGAGCGTTTTGCCAGGATCTGGTGAAGGATGACGCGCTGATCAGCCAGCGACTGCTGGGGGTGGAAGAGATTTTCGGCAAGGCTATTCCCAACTCGCCCGAGTTTGTGGCAGCGTTCGAGCGGTGTTATGCAAATTTGCGCGATCATGGCGTCACTGAAACCCTGCAAAACCTCCTGAAGAAACCGGCTTAAAACTGTGGGAGGGGGCTTGCTCCCGATGGCGGTATATCAGTCAACACATGCTTTACTGACCCACCGCCATCGGGAGCAAGCCCCCTCCCACATTGACCGCATTTCAATCCAATAATAAAACTGCTGAGCACTCCCTCATGACCCAGCAAAACCTGTTCCTCGGCATCGACTGCGGCACCCAGGGCACCAAGGCCATTGTCCTTGACGCGTCCACCGGCAAGGTGCTGGGTCTGGGCGCCGCCGCACATACCCTGATCAGCGGCGCCAATGGCCGCCGCGAACAGCACACTCAGGAATGGCTGGATGCGTTCACCGAAGCCACCCACCGCGCCCTGCAACAGGCCGGTGTGGACGGCCGCGACATCCTTGGCATCGGCGTTTCCGGCCAGCAACACGGCCTGGTGCTGCTCGACGACGAGGGCCAGGTACTGCGTCCGGCCAAGCTGTGGTGCGACACCGAAACCGCGCCTGAAAATGACCGGTTGCTGCAACACCTGGGCGGCGAACGCGGTTCGCTGGAGCGCCTGGGGGTGGCGATTGCGCCCGGTTACACCCTGTCCAAACTGCTGTGGACCCGCGAACAGCACCCGGATGTGTTCAGCCGCATCGCCCATATCCTGCTGCCCCACGACTACCTGAACCATTGGCTGACCGGGCGTGCCGTGGCGGAATACGGCGATGCGTCGGGCACCGGTTATTTCAACGTGCACACCCGTGAATGGGATGTGGCGCTGCTCAACCACATCGACCCCAGCGGTCGCCTGGAAGCGGCCCTGCCCGAGCTGATCGAAGCCGACCAGGCCGTGGGCACGATCCTCCCCGCCGTCGCCGAACGCCTGGGCATCAACCCCCGTGCCATCGTCTCCAGCGGCGGCGGCGATAACATGATGGGCGCCATCGGCACCGGCAATATCGCGCCGGGCGTGATCACCATGAGCCTGGGCTCATCGGGCACCGTCTACGCGTTTTCCGATCAGCCCAACATCAGCCCCCAGGCCTCGGTGGCGACTTTCTGCTCCTCCAGCGGCGGCTGGCTGCCGTTGATCTGCACCATGAACCTGACCAACGCCACCGGGGTGATTCGCGAGCTGTTCGAGCTGGACCTGGCGGCCTTCAACGCCCTGGTCGAGCAGGCTCCGATTGGCGCCGACGGCGTGAGCATGCTGCCGTTTCTCAACGGCGAGCGCGTGCCCGCCCTGCCCCATGCCACCGGCAGCCTGCACGGCCTGACCATGACCAACCTGACCCGCGCCAACCTGTGCCGCGCGGTGGTCGAGGGCACCACCTTCGGCCTGCGCTACGGCCTCGACCTGCTGCGCGAGACCGGCCTGCAAAGCCAGCGTATCTGCCTGATCGGCGGCGGTTCGAAAAGCCCGGTGTGGCGGCAGATGGTTGCCGATATCATGAACACCGAAGTGATCTGCACCGAGCAACCCGAAGCTGCTGCCCTCGGCGCAGCGATCCAGGCGGCGTGGTGCCAGAGCGGCGAATCCCTGGCCAGCCTGTGCGACAAATGCGTCAGCGTCGACCCGGCCAGCCGCACGTTGCCGGTGGCAGCCAATGTCCTTGCCTGTCAACAGGCTTACGAACGCTATCAACAGCACGTGGCAACCCTTTAAGAGCGAACGACTATGTATCTGGTGTGTGGTGAAGCGCTGTTTGATTTTTTCAGCGAGGAAGAGGTCGGCGGGCAAGCCGCCAAGCTCAATTACCGGGCGATTGCCGGCGGCTCGCCGTTTAACGTGGCGGTCGGCCTGCGCCGCCTGGGCGTCGAGGCCGGGCTGTTTGGCGGGCTGTCCACCGACTTCCTGGGACGTCGCCTGTTGCAGGTGCTCAAGGACGAAGGCGTCAGCGAGCGGTTTCTGCTGGAGTTCGCCGCACCCACCACCCTGTCGATGGTTGCGGTGGGGGCCAATGGCTCACCGCAGTACAATTTCCGCGGCGAGGGTTGCGCCGACCGCCTGCTGGAAATCGACCATCTGCCAAATTTGGGCGATGAAATTCGCGGGCTGCATGTGGGTTCGTTTTCGCTGGTGGTGCAGCCGATTGGCGATACCCTGCTCGAGTTGGTCAAGCGTGAAAGCGGCAAGCGCCTGATCAGCCTCGACCCCAACGTGCGCCTCAACCCGCAGCCGGATATTCAGCTGTGGCGCGAGCGCGTGGCGCAACTGGCAGAGCATGCCGACCTGATCAAGGTCAGCGACGAAGACCTGCACCTGCTCTACCCCGACCAATCACCGGAAAGCGTGCTGCAGGGCTGGCTGAAACATCGCTGCCAGTTGGTGTTCCTCACCCGTGGCGGTGACGGTGCCAGTGTGTTCAGCCGTCAGCATGGCACCTGGTCGCAACCGGCGATGAAGATCGTGATGGCCGATACCGTGGGTGCCGGCGACACCTTCCAGGCTGCGTTGATTGCCTGGTTGACCGAGCATCAACTGGACTCGGTGCAAGGCCTGCGCCAGCTGACGCGCGAACAGATCGACGCGATGCTGGGCTTCGCGATTCGCGCCTCGGCCTTGACCTGCACCCGGACTGGCCCGGACCTGCCGTACCGTCTACAGCTGGACTGAGCCTGCCCGGGCAAAAAAAGAACGGCAACCGCCGTTCTGACAGAGGCTCGGCGTTTAACCGAGCCTGCGGGTCATCGATAAATCGACCCCATACGTTTGACAGGTTCCTGCGTGTGCTTGAGGTCTTCACGCAACCCGGTGATCAGATTGCAGATGGCTCGGCTGCTGTCGAGCTTGTCGGCATTGATGCCTTTGACTTCCAGATCCACTCGGTCACGATCACGTTCGTCATACACTTTGATCGTCAGCGAAGCGTCTTCGGCTTTAATGCATTCACACCGCTTGGGCAGAAAACTTCCTTCAATGATGCTGCGTAGTTCCAGTTCCGAAAGCATGGCTAACCTCTCCTTTTTATGAGACCGCCAACTGATTGTTATGTGTCTGGCGGGCACATCCCCGCCGCGTCCTGCCAACCCTGGAAGACGCTTTCACTTAATGAGCGTACTCGGCAAAACTGGCACCCGTTGTAACTTTTCCTCATAAGCTGAGGCGTCGTTTATATAACTGAATCTGGAACTATTGCAGTGGCATGAATCATCGCCGAACGGCTTCGATTAAACGTTTAACCCGGCAAACTCGGTTAAACAGGTTAAACTTGTAGAAACATATGGCAAACTTTTAACCCTGAGGTCGTCTCGCAGATAATGATCAAAACCCCCGCACAACTTGCCGTGATGCGCGAAGCCGGGCGCCTGCTGGCCGAGGTATTTACCATGCTCGACGGCTTCGTTGCCGTCGGTCGCTCCACCCTGGAACTGGACGCCGCCGTCGAAGCCTTCATCCGCAACGACCTGCAGGCGCGCCCGGCCAGCCTGGGGCAGTACGACTATCCGTTCTCCATCAATACGTCGATCAACGAAGTGGTATGCCACGGCATGCCCAATGCCAGGGACGTGCTTAAGGATGGCGATATCATCAACATCGACATCACCCTGGAAAAAGGCGGTTTTATCGCCGACTCCAGCAAGATGTACATGATCGGCAACGTGGCGCCCAAGGCACAGCGGCTGGTGGACAAGACCTTCGAGGCCATGTGGGAAGGCATTCGCCAGGTCAAACCCGGCGCACACCTGGGCGATATCGGCCACGCGATTCAGAGCCATGCGCAAGCCAACGGCTACAGCGTGGTGCGTGAATACTGCGGCCACGGCATCGGCCGCGAAATGCACGAAGAACCGCAGATCCTGCACGTCGGCCGCCCCGGCACCGGCCTGCAGTTGCGTGAAGGCATGGTGTTCACCATCGAGCCGATGCTCAACCAGGGCAGCGCCAAGGTACGCAACCTCAAGGATGGCTGGACGGTCGTGACCAGGGACAACAGCCTGTCGGCACAGTGGGAACACACCGTCGCGGTGACGGCGCAGGGGTTCGAGGTGCTGACCTTGCAGGCCCTGCCCTGACCCCCGCGGTCATATCAGGCCACCTGTTTGATGCCGGCCTTGGCTTCCAGCTCGCGCACCAGCGGCAGCACGCGCTGGCCGAAGTACTCGACCTCTTCCTGAAAGTGCAGGAACCCGGCCAGTATCAGGTCCACACCCACCGCCTTGAGCGCCACAATGCGCTCGGCGATTTGCTGTGGCGTGCCGATCAGGTTGGTCTTGAAGCCGTCGTTGTACTGCACCAGGTCGGCAAAACTGGACTTGGCCCAGTTGCCCTCGCCTTCCGGTGAGGCCCTGCCCGCCTGTTTGGCCGCATCACCAAAGGCGTTGACCGCTTCCGGGTCCGCCTTGTCGATGATTTCCGCAAGTACCGCACGGGCTTCTTCTTCGGTGTCGCGGGCAATGATAAAAGCGTTCACACCCACTTTGACCGAATGGTTGTTGGCCGCGGCCTTGGTGCGAATATCGTTGACCTGGGCCTGGATGCCCTCGGGTGTGTTGCCGTTGGTGAAGTACCAGTCCGACACCCGCGCCGCCATGTCCCGCGCGGCCCGTGAGCTGCCGCCCTGGAACACTTCCGGCTGGCACAGTGGCTTGGGCTTGAGGGTGTAGTTGTCGAAGCGATAGAAGTCACCTCTGAAGGTGAAATTGTCCTGGGACCAGATGCCCTTGAGCGCACGAATGAACTCTTCGGAGCGGCGATAGCGCTCGTCGTGCTCCAGCCAGTGCTCGCCGATGGCCTGGAACTCGCCCTTGAACCAGCCGCTGACGATATTCACCGCGATGCGGCCGTTGGTGAGCTGGTCGATGGTCGCCAGCTGCTTGGCCGCCAGCGCCGGCTGCCAGGGGCCCGGCAGGATCGCGGCAATCACCTTGAGTTTGGTGGTCGCGGCCAGCAGGGCGTGACTGAATGCCACCGATTCGTGCTGGTTATCGGCGCCATAACCCGCCGTGAAGCGGATCTGGGTCAGGCCATATTCGAAGCCGGCGGCTTCGGCCAGTTGCGCCAGTTTGCGGTTGTAGTCGATGCCCCAGTGGGTGCGCTGTTCGATCTTGCTCACCACCAGCCCACCGCTGACGTTGGGCACCCAATAGGCAAATTTCACGGCTTGCTGACTCATCTTGAGGTTCCTCGCACACAGGGATGTATCAAGCCTTGAGCAGCAAGCGTGCCAGGCCTCGGTAAAGGCCCGGCGCACAAGGGCTGCGCCCGCAAAACGGGCACCGGGCATACCCATCGGCCACTGTCACCGATTGCGCCGGTTTGTCGATCCACTGTTGCTGGTGCAACAGTCAATGGCACCTGGCCCCCGTAAACACGGGCTGTCGCACCCGGCACGGAGTGTGCAATCCCCCTCGCACATGATCACTGCCCAGGAGCCGTTCCCCATGACCGAACACCACGTCATCAACCCGTTGTCCATCGGCGTCGACTACCCGACACTGGCCGCCCGTTTCCGGCCGATCTTCCAGCGTATCGCCGAGGGCGCGCTTGAGCGCGAACACACGCGCACCCTGCCCCGTGAACCGATCCAGTGGCTCAAGCAGGCCGGTTTCGGCGCGGTGCGTGTACCGGTGGAATATGGCGGGGGCGGCGCCTCGTTGCCGCAGTTGTTTGAACTGCTGATCGAGCTGGCGGCTGCCGACTCCAACGTGCCACAGGCCCTGCGCGGGCATTTTGCGTTTGCCGAAGACCGCCTGAACGCGCCACCGAGCGCCGGGCGCGACCTGTGGTTCAAACGGTTTGTCGACGGCGATATCGTCGGCTGCGCCTGGACCGAAATCGGCACGGTGGCGATTGGCGATGTGGTCACCCAGGTCAGCCCCAACGGCGAACAGTGGACACTCAATGGTGAGAAGTTCTACAGCACCGGCAGTATTTTCTCTGACTGGATCGACGTTTATGCGCGGCGCAGCGATACGGGCGGCGACGTGATCGCCGCCACCCGCACCCGCCAGCCCGGGGTGGTGCAAAGCGATGACTGGGACGGTTTCGGCCAGCGCACCACCGGCAGCGGCACCACGCGGTTTACCGATGCGGTGGTGCAAGCGCAGGACGTGATCGACTTTGCCACGCGCTTCAAATACCAGACCGCGTTCTATCAGTTAGTTCTGTTGGCAACCCTGGCCGGCATCGGCCGAGCAGCGCTCAACGATGTGGCCCGGCAGGTGCGTGACCGCAAGCGCATCTACAGCCATGGCAATGCTGCGCATGTCAGCCAGGACGCGCAGGTGCAGCAGGTGGTGGGTGAAGTCGCCGCGCTCGTGTATGCCGCCGAGGCCAGCGCGCTGAAAGCGGCGGCGCCGGCGCAACGCGCCTACCTGGCACGGTTCGGCGGGGACGATGCCGCAGAGCGTGACGCCAATGTGGCCGCCGAGATTGAATCGGCAACCGCGCAGGTGGTGGTCTCGGAACTGATCCAGCGCGCCACCAGCCAATTGTTCAATGCGCTGGGTGCCTCGGATGTGCGTCAGGGCAAGGCCCTGGACCGGCACTGGCGCAACGCACGCACGGTGTCGTCACACAACCCGGTGATCTACAAGGCGCGGATTGTCGGCGATTGGGTGATCAACGGCAGCGAACCGCCGCTTGTGTGGCAAATCGGTAATGGCCCGAAAGAGGTCTGAAAACCTGCTGCATCGAATGCTGGAAGCTCGACCTGAAACCTCTGTGGCGAGCGGGCTTGTCTCTGTGGCGAGCAGGCTTGTTGTGGCGAGCGGGCTTGCCCCGCGTTGGGGTGCGAAGCGCCCCCTTCAAGGAACATGCGGTGTACCTGACACTGCGCGGAGGATGGTTTTGGGGCTGCTACGCAGCCCAACGCGGGGCAAGCCCGCTCGCCACAACAAGCCCGCTCCCCACAACAGGCCCGCTCGCCATAGGCGTATGGTTACCTGGGCCTACTCACTCCCACACTTGAAGGGTTTGCGGGCTAGAACGCGAGTTTGTAGCCGACGGCCATCAACAGCGAACCGCCGCTTGTGTGGCAAATCGGTAATAGCCCGAAAGAGGCCTGAAAACCTACTGGATCGAATGCTGGAAGCTCGACCTGAAACCTCTGTGGCGAGCGGGCTTGTTGTGGCGAGCGGGCTTGCCCCGCGTTGGGGTGCGAAGCGCCCCTCATCAAGGAACATGCGGTGTACCTGACACTGCGCGGAGGATGGTTTTGGGGCTGCTGCGCAGCCCAACGCGGGGCAAGCCCGCTCGCCACAACAAGCCCGCTCCCCACAACAGGCCCGCTCGCCATAGGCGTATGGTTACCTGGGCCTACTCACTCCCACACTTGAAGGGTTTGCGGGCTAGAACGCGAGTTTGTAGCCGACGGCCATCAACAGCGAACCGCCGTTTGTGTGGCAAATTGGTAATAGCCCGAAAGAGGCCTGAAAACCTACTGGATCGAATGCTGGAAGCTCGACCTGAAACCTCTGTGGCGAGCGGGCTTGTTGTGGCGAGCGGGCTTGCCCCGCGTTGGGGTGCGAAGCGCCCCTCATCAAGGAACATGCGGTGTACCTGAAACTGCGCGGAGGATGGTTTTGGGGCTGCTGCGCAGCCCAACGCGGGGCAAGCCCGCTCGCCACAGAGACAATCCCGCTCGCCTTAACAGCCGCGCTTGCCACAAGAGGCCCGTTCGCCACGGGGATGTGGTTGCCTGGGCCTACTCACTCCCACACTTGAAGGGTGTGCAGGCTAGAACGCGAGTTTGTAGCCGACGGCCATTAACATGATCGCCAGGCACGGGCGCAATACGCCGTCCGGGATCCTGCCGGTCATGTGGCTGCCCAGGTAAATGCCCGGCAGCGAGCCCATCAGCAAAAAGCCCAGCAGGTGCCAGTCCATGTTGCCCATGCTCGCATGGCCAAGACCTGCGACCAGCGTCAGGGGCACGGCATGGGCGATTTCGGTACCGACCAGACGGCGCGTGGCGAGGAACGGATAAAGAATAAACAGCGCCACCGTGCCGAGGGCGCCTGCACCAATGGACGTGAGCGCGACCATGGTGCCGAGAATCGCGCCGGTGACCACCGTCAGCCCGTTCAGGTTGCGCGGGCTCATGTGGTAATCATCGCCGGCATGGCGCTGGGCGAAGGCCAACAGGCGTTGCTTGAACAGGATCGCCAGGGCCGTGAGCAGCAGCACCACGCCCAGGGCCTGCTTGATCACCGCGTTCATCGCAGTGGGGTCGGTGTGCAGGCTGGCGAGGAACCACAGGGTCAGCAACACCGCCGGCACGCTGCCCAGGGTGAGCCAGCCCGTGATGGTCCAGTCAATGTTTTTGTTCCGGCTGTGCACCAGCACGCCACCGGACTTGGTGATGGCCGCATACAACAGGTCGGTGCCCACGGCGGTGGCCGGGTTAATGCCGAACCACAACAGGATCGGCGTCATCAGCGAGCCCCCGCCCACGCCGGTCATGCCCACGATAAACCCCACGATCAGGCCGGCAACCACAAAACCAATATTTCCCACATCCATTAACGCTACCTGCGGCCTTATAAATTTCTGGCGGCAGGATAGCGATTTTTCTTATAACCACTTATATCAATGTGATCTGACTTTATGCCTTTTGCGCCAGCCGGCGACACGCGTACCCCTGAGTCTGGTAAGGAAAGGCGATCGTATCGCGACCTTTCAGGGCTGGATGGGTGTCGATCAACATGCGCAATTGTGCACTGACCCTGGCTTTGTCCGGTGCCGGCAACGCGGCGATAAAACTCACGGACAGGAAGCGATCAATGATCACCTCCTGCGGGCTGCCAACATGACGGTAGGGAAAACACGTCATGTCGAGTGAGGAAAAATACTCACCGGTGAAAGCCTCGCGCCAATGCCCGGTGTGAAAGCGCGGCGTATCGCCCTCATACGGCGTGATGATTTCGGTGATCGCCGCCACCCAATCCACCGATTCATCGCGCACATTCCACACCAGCCCCAGGCGCCCGTCAGGCTTGAGCACGCGGTGAATCTCGGCCAGTGCAGCCTGGGTGGAAAACCAGTGAAAGGCCTGGGCGCAGACCACCGCATCGGCACTCGCCGTGGCCAGCGGGATGCTTTCAGCGGTGCCGTTGACCAGCCGCACATCCGGCAGCAGCCTGGCCAACTGCGCGCCCATCTGCGCCACCGGCTCCACCGCGATCAATGCAGGCGCCAGGGTGCTGACCAGGCGGGTGAACTTGCCCGTGCCGGCACCCAGGTCGATCACCGTCGACTGCGCAGCGATGCGCAAGGTATCGGCGAGCCAGCCGGTGAGCTGCCTTGGGTAATCCGGTCGGCCCTGTGCGTAGGTCGCGGCCTGAGTCGAGAAACCTTGTTGAGCGCACGTGTGAACACCAGTCATGGCCAATCTCTCTTCGGGTAAAGCGGGGCCACAGTGTGCGCCTCCTCGATTTTATTTTCTCATGTATGCATCCAATCGCCGCGCGCCTGGGTAGTACCGGCAGCAACCCTGCTGTTCTACTCAATGGAGAAACACCATGAACGCAAAAGCCCTGCTCTGCCTGACCGGTTTGCTGGCCGCCAGCCCTGCGGCATTCGCCCAGACCAACCTGCCCGACAGTATCAAGGTGCCGGCTGGCCACAAAGTGTCGATGGAGACTACCGGCGTCGGCGAAATCACCTACGAATGCCGCGATAAGGCCAACGCTGCCGGTGAAACCGAATGGACCTTCGTCGGCCCCAAGGCCGTGCTGAATGACCGCAGCGGCAAGCCGGTCGGCACCTATTTCGGCCCGCCTGCGACCTGGCAGGCCAAGGACGGCTCGAAAATCACCGGCACGCAGTTGGCCGTGGCACCGTCGAGCCCCGGCAACCTGCCGTATCAACTGGTCAAGGCCAACCCGGCCGAGGGCAAGGGCGCCATGAGCGGCGTCAGTTATATCCAGCGGGTGGCGCTCAAAGGTGGCGTTGCACCGGGCAGCGCGTGCACCGCTGCCAATAAAGGCCAGCAGGAAGTGGTGAAATACCAGGCGGACTATCTTTTCTGGTCAGCCAGCTGAGTAAATTCAGCTACGCTGCCGGAGGAATATCACCGTTTCCTTCTGCAGGAGCGAGGGTGGTCGCGCCTGCAGAAGGTTTGTGCTGGGGACATCATTTGTTTGATTACGACGCCTGCCTGCTGGCCTGTGCCCGTGGCGATCAACAAGCCTTGCGCCGCTTGTATGAGCAGGAAAGCAGCCGCTTGCTCGGCGTGGCGCTGCGCATCGTGCGCGACAAGGCGCTGGCCGAAGATACCGTGCATGACGCGTTTATCAGGATCTGGCGCGGCGCTGCAGGTTTTGACCCCGGCAGAGGTTCGGCACGCGGCTGGGTGTACAGCGTAACCCGCCACCAGGCGCTGAACGTGGTGCGCAGGACCGCCCGCGACGTGCCGCTGAGCGAAGAACACGAGCCACTGGCAGAACCCGCTGAAGCCTTTGAATTCCGCGCACGCTCCGGGCAGATTCACACCTGCCTGGAGCGGCTCGACCCGGCCCGTCGCCGTTGCATCCTGCATGCCTATGTCGACGGCTATTCCCACAGCGAAATCGCGCAGGCACTCGGCACCCCGCTGGGCACCGTCAAAGCGTGGATCAAACGCAGCCTCGCCGCCTTGCGGGAGTGCATGACATGAACACTGAAGAACTGGCCGGCGAATACGTATTGGGCACCCTGCCGCTGGCGCAGCGCGCCGAGGTCGAACAGCAACTCGGGCATGACGCCGACCTGCGCGCGGCGGTGGATGCCTGGGAGCAACGTCTGTTGCCGCTGACGACGCTGGCCGAGCCGGTGACGCCGTCGCAGCACCTGTGGCGACGCATTCAGCAGACGCTCGCCGTGCCCGCCCCGCGCGTGCCGTGGTGGAACCTGCTGGCCGTTTGGCGTGGCCTTGCCGCTGCAGGATTGGCGGCGAGCATGGTGTTGGCAACGCTGTTGCTGGTCCGCCCGCCCCTCGCCGAGCCGAGTTTTGTGGTGGTGCTGGTGGCGCCGCAAAGTCAGGCACCGGGTTGGGTGATCCAGGCGAGCAATAACCAGCAGATCCAGTTGATTCCATTGGGGGTGATGCAAGTGCCCGCCGACAAGGCATTGCAGTTCTGGACCAAGGGCGACGGCTGGCAGGGCCCGGTGTCCCTGGGGCTGGTCAAGCCCGGGCAAACGCTGTCGGTGCCGCTTGACCAGTTGCCGCCGCTTGCGCCAAACCAGTTGTTCGAACTGACCCTGGAAGACCCGCGCGGCTCGCCCACCGGCAAACCGACCGGGCCGATCCAGGCCATCGGCCGCGCGGTCAAGGTGCTCTGATCAACCGACAGTGGGCAACCACACGCGAAAACGCGCGCCGCCCAACGGTGACGCCTCGGCGATCAGGCTGCCGCCCTGGGCTTCCAGGGCGCGCCGGCTGATCGCCAGGCCCAGGCCAAAGCCGCCGGTGGCACGGTCGCGGCTGCGGTCCAGGCGGTAGAACGGTTCGAAGATGCGTTCACGCTGGTCCCTGGGAATGCCGATGCCGTCGTCATCCACGCAGATTTCACAGCCCTCGGCGTCCACCCTGACGCTCACCTGAATGCGCGCGTCGCAGTAACGCGTGGCGTTGCGCAGCAGGTTCTGCAAGGCGCGCGCAGTGAGGCGCGGGTCGAGGCTGAAGCGCTCCATCGCGCAGTCGAGTGACACGTCGATCACAATCCCGGGATTTGCCAGCTCATCGTCGATGCTGCCCAGCACGCTGTCGATAAACTCGTCGAGCATCACCTCCACACGCTCCGGCAATTGCGCCGGATTTTGCAGGCGACTGTAGGACAGCAGTTCCAGCACCAACTCGTCCAGCTCACGAATATGCGCGACCAGCCCCTGCAGACGCTCGCGCCCGGGCTGGGGCATGTCTTCGGACAATGCCAGCGCCAGGCCGAAATCCAGCCGGGTCAAGGGCGTGCGCAATTCATGGGAGACGGCGTTGAGCAAGTCGCGCTGCTGGTTGAGCAGGCGTTCGATGTCGTCGGCCATGGTGTCGAACACCGCAGCCAGGCCGCCGATGTTGGAACTGGGCGGGATGTGCGTGCGTTCAGACAGGTTGCCCATGCCCAACTGCGCGGCGGTGTTTTTCAGGCGCTCCAGGTCACGCCAGTGCGGGCGCAGCCACACCAACAGGCAGGCCAGCAGCGCACCGCCCACCAGCACGTTCATCGACCAGTACAACAGGTTGATGTCCAGCGGGTCGTCGGGAATGGTGAGCTTGACCACGAACTGATCGTTGATCGGCGAACTGATTTCCCCCATCCAACCCCATTCGCCCAGGCGGACCACCGGCTTGCCCTGCTCCAGCAGCTTCTCTTCGGCCGGGGTGAAGCTGGCGTCCTTGCGCAGCAATAGATGCACTTTCTGCGGGGCAAAGTCGCGACCCAGTTGTTCGGTCACTTGCGACCAGCGCTCCACCGGCGCACGCAGGTACTGTTTGACGATCAGCTTTTGCTGGCCGCGCGACTGCTCGATGTTGTAGTCCAGGTAGCGGTGCTCGAACAACAGCACGGTGAGCTTGGGAATCAGATAGATCGCCGCACTGTAGGTGACGATGGTGATGAGGTAGAGGCGCAGCAGGACACGAAACATGGCTCAGCATTCCCACTCGGAGCGGCTGAACAGGTAGCCCTTGCCCCACACGGTCTTGATCTTGCGGGCTTCGCCGGCGTGGTCGTCGAACTTGCGACGCAGCTTGGAGATGGCCACGTCCACCGACCGGTCAGTGCCATTGAATTCGATGCCGCGCAGGCGCTGCAGGATCTGGTCGCGGCTGAGCACTTCGCCGGCATGGCGCGCCAGCACCACCAACAGGTTGTATTCACCGCTGGACAACTCCACAGGCTGCTCGCGCCAGGTGACGGTGCGTTCCGACAGGTCGATGCACAGGTTGCCCATGATGATCTGGTCGTTTGCCGCCTGGGGTTCGGATAAACTGCTGCGCCGCAACAGGGTGCGCACTCGCGCCAGCAATACGCGCGGCTCGCAGGGTTTAGTCACGTAGTCGTCGGCGCCCATCTCCAGGCCCAGCACCTGGTCGTGGCTGTCGTCGCGGGCGGTGAGCATCAGGATAGGCAGGCCTGCAGAGTCGGCGCGCAGCAGGCGGCACACCTGCAGGCCGTCGAGGCCGGGCAGCATCAGGTCGAGAATCACCAGGTCCGGCGGGTTCAGGCGCGCGCGTTCACGCACCTGATCGCCACGGCTGAGCACACTGACTTGATAGCCGTTGCGTTCCAGATAGCTGGCAATCAGCTCGGAGAGCGCGGCGTCGTCTTCCACCAGCAGGATGTTCGGCATCAAGATGTTTCCAAATAGTACGGCTTTGCAGGATTGTGCAAGGATATACGCCCTCGGCCCACAGTGGGCTGCACCTTACATTTCTTCACACACCACCTACACAGCTTTACAGCACCACGGCGCCGGTGACCTTAGGATGCGCCAGTCAATATTGGGATAAGAGCATGTCGAAGAATCTGTTTGCGCCATTCTGCCTGTTGGCACTCACACTGGCGCTGAGCGCGTGTGAAAAGTCCACGGCCAAGGCGCCGCAAATGCCCCTGGCCAAAGTGCGCATCGAAACCCTGCAGGCCAAGCCACTGTCCATCACCAACGAGCTGAGCGGGCGCATCGCCGCGCCGCGCATTGCCGAGGTGCGCGCCCGGGTGGCCGGTGTGGTGCTGCAGCGTGTGTTCAAGGAAGGCCATGACGTGAAACAGGGCGATGTGCTGTTTCGCATCGACCCGGCGCCGTTCAAGGCCGACCTCGACAGCGCCCAGGCCAACCTGAGCAAGGCCGAGGCCAACGCCTTCCAGGCGCGCTTGCAAGCGCAGCGCTATAGCCAACTGGTGGAAGGCAACGCGATCAGCGGCCAGGACTACGACAATGCCCGCGCCGCCGTGCGCCAGACCAGCGCCGAGGTTGCCGCACAGAAAGCCGCCGTCGACCGCGCCCGCCTGAACCTGAGCTATGCCACCGTTACTGCACCGATTTCCGGACGCATCGGCCGTGCGCTGGTCACCGAAGGCGCGCTGGTCGGCCAGAACGAAGCCACGCCGCTGGCGACCATCCAGCAACTGGACCCGATTCACGCCGACCTCACCCAGTCCACCCGCGAGCTCAACGACCTGCGCCGCGCCTTCCGCGCCGGCAGCCTCAAGCAGGTCGGCCAGGACCAGGCCAGGGCCACCTTGATTCTGGACGACGGCAGCCTGTACCCGTTGCCGGGCAAATTGCTGTTCGCCGAGATCAGCGTCGACCCCGGCACCGGACAAATCATCCTGCGCAGCGAGTTCCCCAACCCGGACCTCGACCTGCTGCCCGGCAGCTTTGTGCGGGTACGCCTGGAGCAGGCCGTCGACCGGCAAGGCATCAGCGTGCCGCAGCGCGCCATCACCCGCGACAGCGCCGGTATCCCGATGGTGCTGCTGCTGGACGCCGAGCAGAAAGTCAGCCAGCAGCCGGTAGAGCTGGGCTCGGTGATCGGTGATCGCTGGATCGTCAGCAGCGGCCTCAAGCCGGGCGACCGTATCGTCGTCGAAGGCCTGCAACACGCGCGTCCCGGTGACACCGTTGAAGTCGACGCCAGCCCGCTCGTGAAGGAATAACCCGCCATGCCGCAGTTCTTTATCGACCGCCCGGTGTTCGCCTGGGTGGTGGCCTTGTTTATCCTGCTGGCCGGTGCGCTGGCCATCCCGCAGTTGCCGGTGGCGCAGTATCCTGACGTCGCGCCGCCGAAAGTCGAAATCTACGCGGTGTACCCGGGCGCCTCGGCCCAGACCCTGGACCAGAGCGTGGTCAGCCTGATCGAGCAGGAGCTCAACGGCACCGATCACCTGCTGTATTTCGAATCCCAGAGCAGCCTGGGCTCGGCCACCATTACCGCCACCTTTCAGCCGGGCACCAACCCGGAGATGGCTCAGGTGGATGTGCAAAACCGCCTCAAAGCGGTAGAGCCGCGCTTGCCCCAGGCCGTTACCCAGCAAGGCCTGCAGGTGCAGAAAGTCTCCGCCGGCTTCCTGCTGCTGGTGACCCTGACCTCCAATGACGGCAAGCTCGATGACACCGCGCTCAGCGATTACCTGGCGCGCAACGTGATGAACGAGCTCAAGCGCCTGGATGGCGTGGGCAAGGCGCAGCTGTATGGCTCGGAACGGGCGATGCGCATCTGGATCGACCCGCAGAAACTGATCGGCTTCAACCTCACGCCGGCCGACGTGAACGCCGCGATTGCCGCGCAGAACGCCCAGGTTGCCCCCGGCAGCATCGGCGACCTGCCGGGCACCAACACCCAGGAAATCACCGCAGCGATTCTGGTCAAGGGCCAGTTGTCGACGCCGCAGGAATTCGCCGACATCGTGCTCAAGGCCAACCCGGACGGTTCCACCGTACGTGTCGGCGATGTGGCGCGGGTGGAAGTCGGCAGCCAGGAATACCAGTTCTCCACACGCCTGAACGGCAAGCCGTCCACCGCCGTGAGCGTGCAACTGTCGCCGGGCGCCAACTCGTTGAACACCGCGACCCTGGTGCGCGCCAAGATGGACGAGCTGTCGCGCTATTTCCCGGCCAATGTGGAATACAAGATCCCGTACGACACCTCGCCGTTCGTCAAGGTCTCGATCACCAAAGTGGTCTACACCCTGCTCGAAGCCATGGCCCTGGTGTTCGCGGTGATGTTTCTGTTCCTGCAGAACGTGCGCTACACGCTGATTCCCACCCTGGTGGTGCCGATTGCCTTGATGGGCACCTTCGCCACCATGCTGGTGCTGGGCTTCTCGATCAACGTGCTGACCATGTTCGGCATGGTGCTGGCGATTGGCATCCTGGTGGACGATGCGATTGTGGTGGTGGAGAACGTCGAGCGCATCATGGTCACCGAAGGCCTGTCGCCCAAGGACGCGACGAAAAAAGCCATGGGTCAGATCACCGGCGCCATCATCGGCATCACCCTGGTGCTGGTGGCGGTGTTCCTGCCGATGGCCTTCATGAAAGGCTCGGTGGGGGTGATCTACCAGCAGTTCTCGCTGTCGATGGCCACCTCGATCCTGTTCTCGGCGTTCCTGGCCCTGACCCTGACCCCGGCCCTCTGCGCCACCCTGCTCAAGCCCATCGCCAAAGGCGAGCACCATGCCAAGGGCGGTTTCTTCGGCTGGTTCAACAAGCGTTTTGAACAACTCACCGACCGCTACGAAGGGTGGGTGACCTATGCGCTCAAGCGCAGCGGGCGTTACCTGCTGATCTACCTGGTCTTGCTGGTGGGCCTGGGCTGGATGTTCACCCGCCTGCCTTCTTCGTTCCTGCCGGTGGAAGACCAGGGCTACACCATTACCGACATCCAACTGCCGCCGGGCGCAAGCAAGAACCGCACGGTGCAGGTGGCCGAGCAGATCGAGGCGCACAACGCCACCGAGACCGGGGTGGGCGATACCACCATGATCATGGGCTTCAGCTTCTCCGGCTCGGGGCAAAACGCGGCGTTGGCGTTTACCACGCTCAAGGATTGGTCGGACCGCGGCGCCGATGCCTCCGCAGCATCGATTGCCAACCGCGCCAACGCGGCCTTTGGCGGCCTCAAGGACGCGATTGCCTTCGCAGTGCTGCCGCCGCCGGTTGACGGCCTGGGCACCTCCAGCGGTTTCGAGTTTCGTCTGCAGGACCGTGGCGGCGTCGGCCACGCAGCGTTGATGGCGGCGCGGACCGACCTGCTCAATGCGGCGGCAAAAAGCCCGATCCTGGCCAACGTGCGTGAAAGCGCCCTCGCCGAGGCGCCGCAGGTGCAGCTGGAAGTGGACCGCAAGCAGGCCAATGCGCTGGGGGTATCGTTTGCCGATGTGGGCAATGTGTTGTCCTCGGCGATCGGTTCGGCCTATGTCAACGACTTCCCCAACCAGGGCCGCATGCAGCGGGTGGTGGTGCAGGCCGAAGGCGATCAGCGCAGCCAAGTGGCGGACTTGATGAAAATCAACGTGCGCAACAAGGACGGCAAGATGGTGCCGTTGTCGGCGTTTGTCGAAGCCCGGTGGACCCAGGGTCCGGCGCAGTTGACCCGCTACAACGGTTACCCCGCTATCGCGATCACCGGCGAAGCCGCACCGGGGCACAGCACCGGCGAGGCGATGGCGGAAATCCAGCGCCTGGTCAGCCAGTTGCCCGCCGGCCTGGGTCAGGAATGGACCGGCCTGTCATTGCAGGAGCGCTTGTCCGGCTCCCAGGCCCCGATCCTGCTGGGCCTGTCGCTGCTGATCGTGTTCCTGTGCCTGGCAGCCTTGTATGAAAGCTGGTCGATTCCGACATCGGTGCTGCTGGTGGTGCCGCTGGGCGTGCTCGGAGCAGTGCTGGCGGTGACCTTGCGCGGCATGCCCAACGATGTGTTCTTCAAGGTTGGCCTGATCACCATCATCGGCCTGTCGGCAAAGAACGCGATTCTGATCATCGAATTCGCCAAGGATTTGTATGACCAGGGCGAGGACCTGATCAGCGCGACGCTCAAGGCCGCGCGGCTGAGGTTGCGGCCGATCATCATGACTTCGCTGGCGTTCATCCTCGGCGTGGTGCCGCTGGCAATCGCCACCGGCGCCAGTTCGGCGAGCCAGCAGGCGATTGGTACGGGTGTGATCGGCGGGATGATCACGGCGACACTGGCGGTGGTGTTTGTGCCGGTGTTTTTTGTGGTGGTGATGAAGCTCGTGCGCAAGCGGCACACGCCCGACTGATCGACACCCCGGTGTTCGCCTGTCGAGTTCATGATCAAGTACAACCGAATAGGCTATGGTGCTCTCAACCACCCTGTTGTGAGCGCCTATGGCCTTCCTTGCCCGCACCCACCCTCGCCTTTCCTGCGCCGCCGTCCTGGGCGTTGCCGTCGGCATCCTTGCTCCGGCCGATACGCTTATCGGAAAAATCCTGATCGGCTGGAACGCCGGCGTCTGGACCTATCTGCTGCTGATGCTGTGGCTGACCAGCCGCTCGCGCGCCGACGACGTAAAACGCATCGCCGAGATCGAAGACGAGAACGCCGGGCTGGTGCTGTTCGTGGTGTGCATCGCCGCGATTGCCAGCCTGGCGACCATCACCCTGAATCTGGTGGGCATCAAGGACCTGGACAGCACCGCACGCCTACTGCACTACGGCTTCACCGGGATGACAGTAATCGGTTCGTGGTTATTGATCGGGGTGATTTTCAGCGTGCATTACGCCCGCCTCTTTTACACCTGGGATGGCGACGAGCCCGCGCTGCGCTTTGCCGAAGGCTTGCGTACGCCCAATTACTGGGACTTTCTGTATTTCTCGTTCACCATCGGCGTGGCGGTGCAGACCTCGGATGTGGGCGTGGCCACGCGCAGCCTGCGCAAGGTGGTGCTGGGGCAATCGCTGATCGGCTTTCTGTTCAATACGGCGATTCTGGGTTTTTCGATCAATATTGCCGCAGGGTTGTTCGGTTAAAACGCAAAAGGGGAAGCCTGAGCCTCCCCTTTTCAAGTGCGTGAGTACCTTAGAAGGCGTACTGCAAGCCTACCGTGGCGCCCCACGGCTGGTCGTAAGCCTTGCCTTTCATGTGCGTGGCTTCAGCATGCACGCTCAGGCTTGGCGACAATGAAACAGCCATGCCGCCTGCGACCTCGTAACTGCCGCCCGACAGGTTGTTTTTAAAGGCCTGATCGTTGATATAGACCTTGTTGTCCGGGCTGAAATCACGTGCCACCGCCGCACGCAGGTACGGCTGCAGGATGCCGCCGCTGTCGAGCTGGATATTTTTACCGGCGGTCATGCCCACCTTGCCGATCGCCGAAGTGGCACGATCGCTCTTCGCCTTCAGACCGTTGTCCATGGTGTAGTTCGAACCGCCAATGGCGGCGACGGACAACTGCGCGAAGGGTTCAAGATACAAACCGTCGTCATCGATCTTGATATTCTTGCCGACTTCAACCGAAGCACTTACCGCGTCCTGCGAGTATTTGCCTTTGGCGCGCTGACCGTCACTCATGTTGACCTGGCTCTGGCCGTTCAGTCGGTTGACCTTGGCCGTCAGGTCCACATACACCCCGCTCTCGTCGTCACGAAAGATACCGTAGAGACCGGCATAGTAGCTGTTGACCATACCGCTGCTGCCGCGACTCAGGCCCAGGTTTGAGTTGCTGTAACCACCCATCACACCCAGTGTCCACAGCTCATCCATCGCCCAGTCCGCACCCAGGCTCAGGCCTGCCTGATTCTGCGAATAGCCGACGCCGTTGCTGTTGGCCGCTACGTCAATCTTGTTACCGTAACCGCGCATCCACAGGCCCTGGCTCTTGCCTTCGCCGAAGCGCACTTCACCCATGCGCGTACGCAGGATGCTCTCCTCGCCTCGCAGTACCACCGGTGCCGCGTTGGCAAGCGCCAATACGGCCTTGGCGCTGGTACTGGTGCCCCGCTTTTCGGGATCCAGGAACCAGTCAGTGCCCTCCTGCTTGAGCCCGTATTCGTATGCACCGACATCGACGGTATCGCCCACCAGGCCGAACCTGGCACCACCACTTTCGGTGTGCACCACCTTGATCGCGTTGCCGGTAGCCAATTCCGAGCCACTGGCGCCCACCAGCAGTTGGTGATTACCTTCGGCATTGCCGTTGACATTCAACAGGTCGGTATCGCCGGTGTTGAAGTTGGTGTGCATCTTGAAGGTGCCGTTACCGGTCAGGCTGTTGGTGTTCAACTGGACGTATTGCGCGGGGTCGCCAAACACTACATTACCGCCGCCCATTTTCAGCGCATCGACCTGGCTGTCACCCACCAGCACCCACTGGGCATTGCTGTTGACATCCAGTTGCTTGACGTTGAACAACTGGCCGGTCAGCGACGCGTTATTGTTGAGTTGCACAGTGCCCGTACTGCCCGCGCCAATGCGCACATCACCGAACAGGTTGCTGTTGTCGACGTTCATGTTTGCGGTGGAGTTATTGGCTACCTGAAGCAGATCACCAGTGCCGCTGAGCAGGTTCGAACCGTTAAGCACTTGAATATCGGCATGGGTGCTATTGGTAGCGGCCGGGTTCACCAGAATGGCGGCGCCAGTTTTGCCCTGGACCACGGAATTATCGAGTATCAAGGAGTTGGTGCGGGTCAGGGTGGCGTCGTTGCGCATGTTGACGCCATTGACGCCGCCGATGATACGGCTGTTGTTCCTTGCCGTGGCGTCGGAGTTGAACAGCACCAGGCCAGTACCCGTCGCGAGCGTGGCTTCGACACGCGCATTGTCCAGATTCACCACGCCGTAGCCTGCGGACGAAATACCACGAGTCGCGGCGATGACACTGCTGTCTTTTATCGTTACCGATGAACCATCTGTTCCGCCTGCGGTTCGGGTAGCAGACACACCCCAGCCGGAGGTATGTATCACCGTACTGTTATTGATCACCGATAGACTGCTGTTACTGGCCACCATAATGGCTTGATTCGCCGAGGAGCGAGCAGTGACCTGCGAGCCATCAATCAGGACAGTCGATTGCAGCCTTGCACTGATATCCTGTGTCGCGCCACCTGCCTCAACAATCAGCCCTGCAGCATTCATTACAATCTGATTGGTGACAGCGCCATGGACAGTCAAGCTCGAATTTGGATTCAGCAAATAATCATCAACCCGCGTACCGCTCGATATCGAAGTACCAGGAATTGTTACTATAACTTGCGCGTGGGCATTGGGCGCAGCCATTAGCAATAAAGCGATGGCTGGGGCCGTCAACGCAATGCTCAAGGGTGTGCGTTTGAAGTTAAATACTGCCGACATATAATGGACCTCTAGTTCCAGCGCGAAACGATAGGAAGGGTTCTAAAACGCGTGCGACCCAACCCATCAAGCGGTGCAATAATTGAACAGCGCAAACCTAAAATCTGTAGGAAAGTTCCGAATAAATCACATCAACAGGTAACCTGTGGCGTAGGGAGCAGCGCCCTCAACATAGCTGAGGCATCATCATTAATGTAATGAAACACCCAAAGAGGGGGATGCCCTCTTTGGTATTTTCATGGGCACTTAACCCTAAGGCACATACCCACCGGCACAGTAGCTGCTGTTGCGAGTGGCACTTCTGTAACCTCGAACTCTATAATTAGCGGGGAGAGAAGGCACCATTGCTCCCAAATACTGCGTGCTGACAGTAACGGTTGCCGAACCAACCGCCAACAGTGATTTACTAGCGTTAATCGGGTTATACAAGAGCGCAGAACCCACGTTAAAGTCCACCTCGAACCCATTGCGGGCCGCAATATCATCAGGCACTGTGAATATTCGAGTTTCGTTGACCACTGCGGGCGGAGTACTGGTGTTATTTTGGAACCCCATATACGTCACTTCGACCTGCTGCCCTCCCGCCAGATAATCCGATCCAGAAATATGTATCAAAAGGCTCCCAGTATTAATCGGCCTCAAACTATCACAGGTGAGTGTACCGGTATTATTGAGCACCCTGGGCGCAGCCATTTGCAGGATAATGGACTCAACCTGGACAATTGCCTCTTCCGAATACTGCGGATTTTCACTGGCAGGCGACGTGACGGTATACGACACCACCTGCACAGGGCCTCCCGCCGCTCTGATAGCAGAAAAGGGAATCGTGAACTCGATCAACCCACTCGGAGGAAGGACTTTCACCTCCTGCCGATATAAAACATTGCCATAATTCAACGTAATCGTGAAAGTCAGCGAGTCCTGAGGCAAGGCAGGCACTGTCCACAATTCAATAAGTACTCTGGCAGGTTTATTAGCATCATCTACTTCCAGGTGATTGTCAGGCCCAAATAGGCCATTGTCACGTATTCCATTGATCACGGGCGCCTTGAGGTGGGTATTGATAGTACCGGGCAGCGTGATATCAGGGCCGACAACAGACAAGTCCAGATCGAATGGCGTGCTTAACGGCGTTGCTGGATAAGTGTTCGCTCCGCGCTTTATGACATAGGACGCTATCACTTGCAGCCTGCCTCTTGGCGGTGTTCGAGCCCCATAAAGCTGCTCCACCTCAAGGACGGTGAACTGAATCGCCAGCGGAAGATTATTATTGCCCAAGGGAACGGTCTTCGTGATTATATCGGTCCCCAATTTCAGTTCGATTTCAATCTCATCCGTGCCGCGCAGGGCATTCAGATAGGGCGGAATCGACACCCTCAAACCGTTGATATCTGCCACATCCTTGATATTAATCAGACCATCACCGGGGACGGCAAGCTCGATCAATGGTGCAAAGAAGTCTTGTGGCAGAGGCGCCTCCATCAAGTCTTCAAGGTCCAGACTGTAGGATATTTCCGAGGGGTTCCCGGCAATATCGTATATGACGTAGCGAACTGTGTAGTTCCCCTTCCTTTCAGCCTCGACAACCGACAATGGCAATGGAATGGAAGACGGCAACAGGGGATCCAATGGATATTTGGTTTCCGTGCTGGGAGGAGCAAATACGTAAGGTCGATCGGAAGAGCCAAAAAACATCTCAACAGTATCGCCCGGCGACAAGCCTTGCAATGGGCCGTAAGGAATCGGCAGATACACCGTCTCGTTTGGCTGTTGGCGAATATAGTCTCGGTCCAGAGGCCCCGTCATAACCGCAGGCAGCTCTGGCGCAGGAGGCCTGACTCGGGGGCCGTCGTAGGGCGACGTCTCATCGACCACCAATAGTTGCGCGACCGAATAGTTTGCGACGTTCGTGTCCGGGAATTTCACTTGGTACCTGAGCAGATACAACCCAGGAGAGCGATAACCCTGTGGTATCGGCAGCGGAATAGGGTCAGGCTGATTCGCCAGACGAAGTTGAAACTTGAAGGCATAGGTAGAAAAGTAGTTATCTTCAAGTTCGGTTTCTGTCTGGGGCTTGTTGGGGTCCTCTGCCAGTAGGGTTCTCAGGTCGGTGTAAGGAGCAATTTCGACGTTGATTACATCAGGTTTGGTTATATCTACACTGGCGCCATCGTACAGTGGCACATTAAAGTTGGTACGCTGCTTCTTTGAGCCCGTGCGCGTCAACAATCCTTCGTAACCAGGCACCTGATCCTCAAACGTCCCCGTATCGTATCGTTCAGGTGCGTAATCGGTAGGTAGTTTTGGGAAGAAACTATCTATGATTTCTCTGTTTGTAGGTTCCATTATTTTGCTCCGACAGTTGATCTTTGAACATCACGACATACACCGCTGATTGATAAAGCATCCTGTATCAATCACGCACCCTTTAATGCTTACACGCAACACGCACACCACGTCGACTGAAACACGGCAGACGAATCAACAACGAACAACCTAGCTACACACCACGCCACGCGGCGTGCAATAACAACCCGTTGAATACGTCAGATCGATCCGCACGTACCCTGGCGATGACTCACCCACCTTCACGCCGCCACGCCATACTTCATAACTGCCGGTAGCGGATTTGAATTGACGCAGTGGATACAATGCTGCGTCGTATTCTTTCATTACAAATATAGCCCCTGCTGCTGTATGATTGGCGTCCCATTGCAACGACTGCTCGAATACCACATTCTGATTTCGAGTATTCCAGTTGTTCTCGTTGAACCCCTGCCATTTAAACTTCACGATGTCATCCACACGAATATTGGTATTCGCTGCTATAAACCAGCGCACGCCATCGGCCAGCATTGACCACTCCACGCCATTCACCGGTTTGGTTTGCGAACGGCACGTCAAATAACCATTGGTGAGGGTGTGTTATATCACCGGGGCGGGCAACGGCAAGAACCTGGTATTGAGCGTTGTCACAGGGGAACGTTGTTCGTTAACGCCATTACTGGTGATGTAATGCAGCATATGAGCCGTCAGTGCGAAGCCATCGAGCACGGTCGCCGGCACATCCGGAAAGTTCACCCAGGTACCGGCGGCATCACCCGCCTTCACCGTATAAGTGGCTACCGGGCCTTTGCTATTCAAGAACAGGTCCAACACGTCACCTGGCTGCGGCGTGCTGAACAACCGCACGCGCACACGAATGGGATTGCCTCTGTCTGCATCAACCAGCAGGTTGGTGCCGGTGCTCCCCTCGACTTCCACAGGAGCCAATGTCGAGTTCAGCAGCGCGGGAGCGTTGGGATGGTCCTGACCGGCAATCGTCAGGTCGACATTGACTGGCAGAAGCGCGGACATCGTCGGCGAAGGGTTGAGGCCCATCAATTCGTAACTTACCTGCACGGTCTGCGCAGCCAAAACCGCGTTATTACCTCGCAGAACAGGCCAGGGAACTTCAACCTCGAATGGCATCCGTGTCACCGCCTGAACGACGCTCGGACGACCATCCCAATACACAATCACTTGATGCCCTGCGGTTGCTGACCAACCGGGATAGTCAATACGTACGAACACGCCCGCACGCGCATCATCGCGCTTGATCAACTGATCGACGTAGGCCGGAGGGCGAATGCTCGGAGCCAGCAGACCTCCACCTATGACGAAGGGCAAGCCCGCGCTCATATCGCTGTAATTGCCAGCCGCGTCGAAAATCCGGAAAAACGCATACGCAGGGCCACTGTTCAGACGACGAAAAGCGTCTGAGTCCAGCGTGACCGTACGTGGTGCAGTACCAAAATCCACCGGTGACTCCCCATCCATCGGGGTTTTGGGAGGGATTGGCGAATTGGACAGATAGATCTCGACCCGGTCACCCGGTGCCTCGATGTTATAGGTCGGGAGCTCGAAGACCGTTGGTTGATGATCGAGCATGTATTGCTCATCCAGCACCGCTCCGGGAGGCACCTGAAACGCCAGCATGTCGTTTGGCCGCAACAGCATCGGACGCTCAAGATCAATGGTGATTGTAACTTTGGGATCACTGAAACTCTGGCCACCCTCACTGCGAACACTGTAGTAAAGGTGCGCGACCCGCGAGCGGCTGCGCAAATGGACCAGGCTGATTTCACGCTCGTAAAAATTCGGCACAGCAGGTGGTGGCACCCCCACGAAAAAAGTGTCGAGCAGCCTGGGGCCATCGTCGCTCTCCCACCAGACTTCGCAGGTATGCTGTTTGTCATAAGGCTCGCTCGGCTCGGGTTGCCAGGAGGGAATCTCCAATTTCAGCGGTTTGAGCAGCATTTCCTGCGAAATCACACCTCTGCCGTCCGCCGTATTGACCCCTGGCACCGTCAACGGATCCAATCCACCTGCAATCGGGGCGGACCTCATGGTTATTCCGGAACGACGGGAATGGGGTTTTGGGATAATTGTCATGTTCCGGCCTCAGGGTTAATTTCGTTTCAGCGAATCAGGAACGCCATGCTTCCTGTCTGCCCTGGGAAAAATTAAACGCTTAAAGCTGATGGCCGGATACTGTCATAACTAACAGGTGGCCCTGTCCATTCGTCGGGTTCTCCAAGCCCGGCACACCGGGCGTTTTCTAAAATAGTGCTTGACGAAACAGGTTGCCTGGCATTTTATGAAACCGGTTTCAGCCGGCCTGTGCGAGCGGTGTAACTGCACTTCCAATAAGAAAGGCCCGTCTACCGTGACACCATTTTCCTCCGCCCAGCGCAGCCGCGTGACCATGCTCGACGTCGCCGAACGTGCCGGCGTCTCCAAAGCCAGCGTGTCACGCTTTATCGGCGACGACCGCGCCCTGCTCTCCGATGCCATTGCCCTGCGCATCGAACAGGCCATCAGTGAACTCGGCTACAGCCCCAACCAGATGGCGCGCGGCTTGAAACGCGGGCGCACGCGCCTGATCGGCATGCTGGTCGCCGATATCCGCAACCCCTATTCCATTGCCGTGATGCACGGCGTCGAGACCGCTTGCCGCCAGCATGGCTACAGCCTGGTGGTGTGCAACACCGACCGTTGCGACGAGCAGGAGCGTCAGCACCTCGCCGCGCTGCGCTCCTACAACATCGAAGGGCTGATCGTGAATACCCTCGGTCATCACCTTGATCAATTGCTGGAACTGCAACAGGAAATGCCGTTGGTGCTGGTGGACCGCAGGGTCGAGCCGCTGCACAGCGACCTGGTAGGCCTGGACAACCCGGCAGCGGTCCGCATGGCGCTGGAGCATCTGGAACAGCAGGGTTATCGCGAGGTATTGCTGGTGAGCGAAGCCGCCGACGGCACCAGTTCACGCCAGGAGCGCCTGGACAGTTTTCATGCCGAGATCGCGCAGCGCCCGGCATTGGTCGGTACGCTGCTGGAATTGGATGCCGACTTGCACGGCCCTTTACAAACGTTTCTCGGCAAGCCCGGACCCAAGGCCGTGTTCTGCGCCAATGGCATCGCGGCATTGGCCTGCACCCGCGCGCTCAAAGCCCTGGGTTGCAGCCTGTTTGACGACGTGGGGCTGATTGCGCTGGATGACCTGGACTGGTACCCATTGGTGGGCAACGGCATCACCGCCCTCGCCCAGCCGACCGAGGCGATTGGCGCCAGCGCGTTTGACTGTCTGCTCAAGCGGCTGCGCGGTGATACAGCCCCCACTCGCCGCCTGGATTTCCTGCCGCAACTGATTATCCGAGGCTCCACCCAATTACCTGTGGGAGCTGGCTTGCCTGCGATGACGGTTTATCAGACGAAGCAGTAGCCGACTGACCCACCGCTATCGCAGGCAAGCCAGCTCCCGCATTTGTTTTGCGTATAAAAATGAAACCGGTTTCAGAGGTACACAACAATGCATAACTACCCCGTTTCCATCAGCCTTTCCAGCTACGGCGCCGACTTGGTTCGCCAGCAGGGCCAATTGAGTTTCGTCCAGTTGCTGGTGTCTGCCGGCGCGCAACGCATCGAGTGGCGCGAAGAATTGCTGACCACCGAGCAACCCGCCGAGCTCGCGCAGGCCGCTGCCAGTCATGGACTCGAAGCGGTATTTTCTTCACCGCTGGAGCTGTGGGTGGCCGGCCGCGCTCAGCCGAATGCGGAACTCGCCGCCACCCTGGACCGTGCCCAGGCCTTTGGCGCGCGCTGGCTGAAAGTCTCCCTCGGCTATTTCACCGACACCAACGATCTGCAAAGCCTGCACGCCCTGCTCAACCGGCACGCAGTGCAGTTGCTGGTGGAAAACGACCAGACCCTGCATGGCGGGCGGATCGAACCGATGCAGCGTTTTTTCAGCGAGGTCGAGCGCCTTGGCCTGCCGGTGAAGATGACCTTCGATATCGGCAACTGGCACTGGCAGGACCAGTCGTCCCTCACGGCCGCGCGCCTGCTGGGCAGGCACGTGGATTACCTGCATTGCAAGGCCGTGGCCCGGCGTGCGGACGGCAAGCTGGTTGCACTGCCGCCCAGTGCCACCGACCTGCACCTGTGGGAACAATTACTCAAACACATGAACCAAGGTATTACCCGGGCGGTGGAGTTTCCGTTGCAGGGCGATGATTTGGTCGAGGTCACTGCCCGCCAGGTCGCCGCCCTCGCCTGCCTTGGCCAACCTCGCGCGGAGAGTGCCCATGTCTGAGATCGATATCCTTTCGTTCGGCGAAACCATGGCGATGCTGGTCGCCGAGCAAACCGGTGATCTGGCCCATGTCATGCAATTTCACAAACGCATTGCCGGGGCCGACAGCAACGTCGCCATCGGTTTGTCGCGCCTGGGTTTCAAGGTCGCCTGGCTGAGCCGGGTGGGCAACGACTCCCTCGGCCGCTTTGTGGTCGACACCTTGCAAAACGAAGGCCTGGACTGCCGGCATGTGGCGGTCGACCCGCTGCACCCTACGGGCTTTCAGTTCAAGTCCCGCGAAGAGACGGGCAACGATCCTCAGGTGGAGTATTTCCGCAAGGGCTCGGCGGCCAGCCATTTGTCCGTCGACTCGCTGAACCCGGCGCTGCTGCAGGCGCGCCATCTGCATGCCACCGGGATCCCGCCGGCGTTGTCCGAGGCTACGCGCGCGCTGTCCTTCGAGTTGATGACGCAGATGCGCAAGGCCGGACGCAGTGTGTCGTTCGATCCCAACCTGCGCCCGGCATTGTGGGCCAGTCAGCAACAGATGATCCGCGAAATCAACGCCCTTGCCGCCCTCGCCCACTGGGTACTGCCGGGCCTGAACGAAGGGCGCCTGCTCACCGGGCTGGATGACCCGGCCGATATCGCCGCGTTCTACCTGGACCAGGGCGCCGAAGCCGTGGCCATCAAGCTCGGCGCGGACGGCGCCTATTTCCGCACCCAGATGGACCAGGGATTTATCGCCGCCGTGCCGGTGGACAAGGTGGTCGACACCGTCGGCGCCGGCGACGGCTTCGCGGTCGGCATGATCAGCGCCCTGCTGGAAAACCTGAGCTTCCCCGAAGCGGTGCAGCGCGGCAACTGGATCGGCAGCCGCGCCGTGCAAAGTCGCGGCGACATGGAGGGCCTGCCGACCCGCGCTGAATTGACCACCCGATCCGTTGCATAACCCATTCCCTGTTGCCACAACTACAACAAGCTCAGGAGCAACCTTATGGAAACCGTGAAACTCGCCACCCGCCGCTGGTGGTACATCATGCCCATCGTGTTCATCACCTACAGCCTGGCCTACCTGGACCGCGCCAACTATGGCTTTGCCGCCGCCTCCGGCATGGCCGAAGACCTGATGATCACGCCGGGCATGTCATCGCTGCTGGGCGCGCTGTTTTTCCTTGGCTACTTCTTCTTCCAGGTGCCGGGGGCGATCTACGCGCAGAAACGCAGCGTCAAAAAATTGATTTTCGTCAGCCTGATCCTCTGGGGCGGCCTCGCCACCCTCACCGGCGTGGTGTCCAACGCCTACATGCTGATCGTGATTCGCTTCATGCTCGGCGTGGTCGAAGCCGCAGTGATGCCGGCGATGCTGGTGTACCTGTGCCACTGGTTCACCCGTGCCGAACGCTCGCGGGCCAATACCTTCCTGATCCTCGGCAACCCGGTGACCATGCTGTGGATGTCAGTGGTATCCGGCTACCTGGTGCAGCATTTCAGCTGGCGCTGGATGTTCATCATCGAAGGCCTGCCGGCGGTGCTGTGGGCGTTTATCTGGTGGAAACTCGCCGACGAGCGCCCCAAGGACGCCAAATGGCTCAGCGACAGCGAAAAACAAAGCCTGGAAAGCGCCCTCGCCGCCGAACAGGTAGGCATCAAGGCTGTTAAGAACTACGCCGAAGCGTTTCGCTCGCCCAAGGTGATCATCCTCGCGCTGCAGTTTTTCTGCTGGAGCATCGGCGTGTACGGCTTTGTGTTGTGGTTGCCGTCGATCCTCAAGAAAGGCCTTCAGATGGATATGGTTGAGGCCGGCTGGCTGTCGGCGCTGCCGTATCTGGCGGCGGTGATCGCCATGCTCGTGGTGTCGTGGGGCTCGGACAAGCTGCAAAAGCGCAAACGCTTCGTGTGGCCGCCGCTGCTGATTGCCTCCATCGCCTTCTATGCCTCCTACGCGCTTGGCGCCGAACATTTCTGGTGGTCCTACACCCTGCTGGTGATTGCCGGGGCCTGCATGTATGCGCCCTACGGGCCGTTTTTTGCCATCGTGCCGGAAATTCTCCCGGCCAACGTCGCCGGCGGCGCCATGGCACTGATCAACAGCATGGGCGCCCTCGGCTCGTTCGGCGGCTCGTACCTGGTGGGCTACCTCAATAGCAGCACCGGTTCGCCGGGCACTTCCTACCTGCTGATGAGCGGTGCGTTGATGCTGTCAGTCGTGCTGACCATTTTCCTCAAGCCCGGCGCCAGCGACCGCGCGTCCTCACCTACTCTGGAGCTGAAGGTAAAGACCTCATGAAAAAATCCGTCGTGCTGTACAAAAAACTCTCCGCACCGCTGATGGCGCGCCTGCACGAACACGCAGACGTCACCCTGATCGATGCCCTTGACGAAGCCGGCCTGGCCAAACTGCGCGACGCCCTGCCCGGCGCCCACGGCCTGCTCGGCGCCAGCCTGCGCCTGGACGCCGAACTGCTCGACCTGGCGCCCAAACTCGAGGCCGTGGCCAGTGTGTCGGTGGGCGTCGACAATTACGACATCGACTACCTCACCCGACGCCGCATCCTGCTCAGCAATACCCCGGACGTACTCACCGAAACCACCGCCGACACCGGTTTTGCGCTGATCCTGGCCACCGCCCGCCGGGTGGTGGAACTGGCCGACATGGTGCGCGCCGGTCAATGGCACAAAAACATCGGCCCCGCGCATTTTGGCAGCGACGTGCACGGCAAGACCCTGGGCATCGTCGGCATGGGCCGTATCGGCGAAGCCCTGGCCCAGCGTGGGCATTTCGGCTTTGGCATGCCGGTGATCTACCACAGTCATTCGCCCAAGCCTGAGGTGGACGCGCGTTTTGGTGCGCAGTACCGCAGCCTGGACGACCTGCTGCAACAGGCTGACTTTGTGTGCCTCACGTTGCCGCTGACAGCGCAGACGGAAAAGCTGATCGGCGCACGCGAGTTTGCGCTGATGGGGCCAGAGACGATCTTTATCAATATCTCGCGGGGCAAGGTGGTGGACGAGACGGCGCTGGTGGACGCGCTGCAACAGCGCACGATTCGTGCGGCCGGGCTGGATGTGTTCGAGCGTGAGCCGCTGGAGCATGCTTCGCCGTTGCTGCGGTTGAATAATGTGGTGGCGACGCCACATATTGGGTCGGCGACTCATGAGACACGGGAGGCGATGGCCAGGTGTGCGGTTGATAATCTGCTGGCGGCGTTGGGGGGGCAGCGGCCGTTGAATTTGGTAAATCCGGGGGCTTATGTGGGTTGAGCTTTTTGGGCGGGGTCTATGGGTGGTTGACGGGGCGCCTAAGATCAAAAGCAAGATCAAAAGCAGTGTGATATCCATCAGACAAATGGAGATCCAAATGTGGGAGGGGGCTTGCTGCCGATGAGGGTGGGTCAGCTATACATAAGCTGACTGACACTCAGCCATCGGGAGCAAGCCCCCTCCCACATTTTGTACAGCGCTCGGCAGACAATTCCGGTCGGCTCTAAGGACGCCGGGCCGGCTTCCGGTCCTTCCAAAAGTGACCTGCCGTAAGGGCGGAGCCGCCAGCCGCCATCACCTAAATAACGGATATGCCCCCGTAAACCCAGCCAAAAAGCTCACCGCAAAGCCCTGCGCAACACCTTCCCCACCGTAGTTTTGGGCAACTCGGAACTCCGAAACTCCACATACCTGGGCACCTTGTACCCCGTCAAATACTCCCGACAATGCGCAAGAATCTGCGCCTGGCTCAAGCTCGGATCCTTGCGCACCACAATAATCTTCACTCTCTCTCCGGTCACCCCATCCTCCACCCCGATGGCCGCCACTTCAGCCACGCCGGGATGCATCGCCACCACGTCTTCGATCTCGTTGGGGTACACATTGAAACCCGAGACCAGAATCATGTCCTTCTTGCGATCCACCAGACGGATATACCCACGCTCATCCATCACCCCGATATCCCCGGTCGACAACCAACCCTGCGCGTCCAATACCTCCGCCGTTTCTTTGGGCCGCTTCCAGTAACCCTGCATCACCTGCGGGCCGCGCACTTGCAATTCGCCCTGTTCGCCAATCTCGGCAATCTCGCCGTCTGCCCGCACGAACCGCACCCAGGTCGACGGCAGCGGCACGCCGATGCTGCCGGTGAATTCCATCTCGCGCATGCGCGAAATATCGATGGGGCTGATGCTCACCACCGGCGAGCATTCGGTTAGGCCGTAGCCCTCGATGATCGGCAGCCCGGTGACGTCCTTCCAACGCTTGGCCACCGCGGTGTGGGTAGCCATGCCGCCGGCGATCACCAGGCGCAGGGCGGAAAAATCCCGCGCGCAGAAGTCCTTGTTCTCCAGCAAACCGTTGAACAGCGTGTTCACCCCGGCGATCCCGTTGAAGCGTTCCTTGCGCAGGATCATCTGCACACGCTTCACGTCCCGTGGGTTGGCGATCAGGATATTGCGCCCGCCCAGGCACATGAACATCAGGCAGTTCACCGTCAGGGAAAAGATGTGATACAGCGGCAACAGCGTCACGTTGCTCTGCTGTTGCGCCTGGTCCAACTGGTCGCCGACCCAAGCCTTGGCCTGCAACAGGTTGGCGATGATATTGCGGTGGCTGAGCATCACACCCTTGGCGTCGCCCGTGGTGCCGCCGGTGTATTGCAGAAAGGCCAGGTCATCGCGTTGCATCGGCACCGGCAGGTGATTGAGCGCCCGCCCCTGTTTCAACACCTGGTTGAAACGCACCGAACCGCGCAGGTGGAACACCGGCACCTGCTGCTGCACACGGCGCAGGATGAAGTTCATCGCCGCGCCCTTGAAGGTGCCGAGCAGGTCACCGATGGCTGCCACCACCACGCGTTTGACACTGCTGCCCTCCATGACTTTTTCCAGGGTGTGGGCGAAGTTTTCGAAGATCACCACGGTCTCGGCGCCGCTGTCCTTGAGCAGGTGTTTAAGCTCATGGGAGGTGTACAGCGGGTTGACGTTGACCACCACCGCACCGGCCAGGATCGTGCCCAGCAAGCAGATCGGATATTGCAAACAATTGGGCATCATCAGCGCCACGCGGTCGCCCCTTTTCACACCCTGGCCCTGCAGCCACGCGGCAAACGCAATGCCCTGAGCCTGCCAGTCGGCGTATGTCATCTCGGTGCCGATGCTGACGTAGGCCACGCGCTCGCGAAATTTCTCCAAGTGTTCGAGGAACACTTCGCGCAACGATGGGTAGGCCTCTATATCGCCCTCAATGTCTGCCGGAACCCCGGGCAGGTAAGCGTTCAACCAGATGCGTTCGGTCTGTTCCAGGCTGATAGCGTTCATGGCAGTTTTCCCTGTTGTTGTTATGGGTGGCGCTATTTTTCGACGATGGCGGTGATGCCCAGGCCGCCCGCTGCGCAGATCGAGATCAGGCCGCGCCCTGCGCCGCGTTCATGGATGGCCTTGGCCAGCGCGGCGAGTTGCCGGCCTCCGGTGGCGGCAAAGGGGTGACCGCAGCCCAGCGAGCCGCCGTTGACGTTCATCTTCGCGCGGTCGATGGCGCCCAGCGGCGCCTCCAGGCCCAGTCGTTCGCGGCAGTAGTCGGGGTCTTCCCAGGCTTTGAGCGTGCACAGCACCTGGGCGGCGAATGCTTCGTGGATCTCGAAGAAATCGAAATCGGCAAAGCTCAGCCCTTCACGCTTGAGCATGCGCGGTACGGCGTAGGCCGGGGCCATCAGCAGGCCTTCGCTGCCGTCGACGAAATTCACCGCCGCCGTCTCGCCGGTTCGCAGGTAGGCCAGCACCGGCCAGCCATGGGCGACGGCCCAGGCCTCACTGGCCAGCAGCACCACCGAGGCGCCATCGGTGAGCGGCGTGGAGTTGCCGGCGGTGAGGGTGCCGTGCTCGCGGTCATAGGCCGGCGCCAGGCCGGCGAGTTTTTCCAGGCTGGTATCGGCGCGCAGGTTGTTGTCGCGGGCCAGGCCGCGATGGGGGCTGATCAGGTCATCGAAAAAGCCGCGCGCGTAGGCGGCATCGAGACGCTGATGGCTGGTGAGGGTCAATTCGTCCTGGGCCAGGCGCTTGATCTGCCAGCGCCTGGCCATTTCTTCGCAATGCTCACCCATGGACAGGCCGGTGCGCGGCTCGCCATTGCGCGGCAGCAGTGGCTTGAACAGCATCGCCGGGCGCGCCTTGAGCAGCGCCTTGAGCTTATCGCCCAGGCCTTTGCCGCGATTGGCCGCCAGCAATACGTGGCGCAGGGATTCATTGATGCCGATGGGCGCATCGGAGGTGGTGTCGGCGCCACCGGCAATGCCCACCTCGATCTGGCCGAGGGCGATTTTGTTCGCCACCAGCAACGCTGCTTCAAGCCCCGTGCCGCAGGCCTGCTGCACATCGTAGGCGGGCGTTTCAGGCGACAGTGTGGTCGACAGCAACGACTCTCGCGCCAGGTTGAAGTCCCGCGAATGCTTGATCACCGCGCCTGCGGCAAACTCGCCCAGGCGCTGGCCGTGCAGGTTGTAGCGATCCACCAGGCCTTGCAGCGCAGCCACCAGCAAATCCTGATTGCTCTCGAAGGCATACACCGTGTTGGAACGGGCGAACGGAATGCGGTTGCCGCCGATGATCGCCACACGGCGTGTCGGCGCCGGGTTGAAGCTGTAGTCACTCATGCCAGGTTCTCTTTCCAGATAAACAGCCCGCGCATGTGCGGCTTGTCGCCCGCGACGTTGCGCACTTCGAATGCCCGGCGCGGGCCGCTCAGCGGATTGCTCCACAGCGCGACCTGGCCGGGCAGGAAGATCGGCAATTTGAAGTCGCAATGGGCCTCGGCTGCGGCCAGGCCGCCCGGTGGTTGCCCGGCGGCCAGCGCCCGGCCCAGGGTCCACATGCCGTGGGCGATGGCGCGGCGAAAACCAAAGATTTTTGCGCCGATCAGCGAGGTATGAATCGGATTGAAGTCCCCCGACACCCTGGCGAAACGACGTCCCAGGTCGGCGGGCAACACCCAGCGCTGGGTGCGCAACAGGCCTTCTTCCTGCAAGGGCAGCGCGTCGTGCCACGGCTCGCCGACGGGATTTTCCACCTCGCGGCGCAAGTAAAGGCTGTCGCTTTCCCACACCAGGGCGCCGGCGCCGTAAGCGCGGGTGGCGATGCTCAGCGCCTGGCCCTTGGGGTGGGCCACCCAGCGCTCGCAATACACCTCCAGGCGCAGGGCCTGGCCTTCGTGCAAACGCTGATGCTGACGGATGCGGTTGGCCAGGTGCACCATGCCGCTGGCCGGGTACGGGAAACTCGGCCGGGTCAGCAGCATCAGGTGCAAGGGAAACGCCAGTACGTGGGGATAGGACAGCGGCACGCCCTGCTCACGCCGGAAACCACAGGCACGGCCATAGGTGGCGATGCCAGCAGGTGACAGCTCCACGGCCGAACGCACCAGGCACTGAGTGGGCAACAGCGGCGCACCGTCGAGCGCGGGCTTGCGCAAGGCGCGCACCCCGTCCAGCAGCAGTCGGGTGCGCGAAGGTGGCGGGTCGATGATCTGCGTTACGTAGTCCATGGCTCAGGCTCCCAGCAGGCTTTGGCCGCATACCCGCACCACCTGGCCATTGACCCCGCCCGAGGCCGGATGGGCCAGCCAGGCGATGGTCTCGGCCACGTCGATGGGCTGACCGCCCTGGGACAGCGAATTCATGCGCCGCCCCGCTTCGCGGATCATCAGCGGAATTTTCGCGGTCATCCGGGTTTCGATAAACCCGGGCGCCACCGCATTCACTGTCACCTGCTGCGCGGCCGCCTGGGGTGCCAGCGCGTGCACCAGGCCGATCACACCGGCCTTGGAGGTGGCGTAATTGCTCTGCCCCAGGTTGCCGGCGATGCCGGAAATCGACGACACGCAGACGATGCGCCCGCCCGGGTTCAGGCCCTGCTGGTCGAGCAGCGCCTGGCTCAATTGCCACGGTGCCTGCAGGTTGACCGCCAGCACACTGCGCCAGGCGTCTTCGCTCATTTTGGCGATGGTCTTGTCGCGGGTGATCCCGGCGTTGTGCACCACCACATCAAAGGCGCCGTGCTGGCTGATGTGGTCATGCAACGAGGCGGCGGCATCCGCGGCGGTGATGTCCAGCGCCAGAGCCGAGCCGCCCACGCTGCTCGCCGCCTGTTGCAATGCATCCCGGGCCTGGGGCACATCCACGCACACCACATGGGCGCCGTCCCGGGCCAGCACTTGGGCGATGGCCAGACCGATGCCCCGGCTGGCGCCGGTCACCAACGCACGGCGGCCGGCGAAGGGCGCGTCCCAGTCGACCGCGACCTGGCCGTCCACCGGTTTCTCCAGGCGCACCACTTGCCCCGAGACATACGCGGAGCGGCGCGACAGGAAAAAGCGCAGGCTGCTGTCGAGCGCGTCTTCGGCGCCCGGCGCCACGTAGATCAACTGCACGGTAATGGCCCGGCGCAGCTCCTTGGCCAGCGAGCGCACCAGGCCCTCGAGGGCGCGTTGGGCGATGGACTGCGGCGGCGCCTGGCAGTGTTCCGGCGCGGTGCCGAGCACCACCACCCGTGACTGCGGGCCAAGGCGCCGGGCATTGGCGTGGAAGAACGCGTAGAGCGTGTCGAGCTGCTGCACGTCGACCACACCGGTGGCATCGAACACCGCGCCCTGCACCTTCACTGTAGACGGCGCCTTCAGCGTCGCCGGGGTGGCAGCGACGGTGTCGGTGGCCGTGAAAAGGCGGTGCACCTGCTCGGCCAGGCGCCCTGCCCCGGCGACGATCACCGGATTGACCAACGCGGCCTGACCGCTGCGATGGCGCTGCAGAGGCACGGGTTGCGGCAGGCCGGCGGCCTGGGCCACGCGTCGCCCCCAGGGGGAATTGACGAACGAAAGGTAGCGGTCACTCATAAATACATTCCTTGCACACTATTCGAAAACTGCCACAGGCCTCTGTAGCGAGCGGGCTTGCCCCGCGTTGGGCGGCGAAGCAGCCCCCGTAAGACGAATGCGTGGTATCAGGCACTGCGCGTGGGCTGGTTTTGGGGCTGCTTCGCCGCCCAACGCGGGGCAAGCCCGCTCGCCACTTTGGCCGGCTCCAGCGCTTGCTTGCGCTGCTGCAGTGCCTCCAGCAAACCGAAGTCTTGCGCGAAGTCGTCCACCTGGATGGCGTGGTCGGCGTATTCCACATAGCGCCCGAGCAGGGTGTCTTCGTCATCGCTGATCAGGTCCAGCGCCCGCGCCTTGACGCGCCAGGCGGTAAAGGCCACAGCGGAAGTCGGCATCGGTTCGAGCACGCCCTGCTTGATCGCAGGCTTGAGCCGCGCTTCGATCAACTCCAGTTGAGGCAACAACCGGAAGCCCAATTCGCCGTAAGCCAGCTTGTCGATTTCCGGCCGGGGAATATAGGAATCGGCGAGCAAACGGTCGCGGGTTTCGCAGGGCGTCTGCACCAGGTCGGCGACCTCGGCCAGCAGGTGATCGGACGGTTTGCGCAGGGGGATGCCCAACGGAAAACTCAAGCCACGCAGCACCGCTGCCGCCGCTTTGGACGGATAGTTATCGAGCACTTCGGCCAACGCTTCGTGGGCCCGCAGCAATGCGTCCCGGGCCGACCAGTGCACCAACGGCAGGTCCGCCTGGGGCCGGCCGTCGTCTTCAAAGCGCTTGAGCACGCAGGACAGGATGTACAACTGCGACAGCACATCGCCCAGGCGCCCGGTGATGCTTTCCTTGCGCTTGAGGGCACCGCCGAGTACGCCCATGGACACGTCCGACACCAGCGCCAGCACCACCGACAGACGATTGGCCTGGCGGTAGTAGCACGCAAGCGCGGGCTCGGTGTGGGCCGGAGCGGCAATCAGGCGGCCGCCGGTCAGCCCATGCACCGCCGCGCGCACGGTGTTGGCCAGCACAAAGCTGATATGGCCGAACATCGCGCTGTCGAACGCTTCCAGCGCCTTGCGCCGGTCCGGGTTGCGCGCCGCTTCCATCTCGCGAAACACATAGGGATGGCAACGAATCAGGCCCTGGCCATAGATGATCAGGCAGCGGGTCATGATGTTCGCGCCTTCCACCGTGATGGCGATGGGACTTTGCTGGTAAGCGCGGGCCAGAAAGTTGTTGGGCCCCATGCAGATGCCCTTGCCCGCGACGATGTCCATGCCGTCGTTGACGATCATCCGCGCACGCTCGGTGACGTGGTACTTGGCGATGGCCGAAATCACCGAGGGCTTCTCCCCGGCATCCAGAGACGCTACCGACACCTTGCGCACCGCATCGCAGGCATACAGATGCCCGGCCATGCGCGCCAGCGGTGCCTGCACCCCTTCGAACTTGCCGATGGGCAGGCCGAACTGCTTGCGCATCGCCGCGTACGCCGTGGTGCCGCGCACCGCGACCTTGCCCAGGCCGACGTTGGCCGATGGCAGCGAAATCGCGCGCCCCGCCGCCAGGCATTCCATCAACATGCGCCAGCCATTGCCGACCTGTTCACGGCCACCGATCACCCACTCCAGCGGAATAAACACATCCTTGCCGGTGGTGGGGCCGTTCTGGAATACCGCGTTCAATGGCCAGTGGCGACGGCCGCTGTTCACCCCGGGGTGCGAGGTGGGGATCAACGCGCAGGTGATGCCCAGCGTCCCCGGCGCGCCGAGCAGGCCCTGGGGGTCTTCGGCGCGAAACGCCAGGCCGAGCACCGTGGCAATGGGCCCTAACGTGATGTAGCGCTTGTCCCAGGTGACTTTGAAACCGAGGACTTCCTGGCCCTCGTGCAGGCCTTTGCAGACGATGCCAAGGTCGGGAATCGCACCGGCATCGGAGCCGGCATACGGACTGGTCAGCGCGAAACACGGGATATCTTCGCCCCGCGCCAGACGCGGCAGGTAGTAGTTGCGCTGGGCATCGGTGCCGTAATGCAACAGCAGTTCGGCCGGGCCCAGGGAATTGGGCACCATCACC
This sequence comes from Pseudomonas trivialis, assembly GCF_036864995.1. NCBI lineage: Bacteria > Pseudomonadati > Pseudomonadota > Gammaproteobacteria > Pseudomonadales > Pseudomonadaceae > Pseudomonas > Pseudomonas trivialis. Next base: position 2,368,512 of record NZ_CP142151.1, on the reverse strand, counting down.
GAAATCGCCGCCGCCGAGCAGCGGGTCGACAGCTTCATCACCACCTGCGAATGGGCGTAGTGGGAGAAGCCTTTGCCGCCGTACTGCCGGGGAATGATCATGCCGAGGAACCCGGCGTCCTTGGTGTACTGCCAGGCTTGCGGGGACATGTCCTGCCAGACCTGGGTGGTTTCCCAGTCGTTGGCGATGTCGCACAGGGTTTCGACTTCGTTGTCGAGAAAGGCCTGCTCTTCGGCACTCAGACTGGCCGGTGCAGCTTTCAAGAGGCGCTGCCAGTCGGGCTTGCCGCTGAACAGCTCGGCGTCCCACCACACGGTGCCGGACTCGATGGCCGCACGCTCGGTGTCGGACATCGCCGGCATGATCGTGCGAAACAGCGCCAGCGCCTTGCCGGTCAACAGCGCACGCCGCAGCGGTTTGATCGCCAGCAGCAGCGCGGGCAATACCACCAGCAGCGCCGCAAGGGTGATGCCCACACCCGCCGCCACGCTGAACAGGTAACCCATCGCCAGCCATACCAGGCCAGTGCCGAGCCACAGCGCGGCGGCGGCTTGTCGATACGCCAGGACAATCGCGGCGGCGACACCCACCAATAACCAGATAACCATGGGACACCTCTCTCGATTTCAGGATGGAGCAAATTCAAATTAAACTTTGAAATTTTTATTTAATGTTTGAGCCAAAAAAAGCAGCCGACCCCGTCAGCCGCCTGTTACTCGATTGCATCGCCATGGGTCGCCCGTGAGGCCCATGGCGACGAGGTCAGAACGCGTAGGTCGCCGACAGGCTGACCACTTCGCCCTTCGCATCGGCCTTGCCGTCCAGCGTCGCCCCACCGAGACGGTCCTGGTTTTGCGTCCTGAGCTTGGCTTTCTCGACGAATTGCCGCGAGTAGGCACCGTCGATGCTCAAACCGGGAATGGCGCGAATGTTGTAGCCGAAGCCCAGGGACGCGAAAATCCGATCCCCGTCCGGGATACGCGGGTCACGCGTGGAGTTGCGCGTAGGCGTCTGGTCGGTGGCCACGCCAGCGCGGAAGGTGAAGTCATCGGTGAATTTATAGTCACCACCCAGCGACACCATCCAGGTGTCCTTGTAGTTATAGGGAATCGACACGATTTGCTGGCCGTCGGACTTCAACGTCAGCGCCTTGAACGACGACCACTGGGTCCAGGTGACGCTGGCGCCCAGGGTCAGGCGGTCATTGAACTGGTGTACCCAGTCAACGGAGGCGTTGGCCGGCACGTCCAGTTGCGCCGAGGCATTGGCGCCGTTGGCGTTGAGGTTCAGCCCTGGATACGCCAGCGACGGCAGGCCGCTTTCGATCAGCGTCCTGTTGGCCTCGTCGGCGTAGATGTTGTATTTGCCCTCCAGCTTGTTCTTGATTTTTGCGTGGTAGTTCAGGCCCAGGGTGTCGACATCGGTCGGTTTCCAGACCACGCCGGCAAACCAGCCCACGGAGGTGTTATCCACCTTCACGCGCATCAGCGCGGAGCCTACGCCTGAGGGGAACGGCAGACCGATGTTCGGCGACAGCGCCGCGGCCGAATACAGGTCAAGGTTCTGGCTCACAAAGCCCTTGGTGTGCTGCACGATGGCGCCACCGCCCAGCGAGAACTGATCGTTGACCTTGAACGATAACGAGCCGGTGACACCGACCGTTTCAATGCGGGTATCGACGGCAAAGTCGCGGCCGATCCAGTCCTGGTCCCACGTGGTGCGCGCACCCATCGGCACCACCTGGCTCAAGCCGAAGGCAAAGCGATCGTTGATCGGCATTACCATAAAGCCGGTTGGGAGCCACGCAGTAAAGCCGCCCTGGCCACCGTCGCCGGTCCGAGGCGTGGAGCTGAAATCCGTGGGGTCGACGCTGGCAGGTGCATTGCCTGCATAATCCTTGGCCGTGCCCTTGTACTTGACGTTGATACGCGCGTAATCAACGGTGAACTGCGAGATGTTGTGATCGATAAAGGCCATGGCCGCCGGGTTGTTATAGGCCGCCGAAGGATCGTTCTGGAACAGCGAGCCGCCACCGAAGGCACGCCCCCATCCGGGAGCGCCGAAGGTCGGCGTTCCAAAACCGCCGGCTTGCGTCTGACCCGTTACACCGATAAGGCCGCCGAGGACTGCCAGGCTCAACAATGTGCGGGCCTGCCGTTTCTTATTATTCATGCTCCACTCCTTATTTTTATCCTCCAGGATCGGCTGTCCCGACCTGACCTCGCCGCAACAAGTGCCTCTTGCGAGGCACTTGCGTATTTCAACGTGTGATCATCACGTCAAGCGCTCCGGGCCCTCAGGGCGTCACGGTAAACGCAGGGTTCGGCACGGCAGTCAGCGCAGTGATCTTGCAACTGCCCACGGTCTGGGCGCTTGGGACGCTCAAGGTATTGGTGGAGTTGCTCCAGTTGACATTGATGGTCACCGGCGAGCTCGAGCAGTTGTTGAGGATCTTGAAGTTCACCCCGGAAACCGTCCCGGTGAACGCATCCGGGCCACCGCTGGCGACGCTCAGCGTCCAGGGCAAGCCTTGCAGCACCGGCACGCTGCACAGGGAGTTGGAACCACTGACCGATGCACCGGTGATGGCAGCGCTCGCACCGTTGCCTGCGACGGTACCGGTGAAGGTGATGTTGCATGTGACGGGCAGGTTCAGGGAGGCAGGCGACGTCACAGTGATGGAGCCTGCCGTCGAGAAGCCGGCACCGGCCGGCGCGATAGTTGCCGCATTAGCCATCGACGCCGCGCCAAGGCACAGGGCAAACGAAGTTGCACAAACGAGGGTTTTCAAGCTTTTCATTGTTTTTCCTCACATGTTGTGGCGAATCATTTCGCCAGGGGTAATGGCCATGAACGAGAGGTCACGGTGAAACTGCAGAACTTCCCTTTCCAGCCAAATTTCAATGCATTTACCGCTGTAACAAATCCGAGTGCTCAGTCGACCACTTTGAAAGTGGGCGGCATCTTGATCGACACCGACTTGATCCTGCAGTCCTCGCCAATCGGCACATCGCGGGCCTCCAGCTTGCCGGTGGCGTTATCCCAGGTGCCATCGGCGGTAGACGGGCCGCACTTGCCGCCCAGGCCGAAGGCATGCACGTCGACGCTGATCCTGGACATGGAGCCGCTTTGCGTGTCCCGGGCGATCAGCACCCAGGGCAGGTTGATAGCCTCGACGCGGCTGCACTTGAGGCCGCCGTCGAACTCGACCTTGTCGACATTCACCGAGGAGCCATCGGCCGCGACCTTGCCGGCGACCTTGATGGTGCAGTCGGCGCTGATCAGCTTGCCCTTGGAAAAACTGATCGGGCCCTGCGCCGTAAAGGCACTGCCGGCGGGCTCGATGCGCGCGGCCTGGGCCTGGTGGTAGACGATCAGGCCCAACGCGGCCAGAACGATAGGAGAGATGAACCTGGCAGGTGTTTGCATGGTGGACGTCCTTCCCTTGAAATTATTGTTGTTCGGGTCATACAACGTTATTGCAGCTTCAATGGGGCGCAGCGCCGCGACCGTACTGGTGCAGATACTTCGCGCGCTGTGACGGTTGAAGATTGGTCAGTGAGAGATCGCCGGCGTAATGATTGAGCACGCGTTGGTCCATACGGCGGCGCCACAGGTACGGCACATAGGCCCAGACGATCATGCTGGCGTAGCCGTAGGGCAGTTGCGGCGACTCATCGAAGTGACGCAGCGACTGGTAACTGCGGGTGGGGTTGGCGTGATGGTCCGAATGCCGTTGCAACTGGAACAGAAAGATATTGGTGACGATGCGATTGCTGTTCCACGAATGGCGCGGCGAGCAGCGCTCATAACGGCCATTGGGCAACTTCTGGCGTTTGAGGCCGTAATGCTCGACGTAGTTGACCACCTCCAGCAACGAGAAGCCGTACACGCCCTGAATGATCAGAAACGGAATCACTGCCGCGCCCAGCCAGGCAATCATCGCGCCCCACAACACCACGCTGTACATCCACGCGCTCAATACGGCGTTTTTCCAGTGCCAGGCCGGCAGGCCGAGTTTGCGCAGGCGTTCACGCTCCAGGTTCCACGCCGAGCGGGCGCTGAACCACACCGAGCGCGGCAGGAATGCCCAGAAGCTTTCGCCCAGCCGGGAACTGGCAGGGTCTTCCGGCGTGGCAACCCGCACGTGATGGCCACGGTTGTGTTCGGTGTAAAAGTGCCCGTAGAAGGTCGGCGCCAGGGTCACCTTGGCCAGGAACACCTCCAGCGGACGAGGCTTGTGGCCCAGCTCATGGGCGGTATTGATGGCAATGCCGGTGGCCGCGCCGGTGGACATCGCCATGCCCAGGTAGGTGAACAAGCCAACCGCGCCGTGCAACTCGGTGCGCGCGGTCATAACGGCGGCGGCTTTTGCCAGCCCGCTGGCAGGGTCCAGGGTGGCGGTGGCGCGCAGCAGGCCACCGTTGATGATCCAGTCGATGCCGCCGGCCGCGAGCCAACCGGTGACCACCACCGAAGCGATCACGAACAGCACGCCGATGTAGACGATCCAGCGGTAGTAGCTTTGGCTTTCGAGGTGGCTGACGGCGGACTCGGGCGGGTTGCTGACGTCTTCGCCGAGCAGACCGTCGATCAGGGGAATCAGGCCGAAGATCACCAGCACGCCCACCCACCACAACGTTTGAACGCCAGTGGCGATGGCCAGGGCTCCAGAGAGCAAGGGCGTGGCCAGCGGCATGATGCCCAGCCACCACAGGTGGCGCTTGCCGTCGGTCCATACGCCTGGTGCTGCCAGGGTCTGATTCATGGCAGCCTCCGCGCACGCTGGGCAGCAAGCGGGTTGATGGAGCGCCGACTGCCTGCAGCAGTCAGCCATGCGATAAAAGGCGTTTTTTTCATTATTTTATTCGCTCTTAGGCATTTCAAAAACTGTTTCAAATTACACATTGAAATAATTTTTTAAAATAAATAGCGCGGAATCGTTAGCTCGTCAACTATTTCTTCAGCCCTTTTTTGCGTGACCGGGCAGTCTGTTTTTCAGCTGCTCGGTCAGGTCTGCAGAGCGGGCGTTGACGCGGTGAAATCGCGCGTCGAATCGCCACGCTACGGACGCACCAAGGCAAGTGGCGCAGGCGCAATCGTGGCGTTTTCTCCAGTTCGGGCACGTCTGGCGACCTGCTCCACCAACACCGCCACCCGTTCGGTAGCCGTAATCGGCAGCATGTGCCCACAGCCCTCCACCACCTGCAGCTTGAGCCCGGGCACCTTGCTGGTCAGGGCCTGGCCGTGTTTGCGCAAGTCGAGCACCTTGTCCCGCGAGCCATAGATCAGCCCGATCGGCAGGGTCAGTTGCGGATAGCGCGCCACCATGTGCGGCAGGTCATCGTTGACCTGGTTGATCTCGGTGGAGGCTGCGTAGAAATTGTCAGGACGCATGCCCAGCAATCCGCCGCCTCGGGTGGCGAAATCGGCCGGGGCGGCATCGGGCGCGAACACGCCCTTGACCACCGAGCGTTGGGTCAACAGGCCGATGGGCAAGGTCAGCGTGTGCGCGACCCAGCGGCGCAGCCACGCCGGGCGCACGGCCAGAGACAGGAATACCGGCGGCAACAGGCGCTGGGGATGAGTCAGCGGCGCCACCAGAATCAAGCCGGACACCGTCTCGGGATGATCAAGCGCCAGCGCCAGGGCAATCGCGCCGCCCAGGGAATGGCCCAGCACCAGCGGTTTATGCAGGCCCAGGGTGTTTATAAGCTCGCTGATCTGCCGCGCCTGGGCCGGCAGGTCCGCCGCCGTGCCTTTGCCACGGGAGGAATAGCCGGAGCCCGGGCGGTCGAGGCTGATCACGCGAAAATGCGCACTCAATCGGCCAGACAAGGCATAGGTGAGGTTGCGACTGCTGCCCATCAGACCGTGAATCATCACCAGCGGTGGGCCGCTGCCCTCCTCGACATAATGAAAGCGCTCGCCATTGACCTCCACCACCCGCCCGTTGCGCGGCACGGCCGCTTCTATGCGCCGCGTCATCCAGGCACTCAAGCCCCATAACGCCGCGCTTGCACCGACAAACACCGCTGCAGCCACACCCCATTCGACAGCCATCGCTTCGTCCTCCGCTTCCCTGGAGCTGGCGACCCGACCGTTATTGATCGAGGCCTCAGCCATCGTCCCTGCCCTGCTTGCGGGCCTCACTCATAGCGTGCGCGTCCGTCGGACAAGGCGCACATACCAAACAAGGTCCTGGCGTGGGCGAATTTTTCAGGTAGATTATTTAAAATCTTTTTTAAAATATGTAATTCAAATTTCCTTTGCAATGGTGTTTCATCCAAAAAACAGGAGCGCACCCGATGCCCATGAGGGACTGCCCATGAATACCCAGCGTGAATCAATCGACATTGCCATCATCGGCTCAGGCTTTGCCGGCCTGTGCATGGCCATCCAGCTCAAGCAGGCTGGCTTCAATGACTTTTTTGTTGCCGAGCAAGCCCCGACCCTCGGCGGCACCTGGCGCGACAACCACTACCCCGGCTGCGCCTGCGATGTGCAGTCCCACGTGTACTCGTATTCGTTTGCGCCCAACCCGCACTGGTCGCGGCAATTTGCGCCGCAGGCCGAGATCCGCGCCTACCTCGAGCAATGCGCGCAGCGCTTTGAGCTGGCGCCCTACCTGCGGTTCGGCATGGGACTGCAACGCGCGGTGTTCGATGAACACCAGCAGCGCTGGCAGCTGAGCTTCAGCGATGGCCGCCAGGTGAGCGCGCGGGTGCTGGTGTCGGGCATGGGCGGCTTGTCGCGCCCGGCGCTGCCGGACATTCCGGGTCTGGAGAGTTTCAAGGGCAAGCGCTTCCACTCCCAGCAGTGGGACCACGACTATTCCCTGAAGGGCAAGCGTGTCGCAGTGATCGGCACCGGGGCCAGTGCCATCCAGTTCGTACCGCAGATTGCACCGCAGGTGGCGCACCTGGACCTGTTCCAGCGCACCCCGCCGTGGATCATGCCCAAGCCCGACCGACCGATTTCCGCCGCCGAACGCTGGCTGTTCAAACACCTGCCCTTCACCCAGCGGCTGGTCCGCAGCGCCTTTTACTGGGCGCTCGAAGGTCGCGTGGTGGGCTTTGCCCTGCATCCCCGGCTGATGAAAATGGTGCAGAAAATCGCCCTGCGTCATTTGCGCAGGCAGGTCGCCCGCCCATCGCTGCGCAAGACCCTCACGCCGGACTACACCATCGGCTGCAAGCGCGTGCTGATCTCCAACGACTACTACCCGGCGCTGTCGCGCAGCAATGTCGAGGTGGTGACCGAACCGGTGCTGCGCATCGAAGCCGACGGCGTAATCACCGCCGACGGCATCAAGCACCCGGCCGACTGCCTGATCTTCGGCACCGGTTTCCAGGCCAGCGATCCCCTGCCCCGCGACTGCATCATCGGGCGCCACGGCGTTGACCTGATGGACACCTGGCACGACGGCGCACATGCCTATAAAGGCACCACGGTGCCGGGCTATCCAAACCTGTTCCTGATTGTCGGGCCCAACACCGGGCTGGGGCACAACTCGATGATTCTGATGATCGAGGCCCAGGTCGCCTACATCCTCGATGCGTTGCGACAGATGCAGCGCAAACGCATCGCCACGGTAGACGTCAAGCCTGCCGTCGAACAGGCCTGGAACAGCCAATTGCAGGACAGGCTCAAGCGCACCATCTGGAACACTGGCGGCTGCCAGAGCTGGTACCTCGACCCGCGCACCGGCAAGAACACCACGTTGTGGCCGGGCTCCACCTGGCGTTTCAGGCAGCTCACCCGGCACTTTGCGCTCAAGGACTATGGGGTCGACCTGGCCCCCGTCCCGGCGCCCACGCGCGCAACGCCTGCGCCCCATCCCACTGCAGAAGGCAGCCTGTCATGAAATCATTCAACGGCCGCGTGGCGGCCATCACCGGCGCGGCGTCCGGCATGGGCCGCGCATTGGCCCTGGCGCTGGCGCGAGAAGGTTGTCACCTGGCGCTGGCGGACGTGAACCGCCAGGGCCTGGAGCACACCGAAGCGTTGATTAGGTCCTCGACCCTGTCGCCGGTACGGGTCACCACCCAGGTGCTGGACGTGGCCGACCGCCAGGCCGTGAATGACTGGGCCGCGCGCTGCGTGGCGGAGCATGGCGCGGTCAACCTGGTGTTCAACAATGCCGGCGTGGCGTTGTCGAGCACCGTCGAAGGCGTGAGCTACAGCGACCTGGAATGGATCATCGGGATCAACTTCTGGGGGGTGGTGCACGGCACCAAAGCGTTCCTGCCGTACCTCAAGGCCAGCGGCAACGGCCATGTCATCAACACCTCCAGCGTGTTCGGCCTGTTCGCCCAGCCCGGCATGAGCGGCTACAACGCCAGCAAATTTGCCGTGCGTGGCTTTACCGAGGCGCTGCGCCAGGAGCTGGACCTGCAACGCTGCGGGGTGTCCGCCACCTGCGTACACCCCGGCGGCATCCGCACCGACATCTGCCGCAGCAGCCGCATCGACGCGAACATGACCGGCTTTCTGATCCACAGCGAGCAACAGGCCCGCGCCGACTTCGAAAAACTCTTCATCACCGACGCCGACCAGGTCGCCAGGGTGATCCTGCAAGGCGTGCGCAAAAACAAGCGCCGCGTGCTGATCGGCCGCGACGCGTATTTCCTCGACCTGCTCGCCCGTTGCCTGCCGGCCGCCTACCAGGCGCTGGTGGTGTTCGCCAGCAAACGCATGGCGCCCAAGCCGCGCAGGCCAGTGTTCGAACCCAACGACGAACCCCGTCTCTGAAAAAGGAGCACGCACCATGTTGCCTATCCGTCGCGATATCCGTTTTGCCTTGCCTGCCGAGCGCATCAAGAACTGGCATGAACAAGGCCCGTTCGTCACGCATTTCTTCAACGCGCTGTCGCTGCTGTTTCCCCAGGGCGAGCTGTTCTTCATGGACAGCGTGCGCCACTACCGCTCGCGCATCGACGATCCCGCGCTGAAAAAGGAAATCCAGGGGTTTATCGGCCAGGAAGCCATGCACAGCCGTGAACACGTGGCCTACAACAACCTGCTGGAGGACGCGGGATTGCCGGCGCATAAACTGGACAGCCGCCTCAAGGTGATCCTCGATCTGCAGAAAAAACACCTGCCGCCGTCCTTCAACCTGGCGGTGACTATCGCCCTTGAGCACTACACCGCGATGCTTGCGGAAATCCTCCTCAGCGACCCCTCGCGCTTCGGCGATTCACTCAAGGGCTACCAGCAGATGTGGTACTGGCACGCCCTTGAAGAAACCGAGCACAAGGCCGTGGCGTTCGATGTCTGGAACCGCGTCATCAAGCCCGGCCCCAAGCGTTACCTGCTGCGCACCGGCACCATGCTGTTCACGACCCTGTTCTTCTGGCTGGTGGTGCTGGATTTCCATGTACGCCTGCTGTTTGCCGACCGCAAGGCCGGCGGTCATTTGAAGGGGTTCTGGCGCATGTGCAAATTCCTCTACGGTCCCAAAGGCGTATTCCCGCGGATGCTGGTGCCGTGGCTGCATTACTTCAAACCCGGTTTTCACCCTTGGGACCATGACAACCGCGCGCGCCTGGCGGGCATCGATGGGCTGGTCGAAGAGATCGAACAGACTCGCAATACCTATGAGTCGGCCAGCCTGTAAAACCCATCAAACACCGCGTTGAGTATTCCTGTGGCGAGCGGGCGCGCCACAGGACCGTGGCGCGCTCGTCTGCCCGATCAAAAACCCCGTGGAACTTTGCCAACAAATAACCACCTGAATCCAGTACGCTCACCCTTTTTACATCAAGGAGTTATCTCAAATGGCCAAAGCCACCGCCCGCCACATCCTCGTTTCCACTGAAGAAAAGTGCAACGAACTCAAATCCCAAATCGAAGGCGGCGCCGATTTCGCAGAAATCGCCAAAGCCAACTCCAGCTGCCCATCCAGCCGTCAGGGCGGGGACCTGGGTTCGTTCGGCCCGGGTCAGATGGTCAAGGAATTCGACAGCGTGGTGTTCAGCGCCCCGGTCAACACCGTGCAAGGCCCGGTGAAAACCCAGTTCGGCTATCACCTGCTGGAAGTCACCAGCCGCCAGGACTGATTCTGCCGCGCTGATGCCCCCCAACAACGGCCCGCCTTCTGGCGGGCCGTTGTGCATGGGGTGACGGGCAACCCGTAAGCCGCTAACGTACAGCCCTCATTCTTCACCCGGCGCTCAAGGCTGACCATGCGATTGGCGTTTCCCCCACTGATCAGTTCCATCCTGGCCCTGCTGCTGGTCAGCACGGCCGTGACCGCAGCCCCGCAGCCCTACCTGACGGTCTACGGCGAGCCAGCCAAATACCCCGCCGGTTTCAGCCACTTCGACTACGCCAATCCCGATGCGCCCAAGGGCGGCACGCTGCGCCGTTCGGCGCTGGAGATCGGCCGTTTCGACCATGTGCTGCCCTATATCGACAAAGGCATCGGCGTGTCTCAGATCGACGGCTGGCTCTATTCCCCGCTGGCCCAGCGCTCGCTGGATGAGCCCTACACGGTCTATGGCCTGGTCGCAGAAAAGATGGAACGCGCCGACGATGGCCTGTCATTGCGTTTTTACCTCAACCCCAAGGCGCAATTTGCCGACGGCACACCGATCACCGCCGAAGACGTGCGCTACAGCTACGACCTGCTGATGACCCAAGGCAGCCTGCGTTTTCGTACGCTGTTCGCCGATGTCAAACGCGTCGAGGTCGAAGGCGAGCGTCAGGTGCGCTTCGACTTCTCCAGCAACGAGAACCGCACCCTGCCCCTGGACCTGGTCAGCCTGCCGGTGCTGCCCGAGCACTGGTGGAAAACCCGCGACTTCGCCAACGGCGGCGGCTATGAAGCGCCTCTGGGCAGCGGCCCGTACAAGGTCAGCAAGATCGATTCGGGCAGCACCATCACCTTTACCCGCGACCCCTACTGGTGGGGCAAGGACCTGCCGGTCAGCCGTGGCCTGTACAACTTCGATCACCTGAGCCTGGAATATTTTGGCGACACCGAGGTGGCGCGCCAGGTGCTGCGCGGCGGCGCCTACGATTTCAACCGTGAGTTCTCCGCCACCGGTTATTCCATCGGCTACAACGGCCCGGCGCTGGACGACGGCCGTCTGCAACGCGCGCACCTGGCCAAAGAGATGCCGCAACCGGCCCAGGGCTACGTATTCAATGTGCAAAATCCGCTGTTCAAGGACCGCCGCGTGCGCAAGGCCCTGGCGATGCTGTGGGACTTCGAGTGGGCCAACCGGCAGATGATGCACAACCTCTACATTCGCCAGCAGAGCTACTTCTCCAACAGCCCGTTGGCCGCCACCCAGTTGCCCACCCAGGAAGAACTGGCGATTCTCGAACCGCTGCGCGGCCAGGTGCCCGACGAGGTGTTCACCCAGGTGTTCAAAGCGCCGGTCACCGACGGCAGCGGCGTGATCCGCGACAAACAGCTGCAAGCGCTGGCCCTGCTGGAGGAAGCCGGCTGGAAACCCGAGGGCGACAAGCTGGTGAACGCCCAGGGCGAGCCGCTGGAATTTACCTTCCTCAACACGCAGACCGGCATGGAACGTCTGCTGCTGCCCTACAAACGCAACCTGGCGCAGATCGGCATCACCCTGAACATTCGTCGTATCGACTCCTCGCAGTACGTCAACCGCGTAATGGCGCGGGACTACGACATGATCGTCACAGGCTTTCCGGTCACTACCTCGCCCGGGATGGAGTTGTACAACTTCTTTGGCTCGGCGGCCGCCCGTGACCCCGGCGCCAACAACTACATGGTGCTCACAGACCCGGCCGTCGATAGCCTGATCAAAGGCCTGGTCAAGGCAAACACTCAGGCGCAGATGCTCACCTACGCCCACGCCCTGGACCGGGTGCTGCAATGGAACTACCTGTGGATTCCCAATTACTACCCGCCGGGCACCTCCGCCGCGTGGTGGAACCGCTTCGGTCGCCCGGCCATCGAGGCCAAAAATGACGAAGCCCTGGAAACCTGGTGGGAAATCAGCCCCACGCCGCTGACTAATGAGCAAATGAACGCCGCACTGAAAAAACGCGCAGGTACCCGCTGATGTTTGCCTATATCGTTCGGCGCCTGCTGCTGATCATCCCGACCCTGGTCATCATCCTGCTGGTGAATTTCGTGATCGTGCAGGCCGCGCCCGGCGGACCGGTGGAACAAGCCATCGCCCACCTGCAGGGGATCGGCGGCGGCGGCGTGGGGGCCGGCGCAGGCGAAAGCATCAGCGCCTCGCGCGCCAGCCGAGGCCTGGACCCCAAGCTGATCAAGGACATCGAAAAGCAGTACGGCTTCGACAAGCCGGCCCCGGAGCGTCTGTGGCTGATGCTCAGCAACTACGCCCAACTGGACTTCGGCAACAGCTTCTTTCGCGGCAAAACCGTGATCGAGCTGATCCTGGAAAAAATGCCGGTGACTATCTCCCTCGGTTTGTGGGCCACCTTGATCACCTACCTGGTGTCGATCCCCCTGGGCATCCGCAAGGCGGTGCGCCATGGCAGCAGCTTCGATGTGTGGAGCAGCACCGCCATCGTGATCGGCTACGCGATGCCGGCGTTTCTGTTCGCGATGTTCCTGATCGTGGTATTCGCCGGCGGCACCTCGCTGAACTGGTTCCCGGTGCGCGGCCTGGTCTCGGACAACTTCGACGAACTGAGCACCGTGGGCAAGGTTGCCGACTACTTCTGGCACCTGGTGCTGCCGGTCACCGCGCTGGTGATCGGCGGGTTCGCCACGCTGACCATTCTCACCAAAAATTCGTTTCTCAATGAAATCACCCGCCAATACGTGGTGACGGCCCGCGCCAAGGGCTTGAGCGAACGCCGCGTACTTTACGGCCACGTGTTTCGCAACGCGATGCTGCTGGTGATTTCGGGCATTCCCCAGGCGTTCATCAGCGTGTTCTTCGCCGGTTCCCTGCTGATCGAGGTGATTTTTTCCCTCGACGGGCTGGGCCGCATGAGCTACGAAGCGGCAGTGTCGCGGGACTACCCGGTGGTGTTCGGCTCGTTGTTCATCTTCACGCTGTTCGGCTTGCTGATAAAACTCATCGGTGACCTCTGCTACACCCTGGTGGACCCGCGTATCGACTTCGCCGCGAGGAACGCCTGATGCTCAACCTGTCTCCCGTGGCACGCCGCCGTTTCGAGCGTTTCAAGAAAAACCGCCGGGGCTGGTGGTCGCTGTGGCTGTTTATCGGCCTGTTCATGCTCACCCTCGGCGGCGAGCTGATCGCCAACGACAAACCGCTGGTGCTGAGCTTCAAGAACGAGCTGTATTTTCCGGTGTTCAAGCGCTACACCGAGCAACAGTTCGGCGGGCAGCTGCCGTTCCAGGCCGACTACCGCAGTGACTACGTGCAAACCCTGATCAAGCATGACGGCGGCTGGATGCTGTTCCCGCCGATCCCGTTCAGCGACGACACACCCAACTACGAGCTGACCCGCCCTGCCCCCAGCCCGCCCTCGGCGGTGAACTGGCTGGGCACCGATGACCAGTCCCGCGATGTGCTGGCGCGGGTGATCTTCGGTGCGCGCGTATCGATCCTGTTTGCGTTGGCCCTCACTGCCATCAGCGCCGCCATCGGCATTGCCGCCGGGGCCTTGCAGGGTTACTACGGCGGCTGGGTGGACCTGCTCGGGCAGCGCATCCTTGAAGTGTGGTCGGGGCTGCCGATGTTGTACCTGCTGATTATCCTGTCGGGGTTCGTGGAGCCCAATTTCTGGTGGCTGCTGGGGATCATGGCGCTGTTTTCCTGGCTGGCCCTGGTGGACGTGGTGCGCGCCGAGTTCCTGCGCGGGCGCAACCTGGAGTACGTCAAGGCCGCGCGCGCCCTGGGCCTGGGCGACGGCAAGATCATTGGCCGGCATATCCTGCCCAATGCAATGACCGCCACCCTGAGCTACCTGCCGTTTATCCTCACCGGCGCGATTTCCACCTTGAGCGCCCTGGATTTCCTCGGCTTCGGCATGCCCGCCGGCAGTGCGTCGCTGGGCGAGTTGATCGCCCAGGGCAAGCAGAATCTGCAGGCGCCGTGGCTGGGCCTGACGGCATTTTTTACCCTGGCGCTAATCCTGTCGCTGCTGGTGTTTATCGGCGAGGCCCTGCGGGATGCCTTCGATCCCCGCTCATGAGTGACTGCCTATGAACCTCATCGAAATCCGCGACCTGTGCGTCGCGTTCAGCGGCCAGACCGTGGTGCACAACCTCAGCCTGGACGTGCGCGAGGGCGAATGCCTGGCACTGGTGGGCGAGTCGGGCTCGGGCAAGTCGGTGACCGCCCACTCGATCCTGCAACTGCTGCCCGAAGCCGGCACCCACACCACAGGCTCGGTGAAATACCGTGACCAGCAATTGATCGGCGCAGCGCCCGCCACCTTGCAGAAACTGCGCGGCAACCGCATTGCGATGATCTTCCAGGAGCCGATGACCTCGCTCAACCCGCTGCACAGCATCGAAAAGCAGATCGGCGAAACCCTGCTGCTGCACAAGGGCCTGGGCGGCAAGGCGGCGCAGGCGCGCATCCTCGAACTGCTCGAACTGGTGGGCATTCAAAAACCCCGGGAGCGACTCAAGGCTTATCCGCACCAACTCTCCGGCGGCCAGCGCCAGCGGGTGATGATCGCCATGGCGCTGGCCTGCGAGCCGCAACTGCTGATCGCCGACGAACCCACCACCGCGCTGGACGTGACCGTGCAGCGCAAAATCCTGCTGCTGCTCAAGTCGCTGCAACAACGTCTGGGCATGTCGCTGCTGCTGATCAGCCACGACCTCAACCTGGTGCGCAGCATTGCCCAGCGCGTGTGCGTGATGCGGGCCGGCGAAATTGTCGAACAGGCCGAGTGCGAAACCCTGTTCACCGCGCCGCAGCACCCTTACAGCCGGTTGCTGCTCGACGCCGAACCCTCGGGCGAAGCGTTGTGCAGCGACACCCGCGAAACCGTGTTGCAGGTGGACGACCTGAGCGTGAAATTTGCGTTGGGCGGCGGGCTGTTTCGCCGCAAGACGTACCTGCAGGCAGTGGACGGCATCAGCCTCAGCGTGCAACGCGGCAAGACCCTGGGGATTGTCGGCGAATCGGGCTCGGGTAAATCCACCCTGGGCCAGGCGATCCTGCGCCTGCTCGACTCCACCGGCAGCATTCGCTTCCAGGGCGAGGCCCTCGACCCCCTCAGCCATCAGCAGATGCGCCCGTGGCGCAAACAGATGCAGGTGGTGTTTCAGGACCCTTACGGCAGCCTCAGCCCGCGCATGTCGGTGCAGCAGATCATCAGCGAAGGGCTGGAGGTGCACGCGCCGTGCAGCCTGGCCGAACGCGATGCACAGGTGATCCAGGTGCTCAGGGACGTGGGCCTGGACCCGGCCAGCCGGCATCGCTACCCCCACGAATTTTCCGGCGGCCAGCGCCAGCGCATCGCCATCGCCCGCGCACTGGTGCTCAAACCTGCGCTGATGCTGCTGGACGAGCCCACCTCGGCGCTGGACCGCACGGTGCAAAAACAGGTGGTGACGCTGCTGCGCGAACTTCAAGAAAAATATGGCCTGACGTATCTGTTTATCAGCCATGATCTGGCGGTGGTACGCGCCATGGCCCACGACATGATCGTGGTCAAGGACGGCAAGGTGGTGGAACGCGGGCCGAGCCATCAGGTGTTCGACGCGCCGCAGCACCCCTACACCCGGGAGCTCCTGGTCGCCGCGCACATTGCGCAGTAAGAAATACAGGAAACCCATCCCTTGTGGCGAGCGGGCTTGCCCCGCGTTGGGGTGCGAAGCGCCCCCAATCCAGCAAAACGCGGTGTACCTGATACGACTCAGCGCCTGGTTTTGGGGCTGCTGCGCAGCCCAACGCAGGACAAGCCTGCTCGCCACAGGGAATCTGCGCTTAATTGAACGGCATTGGGGCTTAACCGCTCGCCACAACGCAATTGTGTGAGGTTTTTATGACGAATTTGCATGGCAGGACCGCCCTGGTCACCGGTTCCACCAGCGGCATCGGCCTGGGGATCGCGCTGAGCCTGGCCGAGGCCGGTGCCGACCTGATCCTCAACGGCTTCGGCGACGCCGACGCAGTGGTCGCCCAGGTGCAGGCGTTCGGCGGCAAGGTCGGTCATCACCCGGCCGACGTCAGCGACCCGGCGCAACTGGCCGAGCTGTTCGCCTACGCCGAGCGCGAATTCGGCGGCGTGGATATCCTCGTCAACAATGCCGGCATCCAGCATGTGGCGGCGGTGGAAGACTTCCCGGTGGAGCGCTGGGATTCGATCATTGCGATCAACCTGTCCTCGGTGTTCCACACCACCCGCCTGAGCCTGCCGGGCATGAAGGCCAAGGGCTGGGGGCGTATCGTCAATATTGCCTCGGTGCACGGTCAGGTCGGTTCGGTGGGCAAGGCGGCGTATGTGGCGGCCAAGCACGGCGTGATCGGCCTGACCAAGGTGGTGGGCCTGGAGACGGCTGCCAGCAACGTCACCTGCAATGCGATCTGCCCCGGCTGGGTGTTGACCCCGCTGGTGCAGAAGCAGATCGATGATCGCATCGCCAAGGGCGTCGACCCGCAGCAGGCGCAGCATGATTTGCTCGCCGAAAAACAGCCATCGCTTGAGTTCGTCACCCCGCCGCAACTGGGTGAGCTGGTGTTGTTCCTGTGCAGCGACGCCGGCAGCCAGGTACGCGGTGCCGCATGGAACATCGACGGCGGCTGGCTGGCGCAATGAACCCCCGACCTGCAAGAGGCGGGGGTCAAGGTCAGCCTTATGAAAAGTGACGCGGTAGGTAGTTGATTTTTTGCAGGGCATGTTTGGGCGGCTGACCCACACCCGCCGTGTTAATCAAAATCAAATCACCGTGCTTCTTTTCCACGTGCTGCGTGACTTTGTTGACAAAGTCACGCTTCAACTGGCTGTCGGCGAGCTGTTGCGCGGCAACGTCCGTCAGGCCCGGGTACTGGTTGGCATAGTGACTCAGCAATTGATTACGGGAGGACGTGATGGACGTCGATCCGTTGTGAATCGCCACCGTCCCCTCGAACGCTTTCACCGGCCGGTTGATTGCTTTTTGAAACTGACTGGCGAAAGAGCGTCCCTTGCCTTCTGCCGAGTGACAGATCAACAGCCGCACATTATCAAAATCAGCAGGGTCCACGCCTTTGCCTTTCAGCAGACCTATCAACTGTTTGGCGCTATAGGCTTTTCCATCGATCACTACCTCGGAGCCATTGCGTAACAGCTTGTCGACCCAATCGCGTCGGGTGCCGTGGGCAACGATATTAAGACGTTTACGCCCTTTATAAACGTCGGTGAAGGTATGGACTTCGCCGCCAATGAATTTAAGGTCTTTCATCGCCCCACCCATCTGTATGACGTTGTCCTGTTCCAAGCCGCGATCCAGCAAGGTGGCGGCACCGGGAGTCGGCGCTGGTTCGGCCGTCAGTGGCGCAGAGGTCTCGGGAGTGAAATCACTCAGCGGCGGGCCATAGGACTGGGCCGCCTGTGCATCATAGGCATACCATTTTTGCGAGGCGTCATCGAATTGCGCGACAACGGAGATGGGTTCACCGCCTGCCCCCACGGATCCCATGGCAATATCCGCTCGCTGTGCAAGCTCATTCAACTGCAAAGGGCTCAGGCGACGCTGGCGGTTGATGTCATATCCACCCGCCGATAATTCGCCAATGTTGTCGACCAGCGTTAACCTTGACGCGACTTTTGTTTCGGCGCCTGCCTCACTCAGCGATCCGACAAGCTTGCTGCCGGTTTTCACTAAAAGCCCCTCACCTTCTTCGGCGAGTTTGAATTCGGGCACCAGAAACCCGAACACATCCAGTCCAGCGTCTGCAAATGCCTCGACATAATTGCCCTCTTTCGCTGCCTGCGCGGCTGCCACGAACGGAATCATCCTGAAGAGGGTATCTTTAATGTCTTTTTCAGACTTTTCCACGCGCTCATAGCGGGTGACGCCTTTCGCTTCGTTCTTGAGCGCTTCAAGGTTGAAAAGAAAAAAATCAGCGGCGCTTTGCGCTATTTTTTTTGTGTTGCGGGTGAAGAAACTTCTCGGGACACTGTCGGTATCGGCGGGTTCATCACTGGATAGCGAACGTACGTCCTCTTTGGTCGAAACGGGAACCGACTCAAGAATAATATTTGTATATACCGAACGCGCCCTGGGGCTTGTCCCCTCCTGGTATGCCTGGAAGTCAAGCGCAAAAGGCTGGCCGGCTTCCTCCCCCTGCGTCACCCCGCCGTCGAACACCATGGGTGCCTCGTTGACGTTGCTCGGCCCCAACGGGAGCGGGTCCGGCAAGCCGGTTTTTTTCTGCAATATGCCCTTACCCGGAAACAGTTCGTAATCTGTTGGCGGTGATGTTCTTCGGGTACGGATAATCAAGCCGTAATGCCCTTTATGCGAGGCAGCCTGATCGGCATAGTCCTCGCGCGAGTTTACGAAAAACCCTTCGCGAGCTGAATATAACGTGGGGGTGCCAAACTCAAAGTTTCTGCGATCCTTCAGCGGCAACCGGGCAATCATGTTCTGAATATTCACGGCCACAGAGCTTTTAAGCTTTTCACTGTAGCGATCCATACTTTCATCAAAACGTTGTCCGATAGCCGGCAGCGTGCTGGCGGCATTTTTTATACGATCAAACGCAATCCTCTCATCATCACACACCCACTTGGCGTCTGGATTATCCAACACGCCGGCCATGTAGAGCTCCAGGATTGAGAAATGCTCGGCCCAGACATCCTCCAATTTGAATATCAGGGTCATCTGGATGCCAAGCAGCTCTGGCGGGGTAAGAAAGGACGCGTGCTTGATCGACCGTTTTTCATAGTCGATGGTGTCACCGAACGTCGCTTTCAATTGCGCCAGCGCCATGTCCCTGCGTGAGGGCACGGCCGCCTGCTGGGCATTACTGGCCGCGACCAGTTGTGTGAGTTGTTGGTTGAATCGGCTGCGCGCCAGTTCGACCTCTGCGTTTGAATAGGTGTCGTCCGAGCGTTTCGCAATCATTCCATTGACGACACCCCAATCCACCATCGCATTGCGTTGCGCGTCAGCCTGCATGACGTGTTCGCTGGCCGAAATCGGCTGAGTGCTGCCGAACTTCATGATCTGCTTGAAGGTCATGGATTGTGACGCGCCAGGGAATATTTTTTCGATACGCGCCACAGCGATGCTGAAGCTGGCCCATGTGTGAGAGCCATAGACCAGGTCGGCGGGCAGATCAGCTACCAGAAGCTCAGGGGCGATTCCGGCCAGCAGCAATCGGGTCGCGACAGGCGCCATTGACTGACTGATGCTGCCTTCAACGACCAGATGCCTGGCCAGATCGTCGACAATGGCTGTCGGCGTCTTGCCCCAATTGCTTTGCCCGGCCAGGTCGTAGCCGGCCACCCTGTTACGTTGCGTGCCGGCCATCGGATCCAGGCTGAGTACGATTGCCGCCGCCGCCCACTCCGCCCCGCCCGCGGCATCGGCTTTACCTTGCAGCCTGACCCGCAACGATTCGCCCAGCGCTTTGGCCTGCGGGCTGGAAACCAGCTGTTTGAGTCTCTGAGCAGTCGGATAGTGCTCACGGGTTCGATCAGTCTCCTCAAAGACCCGCTTGTACAGGGCAGAGTCAAGCGCCTGAGTGCTCCAGGTTTGAATCAGGGCTCTTGGCTCGCGGCTAAAGGTAAATGGGCTTAACAACCGCCAATAATTATCCCGTTCTGATGGTTTGGGCAGCGGCGAAGCCAGCACAGTGAGAAGGTTCGCCACCTGCTCACGGTTGCCTGGGACGCTCAAGCCACTGCCCTGAAGAAACTGTCTGAGGCTGACCGCGTGACCCGGCTGGACGCTGTGGGACTGCCCGTATGATGAATGTGGATGCACGTCAAACGTCGTGCTATCGAGCTGGCCATTCAAATTGCTCGCCGATTGAGTGGGCAGTGACGTGGCAACCCTGGTAAGGCCCTGGATCAGGTTGTACCGGTCGCGAGCATTGGCCAATGCCAGTTGCTGAGTGCCGAGCGCATCCAGTGAATATCGCTCACCACGCTGGCCGCCCCCCATGGCCGAGATGGGCGTGCCAGCGATCCGATCAGCCACGGAAGCTGCCTGTTCTTTGGTGAAATTCTGGGCGTCTTGACCCAGAAAATCGCCCACCACCATCAGCGGAGGCGAGTTGTCAGGATAGCCGGAAGGTGGCTTGATCAGATTGTCGTGCCGACCGAACACAACACCCGCTGCATTCAGGATCGGTGCCGCCACCCTTGCCCAACCCGTGTCGCTGTCCAGGCTTCTGACTTCAAACTCGTCGTTGAAAGCGCCGGACACCTCCTTGGTGATCGGAGAAATGACCATCGTTGACAGGTCAAGGCCACTTTCTTTTACCCAATGCTGGAATTGCGGGTTATTAAAGGCATCACAGTAAAGTTGCCACCAGTGGCCCAGCGTTGATCGCATGGGGATTTCGTCCAGGCGCGTGCTCTCGGTAAGGTAGCCGCTCCAGGAAGCATTGCGCAGTGCTGCGACATATTGAGCAGCCAATGCCTTGTCTGCTTTTGCACGAGAAGATTTATCTGGCTCACCCATGACAACGCTGTAGTGGTCATCGATATCTGCCAGCAATTGCTGCTGCACTGCCAGCGCCTGCGGGCCACGAATGGTTTGCGAACGCTCTGGGTCGGTGGCAGGAATGGCCGCGAACACCCCGGTGGCGCTCATCTGGACGGCTCTTGCCCGAGCCTGTTCCCGGGTCGGATTCTCGGTGTTGGGTTCACCATAAAAATTCCCAATGACTTCAAGAGCAGCGCGGTCAGTCGGCGGTCCCAGAACCACGCGCGTGCCGCTGCGTGAAGGCACGAGTACTTTCGCCACACTGAGGATGGGGCCCGAAACCTCTTTCCATCCAGCATCCGTTTCGGGCCGAAGGAATTCTTTTTACCGTTGAAGAAAGCCGAAAGGAAGCCACTGTGGGGCTCCAGCAAGATGCTGGAAACGTCGAGCCCGCGTGCCTTGACCCAGTGCACGAAGTTGGGGTTGTTCATGGCATCGCGGTACTGTTGCCACCATTTCCCGAAGGTTGATTTGGCCGGGATGTTTCCAAGCTCAGTGTCTAGATAGTCGCTTTGGTTGGTCCATAGCGCGGACGACAGCGCCTGGATGTAATTGGCAGCCAGCTGCTGGTCCGAAGCTTCGAGCGAAGTTGCCAACTGTGCCGCCGGTGGCGCACCGGATGTCGTAGAGCGGGTGACGCGCGAGGGTGAGGCCAACATGCCCCCATGGCGCTGTATATCAGGAAATCGGTGCTCGTCTGCGGGATAAGTATTCGAAAAACCTGTGTTGGAGATCAGCATCTGAACCGTACTCGAATAGTTGACGTACGCTTGATTGGTAGAAAGTCAAAAATAGGTTGCCGAGCGGGAGTACAAAAGTATGTAACTTTTCTCACGTTGGGATCTGCGACTAGATCACTGTTGGCGTAAGGCGTCGAACTGGCCAGAAGATGAAAGGTTTCAGCCCAAAGGCGGGGTTTTGCAGAAAAATATCCAGGGCATGCTATTTTCCGAGGGTAGTCACCCTGCCGTTTCCCAAGAGATAATGGGTGTTGTCATTTTTTCAAAGCGTCAGGCTCAGGGCTTTTTTCATGAATGGAACATCCACCGGTAGCGAAGCCGGCGCATTGATTGCGCGGCTGGACTGGGCACGAAGCCCCCTCGGTGAGGCCAATGACTGGCCGCAAAGCCTGCGTACAGCGGTGGATATCGTCGTGCATTCGCCAATGCCGATGCTGCTGCTGTGGGGCCGCGACCTTATCCAGTTGTATAACGATGGTTTTGCCCAACTGGCTGGCAACAAGCACCCGGACGCACTGGGCCAGCCGGCGCATCACACCTGGCCGGAACTGCAGGATTTCACCGCCCCCATCTACGATGCCGTGCTCGGCGGCCAGGTGCGCACCTTCAGCGAGCAGCGCTTTGTGCTGCAGCGCGAGGGGCGCGACGCCGAGATCTGGCTCGACCTCACCTACAGCCCGGTGCGCGATGAAAGCCGCCAGGTCGCCGGCATCCTGGTCACCGCCATCGAGACCAACGAGCGCCGCCGCAAGGCCATCGAGCTGCAACAGCGCTCCGAAGACAGCCTCAAGGCCCAGCACAACACCGAGCAACGCCTGCAACTGGCACTGGCGGCGACCGACGCGGTAGGCACCTGGGACTGGGATATCGGCGAAGACCGCTTTATCGCCGACGCGCATTTCGCCTTCCTCCACGGCGTCGACCCCGATCAGGCCAGCCTGTTGCCGATCAGCGACTACCTGCTGGGCGTGCACCCCGAAGACCGTGGCATGGTCACGCGCAGCATCAAGCATTGCATCACTTTCGGCACCGAATACGCCGAGGAATACCGCCTGATGCAGGCCGACGGCGAAGTGCGCTGGGTATTCGCCCGCGGTCGTTGCTACAAGGACCCCCAGGGGCGGCCGGCGCGCTTCCTCGGCGCCGCGCTGGACCTCACCGAACGCAAGCACACCGAACAGGCCCTGCGCCAAAGCCAGACCGAGCTGCAACTGATCATCAACGCGATGCCGGTGCTGATCGGCTATGTCGACCATGAACAGCGGTTTCGCCTGAACAACAGCGCCTACCTTGAGTGGTACGGCATGACGCCCCAGGAGCTGTACGGCAAGACCATCCGCGAAGTGCTCGGCGACGAGGTGTACGCCGGACGCCAGGACAAGATCGCCGCCGCCCTGCGCGGCAAGGCCTGCAGCTTCATGACCCTGACGCCCCATCGCGACGGTCGCCCGCGCCATGCGCTGATGAAGTACCTGCCGCGCTTCAGCAACGACGGTTCGGTCAATGGCTTTTACATCTTTGTGATCGACGAGACCGAACGCAAACTCACCGAGGAAGCCCTGCGCCACCTCAACGAGAACCTCGAAGAACGCGTGGCCCAGCGCACCCAGGCGCTGGCCGAGGCCAACCAGCGCCTGCAGAACGAGATGTACGAACGCGAGCGCGCCGAAGACGCGCTGCGCCACGCGCAAAAAATGGAAGCGGTGGGCCAGCTCACCGGCGGCATCGCCCATGACTTCAACAACATGCTCACCGGCATCATCGGCAGCCTCGACCTGATGCAGCGCTACATCGCCGGCGGGCGCAGCGAAGAGGTCGGCCGCTTTGCCGACGCCGCCGTGTCCTCTGCCCACCGCGCAGCCGCCCTCACCCACCGGCTGCTGGCGTTCTCGCGGCGCCAGTCACTCGACCGCCAGCCCACCGACCCCAATCAACTGGTGGCGTCGCTGGAGGATCTGTTCCAGCGCACCAAGGGCGCGCACATCTCGCTCAAGGTGCAACTGGGCCAGGACATCTGGCCGGTCAACACCGACGCCAGCCAACTAGAAAACGCCCTGCTCAACCTGGTGATCAACGCCCGCGATGCGATGCCCGATGGCGGCGAACTGCTGATCGAAACCGCCAACAGCTACCTGGACGGCACCGATATCACCACTCTCGAACCGGTCAAGGCCGGCGACTACGTGATGCTGGGCGTGAGCGACAACGGCAGCGGCATGGCGCCGAAAATCCTCGCCAAGGCGTTCGATCCGTTCTTCACCACCAAGCCCATCGGCCAGGGCACCGGCCTGGGCTTGTCGATGATCTACGGGTTTGCCCAGCAGTCCGGCGGCCACGTCACCATCCAGAGCGAACCGGGCCAGGGCACCTGCGTGCGCCTGTACCTGCCGCGCCTGCACGGCACCGCGCTGGAAAGCAGTTTGCCGACGCACTTGAGCGAAGCGCCGGTGGCCCTGGCCGGTGAAGCGGTGGTGGTGGTCGAGGACGACGCGGCGGTGCGCATGCTGGTGGTCAATGTGCTCGACGAACTCGGCTACACCGCACACCAGGCGGCGGATGCCCGCGCGGCGCTGCCGCTGCTGGAGTCGGATTTGCGCGTCGACCTGCTGGTGACCGACGTCGGCCTGCCGGGCATGAACGGCCGGCAACTGGCAGAAATCGCACGCCAGCATCGCCCCGGTCTGCGCGTGTTGTTCATGACCGGTTACGCCGAGAAAGCCGCCGAGCGCCAGGGCTTCCTGGAGGACGGCATGGACATGGTGGCCAAGCCGTTTTCCATTGACCTGCTGGCCACCAAAATCCGCAGCATGATCGGCGTGGCCCAGTGAGTTCAGGCATAATCGCGCGCCGTCGCCCACCTGGTAGAACCCGATGAAAGCCCAAGCCCGTCATATCCTGGTGAAAACCAGCGAAGAAGCCGAACAACTCAAGCAGCGCATCGCCAAGGGCGAAGCCTTCGATGTGCTGGCCAGGAAGTATTCCACCTGCCCATCGGGCAAGCGCGGCGGTGATTTGGGTGAAGTGCGACCGGGGCAGATGGTGGGGGCAATTGATGCGGTGATCTTCAAGAAGCCCGTGAAGGTGGTTCACGGGCCGATCAAGAGCAAGTTCGGGTATCACCTGGTGCAGGTGTTTTACCGGGACTGAGGGATGTGAACGCGATTAAATGTGGGAGGGGGCTTGCTCCCGATCCGCCCCAGGCGGCCATTCACCCCCGGGGTATCAGCGCCCCCGGCACCTGAATCACTCGACTCGCCAACCGATGCCCCGCCAACGCAGCCTCCTGCGGCGAACCGCCCTTGAGCCTCGCGGCCAGGTACGCCGCGCTGAACGAATCCCCCGCCGCCGTCGTATCCACCACCGTTTCGACCTTCAACGCCGGCACGGCAACGCGCGCGCCGTCGCAGCGAATTCGGCACTCATCCGCGCCGCGCTTGAGCACCACCTCGGTGATCGCCGGGTACGCGGCGAACACCTGCTCGCTGTCGGCATAACCGAACAACGCTTGTTCGTCGTCTTCGGTGAGCAAGGCAATGTCCACCTCGGTCATGACCTTGCGATACGCCACCCGCGCCGCCTCGACATCGGCCCACAGGCGTGGCCGGTAATTGTTGTCGAACACCACCTTGCCGCCGCGCCTGCGGGTTTCGGCCAGCGCCTGCAATAGACGCTCGCGGCCGATTTCACCCAATACCGCCAGGGTGATACCGCTGAAATACACCAGGTCATAGCCCGGCAACGCCGCCAGGATCGGCTCGGCCGCAGGCGTGGTGAAACAGTCGCGCACCGCCGCTTCGTTGCGCCAGTAGAGAAATTTACGCTCGCCATGGGCATCCGTCTGGATGCAATACAAACCCGGCAGACGCCCGGCCAGGCGCTGGACCATGCCCAGCCCCAGGCCCTCGTCGGTCCACTGCCGGCACATGGCATCGCTGAAACTGTCATCGCCCAGGGCGGTGACGTAGTCGACCGTGCCCACCGCGCCCAGCTCGCGGCGCAGGTACACCGCCGTGTTCAGGGTGTCACCGCCGAAGCTCTGGTGCAGGCTGCCGTCGGCGCGGTGTTGCAGTTCGATCATGCATTCGCCGATCAGGGCGATGCGCGGTTGCGTGGTCATGGCGTTGCTCTCCGGTGTGGCGGATGGCCTGCGATAAAGGCGACTCGGTCTAGAAACAGGTATGCAGGGACTCGATCACGCGCAACTCGTCATCCACCAGGCACCCCACCTGCCACTTGTCAAAGGTCAGGCAAGGGTGTGACGTGCCGAACGAAATGATGTCGCCAATGCGCAATTCAACCTGCGGCGCCACCGTCATGAACGCGTGCTGGTCCATCACCGCAGTGACCTGGCACGCACTCACGTCGTCGCCCTCGGCCGGCACGACGCCAGCCCTGTAGCGTTTGAGCGGCACCGGCAGGCCGGCGTCAAAGGCCACGTCGCGCTTGCCCAGGGCAATCACCGCAAAACCGGGTTCGGGCAGCGACTGCACGTGAGCCCAGACTTCCATGGCCGGGCGCAGCCCTTCGTCGAGATCACTGCGCCGGTCGAGCACGCAGCATTGCGCGTCCTTGTAGATACCGTGGTCGTGGGCCACGTAGCTGCCCGGGCGCAATACGCTGAGGAAACGGCCGGCGGCGTTCTGCTGTTCGAAAGACTCGGCGATCAGGTCGTACCACGCCGAGCCCGAGGCGGTGACGATGGGTTTGGCGAGGTCGAATGCGCCGTTGTCCTGCAGGTCCACCGCCAGGCGCACCAGGCTCGCGGCAAAGTCGCGGATGCCGCTGATGGCGTGCTCGCCGTGGATCACCCCTTCGTAGCCTTCGATACCGGTGAGGGCCAGGGCGGGCTGGGCCTTGATCGCCGCCGCCAGGTCGCGCACCTGCTGCTCGCTGCGGCAACCGCAGCGGCCGCCGACCACACCGTATTCGATCATCACGTTCAGGCGCATCCCGCGCGCGGCGAAGAACAGGCCCAGGTCGGCGACGTTGTCCGGGTGGTCGACCATGCAGTGGAAGTCGAACTGCGGATCCTCCAGCAACTCGGCGATCAGCGCCATGTTCGGCGCGCCCACCAACTGGTTGGCCATCAACACACGGCGTACGCCACCGGCGTAGGCGGTGCGGGTCTGCACGGCATTGGCCAGGGTGATGCCCCAGGCGCCGGCGGCGAGCTGACGCTGAAACAGCGCCGGCATCATGCTGGTCTTGCCGTGGGGCGCGAGTTCGGCGCCGCTGCTGCGGACAAAGTCCTGCATCCAGCGAATGTTGTGTTCCAGGGCGTCGCGGTGCAGAACCAGGGCCGGCAGGCTGACGTCGCGGACCAGATGGGCACCGACGGCGGCGGCGCCTTTTTCAACGGCGTTGAGGGCGGACATGCAAAACTCCTATTCGTTGATGCGCCGGGCCAGTTGGTTGGCGCTGTCGATCAACACCCGGCGGTAATCGTTGTAATGGGTGATTGCGTCGGCCCGTGGCGCGACGATGCACAGGGTGGCAATGCTCACCCCCTGGGCGTCCCGTACCGGGGCGGCGAAGCAGTGGGTGAAGGTGTCGGCCACGCTGTCGAAGGAAAAGAAGCCGTCGAGGGTGGCCTGGCGGATCTGCGCCAGGAAGGTGTCCAGCGCTAAGCGCTGGCCGTCCGGCAGGATGAAGTCGTCGGGGTCGATCAGGTCAATGATCTGCTGGTCGCTCAGGTGCCCGAGCAACAGGCGCCCGGAGGCAGTCCACGGGATCGGCGCGTTTTCGCCGATGTCCGAGGAAATACGGAAATGCCGCTCGCCCTCGCGCATCAGCGCCACCGTGTATTTGCGCCCGTTGAGCAGGCACATCTGCGCGGTTTCACGGGTCTGGCTGACTATTTCCTGCAAGGCGTGGTCGGCCTCGCGGGTCAAGTCGAAATGGCGCAGGTGCGCCTGGCCGAGAAAGTACAGCTGGCGGCCCAGATAAACGTGGCCGTCCTTGCCCACGGTCTCCAGAATGCGCCGCTCCAGCAGCGAGGCGACCAGTTCGTAGACCGTGGATTTGGGGCTGCAGATGCCGCTGGCGATATCATTCGGACGCAGGGGCTGGCCGACCTCCTTGAGAAAATCGAGGATATCGAATGCCCGGTCCAGGCCCTTGGCGCGGCGTTTGATGGGGTCTTCGGTCATGGCAGTTCAGCCCTTTTTCCTGTAGGCCACACAATCGATCTCCACCTTGCAATCCACCATCATGCTGGCCTGCACACAGGCCCGCGCCGGGGCGTGTTCCGGGGTGAAGTATTCGCCGAAGACCTTGTTGAAACTCCAGAAGTCGCGCGGGTCTTCCAGCCAGACGCCGACGCGTACCACGTCTTTCAACTCGTAGCCGGCCTCTTCGAGGATCGCCACGACATTGCGCATAGTCTGCCGGGTTTGCTCGATGATCCCGCCGGTGATGATTTCGCCGTCCACCGCAGGCACCTGGCCCGACACATAGAGCCAACCGTCGGCTTCCACCGCGCGGGCAAAAGGACGAGGCTGACCACCTCCGGCGGTGCTGCCGGCTCCGTAACGAGTAATGCTCATAAAAACAGGCTCCTGATTAAAAACGGATGTTCTTTAAAAATTCCGCCAGGCGCGGCGATTGCGGGCGCTCGAACACTTCTTTTGCGCTGCCCTGCTCTTCAATGCGGCCCTGGTTCATAAACACGATTTTGTCCGAGACTTCATAGGCAAAGCGCATCTCATGGGTGACCAGCAACATGGTCATGCCCTCCTCGGCCAGACCCTTGATCACACTGAGCACTTCGCCGACCAGCTCCGGGTCGAGGGCCGAGGTAACTTCGTCGAACAGCATCAGGCTGGGGTTCATCGCAATGGCCCGGGCAATCGCCACACGTTGCTGCTGACCGCCGGACAACTGGCCGGGAAAGTGATTGCGCCGTTCCAGCAGCCCCACGCGGTCCAGCCATTTTTCGGCCAGTGCCACCGCTTCGTCCCTGGCCATCTTCTTGACTTTCAACAGGCCCAACGTGACGTTCTGCAACGCCGTCAGATGGGGGAACAGGTTGAACTGCTGGAACGCCATGCCGGTCATCGCGCGGTGCCGGGCGATCATACGCTCCGGGTGACGCACGCGCTTGCCGCTGCTTTCGCTGTAGCCGATGGACTCACCCTCCAGGGTGATCTGCCCGCCCTGGAACTCTTCGAGCAGGTTGACGCAGCGCAACAGCGTGGTCTTGCCCGAGCCGCTCGAGCCGATCAGCGTTACCACGTTGCCGCGCTGCAGGCTCAGGTCGACGCCCTTGAGCACTTCGAGCTCGCCGTAGTGTTTGTGCAGGCCGCGAATGTCCAGCAGCGGTTGGGTTGTTTGAGGCTGGTTCATGGCAAGGCCACCCGTTTTTCAATGTAGCGCCCGAATAATTCAATGGCGTAGTTGATGACAAAGAACAGAAAGCCCGCGAACAGGTAGAACTCCAGGGTCATGAAGGTGCGTGCGATCACCTGCTGGGTGCTGAGCAGCAGCTCGGCCACGCCGATCACCGAGAGCAACGTCGAGGCTTTGACGATTTCCGTGGACGAATTGACCCAGGTCGGCAGGATCTGGCGCAGCGCCTGGGGCAACAGCACGTAGCCCAGAGACTGGTAGAACGTCAGCCCAATCGCCCGGCCCGCCTCGAGTTGCCCACGGGGGATGGCCTGCAGGGCACCCCGCACGATTTCCGCCACATGGGAGCCGCAAAACAGCGTGAGCCCGACCGCACCGGCCTGGAACGCGCTGATCTGCCAACCGAGCGCCGGCAGCATGTAGAAACATGCCAGCACCAGCACGAATACTGGCGTGCCACGGATCAGGTCGACATACAGGCGAAACGGCGCGCGCATCCAGAACCTGCCGTAGGTGAGGATCAAGCCGGCGACGATGCCGATCATGGTGCCGAAAAGTATCGCCAGGGCCGACACGTAGACGCTGGCCTGGAAGCCGGCCCAAAGCGTGTCACGGGCGATCCACAGTTCCTGCAGCCAACTGGGGGATTGATACATGGAGGCCGCTCCTAACGACGGATCGCCAAGCGCTGTTCCAGGTAACGGAGCAGCATGGCGATGAGGTAACAGGCAGCCACGTAGAGCGCCGTCGTGACCAGCCAGGTTTCGATCACCCGGTAGCTTTCGACATTGATCTTACGGGCGTAATAAGTCAGCTCGGGCACCGCGATGGCGGCGGCCAGTGACGTGTCCTTGAACAGCGAGATAAAGTTGTTCGACAGCGCCGGCAGCACATTGCGCAGCATCACCGGCACGCTGATGTAGGCGCGAATGCGCCACTCGCCCAGGCCGATGGCCAGGCCGGCTTCGCGCAGGCCCTTGGGGATATTCAACAGGCCGGCGCGGAACACCTCGGTGAGGTAGGCACCGGCGTACAGCGACAGGGTAATGATGAACGAGGGGATCTTGTCCAGCCGGATGCCCAGGCTCGGCAAGGCGAAGTAGATCAACAGGATCAGCACCAGGATCGGCGTATTGCGCACCACTGTGACGTACACCGAGGCGAGGATGCGCAAGGCGCGGTGCCGGGACAGCATGGCGAAGGCCATCAACAGGCCAATCACGCAGCCGATGGCGATCGAGATCAACGCCAGCGTCAGGCCCAGGCCGAGCCCCGCCAGCAAGGTGTCGAAGTCGCGCCACACGGCGGCAAAGTTCAACTGATAGTTCATGGTTGGCAGCACCTGCTCGGAGCGTCGTCGGCGACGCCCCAGGGTTTACGATTTACTTGAACTCAACCGGGAAGCCGATCGCGGGTTCCGGCAGGTCCACGCCGAACCACTGCTTGAACGAGGCCTTGTAGGTGGGGAACTCCACACCGGTCATGGCTTCATGCAGGGCGGTGTTGACGAAGTTCAGCCAGTCCTGGTCGCCACGCTTGACCGCGCACGCATAGGTCTGCGGGCTCCACGCGTAGGTCGGGCTGCGGTAGCGGCCGGGGTTTTGCACCATCAGGTATTTGACCGAAGACTGGTCGGTGGCGGCGGCATCGGCGCGCCCGGAGTTCACGGCCTGGTACATCAGGTCGACGCTGTCGTACTGGTCGACTTTGGCCTTGGGCAGCGCCTGGTGCACCAGCTCTTCGGCGTACACGTTCTGCAGCACGGCCACGGTCACGCTGTCGCCTGCGGCCTGCAGGTCTTCGATCTCTTTGTATTTGCTGTTGTTGGGCAGTAGCAGGCCCACGCCTTCGCGGTAGTACGGAAGGGTGAACGCCACCTGTTGCGCACGGCTGGCGGTGACAGTGATGAACTGGCACGTCATGTCGACCTTGTCGGTCAGCAGGTTGGGAATGCGCGCGTCGGACGACTGCACCACGAACTCGACCTTGCTCGGATCATTGAACAGCCCTTTGGCGACGATGCGGCCGATGTCGATATCAAACCCCTGCAACTTGCCATCCGCCCCCTGGAAGTGCCACGGCGCATTAGTGCTGCCGGTGCCCACGATCAGATGCCCGCGCTTGAGCACGGCATCGAGCTTGCTGTCCGCCGCCTGCACCAGGCTGGCAAGGGACGCCGAGGCGGCGAAAAGAAAAACACACGCTTTGAACACGAAAGGTCGGTGATGCATGGCGAGCACTCCAGGGGCTATATATTCCGCTATACCGGAACTTGGTATGTAACAACGGAATAGACAGCAGAAAGTGTGCCACTGGCACTAACAGAAAACCATGGCAAGAATAAAACTGTTGGTAATCAAGCGGATGAGTAGCACAGCGAAATACGGCATTGCGTCGGCGCTTCCTGTCGCCGTGCTACCCAGGGCCTCATACAGGGGTGACAGCGCCATGCCAGTGCGTCACCGCCCCGTTACCGCGCGCAGCACCCTCTGGAAAAATCCCGGCGCTGGACTAGCCTTTGGCACACCTCTGACGACAAGGAATGCGCCCCGATGAAGCTTCGTCTCACCCTGTTAGTGCTCACACTGCTGGCAGCCGGCAGCGCCTGGGCCAGCAACGACCGCCGCGAATGCAAGGAAGAATTGCAGAAGCTCAAGGAGGCGTTCAACGCGGATTACACGAGCCAGAACCACCACGGCTACCGCGAGGCGAAGGCGTCCCGCGACAATGAGGAATACCGCAAATGCGCCGGCCAGGCGCGCAAGGCGCGCGAACGCATAGAGCGTGACCGCGACGTTTGATACCTGTGAAGGTTGACAGTAGACGCTGAGGATCGGCCGATTTAGCGTACCGGTAATGGGTTTTCAACCGCGTACGCAAGGAGATCGTCATGGGCGTTGCAAATACCGTTATCAATGACCTCAAGGAATACCAGAGCATCCTGGAGGAACATCCTCTGGTTATCGCCTTGTTCACCTCGCCCTATTGCCCGGCCTGCATGGGCGCCTGCCAGCGCTTTGAGCGGGTAGCCGAAAAATACGGCCACGGCATTAAAAGCATAGTGCTGGACACGACGCAGACACCGAAGATCGAAGGCGTGGACGGCACCCCGACCCTGGTGGTGTATAAAAATGCCCGGGAGGTGGAAAACCTCAAGGGCATCGGTGACCCGCAGGACCAGGAAGCATTTCTGGAGGACGTGTTTAAAGACTACGTGCCGACGGCACCAGCAACACCTGTGTGACCCTCCGCTCCTCCACCGCCGCCACCGTCAGGCGCCAGCCCTCATGTTCCAGGCTATCGCCCAGCACGGGCAGACGGTCCAGCAGGCTCATCACCAGCCCGGCGAGGGTCTGATAGTCCTCGGTCGCCGCAGCCTTGAAGCCGGTGCGCTGACGCACCTGGTTCAGGTTCAACGCCCCATTGGCGCGAAAGCCCGCGCCCTCCTCGACGATATCCGGCCCTTCGATCTCGCTGGCGTCCGGTAATTCGCCGGCGATGGATTCGAGGATGTCGGTCATGCTCAACACCCCCATGAAGTCGCCGAATTCGTTGATCACGAAGGCGATGTGGGTGGATTCCTGGCGCATCTGTTCCAGGGCATTGAGGATCGAAAAACTGTCCAGCAGGTTGATCGCCCGGCGCGCGAGGTGTTCCAGGTTCGGCTCGTTGCCGGCCAGGTACTCCTTGAGCAGTTCCTTTTTGTGCACAAAGCCCAGCGGTTCATCTACCGCGCCGTTGCGGATCAGCGGCAGACGCGAGTAGGACGAGTGCATGAGTGTTCGACGAATCGTCTCGGCATCGTCCGCCAGATCGATGCAGTCGACCTTGGCCCGTGGCGTCATCAGGGTGCGGATCGGCCGCTCGGCCAGTTGCAGCACGCCGCTGATCATCACCCGTTCACGTCGGTCGAACAGCGGGCCCTGGGCGGCATCCGCCTCGCCCAGCAGGTCGGCGACGTCGTCATCCACCTCTTCCACCGCCAGACGGCGCCCGCCCAGCAGGCGCATCACCGCATGGGCGGTGCGCTCACGCACCGGCAACACACCCTGTGCCGACTTCTTGCGGCGCGCCCGCGCGATCTGGTTGAACACCTCGATCAGAATCGAGAAACCAATCGCGGCGTACAGGTAGCCCTTGGGAATATGGAAACCCAGGCCTTCGGCGGTCAGCGCGAAGCCGATCATCATCAAAAAGCCCAGGCACAGCATGATCACCGTGGGGTGTGCGTTGACGAAGCGGGTCAGCGGCTTGCTGGCCACGATCATCAGGCCGATGGAGACAATCACCGCGATCATCATCACCGCCAGTTCATCGACCATGCCCACGGCGGTAATCACCGCATCGAGGGAGAACACTGCGTCGAGCACCACGATCTGCGCCACGATCGGCCAGAACATCGCATACGCCACATTGCCGCTGCGCTGGGCCACATGGCCTTCGAGCCGCTCGTGCAACTCCATGGTGGCCTTGAACAGCAGGAACACGCCGCCAAACAGCATGATCAGGTCACGGCCGGAGAAGCTCTTGTCGAACACCTCGAACAACGGCTGAGTGAGGGTGACCAGCCAGGAAATACTCGCCAGCAGGCCCAGGCGCATCAGCAGCGCCAGGGACAGGCCGATCAACCGCGCACGGTCGCGCTGCTCCGGCGGCAGCTTGTCCGCCAGGATCGCGATAAACACCAGGTTGTCGATGCCCAGCACCAGTTCCAGCACAATCAGGGTCGCCAGGCCAAGCCAGGCCGTTGGGTCCGCTAACCATTCCATTTCTATAAGTCTCTGTGTTCAGTTTTCAGGAGGCCGGGCACGGCAGTGCTCGATCAGTGGACCGGGACAGGGTTGGCAGTCGGAATACGGGGTGCTTGAGCGGGAACAGCGACGGTGCGTGTCTTGGGGAAAGACGACTGGGGGGCTCCGAGAGGGCGTTCATGCAAGTCCTGCGATGGGAAAAGGACTTGAATCCTACAACCGAAACATAAATTTCCCACAACGCAAAACTATTACAAGATCTGTAAAAGCGCTGTGGCAACGGGCCCCGCAGTGGCGAGCGCTTCTGTGGCGAGCAGGCTTGTCCTGCGTTGGGCTGCGCAGCAGCCCCCAAAACCAGGCGCTGAGCCGTATCAGGTACACCGCATTTTGCTGGATTGGGGGCGCTTCGCACCCCAACGCGGGGCAAGCCCGCTCGCCACAACACATCCATTCACCACAATAAATCCATTCCCCACAAGGAGCACGGCAGCCAAAGCCTGTGCAATCAATCCAGGTCCGCAGCCTCATGCCGCTCCGCCAGTTGCTCGGACACCTCGCCGAACACCCGGTTGACCCGACGCCCGCGCTTGACCGCCGGCCGTGCGTCGATCGCCCTGGCCCAGCGCATCACGTGGGTGTACTCATGCACCGAAAGAAACTCTGCGGCGTCATACAGGCGGCCCAACACCAACCCACCGTACCAGGGCCAGATCGCGATATCGGCAA
The DNA here is from genome assembly GCF_036864995.1 of Pseudomonas trivialis. Classification (NCBI taxonomy): domain Bacteria; kingdom Pseudomonadati; phylum Pseudomonadota; class Gammaproteobacteria; order Pseudomonadales; family Pseudomonadaceae; genus Pseudomonas; species Pseudomonas trivialis. The sequence goes on along the minus strand of NZ_CP142151.1, from coordinate 2,334,355 downwards.
TGCTGTAGTCATCCCCGGCAATGTATTCACTCTCGGCCAGGCGCTTGTCCAGCACATCCAGCTGACGCTTGGCTTCCATGGCAAAGCGATTGATCGGGTACTCCATCTTGCTCGGCGCATAGGCATAGAAATGCCCGAAACCGCCGCCCAGGTAAGGCGCACTGCCCATCTGCCAGAACAGCCACGACAGGCACTCCGCCCGCGCTGCCGGCTCCGTGGGCAATAACGCAGCGAACTTCTCGGCCAGATACTGCAGGATCGCGCCGGATTCAAACACGCGAATAGGCGTGGCGGCGCTGTGGTCCATAAGCGCGGGGATCTTCGAGTTCGGGTTCACCGCCACGAACCCGCTGCCGAACTGGTCGCCGTCGCCGATCTTGATCAGCCACGCGTCGTATTCGGCGCCGGTGTGCCCCAGTGCCAGGAGTTCTTCCAGCAGGATCGTGACCTTCTGCCCATTGGGCGTGGCCAGGGAGTACAACTGCAACGGATGCTTGCCCACCGGCAGCGCCTTGTCATGGGTGGCACCGGCGATAGGCCGGTTGATGCTGGCAAAGGTGCCGCCACTTTCAGCGTCCCAGGTCCAGACTTTCGGCGGCTGGTAGTCAGTCATGCTCGGTTCTCCCGTGGGTTGCAACAGTAGGTTGGAAACATTTCGATACTGCCAGCCGGGCGACGTTCCATCCAGCGCCAATCGGTGTGCCTACACCCAGCCCCCGTCGACAATGAAGTTCTGCGCCGAACACATCGCCGCCGCATCCGACGCCAGAAACAACGCCATATTGGCAATATGCTCCGGCAACACGCTGCCCGGCAGGCACTGGCTGCGCGCGATCAAGTCCCTGGCCGCATCGTCCACCCACATCGCCAGTTGCTTCTCGGTCATCACCCAGCCCGGCACCAGCGTGTTCACGCGGATATGGCTGGGCCCCAGCTCACGCGCCAGGGCACGGGTCATGCCGTGGGCCGCCGCCTTGCTGGCGGCATAAACGGGGTAGCCGGCCGAGGCCATCATCCAGCCGACGGAGCCCAGGTTGATGATCGAACCGCCGCCCGCCTCTTTCATTCCCGGTACCACCGCCTTGGCGGCAAAGAATGCATGCTTGAGGTTGACCGCGATCAACCGGTCGAACGTCTCCGAGTCGACTTCCTCCAGGGTGTGGCGCACGTCATTGGCGGCATTGTTCACCAGCACCGTGATCGGCCCCAGCGAATGCTCGAACCGGCCGATAGCCGCGCGATAGCCAATCTCGTCGGTAATGTCGCAGCACACGAACTCGACGGTATGCCCCTGCGAACTCAACAACGCGGCAAGGCGTTCGCCCTGGCTCTGCGCGCGGTCCACAAACGCTACCTTGGCACCCTGCGCGGCAAAGGCACGCACCATGAACTCACCAATGCCCGAAGCACCGCCGGACACCAGCACGGTTTTGCCCTTGAGGTCGGGATACACAGCCTGCGGAATACTCATATAACGGTTGCCTCGATCAATTAGTCTTATTTTATTTTACGAAATCGGCGTTAAAGGCTATAAATTCGCTGTCGCACCGACAAAATATCGCTATTAGTAGAACTATTCCACTCAAAACAACAAAAGGAAGTTCGACCATGAAGCACCCTCGATACCTGCTCTCCGGCCTCGCCCTGTCCATGCTGGTTGCCAGTGGCGGCGCCCAGGCAGCCGGCCTGAGCAGCGAGCACAAGCTGTTCGGCAAGACCAACGACGGCACGCCCGTCGAACAGTACATCCTGCGCAACAGCCACGGCATGCAAGCCACGGTCATCACCTACGGCGGCGTGTTGCAGTCGTTGAAGGTGCCGGACAAGCACGGCAAGGTCGAGGACGTGGTGCTCGGGTTTGATGACGTGCAAGGCTATCAGGCCGGCACCGCGTTCTTTGGCGCGACCATCGGCCGTTTCGGCAACCGCCTGGCCGGCGGCGCCTTTGAACTCGACGGCAAGCGCTTCCAGGTGCCGCTCAACGATGGCCCCAACTCGCTGCATGGCGGCGCCCAGGGCTTCGACAAGCACGTATGGAAAGCCGCGCAGGTCAAGGACAAGGACTCGGTGGGCGTCACCCTCACCTACCTGTCCAAGGATGGCGAAATGGGCTTCCCCGGCAATCTGAAGACCGAAGTCACCTACCGCCTCAATGACAAAAACGAACTGCACATCGACTACAAGGCGACCACCGACAAACCCACGGTGCTCAACCTCACCAACCACAGCTACTTCAACCTGGCCGGCGCGGGCAATGGTGACATCCTCAAGCAGGTCGCCACTCTGCACGCCAGCCACTACACGCCGGTGAATGCCACACTGATTCCGACCGGCGAACTGGCACCGGTGGCGGGCACGCCGATGGACTTCCTCAAACCTACGCCTATCGGCCAGCACATCAAGGACGATCACCCGCAGCTCAAGTTCGCCGAGCCCAAGCAAGGCGGGTTCGACTTCAACTGGGCGCTGGATACCAAGGGCGACGTCAAGCAACTGGCTGCCGAGGTGCATGACCCCGAGTCGGGCCGCCGTCTGCAGCTCTACACCAGCGAGCCGGGAGTGCAGTTCTACACCAGCAACTTCCTCGATGGTTCAGTGAAGGGCAAGGCTGGCAAGACGTACCTGCACTGGAGCGGGTTTACCCTGGAGACCCAGCATTTTCCAGATGCGCCCAACCAGCCCAACTTTGCCTCGACCCGCTTGAACCCGGGGCAGACCTACACCCAGAACACAATCTTCAAATTCTCCGCCGATTGAAACTGTGGGAGGGGGCTTGCTCCCGATGGCGGTGGGTCAGCTATTGATATGCCAACTGATGCACCGCTATCGGGAGCAAGCCCCCTCCCACATTGGGTTGCCCATATGGCTTGAGGTCAGCGTTGCTTCATGGTCGTGGAATCCAGGACGAACACTGGCTGCAAACCCTCCACCGATTGAAACTGTGGGAGGGGCTTGCTCCCGATGGCGGTGGGTCGCCTATTGATATGCCAACTGATGCACCGCTATCGGGAGCAAGCCCCTTCCCACATTGGGTTGCCCATATGGCTTGAGGTCAGCGTTGCTTCATGGTCGTGGAGTCCAGGAAGAACACTGGCTGCAAACCCTCCACCGATTGAAACTGTGGGAGGGGCTTGCTCCCGATGGCGGTGGGTCGCCTATTGATATGCCAACTGATGCACCGCTATCGGGAGCAAGCCCCTTCCCACATTGGGTTGCCCATATGGCTTGAGGTCAGCGTTGCTTCATGGTCGTGGAGTCCAGGAAGAACACTGGCTGCAAACCCTCCGCCGATTGAAACTGTGGGAGGGGGCTTGCTCCCGATGGCGGTGGGTCAGCTATTGATATGCCAACTGATGCACCGCTATCGGGAGCAAGCCCCCTCCCACATTGGTTTGCCCATATAGCTTGAGGTCAGCGTTGCTTCATGGTCGTGGAATCCAGGACGAACACTGGCTGCAAACCCTCCGCCGATTGAAACTGTGGGAGGGGGCAAGCCCCTCCCAGATTGGGTTGCTCATATGGCTTGAGGTCAGCGTTGCTTCATGCGGTCGATGACCACCGCCAGCAACAGGATCGAGCCGCGGATCACGTATTGATAAAACGTGTCGATGTTCTTCAGGTTCATCGCGTTTTCGATGATCGCCAGAATCAGCACCCCGGCAATCACGTGGCGGATCATGCCGATGCCGCCGCTCAGCGACACCCCGCCCAGCACGCAGGCGGAAATCACTGTCAGCTCGAAACCCTGGCCGATCATCGGCTGGCCCGAGGTCATGCGCGAGGCGAGGATCACCCCGGCCAGGGCGCCGATCAGGCCGTGCACGGCGAAGATGATGATCTTCGTGCGGTCAACATTGACCCCCGCCAGCAGCGCCGCTTCCGGGTTGCCGCCGATGGCCATGGTGTTGCGCCCGTAGGTGGTGTAGTTGAGCAGCCAGCCGAAGAACACGAAGCACACGATGGTGATCAGGATCGGCACCGGCACGCCCAGCAACTGGCCGTTGCCGAAGATGAAGAACTGATCCTGGGACACGCCCACCGCTTTGCCGTCGGCAAAGATATAGGCCAGGCCACGCACAATCTGCATGGTCGCCAGCGTGGTGATCAACGCATTGACCCGCAGCTTGGCGATCACGATGCCGTTGATCAGCCCCACCAGCAGGCCCATCCCCAGGGCGGCGCCGATGCCCAGCATCACGCTGTCGGTGTCGCGCATCACAATGGCCGCCACCACGCCGGCACAGGCGATCACCGAGCCCACCGATAAATCGAAGTGCCCCGAGGCCAGGCAGAACAGCATGGTGCAGGCGGCGATGCCTACCGTGGAAATCGCCAGGCCCAGGCCGCGCATGTTCAGCGGCGAGAGGAAGTTGTCGATGAGCAAGGCGCACAGCACGAAGATGCTCACGGCCGCCAGCAGCATCGCCCAGTTATCCAGCAGCGCGCGCAGGTCCAGGGGTTTGCGCGCTTTGGGCAGCGCGTTGTCTTGGGTCGTCATAGTCGTCTCTCAGTGGGCCGGGCCGCGCGGCAAGGCCAGCTGCAGCAAGTTGGATTCAGTGGCGTGTTCACGCCGTTGTTCGCCGCGCAGGGCGCCTTCGCACAGCACCAGGATGCGGTCGGAAATCCCCATCACTTCCATCAGGTCACTGGACACTACGATCACCGCAATGCCGCTGGCGGCCAGGTTGTGGATGATCTGGTAGATCTCCGACTTGGCGCCGATGTCGATGCCCCGCGTCGGCTCATCGAGCAGCAGCACCTTCATCGGCATCGACAGCCAGCGGCCCAGAATGGCCTTCTGCTGATTGCCGCCGGACAGGTACATGATTTTCTGCTCGGCGTTGGGCGTCTTCACCTTCATCGCCTGGATCTGCTGGCCGGCGTTGCCCTTCTCCCACTTCTCGCGCAGCAGCCAGCCAAACGAGGCATGGGCGCCACGGGCGCTGATGTTGATGTTTTCCGCCACGCTGGACAGCGGGATGATGCCTTCCTTCTTGCGGTCTTCCGGGCACAGCAGCACGCCGGCGTCGATGGCATCGCGCGGTGAGCGCAGGTGCAGGGTTTCGCCGCACAGCTCCAGCTGCCCTGCGGTGCTGCGCTCCAGCCCGGAGAGCAGCCGAAACAGCTCGGTGCGCCCTGCCCCCACCAGCCCGAACAGCCCGAGGATCTCGCCCTTGCGCACCTCGAAGCTGACCGGCTCACGCAAGCCCGGGCCGAGCAGCCCGTCGACCTTGAGCGCCACCTCACCGTGCTCGCGCGGGCGGTAGTCGTAGATGTCCTGGATATCGCGCCCGACCATGCAGGTCACCAACTGGTCGTGGGTCAGCGCGCTCATGTCCTCGAACGTGCGCACGTAGCGCCCGTCCTTGAACACCGTGACCGCGTCGCAGATGCGGAACACCTCTTCCATGCGGTGCGACACGTAGAGCACCACTTTGCCCTCATCGCGCAGGCGCGCGATGATCGCCATCAGCCGGTCGATTTCCCGCGCCGAGAGGCTGCTGGTGGGTTCATCGAAGGCGATCACATGGGCACCACGGGACAGCGCCTTGGCAATTTCCACCAGTTGGCGCTGGCCCAGGGACAGGCGGCCGAGCTTCTCGTCCGGGTCGATTTCATCGGCCAGGCCCTTAAGGCAGGCCAGCGCCTGCTGGCGCAGCAGGCCGCCGTTGACCACGCCGAAGCGCGACGGCAGGTGCCCGAGGAACAGGTTCTCCGCCACGCTCATTTCCGGCACCAGGTGCAGTTCCTGGTGGATCACCGCCACACCGCTGGCAATGCTGTCAGCGGCGCATTTGAACGCCATGGTCTGCGCGCCGATCTGTACCGAGCCACTGCTGGGAATGTAGGCGCCGCCAAGAATTTTCAGCAGCGTCGACTTGCCCGCGCCGTTCTCGCCCATCAGCGCATGCACCTGCCCCGGCTGGGCGGTAAAGCAGATGCCGTCCAGCGCCTTGACCCCGGGAAAGGTTTTGCCGATACCCTCAAAACGCAGGGCGGCCGCACTCATTTCCACAGCCCGATTTTGGTCAGTTCTTCCTTGAAGTTTTCCCGGGTGATCAGCGTCACTTCGTCCATCGCCGTGTATTTCGGCGGTTCGGTGCCCTTGGTGACCCACTCGTACATCATCAGCGCCGTGTTGTAGCCTTCGATGTGCGGGCTGGGCAGCATCGAGCCGAAGAAACCGCTGTTGGCTTTCTTCAATTCGCCGATGGCGTCGGTGCCGTTGATGCCGATGCCGATCACGTTGGCCGCCGCAAACCCGGCGCTTTCCGTGGCGCGCACGCCGCCGAGCACGGTGTTGTCGTTCATGCCGCCGATGATCAGGTTTTTCGCGCCGCTGGGCAGCTTGACCAGCGCCGAGTTGGTGGCGTCCATGCTGCCCGGAACGTCGAGGGTTTTCAGTGCGGCAGTGAGGATGTGGTCCTTGGGAATGCCGGCTTCTTCGAGGGATTTGATCGAACCGTCGGTGCGTTTTTTACCGGTGTCGAGCTCGTTGAAGGTGTTGATCACCGCGTAGGTGTCCTTCCAGTCCCAGCCACGTTTTTTCGCTTCGGCGGCCATCGCGGCGCCCTGCTTCTGGCCCACTTCGAACGCGGCCATGCCCAGGTACGGCACGTCTTCCATGAACGCGCCCTTGGCGTCGACGAAACGGTCGTCCACAGCAATCACCTTGAGGCCGTTGGCCTTGGCCTTGGCGACGATGGCCGGGCCGAGGGACACGTCCGGCGGGCAGATCACAAAGCCCTTGGCGCCGTTGGCGGCCAGGCTGTCGATGGCCGAGAGGGTTTTCTCGCCATCGGGCACGGCGATCTTGATCACGGTGAAGCCGTGTTCCTTGCCGGCTTTTTCGGCGAAGGCCCACTCGGTCTGGAACCAGGGTTCTTCGGCCTGTTTGACCAGGAAGCCGATTTTTACTTCTTCAGCAGCCAGCAGCAGGCCGCTCAGGCTCATGGCCGACACCGCGACAGCGGCGCAGCACAGGGAACGCAAACCACGACGACGATTCATAGGGTGACTCCTTGTTGTTGTTTTTGAATGTTCGTTTTTAAGGCTTATCCGGCAAAGCGGTGACAGGGCTTGCCTGCCACGTCGACCTCCATGGCCAGCACCGCCCCATCCAGCGGATGGCCCAAGGGGCTGGCGGCACTGGTGATGTACAGCGTGGTGAGGTCCGGCCCGCCGAACACGCAACTGGTGGGGCGACTGACGGGCAGCTCGACGATGCGGTCGACCTCCCCGGCAGGCGTCAGGCGCAGCAGGCAGCTGCCGTCCCAACGCGCGTTCCAGATATAGCCGTCGGCGTCCATGGCCGAGCCGTCGGGCCCGCCGCGCGCATGCGGGCCGAACCACAGCTGCGGCGGCTCAAGCTGACCGTCCGCCTGGATGCCATGCCGATACAGCGTGGCGTCCATGCTGTCGCCAAAATGCACCTGGCGGCCGTCGTCGCTCCACAGCAAGGTGTTGGGAATGCCCAACCCGCTCAGCAGCGGCGTGACCGTCGCATCGGCATCGATGCGAAATAGCCCGCCGGAACGCCGGGTGATGGGCAGGTCTTCACCCTGCTCGCCGATATTATTCTGCATGGTGCCCAGCCACAGCCGGCCCTGGGCATCGCAGCGCGCTTCATTGCCACGGTTGCCCGCCTGCGGGTCGGCCACGCACAGCAGGGTCAGCGCTTGGGTGACCAGGTCCAGGCGATACACGCCACTGCTCAAGGTCACCAGCGCGTCGCCGCTATCGCACGGGATAAACGCCGAGACGTGCTCGGGCAATTGCCACACCTGCAGTTGCCCGCCCATCAGGCGCAGGGCCTGTTTGCCGGCGATATTCACCCAGTACAGCGCCTGGGTGGGCGCGTCCCAGAACGGCCCCTCGCCCAACTGCGCACGGTGCGGGGTAACGGCGATAAACGACATGACGCCTCCTGATCCGGGTTGTTTACAGCGCCTCGCGCGACGGCGTGCCGTCCACCAGCCGCTGGATACGCAGCGGGTTGGCATTCTTCAGCGCGTCGGGCAGCAGGCTGTCAGGGTAGTTCTGGAAACACACCGGGCGCAGGAAGCGGTCGATGGCCAGGGTGCCGACCGAGGTGCCACGGGCATCGGACGTCGCCGGGTACGGGCCGCCGTGCACCATCGAATCGCACACTTCCACGCCGGTCGGGTAGCCGTTGAGCAGGATGCGCCCGACTTTCTGTTCCAGCAGGGGCGTGAGCTCGGCGAACTGTTGCAGGTCGCCCGGCTCGCCGATCACCGTCGCCGTCAGTTGACCGTGCAGGCCGTGCAGCGCGGCGCTGAGATGTGCCTGGTCAGCGACTTCGACAAACACTGTGGTGGGGCCGAACACTTCTTCCTGCAGGACTTCATCGCCGTCGATCAGCAACTGCGCATCGGCCTTGAACAACTGCGGTTGGGCTTGATTGCCGGCCTGCGCAGTGCCTGCCAGATGCTGGATGCCGGGGTGTGCCAGGAGTTTTTCCAGGCCCTTGCCGTAGCTGCCGAGGGTGCCGGCATTGAGCATGGTTTGCGCCGGTTGTTCACCGATCAACTGCGCCACCTGCTGAGTGAATGCGGTAAAGGCCGGCGACGCAATGCCGATCACCAGGCCCGGGTTGGTGCAGAACTGGCCGCACCCCTGCACCACCGAGGCGGTCAGGTCGCGGGCGACGGTTTCGGCGCGGGCTGCGAGGGCCTGGGGCAGCACGATCACCGGGTTGATGCTCGACATCTCGGCAAACACCGGGATCGGTTGCGCACGCGCCGCCGCCATGTCGCACAGTGCGCGGCCGCCCTTGAGCGAACCGGTAAAGCCCACGGCCTGGATCGCCGGGTGCTTGACCAGGGCTTCGCCGACGCCACCGCCGAAGATCATATTGAACACACCGGCCGGCATCTCGGTGGCCTCGGCCGCACGGATGATCGCGTTGGCCACCTGCTCGGCCGTGGCCATGTGGCCGCTGTGGGCCTTGAACACCACCGGGCAACCGGCGGCCAGCGCTGCGGCGGTGTCGCCGCCGGCGGTGGAGAATGCCAGTGGGAAGTTGCTTGCCCCGAACACCGCGACCGGGCCGAGGCCGATGCGGTATTGACGCAGGTCCGGGCGCGGCATGGGCTGACGGTCCGGCAGCGCCTTGTCGATACGCGCACCGTAGAAATCACCTCGGCGCAGCACCGTGGCGAACAGGCGCATCTGGCCGCTGGTGCGCCCGCGCTCGCCCTTGATACGCGCGGCCGGCAATGCGGTTTCGCGGCATACCAGCTCAATGAAGTTGTCGCTCAACCCGTCCAGTTCATCGGCGATGGCATCGAGAAACTGCGCACGGCGCGCGGCGCTCAACGCACGGTAAGCCGGGTAAGCCTGGGCGGCGGCCAGGGCGGCGGCGTCGACCTCTTCAGGGGTGGCCTGGTAGAAATCCTGGGGCAAGGCCTCGCCGGTGGTCGCGTCGACGCTGTGCAGCTTGACGCTGCCGTTGGCGCTGCGCTGGCCGCCGATGTAATTGTGGCCGAGGAACTGGGTCATGGTGAGGTCTCCTTTAAAGGGTGATGACGTTGCCGGGTTCGAATGCCGCGGCACTGCTGCCGACTCGGTTGACCAGCGGCGCGCCGAATTCGGCCTGGCTGATCTCGAACACATCGCCGGGCTGGGTACGTATACCGTCGGCGAATGACAGCGTGGCGGTGCCGAAGAAATGAATGTGCACGTCGCCGGGCTTGAGGAACTGACGGTACTTGAAGTGGTGGTATTCGAGGTTTTCCAGGCTGTGGCACATATTGGCCTCACCGCTGAGGAATTCGTTCCGCCAGATTTCTTCGCCGTTGCGCAGGATGCGGCTGGTGCCGGCCAGGTGCTGGGGCAGCTCGCCCACGCGCAGCTCCGGGCCGTAGCTGCAACTGCGCAGTTTGGAATGGGCCAGGTAGAGGTAGTTCTTGCGCTCCATGATGTGGTCGGAGAACTCGTTGCCCACCGCAAACCCCAGGCGATACGGCTTGCTGTCGGGGCCGATGACGTACAGGCCGCCGATCTCCGGTTCTTCGCCGGCGTCTTCGGCGAACGGCGGCACCGGGAAGGCCTCGCCCGGGCGCACCACGGTGCTGCCGTCGCCCTTGTAGAACCACTCTGGCTGCACGCCCGCCTGGCCGGCTGCGGGTTTGCCGCCCTCCACGCCCCATTTGAAGATGCGCATGGTGTCGGTCATCGCGCCTTCGTCGCCGACCTGCTGGTGCATCTTGTCGCGCGCCGAGGCGCTGCCCAGGTGGGTCAGGCCGGTGCCGCTGATCAGCATATGCGCCGGGTCCGGGTGGTCCAGCGGCGGCAGGATCTTCAGGTCGGCGAGCAGCGCCGGGTAATCATGGCGGTCGCCCAGGCCCAGGCGCTCGACCTGCTGCGCCAGGCCCACGCCTGTGTCGATGGCCGCCAGGGCCAATTCGCGCACGCTGTGGGCGCCCTGCACTTCACGCAACGTGTCGCCATCGACAACACCGACGCGACGCTCACCGTTGCGCAATTCGAACTGGACTAAACGCATATCTGTTCTCCTGAGTTAAGTACGTGTGGCGCCACGGGCGCTGGCGGCGAACTGGTCGGCAGGCAGTACATGCCGGCGCTCGAGCAGACGATAGACCACCAGGGTCAATACCAGCCCGAAGAGCATCACCGCAGACAAAAAATACAGGCCCGACGCCAGATTACCGGTGTATTCCTTCAGCGCGCCGATCACGAACGGGCCGATATAGCCACCGAGGTTGCCCACCGAGTTGATCAGCGCAATGCCCGCCGCCGCACTCGCGCCGGCAAAGAAACGCCCCGGCAAGGTCCAGAAGACTGCCGTGCAGGAAAACATCGCGAACGCCGCCAGGCACAGCGCGGCCATCTGCAGCACCGGCGCACTCAGCCACGCGCTGAAGAACAGGCCGGTGGCGCCCAGCACATAAAGCACGGCGAGGTGGCCATAGCGATCATTCAAACGGTCGGAACTGCGCGGAATCAGCAGCAGACCGATGATGCCGAACAGATAGGGCACGGCCGAGATGAAACCGGTGGTGAGGTCGCTGCCGCCGAACTGCTTGATCAGGGTCGGCAGCCACAGGCCCAGGCCGTAGATGCTCAGGGTCACCGGCAGATAGAACAGCGCCAGCAGCAACACGCGCGTGTCCTTGAGGGCGTGCAGCGGGTTGCCGTGACGGGTCTGGCCGTAGGCTTGCAGGTCTTTGTGCAGCTCGCCGCTGAGCCAGGCTTTTTCGTCCTCGCTCATCCATTTGACCTGCTGCGGGCCGTCCGGCAGGTAGCGCAGCACCGGCCAGGTGAGCAGGATCGCCGGGGTGCCGATCACGATGAACAGCCATTGCCAGCCGTGCAGGCCGAGGATGCCGTCCATGCCGAGCAGGCCGCCGGAGACGGGGCCGGTGATCATCATCGCAATCGGCTGGGACAGGATGAACAGCCCGAGTATCTTGCCGCGATGGCGCACCGGGAACCACTGGGTAATGTAATAGAGCACCCCGGGAAAGAAACCCGCCTCCGCCGCGCCGAGCAGAAAGCGCATCACATAGAAGCTGTGCGGACCTTGCACGAAGGCCATGCCGATGGTGATGACGCCCCAGGTGATCATGATGCGCGCGAACCAGCGCCGCGCGCCGAAGCGGTCGAGCATCAAGTTGCTGGGAATCTCGAACAGGAAGTAGCCAATGAAGAACAGCCCGGCGCCCAGGCCATAGGCTGCATCGCCAATACCCACATCGGCGCCCATGTGCAGCTTGGCAAAGCCCACGGCGGAACGGTCCACGTAGGCAATCAGGTACAGCAGGATCAGGAAGGGAATCAGTTTCAGCGTGATACGCCGAATAAGCCGCAGTTCCTGGCTCATGGGGGTCGATCTCCGATTGTTGTTCTTATAGAAGCTCGGGGACGCCTCTGACGAAAAAGCGTCAGGGTCATACCTCAGTTGAGGCTGACTATATAGTAGGACTATTTGCAAAACAACACTTCCAAAGCTGCGAATTTGCGCTTATGTTTAGCCGCAGATAGAACATATAGTCATACAATAAGAGAATCGATCATGTCTGATAAAAAGCCCGGCCTACGCTCCGCCCAGTGGTTTGGTACTGCCGACAAAAACGGCTTCATGTACCGCAGCTGGATGAAGAATCAGGGCATTGCCGACCATCAGTTCCATGGCAAGCCGATCATCGGTATCTGCAATACCTGGTCGGAGCTGACCCCGTGCAACGCGCATTTCCGCCAGATTGCCGAGCATGTCAAACGCGGCGTGATCGAGGCCGGTGGCTTCCCGGTGGAGTTTCCGGTGTTCTCCAATGGCGAATCAAACCTGCGCCCCACCGCCATGCTCACGCGCAACCTGGCGAGCATGGACGTGGAAGAAGCCATTCGCGGCAACCCGATTGACGGCGTGGTGCTGCTGACCGGTTGCGACAAGACCACCCCGGCGCTGCTGATGGGCGCCGCCAGTTGTGACGTGCCGGCCATCGTGGTCACCGGCGGACCGATGCTCAACGGCAAGCACAAGGGTCAGGACATCGGCTCGGGCACCGTGGTGTGGCAGCTCAGTGAACAGGTCAAGGCCGGCACCATTACCCTCGATGATTTCCTCGCGGCCGAGGCCGGCATGTCGCGCTCGGCGGGCACCTGCAACACCATGGGCACCGCCTCGACCATGGCCTGCATGGCCGAGGCGCTGGGCACTTCACTGCCGCACAACGCGGCGATTCCAGCGGTGGATTCGCGGCGCTATGTGCTGGCGCACATGTCCGGCATGCGCGCGGTGGAGATGGTGCGCGAAGACTTGCGGTTGTCGAAGATCCTTACCAAGGAAGCGTTTGAAAACGCAATTCGCGTCAACGCGGCCATCGGCGGTTCGACCAATGCGGTGATTCACTTGAAGGCCATTGCCGGGCGCATCGGTGTGGAGCTCGACCTGGACGACTGGACCCGCATCGGCCGGGGCATGCCGACCATTGTCGACCTGCAGCCGTCGGGGCGCTTCCTGATGGAAGAGTTCTACTACGCCGGCGGCCTGCCGGCGGTGCTGCGCCGTCTGGGTGAAGCCAATCTGATCCCGCACCCGAACGCTCTCACCGTCAACGGCAAGTCCCTGGGCGAAAACACCAAGGACTCGCCGATCTACGGCCAGGACGAAGTGATCCGTACCCTCGACAACCCGATCCGCGCCGACGGCGGCATTTGCGTGCTGCGGGGTAACCTGGCGCCGCTGGGTGCGGTGCTCAAGCCCTCGGCGGCGAGTGCCGAGTTGATGCAGCATCGCGGCCGTGCTGTGGTGTTCGAGAACTTCGACATGTACAAGGCGCGCATCAACGACCCGGAGCTGGACGTGGATGCCAACTCGATCCTGGTAATGAAGAACTGCGGGCCCAAGGGGTATCCAGGCATGGCCGAGGTGGGCAACATGGGCCTGCCGGCCAAGCTGCTGGCCAAGGGCGTGACGGACATGGTGCGTATTTCCGATGCACGCATGAGCGGCACCGCGTACGGCACGGTGGTGTTGCACGTGGCCCCTGAAGCCGCTGCGGGCGGGCCGCTGGCCACGGTGCAGGAAGGTGACTGGATCGAACTGGACTGCGCCAATGGCCGCCTGCACCTGGACATCTCCGAGGCCGAGCTGGCAGCGCGCATGGCTGACCTCAAGCCTGTGCAGAACCTGATCGTCGGCGGCTATCGCCAGCTGTACATCGACCATGTTCTGCAGGCGGACCAGGGCTGCGACTTCGACTTTCTGGTGGGTTGCCGCGGCGCGGAAGTCCCACGGCATTCCCATTAATCGGGATGCTATGATGCGCCGAATCTAAGCCAGAGCCTGCCTGTCGTTATGGATCACCAGCCGCCCAAGCCGCGCAAAAGCATGCATGCCCAGATCGTTCAGGACTTGGGCATGCACATCGTTTCCGGTCGCTTCAAGCCCGAAGAACGGCTGCCCATGGAAGCCACGCTGTGCGAGGAATACAAGGTCAGCCGTTCGGTCCTGCGCGAGGCCACCCGGGTGCTGAGCGCCAAGGGGCTGGTGTATTCCAAGCCCCGGGTCGGCGCGGTGGTGCGGCCCCGGCTGAAGTGGCATCTGCTCGACCCGGACGTGCTGTCCTGGTTGATGCAGTCCACGCCCCACAGTGAGTTTTTCAACACGCTGGCCGGCGTGCGGCGCATCCTCGAACCGGAAATCGCCGCGATGGCCGCGACCACTGCCACCGACGAAGACATCGCCGGCATCGAGCAGGCCTACCTGGGCATGGAAACCGCGAAAACCCACGAACAGCTGTTGCAGGCCGACCTGGACTTTCACCGCGCCATCGCCGACGCCACGCGCAACGACCTCCTCGCCTACATGTGCAACATGCTGTCGCTGCCGTTGCGCGAATCGATCAACATCACCAACCGCCGCCCGGATATCCAGGGCCTGAGCCTGCCCCGGCACAAGGCGATCCTCACCGCGATCCAGAACCGCGACGCCCTGGGCGCACGGCACGCCTCGCTGGTGCAACTGGATGACACCCGTGTGGCGCTGGATACGGTGATGAACGTGTTGACGCCGCTCTAAAGCGGCTTCCCCGAATCTTCAACCCGGTCCTGTGGGGGGCGGTCCTGTTGTGGCGAGCGGGCTTGCCACAGCAAGCCCGTTCGTCATAGGGATAGCTCAGGGTCAGAGGGTGTAGGAGATCCCCACCTGCACGGTGCGTGGTTCACCCGGATACGCATAGAAGTTCAGGAACGAGCCCTCTTCATACTCCTTGTTGAACAGGTTCTTCACGTCCAGGTTCAGCCTGACCTTTTCGTTGACCTTGTAGTAACCGAGCAGGTCGACCACGGTGTAGGAGCCCATGGTGAACGTCGAGTTGCTGGTCTGCCCGGCGCGCTCAGCGACGTATTTGCCGCCTGCGCCCAGCCCCAGCCCCTTGAGCGTGCCGTCCTGGAACTCATACACGTTGAGCAGGCTGAAGCTGTTGCGTGGGATGTTGGCCAGGCGTGTGCCGGTGCGCACCGTGGTGTCCTTGGTGACGGCGGCATCCACGTAGGCATAGCCGCCGATCACTCGCCATTGCGGCGTCAGGTTGCCGGCCACGTTGAGGTCAAACCCGCGACTGCGCACCTGGCCCGTCGCAACGTTGAAGGCTGAGTCGAGCGGGTCGATGCCCTGCACGTTTTTCTTCTCGATCTGGTAGATCGCCGCGTCAACGCTCAACTGTTCCAGCGCCTCCCACTTGAGCCCCATCTCATAGGACTTGCCCTGCTCCGGATCGAACCCGCCACCCAGGCGGCTGGCTCCGGTGTTGGGTTTGAACGAACGCGCGGCATCGGCGTACAGGGCTACGGTGTCGGTCAGGTCATACATGATGCCGACCCGAGGGGTGACGGCGTTGTCGGCCGCGTCCCAGGGTCTCACGCCAGGCACATAGGACGTGTACTGATGCTCGAAACGCTCGAAGCGCGCACCGGCCAACACGCGCAGGCGTTCGGTCAACGCCACCTGGTCCTGGACGAAGGCGGCGTAGGTCTTGAGGTTTTCCTTGTCGTGGGTGGGGGTGCGGGTCAGCGCCGGACGCGGCTGGCCGTAGACCGGATTGAAGATGTCGATGGGGAACGTACCCATGGCCGCGCTGGAACGCTGGATGATCGACTTGTAGTCGTAGTCTTCGTACTCGACACCGGTCAGCAGCGTGTGTTCGAAACCGCCGGTGGAGAAGTGCCCGGTCAGGTTGAGCTGGTAGTCCTGGTCGGTCCATTCCAGCTTGCGGTAGTTGAAATTGCGTTGCAGGGTGCGGCCGTCGGCGCCCAGGCTGGAGGCGTTGTTCGCCTCGACGCCGTCGCCCTTCATGGTGCCGTCCAGCCACTGGACACCGCCGCCGAGGGTCCAGTTGTCGTTGAGCATGTGCTCGAAACGCAGCTGGGCCATGTTGTTGTCGTTGTGCAGGTCACCGGCGTATTTTTCGCCCCAGAAGGTATCGCGCGACGGCGTGCTGCGCTGGTTGGCGAAGCGGGTCAGGCCACGATCCAGAGGGTGATTGTTGCGGATGAAGTCGCCTTCGAAGATCACCTTGGTGGCGTCGTTGGCCTGCCAGGTCAGCACCGGGGCCACGCCGTAGCGTTCGGTGGATACGTGGTCGCGGAAGGTGTCGCCGCCCTCGCCCACCACGTTCAGGCGGTAGGCCAGACGGCCTTCTTCATCCAGCGGGCCGGACGCATCGAGGGTGCCGCGCTTCATGCCCTGGTCATCGAGCTGGCTGCCGAGGGTGACGGTGCGTTCGGCCAAGGGCTGCTTGGAAACCACGTTGAAGGTGCCGCCGGGATCGCCGCGGCCGTAGAGCATGGTCGCCGGCCCACGCAGCACTTCCAGGCGTTCGATGGTGTTGGCGTCCGGCATGGCCGGGTAGCCACGGTTGATCGGGAAACCGTTGCGGTAGAACTCGGCAGTGGTAAAGCCGCGCACGGTGAAGTTGGTGAGGCCCTGACCGCCAAAGTTGTTCGCCCGACCCACACCGCCGGCATAGTCGAGGGCTTCCTGCAGGCGCGTGGCGCCGATGTCTTCGACCACATCCTTGGGCACCACGCTGATGGACTGCGGGGTTTCATGAATCGAGGTATCGGTACGCGTCGCACTGGCCGAACGGGTGGCGCGGTAGCCCTTGACCGGCCCCTGCGCGGTTTCGTAGTCGGCCGCGCCGGTCACGTTGGTGGCTTTCAGCTCGATACTGGCCTTGTCGGCGGGAGCATCTTCTGCCCAGGTGAACGGAGAAAACGCCTGAAGCACACAGATGGAAATCAGGGTACGACGCATGGATAACGAACCTAGTAAAAAGCCAGATGGGGCGGCATCCCTGCCAATTTCGAGGCGCATGGTATATCAATGCATTCTCGTTTGACATGTATTCTCATTTGTTATTTTTCTTGTGTCCACTTTGTATCAAAGGTGCTACCAAATAAAATCCACGCAAAAAAAAGCCACTCGATCGAGTGGCTCATGCAGCGGTACAGCTCGCCTCAGCGATAGCGTTCCAGCCAATGCGCGTAAGGCGCGGGCAAGGTCCACGAGGCATTTTCCACACCCAGTTCCTTGGCGGCAAAGTACGCCCAGTGCGGGTCTGCCAGGTGCGCGCGGCCGACCGAGACCAGGTCCAACTGACCATTTTGCAAGGCAGCTTCAGCCAGGTCCGGCGTGCCGAAGCCCCAGGCCGAAGTCACCGCAATGCCGGCTTCGCGGCGTACGCGCTCAGCCACCGACCCAAGGAAAGCCGGGCCCCATGGGATGTTGGTGTCAGGAATGGTGAAACCCACGCTGACGCTGAGCAAATCCAGGCCACCGGCCTTGAAGCGGCGGGCCAGCTCGATGGATTCGGTGAGGGTCTGCTCGTCGCGGCCGTCGTATTCGATCACGCCGAAACGCGCAGTCAGCGGCAGGTTTTCCGGCCAGACTTCACGCACGGCGGCCAGGGTTTCCAGAAGGAAACGGCTGCGATTGTCGAAGCTGCCGCCGTAGGCGTCGGTACGCTGGTTGGAATGCTCGGAGAAGAAGCTCTGGCCCAGATAGCCATGGGCGAAATGCAGCTCGATCCACTCAAAGCCGGCGTCACGGGCGCGGCGCGCGGCGTCGACGAAGTCCTGCCTGACGCGGGCAATGTCGTCCAGGGTCATGGCGCGCGGAACGTTGGGCAGGTTGGCACCAAAGGCAATCGCCGAAGGCGCGATGGTTTCCCAGCTACGCGGGTCGGAGGGTGGCATGTGGTCATCGCCTTCCCACGGGCGGTTGGCGCTGGCCTTGCGGCCGGCGTGGGCGATCTGGATGCCCGGCACGGCCCCGGCGGCCTTGATCGCCTTGACCATCGGCACGAAAGCCTGGGCGTGGGCATCGCTCCAGATACCGGCGCAGCCTGGCGTGATGCGCCCTTCCGGTGACACTGCGGTGGCCTCGACCACCAGCAACCCGGCACCGCCACGGGCCATGCTGGCCAGGTGCACGAGGTGCCAATCATTAACCATGCCGTCATCGGCGCTGTATTGGCACATTGGAGGGATCGCAATGCGATTGCGCAGTGTCACATCCTTGAGCGTGAACGGTTCGAACAGTGCAGTCATCGGGAAACTCCAGAAGTGAAGTGGGTAATTCGATAGTTCGATGGTAATCGAACTATGGTATTCGGCGCTACCCCCCTGTTATCATCCGCCGCCATGCGAGCCTTCAAACACCCTGCCCTGCAAGACCTCACACTCGAGCGCCTGCTGTATGCCCTGAGTGATCCCGTGCGCCTGGATATCGTGCGCTGCCTGGCCGGCGTGCCGGAGGCCTCCTGCGGCGAACTGGACGGCGGGCGGCCCAAGTCGAGCATGTCCCACCATTTCCGCGTGCTGCGTGACGCCGGGCTGGTGCACACCCGCAGCGTCGGCACCACTCACATGAACTCGCTGCGCCGCGAGGAACTGGAGACGCGCTTTCCCGGGCTGCTGGCGAGCATCCTGGCCCAGGGCTGAGTCAGGCCCTGGTGGTGACGCGAGTGTCCGCGTCACCGCACTGCTCCCGCACCGGCGCGCCATCCAGATAGACACAGTCCTTGCCGTTGCGTTTGGCCATATACAGGTTGCGGTCGGCATTCTTGAGCACCGTCGACATGTCCGCTCCCGCCGCGAAGCCGGTCATGCCCGCGCTGCAGGTGTAATGATGGGGCGGCGCAACACTGCAGCGAATGTTGTGCAGCAGACGCAACGCAAACGCACTGCCCACTGAAGGGTCGTCCCCCACCAGCAATACGCCGAATTCCTCACCGCCGATGCGACCGAAACTGTGGCTGCCGGGCGTGGCCTTGAGGCAATCGGCCATGGCGCACAAAATCCGGTCGCCGACATCGTGGCCGAACTGGTCGTTCTTGAGCTTGAAACTGTCAATGTCCAGCATCAGGAAATAGCCGCTCTCCCCCGCAGCGATCAACTTGGCGAAACTCTCCATGAGTGCGCGCCGGTTGAGAATGGAGGTGAGGTAGTCCGTCTGCGCCAACACACGAAACTCGCTTTCCACCAGCAGCACGGAACGCAGGTTCTTCAGGTAGGAAAAACTCAGGATGAACCCGATCGACACCGACGCCGCGCAGAAGATGAACAGATAAACCTGCGCGCCCTCATAGAACGACTCGGAGAGGATCGGCCACATCACCGCCCACACCAGCGCCGCGCAGAGCAAAAAGTCCTGTACCGAGATAAACAGCAGCGCGCTGCTGACCACCAGGGTCACCGCCAGCGGCAAGGCAAACACGCGCAGCTCCAGGTTGGCGCCGATCACATGGAAGAAACCGACGCACAGCAACACCATGTACACCACACCCAGCACACGCCAGACGAAAAAGTTGGTGGCCACACGGTGGTAGCCGCACACCAGCAGCAGGCCCAGTGTGATCAGCCCCTCTGCCACACCGGACGCCTTCAAAGGCCCGGCCAGCAACACGCCCAGCCAGGCGATGATGCCGATAAGTTCGGCCTGAGTCACCGCCGGAGACAACAGACGTTGCATGCGCGGCCTGAGTTTCACGTTATTCGGCATCCCTTGACTCCCCGTGCGCTGGCGGTCTATGTGCGGCTGACATGACTCAGTTTAAGACTGTGCAAGCAAGTGGCAAATGAATACGCCATGAATCTTCGAACCAGGTTTATAAAGGACGGCAGTACTTCCAATTGGGTTTTCGAATGCACCTTGAAATACCCTCGATCAGCGCCTTCCTGCACCAGGCGAATAACATGGGTCTTGGACACGGACAGTTGTTCGGCGATAGACAAATAGGAGGACACCCGGAAACTTGCCCCCGGATTATCCGGTGCACAGGCATCGTTATAAATCGCCAGCATCAACATATGCCCGGCATCGCGCTTGACCAGCCAATAACAGTCAGGCAGCAGCAGATCAATCGACAGGTCATTGCCGAGCAGGGTCGCATAACCCTTGAAATAACGGGACAGGTAGGCGTGATCGTCCAACTGCTCCACGCCCGCAAAAATGTCCTGCCCGGCGCACATCAGCTGCGTCGGTTCCACCACCGACCTGAGCAGTAACCTGACCTCCTGACAGGCCTGGGGCGACGGGCCGAATACCCGCAGACGGCTGTCATCGGGGTGCCCCGCCACCTTCATGAAGCCCAATGCGCGAAACAGCAGGAATATCGACTCAAGACTGTTCCGGGAAGAAAAGCCGCGCGCCACACAAAACTCTTTGACCTCGGACAGTAACGGTACCGGTTTGGAAAAATAGGTGCTGAACAACGTAAACGACACCATCAAACGGTTGAACTTCAAAGCCGTCTTATAAAAAAATGCTCTTTTTGAATAGGTCCCCAGTAACATCTTGTAATGAATACGCATGCAAGCGTCAAACTCTACATGCTGCTCAAACGCTTGCACCGACTCTTCCATCGCCAACTTCAACGAACTGCCACACATGAGAAAAAGCCCTGATCAAACAACTTGGATGCACTGATCTCAATTGCAGTACCGATAATGGCGTTTTGCTTTGAGCGCAATCTATAGTGATTAAACAAGCGGACCGCGTCTTTACCAAAATTGTTCCGAAACAGCCTAAGTGGCTTAACCGATTCAGTCCCGCGCCGAACCTTCCCCGCAAGCTGGCGTCCGAGCTAGAGCATAGTCGCTCACCGCCCCGCCGCGAGGTCCTCATTTGAAAGCCGCCATCCTCAAAAAATACCGCCTGATCATCAAGACCATGGGCTACGTGGGCTGGTCCCTGTTCTGGCTATTGCTGTGGGATATCGCCGTGACGGTGGACTTCATGCTGTTCCTCAACGCCAAGGTCAACCTGCCGCTGATGCCGCTCACGCTGCTGGGTTCGGCGTTGATCGTGCTGATCAGCTTTCGCAACAGCAGCGCCTACAACCGCTGGTGGGAGGCACGCACGCTGTGGGGGGCGATGGTCAACAACTCGCGCAGCTTCGCGCGCCAGGTGCTGACCCTGCTTGATGACCCCGGCAGTGAAGTGAACCCGATCAAGTCCACCTTGTTGCGCCGGCATGTGGCCTACGTCAACTGCCTGGCCGCTCACCTGAGGGGCGAGCCGTGCCCCGATGAGGTCCGTGCGTTCATTCCCGCCGAAGAGTTCGCGCGCAATGGCGCCACCAACAACTTTGCCAATGACATTCTCACCGGCTCCGCAGCGATTCTGTCGCGCGAATACAAGGCCGGGCACCTGGACAGCATTCGCCTGGCGCGGATCGAATCAACGATGGTCGATCTGTCCAACGCTCAGGGCGGCATGGAGCGCATCGCCAATACGCCACTGCCCTACCCCTACGTATACTTTCCACGGCTGTTTATCTCGCTGTTCTGCCTGATCGTGCCGGTGGGCCTGGTGGAATCCCTGGGTTGGTTCACACCGCTGGCCTCCACCGTGGTGGGCTTTATGCTGCTGGCCATCGAACGCATTGGCACCGACCTGCAAAGCCCGTTCCGCTCCAGCGAACACCAGATCCAGATGGAAGCCATTTGCGAAACCATCGAGAAAAACCTGCAATCGATGCGCCGTGACACCCTCGCCGATACCACCATCGGCTGATCACGCCCTCCCCTCAAGTGAATGCCCCCTCGGTCGATAAACCGGGGGTACGCATGGCAATCTCCCCTCAAAACAACCCATGCGACATTCAGCGCTAGCGTTTCCCCTTGCCAAAACTATAAATATCCGCGGGTGAAGTCATGAATATCAAGCAGAAGCTGACCTGGGCGTTCGCGGCTATCGCGTGCGTGCCGGTGATCCTTGTCGCGGTGTTGGTCGTAATGAACGTGCGCGAGGGGGCCAAGGCCAATTTCCTCGACAGCAGCGGCCGCGAAATCCGTCAGATCGACAATGGCATGAAGCAGTTTTTCGACGGCATCAGTCAGAACGTCGACTACTTGGCCAAGGACCCGCGCATGGTCGCGGCCAGGGATCTCAAGAGCTACGTGGGCGCCGACGCGGCGAAACTCCCGCTGACCCCGACCAACCAGGAACTGCTGGCGATTTTCGACCAGTTCGCCAAAAGCCATGCCAGCACCGCCTACCTGTCCCTGGGCTTGAGCGACGGCGGCTACGCCAGCTGGCCGGATGACCCCAAGATCAGCAACTACGACCCGCGCCTGCGTCCCTGGTACCAGGCCGCCGTCGCCGCGCCAGGCACCACCGTGCGCACGGGCGCCTATTACTGGGCGCCGGACGATGTGACGCTGATCGGCACGGTGCACACCGTCGCCGATGCCACCGGCAAGATCCTCGGCGTGGTCGGCCTGGACGTGTCACTCAAGCAGCTCACCGAACTGGTGCGCAATATCAAGCTGGGCGACAGCGGCTACCTGATGCTGGTGGAGGCCAATGGCAACGTGCTGGTCGACCCCAGCGATGCCAAACACAACTTCAAGCCCCTGGTCGAGCTGGGCCCCAACTACGCGCAGCTGTCCAAGCGCGGCGACGGCGTGACTCAGGTCGAGATCGACGGCGTGCCCTACATGGCCAACGTGGTCAGCTCCAAAGACCTGGGCTGGCGCTTTATCGGCCTGATCAAACGTGACGAAGTGATGGCCGACGCCACCCGTCTCACCTGGTTGATCGCCGCCATTGCGGCCGCCCTCGCGATTGTCTTCGCCATCGTCGGCGCCAGTTTCGCCCGAGTGATCGTGCGCCCGATTCGTGGCGTGGCCGACGGCCTGCAGGAAATCGCCGAAGGTGAAGGCGACCTCACACGCCAGCTCAAGGTGCAGGGCAAGGACGAAACCGCGATCCTCGCCGGCTGGTTCAACCAGTTCCTGGGCATGATCGCGCAGTTGGTGCAGCGCATCGGCAATGCGTCCGCCGACCTGCAGACTGCCGCCGCCGACACCAGCGATGTGGCCAACAACCTGAACCAGGCCGCCGGTCGCCAACGTGAAGCGGTGGAACTGGTGAGCACCGCGTTCAACGAAATGGTGGCCACCGCCAACGAAGTGGCACGTTCCTGCAGCGCCGCCGCGTCGAGCGCCGACCAGGGCTACCGCGACGTGCACACCGGCGAGCAGCATATCGGCGAAGCCACCGGCAGCGTGCTCAAGCTCAGCGAAGACCTGCAGAAGTCGACCCATACCATGCAGTTGCTGGAGCAGGACAGCCACAACATCAACACCATTCTCGATACCATCCGCTCGATTGCCGAACAGACCAACCTGCTGGCGCTCAACGCCGCCATCGAAGCCGCGCGCGCCGGTGACCAGGGCCGTGGCTTTGCGGTGGTCGCCGACGAAGTTCGCGCCCTGGCGCGTCGCACGGCCGATTCCACCGGCGAAATCGACAGCCTGCTCGGCAACCTCGCCTGCCGCACCCAGGAAGTGACCCAGCAGATGCAAGGCAGCCTGCAGGTGTCCCACACCAGCGTGGAACGTATCCAGCAGGCTCGCGACAGTTTCGAAAAGATCCGTGGCTCGGTGGATTCGATCCGCGACCAGAACACCCAGATCGCCACCGCCGCCGAGGAACAGCACCAGGTGGCCGAGGAGATCAACCGCCATATCGCGCAGATCCATGCCGATGCGCAGTTGGTCGAAGGCTTCGCGCATTCGGCGCAGACCGGTTCGGGTCGCCTGACGGATATTTCTGCGCAGCTCAAGGGGCTGGTGGGGCGCTTCAAGTTCTAGCCAGCCAGGGCGGCGGCAAGCGTTTTAACGCCGCCCTTTCTCGGCCCGTTTTTGCAGCAACCCACTGCACACCTGGTAAGCCCCCAGCAACACCCCCGCCACCAGCAGGGTCCATTGCACGTTCAGGGCTGCCGCCAGCAGGCCGGCCAACAAACCGCCAATCGCTTCAAAGCCGAAACGCATGGCGATATAAAACGCAATGACCCTGCCCCGCAGCGCTTCCGGCGCGGCGCCTTGCAGGGTCATATTGCTGCTGACATTGCTCACCGTGATGCCGAACCCCAGCCCGGCGAGTGCTGCGAGGGTATACCCCAGCGGCGGGTTGGCCGCCATCGCGCACAGCGACACCGCACACACTACGGTGCCCAGCACAATGATGCGGCTCAGCCGCGAGGCGCTGCCGGCAAAGGCCAGGAAAATCGTCGCCACAAAGGCCCCGGCACCGGCCGCGCCCCAGAGCCAGCCCAGGGTCTGGGCATCGCCGCTGAACGCATGCTTGGCCAGAATCGGCAGCAGCACCGAGTAGCAGGACGCCAGCAGATTGACCATCACCACGCTGATCAACAGTCGCCGAATCGCCAGGGTGCGCCACAGGTAACGCAGGCCTTCACGGAAAATCTCCCCGGTGGAGCCCTGGGCCCTGGCCTGCGCGCGACTCTGCACCTTGCCCAGGCCGACCAGCAACATGCCGAAGGCGATGGACGTCAGCAGAAAACAACCCGCCTCGCCGCTCCAGTTGATCAGCATCCCGGCCAGCGGCGGGCCGATAAAGCGCGCGGCATTGATCAACATCGCATTGAGCACAAGGGCATTGGGCAGGTCGCCGGGGTCATCGACGAAGCTGGCGATCAAGGCTTGCCGCAGCGGGGTTTCCAGGGCGTTGAGCAAGCCCAGCAGCAGCGCCATCGCAATGATCACCTCGCGCCCCATCCAGTGCTGCCAGGTGAGCAGCGCCAGGGCCACCGATTGCACGGCGAGCACCGCCTGTACGGCCATCAACAGGCGGCGTTTGTCGTGGCGGTCGGACCAGGCGCCCGCCAGCGGCCCGATCAGCAGTTGGGGCAACAGCGTCAGAAACGCAATGGTCCCCAGCAGCACGGCCGAACCCGTGAGGTGGTAGGCCAGCCAGGCAAGCGCGACCTGTTGCACCCACTTTCCCAGGGTGGAAAGGCCCTGGCCGACAAAGTAGATCTGGAAATTGCGATGGCGCAGCGCGCGTATCGGCGCGGGCCAGCGGGACGGGGAAGCAGGGTTCAACTAAACGCGCAGCCCTTTTGTATGAGCGATTTCATGACCCAGGTGCGGTCGTTTTCACCCAGTGCGATCTGTTCAAGCTGCTTCTGTTCAGCGGCATGCTTGGCGTAGGCGCGATCATACACCTCGCCGACCTGATCGAAGGGCACACAGAGCAAACCGTCTTCGTCGCCGATCATCAGGTCGCCCGGTTCGATCACCATGCCACCCAGGGCAATCGGCACATTCACTTCGCCCGGTCCATCCTTGTACGGGCCGCGATGGGTGATACCGGCGGCGAACACCGGGAAGTCGCCGGCACCGATGCTTGCCGCATCACGAATGGCGCCATTGATCACAATGCCGGCCACGCCGCGCTTGATCGCATACGCCACCATCATTTCGCCGATCAGCGCGTTGCTCAGGTCGCCGCCGGCGTCCACCACGATCACATCGCCCGGCTGCGCGATATCCAGCGCGTGATGCAGCATCAGGTTGTCCCCCGGGCGCGCCTTGACGGTCAGCGCCGGCCCCACCAGCACGCCCTTGCTGTGCATCGGCTGCAGGCTGGCGCCACCGGCGGTCATGCGGTTCATCGAATCGCTGATGTTCGCCACGGGCACCGTGCGGTAGCGCTCCACCCAATCAGCGGCAACTTTGCGTGGCTGATGGAGCACTCTGAATCCGATGGACATGGGGTCTTCCTCTTGTTTGTGATTTTTATTGATGGCGCATCATCATAAACGAAACGCCATTTCGAAATTATCACCAAGATTCGTACGTAGCAACACCAGACTCCGATCAAGGCGCATCACGAAAATTTGAAATCGGTAAATTTAAAAAAGAAATACCTTATCAAATAAAGAGTTAGCGACACCTGCACGCGCCGAAAACCCAAATCGAGCAAATTTATTTATTGCAACGACGTTTCATTATGATAGCTTTCAAGCCAACGTTGAGCGCCGCCACGAGCGCCAACTGCACTCAGATAACAAAACCAAGGTGCGCAACATGACCCGAACCCTTCTGCTGACCGGCCCGCAATTGACCGCCGAGGCCATGGCTCACGCCGCCGCCCACGGGGTGCGCGTCATCCCCACCACGCCCTACCTGCCGGCCGATGAACTAACCGCCATCATTGCCCGCGAACAGCCGGACGCCATCATCGTGCGCCAGGGCAACCTGACCCGCGAGATGATCAACGCCTCTCGCGCACTGAAGATCATCGCCAAGCACGGTGTGGGCTACGACACCATCGATATCGCCGCCGCCGCCGAGCGCAATATCCCCGTGACCATCGCCCTGGGCGCCAACGCTCAATCGGTGGCCGAACACGCGCTGGCGCTGATGTTCAGCGTCGCGCGCCAGACCGCCCTGCTCGATGCACGCCTGCGTGACGGGCACTGGGACAAGGCAACCTCCGTAGGCATCGAACTCTGCGGCAAGACCCTGGGCCTGGTGGGGTTGGGCGCCATCGGGCGCATCCTGATGGAACTGGTGACCCCGCTGCGCATGACCGTCAAGGTGTACGACCCCTACCTTGCGCACTTGCCCGACCAGCCGAACGTCGAGCGCGCCGACGATTTCCAGACCTTGCTCGCCGGCTGCGATGTCATCAGCCTGCATTGCCCGCTCACCGAGCAGAACCGCAACCTGTTTGGTGCGGCGCAGTTCGCGCAGATGCGCCCCGGCAGCCTGCTGATCAATACCGCACGCGGCGAGCTGATCGATACCGACGCGCTGGTCCACGCCTTGAGCACCCGGCAGATCGCCGGCGCCGGCCTCGACACCTTCAACCCCGAACCGCCACCGGCCGATTCCGCCTTGTGGGGCCTGCCGACGCTGGTCGCCACGCCCCATGTCGGCGCCAATACCCATGAGGCCCGCGACCGTGTGGGCATGCTGGCGCTGCAACAGATTCTCGACGTCTGGAACGGCGACCCGCTTGAGCCACGCGCGGTGGCCAACCGCCACCTGTTCGCCGATTGATTTGCCCGCACACCGCCCGCACTTCACTTGATGAAGAGCGGGCTCATACGCTTCTCCGACAAAAACAAAATGGGAGAGAGTCATGCCTGTCAGCTCTACTGAAATCAGCGCCATCGAGCGCTCGACCATGCGCAAGGTGGCGTGGCGGCTGTTGCCGTTCCTGATCCTCTGCTACCTGCTCGCGATCATCGATCGGGGCAATATCGGCATGGCGTCCCTGCAAATGAACCAGGACCTGGGCCTTACCCCGGCGATCTTCGGTTTCGCCAGCAGCCTGTTCTTCGTCTCGTACTTTCTCGTGGAGGTGCCCAGCAACCTGGCGTTGCAACGCTTTGGCGCACGGGTGTGGATCGCCCGGATCATGATTACCTGGGGGCTGATTTCCGCCGGCACCGCATTCGTGCAGGGCGCCAACTCCCTGTACGTCATGCGCTTTTTGCTGGGTGCCGCCGAAGCGGGTTTCTTCCCGGGCGTATTGCTGTACCTCACCTACTGGCTGCCGGCGGCCTACCGTGGACGCATGGTCGCAATCTTCATGGTGGCCATTCCCGGCGCCAACTTCATTGGCTCGCCGCTTTCCGGCCTGCTGCTGAGCCTGGATGGCTGGTTCGGCATGCGCGGCTGGCACTGGCTGTTCATCATTGAGGGCATCCCTGCGGTGCTGCTCGGGATCGCCTGCCTGTTCGTGCTGACCGACCGCCCCGAACAGGCCAAATGGTTGAGCCACGAACAGCGCGGCTGGCTGACCGGGCGTCTCGACGAAGAACGCAGCCGCAAGACCGCAATCGGGCATATCTCGCTGTGGAAACTGCTGCGCCACAAGCACATCTGGGTGCTGGCGCTGATTTACTCGGGCGCATCGGCCGCCGGCAGCACCATGAGCGTGTGGGCCCCGCAACTGCTCAGGACCTTTGGCCTGGACAACCTGCAGATCGGCCTGGTCAATGCCATTCCCTATGGGCTGGCGTCGGTCCTGATGATTGTGTGGGGACGCAGTTCCGACAAGACCGGTGAGCGCCGCTGGCACACCGCGACCACCTTGCTGCTGATCACCGCCGGACTGTTGCTGGCACTGGTCACCTCATCGCTGGTGGCCACGGTGGTGATGTTGTCGATGGTGCTGATCGGCGCCTACTCGATGAAGGGGCCGTTCTGGGCGCTGGTGTCCACCTGGCTGTCGTCCTCCACGGCCGCTGCCGGCCTGGCCGCCGTGGGCGCGATGGCCAACCTGGTCGGCGGCGGCATCATGGTCAATGTGTACGGCACCATCCATCACGCCACGGGCAGTTATGCCCTGGCGCTGCTGCCACTGGCGGCGCTGTGTGCTGCCGGTGCGGTGATGGTGTTGCTGATGGGGCGCAAGCAGATGCAGGCGCTCGAACTCGGCAAAGCGGCGAACGCCCACTGAGGCGCGGTTAAACGCTGCAAGGTCAAGCACTTGAGCATTGCCCCTCGCGGGCAATGCCAGTATTTTGCAGCGTACCCGCACATCCTCAAGGAGCACCCCATGGTAAAAACCCGCCCACGCCCGGCCGTCACCGGGGTTGCTTCGGCTGATCGGGTGCTCACCGTGCTGACCGCCTTCAGGATAGGCGACACCGCCCTCGAGCTGGCCGAGCTGGCGGCGCGCACCGGGCTGATCAAAAGCACAATCATGCGTCTGATGGTATCGCTGGAAAACCATGGCCTGATCACGCGCCTGGCGGACGGCCGCTATCAACTGGCGACTGAAATCATGCGCCTGAACACGGTGTACCAGGACGGCCTCGACCTGGAGCGCCACATCACCCCGCTGTTGCACCGGCTGACCCAGGAAAGTGGCGAAACCGCCTCGTTCTACGTGCGCCATGGTGCCTACAGAATGTGCCTCTACCGGGTCAACTCGCCCCACCACCTGCGCCTGCACCTGCAACCCGGCGACACCCGCCCGATGGACGGCGCGGCCGGTGCCGAGGCATTGCGCACGCCCTATTTGCTGGCGGCCAGGATGATCAAACCGATCTATTCCCACGGCGCCACCGACCCGCATGCAGCCTCCATGGCGCTGCCGATCTTCGGCCCAGGGGAAAACCTGATTGGCGCACTGGTGCTGTCCGGCCCGGCCAGCCGTCTCACCGCAGAGCAGGCGCAGACCCTTCATCCGCTGTTCCAGCAGGCCGCCGTAGAGCTGACGCGCAGCCTGGGCGGCGATGCACTGGCAGACGATGAAAACCCACCGAAAAAGCTCCACGGCAAAATCAGGGAAAGTTCGATCTGACCTGTGTGAGCAATGGCTCACCTGTGCTGTGGCGAGCGGGCTTGCCCCGCGTTGGGCTGCGAAGCGGCCCCAAAACAGCCTCCGCGCACTGCCTGATGCAGCGCATTCGTCCTTTATAGGGGGTGCTTCGCACCCCAACGCGGGGCAAGCCCGCTCGCCACATTTGCTGGCGGCGAGGATGATCAAACCGATCTATTCCCACGGCGCCACCGACCCGCATGCAGCCTCCATGGCGCTGCCGATCTTCGGCCCAGGAGAAAACCTGATCGGCGCACTGGTGCTGTCCGGCCCGGCCAGCCGTCTCACCGCCGAGCAAGCGCAGACCCTTCATCCGCTGTTCCAGCAGGCAGCCGTAGAGCTGACCCGCAGCCTGGGCGGCGATGCACTGGCAGACGATGAAAACCCACCGAAAAAGCTCCACGGCAAAATCAGGGCAAGTTCGATCTGACCTGTGTGAGCGATCTATGTTGTGGCGAGCGGGCTTGCCCCGCGCTGGGCTGCGAAGCGGCCCCAAAGCAGTCTCCGCGCACTGCCTGATGCAGCGCATTCGTCCTTTATAAGGGGCGCTTCGCACCCCAACGCGGGGCAAGCCCGCTCGCTACAGTGACGGCCCCGCCACAACTTTTTCAATTGACTGTGGCAGTCTCGGTAACAGTCTATTGCGAGACTGTAATGTACTAACCGGTTACTTATGTTGCTAAAATCCGGTCTTTGCCCTCTCTCAATCGAGTCCTTTCGACATGAAACGAGCATCGCGCGCCGCTGGCGTCTCTAGATTCTTCCTGCTGGGCCTGGGCGTGATCATCGCCCTGCTCGGCCTTGCGCTTGCCGTCGGCGGCGCCAAACTGGTCAGCCTGGGTGGCTCCTGGTACTTCCTGATCGGCGGCGTGGCCATGGCGATTGCCGGGCTGTTGATCGCCAAACGCAAAGCGGCGGGCGCGTGGCTGTTCGGCGCGTTCCTCGTCGGCACGGCCATCTGGGCGGTGGCGGACGTGGGCCTGGTGTTCTGGCCACTGTTCTCGCGGCTGTTCATGTTCGCAGCCATTGGTCTGGTGGTGGCGCTGGTGTACCCGCTGCTGGTCGGCCGGCCTGCGCGTGGCGCGTATGGCGTGGCGGCTGTGCTGGCGGTGGGCGTGGCAGTGGCGGCGGGCAATATGTTTGTCGCCCATCCGAGCGTTGCCCCTACCGGCGCCGGTCCTGGCGTCACGCCGGTGACTGCAGCCGATGCGCAGAAAGACTGGGCCCACTACGGCAACACCGAAGGCGGCAGCCGCTTCGCCGCGCTGGACCAGATCAACCGTGACAGCGTCGACAAGCTCAAAGTGGCCTGGACCTACCGCACCGGTGACGTGGCCATCAGCGACGGCAACGGCGCCGAAGACCAGCTCACGCCGCTGCAGATCGGCAACAAGGTGTTCATCTGCACGCCGCACAACAACCTGATCGCACTGGATGCCGACACCGGCAAGGAGTTGTGGAAGAACGAGGTCAACGCGCAGTCGGCGGTATGGCAGCGTTGCCGTGGCATGGCGTATTTCGACGCCACCGCACCGCTCAAACAGCCCACCCAACCGGGCAGCTCGCCGGTCATCGCCGCCAGCGTCCCCGCCGGTGGGCAGTGCCAGCGCCGTCTGCTGACCAACACCATCGACGCACGTCTGATCGCCGTGGACGCCGACACCGGCCAGTTCTGCGAAGATTTCGGCACCCATGGCCAGGTCGACCTCAAGGCGGGCCTGGGCAATGTGCCGGACAGCTACTACCAACTGTCCTCGGCGCCGTTGATCGCCGGCACCACCGTGGTGGTGGGCGGCCGCGTGGCGGACAACGTGCAGACCGACATGCCGGGCGGCGTGATCCGTGGTTTTGATGTGATCAGCGGCCAGATGCGCTGGGCCTTCGACCCGGGCAACCCCGAAGACAAGCAGGCGCCGGCTGCTGGCAGCACCTACGTGCGCAGCACGCCCAACAGCTGGGCGCCGATGTCCTACGACCCGCTGATGAACACGGTCTTCCTGCCCATGGGCAGTTCGTCCACCGACATCTACGGCGTGGAGCGCACGGCGCTCAATCACAAGTACGGCGCCTCGGTGCTGGCGCTGGACGCCTCCACCGGCGCGGAAAAATGGGTGTACCAGACCGTCCACAACGACCTGTGGGACTTCGACCTGCCAATGCAGCCGAGCTTGATCGACTTCACCCCACCGGGCAGCGACAAAGCCGTGCCGGCAGTCGTGATCGGCACCAAGGCCGGGCAGATCTACGTGCTTGACCGCGCCACCGGCAAACCGCTCACCGATGTGCAGGAAGTGCCGGTCAAGGCCGCGAACATTCCCAACGAGCCCTACGCGAAAACCCAGCCAAAATCCGTCGGCATGCCGCAGATCGGCGCGCAAACCCTCAGTGAATCGGACATGTGGGGCGCCACGCCGTACGACCAGTTGCTGTGCCGCATCGACTTCAAGGGCATGCGCTACGACGGCCTCTACACCGCACCGGGCACCGACAAATCCCTGAGCTTCCCGGGTTCTCTCGGCGGCATGAACTGGGGCAGCCTCTCCACCGACCCGGTGCACGGTTTTATCTTCGTCAACGACATGCGCCTGGGCCTGTGGATCCAGATGGTGCCGTCGCAGAACAAGGCCCTGGCCGCCTCCGGTGGTGAAGCACTGAACACCGGCATGGGCGCCGTGCCGCTCAAGGGCACGCCGTATGCGGTGAACAAGAACCGCTTCCTGTCGGTGGCCGGCATTCCGTGCCAGGCGCCGCCGTTCGGCACACTCACCGCCATCGACATGAAGACGCAAAAAATCGCCTGGCAAGTGCCGGTCGGCACGGTGGAAGACACCGGCCCTCTGGGCATCCGCATGCACCTGCCGATCAAGATCGGCCTGCCCACCCTGGGCGGCACGCTGTCGACCCAGGGCGGCCTGATCTTCATCGCCGGCACCCAGGACTTCTACCTGCGCGCCTTCAACAGCGGCAACGGTGACGAAGTGTGGAAAGCCCGCCTGCCCGTGGGCAGCCAGGGCGGCCCGATGACCTACGTCTCGCCCAAGACCGGCAAGCAGTACATCGTGGTCACCGCCGGCGGCGCACGCCAGTCCACTGACCGTGGCGACTACGTGATCGCCTACGCCCTGCCATAACCCTGCGCGCGCGGTGCCCCTCGCGGCACCGCGCCTTCTGTCTGGAAGCCCCCATGACTGCATTTTTTCCGACCCCCGACTCGGCGGCCTGCTGCTGGGCCTGACATTTGCCACCGCGCTGCCCGCATACGCCGACAACACCACGCTCACCGGCGACTGGGGCGGCCTGCGCCGTGAACTGGAAGCGCAAGGCATCCGCTTCATCGGCGACTACAGCGGCGAGACCGCCTACAACGCCAAGGGCGGCACGCACCGTTCGGCGCGCTACTCGCAAAACCTCAAGCTCGGCGTGCAGTTCGATCTGGGCAAGCTCTACGGTCTGAGCAACAACGACCGTATTCAACTGACCGTCAATGACCGCCGTGGCAACAGCGCCTCCGAGGACATGGTGGGCAACCGCCTGCCGATCCAGGAAAACTACGGCGGCCTCTACACCCGGCTCACCGAGTTGAGTTACGAACGCACGCTGTTCACCCAGGCCCTGAACGTCAAGCTCGGCTACATGGCCATGGGCAACGACCTCGGCGGCCTGGACAGCGGCATCCTGTGCAACTTCATGAACGCCGGACTCTGCGGCCACCCGCTGAACATGTCCGGCGGCAGTGGCTGGACCAACTACCCCAATGCGCGCCTGGGCGTGCGGCTCAAATACGACTTTTCCCCGGCCTGGCAACTGCGGGTGGCGGCGTTCAACGTCGACCCCGACAGCAACGGCAACGCCAGCCGCGCCTGGCACCTGGGGCCCAAACGCACCACCGGCACCGTGGTGCCGATCGAACTGGTGTACAAACACGCAGGCGCCCTGCCCGGCGAATACAAGCTCGGTTTTTACCACGACAGCTCCGAGGTGAAACGCATCGGCAGCGACCGGCAGGTCAGCGGCCGCAGCGGTCACTACCTGTTGATCGACCAGGCGGTGTGGGCCAGCGACGTGAGCAAGGGCCGCAGTCTGCATGTGTTCGGTCAATACTCGGCAGCCAGCGAAGCGGCCTCGCCGTTCAGCAAGTGGTACGGCACCGGTGTGGTGTTGTACCAGCCGTTCACCGGCAGGCCGCGCGATACCCTCGCCCTCGGTTACGGGCGCGCCGTGCCAAACCCGCGCAGTCGGGTCGGCGCCGGCTTTGACGGACTGGACAGCGCCGAACAACTGATCGAACTCAGCTACGGCTACCAGGCCACGCCGTGGCTGAGCCTGCGCCCGGATGTGCAATACATCATCGAGCCAGGCGCGTTTACCGGGGAACACATCGACAACGCCCTGCTGCTGGGGCTGCAGGTCAAGGCGGTGTTCTAGCCAGCAACAGGTCGGCGTTTTTTCAGGTAAAAAATTCAAACTATCGCGCCCTGTTTCGTTCACAACCCTACGTTCAATGTGAAACAGGAGGCGACATGCAGTATCGACAACTGGGCCATTCGGGCTTGCTGGTATCCGAAATCGTCCTGGGCACCGTGCCCTTCGGCGGGCGCGGCGAGTTCGAAAAATGCGGCGCTGTGGATGTGCCCCAGGCCAGGCGCATGTTTGATATCGCGTTCGAAGCGGGCGTGAACATGGTCGACACCGCCGACCTGTATTCCCACGGCCTGGCCGAGGAAGTGGTCGGCAAGGCCCTGGGCGACAAGCGCCACGACATCCTGCTGGCCACCAAGGGCCGCAGCCCCGTGGACGACAACCCGAACAACTCCGGCTCCTCGCGCTACCACCTGATTCGCGCCTGCGAAGCCAGCCTCAAGCGCCTGGGCACCGACCACATCGACCTGTATCAACTGCACAACTGGGACGGCCTGACGCCGATCGAGGAAACCCTCGAAGCACTGCGCCTGCTGGTGGGTTCGGGCAAGATCCGCTACTTCGGCACCAGCAACTTCACTGCCTGGCAAATGATGAAAGCCCTGGGCAAGGCCGAGTTGCATGGCATGCTCAAGCCCATCACCCAGCAGATCTACTACACCCCGGAATCCCGCGAGGCCGAGTACGAACTGCTGCCGCTGGCGCTGGACCAGAACATCGGCACCCTGGTGTGGGGCCCGATGGGCGAAGGCCTGCTGACCGGTTCGACCCGACGCGGGCACAAGCCGCCGGCCAACACCCGCCAGGGCAGCGACTGGCCGGAACCCTACGTGCATGATCAGGAACGCGCGCTGGACATCATCGAGACCCTCGCCGCCGTCGGCGACGAGCACGGCGTATCGGTGGCACGCACCTGCCTGGCCTGGCTGAAGGACCGTCCGGGGATCACCTCGCTGATCATCGGCGCCCGCACCGAGGAGCACCTGCGCGACAACCTGGCCGCCACCGAGCTCAAACTCACCGAGGAACAGTCATCGCGTATCGAGGCCGTCACGCGGCGCCAGCCGTTGTATCCATACTGGCACCGCTTCACCGCCGGGATCGATCGCTTTGACCCGGCCGAGCAGCCGTTTCTGGCGGAGCATCGCAAGACCATGGATGCGCGCAAGGACAAGTAGCGCTTTCGAAGGCTATCAACCCAGCCAGGCGCCGCCACGCTTGTCGTGGCGAGCGGGCTCGCCACAACAGTGTGACGGTCTGGATAGCTGCCCCCAACAGTGCGGTTGCCTGAACAGAGCTGCCCTCAGCCCTTGGGCGATAACCCCACCGCGCACGCCACCACCGCCGCATCGCCCTTAAACGATGTGCGCGGCAAAGCAGCAGGTGGGCTCGGCCGTGTGTCAACCGCGCGCAAGGTCGGTCGCTCGACAAGCGGCAGGCTGTGCGTCGGGTCAACAATTTCCATGCAACAGCGCAACGAGTTGAAGTCCGGCGATTGCGACAGGGCGAGGTGAAGGGTCTGGCTCACCGACACCGAAATCATCGAGGGCTGCGCGCATTGCCCGTCGTAGATCAGGGTGTGGCGGATCAAGGGGTTATCGTGGCAGTACTTCAACAGGTTGATCTGCCGCGAATGCACCAGCGCCGTATTGATGATTAACAGGTCGAACGCCACACCGCCCGCGCGCGTCAACGCCTGCAGCTCATCGAACGAACTCAGCGGGGCGATACGGTGATAGCCCAGCTGGTTGAGCATTTTCTCGATCTTGATCCGGGGCAGCAGCTCGGCATCGGCAATCACAAGGCGTAAGGCTTTATTGGGCATAGGGTAAACCTGACAGTTGGCCATCAACGTCGATCATTCAACGCCGACCACGTTAACCGTCACGGGTCAGACCTGACTTTAAGGCGATTCTGAAACGGCGCGGCGCGGGCGCGCACAAGGCAAGTGCTTTTAAGAATCGCCTCAAAGCCATCGCGCCGCCCTCTCCCTACCATGGCCTGCGTTCCCCTACGCCTCCATGGATGTTCCCGTGCTCATGTTCCTACTCAGAATGCTGCTTCTGGCCGGTGCGCTGCTGGCCCTCGCGCCACCGCCCGCCCATGCGGCGCTGAAAATCGAAGGCACGCGCCTGATCTATTTCGGCCAGGACAGGGACGCCAGCATCAGTGTGGTCAACCAGGCCAACCGTGAAATGGTGGTGCAAACCTGGATCACCGGCGACGCTCCCGACGACCGCACGGTGCTGTTTGCCGCGACCGAACCCCTCGTAAAGCTGGGCGCCGGGGAGCATCACAAGCTGCGCATTCTGTACGCCGGCGAAGGCCTGCCCAGCGACCGTGAATCGCTGCTGTGGCTCAACATCATGGAAATTCCTCTGAAGCCGCAAAGCCCCAACGCCGTGCAGTTCGCGATCCGCCAACGGCTCAAGTTGCTCTATCGGCCGCCCACGCTCAAGGGGGGTTCAGCCGAGGCGCTGCAACAGTTGATATGGCGCAGTGACGGCGGGCAAAGCGTTACGGTGAGCAACCCCAGCGCGTTTTACCTGTCGCTGGTGGACGTGCACACCGACACCCAGGTGCTCAGCGACTACCTGCTGCTTAAACCCCGCGAGAGCAAAACCCTGGCCGCACCGAGTCCCTTGTCCGCAGGCGTCACCCTGCACTTCACCAACATCAACGATATCGGCTTGCAGACCCGCCACAGTGCGGCGCTCAAGTAACCAACACGAGGCCCCCATGTCACTTATCAAACGCTGCCTGCCGCTGCTGCTGTGGGCCTGCGCCGTATTGCCCGCCACCAGCCATGCCCTGGCGTGCCGCGAGGACGGCACCGACTCGATCATCACCCAGGAAGCGCTGGGCACCGCACTGGCGGTGGCCGCCGACGCGCCCAACGGCACCATTATCTGGGAGTCCGGGCCACGCTCCACGAACGTGATCTGCAAGGACGATTACCGCGTCGGCCGCGAGCTGGTGTATTTCTACGTCAACCCGGCAAACGTCAGCATCGGCAAGGGAATTCGCGTGGGCATCCGTTATAACAACCAGCCGATCACCCAAAGCAGCGGCAAGGTCAGCACCGGGTTCTATTCCGACCGTGGCTGCACGTCCAATTGCATCGGCTGGGACAAGGCGCGCTTCACCCTCAACTTCAGCGTGTTCATCGAAAAATACGACCCCACGCCCCCCAGCGGCCAGGCGAGCACCCTCACGTCCTATCGCGTGTTTCAACTGGACGGCGTGCAGGGGCTCAACTCTCGGCCCAACAGCAACTTCAACTACGTGGTCACCGGCATGAACGACATCCGCTTCGTACCCTGCACCCCCGACCTGACCATCACCCCCAGCGTGGTCACCTTCCCCACGCCCTCGCGCCAGGCGGCCATCGGCGAAGTCGCCAGCAGCGCCAACTTCAGCCTGAACCTGCGCAAGGGTTGCGACACCCCCTACACCGTCAGCGCGCGCTTCGCCAGCACGGCGGGCGGCGGCAGCGTGATCAACGGCCTGCTGGTGCCGGACAACAACAGTTCGGTGGGCATCTCGCTGTCACGCGCCGATAGCCAGCAGCCGCTGGCGTTCAATACCTGGTTCACCCTGCAGCAGTTGATGGGCCTGGGCCAGAGCCACGATGAATTTCGCGCCGATCTGAAATGGCGCTCCCTGCCGATTCCCGGCCCGTTCGAGGGCGCCGTGGTGGTGGATATGTACTACAAGTAGCCGGCTTTTAAGGATCGTCTTATGCCCCCGGCGCACACGCCTGCTTACAGTGCGCCGATGCGATTGAAAAGTTACCTGCTGCAGATCAACCCCGTCCTTTCCCGACCCGAAGCCGCCAGGCGGCTGTTGCGAATCTTCGCGGCCGTGCTGCTGATCGGCATCCTCAGCGGGGTCTACACCTTCCTGCTGTCCACCTTCAATAACGATATTTCGCAACGGCGCGGCTACATGAGCAGCGCCATCGCCCAAGCCCACACCTTTTTCACCAACCGCCAGGCCCTGCTCGAAAGCCTCAGCCTGTCGGCGGTACGCAAGCGCTCGCCGATCTACCCCGCCTCCGCAGAAGAACAACACCTGCAGCTGGGTGACACGCCGGGCAGCCAGTGGAGCCTCTGGCTGACCACGCGCATGCGCGATTACCTCAAGGCCAGACAAGTCAACCTGCTCTACGTGAGCGCCAGCCCCGTGCCGCAGGTCACGCGGCTGTATGACGCCACCGCACAGGTGCTGCCGATTTCCAGGTGCATGCTCAATCGCCTCAAAGCGCTGCAACACAGCGACCCGGCCACGCTCAAGGAACTGTGGCTCAGCGACAAGACCGAGCAACACTCGCACCTCTACATCTTCATTCGCCTCGACGACCGCGACCCCGCCTCCGGCTGGCTGGGCCTGGAAATGGAAAGCCGCGGAGTGTCCCAGGCCCTCGGCGATCACAGCGCCGGTGAGTTCATGATGCTCAACTCCCAGGGCATGCTGGTGTTCAGCAACCGCGCCGATGCGCAGTTGCGCCAGCAACCTCTCAAACCGCGGGAAGACAGCTTCTTCGGTTTCGTCGGCAACGGCTGGCTGCCCGATCACCTGGTGATTCGCAAACACCTGAAGTCCTCGGACTGGCAACTGATGTACTCCATCGACCTGCGCGCAGTGGTCACCGGGCTGTGGAAACAATTGCTCGGCTCGCTGGTGTTCTGCCTGTGCAGCCTGGCGCTGATCTGGCTGGTGATGCGCCGCGTCGACCAGCGCTTCATCATCCCCTCGATCCATCGCATCCAGGCGTTGATCGAAAGCGAAGCGTTCGGCCGCGACGTGATCCAGACCGCGCCCGTCGCCCTCTGTGTGCTGCGCCGCACCGATGGCCAGGTGGTGCTGGAAAACACCCTGGCCCAGCAATGGCTGGGCGACGGCCCCGAGCGCGAGGCCCTGCGCGCCGGCTGGATCGAGCAGGCATTCGACGCGCAGGCAAGCGAGCATTGCGATTACTTTGAAACCGTCGACGGTCGCCATCTGTACCTGAGCAGCGCCCCCACCCGCTATCGCGGCGAAGATGTGCTGTTTTGCGCCTTCAGCGACATCAGTACGCGCAAGCAGGTCGAGGCGGCGCTCGAAGACGCGCGGCAATCGGCGGATGCGGCGAATGCGGCCAAGACCCTGTTCCTGGCAACCATGAGCCATGAAATCCGCACGCCGCTGTACGGCGTGCTCGGCACCCTCGAACTGCTGGCGCGCACGCACCTGGACGCACAGCAGAGAGACTACCTGCAAGCTATCGAAGGCTCGTCCTCGACGCTGCTGCAGTTGATCTGCGACGTGCTGGATGTTTCGAAAATCGAAGCCGGGCAACTGGCCCTGGAGTTGAGCGAGTTCTCGCCGCTGGAAGTGGTCCACGACATCATCCAGGGCTATGCCGCAGCGGCTCAGGGCAAAGGCCTGCAACTGTATGCGTGCCTGGACCCCCAACTGCCCGAGCGACTGATCGGCGACGTGACGCGCCTGCGCCAGATTCTCAACAACCTGCTCAGCAACGCGGTGAAGTTCACCGACTACGGGCGCGTGGTGCTGCGGGTCAAGGTGCTGGGCCGCGACGGCGAACGCTCCAGCCTGTTGTGGCAGGTGTCGGACACCGGCAAAGGCATCGCCCAGGAGGACCAGGCGCGGATCTTCGAGCCGTTCTACCAGAGTGAAGGCAACACCAACGTGGTCGCCGGCACCGGCCTGGGCCTGCCGATCTGCCAGCGCCTCACCGAGTTGATGAACGGCAACATCCGCATGGTCAGCGAGCTGGGCCTGGGCAGCAGTTTCAGCCTGATCCTGCCGCTGGAAGAAGCGCCCACCGCCCCCATGCCACCCCTGCTGGCCGAAACCGTCTACGTGGTCTCGCCGATCCCTGAACTGGCGCACGCCATCAGCGGCTGGTTGCGCCGCTGGGGCGCAAGGGCTCAGGCCGGCCTGCCGACACTGGCGGACAATCACCTGCTGCTGCAAGTGCACCCCGGCAGTGTCGATCCCTCGCTGGTGCCCGACTGGCCGGGCCCGGTGATCCACGTGAGCGCCAGCACGTGCACGACGCTGGAGGTCGACGCCGGCGGCTGGCACGTCAACCTCAATCACCTCAGCGCAATTCACCAGGCCGTCAGCCAGGCACAGGGCCTGTGGGTGGCCCGCACCGATGCACAGACGCGCCCGCGCGATCTGAGCCAACTCAACCTGCACCTGCTGGTGGCCGAAGACAACGTCATCAATCAACTGATCTTGCGCGACCAACTCGAAGAGCTCGGCTGTACCGTGGAGCTGGCCGCCGACGGCAGCGAAGCCTTGCAGTTGTACGCCGCCGGCCACTTCGATGTGGTGCTGACCGACGTGAACATGCCCCACCTCAACGGCTACGAACTGGCACGCGAACTGCGCCGCCAGGGCTGCCCGCTGCCGATCATCGGGGCCACCGCCAACGCCATGCGCGGCGAGGCCGACCTGTGCCTGGCCGCAGGCATGAACCACTGCCTGGTCAAACCCTTTGCGTTGCGGGCTCTCTTCAACTCCCTGGCGCCTTATGCACGGATCACCCATGAAGCCCATTAGTATTCTGATTGTCGAGGATCACCCCCTGCAGCACATCTACCTGCAGCACCTGCTCGGTGAGTTGGGGGATTTCATGCTCGAAGCGGCCCAGGACGGCAAGCAAGCGCTGGAGCGCCTGCGCCAGAGGGATTTCGACCTGGTGCTGACCGACCTGCTGATGCCCGGCATGGACGGCGTGC
The DNA here is from genome assembly GCF_036864995.1 of Pseudomonas trivialis. NCBI lineage: Bacteria > Pseudomonadati > Pseudomonadota > Gammaproteobacteria > Pseudomonadales > Pseudomonadaceae > Pseudomonas > Pseudomonas trivialis. Next base: position 2,294,035 of record NZ_CP142151.1, on the reverse strand, counting down.
AATTTATCCAGTGCCTGGCCGGCCTGCGCTGTAAGCCGGCGCTGGCGATCATGAGCGCGGCGTCGCGGCGCATGCTGATGGCCGCAAGCCTGGTGGCGAAGAACCTCGATGTGGAGGTGATCGGGCTGATCTCCAAACCGGTCGCCATCGACGCCCTGCGCAGCCTGGTGGACCAATTGCACAACCAGGTGCGCAAGCCCTGCCCGGCGCTGGCCGAGCACCTGGACATCGACCGTCACGCGCTGCTGCAGGCCATGAGCAGCGGCCAGTTGCAGGCGTGGTTCCAGCCGAAAAAATCCCTGGCCAACGGGCGCATCGTCGCCGCCGAAGCGCTGGTGCGCTGGATGCACCCCGAGCAAGGCGTGATGCTGCCGGCCGCGTTTCTGCCGGCGATCAAAGCGTTCGAACTGGAAGAACGCCTGCTGTGGCTGATGCTCAAGCAGGCGATCCAGGCCCAGGAGCGCTGGCGCCAGCGCGGCTACGAAATTCCGGTGTCGATCAACCTGCCCACGCACCTGCTCAACAGCCACGACCTGGCCGACCGCCTGCTGGAATTCGTGCTGCACCACGACGGCATCCCAGGGCTGATCTGCTTCGAATTGATGGAATGCTCGGTGCCCCAGGACATCAGTAATTTCTACGCCGGTGCCTGTCGCCTGCGCATCAAGGGTTTTGGCCTGTCGCAGGATGATTTCGGCAAGGGTTACAGCTCGTACCTCAACCTCGTGTCCACGCCCTTTACGGAATTGAAGATCGACCAGGCGCTGGTCCAGGGCAGCCACGACAACGAAGGCATCGCCCAGGCCCTGGCAAGCATCATCGCCCTGGGCCGCAAGCTCGGCCTGACGGTGGTCGCCGAAGGCGTGGAAACGCCCCAGCAACTGGCCTTGCTGCGCAAGATCGACTGCAACCAGGTGCAGGGTTTCCTGATCTCCCACGCCGTGTCTTCAGAGCAATTTCAGCAACTACTGAACAATGATGGCCCTGCGACATCTCACTAGCAGACGGCCCCGGATTATTTGCCCTTTTATAAGGAGTAAGCTCCATCCAGTGCCGATTTCTCCTGCGCCTGCGGAAACCCTTGATGAAGCACAACAACGCGGTCCTCGAAGCCTTCACCCGTAGCTCCCTGCGCCTGAACAAGGGCCTGATGGTACTGATCGGCATTGCGTTGCTGCTGGTGCTCACCAACTACTGGTCGCTGCAACGGGCCATCGAAACCCGCTACGGCGCCACGCGCTTTCACTTTGCACGGCTGATGGAAAACCTGCAGGAACAGGAGTCCTACCTGCGCAGCCTCACCCACCCCGGCATCCAGGCCGAGCTGTTGCGCGCCACCCATGTGCAGGTCAGCCTCAAAAGCCGCATGGTCGACACCCGGCGCACCCTGTACGAAGGGCAGAAGTATTCGTTTTCAGTGCCGTTCGGCGTCAAGTTCGACGAACAGGAAGTCGGCGCCGCCGCCAGACCGCAGATCTTCGCACTCGGCGCGCACCTGACCAGCTACTACAGCGCCTTCTGGTCGTCGTCGCCGTACGAGGCGCCGCAAACCTTCCTCCTCGATCGGCATACCCGCTACACCATCACGGTTCCATCGGTGGGCTACCAGCGTCGCGAAAACACCGAAGACACCGGCAATCTGGTCGCACAGGTCAACGCAGTACAGCAAGCCCTGGAGCAGACGCCGCAGCCGCTGCAACCCAATCGCGTGTACTGGCAAGCGGGCCCCGCGCCCGACGATCTGCTGGCCTACATCGGCCTGCCGCTCGACAGCCCGGAGCAGTCGGTGGTCGGCACCTTGCTCGACCTGTCCCGGGTCGACGACGTACAACGGGTGCTCGAACACTCCGCGTTTGACCGTCTTACCCTGTTTGCGCCGGACGGCAGCCGACTGGTCGGGCCAGTGACCCAGGCGCCGCTCGGCGATGGCGTGCATTTCACCGCCGACGGTTTTGAATTCAAGATCACCCAGCCCGGCGAGCAACCCTGGAGCGCGGTGTATGGCCTGAACTACTCGCACTTCTTCCACTCGGCGCTGTGGCCGTTGAGCACCCTGGCGCTGTTCCTTGTCGGCCTGGTCACACTGGGCTGGGGCGGCAGCCGCTGGTATCGGCGCCAGGTGATCAACCCGGCGCGCCTGGCACACGAACGCATCGCCGAGAGCGTGGCGTTCAGCCGCGTGATCATCGACACCGCGCCCACCGGCCTGTGCGTGGTAAGGCGCAGCGATGGAAAGGTACTGATCGAAAACCAGCGCGCCCAGCAATGGCCAGGCACTGCACGCCTGGTGGCCGCCATGGCCGGCACCCATGACGGTGCCGACAGCGGCGAAATCCACCTGGAGATCGAAGGCCGGCACCTGCAGATCGGCTTCGTGTCGACCCGCTATCAGGCCGAGGACGTGCGCCTGTATGCGTTCAACGACATCACCCGGCACATCGACGACGCCCAGGCGCTGGAAGATGCACGCCGCGCCGCCGATGCCGCCAACGAGGCGAAGACGCTGTTCCTGGCGACCATGAGCCATGAGATCCGCACGCCACTGTACGGCGTGCTCGGCACCCTGGAACTGCTCGGCCTGACCGACCTTGACGCGCACCAGCAAACCTACCTGCAGACCATCCAGCGCTCATCGGCCACCCTGTTCCAGCTGATCAGCGACGTGCTCGACGTGTCGAAGATCGAGTCCGGACAAATGGCGATCGAAGCCGTGGAGTTCTGCCCGCTGGACATGCTCGAAGACACCTTGCACACCTACGCGGCCTTCGCCCGCCGCAAGGGTTTGCAGCTCTACAGCTGCATTGACGCGCAGTTGCCGGACGCGGTACTGGGCGACCCCATGCGCATCCGCCAGATTCTGAATAACCTGGTGAGCAACGCGATCAAGTTCACCGACATCGGGCGCGTGGTGATTCGCGCCAGGGTCACGGCGCGCGACAGCGACCATGTGGAGCTGGAATGGCAGGTCACCGACTCCGGCGCCGGCATTGCAGAGGCTCAGCAGGCCAAGTTGTTCGACCTGTTCTACCAGGCGCCGGCCACCGCCAGCGAAGGCGGCGCGGGCCTGGGCCTGCCGATTTGCCGGTGGCTGGCGCAGATGATGGACGGCGAGATCCGGGTGGTCAGCGAGCCGGGGCTGGGCAGCAGCTTTACCCTGAAAATACGCCTGCCACTGTGCGGCGGCGCGCTGACCCAGCCGCCGCTGATCGAGCCCAGCACCACAGCGGTGTATGTGCAGGCGCCGGTGCGCGAGCTGGCCCAATCGGTGACCGACTGGCTCAATCGCCTGGGCATCGCCGCCCACCTTGCCGCCCCCGGTCAGGAACCTGACCCGCGCCATGGGGTGCTGGTCGACCTGCTGCCGGACACGCCCGCGCGGCCCTGGCCCGGCCAGCGTGTGCAGTGCGTGCCGGGCGCCCATAGCCCGCCGTTGCATACCGCCCAGGGCTGGGTGGTCGACCTGCACGACCTGCGCGCCCTCGCCACCACGGTGTCGCTGGCACAGCACGGCAAGCACGAGCAACCGCCAGCTGCGCGCCGGCAAAGCGCCGGGCAATTGGGGCTGCGCATCCTGGTGGCCGAGGACAACCCGGTCAACCAGGCGATCATCAAGGAACAACTGGCGGCGCTCGGTTGCTCGGCGACCCTGGCCGACAACGGCGAGCAGGCACTGCAACTGTGGCAACCGCAGGCCTTTGACCTGGTGCTGACCGACGTGAACATGCCGCTGATGAATGGCTATGACTTGGCCAGAACCCTGCGCGAGCACGACCCGCACCTGCCAATCATCGGCGTCACCGCCAACGCGATGCGCGAGGAAGGCGTGCGCTGCCTGGCGGTGGGCATGAACGCCTGGATCGTCAAACCGCTGAGCCTGCAAACCCTGCGCGCCCAGTTGATCAAGCTGTGCCAGGTCAAGCCGCCGCCCGAGGTGCCCACCGCCGCCTTCGTCGACCGCGTGCAGCTGTCGGACGCAATGCGTGCGCTGTTCATCAGCAGCATGCGCCAGGACCTGCAACGCATCGGCGCGGCACTGGCGCAGCGCGATGTGCGCAGCCTGGGTCAATTACTGCATGCGGCCGCCGGCGCCCTCGGTGCCGTGCAGGCGCTCGACCTCGCCCAGGCCTGCATCGAACTGGAAACCGCATTGGACCATGGACTGCTCGACCCCGTACTGGAAGACCAGATAAACGCTGTAATGCAACGACTGTCGGCCGTGCTGGAAACACTCCAGCCCGGGCACGCTCCCCCTCTGAACCGGCATGACGGACGGTCCTTATGAAAACATTCAACGTGGTTATCGCGGACGATCACCCGATCGTGCTGCTGGGCGTACGCGAATTGGTGGAGCGCGACACGCGCTTTCAAGTGGTCGGCGAGGCGGTGTGCTCGGCCGGTCTGATCGAGCTGCTGCAGCGCCAGAGCGTGGACATCGTGATTACCGACTACAACATGCCGGGTGACTCGCCCTACGGCGACGGCCTCAAGCTGGTGGAATACCTGAAACGGCACTTTCCACAGGTGCAGGTGCTGATCCTGACGATGATTTCCAACCACTTGATCCTCACCCGCCTGCAGGAGCTGGGCGTGGTCGGCATCATCCAGAAAAGCCAGTTGCACACCGAGATTGAACTGGCACTCCAGGCAATTGCGCAGCGCAGCCCATACCGCAGCCTGGAACCGCCCAGGACCTCGGTGATCGAGACAATCACGGCCATCGACGAACGCTTCACCAGCCTGTCACCCAAAGAGTTCGAAATTCTGCGCCTGTTTATATCCGGCATGAGCGTGAGCGATATTGCCCGTCATCAGAATCGAAGTTCCAAAACCATCAGCGCGCAAAAAATATCGGCCATGCGCAAACTTGAAGTGAGCAGCGATCAGGACCTTCTCGCTTATTGCCTGGCGCGCAATATTTTCAACTAAGCCAGCACCGGCAAGCCATTCTCGCCAATGGCTTGGCCCCTCTCCCGCTGCTTTTTCAGCGGTCCGCAAGGCAACTTTCGCGGCTTATAAGAATCGTCTTATTTTCCCCAGCCCTCGAACTTTCTATTCTTTCCCGGCAGTTCAACAACAGCATTTTCTCCAACTAACACTGACGGACATCATCATGAAGAAGTTCTCCCTGGCTGTTCTTGCCTCGGCCATTCTGTGCACCAGCGGCGCAGCCTTCGCCGAAGGCGAAACACCAAAGCCAATCCTGGGCGGCAGCGGCAAAATCACCTTCACCGGCGTGATCAACAATGATGCGTGTTCGGTCGACGGTGCCAACTCAGACCGTACCATTTCGGTGGACATGGGCAACGTCTCGATCAAGGACATGGGCACCGCAGAAAACCCGACCGCAGGCCGTGTGACTGCCAAGGACTTCAAGCTGAACGTCAACTGCAACCAGGGCACCAAGGTCGCGATGATCTTTGACGCCAACAACGGCGGTTCGGGCCTGGTCACCGGCAAGAACGTGCTGGCCCTGACCCCGGGCTCGGCCACCGCGCAAAACGTCGGTATTGCCCTGCTCGACAGCAAAGGCAGCCTGATCAACCTCAGCTCGCCAACCACCGCACGCATCGAAAGCAGCATGCACAGCGCCAGCGGTACCGGCGGCGATGCCACCCTGAGCTTCGCAGCCGCCTACGTCACCACTGGCGCCGCCGGTGCATCCACCGCCGGTCGCGGTGATGCCACCCTGCCGTTCATCCTGCAATACGAATAACCCCCGCGCGACGTGCGAGGCCCTGCGGCCTCGCCATTGTTCAAGCCTTTTTGATACCACCGGGTAACCCTCATGCTGCCTCGTTCTTTCGCTGCATGCCTGGGGCTGCTGGGCATGCTTATGGCTAGCCACGCCGCCGCCAGCATTTCCTTGAATGCCACCCGCATCGTGTTCGATGGCGACCACAAGGAAGCCAATATCACCGTGCGCAACGGCAATCAGGATGTGTTGATTCAGTCCTGGGTCGACAACAATGATGCCGGCGCCAGCCATGCGCCTTTCGCCGTCACCCCGCCGCTGGCGCGGATGTTTGCCAAGGAGCAGCAATTGCTGCGCATTCTCTATGAAGGCGCCGGCATGCCCACGGACCGTGAGTCGGTGGTGTGGCTCAACGTGCAGGAAATCCCCAGGGCCAGCGAAACCGAAAACACCTTGCAGTTGGCCATCCGCCAACGCATCAAGATTTTCTACCGGCCTGCGGGCCTGCCAGGCAGCGCGCTGCAGGCACCGGCGCAACTTGAGTGGCGCCTGGTCAAACAGGGTGTGCAGGTGAAGAACCCGACGCTGTACCACGTGTCCATGGCCGACCTCAAAGTGCAGACGCAACTGGCCAGCGACTCCACCATGATTGCGCCCGGCGAGGTCCGAACCTTCCCGCTCGGCGCGCCCCTCAACCCTGGCCCGGTGCTGTTGTCGTTCTCCAGCATCAATGACTACGGCGCGCAGAATCACTACAGCGCAGCGCTGTCGGGTAACGCCTCGGCCTCGGTATCCGCGACCGAATCACGCCTCAACCCCTAAGCCGTTTCTCTCACCCACAGGCTCACTTCACGTGCGTAGCTGCGCGCGTGCGCGCCTGTCTGCCAATCCGGGATGCCACAGGTCTTCGCATGTCTTTTCTTTCCAGCAACAGCCCCGCGCGTGGCGCACTGAAGTTGAAGACGCTGTGGCTGGCGATGGCCGCCTGCGTGCCCGCCCCGGCGCTGGCCGATGACGCTGCGCAAGGCTTCAACACCACCTTCCTGCAAGGCGCACAGTCGCAGGTGGACCTGCAACAACTGCTCGCCGCCGACAGCGTGTTGCCGGGCAACTACCGCGTCGACCTGTACAGCAACGAGGTGCTGGTAGGCCGGCGCGATATCGACTTCAAGCGCAACCGGCACACCGAGCGGGTCGAAGCCTGCCTGAACCTGGAGCTGCTCAAGCAACTGGGTGTCGACCTGGCTCGCCTGGAGACCGAAGGCAAACTCGACCCGCAACACCCGCAGGACTGCTATGCCCTGGCCGACCTGATCGACGCCGCCAGCGTGCGCTATGACAGCAGCCGCCTGCGCTTGCTGGCGAGCATCCCGCAAGTGGCGATGCAGCGCGGCTTGCGCGGCTATGTCGACCCGCAGCTATGGGATGCAGGTGTGCCCGCTGCCTTTATCAATTACCAGCTCAACAGCAGCCGCACCGCCGGCGACTACGCCACGCGCACCACCACTAACCTTGGCCTGCGCAACGGTATCAACCTGGGGGCCTGGCGCCTGCGCAACGAATCCAACCTGAGCAGCGGCACCGGACGCTCGAACACCTTCACCAGCAACCGCACCTACGTGCAGCACGACGTCACGGCGATCAAGGGCCAGTTCAGTGCCGGTGAAATCTTCTCCGACACCGACCTGTTCGACAGCGTGCGCTATCGCGGGGTCAAGCTGGCCTCCGACGACGGCATGCGCGCCGACAGCGAGCGTGGCTATGCGCCGGTCATCCGCGGCGTGGCGCAGACCAACGCCACCGTGGAAATCCGCCAGAACGACTACATCCTCTATACCGCCAATGTCGCGCCGGGGCCGTTCGAGATCAACGACATCTACCCCAGTGGTTCCAACGGCGACCTGCAGGTCACCGTGATCGAAGCCGACGGTAGCCGCCGCGTGACCACCCAGGCGTTTTCCAGCCTGCCGATCATGGTGCGCGAGGGCCAGCTCAAGTACAGCGTCTCGGCGGGCACCTTCAGCAGCAATGCCGATGGGCTGGCGTCGCCGCGCTTTCTCAGCGGCACCCTGGCGTACGGCCTGACCAGCAACCTGAGCGGCATCCTCGGCATACAGGCCAGCGAGGACTACAGCGCGCTGTCGCTCGGCGCCGGCCGCAATACCGCCTTCGGCGCCTTCTCGCTGGACGCCACGCACTCCTCGAGCAAAGCACACGGGCAAACCACCCAGGGCAGCAGCGTGCGGGCGCTGTACGCCAAGACCTTCACCGGCACTGACACCAACTTCACCCTGGCCGCCTACCGCTACTCCACCGAGGGCTACCGCACCCTCACCGACCATGTGCAGGACAACAGCGATGACCTGCGCTTGCGTGGCGGCCACTCCAAGACCCGCACCGACCTGACCATCAACCAGAGCATCGGCCGCAACCGCGAACTGGGCAGCCTGTACGTGACGGCCAGCGACCAGCGCTACTGGAACCGCAGCGGCTCGCGCAACTTTACCGCCGGCTACAGCAACAACTGGGGCGACCTGAACTACAACCTCAACGTGACGCGTACCGAGCAGATCGTGACCTGGGGCGAGTCGGGCAGCGACACCCAACTCAACCTGTCGATCTCCTTTGCGCTGGGCGGCCAGGCCCGCGCGCCACGGGCATTCGTGACCAGCAGCCGACAGCATGGCAACACCACCACCCAGGCGGGCATCAATGGCTATGTCGCCGACGCCAGCGACACATCCTATTCGGTGCAGGCGGGCCATAGCGACACCAGCGGTGACTCCGGCTCGGTGACGCTCAACAGCCGCACGTCCATGGGCGACGTCGGCTTCGGCTTCAACCAGGGCCAGGGTTACACCTCGCAGAACCTCAACGTGGCAGGCTCGGTGGTGGCTCACGCGGGTGGAATCAACCTGGGGCAGACCCTCAGCGAAACCTTCGCCCTGGCCGAGGTGCCGGGCATTTCAGGGGCGAAAATCAGCAGCTACAGCGGCGTGGAGACCGGATACAACGGTTACGCGGTCATCCCCACGGCGCAACCCTACCGGGTCAACTGGATCAGCCTGGACACCCGCGACCTGGGCGCCAATGTCGAAGTCACCAACGCCACCCAGCAACGGGTGCCGCGCCGGGGCGCCATCGTGGTGGCACGCTACAGCGGCACCACTGGACGGCGGGTGTTATTCGAGTTATTTGATGCGCAGCACCGGCCGCTGTCATTCGGCGCCTCGCTGGAAGACGCGGCGGGCAAACAATTGGCAATTGCCGACCCCAATGGCAACGCGCTGGCGTTGGTGGAGCAGGACCAGGGCAGTCTGGTGATCAAGTGGGGCGAACACCGCTGCACGGCAAACTATGCGCTGCCGGCGCAGAGCAAGGCATTGAATTATGAGCGCCAGGCGTTGGTGTGCACGCCGTGATGCACAGCAAACACGGCTGTCAGGTCGGCTGAAGGCGATACAGGAGAAGGTGGGAGTACCTGACCGTTCGGCCAGTGCCCGTCGCGTCGCGAGTTTGGCAAAATGGCGCTCCACCCTGCCGCTGTGCGCAGCCACACAAGGACACGACGATGAACAGCATGGACTCCATTCTTCGACAGTTTTCGGCCGAAGGCGCCACCCACCTCTACTCCAGCCCGCCCTCGGTATTGACACCCGCCGACCTCTACCGGGCCAAGGATGACGCCCTTTATCGGGAGATGATCGCCGGCAGCAATATCTACCTGATCACTGCGCGACGGCGGGTGCTGATCAATCCTTACGATCTGCAGTTACAGGGCCGCACCGTGCACGGCAGTTTTTTCCTGGTGATGGACGAGACCGGCGAGCAGCCGATCCCTTTCAGCTACGAGATCCCGCCGATCACGCCGGGGGATCGCGACGCCATCGAGCAGGTGCAGGTCGCCCCCAACGGCACCCACCTGCTGATCACCACCGCCACACGCCAGGTCATCACCGCCGCCCATATCGTGGTCGCCAACGCCAGCAGTGCGCTGCACACCGAGCAACGGGACATGAACGTGCTGTATGTCGGCCAGGGCCTGGGCAAGGTCAACGCGCTGACCGCCGTCGACCGTTTGCTTAACCACACCACCCTGCAACGCATCCTGGTCGAAGCTTCGACCAACACCCCGGAGCTGGAAATCTCGCTGCTGCTGTATCGCTTTGAACACGGGCGCACCGTGATCAGCAATGGCGGCGACCTCAACCTTGATCCCCAGGCCTGCGAGCAAGAGGATCACGCACACTTCGAACGGCTGCGCGCGGTGCGCCTCAATCGCGACGAGGTGGTCACCCTGGCGGAAGCGGCGCTGATCAACCACTTCAAGCCGCAGTACAACACGTTGCTCAAGTCCACCAACTTTGCCGCCCAGACCCACAAAAAGATCAAGCCGCTTAAAAAGCTGCTGGCCAAGGGCATTACCGGTTTGACCGTGGAAATCTGCAGCGCAAACATCAACGCGCGCCTCTTCACCCGCGATGCACTGCCGCTGGAGCCGAGCGAGCTGATGCCCGCCCATGCCCTGGAGGGGCAGGCGTTTGATAACGAGGAGGATAAACGGGCGTGGTTCGAGCAAGTGCGGGAAATGGCGCATACCCATCTGGCGCAGTTCCCGCTGACCACACCGCAAGAGCGCGAGACGTTCATGCACGGCATGGTGTGGCTGGGGCAGACGCAGCGGGAGCGGATCTGGCCGATGCAGGGCAAGGCTGAATAGCGCGCGCCGCGTTCGGGCAGTATTTGGGTGACAGGGCGCTGAGATCAAGATCAAGATCAAAAGCCAAAGCAAAGCAGATCAAAAGCAGGCAGTGTTCTATCTGATCCATGGAGATCCAAATGTGGAAGGGGGCTTGCTCCCGATAGCAGTGGGTCAGCTCACAATAAGCTGACTGACAATCCGCCATCGGGAGCAAGCCCCCTCCCACAGTTTGTACAGCGTTCGGCAGACAACCCCGGTCGGCTCCAAGGCCGTCGCGGCCAAGATCAAAAGCCAAAGCAAAGCAGATCAAAAGCGGTGTGATATCCATCAGGCAAATGGAGATCACATGTGGGAGGGGCTTGCTCCCGATGGCAGTGGGTCAGCTACACATAAGCTGACTGACACTCCGCCATCGGGAGCAAGCCCCCTCCCACAGTTTGTACAGCGTTCGGCAGACAACCCCGGTCGGCTCCAAGGCCGTCGCGCTTTTGCTTTTGATCTGGGGCGCTCTTACTCCCCGGTCATACGCTCCAGGCTATTACTCAAATGCAGCAACATGGCCGCCCGCGCCGCATCCGGATCCTGGCGGCGGATAGCCTTGAGAATCGCCTCGTGCTCCAGATTGGCCAACTGCCCCAGTTGCACCAGGTCCGCATCACCCCGCTCCTGGGCGTTGATGCGCGAACGCGGAATCACTGAATTGCCCAAGTGCTGAATCACGTCGGTGAAGTAGCTATTGCCCGTGGCTTGGGCGATCAACTGATGAAAGCGCACATCGGGCTCGACGCTGCTGTCGTGACTGCCCAGCGAATCCTGATAGTCATCAAGGGCCTGGCGCATCTGCTGCAATTGCGCGTCGGTGCGGCGCAGCGCTGCCAGGGCAGCGGCCTGGGTTTCCAGGCCCATGCGCAGTTCGAGGACGCCGCGCACACTTACAGCGGTGTCGTGGGTCAGGTGCAGGCCCTGGCGCGAGTCGCGCGCCAGCACAAACGTGCCGACGCCATGCCGGGTTTCCACCAACCCGGCCGCCTGCAATTTCGACAGCGCCTCGCGCACCACCGTGCGACTGACACCGTACTCGCCAACAATGGCGGACTCGGACGGCAGCTTCTCGCCGGGCGTCATCTGCCCCAGCAGAATTTGCTGGGTCAGGTCGCTGACGATGTCATGGGCCAGGCCCTGGGGGCGCTTGCGTGGGGGGTCGGTGAGCATGGGCGGGTCCATCGAAAAGACCGCGCAATACTAGCATTCTGTTTGATGCGGTAACTTGTATGACAACAAACAAATTTTCCCCGGATTGCATGAATTCATTGTGGGAGATGGCTTGCCTGCGATGCAGACACTGCGGTGCATCAGGTACAGCAATGTGAAGCTATCGCAGGCAAGCCAGCTGCCACAGGGGTCATCACAGGTCTGGAGATAGGGGTTGCCACTTTAAAAATCCCAGTTGTATGATGTCTGGCAAGTTGTCAGACATGTCCGACGACCCTGAACCCAACCCGCACAACAATAATCAGTGGGAGTTCTACCTCGTGACCCCTTCCAGCCCCGCCACAGTTGCGCCTGCCCACGATCCCGTGCTGGCCCGCGCGATCAAGAAAGTGAAGCGCCATGTGCTCCCACTTTTCGTGATCATGTTCATCGTCAATTACATCGACCGCGTCAATATCGGCTTCGTGCGCACCCACATGGAACATGACCTGGGCATCGGCGCGGCCGCCTACGGCCTGGGTGCCGGTCTGTTCTTCATCGGCTATGCGCTGTTCGAAGTACCTTCCAACCTGCTGCTGCAAAAGGTCGGTGCGCGTATCTGGCTGACCCGCATCATGTTCACCTGGGGCATCACCGCCACCTTGATGGCCTTCATCCAGAACGAAACCCACTTCTACATCCTGCGCTTTCTGCTGGGGGTGGCCGAGGCCGGGTTCTTTCCGGGGGTGATCTACTACTTCACCCGCTGGCTGCCCGGCGTGGAGCGCGGCAAGGCGATTGCGATCTTTCTCAGCGGCTCGGCGCTGGCCTCGCTGATCTCCGGCCCGCTGTCCGGCGTGCTGTTGCAGATCACAGGCCTGGGCCTGCACGGCTGGCAATGGATGTACATCATCGAGGGCATGGCTTCGGTGCTGCTGTGCTTTTTCGTGTGGTTCTGGCTCGACTCCAAACCCCACGATGCCAAATGGCTCAGCCGTGAGGAACAGGACGCGCTGGTGGGCGAGATCGACCGCGAACAACGCGAACGCGATGCCGCCAACACGGTCAAGCCAACCCTGGGCACCTTGCTCAAGGACCGTCAGATCATGCTGTTCTGCGCCTTGTATTTCTGCATCCAGTTGACCATCTATGCCGCCACTTTCTGGCTGCCGAGCATCATCAAGAAGATGGGCGACCTGAGCGACATTCAGGTGGGCTTCTACAACTCGATTCCGTGGCTGATCTCGATCATCGCGATGTACTCATTCGCGGCGCTGGCCGGCAAGTACAAGCACCAGCAGGCCTGGGTGGCCACGGCGCTGTTGATCGCCGCTGCGGGGATGTTCTTTTCCACCACTGGCGGGCCGGTCTTTGCCTTCATCGCCATCTGCTTTGCGGCCATCGGTTTCAAGTCGGCGTCTTCGCTGTTCTGGCCGATTCCCCAGGGCTATCTGGATGCGCGCATCGCGGCGGCAGTGATTGCGTTGATCAACTCCATCGGCAACCTCGGCGGGTTTGTCGCGCCGACCACCTTCGGCTTTCTGGAGCAGACCACCGGGTCGATCCAGGGCGGCCTGTACGGGCTGGCCGGTACATCAATTCTCGCGGCCATCCTGGTGTTTTTTGCCAAGACCCGCCCCGGCGCCCACACCGCCAGCGTGCTGCACCCTGCCCCCGCCCTGAGCAAATAAGGAACGCTTCTTCATGAACACAGAACATCAGCACCACGCCAGCAACGCCCCGGTGGTCACCAGCCTGCAAGTGATTCCGGTGGCCGGCCACGACAGCATGCTGCTCAACCTCAGCGGCGCCCACGGGCCGTTCTTTACGCGCAATATCGTGATCCTGCAGGACAGCGCCGGGCATATCGGCGTAGGTGAAGTGCCCGGCGGCGAGCGTATCCGCGAGACCCTGGAAGACGCGCGCAGCCTGGTGATCGGCAAACCCATCGGCCAATACCAGAGCATCCTCAATGCCATGCGCCGCACCTTTGCCACCCGCGACAGCGGCGGACGCGGCCTGCAGACGTTCGACCTGCGCATCACCATCCACGCCGTAACCGCCATGGAAGCCGCGCTGCTCGACCTGCTCGGCCAGTTCCTCGACGTACCGGTGGCCGCCTTGCTCGGTGAAGGCCAGCAGCGCGACGCAGTGAAGATGCTCGGCTACCTGTTCTACATCGGCGACCGCAGCCGCACCGACCTCGCCTACCGCAGCGAAGCCGACGCCGACGACTGGTTCCGCCTGCGTCACGAGCAGGCCATGACCCCGGACGCCATCGTGCGTCTGGCCGAAGCCGCCAAGGCCAAATACGGTTTCAACGACTTCAAGCTCAAGGGCGGGGTCCTGCGCGGCGCAGAGGAAATCGAAGCGGTGACCGCACTGGCCGAACGCTTCCCCGACGCGCGCATCACCCTGGACCCGAATGGCGCCTGGTCACTCAAGGAAGCCATCGCCCTGTGCCGCGATCAGCATCACGTGCTGGCCTACGCCGAAGACCCGTGCGGCGCGGAAAACGGCTATTCAGGTCGCGAAGTCATGGCCGAATTCCGTCGCGCCACCGGCCTGCCGACCGCCACCAATATGATCGCCACCGACTGGCGCGAAATGGGCCATGCCATCCAACTGCAATCGGTGGACATTCCCCTGGCCGACCCGCACTTCTGGACCATGCAGGGCTCGGTGCGCGTGGCGCAGATGTGCCACGAGTGGGGCCTCACCTGGGGCTCGCACTCCAACAACCACTTTGATATTTCCCTGGCGATGTTCACCCAGGTGGCGGCGGCGGCGCCGGGCGACATTACCGCGATCGACACCCACTGGATCTGGCAGGACGGCCAGCGTCTGACCAAGGCGCCGCTGCAGATTGTCGACGGCCACATCAAGGTGCCGGCCAAGCCGGGCCTGGGGGTGGAGATCGACATGGACGCCGTGGCGCATGCCAACGAACTCTACCAAGGCATGGGCCTGGGCGCGCGCAATGACAGCGTGGCCATGCAGTTTCTGATTCCCGGCTGGAGCTTCGACAACAAGCGCCCGTGCCTGGTGCGCTGAACCCTCGTTATCAAGGCCTAAGGGGCCTGGGTGACAATGTCCCCAAGCCCCAGCACCCGGCCGTCTTCGGACACGATCTCGACCTTGCGCAGCGGCTTGAGCAGACGCGCATCCAGCAACTGCGTACCGACGTCTTCGGGCTCGGTATGCGCCTCTCCCCACTGGGCCAACGTGACCAGCACCGGCATCAGCGCGCGGCCCTTGTCCGTGAGTTGATAGTCGCTGCGCGCACCAACTTCGCGGGTTTCCAGCAGGCCTTGCTCGACCATGTCCTTGAGGCGCGTGGCGAGGATATTTTTCGCCACGCCCAGGTGCTTCTGGAAATCACCGAAGCGCGTGACGCCAGCGAATGCATCGCGAATGATCAGCAGCGTCCACCAGTCGCCCACCACATCGAGCGCGCGCGCCACCGGGCAGCCGTTCCCTTTCAGGCATTTGCGTTTCATCGTATCCCTGCGCCTGCGTGAAAAATAAGGTTGCATTATAGGACCCAAACGCACAGGATAAAAACAGTTTCATTATTAAACCCAACTGGCGCGTGGAGCATCTCATGGATATTCGTGGAAAAGTGGTACTGGTGACCGGTGCCAATCGTGGCCTGGGCAAGGCGTTCGTCACTGCGCTGCTGGCCGCAGGCGCGGCCAAGGTGTACGCCGGCGCGCGGGATCCGGGCAGTGTCGATATTCCCGGCAGCACGCCGATTACGCTGGACATTACCGACCCGGCCAGCGTGCAGCGCGCCGCCGAGCAATGCGGCGACGTCAGTGTGCTGATCAACAACGCGGGCTTCTTGAAGTACGGCTCATTGCTCGCTGAAGACAGCATCGACAACCTGCAACAGCACTTTGAGGTGAACACCCTCGGCACCCTGCGCATGAGCCGCGCGTTTGCGCCGATCCTGGCCAGGCAAGGCGGCGGCGCCCTGATCAATATCCTCTCGGTCCTGAGCTGGCTGAGCCCGCCCGGCTCCGGCGGCTACAGCACTTCCAAGTCCGCCCAGTGGGGCCTCACCAACGGCCTGCGTGGCGAACTGCGTGGGCAGAACACGCTGGTGATCGGCGTGCACCCGGCCTACATCGACACCGACATGGTGGCCGATGTGCAGGCGCCGAAAAGCACGCCGGCCGAGGTGGTCGCGGTCACCCTGCAAGCCCTGAGTGAAGACCGCCAGGAGGCGCTGATCAGTGACACGGCGCAGGGGGTGAAAGCCTCGCTGTCCACTGCCAGCCCGGTCTACCTGACGTTCTGACGCAACGCAGCGGCGCTGTCGGATCGCGACAGCGCCGTTACAGGCCGCGCTTGCGCAGCCATTGCAAAAAGCCCTTCTTCACCGGCACCACCGGCGCGTCCTCGGTCAACACCTGTGCGGCATGCAGACGAAAGTCCAGCAGCGCCTTCATGGCTTCGCCGATGTCATGACGCGCATCCAGGCACGGCTTGAGGTATTCGTTTTCGATGCGGTACAGGGTGCAAAACGTCTTCGCGGTAAAGTCCGCCAGCGCCGCCTGATCGGACAGAATGCCCGCCTCGCCGATCACCTCCCCCGGCCCCATGCGTCCGGCTTCGAATGTATGCCCGGCCTTGGTGAGCATCACCGACACAACGCCGGACTCGACGATAAACAAATGATCGCTGACCTCCCTGCCGGCAGGATCATCTCGCCGGCACGGTAGGTGTGCAGGGTCATGTTCTGGCTGAAGGTTTCTTTCTCTTCCTGGCGCAGCGTAGAGAAAATCGACGAGCGCTCCAGCAACGCGCGCGCGCCGGACATCTCGGCCGGTGCGCTGCTCTCGGTCGACGAGAGCAGGCCCACGCCCGCCGCCTGCAAATGCCGGAACGCCAGGTCGTAAAGCTGGTTGCGCACTTCGCGCTTGAGGGTCATGGCCGGCACGAAACCACTGATTTCATACTCCACGCCGCCACTGGCGGACGCCTTGAACGCCACGCTCGGCGCGGGTTTGGCCAGCAACGGTCGACAACCCTGCATGGCACGTTCCAGCGCATCGATCACGGTTTGCGGACGGGCATGGGGGCTGACCTGCAGGCTGACCGTCAGGCCGAACATGTCCGCCGGGCGCGAGAAGTTGATGATCTTGGCCTTGGCCGCCAGCGAGTTGGGAATCACCGCCAGGCTGCCCTGAGAAGTCTGCAACCGTGTGGCGCGCCAGTCGATATCGGTGACACGGCCTTCGGTGCCGTCGATGGAGATCCAGTCATCCAGTTGATAGGGTTTGGTGGTGTTGAGCACGATCCCGGAAAACACATCGCTCAAGGTGCTTTGCAAGGCCAGGCCGACAATGATCGCCACCGCGCCGGACGTCGCCAGCACGCCCTTGACCGGCAGGTCGAGCACATAGGCCATGGCGGCGATGATCGCGATCAGGAAAATCACCGCGCCCATCAAGTCCTGCAACAACCGCCCGGTGTGCCCGACCCGCTGCATCATCAACGCGCCGAGCAGCACCGTGAGCGTGCGCGCCGCGAACAGCCACCAGCCGATCTGCAAAGCGGTGGCGGCCATATGCAGCGCGGTGTCGTCGGCATAGGGCGCAACCAGCATCGGGTTCATGCCATCGTTGAACAGCACCGCGCTGAACACCGCAAAAATCACCAACCGCGCCGCCAGCTTCCAGTTGGCCAGGTTGGCGGAAATCAGCCGCCACACGGCGATGTCGATCAGGATCAATACCAGTGCGCACAGCATCGGGTGATCGGCGATAAATGAGGGCATCCAGGCGACTCCAGTGGCAATGACGGGAAGATCGCATGAAATGAAGATGGCGGGTATAGCGCAGCACAAAATGTAGAACGCTGCGCCAAACCTGTGGCGAGCGGGCTTGTTGTGGCGAGCGGGCTTGCCCCGCGTTGGGCTGCGAAGCAGACCCAAAACCAGGCTCTGCGCAGTGCCATGCACACTGCGTTTTCCTTGATTGGGGGCGCTTCGCAGCCCAATGCGGGGCAAGCCCTAATGCCGTTCAGTTAAGCCAACGTGATGCTCGAAGCAACGAGCGGTGCGACTTTTCGGTGTACATATCGGTTTGTGCGGTAACGGCTACTTAGGGTTCCGCCCTTACGGCGGGTCACTTTTGGAAAAGAGCCCCAAAAGTAACCAAAAGGGCTCTTGCCCCAACACTCGGCACCTCGCCCAGGCTCGGTGTGCCCGAACGCAGGCTTTGGAGCGTGGGCCGCCGCGATGGGCCATCCTTGGCCCAGCGCGGCTAACCCGGCGTCCTGCCGGGTTACCCACGCTCCAAAACCTGCGTTCGGCCAGCGTGTTTGACGGGGCGCTCCAGATCAAAAGCAAAAGCGTGGCGGCCTGAGAGCCGACCGGAATGGTTTGCGAACGCTGTACAAAATGTGGGAGGGGGCTTGCTCCCGATGGCGTCGGCCCAACAAACATTGATGTTGAAGACCTACCGCTTTCGCGGGCAAGTCGAATCGTCGCACCGCCGCTCCCACAGGGGGAGCTGCGCTTAACTGACTGGCATTTGCCCCCTCGCCACAGGGATGGGGTGGCCTTCTATGTGGCTGGGCTACCTCCCATGCATCTGACCGAATTTGCCGGCCTGGAAATCGGCAAACGCCTGATGAATCTCCTGCTCGGTGTTCATCACGAACGGTCCGTGCCCGACGATAGGCTCGTCAATCGGCTCGCCGCTGAGCAGCAGCACCATGGCGTCGTCGTCCGACGCCAGTGAAAGCTGTTGGCCGTCACGCTCGAACAGCGCCAGTTGCCCTTGGCGCGCCACCTCTTCGCCATTGATCTGCACCGTCCCGCGCAGGATCACCAGCGCGGTATTGCGCCCGGCATGCAGGTCCAGGGTGACGGCCTTGCCGGCATTCAGGCGCAGGTCCCACACGTCGATGGGTGTGAACGTGCGCGCCGGGCCTCGGGTGCCGGCGAATTCACCGGCGATCAGACGCAGCTTGCCGGCGTCGTTGGCCAGTGGCAGCACGGGAATGTCACCGTTGACGATGGTCTGGTAACCGGCGTCGGCCATTTTGTCCTTGGCCGGCAGGTTGACCCACAGCTGCACCATCTCCAACGCCCCGCCGCTGCGGGCGAAGGCATCGGAATGGAATTCCTCGTGAAGAATGCCCTTGGCCGCCGTCATCCACTGCACGTCGCCGGGGCCGATTTTGCCACCGGCGCCGGTGGAGTCGCGGTGTTCGACTTCGCCGTCGTACACGATGGTCACGGTTTCAAAGCCGCGATGAGGGTGCTGGCCGACGCCGCGCCGCTGTTCGGTCGGCGTGAAATCGGCCGGGCCGGCATGGTCCAGCAGCAGGAACGGGCTGATGTGCTTGCCCAGGTTGTCGTAGGAAAACAGCGTGCGCACCGGAAAGCCGTCGCCGACCCAATGGCCACGAGGGCTGGTGTAAAGACCGATAAGCTTTTTCATGATGTACCTCCAAAGTGCATACACCTTAAAACCGATAGTAATTGTGCGCTAGACGGTAAAAACAGCGTTGATCGTTCTATATGTGGAACGATACCTCGGTGCGCCCAGTTACGGCCCATTGTGTGGGAGACACGCGCTACTGAAACATCCCACAGCGCCGCCGGATAACCTCTACTCCCCTCCTACTCCAACCTCTGCAAAGTCCTTCGCCTGATCACACAGTGCGAGGGATTGCAGATGGATTTGCTGGCTAAGGCCCCCGGTTGCGGGGCTGCTTCATGATTCCGGTCATTGCCAAGCTGGTGCTGGCGCCAATGGATGCCAAGGCACCGGACGTCGAAAGCGTTTTTCGTGACTTTCGCGATTGCCTGAACACCTTCGACGCATGGGCCGAGAGTTTCTGGAGCGGCTCGGCGCTGGCGCTTGAACAGATCTTCAAGGTCGGCGACGACGTCACGCTGAGTGCGCCGGCGTCTTCGCGCACGCCAAGCGCTGTTGTCGCGACCTGCCCCGCCCAGGGTTCGCTGACCCTGGTGCATCTGTTCGAGAGCACTCGCCTTGTGCCCATCGGCGATACGCCGGTGATGGTGCAGGCCATCGCAGCGGATGGCAGTCCGATCGGCGCCCCGCTCCAGCGCACGATAGATGCCAGCGGCAGGCTTGAAATCCCGGAATGCACCCGCGGCCAGCCGTATCACATCACCTTCTACCCCAACGTTTCCAAAGACCACGTCAAAGCGCTGTATGCGTCTTATCAGTCGCTGATCGCCGGGCTGGAAATTCGCTTGCGCGAGGAATGGAAAGACACCTTCCAAGCGCAGTGGGCTGAGTTCGCCAAAGCCCCACCCTTAAAGCGCAGCGCCCTGCAAGGCGCCGCCTTCGCGGGCGGTTTGGCCAAAGCCCTCTACAACCTGTGGGACAACATTACGCAGCTGTACGACCTGATCGCCAACCTCAAGGCCAACAGCGAGCAGTTATTGCGCTATGTCTCCCAAAGCGAGCTGGATGAGCTGCTCACACTGGGCAAGGACGCCATCGCCCATGGCCTGCTGGTGCTCAGTGATGAGCCGCTGCTGTTTATCTACCTGTCGGCGCTGACCAGCTGGATCCGCCTGCTACCGCCACCGCAGATGCTTGAGCTGGTGGGCGAAATCACCGGCGAGGTGCTGATCAACCTGTTGCTGATCTGGGCCACGCGGGGCATGGGGGTGAAGATTCGCCTGGGCGTGCAGGTGGTGGGTCATATCAAGTCCGGGCAGGTACGCCGCTGGCTGGAGATGCTCGCCGAGCAGTTGGCGCCGCCGGGGTTGGCGCAGCATGTCGAGACGGCCAAGCCGTTGCTGCTGGGGAGCGCGGCCACGCCGATCAAGACGGTGGCGCCGCTGAAAGTGGGCGAGGAGCTGGTGCCGAACGCCGTGCCGGCGGTGCGCAGCCAGCAGCAGCGCACCGCACTCGTGCACGAATCGCCCGTGGATGATGTGCCGGTTTCGGCGAAGAACCCGGCGGGGGATGCGGCTGCCTCTTCCGATAAAACCGTGACCAACGGCTGTCCGGTGTCGATGGTCACCGGCGAGGAATTGCTCACCCTCACCGACGGCACGCTGGACGGGATTTTGCCGTTTGAGTGGACGCGGGTGTATCGCACCAGTGCGGTGGAAATCGATGTTGGGCTGGGGTTTGGCTGGAGCCATGCCCTGGCGCAGCGGCTGGTGGTGTCCGGCGATTCGGTGCTGTGGACCGACCATGAGAATCGGTCGACCACCCTGCCCTTGCCGACCGCTTCACGCCCGGCGATCACCAACAGCCTGGCAGAAGCAGCGATCTTTCTGGGCGATTTACCGGATGAACTGGTGCTGGCCCAGGCGTCGCGGTTTTACCACTTTCGCGATGGCGTGCTGGTGTCGATCAGTGATGCGTATGACAACCGGCTGCGCATTTCCCGCGATGTGCTGGGGCGTATTGAGCGGCTGGACAACGGCGCCGGGCGCTCGCTGTGGTTGCGCTATGCGCAGGGCCGGATTGGCGCGGTGGACTATCAGGTGCATCGCGCCAAGGGCCGTGAGCCTTACGAGTGGGTCACTGAACAGACGGTTGTGTCCTACACCTACGACGACGCAGACCGACTGGTGTCGGCGACCAATGCTGTAGGTGAGTGCGAGGTTTATCGGTACGACGAGCAGCACGTGATTCTCGAGCGTGGGCTGGCCGGTGGGGCGAGTTTCTTCTGGGCGTGGGAACGTTCCGGCAAGGCGGCGCGCTGTGTGCGGCATTGGGCCAGTTTTACGCAGATGGACACGCGCTATGTGTGGGGTGATGACGGGCGCGTCACCGTGCATAACGCCGATGGCAGCCAGGAAGTGTATGTGCATGACCCGCGGGCGCGGCTGGTGCAGCGGTTTGATCCGGATGGCGCTCAACACTTCAAATCCTACGATGAAAAAGGCCGGCTGACGGTTGAGCAGGACCCGCTCGGCGCGGTGACGGCGTACCAGTACGACGATGCTGGGCGCTTGGTGGCGCTGTTTCCCGGGGATGATGAGCCGACGTCCTACGAGCATGACAACGGGTTCGTACGGGTGGTGCGCCGGGGTGAGGCGGTTTGGAAGTACGAGCGCAACGAGCAAGGCGACGTAACGCGTAAGACTGATCCAGACGGCCATGTCACCGACTACAGCTACAACAAACACGGGCAACTGATTGGCGTCTGGTATCCCGATCACAGTTGTCAGCGGCTGGTGTGGAATGAGCGCGGGCAACTGCTTGAGGAGCAGTTGCCCAATGGCGGGATCAAGCGCTACCGCTATGACGACCTGGGACGGGAGGTTGCCCGCGAGGATGAGCATGGGGCGCTGACCCAGTATCAGTGGGACAGCGTCGGTCGACTGATTCGTCTGGTATTGCCGGGCGGTGCATGCAGGGAATACAGCTACAACGCCTACGGAAAAATCACCGCCGAACGCGATGAACTGGGGAACGTCACCTGCTACGAGTATGCCGATGGGCTGCACCTGATCAGTCGGCGACTCAATGCCGACGGCACTCAGGTCCAGTATCGCTATGACAATGCGCGGTTATTGCTGACTGAGATTGAAAACGAGGTCGGCGAGACCTACCGGCTTGCCTACCATCCCAACGGCCTGATCCAGCAGGAAATCGGCTTTGACGGCCAGCGCAGCGCCTACGTTTACGACCTCAACGGCAACCTGCAGGAAAAGACTGAATACGGCGACGATGGCAGTCAGTTGGTTACCCGCTACGCGCGTGACCACGCCGGACGTCTTGTCAGAAAAACCCTGCCGGACGGCAATAAGGTGGATTACGCCTACGACCGCCAGGGCAATCTCCTCAGCGTCGAAGACGGTCACTGGGCGCTGGCCTACGAGTACGATCGACAAAACCGCCTGACCGCCGAGCATCAAGGCTGGGGCACCTTGCGTTATGGCTATGACGCCTGCGGACAACTGCAGCGCCTGCGTCTGCCGGACAACAACCGCGTCACGTTTAACCACGATAAAGGCGGCCACCTCGGCAGCGTCGAACTCAACGGTGAAGTGCTTACCTCGCATCTATTCAAAGCGGGCAAGGAGCAGCAACGACAGCAAGGCCAACTGCTCAGCCATTACCACTACGACGACCAACACCGCCTGCACGCCCACGCCATCACTCAACAGGAAAATCGCTACTACCGCCGCCAATACGACTATGACAAATCCGGCAACCTCGCCCGCATTCTCGACACCCGCAAAGGCGAACACCACTACGCCTACGACCCGCTCCACCGCCTGACCCGCGCCGATCATTCGCAGGACTTACAGGAACGCTTCGGCCACAACCCGGCCGGCAACCTGCTGATGCACGACCGCCCCGGCCCGGACATCGTCGCCGGCAATCGCCTGATGATCCAGGGCGACCGGCATTACGACCACGACGCCTTCGGCAACCTGATCCGCGAACGCCGTGGCAAAGCTCACGCACTGGTCACCGAATACCGCTACGACTGCCAGCATCGGCTGATCGCCGTCAAAAAACCCAACGGCCAAACCGCCGACTACCGCTACGACCCCTTTGGCCGCCGCATCAGCAAAACCGTTGGCGGAATAACGACGGAATTTTTCTGGCAAGGCGACAAACTGATCGCCGAACACCACGCCGACCGCCACCGCAGCTACCTCTACGAACCCGACAGCTTCCGGCCATTGGCCCTGCTGGAAGGTTTCGGCCCCAACGCCACCAAACCCTACCACTACCAACTCGACCACCTCGGCACCCCGCAGGAACTCACCGCCGCAGACGGCGAAATCGTCTGGTCCGCCCACTACCGCGCCTACGGCCACATCAGCCGCCTCGACGTCGGAAAAGTCGACAACCCGCTGCGCTTTCAAGGCCAATACTTCGACCAAGAAAGCGGCCTGCACTACAACCGACATCGCTACTACAATCCGGATGTTGGGCGCTATCTGACGCCGGACCCGGTGAAGCTGGCGGGCGGGATCAATGCTTACCAGTACGTGCCGAATCCTACCGGGTGGGTCGATCCGTTAGGCTTGAGTTCATGTCCCGGTGACGATGGATGTAAACCCACCGCAGGGCTCGAAAACCCAATTGGAAAGGCCAAGGTAAACGAGCGACTGCCAACGCTGCCCATGCCGGTAGGAAAAGAGCGACGTGCGCGCATTGACGAGCTAACGGAGGAAAATGCAAAACGGCGCGTGATGGAAATTGAAAAAAAATATGATATGCATACAGTGGCTAAACACGGAAAAGAAATACCCAGCACCGCCATGCAAATGCGTTCAATAGATGGAACAAATCCCGCAAATGGAACAAAAGGGAAAGTAAACTCCAGTTCTCAATTCAAAAGCTGGAAGGTGCATCTACACGCGCTTAATAAAGCCATCTATAAAATGCAGGGAGCCAATCCCCGCTATACACAGCATGACGCTTCTGGCAACCCTGTGATCAAAATGGAAATAACAAACTCCGGACACTGTTACAAACCCAATAAAAAAGACAAAAACAATCCAAAATATATGGAGAATATGAATAACGCCGAGGTCAGATTTGACAAAAATGATATAACTCGACCATTTACCGCGTTCCCATATTGAGATAATCATGTTGAAGTCACCCTTCAGAGACTCACCGTTCACACCAAAAATTTCCTACATCCTAGCCGCTCTATCTATTTACGACCTTGAAGAAACTAAAGGCGAGGCGCTTTGGACATATGATCCTAACAGCAGTAAAGACCGGGAAATCATAATAAAAAATTATATCCTCGATGACCTTATGTATTTATCTTACAGGCATCGATTTATTCTGATGTCAATGCTTAAAGATGCGCTGGATAGTCCGAAGTTTGATTTTGCGAAAGAGTTCGAGAGTGACTATGATGAGCACATCACAATAGCTTGGGATGAAACAGAGATAGCCGACCCTAGAGGTTTTTTCGCCGACATCTACCGCTTAGCCCATGAGGTATGGAAGGACGACCTTCATAAAGCCAGCCTCGAAGATCAATCTACATGGTAGAACCAACACAACTTTTCCTGACACAACTAAGACCCTGTAGCGAGATCGCCACAGCAACTGACTTTACACAGAGTAGTCTCACAAAAAAGGCTCACTCAACACCGAGTGAGCCTCCCCACTCACTGCTTAGAAAGCGCCATAATCATCCGATTCAACAAATACACCCGCGGCACCACGCTCTCCACCTCGGCATATTCCTCCGGCGTATGAATGTCACCCACCCACAATCCCGAATTCATCCCCGCGAATAAGGCCAGCTTCTTTTATCTTCCGACCTCTGCAAAGTCCTTCGCCTGATCACACAGTGCGAGGGATTGCAGATAAATTTGCTTGCTAAGCCCCAAGTTGCGTGACTATTTAAGGATAAAAAATGAAATATTGGAACGAACTGGACAACACTATCTTTTTTAACAAGGTATTCACCTACCCAGTGGAAATCGGCGAAATAACACTTTTCTCAGTGACCATTGATAATGACAGGCCCAATATCGGCTTGGGTTTTGACATTCCAGAAACTCCTGACACCCTCCCAGAAAAGTGGATTAAAGAGGGTTTTAACACATGCAGAATTGGTTTAGATTGCGGGGGTTTGAGCGACATCAGGATCAAAAATATCCCAACTAAAGAAAAATTTAAAATGGTGATAATTAAACGGGAAAATTATTTTGAGTTGCACGCAACGTCTAAATCTTCAGCAATTGAGCTAAAGGCCAAATTCATTTCTCTCTGCGGTCCAGCTGTATACTTTAACGATCCGAATTCAGCTTGTGGCTAACACAAAAAATAGGTTTTCCTAATCTTGCGGGAACAAGATGCTTTTCTTTAGAGAGATCACCAGCTCTGGTTTTAGGGCTGCTGCGTAGGCGAAGCGCTCACATTAATGTCTACATATTTTTGATGAACACCATCGAGCTTCGGCGGCGAGACAAACACATACGCCAGTAACTATAAAGCTGATCGAAAATATAGGCCTCCATAACAGTTCGTACAACAGCAAGGAAGAACTCATAGATGCCTCGAAAGCAGTTGGGCTCGATAGATTGGAAATGCCAAGACGATGAATACTCGAACGCTGGAAACTTGATAAATGAATATCTGGAACACGTAAAAAAGCGACAGACATACTTGAAAATTCATTTGGAACAAAAAACATTCTAATCCTATAGAGGTCGAAAAAATCCCACGATGCGGGACGATCAATAATGACGCGACCTAAGAGTTACACGGGATCGGCTGCAGTGTTTATCTGCCTGAAGTTTGTGTCGACTTTGATTACGGACCCGACGGAAGATTGGACGGCTTCGATCTTTGGAGGCTGTATGTGTACGCGTGTGAATTACCAAAAAAATATAAAAAATACAACGATAAAGATCTGCTTGAGAGGGAGTTCAACACATACCTTATAAAAGGCAAGGCAAAGAGAAGGCCGCCCGCAGCTACTCCTACGTCCTTTAAGGAGATTTGTGCAACGACACACTTTTGACCTTCACCTCGCCAAACATTGAAGGAGTACACTATGACCATCCGGACTGTAACGAGCACTTCATCTTAGTAGCCGAACGAATAGACGTAAGCTTCCAATAAGATAGGAACAAGCAGGTTATTAAAAGAGAGAGAAAACCCGAATTTTCTCGTCTTCACGAGATTTGAAAAATGAAAAAACCTGATCTCGCCATCCTGCGCGGCTTGCTGTTTACATACTGCATAGAAAACTGCAGAGACGCGGAGAGAGAGCAAATCATAGCTTCAAAAAACATAAACAACGAAAAGGAGCTTTCTGAATTATTCAACACGCTAACCAAGCCTGAATTTCTTTCATACAAAAAGATGAACAGCAGTGGTTTATTGACACTCTTCAACATTTTCTATTAACCAACGACAACTTCAGTTCGGTTTTTTATTTGTTCGATACTTATTTCGAAGATGAAATCCGTGACAACAGGCAGTTCATGACAGTGCTACTCGAATGTCTCAAACGTTATAAAGCTGAAAATCACACTAAACCTTAATAGTGGCCCTTCAACGCAATATCGTAAGCCCTGAAAGCATTAGTCTCTGTGGCAAGCTCGCTCGCCACAGCAACTGACTCTACACCGGGATGCCTCAACAGCAGGCTCACTCAACACCGAGTGAGCCCCCCACTCACCGCTTAGAAAGTTCCATAATCATCCGACTCAACAAATACACCCGCGGCACCACACTCTCCACCTCCGCATATTCCTGCGGCGTATGAATATTGCCCCCCACAATCCCGAATCCATCCAGCGTTGGCGTGCCCACTCCGGCCGACAAACTGGCATCCGCTGCCCCGCCGCTGCCTTCGATGGTCAATTTCTTGCCCAACTCCCCATAAATGCCCTGGGCAATTGCCACCAACTTGTCGGACTCTGCCGTCTGCGGCATTGGCGGCAAGCCGCGTTTGAGCGTGGTGGTCACTTCGGTTTCCGGGATCAGTTTGTTGGCGGATACGCGCACCAGGTCTTTTTCGATCCGATCAAACTCTTCCGGCAATGCTGCGCGTACGTCAGCCTTGGCGGTGGCGTGGTCGGGGATGACGTTGGTGCGGTCGCCGGCGTTGATCACGGTGAAGTTGATGGTGGTTTTCTTGTCTTCGTCGCCGAGCTTGCCCAGTTGCAGGATCTGGTGCGCGGCTTCCATGGCGGCGTTGCGTCCCAGTTCCGGGGCGACGCCGGCGTGGGCGGCTTTGCCTTTGACGTCGACCACGGCGGTGGCGCTGCCTTTGCGCCACACCACCAGGCCGTCGGCCGGGCGACCAGGTTCCAGGTTGAGGGTGACGTCGTGGCCCTTGGCGGTTTTGCGGATCAGATCGGATGCGATATCGGAGCCGGTTTCTTCGCTGGCGTCGAGCAGGAACGTGATTTTTGCGTAGTCCTTGAAGCCCTGGTCTTTGAGGACTTTGAGCGCGTAGATGCCGGCGACGATGCCACCCTTGTCATCCATCACGCCGGGGCCATAGGCGCGTCCGTCCTTGATGTGAAACGGGCGCTCGGCGGCCGAGCCTTCCTTGAATACGGTGTCCATATGCGCCATCAGCAGGATGTTGGCCTTGCCGCTGCCCTTGAGCGTGGCGATCACATGGCTGCTGTTGGCGGCGGCATCCGGGACGCGTTCGATGCTAAAGCCGAGTTGCTTGAGCTCATCGACCGCGATGTCGCTGACTTGTGTCAGGCCTGGCCCGTAGCCGGAGCCCGAATCAATGTTCACCAGGCGCTCCAGCAGTTTCAGCGCCTGGCCTTTGTATTGCTCGGCATCCGCCTGAATCTGTTTATGGGGTTCGGCGCTGTAGGCCGGGAGTGCGAAGGACAAGGCCAGCGTGGCGGCCAGAAGGGTGCGCGGGAAGGTGAAAAGCATAAACCGATCCTTGTTAAGTGCTGGTAGGAAAAGTCACACCCTACCCCACTAAACGGACCGCAACCAACTGCCTTGTACGCAGCTGACGCGGTTGCGCCCGCCGCTTTTGGCCTCGTACAGCGCGAGGTCGGCATCGTTGAGCCACCGGGTGCAATCGGCATGCTCCGCTTGATACGGCGCCAGGCCGATGCTCAAGCTGGCGCGCAAGGTCGGGTCCTGGTTATAGACCAGCGCGTTGAAGCGATCACGCAGGGTATCCATCACGTCGGTGGCACGATTGAGCGGCATGCCCGGCATGATGATGCAGAACTCATCACCCCCGTAACGCCCGACCAGATCGGTGATACGCAAGTTCTGGCGCAACACTTTGCCCAACTGGCGCAGGACGATATCACCGGTGACATGGCCGTAGGTGTCGTTGATGAGTTTGAAATGGTCGATGTCAATCAGCGCAATCACCGCGCCCTGCTGCTCCCGGCGGCAGCGTTGAAATTCGATCTCCAGATGATCCTTCCACGCGCCATGGTTGAGCAAGCCGGACAGGCTGTCGGTACGGCTCAAGGCCAGCAGTTGGCGTTTATGCCGGGCCAGGGTCCGGGCCTGTCGATAGCAGATCCAGCCCAGCGCCAGCGGGTACAGCATCAGGATTGGCAGGCAGCCATACAGCTGGGCCTGGGTGGTCACGGCGACAAACGCCGGGGCGAACACCAGCAGCGCTGCACAAATGCCCGCGCCCTGCGCGATCCACCCTGCGCACATGAAGCGCGGGCCACCAATGGCGACGTTGTTCATGGTCATCATCAACAGTGTGGTGACGCTGGGCAGCGGATTGAAGTGCATGGCACCGACCCAGAACCCGCCGCAGAAGGAATCGAACAGCAAATTGCGCCGCTCGCTGCGCAGGGTGTGCACCGCCCGCAATGACAATTGAAACGCCACATGGGGCCAGACAAACGCGTTCACCAGCATCCACGCCCACACCCACGGCGATGGATCGAGGGGGTACATGCCAAACAACACGCACACAAAGCCGAGCGTCAGCCCCAGCGCGCGGGATTTATACAGACGGGTAGCGAGCGGAACTCCGTTTCCTCCTGGGGCAGCCATGGTCGGGTGTGATCCTGGATGAATGCCTGGAGTCTATCAGGGTAACGGCCATTAGCCACTAACGCTTATTGGCCGGTCGCTGGCATGGGCACTGAAGATCGAACTGGCGTTTTTGTGGCGAGCCCGCTCGCCACGACAAGCACGCTCGCCACAACAGGCCCTCTCGCCACGGGGGTAACTGACTTCCCTTCCAAACCTGTCAGCAGCCACCCGCCAAACGCTCGCGCAAAAACTCAACCAGCGTCTGCACCGGCCTGGAGCTTTGCCGATGCTGCGGGTACACCGCCGACAAGGTCAGGGCCTCGGGTGCGAAATCGTCCAACACCGTCACCAGACGGCCGTTCTTCAACGCTTCGCCGACGATGAACGTCGGCAAATAGGTAACGCCCAAACCGGCGATGGCCGAGTCGCGCAGCAGGTCGCCGTTGTTCACGCGCATGCGCCCGCTGACATTCAACGCCTGCACCTTGCCCTTGAACCGCCATTGCACCTGGCGCCCATGGCCGTAGGGCAGGCAGTCGTGTTCGGCGAGGTCGTCAGGTTTTTGCGGCGTGCCGCGCAGGGCCAGGTAGTCGGGGCTGGCGCAATACACCCGGGGGATGCTGGCGATGCGGCGGGCGATCAGGGTGGAGTCTTCCAGGGTGCCGATACGCAGCACCAGGTCGTAGCCTTCGCCGATCAGGTCGACGGGGCGATCGCTCAAGTCGACCTCCACTGCGACGTGTGGGTAGCGCTGTAAAAACAACGGCAACAGGCAGCCCAGGTGCGCCATGGCAAACGACAACGGCGCACTCAGGCGCAGGGTGCCGCGCGGTTCGCTGTTCTGGCCGGCGATGCCCTGCTCCACTTGCTCGACATCGCCGAGCAGGCGCAGGGCGGACTCGTAATAACTCTGGCCCAGTGGCGTCACATCCAGGCGGCGGGTGGAGCGGTTGAGCAGACGCACGCCGAGGCGGTCTTCAAGCTGGATCAGCCGACGGCTGACAAATTGCTTGGACAGGCCCAGTTGCTCGGCAGCGGCGGTGAAGCTGCCGGACTCCATCACCTGACAGAACAGGCGCATGTCTTCGAAGGGGTTCATTGTCACTTCTCGGTAGACAGTTGGCAGGTTTATAGCGGTTAACCAGGCGCACCACAAAACAAATTGTGGGAAGGGGCTGGCCCCCTCCCACAGGAAGCATCGGCCTGTTCTAAACGGATTACTTGGCAGTAAACGCCGAGTAGCTGTTCATCAGGTTGCGGTAGTTGGGGATGCGCGGCGACAACAGGTTGGCCAGGCCTTCCATGTCGTTGCGCCAGTCAACCTGCAGTTCGCAGGCCACGGAGAACCAGTTCACCAGCTGTGCACCGGCGGCGGTCATGCGGGCCCAGGCCGCTTGTTGCACGGTTTCGTTGAAGGTGCCGGAAGCGTCGGTGACCACAAACACTTCGAAGCCTTCAGCGAGGGCACACAGCGTCGGGAAAGCTACGCACACATCCGTGACCACACCCGCGATGATGATCTGCTTGCGCCCGGTGGCCTTCACGGCCTTGACGAAATCCTCGTTGTCCCACGCATTGATCTGGCCTGGACGCGCGATGTACGGCGCGTCCGGGAACAGTTCCTTGAGCTCCGGCACCAGCGGGCCGTTTGGACCGCCTTCGAAGCTGGTGGTGAGGATGGTCGGCAGGTTGAAAAACCTGGCGACGTCGGCCAGGGCCAGCACGTTGTTCTTGAATTCGTTGGGCGAAAAATCCTGTACCAGGGAGATCAGGCCAGTCTGGTGATCCACCAGCAATACCACGGCATCATCTTTGTTCAAGCGCTTGTAGGTCATGGATCAACTCCTTCAGGGGGGTTTAAAAGGCAAAGCACGAGCAGCCGAACGCACCCCAGAACCCCTGGAAGTCGCTGACCGGCACGCTGGAAAGGCGCGCTGTTTCATGGCGGTGTGCATGCACGCCACAGGGGCCGCTGCACTGATGAACCTGAGCCTGCATCGGCGCACCGGGGCGCCAATGGCCGGGCACCTTGACCACCGGCGACCAGTCCGGCAGCACCGGCACGCGTGGCGGCGCGAAATCCTCGAAGTCGCCGGCGCCGTACACCACCTTGCCGCCAACCACGGTAAGCACCGACTCGATCCACTTGATGGCTTCTTCGTCGACACTGAAAAAGTCCGCCGACAACGCGGCGACGTCCGCCAACTGGCCGACCTTGATCTGGCCCTTCTTGCCCTGCTCCGACGAAAACCAGGCGCTGCCATGGGTGAACAGCTCCAGCGCGGTGAGACGCGACAGGCCTTCGGCGTGCAGCGCCAGGCCGCCCACGGTGCGGCCGCTGACCATCCAGTACAGCGAAGTCCACGGGTTGTAGCTCGACACCCGCGTGGCATCGGTGCCCGCCCCCACCGGCACGCCTTCGGCGAGCATGCGCTGGATCGGTGGCGTCGCTTCGGCGGCCTTGGCGCCGTAGCGTTCAACGAAGTACTCGCCCTGAAAGGCCATGCGGTCCTGAATCGCGATGCCACCGCCGAGGGCGCGCACGCGCTCGATGTTGTGCGGGGTGATGGTTTCAGCGTGGTCGAAGAACCACGGCAAGCCGTTGAACGGGATGTCGCGGTTGACCTTCTCGAACACGTCGAGCATGCGCGAGATGGATTCGTCATAGGTGGCGTGCAGGCGGAACGGCCAGCGCTGCTCGACCAGATGACGCACCACCGGCTCCAGCTCCTGCTCCATGGTCAGCGGCAGGTCGGGGCGGGGCTCGAGGAAGTCTTCGAAGTCAGCCGCCGAGAACACCAGCATTTCGCCGGCGCCGTTGTGGCGCAGGTAGTCATCGCCCTGGTGCAGCGTGACGCTGCCGGTCCAGTGTTTGAAGTCGCTGAGCTCTTCCTTGGGCTTCTGGGTGAACAGGTTGTAGGCGATGCGCACCGTCAGTTGCTCGTCCCTGGCCAGTTGCTCGATCACCGCGTAGTCGTCGGGGTAGTTCTGGAAACCGCCGCCGGCGTCGATGGCACTGGTGAGGCCCAGGCGATTGAGTTCGCGCATGAACTGGCGGGTGGAGTTGACCTGGTACTCCAGGGGCAGCTTCGGGCCTTTGGCCAGAGTCGCGTACAAAATCATCGCGTTGGGCCGCGCCACCAGCATGCCGGTGGGGTTGCCGTGGCTGTCGCGCACGATCTCGCCGCCCGGCGGGTTCGGCGTGTCTTTGCTGTAGCCGGCCACGCGCAGGGCCGCGCGGTTGAGCAAGGCGCGGTCGTACAGGTGCAGCACGAATACCGGCGTGTCCGGCGCGGCCTGGTTCAACTCGTCCAGGGTCGGCATGCGTTTTTCGGCGAACTGGAATTCGTTCCAGCCCCCCACCACGCGCACCCACTGCGGGGTCGGCGTGCGGTCGGCCTGGTCCTTGAGCATGCGCAGGGCATCGGCCAGGGACGGTACGCCTTCCCAGCGCAGCTCGAGGTTGTAGTTGAGCCCGCCGCGAATCAGGTGCAGGTGGGAGTCGTTGAGGCCCGGGATCACCGTGCGGCCCTTGAGGTCGATGACCTGGGTGCCGCTGCCGCGCAGGGCCATGGCCTCGCCGTCGGTGCCCACCACAGCAAAGCGGCCCTGGTGAATGGCGACGGCGGTGGCGCGCGGGTTTTCACGGTCGACGGTGTGGAACTGGCCATTGAACAGGATCAGATCAGCGTTCATAGGGTTTCCTTTACGGAGGCTTCAAGCCAGGGTGCGAACAGCCGGGTGGCCGCCGGCATCAACAGGTACACCACCAGCAGCACGATGGTCAGAGTGACCAGAAAAGTGGAGACCACGTAATTGGAGAGGAACGGGTGCAGGCGCAGGATCGGCCCCCAGATAAAGGGCAGGATCAAGGTCTGCGGCAGGATCACGCACAGGCTCACCACCGCCTGCTTCCAGCGCGGCGGTTTGGCCGCGCTGTCGGCAAGGGGGGTGAACCAGAATTCGTTGGCGCCGCCGACTTCGGTGTTGTCGCCGTCGGCGAGCATCGGCGCGGCTTCGTCGATCAACAGTTTGCGCTGTGCGGAGTCGA
Source organism: Pseudomonas trivialis (assembly GCF_036864995.1). Lineage (NCBI taxonomy): Bacteria > Pseudomonadati > Pseudomonadota > Gammaproteobacteria > Pseudomonadales > Pseudomonadaceae > Pseudomonas > Pseudomonas trivialis. The sequence continues at coordinate 2,260,949 of NZ_CP142151.1, read as the reverse complement.
GCCACACTTCAAGGTCGTGGGTGGAGCGATAGCGCAATACGCACGTGAACAGCGCCTGGCCGTTCTGCGTGCCGCGCACTACGTCGACGCCGAGGTGGCCGGGGCGCTCGCCAGCGATGCGCACGATGCGCCGCAGCCAGGCTTCGTAATCTGCCTCGCGACCGCGCTTGATCAGGTGTTTGACGACCAGGGTGACGACTTCGTCGGGGCCGGTGCCGGATGTTGCGTCCATGGTGTTGATTCCCCCATGCAGCGTTGAGCGATGGGGGAATTCTGCCGGTATTGGCGGCGCGGGAATTGGATGTATGTGCTGTAAAAATCGCTCAATTCATCCAGTTGCCGCCGTCGACGTTATAGGTCTGGGCCACCACGTAATCGGCGTCCCCGGACGCCAGGAACACCGCCATGCCGGTCAGGTCATCCGCCGTGCCCATACGGCCGTACGGCACCTCGGCAGCGACCCGGCGTTTTTTCTCGCCCGGCGCCAGGCCTTCATGCCTGGCGAACAGGACATCCACGCCGTCCCAGTGCTCGCCGTCGACCACCCCCGGCGCGATGGCGTTGACGTTGATGCCCTGCCTGATCAGGTTGAGCCCGGCCGATTGAGTGAGGCTGATCACCGCGGCCTTGGTGGCGCAGTACACCGCCACCAGCGGCTCGCCGCGCCGCCCGGCCTGGCTGGCCATATTGATGATCTTGCCGCCATGGCCCTGGCGGATCATCTGCCGGGCTGCGGCCTGCAAGGTGAACAGCGTGCCGCCGACGTTGATCGAAAACAACCGGTCGAAACTGGCACGGGTGATATCGACGACGGGCGCCAGGTCAAACAGCGCGGCATTGTTGATCAGAATGTCGAGCTTGCCGGCGTGGGCCACCACCGCGTCGATGGCCGCATCGATGGAAGCCTGCTCGGTCACATCCATCGCCACAGCGTAGGCGTGCGGGCCCAGTTCGGCGGCCGTGGCCCGGGCCTGCTGCAGGTTGATATCGGCGATGGCAACCGTTGCGCCTTCGGCAATATAGGCCTGGGCAAAAGCCCGGCCGATGCCCCGCGCCGATCCAGTGATCAGCGCGCTCTTGCCTTGGAGTCGTTTCATGGGGTCAGTGTCCGTCAACAGTCGTTGCGAAAGCCATGGCGGTGTGCGCCTGCTGTTTTTGTTGTCGAGCAACGATTACAGCAGCTTGGCCTGACCCTCACAAACGCTTGGCGGATGTGCGACCGGTACTTTTTTAACCGGCGCGCCAGGCGCAAAAAAGTACCGGTTGCACGCGATAACAGAGGTAGCGCAGGCAGGCTCCTGGCGGGTATTTTGGCGTGACCCAACACAAGAGGCAGCCACATGCCCGTTGACCGCGCCACCCTGTTCGAACATCGCCCCGCCGAGCTGGAAGTGATACTGCCCGAGCCGGAGCATTGTTTCCGCTGGTTCGAACACGACTATCCCTTCGAACTGGCACGCTGGAACCATCATCCCGAGTTCGAGATCCACCTGATCCGTCAAGGCAGCGGCAAGCTGGTGGCGGGTGACTACATCGGCGCCTTCAGTGCCGGGCATGTTGCCCTGATCGGCCCCGACTTGCCCCACGACTGGATCGGCGAGCTGGCGCCCGGCGACTGCCTGCGCGGGCGCGACGTGGTGCTGCAGTTCGACGGCACCGCGCTGCTGGCCCTGCGCAACACGCTGCCGGAACTGGGCGACTTGCAGCCCCTGTTCGACAGGGCCCGGCGCGGCCTGCAATTCAGCGGTACCGCGGCCGTGCAGGCGGCGGCCTTGATGGAAGACATCGGCCATGCCCACGGCCTGCAACGCCTGATCCTGTTCCTGCAGTTGCTCGACACCCTGAAAAACGCCCCGGCACCGCAGGTGAAAGCGCTGGCCAGCTCCTGCTATGCGCCAACCCTGGACGCCCGTAGCGCCGAGCGCATCAACAAAGCGTTCGATTACCTGATGCGTGAGTTGACCGGCGACCTGCGCGTGTCGGTCATCGCCCAACAGCTACAGATGAGTGAGCCGGGGTTTTCGCGCTTCTTCAAGCGCAACACCGGCCACGGCTTTATCGACCTGATGCGCAAGTTCCGCGTGCAGCGGGCCTGCCGCCTGCTGCTGCAAAGCGACCGCTCGGTGGCCGACATCTGCTTTGAAGTGGGCTACGCCAACCTGTCCAACTTCAACCGGCACTTTCGCATCGAGATGCAGCAGACGCCGAGCGAATACCGGCGTGGCACTGCGGTTCATCTGTTTGATACCGGCAAAAAATGACACCCAGTCATTTCTGATCGACAGGTCGACTAATTTCGCTTTTTTCCATGCTATTCAGTCCATTGGGCAAAGTTGGTACGGCCCGTGCAAACGTTTGCGCTACGAACCTGCCAGGCGGGTTCATGTCGGCCTGAATAATCGGGTCCCCACCGCGTACGAATAGGGATTTTCAATGCACCTGAACTCAAGGCCCCGGGCCTGCTTTGGTGTTTCCATGCTCCTGGCCGCCGTTACGGGAGTACTCAGTGCACCCATTTTGGCGCAGGAAAAGCCCACCGATGACTCGGCACAGGGCGAAACCCTGAGCCCTGAAGCCAGCCCTGCGACGAAAAAGGGCGTTTATCTTTCTGAATGGTTCAACCAGGACCTGACCTTGATCGGCAGCAAGGACATCAGCTTCGGCCCCCGGCCGCAGGATGATGTGTACCTGGAATACGAGTACTTCGGCCGCAAGGGCCCGTTCGAGCTGTACGGCTATGTCGATGTGCCGAAGATCCTCACCATCGGCAACAGCAACGACAAAGGCGTGTGGGACCACGGTTCGCCGGTGTTCATGGAGCACGAACCGCGTATCTCCATCGACTACCTGGCCGGCCGCAGCCTGGCCATCGGCCCGTTCAAGGAATGGTACGTGGCGTTCGACTGGATCTACGACCACGGCAGCAACAAGGAAAACCGCGCCAACACCCTTTACAGCGGCCTGGGCACCGATATCGACACGCACTCCCGGGTCAACCTCTCGGCCAACTTCTACGGCCGTTACCAGTGGGAAAACTACGGCGCCAGCAATGAATACTCGTGGGACGGCTACCGTGCACAGATGAAGTACATCGTGCCCATCGGCAAGTTCGACAACGGTGCCTCGCTGACCTACATCGGTTTTACCAATTACGACTTCGGCTCGGACTTGCACAAGGACAACCCGGCGCGCACCGCCAACTCACTGGTGGCGACCAACGTGCTGCTGTACTCGTTCACGCACCTGCGTTTCACCCTGGTTGGCCGTTACTTTCACAACGGCGGCAACTGGGAAGACGGCAGCGAGTTGAATTTCGGCGAAGGCAACTTTCGCGCACGCGCGGACGGCTGGGGTTACTACGCCGGCGTGGGCTATCAATTCTGATCAAGGAGTTTTGGATGAAAGCGTTTACCCGTCTGTCGATTGCCATGAGCCTCGCGCTGCTGCCCTCTGTGGTGCTGGCGCAGACCGCACCGATCAAACCCAAGGTGATGCTGATCACCATGTTCGCCCCCGAGGCGCAAACCTGGATCGATCGCCTGGCGCTCAAGCAGGAAGTCCGTGTGCCCGGCCTGTCCGCCGAATACCCGGTGATTCGCTGCAACACCCAGGACGTGTGCCTGTTGGTGACCGGCATGGGCCAGACCAACGCCGCAGCGTCGACGCTGGCACTGGCGCTGTCGCCCAAGTTCGACCTGCGCCAGAGTTACTTCCTGATCGCCGGGATCGCCGGCATCAGCCCCAAACACGGCACCCTCGGCACGGCGGCCTGGGCCCATTATCTGGTGGAGTTCGGCACCCAGTGGGAGCTGGACTCGCGGGATGCGCCCAAGGACTGGCCAACGGGTTATATCGGTATCAACACAAAAGGCCCCAACGAAAAACCGCCGCTGGACTACAAGACCGAAGTGTTCGAGCTGAACCCCAAGTTGCAGGCCAAGGCCTTTGCGCTGTCGCACAAGGTCACGCTTTCCGAAAGCAAGGAATCGGCGGCCTGGCGCCAGCACTACCCCGCCGCTCCCGCCAACCAGCCGCCGCAGGTGACCCGTTGCGACACCCTGGCGGGCAATACCTGGTTTTCCGGCACGCGCCTGAGCGAGCGAGCCGAAGTCTGGACCAAACTGCTCACCGACAACAAAGGCGAGTACTGCACCACCCAGCAGGAGGACAACTCCACCTACGAAGCCTTGCTGCGCGCCAGCCGTGAAGGCCTGGTAGACATCCAGCGCCTGGCCGTGGTGCGCGCGGGGTCCGACTTCGACCGTCCGTATCCGGGCTACAGCGAGGTGGACAACCTGCTCAAATACGCCGACCAGGGCGGCTTTGTGCCGGCGCTGGAGAACCTGTATCGCACCGGTAACCCGCTGGTGCAGGCGATCCTCACCAACTGGTCGGCCTGGGAAAAAGGCGTACCCGAGGCCGAGTAACCCACACACGTTTCCAGCCCCCGAATGCCCCCGTGGTGAGCGGGCTTGCTGTAGTGACGGGATTGCTGTGGCGAGCGGGCTTGCCCCGCGTTGGGGTGCGAAGCGCCCCCAATTAAGGCGCACACAGTGTGCCTGACACTGCTCAGAGCATGGTTTTTGGGCTGCTGCGCACCCCAACGCGGGGCAAGCCCGCTCGCCACAGAAGCGCTATCTATCGGGATTAGTGAATTTTTAACCTCCATGGCGATCACTTGTTTACATCACAGGCCTGGCAATAGCACCACTCGGGACGTGCGCCCAGGCTTGATCAAGGAGAAAAATCATGGACTCAACAGCACAGGTCAACGGCAAAGCGCAGATCGACTACACCCAGGACACCTTGTTCGGGCCACTGGCCAAACGCACGGAATGCCAAGTGAGCGTGCGGCACGAACCCGATGGACTGGTGCTCAAAGTGCTTCAGCCCCTGCCGGACGACCTGCACCATGCGCAGACGGTGGTGTTCGCACTGGAAGGCAAGCGCACCAGCGCCGTGGTCAAGGATCACAAGCGCCTGTCCGACCACAGCCTGCGTCTGGAGCTGGAAACCCAGTAGACGAGCCGAATGCGGTCACACAGGTGGGAGGGGCTTGCCCCCTCCCACATTTTGAATATCGCCAGTCAGGAAAACGTCGGTCGACTCCAGACCGCCGCGCCCCGAAGCCCGCAAGCATTCAGCCATGGGCCGACTTGGCACACTCACAATTGGCCTGTGCGGCACACGGCTCACCATGCGCATGATGCTGAGCACAGCCCTCACAGCAATAGCCCTTACCGTCTTTCATTACCGCATCAACACCCAACACGCACTTGCAGTGTGGGCAGGCACAGGTTTGATCTGGCATGGTCAGACTCCTTCTTCATGGTCGTCATGGCGCGGCGAACACCGACACCTTAAGCAGTGACTGTGGCCCGCCGCGGATGGTTCAAACCATCACTCGCTGCGCGTATTGCTGCGGTACATGAACACCAGCGCCAGCGCCAGGCAGACCATCGCCACGATGCGGCTGCCCGACAATTCAATGGCCGGATTCCCCAGCCAGCCGAAATTGTCGATCAGCATGCCCATCGCCAATTGCCCGGTGATCACCGCCACCGTGGCGACGGCCGTGCCGACTACCGGCACCGCGCCGACCATCACGATCATGTACACCACGCCGAACAGCGCGCCGGTGAGTTGCCATTTCGGCACGTCCAACAGGCTCACGGCGTGCGCCGGCTCGAAGAAGAAAATCAGCAGCGCCGTCACCAGTGCGCCGATGCCGAAGGTCACCAGGCTGCTGCGCAACACGCCGACCGTCTGCCCCAGGCGCCCGTTGATCGCTGCCTGCACGCTCAATACCGCGCCTGCGGCAACCACGACCACCAGTAATAAAATCAGATTCATCGCCTCAACCCCGCGCAATCAAAACAAGTGCCACCACAATCAACGCCAGGGCAATCCAGCGTTCACCATTGACCCGCTTGCGGGCCGTGCCGAACCAGCCGAAGTGGTCGATCAACACGCTCTTGCCCACCTGACCCGAGAGAATCGCGATCATGGTCATGGCAATCCCGATGTGGGGAGTGGCCAGGGTCAGCACCACCACATAGATCGGCCCCAGGAAACCGCCGATCAACTGCCAGCGCGGCAGCTCGCTTAACGCCGGACCCTTTCGTGCACCGCTGAAAAACAGCAGCAGAAACAGCAGCGCCGAACCTATCCCGAAAATACTCAAGGTCGCCCACAGGTGCCCCACCTGCTCACCCAGGGGGCCGAGCAAACCCGCTTCCATCGACAGCCCCATGCCCGCCAGAATCACAAGCGGCAACAGCAGCAACTTCAAAATATTTCGTTTTGGCCTGGCCTGCGCCACGCCCTCGACAGAACTTGCCTGCATACATCACCTGCGCTTCAACAAAAGAATGGATGGAGCGCATTATCCAGTGGCTGCCCTGTGCGATAAATGGGAGCATGCGGACAACACCTTTGCGCAATACGCACAACCAGGAGACCTGATGCAGGGTTTGAATGAACTGAGTTTCAAGGCGCTACGCCTGTTCGTCGCCGTGCTGGACCATGGCAGTTTTTCCGAAGTGGCCCGCCGCGAAGGCCTTGCGCCCTCCTCCATTTCCCGGCAAGTCCAGTTGATGGAGCAGGCCCTCGGCCAGCAACTGCTCTATCGGCACACCCGCGCGGTGAGCCCGACCGAAGCCGGACGCCTGCTCGGGCGGCATGCGCGGTTGATGCTGGAGCAACTGGAAGCCGCCGGTCAGGCCCTGCAGGAACAGGAAAGCGAGCCCAGCGGCCTGGTGCGCATCAATGCCCCGATGGTGTTCGGCCAGCGTCACCTGTCGCCCTGGCTCGGCGAGCTGTGCCGGCGTTACCCCAAGCTGCAACTGGACATCCAGCAAACCGACACCTTCGTCGATCCATTGCAGGATGGCACCGACCTGCTGTTTCGCATCGGCGTACTCAACGACTCCGGCATGCAGGCACGCATCTTCGCGCCCCAGCGCTTCCGTCTCGCCGCCAGCCCCGCTTATCTGGCGCAACACGGCACGCCCAGCCACCCCGATGAACTGCTCAACCACCACTGCCTGGCCTACAAGGGCGTCACCGGCCAGCAACGCTGGTTCTTCCGCCGCGCCCAGGGCGAATGGACACCCTACAGCGTCAAAGGCCCGATCACCGGCAACCACGCCGACACCCTCACCCACGCCGCAGAACAGGGCCTTGGATTCGTGGTATTTCCATCATGGCTGATCGGCGAAAGCCTGCGCGCCGGAACCTTGCAGGCGGTGCTGAGCGACTACGAAGTGGCCACCACCCTCGAACCGCAACAGATCGCCGCGCTGTGGCCGGGCAGCCGGCGGTTGTCGCTGAAGGTGCGTACGGTGATCGATTACTTTGCGGCGTGTTTTGGGACAGTGCCGTATTGGGATCGGTGAGCGTTCAGGCGACGCGGGCGTTATGCGTGAGGAAATTTCCTAGTAGGAAAAGTAGTCCGGGTCCGATTTTACGGGCCACTATTTATGACACCCGTCGTCAAGAGGCAGACTCCAGCAACGTCCTTCTTCGGAGAGTTGCCATGAGTTTCCTGTACTACAAAAAAATACGATCTGGCCGATCTGACAGCTGTCTACCCGTCTTTGATAGCTCAGCTGGTTTTGGCTATATTTGGCCAAAACATGGAGAGAACTCTATGGTTACCGTACCGCTGGGCGAAGCAAAGAATAATCTGTCAAAACTGGTTGATGAGGCCGCCGCTGGCAACATCATCACCATCGCCAAGCATGGGCGCGCAATGGCCCAACTCGTTCCGATAACCAAGCCCAAAGGCAAGAGGGTTGGTGCAATGAAGGGGAAACTCGTCATCCCGGACGACTTTGACGCTCCCCTACCGGACGACCTGCTGGATTCGTTTCAGGGCAAGGCGTCATGAGGGTCCTGTTGGACACTCACATCCTGCTTTGGGCACTCAGTGTGCGATCCCAAACTGTCCAGCAAAGCACGAAAGCTCATCGAAAATGCAGCCGACGTTTACATCAGCGCGGCGACATTCTGGGAGATGGCAATCAAGGTAAGCCTGGGAAAGCTCCATGTCGATCTGGACGAAATTCGTGGGTACTGTCTGGAGAGCGGTGTCGTCGAATTAGCCATCACCTCCGAGCATGCCATCGCGGTAAAGGATCTGGAGCATCATCACAAAGACCCTTTTGATCGACTTATCGTTGCAACCTCCATCAGCGAACCGATGAGACTATTGACCACCGATCCGCAGGTTGCTCAGTACACATCGCTGGCGATCCTCGTCTAGATCACCCCGACACTCGGATACTCAGATCAAAACAACCATTGCCCAATCAACCACGCATTCGCCCCGCTGATCACTGCAAACAGGAACCACGCCAGCAACCGCGTGGGCAGGCGATTGACGAACGGGCCCATCAGTTGCTTGTCACCGGTCATGCGAATCAACGGGTACAGCGCAAACGGCAACTGCAGGCTGAGCACCACTTGGCTGAGAATCAGCAGTTTGCCGATGGCATCGTCCCCCATCAGCCACACCCCTAGGAATGCGGGGATCAGCGCCAGGCCGCGAGTGATCAGGCGTCGTTGCCAGCACGGAATACGCAGGTTGAGGTAACCCTCCATGATCACTTGCCCGGCGATGGTGCCGGTGAAGGTGGAGCTTTGCCCGGAGGCCAGCAATGCGATGCCAAACAGGATGCTGGCAAACGCGCCACCCACCAGCGGGTCAAGCAGATGGTAAGCGTCCTGGATTTCCACGACGTCGGTGTGGCCGGTCTTGTGGAAGGCGGCGGCGGCGAGTACCAGGATCGCGGCATTGACCAGCAGGGCCAGCGCCAGGGAGCCGATGGTGTCGATGCGTGCCAGCTTGACCGCGTCCTGCTTGCTGGCCAGGTCCTTGCCGATCATCCGGGTCTGCACGATCGAGCTGTGCAGGTAGAGGTTATGAGGCATGACCGTGGCGCCAAGGATGCCAATGGCCAGGTACAACGGCGCCGCATCGCTGATGGCCGAGAGCGACGGGGTGAACCCGCTCAACACATCCGGCCAGTAGGGTTTGATCAGCACCAGCTCAATGAAGAAACACACGCCGATGGTGGCAACCAGCGCCAGCATGATCGCTTCCAGGCGGCGAAAACCCCGGTTCTGCAGGGCCAGGATCAGCAAGGTATCAAAGGCGGTGATGACGATACCGGTGGTCAACGACACCCCCAGCAGCAGGTGAAATGCCAACGCGCAGCCGAGCACTTCGGCGAGGTCGGTGGCAATGATGGAGATTTCGGCCAAGGCCCATTGGGTGCGGGCTGAACGCTTGCTGTAGCGTTCACGGCACAGTTGCGCCAGGTCCTTGCCGGTGGCGATGCCGAGCCGCGAGCACAGGCACTGCACCGCCATCCCGGCGAGGCTGGCCAGCAACACCACAAACAGCAGGTTGTAGCCATAACGCGAACCGGCCTCGATGGCCGTCGCCCAGTTGCCCGGGTCCATGTAGCCGATGGAGATGAGCAGGCCGGGGCCTGCAAACATCAGCGCGCGCTTGAAAAACGACGCCTTGGGGTCAACGGCAATGGAGCCGGCCACTTCCGGCGGGCAAAAGGGGGCGGTAGCGATTTTTGGCAGGCTGAATTTCACGCGCGATTCCAGGTAAACACACAAGACAGGCACGCAGCTTAGCAGTCAGACACAACCGTGCGCATCACCGTGTCCCGGGGTAGATCGAACGCTTCGACCACCTGCACCACCAGGTCCAGCTCCTGGTTCAAGGCTTCGCGCTCCATGCGCTGGCGAATCACCCCGACCACCAACACCGCGAGGGTGGTGATGGAATACGCAGGGCCTGAGAACGCCCGTACGCCACTCACCAGCAACATCGCCGCCGCAAGCGCCTGGCCCACTACCGGAATCGCCGAGGCAGCGCCGCGGCGCAGCATGAATCCGGTCAGCCCCGCCAGCGCAGTGCCGCTCAAGGCTGTGGTGGCCGAGCGACCGACAGCGAAGCGATTGAACAGGCCCTGCTCCTTTTGCGCCGCGGCCCGCAGTTCGGCGTCGAACCGTTGACGGTCGGCCTGGCTGAGTTTGTCCTTGTACTGCTCGATCAGTTTCTCGGCGACCTGCGCTTCAAGGTCGGCAAGCGCAACACTGGCGATCGGCTCGTCGAATTTGATCCCCAGCCGCCCCGCCACGTCCTGGGCGATCTGGCGATAACTCACGCCATGCCCGCGGGCAACGTTCATGAGGCTGTCGCCGCCCATGCGCTGCAGTTCGATGGCCAGCTTGCGGGGTTCGCGCACCGAGGCGTCAATCGAGGCGCTGCGCTTTTGCGCCATCAGCTCGGCCAAAAATTTCAACTCGTCAGGCCGTGCCTGCACCAGCACAGGGAACAGGTCGACATCCTCCTCGGCAAACCGCACCTCGCTGCTGCGCGGGTCAAAGCGGATCATGCCGCGCCGCTCCTGCAACAGGTCGGTGTACTGCACCACCGTCTTCAACTGGGGCCAATACGCCGCATGGTCGAAGCTGGCCAGGTGCACATTGGTCACCTTGGCCTTGAGCGCAGGCGTGACGGGGATGGCATAGCGGCCGATACAGCGCTCGGTGTCGGGCTTTATCGCCAATGCCCAGTCCTTGCTGGAGTGGCAATTGATGACACGCCCGGTCAACGGCGCCGCCACTTGCTCCCAGGGGCTCGATGTACAGATGGCGCCGCCCATCAGCAGCACATTGTTGAGCGGCAGCTCGCGCGCGGTTTCAGGGCTGGCGAGCAGGCTTTTGACGAGAATGCGCGCGCCCAGGGAATGGCCGATCAGGTTGATGCGGCGCACCGTCAGTGACTCGCCATGCAGGTAATTGGCCAGCTCCGGCAGCAAGCTTTTGGCCACCTCATCCACCCGCGTCTCGACGCTTTTGTAGTGGTCGAGAAAGTACGCAATCGCCTTGCCCAGCCCCACGGTTGCCGCGCCCAGGCCGCCACCGCCGAGCATCGAGGCGATCACGTCCTTGAACGGTGCAAACAGGTTTTCCAGAAAATGCCCGGCCGGCCAGAACAGCATCAGGTTGGTCGAGCCTTCGATACCTGCCAACTGCTGCTTGAAGTTACCCAGCTGTTGCTGGTTGAAGAATGCCGAGTAACCGTGGACATAGAGATTGAGCACATCGCCCTGAGGCTCGCCACACAATACGAACGTGGGTTTGCGGGTGCGGTGCATTTCATCCCACTGGTGCTGCATGGGGCGGTGACTCCTGGCGACGATGGAAGGCGATGGTAACAAAGGGCAGCCAGGGGCAATGTGAAAAAAGCATGGATCCTGGGCACGGGACACTTTCAATGTGGGAGGGGGCTTGCTCCCGATAGCAATGCGTCAGCCACATAGGTGTCGACTGGCACTCAGCCATCGGGAGCAAGCCCCCTCCCACATTAGATGTTCGGCGCGCCCACGCACGCGCGGCAAAAATACAATTCTCAGTCGGCAAAAAGCGCTCTAATAGCGCCCTGTTGACTGGTTTTGAAGATTCTGGAGTTCGCAATGCCCCATGAAGGCAACCTGTTACAAGCAGCCGTGGTGTTTCTGCTCGCCGCCGTGCTCACCGTGCCGTTGGCCAAGCGCCTGCAACTGGGCGCGGTGCTCGGCTATCTGTTCGCCGGGGTAATCATTGGTCCGTCTGTACTGGGCCTGGTGCGTAACCCGCAAAGTGTGGCGCAGTTCTCCGAACTGGGCGTGGTGCTGCTGCTGTTCATCATCGGCCTGGAGCTGTCGCCCAAGCGTTTATGGGTGATGCGCAAGGCGGTGTTCGGCGTCGGCCTGGCGCAGGTGCTGCTTACCGGCCTAGTGATGGGCGCGGTGGCGCTGTGGCTGTTCGGCCAGCCATGGAACAGCGCGATTGTGCTGGGCCTGGGTCTGGCGCTGTCGTCCACGGCGTTCGGCCTGCAAAGCCTGGCCGAGCGCAAGGAACTCAACCAGCCCCACGGGCGCATGGCCTTTGCGATCCTGTTGTTCCAGGACATCGCCGCCATCCCACTGATCGCGATGGTGCCTTTGCTGGCCGGCGGCAGCCACCCCACCACCGAGTCCGAAGGACTGCAGCATGGCCTGCAGGTGCTGGGCAGTATCGCCGTGGTGATCATCGGCGGGCGTTACCTCTTGCGCCCGGTGTTTCGCATCGTGGCCAAAACCGGCCTGCGCGAAGTATCCACCGCCACCGCGCTGCTGGTGGTGATCGGCACGGCCTGGTTGATGGAACTGGTCGGCGTGTCCATGGCTCTGGGCGCCTTCCTCGCCGGCCTGCTGCTGGCAGACTCCGAGTACCGTCACGAACTGGAGTCCCAGATCGAACCGTTCAAGGGCCTTCTGCTCGGGCTGTTCTTTATCAGCGTGGGCATGGGTGCCAACCTCAGCCTGTTGCTCAGTTCGCCGCTGGTGGTCATCGGCCTGACCCTGCTGTTGATCGGTCTCAAGCTGCCGATCCTGTATGCCGTGGGCCGCATGGCCGGTGACCTCAATCGCGAAAGCGCCCTGCGCCTGGGCGTGGTACTGGCGGCCGGCGGTGAGTTTGCCTTCGTGGTGTTCAAGATCGGCCGCGACCAGGGCCTGTTCGAACCGCAGCTGTACGACATTCTGGTGCTGACCATCACCCTGTCCATGGCCATCACGCCGCTGTTGCTGCTGATCTGCCCGAAGCTGTTCAAGCGCAAGACCAGGCCAGTGGAAGTGCCCGAGGAATACCGCGCCATCGAAGGCGACGCGCCACGCGTGGTGATCGCCGGCATGGGCCGCATGGGGCAGATCGTCGCGCGTATTCTGCGCGCGCAGAACATTTCTTTCATCGCCCTCGACACCTCGGTGGAAACCATCGAGCTGACCCGCAGCTTCGGCGGCATGCCGGTGTTCTACGGCGATCCGCAGCGCCCGGAAATCCTGCACGCGGCCAAGGTCGACCAGGCGGAATTCTTCGTGATCGCCATGGACGACCCGGAAATCAACATCAAAACCGCCGAACTGGTGCGCAACCTCTACCCGCACATGAAGATCATCGCCCGCGCACGTAACCGCCAGCACGTGCACCGCCTGGTGGACCTCGACGCCTCGCCGATTCGCGAGACCTTCTACTCCAGCCTCGAAATGAGCCGCCGTACCCTGGTCGGCCTGGGGTTGAGCCAGGCCCAGGCCGATGCGCGCATCAGCCGCTTCAGGAACCACGACCTGCAAGTGCTCGCCGCCCAGCATGCGGTATACGACGACGCGGCCAAGGTAATGCAGACCGCCCAGGAAGCCCGCACCGAACTGGCGCGGCTGTTTGAGATGGATCGGCTTGAGGAAGAGTCCGACAAGGTGTGAGGCCGGGGAGGAACGATCTTGCAAATTTTCTGACAGAATAAGGCGCAATTTCGTTTTATCACCGGAGTGCTTCATGGCCACTTTCACCAAGACCGCCGTCCTGCTTGCCCTCGCACTGACCGCCGGCAGCGTGTTCGCTGCCGCCAAGCCAAGCACACAGACCATCTCCACCCTGGGCGGCAAGTTCACCTTCACCCTGCCCAGGGCCTACGTCTCCGATACCCTGCCGGCCGGCAAGGCCGAGGATGGCACCGGCGACACCCAGGGCACCCTGTACGCCAATCAGAGCACGAAAAGTGTGGTGATCGTCGCCGAAACCGTGCGCAAGGACGGGGTAAAGATCGAGGACAACGACCCCAAGTTCCTTGACGGCGCCGTCGCCGGTTTCGTCAAGGACCAGAGCGCTGCCCTGCCCGACTTCAAGAAACAGAGCGAGAAAAAACTCAACTTCAAGGGCCTGGGCATGCGTCAGGTCGACAGCACCGCCACCCAGGGCGGCGGCAAGACCTTGAACTCCACGTTCCTCGGCGGCTCCGGCAACCAGTTGCTGGTGATCCAGGCCATTTCGCGGGCCGATGATGTGAAGGGGCACGCCGAACTGGTGAAACAGATCACCGGCAAATAACCCACTTCCATAACCAACACAAAAACCCTTGTGGGAGGGGCCTTGCTCCCCTCCCTCATTGCAACCGTGCTCACTTCAGATTCGATTCAAGCCAGGCCTTCAGGTCCTGCACTTCCGCTTCGCTGATCGTGTGGTTCATGCCTTCATACGCATGAAACTGCGGCTTCAACCCCAACCCCACCAGCACCTCGTTCGCCCGCGTCGCCGACGCATACGGCAGCGCCTGATCCAATGTGCCATGGCCGATAAAGATCGCCAGCCTGCCCAGCGCGTCATCGGGCTTGAGCTCAGCCTTGAGTACCGGCAGCACGCTACCGCTCAGCGCCGCGATGCCCCTCAGCAGCTCAGGCTTACGCAAACCCACCTCATAGGACATGATCGCGCCCTGGCTGAACCCCACCAGGAACACGCGATCACTCTGGGTGTGGTACTTGGCCGTGGCCTTGCGCACAAAGTCTTCGATCAGCGCGGCGCTGCGCTGCAGGTCGGCGGTCTCGCCGTTGTAGTCACGCTCGCCGGTGGTCTTGGTGAACCAGCGATAGCCATGGGGGTCCACCGGCGTTGGCGCGCGGGCGGACAGGTAGGTCCAGGTGGAAGGCAACGCGTCCTTGATCCCGAACAGATCCTCCTCGTCGCTGCCGAACCCGTGCAGGAAGATCACCAACGGCTGGTTGCGCGCATCGCCCTGGGTCTGCTCCAGGTAGGACAACGGCAAATCGGTGTGCAGGTTCGAGTCGGCGTGGGCGGCAGCGGCCACCAGGGTCAGTGCCAGGGCAAACAGTTTGAGCATGGGAAATCACCTCAGGGTTTGCGCAACAGATAAGTGTCCATGATCCAGCCATTTTCCAGGCGCGCAGCCTTGCGCACCCGTTCGATTTCTTCAGCCACTTCACTGACCTTGCCGCTGATCAGGATTTCATCCGGCGTGCCCAGGTAGGCCCCCCAATAAATATCAAAGCCCTGATCAGCCACGCTGCGGTAGGAGTCTTCGGCATCGAGCATCACCACCAGCGTATCCGCATCACTGACCTGCCCCGCCGCCAAACGCCGGCCGGTGGTGATTTCGACGGATTTGCCGATGCGGTTCAACGCCACTTTATGTTGCGCGGCCAAGGCCTGCACGCTGGTGATGCCGGGGATCACTTCGAACTCGAATTCGCACTGCCCTGCGGCCAGAATCGCCTGCAGGATGCGAATGGTGCTGTCGTACAGCGCCGGGTCGCCCCACGCCAGAAACGCACCAACTTCGCCGTCGGCCATTTGCTCATTGATCAGGCGTTCGAAAGTGGCTTGCTTGTCGCGGTTAAGCACCTGCACCGCCGTGGTGTAGTCGATCTCACCGCGCACGCGCTCGGGACAATCGGCCTCGACGAAGCGGTAGCCGGGCTCGGTGATGTAGGTTTCGCAGATCTCGCGGCGCAGGTCGATCAGCTTGTCCTTGCTCTGGCCCTTGTCCATCAGGAAGAACACGTCGGTGCGGTTCAGCGCCTTCACGGCCTGCATCGTGATGTAGTCAGGGTTGCCGGCGCCAATGCCGATGATCAGGATGCGTTTCATGGGGTGCTCTCAGTGCGGGGCATGGATGTTGCCATGTTCGGACGGCCAGGGGTGAGTGTCCAGCCGCAGGCGCCACACGCCGGTAAAGCGCAGCTCGATGCAGGACAGTGGCGCGACATCGATCCGGTAGATCATCTCGACCGGCATGCGCAGCACCTGCAGCATCACGGCGCGGATCACGAACGGATGGGTCACGGCCAGCACATGACCGGGTTGGGTTTGCAGTTGCTTGAGCCACTGCGCGATCCGCTCGCACAACGCATCCACGGATTCGCCACCATGGGGCGCACCGGCGCTGTCGGCGAGCCAGGCCCTCACCGCGTGAGTGTCGAGCTGGTCAATCGCCTGGCCTTTCCAGCGGCCCATGTCGAGATCGCGCAGGGCGTTTTCCAGCGTGGCCTCGTTACCGAACAGGCTGGCGGTCTGACGGGTTCGCAGCTCGGGGCCGCACACCAGTTGCGGGGGTTTGCTGAAGCGACCAGCCAGGGATAACGCGTCACTCTGCCAATCCATTACCACCGAGTCGTCATCGGCAAATCGCGCGTATTTCTGCGCGGGGGTGGCGGCGTGGCAGACAAGGGTCAACCGGGTGGGTTGCATCGCGGGTTCACTCTGGGTTGGCATGCAGTCCGCCCTCGAACGGCGAAGTTGTATTCATATGTTACAACAAACTATGAAAAAGGCCGCTGGACGCTGGGCCAACACCCCGCAGCGTGCGGCCTTTGGCCGTTTTTTTCAAATTGGATCCCCTTCCTGTGGCGAGGCTGTACTAGCATAGGTGCTGGCGGGATGGACTATCACTGTGGGTTATTCGTATTGGCACCTGAACCCCGTCGCTGCAAGGCCGAATACCCGCACCTGACACTCATGGACGATTGGATGAACGCTCAGCTTTTTCCTCATATAGGCAAAGTCATTGCCAGCACCGGGAGCCGACATTTCCCGCGCATGCTGCACGACCTGATCCTCACCCAACTGGCGGTGGACGCTACCCATATCACCCAATTGCGAGTCAGCCCCGAGGGGCATACGCGGCGCAAGATCAGCCCGGTCTACACCGATTCGATGGCAACGCTGGGCGAGGAACAGCCCGCAGCGCAACTGCACCTGACTCGGCGCAAGGATGACGTGCGCTACATCCTCTCGGTCTACCGTTCGCACCAGTCCGAAAGCTTTTCGCCGCAGGAACGCAACATGCTGCAGGAGTTTTCCACGCTGTTGCTGCCCATGGTGGAAAAACACATCACGGCGATCCAGCCGTCCAGCGACAGCGAACCGGTGGCGGCGACACATCAGGGCATCGAAACCCTGCGCCAGCGCATCGAGGAGCGCCTGGTGCAATCGGGGCTGACCCTGTCCACTCGCGAGCTGGAAGTGTGTGTCGGCCTGCTGGCCGGGAAAACCGCGCCGGAGCTGGCCGAACAACTGGCGTTGAAGGTCAACACCATCGAAAGCTACCTCAAGCGCGCGTCGATCAAACTGGGCATCAGCGGGCGGCATTCGCTGTTGCGGTGGATGTATGCCACCGAGAACAACAGCGGTCTTTAAGCCAACATCCAGCAAATTGTGGGAGGGGGCTTGCTCCCGATTGCAGCGTGTCAGCCACTGCATGTGCGACTGAAATACCGCGATCGGGAGCAAGCCCCCTCCCACATTTGTCAATCTCTGGCCAACGCCTCAATCGGATCCAGCCGCGCCGCATTCCTTGCCGGCACAAACCCGAACACAATGCCGATCAGCGTGGAACAGGCAAACGCGGTGACCACTGAGCCCACCGAAAACACCATCTCCCACTCTTTCACAAACAGCGAAAACAGGTAGCCGATGGCGTAGGACAGCGAAATCCCAATGATCCCGCCGATCAGACACACCATCACCGCCTCCACCAGAAACTGCTGGCGAATATCCGACTGCCGTGCGCCCACCGCCATGCGAATGCCGATCTCGCGGGTCCGCTCGGTGACCGACACCAGCATGATATTCATCACGCCGATTCCGCCCACCAGCAACGAAATCACTGCGATCAGCGACAGCAGCAAGGCCAGGGAGCGGCTGGTGTTCTGCACGGTCTGCATGATGCTGTCGAGGTTATTGGTGAAGAAATCCTTGGTGCCGTGGCGTTGCAGCATCAGCTTGTTGACGTTGTCCTCCACCACTTTGCTCGGCTGACCGTCCTTGATACGCACGGTAATGCTGTCCAGATGACGCTGACCCAGCACGCGCCCCGCCGCCGTCTCGTAAGGCACCCACACGTTCAGCGACTTGCTGGCGGCGAACATGTTTTTATTGTCGGCCGTCACCCCGATCACCGTGCACGGCAGGTTGCCCACCAGAATCACCTGGCCGAGCGGGTCGACATGCGCGCCAAACAGGCGCTGGCGGGTGTTGTGGTCGATCACCACCACCTGGGCCTGGCGCCGCGCATCGTTTTCGCTGAAGGCAATACCGGCTTCGAGCTTCAGGCCCTTGACCTTGAAGTAGCGCTCGCTCACCCCGTTGACCTGCGCATCCAGGTCGATATTGCCAAAGCGCAGCAGCAGGTTGCGGCCCACCACCGGCGTGGCGCTGTCGACGTAATACAGCTGGTTCAACGCATCCACATCCGAGGGCATCAGCGTCTCGATGGCCGAAGCGCGGCTGTCGCCGAAACTGGTGCCGGAAAAGATATCGATGGTATTGCTGCCGATGGCCTGGATGTCCTTGAGCACGTAGCGCTTGGCCCCTTCGCCGATGGCCGAGATCGACACCACCGAGGTGATGCCGATGACGATGCCGAGCATGGTCAGCAGCGTGCGCATGCGGTGCGACACCAGCGCGACCCAGGCCATGTTGAACGCCTCCTTGAACAACCCCAGGCTCGCCACCAGCCGCCGCGCACCACTGCGTCGCGACTCGATGGGCGTTTCGCCGGGCAGCTCGAGGCCGACACTGGCATTGGCCTTGTCGCTGACGATCTCGCCATCGCACACCTCGACGATGCGCTGGGCATTGGCCGCCACCTTGGGGTCATGGGTGACGATGATCACCGTATGCCCGGCGGCGTGCAGCTCGGCGAGGATGCGCATCACCTCCTTGCCGCTGTGGGTGTCCAGTGCCCCGGTGGGCTCGTCGGCAAGGATCACTTCGCCGCCGTTCATCAAGGCCCGGGCGATACTCACCCGTTGCTGCTGACCGCCGGACAACTGACTGGGCCGGTGGCTGGTGTGCCCGGCCAGGCCCAGCCGCGTCAGCAGTTCGCGGGCGCGGCTGTGGCGCTGAGTCTCGGGGGTGCCGGCGTAGATCGCCGGCATTTCCACGTTGTGCAACGCGCTCAGGTGCGCCAGCAAGTGGTAACGCTGGAAGATAAACCCGAAGTAATCGCGGCGCAGCTCGGCCAACTGCTCATCGCCCAGGGAGCGGGTCTCGATGCCGTTGATTTTGTAGCTGCCGGCGGTGGCGTAATCCAGGCCGCCGAGGATGTTCATCAAGGTGGACTTGCCCGAGCCAGAGGCACCGATGATCGCAACCATCTCCCCCGCCTGGATCGTCAGGTCGATGCCCTTGAGCGCAATGAACTCACGCTCGCCGGCCATAAAACTGCGGGTGATGCCCTTGAGCTCCAACAGTGGCTGGGTCATGGCTCAGTTCCCCGCCACGGCAGGCGTGGCGTCGCCGATCACCACCTTGTCGCCCTCGACCAGGCCGTCGAGGATCTGCACCTTGACGTTGTTGTTGATGCCGGTCTTCACGTTGCGCGCCAGCACCTTGCCCTTGGCATCCAGCACTCGCAGCGTATAGCTGCCATCGTTGTTGCGCGCGCCCAGCGCCGCTACCGGCACCATCAGCGCACCCTGGGCGGTGTCGAGCACGATGCGCACCTGGGCAGTCATGGCGATGCGCAGGCGATGGTCGGGGTTGGGCACGTCGAACAGCGCGTTATAGAACACCGCGGTGTTCTGCTTGGGCGTACCGGCGCTCTGGGTCTCGAGGAAGTTCTGCGGCGCCGGCTCCGTGCCGCGCAGCTTGGCGTAATAGCGCTTGTCGGCCTCGCCGAGAATGGTGAAATACACCTGCTGGCCGGGGCTGATATGAATCACATCCGCCTCGGACACCTGGGCCTTGACGGTCATGGTGTCCAGGTCCGCCAGCTTGAGCAGTACCGGCGCCAGCTGGTTGGCGATCACCGTCTGACCTTCCTGGGTGACGATGCCCACCACATCGCCGTCGATGGGCGCATTGATGCGGGTGTAGGTCAGGTTGACCTTGGCGGTGTCGATCTGGATATGCGCGCTCTTGATCTGCGCATCCAGCGACAGCAGGTTGGCCTGCTGCACCTGGTAGGTTGACTCGGCGTCTTCGAAGTCCTGACGGGACACTGACTCGTCGATCTGCAGGCCCTTGTAGCGCTCGTACACCGACTTGGCCTGCTTGAGCTGCGCCGCCGTGGCGCGGCGCTGGGCCTGCAGGTTTTCTTCGTCGACCTGGGCCTTGCGCAGAGTGTTCTGCAGGATCAGGGGGTCGATTTCGGCGAGCCATTGGCCCTTTTTTACCTTGTCGCCGACTTTGACCTTGAGTGATTTCAACTGGCCGGAGACCTGGGCGCCGACGTCGACTTGTTTGATGCCTTCGAGCAGGCCGGTGGCCAGGACGGCGTTTTCGATGTCGCCGCGTTCGGCGGTGGCTGTCAGGTATTGGGGGGTGTCGGCGGGGGCCTGTATGGCGTAGATGATCAGGCCGATGGCGATGGCCAACAGGGTGAATAAGCCGATTTTGCGGAATTTAGACGTTTGCATAAATGCCCATAAAAGATGATGAGGTTTTTGGGGGTATATCCGTTGCTGCGGTAACGGCTGCTTAGGGTTCCGCCCTTACGGCGGGTCACTTTGGAAAAGCCGGAATGCCGGCCCAGCCCAAAGTAACCAAAGGGCTCTTGCCCCAACACTCGGCACCTCGCTCAGGCTCGGTGTGCCCGAACGCAGGCTTGAATCCGTGGGCCGCCTGAGATCAAAAGCAAGAGCCAAAGCAGAGCCAAGCAGATTGATACTCTTCTGAAAGATGGCGATCCAAATGTGGGAGGGGGCTTGCTCCCGATGGCAGTGTGTCAGCTACCAATAAGCTGACTGACCCACCCTCATCGGGAGCAAGCCCCCTCCCACATTTTGAGCGGCATACACCCGTCACGACACCACCTCCCCAACAACCAACGACTCAAGCCACCACTTAGCCAACCCAGAAACATTGGGCGCTTTGAGCAACGTAAAGTGATTCCCCCCGCCATACCAAACCTCAAACCCATCCCCCTGCCCACGCCACCCCTCAATCATCGCCCCCTGCTCCCGCAGATTGCCCACCGCATCCAGCGCAGGATCCTGCGCCAACACCAACCTCACCACCCCGCCATACCGCCGTCCAGGCCGATACACCGTGCGCAATGCCGCCGCATACGTGCGCGCCGGACCCACCATCGCGTCCGTAGATGCACGCCCCGGCAGCAACCCGACCGCCACCATCCCCGCATGCAACGCGAGCCGCTGCGCCACCTCGTCGCGCCCGGCAAATTCCACCGGATCAATCCCCAGCGGCCGGCCGGCCGACAACTGCATTGCCTCGATCAACCGCAACAACGCCGCCGTCGACGTATAAGGCCGTCCCACCACGCCATTGCCGCCCGGCGCTTCACTGTCGATCACCGTCAACGACGCCACCTCACGCCCGGCCGCCTGCAAGCGCAGCGCCATTTCCAGTGCCACCCAGCCGCCGAACGAATGCCCGATCAGATGCACCGGCCCGTGCGGGCATTCCTGTTCCAGCGCCGTGAGGTAACACTGCGCCGCCGCCTCGACCTGGCTGTGAGGCACCGCCTCGCCGTCCAGCCCGCGCGGCTGCAGGCCGAACAGCGGCCAGTCACGCCCGAGCGCTTCGCCCAAGCCCACGAACCCGGTGACGCTGTCGCCCGCCCCCGGTACGCAGAACACCGGCGCAAACCCCGGCCGGCCACTTTGAATACGCAGCAGCGGCTGATGGGCCGCCTGCGTCACGGGTAACGAGGCTGCCAACGCTTGCGACATGGCCGCGCCAAGTTCGCGGATATGCGGCGCCTGCATCATGCTCTGATGATCACCCGGCACCTCCACCTGACGCAGTTGTCCCGGTGCCAGAGCAGCGTCCCACCCCAACGAATCACTGCGCTGCGACAACTCGGTAGGCCGCTCCCGTGCGCTGAACAGATGCACCGCGACCGGCAGCGGGAACAGGCTGTAATGCGCCAATGCATGCCCATGTCCCACTTCCCGTTCGATAAAACTCAGCAGGTCCGCGTCCGCAGCCGCCGCCATTTGCGCGTATAGCAGACCCTCATCGCGACAGCGTTGCAGCAGAGCCGCAAAGTCCAGCTGTCCAATCCCTGCCTCCAATTGTCCAAGGCTCGCCAACTCATCCAGACCTCCCTGTACTGTCCAATACGCCGTGCACTGCAACAGCAAATGTCGCTTGAGCGCGTCCGGCCCGCTCCACCGCGCCTTGCCCTGGTCGGTCATGCGCGGCACATAACTGTCGATCAAGCCGAGAAATGCCACCGGCTCATCCAGCCCCAGCAACTGCACCGCGACTTCATAGGCCAGCACGCCACCAAAGGACCAACCCGCCACCCGATAAGGCCCGTGGGGCTGAATACTGCGAATCAGCCCGACCATGCGCGCCGCAAGGCCTTCCATCGTGTAAAGGTGAGCTTCGCCCAGTGGCACGCCCGGCAAGCCATAAATGGGATAGTCACCAGGCAGATGCTGGCCCAGCGCCGGAAAGTACACATCCATACCGCTGAACTCGTGCACCAGGAACAAAGGCGCCTGCGTACCCGCAGTGCGTACGCTGATCACCGCACTGTCACGCACGGGTGCCTGCGTGCGCTGGCGCAGCATTGAGGCGACCGACGCCACGCTGGCATGTTGGAACAGCTCGGCCAGCGACACTGCAAGCCCCGCTTCGTCCATCAGATTGACCAGCCGAATCGCCAATAGCGAGTGCCCGCCCAGCTCAAAGAAGCTGTCGTGACGCCCTACCTGATCCACCTTCAACACGCCAGCCCACAACCCTGCCAGGGTCTGCTCCAGGGCATCGGCCGGCGCTTCGAATTCGCGACTGGACAGGACCTCCGGAGCGGGCAGCGGCAAGGCCTTGCGGTCGACCTTGCCGTTGGCCGTCAATGGCAACTGCGCCAGCGGCACATAGGCTGACGGCAACATATAGTCCGGCAGCTGGCATTGCAGGTGGGCACGCACGCTGTCAATCGCAACTGGCTCGGCGGCCCAGGTGAAATACGCCACCAGGCGCTTGTCCCCCGGCACGTCCTCGCGCACCAGCACCACCACATCCTGAAGGCCCGCGCAGGTCGCCAGGCGCGCTTCGATCTCACCTGGCTCGATACGGAAACCACGAATTTTCACCTGGTCGTCAGTGCGCCCGACACACTCCAGCAAACCGTCGGCCGTCCAGCGCCCGAGGTCACCGCTGCGGTACAACAAGGCGCCGGTATTGAACGGGTCCTGCACGAACTTTTCGGCCGTCAGCTCCGGGCGATTCAAGTACCCATTGGCGACGCCTTCGCCACCGATGCAGATTTCACCGACCACGCCCTGCGGCGTGGGCTGCAACTGCGCATCCAGCACATACACCTGGGTATTGGAAATCGGCCGGCCAATCGGCACGCTTTCGGCGTCATCGGCCAGCGCGCGCACTTCGTAAGTGGTGGCGTAGGTGGTGGTCTCCGTCGGCCCGTAGCAATGCACCAGCCGCAAGGCCGGTGCCCGCGCCAACAGGCTGCGGAACGCCGCCGGGTCGGCGCGCTCGCTGCCGCACAGCAAAATGCGCAACCCCGCCAAAGCCTGGGGGATCAATTGCACATACTGATTGAACAGCGCCGTGGTGACGAACAGTACCGTGACGCCGACCAAGGCTTCACCCAAAGCCACCGGATCGAGCAACGTCGCATGGTCGATCACCTGCACCTGCCCACCGTTGAGCAACGGTCCCCACACGTCCATGGTGCTCGCGTCGAACGCCGGGTTGGAGGCAAAGGCCACGCGGTCGCCGGCATTGAAGTCGGCGTAGCCGTTGTTGATCACCAGCCGCGTAATGCCGCGATGGGGCACCAGTACGCCCTTTGGCGTGCCGGTGGAACCGGAGGTGTACATGATATACGCCGTGCCCTGAGACGACTGCGACAGGTCCGGGTTGTGGCTCGGTTGCGGGTCGAGTGCCAAAGTGTCGAGGTTCAGGCGACTCACACCCGCACCGGCAAGCACATCACTGCGCGTCATCAACCAGGCCGCCCCGCTGTCGTGCAGCATGAAACCCTGGCGCTCGACGGGGGCGCTGATGTCCAGCGGCACATACGCGGCGGCGCACTTCAGAATCGCCAGTTGGCTGACCACCAGATCAATCGAACGCGGTAACAGCACTGCGACGTTGGCACCAGGTTGCACACCCAGGCCAAGCAGATGATGAGCGAGGCGGTTGGCGCGACTGTTCAGCTCACCGTAACTCAACACCTGCGCGCCCTGCATCAGCGCCACCGCGTCGGGACGCGCCAGGGCCTGGGCTTCGAACAGGCGCTGCACCGTGTGTTCGCGCGCAAAGCTGCGGGTGGTCGCATTAAAACCTGATAACAGTTGCAGGCGCTCCGCACTGGGCAGGATCGGCAAGCGGCTGACGGCGGTATCCGGGTTGCACTCAAGCGCCTGCACCAGTTGTTCGACAGCAACCTGCAGGTAGGTGCATAACCGACGGGCGCCCTGCCCGGTGGCCTTGAAGCAGAAACGTTCGCCGAGGTCATCCACACTCAAGGAAATACCGTAGCTGGTGTGTTCCTCGGCCTTGAGCAACTGGATGCCTTGCCAGGCCTCGGCCACACCGCCCACTTGCGGCGCACTGTGTCGATAGTTGAAAAGCACGTTGAACAACGGCGTCGCCGCCGGCACCGCGCTGCAACGCTGGGCCAGGGCCAGGGGCGCATGCTCGTGGTCGAGCAATTGGGTCAGGCGTGCATGGGTAGCACGCAATGCAGTGTGTACCGACTGCTCGCCCAGATCGACCCGCAGCGGCAAGGTGTTGATAAACACGCCCATGGCCCGCTCGGCGCCTTCACCGCCCTGCAAGCGGCCGAGCAACACACTGCCGAATACCACCTGCTCACGGCCCGACACCTTGCCCAGCACATGGGCCCAGGCCAGGTGCATCAGGCTCGCCGCACTTACGCCGGCCTTGCGTGCCTGCACCCGCGCCCGCTGGCTCACGCTGAGGTCGAGCGCCCACTCGGCCTTCTGGTCACCGCCCAGTTCCGGCACACAGGTCGGCTCATCGATATCGCCCAGCATCTCGCAAAAGAACGCCTCATGGTCGTCAACACCCAGGCAGGTCTGGGCGACATAGTTGCGGTACGGCACCGCAGCGCCCAACCCGGCCTCGCGCCCGAGCAAAAATGCCTGCATTTCGTGCTGCAGGATATCCAGCGCAACGTGGTCCATCACCAAATGATGGAACAGCAACGTGGCAACAACGCGCTGTGCTTCCTCACGGTATACCAGACGCATCAACGGAGCCTGCGCCGGGTCCAGGCGCGGTGTCACCGCGTCTGCTTCGACACTGAGCAAGGCTTCACGCCACACCACCTGCACAGGTTGCTCAAGGCCGTCCCAGTGAAAAGACGAACGCAGGATGTCGTGCCGCTGAATCACTGCCTGCAAGGCACTGGCGAAGGCGTCCAGTCGCAAACGGTTGTCGAAGGCAAACTGCGCTTGCAACACGTATGTGTCGTCGCCCGGCGCAGCACGATGCTGATAAAGAATGCCCGCCTGCAACGGCGCCAGCGGGTAGATATCCTGCACATTCGCCGCGCCACCGGGAATGCAGGCAACGATACGCTCGATGGCGAGCTGATCCAGTTGGATCAGCGTCAGCATGTCCGGCGTAATCTGCATGCAATCGGCAGCAATGCCATTGGCCGGCACCGCCACTTCGCGGCTCCCTCCCAGCGCGGCCGCCAGGGCCGCCAATGTCGGCTGGCCGAACAGCACTTTCACGTCCGCTGACAAGCCCAGGCGCCGCATACGCCCCACCAGGCTGACCGCCAACAATGAGTGCCCGCCCAGCTCAAAGAAGTTGTCGTGACGGCCCACGCGCTCCACGTTGAGCAACTCGGCCCACAGGCTGGCCAGGGCTATTTCGGTATCGCCCTGAGGCACTTCGTATTCGCGCGCCGCCAGCACCTCCAGACCAGGCTCAGGCAACGCCTTGCGGTCGAGCTTGCCATTGGGGCTCAGGGGCAACGCATCAAGGTGCACAAAGGCTCCAGGCACCATGAACTCCGGCAGATGCTGCAACAGGTGCGCACGCAGCACGTCGACGGGGCTCGCCACGCCCGTGTAATAGGCCACCAGACGTTGCTCGCGGGCTACCACGGCGGCCTCGCCAATCGCCGGGTACTCAGTCAGGCGTGCCTGAATTTCGCCCAGCTCAATGCGCAGGCCGCGAATCTTGACTTGATCGTCATTGCGACCCAGGTATTCGATAGTGCCATCGGGCAAATAGCGCCCCACATCGCCGGTACGGTACATGCGCCCAGTCACAAAAGGGTCGTCAAGAAAGCGCTCGGCGGTAAGCTCGGGACGATTCAAATAACCCCGCGCCACCTGCACACCGCCGATGAACAACTCGCCGACAACCCCCAGCGGTACTGGTTGCAGCTGCCCATCCAGCACATACATGCGCGTGTTGGCAATCGGCTTGCCGATGGGCGTGTTGTCCGGCGTTACAGGGCCTGCGCAGTTCCACGCCGTCACATCCACCGCCGCTTCGGTGGGGCCGTACAGGTTATGCAGTTCGCTGCCCGGCAACTGCTGCTTGAAGCGTCGCACCAGGCTGCCCGGCAAGGCTTCACCGCTGCAGATCACCCGGCGCAGCCCAACCACTCGGCTGACGTCGCCGTGGGCGAGGAACACGTCCAGCATCGACGGTACAAAGTGCAAGGTCGTGATCTGCTCTGCCTCGATCACCTCGCACAGGTACTCAGGGTCTTTGTGCCCGCCGGGACGTGCCATCACCAGGCGCGCGCCGGTGTACAGCGGCCAGAAGAACTCCCATACCGACACGTCGAAACTGAACGGGGTTTTCTGCAACACGCTGTCAGCGGCGCTCAGACCGAAGGCGTCCTGCATCCACAACAAACGATTGACCACGCCGGCATGCTCATTGATCACCCCCTTGGGCTGGCCGGTGGAACCGGAGGTGTAGATCACGTAGGCGCTCACTCCGGGTACGCCAGGGTTTTCGACCGACTGATGCTGCCAGGTCGGCCGGTCCAGATCGACCACCGGCGCCTCGCCCAACAACGCCTGAGTAGTGCCTTGGGCCAATACCACCCTTGGCGCGCTGTCTTGCAGCATGTAGGCGATACGCTCCAGCGGATACGCCGGGTCCAGCGGCACATAGGCGGCGCCGGCCTTGAGAATCGCATACAGGCCGACAACCATTTCCAGGCCGCGCTCGACACAGATCGCCACCCGCGTCCCCGGCTGCACGCCAAGACCCAGCAGGTGATGGGCCAATTGGTTAGCCTGGGCGTTGAGCTGGGCATAGCTCAGGTGCTGCTCGCCAGCCGTGACCGCGACAGCCTGCGGCGTACGTTGAACCTGTGCTTCGAACATCCCGTGCAGGGTCTGCTCGAGGTTGTAGTTGACAGCGGTGGCGTTGAAGTCGAACAGCAGGTGCTGACGCTCGCGCTCGCCCACCAGCGGCGTGTGCTCCAGCACAGCCTGGTCGTTGTCGACCATGGCCTGCAGCACGCGGGTGAAGTAGCCCACGTGGCGCTGCATCGTCGCCTCGTCAAACAGCGCGCTGGCATATTCCAGCGCGCCGAGGATGCTGCCGCGCACTTCACCCAGGTTCAATGACAGGTCGAACTTGGCAAAGTGGCTGTCTTCCATGATGCCTTCCAGGGCCAGGTCACCAAGCGCCAGGGCTGGCGCGCTGCTGTCCTGCCAGCTGAACAAGGTCTGGAACAACGGGCTGTGCGCCAGGCTGCGCAGCGGCCGGACAATTTCCACCACCTGTTCGAACGGCAGGTCCTGATGGGCCTGGGCCGCCAGTGTCAACGCCTTGACCCGTGCCAACAGCGCCTCGGTAGTCAGCTCACCCGAGGTATCGATACGCACCGCCAGGGTGTTGACGAACAGGCCGATCAGCCCTTCCACCTCGCTGCGCGCGCGGTTGGCCACCGGCGTGCCGATCACCAGGTCCTGCTGCCCGGACAATCGTGCCAGTAACGACGCCCAGGCGCTCATCAAGGTCATGTACAGCGTGACGCCATGGCGCTGACTCAGGGCCTTGAGACCGGCGGTCAGACGTTCGTCCAGACGCACCTCGACGCTGCTGCCGGCGTAGTCCTGCTGCGCCGGGCGCGGGCGGTCGGTGGGCAGGGCCAGCAAGGCCGGCACCCCGGCCAGCGCCTGCTGCCAATAGTCGCTTTGGCGCTGCAGCACCTCGCCGCTCAACCACAGGCGTTGCCACACGGCAAAGTCCGCGTACTGGATCGCCAGTGGCGGCAGCGGGTCAGGCTGGCCGTGGCTGAAAGCCTGGTAAAGCGCCATCAGTTCACGGGTGAGCACCCCCATGGACCAGCCATCGGAGACAATGTGGTGCAGGGTCAGCAACAGCACATGGTGCTCGTCGGCCATGACCACCAGTCGCCCGCGCAGCAACGGGCCGCGTTCCAGGTCGAACGGCGCCGAGGCTTCGCCGTGGATCAACGCGTCCAGCGCCTGCTGCGGCTGTGGATGGCGACGCAGGTCTTGCACCTGCAAGGGCAGCACGTCTTCTGCAGGCACAATCAACACTTGAGCCTCGTCGCCATGCTGAGCGAAGCGGCTGCGCAGGGTTTCATGGCGCGCGACGATGCGTGCCAGGGCGCGCTGCAAAGCCTCGACGTGTAATTGACCACGCAACCGCAGGCCAATGGGAATGTTGTAGGCGGTGTTGGCCCCTTCCATCAACGCCAGGAACCACAGGCGCTGCTGGGCAAACGACAATGGCACGGCATCATCACGGTTGGCCGGCATGATCGACGGCAAGGTGCTGCGCCCGGCCTTGGCCAGCACCTGAGCGACCGCCGCCAGTTCGGCATTGGCAAACAGATCGGCCAACAGCAACTCGACGCCCAGGCGCTGGCGAATCTGCGAGACCATGCGCATTGCCAGCAACGAATGCCCGCCCAATTCAAAGAAATGATCGCGTCGGCCCACGCGTTCCACCTGCAGGACATCGGCCCAGATCTGCGCCAGCAGTGTCTCGATGTCGCCCTCGGGCGCCTCGTAGTCACGGCTGAACACGGCGGCGCTGTCCGGCGCTGGCAGGGCCTTGCGGTCGAGTTTGCCGTTGGCGGTCAGCGGCAGCGCGTCGAGTTTCATGTAGGCGACTGGGACCATGTAGTCCGGCAAATGCGCCACCAGGTGCGCTCGGAGGGCGCCGACATCCTGGGGCTCGAGTTGCGGGTTCTCGGTGAAATACGCCACCAGCCGATCTTCACGCACCAGCACTACTGCTTCCTGAATGCCTGGCAACTGGTTGAGCCGGGTTTCGATTTCGCCGAGTTCGATGCGCATGCCGCGAATCTTCACCTGATCGTCGTTGCGCCCCAGGTACTCGAGATTACCGTCGGGCAACCAGCGCGCCAGGTCGCCGGTGCGGTACATGCGGCCCTGGCTGAACGGGTCCTGCAGGAAGCGTTCGGCGGTCATTTCGGGCCGGTTGAGGTAACCGCGTGCCACGCCGCTGCCGCCCACATACAATTCACCGGCCACGCCCAACGGCACCGGCCGCTGTTGTGCGTCGAGCAGGTAGACCCGCGCATTGGCGATGGGCTTGCCGATGTGCAAGGCGCGGCCCGCCTCGACCTTGCCGGAGGTGGCGACCACCGTGGCTTCGGTGGGCCCGTAGTTGTTGATCACCTCGAAGGTTTGCTCACGGTTGAACGCGCGCAGGCGGTCGCCGCCGATCAGCAGGGTGCGCAGGGTCGGGTGTTCGATCTGCTGGCTGAAGGCGTACTCGGCCACCGGCGTGGGCAAAAAGCACACGTCCAGAGGTTGCGCGCACCACCAGGCCAGCAGCGCGTCGATGTCTTCGGCGCCGTCACTGGCCGGCGGCAGGTGCAGGGTCGCGCCCACGCACAGCGCCGGCCAGACCTCCCAGGCCATCGCGTCAAAGCCGAAACCGGCGACGCTGGCGGTGTGGCGTCCGGCGCACAGGTCGAAAGCGCGGCAATGCCAGTCCACCAGGTTGGCCACGGTGTGGTGCTCGACCATCACGCCCTTGGGCAGGCCGGTGGAACCGGAGGTGTAGATCACATACGCAAGGTTCGACGGCGTGACCGCGACTTGCGGATTGCTTGCCGAATGATGCTGCCAGGTGTAGCGGTCCAAGTTGATCACCGGCACGTCCAGCGCGGGCAGGCGCTCGAGCAACGCATGCTGAGTGAGCACCGCCACCGGTGCGCTGTCGCTGAGCAGGTAGGCCAGGCGTTCGGCCGGGTGCGAGGAGTCAACGGGCACGTAGCAGGCGCCAGACTTGAGGATCGCCAGCAAGCCGGCCAGAGTGTCCAGGCCACGGCGGGCGACGATGGCGACGCGGTCATCCGGTTTCACGCCCAGCGCCAGCAGGTGATGGGCCAGCAGGTTGGCCTGCTGGTTCAACTCGGCATAGGTCAACTGGCGGCCTTGATACACGGCGGCGATGGCATCCGGCGTCAGCGCCGCCTGGATCTCGATGCGGCCATGCAGGGTGGTGCCCTGGGGGAAATCGGCGGCGGTCGCGTTGAGTGTTTCCAGCAACAGGTGTTGCTCGGCCGCGGGCACCACCGGCAGTTGATCGAGCGCGGTGTGCGGCGCCTGCTCCAGGGCCGTCACCAGGTGCTCCAAAGCGGTTTGCAGGTAGCCACAGACACGCTGCGGGTCGACCTGGGTGCTGGCCAGCAGGCTCAGGCCGAAACCGTCGCCCAGGTCATCGACGCTAAGGGTCAGCGGGTAATTGGTGCGTTCCTCGGCGCGCAGTGCCGAGATGCCCTGCCAGGCCGCAACCGCTTCGGCACTCGCCGCCGGGGCACTGTGGCGATAGTTGAGCAACGCGCTGAACAACGGCGTGGGCGCGGTCACGCCGCTGCAACGCTGGGCCAGGGCCAACGCTGCATGCTCATGGCGCATCAAGGTGGTCAGCCGCGCGTGGGTGGCCTTGACGCCGGCACGTACCTCCTGACCGTCCACGTCGACGCGAAACGGCAGGGTGTTGATGAAAATACCCAAGGCGCGGTCCGTGGCGTGGCTGCCCTGCATACGCCCCATAAGCACGGTGCCGAACACCACCTGTTGCTTGCCGGCCAATACGCCCAACACCTGGCCCCAGCCCATGTGAAACAGACTCGCGGCGCTCACGCCCAACAACCGCGCCTGCGTACGCAGGCGCTGGCACAACTCGGCCGCCAGCGGCAGGCTGACCTCGGCAATGCCGCGCGCATCGCCCTGCACATCCTGCAGGCCGAATGGCAGCGTCGGCTCACTGATGTCGCCAAGCATCTGCCGGAAGAAGCTTTCGTGTTCCTGCTCGCTGATGCCCAAACGGGCCTGTGCCACATAGTTGCGAAACGGCACGGCCTGGCCCAGCAACGCGCCCTGCCCCAACAGGCATGCCTGCATTTCGTGGCACACCACGTCAAGGGCGCTGTGATCCAGGGCCATGTGGTGGAACAGCAAGGTAGCAACGAGGCGCTGGTTGGCCAGGTCCTCGGCGTATACCAGGCGCAGCAGCGGCGCCTGCGTCACATCCAGCCGGTAGTGCCGGGCGTCGAAGCGCGCGTGCAGTTGCGCGGCGATATCGCCGTCGGCCGGGTCCAGCTCAAGGGCCTGCACCGGCAGGCGCGCCTGGCGCCACACCACTTGCGAGGGCTGTTGCAGACCGTCCCACACCACGCCGGTGCGCAGAATATCGTGCCGGTCCATGACGCTTTGCAGCGCCTGGGCAAACGCCTCGAAACGCTCCAGGCTGTCGAAGGCGAACTGCGACTGCATCACATAGGGGTCGCCCTGTTCGGCGCTGACGTGGTGGAACAGAATGCCTTCCTGCAGCGGCGCCAGCGGGTAAATGTCCTGGATATTCGCCACGCCGCCGTCGACGCTGGCGACAATACGCTCGATCTCTTCCTGGCTCAGGGTGGACAGGGTCAGCATGTCCGGGGTGATGCGCGTTGCGCCAGCGGGGATGCCATTGGCCGGCACCTGCACTTCACCGGCCTTGGTCGCTGTGTAGTCGCCAGCCTTGATCAGCTCGATCAGCGCCGGTTTGTGCTCGCGCAGCGCGGCGAGTATCGCCGGCTCGCTCAATGCCTGTTTGTTGCCTTGCACCGACAACTGTTCGCCCTTGAGGGCCAGTTGGATGTCCTTGGTTTTCAGCGTCGCCAGCAGTTGATTGAGGCTCATAGGACGATCTCCATTCGTTCGGTTATAGCGGCGTAGCCGGCCAGGGTCGGCTGTTCGAACAGCGCCCGCACATCGGCTTCCATGCCTTCCTGGCGCAAGCGCCCGATCAAGCTCACGGCGAGCAGCGAATGCCCGCCCAGTTCAAAGAAATTGTCATGCCGCCCTACCCGCTCCACCTTGAGCAGCTCGGCCCACAGCGTGGCCATGAGGGTTTCGGTGTCGCCTTCGGGCGTTGCGTACTCACGCACGCTCAGCGCCTGCAGGCCGGGTTCGGGCAGCGCCTTGCGGTCGAGCTTGCCGTTGGGGCTCAGGGGCAAGGCGTCCAGGTGCACGAACAGCGCGGGCACCATGAAGTCCGGCAGGTGCTGCAGCAGGTGCGCACGCAGGCTGTCGATCTCGGCCGGTGCGCCGGTGTAATAGGCGACCAGGCGTTCGTCACGGGCCATCACCACCGCGTCCTTGACCGCCGGATGCTCGATGAGGCGCGCCTGGATCTCGCCCAGCTCGATGCGCAGGCCACGGATCTTCACCTGGTCATCGTTGCGCCCCAGGTACTCGATATTACCGTCGGGCAAGTGGCGGCCGATGTCGCCGGTGCGGTACATACGGCCGCCGTTGAACGGGTCATCGAGGAAGCGTTCGGCGCTGAGGTCCGCGCGGTTGAGATAACCGCGCGCCACCTGCACCCCGCCAATGAACAGCTCACCCACCACCCCCAGGGGCACGGGCTGCAACTGCGCATCCAGCACGTACATGCGGGTGTTGGCGATGGGTTTGCCGATGGGCGTGTTGTCGGGTACGTCCGGGCGCGCGCAATTCCACGCGGTTACGTCCACCGCCGCCTCGGTCGGGCCATACAGGTTGTACAGGCCGATGTCCGGCAACTGCTGCTTGAAGCGTCGCACCAGGCTGCCCGGCAATGCCTCGCCGCTGCACATCACCTGCCGCAGCCCCGCCGCCTGGCTGACATCGCCGTGGGCGAGGAACACATCGAGCATCGACGGCACAAAGTGCAGCGTGGTGATGCGCTCGGTTTGGATCACCTCGCACAGGTACGCCGGCTCCTTGTGCCCGCCCGGACGCGCCATTACCAGGCGTGCACCGGTAAACAGCGGCCAGAAGAACTCCCACACCGACACATCGAAGCTGAACGGGGTTTTCTGCAACACCGCATCGTCGGCGTTGAGGCCATAGGCGTCCTGCATCCACAGCAGGCGGTTGACCACGCCGGCATGCTCGTTGATCACGCCCTTGGGCTGGCCGGTGGAGCCGGAGGTGTAGATCACATAGGCCTGGTGCCGTGCGGTCAGCGCCGGCACTTCGGGGTTGGTGGCGCGCTGGTGCTGCCAGGTGCCGTGGTCGAGGTCGATCACCGGCACATCCCCCAGCAGTGCACGCGTTGCGGATTGGGCCAGCAGCACCACCGGCGCGCTGTCGTGCAGAATGTAGGCGATGCGCTCCTGGGGATAGGCCGGGTCGAGCGGCACATAACCGCCGCCGGCCTTGAGGATCGCGAACAGGCCCACCACCATGTCCAGGCCACGCTCCACGCAAATGCCCACCCGCGTATCCGGCTGCACGCCAAGGTCACGCAGGTGATGGGCCAAACGGTTGGCGCGCTCGTTGAGTTGCTGGTAGGTCAGCTGTTGATGATCAGCCTTCACCGCCACAGCGTGCGGCGTACGCACCACTTGCGCTTCGAACAGGCCGTGCAGGGTCTGGTCGAGGTTGTAAGCGACCTCGGTGGCGTTGAAGCCCTGCAGCACTTGCCGGCGTTCCTGCTCGCCGAGGATCGACAGGCGATTGATCGGCTGCTGCGGCGCCTGCTCCAGCGCTTCGACCAGGCGGGCCAAAGCCGTCTGCATGTAGCCGCACACCCGTTGCGCGTCCAGGCGGGCCAGGGCGGTGACATCGTAGCCGTCGCCCAGGTCGTCCACATTCAGGCTCAGCGGGTAGTTGGTGCGCCCGTCATTGGCCAGGGTCTGCATGCCTTGCCAGGCCTGCTGCGCATCAGCCGAACGGGTGGCCGCGCCGCGATGGCGGTAGTTGAGCATTGAACTGAACAGCGGCGCCGGTGCCGCCACGCCGCTGCAACGCTGGGCCAGCGCCAGGGATGCATGCTCATGCCCAAGCAGTGCGCTGAGTCGGCCGTGGGTGGCGCGCACCGCCGTCTTGACGCCCTGACCGTCGATATCCAGACGCAACGGCAAGGTATTGATAAACACCCCCAGCGCACGGTCGGCGCCTTCGCCACCTTGCAGGCGGCCCACCAGCACCGTGCCGAATACCACGTCGTGGCGGCCAGACGTCGCGGCCAGCACTCGGGCCCAGGCCAAATGGAACAGGCTCGCGGTGCTCACCCCCAGTAAACGTGCCTGGGTACGCAGGCCGCGATTCAATTCGGGATCCAGACGCAGGCTGTATTCTTCGATTTGATGGCCGTCGCCCCGCACGTCCTGCCAACCGAACGGCAACGTCGGCTCGTCAATGTCGCCGAGCATGTCGCGGAAAAATGCCTCGTGCTCCTGCTCGCTGACGCCCAACAGCGCCTGGGCCACATAGTTGCGATAAGGCATCGGCGCTGCCGTGGGCGCGCCG
This sequence comes from Pseudomonas trivialis, assembly GCF_036864995.1. NCBI lineage: Bacteria > Pseudomonadati > Pseudomonadota > Gammaproteobacteria > Pseudomonadales > Pseudomonadaceae > Pseudomonas > Pseudomonas trivialis. The sequence continues at coordinate 2,226,363 of NZ_CP142151.1, read as the reverse complement.
TGGCCGAGCAGATGGCCCTGCATTTCGCGCAGAACCACGTCGAATGCCGTGTGGTCCAGGGCGATATGGTGATAGAGCAACACCACCACTACGCGCCCGTTGGCCGGGTCCTGGGCATAGTTCAAGCGGATCAACGGCGCCTGGGTGATGTCCAGGCGATAGCGCCGCGCATCGAAGCGTTCATGCAGCCCTGCCAGTACGTCGCCTTGCAGGTGCAGTTCCGTCATGCTCAGCCGGGCTTCGCGCCACACCACTTGCAGTGGTTGCGCCAGGCCTTCCCACACCACGCCGGTGCGCAAAATATCGTGACGGTCGATCACCTGTTGCAACGCATCTGAAAAGGCGTCCAGACGCTCGAGGCTGTCGAAGGCCAGGTGGGATTGCAGCAGGTACGGGTCGCCCTGCCCGGCGCTGATATGGTGGTAAAGGATGCCCTCCTGCAACGGCGCCAGCGGGTAAATGTCCTGCACATTGGCGGCGCCACCCGGCACCTGCGCGACCACCTGATCGATCGTCGATTGGTCGAGGCTGACCAGCGCCAGCATGTCCGGCGTGATGCGTTGGCAATCGGCCGCGATACGGTTGGCCGGCACCTGCACTTCGCGACCGCTGCCCACGGCGGCGGCCAGCGCGGTCAGGGTCGGCTGGCTGAACAGCACGCGCACATCGGCGCTCAGGCCGGCCTGACGCATGCGCTCGATCAGGCTCACGGCCAGCAACGAATGCCCGCCCAGCTCAAAAAAGTGGTCATGGCGACCGACTTGCTCCACCTGCAATACCTCGGCCCAGATGCGCGCCAAGGTGGTTTCGACGTCACCCTGCGGGGCTTCGTACGCGCGACTGAGCAAGGCGGATTGATCCGGCTCCGGCAGCGCCTTGCGGTCCAGCTTGCCGTTGGCGGTCAGCGGCAACGCATCCAGGCGCATATAGGCGACCGGCACCAGCGCCTCGGGCAACTGCGCCTGCAGGTGCGCGCGCAGGCTCTCGATATCTAGCGCGCGCTGCTCGGTGAACCAGGCCAGCAGGCGGCCTTCGCGCACCAGCACCACCGCTTCACGAATGCCATCCAGTGCCGCCAGGCGGCTTTCGATTTCACCGAGTTCCACGCGCACGCCGCGCACTTTCACCTGATCGTCGTTGCGGCCCAGGTATTCAAGGTTGCCATTGGGCAGCCAGCGCACCAGGTCGCCGGTGCGGTACATACGGCCCTCGTTGAAAGGGTCTTGCAGGAAGCGCTCTGCGGTCAGGTCCGGGCGGTTCAGGTAACCGCGCGCGACGCCGCCGCCGCCCACATACAATTCACCGGCCACGCCCACCGGCACCGGGCGCAGTTGGGCATCCAGCACGTAGCTGGTGGCGTTGGCCACGGGCCGGCCGATGTGCAGGACCTGCCCGGCGCGCATGCGGCCGGAGGTCGCGACCACCGTGGCTTCAGTGGGGCCGTAGTTGTTGATCACCGCAAAGCGCTGCTCGTGGGTGAACTGGCGCAGGCGGTCGCCGCCGATCAGCAGCGTGCGCAAGGTCGGGTGTTGCAGTGGCTGGCTGAACGCGTATTCGGCCACTGGCGTGGGCAGAAAGCTCACCTCCAGCGGTTGCGCCAGCCACCAGGCCAGCAGTTCGTCGATGTTTTCATTGCCCACCTGAGCGGGCGGCAGGTGCAGGGTCGCGCCTATGCACAGGGCCGGCCAGACTTCCCAGGCCATCGCATCGAAGCCGAAACCGGCCAGGCTGCTGGTATGTCCTGAAGGTTTCAAACCGAAGGCCGCGCAGTGCCAATGCAGCAGATTCTCGACACTGCGGTGTTCCACCATCACGCCCTTGGGCTGGCCGGTGGAGCCGGAGGTGTAGATGACGTAGGCCAGGTGCGCCGGGGTCAGGTTGGCGAGCCGCGGATTATCAACCGCGTGGTGCTGCCAGCGTGGGTCGTGCAGGTCGATACTGCTGACCTCGCCCAACAGCTCGCGAGTACTGGATTCGGCCAGCACCGCCACCGGCGCGCTGTCCTGCAGCAGGTAGGCGATGCGTTCGGCCGGGTACGCCGGGTCGATGGGCACGTAGCCGGCGCCCGCCTTGAGAATACCGAGCAGGCCTACCAGCATCTGCGGGCCGCGACGGCAGCAGATCGCCACGCGGTCGTCCGGTTGCACGCCCAGTGTCAGCAGGTGATGGGCCAGTTGGTTGGCGAGTTGATTGAGTTGCTGATAGGTCAGTGATTCGTCGTCCTGCTGCACGGCAACCGCCTTGGGTTGGCGCTCGGCCTGAACTTCGAAAGCGCCATGCAGGGTCTGACCGCGCGGGAAATCCCGGGCGGTGGCATTGAAGTCACGCAGCAGGGTGTCGCGCTCGGCCGGCGGCAGAATGTGCAGCTGGTTCAGCGGGGTTCTCGGGTTGTTTTCCAGGGCGCCGACCAGTTGCTCCACGGCCTTATGCATATAGCCACACAGCCGCTGCGCGCCAATCTGTGGCAAAGCCAGCACGCTCAAGCTGAAGTCAGTGCCCAGGTCATCCACGCTCAAGGTCAGCGGATAGTTGCTGCGCTCTTCCCCCCGAGCAGTTGCACGCCTTCCCAGATGCCATGGCCGTCGCGGGCCATTTCGCCGGGGGTGCTGTGACGGTAATTGAGCAAGGCGCTGAACAGCGGCGTTGAATTCGCCACGCCACTGCAACGCTGGGCCAGCGCCAGCGACGCGTGTTCATGGCCCAGCAACGCGCTCAAGCGTGTGTGGGTGGCCTTGACCGCCACCGCCGCGCTGGCAGCTACATCGACGCGCAATGGCAAGGTGTTGATGAACATGCCCAGCGCGCGGTCGGCGCCGTCGCCGGCCTGCATGCGGCCCATCAATACGGTGCCGAACACCACGTCGTCGCGCCCGGACACCAGCCCCAGCACCTGGGCCCACGCCAGGTGCATCAGGCTGGCGGCACTCACGCCCAGCTGCCGCGACTGCTCACGTACGCGCTGAGCCAGCGCGGTGTCGAGGGGCAACTCGGCCTCTTCGATAGCGCGCCCGTCGCCCTGCACGTCCTGCACGCCAAACGGCAACGTCGGCTCATTAATGTCGGCGAGCATTTCGCGGAAGAACTGCTCATGCTCGGCGGTGCTCACGCCCAGGCGCGCCTGGGCCACGTAGTTGCGAAATGGCGCAGGCTCGGGCAACGCATCGGCCTGGTCGAACAGGAACGCGCGCATTTCCTGGCCCACCACTTCCATGGCGGTGTGGTCCAGCGCCAGGTGGTGGAACAGCAGGATCGCCGCCACGCGGTTATTGGCCGGATCCTCGGCGTAGACCATGCGCAACAACGGCGCCTGGGTGATGTCCAGGCGGTAATGTCGCGCATCGAAACGGCCGTGCAACTGCTCGATGATGTCGCCATCCGCCGGGTCCAGATCAATGGCTTGCACCACCAGTTGCGCCTTGCGCCATACCACTTGCACCGGGCTGTCCAGGCCTTCCCACACCACGCCGGTGCGTAGAATATCGTGGCGCGCAACCACGTGTTGCAGCGCGCCCATGAAGCTGTGCAAACGCTCAAGACTGTCGAACGCCATGCGCGATTGCAGCAGGTAGGGATCGCCCTGTTCGGCGCTGATGTGGTGGTAGAGGATGCCTTCCTGCAACGGCGCCAGCGGGTAGATATCCTGCACATTGGCCGCGCCACCGGGCACGGTCGCGACGACACGCTCGATGGCCGCCGGGTCGAGCTGCACCAGGCTCAACATGGATGGGGTGATGTGGGTGCAGCCCGGTGCGATGCCATTGGCCGGCACCACAATCTCGCGGCCACTGCCGATGGCCGCCGCCAACGCGGCCAGGCTCGGCTGACTGAACAGCACGCGCACATCGGCGCTGAGGCCGACCTGACGCATGCGTTCGATCAGGCTCACCGCCAGCAGCGAATGCCCGCCCAGTTCGAAGAAGTGATCATGCCGGCCCACGCGCTCCAGCTTGAGAACGTCCTGCCAGATTTGCGCCAGCACGGCTTCCACCTCGCCTTGCGGGGCCTCGTAGCCGCGACTGAGCAGCGCAGCCTGGTCCGGCGCCGGCAGGGCCTTGCGGTCGAGTTTGCCGTTGGCAGTCAGCGGCAACAGCGCCAGCCAGACATAGGCCGAAGGCACCATGTAATCCGGCAATCGACCGTGCAGGTGGTCGCGCAATGCTTCGATCGGCAGCGCTGCAGCGGCGGTGTAGTAAGCCACCAGGCGTTTGTCACCAGGCTCGTCTTCACGGACCATCACAACCGCATCCTTTACCTGCGGGAACGCGGCCATGCCGGCTTCAATTTCTCCGGGTTCAATGCGGAAACCGCGAATTTTCACTTGCAGGTCATTGCGCCCCTGGTACAGCAAGGTGCCGTCGGCCTGCCAGCACGCCAGGTCGCCGGTGCGGTACAGCTGGCCTTCGCCAAAGGGGTTCGGGATAAATTTCTCGGCGGTCAATTGCGGCTGGTTCAAGTACCCCTTGGCCACACCGGCCCCGCCAATATACAACTCACCGGTCACGCCCAAAGGCAACGGCTGCTGGCGCGCGTCCAGCACGTAGGCCTGGGCATTGCCGATGGGAAGGCCAATCGGAATGCTGCCCGCGCCGACCGTGGTGATCTCAAACGTGGTGGAGAAGGTAGTGGCTTCGGTCGGACCGTAGCCGTTGACCAGGTGTCGGGGTTTGCCGTGCGCAAGCACGCGACCTATCACCGAAGGGTCCAGCACATCGCCGCCGACGATCAGGTAGCGCAACTGGCCGAACACCGGCATCAATGTGTCGGCGTACTGGTGGAACAGTCCGGCAGTCATCCACAACACGCTCACGGCCTGTTCCTGCAACAGCGTGGCAAACGCTGACTGGGACAACAGCACTGCGTGGTCGACCACCACCACACAACCGCCGTTGAGCAACGGCGCCCACACGTCGAGTGTGCTGGCGTCGAAGGCCGGGTTGGAGGCGAACGCTACGCGGTCATCCCGGTTGAAATCGGCATAACCGTTGTTGAGTACCAGCCGCGAAATCGCCCGATGCGGTACCTGCACGCCTTTCGGCGCGCCGGTGGAACCGGAGGTGTAGAGGATGTACGCAACGCTCTCGGCCGATTGCGAAAGCAGCGGGTTTTGCGCTGACAGCGCCGCCGGGTTCAGCTCGGTGAGGTTGTCCAGCACGCGTCGCGCGCCGCTGTCGCGAATGATAAAGGCCTGGCGCTGCGCCGGGGCATTGATGTCCAGCGGCACATACACCGCCGCGCATTTGAGGATCGCCAGCTGACACACCAGCAGGTCGAGACAGCGTGGCAGTGCAATCGCCACGCTTTCTCCCGGCTGCACGCCTTGGTTGATCAGGTGATGGGCCAGTCGATTCGCACGCCGGTTGAGGTCGCCGTAGCTCAGGGACACCAGGCCATGCACCGCTGCCACCGCGTCGGGACGCGCCAGGGCCTGGGCTTCGAACAATTGATGCACGGTGAGATGCGCGGGGTACTCGCGGGCGGTGGCGTTGAAGTCCACCAGCAGTCGGTGACGCTCGCCCGGCGGCAGAATCGACACCGCCTGCAACGCCGTGGTCGGCGCCTGTTGCAGCGCGATCAGCAGGTTGCGCAATGCGGTCAGCATGTAGTCGCCCACACGCTGCACATTGACCTGGGCCACGCCCTGCACCGCCAGCGCAAAGCCCGTGCCCAGGTCATCGACACTCAGCACCAGCGGGTAGTTGCTGCGCTCTTGGGAACTGAGGATATCGATGCCAAAGCCCGCGAACGGACTGGCGCCCGGCGCCTCGTCCGGTGCGCTGTGGCGGTAGTTGAGCAAGGTGCTGAACAACGGCAGCGAAGCCGGCACGCCGCTGCAACGCTGGGCCAGGGACAGTGAAGCGTGCTCATGGCCGAGCAATTGCGCCAGGCGCGCGTGGGTGGCGCGCACGCCGGCCTGCACGCCAACGGTGCCGAGGCTCACCCGCAGCGGCAAGGTGTTGATGAACATGCCCAGCGCGCGGTCGGCGCCCTCGCCGCCCTGCATGCGCCCCAGCAACACGGTGCCGAACACCACGTCCTGCTGGCCGGACACCTGGCCCAATACCTGCGCCCAGGCCAGGTGCATCAGGCTGGCCGGGCTCACGCCCAGCTGTCGCGCCTGTTCGCGCAGGCCCTGGCTCAGCGCCGGCTCCAGCGGCAAATGAACCTCGTTGATGCCGCTGCCGTCGCCGTTCACATCCTGCAGACCGAAGGCCAGCGTCGGCTCGTCGATATCGCCGAGCATCTCGCTGAAAAACGTTTCGTGCTGGGCCTGGCTGACACCCATGCGCGCCTGGGCCACGTAATTGCGGTACTGCACCGCGTCGGGCAGCTGTGCGCTGCGACCGGACAGGCTGGCGCTCATTTCTTCCACCAGCACTTGCAGCGCGGTGTGGTCGAGCAGGATGTGGTGCAACAGCAGGATGCCGACGAAGCCACCCCGCTCCTCGGCGTAGACCAGGCGCATCAGTGAAGCGCGGGACAGGTCGAGGCGATAGTGACGTGGGTCGAAGCGCTGTTGCAGTTGCGCCAGTCCATCGCCGCCCTGATGCTCAATGCGCTCCACCGCCAGCGGCGCCTGGCGCAGGACCACCTGCACCGGCTCATCCAGGCCTTCCCAGAGGATCGCGGTGCGCAGAATGTCATTGCGCTCGATCACGCTGTGCAGCGCGCCAACGAAGGCGTCCAGCGCCGCCTGGTGTTCGAAGCGCAACTGCACCTGCAACACGTAGGGATCGCCCTCGGTGGTTGCCAGGTGATGGTAGAGAATGCCGGCCTGCAACGGCGCCAGGGCATAGATGTCCTGCACATTGGCCACGGGCACGCTGTGCAGGATGTGGTCGATGGCCGCCTGGTCGAGGTCGATCAGCGGCAGCATGTCCGGGGTGATGCGCTCGCTGCCGGCGCTGATCAGGTTGGCCGGCACCTGCACTTCGTGCTGCCCGCCCACCGCCGCAGCCAATGCCGCCAATGTGGGCTGACCGAACAGCACGCGCACGTCGGCGCTGAGGTCGACCTGGCGCATGCGCTCGATCAGCTTGACCGCCAGCAGAGAATGCCCGCCCAGCTCGAAGAAGTTATCGTCGCGGCCCACCCGGTCGAGCTTGAGCAGCTCCTGCCAGATGCCCGCGAGGGTGTTTTCCACTGTGCCCTGAGGGGCCGCGTAGCCGCGCCGGGCCACGGCATCGGCGTCGGGTGCAGGCAAGGCCTTGCGGTCGAGTTTGCCGTTGGTGGTCAGCGGGAACTGGTCGAGCAGCACGAAGGCGGCCGGCACCATGTGTTCGGCCAGGCTCAGCAGCAGGTGGTCGCGCAGTGCAGCGATATCGGGCGTGCCGTCGGCAATCACGTAGGCCACCAGGCGTTTGTCGCCCGGCTCGTCTTCGCGTACGACAACGACTGCGTCGCGCACGCCCGGCGCGGTGGCCAGGCGCGCCTGGATTTCGCCCAGTTCGATGCGGAAGCCGCGAATCTTCACCTGGTCATCGTTGCGCCCCAGGTACTCGACGCTGCCATCGGCCAGCAGGCGGCCGAGGTCGCCGGTGCGGTACATGCGCAGGCCGGTGGCCGGGTCGGCCAGGAAGCGTTCGGCGTTCAGTTCATCGCGGTTCAGGTAGCCGCGCGCAACACCGGCGCCGCCCACGTACAGCTCGCCGACCACGCCCATGGGCAGCGGCTGGCGCTGGGCGTCCAGCACGTAGAGTTGCAGGTCGGGAATGCGCACGCCAATCGGGCTGACCCCCACCAGACGCGCGTCCGCCGCCTCGAGGGCGCGGTAGGTCACGTGCACGGTGGTTTCGGTGATGCCATACATGTTCACCAACTGCGTGCCGGCGTTGATCGCGCGGGCATACCAGGGTTTGAGCATGCCTGGTTCCAACGCTTCACCGCCGAAAATCACCTGGCGCAGGGAGTGCGCTTCGCTGCTGTGGCCCTGGGCCGCAATCAATTGGCGAAACGCGCTCGGCGTCTGGTTGAGGATGCTCACGCCGGCTTCGCAGAGCAGCGCATAGCACGCATCCGGCGAACGGCTGACCAATTGCGGCACAATCAGCAACTGGCCGCCGTGCATCAACGCGCCCCAGATTTCCCACACGGAAAAGTCGAAGGCGAACGAGTGGAACAGCGCCCACACATCGGTGTGATTGAAACCGAACCAGTGCTCCGTGGCACTGAACAGGCGCGCGACCTGGCGATGCTCGATCATCACGCCCTTGGGCAGGCCGGTGGAACCCGAGGTGTAGATCACATAGGCGAGGTTGGCCGGGCTGAGCGGCACGCGCGGGTTGACGATGGACTCACCGCGCAGGTCGTTCAAGTCGATCTGCGCCAGGTCGCCCACCCGATGGCGGGTATTGGCCTGCACCAGCACGGCCAGCGGTGCGCTGTCGGCCAGGGTGTAGGCGATGCGTTCCTGCGGGTAGGCCGGATCGATCGGCACATAGCCGGCGCCGGCCTTGAGAATGCCGAGCAGGCCGATGATCATTTCGGCGCCGCGCTCTACGCAGATCGCCACACGGTCGTCTGCACGGATGCCCTGGGCAAGCAGGCGGTGGGCGACCTGGTTGGCGCGTTCGTTGAGCTGGCGGTAGGTCACGCGCTGCTGGTCGTAGCGCAATGCGATGGCGTCGGGATGGGCGGCGGCGTGGGCTTCGACCTGCTGGTGGATCAACGCAGTGTCGGCATAAGACGTGGGGCTGTGGTTAAGCGTGTGCAGCAGGTGCTTGCGTTCGGTGTCAGGCAGGATGTTCAGGCCGCAGAGCGGCATGTCCGGTCGCTCGTGCAGGGCGTCGGCCAGGCTGTGCAGGGCAACATGCAGGTAGTCGGCCACGCGCTGCGCGCCGATGGAGGCGTCGACCATCACCGTCAGCGCGAAGTCTTCGCCCAGGTCGTCGACGTTGACCGTCAGCGGGTAGTTGGTGCGCTCTTCGGCGCCGAGCACCTGGATGCCTTCGGCGATGTCGATCACCTGGGCCATGTCCGTCGCCGCGCTGTGGCGGTAATTGAGCATCGCGCTGAACAACGGCGTGGGCGCCGTCACGCCGCTGCAACGTTGGGCCAGGGCCAGGGACGCGTGCTCATGGTCGAGCAAGGCGGTCAGGCGCGCATGGGTCGCCTTGACCTCGGCGCGCACGCCCTGCCCGCCCACATCCACGCGCAACGGCAGGGTGTTGATGAACATGCCCAGCGCACGTTCACCGCCTTCACCGGCGCCCATGCGCCCCAGCATCACGGTGCCGAACACCACCGCGTCGCGGCCGGACACCACGCCCAGCACACGGGCAAAGGCCACGTGCATCAGGCTTGCCACGCTCACCCCCAGTGGACGTGCCAGGCTGCGCAGGCGGCGGCTCAGGTCGCTGTCGACGGGGACGCGCGCCTCGTCGATGCCCTGGCCGTCGCCCTGCACATCCTGCAGGCCGAACGGCAGCGTTGGCTCATCGATATCCGCCAGCATCGTGCGAAAGAACGCTTCATGGGCCTGCTCGCTGACGCCATGGCGCACCTGGGCGATGTAGCTGCGAAACGCCACCGGCTCGCTCGCCAGTGCCTGCTGGCCGGTCAGGTACAGCTGGATTTCATGGCGCACCACGTCGAGGGCGGTGTGGTCGAGAATGGTGTGGTGGAACAGCAGCATCGCCACCACGCGCTGGTTGGCCGGGTCGTTGGCGAACACCAGACGCAGCAGCGGCGCCTGACCCAGGTCCATGCGATAGCTGCGCGGGTCGTGGCGCGCGCCGAGTTGCGCGAGAACGTCACCACCGGTGAAGCGGGCTTCTTCGCAGGCCAGGGTTGCCTTGCGCCACACCACTTGCAGCGGCTCGTCGAGACGCTCCCACACCAGCGAGGTGCGCAGGATGTCGTGGCGGTCGATCACCCATTGCAGCGCTTGGGCGAAAGCATCCAGGCGAGTGCGGCTGTCGAACACGAATTGCGCGTGCAGCACGTAGGGGTCGCCCTGCTGCGCCGAGAGGTGGTGGTAGAGCATGCCTTCCTGCAGTGGCGCCAGCGGGTAGATGTCCTGCACGTTCGCTGCGCCGCCGGGGATGGCCGCGACGATGCGATCGATGGCGTCCTGGTCGAGGCTGACCAGCGCCAGCATGTCCGGGGTAATGCGGTAGGCGGGGCTGAGCCAGTCGCCGCCATGCTCGGCCACCAGCTCGAGAAGCTGAGGTTTGTGGGCGATGAGTTGATCCCATAGCGCGTCATCCAGGGCCTCGTCGTCACCGAGGATGATCAGGTCGCCTTCTTCCAGTTGCAGACGGATCGCGTGGGTGGAAATCGCTGTCAATAATTCGCTGAACTGCATGGAGTAACCTGCCTGATAAGTCACGGGGGAGAAGAAAGTCCGTTTTCAGCTGCCGTTTGAATCGGGCGTGCTGGGCGCCTTGAAATAGCGGGCGCAGCCGGGGGCCTGAAGAGGCTTCCGGCAGGCTTGGAAAATTAAGGGATTTGGCAGGCGGGAGGTGACATGGGAAGCGGGGACAAGCGGAATGGGAAAAGGTTTCACTTGAGGTTTGTTGTGGAGAGCGGGCTTGCCCTGATGCCGTTCAGTTAAGCGAACGCTATGCTCATAGCGACGCAGATCAAATGTGGGAGCGGGCTTGCCCGCGAAGGCGTTGGCCCGGCAAACATTGACGCTGGCTGACCCACCGCTTTCGCGGGCAAGCCCGCTCCCACATGTTGTACCTCGTTCGGCAGACCATTTCGGTCGGCTCTCGGGCCGCCGCGCTTTTGCTTTTGATCTGGAAGCGCCCCGTCAAACACGCTGGCCGAACGCAGGCTTGAATCCGTGGGTAACCCGGCAGGACGCCGGGTTAGCCGCACTGGGCCAGGGATGGCCCATTGCGGCGGCCCACGGATTCAAGCCTACGTTCGGGCACACCGAGCATTAGCGAGGTGCCGAGTGTTGGGGCGAAGGCTTTTTGGTTACTTTTGTGCCTTTACAAAAGTGACCCGCTGTAAGAGCGGAACCTTAAGTCGCCGTTACCGCAGAAACGGACATGTACACCGAAAATCGCCTTCGCGGGCAAGCCCGCTCCCACAGGGGGACCTGCGCTTAACTGCCTGCATTAGGGCAAGCCCCGCACCCACAGGACCCGCTCGCCACAGGTTGAAACGGCTTACACAGGATGCTCTGCAGCGCTACCTGGCATCGATATGCTGATAATCCAGGTTCAATCCGTCTGCCAGCTGTTGCGCCCTTCCCAGCCGGATCGGGCCGCGTTCGATATCCACCAGCAGGCCCGGGCAGTCGAGTTGGGGCAGTTGATCGATGGCCTTGAGTCGGCCATCCGTGATGATCAACAGGCGTTGCTGCTCAGTGGGATGACGTTTGCGCCGCACCTGCAGCCACTGCGCGGCCTCGCTCAACGCCGCGAGCAAGGGCGTGCCGCCGCCGGCGCCCAGTTGCGCCAGCCAGTCTGCCAGGCCCTTGGCGGCTTTCAGGCCTTGAACCTGCCACTGCGGCGATGACCCGCTGGCGGTCAGCAAGGCCATGCGCGCCCGTTGCCGGTAAGCGTCATCGAACAGCTGCGCGAGCAGGCCCTTGGCATCGGTCAGTGCGCTGTGCCGCCGAGTGGAGGCCGAGGCGTCGACGATCACCAGCCACAGCTCATGGGCCGCACGATTGCGCTGCTGGAAGCGTAAATCCTCACGCGAGTGTGGGCGCCCGCCGAGCAAGGTGCCCGGCCAGTTGACGGTGCCCTGCTCTGCGTCGCGCGCCTTGCCGTGCCTGCCGCTGGTGACTCTGCCCGCTCGGGGCCGTGCATCCGCCCCCCGGTCAGGTCGAGGGCGGATGCCTAGGGCTTTTTTGGCCAGGCGGGCACTTCCCGGCGCGCGCCGGTGGGCAGTGCCGGTGCGGGCAGGTCGCCCCACTGGCCCTGGCCCGGCGAGGTGTCGGACGGCTGCGCAGACTGGCCTTGATCGGGCGGGCTCGCCGGCGGGGATTGCTCCTGGCGGCGATGACGCAAGGCAAATTCGGCCACGGCCTGGATGTCTTCCTCGGCGATGGCATCAGCGCCGCGCCAGGCTGCATGGGCACGGGCGCCGCGCAGCCAGACCAGGTCGGCGCGCAGGCCGTCGACACCGGCGGCAAAGCAGCGCTCGGTAATTTGCGTCAGCGCCTCGTCATCCAGGGCAATACGCTCAAGCCGCGCACGCGCCTGGGTGCAACGCGCGCGCAAGGCGGCCTGAGGCTCGGCCCATTGCGCGCAGAAGGCAGCGGGGTCGCTGTCGAAATCCAGGCGGCGGCGGATGATCTGCCCACGCTCGGCCGGCAAGGTGTAGCCGCTCAACGCCACGTTGAACCCGAAGCGGTCGAGCAACTGCGGGCGCAACTCACCCTCCTCCGGGTTCATGGTGCCGATCAACACGAAGCGCGCCGCATGCCGGTGGGAAATGCCGTCGCGCTCGACCAGGTTGGTGCCGCTGGCGGCAACGTCCAGCAGCAGGTCGACCAGATGGTCGGGCAGCAGGTTGACTTCATCCACATACAGCACACCGCCATCGGCCTTGACCAACACGCCGGGGGAAAACTGCGCGCGGCCTTCGCCCAGCGCCGCGTCAAGGTCGAGGGTGCCGACCAGCCGCTCTTCGGTGGCGCCCAGGGGCAAGGTGACGAACTGCCCGCTGGCGAGCAGGTCCGCCAGGCCACGGGCCAGGGTCGACTTGGCCATGCCGCGCGGGCCTTCGATCAGCACACCGCCGATCTTCGGATCGATGGCAGCCAGGCACAGCGCCAGTTTCAGCTCGTCGGCGCCGACGACGGCGGACAGCGGGAAATGTGGAATATCGGTCATACCGGTTCTCTTTAAATTCTGCCACTTATTGTGGCGATCGCTCATCAGCTGTCTTCTTCTATATCGAGCAACAGGTTTTCCAGCGCTTCACGGTAGGCGCCCGGCGCTTGCCACTGGCCGCGCTGCTGGGCTTCGAGCATGCGTTCGGTCATGTCACGCAACGCCGCCGGGTTGTGCTGTTGCACGAAGGCGCGGGTGTCCGGGTCGAGCAGGTAGGCGTCGGCGAGCAAGGCGTATTGGTGATCGTCGATCAGCTCGGTGGTGGCGTCGAAGGCGAACAGGTTGTCCACGGTCGCGGCCATCTCGAACGCGCCTTTATAGCCATGGCGCTTCACGCCGTCGATCCACTTGGGGTTGGCTGCACGGGAGCGAATCACCCGGTTGAGTTCTTCCTTCAGCGTCCGTATTTTCGGCAGGTCCGGCTGGCTGTGGTCGCCATGGTAGCTGGCGGCCTTGTCGCCGCTCAGGGTTTCCACGGCGGCGAGCATGCCGCCCTGGAATTGGTAGTAGTCGTTGGAATCGAGCAGGTCGTGCTCGCGATTGTCCTGGTTCTGCACCACCGCCTGCACTTGGCTCAAGCGCCGCGCGAAAGGCTCGCGGGCCTCGGTGCCTTCATCGGCACCGCCGTAGGCGTAGCCGCCCCAATTGAGGTAGACCTCGGCCAGGTCCTCGCGGCTCTGCCACAGGCGCCCGTCAATGGCGCCCTGCACACCGGCACCGTAAGCGCCCGGTTTGGCGCCGAAGATGCGCCAGCCCGCCTGTTTTGCCGCCGCGTCTTCGTCCAGGCCGGCCATGCGCAGAGCCTCGCGCTCACTGCGCACCTTGGCCGCCAGCGGGTTCATGTCATCCGGCTCATCCAGCGCCGCCACCGCCTGCACCGCCGCATCGAACAGGCGGATCAGGTTGGCGAAGGCGTCGCGGAAGAACCCGGACACGCGCAGCGTCACGTCCACGCGCGGGCGGTCGAGCAGGCTGATCGGCAGGATCTCGAAATCGTCCACGCGCTGACTGCCGGTGGCCCACACCGGACGCACGCCCATCAACGCCATGGCCTGGGCGATGTCATCGCCGCCGGTGCGCATGGTGGCGGTGCCCCACACCGACAGGCCGAGCTGGCGCAGGTGGTCGCCGTGGTCCTGCAAGTGCCGCTCAAGGATCAGGTTGGCCGACTGGAAACCGATGCGCCAGGCGGTGGTGGTCGGCAGGTTGCGTACGTCCACGCTGAAAAAGTTGCGCCCGGTGGGCAGCACGTCGAGACGCCCACGGCTCGGCGCACCACTTGGCCCCGCCGGCACGAAGCGGCCACTCAAGGCATCCAGCAAACCGCGCATTTCCGCCGGGCCACAGGCGTCCAGGCGCGGCGCGACGATAATGCGCAAATGCTCGATCACCGCTTTCACGTCCTCCCAGCCTGGCGCCTCAAGCTGCTCCAGCGGGCCTTCGAGCGCCTGCTCGATCAAGCGCGCCGCGTACAGCTCCAGACGTTCGCGGGTGTCACCGGCGGTGCGCCAACGCTGTGGATCGATGCGCTGCAACACGTCGGGGCGCGGGCCGCTCCACGGCTCGGCCAACGCGCAGTCCAGCGGGTCGAAACCCAGCGCGAATGCCTTGGCCAACACGCGCAGCAGACTCGATTGCGCGCCGCGACCGTCGTCACGCGGAATGCGCAGCAACGCCAGCAACGTGTCGATGCGCAGGCGGCCTTGGGGCGACTCACCAAAGATATGCAGGCCGTCGCGGATCTGCGACTCCTTGAGATCGCACAGGTAGGTGTCAAGGCGCGGCAGCCACACGGCCGCCTCGGCGTCGCTGTCCAGCGCCAGCTCCTGGTCGATCCGGGTTTCGCGCACCAGCGCGAGGATGTCCTTTTGCAGCGCCAGCGCGCGCCGCGGGTCGAGCAACTGCGCTTCGTAATACTCGTCCGCCAGCAGCTCGAGGTTGCGCAACGGGCCGTAGGTTTCGGCGCGGGTCAGCGGCGGCATCAGGTGGTCGATGATCACCGCCTGGGTCCGCCGCTTGGCCTGGGCGCCCTCACCCGGATCGTTGACGATGAATGGATAGATATTCGGCAACGGCCCGAGCAATGCGTCCGGCCAGCAGTTTTCCGACAGGCCCACGCCCTTGCCCGGCAGCCATTCGAGGTTGCCGTGCTTGCCGACGTGAATCACGCCGTGAGCGCCATAGGTGTGGCGCAGCCAGAAGTAGAACGCCAGGTAACCGTGGGGCGGCACCAGATCGGGGTCGTGGTACACGGCGCTGGCGTCCACCTGATAACCCCGCGCCGGCTGGATGCCGACGAAGGTCAGGCCCAGGCGTAACCCGGCGATCATCAGGCGGCCATCGCGGCACATCGGATCATTCTGCGGCGCGCCCCAGCGCTCAAGCACCGCCTGCTGATTGGCGGCGGGCAGGCGCGCAAACATCGCCGCGTAGTCGTCCAGGCCCAGGCTCTGGTGGCAGGGCCGCAGGTCGAGGCTGTCGAGGTCGTTGGTGACGCCGCCGAGCAACTCGTGGATCAACGCCGTGCCGCTTTCCGGCAACGCGTCCGGCAGCGGATAACCTTCGGCCTGCAGGGCACGCAGGATATTCAGCGCGGCGGCCGGAGTGTCCAGGCCCACGCCATTGCCGATGCGGCCGTCGCGGGTCGGGTAGTTGGCGAGGATCAGCGCGATGCGTTTGTCGCCGTTGGGCACCCGCGCCAGTTCGACCCAGCGTCGCGCCAGCTCGGCGACGAAGTCCATGCGCTCGGGCGCGGCGCGGTAGCACACCACGTCCGACTGGCTGCGCTCGCTGCGCCAGGCCAGGTCCTTGAAGCTGATGGGCCTGCTGATGATGCGCCCGTCCAGCTCCGGCAAGGCGATATGCATCGCCAGGTCGCGCGGGCCGAGACCCTGTGCGCTGGCTTCCCAGCCGGGCTGGTTGTCTTGCGCGCAGATCGCCTGGATCACCGGGATATTGCGACGAAACGGGCGCAGATGCGGTGCTTCGGGGCTGGACTGGGCAAATCCGGTGGTGTTGAGGATCACCGCCGCCTGTACTTCGTCGAGCAGGTCCTCGACCACCGCGAGGCAGCCGGGCTCTTTGAGGCTGGCCACCGCCATCGGCAGCGGGTTGAGGCCCGCCGCCTGCAAGCGTTGACAGAACACGTCGATAAAACCGGTGTTGGCCGCCTGCAAATGCGAGCGGTAGAACAGTACCGCTGCGACCGGCAGATCAGCGCGCCACGCTGCCTGCCAGTCCTGCAGCGCGGCATTGGCGTTATGCGGGTGATAAATGGCAGTCCGCGGCAGGGTCTGCGGCTCGGCCCACCCATAGTCGCGGCCCAGGTATCCCGAAGCCAGGCAGCGATAGAAATTCAGTGCATTGCCCAAACCGCCCTGGCGCAGGAAGTGCCACAGACGGTCGCGCTCCTGCACTCCGACGGTGCTCAGGCTGCCCAGCTCCGGGTCCGGGCGGTCGCACCCCGGCACCAGAATCAGCTGCACGCCGCGCTCGGCCAATGCCACCAGGCGCTCGACGCCATAGCGCCAATAGCCGATGCCGCCATGCAGCGAGATCAGGATCACCTTGGCGTGGCGCAGCACCTGGTCCACGTAGAGGTCGACCGAGGCGTGGTTCTGCACCTGCATCGGGTTGGCCAGGCGCAGGCTGGGGTAGTCGTCGGGCAACTGCCGGGCCGCTTCGGCCAGCAGTGCCAGGCTCGAGTCGCCGCTGCACAGGATCACCAGTTCAGCGGGGGTCTGTCCAAGGTCGGCAATATTGTCGTCCGAGACGAAACCACCGGGCTGGGTCCTTAGCAGGTGCATGGATTAAACGCTGAGCGCGGCGCGCAGTTGCGCTTCGAGGCCAACGGCGTCCAGTTCCTGGCCAATCAGCACGAGGCGCGTGATGCGCGCTTCGTCGGCACCCCAGGCGCGGTCGAAGTGCTTGTCAAAGCGGGTACCCACGCCCTGGATCAGCAGGCGCATAGGTTTGTTGGGAATGGCGGCAAAACCCTTGATACGCAGGATGCCGTGCTGCACCACCAACTGGGTCAGGGCGTCGAGCAGCAGGGCTTCGTCGGCTTGCGGCAGGTCGATGGAGATGGAGTCGAAGGCGTCGTGATCGTGGTCGTCTTCACCTTCGTGGTGCGCATCGTGATGGCTGTGGCGCGCGTCGATGTGTTCTTCGGAGCCGGCGCCCAGGCCGATCAGTACGTCCAACGGCACACGGCCGCTGCTGGCTTCGATGACCTTGACCGCCGGCGGCAGCTCTTCGGCGACTTCCAGACGCACGCGGGCCAGGTCTTCGGGGCTGATCAGGTCGGCCTTGTTGAGGATCACCAGGTCGGCGCTGGCCAGTTGGTCGGCGAACAGTTCGTGCAGCGGCGATTCGTGATCCAGGTTCGGGTCGAGCTTGCGCTGGGCATCGACCTGGTCCGGGAAGGCGGCAAAGGTGCCGGCGGCCACGGCCGGGCTGTCGACCACGGTGATTACCGCGTCCACGGTGCAGGCGCTGCGGATTTCCGGCCATTGGAAGGCCTGCACCAAGGGTTTTGGCAGGGCCAGGCCCGAGGTTTCAATAAGGATATGGTCAAGGTCGCCGCGACGGGCAACCAGTTCGCGCATCACCGGGAAGAACTCTTCCTGCACGGTGCAGCACAGGCAGCCGTTGGCCAGTTCATACACGCGGCCGTTGGCTTCTTCCTCGGTGCAACCGATGGAGCACTGTTTGAGGATTTCACCGTCGATGCCCAGCTCGCCGAACTCGTTGACGATCACCGCAATGCGGCGGCCCTGGGCGTTGTCGAGCATGTGGCGCAACAGGGTGGTCTTGCCCGAGCCGAGGAAGCCGGTGACGATGGTGACGGGAAGTTTGGCCAGTGTTTTCATCGGATGCCCTTTGGGGCGGGCATACGGGACGAGTGGCCCTGCGACGGCGCGCAGCAGCGGATTTCGTCACCGGATCACCCCGCCCGGTTTAATTGGAAAATCGGTTGCGAGGCAGGTCTCCTGGCTTGGGGCTTGCGGGTCTTGCGACCGGCGCCAACTGCGCCTTCCCGCCGGATCGGCAGTGGCGTGGCAGTCAGCAGAACCCTTCACAGTTGCGGGGGCAGCCGCGGCTTGAACCGCGTTCCCTTCTTAGCTTCGGCCTGGGCCGAAGAACCTCGAACCCGCAAGGCTACGCAGTGCATGGCAAGCGGTCAATGTCGGAAACCCGGGACCCGCACGCCGATCTACACATAGCGATGTTTGATGGGCACATCCGTCACGATGTCGGCGAGCGCGATGCGCCCCTGGCTTTCAACGTAGAAATCAATTTCGCCATTGCCTGTCAGGTCAAGCACCAGCCACGACTCGTTTTTTTGCGGATCGTAGCCCAGCCCCGCCTCCCCTGGTCGGCCGGAAAGCCGGTTGACGAAAGTGAGGTCGTGGAGGCCATGCTTGCGCAGCAATCCGGAAATATCGATTTTATCCTGGCCGGTGACGAAGTCCGTCAACAGGTCGGTGCTGCGTAACGTCGAATCGGTGGCGGTGTCGTACACGAAGGTATCGCGGCCTGCGCCGCCCTGCAGACGATCGGCGCCGCCACCGCCTTCAAGCCGGTTGTCGGCGGCGTTGCCGGTCAACACATCGTTGCCGGAACCGCCGATAGCGTTCTCCACGGTAACGTCCCTGGCGATGGAGACATTGCCCTTCTTCCCGCCGACATTGGAGAAGGTTTCAGCATTCAGATTGATCACCTGATTCTGGTAATAGCCGGAGAAATCCAGCGTATCGTTACCGCCGCCGTCCCAGACGCAGAAAACGGCGCCGTCCCGCGGGGATACCAGTGAAAGATCGTCTCGCCGGGTATTGGAATTGAAGCCGTAGGTGGTATCCGTGTTACGGGTCTTGTAATTGGCGCCGTAGGCCTTTTGGGCCCAGGCAATGTCAGTCATCAACGGTGCCGAGGCGTACTCGCCCTGGTGATCATGATCCGTATTGCTCGCTTCGAAATAGCTCATGACCGAGTAGGCCCGGCTGTCCTCTGCAAAAACGGCATGCTCTGTGTAGTTGCTCGGGCCCCGCGACGCGTCGTAGTCACCGGTATGGGCAGCGCCCAGCAAGTGGCCGATTTCGTGGGTCAGCGTTTGGCGCCCATAGCCGTTTACGGAGGGCGCGCGATTGACCCAGTGGCTTGAGTTCAGGCGCACCCGCCCAGAAGTTTCGGAAAACATGGCATCGGCAAAGGTTGTCTCCGAGCTATTGACGAAACGTAACAGGGCCTCGGGCGCAACGGCGTCTTCCTCGAACTCGATATTTGCAATATCAGACCAGGACTGCATTGAAAGACGGGCCTGTTCCTGTTGCGTTTTATTGAACCTGGTTTCCACCGGATCAATGTCGCGGAACGTATAACCCACGCGCAGTAACTTATCGCCATTAAGATCCTGCAATCTGCGCTGCCTTCGATCAATCTGGTCTGCAGCTTGGCGGGTGGCCCAGGACGGTTTGCTGGAAACCGCATGATAATGCGCCTTGCCCTGCGGGCCAGCGGATTCAGCACTCGGGTTTATAATATGTTGATTAACAATTGGCGCATTAAAACTGGCACGAGATATAACAGACATAAAAAACCTTATTAACTTAATGGACGACATAAACTTCAGCGCGACCACCTTCCAATAACCAACACTAAAAAAGAAGTGCGCCAGGCCCATAAAACAATTGAAAATATTACTTGGCAAAAACGCCATTACGTCGCGCCCTCGACGAATATTCGTTATTGCCCGCCTCAATTGACGCCCCGGTCATACTCGTGTTTTCCTGTACATCTTGTTTCGGGTGCCCTTCACAGGGTGAAACGGGAAACCGGTGAGTCATGGCCTGCGATACCAGGGTATGACGAGTCCGGTGCTGCCCCCGCAACGGTAAGCGAGTGAAGCGTCAGATCCACTGTGCCAGCAGGCATGGGAAGGCGATGCTTTTTGACCCAGCGTCCCTCGCAAGCCCGGAGACCGGCCCGAAAATCAGATAACAAACCCGCGGTGGGCGGGCGCTGTTCAAACCCCGCGTGCCCCGCTCGCGGGGTTTTCATGCGCTCGTTTCGCCCAGACACTTGATAGGGACGCGCCATGTCGATCATCAGCAGCACCTCACCCGCCGCCAGCCACACCGCCACCCTGAGCCAACGCCTCACCGCCGCCATTGGCGCGTCGATCCTCGGCGCATGCCTGGTGTATTTCGCCGGGTTCTCGCATATCGAGGCGGTGCACAACGCTGCCCACGATACTCGCCACAGCGCCGCATTCCCGTGCCACTGAGGCCTGCCGACATGATCAAGCGTATTGCGCAAACCGCCGGCTTTACCGGCCTGCTGGCCGCCCTGCTGCTGACTCTGCTGCAAAGCTTCTGGGTCGCCCCGTTGATTCTGCAGGCCGAAACCTTCGAGAAAGCGCCAGCTGCAACCGAGGTGGCGCATGAGCGCACTGCCCATAGCCACGACGCCGAAGCCTGGGAGCCGGAAGATGGCTGGCAGCGTGTGCTGTCCACCACCGGCGGCAACCTGGTGGTGGCAGTGGGTTTCGCGCTGATGTTGGCCGGTCTCTACACCCTGCGCGCCCCAACCCGCACGGCCCAGGGACTGTTGTGGGGCCTGGCCGGGTACGCGACGTTTGTGCTGGCGCCCACCCTGGGCCTGCCGCCCGAATTGCCGGGCACTGCCGCCGCCGACCTTGCACTGCGCCAGACCTGGTGGATCGGTACCGCCGCCTCCACGGCTGCGGGTATTGCGCTGATCGTGTTCGGCCGCAACTGGCTGCTTAAGATTCTCGGCGTGGCGATCCTTGCAGTGCCCCATGTGATCGGTGCGCCGCAGCCCGAAGTGCATGCAATGCTGGCCCCGGAGGCCCTCGAGGCGCAGTTCAAGATCGCGTCGCAATTGACCAACATCGCATTCTGGCTGGCTCTGGGCCTGATCAGCGCCTGGCTGTTCCGGCGCAACCGCGACGGTCAATACTCGGCATGATTCTGGCGGTAGGCCTGGGTTGTCAGCGCGGTTGTGATGTTTACACCCTGCTGGCTCTGCTTGACGGCGCCCTTGCCGAGACGGGTATCGAGCGCCAGCGTGTCACCGCGCTGGCCAGCATCGATCGCAAACAGGATGAGCCTGGGCTGATCGCTCTGGCCCAGCGGCTGCAATTGCCATTGCAGTGTTTCAGCGCTGCGCAATTGGCGATTTATGAGGATCGCCTGAGCCACAAATCAGCCGTCGCCTTTGCCCACACCGGTTGCCATGGCATTGCCGAAAGTGCCGCCCTCGCCCTGGCAGAACAGCTGTCGGGCGCCCCTGCCCGCCTGTTGATCAGCCGCAGAAACAACGCCAGGGCAACCTTTGCATTGGCCTGCGCCGGCTGAAACCTCGATAATCACCCTCCTTGATCATGAGCAGTCTTCATGCTCGTCCCATTTCCAACAGGAACTCCCATGACCGTCTACTTTATCGGTGCAGGCCCCGGCGACCCGGAATTGATCACCGTCAAGGGCCAGCGGTTGATCCGCAGTTGCCCGGTGATCATCTACGCCGGCTCGCTGGTACCGGCGGCGGTACTGGAGGGGCATCAGGCACATCAGGTGGTCAACAGCGCCGAACTGCACCTGGAACAGATCATCGCGTTGATCGAGGTCGCCCACGCCAGCGGCCAGGATGTGGCCCGCGTGCACTCCGGCGATCCAAGCCTGTACGGGGCGATTGGCGAACAGATCCGTCATTTGCGCAAGCTGGGCATTCCGTTCCAGATCATCCCGGGCGTCACGGCGGTAGCCGCCTGCGCCGCGCTGCTGGAAACCGAACTGACCCTGCCGGACATCGCCCAGAGCGTGATCCTGACCCGCTACGCCGACAAGACCCGCATGCCGGACGGCGAAGACTTCGACAGCCTGGCGCGCCATGGCACCACAATGGCGATTCATCTGGGGGTCAATCACCTGGAGAAGATCGTTGCCGAACTGCTGCCGCACTATGGCGCCGACTGTCCGATTGCTGTGGTGCACCGGGCAACGTGGCCGGATCAGGACTGGGTAGCGGGCACGCTCAGTGATATTGCCGGAAAAGTCGCAGCCAAGGGCTTTCGGCGTACGGCGTTGATCGTGGTGGGCAGGGTGCTGGCCAGTGACAGTTTTGGTGATTCGTCGCTGTATCGCGCGGGTCATGCTCACCTCTACCGTCCTTGAATGAACGCGGGGCAAAACGGTGGGAGGGAGCAAGCCCACTCCCCTATTTGATCTGATTGATTGGATAGCAGGTGTAAGCTTCTGAATTCAAGGCATAAAAAACGGCGCTCACGGGCGCCGTTTTTTGTTTGCAGTGAACACCTTACTCAGTAGTAGGCGTTTTCTTTCTGCGTGTGGTCGGTCACGTCGCGAACGCCCTTGAGCTCCGGAATGCGCTCAAGCAAGGTGCGCTCAATGCCTTCGCGCAGGGTCACGTCCGCCTGGCCGCAACCTTGGCAGCCGCCGCCGAACTTGAGAACGGCGATACCGTCATCGACCACGTCGATCAGGCTGACCTGGCCGCCGTGGCTGGCCAGCCCCGGGTTGATCTCGGTTTGCAGGTAGTAATTGATGCGCTCATTGACCGGGCTGTCGGCGTTGACGTTCGGCACCTTGGCGTTGGGTGCCTTGATCGTCAACTGGCCGCCCATGCGGTCGGTGGCGTAGTCGACCACGGCATCGTCCAGGAAGGCTTCGCTGAAGGCGTCGATGTAGGCGGTGAAGCTTTTGAGCCCCAGCGCGGTGTCTTCAGGTTTCTCTTCGCCAGGCTTGCAGTAGGCAATGCACGTCTCGGCGTACTGGGTACCGGGCTGGGTGATGAAGACGCGGATGCCGATACCCGGGGTGTTCTGCTTGGACAGCAGGTCAGCCAGGTAATCGTGGGCGGCGTCGGTAATGGTTATGGCAGTCATGGAAACTCCTCACAGGCTTGGGGGGAGTTTACGCCAAATTATTACGCAGGTACAAAGTCCGAGTGTTTTTGTCGGGATAGTGACAAGGCAATCGGCACGCTCACAGATTCTCATAGCGGTTCATGTCCAATACGCCTTCTTCCACCGGCGTGGTTTCGCGCAGGTACTGCGACAAATCGTGAAAATACTGCCAGAACTGCGGATGACTGCGGCGCACGCCCCAGTGGTCGACGATTTTTTCAAAGCCTGCGGCATCCGTGACCTGCTCCAGTTCAGCCACGAACTCGGGTACTTCACGAGCCTTGAGCGCGAACATGAAGTTCGGGTAGCTGCTGAGTACGCCTGGATAAACGGTCAAGGTGTCCAGGCCTGGCTGATAGCGGTAGGCCTCGCCCAGCAAAAACGCCACGTTGCTGTGGGCGCGGTTGCGCAAAAGGCTGTAGACCTGGTGCCTGCCGCTGGCCGTTTCGACAAGCAGCATCGTCGCTTCGGGCAATTGCTCGATGACCTTGAGCCCGGCGGCCGGGCGCGAGGTAACGCGGCTCAGCGCCTGTTCCGCATCCTGCAACGCAGGCTCAATGCCATCGCGCGAACAATAGGCGCCCGAACAGCGGTTGATCGGGTCGGGATTGGCATTCAACGCGGCATAACGCGTGAGCAACTGCCGGGCAAAATCTCGTTTCGGGTGTTTTTCATCCAGGTGCAGGCCGGTGGGCTTGTCGTCATCAATGGCCTCGTAATCCAGCCACATCTTGAGCTTGCCACTGTTCTGATACCAATCGTCGAGGAAATCCTCACGGCTATCGGCTGGCATCAGGCGCAAGAAATTCTGCTCGGCGCCATTGCGGATCAGGTCGAAATACAGTCGGGTCTGGGCCTGGTGTGCCACGTTGCCGAACACATCGAAATTTACGGCCAACTGGTAATAGGTGCGCTCAAGCAACGGGTAATCGAACAGCCACATCGTCTGCGGCACTTCACCGATCAGGCCTTTGGTCACCGACGCGCTGTCGAAGTGGCGGAAGATGCTCAGCAAGGCATTGTCATTGCCAGCCCACAGGGTCGACCACCCCGGCGGCGGCAGGTCGGCGTAGCTGTCCCGGCGTAACGCTTCGTAGCGGTTGCGCCTGTCGCGGTAACTCAGCCACAACCCCAGCACGCTGCCCACATCGTCGTTCTGCCCCGGCATCGCCAGCAGCGGCGTGGCCTGCCCGCGATAACGCGCATCGGTGATATACAGATCATGGTCGGGGTCCTGGAACAGTGTCCAGAAGTTGTCGCGGATCACGTCCGTGGCGATCTGCCCACGGCATACCGGCCCGCGAATGAAAGTGCGCACGAAGTATTCGGCGTTATCGAGCATGAACTGGTAGCGCGCCCTGGCCGGGATGGCTTCGAAGGTTTCGAAGGGGTTGGCACGGCGACCGGGGCCGTAGCCCGGCAGTGCGGTCACTTGCCAATCACCGGCATAGAAAAGTTGCTTGATGCGCGCCATCTTCGCCGCGCTGAACGGGTAAGTGATATGGGTTTTATGCACGATCACCCCCTGCACCGGCCACAGGCGGTAGTACACCCGGGTGCCGGGGTCATCGTTCGGGCGGCGCGTGGCGATCAGGTCGATGGGCTGCCCGCTTGGCGTACGCGAGCGCACCCACTGGAAGAAATGCCTCGGCTCGCCGTTCTGGAAATAGATATGTGCCAGATACAGATGTTCAAACAGCCAACGGGCCACCAGACTTTCGCGGGCACCGGGCTGATTGAACAGGTTTTCCCACTGCTGAACCTGCAGCGCCTCCCTGGCACTCGGCGCCAGGCCTTGCTCGTCAATCGGCGCGCCGGACGCCAGCCAACGCTGCAGCGTCTGGTATTGCTGGTCGGTCAGGCCGGTCACCGCCAGCGGCATGCCTTCTTTGGGGTGGGCACCTGCATAGGCGTTGAACTCGGCTGGGGTTGCGCACATGTTTGCGCGATTCAGGCCCAGAGCAATCTCGTCGGGCAGCTTGGCGTTGGCTTGCAGCGGCGCGTTGTGCCCCAGCTCCAGCATGCGCGCCATCAGCGCCGCCTGGCTGCCCTGAGCGTCCAGCACCGAATAAAAGCCCTTCTGCTGCCAGGCCTGTTTACCGAATGCGTCGTAGAACAAACGCGTGCTCGGCGCCGCCTGGCTGCGCTCGCCGTCATACACCGGCATTTTACTTGCGCCCCGCGCTGCGCCCTCGGCACTGCCCAGGTTAAGCTGGCACGCTGAGTCATAGCAGGCATGGCAGGCCACGCATTTCTCGGTAAAAATCGGTTGAATGTCGCGGGTGTAGGAGATCGCTGCGGCGGGACCTTCTGCGTAAGCGCTGCCGGCGATCAAGGCCAGGGCGGCGCTGACGATAAAACGAAGTGACATGTATCCGGTCCCGATTCAATGCGTGCGATATGAAGTGCCAGCGATTCTACCGGGCCAGCCGCCGCACCAACATGAACGATATTCATGAAAAACCGCACATGCTCAAAATCGGCACAGGTTTGCTATGATTCACGCCCTCCGTAATGCCTGACCCAGAGTAGTCCCATGTCCGATCGTAGCGCTCGCCTGCAAGCCCTTCACCAAGCCCTCAAGGACCGTATCCTGATCCTCGACGGCGGCATGGGCACGATGATCCAGAGCTACAAGCTCGAAGAGCAGGATTATCGCGGCAAGCGCTTCGCCGACTGGCCGAGCGACGTCAAGGGTAACAACGACCTGCTGGTGATTACCCGCCCGGACGTGATCGGCGGTATCGAAAAGGCCTACCTGGACGCCGGCGCCGACATTCTGGAAACCAATACCTTCAACGCCACGCGCATCTCCATGGCCGACTACGGCATGGAAGAACTGGCCTATGAACTGAACGTGGAAGGCGCACGCCTGGCGCGCCAGGTGGCCGACGCCAAGACCCTGGAAAACCCGGCCAAGCCGCGCTTCGTCGCCGGCGTGCTCGGCCCTACCAGCCGCACCTGCTCGCTGTCGCCGGACGTGAACAACCCCGGCTATCGCAACGTAACCTTCGATGAGTTGGTGGAAAACTACACCGAGGCTACCAAAGGCCTGATCGAAGGCGGCGCCGACCTGATCCTGATCGAGACCATCTTCGACACCCTCAACGCCAAGGCTGCGATCTTCGCCGTGCAGGGTGTGTTCGAGGAACTGGATGTCGAACTGCCGATCATGATTTCCGGCACCATCACCGACGCCTCCGGCCGCACCCTCTCGGGCCAGACCACCGAAGCGTTCTGGAACTCCGTGGCCCACGCCAAACCGATTTCCGTGGGCCTGAACTGCGCCCTCGGTGCCAGCGACCTGCGCCCTTACCTGGAAGAGCTGTCGAACAAGGCCAACACCCATGTGTCCGCGCACCCCAATGCCGGCCTGCCCAACGAATTCGGCGAGTACGATGAACTGCCATCGGAAACGGCCAAGGTCATCGAAGAGTTCGCCCAAAGTGGCTTCCTCAATATCGTCGGCGGCTGCTGCGGCACCACGCCTGGCCACATTGAAGCCATCGCCAACGCGGTGGCCGGCTATGCACCGCGTGCGATCCCGGACATTCCCAAAGCCTGCCGACTGTCGGGGCTGGAGCCGTTCACCATTGATCGCAGCTCGCTGTTCGTCAACGTCGGCGAGCGCACCAACATCACCGGTTCCGCGCGCTTTGCCCGGCTGATCCGTGAAGACAACTACACCGAAGCCCTGGAAGTTGCCCTGCAGCAGGTGGAAGCCGGCGCGCAGGTGATCGACATCAACATGGACGAGGGCATGCTCGATTCGAAGAAGGCCATGGTGACCTTCCTCAATCTGATTGCCGGCGAGCCGGACATCTCCCGCGTGCCGATCATGATCGACTCCTCCAAGTGGGAAGTGATCGAAGCCGGCCTCAAGTGCATCCAGGGCAAGGGCATCGTCAACTCCATCAGCATGAAGGAAGGCGTGGAGCAGTTCATTCATCACGCCAAACTGTGCAAGCGCTATGGCGCCGCCGTGGTGGTGATGGCCTTCGACGAAGCCGGCCAGGCCGACACCGAAGCGCGCAAGAAGGAAATCTGCAAACGCTCCTACGACATTCTGGTGAATGAAGTCGGCTTCCCGCCGGAAGACATCATCTTCGACCCGAACATCTTCGCGGTCGCCACCGGTATCGAAGAGCACAACAACTATGCCGTCGATTTCATCAACGCCTGTGCGTACATCCGCGACGAGCTGCCGTATGCGCTGACCTCCGGCGGCGTGTCCAACGTGTCGTTCTCGTTCCGTGGCAACAACCCGGTGCGCGAGGCGATCCACTCGGTGTTCCTGCTGTATGCGATCCGCAACGGCCTGACCATGGGTATCGTCAACGCCGGTCAACTGGAGATTTACGACCAGATTCCCGCCGAGTTGCGCGATGCCGTGGAAGACGTGGTGCTCAACCGCACCCCGGAAGGCACCGACGCCCTGCTCGCCATCGCCGACAAGTACAAGGGCGACGGCAGCGTCAAGGAAGCCGAGACCGAGGAATGGCGCGGCTGGCCGGTGAACAAGCGCCTGGAGCACGCGCTGGTCAAAGGCATCACCACCCACATCGTTGAAGACACCGAAGAATCGCGCCAGTCGTTCGCGCGCCCGATCGAAGTGATCGAAGGCCCGCTGATGTCCGGCATGAACATCGTCGGTGACCTGTTCGGCGCCGGCAAGATGTTCCTGCCCCAGGTGGTGAAGTCCGCCCGCGTGATGAAACAGGCCGTGGCGCATTTGATTCCGTTCATCGAGCTGGAAAAAGGCGACAAGCCGGAAGCCAAGGGCAAGATCCTGATGGCCACGGTCAAGGGTGACGTGCATGACATCGGCAAGAACATTGTCGGCGTGGTGCTCGGTTGCAATGGCTATGACATCGTGGACCTGGGTGTGATGGTGCCTGCGGAAAAAATCCTGCAGGTGGCCAAGGAACAGAAGTGCGACATCATCGGCCTCTCC
The DNA here is from genome assembly GCF_036864995.1 of Pseudomonas trivialis. Taxonomy (NCBI): domain Bacteria; kingdom Pseudomonadati; phylum Pseudomonadota; class Gammaproteobacteria; order Pseudomonadales; family Pseudomonadaceae; genus Pseudomonas; species Pseudomonas trivialis. Next base: position 2,198,669 of record NZ_CP142151.1, on the reverse strand, counting down.
GGCCTGATCACGCCGTCCCTGGATGAAATGGTGCACGTGGCCCGTGAGATGCAGCGCCAGGACTTCCACCTGCCCTTGATGATCGGCGGCGCGACCACCTCCAAGGCGCACACGGCGGTGAAAATCGAGCCCAAGTACAGCAACGACGCGGTGATCTACGTCACCGACGCCTCGCGCGCCGTGGGTGTGGCCACGCAGTTGCTGTCCAAGGAACTGAAGGCTGGTTTTGTCGAAAAAACCCGCCTGGAATACATCGACGTACGCGAGCGCACCGCCAACCGCAGTGCGCGCACCGAGCGCCTGAGCTATCCGGCCGCCATCGCCAAGAAGCCGCAGTTCGACTGGAGCAGCTACACCCCGGTGGTGCCGACCTTTACTGGCGCCAGGGTGCTGGACAACATCGACCTCAACGTGCTGGCCGACTATATCGACTGGACGCCGTTCTTTATTTCCTGGGATCTGGCCGGCAAATTCCCGCGTATCCTCACCGATGAAGTGGTGGGCGAAGCCGCGACCGCGCTGTATGCCGATGCCCGGGAAATGCTCAGGAAGCTTATCGACGAAAAACTCATCAGTGCCCGCGCGGTGTTCGGTTTCTGGCCGGCCAACCAGGTGCAGGACGACGACCTGGAAGTCTACGGCGACGACGGCCAGCCGATTGCGCGGCTGCACCACCTGCGCCAGCAAATCATCAAGACCGACGGCAAGCCGAACTTCTCTCTGGCCGACTTTGTGGCGCCCAAGGCCAGCGGTGTAACCGACTATATCGGCGGCTTCATCACCACCGCCGGCATCGGCGCCGAGGAAGTGGCCAAGGCGTATCAGGACGCGGGCGACGACTACAACTCGATCATGGTCAAGGCCCTGGCCGACCGTCTGGCCGAAGCCTGCGCCGAGTGGCTGCACCAGCAGGTGCGTAAAGAGCATTGGGGTTATGCCAGGGACGAAGCGCTGGACAACGAAGCGTTGATCAAGGAGCAGTACAGCGGCATCCGCCCTGCCCCAGGCTACCCGGCGTGCCCGGACCACACCGAGAAAGCCCAGTTGTTCCAGTTGCTGGACCCCGAAGCCCGCGAAATGCATGCCGGTCGCAGCGGCGTGTTCCTCACCGAGCACTACGCGATGTTCCCGGCGGCAGCGGTCAGCGGCTGGTACTTTGCCCACCCGCAGGCCCAGTACTTTGCCGTCGGCAAGGTCGACAAGGATCAGGTAAACAGCTACACCGCGCGCAAGGGCCAGGACCTGGCCGTGACCGAGCGCTGGCTGGCGCCGAACCTGGGTTATGACAACTAGGCTTGTCGGGGCGGTCGTGCTGCTAGCAACCGGCGTTTAACGCAGCAGCAGTTGCAGGCTGAACGGGTAACGGTAGGACGCGGGCTTGCCCACCGCCGACAACGCGCGAAAGTCCACGGCCGTCGGCGGCCCCAGTAAACGCCGGGCCTGGTTGGCATCGATCAATTGGAACAGGGCTGCCTGGCGATCGCGGCCGCCGTGGGCGTCGAGGTCCACGCCCTTGGCGTGATCATTGATCAACACCATGGCCCAGCCTCCCAGCGTGAAATGCCCGGCCACCAGGGTGGTCAGCCGTCCGTCCAGCCGCGCCTGCAGAATTTCCGGCGAGCTGTTAACGGCACTGAAGAGCACATCCTTGCCCGGCGTTCGCCCGCCCGCTTGCACCGCCTGCATCGCGCCCAGCGCCATCTCATCGTTGGCAGCCCACACCAATGCCGTCTGCGGGTTGCGCTTGAACAGCTGCGTGGCCTGCTCAAAGGCCCGCTGGCGGTTCCATTCGCCATAGACCAGTTGGCGCAGACGCACTTCGGGATGCTCGGCCAGGGCGCGTTGCAGGCCGCGCTCACGCAACTGCGCAGCCGGGGTGGTCTTGCTGCCGGAGAATGCCAGCAGGTCGATGGATGCCCCGGGCGCCACCGGGCCGTACTGGCGCAGCAGGTCGATGAGCATCAGGTAACCAGCCTGCTCGTCATCGGCCACCAGGCTGGCGATCCAGTCGGGATGCTGGTGTGTACCCAGCAACTGAGCCTGATCGGCCGTCAGTGCGTTGTTCACGATCAGCAACTTGACCCCGCTGCCCTCGGCCATGCGCAGGATCTGCGGGGCGATGTACTGCTCATTCACCAGTACCAGGTAATCGGGCCGCGCACTGCCCTGCAGCGCTTCACGGGCCTGGGCCAAGGTAGTGTCGGAAACGCGCTCGGAATAGCGCACGCGCAAATCCAGGCCGAGGTCAGTAGCGGCAGCCTGCATGAATTGCGCGTAGTTGACCCAGAACGCTTCCGTCGACATGCCCGGGTTGAGAAATACGACGGACGACGCCTGGGCCATCGCCGCGCACGTCGATCCGAGCAGCCACACACACGCAATCAGAACCTTCAACATGGTTGTCCAAGCCTTGAATATTGACCGCCATCATAGTGGCAATACGACAGGCAATCGAGACGCCAGCGAAAAGGCCGTTATGGATGCCCAACCCAGAAAAGCGCTGTGCCCACCACCAGCACAACCAGGAACAGAATGGCCCAGGCATCCACGGTAATGCCGGGTTTACGGGCTTTTGTAGAATTGCTCATCGCATCGCCTCTTGTCGGTTTTATAGGTGATTGCATCAAGACTCGAGCACAGTAAAGTTCATGCTTGCCCATATGACAAATGTGGGTATCGCGATAACGGTTCGCATTAGTCATTTTGGTTATTTGCATATACTCAAACATCACTTTTGCGCATAAACGCAACCTGTTATCGTGCGCCGGCTCCGTTGGGAGTGCGCGGCCGTGCGCGCAGATTTGCCGAGAACAGGACCTATATGTACGTATACGACGAATACGATCAGCGCATCATCGAGGACCGCGTCAAGCAGTTCCGTGATCAGACCCGACGCTATCTGGCAGGCGAACTGAGCGAAGAAGAGTTCCGCCCTCTGCGCCTGCAAAATGGCCTTTACGTTCAGCGCTTTGCGCCGATGCTGCGGGTGGCCGTGCCCTACGGCCAGCTGACCTCGCGCCAGACGCGCATGATGGCCAGGATTGCCCGCGACTTCGACAAGGGCTACGCCCACATCAGCACGCGCCAGAACGTACAGTTCAACTGGCCGGCGCTGGAAGACGTGCCGGACATCCTCGCCGAGCTGGCCACCGTGCAGATGCACGCCATTCAGACCAGCGGCAACTGCCTGCGCAACGTCACCACCGACCAGTTTGCCGGTGTGGCCGCCGATGAGCTGATCGACCCGCGCCCCTGGTGCGAGATCGTGCGTCAGTGGACCACCTTCCACCCCGAATTCGCCTACCTGCCGCGCAAGTTCAAGATCGCCATCAACGGCTCGACCTCGGACCGCGCCGCCATCGAAGTGCACGATATCGGCCTGGAGCCGGTGCACAACGCCGCAGGCGAGTTGGGTTTCCGCGTACTGGTGGGTGGCGGCCTGGGCCGTACCCCTGTGGTCGGTGCCTTTATCAATGAGTTCCTGCCGTGGCAGGACCTGCTCAGCTACCTCGACGCGATCCTGCGGGTTTACAACCGCTACGGCCGCCGTGACAACAAGTACAAGGCCCGGATCAAGATCCTGGTCAAGGCGCTGACCCCTGAGGTGTTCGCGCAGAAAGTCGATGCCGAGATGGAACACCTGCGCGGCGGCCAGACCACCCTGACCGAAGCCGAAGTGCATCGCGTGGCCAGGCACTTCGTCGACCCGGATTACAAAACCCTGAGCAATCAGGACGCCGAGCTGGCGGCGCTCGATCAGCAGCACCCGGGTTTCGCCCGCTGGCGCACCCGCAATACCCTGGCGCACAAACAGCCGGGCTACGTGGCCGTGACCCTGTCGCTCAAACCCACCGGCGTTGCGCCTGGCGATATCACCGACAAGCAGCTGGACGCCGTCGCCGACCTGGCCGAACGCTACAGCTTCGGCCAACTGCGCACCTCCCACGAGCAGAACATCATTCTCGCGGACGTCGAACAGAGCCAGTTGTTCACCCTGTGGGGCGAGCTGCGCGAAGGCGGTTTCGCCACGCCGAACATCGGCCTGCTGACCGACATCATCTGCTGCCCGGGTGGCGACTTCTGCTCCCTGGTCAACGCCAAGTCAATCCCGATTGCCGAATCGATCCAGCGTCGTTTCGATGACCTGGACTATCTGTTCGACATCGGCGAGCTGGACCTGAACATCTCCGGCTGCATGAACGCCTGTGGTCACCACCACGTCGGCCATATCGGCATCCTGGGCGTGGACAAGAAAGGCGAAGAATTCTACCAAGTGTCACTGGGCGGCAGCGCCAGCCGCGATGCGAGCCTGGGCAAGATCCTCGGCCCGTCCTTCGCCCAGGAAGCCATGCCCGAGGTGATCGGCAAGCTGATCGATGTGTACGTCGAACAGCGCACCGAAGATGAGCGTTTCATCGACACCTATCAGCGCATCGGCATTGACCTGTTCAAGGAGCGCGTCTATGCAGCGAATCATTAAGAACAACGAAGTCCTCGACGAAACCTGGCACCTGCTGCCCAAGGACGCGAGCTTCGACGGCATCTCCAACTGCGATGACCTGATCGTGCCGCTGGCGCTGTGGCGCGAACACGGCCACGCCCTCAAGGCCCGCGACGGCGGCCTGGGTGTGTGGCTGGACGCCGACGAGGAAGCCGAAGAGATCGGCGCCGACGTGGAACACTTCCAGGTCATTGCCCTGAACTTCCCGGCCTTCACCGACGGACGCAACTACTCCAACGCGCGCCTGCTGCGTGACCGCTACGGTTACAAGGGCGAACTGCGCGCGATTGGCGACGTACTGCGCGACCAACTGTTCTACCTGCGCCGTTGCGGGTTCGACGCCTTCGCCCTGCGCGCCGACAAAGACCCGTACGAAGCGCTGGATAGCCTGAAGGACTTTTCGGTGACCTACCAGGCCGCGACCGACGAACCGCTGCCACTGTTTCGGCGACGCTGAGTTCACGGAACGCCGCAGGACCTAATGTGGGAGGGGGCTTGCTCCCGATAGCATAGTCTCAGTCAACATCTGCGTGACTGACCCACCGCTATCGGGAGCAAGCCCCCTCCCACATTGGCACCGTGCACATTCAGAACTGTTTTATCGACGCCAGCACCCGCTCCTGCCCCATCGAACACGGCACGCCTTCCGGCTGCGCCCGCACCGCCTCGATCACACCCAGCAACTGTGCCTTACTGTGCTCAAGCTGCGCCTGCATCACCTCGATCTGCGCTACCTTGCGTTCCAAACCCTCAATCAGTTCGTCTCGTTTGTACTCGCCTGGTGCGGGCATCAACGCCTTGAGTTCCTGCAAAGTAAATCCAGCCTGCTGCGCGCTTTGGATCAATTGCAGAGTCTGCAGCGCATCCGGCCCGTAGCGTCTGTACCCATTTGCTTGACGCCCCACCTGGCTGATCAGGCCTTGAGCCTCATAAAAACGGATGCGTGAAGCCGCCAGTCCGCTCTGTTTTGCCAGCTCACCAATGTTCATCAAAACGCCTGCTTGACATTAAAGTTAACTTTAAGCTTAGCCTGAGGCCTCCCCTGCTCAGGAGTCAACCCATGTCACCTTTCGACCCCTTGCAACTGCCTAACGGCCAAGTTATCGCGAACCGTATCGCCAAAGCTGCTATGGAAGAGAACATGGCCGATGCTCGGCAAGCACCTTCCCGCCAGCTGAAGCAACTGTACAAAGCCTGGGCCGATGGCGAGCCTGGCCTGCTGTTGACCGGCAACGTGATGATCGACCGCCATGCCATGACCGGTCCCGGCGGCGTCGCCCTGGAAGACGAGCAGCATTTGGACAGCTTTCGTGAATGGGCGGATGTGGCCCGCGCCAAAGGCACGCACTTCTGGGTACAGCTCAGCCACCCCGGTCGGCAGACCATGGCCAACCTTGGCCAGCAGGCTTTGGCACCTTCTGCCATCGCGCTGGACCTGGGCAGTTTTTCCAGGTTGTTTGCCAAGCCCAGGGCCATGACGCAAGAGGATATCCAGGACGTGATCAAACGCTTCGCCATCAGCGCACGCCTGGCCGAAAAAGCCGGCTTTACCGGGGTGCAGATCCACAGCGCCCACGGTTATCTGCTCAGCCAGTTTCTCTCGCCCTTGAGCAACCACCGTACCGACCGCTGGGGTGGATCGTTGGAGAACCGCGCGCGCCTGTTGCTGGAAGTGGTGCATGCGGTGCGCGCGGCGGTCAGTCCGTCATTCTGCGTGGCGGTCAAACTTAACTCGGCCGACTTCCAGCGTGGCGGGTTTGATGACGCCGATGCGCGTGCGGTGGTTGAGATGCTCAACCCCCTGCCCATCGACCTGCTCGAATTGTCCGGCGGCAGCTACGAAGCCCCGGCCATGCAAGGCGAGGCGCGCGACGGGCGCACCCTGGCGCGTGAGGCGTACTTCCTCGAATTTGCCAGGGAGCTGGCAATCATCGCGAAAATGCCGCTGATGGTCACCGGTGGGATTCGCCGTTTGCCGGTGGTGCAGCAAGTACTGGACAGCGGCATCGCCATGGCTGGCATCGCCACCGCCTTGACTCTGGAGCCGCAGTTGCTCAAGCACTGGCGCGAAGGCCGCGATCTAAACCCACAGCTACAGCCCATCAGTTGGAAACGCAAGCCTCTGGCCGCCCTCGCTACTCTCGCCGTAATGCGCGACCAGATGCGCCGCCTGAGCCTCGGCCGCCTACCCAATGCCAAGATGGCACCGTGGCTGGCATTGCTGCGCGATCAATGGTTTATCGCCCGGCGTGCTCGACAATACCGCGCAGCCATGAAGCAATCTTCACGTTAAAAACGGAGCATTCGCTGTGATCGAACTGTCCCCCTATTGATCAGAAATTTTTTACCTCACTGACGATTGGAGTTCTTCATGGCGAAAATCAACCTGGCCCAGCAATTGGCGACCACCCTTGAACAGGCGGGCATCAAGCGCATCTGGGGCCTGACCGGCGACAGCCTCAACGGCCTCACCGACGCCCTGCGCACCATGGACAGCATCGAGTGGATGCACGTGCGCCACGAAGAAGTCGCCGCGTTCGCCGCCGGAGCCGAAGCCGCCGCCACGGGTGAGCTGACGGTGTGCGCTGGCAGTTGCGGACCAGGCAACCTGCACTTGATCAACGGCCTGTTCGACTGCCATCGCAACCATGTGCCGGTGCTGGCAATCGCTGCGCAGATTCCGTCGTCGGAGATCGGCCTTAACTATTTTCAGGAAACCCATCCTCAGGAGCTGTTCAAGGAGTGCAGCCATTTTATCGAGCTGGTCAGCAATCCCGAACAGATGCCCCAGGTGCTGCACCGCGCCATGCGCTCGGCGATCCTCAACCGTGGCGTGGCGGTGGTGGTCATTCCGGGGGATGTGTCGCTGCTGGAGGTGGACGCCAAGCTCAAGCCGTGGCCTGCCCTGCATGCGCCGCGTAGCGTGCCGGCAGAGCCGGACCTGCAGCGTCTTACCGAGATTCTGCAGAGCAGCCAGAAAGTCACTCTGCTGTGCGGCAGCGGCTGCGCCGGCGCCCATGACCAGGTGGTGGCGCTGGCCGACGCCCTGGGCGCGCCGGTGGTGCATGCCCTGCGCGGCAAGGAGCATGTGGAGTGGGACAACCCGTTCGATGTGGGCATGACCGGGCTGATCGGCTTCAGCTCCGGCTACCACGCGATGCTCGACTGCGACACGCTGATCATGCTCGGCACCGACTTTCCGTACCGCCAGTTCTACCCGACCGATGCGAAAATCATCCAGGTCGACCGCGACCCGCAGGCACTGGGCCGTCGTGCCACGCTGGACCTGGGAATCGCCGCCGACGTTGGCGAGACCATCGCCGCGCTGCTGCCGCGCCTGACGCGCAAATCCGATCGCAGCTTCCTCGACACCTCCCTGAAGCATTACCAAAAAGCGCGCCAGGGCCTGGATGACCTCGCGCAGCCGTCCAAGGCCGGCCGGCCGATCCACCCGCAATACGTTGCGCGCCTGCTCAGCGAACTGGCCGACGACGATGCAATCTTCACCGCCGACGTCGGCTCACCCACCGTGTGGGCTGCGCGTTACCTGAAGATGAACGGCAAACGCCGCCTGATCGGCTCGTTCAACCACGGCTCCATGGCCAATGCCATGCCTCAGGCGATTGGCGCACAGGCGGCGTTCCCTGGCCGGCAGGTGATTTCGATGTCCGGCGACGGTGGTTTTGCCATGCTGATGGGGGATTTCATCTCGTTGGCGCAATTGAACCTGCCGGTGAAAGTCATCGTGTTCGATAACTCATCCCTGGGTTTTGTCGCCATGGAGATGAAAGCGGCCGGCTATCTGGACACGGGCACCGAGCTGAAAAATCCGGATTTCGCCGCCATGTCCAACGCCATGGGCATCCTCGGGATTCGCGTGGAGCAGTCCGAAGACCTGGAGCCGGCCCTGCGCCGCGCCCTGGCCCACGATGGCCCGGTGCTGGTGGACGTGGTCACCGCCACTCAGGAACTGGTGATGCCACCGACGATCAAGCTGGAACAGGCCAAGGGATTCAGCCTGTACATGCTCAAGGCAGTGATGAGTGGGCGTGGGGATGAGGTGATTGAACTGGCACGGACCAACTTGCTGCGCTGATCCTGAGCTCACTACATCGTCCAGGGTGGGAGCAGGCTTGCTCTCACCCCTGGATATCATTGGTCGCTCAACCGTTGTGTTTTTCTACCCACTGGCCAAAGGCATCGATAAATGCCTGCAGGAACGGCCGGGTTTTTTCCGACACTTTCCCCGACTCATCAAACACATTCCCGGCCCCACCAAGGTAGGCTTCCGGCTGCTGCATGCACCACACGTCCAGAAACACCAGGGACTGGCGCAGGTGGTGGTTGGCGCCAAAGCCGCCGATGGCGCCTGGCGACACGCTGATGATCGCGCCGGGCTTGGCGCTGAAGGCGCTTTTGCCATACGGGCGGGAGCCCACGTCAATCGCGTTTTTCAACGGAGCCGGCACCGAACGGTTGTATTCGGGCGTCACGAACAGCACCGCGTCGGATGAACCCACCTGACTGCGGAAAGTGCTGTAGGCTGCCGGCGGTGATGCACCGTCAATGTCCTCGTTGTAGAGCGGCAGATCGCCAATTTCGACAATGTTCAACCTGAGGTTGGCAGGGGCCAGTTCGGCCAGTGCCAGCGCGACTTTGCGGTTGATCGATTCTTTTCTCAAGCTGCCAACCAGGACGGCAATCGTGTAGACCTTGCTCATTGAGGTTTCCCGACGTCTGAATAAAGGAGCCTGTAGTTATAAAGTCTTCGCAGCGTGTTCACCAGAAGCTTTTTGAGATTCACGCCGGGTTTGCCTTTCGGTCTCCCGCGTAGGAAGCGTCTGAATTCGTCAGCGAATAGTATTTTTTTCCCATAGGTAAACTACCCGGCTTATTGACGGTCTACACCACCGCAAATCGAGTGTTTATCTCCAGAGGTTCTAAGCAGATGGCAGCAGTACTTGTCGGACAGTTTCATGCCAGAGACGCGGAAGGCCGCGTGTATTCCGTGCATGAGTTCCAGGAATCCAACCCGGCCCAAGGCGACCTGGCTGGCTCGGCGCCCACCACGACCTACAAGCTGGCCATTGGCGACCGTGTAGAGAAACTGGAAGGCGATGAATTCAGACTGATTCAATCGGGCACGGTTATCGTCCGCGAATCAAAGACCACCCTCGCGTCATAAGATCTCGCCTCATCTACCAGCTCAGTCCTGGCCATTGACGGCATTGACTGGGCCGGGGTCGATCAAGGACGACGGATCTCCGTCAGCTCTATGCCCTCCTCTCCCTTGATCTGCTTGAGCGTCACCATCAGGCTGCCCCGCTCCCCCTCGACAGCAAACAATGAACGCAGGTAACCCGGCGAATCGGCCACCGGATAAGCCTCGACCTGCCTGACCAGCCTGATCCCCAGAATCGCCCCTACCTGTTCGTCCACCTGCTCCTGGGCGCGGATATAGCGTTCCAGTACCAAATCTTCCGGGATGATTTCATCTTGATTGTGCAGGAGATAAGCAGCCGCACACCCCACGGTCACCAGGACCAGGAGTTGCTTGACCGTTACCCCGCGAAACAGCGAGGGCATGCGCATTGAGACCAGACCTGTTTTTGTTGTAAGTACCGGCGGGCCGGCAGTGGTCGTTGATGATCAGACGCGTCATTCTAGTGAGGTCGTGGCCCAACGCCATACGCATGGCCGACACCAACTGTCTTTTTTGCGCACAATGGCCTGCGCCATTGAATACCCGCGGCGCTGCACATAGACTCCGGCCATGCGTTTACGTCATATCGAAGTGATTCAAGCCATCCTGCAGACCGGGCACCTCGGCACGGCCGCCGAGTGGTTGCAACTCCCGGTGGGCGATGTACAAGCCTCGCTCAAGGATGCCGAGCAGCAACTGGGCTTCATGCTGTTTGCCAGCGTGCGCGGGCGCCTGCAGGCGACACGCGAGACCCTCGAATTACAGACGCACATTGCCCATCTTTATGAGGCGCTGGAGCCGGTGCAACGCCTGGCCAGCCGCTTGAAACATCACCACGCGCCCACCCTGCACGCCCTCTGCACCCCCCTGGCCAATCAGCTGCTGCCGCAAAGCATTGCCGCATTGCGCCGCCGTTTTCAGGACACGCCATGCAGCCTGTCGAGCCAGCCGACGCGAGAGATCGTCAGAAGCCTGTTGCTTCACGAAGCGCAGGTGGGGCTGAGCCTGCATGATCCGGAACATCCGCAGATCCAGAGTACCCAAGTAGCCCAAGGCAAACTGCAAGTACTCGCGCCTCGAGGCTGGCTCAAGCCACGGCAAAAGTACATCGCACTGCAGGACCTGGCCGGGCAGTCGCTGATCGGGCTTGAAGGGCACGACCCCTTGAGCCGTCTGCTGGACGCCAAACTGCAAGCCCTGCGCCCGCTGCCGGTGGTGCAGACGCGGGTGCAGACTTATCAGATGATGCGCAGCATGGTGGAGGCCGGCGAAGGCCTGGCGATTGTCGACCCGTTCACGGCAGCCGGCGCGCACGAGGCCGGGCTGGATGCCTGCCCATTGTCGCCGCCCATCCCGGTGGTCCTTTACGCATTGATGTCGAAGAACGTCGAACCCACGCCCGCGCTGAACGCGCTGCTGGAGATCGTTGCGCACAAGGCCGAGGCTCTGCTGGCGGGCACTTCGCCCCATACGCCTGTCGCGTAACAGGCTCTCCAGGCCCCAGCGCTGGATCGGCTCATGACTGCGCTTTCAGCACCGCCTCGGACTTGAATAACCGATACCAGAAAATCGCCACTTCGCGGGTTTGCGGGTCGATGCCGCGATAGCGCAGGTGGTCGATACCACCCATCACATAGCCACAGCGCTCATACAACCGGCACGCACCAAGGTTGTTGTTCTGGGTTTCGAGCATCATGCCCGGCAGGTTTTTCTTGCGGCTCCAGAACTGCGCCACATCCAGCAACGCCTTGGCTACGCCGTGACGCCGTGCCGGCAGGATTACCGCCAGTTCGTCGACGTGGGCAAACCCGTTCCAATTGGTGCTGACCACGATATGCCCCACCGGGCAATCATCCAGGTAGGCCATAAAGATCGCACTGTCGGGCGCATCGCGAAAACTGGCAAACTCCTCGGGGTCGATGCCATAACACTTGCGATACGGCAGGATGCGCTCCACCTGCCATTGATCAACGCGCTTGCCCATCTCCGGCACGCCATAGGCACTGACCTCAAAGCTGAAATCGTTGCCCCACACATAGGCATCAAAGCCTGCATCGGCGACCCGCACACTGAGCCCTGGATACTTCGGGTTCATGACAGCTTGCATAACGTTCCTCAACCCTTGATGCAATCTACGGTGTAACAACGACCACTGCCGTCATCCTCATGTTGTAACCCATGCAGATCGGCATCCATCGACACCGCCTCCACTTCGCAGCGCGCAGCGTTTGGCCAGGGCGCGGCGAAAGACGAACACTTCCTGCCACAAGGGTAGAAGCCGGAAGCGGATGTGGCGAATGAAGATTTCACGGTTCAAGGCGATCAACTGTAGGAGAAGGCATGCTCCCTACCACACGTTTGATCGCATTTGAATTCGAGTCATTGTTGAGTCAGTTGGGTCCACAACGCCGGCGCACCCGCCGATTTGGCAATCGCTTCCAGCCGCGCCACATGCTCGGCCAAATCCTGCTCACTGGCGCGGATGATCGGCGTGGGTGTGCGATCGGCCGGCAGGCGGCGGATTTCCGAAGGACGGTTGCCCGAGCCTTCCGCCGAGCCGCTGCCGTCGGACGCGTTACCGGTCAGGGAGAGGCTGGTCTGCCCGCCGGTCATGGTCAGGTAGACGTCGGCGAGAATCTCGGAGTCGAGCAAGGCGCCGTGCAGTTCACGGTTGGAGTTGTCGACGCCATAACGCTTGCACAATGCATCGAGGCTGTTGCGCTGGCCGGGGTGACGCTCACGGGCCATCATCAGGGTATCGAGGATCGAACAGTGCCGGGAAATATCCGCACGGTCCGTCTGCCCCATCAGGGCGAACTCGTTGTTGATAAAGCCGATGTCGAACGCCGCGTTGTGGATGATCAACTGCGCGCCGTTGATGAACTCGAAGAACTCGTCGGCCACCTCGGCGAAACGCGGCTTGCCTTTGAGGAATTCGTCGGTAATGCCGTGAACGCCAATCGCGCCTTCGTCACTTTCCCGGTCCGGTTGCAGGTACACGTGGAAGTGCCGCCCGGTGAGGCGACGACCCATCAGTTCGACACAGCCGATTTCGATGATCCGGTGGCCGTCGGTCACCGGCATGCCGGTGGTTTCGGTATCGAGTACAACAGATCGGATGGCCATCAGGGTTCAGCTCTCAACGGTATGGTGGAGTGTGTAGAAGGCGCGATGTTAACACGGCAGCCGGCCTCAGCTCTGCTTGTAGCCGCGCACCTCATCCACGCCACGGTTGGCCAGTTGGTCGGCACGCTCGTTGCCTGGATGGCCGATATGCCCGCGCACCCATTTCCAGGTGATGTTGTGGCGATTGCATTGCTCGTCGAGCAGTTGCCACAGGTCGGCGTTCTTGACCGGCTCCTTGGCCGCCGTCTTCCAGCCGCGCTTCTTCCAGTTGACCATCCACTCGTTGATGCCCTTCATCACGTATTGCGAGTCGGTCACCAGCAGCACGTCGCAGCGCCGCTTGAGTTCTTCGAGGCCGCGAATCGCGCCCATCAGCTCCATGCGGTTGTTGGTGGTGTTGGCTTCGCCGCCCCACAGCTCCTTCTCCACGCCCTTGCACACCAGCAATGCGCCCCAGCCGCCGGGGCCAGGGTTGCCCTTGCAGGCGCCATCGGTGAAAAGTTCTACGGTATCGGTCATCGTTTGCTCGGTCTTGAATCAAAAAGAGGAGTTCAGGGTTCGCTTTGCTTGCGATTGACCTTGGCCATCGGCATCGGCACCAGCTTGCCCATGGGCTGGCGGGCCACCTGACGCACCGGGCGCAGGCCGACCACGATCTTGCGCGCTACCAATAGATAGAAGCCGCCACCGGCCAATTGCCAGGTACCCGCGCGACGTTCCCAGCCGGCCAGACGGCCCTGCCACCGGGTCGAGGCAAGCGGCGGACGATAGCACCCGAAGCGGCGTTTCTCCAGCGCGAAGCCCAGCAGGTTGAGCCAGTCACCCACCCGAGAAGGCGCGATGCAGCGAGCCTGGCGCAGGCCGTCCTGGGCGAACACATGGCGCAGGCCCCAGGTGCTCCAGGGGTTGATACCGATAATCAGCAAATGGCCACCGGGGCGCACGCTGCTCGCCGCTTCGCGCAGCAGGCCGTGGGGCGACAGGCAGAAATCCAGGCCATGCTGCAGCACCACCACATCGGCGGCATGCTCGCTCAACGGCCAGGCCTGTTCCTCGCAGACAATCTCCACACCGGGCAATGGGGCCCCCAGGCGCACATTGCGCTGCACCTGCGGCGCGGCGGGCGGGGTCTGGGCCGATGGGCCGTAATGCACCAGGTAGCCACCAAAGAACCGGCCCAGCTCGTCTTCGAGCATGCGCCGCTCCTGCTCCAGCAAAAATTGCCCGATGGGCCCGGACAGCCATTCGCGGGCTGCGCCGATCAGCGCGAGCCACTCAGGATCGGCCTGGGCGAACGCTTTATCAGTCATTGCATTCTCCTACTCGCCTGGACGTTCTAAGATGCACCAATGTGTTCAGCTTGGCGAATCGAAGAATGATACAGATCAGTGCCCTGCCCGCCTTCACCGATAACTACATCTGGTTGTTACAGGACCCGCACACCCGCCGCTGCGCCGCTGTCGACCCCGGCGATGCCGCGCCGGTGCTGGCCTGGCTTCGGCAGAACCCGGAGTGGACCCTCAGCGACATCCTCGTTACCCACCATCACCACGATCATGTGGGCGGTGTTGCACAGCTCAAGGACGTGACCGGCGCCAGGGTCTACGGCCCGGTCAGCGAGAACATCCCGGCGCGGGACGTGGCCCTGCACGATAACGACCGCATCAGCGTGCTGGGCTGGGACTTTGACGTCTACAGCGTGCCCGGCCACACCCTCGGCCATATCGCGTTTTATCACCTGGGCGTGCTGCTGTGCGGCGACACTCTGTTCGCCGCCGGTTGTGGCCGCCTGTTTGAGGGCACGCCGCAGCAGATGTACGCCTCGTTGCTGCGTCTGGCCGACCTGCCCGACGACACGCAGGTGTATTGCACCCACGAATACACACAAAGCAACCTGAAATTTGCCCAAGCGGTGGAACCGCACAACGCCGATATCGCCGAACGGGTGGAAAACGTCCGCCAATTGCGGGCTCGCGGCGAGATGACGCTGCCCTCGAACCTGGCTCTGGAAAAGCGCACCAACCCCTTTCTACGAACCTCTGAAACATCCGTTAAACAAAAAGCGGACGAACGGGATGGTCGCGACAACCGGGCTGGGGCCGAGGTGTTTGCCAGCTTGAGGGCATGGAAAGATACGTTCTAAGCCTACGTATTCTGATACGTAATTTCTGAATGGTTGACCGGAACCAAAGCGCTTTCTAGAATCGCCCGACATTTTTGCCCGGAACTTACTTCCAGCCAATGTCGTCATCTATTCGTAAATCCATCTCTTCAGACGCATTGACCCGCCTGGCTCAAGCCGTGGCGGTGGCCGTTTCCGCAACTCTGGCGGGCTGCCAATCCACACAATATGCTGCACAAACCACCGTGCAACCCAAACCGAATCTTGCTGCCAAGATCAAGCAAAAACCCATCTGGCTTTCAGAGAAGCCCAGCCCCGAAGTGCCCCAGGATGTCTGGGAACGCATGCGTCGGGGCTTTCAATTACAGGACAGCGCAGGCGTCAACCCGCGTATCGAGCAACAGCGCCTGTGGTTCGCCAGTAACCCATCCTTTCTGGAAAACGCCGGCGAACGCGGCAGCCTCTACATTCACTACATCGTCGAACGCCTCGAAGAACGCAACATGCCGCTGGAACTGGCGCTGCTGCCAGTGATTGAAAGCGCCTACAACCCGATGGCCTATTCGCGCAGCGATGCGGTCGGCCTGTGGCAATTCATTCCTTCCACCGGGCGTTACTTCAATCTGCGCCAGACCCGCGCTTACGATGGCCGCCGTGATATCACCGCATCCACCACCGCCGCCCTGGATTACCTGACGCGCCTGCATGACATGTTCAACGGCGACTGGCTGCTGGCTCTCGCGGCCTACAACGCCGGTGAAGGCACGGTAAGCCGCGCCATCGAGCGTAACGAAAAGCTCGGCCTGCCCACTGACTACTGGAACCTGCCCCTGCCTCAGGAAACCCGCGACTACGTGCCCAAGTTCCTGGCGCTGTCCCAGGTGGTGCTGGCGCCTGAGGCCTATGGCGTCAATCTGAACCCGATTGCCAACACGCCGTACTTCGAAGTGGTTGAAGTCAAACAGAGCATGGACCTTTCACGGGTCGCCGCGCTGGCGGAAATCGACGAAGACGAACTGTTCCAGCTCAACCCGGCCCTCAAGCAGCGCACCACCCTCGACGGCCCCCAGCATCTGCTCGTACCCAGCTCCAAGGCGCACTTGCTGACCAGCACGCTGTCGATGATGAAGCCCGAAGAGTTGCTGGCCATGCGCCCGAAAAAGCAGGTGTTCGACGAAGTCGAGACCGCACGCGTGGCCGGGCGTACCCGCAACTACAAGGTGCGCAGCGGCGACAACCTCACGCTGATCGCCAAGGCCAACAAGGTCGACGTGCATGACCTGCAGCGCTGGAACAAGCTCAATGGCCAGGCGCTCAAGGTTGGCCAGACCCTGGTGATGCAGGACACCCGCCGCGCCGTGGCCAGCGCCAAAAAACCGGTGCAGTACAAGGTCAAGAAAGGCGACTCGCTGTATATCGTCGCCAAGCGCTTCAACGTCGAGATGCAACATCTCAAGCGCTGGAACCCGCGCACGGGTCAGGCGCTGAAGCCGGGTCAAATGCTGGTGGTTTCGGCACCGCGCTGAATCCTCGGCAACACTGAAAATCCAATGTGGGAGGGGACTTGCTCCCGATAGCAGTGATTCAGCCAGCGCATGTACTGGCTGACACACCGCCATCGGGAGCAAGCCCCCTCCCACATTGGTTCTCCATCATCCAAACCGGCTTTTTCCAACCGGAACAAGCTGTTACTGTACCGACCATAAAGCCCAAGCCGCCTGGATCGGATCTCTGACTTGAAGCGTCCCCTCCTTCTACTAATAAGTCTGGCCTTGAGCTTTGGTGCGCACGCGACGATAACCGAGAGCCACGGTTACACGCAGTTCGGCACGCTCAAGTACCCGGCCAAATTTACCCACTTCGATTGGGTAAACCCTGCAGCGCCGAAAGGCGGCACCCTGCGGGTGATGGCGTTTGGCACCTTCGACACCCTCAACCCCTACACCTTCAAGGGCTCAAGCCCGGTTTCCACACCCAATTTCCTGCAATACGGCGTCAATGAGCTGAACGAGCCGCTGATGGTCGGCACCGGCCAGTACGCGCCGTCCGGCGACGAGCCCGCGTCCAGCTACGGCCTGATCGCGCAGTCGGTGGAATACAGCGAGGACCGCAGCTGGGTAGTGTTCAACCTGCGCCCGCAAGCGCGTTTTCACGATGGCAAGCCGATCACCGCCTACGACGTCGCGTTTTCCTATCGCACCCTGCTCACTGAAGGCCATCCGCAGTACCGCACCAACCTGCAGGAAGTGGCCCGGGTGGACATTCTCAACCGCCATCGCATCCGCTTCGTGTTCAAGCGCGCGGGCAACCCGTTGCTGATCCTGCGCCTGGGCGAACTGCCGGTGCTGCCCCAGCATTACTGGAAGCACCGCGACTTCAAGGCCACTACCTTCGAGCCGCCCCTGGGCAGCGGCCCGTACCGCATCAGCAAGGTCACCCCGGGCCGGCAACTGGTGTTCGAGCGGGTCAAGGACTACTGGGGCAAGGACCTGCCAGTCAACCGAGGCTTTTACAACTACAACAGGGTCGAAGTGGAGTTCTACCGCGACAGCGATGTGGCGTTCGAGGCGTTCAAGGCCGGCGAGTTCGACATTTATATCGAGCACCAGGCCAAGAACTGGGCCAACGGCTACAACTTCCCGGCGGTCAACCGTGGCGAGGTGATCAAGGCGCAGATCGCCCACCAGATCCCTACCCAGAGCCAGGGCCTGTTCATGAATACCCGGCGGCCCACCTTCAGCCAGATCAAGGTGCGCGAAGCCCTGGGGCTGATGTTCGATTTCGAGTGGACCAACCGCGCCCTGTTCAGCAATGCCTATAAGCGCACCCTCAGCTATTACCCCAACAGCGAGTTCGCCGCCACGGGCATACCGGTCGGCCATGAATGGCTGATGCTCTCGCCTTACCGCGACCAGTTGCCGCCCAATCTGTTAACCCAAGCCTTCAGCCTGCCGCAGACCGACGGGCGCGGCATCCCTCGCGAAACCCTGCGTCGTGCCCTCGGCCTGCTCGGCGAGGCCGGCTGGAAACTGTCGGGCCAACACCTGCTGAACAAGGACGGACAACCGCTGCGCTTCGAGATTCTGCTGGTCAACCCGAACCTGGAACGCATCCTGCAGCCCTACGTCGAGAACCTGATCAGCATCGGCATCGACGCCCGCCTGCGCACCGTCGACCGCGCGCAATACAAGCAGCGCCTGGATCAGTTCGACTTCGACATGATCCTGATCACCCTCAACCAGACCCTCAGCCCAGGCCTGGAACAGTGGCAGTACTTCCACTCCAGCCAGGCCGCGATCAAGGGCAGCAAAAATTTCGCCGGCATTGCCAACCCGGTGGTCGATCACCTGCTGGACCAACTGCTCGCGGCCCAGACCCGCGAAGAACAACTGGCCGCCGGCCGCGCGCTGGACCGGGTGCTGCTGTGGCAGCACTACAGTATTCCCAACTGGTACCTCAACTATCATCGCCTGGCCTACCGCAACCGGTTCGCCTTTGTCACCACGCCGCCCTACAGCCTGGGCCTGAGCGCGTGGTGGCTGAAAGCTTCGGAGAAAGCCCAATGATGTCTTTGCGCAACGTCCTGCTGGGCAGCCTGTTGCTGTGCAGCGCCGCCCAGGCCGCGCCGCAGCATGCGCTGACCCTGTACAACGAGCCACCCAAGTACCCGGCCGACTTCAAGCACACCGATTACGTCAATCCGGACGCGCCCAAGGGCGGCACGTTTCGCGAGTCGAGCCTGACCGGCTTCGACAGCTTCAACCCGTTCATCAGCAAAGGCGTGCCCGCCGACAATATCGGCCTGATCTACGACACCCTGGCCACCCAGAGCCTGGATGAGCCCTTCACCGAATACGGCCTGGTGGCCGGCAAGATCGAAAAGGCCCCGGACAATAGCTGGGTGCGCTTCTACCTGCGCCCCGAGGCGCGCTTCCACGATGGCCACCCCATTCGCGCCGACGACGTGGTCTTCAGCTTCCAGACCCTGATCAAGGACGGCACCCCGCTCTATCGCACCTACTACGCCGATGTCGACGAAGTGATCGCCGAAGACCCGTTGCGCGTGCTGTTCAAGTTCAAGCGCACCAACAACCGCGAGCTGCCGCTGATCCTCGGCCAACTGCCGGTGCTGCCCAAGCACTGGTGGGCCAGCCGCGACTTCAACAAGGGCAACCTCGAGTTCCCCCTCGGCAGCGGCCCTTATCAAGTGGCCGAAGTGAAGGCCGGGCGGTCCGTGCGCTATGAACGAGTCAAGGACTACTGGGGCAAGGACCTGCCGATCAACAAGGGCCTGTACAACTTCGACAACCGCATCACCGACTATTACCGTGATGCCACCGTGGCCCTCGAAGCGCTCAAGGCCGGGCAGTTCGATTACTGGTCCGAGTTCAGCGCCAAGAACTGGGCGAATGCTTACAACGTACCGGCAGTCACCCAGGGTCGGCTGATCAAGGAAGAAATCCCCAACGGCAACCCCACCGGCATGCAGGGTTTTGTATTCAATATCCGCAAGCCGATGTTCCAGGACGTGCGCGTGCGCAAGGCCATCAGCCTGTTGCTGGACTTCGAGTGGAGCAACAAACAGCTGTTCAACGGCGCCTACACCCGCACCCGCAGCTATTTTGAAAACTCCGACATGGCCGCCACCGGCCTGCCCGGCCCCGATGAGCTGAACATTCTCGAGCCACTGCGCGACAAAATCCCGCCCGAGGTATTCACCCAGGCCTTCGAGCCGTCCAGAACCGACGGCAGCGGCATGATCCGCGCCCAGCAGCGCGAGGCCTACCAATTGCTGCAGCAGGCTGGCTGGAAGATCGTTGACGACAAGATGGTCGACGCCACCGGCACACCAGTGACCATCGAGTTCCTGCTGGCTCAGACCGAGTTCGAACGCATCCTGCTGCCGTTCAAGCGCAACCTGGCGGACCTGGGCATCAACCTGGTGATTCGCCGGGTCGACGTCTCCCAGTTCGTCACTCGCCTGCGCTCGCGGGACTTCGACATGGTGGTGGGCAGCTTCCCGCAATCCTCGTCGCCGGGTAATGAACAACGCGAGTTCTGGAAGTCCACCAGTGCCGAAAAGCCCGGCAGCCGCAACTACATCGGCCTCAAGGACCCGGCCATCGACCAACTGGTGGAGGAACTGATCGATTCGGACTCGCGCACCAGCCTGATCGCCCACGCCAAGGCCCTGGACCGCGTGCTGCAATTTGGCTACTACGTGATTCCCAACTGGCACATCAAGACCTTCCGCGTGGCCTACTGGAACAACCTCGGCCATCCGAAAGTGTCACCGCTGTACGACGTCGGCACCGCCACCTGGTGGGCCAAACCCAATGTGCCGCCGGTGACCGCCGCAGGCACCCAGGCTGACGCCGATCCGGCGAAGGGAGGCGATTGAATGCTGGCCTATATCGTTCGCCGCCTGTTACTGATCATTCCCACCCTGTTCGGGATACTGCTGATCAATTTCGTCATCATCCAGGCCGCCCCCGGTGGCCCGGTGGAACAGATGATCGCCAAGCTAGAAGGCTTTGAAGGCGCCACCAGCCGCATCGCCGGCGGCGGTGCCGAGGTGGCCGTGGCCGGCTCCAGCTACCGTGGCGCCCAAGGCCTGGACCCGGCGCTGATTCAGGAAATCGAGAAAATGTACGGCTTCGATAAATCGGCGCCGGAACGCTTGTGGATCATGGTCAAGAACTACGCCCGGCTGGACTTTGGCGACAGCTTCTTTCGTGACGCCAAGGTCATCGACCTGATCAGGGAAAAGATGCCGGTGTCCATCTCCCTTGGGTTATGGAGCACGCTGATCATGTACCTGGTGTCGATTCCCCTGGGGATCGCCAAGGCCACGCGGCACGGCAGCCATTTCGACGTGTGGACCAGCTCAGCAATCATCGTCGGCTACGCGATCCCCGCGTTCCTGTTCGCCATCCTGCTGATCGTGGTGTTTGCCGGCGGCAGTTACCTGGACTGGTTCCCCCTGCGCGGGCTCACCTCCAACAACTTCGACGAGCTGAGCGTGAGTGGCAAGATCCTCGATTACTTCTGGCACCTGGCGCTGCCCGTCACGGCGCTGGTGATCGGCAACTTCGCGACCATGACCCTGCTGACCAAGAACAGCTTTCTCGACGAGATCAACAAGCAATACGTGGTCACCGCCAAGGCCAAGGGCCTGACCAACCACCGCGTGCTCTACGGTCACGTGTTCCGCAACGCCATGCTGCTGGTGATCGCCGGATTCCCCTCGGCGTTCATCGGTATCTTCTTTACCGGTTCGCTGCTGGTTGAAGTGATCTTCTCCCTCGACGGCCTGGGCCTGATGAGTTTTGAAGCCGCCATCAACCGCGATTACCCGGTGGTGTTCGGCACGCTGTTCATCTTCACCCTGCTGGGGCTGGTGGTGAAACTGATCGGCGACCTCACCTACACCCTGGTCGATCCGCGTATCGACTTCGCCAGCCGGGAGCATTGAGATGAATCTGTCCCCCCTCAATCGCCGCCGGTTCGAGCGGTTCAAGGCGAACAAGCGTGGCTGGTGGTCGCTGTGGCTGTTCCTGATCCTGTTCGGCCTGAGCCTGGGCGCCGAGTTGATCGCCAACGACAAGCCACTGGCCGTGCACTACGACGGCGACTGGTATTTCCCGGCGCTCAAGCGCTACCCGGAGACCACCTTCGGCGGCGAATTCCCGCTGGAAGCCAACTACAAAAGCCCGTACATCCGCGAACTGCTCAAGGCCAAGGACGCCTGGACTCTGTGGGCGCCCATTCCGTTCAGCTACCAGAGCATCAACTACGACCTTAAGGTGCCGGCTCCCGCGCCACCGTCCAGCGTCAACCTGCTGGGCACCGATGACCAGGGCCGCGATGTGCTGGCGCGAGTGATCTACGGGTTTCGTGTGTCGGTATTGTTTGCGCTGACGTTGACCGTGCTCAGCTCGATCATCGGCGTGATTGCCGGCGCCTTGCAGGGCTTCTATGGCGGCTGGGTGGATCTGGCCGGGCAGCGCTTTCTGGAAATCTGGTCCGGTTTGCCGGTGCTTTATCTGCTGATCATCCTGGCCAGTTTTGTGCAGCCCAACTTCTGGTGGCTGCTGGGAATCATGCTGCTGTTCTCGTGGATGAGCCTGGTGGACGTGGTGCGCGCCGAGTTCCTGCGCGGGCGCAACCTTGAATACGTGCGTGCAGCCCGGGCACTGGGCATGCAGAACGGTGCGATCATGTTCCGCCACATCCTGCCCAATGCCATGGTCTCCACCATGACCTTCATGCCCTTCATCCTCACCGGCGCCATCGGCACCCTCACCGCCCTGGACTTCCTCGGTTTCGGCCTGCCGGCCGGCTCTCCGTCCCTGGGCGAGCTGGTAGCCCAGGGCAAATCCAACCTGCAAGCGCCGTGGCTGGGCATCAGTGCCTTTGCCGTGCTGGCGATCATGCTGAGTTTGCTGGTGTTTATCGGCGAGTCCGCTCGCGATGCCTTCGACCCGAGGAAATGAGATGAATCAGGACAATCTGATCGAAGTCCGCGACCTCTCCGTCGAGTTCGTCACGGGCGAGCACCACCACCGGGTGGTCAACAACCTCAGCTTCGACATCAAGCGCGGCGAAACTCTCGCCCTGGTAGGCGAAAGCGGGTCCGGCAAATCGGTCACCGCCCATTCGATTCTGCGCCTGCTGCCCTACCCGCTGGCGCGGCATCCGAGCGGCACTATCCGCTATGCCGGGCAAGACCTGCTGACGCTCAAGGAAAAGACCCTGCGGCATATTCGCGGCAACCGCATCGCGATGATCTTCCAGGAGCCGATGACCTCCTTGAACCCGCTGCACAGCATCGAAAAACAGATCAACGAAGTACTCGGCCTGCACAAGGGCCTCACCGGCAAGGTGGCCACCCGGCGCACGCTGGAACTGCTCGAACTGGTGGGCATTCCCGAGCCACACAAGCGCCTCAAGGCCCTGCCCCACGAACTGTCCGGTGGGCAGCGCCAGCGCGTGATGATCGCCATGGCCCTGGTCAACGAGCCGGAACTATTGATCGCCGACGAGCCGACCACCGCCCTCGACGTCACCGTGCAACTGAAAATTCTCGAACTGCTCAAGGAACTGCAGGCGCGGCTGGGCATGTCGCTGCTGTTGATCAGCCACGACTTGAACCTGGTTCGGCGCATTGCCCATCGGGTGTGCGTGATGCAACAGGGTTGCATCGTCGAACAGGCCGACTGCGAGACCTTGTTCCAGTCGCCGCAGCACCCTTACACCCAGGAACTGCTGGCGGCGGAACCCAGCGGAGGGCCGGCCACCAATGAAGTTGGGCCACCCTTGCTGGAAGTCGACGACCTGAAGGTCTGGTTCCCGATCAAGAAGGGCTTTCTGCGCAGTACCGTCGATTACGTCAAGGCGGTGGACGGCATCAACTTCAGCCTGCCCCAGGGCCAGACCCTGGGCATCGTCGGTGAGAGCGGCTCGGGCAAATCCACCCTGGGCCTGGCGATCCTGCGGTTGATCGCGAGCAAGGGCGGCATTCGTTTCGAAGGCCAGCAGTTGGATCAGCTCACTCAGCAACAGGTGCGGCCGTTGCGTCGGGAGATGCAGGTGGTGTTCCAGGACCCGTTCGGCAGTTTGAGCCCGCGGATGTGCGTCAGTGAAATCGTCGGTGAAGGCCTGCGCATTCACAGGATGGGCACAGCGGCTGAACAGGAGGCGGCGATTATTGCGGCGCTCAAGGAAGTGGGTCTGGACCCGGCGTCGCGGCACCGCTACCCCCACGAGTTTTCCGGCGGGCAACGCCAGCGTATTGCTATTGCACGGGCGCTGGTGCTCAAGCCCAGGCTGATTTTGCTCGACGAACCGACTTCAGCGCTGGATCGCACGGTGCAGCGCCAGGTGGTGGAGTTGTTGCGCGGGTTGCAGGCCAAATACAACCTGACCTATTTGTTCATCAGCCATGATTTGGCGGTCGTCAAAGCGTTGAGTCATCAGTTGATGGTGGTGAAACAGGGACAAGTGGTGGAACAGGGCGATGCGGCGACGATCTTTGCCGATCCCCAACATGGGTATACGCGTCAATTGCTGGAGGCCGCTTTTCTGGTGCCTGCTGCGGGGGCGTGACTTCGGCATTCGTCACCAAATAAATGAACTTTCTGCTCTGGATCAATCCCTAAACCTGCCTAATCGTTATCATCGGTGACGCTTTCAGGCGCGGTGGCCTACCTCCACCCTCGCCTGAGAGGAAGTCATGCACCGCAGAGGTAAGCTCGGGATGCAACACAAACTGTCGAACAACCTGCAACCATTGCTGTTCAAGGCCTTGCTGTGGCTGGGCGGGGTCGCTCTGCTGTTCCTGATCAAGGACGTGGTCGAGATATTTTCAGACGAACCGGTCGCCGGAACCTGGGTGGACCTGACGCTGGTACTGACGGCCTACCTGATGTTCTTTCTGTTGCAGCCGATCAGTTCCAGAATCGACCGTCGTCTGCGCAAACGCGCACGGCGCAACCTGCAGACCGACCTCTGAGATCTTGCTAAGGAGCACGCCCTTGTCCCAACCCGGCGATAACCATCAACTCGCCCTGGATCGCTTCCTGAGCGATCACCCGGCACTTGCAACCGAGCTGGACACCCTGAACCCGCTCGCTGCCCGGGCCAAGGGTGAAACCCTGGCGGAATACCGCGCCGAGCGCCTGAACGAAGCCTTTGAAGCCGAAGCCGAGCGTCAGGGTCTGTTCGCCTGGGAGTTGACACTCAAGCTCACCGCCGAATCGCCCGAAACCTTCGCCGCCCAGCGTCTCGAGGTGCATAGGGAAGTGGCGCAAATGGCGGGCCTGA
The DNA here is from genome assembly GCF_036864995.1 of Pseudomonas trivialis. Taxonomy (NCBI): domain Bacteria; kingdom Pseudomonadati; phylum Pseudomonadota; class Gammaproteobacteria; order Pseudomonadales; family Pseudomonadaceae; genus Pseudomonas; species Pseudomonas trivialis. Next base: position 2,173,892 of record NZ_CP142151.1, on the reverse strand, counting down.
GCTGGGCTGAGTATTGCAAGCTGTATGACGTGGTCGGGTAATCCCTGGCTACGCAAACCCGTACCATGATCGGCCGGCCAGTGCCTCGCGCAGTTCGGCAACCGTGATCGTTCGTTGCTCCGGATCTGTCGCCAATGCCGCGCGCAAGGCCGCCCAGCAATGACGAGGTAACTGGCGGGGTCTGTCGAGCGCTTGAGTGAGTTTACGTTCGTGCGGACGCCGCCCTTGCGCCATCTCGTACAACACGCACGCTACGCCATACACATCCGCCGACGCTGAAAGCTGCGCCCCATCCAGCAGCTCCGGCGCGGCATAAGCGGGCGTCCAGGCGCTGATGCGATGACGGTCCAGACCTGGCAGCCCGGTCACTGCCTGCGACTGGCCCAAGCCAAAATCGAACAGACGTATCCCCGTCTCCCCCACCATGACATTGCCCGGCTTCACGTCGCCATGCAGCACGCCCCGCCCATGGGCGTAGGCCAATGCGTCCAGCAGTTGCAATGCCATTGGCTGCCACTCATGCCAGCCGAGGCCGTGAGGACGTTCCAGCATGAGCCGGTCCAGGGTCATGCCGTGCATCAGCTCCATGGTGAAAAACACCAATTGGCGGGAGGTATCGACGTCGAACCCGAATAGGCGAACCACACCCGGGTGCCATAAGCCCCGTGTAAGGGAGAACTCGCTGTACAGCATCACATGGCCATCGGGGCACTCGGAAAAACACTCGCCGAGTACTTTCAAGGCGACGCTGGAGCAAGGTTCGCCGAACTGCTCATGCAACAGGTCGCGAGCGCGGTAGACCACGCCCATGCCTCCGATGCCCAGCACGCGTTCGAGCCGATAGCGCCCGGCGAGCAGGTCGCCGGTACACAAGGGCATTGTCATCGCTGGATCACCACGGCCGTGAGGTCGTCTCGCGCCGCGCCGCACAATACCGACTCAAACACCCGATCCAGCATCTGTCGCGGTGTGTTCAGGCTCAGCGCCTGGCTCAGCTCGCTATGATCAAGTGCCTGGTAGACACCGTCGCTGCACAGCAAAAATACATCGCCAGGACGTGTACCGAGTTCCAGCACCTCAAGATGCAAGCGCTCGCGCGCGCCAACCGCACGGGTCAGGGCCCTCGCATCCGGGTGAGCACCGGCCTGCTGCGCGTCCATCCGGTGCTCTTCCATCAGTTGCCGCATTCGCGAATGATCCCGGGACAGTTGGTAAAGACTTTGCCCACGCCACAGATAGCAGCGGCTGTCCCCAGCCCAGACACATGCCGCGCGATCGCCCTCCAGCAGCAGTGCTACAACGGTGCTGCCGATAATGTCATGCGGACCCTGCGCCGTATGCCGCAGTTGCCGGTTGACCTCTTGCAGGCAACGCCGAACAGCGCCCACGCGCTGATCAAGGTCGCCGTGACCAGCCATTGACGCCAGGCTGCTCACCACCCACTGGCTGGCCACGTCCCCGGCGCGATGTCCACCCATGCCATCCGCCACCGCCCAACACCCCCGCTCCGGGCAATCGAGCAATGCATCCTCGTTGCGTGAGCGATCCCTGCCGCATAGCGTATGGCCGGCACTGCGCCAGCGCGCAGGCGCCTGGCTCACAGTTGCTCCGGCAACCGGAAGGTGCGCCAGTCCGCCATCTGAAACGGGCTGGGCGTCCGCTGACTGGTCAGCAGGTAGTTGGCGCGCAAGCCTGCCAGGTCGGACTTGAGCACTTGCGCATCCCGACCGCTGGCGGGCTCGCTGTGCAGCAAGTCAAACAACCTGAACACCGACCAGGCTCCGCTATTTCTTTCAATACCCAACGGCCGCTCGGCGCCCCGCTCCAGCACCAGGCTACTGCGACCATTGTCACCCTCGACAGGCCACTGGAACGTCATGGGTACGATGGGCCCATGGCGGTATTCCAGCTGTTGATCGCCCAGGCGCAGGATCGCGCGATTGACCGCCTGATCCAGGCTGTAGGGCGCCAGGCTGAAACGCACCGACAACTCGCCTTGCTCGCTGAAAAAACCGCGCCGGATAAGCTGCACCTTACTCAGTTGATCCAGCAGCAAGCGCGACACAGGCAAGCTGCGACCGTCGATGCCCCGCAGACGATGCCGACTGCCATCGGCGCTGATAAAAGGTCGCAGGTAAGTCTCCTGAAACCTTGCCAGCACGCCCTGAGGGCCGAAAAATTCCTGAAAGTCACTGAGGGCGACATCGCCGCCCGCGGTGGCATTGAACGGATACCGCTGGCGAATGGCTTTGCTGTAAACGCTGTACACCTCGCTCTGGTAACGCTGGTTCACATGCACGTAGGCCTCCTCCAGCAGGCGCTGCCAGGTGTCGTCCGCAATCGCGCCGACCCACGCAGACAGCGGCAGCGGCAACCGGGCGGCGCCGTCGCGCAAATTGCCGAGCAGATCCTGCTGGCCATCCATGCGCCGCTTGACCCTGTGGAAGGCCGCCTGCTCCGGCGAACTTTCCCGAGTCAGCGTCGCCAGTTGCAACTGCAACTGATCGGACAGTTGCAGCACATGGCTCACTGCCGTGCCAGGGTTGTGCTGCTCATCCAGCAACTGGTGCAAGGGTTCAAAACGTCGCTGCAACGCGCGTCGAGCGGTATCCGCCTGGGTATGCCGCTGCAATGGGCCGGCTAATATGGCACCTGCCGCCTCGACCTTTGCGCCGAGTTCCCCGACCTGACTTGCGATGTCGCCCAGGCGCTCGCTCGCGGGCAACAACCGGGTATTTTCCCTGACCTGCTGCAACACCTGCACCAATGGCGACTGGGCTGATGTTAGGCCTGCCAGTTGCTCGGCAGCTCTTTTGAGGCTGCTGGCTTCCTGGAGCCGGATGCGACCCAGTGCGTCGCTCCAGGCCTCGGCGTACTCGCTGAAATAGCGTTGTTCCAGTTCGAGCATCAGCCGGCGCAAGTCCATGGCACTGAGGTCATTCGCCTCGCCGAGCACCCAGTTATCCTGGGCGATGGCATTCACCAGGCGCGCACCCTGCGCCTCGAAATACAGCCAGTATTTTTTGCTGTAGAACCCCGGTATAGGCTGATCACTCGCAGCGAACAGGCTGCCCTCGGCAAGCCGCAAAGGCTCCAGGTTGCGTGCCTGCTCTCGCAGCATCCGATAAACCACATCGGCCAGGGACTCACCGCGCAAGGCCTGGCGTGCTTGCGCCACCAGGTCATCGTCAAGCGGCGCCACGAAGGTTTGCCCCAGCAAACGCGCCAGATGCAGGTTCAAGCGCGTTTGCGCCGAGCCGTCGGCGGCGTGGCGTGCAGACCAAAGCGCGGCCATATGCTGCGTCAGCCAAGGATTGTCACGACGTTCCGGCAGCGCCAGCATCAGGTAGGCGCGCAGGTTGTCCAGCAGACGCTCACGGTCACCAAGATTGTTGCGCACCTGCTCTTCAAGCAATGCAGCCACCCGCGGCAACAATTGTTGTTGCAGGGATTGTGCGTAGGCATCCATCAACGTCGGGCGGCTCGCCGCGCCCTGATACAGTCCCGCGCGCTCCACCCAGCCGACCTCCCGTGATGGCGGAAAAACCCCGGTTGCCGCAAGGCGCGCATCCAGCAGCGGCAACGCCTCAAGCGCACCGTCCGTAACCGGCGGCTCCACGGCCAGTGCCACCAACTGCGACAGACGCTGCTGATTGAGCGCATAACTGTTAGCCCACGACCACCCCGCCCCGCCGATAACAAGCGATGCCGCCAGCGCGCCTGCCCACTGGCGCCGGCGAATGCGCTGTTGCTCCTGGCCCTGGAGAGCGGCCAGGCCTGCCTCGGCAAAAATCACCCGGTTGAACAGGCCCTGGATAAAACGGGCACGCGGCTCGGCAGCGCTGGTCAGGTAGAAGCCGCGCAAGCCGTTGATGCGCTGGTAGCGATGTGCGGAAAACCCCAACTCGATAAACGCGCACAGGCGCTCGCCCAGTTGCGCCGCGTGTTGTGCAAAATCCAGCATCGGCCCGCGATGCTGCGGGTTACGCTGCTGGTGCAGGCGCGGGATCAACTCACCACTCAAGCGCTGCAACAAGGCTTCGAAAGCCTGGCGCACCTGGGCTATTTCGACTCCCGCCGCGTCTGCAACCAGGCATTCCCCCAGCACCGCTTCGGCAGCATCACCCTGGGCTGAATCGAAGTATTCGGCAAAGCCCGTCAGTCGGTCGGCCTGGGTCAGGACCAGGTAGACGGGCACATCGACACGCAGGGTTCGCTGGACGTCCTGCAACCGCGTATGTACATGCCGTGCGTGATGGTCCAGATCGTGATCGTTCAGGCCTATCAGCGTGTCCACCGACAGGGTCACCACAACGCCATTGAGCGGGCGCACACGCCAGCGTGTCCTCAGCAGTCGCAGCAGCATTGACCAGCCCGCAGCATCCACCGCCCGATCGGCCTGGGTCAGGTAGCGACCGGCAGTGTCGACCAGGACCGCGTTATCGGCAAAATACCAATCACAATAAGGCGTCTGCCCGGTCGAGGTCGGTTCGAGCCGGTCGAGTGGAAATTGCAGGCCACTGGCGGCCAACAGGCGTGTCTTGCCACTCTGCGTCGCGCCGATCAGCAGGTACCAGGGCAAATCGTCACGCCAGCGCTGACTGCGCTCGCCGTATCGGCCAGAGGTTTTCAGGGTATGCAGCGCTTCCTTGAAGCGACCTCGCACTTGGTTTTGCTCGTTTTCAATGCGCTGGTATTGCGTCTGGTCGGCCTGATGCTCAGGCGTTCGAAGGCGCGCTGCACGCCGCGCGCCTGCCACAACCATGGCCAGCCCCCACAGCAGAAACAACACGCTGATGGTCAACAAACGAGCGGTCGACGACGCCCAGAACCGGTAATCGTCCACCGCCAGCAAAGGCCCCACGAACCAGACCAGCAGTGCGCTTGCAAGCACCAGCAGCAGGCTCCACACCCACATCTGAGCCAGCATGGCGCCCGCGTTCCTTACGAATGCGTTCATTCATTGCTCCAGCGTTACAGGGGCGTCCGAGTCAGGTCCGGCGCCGAAAATTGAAAGGGTTGCAGGACCTTCGTACGCTCGGTGGCCAACACCCAGGCAAAACCCGAGTACATCGCCAACAGGCAGAGCAGGCACACTGCCGCCGCCCAGGGCGCAGAGATCAGCAACAGCCTTTTGCGGCGTACCGGCTCCATTGCCGACGGCAACGCCAGCACGGGCGGCGGGTCTCCCCTCACCTGCCGGATCTGCCGATACAGGCCGTCGCGTACCGCTTCGAGCTGCACCACGCCGCGTTCCATGACGCGGTATTTGCCCTCGAAACCCAGCGACAGACACAGGTACAGCAGTTCAAGGAGCGCGAGGTGCTTGAGCGGGTCGCGGGACAGTCGCTCCAGCAACTGAAAGACCTTTTCGCCACCGAAGGTCTCGTTATGAAAGCGACTGAGCAGGCTCATCTTCGACCAGTCGCCTGCGGTCCCCCATGAGGTGGTCACCACGGCTTCATCCAGCACGCTGCAGATTACGTAGCGCGCCGACATGACCGCTGCGTGATCCGCACCTTCATGCAGGGCGCGTGTCTCGAACTGAGTGATCCCCGCCGACAGCCGTTCATTAAGGGTATGCAAACTCTCACGGCCGACGCTGGCACTGAGCCGATGCGGCTGCGACAGCAGCTCCCAGGCAGCGGATACCAGGGGATTGAGCCCGGCATTGAACATCTGCAGACCCTGCGCCTGAGCGGCATAGATCATGCGGTCTTCCAGCTGTTCGAAACGCGGCGGCGACGGGAAATCCGTCAGCGGCCCCTGCACCGGTCCCGGACCGTCGCGGTCGAGCAGGACGGTTTTCTCGTCCTGAGGGTAGTCACTGTCCCTGTTCATGATGTTCAGTTCCTGATGGCCCAGAAGTTGAGTTCGAGCGCGGTAAATTCGCCGCCCACATGGAAGGCAAAACCACCTGACTGCTCCAGTTGCGTGATATCGCGGGCGCTGAGTTCGAGCATGAAATAGGTTTTACCGGCATGAAACGGCAGTTGGCGCGGCGCCACCGGCAGCGGCTTGACCTTGATGCCGGCCAGATGCAGGTTGACCAGCTCGCGTATACGCTCCACCGGTCCGACCTTGAGGTGGGCCGGCAAACGCTGGCGCAGCTCCTCCGACTCACAGTGGGCGCTGGCCGCGAGAACGAAGGTGGCGCTGCCCAGCAAATTGAGGTCGCCCACGGGGCAGACCAGCACGCCGTACTGGCGCGGTTGCAGCACCAGTTCCATGGCATGCTGTTCCTGCACCATGGACAGCGCGCTTCGCAGCCCTTCCATCAAGCCGCGAAAACTGGCGCCCTGGTCGTTGTGCCGATAACGCACGTCCCACTGCGCCCGCCGGGTGTCGTGGGCAAAGGTCGACAATTCGCCGAGGATGCCCAGTAACTCTCGGTACAACGCTTGCGGACGAACCTGGGCCTGGCTCAGGTAATGGCGCAGCACCAGCTCGCCCCGATTGATCAACTGCAGCATCAGAAAGTCCGCAATGTGCGTACCCGAAGCCGCACCATTGCCCTGAACCCGCTCGGCAATGGCGTCCCCGCGACACGCCAGCAGACTGATCACTTCCTTGAGGCACGCGCCCACATAACCCGCGCCCTGGAGATAGATGAAGGTCGGCACGAAGTCCGCATCCAGGCTCACACCGTCGTCCTGCGTGGCGTCCAGTACTTGAGCGACCTGAAGCGTCACGAACGTCTGGTTACTGTGCTGTTCGCCCAGCAACAGGCGCAGATCCGGATGTCCACAGCTGATCTGGCAGCGTGAGTCGACCCCCGCATTCGAATCACCGACCTCTGTGGTACAGGTGACATAGCGGGCCACCACATCGACCTGCTCCGGTTGACGGGCCTCGATCTGATTACCAATCGCCAACGGTAATGCCAGGTAAATACCCTGTCTGCCGACGTTGGCCGGCACCTGCAGCATCAGCGGTTCCATGGCGCCGCTCAGCTCGAACAGGCTGCCATCGGGCAACACGCCACTGGCCTGGGTCACGACAAACTTGCCGAGCTTGAGGTACTGCACATCCACTTCAAGGCTGAGAAACCCCCAGGCATCACTGCCCAGCAAACGGGTGCGATTGAGTTGCTGGTTGTAGTAGCGGTCCTGGTGTTGCAGGTGCTGGGGCCGCAACAACATGCCTTCCTGCCAGATAACGTTATGAGCCTGCATATCAGTTCTCCAACGCATCGGCGGGCAGGTTGGCGAGGCGTATGCCGTCCTCGTCCAGCACCAGGTCGGCACGGGTCAATCGGCCCGGTGTCACCGGCATTACCAGCCGCCATTGCACGTGAGGCAAGTCGCGATAGGCTGCGAGCACACCCACATAGCGACTGTGCGGCCCGACGCTGAGTTTGAGTGCCAGGCGGTCGCCGGGGCGCATTTCAAGTTCTTCTGCGCTCACCCAGTCCTTGGGCAGCGTCTGTTCGGCACGCCCATACAGGCTGAAGAAGTCCGCGTTTTCGAACGCTGCGGGGTGGCGCAGCTCAATCAGCTGCATGACCACCGGAGAGGGACGACCGTGCAGGTCGGGATTGACCCGTTCGCTGGCCGTCACTGTCAGGTCGAGTTTGGTCAGGGTCGAAAAGGGCGACAATGCGCTGCACCCGGCCAGCAAGCCGAGCAGCACCCACATTGATACAAAGGTTGCTCTGTGCATGAACATCATCCCGGGCAAGCCGCATGAAGGGTGGAAATCAGGCGAACCTGCTCGTCGTAGGCCTTGGCAAAGTCATTGCCCAACAGGTCCTCGCTCAACGGTTCTTTCTCGAGCAGGCGCTGATAGTGGCGTTGATAGGCACGCCAATGCGCACCGTCGGCGTTGAACCTGGGCGCTTTTGCCTGGTGCTCGAAGCACAACATCAAGTGGCTGGGCGCGAATGCGCGGTACCCATTGCGCAACGCGGTGCGACACGCTGTCAGCAGGGCGACCTGATGGGATTGAAGGTCCCGGTGGGCCTGGACCAGTGCGGTCTCGGCCGACAATTGCCCCCACTCGTTCATGCCCAGCAAAGCGGCCAACGCGGCTTCACCGTCGGAACAATGGCGCAGGGGGTTGGCACTCTGTAAGCGGGATTCTGGAGGTGTCAGGTTCGACTCTTTTTTCAGCTCGTCGCAGGTGCGCAGACTTTGCTGCAAGCCCTCGATGCCCTGCTTGAGCAAACTGGCGACCTTGATCGCCAATGCCTCGCGCCGTGGAGTGTCGATGTTATTGAGGTCAAGCCCGAGTGCCGCCGAAAACTGCCCCCAGAACGACGCATGCAAAGCCGGCGTCTTTTCGAGGTATTCGCGCGCAGGCGCATCGGGAACAGGCTCGGCCCGGCGCGGCAGCCTCATGTAATCCCTGTCCGGCGCTTGCTGATAAACACATTGTGCGGGTTCGTCGCTGGTTGCGACGGTGTCATCCGCTGGAAACGGGGCCTGATCCGTCGCCCCGACAGGATCAAGCCCGAGGAACGCATCGTCGGGGATCGAGTCACTCGCTGCGATCTGCAGTCTGTCATGCCAAGCCGGTGATGTGACCAGCCGCGCCCTTATGGCCAGTGCACCCAACTGGAATATGTCGCCATCTTCGACCAGGCGCGCCTGCCCCTTGCACAGCCGCTCGCCGCTGCTCGCCACGCAGATTCCATTGCTGCTGATGTCAGTCAGAAAATACTGACCTTCGCGAAAACTCACCAACCCATGGTGACTGGACAGCAGCCGACTCGAGTCGGGAATGACCCAGTCGCAACCGGCGCCACGCCCAATGACGCCGCCGGCCTCGGTGAACCGTTTGGGGGCCGTGGATGCGGAATCTGCGCCAGCGCTTTCATATACTTCAAACACCAGTTGCATGGTCATACCTCCCTCTGTTGGCCGCGCGTGCCGGCCTGCGGATCGCCCAGCGGACGGTAATCAGCATCGTCAAACACGTAGTTGGCGTTGCAGCCGCTCAGCAAAAACAGCGCAAGCACCAGGGCCTGCCATGGACGATCAAGCATCAGGTATCTCCCAGGAAGTGACGCGGGGGCGACCTGGGTAGACAGGGCGCCGGTGATACGAAGCAATAGTCAGCATTCGCCCCTGGCCTCGCCGCAGGGAATATTCAAACGCGCGAGGCGGTAGAGCAGCGTGCGCCGCGCCACCCCCAACTCACGCGCGGTGCGGGTGCGATTGCCGCGATTTCTGTGCAGGCAATCGATCAGCACCGTGCGCTCAACGCGTTCCAGACGCTGGCGCAACGTGGTGTCAACGACAGTGACCGGGCTGGGGGCCAACGCGAGGTGCACCGGCAGGATCACGTCTTCGTCACACATCAGCACGGCACGCTCCACCAGGCATTTGAGTTCGCGAACATTGCCGGGGAAGTCGTGATTCGTCAGTTGGTCCAAGGCCTCACTGGACCAGCCGACGCTCCCTCGTCCGAGTGCCACACAGGCCTTGTCCGCGAAGTGCCGGGCGAGCTGCAGCATGTCGCCGTCTCGATCACGCAGCGCCGGCAGCTCGATTGGAAATTGTGCCAATCGGTAATACAGATCCTCGCGGAAACTGCCATCGGCGACCATTGCCGCGAGGTCGCGGTGCGTCGCGGCAATGATTCGCACGTCGACCCTGTGCGAGGCGTTGGCCCCCAAGGGCCGAATCTCGCCTTCCTGCAACACACGCAGCAACTTGGCCTGCAACGACAGCGGCATATCGCCGATTTCATCCAACAGCAACGTGCCACCGTCGGCAGCATCGAATAGCCCCGCGTAGTCACGCAGCGCACCGGTAAACGCACCTTTGCGATAACCGAACAGTTCGCTCTCCAGCAACCCCTCTGGAAACGCCGCGCAGTTCTGCACCACAAAGGCTTTGTTACTCCTTTGGCCTGCGGCGTGGATGGCGCGCGCCACGACCTCCTTGCCGGTGCCGGTCTCGCCACGTAACAACACCGTATAGGGCGTGCGCAGAACCTTGCTGATCAGACGACACGTCGCCTCCATCGCCGTGCTGCTGCCAATCAGGCCAAACGCTGCCGCCAACGCAGCGCCAGACTTCAGCTCGGTGACCTCAGGCGCGGCACACGATGCCCTGGCCAGTTGCCCCAAGGCAAAACTGCCCAATTGCGCCAACGACGCTACATAGCCTTGCAACGCAAGCGGACGCTGGCTGGCACACAGCATGACGGCGCTGACGGCGTCGCCTCGGCAACACAACGGGATAGCGCAAAGAGAGCGCCAGGGTGTCGTCGCCTCAGGCAAAAAACCGCAGTCATACACACACTGGCTCAAGTCATCCAGGGCGACGGCTTGCCCCTGGGTCAGGACGTACTGCAACAGCTGCTCATCCTGCGCTCCCTGGCCCAGAGCGGGATCGCTCGACGACCGACCTCCGTGCAAATGCTGGGCAATCAGCTCGAGCCTGCCGGTGGCTTTATCAAGCCGGTACAGCTGGCCAAGCTCGCACTGACTCAGTTGTGCCACACCAGCCACGCAAAGGTCCGCGAGGGTGTTTTCATCAGCCCTGCGGCCCAGCCGGCAGAACCAGCCCATCAAGGTTTCGGCGTAGGCCAGGGGCTGCGGCAGTCGGCTAAACATTTCGTCGGTCATTGGCTGAACTCACACGCCGGTCGACCCGTACTGTCCAGCGACGCATGGGCCAGCGAGAGAGACTCTCCTACGGCCGTTGCCACGAGCAGGCGGTCCACGATCTGCGGCAGCAGGTCGGTCTCGATCCATTGGTCGATGTAACGTGCGCCACTGTCACCATGGGCACAGCGTTGGGCCATGTGCGCAAGCAGTTGCGGCGTATAGGTGAAGGCCAGCTTGCGCCGGGCCAGCCGGTGCCCGAGACGAACGAGCTTGAGCCTGACCACCTCACCCAACACCTCGGCGGTAATCGGGTAATAGGGCACCACATGCATCCGCGCCAGCAATGCGGGTTTGAAGCAGGCGCGCAACGACGGAACAAGCGCCTCGTGCAAAACCTCGAGCTCGGGGCGCCGGCCGTCGGCACACAAGGCACTGATGCAATCGCTGCCGAGGTTGGAGGTCATCAGGATCAGAGTGTTGCGAAAATCGATCTCACGACCTTCGCCATCATTGGCCAAGCCCTTGTCGAACACTTGGTAGAACAGGTTCAGCACTTGCGGGTCAGCCTTCTCCACTTCATCCAGCAACACCACCGAATACGGACGCTGACGCACTGCCTCGGTGAGGACGCCGCCTTCGCCGTAACCGACATAACCGGGCGGCGCGCCGATCAATCGGGACAGTGAGTGTTGCTCCTGGTATTCCGACATATTAAGGAGGGTGACAAACCGCCGGCCGCCGTACAGCAGGTCCGCCAGCGCCAGCGCCGTTTCGGTCTTGCCCACGCCGCTCGGTCCGACCAGCAGAAACACGCCCACTGGCGCGTCAGGCTCGTTCAGCCCGGCCGCCGTGGCGCGCATGCAGCGGTCAAGCGCCTGCACCGCGTGATCCTGGCCGAGGATGCGTGCGCCCAGCGCATCGGCAAAACCCAGCACCTTGTCGCTGTGTTCAAGCACCAGTTGCTCGGTGGGAATGCCGGTCCATGCGCTGATGACCTGAGCCACCAGGCGTGGGCAAACCTCAGGCTGTTCGGGTGATTGTTCGCGCTGTTCAAGCCAGGTCTGCTCCAACGCCTGGCGCTCGCATTCGACAGTCTCGAGCCGAGATTGCAGCGCTTGCAGCCCGGATCCATCGACAGGCAAACCCGCATCAGCGTCGCGGCGCAGCGCATGGTATTGCTGCCAGCCTTCGGCCAGTTCAGCGTTCACACGCTGCAGCGCCTCAGAGGGCACGGCCAGATGTGTACGCGCCCTTGCGCACGCGGTGTCCAATACATCCACCGCTTTGTCTGGTAGCTGGCGCCCCGCCAGGTAACGCGCGCTCATCTGTGCCGCAGCGACAACGGCATCGTCGCGTACGTATACACCATGGCTGGCCTCGTAGGCCGGGACCAGCCCGCGCAGGATGGCGACGGCTTGCTCGACACCAGGTTCGCCCACCCGTACTGGTTGAAAGCGTCGCGCCAGCGCCGGGTCTTTCTCGATATGCTTTTTGTATTCCGACCAGGTGGTGGCGGCGATGGTACGCAGCTCGCCACGGGCCAGCGCGGGCTTGAGCAGGTTCGCTGCGTCGGACGCCCCGCCCTGCCCGCCCGTGCCCACCAGGGTATGGGCCTCATCGATAAACAGGATCACTCGCTGGGGCGACGCATTGACCTCGTCGATCACGCCCTTGAGGCGGCGCTCGAACTCGCCCTTGATTCCCGCCCCCGCTTGCAGCAGGCCCAGATCCAACGTGAGTACACGCACCTGCTGGAGCGACGGCGGTACCCGAGATGCGACGACTTGCAAGGCAAAGCCTTCGACAATCGCGGTTTTACCCACCCCTGCCTCCCCGATCAGAATCGGGTTGTTCTTGCGCCGGCGGGTGAGGATGTCGACCAGTTGTCTAATTTCGGCATCGCGACACAGCACCGGGTCAATCAGACCTTCACGCGCCTGGAGGGTGAGGTCATGGGTGAAGCGCTGCAACAGCGAGTCAGCCGACGGGGTATTCCCGTGCGGCTGCTGGCTCAGCAGAAAATCGCGCACACGGTCGACATCAAGGCGGCTCAGAATCTTCTGGTACGCGCTGCCTGCGTGCTCAAAAGGATGACGCAGCAGCGCCAGCAACAAGGCACCCTGATCGACCTCCGCTTGCCCCAGTTCGACGTGCGCAACCATCAGTCCCTGTTGCAACCACTGCACCAGCGTCGTCGCGAAAACCGGGTTGCGGGTTGCACTGTGTTCGCTCTTTGGATAAAGCGTCGACTCGAGCTCCGACAGTTGCACGCCCGCGTCCGCCAGCGCCCGCATCAGCAGGCCGTCGACGTGCTCCAGCAACGCCAGCAGCAGGTCCTCTACCAGCACCTCGCGGCCACCGCGTGCGACACAGCGCTCGGCTGATCGCTCAAGGTCGTATCGGGTCTGCGCGGCCAGGGTGCGGATAAGGTGTTGCAGATCTACATTCATCATAATCATCGATCCCTAATCAGATTGCCGGCGAGCGTTACAGCTCCATCAGCACGTTCGTGGGCCAGCCAACTGGTCCAGCCAAGACGACAGACATTGCGCTCGCCGATGTGCAGCGCACGCATTTCGCCCTCGGCCAGCACCAGGCGCAGGTCATACTCCAGGGGCGCGCGTGCGGTTAACTGCACCAATGAACACAAGGGCAGAAACGCCGCTCCGGTGGGCAGGAACTCGTGAAAGCGCTGCCAGCTCAGCCCCAGCACGTGCACCTTGAACTTGCCGCAGCGGTCCGCTATTTGCTGCCCCAGCACCAGATCGTGGCCGAGCGCGTGGTGGGTAACGCCCAACTGGTTGCGCTGCTGCGGGTCGATGCAGACACGGCGCGCCACCCACTGCTCGATGAACACTCGGCTGTGCTTGAAGTAATGGCGCAACACCGTTTCGATCATCGACGCCGAATGTGCCCGCAGCCCCAACAAGCCCAGGTAAGGCAGCAGGCGCCTGCAATCCAGACGTGCCGCTGCGCGAACTTCCCGACTGCCCAGGCCGATCAGGGCGAACATCTGTGCCGAAAAACCATCGCTGGCACCGTTTCGGAAACGCGCTCGATAACGGTACTTGCGCCAGATCGGCAACATCAGCCGCTGCAGGCGATGGTGAAAGACGTTCAGGAAGTCCCGCGTGACGTTGGCCCCCATGGGTTCTGCACACGCCTGCTCGCCATAGAACGCCGGCAGCGGTGAACCTGCGCCAAACAGCCCCAATACATTGAGGCGCAGCCGCGCGCGTAACTGGCCCTGCTCCACAAAGAACTCCACTTGGTCTATGTCGTGTCCGGGAAAGCCAAGACTGGGATTGGCCTGGAATTCCAGCTGGTCATACAACGCGTCCTCGTCCAGCAACGGATGAGCCTCACGCAGGCGCTCAATCACCAGGAGCACCGCCTGAAACAGCGAATAGTCGCGAATACAGCGCGACAGTTCGGTTAAAGCAGGGGCTGTTGGCCCAACCGGGGTGGCCATAGGTACACATCTCCTTGTGTGCTGATAACGCGCAGTTCGTGGTACGAATTCAGGTTGGCGTAAAGCGCAAAAAACTCGTTGAGTACCGAGGCAAAAACAAAAACATCGCCTTGACCGAGGAAACCCTGGGGATCAATCGTCAGGTCCACCCGCAACCCGCGAAACGGCAGGCCCTGATGCAGTCGGTCCACCGCCTTGTGGCTGACGGCCTGCAATGCGCCGAGCCTCTTCAGGCTGATCTGCTGCGCTTGGCGACCGTGATAACGCGGCAGGTCGTAGGTTTCCAGAATCACTTTCAAGGCGTTGATATCGGTCAGCGACAGATAATTGAGCGAGAGGTTGCTGATCAGCCGCCACAGGAAATCCTGGTCCAGGGGGGCGCGAAACTTGCGGTAGGCACCGTGATATTGCGAAACGTCAGGAATTCTGGAGTGTGCTCGCCGGGTTGGTTGATCTCACCGATGGCCAGTTGCTGTGGAAGGTTCTGATTGGTGCACGTCAGCTCGATCGACAGTGTTTCCTGCTCACTCCCGTGGCCGTTACCGAATGCCATCCAGGTGTCGAGCCCGACATGCTGTACGGATGGACGCTGACGGATGCTGAAACTGGGCGCCGCAACTGATGCCCCGGCATCGGCGTCATGTTCGAAGGACTCGAACGGCACAAACGCCCGGTGGCCCAGCCCGCCTGGGCGCCAACCCGTCACGCGGTCCACGCAAAAGACGCCTGCATGGCCCCGGGTGTATTCGCCAGGCACCAGCAGGTATTCGTCCTGCTTGCCATCCAGGCGGATCGGCACCGCATCATGGCTGAACAGATTGACGATGGGCGTGCAATACAGCTTTACGTTATCCAGCCCCGGACACTGTGGCTCATGCCCCTGGATACGCAGTTCGAAACGCATCACCATGCTGCGCACCTGTTTGAGCTGCGCGTGGGGAACCCGGTGCAGGGCGTCCAGGCCCGCGACATCGACGAACAGGTACTTGTCGGGAAAGGCAAAATACTCCTGCAGATGGCGATAGCCACTGAAGGTATTCAGTGGATAAGGGATCAATGCCTGGTCTTCGTTGAACCCGACCGGCTTTACCTGGCTGGCAGCCAGCCGCAGCGACAGCGGCTGTCCATCAGTCCCGTCAACGGGGCATCCACTCTCGTCGAGCAGCAACAGTTCAATGCCTTCAAGATGACGCAACAGGCTCAAATAAAGGCCCTGGCTGACATAACGATCGCCTGCCAGGTGCAAACGCAGAGGCTCGAACGCCAACTCGGTGAAATTGCCCGGCGCACTCATCCCCAGATGCAGATCCAGCAAGGCGCGCTCACCCTGGAATGCGTAGTCCACACGACTGAGTTGCAGCGGCATCACCTGGGTGAGATAGCAGGTGCGAAAACGGCAGCGCTCGCCATTGATCGCCACGCTTTCCACTGCGGTATCCCGCTCTACCCGGATGGCCGGCCCCGCACGTTTGAGCGGATCGAACTGCAGGATGCTGAACGAGGGCAACGGCCGCATGTAGTTGGGCCACAGCAATTGCATCAGCGAGTGGGTCAGCTCCGGTAACTCGTCATCAAGCTTTTGACGCAAGCGTCCAGTGAGAAACGCGAAACCTTCCAGTAAACGCTCGACATCCGGGTCCTGCCCGCCTGCGGACAGGAAAGGTGCCAACGCCGGATTACGCTCCGAGAAACGTCGCCCAAGCTGACGCAAGGCGCTGAGCTCACTCTGGTAATAGCGATTAAAGGCCATTCGGCGCGACCTCCACCTGCCCGCCGCCACCCAGGCGCGCGCTGAAAACAACGGCTCGCGTCTCACCTTCAATCGTCAGGATCGCTGCGATGGAAAATGCCAGGACCAGAGGGTCGCGATCACGCGGCAGTGCCCTGACCCGAACATTCGTCAGGCGTGGTTCGTAGGCCTGAATAAAGCGCTCGATCGACAGGCGCGACTGGCTCAAGGACTCGTGCAGGCTCTGGCGCATGTCATTGAGATCCGGCAGGCCGTAATCGCGCGCGGTCTGGACACTGCCGGCGCGCGTGCTGAGCATTTTCCCCAAGTGGGCGGCCACCGAGGCCATGCCGCCCGACTGAGCGGATGCGTGGCCTTCGAGGCGCTCGAAAAAGCTGTGGTGACAGGTCATCCCCGGGAGCCTGCTCATTCTTTGTCGAGCTTGCCGACCAGGGACAGGGTGAAGTCCGCCCCCATGTACTTGAAGTGAGGTCGCACACTCAGGCTGACGCGATACCAGCCTGGCTCACCATCAACATCGCTGACGACAATGCGTGCCGCACGCAGGGGGCGACGACCACGCACTTCGGCACTGGGGTTTTCCTGGTCGGCGACGTACTGACGAATCCATTTATTGAGTTCAAGCTCAAGGTCGGTGCGCTCCTTCCACGACCCCAGCTGCTCTCGCTGCAGCACTTTCAGGTAATGAGCCAGTCGGTTGACCACCATCATGTAAGGTAACTGGGTGCCCAGCCGGTAATTCAACTCCGCTTCCCGGCCCTCGACACTGGTGCCGAAATATTTGGGCTTCTGCACCGAACTCGCGGAGAAAAAGGCGGCGTTGTCACTGCCTTTACGCATGGTCAACGCGATGAAACCCTCTTGGGCCAGTTCATATTCGCGTCGATCGGAGACCAGCACCTCGGTGGGGATCTTCGTTTCGATTTCCCCCATGCTGTGAAAGTGGTGCAAGGGCAGGTCTTCCACCGCCCCGCCGCTTTGCGGACCGATAATATTGGGGCACCAGCGAAACCTGGCGAAGCTGTCGGTCAAGCGCGTGGCGAATGCGTAAGCCGTGTTCCCCCACAGATAGTGTTCGTGGCTGTTGACCACGTTTTCCTGATAGGCAAAGGTCTTGACCGGAGACTCAAGGGGATCGTAAGGCGTGCGCAGCAAAAAACGCGGTACGGTCAGGCCGATGTAACGCGCGTCTTCGCTCTGGCGAAAGCTCTGCCATTTGGCAAATTGCGGACCTTCGAAATGGTCCTTCAGATCTTTCAGGTCAGGCAGGCCGGTAAAGCTTTCCAGGCCAAAAAAGGCCGGCCCGGCCGCTGCGATAAAAGGCGCGTGGGCCACACAGGCGACAGTGGAAACGTACTGCATGAGCTTCACGTCGGGCGCACTGGGTGAAAGGAAATAATTGGCGATGATGGCTCCCACGGGCTGACCACCGAACTGGCCATACTCGGCACTGTAGATGTGCTTGTAGAGCCCGGACTGGTTAATCTCCGGCGAGTCTTCGAAGTCATCGAGCAGGTCCTCGCGGGACACATTCAGCAATTCGATCTTGATGTTTTCACGTAAATTGGTGCGTTCGATCAGCAACTGCAAACCTCGCCACGCAGCTTCCAGTGCCTGGAACTGCGGGTGATGGAGGATTTCGTCCATTTGCTGGCTGAGCTTGCTGTCGATCTCGGCGATCATCCGGTCCACCAGGCGTTTCTTGACCGGTTCTGCGCTGTTGTGCGGTTTGACCAATTCTTCGATAAACGCCGAGACGCCGCGCTTGGCGATGCCGTAGGCCTCGTCGTCCGCAGTCAGCAGGGTTTGCGCAATGATGTTGTCGAGGATGCTCGACTCGTCCGCCTTGAGTGCGGCCAGTGAAGTGGCTTGAGTGTTCATGGGATCAGTGTCCTTTTACTGAAAAATCATGCGGAAGGCCGGTCCAGCCCCAATTCGGCGAGTACACGCGTGCGCGACTCGTCGTTGGCCAGGGCCTGTTCGATAGCCTTGCGAAAGCTCGGCGTGTTACCCAGCGGGCCCTTCAATGCCATCAGCGCTTCACGCAGGGCCATCAGCTTTTTCAGTTCGGGAATCTGCTCGACCAGGCTCGCGGGATTGAAGTCCTGCATTGAATTGATGTGCACCTGAATACCCAGCTCCTCCACCTCGGCGTCGTCCTGAAGACGATTGGGTACGCTGAGCGTCAAGCTCAGTGCCTGCTTGGCCAGCACCTCATCCAGGTTGTTCCTGTCGATCCCGACAGGCTTGCGGTCTTCGAGCTTGCGCAGGTCCTCGCGTTGGGTGAAGTCTCCCAGCACCAGCAGTTTCAACGGCAGTTCGACTTCTTCCTGCGCGCCACCAACGGCGGGTTTGAAGGTGATATTGATGCGTTCCTTGGGTGCTACCGAACCCTCTTTGGGCATGGTTTTTCTCCTTTTTGCGTGCGGCTCTGCAGCCTATTCAAGTACCGCTTCAAGATCGAAATGGCACAACCTGCGATGGGTTTTTTCCTTGCGCTCACGCACTGCCTGGTCTTGCGGCAGCAGCTCACAGCAGCGAAACAACAGCTGTGCCACTTGCAGCGCCAGATCAGGTTCCCAGCGCTCAAGCCCTGCGTGCTGCAGGTGATCATCCAGCTGTTCGAGCTGGATCTTCGCCAACTCATGCTTGCCTGCCAGCACACACAGACGGGCCTGGGCCAGGCGCCAGTGGAAACGGTCGCGCTCGCTTCGCGCGGCGTGCAGACTCTGCGTGAACTCGCCGACGACAGCCTTGAGCCCGTCCTTGCGCAACCTGGGCAGCCCTTCCTGTAATGCCGTCTCCCAGGGTTCGGCGTCGATGTTTCTCGCCGGCGCGAGAGGTTGGTTTGTTTGCAGGTGACGGGCCACATGCAACGCAATCCAGTCCCGGGTGCTCGCATCGGCAAACGGCATGCCCTCGTAAAAACGATACTCAGGCAGGTCCGGCAGGCGTTGCAGCAACAGGGCAAAACTCACCTCCAGCTCGGTTTTCGCCAGGTTGGCCTGCAGTGCGTCAAGGCACTCCCACTGCATGCGCAGTCCGTCAAACCAGAACATCGCGCTGCTCAGGCTTGTATCGAATTCAAGTATCAGATCGGCGTAATGCCCCTGGGCAAGACGCTCCTGGCACCGCTTAAGCTTGTCGACCGAGGGGCCACGCAAGGTCGTGGTTCTATGGTTGTCTGCGTCTGGATAACTGGTCAGCGAGAGCCAGGCCAGTGTTCGACTCAGGCGCAAGGCCCGCAGGTCTGCAGCGCCTTGCCTCAACCACCATTTACACAGGGGACGAGCCTGGTCCTGCAAGGTGCGCAGGCGTTTGTTCGCATCCCTTTCGTTTTCGATGGCGGGCTCGGGCTTGAGCAATTGAGCCGCCACCTGTTTGACCTGGGTCATCACATGTGGCAACGCTGCGGGAGCTGGATTGCCTTGCGCGGCATGTTCAAGGCGCTCCGACAGTTGCCTGCGAATCGGCAGCAGCAACGGAGCATCGTTACCCAGACGCTGACGCCAGCACTCATCGAGGCGCGAAAGGTGTTCGTGGAGCAGATGAAACACCGGCTGCTGGCCTGCAACCGCCAGGCTTTGGTCGAACACCGGATCAAGGCGCAATACCAACCAGCCAAAAGCCGCACTGCGGGTGCGCAGCTTGAGCGGGTAGACAACCGCCCAATGCTGCTCGCAGAGATGCAACAGGAGGCCGAGTCCGGCCAACAGGCCGGCAAACGATTCACGCTGGTAAAGCGCCCAGACCAGCCATACCGCGACACGCAGATCCCTGGAATGCTCGCGCAACACGCTCTCGCCGGTTTCAACGACTTTCTGCCAATCCGGCTGGCTTTCACCGTGTATCGATTGCATTTTCGCCAGCTCGTTTTCCAGGGCCTCATATTCGCTGGAAAAGCGTATTTCATTGCCGGCGAAACTTGCATCCGAGCAAGGTCGCCGCGCCAACTCAAGATAATAATCACAAAGCGTTTTCAAATAATCCATTTTGTTCCACGCACAACCACTCACCTCATAAAACACATTGAACAAGCAATAAATCATTAAGACGCTATTGAGACAGCGATGAGAAGCCCCACAAGAGTTGCAAACACTAGCCACGACAAAGAGATTCATCAAGCGAAAAATTAAAACTTGAGACTTATCCTACAACGCCCTAAAAACACGGCCTGCGCAGAAAATTGCGCAATTTATTTCGAAGAAAACTTCAAATATCGCGTATCCAGCCCACTGCCACCCACCCAATGAAATTGGCAACTAATTGCGCACTCATGCGCAAACAACCTCAATAAACTTACTCACTTATTCACAGCAACTTATCAAAAGACACTCGCTCACTAACCCTGCTCCCATATTTCACTAGGTCTTGCACTTTCCGGCACGCTTTTTGTTAAGGAGACAGGGCCATCCGGTTTCAATATGAGATGGACTCCCCTATCAATCAGACAAGGAAACCCGTCATGCCAACACCCGCATATCTCTCCATCACTGGCGTCAAGCAAGGTTTGATTACGGCAGGCACTTTTACTCAGGACTCGGTAGGCAATATTTACCAGGAAGGGCACGAGGACCAGATTCTCGTCCAGGCGTTTGCGCACCAGGTCATCATCCCGCGCGATCCGCAATCCGGTCAGCCAACAGGGCAACGGGTGCACAAGCCATTGATGATTAGCAAGGTGTTCGACAAGTCATCGCCCCTGCTCTTCAGCGCACTCACCAGTGGCGAGGAGGTGAAATGCCGGCTGGAGTGGCTGCGCACTTCGTCGGCCGGCACCCAGGAGCATTACTTCACCATCGAACTCGAGGGAGCGACCATCGTCGATATCCAGTCACGCATGCCCAACTGCCAGGACCCGGACAACGCGCACTTCACGCATCTGGAAGATGTGTATTTCACGTATCGCAAGATTGTCTGGACCCATGAAGTGTCGGGCACTTCCGGCTCGGACGATTGGCGCAGCCCGGTGTCCAGCTAAGGTAGCGTGATGCGCAAACGACGCCCAGGGACGGGCGCCGTTTCCATCGAGATGGGTTATTACTGAGGGCTAGACCATCGCCAGCGGATGCTTGCGCTTGGGCGCGCCGAATACCCGATCGATCGCGTCCAGATCATGTTCATCCAGCATCAGGTTCGCAGCACGGGCATTGAGTCGCACATGCTCCGGCGTAACGGCCTTGGGGATGGCGATCACGCCGTCCTGGCGCAATATCCACGCCAGGGAGACCTGGGCGGGCGTTGCTTCGTGACGCTGGGCGATCTGTTTGAGCGTCGGGCTGGACAGCAACTTGCCGCCCTGGGCGATGGGACAGTAAGCCATCAGCGGCAAATGATGTTGTTGCCACCAGGGCAGCAGGTCGAACTCGATTCCCCGCTCCTCGATGTTGTAGAGCACCTGATTGGTGGCGCAGGCCGGTGAGGCGAGTTCCTGCAAGTCGGCTACGTCAAAATTGGAAACACCCCAACGGCCGATCTTGCCAGCTTCGCGCAAACGCTCGAATGCCTCGACCGTTTCTTCAAGAGGATACTGGCCGCGCCAGTGCAACAGGTACAGGTCGATATAGTCGGTGCCCAAGCGTTGCAAACTGGCTTCACAGGCACGAGGGACGCCCGTTCGGCTGGCATTGTGCGGGTAGACCTTGCTCACGAGGAACACTTGGTCACGCTTGCCGCGTATGGCTTCGCCGACGACGGACTCGGCGCCCCCTTCGCCGTACATTTCGGCGGTATCGATCAGGGTCATGCCCTCGTCGATCCCCAGTTGCAATGCCGCCACTTCAGCGCGGTGCTGGTCGGGGTCTTCTCCCATGCGCCAGGTGCCCTGGCCGATGACGGGGACCGGTACGCCGGCCAGATCGATGGTACGCATGACAACCTCCTGATGAGTTCGCAAGTAAACAGTGGGGCATTGACCGGACAAAAGGGTTCAATCGAAGTATGGTTGCCCTCTGCCAAGTCGCCAGGAAGAACCTGCAATGCTGTTTGTCGTGATGCTCGGGGGCAAGCACCCGCGGGCGAGGATCGAAGTCCATGATGTGGTATTCGCCGTGGCGGATACCCTGCAAGCCACTTACCCGCAATTGCGTGAAAACTGGTTCGGCAGCGCCAAGGGCGTACACATCGACGCCTGGATGGCGGTGGATGGCGTCGATGGCTGGAAAGTCGAGCTCAGCCCACTGGCCCCGCAAGCCGGAGCGCCGCGCCTGTATTTCATCAACCTTGGCGGGTATGACACCCACAGTTTCGGCGAGGCCCATCACTACCTCCTGGTCGTCGCGCGCAACAAGCAGGAAGCCAGGACGCTGGGCAAGCGCCAGATGCTGCGCGGCTGGTCCCTGGCGCATACCGATGCCGTGATGGATGTGGATGACTGCCTGCCCATCGACCTGGTGGACGGTCGCTATGTGCATCTGGTGCAGGGCGCACACGAGCCCATCGTGCAACGCAATGACTACATCGTATTGTCTTGAGCGCACGTTTCACCAACTGCCTGACGCACCGCCGCCGCCACTGGATCCGCCGCCGCCGGACGAACTGCTGCTGGAGCGCGAGCTGCTTGAGTTTGAACTCGAACGGCTGCTCGACCCCGAGCCCGAGCCGGAGACGCTCTGCACGAACAGAATAAACGCCGCAATCGTGGCCACCGGTATGGCCACCAACCAGCCTTGAGCACCATGGCCCAGCAGCAGGCCCGCCGCCGTATAAATCGCGACGACCGCCAGTACGCGTACGAGGAAGAAACGCGGGCTGCTTTTCCATGATGCCTTGATCAGGAAGAACAACCCCACGTACAGACCCAGCACCACGGCAGCGCCCAACGGCCACAGCAGCCAGTGGACAAGGCTGAGCTCGACAAACCGAGCCGCGGCCAGCACGCCGACGGTATACGCCAGTACCGCCATCACGCAGTAAAAGACTGCGCGTGCCAGCCACAATGCGCCAAACGTGGCTCCGCCGATCACTATCGTCAGCGGTAATACCAGCAGGAATATCGGCCACTCACGCCCACCGATGTACACCGTCAGCAGCAGGGTCACCCCGGCTGTGGCAATCAAGGCACGGCGCCAGTGCAACGTGCCTGCGGCCATCAACACACCACCGATAGCGCCGGCGATCAGTGCCAGCAGTATCGCTATGGCCTGGGAACTGACGCCAGGGACGGCGACTGCCGGCAAGTCGCCGCCCTCAACCAGCACAACAAGGTTGTTCACACCCTGGCTGACGCCACCGGCAAAATCGCCTTGGCGAAACGCCGGGGTGATGTGTTCTTCGATGATCCGGTGGGCAAGCAAGTCGGTGACCGTGCTTTCCAGCCCGTACCCGACTTCGATGCGTACCTTGCGATCGTCCTTGGCCACCAACAGCAGGATGCCGTCGTTGACGTCCTTGCGCCCCAGTTGCCAGGCGCGAAACAGCTGATTGGCATAATCCTCGATGCTGGCCCCGCCGGTTCCGGGCACCAGCAACACGGCAATTTGTGAACCTTTGCGTCGCTCGAGGTCGGCGAGCTGACTTTTCAGACGGGCGGTGGTGTCTGCGTCGAGTGTGTTGGTGAGGTCGATCACCCGCTGGTCGAGGGCCACGCCAAGCGGCGAAACGTCAGCCTGGACGGCAGTAAACACGCTGAGGCACATCAGCGTCAGCAGACTCAAGACGGACAGCCGTATCCACCGCATCATGTTTTGTTACCTGAAGTTTCATCCTGAAAGGCGCTGACTGTAACCTATCGGCGCTATAACGCGTGACCCAAAGGCGTCGACTATCTAAACTGCGCCTCACATAGCAATACGCCATAATTTTGAGACCTCCATGGACCTACGCCACCGCAACAATGTGAATGTCATGGGCGACGGCATGGCGACCCTGGTGTTCTCCCATGGCTTCGGCTGCAACCAGGCGATGTGGAACTATTTGGCGCCGCATTTTACCCAGCGTTTCCGCGTGGTGATGTATGACCTGGTGGGTGCCGGCCTGTCGGACCTCGCGGCCTTCGACAAGACCAGGTACGGCACGCTGGACGGTTACGCCCGTGATTTGAATGAAATCGTCGACACCTATGCGCAAGGGCCGGTGATTCTGGTGGGCCACTCGGTCAGCGCGATGATCGGCGCCCTCGCCGACCGCCTGCAGCCCGGGCGCATCGCTGCCCATGTAATGATTGGCCCGTCGCCCCGCTACATCGACGACGCGGACTATATCGGCGGTTTCAAGCGCAACGACATCGACGACCTGCTCGATACCCTCGACAGCAATTACCTCGGCTGGTCCAGTGCCATGGCCCCGGTGATCATGGGCGCGCCCGGGCAACCGGAACTCAGCGAGGCGCTGACCGAGAGTTTCTGCCGCACCGAGCCGGACATTGCCAGGCAATTCGCACGCGTGACCTTCATGTCGGATAACCGTGAGGACGTGACCGACCTCGCCGCCCCGGTGCTGATCCTGCAATCGAGCGACGACCTGATTGCCCCGGTCGTGGTGGGTGAATACCTGCATCGCGTAGTGCCCAACAGCACTTATTGCCTGATCGACAACGTCGGCCATTGCCCGCACATGAGTGCGCCAGTGGCGTGCGCGGCGGCGATGCACAGCTTCCTGGCGCCGTGGGCAGTCACCCATGGCAGTTGACCTGTTCGACAGCGCCGCCTGTGCGCTGGCCGTGACGGCTGAAGACGGCACGATCCTGCAGGTCAATGCCCGCTTCACTGACTGGTTGGGGTTCAGTGCCCAGGAGCTGTGTGGCCGTCGCTTTCAGGACCTGCTGACCATGGGCGGGCGAATTTTCCATCAGACGCACCTGGCGCCAATGCTGCGCATGCATGGCAGCGTCACCGAGGTGAAGCTCGACACCGTGCACCGCGACGGGCAGAAAGTGACGGTGCTGCTCAATGGCAATCGCCGCCAACTCGACGACGCCTTGGTGTACGACCTCGCGTTGTTCGGCACCACTGACCGCGACAAGTACGAACGCGAGTTGTTGAACGCGCGCAAGCTGGCGGAAGCCTTGCTGCAGGAAAAAACCGCCACCGAGATCGCCCTGCATCAGGCGCAGGCAGAACTCAAGCAAGCCTATGCCATCTCCCAGCGGCGCGCGATGTTCGCCGAGCAGATGGTGGCGATTGTCAGCCACGACCTGAAAAACCCGCTCACGGCGATTCGCATGGCTTCGGATTTTCTCAGCAGGGGTGAGCACACACCCAAGGAGCGCCAACTGCTCGGGCATATCGATCAGTCATCCGAGCGCGCCCAACGCATGATCGCAGACCTGCTCGATTTCACCCAGGCCAGGGTCGGTCACGGCATCAGTATCCGCACAGCGCCGCTGGACTTTCACACAGTCATTCGCCACGCCGTCGAGGAACTGCGCGTCGCATTCCCCAAGGCGACACTGGTGCACCATATCGAGGGCTATGGCAGCGCGAGCCTGGATGCCGACCGCGTACAGCAGATTATCGGCAACCTGGTGGCCAATAGCGTGGCGTATGGCGACCTGCAGCGAGAAATCCGTATCACCTCACGAATCGGCAATAACGTCTGCGAAGTTGCCGTGCACAACCATGGCACTGCGATTCCCGAGGGGTTGCTCGCCAATCTGTTCGAACCCATGACCCGCGGCACCGATCAAGGCAGCCAGGTGCGCAGCGTGGGCCTTGGCCTGTATATCGTGCGCGAACTGGCCAAGGTGCATGGCGGCGATGTGGCGGTAAGCTCATCGGCAGAGGCTGGCACAACCTTCACCGTGAAATTGCCTGCCACCCATTAATTCGTTGCGGGTTTTGGACTCAACGCCAGCTCCAGGACACCCCGGTATAGATCCCCCGCCCATCCGCCGGGGTCGAGCGCGCGACGTCCAGCCCCTTGTCGTCATACCCCGGCGTGACCGTATTGGCATAGCGGCGGTTGGTGAGATTGCGCAGGTCGACCCATGCCTGCCAGTCCTGCTTCGGCGCATCGTAGCCAAACGTTGCACCCAGTAGCGTGTATGCCGCAGCGTAATAGGAGTTGGCATAGTCCACCGCTACCCGCGAAGAGTGCTCGGTGTTGAGGCTGGTGTAGAAGCCGCTCGGGTGACTGTAGCGAACTTGCGCCTGATAGTAGTGTCTGGGGATGCCCGGCAGCGTGTTGCTACCAAAGCGGTCATCGTCACGGTAGTGGAAGTCGCTGAAGGTGTAGGCCTGGCGCAGATCGAGCCGGCCCTCGCGGCCGCCGTCCCACAGCGGGCTGAGCAGGCTCAGTTCCACGCCCTGATGCACGGTGGGGCTGGCGTTGGCCTCAGCAATCACGGCGTTGCTGGTGGCGGTCTGAGCCTGGGTTTCCACGGCCAGCAGTTCGTGGCGCACTTCGGAGCGGTACAGCGCCAGGTCCCAGGCGCCAAGCCACGCTTCACCCCGTCCGCCGACTTCCAGGGTGGTGGCGGTCTGGTTTTTCAGGCTCACGCCTTCGCGCGCCAGCCCCTTGGCCGGGCCGCCGGTGAAGTATTTGTTCGAACCCCAGATCATCGACCACGCATGCGGGGGCTCGACCGAACGACTGAGGTTGCCGTACACCTGCAATTGCGGATTGAAGTCATAACGCAGGCCAACGCGCGGTGCGTAGTCCCAGTCATGCTGACTGAGCGGCGCCTGACCTTGCGGGTAGGTGACCTGGGTCTCGCGGCGCGTATAAATGGCTGCCAGGCCGGTGGTCAGCCACAGGTCCGGCAGCAGTTCCAGGTCATTGCCGATATGCAGCACGGTGTCGGACCCGAGGTAGGAATAATCACGCGTTTTGGTGCCTGGCGCATAGCTGGCGGTATTTGCGGCCGGCGTGCGTACATATTCCGACGCGCCATTGTTGGGCATCGCCTGGGTGGTGCGCAGGCCGAGGGTGGTTTTGCTGTCATGGCCGAACAGGCTGTCCTGACGGATGTAGTTCAGGGTGCCGCTGATGTCGGTGTAGGCGACTTTCAGGCGGTTGGTGCCTTCGCGCAGGTCCATGGGGTAATCGTGATAGGCCAGGCCGACCTCGACCTTCGAGCGGTCATCCAATTGCAGGGTGGTCTTGTTGGCGATCCAGGTGGACCCCGGTTGCAGGCGTTTGGAATCGCGGGCGGCGTTGAGGCTATTGGCGGCGCGCGGGGCATGGCTGACCTGGTAGCGCGTGAGCTTGCCGGGGGTGTCGTTGGCGGTTTCGCGATAACGGAAATAGAAGCGGGTTTCCAGGTCCGGGTTGAGTTGATAGCCGAAGTTGGCGGCAACGCCCTTGCCGGTGCCCGCGCTCTGCCGCTGATAGCCGTCGGACGCGGAGTCGGTGAGGCTGATGTAGTAATCGGCGTCGCCCAGCACTTGGCCGGAACTGATTTCACGCTGGGCATAACCACGACTGCCCGCCTCATAGCGCAGTTGCAAAGTGGGCGCGTCGTAGCCGGTACGGGTGACGTAGTTGACCGCCCCACCCAGCGCCAGCGCACCGCGATCAAAGCCGTTGGCGCCGCGCAGCACCTCAACGCGACTGTGCCACAGTGGGTCCTTGAGTTCATAGGGCGTGCCGCCGGGCCCGGTGAGCGGCAAACCGTCGAGCATCTCGAACAGGCCGGACGCATGGGACCCAGGGCTGCGGTTCAGGCCCGAGCCACGGATGGACAGCTTCACCCCTTCATTATTTGCAGCCTTGGCATACACCCCGGCCTGGTACTTGAACACATCCTCATTGGTGCTGACCCGCCCCTGTTGCACGCTGTCCATGTCGATGTAGTTGGTGGCGCCAGGCACGCTCTTGAGCTGCGCCTGGGCTATTTCACCGGCACTGGCGGGCGCCGTGCTGACTTCGACCGGTGCCAGTTGCAGTGTTTCGGCGTGCACCGTCGGGCTGAGGGTCAGGGCGGCAAACAGAAGCGGGGATTGGCGCAACAGCATGGGGCAGGTCCTTGGCATTCGGAAGCATAAGAAGCCTGGCGGCTTCGCCGGGTCACTCCTTGCAAACGAATCCTTACCTTGCCGCAACAGCCTCCAGCGTTTGCATGAAATCATCGGCCTCCGACCCCGGAGGGAACCTGAAACCATACATTTCATCCGTGGCCAGAATTGCGTCCAGGGTGTTGCACAACTGTGCTTCGGTCGGCGAGTCCTGCAGCAGTTTCTGCGCTGGCAGCAAAAGCTCCGCCGCGACGCCCTGGACGCTCGCGGTGTCGATCACCGCAAACAGGATAAAGCGCAAACGAATGTCGCGATCCGTGAGCCAAACCATTTTTTTCTTACCCAAGGTAGGCCTCGATATTTAGGAAAAGTCCGAGGCTATTGCCGGTGGAGGGACGTTTCAAGCGGCCCATTGCAAGATAGGCCGTGTCCTACATGGGAAAGCGAAACGCCGCACTCCCCGGTCATAGGTGTCACTGCACCGGCAGAAAATTCATCAGCAACAGGCTTTGCGCATAGTTGAGACCGATGCGGCGGTAGCGCTCGTCGAGGATCTGGGTAAGCAGGTCAAGGCGCGCGACGATCTTGCCGAATTCCACGGCAAAACTGAGGTTGCTGCCCTCCTCCGAGATCTCGTTGGAAAACAGCAGCAGCACGCCATTGGCGTCCTGGCGCTGGCCGAGCAACCAGGTGGCCTTTTCGATATTGCGCGCGGCGTTGCTGACGAACTGCGGGTTGATCGAATCGGTCACGTAAAACTGGGTACGCCCGCCGTGGGCGGTGACCAGCATGCTGCCGATGGCGTAGATGAATGCGCCGACGCGGTCGCCGCGAAACTCCGGGCTCAGCGAGTAACTCAAGGCTGCCAGGTCACGGCGCTCGCCAAGTGCCGGCAACGGTTGGCGGTTTTCGATGGCCTGGCGGATTGTCCGCGCGGCGGTCACCGCATCCGGGTAGCCCGACTGACGCCACTGGCTGGGGTTGCGCAGGTAGAGCTTGTTCATCAACAGATACAGGCTTTGCAGGTTATCGCGCATGCCCAGGGTGGCCATGCGGTCCACGCTGGTCTGGAAGAACTCATCAGGCTTGCCTTCGCTGAACTGCCGGGCCATGTCGCGGCCCTGCTGCTGGCTGCACGCCGTGGCACAGAGCGTCAGCATCGCCGCGAGCAACAGCGGCCAGCGTCTGGTTAAACAGGTTGAAAGGTGGCTCATCCGCATCCGGTCGGGTCCTGCTGCCTGCGCGCTGAATGCGCGCGTTCATGACAGGGATAGATCAGAAGAATGAAAAAAAGTGCAGCCCTGCCCGGCAGATCAGCAAAGGACTACAACCCTGCACTAGCGCATTCCTGTTGAATACTTGCCTGATCCTGCGGACTTGCCGCCGATTGGATAGATAGCCCTGGCCCCGTGGTCTAGAGTGCAATCATGGGCGACCTGCGTCGCACCTCTTATAAGAACTCAGCTACACCGACCGATGATCAGCAGGTGAACCCGCCATGGAATTACGCATCAACCAAAAAGCCTATCAAGTCGAGGCCGACGCCGACACGCCCCTATTGTGGGTGATCCGCGATGACCTGGGCATGACCGGCACCAAGTACGGCTGCGGCCTGGCCCAGTGCGGCGCCTGCTCGGTGCTGGTGGACGGCAACGTGGTACGCGCCTGCGTCACACCGGTGGCCGCCGTGGCGGGCCGCGAGATCACCACCATCGAGGCCATCGAAGCCGATGATGTGGGCAAGCGTGTGGTCGCCGCCTGGGTCGAACATCAAGTGGCGCAATGTGGTTATTGCCAGTCCGGGCAGGTGATGGCCGCCACTGCGCTGCTCAAGCACACCCCCGCGCCCACCACAGCACAGATCGACGCGGCCATGGTCAACCTGTGCCGCTGCGGCACGTACAACGCGATCCACACCGCCATGGATGACCTGGCCAAGCAGGAGCGTGCCTGATGAATACGCATCTGCCACTGCCTGAATTGCCCCTGGGTGATCCGGTCAACCTGTCGCGCCGACGCTTTCTGGCCAGTACCGCCGTGGGCGCGCTGGTGATCGGCTTCGGCCTGCCGATGGGCTCGGCCCGGGTGCAGGCTGCCACCGCCAACGCCGCAGAGCGCGGCACCCAGGTGCCGGCGTTTCTGGAAATTCGCCCGGACGGCAGCGTGCGTCTGCTCAGCCCCTTCATGGAAGGCGGCCAGGGCACCCACACCGCCATGGCGCAGATCGTCGGCGAAGAGCTGGACGCCGATCCCGCCACCTTCGTGGTCGAGGCCGCTCCACCGGGCGAAGCCTACGTGGTGATGGAAAACGGCATGCGCATCACCGGCGGCAGCATGTCGGTGCGCATGAGCTACCCGACCATGCGCCGCCTGGGCGCCCTTGCGCGCGCCATGCTGCTGCAGGCCGGCGCCGAACAGCTCGGCGTGCCGCTCGCCGAACTCACCACCCAGCCCGGCCGCGTGGTGCACGCAGCGTCCGGCCGTTCGCTGGGCTACGGCGAATTGGCCGGGCGCGCCCTGGACATGCCGGTGCCCGACCCGGCCAGCATCACCCTGCGCGACCCGAGCCAGTTCCGCTGGATCGGCAAACCGGTCAAACGCCTGGACGCCTACGACAAATCCACCGGCAAAGCGCTGTATACCATCGACCTGAAGGTCGACGACATGCTCCACGCCGCCGTGCAGCATGCGCCCCGCCTGGGCATGACCGTCGGCAGCCTGCGCAATCAGGCGCAGGTCGAAGCGATGAAAGGCGTGCATTCGGTGCACACCCTGCCCGGCGCCGTGGCGGTGGTGGCCGAACGCTGGTGGCACGCCAAACGCGCCGTCGAAGCGATCCAGGTGGATTGGCTGGAAGCGGCCGCCGATTCGAAGCTGCGCGCAATGCCCGCCGACTTTTCCACCGACAAGCACCGCGAATTTCTCGCCGCCCAGCAAGGTCCGACCCGCGACGACGAGAACGAAGGCGACGTGGCCGGCGCGCTGAAAAACGCCAAAACCCGGGTCGAGGCCACTTACCACAACCAATACCTCAACCATGCCCAACTGGAACCGCCGTCGGCGCTGGCGCGCTTCAACCCCGATGGCTCACTCGAGGTGTGGCTGCCCAACCAGGCACCGGACATGTTCCGCGCTGACATCGCCAAGCGCACCGGCCTTGATCCTGCGAACATCACCCTGCACTCGCCGCTGCTGGGCGGGTTTTTCGGTCGGCACTTCCTCTATGAGTCGGCCAATCCCTACCCGCAGGCCATCGCGCTGGTCAAGGCCGTGGGTCGCCCGATCAAACTGATCTGGAGCCGCGAGGAAGAGTTCCTGCGTGACGTGTTGCGCCCGCTGGCGGTGGTCAAGTT
This sequence comes from Pseudomonas trivialis, assembly GCF_036864995.1. NCBI lineage: Bacteria > Pseudomonadati > Pseudomonadota > Gammaproteobacteria > Pseudomonadales > Pseudomonadaceae > Pseudomonas > Pseudomonas trivialis. The sequence goes on along the minus strand of NZ_CP142151.1, from coordinate 2,142,865 downwards.
CCGCGCTGCACTGGATGACAAAGGCCTGCCGGTCGCCATTGAGGCGGTCAGTGCCACCGAAGGCCCGACCGAAGCCCTCGCCGGCAAACAGGGCGACAAGATCGACCCTGCGGCCCTTGAAGGGTTGTCGGGCAAAAGCTACGCAATCCCCAACAAACGCATCGCGCAGATCTACGTCAAAGGCCCGGCCATGCTCGGGTACTGGCGTTCGGTGGGCAATTCGCTCAACGATTTTTTCTATGAAGCGTTCCTCGATGAACTGGCGGACAAGGGCGGTCACGACCCCTATGAGTTGCGCCTGCACCTGCTGCGCGACAACCCGCGACTGACTACCTTGCTCAAGGCTGCAGCCGAGTTGTCCGGCGGCTGGAAGCGGGGCCCCTACACCGCCGAAGACGGCAGCCGCCGTGCCCGTGGCGTGGCGATGGCGTCGCCGTTCGGCTCCCATGCGGCGGTGGTCGCCGAAGTGTCGATCGAGCATAGCCAGGTCAAGGTGCATCACATCTGGGAGGCGATCGACCCCGGCAGCATCGTCAACCCCGCCATCGTGCAGGCGCAAGTGGCCGGCGCCGTAGCGTTGGGTCTGTCGCAAACCCTGATCGAGGAAGCGGTGTACGTGGACGGCAAGCCACGAGCACGCAACTACGACCTGTACCCGATCCTGCCACCCTCGCGCATGGCGCAGGTGCACGTAAAGATCGTCGAGAGTGGCGAAAAAATGGGCGGTATCGGCGAACCTCCGCTGCCCGCAGTGGCGCCTGCCGTGGCTAACGCGGTGGCGCAGTTGACCGGCCAGCGCATCCGCAGCTTGCCATTGAGCCGATACACCTTCAGCTAAGGACAGGGAACGCCCATGAACACCCGACGATTCGCCCGAACCGCAGGCTGGCTTGCCCTGCCCTGCCTGATCGCAGCCGGCCTGCTGGCCTGGTATGTCACCCGTGAGCCTGCCTCGCCGTTCGAGCAGGAACAGGCCACGACCTTCGACCCCGCGCTGGTCAGCCGTGGCGAGTATGTCGCGCGCCTCGGCGACTGCGTGGCCTGCCACAGCCTCGCCGGCAAGGCGCCCTTTGCCGGCGGCCTGGAAATGGCCACGCCGCTGGGGGCGATCCACGCCACCAATATCACCCCGGATCGAGACGTCGGCATCGGCGCCTACAGCCTGGCCGACTTCGACCGCGCGGTACGCCAAGGCGTGGCGCCGGGCGGCCGCCGACTCTACCCGGCCATGCCCTACCCGTCTTATGTGAAGCTCAGCGACGATGACGTGCGCGCGCTGTATGCGTTCTTCATGAAAGGCGTGCAACCGGCCAGTGAGCCCAATATTCCCGGCGCCATTCCCTGGCCGCTGAATATGCGCTGGCCCATCGCCCTGTGGAACGGCGTGTTCGCCCCCACGGCCACCTACGCCGCCAAAACCGATCAGGATGCGCTGTGGAACCGTGGCGCCTATATCGTCCAGGGCCCGGGCCATTGCGGCAGTTGCCACACGCCGCGCGGTTTGGCCTTCAACGAGAAAGCCCTGGATGAGACCGGCCCGCCGTTCCTCGCCGGCGCGCTGCTCGATGGCTGGTACGCGCCGAGCCTGCGCCAGGACCACAACACCGGCCTGGGCCGCTGGAGCGAGCCGCAGATCGTGCAATTCCTCAAGACCGGGCGCAACCAGCACGCGGTGGTGTATGGCTCGATGACCGAGGCCTTCAACAACTCCACGCAGTTCATGACCGACGACGACCTGGCCGCCATCGCCCGCTACCTCAAGTCACTGCCCGGCGATCCGCAGCGCGACGGCGCGCCCTGGCAGTATCAGGCCGCCGCGACCGACGCACGCCCCGGCGCCCATCTGTACGCGACACGCTGCGCCTCCTGCCACGGCCCGGACGGCAAGGGCCAGCCTGACTGGATGCCACCCCTGGCCGGCGCCACCTCGGCGCTGGCCAAGGAAGCCGCCTCGGCCATCAACATCACCCTCAACGGCTCCCAACGCATCGTCGCCGCTGGCGTACCCGATGCCTACCGCATGCCGGCGTTCCGCGAGCAACTTTCCGACCAGGAGATCGCCCAGGTGCTCACCTACATGCGCAGCACCTGGGGCAACACGGGCGGCGCAGTAGACGCCAAGGACGTCAACAAACTGCGCGGCCACACCGACCCGGCCAGCAGTAGCCCGATCATTTTGCATATGCGGTAAGAGCGGGGCAGCCTGAGAGCCGACAGGGATGGTCTGCCGAGCGCTGTACAAAATGTGGGAGGGGGCTTGCTCCCGATGAGGGTGGGTCAGCTTATGTGTAGCTGACACACTGCCATCGGGAGCAAGCCCCCTCCCACATTTTGATCTCCATTGGTCTGATGGATATCACACTGCTTTTGATCGTGGGTGCCCCGTCAACCACGCTGGCCGAACGCAGGCTTGAATCCGTGGGCCGCCGTAAGGGCGGAACCCATAGCAGCCGTCCCCGCAGCAACGGATATCCCCCCATCAAAAGCCCCCAAATCCCCAACATTTTTGCCAATATCCCCCTCTCCATCATTTCTCCACAAACCCTCCCACAAAAGCGCATGGTAATTACGCACAATCCCCCTGCCCCCACGGCAACCACACCGAGCCCAACATGAATGACCTGCCCAATACCCTCCGGGAAACCCAGGCGCTGGTACTGATCGCCGAAGACGAACCCGAAATCGCCGACATCCTCATCGCCTACCTCAAGCGCGCCGGGTTTCGCACCGCCCACGCGCTCGACGGCCGACGCGCGCTGGAGCTGCATCAGACGCTCAAGCCGGACCTGCTGCTGCTCGATGTGCTGATGCCCCACGTGGACGGCTGGAAGGTGCTCGCCGAAGTACGCCATCGCGGCAATACACCGGTGATCATGCTGACCGCGCAGGACCAGGACCTGGACAAGCTGATGGGCCTGCGCATCGGCGCCGACGACTACATCGTCAAACCGTTCAATCCGGCCGAAGTGGTGGCGCGCACCCAGGCGGTGCTGCGTCGCACCACCGACTATCAATACGTGTCGGCCAGCAGCGTGCTGCGCGTGGATGCGTTCGAGATCGATATCGAAAGCCACGAAGTCACGGTGCGCAGGGCGGGCGAGGCATTAACGCTGCTGCTCACCGCCACCGAATTCAAGTTGCTCGCGCAACTGGCCAAAGCGCCCAAGCGCGTGTTCAGCCGCGCCGAGCTGCTGGCGCTGTGCTCGCCGGAAAGCGACAGCCTGGAACGCACGGTGGACAGCCACATCAGCAAGCTGCGCCGCAAGATCGAAGACCTCGGCCTGCAAGGCGTGCCCGAAAGTATCCGGGGTGTGGGTTACCGGTTTGGGAGTGTGACGTGAAAATCCTCAACGGCTTGAGCCGCCAGATCATTGTGTCGATGTCAGCCGTGGTGCTGTGCGTCATCGCCCTCGCCGTGGTCGGCTCCTACGTGTTCTATTCGCTGTTGTGGGCCTATTGGCCGCTGTCCGAAGAAGACGTGGACACGTGGATGCCGTCCAATATCGAGTGGGCCTGGATGGGGCTGATCACGCTGGTCAGCCTGGCCGTGGGCGCGGTGGTGGCGTTGAAGTTATCGCGCCGGATTCTGATGCCCTTGAACTCGGTCGCCGAGAGCCTGCGCAAACTGGCCGACGGTGACCTGGAAGCCCAAGCCGTGGCGGGTGAACACCCCATCGGCGAGGCGGCGATTCTGGTGGATGACTTCAACAGCATGGCTCAGCGCCTTAAACGCATGGCCCAGGAGCAGGCGTTCTGGAACGCGGCGATTGCCCACGAACTGCGCACGCCCCTGACAATTCTGCGCGGACGCCTGCAAGGCCTGGCCGAAGGCGTTTTCGAACCGGACAACGCACAGTTCTACAGCCTGCTGGGCCAGGTCGAAGGGCTGACGCGGTTGATCGAAGACCTGCGGGTGGTCGGGCTGGCCGACAGCGGCTATCTGGAACTGCACCTGCAGAATGCCGACCTCGCTGCCGGGATCGAGGACGATGTGCGGCTGTTCGAACCGAGCCTCACGGCCGCCGGGTTCGTGCTGCACCTGGACCTGCAACGCCGTTTGATGCGCTGCGATCCCGGGCGGATCCGCCAGGCCTTGCTCGCCCTGCTGGACAATATCCGCCGCCACGCCACGCCGGGTAACGTCAACATCCACTTGAGCACGCGCGATGCGATCCATTATCTGCGGGTGCGCGATGACGGCCCCGGCATCGACGCCGAATTTGCCGCGCACCTGTTCGAAGCGTTCCAGCGCGGCGAAAACTCGCGCTCCCGGGCCCAGGGCGGCAGCGGCCTGGGCTTGGCGGTGGTGCGCGCGATTGCCCTCGCCCATGGCGGTGCGGTGAGCTGCCGACGCATGGAAAACGGCGGCACTCTGTTCGAATTCAGCTGGCCCGTTTGATCAATCGGATACCGCGATGCGCGTCTTTGCCTGGCTGTTCAGCTCCACCCCCGACTACCGGGACTTCGCTTTACTGGATAACCATGGCGTGTGTATCGCATTCAAACGCTGTACCGCCCAGCCCGCAAACGGGGACTGGGTCGCCGTCAATGAGATCAACCTGAGCTGGCTGGGCAGACCGTTGCCCGGCAAAGCCCGGACCGTTTAACAACCTTCGTCCTGTACGCAGTGGCCTACTCTTATGTCGAACACGTATCTGTCCAAGCTTGAAGACTCACTGAGACTGCACACCACCCGGTTGAAAAAGTGGCAGCGGCTGTGGGTGCCCTTGCAGCAGCGCGCACCAAAATGGGTCCTGGGGCTGTGGATTCTGGGAGTGTTCTTCTCGTTGATCACCGAGTTCTACGCGCACTGGATGGTGACCGCGCCGTTGATCCTTGCGTTGATCGTCGCCGAAATCGTGATCGATGAGCGGCAAATGACGCTGTCCTTGCAGGCCGATAAACTGCGCGACCTGCTCAGGACCGCCCGGCAGCGTTATGCCTGCCCTTGAGGGTTATGTGCCTGGCGCATGGCCCATTCTTAAACGTCATAACGCTGATTTCATCTGCGTGGTAGGCTCGCTGGTTTATAAACAGGCATTGATCGTGCATTAGACGATGGCCAGAACCAGGAAAGATCATGCCAAAAATTTCCCACTCAGCGCTTCGCTGCAATTTTCGTGAGTTGCTTGCCGCCCCCCAGTGCGTCGAAACAGCTTCTGTGTTCGACCCGATGTCCGCACGCATTGCGGCCGACCTGGGGTTTGAGGTCGGCATCCTGGGCGGCTCGGTCGCCTCGTTGCAGGTGCTGGCAGCGCCCGATTTCGCGCTGATCACCCTCAGCGAGTTCGTCGAACAGGCCACGCGCATCGGCCGCGTCGCCCAACTGCCCTTTATCGCCGATGCCGATCACGGTTACGGCAATGCCCTCAACGTGATGCGCACCGTCGAGGAACTCGAACGCGCCGGCGTGGCCGCGCTGACCATCGAAGACACCCTGCTGCCCGCGCAATTCGGGCGCAAATCCACCGACCTGATTTCCATCGACGAAGGCATCGGCAAGGTCAGGGCAGCTCTCGAGGCTCGGGTCGATCCCGCGCTGTCGATCATTGCGCGCACCAATGCCGGCGTGCTGCCCACCGAGGACGTGATCAAGCGCACCAGGGCCTACGAAAAGGCCGGTGCCGACGGCATCTGCATGGTCGGCGTCAAGGACTTCGAGCACCTGGAGCAGATTGCCGAGAACCTCAGCGTGCCGCTGATGCTGGTGACCTACGCCAACCCCAAGCTCAACGACGCAGCGCGCCTGGCCAGCCTCGGTGTGCGCGTGGTGGTGGCCGGCCATGGCGCCTACTTTGCGGCAATCAAGGCCACCTACGACAGCCTGCGCGCGCAGCGCCAACTGACCCACCGCACCTCCAACCTCAGCGCCACCGAACTCACGCACACCTACACGTTGCCGGCCAGCTACATGGCGTGGGCCGAAGAGTTCATGGACGTCAAAGAGTAAGGCTCACGGCATGCTCCAGCACCACTTGCAACGGGTGGCGCAGGTGCTTGCCGGCTTGACGCTTGACCTGACTGCGGCAGGAATACCCGGTGGCCAGCGCCTCACCGGGCTGGTCCAGCTTGCCCGCCCATGACTGCTCGAAAATGGTCTTCGACGTGTGCTGATTGCGGGCCTCATGGCCGTAAGTGCCGGACATCCCGCAGCAGCCACTCGCCTCGCTGACCAGCGTGAGCCCCAATCGGGCAAACACGGCCTGCCACTGCGCGGTACTTGCCGGGGCGTTGGTCTTTTCGGTGCAGTGCGCCAGCAGGCGAAAGGTCTGCGAGCTGTGGGGCGCGCGCTCCGGCAGCGCGTCGACCAGCCACTCTTGAGGCAACAGCACCGTCGGGCACTCGCCAATCCCCGGCACCTTGCGGTACTCCTGGCGATACACCAGCGTCATCGCCGGATCCAGCCCCACCAGCGGCACGCCACAGTCGGCCAGCGCCTTGAGTTGCGTGGCATTGCGAATCGCCGCTTTGGCGAAGGCACCGAGGAAGCCCTGCACATGCAAGGGTTTGCCATTGGCGCTGTAGGGCGCCAGAAACACCCGATAGCCCAACTGATGGGCCAACTGGATAAAGTGCGCCAGCAACGGTGTTTCGAAGTAACGGGTAAACGCATCCTGCACCAGCACTACGCTGCGCTCGCGTTGCGCGGGCGTCAGCTCGCGCAGGGTCGGCACGCTGGCAACCTTGACCTTGCACGCGTTGAGCGTGGCCTGCAGGTCGTGGCGGTGGATCAGCGGGCTGTCGAGCATGCCGACATGGCGCGCCAGCAGGCGACTCATCCAGCCGGCGCCCATGACCGCGTTGTACAGGCCCGGTGCGTAAGCCAGGTAGGGAATGCTGAACTCCAGCGAGCCGATCAGGTAATCGCGCAACGGACGTTGATAGCGACCGTGATACAGCTCCAGGAACCGCGAGCGGAACTCCGGCACATTGACCTTGATCGGGCACTGGCCCGCGCAGGATTTACACGCCAGGCAGCCCGCCATGGCGTCATACACCTCATGGGAAAAGTCCGCCTTACCGCGCGAGCGCGCCAGGTTGTTGCGCAGCCGCGCCGGTAACCCGCCCAACCAGGCCAGCCGGCCACGGGCCACGGCCAGTACGTCGATATTGGCTGCGCCCTGCAGGCGCAACCACTCGCGGATCAGCGACGCCCTGCCCTTGGGCGAATGCTGGCGTTCGCGGGTGGCTTTCCACGAGGGGCACATGGCGTCATCGGGGTCGTAGTTGTAGCAGGCGCCGTTGCCGTTGCAATGCATGGCGGTGCCGAAGCTCTGCCACACGCGCTCGTCGATGTGCCGGTCGAGGTCGCCGCGCAGCGTCACTTCGTCAACCTTGAGCAACCCCTGGGGGGCATCTGGCGGCGTGCAGATCTTGCCGGGGTTGAGCTGGTTGTGCGGGTCAAAGGCGCCCTTGAGCGCTTGCAACGCCGGGTACAGCTCGCCGAAAAATGCGGGCACGTATTCGGAGCGCAAACCTTTGCCGTGCTCGCCCCACAGCAGCCCGCCGTAACGCTGGGTCAGGGCAGCCACGGCGTCGGAGATCGGTTTGACCAGGGCAGCCTGGGCCGGGTCTTTCATGTCCAGCGCCGGGCGTACGTGCAGCACGCCGGCGTCGACATGGCCGAACATGCCGTAGGCCAGGCCATAGCTGTCGAGCAAGGCGCGAAACTCGGTGATGTAATCGGCCAGACGCTCCGGCGGCACGGCAGTGTCTTCGACAAAGGGCTGCGGGCGAATCTCACCGTCGACGTTACCCAGCAGCCCCACCGAACGTTTGCGCATGGCGTAGACGCGGGTCACCGCTTCGGCGCCTTCGGCCAGGGTGTGGCCCAGCCGCTCGAGGGTGGCGTCGCTCTGCAAGTGCGCGACAAAGGACGCCACCCGCGCGTTGACCTGCGCCACATCGTCGCCGCTGAATTCCACCAGGTTGATGCCCAGCGTCGGGCGCACGGCCTCGGTGGGGAAATACTCGGCGACGCTGTGCCAGACAATGTCCTTCATTGCCAGCTGCAGCACCCTGGAATCCACGGTTTCGATGGACAGCGGCGCGTGCGCAAGCAAGGCATTGGCGTCGCGCAGCGCGTCCATGAAGCTGGCGTAGCGCACATTGACCAGCACCGAATAGCGCGGAATCGGCAGCACATTGAGCCGGGCTTCGACCACGTAGCCGAGTGAGCCTTCGGCGCCGCACAGCACGCTGTTGAGGTTGAAACGCCCCTGCTCGTCACGCAGGTGCGCCAGGTCGTAACCGGTGAGACAGCGATTGAGCGTGGGGAACACCGAGGCGATCAGTTCGGCCTGGGTGTCGTGGATCTGCCGCGCGGTACGGTACACCTCACCGATACGCCCGCCCTGCGCGCACGCCGCGTCAAGTTCGCCGTCGGACAGCGGCCGGCTATGCAGGTGCTCGCCGCCGAGCAATACGCTGTGCAGTTCAAGGACATGGTCGCGGGTCTTGCCGTAGGTGCAACTGCCCTGGCCGCTGGCGTCGGTGTTGATCATGCCGCCCACGGTGGCGCGGTTGGAGGTGGACAGCTCCGGGGCGAAGAACAGCCCGTGGGGCTTGAGCGCGGCATTGAGCTGGTCCTTGACCACGCCTGCCTGCACCCGCACCCAGCGCTCGGCCACGTTGATCTCAAGAATCGCGTTCATGTGGCGCGACAGGTCGACCACGATGCCATCGGTCAACGACTGGCCGTTGGTGCCGGTGCCACCGCCGCGCGGGGTCAGTTTGATCTGGCGAAAGCGCGGTTCGGCCATCAGGGTGGCGATGCGCGCAATATCGTCGGCGTCCAGGGGAAATACGGCCGCTTGGGGCAGGCGCTGATAGATCGAGTTATCGGTGGCCAACACGGTGCGGGTGGCGTAGTCGGCACTGAGCTGGCCGCGAAAACCGCTGGCGTGCAAGGCCTGCAGAAACTCCGGGTACTGTGGCGCAGGTGCAGCGGTAGGCAGCGGGGCGATCATCGCGGGCAGGTCTCTGGTCACGGAAAGTCGAAATACTTGTCGCCTGGGCATTAATAGGTCAGCCTCAGGTCGTTGGTTTGGCCCATGATCCTGCAGGTTACGGCGCGCTACAAACGCATAATCCTGCCGCCATCGATGACTTTTACGAATGAATTACCGTCACCTCACCCCTTCGATGTCGCTGCTGCTGGCGTTTGAAGCCGCTGCTCGACATGAGAGCTACACCCGCGCGGCCGTGGAGCTGTCCCTGACCCAGAGCGCCGTGAGCCGACAGGTTCAGGCGCTGGAGCAGCAACTGGGCCTGACGCTGTTTCGCCGCGAAGGCCGGCACGTCCAGTTGACCGATGTGGGCAGGCTGTATCAGCGCGAGATGAGCCATGCGCTCGGCCTGATCCGCAGCGCCACGTTGCAGGCCCTGGCCTACCAATCGGGCAGCGGCACCCTGCGCCTGGCCACCTTGCCGACCTTTGGCTCAAAGTGGCTGTTGCCGCGCCTGCATGATTTTTACAAAAGCCATCCCGGCATGCTGGTGCACATCCATTCGCGGATCGACGCCATCGACTTCGAAACCAGCGGCATCGATGCCGCCATCGTCGTGGGCAGTGCCGATCTGCCAGGGCTGATCAGCCATCGGTTGCACATGGAAGAACTGCTGGTGATCATCTCGCCCGAAGCCGCCCAGGCCCACGAAGACTGGCAAGCGCAGCACCTGGCACAGCAGATGCTGTTGAATGTGGCAAACAATGCCAGCGTCTGGGGCGAGTGGTTCAGCCACCACCGCCTGCCCCATCGCCTGATGCGCCTGGGGCCGAGCTTTGAGCTGACGTCGCACCTGATCCAGGCCGTGCGCGCAGGCATCGGCATCGGCCTGGTGCCGCGTATCCTGGTGAGCGACGAACTGGCCAAGGGCGAATTGATCAGCCTGGGGCAGCCCTTCGCCAGTCAGCGCAGTTATTATCTGGTTTATCCGCCGCGCAATGAAAGGCTGCCTTCGTTGATTGCGTTTCGCACCTGGCTGTTGGAGCAGCTGTGAGTGAGGCCACCAGCACCGCAAGCCCTCCTTCTTGCGCCATCTCAGAGACTTATGTGGAGAACAGGCTTGTTGTGGCAAGCAGGCTCTATGTGGCGAGCGGGCTTGCCCCGCGTTGGGCTGCGCAGCAGCCCTGAAACCAGGCGCTGCGCAGCGTCAGTTAAAACGCGTTTTCCTTGAATGGGGGCGCTACGCACCCCAACGCGGGGCAAGCCCGCTCGCCACATAAAGCCTGCTCGCCACAGAAGCTGGGGGTTGCTTCCAGACAGCGTCTGGTCAGCTCATCTGAAACAGTTGGCGTTGCTGCAGGAATTACCGGCATACGTTTTCGATGGCAGCCCTTCGCCAGTCAGCGCAGTTATTACCTGGCTTATCCGCCGCGCAATGAAAGGCTGCCTTCGTTGATTGCGTTTCGCACCTGGCTGTTGGAGCAGCTGTGAGTGAGGCCGCGAGCATTGCAAGCCCTCTTTCTTGCGCCATCTCAGAGACTTATATGGAGAACAGGCTTGTTGTGGCAAGCAGGCTGTATGTGGCAAGCGGGCTTGTTGTGGCGAGCGGGCTTGCCCCGCGTTGGGCTGCGCAGCAGCCCTGAAACCAGGCGCTGCGCAGCATCAGTTACAACGCGTTTTCCTTGAATGGGGGCGCTTCGCCCCCCAACGCGGGGCAAGCCCGCTCGCCACATAAAGCCTGCTCACCGCAGAAGCTGGGCGCCGCTTCCAGACAGCGCCTAATCAGCTCATCTGAAACAGTTGGCGTTGCTGCAGGAATTACCGGAATACGTTTTCGATGGATTCACGGCACCCTTCGATACGGACAATGAGCGCCGCGATGCATCCCCGCTTTCACTTCCCACCTTCCACCTTCCCTTCCTGCATCTGCACCGACGACTTGCTTCCATCGGTATTGCCTTTGGTGTTGTTGTCGGCATTGTCAAAGCACCCGTGCAGCAGGAACACGCTGCAGAGGCTCAGGCACATCGATAGTTTTTTCATGATCATCTCCAGGCGGATTCAAACACGGGCCGTCAGCCCTTGTTTTATCTGGCCCGGACACACCTGTGCCTGTTCAACAAATAGTCTGCCTGGCTGACAAGCGGTCAAGGCACCACCGGCAAAAAATCTGAATCATTCACCCAGGCGGCCCTCTGTGTTTTAAACGGAATAAAGAACGAGGACGCTGGCTTGAGTGATGTGGATTGGGTGCAATGGCCTGCCATGGCGGTCACCGTAATGGCGGCATGGCTGATCGGGTCTCAGCGCCCGGCAAGACGGATGGCAGGATTTGTCTGTTTTATCTTGAGCAATATTCTGTGGGTCATCTGGGGCGTTCAGGCCCATGCGTATGCGCTGATTGTGCTGCAAATATGCCTGTGTCTGATGAACCTGCGCGGCTTCAGAAAGAACGTGCAAAATCGATGATCAAGATCATCCGGCATTGCGCTGCGCGCGCAGGTTCTTTGTGAAGCCCCGCGCGTTCATGCCCAGCAGAACGCATTCGAGCACGATCAAGCCGTAGGCATTGGTATGCCAGCCCCAGGCCACCCACAACGTGTTGCTGAGGATGAAACCCCAGAACGCGAGCATGCGTCGGCGCGGGCGTTGCGAACCGATGAACCAGGCTGAAAGCACGGTCACGGCCATGGCGGGCCATTGCACCCAGTCAACCAGATCCACGTCTACTCCACACCGAGCGCAGCGCTCGCTCCCGGACAAGCATCGACGCCAAAGCCGGGCACCAGCGTGGCCAGATATTCGCCAAACCCTCCGCGACACTTGTAGTCGCGACGTGCGCTGGTGATCACCGGGTTGGTGGCGGTCCAGACGATGCGTGCACCGGTCCGTTCAAGATCTGCCACCAGGCGCACATCCTCGTGGGCAGCCAGGTGCTGAAAGCCGCCGGCCGTCAGATAGGCCTCGGCACTCAGGCCGATGTTGGCGCCGTGGATATGGCGATGGTTTTCGATGAACTGGTACAGCGCCAGGTACCGCGAGCGCACGGCTTCGTCGTGTTCACTCCAGCCATCCACGTCGACGGTGCCGCACACCGCGTCGGCCCCAAAGCCGATCTGACGTGCCAGCCAGTCCGGCGGCACCACCGTGTCGGCATCCGTAAAGGCTAGCCAGCGCGCGCCGCGCTTCAAGAGCTGCTCGGCCCCTGTGGCCCGGGCCCTGCCGACATTGCGAAAGCACACGTCCAGGCGCTCTACCTGCTTTGCCGACACCTGCGCGGGCGTGCCATCCGAGCAGTCGTCCAGCACCACCAGAATCTCCAGCGTCTGACCCTTGAGGGCCGGATGCTCAGTGGCGCGCAACACGGAGTCGAGGCATTCGCCGATATATCGCTCTTCGTTATGGGCAGGTATCACGATCCCTATCATTTGCATTCCCTCCGACGTGTCCTGAGCAATCGACACTGTGCATGTGCAGAAGGTTTAAAGAGTTTTGAACGTGCGCGGGCGCAGTCTTTCCAAGCAGTACATGGATGCCAACAGGATGGACGCTACGATGACTGACACCACTTCCCACCGCACCGCCAGGGCCGTGTGCCTGGCAGCCGCCCTCACCCTGCTCGGCGCCTGCGCCGGCAATGATTCGCCCTCCAACGTCGAGGCGCCCGGCAAGGCCAAAACTGCGACCACGCGCGCACTCGATACCGGCGCCGCCGTGCTGCAGTCACGCCCGCCGATCGATGCGCTGAATGCCTACCTGGATGGCTTCCACTTCTACAACGGTCACCCCGATGTACAAATGGAAGCGCACCACTACTGCGCCATCCTCAACGAAGAGGTGATCCAGTGCGTGATCTATGACGGCAATCGCAAGGAGGCAAAGCTGATGGGGGTGGAATACATCATCAGCGAGCAGTTGTTCAACGCGCTGCCGACGGCGGAAAAAGCCCTGTGGCACAGCCATGTGCATGAGGTGAACTCGGGGCAACTGGTGGCGCCCGGCATTCCTGAAGTGGCCGAGCACGCCCTGATGGAAAAGCTGGTGCACACCTACGGCAAGACCTGGCATACCTGGCACACCGACCTCGACAAGCGTCTGCCTCTGGGCGTGCCCCAACTGATGATGGGGTTTACCGCCGAGGGGCAGGCCGATTCGGCGATGGTCGCCGAACGCGATCAGCGGCTGGGGATCGACAGCAACAAAAAGAAAGCCGGACGGGCCGACATTCCCGCGCCACCGATTGCCCCTGGCGCGGATGCGTGGCAGCAGGGCGAGATCATCCAGATCGTCGATCCCACGGCAACACCCCATCGGCACTGACGGCCGCCGTTCGCTCATTTGCATTGAACGATCGCCCGCGCCGCGGGCTCTACCGCTTGGCAAGATTGCCCCCTATCACCTGAGGTAACTCCGCATGTCTTACGACTATCAAGGTCCTGCCAGCGTTATCACCGCGTCGCGCCACCTCGGCACCGAGGCCGTGGAACGCCTGAATGAGTCGGTTGATATTCAGATGACCGGCAGTGGTAAACCGACCATCGTGCGCCTGAGTTTCCAAACGCCGCTGCAGTGGCCGGGTCACCCCAACCATGTGACCGTCAACCTGCCTGATGGCACCGCCGTGGGCGGTGTGATTGTCGAGATTGAACGGCCAAATGACGGGCCAGGCTTTGTCACCTTTACCGTGGACGATTGACGCCTCAATTATTTTGAATCTTCTGTGACGTCAATCATCTGTTACTCATGAGCATAGGGAGGTCTCATGAAACGCAACGATTTATTCACTATTCACTACCAGCTGCACGGTGAACCCAAGTCCTTCATCGTGCGCGCATCGCAGATGAACAATGCCGAAGCCTGGCATTGGGCAAGCTGCGATGCGGGGGTGGCTGTGATACCCAGGTTTGGTCAGCAGAACCTCAAGCGTGTCTCCCGCCCCATGGCCGAGAAATACGGCATCACTGATGTGCAGTGGAGCAGCGCTACCGAGATTAATTGGGCACAGAGCGTTACATCATGAACAGTCAGACACTCAATCGCAGCACCAGCCCCAGCCCCAGCCATACCTGGGATGACGAAATCGCGCAGAACACCGCCATGTTCTTCGAAGCCGACCGACTGGACGCCCTGGCTTACCAGTTGATCGAGTCCTACAGCGGCGATCCGCTCACCTGGGCACGTTTTACCGAAGCGAAAAAACTCGCTGATACCCAGCGCACAGCGGCGTATCGCGAGTGGATGCGCATTCAGCGCGCGATGCGCACGTAGCGCGAAGCTTGCACCAAACGGGGACCTTGACCGGTTCCGGCCGATGCCTGGGAGTGCCTGATGCTCATCTACCCCAAGAGTCACTTCCAGCCCTACACCCACGCCAGTGGCGGATGGGGCTCTGCCCAATCGGTGATGCGCATCCTGTGGCGCGAGCAGGCACTGGGCAAAGCGCCGGCGGCATTGCTCAAACAGAACAAGCCGGACGGCTTCGCCTGTGTGAGCTGCGCCTGGGCCAAACCCGGCCGTCCCCATGCGCTGGAATTTTGCGAGAACGGCGCCAAGGCGACCGCCTGGGAACTTACCTCACTCAAGACCGACCCAGCCTTCTTTGCCGAGCACAGCCTCAGCGAGCTGCGCGAATGGTCGGACTATGCGCTGGAGCAGCAGGGTCGCCTGACCCACCCCATGCGCTACGACCCCGTCACGGACCGCTACCGCGAAACCTCCTGGGCAGAGGCCTACCGCGACATCGGCGCGCAGCTCAAAGCCATGGACCCGGACAGCGTGGTGTTTTACGCCTCGGGGCGCGCGTCGCTGGAAACCTCGTTCATGTACCAGCTGTTCGCCCGTGCCTACGGCAGCAACAACCTGCCCGACAGCTCCAACATGTGCCACGAAAGCACCTCGGTGGGGTTGCAGGAGAGCATCGGCGTGCCCGTGGGCACCGTGACCCTCGACGATTTCGAGCACACCGACTGCCTGTTTTTCTTTGGTCAGAACGTCGGCAGCAACAGCCCGCGCATGCTGCACCCACTGCAGGACGCGCGCCGACGCGACGTGCCGATCATCACCTTCAACCCCCTGCGCGAGCGCGGCCTGGAGCGCTTCGTCAACCCGCAGTCGCCCAGAGAAATGCTTACGCCCGAGTCGACTCTGATCAGCACCCAATACCACCAGGTCGCCATTGGTGGCGACACGGCGGCTGTCACCGGCATCGCCAAGGCGCTGCTGACCATGGATGACCAGGCCACCGAGCACGGCACGCCGGCGGTGTTGGACTATGACTTCATCGCCAGCCACACCGAAGGCTTCGAGGCGTTCACTACCTACGTTCGTGGCTGTGACTGGGCGCAACTGGAACGCCAGAGCGGGCTGACCCGTGGCGCGCTGGAAGCCGCCGCCACCGTGTATGCGCGCAGCCAGCGCGTGATGCTGGTGTATGGCATGGGCATCACCCAGCACCGACACGGCGTGACGAACGTGCAGATGCTGGTCAACCTGTTGCTGATGCGCGGCAATATCGGCAAGCCGGGCGCGGGCATCTGCCCGGTGCGTGGCCATTCCAACGTGCAGGGCCAGCGCACCGTGGGCATTACCGAAGACCCGAAGAAAGTCCCGGCGGAGCTGATCGAACAGCACTTCGGTTTCAGCGTGCCGCCGCATAAGGGCCTGTGCACGGTGGATGCCTGCGAAGGCATTCTCGACGGCCGCGTGCGTGGCTTCATCGGCCTGGGCGGAAACTTCCTGCGGGCGATTCCCGACACCTCGCGCATGGAACCGGCCTGGCAAGATCTGCAGCTGAACGTGCAAGTGGCGACCAAGCTCAACCGCACTCACCTGCTGCCCGCGCGCGCCATGTGGCTGCTGCCCTGCCTGGGGCGCATCGAAATCGACCGCCAGCACGGCGTGCCGCAGCTGTATACCACCGAGGACAGCACCGGCTGCATCCACAGCTGGCGTGGCAATGCCGAACCGGTTGGCCCGCAGGTGCGCGCCGAAACCAGCATCGTCGCCGGCCTGGCCATGGCCACCCTCACCAACGGCTGCACCATCGACTGGCAAGCCTGGAACGACGACTACTCCAGGATCCGCACCGCCATCGCCACGGTCTATCCGAAGATTTTCCACGACATGGAAACCCGCATGGCCGAGCCCGGCGGCTTCCATCGCCCGATTGCCGCCGCGCAAAGACAGTGGGAAACGCCCAGCGGCAAGGCGCAGTTCGTCACCCCCGTGACCCTCGCCGAAGACGATGACGTAAACCTCACCGAACCTGACCGCGATGTACTGCAACTGATGACGCTGCGCAGCAACGATCAGTTCAACACCACCATCTATGGGTTCGACGACCGTTTTCGCGGGGTGAGCGGCACCCGTGAAGTCATTTTCATGCATGCCAACGACATCGTGCGCCTGGGTTTCGCGGCCGGCCAGCAGGTCATGCTGACCACCGCCATCGAGCCTGCGGTAACGCGCCAGGTGGGGCCGTTCGAGATCATCGCCTACGACATTCCCGAAGGCTGCGCCGCGGCGTATTACCCTGAATGCAACCCGCTGCTACCCCTTTGGCATCACGCTGAGCGCAGTAAAGTGCCTGCCGCCAAATCGGTGCCGGTGCGGCTCAGCCTGCCCACTCGTCAGTCTGAGTCTGCCCCTCGCGGTCGCCCGACGTTGCGCAACGCAAGGATCTGATCCCCAGCCATTTGACGTTCCCGGTAGTGGATATCGGCGCGTCGGCAGGCGAGGAGGCCGATAGCGTTATTCATACGGAATCACCGAAAGTTTGCCATTGCGTTCAAGAATGGCGAACTTGATCTGGCTGATCTCCACGATGCCCTGGGCGGAACGTGCGGCTTCCAGAATATCGCCCTCATCGAGGCGGGCTCGTTTGAGGCGTTCGTGCAGCAGCTGACCCTGTTCGACCACGATGGTCGGCCCGCCATCAAGCACCCGCGAGAACCAGCGCGAGCGTTGCTTGAGCAGAGACAACCCGATGTCGATGGTGATTAACGTGGCGATGACGAGCAGCGCATTGGTCAGCGAAAAATCATCGCCCAACAATGCCTGCTGGGTGGCCTCGCCGATGACCATCAGCAGCACCAGGTCAAAGGTGGTGAGTTCGGCCAGCGAGCGCCTGCCGGCGATCTTGAAAAGCACCATCAACACCAGGTAAATCGCGGCTGCGCGCAGCACCGAGTCCATGATGCCCCCTACGGGTAAATGAATTGTAAGAGTTGCACCGACGCGCCGCTGGCTGACGTTACCCGTGTGGCAAAACGGCCCACGCCGTCACTGCGCAGGGTCACATGCAGGGCAGCCCGACCGTCGATGTCGCTGAGCACCCACAGCCTGACGCCCTCGCCCGCCGTGCTGGCCTTGAGCGGCTGGGGTTGCAGCATTTCAACGTTGAAGCCTTGCAGCAGCTCACCATTTATCGCCACTTCAATCGGCTCACCAGGTTTACCCTGCAGATGAATGATCAACGCATCGGAGGCGCCATTGCGCATGAAGCGCTGGTACTCAACCCGCAGTTGCCCATCGGCACTGTTGCTTTCGGCGTTGCTCAAGGGGCCCTTGGAAAACAGGCCGGCCAGGGTCAGACCGATCAACAGCACCAGCGTGTACCAACCGACACGCTCAAAGCGCCAGACCCTGCGTTGCAGCGCCATGTCTTCGTCGACCGGGTAGTGGCGGTTGTGCAGGTCGCTGTGATCGGGCTGCGCCATGAGGTCAGCCCTTGCTGTGTTCCGGCGAGGACGGTGCTTTGGCCACCCCGCGCGGGCCGGAGACGCCCCAGATAACAGCGCCGACGAATGGCAACAGCAGCACCAGCGCTGTCCAGCCGGCTTTGCTCCCTGACGCATTGTCGCTGCGCCAGACGCTGTTGATCACCCACAGATCGAGCAACAGTGCGATGACGGCGAGGAAAATCCACAGATAAGTGATTTGCATGATGCACCTCCTTCAGGTCATGTCCATTTAGGTTCTGAAGAAACTGCGGGGGTTCATTTTTTTCGGTTTGAAGGTGACTGAACGATCAGGCCGCTTGCCTGACGGGCACAGGCAAGCGGCTTACAGCGTTAACTCAACACAACATCGCGCATCGGCGGAATGTAGCCGTAATCATAGGCTTCGCGCACAAACGAGCGGTCGCCGTGCAGCTCGATTCTGACGGTGGGCGCCTCGGTACCACCGATGCGGAAGTCGCCGTCCTGAGTGGGGACGCTGTCGATGAATGAAGTCACCAGGCCGTTGGGCATCACGCAATGCGAGTAGGTCTGGAAAGGCTGCGCGGGGGGATTGCCCAGCACCAGCCCGGAGGCGTTCATCGGGCGGTATGGGCCGAACAGGTGTTCGCTGACAAAGCCGTATACGCCATCCGGGCCGGTGACGCCGTCGGCGTAGGTGAACTTGTGGCTGATGGTGAATAGATAATATTTGTTGTCCTGGAATACGTAATGCGGGCGTTCAGTCTGGTCGTTGACGCCGACTGCCGTGACCAGGGGCGGCAGTATTTCCCACTCTTCGCCAGTCAGGTCCTTGGCCACGGCGATGCCGATACAGCCCACCTGAAAACGCGCGCCGCCGACGTCCTCATGCCCCGGCGGAACCAGGCCCATTTCTTCAGGGCCGACCGTATGGGTGCCGCGCTCGCCGGCTACATTGCCTTCGAACACCATATATAACTTGCCATCCTGCGGATCGATAAACGGGCTGGGGTCACGAAAGTTCCACGTCGCATTTTGTGCTTCGGTTTGATAATAAGTGCCGTCTGCCGCAAATAAAAACTTCACCTTATTGAAATTGACAAGTTGCACGCCTTCTTCACTTGTCACGATCTGGCCTTTTACCTTGGCAATGGTCGCACCCGGCGTAACACAGGTGTAATACAGGTCAATATCACCGTTGTTATTTAACAGAATAGGCGTGCCGGCCCATTCCCGGGTGGTGGGCGACACACCTTCGGCCATGACGCGGCCGCCGAAAATCCAGTCCTTGCCGGTGCGTGAATACCAGTAGCAGATGCGCGCGTGGCCATGTCGATCCTCCCAGTCGCGTTTGATGTCATAGCGCCCGTTGGCATCGATAAACTGCGGGTCGTGGGGGCGACGGTCGGCGGTGAGCGTGAAGATCACCGACCAGCCATCGACGGAAACCACCGCGCCGTCGAGGTCGCGCAGGGGCATGGTGTCCCAGATAAAGACAGTGTCACTCATGACGGGGAAGTCAGGCCGTACTAACGGTTGCGTGGTAGTCGGGTCATTTTCATTGACTTTCAGCGCATCAGCCCGGGTCCAGCGTGTGGGTGTGTGATTCGCAGGTTTCATGTTGATGTCCTTTTACTGACGCTCAAGTGACAAGCGGTATTTGAATTCAAGGCGCACGATCACTTCGAATGATTAATGGCATTCAGTCGAATAGCGTTAATAGTGCGAAACAAGGTTTAACATAGAACTTGCAACAGGCATTATGAAAAATTATTTAAGGAGTCAAAGGCCACTATCTACTACATGGCAAGTTAATGGCCTTGAGCAACTACTTACAACTAGATCAATCAAGATTGCTATATAACCAACCCTGAAATATTGAGTGAGCACGTCCAATACTCCACGCCACGCGGCCGCTACAGCAAAAATTCCGCCCTGATCAGGGTTCCGCCCCCCTCGCGGTTGCTGGCGGTGATCGACCCGCCATGGGCCTGGCAGATGGCGCGGGCGATAGACAGGCCCAGCCCGCTGCCGCCGGAATAACGGGCGCGGGAGCGCTCCGCACGCCAGAAGCGATCGAACACACTGTCCAGGTGCTCGGCTTCGATGCCCGGCCCTCGGTCAGCGATCTCGATCACGATGCGCGCCTGGACCTGCCGCGCGGTGATGGTCAACGCGCCGCCACCGGCCGCGTAGCGCAGCAGGTTGTCGATGAGGATGTTGAGCACCTGGCCCAGGCGGTCGCGATCGGCATTGATCGACAACGTCCGGGCAATGCTGACGTGGGTCTCGATGGCGGCCTCGTCCAGTTGCGGCTGGAACCACGCCAGGCGTTCGCTCACCAGCGCTGCCAGGGAGAACTCGCTGCGCTCCAGCACCAGCCGCCCTGCCCTGGTCATCGACAACAGGTGCAGGTCATCCACCAGTTTGCGCAATTGGTCGAGCTGGCGCTTGACCATGCTCAGTTGCGCAGCATCGCTGGGGAACACCTCATCGAGCATGCCCTGGACCCGCCCCATGGCTGCGTTCAACGGGGTGCGCAATTCGTGGGCGATCACCGCGCTGGACTCGCGCACATCGCGCTCGTAGCGCTGCAACCGGGTGGTCATGCTGTTGAAGTCGCCAATCAGGCGGCGCAGCTCGTCCGGTGTGTGCGGCTGGATCGGCAGGCGTGTCAGGAAATCCCCCCGGCGACCCGTCGCGCGCCTTGGGCAATCGCCGAGAACTGGCTGGACAAGGGCCGCGAAAACCACAGGCCAAAGAAAATAATGATCGGAATGGCGACCAGCACCAGGCCGGCGAGGATCAGCCAGTCGCGATTGGCGATGTCCGGCTGGAAGAACTCCACCGGGTAATACTCGGCCACCAGCTGACGCAGGCGCACCTCGTTGAGTTGCGGCTCGGCGCGCAGTTGCAGCAACTCCTCGCGCGCGTCGGGCGGCAGGTGTTGGAGAAAATACCAGTCCGACACCCAGAAGTTGATCCACATGCACAGCGCAATCACCACCACCGCGCCAATCGCCAGCAGGCTCATGCGCATGCCCACCCAGCGCCATAAAGGCTTGTCGTTGACGCCAGAGG
This sequence comes from Pseudomonas trivialis, assembly GCF_036864995.1. NCBI lineage: Bacteria > Pseudomonadati > Pseudomonadota > Gammaproteobacteria > Pseudomonadales > Pseudomonadaceae > Pseudomonas > Pseudomonas trivialis. Next base: position 2,122,137 of record NZ_CP142151.1, on the reverse strand, counting down.
TCTGTGTCATGTCGATTACCGAAACCGATAGCCAATGGAGCGCACCGTCACCAGCACGCCGGCGATGCCATGGGTTTCCAGTTTGCGCCGCAGGTTATGCACGTGGGCATCGACCACGCGGGCCAGCGCTTCGCTGTCGGGTAGGCAGATTTCCAGCAGTTCGTCGCGGGTGAACGCCTTGGACGGGGTCTTGAGCAGGGTCGCCAGCAACTTGAATTCGGTGGGCGTAAGGTCCAGCCACTGCAGCGGCGCATCGTGCTGTTCAATCGCGGCGGTGAAGGCGCCGAGGTCCACCCGCAGGTTCTGGTGCCGCAGCACCTGCTCGACCGGCTGGCTGGCACCAGTGCGCCGCAGCACCGCATGCACCCGCGCCACCACTTCGCGCGGGCTGTAGGGTTTGACCACATAGTCGTCGGCGCCATAGCGCAGGGCACCGAGTTTTTCCGGCTCGTCGCCCATGGCCGTGACCATGATCACCGGTGTGTCGCTGCTGCGGCGCACGGCGGACAACACTTCGGTGCCACTCAGGTGCGGCAGCATCACGTCGAGCAATATCAGGTCCGGTTGCCAGCTTTTGTGCAGGTCGAGCGCGCGCCGGCCATCCTCGGCCAGGGCCACCTCAAAGCCGTCGCGGCGCAGGTAGGCTTCGAGGATATTGGCGCTGTCGGCGTCGTCTTCGACAATGAGGATACGTTTTCCTGACACAAAGAAGCCTCTTGATGAAACCTTGATAATTCACGAACGGTTTATTGAAAGTCCGCTGTCAGTATCGCCCTACACCGACTTTCGCGAACCGATGCTATGCCGACCACCGCACCACTGTCCAAGCCTATCAAGCTGCCTGAACGCCTCTGTGCGGTTTTGCTGCTGAGCGGCGCGCTGACCGCTTGTTCACTGGCGCCTGCCTACCAGACGCCGGCGCTGCCGGTGCCGGGCAGTTGGACCGACGCACCGGTAACCGCCCTGGCGCCCACCCTGCAAACCTCCGTGCAGCCGCTGTCCGAAGAAGAAACACAGCTGCTGACCGGGCTGGACGCCTCGGCGCAGTTGCCCCATCTGGTTGAGCAGGCGTTGGCCTACAACCGCGACCTGCGCCTGGCGACATTGCGCGTCGAACAGGCCCGCGCCGAGTACGGCCTATCCCGTGCCGATCGCCTGCCCACCGTCGGCCTGGGGCTGCAACGCAACCGCCAGCACCTGCACGACAAGGCCGCCGACGAGCGCTACGGGCAGGACATCGCGGTGGCGTCCGTGGGCATTTCGGATTTCGAACTGGACTTTTTCGGCCGGGTCCGCAGCCTGTCCGACGCGGCCCGGCATGACTACCTGGCCACGCGCTACGGCGCCCTGGCTGCGCGCAAGGCGTTGATCGTCGAGGTGGCGCGCCTGTATTTGCAGGAGCGCTTGCAGGCCGGCATCCAGCTCGACACCCAGACCATCCTCGAGCACCAGAACCAGTTGCTGCACCTGTTCGACGGCCAGCAACAGGCAGGCCTGGTGGCCCAGGACACGGTCGACACGCAACGCCTGCAGGTGCACCGCGCCACACTGCAAGCGCAGAACGCGCGCGCCGAGCACGAGCGCGCCGTGCAGGCGCTGTCGTGGGTCAGCGGCTATCAGGTGGCACCTTCAACGGCGGCCACCCTCGGCCCCACGATGGACCTGAGCACCCCGCCATGGCTGGTCGACCTGCCCTCGCAACGGCTGTTGCAGCGCTTCGATGTGCGCCAGTGCGAAGAGGCACTGCGCGCCGCCAATGCGAACATCGGAGCCGCCCGTGCGGCGTTCTTCCCGTCGATCACCTTGAGCACCGGCGCCGGCATCGCCAGCCCGCACTTGAGCAGCCTGTTCGCCTCCGGCAGCGGCGCCTGGCTGTTCACGCCGCAACTGAACCTGCCGCTGTTCGACGGCGGGCGCAATCAGGCCAACCTTGACCTGGCCCACGTGCGCCAACAAGCAGCCGTCGCCCAGTACGAAAAGACCGTGCAGGACGCCTTCCGCGACATCGCCGACCTGCTGAGCCAGCGCCGTCAAGCCCTGGCCGATGCCGCCACGCAGGTCGAGCTGGCGGCCTTGACCGCAGCGCAGGTCAGGCGTGTCGAGCAGCAGATTGCCGTCGGTGCGGCAGCGCAAATGGAGCAGCCGGTCGCCGCGATTCGGCTCGCCGAATCCACCCTCCAAGTGCGCAACGCCGCCTATCCCGTGTTGTTCAATCGCCTGGCGCTGTATCGCGCGCTGTCGGGCGCACCGTTGGCCTCCTTTGCAGACAGGGTTTCACCATGAACGTGACCACCTCCCCACTTCGTCCCTGGGCCCATTGCCTGCTGCTTGGCCTGACCTACCTGGTGGTGGCAGCCTGTTCGCGCGAGGAGTCGCTGCCGGAGCCGACCGTGAGGTCGGTGAAGGTCACCCGCGTGCACGCCGCAGATGCCGAGGGCCTGCCGTTGACAGGCGTGGTGCGCCAGCGCCAGCGTGCCGAACTGGCCTTTGAAGGCGCGGGACGCCTGGTCGCGTTGAATGTCGACGTGGGCGATGCCGTGAAACAGGGCCAGGTCCTTGCAAGCCTGGACAGCGCGGCGGTGCAACTGCGCCTGAAGCAGGCGCAGGCCGGTCTGTTTGCCAGTGTCGCGCAGACCGGCGAGCGCAAGCGCAACCGGCTGCGCCAGCAACAGCTGTTTGCCCAGGGCAGCGTCGCCGCCAGCGCCGTGGAGCAAGCCGAAACGGCCTGGCAAGCGGCCGTCGCGCAACAGGCGGCGGATGAAACGGCGCTGGATCTGCTGCGCCGCGATCAGCGCCAGGGCCAGCTTGTTGCGCCGTTCAACGGACGCATCGTGGCGCGCACGGCGCAGTTGTACAGCGAGTTGTCGCCGGGTCAGGTGGTGATGGAACTGGAGGCCGCGGATGCCGCGCAGGTCATCGTGCCGATCCCGGTGGAACAGGCCATCGGCCTCAAACCGGGGGATCGCGCCGTCGCCACCGACCCGAGCGCGCCCGGCTCCAGCCTGCCGCTGGTGCTGGAGGGCCTGTCGATGCGCGCGCAGAACGGCGTGGTGCAAAGCGCACGCTTTCGCCTGCTCGCCAACGATCTTGCGCTGCCCAGTGGCGTGAACCTCACAGTGAATCTGGTGAGTGGCGCCCCGTTGCCGCTGTCGATTCCGACCCAGGCGCTGCGCATCGGCGCCGACCCCAGACAGGTGCAGGTATTCGTGTATGACCCGGCCAAGGGCAAGGTCGCGCTGCGCGACATCCGCATCGGCCTGATCGACCAGGGTCGCGTCGCCATCGACGCGGGCCTTGCGGACGGCGAACAAGTGGTAACCACCGGCGTCGCGTTTCTCGATGACGGCCAGCCCGTCAACCTGCTGCAATCCTCCAGCCGCTTGAGCGTCACCCAATGAGCAACCTGACCCTGCATGCCTTGAATGCCAGCCGCCTGACGTTATTCAGCGCGCTGCTGATTCTGCTGGCGGGCGTGGCCACCTTCCTTGGTTTCCCGACTCAGGAGGAACCGTCGGTCACCATCCGCGATGCGCTGGTGAGCATCCAGTTCCCGGGGTTGCCCAGCGAGCGCGTGGAAGAACTGCTGGCGCGGCCTACCGAAGAAAAACTGCGCGAGTTGCCGCAGATCAAAACCATCGCCACCACAATCCACCCCGGCAGCGTGGTCATCCAGGTGACCGCCCGCGACGACATCAAGGACCTCGGCGTGCTGTGGCAACAGGTGCGCAACAAGGCGACCGAGGCCGGTGCAAGCTTTCCGCCGGGCACCCAGGGGCCTTTTGTGGATGACAATTTCGGCCGGGTCGCCGTGGCCTCCATTGCCGTCACCGCGCCCGGCTACAGCATGAGCGAGATGCGCGGGCCGCTCAAACGCCTGCGCGATCAGTTGGGCGGCTTGCCCGGCATCGGCCAGGTGACGTTGCACGGCGTGCAGGAGCAACAACTGTCCATCGACTTCAACCCGCAGCGCCTGGCGGGGCTGGGCCTGTCACCGCAGCAGCTGTTCCAGCAGTTGCAGCAACAGAACGTGCTGGCGCCCGGCGGCATCGCCGAGATCGGCGGGCAGAGCACCACCCTCACCGTCAGCGGCGAACTGCTCGGCGTGGAGCAACTGCGCCAGTTGCCGATCCAGCTGCCGGGCGCCGCCGGCAGTGCGCAGTCGGTCGCGCTCGGCGCCATCGCGCAGGTGTCGGTGATGGCCGCCGACCCGCCGCAGACTGCCGCGATCTATCAAGGCGAGGACGCGGTGGTGCTGGCCGTGTCCATGGCGGCCGGGCAGAACATCCAGCAGTTCGGCGCCGCGCTGCGCAGCCGTCTGGCGCAGCTGGAACCGCAATTGCCGCTGGGGTTTGCCACCCATGTGGTGACGTTCCAGGCGGATGTGGTCGATCTGCAGATGAGCAAAATGAAGCAAGTGATGATCGAGACGGTGGTCATTGTGATGGCGGTGGTGATGCTGTTTCTCGGCTGGCGCACCGGGCTGGTAGTGGGGGCCATCGTGCCGTTGACCATTCTCGGCACCTTGATAGCCATGCGCATGCTCGGCGTCGAACTGCAGACCGTGTCGATTGCGGCGATCATCCTCGCCCTCGGTTTGCTGGTGGACAACGGCATCGTGATTGCCGAAGACATCGAGCGCCGCCTGCATGCCGGCGAGGCGCGTCGTCAGGCCTGCGTGGAGGCCGGGCGCACCCTGGCGATTCCGTTGTTGACCTCATCGCTGGTGATCGTGCTGGCGTTCTCGCCGTTCTTTCTGGGCCAGACCAGCACCAACGAATACCTGCGCTCGCTGGCCATCGTGCTGGCGCTGACGCTGCTCGGCTCGTGGCTGCTGAGCATCACGGTGACGCCGCTGCTGTGCCTGTATTTCACCAGGGCCGCACCCAACGAGGCGGCGGACGAGGGTTACGACAGCGGCTTTTACCGTGGCTATCGCGCCGTGATCTGCCGCGTTTTGCAGCACAAGCTGCTGTTCCTGATAGCGATGCTGGTGCTGCTGGCCGCCGCCGTGTTCGAGCTGATGCGCGTGCCCTATGACTTTTTGCCGCAGTCGGACCGTTTGCAGTTCCAGGTGCCGATCACCCTGGAGCCGGGCAGCGGTTCGCGCAAGACCCTGCAAAGCGTGCGCGAGATCAGCTTGTGGCTGAGCAAGGAGCCGGCGGTGGTCGACAGCATCGGCTACGTCGGCGACGGCGGGCCGCGCATCGTGCTGGGCCTCAACCCGCCGCTGCCGGCGCCGGAGACCGCGTACTTCACCGTCAGCGTCAAGGCCGGCAGCGACATCGATGCAGAGATCGCCAACGTGCGCCGCTACCTGCTCAAGCAACACCCAGAGCTGCGCGCCGAGCCCAAGCGGTTTTCCCTGGGCACCACCGAGGTCGGCGTGGCGATCTATCGCATCATCGGCCCGGATGAAAACGTATTGCGCACCCTCGCTGCGCAGATCGAAGCCGCCCTGCTGCAAGTGCCGGGCACCCTGGATGTGCGCGACGACTGGAGCACGCGACTCACGCGCTACACCGTCGAGGTTGATCAACCCGGCGCACGCCGCGCCGGCGTGGACACCCAAGCCATCGCCCAGGCCCTGCAACTGCATTTTGGCGGCCTTCAGGTTTCGTCCCTGCAGGACGGTGAAACCCGCGTGCCGCTGGTGGTGCGCGAGCCGGCGGCGGTGAGCGGCGCCGCGCCCGACCTGCGCGGCATTCTGGTGTATCCGGCCGATGGTTCTACACCCGTACCGCTGACTGCGATTGCACAGATTCGTGCGTCCAGCGAACCGTCGACCCTGGTGCGCCGCAATCAGGAGCGCGCAATCACCGTGGTCGGGCACAACCCGGGATTGACCGCCACCTCCATCGTCGAACGGCTAGCGCCACAAGTGGCCGCCCTGCGCCTGCCGCCCGGCTACCGGATTGAGTTGGGCGGCGAGATCGAAGATTCGGCGGAGGCCAACCAGGCGCTCCTGCAATACCTGCCCCACGCGCTGGTGGCCATGCTGTTGCTGTTCGTCTGGCAATTCAATTCGCTGCGCAAGGTGCTGATCGTGGTCTCGGCCATCCCGTTCGTGTTGATCGGCGTGGCGGCCGCGCTGCTGATCACCGGCTACCCGTTCGGCTTCATGGCCACGTTCGGTCTGCTGTCACTGGCGGGGATTATCGTGAACAACGCGGTGCTGCTGCTCGAACGCATCGAAGCGGAACTGCATGACGGCCTGGCGGTGCACGACGCGGTGGTGAATGCCGCCGTCAAACGCCTGCGCCCCATCGTCATGACCAAACTGATCTGCATCATCGGGCTGGTCCCGCTGATGCTGTTTGCCGGGCCGCTATGGGAAGGCATGGCGATCACCCTGATGGGCGGCCTGGCGCTTGGCACCCTGGTCACGCTGGGACTGATCCCGGTGCTTTACGTCATGCTGTTCACGCAGCGCAGGATTCCACATACAGAGGCGACAACACGATGAACGTTCTGCTCAAGGCAACGCGCGGTATCCATCAATTATCCAAAGGGGCCGTGCTGCTTGGCGCGTTGTCGATGAGTCTCGGCGCCCTCGCCTCCACCTCCCACACGGGCGCGTTCGTGCACCCGGGCCTGTTGCAGACCCAGCAGGACTTCACGCGTATTCGCGAAAAAATCGCCAACCATAACCATCCCTGGCTGGAGGGTTGGCAGAAGCTGATCGACAACAAACACGCGTCACTGACCTGGCAAGCCAACCCGGTGCCGGTGGTTTACCGTACCTCCGGCGGCCCCAACAACTACAACAAACTGTTCAACGACGCCGCGGCAGCCTATGCCCTGGCCCTGCGCTGGCAGATCTCCGGCGATGCGGCCTATGCCGACAAGGCCGTGAGTATCCTCGACCAGTGGGCATCCACCCTCACCGGCATCGAGGGCGAAAACGGCAGGTCCCTGGCGGCAGGCTTGTACGGTTACCAACTGGCCAATGCCGGGGAAATCCTGCGCGGCTACCCGAAATGGAAGGCTGAGGACTTTCACCGTTTTCAAAGCATGATGCTCAGCGTGTTCTACCCCATCAACCATGACTTCCTGGTGCATCAGGACGGCATGCTGCCGGATCACCACTGGGCCAACTGGGACCTGGCGAACATGAACTCGATCCTGGCCATCGGCGTGCTGACCGACCGCCGCGATCTCTACAACGAAGCCGTCGACTACTTCAAGCACGGGGCCGGCAATGGCGCCATCGAGCACGCGGTGTGGAAGCTCTACCCCGAGGGCCTGGGCCAGGTTCAGGAAAGCGGCCGCGACCAGGCCCACACGATGCTCGACATCGCCCTGCTCGGCAGCTTCTGCCAGATGGCCTGGAGCCAGGGCGACGATCTGTTCGGCTACCAGAACAACCGCGTGCTGCAAGGCGCCGAGTATGTGGCCAAGTACAACCTGAACCATGAAGTGCCGTTCACCACATTTATCAACAGCGCGTTCAAGCAGAAGGTGATCTCGCCCGACAAGCGTGGCGATATCCGCCCGATCTGGGAATTGCTCTATAACCACTACGTGGTACTCAAGGGCCTCAACGCGCCTTATGTGAAAGCGTTCGCGCAAAAGGTCCAACCCGAAGGCGGCGGCGGCGACTACGGCCCCGACAGCGGCGGCTACGATCAGTTGGGGTATGGGACCTTGCTGTATTCGCTGGGGGAGTATGGTTTGACCAAAGCTGAACTGGTGCCGTGAGGCACGGCTTTGTGGCAATCGAGCTTGTTGTAGGAGCAGTTTTTTCTTGGCAAACGGGCTTGTTGTGGCGAGCGGGCTTGCCCCGCGTTGGGGTGCGTAGCGCCCCCCATCAAGGAACATGCGGTGTGCCTGACACCGCGCGGAGCATGGCTTTTGGGGCCGCTGCGCAGCCCAACGCGGGGCAAGCCCGCTCGCCACAACAAGCCTGTTCACAACAAAAAACCGCGAGCCACAACAAGCTCCTTAGCCACAGCGCCGGTTTGCCGCAACTGAACAGCAGCTGAAGAACATCGCAATCGGTTTCAAACCATTTGAAAAAGCCCCCGGGTATTTGGATGATGGCCGGCCTGCAGTAGGCCACTCAGGAACATGCCGATGATGCGTCGAAATTCTTTTGTGCTCTGCCTGTGTTTGCTGGCGGCGCCGCTGTGTCACGCTGCTGACGCGCCTGAAGGCTTTGCCCAAGGGGTCAGCGGCGGTGACCAGGCCGCCGCCGTGCACCCCGCCACCCCAGCCGAGCTGAAAAACGCCCTGTGCGACCGCTTCGATGCGCGCGGCAATTGCACCGACACCACGCCGCGCGTGATCGCTCTGGACCACTCGTTCGATTTTCGCGGCTCAGTAGTAACCGACGGCAGCGCCCGGGTGACCGAGGCCGGTTGCATGGCCAATGCCTGCCCCAAGGGCGGTGGCCAGTGGGCCATCGACGGCGCCAACCATTTTTGCCAGTCCAAACCGCCGGCCACGGTGAGCTATGACAAGGCCGGCCTGCAGCGCTTGAAGGTCGGTTCTAACAAGACGCTGCTGGGCGTGGGCGCCCATGCCGGGATCCAGGGCATGGGCTTGTTCATCGGCGGCGGCGCGCGCAATGTCATCGTGCGTAACCTCACGCTCTCGGACATCAACCCCCGCGTGGTCTGGGGCGGTGATGCGCTGACCCTGGACGATACCGATGGCGTATGGATCGACCACAACACCTTCGCGCGGATCGGTCGGCAGATGATCGTGAGCGGCTGGGGCAGCGCCACTCATGTGACGATTTCCAACAACGAATTCGACGGCCGCACGCCCTATTCGGCGACCTGTGACGGTCACCACTACTGGGTGTGGCTGTTTCTCGGTCACCACGACACCCTGACGCTGGTGGGCAACTACGTGCACGACACCTCGGGGCGTGCGCCTCACGCCGGGGGAATGGGCGATGCCGAGGTGCGTGCGCAACTGGTCAACAATGTGTTCGCCCACCTGACTTACCAGGGCGCGATCATGTCGCGCACCGCCAGCGCCCATCTGCTGGTGGAAGGCAATGTCTTCGACGACGTGTCCCACCCGCTGTTCAACGATGCCCGCCAGCCCGGCACCGCCTTCGCCCTCTTCGCCTCCGCCGCCGATAACGCCTGCCAGGCAGCCATCGGCAGGCCCTGTGTGCCGAACCAGCAGCACCAGAGTGGCGACGATTATCGGCCGCAGGACGCGGCGGCACTGGAGGCGTTCAGCCCATACCGCCAGTACCTTGTGGCACCGCAGGCGCCCGAGAAGGTGCGCCTGCAGGTGCCCCGCAATGCCGGTGCGGGCCATATGAACCTGGAGAAAAGCTGATGCGACGTCTCATGCTGATCATGCTGTGCACCCTGGCAGCCCAGGCCCACGCCGCCGGTTTCGGCTTTAGCCGCAGTGACTCGCACATCGTGGTCGACACCGGCGCCAACCTGGTCTTCAGCGTGGACACGCACAATGGAGACCTGGTCTCGATGCGCTATCGCGGCAACGAACTGCAGACCACCGAACCCAAGGCTTCGCAGATTGCTTCGGGCCTTGGCAGTGCTCAGGTGGAGGCGCGCACTGTGGGCGATGTGATTGTGATCAGCGCGCGCTCGGGAGAGCTGATCCACTACTACCTGGCCGATAAAGGGCGCGCGGCGATCTACATGGCGACCTACGCGCCGACGCTGCTGCCGGTGGGCGAGTTGCGCTTTGTAGCGCGGCTGGATGTCAGCAAGCTGCCCAAGGCACAGCGTGGCACCGACTCCAACGTCGGCACGGCCATCGAAGGCAAGGACGTGTTTTTGCTGGCCGACGGGCGCACAAGTTCCAAGTTCTATTCGGCGCAACCGATGATCGATGACCCCCTGCACGGCGTCAAAGGCCCGGGGGTGGCGGTGTACATGCTGATGGGCAACCGCGAGCTGAGCGCGGGCGGCCCGTTCTTCAAGGACATCGCCACGCAGAAAACCCCCGTCACCCACGAGCTGTACAACTACATGTTCTCCAACCACACCCAGACCGAGCCCTATCGCGGCGGCCTGCACGGCGTCTACGGGCTGCTGTTCACCGACGGTGACGCACCCGGCGCGGCGTTGACCGACCTGGGGTTCGTCGACAACCGCCTGGGACTCGCAGGTTTTGTGGGCAGCGCAGAACGCGGTGCCATTACCGGCCAGGTTGGCGGCGTGGCCCATGGACTGCCGGCAGTGGTGGGCTTGAGCAATGGCAACGCCCAATACTGGGCGCGGGCCGACGGCAGCGGGCGGTTCCAGTTGACGGGGGTGCGGCCGGGGCATTACCGCATGACGCTGTATCAGGGTGAACTTGAGGTGGCGCAGAGCTGGGTGGATATCAGCGCAGGCGCTACCAGTCAGGCGAGCTTGCAGGCACATCCGCCAGCGGGTCAGGTGAAATGGCAGATCGGCACACCCGATGGCACGCCGGCCGGGTTTCTCAATGCGCGTCTGCTGCCCTCCGCCCATCCCAGTGATGCACGCATGACCCCTTGGGCGCCCGTCACCTACAGCGTTGGCACCAGCAAGCCCGACGCCTTCCCCGCCGCGCAATGGCGCGACGTCAACAGCCCTGCGCGCATCCAGTTCGTCCTGGCTGCCAATGAGCTGCGCGCTTACCGCCTGCGCCTGTTCATCTCACTGGCCCAGGCTGGCGGGCGGCCGACGGTGAGCGTGAATCAGCAGTGGACGGCGCCGGTGCTGCCGGCCTCCAACCAGCCCCACAGCCGTGGCATCACCCGTGGGACGTATCGAGGCAACAACACCGTGTTCGACATCAATGTGCCGTCCACGGCCTTGCATGCAGGAGTAAATTCACTGGAGATTGGCGTTGCTTCGGGCAAGACGGGCCAGGGTTTTCTGAGCCCGGGCTTTGTGTTCGACAGTGTGCAGTGGGTGCAGGACTGATCCTTCGTGAATACCGAAACAATTGGACATCTAATTATTATTGACTAACTGCAACACCCAACAGCCAAAACTATATTTCGAACAAACTTAAAGTTCCGAACAAGAGTGTCGATATTAATTCCACGGGTGAAAGCGCCCACACCTGAGGAGTTGACATGTTTTTGCGAAAGCTAAATCTCGCACCGCGATCTGCTGTTTGTTTCGGTTTTTTCTGCCTGATCATTATTGCGATGGGATTGCTCGCACTCAGGCAAGCCGGACTGCTTAGAACGGCAGAGAAATATGTCGAAACCAACATATTACCCAGCGTACAACTATTGGGCCAACTGGACCGGGAGTTTGTCGCCATCCGATCCAACAACGCACGGGTGCGCAACCCGATCGAGCCCCAGGAGCGCCGGACCAAAGCGGTGAGCGATATCCAGCAATCGCGGCAGTTGGTCGATCAATACGCGCAGTCCTTGAAAAACTTTATCGTCACACCGCAAGGCCAGGAAGCGTTTGCGCAGTTGCGGGAGATACAAACCGACTATTTTAAAATCCAGGACAATTACCTTGCCTTAGTTGGCGCACAACAATTGGAAGGCGCAGTCGCCGTATCAAACGGGCCCATGAAAGAATCCGCGGACAAAGTCGAAACCGCGTTGAAAAAACTCATCAGCATTAACCAGGACAAAGCAAAAAAAGCCGGACAGGAGGCCGATGACGTTTATGAGCAAACACTGATGATCGTCGGCGTGTTCCTGCTCCTGTCGATAACCGCCTCTTTACTGTTGGCCTGGCTTTACACCCGCAGTCTCACAGTGCCGATCAATCAATCGCTGCTGATGGCCCAACGCATTGCCGCCAATGACTTGAGCCAGCGCATCGAGGTGGACGGCTCCGATGAAGCGGCGCAGCTGTCAAAAGCCATTGCCACCATGCAATCGAATCTGCGTGATGCACTGGCGCTGATCGGCGACTCCTCCACGCAACTGGCGGCCACCGCCGAAGAAATGCACGCAGTGACCGAGGGCGCGTCGCGCACTATCCAGCGGCAGAACCATGAAATCGAAATGGCCGCCACCGCCGTCACCGAAATGACTGCAGCCGTGGAAGAAGTCGCAGGCAACGCGTCCACCACCTCCGAACTGACCGCGCAATCCAGCTCGGCCGCCATCGCGGGGCGCAATCAGGTGAACGACACCGTCGCGGCCATCAACCTGATGGTCGCCAACGTGCAGTCCACCTCCGGTGAAGTGCAAGTGCTGGCGACCATGGCCAACGACATCAGCAAGGTGCTGGACGTGATCCGGGCGATTGCCGAGCAAACCAACTTGCTGGCCTTGAACGCCGCCATTGAAGCCGCGCGCGCCGGTGAAGCCGGTCGTGGCTTCGCGGTGGTGGCCGATGAAGTGAGAGCCCTGGCCCATCGCACGCAGAAATCCACCCAGGAAATCGAGCAGATGGTCAGCTCGATCCAGACGGGCACGGGCAATGCGGTGTCGTCGATGAACCAGACCAGCGCTCAAGCCAGCCAGACCCTGGACATGGCCAATGGCGCCGGAAAAGTGCTGGGCGACATCACCGACTCCCTGAGCCAGATCAACGAGCGCAACCTGATGATTGCCACCGCCGCCGAGGAACAGGCCCAGGTCGCGCGCGAAGTGGATCGCAACCTGGTGAGTATCCGCGACCTGTCCAGCGAGGCCTCCGAAGGCTCGAACCAGACGGCGATTGCCACGGCCGAGCTGACCAAGCTGGCGACCGACCTCAATCAACTGACCCGCCAGTTCAAGCTTTAGGCCGGGTCGCCAGCCGGTTGCAGCCGTACAACAGCATGCCCAACAGCAGCAGCGCGCCGCCCCGCAACCAGGTGTCGAGGCTCTGCTGGCTGAGCAGAAGCAGGCACGACACAATCGCCAGCACCGGCACCCAGGTGGGCACGCGAAAATGGTCGACGTCGAGGGTGTCACGGCGCAGTACCAGCACCGCAAGGTTAGTGCTCAGAAACACAAAGAGCAGCAACAGCACCACCGTCTGCGCCAAGGCCGCCAGCGTGCCGGTCAACGTCAATGCAATGGCCACCAGGCTGCTGGCGATGATTGCCACCCAGGGCGTACGCCGCTTGGGCAGCACCCGCGACAGTGGCTCGGGCAGCAGGCCCAGGCGGGCCATGCCGTAGGTCAGGCGGCTGGCCATGATCATGGTCAACAACGCGCCGTTGGCCACCGCCACCAGGGCAATGAACGCAAACAGCCTGGGCGGGATGTTCAAGCCTGAGGCGCGCACCACTTCCAGCAACGGTGCCGAGGTCGCCATCAGTCTGTCCATCGGCAGCACGGTGGACGCGGCGACACCTACCGCCATGTAAACAATGCCCGCCGTCACCAGCGCGCCGAACAGCGCGCGCGGGTACACCTTGCGCACGTCACGGATTTCTTCGGCGAGGTTGGCCGATGTCTCAAAGCCAACGAACGAGTAGAACGCCAGCAGCGCCGCGCCAAGCACGGCAAGCATCGGGTTGATGCCGGGCTTGAATTCGAACGCGCGGCCCAGGTTGGCTTCGCCCGCCTGGAAACACCAGGCGGCCGCGACCACCACCAGCAACAGCCCGGACAGTTCAATCGCCGTCATTAGCATGTTGGCGCCCAGCGACTCCTTGATTCCGCGCGCATTGAGCAGCGCAATCACCACCAGAAAGATCAGCGCAGCCAGATGAGGCGAGATATCGATGAACGCTGCCAGGTAGTCGCCGGCAAACGCCAGCGAAAGCCCGGCGGCGCTGGTCACCGCTGCGGCGAGCATGCTGAAGCCCACCAGAAAGGAAATCAGCGGCGACTTGAAGGCCTTCTCGGCGAACACCGACGCGGCGCCCGCGTGCGGGTACTTGGTCACCAGCTCCGCGTAGGAGCCGGCAGTGAGCATGGCAAAAAACAGCGCCACCAGCAGCGGCACCCAGATTGCCCCGCCCACCTCGCCGGCAATGGTGCCGGCCAGCGCATACACGCCAGCGCCGAGCACGTCACCGAGGATGAACAGAAACAGCATCGGGCCGGTAATGGCCCGGCGCAGGGACGGTTTGGAGCTACTGGAGGATTGGGTCATGGGCGGCTCTGGCGGCAGGTGATGAAGGCATCCTTGGTGGAGGACTGTTGCCCAGTTGAAGTTCCATCAGGATGGCGAAGCTGTGGCCAAATGAGGCTCGCTCGTGCAGTTCGTCGCCTCACCTCGCGCACCGACCACATTACGACTACTGTATGGATGAACAGTAAAAAAGCACCTCACTTAAGGACAAGTATCATGACCGACGATCTGAAGCAGTCAGGCTCCAGCACCACATCGCAGACCACTGTCTCACTGGAACAGGCCAAGGCCGGCAGGGTGCTGGAGTTCACCTGGGCCCCCAACGCCAACACCACCACCACCATCCTCTCGGCAGACTGTGTCGACTATCGGGTCGACACCTCCCAGGGCAGCCCGACGGGCAACAGCCACTCCATTGCGCGGCTTACCTACGTGCAGGGCAAGGGCGGCGGCCAGATCGGCACGCTGTACCTCGAAGAACTGCGCACGGGCGTGCGCGCCAACACCCAGATCGGGCTGATGGTCGGTCGCAAATGGGTGTTTGACTCCGATGCCGACACCGCCGGCAGCATCGGCACCTATGTGGTCGAGCAATTTGATGACATGCGCGCCAGCGTCAATTACGTGGGCGCCTTCGCGCGCGTCTTCGCCGACCCCAGGATGGTGACCTACCACGCCGGTGGCCACGTGCACACCAATACCTCGATCACCGGCAGCCGCCCCCTGACCATGGCCGATTCAGGCAAATCGATTCTGGTCATCAGCAACACCGACGTCACCCTGACGATAGGTGAGGAAGTGACCGAAGGATTCAAGGTGACGCTGATCCAGGCCGCCGCCGGCAAGATCAACCTCGCCGCCGCGGGTGACCATACGCTGTACAGCAACGCCGGCAGCCGCATGAACACGCTCAATCCACTGGACGAGCTGGAGATCAGCTCCTTTCCCGCAGGCCCGGTGTTTCTGGCCTTTCGGGTCAGGCCTGCGGCGTAACGGTCGGGGGCGCCCTCGCAACTCTGCGCGGGCGCTCCCGCTGTTCAGCTCCCGGTATTGATGCCGGCCTCGCCATCAAGCTCTACCGACTTGACTCCGGGTATGCCACGCAACCTTTGTTCAAGTTGGCCGGGATCATCTGACTTCGACGCCCTGACGGCAAAGCCGCCAAGATTGTCATACGTGAAAAGGATCTTTGCGCCGGCTTTATTGATTTCACGCTGGACCAGCGTGCGCTTCAGGTGGGTATTGCAATCACACAATACGATAAACGTTGACTGCACGTGTGACGAAGGCGTCTTGATTTCCGTCGCTCCAGCGTTGAGCGACGAGACGGACAACACGCCTGCGATCAAGAATAAAAGCCGATACTTCATAGCCGTAGCACTCCATTTTAAATACTGTTCGGCCCCTCGGAAAAAGCCAGGCGGGACGCGATCTATAGTTTGAACCGCATGACCCTCTGATTAAGCTCAATCGCCAGGCGCGAGAGTTCATGGCTCGCCGAGTTGGTCTGAAGAGCACCTGCCGATGTCAGCAGTGACAAATCACGGATGTTAACCAGGTTGCGGTCAACCTCTCGCGACACCTGGGCCTGTTCTTCGGCGGCGCTGGCAATCACCAGGTTTCGTTCGCAGATTTCGTCAACGCTGCGGGTAATTTCCTCCAATGCTTGCCCCGCACTGCGGGCCACACCCAGCGTGGCCTGGGCGCGGACACTGCTGTTTTGCATTGACGCGACCGCCTGGCTGCTGCCCTGCTGTATGCCGCTGACCATTACCTCGATTTCCTGAGTGGACTGTTGCGTGCGATGAGCCAGCGCCCTCACCTCGTCGGCAACGACGGCAAAACCTCGACCCGCTTCACCGGCTCGAGCAGCCTCGATGGCCGCGTTGAGGGCCAGCAGGTTGGTTTGCTCGGCAATGGCGCGAATCACCTCCAGCACCTTGCCAATGTCGCGCGTCTGACCGGCCAGGCTGCCCACTTGCTCGGCGGTGACCTCGACATCGGTGGTCATCTGCTCAATGGCATTGACCGTGTCCTGCACGCGCTGACGGCCTTGCATCGCCGCCACACTCGACTGTTGCGACGCGGTCGAGGTACTCACAGCATTGCTGGCCACTTCTTCCACGGCGGCGGTCATCTGATTGACGGCTGCCGCCGCCTGCTCGATCTGGTTGTTCTGCTGCTCGAGCGTACTTGAGCCTTCCTCGGTCACGGCGTTGAGCTCTTCGGCGGCCGACGCCAATTGGGTCGCCGAGCCGGAGATATGCTGCAAGGTATCGCGCAGGTTGGTCTGCATAGCGGTCAAGGCCTGTTGCAGGCGAGTCACCTCGTCACGGCCCTGAATGTTCACAGTCTGGGTCAGATCACCTCGGGCTACGTCTTCGGCTGTTCGTAGGGCGTCATTGAGGGGCCGAATAATGCTTCGCGTCAGGATAACGGCCAGTAACGCGGTCAGAACGGCCGTCAATATCAGTACTGCGATGATGACGTTACGTGCCGTCAGGTAGTTGCTGGAAGACGCCATCACCGCAGCTTCTGAATCCTTGCGGTTATCCTCCAGCAGCCAGTCAACCAGTGGCGCCATTTGGCTTGAGTACTTCTTGAGATCCCCTTTGATCAAAGCCCGGATCTCATCTTCACGGTTGGTCAGCGATGCCTTGCGCAGTTCATCCTGGGCCTTCACATAATGACCAAGTGCTTCCTTGAACTGGCCAAACCTGGCCGTTTCTTCATTGCCATTGAGCAGCGGCTCGTAGTCATTGACTATTCGGTTTGCTTTTTTAGTCAACTCTTCGATCCGCGCATCAGACTTTTCAATATCCGCCTGGCCTGCGCTACGGTTGACCAATACCGCATAAGACATGGTGCGAAGACGCGCTGTCGTGTCCGCCAACTCTCCCAGAAGGCGAGTGGGCGCCAGCCCGCCTTTAACGATGGACTGGGTCGTGTGATACAGGTCAGCCATCTTGCCCAGGCTCATTACACCGAGGAACAGTACAAGCAAGGCCATGAAGGCAAAAAAGAGTGAGGCACGCGGCGCGATACCAAGATTACGAAGCGTCATGATGGGTCGACTCAATAGGATACAGGCCAATAGCGAATCAGCGGGAGTCGGTTGCGAGAGCCGCTATAAGCCTTGAGCTCTAACGACCTCCCCCCGCTGCTGCACGCAACGTCTCCTGCCGTTGGCCTTACATGAAGTTATAGGTGTAATCGAAAATAAGGCGGGTTTGATCGGTATTGGATCCCCCCGAGCCGTCGCCTCGATACGCACCGTGTCGCAGCGTCGCGCTCAGGTTTTTCAGCGGTCCTTCCTGCACGGTGTAGGCAACACGCATGTCGCGTTCCCATTCAGAATGATCACTGCCGTTTTTCACGTCCTTGATGTCATCACCGTGCAAGTAGGCGACGCTCATTTTCAAACCGGAGATGCCCATGGAAGCGAAGTTGAAGCTGTATTGGCCGAATGTCGTATTTTCCCCTGCACGGGCGAACTGATTGATCATGCTGTTGGTGAACAGATAGAAATCCGACCCGCCCTGTCCCTCGTTACGCCCACGGCTGTCGGCGATGCTTCCATTATTGACCCACACAAACCCGCCATCATCACTCACGCGCTGATGACCGACCATGATGGAGTGACCACCTAGGGCATAAGTAAACATGGCACTCCATGTCTTGTTGGAAACCTCACCTGCATCTTTTGCGTAACCACCATTGTTGTTGAAGCGATAACCCACCTGGCCATTCTTGCCATCGGAGTTGCTATCGAAGTAACGCAGGTCGGTTTTCAGGGTTTGATCATTGCCAATCGGCACCAGATAAACCAGGCCGAGGAAGGTTTGATTGTAAAAATCCTTGAGTTGAGAGTGATAGGCTTGAGCGGTCAAGTTCCTGGTAATTTTCCAGTCGGCTCCCGCGAACTGGAAACTGTTGGAGTCCTTTGTTGCGCCGGATACAGACAGCCCGGAACTATTGCTGGAGGCGCGACCAACAGCGTCCGTGATCTTGCCAACGTTCAGCGTTACATCATTGAGTACTTTGGAAGTTAACATACCGCCCTGAAAAGTCTGCGGCAGCACACGACTTTCGCTGGCATTGAGAATCGGCAGTTCAGGACTTAGCGCATTGCCCACCTTCAACGTTGTATCGGCGAGTTTGACCTTCACGTTGGCGCCCGCGCGACTCCAGGTCTGTTCGGCAGAGCCATCCGAATCGCTTGGCGAAAACGTGTTTTTATCCGGATGATGCCCCCTGCCCCCGTCCAGATGAATCCCCGTGAGCACTTGCGCGTCCACGCCCAGGCCAATGGTGCCTTGGGTATAACCCGACGCATAATTGAAGAGCAGTCCCTGGGCGGCTTCCTTCTGATCCGCACCACCGGCGCGGTTGTCGTTATTGAAATACATGGTGCGCGAGCTGATGCTTGCCTTGGATCCAGAGATAAAGTCGCCTGCGCCTGCTGCTTCGCCGGCATATACGCTGAACGAAGATACGTTGGCGAGCGCAATGGCCACCGCCAGAGTTTGCTTGTTCATACTGCCCCCAAATAGTGTGCCAACGAACGTGGCTTATTAACACCGCAGCGATAAGCGGCGCTTTTTTATAGTTGAATGGGTCCGCGGGCCAGCCCATCAATGATGTTCACTGACGGGCACCCCTGATATTAATGAAACGCTGGAACTTTCTGACCTGTTGACTACCAGTATCCAAACGCGGAGCGTCTTATTGACGCGCTAACTCATGGAGCGCTATCAAAAGACTCTTTGAGTCCACGCTGGTTATTTAGCGCCCGTGATGACCGGACAGGTCTTGGGTGTCGGTTGATCAAACAACACAGCCATCCCGCAGTTGGATGTAAACATTTTCAAATTATCGTGGCCGACGCCTGGCACCATGACCACCTTCTGTTTCAAGTGCGCCGGGTGCCGCTTTTTCATGTAATCGAAATAAGCGCGTCCTCGTGCGAGCCGATAAGGCCCTTGCGACATACCCGCGCATGACCGATCGATGAAGTGCTTGTAGGGGTCTGTGTCTGCCTCACCGAGCAGGTAGACGACATTGCGCGCGGCATAGTCGGACTCCAGCGTTTTCACATTCTGCGATGACACATACTCGGGGCCGTCTTTGAGTTGATATTTCCATTTCGTCGCTTCCGGGCACGCACCGCCGGCAAGAGCCTGGATGTCGGGGCGTTCGTCACTGAAGTACAAATAGCTGGATGGATTGGCAACCACGTAGCGAAGATCGATATGGGCACGCGTCAATATCGGATCGGCGCGCCCCACTACGGCATAACGTTGCAGGATCTGCGCGCCGGCCGAGTGCCCCATCAACACCACGCTGGACAGCGCCGGGTACAGACGTTTATCGGCAAAATGCTCGAGCAGCGCGTCAAGCGCCGCGAAGGAACTCAGGGGCACAGGCCCGACCGCCGCCTCTCCACCTTTCCAGCCCTCCTGCGTCCACGCCAGACTCCGGGCAGGCAGCGAGAAGGCTTTCACATCCGGCGCCGTCAGAAATTGCGGGGCAACCATCATTGCCCCTTTACCCAACGACCCAGCGCCCGCGAGGATCTGTTGACCCGTTGCGAAATAGGTGTCGGCGTTTCTGAGCGTGCCATGTATGACGATAAACACTTTCGTGACGTCCGGCGCTACCGCGTTGATATCGCCACTGGCAAACACCGGAATCACGCCTTCGCCGCTCGATCCACGGACCAGCAGTTGCTGATTGCCTACTTTTTTAACCGGTTCATCCAGTACGGCGTCGGCGTTGGCAATCACCGCTTTGGGCGGTAACTGCTGACATCCGTACAGTGCGATGGACAAGGGGACACACAGCAGAACACCTTTGGCGTTCTTCAACGTTTTTATTATTTTCATCATTGCGCTCCAGGTTGAAGGGGTCTTCATCACAACATCAACATTCATCAAAACGCTCAGGTCGTTGCCTCCTGAACGTGCAACCGATCCTCTGCGGCGTAGATCGCCGTATGCAGCCCGCCCTCGGCATCGCGCCAGGCGCGGTACATGCCGGGTGTATTGAACACCAGCGCGGTGTCACCGTTGGGGGCCACGGCAACCACGCCGCCGTTGCCGCCCAACGCTTTCAGCTCACCCAGCACCACCTGGTCGCACGCCTTGCGCAGTCTGGCGCCGGCGTAACGCATGCGTGCGGCGATGTCGTGGGCGACGGCACATCGAATGAAAAATTCGCCATGCCCGGTGGCGGAAATGGCCGCGCTGCGATTGTCGGCCCAGGTGCCGGCGCCAATCAGCGGCGTATCACCGATGCGTCCGTAACGCTTGTTGGTAATGCCGCCGGTGGATGTCGCCGCAGCCACCTGCCCGCTGCGGTCCAACGCTACCGCCCCCACCGTGCCGAACTTTTTCTCGATACCGCCGGGTTCCAGGCTGAGCGTTTGCGGGTTCATGCGCTGGGCTTGCCATTGCCTGCGGCGCAGTTCGGTGTCGAACCATGCATTGTCGACATGCTCCAGCGCCTGGGCAGCAACGAACTGGTCGGCACCGACGCCGGACAACAGCACGTGGTCGCTGTGCTCGAGCACCGCACGCGCAGCCTTGATGGGGTTGCGCGCAAAATGTATCCCGGCCACGGCGCCCGCTTCACGGTGGTCGCCGCTCATGATCGCGGCGTCCATTTCATGATCGCCCTTGTCCGTGAATACGGCGCCTCTGCCCGCGTTGAACCAGGGACACTCCTCAAGTTCCACCACGCTGGCCTGGGCGGCGTCGAGCGCGCTGCCGCCCTCCTCCAGGATGCTCAGTCCGGCCTTGAGCGCGCTCAGCAGACTGGCGTGCACAGCGTTCTCGTCTTCGGCGCTCAAAACACCCGCTTGCAGGACGCCGGCCCCGCCGTGCAACGCGATTGCGATAGGAGATGTCATGCCGGCTGCGCCCCATGGTTCAGAATCTGGTTGAGGAAGCGCTGCGTGCGTGGCGACTGCGGCGAATGGAAAAACTCGGAGGGCGGCGCCTGCTCAATGATTTCTCCACCATCCATGAACACCACACGGTCGGCGACCTTGCGGGCGAAACCCATTTCGTGGGTCACGCAGATCATGGTCATGCCGTCTTCGGCCAGGTCGGTCATCACCTCAAGCACTTCGGCGATCATTTCCGGGTCCAGTGCAGAGGTCGGCTCATCGAACAACATGATCCGTGGCTGCATGCACAGTGCGCGCGCGATGGCGATACGTTGCTGCTGGCCGCCGGAGAGTTGCGAGGGATACTTGTTGGCGTGATCACGCATCTTCACCTTGTCCAGCAATTGCAAGGCGCGCTCGATGGCTTCGGCCACCGGCACACCCAGGTTGGCCGTTTGAGGAAGGGTGCAGTTCTTCAGCACCGTAAGGTGCGGAAACAGATTGAAGCTCTGGAAACACATACCCACCTGACGACGCAACTGCTCCAGACGCTTGCCGTCGAGTGCCTGGCCCAGGACTTCGATCGTGCCCTGCTGGTGCTGCTCGAGCTGGTTGATGCAACGAATGAGTGTCGACTTGCCGGAGCCCGAAGGCCCGCAGATCACCAGCTTTTCACCCGGTGCCACCGACAGTGAAATATCGCGCAGCACGTGGGTCTGTCCGTACCACTTGTTGAGGTTTTCGATACGCACGACAGGGCCGACATCGGTGTGATTGGCAATGTTCATGAGCGGTCATGCTCCAGGTTATTTTCGAGATGGCGGGCATAGCGCGACAACGCGAAGCAAATAATGAAGAAGTACAGGGCGAGGAAGATGTAGATCTCGTGGTCATGCCCCGCCCATTCAGCCGACGCGGCCGTGCTGCTGGCGATGCCGACGATGTCCAGCACGCCGACAACCATCACCAGCGTGGTTTCCTTGAACAGGCCGATAAACTGGGTCAACAGTGGAGGAATGGTCTGCCGGAGTACCTGCGGCAGGATGATGTGCCCCATGGTTTTCCAGTAACCGAAGCCCAGCGCCTGCGCCGCCTCGTATTGCCCCTTGGGCAGACTCTGCAAGCCCCCGCGTACGGTTTCGGCCATGTAGGCCGCGGTGAACAGAATCAGCACCACCTGCACCCGCAGCAGAATGTCGAACGCCACGCCCGGCGGCAGGAACAACTGGATCATCAGCGATGCCATGAACAACAGGCTGATCACCGGTACCGAGCGCACCAGCTCGATGTACAGCACGCAGAGAAGGCGGATGACCGGCTTCTTCGAGCGCCGCCCCAGCGCCAGCAGAATGCCCAGCGGAAGCGCGAAAATCATGCCGATGGTGCCCAGCATCACGGTCACGGTCATGCCGGCAAACTGCGTTGACGAAACGCCTGGCAGACCTGCCCCGCCCTTGAGCAGCCACCACATCAACAGCGGCAACATCACCAGGTACGCCAGCAAGGCACGGCGGTCCAGACGCTTGAAGAACAACAGGACGAACGCGCCGACCGCCAGCAGGAATGCCAGGTTGACTCTCCAGCGCTGAGCTTCCGGGTAGAAACCGTAAACGAAGAGATTCCAGCGCTCGATGACCGGCAACCAGCAGGCGGCGTTAGGGTTGCAGGCGTCGCGGGTGCTGCCGACGAACGTCGCGTCCAGCACCAGCCAGTTGAGCGCCTTGGGAATGCACCATGCCAGCAGGGCCAGCACCAGCAGGGTCAGCAACGAGTGGCCGACACTGGGGAACATCGACTGGCGCACCCAGCGCCAGACGCGCACTGAGAGGGTCGACTGCGGTGGCAAACGCACCGGGACGATATGAGTCAATTCGTTCATGCTCAGTGCCCCCGCTTGCCGATGCGATAGTTGTAGACGTTCATCGCCAGAGAAATCACCAGGCAGATCACGCAATAGGTCGCCATCACCAGCACAATGCATTCGATAGCCTGCCCCGTCTGGTTCAACGTGGTGCCGCCAGTCGACGACACCAGTTCCATGAACCCAACCACAACGCCAAGCGATGAGTTCTTGACGATGTTCATGTAGGTGTTGGTTATTTGCGGGACCATGGCGTAAAGCGCCTGCGGTGCAATCAGCTGACGCATGGCGGTGCCTCGCACAAAGCCCAGCGCCTTCGCTGCTTCGTACTGGCCTCGGTGCACCGCCTGGATGGCGGCACGCACCGTTTCAGCGATGTAACTGGCGCTGTAGAAAGAAAGCGCCAGCCACAGCGCCAGCAACTCTGGCACCAGGGTGGCACCGCCATGAAACCCGAAGCCCTGGCGGGTCGGCACGTCCCAGTGCAACGCGGTACCGCTGATCGCGTACACCAGCATGGGTAGCAATAACGCGCACGCCAGCACCCAGGGCCAGCGGCGTGGCGTAAAACCACGCCAGCGGGCACGGGCATCACGGCACTTGAAGGCGACGATGGCGGACAGTGCGCCCACGCCCATTAACACCAGGCCCCAGCCGACCGCTGCACCCTGCTGCGGCCAAGGCACCTGCAGGCCCGCGTTGCTCAGGAAAAACACGTCTGCCAGCGAGAAAGCCTGGCGGACGCCGGGCAGTGCGAGCATCAATCCGTACCACCAGATCAGATGCACCACCAACGGCACGTTGCGCAGAAACTCGATACTCATCCCGCACAGGCGATTGACCAGCCAGTTTTCCGAAACCCGGCCAACGCCCAGCAGCACACCGATCAGCGTTGCCAGCACGATGCTGATGACTGACACCAGCAAGGTATTGAGCAGGCCAACGAGATACGCCCGCCCGTAGGTGTCGGAGGGCACGTAGTCGATCAGCTGGAAACTGATGTCGTAGCCTGCCCGGTCCGTCAGAAAGCCGAAACCGGACGCAATGTTCAGGGCTTTGAGGTTGAGGCTTGCGTTGTGTGCCAGGCCATAAAACACCAGCACAACCAGCAGCAGCACGAGCCCCTGCTGCAGCGCACTCAGCAGGCGTACACGGTTAAAACGTTGGGTCAGCATGACGACATCCCGTTGCGTTGATTGAAGTTGGCCACTCAGCGGATCGGTGGCGCATACAACAACCCGCCGTCTTTCCAGAGGCGGTTCATTTCACGGGGGAAGTTCAAACCGGTTTGTGGGCCGAGATTACGGTCATAAATCTGCGCGTAGTTGCCGACCTGTTTGATCGCCCGGTACGCCCAATCGCTGTCCAGGCTGAACGCCTTGCCGACGTTGCCATCGGTGCCCAACAAACGCGCGACATCGGCTGACGCGGTTTTGTCCGCGTGCAGTTTATCGACGTTGTCGGAGTCCACGCCCAGCTCTTCGGCCGTGATCAACGCATAGGCGGTCCAGGTCACGATGTTGCGCCACACGGCATCGCCCTGCGCGACGTAGGCCCCCAGCGGTTCCTTGGAAATGACCTCGGGCAGCAGCGGGTAATCGTCAGGTTTGTTGAACAACGCGCGGCGCGCCGCCAAGCCGGACATGTCGTTGGTGATGGCATTGCACCGGCCCTTCTGGAAGGCGGCGAACAGTTCAGGGCTCTTCTCAATGACCACCGTGCGGAAGGTCAGGCCGCGCTTGCCGAAATAGTCTGCAAGGTTCTGCTCAGAGGTGGTGCCTGGCGACAAGCAAAAGGTCGCGCCTGCCAGGTCGGTGAGCTTGGCGATCTTGTCCTCGGCGTGCGTCATGAAGCCTTGCCCGTCATAGAACCAGATCGCCGTAAAGTCGACGCCCAGGCTCGCCACGCGGTCCGCCGTCCATGAGGTGGAACGCGACAGCACGTCAATTTCGCCAGAGGCCAGCGCGGTGAAACGGTTTTTGCCGGTGGTAGCAATGAACTCCACCTTGTTCGCATCGCCCAGCACTGCAGCCGCGATGCCTCGGCAAAGGTCAGCATCCATGCCGGTCCATCGGCCCTGGTTATCGATGATCGAAAACCCCGGTTTGTCGCTGGCGACGCCACAACGCAGGCTACCGTGCGCTTTTACGTTTTCCAGCACACCTGCCTGTGCCGTGCAGGCGCCGAACAGGATCAACGCCAGCGAGCACGTCTTGAGCAACGCGTTCAGACCATTCACTTTATGCATAACATTGCCCCAGAGCGGTAGTTGTTCTTATGATCGACGATGCACCCAAAGGGTCTTTGCAGGCTTGGGTTCGTCAATACAATAACCAGCCATCGAAAGGTAACGTTAGCGCCGATTGATTCACTTTCCAGTTCGGCCTATCGACTATTGGAATAACTATGGATATTGAGTGGTATGAGGATTTCCTCGCATTGGCAGACACGGGAAAATTTACCGCCGCTGCGAGCATGCGTGGCTCATCGCAGTCAGCCTTGAGTCGGCGCATCCAATTGCTGGAAACGCGCCTGGGCGCCGTCCTGATTGACCGCAGCAAGAACCCCATCCGTTTGACAGTCGCCGGCCGGGCCCTGCTGCCGAACGCCCTGGAACTGGTACGTCTGGCGCGCGACTGTGAGCAGAGCGTGAAGATCCTCGACTGCCCGTTGAGCTTCGCATCGCTGCACACCCTGGCCTGCAATTTCTTTCCAGAGTGGATCAGCCACGCAATGCCGCCAGGCGAACAGGTGTTTACCCGCATCGACACCAGCTATCGCAGCACAGATGATTACTACATGGCACTGCTGTCCGGCCGCTGCGACTTCATCCTGTTTTATCGGGAAGCTGAATCGCAGGCTTACGCCCAGCGTGAGGAGTTCGAAACACTGTCGCTGGGTCACGACGAGCTTTACTGGGTTGCAACGCCTCAACTGGCTGAGCATTGCACTCAGTCAGATGGCCCGATCCCGTGGCTGACCTACTCGCGCAGCGCCCAATTGCACGAACTCTCGCGCACCCAGGTCAGTCGCCACCCTCAACCAGAACGCCTGCAACGGGTATTCGAAGCGACGGTGTCCGAGGCGCTCAAATCCATGGTCGCCAACGGCCACGGTGTCGCTTGCATGCCCCACACCATGGTCGCTGGGATGATTGAACAGGGCGAGCTGGTCAGGCTGTATCCACAAATGGAGCCTGACCATCTCGAGGTCATACTGGTGCGCTGGCTGGGTAACCGCAATACGCAGGCGCAAGCGTTATGGGCGCGTCTGGCGGGTGCTTGATTGCACCGCCTCGATCAGGCATCCAGCCAGACTTGCTCGGCGAACATGTAGCCCATGAAACCGCCCAGCGGATTGGCGCCATAGCCTTTGATGCGCTGATCGACACCGTCAATGTTGCTGATGAACACCGGTACGCCAATGCCGCAATGATCGTGCACCAGTGTCTGCATGTCCGCGTACATGGTGCCGCGCTTGGCGTCATCGGTTTCGGCACGGGCCAGCAGCAGCAACTGGTCGAATTGCTCGTTCTTCCAGGCGGACTCGTTCCACGGGGCGTTCGATTTGAAGAACTGCGAAAACATCACGTCGGCGTTCGGCCGTGGGTTGATGTTGCCGAACGTCAGCGGGTGCTTGGCCCAGTGATTGCTCCAGTAACCATCACTTGGCATCCGGTTGACGTCGAGCTTGAGCCCGACCTGCTTGGCCGACTGTTGCAGGAGCACCGCCATCTCCACCGAGCCGGTGGCCGCCGGCGAGGCGAACAACGGCATGGTGATGCTCTCCATACCCGCTTTTTTCAGCAGGAATTTGGCTTTTTCCGGGTCATAGGCGCGTTGCGGCAGCGCGGCATTGAAGTAGCGCGCGTTGGGCGCAATCGGGTGATCGTTGCCGACCACGGCGAAGCCCCTGAACACGGCGGATACGACTTGCTCGCGGTCCAGCAGGTATTTCATCGCCAGGGTAAAGTCCGGATTCTGACCTGGCAGTTGATCCTGCCGGATGATCAGGTCGGTGTAGTTGCCCGAGGGTGATGAAATCACCTTGTGCGTGTTGCTGGCCTTGATGCGTACGGTGGAGCGCGGGTCGACTTCATTGGTGATATGCACATCGCCCGAGAGCAACGCGTTGATCCTTGAAGGTTCGTCGGCAATGCCGATGAATTCGATTTCATCCAGGTAAGGCAGCCCCGGTTTCCAGTACTGGGTATTGCGCACGGCAATCGAGCGCACGCCGGGCTTGAACTCCTTGACCTTGAACGGTCCCGTGCCGATGCCCAGGTTAAAGTCGGTGGTGCCTTCGGGCACGATCAGGAAGTGCGACACCGCGAGAATCGACATCAGCTCGGCGTTCGGGCCAGTGAGGCGGATCTGCACTTCGTTTTGACCAAGCGCCTTGATCTCGCTGAACTGCTCTGCCAGCGACAGGACTTTGGAGCCGGAGATGGGGTCCTTGTGCCGCAACAACGAAAACACCACGTCGGCCGCCGTCAGGGGCTTGCCGTTGTGGAAGGTCACCTCTTTTCGCAGGGTGATCACCCAGAGCGTGGCATCGGTGGTCTCAAAGCGCTCGGCCAACTCCAGCTGCGGCACCATGTGACTGTCGAAACGCGTGAGCCCGTTATAGAACATGTAATGGCGCGTGTAGTCGGTAGAGCCGGAGCCCTTGGCCGGGTCGAGGGTGTCAGCGGTGGAGCTGTTCATGCCGGCGACGCGGATCCGTCCACCGGGCTTGCCTTTGCCGGGGGCGGCCGCTTCATCGGCGAGCAGCTTGCCGGCGGCGCCGAACAGGCTACCGGCCCCGGCGGCGGCGACACCGGCGAGTCCCAGCATCTGCAGCGTTCTGCGTCGAGAGACATCACGATTCAGGCTTTCGAAGACGCGCAGACTTTCCTGGCCGCTGATCAGTTGGGAGTCGATTTCGGTGTCGGTCATTTCAGTTGTACCTGTCGAAAAATGAGAAAAACGGCGTGTCCCGACTGAGCGGAACGTCCTTTCAAACGCGAACGACGGTGATGCCAACATCAATGTAACTAGCGTGCAGCGTGCAACGATCCAGGTCGCGACTTAGCGCACCAGGTCCTGAAACCGGTAATAGGCGCCCACCAACGGCAGAAACCATGGGTTGCCGAAATGCCCCGGGATAGCGGGCCAATTAAAGTCCCGCCATGGGTTGAGGTCGGCACGACCATCAAGCACCTCGGCCATGATCGCGCCCATGTAGGTCGCCATATGCGTGCCGTGGCCGCTGTAACCCATGGAGTAGAACAATCCGTCGTGCTCACCGGCACGGGGCAGCCGGTCGCGGGTCATGTCCACCATGCCTCCCCAGCAGTAGTCAATGCGCGTACCGCTCAGCTCGGGGAAGATATCGATCAGCGCTTTTTGCAGGATGACGCCGCTTTTCGCGTCGGAGGCAGGGTTGGACGTGGCAAAGCGCGCACGGCCCCCGAACAGCAAACGGTTGTCCGGCGTGATGCGAAAGTAGTTAACGAAGTTTTTCGTATCGGTGTACATGCGCCGACTCGGCACCAGGCGGTCGAGCATCTCGACGGACAAGGGCTCGGTGACGATGATGAAGGCCCCCACCGGTACGATGCGTCGGCGAAACCAGGAAAGCGGCCCAACGGCAGACGTGCCGGTCGCCAGCAAAACCTGTTTGGCACGGACCTCGCCGCGTGGCGTCTTCACCTGATGCACGGTGCCTGTCTGACGGGACAGGCCAAGCACCGGCGCCTGCTCATAGATACGCACGCCACGTCGGGCGGCGGCCTCGGCGAGCCCCTGACCATAGCGGCCCACGTGCATGCCGGCACTCTTGCCGAAGAGCAGCCCGCCAAAATAACGGTCTGTGCCGACTTCGCCGCTCAACTGCTCGCGCGTCAGCATGGAGGTGTCAGGGTCGCATTCCTGTGCCATGAGCGCCTGGGACCGGGCCAGCTTGTCGAAGTGCTCAGGCTTTGCCGCCAGTTTGAGCTTGCCGACGCGCTTGAAGCTGCAGTCAATGTTCTCTTCCGTGATCAGTGACTCCACTTTACTGACGCCAGCGTCAAAGGCGCGATACAGCAGGTTCGCGCGCTCGCGCCCGATAGCGGTCGACAACGCATGGTAGTCCTGCGCAAAGCCGTTGTTGCACATCCCGCCATTGCGTCCTGACGCTGCGTTGCCGACCAGCCCGGCCTCGAACACCGCGACCTTTGCGCCCTTTTTGGCCAGCGCAATGGCAGCAGACAGGCCGGTAAACCCGGCGCCGACGATTGCCACGTCGACCTCACCACTGGGCGCGTCACGTTCACCCGCGGCAAACCTGGGAGCGGTATCCAGCCAGTAGGGCATCATCTTCATACGCAACATCCATCCTCTGAGGGTAATTGAGCCATTGGTGCCATACAGGCTTTGCAGCGGTTGCCGGGGTCAGCCGATCGACTGGTTGGACAGGGCAAACAAATGCGCATCCGTTTCAGCCGTGTTCGGGAAAGCGTGCGTGGTGCGCACCATGGGTTTCGCATGACCCACGCAGGGCAAGCCGTTCTCGCTCAACCAGGGTGACAAGCCGCTGTCTTCGGTCACGTCGATGCGAATGAAACGGTCTCGATGAGACTCGGCGAGTGTGGCGATAAGCGCTTTGGCGTCCGGCACGGCCTCTGGCCCGCTGACAATCACCGGACCGATCACCACGCCACGGCCCCATTCGCGCGCGCAGGCATAAGCCGCCACGCCATCACCGTGATCGACCACGAGGAGGCTGCCGATGTCGAACAAGTGACTTAACAATGCGCTGCGATCCCTGCCGGTGGCAGCCCTGTCCAGCTGTCGCACCGACGGCTCATCCTCGACCTGCATGAACCTGACATGTGCCCCATCAGGGGCGGCAAAATGAGACGCCTGATCCAGCAACGCCTGATGCTGATAAATCTGCCCGTGGGCGATGAACCCCAGGCGGGTATACAGCGCCAGGCCCTCTTGAGTGGAATTGAGCATCAGCGTGCGCTCGCCGGTGCGCTGCAACAAACCGTCCATCAGCGCGCGCCCGATGCCCTTGCCCTGCATGGCTGACGACACAATGATCATGCCTACCGTGGCGTGGCTTTCGCCTTGCGGCCACCACAGTGCAGTGCCGACCAGTCGGCCCTCTGCCTCCACGGCAAGACCGGTGCCGAGCTCAAAGGCAAAGCGCCAGTCAGCCTCACGGTATGGCCACGCCAAGGCGCGTGACAGATCGACCGCCTGCGGCAGATGATCTGCGCGCAAGGGCATCAATTGAGGGTCCGCTGATGCGGCATGCAGGGTTTTCATGGGCTAGAGTCCGACCAGGCCAGGCAGCCCGCCAATATCCGGGATCTGGTGGTAGCCAAAGGCAGCGTTCGCCGGCTGTTCATGCCCACGGGCAACGAATGCCTTGTGCTTGATCTTCATGTCATGGGCAGACATCAGGTCGTAGCGAAAGCTTGAGGACACATGCAACACGTCCTCCGGCCCGCAGCCCAGGTTATCGAGCATGAATTCGAACGCCGCCAGGCGTGGCTTGTAAGCCTGCGCCTGTTGGGCGGTGAAGACTTTATGGAAGGGTGCGCCAAGCTTGTCGACGTTGTGCATGATCTGCTCGTCCATGGCGTTGGAGAAAATCACCAAGGGGATCTTGCCGGCAATTTTTGAAAGCCCTGCGGGTACGTCCGCGTGCGGGCCCCAGGTCGGCACTGCGTCGTAATACAGCTGGCCTTCTTGCCGGTACTCAATCCCCCAACGCTTGCACGTATGCGCCAGGGCTGTCTTGAGAATCTCGTCATAGGGCCGCCAGTCGCCCATCACCTGGTCGAGCCGATGGGCCGCGAAGTCCTTGATGAACTGATCCATCCGCTCGGCCGGGACGCGATCGGCGAAAAACTCGCGCGTCAAGGCAGCGGTTTTGAAATTGGTCAACGTGCCGTAGCAGTCGAAAGTAATGTACTTGGGGCGAAGAAAGCTCATGAGTGCAGTCCTGAATGATTAATGAGGTCGCAACGGGTCAAGCCTTACTCGGTGCACACGGCGGTTTGTGATGGATTTATTGAAACACCATGACGCCCTGCAAACCGATTGAAAGTAACGTTTAACTGGTACAAAACACTGTTTGAGAGGCCTGCTCCGGCAGACTTTGCCGAGGCAGCCGGCGTGTGTTTTTCACAACGCCGCGAACGCGCTCTCCAGGGCATCAAGCAGCCGCCCCACCTCCCTTTCGGTCCAGATCAGGGGTGGGCGAATTTTCAGGATGCTTGCGTCAGGTCCGGTGGCGGAAATAAGCACACGCTTGTCACGTAAATGGTTGACCAGCCGCAGGGCGGTTTTCATGTCCGGGGTTTTGCTGCCCCTGTCTGTGACCAACTCGACGGCAAAATACATGCCCGTGCCGCGCACGTCGCCAATCTGCTCATACCGCTCGGCGAGGTCCCTGAGACCTGCCAGGATCAGTCCGCCGATGCGGTTGGCGTTGGGCATTAGCTGCTCTTGCTGGATGACGTCGAGGGTGACCTGGGCGGCAGCAATGGCCACGCTGTTACCGCCAAAGGTGTTGAAATAACGCATGTCACGGCCAAAGCTTTCAACCACCTGCGGGCGCACCATCAACCCGGCAACGGGATAGCCGTTACCCATGGGTTTGCCCATGGTGATGATGTCCGGTGCCACGCCGTGGCGCTGATGGCCCCAAAAATGCGTGCCGCTGCGACCAAATCCCGACTGCACCTCATCGGCGATAAACAAGCCGCCGGCCTTGCGCACCACCTCGGCAATCGGTCCGAACACGTCCACCGGATCACAGAACAGGCCATCGGACGAAAACAGGCAGTCGGCAATGAAGGCAGCGACGCCACCGCCATGGCGCTGAATATCCTGGATCTGGGCAGAGACCTGATCGGCCATATAGCGCCCCAATGCTTCACGCGGGATACGGTAGGAATCCGGCGCGGGCACGCGGCGTACATAGGGATCGAGTTTGGCATTGGCACCCAGCGACGGCGAAAAAGCCGCCACCGTTGCCGAGTTGCCGTGGTAGGCCTCAGAGGTGACGATGACGCCGGTATTGCCGGTGTGATGGCGTGCAATACGGATTGCCAGATCGTTGGCTTCCGAACCGCTGCAGGTAAACATCATCTGGCCGTCGGCCGCCATCTCACCGTCTGCGGTAGCGCGCAATTGCTCGGCATAATCAAGAATCCCTTCCTGCATGTACCGGGTGTGGCTGCACAAGGTGGTCATTTGCTGGGTGATTGCGGCCACAACGCGCGGATGGCAATGCCCTACCGACACCACATTATTGTAGGCGTCCAGGTACTCGTTACCGTCCTTGTCATAGAGGTAGGCACCCTTGGCGCGGACCACGCCTACCGGCTCGTTATAGAACAATCGATAGCCGGGCCCCAGCAGGTTGGTGCGTCGCTGTATATGCTCACGCGCCGCAGCGTCCAGGTGCTCGGTATGGGCCGGGTTGAAGCCGTTGGGCATATCACCGCGGACAGCCTCGATTTTTGCATTACTCATTTGAATCCTCACTCACAAGGATGAATCAATCGGCGAAGGACATCAGAAGCTCTGACATGTGTGACGGTGAACGGCCCAGTATCCAGTCCAGCTGAGCGCGGCCCGGGGCAGCATTCCTGAGGATGTAGGCACTGTTTTGCGGAAAAAGCTGCGATCGCCAGGTGGTTAGCAAAGCTCGGGTGACCAGGCGCGCCATCACCAGATGGGGGATCAGGGAGAGCTCTTCGGCGGTCAGATCGGCGACACGTAAATACCCCCTCAGCACATCGTTTGCCGGGGCAAAGATATCGACGTCATTGCCTGCGCCGACCACGCCCAACTGGTTCATCATTGCAGTGGAAACATCAATGGCAATGGCCGTTTTGACGGTGTCACCGAAGTCGATAATGCCGCTGACGGACATCGGGTTGTGCGGGTCAACGACGATGTTTGAGGTATTGAAGTCGTTATGCAGCACCTGTTTGCGACAGCCGGCGATCAAGCCCTCGATGTCCAGGAATCGAGTGAGCGCTTTTTCCAGCAACTGCCGAAGTGGGCGCTCTGGCACGTAGCTCATCAAGGGCTCAAGCGTGCTCAGGTGCTGAACATCCCAGCACACTTTTCGAGACTCGCCCGGGTGGGAAAAACCGGCAGTGGCCAACCTGAGGCGTGCCAGCATTTCGCCGATATGCTCACGAATTTCAGCATTCGCGCTGGTTTTATCCAGCGGCATGCCCGGCAGAAAACTCATCAGCCTCACGTGCCTGACATCGCCATTGGCCGTCGCAATGGGCGTGAGGTACTCGCCCTCCAGCGACGGGTACACCCTGGGGACCGGAAGCTCAGGAGCCGTATGCCCAATGTGACGCATGACTTCGATTTGCAGCGAAAGCTCAACCGGCACTTCCTGCGGGTTGGAAATTTTGAGAACGCAGGATTTTCCGTCAGCCGTGTCACAGCGAAATGTGTCGTCCTTTTCCGTCGAGAAGCGCGTCATATCGGCATTGATCCCGAACTGATCCAGCAGAATCAGCCCGGCCTCTTCTAATGCAATCGGGGTAAAAGGGGCTGCCAGATCGCCCTGCAACGCCGTAAGGCCGTTCGTATCTACAGCTTCGTGCATCTTTCGCATCGCTGAACTCCAGGCCTTGGAAGACCGTGTAGAGCAGCCTTCGATGAGGCAATATTGTGCTACAACTTTTTAATTTTAAAGAGGATAAAACGGAGACTCGCTGAAAAATCGCCCTAAAAGACACATTGATCACACATAACTATCTGTATTTAAATAAAAATAATTAAATTAAAATTTTTTTGATTTTTTGTAGTTGTCGCACAATTATCGGGGATGCTCAGGTCCTCACTGGTGCAATATCCCCATCACGTATTAGAATCGCCGTCAGCCGCGCCTCCACCCGGGTCTTGCACGAAATGAATTTTCTTACCACGAACACCCAAGCCCCCGCCGCCAATCTGTCGGCGGTAGAGGTGTTGGCTGCCAAGCTCAAAGCCAGAATCCTGAACGGTGATTTCGAGCCCGGTGAATTTCTGCGGGACATCAAAATGGCGGAGGAATACGAAGTCGCCCGCAACACGTTCCGCAGCGCTGCGCAGCTGCTTGTAACATTCGACCTGCTGCTCAAAGTGCCGCATCGCGGCTTTTGCATACCCGAGTTCGGGCCGAACGAAATCGTGGATATCGCCAGGTTGCGAGGGGTGCTGGAAACCGAAGCGGTGCGCATGATTATTCTGAGCGGCGTGATCCCACCTGACGCACTGAGTGCCGTGGAAAAGTTGCGCCAGACCCCAGCCGATGCGCCCCGTTCAGAGGTTGTGGTTGCCGATGGTGACTTTCACCGGGCAATTATCCGCGCCAGCGGCAGCCCGCGATTACAACGCAGCTACGCCATGCTGGAGAGCGAGATCGAACTGCTGCTGGTGCTGCAACAACCCTGCTACGAAGACCCGCAAGATATCGTCGCCGACCACGAGCACTTGATAGAGTGCTTGCGCAGTCGGGATTTCGAAACGGCTCGGGCAGCCTTTGTCGAGCACTGGGAGGATTTGAGTACGAAGCTGTTGCGCGCGAATTTCGAGAGTCGGCGGTGAGCGTTACCTTGTTCGCGTCCTGGCAACGCTCTAAAAGCACCCTGCCCCCTTCACGACCGAAGCGCCTCACCAACTTCTTCAATAGCAAAACCAGCGTCATGACCGGCGCGAATCAATTGCGCGAACCGCAGCATCACTGAAGCACCGATGTCACGGGACAGTGCCAAGGTCATCAATTCCCGTACCGGCTCGTCCAGGGCAGCTTCGACAGCAGGTGAACAGGCGTGCCCCGTGAGCCAGGCAAGAAGAGAAGAGACTCTAGCGCCTGAGGTATTTTCGTCGATACCCAGAACTTCGCCCAAGACCATTCCCAGCGTGCCGGCAGGATGCTGCTCCGGGCGGCTCCATGCCTTGAGTTCAATCGACTCGCGCTGCACCTTCTCCAGGTTCCGCCGAATCTTGCCGGGAATGGTTGCGGCTGCTTTCCAACGATTGTAGTACTCGCGATTAGCGAGGCTCGCGGCGTCTCGGACAACCTTCCAGACCACCGACCAGAGCTGCGAAACACTGTAGGTTTCCAATGCGCAGCGCAGGGTGCTTTTGATTTCCTCCAGCTCCTGTTCGGACAGTGAGTGGTTGTAGAGTTCGCATTGGGTAGCCAGATAACGCATGACATCAGCGACTGCGTAATCAAGCCACAGGTTGAAAAGCCCGTCCGCATCGGTGTAGATCCTATCCCACAGGCTACGAATGACTTCGTCCGCACGCCTTGACGCCGCATCCGGCGCCAAACGATAGACAACTTGATCCCTCAACATCCAAATCTCATCGCCTTCCCAATAGTAGGTACCCGGCCTTGCTTTACCGGGGTCATCAAGCACGAGCCCTGCGTCGCGCAATTGCAGCATGAACTCATCGACATACTGAGGCGCCAACCCTCGGCAATCACCTGATCTGAAGCTGCCATTGGTCAGTCTCGGAGCAACGGCCCTGTCCAACGCCAGCAGGAGCAGCACCTGACTATCCGGCACCGCTGAGTAGTCCACCGTTCGGGTTGACTGCTTGCGTACGTATTCGGCCAACTGACGTTCAAGTTCTGCGGCTTTTGCCTTTTTAGCCGCAAGCGCAATCGCGTCCTGGTCGTTCTGACACAGCGTACAAAGCCTGGTGGAGCGCTGAGGGACCTTTTTAGCTTCGGAGCGACTTTTGATTTCGATCAGTTCTGCGCACTTTGGGCACACCTGATTGTCATCGAATGCTTTGCAACGTTGCCGTATGAAGCTTGCGAGTGTAACGCCTGGAGCCATTTCAATAACGTCTGCCAGCGCACTTACTTTTTCAAGGTACTGCCCTGACTCATCGGCCGCCCAGTAACGCTCGATCAACTCAATTTCCTTGGGATCTTCGGTCAATATTTGTAGCTTGATTGCCATGTACAGGTTCCTGTTTCACTTGTGGTTACGGATGTGTGCGTCCTTCGCTGAACGCTGTTGCTGAAAAACCGTCAATGCTGCCTGGGGCGCTCTTTGATCGACGTTCTTCCAGCAATGTTCTGGGCAACACAAACCCTTCAAAACTGCGCTGGGTAACCGGGTTATTGAGCTTCTCCACCCCAATCCGATAGCGCATCAACCCATCGGCTACGGCAAAGGTCAGGTCTACGCTGGTGTCGGTCCGCCCATTGAGGTGTCCACGACTGAGTAACCGGAACAACGACCACGGCCCGCGATAGCTCAAACTCGCTGTATTGCCAGTGCTGTGCACCAGGGTCAATTGACTGCCGTTGCTGTTGCCCAGGCTGTTGGGCCACACCAGCCCGGTGCGTTGCGGCGCGCCGTGCTGGTAGGGGATGAGTTGGCCGTCAACGCTGAGCATGCTGCTCAGGCGGGTCGCACTCAGGGCCAGGGGTTCGATGGTAAGTTGCACTGCCAGCTGGCCGCGATGGTTGAAGAAAGTGTCGCGGATGCGCTCGACCTTTTTCAGCTGTTCAAGCACGTCACCGCGTACCAGATAGCCGCCGAGGCTGTCGGAGTACAGGGCGTCGAGGTTGTCCTTGAGGAACACCTTCAGGTATTGATCGTTGAACTGTTGCAGGCGCCCTTGTGGGCCAAAGAAGGCTTCGAAATCTTCCAGCGAGGCGTCCTCGCCACTGGCCTTGAACGGATAACGCCCCGCCAGACGCTCGCGGTAAAAGCTGTAGATTTCACTGTCCCAGCGCTTTTCCAGCTCGCGCAGGGCGGCGATCACCAACACCTGCGAGGTCTGATCAGCAAGCTTTTTGACCTGCTGGTTCAACGGTTCGGGCAGGCTCACGGCGACGCGTTGCAGGTTGGCAATCGGGTCAGTGCCGTCCAGGGAGAAGCGGTTGAGTACGGTTTTCAGCGCCGCCTTGCCGGGATCTGGGTTGTCGTGCGCGGCTTTGGCGTAGTCGTAAACGGCGCTGACCGAGCGCAGGGTTTCTTCGTAGTAAGACGGCTGCTCGCCTCGTGCGCTGATCAGCTCTGAAAGACTGGAGAATGCGCGCCGAATCCCTGCTGCCTGTTGCTGACCTGGCGATACCTTGTCCAGCGCCAGCTGCGCTTGCCCTTCGGCTGAGGGTGCCGCCGGGTAGATCACGCTGTTGTCGCGCAGGGTTTCCAATAGGCGCCGCAACGGTGCGGCCGGGCCGGTAACCTGTTCCAGTACCGCCACGCCGTGACTGAGGTCGTCGAAGTCGGTGACCGCGAACTGATTCAGTGCGCGCCGCCAGCTGTCCACGTAGTCGGCGCTGTAAAGGGCGCGGATACGTTGGGTCAGCACTTTGCGGTCTTCGTCGGAGTAGTCCAGGCGTTGTCGCTCGCCGAGCACCCACTGGTCGATCATGGCCAGTTCGATGATGCCCTCGGTGCCGGGCTCGAAGTAGTCCTTGAAGCCCTTGGCGGTGAGCAGCGGCGGCAACTGCAGGCCGCTGCCCTCTTGATCGGTGTTCAGTGGGCGGTAGACGATATCGAACGCGGGCCCGACCTCGTTGCGCAGGTCCAGCGGACGATGCAAACGTTCCAGTGCGTCCTGTTTCAGGCTCATATAGACCCGTTCAGCCATGGGCAACTGGCGCAGTTGCTGCTGCACCTGGGCAATGCGTTCGCGGTAATGCGGCAAGTCGGCATCGGCGTATTTCAGCGCGTAGCCCAGGTGCCCCATCAAGTCCGCCTGCAACTGGCCCTGGCCCGGATAGGCACGCTGCCATTGCCTGGCGACCCATTCTTCGACAATCGCGGCGCGTCGGTTTTGCCGCTCTTCGAGCATGCGGTAGACGCGCAAGGCCGCCAGTTGCTGATTGCTGCCCGCAGGCGCGGCGTTGATAGCATCGAGCACACCACTGGCAATCGCCGGCAGGAAGCGTTTGGACAGCAGATTCAAATAGGCCTCATCCACCGTGGGACCGATCACCCTCCCCTGGTACAGCCCCATATCCGACAACAATGGCCACGCTTGGCGGTAGTCGCCGTAGACCAGCACCGCATCACGGATCTGTTCCAGTGGCAGCAACAGGTTGCGCCCGGTGGGGTCGAGCTTGGCATCGATGTCCCGCTCACTGAACTCCTGGCTCTTTGCCAATACGCTGGCTGCCTTGTCACGGTTGATATCGAAGTAAAACTGCCAGGTACCGATGGTCACCAGACACCCCAAAGACGCGACGCCGAACCCCGCCAGGAGCACTCGCCGCTTGTTGCGGGCCACCTTGATGTTATCGCCCGCCAGCCCCGATTCGGGATAGATCACCCGCTGGAACAGTTGCTGCGCAAAGTAGATGACCGTGCCACCGGTCGGCTTGACCTCGGGCGGCGGTGGCGGCAATTGATAGGCCTTTCCCGCCTCTTGGATAAAGGCGTTGCTCAAGGTGCCCTGCTGCAACACCGAGGAAAAATACACTCCGCGCACAAGTGCCGGGGTGGTGAATCGCTCACTGCCAAGCATTTCACTGAGAAAACCGAACAGAGCCGGGCGCAGCCCTGTTATCTGTTGCGTCAACGCCTGCAAGCGGTCGCGCTCGATCTGTGTGCGTGCATCACCGACACCATCGAACACTTGCTCGCTCAAGCAGGTGACAAAGGCTTGATATTGGCCGCTCAACTCCACCAACCACGCATCGAAATCATCCACGGCGTCAAGGCTGAAGGTGAATCCCAGCAGGTCTTCACGGCCACTGCGCGACAAACGAGCAAAGAACTCCTCGAAACCTTCCAGCAGGTCGAACTTGCTCAGCGTCACGTACACCGGCAGGCGCGTGCCCAACTGCCGCGTCAGCTCAAACAACCGCGTACGCAGCAGGTTAGCGTGGTCTCTACGCTGCTCGGGACGCTGCGCCAGCAAGGTCTGCACGTCGACCACCAGCACCACACCGTTGAGTGCCCGACGGCTGCGGTTGCTCGCCAGCCAGTCGAGCAGGTGCGACCAAAGGCGCGTGTGGCTACCGGCGGGCAGCACCGGTTTGGCCTTGCCCTGCTGCTCGACGTTTTCACCCGCAGAATCCGGTTGGCTGATGAACTCACCCGGCGGGTCAATCAATACCGCCTCATCACCGATCCACCAATCCACCGGATACGCCAGTGGCTCTTCCTGGTTTGTCCTGACCCCGGCCCTGGTCATATGGGACAAGGCAAAGCTTTGGTTGGAGCGCGTAATCAGGCTGGTCTTGCCGGCATTCTCCTTACCGAGCACCAGGTACCACGGCAGTTGATAAAGCGAACGACAGCGCTCCATATTGTTCAGCAGGTTGCCCAGGCTGCAGTCCAGTGCCCGCTCCTGAGCTTCGATATAAGCCAGGCACGGATCGGCTTGCACCGCAGTCTCGTGTTGGCGTTCGCTCTGCAAACGCTGGTAACGCTCGCGCACGCGCCACGCCCAGATCAGCAGCGGCACGACGATCACCACCACACTGGCCGAGACCCGCATCGCCAGCTCGCCCAATGGCTGGCGCTCACGCCAAGTCCACTGCGGGCCCAGCCACCAGATGGCGATCAGCAAGAACAACATGCTTAGCAGCACCAATACCGGTGTTGCCTGGTTGAATTGACGCAGTACCGCCAGGCCCCAGCGCTTGAGGTTGGTCCAGACCGTTTTCATAAATCGCTCCCAGCGAATGTTCGGAGTTCGTTGCTTACCGACGATGAGGCTGTTTTCTTTTTCTCACGCACCTCCATGGTCATGGCTTGGGCTTTTCAAAGCTGGCGATGAACTCATCGAGGATGCGTTTGCTTTCGGCAGCTTCTGCAGCGCTGGGTCCACGGTAGTTGGCCCAGGGGTCAGGCTTGGGCGCGACCGCGTTGGGGCGCAGGCGCACGGATTTGAGGATCGCGTCCCATACGGCCATGGCTTCGTAGTCGGTGAGGGAGGGGTTGACGGGCGCGCGGCGGGCGGGACGTTGCCAGAGCGGGAGGTCGTAGCCTTTGTTGGCGAACTCGGGAAGCGTCCAGCGCACGAGGTCCCTAGGTTTATCAGGATCTATGGCAGTACGCTTTTTTCCACCTGCTGATAAACGAATACTCATGGCTGGACGACTTAAGGAGGGATTATTGCGATAGTTCTCGCTCACAAAGAGTATTTGACGGTGCGTGTCGTCACTGAAGCCGATCAAGGATTCCTCGGCCGACATGCCGGCCAATATAATTTGGCCTATCCGCAATTGCTCGTAGTCGCCAGCGAGGAATATTTTCCCGTCCTTTTGGGTTCGAACCTGCAAGCGATCTTCATCATCAGGTGATAACGCGTTGATGTAGATATTCAGCAATACATCCGAAGCCGGGGGGCGGAAGTTGAATGTCGCAATCTCCTGATCGTGATGGCTGCGAATCACAACCGGCCCAAGCGCGAACCCCGCGCCTGCATTGTCTGGGGTGACTTTGAAGATTTCCTTTGACAGTTTTAACAAGCGATTCTCAACAGGGCCGATCTTGCCTTTGAAGGAATCAGCACGGAGCATGACGTAGACGTCGTCGACCAGTAGGTGAAGTTCGTGAACGAAGGTCTGGCGCTGTGTTTTACGCATGTAGTATTGCAACAGGACATTTTGCGGTGTCTCTTCCCGGGCAGAAACCAGCATGGGTATATCATTCATCTCCGAGTTCTTGATCGCCGCAATCCGCTCAACGCGTTCGCGCAAAGCCGCATCAAATCTCTCCTGCGTCACGCCCTCCCCCAGCACGCGCACTTCAACGGATGTGTGATCGGCCCCCAAGCCGTAATACAGTTTTACATCCCCGCTGCCTGTCCAATTGGCGGGCACATCGATCAATCCCCGGCCCAGCGCCCAGGTGCGCATATTGCTGGTCAGTTCGTGCACGGTTCGTTTCTCCTGTTCGCTGGGTTGTTTGAAGGCGGTGCACGCAGCGACCGCCCCAAACAGCAGGCATGTCAAAAAAATGGTCAACCCACGCATAGAGGCCTCTTGGCTTTCGCCGCGATTTTGATGAGGGAGTAGAGGGTGAACTGCTGGGTTAATGGGTTGCCATAAGACGCTTCATGGTCAAAGCCGGGCGCTTGAACCTGCTGGCGGATCGAGTCCTTGCGCGCGAGCATTACCGGTGCGCGACCAGAACTCACCGGTACGGTGCCGTCGCCCGCGCCGTCCTGCATGCGGCAATGCAGTTCCCAATAGCTGGTCTGCACGGTTTTTACCGGCATATCGGGGTCGCCGCGTGGGGGCGCGATAGCTTCGGCTTGCCCTCCTACGTAGATCGGACTGCGTCCGTCGTCTCGGACCTCGTGCATCTGCAGGCTGGACACCGTGAAGGCATCGGGTCGAGAGGCATTGGGTCCGTTGAGACGAGACCCGCGTTGCATTTCCCAGGTGATGGATTCGAAGCTGGGATGTTTGTCGTCGTTGCCGTAGTAGACGTAGGTTTGCGGATGGTAGGAGCCAGCAATACGTTGATGGAAGCTGCCTGCCTTTCTTATGTTCCTCGCAAATGTCTCCCACGTGATCGGGTGCCCACCCTTCGGCGCCAACCACTCTTCACGCAACAACCCCCACCAACGGTCACGACGCAGATATATCTCCTCGTAAGGATCTTTTACCGGCTGACGCGGCATGGCCGGCGCGCCGCGCTCGTCCACCAACCGCAGCCAACCCGGGGTGTAATCCTGAGTAGGCAACAACTGCAAGGCGCCTGGCGCCTGGGCAAACACGGCGGTGACCTCCTGGCCGGACGGGCCGATCACCGCGCCAGCAATGGGGTCTTCGTCACTCATGCCGACCTTGCAGCGGCGATAAGCGACCGGCGCGCCGGTAGCGGGCATTACCCCATGAACGACACCGGCGATTTTGTCGGCCATCCCCGGCAACTGCGCACAACGACGCGCCACCAGCCCGCCCATGGAGTGGGTGACCAGGATCACCTGTTGGCAGTTGCGACCGTACTGGTGCATCAACTCATTGATGCGCTCGGCCAGTCTTGATGCGGCGCTGTCGTTGGAGTCCAGCCAGTTGTAACCGCACGCGTGCACCGGCATGCGGTAGTCGCCGCGCGCCACCAACTCGTCGGAAATAATCGAGGGCAACTGGGCCGCAAGGGTGGCACCCAACCCCGGCATGGCGATGGGCAGCTCAGGCTTCAGCTGGGTGATCTGGGTGGGCCCAGGCTCAACGGCAACGGTGTGCAAGTGCTCCGGCTGGATATCGAACTGCGGCCACTTATGCGGCAGGAATTCGTTGTTCATGGCGTCTTCCAACCACAGCAGAAACGCGTGATAGCTGGTTTCGCTGACTTCGCCCCAGCCGCGTTCTTGGTAGCGCTTGGTCAGGGCCATAGTTGTCTGTTTTTTATCCGAGCCTGACTGCGCTATGACCGTGCCTACAGAGTGTCGGGGTACCGCACCTTTGTTATCGACAGTGGCGCGTACCGGGTGCAGAATTTTTTGACGCTCGCCCGCTGTTTTAAATATCCAGTTTTTCGCCAACCACATATTTTTACCCAAAAATCCAGCATCCAACCGCCAGATGGGAACCCCCTCCTCCCCCTGATCTTCGCTTTCCTGCTCCGCAGGCTTACTCTTCAAATTCGACCCCATAATCCCCGGCACAAAAATCACCGGCAGCACCCCATCCGGCGGCAATATGCAATGCACCGGGTCAGTGATATGGCTCGGCGTGAGAGTCCAGGTATGCACCGGATTGCCACGCGCGTTGTAGGTCATGGGCGCAATACGCGGCGCCGTCGGGTTATCGGTCATGTGAG
This sequence comes from Pseudomonas trivialis, assembly GCF_036864995.1. Lineage (NCBI taxonomy): Bacteria > Pseudomonadati > Pseudomonadota > Gammaproteobacteria > Pseudomonadales > Pseudomonadaceae > Pseudomonas > Pseudomonas trivialis. The sequence continues at coordinate 2,079,679 of NZ_CP142151.1, read as the reverse complement.
GTCTCCGTTTTCAAGCCATTCCAGTACCAGCCCTTCCAGCGTCATGCCCTGTTGCAGGGTGACGAAGCCTTCGCCATCGCTGCGCCCTTCAATACGTGCGCCGTCTTTGCGGACCAGGGCGTACGCACGGTTGCGGATGGGGTGACCATTGCTGAAAAAGGTTTGGAAGCGTTCGTTGAACGAGGTGGCGGGCCAGCTATTGAAGTGCGCGCTGGCATGGCTTGGCTGAAGGAAGCGTGTGTTAGCGGCCTTCACCGTAAAGTCACCCGGCATGCCAAGCTCGATGTTGCCGCCCTGCATCTTGATATAGGCGCCGCCGCACAGCAGGGTGATGTGCTTGTCTGCCGCCACCAGCACGTGTTGCTGGCTGGCACTGATTTCCACGCTCTGGTCCGCTTGCACCTGAATGCTGTTGTGTTGGGCCTGCAACAGCAGTTGCCCGTTCTGCGCGATATGGCGCATGTCACCGCCCTGGGCGAACAGGCCCAGCTCGTCGCCGGCATTGATCACCACTTTTTTTCCGGCGGTGAGTTGCTGGTTCTGTTGTGCAACGCTGTCGATGTGTTCGCCTGCGCCCAAGGCGATACTGCGGGAGGTGGCGGCGACGACGCCGGCAGGCCCGCTCAACGCGATGATCGGTTGCGCACCCTCGCCGCTGCCGTTGGGCTGATCATTGGCGCCCTGCCCCAGCACCTTCACGGCATCGGCGAGGGCCTGTTGCGGCTGCCAATCCTGAGCAATGCCTTGCGCAACCTCAGCCGATGCCCCCAAGTGTTTTGCCAGCGTCAGGGCTGCCTGCAACACCTCGATGACTTGCCCGCGTTCCAGTTGGCCCGCGCCGGCGTTCAGTTGTGCTTCGGCGGTCAGCAATAAGCCTTTGGCTGCGCGCAGCGCCCCGTGACCGTCGGTACGCAGCTCAAACCCTTCGCCTCTTGGTTTTCCGCCACCGTAGTGGCGCGGATGTGTGAGGTAACCCAGGTGCAAGGCGCTGTGATCGTGATCACTCATCAATGCCGCACTGATTTGCGCGGTGGTGTCGTCAATGCGCAACTCGTTGGCCCGTGTGCCCTTGAACTCGCGGCTTTTGGTGGTCGCTACAGCGTTGAGTCTGGGCAGTTCATAAGGCGGCAAGTTGGTCTGCCGGTAGGCGCGACCGGTGGCAATAGGCTGATCGGGGTCGCCGTCCAGGTAGCTGATGATGAGTTCCTGCCCCACTCGCGGCACGGCCATGGCACCCCAGGTTGCGCCGGCCCAGCCCTGAGTGACGCGAATCCAGCAGGAACTGTGGTCGTTGTTTTTATCCGTGCGATCCCACGGAAACTGCACTTTCACCCGGCCCCATTCATCGCAATAAACCTCCTCGCCCGGCGGCCCGACCACGGTGGCGATCTGCGGACCGTCAATGCAGGGTTTCTCGCCCAACGGGGCTTTCCAGTCGCAGGCCCAACGAATGGCCGTGGCCTTCAGCCCATAGGCCGTGCCGCTGGTGCTGGCGAACGCTTCCTCCTCCAGACTGCTGTGCTGCGTGCCTTCGTGGGTGATGGCGATGGTGCGCCAACGGTCATTGAAATCCTCGCGCGGGTGCTCGTTGAGGTCGAACGCCAGCCCCGGTTGCAGGCGCGCGTCGTTACCGCTCACGTGGGCCAGCCTGGCGTCGTTGCGCAGGGCGGCCAGGCGCGTTTTGGTAAAGGGTGCGCCGGCGATGTCGCGTTTGTAGCGCCCGGGATAGTCGTAGCGTTCGTAGTCCTTGTGCTGGTTGTTCAGATCCTGGCCGCTGCGGGCGGTGTGTTGCTGGTTGTAGCGCGGGTGGGTGAACGTGTAGTCGCGCTGCACCTGCACGGCGGTACGCACCTGTTCGGTGTAGTGGAAACGGGTGAGTGCCGGCTCCATGGCATCGCCGCCGGGCATGGGCTGATAGAGCACCGCGCAATCGGTGTGAGTGCCGACGGTGCCAAGGCCGCCGACGCGGTCGGTAAGGATGAGGGTGTGGCCATCGGCGCGGTGCTCGAAGCGGTAGAGCATGCCTTCTTCGGCGGCGAGGCGGCTGATGAAATCGAAGTCGGTTTCGCCGGCCTGCACGCAGTATTCGCGGGGTGGGTGCTCAAAGCATATTTCGCTGCGCAGATCAGTCAACTGATGCTCGGCAAGCAGGCTGGTGATGATGTCGGGCACGCCCTGGCCCTGGAAAATGCGCCAGTTGGAGCGCAGCTTGAAGCGTGCCAGGGTGGGTTCGATGACGGCGGTGTAGCGGGTACGGCGAAAGCCGGTGTCCCCCTGGCTGAACAGGCTGACCAGGCCGTGCACGTAGCGCACCGGGGTTTCGCCGCGCCAGAGGGTGAACAATGCCGCCAGGTCGAGCATGTTATTGAAGTCGATGGCGGCATTGTGGCTGGCCAGCTCCAGCTCCAGTTTGAACGGCATGGAGAGGCCTTCTTCGAGCTTGAACGAGACCACGTCGAAGACGTCGCCCTTCAAGGGCTCGAAGGTGAAACGCAAGTCGCTTTGGCGGGGCATGTGACTAGTCCTTACTTTCACTGATGACGGTTGCCACCTTCTGATACAGCTGCGGCTCCCACCCCTGCGCCGTGGTATCGCGCATCAATCGCGCAACGCTGGCGTACAGGTCGTCCGCCAGCCATGACAAGCCACGGGATGCCAACAGGTCGGCAGCGATCACCGTGGCGTAGCTGCGTTGGCGCGGGGCGTCATGGGTGGCGTGCAGGTCCTGCAGGCGCAGCAGCACCACTTCGACGCCTTCCTGAGTGAGTTGGGTGGCCAGTTCATCGCGCAGGCCGGCGTATTCCTGTACCGGGCTGCCCGTTGTGTCGGTCTGATCGGCGCCTGTGATCCAAGCCTGGGTCTGCGCATCCACGAACGGCGTGCCGTCGCTGAAGCACAGCTCCAGCAGGGCCGGCAAACGGCAGACAAAACGTTCGCAGGTCTGGCGAATGGCGGCGGCCACCTCCTCCATCGCCAGGCGCGAGGCGGCGTGGGCGGCGAGGTAACTGCCGCGCAGCCAGTACGGCGAGGCACAGACGCTTTTTTCGATGCGCAGCAATAGGTTCGGGTCGGCGGCGCTCTGGTTCAGCGCGTCCTGATAACCGTCGACGATGTCCTTGGGCACGGCGGTCAATTCAGTGCGGCGGTCTCGGACGATTGAAGGCGCGGTGCGCAGATGGGACCACAGACCGAAACGGCGCAACTGATAGCCGGTGGGGTCGTAGGGGTCCTGCTGGTTGATCTGTTCGGCCATGCTCAATACGGCTCGGCGCTGTTCACGCTCGTTGCCCGGGGCGTGCGGCTTGGGACTGGCGAAAAAAGCCGAGTCCAGAACGCCAGCGCCGGTGGCCGCACGGGCAGGCTCGCTCGCCACCAGCGGCTCGCCGTATTTGTCCAACTGCCGTTGCAGCGAATCCAGTGGCGCATGCTCGAGCTTGGCGCTCTTGAGGCACTGTTTCAGGCTGGCCAGGGCATGCTGCGCCACTGCTTGATAGGCGGGTTCAAAGCTGCTGCGCTCCAGCGTCGGCAATCCGTGTTCCAGGTCGCTCAACAGACGCTGCACCTGCTTGCGTTTGTTCAGGTAGCCGGTCGGGCCGGGCTTGGGGTGCGCGCTGTCCCAATACTGTTCGACCATGCCGGCGACCAACGCCAGGGCATCCGCCCAGCGCGGCCACTGACGGGTACGCAACCAGACCACTTGCAGATGGGCCACGATGCGCCAGTGCTTGCATTGGGAGGTCAGGTATTCGCGGGAGGCTTCGTCGATGTAGGGCCAGTCGATATCACTTTCGCGCAAGCCGCCAAGCTTGACCATTTCCTGGTCGATGGCCTGGTAGGTTTCGTCCTCCACATCGAAATGCCCGGCAGGTTGCTCGGGGTAAATCGGGGCCAGCAAGCGGTTCACGACATCGACCGGAACGTCGATTACCAGCGACATGCCTGACGCTCCTGTTCGATCAGTTCGCCCAGCCCTTCGGCATCGAATACCAGGCCGTGCAGCCTTGGATAATCGCTCTCCACGCGCAGGCGTTGACCACCGCCCATGTTGCGCAACAGCGAGATGGCTTGCAGCCCGCGTCCGGCATCGACCACCAGGCCGGCGTCGTCCAGCACCTGCCATTGATAGGCCGCAAAGATCGGACGCTCATCCTTGAATAGCTGAATACGAATTCTGTTGGGCTTGGCCGGCTCATCGAGTACCAATTGCAGCCGCGAAATACGCGATTCGCAGCTGATCGCCAAATAGGGACGGGGCGGCAATGCACCCAAGGCCGGGGCGGATATCACCAGCCGCGGTGGCTGGACGTTATCTGGCTCCGGGAAAGACGACAGCAGAAAGCGCTGGTCCTCGGCTGTACGCCTGACCTCGTTGCGCTGCACCAGGTCGACAATCGGCAGCACCCTGCCCAGCGCCTTTGGCGACGCGGGCGGATGATGGATGGGTGTGCCGGCGGCCAGGTCGAAACACTCCAGGCGTTTAAGAGGCGACACGATCGCCGGGCAATCCTGCGCGGCGGGGATTGCCTGCACTTGCGCGGCAAGCAGCGCCACACACAGGCCCCCAAAACAACGCCAACGTCGCCTTCCTTTGCACATCAACGTCTCCTCCGGGGACTTTAATTCAACTTCTACTATTGTTGAGCCGACGGTGAAAACCCACCATTAAGCGCAGCAACTTAGCGTGAACGCTCAGATAACAAACAGGCAAGTCGCAGGCGTAACTTTTCTGCAAAATCTTCAAATAACAGACATCCCCCTCAGACAATAAAACCAACTAGCGTAAGAATTTTCTCCGCAGCAATAAAAATCATTAAACAGCGAAACGTCTTACATCCCAAGACCACGAAACGAATCGACTTTGTCCGACATGACTTTTACGAAACAGGCGCTTTTAATGGCGCCACTTTCAAAAAAGGATTTTTCCCATGTCGAAATCTCAAAGTTCCGTCGCGCCTAAAGAACGCATCAACATCAAGTACGTGCCGGCCACGGGCGATCAACAAGCCGAAGTCGAGTTGCCCTTGAAGCTGTTGATTACCGGTGACTTCAAAGGCCACGGTGAACTAACCGCCCTTGAAGACCGGCAATCCGTTCGAATAGATAAAGACACCTTCACTGAAGTCCTTACCAAAGCCGAAGTTGCTCTGGACATGGCGGTTCCGTCTGTTTTGAACAACGACCAAGACACCGATTTGAACGTGCAACTTCAATTCAAAAACATCAATGACTTCGGCCCCGACGCGGTCGCCCGCCAAGTACCGGAGTTGAACAAGTTGCTGGAACTGCGCGAAGCCTTAGTTGCGCTCAAGGGCCCGATGGGCAATGTCCCGGCCTTTCGTAAACACCTGCAAAACCTGCTGACCGATGAAACCGCCCGTCAACGCCTGGCCAGTGAACTGAACCTGGTGCTCGACGCGCCCAACCACTGATTTGAACGCCCTTCTCAACGGAGTACTCCCCATGCCTATGGAAAGCGCCGCCGCCCAAGTATTGGTGGCTGACGAACCCCTGTCGTTGCTCGACCAACTGCTGGCCAACACCACCATTCGCCCGTCTCAGGAAGGTTATGCCGTGGCCCGCCAAGGCGTGGCCGCGTTCATCAGCGAAATCCTGCAAAGCGGAGATCACCGGCAGCCGGTCAACAAGCACCGGGTTGACCAGATGATTGCCGAAATCGACCGCGCCTTGGGTAAGCAGATGGACGTGATCCTGCATCAGCCGCAGTTCCAGCAACTGGAATCGGCCTGGCGTGGGCTGAAGCTGCTGGTGGATCGCACGGACTTTCGCGAGAACATCAAGCTGGAAATGCTGCACGTCACCAAGGATGAACTGCTGGACGACTTCGACAATGCCGGCGACATCACCCGCAGCGGCTTGTACAAGCACGTCTACACCGCCGGCTATGGCCAGTTTGGCGGCGAACCGGTGGGCGCCATCGTCGGCAACTACACTTTTGGCCCCAGCTCGCCAGACATCAAATTGCTCAGCTATGTGGCCTCCATCGGCGCCATGTCCCATGCGCCGTTTGTCTCGGCGGCCGGGCCTGAACTGTTCAACCTCGAAGGCTTCCAGGGCCTGCCCGATCTCAAGGAAATCAGCGATATTTTCGACGGCCCACGCCACACCAAATGGCGCAGCCTGCGCGAATCCGAAGACGCCCGCCACCTGGCGCTGACCCTGCCGCGCTTCTTGCTGCGCCCGCCCTACAGCACCGACGACAATTCAACGCGCAGCTTCGGCTACGACGAAACCGTCGACGGCAATCACGACAACTACCTGTGGGGCAACACCGCGTTCCTGATGGCTTCGCGCATCACCGACAGCTTCGCCCGCTACCGCTGGTGCCCGAACATCATCGGCCCGCAGTCCGGCGGCGCGGTGGATGACCTGCCGGTGCACCTGTATGAATCCCTGGGCCAATTGCAGGCCAAGATCCCAACTGAAGTGCTGATCTCCGACCGCAAGGAATTCGAGCTGGCCGAAGCCGGTTTTATCCCGCTGACCATGCGCAAAGACAGCGACAACGCGGCGTTCTTCTCGGCCAACTCGGTACAGAAACCGAAGAACTTCCCCAAGACCCGCGAAGGTCAGGAAGCCCAGACCAACTACAAACTCGGCACCCAGTTGCCGTACCTGTTTATCGTCAACCGTCTGACCCACTACATCAAGGTGCTGCAGCGCGAGCAGATCGGCAGTTGGAAGGAACGCCAGGACCTGGAGCGCGAGCTGAACGACTGGCTCAAGCAGTACATCGCCGACCAGGAAAACCCTTCGTCCGACGTGCGCAGCCGTCGCCCCTTGCGCGCCGCAAAAGTCGTGGTGCAGGACGTGGAAGGCAATCCAGGCTGGTACCAGGTGTCGTTGGCCGTGCGCCCGCACTTCAAGTACATGGGCGCCAACTTCGAGATCTCCCTGGTCGGTCGGCTGGACACCCAATAAGTGGGCGCCAGCCTGTTCGAACGCCTGGAGCCCGACGCACCGCGCTACCGCCCCGGCAGTGCGGGTGAACAGGCGCGCCAGCGGGTCGAGGCGATCAAACGCCACTTGGAACAGGTGCTCAACTCACGCCAGGGCTGCTCGCAAAGCAGCCCTGAGCTGGGCCTGCGCGATTTCAACGGCGTCACCCAAGCCAGCAGTGATCTGGTGGTGGCCATCAGCACCGATATCCGGCGTTCGGTGGAAGCCTTTGAACCGCGCATCAAGGTCACGGGTGTGCGCTTTCAGCCCGACCCGGACCTGCCGCTGGAGCTGAACTTTCGCCTGGATTGCCAGGTGCAGGTCAACCACAAGGAAGAACAGGTGCAGATCGAGGTGGCCATGCACGGCCGCGACGGCTACACCCGTGTGAGATGAGAATGCAATGGACTTGAAACAACGCTTTGCCGAGGAGTTGCGCTACCTGCGCGAACTCGGCCGCGAGTTTGCCGAGGACAACCCGCAACTGGCGCATTTTCTCGGCGATCAGGCCGGCGACCCGGACGTGGAACGCTTGCTGGAAGGCTTTGCCTTCCTCACTGCCAAGCTGGGCATGAAGATCGATGACGATTTGCCGGAGCTGACTCATCCACTGTTGCAGATGCTCTGGCCCAACTACCTGCGGCCCTTGCCCAGCGCAACTATCATCCGCTTCGCGCCACTGCCCAATGCAATCAGTCAACGCAAGGTGATTCCCAAAGGGACGCGGCTGTTTGCCAACCCCGTGGACGGCGTCTCCTGCGAGTTTCGTACCTGCACCGACGTCAACCTGTACCCGTTAGCGTTGCACGAAGTCAGCGATGCCCACAGCCGCGAAGCCTCGACACTGCGCATTGACCTCAACGTGTTGACCCAGCAACCGCTCAACAGCCTTGAGTGCGACCAATTGGACTTTCACTTGGACGGCGACACTGCCACCGCACTGACGCTGTACCTGTGGCTGGCCCATTACCTCAAAAGCATCACGCTGTACGTCAACAACACGTCTTGCCGCTTGAACCCCACCGAGTTGGGCTTCCCCGGCTTCACCGCCGAAGAAGCATTGCTGCCCTACCCGCGCAACGTCTTCGATGGCTACCGCATCCTGCAGGAATACTTTGTGTTCCCGCAGCGCTTCCACTTTTTCAGCCTGACCCGACTTGCCAAGGTCTGGCCGGCGGTCAGCACGGGACAGATTCGCTTCGAGTTTCAGTTCTCTCGGCCGATGCCGGTCAATACGCATTTGCGCACATCAGACCTTCACCTGTTCTGTGCGCCGGCGGTCAATCTGTTCCGCCACGATGCTGAACCCATCATGCTGGATGGACGCAGCCAGGAACGCCGTATCAGCCCCACGGGCAACCGCCACGATGCTTATGAAATCTTCAGTGTCGACCACGTGGCCGGCTGGGACGCCGCCGACAAGGAGCGCAAGGGTGATCCATTGCGGCGCTTCACCCCATTCGAGTCGTTCCAGCATGAGATCGAACATGCGCGGGGCCGCACCGCGCTGTATTTCCGCACGCATATCGAGGAGTCCCATGGGCGTGAGGGCTTGCGCCATCGCATCGCTTTCGTGCGCGGCGATGAAAGCCTGTACATCGGTGAGCATGAAGCAGCGTCCATCGAGTTGACCTGCACCAACCGTGACCTGCCGCAGTTGCTGGGCGTGGGTGATGTGTCGCTGTCCACCGAGGCCACCCCGTCGTTTGCCACCTACACCAACCTGATCGCGCCGACTCGAAGCTACCGGCCGGTGCTGGACAGCAGCCTGCACTGGACGCTGATTTCAAACCTGTCGCTGAACTACCTGTCGTTGTTGTCGGCCGAGCCGCTCAAGGCGGTCATCCGCGCCTATGACTTCGCCGCCCTGCACGACCTGCAACAGGCCCGCGCCACGCGCAAACGCCTCAATGGCATCCACGACGCCGTGACCACCCCCATCGACTGGCTGATGAAAGGCCAGGCGGTACGTGGCGTGCAGACCCGCCTGCAACTGGACCAGAACGCCTTCCTCTGCGAAGGCGAGTTGTACCTGTTCGCCAGCGTGCTTTCGCACTTCTTCGCACTATACGCGAGCATCAACTCCTTCCATCGCCTGGAAGTGATCAATACCACTAACAACGAGCGCTACGAATGGCCACTGTTGACCGGCAGACAACCCGTGATCTAGCCGATGTGCTGCTGGCCGACGCGCGAAACTATTCGTTTCACCGTCTGCTGGAGCATCTGCATGCTTTGCACGGCGATGACCTGGAGGCGCAGCCCCTGAGTGCGGCGACTCGCCGCCGCGTGCGTCTGCAAAGCCATGCAGGGTTGGGCTTTCCGGCCTCCGATGTGGTCGACGCGGCACGCATTGAGGAGGACCGCGAAGAGGTGCGCTATCGCTTGCAGACCAGCTTCTTTGGGCTACATGGCGCCGACTCGCCACTGCCCGGTTATTACCTGGATCGCCTGGCCTACGAGCAGGCCCAGGAGCGCGGTATTCGCCCGGCGTTCATGGACTTTTTTAATCATCGCTTGCTGACCCTGCTGCACACCAGCTGGCGCAAGTACCGCTACTACATCCGCTTTCAGGCCGAGGCCAGCGACCGCTTTTCGCGCTACGTATTCTCCATGGTCGGGCTGAACGACAACGACCTGCGTGGCGCCACACCGTTGCCGTGGAGCCGCCTGCTGAGCTTTGCCGGGTTGATCGCCAGTCGCAGCCGTTCACCTTCGATAGTGTCCGGCATTGTCGAGCACAGCTTTGATCTGCAAGGTGTTTATATTCGTGAGTTCGAGGTGCGCTCGGTAAATTTGCCGCAGCGTCAGCGCCTGGCGCTGGGCAAGGCCAACGGCACCTTGGGCAGCGATTTCGTGGTGGGTGACCGCAGCAAGACTCGCGCCAGCAAGTTCACCCTCGTCATTCCCAACCTGACCCAGGCGCGCTTTCGCCAGTTTTTGCCCAGCGGCGATCAGTTCGGGCGATTGCGCCAGTTGATGGATTTTCTGCTGCGCGATGCCACCGCCTACGACCTGGAACTGGGGCTTCGCGAAGAAGATGTACCGCCGTTCAACCTGCAACGCGCCCGCGGCACCCATCTGGGCTGGACCAGTTTTATCGAAGATCAGGAACAACGTCATCCCGCCGTGGTGCGGATTCGGGGGCGCGCATGAAGCTGACCGTGGTCATCAACAATCCAGCGCAGTTACTGCACGGGTATTTGCCCCTTCACCGGTTTGGCCCACAGGGCGGCCGCATCGGCAGCGCCGCAGCGGACTGGCGCCTGCAAGATCGCCACAACAGCGTGCGGCCCAACCACTGCGACATCCGCATCGTCGAAGGGCGCTTCTGCGTGATCGACCGCAGCGGTAGAACCTACGTCAACAGCCACGATCTGCCGCTTGAGCGCCATGTTGCGATAAGCCTCAACGACGGTGATCGATTGCAGATTGGTGCGTATCAGGTCGCGGTGCAGTTGGGCGAACACGTCCCAGGACAGCATTCGCTCGATGAGCTATTTGGCGACCACCCTGAGGGCATGCACGTGTGGCACCAGAAAGACCTGCCGAGTCGGCCACCGGCGGATAAGCGACCTGCCATTTGCCCGGAATTTGAGCGTCTTTGCCGATCCGTGGATTTAGCCGAGCAAGGCGACCCTCTCCGAGCGATGCATAAAGCGCCGCCGGCCGAACCGCTGGCGGATATTGGCGCGCCAGCACACAAGCGTAGCGTCAGCCTGTTCAGCAACCTTCGTCTGGGCACCCTATTGCTGGCCTGTCTGACCCTCAGCGGCTGCACCATGCTCGGCAAGATCGGCCAGGTGATCTGGACGCCCTCCATCCCGGTCGGCGGCCCCGACGATCAGCCCAGCCGCTACTCCCTGAGCCTGTACGCCAGCGACAACGTCAATCCGCGCCTGATCAGCACCGGCACGGCAATGGATGAAGACGCGAGCCGTTCGCCCTACACCCTCAACGTGCAGGCAACCAGCCCGCAGGCGCTGACGGACAAAGTGCAAACCTTGCTCAACCACCTCTATGAAAACGTGCCAGCTCAATCGTCGCTGTCCTTGGAGCCAAGCCCCGTGGTGCCAATGTCGCCCATCGAAGACGCGCTGCTGGGCGACTACGACGCTCAGGGTGTGAGCCTGATCACGCCGTGGGGCAACCCGGCGCTGGCGCATGTCGCCACGCCCATCGCCTTCAAGGTCTTGCAGTTGACCGACGACTCGCTGCTGGTCAACGCCAGCCCACAAGCCATGCCCGATGACCTGGAAAAGACCCTTGGCAGTACCTACATCCGCGCCGACGACTACCTGCTCAGCCCTGGCCAATTCAAGTTCATCGACCTGCGCGCCCTGGATGAAGACACCCGCTTTATCGCAGTGATCGCCAACTACCACAGCACTGATGTCGGCCAGTGGAAACAGCTCCTGCGCGTCGAACCCAAGGGTCGCCAGTACGCCGTACTGGTGCAGTTGGATGCCGACCAGGTCAGCCTCAAGGGAGAAACCCGATGACGCCTTTTTCAGCCGCTTTTGCCCCGAGTAATCACCGATGAGTTCACGCAACCCCGTCATCTGGCATGAAGGTTTGTTCGTCAAGCCCCAGCACTTCCAGCAACAGGCCCGCGCCGCCGAAGCCGCCGTGCACCAGCGCCTGCACAGCCTCAACGACGCCCTTTACGGCTTCAGCGAGCTGGCGTTGAACGACGAATACCTGAGCTTCGGCAAAATCGCCATCACCCGGGCACGCGGGATCATGCCCGACGGCAGCGTCTTCGACATTCCCCACGACCTGGCACCGCCCTCCCCGCTGGAGATCGCTGACAGCAGCGCGGTCGGCCAGATCGTCTACCTGGCCCTGCCGCTGCGCTCCAACGGAGCCCTCGAAGTGCGCTGGCCCGACCAGTACGGCAACAGCCGCTACATCGCCCGCCGCGAGGAAATCCGCGACACCCACAGCGATGACGGCGATCAGGTCGGCATGGACCTGGCCGTACCCAACCTGCAACTGATGCTCGAGCGCAGCGACCGCAGCGCCTTTACCGGCATTGCCCTGGGCAAAATCGAGGACAAGCGCCCGGACGGCAGCCTGGTGATGGACGAGCATTTCTACCCCACCAGTCTGTCGCTGCAAGCGGTGCCGGCGCTGCATCGCTACCTGGGTGAAGTCGCCGGGCTGATGCGTGAGCGGGCAAAAAACCTGGCCCAGCGGATCGGTTCGCCAGGACAGTCGGGCGTCGCCGATGTTACCGACTTCAACCTGCTGCAAACCCTCAACCGCTTGTTTCCGCTATTCCAGCACCTGGCCCGGCAGCGTCAGGTCCACCCCGAGCGGCTGTACATCGCACTGGCGCAAGCCTGCGGTGAACTGGTGACCTTTACCGACGAAGGCCATCTGCCCCAGGAATACCCGGCCTACCAGCACGACAACCTGCGTGAGTCCTTCCAGCTGCTGGAACACACCCTGCGCCGGGCCCTGGGCACCGTGCTGCAACCGCGTGCGGTGTCGCTACCGATCGTCGTTCAGCAATACGGCGTGCGTACTGCCGAGTTGAACGATAAGCGCCTGCTGGACAACGCCGAATTTATCCTCGCCGTGCGCGCCGGACTGCCCGCCGAGACCCTGCGTCAGCAACTGCCCCGGCAGATCAAGATCACCTCCACCGAAGGGCTGGAGCAACTGGTCAGCCTGCAACTGCCAGGTATCCCGCTGCTGCCGCTGCCGGTGGCGCCACGGCACCTGCCGTTCCATGCCGGTTTCAGCTACTTCGAACTCGACCGCCATCACCCGGCCTGGCAAAACCTGAGCAGCGCCAGCGGGTTCGGTTTCCATATTGCCGGTGAATTCCCGGAGCTGGAGTTGCAGTTCTGGGCGATCAGGAGTGAGAGAGATGAATGAAGCAACGCCCACCGAAACCCCGCCACCTGCGGACAACCCTCAACTCTTGAGTTATTTGCAACAGGCAACCGGCAGCAAAAAACCAGACCCCGTTGAAGAGCAGGCCAAGCCAAAGCCGCCCGTGCTGCTCGCCGACCCTGAATTCGACATGCGCGGCGTGGCCTGGAACCCACTGTGCGATGCCGCCACGCCGCTGATCGGTCTGGTGATCCGCCTGCGCCGTCTGGACCACCACGATGACGTACCTGCGCTGTACCTGAGCGTCAGCAACCAGATCACCACGATCATGGAAGAAGTCAGCCAGCTCGACTACGACGCCGGCATGCTCAAGGCCTACTCCTACAGCCTGTGCCTGCTAGTGGACGAGGTGGTCATGCGCACCACCTGGGGCAGGCTCTCCACGTGGAGCGCGCGCTCATTGCTAAGCCAGTTTCATGGAGAAACCCAAGGCGGCGATAAATTCTTCACCGTCATGAACAACATGATCCCCGAAGCGGCTCGGTATCAGCATGTGCTGGAGTTCATGTACCAGTGCCTGATCTCCGGCCTCATGGGCAAATACGGCGCCCATATCAGGGGCGATGACGAAATACAGAAAATCATCGACCAACTGCACGGCCTGCTGCGCCCCTTGCGCGGCGAGACGCCCAAGCGCCTGACCGACCCGCTGAAAAACGTCGCGCCGCGCAACTACCGGATCAAACGCGCCTGGCCGTTGTGGACGCCCTGGGCCATGGCCGCCGTCGTGCTGACGGTCGCCTACACGATCTACTCCATCCGCCTGAACGCCATCACCCAGCAGGTGCTGGTGTCGCTGGAGCGAGTGTTTCACCTGTAACCAATTTTCAGCGCGCTCATCCCGAGCGCCTGCAAAGCCATGGCCGTAACGGCCATAACCCGCGACCCCATGGGTCGTTCACTTGATTGCGACAAGGAGCTTGTCATGCCAACACCCGCGTACATCAGCATCCACGGCAAAAACCAGGGCCATATCACCAAGGGCGCCTTCACCGCTGACTCGGTGGGCAACGTTTATGTGGAAGGCCATGAGGACGAAATCCTCGCCCAGGAAATCGACCACCAGATCGCCGCGCCCACCGACCCGCAAAGCGGCCAGCCCTCAGGCCAGCGCGTGCATAAACCGCTGATCTTCACCAGCGCGCTTAGCAAGGCCTCGCCCCTGCTCTACCAGGCCCTGGCCACCGGCGAAATGCTGCCGACCGTCGAAGTGAAGTGGTTCCGCACCTCGGGCGACGGCAAGCAGGAGCACTTCTTCACCACCAAGCTCGAAGACGCCACCGTTGTCGACATTCACACCGTGCTGCCCCACGCACAAAACAGTAGCAACGAAAACTACACCCAATTGATCAAGACCAGCCTGGCCTATCGCAAGGTCAGCTGGACCCACGTGGTGGCCGGCACCGAAGCCTCGGATGACTGGCGCAAGCCGGCTTAATCGCCAACCGACACGTTCCGCCGCGCAGGCGGCGGAATGCTCACTGACTCGATAATTTTCAGGAGGCTCTATGCCTGCCGTCGTTCTGGTCGGTCACGACCATGATTGCCCGATGTGTGGCCCCACCACGGTTAAAAGCGGTACGCGCAACGTCACCGTCAACGGTCGCGCCGTCGCCCTTGTCGGCGACACCCTGGGTTGCGGTGCCGTGATTACCAGTGGCTCGCCCTCGATGACCGTCAATGGACAGTCAGTAGCCCGTGTCGGCGATACCACCGATCACGATGGAGAACTGGAAAACGGTGATATCAGTTGGTTGATCGACTGACATTCACACTCTCGACAAGGAGGCCCCATGCCCCGCCAAAGCGACCTGCGTTTCACCTTTGAACCCTTGAAAGGCGACGCCTTCAACGTGGTCTCGTTCACCCTTGAAGAAGGACTGTCCCGGCCGTTCAAACTGGAACTGGAACTGGTCAGCCACAACGCTGCCATCGACTTCAATCGCGTGCTCGATCTGGCGGGGCTCTTTACCCTATGGCGTGGCGATACCCCGGTGCGCTACGTCCACGGCTTGGTCAGCCTGTTCCAGCAGGGCAACACCGGCTTTCGCCGCACCCGCTACACCGCCATCATCGAACCGACCCTGGCGCGTTTCGACCTGCGTTCCAACTGGCGAATTTTCCAGAGCCAGAGCGTGCCCGACATCATCACCAACGTCCTGGCCGAGCAAAAACTCACCGACCTGCGCACGGAAATCTGCTTCGAACACCAACCCCGCGAATATTGCGTACAGGCCGGCGAAACCGACCTCGATTTCATCGCCCGCCTCGCCGCCGAAGAAGGTCTGCTCTACACCTTCGAACACCGCGCCGACGGCCACACCCTCGTCCTCACCGACCGCGTCGGCGGCCTCGGCACCATCGGCACCCACACCGACTGTCCGGTGATCTACCAACCCATGGGTGGCGGCGATTCCACGGAACCAGCGTTAACCCGCTTTCACTACACCGAACAAGTGCGCACCGCGCGCCAGGTACAGCGCGACTACACCTTCACCCACCCGCGCTACAACCAGCAGCACACCGCCACCGGCGACCAGGACCTGAACAACCAGCACAAGGACTACGAACGCTACGACTATCCCGGCCGCTACAAACGCGACATCGCCGGCAAGCCCTTTACCAAGACCCGCCTGACCGCGCTGCGCAACGACGCCAAGCTTGCGCATGTGGCCGGTGACGATGCGCGATTGCAACCGGGGTTGGCGTTCGACCTCAACGAGCATCCCCGTGAGGATTTCAATGATCGCTGGCGCACCATTGCTGTTACCCACGAAGGCAAACAGCACAGCAGTCTGGAGGAGGAAGCATTCGGCAGCGACAGCGGCACTTCCTACGAAATGAAGGCCAGCGCGATCCACTGGATGTCCGACTGGAAAGCGCCGCTGTGCGACAAACCCTGCATCGACGGCCCGCAGATCGCCACCGTAGTCGGTCCGCCAGGGGAAGAGATTTATTGCGATGAATGGGGCCGGGTCAAGGTGCAGTTCCCGTGGGACCGCTCGGACAAAAACAACGATCAGAGTTCGTGCTGGATCCGTGTGGCTCAGGGCTGGGCCGGGGCGACCTGGGGTGCCATGGCCATTCCTCGCGTTGGTCAGGAGCTGGTGATCAGCTACCTGAGCGGCGATCCTGACCAGCCGATCGCCACGGGCCGCACCTACCGCGAGACCAACCTGCCGCCCTATGAGCTGCCCAAGCACAAGACGCGGATGACCATCAAGAGCCGTACGCATAAGGGCGAAGGCTTCAATGAGCTGCGTTTTGAGGATGAGCTGGGACAGGAAGAGGTGTACATCCACGCTGAAAAGGACAAGAACGTCCATATCAAACATGACAACACAACCTTTGTGGGTAATAACCGCAAAGAGGAAGTAGGCAATGATGATCAGATCACAATCGGGAACGACCAGTCCCACGAGATCGGGCGAGACCACACGCTCTCCACCGGACGTGACCATGAGGCAACTATTGGCCGGGATCGCAGTGTGCAGGTCGGCAATAATCGCTACGACACCACCACGGCCAACCACCAAAGCGAAGTGGGCGGTCACAGCCAGCAAACGATCTCAGGGCAACATCGTCTAACTGCTGGCCAAGGCATGCACCACACCACCACGGTCTATCAACTGCAAGCCAGTGAGCGTGTGGTTTTTCAAAGTCCCGGCGGCAGCCTCACGTTGGATGCGCAAGGAATCCACCTTAATGGCGTAGCGATAACCCTACGTGGTCCGGTGACCTCTACGGCCCCTGGCAATGGCCACGCCTTGGCGCTGCAGTTGCAACCTGAATCAGGTCAGAGCTGTGTGGAGAAAAAACGATGACCCCGGTTAGCGTCCATGCGTTCGTGGCCGAACAGCATGCACCCGATGCAACGCTGTACGTGTTACTCGACCTCTTGGCCGACTGCGCCGCAGACGATCCGTTACATATCGAGGCATTGCGTCAAACGCTTGGCAATGACGCCGTCATGCCTCTGCATCGGCCCGATCTAATCCATACGCCATCGGCCTGCCCAGTACTGGTGGCCCTCGCCACGCCCGGGACCTCACCGTCACAAGAACTATTGACGCTATCCGCCTTACGCGCTCATGAAGATCTGGACCGTTACAAACGTTACGTGTGCGGCTGGCTTAGTAGCAGCGCTCCATCCCGAGACCTAAGTGCCCACATCGTGTCGCTCGGACAACTTCCCGTAGAGCAGGGCCGAGCGTTTTTTCCGGTCCATGAGCCCCTTCGCCTGGAGTTGCTGGCTGGCACCTTCCGTAACAATAAGGGGCCTTGGTGGCCGATCCGTCACTGGCTGGTGCCCACAAGCAGCGGTACCGGCAGCGTTTTGTTGGGCAAACCCGAACATCGCACCGCCATGGGTATCTGCGCGGCGGCCGTGCAGTTGGACGCCCTCATGGTGTCCTCCTTACTGAATAGTTGGCGACGCGCCCTTCGCTTGCCGCTGGCGTATGCCCCTGCGCGCTGGAGCGGCCCTACTGCACTCCCGCCTCAAGCGGCGGCACAGGCCTATATTCAGATCCAGCAAGCCCGCCAGCTTGGGCTTAGCCACCAGGACGACATCCTGACATTAGCCTTGCATCGCCTGATGCTGCATCCGCACATGCACCAGCACACCGGTGTTCGCGCGTTGATTGAACAAGCGGTCCAAGGGCAAGCGCCGCTTAGCCAATTGCTGGCCCCCTACAACGACAACGCCTGGCAGCGGGCCGTGTCGGATCTGACCCATGCCGGAGTACTTCAATGACCTTGGGCACTCAACTGAGCATCGCCATAGCCGAAACCGCCGTTTCAAACGATCAATGCAAGGCCTGTCAACGTAAAGGGCTGCCCATCCTGCCATTGCGCCACGCCCTGGTGCCGCGCTCACCGAATGAGCCGGTGCGGCCGGATACCGTGCACATTGATACGCGCCTGGGCTTACGCACGTTGCGCGCCGGCTACCTGTATGTATTGCTGGATCGCAAAATCTGGCAGGCATATCAGGTCAGCCCGGACGGGTATCTACGTCAATTCAACCCCTACGCACCTGCGCCAGCCAACGAGACCCCGCTGTCCGATGCTTGCGTCTCGGCCAATCACGATTGCCCGGCATCGTTCCTCAACATCGACACCAGCAAACACACTCAAGCGTGGCTGGCCTTTGCCAATGACCCGTGGCCTGCTAGCGTGCTGGACGCCTACAAGGCCGGTCATGCTTCAGAGCGATTCCACAAGCTCGACCTCGCCAGTGCACGCGACAACCCCGCCAGCGTTGGCCTGGCCATGACAGATGAAAACCTGCAGGTGGACAAGCAGGTCTACGAATACCAGCGGCACCAGACGACCCCATTATCGCAGCAAGAGTCAACGCCAAGATTCGACAGCGTGCATGGTTTCCATGGCCGCGCCCATCGCCTGAGCGCACTGAAGGGCTTCCTGCGCAACGCCATCCCACAGCATCAACTCCAACACGGCGTCCTTGCGTTTGTACTGGATGACATCATCGGCCTGGTGCAGGAGCTCAACGACACCCGCAACCGCTGGGTCCAGCAGCGCCAGGCCTGGATGAATGACCCGGACCGGGCTTATCGTTACCAGACCTCTCAGTTACTGCTGGCCATTCGCGAAATCCATCGCGAACAGGCAGAAGGCCAGACGCCCCTACCGGCGTCGGTCGAGCCCATGACCGGTGATGGCCCGCCTGTATTTTCCAGCCATGAGCAGCAACGCGAGCGGATCGTCCAGAAGCGCACAACCACCGCTATGAGCAAGAATCGGCGAATTATCAGCGTTACATCGACCAAAGCGCACACGCCTATGCGGCGGCGTGCCGCTCCAGCCTGTTTGCGTGTGTCGAGCAAAATGACTACGACGGTGATGATCGCCCGTCAGGACGGGCTTACAGCCAGACGATGGCGCTGTGCCTGGAGGGCGGCATCAGTGAGGCGCCCGCGACACAAGATGACGGCCACACCGCCTCCCTCTGGAGTAGCTGGCTGAACGACCCAAAGAGCCCGGTCTACCGCGCCCTTCTCTTGCGTGACAAACGCTTGCTGGCCGATCTATTACCCAGTTTCAATGCCACGGGTGATAGCGACTGGAACGACAGTGAAAAGCTCTATTCCGCCCTTACCAAGCTCATCGACAACGATGATTTCAAGCACCATGTCCGCCCCCGTTTACAACACGCCATGGCACAGCTTCTCGGTGCCCTCAACGCCGCTGCCGCCCGCTTGCAACCGTCGCTCGGCCCTGGCGTAGGACGGGTAGTTTCGCGTCTCAACAGTGCCAGTCAACTGCTCTATAACGGCATTCATCTGACCGAGCTCAAGGTGAAAATGAAACTGGGTGAATACTACGCCCTGCAATGCGAGCACCTGCGCAGCCTGCAACGCAAGGCCGGTGATGCCATCGACCGCACCTGGGAAGGCCTTAAGGACGAGCTGGGCAAAATCGACGATGAGGCCCGCAAGGCGCGCAAGCAAGTGCGCCCGCTGATCCAGGGCGGCCTGCTCAGCCTGGCGGTGCTGGACCCCAAAATAGCCAACCTCAGCGTGACCATCAGCGTCTGGGTTGAGGGCAAGGTCACCGAACTGCAGGACACCCTGATGCGCCAGGCCAACCTCGGCGTGGACCATCTGGGCAAAGGTGCCCATGCTGCGCTAGTCGAAATCGCCGTCGGGGTTGGCACGCTGGACCCGCAGGCGCGCAAGGTGCTGCAAGGCGTCAAGGTGTCCTCGTACCTGGCGGCGAAATGGGTGCGCAGCGGCTTTACCGGGCTGCGTGGCGCGGTCGGCAGCAGCGAGCTGTTGCTGGCGATGGGCGGGATGTACCTGCTCAGCGACTCATTGAACAAAAGTCTCAAGGATGTGGAACTGGCGATGGGGGAGAAGGCTGTTGAGGCGAGGTTGGCGTTGTATGGAAGTAGCTTGGGGGTGTTAGGTGGAGGGGTGGAAATTGTTGGCATCGCACTGGAAAAAGGGGCGGTGCAGGTGCAGAAGGTCGGCAGCTTGTCGACCCAGGCGATGACTGCCGCAACAGCGACTGCACGCGTAGGCAACGTATTCGTACGGGTCGGGGGGAGTATTGGTGCGGTGGCGGGATTGTATGATGCGACGCGAGCGGGGTTTGCTGCTAACCGTACCTTCAAAGCGGGTGATATCTCTGCAACAGCAGGATATGTCTTCTCTGCTGCTGCTTCAGGTTTCGGAGCAGTCGCAGGTGTTCTAGCCGCAGCATCAGGAAACATGGCTCTGCTGGGGCCGTTGGGTATAGCCGTACTGCTCGGATTAGTAGGATATGCATTTTACAAATGGGCCGAAGACGAAGAGTCAACACGTCTCGACCGCTGGGCACGCCGTTGTTATTTCGGAAAACACAACGAAGATCCACCCATTCATTGGAACAAACCTGAACACGCCCACATCGCCATTGCCGAGCTGAATGCCGCAACCCTGGGCGTAGAGGCCGGCGTCAATTTCCGTCTGCGCATCGTCGGCAGCGACTCGCATGGCTGGGGTGGTCCCATAGGCAGCGTGGGCGCGCCGATCTATGAACAGCACCTCGAATATCGCCTGGTTCTGCCGCTCTTCGACGCCAACCGCTCCGCCTATCGCTGGTCAATGACGGTTCATCGCTACGGCGATGGCTCGGCCAACCAGTACACCGGCGGCGAAGTGCTGGCCGAAGGCGAGTTGAATCCCCCCACCCTGGCCACCGCCGTCGGCGAACGCCGAGCGGCGCTGGTCGTACCCAAACGCCCGAACAAGCCTGATTACCGAGCCGACAGCACTACACCCATCCAGGAAATACGCACCGTCGAATTGGCCAACGCCAGTCCCCATCAGGTCAAGGACATCAGAGGCGCGATAGTACTGTTGCCTGATACCCGCCGGCACAACATCGAGGCCGCAACCTTGTCGTTAACTTACTGGCCTGATCGAGGTATTCACGACGCCTATGCGGAGATCGAGTTAATGGACAGCTTGTAAGCCACAGCCGGCAGCGCCCTTCGCGTGCTCATTTGCCATGAGTCCCGTAGCGACTATTGCTGGTGCTCATCAACATTGTGCTTGCCCCTCCCCCTTAAACAGGTCGCAAGCGGCTATCACACAGAACCGGAACTACTCATCATGCTATTTACAGCACCTTTACTCGACAAGCCGGCTCCTGGCTGGAAGCGTGATCTGCCGGGGCCAAACGAGGCGCCCTCTATTGAACCGTACCCTCCCGCATTCTCGAATCCACCCAATCATGTTGACGATGTGTACCTTGAACTGGCGCGCGCCACAGTAAGGACTCGTGGAGTTGGTGTTTGGATAGCTCCATTTACATTCCTGCTGTCCATGGCTTTTCCAGTCAGTTTGATTATGTTTGTTATGACAGAGCACAGCGCCCCTCCCTTAGTACTGATTTTTTTCGGGCCTATTGGGTTTATTACAGGCATATGGCTGGGCGTTTACGCTTGGCGGATGGACGTTGCTCCTCCCCGCGACGAACCCATCCGCTTCAACCGCGTCCGACGCAAAGTTTATGTCTACCGTTTCCACCACGACGGGCTCAGGCCCTTCAGCCGCACCGCCTGGGGTGTACGCGTCGAAGTCTATGACTGGGATGATCTGCGCGCCGAAGCTTGCAGCGTGTACGGCCCCATGGGCAGTGGCGGCCTCATCGAAACCGTCACCCTCGCCGTGGTGAAACCTGGCACCCACCAGGTGATCGATCGTTTTCATTTCGCCCACGAAATTCAACAAGGCGAAATGTACTGGGCCATGGCCCAACTGTTCATGCAACAAGGCCCGCACGCCCTGCCCACTTTCCCCCGCCCACCTCGTGACTGGAACAACGAAGACGTGACCTTCAATCTCGCGCGTCGCTTGGCCCCCAAAGTGCGGTGGCCTGCGGAACTAGACCTGGAGTCGCGCACCGCGCCCTGAATACAAGCCATCAACCGAAGCAGTCTCAATACGACGACAGGCTAAAGAATACAAGCGGCGATCACCCCGAACTGGAACGACTCATCATGATATTTAAAACACCTTTACTCGACAAACCTGCTCCTGGCTGGAAGCACGATCTGCCGGGACCAAACGAGTCGCCCTTCAATGAACCGTATCCTCCCGTACTTTCGAATCCGCCCAATCATGTTGACGATGTATATCTTGAACTGGCACGCACCACAGTTCGGACTCGTGGGATTGGAGTCTGGATGGCTCCTTGTATGTTTCTGTTTGCTCTCATTCCTCCCGTCACTTGGATCGTCATCCTAATAGCGACTGGAGATATACCTTCATTTGTATTTCATTTCTTCGGTCTCATCGGATTTATCATCCCCCTATGGGGAAGCGTGTTCATCTGGAGAATGGACGTAGAAGCCCCCTGCGACGAACCCATCCGCTTCAACCGTTTCCGACGCAAAGTCTATGTTTACCGCTTCCATCACAACGGCCTCAGGCCCTTCAGCCGAATCGCCTGGGGCGTAAGGGCCGAAGTCTATGACTGGGATAACCTGCGGGCCGAAGCCTGCAGCGTGTACGGCCCCATGGGCAGTGGCGGCCTCATCGAAACCGTCACCCTCGCCGTGGTGAAACCTGGCACTCATCAGGTAATAGATCGTTTTCATTTCGCCCACGAAATTCAACAAGGCGAAATGTACTGGGCCATGGCCCAACTGTTCATGCAACAAGGCCCGCAAGCCCTGCCCGCTTTCCCCCGCCCACCTCGTGACTGGAACAACGAGGACGTGACCTTCAATCTCGCGCGTCGCTTGGCCCCCAAAGTACGATGGCCAGCCGAAATAGACCTGGAGTCACGCAGCGTGCCCTGAATACAAGCCATCAATCGAAGTAGCCTATATCCCTCACGACCTGGCGCCGCCCTACTCGCTGGAAATCGTCGACAGCAGCGCGGTCGGCCAAATCGCGTATATCAGCACCCACGGCAAGACAAGGGCCACATCACCAAAGGTACGTTCACCGCTGACTCGGTGGGCAACGTTTACGTGGAAGGCCACGAAGACGAAATCCTCGCCCAGGAAGTCGACCACCAGATCGCCGCGCCCACCGACCCACAAAGCGGCCAGACATCTGGCCAGCGCGCGCATAAACCGCTGACGTTCACCAGTGCACTGAACAAAGCCTCACCGATGCTTTATCAAGCCCTGGCCACCGGCGAAATGCTGCCGACCGTCGAAGTGAAGTGGTTCCGCACCTCGGGCGACGGCAAGCAGGAGCACTTCTTCACCACCAGGCTCGAAGACGCCACCGTCGTCGACATTCACACCGTGCTGCCGCACGCGCAAAACAGCAGCAATGAAAACTACACCCAACTGATCAAGACCAGTCTGGCCTATCGCAAGGTCAGCTGGACCCACGTGGTGGCCGGTACCGAAGCCTCAGAGGACTGGCGCAAGCCAGCTTAATCGCCAACCGGAACGTTCCGCTGCGCAGGCGGCGGAATGTTCACTGACTCGATAATTTCCAGGAGGTTCTATGCCTGCCGTCGTTCTGGTCGGACACGACCACGATTGCCCTTTGTGTGGCCCCACCACCGTCAACAGCGGTACGCGCAACGTCACCGTAAACGGCCGCGCCGTCGCCCGTGTCGGCGACGCTCTGGGCTGCGGTGCCGTGATCATCAGCGACCACGCCCTCGTCCTTACCGACCACGTCGGCGGTCTGGGCACCATCGGCACACACACCGATTGACCGGTGATCTACCAGCCCATGGGGGGCGACGATTCCATGGAACCGGCGTTGACCCGCTTCCATCACACCGAACAAGTGCGTACTGCGCGCCGAAAGACCCGCAAGCCCTGCCCTCCTTCCCCTGCCCGCCCCGTGACTGGAACAACGAAGCAATGACGTTCAACCTCGCATGCCGTTTGGCGCCCAAAGTGCGGTGGCCTACGCAGATAGACCTGGAGTCACGCACCGCGCCTTGAACCTGCTCCCTCAGCGCGAAGCCTCTACACGACGATTGCCTGCCTAAGCGGCAGGCTGACGATTGCAAGCGGCGCTCACCCCATACCGGAACTATTCCAATACCGCCTCGAAAACCGATTGAACAAAACGCCCCGCCATAAAGATTCGGAAGAATCCTTCACCTTTCGTAGGACCAAGCAAACAAACTGCTCTACAACTGCGCTGTCGCGCCTGAACATTCCCGCCACTATTCTTCTGGATGCCACAAACGCCCTCAAAAATAAACATTCCGTAACCCATCAGATCCCCGCTACCAGGCTATTGCTGATAACTCCTTCAGCTACTTTCTGCACGAGCCTGTTCGTCATGACGTATGACTCATCTTGCACCCTGCCCCAGGATTGGCGCTGGATCGGCAAACTGACGCCGCCGCTGACGTTATTGACCTCAATGCCGCGTCAGGCACTGTTGGCCTCGTTAAAATCCCGGATTCAGGGCCCGCTGGTGCTGGTGATCGCGCCGCCCGGTTATGGAAAAACCACGCTATTGATGCAATGGCGTCAGGAGCTGCTGCGCCTTTCTTGCGCCACGCCAGTCGCCTGGTTATCCCTCGATGAGGCGGATACGGAACCCAATCGTTTTCTCGCGTATTTGATCCTTGCACTGGACCATGCGGGTATTGATCTAGGCCATTTGCGCACACTGGCTGAGTGCCAGTCGCTGGATACCCAGCCACACCGCACTATCACCGCCCTGCTCCATGCCCTGGCGCGAGAAAACCGGCAGGTCACGCTGCTGCTGGACGATTACCACAGTGCGGCAAACGCGCAGCTCGATCATTTGGTGCAAACCCTGCTGGAGCAGGTCGCCCCCTGGCTGCAATGGGTAGTGGCCAGTCGTACACGTCCCAAATGGCCGCTGGCGCGTTGGAAAACCATGGGCTGGGTGCATGAAGTGTCAGCGCGCGAGCTGACCCTTTCGCTTGCCGAAACCAACAGTATTTTTGGCACGGACCTTTCACAACCCGAGCTGCAGCACCTGCATGAAACAACCGAAGGCTGGGCTGTAGCCGTGCAATTGGCGCGGCTCTGGCGAGCCAGCGATAACGGCTCGCTCTACCGCCTGGAAGAGTTCTCCGGCCGGGTGAGCGATATGGCCGCGTACCTGACCGAACAAGTGGTCGAACGCTTGCCGTTGGACTGCCAATCCTTTCTGCTCGACACTGCGTTGCTTGAACGCTTCAACGCAGGGTTCGCCGATGCGGTTCGGGCGCGCGGGGACAGCGCGCAGTTGCTGGCGCAATTGAGCCACCTGGACGCGTTGCTGGTGCCGTTGGACGTCGGGCGTCAGTGGTTTCGTTACCACCGCTTGTTGCGTGACTTCCTGAGCCTGAGGATTGACGCCCAGGATGCCCAGCGGATTCACCGCTGCGCCGCCCAATGGCTGGCCCGGGAACGGGACTGGGTACAGGCGGTCAGCCATGCATTGCGCGCCGATGACAGCGCGCTCGCGGTGAGCCTGGTGGTACGTGCAGGCGGATGGGAAACCGTTCTGCACCACGGCATCCGCTACACGCAAAGTCTGCTGCAACAGTTCGACGAGTCCACCCTGCGCAACGATCCTGACCTTCTGCTGTTACAGGCCTATCTGCATGCCAAACTTGGCGATCATGTGCTGGCAGCTCACTTGCTGCAGTTGGCGCGTGGACTCTTCCAGGACAACCGACGCCTGGCGCGGGACTTTTATATCGTCCAAACCCTGGTAAACGCTTACTCCGATTACTTTCCAGACGACGCTGGCGAAGCGTTTGACCAGCAGCAGCTGCGCGCAGACGAACTCCTGACCCAGGCCACGCTGGAGTGCGTGCACACCCTCAAAGCCCTGACACGCGGCGATCTGCCCGGCGCGCTGAACACAATCCGCGCAGCGCATGACAAGATGCGCTTGATCAACAATCCACGCGGCGAAAACTACTGCCGTGTGCATGAGGCCCAGGTGCTCTCCCTGGCGGGACACATTCAACCGTCGAGCCGTATGGTCGATGAGGTGCTGAGGCTTACGAATAACCATTTTGGCAGTGAAAGCTCCGTCAGGGCGCTGGCGGGTTGCCTCAAGGCACAGCATCTGTATTTGCAAGGCGCCTGGGCTGAAACCACACCCTGGCTACGTGACGGCTGGGCGGCTGTCGAACACACCGATGGTTGGCTGGACATTGCCGCCGTAACCGCCGAAGTCGCCTGGCGCACGGCGTTGCGGGCGCACGGCGTACATGCCGCGTTGGTTGAGCTGGAAAAAGTCAATCAACTGGCCACCGCCCGCAACTGGCAACGGCTGATACGCCTGGTCAGCGCCTGGCGGGTGGATGTGCTGGTGCAGGGAGGATCGCTGGTGCAAGGTCGCCAGGAAGCATTGCGTAGCGATCTGGAAGACGTGGCGAGCAATACGGCACACTGGCGCAATCACGAAGCCGCCACCCTGGCGCTGGCCCGCTTGCAACTGGCAACCGGGAGTTCCAGCGCCGCATTGAGCCGGCTCAAACGCGCAAGCGAAACCCTGCAGGACAAGGGTTTATGCTTGCCTACCTGGCGTCTGCAAATACTGACCCTGGCGGCTTATCGCAATGGCCAGTTACCTGAGTCGCTCAGTGACCTGATGCAACCGCTGGCGCCCGTCATTGCACACGCCATCCCCGGCTTGTTGCTTGAAGCCGGCCCCTGCGTGCTGCCCGCCCTGGAAGCCTGTCCAGATCGTTTCCCCGGCCAGGCTGCCATCCTCACGCGCTTGCGCGGTTGGCGCGCGCACCCGGCACGCCCGCGTCTGCACTTTAGCGGCAAGGAAACCCACCTCCTCACATTGCTGGGCCACGGACAATCCAACAAAGCGATCGCACAGGCCCTGGATATCTCGGAAAACACCGTGAAATTCCATCTCAAGCATATATTTTCCAAACTTTCAGTGGACAACCGCACCGCCGCGATCAGCGCGGCCTTGCGTCTTGGCCTGCTTGATCCGCCGCTGTAACCCACCCCGCTACCCATCCGGGTAGGCCGCAAGCCACCCCCTGCGACCTACCCTCGCCGCCCGTGGCAGGGCACGTATATCCGCACCTAGCATCGGTCCTACCGGCGGGGGCAATCACTGTCTCCTGCCTTCCATAACAACAACTATTCCAGGAGTTGCCCGTGGGAAAGGACGGCAAAACTGTACGTGTAGCGACCGATGTCGGTGGAACGTTTACCGACCTGGTCTATTTCGAAAGCGATGCGGCCACCGGCCATCAACTCATTCGTACGGCCAAGGTCGACACCACGCCACCGAACTTTGCGCAGGGTGTGCTGAATGTGCTCCACAAGGCCGAGGTGGACTTGAACACCGTCGACTTTCTGGTCCACGGCACCACCGTGGTCATCAACGCGCTGACCGAGCGGCGCGGCGTGAAGACGGCCTTGATTACCACCCAGGGCTTTCGCGACATCCTGGAAATCGCCCGCGCCAATCGCCCGGACTACTTCAACCTGAAGTGGGTCAAACCGGCCCCCTTTGTACCGCGCTATCTTCGCCAGGAGGTCAGTGGCCGACTGCATACCGATGGCAGCGAGCGCGAGCCGCTGGATCTGTCACACCTGCCTGACATGCTGCGTACCTTTCGCGCAGACGGCGTGCAAGCCATCGCCATCTGCCTGTTGCACGCCTATGCCAATCCAGCCCATGAGCAAGCCGTGCTAAGCGAGGTACGGCGTCTTTGGCCAGAAGTGTCAGTCGTCGCCTCTCACCAAATCACCCGCGAATGGCGTGAATACGAACGCTCCAGCACCACCGTACTTTCGGCCTACGTGCAGCCTATCGCTGCGCGCTACCTGGACAATCTGGAAGCGGGCCTGCGAGAGGGCGGCTACCAACCCCCGCTGTACATCATGCAATCCAACTGCGGCGTCGACAGCGTCAAACATGCCCGTGATATCCCCATCACCATGGTCGAGTCAGGCCCGGCCAGTGGCTTCTGGGCGGCAGCCGAACTCGGACGGCTACTCGACGAACCCAATCTGCTGGCCCTCGACATCGGCGGTACCACGGCCAAATGCTCGCTGGTGCGCAACGGCCAGGTGTCGATCAAGACCGACTACTGGATCGAACGCAACCGCCTGAATGCCGGCTATCCGATCATGGTGCCTGTGGTCGATCTGGTAGAAATCGGCAACGGCGGCGGCTCCATCGCCTGGGTCGATGAATTCGACAAATTGCATGTCGGCCCCGAGTCTGCCGGTGCCCTGCCCGGCCCTGCCGCCTATGGCAACGGCGGCACTCAGGTCACGACCACCGACGCCAACCTGCTCTTGGGTCGAATCAATCCCGATTACTTTTGCGGCGGCGAACTGGTTGCCGATATGGCGGCGGTGCAGCGGGCTTTCGCTCAGTTGAGCAAGCGCCTGGCGCTGCCCATAGAGCAAGTGGCACGCGGCATTGTGCGCATCGCCAACGACAATATGGTCAATGCGTTGAAGCTGGTTTCGCTGAGCCGCGGTCATGACCCCCGCGAGTTGACCCTGGTCGCCTTTGGCGGCGGCGGCGCAATGCATGCGGTGGCGCTGGGCCAGGAACTGGGCGTCAGGAAAGTCATCGTACCGCGCGGCGCCTCGGTGTTCTCCGCCTGGGGCATGACCATGTCGGACCTGCGCCGCGATTTGTTTATCAATCGTTTTGTCGAGGCTGAACGCGACGGTGCGCTGGCGCAGACCCAGGTATTTCTTGAGGAATTGATGCTCAACGCCCGCGCGCAATTCATCAGCGAAGCCATCGCCCCGGAACAGGTCGACCTGCAGGTGTATTGCAAGTTGCGCTATCAGAACCAGGAGCATGCCGTCGAAGTTGCGCTGAACATCGGCGAGTCGCTGACCGAGCATTGGCCTGCCATCGCGCAGCGCTTCCATGCCCTCTATGAGCAGCACTACACCTACCGCCTGCAGGCGCCGCTGGAGGTGATTGGTTTCCACCTGGTGGCCGTTGCGCAGATCGGCAAGTTGAGCCTGCAAGCGCTGCCCAATACGGGCCGCACGCTGTTGGACGCGCACAAAGGCCAACGCCCGGTGGACTTTGCCCTGGAAGGGATCCACGACACGGCGATTTACGACTACGCCCTGCTTGAGCCGCAGATGCACTTGCGCGGCCCGGCCATTATCGAAGACGCCGGCTCCACCGTGGTGGTGCATCCGGGCAACCAGGTGCTGGTTGATCGGCTTGGCAACCTGCATATCACCCTGACCCAGGAAGGAGCAGCCTGATGAGCCACCTCGATGTGTTCACCCTGGATATTATCCAGAACTCCTTGCAGGCCATCGCCGACGAAATGTTCACGGCCATGCGCAAGGCGGCCATGAGCCCGATCATCTATGAAGTACTGGACATGGGCACCGGCATCACCGATGCCCAAGGCGAAATCGCCAGCTCCGGCGCGGGTATTCCGGCGTTTGTCGGGGTGCTCGATAAAGCGGTCAAACAGATCCTGCTGCAACACCCAACGCCTGGCGAGATCGAGGAAGGTGATGTGTTTATCACCAACGATCCCCACAGCGGCGGTGTCACCCATCTCAATGACGTGGTGCTGGCAATGCCGGTCTTTGCCGAGGGTCGCTTGCTGGCCTGGACTGCAAACATCGCCCACTGGAACGACGTCAGCGGCATGGTGCCAGGCTCGCTGTCGACCGAGGCCACGGAAATTTTCCAGGAGGGCCTGCGCCTGGCATCGGTGAAGCTGATCAGCCGAGGCCAGCCGATTCGTTCGGTGTTACAGATTCTGCGCTGCAACACACGGATGCCGGATTTCATGGAAGGCGACCTGTGGGCCGGCATCGCTGCCGTACGTGGCGGCGCCACACGCTTGCAGGTACTGAGTGGGAAATACGGCATCGAGGTGTTCCTTGCGGCGATGCAGGCCTTTATGGAGCTGGGCGAGAAAACCTCGCTGAGCGCGCTACGCAGCTTGCCGCCCGGGAGACTGCAAAAAGAGGAATTGCAGGACGACGGCAGCGTGTTCAAGGTTGCCATTCAGATCACCGAGCGCGAACTGATCATCGACCTGCGGGACAATCCCGACCAGTGCGCAGGCCCTACCAACCTGAGCCGCGATGGTGCAGTGGTCGCAGCACAGATGGCGTTCAAGGCGCTGACGGCGCCGCAAGGCGTGACCAATGGCGGCACGTTTCGCCCGTTGCGCGTACTGACCCGCCCCGGCTCGCTGTTCGATGCACGCCCCCCGCCGCCGAAGGCTTTTATTTCGAGAACCTGATCCGCGCCCACGACCTGATCCTGCGTTGCCTGGCCGAGCGTTTTCCGCAGCGCCTGCCCGCCGGCAACTTCGCCTCGGTGTGCGCCACCATCATCGGCGGCGTGCACCCCGACACCGGGCGGGCCTTCACCCTGGTGGAACCCGAGATCGGTGGCTGGGGCGCCGAGCCCGGGCGTGACGGTAATAACGCCGTGTACTCGGGCCTGCACGGCGAGACCTTCAACTGCCCTGTTGAGGTGTGTGAAGCCCGTTATGGCCTCTACGTCGAACGCATGGCCCTGAATGACGAGCCGGGTGGCCATGGGCAGTTCCGCGGAGGTCGCGGGATCTGCATCGACTACCGCGTTCGCGCCGATGCCAGCTTTCTGACCTGCGGCTACACCCGCGCCGTCATTCCGCCCTGGGGCCTGGAGCAAGGCCTGGAGGGCACGCCCAATTACATCGTAGTCGTCCGCCAGGATGGCGCGCACGAACGCTATGCGATGGCCAGCAGCATCAGCCTCAACGCAGGTGATCTGGTGCGGGTCCGCACCGGGGCCGGCGGTGGCTATGGCCTGCCGACAGACCGCGATCCGCAGGCGGTACGGGACGACGTGAAAAACGGCTACGTCGATGTCGACACCGCACGCTCGATCTATGGCGTGCAGCTTTGATCAAGCAACCCCATGTTTGCAGCCACGGTTCATACCCAGTGCCGCCAGGCCGAAGCGATCGAAAGCGCCAGGGCTTGATCGTTCATCTCACATAACAACAAGAGAGACTCATCATGTTTACACATCCTCTGTTGCGCCTCGGCGCAGGGCTTTTCTTCGCCTCCAGTCTGACCCTCGGAGCCACCGCCCGCGCCGAACAATTCATCGGTTTCGGCCAGCCGGGACTGCCCGGCAAGTGGGCGCTGGAATCATTTCCGGTGTTCAACCGTACCGCCGAAGGCAATGTGCGCGCCGGTGGCAATACCGTGCTGGCGTACTTCTCCGAAACAGGCTTTACCGACACAACGCGTGACCAGTTGCAGTTCTGGGTCGGCGCGATTCCGGGCTACTCCAGCAACAAGGATGCACGGGACGCCAGCCCATGGGGGATTGCTTCGCCCAATCTTGGATTTTCCTATTACTACAACGTGGTCGAACCCACCACCGAGTACGGATCGGACGACTACACCACCTTCTGGACCAACCCGACCCTGATGGTCGAGTTCCCCAATGGCAATGACGAAGTAGCCGGCTACGGCGCCTTCGCCAATCGCTATGCCGTGAGCTTCAGCCTCGCCAACTATCTGCGCGTCGGGCGCTTTGCGGCCACCTTCACACCCGTCGGCATTCATTACGCGGCACGTAACCGCAATGCCACAGACCCTGGCACGGGCGATCCGCAGCGCCTGCGTGGCGGCGTCAGCCTGTGGCTGGTCAACGTCGCTGCCGGCTACCTGGTCACCGATGATTTATGGCTGGGCGTGCATCACGTTTATCACATCAACAACACTGCCGCGTCTGACTTTGCTGAATCGCGAGTTGGAAAAATCGGCCCGTCCATGACGTACACCGGGTTTGCCCAACAAGGGTTCTACCTGTCTGCCAATCTGAATTTCGACTACTACCGCAGCGCCAACCTGTCTCGCTCCAATGAGCTGACCATGGCACTGGTGAAGTTTTTCTAGGCGCGTATTTACAAGGAATACAGCATGGACACTCATACCCTTGCCGCCCAGCCACAGGATGTTCCCGTCAGCGTGCGTTGGCTCAACCCCATCGGCTGCCCAACCTTCGACGCGCCGATTGCCGACTTGCTGCATGGCATCAAGCAACCGTCCACCCAAATCGAGGTGGTGTCGTTTGACATGCCACACAGCCCGACACACCTTGAATATCGCGCGTACGAAGCACTCACCTATGAGCGCACCCTGCGCATCGCGCGCGATTGCGGCCAACAGCACATCGACGCGCTGGTGATCGGCTGCTTCTACGATCCGGCCCTCGAAGATGCGCGGGAAATTTCCGGCGACACGATTGTCGTCGCGCCTTGCCAGGCCAGCCTGCAGGTGGTCGAGCACCTGGCCAATCGGTTTTCGATCATCGTAGGCCGCACCAAATGGATGGAGCAGATGCACGACAGGGTGCGCCGTTATGGCGCGGCGGACCGGCTTGCGTCGATGAGGCCGCTGGGTATGGGCGTCGATGAATTCCAGAAAGACCCGGCCGTCACCCGTCGCAGGATCATTGAGCAAGCCATGCTCGCCGTCGAAGAAGATGGCGCTGAAGCAATCGTGCTCGGCTGCACCATCGAATTCGGCTTCTTCGAACAGGTGCAGCGCGAAGTCGGTGTTCCAGTGATCGACCCGGTGGTGGCCGCCTTCAAGATGGCCGAGACCCTGGCCGGCATGAAGCGCCGGTTTGGCTGGTCACCCAGCCGGGTGGGTAGCTGCGAGCCGCCACCGGAAGCCGAAATGAAGGCGTTCGGGCTGTTTCAAGGGCCGGTGCCGATTGGCAATCGAGTCAAGGCGTAACCCTCTCTCACTGGGATAAACCACCATGAACACCACCCCTTCGACGCCCCTGATGGATGGCTATACGTCTAACCGGCAGGTGGGCGATGTCTTCAGGGATGTCCCCCTGACGCGCGAACACCTGAAGTGTTGCCTGGCGCTGTTCTTTTTGCTGGCGATCGAGGCCTGGGAGATGATGATCATCGTCTACACCGCGCCGTTGATCGCTCAGGACTTTGCCCTGGATGCAATCGCCGTGGGCAACCTGATTGGTGCCATGTTTATCGGCATGCTGCTGGGCGCGCTGCCGTGGGGCAATGTCGCTGAACGTATTGGCCGTAAAAAAGCGATCCTTTTGAGCCTGGTGCTCTACGGCATGATCTCGATGGCCAGTGCTTTTGCGCCCGACTACATCAGCCTGTACGCATTGCGCTTGCTATCCGGCATCGCCGTGGTGGGCATGATGGTGGTCATCTTTGCCCACTATCAGGAGCTGTTGCCCGTGCGACATCGCGGCGCGCTGACCGTCTACCTGGCCTCTGGCTGGCCGATCGGTATGCTGCTGGCACTTGGGGCAACCGTCTGGCTGATGCCTTGGGGATGGCGCGCAATCATCGTGTTGAGTTCATTGGGCAGCGTGTGGGCGTTGGTGATCGCGTATTGGGTACCGGAGTCGCCGTACTGGCTGGCCAGGGTTGGCCGTCAAGCCCAGGCGCGAAAGGTGATCGAACGTCTCAGCCGTGGCGCGGTGCAAGTACCCGAAGACTGCCAGTTAGGGGTCGACCAGACGACCCAGGGCCGGCAACGGGACCTGTTCACTGCGCCGATGCTGAAGATCAGCACCCTGCAGATACTCGTCAATTTCACCTTTTCCTGGGGTTACTGGGGCCTGCAGACCTGGCTGCCGACCCTGCTGCAACAGCGCGGCCTGAGCCTGCCGCAAAGTTATGGTTTTATCGCATTGTCGGCGGTGTGCATGATCCCGGGCTACATGGCCGCCTCCTGGCTGACCCACCGCTTCGGGCGCAAAAAGATCCTCGTTACGTTCATCAGTGCCGCAGTGCTGGCGGGCTATGGCTTTGCCAATTCACAATCTCTGGAGATGCTCTATCTGAGCAACTTCGCACTGGCGTTTTTCAGCCTTGGCGCCTGGGGGGTCTGGGGAACGTGGGTGTCGGAACTGTACCCCACGCCATTGCGCACGCTGGGCTATGGCTGGGCGATCTTTGCCCAGCGCGTGGCCAATATACTCGCGCCCTCACTGATAGGCGCGCTGGTGGCCTATGGCGCGTCGTTCAACGTGACCACCACCTTCATAAATGCCTTTATGTTGGTTTCTGTGCTGCTGGTGGTATTTATCCCGGAAACCGAGGGCGAGGCATTGCGTTGATCGGCATGCATTTATCGCTGTTTCCCGATCGACAGCGCGCCCTTGCCCGACAGCGCGCTGCAGAGCCGGGCCGTTTGAATAGAGCGCTCCCGCACCCTGCGGGGAGCTCTCACTTTAGAAACGGAATTCATCATGAATACCTGTTTACCGGGCAAACGGCTGGTGTTTCCAATGCAGCGCGGCCCCTTCCAGAATAACGGCGCCACACCGTGGTATTCGACCATCGCGCTGGGTACACCGGGTCAGCCGTTGAAGCTGGCCATCGACAGCGGGACCAATATCACCTGGGTGACCTCGACACTGTGCCCACCCGATCAATGCACTCACTTTGGCACGGGCCGGTTCGACTATCGGGCGTCGAGCAGTTTTACCTTCACCGATTGCCTGCAGCGCCCCTACAGCTTTGGTCCCTGGGGCACCATGCAGATTGAATCAGCCTCGGACGTACTGAACACGCCCACCGGCGCTACCTTGCCAATGAAGCTGTTCCTCGCGACGGGCTATGGCGGCGCACAGTTCAAACAACTGGACTGGGATGGCGGTATTGGCCTGCCGTGCAGCAGCGCCTATGTCGAAGGCCGCAGCTCATTCCTGTTTCAGGAGCTGCTGCGCAGCGGACAGCTCGACCCTACCCATCCCTACGTAGCCTTCGATTGGAACGCGAATGATCGAGAAGGCACCTGCCAAATGGGCGCCATCGATGAATCCAAAACCCACGGGCCGCATGTGTTTCTGCCGTGGTCGGTGTACAGCAAAGTGCCGGGCGTGGAGTACATCTGGTCTGCCGACCTGAAGTCCTATTCGGTGGGCGATGAAACACTGGCCACCGACGTCACGTTCGCGCTGGACTCTGGCTCCTCACAGTTCAAAGGGGATGACCGCATCATGCAGCAAACCCTGGCGCGGATTGCCCGTGGGGGGAGTCCTGCGGTCGTGCTGGGATTTGCCGAAGGTGAAATCACCCTGGGGGCGCAGTTGTACAACGTGCTGATCGAAGAAGGCCCCGACAAGGGCAAGACGCTGCCACAGTTTGCGCCGCTGGGGTTGGCGGACCTGGTACTGGTTGGCTCACTGGTCATGGAGCATTGCTATACCGTACATGAATACCAGGTCGTGAAATGCGGGCATGAGGTGTACTCGTTGGCACCGGTGGGAATCTGGTTGTTCAACCGGCCGGACGGGCCGCAGATCATCACGCGATCTTCCTCGCGTCGTTTTATTGCGGGCGCACGATCGGTGGCGACCGGCAAGGTCACCCTTCCCGCTCGCGCCGTTCAACCACTGCGTTCGACGTCTGTAGCGGGCACCTGGAAAAATGACTATGGATCAGTCATGACGCTTACCGTCACAGGCAACCAGATTTCGGGAATTTACCAGTCGTCCACCGGGTCCACCGGCCAGTACGCAGTAACAGGCTACCAATCAAGCTCTGCGGCGGCATCGAATCAAGGCCGGCCCGTCGCACTCGCCATCGACTGGCATTCCTTGGGTAACGAACCGGCGGACCCAAGCTGGAACTGGACATCCGGGCTCTGTGGCCAAATCAGTCTTGTGGAACATGAAGAGGTGCTGGAGCTCTCGCACCTGCTGGTGGCTAGCAGTGACTTTCCGGGGTTGGCGCAACAGGGTACCTACGTCGACAAGTTGCGCTATCGTCGGTGCAGCCCTGGCGTGACAGAGCGCCAGGACGCAAACAGCTTCCTTCAGGCGAAGATCGATAACCCATTAACCGGCCGTTGGATGACACCTGATGCAAACGTGCTGACGCTGACTGTAGAGGCGCAGAGCAAAGGCCGCCTTGGCCGCGTGACTGGCAAGCTGTCAGGCCCTGCAGGGGCGATGGAGGTGTCCGGGTTCACCGACATCTGTGCTGTTGAAAGTGGGCTCACACTGCAATCGACAGCAATCACTGCTGCGCAGGAAACCGGCGTACTGTCGTTGTGCGGCACGCTGGATTTGAAGAGCGACGTGCTTGAACTGTCAATCCTGACCTGCACGCCAACAGCGCCAACCCTGACCTATGTACAGACACGGTTGTCGTCAGCCACGTTCAAGCGGATCGGTGTTTATCAGTAGGTCGGGCGGAGTCAGCAGCCGATGCTCGTCTGGCGACCTGAGGGGATCAGCGATATCGTATTGAACGATGAAACAATGTGTCCCCCTCTGCGCCTCGCGCCGCCGCGGCGGGCTTCCCAATATGGCTCCCCCGCCCTGGTACCGGATAGTCTGTTGCACAGTTTCACCCAGCTGACAATCAATGCATCGCCGGCTACCGTTAGTGCAACGAAGACCTGCACGCCGTCACCGCTGTAGCTGTTTGGCGCTGACGGTTTATTTGTTTAGTCTTGTCCTTATTACGGCTACTTTAACGGGAGTTCCGGGGTGATCAAACCGATGAAGCTGCTACGCCGGGGCTTCGCCTCCATGCGTTGGCGCACCAGAGTCACGCTATGGATTGCAGCAACCATTTCGGGCCTGTTGGTGGTGGCTTTTACAAGGATGGCCGACATGGCCCTGGCGCAGTTTGCTCAACAGACCGCTGAGCGAGCGTGGCTGCCTCTTGTTTACACCCCGCTGATCGGCATGTTCATAGTTTGGTTGACGACGCGTTTTTTCGCAGGCGCCCAAGGCAGCGGAATTCCGCAAGTAATCGCCGCGACACGCCTTGTGCGTCAGGGTAAAGCTATTAACCAACTGGTTTCACTGCGCATTGCTTTTGCCAAGATAAGCCTTGGGAGTCTGGCGCTGACGGGCGGCTTTTCAGCGGGACGCGAGGGCCCCTCAGTTCAGGTGGCGGCATCCATCATGCATTTCTTTCACCGCTTCCTACCTAGTGCGCGGATCGTACGCAGCGAGGATCTCATTCTGGCGGGAGGCGCAGCGGGTATCGCAGCCGCATTCAATACGCCACTCGCAGGAATTGCCTTTGCGGTAGAAGAACTGGGACGCAAGCTGGAAACTCGCACCAGCGGCGTTCTTCTCAGCACCATTATCCTGTCCGGGATGGTCGCCATTGCCTTGCAGGGCAACTATAACTATTTCGGTCACTTCGGCGTTCAGGACATCAACGTCGACATCATCATGCCCGCGTTGGTAATCGCAATTGGATGCGGGCTATTGGGTGGTTTGTTCAGCCGAATGTTGTTATGGCCACAGCGTCACCCACATTTCGTCATGTGGCGATGGCGGCGCCTGCATCCGGTGTGGTTTGCCGGTATCTGCGGATTGATCGTTGCCCTATTGGGCTGGCTGAGCGGCGGAATGTCATTCGGCAGCGGTTACGGCATTACTTCTCAGGTCATCGCCTCCGATATTGTCCTGCCATGGCACGCACCCGTTACGCGTTTCCTGGCGACTGTAGTGACCTATTTTTCGGGTATCCCTGGTGGGATTTTTGCCCCTTCACTGGCTGTAGGGGCCGCAGTCGGCGCCAATGCCGCAGAGTTTTTCCAGCTGGCACCGCAGCCGACTATTGCACTCTGCATGGTTGGTTTTCTAGCCGCTGTAACTCAGTCGCCGATCACTTGCGCAATCATCGTGATGGAGATGATTGATAGTCACAGTATGGTGATCAGCCTCATGGCGGTTGCCTTGGTTGCCAAGGCCGTCAGTTCAAGAATGGGGCCTGAGTTGTATCAGCAATTAGCGCGAGGCTTTCTCCAGACCGTAGAACCGCATTCCACGCCAACGAGTCCGGCCCGATAGGCTTTACTGGGGCATCATTCCATCAGCCTGACCGTTGGCCGCTCACGCTCGTCCAAGCGTACGAAATGCGCACTCATACGCAGGTACCCACTAATTTCAGGCTGCTCACACCTTCCTGCGCCTTGAGCAGCGCGGCACTGGTGTGGTGGCAAAGAATCTCACTGCCGCCGACGATGTTGACGCGCGGTGGCGCGCTACGATTGCACAGGGCGTCGATGCGCACCGGGCAGCGGTCGAGAAACGGACAGAGGTTCGCCACGTTTACCGGCTCGCCGATCGGCGGCAGCCCGCCTATAGCGGCCCCGCAGGTTTCCAGCCAGCCCTGGCGCAACTCCGGCACCGAACTGGTCAACAGGTTGGTGTAGGGGTGGAACGGTGCCTGGACGAACGCCTGCTGATCGCCGGCCTCGACCTTGTAGCCGCTGTACATCACCACTATGTCGTCGCACAGCGCACGTACGGTGGAGATGTCATGGCTAATGAACAGGTAAGAGACCCCCAGTTCGCGGCGCAGGTCGCGCAACAGTTCGAGAATCGCAGCGCCCACCACGGTATCCAGCGCCGAGGTAACTTCGTCACAGAGGATCAGATCCGGCTCCGCCGCCAGCGCCCGCGCCAGGTTGACGCGTTGCTTCTGGCCGCCGGACAACTCGCCGGGCCGGCGTTGCGCGATGCTGGCCGGCAACTGCACCAGCGCCAGCAATTCGGCGACCCGACGCTGCTGCTGCGCGCCGCTCATACCGTGATAGAAACGTAGCGGGCGACCGAGGATCTGTTCAATGCTGTGGGTTGGGTTCAGCGCCGTATCGGCGTTCTGGAAGACGAACTGAATACGCCGGAACTGCTCGCGGGTACGCTTCGCCAGCGTCCTGCTGAGCGGCTGGCCGTCCAGCAGGATACGTCCGGCCGACGTTGGCGCCAGGCCGGCGATGGCCTGCGCCAGGGTGGTTTTCCCCGACCCCGACTCGCCGATCACGCCGACCGCTGCGCCGCGGCGGATCTTCAGATCGACATTCTGCAGCACCTTCTTGGTGCCGTAGCAAATCTCCAGGCCGTGGATGTCGAGCAACACATCCTCTTGCACCGAAGCGGCCTCTTGTACACCTGTTTCCAGGCGCGCCGCCGGCCTTATCGCGGCCAGCAGGCTGCGGGTATAGGGGTGTTCCGGCGCAGCCAGGATCTGTTTGGTCGCGTTGTTTTCCTGAATCTGGCCGTCGCGCAGCACGACGATGCGGTCGGCCATCTGCGCCACCACCGCCAGATCGTGGGAGACGTAAATGGCCGTGGTGCCGCGTTCGCGTACCACCTTTTTGAACGCCCGCAGCACTTCAATCTGGGTCGTGACATCCAACGCCGTGGTCGGCTCATCCAGAATCACCAGGGCCGGATCGGTTATCAGCGCCATCGCCGCCATCAGCCGCTGCAGTTGCCCACCCGAGACCTGGTGCGGATAGCGCGCGCCGATGCGTTCCGGTTCCGGCAGCGCCAGCTCGTGGAACAGCTCGACGGCCTTGGCCTGCGCCTGCTTGCGCGACAAAACGCCGTGGATCAGCGCGCTTTCGATCACCTGCTCCATGATGCTTTTGGACGGATTGAATGCCGCAGCCGCGCTCTGCGCGATATACGCCACGGTGCGCCCGCGCAGCTTTGCCAGCTCGCCATTGGACAGTGTGAGCACGTCGACATCGCCGACCCGTATCGAGCCGCCGACGATACGGCAACCCGAGCGGGCATAACCCATCAGCGACAGCGCTATGGTGCTCTTGCCGGAACCGGACTCGCCGATCAGCGCCAGCACTTCACCTTTTTTCAGGCTGAAATCGGCACCGTGCACTATGGGTACATCGATGCCCTCTTCGTTACGTGCGACCACACGCAGGCCACTTACCCGGACGATTTCGTTCATCTCACTTCTCCATCCAGCGCTTGGATCGGCCGCCGAAGCTGTCGATGAGCAGGTTGACCCCCATAGTCAGGGTGGCTATGGCGACCGCCGGAACCAGCACGGCCGGGGCGCCCGCCGAAAGGCCGTCGATGTTTTCCCGCACCAGCGACCCCCAGTCGGCGTCCGGTGGCTGCACGCCCAGCCCAAGGAAACTCATGGCGCTGAGCAGCAGCACCACGTAGACGAAGCGCAGACCGAAGTCGGTCAGCACCGGGCGCAGCATGTTCGGCAGCACTTCGCGGAAGATGATGTAGGGCATGGCTTCGCCGCGAGTACGCACAACCTGGACAAAGTCCATGGTCATGACGTTTACCGCCACTGCACGCGCCATCCGGAAGGCCCCCGGCATATAGGCGAATGCTGCCATCAGCAACAACAGCGGCACCGAGGAGCCGAACGTGGCCACTATCAGCAGGGCAAAAATCTTGTTTGGAATCGCGATCAGCGCATCCTGGGTACGACTTATGAATGCATCGACCCAGCCACCGGCCGCAGCCGCCACCAGCGCCAGTACGACGCCAGCCGTGCAGGCCATCACTGTGGCCGCCAACGCCACACCGATGGTGAAAGGCGCGCCGTGCAATAAGCGGCTGAGGATATCCCGCCCCAGGTAGTCAGTACCCAAGGGGAACGCCAGGCTAAGCGGGCCGAAGTAATCGTCACTGATCATGGCGTTGGCATCGTAAGGCGCCAACAGGGGCCCGGCGACGGCCATCAGCGCCCAGAAGGTCACGATCAGCAGGCCGATGACGCCGCTGACAGACAGCGAGAGCCGCCGCCGACGTGCTCGCAGCGGCGGGTTCGTACCATCCTGCTTGTGGCCGTTAAGTGAAATACTGTTCGGTTTCATTTGCGCAGCCTCGGGTTGGACAGGATTGCACAGAGGTCAGCCAGCAGAACCAGCACCAGAAAACCCAGGCTAAACAACATCACGCATGCCTGTATCAACGGCATGTCACGCGTGACTACACCGTTTACCATCAGCGTCGCTACACCCGGATAGTTGAAGATCGACTCGACTATGACCACGCCCCCCAACAGGTACGACAGGCTCAGCGCTATGGCGTTGGCGATCGGCCCTATCGCATTGGGCAATGCATGACGAAGCACTACCCGTATCGGCCCTGCCCCTTTGAGCATTGCCATTTCGACGTAGGAGGCGCTGAGCTGATCGACCACTGCGGCCCGCGTCATGCGTGCCATCTGCGCCGTCAGTACGCAGCACAGCGTCAACACCGGCAACGCATAGACTTGAACCAGTTCGCCAAACGACTCAGTCTGGACGTTACGCGACAGCGCCGGCAGCCAGCCGAGCTTGACCGCCAGGATCAGTACCGCGACGGTGGCGATCAGGAACTCCGGCACGGAGACGGCGAACACCGTCAGCATGTTGCTGTAACGGTCGAAGATCGAGCCGCGGTACATCGCTGACAGAATGCCTATGGCCAACGCCAGCGGCACCGAGAACAACGCGGCGATCGCTCCCAGTTTCAGGGTATTGGGCAGCCGGCTGGCGATCATCTCGTCCACCGGCATTCCGTTGACCAGGGAAACGCCAGGATTACCGGTGATCAGCCCGCCCAGCCAGTTCACGTAACGCAGGTGCACGGGTAGATCCAGACCCAACTGCGCGCGCAGCGCCGCCAGCACTTCTGGCGTTGCCTCTTGGCCGAGCTGTTCCTGGACCGCGTCACCCGGTAGCAGGCTGGTGAGGAAAAACACCACGAGCGAGACGAAAAGCAGCGTGATCACGCCTACAGCCAATCGACCACCCACCAAGCGTGCAACAGTACCGTTCATAATTCATACCTTCGCTTAGTGCCGCCCGCATGAGCAGCAGGCGACACCCTGGTTATCGAGCTCTCGTTTTTCCAATCGCTCAGGCATCCAGCCAGACGTTCTCTGCGAACATGTAACCCATCATCCCACCGAGTGGATGAGGGGTAAGTCCTTTCAACTTGATGTTGTGGCCATCGAGGCTGCTGTTGAACTGCGCAATACCAACGCCGCAGTGTTCATTCACCAACACCTGCATATCGCCATACATTTGCTTGCGTTTGGCGTCGTCAGTCTCACCGCGCGCGGCGACCAGCAACTGGTCGAACTGTTCGTTCTTCCACCCCGATTCGTTCATGCCGGCGCTGGACTGGTAGAACAGGCTGAACATCAGGTCGACGGTCGGGCGCGCGCCGATGTTGCCGAAGTACAACGGGTGCTTCATCCAGTGACTGGACCAGTAACCATCCGCTGGCATCCGTTTGATATCCAGCTTGAGGCCGATCTGTTGCCCCGAGAGCTGCAGCAACTGCGCGATGTCTACCGAGCCCGTAGCGGCATCGGAACACACAAGGGGCAAGGGACGTCCGGCCATGCCAGATTTCTGCAGGTGGAACTTGGCCTTATCCAGGTCGTACTCACGTTGTGGCAGACCGGCGAAGTAGTAACGATTGCTGGGGGCGACCGGCTGGTCGTTGGCGATCACGCCGTAGCCCCGGAAAGCAACCCGATTGATCTGTTTGCGATCTTGCAGATACTTCATCGCCAGGACGAAGTCCGGGTTCTGCACCGGGCCCAGATTGTCGCGCAGCCCAAGGTTGGTATAGCCACCGGTCGCGGTCTCCATCAACGCTACCTTGGGGCTTTCCTGGATGCGCGCCACCGAACGCGGATTGATCGGGTTGATCAGGTCCACATCACCGGCAAGCAGGGCACTGATACGAGCAGCCTCGTCGGGAATCGAAAAGAACTCGATCTCGTCGAGGTAGGGCAGGCCCGGCTTCCAATAGCTGGCGTTGCGCGCGCTGATCGAGCGCACGCCTGGCTGGAACTGCGCACACTTGAAAGGCCCGGTGCCGTTGGCGATGGCGAAGTCGGTGGTACCGTCACGCACGATAAGAAAATAAGTAGTGGCGAGGATTGCCGGCAGGTCGGCGTTCGGGCTGACCAGGCGGACCTGCACCTCATGTGGGCCAACGGCCTTCACTTCGTCTAACTGCTGCGCAATGGCTACCACCCTTGAGCCAGTCTCCGGCAGCTTGTGGCGGGTCAACGAATAGACGACGTCGGCCGAGGTGAATGGCTTGCCATCGTGGAACACGACATCCTTGCGCAGCTTGATGGTCCAAGAGGACGCATCACTTGTATCGAACGACTCCGCCAGAGCCATGCGCGGCGTCAGTTGCGCGTCCAGGACCGTCAAACCGTTATAGAACATGTTGTGCCGACAGTAGTCGGTGTAGTTCGCGCCCTTCGCCGGATCCAGTGTATCGGCGGTCGAGCTGGTCGAAGTGGCGACCTTGATGCGGCCACCCTGCCTGCCTTTATCCGTGCTTGCGGAAGTTGCGGAGGTTGCGGCGAACACTTGGCCGGCCGAACCGAACAGGCTGCCCGAGCCCGCGGCAGCAATCCCGGCGACCCCCAGCATGCGCAAGGCATCACGACGCGACATTCCACGATTGAGCCCTTCAAAAACACGCAGGCTTTCCTGGCCTGTGATCAGTTGGGAATCGACTTTGTTTTTATCGTAAGTCATATCGGTTCTACCTTTTGAAGGTTCTAAGGTTCGAATGCTCCCGCATTGCCGAAGCGTTTTTGCAACGTGACGCAACTGCATGAATTAGGCAGACGGCATTGCGGCCGCGCTCAACCCATGGCCTGGCTGAGGATCGCGTATTGCTTGACCGTGCCGTCCGATACCGGTGCCTGGCCGCGCACCATGCGCACCGAGGGCCCGACCAGTGCAAGCCCGAGGCTTTGGACGTGCACCATTCGCAGGATCCTGGCCTCATCCCGCAACGGTATGCCGGCATCTGAACTTCCACGAGAAAGCCGTGGTGGGATTCAGGCTTGATCGAGTGAGCACCGCCTAAAATTCAGCGACCTTGCCCCATGCGGAGCTGCTGAACCGGCCCGGCCGGTACGGCACAGGATCAACGATCGGTTCAGCACCGCTGGCAAGGTCCGCGATCAGGTGGCCGGCGCCAGGGGCAATGCCAAAGCCGTGCCCGGAAAAGCCTGCTGCGAGGATGAAGCCTGGCACCCCCGGCACCTCGCCGATGCCGGGAACACCGTCCGGCGTGCAGTCGACGAAGCCGGCCCACGCGTGCGTGATCTTTGCATCTTGAAGTTGGGGCAGCAGTTCAACGGCGCGGCGTTGGGTCTCCTTGATCGTGGACATACAAGGCTTCGGATCGAGGATGCGCATCCGCTCCATGGGGGTCGGCGCATCGAGCCGCCAACGCTTTAGCGTTTCGTGCCCGCTCTGAACGCCTTGCAGGCCTCCCGGAAGAAGGTTGCGCCAGCGCTCCGCGAACATGGGCAA
Source organism: Pseudomonas trivialis (assembly GCF_036864995.1). Classification (NCBI taxonomy): domain Bacteria; kingdom Pseudomonadati; phylum Pseudomonadota; class Gammaproteobacteria; order Pseudomonadales; family Pseudomonadaceae; genus Pseudomonas; species Pseudomonas trivialis. Next base: position 2,035,779 of record NZ_CP142151.1, on the reverse strand, counting down.
GAATTGCGGCGCGAATCGCATGAACTGTGGCGTCACGTCCACGCGTGCGCGGCCGCTGATGGCCAGGGCGTAGCGTCCGTCGTTGCGGCGCGTGACGGAAATGCCTTTGGTAAACAGGGCATCCGGCAAGCAATGCTCCACTGGGGACACGCTCAGGATGGATTGGCGTATCGAGGCCTGGGGAAAACGAATGCCCAACTGACGGCAGAACGAGGAGGCCCACGCGCCACCAGCGAGCACAGCCGTCCTGGTCTTGATAACCCCGGCTTCTGTCACGACGCCGCTAACCCGCCCACCTTCGGTCTCGATGCCACGGGCGGCACAGTTCTGGTGAACGCTGCCGCCGAGCTTGATGAGCGCAGCTGCCACGGCCGGCGCAGCCTTGCCAGGATCGGCGGTGCCATCGCTGGGCGCGAAGACGCCGCCCTTCCAGGCCCGGCCGGTCGCTTGCCCGCGCTGGGCGGCATCGCGGCTGCTCAGCATGTGGGTGGTCACGCCGGCGGTCTTGGCAAAATCATGCCAGGCGGCCCAACGCGAAATCTCGGCCTCGTCGTCACTGAGAAACAAGAGCCCGCAGCGACGAAAACCCGTGTCTTCGCCGCTCTCAATGGCAAATTGCTCCCAGAGATCAAGGCTCTTGCTCGCCATGGGCAGTTCGCGGGCATCGCGGTTCTGCTGCCGGCACCAGCCCCAATTGCGGCTGGACTGCTCAGCCCCGATCCTCCCCTTCTCGACCAGGGCGACGGATACGCCGCGCTTGGCCAGGTAGTAGGCGGTAAAGACACCGATGATGCCCCCGCCGATCACGACGACATCAGCGGACGCCGGTGGCTGGGAGGATGTGTTGATGTGGTTCAGTGGTGGGGACATGATGGATCTCGCTCGTCGATTCAGGCCTGCACGCTTTGGGTCACATAGAACTTCGCCACGCGATCACTGCTTTCCCATCCAACCTGCACGCCCTGAGGCACGAACAGCGCGTCGCCAGTGCCCAGCGACAGCACGCTGCCGTCAGGTGTCGCGAACCGCACGCTGCCGGCCAGTAGGTACATGAATTCGTTGATGCGATGCGGGCGAACAATTCGGTGGTACGGTGTCGAGTCCCAGATGCCCGCGCTGTAATGCATGCCGTCTTCGGTGAAGACATTGTCCTTGCGGCATTGCGGGGGCTGGCTCAGCAGTGCCTCTGGGGGCAGCGAAGCGGATGGTTTGAAGTCGGCCTCAGCGCACAGCGGGAACAGCCCGCGTTGGGTCGGCTTGTCGCAAGCGGTCGCGCAAAACACGAATCGCGCGCCCGATTGGGCCTGGATGCGAAGCACCGTACCGCATCCGATGACAGCACCCGCTTGCGGGCCGAGCACCAGCGGCGCCGCTCCGTCTGCGGTCAGGGTCAGCTCTCCCTCGACGACGATGATGGTTTCGGTGTGAGGGAAGCCCGGAACGTCGAGTTCACCGATGAAACGGGTACGACCCGCGATCATTGAGTCGGGGCCTTCCCACGCGATCTCGCGATGTCGTGCAAAAGGATCGTCCTCACCGAACGCTGCCTGGCGGAAGGAAGTTGAAACGGGTGCGCCGTTGGCGCGATGCAGCACTTGGGCTTCGGACATGATTGCTCCTGCGCGTTGCGAGATGATTTCTGTGGAAACCTAGCCGGCGGTTGCCAGCAACACTTCACATGCCTCGGCGTCCAACGCCACCGCACAGTGCTCAACGCCATGCGGTACGACGATGAACTCTCCCGGTTCGACAATCTCTTCACGGTCACGGAATTTCATGAGCAGGCGCCCCCGGTGAACGAAGAACAGCTCATCGTCGTCCTGTCGAAAGGACCAGTTGGAGGCGCCCTTGAACATGGCGACCTTGATGTGCGTATTGTTGAACTGCCCTTCGACTTTGTTGGCAAACACGCTTGACAGGTTCTTCTTGCGAATCGGCGAAAGATGCTTGTTCAGGGCGGCGACGTCGCGCAGGATCGCAGCGAGTTGACTGAGCACGTCCTTCCCGTCGGCGGGGTATTGACCGTCCAAGGCCGCAGTCCCAATCGTGAAACCAGCTGCGCCTGCACTCTGGACGATTGCAATTCTCTCAGGGCTGGCGATTGAGCCGGCAATGTAGACGGGCTTGGAGACTGCAGCGCAGACGGCCTTCATCAGCTCGGGCACGTTCTGCGCCGAGCGGTATGCCAGCAGGTCCAGGCCATGCACGCCATCGCGCGCGGCCATGGCCTTGGCACTGTCGACAATCTCCTCGATGCTGCCTTCCAGCACGCTCGGGTGACCGGTGATCCGACCCGGGAAGGGGAAGTACCGGATGCCGGTCTCCTTGATGATCGGCAGCACGTCGTCGACCCGCGTGCCACCCAGAAGAATGTCGACGCCGATCTCGACAGCCGCCTTCGCTGACACGATTTCGCTTTCCCGGTCCAACGACACGACCTCAAGGTAGGAGGTGGCACCGCCCGCCTTGATGGCCGCATTGAGGCTCTTCAACTGCTCGATCGGCAAGCCGATGTCCTTGAAGCCAATGTGGCGCACGCCGAGTCCGAGCGCCGTCTGGAGTTGCTGCGATGCGTCTGCGACCGTGCGGTCATTGCGCGTGAGCATGAAAATGAAGCGAAGTCCCATGACGGTTTCCTTTCGGTTAGTTTGGCGTGGCTTTCGCAGCGACGAGACGCTGTGCGTAGGCAAGTGCAGTTTCCAGGCTGGCGTGGTCGGCAATACCCTGGCCTGCGATGTCAAACGCTGTGCCGTGATCCGGGCTGGTGCGGACAAACGGCAAGCCCAGCGTGATGTTCACGCCTTTTTCCAGGCCGAGGTACTTCACAGGGATCAGCCCTTGATCGTGGTACTGGGCTACCACGACATCGAACCGGCCCGTCCGTGCCTGCATGTAGACCGTGTCGCCTGGATGTGGGCCGCTGGCATTGATGCCTTCGGCACGGGCCGCTTCAATTGCAGGCCGGATGATCCTGATTTCCTCATCGCCAAACAGGCCGCCTTCACCGGCGTGCGGATTGAGACCTGCGACGGCGATACGCGGGTTCGGGAAGCCGAGCGCTTTCCCGCCCTCGTGGGCAAGGCGGATGGCCGACATCTGCGCGTCGAAATCACCTTGCTCGATCGCTTTACGCAGCGAGGTGTGGATCGTGACGAGCACGGTACGGATGTCGTCGTTGGCCAGCATCATTGCGACACGACTGGCGCCACCGTACTCGGCCAGAATTTCCGTATGGCCGGGGTAGCGAATTCCGGCGCTGCTCATGGCCTCTTTGTTGATCGGCGCGGTGACGATACCGCTCACCTCTGCGGACTTGGCTGCCGCGATCGCTGCAACGATGGCATCGAAGGCCGCCTGCCCGGAAATCGCGCTGATCTGCCCAAGGGGGTGGCTCGACGATCCGGGTGGTCTCGATGACTTCAATGATGCGCGGCTGGAACTGCGCCGCATCGGGTGCATCGATGCGTCTCACCTCAATGTCCAAGCCCAGCCGACGCACGATGTCCTGCATCACGACACAGCTGCCGAACACGACCACGCGTTGGCCGCCCTTCGCAAGTAGCTTGGCAACGATTTCCGGCCCAATGCCGGATGCATCGCCCATCGTCAGGGCAATGGGAGGAACGATATTTTTCATAGTAAATCCTTCGGTAAGGCGTGGGCTGCACCGCGTATCCGCGCGACAGCGCGCTCTAGCGCATCGTCACTGCCAAAGCCACCGGCTTTCATGGCGAGCAGGAGCGTGCGTCCATCGCCAAGCTTGGCGCGAGAAAGGGGAAAACCGGGTTCGAGTTCTTGCACGATCTCGAATTCACGGACGTTGAGACGATCCAGGACAGCTTCCATCGTGTCGCCGCCGGTGGCGATCAACGCGCCGAAGCGAGGGTCTTGAAGTTCGCGCGCCGCGTCGTCTGCAATGCGGCGCAGCACCGCCGCCGGGTCGCGCTCACGCATAGCGGGCCCGCGCAGCAGCGTGACGCTGCTGAGTTTGCGGACCAGATCGGCCTGTCGGTGGCTGCGCGGATTCGCGCTCCCAATGACGACCAGGACATCGCTGCTGATGCAATCAGGCAATTGCGGTGCAGTCTTCGCTGGCACAAAACGCCGCGCCAGGGCTGCCGCCATTCCAGGAGAGCCGAGCCACAGAATCGATTCCGGGTCCTCGATGGCAGCAATCTGCGTATCGAGTTCTTCCTGCGTTACCGCATCAAGCAGCGTGACATCCTTAATGCAGTTCGGGAGCAGATCGACGAGCGCGGAATGCCGCGCCGGATGCACAGGATCCTGGCCATATACACTCTCGGAAACCGGGACGCCGTCAACAAGCTGAATGCCCCCCACCGTCGTACGCCCGGCTTGGGGGAAGGCAGGTGCGAACACCACCGACCTACGGCCGCTCGCCGCAAAACACGCCTCAAGCTCTTGCGTTATGTGGCCGCGTAGCGTGGAGTCCACCGTTTTGTAGAGTACGGCGCAGCCGGCAAGCAGGGAGGTCAATCGCGTGATGTCTTCACATGCTTGCGACAGAGTGGCGGAACGCGAACCGCTATCGACAGCGATGACCGCTGCCTTTTGACGCGGAAGCTGGCCCCTTCCGATTCGCGCGCTCAGCCCGCGAGCGACAAAGGGTGCCGCGCCATCTGCCGCGCTGGTCAGATCATCGGCAAGAACCCCGATATTGGGTTGATGATTTGTAAGCATTAGGCCCCCAATATTCGGTTGATGTCTCCTGAACATGCATCGATTGTAAAAATTGGTTCACACTATAAAAAGCGATAGTTTCTGATCGCTATTGGTGATAATTTCTCACCAATGGACCATTCAGACATACCTTCGCTCGATGACCTGCGAGCATTCGAAGCAACAGCACGGCTGGGTTCAGTCCGGCGTGCCGCTGACTCGCTCGCACTTACGCACGGCGCCGTCAGTCGCCGCATCACCAAATTGGCCGACGACATCGGGGTCAAGTTATTTGAGAGGAGTGGCAGAGGCCTACGGCTCACACCGGCCGGCGAGACACTCAACCTCACCCTTGGCAGGTTCTTCGGCGAGTTGTCCGCGACGGTGCAAAGCCTGCGTGCTACCAGTGTTGAGAAGACTGCCCTGGTGCTCTCCTGCGAGCCTTCAGTTGCCATGCGCTGGCTCATTCCGCGACTGGGCGGATTTCAACTGACGCATCCGAACATTGCCCTCCACCTCTGCGTGGGTGGCGGGCTGGTGGACTTTCGTAAGAGTCAGGTGGATCTCGCTATTCGACGGCTAGACTTCGCTATACCCGAGACGTGGAACGTCCGGCCCCTTTTCCCCGAAAAGGTTGGGCCTGTCATGAGGCCGGAATTGGTGCCCAAGTTCGAACGCGGCGACTATCTTGCTCTCGGGTCGAAAACGCGACCTGACGCCTGGGCGCAATGGCTGAGAACCCATCCGTCGGCGCTTCGGCCCACAGAAATCCGGTACTACGACCATCACTCCCTGATTGTCGAAGCTGCGGCTGCAGGTCTGGGTGTCGCCCTCAGTCCGCTGATACTCGCCGTTGACGATGTGGGACGAGGAAGCCTGGCGGCACCTGCTGGCTTTGACCCTGATGGCAGTCAATATGGGTTGATATGGTTAGGGTCAAGTGAGCTGCAAGGTGTGGAGTTTGAACTCGCAGAGTGGCTTTTAGCGCAGTTCAGCCACCTATGCCCCAAGCACCATTGAAAAGATCGCACCGCAGCTCCGATCGAAAGGCCAGCCAACCTGGGCTGGACGAATCAGTCAATCGGCTGCCGGTTGATAACGCTGCCGTGCTTCTACCAGGCATGTTTACCCTCGCACAAAAACTCGTGCGCTACGGCGACAACCCTTTCAGTTCTCCATGGACACGCGCATGTTGGCACCAGCCACACACTCGGCGATCGTGCAGGCAAGGTGCAACACATGTTCAGCAGGGATACGATCGAAAACGTTTATCGGGCTGGATGTAGTCAGCGCTCGGTGCGAGTCAATCAATCCAGCGGACTTCCCGGATCACGAACTCTCGCTGACAACTCCTTGACCATAGCGAAACGAAACAACTGATTGGACCAGGTCCGGCACTTCTCGGCAGTAGTGAACGCACCGCGCTGCTCTATTCGCGCCAACCCGCTAACAGATCGGGGCGGCGTACCTCACCGATAGACCAATGTGGGCAGAACGTCCTTGTCAAAGATCCGCCGAATCTGAGACAGCGTGCTTTGGCGGCCTTCCTTGAGGGAGAGCGACCGATGCTCGACCCAGTAGTCGAACGTACTCTTAAACGTGTTTTCTTCTGCTTGCCGGTCAGCTTCACGGGTGTGCCGGCGATGCGCCTGGGGATTGACCCCTTGAGCCAACAACTTGCGCGCTTCATCCCGAAGTGAACGCGCGTCACGCAAACTGACTTGCGGATAGGTGCCCAACGACATGCGCTTTTGCTTGCCGCTCCAGCAGTAACGGAAGTGCCACGAACGCCCACCCGAGGCCGTCACCGCTAGGGACAAGCCGTCAATATCGCCGAGGGTGTAGTCTTTGCCGGTAGGCTTGGCCTGCCGGACGGCAGCATCTGAAAGAGCCATGCTTCTAGCCTCCTGAAGGTGGAATTCAGGGCTAGATGTTCAGCAAATGACTCGTCGGGCTCCTGCAACAATCCGATCTCGACGCCTGCCATTTTCATGGACTAGATTCTGGACTAAAAACGTCCGGATACCCGTGGCTTTCGATGGATGCTGGCGGAACGAAAAAAGACGCCTAAGCGTCTTTTTTCAATGATTTACAGACTTCCATGGAACCCTGTAGATCTATATTTGGAGCGGGAAACGAGACTCGAACTCGCGACCCCGACCTTGGCAAGGTCGTGCTCTACCAACTGAGCTATTCCCGCTTGGTGACGCGCATTCTATAGAATCCTCGGCGCTCGTCAACACCTTGATTCAAAAAAGTTTTATTTCTTTTCGACGGTAGTCCGCAGATGCGGCCAGGCGGCGCGCAGGTATTGGAGCATGGACCACAGGGTCAGGCCGGCGGCGATCAATAGCAAGGCGTAGCCTGTCAGCACCCAGAAGGAGAAGTCCGACGGGTTGGCCAGCAGGATGACCAGCGCAAGCATCTGCGCAGCGGTTTTCCACTTGCCCATGTTGGAGACAGCAACGTGGGCGCGTGCGCCGATTTCGGCCATCCACTCGCGCAGGGCCGAGACCACGATCTCGCGGCCAATGATGACCGCGGCCGGCAGGGTCAGCCACAGATTGCCGTGTTCCTGCACCAGCAATACCAGGGCAACGGCCACCATGAGCTTGTCGGCCACGGGGTCGAGAAACGCGCCGAACGGTGTGCTCTGCTCCAGTCGGCGGGCCAGGTAGCCGTCGAGCCAGTCGGTGGCGGCGGCGAAAGCGAACACGGAACTTGACGCCGCATAGCTCCATTCGTAGGGCAAATAGAACAACAGAATGAAAATCGGGATAAGCAGGACGCGTAGAACGGTGATCAGATTAGGGATATTCATCGGCACAACTGGCTACGAGGTGGAAAGGCATTCTATTCGCTGTGCAGGTTTGCATAAATCAGCTCAGCGAGCTTTTTACTGATACCGGGTGCTTTGGCTATTTCGTCAATGCTGGCACGGGACAGCTCCTGCAAGCCACCAAAATGTTTAAGCAGGTCACGTCGGCGCGTCGGCCCTACCCCTGCCACCCCTTCCAGGGTTGAGGTTCGCCGGGTTTTACCGCGACGGGCGCGGTGGCCGGTAATGGCGAATCGGTGGGCTTCGTCGCGGATCTGTTGAATCAGATGCAGAGCAGGTGAATCGCCCTTCAAGGTGAACTCATGGGCGGCATCATTCAAGTACAAGGTCTCGAAACCGGCCTTGCGCGTCGCACCTTTGGCCACACCGAGCAGGATCAGGTCCGGCACCGCCAGCTCGTTGAGCACGTCGCGGGCCATCGACAGCTGGCCCTTGCCGCCGTCCACCAACAGGATATCGGGCAACTTGCCCTCACCTTCCTTCAGTTTACTGAAGCGGCGCATGAGAGCCTGGTGCATGGCCGCGTAGTCATCGCCAGCTGTCACGCCTTCAATGTTGTAGCGTCGGTAATCGGATTTGATCGGTCCTTCCGGCCCGAACACCACGCAAGAGGCCACGGTGGCTTCGCCGCTGGAGTGGCTGATGTCATAGCACTCCAGGCGCTGCGGGGGCTCTTCGAGCTTGAGGACTTCGGCCAGCGCGTCAAACCGTGCGGCGACGTGCTGCCGATTGGCAAGGCGCGCGCTGAGGGCCTGTTCGGCGTTGGTCACGGCCAATTGCTGCCAACGCGCACGGGTGCCGCGTACGCGGTGGCTGATGTCCAGCTCGCGGCCGCGCAACTCGTGAATCGCTTCGATCAGCGTGGGGAAGTCTTCGTGCACCACGTTGACGATCAGCTCCGAGGGCAGATCGCGCTCCGGGCTACTCACGTAATACTGGCCGAGGAACGCGGCCATGACTTCGGCCACTTCTTCGTCGATACCGGTTTGCGGGAAGAAGTTCTTGCTGCCCAGCACCCGGCCGCCGCGAACGTTGATCAGGTGCACACAGGCACCGCCGGGGTTGACGAAGGCGGCGATCACATCGACGTCGCCAGTGCCACCTTCCATGCTTTGCTGGTCCTGCACGCGACGCAGCAACGAGATCTGGTCGCGCAGTTCGGCGGCCTTCTCGAAATCCAGGGTGCTGGCCGCCTGCTCCATGGCGCCGGAGAGCTCATCGGTGAGGGCATTGCTGCGCCCTTCGAGAAACATCACCGAATGGCGCACATCCTCGGCGTACTCCGCAGGCTCGACCAGGCCGACACAAGGCGCCTTGCACCGCTTGATCTGAAATTGCAGGCACGGCCGGGTACGGTTCCTGTAAAAACTGTCTTCGCACTGACGCACAAAAAAGGTCTTTTGCAACAGGCTCAGGCTTTCACGAATCGCGCCGGCGCTGGGATAGGGCCCGAAATACTTGCCCTTCTGCTTCTTGGCCCCACGGTGAATGCTCAGGCGCGGAAAGGCGCCGTCGGATAAAAATACGTAGGGGTAGGATTTATCGTCACGCAGCAGGATGTTGTAGGGCGGCCGCCATTCCTTGATCAGCGTCTGCTCAAGCAGCAGCGCCTCGGTTTCGTTGGCGGTAATGGTGGTTTCGACCTGGGCGATACGCGCCACCAGGGCGGCGGTCTTGGTCGCCAGACCGGTCTTGCGAAAGTAGCTCGCCAGACGGTTCTTCAGGTTCTTGGCTTTGCCGACATACAGAAGGCGCGCCTCGCTGTCGAACATGCGGTACACGCCGGGGCGGCCACTGCAGGTCGAGAGGAAGGCACTTGGATCAAACGGCGTGGTCATGTCAGGCGCTGGCGTCCACCATGCCGTGACGCACCGCAAGCAGGGTCAATTCAACATCACTGCTGATGGCGAGCTTCTCGAAAATGCGATAACGGTAGGTGTTGACGGTCTTGGGTGAGAGGCACAGCTTGTCCGAAATCGTCTGCACCTTCTGGCAGCCGACGATCATGAGGGCGATCTGGATTTCACGCTCCGACAGCGCATCGAACGGCGAATCACTGGTGGGCTGGAAAGACTTGATGGCCAACTGCTGAGCGATCTGCGGGCTGATATACCGCTGGCCGGCAAATACCAGGCGAATGGCCTGTACCATTTCTGCCAGGCCTGCGCCCTTGGTCAGGTAACCGGCGGCACCGGCCTGCAGCAGGCGAGTCGGAAACGGGTCTTCCTCGCACACGGTGACCACCACGACCTTGATGTCCGGATGGCTGCGCAACAGTTTGGTCGTGGCGCCAAGCCCGCCGATACCGGGCATCTTGACGTCCATCAACACCACATCGGGTTTCAATTCACGGGCCTTGATCAGGGACTCTTCTCCTGATTCGGCCTGGCCAACTACTTGCAGGCCGTCGATGTCAGCCAGCATTCGTGTAATGCCTGTACGAACGAGATCATGGTCATCGACTACTAGCACCCTAATCAAGCAGACACCTCGCGAAATGGTCTTTATACATTGCCGAACACCTTAGCAAAAAACCAAGGCACAGACCTAGTTGCACGTGTCATATATGATTTTTTGGCGCCGCGCGCCTGTTCGTCTGATGACGAACGGCGCTGTTTCCTGGGTAAACCGTCAGGAATCCTGAAGCGGCTGCCTGGATTTGCCGTTCACCGTCATTCTGCCGTTCACCGTAAGGGAATGCTCAGCCAGGGTCGACGTCAGGCGGCGGATCGCATCCTGGTCTTCCTTGAACATCGCGCGGTAATCACCCAGCACTTTTTCTTCGATCTGGCTCAGATTCTCCAGTTGGATCGGTGTAGCGTTGCCCGTTAGCACGTACAGCACGTCCACGCCCTTCTCGGCCACACGAGACAGGTAGTCGGCTTTAGGCGCCCTACCGCCACTTTCATATTTGCCTTGTGCGTTGGCCTCCACGCCGCCAATTTCACCAAAAACTTTTTGCGACAAGCCAAGCCGCTCTCTTTCTTGCCTTAAACGCGAACCGATTCCACTCATTTGGATGTATGATCCTATTTGGCACACCCCAAGAGGTGACACACTCACTTCTTAGTTAAACAAACTTGAACGGTTTTGAACTATGCCCGGAATCCGCACTGCTGCACAAGCCAAGGCCTGGCTGGAACATCAAGGAAAGTCTGTGCAAGCGTTCGCCCGTGAAAATGGCGTGGATCCGGCAACCACCTATCAAGTGCTCGCTGGGCGCAAAAAGGGGCGGCGTGGGGAGGCCCATAAGGTAGCGGTCCTTTTGGGCATGAAAGAAGGGATCATCCTTGCTGAGGCTGATGGCCAGAACGAAGATCAGGAATTCGGTTCCTGAAGCCAGTATGCGCTTATTAGGATTTGACGCATGGTTAGCTTGCGCGGCAAATCTGCTCCATTCGCCAGAAACAATTCTCTTCACCGGCGATGCTGAAGCCCATGCGCTGATAGAGCCTGCGCGCCGGGTTGGTCTTGAACACGGTCAACCGCAACAGGCCTGGCGCCTGTGCTTTTAACGCCATCTGTTGCAGCACCCAGCTTCCCGCACCCAGACCGCGACAGCCCTCGATCATATGCAGCTCGCGGATATAGAGCGCCCGGCTGTCGCGGCTCAGGCTGATAAAACCCAGAACATCGGCGTCCCGGCAAATGAGCCAGTTTTCCCGGTCGGCCCAAGCGGTATCGAAGCCTCTGTCAGACCACAGCAAGCCGTATTGCTGGTAGTAATCGCTCATGACCTCGTGGGTCAGCGTGCGGGCAAAGGCCAAATCCTGCTGCGTGGCTGCGCGAAGGTGAAAGGCCATTTAAAGCGCCACCACCCGGCCAGCCCATTGAGCGCCATCGCGATGGGCAATCACCAGCGCTTCGCCGATGCCAGGCGCAGCCGCCAGCAGTCGGCCATCCGCCGCCCAGATTGCGCTGCGCCCGGCACAGGCCCAGCCACCCGAAGGGCCGCCATGGTTGGCCATCAACACCAGCAGTTTGTGTTCAACGGCACAGCCCTGCAGCAGCGCACTATCCCCCGCATACCCTCCTTCGCTGATCAGCACACCGGCGGCATATACATTGGCCCCTGCCTGCGCCGCAGCAAGAGGATGACTGGCGTGGGAAAAATCTGCGCATACCGCCAGCGCGATTTGGTCGCTCCCCCATTCCAGAGCGGCACCACCCTGCCCTGCAACAAAGGCCACATCTTCGCCTGGGTGCAGGTGCTGTTTGGTGTAGAGCGCCAGGCCACCGTCCGCGCCCAGTACCAGTGCGCCGATCAGTACGCCTCCCTGAGGTGTCAATCGAATCGGCATGCCCACTACCGCCGTTATCTGAAGTTCGCGCGCCATTTCGCGCAACGGTGACAACAGCGTGTCCTCTGGAGCGATTGCCAGTTCAGCCGCCAACGAAGGCTCATACCCGGTCAACGACAGCTCGGGAAATACCAGCAAATGCACGCCTTGTTCAGCCGCCTCGCGCATGAACGCCACATGCCGTTGGATATTCGCCGGCACATCGCCAGCAATGGAAATGGATTGCGCAGCAGCAAGGGTCAGGGCAGTCATGGTCGCATCCGATCAGTCATCAACAGGCGACCAGCATATCGGCACTCACCCCATAGCCGTAAGTACCTCCGGGCAATAGAAATTACTGATTGAATCTGCCTGCGCGCCTCTAGTAAGCTCGGCACCATCATTTCGGAGAGCGACCATGCTGCAACTCACTCACACTCAGGTTTGCCCTGCTGCCAGAGCACAGCGCTCGGTTGCGGCTGCCCGCGTGAACAGTTCGAGCGCGCTGGTCAGCTTTTATTTTGGGTATTGGTTCAGCCACTGGCGCGCCTGATACCTGAAATCGGCGCCCACTGTTCAAGGGGTCGCCTACCAGAGAAATCTAACCCCCGGTCGGCTCCCCGACCGGGGGTTTTGTTTTTTCAGCCCTTAACAACTTTGCAAGTACACAAGGAATCAAGCCATGAACTACGCCACTTATTACCGTTACGACACTTGCACTGCATGGCGATTTAGCCAGCTCCGCTCGGGACAGCCTGCCGCCTCCGATCGGTCACCCGCTGGTGGCAAATCCACACACGTAGCCAACCCGGCCAATTGTCGAACACCCCAGTAGGCCAAGTGCGCGGGAATAGCCCGCCGCTTGCCCAGGAAGCCTTGAATATGAACTCCTCCGCCGCCGCCCTGCCCCTCCACGCTTTGACCTGCGCCAATGAAGCCCTGACCCGGCGACTGCCCAGCGCACTTGAGCTCAAGCACCAGTTGCCCCTCAGCCCGTTCCTGAATGAACAGATCCATGCCCATCGCCAAGCCGTGCGCGCCATCCTCAATGGCGAAGACTCACGCTTGCTGGTGATTGTCGGCCCGTGTTCGATCCACGACCCGGCATCGGCCATGGAATACGCACGCAACCTGAAGAAGCTGGCACTGGACGTCAGCGACCAGATGCTGCTGGTGATTCGCGCCTACGTCGAAAAACCCCGCACCACCATCGGCTGGAAAGGCCTGGCCTATGACCCGCACCTGGACGGCAGCGATGACATGGCCGCCGGCCTCACGCTGTCGCGCGAGCTGATGCGCGAAATGCTGCGCCTGGGCCTGCCGGTCGCGACCGAGCTGCTGCAGCCCATGGCGGCCAGCTACTTCGATGACCTGCTCAGTTGGGTCGCGATTGGCGCGCGCACCACCGAATCGCAGATCCATCGCGAAATGGCCAGCGGTCTGGGCATGCCCGTGGGCTTCAAGAACGGCACCGACGGCGGCGTCGCCATTGCCTGTGACGCGATGCGCTCGGCCGCCCACCCCCATCGCCACTTCGGTGTCGACAGCCAGGGCCACCCGGCGATCATCCAGACCCCGGGCAACCCCGACACCCACCTGGTGCTGCGCGGCGGTCACCGCGGGCCGAACTACGATGCGCAGAATGTGGAACAGGTAAAGCGAGACCTCACCAATGCCAAGGTGGCCGCACGCGTCATGGTCGATTGCAGCCATGCCAACAGCGGCAAGGACCCGCTGCGTCAGCCGGCCGTGTTCAACGAGGTGCTGGAGCAACGCTTGCAGGGCGACATGGCGCTGATCGGCATGATGCTCGAAAGCCACCTGTTCGAAGGCTGCCAGCCGTTGAGCGCGTCGATGAAATACGGCGTCTCGGTGACCGACGGCTGCCTGGGCTGGACCGCCACCGAGCAACTGCTGCGCAGTGCGGCCGAACGCTTGCGCGCGCCCCGCCCACTCGTCTGACCGAGAAAGATCAAAGTCTGGGAGGGGCTTGCCCCTTCCACCGTTGATCGAGTCGCCCCGCGATTCGTGCCACTCGGTCAACAGTCCTTTGCGGATTCAGCGGTTTTTCCAACGGAACGACGCGTGGATACTCGACTCCATTGTTCACACCCGTTCAGGAGCATCCGATGTCCATTCCAACGCAAAAAGTCCCCGCCTTCGGCCTTGGCACCTTCCGATTGAAGGGCCAGGTGGTGATCGACTCCGTCAGCACCGGCCTGGAACTGGGCTACCGCGCCATCGACACGGCGCAGATCTACGAGAACGAAGCCGACGTCGGCCAGGCCATTGCCGACAGTGGCGTGCCGCGTGACGAGCTGTTCATCACCAGCAAAATCTGGGTATCCAATTTCGCCCAGTACCAGTTGATTCCCAGCCTGCAGGAGAGCCTGCGCAAGCTCAAAACCGATTACCTGGACCTGACGCTGATTCACTGGCCGTCACCGGAAAACCAGGTGCCCGTCGCCGAGTTCATGGGCCAGTTACTGGAAGCCAAGCGCCTGGGCCTGACGCGTCAGATCGGTATCTCCAACTTCACGGTCGACCTGATGAAACAGGCGATTGCCGCCGTTGGCGCGGAAAATATCGCCACCAACCAGATCGAGCTGCACCCCTACCTGCAAAATCGCAAGGTGGTGGAATTCGCCCACGCCAACGATATTCAGATCACCTCGTACATGACCCTGGCCTATGGCGAAGTGCTCAACGATCCGGTACTCAAGCAAATCGCCGAACGCCATCAAGCCACTGCGGCGCAAGTCGCGCTGGCCTGGGCCATGCAACTGGGCCACGCGGTGATTCCGTCGTCGACCAGGCGCGCCAACCTGGAAAGCAACCTCAAGGCCCTGCAACTGACCTTGAGCGCGGACGACATGACGCACATTGCCAGCCTGGAACGTGGCCATCGTCTGACCAGCCCCAAGAGCATCGCACCGCAGTGGGATTGAACTCAGGCGGCCGGCTTGCGGGACAACTCCCGCAGCCACGGTAAAACCCGCAAACCCCGCGAAGCCCCAGGGGGGTCGATGATGTCCATGAAGTGCTCGAGGTTGACCGTGTCCGGAACGCCGGGCAAACGTACCAGCAACGTCGGCGTTGCGCCGGCGGGTGCTGCCAGGTCCAGGTGGTCGTACACCAACACATGACGGGCCTGGGGGTGCGGCCCGGTCGCCTGGGCCGCCAGCCCCGCATTGATGATCAATACATCGAAGGGCTCGGCCGGAATGGCCGTCAGGATCTGGACTTCTTCTAAGGTTTGCACCGGCAGAATGCGGTGATACCCCAGCTGATTGAGCATTCTCTCGATGTGCAGCCGTTGCAGGTGCTGTTCATCGGCAATCAGGATGGTCAGTGCTTTGTTCGGCATATCGGGTACCTGCGCAGGCGGAGCTCGTCGGTGAGCAGGGCCCATTTTCCAGACATATCCCGCAGACAAAATCAGGCTTGTTCCCCCTTCGCGTAGGACTTGTCCCAAACTTACCGAATGGCCATAAAGCACAGTCAAGGCTGGTTGCAATAAGCATTCAAGCCGTGATGCACATTGTCAATCGCCACACCTACCGCCTCTACCGCCGCATCCAGTGCGTCGCGTTCCTGGCGCAGACAAGCCACCTCCAGCGTGTCGCAACACGCGACCAGCACCTGGGCCCTGACCATTCGCGCGCCGCCTTTGACGCGGTGAGCCAGATCATGCAACGCGTGAAAGTCGAGTTCACAATGCAGCGTCGAAAGCAGCACGCGGTCAGCCTGCAGGCTGTCGAGCAACGGCGCCAGCAGTTCAAGCAGCGCGGCGCGATCATCGCCGGTCAGCGAGACCAGAGCGCCCAGATCAACTGCAACGACGGGGCCCGCAACAGGCGATTGATCGGTGAGCGCGGCCAACGCCGACCGCAAGTCTTCCAGGCCCGCCGGCTTGAACAGGCAACCGTCCATGCCGGCCTCGCGACAGCGTTCGGTTTCTTCAGGTTGCGCATTGGCGGTAAAACCCAGCAGCAGGCAGGGCACCCGGCCATGCTCGCGTTCATAAGCGCGAATATCACGGGCCAATGCGTAGCCGTTCTTGAGCGGCATGTTGCAATCGGTAATCACCACGTCCGGCAGCGCGGCTTTCCATAGCTCGAACCCCTGATCACCCTCCTCGGCAGTCTTGATCCGATGCCCCAGAAAGCTCAATTGACGGGCCAGCAGCACGCGGTTGGCCGGATAGTCATCCACCACCAGGATGTCCAGTGCCCTGACCGGTTGCACCCGCGCAACCGGCGCCGGATGCTCGGTGGGTAACCGCGCGGTGCGGGCCAGCGTCACGACCACCTCCACTCGCGTGCCCTTGCCCAGCACGCTGCTCAGGTGCAGTTTGCCCCCCATCATTTCACACAGGTTACGGCTGATCACCAGCCCCAGCCCGGACCCGCTGCGCGCCGATTGCTCGCTGTTGCTGCCCTGGATAAACGGGTTGAACAGGCGCTGCTGGTCTTGCGCACTGATGCCGATTCCGGCGTCTTCGACCCACAACTTGAACTCCAGTTGGTCTGCATCGCAGGTCGGCGAAACGCATCCTCCCAACCGCACTTGGCCCCGAGACGTAAATTTGATCGCATTGCTCAGCAGGTTGGACATCACCTGCTTGAACCGCAACGGATCAACCAGCACCGGGCAATCCATCAACGGATCCAGTTCCACCTGCAGCGCCAGCCCCTTGGATCTTGCAAGCCCTTCGAACACTCGCGCCACCGACAGCAGCAGTTCATGCAAATTGGCCGGTTCCTGGGCCAGCGAAAGATGGCCGGACTCGATCCTGGCGATGTCCAGGATATCGCCGATCAACTCCAGCATGCCGCGTGACGCCACCGAAGCCACCTGCAGGGCATCGCGGTCGGGGCGGCCCTGCTCGGCGTTCGCCAGGGCCAGCTCGATCATGCCGATCACCGCGTTCATGGGCGTGCGAATCTCGTGACTCATGGTCGCCAGGAACGTGGTCTTGGCACGGTTGGCGGCGTCCGCATCTTCCTTGGCCTCCTGCAACTGACCGAGCAACCGTTGCCGTTCGCTTACATCCACCCAACCGGCAATCATGCCCACCACGTTCTCATCGCCATCGCGGTACGGCAGCATCCATTGGTAAATGGTCAGCACCTTGTTACCCGGCACCTTGAGGATTCTGTCGTGAATCTGCGGCACGCCGCTGGTCATCAGGCGCATGTAATCCTCATGGAACAGCTGCGCCTGGGGCGGGTTGCCGGTGTCGGTTTCCACCACGGTCTTGCCTATCACCTCTTCGAGCCTGAAGCCGAAGACGTCGAGGTACGCGTTGTTGCAGGCCATCAACCGTCCCTGGCGGTCACGCACGTAAATCGGGTGCGGCGTACCGTCGATCAACACGCTCATGAAGCGCATCTGATCGCTCAAGGCGCGCTCGGCCTGCACCCGCTTGCGGATGAGGCTGCGCAGGTAAATGGCCCAGCCCAGGGTGATCACCAACAACAGCGCGGCCAGGCCAAACCCCTGCATGATCACGTTGCGATGACGCAGCCAGTAACTGTCCTCGATGATGACCTCATTGCGCCAATGGCTGATGATTTCATCCATTTCCTGCGGCGTGATACTCAGCAGCGCCTTGTCGAGGATCGAAAACAGTTCCAACTGGCTGCGGTTAACCCCGAAGGCGATACGCACGGGGTCCGAGCCGATCGTGCTGGTAACGCGCAGACTGTCGCGGTAAGACCGAGCGATCATAAAGCGCGCACTGAGCAGCGAGTTGACCGCGCCCTCTGCGCCGCCATTGGCTACCAGCGCCAGCGCCTGTTCCGGGTTCTCGACGTCCACGAAGCGTATACCGGGATAGTTCTGCGCAATCGTATCGTGCAGGCCACTGCCGCCGATCAGCGCCAGACGCTTACCCACCATGTCCTCCAACGTAAGCGGACTGCGTTCTTCGCCACGGGTCACCAATACCAGCGGATTGGTCAGGTAAGGCCGGGTGAAACGAACCTTTTCGGCCCCCTCGACACTGGGCGTCACCACCGCCAGCATGTCCGCCCCGCCCGCGCTCACCTGATCGATCTGACGCGGGATCGAGCGGCCCGGCACGGTATCGAATTTCAGGCCGGTGCGCAGGCTGATACGGGACAGCAACTCGGCGCTCAAGCCTTCGAATTGCCCCTGATCATCGATCAGAGACAGCGGCATGAACTTGTCGGGCACCGCAATCTTGACCCGTGGATGCTTCTCCAGCCAACGCTGTTCACTGGCACTCAATTGCAAGCGCTCGGCGCCGACAATCCCCAGGTTGCCGCCACTCCAGCGGCGCAGAATTTCCATTTGCTCACTGGCCGGCACCGCCGCCAACGCGGCGTTGATAATCGCCAGTAATTGCTTATTGTCACGCGTCAGGGCGAACGCAAACGGGCTGACTTCCAGAGTGGAAAAGTCCACCATGCGCACATTATTCAGGTGGTTACGGTTGATCAGGTAACTGGTGCTGATGGCGTCGCCCAGATACACATCGGCGCGACCGAACGCCACCGCGGCGATCGCCTCGAACGTCGAGGAAAACAGCTCCAGTCGAGCGTCGGGGTAAAAGCCGCGCACCGTCTCTGGCGGTAGGTAGTGATAAAGCATCGCCACGCGCTTGCCCGCAAGGTCGCTGGTCAGCGCCTGGCTGTCGCTGGTGCGGGTAACCAGGGTCGGCTGATCGTTGGCATAGGCCCGCGACATCACCAGTTGCGGGTCTGCGGCTTCATAGCCGTTGGCGGAACCGATGAAGTCAACGGCGCCCTGCTTGAGGGCTTCGATCACTTCATCGCGGGTCTCGTAGGATCGGACCTCGATGGTGACATTCAAAGCCTGGCTGATCAGCGCCGCAAAATCAGCGGTGATCCCCTGGAACTCACCATTGTTGTTCGTCAGGTCAAAGGGCGCGTAATCGGGGGCGGAAATCCCCATCAGCAACGTGCGCCGCTCACGCAGCCAGCGCCAGTCAGATTCCTTCAATACCGGGGACGGACCATGAAAACTGGAATGCGCCAACAATCGCAGGGAGGATGGCTCGTCGAGAGCGACCGCCACCATCGGCAGCCAGCCCAGCAGCAGGGCCATGATGAAGGGGCGAATCCTGACGAACCTCATGTGCGGTCAGATCAAGTGGTTGCGCTGGGCAAATTTTGCGATGTGCACCACCGAGGACATACGCAACTTCTCCTTGAGGCGCGTCTTGTAGGTGCTGATCGTCTTATGGCTGAGCAGCATCTGCTCGGCAATTTGGTTGTTGCCCAACCCCAGTGCGAGCATGCGCAGTACTTCCAACTCGCGATCAGACAGCGACTCCACCAGTTGCAGCTCGGTGGATTGCAAGTCGTCCCGCCGTACCGAACTGCTCGGCAAGCTGGGAAAGCAGCTGTAATTGGACATCACCGCCTTGATCGCCTTTTGCAGCTCGTCCAACTCACCGGTCTTGGCGACAAACCCCATGGCGCCGGCACGCATGCAGCGGGCAGAGAAAAACTCCGCAAGGGACGCGGTCAGCACCAGCATCTTGCACGGCAAGCCCAGTGTCTTGACCCGACTGATCACCTCCAGCCCACCCAGCTTCGGGATGGACAGGTCGAGAATCATCAAGTCCGGGCGACCTTCCCGAGCCTTCTGTACCGCGTCCGCGCCATTACCCGCCTCATCGATCTCGGTGAAACCCTCCTGCTTGAGCAGGAACCGGACGGTTTGGCGGATAAACGGGTGATCATCGACGATTAACGCTTTACTCATAACACTCCCCTGAGACGCAAGTACACTCACACATCAAACGGAACGCAGGTACCTGTGAGAAATGACAGTTCCGACCGGCGGCACTGCGCTTGCTCAACACCGGCTCAGCCTGGCCCCTTCGATTGAAAGTATTTTCGGATAGACACAGCCGAATCTTCGCCGCCGGATAGCAGCGAGAGCGCAACCTTAGCAACGTAATAACGCCTGAACCGAAGGGATATTCCTGACCAGGCGTAGGACTTATCCTCGCAACGCCTGAAGAGCCGGCACCTTGGACGCGCCTCGCGCGCGCCCCGTCAGTCGGTGGTACTCGGGCTCCAGAACGCCTGCACCACCAGGGTCGAGCTGGAAATACGCGCCACCAGCGCGTCCAGCTCGTCGCCGTCCACCGATGTCGCGGCCAGGGTGGCCTCGATTTCCACTTCCTCGCTGCCGAACGGCCGCACGTCAATGTCACTGGCCGGGTAATTGCAGCGCGCCAGCTCGGCTTCCAGCAACACCATCACCGCCTGTTGCTGGCTGCGACGCGCGATGACATAGAGGATGTTGGTCACCTCGGCCGATACCACGTCCAGCGGTTGGCGGTTGATGTTATTGACGATCGGCCGCAGCAAGGTATTGGCGGCCAGCACGAACAGAGTTCCCAACAACGCTTCCAGAATCAGGTCGGCACCGGCACAGGCGCCTACCGCAGCCGAGCCCCACAACGTGGCCGCCGTGTTGAGCCCGCGCACATTGCCTTCTTCGCGCATGATCACGCCGGCCCCGAGAAAGCCGATGCCCGAGACCACATAGGCAACCACCCGCACTGCGCCTTCCGCACCGCCAAGACGGCTGGCCATGTCGACGAAAATCGCCGCACCCACCGCCACCAGCACGTTGGTACGCAGGCCCGCCGTGCGCTGACGGTACTGGCGTTCGAAGCCGATCAGGCCACCAAAGATGAACGCCGCCGTGAGGCTGATCAGGGTATCGATCAGCGAATCGAGGTTAATGTTATGGATTGCCTGCATAAAAAATTTCCCTGTCTGCAGCCATTGATTAAAACGACCCTGCCCCTGTGAGAGCGGGCTCCCACAGGGGCAGGCAATGTTGCCAATAAAGTCTTACTGCCAGCCAAATTTACGGATGTAGTAGCCCTTCACTGCCTGGGTCAGCGCCATGTACGCCAGCAGAATCACCGGCAGGAACACGAAGTACAGCGACGGCAGCGCCTGCAGTTTGAAGTAATGCGCCAGCGGCCCCATCGGCAGGAAAATCCCCACGGCCATGATCACTCCGGTCATCACCATTAACGGCATCGCCGCACGGCTTTGCAGGAACGGAATTTTCGGGGTGCGGATCATGTGCACGATCAGCGTCTGGGTCAGCAGCCCCACCACAAACCAGCCGGACTGGAACAGGGTCTGGTGGTCCGGGGTGTTGGCATCGAACACGTACCACATGAGGGCAAACGTGGTGATGTCGAAGATCGAACTGATCGGCCCGAAGAACAGCATGAAGCGCCCCACGTCCCCCGGCTGCCAGCGTTGCGGCTTGGCGAGCATCTCCTCGTCAACGTTATCGAACGGAATCGCGATCTGCGAAATGTCATACAGCAGGTTCTGCACCAGCAGGTGCATCGGCAGCATCGGCAAAAACGGAATAAACGCACTGGCCACCAGCACCGAGAACACGTTGCCGAAGTTGGAACTGGCGGTCATCTTGATGTACTTGAGCATGTTGGCGAAGGTACGACGGCCTTCGAGCACGCCTTCCTCGAGGATCATCAGGCTCTTTTCCAGCAGAATGATGTCGGCCGCTTCCTTGGCGATATCCACCGCGCTGTCTACCGAAATCCCGATATCGGCAGTACGCAGCGCCGGCGCGTCATTGATGCCGTCGCCCATGAACCCGACCACATGGCCGTTGGCCTTGAGCAGGCGCACGATGCGCTCCTTGTGGCTGGGTGTGAGCCTGGCGAACACATTGGTGGTTTCCACCGCCTTGGCCAGTTCGGCGTCGCTCATGTCTTCAATGTCATTGCCCATCAGCAAGCCTTGCTGTTCCAGGCCCACTTCGCGGCAGATCTTGGCAGTGACCAGTTCGTTGTCGCCGGTGAGTACTTTGACCGCAACACCATGAGCCTTGAGCGCCTTGAGCGCCGGCGCGGTGCTTTCCTTGGGTGGATCGAGGAACGCGACATAGCCGATCAGGGTCAGGTTGTTTTCATCCGCCAGGCTGTAGGTATCACGACCCGGCGCCATCGGTTGCGCGGCCACCGCCACCACGCGCAGACCTTCTTCGTTGAACGCTGCAGTGACCTGGCGAATGCGCGCCAGCAACTCGTCGGTCAGCGCCTCGTTGACGTCACCGTGACGCACGCTGGTGCACACCGACAGGATTTCTTCCACGGCGCCCTTGCAGATCAACAAGTGCGGCAAGCCTTGTTCGGCGACCACCACCGACATGCGTCGGCGATTGAAGTCGAACGGAATCTCATCGACCTTGTGGAAGGCCGTGCCCACGTTCAACTCGCGGTGTACGTCCACATGCTCCAGCACCGCCACGTCCAGCAGATTTTTCAGGCCGGTCTGGTAGTAGCTGTTGAGGTAGGCCATTTCCAGAACGTCGTCGGAGTCCTCGCCCCACACGTCGACATGGCGCGCCAGGAAAATCTTGTCCTGGGTCAGCGTGCCGGTCTTGTCGGTGCACAGCACGTCCATGGCGCCGAAGTTCTGGATCGCGTCCAGGCGCTTGACGATGACCTTCTTGCGCGACAGAAACACCGCCCCCTTTGCCAGGGTGGAGGTGACGATCATCGGCAGCATTTCCGGGGTCAGGCCCACGGCAATCGACAGCGCAAACAACAGCGCTTCGGTCCAGTCGCCCTTGGTGAAACCATTGATGAACAGCACCGCCGGCGCCATCACGAACATGAAGCGGATCAGCAGCCAGCTGACCTTGTTCACGCCATGTTGGAACGACGTGGTGGCGCGGTCGGTGGCCGTCACGCGCTGGGCCAGCGCGCCGAAATAGGTGCTGTTGCCGGTGGCCAGGATCACTGCGGTGGCGGCGCCGGACACCACATTGGTGCCCATGAACAGGATGTTTTCCAGGTCCAGCGGGTTGCGCGTGGCGGCGTCCTGCTGCTGAACGAATTTCTCCACCGGCATCGATTCACCGGTCATTGCCGCCTGGCTGACGAACAGGTCCTTGGCCGTGAGCACGCGGCAGTCCGCCGGGATCATGTCGCCGGCCGACAACACAATCAGGTCGCCCGGCACCAGTTGCTTGATCGGCAGCTCAATGCGCTTGGCGGCATCGCGGCGCAGCACGGTCGCGGTATTGCTCACCATCGCTTTCAACGCATCGGCAGCCTTGTTCGACTTGGCCTCCTGCCAGAAGCGCAGCAGGGTCGAGAGCACCACCATGGAGAAAATCACCGTGGCGGCTTTCATGTCCTCGGTCAGCCACGAGATCACTGCCAGCAGGGTCAGCAGCAAGTTGAACGGGTTCTTGTAGCAGTGCCACAGGTGCACCCACCATGGCAGCGGCTGCTCATGCTCGACTTCATTGAGGCCGTATTGCACGCGCAGGGCATCGGCGTCCTGGGTGCTCAGACCCTCGGCATGGCTGCCCAGCGTGCCGAGCAATTGCCCGGCATTACTGTTGGCGGCGGCCACCAGGGTTTGCGCCAACGTCGGCGGCACTTCACGGCTGACGCTGGCGTCGGTCACTGTTTCGAGCATAGCCAGGCGGCGAAAATGCCGGGCGATATGGCGGGTCCGCAGAAAGCCTGCGAAGAACTCTTTGAGCAGAGTGAGTTTCATGGTGTTACTCCTGCGCGAGGTAAAAACCCGTCGTGCAGGTACTGCCCTCTGCACCGCGCCCATTTCACAGGCACAGACAGATTTGGCCCGCCTGCCGTAACAGGCAGGCGCGTCCGTAGCCTCCCGAGGTAATCGGGTGGCTGGTCAGCGTCGATGAGAGAGGATCGAGGCAGGGCCAGGACTGGCCGCTACCGGGATGCCGCTTCTCGCTTTTTTGGCGAGACAACGGCATCGAAAAGAATGCGCGTTACCTTGCCAAGTACGTGCCGGTTACCGAGACCGGCCGACAACTGTCGCTCGAACAAGTACCCACTGAGGGTCTCCGCTATTGATGAAAACGCGCGAAGCTTACGCCCCGGTGCCGGCAGAGTAAACCGTAGGAAAGTGTCGAAATGGTGAATACGAAAATTCTTCAGGGTGGGTTCAGGAACCAATTTTCAAGCCCCCCTTGATCAATGAAAGCCCCCGCTAATTCCCCGACCTGGCGCTGTGGCGAGCGGGCTTGCCCCGCGTTGGGGTGCGAAGCGCCCCCCGATTTAAGGAGAACGCGGTGTACCTGATACTACTCAGGGCCTGGTTTTGGGGCTGCTGCGCAGTCCAACGCAGGACAAGCCTGCTCGCCACGGGGAATCCGCGCTTAACTGAACAGCATTGGCAACACCTACGCGAGAACACGATATTCCCTATCCAACAATCACTCCCGGCTTATTCCCGTCCAGCAGCACCCGCCTTCACCCTGTAGCAGAGACTCAACACTGAACAGGGAATATCAGGATGACCATCGGTTCCAACTTCAATTACCCAGCAGACATAGCCTCGCAGGCCCATCGGAAAAAACGCGACGCAGATAATAAATGGCGAGCAACTTTCCCTGGCCCGCCGGATTTATGCTTTGACTATCGCGCCTTGGTAGAACAGGAAAATGGTGTCGCTCAAGCAACGGATACCCACCATAAAATCTGCATCATCGGTGCAGGCATCACCGGCCTGACAGCCGCACGCGAATTGCATAGATGCGGGTTTAAAAATATCACGTTGTTTGAAAAATCCCAGCGCATCGGCGGCAGACACCTTACCGCTTTTGGGAAACACAACACGCGCACATATGGCCGTCCCCCTTTTGAAATGGGGGCAATGAGAATGCCATTCTTCAACAAATCAGGTGAACACCCTAAAGAGGGCCGCTCGCTCATGGCCTATTACGCTGACGCATTCGAATTAGTGCATTCCGACTTCCCAAATCCGGGCAGCCCTGCAGTTCGATCAACTGGTATATACCTCAGGGAAGGCAGCGTAGAAGGAAGTGAAGAGCCGACCATGCTTATATGGAAGAACACTGATGGAAAAACCCCGCCGCCCGGAGCAGCCTTAAGCACGGTTTTCGCAAAATGGAAAATATTCGCTGAACGCATGACGTTAAACGTATCCGAACATTATGGTGCTGAAAACTGGGATGACATGTGGACAGCCATTGTCAAAAAATACGAAGGTATTTCATTTCGGAATTTGGTGAAAATGCCAGCCATCGACACATGGAGGCAAGATGACCCCGGCAATTTTGGCGGGATGGGCATGAACGCACAGGAGTCGGCAATTTTCTATGCCATAGGTATTGGTGATGGCAGTTGGGGAGCGTTTTACGATGTCTGCTCGCTTTATCCACTTCGCACCGCAATATTCGGTTTCAGCAGTCACTTACAGTTGATCCATGGCCGCGTGAATGAAGACGGAACTCCGAAAGACTCACCTTATTTGAATGCCCTGGAGACCGTCGATTCAAGAGGCCTGCCGTTCAGCAAACCCAGTTATATTGGCCTTGGGTCTTTGGCAGAGTCACTGCTTCTCATAAAGCCTGGAGAAACCCGGCAATCGCTGTACGAACATTTGGTTGAGCATCGGCACGGATTACTGACCAGCAGCTCGGTAACAAAACTAAAAAAGTTGAACAGCGGAAAAATACGGGTTTACTACGATTGGAACAGCGCCGATCCAGAGAGGGCAAAAAAAGAGTTTATCGACGCTGACTCCGTCGTCATGACCCTACCCTCTTGGCTAATAGAAACGCAGATATCACTCGAAAACTTCGATCAGAAAATGCTTCCCTTCGAAATAATATCAGCCTATAAAACGGCCCACTGGGAAACCAGTTGCAAGGTTTATGCGCCGTTAAAAAAATCGTTTATTTCGCATAACATAACTATCCCGCAAACCATCGTAACGGACAGCCTGATACACGACGCATACACTTACCGCTATAACAACAACCACACCTACGACTGTATTCTGCTCAGCTACACATGGGAAGACGACGCCACGAAACTATTATTTTTCACCGATGAAGAGTTGGTTGAAAAGTGTATAGACGAGCTGGACAGAATACTTCTGAAATCGACCAACATAAACCAAAAGATCTCGCCTTATATAGCGCGTGAACAGGCTGTCGTTCAGCGCTGGATGAATGACAAGCACTCACTCGGTTGCGCGAAACTTTATCGCGCGGGCACTTACTACGATGCGGTGAGCTTGATGAAGTACAACAGGGATTACTCACACACGTCAGGGCTCTACCTGTGCGGCGAGTCGTTTTCGGTTGACGCTGGCTGGACGGAACCGTGCTTCAGGGGAGCAATAGATACCGTGATCAACATCTGCGAGAAGACCCAGGCATCCTTCCACGGCGGCTTTACCCTGAGTGATTATCCAGAGTATCGGGTTGAGCGTTAAATCAAGAGAAACAGGCCACGATTCAATAGGAATCGTCTGACTTTTATATAAACATATTGTCGCCTCTTATAAACGCCCAACCATTCCGGTTGTATAAAAATAAGAGGCCACACCCATGACCGAAGCAGCAAGCCCCGCCCGCGTAGCCGTGATACAGCTTGATCCCCAGGTCGGCACCGTCAACCGCGCCAACAACCTGCGTCAGACACTGACCTTGGCCACCGAAGCCGCGAATGGTGGCGCCAACCTGATCGTGCTGCCAGAGCTTTCCAATTGTGGCTATTACTTCACCAGTCGCCAGGACGCTTTCGATCACGCCGAAGCAGTCCCGGAGGGAGCCAGCGTCAGGGCCTGGATGGATTTTGCCAGCCGACATCAGGTGTATCTGGTGGCCGGGTTGAGCGAAATAGACGGTACGCAGCTGTTCAATACTGCGGTGCTGCTTGGCCCGGATGGCTTCATCGGTAAATACCGCAAAGCCCATTTATGGAACAGGGAAAAACTGTGGTTCACCCCGGGCTACACCGGTTTTCCCGTGTTTGAAACGCCCATCGGGCGCATCGGTTTGCTGATCTGCTGGGACATCTGGTTTCCGGAAGTGCCGCGGATTCTCAGCCAGCAAGGCGCCGATATCATTTGCAGCCTGAACAACTGGGTGTGGACCCCGCCGCCGCTGTTCGATGAGGCGGGCAAATGCATGGCGTCCTATCTGACGATGACGGCCGCCCATGTCAATAACGTATTTATCGCGGCCGCCAGTCGCATTGGCGAAGAACGGGACGCTCGTTACCTTGGCTGCTCGCTGATTGCCGGCACCAATGGCTGGCCCATCGGCGCCGTGGCCTCGGCCAATCGCCAGGAGATACTGTTTGCCGACATCGACATCACCAGCGCCCGCAGCGCTCCGATCTGGAACAGCCTCAATGACCTGCAGCGCGACCGACGCTGCGATCTCTACGATCAGATGCTCGGGTATGCCCAACACCCCGCCCTTCCACGCTGATCGGAGGGCACAGCATGGAGATGTTATCAACCAAGTCCAAGGCGGCGCGCTCAAGGGCCGACACAGTGGCGCTCAGCCTGTTTCTCATCAGTGCATTGCTGGTGCTGTGGATTGCCATCCGCTACGGCGGCTCCTGGCCAGGCTACAGCGACATGACGCAAAGCCTTCCCCACCCGATTGCCTGGCTGCGCTGGGTACTGGGAGACATCAGTGAAGTCGCTTTTTACAAGCATGAACTGGCCTCCCTTGGCCTGCTGGCCGGTGCGTACCTGGCCTGGTGGGCGAGTACGCGCAATAAGGCCTGGCAAGGCTTTTCGATTTGCTACGGCAGCGGAGTATGGCCCTGGCTGGTGACCAGCTCACTGCTCGGGCTGCTGCTGAGCAATATGCTCTGGGGCTGGAGCGTCACTGCGCAGACGTGGCAACCGACATTCGCAGCGTTTGTTTCATTACCGGCCGCCATGGTGCTGATGTTCGGCGGTGGCTGGAAAGTGACGATCAATGGGGCGGTAATGGGCGCATTACTGGTAACGCCGATGTGCCTGTTGATCGTGAACTTCGTGTGTGTGCCGCTTGACCTGCCCGTGGTGATCGGCAACGTGTCGGGCATGGCGCTGGGTAGCGTGGTGGCGTTTGTACTCTGCCGTCACATGCCCTCGTTGGTGCGTTCGGACTACCTCGCACCCAGCCGGCCAGCCCCTGTCAAACCGTCCACCTACGGCGTGGTCTGGAGCGCGCGCAGGGTATTGGCGGACTTTTCCGAAGCGCCGTTTTTCGGCAATGAATGGGCCAGCCTCGGGCTGATTGCGGGGGTGTTGCTGGCCTATGCGCTGAACCCCGCCAGCCCGGCCTATGGCTCGGGACTGGTCTTGCCACTGCTTGGCGCACAAGCCCTGACTTCGGCGTTGGGTGTGCTGATCTGGAGGCAACAGTGGATCAAGCGCGGCTGGTTCCCCACGTATGTGCCGCTGGTATCGGTAGTGCCTGCCGCCGTATTGACCCTTGGCGGCAGCTGGATGGTCGTGGGCTCAAGCGCGCTGTTGGGTGCGCTGATCGCACCACCATTGGCCTGTGCGATTGCGGCGCGATTGCCGGCACATTTTCATCCATATATTGGCAATGTGATTTCAATGGCACTGAGTACGCTCCTGGTGGTGCCGCTGGTAGGCTGGTTAAGCCAGATGTAAAGGCCGCGCCACCGAATACGCCAGCAACCCGAGACCTCTGTGGCGAGCGGGCTTGCCCCGCGTTGGGGTGCGAAGCGCCCCCTTCAGGAGCGCGACACTGCGCAGCCGCTGGATTTGGGGCTGCTGCGCAGCCCAACGCGGGGCAAGCCCGCTCGCCACAACCACAACCACAACCACAACCAACTGACCTCAATCCTCGCGCGTCAGCACTTCCAGCAACTCGATCTCAAAGCGCAGGTTGCTGTTGGGCTTGATGTGCGCGCCCATCGACCGCTCGCCATACGCCAGGTGCGCGGGCACGAACAAGGTGCGTACGCCGCCCACCTGCATGCCCATCAGGCCCTGGTCCCAGCCCTTGATCACACGCCCGGTGCCGATCACGCACTGGAACGGCTTGCCCCGCTCCCAGGACGAATCGAACACCGTGCCGTCTTCCAGGGTGCCGGTGTATTGGGTGGTGATCAGCGCGCCCTTGACCACGGCTTTGCCGGTGCCCGGCCGCGTATCGGTGATCTGCAATTGGTCGTTGTTCATAGGATTCTCATTGACGAATACGTGCGGCAAGTGCGGCAGCACCTGCGTGGGAACGATCAAGCGATCAACCTACAACCACCGCCAGAACCGGCTCCACCATCCCCGCCCCAGATCATCCTTGCACCCGGCGTACTGGCGCGCATACATCTGCGAACGCGCCTGCACCTTGCCCGCCACCGGGAGCAGCCAGGGCTTGCCGGCATAGGTGCGCTGGCGGTAGCCGCCCCAGCCTTCGTGGTAGTTCAGGTATTGGCCGTAGGCGTCGTATTTGTAGACGCCGTTGATGGTGTAGGTCTTGTCCATGTACCAGCCGACGAAGTCGATGGCATCGTCGAAGTCTTCACGGTCGGCGCCGCTGCGGCCGGTGCTTTTGCGGTAGTCGTTCCACACTTCATCCTTGGCCTGGGCGTAGCCGGATGCGGTAGAAACGCGGCCCCAGGGGATGATCCATAGCAGGTATTTACGCGGGGTCTTGGCGTCGTGGCGAAAGCCCGACTCCTGATACATGATGGCGAATGGTACTTCGATAGGCACGCCCCAACGCTTTTGCGTGACCTTGGCGGCATCGTACCAGTCGTCCTTTTCGCGGAAGATGGCACACAGGTCATTGGGACTGCGCGGCGGCGAGGTGCCGCACGCGGCCAGTAAGGAGGTGAGGACCAACAGTCCGACAGCTTTGCCTGCGCTCAAGGGGCACCTTTGCGTGATATGCGAAAGGCGCCCATTTTACGCACTCATTGACGCCGATGCCGACTGCTCATCGCGTCTCCAGCGCCTGCGCCACACCGTGGCGCGAGCGCTGGCTTGAATCAGGCCAATGGCACGCGACGGCTGGTCAGTGCGAAACGGCCTACGAAGAAGCTCAAGGCAGCGCCCAGCAACAGCATCGCCAAGGTGCTCCAGGCAGCGCGCGACAGTTGCTTGGCGGCCACTTCACCGGCTTCGCGGGCTTTCTGTTCGGCTTGCTGCTTCAGTTGTTCGACCTTCTGCATGGCTTGCTGATAAGCCTGGGCATAGTTGTCGACGATCTGGGTAGCCTCTGCCTTGCTCTTGCCAGTACGCGCAGCAACGATATTGACCAGTGCTTCCTTATCGGCAGCGTTCAGCGCCGGTTCGCCCGAAGCCTTGACGCGTTCGAACCACTGCTTCAACTCATCGCCGGCCTGGGCAGGATTGTTCGCAGCATCGGTTGCCGACTGCTTGCCATCAGCGGCAGCCTGGTCGGTTTTCTGCTCGACGTTGGACGGGTCCAACTCAGGCTTGCCGGTCTGCTTGAGCAAGGTGTCGAGTTGACCCTGCAGGCTGTTCCAGTCCAGCTGGATGCCCTGCTCGTTCAATTGCTGCTTGATGCTGTCACCGATGCCCGGTGCTGCGGCAGCGATACCGCTACCGGCAGCCGACAGGCCTTTGCCCACAACATTGCCGGCAGTGCCGACCACGCTTGAGGCCAGGCCGGCCAGCAGCCAGGTGGTGAACAGGGTGGTCAGGGTCCAGGTCAGCACGCCGTGCAGACCGCCGCGATCCGGCGCAGTACGCCCGGCCACGAATGCACCGACGGCGATTGCCACCAGCGTCGAAACGAACAGCCAGATCCCGGCACCGGTGCCGAAACCACTCAGCGGGTTACCCGCTTCCATCGGGTTGACGGCGCTGGCGCCGATTGCAGTGCCGAGCACGCTCAAGACCAGATAGGTCACCAGTGCAATTGCACTACCGGCCAATACCGAGCTCCAGGACACGCGAAACAACGAACGGTTGGTTTCATAGACAGTGGTCATACAAGAGGTCCTTCACAAGTTATAGGAGCAAGGCAAAGTGCCTTGATGTTGTGAGTGTGGCGAAACGACATACGTTCAGTCCTGGCCCATCTGCACTAGATTGACTGGTGCATTCGCACCTAAACGGGGTCATTTTTTCTGCACGTTCGCGAACCTCCCCTGTCGTAGCTTCATGCACCTACAGCTCGGAGACCCTATGACACAGGACGTTCTTGCCAAAGAAACCAACCGCCGCCAACTTCAGCAGATCATCTCGGGATTATCCGATGGCGTGATCCTGGCCGAGGTCGACCAGACCATCCTCTGGGCCAACGAAGCCGCGCTGGCCATGCACGGCGTCGGCGATGTGATGGGCCTCGGTAGCGACGGCGGGCAATACGCCGAACGCTTCGCTCTGCGCTATCGAAACAACCACCCGGTGCAGGCGGACAACTACCCCCTCGCCCGTGCCGCCGCCGGCGATGAGTTCAGCGACGTGGTGGTCGAAGTCACGTCCACCGCCGACCCGGACAAAACCTGGGTGCACCGCCTGCGCAGCCTGGTGATCGCCGATGCCAAGGGTGAGCCGGAATTGCTGGTGCTGATTCTCAGCGACGCCACCGAGTGGGCCAGCGCCGAGCAGCGCTTCGAAAAAACCTTCAACGCCAACCCGGCGCCCGCCGTGATCTGCCGCCTGAGTGATCTGCGCTACATCAAGGTCAACCAGGGCTTTCTGGAGATGACCGGCTACAACCGCGACCAGGTCATCGGCAAGTCCGTGTATGAACTGGATGTGCTGGAACAGGCTGAACGCAAGGACCTGGCCATCCAGCGTCTGGGGGAAGGCGCGACGATCCCGCAGATGCAGGCCGAACTCAAACTGCCCGAAGGCGGCAGCAAACTGGTGATCGTCGCCGGGCAGCCGCTGGACATGAACGAGGAAGACTGCATGCTGTTTTCCTTCATGGACCTGGAGCCACGGCGCAAGGCAGAAATCGCCCTGCGCCAGAGCGAGGAGCGCTTTGCCAAATCCTTCCGCCTCACGCCTGTGCCGACACTGGTGTGCAACGCCGCCAACCGCCAGGTGGTGGACGTCAACGAAGCGTTCATGAACATCACCGGCTATATCAGCCAGGAGCTGATCGGCAAGGCCATCGAAGACATCGACTTTATCGACAGCGCTTCAGCCGGCGCGCAGTTGTTCGCGACCCTGGAAAAGGTCGGCAACCTCGACGGGCAAGAGTTGAAAGTGCGCAAAAAAGGCAATGAAGTGATCGACTGCGTGGTGTCCGCCGATACCGTGAGCATCGAAAACGTGCCCTGCTACCTGCTGGTATTGATGAACATCACCGAACGCAAACGCTCGGAGCTGGAACTGGTGGCAGCCATCGAAGAAGTGATGCAGGACGCCTCGTGGTTCAGCCAGACCCTGATCGAGAAACTGGCCAACGCCAAAAGCGTCAACAGCCCCAACCTGCCAAACGTGGCCTTCACCGACCTGACCGCGCGCGAACGCGATGTACTGGGGCTGATCTGCGAAGGCCTGGCCGACAAGGAAATCGCCTCGCGCCTGAAACTGGCACCCAACACGGTGCGTAACCATGTGGCCACGGTGTATTCCAAACTGGGAGTGCACAGCCGCAGCGCAGCGATCGTCTGGGCCCGTGAGCGCGGGCTGTTTGCCGGAGAACTGCGCCTGAAAAACAAGCCTTAGACATGCAAATGCACTAGTGCCTCTAGTGCGAATTCGCCTTCTGGCGCGCAGGAGCGATCAATAACCTTGAAGGGACCGCATTGAATGCCCTGAAGGAAACTGCATGCTCACCGTCTCTCAATTGCGCAATTGCATCGAGGAAGGCCTGTTGCCGTTAACCTGTGAGTTCACCCTGTGCCGGGATGCGTCACTGACCCTCAAGGTCTACGACGCCGAAAGTGGCCGCGTGGACCTGGTCGTCACCGGGATTACCACCAACCGGCTGCATACCCCGGAAGAAGTGGCCAGGATGGTCGAAGAGTTGCGCTACGAACTGCAAAGCAACACCGTGGGCAAGCTAACGCTGGATGATTGGCCTCCAGTAACGCCCCGATGAAATAGACCCCCCTCTCCCGACGATAAACTCCCCCATCTGTAGGAAGGTAACGCGACCCTTGCGGCCGGTTACCTTGATGCAGGGCGCTGCGCGCGATTACTTCTTCGCAGGGGTGATCTCAAGAATGGTGCCGTTGGTGGTCTTGAGCAGCACGTACTTGTCGGCTGCCTTTGCCCACTGGTTGTTCTCACCTGGGTCCTTGAGGCCATGTTTTTTCCAGTCTTTTACCGCCGATTCCTCGCGCATGAGGATATCCGGCGCGCGGTCGCCCTCTTTCAGGTCACGGGCATTGATGTTGGAAGGCTGCACGGTTTCCTGGGGGGTATCACCGGCCTTGGCCACAAAGCTGGCGGTGGACAGGCTTGCAGCAACGAGAACGCAGGCAGCTAGGGATCTGGACTTCATGGGTGCTCCTTCAATTAATGACGCGTACCCAGATTCCGACCGCAGCCGCGTGGAATCATTCAGGCCACGTTTTTGTGACAAGCGGGCTTGCCCTGATGCCGTTCAGTTAAACGCAAATTCCCTGTGGCGAGCGGGCGTGTTGTGGCGAGCGGGCTTGCCCCGCGTTGGGCTGCGCAGCAGCCCCCAAGTCCAGGCTCTGCGCAGTATCAGGTACACCGCATTTTCGTCGATTGGGGGCGCTTCGCACCCCAACGCGGGGCAAGCCCGCTCGCCACGGTTCGGCATAGATCCTTGGCACTGGTTGCCCGTATGAAATTTATGCGGTATTTTTTCATGAAATTTATCGAAATTAATTTCATGAACCAGCAAGAAGAACTCGCCACCCTCGCCGCCCTGATCCACGATCTGCGCAAGCACAAGAAACTCACCCTCGCCCAGCTGGCGCAAAAGATCGAACGCTCGGTAGGCTTTCTGTCCCAGGTGGAACGCGGCCTGTCGCGCCCGACCGTGGCGGACCTCACCGCCATCAGCCACGCCCTCGACGTGCCCACGACCTATTTCTACAGCCTGCCCAAGCCCAAGGCGGTGGACTGGGTCACGCGCCCCAACGAGCGGCGCACGGTGTATTACGCCAATGGCATCACCGACATCCTTGTCTCGCCGAGCATGAACGGCGCCTTCTCCCTGCTCGACAGCCTGCTGGCGCCCGGCGCCAACAGTGGTGAGCAGAGCATGAGCGACCGCGCCGAGCAGGCCGGCTTCGTGCTCGAAGGCGAGTTGACGCTGTGGGTGGAGGGCGAGGCCGACAGCGTCACCCTCGGTCCGGGCGACAGTTTCCACCTGGCCAGTTTCGCCCACTGTCGCTACGCCAACCTTACCGATGTGCCTGCCCGCGTGCTGTGGGTGTACAACTAGGAGCAACCCCTGTGAAAACCCCATCCTGCACGTTGCTGGCCGAAGTCCGCGCGTTTCGCCAGAAGCACCCCGATGTGCGCTATGTCGACCTGATCGCACTGGACATTCCCGGGCATTTCTACGGCAAGCGCTACCCGGTGGAGATGCTCGAAAAAGTCGCCGCCGGCAGCCCCCTGAAGCTGCCCCAGAACGCCGTGCTGCTGGGGGTTCAGGGCGGACTGTTCAAGATCGGCGATTACTGTTTCAACGACGGCGACCCGGACGCCAATCGCCGCCTGGTACCGGGCACGCTCAAGCCGGTGAGCTGGGAGTCGCAGCCCCTGGGGCAGATGCTGATCACCTCCGACGGCACCGACGCGCCCATCGAGTTCGAACCCCGCGAAGTGCTGGCCAGGGTCTTGCAGCGCTTGCAGCACAAGGGCATTCACCCGGTGGTGGCATTCGAGCTGGAGTTTTACCTGTTCGATAAAAAGCTCGCCAACGGCCTGCCGCAATTCCCCCGCGACCCGCTGAGCGATGACGCCGATGACCAGCCCAACCTGCACATCGAGCGGCTGTCGCGGTTCAGTGCCGTGCTCGACGACATGGCGCAAACCGCCAGGGACCAGGGCATCGACAGCACCGTAATCACTGCCGAGATCGGCCCCGGCCAGTTCGAGATCAATTTCGGCCACTCGGACGACGCCCTGCGCGCCGCCGACTGGGCCGCCCTGTTCTGCCGCAGTACACGCGGCGTGGCGCTCAAGCACGGCTACCGCGCCAGTTTCATGGCCAAGCCCTACCTGCAATTTCCTGGCAGCGGCATGCATGTGCACGTCAGCCTGTACGACGGAGCGGGCAACAACCTGCTGGCCGCGC
The DNA here is from genome assembly GCF_036864995.1 of Pseudomonas trivialis. Taxonomy (NCBI): domain Bacteria; kingdom Pseudomonadati; phylum Pseudomonadota; class Gammaproteobacteria; order Pseudomonadales; family Pseudomonadaceae; genus Pseudomonas; species Pseudomonas trivialis. The sequence continues at coordinate 2,000,937 of NZ_CP142151.1, read as the reverse complement.
ACCAACAGCAGCCGCTGCGCCACGCGGTGGCCGGCTGCCTGCAATTGCTGCCCCATTGCATGCCGATCTTCGCCCCCAACCACAATGCCTTGCGCCGCCTGGGCGGCACAGTCAACGCCGCCACCCGCGCCAGCTGGGGCTTCGAAGACCGCGACGCGTGCCTGCGCATCCCCGAGTCCGACCCGCGCAACCTGCGCATCGAACACCGCCTGGCCAGCGCCGACGCCAACCCCTACCTGGTGCTGGCGGCGATCCTGGCCGGACTCGAACACGGGCTTGAAACCCGACAAGAACCCATCGCCCCGCTGAACGACGACCGCAGCAGCGGCACCGACTTCCCGGTGGAAATGCTCGACGCCGTCCGCGCCATGCAGCATCACACGGTCGTGCGCGACACGCTGGGTGCAGAGTTTGTTGACGTGTATTGCGAGAACAAACGCCAGGATCACCTGGCGTTTCAGCAGGAGATTAATGCGCGGGAATATCGCTGGTTTCTCTGAACCTGGCGTTGTTCTTCAAGGACGAAAATCACCTTTTCAGGCGATTACAGGCTTGTGGCGAGCGGGCTTGCCCTAATGCCGTTCAGTTAAGCGCAGATTCCCTGTGGCGAGCAGGCTTGTCCTGCGTTGGGCTGCGCAGCAGCCCCAAAATCAGACGCTGAGCCGTATCAGGTACACCGCGTTTTGCTGGACTGGGGGCGCTTCGCACCCCAACGCGGGGCAAGCCCGCTCGCCACAAGAAGCCTGCTCGCCACAGAGGCTGCAACTGGCTGCATGACAGCGCCAAGCTTCCCACCTTTTACCCAATTTCGTCAGGTAGACGCGCCGAGCAATAGCGCTTGCTCCCGTGCACACAGCTCCACCACGTAATCCCACAACACCCGCAGCCGCACCGATTTATGCAGTTCACGGCGCGAGCTGATCCAGTAGCTGCGCTGAATGCCTTCCTCCGGCAGCAGCGCGATCAGGTCCGGATCGCCGGCGGCCATGAAGCATGGCAGTACGGCGATCCCCAAGCCGGAGCGCGCCGCTTGATGCTGGGCGATGACGCTGGTGCTGTGGAATACCACTTTGGGGGTGCGGCAGAAGCTGCTGAGGAATTTGAGCTCCTGGCTGAACAGCAGGTCGTCGACGTAATCGATCCAGGCATGGGCCGCGAGATCTTCGCGCTTTTCAATCGGCGGGTGGCGGTCCAGGTAGGCACGGCTGGCGTAGAGCGCCAGGCGGTAGTCGGTGAGTTTGCGGGTGACCAGTTGGTCGACACTGGGACGCTCCAGGTGGATGCTGATTTCCGCCTCGCGGTTGAGGATGCTGACGAAGCGCGGCACCGCCACCAGCTCCACTTCCAGGCCTGGATAACGCTCGAACAGGCCTCCCATGCGCCCGGCCAGGAACATCACGCCCAACCCTTCCGCCACGCCCAGGCGAATCTTGCCCAGGGGCGCGGCGGAGTGGGTGAGTTCGTCTTCAGCCAGCAACGCAAGGTTTTCCATGGCCTCGGCGTGCTTGAGCAGCGCTTCGCCGGAGGGCGTCAGTTCATAGCCTTGTGCATGCTGCACAAACAATGCGGTGCCGAGGCTCTTTTCAATCGCTTCGATATGCCGGGCCACCGTGGCATGTGTGGTTTTCAGGCGCTGCGCGGCGGTGAGCAGGCGGCCGCTGCGCTGCAACTCGAGAAAAAACCGCAGGTCATTCCAGTCGAACATGTCGCCTCCATTGCGTGGCCTCGGGCAGCGCTGTTTAAAAACGCACAGCAGCTGGGCAAAAACTAACATTTTTAAGACGAAAACTAACAACTAGGATGGAACCAATAAGAAAAACAAGCGAGACCCCAGATGCCTCTTGCAACTGCGCAATACGATTACGTGGTGGTCGGTGCCGGCCCCGCAGGCTGCCTGCTGGCCAATCGACTGTCCGCCAACCCCGCCCACCGCGTCCTGCTGCTGGAAGCCGGTGGCCGCGACAACTACCCCTGGATTCACATTCCCGTCGGCTACCTGTTCTGCATCGGTAACCCGCGCACCGACTGGTGCTTCAAGACCGAAGCCCAGGCAGGCCTGCAAGGCCGTGCGCTGAGTTATCCACGGGGCAAGGTGCTGGGGGGCTGCTCGTCGATCAACGGCATGATCTATATGCGCGGCCAGGCCCGGGACTACGACGGCTGGGCGGACGCCGGCAATCCCGGCTGGGCCTGGAAGGACGTACTGCCGCTGTTCAAGCACAGCGAAAACCATTTTGCCGGTGGCTCGGAGTTCCACAATGACGGCGGCGAATGGCGCGTCGAGCAGCAGCGCTTGCACTGGCCGATCCTCGATGCCTTTCGCGATGCGGCGGCGCAAAGCGGCATCGCGTCGGTCAGTGATTTCAATCAGGGCGATAACGAAGGTTGCGGTTATTTCCAGGTCAACCAGAAAGCCGGAGTGCGCTGGAACGCGGCCAAGGCGTTTCTCAAACCCGTCCGCCAGCGACCCAACCTCACCGTGTTGACCGACGTGGAAGTCGACCGCGTGCTACTGGAAAACGGCCGTGCGTCAGCGGTGGTCGGCCGTCGACAGGGCCAGCAGATAACCTGGAAAGCGCACAAGGAAATCGTGTTGTGCGCAGGTGCCGTGGGCTCGCCGGGCATACTGCAGCGTTCGGGCATTGGCCCCTCCAGCGTGCTCAAGCCGTTGGGCATCGAGGTGCTGCATGAACTGCCGGGCGTCGGCGGCAACCTGCAGGACCACCTGCAACTGCGGCTGATCTACAAACTGGAAAATGCCCGCACCCTCAACCAGATCGCTGGCACCGTGTGGGGCAAGATGGGCATGGGCCTTCAATACCTGTATGACCGCAGTGGCCCGCTGTCGATGGCGCCCAGCCAGCTCGGCGCGTTTGCCCGCTCGGGGCCGGAGCAGACCTCGGCCAACCTCGAATACCACGTGCAGCCGCTGTCCCTGGAGCGCTTCGGTGAGCCGCTGCATGCATTCCCGGCGTTTACCGCATCGGTCTGCGACCTGCGCCCGCACAGCCGCGGGCATATCGATATTCGCTCGGCCAACCCGGCGGATGCGCCGCTGATCCAGCCCAATTACCTGAGCCATCCCGAAGACCTGCGCGTGGCCGCCGACGCCATTCGCCTGACCCGACGCATCGTCGCCGCACCGGCGCTGAGCCAGTTCAAACCGGTGGAATACCTGCCGGGCGAGGCGTTGCAGACCGAAGAACAACTGCACGAAGCCGCCGCCCGTATCGGTACCACGATCTTCCACCCAGTGGGCACCTGCCGCATGGGCAGCGACAAAGACGCCGTGGTCGACGCGCAACTGCGAGTACACGGCGTACCGGGGCTGCGCATTGCCGACGCCTCAATCATGCCGCGCATCACCTCCGGCAACACCTGCTCACCCACGCTGATGATTGCCGAGAAGGCTGCGCAGTTGATCCTTTCACCGCCCACAAGGAGCCTCGCCCCGGAGAAAGAACGGGTTCATGCAATCTGAACAGCGGCGTCACCTTTGACGCCGACAGTGGAACAACAATAAATAATCACTGTGAGGACTACCCGATGTCAGAACATGCTCAACCGCTCGGCGCCGCACTGCCTGCCAGCGCCGGTAACGACTCCAGAAAAGTCATCTTCGCCTCCTCCCTCGGCACAGTGTTCGAGTGGTATGACTTTTTCCTCTACGGCGCCCTGGCGGCCGTGATCAGCAAGCAGTTCTTTGCCGGGGTCAACGACACCACGGCGTTCATCTTTGCCTTGATGGCCTTCGCGGCGGGATTTGTGGTACGCCCGTTCGGCGCGCTGGTGTTCGGCCGCCTGGGTGACATGATCGGGCGCAAATACACGTTTTTGGTCACCATCATTTTGATGGGTGTGGCCACGTTCTGCGTCGGGCTGTTGCCGACCTACGCCAGCATCGGCATCGCGGCGCCGATCATCCTGATCGTGCTGCGCATGCTGCAAGGCCTGGCACTGGGCGGGGAATACGGCGGAGCAGCGACTTACGTGGCCGAGCACGCACCCGCAGGCAAACGCGGCCTGCACACCAGCTGGATCCAGTCCACCGCCACCCTCGGCCTGCTGCTGTCGCTGCTGGTGGTGCTGGCCTGCCGTTACTTCACGGGCGATCAATTCGAAGTATGGGGCTGGCGCATTCCGTTCCTGTTCTCCATCGTGCTGTTGGGCATTTCCACCTGGATCCGCATGAGCCTGCATGAGTCGCCGGCCTTTCTGAAGATGAAAGAGGAAGGCAAGGCCAGCAAGGCGCCGATCCGCGATTCCTTCGGCAAATGGGAAAACCTCAAGGTGGTGCTGATCGCCCTGTTCAGCATCAACGGCGGGCAAGCGGTGACCTTCTATGCCGCGCAGTTCTATGTGCTGTTCTTCCTGACCCAGTTCCTGAAAATGGACCCGGCCCTGGCCAACATGCTGCTGATCATCAGCGTGGTGATCGGCGCGCCGTTCTTTATCTTCTTTGGCTGGCTGTCGGACAAGGTCGGGCGCAAGCCGGTGCTGATGCTCGGCCTGCTGCTGGCAACCGTGCTGTACTTCCCGATCTTCAAGAGCCTGGCGCACTACACCAACCCGGCCATGGACCAGGCCAGCCGACAGGCGCCGATCACCGTACTGGCCGACCCTGCCACCTGCACCTTCCAGTTCGACCCGGTGGGCAAGGCGCGGTTTGACAGCCCCTGCGACAAGGTCAAGACCTTCCTGGTCAAGCAAGGCCTGCCTTACACCAGCGCCGCCGCACCGGCCGGCAGCCCGGTGCAGGTGAGCGTGGGTGACGTGCGCATCGATGGCTTCGACGAAGCCGCCCTGCGCGGCGCGGTGACCCTGGCCGGCTACCCGAGTTCGGCGGATGTGGCCCAGGTGAACAAGGTGATGGTGGTGGTGCTGATCGTCGCACTCATCCTGATCGCGGCCATGTGCTACGGCCCGCTGGCGGCACTGATGGTGGAGCTGTTCCCGACGCGCATCCGCTATACCTCGATGTCCCTGCCCTATCACATTGGTAACGGCTGGTTCGGCGGGTTCCTGCCGACGGTGTCGTTTGCGTTGGTGGTGTACACCGGGGATATTTTCTACGGGTTGTGGTATCCGGTGGTGGTGACGGGTGTGAGCCTGGTCGTAGGGCTGTTCTGCCTCAAGGAAACGCGCCACGTCGACATCGATAACAACTGATTGATCGGTGGAAATCCCTGTGGGAGCAAGCCTCTCCCACAGGGTTTTGCAATGAATACACAAATAGCTGTACATCCATACAGATAATGGTTGCTCAATTGCCTTCGACTAAGCATCCTGCAAGGCATCAACCCGAGCTGATGTGATGACCATGCGGCTGTACCTCTGTGAAAAACCTTCCCAGGCCAAGGATATCGCGGCCGTGCTCGGCGCCAGTCGCCGCGGCGACGGTTGCTGGCTGGGCAACGGGGTCACCGTCACCTGGTGCATCGGCCATCTGCTGGAAACCGCTCCGCCCGACGCCTACGACGCCAAATACAAGCGCTGGGTACTGGCCGACCTGCCGATCGTCCCGGAAAAATGGAAAATGCAGGTCAAGCCCAAGACCGCCAGCCAGTTCAAGGCGGTCAAGCGCCTGCTGGGGGAAGCCCAGGAGCTGATCATTGCCACCGACGCCGACCGTGAGGGCGAGATGATCGCGCGTGAGCTGGTGGAGCACTGCCGTTATCGCGGGCCGATCCAGCGGCTGTGGCTGTCGGCGCTGGACGACGCCTCCATCCGCAAGGCCCTTGCCGCGCTCAAGCCCGGCGCCGAAACCTTCAGCCTGTACCACTCGGCCCTGGGTCGCTCGCGCGCCGACTGGCTGATCGGCATGAACATGAGCCGCCTGTTTACCTTGCTGGGTCGTCAATCCGGTTATCAGGGCGTGTTGCCGGTCGGTCGCGTACAAACCCCGACCCTGCGCCTGGTGGTGGACCGCGACCGCAGCATCGCCGATTTCGTACCGGTGGCGTACTGGGCCATCGATGTCGACCTGCGGCACGACGCCATCACCTTCACTGCTCAGTGGCGTGCCGCAGAGGATGCCTGTGACGACCAGGGCCGCTGCCTCAACCCGCAAATCGCCCGTGACGCCGCCCAAGCGATGACCCAGGCCGCCAGCGCCCGGCTGGTGAAGCTGCGCACCGAGCGCATGCGTGAGGTGGCGCCCCTGCCCTTCGACCTGGGCACCCTGCAGGAAATCTGCTCGAAGAAACTCGGCCTCGGCGCCCAGGAAACCCTGGATATCGCCCAATCCCTCTACGAGACGCACAAGGTCATCACCTACCCACGCAGCGACTGCGGCTACCTGCCCTTGAGCCAGCACAGCGACGCGCCGAAGATTCTCGCGGCGCTGGGCCGCGCGGATGCCGCGGTAAACGAGCTGATGCCCCATATCGACCCTCAGCGCCGCTCGCGGGCCTGGAACGACACCAAGGTCAGCGCCCACCATGGCATCATTCCCACCGGGGCCGGCAAGGATGTCGGGCAACTCGCCGGCAAGCAGCGAGCGGTGTACACGCTCATTCGTGCGCGTTACCTGGCGCAGTTCCTGCCCAACCATGAATACGATCGCACCCAGGCCGATTTCGACTGCGCCGGCCAGGCGTTGCGCGCAGTGGGCAAGGTGGTGATCGAGCCGGGCTGGAAACGCGCCCTGCCCGAAGCACTGGCCCCCGCCAAAGGCCGCGAAGCCCCCGCGCCCCAGGCATTGCCGACGCTGGCGCAAGGTCGGGACTACGCGGTGGCCAGGGTCAACCTCAAGGACCTGTGGACCCAACCGCCCAAGCCGTTCACCGAAGGCGACCTGATCAAGGCGATGAAGAACGTCGCCAAGCTGGTGCAAGACCCGCTGCTCAAGCAAAAACTCAAGGACACCACCGGCATCGGCACCGAAGCCACCCGCGCCGGGATAATCCAGGGCCTGCTGGACCGCGGTTACCTGGTGAAGAATGGCAAGGCGCTGTCGGCCACGCCGGCAGCGTTCAGCCTGATCGACGCGGTGCCCCGGGCCATCGCCGACCCCGGCACTACCGCCATCTGGGAACAGGCGCTGGACATGGTGCAAAGCGGCGAAATGAGCCTAGAGGAATTCGTCGCCAAACAAGCGGCCTGGATGAGCAAGCAGGTGGCCCGGTGCAATGGCATGCGCATGACCATCACCGGCCCGGCCAGTCCGGCAGGCCGGGGTGCCACGCCCTGGAAAAACAAACGCAAGAGCGCCCCGCGCAAGACGGCGACCAGCGCCAAGCGCGCGAAAAAACCAACCAAAGCGGGTTAAAACACGAAAAAATCCGGTAAATGACGTTTTTCGACGGGTTTAACGCCGCTTTGGACCTTGCCCGGTTGTGGGCCGTCTAGGATTCTGTAGGACCCTGACTCACCAACAACAATATCGGAGTGGCCGCCATGAAAACCGTTGCACAACTGCTCAAAGCCAAGGACCAGAAGCATCACGACGTGCATACCATTCAATGGGACCACACCGTGTTCGAAGCGCTGGTGCGCATGTCGGAAAAAAACGTCGGCGCCTTGCCGGTCGTCAAGGACGGTGCGGTGGTGGGGATCATCAGCGAACGTGACTACGCGCGCAAACTCATCCTCAAGGGTCTGTCGTCGGTGACCACGCGGGTCGATCAGGTCATGAGTTCTCCGGTCATTACCGTTGAGCCCCATAAAAGTGTCGAGGAGTGCATGAACATCATGACCGACAGTCACCTGCGCCACTTGCCGGTGGTAGAAGATGGCAAGCTGCTGGGCTTGCTGTCCATTGGCGATTTGGTCAAGGAAGCCATTGCCGAACAGACGGACCTGATCAGGCAACTGGAGCAATACATTCGCGGCGAATAGGGGAACCCATGCTCGACACGCTGGAACATCTTGCCGATCAACTCGACACCCTGCACCGGGCAATAAGCGAACGGCGCTTTCTGGTCCTGACCGGTGCGGGGATCAGCACCTCCTCGGGCATCCCCGACTACCGCGACAGCGAAGGCGTGCGCCGTGGCAAGGCGCCGATGATGTACCAGGAATTTCTCGCCACACCCCAAGCGCGCCGTCGCTACTGGGCGCGGGCAATGCTGGGCTGGCCGAAGGTGCGCATCGCGCAGCCCAACGCGGCCCACCTGGCACTGGCGACCCTGCAACAGCGCCAGCACATCAGCGGGCTGATCACGCAAAATGTCGACACCCTGCATGATCAGGCCGGCAGCCAGGATGTGATCGAGCTGCATGGCAGCCTGCATCGGGTGCTGTGCCTGGACTGCCAGCAGCGCAGCCCGCGCGATGGAATCCAGCGGCAGATGGAGATCGACAATCCCTACCTCGCCCAGGTACATGCCGTGCAATTACCGGACGGCGACACCTTGCTCGAGCCCACATTCGAAGAACGCTTCCAGGTGCCCCGATGCCCACGCTGCAATGGCGAGCGGCTCAAGCCCGACGTGGTGTTTTTTGGCGAAAATGTGGCAGCGGCGACAGCCGCCAGGGCCATGACGGCGGTGGAGCATGCCGATGGGCTGTTGGTGGTGGGGTCGTCATTGATGGCCTATTCGGCGTTTCGTCTGTGCAAAACGATGGTTGAACAGGACAAGCCGGTGATCGCCATCAATTTGGGCAAAACCCGTGGCGATGAGCTGTTGCAGGTGAAGATTGAAGCGTCCTGTGAACATTTGCTGCCCTTGCTTGCCGAGCGATTGAGCTAGCAAAACACTGCACACCAAAAATGCCTTTTGGCTTGCCACAGAGGCGACCCGCCGCTCCCAAAATGACGCCCAAGTCACGTTTTTACGCATTCTCCCGTCATCAAAGCATTTTATGTAGTGCGAAAAAATAATCACTACATAATCATTGACGCGACGTTTTAGTCCTTGCATGATCTAGACGTCTCCCGCATCGGGAGCGTTCGTAACACGCGTTTTGACAGCACTCGTCTGACCGCCGAGCTGTTTTTTCCGGATGTGCACTGCCCACAAGGCAGATTGATGAAGCTGACCTGTCCCGCAAGGGTTGGGTACAGGCGCTCAAATGCGGCCTGTCTTCGTTATGAATGCATTGCGTAGCAGTTCATCAGCAAGACTACATGCATCAGTTTCAAGACCCTGCCCGTATTTGGCAGACCGTCACTGACGCCCGGTTTTTTGAGCCGGAGACAACTAAGCAGTTTTAACGGAATTAACGGATAGATCACCAACTGGTCAAGGGGCTTACACATGAATCTGAATAACCAACCCACTATCGATGAATTGGCTGAGATGTTCGCCGCGCAGAAAGACACACTCGACGACCATATCCTGTGGGTGGAAAAATCGGGCGAAGTGAAAATTGACTGCCTGGCGCCCCACTCCGAAGAAGCCGATTTCGACCGCAGCCACCGAGAGCTGGCGGCGCGCCTGAAGATGTACCGTCGCGGCCAGGGTTATGTCGGCAAGAAAGCAGCCGCCGATCGCAACTTTATCGAGCAGGTATTCGACACAATCAACAATGCCTGGGCCTCTTTCAAAGACAGCTCGCAAGTTAAAGTGATCGATCGTTACTACTAGCCAAGTGCAACTTCAGGGAGCAGGTTTGACTGCTTCCTGAAGTTACTGCGCAGTCACTCAGAACGTTGGAAAACTTCCCTTCTGCGCCTCATCCCGAAAGATATCAAACAACACTTGCGCCGCCGCCGACAGCTCATGCCCCGGTTTGGTCAACACGCCAATCGGCCGCTCGATCACCGGGCCGGTCAAGGTGATGCACCGCGCGCCCGCCTCCTCCATCTGCCCTCTGCATAACGCCGGCACGGCGCTCACGCCCAGGCCACTGGCTACCATCTTGCCCACCGTCGCCAGTTGATGGCTTTCCAGCGCCACCGGCAGCGTCATGTGCAACGCACCGAGGTGCTCCTCCAGCATCACCCGCACCGTGGAGGGTCGTTGCAAGGTAATGAACGGGTATTCGAGCAAGGTTTGCCAGTTGATTGCCGTGTGCCGCGCCAAGGGTGAGTCGCCTGGCACTACGGCAATGAAGCGGTCCAGATACAGGGGCGTAAACGCCAATGCCGAACCTTCACCCGGCTCGAACGCCACGCCCAGCTCCACCTGGCGGTCGCGGACCATTTCCAGCACCTGCTCATTGATCAGGTCATGCACGGTCACATTCACCTGAGGGTAACGCGCGCGGAATAGGGTCAGGATCGGCGGCAGCAGGTTGCCGGCAAACGATGGCATCGCCGCCACGGTCACGCGCCCGCGCCGCAAGGTAAAACGTTGACGAAGTTCGTCTTCGGCATTGTCCCAGTCAGCAATCAACCGACGCGCCAGCGGCAAGAGGGATTCGCCCTCAGGGGTGAGCGCCACATTGCGCGTGGTGCGGCTGAACAGACGACCGCCCAGGCCTTCTTCCAACCCTTTTATGGTGAGGCTGAGCGCCGACTGGGACAGGTGAAGGCGCTCACACGCGGCGGCAAAACTCAGGCTTTGCGCCACAGCCAGGAAGGCACGTAGCTGTTTGACGGTCATGACTGCTCCGGGTGGCGGCTCGACTATGCTGTTTTCTAAATCAATCAACCTTAAAAAACAACTTAACAAATCAATCCGGCAGCGCAACACTCGGTTCATTGGCTGGCCCACACATAATAAAAGAGGTGCATATGGCAGGTTTCGATAAACGCGTGGCGTCCTACGAGGAAGCCCTGGCAGGCCTGGAAGACGGCATGACCGTCCTCGCCGGTGGTTTTGGTCTGTGCGGCATTCCGGAAAACCTCATCAACGAGATCAAGCGCAGGGGCACGCGCGACCTGACCGTGGTCTCCAACAACTGCGGTGTCGATGGTTTCGGCCTCGGCGTGCTGCTCGAAGAAAAACAGATCAGCAAAGTGATCGCGTCCTACGTGGGTGAGAACGCCCTGTTCGAGAAGCAACTGCTCAGCGGCGAAATCGAAGTGGTGCTGACCCCGCAAGGCACCCTCGCGGAAAAAATGCGCGCAGGCGGCGCCGGCATTCCGGCGTTCTTCACCGCCACCGGCGTCGGCACCCCGGTGGCCGAAGGCAAGGAAACCCGTGAATTCAACGGCCGCCCCTACCTGATGGAAGAATCCATCACCGGCGACTTCGCCATCGTCAAAGGCTGGAAAGCCGACCACTTCGGCAATGTCATCTACCGCCACACCGCCCAGAACTTCAACCCGCTGGCCGCCACCGCCGGCAAGATCACCGTGGTGGAAGTCGAGGAAATCGTCGAACCGGGCGAACTGGATCCGGCGCAGATCCACACCCCTGGCATCTATGTCGACCGGATCATCTGCGGCACCTTCGAAAAGCGCATCGAACAGCGCACCGTCCGCACATAATCTGCCCCAGGCCCTGACAACAAGGACTCATAAAATGGCGCTTACCCGCGAACAAATGGCTCAACGCGTCGCACGCGAAATGCAGGACGGTTTCTACGTGAACCTCGGCATCGGCATTCCAACCCTGGTGGCCAACTACATCCCCGACGGCATGGAAGTGATGCTGCAATCGGAAAACGGCCTGCTGGGCATGGGCCCGTTTCCTACTGAAGAGACGCTTGATGCCGACATGATCAACGCCGGCAAACAGACGGTGACCGCGCGCATCGGCGCCTCGATCTTCTCCTCTGCCGAGTCCTTCGCGATGATTCGCGGCGGCCACGTCGACCTCACCGTACTCGGGGCGTTTGAAGTCGACGTGCAGGGCAACATCGCCTCGTGGATGATCCCCGGCAAGATGGTCAAGGGCATGGGCGGCGCCATGGACCTGGTGGCCGGTGCGGAAAACATCATCGTGATCATGACCCACGCGTCCAAGGACGGTGAGTCGAAGTTGCTCAGCCAATGCAGCCTGCCGCTGACCGGCGCCCACTGCATCAAGCGTGTGCTCACGGACCTGGCTTACCTGGAAATCGACAATGGCGCGTTTATCCTCAAGGAACGCGCACCAGGCGTCAGCGTTGAAGAAATTGTGAGCAAGACCGCCGGTAAACTCATCGTCCCGGACCATGTTCCGGAAATGCATTTTCAGTGAGGACCGATTCCATGCAAGACGTCGTGATTGTTGCTGCCACCCGCACCGCCGTGGGCAGCTTCCAGGGTTCGCTGGCGACTATTCCGGCACCGGAACTCGGCGCCGCCGTGATCCGCCGCCTGCTGGAGCAGACCGGCCTGGACCCGGCCCAGGTGGATGAAGTAATCCTCGGCCAGGTGCTCACCGCAGGCTCGGGCCAGAACCCGGCGCGCCAGGCCTCGATCCTCGCCGGTTTACCCCACGCCGTATCGGCTCTGACCCTGAACAAGGTCTGCGGCTCGGGCCTCAAGGCCCTGCACCTGGGCACGCAGGCGATTCGCTGCGGCGACGCCGAGGTGATCATCGCCGGCGGCATGGAAAACATGAGCCTGGCCCCCTATGTGTTGCCGGCCGCGCGCACCGGTTTGCGCATGGGCCACGCCAAAATGATCGACAGCATGATCACCGATGGCCTGTGGGATGCGTTCAACAACTATCACATGGGCATCACCGCCGAGAACCTGGTGGACAAGTACGGCATCAGCCGTGAAGCCCAGGATGCCTTCGCCGTCGCGTCCCAGCAAAAAGCCGCTGCGGCCATTGAAGCCGGGCGATTTGTCGATGAGATTACGCCGGTCCTGATTCCCCAGCGCAAGGGCGACCCCATAGCCTTTACCGTGGATGAGCAACCACGCGCCGGCACCACGGCCGAGTCCCTGGGTAAACTCAAGCCCGCGTTCAAGAAAGACGGCAGCGTCACGGCCGGCAACGCTTCCAGCCTCAACGACGGCGCTGCAGCGGTGTTGCTGATGAGTGCGGACAAAGCCAAGGTGCTTGGACTGCCGGTGCTGGCGCGTATCGCCGGCTACGCCAATGCCGGCGTCGACCCGGCCATCATGGGCATTGGCCCGGTCTCGGCGACCCGCCGCTGCCTGGACAAGGCCGGTTGGACACTCGCCGACCTGGACCTGATCGAAGCCAACGAAGCCTTCGCCGCGCAAGCTCTGGCGGTGGGCAAGGAACTGGAGTGGGACGCCGACAAGGTCAACGTCAACGGAGGCGCCATCGCCATCGGCCACCCGATCGGCGCTTCAGGCTGCCGCGTGCTGGTGACCCTGCTGCATGAAATGATCAAGCGCGATGCCAAAAAAGGCCTGGCCACCCTGTGCATCGGCGGCGGTCAGGGCGTAGCCCTGGCCCTCGAACGCAGCTGATTTCACAGGCCAATACACTCCAACTGTGGGAGGGGCTTGCTCCCGATAGCGGTGGTTCAGTCAGCACATCTTTGACTGCATCACCGCCATCGGGAGCAAGCCCCTCCCACATGTTGATCTTCATCATGGCTGGAGAGGCTCAGCGCTTACGGCACGCGGCAGCGGTCTGCCGGCCGCCTTGTCGGCCAGGGCAAAACGCGCTTGTAGAAGGTCGTGTCTTCGAAATCCAATTGCTCGCCCTGTTCCAACTGGCTGCGAAAGAGGCCTGGCTCCCCCTGTGCATCGGCGGCGGTCAGGTCGTGGCCCTGGCCCTCGAACGCAGCTGATCTAAAGACCAACACAGCCCAACTGTGGGAGGGGGCTTGCTCCCGATGGCGGTGGTTCAGTCAGCACATCTTTGACTGCATCACCGCCATCGGGAGCAAGCCCCTCCCACATGTTGATCTTCATCATGGCTGGAGAGGCTCAGCGCTTACGGCACGCGGCAGCGGCCTGCCGGCCGCCTTGTCGGCCAGGGCAAAAACGCGCTTGTAGAAGGTCGTGTCTTCGAAATCCAATTGCTCGCCCTGTTCCAACTGGCTGCGAAAGAGGCCTGGCTCCCCTGTGCATCGGCGGCGGTCAGGTCGTGGCCCTGGCCCTCGAACGCAGCTGATCTAAAGACCAACACAGCCCAACTGTGGGAGGGGGCTTGCTCCCGATGGCGGTGGTTCAGTCAGCACATCTTTGACTGCATCACCGCCATCGGGAGCAAGCCCCTCCCACATGGTGCTCTTCATCACGGTTGGAAAGGCTCAGCGCTTCATGCAGCGCTGATAACGCTCATCCACCCGTTTGGCAAACCACGCCGTGGTGAGGTTTCGGGTGATCTTCGGACTCTTGAGCACAATGCCCGGCAACACGGCACGCGGCAGCGGCTTGCCGGCAGCTTTGTCGGCCAGGGCAAACACGCGTTTGTAGAGGGTCGTGTCCTCGAAATCCAATTGCTCGCCCTGTTCCAGCTGGCTGCGAATGCTGGGGTTGCGCATGTCCAGTTTCGCGCCCAGCGAGCGCACCGCCAGCTCGGTGGTGCCCGGCAGCACCGAGCCGTAGCGAATCAAGTCCCCATCCAACGCCAACTCACTGCCGGAAACGCGGCTGACCGCCGCCTGGAACGCAGCATTGCGGCTTGCGTACCACCCCGCATTGAAGTCGGCAAAGCGATAAAGCGGCTGGTCATAAGTGACCGGGTAGCCCAGCAAGTGAGCAATGCCGAAGTACATGCCGCCACGGCGGGTGAACACTTCGCGGCGAATCGTACCGTCCACCGTGTAGGGATAATCGCGCGCCTGCTTCTGCGCAAACTCGATGCTGACCTGCATCGGACCTGCGGTGTGCACCGGGTTGAAGCCGCCGAACAGCGTATTGCCCAGGGGCACCATGCTGATGAAATCGTCGAAGATACCGCTGAGGTCCTTCTCGGTGCGCGCGGCATTCAGGCGCTCGGCGTAGGTCTTGCCGCCGGGCGAACGCACCTGCAAGGCGCTGCGGACCACAAATGCCGGCACATGCACCTTGCCGGCACGGCGCAGGATTTCATCCTGGGCGATCTTGCCCATATTCGGCACGGCCGGGTCGACTTGATAGGTGGATTCCTGCTCAGTCACCGCCAGCACGGCGCAGATATTTTCGGTGCTGGGGTAGATGTGCTGGGTGTCGAACGCGGTGTAAATGTCCTGGGCCCAACCGTTGCGGTCGGCGACTTTAGCGGGCAGCAGGCGCACGATCTGCGCCTTCACCTCGGCCTCGCTGCGCTCCGGCTGCTGCGGGCCGCGTGACGTTGAGCAGCCGGCCAGCACCAGCAAAGTCGTGAGGCTGAGGATCAAGCGTGTTGAGTACATGGAGCTTCCTTGGATAACGATGGACCAGGCAGTGCGGATATCGACAGGCAAGTCTAGCGCGGGTTCGCCACTCTACCCTGCGCCATTTGAAAGGGGACACATTCCGCTGAAATCTCCCACATGAGCCTCGGATAACCTCTACTCCCCTCCTACCCCGACCTCGGCAAAGTCCGTCGCCTGATCACACAGTGCGAGGGATTGCAGATGGATTTGTTCGTTAAGGCCCTGGTTGCCGGGGCTGTCTCATGATCAACCCTACCAGTCAGGCCATTGGCTTTCTGGTGCTGGCCGCCATGGACTCGAAGACGCGGGACGTCGAATCCGTTCTCGGCGATTTCCGGCGTTGCCTCAATTCCTACGATCTATGGGCGCAAAGCTATTTCAGCTTTTCCGCGCTCGATATCGAGCAGGTGTTCAAGGTCGGCGACGAGGTGGTGATCGCGCCGATCACCCGTTCACTCTTCCCCAGCAGCACCGTCGCCGCCTGCCCTGCTGACGGCACGCTGACGCTGGTGCATATGTTCGAGAGTTCACGCTTTGTGCCCATTGGCAATACGCCGGTGGTGCTGCAGCGGATTGACCCGAACGGTGGGCCGCTGGGCGAGCCCATCCATCACACCATCGGGCCCGGCGGCATTCTTGAAGTCAAGGAATGTGATCGCAGCCAGCGTTACCGCATCAGCTTTTATCCCAATGTTTCCCAGGACCATTTCAAAGCGCTGTACGCCTCCTATCAATCGGTGATCGCCCCCCTCGAAAATTGGCTGCGCAATGAATGGCACGACACATTCGAACCCTTGTGGAAGGGCTATTCCGAGGCGAATTTTCTCAAGCGCTACCTCTCGTTGCATCGAGCCTACGCCCAAGGCTTCAGCGAAGCGCTGTATTCATTGTGGGACAGCATCAAGCAGCTGCTGGAGTGGCTTTCAGCCCCGCTGGCAAATGCTGAAAAGCTGCTGCATTACCTCTCACAGGCAGAACTTGACCAGTTACTGGCGTTGAGTGCCGAGACCCTCGCCAAGGGGCTGCTGGTGCTCAGCGATGAACCCTTGTTGTTCGTGTACCTGGCGGCGCTGGTCAGCTGGATGCGCCTGCTGCCGCCGCCCTACATGAACGAAATGCTGGGAGAGCTCGGCGCCGAAGTACTGATCAATTTGTTGCTGGGGATGGCGACGGCCGGGATGGGCATGGCGGTGCGCATCAGTACGAAAGTGCTCGGCCACATCAAGTCTCACCGTACACGCCAGTGGTTGCAGCAGATAGCCAGTCACTTTGGCAAGGCGAACCTGGACGAGCATACCGATGCGCTGAAGCCGGTGTTGTTAGCCAGTGCGGCCACGCCGATCAAGACGGTGGCGCCGCTGAAGGTGGGCGAGGAGCTGGTGCCGAACGCGGTGCCGGCAGTGCGCAGCCAGCAGCAGCGCACAGCGCTCGTGCACGAATCGCCCGTGGATGATGTGCCGGTGTCGGCGAAGAACCCGGCGGGGGATGCGGCTGCCTCTTCGGACAAGACCGTGACCAACGGCTGCCCGGTGTCGATGGTCACCGGCGAGGAATTGCTCACCCTCACCGACGGCACCCTCGACGGGATTCTGCCGTTTGAGTGGACGCGGGTGTATCGCACCAGTGCGGTGGAAATCGATGTTGGGCTGGGGTTTGGCTGGAGCCATGCCCTGGCGCAACGGCTGGTGGTGTCGGGCGATTCGGTGCTGTGGACCGACCATGAGAATCGCTCGACCCCCCTGCCCTTGCCGACCGCTTCACGCCCGGCGATCACCAACAGCCTGGCGGAAGCAGCGATCTTTCTGGGCGATTTGCCGGATGAACTGGTGCTGGCCCAGTCGTCGCGGTTTTATCACTTTCGCGATGGCGTGCTGGTGTCGATCAGTGATGCGTATGACAACCGGCTGCGCATTTCCCGCGATGTGCTGGGGCGTATCGAACGGCTGGACACCGGCGCCGGGCGCTCGCTGTGGTTGCGCTATGCGCAGGGCCGGATTGGCGCGGTGGACTATCAGGTGCATCGCGCCAAGGGCCGTGAGCCTTACGAGTGGGTCACTGAACAGACGGTTGTGTCCTACACCTACGACGACGCAGACCGACTGGTGTCGGCGACCAATGCTGTAGGTGAGTGCGAGGTTTATCGGTACGACGAGCAGCACGTGATTCTCGAGCGTGGGCTGGCCGGTGGGGCGAGTTTCTTCTGGGCGTGGGAACGTTCCGGCAAGGCGGCGCGCTGTGTACGGCATTGGGCCAGCTTTACGCAGATGGACACGCGTTATGTGTGGGGTGATGACGGGCGCGTCACCGTGCATAACGCCGATGGTAGCCAGGAAGTGTATGTGCATGACCCGCGGGCGCGGCTGGTGCAGCGGGTTGATCCGGATGGCGCTCAACACTTCAAATCCTACGATGAAAAAGGCCGGCTGACGGTTGAGCAGGACCCGCTCGGCGCGGTGACGGCGTATCAGTACGACGATGCTGGACGCTTGGTGGCGCTGTTTCCGGGGGACGATGAGCCGACGTCCTACGAGCATGACAACGGGTTCGTACGGGTTGTAAGGCGTGGTGAGGCGGTTTGGAAATACGAGCGTAATGAACAAGGCGACGTAACGCGCAGGACCGATCCTGACGGCCATGTCACGGACTACAGCTACAACAAACACGGGCAACTGATTGGGGTGTGGTATCCCGATCACAGTTGTCAGCGGCTGGTATGGAATGAGCGCGGGCAACTGCTTGAGGAGCAGTTGCCCAATGGCGGGATCAGGCGCTATCGCTATGACGACCTCGGGCGACAGGTGGCGCGCGAGGATGAGCATGGCGCGCTGACCCAGTATCAGTGGGACAGTGTGGGCCGGCTGATTCGTCTGGTATTGCCGGGCGGTGCATGCAGGGAATACAGCTACAACGCCTACGGAAAAATCACCGCCGAACGCGATGAACGGGGGCACGTCACCCGCTACGAGTATGCCGATGGGCTGCACCTGATCAGTCGGCGACTCAATGCCGACGGCACTCAGGTCCAGTATCGCTATGACAATGCGCGGTTATTGCTGACTGAGATTGAAAACGAGGTCGGCGAGACCTACCGGCTTGCCTACCATCCCAACGGCCTGATCCAGCAGGAAATCGGCTTTGACGGCCAGCGTACCGCCTACGTTTATGACCTCAACGGCAATCTGCAGGAAAAGACCGAACATGGCGACGATGGCAGTCAGCTCATCACCCGTTATGAGCGAGATTCTGCCGGGCGCCTTGTCAGAAAAACCCTGCCGGACGGCAATCAGGTGGATTACACCTACGACCGCCAGGGCAATCTCCTCAGCGTCGAAGACGGTCACTGGGCGCTGGCCTACGAGTACGATCGACAAAACCGCCTGACCGCCGAGCATCAAGGCTGGGGCACCTTGCGTTATGGCTATGACGCCTGCGGACAACTGCAGCGCCTGCGTCTGCCGGACAACAACCGCGTCACGTTTAACCACGATAAAGGCGGCCACCTCGGCAGCGTCGAACTCAACGGTGAAGTGCTTACCTCGCATCTATTCAAAGCGGGCAAGGAGCAGCAACGACAGCAAGGCCAACTGCTCAGCCATTACCACTACGACGACCAACACCGCCTGCACGCCCACGCCATCACGCAACAGGAAAATCGCTACTACCGCCGCCAATACGACTACGACAAATCCGGCAACCTCGCCCGCGTTCTCGACACCCGCAAAGGCGAACACCACTACGCCTACGACCCGCTCCACCGCCTGACCCGCGCCGACCACTCGCAGGACTTACAGGAACGCTTCGGCCACAACCCGGCCGGCAACCTGCTGATGCACGACCGCCCCGGCCCGGACATCGTCGCCGGCAATCGCCTGCTGATCCAGGGCGACCGGCATTACGACCACGACGCCTTCGGCAACCTGATCCGCGAACGCCGTGGCAAAGCTCACGCACTGGTCACCGAATACCGCTACGACTGCCAGCATCGTTTAACCAGCATCACCCAACCCAGCGGCCAAACCGCCCACTACCGCTACGACCCCTTTGGCCGCCGCATTAGCAAAACCGTTGCCGGAATAACGACGGAGTTTTTCTGGCAAGGCGACAAACTGATCGCCGAACACCACGCCGACCGCCACCGCAGCTACCTCTACGAACCCGACAGCTTCCGGCCATTGGCCCTGCTGGAAGGTTTCGGCCCCAACGCCACCAAACCCTACCACTACCAACTCGACCATCTCGGCACCCCACAGGAACTCACCGCACCAGACGGCGAAATCGTCTGGTCCGCCCACTACCGCGCCTACGGCCACATCAGCCGCCTCGACGTCGGAAAAGTCGACAACCCGCTGCGCTTTCAAGGTCAATACTTCGATCAGGAAAGCGGCCTGCACTACAACCGCCATCGCTACTACAATCCGGATGTTGGGCGCTATCTGACGCCGGACCCGGTAAAGCTGGCGGGTGGGATCAATGCGTACCGGTATGTGCCCAATCCTACGGGTTGGGTGGATCCGCTAGGCTTGAACACGTGCCCTGAAAACAACGGCTGCAAACCTTCACTAAGCATTAATGATCCCGCTGAACAAGCATCTATAAAGAAAATAGAACCCGCACCGCCCACTCCGCAGGAAAGTGAAGACTATCTTTTCCGTGGAGATAAAGCATCACCTGACGAGGTATTCAAAAATGGGTTTAAGAGCAAAGGAGACAGTGAGGACCTATACTTGCACGCGGTAGATAGTGATGACCCTGCGAGTAACTTCATAAGCACTTCACCTTCGCGGACGGTAGGAATCATGTTCGCCACAAGTTACGGCACTAACAAAGGTTATCTATACACGCTCAAAAGCATTGAGGGTCACGATATAAACTTAGAGCTAGGAAAGCAAACACCTTATCCAAAAGAAAAAGAATTTGCCATCCATCATGTAATAAACTCAGAGGACATTCTGGGGGCTACACCGGTAAAGGCTGATGGAAGCTATATAGGCTACTCAATTCCAAACCCAAATAGGAAATAACATGAAAACACAAAAAATACAGGTGATCGTCAACAACCAAAAAGCAGAGGTGACAGTAAAATATGACTCTGGAAAACTTACGATGACGTTTTCGGAGGCTGAAAACTTTCAGAAAACTTATGAAGGAAATGACATGTATGTTTGCCTGGCTAAAATTCGAGCGGAATTTCCCCATATTACCTTTCTATGCAAAGGCGCAAAGATAAATGTAAAACCTTCAAGAATGGCCTCTCAAATGAGCGCAGGACTAGTTGCTTACGAAATGAACTTAGGCAAACAAGCGACCAATGAAGATATCGTCCGCATTTTTGATTACGAGGAGGAAAACCTAACAAACGACCCAAAAGAACAGATCGACTTCTTTAAAAAATGGCTGGCATCATTGGGAGCACAAGATTATGAAAAATTTAACTGAGCATGATCTCGAAATATCAAAGAGCACTGCACCTGTGGCGAGCAACTCACCTCGCCACAGACCTACAAACCAAAATCAAATCCCAGCCAACGCCAACTCCATCGCAAAATACGTAAAAATCAAATCCGCACCCGCTCTCTTAATCGAACCCAACGTCTCCCGCACCACGCGATCCTCGTCAATCGCACCCGCTTGGGCACCGAACTTGATCATCGCGTACTCACCACTTACCTGATACGCCGCCACCGGCAGACGCGAGGCTTCGCGGATGTCGCGGATGATGTCGAGGTAGGCGCCTGCTGGCTTGACCATCAATGCGTCCGCGCCTTCCTGTTCATCCAGCAGCGATTCGCGGACGGCTTCGCGGCGGTTCATTGGGTTCATCTGGTAGCTTTTACGGTCGCCCTTGAGGGCGCTGCCGCCGGCTTCGCGGAAGGGGCCGTAGAGGGCCGAGGCGAATTTGGTGGAGTAGGCCATGATCGGGATGTGGGTGAAGCCGGCGTCATCCAGGGCGCGGCGGATGGCCTGGACCTGACCGTCCATCGCGGCTGACGGGGCGATCACATCGGCACCGGCGCGGGCGGCGGCCACGGCTTGTTTGCCGAGGTTGACCAGGGTCGCATCATTGTCGACATGGGCGCCGTGCATCACGCCGCAGTGACCGTGGTCGGTGTATTCGCAAAAACAGGTGTCGGACATCACGATCATTTCCGGCACGGCGTCCTTGATGATCGACGACATGCGCGAGACCAGGCCACGTTCCTGCCAGGTGTCGCTGCCGTTGGCGTCCAGGTGGTGGGACACGCCAAAGGTCATCACCGACTTGATGCCGGCGCGGGCGTAGCGCTCGATTTCACCGGCAAGCTTTTTCTCAGGGATGCGCTGCACGCCCGGCATGCTGGTGATCGGCACGAAGTCGTCGATCTCCTCCTCGACGAAGATCGGCAGCACCAGGTCGTTGAGGGTGAATTCGGTTTCCTGGAACAGGCCGCGCAACTGCGGTGAGCGGCGCAGGCGGCGGGGACGGGACTCGGGGAACTGGCTGGTCATGGAACTCCTGAAAAACGGCAGAAACAGTGGGGCAAAAGCTTATGCCCCTTGATTGCATGGAACAAACGCCGAAGGCCCAATAGTCTGTTGCATGGCCTGTAACAATTGCCTTGCGCTAGAGCTGCAGACGCCCGTCGATACAGACCGCAACGGCGCCACCGATCCAGATCTCATCGCCCTGGCGTTCGATATGGATACGCCCTGCCCTGCCCATCGCCGTGCCCTGGCTGACCACGTAGCGTTCAGGCGCCAGGCCCTCACTGAGCAACCATTGTGCGACACCCGCATTCAGGCTGCCGGTGGCCGGATCTTCCGGAGCGCCGTCCCCCGCGACAAAGGCGCGGACCTCAAACTGAGTGTCGCCCACGTCGTTCGGCGCAATCACGCCGACCGCCAGGCCAAGCAATTGCGCGTAATCGGGCTGCAGGTCCAGCACGCTCTGTCGGTCGGCCAGCATCACGGCCAGCCAACCGGCGCCATTGTCGACCCACTGGCTGCGCAGGATGGCACCGGGTGCCAGGCCCAGCCCCAGGCGAACGCGCTCCAGCAATGAGGCCTCCACCTCACCGGACCGCAACAACGGCGGCGCAATAAACGCCAGCGCTTCGCCCTGGCGCCGGATACGCACCAGGCCGATTTCACATTCCTGAATGATCTCTTCGCCCTTCGGCACACCGCCGGCCTGCAGCCACGCGTGACAGCTGCCCAGGGTCGGGTGCCCGGCGAACGGCAGTTCCCGCAGGGTGGTGAAGATGCGAACCCGGTAGTCAGCCCGTGGATCGCGTGGCGTCAGCAAAAACGTGGTTTCGCTGAGGTTGGTCCACTTGGCGAAATCGGCCATCTGCTGGTCGGTCAGGCTGTCAGCGCCCAGCACCACCGCCAGTGGGTTGCCCTTGAGCGGTACGCTGCTGAACACATCCAGTTGCTTGAAATCGAAAGTCGGCATGGGTCAGCTCGGCATGCTCAGGCCACGGATCACCGCTGGCCGGGCGACGAAGCCATCCAGCGCGCGCAGTACATTGGGGAAGTCGGCGATGCCCACCACGTCGCCGGATTCATAGAAGCCGATGAGGTTGCGAATCCAGGGGAAGGTTGCGATGTCGGCGATGCTGTAGTCGTCGCCCATGATCCAGGTACGGCCCAGCAGGCGTTTTTCCAGCACCTCGAGCAGGCGCCGTGATTCGGCGGCGTAGCGGTCGCGGGGGCGTTTGTCTTCGTAAGCCTTGCCGGCGAACTTGTTGAAGAATCCGAGCTGGCCGAACATCGGGCCGATGCCGCCCATCTGGAACATCAGCCATTGCAGGGTTTCGTAACGGGTGGCCGGGTCTTCGGAGAGCAACTGGCTGGTTTTTTCCGCGAGGTAGATGAGGATCGCGCCCGACTCGAACAATGCCAGCGGCTGGCCGCTGGGGCCATTGGGGTCGATGATGGCGGGAATCTTGTTGTTGGGATTGAGCGACAGGAACTCGGGGGAGAGCTGGTCCTGAGTGTCGAAACTGACCTTGTGCGCCTCATAGGGCAGCCCCAGTTCCTCCAGCATGATCGAGACTTTGACGCCGTTGGGCGTGGGCAACGAATACAGCTGCAGGCGTTCGGGGTGCTGGGCGGGCCATTTGGCGTTGATCGGGAAGGCAGCGAGTGGATTCATCGGGAAACCCCTGGGCGGAAACCCACCATCATAGTCATCTGCCCGCCTTCGTGCATGGGTCATCATTGCGCAACAATGGTGCGCTAATCTGCCGCGAGCGCGAACCAAAGTGCCCCGATGCACTCTTAAGTGCGCCCTCATGGGTGAATATCGACAAGGAACACCGCAGCACGCGCCAAGCGCCACTGTGGCCGGGCCTGTCGGCCTTAACCTGACGCACGAAGACTCGAACCTATCATGAAGATCAAGCCTCCGCGCCTAGTGCAACGTTTCAAGCGCTATTCATACATTATGTTACCGATGCTGCTGGTCAGCGGCGCCATGGTTGCCGCCCTCGACGCGCGTGAAAGCCGTGCGCAGCCGGTGGACGGCGTACAAACCCTGGTATTTTTGCGCCACGGCGAAAAACCGGCCGGCGGCCTCGGTCAGCTCAATTGTCAGGGCCTTAACCGTGCGATGAACCTGGCCACGGTGCTGCCGGAAAAATTCGGCAAGGCCAATTACGTGTTTGCGGCCAACCCAACGCGCAATATCGAGGAAGGCGAGAAGGATAATTCCTACAGCTACATTCGCCCGCTGATGACCATCAGCCCCAGCGCGATCAAGCTCGGCCTGCCGGTCAACATCAAGTTTTCGGCCAACGACACCAGCGCCCTGGCCGACGAGTTGGTGGAAGACAAGTACCACAACGCGACCATCTATACCGCCTGGTCTCACGGCTATCTGCCGGAACTGATCAACAAGGTGGCCAGCGAAGCGGTGGGCGAGAAGCACACCATCACCGAAGACTGGTCCGGCAGCGATTACGATACCCTCTACGTGCTCACGCTGACCTGGCACAACGGCAAGGCGTCGTTGTTGAGTCGCAACTATAAGCAGGGCCTGAACAACGGCGAGCAAAGCTGCCCGGAAGCGACACAGGTGAGTGCAGATATCTGAAGGTTGAGCGGCAGGGGCGTATGATGCTGCGCTATCGACTCCTCTGCGGATTATCAGCATGTCCAACCTCATCTCCACCCAGCCCAACCGGGGCTGGTCTTTCTGGTGGAAGCCGGCGCTGTTCCTATTGGTGGCCTGCGTCGGCCTCTACTATGTGAAGTGGTCGCCCTACTACTTCAAGGCGTTTGTCGCGGCCGACAACCACAGCATCGGCGCCTCGATTCTCAATGACCAGCAAAGCTCGCCCCTGGCGGCCGCGCTGGCCTACGCCCAAGTGTATTTCCTCGCGATCTGGAAAGCCGCCGTACTGGCGGTGATTCTTGGCTCATTGCTGCAAGTGCTGATCCCACGTGACTGGCTGCTGCGCCTGTTCGGCCGTGCCGGGCTTGGCTCGACCCTGCGCGGTGGGTTGTTCGCCCTGCCGGGGATGATGTGCAGTTGCTGCGCCGCGCCTGTGGCGGCGGGCATGCGCCGTCAGCAGGTATCGGTGGGCGCGGCACTGGCGTTCTGGATCGCCAACCCGGTGTTGAACCCGGCCACTCTGGTGTTCATGGGCTTCGTGCTGGGCTGGGGCTTTACCACGTTGCGGCTGGTGGCGGGGATTGTGCTGGTGGTGGGCGTGTCCCTCGTAGCCCAGCGTATCGCACGCCCCGAGCAGGTGCCGGAGGCCGCGCTGGAAGCTGTGGCCGATGTGAGCACCGTGGACGCGCAACCGTTTTTCGGCCGCTGGCTGCGTACCCTGTGGCAGCTGTTCTGGAGCACCATCCCGGTGTACATCCTGGCGGTGCTGGTCCTGGGCGCGGCACGGGTGTGGCTGTTCCCCCACGTGGACGGCGAAATGGCCAACAGCCTGGTGTGGCTGGTGCCGCTGGCGATTGTCGGCACGCTGTTCGTGATTCCTACGGCGGCGGAGATTCCTATCGTACAAACCATGATGGCCCTTGGCATGGGCACCGGCCCGGCGGTGGCGCTGCTGATGACCCTGCCCAGCGTGAGCCTGCCGTCGCTGTTGATGCTGCGCAAGGATTTCGATGCGCGGGTGCTGGTGACGGTGGCCGGATTGACCATGCTGATCGGGGTGGTCTGTGGCTTGATCGGGGCAGTGATTCTCTAGAGTTTGGGTGAGGCTGAGGGCCTCATCGCAGGCAAGCCAGCGCTTATTAAACACAAAATAACTTATTGATTTTAAAACCTGAAGTTTCAGGCAGCCACATTCCTGTGGCGAGCGGGCTTGCCCCGCGTTGGGCTGCGCAGCAGCCCCCAAACCATGTTCCGCGTAGTGTCAGGTACACCGCGTTTTCTTTGATTGGGGGCGCTTCGCGCACCAACGCGGGGCAAGCCCGCTCGCCACAGAGGCCCCAGTTTGCTGCACGACAGCGCTAAGTCGAAGACTTGGCGGAGCCTCCCACATTTTGAACGGTGTATACATTCATAGGTGGGAGCTGGATTGCCTCTCAGCTCAGTCTGGCCAACCTCTCGCGCAAATACTCCACCACAGCCCCCTGCTCCCCCGCAAACTCGATCCGTGCACCTTTGCTCTCGCGCTGGAAGGCGTACATCGGGTCGTAGTATTCGCGCAACAACCCCTCAATCCACACTCGGTGCAAATGCACCTCGCCACTGCGCGCCTGCTCCGCCAGAGCGTCCTGCAAAATCGCCTGCAACCGCTGGAAGCGTTCGCCGCCCAGGCGCTTGTGGATATTGGCCAGGCTCTGGGTCAGGCGTTCGGCAAACAGTACCTGGCCCTGCTCGCCAAACACCGCAATGAACTCGGCACGCAGGTTCACCACATAGTCGCGCAGGATCCGCTCCACGCGCCCTTCCACGCTGTCTTCCAGCCACACCATCGCAAAGCGCTGCATGCCTTTGTGCAACGGCAGCGGCAGCGCGCAACTGCCGATCATGCGGCTCTCGTCCTCGACCACGAACTGCTCGATGCCGGCAGCGCGTTTTTTCAGCAGGTCCACCGCCAGGCGGTTCTCGAAGTCGATGTTGGATGGTTGCGCCGTGGCGCGCTTGCCGAAGCTGGAGCCGCGATGGTTGGCGTGGCCTTCCAGGTCAAGGGCGTTGTGCAACTGGCCAAGTACTTCGGTCTTGCCGGTGCCGGTCATGCCGCCGAGCAGCACGAAATCACACTGCGCAGTCGCTTGCTCGATGGTGTCCACCAGGAACGTACGCATTGCCTTGTAGCCACCGCCGACGCGCGGGTATTCGATGCCGGCTTCGGTCTTCAGCCATTGCTGCACGATCTGCGAGCGCAGCCCGCCGCGAAAGCAGTACAGGTAGCCATGGGGGTTGACCTGGGCGAAGTGCGCCCATTGCTCGATACGCTGAGCCTTGATCGCCCCGGACACCAAGTCGTGGCCCAGGACGATTGCGGCTTGCTGGCCCTGCTGCTTGTAGCAGGTGCCGACCCGCTGGCGCTCGTGGTCGGTCATCAGTGGCAGATTGATCACCCCCGGGAACGCGCCCTTGGCGAATTCAACCGGCGCGCGGGTATCCATCATCGGCCGGTCGCTCAGGAAAATGTCGCGGTAATCGGTGATGTCGGCCGCCATCAAATCACCTCGACCGCGTTGATCTGTCGCTCGAGCAATTCGCCGATTGGCGCAAGGTTCAGGCCCAGCTCCGCCGCCACGGCGTGAAACTCGGCGTCGCCTTCAGGCGTGACGGCGATCAGCAGGCCACCGCTGGTTTGCGGGTCGCACAATACGCGCTTGTGCAGCTCCTGCACGCGCCCCAGCTTTTTGGCGTAGCTGTCAAAATTGCGCAAGGTACCGCCGGGCACGCAGCCCTGGTCGAGGTAGTATTCCACCCCTGGCAGGCGTGGGACCTTTTCGTATTCGATGCGCGCCGTAAGACCACTGCCGTCGGCCATTTCCACCAGATGGCCCAACAGACCAAAACCGGTGACGTCGGTCATGGCGGTCACCCCGGCCAACTTGCCGAAGCGGCTGCCCGGTTTGTTGAGGGTGCACATCCAGTCCCGGGCCAGGCCGATATCCGACTCGCGCAGCTTGCCCTTCTTTTCCGCCGTGGTGAGGATGCCGATGCCCAGGGGCTTGGTCAGGTACAGCCGGCAACCGGCGGTGGCGGTGTCGTTGCGCTTCATGTGGCGCTTGTGCACCAGGCCCGTAACGGCCAGGCCGAAGATCGGCTCCGGCGCGTCGATCGAATGCCCGCCCGCCAATGGGATGCCGGCTTCGTCGCACACCGAACGGCCGCCACGGATGACTTCGCGGGCCACCTCCGGCGCCAGCACATTGACCGGCCAGCCAAGGATCGCGATGGCCATCAGCGGGTCGCCGCCCATGGCGTAGATGTCGCTGATGGCATTGGTGGCGGCGATGCGGCCGAAGTCGAAGGGATCATCGACAATCGGCATGAAAAAGTCCGTGGTGGAGACCACGCCACGCTCGTCGTCGATGGCGTAAACCGCCGCATCGTCGCGCGAGGCGTTGCCCACCCACAGGTTGGGGTCAAGGTTCTGCGCGCCGCTGCCGGCAAGGATCACTTCCAGCACCTGGGGCGAAATCTTGCAGCCACATCCCGCGCCGTGGCTGTACTGGGTAAGGCGAATCGGCTCGTTCATGGGAAACCTCAAGCTATCAAGTGGGGCGATTCTAGCAGACAGCAAAAGGCCGGCTGGCTCTTGTGAGCGCAGCCGGCCTGTTTGTTTCAGCGCTTACTGACGAGCAGCGAGCAAACGCTTGTGGCGGTTACGCCGGGCGATGTTCAGGCATTCGATCACCGCCGAGAAGGCCATGGCCGCATACACGTAGCCTTTGGGCACGTGGGCACCGAAGCCTTCGGCGATCAGCGTCATGCCGATCATGATCAAAAAGCCCAGGGCCAGCATCACCACGGTCGGGTTGTCGTTGATGAACTTTGCCAAAGGTTCGGCCGCTACCAGCATCACGATCACCGAGGTCACCACGGCAATGATCATGATCGGCAAGTGCTCGGTCATACCCACAGCGGTGATGATGCTGTCGATGGAGAACACCAGGTCCAACAGCAGGATCTGGCCGATGGCCGCGGCAAAACCGATGGTAACGGCGTTGCCGGTGCTGGTCTTTTCTTCCGGCTCCGGGTCCATGCTGTGATGGATCTCGGTGGTCGCCTTCCACACCAGAAACAGGCCACCGGCGATCAGGATCATGTCTTTCCACGAAAACGCCTGGCCGAAGATCTCGAACACCGGCGCCGTCAGTTGCACGATGAACGCGATGGTGCTCAACAGGCCCAGACGCAGGATCAGCGCCATGCTGATACCGATGCGCCGCGCCTTCGCCCGATGTTTCTCCGGCAGTTTGTTGGTGAGGATCGAGATGAAGATCAGGTTGTCGATGCCCAGCACGATTTCCATGACGATCAGGGTCGCCAGGGCGATCCAGGCGGTGGGGCTGGCGGCCAGTTGTAAAAGGTAGTCCATAGGTCAGTCCTGAGGTTGTGCCGGGAAGTTAGGTGTCTTGGGTATTGGAGTCTGACTCGTTTTTTTCCTGATCATCCTTTTTTTGCGGGCTGATCAGGCCTTGTGTCGCCTCGCTCAACGCCTGTTCGGCGGCCTTGTGGGTGTCATCGATAGCCTGCCTGGCCGATTCGGTGGCTTTGCCCAACACCTGCTGTGCACTTTTTTCGACCTGATCACACCCGCTGATCATCACCAATGAAAGCGCAAGCAAGGACGCCGCGCCCAGGAAATTGAGTTTCATGATGCATTCCTCCTTAGAACCAATGGGTCCAGAGAGTGGCCCCGTGATAGCGAGGCATTCTATGCAAGCGAACAGTTCAGTAAAATTCGTATTTTTCTCACGTATACTTCGGTTTTCACGAAGTGTAGGCCGCCATGCTCAATTATCGACAACTGCATTACTTCTGGGTGGTGGCCAAGACAGGCAGTATCGTGCGTGCCTGCGAACAACTGAACCTCACGCCGCAGACCATCAGCGGGCAGATCAGCCTGCTCGAACATACCTATGGCATCGCATTGTTTCAGCGGGTAGGACGCCAGCTGGAACTCACCGAGGCCGGACGCAATGCCCTGCCCTACGCCGAACAGATGTTCCAGACCGGCAATGAACTGGAGGCGATGTTGCGCGCGCAACCGGATGAACAGCAGATCCTGTTCCGGGTCGGGGTGGCGGATGTGGTGCCCAAGTCCATCGTTTACCGGCTGATCGCGCCCACCATGGAGTTGAGCGAGCCGCTGCGCATCACCTGCCGCGAAGACAAGCTCGAACGCTTACTGGCAGACCTGGCGATCCAGCGCCTGGACCTGGTGATCTCCGACAGCCCGATGCCGACGCACCTCGACATCAAGGGCTACAGCCAGAAACTGGGCGAATGCGGCATCAGCTTTTTCGCCACCCAGGCCTTGGCCGACCGGCATCCCGGCGCTTTCCCACAATGCTTGCAGGGCGCGCCATTGTTGATTCCGGGCGCGGAGACGGTAATACGCAGCCGTTTGCAGCGCTGGTTTGCCGAGCAGCAGATCCAGCCGAAGATCATCGGCGAGTTCGACGACAGCGCTTTGATGCAGGCCTTCGGCCAATCCGGCAGCGGCATATTCATCGCCCCCAGCGTGATTGCCGACGAGGTGGTGCGCCAGTACGGCGTGGCTTTAATTGGCCAGACCGATGCAGTGACCGAGTCGTTCTACGCCATCTCGGTGGAGCGCAAGGTCAAGCACCCCGGCATCGTGGCGATTACCGAAGGCGCACGACGCGAGTTGTTTACCGCCCTGCCCTGACCGCCAACGCAAAATGCAAAAAAAACCGGGATGGCTCGTTGAAGAACCACCCCGGTTTTTTGTAAATGGCGGCTTAGAACGCGCCCATGTAATCGCGCTTGCCCACTTCCACACCGTTATGACGCAGCAGTGCATAGGCCGTGGTGACATGGAAGAAGAACTGCGGCAGGCCGTAGGTCAACAGGTAGGACTGGCCAGTGAAGCGCTTCTCTTTCGGCGTGCCTGGACGGGTGACGATCTCGATGCCTTCCTTGCCGTCGATCTGCTCGGGCTTGAGGGTATCGATGAAGGCCAGCACCTTGGCGATCAGCGCTTGCAGGTCGGCGAAGGTGACTTCGTTGTCTTCGTACTTGGGCACGTCGATCTCGGCCAGGCGTGCCGAGACGCCCTTGGCGAAGTCGACGGCGATCTGCACCTGGCGCACCAGTGCGAACATGTCCGGGAACAGGCGCGCCTGCAGCAGCGCGTTCGGCTCGATATTTTTGGCGGTGGCGTGGGCTTCGGCTTTGTTCAGCACATCGCTCAGGGCGCTGAGCATTTGCTTGAAGACCGGGATTGAGGCGGCGTACAGGGAAATAGTCATGACAGTCTCACGGTTATGGCAGGGTTTGAACCAGCGTCGATTATAGGCATGCCAGCCGCTTGTCTTTTATTTTTTCCGGCATAGGCTAGTGCTCTCACTGCATAGGGAAAGCGCGATGACCGCCGAGCACGACACCGACACCCCTGAGCCGCGCCTGAACAGCACGGAAATCCGCATCCTGGGCTGCCTGATCGAAAAACAGGCGACCAACCCGGAAACCTATCCCCTGACCCTCAACGCGCTGGTGCTGGCTCTGCAACCAGAAGACCAGCCGCGAGCCAGTGATGAACCTGAGCCCGGGTCAGGTCGGCCAGAGCCTGCGCGTGCTTGAAGGCCAGGGATTTACCCGGCTGGTGATGGGCAGCCGCGCCGACCGCTGGGAACACCGTGTGGAAAAAGCCCTGGAACTGGTGCCGGCCCAGGTGATTCTTATCGGCCTGCTGTTTCTGCGCGGGCCGCAGACGGTCAACGAGTTGCTGACCCGCAGCGGGCGCATGCATGATTTTGAAGATGCCGAGCAGGTGGTGCACCAGCTCGAACGCCTGATTGCACGAGGCCTGGCGCTGTTGGTACCGCGCCACGCGGGTCAACGCGAAGACCGCTACACCCACGCGCTGGGCGACCCGGCGGATATCGAAGTGATCATCGCGGCGCGCGGAAGTCCGGTGGAACGTGGGGCGCAGGGCGTCCCGGTCGAGCGCATTGAAGAACTGGAAGCACGCATTGCCGCCCTGGAAGAGCGCCTGGCACAGCTGGAACAGGCGTAACGCGATGATCCGGGTGGGAGGGGGCTTGCTCCCCCACATTTGGATCGGCGCGGGTCTTCAACCGCGGGCGAAGGCGACTGCCGCCTCGAATTGCTCACTCGTCGGCCGTACGCCGGTGTAAAGCACAAACTGCTCCAGTGCCTGAATCGCGATCACCTCCAGCCCGGTAATCACTCGCTTGCCTTTGGCCCTGCCTCGTAGGATGAACGGCGTTTCGGCAGGAATCGCCACCACATCGAACACCGTGTCCGCGCTATCCACTGCATCGGCGTCAAACGCCAACTGATCCGCTTCCGATCCGCCGGTCATGCCGATCGGGGTCACGTTGATCAGCATCTGCGGGCGCAGTTCGCCCAGGTGCGCCTGCCATTCATAGCCCAGGTTCTGCGCCAGCGCCCTGCCCGCCGCTTCGTTGCGCGCCACGATCACGCCCTTGGCATAGCCGCCATCGCGCAGTGCACTGGCCACGGCCTTGGCCATGCCGCCGCTGCCGCGCAGGGCAAACGTGGAATCCTTGGGCACCGTATGTTTTTTCAGCAGTTGTTCGATGGCGATGTAGTCGGTGTTGTATGCCTTGAGATGGCCATCGGTGTTGACGATGGTGTTCAGGGAATCAATGGCTTGAACCGACTCGTCAAGTTCGTCCATCAAGGCAATGGCAGCCTCTTTGAACGGCATGGACACCCCGCAACCGCGTACACCCAGCGCCCGGATGCCGCCGATCGCGCCGGACAGATCACGGCTGCTGAAGGCCTTATAGTAGAAATTCAAGCCCAACTGCTCGTACAGATGGTTATGGAAACGCAGGCCAAAATTTCCGGGACGCGCCGACAGTGACATGCACAGCTGGGTGTCCTTGTTGGGGTGCATCTGCATGGGTAGCTCCTTGAAAGTAAGCAAATCGGTACAGACCTTACACAACCTTTACCTGGCGGCTGTGCTGTTTTTCAGAAATACGTTGTCTTAAAAGTATCCCCGCGACATTACTTGAGTCTATTGATTGCAGACCACAAGCGCAGGGGCTAACCGAGGAATGACCATGATGCGTAAACTCCCCAGGATCGCCTTGCTTATCGGCGCACTCGCAATGGCCGGCCAAGCCTCCGCCCACGGTGGTGGATGGGGTGGCCCTGCCGTCTTGGGTGCATTGGTGGGCGCCGCCGTAGTGGGCTCCGTGGTGGCCAACCAGCCCCGTGAGGTCTATGTGCAGCAGCAGCCGGTGTATGTGCAACCGCAGCCGGTCTATGCAGCACCTCCGCCGGTCTACTACGCCCCGCCGCCGGTGTATGTGCAGCGTGAGGTCTATTACCGCCCGGCGCCGGTTTACTACGGTCCACCGCGCGGCTATTACGGACCTGCCCACTACTACGGTCCTCCCCATGGCTATTACGGCCGTGGCTGGTAAGCGTAATCACCTTGCATGAACAGGCCCCGCCCACACGCGGGGCCTTTTTTTGCGCGCAATTCATGGGGGCCACGTCCAATTCAACCGCGCGGGGGTCGCTCTGAGGACAGCGACCAAAGCGTAATCACACATCATTGAGGACAAAAGTCTACTTGCTTGACCGGGGCCGGCGCTGGCATGTTGAGCCACTCACACGCTCATCACTGCGCCTGTCCACCCAATAACAACAAAGGACGACTGACCATGCCCACGCAGAACCCCCACCGCACCGCCGGCCTGTGCACATCCAGCAAGGTCTATAACGCATTGACCGAACTCAAGCACCTGGAAGGCCACCGCAACGCGAAGTTTCTGGCGTTGCTGGCGGAAAACCTGGTGCGCAAAGGCGTGCTCAGTGAAGCGGAAGTGGTGCACATGCTTGATCAGGTGGTGGAGTAACGCCTGGCGTTGATGACGACTATCGAGACAGATGATTTTTCCCGTCTCGTCATGCCCCTTAAGGTAGCCCCATCATCACGTTTGGAGGTCTGTATGCCCACCGTTCACATCATGTCCGTCGTCGGCACCGCCGTTCCCGCCCCCCTGCGCAACAGGGGTCTGCTGGCCTGCTGGTACCTGGTAAGCAATGGCGAGCCCATCAGCGGCCCGCTCCTGTCACTGTCTGACGCAAAACAGCAGCTGCAACAAACGTCGCTTCGCGCTTAAGGCAACGGCAACTTGACCCGCGGCTTGGTCTCCACAAACAGCGCCCAGCTGGACATGAACAGCGCTGCCACCAGCGGTCCGATCACGAAGCCGTTGAGGCCAAACACCGACAGACCGCCCAGGGTCGAGATCAAGATCAGGTAGTCCGGCATCTTGGTGTCCTTGCCTACCAGAATCGGGCGCAGCACGTTGTCGACCAGGCCGATCACGAACACGCCGAACAGCCCCAGCACCACACCCTGCCAGATCGCCCCACTGAGCAGGAAGTAAACCGCCACCGGCGCCCAGACAATCCCCGCGCCGACCGCTGGCAACAAAGATAGAAACGCCATCAGCACGGCCCAGAGCAGCGCGCTGGGAATGTCGAGAAACCAGAAAATCAAGCCGCCCAGCGCGCCCTGAGTCACCGCCACCAGTACGTTGCCCTTGACCGTCGCCCGCACCACCCGGTTGAACTTCAATTGCAGGCGACGCTTCTGCGGCTCGGCCAACGGCACCGCGGTGCGTACCTTGCGCACCAGCTCGGGGCCATCGCGCAGCAGGAAAAACAGCAGATACAGCATGATGAAAAAGCTCACCAGGAAATCAAACGTACCCTGGCCAAAGCTGAACGCCTGGGACGCAAAAAACTGGCTGCCCTGCATCGCGCCCTTGACGATCTTTTCGCGCAGCCCCTCCAGATTGCCCATGCCAAACCGGTCCAGCAAATGCTGGAAGTAAGGCGGCAGGAAGTTCTTGAACTGCTCGATATAACCGGCCACATCCAGCTTGCCGCTTTCGATGTTCTTGTACAGCGTGGCACCCTCCTGCACGAGCAAGGCACTGGTGATGATCACCGGCAGGATCGCGATCACCAGACACGCCGTCAACGTGGTCAGGGACGTGAGGTTGCGGTTCCAGCCGAATTTCGTCTGCACGCGGCGCTGCATGGGCGCAAAGATGATGCCGAGGATCACTGCCCAGAACACCGCGCCGTAGAACGGCAGCAATATCCAGATGAACGCCACGGTCACCAGGACCAGCATCAGCAGCAGGGTTTTGAATTGAAGGTTGGTCGCGTTCATGTCCGGTCCGTGTGAAAAAAGCGGGGTGCATCCTGCTGCTTAGTCCGCAGCGAATCCTGCGAGTGCCATCTTTGTTGCACTGAGCGTAGCCGCCGTACAACGGTCGATGGCGGCGTTCGCCTCAAAGGGTCATGGCAGCGATCCAGCCGAAAGCCAGCAATGGGATGTTGTAGTGCAGAAAGGTCGGCACCACGGTGTCCCAGATATGGTGATGCTGGCCGTCGATGTTCAGGCCGGAGGTCGGGCCGAGGGTGGAGTCGGAGGCAGGCGAACCGGCGTCGCCCAGCGCGCCGGCCGTGCCGACGATGCACACGATGGCCAGCGGGCTGAAGCCCAGCTGCACGCACAGCGGCACGAAGATCGCTGCGAGAATCGGCACCGTGGAAAACGACGAGCCAATGCCCATGGTAACCAGCAGGCCCACCAGCAGCATCAACAGCGCCCCCACCCCACGGCTGTGGCCGATGAACGCCGCCGAGGTTTCCACCAGCGAGCGCACGTCACCGGTGGCCTTGAGCACTTCGGCAAAGCCCGACGAGGCGATCATGATGAAGCCGATCATCGCCATCATTTTCATGCCTTCGGTGAACAGATCATCGGTTTCGCGCCAGCGCACGATGCCCGATACCGAGAAGATCAGGAACCCGGCCAAGGCGCCGATGATCATCGAGTCCAGCCACAACTGAATGATGAACGCCGAGGCAATCGCCAGCCCGGCCACCAGCAGGGTCAGCGGGTTGTACTGCACGGCCACCTGCTCGACACGCTCGATCTTCTCGAGGTCATACACGCGCTTTTTGCGGTAGCTGACAAACACAGCCACCAGCAGGCCGACCACCATGCCCAGTGCCGGCAGGCCCATGGCGTGGGTGACGTTGACCTGGCTGATGTCCACCCCGCTCTTGGCCACGTTGGCCAGCAGGATCTGGTTGAGAAAGATATTGCCGAAGCCCACCGGCAGGAACATGTACGGCGTGATCAGGCCGAAAGTCATCACGCAGGCGATCAGGCGGCGGTCCAGTTGCAGCTTGGTCAGCACATACAGCAACGGAGGCACCAGCAACGGGATGAACGCGATATGGATCGGCAGGATGTTCTGCGAGGCAATCGCCACCACCCACAGCAGTCCGATCAACAACCATTTGACGTGGCTGCCACCGGTGGTTTCCTGGCGATCGACCAGCATCAGCGCTTTGTCCGCCAGCGCATGGGCCAGGCCGGATTTGGCAATCGCCACCGCGAAAGCACCGAGCAAAGCGTAGGACAGGGCCACGGTCGCACCACCACCCAAGCCGCCGTTGAACGCCTGAAGCGTGGCCTCGATGCCCAGGCCACCGGTCAAGCCACCCACGAGGGCGCCAATAATGATGGCGATGACCACATGCACACGGGACAGGCTGAGCACCAGCATGGTGCCGACCGCGGCGATGACTGCGTTAATCATGGTTACCTCAAGCAGAAACATAAAAAGACAGGCATGCCCGCGCGCGCAGCCAATGAATAGGGCGGCCGGCGAACAGGCTTCAAGGAGGTCTTGTTAGAGGGCGCGCACTTTGCAGCAGGCAGGGCCGCATGTCAAAAAACGGCGCCGTTTTCAGGTTCGAATGGATCAGTTGAATAAAGAATCTTTCGCCGCAGCCGACACAGTAGTTCTCTGTGCCTTCAGGTTAAGGATGCTTTTTGATGTCCCTTAGACAACTGTCCATTCAATGGAAAATCACCCTGCTCGCCGGTTTGTGCCTGCTGGGCATCGTCACCCTGCTCGTAGGCTTGTCGCTGTATCGCATGGAACACAGTTCGGCGCAGGTCAAGGCGGCCAGCATGCAAATGCTCGATGAGGCGGCGCAGGCTCGCATCGAGGCACAGGGTGAGGGACAGGCGCTGAGCATTCGCCGGCAGTTCATGGACGCCTACCAGTACGGTCACGGTTTTTCCCGCCAGGTATTGTTCCTGCGTGAACAGGCCGAAAAACGTTTTCTCGACGCCTTCGACACGCGCGAAGACCTGACCCGGCAGGTCAAGGCCGCATTGCAGGCCAACCCCGATCTGCTCGGCCTTTCCCTGGTGTTCGAAAGCAATGCACTGGACGGCAAGGATGAGCTGTTCGCCAACCAGGCCGAACTGGGCAGCAATGAAAAGGGACGTTTCGCGCTGTATTGGTCGCAACCGACGCCGGGCAAGATCACCTCGATGGCGCTGCCCGAAAGCGACATGGCCGACGTGTCCGTCGGCCCCAGCGGCGAGAAAGCCAACGCCTGGTTCACGTGCCCGCGCACCACCCTCAAACCTTGCGTGATCGAACCGTATTTTTATGTGATCGACGGGCAGAATGTGCTGATGACCAGCATCGTGTTTCCGCTGATGGTCGATGGCAAGGTCGTCGCTTCACTGTCGGTGGACATCAACCTCAACAGCCTGCAGGCGGTGAGCAAGCAGGCCAGCCAGAAACTCTATGACGGTCAGACCCAGGTCAGTATCCTCAGCCCCACCGGTGTGCTCGCCGGCTACAGCCCGGATGCGAGCAAGCTCAGCCAACGCCTGGACCAGGTCGACCGCACCAGTGGCGCGCAACTGATCAGCGCACTCGCCGGCAGTACCCAGGTGCGCAGCCTGCGCGCCGACCATCAATTGAAAGTGCTCGCGCCGTTCACCCCCATTCCAGACGGCAAACCCTGGGGCGTGTTGCTGGATGTGCCAGAAAAAGTCCTGATGGGCCCGGCCGAAGCGCTGAAGGCGCAACTGGATGCCGACAACGCCCGCGGCACCTGGCTGGAGTTGAGCCTGGGCCTGCTGGCCGCCGTGCTCGGCCTGATCCTGGTGTGGCTGATGGCCCGCAGTGTGACGCGGCCGATCCTCGGCGTGGCACGCATGCTGGAAGATATCGCCAGCGGCGAAGGCGACCTGACCCGCCGCCTGGCCTACGCCAAACAGGATGAGCTGGGGCAACTGGCCGGCTGGTTCAACCGCTTTCTCGACAAGCTGCAACCGATTATTGCCGAGGTCAAACGCTCGGTGCAGGATGCCCGCGGCACCGCTGACCAATCCGCTGCGATTGCCACTCAGACCAGCGCCGGCATGGAACAGCAGTATCGCCAGGTGGACCAGGTGGCCACCGCCTCCCATGAGATGAGCGCCACCGCGCAGGACGTGGCCCGCAGTGCCGCCCAGGCCGCCCAGGCCGCACGCGATGCCGACCAGGCGACCCGCGAAGGCCTGACGGTGATCGATCGCACTACACGCAATATCGGTGAACTTGCCGCTGATATGAGCACCGCCATGGCTCAGGTCGAAGGCCTGGCCGTCAACAGCGAAAAAATCGGCTCGGTGCTGGAAGTGATTCGCGCCATTGCCGAGCAGACCAACCTGCTCGCGCTGAACGCTGCCATCGAGGCCGCCCGTGCTGGTGAGGCCGGTCGCGGCTTTGCGGTGGTGGCCGACGAAGTGCGCAACCTGGCGCGGCGCACTCAGGAGTCGGTGGAAGAAACCCGGCGGGTGATCGAACAGCTGCAAGGCGGGACAGAAACCGTGGTAAGCGCCATGGGCAACAGCTATCGCCAGGCGCAGGGCAGCGTCGAACAGGTCGGCCAGGCGGTGACGGCACTGCGTCAGATTGGCGAGGCGGTCACGGTGATCAGCGACATGAACCTGCAGATCGCCAGCGCCGCAGAGGAACAAAGCGCGGTGGCCGAGGAGATCAACAGCAATGTGGCGACGATCCGGGATGTGACCGAGTCCTTGTCGGAGCAGGCCAACGAGTCCGCGCGAGTGAGCCAGGCATTGAACAGCCTGGCCAATCAGCAGCAGGGGCTGATGGATCAGTTCAGGGTGTAAGCCTCAGGAAAATCCATCGTGGCGGCTGCACCAGCAGCCTCCGTGGCGAGCGGGCTTGCCCCGCGTTGGGGTGCGAAGCGCCCCCAATCAAGAAAACGCGGTATACCTGACACTGCGCAGAGCATGGTTTTGGGGCTGCTGCGCAGCCCAACGCGGGGCAAGCCCGCTCGCCACAACAAGCCTGCTCGCCTCAGGGATGTGATTGAAATAACGCGTACGCAGCCATTACTTCAGCTTGAGCGCTTCCCCCCACACTTTGGTTTTTGGCCACTCAGGAATGGCGTTTGGGCAGCTCGATCAATACCTTCAGGCCACCCAATTCGGACTCCTGCAACTGCAACACCCCTCCCCACACCTCGGCGATGTCACGCACGATGCCCAGGCCCAGGCCGTGGCCATCGATCTGTTCGTCCAGGCGGGTACCACGGCTCAGCACTTGCTGCCGCTGGGTCTCGGGAATGCCCGGGCCGTCATCTTCCACGGCCAGCAGGTAACCCTTTTCGGTTTCGCTGATCGTCAGCCGTACATCGGCATCGGCCCATTTGCAGGCGTTGTCCAGCAGGTTGCCGAGCAGTTCCAGCAAATCTTCCCGGTCCCACGGCAACTGCAGGCCAGGGGGGACGTGGTAGCTCAGGTCCAGGTGCTCGCCATGGATCATGTTCAAGGTGGCAAGCAGGCCTGGCAGCTCCTGTTCACAGTCAAACAACGCCCCCGGCAGGGTCTCGCCGGTCAGGCGCGCGCGGTTGAGTTCACGGTTAAGGCGTTGTTGCACCTGCTCAAGCTGATCACGCAGCAGTTTGCTTAACTGCGGCTGCTCCCTGAGCGCCTCGCTCGACGCCGCACTCAGCATCACGGCCAACGGCGTTTTCAGCGCGTGGCCAAGGTTGCCCAAAGCATTGCGTGAACGCTTGAGGCTGTCTTCGGTGTGGGCCAGCAGGTGGTTGATCTGCGCCACCAGCGGCTCGAGTTCCAGCGGCACTTGGGTGTCCAGTTGCGAACGCTGGCCCTGTTGCAACTGGGCGATCTGGTTACGCGCGGTTTCCAGCGGGCGCAAGGCGCGACGCACAGTGACCCGCTGCAGTACCAGCACCAGCAACAGGGCCGCCAGCCCCATCACCAGACCGATCTGACGCATCAGGCGAAAGCTTTCGCGCACTGGCGTGTAATCCTGGGCCACGCTGATGGAAATTGACTGACCAAAGCGTTTGTAATCCGATCGCAACACCAGCAATTGCTGGCCTTCCGGCCCCAACTGCAGGTTACCCTTGAGACCGGTCTCGGGCAGCCTGGGCAGCTCCTGGTCCCACAGTGAACGGGAGCGCCAGTGGGTATCGGCAAAATCGATACGGAAATAATGCCCCGAAAATGGCCGCTGATAGGCCGGCGACAAGCGTTGTTCATCCAACTGCACGCCGCCCGGCCCACGCACCAGCGCCACCAGCAGGTTCTCGCTGTCGTTACGCAGACCGGCTTCCAGGTAGCGCTGCAATCCGGTCTCGAACAACCACAGACTGGTTTGCGCCAGCACCAGACCGACGATCACCATCACGCTGATCAACCCCAGGCTCAGGCGCCGCTGGATCGACCTCATGCAGGGCTGGCGCCAAACCGGTAACCCTGGCCGCGCCGGGTTTCGATCACGCTGCGTCCCAGTTTGCGACGCAGGTGATTGACGTGCACTTCCAGCACATTGGAGTCGCGCTCGGTCTCGCCGTCATACAGGTGCTCGGCCAGATGGCTTTTCGACAGAATCTGTTCAGGGTGCAGCATGAAATAGCGCAGCAGACGGAATTCCGCGGCGGTCAGCTGGATTTCCTCGCCGTCGCGCAGCACGCACTGGCGGCCTTCGTCCAGATGCAGACCGGCCGCTTGCAGGGTCGGCTGGTTCGCATGTCCATGGGAGCGACGCAACAGCGCCTGGATGCGCAGGTGCAGTTCTTCAGGGTGAAAGGGCTTGCTCAGGTAATCGTCGGCGCCGGCCTTGAGCCCTTCGATGCGTTCGGCCCAGGAGTCGCGGGCGGTGAGAATCAGCACCGGCGTGGCCAATGCCGCTGCGCGCCACTGCGCCAATACGTCGAGCCCGGGCAGGCCCGGCAGGCCAAGGTCGAGGATGATCAGGTCATAGGGTTCACTGCGGCCCTGATACACGGCGTCGCGCCCATCGGCCAGCCAGTCGACCGCATAACCTTGACGCTGCAGACCGGCCAGCAGTTCATCGGCCAGCGGTACGTTGTCTTCCACCAGTAGCAGGCGCATCAGTCTTCCTTATCTTTGATCAACACACCGGTGGTGGCGTCGAGTTTGATTTCGCGCACCACGCCGTCAGTCGTCACCAGTTCGACTTCATAAGCATACTCGCCGTGCTTTTTCTCAAGCTCCGCTTCCAGCAGTCTGGATCCGGGATGCCGCGCCATGGCCTGTTGCAGCAGTTGCTCCAGCGGCAGGATCACTCCCTGTTGGCGCAGCGCCAGGGCTTCGTCCTGGTTGAGGTCGCGGGCGGCCAGGCTTGAGCAGAAGGCCAGGAGCACCAGCACTGCCAGACTCGCGACGCGTCGATATACCGTCATTACGTATCCTGATGATTCTTGAGAACGTGCCCGGAGAGCGCGTCCAGTTCAACGTCCCATTCGACGCCATGGGCATCCTCGATCTCGACCTCATAGATGTAACGGCCATAGTGCTCGTCCAGGTCGGTGTCCAGCAGGGTCGAACCTGGATGCAAAGCCAGCGCCGTGGCTTCAAGCTGATCGAAGGCGATAATGGTAACAGCGCCGGGCACATTCGGTGGTTTGTCGGGGTTCACTGCCCACGCCTGCACCGCAAACGCAGCGATGATACCGGCGGCGACCAGCGCTGTGAGGCGCTTCATGATGAGTCTCCGTTTCAGGATGTTTTTCCTACATCTGCGACGGTACGCGCTGCAACTTAACTCAAACTGAATTGCCACCATGGCAATTTTCCATAAGAAAAATCTCAACGTCACTCTGTTTATTCCGAATACACGCGTTATCGTTGGCGTTTTTCGCGAGCGAACTCGCTCCTTCAGTTTGAGACGTGTATGGCCGCTATCCATGTCAAGTTTCCCGCCCTGACCCTCAAGGCTGGCAAACGCGCATTCACCCGTATCCGCGAGCAAGGCCTTGGGCCTGCGGAGGTCGGCATCCTGCCGGGCGCAGCTGGCGGCCCCAAGGCTCTGGGGATCCAGGGGCTGGACCTGGCGCTGTTCGGCGACTGGCTGCGCCGTGCACCACGTGAGCGCGCACTGATCGGCGCGTCCATCGGTTCCTGGCGGTTTGCCAGCGCGTGCCTGCCGGACCCTGCGCAAGGCCTGCTTGATCTCGGGCGTCTGTATAACGAGCAACGGTTTGCCAAAGGCGTGACCATGGCCGAGGTCACCCGCAGTTGCCAGCGCATGCTTGACGACCTGCTGGCCGGCCGCGATGCGCAGGTGCTGGACAACCCCGACTATCGGCTGAACATCATGGTGGTCAAGAGCCACGGCCTGCTCGCCGATGACCACCGCGGACGGCTGGGTCTGGGCCTGTCGTCGGTGATTGCCGACAACCTGCGCGCTCGCGCCCGGCTGTCGCGGCATTTCGAGCGGCTGATCGTCCACGACCCGCGCCAGGCGCCGCCGGTGCATGCCCTGGAGGATTTCCCGTCGCGCTTCATTGAGCTGGGCCTGGACAACCTGCGCCAGGCCCTGCTCGCGTCTGGCTCAATCCCCATGGTGATGCAAGGCGTGCGCGACCTGCCCGGCGCCGGTGCGGGCACCTACCGAGACGGCGGCCTGCTGGATTACCACCTCGACCTGCCCTACGACGGCGATGACATCGTGCTGTACCCGCATTTCACCGACCGGGTCATTCCAGGCTGGTTCGACAAGGGCCTGCCATGGCGCCGCAGCAGTCAACAGGGGTTGCAGGATGTGTTGCTGCTGGCGCCCTCAAAGGACTACCTCGCTCGCCTGCCGCACGGCAAGCTGCCGGACCGCAGCGACTTCAAACGCTTCCTGGGGGATGACGCAAGCCGCCACAAATACTGGCAAACCGCGATGAGCGAGAGCCAGCGGCTGGGGGATGAGTTTCTGGAACTGGCGGATAACGGCAGGTTGGGCGAGAGGCTGCTGGCTCTCTGACTACGTTCCTGCAATAAGAGGGACGGTGTGCGCAGTGCGGGATCAAGCTGTTAAACTCGCCGCCTGCCAGATACCTGACCGAGCCGAAAATACCGTGGAAATCTTCAAAGAGTTTACGTTCGAATCCGCCCACCGCCTGCCCCATGTACCGGAAGGCCACAAATGCGGGCGCCTGCATGGGCATTCGTTCAAGGTGGCGATCCATCTCAGCGGCGACCTGGATCCCCATACCGGCTGGATTCGCGACTTCTCGGAGATCAAGGCGATTTTCAAGCCACTCTACGAACGCCTGGACCATAACTACCTAAACGACATCCCCGGCCTGGAAAACCCGACCAGTGAAGTGCTGGCCAAGTGGATCTGGACCGAACTCAAACCCCTGCTGCCGGAACTCAGCGCGATCCGCATCCATGAGACCTGCACCAGCGGTTGCATCTATCGCGGCGAATGAGCGGTTGATGAATGGAAAGCCACCTGCGGGTGGCTTTTTTGTGCACGGCTGCATGTCAGTCATTTTTCGACGGAGCTCGCAACTATGATACGCCCCGCTACCGCCCTCG
The DNA here is from genome assembly GCF_036864995.1 of Pseudomonas trivialis. Lineage (NCBI taxonomy): Bacteria > Pseudomonadati > Pseudomonadota > Gammaproteobacteria > Pseudomonadales > Pseudomonadaceae > Pseudomonas > Pseudomonas trivialis. The sequence continues at coordinate 1,957,972 of NZ_CP142151.1, read as the reverse complement.
ATGTCGCTGCCATTGAACTCATTGTCAAGGCCGCCTACGCGCCTTACATAGAGCGCATCGGCCGTAAACCCGGCCCGATGCTGGAGGACTATCAGCAACGGGTTGCCTGCGGCGGGGTGCATGTGCTGGACAATGCCGGTCGGGTTCAGGGCTTTATCATCCTGGCCGCTGCAAGTAATGCGCTCTTGCTGGATAATCTTGCCGTCGACCCGAATGCCCAGGGCCTCGGGTTCGGGCGGCAGCTGATGGACTTTGCCGAGCAACAGGCTGTTCAGTCGGGCGCTACGAACATCGTCCTCTACACCAATGAAGCCATGACCGAGAATATCGCGCTCTACACTCGCAGAGGCTATGTAAAAACCCATCATTGCGTCGAGAACGGCCTGCGCAGGGTGTATATGAGCAAACAACTCTGACTCGGCGAACGATCCAATGTGTCTCACTGCTGCACCGCTTTCGCGCTGGGTGAACACAGCTTCTTTCAGATGGCTAAAAGTACTGTGCAGTGATTACTGACCGCCTGCCGGTTTGGCACGCGCGGTGCAACAAACCTGCGTCAACCATCAGGGAGCAAGGCACATGACGCAGCACGAACCGGGCAACGATTACCCTCTCAGCGAGGTCCCGCTGCATGCGCGCAAGGGCCTGGCGTCCACCGCGATGGTGCTGCTGGGGTTCACCTTTTTTACAGCGACCATGTTTGCCGGCGGCAAGCTGGGTGTGGCGTTCAGCTTCGTCGATATGCTCGGTGTCGTGGCGTTGGGTAACCTGCTATTGGGCATCTACGCTGCAGGACTGGGATACATCGCGTTCAAAAGCGGCTTGAACTCGGTGCTGATGGGTCGCTTCTGTTTCGGCGAGGTGGGCAGCAAGCTCAGCGACCTGATTCTCGGTTTTACCCAGATCGGCTGGTATGCCTGGGGTACCGCCACGGCAGCCGTGGTACTGGGCAAATATTTCGCATTGAGCCAGGGCAGCGTGCTGGGTTTGATGGTGCTGTTTGGACTGGTGTTCTGCGCGACGGCATACGTGGGGTATCGCGGCCTTGAGATCCTGTCGTATATCGCGGTGCCGGCGATGGGCATTCTGTTATGCCTGTCGATGTGGGTGGCAACGGTACAGGTTGGCGGGCTGGATGGCCTGCTGGCGGTGGTGCCGACGGGTGAGTTGGACCTGTCCACGGCGATCACCCTGGTGTTTGGTACCTTTGTCAGCGGGGCGACCCAGGCCACCAACTGGACGCGATTTTCCCGTTCGGCCAGAGTCGCGGTGCTGGCCAGTCTGATCGGATTCTTTGTCGGCAATGGCTTGATGGTGTTGATCGGCGCTTACGGCGCCATCGTCTATCAGCAACCTGACGTGGTTGAAGTGTTGCTGCTGCAAGGCTTTGCCATGGCGGCGATGGCCATGTTACTGCTCAACATCTGGAGCACTCAGGACAACACCATTTACAACTTCGCCGTGGCCGGTTGCAATCTGTTACGCACTCGCCGCCGCAAGACCGTGACCCTGGCCGGCGCAGTGATCGGCACCTTGCTGGCCTTGCTGGGCATGTATGACATGCTGGTCCCGTACCTGATTCTGCTGGGCACCGTGATCCCCCCAATAGGAGGAGTGATCATGGCGGATTTCTTCTACCGCTATCGTGGCCGTTACCCGCAGCTGGCCGTTGCCCGCCTGCCCGCCTTCAACTGGCCAGGGTTGGCTGCGTATGCCGTCGGCACCGTGCTGGCGTTCAGCTCGCCCTGGGTGGCGCCACTGGTGGGGATAGTCGCCGCTTCCATAACCTACATGCTGCTCACCGCCGTACTGCACGTACGCGAACCATTGGCTGACGCGCAGGCATGAGCCTTACCGGTGCCGATGGTAATCTGTCGGCCGCCTGATTGTTTTTAGCCAAGAGGAACTTGCCCATGCACATCATCAATGCCCGCCTGCGCAACCGTGAAGGCCTGCATGATCTGCACCTGGAAAATGGCCGGATTGCCAGCATCACGACACAGACCGCCGTGCCTGCGTTAACAGCCCACGACCTGGACGCCGCTGGCAATCTGGTGATACCGCCCTTTGTCGAACCGCATATCCATCTCGATGCCACCCTCACGGCCGGCGAACCACGCTGGAACATGAGCGGTACGTTGTTCGAAGGCATCGAGTGCTGGGGCGAACGCAAGGCCACCATCACCGAAGAAGACACCCGTACCCGTGCCCGCAAGACCATCCAGGCCCTGGCCGCCCACGGTATCCAGCATGTGCGCACCCACGTCGACGTTACCGACCCGGACCTCACCGCGCTCAAGGCCATGCTGCAGGTGCGCGAGGAAAGCGCGCACCTGATCGACCTGCAAATCGTCGCCTTTCCCCAGGAAGGCATCGAGTCCTACCGCAACGGCCGCGAGCTGATGGAAGAAGCCATTCGCCTGGGGGCCGATGTGGTCGGCGGCATTCCGCACTTCGAGTACACCCGTGACCAGGGCGTAAGCTCGGTGAAATTTCTCATGGACCTGACCGAGCGCACCGGCTGCCTGGTGGACGTGCATTGCGACGAAACCGACGACCCCCATTCGCGCTTCCTCGAAGTACTCGCCGAAGAAGCACGCAGCCGCGACATGGGTGCCCGTGTCACCGCCAGCCACACCACGGCCATGGGCTCCTACGACAATGCCTACTGCGCCAAACTGTTCCGCCTGCTGGGGCATTCGGGTATCAGCTTCGTGTCCTGCCCCACCGAAAGCATTCACTTGCAAGGGCGCTTCGACAGTTTCCCGAAACGCCGTGGCGTTACGCGCGTCAACGAACTGCTGGAGGCGGGCATGAACGTGTGCTTCGGCCAGGACTCCATCGTCGATCCGTGGTACCCGCTGGGCAACGGCAATATCCTGCGCGTACTGGAAGCGGGCTTGCATATCTGCCATATGCTCGGCTACCGCAACCTGCAAAGCGCTCTTGACCTGGTCACCGACAACAGCGCCAAGGCCATGGCCCTGGGTGACCGGTACGGCCTGGCGCCTGGAAGGCCGGCCAACCTGCTGATTCTCTCGGCAGACAGCGACTATGAGGTAATTCGCAGCCAGGGCCTGCCGTTGTACTCGATCCGCAATGGCAAGGTGCTGATGAAACGCCAGCCCGCGCAGGTGGAGTTTTTGCACGCCGCAGGTTAGACGATCGAGTCGATGTCCAGTGTATGCGCCCTCCCTCGATCATTGAGGGTGGGCGGCGGAATGCTGGCAACCTGGGACAATGCGCGGTTCTCGCGATGGCTGAACCAGCGTTTGAGACAGGGCAGCATGTGCGGCGCGTCCGCATGGCTGCCATAGACGTCGCGGGCATCAAGACGGCGCCAGCGCAAGCTTTGCAGGCGCTCGCGGCTAGTGCGCAAGCGGTCGATCTCCGCACTCAAGGCCTGACTAAGTGGGTGCGCGCGACTGCGCTGGTTGGTCGGCCGACGACCATCAAGTTCACGGTTCCTGTTGCGCAGTTGCTGGCCCATTTGCTCAAGCGCCTGGTCGATCCGTTCGAACTCCCTCGGCGTGACCAACGTACCCTGGCTCTCCTGGGTCTGCTGCCAACGACGCAAGGTTGCCCAGGCCGCCGGTATGTAGCTGGCAGTCATGAAATGCTGGCTGGCCTGGAATAGCTGTTTCAGCAGGTTGTCACGCGCGGGCATGTCACCGTACAACTGCAGCGCGCGATTGCAGGCCGCTTCCTGGATGGACTCACAACCGGGTTTCCACAACACCGAAGACTGCGTGCCATCCGGCAGCTTGATCGGCATGAAATGCTGTTGTTCGCCATGGTGCTGATAGGGGTCGCCGCCCACGCGCACCAGCCCGGCGGCGAACAACAAGCCGCCGGGGCCTGGTGCACTGAACAATGCGACGGCACCGGGAATCCAGAGCTTGGCGGTGGTGTTCATCCATGTCGCCGGGACGCTGGGCACAGGGTCGTTGTGGTTGACGATGCGGTGGTGCACCAGGCTGGAAGCACCGGCGACGAATTCGGAATCGGCGGCGCGGGGGGCACCGTAGGTGTAGAGGAGTGGGTTGTAATCTCGGTCAGGGACGCGACGCAGTCCTTCAGCCAATAACAAGGCAATTGCGCCGCCCAGGCTGTGACCGCAAATGATGATGCGTTGCCCCCTATGAAACAGGCTGAGATATCGCAACACAAAATCGCGCATGGCACCGTATGCCTGGTAAAAGCCCTGATGAACTTTGCCGACACCCTCGGAAAAGGGCACCTGGTGAGCATTTGCATCCCTTAATCCATCAGATGTACTGGCGGTGCCGCGCACAGCAATCAAGACAATCTCATCGTGATGGCAGATAAAGGCTTGGGTATCAGTGCCAAACGCCTCGTCGTCAAAAAAATGCAATTTGGCGGGATGTTCCTGGGCCATCCCCAAGTCTGGAGAGTTTTGCGGATACAACTCAGGGTCGAAGGGCAATATTTCAAAACGACTGGAGTACGGCACCTCCTCATACAAAGGATAAAAGCGCTGCACCTGCGTGCCGTCAAATTTCCATGCCTGCTGATACCCTGAAAGCTTTTGTGCAAAGACATTTCCCACACTGGGCTCCAGCGAAAAACGTACCTCTTCAATTGGTTTATCCGCAGGTTCCTGACCAAAACCGCAGTAACTCAAAGTAGACATCAGCGCCAATTGGTAAAGGTTCAAGGCACAGAATTGATCATCACTGGAAAGGATTGGCCGAAGCGCACGTAATGGCCGAACCTCAAGAACCGTATGCCGATTGGGAAACAACACGACGCCTGACAGTGTCTGTTCAGGAGGACCAAAACCCAACTCGGCCACCATTTTTAACGCGTGTCGTTGGGAGCCATGAATGCCGGGTGTCAACGGTGGCAAATGGGCACCGTGTCGAACCAGATCACGCACCTCAACCTCATAGTAATGATCTCCCTTCTGCCAGGCAGGGTTCTTCTCATTACGCTCAGCTAAAGGATCGGGAAATTGCGTTTTTTCAGCTCTGACCTGGAGGTCGGTAATAAGTAATGGATAGCTACTGCGCTTCTGCAAATGCTGATACACGCTCTCCCCCACCTCATAGAGTGCATTGAAAATCAGCACGACAGGACCTCTGCATTGATCCTCCAGCCGCGCAAAGCCATTTCCGTCCAGCTGCCCTTTGTGTGTCTGCCCGGCACTATCAATCACCTCGTACGCAAGCCCTCCATAGGCTTTTCCATCCCCTGATGCCTCCACAAGACGGAAGCTCAGCCAATCACCACGTAATGCACAAGCAGGCATTCTCTCGTTAAAAAAAGGCTGCTTCCATTGCTCGATTGCCATGCTGGATATCCTTATTCAGTGCAGGTTGGATAAATAGTGCATCTACGTCCATCGGGCATTTTGAAAGACTTGAAGTCCACCGTATTTGCGGCGCAAAAAGCGTTCTGGTCCTCCAGGCTGCTTCCCCGACAACGCTTCCAGCCCTGTGGAAACTGGACCCAGTTGTCGCCCATGTAAGGTCGTTCTTCGTTGATGACGCCTATGACAACCCTGAGGGTTTTCTTCGCAAGCTGGTCCCGTTCAACCGCCACAGATTTTTTGTGCTCGCCTTCCTCATCGGTTACCGAATTGCATTTAAGAACCTTGATGATTGCGTGCTGGGGCCCTGCAGTTCGAAACAACCACTGGCACTGCCGGCGTAATACCTGAACACTAGAATCCATTTCGGGTGAAGCGCCCGCCGCTGCGCCATCAGCGATAAAGACGCTCGTGACCTCTCCCGCCACATCCGAGTACCGCGCGCCCCACTTTGCATAAATATCAAACTCCAGGTCGCGTAACACCAGGGGACATCCGCCCGCCGTTTCGGTCAGAGGAAGCTCATAACTCACTCGACTCGCTACCGATGCGTACTCAGAAGAAAACACCTTCCGTTCAGGTCTTTTGCCTCGACGCCGGGGCAGCGTGCAGGTCTCCCCCGTTGCAGGTCGATAATTGGCAGCCGTTTTAATTTTAAAGTCCGCCGGCAAATCCACCTCCAACGTAAAGCGCTCCGCCGCCCCCCTCGCACACCCATAAAGCCCCGACATCACACAGACAAATAACGTCACTCCCACCCACTTATTCATCCTCGCGCTCCGCCCCCCGCCATTGCCCAGCAACCCGTTCAAAATGCTCTCCCGGCGCCTCGCCGGTTCTCGGTTGCCAATGAACAATGCTGCCTCGCGTCGCTTCCTCCAACCTGCGCACCACCAGGAATTCCAGCTGCTGCGCCCCGCTCCATTGCCAGGCACGTGCCTGTTCCAGTACCTGCGTCAGCCAGATTCCGGGGTCTTGGAATTCAAACAGCGCAGCAAGGTTTTCGCTGTGTTCGGCCAACAGGTAGCGCAGGATATTGGCGTGCAGGATCGCTTCAGACTGTGGGTTCGGGATGGTCTGCCATGGGACCGGATCAGGCACCGGATAGTCTCCGGGTGCAGGGTTCTCGGCTTGTTGCCAGGTGCCTTCATGCCAGTAGCACACGCTGATCAGAGGACCGAGAAAGGTCGGCCAGTGTGCTTTCGGTAAATGAGCCAGGGCACGGGCGAAGGTGCGACTGTCGTGGAAACGGTAGAGCGCCTGACTACCCGCCGGCCCCATGATCAACCGCTCGCGCCAGTGTCGCGTCAGACTGGTCAGGTCTTCATCGGGCAGGCTGCCCAGCCAGCCCCAATGGACCTCGGGATGTTGCAACAACTCAACCAGAGCGGGTTCACTCAGATGCTCCAACAGCAGGATCACGGGACCTGAGTCTGCCAGCTCCGCTGCAGCGGTCTCGCTGTACAGGCTGCGGTAGTAAGGCGGCTCACGCACGGCCAGCAGTGGCTGGCGCGCACGGTTGCTTCCCTCGAGTATCAGACACAGACGCCGTCCCGCCTGTTGTTGCCGGGCCATCCATTCGCTGGGCAGGTTCTCCATCATGCAGCCCTCCCAAGCACGTCGCACAGGCCTTCGCGGCAGCGTTCGCAGAGTGGGCAAAAATCCGCGTCCAGCTTTCGAGCCAGATTCATGATCGCGCCCTGTGCCCTGGAGATGCTCGGAGCAGCCGTTGGCATAGCACTGATTGAGCGCGTGACGGACGGCGCGCCGCCCGGGATGATTGGCCGGCTGCTGAAGATACCGCCGGCCTGGATCACCAAGTGCTCTCCCCCGGCCTTCAGACTCAGTTGCGCCCCCGCATCAATCACCAGGCTGGCACCGGCCTTGAGGTGCAGTTGCTGCCCGGCCTCAATCACCAGGGTCTGGCCGACATGGGTCAGGCTGTCGCCCTGTACATCGAGGTGATCGTGAGCTTCGAGCACCACCTTGCGATCACCCACGACATGGCGATGATCCTCGCTTTCCAGGCGCACCGTGTTCACTCCGCGAATGATTTCACGCCGCTCGCCGACCACCTCAAGGCGGCTGTCGTGCCCGACCTGTTGTTCCAGGTCACGCTGGGCGCGCAGGAAGATGAGTTCCTCGCCACGCCGGTCTTCCAGGTGCAACTCGTTGGCGCCATCGCCGCCGGGTGAGCTGCAACTGCGCAACACGCTGCGCGTCTTGTGTTGTGGCAACGGGTAGGTGGGCAGGTGTGATGCATTGGGCAGGCAGCCGTTGACAAGCGGCCGATCCGGATCGCCTTCCAGGAACGTCACCAGCACTTCCATTCCCACCCGTGGAATCATCATCGCGCCGAAGCCATTACCTGCCCATCCCGACGCCACCCTCACCCAGCAACTGCTCTTTTCGTCGGTCTTGTCCAGGCGATCCCAATGAAAGCGGACCTTCACCCGGCCATAGGCATCACAATGCACATCCTCCCCGGCAGGCCCGGTCACCGTCGCGGTCTGGCTGCCGTTGATGGTTGGCCCGGGATGTTTGAGGGGCGGTCGGTGTACGGCGCGCCAGGGTGTCGCGGTGAAGCGGTTGCGATAGCCACGGAATTTGCCAGCCTCGAATACCGCCTCCTCCAGCACCTGCGGTTGATAACCCTCATGGTGCACCGACGTGAGCAGCCACAGGTCATTGCAATCCGGGTCCGGGTGGTCCTGCAACGGCAGGAAGTGACCACTGCGCAGCGCAGGTTGATCGCTCCTGCCCAGCACGCGATGTCGATCGCTTTGATGGCGCTCCAGGCCACGTCGCGCCAATTGCACACCGCGCGCATGGCCGGTGAAGCCTGCGGGGTAGTGATAGTCTTGATGGGGTTGCGCACCAGCGTCCCCAGCGGTGTCCTGCAGACATAGCGAAGGGTGCTCGAAATCGTGATCACGGCGCACGGTTTGCCGGCTGCGTGTCGCCAGCCGCCGGTCGAAACGCTGGACCACCGGAGCGCCCTGGTGCATCGGGTCGGCTGACGGGCTGTAACGCTGCGCGGGCAGGCGCTGGAACACCGTCTGGTCATCGCCGAATACCAGTAGATGATTGTCCGCAGTGTGGCGAAAGTGGAAATGGATGCCCTCCTCCTCGCACAGCCGCTGGATAAAATGCAGGTCGGTTTCCGCGTATTGCACGCAGAACGCGCGCGGCGGATACACCACCGGGCCAAGCTCAAAGGCATAGGCGTCGGCCAGGATGCCGTGGTGTTCGAGCACCGCCGCAATGATCTGCGGCACGCTGCGCTGCTGGAAAATCCGCTGGTCGCGGCGATGGGCCAGGCACGCCAGTCGCGGTGCCAGGGTGAGGCGGTAACGCGTGAGCCGTGCACCAGGGTCATCGCGCCCGACGCTGTAGACCTGCCCATGCAGGCCTTCATCGACTTCACCCAGGCAAAGGAAGGCTGGTTGATGAAGCAAGGCCTCCAGGTCAATCGAGGCGTTTTCGCTGACTAACTGAACCTGAATAAAGTATGGCTGATCAATGGCCTCAGTGCCCTTGAATGCCAATACCTGAAAGTCTGTATCCAGCCCTGGAAATATCAATTTAAACCGTGAAGAAACAAACGCATCAGCCATCTTGGGTAACCGCCAATCAACTTCCTGATTGAAATACTTTTCCTCGTCACTCCCTGCTGGGCGCCGAAAAAAAGTGCCTGAACGCCCTGAAGCTTAGCGATTCCAGAGGGAATTCGGCCTTTCAAAAATAAAAAGGAAGTTTCGTACGACGAGGATGGAAGTGTCTTTTACAAAACAATAAAAAGACCAACAGACTGATTGCTACCAATAAGAAATTTCGTACGTTAGTTCGTAGGCAGATAACTAACGAGTTGTAGGCACTGGTTAAGCAAGTGTTGACCCATCACAAAAAACCGATCCTGTGGGAGGTGCACTGAAAAAGAGTAATCCCCGCAGGAAATCCGGGGTTCAACCTTTCCTCCGGGGACAGCACACCTTCAAGAACACCTCCCGCAGGCTCGATAGCCTTTCTGTGGTCAGTAACGTGCTGAGCGTTCCCGCATTTGTAAAATAATATTCGCGACCGGCGCTTTTAAGCCAGAACGCCGACGCAAGCACGCTCGCTCGGCACGGTCTGATGTGCAAGGATGTCGCGCAGGACATCGTTAGTTGAACGTCAAACCAAGGACTCTGCATGACTGCCATCCCCACCCCAGCGCCCGTGGTTCCCGGCCGGCTGGAACAAATGTCGACACGCATCGCCTTTTTTATCGCCGGTTTCGGCATCGCGGCCTGGGCCCCTCTGGTGCCCTATGCCAAGGCACGCGCGAACCTCAACGAAGGCACACTTGGCCTGCTGCTGTTGTGCCTGGGCGTCGGGTCGATCCTCGCCATGCCGGTGGCGGGGGTGCTCGCATCGCGCTACGGCTGCCGTCGCGTACTGACGGCGGGTACGGTCATGATCTGCCTGGCCTTGCCCATGCTGGCCACAGTCAGTTCGATACCGCTACTGATTGCCGGGTTATTCCTGTTCGGTGCGGGCCTCGGCTCGGTGGACTCTACGGTCAACCTGCAAGCGGTGATCGTCGAGCGTGCCAGTGGCAAGACCATGATGTCGGGCTTCCATGGGTTGTTCAGCCTGGGAGGCATCGTCGGCGCTGCGGGTGTCGCCGGCCTGCTGGGGCTCGGCTGCTCGCCCCTGCAGGCGACGCTGGTGGTGATCGTGATCATGGTTGTGGCGCTGCTCAAGGCCGCGCCGCATCTGTTGCCGTACGGCAGTGAAAGCTCCGGACCTGCGTTTGCCATTCCCCATGGCGTGGTGCTGTTTATCGGCTGTCTGTGCTTTATCGTGTTCCTGGCTGAAGGCGCGGTGCTGGACTGGAGCGCAGTGTTCCTCAATGCCGAACGTGGCCTGGATGAAGCCTATGCGGGCCTGGGCTATGCGGCCTTTGCCTTGACCATGACCGCCGGACGCCTGACTGGTGATGTGATCGTGCGTCGACTGGGCGCAACGCGTGTGATCGTGGTCGGCGGTGCGCTGGCGGCGGCCGGCATATTCCTCGCGACACTCTCCCCTGCCTGGGAAATGGCATTGCTCGGTTATGCGCTGGTGGGCGCGGGCTGTTCAAACATCGTTCCGGTGCTCTATACCGCAGTCGGCAAGCAGACCGTAATGCCGGAACACATTGCCGTGCCGGCCATCACGACCCTGGGCTATGCAGGGATTCTGGCGGGTCCTGCGGTGATCGGGTTCATTGCTCACGGCAGCAGTCTGGCCACCGCCTTCATGCTGATCGGGATTCTGCTGGCAGGGGTAGCGGTCAGCGGGAAAATACTGCGGACATGATCACGCTCGACGGGAAAACAGGTTCCGTAAGCTGGCGAGCAGTGAACTCGATAAACCGGACTCAGACTTCTCCGTGAGCGCTCTCGAACCTTTATGAAAGTCCTCGGTAGTAGGTGCCTTGAAGCTGAATTTAGGCGTGGACGTGAGGTTGAGGCCCTGCGGCAGAGACTTGTCCTGGTTTTTGGCCTCACATGCAGCAGTCAGGGGTACTACGGTGTACTGGGCGTGACGAGATTCAACGGATGTCGAGTTCATGATCCAGACCTGATCCAGTAGTTGAAGACACCCACCGACATACTCCTGCCGATGGGTGCCTTATTCGTGGCAAACCGCCGCAAATGGTTCCCGCCTGACCGCTCCAAACGCCTGTAAAGTGGCTCCGCCAACTGCACTCAACGTGCCTTGCGCTCCGCGTCCTGCTCAAGCCAATGATCAAGGCACGTATTGCTGAGATAGCCCTGCGGACACATCGGACCAAACAGCAGCCCGGCGTTGGCGCGCTCCAGAGAGGGCATCAATTCCGGTCGAGCAAACACATTCTTCGCCATGTACACACAGCGCTCGCTGTATTTGGGTCTGGGCATGCCTGTGGACGGATCGACTACAGGCACTGCGTGCCGATCAACCTCGTAAGGGTCCTGCATCACCTCCTTGAGCGCCGCGATTGCCACGTACTGGCGAGCGCCAAAGAAAAACTTTCGATCCTTCGCCGGCTCGCGCAGTTGCTCGAACAGTTCTTTAAGGGCCAATACCACCTCGTGATTGCCCTTGCCATGAAACGGATCCTGGCTGAATACCTGCGGCGAACTGCTGCCCTGCATCGCCGAAGCGGCCATCTTGAGGCTGTCGCGGGTGATGTCGCCATCGCGGGTCAAGATCGCATCAGTCAGTCGCGGGCGCTTGAGGATTTCCCCCACTATCGGGCTCAGGCGGCTTCGCTCGTCGCAATCGTCGTTGGGCTCAGCCGCAAACTGCTGCAGTGATGACAGGGTCAGGCGGCCCTCCTTCAGGAAGGGGCACAACAGGTAATAGTCTTTTTCCAGTGCCGAGGCCAACTGGCTGTCCGTCGTTGCGCAGCCGATGGGAGAAGTCCGCGCCCGCACATTGGGGAAATTCTGCAAACCTCGGTGATGCAGCACGGACAATGATCCGCGCAACCTTGAAGACTGACGAGGTGCCTCGGCCGTTACTGCATCCCGATTTTCACCCCAGGCCGCGGGAGACGATGCCGGTGTTGGCACGGCTGACGGCGTAGCCGTTGTATCCAGCGCAGAAAGCCGTGCGTAAGGTAATGCGCTCTCGATACTCATGAGCTATCTCCAACTTTTTCAAATATAGGCCTGCCTGGTGAGCATCAACTTGATGAGCCCGGTCATCGAGTAAACTCAGGTCAGGCAAACACCTGATATGTGGCTGGATAAGGGAGCCAGTTCCGAGTGCTCGAAAAACACCAATGACAGCATGTAAAAATCGTTGCGCCATGGCGGGTGGCCAACCCGTTACCAGGCGCCACGCACGGTGGGTGGCGCCGGGGCAACTGTCAGCGAGACAAGTGATAGAGCGCTGACAGGCTGATAGTGTCGCCGTTGGACCCGAGTTGAAAGGCATTGAGGTTTTCCAACAACTGAGAACGCTTGAGGATTTCACGCGCCATCTGAATCAGGTCATCCTGATGATCTTTACCCATCAGAGGTTCGGCAGCCCACCTTGCCAGGTCGCTGATCTGGAGATGCTGCGCCCCGGGCATTTTCAATTCGTTGAAGTGCTGGAATATCGACCCGACCAGCTCTTTATCACTTTTGTACTTGAAGTAGGTATCGCCCCGGCTGACGGCGGCCAGGTTTTGCAAACTGATCAGGCCATCCTGCGCGCCCGTGAATTTATCCTGATCGAGACCTCTCATAAGCGCCGGGCGCTTGAGCATTTCTCTGGCCAGAAGGATGTTCTGGTTCATGACCGGATCGCTGGTCCAGGCTTTTTTTGACATCGTTCGAATACTGTCGAGGCTGACATAACTCGGCTTCTTCGGGTCTCTGAAGGCATCGAAATTATTGAACAGCATCTGCGCCAGCTGTTCGTTATTCTTCGTCGACACGCCCGCAAGCTGGGGTGGCCGACCGAACCCTAGCAGGCTCATCAAGTTATTGACCATTGCCAGCAAACCCCACATCGAGGGCGCAGGGCGCTGAGGCTCGGCGTGCTGATGCTGATAAGGCGCTGTGGTAGGTGGTTGACCGAAAACCGGTCCGCCGTGGTTTTGATGGAAATGAAAGCTCACATTGGTCGCTTTTTGTCCAATGACGGACGACGCAGCAGGCGAAGAACGCGGGGCAGCGTCCTCAGGCCTGGCATTAGTCTGCGAGTGACCATGGAACGATGAAGTGGATACGGATGGATCAGTCGTCGATACCGACATGGGTTTCTCCAGTGAACGGGGCGGTCTTCAGTCGACAGATCCGACCTGCGGTCGAAACGCATCAACTGACCTCCTGTGTGGCACATCGGTCGGAATCGGTTCCTGGCGGGCAATCATGCATGGCCCTGAACTTCCAGCGCTGCCCGCCAGTCAGCACAAGGGACTCTCAACAATCAGTGGGTGGGCCGATGCAAATCACATTGCAGCAACAAGTAGCGCTGGTCACCGGTGCCAGCTCCGGCATCGGCGCAGGCGCCGCCAAGGCCCTGGCCGAAGCCGGCGCGGCGGTGGTGCTCAATTACAATTCCCAGGCGGCACCGGCCGAAGCCCTGGCCGCGCAGATCAATGCCGACGGCGGCCGCGCCATTGCCATCGGCGGCGATGTGTCAAAAGAGGCTGACGTGGAGCATCTGTTTGCCCAGACCCTCGACGCATTCGGTCACCTGGATATTCTGGTCGCCAACTCCGGCCTGCAAAAGGACGCCAACCTGGTCGATATGACCCTCGACGACTGGAACACCGTGATCGGCGTCAACCTCACCGGCCAGTTCCTCTGCGCCCGTGCAGCGGTGCGCATTTTCAATCGCCAGGGTGTGCGCGAAGGTGTTTCCCGCGCGGCCGGCAAGATCATCCACATGAGTTCGGTGCACCAGTTGATTCCCTGGGCCGGCCATGTGAATTACGCAGCGTCCAAAGGCGGTGTGGAGATGTTGATGCGCACCCTGGCCCAGGAGGTCAGCGAGCAGCGCATTCGCATCAATGGCATTGCGCCGGGGGCGATTCGCACGGCGATCAACCGCGCAGCCACCGAAGGCGCGGCGCAAAAAGAGCTGCTCAAGCTGATCCCCTATGGCCGGGTTGGCGACGTGGAAGACGTGGCCAATGCGGTGGTATGGCTGGCCAGTGACGCGTCCGATTATGTGGTCGGCAGCACCTTGTTCATTGACGGCGGCATGAGCCTTTATCCGGAGTTTCGTGGCAATGGTTGATTTCAGAAACGAACCCCAGAGCGCGATTGACGCGCACGGCATCATCGGCGACATGCGCAGCGCAGCATTGGTGAACGACAAGGGCAGCATCGACTTTTTCTGCTGGCCGGAATTCGACAGCCCGTCGATCTTCTGCGCGTTGCTCGACACCCCCGAAGCCGGCACTTTCCAGCTCACCCCCGACCTGCCTGACGCCCGTCGCGAGCAGATCTACCTGCCCGACACCAATGTGCTGCAAACCCGCTGGTTGAGTGACGAAGCCGTGGTGGAGATCACCGATCTGCTCACCGTCAGTGAGGATATCGATGACCTGCCGCTGTTGATTCGTCGCGTGCGCGTGGTCAGCGGCAAGGCGACCATTCACCTGCGCTGCGCCGTGCGCCATGACTATGCGCGGGCCACCACCCGCGCCGAGATGGCCAATTCCGGCGTGCTGTTCAGCGCCGCCGACCAGCCAGGCCTGCGCCTGAGCGGCAGCCATCCGCTGACCCTCGAAGACGATGCCGCCGTCGCCAGCTTCAGTCTGGCCCAGGACGAAGGTGCCGAATTCGTGCTCGGCGGTGAGGATGATCCACGTGTCACCAACGCTTGCACCGACCTCTACCTGGAACGCACCTTGAAGTTCTGGCGCGGCTGGATCAGCCAATCCAATTACCGCGGGCGCTGGCGCGAAATGGTCAACCGCTCGGCCCTGGCGCTGAAACTGCTGACCTCGCGCAAACACGGCGCGATCATCGCCGCAGCTACCTTCGGCCTGCCTGAAACTGCCGGCGGCGAGCGCAACTGGGATTATCGCTACACCTGGATCCGCGACGCTTCTTTCACGGTTTACGCGTTCATGCGCCTGGGATTTATCGAGGAAGCCAACAGCTACATGCGCTGGCTCAAGGGCCGCGTCAGCGACTGCTGCGGCCAGTCGATCAAGATCAACATTCTTTACGGCATCGACGGTCGCCAGGAGTTGCCGGAAGACACCCTGGATCACTTCAGCGGCCATGGCGGCGCCACGCCGGTGCGCATCGGCAACGAAGCGTTCGATCAGGTCCAGCTGGATATCTACGGCGAGCTGATGGACGCGGTTTACCTGGTGAACAAATACGGTGAAGCCATCTCCCATGAGGGTTGGAAACACACGGTGGACGTGGCGAACCAGGTCTGCGAAATCTGGAACACCAAGGATGTGGGCATCTGGGAGATGCGCGGCGAACAGCATCACTTCCTGCACTCGCGGCTGATGTGCTGGGTGGCGCTGGACCGCGCGATTCGCTTGGCCTCCAAACGTTCGCTGCCGGCGCCGTTCGCCCGCTGGGACCAGACGCGCCAGGCGATCTACGCCGACATCTGGGAAAACTTCTGGAACGAGGAGCGAGGGCATTTCGTGCAGCACATCGGCAGCACCGCCCTCGACGGCTCAATGCTGCTGATGCCGCTGGTACGCTTCGTCGCCGCCACCGACCCGCGCTGGCTGTCGACCCTGGCCGCGATCCAGAAAAGCCTGGTACGCGACGGCATGGTCTACCGCTATCGCAACGACGACAGCCAGATCGACGGCCTGCAGGGCACCGAAGGCGCTTTCGCGGCCTGCTCATTCTGGTATGTCGAATGCCTGGCCCGCGCCGGCCAGGTGGAAAAGGCCCACCTGGAATTCGAGCAACTGCTGCGCTACGCCAACCCGCTGGGCTTGTACGCCGAAGAATTCGACACCCAGGCACGGCACCTGGGCAACACGCCCCAGGCGCTGAGCCATCTGGCGTTGATCAGCGCGGCGACGTTTCTGGACAGGAAGTTGAGTGGGGAGAAGACGGTGTGGCAGCCGTGACCATAGGGTTTAACTTTTGACGCGTCGATAGGAGCCTACGATGAACTGCCCTGCCCCGCTGCTTTACGTGCGTACCTCCATGCTGGACATGGCCTATGAGGCCCATGGCCCGGCCGACGGTGAACCGGTGATTCTGTTGCACGGTTTCCCCTATGACCCGCGCAGCTATGATGGGATTGCGCCGGTCCTGGGCGAGCAGGGCTATCGCGTGCTGGTGCCCTACTTGCGCGGCTACGGGCCGACGCGGTTCATCAACACACAGGTGATGCGCTCGGGGCAGCAAGCGGCGCTGGCCAGGGACTTGCTGGACTTCATGGATGCGCTGTCGATTGCGCAAGCCACGCTGGCCGGTTACGACTGGGGCGGGCGCGCTGCCTGTATCGTCGCGGCACTGTGGCCGGAGCGGGTGCGTGGGCTGGTCACCGGGGATGGCTACAACATTCAGGACATTGCCCACTCCGACGAGCCTCAAGCGCCTGCGACGGAGCATCGACTGTGGTACCAGTACTATTTTCACACCCCACGCGGCGCGACGGGTTTGACGGACAACCGCCGCGAGCTCTGCCGATTGCTGTGGGCGCTTTGGTCGCCGTCGTGGGCAGAAGGACCGAGCCTGTATGAGCAGACCGCGCTTTCATTCGATAACCCGGACTTTGTCGAGGTGGTGATTCACTCCTATCGCCATCGATTCATGTACGCCCCGGGTGATCCTGCGCTGGAACCCATTGAACAGGCGCTGGCGCAACAACCACCGATTTCAGTGCCGAGTATTTCGTTGTGCGGGGCCGACGACGGCGTAGGTCCTGCGCCGGAAGAAGATGAAGACCTCGCACATTTCAGCGGGTTTTATCGACGCCAGGTATTGCCTGGCGTGGGCCACAATATTCCTCAGGAAGCACCGCGAGCGACCCTGGCGGCGTTGCTGGAATTGCTGCAACGATAAAAGCCCCCTCCCCGCAGGATAAGGCTTGCGATACAGGCGATGCGGTCTGGCAGATACACCGCAGCGATCCCATCGCAGCCTCGCTAAAGCTCGACAGCTCCCACAGGAGATCGGTGGTGTGGTCTGTATCTCCATTCGCAAGTCTCACGCCGGACACACCCTCACAGTCGACCCCAATCAAATGTGGGAGCTGTCGAGCCCCGGCGAGGCTGCGATGGGATCACCTCGGTGTACCTGCTGGACCGAGTTGCCTGCATCGCAGCCTCGCTAAAGCTCGACAGCTCCCACAGAAGATCGGTGGTGTGGTCTGTATTTCCATTCGCAAGTCTCACGCCGGACACACCCTCACAGTCGACCCCAATCAAATGTGGGAGCTGTCGAGCCCCGGCGAGGCTGCGATGGGATCACCTCGGTGTACCTACCATACCGAGTCGCCTGCATCGCAGCCTCGCTGAAGCTCGACAGCTCCCACAGGGATTGGCGCTCGCCACAGGAGCTACTTGTTTGGCAGGGCCGTTTCAATTGGCACCATGGCTACGCCGGTGAAAAACGCTCCCGGTATGCCTGAGGTGTCACCGACACTGCGCGCAGGAAGCTGCGGCGCAAGGTTTCTTCGCAACCAAACCCACACTGCACGGCAATGCGCTTGATCGACGCTGCGCTGTCCGCCAGTTGCCGGCGGGCGGTTTCGACGCGGATCAGTTCGACGGCGCGAGCGGGAGTCTGGCCGGTTTCGGCGCGGTAGTGGCGCACGAAGCTGCGCTCGCTCATGCCGACCTGGGCTGCCAGGGTGGCGATGCTCAGGTCCAGCGTCAGGTTCTCCGCGATCCAGGCATGCAATTCGGCGAAACGGCTGCCGCCGTTTTGCAGCGACAGGGTGACGCTGAATTGCGACTGCCCGCCGGGGCGCTTGAGGAACACCACCAGGTGCCGCGCCACCTCCAGGGCCACGGCGCGGCCGAGATCTTCCTCGACGAGCGCCAGGCACAGGTCGATACCGGCGGTCACACCGGCCGACGTCCACACGGCGCCCTGCTGGATGAAGATCGGGTTTGGCTCCACCGTCAACGCGGGAAACTTGCGCGCCAGTTCCTCGCAACGTGTCCAGTGGGTGGCGACGCGGCAACCGTCGAGCAGGCCGCTGGCTGCCAGCAGAAAAGCACCGGTGCATACCGAAGCCATGCGCCGCGTGTGCCGGGCCTTTGCGCGTACCCACTGCACCAGCGCCGGGTCCTCGGCGGCACCGTAGACGCCCCAGCCACCGGCGATGACCAGGGTGTCGCACGGCGTGTCGAACGCCGGCAACGGCTCGGCCACCAGCGCCAGGCCGGCGGAAGTCATGACCGGTTCGGCCTGGGCCGCGATCACCGAGACGCGATACGGCAACGTCTGACTACGCTGACGGGCCAGATCATTGGCCGATGCGAACACCTGCAATGGCCCGGTCACATCGAGCACCTGGGCGTTATCAAAAGCGAGTACGTGAATGATTCTGGGCATGATTGGCGCGATTTGTGGGTTCAATGGCGTATACGCCAGAGCCTAGGCTTCTACAGTGCAAGCGTCTACTTCTTCTCAGCGGAGTTTCATTCATGACCTTGCAGATCGGCTTCCTGCTGTTCCCCGGCATTCAGCAACTGGACCTCACCGGCCCTTACGACGTACTGGGCTCGCTGCCGGACGTGAAATTACATCTGGTATGGAAGGACCTCGCACCGGTCACCTCCAGCACCGGCCTGGTGTTCACGCCGACCATGACCTATGCCGACTGCCCCAACCTGGATGTGCTCTGCGTACCCGGCGGTGCCGGCGTCGGTGCGCTGATGGAAGATGTCGACACCCTCGACTTCCTCAAGGCCCAGTCGCTCACTGCGCGTTACGTGACCTCGGTGTGCACCGGCTCGCTGGTACTCGGCGCAGCGGGTTTGCTGCGCGGTCGCAAGGCCACCACCCATTGGGCCTACCACGACATGCTCGCCCCGCTCGGGGCAATCCCGATACAGGAGCGCGTGGTGCGCGACGGCAACCTCTTCACCGGCGGCGGCATTACGGCAGGGATCGACTTTGCGCTGGTGCTGGCAGCGGAGCTGTACAGCGAAGCGGCGGCGCAACTGGTGCAGTTGCAGATCGAATACGCACCCGCGCCACCGTTCAACGCCGGGCGCCCGGACACTGCGCCACAGCATGTGTTGGACGAAGCCCACAAGCGCACCGCCGAGTCACGCAAGGTACGAGGTGAAATTACCGCACGCGCGGCCGCGCGATTAGGCTGAAAACGCAGAATCCATGTGGGAGCGGGCTTGCTCGCGAAGGTGGTGTGTCATTCGCTGAATCCTGTGACTGACACACCGCTTTCGCGAACAAGCCCGCTCCCACATTTTTTACCGAGTAATGCCGCCCCGTCGGGAACAAGCACCACCATTCAAAATGGTCGCTATCGTCCTTCGAATAACTTTTTTCCATTTATTTTTGAAGTTAAAAAGACAACTTCCACTTCGTTAAAACCCCGCAGCCACGGCGCTTAGTCGTAACTTCCACCTTCTCCTTGTCCCCCTTTCCCACCGCCTTTTGAAAAACCTTCGCTGTTGAGCAGGAAAAATTTCATTTTTGTTCCTACACTCAAAAACACACCCTCCTCTAACCAAGTATCCAGACAAGGAATGTCAATAAAATGCCTCAGAAAAACCTGCTTAACACCTTTAGAACGCTGCATCCGCACCACCGTCAATTCGTTGACTAAGCAACCATGAGGAACACTTCCTTTAGCCACTGCTCCGCAAGATCCCTTCGAATGGATTTGTCGCATTTGGATTGATTAGTTGCGATTTCACCAGCGTAGCCGAGTTTAATGCACTACTAACGCATACCGGTTAAACGCATGGAGTGCAATGAGGGATGTTTTATGCGAGAAAAGTCATCAGTCGATAGCTTGTTTTTAACGCGTGCCGGTTTTGTTGAGTTTTTTGTTGTTTTTGTCAAATTTATTCATGGTCTAAGTGCGATATTACCCCCGCTGGTACTGGTTTTTTTCATCGATCCGATGAACCCAGAGATGCGTTCGCACTTCCTTGGTCTGCTCGTATTTTTTGCGTTTCTGACCATCATTTTGTTTCAGGCATTGGGCATTTATTCGGAGGAA
Source organism: Pseudomonas trivialis (assembly GCF_036864995.1). Lineage (NCBI taxonomy): Bacteria > Pseudomonadati > Pseudomonadota > Gammaproteobacteria > Pseudomonadales > Pseudomonadaceae > Pseudomonas > Pseudomonas trivialis. The sequence goes on along the minus strand of NZ_CP142151.1, from coordinate 1,937,991 downwards.
TTGTTCAGCAACCGTCTCCGATTGAAAACCAAGGTCAAGGCCTGGTCAGCCGCCTTCTGCATCCTGCTGTTCATGTATCAGATATTGCAATTTTTTCCACAATTGACGCCACGTAACCTGTTGACCTGGTACTTCGCCAGCCTTGGGCTGTTTTGTCTCGAACGTTTGTTGATGCTGCGCCTTTACAGCAGTTTGATGCGCAAGGGTAAGTACCTGCAGCGCACGGTGATCCTTGGGTTTACCGACACCGCCGTGCACGTTGCCGACCACCTGCAACGCAACGGCGATATCCGCTCCGGTCTGATCGGTTTTATTGATGATCGCACCGAGCGCATCCCCAAGGAGTTAAGCAATCTGCCATTGCTGGGTAACACCCGCGACCTGGAAAAGCTGATCCGCGCCGAGCAGGTCAACCAGGTGATGATCTGTCTGCCCTGGGCTGCGGAGCAGCGCATCCATGGGTTGGTCAATCGTCTGCGACAGTTGTCGGTGAACGTGATGCTGGTGCCGGACATGGCCGCGCTGCGCTACGGCCATAGCAAGATCACCGACGTGGGCGGCATCCTGATGTTCAACACGTCGCAGTTACCGCTGCGCGGCTGGTCGCCGGTGATCAAACGTCTTGAAGATTGTTTGCTGGCGAGCCTGGCGCTGGTGGCGCTGTCGCCTGTGATGATCATCACGGCCATTGCGATCAAGCTCGACTCCAGGGGCCCGGTGTTGTTTCGCCAGAACCGCTTTGGCTACAACGACAATGAAATACGGGTGTTCAAGTTTCGCTCGATGTACACCGACCAGAGCGATTTCACCGCGCAACAACAAACCACCCGGCACGACCCGCGCATCACCCGCGTCGGGCGCATCATCCGCAAGACCAGCATCGACGAGCTGCCGCAGCTGTTCAATGTGCTGCTGGGCAACATGTCGATGGTCGGCCCGCGCCCTCACGCCACTGCCACCAAGGCTGCCGGCGTGCCCTTCGAGGTGGCGGTCAGCGAGTACAGCTCAAGGCACCGGGTCAAACCGGGCATTACCGGCTGGGCGCAGATCAATGGTTACCGGGGTGAAACCGACACTCTGTTCAAGATCCAGAAACGTGTCGAGTACGACCTGGAATACATCTCCAAGTGGTCGGTGTGGTTTGACTTGTACATCGTCTTCATGACGGTTCCCGCCGTTCTGTCCACCAAGGAAGTCTATTGATGAATACCCTCAACGGATTGATACCCTGCATTATTTCCGGTGGGTCGGGCACGCGGCTGTGGCCGGTGTCACGCCAGAACATGCCCAAGCCGTTCATGCGCATGCGCGATGGCCAGAGCCTGTTGCAGAAGACCTTCCAGCGTGCCGCACGCCTGCCCGGTGTGGAGAGCGTGCTGACGGTGACCAACCGCGAGATGCTGTTTCGTACACTCGATGACTACCGGTTGGTCAACCCGTCCCGCCTGCCCCTGGACCTGCTGCTGGAGCCGTTCGGTCGCAATACCGCCGCCGCCATTGCCGTCGCGGCGCTGCATGTGCAGGAACATTTTGGCGATGACGCACAACTGCTGGTGATGCCCGCCGACCATTTGATCCACAACGAGACTGCGTTCGCCGCCGCCGTGACCCAGGCCCGTGACCTGGCCGAGGCAGGCTTTCTGGTGACCTTCGGCATCCAGCCCGACCACCCGGAAACCGGCTTTGGTTATATCGAAAAAGGCGAGGCACTGAGCACCGGCAACCGCGTGCAGCGCTTTGTCGAGAAACCGGACCTGGCCACCGCACAAGCCTACCTCGACGGCGGCAAGCACCTGTGGAACGCCGGGATGTTCTGCTTCAAGGCCAAAACCCTGGTGGACGAACTGACCACTTACGCGCCCGAGGTATTGCAGGCGGCCCGCGCGGCCCTGGAGCACAGCCAGCACCTGCAGAACAAAACCTCGCGCCAGCGTGAGCTGGACGCAGAGGCCTTCGGCAGCGCGCCGGACGTTTCCATCGACGTGGCGCTGATGGAGAAATCCACGCAAGTGGCCGTGGTGCCCTGCGATATCGGCTGGAGCGACATCGGCTCGTGGGAAGCCCTGCGCCAGCTCACGCCGAGCGATGCCCATGGCAACCAGATCAACGGCGAAGCGATTTTGCATGACGTACACAACTGCTACATCGACTCGCCCAAGCGCGTACTCGGTGCCGTGGGCGTGCGCGATCTGATCATTGTCGACACCCCCGATGCCCTGCTGATTGCCGACGCCCACCGCAGCCAGGATGTGCGCTATATCGTTGCCGAACTCAAGCGCCAGAACCATCCGGCGTACAGCCTGCACCGCACCGTCACCCGGCCCTGGGGCACCTACACCGTGCTGGAGGAAAGCAGCCGGTTCAAGATCAAGCGCATCGTGGTCAAGCCGCAGGCGTCGTTGTCGTTGCAGATGCACCATCACCGCAGTGAACACTGGGTGGTGGTCAGCGGCGCTGCGCAGATCACCAATGGCGAGCGCGAATTTCTGATCAACGCCAATGAGTCCACCTATATTCCCGCCGGGCACAAGCATCGCCTGACCAACCCCGGCATCATCGATCTGGTGATGATCGAGGTGCAGAGCGGCGAGTACCTGGGCGAGGACGATATCGTGCGCTTTGACGATATCTACGGGCGCGCGCCTGCCGACGTGAAGAAGTGACATGCGCACCTCGCTGATCATCCCGACCCGCAACGCCGCCGGCCACCTGGCGCGGCTGTTGCCTGCGCTGAAGATGCAAACCAGGCAACCGGACGAGATGCTGGTGGTGGACAGCGCCTCCAGCGATGACACAGTGGCGCGCTTTCGCGAGTTCGGCGCCCGGGTCGAGGTGATCGACGCCCGCGATTTCAACCACGGCGGCACGCGGCGCTGGGCCAGCGAACAGGTGAGCGGCGATGCGCTGATCGTGATGACCCAGGACGCGATTCCTGCCGACCCCGAAACGTTTGCCAACCTGCTCGATGAACTGCAGCAGGACCCGCTCAACGGCGTGGCCTACGGGCGCCAATTGCCGCACCCGGACGCCGGTGTGCTCGGCGCGCAGTCGCGGCACTTCAACTACCCGGCCCAGAGCCGCAGCAAAAGCCTGGCCGACGCCCCGCAACTGGGGATCAAGACCTGCTTCAGTTCCGATTCGTTTTCGGTGTACCGGCGCAGCGCACTGCAAGCCGTGGGTGGCTTCCCCGCCGATGTGATCGGCAGCGAAGACGCCTACGTGGCCGCGCGGATGCTGCTCGACGGCTACAAGGTGCGCTACGCCGCCTCGGCGCGGGTGTACCACTCCCACGATTACCGTGTCATGGATGAATTTCACCGCTACTTCGACATTGGCGTGTTTTACGGTCGCGAACCGTGGATTCGCCAGGCCTTTGGCGATGCCGGCGGTGAAGGTAAACGCTACGTGCTGGCGGAGCTGGCGGCACTGCGCAAGGCCGGTGCACTGCACCGCGTCCCCGAAGTGCTGGTGCGCAGTGCGTTCAAGTTGCTCGGCTATCGCCTGGGCCACCTGGAGCGCCGCCTCCCCGTTGCGGTCAAGCGACGCATCAGCATGTTCCCCGGCTATTGGAAGTGAGCATCATGACCTACAGGAAGTCACCTATGATGAAACAAATCTTGCTTGTTGTAGCGATGCTCGCCCTGGCCGGGTGCAACACGCCGGCCCGCATTGTCACGCCGGATGACCAGGCGGTGGAGGAAGGCAAGCGCGCCCTCGACCAACTGGCCCAGTTGCCACCGGCGGTGGAACGCATCCGCGTCGGCGACCAGTTGCGTATCGTGCGCGATGCCGGGGAGATGCCGACGCTGTCGGCGTTCAACGTCAGCACCATCTACGAGCTGACGCTGTACACGGTGCAGACCGACGGCAAGATCAACTACCCGTTCCTGGGGCCACTGCAGGTCGCCGGGCGCCAGCCCTCGGAGTTGGCCGCCGAATTGAGCAACAAACTTGCACCGGTGTACCGCGAACCGCGGGTGACGGTGAATATCAACCAGGCACCGAGCAACTCGGTGATCGTCGGCGGCGCGGTGAATAACCCGACTTCGGTGCAGATCGGTATCGCCAACACACTGGAACAGGCGATTGTCGGCGCCGGCGGCGTGAACCCCGCGGGCAACGCAAGCATGGTTGCGTTGCTGCGTGAGGATGCCGAGGGCACCTACCGCGCCTACTTCCTGGACTTCAGCCAATACCTCAAGACCGGCCCCGTCGGCCGTAAACCGGTGCGACTGCAACGCGGCGACGTGGTGTTCGTGCCCAAATCCAACGTGGGCGAGCGTATCCAGGGAGTGGACACCTACTTGAACCAGCTGATTCCGTTCACCAAGTCCATCGGGGTTGGCTACAACTATTCCCGAACCAGCGGCGGCACCAACTAAAGGAGCGACATCCCATGATCGAGATCCGTTCTTTTCGTGATCTTCTGCGCCTGTTTTTCATCTTCCGCCACGAGTTCAAGCTGGCAGCCATCGCTGCGCTGGTCATTATCCTGCTGGGGGCGTTCCTGCTGCCGGCCAAGTATGAATCCACCGCGCGCCTGCTGGTGAAGCCGGGGCGTGATTCGACGCTGCCCATCGAGATCAGCAACCGTCAGGCGCTGGTAATGCCCAGCACCCAGCGCGACCCGATTGTCGACGAGGAGCGCCTGCTGACCGGACGCCCGATTGTGCGGGCGGTCGCCGAGCGTTACCTGGAAGTGCTGGCCAACCAGCCGCCGCCGGAAGGCGTCTGGAAGCTGGGCAAATACCATGTCAAAAATGCCACCGCCGCGATCTCCGATGGCGTGCGCGTGGTGCTGGAATCCCTGGGCGTCATTGAAAAAACCACTCCGGTCGAGCGCCTGGCCGCAGGCCTGGAGCAAAGCTTCGAGGTCAGCCACGCGGCCGGTTCCACGGTGATGGACATCACCTTCAAGTGGGGCGACCCGCAGATCGCCCAGGCCGTGGTCAAAAGCTGGGTCGAGATCTACATCAACGAGCGTACCCAGGCGCTGGGGCGCAAAAGCCTCTACGCGTTCTATGAGGGCCAGGTGTCCAACAGCGCCACCGAGATCAAGAGCTACAAGGAGCAGATCCTCACGCACTTGAACGAAATCGGCGCGGCGAGCATCACCGATCGCCTGGAGGATCTGTCTGAGCGCATCAACGTGCTGCGCGGCGAAACCTTCAACACCACACGCCTGATCGCATCCTCCGACAGCGCCATCGAGAGCACCCGCACCCAGCTCAAGAGCCAGCCCAAGGAAGTGACCACGGTGCGCCAGATTGCGCTGAATCCGCAGCAACAGGATCTGCGCCGCCTGCTCAACCAGAAGCTGCTGGAACGCGCCGACATGATGCGCACCTACACCGATAACGCACCGCCGGTCAAAGCCCTGGATGCATCGATCCGTGCCATGCAGGTACAGGTGGCAGCTGAAAGCAACACCGTACAGAGCTCGGAAAACCGCGCGCCGAATACCCTGGAAATCCACCTGCAACGGGTGCTGCTGGACGAGTCCAGCAATAACCTGGCGCTGCGTACCCAACTGGTTCAGCAGCAGAAACAACTGGTCAATCTGGAAGCCCAGCGCAAGCAGGCCCTGGAGATTGAACCGGAGTTGACGCGCCTGTCCCGCGAGCTGAGCGCCACCGAGCGCAACTACGCGCTGTATGTGGACAACCTGGAAAAATCGCGCATCGACCGTGAACTGGACAACAGCCAGATCAGCAACATTGCGGTGATCGAAGAAGCCACCCTGAACCCGGGGCGCATCTTCCCGAAAACCTTGGTGATGCTGACACTGGCGATCCCATTCGCCATCGTCGTCGGCCTGCTGGTGGTGTACCTGTGCTACCTGCTCGATCAGCGTATCCACGACGGCGGGCTGGTGGAACGCAAGTTCGGCCTGCCGCTGTGGACCACCCTGCCGGAGCTGGACACCAGCACCGCGCAGAGCACCAACGCGTTCAATGCCAGCATCTACCGACTCTACGGTCTGCTTGAGCCGGAACGAATAGCCGAACAAGGCATGACACTCGGCCTGACCTCGGCGCGCCACGGCGAAGGGGTGAGTTTTGTGGTGGCGCAATTACGACAACTGCTTCAGGAAAATGGCATCACGGTCCGCGTCGGAGGTGCGCGGACGGCCTCGCCGGGAGAAGTGGTGCTGCTCGATGCCTCAGCGCTGCTGGATAACCGCGACGCCTTTGTCAGCCTCAGACGGGCCGATCTGATTGCGTTGGTAGTGGAGGCCCAGAAAAGCACGGTGCCGGTGGTGGAGCATGCGCTGTCGATCCTCAATACGGCCTTCGGCAAGGTGGACGGCATCATTATCAACCGACGAAGGTTCGAGGTACCGGCCAAAGTGCTCAAGACCATTGCCAAGTACCGGGGGGTGTTCTGATGCGCATTGCCCTGCTGGCTCCTTTGCCACCCGAGAAAAACGGCATCGCCGATTACGCGAACCATTTCAAGCTGGCGCTGGAACAGTTGGGTGTGACGGTGCTGACACCGTTGAGCGGCGTCGAAGGATCGAGCGCGGCGATCAAGCGGGCCATCGACACGTTCGACTGGCACAGCGTGGACCTGGTCCACGGCGAGCTGGGCGGCGGACGACTGGGGGAATTTCTGGCCCTGCGCGAACTGCACAAGGCCTACCCTGCCCTGCCGCTGACCGCCACGGTGCACGACCCGGAGCGCATGGTGTGGCGCCGCGAACGCCTGCCGTTTCCACTGCAACTGCTGGAGCGATTGCCCAGCCCGTTGCCGCAGGCGGCGGTGGTGTTGGCCGATCCGCTGACGTTGCGCGAAGAGCGCCAGGTCGCCGCTGGTTTGACCCGGTTGGTCACCCTGACGCGCCTAGGGGCCGAGTGCCTGAGTCAGCGCATGCGCCTGGCGGCCGGCAAAGTCGCGGTGATCAACCACGCCAACCTGGCAATTGCACCGGCGCCGTTGCCACCGCTGGACACGCTGCGCCTGCTTTACTTCGGGTTCATCTACCGGGGCAAAGGCATCGAGGACCTGTTGCAGGCCCTGGCCGACGTGTTCAGGCAAGCGCCCGAGTTGCGGGGCCGCGTGCGGCTGACACTGGCCGGTGGCACGGCTGCGGAAATGGCGTTCGGCGCAGGGGGCAATTACCTTGACCAGTTGCACAGCCAGATCGCCGACCTCCAGCTGGCCGACGCCATCGACTGGCAATTGAACCTGCCGGCCGATGAGATTGCCGCGACGATCCAGGCCCATCATGTGATGGTGCTGCCCTACCGCGAGTCGAAAAAACTCGGCCTGCTGGGGCGCCAGCGTGGCACCAGCGGTGCGTTGTCATGGGCGGCGGCGTGCGGGCGTGGGGCGATCACTTCGGATGCGCGGGCGTTCGCCGAAGAGGTCGCCAGTGGCAATGGCGCGATCTATCCCCAGGGCGATGTGGCCGCCCTGAGTGCGCAACTGCTGCGCCTGGCCCGTACACCGACACTGGCGCGGGACTGGGCCGAGCGCGCCGGGGAAATCGGCCGAGAACGATTGTGGCCGTCGACCGCGCAGCAGTTCAGGCAACTTTTCAAGCAGGCAATTGTGGGAGGTCCCCATGGTGCGTAAGGGCACGTACGTTTTGACGCTTGTGCTGGTTGCGGCGCTGGGCCTGGGCGCCGTGCTGTGGGGGCGCCAGGCCGACGCCGAAAGCCATGTACTCAAGGGCAGCAAGGTGCTGGTGTGGAAGGACTTTCTGGGCGTTAACGCGCAGTTCCTGTGGTTCAGCCCCGAGCGCTACCAGAAGCAGATCGACCGTCTCAAGGCGCTGGGCCTGGAGTGGGTGCGCCTGGATCTGCATTGGGATCAACTGGAGCCGGTGCAGAACCAATACCAGGTCGCAACCCTCGACCAATTGGTGAAGAAGCTGCAGGACAACCAGCTCAAGTCGGTGTTCTATCTGGTCGGTTCAGCGCCCTTCGCCACCACCGCACCGGCGGGCGCGCCCTATCAGGACCAGTACCCGCCCAAAGACCCGCACGTGTTCGCCAACCGCATGGCGCTGCTGGCCGAGCGTTACCCCAGCGTGGACGCCTGGCAGGTGTGGAACGAGCCGAACCTGCTCGGCTTCTGGCGCCCAGTGGCTGATCCCGCGGGTTACGCCACGCTGCTGACCACCGCCGCCGCTGCGCTGCGTGCCATGCGCCCGGACAAACCGGTGGTGGCCGCCGGCATGGCTTTCTTCAGTGAGATGCCCAACGGCCAGACCATGTTCGACGCTCTGGGCGCGCTGGGTATCGCGAGCCTCAATACGGTGATTGCCTACCACCCCTACACCCAACTGCCTGAGGGTAACGACCCGGCCAACCTGGACTTCATCGCTAAAACCACCGCGCTCAACCAGGCCTTGCGCGCAGGCGGCGTGCAAACGCTGTGGACCACTGAGTGGGGCTGGTCCACCTACACCGGCCCCAAGGACGCCCAGGACATCATCTCCCTGCAAGGCCAGGCCGATTACGTAGTGCGGCGCCTGGCGCTGATGAGCGCGCTGGATTACGACCGTACGTTCCTGTTCACCCTGAGCGACCTCGACCAGCGCGCCAGCGTGCGCGACCAGTCCTACGGCCTGCTTGATATCGACGCCAATCCCAAACCTGTCTACACCGCCTTGAAGTACTTTCTCGATGTGAGCGGACCGAGCCTCACCCCCGGCGACCCACCCAGAGCCGACCAATTGCCCGACGGGCTGTTCAGCATCGGCTGGACCCGCGCCGATGGGCGCAAGTTGTGGTTTTTCTGGGCGGCCCAGGGCGGCAACGCGCATTTGCCGGGCCTTGCCAGCGCGACGCTGTACGACCCGCTGCGCGGCACGCAAACCCCGGTCAGCGGCACCGGCGGCTTGACCGTGCCGGTCAAATCGAACCTGCAAATTCTGCTATGGGATTGAAGCCAGCCATGCGCATTTTATGGATCCTGCCCTACTCGCCCTGGCCGGCCACCAGCGGCGGCAAGACGCGTCAGTTCCATCTGCTGCGCAGCCTCGCGGCGCGCGGGCACCGGATCACCCTGTTGCTGCATGACAAGCACCCGGTGTCGCTCGCCGACCGCCAGGTGCTGGAGACCTTTCTCGACCACCTGATCGTGCTGCCGCGCCGTCCACTGCGCAGCCTGAAGACCCTGGTGGCCGGGCTGTTTGCGCCCTACCCGCTGCTGGCCAGCGTGAATGGCCTGTCCGCGCCCTTGCAGGCGCGCTTCAACCAACTGCTCAACGAACACTGGGACGTGGTGCAGATCGAGCACACCTACAGCTTCCAACCTTACGAAGACGCACTGGCGCGCACCGCCCAGCCTTTCGTGCTGACCGAACACAACGTCGAATCGGCCCTCGGCGCCGCCACTTACGATCGCCTGCCGAACTGGGCGCTGCCGTTTATTCGCTACGACCAGTGGCGCTACGGCCGCTGGGAACACCGGGTGATGCGCCAGGCGACGCAGGTGGTGGCGGTCACCGACAGCGATGCGCAAACGTTGGCAAAGATCGCCGGCAAGCCGGTGCCGGTGGTGGTCAACGGGGTGGACTGCGACCATTTCGCCGGCGCCCGCCCGGACCCGACCAGCCGCCGCGTGCTGTTTTTGGGCAACTACGAATACGCGCCGAATGTGGACGCCATCGAGTGGGCGCTGGATGAGATCCTGCCCAAGGTCTGGGAGCGCTGCCCGCAGGCGCGCATGAGCGTGTGCGGCTTCGGCATGCCCGACAGTTGGCGCACGCGCTGGCCGGACCCGCGTATCGAGTGGCAGGGTTTCGTGCCCGATCTGCTGAGCCTGCAATCGAGTTGCTCGGTGTTTCTGGCGCCGTTGCGCCACGGGGGCGGCTCCAAGCTCAAGGTGCTCGAAGCGCTGGCAGCCGGCCTGCCGCTGGCGAGCACCGAACAGGGCGTGTCCGGCCTGGACCTGGTGGAAGGCCTGGACTACCTCGGCGCCCAGAGCGCCACCGGCCTGGCCGACGCCGTGGTGCGCCTGCTGCAGTTTCCCGACGCCGCCACGCCCATGGGCGAAGCCGGCCGCGCCTACGTGCGCCGCGCCCATGACTGGAGCGTCGCCGCCAGCCAGCTGGAGCGCGTATACGCCAGCCTTTCGCCGCTCACCGAAAAGGAACCCGCATGCGTGTAGGCCTTGATTACCGCACCGTCGGCACCTCGCCGCAATCGGGCATCAGCCGCCAGGTGTATGCGCTGGAAAGCGCCTTGCACACCTTGCCGGGCATTGCGCTCGAGCGCTTTACCGTGGCGCCGCTGGGGGACGAAACGCGTTTGCAGGCGCACTGCCCGGCCTGGGGCTGCGCGAAGACCGCGATGCACCAGCCGCACAATCGCCTGCGCTTCGAAGCAGGCTTTTTGCCACGGGCGTTGCGCGAGCAGCATATCGATTTGTACATCAGCACCTTCAACATGGGCCTGCCGTTACCACCCAAACCCAAGGGCTTGCGCACGGTGGTGCTGCTGCATGACCTGTTCCAGATCACTCTGGACAATTACCACGCCAACCGTCTGAAGGCATTGATCTACAAGACCAGCGATCGCCTGTCGATTGCCTATGCGGTGCACAGCGCCGACCGCGTGTGGACGCCGTCGCAGTACAGCGCCGATGAAACCGTGCGCCTGTTTCCCAAAGCGGCGGGCAAGGTTCGCGTACTGCCCAACCAGGTGGACAGCTTTATCGAACTGGCGGCGGACCTCACTGCGCGGCAGTTGCCCGAGCGCTATTGGCTGCTGGTGGGCACCCGCGAGTTGCGCAAGAACGTGCCTTTCCTGGTGCAGGCCTGGCAGGAGGCCCGTCGACTTTCCCCCAAGGTGCCGGAACTGGTATTGGTGGGCAGCCTGGATCATCTGCCCGAGGCCCAGCGCACCGTGCCGGGGATTCGCGCCTTGAGCGGCGTGTCGGATGCCGAGCTGCACGCGCTGTACCGCCGCGCCGCGCGCCTGTGGCAGCCGTCCTATGCCGAAGGCTTCGGCTTGCCGGTGATCGAGGCGCTGAGCGTCGGTACGCCGGTGGCCGTGGCCAGCGGTACGTCGCTGGATGAAATCACCCCACCCTCGGCACCGCGTTTTTCGCCCACCGATGGGCCGGCGCTGGTGCAACTGATGGTGAACCTGGGCGAGCAGCCGGACGAAGAGTCACCCGAGCAACGCCGGCAGTGGGCGCAGCGTTTCAACCACCAGGCCTACCGCCAGCGCCTGGCGCAACTGATCGAGGAATTGCAATGAGAGACTCCCTGGGCGCCCCTATCGCGATCCTGTTCGGCCTGCTGTTCGGCGTGATGGCACTGGCGCTGTCACCGGCCAAGGCGTTGCTGGGCGTGGTTGGCCTGGCGGCGGCGGTGACCATCCTGCGCTTCCCGCTGTGGGGCTTGTCGCTGTTCGCCATGCTCGCGACGTTCATGCCGTATTCCACCATTAACCTGGGGATTCGCAGCACGGTCAGCGAGGCGATCCTCGCGCTGACCTGGGGCGCGGTGCTGTGGCAGACGTTTCTCTCGCGCCTGCCGGCGGCGCCCAGCCTGTGGCGCCGGCCCACCGATCAGATGCTGCTGTGGCTGATGCTGTTCAGCGTGTTCCCGTTCATTGTCGGCCAGGTGATCGTCGTCAACGTCGAAACCAGCGGCGTGGCCAACTGGCTGCGCTGGTTGCTGAGCCTGTCGGCGGTGTTTCTGTGCGCCAAACTGCTGGTGGAACCCAAACAGCGCGAGTCGCTGGTGGTCGCTCTGCTGCTGGGCACGCTGGCGATGCTGGTGATGTCGATTGCGGTGTTCGTGCGCACGCGTTCCGGGGCGGGCATTGCGCCGATCCTGGCGCTGCTCAATTACGGCAACTTCGACATGCTCAAATTCGGCCTGGAAGCGATGTCTTCGCGCATGGGCTCGCCGTGGATGCACCCGAACGCCATCGGCGGGATCATGGCGCTGCTGCTGCCCCTGGCATTCTGTTTCGGCATGACCGAGCGCGGCTGGAAACGCGCATTGGGCCTGGGCGTGGCGTGCCTGGGCGCGGCGGCGTTGCTGCTGGCCAGCAGCCGTGGTGCGATGGTCAGCCTGGCGCTGGTGCTGATGTGGATGGCCACGCGCCGTGTGCCGTACACCGGCCGCCTGTTGATGATTGGCGCGGCGCTGACCGTGGCGCTGGTGCTGGCGTATCCGCCGTTGCAGGAACGGCTGGCGACGATATTTTCGTCGGACAACGCCAGTACCGAAATCCGTTTCGACGAGTACCGCATGTTTCCTCAGGCGGTGGCGGCCTACCCGTTCGGCATCGGCTTCAAGGTCGACCCGCCTGTACCGGGCACGCCGTTTCTGGGGATCTCCAACCTGTGGCTGAACTTCATCTACAAGACCGGCATTGTCGGCATGCTGCTGTTTGTTGCCGTGACCGTGCGCTGGTGGCGTGAGGCGCGCCCGGAACGCGGCCCGATCCGCCTGACCAAGGACAATGCGCTGTGGCTGGGCAGCACCGCCGGGATCCTGGCGGCGTTGGTCAGCGGGCTGTTCGACCACTACTTCAGTTTTGCGGTGGTGATGGTGGCGCTGTTCTGGCTGATGGTGGGGCTCAATGTGCTGGAGGCACGCCGCCTGTTTCCGGCGCGCGTGCCGCAGGTCAAGCGCCTGGCCTATCGCAAACCGCTAACTGATGGCGCGCGTCCCTGATGCTTGGCTCCGCCGCCTGGCTGACGCTGGCGACCCTGCTGGGCCTGTGCCTGGGGTTTGCGCGTGAATGGCTGCTGGTAGCGGCCTGGGGCGCGGGCGAGCGCAGTGACGCATTCCTGATCGCACTGTTTTTGCCTGAGGCGCTGCGCATGTCATTGGCCGGCGGTGTGCTGAGTGCCGCGGCGTTGCCACTGTATCTGCAGCGCAAGGATGCCGAGCGCCTGGGCTGGCTGGCCGTGCTGTTCCCGGCCCTGATGGCGATTGCGTTGGTCACCAGCCTGCTGCTGACGCTGTTGGCGCCGTGGCTGGTGCAACTGCTGGGGCCGGGGTTGGCGGACAGCGCCACGGCACTCGCCGCCGGCAATCTGCAGGTGGTCGCCTGGTGCGTGCCGGGCCTGATGCTGCATGCGCTGTTCAGCATTCCGCTGCAGGCCAGTGAGCGTTTTGTACTGGCGGGGCTGGGCTCGTTGCTGTTCAACCTGCCGCCAGTGACCTACCTCGCCCTGGCCGGAACTGCGACCGCGCCGCACACCCTGGCCCTGGCGTGCCTGGCCGGCAGCCTGCTGATGCCGCTGGCGCTGTTGCCGTCGATCTGGCGCCAGGGTTGGCGACCGTGGCGCTGGCAGTGGTCGGCGGCGCCGTTGCGGGAACTGGGCCAGCGCATCGGCCCCTTGTTGCTGAGCAACGGTGCGAGCCAGGGCCTGGCATTGATCGAACGGCTGGTGGCGTCGCTGCTGGGCGAAGGCGCGGTGACCTGGGTGAACCTCGCGCGCAAGCTGATGAACCTGCCGCTGATTGCGTTGATGAGCCTCAATCAGGTGCTGCTGGGCATGATGAGCCGCCGCCAGGGCGATGCGCGCCTGGCCCTGCTCAAGCGCGGCCTGGACACCGCGAGCATGCTGACCCTGCCCGCCGGCGTCGGCCTGGTGGCGGCAGCACCGAGCCTGGTGGCACTGCTGTTGCCCAGGCAGTCGGCGGACTCGCCATTGCCGCTGCTGCTGGCGTGGTTCGCGGTGCCACTGGTGTTCGGCGCGTGGAACGCATTGCTGGCGCGTTATGCCTATGCGGCCGGTGACACGCGCCAGCCCCTGCGCTGCGAGCTGCTCGGCAGCCTGGTCAATGTGCTGTTGCTGGGCGCCCTGCCCTTCGTGTTTGGTCTAGCCGGTATTCCCTTGGCCGCGCTGGCCGGGGTGATCTGCACGGCGCTGTTGTTGATGCAGCGTCAGGCGCTGCTTGGCGCCCTGCCCTGGGCCAGGCACTGGCTGCTCAGCGCAGCACTGATGCTGCTGGCGGCTTTGCTGCTGTTTCGAATTGACGGCGTGTGGCTGCAACTGGGGCTCAGCACTCTGGCCGGGGCCGTGGTGTTACTGGGCATGGGGCTGTGGCTCAAGCCGTGGCGCAAGGCATGAATGATCGATCGGGAAGACGCCCATGAAACATCGTTGGATTCAAATGGATATCGCCAAAGGCATCGGCATCCTGGTGATCGTGTTCGCTCACAGCTGGTTCGTGGCCAACTCCCGGGACCTGATGTACCCGATACTCGCGTCGTTCGTCATACCGCTGTTCTTCTTTTTGTCCGGGGTGTTTTTCAAGCCGGAGCAGCCGTTTGTGGAGATGGCCGTGCGCAAGGCAGACGGCCTGCTCAAGCCGTTTTTTCACCCTGCTGCTGTATGTCAGCCTGCGTGCGCTGCTGCGCGACCAACCCTTGCTGCCGGACATTGGCGGCGTGCTCTATGCCTCGGTGAACACCATTCCGTGGCAGGCCATGTGGTTTCTGCCGCACATGTGGGTGGCGATCCTGTTCAGTTGGGTGATGCTGCGCCTGATCCTGCGGCTCAAGCTTGCGCCGTGGGCCAGTGCCCTGCTGCTTGCCGTGCAATTGCTGCTCGGTATCTGGATGTTGCCGCTGTTCTGGCAATGGCCGGTGACGCTTGGCGAGCACACCTGGATACTGCCGGGGCTGCCGTTCAGCCTGGATATCACCCTGATCAGCAGTGCCTGCTTCATCGCCGGCTACCTGCTGCGCGACTGGCTGCGCACGCACCCTGGCAGTTGGCTGACGCTGTTGACCGCGGTGGTGGTGTTCGCCGTGTTGTTCGACTTGACCTGGGACACCATGGACCTGGCGCAACGGCGTTATGACCACTGGTTGTGGACCAGCCTGCTGGCGGTGATTGGCATGTACGCGTGCTGGGCGTTGGCGAAGGTGTTGACGGTCTCGGCGCTGGTGACGCGGGCCATGACTTACATCGGCCAGTCCACACTGATCCTGCTGATTTTTCACGGGGAGATCCAGCACAAGACCTTCGACCTGATGCAGCGCCTGGGGCTGCATCCATTCCTGGCGGCGGGTGTGGGTTTGGTGGTGGCGGTGGTGGGGCCGTTGCTGATCGGGGAAGTGATCAAGCGGGTGGCGGTGTTGCGGTTTTTCTACTTTCCGTTTCCGGTGGCGAAGCAACGCTGAGGCGACTGTGGGAGCGGGCAAGCCCGCTCCCACAAGGGTGGTGGGTTAGTCGTCGAGTTGTTGGGGGGCTTTGGCGCCGGGCTTGCCGGGTTTTCCCTTGGCGGGGGCAGGTTCGGCTGGCGTAGCCTCTGCGGCGGCGGCGGCCTCTTTCTCGGCCATGGGCATCTGGTCGATGGTGCTGAAGAACTCTTTGAGGTCTAGGGTATCCGGAGGCACGGTCTTCTCGAGTTTCTTCTCGCCGTCCTTGCCGATCAGGATCACCTTGGTGCCGCTGCCGGCGCCCAGCTTGAGGGCGCGGATCAGCGCATTGGTTTCAGGCGGCGTGAGCTTTTTGTTGTCCTTGGCCTCCTTGGCGAACTTTTCCCCTTCGGCGCCGATGCTGCCGAACTTGACGGTGTAGAACACCATGTTGCGCTCTTCGAACGACTGCTTGTTGGCAGGCTCGTCCAGCTGCTTCTGCAGCGTGGACAATGTGGCGTTACCGGAATCGAGCTCCACCACCACCAGCGGACGGGCCTTGCCCATGTCCTGCTTGAGCGGGTTGATATCATCCGCGGCCAACAGCGGCCCCGTAAAAGCCATCAAGGTAGCCAGGGTCAGCGACCGGATGAGCATGCGCACCTCCTTTGAATTGCGTGCAGGTTCTTGAGTTTCATGTGTGCGACCGTCAATTTCAAGGATGATTCCTACGCCGGGTTCTGAAAGCGTAGGTCAGGACGCCCGCCGCGCAAGGGATCAGGTCGCTTGGGCGGTGATTGTTTCTTCTGATTGCACGAACATCAGAGGCCATTCCATTGTGGCCAATGCCGGGCGAATACCGGGGCCACTATCGGGTCGGCATCCACCTGCGCCAGGGTGTGGGCAAATCCCGGGGCCAATGCGCTCAACGCTGCCCGCGCGCCGTCCCAGCGCGACACCGCCGCCGCCATGATGCCCAAAGCGTTCGGTGCATGGTTGGGCGCGAACAACTGTTCGGCAAACTGATCGGCAAACACCACCCAGGCCTGGTGCAGGTAGCGTCGTGTGCCGCTGACCAGTTGCGCCTGCAGCGCTTGATCGACTTCGCCCAGCCAGCGTTGCGGGTAGTCGATGATGCCAATGGCCGAATAGCAATTGGCAGCGATGTACAGCAGGCCACGCAGAATTTGCCCGCGATTGCCGGCCAGCAGGCCAGCGTCGGGAAACTCCAGGCCGAGGTGGATCAGAATGGCCGCGCTTTCGGTGAGGACCTGCCCATCGGGTGTGACCAGGGTGGGGATCTGTTTGAGCGGATTGATTCGCGCAAGCGCTTCGCTGCCCTCGCCCTCATGCCAGGAACTGGCGTCCACGCGGTGCCACGGCACGGCGCAACGTTGCAGGGCAATCTCGATCATGCATGAGCCGGATTCGTCGGTGCCGTAGAGCATGTACATGGTATTGCCTCCTTTAAAACAGCCCCATCTGTCCGCCGACCAGGGTGCTGAAATCGTCATCCACGAACGGCAGGATCGCATCCGCCACCGGCTGCAATTGTCGCGTCACGTAGTGGTCGTAGTCGATTGGCGCCTGCCGCACTTCCAGCGGCTCCGGGCCGTTGACGCTGATCACGTAGCTGATCCAGCCGCCACGCTGGTACTGGCGCGGCCGGCCCAGGCGGTCGTTGTAGTCATCAGCCAGGCGCGCGGCGCGTACATGGGGCGGCACGTTACGCTCGTAGTCATCCAGGCGCCGGCGCAGGCGTTTGCGATAGATCAGCAGTTCATCGAACTCGCCGCTCACGGTGCGACGCACGTAGTCGCGAATGTAATCCTGGTGGGGCTGGCGGTGGAAGATGCGCTGGTAAAGTTCCTGCTGGAACCGCCGGGCCAGGGGCGACCAGTCACTGCGCACGGTCTCGAGGCCCTTGTAGACCATCTCTTCGCTGCCGTCGGCGCGCACCACAAGGCCGGCGTAGCGTTTCTTGCTGCCCTCCTCCGCGCCGCGGATGGTCGGCATCAGAAAGCGCGTGAAGTGGGTCTCGAATTGCAACTCCAGCGCACTGTGCAGGCCGAACGCCGTCTGCAGGTGTGTGCGCCACCACTCGTTGACGTGGGCGACCAGCGCCTGGCCGATGCGGCTGGCGTCCTCCTGGGCGTGGGCGCTGCCGAGCCAGACGAAGGTGGAGTCGGTGTCGCCGTAGATCACTTCATAGCCCTGGGCTTCAACCAGCTCGCGGGTCTGGCGCATGATTTCATGGCCACGCAGGGTGATCGACGAGGCCAGGCGTGTGTCGAAGAACCGGCAACCGCTGGAACCGAGAACGCCGTAAAAGGCATTCATGATAATTTTCAGGGCCTGGGACAGCGGCGCGTTGCGCTCACGCTTGGCCACCTCGCGGCCTTCGGAAACCCGCGCGACGATAGCGGGCAGGCAGTGCCGGGTGCGGGAAAAACGCGCGCCGCGAAAACCTTCCACCGAGTCGCTGTCGTCGGGGTGCTTGAGGCCTTCGATCAGGCCCACCGGGTCGATCAGGAAGCTGCGGATGATCGACGGATAGAGGCTTTTGTAGTCCAGCACCAGCACCGATTCATACAGGCCCGGACGCGAATCCATGACGAAGCCGCCGGGGCTGGCCTGGGGTGGTTTGTCGCCCAGGTTCGGCGCAACGAAGCCCTGACGGTGCATCAGCGGCAGGTACAGGTGGGTAAATGCGGCGACGGAACCACCGTTGCGGTCGGCCGGCAACCCGGTGACGCTGGCCCGCTCCAGCAGGAACTTGAGCAGCTCGGTCCTGGCGAAGATCCGCGTGACCAGCTCGCAGTCCTTGAGGTTGTAGCGCGCCAGGGCGGGCTTGTCCTCGGCGAACATGCGGTTGATTTCGTCCATGCGCTGGTACGGCGTGGAAATATCCTTGCCTTCGCCGAGCAGGGTTTGCGCGACGTTTTCCAGGCTGAAGGACTCGAAACTCCAGGTGGCCGAGCGCAGGGCTTCGATGCCGTCGATGATCAGACGCCCGGCGGCGGCGGCGAAGTAATGATTGCGGCTGCCATGTTCGCGCCAGGCCATCGGCTCGTCGCCACGGCCGAGCATCAGCGGCACGTTGAGGCGCTGGGCATGTTCGTGGAGCACGCGCAGGTCGAACTGCACCACATTCCAGCCGATGATCGCATCGGGGTCATGGGTGGCGAGCCAAAGGTTGAGGGCTTCGATCAGTTGGGCGCGGGTGTCACAGTAGTCAAGCTTGAAGTCCACCACGCAGGTTTTGTTCGGCGGGCCGAGCATGTAAACCTGGCGCTCGCCGCAGCCTTGCAGGCCGATGCAATAGAGGTCGCCCTGAGCGGTGGTTTCAATGTCCAGGGACACCAGCTTGAGCGGCGGGCGATAGTCGGGGGCGGGCTTCATCTGAGCGTCGAGCAAGGTGCCGTCGGCATCAGGGGTGCCGCCGAACCACACCGGGGCGGTGATGAAGCGCTCCATCATGTAGCGCTCGGGCGGGCGCACATCGCCCTCGTAGACGTCAACGCCGGCGGTGCGCAGGCGCTTTTCCAGGTCCATTGCCTGACGGTGCTGGCGCGTATACAGGCCAAGGACCGGGCGGTGATGGAAATCGCACAACTGCAACGGCCGCAGCTCGATGTCGCGCTCGTCCTTGAGCAGCCAGTCGAGCGGCTTGCGATGGGCTTCGGGGATGAACATCACCGAGGTCTGCACGGGCAGGCGGACAAACCTGGGCCCCTGGTCGGTGGCCAGCCAGAAACTGACCTGCGTCCCCTCCGGGGTGTCGCGCCAATGCCGGGTCAGGACGAAACCCTGCTGTAAATCCACCGTGCCGCACCTCAAACATTGCGTTCAGGGCGTGATTCTACCCGGCATCCGGCCGGACGAGGCAGGTTAACGCTCGCGCGGACCTTAATCTGACAAATTTGTTGCAAAGCGCTAATAATAATTACTATCATTTGCATCGGAGTCGTATCCGCGCAGTGAGGACGCGCAACGCTGTTGCCCTTTTCCTCACATTGACGGTTCTCCGTCAGGATCGACCATGCCCACCTGTAACCGACTCGCCGTGCCGTTTCGCCCTACCCTGCTCGCCCTTTGCTGCTTCCTGAGCCTTACCGCCCATGCTGCTACCCCGGCCGATCCGAATACGCGCCAGGACGGCAACACACTGGAATTGGGCGCCACCAACATCAGCGCCGACGCACCCGCGCCGAACGCGCTGCCGCCGGCGTACAGCGGCGGACAGGTGGCACGCGGTGGTCAATTAGGTGTGCTGGGCAATCAGGACATCATGGATGTGCCGTTCAGCATGGCGTCCTATACCGAGAAGTTGATCCGCGACCAGCAGGCCGAAACGGTGGCCGATGTGCTGCTCAACGACTCGTCCGTGCGTCAGGCCTCGGGGTATGCGAACCAGGCGCAGGTCTTTGTGATTCGCGGCCTGCAACTTAATGGTGACGACATTTCCTTCAACGGCCTGTACGGCATCCTGCCACGTCAGATCATGTCCACCGACGCGCTGGAGCGCGTGGAAGTGTTCAAGGGTCCCAATGCCTTTATCAACGGCGTCACGCCGGGCGGCTCGGGCATTGGCGGCGGCGTGAACCTGCAACCCAAACGCGCCGATGATGTGCCGCTGCGCCGCTTCAGCACGGATATCAGCAGTGATGGCCGGGTGGGCGAGCATCTGGATGTGGGCCAGCGGTTTGGCGAGGGCAATCGTTTTGGCGCGCGGGTGAATATTTCCCAGCGCGAAGGCGATACCGGCATTGATGACGAGAACCAGCGGGCCAAGCTGTTCGCCGTCGGCCTGGATTATCGTGGCGATGCCCTGCGTTTGTCGGGTGATTTCGTTTACCAGAAACAGCGCGTCAACGGCGGCCGTAACTCGGTGTTCCTGGGCACCGGCGTCACCCACATCCCGAGTGCACCCTCGGCCGATACCAACTACGCGCCAAGCTGGAACGCAACCAACATCGAAGACACGCTGGGCATGCTGCGCGGCGAATACGACCTCAACGACACCTGGACCGCCTACCTTGCCGCCGGCGCCAAGCACACCAATGAAAGCGGGCGCTATTCGTCGGTGACCCTGACCGATAACTTCGGCACGGCCAAGGTGACCGGTTCGCGCATAGCCCATCAGGAAGACAACACCAGCCTGATGACCGGTCTCAATGGCAAGTTCCAGACCGGTGCGGTCAGCCACCAACTTAACATAGGCCTGACAGGCACCTGGACGCAGGCACGCAATGCCTACGAGTTCGACTTTACGCCCAACGCCAGCAACCTCTACCACCCTTCCAGCGACATTGCACAACCGGTGCGCGGCACGGTGAACGGCGGTGACCTGGGGGACCCTGGCATCACCGCCAAGACGTTCGTGCGCAGTGCGGCCATCTCTGACACCTTTGGCTTCCTGGATGACCGTCTGCTGTTCACTGCCGGGCTGCGCCATCAGGAAATGGTCATGCAGAACTATGCGTATGGTTCCGGCCCGCGCAGCTCCAACTACACGGCGTCAATCAACACGCCGGTTTACGGGATCGTGTTCAAACCCTGGGAGCATGTGTCGTTTTATGCCAACCATATCGAAGGCTTGACCCAGGGGCCGACGGCGCCGGTGTCGTCCGGTGGCCTGACGGTGACCAATGGTGCACAAGCCTACGCGCCCGCCCGCTCGAAACAGACTGAAGCGGGGGTAAAACTGGACATGGGCACCTACGGCGCAACGCTGGGTGTATACCGTATCGAGCAACCGAGTGATGGCTACTCGATCCAGACCGACGCGACCACCGCGACCTATGTGCGCGAAGGCCAGCAAATCAACCAGGGGGTGGAGCTGAATGTCTTCGGTGAGCCTGTGAGTGGTTTGCGTTTGCTCGGTGGCGTAACGGTAATGAAGACCGAGCTCAAGGACACGCTCAATGG
This sequence comes from Pseudomonas trivialis, assembly GCF_036864995.1. Taxonomy (NCBI): domain Bacteria; kingdom Pseudomonadati; phylum Pseudomonadota; class Gammaproteobacteria; order Pseudomonadales; family Pseudomonadaceae; genus Pseudomonas; species Pseudomonas trivialis. The sequence continues at coordinate 1,916,986 of NZ_CP142151.1, read as the reverse complement.
CGCCAACGACGGCAATCGCGCGATCGGTGTGCCTTCGTTCCAGCTCAATGCGGGGGTGGATTGGGATGTGCCGGGACTGCAGGGCGCAACCCTCAGTGGTCGCATGCTGCGCACTGGCGGCCAATACGCCGATGCCGCCAACAACCTGAGTCTGCCGGCCTGGAATCGCTTCGACCTGGGTGCGCGCTATACCTTCAAGGTGGATCAGCGCGATGTGACGCTTGGCGCCAATGTGGAGAATGTCGCCAATGAGAAATACTGGGAGTCGGCGTTGGGGGGTTACCTGAGTCAGGGTGAACCGCGTGTTGCCAAGTTGTCGGCGACGATTGATTTTTAATCGCCATCGAAACCGGGCATCGCTATCGATGCCCGTTTGGGTCAAGCCTGGCGGGCGGCGCCCAGGTAGCTTTCGATATTGCCCATCTGGTCGTCCCAGCCACGGGAGTTCATCTTGAACGCCTTCTGACGACGGGCTTCAGGCACCTTGTCGAAACCGGATTCGACAACCCGCAGCAGGATGCCTGGTGCACGGTCCTCGATGGTAAATTCCACCAGCGTCGGGGTTTCGTTGTCGTAGTCGACGCCCTCCAGCACCGCGAAGGGATGCCAATGGAAAGAGAACAGGGTTTGCGGCAGGATGCGTTCGATTCTGGCTTTCCAGACCACGTGTTCGTAGCCGGGATAAGTAATCGGCGCTTCGACGGTCTCCCCTTCGACAAAGCGCTTGCCCTTGAGGGCAACGCCAAACCAGGCGCCAAATTGCTCTGCGTCGGTGAGTGCTTCCCACACCTTTTTACGTGAAGCGTTGAGCAGAATTTTCCGCTCGATGCGATCCAATACGTGCATAAGTCACCTCCTCCATTGACCTTAGGTGACATCGACAGATGCGCAACCCGGGTTGCGCGCGCTGATGCCACGTCCTTGACCAAGCCAATGGTTATGACTGACCCGTTGCAGGGAAGTTGCTTTTGTAATCTGCGCGCTAACGGCTTGATCTAGACGCGCGGGTCACCTGGCGCCTTGCTCGGCGTCGCGTACTGCGGCTTCAGGTGGCCTTCCTGGTCGAGCAGCCAGGCGTCCATGATCTGCCTGACCACAGGGCCGGCCACGCGCCCGCCGGCCTCGCCGTTTTCAATCATCACCGAGATCACGATTTTAGGGTGCTCGGCGGGCGCGAAGCCGACGAACAAGGCGTTGTCGCGATGACGCTCCAGGGTCTTGTCGCGGTTGTAACGCTCGCCCTGTTTGATCGCCACCACCTGCGCCGTACCACTCTTGCCCGCGATGCGGTATTGCGCACCCTGTGCGGCAGCCCGGGCGATGCCGCGCGGGTCATGCATCACCAGTTGCATGCCGTGGTTAACCTGCTCCCAGTCACGCGGATCCTTGAGGACGACATTGGGCATCGGGTTTTCGTCCACCGGCGGCACACCGTTGATGGTCTTGGCCAGATGCGGCCGATTCCATACGCCCTTGTTGGCGATCAAGGCCGTGGCCTGGGCCAACTGCAATGGCGTGACCTGCATATAGCCCTGGCCGATACCGAGGATCACGGTTTCGCCGGGGAACCAGGGTTGACGCCTGGTCGCGCGCTTCCAGGCCTGGGATGGCATGAGGCCTGCGGACTCTTCAAACATGTCCAGCGAGACTTTCTGGCCGAGGCCGAATTCGGTCAGGTAGTCGTGCAGGCGGTCGATGCCCAACTTGTGGGCGAGGTCGTAGAAGTAGGTGTCGTTGGAGCGCATGATCGCCGCGTCCATGTCCACCCAGCCGTCGCCACTGTGGTTCCAGTTGCGGTATTTGTGATCGAAATCCGGCAGTTGGTAATAGCCCGGGTCGAACACGCGGGTTTGTGGGGTGACGACGCCACTGTCCAGGCCCGCGATAGCCACTTCCGGCTTGATGGTTGAGCCTGGGGCGTACAAGCCTCTGAGGACGCGGTTGAACAGCGGTCGGTCAATGGAGTCGTGCAGTGCGGCGTACTCCTTGAAACTGATACCGGTGACGAACAGGTTCGGATCGAAACTGGGTTTGCTGACCATGGCCAGCACTTCGCCGGTTTGCGGATCGAGAGCGACCACCGAACCACGACGGTCGCCCAGGGCTTCTTCGGCGGCTTCCTGGAGGTGAACGTCGAGGCTCAGGACAATATTTTTACCGGGGATCGGATCGGTGTGCTTCAGCACTCGTAATACGCGGCCTTGGGCATTGGTCTCGACTTCTTCATAACCGACATGGCCATGCAACTCGGATTCGTAGAAGCGTTCAATACCGGTTTTTCCGATGGACTGGGTGCCGCGGTATTCCACCGAGTCCAGGGCCTTGGACTCTTTCTCGTTGATACGACCAACGTAGCCGATGGAGTGCGCGAAGTGCGCACCGAGCGGGTAATGGCGAACGAACTGCGGTTCGACATCCACTCCGGGCAGGCGGAATTCGTTAACCGCAAACAGAGCAATCTGTTCTTCCGTCAGCTCATAAAACAATGTGACAGGAACGAAAGGATGACGTGCCTGCTTCAATGCCTTGTCGAATACCGCACGGTCTTCGGCAGGCAAGTGCAGCAGGCTGACGATGGCGTCCAGCTCCGCCTTGAGATCAGTGGCGCGCTCCCGGGTGATGGTGAGGTTGTAACTGGGACGGTTGTCAGCCAGCACCACGCCGTTGCGGTCATAAATCAGGCCGCGGGTCGGGGTGATGGGCAGAACATGGACCCGGTTGTTTTCAGAGATCGTGGAGTGGTAATCGAACTGCACCACCTGCAGGAAATACAAGCGGCCCACCAGGGCGCAGGTGATGCCAATCACCAACAGGGCGCAGGTCAGCAGGCGCTTGTTGACCAGGCTGTTTTCTTTTTCGTGATCTTTGATCGGTATGGGTCCGGGCATTTCTACAGCATCTCGTTGAATAAGGTCGACGCCGCGTCCTGCGGAAAGAGATCAATCCTTGTGAAAAGGTGCTGCACCATACCAAAAATGCAGAAACACTTTGCATCGAATTCCCGAACGGCAGTTCGGTAATGGGCGTCGAGCGTGGAACAAAACGGTGAGCGTTTAGTGAACACTTTCCAATCGCCCAAAACAAAACCCCATCTGCTTTCGCAAATGGGGTTCTGGAATTTAATCTTGACGATGACCTACTCTCACATGGGGAAACCCCACACTACCATCGGCGATGCATCGTTTCACTACTGAGTTCGGGATGGGATCAGGTGGTTCCAATGCTCTATGGTCGTCAAGAAATTCGGGTACTGAGTCGCGACCAGATGGCCTCGCTTCAGCAAATTGGGTATGTGACAGCTGTCGGTGTTTTGTGAGCGTCGAACTTTCGGTTCATCTCGTCTTCACACACCGCAATCTGATGCTTCTGCTTGTTTCCAAGTCAGGAGTAGTCAAATTGCTTGGGTGTTATATGGTCAAGCCTCACGGGCAATTAGTATTGGTTAGCTCAACGCCTCACAGCGCTTACACACCCAACCTATCAACGTCGTAGTCTTCGACGGCCCTTCAGGGAACTCAAGGTTCCAGTGAGATCTCATCTTGAGGCTAGTTTCCCGCTTAGATGCTTTCAGCGGTTATCTATTCCGAACATAGCTACCCGGCAATGCCACTGGCGTGACAACCGGAACACCAGAGGTTCGTCCACTCCGGTCCTCTCGTACTAGGAGCAGCCCCTCTCAAATCTCAAACGTCCACGGCAGATAGGGACCGAACTGTCTCACGACGTTCTAAACCCAGCTCGCGTACCACTTTAAATGGCGAACAGCCATACCCTTGGGACCGGCTTCAGCCCCAGGATGTGATGAGCCGACATCGAGGTGCCAAACACCGCCGTCGATATGAACTCTTGGGCGGTATCAGCCTGTTATCCCCGGAGTACCTTTTATCCGTTGAGCGATGGCCCTTCCATACAGAACCACCGGATCACTAAGACCTACTTTCGTACCTGCTCGACGTGTCTGTCTCGCAGTCAAGCGCGCTTTTGCCTTTATACTCTACGACCGATTTCCGACCGGTCTGAGCGCACCTTCGTACTCCTCCGTTACTCTTTAGGAGGAGACCGCCCCAGTCAAACTACCCACCATACACTGTCCTCGATCCGGATAACGGACCTGAGTTAGAACCTCAAAGTTGCCAGGGTGGTATTTCAAGGTTGGCTCCACGCAGACTGGCGTCCACGCTTCAAAGCCTCCCACCTATCCTACACAAGCAAATTCAAAGTCCAGTGCAAAGCTATAGTAAAGGTTCACGGGGTCTTTCCGTCTAGCCGCGGATACACTGCATCTTCACAGCGATTTCAATTTCACTGAGTCTCGGGTGGAGACAGCGCCGCCATCGTTACGCCATTCGTGCAGGTCGGAACTTACCCGACAAGGAATTTCGCTACCTTAGGACCGTTATAGTTACGGCCGCCGTTTACCGGGGCTTCGATCAAGAGCTTCGCGTTAGCTAACCCCATCAATTAACCTTCCGGCACCGGGCAGGCGTCACACCCTATACGTCCACTTTCGTGTTTGCAGAGTGCTGTGTTTTTAATAAACAGTCGCAGCGGCCTGGTATCTTCGACCGGCATGAGCTTACGGAGCAAGTCCTTCACCCTCACCGGCGCACCTTCTCCCGAAGTTACGGTGCCATTTTGCCTAGTTCCTTCACCCGAGTTCTCTCAAGCGCCTTGGTATTCTCTACCCAACCACCTGTGTCGGTTTGGGGTACGGTTCCTGGTTACCTGAAGCTTAGAAGCTTTTCTTGGAAGCATGGCATCAACCACTTCGTGTTCTAAAAGAACACTCGTCATCAGCTCTCGGCCTTAAGATCCCGGATTTACCTAAGATCTCAGCCTACCACCTTAAACTTGGACAACCAACGCCAAGCTGGCCTAGCCTTCTCCGTCCCTCCATCGCAATAACCAGAAGTACAGGAATATTAACCTGTTTTCCATCGACTACGCTTTTCAGCCTCGCCTTAGGGACCGACTAACCCTGCGTCGATTAACGTTGCGCAGGAAACCTTGGTCTTTCGGCGTGGGTGTTTTTCACACCCATTGTCGTTACTCATGTCAGCATTCGCACTTCTGATACCTCCAGCAAGCTTCTCAACTCACCTTCACAGGCTTACAGAACGCTCCTCTACCGCATCACTTACGTGATACCCGTAGCTTCGGTGTATGGTTTGAGCCCCGTTACATCTTCCGCGCAGGCCGACTCGACTAGTGAGCTATTACGCTTTCTTTAAAGGGTGGCTGCTTCTAAGCCAACCTCCTAGCTGTCTAAGCCTTCCCACATCGTTTCCCACTTAACCATAACTTTGGGACCTTAGCTGACGGTCTGGGTTGTTTCCCTTTTCACGACGGACGTTAGCACCCGCCGTGTGTCTCCCATGCTCGGCACTTGTAGGTATTCGGAGTTTGCATCGGTTTGGTAAGTCGGGATGACCCCCTAGCCGAAACAGTGCTCTACCCCCTACAGTGATACATGAGGCGCTACCTAAATAGCTTTCGAGGAGAACCAGCTATCTCCGAGCTTGATTAGCCTTTCACTCCGATCCACAGGTCATCCGCTAACTTTTCAACGGTAGTCGGTTCGGTCCTCCAGTTAGTGTTACCCAACCTTCAACCTGCCCATGGATAGATCGCCCGGTTTCGGGTCTATTCCCAGCGACTAGACGCCCTATTAAGACTCGCTTTCGCTACGCCTCCCCTATTCGGTTAAGCTCGCCACTGAAAATAAGTCGCTGACCCATTATACAAAAGGTACGCAGTCACCCAACAAAGTGGGCTCCCACTGCTTGTACGCATACGGTTTCAGGATCTATTTCACTCCCCTCTCCGGGGTTCTTTTCGCCTTTCCCTCACGGTACTAGTTCACTATCGGTCAGTCAGTAGTATTTAGCCTTGGAGGATGGTCCCCCCATATTCAGACAAAGTTTCTCGTGCTCCGTCCTACTCGATTTCATGACTAAGAGATTTTCGCGTACAGGGCTATCACCTACTATGGCCGCACTTTCCAGAGCGTTCCGCTAATCTCAAAGCCACTTAAGGGCTAGTCCCCGTTCGCTCGCCACTACTAAGGGAATCTCGGTTGATTTCTTTTCCTCAGGGTACTTAGATGTTTCAGTTCCCCTGGTTCGCCTCTTACGCCTATGTATTCAGCGTAAGATAACCATCTTATGATGGCTGGGTTCCCCCATTCAGACATCTCCGGATCAAAGTCTGTTTGCCGACTCCCCGAAGCTTTTCGCAGGCTACCACGTCTTTCATCGCCTCTGACTGCCAAGGCATCCACCGTATGCGCTTCTTCACTTGACCATATAACCCCAAGCAATCTGGTTATACTGTGAAGACAACATTCGCCGAAAATTCGAATTTCTCAGTTAAGAGAACTCACAAATTTTACCTTAGCCTGATCCGTTACCAGTGAAAGTAACGTTCAGTCTATCTTTCTATCACATACCCAAATTTTTAAAGAACGATCTAATCAAAGACTAGAAATCAACATTCACCATCATCACAATGGAATGCTCATTTCTAAGCTTTCATACAACAGAAGCAGTAGTGGTGGAGCCAAACGGGATCGAACCGTTGACCTCCTGCGTGCAAGGCAGGCGCTCTCCCAGCTGAGCTATGGCCCCGTATTTCTACAGGCGTTTCCCACACAAAATTGGTGGGTCTGGGCAGATTCGAACTGCCGACCTCACCCTTATCAGGGGTGCGCTCTAACCAACTGAGCTACAGACCCAATTTCGGGCTGCTTCTTATCGTCTTCTTCAATGAATCAAGCAATTCGTGTGGGAACTTATGGAGCAGCTGATGTCGTCGATTAAGGAGGTGATCCAGCCGCAGGTTCCCCTACGGCTACCTTGTTACGACTTCACCCCAGTCATGAATCACACCGTGGTAACCGTCCTCCCGAAGGTTAGACTAGCTACTTCTGGTGCAACCCACTCCCATGGTGTGACGGGCGGTGTGTACAAGGCCCGGGAACGTATTCACCGCGACATTCTGATTCGCGATTACTAGCGATTCCGACTTCACGCAGTCGAGTTGCAGACTGCGATCCGGACTACGATCGGTTTTGTGGGATTAGCTCCACCTCGCGGCTTGGCAACCCTCTGTACCGACCATTGTAGCACGTGTGTAGCCCAGGCCGTAAGGGCCATGATGACTTGACGTCATCCCCACCTTCCTCCGGTTTGTCACCGGCAGTCTCCTTAGAGTGCCCACCATTACGTGCTGGTAACTAAGGACAAGGGTTGCGCTCGTTACGGGACTTAACCCAACATCTCACGACACGAGCTGACGACAGCCATGCAGCACCTGTCTCAATGTTCCCGAAGGCACCAATCTATCTCTAGAAAGTTCATTGGATGTCAAGGCCTGGTAAGGTTCTTCGCGTTGCTTCGAATTAAACCACATGCTCCACCGCTTGTGCGGGCCCCCGTCAATTCATTTGAGTTTTAACCTTGCGGCCGTACTCCCCAGGCGGTCAACTTAATGCGTTAGCTGCGCCACTAAAAGCTCAAGGCTTCCAACGGCTAGTTGACATCGTTTACGGCGTGGACTACCAGGGTATCTAATCCTGTTTGCTCCCCACGCTTTCGCACCTCAGTGTCAGTATTAGTCCAGGTGGTCGCCTTCGCCACTGGTGTTCCTTCCTATATCTACGCATTTCACCGCTACACAGGAAATTCCACCACCCTCTACCATACTCTAGTCAGTCAGTTTTGAATGCAGTTCCCAGGTTGAGCCCGGGGATTTCACATCCAACTTAACAAACCACCTACGCGCGCTTTACGCCCAGTAATTCCGATTAACGCTTGCACCCTCTGTATTACCGCGGCTGCTGGCACAGAGTTAGCCGGTGCTTATTCTGTCGGTAACGTCAAAACAATCACGTATTAGGTAACTGCCCTTCCTCCCAACTTAAAGTGCTTTACAATCCGAAGACCTTCTTCACACACGCGGCATGGCTGGATCAGGCTTTCGCCCATTGTCCAATATTCCCCACTGCTGCCTCCCGTAGGAGTCTGGACCGTGTCTCAGTTCCAGTGTGACTGATCATCCTCTCAGACCAGTTACGGATCGTCGCCTTGGTGAGCCATTACCCCACCAACTAGCTAATCCGACCTAGGCTCATCTGATAGCGCAAGGCCCGAAGGTCCCCTGCTTTCTCCCGTAGGACGTATGCGGTATTAGCGTCCGTTTCCGAACGTTATCCCCCACTACCAGGCAGATTCCTAGGCATTACTCACCCGTCCGCCGCTCTCAAGAGAAGCAAGCTTCTCTCTACCGCTCGACTTGCATGTGTTAGGCCTGCCGCCAGCGTTCAATCTGAGCCATGATCAAACTCTTCAGTTCAAACATCTTTGGGTTTTTAAGAAACCCTAAACTTGGCTCAGCAATCGTTGGTTATTCTTTGATTTCTCGCGGAGTAACTTGTGATGCTGATAATCTTGTTGACTATCAGTCTGACTCCACAAGCACCCACACGAATTGCTTGATTCAGTTGTTAAAGAGCGGTTGGTTAAGACCTTTCGTCTCAACCGAGGCGCGCATTCTACAGCAGCCTCATTTGCTGTCAAGTGATTATTTTCAGAAGCTTTCGAAGAATTCTTCAACAACTTCAACCACTTGCGCTTCCGATCTCTCGTCAGCGGGAGGCGAATTCTACAGCGTTACACGCTGCTGTCAACACCTCTTTTTCTGCGCTTTCGACCGAGAAGATCGAAACGTTAATAGCGCCAAACAACACCGCACTATCAACTCCTTCTGGGCTTCGATGAACTGAAGCAACTCGCTGTCGAAACTTGCATAACTACTTGTTTACCAAGGAGTTTTCCGTTTCGACTGCGCCGGAAGTGGGGCGAATTATAGACTTCCAGAATCTGCCGTCAACCCTTAATTTTGATTTTCTATCAATCCATATCAAATTGAGCAGACCATTCTATAGGTACGTAGCGTTGAGCAATATATTGCTCATCAAGCAACACTTGAGCATCATAGCGTCCTCTGCCTTTATAACCCTGGACAAACATACTTAATGATCACCGCACCCCGCAGCCTGGCATCGACGCTGTTCCCGGTAGGCCTCCTGTTAATAGCCATGGCCTCGATCCAAACCGGTGCCTCGCTGGCCAAGAGCATGTTCCCGATCGTTGGCGCACAAGGCACCACCACTTTGCGCCTGATTTTCGCCAGCATTATCATGCTGCTCATATTACGTCCGTGGCGCGCTACATTTACGGCGAGATCGCTGCGCACCGTGTTCATCTACGGGATAGCGCTGGGCGGCATGAACTTCCTCTTCTATATGTCGCTGCGCACCGTCCCCCTGGGTATCGCGGTAGCCCTCGAGTTCACCGGCCCTCTCGCTGTGGCGATCTACGCCTCGCGCAGGGCAATAGATTTTCTATGGATCGCGCTAGCGATTATCGGCCTGCTCCTGCTCATACCAACCGGCGAAGCCAGCAGCAGCATTGACCTGACGGGTGCAGCCTACGCGCTGAGCGCAGGCGCGTGCTGGGCGCTCTACATACTGTTCGGGCAAAAGGCCGGTAACGACAATGGCGTCCAGACCGCAGCGCTGGGTGTAATGATCGCTGCCCTGTTCGTCGCACCGATCGGCATCGTGCACGCCGGCAGCGCACTGTTGACGCCAGCCTTGATACCCGTCGCCATCGCCGTGGCTATTCTCTCAACCGCCCTGCCCTACACCCTCGAGATGGTCGCGCTCACCCGCCTTCCCGCCCGCACATTCGGCACGCTGATGAGCATCGAGCCCGCATTTGGCGCACTGTCGGGTCTGCTCTTTCTGCATGAACACCTTTCCTTCGCGCAATGGATGGCCATCACCTGCATCATCCTGGCGTCCACAGGCGCCACCCTGACGATGCGCAACCAAGCCAAGCCGCTGGTGCCGGTCGACTGATCAGCTTTCAAAACCAGGTATGGTATTTACTGCTCTTTTAGGCCATGTTTAAGCCTTAAACGAATGTCATTCATGGAGAGTTTCGACAGGGACAGCGCGGACGCACAATCGAGAGCGAGCACAGCCTGCTTCAGGCATTTTTGCCAGGCGGCTATTAAGGATGGGAATGAAGCGAATTTTGATACTGTTAGTGATCGTGGCCGTTTCAGGCTGTGCCGCGACCACCAAGACAGAAGTTAAGCGGGGCAAAAAAGGGCTGCATATCAACTGTTCCGGCCTGTCCTCCTCCTGGGATCAGTGCTACACCAGTGCGGCCAACGCATGCGGCGCCAAGGGCTACCGGGTGATCGCCAAGTCCGGCGAAAACTCCGAAGAACCCGGGGACTATCCGTTCGGCCTCAACCCTGCCGGTTACACCAGTCGCAGCATGATCGTTATCTGCAAGTAATCACCTGAGCGGCCCACCCATGACCGCTCTTCTATATCCCCGCCAGCTCGACCATCGCCGCAAAAGCGCCCTGAACCGGGCGCAGCCTCTTAAATAGCGACCGTACGCACCAGCAACCACTCCAGCGCAACGCCATTGAGCAATGGACTCAAACGTTCACGCACCTCGGCATGGTAAGCATTGAGCCACGCGCGCTCGTCAACCGTCAGCAACGACGCCTCCAGACAACGCGTATCAATCGGACACAGGGTTAGGGTTTCAAACCTGAGGAACTCACCGAACTCGGTTTTACCCGCCTCACGGTTCAACACCAGGTTCTCGATACGCACTCCCCAGCGGCCCGGACGATACGTGCCAGGTTCAATGGACGTAATCATCCCGGGTTGCATCGCCGTCTGTGGCGCGGCGGCGGCCTGATAGGCAATCACCTGAGGACCTTCGTGCACATTGAGGAAATAGCCTACGCCGTGACCGGTGCCGTGACCGTAATCCACGCCTTCAGCCCAGATTGGCGCGCGTGCGATGGCATCCAGCAACGGCGACAGGATGCCCTTGGGAAAATGCGCCTGTGACAAGGCAATCACGCCCTTGAGCACCCGCGTACAGTCGCGCTTCTGCTCTTCGCTCGGCGTACCGATGGGCACCATCCGCGTGATATCCGTGGTGCCCCCCAGATATTGGCCGCCCGAGTCGATCAGCAGCAGGCCATCACCCTCGATTAACGCATGCTCTTCTTCGGTAGCGTGGTAGTGCGGCATTGCGCCATTGGCGTTGAACGCGGCAATGGTGTTGAAACTGAGTGACACATAACCCGGGCGACGCGTACGCGCAGCGGTCAGGTGTTCATCAATCGTCAGCTCGGTAATACGCTCACGCCCCAGAGCGCTGTCCAACCAGGCGAAAAATTCGCACAAGGCCGCACCATCCTGCTCCATCGCCTGACGGATATGTTCCGCGTCGGCCAGACTCTTGCGGGATTTGGCAAGCGTGGTCGGGTTTAGGCCTTCCACCAGCTTGACGCCAGCATCGAGGTTTTCCAGCAAGCCCGCCGTCACCCGCGCGGGATCAATCTGCAAGCTCGCACCCGACGGCACTGCACGCAGCCCATCGGCCACCTCACTGTAGTCACGCAAGGTCACGCCATCCTGCTTGAGCACGGCACGCAGCTCGGCGTCGACTTTGCTCAGGGCCACAAACAGGGTGGCCTGCTGCTGGCTGATCAAGGCAAATGACACAAACACCGGGTTGAACGACACATCGCCGCCGCGCAGGTTGAACAGCCAGGCGATGTCATCCAGGGTCGCGATGAAATGCCAATCGGCACCCTTTTCCGCCAGGCTGGCGCGCAGAGCGGCAAGCTTCTCGCCACGGCTGACGGTCGCCTGCGGCGGCAGATGCTGGTAAATCGGCTGATTCGGCAGCGCCGGTCGGTCCTGCCAGGCTTCACTGAGCACATCGATATCGGTGCGCAAGCGCGCGCCCCGCTCGGCCAGCTTGCCGCCCAGGGTGCGCGCCGAGGCCACTGCCATTACTGCGCCATCCACTGCCACCACACCGCCTTCGGGAGTCTGTTCGGCCAGCCATTCCAGCGGGCCGGGTTGACCCGGTTGCAGCTTGACCAGCTCGATGCCGCTGCCCTTGAGCTCCTTGGTCGCCTGTTCCCAGTAGCGACTGTCTGCCCACACACCGGCAAAATCTGCAGTGACGATCAGCGTACCCACCGAGCCATGAAATCCTGACAACCATTGGCGACCCTGCCAGTAACCCGGCAGGTATTCAGACAAATGCGGGTCGGCCGACGGCACCAGCAGGGCATGAATGCCCTCGCGGCTCATCAGTTCACGGGTAACTGCCAGGCGCCGGGGCACCGTGCCATGGTTCAAAGGCTGCGTACTCATTGTGTCTCCTGCTAACCACTCATCATTATTATGTGTGCGAATCAAAACTCAGACAGCCCAGAATGCCGGTGCACTGGCGACTGCTGCCTTGATCAGTTGCACGGCCTCATCGATATCCTGCTCGGTGGTAAACCGACCGAGGCTCAAGCGAATGGTACGACCGGCAGCACGCGCATCATGTCCCAACGCCAGAAGGACGTGGGACGGCGCGTTGCTTGCCGAGTTACACGCCGACGTCGCTGAAAACGCAATGCCCGCACTCAGTGCAGCGGAATTGAATTCGCCTTCGCTGAACGTGAGGCTCAACGTGTGGGGAATACGCTGGGTGGGGCTGCCATTGAGGCGCACGCCGGCAATCGACTGCAGTTGATCCAGCAAGCGCTGACGCAAGGCCGCGATCTGTGCCTTCTCTTCAGTAAAAGACTGCGCCGCCAGGGCGAATGCCGTGCCCATGCCGGCAATCTGGTGCGTGGGCAAGGTGCCGGAACGCAGTCCGCCCTCGTGACCACCACCGTGAATCTGCGCCAGCACCTTCTGCTGCGCACGTGGCCCGACATACAACGCGCCGATCCCCTTGGGACCGTAAAGTTTGTGAGCAGAAAATGACATCAGATCCACTGGCCACTGGGCCAGGTCGATAGCCACCTTGCCCGCACCCTGCGCCGCATCCACATGGAACAACGCGCCATGCGCTCGCACGCGCGCGCCGATGGCCGGGATGTCGTTGAGGGTGCCCAGCTCGTTGTTCACCAGCATCAGCGAGACCAGAAAAGTATCTTCGCGCAACGCTTCGCTGACCGCATCGGCACTGATCAGGCCATCGGCGTCCGGCACCAGGTAGGTCACCGCCACGCCGGTGTCCTGCAGTTGCCGAGCGGTATCCAGCGTAGCCTTGTGCTCGATCTGGCTGGTGATGACATGCCCACCTGGCACACCGCGCGCCTGGGCTACCCCCTTGATCGCGAGATTGCTGGATTCAGTGGCGCCGGAGGTCCAGACGATCTGCTCGGACCGGGCCCCCACCAACTCGGCCACCTGGCCACGTGCCTGCTCAACCGTATGCCGGGCCGCCTGGCCAAACGCATGGGAACTGGACGCTGGGTTGCCGAAGTTGGCATTGAAGCCCAGGCACTCGACCATCACCTGGATCACGCGCTCATCCACTGGCGTGGTGGCGGCGTAGTCGAAATACAACGGACGTTTATTCATGACGTTAAAAACTCGCAGCGCGTATTACCGAGAGCAACATCCCGGGGCATTGACCAGAACAGAGTTCGTCAGGTTTAACCGATCAAATGCCATTGAAGAAGGGCCACTGTATGTAAATGTGCGTAGGAACGCTCCTGAAATTCAGCTTAACAGGCTGAAGTGATCCCATGGCAAACAAAAAGCCCGAGATTCCTCCAGGGAAACCTCGGGCTTTTTGCCGCCGGCTGCACGCTCAACTGGGACGACCCAACAACTTGGCGCTGCGCTCCGCATTCATTTCGCCCTGGCGATCAAAACCGATCGGCTTGGGCGACTGCCGGGTCAGTGCGGCACGCTGCTGTTGATAATCGTCAAACGACAAACCGCGACGGCTCAACGCTTCCAGCGCCAACTGGCGGGTTTCTTGCGCGGTATAGGGACGCAATTGCGGCGCCGTATGCGTCGCACATCCGGCCAACACAGCGGTAACGAGCAGTAGCAAAACAGCGAGTGAACGGTTCATGGCGATGGCCTTGGGGAGTCGGTTGCGAGTCAATGAACACAGGCTACTCCCGACCCCTTCAGGTGAAAAATCACCGCCCGTGATAGTCGCTATTAACCGTTTCAGCCGCTTCGACAGCAACGCACTCATATTCAATTAAGATCTATAAATAGAGAAATACGTTCATTTACGGAATAAAAATAACCTTCTATAACTAATGCCGCCTTTAGAACCGCACGCGCCACCTCCCTGCTGAATATCGCTCAAGGATCTGTCATGGATGTTTTCTGGTTTCTGCCAACACATGGCGACGGTCATTACCTGGGCACTACCCAGGGTGCTCGCCCGGTCACGCTCAATTACCTGAAGCAGGTCGCGCAGGCGGCTGACAGCCTGGGTTACTACGGCGTGTTGATTCCTACTGGTCGCTCGTGCGAAGACTCCTGGGTCATCGCCTCGGCGCTGGTACCGCTGACGGACCGCCTGCGTTATCTGGTGGCGATCCGCCCGGGCATCATCTCGCCCACCGTCTCGGCACGCATGGCAGCCACTCTGGATCGCCTGTCCAACGGTCGCTTGCTGATCAACGTGGTCACCGGCGGAGACCCGGATGAAAACCGCGGTGACGGCAGCTTTCTCGACCACGCCGAACGCTACGAAGTCTCCGACGAATTCCTCAGAATCTGGCGCCGCGTCTTGCAGGGCGAATCGGTCAATTTCGAAGGCAAACACCTGCGCGTGCAAAACGCCAAGGCGCTTTACCCACCGGTGCAAAAGCCCTATCCGCCGCTCTACTTCGGTGGCTCCTCCGACGCCGCCCACGACCTGGCCGCCGAGCAGGTTGACGTGTACCTCACGTGGGGCGAGCCGCCGGCCGCTGTTGCGGAAAAACTCGCTGACGTTCGCGAGCGCGCCGCGCGCCATGGCCGCACAGTGAAGTTCGGCATCCGCCTGCATGTGATCGTGCGCGAAACCGAAGAAGAGGCCTGGAAAGCCGCCGACAAACTGATCGAACACATCAGCGACGAGACGATTGCCGCCGCGCAAAAATCCTTCTCGCGCTTCGACTCCGAAGGCCAGCGCCGTATGGCCGCCTTGCACGATGGGCGTCGCGACAACCTGGAAATCGCGCCCAACCTGTGGGCCGGCGTCGGCCTGGTACGTGGCGGCGCCGGCACCGCACTGGTGGGCAACCCACAGCAGGTGGCCGAACGCATCAAGGAATACGCCGACCTTGGGATCGAGAGCTTTATTTTCTCCGGCTACCCGCACCTTGAAGAGGCCTATCGGTTCGCCGAGCTGGTTTTTCCGCTCCTGCCGGAACCGTACGCCAGCCTGGTCGGCCGCGGCGTTACCAACCTGACGGGCCCGTTTGGCGAAATGATTGCCAACGATGTACTGCCCGCCAAGACCTGAGATCTTCGCCAGACAAAAAGAGTGAGCAAACCATGCAGCTTTTGACCCTACCGCCCTCGCCCGCCCTCGCCACCTCGATCCGCGCCACGGCCCAGGTGTTCGAAGACCCCAAATCCCAAGCGCTGCTCGACCATATCCAGCAAGTGGCACCCAGCGAAGCCAGCGTGCTGATCATCGGCGAGACCGGCACCGGTAAAGAGTTGGTGGCGCGCCACATCCACAACCTCAGCGCGCGGCGCAACCGGCCATTTGTGGCGGTCAACTGCGGCGCGTTTTCCGAATCGCTGGTGGAAGCCGAACTGTTCGGCCATGAAAAAGGCGCGTTTACCGGCGCCCTTGGCGCCAAGGCTGGCTGGTTCGAAGAGGCGGATGGCGGCACGCTGTTCCTGGATGAGATCGGCGATTTGCCGATGGCGATCCAGGTCAAGTTATTACGCGTGTTGCAGGAGCGCGAAGTGGTGCGCCTGGGGTCGCGCAAGAGCATCCCGATCGATGTGCGCGTGCTCGCGGCCACCAACGTGCAACTGGAAAAAGCCATCAACGCCGGGCACTTTCGCGAGGATCTTTATTATCGACTCGATGTGGTCAGCCTGGAGCTCAGCCCGTTGCGCGAACGCCCCGGCGATATCATGCCGCTGGTGAGGCACTTTATCGAAGCCTACAGCCGGCGCCTGGGCTACGGCTCGATCAGCATCAGCCGTGAGGCCGAACAGAAACTCAAGAGCTACAGCTGGCCGGGCAATATCCGCGAATTGGAAAACGTCATCCATCACACTCTGCTGATCTGCCGTAACCGCGTGATCGAACGCGACGACCTGCGCCTGTCGAACCTGCGCATCGAGCGCCAGGACGACAGCCAGCACATCGACAACAGTGCCGAAGCCCTGCTGGCGCGTGCCTTTCAAAAACTGTTCGAAGAGCAGGCCGGCGCCCTGCATGAGAAAGTCGAAGACGCGCTGCTGCGCGCCGCCTACCGCTTCAGCCATTACAACCAAGTGCACACGGCCAATCTGCTGGGCCTGAGCCGTAATGTCACGCGCACGCGCCTGATCAAGATCGGCGAATTGGCGGTGAACAAACGGCGGCCCGGCGAAAACATGCAAGGCGAACGGGTGCTGCACCTGTCCGTTTAGGCTGCAGTGCAAAGCTTCGCCCTTTTCACCCCGATAAATATATGAGGAACTCATGTGGGAGCGGGCTTGCCCGCGAATACGCTGTGTCAGTCGATAAATCCGGCAACTGACACGCCGCATTCGCGAGCAAGCCCGCTCCCACAAGGGCATTCACGTGGCCGTCCGAAACATTTTCTTTCATTTGCGCCTTGGGGTTTTCTCATCCTCATCCGTCTTAACTTAGATACAGCCTGTCGCGTCAGCAAAAGCTACGACCGGCCTTTCCCGGGCCAGCAGCGCCCTCTCCCATCAAGACCCGCATTGACATGTCGAAGAAGTCACGCTCAAAACTCTGGTTTCTCGTACACAGCTGGCTGGCATTGCCCATCTGGTTCTTCGTGCTGATCGTTTGCGTCACCGGCACCCTGGCAGTGGTCAGCCAGGAAATCGTGTGGCTGGCCAACCCGGACATTCGCGCGAGCAAACCGTCGGATGACGCCCAACCGCTGAGCTTCGACCAGGTGATCGCCGCCATCGGGCGCGACGAGCCCAAGGCGATCGTGCGATCGATCATCCGCCCCGATGAATCACACTTTGCCCTGACCGTCGGCCTCAGCTACCCCGACGGCCGCACAGTGGAGGCCTACGCCAATCCATACACCGGCGCGATCCAGGGCATCAGCCCGTCGTTCAACTTCCAGCAATTCACCCGCGCCCTGCACGGCTGGTGGCTGGTGCCGTTCACCAATGGCTACAGCTGGGGCTGGTACCTGGTGTCGCTGCTCGGTCTGCCGCTGCTGGCGTCCCTGATCACCGGGCTGGTGGTGTACAAGCGTTTCTGGAAAGGCTTCCTGCGCCCGACCCTGCGCATCCGCCATGGCGCGCGCATTTTCTGGGGCGACTTTCACCGCCTCAGCGGGATCTGGTCGATCTGGTTCATCGCAGTGATCTCCATCACCGGCACCTGGTTCCTGATCCAGGCGATCCTGGGCGACAACCAGATCTCCATCTCCAGCGAACCCATCGTGCCAGTGATAGCCCGCGACAAGGTGCCGTTGTCGGCCCCCGGCGTGCCGGCGCCCATGATTGCGCTGGACGAGGCGATCAAAATCGCCACCCAGCGCATTCCCGGGCTGGATGCCACCTTTGCCTTCCTGCCGCTCAACGCCTACAGCCATCTGCAGATCGGTGGTCGGGGCTGGTACCCGCTGATGTTCCAGACCGCGCAACTGAACCCCTATAACGGTGAAATCGCCGTGTCGCACCTGCTGTCCGACCGCAGCACGCTGGAGTTCGTCACCGAATCCATGCGCCCGCTGCATACCGGTGATTTTGGCGGGCTGTGGATCAAGCTGATCTGGGCCTTCTTCGGCCTGGTACTGAGCATGATGGTGTTGAGCGGCCTGTTGATCTGGACCAAGCGCACAGCGCTGGTCACGCTCAATGCCCTCAAGCGCGAAGCCAAAAAGCAGCAGGCGCAGATTGCAAAACCGGTCGAGTCCTCGGAGGTCCACTCATGAGCAAGGTCGCTGCCGTACCGCCCCCGCCACTGCGCGCCTTCTGGCTCAAATGGCGCTTCCACATCAATGTCCTGCTGCTGCTGATCCCCCTGGGTTTCATGCCCAAGTACTTTGCCGACGCCGCGCTGTTTCGCGGCGACACCGGCCTGGGCGAACGGGTGGCCGGCCAGGTGCAGGTCGGGCCCTGGAGCCTGACCCTCGCCGAATTTCGCAACGAGGGCCCAAGCCCGGATCCGGCCGGCCCGATGAAGTTTTTCAACGCCGCCCTGTGCGACAGCTGCGCCGAACAGGTCAAGGCCACCTACCTGCGCATCGGTAAACCCCGCAGCCTGCGCGCCGCCGGGGTGATCTTCTTCGGTACGCCGTACCGCATGGGCGCCGCCCTGCCCGTGCCGGAACGCACGCCGGCCGACGCTGAACTGTGGGTCACCATGGAAGGCTGGGACGGCACGATGCACCAGGGTTCCATCCCGCTGAGCCAGGCCTCGCCTGCCACTATTGCCTGGCTGAACAAGCAAGGAGTCAAACCATGAACATGATGCATCCGGCCCGCGTCGCCGCAGCGCTGCTGCTGTGCGCCGGCTTTAGTAGCCCGGCGCTAGCTCACAACCCGATGTGCGAATGCAAGGAAATCCCCGGCGAGCAGATCCAGTGCAAAGGCGGATTTTCCGACGGCAGCGGCGCACCCGGCGTGACCCTGGACGTGATCGGCTACGACGAGACCATCCTGGTGCCGGGCAAGCTCGGCGAGGATTCGACCCTGACCTTCAAGAAGCCTTCGGCCGAGTTCTATGTGCTGTTCGATGCGGGTCCCGGCCATGTGGTGGAAATCGACCAAGCGGATATCCAGCCGCAATGAGTACCACACAGGTTGTACGCCCAGCAGGGGCCGGCCACGAAACCCTCTACGTGCTACTGCTGTGCCTGATCATTCTGGCAGTGGCGGGCAGCGTGGTGGCGTTGCACGGTGAATCCCGCGAAGTGACCGCCGTGCCCAGCCATCAGTTGGACGCCCGCCGCGACCTCAGCGCCGCCGAGCAAGGCATCTACGCCGACCTGCGGGTGACCCTGGATGAAATCCATCTGCTGCAACAGGAGCAAAGCGCGCTGCCGACGCCTGAACAACTGGCCGAAGAAGGGTTCGCGCCATTTGCCCAAGACGCAAGCTCGGTCAGCCGTGGCGGCCATCGCTGGCAGTTGCTGGCGCCGGCGGCCTACCTGGGGCTGAGCCAGGCACCGGCCACCAGCGGTTCACTGCTGATGCGCGTGCAGGGCAGCGAGCCGGATATCTGGCTCAACCGCAACGCCAACCTCGCCACACCCTCCGACCTTACTGACCAGGCGCTGATCGCCGCCGGCTGGCGGCAGGTGGTTGCGCAATTCGATGCCGGCGTCACCCGCCAGCACCGTCACTGAACGAGAAGACCGATTGCTTATGTCCATTTCATCTCCCCTGTTGCGCCTGTTACTGGTTGGCCTGCTCAGTCTGCTGCTGGCACCCCTCGCCAACGCCGAGGCGGCCAAACGCCTGCGCATCGGCATCACCCTGCACCCTTATTACAGCTACGTGGCGAACATTGTCGGCGACAAGGCCGACGTGGTGCCGTTGATCCCGGCCGGCTTCAACCCCCACGCCTACGAACCGCGCGCCGAAGACATCAAGCGCATCGGCACCCTCGACGTGATCGTGCTCAACGGCGTCGGCCATGACGACTTCGCCGACCGCATGATCGCCACCAGCGAACGCCCGGATATTCCCGTGATCGAGGCCAACGCCAACGTGCCACTGCTGGCCGCCACCGGCAACGCCGCGCGCGGTGCGGGCAAGGTGGTCAACCCGCACACCTTCCTGTCGATCAGCGCGTCGATTGCCCAGGTCAACAACATCGCCCGCGAGCTGGGCAAGCTCGACCCGGACAACGCCAGTGCCTACACCCGGAACGCCCGTGCCTACGGCAAGCGCCTGCGCCAGATGCGCGCCGACGCCCTGGCCAAGCTCACCCGCGCGCCCAACCCGGACTTGCGCGTGGCCACCGTGCACGCAGCCTACGACTACCTGCTGCGCGAGTTCGGCCTGGAAGTCACCGCCGTGGTCGAACCGGCCCATGGCATCGAACCGAGCCCCAGCCAGTTGAAGAAGACCATCGATGAGCTGCGTGCGCTGGACGTGAAAGTGATCTTCTCGGAGATGGATTTCCCGTCCACCTATGTCGACACCATCCAGCGTGAGTCAGGCGTCAAGCTGTACCCGCTGTCGCATATTTCCTACGGCGACTACAGCGCCGAAAAGTATGAAGTGGAAATGACCGGCAACCTCAACACGGTGGTGCGCGCGATTCAGGAGTCGGGGGCATGACGGCGGCCGAACAGCTCAACGTTGCCAGCGTCGGCCCGACCATCGATTTCGACAAGGTATCCCTGACCCTGGGCCGCACGCTGATTCTGGACAGCGTGAGTTTCCAGGTGCAGCCAGGCAGCATCCATGCACTGGTGGGGCCCAACGGCGGCGGCAAAAGCTCGCTGATCAAGACCCTGCTGGGGCAGACGCCGCACCAGGGCCGTTTGAGCCTGGCGTGGCCGCACAGCCCCGGCACTATCGGCTACGTGCCACAGGCGCTGGAGTTCGACCGTGGTCTGCCGATGACGGTGGACGATTTCATGGCCGCCATGTGCCAGCGCCGCCCTGCGTTTCTCGGCCTGTCCCGGCATTACGCGGCAGCGATTGGCGAGGCGCTGGAGCGCGTCGGCATGCAGGACAAACGCAAGCGGCGCATGGGCGCGTTGTCTGGCGGTGAACGCCAACGCGTGCTGCTGGCCCAGGGCCTGATTCCGGCCCCGCACTTGCTGGTGCTGGACGAACCGATGTCAGCCCTCGATGAGGCGGGCATCCAGGTGTTCGAGCGCCTGCTGCACGACTGGCGCCTGGCCGGCATCACCTTGCTATGGATCGAGCACGACCTGGAAGCCGTTGGCCGCCTGGCGGATCGCGTCACCGGCCTGAACCGCCGCGTGCTGTTCGACGCCACCCCGAAAGAGGCGCTCACACCGGATCGCCTGCTCACGCTGTTCTCTACCCACCCTCGGAGCCCGGCGCAATGAGTTATGAAGCGTTTCGTCTGATGGTTCAGGGTTGGGCCTCGTCCGGCTACCTGCCGGAAGCACTGGCCTACGGTTTTGTGGTCAACGCCCTGCTTGCCGGCCTGCTGATCGGCCCGGTGCTGGGCGGCCTCGGCACCCTGGTGGTGGTCAAGCGCTTTGCGTTTTTCTCCGAGGCGGTCGGTCACGCCGCGCTGACCGGCGTGGCCGTGGGCATCCTGCTCGGCGAGCCCTACACCGGGCCCTATGGCAGCCTGTTCGGCTACTGCCTGCTGTTCGGCATTCTGCTCAACTACCTGCGCAACCGCACCGGCCTGGCGCCCGATACCTTGATCGGCGTGTTCCTCTCGGTGTCCCTGGCGCTGGGGGCAAGCCTGCTGCTGATCCTGGCCGGCAAGATCAACGTGCACATCCTCGAGAACGTGCTGTTCGGCTCGGTGTTGACGGTCAACGGCAATGATCTGCTGGTGCTGGCGATTGTCGGTGCACTGGTGATGGCCCTGGCGTTGCCGCTGTACAACCGCATCATGCTCGCCAGCTTCAACCCGCAGCTGGCGGCAGTGCGCGGGGTGGCGGTAAAGACCCTGGACTACCTGTTCGTGATCCTGGTGACGCTGATCACCGTGGCGGCGGTCAAGGTGATCGGCGCCATTCTGGTGGGTGCGCTGCTGGTGATTCCGGCGGCGGCGGCACGTTTGTTGAGCCAGTCGCTCAAAGGCTTCTTCTGGATCTCGGTGCTGATCGCCACCGTCAGCACCCTGTGCGGCATCCTGCTGCCGATCATCTTCGACCTGCCTGTTCCGTCCGGCGCCGCGATCATTCTGGTGGCCGGTATCGCTTTCGCCGTGGCCGCCATCGCGCGCGGCACCGTGCCCAGCCTCAAAGGGAATCTTGGATAATGCGTCCTGTATGTCGCCCATTGGCTCTGGCCATCGCTTGCTTGCTCAGTACACCGGCGCTGGCCGTGGTGGATGGTTTCCACACAAAGGATTTCGTCGCCAATCACGGGCTCGGCCATGCCGCGCTGATCAAGGCCAAATCCGTCAAGCCGATCAAGGTGCTGGCTTCGCTGCCCATCACCTACGGCTTGGCCGAGGTGCTGCTCAACGGCACCGATGTGCTATTGGAACGCGCCGCGCCGGCCAACCTGCCCGGCTCGCGGCAGGCGTCCTACTTCACCGGGCGCGGCGCCCAGGCGCTGGGCACTCTTGCCCAAGACGCCGACGCGGCCATCGGGCTGCGCTCACTGTGGCCGGACGACCCGCTTTACCCGGTGGCGCGTCGCAGCAACATCCGCATCGTCGAGGTTGATGCCGGGCGCCCCGTGGACGGTGGCTTGCCGGGCATCGCCCTGCAGCCGGGTGCCGCCGATGGGCTGAACAGCCAGCCCTGGCAGTCCAGCAATAACATGGGACGCATGGCCGATGTGATGGGCGCCGACCTCAGCCGCCTGGCGCCCGGCGCCAAGGCGAAGATCGACGTCAACCTGGCCGCACTCAAACACCGCCTGCTCCAGCTCAGCGCCGACAGCGAGGCACGGCTGGCCAAGGCGGACAACCTGAGCGTGGTCAGCCTAAGCGATCACTTCGCTTATCTGGTCAGCAGCCTGAACCTGGAAGCAGTGCGCACAGACGCACGCCCCGACGCCCAGTGGACGCCCGAAGATTTGCAAAAACTCAGTGCTGAACTGAAGGAAAACGATGTGGCGGTGGTACTGCATCATCGCCAGCCGAGTGAGGCGGTGAAGGCAGCCATCACCGAAGGCGGCGCGAAGTTGCTGGTGCTGAACGTCGACGGTGCCGACCCGGTGGCAGAGCTGGAAACCAATGTGGGTCAGGTGATCAAGACACTCGCCACTGACTGACACTTAAACTGTGGGAGGGGCTTGCTCCCTCCCACACAGTGCCTCTCACACCACATCAACCCCAACATGAATCGCATCATGCCGCCAGAACTCCAGATCGCAGTCGATCAACCGCTGGTGCTGATCATAATTGACCCGGGCAATGCGCAAGCCCGGGCCGCCCGCCGACACGCGCAACGCAGCGGCGGCCTCCACTGGCAGTGACGTCGGCACAATTTCAAAGCGCACGCGACCGTAATGCAGGTCGTAAATGCGCGCGTACAACTCGGTCATTGACTGGTTCAGGTCGCACTCAAGAATCCCCGGAAAGTACTGCGGGTTCAGGTAGTGCTCCACGTACAGCACCAGCCGGCCATCGATCCGCCGGCTGCGGCAGATCTGGATCACGCTGGACAACGCCGGCAGTTGCAACCACGCACACACCGCCGCCGACGCCGGTTGCAGGCGTGCAGAAATCACTTCGGTGGAGGCTACCCGGCCCTGGTCGGCCACCATGGCGTGAAAGTGGCTGCGCTGTATCAGGTTGTAGGCCAGTCGTGGCGGCGAGACAAACCAGCCACGGCGCTCCTCGCGGTAGATCTGCCCTTGAGCCTCCAACTGCAGCAAGGCCTCACGCACCGTAATGCGTGTGGTGCCGAACAGCTCGCTGAGCTTGCGCTCGGCCGGCAGTTTGCTCGCCGGCGCCAGCAGGCCATGGGTAATCTGCTCCTGCAGCGCCAGGCCAATGGAAGTTACCGCCTTGATTGCCTCATCCCGCATCAACGTTACCTATCTGGACTAGACCAGCACCATTGGAGGGCACAAAACCCTGCATAACCGCTCCTGTTCCTTGCCATGTCAGCCTAGGCAGTGTAGATGACCGACAGATGACAGCCGCTGCCCGGCCCGCCAGAAAACCTTGCAATACATCGGCCAAGTCCCTGGCCTGCGGGCATTTGGGCATGGTCTACGCTAAGTCAGCGCCAGACGACATTGGCGTTTCAAAAACGACATCGACACGAAACTGTCATCCATCGCGTCTAGATTGGCTCAGGTATTGCTCTGACCTAGACCAACAACACCGCCCGCTACAACGCCGCGTTGAAAACGCCCAAAGGAGCTTCGGATGAAACAGCTTTTCCTGGCATCACTGTTAGGCTCGACCATTGCCCTGTGCACCACCGCCATGGCCGCTGATACCGATTTGAAAACCCTTGAAGCGGCCGCCAGGAGTGAAGGCGCCGTCAACAGCCTCGGCATGCCCGACGATTGGGCCAACTGGGGAGGCATCTGGGCGGACATGACCCGGCTTTACGGCCTCAAGCACATGGACACCGACATGAGCTCGGCCCAGGAAATTGCCAAGTTCAAAGCCGAAAAAGACAACGCCAGCGGGGATATCGGCGACGTGGGCGCAGCCTTCGGCCCACTCGCGGTCAAGCAGGGCGTGACGCAGCCGTACAAACCGTCCAACTGGGCTTCGGTGCCCGATTGGGCGAAAGACAAGGACGGTCACTGGGCCCTGGCCTATACCGGCACCATCGCGTTTGTGGTCAACAAGAAACTGCTGCACGGCTCCGAAGTGCCGACCAGTTGGTCGGACCTGCAAACCGGCAAGTACAAGGTGTCGGTGGGTGACGTGAGCACCGCGGCCCAGGCCTCCAACGCGGTACTCGCCGCTGCCATCGCCAACAAGGGCGATGAAAAGAACATCGCGCCCGGCCTGCTGTTCTTCACCAAGATTGCCCAGCAAGGTCGCCTGTCGCTGTCCAACCCCACCATCGCCACCATGGAAAAGGGCGAAGTCGAAGTGGGCATCGTCTGGGACTTCAACGGCCTGAGCTACAAAGCCAAGATGGCCAACCCGGATGACTATGTGGTGCTGATCCCGTCGGACGGCTCGGTGAAATCCGGCTACACCACCATCATCAACAAATACGCCAAGCACCCCAACGCCGCCAAGCTGACCCGCGAATACGTGTTCAGCGATGCCGGCCAGCTCGCCCTGGCCAAGGGTAATGCGCGTCCGATCCGTGCCGAAACCGACCTGAAACTGCCGGCCGACATCGCCAAGAACCTGATCCCTGCCGAGCAGTACACCAAGGCCAACCCGCAGCCGATCAAGGACGCGGATGCCTGGGAAGCAACCTCCAAGAAGCTGCCGCAGCTGTGGAACGAGCAGGTCATCGTAGAGATGAAGTAAGCCCGAAAACCGGTGTCTGTGGGAGGGGGCTTGCTCCCGATAGCAGCAGGTCAGTCAATGAACCCGTTGAATGACACACCGCTATCGGGAGCAAGCCCCCTCCCACACTGAGTCCGGTCCTACAGCCAGTATCGAGTCAACCCCTCTGTTGCGGAGCGCCAGCCCCCATGAAGCACACTGTCATCCTTGTCGTGCTCGACGGCCTGAACTTCGAGGTTGCGAGGCACGCCATGGGACACTTGCAGGCCTATGTCGGCGCAGGACGCGCAGCCCTCTACACAGTGGAATGTGAACTGCCCGCCCTGTCCCGCCCGCTGTATGAATGCATCCTCACCGGGGTGCCGCCGATCCAGAGCGGCATCGTGCACAACCAGGTCGCGCGCCTGTCCAACCAGCGCAGTATTTTCCACTACGCCACCGACGCCGGCCTGACCACGGCGGCGGCGGCTTATCACTGGATCAGCGAACTGTATAACCGCACGCCCTTCCTCGCCGCTCGCGACCGCCACACAGACGACGAGACATTGGCGATCCAGCACGGGCATTTCTACTGGAATGACCACTACCCCGACTCCCACCTGTTCGCCGACGCCGAGAGCCTGCGCCTCAAGCACGCACCGGACTTTCTGCTGATACACCCGATGAACATCGACGACGCCGGCCACAAGCACGGCCTCGACACCGCGCAATACCGCAACAGCGCGCGCTCGGCCGACATCATCCTGGCCGACTATCTGCAAGGCTGGCTCGACGCGGGCTATCAGGTGCTGGTCACCGCCGATCACGGCATGAACAACGACCGCTCCCACAACGGCCTGCTGCCGGAAGAACGTGAAGTGCCGCTGTTTGTCCTCGGCGACGCCTTCAGCCTCAACCCTGACGCTGCGCCAGCACAAACCGAGCTGTGCGGCACGGTCTGCGAACTGCTCGGCGTGCCCCACGACAAACCTGTCTGCCGGGAGCTGCTCGCGTGAACTCACTGACCCGCGGCAAATGGCTGGCCCTGCTCTGCCTGGCGCCCTTCGCCCTGTTCTTCATGGTGTTCGAAATCGCCCCGCTGGTGTGGGTGCTGATCAACAGCGTGCAAACCGAAGAAGCCGGCTGGAGCCTGGAAAATTTCACCCGTATCTTCAGCTCCAAGTTCTACCTGCAGGCAATCCAGCTCAGCCTGGAAATCAGCTTCTACTCCAGCGTGTTCGGGATCCTCATCGCCACCCTGGGCAGCTACTCGTTGCGCCGGGTGGACTCGCCGCTGCGCAACTTCGTCACCGCCTTCACCAACATGACCAGCAACTTCGCCGGCGTGCCCCTGGCCTTCGCGTTCATCATCCTGCTCGGTTTCAACGGCAGCATCACCATCATGCTCAAGCAGGCCGGGATCATTCAGGACTTCAACCTCTATTCCAAAACCGGCCTGATCATCCTCTACACCTATTTCCAGATTCCATTGGGCGTGCTGCTGCTGTACCCGGCCTTCGATGCATTGCGCGAAGACTGGCGTGAATCGGCCGCGCTGCTGGGGGCCAATGGCTGGCAGTTCTGGCGGCATATCGGCCTGCCGGTGCTCACGCCTGCGCTGCTGGGCACGTTCGTGATCCTGCTGGCCAACGCCCTCGGTGCGTACGCCACGGTCTACGCGCTGACCACCGGCAACTTCAACGTGCTGCCGATTCGCATCGCGGGCCTGGTCTCCGGTGATGTTTCGCTCGACCCGAACATGGCCAGTGCCCTGGCCGTGGTGCTGGTGGCGTTGATGACCGTGGTCACGGTAGTCCATCAACTGCTGCTCAAGAGGAGCTACCATGTCTCGCGCTGAAGCCGGCCCGGCCTCCCTCTACCACCGCGCGGTGGTATACCTGCTGTTTGCGATCCTGGTGCTGCCGCTGATCGGCACCTTTGTCTACTCCATTGCCAGCAGTTGGTCGGCAACCATCCTGCCCGCCGGCTTTACCGTGAAATGGTACGTGCAACTGTGGAGTGACCCGCGCTTTCTGATGGCCTTCGGGCAGTCGCTGCTGGTGTGCGTCGGCGCGCTGGCGCTGTCGGTGGTGCTGATTCTGCCGCTGCTGTTTGTGGTGCACTACCACTTCCCCCGGCTCGATGCGCTGATGAACATTCTGATCCTGCTGCCCTTCGCGGTGCCGCCGGTGGTGTCGTCGGTGGGGTTGTTGCAACTCTATGGCTCCGGGCCGCTGGCGATGGTGGGCACGCCGTGGATTCTGATCGGCTGCTACTTCACCGTGGCGCTGCCATTCATGTACCGCGCGATCACCAATAACCTGCAGGCCATCAACCTGCGCGACCTGATGGACGCCTCGCAACTGCTCGGTGCCAGCACCTGGCAGGCGGCGATCCTGGTGGTGCTGCCCAACCTGCGCAAGGGCCTGATGGTGGCGCTGCTGCTGTCGTTCTCGTTCCTGTTTGGCGAATTCGTGTTCGCCAATATCCTTGTGGGTACTCAATACGAGACCCTGCAGGTGTACCTGAACAACATGCGCAACAGCAGCGGCCACTTCACCAGCGCCATCGTCATTTCCTACTTCTCCTTTGTGCTGGTGCTGACCTGGGCCGCCAATATCTTGAACAAGGACAAAAGCCAATGAGCTTCGTCAGCGTCCAACATCTGCAAAAAGGTTATTCCGGCACGCCAGTGTTCAGCGACATCAGTTGCGAGATCGCCAAGGGTGAATTCGTCACCCTGCTCGGCCCGTCAGGCTGCGGCAAGTCCACCCTGCTGCGCTGCATCGCCGGGCTGACCTCGGTGGACAGTGGGAAAATCCTGCTGGATGGCCAGGACATCGTCCCGCTGAGCCCGCAAAAACGCCACATCGGCATGGTGTTCCAGAGCTACGCGCTGTTCCCCAACATGACCGTGGAACAGAACGTCGCCTTCGGCCTGCGCATGCAGAAGGTCAACGCCGACGACAGCCATCAGCGCGTGCAGGACGTGCTGCAACTGGTAGAGCTGCGCGATTTCGCCGGGCGCTACCCGCACCAGCTGTCCGGCGGCCAGTGTCAGCGCGTCGCGCTGGCCCGCTCCCTGGTCACCCGCCCGCGCCTTTTGCTGCTGGACGAGCCGCTGTCGGCGCTGGATGCGCGGATTCGCAAGCACCTGCGCGAACAGATCCGCCAGATCCAGCGCGAACTCGGGCTGACCACGATTTTCGTGACCCACGACCAGGAGGAAGCGCTGACCATGTCCGACCGCATCTTCCTGATGAACCAGGGCAGGATCGTGCAGAGCGGCGACGCCGAGACCCTCTACACCGCGCCGGTGGATGCCTTTGCCGCCGGCTTCATCGGCAACTACAACCTGCTTGACGCCGGCAAAGCCAGCCAGCTGTTGCAGCGACCGGTCCACGGCCGAATCGCGATCCGCCCCGAGGCCATCGAACTGAGCCGCAACGGCGAACTCGACGCGCTGGTGCGCAGCCACAGCCTGCTGGGCAACGTGATCCGTTACCGCATCGAAGCCCGAGGCGTGGAGCTGGTGGTGGACGTGCTCAACCGCTCGGCGCAAGACCTGTACCCGGACGGCCAGCGCCTGGCACTTTCCATCGACCCAACCGCACTGTGTGAAGTAGCCTGACCGGCACTGACTGACGAAAGAGAGAGCATCACGGATGGCATTGGTAATTTTTGATCTGGACGACACCCTGATCCACGGTGACTGCGCCACCCTGTGGAGCGAGCAGATGGGCCGCCTGGGCTGGGTCGACCCCGAGTCGTTCATGCGCCGCAACACCGAGCTGATGGACGCCTACAGCCGAGGCGAGTTACGCATGGAGGACTTCATGGACTTCAGCCTGGAGCCGATGATCGGGCGTACGCCGGCAGAAATCGAACACCTGGTCGAACCCTGGGTCGAGGATGTGATCGAGCCGTTGATCTACAGCGACGCGACCAAAACCATCGCCCGCCACCGTGCGAACGGCGACCGCATCCTAGTGATTTCCGCATCGGGCACGCACCTGGTCACGCCGATTGCGGCGCGTATCGGCATTGATGAAGTGCTGGGGATTGACCTGGACGTGAGCCATGGCGTGTACAGCGGTCAGACCGTGGGGGTGCTGACCTACCGCGAAGGCAAGATCACGCGTTTGCTGGAGTGGCTCGAACAGACAGGTGAAACGCTGGAGGGCGCGTACTTCTATTCGGACTCGCGCAATGACCTGCCGCTGCTGCTGAAGGTCGATCACCCGCAAGTGGTGAACCCTGATCCGGTATTGCGTGCCCACGCCGAACAGGCCGGCTGGCCGATCCATCACTGGGTCTGACATTGATTAACTGTGGGAGGGGCTTGTTCCCGATTGCGGCGCGTCAGTGAAGATTTTTTCATCTGATACACCGCAATCGGGAGCAAGCCCCCTCCCACAGTGACGGCATTTCAATCCGGTAACAGGTCAGGCTTTAGTCGATCGGGCCTACACAGGGTGTAGGAGCGGGTCGTTCCAGGCCACCACATCACCGTCAACGCCTTGCAATGCTCTCACAGTGCCTCCATAGTGAGTCCGGACTGAGCCCGTAGCAGTAGCGCCGGGCTTTTTGCATTATGCGACCGGACCATATGGAACCGGCTCCCTCAAAGACGGCCTAATATGCGTTATCAATTGCCCCCGCGTCGAATCAGCATGAAGCATCTGTTCCCCAGCACCGCCCTCGCTTTTTTCATTGGTCTCGGCTTCGCGTCGATGTCGACCAATACGTTCGCAGCCAACAGCTGGGACAACCTTCAGCCTGATCGCGATGAGGTGATTGCCAGCCTTAACGTCGTCGAGTTGCTCAAGCGTCATCACTACAGCAAGCCGCCGCTGGACGACGCGCGCTCGGTGATCATCTACGACAGCTATCTCAAGCTGCTGGACCCGTCGCGCAGCTACTTCCTGGCCAGCGATATCGCTGAGTTCGACAAATGGAAGACGCAGTTCGACGACTTCCTCAAAAGCGGCGACCTGCAGCCCGGCTTCACCATTTACAAGCGCTACCTGGACCGCGTCAAAGCGCGTCTGGACTTCGCCCTCGGTGAGCTGAACAAAGGCGTCGACAAGCTCGACTTCACCCAGAAGGAAACCCTTCTGGTGGACCGCAAGGACGCCCCCTGGCTGACCAGCACCGCCGCCCTCGACGACCTGTGGCGCAAACGCGTCAAGGACGAAGTGCTGCGCCTGAAGATCGCCGGCAAAGAGCCCAAGGCCATTCAAGAGCTGCTGACCAAGCGCTACAAGAATCAGCTGGCACGTCTGGACCAGACCCGTGCCGAAGATATCTTCCAGGCTTACATCAACACCTTCGCAATGTCCTACGATCCGCACACCAATTACCTGTCGCCGGATAACGCGGAAAATTTCGATATCAACATGAGTCTGTCGTTGGAAGGCATCGGTGCCGTCCTGCAAAGCGACAACGACCAGGTCAAGATCGTGCGTCTGGTGCCAGCGGGCCCGGCGGACAAGACCAAGCAGGTAGCCCCTGCGGACAAGATCATCGGCGTGGCCCAGGCTGATAAAGAGATGGTCGACGTGGTGGGCTGGCGCCTGGACGAAGTGGTCAAGCTGATCCGTGGTCCCAAAGGCAGCGTAGTGCGCCTGGAAGTGATTCCGCACACCAACGCACCGAACGACCAGACCAGCAAGATCGTGTCCATCACCCGTGAAGCGGTGAAGCTCGAAGACCAGGTCGTGCAGAAGAAAGTCCTCAACCTCAAGCAGGATGGCAAGGACTACAAGCTGGGCGTGATTGAAATCCCGGCCTTCTACCTCGACTTCAAGGCGTTCCGTGCCGGTGACCCGGACTACAAGTCCACCACCCGTGACGTGAAGAAAATCCTCACCGAACTGCAGAAAGAAAAAGTCGACGGCGTGGTCATCGACCTGCGCAACAACGGCGGCGGCTCCCTGCAGGAAGCCACCGAGCTGACCAGCCTGTTCATCGACAAGGGCCCGACCGTGCTGGTGCGCAATGCCGATGGCCGTGTCGACGTACTGGAAGACGAGAACCCGGGCGCCTTCTACAAAGGCCCTATGGCGTTGCTGGTCAATCGCCTTTCGGCCTCGGCCTCGGAGATTTTCGCTGGCGCCATGCAGGACTACCACCGTGCGTTGATCGTCGGCGGCCAGACCTTCGGCAAAGGCACCGTGCAGACCATCCAGCCGCTCAACCATGGCGAGCTGAAGCTGACCCTTGCCAAGTTCTACCGGGTTTCCGGGCAGAGCACCCAGCATCAGGGCGTACTGCCGGACATCGATTTCCCGTCGATCATCGACACCAAGGAAATCGGCGAAAGCGCCCTGCCCGAAGCCATGCCGTGGGACACCATCCGTCCTGCGATCAAGCCGGCGTCGGATCCGTTCAAACCGTTTCTGGCGCAGTTGAAGGCTGACCACGACACCCGCTCCGCCAAGGATGCCGAGTTCGTGTTCATCCGCGACAAGCTGGCCCTGGCCAAGAAGCTGATGGAAGAGAAAACCGTCAGCCTCAACGAAGTGGACCGTCGCAAGCAGCACGCCGACATCGAGAGCCAGCAACTGGCCCTGGAAAACGTGCGCCGCAAGGCCAAGGGCGAAGACCCGCTCAAGGAACTGAAAAAAGAAGACGAAGACGCGTTGCCAACCGAGGCGGAAAAAACCAAGCCGGAAGACGACGCTTACCTGGCCGAGACAGGCCGGATCCTGCTGGACTACCTGAAGATCAGCAAACAGGTGGCCAAGCAGTAAAGGATGGCGATTTAAGATGATCGCTCCTCGGAGTGTCATCATATAGACATCATTCTGTCGTGAAATGAAGGACTGCATGCTCACCGCATGCGGTCCTTTTTTTCGACCGAGATCGCCATGACCATGACCGAACAGCTGAATGCACTGGGCGCTATCCTGGCTCAAGGCAGTTTGCACAGCTTGTTCCAACCGATTGTCTGCCTCTCCGAACGACGCATCCTCGGCTATGAAGCCTTGAGCCGTGGCCCGTCCAACAGCACGCTGCACTCCCCCGTCGCCCTCTTCGCCGTGGCCGGCCAGGCCGGGCGCCTCAGTGAACTGGAAATGGCCTGCCGATCAAGTGCCTGTCGGCGCTTCAGCGAGCAGAAGCTGCCGGGCAAGCTGTTCCTGAATATCTCACCGCACTCGCTGATGGAGACGGCCCACCAGCCTGGGCGCACCCTGCAACTGTTGCGCGAATTCGGTATCCCGCCGAGCCAAGTGGTGATCGAACTCACCGAGCAGACGCCCACCGACGATTTCGACCTGCTGCAGAAGGCGCTGCATCATTATCGCGACATGGGCTTTGCCATTGCGCTTGACGATCTCGGCGCCGGCTATTCCAGCCTGCGCCTGTGGTCGGAACTGCGCCCGGACTACGTGAAGATCGACCGGCACTTTATCGATGGCATTCATCAGGATGCGCTCAAGCGTGAGTTTGTCGGATCGATATTGCAGATCGCCAGGGCGTCCCGCGCCCAGGTGATTGCCGAGGGCATTGAACTGCCGGAAGAATTGGCGGTGCTGACGGAAATGGGCGTCGACCTGGTCCAGGGCTACTTGCTCTGCAGGCCGCAGGAACATCCGCCGCAGGAAGCGCGCCTGATGCTGCCCAAGCCGGACACCGCCAACGTCGCCCTCAGTGAGGAAGCCGGTGACCTTGGCGCATTGCTCAACGAGCAGCCGGCCGTGCATCAGGACACCGCGACCGCAAAGGTGCTCGAGGCCTTTCGCCGCCAGGCCAATCTTAATTCCCTGGCCGTGCTCAATGGGCTGGGTCAGCCGATTGGCATCGTGCACCGGCATTCGTTGTCGGACGCGCTGCTCAAGCCGTTTGCCACCGATCTGTTCGCGCGCAAGCCGATCAGCCGGCTGATGAGCGCAGACTTTCTCGCGGTGGAACTGAGCCAGTCCTTGCAGCAGGTCAGCCGCTTGCTTACCAGCCGCGCGCGGCAACGCATCGAAGAAGATTTCATCATCACCCTGAACGGCGACTACCTGGGCCTGGGTCGGGTGATCGATGTGCTCAAGCTGATCACCGAGTTGAAAATCCAGCAGGCGCGCCATGCCAACCCGCTGACCCTGCTACCCGGCAACGTGCCGATCCAGCAATGCCTGACGCGCTTGCTGCATCAGCAGCGTGAGTCGGTGATCTGCTACGTGGATATCGACAGCTTCAAGCCGTTCAACGATATCTACGGTTATGGACGCGGGGATGAAGTGTTGTTGTGCCTGGCGCAATGCCTCAACGACCGGGTCGACCCCAGCCGCGATTTTGTCGGGCATATTGGCGGCGATGATTTTTTGCTGGTGCTGGGCCCGCAGGACTGGCGCAAGCGGCTCAATCAACTGCTGGATGACTTCCACACCCAATGCCGGCGCTTTTACCGCGCCGAACACCTCGATGCGGGCTGCTTCGTGGCCCTCAACCGCCAGGGCGTGCGGCAGGAATTTGCGCTGTTGTCGCTGTCCATCGGCGTGGTGCACTTATACCCACAGGCCTGTGCGCAACTGGATGCAAGCCGGTTGGCCGAACTGGCGTCCCAGGTCAAGCACCACGCCAAGGACGTGGCGGGCTATAGCATTCATGTGATCAACAGCCTGGACGCGCTGGTACAGACGCCTCAGGCCTCGGCGGATTCCGGGTATTGATATTCGAACACCCGCACCACTTCCGACGCATGCCAGGAGGCAGCCGCCACGCCATCGGAGGGCCCGCTGAAACGCCCGAGGCGCTCGGCACACTCGAAGAACCCGGTGCGCGGCAGACGGCTGGCGCCCTGGCTGATCACCAGGGAACTGCGCAATGGCTGATCGGCCTTGGCATCCAGGGCAGCCAGATGCTCAAGGGCGGCGGCCAGGGTCTGCATGGCTGGCGAAGGAAATTGCAGACGCTCGAGCAGCGCACGGTAGGTCAGCAGGTGACGCTGGCGGCGCGCCTGGTCGAGTTCGTTGAGTAACCCGTCCCAGTGTTGACGGCTGATACGCAGGCTCACGATTCATCTCTCCAGCCGGCAACGCCCAATTCCCAGGCAAGACTGCGGCGGATCGCGGCATCGGGCTGGCGCTCGCCACTTTCGATCAAACCGAGGTATGACGGGCTGATGCCCACGGTGCGCGCCAGGGTTTCAATGGCCAGGCCCTTGGCTTCGCGCAGACCGCGCAGGTCGGCAAGCGGGCGCAGGTCTTCTGCGGGAGCGGCTTGGGGATTGGACGAAACTGGCGCTGGCGTGGGTTGCTGCACACCGGCAGCAGTTAACAGCGCCTGGTACTGGTCCCAAGGCAAGACCGCATATTCGGGCTCGCCATTGCGTGAAATTATCTGAATATCCATGACTGCCCCGTAGGATAACAACACTTACCAGGTAAGCACTTTCCTTAAGTACCTTCCCGGGGAGTGTAATCCTAACAGCCGTAAAGGTCGCCGGGGGATCACCGCCTCAGGCGTTTTTTTGCGGCTGTTCCCCGGCCAGCAACGCAGCGCTCGCCGGAAGCCGCTCAACCACCGCAAGCTTTTCCGGACGCTGGGCGTCACGCCACGCGCGAAAGGCGCTCAGCTCGCCGTCCAGGGTCTTCATGACCCACGCCAGCACGGCAATGTCATCGAGCATGCCGAACATCGGGATAAAATCCGGGATTGCATCAATCGGGCTGAGGAAGTACATCAGCCCCGCCACCACCGAGATCAAGGCCTTGGGGCTGATTGCACGGTACTCGCCGCGCCAGTACGCCAGACACAGACCCTGCAGCAGCTTCAGGTCATCCTTGAGTTTGCCCAGGCGATTGCCCTGGCTCGATCCTTTGGCGGCGACGGCAAACAACAGGGTGGGCAGACGGCCACGGCCCAGCAGCCGCGCGGCGATGGGCAGGAAGCGGGTGAAGTTGAACGGTGGTCTCATGTGTCACTCCAGTTCCATGCGAATGAAAGGTTATCCACACAAATTGTGGATAACCTTGTGAACAGAGCCTTTTTTCGCAGCTCAAAGCCACGCCCGGCAAGGCTTGCAGTCAGATCGGGCGTTTTTTGCGCACATAAAAAACCCCAAGATTTCATTGACTTGGTAGTGATGTGCCGTTACCCCTGCTCGGGTCTTACGTGTGACTGTGCGCCAGGGCCCGGGTTCGATCGGATTTACAGCCACATCATTTTCCAATCGACAGAAACAACAACGCCCCGTCGAAACGGGGCGTTGTGTGTTCAGACGCCGATTACTTCTTGGCGGCAGGTGCAGCAGGTGCGGCAGGCGCTTCAGCCTTGGCCGGGTCCTTGATACCCAGCAGCTCAAGGTCGAATACCAGCACCGAGTTGGCCGGGATGGCCGGGCTCGGGCTCTGGGCGCCGTAGGCCAGGTCGGACGGGATGTACAACTCGACCTTCTCGCCAACGTGCATCAGTTGCAGGCCTTCGACCCAACCCGGGATCACGCCGCTGACCGGCAGGTCAATCGGGCTGCCGCGATCCACGGAGCTGTCAAAGGTGGTGCCGTTGGTGAGCTTGCCGGTGTAGTGCACAGTCACCACGTCGGTCGGCTTGGGCTGAGGGCCGTCGGCCTTCTTCACGATCTTGTACTGCAGACCGGAAGCGGTGGTAACCACGCCGTCTTTCTTGGCGTTTTCTTCGAGGAATTTCTTGCCGGCGGTTGCCGACTCTTCGCTCATCTTGGTCATGCGTTCTTCAGCGCGCTTTTGCAGAGCGGCAAACGCTTCTACCAGTTCGTCGTCCTTCAGCTTCTGTTCTTTCTTGCCGACGGCATCTTCGATGCCCTGGGCTACGGCTTTGGAATCCAGGTCGTCCATGCCTTCCTGGGCGAGACTCTTGCCCATGTTCAGGCCGATGCCGTAGGAAGCTTTCTGCGCCGGGGTTTTCAGCTCTACGCTGGTCTGCGAATCACAACCCGCAAGTACCAGGCCAACCAGGGCCACCGCCGCCGCCAACCGATGCTGTTTCATGCTATTTCCTTGTTCATGCGCCAATAGGGCATTTGAATAAAGTCGCGAGCTTATCAGCCGGCCACGACCAATGGCTACCGGCATGTGAGCGGGAATCGCCTGATAAGTTCACGTGTTTAAAAGCATTTTCATTCATGATGCAGGCCCGCGACGGATCGCGGACCGCCCTCACGCGCATTCATGGCCACTTGCCGCACCTGTGGCGTAGTGGCATAACAGCGCTACCGTTCGACAAGACCGAGACAAGGATAGCCCTCTTGCGCATTTTCTCCCGTGCATTACTTCTGCTTCTTATCGCCCTGGGCCTGCTCCTGGGCGTGGTGCTCTACTACATCGTCAACCCCAGGCTGCCCGATTACGTGCCCGTGGAGCAGGTGCACTACCAGGACCAATGGAGCGCCACCGACCGCCAGACCTACTACTTCACACCCCAGGGCACCCAGGTCAAGGGCCTGCATTACGACTGGTTCACCGCCCTCGAACTGCCGTTCTCCGAACAGCGCTTTGCCGCACCCGAGTACCTGGCACGCTTCGGCTTCCTCGTAGACCCCAAACAAGTGCCCACCGCGCAGAACCCCGGCAACCTGCCGGTCGGTTTCGCCCGGCATAAAAATGCTGACAGCAACGTTGAATACCTGGACATCACCTGCGCCGCCTGCCACACCGGCGAGCTGCATTTCAAAGGCCAGGCCCTGCGTATCGACGGCGGCTCGGCCCAGCACGTGCTGCCCTCCAGCGTACCCACCCTGCGCGGCGGCAGTTTCGGCCAGGCCCTGGTGGCAAGTCTGGCGGCCACCTATTACAACCCGTGGAAATTCGAACGCTTCGCCCGCCAGGTGCTGGGGGATCGTTATGAAGCCGAACACCGCCAACTGCGCGAGGCCTTCAAACAGTCCCTCAACCGGTTTATCAAGGTCGCCTGGAACGACACCCATCGCGGCCTCTACCCCACCCAGGAAGGCCCCGGCCGTACCGACGCGTTCGGCCGCATCGCCAATGCCAGTTTTGGCGATGCGATTTCCCCGGACAACTACCGCATTGCCAATGCGCCCGTGGACTACCCGCAGCTGTGGGATATCTGGACCTTCGACTGGGTGCAATGGAACGGCTCGGCCCAACAACCCATGGCGCGCAATATCGGCGAAGCCCTGGGCGTGGGCGCGACCCTGGATTTTTTTGACAGCGCCGGCCAGCCGCTGCAGGGCCAGGCCCGATACCCGTCCAGCGTACGCGTGCGCGACCTGCACCTGATCGAAGAAACCCTGCAACGCCTCAAGCCGCCCACCTGGCCGCAGGACCTGTTCGGCGCCATCGACAAACCGCTCGCCGCCCAGGGCCGCGCGCTCTTTGCCGAAAACTGCACCGCCTGCCACGTGCCCACCGTTACCCAGGAACCGGGCCGGGCGATGCAGCACCTGCAAATGCTCACCGTCGACTACATCGGCACCGACCCTACCGCCGCCACTAACATCGCCGACCAGCGCTACGACCTCAGCGCGCTGAAATGGGACACCGCAGAACTGGCCGCGCTCAATGTGCAACTGCACCCCAAACCGGGCGAACCGCTGGACCTGAAAAGCATGTCCGTGGCCAAGGGTCTGGCCTACGTCACCGCCTACGTCGAAGACCACGCCTACCGTGCCGCCGGCGTCACCCCGGCCGAGCGCCCGAACCTGGACGGTTTCGATCAACCCATCGGCGTGCGCGAACTGCGTGCCTACAAGGCGCGGCCACTGGCCGGTGTGTGGGCCACCCCGCCGTTCCTGCACAACGGCTCGGTGCCCACGCTCTACCAACTGCTCTCGCCCCAGGACGAGCGCAGCGTCACCTTCTATAAAGGCACCTTCGCCTACGACCCGCGCCATCTCGGGTTTGAAACCGGCGCATTCAAAAATGCCTTCCTGTTCGATACCAAAATCACCGGCAACCACAACAGCGGCCACGAATTTCGTGACGGCAAGCGTGGCGACGGCGTTATCGGCCGTGGCCTGCTGCCGCAGGAACGCTGGGCGCTGCTGGAATACCTGAAAGTGCTGGGCGGCCCGTTGGAGCAACAACTGCCATGATTATCCGATCGCAATACAACGAACGTTCACTGCTCGCCCGCCTCTGGCTGCGCCTGGGCGCCCTGCTCGGCAAAACCCTGCTGTGGCTGGTGGGGCTGGGACTGCTGGGCTGGCTGGCGGCAACCGCCTGGTACGCCTGGCAGCACAGCGGCCCGGTGTCACCGAACGAGCAGATCCCGCCCGGCGAGGCGGCGATGACCCAGGGCATCATTCAGACCGCCGTACGCATCGTCGACCAGCACCGCGAAGGCACACGCTACCTGCGCGATGCCCACGCCAAGGCCCATGGCTGCGTGAAGGCCGAAGTCAGCGTGCTGGCCGACCTTGACCCGGCCTTGCGCCAGGGCGTATTTGCCGAACCCGGCAAAACCTGGCAAGCGACGATGCGCCTGTCCAACGGCAATGCCTACCCGCAGTTCGACAGCATCCGCGACGCCCGGGGCATGGCCCTCAAGTTGCTGGACGTTCCGGGCAAGCAGTTGATGGCCGATCAGCAGACTCGCATGGAGCAGGACTTCGTGATGTTCAGCCATCCGAACTTCTTCGTCAGTGATGTGGCCGAATACGCGCAGAATATCGGCGCCCAGGCGGACGGCAAAAAAATCCAGGCATTCTTCCCCAGCCTCGACCCGCGCAGCTGGCAGGTGCGCCACCTGTTCATCGCGCTGGCGACCCTGGCCCCCGCGCCGGCCAGCCCCACGCAGACCACCTATTTCTCTGTTTCACCGTATAAATTCGGCGCGGCCAACGCCAAATTCCGCGTGGCGCCCGACCCGCAAAGTTGCCCGCAATACACGCTGCCCAAACAGAACGAGGACCTGCCGAACTTCCTGCGCAGCGCCCTCAGCCAGCAGTTGTCCACCGACCGCGTGGCGGCCTGCTTCGTGCTGCAGGTCCAGCGGCAGAACCCGCAAAAATTCATGCCGATCGAGGACACCAGCATCGAGTGGAAGGAAAGCGACGCGCCCTACGAGACCGTGGCCAACGTGCGGATTCCCGCCCAGGATTTCGACACCCCGGCGTTGAATCTGGCGTGCGACAACCAGTCATTCAACCCCTGGTTCGGCGTGGAAGCACACCGCCCCATCGGCGGCATCAACCGCCTGCGCAAAGCCGTGTATGAAGCTATCAGCGATTACCGTCACAGCCGCAACACCTCACCCTGACCCCGGCGCCTGCCGCGCCGTGCGCAGCCACTGCTGAAAACTGCGCGCCGCCGCTGGCGGGTTGCGATGCAGGGGCTGCATCAGGTGCAGGCGCCCCCGGCTGGGCAAGGCGTGGGGCAAAGCCGTTTGCAGGCGGCCGGCGGCAAATTCGCCATCCAGCAGGCTCTTCCAGCCGAGCGCCACGCCGTGCCCCATCACCGCCGACTGCATTACCAACTGATAGCTATTGGTACGCAACCCGTGGCGCGGGGTGAAGTAATCGGCGCCGAGGCCGGCAAACCAGTCGGTCCAGGTCAGCCAGTCGTGGTGATGGTCTTCCACGATCAGCAAGGTGTGGGCGTGCAGCAAATGGTGCAGGTCGCGAATCGGACCGTGGCGCGCAAGGTAAGCACCGCTGCACACGGCGATCACCTCTTCGCTGTCAAACACCGGCGACAGCTCCAGGCCATGGGGCGCCGGCAGCTCGTCGAGGTGGTAGAACAGGCCCAGGTCGTACTCGCTCACATCCAGATGCTGCGGACTCTCGCTGCACAGGATGCGGATCTCCAGGTCCGGGTATTCGCGCTGGAAGTCCGGCAGCAAACCCGCCAGCCAGAGGGAGC
Source organism: Pseudomonas trivialis (assembly GCF_036864995.1). Classification (NCBI taxonomy): domain Bacteria; kingdom Pseudomonadati; phylum Pseudomonadota; class Gammaproteobacteria; order Pseudomonadales; family Pseudomonadaceae; genus Pseudomonas; species Pseudomonas trivialis. The sequence continues at coordinate 1,877,082 of NZ_CP142151.1, read as the reverse complement.
TGATGGTGGGCGTGCTGGCCAGCGTCAGCTGGCGGTCGGCGCCGCGACGGCGCAGCTCGGCGGACTCGCGGTCGAGTTCACGCAACAGGCGCTGGACGGTGCGAAAGTAGCGCACCCCGGCGGGCGTCAGGCTCAGGCCCTGGGCCAGCCGGTAAAACAGCGGCCGGGCCAGGTCTTCTTCGAGGCGTTTAACCTGGCGGCTCACCGCGCTCTGGGTCAGGTTCAGCTCATGGGCGGCCTGGGTAAAGCTCAGATGACGCGCAGCCGCTTCGAAGGTCTGCAGACAATTGAGCGGAGGAAGATCGACGTTTCGGCGCGACATGGGCGGGTCCGTAAGCAGATTAAGCGGCAACTACGGGTCCGGGGTTCGCCCCGGCCCGCACTCATCACGCAGGCGTGCATCATGCCAGCTGCTCACTTACAGCGTGACCCTGGCCACGCGTTTGCTCCATTGCCGACGGTGTTCCAGGCAGCCATTTTCCCAGGCCGTCTGCTCGGCTTCGACGTAGAACCACTCGGCGTCGGCGTGCACGCTCAGGCGGCTTTCCACCTGTACCTCCCACCCGTCACGGCCGACGCGGTAATGCCATTCAATATCGGCACGCGTCGACAGCGGGTCCCACGGCAAGGTGCGGTACTGTTCGGTGCAATGCTGGTCCACCGATAGGCCGTGATCGGTAAAGCGCATCGCACCGAGGTCGTCCTCGATCTTCACGCAGACTTCGCCGCTGCCCACGTCTTCGATCAGGGTGCGTTTGGGCGCGGCGGCGCGCAGCACCTCCAGGGCCGCCGGCGGCGCCGACTGCGGCGGCTCAAACGGGCACTCCACCGCATCGCCTCTGAACACCGGCAATTGCAGGCGTTGCAGAGCCGGCAGCAAGGTCAGGGTGGTCAGTTCACGGCTCGGCCACAGCAGCGGGAAACTGGCGGTGCTCAAGGCCAGGCGTAAACGGTAGCCGGCAGGCAGGCGCACGCCGATGTGGTCCAGACTCAATTGCACGTCCATCGGTTCGCCCGGGACTACCGGGGTTACGTGGGAAAAGTCTTCGCGAAGCGTGAGATTGAGCACGCCATAACTGATCTGTGTGACTTGCCCATCCGGCGCCACGGCGTTCAGCCGTGCGACCAATTGCCCACAGGTCGTGTCGCTGGCCAGGCGCAGAGTAAGCCGCGCATCGCCCAGCAGCGCCAAAGGCTCAAGCAGCGGCGGCGAGTCGAAACACAGCGAATGGGCGTCATCGCGACGCTGGTCGGTCGGCCCATCGGGGCCAAACCAGATGGCGCAATATTCACCCTGATGCAGGCCGGTGGTCAGCGGTGAACAGACGCTAAGCGGTGCTGCCAAAACCTGCGCACCAGCACTCAAGCCCCGTTCATCGAGGCAGAAATCCTTCCATTGCACCTGCGGATCCGGCCAGCCTGCCGTTTGCACCCAGACGCCCGGCCGCTCGGCGTAACTGCCCTTCGGTGGCAGAACATCCTGTAGGAAAAAGGCGCAGGCCGGGTCATCCATCACCCCGTTATCAATGCCTTTGAGCCAGTAATCCCACCAGCGCCTGGCCTCTTGCAGAAAGCCAACGGCCGGATTGGGTACGGCGAAATGCGGGTATTTGTGGATCCACGGGCCGAGCATGGCCTTCTTTGGCCCCGGCAGGTGTTCCATCAGCCGCGACACGGTATTGCGGTAGGCATCGCCCCATCCGCCCACCGCGTACACCGCCGCCTTGATCTGCGTGTAGTCCTCGCACACCGAGCCATGGCGCCAGTAGTCATCACGGGTCTGGTGTTGCAACCAGGTTTCGGCGAGCAACGGCATGGCGTCCAGGCGTTGGTGCCAAAGGGTTTTCCAGCCGTCGCCCACCAGCAAGGGGTCCGGCACCGCCGCGCTGAAGTTGAGCATGGTGGCGGCCCAGCCGAAGTTTTCCAGCAGCAGGTTGCCGCCCTTGTAATGGATGTCGTCGGCAAAGCGGTCATCGGTGGAGCACAGTGTAATGATCGCTTTCAGCGCCTGAGGTTGGCGCGCCGCGACCTGCAGGCCGTTGAAACCGCCCCAGGAGATGCCCATCATGCCGACGTTGCCGTCGCACCAGGGCTGCCGGCACAGCCAGTCGATCACTTCAAGGGCATCTTCCTGCTCCTGCAACAGGTACTCGTCGGCCATCAACCCCTCGGACTCGCCGTTGCCACGCATGTCCACGCGCACGCAGACATAGCCCTGCCCTGCCATCCACGGATGGGTCAAGGCGTCGCGCACCGCCGTGCCGTCGCGCTTGCGATACGGCAGGTATTCGAGGATCGCCGGGAAAGTCTGCCCGTGGCCGGCGTCCTGCGGCAGCCAGATGCGCGCGGCCAGTTGGGTGCCGTCTTTGAGCGGGATCAGGCAGTGCTCGATCTCGCGCACGGTGTAAGCAAATTCAGTGACGATTTCCATCGGTAACTCCAGCAACGGTTCAATCAATCAGCGCGCGAAATCCACCACCGGGCTGGCGCCGCGCAACGGCGTTTCGGGGCTTGGCTGAAGGCGTTTTACATCCAGCAATGCAGGATCTTTCAGCCAGAAGATCAGCGAGGTACTGGCCAGCAGCACCAGAATCATGCCGGGCAGGCCGCCGAGGTTGGAGAGCATCTTCACCCCGTCGATGCCGACAAACGCGACCATCACCCACGACACCGTGCCGATGATCAGGCCCCAGATGATCTTCAGCAGCGGGTTGCCGTCCAGGTCCGAGTCGGCGGTCACGCCTTTGCTGCACAGGTTGGCGATCACGTCGGTGCTGGAGTCGGCCGCCGTGACAAAAGAGATGAACGCCACGAACAGCAGGAACGCAATCATCAGGCCGCTGGCCGGCAACTGCTGGAACATCTGGTACAGCACGTGCTCCACGCCCTGCTCGTTGAGCACGCGGTTGAGGCTGCCGTCGCCCAGCGCATCGAAGTAGAGGCTGGTGCCGGAGAAAATACAGATCCACAGCGCCGTGAACAGCGCCGGGTAAAGCATGTTGATATGGATGAATTCGCGCACGGTGTAGCCGCGCCCGATCTTGCCCAGAAACAGCGCGCTCACCGGCGCCCAGGCAAACCAGACCGACCAGTAGAACACCGTCCAGCTCTGCGGCCAGCTGTCACCGCTGGCGGCGCCGGTAAACAGGCTGCGGCTGAAGAACGTGTCGAGGTAGACGCCCAGCGATTCGACGCCAAGGCTGAACATGTAGAGGGTCGGCCCGCACACCAGCACGAACAGCCCCAGGGCCAGCATGATCCAGGTGTTGAACGACGACAGCATCACAATGCCGCGCTGCAAGCCGCTGGCCGCCGAGGCGACAAAGGTGATCACGATAATCGCAATGATGATCGCCAGGCGCAACGGCGTGGTGTCGCCGCCGATGTACTGGCTCAAGCCGCCCGCCAGGGTCAACGCGCCGGTGCCCAGGGACGAGGCCATGCCGGCCACCAGGGCGAACATCGCCAGGGTGTCGATCAGCCCGGCGTAACGCGTGATCCGCGCCGGACCCAGCAGCGGCTCGAGCATGGCGCCGATGGAGAAACGGCTGCGCCGGTTATAGAACACCAGCGCGAACACCAGCGAGGGCACCAGGTAAATGGCGTAGGGGGTGATGGTCCAGTGCAGGAACATCGTCGACATGGCAAAGCTTCTGGCCGCCGCACTGCCTGCTTGGATCGGCAGGCTGGTGGGTGGGGCGTACAGGTGGTAGAGCGGCTCGGCGGTGGTCCAGAACAGCACGCCCACCGCCAGCGTGGTGCACAGCGCCACCATGAACCAGCGCCATTTGCTCAGTAAAGGCTGGGCGTCTTCACCGCCGATACGCACCTTGCCCAGCGCGGAGAAATACACCACGGCCGTCAGCACCACCATGGCAAACGAGCCGGCGCTGAACAGCCATGAGAAGTTTTTCAGGATCACGCCATTGAGCTGTTTGCTCACCGCCAGGAATGCATCCAGGTCGATGTAGCTGGCGATCACCGCCGCCAGCAGGATCAGAAAGGTTGGCCAGAACACCAACGCACGCAGTGGATATTTCATCTGGAGCCATTCCCCTTGCCGACTATTTTTTAGAAGAGCGGGCACCGCAGCGTCCTGCTGCCGGTGCCGCGCCTGGAAGTCTTCGCGTGGGTCATAGCTAAACGTTTAAGCGGCGAGGGGCGCAATCAACCAATGTGCATGGGGGTATTCCGCCACGGCATGACGCACCTGCAGCGGTCAGAGCGAGCATGCCGTGCACGATGGCAAGGCAAGGCTGGGTCAAGTCGCAGGCACAAAGGCGCCAGTCACACAGGCATTCACCGGGGCAATCCTGTGGCGCCAGGGCTGCGCTTGCTCCAGTTGCGCGGCCAGCGCCAGCAAGGTCGCGTCCTCACCAAAACGCGCGGCAAAATGCGCGCCCATGGGCAGGCCGCTTGCGCTCCAGTACAACGGCACCGACATCGCCGGTTGGCCGCTGGCATTGAACAAGGCAGTGAACGGCGAGTAGCTGTGGAAGCGCTCGATCAACTCGTCGAGACGCAGGCTGTCGTCCTGCAGGTGCAGTTCGCCGATGGGCGCCGGCTCGCGGGCCAGGGTCGGGCTGAGGATCACGTCATGGTCGCGCATGAACCATGCCATTTGCCGGCCGAAGGCATGGATCCACTCCACGGCCGCAGCGTACTGCGCGCCGCTGACGGCGCCCTTGTCACGCAGAATGATGCGGGTGCGCGCCTCGAGTTCCCCAGGCTGCACCGGCGTGCCGCGCAATTGGCCGAGCAGGTCCACGTAGTTGCGGGTGCTGGCGCCGATGATGGTGAACACCTGGTCGAGAAACTCCGGCAGCGCCACCGGCAACTGCGCGGGTGTTACCCGATGCCCCAGGGATTCGCACAACCGCGCGGCCTGGCGCACCGCTTCCAGGCTCTGCGCGGAGGTGGGCCACGGCCCGACCTGCTCGACCAGCGCAATGCGCAGCGCCCGCGGCGCCTGTTGCAGGGCCAGCGCATAAGGCTGCGCCGCCATCGGCGCGGCGTAGGGTGCGCCCAGCTCGATGCCAGCGGTGGCATCGAGTAATCCCGCGCTGTCGCGCACCGACAGGGTGATGCAATGGTTGGTCGACATACCCGCCCACCCTTCCCCCACCATCGGCCCCGAGGGCAGCAAGCCACGGCTGGGCTTGAGCCCGAACACGCCGCAGCAGGAGGCCGGCACGCGCAGGGAACCGCCGCCGTCGTTGCCATGGGCAAACGGCACCACCCGCGCCGCGACCAGCGCCGCCGCCCCGCCGCTCGAACCGCCGGCGCTGTGCCCGGTGTTCCAGGGGTTGCGGGTGGCGCCAAAACGGTTCGACTCGGTGGAATACGAGGTGCCGAACTCCGGCGCCGTGCTGGTGCCGACGAACACGCAGCCGGCACGACGCAGGCGCGCCACCACCTCGGCATCCATGTCCGCGCGGGCATCGCCCAGGGCGAATGAACCGTTGGTCATGGCCGCACCCATCAGCGGGGCGAACAGATCCTTGATCAAAGTCGGCACACCGGCAAACACCCCTTGCCCGGCATCGGCGCCAAGGGCGGCCTCCCGCGCCTGCTCGTACAGGCGCTCGGCGACGGCGTTGAGCCGAGGCTCGACCTGCTCCAGCCGCGCGATCACCGCCTCCACCAACTCCACCGGCTGCACCTCGCCACGCCGCACCCAAGCGGCCAGGTCGATGGCGTCTTCGTCGTCGATCAACTGTTGAATATCACGCATACCCACTTCTCCGATCCATTTCAGTAAAAACCCACACGCTGTTCAAGCCGCCGAACGCCGGCGCGCCACGGCGGCCATGCCCCACAGCAACGCCGCGACCAGGCTGGCAAACGCCAGCCACTGCAGCGCGTGGCGCAAATCGCCCACCCAGACCACCAGTGCCGCCACCACCAAGGGGCTGACAAACTGCCCCAGGTACATGCACGCGGTCAGCCCGCCGAGGCCGCGCCCACGGGTTCGCGGCGTGAGAGCCTGCATCACTGGCGCCATCACGTTCGGCACCAGCAGGCCCGCGCCCAGCCCGTGAATCAGCATGGCCAACGCCACCTCGCTGTAGCTCTGCGCATGGTTGAGCAACCACAGCCCGGCCGCGAACAGCAGCAGCAACACCGCGTTGGTCCCGGCGCCCTTCAAGCTGCGCCGCATCAACGGCCAGGCCAGGGAACCGCCCAGGGTGGCGAGCAGGCTCAGGCCGGCGCAAAGCCCAATCTGCGTGCTGGACGTGACACCCACTTGCACCAGCAGAACCGGCACCTGCACCGGCGCGATAAAAGTCAGCACCATGCCGCCGAAAATCAGCAGGTAACCCAGCACCACCGGCACCAGCGCCACCCGCTCAGGGCCTGGCGCCTGTGCCCCCGGCCGCTCGCGGATCGGCTCCCACAGCACCGTCAACATCGCCGGCACCAGCAGCAACGGCAGCAGGTACAACAGGAACGGCAAGCGCCAGGAGTACTCGCCCAGCGCACCGCCGAGCACGAAGAACAGCGCGCCCACCAGGCCGATGGTGACCATCTGCCGATTGATGTAGCGCAGCCGTTCGCCGCCGTGCCAGTAATCGGCGATCAGTGCCGAACAGCAGGTCATCACCGCCGCTTCCGCCGCACCGAACAGCAGGCGCACGATGACGATGGCGTGCAGGTCGCCGAGCAGTGCCGGCGTCACGCCCAGCAACGCATAGAGCACGGTGGCGACCACCAGCAAGGCCTTGCGCCCGACCCGGTCGGCCAGCCAGCCGGCCAGCGGCGCGCATAACGCAATGGCCAGCGCAGGCCCGGTCACGGCCAGCGGCACCAGCAGATCGGCGTGGGCGGTGACCGGTCCGAACTCGGCGCCGAGCTTGGGCAGCACGGGCGCGATCATCACGGCGCCCATGATGGTCAGGCTGCTGCCGAGGATCAGCACCCGCCCTTCGCGGCGGCCAGTGGCCTGGCGCACGTCGCCGGATGAAACGGTTGAAGCAGGAATGACAGTGCTCATGATCCGACCCTCAGAAACTGTGGGAAACACGCAGGGCGACGGTGTAGCCCTCGGCGCGGTTGCGCGCATCGAACTCCTTGTAAAGGTGCAGCCACACCGGCGGCAGGCCCGGCGCGATGTAGCTGAGCGCCGGACCGAGGGCCATCACCCGCGCGCGGTTGCCGCGGGTCAGGCCAGGCGCATCGTCGTCGCTGAGCTGGCGGTAGTAATAACCGCCGATGCCCGCCGTCCAGGGCCCGAAGTGCTGGCCCACGGCAAACTCATGGCGGTACTCCACGCCGTTGCGGTAATGGGTGTCGGGGTTGCGCGTGTTGATGTCCAGTTGAAAGCTCGACGACAGCTCAAAGCCTGTGTCGCTGATATAAGTGGCGTTGACGGCCGGGGAAAATGTCCAGTGATTCAGCCCCGGCGACACCAGGCGGCTGCGCTCGTAGTCACCGGTCGGTGCCTGGATCTGCAGCTGGGTATTGACGAACAGGTTGGGCGACAGGCCCCACTGCAAGATCAGCGGAATGATCTGCGCATCGGCCAGCCGGAACGGGTCGGCCGACAGCTGCAACGGACCGTTGGGGGTGGGCACCTGCAGCGAGGCATCCATCCTGAAGAAGGGTACAACCGCGCCGAAGCCATATTGCGCGCCCAGCAGGTGGTAGTCCGTCATGCGCAGGTAAGCCAGGCCGATGGACAGCACGTCCAGCGATAAATGATTATCCACCGCCCTGCCCTGACTGTTCCTTTGCACGTTGGCGCTATAGAACCCCGTGCGCAGGCCCAGGGTGCCGTTCGCCGTGGCGGGCGGCATCATGCCGGCGCCAAAGTCGTAGACCCCGACCGCCGTGGTCGGCGCACCGTTTTCCGTGGCCTGTGCGCCAGCGCACAGCGCCAGCAGCCCCAGGGTGAAACCTCTGACGCGGCGCATGCTGGTGTTGTTGTTGTTCATCGAATGCCCCTCCCGACCCATGGTGTGGGGGCATCCTAGGCAGCGCGCGCCGCAGCGGGTTAGCCGTTTTCAGCACAGTTAGCGGCGGTGCAGAGTCTGCGAGGGCGACTCGCCGAACAGGGTGCGGTAATCGCTGGCAAACCGGCTCAAGTGCCAGAACCCCCAGCGCGCCGCCACCTGCTGAACGCCATGGATGGCAGCGTGCGCGCACAGCTCGCGACGCACCGCATTGAGGCGCAGCGCGCGCAGATAGGCCACCGGGTTGATGCCCAGGGTTTCCTGAAAACAGTACTGAAGCTTGCGGCGACTGGCGCCGATGTGATTGCACAGGTCGAGGATCGACAACGGCTCATCCAGATGCCCCAAGGCGTATTCCCTGGCACGGTCCACCATGCGCTTGCGCGCGGTCGGGCTTAGCGCTGCGGCCTGATCCGGCGCGATCAGCTCAAGCAACTGCACCATCACCGCGTCGCGGATCCCATGGCGAACCGCCTCGTGGCGCAACAGGTTGCCCTGCCCCTGATCGGCCGTGACCAGGTCATCGAACAGGTTCGCCAGTTGCGCCTGCATCGACGTCGCGGCCAAACGGTAACAGGTGGGAAGATCGGTAATTCGAAAACCCACGCCCTGGCGTTGCAACACGCTCTCCAGGGCCTGGGCGTCGACGGCGACACTCAGCAGGTCGAGCTGCGCGGGCACGCGCAAATCCGGCAGATGCTCGCCGTGGGCCACCAGCAGGTGCTGCTCCTGGAACGGATGCCCGGCACAAAACAGCGGCCCGCTAGGGCTGAGCGGCACGCTGAAGGTGATCGCGCCTTTCCACGCGCGGCCGCTTTTGAGCATCGACTGGTTGGCACGGTCGCGCACCAGTTGCATCCAGCCGGCTCGCAACGTGATCAGCTCGCCGTCAAAGCGCCCCGGGGTCAACTGGTCATAACGCACCTGCCAGCCGTGCATATTGCGCGCGTGCTGGTCGATGTCGTGGGTGCGATAGCGCTGCAGCGCGCAAGGGTCGCCCGGTGCAGGGCACGTCGGCGCTACCCGTGAATTATTATTGTTCATCGACTGTTTCCTGTTGAGCCTGCAAGCCTGGTCAAGCGCAGGCAATTTCCATTCCCCCTGGCACGCCCTTGAACAAGCTGTGCCGAAATCGGCTAGTGCATCCGCAAAAAAATGAGCGCTTTAAAGTTTTTACCCCGTAAAGTATTTTCACAGCACTGCCGGGGCCGACTGCCCTGCTCTTTCTCCAACAAGGATCTTGCGTGAGCGGACTGCGTGAACGGCAACGGCTCGAACGCCGCCAGGCCATCAGTACAGCGGCGATCGAACTGTTCGAACGTCAGGGGTACCAGAACACCACCATCGAGCAGATCGCCAATCAGGCGGGTGTCTCGGCGCCCACGGTATTCAAGTACTTCGGCAACAAGCAGGAAATCATCCTGGAAATCCTGCACGAGGCCGACCGCCGCGCCCTGCACGACACGCGCCGCCTGATGCCGGCCATGGACGACCCGGTGGACGCGCTCTGCTACCTCGAAAAACTGCTCACCAACTATGCGCTCGAGGTCATGCACCCCAACCTGTGGCGCGAGCTGCTGCCGTTGATTCTGTTCGGCGGCGAAAGCGAATTGCCCGCCGGCTACCGCGCGATGAACGACGCACTGCGTGGGCAAATCAGTGGCCTGCTGCGCGAGCTGCAACAGGTCGGCAAGCTGCGCGATGATCTGGACGTCGACCTCGCGGCGTTCCTGCTCAACGACTACGCGCACCTGCAGCTGTTGCGCCTGGTCAGTCAGACCCCGCCGGACATCGAATCCCACTCCAGTCAGGTGCGCCGCATCACTGCCCTGCTGTTCCAGGGCATGCGCACCTGAACTCGCGCCAGCCAGTGGCAGCCGGCCGTTGCGCTGTTCAGCGGTTGGTCTTGATGGTGGTCCATACGCGGGTCCGGACACGCTCGATCGCCGCCGGCATCGGTTGCAGGGGGAACAGGGTTTTGCGCGCCGCGTCGGGAATGTACATGTTCGGGTCGTTGCGAATCTCGGCGTTGACCATTTCCGTCGAATCCTTGTTGGGGTTCGGGTAACCGATTCGGTTGCTGATCAGAGCGATCACTTCCGGACGCAGGATATAGTTGATGAACGCGTAGGCCTCTGCCGCATGCGGCGCATTTTTCGGCACCGTCATCACGTCCGACCACATCGGCGCGCCCTCCACGGGCAACGCCATCGCCACCTTGACGCCCTTGCCTGCCGCGTCCGCCAGTCGCTTGGCCAGGGCCACACCGCCGGACCAGCCCACCGCCACACAGACATCATCGTTGGCCAGGTCCATGCCGTATCGCGAGGAGTTGAAGTAGGTGACATAGGGGCGGATCTTGAGCATCAACTGCTGCGCCTGGGTGTAGTCCTCACGCTTCTGGCTGTTGGGATCCAGACCCAGATAGTGCAAGGCGATGGGAAGAATCTCATTGCCGGCGTCGAGGAAGCCGACGCCGCAGCCGGTCATTTTTTTCAGGTTCTCTTCCTTGAAGATCATGTCCCAGGTGTTCATCTGCACATCCGCGCCGAAGATTTTCTGAATCTTGTCGACGTTGTAACCAATCAGCGTGGTGCCCCACAGGTAAGGCACGGCGTAACGATTGCCGGGATCACCCACCGCCTCCAGAGAGGTCATGAATTGCGGGTCGAGGTGTTTCCAGTTGGGCAACTGGCTGCGGTCCAGCGGCTGGATGGCGCCGGCGGTGATCAGATTACTGATGTAGGAGCTGCCGGGAAATACCACGTCATAGCCGGAGTTGCCGGTCAGCAATTTGGCTTGCAGCGTCTCGACACTGTCGAACACATCGTAGATCGGGTGAATGCCGGTCTCTTGTTCGAAGTTCTTGAGGATTTCAGGCGGCAGGTACTCGATCCAGTTATAGATGCGCACCGTGCGCTCCTCGGCCAGGCACCAACCGCTGCACAGCCAGGCGATGGCGACGCCCAGCACGGTATTACGCAAAGACTTGTTCATGCACACACACTCCTGCGCGGCCGCAATGGCTCGCGGCGCTCAATAACGGTAGGTGAAGTAGAGTTCCAGGGCACTGAATTTCTGGTCATCGCCGAACACTTGCCTGGCCGCCGCCAGCGGTTTTACCCAGTTGTAGGAAAGCGAGGTGTAGAAGGACGGCGTGGGGGTCCAGTCGAGGAACACCACGCTTTCGTCCGCAAAGCGCCGGTCGTTGACCGCCGCGCCCATGTAGTTTTTCTCGTCGAGCCAGAACTGATAGTAGATTGCGCCCAGGGTGAGGGTCTGGCTCAGGTGCGTCTTGAGCGAGAACTGCTGGACGTTTTCATTGCTGTTGAACAACAGGTAGTTGCCGACCACATCGCCCACCAGCCAGGTGCCCCAGTCAATGAAGCCCTTGCTCAACGGGTCCCAAGCCTTCTGCCGGTTGTCGCCCAGGTTGTCGTCACCCGAAAAGCTTGCGTAGCGGTAGCCGAGGATCGGCGTCAGCGGCAGGTCGCCAAAGGCATAGTCGGCCTGGGCATACCAGGCGTTGGCCGCGTAGTCGACGCCCTCGCCGCTGCCGCGTTCCACCGCGTATTCGGCGTTCAGGGTCAGCGACGCGATGCCCGGCACCCTGGCATTCAGCGCGCGCAGGTTGTACACCTGCATGCCGTCGCGGCGCCTTGGCAAGGTACTGCCCCGTGGGCCGAGGGCGTTGACCTTGAGCGCCATTGCGCCGAGGGTCACCTGGTCCTCGAGGTTGTAGTCGAGGTTGACCCCGGTCATGCGAAAGTCACCCAGGTCGTCGTCGGTGCGCAGGCTGAACACCTGGCTCTTCAGCGCGCCATGGTCCCAGGCGAGGATCGCTGAGTCCTTGAACGCGGTGCGCGGGCTAAGCCAATAGGCGCCGTCCTTGAACTGGTCGAGGTTGCCATCCATCACGATGAAACCGGTGCCGACCTTGTAGTTCTGGCGTCCGGCGGTGAATGTCCACTCGCCGACCCGCACCCCGCCGAACAGCTCTTCGGTGGCCACCCGTCCATCGGAGCTGCGGCTAAAGCCGCCGGCGTCGCCATCGCCGAAGGTGGTGGCGGCCACCACCGACGCGCCGCCGAGCAGGCTGACGTCGGGGTTCAGCGCGTAGCTGAAGGTGATACCGGGCTTGACGTAGAACTCCTGCCAGCCAATCGAACTGCCGTCATTGCGTCCGCTGCGCTGGTCGACCCGGCCGCTGCCGAAGTTGACGTTGCGCGTGGTGATGCTGGCGCCGCCGGCGGTGAGGTTGACCTCGCCCTTGAGGTCGCCGTCCTCGAAGGTATAGCCCGCAAGGGCTGCCTGGGCGCTCAGGGGCAGACTCACCGCCACCAGCGCGCGGGTAAAACGCGTCGTGAAATACATCGTGAAGCTCCTGTGTAGTTATTGTTGTACAGGGCAGTTACAGGCGGCGCAGTACGCCGCCAACACCTGGGCAAGCCAGGTTGAATCCAGACGCTGGATCGTTATTGTTGAAAGGGTCTCAGCGCGTCAGGTGCGCCGCGATGGCGCGCAGCATGCGCACGCTGTCGGCATCGACCGGGCCGACCGCCTCGGGCAACGATGACTGCTTGACGATCACCACACGGGACGGTTTGTCGATGAACAGGTATTGGCCATGGATACCGCCCGCCATCAGCGCCTGACTGTGGTCATTGAACACGTACCACTGGCTGCGGTAGGACGCGCCGGGGGCCCACTCGGCGAACTCCGGGTTGGCCGCGTAGATCGCCGGGTCCGCGCCCCTGGCGATGCGCGCGATGGCCTCGCTTGGCAGCAGCTGGTCGCCGTTGTGGCGGCCGTCATTGGCCAGCAATCGACCGAAACGCGCCATGTCGCGCAGGGTCGCGCTGAAGCCGGCGCCGGCCACGCTGCGGCCCCAGGGATCGGCCATGAAGTAGCCGTCGCGCTCGCAACCCAGTTGGCTCCAGATCCTTTGCAACAGCTGCGCGCAGGGCACGCCCGAGGCACGCTCCATGACCCAGGCCAGTGCCTCGGTGGCAGCGGTCACGTAGTGGAAGAACCCGCCATGCTCGCCGCGTTTGCGCAGCGACGGCAGGTATTGGTAGAGGGATTCGAATTCGCAAAACTGGCTCGGCGCCGGGTTGAAGCCGCAGGCGTAGCCGTATTGCGAACTCTCGGACGTCGGGTCGTCGTACACCTCGCGGTAGTCGATGCCCACGGCCATGTCGAACAGCTGGCGCACCGTCGCATCGCCGAAGGCGCTGCACGCAAGCTCCGGCACGTAGCTGCCGACCAGCCGCGTCGGGTCGAGCACGGTCTCGCTGACCAGTTGTTCGCCGAGCACGCCGATCAGCGACTTGGTCACCGAAAACATGATGTGCCGATCGTCCGGCCGCTGGCCGTTGAAGTAACGCTCGAACAGCACCTGATCGCCCTGCAGCACCAGCAGGCCGTCGGTGTGACTGGCCTTGAGGTGGTCGAGCACGCTGATGCTCAGGCCGCAGACGCTGTCAAAGTGCAGCGCGTCCAGCGCCTGGGGTGCTTCGATCAGCGGCGCGCACGGGCCACGCCCGGCCTGCACATCGATGGAGGGACGCAAGCGCGCCAGGTGACGAAACCCCCAGCGGTTGAACGGCGGGCGCATCCAGTTATCCCAGGTCACGCGCTGCTCCGGCGCGGCGGGAAACCCCTGCATCAAACGCGGTGCGGGTGGCTCGATCGGTGAAGATTCATTGGCCTCGACATACAGTCTGACGAGTAAAGGGACGGCGTTCTGGCTCATCTCTGTGATCCTGGAAATGACTCTGCGTGAGAGCAGATGCAGGAAAATAATTACGCTTATTAATTATTTTAGTCAATAAAATATTTAACAGATATTTCAGAAATCCTTTTCTTTTATGGATCCAATAAGGCATGAAAAATTGGCCGATAATCGCCCTTATTTTCCATGAAACATGAAAGTTGCGAATTGACCGCACAACCTCCCGCGCCTCTAATGGATCCATTAAATAAAAACAACGATCAGCCTGGAGAACCGTCATGTATCCGAAAAACACATGGTATGTCGCCTGCACCCCCGATGAACTGGCACACAAACCCCTCGGCCGGCAGATCTGCGGAGAAAAGTTGGTGTTTTATCGAGACCAGACGAATCAGGTCAGAGCCCTTGAAGACTTCTGTCCCCACCGTGGTGCGCCGCTGTCCCTGGGCTATGTCGAAAACGGAAACCTGGTGTGCGGCTATCACGGCCTGGTGATGGGCGGCGATGGCAAGACCGTGGAAATGCCCGGCCAGCGGGTACGCGGGTTTCCCTGCAACAAGGCATTCGCTGCCGTTGAGCGTCACGGCTTTATCTGGGTGTGGCCTGGCGATCAGGAGCAGGCCGACCCCGCGCTGATTCCGCACCTGGAATGGGCCGACAGCGAACAATGGGCTTACGGCGGCGGGCTGTTCGACATCCAGTGCGACTACCGCCTGATGATCGACAACCTGATGGACCTGACTCACGAAACCTACGTGCACGCCTCCAGCATCGGCCAGAAGGAGATCGACGAAGCGCCGCCCGTGACCACCGTGGAAGGCGATGAGGTGGTGACCGCCCGGCACATGCAGAACATCATGGCGCCGCCCTTCTGGCGCATGGCGCTGCGCGGCAACCAACTGGCCGACGATGTGCCCGTGGACCGCTGGCAGATCTGCCGCTTCACCCCGCCCAGCCACGTGATGATCGAAGTCGGCGTGGCCCACGCCGGCAAGGGTGGCTACCACGCCGCGCCGGAACACAAGGCGGCGAGCATCGTGGTGGATTTCATCACCCCGCAGACCGACACCTCGATCTGGTATTTCTGGGGCATGGCGCGCAATTTCCAGCCCCACGACGAGGCGCTGACCGCCAGTATCCGCGAAGGCCAGGGCAAGATTTTCAGCGAAGACCTGGAGATGCTCGAACGCCAGCAACAGAACCTGCTGGCACACCCCACGCGTAACCTGCTCAAGCTGAATATCGATGCCGGAGGTGTGCAGTCGCGCAAGATTCTCGAACGCCTGATCGCCAGGGAACGCGCCGGAGAACCGACATGATCGAGGTCGTGGTGACGTCCCGCAACGACGAGGCGCTGGATATTTGCAGCTATGAGCTGACCAGCGTCGACGGCACGCCGCTGCCGGCGTTCAGCGCCGGATCACACATCGACGTGCACTTGCCAGGCGGCCTGGTGCGTCAGTATTCGCTGTGCAATCCCCCTCGGGAGCGCCACCGTTACCAGATCGGCGTGCTCAAGGACCCCGCCACGCGCGGCGGCTCGCGCGGCCTGCACGAGCAGGTGCAGGTCGGCACGCACCTGAGCATCAGCGAACCGCGCAACCTGTTCCCCCTCGCCGCGCAGGCGCGACGCAGCCTGCTGTTTGCCGGCGGCATCGGCATCACCCCGATTCTGTGCATGGCCGAGCACCTGGCCGAGGCCGGCGCCGACTTCGAACTGCATTACTGCGCCCGCGCCAGTGAGCGCGCAGCGTTTGTGCAGCGGCTCAAGGCGTCGGCGTTTGCCGAGCGGGTGTTCCTGCACTTTGACGCGCAACCGCACACCGCCCTCAACGCTGCCGAGGTGCTCGCCACCCCGGCCGATGATGTCCATCTGTACGTGTGCGGACCCGGCGGCTTCATGCAGCATGTGCTCGACAGCGCACGCGCCCAGGGCTGGCAGGAGGACTGCCTGCACCGCGAGTATTTCTCGGCGCCGGCTGTGGAAGGGGGTGTTGACGGCGCGTTTGCGGTGCAGGTCGCCAGCAGCGGTGAGGTGTTCGACATACCCGCCGACAAGAGCGTGGTGCAGGTCCTGCAAAGCCACGGCATCGAGATTGCCGTGTCCTGCGAACAAGGGATCTGTGGCACCTGCCTGACCCGCGTGCTCGAGGGCATTCCCGAGCACCGCGACCTGTTTCTCACCGAGCAGGAGCAGGCGTTGAACGATCAGTTCACGCCGTGCTGCTCGCGCGCCAAAACCGCGCTGCTGGTGCTGGATATCTGACCCGCCTCAGGCCGACGGCACAATGACCTTGATGCGCTCGCGGGCGGTGGCGGCGCTGAAGATCTCGGCATAGCGCAAGGTCGCGTTGGCATGCTCGCGCATGATCGCCTCGGCCCGCGCGCCCTGGCGATTGACCAGCGCATCGAACACCGAGTGATGCTGCAGGTGGGCGTAGTTGAAACGGCGGTACTCGCGCGCCATGTCCTCGCGGTCGATGGCCAGCGCGGTGACGGAAGCGAACGGCAGGTGATCGTTGCGTGCCAGCGCGTCGGTGATTGCCGGGTTGTGGCTGCCGGCGACGATGACCTGGTGAAAACGCATGTTCAGGTCGTGATAGACCTCAAGGTCGTCCTCGGTGACATAGCCCTTCTCGAACAGTTGATCGCCCTCCACCAGGCAGCGCTCCAGCGCGCGCCGCGCCTCGTCGGACAGCCCATGCTCGGCAGCCTGACGCGCCGCCAGCCCTTCAAGCACGCCACGCACTTCGACGGCGCCGGCGATATCGCTGGGGCTGACCGAGCGCACCTGATACCCGCGCCCGCCAAAGGGCACCAGCAGCCCTTCCTGTTCGAGGGTGCGAAAGGCCATGCGCACCGGCATGCGCGACACGCCGAAGCGCTGCGCGGTGGGCACTTCCAGCAGCCGTTCGCCCGCCGCCAGCTCTCCGCTGGCAATCATCTTGCGCAGTGCAACCAGTACCAATTGACCGGGCTTGCTCATCCAGGCAGCTTCCAGAAAAACACGGGCTGCCATAGTACCGCAGCGTAGTGCCGCAGCGCGCGTCAGGCGCGCAGGACTGTGGGGTCTTCGCCGCGATACAGCGCCTCGACCCGCGCCGCGCGCCATTGCAACACCGCACGCTGGTTGATCGAGCCCTTGTCGGTGATCTCCCCTCGGTCGATGGACGCCGGCTCGTCGAGCAAGGCGATCCATTCCACGCGGCTGGCGTTGCCGGTCGCTTCGCGATTGAGCCGCTGCAGCCAGTCGCCGAACCACTGGCGCACCGGCGCGCTGGCCAGCACTTGGGCGTCGCTGGCGTCGGCGTGCAAGCCTGCCAGCCGCCGGCACTCGTAGAGCCTGGGGAAGACCAGCGCGCCGAGGCACTCGCGGTCCGGCGCGGTGATCACCAGGTCCTGCACATAGGGCGAGCCTTCGAGCACCGCGCGATTGCGCAACGGCCCGACGCTGACAAACACCCCGGAAGACAGCTTGAAGTCCTCGGCGATGCGCCCGTCGAACATCAACCCCAACTGTGGCTGCTGCGCATCGGCGAGCTTGATCGCGTCGCCCGAACAGTAGAAACCTCGCTCGTCGAACACCTCGGCGGTCTGCTCCGGCGCGCGCCAGTAGCCCGGCATGATGTGCGGCCCGCGAAAGCGCCCTTCCAGCTTGCCGTCCACCGGCACCAGGCACACTTCGCAGCCCGGCGCGGGCAAACCGATGTAGCCGGCCATGGACAACGGCCCGGTGGTGAAGGTGCAGGACGGCGCGGCTTCGGTCATGCCCAGCCCGGCCATCATGCGGATGCGTTCACCGCAGTGTTGTTCGGCCACGCGGTCGAGGCGATCCCAGATACTTTGCGACAGGCCGGCGGCGGCAAAGAAGAACAGTTTCATGCGCGCAAAAAACCGCTCGCGCAATTCGCCGTCCTGCTCCAGGGCATTGACCAGTTCTTCCCAGCCCTTGGGCACGGTGAGGTAGGCCGTGGGCGACACCTCCTTGAGGTTGCGCAGGGTCTGGGCGAAACCCTGGGCCGTGGGCTTGCCGTCATCAAGGTAAAAGGTGCCGCCGTTGTAGAGCACGATGCCGACGTTGTGGCTGCCGCCAAAGGTGTGGTTCCACGGCAGCCAGTCCACCAGCACCGGCGGCTCCTCGCCGAACACCGGAAAAGTCTGCAACAGCATTTGCTGGTTGGCGCAGAGCATACGCTGGGTGGTGACCACCGCCTTGGGCAGCTTGGTGGAGCCGGAGGTGAACAGGAACTTGGCGATGCTGTCCGGCCCCGTGGCCTCGAACGCCGCCTCGGCCGCCTGCCCGCCCGGGGTTTGCAGCAGGCTGGCGAACGCCGTGCAGGGACGCCCCGGCACCTCGCCGCGCACCGTGATCAGCGGCGTCGTGGCCGGCAATACCGCCTCGATCGCGCGACGGTAGGCGGCGGCATCGCTGACGAACACCAGCCCCGGTTGCAGCAGGTCGCACACGTGCCGCAGCTTGGCGAAATCCTGGGACAACAACGCATACGCCGGCGACACCGGGCTGTAGGGAATGCCGGCATACATCGCGCCGAGCGCCATCTGCAGGTGCTCGATGTCGTTGCCCGAAAGCAATGCCAGCGGCTTCTGCGCCGACAGCCCGTAACCGAGCAGGCTCTGGGCAATCGCGCGCACGCTGTCGAGCATTTCCCTGTAGCTGACGTGGCGCCAGTCTCCGCCGGCCTGGCGCGCCGCGATAAACGTCTGCGCGGGGCGCACCTGCGCCCAGTGCACCAGCCGGTCAAGCAGGCGCGGCGGCAGCGGTGCCAGGGGTTCGAGGGAGCGCATGTGCAGCACGCCGTGTTCTTCAGTGATCGCCACCGGCGCTTGGCCGATGGACACGTCGCGGTAGCGCGGTGCGGGCTGGGATTGCGATCTGAATTCGGAACTCACGGGGGATGTCCTCTGCCGTTTTTTAGGGGTCTACGGGGCCACCGCAACGCGGCGGCACCGGCTCAGATCGGGTAATGCCGTGGGCCGTTCTGCAACGTCACCCAGCGCAATTGGGTGAAGTGCTCGATGGCGGCCTTGCCGCCAAAACTGCCGTAGCCACTGGACTTGACGCCACCGAAGGGCATCTGCGCCTCGTCGTGCACGGTGGGGCCGTTGATATGGCAGATGCCCGATTCCACCCGCTGCGCGAGCGCCAGCGCACGCCCGGTGTCACGGCTGAAGATCGCCGCCGACAGCCCGAACTCGGAGTCGTTGGCCAGGCGCAGCAGCGCCTCGTCACCGTCACCGCGCAGCAGCACCGCCACCGGGCCGAACGACTCTTCGCGGTACAGGCGCATCGCGTCGGTCACCCCATCGATCAAGGTCGGCTGCAAAATGCTGCCCTGCAATTGCCCACCTGCCACCAGCCGCGCGCCCTTGGCCAGGGCATCGTCGATCAGCGCCTTGATGCGCGTGCCGGCACTGGCATCCACCAGCGAGCCGAGCACCGAATCCGCTGCGGCGGGGTCGCCGGCCGGCAAGGTCGCGAGCTTGGCGGCCAGCTGGGTCACGAAACGGTCGGCGACGCTGGCGTCGACAATCAGGCGCTCGGTCGACATGCAGATCTGCCCCTGATTGAAATACGCGCCAAAGGCCGCCGCCGCCACCGCGGCGTCGAGGTCGGCGTCATCGAGCACCAGCAGCGGCGCCTTGCCGCCCAGTTCCAGCAGCGCCGGCTTGAGGTGCCGCGCCGAAAGCTCGCCGACGATTCGCCCCACATGGGTGGAGCCGGTGAAATTGACCCGGCGCACGGCGGGGTTGGCGATCAACCGCTCGACAATCGCGGCGGCATCGGCCGGGGCGTTGCTGATCACATTGACCACGCCATCGCCCAGCCCGGCGTCCTGCAGCACCTGACCGATCAGGCGGTGCACCGCCGGGCTCAACTCGGAGGCCTTGAGCACCACGGTATTACCGCAGGCCAGCGGCATGGCGATGGCCCGCGTGGCGAGGATCACAGGCGCATTCCACGGTGCAATGCCCAGCACCACGCCGCAGGGCTGACGCAAGGCCATGGCGAAACTGCCGGGCACATCGGAGGGAATGACGTCGCCGGTGATCTGCGTGGTCATCGACGCCGCTTCGCGCAGCATGTTGGCAGCCAGGCGCACGTTGAACGCATACCAGTTGGCCATGGCGCCGGTTTCGCCGGCGGCGGCGATGAATTCGGCGCTGCGCGCCTGCAGCTGTTCGGCGGCGTTGAGCAGGCGGGTGCGGCGCTCGTTGGGCGCCAGCGCCGCCCACACGGGGAACGCGGCCTGGGCGGCGGCAACGGCAGCGTCGGCATCTTCCAGGGTGGCGGCGGCGACCCGCGAGACGACGTCGCCGGTCACCGGGTTACAGCGTTCGAAGGTTCGGCCGTCGCTGGCGGGACGCGACTGGCCGCCGATCAACAGGGGCACATCCAGCATGGTGATTCCTCTTTTTGTCTTTATCGGGAATACGTTCAAGCAGGTTTGCGAGGGGCGGCCTGTGGCCGCTGCGCTCAGCGTTTATAGGTCTGCAGGCCAGGCTTGATGCTCTTGTCGTCGAGGAACTGTTTCATGCCCTGCTCGCGGCCGCCTTCGGTATCGAGCAAACGCGACTGATCGAGCTTGGCATAGAGGTAATCCTCGTTCTGCTCCCAGGTCAGTTCGCGGCAGCGCTTGAAGCCATGCTTGGCGGCACGCAGCACCACCGGGTTTTTCTCCAGCAGGTTGCGCGCCAGTTCGATGGTCACCTCGCGTAGCCGTGCCAGCGGCACGCTCTCGTTGACCAGGCCCATCTCGGCGGCTTTCTGCCCGCCGAACGTCTTGCCGGTCATGATGTAGTACAGCGATTGGCGATGGCCCACGGTGTCGGCCATGGCCTTGCTCACCAGGTTGCCCGGAGGGATGCCCCAGTTGATTTCCGAGAGACCGAAGGTGGCTTCATCGGCGCAGATCGCCAGGTCGCAAGCCACCAGCGGGCTGAAGCCACCGCCGAAGCACCAGCCGTTGACCATGGCGATGGTGGGTTTGGCGTACATGCGCAGCAGTTTCCACTGCCATTGCGAGGCTTCGCGGCGGATTTTTTCCTGGAGGATTTCCGGGCCGGCATCCACTTCGCGAAAATATTCCTTGAGGTCCATGCCGGCGGTCCACGCCTCGCCGGCACCGGTCAGCACCAGTACGCCGGCGTCAGGGTCCTGTTCCAGGGTTTCCAGCACATCGATCATTTCCCGGTTGAGGGTGGGGCTCATCGCGTTGCGTTTTTCCGGACGATTGAGGATGACCCAGGCGATGCCTTGCTCGATCTCAACCTTGACAGTGCTCCAACGACCTTCGTAATTGCTCATGGCGGTACGCTCTTGTTCTGTGAGTGAAGATGCTTCGAAACTAAACCGCAAATATAGTTATGTCAATTAACTATTAATCCGAATATTGCCTGATTTTCAGGCTTTGTATAACGCCGGCATAGCCACGGCGCGCCAACCCCGGCAAACTGCATAGCCTTCATAACCACCACTTTTGAGGATTGCATCGCAATGGCCAAGCCATCCCCCATCGCCGACATGCCGCCGCCGCTGGATTCGGCGCTGGACGACCTGATCGGCTACGCCATCCGCCGCGCCCAGCTCAAGCTGTTCCAGAACCTGATCGGCCGGCTGGCCGAACACGACCTGCGTCCCGCGCAGTTCTCGGCCCTGGCGATCATCGAACAGACCCCCGGCCTGATGCAGACCGACCTCGCCCGCGCCCTGGCCATCGAACCGCCGCAAGTGGTGCCGCTGCTGAACAAGCTCGAAAGCCGCGCCCTCGCCGTGCGCCTGCGCTGCAAGCCGGACAAGCGCTCCTACGGAATCTTCCTCAGCAAGAGCGGCGAAACCCTGCTCAAGACGCTCAAGGACATCGCCGCCCAGAGCGACCTGGACGCCACCGCCGCGCTGGACAGCGAGGAACGCGCCACCCTGCTGCGCCTGTTGAAGAAGGTGTATCAGGACTGAGTGCCCCTAGAACTTGTGCAGCCAGTTGAGCACCAGCTTGTTGCCCTGGGTGCGGTTCTCGGCCTGCTGCTCGAAGTAGGCGTTCACCGACAGCACATTCTCCTTGTTGAACCCATAGACCAGCCCCGGGCCGATGGCCCACACCTTTTCCCGCCGCCCGCTGACGGCATGACCGTCCACCTCGGTGTCGGTGATCTGCTTGAGCCAGTAGCCGTTGAGGCCGACGCTCAGTTGCTCGCTCACGGCATATTGCAGGGTCAGGTTGGCATGCAGCGCCTGGCCGGCCTGGGTGTTGGAGACGTCGCCGAAGCCTGCCTGCGGCTCGTCGTTTTTGCCGTTCCACAGGTACATGAAACGCCCGCTGGCCGACCACTTGGGGTTGAACCAGTAGGTCGCCGCGTAGTACGGGTTGAATGACCAGAAGTTGCTGCCCGGGTTGATCGAGCGCGTGCGGTCATAGGCGCCCACCGGTATCGACACATCGGCCTCCACGCGCTGGGTCAGCAAGGGGCTGCCATCGGCCCGGCTCAGGGTCGGCAGTTGCACAAACGCGCCGAGCGTCAGGTCGCCAAAGCCTGCGCGCGAACTCAGCGCCGCGTTGTTCAAGCCATCGTCGACCTCGGCGTGGGCCAGGGAGGTGTTGATCAGGGTGAAACCGGGCATCGCGCCGTTGGCCAGGGGCTTACCGACGTAGATGATCTGCGTGGTCGGCGCCACCACTTCCACGTCCTGTCGCGGCAGCGCCAGTTTGTTGCCGTTGGCGTCATTGAAGCGACTGGCACGGCTGTAAGTCAGGTATTCCTCCAGGTACCAGCCCGGACCCGCCGGGGCCGGTGAGCCGTCGTAGAAACTGGTGGTGCCCAGGTTGAGCCCGGGCAAGTCATAGGCATGGGCCGCCGCCGACACAACGATCAACGTCACGGCCGCAGCCGCCCGCAAGATAGGCTTGAGCATCTTGTATGTCCTGTATTTTTGTTGTTGTTCAAGACCCCCGGTGCAGGGTTCCACACCGGGGTTGGCTACGCTTACACGTAGGTGGCTGCCAGCCCGCCATCCACCGGCAGGTTGACCCCATTGACCCAGCGCGAAGCATCCGAACAGAGGAAGGCGATCACCGCCGCCACCTCATCGGCCAGGGCCGGACGGGTCATGCGCTGGCTGTCGCGGGCCACGCGCTCCGGGCCGAGCATGCTGACGAAATCGCCAAGGATCGGCGTAAACACCGGTCCCGGCGCCACGCAGTTGATGCGCACCCCATGATCGCGAAACCAGCCTTGGGCCTGCTGGTAACTCCAGACAATCAGCGCTTCCTTGAAATACTGATAACAGGTGGCCTGTTCCACCGGATTGGCCGCCAGCCACTGCTGACCGGCAGCAAAGCTGTCGGTGGCGGCCAGCGACTTGTGCTGCTCCAGGCGCTGCGGCCATTGCGCGCCAAGGATCGAGGCGACATTGACCACACTGGCCCCCGCCGGCATGCGCGGCAGCAGCGCCTGGGTGAGGTGGCGCACCCCCAGGTAATTGACCTGCGCCACCGTGTGCGCCGGCGCCGTGCCGGGCACGCCGGCAATGTTGCACAGCGCGTCGACCCGCGCCGGCAAGCGCGCCACCAGCGCGTCGATGCTCGCCGCATCGCCGAGGTCGGCATGCAGGAAGCCATCCAGGGTCAGGTGCGGTTCAGCACGATCGACACCGATCACCGTCGCGCCCTGGAACCGCGCCAGCCGCGCCACTTCGGCGCCAATGCCGGAGGCGACACCGGTGACAATCAAGGTTTTGTTATGCAGGTTCATGTTCAGCCCTCTTGTTTTTGTATAGGCGTGCGTGTTTCAAACCCCCGAGCCAGGGCTCAGAAGGGATAGGTCGGTGGTGTGTTTTTTACCGTGACCCACTGCCACTGTGTGTACTCGTCCCAGTCGGCCGGCCCACCGACGTTGCCGCCATTGCCGGAGGCGCCGCGCCCGCCGAACGGGTTGATGCATTCGTCGGCCACGGTCTGGTCGTTGATGTGCAGCAGGCCACAGTCAAGCCGCTCGCCGATGGCCATGGCGCGGCCAACCGACGGCGAGATGATGGCGGCGCTGAGGCCGTACTCGCTGCGGTTGGCCAATTCGATGGCTTGCTCGTCTGTGGCAAAACTGACCACCGTGGCAACCGGCCCGAACACCTCTTCCTCGAAGGCGCGCATGCCGGGACGCACGCCACTGAGCACGGTGGGTTGGTAGAACAACCGGTCGTATTCACCCCCCGCCTCCAGCCGCGCGCCGGCCTGCAGGCTGTCGTTGACGATGGCGTGCACGCGCTGCAATTGCCGCTCATTGATCAATGGCCCCAGCGCCGCCTCGCCCCGGGCGGCATTGCCCACGCTCAGCGCGCGGGCCTTTTCCACCAGTTTGCGCGTGAGGCTGGCGGCGATGGACTCGTGGACCAGAATCAACCCGGTCGCCATGCAGATCTGCCCCTGGTGCAGCCACGCGCCCCAGGCCGCGTTGCTCGCGGTCAGGTCCAGGTCGGCGTCTTCGAGAATGATCAGCGCGTTCTTGCCGCCCAGTTCCAGCGCGACTTTTTTCAGATGCCGTCCGGCCACCTCAGCGACCTTGCGCCCCGCCGCCGTGGAACCGGTGAAGGCGATCATGCGCACATTGGCGTCGCGGCACAGCGCTTCACCCGCCGGCGCCGCACCTGGCAGCACGTGCAGCAACCCTTTGGGCAGGCCCGCCTCTTCGAACAGCCGCGCGATAAGAAAACCGCCACTGACCGGGGTTTGCGGGTCGGGCTTGAGCACCACCGCATTGCCGGCGGCCAGGGCCGGCGCCACCGAACGCATCGACAGCACCAGAGGGAAATTGAACGGTGAAATCACCCCCACCACGCCATGGGGCTGGCGGCGCGCATAGGACAACCGCCCGGCCTCGCTGGGCAGTACCAGCCCGTGGGGTTGGGACAACAGGCCCGCCGCCTGATGCAACAGCACAATCGCCTCGCGCACTTCGTGTTCGCCCTTGTACAGCGCGCCGCCGGTTTCGCGGGCGACATACAGCGCCAATTCGGCGAACGAGCGCTGCGCCACATCCGCCGCCTTGCGAAACACCTCGGCGCGTTGCCGTGGGCCCAGCGCGGCCCAGGCCGGCTGGGCCAGCGCCGCGCTGCGACAGGCAACGGCAACCTCGGCCGGGCTGGCCATGGCGCATTGCATCAGGGTTTCGCCGGTGGCCGGCTCGATCACCGGGAGCACAGCCCCGGACGCTTTGCTCCAGTCGCCGTCGAACAGGCACTCGGACTCGATGGCCCGCTGTAACAGGGGGATGGTTTCAGACACTGACATGGTGACTCCCGGTTCTTGTAATTGTCATCGCCTGCACAAAGGCAAACGCCGCCTCAAGCCTTGAGCAAAGGCTGTGCCGTTTAAAGGCCAAGGCGCTGACATAACGCCTCGAAGGCTCTGCGTCGGGGCTTGCCGTTCACGGCTCAGGCACACGCACAGGAACGTCAGCAAAAACCGCCTCGCTGCCACTTGTTCAATTGATAAGGTTATGTTTAATAACTATCTCAGCGGTTACTCATATCGATCACACGCTTTGCAGGGGCATAACAACAACGCCGCTCAGTTAAGCGCAGATTCCTTGTGGCGAGCAGCCTTGTCCTGCGTTGGGCTGCGCAGCAGCCCCAAAACCAGGCGCTGAGCCGTATCAGGTACACCGCGTTTTGCTCGATTGGGGGCGCTCCGCCCCCCAACGCGGGGCAAGCCCGCTCGCCACAATAAGCCCACACATTTTCCTTAACTGAACGGCATAAGGGCATAACAATGACTCATCCCTTCAGCGCACACCCCGACGTTCACGCGGCCACCACGCCTTATCACCCGCGCGGCGACAGCCGCCAGCTCAGCGACAGCAGCTCGCCCACGCCAGCGGAGCTTGCCGACTGCCTGTTCTTTTCGCCCGAAGACGGGCGCATCTGGCTCAACGACCAGCGCATGGTGCTGCTGCACGGTTCGTCATTCGGCGCGCTGCGGGCAGAGATCATCGAGCGCCTGGGGCAGGAACAGGCGCGCGGGCTGTTCACCCGCACCGGCTTTGCCTCCGGTGCACGGGACGCGCGCCTGATCCGCGAGCGCTGGCCCCAGGCCGATGCTGCCGCCGTGTTTCGCGCCGGCACCCACCTGCACACGCTGGAAGGCATGACCAAGGTGGAGCCCGTGCATTTCAAGTTCGACGCCGACTCCGGTTTCTACGAAGGCGAATTTCTCTGGCACCACTCGTGCGAGGCCGATGAGCATGTGAATGCGTACGGCATCGGCCAGGACCCGGTGTGCTGGACTGAAACCGGCTACGCCATGGGCTTCGTCAGCGGGCTCTTTGGGCAGATGGTGATTTTTCGTGAAGTCGAATGCCGCGGCATGGGCCACGGCAGTTGCCGCGTGGTGGGCAAGACGGCCGCGCAATGGGGTGACGTCGAGCAAGACCTGCGCTACCTGAATGTGTCGCAGACGCCTGGCACCCCGCCACTCGCGTCCACGCCCGACAGCCCGCCCGGCAGTAACGCCCGTGACACGTTGATCGGCGCCAGCGCCACCTTCAACGCCGCCACGCAAGCCCTGGCGCGCGTCGCATCGACCCCGGCGACGGTGCTGATCAGCGGCGAATCCGGGGTGGGCAAGGAGATGTTCGCCCGCCAGTTGCACCAGCTCAGCCCACGCCGTGACGGCGCGTTCGTGGCGCTCAATTGCGCGGCCATCCCGGACAACCTGATCGAGTCCGAGCTGTTTGGCGTCGAGCGCGGCGCCTATACCGGCGCCACCCATGCGCGCCCCGGCCGCTTCGAGCGCGCCCAGGGCGGCACGCTGTTCCTGGATGAAATCACCAGCCTCAGCCTGGCCGGGCAAAGCAAGCTGCTGCGCGCCCTGCAGGAGCGGGAAATCGAACGGGTCGGCGGCGTGCGCGCCATCCAGGTGGATGTGCGGGTGGTGGCCGCCACCAATATCGATCTGCGCAAGGCTGTCGCCGACGGCACGTTTCGCGAAGACCTGTTCTACCGGCTCAACGTCTACCCCATCGCGCTGCCGCCCCTGCGCGAACGCCGTGATGACATTCCGTTGCTGATCAACGCATTCCTCACGCGCTTCTGCCAGGACTACGGGCGCACGCCCGCCGGCCTGACCATGCGCGCGCTCAAGGTGCTGCTGCGCTACGACTTCGCCGGCAATGTGCGCGAGCTGCAAAACCTGATCGAACGCGGCCTGATCGCCAGCGACGAAGGTCAGGCCATCGACCTGGTGCACCTGTTTCGCAATGAACCCATGCCGGCGGACCCGTACAGCCTCGACGGGCAAGGCAGCCTGTCCAATGCCACTGCGGTGGTGCGCCCTGCCCTGCTCGACACCCTTGGCCAACTGGACCAGGGTTTTTCCATCGACGGCCTGGAAGCACGCCTGATCAACGAGGCGCTGCAACGCAACGCCGGCAACCTGGCTGCCGCCGCCAGACTGGTGGGGCTGAGCCGCGCGCAATTTGCTTACCGGCTGAAGAAACACCAGCGGCAACCGACTGAGGCACGGGAGCCGCCGATTGAGGAGAAATCTTGAACGACGGGGATGCCAGCTGGATCACAACCTTCTTGAATACAGTCTTGAAGGAAGCCAGTGATGATCCAGCTAAACAGCTACACCACCGTGAAACGTCGCGAGCGCGTCCCCCACGACATCTTCGCCACCTACTGGCGCGACGCACACGGGCCGCTGTGCTCGCGCTTGCCCGGGCTCGGTTTGTACATTCAGCATCACTTCGACCGCAACCAGGACGCGCACCTGTGGCCGCTGGCCGACGGCATCAGCGAGATCGAACACTACGAGCTGGACGGTGGCGTCGAGATTGGCTTCGCCAACGCTGATGACCAGAAGCGGTTCCAGGAGGCCGCCTCACTGCTGTTTTCCGACGAACAAAACATGTTCGAGGAAACCCTCGCCTATGACCTGCCGCACGGCTCGCAAAAGCGCGTCAATCGCTTGCATGACAGCACCTTCAACGGCACGGACAGCGTCGACCGCCTCCATGTGCATTTCAGCCCGCGCGGCAGCCTCGCCGAACTGCACGACTATCTCAGCCATGAGCTGGCCGACGTGCTCGGCAGCGCCGATGACGTGCTGAAACTCACGCTGCACCTGACGTCGCGCTTCAACAATGACGGCATGCATCCGCCGGCGCCGAATGTCGCGCACCATGCCAGCCCTGCGCGGGAAGAACTGGCCATCATGGAAATCGCCTTCGCCAGCCCGCTGACGCGCCGCGCGTTCTTTGCCAGCGAGACGTTCCAGCGCACCCTGGCAGGTCAGGCCCGACACATCGCCCAGCTCAAGGCCTTTGCGGTGTCCGGCCTCTACACCTACGTCAACGACAAAACGCTGACTACCGCCGGACTGCGCGGCAGCAGGACGGCGCAGTTGATCGAGTACCTGGGCGCCAACAATCAGCTCAACCCAGAGGTCGAGCAGCTGTTCCTGCGCGGTTGAACCCGCGCGTGGTCATTTTGCCGGCCGCAGCAACTGCATCTGCTGGCGGTAATCATCGGTCACCTGCCGTGCCTGGCTGCTGCTGGTGATGACTCGCGGCGTGATCAGCACGATCAACTCGGTGCGGTCCTTGGATTTGCTGGTGTTACCGAACAACCAGCGCAATCCGGGGATGCGGCCCAGGTAAGGCACGGCGCTGACGCTCTCGGCGTTGTCCTGCTTGATCAGGCCGCCGAGCAACACGGTCTGCCCGCTTTGCACGGCCACCTGGGTGGACACCGAACGCGTGGAAATACGCGGGTTGTTTTGCGGGTCGTTGTTGGACGGCTGGTCCTGGGCATCGCTGACTTGCTGCTGAATGTCCATGTACACCAGGCCCCCCGGATTGATGCGCGGCACCACGTCGAGGATCACCCCGGTCTGTACGTATTCGACACTGCTCAAGGTGGTGTCGGAGGCGCCGGTGTTGACCGTGGTCTGGCTGATGGGAATGTTGTCGCCCACCTGAATCTGCGCCGGCTGGTTGTTCATCACCACCAGCGACGGCGCCGACAGCACTTGGGTGCGGCCATTGGTTTCCAGCGCGTGCAGCGCCACTTGCAGGTTGGTGCTGACGAACGAATAGAACAACGAATCGGCGCCCAGGCCGGCACCGCCCGCTCCCAATGCGCCCTGGCTGCCGGCCGCATTGGCCACGGTGGTGCTGGTGGAATTGCCCGCCAGGCGACCCAGGTACCATTGCACACCGAGGTCCAGTTCGCCGGTGAGCTTGACCTCCAGAATGCGCGTTTCGATCTGCACCTGCAGCGGCGGATTGTCGAGGCGCTTGATCGCCGACTCGATCTCCTTCCACTGCACAGGGCGCGTGCGCACCAGCAACTGGTTACTGCTTTTTTGCGCGGTGATGCGCGTGCCGGCGTCGAGGCTTTTGGCCGGTGCGCCTTCTCCTTCGCCGGCGCCCTGCTCGGCGCTGTCGCTGCCCTGCTCGGCCTCAGTGTCTGGTTCCTGCTCCTCTTGCTCGGCAGAGGCGAGCTGACTATTGCCCATGCCATTGCCGTTGCCATTGAGGCCGCCGGGCATGCTGCCGGAGGTGCTGTTGGTGCCGGGCGATGACAAGGTCGCGGTGCGCAGGCCGGGGGCGACTTTCGCCGGCGCATCGTCCTTGATCGCGCCATTGCCGTAGATCTGCCGCAGGTATTTGGCCAAGTCAGTGGCCTTCATGTTGCGCACGTCGTAGACGTACATCTGCGGTTCGTTGCCGCCGCCTTCGTCGATGGTGTGTATCCAGTCGCCGACCTCGCTGAGGTACTGCGGCTGGGACGAGATCGCGACCACCGAATTGGTCCGTTCGATGGGCAAAAAGCGCACCATGCCCGCCAGGGGCATGCCGCTGTCGGGGCCGAACATCTTTTGCAGCTCGGGCATCAGCTCGGCCACGGACGCGCGTTGCAGGCCGAACACGCCCACCGACATGCCCTTGAGCCAGTCCACATCGAAGGTGTCGATGGTGTCCTGATAGTTGGCCAATTCCTCGGGCGTGCCGGCCAGGCTGAGTACGTTGCGCGCCGGGTCCACCAGCAAAAATGCATTTTCCCGGGCGAACGGCTTGAGCAGTTTCTGCATCTCGGTGGCCGAGATGTAGCGCAACGGAAACAGCCGCGCCGACAGGCCGCTGGACGGTTGCGACACGCGCATCTGCGGCACCAGCTTGCCCGACACCGCCTGGTTGGCCGGCAGGATCACATAGCGGTTGCCCTGCTTGATCATGGCGTTGTCGGTCCACGACAACAGGGTTTCGAGAATCGACAGCGCCTGCTGTTTGTTCACCGGCTTGGAGGTGGAAAAGCTGACGTTGCCTTTCACACCCTGGGCAATGCTGTAGCTCTCGTGCAGGAGGTCGCCCATCACGCTGTTGATGACCGCCTCGATGGGCTGGTCGGCGAAGTTGAACACGATGTCGCCGCCGGCGTCCTCCTTGCCAGCGCGGCTCGCGGCCGGCTGACGCACGAACTGCTGGTTGCCACGAATCAACTGACGCTGCGGCGGCGTGCTTGCCTGGGGCTGGCTGCTGCTGGGCGACGCTTGTTCACTGGCCGGGTCCACGGCCGGGCGCTGCGAACCGGTGCCCTGCAGCGCCTCATGCAGCAGGGACTCGTCAGGCGCTGGGTGCTTGGGGAAGGACCCGCAGCCGCCAAGGGCAACGGCGGTGGCCAGGCAAAACACGGTGGTGCGCAAGGCGCCGGGGTAGGTATCGATCAAGGGGATGGCTCGTGAGGAAGGGTAATCGGAGGTGTGCTGGACGGCGGCGGCAAACGCAGGGCCCGCAGGCTCAGGGTTTGCGTGCGGCCATCAAGTACGAAACGGGCAGTTCGGGCGTCGAGGTGTTCCAGCACCCAGCCATTGGGCAGGGTCTGGCCCTGGCGGACTTTCAGCGCGGGGCCGTCGGCACGCTTGAGCAGGGCCACGCGCAGGTCGCCGTCGAGCACGATGCCGGTCAGCGTCAGGCTCGACAGGCTGGAGGTCTCGGCCTGGCCGACGGCGCGGTCGGGGCTGCGGTCGGGGCTGAACAGCGGCGCCTGCCAGGTGCCGGCCAGGCTGTCGAGGGTCGCGCTCGGCGCCACCAGCACCGTGGCCGAGGCGTTGGCCCGCGCATCCGGCGCGGGCGGCGGCAACCACTGCGGCGCATCGCCGAGGTTGCTGAGAATGCCGACCATCAAAACACCCAGCAGCCCGGCCACGCCGAGCAGGCCCCACTCCAGGGGACGCAATGGATTGATCATCGGCGCACCTGCGCGGCAGCGGCCGGTTGCAGGTAGCCGCGCACCAGCAGGTGCACCACCAGTTTGCCGACGGCGCCGCTGGCGGGCGCATTGGGGCCACGGCGAATGCTCATTTCATCGACGAACAGAAACGGGCGCTGATATTCCAGCTCATGCAGGATCGCCGTCAGCGGTTCAATCGCGCAATTGAGGGTCAGGCTGACTTTGACCTGGCGATACGGCTCGGCCTCGTCCTGCTCCGGGGTAATGGGCATGCGCTGGGTCAGGCTGCAGCCGCCGCCGAGGCTGGCACGGCTGTTGATCAGGTCGGCGAGGCGTTGCATCAGGTCCGCCGCCACGGCGCTGGGATCGTCCCCCGGCAGCAGGCTGGTGCTGCTCGCCGGGTCCTGGCGCGCCTGCTCCAGTTGTTCGCGCAGGCTGTCGCGCTGGCGCAACACGCCGGCGTAACGCTGCTGCTGCTCGCGCAGTTGTTCGGCCTGCTCGCCCATGGCGCGCAACGGCCCGGCGAACCAGCTGTCGATCAACAGCCAGTACGCGGCGCCGAGCACCAGTGCAAGGGCGATCAAGGCCGCGCCACGGCGTTCACGGGGTGTCAGTGGACGGCGCATCGGCAGCCTCCTGGTGCAGGTGGGCGCGCAAGGAAAACTGATCCTTGCCGGTTTGCGCATCGGGCTGGATCACCCCTTCGAACTGGGCGTTTTCCAGGCTGCGGCAGGCCTTGATGCGGGTGATCAGGGCACTGGCCTTGGCGCTTTGCCCGGAGAACGAAACGTCGGCGCCATCGTTGACTTCCAACTGGTCGATCCAGGTGTCGGACGGCAGGCACGCGGTCAGTTCATTGAGCAGCGCCGCCAGCGGCGGTTGCGCCATTTTGCGGCGGATCAGGTACTGCGCGGCGCCACGGGTATTGAGCAATTGCTGACGCAGCGCCTGCACCTGCGCCACCTCGGCTTTTTGCTCGCGCACACTGTGGTGCATGGCGTCGAGCCCACGCTGGCGGTCGTTGAGCCACAACAGCATCGCCGCAATCAGCAGAGCGCCGCACAGCCACGGAAGGCTGCGCTGCAAACCCTTGCCGGCAGGGCGCTGGCGTGGACGCAGCGGCGCCGGCAGCAGATCGATGCCCATCACCTGCCCCGCGCCATCGTCCACGTCCACCGCATGGGGACGCAGGCCGAGGGCGACGCACTCTTCGAGAATCCGGTCCAGGCGCTCGCGCAGGATCGCCACCAGCGTCACCTCGACATGGGTCGCTGTGCGGCGCTCCTGGCGCGCGACGAAGTACACCTGCGTGGCGTCGAACGGCGTAAAGCGGTCAAGCTCATAGCCGACCACCGTCGACAGGTTGCGCGCCGCGGCCAGCGGCAATTGCAGGGTCTGGCGCAGCACCGCGTCGCGGCCCAGCAGCAGTACCTGGCGCGCGTCGCCCGCGAGGGCTTGCACCGGCGCGGTCAGCGGCCAGCGGTAAACCTGCTCGGCGGCATCCTGCACCAGCAGCCATGCCGGCACGCAGCCGCGCAGCTCCTTGAGCCACAGCCGCCAGCCCTGTTGCAGGACGCTGCCGTGCCAGCGCCGTGTGACCGGTTCGGTCAGCACCTGCAGGCGGGCGGCCAGATGTTCATTCATTCTTGCCAACGTAGGACTCGATAAGGTTGTGCGCTGCCTTGCGCGGGACTCAATAAAACCGTGACTTGCAACTGCGCGTGATAACCGCCGGGGCGTTGTGCGCGGCTGTCGATCACCAGCACATCACCGGCGTTGGCGCCCACCGCGCTTTGACGCGGCAGGTTCAGGGCGCGGCGCATCAACGGGCTGGCGAACGCCGGGTCGGGCCGGTCCAGCCCGCTCCACAGGCTGATCTGCGGCACCATTTCGCTGTACAGCGCACGACTCATGCCCGGCAACTGGCGCAGTTCTTCCACCACGCGAAACGGCGCATGGCCCTGGTTGCGCCGCACCTCCAGGGCTCTGGCCAACTGGTCGGCCTGGGCCTGGGTGGCGCCGCAGGCCAGGGCCAGGCGCGCAAAATCGCCCACGTCGGCGCTGTTGAGGTACAGCTTGCCGAGGTCGCTGCGAACGCTGACGCGCAATTGCGCATCATCGAACGTCAGCGGGACCTCACGACCGTCGGCCACCCACTGCTTGCGCTGCGTCGGATCAGCCAGGGCCTGCAGGGTCAATGCCACGCCCGCCTCGGCGGCCAGCAGCGCCTGGGTGTGCTGGCGATGCCACGCGGCCTGGCGGGTCTGCAGTTGTACCCAGCCGGCCAGCCCGCCCAGCAGCAGGCTGAGCAAGGCCAGCACCCACAGCACCAATAACAGCGCGACACCGCGTTGCTGCTTGATCATTCCGGCGCCCCGCCCGACAGGTTCAACCGCAGCGCAACCACCTGGGTGACCCAGGGCACCGGCCCGTTCACCCGTGCGTCGATGCGCACCGCATAGGGCAGACGCTTGCTCCACGGCCACTCGTTGATCCAGCCGGTGGCCTGGCCCTTGGGCGACACGCCGCGATAGCTGAACTGCAAGTCCTCGACACCTTTGAGCAGCACCTGCGGTTCGCCGCGCGAGGCCGGCACGCTGACCTGCGCCGCCGACTCGAACCGCGCGAACGCCACCTGCAAATCACGCGCGGCCTCGGGGCCGCTCAGTTGCAGGGTAAAGCGCTGGATGCCGCCGCCCAGCACACCGGGCAAGGTCGCGACAAACTGCATGCGCTGCGCGGTGCCGCTGAAAAAACCGTCGGCCTGACTGTCGTCCTCGGTCACGTCCAGCGGCAGCGCCTCGCTGATGGCGGTGCGCAAAAACTGCTGGGCAGCACGCATTTCATCCAGGCTGACCGTGTAGCGCTGGGCCTTGAGCACCGCGCGATTGGCGCCGAGCAAGGCACCGCCGACCAGGGTCAGCAACACGCCGAGCAGGCTGAGCACGATCATGATTTCAAGCAGGGTGAAGCCCTGCTGCCGCCGCGTCACAAACCGGCCCCGGCGGCACGCAGTTTCAACGTGCTGAAGTGCGCCTGATGCGCGCCCTCGCTGACGGTCAGGTCGAGGCGAAACAGGTGAGGCTGGCCCATGCGGCTCGGCTGCTGGGCGATGTTCAGTTGCCAATGGATTCCATCGAACTCGCCCTGGCGCACCTCGCTGGCCAGCGGCCCCATGGTTTCCTGGTCCAGCAGGCTCTGCGCCGCGAGGGTCAGGCGATCA
Source organism: Pseudomonas trivialis (assembly GCF_036864995.1). NCBI lineage: Bacteria > Pseudomonadati > Pseudomonadota > Gammaproteobacteria > Pseudomonadales > Pseudomonadaceae > Pseudomonas > Pseudomonas trivialis. The sequence continues at coordinate 1,842,928 of NZ_CP142151.1, read as the reverse complement.
CTGTGATTGACCTGCAACAACGAGCGCGCGCTCTGGCCGAAAGCGACCAGCAACACCGTGCTGCAGATGGCCATGAGCGTCAGCGCGGCGAGCATTTCCAGCAGGGTAAAACCGCGCTGGCGCTTCATGGCAAGGCCCTGGATTCTACGCTGCCGGTCAGCCAGCCAACGTCGATGCGCCAGCGCCGAGTGCCGTTGGCCAACAGCAGGTTGCCGCCGGTGGAACTGCCATCCGGGTAGAACTCCACGGTGGAACCTGCCTGTTCAGCGGTGTGCAAGGTGACCTGCAGATCGGCCGGCCAGTATTTTGTTGGTCGGCCCGGCGCGGCAAAGCTCAGCCTGCGCAAGTCGAACACGGTGTGTTGCGCCGTGCCGCTGACAATGGCCCGTGCCCGCGTGCTGCGCAGCGCTTCGACCATCTGCCCCACCACCTGGCGTTCTTTTGCCGCGCGCAGGCCTTGTTGCAGGCCAAACCCCACCAGGCCGGCCGCGATGCTGATCAGCACGATCACCACCAGCATTTCGAGCAAGGTAAAGCCGCGTTGGAGGTTGGGCATGGGCGCAGGTTTATTCCCAGTTGCCCAGGTCGGCGCTGTAGCCTTCGCCGCCGGGCTGGCCATCCTGGCCGTAGAAGATCAGGTCGAACGCGCCGTGCTCGCCGGGGAAGCGATAGCCGAAGGCATGGCCGAACGGGTCCTTGAGGTCCGACTGCTTGGCGTACGGGCCGGCCCAACCGGCGGTGTTGCCCGGCTTTTCGACCAGTTGCTGCAGGGACTTGGGCGGCGAGCCGACGTCCAATCCGTAGCTTTCGATCTTCATGCCCAGGCTGGCCAGTTGCGCCTTGCCGGCGCCGTACTTGCCCTTGTCGACGTTGCCGCCGACCTGGCGCACCACGATGGTGGCGACGATGCCCAGCAGCACGATCACTGCGAGCATTTCCAGCAGGGTGAAACCGCCCTGGCGGCGGGCAGGCTTGAATCGGGTGTGACGCATGGGTTGTTTCCTCAAGGGTTCATATATTGCTGGTCAGGCTCATCAGCGGCAGCATGATCGCCAGCATGATCACCGCCACCAGCACCGCCATGACCACGGTCAGGGACGGCACCAGGGCGGCCAGCAGGCGGTCGATGCCGCGCTTGGCCTCCACGTCGAACACGTCGGCGACCTTGAGCAGCATGCTGTCGAGTTCGCCGGCCTGTTCGCCGACTTCAATCATTTGCAGGGCCAGGTCGGGCAGCAGTGGTTGCGCGCCAAAGGCGCTGGCCAGGGTGCCGCCGCCCTTGACCGAATCGGCGGCGTCAGCGACCTGGGCCTGCAGCGCACGGTTGGTGCAAACCTGCCGCGCGATGACCAGCGCTTGCAGCAGCGCCACGCCATTGCTGAGCAAGGTGCCAAGGGTGCGCGTCAAGCGGGCCGCCTCGACGCGTTGCAACAACGGGCCGATCACGCGGATGCCGAGCAGGCGGCGGTCGTAACGCTCACGCCGCTGCGGGTCGCGCAGGCGTGCCGCCAGTGTCCAGCAGGCGACGATCAGGCCGGCCAGCACGGCCAGCCCATACGCACCCAGAAACTGCCCGAGACCGAGGATCACTTCGGTGATCAACGGGATCGGCACGCCCAGGTCCTTGAAGATCGGTACGAATTGCGGCACCACGTACGCCAGCAGAAGGGCCAGCGAACCGAGCACGCCGACCACCAGAAACGCGGGGTAGATCAGCGCGTTGATCACTTCCCCTCTCAACAGCTGGCTGCGCTCCAGGTAATCACTGAGCTGACGCAAGGTATTTTCCAGGGCGCCACCGGCCTCGCCGGCGCGCACCATGCTCAGGTACAGCGGCGAGAACTGGCTGCCCTCCTCCTCCAGCGCTTTGGATAACGGCTGGCCGGCCTTGACGTGTTCGCGAATGCGCTCGATCAGCGCGCGGGTCTGCGGCTGGTCAGGCTGTTTGAGCAGGATGCCCAGGGAACGTTCCAGGGGTTGCCCGGCGCCGAGCAGGGTTGCCAGTTGCTGGGTGAAACTGACCAGCGCCGCGCCGTTCAACTGGCCACGGCCGAAGGCCTTGCGCAGGCCCTGGGCGCCGGCCACATCGATGTGCAACAACAGCAGGCCGCGCTTGTGCAGCGCGGCAACGGCGGCGTCTTGGTCCCTGGCTTCAAGGGTGCCGTTTTGCGGCTGGCCCTGGCTGTCGAGGGCGCGGTATTTGAACAGGCTCATGCGCCATCTCCACGGGTGACGCGCAGCACTTCTTCCAGCGAGGTGACACCCGCCACGGCCTGACGCAGGCCCTCTTCATGCAAGGTGCGCAGACCGCCACGGCGGGCGGCCTGCTCGAGGGTAGCGGCGTCGGCCTGGCGCATCAGCAGGCTGCGCAGTTCGTCGTTCATCACCAGCAATTCGGTGATTGCGCTACGCCCATGATAGCCGCCGCCCGGCGCGTCGGCGCGGGGGCGGTAAAGCAGGATCGGGCGTTGTTCGGTAAAGCGGTCCAGGCCGTGTTCGGCGATCAGTTCCGGCGGCGCTTCGAAGGCTTCACGCGTGGCCGGGTCAAGACGGCGCACCAGGCGCTGGGCGAGGATGCCGTTGACCGTCGAGGCGATCAGGTAGCTTTCGACGCCCATGTCCAACAGGCGCGTGATACTCGCCGCCGCACTGTTGGTGTGCAGGGTCGAGAGCACCAGGTGGCCGGTCAGCGAAGACTGGATGGCGATGCGGCAGGTTTCGAGGTCGCGGATTTCACCGATCATGATCACGTCCGGGTCCTGACGCACGATGGAGCGCAGCGCGCCAGCGAAGTCCAGGCCGATGGCCGGTTTGACCTGGATCTGGTTGATGCCTTCGAGCTGGTATTCCACCGGGTCTTCAACCGTGATGATCTTGCGCTCGGCGGTGTTGAGCCGTGACAGCGCGGTGTACAGCGTGGTGGTCTTGCCCGAGCCGGTGGGGCCGGTGACCAGCAGGATGCCGTGGGGACGCTCCAGCACTTCAATGAAGGTTTCCAGTCGCTGGCCGTCGAAGCCCAGGCTCTGGAAATCGAACTGCACGGTCTGGCGGTCGAGCAGGCGCATCACCACCGATTCGCCAAAACTGGTGGGCACGGTGGACACCCGCAAGTCGAGTTCCTTGCCCTGGATGCGCAGCATGATGCGGCCATCCTGGGGCAGGCGCCGCTCGGCGATGTCCAGCCGCGCCATGATCTTTACCCGCGAAATCACCGCCGCCGACGAGCTGGACGGCGGCGCCTCGGCTTCGTGCAGCACGCCATCGATGCGGTAGCGCACCTTGAGCTGGTTTTCGAAGGGTTCGATATGGATGTCGGAGGCGCGATGTTCCACCGCGCGCTGCAGGATCAGGTTGACCAGGCGAATCACCGGCGCTTCGGAGGCCATGTCCTTGAGGTGTTCGATGTCTTCCAGCGTGCCGCCCTGCTCGTCGAGGTTTTCGATCAGGGTGCCCATGGCCGAGCGGCCCTGGCCGTAGTAACGCTCGATCAGGGTTTCGACCTCATTGCGCGGGCCCACCGCCAGCCACACCGGTACGCCGCAGGCATAGGCCATGGCCTGGAACGGATAGGCCTGCGCGGGGTTGGCGGCCAGCACGCGCAAACCGCCCTGGCTCCAGCCCACGGGCACCACCTGGTAATGGCGCATGAAGCGCTCGGTCAGGGCCGGCAGTGGGTCGAGCAACGGCGGTGCGGCATCGGCCAGCACCAGCGGTGCGCCGAGCAGGTCGGCCCAGGCGCGGGCCAGCTCTATTTCCGAGACCAGCCCGAGGCGGGTGAGCAGGCCGAGCAATTCGGTGTCGTCGGATTCCTGGGACAGGCGCCGGGCGCGCTCCAGGTCAACCGTTTTCAACCCGGCCTGCTGCATCAGCCACGCGCATACCTGGTCGGTATCCGGGATGTGCATTTGGCAGGCATTGAGGGGCATTGACGGGCTGGGCATGGGCGACTGTCTGAGAGGAATAGTTTGCAGGAGCCAGGAGCTCGCTCCTGCAAAGGGTTGCGCTTAGTTGGACGTTTTCGGCGTGCCCGAACTGTTCTGCGGGCGGCCGCCCCTGGTGGTTTCGGCCTTCTGTTTTTTGGCTGCCTTGGCGTCGTGGGCCTGGGTCAGCACGGTGGAATCGGTGGCGCCGGACTTGGCGTCGGCATCGGTGGATTCAGCAGCCATGGCCGCGCCACTCAGTGCAACGCCCAGCACAACACCGGCACTCAACAGGGAAATCTTCATCAACTTTCTCCAGATCAACAACAGCGATTAGCTCGAGTGGCGCCTTGAACTTGCTCAAGACCCTACACCAAAGCCGTGTATATGACAGCCTGTTTAGGGCATGGCCTTTTAGAACTACTGGACAGAGCCATTAGTTCGCCACCCCGGCTGACATTTTCTTAAACCAATCGACCGGTAGGTTTAGTATTGGTTCCAAAACGTAATGAAATATTTCTTATTTCGCGCAAAAAATAGCTTTTGTTTGACTTATTACCGCAAGAATTGCCTTAATTATCGGGTTTTTGCGATTCAAAATGCCATCGCATGATATCGCATAGACACTACTTATAAGAATAACTCACACATTTTTAACACTCTTAAAACAGTGAAATTCGCCAAGTAATTGCAATTAGCCATCGGCTAAAAATTGCGTTAATGGCCAACTATTGCCTGTGAAAAAGTGACGAGCGTGTGCGCTGGAACACACTTGCTGCAGCGCCATGTTCAATAAACAGTGACTGGAGAGACCCATGAGTAAACGCAAGATGATCGGTGCGCAGTCGGCTTTTGCCCTGCTGGCACTGGCGGTATCCCAGGTGCACGCGGCGACCAGCCCGGCGCTGGATGAAGGCCGCGTGAGCCGCGCGGAAAAGGCCGCGGATAAAACCCTGGCCAAAATGACCATGGAAGAAAAACTCGCCTACATCGGCGGCACCGGAGGCTGGGACGTCAAGCCTTTGAGCCAGTACGGCATCCCGCAGATTCACGGCGCCGATGGCGGCGTGGGCGTGCGTTACACCAGCGAGGGCAATGCCCAGGGCGTGGTGTACCCGTCCGGCCCGAACCTGGCGGCCAGCTGGAACCCGCGCCGCGCCATCGACGTGGGTCGCGCCCTGGGCTACGACACCGCCAGTGGTGGTTACCAGTTCGTCACCGGCCCCGGCATGAACCTGTACCGCATGCCCTACAGCGGCCGTGCGTTCGAGTACCTATCCGGTGAAGACCCGTTCCTCGGCGCCAGCCTCGGCCCGGCACTGATCAACGGCATCCAGTCACGCGGGGTGTGGGCCAACGCCAAGCACTACGCGGCCAATGACCAGGAAAGCAACCGCTTCCATCTCAACGAAACCATCAGCGAGCGCGTGCTGCGCGAGATGACCCTGCCGCCTTTCGAGTCCGCCTCGAAGAACAGCAAGGTGGCGATGATGATGTGTGCGTTCCAGAAGGTGAACGGCGAATTCGCCTGCGAAAACTCGCACCTGATCCACGACATCCTGAAAACAGAATGGGGCTATCCGGGCTTCGTCCAGAGCGACTACAACGCCGTGGTCAACGGCCTGCCCGCCGCACAGGCCGGCACCGACCTGGACATGATGGGCTACCAGATGAACAGCACGGTGCTCAAACCGTTCCTGGACAGTGGCGAGCTAAGCAGCGCGACCATCGATGACAAGGTGCGCCGCATCCTCAAGCAGATTTACCTGTACAAGTTCGACAGCAAGGCGCCGTTGACCAGCCACAACATGAACAGCGCCACCAGCAACCGCGTGGCGCTGAACGCGGCGCGCGAAGGTATCGTGCTGCTGAAGAACCAGAATAACCTGCTGCCGCTGGACGCGAAAAAGGTCAAGACCATCGCCGTGGTGGGCAACCTGGCCAAGTACGCACCGCCGACCGGTTTCGGCAGCGCGAACGTGATGGCGGCCAACTACGTCAGCGAACTGAGCGGCCTGCAGCAACTGGCACCGGGTGCCAAGGTCGAGTTCATCGACAGTCTGTCCCTGGACCCGACCGCCTCGAACTGGACCCATCTGGACGGCAACGGCAACAGCGTCAAAGGCGTGAAGACCGAGTTCTTCAGCAACACCAACTGGTCCGGCGACCCGGCGGCCAGCCGCACCGATCAGCACGTTGACCTGGACTGGTCGACCGACAGCCTGCCGGTGAACGGCGATACGGCGGCCACGTCGATCCGCTACAGCGGCCAGATCACCCCGACCGTCAGCGGCGAACAGGTGTTCAAGATTCGCGCCGACGGTGCGGTACGCCTCTACGTCAACGGCAAGAAGGTGCTCGACAACGGCGACGGCAAGCCACTGCCGAACAACAGCATCCCGCCGACCATCCCCGTGTTCGCCAAGGTCAACCTGGAAGCCGGCAAGCCGGTGGACATCAAGCTCGAGTACTCGCGCCGCAACGGCTACCTCTCGACCATGGGCGGTCTGGTGGGCGTGCAGATGAGCTGGGCATCGCTGGTTGCGCCGCAGGACCTGGCCAAGTACGACGCCGTGCTGGTAGCCGCCGGCAACAGCAGTGAATACGAAGGTGAAGGCTTCGACCACAGCTTCGACCTGCCGGAGTTCCAGGGTCAGCTGATCCAGAGCATCGCCAAGGTCAACCCGAACACCGTGGTAACCCTGCACGGCGGCACCGGGCTGAAAATGAGCGACTGGATCGACCAGGTGCCGGCCGCGCTGCATGCGTTCTACCCTGGGCAAAACGGCGGCCAGGCCCTGGCGGAAATCCTGCTGGGCAAGGTCAATCCATCGGCCAAGCTGCCGATCAGTATTGAACGCAACATCGAAGACAACCCGATCTACGCGACCTTCCCCAAGTTCGACAACCAGGAAACCCTGGCCGAGATGAGCTACAAGGATGACCTGTTCGTCGGCTATCGCGGTTACGAGAAAAAAGGCATCAAGCCGCTCTACCCGTTCGGCTACGGCCTGTCGTACACCACTTTCGGCTACAGCAACATCAGTGTGACCCCTGGGGTCGCGGTGGCCGGCGCACCGATCAAGGTGTCGTTCGACCTGGCCAACACCGGCAAGGTCGCCGGTGCCGAGGTGGCCGAGCTGTATGTGGGGCAGAACAATCCCAAGGTTGAACGCGCACCCAAAGAGCTCAAGGGCTACAAGAAAGTGTTCCTCAAACCAGGCGAAAGCAAGCGCGTGACCATCGAGCTGAACGACCGCTCGCTGGCCTACTTTGACGAGGTCAGCAAGCAGTGGGTGGTGGATGCCGACAGCTTCAACCTGTCGGTGGGTGGGTCGTCCCAGGACATCCGCCTGAACGCCAAACTGGTCAACTCGTTCCGCCAGGAACTGTCGACCACCAGCAGCAACCCGTTGCCGCGTTCGGCGCTCAATTCGACGCTGCGTGAAGCGCCAAAGGTGAAGACCGGTGGCGTGCTCAAGCAGAACGAAAATACCGACAGCGACACCAGCGAAGGTGATGGCTACGACATGTCCGATGACAGCAGTCAGGGCAGCGCAGCCGGCAATTGATCGGCTGATTCAGGGATAGATCACGGTTCAGGGACGAACCTGATGGCTGCATCGACCCGCGCGATGTAAGTATCAAACCGCGCCACCAGGTCCACCTGCTCGGGAAAGCGCAGCCATTGGATCTGCAGGCCGTCCATCATGGCCAGGATCTCTTCGGTCAGCCCGGCAAGGTCCACATCCCCGCGCACCTCCCCCATCGCCACCAGATCGGCAAACTGCCCATGCAGTCGCTGCTGAATGCCCGCATAACGCTCCTGGAACCAGGTCCAGGCGGGTTGAGTGTCGAGCAGATTTTCCGCATTCAAAATCGTGAAAGCCCGCACCACCCCCGGCGCACTGGCATTGGAGCGGTTGATCGCGCGCAGGCTGCCAAGCAATCCAGACAGCGACTTCTCCGCCCGCACCTCGTCGGCAATCCGCTGATTCACCTCGTCGCGGCGCTGCAATACGCCCATCAATAATGAAATCTTGCTGGGAAAATGATGCAGCAGGCCGGCCACTGAGATGCCGGCAATCGCCGCCACCCGGGCCACGGATGCACCGCTGTAGCCTTCCAGGGAAAACACCTGCAAGGCAGCGTCGAGCAGCTCTTCGCGGCGTTTTTCACCTTTGGGAGCGCGACGGGTTTTGGGGGCGGGCTTGATCATGGAGACGTCCTTGTGGGCAGGCGTGCACCGTATCCAAATTGCTCGCGGGTCGCAAATAAAGCGCGGTGCTTTTGCGCAGGCGAAAAAAAACCCGCTCATATGAGCGGGCTTTCCCGGGTGACCTGGCGTTCAGCGTTCCAGGTAACCGAATATGGCGCAGCGGACGGGACTCGAACCCGCGACCCCCGGCGTGACAGGCCGGTATTCTAACCGACTGAACTACCGCTGCGCGTAACACATGAAGCGAATGGTGGGTGATGACGGGATCGAACCGCCGACCCTCTGCTTGTAAGGCAGATGCTCTCCCAGCTGAGCTAATCACCCTTCGTTTCGGTGTGGGCGCATCATACACCAAAAAATCGTAATATCTTGATTTAAATGCACTTTATCTAAAAAAAGATCAACTCACGACTGTTTGCCATATTTCGGACAATAAAAAGCCCGCGGTTAAGCGGGCTTTCGTTGGCGACCTGGCGTTCAGCATTCCAGGTAACCGAATATGGCGCAGCGGACGGGACTCGAACCCGCGACCCCCGGCGTGACAGGCCGGTATTCTAACCGACTGAACTACCGCTGCGCGTAACACGTGAAGCGAATGGTGGGTGATGACGGGATCGAACCGCCGACCCTCTGCTTGTAAGGCAGATGCTCTCCCAGCTGAGCTAATCACCCTTCGTTTCGGTGTGGCGCGCATTCTACGGAGCGACCCTGGGTCTGGCAAGCACTTTCTTGAATCTTTTTTTTCAGCGCTTCCAATGGCTTACGCAGGGTTGGCCTGCGGCCATATCAAGAGAATAATGCTCCCCTTTGTATAGAGGAGAGACTCACCCCATGTGGTTCAAGAACCTGCTTATCTATCGCCTGACCCAAGATCTGCCCGTTGATGCCGAGGCGTTGGAAGCGGCCATGGCCACCAAACTGGCGCGCCCGTGTGCAAGCCAGGAGCTGACCACTTACGGTTTCGTCGCCCCTTTCGGTAAAGGTGAGGACGCGCCTCTGGTTCACGTCAGCGGCGACTTCCTGCTGATCGCTGCGCGCAAGGAAGAACGTATCCTGCCGGGCAGCGTGGTACGTGATGCGGTCAAAGAGAAAGTCGAAGAGATCGAGGCCGAGCAGATGCGCAAGGTCTACAAGAAGGAACGCGATCAGATCAAGGATGAAATCATCCAGGCGTTCCTGCCACGGGCCTTCATTCGTCGCTCGTCGACCTTCGCCGCCATCGCGCCGAAACAGGGCCTGATCCTGGTCAACTCGGCGAGCCCGAAACGCGCCGAAGACCTGCTGTCGACTTTGCGCGAAGTGATCGGCACCCTGCCGGTACGCCCGCTCACGGTGAAAACCGCGCCGACCGCGATCATGACCGACTGGGTCACCACCCAGAAGCCGGCCGACGATTTCTTCGTGCTCGACGAATGCGAACTGCGCGACACCCACGAAGACGGCGGCATCGTGCGCTGCAAGCGCCAGGACCTGACCAGCGAAGAGATCCAGCTGCACCTGACCACCGGCAAGGTGGTGACCCAGTTGTCGCTGGCCTGGCAGGACAAGCTGTCGTTCATGCTCGACGACAAGATGACCGTCAAGCGCCTGAAGTTCGAAGACCTGCTGCAGGATCAGGCCGAACAGGACGGCGGCGACGAAGCGCTGGGCCAACTGGATGCAAGCTTTACCCTGATGATGCTGACGTTCGGTGATTTCCTGCCGGCGTTGATCGAAGCGCTGGGCGGCGAAGAGACCCCACAGGGCATCTAAAGCCATGTGAAGATAAAAATGTGGGAGCGGGCTTGCTCGCTCCCACATTTGATGTGTGTTTACACTTCAAGAATCCAATAAAAAGGACATCCCCATGCGCGCACTCGCCTCCCTGAGCCGCTTCGTCGGCAATACCTTCGCTTACTGGGTGTTGATCTTCGCGGTGCTCGCCTTCCTCGAACCCGGCTGGTTCATCGGCCTGAAAAGCGCCATCGTCCCGCTGCTGGGCCTGGTGATGTTCGGCATGGGGCTGACCCTCAAACTCGAAGACTTCGCCGAGGTCGCCCGTCACCCGTGGCGCGTCGCCCTGGGCGTGGTCGCGCATTTTGTAATCATGCCGGGCGTAGCTTGGTTGCTGTGCCGGGCCTTCAATCTGCCAGCGGAAATTGCCGTCGGCGTGATCCTGGTCGGCTGCTGCCCGAGCGGCACCTCGTCCAACGTGATGACCTGGCTGGCCCGGGGCGACCTGGCGTTGTCGGTAGCAATTGCCGCCGTCACCACCCTCCTCGCCCCGCTGCTTACGCCGGCGCTGATCTGGCTGCTGGCCTCGGCCTGGCTTCCGGTGTCGTTCATGGAGCTGTTCTGGTCGATCCTGCAGGTGGTGCTGCTGCCGATCATACTCGGCGTGCTGGCGCAACGCGTGCTCGGCGCGCGGGTGCGCCATGCGGTGGACGTGCTGCCGCTGGTGTCGGTGATCAGTATCGTGATCATCGTCGCCGCAGTGGTGGCTGCCAGCCAGGCGAAGATTGCCGAGTCGGGTCTGCTGATCATGGCCGTGGTGATGCTGCACAACAGTTTCGGCTACCTGCTGGGCTACTTTACCGCGCGCGTGTTCAAGCTGCCGTTGGCGCAACGCAAATCGCTGGCACTGGAAGTGGGCATGCAGAATTCCGGGCTGGGCGCGGCATTGGCCAGCGCGCACTTCTCGCCACTGGCGGCGGTGCCGAGCGCGTTGTTCAGCGTCTGGCACAATATTTCCGGGGCGTTGCTGTCGACCTACTTCCGCCGCATGAGCGAGAAAGAAGACCGTCGTCTGCTGGAGGACGTACCGCAAACTTGATCGTTCGATCAATCTTCGGCACTCTACCGAGCTTCGCGGGGACGACCTCGCGACGCTGTCAAAGCGCCGAATCCGGGGACGACCCCGCCTGAGAAAGCGAGGTCATCATGTCCTGGATCATTCTGTTTTTTGCCGGTCTGTTCGAAGTCGGCTGGGCCGTCGGTTTGAAGTACACCGACGGCTTCAGCAAGCCACTGCCCACCGCCCTGACGATTGCCGCCATGGCCATCAGCCTTGGCTTGCTGGGCCTGGCCATGAAGGAGCTGCCGCTGGGCACTGCCTACGCCATCTGGACCGGCGTGGGTGCGGTGGGCACAGTGATTGCCGGGATTGTTCTGTTTGGGGAATCCATGGCGCTGTTCCGATTGGCGAGTGTAGCGTTGATTATCTGCGGGCTCATTGGCCTCAAGATCTCCACCTAAACCACTGCCGCTATCGGGAGCAAGCCAGCTCCCACACTTGGAATGCATTTCAAATGTGGGAGCTGGCTGGCCTGCGATGAGGCCCTCACTGCCGACACAAAACTACCTGATACTCCCGCGCAACCCACCCACCACCGCCTGCAAGTGCGCAGGCGTCGCCGACTCGACCGATACCGGCTCGCCCGCTACCAGCACCACCCGCGACCAGATGCGATGAAAGAACCCCTTGTGCGGATCACGGCTGAAGAAGCTGCCCCACAATCCCTGCAACGCCATCGGAATCACCGGTACCGGCGTCTCCTCGAGAATGCGCGTCAGCCCACCGCGAAACTCATTCATCGCGCCGTCAGCCGTCAACTTGCCTTCGGGGAAGATGCACACCAGTTCGCCCTCCTGCAGATACCGCGCAATGCGCGTGAAGGCCTTTTCGTAGATCTGGATATCTTCATGCCGCCCGGCAATCGGGATCGCCCCTGCGGTGCGAAAGATGAAGTTCAGCACCGGCAGGCGGTAGATCTTGTAATACATCACGAACCGGATCGGCCGACGCACCGCGCCGCCGATCAACAGCGCGTCGACAAACGACACATGGTTGCACACCAGCAAGGCGGCGCCTTCGTCCGGGATCTGTTCCAGGTTGCGATGCTCCACGCGGTACATGGAATGGCTGAGCAGCCAGATCATGAAACGCATGGTGAACTCGGGGACGATCCTGAAGATGTAGGTGTTGACCGCAATATTGAGCAGCGAAACCACCAGGAACAATTCGGGGATCGATAGCTTGGCCACGCTCAGCAGCAGGATCGACACGATGGCCGACACCACCATGAACAACGCGTTGAGAATGTTGTTGGCGGCAATCACCCGCGCACGTTCGTTTTCGGCAGTGCGCGACTGGATCAGCGCATACAGCGGCACGATGTAGAAACCGCCGAACACGCCCAGGCCGAGAATATCGAGCAGCACCCACCACGCCTGGCCGTAGCCGAGCACCGCCAGCCAATCATTGGGCTGAACGTTCTGCGGGAAACTGCCGGAATGCCACCAGAGCAGCAGCCCGAACACCGTCAACCCGAACGAGCCGAACGGCACCAGGCCGATCTCCACCTTACGCCCGGAAAGTTTTTCGCAGAGCATCGAGCCCAGCGCGATGCCTACCGAGAACACCGTGAGGATCAGCGTCACCACGGTTTCGTCGCCGTACAGCCACTCCTTGGCGTAGGCCGGAATCTGCGTGAGGTAGATTGCCCCGACGAACCAGAACCATGAGTTACCGACGATCGAGCGCGACACCGCCGGCGTCTGCCCAAGACCCATGCGCAAGGTGGCCCACGACTGGGTGAAAATGTTCCAGTCCAGGCGCAAGTGCGGGGTAGACGCCGCCGCCCGTGGAATGCTGCGGCTGGCCAGATAGCCCAGCACCGCCACGCCAACAATCGCGGTGGCCACCAAGGGTGCGTAATGGGCGGATGACATCATGATGCCCGCACCAATGGTGCCGGCGAGGATCGCAAGGAAGGTGCCCATCTCCACCAGACCGTTGCCGCCCACCAGTTCATCGTCGTGCAGGGCCTGGGGCATGATCGAATACTTCACCGGGCCGAACAGCGCCGAATGCGTGCCCATGGCGAACAGCGCCAGCAACATCAGCTCGAGGTGATTGATCAGCAAGCCGGTGGCGCCCACGGCCATGATCACGATTTCGCCGATCTTGATCGCGCGGATCAACGCATCCTTGTTGAATTTCTCGCCAAACTGCCCGGCCAGTGCCGAGAACAGGAAGAACGGCAGGATAAACAGCAACGCGCAGAGGTTGACCCAGATCGAGCGATCACCGTCGAGGGTCAGCTTGTAGAGAATCGCCAGGATCAGCGATTGCTTGAAGATGTTGTCGTTAAATGCGCCCAGCAACTGGGTGATGAAAAACGGCAGGAAACGCCGGGTGCGCAGCAAGGTGAATTGTGAGGGGTGGCTCATCGTCCGTGTTCCTGCGTGGCCTGTTATCGAGTCAGGCCACGACTTTACCTAACTGCGCCTACTTATTCGCTAACCCTGCAATGCAAGGTGAAACAAAAAGCTCACCTTTATAGGCGCCCTGCACGGTACGCCTGGCCACGATCAGCCACATCAGCGCCAACGCCACCACCAGCACGCTGCCAAACACGCTGAAGAAGCCCAAGTGCAGCAGACTCGCCAACTTCAACGTTGCCAGCGCATACACCCCCAATGGAAAGGTAAAGCCCCACCAGCCGAGGTTGAACGGAATACCGGCGCGCAGGTAACGCAGGGTGATCAACACGGCGATCAACATCCACCACAAACCGAAGCCCCAGAGGGTAATGCCCGCCACCAGGCCCAGACCGTTGGCCATCTCGCCAACCCCGGGCAACCCGTTGCCGGCAAAAATCGCTGGCGCATCGCCGCCCAGCAGCAACATGCCCAGGGCGCCAGTGCCGATGGGCCCAAGCGCCAGCCAGCTCGACGCGGCCATGTTGGCATGGGGCAGCTTATGCAGGGCCATGCGCAGCATTAGAATGGTCAGGATGCTGAACGCCACCGGCAGGGAAAACGCCCACAATACATAGCTGGTCACCAGCATCACCAACTGCGAATGCGCATCCGCCAGGTGCGGCGCCAGCAGCCCACCGCTCGCCGCCGCGACTTCAGCGGCGACCACCGGCAACAGCCACACGGCCGTCATCTGGTCGATGCTGTGCTCCTGGCGGGTGAACATCATGAATGGGATCAATACGCCGCAGGCCATGGCCATCGTCACATCGAGCCACCAGATGACTTCGGCCACCGCGATCACATCGCCGCCCCAGCGCGGCAGGCCGAACACCAGCAGGCCGTTGAGAATGGTCGCCAGGCCCATGGGGATCGTGCCGAAGAACATCGACACCGTGGAGTGCCCGAAAATACGCCGCGCTTCATCGAAAAACATCACCCAGCGCGCGGCGTACAACACGCTGAACAGAATGAACAGGCCGATGGTGAACAGCCATAACCCTTCACCCAGCGTGCGCAGCGCGGGCAGGTTGACCGGCAATTGGGCCAGGGCCAGCGCGAGCACGCCGGTGCCCATGGTGGCGGCGAACCAGTTGGGGGTGAACTGGCGAATCACTTCCCGGGGACGGGTCAGGTGACTGAACGGCTTGTAACTGATGGTATTCGGGCAGGTCATGCTGGCGATCCTCTTCCTCGTATGAGGTGGAGGCCATCATAGAAGCTGATCGAATATCTATATAACTGGTAATATCTCTAACTGTTATCTGTTTTACCAATATGCACCGACTGCCGGCCCTGCCACATCAGCGCAGCCAGGGCACCAGACGCCAGCAGGATCAGCACCGCGCCATAACCGTCGGTGGTAGCGATCAAGCCAAAACTGTGAATCAGGTTGCCTGCCAATAACGACGGCAAACAGAACGCCAGGTAACTCAGCACATAAAATGCCGACATCAAGCCCGCACGCTCATGGGGCAAGGCCAGCGGCACCACACTGCGCAAGGCACCCAGAAAACCTGCGCCAAAGCCGCTGCCGGCGATCAGGGTGGCGATGAAAAACAGCGGCAGGCTGGCGCTATGCACCGCCATAAGGATCAGGGCCACGCCGATGGCCAGCAACCCGGCGCCCAGACGCAGCACCTTGTCCGCGGGTCGATTGCGCAGGGTGAGGATCATCAGCGCGCCACTCAAGGTCAGCACCGCCACCAGGCCTCCACCGATCAGGTTGGACGTCGAGCCGGTAGCCGCCCGCACCAGCGACGGCGCCAGGGAGAGATAGAAACCGCCCATCGCCCACACCGCCACATCCACCGGCAACGATAACCACAACGCCCGGCGTGCCTGAGGCGGCACATGCAGGGTCGGACGCAACGAGGCCAATGCACCCGGGATACGGCTGACGCTTTCCGGCAGACGCCACACATACACGGCCTGCAATACCATCAGCAGCAACAATGTACAGTAGATCAACTGGGTCGGCAGCGGCGCGAACTCCACCAGCAAACTGCTGCCCATCGCCCCACACGCCATGCCCAGCAGCGGCGCCACACTGTTGACCAGCGGGCCCTGCTGGCGGTCGCTGTCGAGCAGCGCCGCGCCCAACACCGCGGTGGCCATGCCGGTGGCAAACCCTTGCAGGGTGCGCGCAGCAATCAGCCAGGCCACACTGCCTTCATTGATAAACAGCAACATCGCCAGCATATTCAGGACCAGCGCAGCAAAAATCACCGGCTTGCGTCCGAGGTAGTCCGACAACGAACCCACTGTCAGCAGGGCGGCCAGCAAGCTCATGGCGTACACCCCGAAGATCAGTGTGAGTATGCCCGCCGAAAAATGCAGACCTTCCTGGTAGAGGTGATACAGCGGCGTCGGCGCGCTGGAAGCGGCCAGGAACGTCAGCAAGGTGATCGCGAGGAACACCAGGCTGGGACGATGAGAAGTGGGACTGGACATGGGCATGCTCCGCTAAAGCTAATATTTTGCTTTTGCGGAGTGTGCTACCGGCTGGCTCTTAAAGCAAATTCTTTGTGTTAAGGTCGCAACCATGGCGATAAAAGAAGGCCTCCGCCCGGGGGGCCGTAGTGCCCGGGTACAAGAATCCGTACATTCGGCGGCGCGTGAACTGCTGGAAACCCATGAGCGTTCCAGTGTTACGGTGCCGATGATCGCCGCACGTGCAGGTGTCACGCCCTCGACCATCTACCGGCGTTGGGGTGACCTTGGTGTGTTGCTCGCAGATGTGGCCCTGGCCCGCATGCGCCCGGACAGTGAGCCGGCCAACACCGGCAGCCTGCGCGGCGATTTGCAGGCCTGGGCCGAGCAGTATCTGGATGAGATGAGCTCCGAGCCAGGGCGCAACATGATGCGCGACCTGCAATGCAGCGTGACCCCGGGCTACTGCGTAAGCATCCTCAGCGGGCAGCTTCAAGCGATTGTTGATCGCTATCCCGACAGCAACCCACCGAGCGTGGCCCACTTGATCAATCTGATCGCGGCGCCGACGGTATTTCGGATTCTGTTTTCAACTGCGCCGCTGACCGTGCAGGAACTGCACGCACTGATCGAACTGGCCCTGCAAGAGTAAAGGCAATTCCCAGATCCAAACGTGGGAGAGAGCAAGCCCCCTCCCACGCTTTTTCCGGCTCAGGTACGCATCCCGCGCCCGCTCACCAGCAACCGTGCACAGCCGAAGTACAAGACAATAGTGGCAACGATCATGAAGGTGATCGCCACGCTGATCCTGATATCCGACACACCCAGGATGCCGTAGCGGAAAGCATTGACCATATGCAGCACCGGGTTGGCCAGCGACACGGTCTGCCAGAACGGCGGCAGCAGGGTAATGGAGTAGAACACCCCGCCCAGGTAGGTCAGCGGTGTGAGCACGAAGGTCGGGATGATGGAGATATCGTCGAAATTGCGTGCAAACACCGCGTTGATAAACCCCAGCAGCGAAAAGATCGTCGCCGTCAGCACCACCACCAGAATGGTGACGCCCAGGTGGTGCACCTGCAGGTGGGTGAAGAACAGCGACAGCAGGGTAACGATCACGCCGACCATCAAGCCGCGCAGCACGCCGCCTGCGGTGTAGCCGATCAGGATGGTGTGCGGCGAAACCGGCGACACCATCAGCTCTTCGATGGAGCGCTGGAATTTGCTGCCGAAGAAGCTGGAGACCACGTTACCGTAGGAGTTGGTGATCACCGACATCATGATCAGGCCCGGCACGATGTACTCCATGTAGGTGAAACCACCCATGTCACCGATCTGCCGACCGATCAGGTTACCGAAGATCACGAAGTACAGGACCATGGTGATCGCCGGCGGCAGCAGCGTCTGCGGCCAGATCCGGGTGAAGCGCTTCACTTCGCGATAGACGATGGTTTGCAGCGCGACGAGGTTGGGTTGCAGTTCGGAACTCATACCGCCACCTTCGCCAGATTTTTCTCCACCAGGGACACGAACAACTCCTCAAGGCGATTGGTTTTATTACGCAGGCTCAGCACTTCGATGTTCTGGGTCGCCAGTTGCGTGAACAGCGCGGTGATGCCCATGGCCTTGTCCACCTGGACTTCCAGGGTGCGACTGTCCACCAGGCGGCTCGGGTAGCCCAGCAACTGCGGCGGCGCCGACAACGGGTTCTTCAGGTCGAGCAGGAACGTTTCCACGTGCAGTTGGCCCAGCAGATTACGCATGCTGGTGTTCTCGACGATGGTGCCGTGGTCGATGATGCCGATGTTGCGGCACAGCTGCTCGGCCTCTTCCAGATAGTGAGTGGTGAGGATGATGGTGATGCCCTTCTCGTTCAACTCGGTGAGGAAGGTCCACATGGAGCGGCGCAGTTCGATGTCCACGCCGGCAGTGGGCTCGTCGAGGATCAGCAGGCGCGGCTCATGCACCAGTGCGCGGGCGATCATCAAGCGGCGCTTCATGCCACCGGACAGCGAGCGCGACGGCACGTCACGTTTGTCCCACAGGCCCAGTTGCGTCAGGTACTGCTCGGCGCGTTCCTTGGCGACTTTCGACGGGATGCCGTAGTAACCGGCCTGAGTCACAACGATGTCGAAGGTCTTTTCGAACTGGTTGAAGTTGAATTCCTGAGGCACCACGCCAATGGAGCGCTTGAGCGCCGCCGGGGATTTGTCCAGGTCGTGGCCGAAGATGTTCACCGTGCCGCTGGTCTTGTTGACCAGGGTGGAGAGAATGCCGATGGTGGTGGATTTGCCGGCACCGTTGGGGCCGAGCAAGGCGAAGAAATCACCTTCGGCAACGTCCAGATCGATACCACTCAAGGCCTGGAAACCGTTGCCGTAGGTTTTGGTTAGCTGCCGGATGGACAGAGCGGAACTCATATCGGAATACGCACCAAAAGAAGGGAATGGAAAGGGTAGATGAAGGCGCACCGCAGGTAGTTCAACCGGGGTGCATGGCGGGCATGGTGAGTGCCCGCGTCACACAAGTACAGTCAAGCGCATTAATAGTGGGTATTAAGTCAACGCGGTCATCACTGCCTTGCGGAAGGCCGGACGCTGTTGCAGGCGCTGGTACCAGGCCTCCAGGTGCGGCATCGGCGGGCGCTCGATGGGCATCTCGAACCAGGCGTAGATGAAGCAGCCAAGGGGAATATCGCCCATACCGAACGCGTTGCCGGACAGATAAGGTTGCCCGGCGAGCGCTTGCTCAACGGTGTTGAGTGCATCGATACAGGCCTGGCGCCCGGCGTTGATGCTGTCCGGGTTTCGTTTTTCCGGCGCAGTGCGCACGATGCCCCAGAACACCGCTTTGAACGGATCGGCCAGGGTCGAGGTGGTCCAGTCCATCCATTTTTCCGCGTTGGCGCGGGCTTGCAGGTCAGCCGGGTAAAATTCCGACGCGTGTTTGGCGCATAGGTAGCGCACGATGGTGTTGGATTCCCACAGCACAAAGTCGCCGTCTTCGATCATCGGCACCCGACCGTTGGGATTCAATGCCCGGTATTGCGGCGTGTCGACGACCCCGAATGCCCCACCCGCATCAATCGCCTCGTAATCCAGGCCAAGTTCCTCGGCGCACCACAGCGCTTTCCTGACGTTTGACGAATTTTTACGACCCCAGATCTTCAGCATGACCGCTCCCTGATTGGGTGAATGGACAACATGTTGTAATGGAAACCGCAGCATACGACGCCTGGGTCGCGAAACGGTACTGGATGACTGCCAGGTCAGATAAATCCGCACGAGTTCCGGTACGTTTTCATACGAACTCCCCCTCACCAGACGGTCACTACCCAGTGAGCGACTGGAACTGTCTTGAACACGTGGTAACACCTTGATCACCGTGCTTGCTCGCATGCCGACTAAGCTCCCTGGTGGTTTCGCCCCTGGTTTCACGGAGGATTGAATATGCTGTTGTTGTGGATACTGGTGCTGGTGGTCGGCATTGCCTACCTGGCACACCGCCGCGTCGCCCCGCTGCCCGCCCTGGGCGTGGTTGCCGTTTACCTGCTGGCGATGGGCGCCTGGAGCCACGCACCGGGTTGGCTGCTGCTGATCTTCTGGGTGTTGATCGCTCTGGTGGCCGCGCCCCTGCTGCTGCCCGACCTGCGCCGCCAATACTTCACGAAGCCGCTGTTCAGCTGGTTCCAGAAAGTTTTGCCGCCAATGTCCGAGACCGAGCGCGACGCCATCGACGCAGGCACGGTGTGGTGGGATGGCGAACTGTTCAGCGGTCGCCCCGACTGGGACAAGTTGCTGGCCTACCCCAAGGTAAAACTGACCGAAGAAGAGCAGGCGTTTATCGACGGCCCCACCGAAGAACTCTGCGCCATGGTCAGCGACTGGGAAATCGGCCAGGCCATGGACCTGCCGCCCGCCGCCTGGGAGCACATCAAGACCCACGGTTTCTTCGCGCTGATCATTCCCAAGGAGTACGGCGGCAAGGGCTTTTCCGCCTACGCCCACTCCCAGGTGGCGATGAAACTCGCCACCCGCAGCGGCGACCTCGCGTCCACCGTAATGGTGCCAAACTCCCTGGGCCCGGCCGAACTGCTGCTGCACTACGGCACTGATGAACAACGCAACCACTACCTGCCGCGCCTGGCACGCGGCGATGACATCCCGTGCTTCGCCCTCACCGGCCCACTGGCCGGCTCCGATGCAGGCGCCATGCCCGACACCGGAGTGATCTGCAAAGGTGAATGGGAGGGCAAGGAAACCCTCGGCCTGCGCCTGAACTGGGAAAAACGCTACATCACCCTCGGCCCGGTGGCGACCCTGCTGGGCCTGGCCTTCAAGGCCCATGACCCGGATCACCTGCTGGGCGAGGAAGAAGACCTCGGCATCAGCCTCGCGCTGATTCCCACCGACACCCCGGGCGTGGAGATCGGCCGTCGTCACCTGCCACTGGGGGCTGCGTTCATGAACGGGCCCAACTCGGGCACGGACGTGTTCATTCCCCTGGAATACCTCATCGGTGGTCAGGAGATGCTCGGCAAGGGCTGGATGATGCTGATGAACTGCCTGTCGGTGGGCCGTTCGATCTCCTTGCCGGCCGTCGGCACCGGTGCGGCCAAGTTCACCAGTCTGGTCACTGGCCAGTACGCCCAGGTGCGCGAACAGTTCAATGTACCGCTGTCGGCATTCGAAGGTATTCAGGAGTCCCTGGCACGTATCGGCGGTAACGCCTGGCTGATGGACAGCGCGCGGATGCTCACCGCCAACGCCGTCGACCTGGGGGAAAAGCCCTCGGTGCTGTCGGCGATCCTCAAGTACCACCTGACCGAACGTGGCCGCGAGTGCATCACCCACGCCATGGACGTGCACGGCGGCAAGGGCATCATCATGGGCCCCAACAACTACCTGGGCCGCAGCTGGCAGGGCGCGCCGATTTTCATCACGGTGGAAGGCGCCAACATTCTCTCGCGTAACCTGATGATCTTCGGCCAGGGCGCGATTCGCTGCCATCCGTTCGTGCTCAAGGAAATGGCGCTGGCCGGGCGTGAAGACCGTGACCAGGCCCTCAAGGAGTTCGACGGCCTGCTGATGCAGCACATCGGTTTTGCCGTCAGCAACGCCGCCAGCACCCTGGTGCTGAACCTGGGCCTTGGCCACTTCGAGAAAGCCCCGGGCAACCGCCTGAGCCAGGGTTATTTCCGCGCTCTGAACCGTCAAGCGGCGGCCTTCGCATTGCTTGCCGACTTGAGCATGATGCTGCTCGGTGGCGAGCTCAAACGCCGCGAACGCCTGTCGGCGCGCCTGGGCGATGTGCTGAGCCATATGTACCTGGCCTCGGCGGCGCTCAAGCGTTACCACGACCTGGATTCGCCGGACCACCTGGAGCCCTTGTTTGCCTGGGCCATGGAAGAAAGCCTTGGCGAGTCGGAACGCGCGCTGGATGAATTGCTGAGCAACTTCCCGAACAAGGTGCTGGGCTGCCTGTTGCGAGTGATCGTGTTCCCGTTCGGACGGCGCCATACCGGGCCATCCGATGCACTGGATGCCGAAGTGGCTGCAGTGATTGGCCGCGCCAAGGGCGACCCGACGCTTGAAGAGCTTCTGGCCGGCTGCTACCGCCCGCAATCGGCGCAGGATCCAGTCGGCGCCCTGCAGCATGCCTACGACCTGCTCGGCGCCAGCCATCCGCTGCAAAAGAAACTGCACAGCGCGTTGAAAAGTGGCCAGGTCAAACCGACTGCTGGCGAACACGCCATCGACGCCGCCCTGCAAGCGGGCGTGCTGCAACCGGCCGAAGCGCAGACCCTGCGTGACGCCGAAGCGGCGCGACGCAAGGTGATCGACGTGGATGATTTCAGCAAGGAAGAGCTGACTCAGGCTGAAGGCAAGGTCCGCTGATACCTGCGGTCATATAATTACGGGCGCTTGAGCTATATACTCTCGCGCCCGTTTTTGCTTTAGAGGACTTATCGCGTGTCCAACGTCGTTGCCGATCATCTCGTCTTGCTCGACCACCTGCGCAGCATCCTGGTTGCCGTTGGCGAAGCCGAACAAGTGCCCGAGGAAAGCCACACCCTGTTCCTGGAGCGCTTCGACGAACTGCGTGCCCTGCTGCCGATCGACCCGATAGAAAGCCAGTACCTGGGCCAAGACCTGATGAGCCAGGTCATCCTGCGCTACCCGCAAATCGCCCACCTGGTGCCACGCGACCTGCTGTGGTTCTTCGGCGGCGACTGCCTGCACTTCATGCCCGACGAAGAACTGGACCTGTACCAGGCGCTCGAAGAACGTCGTCATGAAGCCGAGCTGAATGACGAACCGTTCGACTGGAACCAGGAAAAGCAGCTGCTGGCCATGCCGGATGATCAGAGCAAACACTGATTGTCGCAACGCTGACAGTCCAGATGTGGGAGCAAAACCCTCCCACATTTTTGAGCGCACAGCGCACCTGAGTGATGGTAATGTGTGGAAATGTTTCTGACAGATCGGTCAGAAACGTCACCAATACCTGCAAAGGAATGCGACTCTCCATGCACTTTCCACTCAAGCAAATGGCCGTAGCGACCCTCCTGGCCGCCAGCCTTTCGAGCGTCATCCCCTCCGCTTTTGCCAACATCACTCCCGAGCAAAGCGCCGCGATCCTGAAAAATTTCAGCGAAGCGCCGGCCACCGATTTCCGCAGTTTCCTCGGTGCTCTGAATAAAGATGACTTGGGCAAGACCATTGAAACAGGTCCGGCGATCAACGCGTTTCTCGACAACAACCCCCTCACCGCCGACCAACAAAACGAAATACATCGACTGCTCGGCCTTTACACCCGCGTGAAATACGGCAAAGCCGCTCTCGAAAGCCTGCGCGAGCTGGTAGAGATTCCAACTTTCAACGTCGACGGTCTGCCGCAGTACAAAAACCCAGAATTTCTCAAGATCGCCGACAGGATCCAGGCGCTGGCCAAGTCATTCAACCTCACCTTCCGCAACGTTGACAACCGGGTGTACGAGATCTCCCTGGAAGGCAGTGGCGATGAGCTGGTAGGCATCCATGCCCACGCCGATGTAGTCCCGGTGACGCCGGAGAATTGGGTGCTCAAGGACGGTACGCGGCTTGACCCGTTCAAGGTCACGCTGATCGGTGATCGCATGTACGGCCGTGGTACCGAGGATGACAAGAACGGCATTGTGGTGGCGATGTACGCGATGAAAGTAATCAAGGAAGAAAAACTGCCGCTGGCGCGCACTTTCAAGTTGCTGGTGGACACCACCGAAGAAACCGCCGGCGATGCCATCCCCTACTACTTCGCGCGTAACCCGGTGCCGCAATACAACCTGGCCCTGGACGGCGGCTACCCGGTGGTGATTGCCGAAAAAGGCTCAGGCACCGTCATGGCCACATTCCCGGTGCGCAAGGGCAAAGGCAGCGGCGCAGAAATCATCTCCATGACCGGCGGCAAGGCCACCAACCAGATTCCGTCAGCGTCGGTAGCCACGCTGATCAGCGATAAACCTGCAGAACTGGCCGCCGCCCTGCAGCAGGCCGGTACTGAATACGCCAAGCGCAACGGCGGTGATTTCCAGGTGAGTGCCAAGGTCGACGGCAAGGACGTCAAGCTCATCGTCACGGGCGTGTCTGCCCATTCCTCGGCGCCGCAATCCGGGATCAATCCGGTAGCGCGCATGCTGGAGTTGATCCACAGCGTCGACGGCAAGATCGCGCTCAAGCACAACCACATCACCGACGCCGCGCGGTACGCATCCGACAACTGGGGCCTGGATTACCTGGGTGGCAAGCTGGGGGTGGGTTTTTCCGATGCGTTCATGGGGCCGCTGACCACCTCGCTGACCTTCGTCAGCCAGGACGACAAGGCTTTCAAGCTGGCGGTGAATCTGCGCGCTCCGAAAGGCAAATCACCGGAGGCGCTCAAGGCGCAGATCGAGCAGAAGCTGAACGCCTGGAACGCTCATGCCAAGGTCAACGTGAGTTTCACCTGCTCGCTCGACACGCCGATGTACCGCAACCCCGAAGGTGAATGGGTGAAGGCCCTGCTGGCGGTTTCCACCGAAAACCTCGGCATGGCGCACACGTTCGGCACCTCCGCCGGTGCCACGTCCGTGCACGATCTGCCCAATGGTGTGCAATTTGGTCTGGCGCGCCCGGAAACCAAGTACACCGGGCATACCGACGGCGAATTCAAGACCGTCGACCAGTTTCTGCTGGACTTGCAGATCGTGACTGAAATGATGGGCCGCATAGGTCAGTTGCCGAAGCTCTGACAAATAAAAACGCCGATCAATCCTGATCGGCGTTTTTGTCAGCGCCGTAGTGCAGGCCCCTCACCCGCCCGCGCCCAGGAACGGCAGCACCAGATACAGCTTGATCACCACCGCGTTGGTGATGTCGATGAAAAACGCGCCCACCATCGGCACCACCAGAAAGGCGATCTGCGAGGGCCCGAAACGTTGAGTCACGGCCTGCATATTGGCAATCGCGGTGGGCGTGGCACCCAGGCCGAACCCGCAGTGCCCCGCCGCCAATACTGCCGCATCGTAATTGCTGCCCATCACGCGGAAGGTCACGAATATCGCGAACAGCGCCATCAACAGCGCCTGAGCCGCCAGCAGAATCACAATCGGCAAGGCCAGGGCAGCCAGGTCCCACAGCTTGAGCGACATCAAGGCAATCGCCAGGAACAACGACAGGCTGACATTGCCCAGCAGCGACACCTCACGTTCGAACACCTGGTGCCAACCCAGCGCCGACAGGCCGTTGCGCAACACCACGCCCACAAACAACACACAGACGAAGGTTGGCAACTCGAATGCCGTGCCCTGGATCAATCCGCTGAGGAAAGTACCCACCTGCAGGCTTATTGCCAACAACGCCAGGGTCTCGATAAACGAGGACGAGGTAATCATGCGTTCGCGATGGGGTTGCTCAAAGCCCTTGGGCAGACGCGGCAACGTCAGCTCGACGCCAGGCACCTGGACCCGTTTGATCAGCAGCCTGGCCACTGGCCCACCGATCAAGCCGCCCAGTACCAGGCCAAAGGTCGCCGACGCCATCGCCAGCTCGGCGGCCGAGGCCACGCCGTACTTGTCGCTGAACACCCCGCCCCAGGTCGCACCGGTGCCGTGCCCACCGGACAGGGTAATGGAGCCGGCCAGCAAACCCATCAGTGGGTCGAGCCCGAGCACCTTGGCCAGCGCGATGCCCATGGCATTTTGCAGCACCAGCAGGCCCGTCACCACCAACAGGAAAGTGCCGAGTATGCGCCCACCTGTCTTCAGGCTGGCGAAGTCCGCATTGAGGCCAATGGTGGCGAAAAACGCCAGCATCAAAGGCGCTTGCAGCGATGCATCGAAGCGAACTTCAATACCCGCCATTAAACGCAACACCACCAATAGCGCGGCCACCAGTAACCCACCGGCCACCGGCTCGGGAATGCTGTAGGTGCGTAAAAAGCCGATGCCAGCTACCAGCCAGCGCCCCAGCAACAGCACCAGGGAGGCGGCGACCAGGGTCGAATAAAAGTCGAGTTGAAACATCCGGGCAGCTCTCTGAAGTGAACGGGAACAATGGGCCGGTCAGAGTAGAGACGCAGCCCCCCGGGCACAGCTACCCGAAGCGAAGTACAGAACGTTCTTACGCACTTCACAAAAAAACCTACACGCGGGGTAAGTTTTTCGCTTTCCAGCCCGCCCGAGCAGCGGTTGGTATGCATGGGATTAAAAAACGCACAAACAAAAACGCCGATCATCTCTGATCGGCGTTTTCGTTGAATATGGAGCGGGAAACGAGACTCGAACTCGCGACCCCGACCTTGGCAAGGTCGTGCTCTACCAACTGAGCTATTCCCGCAAATGGCGTCCCCTAGGGGACTCGAACCCCTGTTACCGCCGTGAAAGGGCGGTGTCCTAGGCCACTAGACGAAGGGGACACGCTACTGAAACACATGGTGTGTATTTCAGTGCCCAGAGGCCGCATCCGAAGACGTGGTCCTGGTTTCACTCAGTGTCGCCCGAGAGCAACACTGCTTAAAAACTGGAGCGGGAAACGAGACTCGAACTCGCGACCCCGACCTTGGCAAGGTCGTGCTCTACCAACTGAGCTATTCCCGCATATGGCGTCCCCTAGGGGACTCGAACCCCTGTTACCGCCGTGAAAGGGCGGTGTCCTAGGCCACTAGACGAAGGGGACACACGTACAACATTCACTCCCTACCGCGTTTCGCTGTGTGCTTTACGCTGTAAGTGGCGCGCATTCTATGGATGGATTGAAAGGTCGTCAACCCCCAAGGATAAATTTATTTAAATCAATGACTTCCCCCGTGTTTACGCGCCTGCACGAGCATTGCGCGGCCCTGCAACCCGGCGCCTATATTCTGGCGCCCGACAAGGCGCTATAGTTCGCTCCAACAGATGATGGCAATGTGCGCCCATTTATCGAACGCTATACCTATATAGAAGAAGGTACCTGGGCAACTGGTCGAACAGTCCTATCCGCCGGATGGCCCAGTCACTACACTCCACAGCAAACCCTATTAAGAGGTCACGCCGGTGACACCACTCATGATCACCCTGCTGGTAGTAGTCGGGATCGTAATATTGATCGCCATTGGCTACATGAACCACGTGGTGGAAAACAACAAGCTGGAAAAGAAACGTACCGAGATCGAACTCAACGACCGGCTGCGTCGCTGCGGCGAAATCACCGAGACCTTCCCCGGCCAGTTGATGACCCCGGCGCTCAAGCTGTTGCTCACCCGCCTGGAACTCAACGTCAACCAGCGCCTGCTCAACCTCAACAGGTCCAGCGCGGCACTCAAGGCGCGGATCAGCGAACTCGATGCGCTGATCGCCCAGGGTGAATCGATCCCGGTCGCCAATCCGCCCGCGCCGATCCAGACCGAAGCCAAGGCCAAGGACGTGCGCTTCCTCCTCGAAGCTCTGCACGGTCAGGTCACCCGCGCCGCCCAGGACGGCTTCCTGCCGGCCAACGAAGCCAAGCACTGGATCCGCGAAATTCGTCACATCCTGGTGCTGCTGCATATCGAGTTCTTCAACAACCTCGGCCAGCACGCATTGCTGCAAGGCCAACCAGGCCAGGCACGTCTGGCCTTCGAGCGCGGCGTGCAATACCTGCGCAAACAACCGGAACCGGTGCTCTACAGCACCCAATTGAAAATGCTCGAATCCCAATTGGCCCGCGCCAACTCCACCGTCCTGACCAACAGCCAGCCCGCCGAAAACGAAGTCAACGAACTGACCGAAGGCCTGAAAGTCGACGACGCCGATGCAGCGTGGAAGAAGAAGGCAATCTACGACTGATCCGCTATTGATCTTGATCTCAGGCGCCCCGTCAACCACGCTGGCCGAACGCAGGCTTGAATCCGTGGCTAAGCGAGGTGCCGAATGGTGGGGCAAGAGCCTTTCGTTACTTTTGGCTGGGCCGGCATTCCGGCTCTTTCCAAAAGTGACCCGCTGTGAGGACGGAACCAACTTGCGCGTTACTGCAGCAACCGATATGTACACAATAGGCCGCCATCGGGAGCAAGCCCCCTCCCACATTCGACCGCGCCCCACAAAATCTCCCCGTAGAAGCCCCGGTAGTGCCATCACTTTGCACCTATCCCCCCGCCCCCGACTAGCGTAAAAAAGTCCCCTAACTCCCGCCAGCCCGAGGCCCCCATATGCCTGTCGCCATAATTGATGGACAACCTCTCCACTACCTCGACCAGGGCGCCGGCCCGGTCGTCCTGCTGGGCTCAAGCTACCTTTGGGACCACACCATGTGGGCACCACAGATCGAAGCCCTCTCTCAGCAATATCGCGTCATCGTCCCCGAACTATGGGGCCACGGCGAATCAGGCACGCTGCCCCCGCAAACCCAGTCCCTCGACGACCTGGCACGCCAGACCCTGGCGCTGCTGGACCAGCTGGAAATCCCCCGGGTCAACCTCGTCGGCCTGTCGGTCGGCGGCATGTGGGGCGCACGCCTGGCATTGCGCGCCCCGGAGCGCATCAACAGCGTGGTGCTGATGGACACCTACCTCGGTGCCGAACCGGAAGCCACGCGCCAGTACTATTTCTCACTGTTCAAGATGATCGAAGACGCCGGCGCCATTCCCGAGCCGTTGCTGGATGTGGTCGCGCCGATCTTCTTTCGTGCCGATATCGACCGCGAATCCGCGCTCTATCAGGGTTTTCGCAGCGCCTTGCAGGCTTTCCCCACAGAGCGCCTGGTACACAGTATCGTGCCCCTGGGCCGCCTGATCTTCAGCCGTGAAGACATCCTGCAACAGCTGCCTCGCCTGGATGCCGATACCACCCTGGTGATGTGCGGCGAGCAGGACAAACCGCGCCCACCGGCCGAGTCTGCCGAAATGGCCGAGCTGATCGGCTGCGCCCTGACGTTGATCCCCGATGCCGGGCATATTTCCAGTCGGGAGAACCCGGATTTCGTCAATGAAGCGCTGCTGACGTTCCTCGCCAACCACGCCTGACTGCCCTCCCTTTTTGATCGCCGTGCTGCGCGGCGGTCAAAGGCGGAAGTGCCCTACCATGCCCTTGAGTTCGGCCCCCAACTGCGCCAGCTGGATGCTCGACGCAGCGTTGCCCTGCATGCTCAATGCCGACTGATCGGCACTCGCCCGGATGCTGGTGACGCTGCGGTTGATCTCTTCGGCCACCGAGCTTTGCTCCTCGGCGGCAGCGGCAATCTGCTGGTTCATCTGCTGGATCAAGGACACGGCCGTCGCGATACTGCCCAGGGCACTTTCGGTTTCCAGCGCGTCACTCACCGCCAGCTTCACCAATTCGCCACTCTGCTGGATCTGCTGCACCGACGACTGCGCCGCATTGCGCAAGGTACTCACCAGCCGCTCGATTTCTTCCGTCGATTGCTGGGTCCGTTTGGCCAACGCTCGCACCTCGTCGGCCACCACCGCAAAACCCCGCCCCTGCTCACCGGCGCGGGCGGCTTCGATGGCTGCGTTCAGGGCCAGCAGGTTGGTCTGCTCAGCCACGCTCTTGATCACGCTCAGAACCGTGCCGATATGCTGGATCTCGGCACTGAGGCTTTCGATACTGGCGCTGGCACTGGTGCTGGAGGTAGCGAGCAATTCGATGCGCTGCAGACTCAGGCGTACCACCTGCTGACCGCTGTCGACCTTCTCATCCGCGGTCTGCGCGGCTTGCGCAGCCTCTTCGGCATTGCGCGCAACGTCGTGTACGGTGGCGGTCATCTGGTTCATCGCCGTGGCGACCTGCTCGGTCTCTTCTTTCTGGCTGCTGACTTCGATGTTGGTCTGCTCGGTAACGCTGGACAACGACTGCGCCGAACTGGCCAGTTGTTCGATACCAGCCTGCAGCCCGCTGACCATCTGGCTCAGGCCATTACCCATCTGCTGCATCGCCTGCATCAACTGGCCGATTTCATCGCGGCGGCTGACCTCCATGCGCCCGGTCAGGTCGCCGGCCGCAATCTGTCTGGCCACCGCGATCACGCTACGCAGCGGCGCGACGATCAAACGGGTAATCAGCCACGCCGCCATCAGCCCCACCAGCAATGCCAGCGCAGACGAGCCGATGATCAGCAGCGTGCTTTTGACCAACTGCGCCTGCATCGACTGGTCTTCGGCGTCATACGCCTGGTTGACCCGGCTGACCACCTGATCGGCGCGCTCATGCAATTGTTTGTAGACCCCTTTTTCCTGGGCCAGCAGGTCGGTGTATTCACCAAGCTTTTCGCTGAACGCAGCGATATGCCCGGAGACTTCATTGAGTACGGTCTGATAGCCGGCGTCCTTGACCGACGTTTTCAACTGCTCGACCTGGGCCAGCGCCTGGTCGGCCTGTTCGATCTTGCCCTGCTCGGCGTCCTCGGCATCCGCGCGGCGGCTCTGGTCCAGTCGCAGCCGGGCTTCGTTCATCGCCTGCAGCATCAAGCGCGATACCTGGCTGATCTGCCCCGCCTGCTCGACCAGCTCGGCGCCTTCCCGGCCCTGACTCTCCTTGAGGCCTTCGGCGCCATCGTCCGCCAGGCCGGACTGCAACACGTCGAGGTTATTGGCCACGCTGGACACCGACCAACTGGCCATTTCCAGCGCCAGGTCCTTGGTCTGGGTCAGCTCGACAAACTCGTCGAATGCCTTGCGGTAGGCGCCGAGGGCCTGCTCGACATCGGTCATGACCGGCCCATTGGCCGCCGACTGCACCTTGAGACTGGCCGCCAGCGCGGCCAGTGCATCGACACTTTCATGCAGGGCATCCACCGCTTTGGGGTCGGCGTGCAGCGCGTAGTCCTGCTCGATCAAACGCACCTTGAGCAAGCCGTCGTTGAGCGACGACATACGCTTGAGCCCATCGAAACGCTGGCCCACGGTGTGCAGGGACCACACGCCAATCGCGGCCACCAGCGCCGTCAGCAGCAATACCAGCGCAAAACCCAAGCCCAGCTTCTTCGCCATACCGAGGTTGGCGAAACGTCGTTGCACGCCCGAAATCATTGCACTTGCCCCTCCAGCAATGGCGGATGCCACACGCCCGATTTATCAGCAGCGAGATTGGCAACCACAGGGCCCTGAACACAAGTCGTTGACGCCACAATAATGGCAAAAAGCTACGTACTGGTCGTTTTCAGAATGGTCGAGGTCGATCTGGCTGGCCCCATCGCGCGGAATAACGCCAGCGCGCGCTGATCGCCCGCATGGGCCACATTGATGCGCAACCAATCGCTGGATTCACCCGCCGGATTGAACAGCGCGCCTGGCGTCAACAGCACGCCCAACTGCCGGGCGCAGGCCTGCACCTGCGATGGGTCGCCCAACCCTGGCCGCGCCCATAGAAACATGCCGCCAACGGGCACGGTGAACACTTGCCATTCCTCGTCTTCCAGCACTTGCAGGGTGGCGGCCATCTGCGCGTTCAAGCGCTTGCGCAAGCGTTGCGCCCACTTTCGGTAAGTGCCGTTGGCCAGCAACGTCGTCACGACGGCTTCGGCAAAACGCGAGGTGCCGATGCCCGTCAGGGTCTTGAGGTGGGCCAGTTGCGCAATGAGCGAGGCGCCTGCGCTCAGATAGCCCACGCGCAAGGCGCTGCTCAGGGTCTTGGAAAAGCTCGATACATAGATGACGCGATCAGCATGGGGCAGCGCCGCCAGCCGTGTACAACTGGCATGTTGCAGGTCACCGTAGACGTCCTCCTCAATGATCAGGAAGTCGTTGCAGCGCGCAAGTGCCAGCAAACGCTCGGCCACATCGCGGCTCAGGCTGGACCCGGTGGGGTTGTGATAGAGGCTGCTGGTGAACAGGCACTTGGGCCGATGACGTTGCAGCAGCGCTTCCAGCGCAGGAATATCCGGGCCGGAACAGGTGCGGGGTACCTCCAGCCGCGTGACGCCGTGAAACGCCAATTGACGGTAAAGGTTGCCATAGCCCGGCGTCTCGACCACCACCGCATCCCCGGCCTTGAGCAGCGTGCGGATGAGCAGGTCCTGGGCATGGCTGGCACCGTGGGTGGTGAGAATACACTCCAGGTTGCTGCTCACCTGAATCTGGTTCAGGCGCTTGAGCAATTGCTCGCGCAACGCCGGCAACCCCAGGGGCGTACTGTAGTTGAACAGGTCGGCGGTATCGGTACGGCTGACTTCGCGGATCGCATAACTGAGGTCATCACTTTCGCGCCAGTCGTCCGGCAACCAGCCGCAGCCCAGTTTCAGCTCCCCCAGGGGGCCGTCGGTGAAGGTGCCCCACTCGCGTTCCGCACCTTCATGCCACGGAGGTTCGTAAAATACCGGCGGCGGCGCCACCACAAACCCCGAGCCTTTGCTGGAGGCCAGTAGCCCCTGAGCCACCAGCCGCTCAAGAGCCTCGACCACATTGGACTGGCTGAGCAGATTGTCGAGGGCCAATTGCCGAATGGAGGGCAGACGCGTGCCGGGGCTGACTCCATTACTGCGGATCCACTCGGCCACCGCGCTGACGATTTGCTGCACCACCGGTACAAGGGCTTGTCGATCGATCCCTAAATCCATGAGCCACTCACTTGAACTGTCAGTTATTCAACCCGAGCAGTTAAGCACAGAAGCCCCTTCAGGCCCTTTTTGAATTCTTATTAAAGTATTGATTTTATTGAATTATTTACCTGATGACACACATTCGAAGCGGCGCTCGTCCGTTCTGGAAACGCCCCACAACCACCCCCGGTGTTTTCGAATGGCGAGCGGGATCGCGTCCTAGATCGCCGTCGCGCCACCGTCCACCGCCAAGGCCTGACCCGTGGTAAAGGCCGCGCCATCACTGCACAGGTACAACACGGCGCTGGCAATTTCCTCGACCTTGCCGATGCGCCCCACCGGGTGCATGGCTGCGGCAAACTCGGCTTTGCGTGGGTCGGCTTCCCACGCACGGCGGAACATGTCGGTGTCGATCACCGCCGGGCATACCGCGTTGACGCGGATTTTCTTTTTCGCGTACTCAATCGCCGCCGACTTCGTCAGGCCGATCACCGCGTGCTTGGAGGCCGCATAAATGCTCATCTTCGGCGCCGCGCCCAGCCCGGCCACCGACGCGGTATTGACGATCGCCCCGCCGCCCTGGGCCAGCAGCAGCGGCAACTGGTGCTTCATGCACAGCCACACGCCCTTGACGTTGACCCCCATGATCGCATCGAACTCGTCCAGGCTACCGTCCGCCAGCTTGCCCTTCTCGATTTCGATGCCGGCATTATTGAAAGCGTAATCCAGCCGGCCATAGGCGGCGATGGTGTGCGCCATCAACTGCTGCACATCCTCTTCGAGGGTAACGTTGCAGCGCACAAACACCGCTTCACCACCGGCCTGACGAATCAGCGTGACCGTACCCTCCCCGCCCGCCACATCCAGATCAGCGACCACCACCTGCAAACCCTCGGCGGCAAACGCCAGCGCGGTGGCGCGGCCGATACCGGCGGCGGCGCCGGTCACCAGGGCGACCTGGCCGGAAAATGTCATGCTCATGGGAAAGATCCTGTGGGAGAGATAACCGTAGGCCGAGTCTAGCCAAGGCCAGGCCTGGCGCGTCAGCACTATCAAAGGCCCGGTTGTGGCTGCATGAATCGCAGTGATAAGTGCACCGGCATTACTATCATCCCCGTCTATCGGCGAGCATTCGCACGTCTGGCAAACACTTGCATTCACGCCACTGCAGGTCTATCACTCGGGGTTCATTTCTCAAGAGTCCCTGCCATGACTGACCAGACCAACCGCCAGTTCCTGCTCGCCAAACGCCCGGTCGGCGCGGCCACGCGTGACACCTTCACCTATCAGGAAGTCCCGGTGGGTACGCCTGGCGATGGGCAGGTGCTGGTGCACAACGAGTATCTGTCCCTGGACCCGGCGATGCGTGGCTGGATGAATGAGGGCAAGTCCTACATTCCGCCGGTCGGCATTGGTGAAGTGATGCGCGCGCTGGGCGTGGGCAAGGTGATTGCTTCGAACAACCCGAAATTTGCCGTCGGCGATTACGTGAACGGCGCGCTGGGTGTGCAGGATTACTTCGTCGGCGAGCCGCGTGGCTTTTATAAGGTCGACCCGGCCCTGGCGCCATTGCCGCGCTACCTGTCGGCCCTGGGCATGACCGGCATGACCGCCTACTTCGCGCTGCTGGACACCGGCGCGCCCAAGGCCGGCGAAACCGTGGTGATCTCCGGCGCTGCCGGCGCGGTAGGCAGCATTGCCGGGCAGATCGCCAAGCTCAAGGGCTGCCGTGTGGTCGGCATTGCCGGTGGCGCCGACAAATGCAGGTTCCTGGTGGATGAGCTCGGCTTCGACGCGGCCATCGACTACAAAAGCGAAGACGTGCCTGCCGCGCTCAAGCGCGAGTGCCCCAAAGGCGTGGACGTGTATTTCGATAACGTCGGCGGCGATATTCTCGATGCAGTCCTCAGCCGTCTGGCACTGAAGGCGCGCGTGGTGATTTGCGGCGCCATCAGCCAGTACAACAACAAGGAAGCGGTGAAAGGCCCGGCCAACTACCTGTCATTGCTGGTCAATCGCGCGCGCATGGAAGGCTTCGTGGTGATGGACCATGCGGCCAACTTCGCCGCCGCCGGGCAGGAAATGGCCGGCTGGATGGCTCAGGGCAAGCTCAAGAGCAAGGAGGATATCGTCGAGGGGCTGGAGACATTCCCCGAGACCCTGATGAAGCTGTTCAATGGCGAGAACTTCGGCAAGCTGGTGCTCAAGGTCAGCTGAGACACTCTCTCTGAGACCTGAGTCCACCTGTGGGAGGGGACTTGCTCCCGATAGCTATGGATCAGTCAATGCCTGTGTCGACTGACCCACTGCCATCGGGAGCAAGCCCCCTCCCACATTTTTTCTGTGCTTGCCTTGAGTATCAGGCGATTTCAGCGACGACCGCTGCCAGCGCCTTGGCCGGATCGGCGGCCTGGCTGATCGGACGGCCGATTACCAGGTAGTCCGAGCCTGCGTCCAGGGCCTGGCGCGGGGTGAGGATGCGCCGCTGGTCGTCTTGCGCGCTGCCCGCCGGACGAATCCCTGGCGTCACCAGTTGCAGCGACGGGTGCGCCGTCTTCAGCGCCTGGGCTTCCAGGGCCGAGCAGACCAAACCGTCGAGCCCGGCTTTTTGCGCCAGGGCCGCCAGGCGCAGCACTTGCTCCTGGGGCTCGATATCCAGGCCGATGCCGGCCAGGTCTTCACGCTCCATGCTGGTGAGGACGGTCACGCCGATCAACAGCGGTTTGGCGCCGCTGCGCTGTTCCAGCACTTCACGGCAGGCGCTCATCATGCGCAGGCCGCCGGAGCAGTGCACATTGACCATCCACACGCCCATCTCGGCCGCCGCCTTGACCGCCATGGCGGTGGTATTGGGAATGTCGTGGAATTTAAGGTCGAGGAACACCTCGAAACCCTTGTCGCGCAGGGTGCCGACGATGTCTGCCGCACAACTGGTGAACAGCTCCTTGCCGACCTTGACCCGGCAAAGCCTGGGGTCCAACTGGTCGGCCAACTGCAGTGCGGCTTCACGGGTAGGGTAATCCAGGGCGACGATGATAGGCGTCTGGCAGACGGACATTGGCATGGGCTCTCAGGCAGGTCGAAATCGGCGCGGATTGTAGCGCAAGCGGCGCCGTTGCGGGATCCGGTGATCGGTAAATACCGACGGTGCTGGCTTTTTTGCATTTGTGTCGGCGCCGATACATTCACGACATGCCCTCAACACGCCCCGGCGCTAGCCTCGCGCCCACGACCGACCGTCCAGCACTTCCAGCCATGGGGCTGGGCGCCTATGCTGAGCACCACCACCAGGCAGATGACCGCACTATGCAGACCCCCTCCGCCGTAAACGAAGAGCCCAAAGACGCGGTAATTGCCGACGACAAGCGCTGGAATACCCGTGCCCTGATTGTCGATGATGATGTGCCGATCCGCGAACTGCTGATCGATTACCTGGCGCGCTTCAATATTCTCGCCACCGGCGTCAATGACGGCGCCGCGATGCGCGTGGCCATGCAGGCCGGCACCTTCGATGTGGTGGTGCTCGACCTGATGCTGCCGGGCGAGGACGGCCTGTCGCTGTGCCGCTGGCTGCGCGCCGAGTCGGACATCCCGATCCTGATGCTGACTGCGCGCTGCGAGCCCACCGACCGCATCATCGGCCTGGAGCTGGGCGCAGACGATTACATGTCCAAGCCATTCGAGCCCCGCGAGCTGGTGGCGCGCATCCAGACCATCCTGCGCCGGGTGCGCGATGACCGCACCGAGCAGCGCGCGAATATCCGCTTCGACAACTGGCGCCTCAACAGCGTCCTGCGCCAGCTGGTGGCCGACGACGGCCTGGTGGTGCCGCTGTCCAACGCCGAGTTCCGCCTGCTGTGGGTGTTCATCGAACGTCCGCGCCGCGTGCTCAGTCGCGAGCAGTTGCTTGACGCTGCGCGCGGTCGCTCCATCGAAGCCTTCGACCGCAGCATCGACCTGCTGGTGTCGCGCCTGCGCCAGAAACTGGGCGACGACCCAAAAGCCCCGCAGTTGATCAAGACCGTGCGCGGTGAAGGCTACCTGTTCGACGCACGGGATATCGGCTGATGCGCAACGCTTTCAACACGCTGTTCGGGCGGCTGTTCGGAGTGTTGCTGGTGGCGATTGTGCTGGCCCACGGGCTGACGATCTTCTGGTTTCACCACTACGGCCCGCCCCCGCCGCCCAACGGCGACCTGTATGTGCAGATGGCCGATGGCAGTTTCACACCCGTGCACCAGAAGCGCCAACGCCCGTGGTTTGGCGGCCCGGTCGTGCCGCTGACGTTTCAGGTCATCACGCTGATCATCGCTGCATGGTACGGCGCCAAACTGTTGAGCCGGCCGATCCAGCGCCTGAGCGAAGCGGCCGAGCGCCTGAGCCTGGACCTCGACAGCCCGCCGCTCAACGAGTCCGGCCCTCGCGAGGCGCGACAGGCAGCCTCGACCTTCAACCTCATGCAACGGCGCATTCGCGAGCAGGTGAGCCAGCGCGCGCGCATGCTCGGCGCCGTGTCCCATGACCTGCGCACGCCGCTGTCGCGCCTCAAGTTGCGCCTGGAACAGATCGAAGACACCCGCCTGCAGGGTCAGATGCGCCAGGACCTGGACGACATGATCGGCATGCTCGACGCCACCCTGAGCTACCTGCACGAACAGCGCACCAGCGAAACCCGGCACTGGCTCGATGTGCAGGCGCTGGTGGAGTCCCTGAGCGAAAACGCCCAGGACCGGGGGTGCGACGTGCAATATGCCGGTTCATGCACGCCGCTGCAGGTGCAGCCGATGGCACTGCGTTCGGGCCTCAACAACCTGATCGACAACGCGCTGCGCTACGCCGGCAGCGCACGCGTGGAACTGACGGACAGCCGCGAGGCCCTGGTGATTCGTGTCATCGACCACGGCCCGGGGATCGCGGCGGATCAGCGCGAGGCCGTGTTCGAGCCGTTCTTTCGCCTGGAAGGCTCGCGCAACCGCAACTCCGGCGGCGTCGGCCTGGGCATGACGATTGCCAGGGAAGCCGTCGAACGCCTCGGCGGCCGCTTGAGCCTGGAGGAAACCCCAGGGGGTGGGTTGACGGCGGTGATGTGGTTGCCTCGGGCTTGAGTCCTGGTAGGAAAACGGGGTCCTCTGTGGCGGGCGACTCTGTTGTGGCGAGCGGGCTTGCCCCGCGTTGGGGTGCGCAGCGCCCCCCAATCAAGGAAAACGCGGTGTACCTGACACTGCGCAGAGTATGGTTTTGGGGCTGCTGCGCAGTCCAACGCGGGGCAAGCCCGCTCGCCACAACAAGCCCGCTTGCCACAGTGTAATTTGCAGACTTATGTTTCGCGCCGCTCCTGGGCCTGGCTCGCGCTCCAGTCCATCAGCAGGCTGTACGCCACTGCCAGCAAGGTAGGGCCGATGAACAGGCCGATAAAGCCAAAGGCGATCAGGCCGCCGAACACGCCAAGCAGCACGATCACCAACGGCAGGTTGCCGCCGCGGCTGATCAGGTAGGGCTTGAGCACGTTGTCCACGCCGCTGATGATGAACGTGCCCCAGACGCCAAGGAATATCGCGTGGCTGTAGTCACCTTTCCACGCCAGCCACGCCGTGGCCGGGATCCACACCAGCGGCGGGCCCATGGGAATCAGGCTGAGCAGGAAGGTGACGATGCCCAGTACCAGCGCGCCGGGTACGCCGGCGATCAGAAAGCCGATCAGCGCCAGCAGGGCCTGGGCCGCTGCGGTGCCGATCACGCCGTTGACCACCCGTTGCACCGTGCCGGCCACCAGTTCGATGTAGTAACCGGCCCGCTCACCGATCAGGCGTTCCAGCAGGCGGTGGGCGAACATCGCCAGGCGCGGCCCGTCGCGGTAGAAAAAGAACACGAAGACCAGGCTCAAGGTCAGTTCGAGAATGCCACCGCCAATCTGCGCACTGCGTGCCAGCAGCCAGTTGCCCACCTGGCCAAGGTACGGCTTGATGCTGATCATCAGCGCGGCGCCCTGCTCGTCGATGCTGTCCCACATGCCCACCAGCCGCTCGCCCACCAACGGGATCGAACCCAGCCAGCCTGGCGCTTCGGGCAGGCCATCGACCTGAATATCCTTGATCAATACCGTGGCATCGCGCACATGGTCGGCCAGGTTGAAGCCCAGCCACACCAGCGGCACTGCCACCAACAGCATCCAGCCCAGGGTCAGGATGCCGGCGGCCAGCGACTCGCGCCCGCCCAGCGCACGGGTCAACAGGCGCATCAGCGGCCAACTGGCAAACGCCAGCACCGCGCCCCAGAACAGCGCCGACCAGAACGGCGCCATCACCCAGAAGCTGGCACCAAACAGCACCAGCAGCAGGATTTGCACCAGCAGGCGATCATTATTGGGCATGGAAAATCTCGAAAGGAAGGTCTCAGGAACATAGCTTAGGCGAACGGCACGGGTCCGTTCGCCTGGGGATGCTCAGCGTATCAGATGCAGGTGCAAGCCTTTAGTGTCACCAGTGCCGGTTTCCAGGCGGGCTGCGCGTACGCCGTTGCCAACCAGCGCCTGGCGCCAGGCCTCGGCCGAAGGGCCGCTCAAGCTGACGCGCAAGTTGGTATCGAGATTAAGTGCTCGGGAAATCAGGGTCAGCCAGGTGGTATCCGGCTCGGCGGCCAGCGCGGGAAAGTCCAGCTCGCCGGTGCTTTTCAGCTCACGCAGCAGTGTGGCGGAGGTGGGCAGCAGCGTGCCCAGCGGCGTGCCGGAGTCGAGCTGCTCGACATGGAGATAGGCGCGGCGATTGCCTCGTGTGATGCCATACAGCGCCACCAGGGAATTGTCCTGCGGGGCTGCCAGGCGCAACAGCAGGTATTCCTGCTGACCGTCGGCGCCCACCAGCTTGGCGTTGCCGAACACTTCATTGGCCCACAGGCTGCTCTCGCCGCAGTCACGGGCCTGGCACCAGAACAGCAATTGCGCGCCGTTGGCCTGCAACGCTTCGCGCGTGGCGGTAAACGCGGCGCTCGATGTGTGTTCGGCGGGCAGTTCATAGGTGATGGCCGTGGCTTGCCCACGGGCGGTGGCATGGCCCTCGGAACGCAATTGGCCGCTGATCCTGCGGATCGCGCCCATGGGGTAGATACGCTCTTTCTCTTCAGCCGGGCGGTAATCGACGATCTGCGCATCGACCTGACGGGCGACGGCAGGCAGATCCTGACTGCCCGGTACATCGGCGGCGAATACCAGCGGGCTGAACATACCCAGCCCCAGAACACGGAAACATCTTTTACCCAGGCTCATCGGATCGGTGAGCCTGGGCCAGTGCAAGCAGGCGTTATGTTTGGATTGTTCATGGTTGACTCCCTTTCAATCCGCCCAGCCTCGGCAGTTGACCGCACCAAGTCAAGGCGCGGAGAAGAACCGATTGAAACAGTCTGCAACAAGAACTGCGCCGGACTCATCATTCAGGTGTAAATGATGGCCGCCCGGCAGCGTGGTCGCCGAGAAAGGCAGTTGAGAAAGCAATTCGGGATGTTTCGCCAGCATGCCCTCAGCCGCCACGATCAACTGCGCAGGGCAAGCCACGCGACGCACGAACGCCATCGCCTGCTCGTCGGTCAGACGCATCGGCGAAGCCAGGGTCAGGCGGCTGTCGGTGCGCCAGGTGTAACCGCCAGGCACCGGCATCAGGCCGCGCTGGGCCAGCAGTTCGGCGGCTTCGCGGCTGACGGCCACCAGGCCTTTCATGCGCGCCTCAACCGCACGGTCCAGGGTGGTGTAGACCGGTTTGCGTTTGTCCTGCAGGCTCAGTTGCGCCTGCAACGCCATGCCCAGGCGCTCGGCGGCATGCTCACCGCTGGCGGTCGGCGGGATCACGCCGTCGATCAAGCCCAGGTGTGTGACCCGTTCCGGCAAGGCCCCGGCCAGGGCCGTGGACACGACGGCGCCGAGGGAGTGGCCAAGTAATGCAAAACGTTTCCAGCCCAGTTGTTCGGCTACCTGCAGCACATCGAACACGTAATCCCACAAGGCGTAACCTGCGCCCGTCGGGCGATGCGCCGAGTGACCATGGCCGGCCATATCGATGGCGACGATGCGCAAGCCGGTGAGTTTCGGCGCCAGACGCGCAAAGCTGTTGGCGTTGTCCAGCCAGCCGTGCAAGGCGATCACCGGCAAGCCGTCCTCGGGGCCGAACAGATGGGCGGCCAACTCGATATGCGACAAGCTCAGGCGCACTTCTTCGACGGGCGTGCTCATGCGCAACTGCGCTCACGGTTTTCCCAGCGGGCGAACAGGGTTTTGATCAAGGCAGCGGTGTCCTGTGGGTGTTCGAGGGGGAACATATGGCCACCGGGCACGGTGAGCGTTTCGCCCATGGGCAGGCGATCGACGCCGCTGGCATGGTGACGCATCACCACCCGGCTCTGGCGGCCACGCACCATGGCCAACGGCACCCGCAATTGACGCACCTGTCCCGGGCTGGTGTGGGGCACGCCGCGGTAGATGCTGATTTCGGTGGCTGGGTCGAAGCGCAACCGCAAGTGATCGCCAACCGGGTACAGGCCATGCTGCAGATAAGCCTCGAAGCAGTCCGGGTCGAACCCGCGAAACAGTGCCTTGGTAGCAAAGTAACTGCGCGCCGCGGCCAGGTCGGTGAATTCTTCGCGGCGGCCAAGTGTGCGCCCGGCCGGCGTAAGACGGTCGATAAAACCAAAGCGCTTGGCCGCGCGGATCACCCAGCGGTCGGCGCGCGTGAGTACCGGCGAGTCGAGCATCACCACGCCGCGATACAGCTGCGGGCAGCGCATGGCCGCATGCAGATGCAGCACGCCACCCAGGGAATGGCCCACGCCCCACACCGGCTCGGGCTGTTGCTCAAGGTGATGGATCAACTCATCCACCAGGTTCTGCCAGTTGTCATCCACCGGGAACCTGGGGTCGTGGCCGTGCTGCGGCAAGTGAGCCACTTCGTATTCCGGCGCCAGGCCGGCAAACAACTTGCCATAGGTGGCCGAAGGAAAACCATTGGCGTGGGCAAAAAACACGTGCTGCGACATACCGGACCCTCTGCACAGACAGTGGAGCGATTGTCACCATGCCTGGCGTGTACGGCAATGACCGTAACTGCCAGGAATGATGGCACTCACGCCACGCCTATCGCGCCGGCGGGTTCTCGCCCAGGGGCACGACGGCCATGGTCAGACGCGATACGCAGCTGGCCTTGCCCTCGTCGCTGGTCAGGCGAATGTCCCATACCTGGGTGGTGCGCCCGATATGAATCGCGGTGGCGACCGCCGTCACCCGCCCGCTGCGCACACCGCGCAGGTGGTTGGCGTTGACCTCCAGGCCCACGCAATAGAACTTGCTGGCATCGATGCACAGGTAGGCGGCCATGGAACCAACGCTTTCGGCCAGCACCACCGACGCGCCGCCATGCAGCAGGCCGTAGGGCTGATGGGTGCGGTGGTCGACCACCATGCTCGCGGTCAGGGAGTGCTCATCGAAGCTTTCGAAGCGGATGTCCAGCAGTTCACCAATGGTGTTTTTCTGCAGGGTATTGAGGTGCTCGATGTTCGGTTGGGTGCGCCACAGGCTCATTGGGAGTGTCCTTTCTGTTGTTGTTATCAGGATGGCCTACGGGTTTTTCACGCTGACCAGGCTCATCAGCCCCGCCAGCGGGAAATCGCCTTCCAGTTCCGCGAGGCTCGCGGTGTGCATCGGCTGCGACTGGCGCAGATGGCCGTGCTGCAAAAAGCTGATCAGGCTGCCCACCAGAGGCTGATGGCTGACCAGCAACACGTTGTCATCGGTGTCGAGGTTTTCCAGCACCTGGGGCGGATTAGCGTCCGGCGTCAACCACGGCACTGTGCGGATATCGGCCTGAAAACCGAGGGCCTCGCGCACCAGCTGCGCGGTTTGCTGCGCCCGTACGTAAGGGCTGGCAATGATGGCGCTGATGGGCTGGCCGATCAGGTGCGCAGCACTGCGCAACACTTCGCCACGGCCGTGCTCGGTGAGGTTACGCTCGGCGTCGCTGCGCGCGTGGGCTTGGGCCTCGCCGTGACGCAGAATCCACAGCCTCACAGCTTTGGCTCCTCATCGCGCACCGGGTGCGGCGCCGGTGGCACGCTGTGGGCGGGCTCGCCTTCGGGTGCACGCGGAGTCGGCCAATCGGCGAAGGGCCAGGGCTTGTGCTCGGTATGGAAGCTGCCGAAGCGGCCGATCTGCGCCAGGAACTGGCTGAGGCTGTCGCCGAAGTTCATCAGGCCCAGATTCGGCGCGCCGTAGATCAAACGGTATACCAACTGCACCACCACCAGCGCGCCGAGCAGAAACTGCGCGACCTGCCACA
This sequence comes from Pseudomonas trivialis, assembly GCF_036864995.1. Taxonomy (NCBI): domain Bacteria; kingdom Pseudomonadati; phylum Pseudomonadota; class Gammaproteobacteria; order Pseudomonadales; family Pseudomonadaceae; genus Pseudomonas; species Pseudomonas trivialis. The sequence continues at coordinate 1,800,792 of NZ_CP142151.1, read as the reverse complement.
CCAGGGCGAACACCAGCATCCAGAGGATGCGCAGCACAATGGACTCATACTTGGGGGCTGCTTTGGGATCGTTCATGACGCGTTCCTCAGTTGAAACCGCTGGTGGAAATAAAGTCGACATCGGTTTTCGGCTCGGCGCGCATCAGCAGCTCGATCACCTGCTCCAGGGTGCGACCCTCGAACAGAATCGCATGCAAGCCAGCTACCAGCGGCATATAGACGCCCACTTCCTGAGCCTTGGCCTTGAGCACCTTGAGGGTGTTGACCCCTTCGGCCACTTCACCCAGGCGCGTCACCGCATCGTCCAGACTCAGGCCCTGGCCCAGCGCGAAGCCGACCTGATAGTTGCGGCTTTTGGGCGAGGAGCAGGTGACGATCAGGTCGCCGACGCCCGCCAGGCCCAGAAAGGTCATCGGATTGGCGCCCTGGTTGACCGCAAAGCGGGTCATTTCCGCCAAGGCGCGGGTGATCAGCATGCTCTTGGTGTTTTCGCCCATGCCCAGGGCCACGGCCATGCCAGCGATGATGGCGTAGACGTTTTTCAGCGCCCCGCCCAGTTCGACGCCAAACCGATCGCCGCTGGCATACACGCGAAACGTACGGCCATGCAGCACGGCTTGGACGCGTTCGCACAGTTGCTCGTCCTCACTGGCGACCACGGTGGCGGTCAGCGCGTGCTCGGCCACTTCCCGCGCCAGGTTCGGCCCGGACAGCACGCCGATGCGTGCCTGTGGAGCGATCTCCTGGAGGATCTCGCTCATCAGCTTGAAGGTCTGCGCCTCGATGCCCTTGGTCAGGCTGACCAGCAGCTTGCCGGCCAGAAGTTCGGCATGGGGGGCGAGCACCGAGCGCAGGGCGCTGGAGGGCAGCGCGACAAAGCACAGGTCGCAGGCCTCCAGGGTCGCCAGCAGATCGGTGACGGGCTCGACCGCCTCATGAATCTTGATGCCTTTAAGGTAACGGGGATTTTCCCGGTGCACGCGAATGGCCTCGGCCTGCTCGGGATCTCGCATCCACTGGCGCACCGCGTGGCCATTCTCGGCCAGCAGGTTAGCCACGGCGGTACCAAAACTTCCGCCTCCCAGGACCGCAATAGGGCGCTGTTCAGTCATATGCAATCCGTTAATCCATACCAGTGGCAATGGCCGCATTATACGGAGCGGCTCAATTGCAGCCAGCCCCCGCGTCAATTCGTACGCCCGTCGGAAAATGCCACAATTGGATGAACGAATTGCAATTTCAACGACTGGCATAAGGCGCTACCTCAGTTAACATGGGCGGCTATCCGCAATGATCAAGGCCGTGCCGTGTATCTGGGCCCTCCTCCCCGCTCATCCCTGTTGTTGATGCTGTTGTGCAGCGCTGTTGCATGCGCCGATGACCTGTTCCTCGACAGCCAGCCGTTGCCGCAGGTGCTCACCGCCACACGCCTCAAACAATCGGCCGCCGCCGTGCCCGGCAGCATGACGGTGATCGACAGCGAATTGATCAAGGCCAGCGGTGCGCGGGATATCGCCGAGCTGCTGCGGCTGGTGCCGGGCATGATGGTCGGCTACACCACCGGCAATCAGGCCGCCGTGAACTATCACGGCACCAGCGCCAGCGATGCGCGGCGCATGCAGGTGCTGATCGATGGCCGTTCGGTGTACCGCGCGGGCCTCGCCACCGTCGACTGGAGTGATATTCCGGTGGCCATGGAAGATATCGAGCGCATCGAAGTGTTCCGCGGCCCCAACACCGTCAGCTATGGCGCCAATGCACTGATGGCGGTGGTCAACATCCTCACGCGCTCACCGGCCAACAGCCAGGGCACGCGGGTGAAGGTGCAGCGCGGCGAACGGGGGATCAACGATGTCTACGCCAGCCAGGGCCTGGGCTGGGAAACCGGCGATTTGCGCTTGTCGATGTCCGGCCAGCAGGATGATGGCTTTGACAGCGACGCCGCAGGCGCCGACCGCCGCGACAGTCGCCGCCTGAGCCGCTTCAGCCTGGCCGTGAGCCAGACGCTGAATGCGCAACAGAGCCTCGACTGGCAGTTGAACGCCAAGGAAGGCACTAACCAGCGTCCTTATACCTACACACCGGTGTTCGCCGGGATTACCGAAGGCGGCAATAACTCCGACGTCAATGCCAGGGACTACGCCGGCTCACTGCGCTGGAACATCGATTTCAACCCCGACCACAGCCTGTATATCCAGGGCTCGGCCCAGCAGTGGGACCGCCGCCAGGTCTGGAAGGCCTGCGATGCGAAAGTCTCGTTCAGCCCGGAGCTGACCCGCCTGTGGCAACTCAATCCCAATTACGCCGAACTGCTGGCGCGGCACATGGACACCTACAGCCAGGGTAGCGCCCCACCGGGCAGCACCGCTGAACAGACGCTGGGCAATCAGGTGCTGGACCAATGGCGCAACGGTGCCAGCCAGAGCGTATGCGGCGACATCGACCAGAGCACCCGCGAAAGCCGCTACGATCTGGAGATTCAGGACACCCTCAGCCTGTCCGACAGCCTGCGCCTGGTCAGCGGTATGAATTACCGCTATGACCGTGCCGATTCCGACACCTACTTCAATGGCACCCTCGACGACGTCACCTGGCGCCTGTTCGGCCAGCTCGAATGGCGTGCCAGTGAACACTGGCTGCTGCAGGGCGGCGCCATGTATGAAGACACGCGCCTGAGCGGCCACTCACTGACGCCCCGAGTGGCGCTGAACTACCTGATCAACCCGCGCCACGGCCTGCGCGCGGTGTACTCCGAGGCCATCCGCTCGCCGGACATGTTCGAGAACAACGTCAACTGGAGCTACCGCGTCAACAATCTCAGCTCGCCGGCCTATGGGCAGAACGCCGGGCAATATTTTGTGGTGACACGAGGGCCGGGCAACCTCGATAAAGAGCTGATGAAATCGCGGGAACTGGGCTATAACGGCTTCTTTGCCGACCTGGGGTTGAACCTGGACGTGAAGCTGTTCTATGACGAAATCACTGACATGATCAGCTCGCCGCTACGCAACAACCAATACATTGCCAGCAATGGCAACAGCTCGCGTTTTGTCGGCGCCGAGTCGCAATTTGACTGGCGACTGAGTAACGCCGACCGTCTGCGGTTCACCTACGCCTACGTCGACGCCACGGCGAGCAACCCGCTGGACAAGGCCCAGACCGCGCGCAACAGCGGCTCCGCCGGCTGGCTGCGCGAGTGGGGTCGCGGCTGGTCCAGCGCGCTGTTCTATTACGGTGACGATGCGCTCAACCAATATCGCTTCGAACGGGTCGACCTGCGGGTGGCCAAGCGCATTGCCGTGGGCAACGCCAACGTGGAGCTGGCGGGCATGCTGCAACAACGCCTCGACAATCAGCCGACCACCTGGCCCGACAATATTTATGACCATCGTCACGTCCTGTACTTCAGCGCGGAGCTGGAGTTCTGACATGGCCAATCAGTCACGGACGACCTACTTCTCTTTCGCCAGGCTGTGGCAGCGGGCCCTGCTGCTGATCGGCCTGCTGCTGACCGCGCCGGCGTGGAGTGCCAACATCCTGCTGACCGCCGCCGAAGACAGCGTCGGCGTGCAGGACTTCGCCCAGGCACTGGCCCGGCAGCGCCCCGCAGACCAGGTCACCTTCACCCCGCTCAAGGACCTGCCGGCGCCGCACCAACTGCCTGCCGACACGCGCCTGATCCTGCTCGACCTGCCCGGCCTCGACTGGCGCCTGCAGGATGCCGAAGGTCCGCCGACCCTGGTGTTGCGCATCAGCCGCCTGCAAGCCCGCCAGCGCCTGGGCACCCGCCTGCCGGCGCACATCAGTCTGCTGTGGAGCGACCCGCCGCTGGACCGTCAGTTACGCCTGATCACCGGCATTCTGCCCCAGGCCCGGCGCATCGGCGTGCTCTACGGCAGCGACAGTGAGTTCCTGCTGCGCGAGCTGAGCCAATACGCCGCGCCCCTGGGTCTGCAAATCGTGCCTCAACTGTGGAACAACATTAACGACAGTCGCCCGCTGCAAAGCCTGTTCAGGACCAGCGATGTACTGCTCGGCCTCGACGACCCGCAACTGTACAACCCGAAGACCGCAAAGAACCTGCTGCTGAGCAGCTACGCCCAGCAACTGCCGCTGGTGGGGCCCAACGCCGGCTTCGTCAAGGCCGGCAGCCTGGCCAGCACCTACAGCGACCAGACCGACTGGCTGGGCGTGCTCGACCGTTTGCTTGACCGCCCGCCGGCCAGTTGGCCGCGCACGTTGTACCCGCACCATTTCAAAGTCGTGGGCAACCCGCAGGTCGCGCGCTCACTGGGCATCGAACAGGTCGATGAAAGCAACGTCGCCGCGCGGCTCGCCGAAGGAGAAAAACGCCCATGACCTTGCGTCGTCGTTGGGATATCAACACCCGCACCCAGCTCATCACCCTGGGCCCGGCGCTGTTGCTGACGCTGCTGTTGATCAGCTTCTTTACCTTTGTGCGCATCCAGGACCTGCGCCAGGAACTGGACCATACCGGCCAACTGATTGCCAACCAACTGGCGCCCGCCACCGAGTACGGCGTCATTTCCGGCAACAACGATGTGCTCGACAGCCTGCTTCGCGCCACGCTGGCCACGCCCCACGTGCGCTTTCTAGAGATTCAGGACGCCGCAGAAAACATTCTGGTGTACGTCGAGCAACCGTCGGAAAAGCACGACCGCTCGTTGGCGGTGAAAGTGTTCCAGGCGCCGATCCGCCTGCAGCATATCCAGCTGGGCAGCGATTTTTTCCAGGACAACCTCAACGAATCCAAGGCGCCGCGCGCCGATTATCTGGGGCGCGTGATCGTCGGCATGTCCAACGATGCCTTCAGTCAGCGTCAGCAGGAGATTCTATTCAAGGCCGGCATCCTGGCGCTGTTCGCCCTGCTGTTTACCTTCCTGCTGGCGCGGCGTCTGGCGGCCAGCCTGTCGCAGCCGATCAGCGCAATGGGCCATGCGGTGAAGGCCATCCAGCAAGGCGACTACAAGACCACGCTGCCTATCGTGGATGATTCGGAACTGGGCGACCTGTCACGCCACATCAACAATCTGGCCGCCGGCCTGCAACAGGCCAGCCGCGAACAGCAGCAGGCAATGGCGCAGTTGATTCAGACCCGCGAGGAAGCCGAGCGGGCCAACAATGCCAAGTCGGATTTTTTGGCGATGATGAGCCACGAGCTGCGCACGCCGATGAACGGGGTGCTGGGCATGCTGCAGTTGCTGGAAACCACCGAGATGACGGAGGAGCAGACCGAATACGCGGCGCTGGCCTCCGAGTCCACCGAACATCTGCTGAAGGTCATCAATGACATCCTCGATTTCTCGCGCATCGAGCGCGCGGCCCTGGAGCTGGAGCATATTGCGTTCAACCTCGCCGACCTGGTCAACAGCAGCGCCCATGCCTTCCGGCACAGCGCCCAGCAGCGCGGGCTGACGCTCAACCTGCCGATGCCGCCGGGCCTGGATACGCTGCGGGTCAAGGGCGACCCCACGCGTATCCGCCAGATTCTGGTGAACCTGATCGGCAACGCCCTCAAGTTCACCGAGCAGGGCAGCGTGAGTGTCGAGCCCCACTGGCAGCCTCTCGACCATGAGCTGGTGTGGTTCACCTGCAGCGTGCGCGACAGCGGCATCGGTATTGGCGCCGAACACCTGGAGTCGATGTTCGACGCATTCCAGCAGGCTGACAGCTCGATTTCCAGACGTTACGGCGGCACCGGCCTGGGCCTGCCCATCGCGCGCACGCTGGCCGAACGCATGGGCGGCACCCTGCGCGCGCAAAGCGAAGAAGGCCATGGCTCGGTGTTTACCCTGGAAATCCCCTTGGCCATCGACCAGCACAGCCTGCCAGCGATTGCCCAGGATGCCCAAAGCAAGCACGGCGCCGGTGATGGCCGCCATGTGTTGCTGGTGGAGGACAATCCGGTCAACCGCACGGTGGTGGAAGCCATGCTACGCAGCCTCGGCTTTGAAGTCAGTCTGGCTACCGACGGCGCCGAGGCAATCCGTAGCGCAGAAAGCCTGATGTTCACCGCAATCCTGATGGATTGCCGGTTGCCACTGATCGACGGCTACGAGGCTACCCGGCAGATTCGCCAACTGCCGGGTTGCGCCGATCTGCCGATCATCGCGCTCACCGCCAACGCGTTGCAGGGCGACCGTGAAGCGTGCCTTGCGGCCGGAATGAACGATTACCTGGCCAAGCCGTTCAAACGTACGGATTTGCAGCAGATCCTGCAGCGTTGGGTGCAATAGCGCCGCGCCATCAGGCATCTGCGACTGGCGTGAAACACGAAAGTGCGGCAGTCTTAGGCACCCAAACGGGCAGATAAACAGGCCCGGTTTAAAATTTCAGTGAACAAGTGTACATTGAGTGCCTTGACGCTGTGACTTTCACTACAACGCAATAGTCTACGTGTAGGCTGCCGGCATGAGGCATGAACGCTTCATTCGGTTCGGGAAGATTTGCCCTGCCCTGCCGCATGGGATTATTGAGGAGCTCGCATGACCAAACAAAACGCCTTTACTCGGGAAGACCTGCTGCGCTGCAGTCGCGGTGAGCTGTTCGGCCCAGGTAACGCGCAACTGCCCGCCCCGAACATGCTGATGGTGGATCGCATCACCCATATCAGCGAAGAGGGTGGCAAGTACGGCAAAGGTGAATTGGTCGCCGAGCTGGATATCAATCCGGACCTGTGGTTCTTCGCCTGCCATTTCGAAGGCGACCCGGTAATGCCAGGCTGCCTGGGCCTCGATGCCATGTGGCAACTGGTCGGCTTCTATCTGGGCTGGCAAGGCCTGCCGGGTCGCGGTCGTGCTCTGGGTTCGGGCGAAGTGAAATTCTTTGGCCAGGTCCTGCCGACCGCCAAGAAAGTCACCTACAACATTCAAATCAAGCGCGTCCTCAAGGGCAAGCTGAACCTGGCCATTGCCGATGGTTCGGTGACTGTCGACGGTCGCGAGATTTATACTGCCGAAGGCCTTCGGGTCGGCGTGTTCACTTCCACTGACAACTTTTAAGGGTTATCCGCATGCGCCGCGTCGTTATCACTGGTCTGGGCATCGTTTCTTGCCTGGGCAATGACAAAGAGACCGTCACCGCTAACCTGCGTGCAAGTCGCCCTGGCATCCGCTTCAACCCGGAATATGCCGAAATGGGTCTGCGTAGCCAGGTTTCCGGCTCCATCGACCTGCCCCTCGAAGAGCTGATCGATCGCAAGATCTATCGCTTCGTCGGCCACGCTGCCGCCTACGCCTACCTGGCCATGAAAGACGCGATCGCCGACTCCGGCCTCAGCGAAGACCAGGTATCGAACGTACGCACCGGCCTGATCGCCGGTTCCGGCGGCGCATCCACCCTCAACCAGATGGAAGCGCTGGACATCCTGCGCGAGAAAGGCGTGAAGCGCGTCGGCCCGTACCGTGTCACGCGGACCATGGGCAGCACCGTGTCGGCCTGCCTGGCCACGCCGTTCGCCATCAAGGGCGTCAATTACTCGATCTCCTCGGCCTGCGCCACCAGCGCCCACTGCATCGGTACTGCCGTTGAGCAGATCCAGCTGGGCAAGCAGGACATCGTGTTCGCCGGCGGTGGTGAAGAAGAGCATTGGAGCCAGTCGTTCCTGTTCGACGCCATGGGCGCCCTCTCCACCCAGTACAACGAAACTCCGGAAAAGGCCTCCCGCGCCTATGACGCCAAGCGTGACGGTTTCGTCATCGCCGGCGGTGGCGGCATGGTCGTGGTCGAAGAGCTGGAACACGCTCTGGCCCGTGGTGCGAAGATCTACGCGGAAATCGTCGGCTACGGTGCCACTTCCGACGGCTACGACATGGTCGCGCCAAGCGGCGAAGGCGCCATCCGTTGCATGCAGATGGCCATGTCCACCGTTGACACCCCGATCGACTACCTGAACACCCACGGCACCTCCACTCCGGTCGGCGACGCCAAGGAAATGGAAGGCGTGCGTGCGGTATTCGGCGACAAGGCACCGGCCATCAGCTCTACCAAGAGCCTGTCGGGTCACTCCCTGGGCGCCGCCGGCGTTCACGAAGCGATCTACTGCCTGCTGATGATGGAAGGCAACTTCATGGCCGGTTCAGCCAACATCGACGAGATCGATCCGGTTGTGGCAGATATGCCGATCCTGACCAAGACCGTTGAGAACGCCACCATCAATACCGTGATGAGCAACAGCTTCGGTTTTGGCGGCACCAACGCGACGCTGGTGCTCAAGCGCTGGCAGGGCAAGTAAGGCCTGCAGCTTGACTCCATGAAAAAGCCCCGACTGGTTCGGGGCTTTTTTGTGGGTGATGATCACCAGATAACAAAAATCAACAGGTGGGAGGGGGCTTGCGCCCTCCCACATTAGGTACTGCGCTCAGCGAGAGGTCTTGGGCAGCACGGCCAGGAAATTGTCCCGCGCAACCTTGCGGGCCACGTCCTCGGGCAGCGCATCGAGGAAGGGATCAAAGCGGCGCATTTCCTTACCCAGCTTGTTGAAGCGCCCTACTACGTCGGAGCCGAGCATGAAGCGCTCCGGGAAGCGCTCCACCAGCTTTACCCACTCGGGCCTGGGCTTGCCCGCCTCGTCCAGCAGATAAGGCGTGAGCATGCTCCAGGAGAGGTCGATGTAGAGGTTGGGGTAGGCCTCCAGCATGCGCGTCAAGGTGGGCAGCAAAAAATCCATCTGCACCTGATGACGGTGGATCTCCATGCTGGTGCCCGCGTGCGCCCAGATAAACCGCGTGTGCGGGTGATTGCGCAGCGGCTCCTCGACCTCAGCCAGGTACAACGGGTTGCGCTCGCGCTTTGAAGTGATGTTGGAATGCAGCATCACCGGCAAATCGTTTTCGGCCGCCAGGTGGTAGATGCGCGTCATGGCTTCGTTGTTGGCGCGCGGGGTGTCCCCCGCCGTCAGGGCTGTCAGGTCGTCATGGCGGGTGAACACTTCACCGATGCCCTGCCACAGGCCCGGGTTTAGGTCGAGCATGCGCTGGATATGCGCATCGGAATTCTTGTCATTGGGGTTGAAGCCGGACAGGAAAGGATGAAAGCGCAGGCGCTGCTCAGGCGTGAGTTTATTGACCGCCGCCGCGACGATCACGTCGGTGGCGCTGTACCAATAGGCATCGGCATCGTCACCAGCGTAATAGCGCGGACGCTTGGGCTCGTCTTCATGCCATTTTTTCGCCACGGGAATGCCGGAAATCATCACATGCTCGATGCGATTGTCCGCCATGGCCTTGAGCAGCTTGTCCATGCCGGCGGTTTCCTGAAAGAAATCCACGTAATGCAGGTGGGCGTCGCTGTAGGCATAGTCGCGGGCCTGTGCGGCAAGGCTGGCGGCGGTGAGCACCAGGGCGAGGCTCAGGCGAGTCCAGGGCACGGGGGCGATCTCCATCGAGGTGAGTCAGGGGGAATAGGGTTGCCTATCAGATAGCTATCGGGAGCAAGCCCCCTCCCACATTTTGATCGTGTTCACCGATCCGACTGTGGGAGGGGGCCTGCTCCCGATTAGGCCCGGACAGACGCCGAAGCATCAGCCCTTGAACACTTCATCCAGCAGGTTATGCATGGACTGAAACGCGCGCGCGGAGGTCTTCGCGTCATACATCATCTTGCCCGGCACGTTCGCGTGCGGGTCGGTGAAGGAATGCACCGCGCCGCCGTAGCTCAGCAGTTGCCAATCCACGCCGGCTGCGTTCATTTCATCTTCGAACGCAGGCAACTGCTCCTTGGGCACCAACGGATCAGAGGCGCCGTGCAGCACCAGCACCGAGCCCTTGATGTGCTTCGCATCCGCAGGGTTTGGCGTGTCGAGAGTGCCATGGAGCGACACGGCAGCTTTCAACGGTGCGCCAGTGCGCGCCAGCTCCAGGGAGCAGCAGCCGCCGAAGCAGAAACCAAAGGTCGCGAGCTTCGAGGTATCCACTGCCGCTTCGGTCTGGTCCTTGCAGTTGCTCGAACGCCACCTGCATACGTTTGTTGAGCAACGGGCGGTCGTTCTTCAACGGCATCATCGCCGCGCCGGCTTCATCGCCGTTCGATGGACGCACGGTTTGTCCGTACAGGTCGGCAATCAGCACCACGTAACCCTTGGCGGCGACGCTCCTGGCGATCTCTTCGGCGCCTGCACTCACGCCCATCCAGTTCGGCGCCATCAACAGGCCCGGCAGTGGCCCCTTGTGGCTGGCGTCGAACGCCAGGCGGCTTTCATAAGACTGGCCATCAATCTGATAGACCACAGAACGCACGGTGACTTGGCTCATCATTTACTCCAGTTGAGGTGCACTAAAATGAAAAAACCCGCCGAAGCGGGTTTTTCCTGCAGCGGTGTTAAACCGACAGTTCAACCAACAGCTTGTTCAGTCGACGCACGTAGGCGGCCGGATCTTTGAGGCTGTCGCCAGCGGCCAGCGCCGCCTGGTCGAAGAGGATGTGCGACAGGTCGCCAAACCGCTCTTCGCTCTGCTCGCCATCGAGTTTCTCGATCAGCGGGTGCGCCGGGTTGAATTCGAAGATCGGCTTGGAATCGGGCACTTTCTGGCCGCTGGCTTCGAGGATCTGGCGCATCTGCATGCCCAGGTCCTGCTCGCCGATGGCCAGTATCGCCGGGGAGTCGGTCAGGCGGTGGGAAACCCGCACTTCGCTGACGGCCTCGCCCAGAGACGCCTTGATCCGCTCAACCAGACCCTCTTTGGACTTGGCGACCTCTTCGGCTTCCTTCTTCTCTTCTTCGGAGTCGAGGTTACCCAGGTCCAGGTCACCACGGGCCACGTCGACGAACGACTTGCCGTCGAACTCGGTGAGGTAGCTCATCAGCCACTCATCGATACGGTCGGTCAGCAGCAGGACTTCGATGCCCTTCTTGCGGAAGACTTCCAGGTGCGGGCTGTTCTTGACCTGAGCGTAGGTTTCGCCAGTCAGGTAGTAGATCTTGTCCTGACCTTCCTTGGCGCGCGCCAGGTAGTCGGCCAGCGACACAACCTGCTCGCCGTCTTCGCCCTGGGTGGAAGCAAAGCGCAGCAGGCCGGCAATCTTCTCTTTGTTGGCGAAGTCTTCGGCCGGGCCTTCTTTCATGACCTGGCCGAAGTTTTTCCAGAAGCCCTTGTATTGCTCAGGCTCGTTCTTCGCCAGTTTCTCCAGCATGTCGAGTACACGCTTGGTCAGCGCCGACTTCATGGAGTCGATGATCGGGTCTTTCTGCAGGATTTCCCGCGACACGTTCAGCGACAGGTCATTGGAGTCAACCACGCCCTTGATGAAGCGCAGGTACAGTGGCAGGAAGGATTCCGCCTGGTCCATCACGAACACGCGCTGCACGTAGAGCTTCAGGCCCTTGGGGGCTTCGCGCTGGTACAGGTCGAACGGGGCGCGTGCAGGCACGTACAGCAGCGAACTGTATTCGAGCTTGCCTTCAACCTTGTTGTGGCTCCAGCTCAGCGGGTTCTCGTAGTCGTGACCGATGTGCTTGTAAAACTCCTGGTATTCCTCGTCCTTGATCTCGGTACGCGGACGGGTCCACAGGGCACTGGCGCGGTTGACGGTTTCCCACTCCTCGGCAGGCTTCTCTTCGCCTTCAGCCGCGGCTTGTTCCTTGGGCAACTCGATCGGCAATGCGATGTGATCGGAGTATTTCTTGATGATGTTGCGCAGGCGCCAGCCATCGGCGAATTCGTCTTCACCGGACTTGAGGTGCAGCACGATGCGGGTGCCACGGTCGGCCTTGTCGATCGTGGCGATTTCAAACTCGCCCTCGCCTTTGGAGGCCCAGTGCACGCCTTCGCTGGCCGGGAGGCCGGCACGGCGGCTGAACACTTCAACCTTGTCGGCGACGATGAAGGCCGAGTAGAAGCCCACACCGAACTGACCGATCAGGTGCGAGTCCTTCTTCTGATCGCCCGACAGGTTCTTCATGAAATCGGCGGTGCCGGATTTGGCAATGGTCCCCAGGTGGGTGATCGCATCGTCACGGCTCATGCCGATACCGTTGTCTTCGAGGGTGACGGTCTTCGCGTCCTTGTCGTAGCTCACGCGAATTTTCAGCTCCGCGCCACCTTCCAGCAACTCAGGCTTGGACAGGGCCTCGAAGCGTAATTTGTCGACAGCGTCAGAGGCGTTCGAGATCAATTCGCGAAGGAAAATTTCCTTGTTGGAATACAGCGAATGGATCATGAGGTGCAGCAGTTGCTTCACCTCGGTCTGGAAGCCCAGGGTTTCCTTTTGAGTTTCCACACTCATGGTCATCAAACTCCAATTGGATGGCAATGGCCGCGCCCGAAAGGGTTGGCGGCGGGTTGTCATCAAAGTTGGGGGCTAACGGGAGGATTTCAAGGGCGGCAAGGTTCCTCGATCTTGAAATGCGCACGGGCCGTGGCAATCGGTTCTGCCGCCGCGTTTTGCCAGGCAGTGACCGAAACGTTGGCCACCCGCCGGCCCTGACGCCACACCTGGCAGGTGGCGTAGGTGTCGCGAAACTGCCCGGCGCGCAGGTAATCCAGGGAAAAGTCGATGATTTTCGGCAGGCCCGGCGCGCCGGTAGACACCAGCAAGTGCAGCGCCGCCGACAGCTCCATGAAACCGGCAATCACTCCGCCATGCAGCGCCGGCAATATGGGGTTACCAATGTTGTCCTTGTTGACCGGCAGACAGAACAGCAATTCATCGCCCTGGCGGGTGCATTCTATGCCGATCAGTTTGGCGTAAGGGATCAGTTCAAGCAGCGCCGCGTAATCGCCGCGCGCGTGGGCTTGTTCAAGCCGGTTATGGAAGCGGTGCGTCATGCCGGCTCTCCGTCGAGGGTGGCGCTCAGGCCCTGTGCACCTTTGAGCAGCTTGCCCATGCGCATGAACGTGCCCACCACATGGGCGATGGGCTGCTGTGGATCGTCCTGGTAGGCGAAGCCGCGGGTGAAGATCACGTCGGCGGTGACCCGGTAGCACTGGGCAAACCCATAGACCGGCTGGTGCGGTGCAGCCGGGTGCATATAGTCGATGCGCAGGTCGAGGGTCGGGCACACCTCGAATTCGGGCAGCACGCACAGAGTGGCGATGCCGCAGGTGGTGTCCATCAGGGAGGTGAGCGCGCCGCCGTGGATGATCCCGGTCTCGGGGTCACCCACGATAGCTGGCCCATAGGGCAGCAGCAGCGTCATGCCCGTATTGCTGGCGTCATGCACGGTAATGCCGAGTATTTGGCAATGGCGCAACGCGCAAACAAAGCGTGTCGCACGCTCCAGCAGTGAATTTTCGGTCATTGGGTCTAGACTCTTGTTTGCAGTGATCCGCGGAACAGGCAGTGCGGGTTTAAGTTCCTTGGCAGCCTTTGTTTATATATCTGCGCAATAAAAGGAACTAATGCTGAACCCCCAGGCTCGAAAGGCCAGAAGATATCTTCAATAAGGAGAAACACCCCATGCGCAAGACTTTAGCTGTTTCCATGATGTTGGCTGCTGCCCTTGGCCTCGCTGCCTGCGACAAGAAATCCGAAGACAAAGCACAAGATGCCGCTTCGCACTCTGAGCAAGCTCAGAAAGATATGGCGAAGGCTCAGGATAAAGTGAATGACGCTGCAAAAGAAAACGCCGAAGCTGCCAAAGCTCAGGCCGAATCGAACGCAGCCGCTGCAAAAGAAGCCACGCCTTCGACCGGTTCCTGATACCGCGGTCTGATGTAGCCTGGTTGTAAAAGAAAGCCCGCTTCAATAGCGGGCTTTTCTTTGTCCGGCGTTTTTAAAATTCGACGTGCCTCAAACTAAACTGCGTCCTTGAGCGCCTCCGGCGGCGTGTCCGTCTGCGTATACACCATCACTTGCAGCACATCGGAATGAAACTCGCGGCGATACAACACCACCACTACCCCGGCACTCATCAACATGAACAGCCAGGGGCTGACAAACCACGCCAGCATGGTCATGCCAAAGTAATAAGCACGCAGGCCGAAGTTGAACTGGTTGGCGGCCATGGAGATGACCCGCGCTGCCCGTAGCGCAAACGCCTTGCGTTCCTGCTCGGACACCTGGCGCTCACCAATCATCGGCGCTGACCCCACCAGTACCGCTGCGAAGTTGTACTGGCGCATGCACCAGCTGAACGTAAAAAACGCGTAGACGAACACCAGCGCCAGGCACAGCAGCTTGATTTCCGACATGCCCTGGGACGCCTGCTGCACCATGGGGATGTCCGCCAGCAGCGACACGGCGCGCTCCGAGGCGCCCAGCACGGTGAGGATGCCTGCGAGGATGATCAAGGTGCTGGAGGCGAAGAACGAGGCGTTGCGCTCCAGGTTGCCGATCACGCTGGCGTCGGCAATGCGGTTGTCGCGCAGCAACATGCGGCGCATCCAGTCTTCACGGTACAGGTGCAGCACACTGGCCAGGCATGCGGTATCGCGGGCTTTCCAGAGGGCATAACGGGTGTAGCCGCCCCAGCACAGCACGAACCAGAGGGCGGCGAGCATATGGACTTGGTTGGTTTCGATGAACGACATAGGGGTCCTGATAAACAAGAAAATATGGGCGACACAGTCAAAATGTGGGAGCGGGCTTGCAACTCTAGAACCTTGGCGATAAGCAGGCAAAAAAAATGGTTCTTCACGGAATCCCGGGAAAGACAGAAACAAGAACGCCGATTTGGTTGATGATGTTCGTGCGAGCAAACACATCTAACAAACCGGCGTTCTTATGCGCGATATTAATACTTTCCTTCCTTTTTGGGAGGGCTTTTCTGTCGTCACGATCAAGACTGATGGTGACACCCTACAGATCGATCTGGCTCCCCACGCCACTCGATTTCCTTCCTGCGGTGGCTGCCAAAAACCTTGTTCAACCACTCATGAGTATTGCGAGCGAACCGTTCGTGATCTTCCCATTCTCGGTCGCGCGGTACGCCTCAGCGTTTTGCTCAGGCGGGTTGGCTGCCGCGACTGTGGCAAACGCATGGAGGCCGTCAGTTGGCTGGATCGCTATGCCCGGATGACGCGCCGCTTGGCGGATGCGGTCATTCAAGCCTGCGAGCGCCTTCCAACCCTGCACGTGGCACAGATGTTTGGCCTGCATTGGGACACCGTTCGGTTGCTGGAGCGTCGAGCCTTACAGGCGGCGTTGAGCACGCTGCCAAAGGCGCAGCCACGACGCCTAGTGATGGATGAATTCGCGCTGTTCAAAGGGCATCGCTACGCCAGTGTGGTGTTGGATGCCGATACGCGAAGAGTGCTATGGATTGGCGAAGGCCGTAGCAGGGCGGCGGTTCGGCCCTTTTTCGAAGAGCTGGGGCCAGAGGGATGTGCTCGAATCGAAGCGGTTGCGATGGACATGAATACCGCTTTTGACCTGGAGGTCCGTCAGCACTGCCCGAAAGCGCGAGTGGTCTACGACCTCTTTCATGTGGTGGCCAAATATGGCCGAGAGGTGATAGATCGGGTCCGCGTCGACGAGGCCAATCGACTGCGTCATGACAAGCCGGCTCGCAAGGTCATCAAGCAGGCGCGATGGCTGTTGCTGCGCAATCCGCAGAATCTGAAAACGCCGGAACAACAGGTTCGTTTGCAGGATTTGTTGGCGGCCAACCAATCGCTGATGACGGTTTATTTGATGAAGGCTGAGCTCAAAACGCTCTGGACAGCAAGCGCTGCCTGGGCTTGGCGAGCGGCTTGGAAACAATGGCTGCGCCATGCTCATGAAAGCGAAATACCGGCTCTGGTGCAGTTTGCCAAACGGCTAAAGGGTTACTGGCGAGGCATCGTAAGCCGGGTTCGCTGGCCGATGCATACGGGTCAGTTGGAAGGAATAAACAATCGAATAAAGGTCATCAAGCGGATGGCGTACGGTTACCGGGATAGCGAGTTCTTTTTCATGAAGATCAAGAGCGTCTTTCCCGGTAATCCGTGAAGAACCAAAAAAATGCCCCGTATCGATTGATACGAGGCATTTCTGTGCAACCGTGTTGCCGTGTCAGGCGATCGCTTCGCTGCGCTTGCCAAGCATGCGATCCACCACCACCGCCACGACCAGCGTCATCACCGACGGCACCAGCCACGCCAGCCCCTGCTCGCTCAATGGCAGGTGCGTCAGCTGCGCGGGCATCCAATCGGCGAGAGTCGGCCCCCTTGAGCGCGTCGATGCCGCCAAAAATGAACGACACCAGCATCACCGGGCCGACGATACGGCCCTGCTCCTGCCAGAAGTCTTTGCAGAAGCTCAGCGCCACCAGCACGATGCATGGCGGGTAGATGGCGGTGAGTACCGGAATGGAGAACGCGATCAGCTTGGTCAGGCCAAGGTTGGACACGAACAGTGAGAACAGCGCCAGGATCACCACCAGTGTCTTGTAGGACAGTGGCAAAACTTTGCTGAAGTATTCGGCGCACGCGCAGGTCAGGCCCACGGCGGTCACCAGGCACGCCAGGGAGATCAGCACGGCCAAAAAGCCGCTGCCCAACGAGCCGAAAGTGCTTTGCACATAGGCATGCAGCACGGCCGCGCCGTTGCTGGCGCCCGCCGCCACGGCATGGCTGCCCGAGCCCAGGCGGAACAGGCTGATGTACACCAGCGCCAGGCCCACACCGGCTATCAGCCCGGCGATGATCGCATAGCGCGTAATCAGCTTGGGCGATTCGACGCCGCGGGAGCGGATCGCGTTGACGATGACGATGCCGAACACCAGCGCCCCCAGGGTATCCATGGTCAGGTAGCCATTGATAAAGCCCTGGGAGAATGGCGCAGCGACATATTCCGGGGTGGCGACGCCCACTTCACCGGCCGGCAAGGCAAACGCGGCAATGCCGAGGATCGCCAGCGCGATGATCTTCAAGGGCGCAAGGAAACGGCCGACGGTATCCAGCAGACGTCCTGGGTACAGGGACACGAAGAACACCACGAGGAAATACACAGAGCTGTAGAGGAACAGCGCCAGTGGGCTTTCGCCGGTCAGCGGCGCCAGGCCGACTTCAAACGACACGGTCGCAGTACGCGGGGTGGCGAACAGCGGGCCTACCGCCAGGTACGCCGCTGCCGCGAGCAGGCCGCCGGCGATCTTGCCGATTGGGCTGCTCAACGCGTCCATGCCGCCGCCGACCTTGGCCAGGGCAATCACGGTAACCACCGGCAAACCCACTGCGGTGATGAGGAACCCCAGCGCTGCCATCCAGACGTGAGGCCCGGACTGCAAACCAACGATAGGCGGGAAGATGATGTTGCCGGCGCCCACGAACAGCGCAAACGTCATAAAGCCCAGTGCCAGGATATCCTGGCTTTTCAACACTTTCATTTGAGGAAATACCACACTACTGAATCGGAATTTAGAGAGGGCTTCCCTGTGGATGAGGGAAAGGCTGTCGGCCCTGGTGGGGGCCGACCGGTCCAGCGCGCCGCTTCCTTTTGGGATGCGGGCGCATAAAGAGGCGGTCAGGGTACAGAAATAGACTGACAAACGCACTGTTGCGGGGCGCACTGTCCGATAAGCGACATTTTAATGTCGTGTTTTCACACTTAATTTGACGGTACCGGTCCTTGTGGGAGGGGGCTTGCTCCCACCTTGGATCGAGTACATTTCAATAAATGGGTATTTCCAGACGCACAAAGGCCACCCGAAGGTGGCCTTTGTGTGGTGAAGCGTCAGTTAGGCGCGAGGCTTACTTGACGGCCCAACCGGTCAGCTCGGCCAGGGCCTTGCCGATATCTGCCAGCGAACGCACGGTTTTAACGCCTGCGTCCTGCAGTGCAGCGAATTTCTCGTCTGCAGTGCCTTTGCCGCCGGAGATGATTGCGCCCGCATGGCCCATGCGCTTGCCCGCAGGGGCAGTCACACCAGCGATGTAGGAAACAACCGGCTTGGTCACGTGGGCCTTGATGTAGGCCGCCGCTTCTTCTTCAGCCGAACCGCCGATCTCACCGATCATCACGATCGCTTCGGTCTTCGGGTCTTCCTGGAACAGCTTCAGGATGTCGATGAAGTTCGAACCCGGGATCGGGTCACCGCCGATGCCAACGCAAGTGGACTGACCGAAACCGGCGTCAGTGGTCTGCTTCACAGCTTCGTAGGTCAGGGTGCCGGAACGGGAAACGATACCGACTTTGCCTGGCAAGTGAATGTGACCTGGCATGATGCCGATCTTGCATTCGCCTGGGGTGATCACGCCTGGGCAGTTAGGGCCGATCAGGACTACGCCCAGCTCGTCGCACTTAACCTTGGCGTCCAGCATGTCCAGGGTAGGAATGCCTTCGGTGATGCAGACGATCAGCTTGATGCCGCCGAATGCCGCTTCCAGGATGGAGTCCTTGCAGAAAGGCGCAGGAACGTAGATCACGCTGGCGGTGGCGCCAGTTTTTTCTACAGCGTCTTTCACGGTGTTGAACACTGGCAGGCCCAGGTGCTCGGTGCCGCCTTTGCCTGGCGTTACGCCGCCAACCATCTTGGTGCCGTATTCGATGGCTTGCTGGGTGTGGAAGCTACCTTGCGAACCGGTAATACCCTGGCAGATAACTTTGGTGTCTTTATTGATCAGGACGCTCATTACTTGCCCTCCGCAGCTTTGACAACTTGTTGAGCAGCGTCGGTCAGGCTGGTAGCCGCGATGATGTTCAAACCGCTTTCTGCCAGTACTTTGGCGCCCAGTTCAGCGTTGTTACCTTCAAGGCGAACAACAACCGGGATTTTAACGCCGACTTCTTTCACTGCACCGATGATGCCTTCGGCAATCATGTCGCAACGAACGATGCCGCCGAAGATGTTGACCAATACTGCTGCGACGTTGGAGTCGGACAGGATGATCTTGAACGCTTCGGTCACGCGCTCTTTGGTGGCACCACCGCCTACGTCGAGGAAGTTGGCTGGTTTGCCGCCATGCAGGTTGACGATGTCCATGGTACCCATGGCCAGACCGGCACCGTTGACCATGCAACCGATGTTACCTTCCAGGGCTACGTAGTTCAGTTCGAACTTGGCAGCGTGCGCTTCGCGCGGATCGTCCTGCGACGGATCGTGGAAAGTCTTCAGCTTTGGCTGACGGTACATGGCGTTGGCGTCGATGTTGATCTTCGCGTCCAGGCAGTGCAGATCGCCGTCAGCCTTGATCACCAGCGGGTTCACTTCCAGCAGGGCCAGATCGTGATCCTGGAACAGTTTGGCCAGACCCACGAAGATCTTGGCGAACTGGGCAACTTGCTTGCCTTCCAGGCCCAGCTGGAAAGCCAGCTCGCGACCCTGGAACGGCTGAGCGCCAACCAGTGGATCGATCGTGGCTTTCAGAATTTTTTCTGGGGTTTCGTGAGCGATTTTCTCGATGTCCACGCCACCTTCGGTGGAAGCCATGAACACGATGCGACGGCTCGAACGGTCAACGACAGCGCCCAGGTACAGCTCTTTAGCGATATCAGTGCACGATTCAACCAGGATCTTGGTGACTGGCTGGCCATTGGCATCAGTCTGGTAAGTCACCAGACGCTTGCCCAGCCACTGCTGTGCGAAGGCCTTGGCGTCTTCTTTGCTGCGAACCAGCTTGACGCCGCCCGCTTTACCGCGACCACCAGCGTGGACCTGGGCTTTGACCACCCATTCAGTGCCGCCGATCTTGTCGCAAGCTTCTGCTGCTGCTTCCGGGGTGTCTACTGCGTAGCCCTTGGATACTGGCAGGCCGTATTCAGCGAACAGCTGCTTACCCTGATACTCGTGAAGATTCATGCTTTTTACCGTCTTCGTTAGGTACTGCGCATTCGGCGCTGCGCTCATTATGAGTGCCGCGCCACCTGTGACTGCTGCTTGCGCAACCTGCGGGGCTCATGGCCCGTAAAGCTGCACAAGGCTGCGTCCAGCGGATATTCCGCGGTGAGCCTTGCGCGCAAGACTCACGACGGGCAACTCCGCCGTGGTTTCTTATTATCTCGCTTAGCGCTTCTTGCGGTTGGCGATGTGGATGGCGCCGCCATTCACCGCCAACGCTGCTTCGTGCAACGCTTCGGACAGGGTCGGATGGGAGAAGACCATCATGCCCAGGTCTTCGGCACTGGTGCCGAATTCCATACCGATAGCGCCTTGCTGAACCAGTTCTGCAGCGCTCGGGCCGATTACGTGCACGCCCAATACGCGGTCAGTCTTGGCATCAGCGATGATTTTGACAAAACCACCGGTGTCGTTGGCTGCCATGGCACGGCCGGAAGCGGCAAACGGGAAGGTGCCGACGTTAACTTCTACGCCTTCAGCTTTCAACTGCTGTTCGTTCTTGCCGACCCATGCAATTTCCGGGTGGGTGTAGATAACCGATGGCACCAGATCGTAGTTCATCTGGGTTTTGTGACCCTTGATGCGCTCGACAACCATGATGCCTTCTTCGGACGCCTTGTGCGCCAGCATCATGCCGCGTACCACGTCGCCGATGGCATAAACGCCAGGAACGGTGGTGGCGCAGTGATCGTCGACATGGATGAAACCACGCTCGTCGATGTTCACGCCGCTGTCGGAAGCCAGCAGGTCGGTGGTCACCGGACGACGGCCTACGGCCACGATCAGCTTGTCGAAGGTGATGGTCTGCTCGCCGTCTTTATCGGTGTAGGTCACCACGACTTCTTCGCCGTTGACCTTGGAACCGGTCACGCGGGCGCCCAGCTTGATGTCCAGACCCTGTTTGGTCAGGGTCTTGTAGGCTTCCTTGGAAACGGCGGTGTCGGCAGCCAGCAGGAACGTGTCCAGGGCTTCCAGCACGGTGACTTCCGAACCCAGACGGGACCAGACCGAGCCCAGTTCCAGGCCGATAACGCCGGCGCCGATCACGCCCAAACGCTTCGGCACGGCCTGGAATTCCAGGGCGCCGGTCGAATCAACGATCACGTTCTGATCGACGGGCGCCGGTGGAATGTCAATTGGACGCGAGCCTGGGGCCAGAATCACGTTCTCGGCTTCGATGACTTCGACCGAACCGTCCGGCTTGGTGATTTCAACTTTCTTGCCGGCCAGCAGTTTGCCGTGACCTTGCAGGGAAGTGACGCCGTTGGCCTTGAACAGGGTGGCAACGCCAGAGGTCAGGCCTTTAACGATGTTGGCCTTGCGGCCGATCATCGCTGGCACGTCCATGGTAACGCCGGCATGGTTGATGCCGTGGATCGCGAAACCGTCCTGGGCTTCGTGGAATTTCCAGGAGCTGTCCAGCAGCGCCTTGGAAGGAATGCAACCGACGTTCAGGCAGGTACCGCCCAGTGCCAGTTTGTCTTCCTTGTCGGTGTATTTTTCGATGCAAGCAGTCGAGAGGCCCAATTGTGCGGCCTTGATGGCGGCAACATAGCCGCCAGGACCTGCACCAATCACTACAACGTCAAATTTCTGCGACATGAAAATAGATCCTCTATTTAGCGACAAGCTTCAAGCAACAAGTTGCAAGCCAAGCTGATTTTTCCTGCAGCTTGCAGCTCGCAACTTGAAGCTGCTTTTATCAGATATCCAGCAGCAGACGCGCCGGGTCTTCCAGCAGGTTCTTGATGGTCACCAGGAAAGTCACGGCTTCTTTACCATCGATCAGGCGGTGATCGTACGACAGCGCCAGGTACATCATCGGGCGGATCACAACCTGGCCGTTGATGGCCATCGGACGCTGGAGGATGTTGTGCATGCCCAGGATCGCAGCTTGCGGCGGGTTGACGATCGGCGTCGACATCATGGAACCGAAGGTACCACCGTTGGTGATGGTGAAGGTACCACCGGTCATCTCGTCGATGGTCAGCTTGCCGTCACGGGCTTTCTTGCCGAAACCGGCAATGCCGCCTTCGATTTCAGCCAGGCTCATCAGCTCGGCGTTACGCAATACCGGCACTACCAGGCCACGGTCGCTGGACACGGCAACGCCGACGTCTGCATAGCCGTGGTAAACGATATCGGTGCCGTCGATGGAAGCGTTGACTGCCGGGTAGCGCTTCAGCGCTTCGGTGGCCGCTTTCACGAAGAACGACATGAAGCCAAGGCGCACGCCGTTGTGGCTCTTCTCGAACAGGTCCTTGTACTTCGAACGCAGGGCCATGACTTCGGTCATGTCGACTTCGTTGAAGGTGGTCAGCATCGCCATGTTCGACTGTGCTTCAACCAGGCGCTTGGCCACGGTGGCACGCACACGGGTCATCGGCACGCGCTTCTCGGTGCGGTCGCCGGCGGCGAACACTGGCGCAGCGGCGGCCGGCGCGGCAGCCTTGACCGGTGCGGCGGCAGGTGCGTTCTTCTTGGCTTCAACAGCAGCAACCACGTCTTCCTTGGTCACACGGCCATCTTTGCCGGTGCCCTTGACGGACGCCAGGTTGATGCCGTTTTCTTCGGCCAATTGACGCGCAGCCGGGGCTGCGATTGGATCTTCGCCAGCGGCAGCCGGTGCGGCGGCAGCAGGCGCAGCAGCAGCCGGTGCAGCAGCGGCAGCAGGCGCCGGAGCGGCAGCGCTGCCCTCTTCGATCGAACCCAGTACCTGGTTGGAGAGAACGGTATCTCCCTCTTGGGCAACGATGGCGCCCAGAACGCCGTCGGCTTCGGCCAACACTTCCAGTACGACCTTGTCAGTCTCGATGTCGACGATCAGGTCGTCACGCTTGACGGCCTCGCCTGGTTTCTTGTGCCAGGTGGCAACGGTGCCATCGGCAACCGATTCCGGGAATGACGGGGCTTTGATTTCGATAGCCATTATCTGTGGGTCCTTAAAATTCGGTTTCAGTCAGCGCGAAGGCGTTAAACAGTGAAAGCATCTTGCAGCAGTTTTTCCTGCTGCTCGGCGTGCATCGACGCATAACCACACGCAGGTGCAGCAGAAGCATCACGACCGGCGTACTCCAGGTTCAGCGCCCGGTTGTGGTTGCCGATACTGCGACGCAAATGATGCTGGCTGCTGTACCAGGCGCCCTGGTTCATCGGTTCTTCCTGACACCACACCACATTCGTGAGCTGGGTGTAAGGCGCGATGATCTCCATGAGGTCATCTTCCGGGAACGGGTAAAGCTGCTCGATACGCACGATGGCGATGTCTTCGCGGCCTTCGGCACGGCGTTTTTCCAGCAGGTCGTAGTAGACCTTGCCGCTGCACAGGATCAGGCGTGTCACCTTGGCCGGATCGAGTGTGTCGATTTCTGGAATAACGGTCTGGAACGAACCTTCGGCCAGGTCTTCCAGGGTCGAAATGGCCAGCTTGTGGCGCAACAGCGATTTCGGCGTCAGCACGATCAACGGCTTGCGCAGCGGACGGATCACCTGGCGACGCAGCAAGTGGTAGATCTGCGCCGGGGTCGTCGGCACGCATACCTGAATGTTGTGCTCGGCGCACAGTTGCAGGTAACGCTCCAGACGGGCCGAAGAGTGCTCCGGGCCCTGGCCTTCATAACCGTGCGGCAGCAGCATGGTCAGACCGCACAGGCGGCCCCACTTGTGCTCACCGCTGGTGATGAACTGGTCGATCACCACCTGGGCACCGTTGGCGAAGTCGCCGAACTGGGCTTCCCAGATCACCAGCGCCTGCGGCGTGGTGGTGGAGTAACCGTATTCGAACGCCAGCACGGCTTCTTCCGACAGGAACGAGTCGTACAGGTCGAAGCGCGGCTGACCTTCGTACAGGTTCTGCAGCGGAACGTAGGTGCCCGCGTCTTTCTGGTTGTGCAACACGGCATGACGGTGCGAGAACGTACCACGGCCGATGTCCTGGCCGGTCATGCGGATCGGGTGACCTTCGAACGCCAGGGTCGCGTACGCCATGGTTTCAGCGTAACCCCAGTTGATCGGCAGGCCGCCGACTTGCATCTTCTGACGGTCTTCGTAGATCTTCGACACTTGGCGCTGTACGACGAAGCCATCCGGGATTTCCAGCAGCTTGGCCGACAGTTCCTGCAGGGTCTTGAGGTCGAACGAGGTGTCGTGACGCGCCGTCCAGGTGTGACCCAGGTATGGACGCCAGTCGACGAACAGCTCTTTGTTCGGTTCCTTGACCAGGCTTTTCACCACATGCAGACCGTTGTCCAGCGCGTTGCGGTATTCATCGATCTTCGCCTGCACACGGGCTTCGTCAACGATGCCGGCCTTGGTCAGGCTTTCGGCATACAGTTCACGGGTGGTGCGCTGCTTGGTGATCTGCTGGTACATCAACGGCTGGGTGCCGCTTGGCTCATCCGCTTCGTTGTGACCGCGACGGCGGTAGCACACGAGGTCGATCACCACGTCACGCTTGAACTGCATGCGGTAGTCGACGGCCAGCTGGGTCACGAACAGCACGGCTTCCGGATCATCGCCATTCACATGGAGGATCGGCGCCTGGATCATCTTGGCAACGTCGGTGGCGTACTCGGTAGAGCGCGCGTCCAGCGGGTTGCTGATGGTGAAGCCTACCTGGTTGTTGATGACGATGTGTACGGTGCCGCCCGTCTTGAAGCCACGGGTCTGCGACATCTGGAAGGTTTCCAGGACCACGCCTTGACCAGCGAATGCCGCGTCACCGTGGATGGAAATCGGCAGCACTTTCTCACCGGTGGCGTCGTTGCGACGGTCTTGGCGAGCACGCACCGAACCCTCGACCACTGGAGAAACGATTTCCAGGTGGGAGGGGTTGAACGCCATGGCCAGGTGCACTTCACCGCCCGAGGTCATGACGTTGGACGAGAAGCCCTGGTGGTATTTGACGTCACCGGAACCCAGCTCGACCTTTTTCTTGCCTTCGAACTCGTCGAACAGCTCGCGCGGGTTCTTACCGAAGGTGTTGACCAACACGTTCAGGCGACCACGGTGAGCCATGCCGATCACGACTTCCTTGGTGCCATAGGAACCGGAACGCTGGATCAGTTCGTCGAGCATCGGAATCAGGCTTTCGCCGCCTTCCAGGCCGAAACGCTTGGTGCCCGGGTATTTGGTGCCCAGGTATTTTTCCAGACCTTCAGCAGCGGTGACGCGCTCAAGCAGGTGGCTGCGTACATCGGCGGACAGCACCGGACGGCCACGCACGCCTTCGAGGCGATGCTGGAACCAGTGGCGTTGCTCGGAATCGGTGATGTGCGTGAATTCAGCGCCGATGGTGCGGCAATATGTCTGCTGCAACGCTTCGTGAATTTCGCGTAGGCTCGCTTCCTCTTTGCCGATGAACAGGTCGCCGGCACGGAAGGTCGTATCAAGATCGGCATTGGTCAAGCCGTAATGATTGATCGACAGGTCAGCCGGTGCAGGACGCTTCCAGAGCCCCAGCGGGTCAAGCTGGGCCGCCTGGTGGCCACGCATCCGGTAAGCCTGGATCAGTCGCAGTACTTCAACTTGCTTCTTCTCGTGCTCACTGCTCACGCTGCCGGCGGAAACCGGTTGGGCGCGGCGCTGGTTCTTGACCAGCAGCACGAACTGATCGCGAATTGTTGCGTGCGATACATCGGTGGCAGCGTTGCCGTCTGAAGACAACGTCTGAAATTTGGTGCGCCATTCTTCTGGCACAGCGTTAGGGTCGTGCAGGTAGAGCTCATAAAGCTCTTCCACATAGGCAGCGTTACCACCTGAAAGATAGCCGCTGTTCCACATGCGCTGCATCACGCTTTCTTGCATGCTTGGTCACCCTCGATTTGGGGACACCACCGGCGAAAACACCGAGTTTGCTTGCAAAAGGCCAAGTGCAGCGACCAAAACAAGCCACTTAGGATCACGCTGATAGTTCGGGTACCAACCCGAATGCCCCTGCTTGTCTCATTTCTTCAAAATAAGAGCTGCGGCTTTGTAAGTCGCTGCTCAAGTTAAAACTACGGCGCCGGTTGAAGCCTGCGCCGCAGCATTTACGGGCACAACGGTCCTGCCTTGTTACAACGCCGGTTACACGCCGCTTTGCAGCAGCATGTTGCGGATGTGACCAATGGCCTTAGTCGGGTTCAGGCCTTTGGGACATACGTTGACGCAGTTCATGATCCCGCGGCAGCGGAATACGCTGAACGGGTCATCCAGCGAAGCCAGACGCTCGGATGTCTTGGTGTCACGGCTGTCTGCCAGGAAGCGATACGCTTGCAGCAGAGCGGCTGGACCCAGGAACTTGTCCGGGTTCCACCAGAAGGACGGGCACGAGGTCGAGCAACAGGCGCACAGGATGCACTCGTACAGACCGTCGAGCTTTTCACGCTCTTCAGGGGACTGCAGACGCTCGATGGCCGGAGCCGGCGTGTCGTTCTGCAGGAACGGCTTAACTTTCTCGTATTGCTTGTAGAAGATGCTCATATCGACAACCAGGTCACGGATAACCGGCAAACCTGGCAGTGGACGAACGATCAGCTTGTTGCCTTTAACCACGGCCGACAGCGGCGTGATGCACGCCAGACCGTTTTTGCCGTTGATGTTCATGCCGTCGGAACCGCAGACACCTTCACGGCAAGAGCGACGATAGGAGAAACCCTCGTCCTGCTCTTTGATCAGGGCCAGCACGTCCAGCACCATCAGGTCCTTACCACCGGTATCGACCTGGAATTCCTGCATGAACGGCGCGGCGTCCTGATCAGGGTTGTAGCGGTAAACACTGACTTTCAACATGGCAGCCACCCTTAGTAAGTCCGAATTTTCGGTTCAAACGTCGGAACAGTCTTCGGCGAGAAGTTCACGGCACGCTTGGTTACGCGCTTGTCACCCGGGAAGTACAGGGTGTGGCACAACCAGTTTTCGTCGTCGCGGTCTTCAAAGTCTTCACGGGCATGAGCACCACGGGATTCTTTACGAACCTCGGCGGCGATCGCCGTTGCTTCAGCCACTTCCAACAGGTTTTGCAGCTCAAGGGCTTCGATACGAGCGGTGTTGAATGCCTGGCTCTTATCGTTGATCTTGACGTTGCCGATGCGCTGGCGCAGATCCGCCAACTGGGCGATGCCCTTCTGCATGTATTCGCCGGTACGGAACACACCGAAGTAGTTCTGCATGCAGCTTTGCAGCTCGCGACGCAGGGTAGCGACGTCTTCGCCATCGGTGCGCTCGTTCAGCGCGTTCAGGCGGGACAGGGCCGCTTCGATGTTGGCGTCGGTGGCGTCATCGTATTCGATGCCGTCGGTCAACGCTTTTTCCAGGTGCAGGCCGGCCGCGCGGCCGAATACCACCAGGTCGAGCAGCGAGTTGCCGCCCAGACGGTTGGCACCGTGTACCGATACACAAGCCACTTCGCCTACCGCGAACAGGCCGTGGATGATTTCGTCCACGCCGTCGGCGTTCTGGGTGATCGCCTGGCCATGAATGTTGGTCGGCACGCCGCCCATCATGTAGTGGCAGGTCGGAACAACCGGCACCGGCGCAACCACCGGGTCGACGTGAGCGAAGGTCTTGGACAGCTCGCAGATACCTGGCAGACGGCTGTGCAGCACTTCTTCGCCCAGGTGATCGAGCTTGAGCAGTACGTGGTCGCCATTCGGGCCACAGCCGTTGCCGGCAATGATCTCTTTAACCATGGAACGGGCCACAACGTCACGACCGGCGAGGTCCTTGGCGTTGGGAGCATAACGCTCCATGAAACGCTCGCCGTGCTTGTTGATCAGGTAACCACCTTCACCACGGCAACCTTCGGTGACCAGTACACCAGCGCCGGCGATGCCGGTGGGGTGGAACTGCCACATTTCGATGTCCTGCACCGGCACGCCGGCACGCAGCGCCATGCCAACGCCGTCACCGGTGTTGATCAGGGCATTGGTGGTGGACGCGTAGATACGGCCTGCACCGCCGGTCGCCAGCACAGTGGCCTTGGCGCGGATGTAGGAGGTTTCACCGGTTTCGATGCAGATGGCGATCACACCGACGAATGCACCGTCGGCGTTCTTTACCAGGTCCACCGCGTAGTACTCGTTCAGGAACGTGGTACCGGCTTTCAGGTTGCCCTGATAAAGGGTGTGCAGCAGCGCGTGACCGGTACGGTCGGAGGCCGCGCAAGTACGGGCAGCCTGCCCGCCTTTACCGTAATCCTTCGACTGACCGCCGAATGGACGCTGGTAGATACGGCCTTGCTCGGTACGGGAGAACGGCAGACCCATGTGGTCCAGCTCGAACACCGCAGCCGGGCCTTCCTGACACATGTATTCGATAGCGTCCTGGTCACCGATGTAGTCGGAACCCTTGACGGTATCGTACATGTGCCAGCGCCAGTCATCGTTCGGGTCGGCGGAAGCGATGGCGCAGGTGATGCCACCCTGGGCCGATACGGTATGGGAACGGGTCGGGAACACCTTGGTGATCACGGCAGTCTTGTGACCACCCTGGGCCAGCTGCAGCGCAGCGCGCATGCCGGCACCGCCGCCACCAATAATGATGGCGTCGAAGGAAATAGTTGGAATGTTAGCCATGAATCAGATACCCCAAAGAATCTGCACACCCCAGACGAAGTAAGCGAACATCGCGATGCCGCAGACTGCCTGAAAGAGAAAACGGACTGCGGTCGCGGACTTGCCCAGCGCCATCGGCGTCAGGTAGTCGGTCGCGATGGTCCACATGCCGACCCAGGCGTGTGCGCCCAGGGCTACAAGGGCCAGCAGACTGAAGATTCGCATCGCATTGTGAGCGAACAGGCCGTGCCATTGCTCATAGCCGATGCCCGGGTTTGCGACGAGGTATCCGATCAGGAAAATGAAATAAGCCGCGAGAACGACCGCAGACACACGCTGTGCCATCCAGTCATAGAGGCCTGAACGGGACAGATTCGTTACGCTGGTTACCATATCCAAACTCCTGCCAGAACGATCAGCACCACGGAAATGGCGATGATGATTTTCGAGCCCAGGCGGCCGCCTTCCAGCGTCTCACCGATGCCTGCATCCATGATCAAGTGGCGCACGCCGGCTACCAGGTGATACAGCAGAGCGGACAGGAGGCCCCATGCTACGAACTTGGCCAGCGGGCTGGTCAAGTATGCCTTCACCTCGGCGTAACCTTCCGCGGACTCCAGGGATTTGCTCAATGCGTAAAGCATGATGCCCAGGCCGAGGAACAGGATGATGCCGGAAACACGGTGCAGGAACGACGTAACGCCGGTGATGGGGAGTTTGATGGTCCTTAGGTCTAGGTTTACAGGTCGTTGGCTATTCACGGCTTTTTTCACACTGAAGAGCCCCTAACAATCAGGGCAAAGTTGTTGGGGAGTGCGACTGGTCAGGTAAGCACCACCCAGGGAGTGCGACCCCCAATGAAAGCAAGCCCAAAAGCCCTTGGCGGTCGGTGGCCGAGTATAGACAGTTAGGCTACTAATGACAACGCGCGCTCCTCACCCTAATAGCGGATTGCGCTGGCGGTATAAAAGGCGTAAACGGCAGTCAATTTCGACGAAAAAGTATGGTTAAAGCCTTCTGGAGCAAGACTTTAGGCAAATTGACTTCTGAATTTATCTCACTATAGTGGTGCGGGCCCTGCGTGGGGGGCTGTCTGATGATTTGAAGCATAAATAGGAGGCCACATGGCTGACAAAAAAGCGCAGTTGATCATCGAGGGCGCAGCCCCCGTCGAGCTGCCCATTTTAACCGGCACCGTTGGTCCCGATGTTATCGACGTACGGGGCCTGACGGCCACGGGCCGTTTCACTTTCGACCCAGGCTTCATGTCGACCGCTTCCTGCGAGTCGAAGATCACCTATATCGATGGCGACAATGGCATTCTGCTGCACCGGGGCTACCCGATCGAGCAACTCGCTGAACAGTCGGACTACCTGGAAACCTGCTACCTGCTGCTAAATGGCGAACTGCCAACAGCCGAGCAGAAAGCCCAGTTCGTCAGCACCGTGAAGAACCACACCATGGTTCATGAGCAGTTGAAGACCTTCTTCAACGGCTTCCGTCGCGACGCCCACCCGATGGCCGTCATGTGCGGCGTGGTCGGCGCCCTCTCGGCCTTCTATCACGACTCCCTGGACATCAATAACCCGCAGCATCGCGAAATCTCCGCGATCCGCCTGGTTGCCAAGATGCCGACGCTGGCCGCGATGGTCTACAAGTACTCCATGGGCCAACCCATGATGTACCCGCGCAACGACCTGACGTATGCAGAAAACTTCCTGCACATGATGTTCAACACCCCGTGCGAGATCAAACCGATCAGCCCGGTGCTCGCCAAGGCCATGGACCGGATCTTCATCCTCCACGCCGACCACGAGCAGAACGCCTCGACGTCCACCGTGCGCCTGGCAGGTTCTTCGGGTGCCAACCCGTTTGCCTGTATCGCCGCCGGTATCGCCGCACTCTGGGGCCCTGCCCACGGCGGTGCGAACGAAGCCGTGCTGACCATGCTCGATGAAATCGGCGATGTGTCCAACATCGACAAATTCATCGCCAAGGCCAAGGACAAGAACGATCCGTTCAAGTTGATGGGCTTCGGTCACCGCGTCTACAAGAACCGCGACCCGCGTGCCACCGTGATGAAGCAGACCTGCGACGAAGTGTTGAAAGAGCTGGGCATCAAGAACGATCCGCAACTCGAACTGGCCATGCGCCTGGAAGAGATCGCCCTGACCGACCCGTACTTCATCGAACGCTCGCTGTACCCGAACGTCGACTTTTACTCGGGGATCATCCTCAAGGCGATCGGCATTCCAACCAGCATGTTCACCGTGATCTTCGCCCTGGCGCGGACCGTGGGCTGGATCTCCCACTGGAAGGAAATGCTCTCCAGCCCGTACAAGATTGGCCGCCCGCGCCAGCTGTACACCGGCTACGAGTCGCGTGACATTACCAAGCTGGAAGATCGCAAGTAAGCAATTGCCTGGTTGTACCGAGAACGGCCTTCCTTAGTGGAGGCCGTTTTTGTTTGTGCTGTCTGGCCTACCGCCATCGAGAGCAAGCCCCCTCCCACATTTGACTGTATTCCAAATGATGTACCCGGTTAACTGTAGGAGGGGGCTTGCTCCCGATGAGGCCAGCACCAGCACCACAAAAACACAGACAAAAAAATGCCCCGGCCTTTCGACCGGGGCATTTCCTTATCCCGCTGCATCCTTAGTGATTAACCGCCCCACTCGCCCCCAGGCCAGTCTGCGAACGCACAAACTGCGGGAAGTACAGCGCACGCTCTTTCTCTGCCGCCGCCGACTTGTCGGTGATGGAGAAGAACCAGATCCCCACGAACGCGATGATCATCGAGAACAGCGCCGGGTATTCGTACGGGAAGATGGCTTTTTCATGATGCAGGATCGAGACCCAGATGGTCGGGCCCAGCACCATCAGGCCCACGGCGCTGATCAAGCCCAGCCAGCCGCCGATCATGGCGCCACGGGTGGTGAGGTTTTTCCAGTACATGGAAAGCAGCAGCACCGGGAAGTTACAGCTGGCAGCAATGGAGAACGCCAGGCCCACCATGAACGCGATGTTCTGGCTTTCGAACAGGATACCCAGGCCGATCGCCAATACACCCAGGGCCACGGTGGTGATCTTCGACACGCGAATCTCATCCTTTTCGTTGGCCTTGCCCTTCTTGATCACGCTGGCATACAGGTCATGGGACACCGCCGACGCACCGGCCAGGGTCAAGCCGGCCACCACCGCGAGGATGGTGGCAAACGCCACGGCCGAGATGAAGCCCAGGAAGATACTGCCGCCCACCGCGTTGGCCAGGTGCACTGCCGCCATGTTGTTGCCGCCCAGCAGAGCGCCAGCCGCATCCTTGAACGCCGGATTGGTGCTGACCAGCAGGATCGCGCCAAAACCGATGATGAAGGTGAGGATGTAGAAGTAGCCGATGAAGCCGGTTGCATACAGCACGCTCTTGCGCGCTTCCTTGGCGTCACTCACGGTGAAGAAGCGCATCAGGATGTGCGGCAGGCCGGCGGTACCGAACATCAGTGCCAGGCCCAGGGAGAATGCCGAAATCGGGTCTTTCACCAGGCCGCCAGGGCTCATGATCGCTTCACCTTTGGGGTGAACCTTGATCGCCTCGGCAAACAGCATGTTGAAGTCGAAGTTGACGTGCTTCATCACCATCAGCGCCATGAATGAAGCACCGGACAGCAATAGCACCGCCTTGATGATCTGCACCCAGGTGGTCGCCAGCATGCCGCCGAACAGCACGTACATGCACATCAGGATGCCGACCAGGATCACCGCTACGTGGTAGTCCAGACCGAACAGCAACTGGATCAGCTTGCCCGCGCCCACCATCTGCGCGATCAGGTAGAACGCCACCACCACCAGCGAACCACAGGCCGACAGGCTGCGGATCTGGGTTTGCCCGAGGCGATAGGACGCCACGTCGGCAAAGGTGTACTTGCCCAGGTTACGCAGGCGCTCGGCGATCAGGAACAGAATGATCGGCCAACCCACCAGGAAGCCGATCGAGTAGATCAGGCCGTCGTAGCCGGAGGTGAACACCAGGGCGGAAATCCCCAGGAAGGACGCCGCCGACATGTAGTCGCCGGCGATCGCCAGGCCGTTCTGGAAACCGGTGATCTTGCCGCCGGCCGCGTAGTAGTCGGCCGCCGACTTGTTGCGCTTGGACGCCCAGTAGGTGATGCACAGGGTGGCACCGACGAACGCGACAAACATCACGATGGCGGAGACGTTGAGGGGTTGCTTGTGCACTTCGCCGGTCAATGCGTCCGCCGCCCAAAGGGCGGGAGCAAACAGCGAAGCGCCGAAGAGTGCCAGTAGACGCCGGATCATTGCGCAGCCTCCTTGAGAATCGCATTGTTCAGGTCGTCAAACTCGCCATTGGCCCGGCGCACGTAAATGCCGGTCAGGATGAACGCGGACACAATCAGCCCGACGCCCAGGGGAATGCCCCAGGTAATCGACGAACCGGGGCTGATCTTGGCCCCCAGCACTTGTGGCCCGTAGGC
The DNA here is from genome assembly GCF_036864995.1 of Pseudomonas trivialis. Taxonomy (NCBI): domain Bacteria; kingdom Pseudomonadati; phylum Pseudomonadota; class Gammaproteobacteria; order Pseudomonadales; family Pseudomonadaceae; genus Pseudomonas; species Pseudomonas trivialis. The sequence goes on along the minus strand of NZ_CP142151.1, from coordinate 1,768,051 downwards.
GATCAACAGGATGAAAGCGGAGTAGAGCCCGAGCATGATCGCCGAGAGAATCCAGGCGAACCTTTCCCTTTTTCTCACCAGCTCCTTGAAGCGCGGGCTGTTTTGAATCGAGAGGTAAATGCTGTCGTTCATTATTTTTATCCTCGCAGCACAGCTTTTTTATTATTGGAACATGGCCACTGTATGCGGCTCTGGAACAGGTTCCAGACGACCTTAGTAGTAGAGGGAGTGTAGCGAGGGATTGGGAGGGCGCAGAAACATTTGCGGGGGACGAAAATAATGTGGGAGGGGGCTTGCTCCCGATCGCAGTGGGTCAGCCAAAACATCTGTGGCTGACATGCCGCAATCGGGAGCAAGCCCCCTCCCACAAGGGGTTGCATCAAGGCTGGGTTATTTAGCGGTCCATTCAGCGACGCGCTCAGGGTGCTTGGCGACCCAGTCCTTGGCCGCGGCATCAGGCTTGGCGCCTTCCTGGATCGCGAGCATGACTTCGCCGATTTCATCCTTGGAGGCCCACTGGAATTTCTTCAGGAAGGCTGCGACTTCCGGCGCTTTCTTCTCCAGGCCCTTGCTGCCGATGCTGTTGACGGTTTCAGCAGCACCATAAATCCCTTTTGGGTCTTCCAGGAAACGCAGTTTCCACTTGGCGAACATCCAGTGTGGCACCCAACCGGTGACCGCAATGGATTCCTGCTTGTCTTCGGCACGGGTCAGTTCGGCGATCATTGCTGCGCCGGAGCTGGCCTGCAGCTTGTAGTCCAGGCCGTAGGCCTTGATCGCTTCGTCGGTCTTGAGCATCACGCCTGAACCGGCGTCGATGCCGACGATCTTGTTCTTGAAGGTGGTGTCGGTCTTGAGGTCTTCGATGGACTTGGCCTTGACGTACTCCGGCACGATCAGGCCGATTTTCGCATCCTTGAAGTTGGGGCCGTAATCGACCACCTTGTCCTTGTTCTTGGTCCAGTATTCACCGTGGGTCACCGGCAGCCAGGCAGAGAGCATGGCATCGAGCTTGCCGGTGGCGACGCCCTGCCACATGATCCCGGTGGCAACCGCTTGCAGTTTTACGTCGTAGCCGAGCTTCTGCTTGATCACCTCAGCCGCCACGTGAGTGGTGGCAACGCTGTCGGACCACCCGTCCACGTAGCCGATACTCAGGGTCTTGCTGTCGGCACTGGCCAGTGTGGAGCCCATCGCAACTACCAGAGTGGCAGCTGCGCCCAAGAGTCGTCGCATCTTCATAGTACTTCCCCGAAAGTGCTGCGCCCGGCGGATGCCGAGCGACGTCAACCTGTTGTTATAGGGTGCACCGCGCCCCCATCACGCGCGTCGATCACGGTGGTACGCCATCAGTGGAGTGCTGACGCTTGGATCATCAACCTGAGCGGGCATTCGACCTGCTCTGTCAGCGACCTTGGGTAAGCAAGAAACGACATCACATAGCCAGTAGGACGCTTTGTAGGATTTAACGCCAATATCCCGCTCGAACTTTGCATGTCAAAAGTATGCAGCCCCACTGGGACGGGACAAATCCGGGTAAGATGCGCGCCTTTGCTCCCCCAGAAAAGCCGACCATGCCCGCCACTGCCCGCTTCCCTGCCCTGCCCTATTGCCTTGCCTTGCTGCTTGGCCTGCTGGCCCTCGTTGGTTACTGGTACGGCCTGGGCCGTTCCGTGGTGCTGCCGGACGTCGCCAGCGCCAGCCACAAGTTGCAATGCGCGTCCTACACGCCGTTCGACAAGGACCAATCGCCTTATGACCAGCCGTTCACCCTGCGGCCCGAGCGCGTGGACGCCGACCTCGCCCTGCTGGCCACGCGCTTTGAGTGCATCCGCACTTATTCGATGTACGGCCTTGAGGCCATACCGGCGCTGGCACGCAAGCACGGGCTGAAGCTGATGATTGGCGCCTGGGTCAGCAGTGACCCGATCGCCACCAAAAAAGAAGTCGAGTTGCTGATCGCCGCCGCCAACGCCAACCCCGACGTAGTGACGTCAGTGATCGTCGGCAACGAAGCGCTGCTGCGCAAGGAAGTCACCGCCACGCAACTGGTGAAGCTGATCCACACCGTCAAAAGCCAGATCAAACAGCCAGTGACCTACGCCGACGTGTGGGAATTCTGGCTGCAGCACCCGGAAATCGCTCCGGCCGTGGATTTCCTGACCATTCACCTGCTGCCGTACTGGGAAGATGACCCATCCGGCATCGACCAGGCCCTCAAGCATGTGGGCGATGTGCGCCAGACCTTCGGTCACAACTTCCCCGACAAGGACATACTGATCGGCGAAACCGGCTGGCCCAGCCAGGGCCGCCAGCGCGAGACTGCCGTGCCAAGTCGGGTCAACCAGGCGAAGTTCATGCGCGGCTTCGTCGCCATGGCCGAAGCCAATGGCTGGCACTACAACCTGATCGAAGCCTTTGACCAGCCGTGGAAACGGCTCAATGAAGGTGCCGTGGGCGGCTATTGGGGGCTTTTCGATGCCGATCGCCAGGAAAAGGGCATCCTCGCCGGACCGGTGAGCAATGTGCCGTACTGGCGAGTGTGGCTGGGCGTCGGAGGAGTCATTTTGTTAGCTGCGTTGGTACTGGGCGGCCGCATACGCAGCAGGCGCAACGCACTTGCGCTGCCACTGCTGGGCGCCGTCGCCGCATGCTCAATCGGCACCTGGGCTGAGCTGGCCCGCGTCACGGCACGCTCTACAGATGAATGGGCCTGGGCCGCCGTGCTGGTGGTGTTGAACCTGCTGGTGCTGACTCACGCGGCCCTTGCCCTGAGCGCTCGCGAGGGTTGGCGTGAGCGGGCGTTCGCCTGGATGGAGCGACGTGGAGGCTGGCTGGTGGCTATGTGCGGGTTCGCCGGCGCGGTGATGATGCTCGCCATGGTGTTCGACCCGCGTTATCGCAGCTTTCCCAGCGCGGCACTGGTGCTGCCGGCTTTGGTGTACCTGGTGCGCCCGTTGGGCGGGCCGCGTCGGGAGATGGTGCTGCTGGCCCTGATCATCGGTGTCGGCATTGCGCCGCAGTTGTACCAGGAAGGATTGCACAATCAACAGGCGTGGGGTTGGGCGGTGGTCAGCCTGTTCATGGCTTTGGCATTATGGCGGTGCCTGAGGGTGCGCAAGGTCTGAAACCGCTATCGCAGGCAAGCCCGCGATGAGGCCTGTCAGATACCACGCGGCACCCTGACCAACCGCAACCCCGCAATCACCAGCGCAAACACTGCAAAACTGGCGTTGTACAACACCAGCGCGGGCACCCCGAAGAGCAAGGCCAACAGCGCCAACCCCAGCCCCGCGCGTCCCGGCACGAAGAACGCCAGTACCGCCGGCACCAATGTCAGCCAGCCAAGCACCTGGAAGTGAATCATCAACCCCAGGTTCGAACGCACCTGGCATTCCCAGCGACTGGCCTCGTCGGCGCAGAGGCCTACCCACTGCGCATCTTCCATAAAACCATAGCGTGCGCCATAACTGGCAGCCAGCCATAACGGCAGGGCAATCAGTAGCAAAATCAAGGGGAAGCGGCGGGACATGGGGCACTCCGATAGGCGAAAACGGCGCTCAGCTTAATCCCCCGCCGGCCGTTGGCAAGGGACATACACACAATTAGTGTTCACCAATGCGTGGCAAAGTGTATCTTCTGCCTGCTATAGCCCAATTCTGATGTAATTTTCCGACATTTTGGTGCCGAGTGATGGCACTTCGGCGATTACGTGGTGGTCATAGCCTGCGAACTTCATTCAGCACCTTTTCCTCTTAGGGATCCAGTCATGCTCCGTTCCTTGCGCTGCGCTGCCTTGCTGGGCAGCCTATTTTTGAGTGCGTCAGCACTGGCCGTCGATATCGACCAGGCCAGCTATGGCTACCCTTTGACCAACCCGTTCGAAGCGACCATCGCGACCACCCCGCCTGACCTGCGGCCCACCCTGCCGAGCGACGACGAGATCAACCAGTCCGACCACACCCTGAACATGCGCCCCGAGCGCGAGTTCAGCCTGCCGGACAACTTCTGGGCGGTGAAGAAACTCACCTATCGCATCGCCAAGCAGGACCACGCCGCGCCGCTGATCTTCCTGATCGCCGGCACCGGCGCGCGGTTCGACAGCAGCATCAACGAATACCTGAAAAAACTGTATTACCAGGCCGGCTACCACGTGGTGCAACTCTCGTCGCCCACCAGCTTCGACTTCATCAGCGCCGCTTCGCGCTTCGCCACCCCGGGCATCACCCAGGAAGACGCCGAAGACATGTACCGCGTGATGCAGGCCGTGCGTGCGCAGAATGCCTCGCTGCCGGTGACCGACTTCTACCTCACCGGCTACAGCCTGGGTGCGCTGGATGCGGCATTCGTCAGCAAGCTCGACGAGACCCGCCGCAGCTTCAACTTCAAGAAAGTGCTGCTGCTCAACCCGCCGGTCAACCTCTACACCTCGATCACCAACCTCGACAAGCTGGTACAGACCGAGGTCAAGGGCATCAACAACACCACCACGTTCTATGAGCTGGTGCTGAACAAGCTGACCCGTTACTTCCAGCAAAAGGGCTACATCGACCTCAACGACGCCCTGCTCTACGACTTCCAGCAATCCAAGCAGCACCTGACCAACGAACAGATGGCCATGCTGATCGGCACCTCGTTCCGCTTCTCGGCCGCCGACATTGCCTTTACCTCGGACCTGATCAACCGTCGCGGCCTGATCATTCCACCCAAATATCCGATCACCGAAGGCACCAGCCTCACGCCGTTCCTCAAGCGCGCGCTGCAATGCGACTTCGATTGCTACCTCACCGAGCAAGTCATTCCGATGTGGCGTGCGCGCTCCGATGGCGGCAGCCTGCTGCAACTGGTCGATCAGGTCAGCCTGTACGCGCTGAAGGACTACCTGCATGACAGCCCGAAAATCGCGGTGATGCACAATGCCGATGACGTGATCCTCGGCCCTGGCGACCTGGGTTTCCTGCGTAAAACCTTCGGCGATCGCTTGACCCTCTACCCGCTGGGCGGCCACTGCGGCAACCTTAATTACCGCGTCAACGCCGACGCCATGCTGGAGTTCTTCCGTGGCTAAATATCTTCTGCTGCTTGCCGCCCTGATGTGCGCAGGCGTGGCCAATGCCGACAACAGCAAGGCTCATGAGCCAGTCAAGGTCGACGCCGATGGCTTCAAGGAACCGCTGACCAAGCTCAAGTTCAACCCGGGCCTGGACCAGCGCGAGTTCGAGCGTTCGTCGCTCACCGCCCTCAACGTGTACGACCCGCTGGAATCGTGGAACCGCCGCGTGTACCACTTCAACTACCGCTTCGACCAATGGGTGTTCCTGCCGGTGGTCGACGGTTATCGCTACGTCACGCCCAGTTTCCTGCGCACCGGCGTGAGCAACTTCTTCAACAACCTGGGCGATGTGCCCAACCTGCTCAACAGCCTGCTGCAGCTCAAGGGCCATCGCTCGCTGGAAACCACCGGGCGCCTGCTGGTCAACACCACCATCGGCATCGCCGGCCTGTGGGACCCGGCCACTGCGATGGGCCTGCCGCGCCAGAGCGAAGACTTCGGCCAGACCCTGGGTTTCTACGGCGTGCCCGGCGGCGCGTACCTGGTGCTGCCGATCTTCGGTCCGTCGAACCTGCGTGACACCACTGGGCTACTAGTGGACTACACCGCCGAAAACCAGATCAACTTCCTGAACGTGGCCGAAGTCAGCTCCAACCACCCGGAAATCTGGGCGTTGCGAGCAGTGGACCGGCGTTATCAGACCAGCTTCCGCTACGGTCAGATGAACTCGCCGTTCGAGTATGAGAAGGTGCGGTATATCTACACCGAATCGCGCAAGTTGCAGATTGCCGAGTAAACCGCGTCGATAAAAAAAGGCCATTCAACCGAATGGCCTTTTTTTGCCTTTAAAACAGACAAGTACCCAATAAAATATTTCGCCACGACCATACCTTGAGCAGTCTTTCAAAGTGAACGCGATGCAGACTCAGGCGCCACCCTTGGCGGGCACATTGTTGAGGCTCGCGGATGGCCGGTGCTACCATGCGCAACCGCCTGTCCTGGCAAGGAAATCTCTGGTTTATGAGCACCATTCGCGAGCGCAATAAAGAAAAGATCCTGCGGGCGGCGAGCGAGGAGTTTGCCGACAAGGGCTTCGCCGCAACCAAAACCAGCGACATCGCCGCCAAGGCCGGGCTGCCCAAGCCCAACGTCTACTACTACTTCAAGTCCAAGGACAACCTCTACCGCGAGGTGCTCGAGAGCATCATCGAGCCGATATTGGCCGCCTCCACGCCGTTCAATCCCCAAGGCGACCCCAAGGAGGTATTGAGCAACTACATCCGCTCGAAAATCCGCATCTCCCGCGACCTGCCCTTCGCCTCCAAAGTATTCGCCAGCGAAATCATGCACGGCGCGCCGCACCTGAGCGGGGAGCAAGTCGAACAACTGAATGCCCAGGCCAGGCACAATATCGACTGCATCCAGAGCTGGGTGGATCGCGGGTTGATCGCAGCGATCGATCCCCATCACCTGATGTTCAGCATCTGGGCGGCCACCCAGACCTATGCGGATTTCGACTGGCAGATTTCAGCCGTGACCGGCAAGGCCAGGCTGGATGAGGCCGACTATGAGGCGGCGGCGCAGACGATTATCCGGTTGGTGTTGAAGGGATGTGAGCCGGACTGATAGATCCGGGTGAGGCCATCGCGGGCAAGCCCGCTCTTATCAAACACAAAATAACTTATTGATTTTAAACTTTAAGTTCCAGGCAGCCACATTCCTGTGGCGAGCGGGCTTGCCCCGCGTTGGGCTGCGCAGCAGCCCCAAAACCGTGTTCTGCGTAGTGTCAGGTAAACCGCGTTTTCTTTGATTGGGGGGCTTGCGCCCCAACGCGGGGCAAGCCCGCTCGCCACAGAGGCCCCAGTTTGCTGCGCGACAGCGCTACGTCGAAGAGGTAGTGGGGACTCCCACAGGATTACACCGTCCAATGTGGGGGCAGGCTTGCCTGCGATGGGGCCCTGAAGATAATCCAGTCAATCTGGCCCCCCCGCATCCGCCAGCAACCCCATCCCCTCAATCGCCGTAATCGCGCACCGCTCATCAATATCCGACGTATCCCCGCTGATCCCGATCGCCCCCAGCACCACGCCCGCTCGATCCCGGATCAACACCCCGCCCGGAGCCGGCACCATGCTGCCATTTCCCAGGCTGTTCAGCGCGGCGATAAACGCCGGGCGCTGCTGTGCGTCCAGCGCCAGCAGCCGTGAGCCCTTGCCCATTGCAATAGCCCCCCAGGCCTTGCCGATGGCGATCTGCGGACGCAGCAGGCTGGCGCCGTCTTCACGTTGAAGGGTGATCAGATGTCCGCCGCTGTCGAGCACCGCGATGGTCAGCGGTGCGGCGGACATTGCACGGCCAGCGGCGATGGCGTGGCAGGTCAATTGAGTGGCGAGTTCCAAGCTTAACGCGCTCATGGTGCCGTCCTTTTTCTTGTTATCAGGATGCGCTCAAGGCCTGTTTGATCAAGCCGCGAATAAAATAGAATACATTCACTATTACTTTTGTATACAAAAAAACCCAACAAAGATTATAAACACAGTACATAAAACGTCGAAAGGCGTAAAAGCCTGCTCATAAAATGCATTGACCTGCACAGCCCGCCGTGAATAAACTCCGACCAAACGCAACTTGTATACAATTATAAAAATACGAGGCGACAAAAAAATGAGCAGAATGAGAGCAATCGAAGCCGCCGTCCTGGTGATGCGCCGCGAAGGCGTGAACACCGCCTTCGGTATCCCGGGCGCCGCGATCAACCCGCTGTATTCGGCCTTGCAGAAAATCGGCGGCATCGATCACATCCTTGCTCGCCATGTTGAAGGCGCCTCGCACATGGCCGAGGGCTATACCCGCACCAAGGCCGGCAATATCGGCGTATGTATCGGCACTTCGGGTCCGGCGGGCACCGACATGGTCACCGGCCTCTACAGCGCGTCGGCCGACTCCATCCCGATCCTGTGCATCACCGGCCAGGCGCCCCGTGCCCGCCTGCACAAGGAAGATTTCCAGGCCGTCGACATCACCAGCATCGTCAAGCCGGTGACCAAGTGGGCGACCACCGTGCTGGAGCCGGGCCAGGTGCCCTACGCGTTCCAGAAAGCCTTTTATGAAATGCGCTCCGGGCGCCCCGGCCCGGTATTGATCGACCTGCCGTTCGATGTGCAGATGGCCGAGATCGAATTCGACATCGACGCCTACCAGCCGCTGCCCCTGGCCAAGCCGCTGGCCACCCGCATTCAGGTGGAAAAGGCCCTGGCTCTGCTGGATGCAGCCGAGCGCCCGTTACTGGTGAGCGGCGGCGGCGTGATCAATGCCGACGCCAGCGACTTGCTGGTGGCGTTCGCCGAACTGACCGGCATCCCGGTGATCCCGACCCTGATGGGCTGGGGCACCCTCCCCGATGATCACCCGCAGATGGTGGGCATGGTCGGCCTGCAAACCTCGCACCGTTATGGCAACGCGACCCTGCTCAAGTCAGACCTGGTGCTGGGTATCGGCAACCGCTGGGCCAACCGCCACACCGGCTCGGTGCAGGTGTACACCGAGGGGCGCACGTTCATCCATGTCGACATCGAACCGATGCAGATCGGCCGCGTATTCACCCCGGACCTGGGCATTGTTTCCGACGCCGGCGCCGCACTGGCGATGTTCATCGAAGTGGCCCGCGAATGGAAAGCCGCCGGCAAACTCAAGGACCGCAGCGCCTGGCTGCATGACTGCCAGCAACGCAAGGCCACCCTGCAGCGCAAGACCCACTTCGATAACGTGCCGGTCAAGCCGCAGCGGGTGTACGAAGAGATGAACCAGGTGTTCGGCAAAGACACCTGCTACGTCAGCACCATCGGCCTGTCGCAGATTGCCGGCGCGCAATTTCTGCACGTCTATAAACCTCGCCACTGGATCAACTGCGGCCAGGCCGGGCCCTTGGGCTGGACCATTCCGGCGGCCCTCGGCGTGGTCAAGGCGGACCCGAGCCGCAAGGTGGTGGCGCTGTCGGGGGACTATGATTTCCAATTCATGATCGAAGAACTGGCGGTGGGCGCACAGTTCAAGCTGCCGTATATCCATGTGGTGGTGAACAATTCCTACCTGGGCTTGATACGCCAGGCCCAGCGCGGCTTTGACATGGATTATTGCGTGCAGCTGTCTTTCGACAACCTCAACGCGCCGGAGCTGAACGGCTATGGCGTCGACCATGTGGCCGTCGCCGAAGGCCTGGGTTGCAAGGCGCTGCGGGTGTTCGAGCCGGGCCAGATCCAGCCGGCGCTGCGCAAGGCCCAGGAGTTGATCGAAGAATTCAAGGTGCCGGTGATCGTTGAGATTATTCTGGAGCGTGTGACCAATATTTCCATGGGCACCGAGATCAACGCCGTCAACGAATTCGAAGACCTGGCCCTGGTCGGCAACGATGCGCCGACTGCCATTGCCCTGCTCGATTAAGGAGAACCCTATGCCGCGCTTTGCCGCCAACCTGTCCATGCTGTTTACCGAACAGGATTTCCTCGCTCGCTTCAAGGCGGCCGCCGACGCCGGTTTCGCCGGCGTCGAATACCTGTTCCCGTACGAGTTCGGCTCCACCGAAATCAAGGCGCAGCTCGAGGCCAACGGCCTCACGCAGGTGCTGTTCAACCTGCCGGCCGGTGACTGGGCCAAAGGTGAGCGCGGCATCGCGTGCCACCCTGACCGGGTCGAGGAGTTCCGCGCGGGGGTCACGCTCGCCATCGCCTACGCCCAGGTACTGGGCAATACCCAGGTCAACTGCCTGGCGGGCATCCGCCCCGAAGGGGTGGACGATAAAACCGTGGAGCAGACCTTTGTCGCCAACCTCAAGTACGCCGCCGAACACCTTCAGGCGGCAGGCATCCGGCTGGTGATGGAAATGATCAACACCCGCGATATCCCGGGGTTCTACCTCAACAACACCGCGCAAGCCCTGGCGATCCGCGAGCAGGTGGGCAGTGAAAATCTGTTCCTGCAATACGACATCTACCACATGCAAATCATGGAGGGCGACCTGGCCCGGACCATGGCCACTCACCTGGATGTGATCAACCACATCCAACTGGCCGACAACCCAGGGCGCAACGAGCCGGGCACTGGCGAGATCAACTACGGCTTCCTGTTCGAACATCTGGACCGCATCGGCTACACGGGTTGGGTCGGCTGTGAATACAAGCCGTTGACCACCACCGAAGCTGGTTTGGGTTGGCTCAAAACTCACAACGCGATCTAACAAACACAACACAGAACCAAATGTGGGAGGGGCTTGCCCCCGATAGCGGTGGGTCTGTCAGTGCTGTTTTATCTGACACACCGTCATCGGGGGCAAGCCCCCTCCCATATGGGACCTGCTGTGTAATAAAAAGAGGATTTTTTCATGGCTAAAATCGGATTTATCGGCACCGGCATCATGGGCCAACCCATGGCCGCCAACCTGCAGAAAGCCGGTCACCAACTGTTCCTGTCAGAGCACCACGGCAAGGCTCCGGCCGAGCTGATCGCGGCCGGCGCCGTAGCGCTGGCCAACCCGCAGCAAGTCGCCCAGGAAGCCGAGTTCATCATCGTAATGGTGCCCGACACGCCACAGGTCGATGACGTGCTGTTCCGCGCCGACGGCGTGGCCGCCGGCCTGTCGCCAGACAAGGTGGTGATCGATATGAGTTCGATCTCGCCCACGGTCACCAAAGCCTTTGCCGCGAAGATCAATGAAACCGGCGCGCAGTACCTGGATGCGCCAGTGTCGGGTGGTGAAGTCGGCGCCAGGGCCGGCAGCCTGAGCATCATGGTCGGCGGTGAGCCGCAGACCTTTGAGCGCGCCCTGCCGCTGCTGCAGAGCATGGGCAAGAACATCACGCTGGTCGGCGGCAATGGCGATGGCCAGACGGCCAAAGTAGCCAACCAGATCATCGTGGCGCTGAACATCCAGGCGGTGGCCGAAGCATTGCTGTTCGCGGCAAAAAACGGCGCCGACCCGGCCAGGGTGCGTGAAGCGCTGATGGGCGGCTTTGCCGCCTCCCGAATCCTCGAAGTGCACGGTGAACGCATGATCAACGGCACCTTCGACCCGGGCTTTCGTATCAACCTGCACCAGAAGGATCTGAACCTGGCGCTGGCCGGGGCAAAGGAGCTGGGAATCAACCTGCCCAATACCGCCGCCACCCAGCAGGTGTTCAGCACCTGCACGGCACTCGGCGGTGGCAACTGGGACCATTCGGCACTGATCAAGGGCCTGGAGCACATGGCGAACTTCTCGATTCGCGACCAGTAAATGCAGTCCCTGTGAGAGGGGGCTTGTTCCCGATGGGTCCACCACGGTCTCTCTGACTCACCCAAAACCCGCCCCCGCATGGACAGCCCCTTCGAATCCCCCTAGGCTTGCCCGACCTTCGATTCGGGCGTTCTTTATGCACAGCAATAACGATTGGCGTCAGCGGCTCTACGTCATGGTTTTCCAGAGCGACACCGTGGCCGGGCGGCGTTTTGACGGCATCCTGCTGCTGATCATTCTTGCCAGCCTGGTGATCGTGATGCTCGACAGCATCGACCAGGTCCACCAGAACTACGCCAATGTGCTGGCCTATATCGAGTGGGGCTTCACGCTGATCTTCGCCGTCGAGTACTGCCTGCGCCTGTATTGCTCGCCCAAGCCGTTGCGTTATGCCTTCAGTTTTTATGGGCTGGTGGACCTGCTGGCCATCGTGCCCGGCATCCTCGCGCTGTATTACAGCGACGCCCAGTACCTGTTGATCATCCGCATCATCCGCATGCTGCGGATTTTCCGCGTGCTCAAGCTCAGCCCCTACCTCAAGCAGGCCAACTACCTGATGGCAGCGCTGCGCGGCAGCAAGCAGAAGATCGTAGTGTTCCTGGTCAGTGTGTGCACCCTGGTGACCGTGTTCGGCACCCTGATGTACGTGATCGAAGGCCCGGAGCACGGCTTTACCAGCATTCCCAAGGGCATCTACTGGGCGATCGTGACGCTGACCACCGTGGGCTTTGGCGATATCGTGCCCAAGACCCCGCTGGGCCAGGTGATTTCGTCACTGGTGATGATCACCGGTTACTCGATCATCGCCGTGCCCACCGGCATTTTCACCGCCGAACTGGCCAGTGCCATGCGCGGTGAACAGCTGCAAACCGACTGCCCGGTGTGCAAGAAAGACAGCCATGAGCCCAATGCGGCGTTCTGTTCGCGCTGTGGCAGTAACCTTTTCAAGAAAGTGGAATAAGCAAAGTTCTTTTTAATCTTTAAGGCGCTATGCGGGTGCCGCTATAGTCGCTGGCAAAGTGCCTCCCCTCTTCTCGAACAACAAGGAATGAGCAGTGAAAAAACTCGTTAGCGCCTCTCTCCTGGCCGCCGGCCTTGCCCTCGCGGGCGCCGTGCAGGCAGCCCCCGTCACACTGCTCAACGTCTCCTATGACGTGATGCGCGATTTCTACAAGGACTACAACGCAGCCTTCCAGAAGCACTGGGACAGCGAGCACCCGAACGACAAGCTGACCCTGCAGATGTCCTTCGGCGGGTCCAGCAAACAGGCGCGCTCGGTCATCGATGGCCTGCCGGCCGACGTGATCACCATGAACATGGCCACCGACATCAATGCCCTGGTCGATAACGGCAAACTGGTGCCGGACAACTGGGTCACACGCCTGCCGAACAACAGCGCGCCGTTCACCTCGGCCACCGTGTTCATCGTGCGCAAGGGCAACCCGAAGGCCCTGAAAGACTGGCCGGACCTGTTGAAAGACGGCGTGCAAGTGATCGTGCCCAACCCCAAGACGTCCGGTAACGGCCGCTACACCTACCTGTCGGCATGGGGCTATGTACTCAAGAACGGTGGTGACGAAGACAAGGCCAAGGCCTTCGTCGGCAAGCTGTTCAAACAGGCGCCAGTGCTGGACACCGGTGGCCGCGCCGCGACCACCACGTTCATGACCAACCAGATCGGCGACGTATTGGTGACCTTCGAGAACGAAGCGGAAATGATCGCCCGTGAATTCGGCCGCGATCAGTTCGAAGTGATCTACCCAAGCGTCTCCGCCGAGGCCGAGCCGCCAGTGTCGGTGGTCGACAAGGTCGTCGACAAAAAGGGCACCCGCGCAGCCGCCGAAGACTACCTGAAGTACCTGTGGTCGCCCGAAGGTCAGGAAATTGCCGCCAACAACTACCTGCGCCCCCGTGACCCGGCAGTGCTGGCCAAGTACACCGACCGCTTCCCGAAAGTCGACTTCCTGTCGGTGGAGAAGACCTTTGGCGACTGGCGCACCGTGCAGAAGACCCACTTCAATGATGGCGGGGTGTTTGACCAGATCTACTCCGGTCAATAATCAAACGCGGTCATAACTGTGGGAGCTGGCTTGCCTGCTCCCACATTGGTTTTGCATTCGCCAATTACATCGGCGGTGTCACGCCATCCTTCCCGGCAGAGATCGCCTGGGCAGTCACTTTCCCGCCCGCCCCCTGCGACGCGAACAACACCACCTTTACGCCCGGCTTGAGCAACGTGCGATCCCCAGGCTCCAGGTTGACGATCGGCACATCATCCGGCACCACGATCTTCTGCTCGCCGCCCTTGTATCTGACGGTCAACGTGCGCCCGTTGCTGACCACCAGGTCGCCGACGGTGCCATTGGTCATGCTGCTGCCTTCCTTTAAATCGAACGCGCGATGCCCTTCACCCGTGCCGGCCATGGCCGGGGGGAATACGTGGACTTCAAGGGCGGTCAGGGTGCCGTCGGCATTGGGCATGGCAGCCGAGCCGATGTAGCTGCCCGGTTTTATCTGATCAATTTTGGTCAGGGTCACAGCTCGCACCTGGGTGGCCGGAGTGAGGTGCACGACGACGTCTTCGCCGCTATTGACCTTGACGTGCATGGCATCGCCGTCCATCGCGGTGATGGCGCCGCGTACGCCAACGCGCGGGGCCTCGGCCGCATGCGCCAGGCCAACCGCCATGGCAGCGGCGAGGGTTGAGGCCAAAATCATCTTGTTCAACGTGATCTTCATCGCAGTGGATTTCCTGTTTCGGCAGTTGTGACTGAATGTATCATTGCCCGACATAAGTAATATCACGCCAAACAGCCTACTCGTCCCAGGGCGTTGTCTCTACTCTCGCTCGCCATCCTCCCTTGCTTTATGAGAACACCATGAACGCTACGTCCCACGCTACAAGCAGCATGACCCGAGGCATGGTGATGCTGTTTGCGTTTTGCTGCGGCGCCATTGTGGCCAACATCTACTATGCACAACCGATCATCGAACTGATCGCGCCGGACATCGGCCTGACACCCGCGATGGCGAGCCTGATCGTGTCGCTGACGCAAATCGGTTATGCACTGGGCCTGTTTTTTCTGGTGCCGTTGGGTGACCTGCTGGAAAACCGCAAGCTGATGATCACCACCACCGTGGTCGCCATCGCCAGCCTGCTGGGCGCGGCATTTACCGAGCAGCCGAACCTGTTCCTGCTGGTGTCACTGCTGATCGGCTTCAGTTCGGTGTCGGTGCAGATCCTGATCCCGCTGGCCGCGCACCTGGCGCCCGCCGAATCTCGTGGCCGGGTGGTGGGCAGCATCATGGGCGGCTTGTTACTCGGCATTTTGCTCGCACGGCCGGTGTCCAGCCTGGTGGCCGACCACTTCGGCTGGCGCGCGATGTTCATGGCGGCCGCCGCGTTGATGGCGTTTATCAGCGTGGTGCTGATGCTGACCATTCCCAAGCGTCAACCCGACCACAGCGCCAGCTACGGGAAGTTACTGCGCTCCCTGGGCACACTGCTGCGTGAACAACCGCTACTGCGCCAGCGCGCGTTTTATCAGGGCTGCCTGTTCGCCACCTTCAGCCTGTTCTGGACCGCCGCTCCGCTGGAGCTGGTGCGCAACCACGGTCTGAGCCAGACACAGATCGCACTCTTCGCCCTGGTGGGCGCCATCGGCGCCATCGCCGCGCCCATTGCCGGCCGTCTGGCCGACGCGGGCCACACCCATCGCGCCTCGCTGCTGGCCATGCTGTTTGCCGCGTTGAGCTTCCTGCCGGCCCTGGTGCATCCGTTGTACAGCGTCATCGGCCTGGCCGTGACCGGCGTGGTGCTGGATTTCTGCGTACAGATGAACATGGTGCTCGGCCAGCGCGCCATCTATGCCCTCGACGCCAACAGCCGCAGCCGCCTGAATGCGCTGTACATGACCAGCATCTTCATCGGCGGCGCCTTCGGCTCGGCGATTGCCAGCAGCGTGTATGAACACGGCGGCTGGCTGGGCGTGATGCTGGTGGGCAGCGCATTCCCGCTGCTGGCGTTGCTGCGCTTCCTGAGTGCATCACGGCACGCGGCGGTAGCAACCGCCTAGGAACGCACCAACTTCTCCAATGCCGCGTCCGCCAGAAATGACGAGCGGCTTTTGACCTTGTGCTCGCGCACATAGCGGTCGATGCGCTGGATAACATAACCGGGCAAGGTCACATTGACCTTCTCGGTCCGGCCCAGATAGGGCGAAATATCCAGCTCCAGCATCCCCCAGCCCATGCCGGCGTACGCTTCGTCGGCGTGGTGATTGGCCACCGACGTTGGCATCGGAATCACCCCGCCCTCTGCGGCAATCTCCTGCAGCATGATGTGTGCGACTTCCACCGCTGCGTTGTACGCCTCTTCAAAACTGTCCCCGGCGGTGACAGCGCCGGGAATGTCGGGGATCTGGATGCCGGTGGCGGTGAAGTCATCGCCCCATTCGATACAGATTGGGTATTGCATGCATGCTCTCCTTAAAACTGAAACAGACCGGCGCGTTTTCTGATGCTGCTGACGGTGCCCAGCGGCAAATCCTTTTTTGGATGGGGCACCGGGATCGTGTACGGGTTATAGCGGTGGGTAAAAATATGATGGCTGCCCGTGACGCGATCCAGCACCCAACCTGCTTCCTGCAGTTCCTTGATCAACAACCTGCTTTGCACCTCGGCCTCCTTGGCTTGGCCCGATTAAAAATAACCCTAGAGTTATCTTTACTCAAGCACAAAATTCAGCTGGGTGACTGCCGGTTATGTGACGGGATATTGGGGTAGCGAAGGACGATGCGGATCCAGTGAAGGAGGGGCTTGCTTGATCAGTCAGTTCATCAGGCGACGGTTCCACCGCCATCGGGAGCAAGCCCCCTCCTACACTGGATTTTCAGCAGGACTGACAAGAGATGTTCGACGGTATCTTCCAGAGCGCCGGAATTGTCGAGTACGTACAACCCGGCGTCATTATCGGCGATCATCTGCGCCGTGAACCGCGCATTGCGCGCCAGGCGATCCTCAATATCGGCCAACGACTCACGCCCCCGCGCGATCAGGCGCTGGCACAACAGGGTGTGATCCACCGTCAGCAACAGCACCCCCATGCCCGGGTAGCGCTCGCGGGTTTGCGCCAGATGCGCACGGGAGCCGTTGACCAGCACGTCCTCCCCCGCCGCCAGCCAGTCGTCGATCTCGCGCGGGATGCCGTAGGACAACCCATTGGCCTGCCAACTGAGGGCAAATGCGCCCTGAGCCTGCAGCGCGGCAAACTGCTCCGGGCTCACACCCTGCGCCGCCTCGCCCACCGCTTCCGCCGAACGCGTGATGACGCGGCGCACAATGCGACAACCCTGCTCGGCCAAACGTGAGCGTGCGGCGTCCAACAGGCTGTCCTTGCCCGAACCCGACGGCCCGATGAGATAGATCAACCTGCCGGCCATCAATACACCCTGTTTGCTTGTTTTCCAGACATGGGGGCTACCTTACCGGAGCGCGGACCGCCACACACCCACTGGTATGCGGAGTCGGAAATACCTCGGCTTGATGGCCGAATAAAATCTCCTGTGGGAGCTGGCTTGCCTGCGATAGCGGTGTGTCAGCAGCAGGTTTACCAATTGATCCGCCGCTATCGCAGGCAAGCCAGCTCCCACAGTGTTTTACGAGATGGAAAAAGCGACCCGAAGGTCGCCTTTTGTCATTGTGCATACTGTTTGCTCAACCCCGGCGGCACGCCCTGCACGTCGGTTTCTTCCCATGGCCCGTTCGGGCTGATGGAGCGGCTCCAGCCGTTGCTCCAGCGGTAGTAGGTGCGCTGGCGGTAGAAGGTGTCGGGCTGCTCTTCCAGCACATACACCTGCATCTTGCCGTCCCAGTGGCTGGCGGCGCCGGGTGGCGGGGCGAAGGTAGGGGATTTGCTCGGTACAGGCTTGGGCTGTGGCGCGACCGGGCCGGAAGGTTGGGTGCTCGGCTGCGTCGACGGGCCTGACGGCGGGATGGTAGGGCCGGTAGGCGCCGGAGGTGGGCGGTGGACCGCGCAGGCACTCAAGCCGAGTACGAGGCTGAGCAGGGTGATGCGTGCAATGGCGGTCATGGGCGTTTCCTCGAAGTTACGGGTCCGGACTGTCGATGGTCAGCGGCTGCAACGCAGTGGTGCTGCTGGCCAGGGGTTGGCTGCGGCCGATCCACTCGCCGGCGGTTGGAATACCTGCCCGGGATATGCGCGCAACCAGTTGGACTTCAGGGAAGTTGGACAGTTTCAACGACGGCATCATCGCGTCGGCATCCCCCAGTTCGACGGTGATCGGCAGCTCGGCGACGGTCACACGCTTGACCGCAAGCGGCGCGGGCGGGCCCTTTACCGCGCGGGCGAAGATGAACACGCTGTCGGTGGGCAAAACGTTGGCTTTTACCTCGGCGGACAGGTCCACGCGCACCGTCATCACCGACTTTTGCGCCACCACACCGCCGCCCTCCTTGAGTTTCTGCGCCGCGCGGTCGATGCCACCCTGCAGTGCGGCGCGGGAGTTGTCTTCGGCCGGCAACTGCGCCAACAGGCGATTCCAGTAGTCGATGGCTGCCTGATAGCGCTGGCCCTCGAACGCGGCGATGCCAAGCAGGCCGAGGCTGGTGACTTCCTTAGGATCCAGCTTCAACGCTTCGTCCGTGAGTGCCTGAATCCTGGGCGACCATTGTTTGTTGTTGGCAAAATACTGCGCCTGCGCCCACTGCCCGAGCAATTCCGGCCGGCGCCCGGCCAGGGCCACGGTGCGTTCGAACATCCTGGCGGCATCGGCAGAACGGCCCTGACCCATATAGGCGCGGCCAAGGAAATACAGGCCTTCGGCCGAGTCGGGCTGGGCCGCAGCGGCGCGCTCCAGGCGGTGGGTCATGTCTTCCATGGACACCGGCGGCCGCGAGAACTCGCGGGTCAGTTCAACCTTGTCGCTGGCGCCGTAGTGCAAGTACAGCGCAACGCCCAGCACCGGGACCAGAAACGCCGCCAACAATGGCAGCGGTTTGCCCAGGCGCGACTCGCGGGGCAGTTGCACGCCTTCGGTGTCGGCCAATAACTCGCGCGCAGCTTCGGCACGGCCGGTCTCCAATTGCGCAGCGTTGAGTACGCCTTCCTGTTGCTGCACTTGCAGCTCGGCGAGGCGCTCCTGATACAGCGCGACGTTCAGTGCGGTGCGATCCTCTTCACGCTGGGCACGCCGGTCGCGCAACACGGGAATCAACAGAAAACTCAGGGCGGTCAACAGCAGCAAGCCGGCGGCGAGCCAGAAATCAATCATCGGTCTTGGCATCCAGCAAGTGGTCGAGACGTTTGCGCTCCTCAGGGGACAGCGCGTCGGATCCATTGGTCGGTGCAGCACGCCGACGACGCACGATCACCGCCATGACGACCAGCCCCGTCAGCAACAACCCGGCAGGCCCGAACCAGAGCAGCGCGGTTTTGGCGTTGAGGGCCGGTTTGTAGCGCACGAATTCACCGTAGCGGTCGACCATGAAGTCGATGATCTGCTGGTCGTCCTTGCCCTCCCCCAGCATGCGGAAGATCTCTTTGCGCAGGTCGGCGGCGATGGGCGCGTTGGAGTCGGCGATATCCTGGTTCTGGCACTTGGGGCAGCGCAGTTCTTTGGTCAGTTCGCGAAACCGCGTGCGCTCGGCGTCACTGGCAAATTCATAGGTATCGATGGCAGCGTGGGCCACACCGGCCAATCCCAGGGCCAGCACGGCAGCGGCAAGCAGGCGCTTCATGGCTTGGCCTCATCGACCAGCGCCTGGTACTTGGCGGCCAGTTGCTCGTGCCATACCGCCTCGTCAATCACGCCGACGTACTTGTCGCGGATCACGCCCCTGGCATCGATGAAGAAGGTTTCCGGAGCGCCGTACACGCCAAGGTTCAACCCGAGGTTGCCGTCGTCATCGCGAATATTGAGTTGATAAGGGTTGTGAAACTCGGCCAGCCATTTCAGCGCGGCGGCGTTATCGTCCTTGTAGTCGATGCCGTAGATCACCACGCCCTGCTCGGCCAGCTTGTTCAACACCGGGTGCTCGACGCGGCAGGAGATGCACCAGGTGCCCCACACGTTGACCAGCGCCGGCTTGCCCAGCAGGTCGGCGCGGGTCAGGGTTTTATCGCCCTGCACGCTGGGCAATGAGAAGTCGGGAAACGGCTTGCCGATCATGGCCGACGGCAGCTCGGCGGGGTTCAGGTACAGCCCGCGATAAAGAAACACCGCCACCAGCAGAAACAACACCAATGGCACCAGCATCAACCCACGCTTCATACCGCAGCTCCTTGCAGGCCGAGGGCTTCGCGCACCCGGGTTTTAACTTTGATGCGATAACGCCGGTCAAGCGCCGCCAGCAAACCGCCTGCGCCGGTGAGCAGGCCGCCGAACCAGATCCAGCGCACGAACGGTTTGACGTGCACGCGCACCGCCCAGGCGCCCTCGCCCAACGGTTCGCCCAGGGCCACATACAAATCGCGGGTAAAACCGGCGTCGATGCCGGCTTCGGTCATCATCGAACTCTGCACCGTGTACAGGCGTTTTTCCGGGTGCAGCACGGCCACTTCCTTGCCGTTGCGAATGACGCGCACGGTGCCTTTGTCGGAGGTGAAGTTCGGCCCTTCAAAGTGCCTGGCGCCTTCGAAAATAAAGTGGTAACCGGCCAGGTCCATCGATTCGCCCGGTGCCAGACGCAGGTCGCGCTCGGCGCTGTTCTGGCTGGACAGCACCACGCCCAGCGCGCACACCGCAATGCCCAGGTGCGCAATCTGCATGCCCCAGTAACTGCGAGTGAGGCCCGGCAGGCCTTTGATCAAGCCTTTGTGGCGCGTCTTGTCGACGATGTCGCGCATACCGGCGAGCAATACCCAGCCCGCCAGCAGGAAGGTGGCGAGCACCGCCCAGTTGAAGTCGCCATAGGCAATGCCTGCGATGACTGCCAGGGCCACGCTGCCCAGCAGCACCGGCATCAGCATGCCGGCCAGCCACTTCAGCGGGGTGTCTTTCCAGCGCACCAGCATGCCGACTGCCATCACCACCATCAGCAGGCCCATCAACGGAATGAACAACGCGTTGAAATACGGCGGGCCGACCGACAGCTTGGCGCCGCTCAGAGCATCCAGCACCAGCGGATACAGGGTGCCGAGCAGGATCATCGAGGCGGCCACCACCAGCACCAGGTTATTGCCCAGCAGCAGGGTTTCCCGCGACCACAGGTTGAAGCCCACCTGGCTCTTGACCACCGGTGCGCGCAGGGCGAAAAGGGTCAGAGAGCCGCCGACCACGAACAGCAGGAAGATCAGGATGAACACGCCCCGCGCAGGGTCGGACGCGAACGCGTGCACCGACGTCAGCACCCCCGAACGCACGAGGAACGTGCCGAGCAGGCTGAGGGAAAACGCGGCAATTGCCAGCAGCACCGTCCAGCTTTTGAACACGCCGCGCTTTTCCGTAACCGCCAGCGAGTGAATCAGCGCAGTGCCCACCAGCCAGGGCATGAACGAGGCGTTTTCCACCGGGTCCCAGAACCACCAGCCGCCCCAGCCGAGTTCGTAGTAGGCCCACCACGAACCCAGCGTAATGCCGATGCCGAGGAAGGCCCAGGCGACGATGGTCCATGGCCGCGACCAGCGTGCCCAGGCCGCATCGAGGCGCCCGCCGAGCAAGGCAGCGATGGCGAAGGCGAAGGCCACGGAGAACCCGACGTAGCCCATGTAGAGCATCGGCGGATGCACGATCAGGCCGATGTCCTGCAGCAACGGATTAAGGTCGCGCCCGTCCATCGGGATTTGCGGCAGGATGCGGCTGAACGGGTTGGAGGTCATGATCAGGAACAGCAGGAAACCGATGCTGATCATGCCCATCACCGCCAGCACGCGGGCCAGCATCACCTGCGGCAATTGGCGCGAGAACACCGACACGGCGAAGGTCCAGCCGCCGAGGATCAAGGCCCACAGCAACAGCGAGCCTTCGTGGGCGCCCCACACGGCGCTGAACTTGTAGTACCAGGGCAAGGCGCTGTTGGAGTTGTTGGCGACGTAGGCGACGGAAAAGTCGTCGGTCATGAAGGCGTAGGTCAGGCAACCGAACGCGAACAGCAGGAAGGCAAACTGGCCCCAGGCGGCCGGCTGCGCCAGGCTCATCCACAGCCGGTCGCCGCGCCAGGCGCCGAGCAACGGCACCACGGCCTGCACGACGGCGAAGCACAGGGCGAGGATCATCGCCAACTGGCCAAGCTCCGGAATAAACAATGCGGACGTCATGGCTTAACCTCCCTGGCCGGGGTTGGCGCGGACTGGCCGCTGTCTTTAAGGGCTTTGGTCACCTCGGGCGGCATGTATTTCTCGTCGTGCTTGGCCAGCACTTCATCGGCCACCACCACGCCCCTGGCGTTGAGCTTGCCCAGGGCGACGATGCCCTGGCCTTCGCGGAACAGGTCCGGGAGGATACCGCGATAGGTGATGGTCACGGCCTTGCTGAAGTCGGTGACCACGAAGGTCACGTCCAGGGAGTCGCCGGAACGTTTCAACGAGCCTTTTTCCACCATGCCGCCGGCGCGGATCCGCGTGTCCAGAGGCGCTTCGCCGTTGGCGATCTGGGTCGGCGTGTAGAAGAGGTTGATGTTCTGCTGCAGCGCACTCAACGCCAGGCCCACGGCAATGCCGACACCGGCCATGATGGCGAGGATGATCAACAGGCGCTTTCTACGCAGCGGATTCACTTTTCGGTCTCCCGGCGCAAACGACGCGCCTCTTGTTGCAGGTAACGCTTGCGGGCCAGGATCGGCGCGCAGACGTTGAGGGCCAGCACCGCCAGGCAGATGCCGTAGGCTGTCCACACATACAGGCCGTGGTGGCCCATCGCGAGAAAATCACTGAACGAAGCGAAGCTCACGGGCGTACTCCCAAGCAGCGCTGTATTTCGGCCTTGGCCCAACTGGCGCGGGCTTCACGCTTGAGCACTTCAAGGCGCATGCGCAGCAGCAACACGGCGCCGAAGAAGCAGTAGAAGCCCAACACCATCAGCAGCAGTGGCGCCCACATTTCCACGGGCATTGCCGGTTTTTCGGTGAGGGTGAAGGTGGCGCCCTGGTGCAGGGTATTCCACCACTCAACCGAGTATTTGATGATCGGGATGTTGATCACGCCGACGATGGCCAGCACCGCGCAGGCCTTGGCCGCGCTGTCACGGTTGCTGATCGCGTTGCCCAGGGCAATCAGGCCGAAATACAGGAACAGCAGGATCAGCATCGAGGTCAGGCGCGCATCCCACACCCACCACGAACCCCAGGTGGGTTTGCCCCAGATCGCCCCCGTCACCAATGCCACGGCGGTCATCCATGCACCGATGGGCGCTGCGCATTGCAGCGCCACGTCGGCCAGTTTCATCCTCCACACCAGCCCGACGATGCCGCACACCGCCAGCATCACGTAGCAGGACTGCGCCAGCATGGCGGCGGGCACGTGGATGTAGATGATGCGAAAACTGTTGCCTTGCTGATAGTCCGGCGGAGCGAAGGCCAGGCCCCAGACCAGGCCGGTGCCGATCAGCAGCAGTGCGGCGATGCTCAACCCCGGCAGCAGCTTGCCGCTGATGCAGTAAAACCATTTGGGCGAGCCGAGCTTGTGAAACCAGGTCCAGTTCATTGCTGTTTCTCACGGTTGCGTCTTGCCGTGGCAAAACGCTTAGGGTCTTTACTGGCCGAGCCAGACCTCATTATTCGCCAACGCTGATTTTCAGGCCGGCCGCTATGGCAAAGGGTGTCAGGGTTACCGCCAGGGCGGTCAGGCTGCCCAGCCACAACAGGTAACCGCTGGCCGGCAGCCCCATGAGCGCGGCCTGCAACGCGCCGCTGCCGAGGATCAACACCGGGATATACAACGGCAGAATCAACAGGGCCAGCAGCAGGCCGCCGCGCTTCAAACCGACGGTCAACGCGGCGCCCACTGCCCCCAGCAGGCTGAGCACCGGCGTGCCGAGCAACAAAGACAGTAACAATACCGGCAGACACTCGACGGGCAAGCCCAGCATCATCGCCAGCAGCGGCGCGAGCAACACCAGCGCCAGGCCGGAAAACACCCAGTGTGCCAGCACCTTGGCCAATACCAGAAGCGGCAACGGGTGCGGCGAAAGGACCCACTGCTCCAGGGAGCCGTCTTCGAAATCACTGCGAAACAGCCCGTCCAGCGACAGCAGCACGGATAACAGCGCGGCCACCCACACCAGCCCCGGTGACAGGGTTTGCAACAGCCCGGTCTCGGGACCGACTGCCAACGGGAACAGTGCAATGACGATGGCGAAGAATACCAAGGGGTTGGCCAGCTCGGCCGGGCGGCGGCACAACAGCCGCGCCTCGCGGGCGACCAGCAGGGCGAACACACTCATGCCGGCCACCGGCTCAGGTCCAGCTCGCGGTAACCGGCGGGCGTGTGCGCGAGGGTGTGGTGCGTGGTGAGCACTACGCTGCCGCCCTGCTCACAGTGCCTGGCCAGGTGCTTTTCGAGTTGGGCGACGCCTTGTGTGTCCAGGGCGGTAAACGGCTCGTCGAGGATCCACAACGGCGGGCCGGGCAGATACAGACGCGCCAGCGCCACGCGCCGTTGCTGGCCCGCAGACAGGGTGTGGCACGGCACGTCTTCAAAGCCCTTGAGGCCGACAGCGGCCAGGGCCTGCCAGATCGCGTCGCGACTGGCCGGGCGATGCAGGGCGCAGAGCCAGCCGAGGTTTTCTTCAGCGCTGAGCACATCCTTGATCCCGGCGGCGTGGCCGATCCAGATCAGGTTGCGTGCAAGCTCGCGGCGTTGCTCGTTCAGCGGTTTGCCGTTGAGCTGCACCTCGCCTGCAGTCGGCTGCATCAACCCGGCCAGCAGGCGCAGCAGACTGGTCTTGCCGCTGCCGTTGGGGCCGCTGACCTGCACCATGTCGCCCGCCGCGATCCGCAATTCGAGGTGTTCGAACAGCAGACGCAGGTCGCGTTCACAGGCAAGCGCTATGGCTTCAAGAAGAGGGCTGGTCAAAAGATCGTGGGCCTTTACGGTTCAAGTCGGCGGTGCGGCGGCCGTTATAGAGAGCAGCACAATAACGGCTTTGGCGACTGATTTAGAGAGCTGGATCAAATGGTTGTGAGGTTTTTAGCGCTCTCTGTGCGCACGGGCGGCATTATACATGCGATGCCCTACGCTAAAGAGGGCAATTTCCCCAGAGATGGCGCGCACGATGACCGGTGAAATCAACCTTCCCACGCTTGCTCCCGCCCCGGCGGCAGGGCCCAGTGCTGCGCCCGCGGTGGGCCAGTTGCTGAAACTGCTGGAGCCACAGGTCGGGCTGATCGACGTGGGAAAAACCGCGAATGCCGAAGTCATCGCGCTCAAACAAGGCGGTGAGGCGTTTCAGTTGCTGCTCAAGCTGACGCTCGACGGCGGCCGCCAGACGCTGGTGCAGGCCAGCAGCCCGCAACCGCTGCCATTGGGCAGCAACGTCGCGGTCAGCCAGACGCAGGCAGGCAACCTGACCTTGAGCCTGCAGCAGGCCATGAGCGCCAATGTCGCCGCCCTAACCAGCCTTGACACTGAGCAGTTGCCGGTCGGCACGCTGTTGCAGGCCAAGGTGCTGACCACTCAGGTGCTGCCCCAGGGCACTGCGCAACCGGCGGTCTACCGCTCGCTGGTTACGGTGCTCAATAACGCCTTGGCTGGCGCCACCCTGACGGTGGAGAGCCCGCAGCCGTTGCGGGTGGGCAGCTTGCTCAGCGCCGTGGTGCAGAATGCGCAAACCCTGAATTTTGTGCCGCTGAGCGGGCTCCAGGACCAACTGGCCGTCACCCAGCAGCTCGCGACCCAGCAAAGTCGTCAGGGCTCGCTGGATGCGGTGTTCACCGCCCTGCAGAACCTGCCCCGTGGCGACAGCGTCTCAGCCGATCTACGCGCGGCGGCCGACCGTTTGTTGGCGGCGTTGCCGGATCTGGCCCAGGTGAGCAATCCCAAGGTGCTGGCGCAAGTGATCCAGAACAGCGGTGCTTTTCTTGAAGCCAGATTACTGGTCGGGCAAAACCCGCAGATTCCGCCGCTGGATATGAAAGGCGCGCTGCTGCGCCTGGTCGCCGACCTGCTGCCCGCCCTGCCCGCGTCCACCAACCTGAACGCCATTCTTGCCGCCAACACGCTGGCCCAGGCCATGCCGAATTTCGTGCGCAGCCCGCTGGGTACACTCGGACAGGTCGGCGCGCGCCAGGCGCCCGCCGGCTTCCCGTTGCCCGAGCGGCTGATGGCGAAACTGGAAGGCGAAGGCGATCTGGAAAACCTGCTGCGCCTGGCGGCCGGAGCGATTTCCCGGCTACAGAGCCATCAACTGTCGAGCCTGGAACAAACCGGTCTCACCGCCGATGGCCGCCTGCAAAGCACCTGGCAGATGGAGATCCCCATGCGTAACCTGCAGGACATCGTGCCGTTGCAGGTCAAGTTCCAGCGCGAGGAGCCCGCGCCGGACAAGGATGAGCCCGAACGCAAAGCCAGCAAGGACGCCAGGCAGATGCTCTGGCGCGTCGAGCTGGCGTTCGACATGGAGCCGCTGGGGCCGTTGCAGGTCCAGGCGCAGTTGAGCCAGGGCAAACTGTCCAGCCAGTTGTGGGCGACACGGCCGTTTACGGCCAGCCTGATCGAAAGCCATCTGGGCACGTTGCGCGAACGCCTGGTGACATCCGGCATCAACGTCGGCGACCTCGATTGCCATTTGGGCACACCGCCACGCGGCCCCAAAACCGGACTGGAACAACGCTGGGTGGATGAAACCGCATGAATGACGCCCACTCACCCCGCCAGGCGATTGCCCTCAAGTACGACGGCCAGCAGGCGCCGACCCTCACCGCCAAGGGCGACGACGCCCTGGCCGAAGCCATTCTCAAGCTGGCCCGGGAAAACGAGGTGCCCATTTATGAAAATGCCGAGCTGGTTAAGCTGCTGGCGCGCATGGAACTGGGCGACAGTATTCCCGAAGAGCTGTACCGCACCATCGCGGAGATCATCGCGTTTGCGTGGACACTGAAAGGTAAATTCCCGGTGGACTACGACCCGGATGCCGGGCCGGTGGAGCGCGACGTTACCGAGCGCGGCGACGATTACTGAACCACCCAGGATTCAATGTGGCGAGCGGGCTTGCCCCGCGTTGGGGTGCGAAGCGCCCCCATTAAAGAGCACGCGTTGTACCTGACACTGCTCAGCGCATGGTTTTGGGGCTGCTGCGCAGCCCAACGCGGGGCAAGCCCGCTCGCCACAGAGATTGGGTCGCCTGAAATTTCAGGCTTTAAAATCAACAGGTTATTTTTGTTTGATACAAGAGAGGGCTTACCCTCGGCCACAGTGGGATCGGTGGTCAGTTCAGGACTTCGCTCAAGGGGATGAAGCTGACGCGGTCTCCGAGAGCCAGCGTGGTGCCCTCCAGCACTTCCACAAAACCCTCGGCCCACGCCGCACTGCGCAGTACGCCGGAGCTCTGGTTGCGGTAGATGATCGCCTGGCCCTGCTCGATGCGTCCGCGCAGGTATTCGCGGCGGTTGCCGGGCTTGGGCCAGACGAATCCCGCCGGTACGTTGAAACGCAGCGGTTCGACGTCAGGCACGCCCTGGCGGCGCAACAGGTAAGGCCGGGCCAGCAGCGCGAAGGTCACCAGGGTGGACGCTGGATTGCCGGGCAGGCCAATCACCGGCACGCCACGAAAATGTCCGAACGTCAGCGGCTTGCCGGGTTTGATCGCAAGCTTCCACAGGGCCAGTTCGCCCTCTTCACGCAGAGCGATGCCAAGGAAGTCCGCTTCGCCTACGGAAACACCGCCGGTGGACAGGATCAGGTCGACGCTGCCAAGGCCTGCCAGGCGCGTGCGGGTCTGTTCAAGATCGTCCGGGAGGATGCCGGCGTCGATCACTTCACAACCCATGCGCGTCAGCCAACTGCACAATACGCGGCGGTTGCTGTTGTAGATCTGGCCTGGGCCCAGGGGCAGCCCGGGTTCGATCAACTCATCACCGGTCGACAACACGGCCACGCGCACGCGGCGCACCACGTCCAGGCGATCACGTCCAAGCGACGCAGCCAGTCCCAGTTCTATAGGGCCCAGGCGCGTGCCGGCGGCCAGGACCTTATCACCGACGGTGGTTTCCTGGCCCTGGGGGCGGATGTTCTGCTGCGCCTGTAGCGGCTCGCTGAAACTCACGCGCTCATCGGCATAAACCACCGCGTTCTCCTGCATTTCCACGCAGTCGGCGCCCTCCGGCAGCGGCGCACCGGTGAAGATCCGTGCACAAGTGCCTGCCGCCAGCGGCGTCGGCGCCTGGCCGGCGAAGATGCGCTGGCTCACCGCCAATGGCTTGCCATTCCAGTCCGCCACACGCAGCGCGTAGCCGTCCATGGCGCTGTTGGGCCAGGGCGGCAAGTCGAGGGTGGACACCAAATCCTGCGCCAGCACGCGACCATCGCAATCAGCCAGCATCAGCACTTCGCGCTCGCTAATGTGCGCCGCGTCAGCCATGTCCAGCAAGCGTTGCAGGGCTTCTTCCACCGGCATCAGGGCGCCGGTCTTGCCGGGCTTACCCACGTGATTCACAGGGCTCGGCCTGCTTCAAATGGGGTACGAAGTTGCAGGGGCGATGGCGGTTATCCAGTTGCTCGGCGAGGATGCCATCCCAGCCAGTGCGCACCGCGTTGGTGGAACCCGGCAGGCAGCACACCAGCGTGCCATTGGCCAGGCCGGCCAGGGCGCGGGACTGCACGGTGGAGGTGCCGATATCGGCCACGGAAATCTGGCGAAACAGCTCGCCAAAGCCATCGACCTGCTTGTCGAGCAGGCAGCTTACGGCTTCGGGGGTGCTGTCGCGGCCGGTGAAGCCGGTGCCGCCGGTGATCAACACCACTTGCACCACGTCTTCGGCGATCCAGTGGGCCACCTGGGCGCGAATCTTGTAGAGGTCGTCCTTGAGCAATACGCGTTCGGCCAGACGGTGGCCGGCGGCGGTGAGACGGTCAACGAAGACCTGCCCCGAGGTGTCGGTGTCCAGGGTGCGGGTGTCGCTGACAGTCAGTACGGCGATATTCAGGGGTACGAAAGGCGCATCAGCCTTGGCTTTCATGGCTCGGTCCGGTTGTCGAAGGAACAGCCCGGTGTTATATCACAGGCCCCTGTTGAGCTGCCGCTGCGGAGCCGCCATGTCTGTTGATTCTTCCCCACTGCCCTGCTCGGTCCTGCTGCTGGCCGGAGGCCGCGGCCAGCGCATGGGCGGTCAGGACAAGGGCCTGCTGGACTGGCGCGGCCAGCCCCTGATCGCCCACCTGCAGCGCCTGACGCGACCGCTCACCGATGACCTGATCATCTCGTGCAACCGTAACCACGAGCGGTACGCGCCGTATGCCGATCAACTGGTGAGCGACGACGATGCGGATTTCCCCGGGCCTTTGGCAGGCATTCGTGTAGGACTGGCCGCCGCACGTCACGCGCACTTGCTGATACTCCCGTGCGACGTACCGCAGATCGACGCGCGATTGCTTGCCGACCTTTGTGAGAAGGCGCAACGCAATCCCCGACTGCCGGTCATGGTGCGCCACGGCGAATTCTGGGAACCCCTGATCTGCATTATTCCCACAGCCCTCGGAGCCGAGGTGGAACGGGCCTGGGACGCCGGTGAGCGCAGCCCGCGCAGAATCTTCCTGCAATGCGGTGCAATCGGCCTGCAATGCCCGGCCGATGACCCGCGACTGGCCAACCTGAATACGCCGGAACTGTTGCTTCAAAGGTCCGGCGTGTCAGAATGAACCTCGCACAAGGAACTTGCAGGCGTCGTACACGTCTCAAGGTCAGCCATTAAGAAGCAGTATTCTCTCGGAGACAAACTCATGACTCAACGGACCATCGCCGCTCTCATGCTTGCACTGGGCCTTGCCACCCTCGCCGGTTGCGCCTCGCCGACAGTGATCACCCTGAATGACGGTCGCGAAATCCAGGCCGTCGATACGCCGTCGTTCGACAAGTCGTCGGGCTTCTACGAGTTCGAACAACTGGACGGCAAGCGCACCCGCCTGAATAAAGACCAGGTTCGCACCGTTAAAGAGCTGTAAGCCCACGGCTTGCACACAAGGCCCGCCTCGCGCGGGCCTTTTTGTTTGTGCGGGTTACCAGTCGAGGGTAATCCCGCTGCGAAAACTGCGTTGCTGTCCGGTGACCGGGTCGATAAACCGCACGCCCTGGGCCAGCAGCTTGAGGGGGTTGGCGTAATCGTCTTCGGCATCCTTGATCACGTCCGGATAGAACGGATCGTTGCAGATACTCGCGCCGAGCGCCGTCATGTGCACGCGCAACTGGTGCTTTTTGCCGGTGACGGGAAACAGGCCGTAGCGCCACAACCCGGCATTTTTTTCGCGTACCTCCACCGCCGTTTCGGTATTGCTGACGCCAGCACCTTCCTGCATGCGAAAGAACGGCTGGCCCTCCACCAGACGACTTTTGTGCACCAGGGGAAAGACGAGGTCGGGTAAGGCCGGGGCGATGGCTTCGTAGAATTTGTCGATGCGCCGCGTGGGAAACAGTTGCTGATAGGCCGAGCGGCTCTGTGGGTTGGCGGAGAACAGCACCAGCCCGGCGGTGTGTCGGTCAATCCGATGCAGGGGCACCAGCGACGGGTTGTCCAGGCGATGAATCAGCCGGCGTAACAGGGTCTGTTCGACGTACTCACCGGCGGGCGTCACCGGCAAAAAATGCGGTTTGTCGGCCACCACCAGATGTTCGTCGGCGTAGAGGATGGTTTCCTGCACCGGGATCACTTTCTCGTTGGGCACTTCACGAAAGTAATGGATGCACAAGCCTTCCCTGTAGGGCAGTTGCGTGTCGATCGCCTTGCCGTCGCTGTCCAGCACCCGGCCACGGGCGATACGGTCAAGCCATTGCTCACGACTGATCGCCGGAAAATGCGCACACAGGCATTCGAGCACTGTAGGCCAACGGCCGGGCGGCAAATACAAGGTACTGGCTTGGTGCCGGGAGGCGGAAAAAACGGAAGTGGACATGCGTGAGACCTTGGCTGAAACAGGCCGGCATTATCCCGCATGGAGCGGGATTGAGCCTAGGGCAGATCTCAGGCCTTGGCCAACTGCGTGCGCAGAATCGGCGAGGCGCTGGCCGCTTCAGTAAACTCCTTGAGCCAGCGCAACACGTCCACCGCTTCCCAGCGGCCCGGATCGTAAAGCGCGTACAACAAGCCCTGGTAACCCACCACATCCAGCTGCTTGTGATAACCGGCACGCTGAAACAACGCCTCGATTTCAGCAAAGCAGGTGTTGAAGTGCACTTTGTTGAACGGCGTCTTGCCTTCCGTGACCAGGCCGTCCAGGCGCAGCTCGCTCACCGCATCGCGCACAATGTCGACGGACATGCGATTGACGCTGCTTTTCAGTTGTTCAACATTCACCACGGGCGTTCCCTCAATTCAATAGCTGTACAAACATACAGTAAAGTAATATTCGGAAATCCGCCATGCCCTGTATGTCAGACAAGGAAGGCAATCACTTGGGCAGTGTCGAACGGCCAGTCGAGTTCGGCCCCCGTGTCCACCCGGCGAAGTACCGGAATCCTTGGGCCGTAAAGGTCGGTAAGGTCCTGGGGAGCGGTGATATCCATCCGTTCGACCCACAATCCGTGTTCGACCAACGGCATGATTTCGGCCTCGGCTATTTCACAAAGATGGCAACCCAGGGTGCCGAACAGCTGGCATTCAGGCAGCATGCTGTGGGGACCTGATCAAAAAACAGGCAACCATTCTAAGCGTTTCAGTCGCCCGGCACAGCCTTGCCAGGCGTACGGCCCGACCGCCCGCATTCAGCGCAACCGCGATGCCCGCGCACCAAGGTACGGCAAAAGCTTCAGCAGACAATTACACTGAACCTTCGACACCACCCGCGACTCGAAACCACACGTACCGATCAGCCCATCACGGAGATAACCATGGCCAGAAAAACAGCACAGACCGCCCAAGAGATCCTCATGGCGGATTTTCAAACCCTGGTAAGCGATACCGAAAAGCTGCTGGACGACACCGCCATCCTCGCCGGCGACCAGGCTGACGAGCTGCGCAGCAAGATCCACGAGAGTCTGCTCAAGGCTCGCGAAACCCTGCAAACCACTGAAGACTCCCTGCGCGAGCGCGGCCAGGCGGCCGTTACCGCGACTGAAGATTACGTGCAGGCCAACCCCTGGCAGTCTGTCGGCATTGCTGCCGGCGTGGGCTTTTTGATCGGTCTGCTGGCTACAAGGCGCTAAATCATGGCTATCGGCGAAAGCGGCTCGTCAACGGGCCAAGGTTCGACTTCACGACGTCTGGGCGCAGCCGTACTGGGCTTGCTGCACAGTCACGTCGAGTTGTTCGGCATCGAATTGCAGGAACAGAAAGCCCGTACCGTCAGCCTGCTGCTGTTCGCCGGCCTGGCGCTGGTGTTTGCGCTCCTGTTGCTGGTGGGGCTGTCGACCCTGGTGATGATCCTGGTGTGGGATACAGGTTATCGCCTGACCGGCATTATCTGCCTGTGTGTGTTCTACAGCCTGGCTGCAGTCTTCTGCGGGGTGCGTTTGAAAGCGGCGGTGTTCGATGAGTCCACGCCGTTCCACGCCACCCTCGAAGAGCTGGCCAATGATCGGGAGCGTCTGTTGCCATGAGCCGCAATGAAGTTGTAAACACCGACTCCCGCCGCGACATGCGCAAGGCGTTGATACGCCTGCGCATGGAAATGCACCGCCAGGAGATTCGCCACGAGTCCCAGCAATTGATGGCGCCCCTGCACAAGATGCGCGACATGCGTCATAACTGGCAGGACAGCCTGGGCGTCAAGCACGCGCCACTGTGGGGTATGGCAGCGGTGACCCTGATGGGGTTCTTCACCGGCAAGGGCGCCAAAAGCGGTAGCATCAGCAGCGTGACACGCCTGGTGCGATTGGGCGCCGGCTTGATCCCGCTGATCAAACTGGCGATGGCGGGCGCTTCACGCAAACGCTAAGCGTCGCTGGCTGCAATCTTGCAAGCATCGTTAAAGATAGAAACGGCCCGGCCCTCGATATCGAGGGTCGGGTCTTTTTTTGCCCACGTGCTAAGGAGGCCCCGTGATCGACGGGCAACCGCTCGCCTGTTTCCAGCCGTTTATCGATACCGCTACCGGACGCATTGCCGGCGTCGAAGCCTTGGGCCGCCTGCGCCAGGCTGACGGGAGTCTGCTATCGGTAGGCCCCCTGTTCGCCGACCCACGCACGCCGGGGGCGGCGTTGCGTCGCCTGGACCGGCGGATCCGCGATAACGCCCTGAGCCGCCTGCATGAAGCGCCGCATGACTGGTTCCTGAGCCTGAATATCTCGCCCCGCTGGATCAATCGCCTGCGCCCGGGCCAGGCGCTGCCGAGCCTGAAACAGCTGCAGACCCACGGTGTCGACCCACGACGCATCGTGTTCGAGATCACTGAACTGGGCGGCAATATCCAGCGCCTGGCCGATGTAGTGGTGCGTTATCGCGAGGCCGGTGCGCGTATCGCCATTGATGACTTTGGCGCCGGCTATTCCCAGCTCGATCGGGTGCTGGCGTTGCAGCCGGACATCCTCAAGCTGGACATGCGGCTGTTCCAGGCGGCGGCCGAAGGCGGGCCGAGCAGCGATGTGGTGCGGGCGCTGGCACAGATGGCGGAAAAGACCGGCTGCTGGATCATCGCCGAAGGCGTGGAAACCGAAGCCCAACTGAGCTTCGCTCTGGAATGTGGCTCGCGCTATGTGCAGGGCTACCTGTTTGCCCAGGCACAGTTGGACTGGTTTGCCACCGATACCTTCGTGCCGCACTTTGCCCACCTGCGCAACGCGTACGTGCAGCAGAAGCTGGCAGAACGCGGGCGCGTCATGCACCTGCGCGAGCAATTGACGCAACTGATGAGCATCCTGCAGAGCTGGGCCCAGGGCCAGGCGCCGCTGAACCAATTACCGCCCCTGACGGATTTCCCCTGGCTGTTGCGGTTCTACCAGTGCGACCGCCACGGCACCCAGCTGACACCCAATATCGAATGGCGCGAGTGTGCCTGGCACAGCGACAGCCGCTACCTGGGCCACAACTGGTCATGGCGCCCGTACTTCTATCACTTGCTGGCCGAAGGCTGGGAAGAGCGGCGCCTGATCCTGTCGTCGACCTACCGCGACGCCACCACCAACCAGTACTGCCTCACGGCCGGACAATTCTTCGACAACGGTCAGCGTTTGCTGTTAATCGACATCGATGCAGCCGGCCTGTAGATTTTTGCTTGCCCCGCCAGGGCGGAACCGGGAAGCTGGGCGGGTCATTCACCGCACGGAGAGTAACCGCCTTGGATTGGCCCACCCTGCTGACCCGCGAACGTCTTGGAAAACCCCTGCACAGCCCCGAAGAACTAGGCCGCAGCCCGTTTCACAAAGACCATGACCGCATCATTTTCTCCGGCGCATTCCGCCGCCTGGGCCGCAAGACCCAGGTGCATCCCGTGTCGAGTAACGACCACATCCACACGCGCCTGACCCACTCCCTGGAAGTCAGCTGCGTCGGCCGCTCCCTGGGCATGCGCGTGGGTGAAACCCTGCGCAGCGCCCTGCCCGACTGGTGCGACCCGAGCGACCTGGGCATGGTGGTGCAATCGGCCTGCCTGGCCCACGACATCGGCAACCCGCCGTTCGGCCATTCGGGCGAAGACGCCATACGCCACTGGTTTCAGCAGGCCGCGGGCCGTGGCTGGCTGGACGACATGAGCGGCGCCGAGCGCAACGACTTCCTCAATTTCGAAGGCAATGCCCAGGGCTTTCGCGTACTCACCCAGCTGGAATACCACCAGTTCGACGGTGGCACTCGCCTGACCTACGCCACCCTGGGTACCTACCTGAAATACCCCTGGACCGCACGCCACGCCGATGCCCTGGGCTACAAGAAGCACAAGTTCGGCTGTTATCAGAGCGAACTGCCGATCCTCGAACAGATCGCCCACAAGCTCGGCCTGCCGCAACTTGAGGAACAACGCTGGGCTCGTCATCCGCTGGTTTACCTGATGGAGGCCGCAGACGACATCTGCTACGCCTTGATCGACCTGGAAGACGGCCTGGAAATGGAGCTGCTGGAATACGCCGAGGTCGAGTCATTGCTGCTCGACCTGGTGGGCGACGACTTGCCGCAGACCTATCGGCAACTGGGCGCCGAGGATTCGCGGCGACGCAAGCTGGCGATCCTGCGCGGCAAGGCCATCGAGCACCTCACCAACGCGGCTGCGCGCGCCTTCGTTGAGCAGCAGGACGCCTTGTTGGCCGGCACCCTGCCGGGCGATCTGGTGGAGCACATGCACGGCCCGGCCAAGCGCTGCGTACTGGATGCCAAGGACATGGCGCGCAAGAAAATATTTCAGGACAAGCGCAAGACCCTGCATGAAATCGGTGCCTACACCACGCTGGAAATCCTGCTGAACGCTTTTTGCGGTGCCGCCCTGGAGCAGCATGGCGGACGTACGCCGTCGTTCAAAAACCGACGCATCCTTGACCTGCTGGGCAACAGCGCACCGGACCCGGCCTGGCCGCTGCACGCCTCGTTCCTGCGGATGATCGACTTTATCGCCGGCATGACCGACAGCTACGCCACGCAAATGGCACGGGAGATGACTGGGCGTTCGAGTCCGAAGTGAGCATGGGATCAAGCCGCCTGTCATGTGCGCAGAAATTGCCTACAACCCTAACAGAGCGGCCTGATCGAATTCGCGCAGTTATCCAAAGAATAATCGCGCACGCTTCTGGCCGACTCAGCGAGTCATTCCCAAGCCCCCTATCGACGCTTGACTGCCCCGTGTGCCTTCCATGCCCGCTCGCACCGTTCGAATCCTGTTGGTGGAGGATCATCCCTTTCAACTCCTGGCCACCCAATGCCTGCTCAAAAGCTTCGGCTTCGAGCAACTGACCCTTGCAGAAAACGCTGAACAAGCCATCCATTCGATGTGCACCGCCACAGCCCCTTTCGACCTTATGCTCTGCGACCAGTGTCTGCCTGACCTGCCGGGGCTGGAGCTGGTGGAAATTGCCAGCCGCCAGCATTTCATCACCGGTGCCATTCTACTGAGCGGGTTGCCGGCGATGGAGCTCTCCAACCTGACCCTGCAAGCCTTGCAACGCGGCCTGCCCATCCTTGGTTACTTACCGAAGCCATTAAACAAGGACGAACTTTCACTGTTAATGGCGCCACTGTTTCAACTCTGACTGTAGGACTTTAAACATCAGGACGCGAAAAAATTACTTGAAAAGCAACGTGAACCGCCTCGTGCCGCCAGTTATTACTTCCCATCAAAATTTGCTTACACCAGACACCACAAAGCCTTAACGCTGCGTAGGTTGCCACCTTTTTTCATGTAGGAATTTTCCTGTTTTATACCTGTCTCCCCAAGGCTCATGCTCACCCCTCATCTTCTGAGCTAATGTGCCCGCTTTATTTGCACTTGCATGGAATGTGATTATGAACACCGTTTTTATCATTGATGACCATCCCGTTATCAGGCTGGCGATTCGAATGTTGCTGGAACATGAAGGTTATAAAGTCGTTGGTGAAACGGATAATGGCTGCGACGCCATACAGATGGTGCGCGAATGCATGCCCGACCTGATCATTCTGGATATCAGCATCCCGAAACTGGATGGCCTGGAAGTGCTCTGCCGTTTCAACGCCATGAACACGTCAATGAAGACTCTGATCCTCACGGCCCAATGCCCGACGCTGTTCGCCACGCGCTGCATGCGCTCGGGCGCCGATGGCTACGTGTGCAAGGAGGGTGACCTGAGTGAGCTGCTGAGTGCCATCCGCGCCGTACTGTCCGGCTACAACTATTTTCCCAGCCAGGCGTTGAATGCCGGCAGCACGGACGGCAACGACACAGAGGAACTTGAACTATTTAAAATGGTAAATGACAGGGAACTGATGGTCTTGCAACTTTTTGCACAAGGCCGCACTAACAAGGAAATAGCAAAAGGCATGTTCTTGAGCAATAAAACCGTAAGCACTTATAAAAAACGGCTTATGCAAAAACTGAAAGCCAAGTCCTTGGTAGAACTTATCGAGATGGCAAAACGAAACGCGCTAGTGTGAGAAAGCGGATGCCCAGCCGTATAAAGGACTATTTGGTTATATTAATTGCCGGCGTGTGCTTCAGCACGACCGCGCCCGCCGATCATCAAACCGGCCCGGAACACTTCACCTTACTGAGCCGTGCGGGTGCCGTTCAACTGGAGTCTCGACTGGACAGGACTCAGCGCCAATGGTTGCAGAACAAACGCGAACTGGTGCTGGGGACTGCTGCGCCCGATTACCCGCCCTTCGACCTCACCTCCAGCGGTCGCGACTACGAGGGGTTGACCGCCGACTACGCAGGGCTGCTGGCCAATGCCCTGAACCTGCCCATCACAGTATTGCGCTACCCCACACGTGATGCAGCAATCCGCGCCCTTGAATCGGGCGACATAGACATGCTGGGCTCCGCCAATGGCTTCGAGGCCGCCAACACGAACCTTGTGCTATCGGAGCCGTACGCGGTGGATCAACCCGTGCTGGTGACCCGCGAGGGAGAAACCCGCAGCCTGAACGATAACCTGGCCGGGCTGCGCTTGAGCCTGGTGTATCACTACCTGCCGCTGGACGAAGTGGAAAAGCTGTACCCGCAAGCGCACATCAGCACCTATCCCTCGTACCAGAACGCCTTGAATGCAGTGGCGTTCGACCAGGCCGACGTGTTCCTGGGCGATACCATTTCCACCCATTACATGATCAACAAGGGCTACCTGAAGAATGTGCGCATGGCCAATTTCGGCAAACATGAAGCCTACGGTTTCAGCTTTGCGTTACGCCAGGACCAACGCATCCTGCTGTCCCTTGTCGACTCGGTACTGGCCGCGGTGCCCATCAACGAACGAGACAGTATCGCCAAGCGCTGGAGTGCCGGCAGCGATATCCTGCTGACCGACAAGAAGCTGCACCTGACGCCGCGCGAAGAGCGTTGGCTGCAGGAACATCCGGTGGTCAGCGTGCTGGTCAATGAAACCTTTGCGCCGCTGACCTTTTTTGATGCAGACGGCAACTTCCGTGGCGTCACCGCCGACTTGCTGGAACTGATTCGGTTGCGTACCGGCCTGCGCTTCGAGATCCGACGCACGCGTGAAGTCAACACGATGATCGAAGAAGTCAGCACCGGAAAAGCCGACATCATCGGTGCAATTATTCCCAGCGATGAGCGGGAGAACCAACTGAACTTCAGCCGTCCCTATCTGGAAAACTCCTATGTGCTGTTGACACGCAAGGAGCCCAAAGCCCCCCTGAACCTGGAACAGATGGCGGGCAAACGTCTGGCGATCACCCAAGGCAACCCCCTGATTAACATGCTCGCTCAGGACTTCCCGCTGATTCAACAGGTGGAGGCCGGCGACACCTTCAAGGCCTCCGAACTGCTGGCACAGGGACAGGTGGACGGTGCAGTGAATTCGCTGGTGATCGCCAATTACCTGATGTCTTCCCAGGTGTTCCAGGACAAGCTGCAGATCAGCACCAGCATTGGCACCCTTCCGGCCACTTTTGCCCTGGCCACGTCGCGCGAAGCCACCGAGCTGAGTTCGATCCTCGACAAAGCGTTGCTCAGCATTGCCCCGGATGAACTGGGCGTCATCAACAGCCGCTGGCGGGGATACTCCGCAGCCTCCGACAGCTACTGGCGCAACTACCATCGCCTGATTACGCAGATCATTATCGGTGCCGGGCTGTTACTGCTCACTTCCCTGACCTGGAACGCCTACATGCGCCGCCAGATCACCCAGCGAAAACAGGCTGAGCGTGCGCTCAACGATCAGTTCGAATTCATGCGCGCACTGGTCAATGAAACCCCGCATCCGATCTATGTACGGGATCGCAATGGTTTGCTGCAGACCTGCAACGACAGTTACCTGCAAGCGTTCGGCGTCCAGCGTGAAGACGTGATCGGCAAAAACGTGACCCAGATGAACATGGTCATCGAGGCGGAAGCTGCGCAGTACCACGCCGATTACCAGCGAGTCGTGGCGCAGGGCAACCCGCTGATTCTGGATCGCACCCTGCATATCCAGGGCAAAAAGCTGACGATCTATCACTGGATTCTTCCCTATCGCGACTCGGTCGGGGAGGTCCAGGGCATCATCGGTGGCTGGATCGATATCAGTGATCGCCGCCAATTGTTCGACGAGCTGCGCGCGGCCAAGGAACGCGCCGACGAAGCCAATCGAGCAAAAAGCACCTTCCTTGCGACCATGAGTCATGAAATCCGCACGCCGATGAACGCAGTGATCGGCATGCTCGAACTGACGCTCAAGCGCGCCGACCAGGGCCACCTTGATCGTCCGGCCATCGAGGTGGCCTACAACTCGGCCAAGGACTTGCTGGAGTTGATCGGCGATATCCTTGACATCGCGCGTATCGAATCCGGGCGCTTGAGCCTGGCACCGGAGCGCGTGAATCTGCGAGAAGTGATTGAATCGGTGGTGCGCGTATTCGATGGCCTGGCGCGGCAGAAAACTCTCAGCCTGCTGCTGGAGTTCAAGCCGGAGCGGGACGCCACCGAAGTGCTGATCGACCCGCTGCGCTTCAAACAGGTGCTGTCGAACCTGGTGAGCAATGCCATCAAGTTCACCGAACACGGGCAGGTAAAGATCAAGGTGGACGTACAACCCACCGCCCAGCCGCAGCAGGTGGAAATGAAGCTGGTGGTCGAGGACACCGGCATCGGCATCAGCCGTGACGACCAGATGCGCCTGTTCGAACCTTTCGCCCAGGCCGACAATTCCGGGCAACTGGCCAGGAGCGGTGCAGGTCTGGGGCTGGTGATATGCCGCAGCCTGTGCGCCATGATGGGCGGGCAACTGAGCCTGAGCAGTGTGCCGATGGTGGGTACACAGGTGCATGTCCATTTGAAAATGCCGAGCCTGCAGCCGGTCGAGCGTGTGGACGAACCCAAGCCGGTCGCCCCCGCCCCTGCACTGGTGCTCAACGTGCTGGTGGTGGATGACCACCCTGCCAACCGCTTGCTGATGTGCCAGCAACTGGGCTATCTGGGGCATCAGTTCACCGCCGCCCAACACGGTGCGGCCGGGTTCCAGGCGTGGCGCCAGGAACGCTTCGACCTGGTCATCGCCGACTGCAACATGCCCATCATGAACGGCTACGAGTTGAGCCGCTCGATCCGCGAATATGAACAGCGCGAGCAACTTCCCCCCTGCGTGGTGCTGGGCTTTACCGCCAACGCCCAGCCGGAGGAGAAACTGCGCTGCAAGGAGGCCGGCATGGATGACTGCCTGTTCAAGCCGATCAGCCTCACGGTGCTGGAGCGACAACTGGCGCAGGTCGAGCGACAATCCTGTGACACGCCGCTGGCCCTCGCCAGCCTCGACCATTTGACGGGAGGTGACGCCCAATTGAGCCGCCGACTGCTGGAAGAGTTATTGAGCAGCAGTCGTGATGACCGTCAGGAGTTGATGGCCCTCACCACGCGCCGCGCGAGCCTCCAGGCGTTCATCGAGCAGGCGCACAAGATCAAGGGCGCCGCACGCATCGTGCAGGCCGACGCCCTGGCCGCGCAGTGCGAGACCGTAGAACAGGCCTGTGCCCGGGAAGATGATTGGCCTGCAATCGAAGCGGCCATCAAAATCCTGGAAAAAGGCATGCTTGAGCTGGAAAGGACACTGCTCATACAACTCAACAGCCTGAAGGCGCCAGGCTGATCAGCAATCCGTCAAACGCAGAAAAATCGCCGCCAGTTGTTCGATACCCGCCTGGTCCTGCTCGGTGAAACGGGCCAGCGACGGGCTGTCGAGGTCGAGCACGCCAATCAACTGGCCATTCTTGACCAGCGGCACCACGAGTTCACTGTTCGAGGCGCTGTCGCAGGCAATATGCCCGGCAAACGCATGCACATCTTCCACCCGCTGGGTTTGTCGCGAGGCCGCCGCCGCACCGCATACACCGCGGCCAAACGGAATACGCACACAGGCAATCTGGCCCTGAAACGGACCAAGCACCAGCTCTTCATTACGATTGAGGTAGAAACCGGCCCAGTTGAGGTCGTCCAACTGGTTGTACAGAAACGCGGAAAACTGTGCGCTGTTGGCGATGAAATCACGCTCATCCGCCAGCAGTGACTCCAACTGCGCGCATAACATGGCGTAGCCGTCCAGGCCGGTACCCGCGTGTTGCAAATCGATCATGGTTGACGCTCCAGCAATTTGAGACCCACCCAATAGCGGGCGAATTGATACGCGCAACGGCCGTTGCGGTTGCCGCGTCCGGTGGCCCAGCGTACGGCGAGAATGTCGAGGGCTTCATCGCGCTGCCACTGCAGCCCGGCCTTGCTTGCCAGCTCGCCGATCCAGTGTTCGACCACATCGAGGAAATGTTCCTGGGTAAACGGGTAGAACGACAGCCACAAGCCAAATCGGTCGGACAGGGCAATCTTGTCTTCCACCGCTTCGCTGGGGTGCAGCTCGCCGTCCACGCGCTTCCAGTTGTCATTGTCGCTCTGGTTTTCCGGAACCAGGTGACGGCGGTTCGAGGTGGCATACAACAGCACGTTGTCCGGCGCCTGTTCCAGGGAGCCGTCGAGCACACTCTTGAGAATGCGGTAGTCGCCCTCACCGGCTTCAAACGACAGGTCATCGCAAAACAGGATGAAACGTTGCGGCAGCTTGAGCAATTGCTCGACCACACGCGGCAGATCGGCCAGATGGTCGCGCTCGATCTCGATCAGGCGCAAGCCGGCCTTGGCGTGTTCGGCCAGCAGGGCGCGCACCATGGAAGATTTGCCGGTGCCCCGCGAGCCCCATAGCAACGCATGGTTGGCGGGCAGGCCATTAAGAAACTGCTGGGTGTTGCGTGCCAGTTGCTCACGCTGTTTATCTACGCCAATCAGGTCGGACAGGCGCATATCGAGGCTGACCTCCAGTGGCAGCAGGAAGCCGCTGCGGCCCTCGCGCTGCCAACGGGCGGCCAGGCACTGGTGCCAGTCGATGGCTTGGCGTGGCGCAGGTAACAAGGGTTCCAGCCGCGCGAGTACCGCGTCGGCACGCTCAAGAAAAGCGTTCAATCGAGAGTCCACGTCTATTCCTCTGGCAAGTTCCTGCAAAAGATGGCGTATTGGCAGCCGTGCTGCTGGCCGCAACAGGCTGCACCTGTAAAAATAAACGATTCGTGCCGGGCAAGCCTTGGCTTGTGGATGTTCAGCTATGCTTGCCGGGCGAAAGGAAACGTGAAGTGGTTCAACACTCGATGGATATCAGGTTCGCCCACCGCTTGTCTTATAAACAAGCCAAACTGACTGTGCTGGTAGGTTTCATCCTGGGAACCTTGCTCAGCCTTGGGCAAATTGGCATTGATTATGCCAGCGAAGACGCATCCATCAACCGTGAAATTCGCTCGCTGATCGAAATCAGCCATAACCCGGCGTCACGCATCGCCTACAACATCGACGCTGAACTGGCCAAGGAGTTGACCCTGGGCCTGCTGCACTCCCCCGCCATCATTCATGCGCAACTGGTCGACAACAACGGCGTGATACTGGCGGACGTCAATCGGCCACGCAGCGAAAGCACCTATCGGCCCATCAGTGATTTCCTGTTTGGTGCCAATCGCCAATTCGAAGACCGTCTGTTCCTCAGCCACATGCCCGACGAGTCCCTCGGCGTGCTGTACCTGGACGTTGACACTTATGCCTTCGGCAGCCGCTTCCTGCGCCGCGCCGAAATCACCCTGCTCAACGGGTTCGTGCGCAGCCTGTTGCTGACCGGGATCCTGCTGGGCCTGTTCTACGTGATGCTGACGCAGCCGCTGGTGCGCATCATCCGCGAATTGAGCAACCGCAAACAGGCGCGTCTGGACTGCCCGCCAGGGCATGAGCAGGATGAGATCGGCGTACTGGTCAACGTGGCCAACCAGCAATTTGACAACATGCAAACCGAAATCCAGCAGCGCCGCCACGCCGAGGACCGCCTCACCGAATACCTGGGGCAACTGGAAGATATCGTTTCGGCGCGCACCCTGGAGCTCAAGGCCAGCAACCAGCGCCTGAGCCAATCCAACGATGAACTGGAGGCGGCGAAGATGAACGCCCTGGGCATGGCCCAGGCGCGGGCGGCGTTCCTGGCCAACATGAGCCACGAAATCCGCACGCCGCTCAATGGTTTGCTCGGCATGATCGCGCTGTCCCTGGACAGCCCGCTGAATGCCGAACAGCGCCAGCAACTGTCGATCGCCCACGACTCCGGCAAAGTGCTGGTGGACTTGCTCAACGATATTCTCGACCTCTCCAAGTTCGACGCGGGCCAGCTGGAACTGGAGCGCATCCCGTTCGACCTCGGCTCAATGGTGGAAGACACCGCCAACCTGCTGTCGCAGAACGCGGCGCCGAGCGTCGAGCTGACCTGTCTGATCGACCCGCAATTTCCGGCG
Organism: Pseudomonas trivialis; assembly: GCF_036864995.1. Lineage (NCBI taxonomy): Bacteria > Pseudomonadati > Pseudomonadota > Gammaproteobacteria > Pseudomonadales > Pseudomonadaceae > Pseudomonas > Pseudomonas trivialis. Next base: position 1,725,212 of record NZ_CP142151.1, on the reverse strand, counting down.
CAGGTGCTCGGTGACCCGACGCGGGTGCGGCAAATCGTCAGCAACCTGCTCTCCAACGCCTTGAAGTTCACGCGTTTCGGCCGCGTGGACGTGCGGCTCAGCGCCTTGGGCGATCAGGTAAAAATCGAGGTTTGCGACACCGGCATCGGCATCGCCCAAGACGCGCAGGTGAAAATCTTCCAGCCGTTTACCCAGGCCGGCGCCGGCATCACCCGCCAGTTTGGCGGTACCGGGCTGGGCCTGGCGCTGACCCACAACCTGTGTGAAGCCATGCACGGACGGTTGAGCATCAGCTCCGAGGTGGGCTTTGGCAGCCAGTTCTGCGCCGAACTGCCACTGCCCACCCACCTGCCCGCCAGCCGACAAGCGCCGCTCAAAGGTGAAGTGCTGGTGATCACCCATACCGGCAGCGGGCTGACGGAGTTGCTCACCTCGCTGCTGCCGCACTGGGGACTGACAACGCGCTGTTTGACCATGGATGACGACATGACCGGGCAAGCGCCCGACCTGCTGATCACCGACTGCCCGGAATGCCTGTTCCGCATCCGCCCGGGCATTACCGCGCCCATCCTCGTGGTCACCGCCTATGGCAATTTCATGCCCGGCGAAGAGGTCGCCGCATTCGCGCCCTTGCAGCAACAGGCGCGCCCGTTGAGCCGCAATGCGCTGTACCAGATCCTGCAACGCAACCTGCGCAGCGACACGCAGTTGGCACTCGATACCGTGCAGCGTGAAATTGCGCCGCCAGCACACCGAGCGCGCATCCTGCTGGTGGAGGACAACCCGGTCAATCAATTGGTAGCCAAAGGCATGCTCGCCAAGCTGGGCTGTGAGGTGATCGTGGCGGCCCATGGCGGCGAGGCGCTCAGGTTCCTTGAGGAGCAGCGTTTTGACATGGTGTTGATGGACTGCAACATGCCGGTGATGGACGGCTACGAAGCCAGCCGCCAGATCCGCCGCAGTGGCCGCTGGCCGGACCTGCCGATTGTCGCGTTGACGGCTAATGCGCTGTCCGAAGAGCGCGAGCGCTGCCGAGCGGCAGGGATGGACGATTACCTGGCCAAACCGTTCCGCCGCGAGGAGCTCAATGCGCTGCTGGACTTGTGGGTGCCTGAAGCGACAGCGCGCTGAGTCGCGCAAAAAACGGTTGTCACATCGCTCATTTGAGCAGGGTTTCAATCTCCCGGGTCAGGTCCTGTGGCTTGGTGGTTGGGCCAAATCGCTTGACCTGCAGGCCATCGCGGCCGATCAGGAACTTGGTGAAATTCCACTTGATGCCCTTGGAACCCAACAGGCCGGGCGCCTGTTTTTTAAGTTGAACGAACAAGGGGTGGGCATCGCTGCCGTTGACATCGACTTTCTTGAATAACGGGAAGCTCACGCCGAAGTTCAGCTCGCAAAACTCTGAAATCGCCCCCTCATCGCCCGGTTCCTGCTTGCCGAACTGATTGCACGGAAACCCCAGCACCACCAGGCCCTGATCCTTGTACTGCTGCCAGAGTTGTTCAAGGCCCTTGTACTGCGGGGTGAAGCCGCATTTGCTGGCGGTGTTGACTACCAGGATGGCCTTGCCGGCAAAGTCGGCCAGGGTCTTCTGCTCACCCTTGATGGTGGTGCACGGGATGCTCAGCAGTGTATCGGCCATGGCACAGTCTCGATCAGTGGAAGGGTTTGAAAAATAGCGGGCAACTCAATCGTGCGCAATTTACATCGACGGCGCTGATGGAGCGCAATCAGCATGCGGGAGTGAACAAGGCCCCTCCCGCATTGGACTTCAACGCGGGACGAAGTCCAGGCACACCGAGTTGATGCAGTAACGCAGGCCGGTCGGCGGCGGGCCGTCCGGGAACACGTGGCCCAGGTGCGCATCGCATTTGGCGCAGGTGACTTCGGTGCGGATCATGCCGTGGCTGACGTCGCGAATCTCGATCATCGCACTGTCGGCAATCGGCGCGTAGAAGCTGGGCCAGCCGCAACCTGAGTCGAATTTAGTGGTGGAGTCGAACAGCGCTTCATTGCAGCAAATGCAGTGATAGACGCCGTCGGCTTTGGTGTCGTTGTACTTGCCGCTGAACGGGCGCTCGGTGCCCTTGAGACGGCATACGTTGTATTGCTCGGGATCAAGCATCGCTTTCCATTCATCAACGGTTTTCTGCAACTTATCCATCGGTACACCTCGGTCACTGAAAAACCCTGATCTGTGTCTTTTCCATGGATCAGGCGGCACGTATGATTGCGCCTCTTCAAAACGCCAGTCTGGCACCCGCGCCACCGCCGTTCAAACGTATTTACAGGTGCGGACCGCGCAGGATTCACAGTACGGTAGTGTCTTCACCGTCTGGATCGTTCATTTTCAGGATCACATCGCCATGCAGGTCAGCAAATCGAACAAGCTCGCCAACGTCTGTTACGACATTCGCGGCCCGGTGCTCAAGCACGCCAAGCGCCTGGAAGAGGAAGGCCATCGCATCCTCAAGCTGAACATCGGCAACCCGGCGCCCTTTGGTTTCGAAGCGCCGGAAGAAATCCTCCAGGATGTGATCCGCAACCTGCCGACCGCCCAGGGCTACAGTGACTCCAAAGGCCTGTTCAGCGCGCGCAAGGCGGTGATGCAGTACTACCAGCAGAAGCAGGTAGAAGGTGTCGGCATCGAGGACATTTACCTGGGCAACGGGGTGTCCGAGCTGATCGTGATGTCCATGCAGGCCCTGCTCAACAACGGTGACGAAGTGCTGGTACCGGCGCCGGATTATCCGCTGTGGACCGCCGCCGTGACCCTCGCCGGTGGCCATCCGGTGCACTATCTGTGCGATGAAGGTGCCGACTGGTTCCCGGACCTTGCCGATATCAAAGCCAAGATCACTCCCAATACCAAAGCCCTGGTGATCATCAACCCGAACAACCCCACCGGTGCCGTATACTCCAGGGAAGTGTTGCTGGGCATGCTCGAACTGGCGCGACAGCACAATCTGGTGGTGTTCTCCGACGAGATCTACGACAAGATCCTCTACGACGATGCCGTGCACATCTGCACCGGCTCCCTGGCGCCGGACCTGTTGTGCCTGACGTTCAACGGCCTGTCCAAGTCCTATCGGGTAGCGGGCTTCCGCTCCGGCTGGATCGCGATTTCCGGGCCCAAGCACAATGCCCAAAGCTACATCGAAGGCATCGACATGCTGGCCAACATGCGCCTGTGCGCCAACGTGCCGAGCCAGCACGCAATCCAGACCGCCCTCGGTGGCTACCAGAGCATCAACGATCTGGTGTTGCCCCAGGGCCGCCTGCTCGAACAGCGCAACCGTACCTGGGAGCTGCTCAACGACATTCCCGGCGTCAGCTGCGTCAAGCCCATGGGCGCACTGTATGCCTTCCCGCGTATCGACCCGAAGGTGTGCCCGATCCTCAACGACGAAAAGTTCGTGCTCGACCTGCTGCTGTCGGAAAAGCTGCTGGTGGTCCAGGGCACCGCGTTCAACTGGCCGTGGCCGGATCACTTCCGTGTGGTGACCCTGCCGCGTGTGGATGACCTGGAAATGGCCATTGGCCGTATTGGCAACTTCCTCAAGTCTTATCGCCAGTAACGAAAATGACACTGTACGGCCAGCTTTTGGTCGTACAGCGATTATCTGGCAACACTTCTCTGACCTGCCCCGCTGCGCACCTGCCGCCTGGCCTGCCTGTAGCTGTCAGGCCCCGTAATTGCGAGGCTGAAGGGCAATCGGAGACGGCTCAAGAACCGCTTATCGGGTAGGAAAATCCCTTCAAAGGTTTACATAAAGGCTGTAGGACACAGTTTGAAATAGTCGCCCGGTTGAATCACCCCAGGCTGCACCTTATATACCCCGCAGTACGCGACATATTAAGCATGAGGAGAACTCTACAACCATGATGCGCATCCTGCTGTTTCTGGCCACTAACCTGGCGGTCGTGCTGATTGCCAGCATCACCCTGAGCCTTTTTGGCTTCAACGGGTTCATGGCGGCCAACGGGGTTGACCTGAACCTCAATCAGCTGCTGGTTTTCTGTGCGGTCTTTGGTTTTGCCGGTTCGCTGTTTTCGCTGTTCATCTCCAAGTGGATGGCGAAAATGAGCACCAGCACCCAGGTCATCACCCAGCCCCGTACCCGGCATGAGCAATGGTTGCTGCAGACCGTCGAGCAATTGTCCCGCGAGGCCGGCATCAAGATGCCCGAAGTCGGGATTTTCCCGGCCTATGAAGCGAACGCCTTCGCCACCGGCTGGAACAAGAACGACGCGCTCGTTGCGGTCAGCCAGGGCATGCTGGAGCGCTTTTCCTACGATGAAGTGAAGGCGGTACTGGCCCACGAGATCGGCCATGTGGCCAATGGCGACATGGTTACCCTGGCGCTGGTACAGGGCGTGGTGAACACCTTTGTGATGTTCTTCGCGCGGATCATCGGCAACTTTGTCGACAAGGTGATCTTCAAGAACGAAGAGGGTCGCGGCATCGCCTACTTCGTGGCAACCATCTTCGCGGAACTGGTGCTGGGCTTCCTGACCAGCGCGATCACCATGTGGTTCTCGCGCAAACGCGAATTCCGCGCAGACGAAGCCGGGGCCCGTCTGGCCGGTACCGGGGCGATGATTGCAGCCTTGCAGCATCTGCGCTCCGAACAGGGCCTGCCGGTGCATATGCCGGACAGCCTGACCGCCTTCGGTATCAACGGTGGCATCAAACAGGGCATGGCGCGCTTGTTCATGAGCCATCCACCGCTGGAAGAGCGAATCGACGCACTGCGCCGTCGCGGCTGATGGTCAGGCAGTGACACTGAAAGGGGCGACTTGATCGCTCCTTTTTTGTGGGCGCCTGAATCGCCATCGCGGGCAAGCCCGGCTCCCACATTTGATCTTTGTCGCTTTGAGCATTGCGTTCGCTTAACTGACTGGCATCAGGGCTCGCCCGCGATAGCCGTGGCAACAGTGCAGACCTCAGCGCCGGTCCAGCCGATAGGCGCGCTCCTCAAGTCGCGTGACGCCGTCCTGCACGAACTTCCAGCTCTCGCCCAGGATGTCCTGCTCTTGCAGCACGTCCACGCTCCAGCCCTCACACAACAACATGCGCACTTCGTCATCATTCACCGCAAAGGGTGGGCCGGCCTTTTGCACCTGGTCATAGTCGAGCGTGACCAGCAGGCCTTTTGTACCTGCCCCCAGCAGCGCAGTGAGATGCTCGGCATACTGCGCACGCATCAACGGCGGCAAGGCGATGAGCGCCGCGCGGTCATACAGCGCACTGCAATCACCCACCGCCTGCGCATCAAGGGCGAAGAAATCACCGCACCACACCTCGATCAGTCCCGTCTGATAAACCTTGAAGGCGCCCTTCTCAACGACCTGCGGCGTCAGGCCCTGCTCACTGAAGAACGCCTGCACCGCCTGCTCCGACAGCTCCACGCCCATCACGCGAAACCCCTGCGCGGCCAGCCAGATCAAATCCAGACTTTTACCGCATAACGGCACCAGCACTTTTGCAGCCTCGGCCACGCCCAGCGTCGGCCAGTGGCGCTGCAGGTACGGGTTGACCTCGGGCAGGTGGAAGCCGATCTGATTGCGCGCCCAACGCGCTTGCCAAAATTCAGGCTGCATAAATCCCCCGGAAATTCGATCAAAAAGCGCTAAAACTTATATTGGATTTAGATCAATGATCTGACTGAAGATGGCAGCATCTTAACCCTCAGGACCCTACGTATGTTGCCCAGCCTGTTCATCTCCCACGGTTCGCCCATGCTCGCCCTGCAACCAGGCGCCAGCGGCCCTGCCCTGCAGCGGCTGGCGGCGGAGCTGCCAAGGCCAGAGGCGATCGTGGTGGTCTCAGCGCACTGGGAAAGCGCCGGCCTGCTGGTCAGTGGCAGCCCGGCACCGCAAACCTGGCATGACTTCGGCGGCTTCCCCCGCGAATTGTTCGCGGTGCAATACCCGGCGCCGGGCCATCCGCAGTTGGCGAGCGCCATTGTCGAACTGCTTCACGCAGACGGCCTGGAGGCGCAGATCGACGAGCGTCGCCCATTCGACCATGGCACTTGGGTACCGCTGTCGTTGATGTACCCGGCGGCGGATATCCCGGTGGTGCAAATCTCGCTGCCCAGTCGCATGGGCCCTGCCCTGCAGACCCGCGTCGGGCATGCCCTGGCCAGCCTGCGCGAGCAAGGTGTGCTGTTGATCGGTTCCGGCAGCATCACCCATAACCTGGGTGAACTGGACTGGCGCGCCGGGCCGGACAGCATCGAGCCGTGGGCCAGGGAATTTCGTGACTGGATGGTGGACACCCTCGCCGCCGATGACGAGGCAATACTGCACGACTATCGCCGCCTGGCGCCGCATGCGCTGCGCAGCCATCCCAGCGATGAACATTTGCTGCCGCTGTATTTCGCGCGCGGCGCGGGTGGCCCTTTCAGCATTGAGCACCAGGGCTTCACCCTGGGTGCACTAGGAATGGACATCTACCGCTTCGGTTGACGCCGGGTTTGCTCAGCCATGCAGGTATTGGCTGTTGTTGGACCGCTATCGGGAGCACGCCCCCTCCCACAGTTGATTGGGGACCTTATCCGAAAAAATATCGGGCAAAAAAATCCCCGAACCAGTCGGGGATTTTTTATGGACGATCAATCAGCCGTAGCGGCAGATCAATCTTCGCGGTAGCGACGCAGCTTCAGCTGCTTACCGGCAACGCGTGTGTCTTTCAACTTGGTTAGCAGTTTTTCCAGGCCATCTTCCGGCAGCTCTACCAGAGAGAAGCTGTCACGCACCTGGATGCGACCGATGGCTTCACGTGCCAGGCCACCCTCGTTGAGGATAGCGCCCAGCAGGTTCTTGGCAGCGATACCGTCACGCGCGCCCAGCGCGGTACGGCAACGAGCGCGGCCTTCAGCCAATGGAACCGGAGCACGACGCTCACGATCACCACGGTCCGGACGATCGCCAGTACGCTCTGGACGATCACCGCGCGGGGCGTTGTTCGGCACCAGTGGGCGTTCTTTCTCGATGGCTGCCAGGGTCAGGGCCTGACCGTTGGTGGCTTTGCGCAGCAACGCTGCAGCCAGGGCACGTGGGGTGCAGCCGATATCGGCGGTCAGGCGGTCAAGCAAATCGCCGTGGGTCGATTCAGCGTCAGCCACCAGCGGCGACAGGCTGTTGGTCAGTTTCTTGATGCGCGCATCGAGAACAGCCTGAGCATCCGGCAGGCGGACTTCGGCAACTTTCTGACCGGTTACACGCTCGATCACCTGCAGCATGCGGCGCTCACGCGGAGTCACCAGCAGCAATGCACGGCCTTCGCGACCGGCACGGCCGGTACGGCCGATACGGTGAACGTAGGACTCGGGATCGTAAGGCATGTCAACGTTGAACACGTGGGTGATACGTGGAACGTCGAGGCCACGAGCAGCAACGTCGGTCGCCACAACGATGTCCAGACGGCCATCCTTGAGGGAGTCGATCACGCGCTCGCGCTGGTTCTGGGCGATGTCACCGTTCAGCGCAGCGGCTTTGTAGCCTTTGGCTTCCAGGGCACTGGCCAGGTCCAGGGTCGCTTGCTTGGTGCGCACGAACATGATCAGGGCGTCGAAGTCTTCGACTTCCAGCAGGCTCAATACAGCCGAGGTCTTCTGGTCAGCGTGAACCAACAGGTGAGCCTGTTCGATCGCGGTAACGGTCTGGGTCTTGGTCTGGATTTTCACGTGTTGCGGATCGCGCAGGTGGCGTTCGGCAATGGCACGGATAGACTGCGGCAGGGTGGCCGAGAACAGTACGGTCTGACGGGTCGGTGGCAGTGCCTTGAAGATGACTTCCAGGTCATCCATGAAGCCCAGCTTCAACATTTCGTCAGCTTCGTCCAGCACCAGGTGGTTCACGGTGGACAGGACTTTCTCGTCGCGACGCAGGTGGTCGCACAGACGGCCTGGGGTGGCGACAACGATCTGTGCGCCGTTACGGATGGCTTTCAGTTGTGGGCCCATGGGCGCGCCGCCGTAAACGGCCACAACGGTAACGCCTGGCATTTGCTTGGCGTAGGTTTCGAAAGCGGTTGCTACTTGCAGCGCCAACTCACGGGTTGGCGCCAGGATCAGGGCTTGCGGTTCGCGCTTGGCAGGATCGATGCAGTGCAGGATAGGCAGGGCGAACGCGGCGGTTTTACCGGTACCGGTTTGCGCCTGGCCAATCATGTCCTGGCCGGCCATGATGATCGGGATCGATTGCTGCTGAATCGCCGAAGGTTCTTCGTAGCCGGTCGCGATGACGGCAGCAAGAATGTTCGGGTTAAGATTAAAAGCGGCGAAGCCGCCGGTTTCCTGGGTCATGGGTCTGCCTCTAAGTGCATCCGCAAAGACCCATGCTCCAAAGCTGCGCATGCCGTGTTGAGACTCAAGAGTCGCCCTGGCTGCTTTGTCGGCGGGGATTTGCGAAAACGAATGAATGAAAAAGATTCGTCAAGGAAGAGTCCGCTGTGCGGACGTGCAGCCGAAGCTGGCTTCGGGGAATTGCGCTACCTGAACGCGGCCCGGTTAAAGGCCGGCGCGCACTATACCGGAAATACCTGAAAAAGGGAGCTTTTTTCTCGTAACGCACTGATATACCGCGCTGCGTCACAGGGTTTGCAGATACCCGTAGCAGGGTCTGTTTTGCAAACGCCCGGCCCTGCTGGGCATAACGCTTAAACGATTCACCCATTGGATCGGACCTTCGGTCCGAAACCTTAACTCCGCGCCCGAGGGCACACCCGATGAATCAAGCCAGCAGTAGCCGCGTCAGCCGTGAACTCCGGGGTCATGTCCTGCTGTTGGGCCTGGACCGGGTAGCCAAGCGCAACGCCTTCGACCTCGATTTGCTCAATGACCTGAGCCTGGCATATGGCGAATTTGATCGAAACGACGACGCGCGGGTAGCGGTGGTATTCGCCCATGGCGACCATTTTACCGCCGGGCTGGACCTGGCCAATGTCAGCGGCGTGATGGCCGGCGGCTGGCAACCGCCGCCAGGGGGTTGCGATCCCTGGGGCGTGTTTGCCGGACCAAGAGTCAACAAGCCGGTGATTATCGCGGCCCAGGGCTATTGCCTGACCCTCGGCATCGAGCTGATGCTGGCGGCAGACATCAACCTTTGCGCCAGCAATACCCGCTTTGCGCAAATGGAAGTGCAGCGCGGGATCTTTCCGTTCGGTGGCGCGACGCTGCGTTTTCACCAACTCGCCGGTTGGGGCAATGCCATGCGCTGGCTGCTCACCGGCGACGAGTTCGATGCTCATGAAGCCCTGCGCCTGGGGCTGGTGCAGGAGGTGATGGCCAGCGAAGACCTGCTGCCGCGCGCCATCGAACTGGCCAGCCGCATCGCCCGCCAGGCGCCACTGGGCGTTCAGGCCACGTTGACGTCGGCGCGTCTGGCGCGCATGGAAGGCGAAACCGTGGCGGCCGCCGCCTTGCCCGCAGTGGTGGATCAACTGTTTAACAGTGAGGATGCCAAGGAAGGCGTGCGGGCGATGATCGAGAAGCGGCCGGGGGTGTTCAAGGGAATTTGATGGCGGCAGTGAGGGCCTCATCGGGGGCAAGCCCCCTCCCACACTTAAATATGTTCACACATCAAAATGTGGGAGGGGGCTTGCCCCCGATGAGGCTCTGATAGTCACCTAAGTCGCCGGCCGAATCGCCTTGATCAACGGCTGCAACGAGTACCCCAAGCGCGGCGCCAGGGCCTCGGCACGCGCCGAGAGCGCCTCCAGCTCCAGCTCCTGATCCAGCTCCGAAGGCACCAGCAAGATCACATTGCCCTCCTTCACCGGCAGCTCCCAGTAATGCCGGTGATACAGCCCACGCAGCAGCGCTGCCCCCAACGGTTTGCCATCGTCGGTGGCCCATTGGTTGATCACCAGCCAACCGCCCGGGTTGAGCTTTTTCTGGCAGTTTTCCAAAAATGTCCACGCCAGGTGCCCGACGCCGGGCCCGACATCGGTGTAGAGGTCGACGAAGATCAGGTCAGCCGGCTCAGCGCTTTCCAGCAACTGCAGGGCATCGCCGATGCGGATGTACAGGCGTGGGTCATCGTCCAGCCCCAGGTACTCGATGGCGAGGCGCGGCACATCGGGGCGCAGCTCGATGGCTTCGACGTCTTCCAGCGGCAGGAACTTCAGGCACGCCTGGGTCAGGGTGCCGGCGCCCAGGCCGAGGAACAGCGCGCTGTCCGGCTGCTCATGGCACAACGCACCAACCAGCATGGCGCGGGTATAGTCGTACTCCAGCCAGCTCGGGTCAGCGGTGAAGACGCAGCTTTGCTCGATGGCATCGCCAAATTCGAGAAACCGGTAATCGGCCACCTCCAGCACACGGATCATGCCGAAGTCATCATGGACCTCGGCCAGCAGGCGCTCGACACGCTCCTCGGTCATCACTACTCCTAAAAGGGTTTACCGCACGGCAAAGGCGCGATTGTCGGCCAACCGGCGGCAACAGGTCACGCACTAATTGCTGATAACATTGGCGCCCGACCGTCAATCACCCAATCGAGTTCACGATGAGCCAACCCTGGAGCCCCGACAGCTGGCGCGCCCTGCCGATCCAGCAACAACCCCGATACCCGGACGCTGCACACTTGCTGCAAGTGGAGCAGAATCTGGCCAGCTACCCACCGCTGGTGTTTGCCGGGGAAGCCCGCGAGTTGCGCCGTCAGTTTGCCGAAGTCACCGAGGGCCGCGCGTTCCTGCTGCAGGGCGGCGACTGCGCCGAGAGCTTTGCCGAATTCTCCGCTGCCAAAATCCGCGACACCTTCAAGGTGCTGTTGCAGATGGCGATCGTGATGACCTTCGCCGCCGGCTGCCCGGTGGTGAAAGTCGGGCGCATGGCCGGCCAGTTCGCCAAGCCGCGCTCGTCCAACGATGAAACCATCGACGGCATCACCCTGCCCGCCTACCGCGGCGATATCGTCAACGGCATCGGCTTCGATGAAAAAAGCCGCGTGCCCGACCCGGACCGCCTGTTGCAGTCCTATCACCAGTCCACCGCCACCCTCAACCTGCTGCGCGCGTTTGCCCAAGGCGGTTTCGCCGACCTGCACCAGGTGCACAAGTGGAATTTGGACTTCATCGCCAACTCCGCCCTGGCTGAAAAATACAGCCAACTGGCCGACCGCATCGACGAAACCCTGGCCTTCATGCGCGCCTGTGGCATGGACAGCTCGCCGCAATTGCGCGAGACCAGTTTCTTCACCGCCCACGAAGCGCTGCTGCTCAACTACGAGCAAGCCTTTGTGCGCCGTGACAGCCTGACCAACGATTACTACGACTGCTCGGCCCACATGTTGTGGATCGGCGACCGCACCCGTCAGCTCGATGGCGCCCACGTCGAGTTCCTGCGCGGGGTGAACAATCCGATTGGCGTCAAGGTCGGCCCGAGCATGAACCCTGACGACCTGATCCGCCTGATCGACACTCTCAACCCGGACAACGATCCCGGCCGCCTCAACCTGATCGCGCGCATGGGCGCAGGCAAGGTCGGCGACCACCTGCCCCACCTGATCCGCGCCGTGCAGCGTGAAGGCAAGCAGGTGCTGTGGAGTTCGGACCCGATGCATGGCAACACCATCAAGGCCAGCAGCGGCTACAAGACCCGTGACTTTGCGCAGATCCTTGGCGAAGTGAAGGAGTTCTTCCAGGTGCACCAGGTCGAAGGCAGCTATGCCGGCGGGATTCATATCGAGATGACCGGGCAGAACGTCACCGAATGCATCGGCGGCGCGCGGCCGATTACCGAAGACGGTTTATCGGACCGCTACCACACCCACTGCGACCCACGGATGAATGCCGATCAGTCACTTGAACTGGCGTTCCTGATTGCCGAGACGTTGAAGCAGGTCAAGCGCTAAGGCCGTGGCTGGAAATGCCTGCTGACGGACTCTCTGTGGCGAGCGGGCTTGCCCCGCGTTGGGCGGCGAAGCAGCCCCAGTTCGGCGTATCAAGTTTCTCCAGGCAGAATCCCGGTGGCTGGTTTTGGGGCTGCTTCGCAGCCCAACGCGGGGCAAGCCCGCTCGCCACAATCAAGCCCTCCAGCCACAATCCGAGTTACTTTCGCAACGGGTCGTCCCAAAAATGCCGTTGGCTTTCCTGCTCCACGTCGGCGCGGCTGAGCCCAATGTCCTTGAGCGCATCGTCGTTCAGGGCCGCCAGTAACCGGCGCTCCCGGTACACCGTGTGCCAACGCACGATGCCCTGAAACAGCCCGGCCAAAGGCCGCTTCGCGATCAACACAAAACCTTTTTGACCTTTCATCTTCTCGCCCTCCTGTGGGGATGACGAAAGTGTGTGCTTGGCTCTATGATCAATCCAACGAATGTTTCTTATGCAATACATCTCGGAGATTGATCAATTGTCCGGCTACCCGAGCATCGACACTGACGTGCTGCGCACCTTCGTCGCCATCGCCGACCAGGGCGGCTTTACCCGCGCCGCCGAACGGGTGAATCGCACCCAGTCAGCGGTGAGCATGCAGATGAAGCGCCTTGAAGAGGATGTGCTGCAACGCAAGCTGTTCGAGCGTGACGGTCGACAGGTGCGCCTGACGCCCGAGGGCCAGGTGCTGCTGGGCTATGCGCGGCGCATCCTGAAACTGCACAGCGAGGTGTTCAATACCCTGCGCGAGCCGCATATGGTGGGGCTGGTGCGCATCGGCACGCCGGATGACTACGTGATGCGCTACCTGCCGGGGATTCTCACGCGGTTTTCCAAGGCTTATCCGCTGATCCAGATCGAGATGCACTGCGAGGCCTCGAACGTGCTGATGCAGCGCCGCGATCTGGCCTTGACGGTAATCAGCCGCCAGCCCGGCGACGATGTCGGTGAACTGCTGCGCACCGAGCGAATGGTGTGGGCCGCCGCCGCGTGTTTTTGCGTGGACGAACACGATACCCTGCCCCTGGCGGTGTCCGGCGTTGAGTGCTTCGGCACCCAGTGGAGCCAGGCCGCGCTGGACAGCGTCGGGCTCGATTACCGGCTGGCGTATCACAGCTCCAATGTGGCGGCGATCCAGGCCGTGGTCAGCGCCGGCCTGGCGGTGATGGTCAGCCTGGAAAGCCTGGTGACCGAAGACCTGCGCATACTCGGCAGCGAAGACGGTTTTCCGCCGCTGCCGTCGATGAACCTGCGGCTGCTGCGCAACCCGGCGATGGCCTCGCCCATCACCGAATGCCTGGCGCAATACATCCTCGAAGGCTTCAGACTTTAAAGGTCAGCATCACCGCACACACCACCAAAAATCCGCAGAACAGCCCGCGCAACATGCGCTCCGGCAGCGCATGGGCAACTTTCACGCCCCAACTGATGCTCAGCAGGCCGCCAACGGCCAGGGGCACGCCGATTGCCCAATCCACTTCGTGGTGCCAGGCGTAAGTCACCAGGGTTACGCCGGTGCTGGGCAATGCCAGGGCCAGTGACAAGCCTTGCGCGACCACCTGGGTGGTGCCGAACACACTGGTCAGTACAGGCGTGGCAACCACCGCGCCACCGACGCCAAACAGCCCGCCCATGGCGCCGGACACGGCGCCCAGTACGCCCAACCAGGGCCAGGAATAACGCATCTGCGCCGTCGGCGGCGCGTTACGTGTGAACATGCGCACCCCGTTGTAGGTCGCCAGCACCACCAGAAACACGATAAAACCGATGCGCATCGCACCGGCATCCAGGCCCACCGCCCAGATCGATCCGAGCCAGGCAAAACTGAACCCCATCACCCCGAGCGCCAGGGCATGGCGCAACTCGATGCGGTTGCGCTGGTGGTAGCGCCACAGAGCGAGCATCACGTTGGGCACCACCATCACCAGCGCGGTGCCTTGGGCGATCTGTTGATCGAGCCCGACCAATACGCCGAGCACCGGGATCGCTATCAACCCACCACCAATGCCAAACAGGCCGCCCACCGTGCCCAGGGCCGCGCCCAATACCAGGTACATCAGCAAATCCCACACCGCGTATCACTCCACAAATCCCAGGGCGTGCATGCTACGCAGTGCAATCTTGCCTGGCAAAGCACGTTCGCTTGAAACAACCGACGCAGCGGGAAGTGATTGCCTGCCAGACGCCCACAAAAAAGCCCGACGCAAGGTCGGGCTTTTTGGCACGGCGCGGCCGGAATTACTTCTTGGCGCGGCCTTTGTACGAACCACCTTCACGGGTGTCGATCTCGATCAGGTCGTCGATTTCGATGAAATCGGCCACTTGCAGTTCGGTACCGTTAGCCAGCTTGGCAGGCTTCATCACCTTGCCGGAAGTGTCGCCGCGAGCGGAACCTTCGGTGTAGGCGACTTTACGCACGATGGTGGTCGGCAGCTCTACGGAAACCAGGCGCTCTTCGAAGAAGATGGCTTCGCAGACGTCGTCCATGCCTTCTTCCACGAACGGCAGAACGGCTTCGATGTCTTCAGCGTTCAGCTCGTACATGGTGTAGTCGGTGGTGTCCATGAACGTGTAGGTGTCGCCGCTGATGAAGGACAGGGTCGCTTCCTTGCGGTCAAGGATCACGTCGTCCAGTTTGTCATCGGCGCTGTAGACGATCTCGGTCTTGTAACCGGTCAGCAGGTTCTTCAGCTTGGTCTTCATGATGGCGCTGTTACGACCAGACTTGGTGAACTCAGCTTTCTGAACCAGCCAAGGGTCGTTTTCGAGACGGATCACTGTACCGGGTTTCAGTTCTTTACCAGTTTTCATTGCATATATCCGAAATTTGGATGGGATTTACAAAAATCAAGGTGGCGTATCATATCCAACTTTCATAAAACTGTACCAGCGCCGTCGCAAGATCGGCCTGCAAGCCTTGTTCCAGACACCAGGATTCGGCGTGTCGACTGACTTCAGGCCAGTGTTCCAGCAGTTTTTTCCACGCCTGGGCCATATCGCCCCCGGCGTTCCAGACTTGCCACATCGCAATCAGCGCAGCCCTGGCGGCTGGTGACAAAGCGGCGGTGTACAGCACCAGGAAGGCATCGAGCTTGTCGAGGTGAATGTCTTCATCCTGGCGGTAGATGTGCCACAACAACGGGCGCCCGGCCCATTGGGCACGCACGAACGAGTCTTCGCCGCGCACCGCATTGAAGTCGCAGCACCACAGCAGTCGGTCGTAGTGCGCCTGGGGCACGAACGGCAGCACTTGCACGGTCAGCGCGCCGCGCTGATGCAAAGCCCCCGCCGCCAGGCGCTCTACGCCGAGCCAGCGCTGCACATCGCCGAGGATGCGCCCTTCCGGCACCAACAGATGGGTGGCACGCCCGTCCGTCGACAACACGTCGAGCCAAGCGGCCAGCCCGGCATTTTCATAGGCGAACAGCGAGATCAGTAGCGCATCGGCGGCGGGAAATACGCCCATATCCTGCAGGAAGGTTTCCCGTGCCACGGCATCCCGCTGAAACGCCTGACGCTGGTCCAGCAACCCGACCTCACGCAACAGGCCACCGGTGCCCGGACGAAACCCCGGGAAAAAGAAGTACTTCTGCACGCCCTTGAACTTCACCGACGGCAATCGATGACACCCCACCACCCAGTCTTCGGCGCTCAGGTAATCCAGGTTCATCCACAGCGGCGTGCGTGCGCAGGCAGCCATGGCTTCCATATAGTCCGGCGGCAACTGGCAGGCGAACGCGGCAATCACCACATCGGCTGCCGACGTTGCCGGCCACTCGGCAGGCCAGTGGCGCACGTCAACGCCCGCTTGCCATTGCTGGCTCAACTGCACATCGATCTCGGGGCACATGCGCTCGAACGCGCGCAAGTCGTCGACCCACAGGCGCACATCACACGCGTGTTCGGCCACCAATTGCCGGGCCAGGCGCCAGGTCACGCCGATGTCGCCGTAGTTGTCGACAACACTGCAAAAAATATCCCAGCGGGCTTTCATTCCGGGCTCCAAGGCTCAAAGGCTCGATTGTCCGCATAAATGCCCGGATGCAGAAGGCTTGATCGCGATTATTCTGCACAGTGGCTGTGCGACAATCGCCGCTACGCCGTCAATGCCCGCCGGGAGGCCACCATGACTGATCGTCCGTTGTCGCTGCTCAAGCTCTGCATCGCCATTGCCCTGGGCGTGTGGCTGGGGTTTATCGCCATTGCGCTGACCACCTGGCTGGCGTCCCGCTACCTCTTCCCACAGAGCCTCGCGCCTGTGGCCCAGGCGGTTCAACAGTTGGGCAAACCTGCGGCCGCTGCGCCGGAGCCGCCCAACCGCATGTTCGAGCAGTACCAGCAGAACCTGCAGAGACAGGAACAGCAACAGACTCTGGAGCAGGCGCGCAGCAACCCGCGCAATCTGTCCAACCCCAAATGCCAGTTCTGGCTGCAACAGGACCAGAATGCACCGACTGAAAAGACCCGCGCCAATGTGCTGCAACTCTGCGACTGATCACCATGAATAAACACGCCGTGCTCCAGCTGATTCTGGACAAACTCGCCGTCGACCTGGACATCGCCCAGCGCGCCGCGCAGACCGCCTACGAAACCGCAACCCACGAAGAAAACATCGCCGAGAACAAGTACGACACCCTGGGCCTGGAGGCGTCCTACCTGGCGGCCGGGCAGGCCCGGCGGGTCGAGGAAATCAAACAATCGCTGGCGCTGTGCCAGAACCTGCCACTGCGGGCCTACGATGATCGACGTGGGGTGGAGGTCGGCGCGCTGCTGGGCCTGGAAGACGAGAACGGACGCCAGCAATGGCTGTTCCTCGCACCGGATGCGGCGGGCCTGAAGGTGGATGTGGTAGGGCAACCGGTGACCGTCATCACCCCGCGCTCACCCTTGGGCAAAAGCCTGCTGGGCAAGTTCGAAGGGGATGAGGTGGAAATTCTGGTGGCAGGCGCCCGGCAACACTTTACGGTTACCGAGGCCAGATAAACGCTTTAATGGACGGGCAATTCAACGCCGGCGAACAGCTCTTCCAGTTCCTGCTTGTTGTGGCACTGAATGGCCTTGGCCATGACTTCACGGGTCAGGTGCGGCGCGAACTTCTCGATGAAGTCGCACATGAAACCGCGCAGGAAGGTGCCACGGCGGAAACCGATCTTGGTCACGCTGGACTCGAACAACTCGCTGGCATCAAGCACCACCAGGTCTTTGTCGAGCTGGGTGTCGACCGCCATTTTTGCCACGATCCCCACGCCCAGGCCAAGGCGCACGTAAGTTTTGATCACGTCGGCATCGGCGGCGGTGAAAACCACTTTCGGCGTCAGGCCGCGATGGCTGAACGCCTCGTCGAGCTTGGAGCGGCCGGTGAAGCCGAATACGTAAGTCACGATCGGGTATTCGGCCAGGGCTTCGAGGGTCAATTTCGGCAGCTTGGCCAACGGATGGCCCTGAGGCACTACCACGCAACGGTTCCAGCGGTAGCACGGCATCATCACCAGGTCGCCGAACAGTTCCAGCGCCTCAGTGGCAATCGCAAAATCCACGGTCCCGTCAGCGGCCATCTCGGCGATCTGCATCGGCGAGCCCTGGTGCATGTGCAGCGCGACGTCCGGGTACTGCTTGATGAAGTCGCGGATCACCGGCGGCAAGGCATAGCGTGCCTGGGTATGGGTGGTAGCGATGGACAGCGTGCCCTTCTTCTCGTTGGAGAACTCCTGGGCGATCTGCTTGATGCTTTCGACTTTGCGCAGGATCTCGCCGGCAGTGGTGATAATGCGCTCACCGGCGGGAGTGACGCGGGTGAGGTGCTTGCCGCTGCGTGCGAACACTTCCACGCCCAGCTCGTCTTCGAGCAGGCGGATCTGCTTGCTGATACCCGGTTGCGAGGTGTAAAGGCTTTGAGCGGTAGCGGAAACGTTGAGGTCGTGGTGCGCCACTTCCCAGATGTAGCGCAGTTGTTGGAGCTTCATATGTGTCCCTCAAAGCAGATAGACGCCACGGGTATCAGCGACGGTATATAACTATATTAAAGGTCAGATAGATAAATCTAGAACTTTTTATGTATTTACAGCGATCATATTTCTTCACTGCGTCGACGCCGCAGCGACGGCACCATGTAAACGGGAACCGTCGACAGCTGCAATACCCGCGTGGCAGTGCGACCCAGGGGCGTCGCCGCTGTCGTTGCATGGCTGTGACTGCCGAGGATAAGCAGGTCGACAGACAGTTTGCGCAACTGGTCGAGTATCACGTCGCAGGGATCCCCCTGAATCACCTTTACCGAGCGGATCACCTTCAGGTCCTGCTCCCTATCCCCCAACTCCTCGCGAAAACTGTCCAGCACGCGCTGCTCGATGGTCGCCATCACGGTGGTCAGCCCCTGGTTCTGCCATTCACTCAAGGCCTGCTCGTCAAGGTAGCTTTGCAGCACCGACTCGGCGAACAGCCCGATGGGCTCGACCACATGGATCACATACAGGTCAGCCTTGAACGTGCGCGCCATTGCCAGCGCATGTTGCATCACGTAAGGCGCATACAGGCCAAGGTCCGTGGCGTACAGCATCGAACGAATCATAGAACCTCCTGGGCTGCCAGGATGGCGAAGACTGTCTCAGCTTAGCAGCGCCGCGCAGAGTTCGGCCGACTCACACCTTGACCTCGTTGCTGATGCCGTGGGGCACGTGCCCGGTGGCCACCACCTCCCTGGCCTTCTCGCAATGACCGGCCTGGTCATCGAAAAACACATCGGCGGCAAATGCTTCGAGGAACGCGGCTTTTTCCAGGCCGCCGAGAAACAGCGACTCGTCCAGGCGGATGTCCCATTCACGCAGGGTGCGAATCACCCGCTCGTGGGACGGCGCCGAACGCGCGGTGACCAGCGCAGTGCGGATCGGACAGGCTTCGTCAGGAAACTCGCGTTGCAATAAATTGAGTGCCGCCAGAAAGCCCTTGAACGGCCCGCCATGCAACGGCTGGCGCGCCGACTCGCGCTCATTGGCCTGGAACGCCGCCAACCCGCCGCTCTGGTAGACCCGCTCGGACTCATCGGAAAACAGCACCGCGTCGCCGTCGAACGCGATGCGCAGCTCCTCGCTCATGGCCCGACGCGGGCCGCCGGACAGGATCGTCGCCGCGGCGAACCCGGCATCAAGGGCACTGCGCACATCTTCAGCATGGGTGGAAAGAAACAGATGGCAACCAAAGGCGGCCAGATAAGGATAGGGACTACGCCCGCCTGCGAAGGCGGCGCGGGAGATATCCAGGCCGTAATGCTGGATCGAATTGAACACGCGCAGGCCGGTGTCGGCACTGTTGCGCGACACCAGCACCACTTCGACCCGAGCCCGGCCCAGGCGGGCATTGAGGCTGAGCAACTTGTTCACCAGCGGGAAGGCATCGCCGGGTTCGAGGATTTCCTCCTCGTGCTCAATCTGGTACTTGCGGTACGGCTCGACCCCTTCGGCGAGGTAGACCTTGTGGCTCTCGCTCAGGTCGAACAACGCCCGCGATGAAATCGCCAGCACCAGTTTGTCGCCCAATCCCTTCGCCATCTGCTCCCCCCAATCAGCGGTTATGCCGATCAATAAAACTCAAGGCCTGGTACAGCGCCTGCATGCGCGGCAGCTCGCAGCCGGCTGCCTTAGCGGCCGCCAGTGGCCGGGCGTAGATCGCCGCCAGTTCCAGCGGGCGCTTGTGCAGGTGGTCGTGATACATGCTGGGCAGGTAATCGTCCATGGTTTCGGTCATGGCGAACATCTGCCCGGCATAGCTGGCCGGGATATCGTGGCCGCAGGCATGGGCGCCCTTGATCACTTCGAGCATCAGGGCCTGGATCAACTCGCGGCTGGACTCATCCGCCATCAGCGCCGTGGTGCCCGTGCCCAGCAACACCGAAAGACCATTGAACGGCACGTTCCACACCAGCTTGTGCCAACGCGCCAGGTGCACACTGGCCATGGCCTGGGACTCGATGCCTGCCTGATGGAACAGCGCCGCGCCCTCTTCCACGATCATTTGCTGAAGGGCCTCGTCATTGGCGGCCGTACCGCTGTGATAGCCCAGGTTGACCCGGCCCAATGCCTGATGCTCGATCACCCCGGGCGCGGAGCGGTACACACCGATATAACACAGGCCGCCGAGCAGATGCAGTGAGGCCGGCAAATGTTCGCGAAGGCTGTCTTCCACATCGAGGCCGTTTTGCAGCAGCACCACCTTGGCACCCGGCGCGGCCACCTGGGCCAGGGTGGGCGCCAGTTCGACATTGCCGGTGGACTTGGTGCCCACCAGCAGCCAGTCGCACGGCGGCATGTCGGCGGCGTTGGCGTAGGCCTGCACCGGATGCAGTTTCAATGCTCCATGGATGCTGCTGTTGATGTGCAGGCCACGGTCTCTGACGGCGGCGTATTCACTGCGCAACAGGAAGTGCACGTCGAATCCGGCGCGGGCCAGCATCAGGCCATAAAAACCGCCGATGGCACCGGTGCCGATAATACCTATACGTGGCGACTGTGCTGTCATGGCAAATCCTCCGGAGTGCGACTGAGCGCTGTCGTGATGGCTTCGCTGATGTCAACGGGCGCAAGACGTGTATGAATCGGCCCAAGGAACTGACCCTCGCACACCACGAACAGCGCGGGCAAATGAAAGATCTGGTAGCGCTCGACCGCGCCGCCATTGTGCCCGGCATCGACCCAGCACAACCGCGCCACCGGCAGATTCCAGGCTGGCAACTGCTGGCGCGCCCAGCGACAACTGGAGCAGCCGTCGCCGGTGAATATCAGCAGCGATGCCCCCGGCAGCGCCAACAATTGACGATCAATATCAAAATCGGACAGCTGCAACTCTTCCACGCGATCTCCTGTGGGGGCCTCAAGCAGGCCATACACTAGCAGGCCGGCCCGCGCGGCGCACAATTGCCCATTGTCGCGCAGCCCGGTTACGCGCTAAGGTTCCTCCCCCTTGCATCCAAATCATGCTGTGCTCCGCCGCACGGGGATGGCTGGCGGCCGGCACCCGTGACCCTGACGAGTAACACGATGGCTGATTTACCGATCAACGACCTGAACGTCGAATCCAACGAGACCCTGATCACGCCCGATCAGCTCAAGCGCGAAATCCCCCTGAGCGACGCTGCCCTGCAGACCGTCACCAAGGGTCGCGAAGTCATCCGTGACATTCTCGACGGCACCGACCACCGCCTCTTCGTGGTGATCGGCCCCTGCTCGATCCACGACCTCAAGGCTGCCCACGAATACGCCGAGCGTCTCAAGGTACTGGCGGCGGAAGTGTCCGACACCCTGTATCTGGTAATGCGCGTGTATTTCGAGAAGCCGCGTACCACCGTCGGCTGGAAAGGCTTGATCAACGACCCGTACCTGGACGACTCGTTCAAGATCCAGGACGGCTTGCACATCGGTCGCAAGTTGCTGCTGGACCTGGCCGAAATGGGCCTGCCGACCGCGACCGAAGCGCTCGACCCGATCTCCCCGCAGTACCTGCAGGACCTGATCAGCTGGTCGGCCATTGGCGCGCGTACCACCGAATCCCAGACTCACCGGGAAATGGCGTCCGGCCTGTCCTCGGCTGTGGGCTTCAAGAACGGCACGGACGGCGGTCTGACCGTGGCGATCAACGCGCTGCAGTCGGTGTCCAGCCCACATCGTTTCCTGGGCATCAACCAGGAAGGTGGCGTGTCCATCGTCACCACCAAGGGCAACGCCTACGGCCATGTGGTGCTGCGCGGCGGCAACGGCAAGCCCAACTATGATTCGGTCAGCGTTGCCCTGTGCGAGCAGGCGCTGAACAAGGCCAGCATCAAGCCGAACATCATGGTCGATTGCAGCCACGCCAACTCCAACAAGGACCCGGCCCTGCAACCATTGGTGATGGAGAACGTCGCCAACCAGATCCTCGAAGGCAATCAGTCGATCATCGGCCTGATGGTCGAAAGCCATCTGAACTGGGGTTGCCAGGCGATTCCAAAAGACCTGGCCGACCTGCAATACGGCGTGTCGATCACCGACGCCTGCATCGACTGGTCTGCCACCGAGAGCACTCTGCGCAGCATGCATGCCAAGCTCAAGGATGTATTGCCCCAGCGCAAACGCACCTGAAGCTGAACTGCGCACACAAAAACGCCGGGGTTTACCCGGCGTTTTTTATGGCGGCTCGCTCAGAGCTTGGCGGCATGGCGCTGGTGACGCTCCATATAGCGCTCCACATAGGAGCATGACGGAATTACCGTATAGCCGGACTCTTCGGCGAACTTCAACGCCTCTTCGGTCAACGCCGCGGCGATGCCACGACCGCGCAGCGCGTTGGGCACGAAGGTGCGATAGATATCCAGGGTCTGCTTCCCGAGGTCCATGTAGGTCAGGTAGGCACGATGACCGTCCACATTGGTCTCGAACTGATGACCAGCCTGGTCATGGTGGATGGACAACGCCTCGCTCATCACTACTCCTCGCGGGTCTTTGATTCTGACCCCTACCTTACCGATGTTTTTCCGGCGAAGAAACATCTACGCCACCCCGTGCCGGTTTCGACAACGAGAAAACCTCTGGCGCTCACACCCTGCACGTGGAAATAGTAGGCACCAAACCTGCCATTGCTCAAGGTGCACTCGTCATTCCCTGCCATGGGCGGATATAGACTGGGCTTCGATACCTGCGACCGAAAGCCTGAACAACGCCGGCAGTTGAACCTTAAGACGAACTGCCGCTCTTAAAGTCACCTCTAGATGCGTGAAAGATGCCGCAGGCGGTAAAGGCACGCGGCACGAAAGTACCGAGCTGGATATATAAAATTTCATCTACATACACGGTTTCAAGCATGCGGGCCGGCCCTTTCAGGCTGGATCCAATGTTAGGCGGACTGTAAGGTAGCGGACGTTTTTTATACGAACCGCCACATGACAGGCCAGAACAGATTCCGTGCAAGAATTTTTTCTGCTTCTTGCGCAACGTCAGTTTACTTACTACAAGTAATGGGTAGTATGTACGCCGGCTATTAGCTCACTCTGAGACAATAGTCATTTAATAGAAAGTCCTTGAAGGGGAACACGATGAACAACGTTCTGAAATTCTCTGCTCTGGCTCTGGCCGCAGTTCTGGCTACCGGTTGCAGCAGCGTCTCCAAAGAAACCGAAGCTCGTCTGACTGCAACTGAAGACGCAGCAGCTCGCTCCCAGGCTCGTGCAGACGAAGCCTACCGTAAAGCTGATGAAGCGCTGGCTGCTGCTCAAAAAGCACAACAGACTGCTGACGAAGCTAACGAGCGCGCTCTGCGCATGCTTGAAAAAGCAAGCCGCAAGTAATAATCCTTCGGGGTTGTTATCAAGCCGATCCATGTTTGGATCGGCTTTTTTATTGCCCGGATTTCCTGTGTAAGATTCCGGACTTGCACCGGTCCCCTTCCACAGGTTTTTTATTGCTGCAGATCGATCGGCGTACTCGACGCCACCGGCGCCCCACCCGGTACACCGATTTCGGTCGGCAGGCCGTCCTCTGCGGCAACCACGTCACGCACCTGATCCCAGTTCACCCGCAACGTGTTGGCCAGGTCTTCGCGCTTGAGCAGGGCATTGATCACGGCCGTATGCTTGTCGACCACCGACGGCGTGCCGTCGTCGTTGAGCGGCGTATGCGCCTCGAGATAGACCTTGCCGCCGCTGCTGCCGAACTTGTAGGCATCATTGATGATGCGCACTGAAGTGCCCACCGGCACCATGTCCGCCATTTCCAACACATTGTTATTGAACATGCGGAAGCAACCATGGCTGGTGCGGGTGCCGATGCCGAACTTCATGTTGGACCCGTGGATCAGGTAACCCGGTGTGCCGAGGGTGAACTTGAACGGCCCCAAAGGATTGTCCGGTCCAGCTGGCACCACGTTGGGCAACGGATCACCGTTTGCGGCGTGCTCGGCCTTGATCGACGCGGGCGGCGTCCAGGTCGGGTTCGGCGTCTTGGCGATGATGCTGGTGTGAGCAATCGGTGAACCCCAGCCTTCACGTCCAATCCCCAGCGGGAAGGTGTAGACCACGTTCTGGCCCTTGGGGAAATAGTAGAGACGGTACTCAGCCAGGTTGATCACAATGCCTTCGCGCGGGCCCGGCGGCAGGATGAAGCGGGTCGGCAGCACGATTTCAGTGCCCGCTCCCGGCAACCACGCATCCACCCCCGGGTTGGCGGCGACCATCTCCGAGTAACCCAGGTCGTAGGTGGTGCCCAGGTCAGCGAAGGTGTCTTCATACTTGGCCTTGATCACCTGGACCTGGCCGACAATGTCTTCGCCCGGCGGCGGCAAGGGCAACTGCAACGCCGCTGCGGAACCGGCCGCGCAGAGGGCAGCAAGAGACAGGCAGCAGGTGACGACGGAGAGGCGCGACAACATCCGGTAAATCCTTCGCAGAACGACGGGGAGGTAAAGTTCGATTGTATACGTGAAGCGGGCGCCTAGCTGCAAGCCTGTGGCACCGCCTACAACTCAAAACGCAGTTCGGGCCAGATCGGTGGCGTGCCACGCTTCTGCGATTCTAGAATCGCCCGGCACAAGGGGCACAGGCGCTGGTCCTGGAAAACCATCCGATCCACCGACGACCAGCGTGGCTGCGCAGGCAGCAGCGTACCGCACAGCGTGCGATCGATTGAGCCGCCCAGTTCCAATTGACGCGCTACCAGATGCACCCGCACTTCCTGGCAGGCAAACAGGTCCAGCTGCTCGTCCGGCTCGATCAGTTGGTAATTAAACAGGGACCAGGCAGGACGCGACATCGGGGGCTCCAGATCGGGGGGCGCCACCTTAGCCGAAAGCCTGCCGGTAGAAAAGCGTCAAAGCAGCGGTTTTAGCGTCGGCCAGACATTTTCCAGCAACTTGCCCTGAGCGCCGACCGCCGGGTGCAGTTGGTCGGCCTGCATCAGCTCGGGATGCCCGCCTACACCCTCAAGGAAAAACGGCACCAGCGGGATGTCTTTTTCCCTGGCCAGCGTGCCATAGACTTCGGCAAACGCCGTGGTGTATCGCGGCCCGTAATTGGGCGGCAACTGCATGCCCAACAACAGTACTTTCGCACCGCCGGCCCTGGACTGGTCAATCATCGACGCAAGATTTTGTTTCAATTGCGCTGGCGGCTGCCCGCGCAGGCCATCGTTGCCACCAAGCTCGATCACTACAACGTCCGGTTTATGCTCTGCAAGCGCCGCCGGCAGCCGCGCCAGGCCTCCGGCACTGGTGTCGCCACTGATCGAAGCATTGACCACTTTATCGTCGAAACCCTCCTGCTTGAGCCGCTGCTCGAGCAGGGCCACCCACCCTTTGCGGGTATCCAGCCCGAAACCGGCACTGATACTATCGCCAACGATCAGGACTGTACCCGCCGCTGCGTTCTGGGCCATGCACATCAAGGCCAGGCCAGCACTCAAAAACCACATTCGCATCGGATTCTCCATGGGCGCAAGCATTCTCACCGCGCGGAACCTCAGCAAAGTGGTTCCCAGCGCGGAAGGTGATCTGACTATCCTGCACGAACTGAGCCTGGAACTGAACAAGGGCGATAGCCTGGCTATCGTCGGCAGCTCCGGTTCGGGCAAATCCACCCTGCTCGGTCTGCTGGTCGGCCTCGACCTGCCCAGCAGTGGCGAAGTCACCCTCGCCGGGCAAGCCCTGAGCACACTCGACGAAGACCAGCGCGCGCGCATCCGCGCCGAGCACGTGGGCTTCGTATTCCAGTCATTCCAATTGCTCGACAGCCTCAACGCGCTGGAAAACGTCATGCTGCCGCTGGAGCTGGACGGCCGCAAGGACGCCCGCGAGCGCGCCAGGCATTTGCTTGAGCGGGTCGGCCTGGGCCAGCGACTTACTCACTCGCCGCGCCAGTTGTCCGGTGGCGAGCAGCAACGCGTGGCGATTGCCCGCGCATTCGCCGCCGAACCGGACGTGCTGTTTGCCGACGAGCCCACCGGCAACCTCGACAGCCACACCGGCGAGCGCATCAGCGACCTGCTGTTCGAACTCAATAAAGAGAGCGGCACGACCCTGGTGCTGGTCACCCATGACGAACGCCTGGCGCACCGTTGCCGGCGCCTGATCCGCCTTGAAGCCGGCCTGATGGTCGCGCCCCTGGAGCCTTGATGGCACGTTTGCCGCTGTTGCGCCTGTTCAGCCTTGCCATGCGTCAATTACTGCGCGATGCCCGCGCCGGTGAATTACGCGTGTTGTTCTTCGCCCTGCTGGTGGCGGTGGCTGCGAGTACAGCCATCGGCTACTTCGGCGCACGCCTAAATGGCGCGATGCTGCTGCGTGCCACCGAGTTTCTCGGCGCCGATCTGGTGCTCGAGGGCAGCTCACCCGCCCGCGAGGAGCAAATCCGTTCCGGCACCGAGCTGGGGCTGGATCACGCGCGAATCGTGGAGTTCTCCAGCGTCATCGCCACCGACAATGGCATCCAACTCTCCAGCATCAAGGCGATCAACGAGCAGTACCCGTTGCGCGGCCAACTCAAAAGCGCTGCGGTGCCCTTCGGTGATGAAACCTCCGGCGGCGAGCCGAAGCCTGGTGAAGCCTGGGTGGAGGCGCGGCTGCTGACCGCTCTGGACCTGAAAGTAGGCGACAGCATCGACGTGGGCATGAAAACCCTGCGCCTGAGCCGCATCCTGACCTACGAGCCGGACCGCGCCGGCAATTTCTACAGCCTCACGCCGCGAGTCATGATCAACCTGGCCGATCTGGACGCCACGGGCGTGGTGCAGCCCGGCAGCCGCGTGAGCTACCGCGAACTGTGGCGCGCACCGCAAGGCAGCACGGCGCTGCAAACCTACCGCGACCTGATCAAGCCGGGCCTTGCGGCCAATCAGCGCCTGCAGGATTCACGGGACGGTAACCAGCAGATCGGCGGCGCCCTGGGCAAGGCCGAGCGCTACCTGAACATGGCCAGCCTGGTCGCGGTACTGCTGGCAGGCGTGGCGGTGGCGCTGTCGGCCAACCGCTTTGCCAGTCGCCGTTTCGATGCCAGCGCGCTGCTGCGCTGTCTCGGGCTGTCACGTCGCGAAGCGATGCTGCTGTTCAGCCTGCAACTGAGCGTGCTGGGCCTGTTGGCCAGCCTGACCGGCGCCTTGCTGGGCTG
Organism: Pseudomonas trivialis; assembly: GCF_036864995.1. Classification (NCBI taxonomy): domain Bacteria; kingdom Pseudomonadati; phylum Pseudomonadota; class Gammaproteobacteria; order Pseudomonadales; family Pseudomonadaceae; genus Pseudomonas; species Pseudomonas trivialis. The sequence goes on along the minus strand of NZ_CP142151.1, from coordinate 1,698,207 downwards.
GGTGGCGCAGTTTGGCCTGTTCTACTTCCTGCACGACCTGCTGCCGGCCGATGTGCCGCCCGGCGGGCTGCTGCCGGCCGTGGCCGGTATCGGCACCGGGCTAATCGCGCTCGCCGGCTTCGCCCTGCCTCCCCTGGCGGCGCTGGGCCGCGTGCCACCGCTGCGGGTATTGCGGCGCGACCTGCTGCCGATTCCTTCCAGCACCTGGATGGTGTACGGCGCCGCCCTGTTTGCCCTTGGCCTGATCATGTGGCGCCTGAGCCTGGACCTGGTACTCACCTTCGCCCTGCTCGGCGGCGGTGTCGTCGCTGCGCTGATCCTCGGCGGTCTGCTCCTGCTGTTACTGCAAAGCCTGCGTCGCCTGCTGGCCCGCGCCTCCCTGCCCTGGCGCCTGGGCCTGGGCCAATTGTTGCGCCACCCGCTGGCGGCGGCGGGCCAGTCGCTGGCGTTCGGGTTGATCCTGCTGTCCATGGGCTTGATCGCCCTGTTGCGCGGCGAGCTGCTCGACACCTGGCAAAACCAGTTGCCCAAGGACGCGCCCAATTATTTCGCGTTGAACATTCTGCCCGCCGACAAGGACGCCTTCAGCGCCCGCCTTATGGAGGTGCAGGCGCAGTCGGCGCCACTGTATCCGGTGGTGCCCGGCCGCTTGATCAGCATCAATGGCGAGGCAGTGCAGGATATTGTCAGCAAGGACTCCAGTGGCGACCGCGCCGTGCAGCGCGACCTCAGCCTGACCTGGGCCGCCGACCTCCCGCCGGGCAATACCCTGACGGCAGGCGCCTGGTGGTCGTCGCAACCCACGGATGACGTGCCGGGGGTATCGGTGGAAGCCAAGGTCGCTGAAAGCCTGAAGCTCAAGCTCGATGACCATCTGGTGTTTACCATTGCCGGGGAAAACCGTGAAGCGCGGGTTACCAGCCTGCGCACCATCAACTGGGATAATTTCCAGCCCAACTTCTTCATGATTTTCCAGCCTGGCACGCTGAAGGACCTGCCTGCTACCTACCTGACCAGCTTCTACCTGGCGCCCGGCCACGACCAGCAGGTCGTCGACCTGTCGCGGGCCTTCCCGGCCGTCTCTATCCTGCAGGTCGAAGCCCTGCTGGAACAGCTGCGCAGCATCCTCGCCCAGGTCACCCTGGCCGTCGAGTACGTATTGCTGTTTGTGTTGGCGGCGGGAATGGCGGTGCTGTTTTCAGGCTTGCAGGCCACCCTCGATGAGCGGATTCGCCAGGGGGCGTTGCTGCGTGCGCTGGGGGCGGAACGCAAGTTGCTGGTGAAGGCGCGGCGCATCGAGTTCGGTTTGCTGGGGGCGGTCAGTGGGGTGCTGGCAGCGTTGGGCACCGAACTGGTTACCTGGGTGCTGTATCGCTACGCCTTTGACCTGGCCTGGCAACCCCACCCATGGTTGTTGCTGCTGCCGGTGATCGGCGCGGTTCTGATCGGCGGCGCCGGCGTATTCGGTACCCGCCGGGCGCTGAATGCCAGCCCCCTGACGGTATTGCGCGAAGGCTGAAAAATCGATGGCCCGCCGTCATGACAGACGACAGGCCATCGATACCTATTTCACGTATTCGATAGCGGTAATCCACCAGCAGACTTCGCCGCCCGGGGTTTGCACGATGGCCTCGTCATCGACTTGCTTGCGCAACAACGCCCGGGCCATGGGGGAGTCGATGGAGATATAGTCCATCCGCTCATAAATCTCGTCATAGCCCACGATACGAAAGCGCTTGGTCTCGCCCTGCTCGTTCTCGATCTCGACCCACGCGCCGAAAAATACCCGCCCTTCCTGTTCAGGCATGTACTCGACCACGCGCATGTCTTCCAGGCGTTTGCGTAAATAGCGCACCCGTCGGTCAATCTCACGTAGCAGTTTCTTGTTGTACTGGTAATCCGCGTTCTCGCTGCGATCCCCCAGGGAAGCAGCCCAGGTCACCTTGCGTGTGGTGTCCGGGCGCTTTTCCCGCCAGAGGTAATCCAGCTCTTTCTTCAGCGCTTCGTGGCCTTCTTTGGTAATCAGCTTGGTGCTCAAACCCTTGCATCCCCAGGCAATGTCCAATGGTGCCGATATGCCACAGCTTCATGCCCTGGCATTGACCGGCAAGGGCAGATGATAAATGAACCGTGGAAAGCACGTGAGAGAACATCCTGGCTCCGGGCTAGCTGTCCAGGGACCGGTCCAACTCAAGGAGCACATCCTGCAGGTGCTGTCGCATGTCCGACACCTGTGCTGTCGCCTGCGAGAGTCGTCCGGCCTTCTGGTCAACCTGCAGATTTCGCTGGTGCAGTTGCGTTTCGCGCTGCTCCAGATCACGGCTTTTTTCATCATGGGCGGCCTGTGCCTGCTGCAACCGAGCTTCCCACTGCTCAAGCATCTGCTCTCGTTCGACAACCGCAAGCTGCTTCTGCGCCAGCTCCTGAGCGACCTTGGCCAGATTGGTCAGCGTACTGTCCACCTCAACCAGCGTGGCGTGTTCCGTCTGTGCCACAGGTTGGCGCGATGCCGACTCATCTGGCTCAAATTGAGTGACCGCTGTGGGCTCAACACGGGTCGAAGCTTGCGCCACTGCGAGTGGGGCCTGCAACGACGCGTCAACAGCAGGCTCGCTCACCTGCTCTTCTGCTTGCCTTGACGGTTTGGCGATTCTGGGAGGCGAGACCATTTGCGACGAGAAGCGAATGGACGGCACGATCAACGAAGCACTTTCGATCGCCGGCAACACTGGGGCAGAGATGCCCAAGGTAATGACCTTCATCACCAGAGCCTTCTTGATGATCATCGAGTGATGATCCTCGGGCCTGGCGGGAGGCAACTTGCAACCTTTCATATCAATGAAATGATACGGGACCGCAGCCTCGGCAGAGCTCGTCCTGCTAGAGGAAGCCGCTGCCGCCATCAGAATTTGTTTGAACGCCTGCATAGCCACTTGCAAGTCGTCACTGGACTCGACGCCACTCAGAAAATGACGATCGGCTTTTTTACGCAACGCTGCAATATAGACTCTGGAATTTCCGGGCTCCACCTCTTCGTCGAGACTGTAGACCAGAAAGTTGGATTGGATCTGTGCCACAGCAAATCCACACAGGAGTGCGCCGTTGACCGGCGCTCCCTGATCGCCATGTTCAAGCACAAGGGTACGTAACAGCATCATGATAATCAGGCCTCACTGAAAAAGAGCAAACCTTATATAAGTAAAACACCAGAGATATATCTGGCCATTGACAAGCTAACAGTCATTTTATTGTTTCAGCTGGCTAGGCAGCCGAGCGTAGGACTTATCTTATTGAGCCACCCCCACGTTCCCAATTATCAGGTTTAAACGTACCCTTTTTCAGGCGCTGAACGATGCCTGAACGGCATTACCCACATTAAGCTCTGTCAAACCATTCGGTAAAAAAATGCTCGAGATAGACGGTATTACAAAGTACTTGGGCAAAAGAAAACTGATTCATGACCTTTCGTTTTCCGCTCAACGCCAGGAATGCATTGGCCTGTTCGGGAACAGCGGTGCGGGAAAGACGACACTGTTGAATTTGATCGCCGGCTTATCGAATCTGTCGGGCGGACGAATCAGCGTTGCAGGTTTCAATACTCAAACCCACCCGTATCAAGCTCAGGAAGCCCTCGGCTATCAACTCCAGGGTGGCCTCAATCATCACCGTATGTCAGTCAAAAGCGTTCTCAACTTCATTGCTGCCCTTCGAGGGTTCAGCGGCTCCGAAAAGCGCGAGCGGATAAATAATACCGCCACGCGCCTGGAATTATTCCCTGTGATGGACGCTCCCCTGGCCGTACTGTCCACGCCATGGAAGCGCAAGGTCGCAATCGCCCAGGCCATCCTGCACACACCTCGCCTTTTGCTGCTGGACGAGCCGACTGAGGGCATGTCACCAGAGCACCTGCTCCCATTCAAAATGCTCATCAAATCGTTGAGCGACGAGATGACCATCATCATTGCCTCTCGCCGCTGCGACGAACTGTCCACCCTCTGCACGCGCGCGCTGGTTATGGCAGACGGCCAACTGGTGGCTGACACACCGCTGCCCGAGTTGCAGCGCAACTCCCGGCATCACCATGCGGTAACCCTGGCTGCGCAAGTACCGCTGGATTTACTGGCGCTCGCCGTATTACCCGGTGTTGCGGGAATCGAAGAGGACCTCCATGCGCCTGGTACGGTGACCGTTCTCGCCCTGCCGGGGCAAACCATTTATCCCCATATCAACGCCCTAATTGCCAGCCGCGGCTGGAATATCACCTCGCTAAGCCTGGAGCAGGGTCGCCTGAATGATGTCGTTCACAACCTTAGTCAGGAGGTGCATCCTTGAAACGACTTCCGGTAATTTTTACGCATCAGCTCACCCGGTATGCGTGCTCGCCCAGCACTTACCTGAGTGCTGCGGTTTTCTTGGTGCTGTGCGCGGGACTGGGGTTGCAGTTGGGTCAGTGGCTTGAGCGGGACAGCAGCGACTTGCAGGTTTTTTTCCAGTTTCATCCCTGGCTGTACCTGCTGCTGATTCCAGCATTATCGATCCAGCTATGGTCGGATGAGCACGACGTGGGCTTTCGCACGCTGATAAAAACCCTGCCCATTACCCCGTTCGAATGTGTGTTCGGCAAATTCCTGGCCGCCTGGTTCGTCTGCGGGATTGTCCTGATGCTGATGTTCCCCATCGTGCTCATCGCTAATCACCTGGGAGAGACGGACAACAGCGTTATTCGCTCACAATTTTTGTCGAGCTGGTTACTGGCGGGAAGTTATTTATCCGTAGCGTGTTTTATCTGTACGCTGATCCGCCAACAGGTAATTATTTTCCTGTTAACCATAGGATTACTGCTCACTGCCAGTGCACTGTCTCTGGTTATTGAGGCGTTTGAACATCAAATGCCGATCTGGATCATTGACAGTTTAATATCCCTTGATCCGCTCTCACGCTTTGACACTATTGATAATGGAAAACTGACACTGAGTGCCAGTTTATTCTTCATTAGCATGATCCTTGCCTTTCTATTGGCATCTACGGTCACGCTCAATTATAAAAGCCGTTGAGAAGCGAAGTACCGTATGCGATCCGCTCTTCTTCCGGGTATGACGCTAATCGTCATATCATTGCTGTTCCTGGCATTTAACCTGGTGTGGATCAAACACATCCCCGACATCCGCTGGGATGCCTCTCAGCAAAAAATCCACACCTTATCGCTACCCGCACGGCAGTTGCTCGCCACACTGGAAAGCCCGCTCGACCTGTATTATTTCAACTCAAGAAATGACCCGAGAAGAAGCCAGGTATTGAACCGTTATGGCGAGCGTGTGGAGGACCTGCTCAAGCAGTACGAAAAGGCGGCGAAAGGCATGCTCAATCTGCACATCATTGACCCGGCGCCCTATTCGGAAGACGCCTACAAAGCCGCGCTATACGGCCTTGACGACCAACACGGTTTTCTCGGCCTCATAGGCGCCCGCGCAGGCATCGGCACTCAGCGTATCAGTGCATTCAACCCTGATCATGAAGCATTGCTTGAATATGAGATCGGCCATTTGATCCACACATTGACGCGTTCCGAGCCGCCGACCGTTGGTGTGCTGTCAGGGTTGAAACTTCAAACCGCTGCCGGACAGTTGCTGGAGCAGATGCACAAGCATTTCAAGCTGGTGGAGTTGTCGCCGACTATCGGCCAGATTCCCTCCTCCATCGAGACGATGATGGTGGTGCACCCCCGCTTGCTGCCCGAGCGCGCGCTTTACGCGATCGAACAATTTGTAATGCGGGGCGGCAAGCTGATGATTTTTGTTGATCCGTTGAGCGAGACGACATCGAGCCCGGCACCGGCAGATTCTGCACTGGACGGAATCCTTGCTGCCTGGGGCCTCCAGATGCCGAGCGAGCAGATGTTGATCGATAACGTGTATGCCTCGTCCACCTTGTCAGGCCCGGGAACAACCACGGTACAACAGGCTGCCCGCTTGAACGTGCTCCGCCAGGACATGAACACCCATGACATAAGCAGCTGGAATCTCAGCTCAGTTACGGTGTCGAGCAGCGGCGCACTGTCCCTTATCCGCAAAAGCCATACCACGTTGACACCGCTGCTGCAGAGCTCCAGGCGCTCAATAATGCTGGATACCAGTCGATCCGCTTCCATGCTTGCGCTGGATTCAATCAATGAAGCGAATGCCCCCATGCAGTCCCATGTGATCGCTGCCCGCATCGAAGGGCCCGCCTACTCGGCATTCCCCGACGGCATCAAGGGCCTGCCCGCCGGTCTGCAAGACGCGACGGCGATCCAGGTCACGGTGGTCGCGGACACCGATATGCTCACAGACACCGTCGTCAGCTCAACCCGCAACAGCAACGTGCGGTTTGTCTTGAATACGCTGGACAACCTGGCTGCACCCGCTGTACTTGCGAACATTCGTCCGCGAGCAACGAAGAGCCCGACGCCACATCTGCTGAAGCAAATGCGCGAGACCGCCGCACAAATGTATTTACAGAAAGCCGGAGAACTCGAACGAAGGCTTGCGCGCACGGAACAGGCGTGGCAACAGCAGAGCCCGCGCAACACCGACGTTGTCACCCAAGCAGTGGATACAACTGTCCAATTGCAGGCACTCAATAAAGAACGCCTGCGCCTGCCCATTGAAATGCACACTTTGAAAGTTGAGGCCTATGCGCAGGTCCTGCGATTGGAGCGAGAGCTGGTATTGCTCATGGTCCTGGCAGTGCCGCTGCCGTTATGCCTGATTGCCTGGGCACTCGCGCTGCACCAGCGCCGACGCCGCTCAGCGTACGCGGCCAACGCTCACTGATTTATCAGCGACGCGCAATCAACCCTTGCCGGGCAATACGCGTCAATTGGCGAATCACTTCAGGGGCATCGATGGCACTGGGTGCCTGGATAACCGCCAGGTCAAAGCTGTTGTTCGCAAAGCGCGAGAGAGGATCGCCGTCTTCCACAAACTGGATGAGAAACGCAGAAGGCCGCCCCGTGCGACGCGGCCAGCCGTCCAGATAACGAAGGAGCGTTGGCTGATGCTTGCCGCCGAGGAGAATTTTCGGATTGCGCTGGGTCAGGTCCGCAGTAATGGGAGCCAGGCGTATCAAGGGGCGTAGTGCATTCATCGTGTCGTGTCTCTGCCTCAAAAGTCTGCGGGCAGGTGAGAGGCAACACCGAACCAGCGGTTTAGCGGTATTTCGAACCCTGTCTGCTGACGAGCGCAAGGTTCTGTCGGACTGCATTCAGTCCCGTGGCGCCCCGCAATTAGCTGTTTAAATCGGCGCATGAGCAGCATCCTAGAGAAGCCGGTGGGGCAGTGTCAAGAATCCCGAGCAACGAAAAAGCCCGCACGTGGCGGGCCTTTTGAAAGGGCTAAAGCAGGCCTCAGCGGATGATGGCGCGGTCAGCGGACAGCTTGCCCGCCCCTTCCAGCAACACCGCCAACGCGCCGCCAAGCAAGGCCAGAGCAAACTCATAACCGTTGTTGGCCATGAACAGGCCGTTATGGATGTGCACCGAGAAGATCGCCACCAGCGTCAGCACGCTCAGGCCCAAGGCTGCAGGGCGTGCCAGCAGGCCGATGATCAGCGCCAGGCCGCCAAAAAACTCGGTGCCCCCCGACAGGAGGGCCATCAGCGTGCCAGGCGCCAGGCCGACGCTTTCCATGAACTGCGCGGTACCCGCCAGGCCACCGCCGCCAAACCAGCCGAAGAGTTTCTGCGAACCATGCGCCGCAAAGATGACACCGACAAAGATGCGCAGAATCGTCAGGCCGTAGCCGGCTCGGGTGGACAGAACACGTGTGATCAATGGGCTCATGGATGTGAATCCTTTTGTGGGTAGAAGATGGTTGACCGCTATATTAATCAGATTAACAAATGATAAAAGTCGAAAAAACGCTTTATCAACATCTATAAAATTGATTATTTCCGCAAGGCGACTTTCAGCGTCCGCGGCTCCAGCGACGCTCTCTCCCGATCGAACGCCAGGTAATATTTGTTGACGCTATTCACATAGCTCACGCCGCCCATCCCCACTTGCTCCATGGCAATGCGTTCAACCTGAAAAAACCACTGGTTGGGGTTCAGTCCACGGCGTTTCGCCTCGGTGCGCATGCCCTGCACCCGCTCCGGGCCCATGTTGTAGGCCGCCAGCACAAAGGCCATGCGCTCACGCTCGTTGAGTTTGGGGCTGGAAAAGAACTTGCGGCGGATCATCGCCAGGTAACGCGCGCCCGCCTGCACATTGCTATCGAGCGTCTCGATATTATTCACGCCCACCCGCTGCGCAGCCGACGGCGTGATCTGCATCAGGCCGGTGGGGCCGCCGCTGTTGCGCGCGCCCGGATCCAGCGCCGACTCCTTGAACGCCAGCGCGGCAAGGTTCAACCAGTCCATGCCTTGTTCTTGCGCATGCTTTTGCAGGACCGGACGCAGTTTCTCCAGCCGCTGGCGGTCGGCACGCGCCAGTGGATTACGCACCTGGTAGAGCCGACGATAGATGCGCTGGAACGCCACGTCCTGGTCGGTCGGCGTTCGGTAAGTCTTGAGAAAGCGGTCAATGCTGGCGCGCAACATGGATGCATCCTGACGGACAAACCAGTACTCGTCGCCGGGCTCACTGATCACCACCTGCCTGTCGAAACGCAACCGGGGCAGGATCTTCGACCAGCGTTCGGCAATCGGCTTTTCCACGATGGTCAGGTGGAAGATCCCGGCCTGGACCATCTCCAGTACATCCTCCACAGCCAGGCTCGGATCGACCCATTCCACCTTGATCGGCGCCTGCTTGTGCAGGGCCAGCTTCTGGTTGACCTGGCTGATCGCATCCGCCGCCGCGCTGCCGGTGGTGAGCGTCAAGGTGCGGCCGGACAACTGCTCAAGCCGGGTAAAGCGTCGTTCGCCCTTGACCCCGACCAGCCACAACGGCACATCACTGGCAATCGGGTCGCTGGTGCTGATCTTGTGCGCGGCCTTCATGTCCAGCAGTTCGCCGGGCGCCACCAGATCGCCTTCGCCACGGGCCAGCGCGCCCAGCAGTTGGTCCTTGGCCTTGGGAATGATCTTGAGGTTGATTTCCTGGCCATCACGGGCGTGGCCATTGAGGTATTGCTCGAAGGCACGCAGGCGATGATATTCGACGCCAATGGCCTGTCCCTGTACCTCGCCGGAGCTGTTACGACTCTGGTTGACCAGCACCCGCAGGGTGCGACTGGAACGAATTTGCGCAAGGTCTCGCACCTTGCCGGGCTTGACCACTTCCACCGGCCCGTCCAGACGCGCCACCGCCGCCAGGGGCAGCAGCAGCGTCAGGCACATCACAAGCATTGCCGAGGGTCGGATCATCCGCTCTCCGGAAAGAATACTGGCCAGCGCCCGTGCGAAAAACGCGGTGCTGGAGGTCAGAAACAGAGCGCTTTATGCGCAGGCTTTGCACGCAATGGCGGCAGGATGAAAGGCGGCGGGGCCATCACAAAGTCGCGAGTGACGTTCAAAGACAGCTATAACCTTTTGTAGTTCTTGGATTTTCTTATAAATCTACAGCTCTGATATGCTTTCCGGCCGAAGGCGGAGATAGCACCATGCAACTCATTGATATCGGCGTCAACCTGACCAACCCCAGTTTCGACGGGAAGCATCAGGCCGTTCTCGAGCGTGCCTACGCCGCAGGCGTGCATCAGTTGGTGCTGACGGGCACCAGCGTCGACGGCAGCGAACAGGCGCTGGACCTGTGCGAGAAACTCGACGAAAGCGGGCAACGCCTGTTCAGCACCGCTGGCCTGCACCCCCACTCCGCCAACGACTGGCACGGCGACAGCGCCCAGCGTTTGCGCGGGTTGCTCGGCCAACCACGCGTGCGCGCCGTGGGAGAATGCGGGCTGGACTTCAATCGGGACTTCTCCCCTCGCCCACAGCAGGAAAAAGTTCTCGAGGAACACCTGGCCCTGGCCGTCGAGCTGAAACTGCCAGTGTTCCTGCACGAGCGCGACGCCAACGCACGCCTGCTAGAGATTCTCAAGGATTACCGTGATCACCTCACCGCCGCCGTGGTGCATTGTTTCACCGGCGAACAGGCGGCGCTGTTCAGCTACCTCGACCTCGACTTGCACATTGGCATCACCGGCTGGATCTGCGACGAACGCCGTGGGACGCACCTGCATCCGCTGGTCAGGGAAATTCCCCGTGGCCGTCTGATGCTGGAAAGCGACGCGCCCTACCTGCTGCCGCGCACCCTGCGCCCCAAGCCAAAAAACGGGCGCAATGAACCGGCCTATCTGCCAGAGGTGCTGCGCGAAGTCGCCCTGCACCGCAACGAAAGCGCCGAAGACCTGGCCCGGCACAGCACCGCCTGCGCCCGCGCCTTTTTCGGATTACCTGTCGTGGCGTGATACGGCGCATTGACCCATATCAAAACAGGCGCTCCTGAGTAGCGGCACAATAATGGCACCTTGCCAATGCTGTTTCCGCTATCAGAGAAAACCTTCCATGGGTGCCTGGCTTAGCAATATCTCGCTGAAATACAAATTCTGGGCGGTCAACGCGGTCGCCTTCATCACCACCCTGCTGTTGGTGCTTTACGCCGTGCAGTTGGAGCAACAGGCGCGCAGCCAAGCGTCCCAGGCTTCGGCGCAGGCGCAAGGACGCTTGCTCAGCGCCTGGCCTGCCGATAAGCCGCTGCCTTCCGGCGAGTCATGGCTGACGTTTACCGACGATCAAATCCCACAGGATCTGTCAGCCTTGAAAGGCGCCAACGGCTGGGTCGAACTGAAACACGAACCGCTGTTCGGCGAAAATCCGCTGACAGGTGCTGAAGTGATCAACCGCGCCAATGGCCAACACATAGCCATTTTGGCGTATGCACCCAGCCTGAGTCAGGTGCTGGGCGAACGCTTCACCCGCTACGCGGCGGCCGTGGCGATTCTGATGCTGGCCATGCTCGGCGCCTCGCAACTGTTGATCCGCTTCCTGCTCAGCCAGCTCAACACCCTCAAGGACATCATGTTGCACGTGGAGAAAACCGGCGACCTGTCGGCCCGTGTGCCGCTGGCGTGCAAGGACGAAGTCGGGCAGATGGCCAGTGCCTTTAACGCCATGCAGGCGGGCTATCAACGGGTGGTGAATACCGTCGCGCAGACTGCTCGGCAACTGGACGAAGGCGCCGCGCGACTGGCCAGCAGCATGAATGAAGTGCAGCACGGCATGCTCGGTCAGCAAAGCGAAACCGACCAGGCCGCCACCGCGATCAATGAAATGACGGCCACCGTTCACCATATCGCCCAGCACGCCGGCGCCACTCGCGACCTCTCGCAGACTGCCGACACCCTGGCCGGCAGCGGCCAGGCCGTGGTCACCCGCGTGCAGCATTCGATTGCCGGGCTGTCCACCGGCGTGCAACAGACCGCCGAAATGATCCAGAAACTTGCCGAAGACAGTCACAAGATCAACAGCGTGGTCGGCGTCATTCACAGCATCGCCGAACAAACCAACCTGCTGGCGCTGAATGCCGCCATCGAAGCTGCCCGCGCCGGAGAAATGGGCCGTGGCTTTGCCGTGGTCGCCGACGAAGTGCGCAACCTGGCCAAACGCGTGCAAAGCTCCACCGACGAAATCACCCGCATGGTATCGGCCCTGCAAGCCGGCACCCGCGACGCGGTGGACTTCATGCAGGAAAGCTCGTTCAAGGCCGACGACTGCGTGCAGCAAGCCCAGGAAGCCGGCGCAGCACTGGCCGACATAACCCGCGCCGTGGCGCAGATGCGCGAAAGCAACACCCAGATCGCCGTCGCCGCCGAGCAGCAAAGCCACGTCGCCGAAGAAATGAACCGCGCGGTGGTGAGCATTCGCGATGTGACCGAAAACACCGTACGGCAGACGGTGGGTTCAGCCACGACCAGCAGTGAGCTGGCGACGCTGGCGGGAGAGCTGAGCATGGCGATTGGGCAACTGAAGCTGTAGGGCTGTTCAACCCGTAATCCGGTTCCTACAACCGGGCCTGAGTTACCTTGAAGCTTTGGCGAAATTTCCTAGCTATCCCCGCGAATAAGGCCGACTTCTTTTATATCCCAACCTCTGCAAAGTCCTTCGACTGATCACACAGTGCGAGGGATTGCAGATGGAGTTGCTGGCTAAGGCCCCCGGTTGCGGGGCTGCTTCATGATTCCGGTCATTGCCAAGCTGGTGCTGGCGCCAATGGATGCCAAGGCACCGGACGTCGAAAGCGTTTTTCGTGACTTTCGCGATTGCCTGAACACCTTCGACGCATGGGCCGAGAGTTTCTGGAGCGGCTCGGCGCTGGCGCTTGAACAGATCTTCAAGGTCGGCGACGACGTCACGCTGAGTGCGCCGGCGTCTTCGCGCACGCCAAGCGCTGTTGTCGCGACCTGCCCCGCCCAGGGTTCGCTGACCCTGGTGCATCTGTTCGAGAGCACTCGCCTTGTGCCCATCGGCGATACGCCGGTGATGGTGCAGGCCATCGCAGCGGATGGCAGTCCGATCGGCGCCCCGCTCCAGCGCACGATAGATGCCAGCGGCAGGCTTGAAATCCCGGAATGCACCCGCGGCCAGCCGTATCACATCACCTTCTACCCCAACGTTTCCAAAGACCACGTCAAAGCGCTGTATGCGTCTTATCAGTCGCTGATCGCCGGGCTGGAAATTCGCTTGCGCGAGGAATGGAAAGACACCTTCCAAGCGCAGTGGGCTGAGTTCGCCAAAGCCCCACCCTTAAAGCGCAGCGCCCTGCAAGGCGCCGCCTTCGCGGGCGGTTTGGCCAAAGCCCTCTACAACCTGTGGGACAACATTACGCAGCTGTACGACCTGATCGCCAACCTCAAGGCCAACAGCGAGCAGTTATTGCGCTATGTCTCCCAAAGCGAGCTGGATGAGCTGCTCACACTGGGCAAGGACGCCATCGCCCATGGCCTGCTGGTGCTCAGTGATGAGCCGCTGCTGTTTATCTACCTGTCGGCGCTGACCAGCTGGATCCGCCTGCTACCGCCACCGCAGATGCTTGAGCTGGTGGGCGAAATCACCGGCGAGGTGCTGATCAACCTGTTGCTGATCTGGGCCACGCGGGGCATGGGGGTGAAGATTCGCCTGGGCGTGCAGGTGGTGGGTCATATCAAGTCCGGGCAGGTACGCCGCTGGCTGGAGATGCTCGCCGAGCAGTTGGCGCCGCCGGGGTTGGCGCAGCATGTCGAGACGGCCAAGCCGTTGCTGCTGGGGAGCGCGGCCACGCCGATCAAGACGGTGGCGCCGCTGAAAGTGGGCGAGGAGCTGGTGCCGAACGCCGTGCCGGCGGTGCGCAGCCAGCAGCAGCGCACCGCACTCGTGCACGAATCGCCCGTGGATGATGTGCCGGTTTCGGCGAAGAACCCGGCGGGGGATGCGGCTGCCTCTTCCGATAAAACCGTGACCAACGGCTGTCCGGTGTCGATGGTCACCGGCGAGGAATTGCTCACCCTCACCGACGGCACGCTGGACGGGATTTTGCCGTTTGAGTGGACGCGGGTGTATCGCACCAGTGCGGTGGAAATCGATGTTGGGCTGGGGTTTGGCTGGAGCCATGCCCTGGCGCAGCGGCTGGTGGTGTCCGGCGATTCGGTGCTGTGGACCGACCATGAGAATCGGTCGACCACCCTGCCCTTGCCGACCGCTTCACGCCCGGCGATCACCAACAGCCTGGCAGAAGCAGCGATCTTTCTGGGCGATTTACCGGATGAACTGGTGCTGGCCCAGGCGTCGCGGTTTTACCACTTTCGCGATGGCGTGCTGGTGTCGATCAGTGATGCGTATGACAACCGGCTGCGCATTTCCCGCGATGTGCTGGGGCGTATTGAGCGGCTGGACAACGGCGCCGGGCGCTCGCTGTGGTTGCGCTATGCGCAGGGCCGGATTGGCGCGGTGGACTATCAGGTGCATCGCGCCAAGGGCCGTGAGCCTTACGAGTGGGTCACTGAACAGACGGTTGTGTCCTACACCTACGACGACGCAGGCCGACTGGTGTCGGCGACCAATGCTGTAGGTGAGTGCGAGGTTTATCGGTACGACGAGCAGCACGTGATTCTCGAGCGTGGGCTGGCCGGTGGGGCGAGTTTCTTCTGGGCGTGGGAACGTTCCGGCAAGGCGGCGCGCTGTGTGCGGCATTGGGCCAGTTTTACGCAGATGGACACGCGCTATGTGTGGGGTGATGACGGGCGCGTCACCGTGCATAACGCCGATGGCAGCCAGGAAGTGTATGTGCATGACCCGCGGGCGCGGCTGGTGCAGCGGGTTGATCCGGATGGCGCTCAACACTTCAAATCCTACGATGAAAAAGGCCGGCTGACGGTTGAGCAGAACCCGCTGGGTGCGGTGACGGCGTATCAGTACGACGATGCTGGACGCTTGGTGGCGCTGTTTCCGGGGGACGATGAGCCGACGTCCTACGAGCATGACAACGGGTTCGTACGGGTTGTAAGGCGTGGTGAGGCGGTTTGGAAGTACGAGCGTAATGAACAAGGCGACGTAACGCGCAAGACCGATCCTGACGGACATGTCACTGACTACAGCTACAACAAACACGGGCAGTTGATTGGCGTCTGGTATCCCGATCACAGTTGTCAGCGGCTGGTATGGAATGAGCGCGGGCAACTGCTTGAGGAGCAGTTGCCCAATGGCGGGATCAGGCGCTATCGCTATGACGACCTCGGGCGACAGGTGGCGCGCGAGGATGAGCATGGCGCGCTGACCCAGTATCAGTGGGACAGTGTGGGCCGGCTGATTCGTCTGGTATTGCCGGGCGGTGCATGCAGGGAATACAGCTACAACGCCTACGGAAAAATCACCGCCGAACGCGATGAACGGGGGCACGTCACCCGCTACGAGTATGCCGATGGGCTGCACCTGATCAGTCGGCGACTCAATGCCGACGGCACTCAGGTCCAGTATCGCTATGACAATGCGCGGTTATTGCTGACCGAGATTGAAAACGAGGTCGGCGAGACCTACCGGCTTGCCTACCATCCCAACGGCCTGATCCAGCAGGAAATCGGCTTTGATGGTCAGCGCAGCGCCTACGTTTACGACCTCAACGGCAACCTGCAGGAAAAGACTGAATACGGCGACGATGGCAGTCAGTTGGTTACCCGCTACGCGCGTGACCACGCCGGACGTCTTATCAGAAAAACCCTGCCCGATGGCGCCCTTGTTGACTATGCCTACGACCGCCAGGGCAATCTCCTCAGCGTCGAAGACGGTCACTGGGCGCTGGCCTACGAGTACGATCGACAAAACCGCCTGACCGCCGAGCATCAAGGCTGGGGCACCTTGCGTTATGGCTATGACGCCTGCGGACAACTGCAGCGCCTGCGCCTGCCGGACAACAACCGCGTCACGTTTAACCACGATAAAGGCGGCCACCTCGGCACCGTCGAACTCAACGGTGAAGTGCTCACTTCGCATCTATTCAAAGCCGGTCAGGAGCAGCAACGGCAGCAAGGCCAACTGCTCAGCCATTATCATTACGACGACCAACACCGCCTGCACGCTCACGCGATCACTCAGCAGCACCAAAACCTCTACCGCCGCCAATACGACTACGACAAATCCGGCAACCTCGCTCGCATTCTCGATACGCGCAAAGGCGAACACCACTACGCCTACGACCCGCTCCACCGCCTGACCCGCGCCGACCACTCGCAAGACCTGCAGGAACGCTTCGGTCACAACCCGGCCGGCAACCTGCTGATGCACGACCGCCCCGGCCCGGATATCGTCGCCGCCAATCGCCTGATGATCCAGGGCGACCGGCATTACGACTACGACGCCTTCGGCAACCTGATCCGCGAACGTCGTGGCAAAGGTCACGCACTGATCACCGAATACCGCTACGACTGCCAGCATCGTTTAACCAGCATCACCCAACCCAGCGGCCAAACCGCCGAGTACCGCTACGACCCCTTTGGCCGCCGCATCAGCAAAACCGTTGGCGGAATAACGACGGAATTTTTCTGGCAAGGCGACAAACTGATCGCCGAACACCACGCCGACCGCCACCGCAGCTACCTCTACGAACCCGACAGCTTCCGGCCATTGGCCCTGCTGGAAGGTTTCGGCCCCAACGCCACCAAACCCTACCACTACCAACTCGACCACCTCGGCACCCCGCAGGAACTCACCGCCGCAGACGGCGAAATCGTCTGGTCCGCCCACTACCGCGCCTACGGCCACATCAGCCGCCTCGACGTCGGAAAAGTCGATAACCCGCTGCGCTTTCAAGGCCAATACTTCGACCAAGAAAGCGGCCTGCACTACAACCGACATCGCTACTACAATCCGGATGTTGGGCGCTATCTGACGCCGGACCCGGTGAAGCTGGCGGGCGGGATCAATGCGTACCAGTACGTGCCGAATCCTACCGGGTGGGTGGATCCGCTGGGGCTGAACACTTGTCCTGGTAAAGACGACTGTAAGCCAAAGCTAGACGCTAATGATCCAATTAAGGCAGTGCGAGTTGATGAAGGTGATACCGAGTTACCAAAAACAGGAGGCGCACAGCGAGCAGCTCGATATTCTGCGAACTGGCAAACAGCGGATCTAAACGAAAATGTAATCAAATTCGCCGGTTCCGACTCAATAGTAACCACTACGAGCAAAGGCAAAAAGATATACAAAAACCCTGAAAGTGGTATTGAAGTAGTTGAGGACTTGAATGGAGCCTACTTTAGGATCTACGATCCGTCATTATCAGGTTCGAGGCGCTACCTGAGTTTGGCGGGGACAGTACCAAACAACAAAATCTCCCCTTCAGGAAAGCAAATGGGCAGGACACAAGCTGAGTACAATGAGGTCACACACTTTAAAAAAGGAAGAGAGCAGTGAAATTAATTTGCACCCCACTTTCTAAAAAAGCGATGTCTCTACTAGACGTTGATGCCTGCCCATCAACCCTGTTGGAACGTTTACTCCTTACAAACTCTGAATATCTGCAACTGGAAAAATCGGGACTATTCAACATTATCAACACATCTCTTATAAAAAACATTGACGATTATGAAGATGAATATATCGTCGCTCACAAGGAGCTCGAACAAATGCTTAAAATACTAAAAGAGCATTCTTTACCCGAAAACCCTAAACTCCTGGAAAAACTAATCAGCATTAATGAATTAGCACTAGATAAGGAAACGGGAGTTTTTTTCTACTTCTAAGGAAACTCTGAAAAAGACTTCCTAATTTGGCAAAATCTCCGGACACCAGTTGCCGAGCTTTTCGATGATGAAACAGATGACCTTCGCCGACGCCGAATACGCCGGCAAGCGCAAGGAGCCTCGTAAGGAATTGTTCCTGATCGAGATGAATCAGGCGGTGCCCTGGAAGGTTTTGATTGCCCTGATTGAGCCCTATTATCCAAAAGGCGAAGGTGGCCGTCCGGCCTACCCACTGATGGCGATGCTGCGTGTTCATCTGATGCAGAACTGGTTCGGCTACAGCGATCCGGCGATGGAAGAAGCGCTGTATGAGACGACCATCCTGCGTCAGTTTTCAGGCCTGAGCCTGGAGCGCATTTCAGACGAAACCACCATTCTCAACTTCCGTCGTCTGCAGGAAAAGCACGAGTTGGCGATCGGGATTCTCAGCGTAATTAATGGTTATCTGGGCGACCGTGGCTTGTCGTTGCGTCAAGGCACTATCGTCGATGCCACGCTGATTCATAAGCCCAGTTCGACCAAGAACAAAGATGGCAAACGCGACCCTGAGATGCATCAAACCAAGAAAGGTAACCAGTACTATTTCGGCGCCAAAGCTCATATCGGCGCCGACGACGAGTCAGGCCTGGTGCACAGCGTCGAGGTCACAGCGGCCAATGTGGCAGACGTCACGCAGGTTGCCAAACTGCTGCACGGCGAGGAAATCGTAGTCTGCGCTGACGCAGGTTACACCGGGGTCGAGAAGCGCGAAGAACACGCTGGGCGCAAGGTCATTTGGCAGATTGCCGCTCGCCGCAGCACTTACAAAGAGCACGGAAAACGCAGTGTTTTGTACAAGGCGATCCGCAAAATCGAGAAGGCCAAGGCCTAGGTTCGCGCTAAGGTCGAGCATCCGTTTTGGGTGGTCCCCATACGGGAGAACCTAGACCGCCCAGTGCAGCCACTCACTTTTTAAGTCACAGGGATCAGTTAAACGCTATCTACCGTGCACAGCTCATCTTCAAGCAGACAAATTTATCGGTATCTAAAAGACCAATGGACATGGGTAAAATTATTGGCGAAGGCTATAAAAAAGAAAATTATGAATACGGAAAAACAAGAAATGCAAGAGTCTTTTTAAATGAAAATGGACAGCCTATCACTGCCTATGGTGACCTCGAATGAAATTTAAACCAGATTTACAAATCATCAAAGGTCTCCTATTCACTTACTGCATAGAAAACTCACGAGACTCTAAAAGAGAAGAGTTGATTCGTTCAAAAAACGTGAACAACGAACAAGAACTTATAAGCTTATTTGAAACCCTTACAAAACCAGAGCTCATGAGATACAAGCCTGATGAAAGGCGCTGGCATATCGATACACTTCAATATTTCCTAGAAAAGGGAGATGACTTTGAGTCTGTATTTTATCTATTTGACACATACTTCGAAGACGAAATCTTAAACAAAAGGAAGTTCATGCTAACTTTACTCAACTGCTAGTTACTTATGATGCAGAAGCTACCGCAACAAAAACATGCTCACTCAACACCGAGTGAGCCCCCCACTCACCGCTTCGAAAGCTCCATAATCATCCGACTCAACAAATACACCCGCGGCACCACACTCTCCACCTCAGCATATTCCTCCGGCGTATGAATATTGCCCCCACAATCCCGAATCCATCCCCGCGAATAAGGCCTACTTCTTTTATCTACCAACCTCTGCAAAGTCCTTCGCTTGATCACACAGTGCGAGGGATTGCAGATGGAGTTGCTGGCTAAGGCCTAAGTTGCTGGGCTATTCAAGGGTAAAAATGAAATATTGGAACGAACTGGACAACACTATTTTTATGAGCAAGAAAATGAAATTCTGGAATGATTTCGAAAGAAGTATTTTCTTTAATCAAGTATTCTCTACGTCGATCCCGATAGGAAAAATAACCATTTTTTCCTTCAACATAGACAACAACAGATCCCATATAAACATGGAGTTTGACATATCTGAAATACCAGACAGACCACCTGAAAAATGGATTAGAGAAGGCTTTAACACTTGCCGAATAGGCCTTAGCTGTGGCGGAATTACTGACCTCATCATAAAAAACTTACCTACATTGGATACGCTTAACATGTCAGTACACAAGCACGAAAACTTCTTTTCCGTAAGAGCGGAATCTACAGGATCATTAATTGAATTTAGAACTAAATATCCTTCTCTTAGCGGGCCATCCGTATACATGAATGATCCAGACTCAGCTTGCTATTGAACAAGGTTATCCATTCTGGGTGACCGATGGCAACCTCACGTTTCTGGTACACATGGACGACCATGACTGCGTCATTTGGGCCCGAAGACAGTGTACTCATGTCGTCTATGACCCCCATAGCCAACCCCAATTCGCCGCGCCCACACTGCCCCACCTAAACTCTGCCCATGTTGTTTAAACAGACAGAGGATTTACCATCATGGGCAAACGTCATCCTGATTTCCCCGCCTGGCAATGGCGCAACTACCCGCAAAACCAGCAACACGCCACTCACCAGGCGCTGCAGTTGATCGCTGTGCCGCTGTTTATCACCGGCTTTCTACTGATCGCTTCGGGTGTGTTCAGCACCAGCCTGGCCAGTGTTGCCGTGGGTGTGGTCGGGATCCTGGCAGGCTTGGGGTTGCAGCGTCGCTGAGGTTCAGGCGAACACGGTCACTGTCTGGCGGCTGATGGCGATCAGTGCGCCGTTCGGGCTCCAAAAGGCGGCGGCGGTGTGGCCGTAGCCGTCGCGGGCATGTTCGATGGTGACGTGGTACTGGCACCAGTCGAGGGTGGTGAGGTCCTGCAGGGGTTGAATGAACTCGATGGTCCAGGTGAGTGAACTGCCCGGGGCCGGTTTGCTCAGGTGCGGGAGCAAGGCCGGCGGCCAGGCGTCGACCAGTGCGAGGATATGCGCTTCGGTCAGGGGCTCCTCTTTCACGTCGCCACGCAAACGAATCCAGCCGCCCATGGTGCGGGATTTCTGACCACTGAACGGCAGGCCGCCCACGGTCCAGCGCATCGACATGTGCCGCATGAACTCGGGGGTGACGCCCTTGATGTAGGGTAAGTCCTCGCCTTCATCCCAATGTTTGAACACCGGGGCCGGCTCGCTGGCCACGTCAATTTCCGAGACGCGGGAAGCGCCGAAACTGGCCTGCACCAAGGTTGCGACTTCGCCGTTCTGCACCACGCGACCGAGCAATTGGCTGACGGCCTTGCCTTCGCGCAACACTTCGACCTGATAGCTGGCCGACACATCCGGCGCCACCGGCCCCACAAAAGTAATCGCCAGGGAGCGCAACGGCCGTCCGGCCGGCACCTGGGCAATCATGGCTTCATACAGCAGCGCGGCAACCAGGCCGCCGAAGCTGGCGCGGCCCTGGCCCCACTCGGCGGGGATGGTGACATCCAGCGGGTTGCGACGAACTGCGTCGATTAAATCACTAAAGCGCATGGCAGCCTCATATCAGGAAAATCGATCGACGCATCTTAACCATCACGCCCTTAAGGTACAGCGCCTGTTCCCGCCAAAAACCGGACCTGCAGACGCGGGCGAAATACGGTTCAGAAACAATCGGCGCGCAGTTTATCCAGCACGCGATCAGCCTGCGCCTCGGCCTTTGTCATGGTGGTATGCCAGACCGGCACGCAGGGAAGCAGGTCAACCTGCTGTTCGGCCTGGGCCAGCCACTGCCAGCAATCATGCCAATCACCCAGGGCGCCCTGGGCTTTTTTCAGACGCGATAAGGCATTGGCCGGCAGCTTGTCCAACTCGGGGTAAGCCTCGGCTGCATAACGAACGCGCTTGATCAACAGCCGCAGCCGGTGGCGATCGTGGCTCGGATCGTTCAGCGCATCACCCAGCTTGCGCCATTGTTTGGCCAGGCGCTTTTTGATACGCGAACGCAGGCTCTTGAGCAATTTCTGACGCTGGGCGGCACGAATAAATCGCGGGAATGCATCGAGAATCTGCAGCAGGTGCGCCAGCTCCTGGCTTTGCGCCACCTGGCGATAGGCGTCAGGTTGCAGACGCAGCCGACGCTCTGCAGCCGCTTGATACCCTTGCTGACGCAAATACGCCGCCAGCACCTCGCGGTCGCGTAGCGGCGTGGTCAAGCGGCCCACCGTGCCGGCCGCCAGTTCAAGCTGCTCGACACCCGGCAATTCACGCAACGGGCGCAACAGACTGCGCAGGCGGCGCACGGTGGTGCGCAGGTCGTGCAAGGCTTCATCGTCGGTGACGGCGGCAAGGCGAGCCTGGCAGCTCAGCAACCCTACTTCCAGGCCAATGACCTGGGTGACTAACTGATCAACCAACGCTGACATCCTGTCCTCCCTTTTCGATGAAAACCCTGTTTAACCGATCAACGCCCGGCGCGCGACTCACGAATATAGAACCGCGCTTTTTCGGCTTTGTTGGAGCAGCCCTCGAACGCTTCGAATTGCTGCTGGGTCTTGGCGCCCGTCAACAGCGACAAAGCCTTGGAGTAACTGACAGTGCCGGCAAAACCTTCGGCCTTGGCCAGGTCCAGCTCTTTCCAGGCGGCATCCAATTGCGACCCGCAGCTGTCGCGGTAAGCGGTTTTACCAGCGCAACCGGCCAGGGCCAACAGGATCACGGGCACACACATCCAGGCTTTCATCAATGACACCTCAAAATAAGAAAAACAGTCGTACGCTGTAGACGGTGCCTACGAAGAAAAGTGCCTTGTAGGACGGCCTGTAACGTGAAGCGCTGATTGCCGAAGCATACCCTAGCCCCGTCGCTATTCTGGAGAACTATTGTGAAGCAGCCGCGACGATTGAAGCGGGCCCCTCAATGGGTGCATTGTGGGCACCTGTTTTGTGTAGGACAGGGACTATGAAGAAACGTGTTGCCTTGGTGTTGGGGTCCGGCGGGGCCCGGGGTTACGCTCATATCGGCGTGATCGAGGAAATCGAACGACGCGGCTATGACATCGCCTGTATCGCCGGTTGTTCCATGGGCGCGGTAGTGGGCGGGATCTACGCCGCTGGCAAGCTGGACGACTATCGCAACTGGATCGAAAGCCTGGACTACCTCGATGTGTTGCGCCTGGTGGACGTGAGCTTTCGCCTGGGGGCGATTCGTGGCGAGAAAGTGTTCGGGCAGATCCGCAAGATCGTCGGCGAGATCAATATCGAAGACCTGCGCATCCCCTACACCGCCGTCGCCACCGACCTGACCAACCAGCAGGAAATCTGGTTCCAGGAAGGCTGCCTGCACCAGGCCATGCGCGCCTCGGCGGCAATCCCCAGCCTGTTTACCCCGGTGATGCAGGGCAACCGCATGCTGGTGGACGGCGGCCTGCTCAACCCGTTGCCGATCGTGCCGGTGGTGTCGAGCCATTGCGACCTGATCATCGCGGTCAACCTCAACGCCACCAACCAGAAGCACTACCATTTGCCGGTGATCCAGCGCCCGCCGGCGTTCAAGAGCCGCTTCAACAGCCTGGCCAAATCACTCGGTTCGCACCTGCCGTTTCGCCGCAAGCAGGCCGAACAGTTGATGAAACTCGAGCAGGAAGCACTGCAGGCCCACGCGGCGGAAATCAACCCGTGGCTGGAGTCGGCCGAGCCCGAATCCCAGCAGCCCGCCGCCGCGCCGGAAAAACCCGGCGCACCGAAGTCGGCCACCGGCTCTTTCATTATCGATAACGTCGGGCCGGCGTCGCTGCTGGACTTGATCAACCAGAGTTTCGAGGTAATGCAAACATCGCTGGCGCAGTACAAGATCGCCGGGTACCCGCCGGATGTGCTGATCAACGTGCCCAAGCGGGTGTGTCGGTTTTTCGAGTTTTACAAGGCGCCGGAGTTGATCGCGCTGGGGCGGGAGATTGCCAGCGATACGTTGGATCGGTATGAGAGTGAGCAGGGTTGAGAGTGGCGAAGAGGCCAGTCCAGCCGCAGCGGCACTCAGCTGCTTAGCAACCGATACCCCACCCCCGGCTCCGTCAGGATAAATCGCGGCTGGGTCGGGTCATCCGCCAGCTTCTGCCGCAGATGCCCCACCACGATACGCAGATAGTGGCTGTCCTCGGTGTGGGTCGGGCCCCAGATGTCCTTGAGCAGTTGCTGCTGGGTGATCACCCGCCCCGGATGGCGCGCCAGTTGCGCCAGCACCGCGTACTCCTTGCGTGTCAACGCCACTTCGGCGCCGTCAAGCAATACCCGGCGATAGGCCAGGTCCACGGTGAGCGAACCGAAGCGCAACGCGGCTTCCTGAGCCTCGCCTGCCGGCGCCTGGCGCAACAACGCGCGGATACGGGCGAGGAACTCCTGGATGCCGAACGGTTTGGTCACGTAGTCGTTGGCGCCACTGTCCAGGGCTTCGACTTTCTGCCCTTCGCTGGCGCGGACCGACAGCACCAGCACCGGCACGGTGGACCATTCGCGAAACTCGCGCAGCACCTGTTGGCCGTCCATGTCCGGCAGGTCAAGGTCGAGCACCAGCAAGTCCGGCTTGTTCAGCGCCGCCTGGGCCAGGCCCTCGGTGCCAGTGCCGGCCTCGATCACTTTGTAGCCTTGGGAAGCCAGGCTGATGCGCAGAAACTTGCGGATCTGCGGCTCATCATCAATGACCAAAATAGTCGCGGTCTGGCTCATGGCGTCCAATCATAAATCGTCGAGAACACAGGGTATCTCACGCCTCACGCTCTAGGCCAGGTTGTGCCGGCAAAGGCAGAAACAAGGTGATGCAGGTGCCGCGTCCGTCGATGCCATCGGCCACGCGGATATGCCCGCCGTGCGCGCCAACCATGCCCTGGCAGATTGCCAGGCCCAGGCCCGTGCCCTGCCCGCCCCGGTCACCCCGAGCGGCGGTATAGAACATATCGAAAATCTTCGCGCGTTCATCTTCGGGAATCCCCGGCCCCTCATCGGCCACGGCGAAAAACAGCTGATCGTCCGCGACGCCGGCGCTCAACTGCAAGCGGCCTTGAACCGGTGAAAAGCGCGCGGCGTTTTCCAGCACGTTGACCAGCGCCTGTTCGATCAGCGCCGCGTGCACATACAGCAACGGCAGTTCCGCTGGCACATCGGTGATCACCTGCAACGGCGCCAGCACCGCGCGCAGACGGCCAAGGGCGCTGCCGACGATATCGCCCGGCGACACCCAGTCGCGCGCCAGCTTGAGTGCGCCGTGCCCCAGGCGGGTCATGTCGAGCAGGTTCTGGATATAGCGGTCCAGGCGCTCGGCCTCATCGCGGGTGCCTTCCAGCAGTTCGCGGCGATCGTTCAGAGGAATCGCTTCGCCGAGCGCCAGCAGGCTGTCGATGCTACCGCGCATGGAGGTCAACGGCGTGCGCAAGTCGTGGGACACCGAGGCGAGCAAGGCGCTGCGCAGTTGCTCGGTTTCGCCATGCAAGCGCGCGGATTCGAGCTCCTGCGCCAACTGCGCGCGGGCCAGGGCCTGCGCCAGCGGTTGGCTCAAGGCCGTGAGCAAGCGTCGACGCTGGCCGCTCAGTTCCAGGCCCGGCTTGGCACTCACACCGAGCAAGCCCAGCGGGCCTTCTTCGCCCGACAACGGCCACCACCACCAACGCCCAAACGGCAAGGTGCCAGTGCCCCGGCCTGCCGGCTGGTCATGTTGCCAGGCCCAGTCGGCGGCGGCGCGCTCGGCTTCGGTGAACGTCAGCGGGCCGCCGGTTTCGACCGTCCAGCCGCCCTGCCCGTCGCGATTGACCAGGCACAGATCGAGGTCGCTCCACCCCTGCAGGTGCAGGGTCGCCGCGCTGATCACCGCCTGGCGATCGGTGGCGGCGGTCAGCTTGCGGGACAGGTCCAGCAGTTCGCTGGTTTCTTCCTGGGTATCGCGCAGCGCCTGCAATTGCTGGCGCTGCCGCGCGGCCAGGTTGCCGGTGAGCGCGGCCATCAACAGGAAGAACAACAGCGTCAGCACGTCTTCTTCGCGCTGGATGGCGAAAGAGAAATTCGGCGGGATAAACAGAAAGTCGTAAGCCATGAAGGAGAACGCGGCACACACCAGCGACGGCCCAAGGCTGCTGCGTACCGCCACCAGCAACACAGCGGCAAGAAACACCAGTGAGATGTTCGGCAACGGCATCACACTGGACACCCCCCAGGCCACGGCCGCCGCCACCAGAGTCGCCACCACCGCCAGGGCGTAATCGAACCAGCGCAGCCCCATCACCTGCGGCAAGCGCGGCGGCGCGGGCAACTCGTCGCTGTCGAGCACATTGATTTCCAGGCCCCGCGCCTGGCGCAGCAGGCGTACGGCCAGCCCGCCCCCCAGCAGCCGGCGGCGCCAGCGCATCCGCGACTGCCCCACCAGCAGCAGGCTGGCTCGGCGTTCGGCGGCGTGCTGGATCAACGTCCTGGCCACCTCGCCGGCGCGCAACAACACCACCTCGCCGCCCAGGCGCTCGGCCAGTTGCTGCGCGTTTTGCAGACGCAGGCGCGACTGCTCATCCCGCGCCCGGCCGTTATCGATATGCACCAGGCTCCACGGCAAATGCCGGCGCTGGGCCACGCGACTGGCATGCCGTACCAGACGCTCGGCCTGCGCGTCGCCGTCCACGCCCACCAGCAAGCGGCCACGCACCGCCGGTGCGGCCTGGCCGAGTTGGCGATAGCCCTGGGCCAGGTCATCGTCGACATGGGCGGCGGCGGTTTGCATCGCCAGCTCGCGCAGGGCCATCAGGTTGGTCTGGGTAAAAAACGCATCGATGGCGGCGCGGGCCTGCTCCGGCACATAAACCTTGCCGTCGCGCAGGCGCTCGAGCAACTCACGGGACGGCAGGTCGATCAGCAGCAGTTCGTCGGCTTCCTGCAGCACCCAGTCCGGCAGGGTTTCACGCACATGCACGCCGGTGATGCCGCGCACTTGATCATTAAGGCTTTCCAGGTGCTGGACGTTGACTGTGGTGAACACGTCGATACCGGCCGCGAGCAACTCCTGAATATCCTGCCAGCGTTTTTCATGACGGCTGCCGGGCGCATTGCTGTGGGCCAGTTCATCCACCAGCACCAACGCGGGCCGGGCCGCGAGCAAGCCGTCGAGGTCCATTTCTTCGAGCATCACGCCGCGGTATTCGCTGCGCAGCAACGGTTGTTGCGGCAGGCCGCCGAGCAAGGCTTCGGTCTCGGCGCGGCCGTGGGTTTCAACCACCCCGGCGATCAGTCGCACGCCCTGGCGCAGTTGGGTATGGGCGGCCTGGAGCATGGCGTAGGTCTTGCCCACACCGGGCGCGGCACCGAGGAAAACTTTGAGTCGGCCACGGCCATCCCGGGGCAGATCGGCTAACAGGGCGTCGGCGCGGCCGGAGTCGCTCATGCTTCAGGGTTCCTTCAGGTGTTTAGGGAGGGGCTTTTATAGCCTTATCGCGGGCAAGCCCTAATGCCGTTCAGTTAAGCGCAGATTCCCTGTGGCGAGCAGGCTTGTCCTGCGTTGGGCTGCGCAGCAGCCCCAAAGCCAGGCGCTGAGCCGTATCAGGTACACCGCGTTTTGCTCGATTGGGGGCGCTTCGCACCCCAACGCGGGGCAAGCCCGCTCGCCACAATAAGCCCACACATTTTCCTTAACTGAACGGCATTAGGGCTTGCCCGCGATGACGGGCGCTGCCTACAACTTTTCCAGGGCCATGTTCAGGGCCAGGACATTCACCACCGGCGGGCCCACCAACGGGCTTTCGATGTGTTCATCCAGCAAGCGCTGCAAGGTCGCCACCGGCACATTTCGCGCCGCGGCCACCCGCGCCAGTTGATAGGCAATCGCCGGCGGTGGCAAGTGCGGATCCAGGCCGCTGCCGGAGGTGGTCAGCGAGGCCAGCGGCACCGGGCCCTGGCCTGGCACCTGCTGTTTGGTCGCGTCGTCGAACACGCGCGTAGCCAGCGCCGGGTTGCTTGGGCCCAGATTACTGGCGCTGCTGGATACCGTGGCGAAAGCCCCGGCCGAAGGCCGTGGGTGGAACCAGCCGTCGCCGGTAAAGTCCTGGGCGATCAGGCTGGAGCCGCGCACCTTGCCGCTGGCATCACGCACCAGACTGCCGTTGGCCTGGGCGGGGAACGCCACTTGGGCCACTCCGGTGACCACCAGCGGATAGGCGACGCCGGTGATCAGGGTCATCAGAACCAGCAGGCTCAAGGCCGGGCGGATCATGTTAGTCATGGTCAAATCCTCACTAAGTCGGGAAGGCGAGCGTTACACCAGGTGCAACGCCGTCAGCAGCATGTCGATCGCCTTGATGCCCACGAACGGCACCAGCAGGCCGCCCAGGCCATAGATCAGCAGGTTGCGCCGCAGCAACGCCGCCGCACTCGCCGCCTGCACGCGCACACCGCGCAGGGCCAGGGGAATCAGCACCACGATGATCAGCGCGTTGAACACAATCGCCGAAAGGATCGCGCTCTGCGGGCTCTGCAGGTGCATCACGTTGAGCACGCCCAACTGCGGGTAGATCGCGGCGAACAGCGCGGGCAGGATGGCGAAGTACTTGGCCACGTCGTTGGCGATGGAGAACGTCGTCAGCGCGCCTCGGGTCACCAGCAATTCCTTGCCGATCTGCACCACGTCCAGCAGCTTGGTGGGGTCGCTGTCGAGGTCGACCATGTTGGCCGCTTCACGGGCGGCCTGGGTGCCATCGTTCATCGCCATGCCGACGTCTGCCTGGGCCAGCGCCGGAGCGTCGTTGGCACCGTCGCCGCACATGGCAACCAGACGCCCGTCATTTTGCTCGAGGCGGATGCGGGCGAGTTTTTTCTCCGGGGTGGCCTCGGCCAGCACATCGTCCACGCCGGCTTCGGCGGCAATCGCGGCGGCCGTCAGCGGGTTGTCACCGGTGACCATCACGGTGCGGATGCCCAGCTTGCGCAGCTCGGCGAAACGCTCGCGGATACCGGGCTTGACCACGTCCTTGAGGTGGATCGCGCCGAGCAGTTTGCCGTCGGCGCACACCAGCAACGGCGTGCCACCGCTCTGGGCGATCTTGTCGATTTCCCGCGAGAGCGCCGGTAACAGGTCACTGCGTTGCAGGCCGATAAACGCCAGCAACGAATCCACCGCGCCTTTGCGAAATACGCGGCCCTGGTAGTCGACACCGGACAGACGGGTTTCGGCACTGAACGGCACGGCGGTCAATTCATCCAGCGACGGCTCCGCCTGGGGGTGCAAGGCGCGCAGGTATTCGACGATGGATTTGCCCTCCGCCGTGTCATCCGCCAGGGACGCGAACAAGGCACCTTCGGCCACCTCGCGGCCACTGACGCCTGGCGCGGCGACCACCGCCGAGCACCGGCGGTTGCCGAACGTAATGGTGCCGGTCTTGTCCAGCAACAACACATGCACGTCACCCGCCGCTTCCACGGCGCGGCCGGACTTGGCGATCACATTGAGGCGCACCAGACGGTCCATGCCGGCGATACCGATGGCCGACAACAAGCCGCCAATGGTGGTAGGAATCAGCGTCACCAGCAGTGCGACGAGGAACACCAGGGGCAAGCTGCCATTGGCAAAGTGGGCAAACGGCTGCAGGGTGACCACGACCATCAGGAATATCAGGGTCAGGCCAATCAGCAGGATGTCCAGTGCCACTTCGTTAGGGGTTTTCTGGCGCTTGGCGCCTTCCACGAGGGCAATCATGCGGTCCAGGGTGGATTCACCGGGGTTGGCAGTAATACGCACCAGCAGCCAGTCGGACACCAGCCGCGTATTGCCGGTGACGGCCGAACGGTCGCCGCCGGATTCGCGGATGACCGGGGCGGATTCGCCAGTGATCGCGGCTTCGTTGACTGCGGCGATCCCTTCGATGACTTCACCGTCGCCGGGGATCATTTCGCCGACGACCACGCGCACCACGTCGCCCTTGCGCAGGCTGGCAGCGGGTACCATCTTGAAGGTGCCATCGGCCTCTTTGCGCCGTGCGCCGAGGCCTTCACTGCCGGCCTTGAGGCTGTCGGCGCGGGCCTTGCCACGGCCTTCGGCCAGCGCTTCGGCGAAGTTGGCGAACAGCACAGTGAACCACAGCCACAGCGCAATCTGCGCAGCGACAAAGGTGGGCACGGCGGTGTCGGGCACGAAACACAGCACGGTGGTAAGGATGGCAGTCAATTCGACCACCAGCATCACTGGCGAGCGTTGCAACTGCCGTGGGTCGAGCTTGACGAAGGCCTGGACCAGCGCCGGGCGCCACAGCGCGGAGATTGCGGTTTTGGCGGGTTCCTGGGGTTTGACCGGGGCCGCGTTGTTTGCAGGCATATTCATTTTCATATCCCTCAGAAGCCCATGCTCAGGTGTTCAGCGATAGGGCCCAATGCCAGCGTCGGCAGGAACGTCAGGCCGCCCACCAGCAAAATGGTCACGGTCAACAGCGTCACGAACAGCGGGCCGTGGGTGGGAAAGCTGTTCTGGCCAATCGGCGCGGTCTTCTTCATCGCCAGGCTGCCGGCCAGGGCCAGCACCGGGAGGATGTAGCCGAAGCGGCCGATCAACATGCCCAGGCTCAGCATCAGGTTATGGAATGGCGTGTTGCCACTGAAGCCGCCGAACGCCGAGCCGTTGTTGGCACTGGCCGAGGTGTAGGCGTAGAGCAACTGGCTGAAACCATGGGGTCCGGGGTTGCTGATTGCACCGGCCGGGCCTGGCAGGCTGGCGGCGATGGCGCCTAGCACCAGTACGCCAACCGGCATCACCAGCAGGGTCACCACGAGCAGTTGCACTTCCTTGGCCTGGAGTTTCTTGCCCAGGTATTCAGGGGTGCGGCCGATCATCAGGCCGGCGAGGAAGACTGCGATCAGCACGTTGAGCAGCATGCCGTACATACCGGCGCCAACGCCGCCGAAGATCACTTCGCCGACCATCATGTTGACCAGCGCCACCATCCCGCTCAACGGATTGAGGCTGTCCTGCATACCGTTGACCGAACCGTTGGACGCCGCCGTAGTCGTCACCGACCAGAGCACGGTACCGGTGGTGCCAAAGCGCGCTTCCTTGCCTTCCAGCGGTGCGGTCTGCTCCACGGCGGGGTTGTTCAGGGTCGGG
Source organism: Pseudomonas trivialis (assembly GCF_036864995.1). Classification (NCBI taxonomy): domain Bacteria; kingdom Pseudomonadati; phylum Pseudomonadota; class Gammaproteobacteria; order Pseudomonadales; family Pseudomonadaceae; genus Pseudomonas; species Pseudomonas trivialis. The sequence goes on along the minus strand of NZ_CP142151.1, from coordinate 1,667,991 downwards.
TTGGGCTGGTATTCGGCCCACAGCGAGGTCGCGCCGCCGATCAGGAACAACGCGAGCATGCAGCCGAGGATCGCGCGGCTCTGGCGCAGGTCCTTGACGTAGTGGCCGAAGGTGAACACCAGCGCCACCGGAATAAGGATGATCGCCGCGAGCTCGAACAGGTTGGCCCAAGCGGTCGGGTCCTCGAACGGGTGCGCCGAGTTGACGCCGAAGAAACCGCCGCCGTTGGTGCCCAGTTGCTTGATCGCAATCTGGCTGGCCGCAGGACCCAAGGGGATCACTTGATCCGCGCCTTGCATTGTCACGGCATCGACGTAGTGGGCGAAGGTTTGCGGCACGCCCTGCCACACCAGGAACAGCGCCAGCACCAGGCACAACGGCAGCAGGCCGTAGAGGGTGGCGCGGGTCATGTCGACCCAGAAGTTACCCAATGTCGCGGTGGATTTGCGACCGATCCCACGGCAAAGAGCGACGAGGACTGCCAGCCCCGTGGCCGCACTGACGAAGTTCTGCACGGTCAGGCCGGCCATCTGACTGAGGTAGCTCAGGGACGCCTCACCGCTGTAGGACTGCCAATTGGTGTTGGTCATGAAACTGACCGCCGTGTTGAAGGCCAACGTCCACTCCTGACCCGGCAGTTTCTGCGGATTGAGCGGCAGGTAGTCCTGGAACAGCAGGATCGCGAACAACAGCAGAAAACCCGCGAGGTTGAACGCGAGCAAGGCCAGCGTGTATTTCTGCCAGCTCTGTTCCTGCTGTTCATCCACGCCGGACAGGCGATAGCAGGCTCTTTCCACCGGCCCCAGCACAGGGCTCAGCCAGGTGCGCTGGCCTTCCATCACCTTGTAGTAAAAACGCCCGAGCAAGGGTGCCGGTACCAGCACCACGGCAAAGAAGGCAATGATCAGCCAATAGTCATAACTGTGCATGCCCAACTCCTAGTTCCGATCCGCGCGTAACAGCGCAACCAGCAGATAAATGAACAGCGCCACGGCCAATAGCAGTGACACCCCGTCCAGAACGCTCATGGAAGTCTCTCCGTTGTGCGGCGAGTGCCGCGTGTGGGGCAATTGTCCGCAGGAGTGGTGTAAAGGAACGAGAGCGAGGCCGTGGGCGGGGCGTAAAGACGGCGTAAAGAGTGGGTTTATGCGGGGTTTACACCGCAGGTTTGCATTGCTTGAACGGGCCTCATCGCGGGCAAGCCCGACTCTCACATGGGGTCGCGTCTGACCTGCAGAAATGCGGTCAACTGTGGGAGCGGGCTTGCCCGCGAAAGCGTCAGCCCCATCACCGCCGCACTTATCTGGTGCTGTTCAAACAGGATTGAACGCCAAAACCATTCCCCACACGACAGTTGCCCCCCTTTACGACACGGTTCTCCTGACTGGCATGCCCGCTGCAACACCTTGAATCATTCCAAACCGTTCAAGGAGCGCAACAAAATGAACACACACCTCAAACCCACCTTGGGCACCCTGCATTTATGGGGTATCGCCGTCGGGCTGGTGATCTCCGGGGAATACTTCGGCTGGAGCTACGGCTGGGGCGTGGCCGGCACCCTCGGGTTCCTGGTGACGTCATTGATGGTCGCCGCGATGTACACCTGCTTCATCTTCAGTTTCACCGAACTCACTACCGCGATTCCTCATGCTGGCGGCCCCTTTGCCTACAGCCGCCGCGCCTTTGGTGAAAAAGGCGGTTTGATCGCCGGCCTCGCGACGCTGATCGAATTCGTGTTCGCGCCACCCGCCATCGCCCTGGCCATCGGCGCCTACCTGAACGTGCAGTTCCCGGCCCTGGACCCGAAGCACGCGGCGGTTGGCGCCTATATAGTGTTCATGGGCCTGAACATCCTTGGCGTGAAACTCGCCGCCACCTTCGAACTGGTGGTGTGCGTACTCGCCGTCGCCGAGCTGCTGGTGTTCATGGGCGTGGTCGCCCCCGCGTTCAGCTTCAGCAACTTCGCCCTCAATGGCTGGGCCGGGTCCGATACGTTCGGCGCACCGGCGATTGCCGGGATGTTTGCGGCGATCCCCTTCGCCATCTGGTTCTTCCTCGCCATCGAGGGCGCAGCCATGGCGGCCGAGGAAGCGAAAGATCCCAAGCGCACCATTCCAAAGGCCTACATCAGCGGCATCCTCACCCTGGTGATTCTGGCCATGGGCGTGATGTTCTTCGCCGGCGGTGTGGGTGACTGGCGCACCCTGGCGAACATCAACGACCCGCTGCCCCAAGCCATGAAAACCGTAGTGGGCGACAACTCCGGCTGGCTGCACATGCTGGTGTGGATCGGCCTGTTCGGCCTGGTGGCGAGCTTCCACGGCATCATCCTTGGCTACTCGCGGCAGTTCTTCGCCCTGGCACGCGCCGGTTACCTGCCCTCCTTCCTCGCCAAACTGTCGCGTTTTCAGACACCGCACCGCGCAATCATCGCCGGCGGCATCGTCGGCATCGCAGCCATCTACAGCGATGGCCTGATCAACCTCGGTGGCATGACCCTGACCGCCGCGATGATCACCATGGCCGTGTTCGGCGCCATCGTCATGTACATCATGAGCATGCTCAGCCTGTTCAAACTGCGTAAGACCGAACCCCTGCTGGAGCGCACCTTCCGCGCGCCGGGCTATCCCATCGTGCCGGGCATTGCGTTGGTGTTGGCGGTGGTGTGCCTGGTGGCCATGGCCTGGTTCAACACGTTGATCGGGCTGATCTTTCTCGGCTTCATGGCCGTTGGCTTCGTGTACTTCCAATTGACCGCACAAGACCGCGCCGATGCGCCGGCGGACGCAATGCTGACCGGCCTATAAGACGTGGGAGGCAGAACGGGCCTACACTGAACTACTCAGAAAGCCCGTCACTCAAAGCAGTTATTACCGTGGGAAAATTCTCCCACGGCGATCTGCCTCAAGGAGAGCGTTATGCCGTGGTATGCGTGGTTGATTATGGTAGTAGCGATCGGGTCGATCGTCGGTGGCCTCATGATGCTGCGTGACAGCGCCAACAAGGTGGAACTCACCGACGAACAACGCAAGCGCGTGGCCCAGCGCAATGCGCAAGCGGATGCCAAGGACGCGCAGGACCGCTGAACCGGGTTTACTCCCACTCCGCTCTGGCAATATGCAAACCGTGCTGACCTTTATAGGCAGCACGTTCCGGCTGGCTCCAGCCGCTCAGCAGCTCATCCTCCAGCCTGTAGATCTCAACGCCCAACGGACGACACACCGTCAGCGGGTCCTGCGCCTGCGGCCCCCACATCGGCAACGACAAATCTCCACCCGGGCACGTCGATAGCGCGCACAGCAGGTCAATCTCGGCGAAGAACTCAAGGTAGTCGCCCTTCTGCGCCGGGCAGGCTTTCATGAAATACAAGTCATCGTGATTGAGCCCGGTGCACTGGAAAATATTCAGCACGTCATGCACGTCGAATTCTGTCAGGCCGTGGGGCAATACTGCACGGGTCAGGTTCGAGTGGCAGTGATGATGGAAATCCTCGCCGGTCAGCATGCGATTCACATAGGGATCGCACCGCGTGCCGAGCAGATCGTGCAGGCGACCGCCGTGTTCATCGATACCGTAGCCGGCCAGGCTGTCGTCGGTGATGGTGACCAGGGGCCTTAGAAAAGGCAGGTTCGACCATAGTCGGTCGTGAGTGCTGACATGGGCGCCCTGCAATTGACGGGTGCGTGCCGCCCACAGGCGCTCGCGCGGGTCGTGGGCGTTCCAGAGGTTGAAGTCGCCTACTTGCGGGCCTACCGGAGTGGTGACGCGGAAGACATGACTGGCGGGGACGTTCCATGCGCGTCCCGTGCGGATTGGGACTTCGAATTGTTCGATCAGAGTGCGCTGATTCTTTTGATCACGAATGCGCTCATAGAACGCCGTGTCCACCTGCAATGCCGAACCTTCACTGACTTGGTGAGCGGCTGGATAGTCTTTGTACACGAGGAAACCTCCCAGGATGATCAAGTAAGGCCGACGACGCAGAGTTGCGCAAATAAAAAGACCGGTCAATGACCGGTCTTTCGCGCTATCCCCTTAGTTAATCAACAGCCTTTCACGATTCTTCTCCAGCAGCGCTTTGCCAATGCCTTTGACTTCAAGCAATTCGTCTACCGCTGTAAAAGGACCATTGCTTTCACGATAGGCGATGATCGCCCTGGCCTTTGCGGCGCCAATACCGAAGAGCTCACGACGCAGGGTTTCGGCATCAGCGGCATTGAGGTTGACCTTGGCAGCTTGATCAGTCTGGGTCATTTGGGCGGAGATGGGGGTTGGGGGTTCGGGCTTCAGGGACGGTGCTGCGTTGCTGGCAATGGAGAGAGTGCTGAGAAAGGCGAAGATCAGAGACGAGATATAGGTGTTTTGCATCGGTGACGCTCCATGACATCGTTGAGAGAAAAGCAGCTTTTCCGAAGCTGCTTTTCTAACTTAGGCGATGATTGGAAGGTGTCAAAAGTGGGTGCGTAACAGGGTGTGAAAGAGCGATTATCCAGTCTCAGGAAACACTCATGGACACACATGCCTGACAGGGTTTCGCAGGGTGCCCCCGTCAGGGCACGATACTGAATCGACTCCAACGCCTGTCAATCGAAGGTAAATGCGTCATCAAGACTTGAAACGAACCTTATTCGATAGCCTGGGTCTGGTCACTTGGGGAGTGAACGAGGGCCTCTATCCGGCATGTTGAACACCGCTCCCTGGCGACCGATGCAATACGGACAAGCGACACAGAATTAAGGCGCAGAAAACGTACTTTATGCACCGTCAGACACTCAGTGTTCCCGCAGAGAAGAACCTGAGTCAAAACTTTGTTTATGTTGGGTGAGCGCCAAATAAAGCCAAGTCGTGGAGAGCGGACATCACCGGCACTTGGCTCCAGTAAGCGATGCACGGGGCGCTGGCCGAGGCCACGCCGGGATAAACCTGCAAGGAGATTTTCGCCACGGCAATCAGTACACTAGGCCCTGTGAAGACTCCCGGGGCGCGCACCGGACGCGAAAACAGCCTCGGAGCGTCGTTCTGCAATGCCACAATGCCAAACTGCCAAGAAAATAAACCGGTCAGTTTTTTCAAGGACTCATCCACAGCAGGAACCTTCGCGTACAAAGGCTCAAATTGTTGAATTTTTTTCCATCTTTTGTGTAGCATATTAATAATATATAGATGACATTGAATAGGGAGGTCGAAAATGGCGAAGGGTAAAAAGTTAGTAATCATCGGCGCTGGAGAAATGGCTATGATTGCTTATGAGTACTTTACATATGATTCGGAGTATGAGGTTTCTGGTTTCGCCGTTGAGCGGGAATACCTGACAGAAACAACACTCTATGACCTACCTGTCGTGCCTTTCGAAAATATAGAAGATCACTTCCCACCGGATGCACACGATGCATTTGTCGCAATCCCCGCGTCGCAACTGAATCGTTTGCGTACTCGACTGTACAACGAGACGAAATCAAAAAATTACAAATGTGCAACCTATATCAGTTCTAAAGCTTTCGTCTGGCGGAATGTAAAGATAGGCGATAACTGCTTTATTTTCGAAAGCAATACGGTCCAACCGTTTGTGGAAATCGGAAATAACGTTGTGCTGTGGAGCGGCAACCACATCGGCCACAGAACAGTAATCGAGGATAACTGCTTCCTGTCCTCGCATGTTGTCGTTTCCGGTTACTGTGTAATAGGCAGTGGCAGTTTCATAGGCGTCAACGCTACCATCAATGATCGGATAACGATTGCTCGCGACTGCATCGTTGCTTCCGGAGCATTAGTATCAAAAAGCTTAAAAGAGCCAGAACGTATCTATTACGGTGCGCCGGCTAAAGAAATGCCAAAGAAAAGTTCATTCAGCGTAAAGTTGTAGGTGAAGCCATGAAATGGAATAAACTAGGCCACGTTTTTTCTCCTGTAGGGAATAACGACTGGAAGAAAGACTTTGCGATGACGCCAACGCCATTCCTCTTGAATGAGGATGTCATTCGTGTGTACGCCGGTTTTCGAGACGAAGAGGGCATAAGCCGAATTGGCTATGTCGATATCTCGGCCCGCGATCCGCGAAAGGTGCTGGGCGTGTCCGACCATCCCGTACTGGATCGCGGTCGAGACGGTTGCTTTGATGATAATGGTGTGATCCTTGGGGACATCGTCAGACACGGCGAAGTATTAAGAATGTACTATGTCGGTTTCCAGCTAGTGAAACGGGCGAAGTTTCTGGCGTTTACAGGCCTTGCAGAAAGCACTGACGGCGGAAACACCTTTCATCGAGTCAGCGAGGCGCCAGTCCTGGACCGCTCGAACGGGGGCACGACCATTCGCGCTATCCACTCGATCATATATGAAGATGGCATTTGGAAAGCATGGTTTGCGGTAGGAGACTCCTGGGAAGAGATTAAGGGCAAACAATACCCTAACTATAATATCTGGTATACCGAGTCCACTGACGGTATATATTTCGATCAGGCCGAACTGCTGTGCATTGATGTAGAAGGCGACGAATACCGAATTGGCCGACCTTCCGTGTATAAACACAATGACGTCTACATTATGTTTTATACAAAAGGCAGTACGTCTGGAGAAGACTACTTCCCGGGCGTTGCGTTCTCCAAGGACGGTAAACACTGGGAGCGTCGAGACTCCGAGTTCGGATTGGCTCTCTCGCCAGGCGAGTTTGACTCCACTCACTTGTGCTACCCACGACTGGTGTCAGCCCATGGCAAAGTTTTTTGTATCTATAATGGTAACAATATGGGCGTCGATGGGTTTGGCGTCGCGGAGCTTCTAGAGTGGTAGTTTGCAGTTTTTACTCATCAGAGCATAAGCAAGTCTGGGATGATTTCATCGCAGATTCCAAGACGCCGCTATTTTTGTTCAAGCGTGACTTCATGGAGTATCACGCTGATCGATTTAACGATGCCTCTCTAATGATTCACGAAGATGGCGTGTTGCTGGCAGTATTACCCGCGTCACGTAAAGACGATGTCTTAACCAGCCATGCCGGATTAACTTACGGTGGTCTGGTACTTTCTCAGAAGGTGAAAGCAGATGCCGTATTAACGTGCCTCGAAGCTATTGCATCGTTCACACGAGCAGCAGGCGTCAATAAAATTGTCTACAAGGCAATACCCTTTATATTCGCCATGCAAGGCGCACAGGAAGATCTCTACGCCCTGTTCAGAGTAGGGGCGACTTTAACCAGGCGAGACCTTTCCAGTGTCATTTACCTCAAGCGGCGCCTCAAGCTATCAAAAGGCCGGAAATGGCTGATCGCACGTGCCAAGAAAAATAGCCTGGTAATGACCAAATCGACAAATTGGGAAGGCTTTGTCGAATTGTTGAGTTCAGTCCTTGAGCGACATGACGCAATTCCCGTGCATAGCGCAGCAGAGCTGGCCCTATTATCGGATTTTTTCCCTGAAAACATTTCACTGAGAACAATTGAATGTGAAGGGAAAATGCTGGCTGCCACATTACTATTCACTTTTGACACGGTAGTTCATACGCAATATCTAGCGACGAGTGAAGAAGGCAAAGAAGTAGGCGCGCTTGACCATCTTATAGAATCTTGCATTCAGGAGAGTCAGGAGAACGGTGTTGACTACTTCAGTTTCGGAATTTCGACTGAAGAAAACGGGCGACAACTAAACAGCGGACTGATTGCCCAGAAAGAGAGTTTCGGCGCACGTGGCACAACAATTGACTTTTATGAGATTGCCCTGAATGATTAACTTTTTAGACCTGAAAAAAATCAACGAGCGCTATACTCTTGAATTAAAAGAGGCTTGCGCCAGAGTCATCGATTCCGGCTGGTATATCGGAGGGAAAGAACTCTCAAGTTTCGAACAAGAATTTGCAAAATATTGCGGTACCCAGTACTGCGTAGGCGTAGCGAATGGCTTGGATGCGTTGACCCTTACCCTTCGCGCATGGAAGGAGATGGGTAAACTTTCGGATGGCGACGAAGTCATTGTTCCGGCTAACACCTACATCGCCAGCATTCTCGCTATCAGCGAAAATCGACTGACTCCAATTCTGGTCGAGCCCGATCCTGAAACATATAATATCTCCGCCGAATGCGTAGAGAAAGCGATTACCCCTAGGACTAAAGTCATTCTGGCTGTACACCTCTACGGACAGTTGGCAGATATGCCGGCTCTGTGCAACATTGCGCAAAAGCACAATTTGCTGGTGCTCGAAGATTCCGCACAATCCCATGGTGCAAGCATTGAAGGCCGTAAAGCCGGCAACTGGGGACATGCATCTGGCTTCAGCTTCTACCCTGGCAAAAACCTGGGCGCATTGGGAGATGCCGGTGCGGTGACTACAAATGACCAGGAGCTTGCCTCTGTTATCCGGGCACTTGGTAACTACGGCAGTTATAAGAAGTACGAAAATCAACACAGAGGTGTAAACAGCCGACTTGACGAAATTCAAGCTGCGATGCTCAGGGTAAAACTCAATTATATTGACAGCGAAATTATCGAACGCAGAAAACTGGCAAATGTTTACATTGAAGAAATAAAAAACGATTTAATCCAGTTACCCAGTGTGCCCCGCCAAGAGCAGCATGTCTGGCATTTGTTTGTGGTGCAGACTGATCACAGAGAAAGTTTGAAAAGTCATTTGGACGCCCATGGCATACAGACACTCATTCACTACCCGATTCCCGCGCACAAACAAAATGCATATAAAGAGTTAGCGTCTCACAGTTACCCGCTCACCGAAGCCATTCACCAGCGAGTATTGAGCATACCTCTGAATATCGAAACCACGGCTGAGGAAGCTGAGACGATTGTTAAATGCCTGAATAACTTTCAGACAAAATGATCGAGTAGTACGTCCAGCGAAGCGCGCACGTTCCCATTCCGTAACATAGTGAATTTGGTACAAGTTTGAATATATTAAAAACGGGAGTACTCACCTCGGTCGCCACACTGGCAAGGCTGCTCTCGGGATTCCTTGTCATGAAACTGGTTGCGGTAATGGCTGGCCCGGAAGGTGTTGCGCAGTTTGGTCAGTTCATGAGCTTGACCGCGCTGCTGGTAGTATTTGCCGGCGGCGGTGTAGGCTCAGGCGTTGTAAAATATCTGGCACAATACAAAGAACAGAAGACAGACCTTAAGCTACTCTTGAACTGTGCATTCAGCTTTTCGCTGGTTTCTTCCCTGGTAATGTGCGTCGGCGTGCTATCACTGAGTGAGCATATAACCCAGTGGCTGCTAGGCGACCTGCGTTACCAAAGTCTGATAGTGGTATTAGCGTTCGTTCAAATTTTTGTAGCTCTAAACAACCTCATCATAGCCATTATCAATGGAATGATGGATGTTAAGCGCCTCGCCGCCATACACGTGCTAGGCGCTTTAACAGGTATTCTGGCCCCCTTGATACTTGGATACTACTACCAACTCTACGGTGTCCTGCTTGCCTTCCTGCTAGGGCAGGCAAGTCTATTTGCTATTAGCTTTGTTCTCTTCAAAAAAAGCAACTATTTCAACTGGCGCTATTTTCAGGTCACCTGGGATAAGCTGATGATGAGCAAGCTGGCGCAATACTCATTAATGACGTTGACCTCGGCACTTCTCGCGCCACTTATACAGATTTTCGTACGAAATATTTTAAGTGAGCGATTTTCGTGGGAGCAGGTTGGATATTGGCAAGCCGTCAGCAAGGTGTCAGACGCTTACCTGTTATTCATTACAATGGCGATAAATGTCTACTATCTTCCTAAGCTGTCAGCGACCACACAAAAAAGCTTATTAATATCAGAAATACGTACAGCTTACATTTACTTGATACCGGTCGTGAGTACACTCGCGCTAATAATTTATTTGATGCGCGACCTGATCACACGAATACTTTTTTCTGAGGATTTTTTGAGTGGACTTTATTTATACGCACCTCAACTGGTGGGCGATGTAATTAAAATTGCGTCTTTTATATTGTCGTTTGTCATGCTTGCAAAAGCGATGACCAAGACCTTTCTATTTTCCGAAGTTTTCTTTAGCTTGACGTACTTGATATGGGTTTACGTTCTTACAGACTATTTTGGACTCGTAGGCGCAATGTATGCGTTTATTATAAATTATTCATTGTATTTTTTATTCACTGCATTTGTAGCTCGACGCTATATAATCAGACTTGCCTGACGCGAGTCTATAAAAGTAAACTCTTCATAAGCCCCTCTTTTATTAAAAGTGCGTAGTACTAGCAGAGGGGGAGATGTCATCACCAGACCGGTACACGACAATAGGGGGGGGGGCAAGCTGGAACGTGCTCCCCATATACGTGATTGCCTAAGTACCGGGAAGGCAGCTATAGCCCCTGACCTGAGTGAAGAATAGTTAGGGGCCTTACTGCCAGGAGCTGCGTGCTGCGAGCTCCAGGATAGGATATAGAGCCGACGTTTAAGTCATGGACCCTATTAAGCGCTTACTAGGGTTCAAAACGGCGCTGCTGGTATATCCAATCTACAATTTCACCATCAGGGGTATAACCACTCACTGTATCTCGCAGTAGTTGTCGAACTCGGTCGTAGTCATCCTTCTCTACCGCTGCGAGCAATTCGGTGAGCATCTCCTTGAGCGCCTCCCAAGACAGATAATCCTCATTGGCACTCATGATCATGGGGTGGCGAGTAGGAACGACATTATCGCCGATCAACAGCTCCTCGTAGAGTTTCTCGCCGGGCCTGAGCCCGGAAAACTCAATGCTGATATCACCGTGTGGGTTTTTCTCAGAGCGCACACTCAAACCGGATAAATGAATCATTTTCTCGGCGAGCTCAAAAATTTTTACCGGCTCGCCCATATCCAGTACAAAAACATCCCCCCTGCCCCATCGAGCCAGCCTGGATCACTAGCTGGGCGGCCTCGGGGATAGTCATAAAGTATCGCGTAATTTTAGGATGTGTGACGGTCAGTGGTCCTCCAGACTTTATCTGCTTATGAAACAGTGGAATAACTGACCCGGAGGAGCCCAGAACATTGCCGAACCGCACCATTGTAAACCGGGTTTTGTTGGCTCTCGGCACATTAGCACTATCACCAAACAGAATAGGTTCGCGCTCACGACTGAGCGCTTGCAACGTTAGTTCCGCGAGACGCTTGGTGCTTCCCATTACATTGGTAGGACGGACAGCCTTATCGGTAGAGATCAAGACGAAGTTCGCAACACCTGCCTCAAGCGCCGCTTGGGCAGTATTTAATGTACCAATCACATTATTCAGCACACCCTCCGCGATATTGTGCTCGACCATAGGTACATGCTTATAAGCTGCAGCATGGTAAACAGTGTTCACCCGCCACATTTTCATAGTGTCCAGCAACTTGGAGGGATTGCGTACCGAACCCAGTATCGGCAGCAACTTTACCGGCAGAGATTCCCGGACTATAGAGCGTTCAAGTTCCGACAATATGCTGTATAGATTGAACTCACTGTGTTCGAATAAAAGTAAGACCGTTGGGCGTAAAGACAGGATCTGCCTGCAGAGTTCCGAGCCAATAGACCCCCCTGCGCCTGTTACCAATACGCTCTGCCCCTTGATACAGTGCTCCAATAGATCATCTTGCGCTGGAACAGCATCACGACCTAAAAGGTCGGCAATATCTACTTCTTGAATATCATCAACTTTCACTCGCCCGCTGGCGAGGTCCATAAAACCTGGCACGCTTCGTACGTGAAGTGGAAAACCTTCGAGGAAGCCGAGGATCTCTCTACGGCGGGCACGGTTAGATGATGGAATTGCCAGCAGGATTTCCTGCGCCCCCGTGGTGTCAATCATTCGTTGAATATGCTTAGGCTTATAAACCTGGAGGCCTGAAATGACGCGATCCGAGATACTTACATCATCATCGATAAAGGCGACCGGGCGCATGACACGCCCCATGCGTAGCGCGGCGACAAGCTGGTTGCCCGCTGCGCCGGCACCGTAAATAGCGACACGGGGCAAACCATTTTCACGACTGGTAAAAGGCACATGCTGGGATGCCGCGAACCAGTCGCCCAGGAAATACTGGCGCATGGTCAAGCGCAAACCGCCTACCATTATCAGACTGAGCCACCAGTAGTTGAAAACAATGGACCTTGGAACAACGTTCTCGTGATTACTGTACCAATAGACAACGACCCCCAGAATCAAGGAGGACAAACTTACAGCTTTAATGATGGCAATCAGTGCATCATTGCCAAAATACCGCATTACCGCCCTGTACATTCCAAAACGAATGAACAAAGGGATAGCAACCACGGGCGCAGCTAAAAACAACCACAGGTGAGCCAGAAAAGGATTGACCATCTCGTCAATACCAAGGCGAACGACAAATGCGAGCCATAACGCCGCCCAAACTATAAAGACATCAGCCGTTACCTGAATGAGTCGCTTTTTTCGGCGTGGTAACCCGACAAGAAACGCCCTTAACTTTTCCATAACCCCTTGGTCCACTTGAAACTGCTCCCATAATACGTGTAAGCGATCAATTAAATATCTGACCGTCCTTGGATGACCAGCGAAGGCCTCAGCCGCTCTGTTCGAGACTACCTGCCTTGAATTTTATCGCCAACACCACCAGTGGCGCGTAGGCAAGAATCAACCCCCATGCGCCGTCCAACCTCATCAACACGACACACATGGCGACCGGTAATAGCCAAAACAAGTTAATCACTGCAACCGCAAGCGTTACGGGTAAATGCTTCCCAAATCGCCGTGTGGCAAATTGATAGGCATGACTGCGGTGCGCTTCGTAAACCTTGTCGCCCCTTAATAACCTGCGTATCAACGTAAACGTAGAATCAACAATGAACACACCTAATAAAATCAACCATACCCAGATTAGCTGCGAGGATACCCAGGCTGCTTGTATAGAGATAACGCCTAACATTAATCCAAGAAAACCACTTCCTGCGTCTCCCATGAAGATACGCGCGGGTGGGAAATTCCAAAAAAGGAAACCTGCAACAGCCAGCGCTAGAATCAATGGCAACCAGAACAGCTCTCTAAAATCACCGAACCAATAAATCAAACAGGCGCCAAGACATGCACAGATGGCTTCGATACTGGCAAGGCCATCGATTCCATCCATAAAGTTATAAAGGTTGAGCATCCAAACCAGGTAAAGAGCCGCAACCAGAATACCCATCCATCCCAGATCGATAGTCATACCGAATACAGTAATTGGCGGCATTCCCCCCAGCCAGAAAAGTGCCCATACTGCTGCCGAGAAATGCCCGAGCAACCGCCATCGCGCTGCGATGTGACCATGATCATCCATGAATCCAACGATTGCTACCAATGCGCCGGCCACCCAAGTGGCGATCAATACCTGCAACGGCAGAAGGTCTGCCAAAGTGATAATTGGCAACACAAACAGGAAACTGATAACAATTGCAACCCCCCCTCGCGGAGTAGGTACCGAGTGAGAGCTTCGAGCATTTGGAATATCGATGATGCTGCGAGCAAGTGCATAACGACGCAGCGCAGCGGTTAGTCCAAATGACAAAAGAAGAACGACAGGTATCAACCACCAATAAATCATTATTTATTATGTTCCCTGTAGTACAGCGCGGTAGCCTTCAATGCATCATCCACCGAAACTGGTGGAGCCCAGTGCAGTAATTTCATGTTTTTACTGATATCAACCTGCAACGACCCGCAAAGCCGTTGAGACAAGGATTTCTTGCCAAGCGTCTTGGCTGATGCGCTCAACATCCAGCTGGGAATGGGCAGAAGGCGAGCAGGCTTGCCCAATGCATTCGCCATACGACGCAGCAACTGTGTAGTTGAAAGATCCTCTCCGTCGCTAGCCAGAAATGTCTGGTTAGCTGCTGAAGGATGAGTTAAAGCGGTTACGATCAAATCCACCAGGTTATCGATCGCTACCAAGCTACGACCGTTATTAATGGCGCCGAACGGGAGCGGTATCCCCCTGTCCAACCATCGCATCATGCTGAGAAAGTTGGCTTTCACTCCGGGACCATAGACGAGTACCGGCCGGATGATAACCACCTCCATGCCTGTCAGTACTGCCAACTCTCGCAGTCCCTGCTCAGCTTCCATCTTTGAAATGCCATAGGGGTCGCTCGGGCCAGGCCGGTCATCAGCTGTATACGGGCGGCCCGGTGAGGTTCCCTCACCATTGACCTTGATCGAACTGATATAGATGAAACGTTTCACCCCTGCCGCTGCTGCCTGCCGAGCGAGATGCAGCGTACCTTCGACATTGACCTTTCGAAATGAAGCAAGGGGGTCGGCCTCGGTATCGTTCATTACATGAACACGCGCAGCGCAGTGAACCACTGCGCCTATACCGATCAAGCTGCTGCCCCAGTTCATACCTTCAAAAGACTGAAACGGAACTACCGTCACATCCGCCAAGCGAATCGGCGTTCCATTTCTGACCGCAGCAGTTACTGCAAAATTATCTGCCACTAAACGGCCCAACACCGCTTTGCCTACAAACCCCGTGGCCCCGGTCAAAAATACAGATTGCGACATTACTGTTGTCCTTTTCGTAAAGTGGCATCGCGGAAAAGCTGCTCCAAGCGATTCAGAAGACTGACCTTGGAGTAGTTTTCCAGATAATATTCACGACCTGACTTACCCATGGCAGTACGTTGCTCTGTACCTGCCGTCGCCAGCTGGAGAGTAATCTGCGCAAGAGCTGCAGCATCCCCGGAAGAGCAAGACAAACCAGCGCCAGACTCCTCTATGACACGGGCGGCCTCACCATTAATCATTCCAAGAATCGGCTTGCCAGACGCAAGATATGCCTGGACTTTACCGGGGATTGTCTTTTCGAAAACATCATTTGTTTTTAATGAGACAAGGAGCGCATCCGCACCAGCAAACAACGCAGGCATTTCTTCCAGAGGATGGCGCCCCAACAGCAGAACATTACCTAAACCACAGGAAAGCACTTTATCAGCCAGCCATTGGCTCATCCGACCGTCACCAACGATGACCCAGCGTACGGCCACTTTTCCTGAAAGCATCTGTGCCGCTTCAACAACCGCAGGAAGATCCTGTGCCTCCCCAAGATTACCAGCGAACAAAACAGTAAAAACGTTAGGGTCAGGCTGAAGTAACGTAGATGCTCGCTGATTGCAGTCAGAGAAATCATCCTCCGCCCAACTTGGAAAATAAATCAGACGATTTGACGAAATATTTTTTGTGCAATATCGCTTTACGTTCTCAAAAAAACCATGTGATTGCAGCAATAGATAATCTGACCGGTTGTATATCCATGACACCATCCGGCCTACACACTTGAGCAATAGTGCATGCTTTACTACGCCAACAGCTCTCAACGTTTCTGGCCACAAATCCAGAACCCACACGAACACTGGTGCTTTCTTTAAACGCCCCATTACCAAGGCAGGGATGGCCGCCATGATGGGGGATACTGCGTAGACAAAAATAGCATCATATTTTTCATGACGCAGTTTCCATGGTCCGACGACGCTTGCCATCGTAAAAAAAGAAAGATAATTTAATATTAAATTTATACTGCGATTCCCTCGGGGTAAAAGTGGAACACGCACGACCCTGCACCCGGAAAACTCTGAAAATTTCTCCGGAGCCTGGCGGTATTGCTCATATACCTTACCCTCGGGGTAGTTAGGCAGCCCCGTCAATACAGTTACAGCATGGCCTTTAGCGGAAAAATCCTGAACAAGATCATTGATCCGCATATTTTCGGGCCAAAAATACTGTGTGACTACAAGAATATTAAGCTTATTCTCAGGCATCTAATCAACTCTTTCAGTAGCGCTTCCACACAATTCGATTCACATAGTCAGTATAGCTATGAATAATCCTGGCGATTTTTTCAGAAACATTGGGCATACTGTAATCGCTAACTAAACGTAATGTACGCTCATTACCGGCTTTTTGACTTTCCAGCACAGTCAGACCTTGAAGCACGCGATTAACTTCGAGACCAACCATCATTACCGCAGCCTCTTCCATACCCTCAGGGCGTTCGTGAGCCTCGCGAATATTCAAGGCTGGAAAGTTGAGGATCGACGACTCTTCATTGATCGTACCGCTGTCTGATAAAACAGCCTTGGACGTCAACTGCAGCTTATTATAATCCTTAAACCCCAATGGCTTTAACAGTTGAACATTTTTGTGGAAGGTTACACCCATCGCGTTAACACGCTTTAATGTACGCGGGTGAGTAGAGACAATGACGGGAAGATCGTACTCACTTGCTACAGTATTGAGCACAGTTACTAACTTTAAAAAATTCTTATCTGAATCAATATTTTCTTCACGATGAGCACTGACAACAAAAAACTTACCCTGCTCCAAACCTAAACGGTCAAGAACGCCTGAGGCTTCTATGCCAGATCGATAGTATGAAAGCACCTCAAACATAGGACTGCCGGTTTTAATAACCATATCCGGTGACAGCCCTTCACGAAGAAGGTAATCTCTCGCAATAGTGCTATACGTCAAATTGATATCCGCCGTGTGATCGACAATACGGCGATTGATTTCTTCCGGAACCCGCATATCGAAGCACCGATTGCCTGCTTCCATATGGAATGTAGGAATTTTGCGACGTTTCGCGGGAATAACTGCCATGCAGCTATTGGTATCTCCCAGTACCAGTAACGCCTCAGGCTGAACATCCGCTAATACCTTATCCACGGCGATGATGACATTGCCGATCGTCTCAGCACCGGTAGCACCCGCAGCGTTAAGAAAATGGTCCGGCTTACGGATACCCAAATCCTGGAAAAAAATCTCGTTGAGCTCGTAGTCATAGTTCTGACCCGTATGTACCAAAACGTGGTCACAATACCGATCCAGCGAATCAATCACACGCGATAGCCGTATGATCTCAGGCCGAGTTCCAACTACGGTAAGAACTTTCATCTTCTTCATGGCTGTCTCTATTTACTAATATATTTAAGCTTCGGTGCCCACTGGCATGGCATAGGTATCAGGCTTTTCTCGGTCAAATATTTCGTTAGCCCATAGCATGACGATCATTTCATCCTCACCCACATTAGTTATATCATGGGTCCAACCTGGCACTGTCTCTACAATTTCTGGCTTTTCGCCCGAAGTAAAAAGCTCATAGAATTCACCTGAGTTGATGCTACGAAAGCGAAAACAAGCGGCGCCTTTTATTACCAGAAATTTTTCTGTTTTTGAATGGTGATAATGGCCGCCACGCGTCACACCCGGATGCGCAGTAAAATAAGAAAACTGACCAGAGTCTTTGGTCTTCAGCATCTCGACAAACACGCCTCGGGGGTCCTCATATTTGGGAACCTCATAGGTAAAGCGCTCTGGTTGAATATAACTCAAGTATGTCGAATACAGGGCACGCGCCAGCCCTTTTCCCACAGTTTCCGTAATTAGCGTCTCACGGCTATCACGAAACTTATACAACTGCGCAGCTAACTTCCCTACTGTCGTGTCGTAAACAGGGTTGACCGAAACAAATGGATCTCCAGCGACGAGACCGTCCATCACCGCAACAAACTGAGCAATGACATCATCTATATAAACCAGTTTGATAGCTGCATCCGGCTGGTTTATTTTAATCGGCAAACCTGCGGCGATATTATTGCAGAATGTCGCTACCGCCGAGTTATAATTGGGTTTTGACCACTTTCCGAATACATTAGGCAGACGAAAGATATGCACCGGCACTGACTGTACGACCGACAGCTCAATAAGGGCCTGCTCGGCTGCTAACTTGCTCACCCCATAGAGATTATCAAATTCTGCCTGACTGGACGAGGTATATAAAATCGGTGTCTTTCTCCCCAACAAACCAACTTCTTCACAGATAAACTTGGTCAGATCAGTATTACCCGTACGAAAGTCATCTGTATTTTCGGGACGATTGACTCCAGCCAAATGAAATACAAAGTCAACTTCCGCGAGCAGATTTTTCAACGACGCCAGGTTGTCTTGCCGAGAAAACAAAAAAACACTTATATCCTGACGTTCACGCAAGTGAGCCTGTAGATTTTTAGCAACAAATCCCTGCGCCCCAGTGATCAGAACCTTCATTACTTACTCCTCGGGCGTTGCGTGCTCACCACGTTCGATGGCACGCATGAAATCGAGCTTCAGTAAAAGCTTTTTCATGCCTTCAACATCCAGTCGCTCGGTGTTATGAGAGTTGTAATCTTCGGTTGTGGAAATTTTCTCCTCACCTTGCTCGACAAACTTGCTGTAATTCAAATCGCGTAAATCGGGCGGTATACGGAAATACTCACCGCGGTCTTCTGCACAAGCCATTTCTTCACGACTGAGCAACGCTTCATAGAGCTTCTCGCCATGACGAGTTCCGATGACTTGAATCGGGTGCTGCGGCAGCCCCATCAACGAAGTTACCGCACGCGCCAAAGTTTCAACAGTAGCCGCAGGCGCTTTTTGAACAAAAAGATCACCGTTGTTACCGTGTTCGAAAGCATAAAGAACAAGATCTACGGCGTCGGCTAACGTCATCATAAAGCGAGTCATGTTAGGGTCAGTAATCGATAAGGCCTTACCCGCTCTTATTTGCTCGATAAAAAGCGGAATGACCGAACCACGTGACGCCATAACGTTGCCGTATCGGGTACCGCAAATCACAGTCTTGCTCTCATCCAGATTTCTGGACTTCGCGACCATGACTTTTTCCATCATCGCTTTTGAAATACCCATCGCATTAATAGGATAGACCGCCTTGTCAGTACTTAGACAAACAACACGCTTTACCTCATTCTGAATTGCCGCTTCCAGCAAGTTATCGGTACCAATAACGTTGGTCTTCACTGCCTCCATCGGATGGAACTCACATGAAGGCACCTGCTTAAGCGCCGCCGCGTGAAAGATATAATCGACTCCACGCGTAGCAGTCAGTAAGCTTTGATAATCGCGCACATCACCGATGTAAAACTTCAGCTTCGGGCTGTTATACCGTTTACGCATATCATCTTGTTTTTTTTCGTCGCGGCTGAAAATTCTGATTTCAGCGATATCTGTGGTCAGAAAGCGCTTTAACACAGCGTTACCAAAGGAACCCGTGCCGCCGCTGATCAATAGTTTCTTACTTGAAAACACATAACCTCCAATATTTAATTCTTCTGCAAAGCACTGCATGTTTTTTTAGGAACTATTAAATACCAGCCTAATACGACGTAAAAAATACCGCCCAATACAGGCTGATACTGCATTCCAGACGCAAAAGGCATGTTAGCCAAAAAAATCAAGAAAAACCATAGACAGGACCGGTGCAACCCTTGATTCGCATAATCTTTACGAATATGAAGAAGGCATTTTTGGATCGCATATGCCACAGAGGCCAAAAAAATAAGTAAATAAGGGATTCCGCCGATAAATAGATAGTCGAGTAGCGCATTGTGCGACATCGGCAGGTCTTCATTTCCAAACACCCCTGCCCCACCAGCAAGGCCCACACCAAATAGCAATGAGTAAGGACCATGGTAATCCAATACTACTGACGGCAACCCCCATAGCCGTGAAAGGATACTTTCAGAAAACGAGTAATCGGTATAGCTGTCACTTGACTGGCCAATTCGGAAAACATTATTGACCACAGACACCGCATAACTGACATCCAAACTATACAGTAATGCAACAAAGCCTGTAAGAAGGCCGCCAAGCAAGATAATCAAGCCAGCCTTGCCCCTCTTCAAGAAAAACCAAAATACTAATATCGCGAAGATTATCAAATTGATGACAGCCGCCTTCTGCAACGACAACAACATACCCAGCGCAATTGCAGCCAGCACTAAGCACTTTAGCCAATTGCGCCGTATCATAAAAAACGCAAAGGGCAATGCCAAGCCTCCGGATACGCCCAATATAGTAAGGCTGCCGGCAAGAGAAGAATAGCGTACCAATCCATCACGACTGGACGCTTCAGCAAACCAGCTAACCGGCCCAAATCGAATTTGATATAAGACCGACGCACCGCACAAAATAGCAAACCATACATAAAATTTTAAAACTCTGGCAAATCTATCAACTCTCACAAAAACGAGCGCAATCACCAACAATGGCAATACAAACAAAAACCGAGCAACTGATGTAGGCGTAAAATAATCGGGAGCGCAGATCAAAGAAATAATCGGCACGATCAATAAAGAATAACCAACACTTATTAAGATTATTAACAAACCACGCGAATCCAACTCAGCAACCGCAACTCTGGATACAGCCCAAACACTCATGCACAAGACTAGGAAAAATACTAACAGTGGATAAAGAGAAAAAAGACCACGTACCATATGAAACATGTAGGATATGAAAATTGCATAGCCGCAGAAAAACATCAGCCCATTGCGATCAACCATTAAACCTGCCTTCATAGCAAGCCCATCTTACTCAGGATTTTCTTTAAACGGTACTTTAACTGATCAAGCTGTGCACCGCGTAGCGGAACGAAGGAAAACAGATAGGCCAGCATATATACGGGCTTTTTATCTAACTCGATCGCACGCTTTAAATTGCTTCTAGCCTGTTGTTTGTGCCCGCCAGCGATGTTTCGAAACGCCTCTCCTGCAAGGAACCGCGCTAGCCCTACATTACAAGCTGTCATTAACTCAACATTATCGCTATATTTAGCCTTGACGTAATCTATGACTTCTTCAAATTCATGTAGATACCTTGAAAGGTCCTTGCCATTATTGGCCCCATATTTACGATACTTACACCAAACCCCAGGCAACATAACAACCCTGCCCGCCAACGAAACCTCAATTTGGAACAACCAGTCACTGATGTACTTTACATCAGTTTTGTAAATATCCTTTGGCACCATACTTGAGCGGGACATAATACTCATGGAACCATCGATACCCATTTTCGTAATAATATCGACTGTATTATTAGTTTCATCCGCCGGTGTGCTACTGGTATAACCCAACACTGTATTCGTATCAGAATTAAAAATCTCCACCGAGTGATAGCTTATCGCGACATCTGGATGAAGCTCCATGAATGAAACCTGCATTGACAGTTTTCCAGGCAACATAACATCATCACCTGCAAATAAAACTATATAATCACCATCACATGACTGAAGAGCCTGATCACAATTATCTGTGATACCAAGGTTCTTCTCATTAAGCAATAAAACCATGTTTTTATGAGCCATGGCGTACTCTTTTAATATTTCTTGCCCACCATCGGTTGAAGCATCATCTGAAACAACAACTTCAAAATTATCATAATCCTGGCTAAATATTGAATCCAGACACTCTCTCAGGTAATTTTTTGAGTTATATACCGGTACCATCACGCTAATTTTTGCAGTCACTGCTTGCCCCACCGTCAGTTATTTCGTGTGTAACGGCCAAAATAAATAATTAATAAGCCAACATCTCTAAATTCGGATAAATAGCAGCACCCTGTACATAGCTTCCTGCCCACAGGAAAAATCCAAGCGTGACTAAATGAGAGTCAGCTTAGCCAACTCAATAAACTGCTGATAGTCCCTAATATAATCCGACTCATCATAATGATCACTTGCTAAAACAAGCAGTACACAATGCTCACTGAAATCGTGCATCTCGTGCCATGCCATCTCATCAATGACAATACCCTTCTTCGGGCAGTCAAGAATAACCTCCTCCCTGTGAGCGCCATCATCCAATACCATTCGGCAGCTACCGGCCACGCATATAGCAACCTGCTTTAATTCATGGTGTGCGTGAAAGCCACGGCTGACACCCGCTGCAGTACCGTATATATAATAGACACGCTTTATGTCAAAAGGTATGACCTTCCCGTGCTCGATGGCAACCAAGCTACCTCGATGATCACCCAGCACCTGAAAATCAATCCACCGAACTAAACTCATATTCAACACCTGAATTTCAAAAATTGGCTATTTTTTGATGAAGGCCATGCAAAAAATCCAAAAATTACGAGATATCCTTTGGCCGCTAACATGGTAATAACCAAGAAGCCAGCCTTAATTTAACACAGTCTCTTTAACCAGGACTATAGCGACCGAGCCTTTTGACCCATTCTTCACACTGGCCACATTTGATCAAGCCTTGAATCAAGCCACCTGCACATTTTTATATGGATACCCGTGTACAAAATGCACATAAGCCAAGCAAAACGATTGCAAATTGACATCAATTGCAGCATTGGCCAGAATATTTCATTTTCGAGTACGATTCCGCTTGAGTGCCAAAGCAATAATGATACCTAACAAGCCCCCCATCATTGCCCCGAGAATTATGTTCAACGCCTTTTGTGGACGAATCGGACTCAAAGGTTCAAGCGCTTTTTTATCCACAGTTACCAGCTTTAACTGGCTCATATCAGTATTAATATTGCGTAACCGGGAGATCTCTGCACGCAGCGGCTGCACTCCACTCAGAAATACATCTTCATTCTCACGCCCAGCCAAAACTTCTATTTCACGATTGCTTTTCAGTAACTGCTGCTCTTTCGCAATCTGTGAAATGCGAGAACTGACAAAGTCGTCTGATTTGCGCGTTAATAGCGCTCTGCGTTCAGCCTCCAGCGCATCCACCCCCATGAAATAAAGTGGGATCTGCTGGTTGTTAATTTCTGTACGCATCACATTCGCGCTGCCATTACTGACAGGCTCAGTCAATGAAGAAGGGCTCGAGGGCTTTTTAATTCCTAATTTTAGCGCTATGGAAATTGCCTCATTCAATTGAGCAACTCGATTACTACGCTCAGCCTTCAATTGAACTCGCAGCGCACGAAGTTCATCACTCAATTGCGCTTGCTTTAAATTATCACTTTCAACTAGAGAGGCAACTTTCACCTCTTTTTCAGACTGATAACTGGCTCGTGAAGCAGCAAATTTCCCCTGCAACTCGCTCAGACGATTATTAACAATAACATTGATATCTGCGCCAATTTGCCTACGCTCTTTCTGAATGGCAAAATCGACAAGCCCGTTAAGAATAGACACGCCGTCCATATCAGCAGGATAGTTCATCTCCAACTTTATATAGTCGTTTAGCGAGTCAGCCTTATCAAGCTCAGGCGAGGTAACACTTACAGAATTTAAGTTAAACTCTTCAAAACTTTGCTCCAATGTGCGGCCTGGCTTCACAAAAGGCTCAAACAAGTTTTGATGCGATCTAAAAAATTCAAGGCGTGTTTCATAAGACTCCAGCGACGACCCTAGCCTTTTCAGGGCCTCACGCGGCGGCAGTACATACACTTCTGTGCGATTCAGTGCGTCTAACTCATTAAGCGCAGCAGGGCGAAGAACACTGCTAACACGGTACTCAGGAGTCACCAGCATACCGTAGCCGAAGCCAACTGATGCCCCAATCATTATCGTCGCGGCTATAAGCTTTTTTTGATTGCAGAGCGCACTAACAATGTCAACGACATTAAATTCATGAGTGGCTTGGCTGGGCGGGACACGAAAGCTACTACTCACAACAAAAACCTGCCTTCAAAGAGAAACTGCGGGCTCGTTATGCAGACAAAATTGTGTATTTTTTATTTTAATTAGATGGCCGCCTGAGTCCGGCGTCTCTGCCAAATTCCAAGCGCACAAAATGCCTGTTATCGAGAACAGATTTCATTTTGCCATCTCTTTGGTAGATTACAAGGCTTGAATGTCTGTAGGGCGTTCCTTACAACGCAAAATAATCCTTATCAAGGATGCTGCGCAACAGAGAAGCAGGATGCAAATTTCGAATCCAGCAAATGATGACCAATGATTTAAAGGACTTCTAGACGCCCAGAGACGCACCAGCGGAAAACCATACAGGTGATGAGCCGTACCAAAGCGGGATATTTTCTGACGGACGGTTATCTGAGCCTGCTATCCAGCCAAACCAGTAAACCTTTCAGTTCCTTCACTTCGCAACCAATCTACGACGACCTACCACCACACTCAGAAGTGGCCCTATCAACATCCCAACGATCAACGCGACCACAACAAACACCGAAACAGGCATCTGCCGAGTCGATTGACCCAAGAATGAAAGCGAAACGTCCTGCTGATTTTCCAATACAAACGCCAGCACGATCAAAGCAACAATCAGCACCGCAAATACCGCAACAACGCGCTTAACCCCTCGCATAACCTTCTCCCACTCCAAAAACACTCAGACGCCCTCTTCCTCTTCTTCGTTCACCCGGTCACGCAACTCTTTGCCCGGTTTGAAGTGAGGAACGAATTTACCGTCAAGGCTGACGGACTGGCCTGTCTTTGGATTGCGGCCAACGCGGGGCGCGCGGTAGTGCAGGGAGAAACTGCCGAAGCCACGGATCTCGATGCGGTCGCCGGTAGCCAGACACTGGGACATTTGCTCAAGCATGGTCTTGATAGCCAGCTCCACATCCTTGGATGAGAGCAGCCCTTGATGGGTGACAATTCGTTCGATCAACTCCGACTTCGTCATATTTTTCCCTTCTTTTTCAAGCAGCTAGGAAAAGCGCTCCGAAGGTTTTAGCATGACTTGATGAATTTGAACAGCCCACATAATAACTTATGTGCAGGTTAATACAGCTGCACTGGCGGGCAACGCGAGGGGTCATTTACAGATGACCAACATCGTTCGAGTGACTGCGCCGGCAGGATTCCAACCAAACAAGTAATCGCCCTCTTCGTCCTTCGCATCACTGGACCGCGTAACGACCTTATAGCCCTGCATCTTGCATTCGCGAGCAGCGCGCTTCTCGCACTTCTCCCAATTACCGCCAAGGCCCGAGCAGTCTATTTCTATCCCACTCACACCGCGCTTGACATGCGTTTTTGCGCTGGTGACGGAACAGCCTGACAGCACCACCAATACGAGCACTACGATAAGCCTGTTCATTCAAATCCTTATTGAAACAAAACGCCGAGAGCGCTTTTACAATGACTATAGCCAGTTCTGACAGCGACCTGTAGACCAGAGATACCCGAGGATGATTCAACGAATTTCAGGCACAAAAAAGGGCGACCGAAGTCGCCCTTTCTCTATGGTCTGACAGAACTTAGTTCTGTTTTTCCATTTGTGCACGCAACAGGTCGCCCAGAGTGGTAGGACCAGCAGCGATGCTATCCGAAGGCTTGTCTTTCAAGCTTTGGATGGCTTCTTTCTCTTCAGCATCGTCTTTCGACTTGATGGAGAGCTGGATTACACGGCTCTTGCGGTCAACGCTGATGATCTTGGCTTCTACTTCCTGGCCTTCTTTCAGAACGTTACGCGCGTCTTCAACGCGGTCACGGCTGATTTCGGAGGCTTTCAGAGTCGCTTCGATATCGTCGGTCAGAGTGATGATGGCGCCTTTAGCGTCAACTTCTTTCACGATGCCTTTAACGATGGCGCCTTTGTCGTTGTCCTGAACGAATTCAGAGAACGGATCGCTTTCCAGTTGCTTGATACCCAGGGAGATACGCTCGCGCTCTGGGTCAACCGACAGGATAACGGTGTCCAGTTCGTCGCCCTTCTTGAAACGACGAACAGCTTCTTCGCCGACTTCGTTCCAGGAGATGTCGGACAGGTGAACCAGGCCGTCGATGCCGCCGTCCAGACCAATGAAGATACCGAAATCGGTGATCGACTTGATGGTGCCGGAGATCTTATCGCCCTTGTTGAACTGGCCGGAGAAATCTTCCCATGGGTTGGATTTGCACTGCTTGATACCCAGGGAGATACGACGACGCTCTTCGTCGATGTCCAGAACCATAACTTCCACTTCGTCGCCGACTTGTACGACTTTCGAAGGGTGGATGTTCTTGTTGGTCCAGTCCATTTCAGAAACGTGTACCAGGCCTTCCACGCCTTCTTCCAGCTCAGCGAAGCAGCCGTAGTCGGTCAGGTTGGTTACACGCGCGGTCACGCGAGTGCTTTCCGGGTAACGCGCTTTGATAGCAACCCATGGATCTTCACCCAGCTGCTTCAGGCCCAGGGAAACACGGTTGCGTTCGCGATCGTATTTCAGAACCTTGACATCGATCTCGTCGCCAACGTTGACGATTTCGGAAGGATGCTTGATACGCTTCCAGGCCATGTCGGTAATGTGCAGCAAGCCATCGACGCCACCCAGATCGACGAATGCGCCGTAATCGGTGAGGTTCTTGACGATACCTTTGACTTGTTGGCCTTCCTGCAGGGATTCCAGCAGAGCTTCACGCTCGGCGGAGTTCTCTGCTTCCAGGACGCTGCGACGGGAAACGACAACGTTGTTGCGCTTCTGATCGAGCTTGATGACCTTGAATTCGAGTTCCTTGCCTTCCAGATGCGTGGTGTCGCGCACTGGACGAACGTCGACCAAAGAACCTGGCAGGAACGCACGGATGCCGTTAACGTCGACAGTGAAGCCGCCTTTAACCTTACCGTTGATAACGCCCTTGACCACTTCTTCAGCTGCGAAGGCTGCTTCGAGAACAATCCAGCATTCAGCGCGCTTGGCTTTTTCACGGGACAGCTTGGTTTCACCGAAACCGTCTTCAACCGAGTCCAGAGCAACGTGAACTTCGTCACCGACGTTGATGTTCAGCTCGCCAGCATCGTTGTAGAACTGTTCCAGCGGGATCAGAGCTTCAGACTTCAGACCAGCGTGAACGGTTACCCAGCGAGCTTGGTAATCGATATCAACGATAACACCGGTGATGATGGAGCCTGCCTGAAGGTTCAGGGTTTTTAGGCTTTCTTCAAAGAGTTCCGCAAAGCTTTCGCTCATTTTAATTCCTGTTGATAAGGGCGAAGAATACGCCCATCTCCACACCCCAGACGGTATGGGTCAGTTTCATTTAGAAGAAGCACCACAGGACTTTGACTGGTCCCCTGCAGCCTTCTTGGTCACCCGGCAATATCGCGAATGGCGATCTCACTCATGATGCGTTCCAGCACCTGCTCGATGGAAAGCTCCGTGGAATCCAGCTGTATGGCGTCAGCCGCCGGCTTGAGCGGGGCTACCGCACGCTGGGTATCACGCTCATCGCGTGCACGGATCTCATCTAGCAGACTCGACAGACTAACACCATCGACTTTGCCCTTCAACTGCAAGTAACGGCGGCGCGCCCGCTCCTCGGCACTGGCGGTCAGGAAAATCTTCAGCGGCGCATCAGGAAACACCACGGTGCCCATGTCGCGGCCATCCGCCACCAGGCCTGGCGGCTCCTGAAATGCACGCTGACGCTGCAGCAATGCATCACGCACCGCCGGCAGCGCGGCGACCTGGGACGCCCACGAGCCAACCTGCTCGTTACGCAGGTCATCGGTCACATCATCACCTTCAAGGATGATGCGCTGCGGATGCCCTTCGGTCGCGCCGACGAACTGCACGTCAAGATGTGCCGCCAGCAGTTTCAGGGATTCTTCGTTGGTAAGGTCGACGCCATGGTTGCGTGCGGCAAACGCCAGCAGGCGATACAGCGCGCCGGAGTCCAGCAGGCACCAGCCCAGGCGCTTGGCCAGGATGCCGGCGATAGTGCCTTTGCCGGAGCCGCTTGGCCCGTCGATGGTAATCACCGGTGCTTTGATATTCACAATTGAGCCTCTTGGGCAACACGCATGCCGACGTGGGCACACAGGGTAAGAAAATTCGGAAAAGACGTCGCTACATTGGCACAGTCATGGATACGAATCGGCGCCGCCGCTCGCAGGCCAGCCACGCTGAAGGCCATGGCAATCCGGTGGTCCCCATGGGCCTGCACATCCCCGCCGCTTAACGGGCCGCCGTCGATGATAATCCCATCGGCGGCAGGTTCACACTTCACCCCGAGCATCAACAGACCATCGGCCATAACCTGAATGCGGTCGGATTCCTTCACGCGCAGCTCCTGAGCACCGCGCAGTACCGTTCTACCTTCAGCGCAGGCTGCCGCCACAAACAACACCGGAAACTCATCAATCACCAACGGAACCAGCGCCTCGGGAATTTCGATCCCCTTCAATGCAGCCGAACGCACCCGCAGATCCGCGACAGGCTCACCGCCCACCTCACGCTGGTTTTCCAGGCTGATATCAGCGCCCATCAATCGCAGGATATCAATCACGCCGGTGCGCGTCGGGTTAATGCCGACATGCTCCAGCAGCAGCTCGGCCCCGTCGGCAAGCGAAGCCGCCACCAGGAAAAACGCCGCCGAGGAAATATCCCCGGGCACTTCTATATGCGCGGCGCTGAGCACATGCCCCGACTCCACCGAGGCGGTCGCGCCCTCCACAGACACCGGGCAACCAAACCCGCGCAACAGGCGCTCGGTATGATCACGAGTCGGTGCTGGCTCGGTCACTGCGGTCTTGCCTTCAGCGTACAACCCCGCCAACAACACACTGGATTTGACCTGGGCACTGGCCATCGGCAGCGTGTAATTCAACCCTTTCAAGGACTGACCACCACGAATGCTCAACGGCGGACGCCCGTCAGGCCTCGTCTCGATCACCGCCCCCATTTCCCGCAGCGGCTGGACCACACGATTCATCGGGCGCCGGGACAGCGAGGCGTCGCCGGTCAATACGCTGTCAAAACGCTGCGCCGCGAGCAACCCGGCGAGCAGGCGCATCGAGGTGCCGGAGTTGCCGAGGTAGATCGGCCCCGGTGGCGCCTTCAGCCCCTGCAGACCGACGCCGTGAATCGTTACGCGCCCATGGTGCGGACCTTCGATCACGACGCCCATGTCACGAAACGCCTGCAAAGTCGCCAGGGCATCCTCGCCCTCCAGGAAACCTTCAACTTCGGTGACCCCCTCGGCCAACGAGCCCAGCATGATCGAGCGATGGGAGATCGACTTGTCGCCCGGCACACGGATGCGCCCACTCAAGCGACCACCCGGGCTGGCCACGAAGACCACCTCATCAGCGCTCACAGCGGTTTCCATATAGGCCCGGCGCGCCAGGATCTTGCTGAAGTGCTCACGCGCCACCCGCGCACGGGTGAACACGCCCAGTAACTGATGACCATCTCCGGCATCGACCGCGTCGCGCAAGGCGTCGAGGTCGCTGCGAAAGGTATTCAGGGTGCGCAACACCGCTTCGCGATTGGCGAGAAAGATGTCGTGCCACATCACCGGGTCGCTGCCGGCAATCCGCGTGAAATCACGGAAACCGCCAGCGGCGTAGCGGAAGATCTCCAGGTTTTCGTTGCGTTTGGCCAGAGAATCCACCAGACCAAATGCCAACAAATGCGGCAGGTGGCTGGTCGCCGCCAGCACCTCGTCGTGGCGCTCGACCTGCATATGCTCCACATCCGCCCCCAGCTCGCGCCACAGACGATCAACCACGGCCAGCGCCGCCGGATCGGTTTGTGCCAGCGGCGTCAGAATCACTTTATGCCGACGAAACAACTGCGCATTGGAGGCTTCCACCCCGCTCTGCTCGGAGCCGGCAATCGGGTGGCCCGGCACAAAGCGCGTCGGCATGCCGCCAAACGCCTGTTGCGCCGCGCGCACTACATTGCCCTTGGCACTGCCGACGTCGGTGAGAATCGCCTGGCCCAGGTCCATGCCGGCCAATACCCCAAGCAGCTTTTCCATCGCGAGGATCGGCACCGCCAGCTGGATCACATCCGCGCCCTGGCAAGCCAGGGCCAGGTCCGCTTCACAGCGGTCGACCACGCCCAACTCAACCGCCAGCGTGCGCGATTGCGGGTCAAGGTCCACTCCGACCACTTCGCCGCATAGCCCGCTTTCACGCAGGCCTTTGGCGAAGGAGCCACCGATCAATCCCAGGCCAACCACCACCAGGCGACCGATCATAGGCACAGCAGGTTGCAATGCAGTGACATCAACCACGGGCCAGAACCTTGGCCAGCGCCTCAAGGAAGCGGCTGTTCTCGGCCGGCAGGCCTATGGTGATACGCAGGTGGTTCGGCATGCCGTAGTTGGCCACCGGGCGCACGATCACGCCTTCGCGCAGCAGGCCCTGGAATACCGGAGCGGCCACCTGGCCGAGGTCGACGCAGATGAAATTGCCCTTGGACGGAATCCAGCCCAGGCCCAATTCACGGAAACCTTGCTGCAGTTGCAGCATGCCGCGTTCATTGATGCGACGGCCTTCTTCCAGGTACTCGGTGTCTTTAACCGCCGCGCAGGCTGCGGCCAGGGCGAGGCTGTTGACGTTGAAGGGCTGGCGCACGCGGTTCAGCACATCCGCAACCACCGCCGTCGACAGACCGTAGCCAACGCGCAGCGACGCCAGGCCATAGGCCTTGGAGAAGGTGCGCGACACCAGCAGGTTCGGGTGGGCCGCCAGAAAGTCCAGGCCGTTTGGCAACTCGCCGCCTTCGGCATACTCGATATAGGCTTCGTCGAGCACGACCAGCACGTGCTCGGGCACGTCTTGCAGGAAATCGTTCAACGCCTGGGCATCAAACCAGGTGCCGGTGGGGTTGTTCGGGTTGGCGATAAAAACCACGCGCGTCTGCGCGTCGATGGCTGCCAACATTGCCGGCAGGTCATGCCCCCAGTCCCTGGCCGGAATTATCCGCGCATCGGCGCCAACAGCCTGGGTCACGATGGGGTAGACCGCAAACGCATGCTCACTGAACACCGCATTCAGGCCCGGCGCCAGGTAGGCACGGCCGACCAGCTCAAGAATGTCGTTGGAGCCATTGCCCAGGGTGACCTGGTTAAGTTCTACAGCGCAGTTTTGCGCCAGCAGCGACTTCAGCGCAAAGCCGTTGCCATCCGGATAACGGGTCAACTCGGTCAGCTCTTCACGAATCGCCGCCAGCACCTTGGGGCTCGGGCCCAGCGGGTTTTCGTTACTCGCCAGCTTGACGATCTTCGAAGGGTCCAGGTTCAACTCACGCGCCAGTTCGTCCACAGGCTTGCCCGGCACATAAGGCGAGAGTTGTTGCACGCCCGGCTGCGCCAGGGCGAGGAAGTTGCCACTCATGTCAAAGCCTCACAAAACCGCTTTCGGGTAAGAGCCGAGCACCTTGAGTGCCACGGCTTCCTGACTGATCTTCTCGAGCACGCCCTTGACCAGCGGGTCGCGGTGGTGACCGATGAAGTCGATAAAGAACACATAGGTCCATTTACCGCTGCGCGAAGGACGCGTCTCGATGCGCGTCAGGTCAATCCCGTTGTCGTGGAACGGCACCAGCAGTTCATGCAGGGCGCCTGGCTTGTTGCTCATGGACACGATGATCGAAGTCTTGTCGTCGCCGGTCGGCGGCACTTCCTGACTGCCGATCATCAGGAACCGCGTGGAGTTGTCCGGGCGGTCCTCGATCTTTTCGGCCAGGCGCGTCAGCCCGTAAAGGCCCGCAGCCATATCACCGGCAATCGCCGCCGAATTCCACTCACCCTTGACCCGCTTGGCGGCCTCGGCGTTGCTCGACACCGCCACGCGCTCGACATTCGGGTAATGGGCGTCCAGCCACTTGCGGCACTGGGCCAGGGACTGAGCGTGAGAGTAGATACGGCTGATGCTGTCGGTCTTGGTGTTTTCGCCCACCAGCAGGTGATGGTGAATGCGCAGCTCGACTTCGCCACAGATCACCATGTCGTGCTCGAGGAAGCTGTCGAGGGTGTGGTTGACCGCGCCTTCGGTGGAGTTTTCCACCGGCACCACGCCAAAATTCACCGCGCCGGCCGCCACCTCACGGAACACTTCATCGATGGCCGCCATCGGCTTGCTGATCACGGCGTGGCCGAAGTGCTTCATGGCCGCCGCCTGGGTGAACGTGCCTTCAGGGCCGAGGTAAGCCACTTTCAGCGGCTGCTCGAGGGCCAGGCACGAGGACATGATTTCGCGGAACAACCGCGCCATCTCTTCGTTGCCCAATGGGCCCCGGTTGCGCTCCATCACACGCTTGAGCACCGCCGCTTCACGCTCGGGCCGATAGAACACCGGCACCTCGCCTTCGGCCAGCTCAGCCATCTTCACCCGCGCCACTTCCTGGGCGCAGCGCGCACGTTCACTGATCAGTTCCAGGACCTTTTCGTCCAGGCTGTCGATACGGACCCGCAGGGCCTTGAGTTCTTGCTCAGACATTAGCCGTGTTCCTTTTCGAACTCTGCCATGTAGGCAACCAGCGCGTTGATCGCGTGGATGTCGACAGCGTTGTAGATGGAGGCGCGCATGCCACCCACCGAGCGGTGGCCCTTGAGGTTCAGCAGGCCGCGCGCGTCGGCACCGGCCAGGAACGGTTTGTCCAGGCGGTCGTCCGCCAGACGGAACGGCACGTTCATCCACGAGCGATTGCCAAGGTTGATCGGGTTGCTGTACAGGCCGCTGGCGTCGATGAAGTCGTACAGGACGCGCTTCTTCTCTTCGTTGAGCTTGCCCATCGCGGCGACACCGCCCTGCTCTTTCAGCCACTCGAACACCAGACCCGAGAGGTACCAGGCGAATGCCGGCGGGGTGTTGTACATCGAGCCGTTGTCGGCTGCGACCTTGTAGTTGAGCATGGTCGGGCACACCGCACGGGCGCGGCCCAGCAGGTCTTCGCGGATGATGTTGACCAGGATGCCGCTCGGACCGATGTTCTTCTGCGCGCCGGCGTAGATCATGCCGTAGCGCGACACATCGATCGGGCGCGAAAGAATGTCCGATGACATGTCACACACCAGCGGGACATCGCCCACTTCAGGCACCCAGTCGAATTGCAGGCCACCGATGGTTTCGTTCGCCACGTAGTGCACGTAGGACGCATCCTTCGTCAGCGTCCACTCGTTCTGACCGGGAATGGCGAAGTAGTCGTAGGGCTTGGCGGTACCTGCCACATTGACGTTGCCGTAGCGGGAGGCCTCATCAATCGCCTTCTGCCCCCAGATGCCGGTGTCGATGTAGTCGGCCGTGCGGCCTTCGGGCAGCAGGTTCAGCGGGATCTGGGCGAACTGCTGGCTGGCACCGCCTTGCAGGAACAGCACCTTGTAGTTGGAGGGGATGTCCAGCAAGTCGCGCAGGTCCTGCTCGGCCTTGGTGGCGATGGAGACGAACTCATCGCTGCGATGGCTCATTTCCATCACGGAGAGGCCTTTTCCATGCCAGTCGAGGAGTTCACCCTGCGCGCGCTGCAGGACTGCTTCAGGAAGCGCCGCGGGGCCGGCACAGAAGTTATAGGCTCTCTTGCTCACATCCAATCTCACTCTGATCTGGTGGGGCTGCAATCATGTTCGGCAACAACCTTTCGCTGGAGCGAACCCTGGTGGGAGCGGGCTTGCCTGCGATAAAGGCACTGCGGTGGTTCCAGTGATACCGCGGTGATGCTATCGCAGGCAAGCCAGCTCCCACAGGGGATCGGTGCCAGACCAAGGATAGGTATTTCAAAGGGGACACAAACAACAAGGGGGCGAATCTTCATCCGCCCCCTGTGTGTCCGCTTATTCCTGCGGTTCTTCTTCGTCTGCGGCAGCATCGAGGGTTGGCTCGTCGATGTTGTCATCGCCGGTTGCGATCACCTCACCGTCAAACTCTTCACCTTCCAGCTCTTCGCCTTCAATTTCCGAAGGCTCCTGCACACGTTCAAGGCCTACCAGCTTCTCGTCCTTGGCCAGCTTGATCAGGGTTACGCCCTGAGTGTTACGGCCCAGGCTCGAGACTTCGGCCACACGGGTACGTACCAGGGTGCCCTGGTCGGAAATCAGCATGATTTCCTCGCCGTCGAGCACCTGCACCGCGCCGACCAGACGGCCGTTGCGGTCGTTGCTGACCATGGCGATCACGCCCTGGCCGCCACGCTTGTACTCGGGGAACTCGCTGATGGCTGTGCGTTTGCCGTAACCACGCGCCGAAGCGGTGAGGATCTGGCTGCCTTCTTCCGGGATCAGCATCGAAATCAGCTTCTGCCCTTCCGGCAGACGCATGCCGCGTACACCACGGGCGGTACGGCCCATGGCACGCACGTCGGATTCCTTGAAGCGCGTGACCTTGCCGCCATCGGAGAACAGCATCACTTCACGCGCGCCATCGGTAATGGCGGCCGAGATCAATACGTCACCCTCATCCAGCTCCAGGGCGATCAGGCCCACGCTGCGCTGACGGCTGAAGGATTCCAGCGGGGTCTTCTTGACGGTGCCTTTGGCTGTCGCCATGAAGATGAAGTGACCTTCGGTGTACTCGTCGACCGGCAGCATGGTGGTGATGTATTCATCACTGTCCAGGGGCAGCAGGTTGACCAGCGGACGACCACGGGCGGCGCGGGAGGCCTCCGGGATTTCGTAGGTTTTGAGCCAGTACACCTTGCCCTTGCTGGAGAACAGCAGCAGCGTGGTGTGGCTGTTGGCGACCAGCAGGTGAGCGATGTAGTCCTCATCCTTCACGCCGGTAGCCGATTTGCCTTTACCGCCACGACGCTGGGCCTGGTACGCCGCCAGCGGCTGGGTCTTGGCATAGCCGCCGTGGGAGATGGTCACCACGCGGTCTTCTTCCGGAATCATGTCGCCCAGGGTCAGGTCGAGGCGGGCATCGAGGATTTCGGTGCGGCGCACATCGCCGTATTCGGCGCGGATCACTTCCAGCTCTTCGCGGATCACTTCCATCAGGCGCACAGCGCTGTTGAGGATGCGGATCAGCTCGCCGATCTGGTTGAGAATCTCCTGGTATTCGGCCAGCAGTTTCTCGTGCTCAAGGCCGGTCAGACGGTGCAGGCGCAGCTCGAGGATGGCCTGGGCCTGTTCGGGCGACAGGAAATACTTGCCGTCACGCAGGCCGTATTGCGGGTCGAGGGTCTCGGGACGGCAGGAGTCGGCGCCTGCGCGCTCAACCATCGCCACGACGGCGCTGGATTCCCACGGCATCTTGATCAGCGCTTCCTTGGCTTCAGACGGCGTCGGCGAAGCCTTGATCAGCGCGATCACCGGGTCGATGTTCGACAGCGCAACCGCCTGGCCTTCCAGGATGTGGCCGCGCTCGCGGGCCTTGCGCAGTTCGAACACGGTACGGCGGGTGACCACTTCGCGACGGTGACGCACGAAGGCTTCCAGCAGGTCCTTGAGGTTCAGGATGCGTGGGCGGCCGTCGATCAGTGCAACCACGTTGATACCAAACACGCTTTGCAGCTGGGTCTGGGCGTAGAGGTTGTTGAGGATGACCTCAGGCACTTCGCCACGACGCAGTTCGATCACCACACGCATACCGTCTTTGTCGGACTCGTCGCGCAGCTCGGTGATGCCTTCCAGTTTCTTCTCTTTAACCAGCTCGGCGATCTTCTCGATCAGACGCGCCTTGTTGAGCTGGTACGGCAGTTCGGTGATGACGATCTGCTGGCGGCCACCGACCTTGTCGATGTCTTCGATGATCGAGCGGGCGCGCATGTAAATGCGGCCGCGACCGGTGCGATAGGCTTCGATGATGCCGGCACGACCGTTGATGATCGCGGCGGTCGGGAAGTCCGGACCGGGGATATATTGCATCAGCTCATCGACAGTCAGCTCGGGGTTGTCGATGAGGGCCAGGCAACCGTCGATGACTTCACCGAGGTTGTGCGGCGGAATGTTGGTGGCCATGCCCACGGCAATACCGCTGGAACCGTTGACCAGCAGGTTGGGAATACGGGTGGGCATGACGGCCGGGATCATTTCGGTGCCGTCGTAGTTCGGCACCCAGTCCACGGTTTCCTTGTGCAGGTCGGCCAGCAACTCGTGCGCCAGCTTGGTCATGCGCACTTCGGTGTATCGCATGGCCGCGGCGTTGTCGCCGTCGACCGAACCGAAATTGCCCTGGCCGTCTACCAGCAGGTAGCGCAGGGAAAATGGCTGGGCCATCCGAACAATGGTGTCGTACACCGCAGTGTCGCCGTGAGGGTGATACTTACCGATCACGTCACCGACAACACGGGCAGATTTCTTGTACGGCTTGTTCCAGTCGTTACCCAGCTCGCTCATCGCGAACAGCACACGCCGGTGCACGGGCTTCAAGCCATCGCGCGCATCAGGCAGTGCCCGACCCACGATTACGCTCATTGCGTAGTCGAGGTAGGACTGTTTCAGCTCGTCTTCGATATTGACCGGGAGGATTTCTTTGGCCAGTTCGCCCATGAGAAGCCTGATTCCTTTTTCGGGTGAAACCTCGTCACATCCATTCGGGATGAACGAAGCTCGCCGCTGCCGGCAGGGTGCCTGACAACGACTTACGACAAATCAACGAGTTATGACACGGATCTGCACGTTACAGGCAACCCCTTTGGGTGGCCCTGGAAACCGCCGGATGTTATCACAATCGCCGCCACGCACCTATCCCCCTGATGCGCATGGAGGCCAGTAATTTGACCGGTGACAGGCTTGAGGGGGACGAGAGGGGCTCAGAGGTGGGGTGGTGGTGTTTTTTGATGGTGAATCCGGGAGTTTTATTGACTTTGAGGGCGAATCGGGGGCAAGCCCCCTCCCACACTTGAATGGTGAACACAGTCAAACATGTGGGAGGGGGCTTGCCCCTGACAGCAATGACACAGACACCACAGCCGTCAATGCAGTCGCTTACGGCACATCAACCTGGCCAGCTTGGCGGTATCCGGCCGCTCCACAACACCTTTTTCGGTGACGATCACATCAATCAGATCGGCCGGCGTCACGTCGAACGCAGGATTCAACGCCTGCACCTCCAGGCGCTGGCCGCCAATCTCCAGCAACTCCTCGACATCGCGCTCTTCCAGCGTCACATCCTCGCCGGTGGCCATCATCAGGTCGACCGTCGAACTCGGCGCCACCACCATGAAGCGCACGCCATGGTGCATGGCGCACACGGCCAACTGGTAGGTGCCGATGGTGCTGATCACATCACCATTGGCCGCAATGCAGTCGGCGCCGACGACCACCCAGGTCACGCCCTTGGTCTTGAGGATATGTGCGCCGGCAGAGTCGGCATTCACCGTGACCGGGACCCCGTCGCCCGCCAGCTCCCAGGCGGTCAGTCGCGAGCCCTGCAGCCAGGGGCGGGTCTCGTTGGCATAAACCTGCTCGACCAGGCCCTCCAAAAAGGCCGCGCGAATCACGCCGAGCGCGGTGCCAACGCCGCCCGTCGCCAGGGCGCCAGCGTTGCCATGGGTGAGGATCGCCTGGACATTGCCCTGATGCTTGCGAATCCGCTCCATGCCCAATTGGGCCATGACGACGTTGGCTTCACGGTCGCTCTCATGGATCGTGATCGCTTCGGCTTCCAGCGCCGCCAGGGGGTCGGCGTGCTTCTTGAGGCGGTCCAGGCGGTCGCGCATGCGCTTGAGTGCCCAGAACAGATTGGCGGCGGTCGGACGGGTATCGGCCAGCAGCGCGTAGTCGTCCTCCCACGCCGCCTGCCAGTCATCACCTTCGGTGATACGCGCGCGGGCGGCCAGCACCAGACCGTAAGCGGCGCTGATACCGATGGCCGATGCCCCGCGCACCACCCTCGCCCGAATGGCCGTGGCCACTTCCTCCGCTGTCGAGCAGGCCACCCAGCTCTGGCGGGCCGGCAAGGTACGCTGATCGAGCAGGTACAGTGCGCCATCGCGCCACTCGATGGCCTTCACTTTCTGTGCAGCCAACAGTCGGTCGCGCATCCCTAACCCCGTACTCATGAACAAAAGCCGCCGATTATAGCGATCCGCCAGCCAGGACGCTCGGGTATACTTCGCCCTTCTTTTATAGCTGCCAGGGAAGAAGCCTGCGATGACCGCCACTGCCGCCCCGCTCGACTTATTGCTGCTGCCGACCTGGCTGGTACCTGTCGAACCTGCCGGCGTGGTGCTCAAGGAGCATGCACTGGGCATTCGCGATGGCTGCATTGCTTTTATCGGGCCAAGGGCGGCCGCGTTGAAGCTGGCGGCCAACGAAGTGCGCGAGCTGCCGGGCATGCTGCTCAGTCCCGGCCTGATCAACGCCCACGGGCACGCGGCGATGAGCCTGTTTCGCGGCCTGGCCGACGACCTGCCGCTGATGACCTGGCTGGAAAAACACATCTGGCCCGCCGAGGCCAAGTGGGTCGATGAAGCCTTCGTACGCGACGGCACCGATCTCGCGATCGCCGAGCAGCTCATGGGCGGCATCACCTGTTTTGCCGACATGTACTTCCACCCCAAGGTCGCCAGCGACTGCGTGCACAACAGCGGCATGCGCGCGCAGATCGCGATCCCGATCCTCGACTTCCCGATCCCCGGCGCCAGCAGCGCCGACGAGGCGATCCGCCAGGGCATCGAACTGTTCGGCGACCTCAAGCACCACCCGCGCATCAAGATCGCCTTCGGCCCCCACGCCCCCTACACGGTGTGCGACGCCAACCTGGAAAAGGTGCGGGTCATCGCCGAAGAGCTCGACGCCGTCATCCAGATGCACGTGCACGAAACTGCCTTCGAGGTGCAGCAGGCCGTCGAACAGACCGGCGAGCGGCCATTGGCGCGCCTGGGCCGCCTCGGTTTGCTTGGCCCGCGCTTCCAGGCCGTGCACATGACGCAGATCAGCGAGGACGACCTGGCCTTGCTGGTCGAAAGCAACACCAGCCTCATTCATTGCCCCGAATCCAACCTGAAACTGGCCAGCGGCTTTTGCCCGGTGGAGCGCCTGTGGCAGGCCGGGGTCAATGTGGCCATCGGCACCGACGGCGCGGCCAGCAACAATGACCTGGACCTGCTCGGCGAAACCCGCACCGCCGCGCTGCTGGCCAAAGCCGTGGCCGGCTCGGCCACCGCGCTGGACGCCCACCGCGCCTTGCGCATGGCCACCCTCAACGGCGCGCGGGCCATGGGCCTGGAAAGCCAGATCGGCTCACTGGAAGTGGGCAAGGCCGCCGACATGGTCGCCTTCGATCTTTCAGGCCTGGCGCAACAACCGATCTTTGACCCGGTCTCACAACTTATCTATGCCACCGGGCGCGAGTGCGTGAAACACCTGTGGGTCGCCGGCAAGCAGTTGCTCGACGACCGGCAACTGACCCGCATGGATGAACAACAGTTGACCGCCAAGGCCATCGCCTGGGGCCAACGCATCAGCGGGCATAACGAATAACGAAGGCGCTGGACCGCACGTTCAGCACCGACCAACCGATTATCAGATTCAGAGGATTGACCATGAGCAACGTCGACCACGCCGAAATCGCCAAATTCGAAGCCCTGGCCCATCGCTGGTGGGACCGCGAAAGCGAATTCAAACCCCTGCACGACATCAACCCGCTGCGGGTCAACTGGATTGATGAACGCGTCAACCTGGCCGGCAAGAAGGTGCTGGACGTGGGCTGCGGCGGCGGTATCCTCAGTGAAGCCATGGCCCTGCGCGGTGCCACCGTGACCGGCATCGACATGGGCGAAGCGCCGCTGGCCGTGGCCCAGCTGCACCAGTTGGAGTCGGGCGTCAGCGTCGAATACCGCCAGATCACCGCCGAAGCCCTGGCCGAAGAGATGCCCGAGCAGTTCGACGTGGTCACCTGCCTTGAGATGCTGGAACACGTGCCGGACCCGTCGTCGGTGATCCGCGCCTGTTTCCGCATGGTCAAGCCCGGCGGCCAGGTGTTCTTCTCCACCATCAACCGCAACCCCAAGGCCTACCTGTTCGCGATCATCGGCGCCGAATACATCATGAAGCTGCTGCCGCGCGGCACCCATGACTTCAAGAAATTCATCCGCCCGAGCGAGCTGGGCGCCTGGAGCCGTCAGGCCGGCCTGACCGTCAAGGACATCATCGGCCTGACCTACAACCCGCTGACCAAGCACTACAAGCTGGCCAACGACGTTGATGTCAACTACATGATCCAGACCCTGCGCGAGGAGTGAGCCTGTGAAGCTGCGAGCAGTTCTCTTCGATATGGACGGTACCTTGCTGGACACTGCGCCGGACTTTATCGCCATCTGCCAGGCCATGCGCGCCGACCGCGGCCTGGCGCCGATCAACCCCGAGCATGTGCGTGATGAAATCTCCGGCGGCGCACGGGCGATGGTCGCGGTGACCTTCTCGATGGACCCCGAATCTCCAGGCTTTGAAGACCTGCGCCAGGAATTCCTCGAGCGCTACCTCAAGGGCTGCGCCATCCACAGCACGTTGTTCGACGGCATGGAGCAACTGCTGCAGGACATCGAGAAGTCCAAACTGATCTGGGGCGTGGTCACCAACAAGCCACTGCGCTTCGCCGAGCCGATCATGCAGCAACTGGGCCTGGTCGAGCGCTCGGCCTTGCTGATCTGCCCGGACCACGTAAAAAACAGCAAACCGGACCCGGAGCCGCTGATCCTGGCGTGCAAGATGCTCGACCTCGACCCGGCCAGCGTGCTGTTCGTGGGCGATGACCTGCGCGATATAGAATCCGGCCGTGACGCCGGCACGCGTACCGCTGCGGTCACCTACGGCTACATCCACCCGGACGACAACCCGCGTCACTGGGGCGCCGACGTGGTGGTGGACCACCCGCTGGAACTGCGCAAGGTGCTGGATAACGCACTGTGCAGCTGCTGAGTGTTGCAAGGTCTTGTTGCCCCCTGAACATCCAGTGTGGGAGGGGGATAGTCAGTGTTTTCAAAGTCGAGGTTGTTTATGTTTGATTACTCAGCACGCCCGGAACTGCTCAAAGGCCGGGTGATCCTGGTAACCGGTGCCGGTCGCGGGATCGGCGCTGCAGCGGCGAAAACCTATGCGGCCCATGGCGCCACCGTGCTGTTGCTGGGCAAAACAGAAGCCAACCTGGCCGAGGTGTATGACCACATCGAAGCCGCCGGCCAGCCACAACCGGTGGTGATTCCGTTCAACCTGGAGACCGCCCTGCCCCATCAATACGATGAGCTGGCCGTGATGATCGAAAAGGCCTTCGGCCGCCTCGACGGTTTGTTGCACAACGCCTCCATCATCGGCCCGCGCACGCCGCTTGAGCAGTTGTCCGGCGAACACTTCATGCAGGTGATGCAGGTGAACGTCAACGCGATGTTCATGCTGACCCGCACCCTGCTGCCGCTGCTCAAGCTGTCCCAGGATGCGTCAGTGGTGTTCACCTCCAGCAGCGTCGGACGCAAGGGCCGGGCCTATTGGGGCGCCTATGGGGTGTCGAAGTTCGCCACCGAAGGCTTGATGCAGACCCTGGCCGATGAGCTGGAAGACGTGGCGGCGGTACGCGCCAACAGCATCAACCCGGGCGGCACGCGCACCAGCATGCGCGCCCAGGCGTATCCCGGAGAAACCCCGATGGACAGGCCGGCACCGGAAGAGATCATGCCGGTGTACCTGTAC
This sequence comes from Pseudomonas trivialis, assembly GCF_036864995.1. Taxonomy (NCBI): domain Bacteria; kingdom Pseudomonadati; phylum Pseudomonadota; class Gammaproteobacteria; order Pseudomonadales; family Pseudomonadaceae; genus Pseudomonas; species Pseudomonas trivialis. The sequence continues at coordinate 1,626,958 of NZ_CP142151.1, read as the reverse complement.
CTGATGGGCCCGGACAGTGCCGGAGTGAGTGGGCAGGCATTCGACGCGCAGTAATCCCAGTTTGGGAGGGGCCTTGTGGCGAGCGGGCTTGCCACAGGTACCCTGTCACATCTGGTTTGCAAGGTCAGTTCTTCACCACCTCTTCGAGGGTGAAGCGGCCCAGAGGATTTTGCAGGAAGTTGCTCACGTTCTTGCGCGAGATATTGATGTAGGGGCTGTAATACAGATCGATCCAGTTCACGTCCTGTTTCGCCAACTTCTGCAACTCCACATACATCTGCCCGCGCTTGACCGGGTCAGCCTCGATCCGCGCGGCGGCTACCAATTCCCTGACCTTGTCGTTCTTGTAGCGGGTCATGTAGTTCTGGTTGGTGTCGTGGCCCAGCACGAAGGTGGTCTTCTGGTCCGGGTCGAGGATGTCGTTGGTCCAGTACATCACCGAAATATCGTACTCACCGTCCACCAGCATCTGCCAGCTCTGGGTCGGGTCGACCTTCTGCAGGTTGGCGGTGACGCCGACCTTGGCCAACTGGTCCTTGATAATCACCGCAATCTGCTCGTCGGCTTCGTTGCCGGCGTTGACCACGTAGTTGAGCTTCAAGTCCTTGGCACCGGCCGCTTCCAGCAGCTTTTTGGCGGCGGTCGGGTCGTACGGGCGTTGCAGGTTGTCGGCGTAGTGGTACAGCGAGCCTTTCGGAATGTAGGAATAGGCCACGGTGCCCTGACCGTAGGTGGCGGCCTTCACCAGCGACTGCTTGTCGATAGCCATGTCCAGCGCTTCACGCACTTGCTGTTTGGCCAGCAGGCCGTGGGCGTGGTTGATCAGCAGGTGATCCTCACGGGTGGACGGGTCGGCGTGGATCACTACGTTGCTGTCTTTCTTCAGCTCTTCAACCCGTGAAAACGGGACGAAGATCGCCGTGTCCAGCTCGTTGTTCTGCACCATGCGCATGCGCGTGTTGTCGTCGGTCACCGACACCCATTCCACACCATCGAGGCTGACGTTTTTGGCCTGCCAGAAGTTCGGGTTCTTTTTCAGGATCACACGGTCGCCCTTGCGCCACTCCTCCACGGTGAACGCGCCGGAGGTCACCGGATTTTCCGAGTAGGCGTCTTCGCCCATGTCGGTCATGGCTTTTTCCGACAGGATCGAAACGGTAGGCGACGCCAGTTGCGACAGGAAAGCCACGGCCGGGGTCTTCAGGGTGACAACCAGGGTTTTCGCGTCGGCAGCCTTGGCGGTGTTGATCAGGTTGAACGGGTCGGCCCACAGCGAGGCTTTGTTGTCACGAATACGCAGCAGGCTGAAGGCCGCATCGGCAGCGGTGATTGCCGAGCCGTCGGAGAATTTCGCGTCACGCAGCTTGAACGTGTAGGTCAGGCCGTCCTTGGAAATCTCCCAGCTTTCGGCCAGGCCAGGCTCCATTTTGGTACCCAGGTTATCCACCCGCACCAAGGTGTCGTAGACGTTGGCGAACACCCAGGTGTCGCGGTTCTGCGCGCTCTTGATCGGGTCGAACGTGGTGCTGTCCTCGCGGCAGCCGATGGTCAGCACCCCGGCGGCCTGGGCCAACCCGGCGGTGAGGGACCAGGCGGTCAATGTGGCGGCGGCAAGCAACTTCAAATGGCGTGATTGCATGTCATAACTCCTTGTCTATGAATGGCAGGGGGTGGGTCAAAGCAGAGGTTCTTCAAGCACGCAACTGTACCGATGCTCGTGCAGGAAATGGGTGGGCGGCAACACCACGGAACACATGGCCCGCGCATGCCGGCAACGCGGGTGAAACGCGCAGCCGTCGGGCAGGTTCAGCGGGCTGGGTGGCTCGCCCGGCAGCGGCTCGGCAGGTAACGGCCGATGAGGATCGATCTCCGGGATTGCCTGGATCAGCGCCGCCGTGTACGGATGACGGGGCGCGGTGAACACTGCTTCCACCGGCCCTTCTTCCACGATCTTGCCCAGGTACATCACCGCCACGCGATCGCACAGGCGGCGCACGATGGCGAGGTCGTGGGAGATAAACAGAATCGCCAGGTTCATGCGCTGTTGCAGTTCCAGCAGCAGGTTGATGATCTGGCCCTGGATCGACACATCCAGCGCCGCCACACACTCGTCGGCAATGATCAGGCGCGGCTCCACCGCCAGCGCGCGGGCGATGCCGACGCGCTGACACTGGCCGCCGCTGAGGGAGCCAGGCTTGCGTGACGCCAGCTCGGGGCGCAGGCCGACCAGATCGAGCAATTCATTCACGCGCGCCGGGATCTGCTGCGGCGCGACTTTGCGCTGCACCCGCAACACTTCGGCGAGGGTTTCGCCGATGGTCTGGCGCGGATTCAACGCCGCGTACGGGTCCTGGAAGATCATCGCGGTTTCATGGCGCAGGCGGGCGATGTCGATGGCGCTGCCGTGGGCCATGTCGATGCCATCGAACAGCACCTGACCACCACTGATGGGATTGAGGTGCAAAATCGCGCGGCCCAGGGTGCTTTTGCCGCTGCCGGACTCGCCCACCAGACCGAGGGTTTGCCCCGCCTCCAGGTTCAGCGACACCCCGTTCACCGCCCTCACCCACTGCTTGTTCAAGCCGAACAAGCCGGTGCCGGACGCGGCAAACTTCACCTCAAGATCCTTGATCTGCAACAGGCTCATGGGCGCTCTCCCAGTGGATAGTGGCACGCCACCCGCGCGCCCTGGGGCAGCACCTCGGTGCACAACACGCCCACCTGCGGACAGCGTGGATTGAAACGGCAACCGGACGGCAGCGCATCCAGCAACGGCGGCTGGCCGGGGATGGTACGCAGCAACGCGTGACCGCTGCTGTGAGCGGGCTGGCAGTCGATCAGGCCGGCGGTGTACGGATGCTGCGGACGGGCCAGCAGCTCGTACTTGCTGCCGTGTTCGCACAGGCGACCGGCATACATCACGGCGATGGAGTCACAGGTCTGCGCCACCACGCCGAGGTCGTGGGTGATCATGATGAGCGACAGGCCGCGCGTGTCACGCAGGTCCAGCAACAGCCGCAGGATCTGCGCCTGTACCGTCACGTCGAGCGCCGTGGTCGGCTCGTCGGCGATCAGCACCTTCGGGTTGCAGCCCAGCGCCACGGCGATCATTGCGCGCTGGCGCATGCCGCCGGAAAACTCATGGGGAAAGTTGTCGACCCGCGCCTGCGGGTCGGGAATGCCCACCTGGCGCAACACCTCGATGGCCTGCAGGCGCGCCTCCTTTTTCGATGCGCCTTGATGCAGGCGGATGCCTTCGGCGATCTGCTCGCCGATGCGCATCAGCGGGTCGAGGTGACTGCTGGGGTTCTGGAAGATCATGCCCAATTGTCCGCCACGCACCGCGCGCATGCCGGCATCGTCAAGCTGCAACAGGTCCTGGCCGACCAGCCGTACAGTGCCGCCTTGCACCCGCAGGTTCGGCGACGGCAGCAGGCGCATCAAGCCGCGACAGGCCATGGTCTTGCCCGAGCCGCTCTCGCCCACCAGGCCGAGGATTTCGCCTTCGGCCAGGTCGAAGGACACCCGGTCGACCAGCGTGACATCGCGCCCGGCGTTGTTGGCGATCACGCTGAGGTCGCGCACCTGCAGCAGGCTCATGTGCGGTCTCCCAATACCTGCGCCACGCCGTCGGCCAGCAGGCTGAAGCCCATGGCCAGGGTCACGATGGCCAGCCCTGGAAAGGTGCAGATCCACCAGGCCGTGGTGATGAATGCCTGCCCTTCCGCCACCATGGTGCCCCACTCGGCCGTCGGCGGCTGCACGCCCAGGCCCAGGTAACTCACGGCAGCGCCGTTGAGCAGCACCAGCACCGCATCCGACATGGAAAACACAATCGAGCCAAACATCGCGTTGGGCAGCAAATGCCGGAACAGGATGCGCCCATGGCCAAAGCCCAGGCTTCTGGCAGCCAGGGCGAACTCGCTTTCCTTGAGCACCAGAATCTGCGAGCGGATCAGCCGCGCGTACGACACCCAGCCCACCAGCGCCATGGCGATATAAAAACTCTTCAGGCCCGGGCCGAGGATGGCCATGATCGCCAGCATCAACACCAGGAACGGGAACGCCAGGATCACGTCGATCACGCGCATGCAGACGCTGTCGAAGCGCCCGCCGACATAGCCGGACACTGCGCCGACGAAGGTACCGATCATGAACGGGAAGATCACGCCGACAATGGCCAGTTGCAGGTCAATCCGCGCGCCCCAGATCACCCGGGACAGGATGTCGCGCCCATAGTTGTCGGTGCCGAACGGGTGCGCCAGGCTCGGCGCCAGCAGGCTGAATTCGGTGTTCTGCGCAATCGGGTCATAGGGCGCGACCCAGGGCGCAAACAGCGCCAGGGCCAGCCACACCAGCAATACCAAAAGCCCCCACGCGGCGGTCAGCCGGCCATTGCGAAAGCCCAGCCGCAGGCGCAGGCGCCATGGCGCAATCATCGGAGGGCTGCTCATTGCATCTTCACCCGTGGGTCGAGGGTCACGGTCACTACGTCCGCGATGAAGTTGACCAGCACCGTCGCGCACGCCAGCACCATCGCCACGCCCTGCACCACCATGTAATCGCGGGTAAAAATGCCGCGTACCAGCAACTGGCCGATGCCGGGAATGGCGAACAGGCTTTCGATAACCACCGTGCCACTGATCAACCAGCCGATATTCACCGCCAGCAGGTTGACCGCCGGCACCAGGGAATTGGGCAGCACATGCCGGCGAAACACCGCCGCTTCCGATAGCCCACGGGCCCGGGCGGCGGTGACATGGTCGGCCTGCAATTCCATCAACATGCTCGCCCGCAGGTTGCGCACCAGCACTGCCGAGAGCGCCAGGGCAATGGTCAGGCACGGCAGCACCATGTGGTGCGCCTTGTCCAGCCAGGTCCGGCCGTAACCGGACACCGGGAACAGCCCCCATTGCACGCTCAGCACAAGAATCAGCATCAGGCCCAGCCAGAACGCCGGCATGCCCAGGCCCAGCGTGGTGAACACGCGGATCAGGTTGTCCGCCCAGCCACCTTTGCGACGCGCCGCCACCGTGGCCAGCGGCACCGCGATCAGCAGCGCCAGCAGCACGCTGCCGAGCACCAGCACCAGGGTCGGTTCGATGCGGGTCACGATCAGCTTCAGGGCATCGACTTTGTACAGCAGGGACTGGCCGAGGTCGCCCTTGAGCAGGTTTTTCAGGAAGTAGAAATATTGCAGCCACAGCGGCTGGTCGAGGCCAAACTGCGCGCGAATCTTCAGCAACGCGTCCGGCGTGCTGCGCGAGCCGAGCAAGGCCCGCGCCGGGTCGCCGGGGATCGAGCGCACCAGCACAAAGGTGATCAGGCTGATGCCAAACAGCACCGGCAGCAATTGCAGCGGCCGGGACAGCACAAAACGGTAGCGCGCAAGGTTCATTCGTCAGCCTCGATGACGCGCGAGAAAGTCCAGCAGCACCGGAAAATACGCCTCGGGTTCTTCGTAGAACGGCATATGGCTGCTGTTGGGGAACACATGCAACTCGGCGTGCCGGGCTGCCAGTTTCATGCGCAGTGCGCAGGCCGGCGTGAGTTCGTCGTGCTGGCCGGTGGTGATCAGGATCGGCATGCTGAAGGCGGCCATCTCCTCAAGGCGGTTCCAGTCCTTGAGGTTGCCGATATAGAGGAATTCGTTGGGGCCCTGCATGGTTTCGTAAGGCCCCATGTTCCAGTCGCCAAGGGAGCGTTTGACCGGTTCTGGCCACTCGTCCAGGCGGCACACATGGCGATAGTTGAGCAAGGTGATTGCGGCCTGGTACTGCGGGTGGTCGAGGGTGCCCATGGCTTCGTGGCGCTGCATCATCGCCACGGTCTCGCTGCCGAGGGCGCCGCGCAGGCGTTGCAGCTCCTGGGACAGGTGCGGGATGTCGCCGACGGTATTTTCCAGGATCAGGCTTTTCAGCGCGTGCGGGTAATGAATGGCGTATTCGATGCCGAGCCAGCCGCCCCAGGAATGGCCGAGCATATGCACGCGGCCCAGGCCCAGGGTGTGGCGTACGGTTTCGACTTCCTCGACATAACGGCCGATTTCCCACAAGGAGACGTCGGTGGGTCTGGCAGAAGCGCCCGTGCCAAGCTGGTCGAATGCAACCACTCGCAGGTTATGGTCCTTGAGCCAGCCATGGGCGTCGCGCAAGTAGTCACACGGCAGGCCCGGGCCGCCGTTGAGGCACAGCAACACCTCATCGCCTTCGCCGAAGCTGTAGACCACGAGGTTGTGGCCGTCGACTTGCACGTTGAACTGCTGGTCGGGGGCAATTTCACGCCACATGCGTACATTCCTTGTGTGGTATCGGCCTGGCTGGCAGTGGCCGCTGATCAGGCCAACACTACCGAGGATGCCGCGTGTCCATAACCTAGTAGTTCTTATAGGTTTGGTCTGGCAGTCCTTCGCCGGGGCGTGGCATTCTACTTGCCGCAAGTCGAGATTCAAATGAATTCGGGAGCAGAACGGATGCTGGCCAAGCTAACTGCCATCAACAATCGTCTGATGCCGGGCAGGAGCCTGGATGAGCAGATGGACAATACGTTTCTGCTTGCCCAGCAGCTGGGGTTCGATGCGCTGGTGTACGACTACACCCCGGTGCCGATCGACCACGACGGCAGCCTGATCACGCCCTCGGTGCTGGAACTGCGCAATACCCCGCCCGACTGGCACGCGTTGTGGTGCAACGAAGGTTTCTACCAGATCGATCCGGTGCAACACCTGGCCCTGCGCACGGTGTCGCCGTTCGTGTGGTCCTACGAGGCCAAGGCCGAAACCGCGCTGCAAACCATCATCGACCCCTGCCACGCCCCGGTGTCCTCCTACCTGCACGACCAGCAACTGACCTGCGGCGTCAGCGTGCCCATCCACTTGCCGCGAGGCGGCTTCGCTTCACTGACCGGCCTGCGCACCGGCAGCGCCGGCGCGGTGCTGCAGGATGCCCGGCACACGCTGCCGGACTTCAGCCTGATTACCCACGCCTTGCAGGAAGCGGCCTACCCGCTGTTCAGCAAAGAGCTGCGCACCTACCCCCATGTACACCTGACCAAACGCGAGCGCGAGTGCCTCAAATGGGCCGCCGAGGGCATGACCGCCGCCGAAATCGCTGCGCAGTTGAGCCGCTCGCTGGCGGTGGTCACCCTGCACCTGGCCTCGGCGATGCACAAGCTGGGGGCCAGGAACCGCGTGCAGGCGGTGGTGCGTGCCAGCCATTACCGTTTGCTGGAAGACTGACCGCTCGGCAAAACCTAGCTGTTTTGCTAGTTACCTGAATCGCCCAAGCCAACTATCGTAGCCCTGATCATTTTTTTCAGAGCAGGGTACGAAATGGAATTCATCGACAAAATCCGCGAAGGCTACGCGGCCTTCGGCGCCTACCAGACCTGGTACCGGGTCACCGGCGACCTGAGCACCGGGCGTACGCCGCTGGTCATCATTCATGGCGGTCCCGGCTGCACCCATGATTACGTCGACGCGTTCAAGGACGTCGCCGCCAGCGGCCACGCGGTGATCCACTACGATCAACTGGGAAATGGCCGCTCCACCCACCTGCCCGACAAGCCCCCTCCTTCTGGACCGTCAGCCTGTTCCTCGATGAGTTGAACAACCTGCTGGACCACCTGCAAATCAGCAATGACTACGCAATCCTCGGGCAATCCTGGGGCGGCATGCTCGGCAGCGAGCACGCCATTGCGCAACCCAAGGGCCTGCGCGCCTTCATCCCGGCCAACTCGCCCACCTGCATGCGCACCTGGGTCAGCGAAGCCAACCGCCTGCGCAAACTGTTGCCCGAAGGCGTCGATGAAACCCTGCTCAAGCACGAAGCAGCCGGCACCTACCAGGACCCGGAATACCTCGCCGCCTCGCGAGTTTTCTATGACCAGCACGTGTGCCGGGTCAACCCGTGGCCCGAAGAAGTGGCGCGCACCTTCGCCCAGGTCGACGCCGACCCGACGGTGTACCACGCCATGAGCGGCCCGACCGAGTTCCATGTGATCGGCAGCTTGAAGGACTGGAACGTGATCGGCCGGCTCTCGGCGATCAACGTGCCGACGCTGGTGATCTCCGGGCGGCACGATGAGGCCACGCCGCTGGTAGTCAAGCCGTTTCTGGATGAGATCACCGATGTACGCTGGGCACTGTTTGAAGACTCCAGCCACATGCCCCATGTGGAAGAACGCCAGGCGTGCATGGGCACGGTGGTGAAGTTTCTGGATGAGGTATGTTCGGTACGGCACGGTGAACTCAAGGCCGGCTGAACAGGCGGTGCGAGGGGGGTGACAATCCCCCTCTCGCATTCATACCTCAGTGATTTCAGGTTTCGCTGTTTTCCCTGGAATGTCGGCCAACAACGGAACCTCCTTCCCCTCGGCATCGAACAGTTTGCCGCCGCGGAAATAATCGCCATCACGCAACGCCGCCACATCGTGAAAACACAGCCTGCGCTCGGTGCCGACCACGAACACAGACTGCTGGTCCGAGTTGCCGACGGTGAAGTGATTGAATGCCAGGTTCAGCACAATCGCCATGATCGCCGACGAACTTATCCCTGAATGAAAAATGGTCGCGAACCAGCCGGGGAACTGGTCATAGAAGCTCGGCGCGGCAATCGGAATCATGCCAAAACCGATGGACGTGGCGACGATGATCAGGTTCATGTTGTTGCGGTAATCCACCTTCGACAGCGTGCGAATACCGCTGGCCGCCACGGTGCCGAACAACACGATGCCCGCGCCGCCCAGCACCGACGTGGGCACGGCCGCAATCACCCGGCCCATGAACGGCAGCAGGCCGAGGATCACCAGGAACGCCCCGCCCGTCGCCACCACAAAGCGGCTCTTCACCCCGGTAACGGCCACCAGACCCACGTTCTGGGCGAACGCGCTTTGGGTGAACGAGCCGAAGATCGGCGCGAACAGGCTCGACAGCATATCGGCACGCAGGCCATTGCCCAGGCGTTTGGAGTCGACCCGGGTGTCGATGATCTCACCCACCGCGAGGATGTCCGCCGAGGTTTCCACCAGCGTCACCATCACCACGATGCACATGGAAAGGATCGCGGCCACCTGAAAGGTGGGCATGCCGAAGTGCAAGGGCGCGGGAAAACCGAACATCGGCCCCTGGGTCACGCCGGAAAAATCCGCCATGCCGAGCACCACCGCAATCACGGTGCCGATCACCATCGCCAACAGGATCGACAACCGTGAGATGGCCGCGCTGCCGATCTTGCTCAGCAACAGCACCAGTACCAGCGTCAGCGCAGCCAGGCCGATATTCGGCACGCTGCCGAAGTCTGCCGACTGGCTGTTGCCGCCCATGGCCCAGCGCGCGGCCACGGGCATCAGGGTCAGGCCGATGGTGGTGATCACGATACCGGTCACCAGCGGCGGAAAAAAACGGGTGATCCGCGAGAACACCGGGGTGATCAACAAGCCGATAAGCGACGCGGCCATCACCGCCCCGAGAACCGCCGGCAGCCCCGCCGCGCCGTCGTTGCCGATAATCGCCACCATGGTTGCCACGCCCGCGAACGACACGCCCTGCACCAGTGGCAACTGGCAGCCGAAAAACGGCACGCCAAGGGTCTGCAACAGGGTCGCCAGGCCACCGGCAAACAGCGATGCGGCGATCAGCAGGCCGATCTCCGCCGGCGCCAACCCGGCCGCCTGGCCAACGATCAGCGGCACGGCAACGATGCCGCCGTACATGGTCAGCACATGCTGCAGGCCGTACGCCAGGTTGGCGGCGACGCCCAGATTCTCATCTTCTGGCCGCTGCGGTGATGCCTTCGGGATAGTCATGGTGAGAGGGTCTCTGTTTTTGTTGTGAGACCACTGTATGCAATGTGAAGACTATATGTCCATAGAGTTGTATACAATCAACCGGACATGTCACTCGCCAGCGTGCCGCACTCAGCTCTCGGCCGCGCCAGCCAATAACCCAACACCGCCACCGGCGCGGTTGCCAGCATCACGCTCACGGTGATCATCAGCGGCTGGTCGAGCAGCGACGACACCAGCAGGCTGCCGAAAAAACACAGGCCCAGTTGCAACGTGTTTTGCAGCGCCGCCGCCTTGCCGGAGTTTTCCGCGAACGGCATCAGCGCGTTCGCCACCACGATGGGGTAGCTCGCACCGTTGACCAACGCCATGAGGCAAAAGGGAATCAGCAAGGTGGTAAGGGTCGGCACGGTAAAGGTGGCGACCAGGTACAGCGCCACCATGCTGATGCAATACGCCACCAGCAGCCACGGCAGCAGCGCCTTGCCCTCCAAGCGTTGCAGCGCACTGCGGCAACTGTAGCCGCCCATCAGGAAGGCCAGCGTCGGCACTACATAGCTCAGGCCAATATCGCTGGGGCTGTAGCCCATGCCCCCGAGGATGAACGGCGAAGCGGTGAGCCAGGCGAAGAAGCTTGCGGAGCATGCGGCAAAGATCATCACATTGCCGGTGAACACTCGCGAGGCGAGCAACTGGGCGTAGCCGATGCGTGCTGCCGGTTTGTCTGCAGGGCGTTTCGGCGGGCTGCGCAGGAACAGGGTGGGCAGCAACAACAACAGCGACACCCCGAGCAATACCGCGAAAATCGCCTGCCAGCCAAAATGGTTCAACACCATCGCCCCCAGCAGCGGCGCCAAGGCCGGCGACAACGACATCAGCGGCATGATGCTGGCGAACACGCGATGGGCCTTGTCGGCCGGGTAGCGGTCGATCACCAGCGCTTGCCAGCTCACGGCGGCGGCACACACGCCAATGGCCTGGATGAAACGCAAGGCCAGCAACTGCGGCGCGGTCTCGACCCAGAACATCCCGGCACAACCCAGCACGAACAGGCTCAGGCCTGTCAGCAGGATCGGCTTGCGCCCGAGGCGGTCCGACAGCGGGCCCCAGAGCAACTGGCCCACGGCAAACCCTGCGAGGAAAACACTCAGGCTGGCGCCCACTGCGCCCGCGCCGATCTGCAACTGCTCGCCCATGGCGCCGAACGCCGGCAAGTACATGTCCATGGCGAGATAACCGAGCATGCTCAGCCCCGCCAGATACCCGATAAAACCAAACGAATTTTTCATTGAAGCCTTTCAACCTTGCCATCAAACTATTTGCTGACTGGCGCCCATTATGAAGCTGACAGATCCTGTGTGAAGCGAGAATAATTGGACACTCCTATCAACTATTTTGAAGGCAGCCGCATATGTGGTCCGAATATTCCCTGGATGTGGTGGATGCCGTGGCGCGTCATGGCAGCTTCAGCGCCGCCGCCCAGGAGCTGCACCGAGTGCCGTCTGCCATCAGCTACACCGTGCGGCAGCTCGAAGAATGGCTGGCGGTGCCGCTGTTCATCCGCCGCCACCGGGATGTGGAATTGACGCCCGCCGGCCGTCTGTTTATTGATGAAGCCCGTGGCGTGATGAAAAAAATGCTCGGCACCCGGCGCTTGTGCCAGCAGGTGGCCAATGGCTGGAGCGGTCAGTTGAAGGTAGCGGTGGATTCCATCGTCAAACCGCAGCGCTGTCGGCAACTGGTGCTGGATTTCTACCGGCAGTTTCCCGAGGTCGAGTTGTTGCTGGAATACGAGGTGTACAACGGCGTGTGGGATGCCCTCACCGATGAACGCACCGACATCGTGATCGGCGCCACCAGTGCGGTGCCGGTGGCCAGCCATTTCACCTTTCGTGACATGGGCCTTATGAACTGGCTGTGCGTGGTCAGCGCCAGGCATCCGTTGGCGGCAGTGGACGGCTTGCTCAGCGACGATCAACTGCGCCCGTTCGCCTCGCTGTGCATGACCGATACCTCCCGCAACCTGCCCAAGCGCGACACCTGGACCCTGAACAATCAACGGCGGCTGGTGGTGCCCAACTGGTCCTCGGCCATCGACTGCCTGCGCGACGGTCTATGCGTCGGCATGGCACCGGCGCATCAGGTGTTGCCGTGGATCGAGCGTGGCGAGTTGATGGCGCTGCAACTGCACCGCCCCTTCCCCGCGAGCCCCTCGTGCGTGGCCTGGGCGCAAAACAGACTGTCGCCGGCCATGGCGTGGTTGCTGGAGTATCTGGGAGACACCGAGACGCTGAACCAGGAGTGGCTCAATGGCGCTGACCTTTAAAGCCCCCTCCCACAGTGAGACTGCATTTTTTCAGTTCAGCAGTCGGGTGATGGCCCGCACGATCATTTCCACTTCCTTGCCGTCCAGGGTCAACGGAGGCAACAGACGGATGATCTTGCCCCGGGTCACGTTGATCAGCAGTCCATGTTCATGGGCGGCGCGTCGGGCCAGGTCACGATAGGGAATGGCCAGTTCGATACCAATCATCAAGCCTTTACCGCGAATCGCTACCACCTGCGCGCACTCGTCCAGCTCCATGCGCAACCGCGCCAGCAGGTGCCCGCCCTGGCGCGCCGCGTTGTGCAACAGACCTTGTTCTTCGATGATGTCCAGCACCGTGCAACCCACACGGCACGCCAGCGGGTTGCCACCAAAGGTGCTGCCGTGACTGCCCGGCGTGAACAATTGAGCGACCGAGGCCTTGGCCAGGCAGGCGCCGATGGGCACGCCGTTGCCTAGGCCTTTGGCCAGGGTCATCACGTCCGGCACGATGCCTTCATGCTCAAAGGCAAACCAGGTGCCGGTGCGGCCGATGCCGGTCTGGATCTCGTCGAGCATCATCAGCCAGCCGTGGCGTGTGCAATGGTCGCGCAGGGTTTTCAGATAGCCCGGCGGCGCTATCAGCACGCCACTTTCGCCCTGGATCGGTTCCAGCAAAACCGCCGCGATGCGCGTGCCCCATTGCGCGGTGATCGCGTCCAGGGCGTGCAGATCACCAAAGCCGACCTTGATGAAATCTCCCGGCAGACGCTGAAACCCCAAGCGCACCGAAGGCCCGTCACTGGCCGCCATGGTGCCGAGAGTGCGGCCGTGAAAGGCGTTTTCCATCACCACCACCAACGGCTGCTCAATGCCCTTTTTCCAGCCATGCAAGCGGGCAAGCTTGAGTGCCGTCTCGTTGGCCTCGGCACCGGAGTTGTTGAAAAACGCCCGGTCCAAACCGGACAACTGCGTCAGCCGCAGGGCCAACCGCTGTTGCCAGTCGATGCTGTAGAGGTTGGAGGTGTGCAACAGCAGGCCGGCCTGTTCGCTGATGGCGCTCACCAGTTTGGGATGGGAGTGCCCGACGTTGGTCACCGCAACGCCCGCCACTGCGTCCAGGTACTCAAGCCCCTGCTGATCCCACAGGCGTGTGCCAAGGCCACGAGTGAAGCTCAGGGCCAGGGGTTGATAAGTGCTCATCAGGCAGGCGGCGGTCATGGTGGCGGGTCCAGTGTCTTGTTGGGGTGACTTGAAGTATCGTTAGCCACGTCAGCTGGATAAACTCCGCTTTCGTGCAATGACTTTAAAGCAGGGCTTGATAATGGATTTGTTCCAGGCAATGTCGGTGTACGTGAAGGTGGTCGAAAGCGGCAGCATGACCGCCGCCGCCCAGGCGTGCGGCCTGTCGACCACCATGGTCGGCAACCACCTGCGCGCGCTGGAACAGCGCCTGGGCGTGAGCCTGCTCAAGCGCACCACGCGCAAGCAAAGCCTCACGGAGTTCGGCGGCCAGTATTACCAGCGCTGCCTGGAAGTGCTGGGGCTGGTGGCCGACTCCGAGCACCTGGCCGAACAGGCCCACAGCGAGATTCCCAAGGGCACCTTGCGCATCACCGCACCGCCGGCCTTTGGCACCGAGCGCCTCGCGCCGGCGCTGAGTGAGTTCTCCCGCCGCTACCCGCTGATCAAGCTGTATGTGGTGCTCAGCAACGAGCGTATGGACCTGATCGACAGCGGCTTCGACGTCGCCATCCGCCTGGGTGAACTGGAAACACCCGGCCTCATCGCTCGCCCATTGCAGGACTACACCATCACCCTGTGCGCGTCACCGGATTACCTGGCACGCCAGGGCACCCCGCAGACACCCGAAGACCTGCGGCAACACGACTGCCTCGCCTTCGCCTACCCCGCCGCTGACGATTGGCGCAACGCCGACAAACTCTGGCGCATGACCGGCGCCGAAGGGGAAATCGAGGTCGAGGTGTCCGGCTCACTGACCCTCAACAGTTCACAAGGCCTGCGTCAGGCAGCCGTACACGGCATGGGGATCGTCATGTTGCCCGATGCGCTGGTGCGGCCGGACCTGGAAGCCGGCAAGCTGGTGGCCTTGCTGCCCACCTACCAACTGCCCAGCCGCCCCATGCACCTGGTGTATCGCCAGGACCGCTACCGTTTGCCGAAGCTGCGCGCGTTCGTCGACTTCGTGATGGAACAGTTCGCGCGCTAAAAGCCCACACCCAACCCACGCAACTGCGCGGCAGTGCGCTCGGCTGACAGATGATGAATGCCCTGCCAGCCCAGAGCGATGGCGGCCTCGACATTGCCGGCCACATCATCGATAAACACCACTTCTCCCGCCTGGATATCCGGCAGGTGGGCGCGCACCTGTCCGAGGCTGGCGTGATAGATCGCGGGATCGGGCTTGATCAGCTTCAACTCGCCGGACACGACGATATCGCGCAGGCACTGCAGGAACGGGTAGTTGGTGCGGGCGTAGGGGAAGGTTTCAGCGGACCAGTTGGTAAGCCCGAACAGCGGCATATTGACGGCGTGCAAGGCCTTGAGAATCGCCACGCCTTCGGGTAATGGGCCACGCAGCATTTCAGGCCAGCGGTCGTAGTAGGCGCGGATCAGGGTGTCGTGGTGCGGGTATTGATCAATCAGCGTGCGGGTGGCCTCGGCCAGGGGGCGGCCGGCATCCTGCTCGGTGTTCCAGGCCTGGGTGCAGATGTTGTCCAGGAACCACTGGCGTTCATGGTCGTCGGCAATCAGCTTGCGGTACAGGTGCAGCGGGCTCCAGTCGAACAGGACACCGCCGAAATCGAAAACTACTGCACGAATCGTCATCAGATCCTCCGTTGGCATGGCGTGATAGCCGAAGGAGTCTGGCAGAGTTTGTCAGGCGGGAGCTGCGCGTCAGCACGTAGGAAGCTTCTGAGAAACACACAAAGCAAATGTGGGAGGGGGCTTGCTCCTCCCACATTCTTTAAACCGCGTCTCAGGCCTGGATCAAACCATTGATCTTCACGGTCGGGTTCACGTCGGCATCGTAGTCCACGCCGTCGACCTCAAAACCGAACAAGCGCAGGAACTCAGCCTTGTAGCCGGCGAAATCGCTGATCTCGTTGACGTTGTCGTCGGTCACCTGGTTCCACAATGCGGCCACAGCGTCCTGGACCTTCGGCTCCAGCTCGGCCAGGTCGGCGCGCAGACGGCCATCGGCATCCAGCTTGGGCTCGCTGCCGTACAGGCTGTCCTTGAACAGGCCATAAACCTGCTCGATGCAGCCTTCGTGGGTGCCTTGCTCCTTCATCACCTTGAACAGCAGCGACAGGTACAGCGGCATGATCGGGATCGCCGAGCTGGCCTGGGTGACCACGGCCTTAAGCACCGACACACGGGCATCGCCCTTGAGCGCCGCGAGGTTGTCGCGCAGGGTCAGGACTTTTTTATCCAGGTCTTTCTTGGCTTCACCGATGGAACCGTTCCAGTAGATGTCCTGGGTCAGCTTTTCGCCGAGGTAGGTGAACGCTGTGGTCTTGGCGCCTTCGGCCAGTACGTCGGCGTCGCGCAGGGCGTCGATCCACAACTGCCAGTCTTCGCCGCCCATGACTTTCACAGTACCGTCGATTTCTTCCTGGGTGGCCGGTTCAAGCGTGGTGTCGACCACGACGCCCTTGTCGGTGTTGATGCCGCGCAGGGTCACGGCCTTGCCAATCGGTTTGAGGGTGGAGGTGTGCACCACGCCCTGCGGGTCGGTACGGCGCGGCGCGGCCAGGCTGTAGACCACGAGGTCGATCTTGCCCAGGTCTTTCCTGATGGTGTCGATGGTCAGGCGCTTGATCTCGTCGGAGAACGCGTCGCCGTTGATGCTCTTGGCGTACAGGCCTTTCTCGACGGCAAACTTCTCGAACGCCGCGCTGTTGTACCAGCCGGCGGAACTGAGTTTGCCCTCTTCGCCTTCCTTCTCAAAAAACACGCCCAGCGTGTCGGCGCCACAGCCAAACGCAGCACTGATGCGCGCGGCCAGGCCGTAGCCAGTGGAAGCGCCGAGTACCAGCACCTTTTTGGGGCCGCCCTCGATAACGCCATGTTGAGTCACGTAGTCGATCTGCTCTTTGACATTCGCTTCACAGCCAACAGGGTGAGCGGTCACACAGATGAAGCCACGAACCCGCGGTTTGATGATCATAAAAATTCTGCCTCTTCCAAGGTGCCGAAGGCCAATGGTGGCCATTCAACTTAATCGTACCGGTCTATGACGCCCAAAAAACCGAAGCGTCACGATAGTCGCAAATCTTCCGTTTACAAAATCCAATCCGCACAGTCTGCCAAGTGCGGCTAGGGTTAAAAACTGAACGCAGTCTTCACAATTTCCCACTACTTAAAACGCCCGCTGACGGTAGAACGCCTTTATCATGAACGGATTGTTTCAATATGTTTCAAAACCCACCACTCGCAGCCATGGATCCGGACCTGTCGAATGGCGTCCAGCTGGAGCTGAGTTTGATGAGCAAGTCCGTTTTACGTAAAAGAGCAGTGTCGCTCGCCTGGGTAGCGGGCGTCCTGCTTATCATTGGTCTATTCCCCCTGACCTCGGCGGTGTTCCTTGGGCTGGTGCTGGTGTGC
This sequence comes from Pseudomonas trivialis, assembly GCF_036864995.1. NCBI lineage: Bacteria > Pseudomonadati > Pseudomonadota > Gammaproteobacteria > Pseudomonadales > Pseudomonadaceae > Pseudomonas > Pseudomonas trivialis. Next base: position 1,610,238 of record NZ_CP142151.1, on the reverse strand, counting down.
GGTGTGTACGACTTCCTGCGCAACGGCCTGTACGACCGCGACACCATCAAGAAATATTTCATCGGAAACGGACGCAACACCTGGGTGCTGGCACCGTTCAACACCCTGCTCGACCTGCTGAGCCGCCGTAATCGCCATGTTTATACGATGCATGACCTGCCGCCGACCTGGCGCGAGGACCTGCAACAGGTGATCGACGACGCCATGGCCCACAAGGATGAAATCATCGGCTACCTGGATACGCGCATGGCCGAGAAAAAGCGCGGCATGCTGTTTTTCCAGTGGTACGGCCGTCCGATCGAAACCACGTTGGATATTCCGCAACTGCGCAAGAAGCTGCCGTTCGTGAAAACCATCGGCGTATCTGTGTTCAACGAAAACCGCTCCACTTCGTTTCACTTCGGCCCGCTGCGCATGATGTTTCGCGTGCTCTACAACATGGCGCCGGCACCGCACCACGAAGGCGTGTACATCCAGGTCGGCAAACACAAACACTACTGGCACGACGACCCGCTGTTTATTTTCGATGACACGCTGATGCACGCCTCCTTCAACAAGAACGACGCGAAGCGTTACTGCCTGTTTATCGACATCGTGCGGCCAACGATGCTGCCCTCGGTGCTGAACGCCGTGATCGCCGGTTTTGCCGGCCTGGTCTTTACCCTGCGTCGGGTTTTCTACAAAAACTGGAAGCTGATTCAGTAGGTTCTGCGGCATGATGGGGGTGGACGGTATTTGCGCTCGGCCTTGCGCCTGAGGTAAATATTCGGCTCGCGCGCCGTCAACGGCGCCCACTCTTCTCAAGCCAACGCATCCCAAAAAGTGCGGTGGCTGTGCTTTCAAGGAATCAGAATGCCCCAACGTCACGTCATCAACGCCTCCGTCAGCCCCAAGGGCAGCCTCGAAACCCTCTCCCAACGCGAAGTCCAGCAACTGAGCGCCGCCGGCACCGGCAGCATCTACACCCTGTTTCGCCAGTGCGCCTTGGCCATCCTCAACACCGGCGCGCACATCGACAACGCCAAGACCATCCTCGACGCCTACAAAGATTTTGAAGTGCGTATCCATCAGCAGGACCGCGGCGTGCGCCTCGAACTGGTGAACGCGCCGGCGGATGCATTCGTCGACGGCGAAATGATCGCCAGCACCCGAGAGATGCTGTTCAGCGCCCTGCGCGATATCGTCTACACCGAGAACGAACTCGGCAGCCAGCGCATCGACCTGAGCGACTCACAGGGCATCACCGACTACGTGTTCCACCTGCTGCGCAACGCCCGTACGCTGCGCCCAGGCGTCGAGCCGAAAATCGTGGTGTGCTGGGGCGGGCACTCGATCAATACCGAAGAATACAAATACACCAAGAAAGTCGGCCACGAACTGGGCCTGCGCAGCCTGGACGTGTGCACCGGCTGCGGCCCCGGCGTGATGAAAGGGCCAATGAAAGGCGCGACCATTTCCCACGCCAAACAACGCATCACTGGCGGGCGTTACCTGGGCTTGACGGAGCCTGGCATCATCGCCGCCGAGGCACCGAACCCCATCGTCAACGAACTGGTGATTCTGCCGGACATCGAAAAGCGCCTGGAAGCCTTCGTGCGCGTGGGCCACGGCATCATCATCTTTCCGGGCGGCGCGGGCACGGCCGAAGAGTTCCTGTACCTGCTGGGCATCCTGATGCACCCGGACAACCGCGACGTACCGTTCCCGGTAGTGCTTACCGGGCCGAAACACGCAGCGCCTTATCTGGAACAACTGCATGCATTCGTCGGTGCCACCCTGGGTGAAGCGGCGCAACAGCATTACCAGATCATCATCGACGATCCGGCCGAAGTGGCGCGCCAGATGACCGCCGGCCTCAAGGCGGTGAAGCAGTTCCGCCGCGAGCGCAACGATGCGTTTCACTTCAACTGGCTACTCAAGATTGATGAGGGCTTCCAGCGTCCGTTCGATCCCACCCACGAAAACATGGCCAGCCTGCAGTTGAGTCATGCGCTGGCACCCCATGAGTTGGCGGCCAACCTGCGTCGTGCGTTCTCGGGAATCGTGGCAGGCAACGTGAAGGACAAGGGCATTCGCCTGATCGAGGAAAACGGCCCTTACGAAATTCATGGCGACCCGGCGATCATGAAACCACTGGATGAGCTGTTGAAGGCATTCGTGGCCCAGCACCGGATGAAACTTCCGGGCGGCGCAGCGTATGTGCCGTGTTATCGCGTGGTGCAATAAGCCTGGGTTGGCGGCTGGTCATAGTTTGTAGCGCTTTGGGGCACGGGCAAGCGTGTGAAGATCACGAGTTCGGACTAGGGTTTTCCTATTCCAACTCACTTCTGCGAGCAACCTATGGACCAACGGATCTTGTCCTTCAGCACTCCTTACTCTAGGGTAAGGGGCATTATGTTGGAGGTATTAACCATGGCAACCGCCACACTTACTTCGAAAGGGCAAATCACTATTCCTGTCCAAGTCAGAATGGCCCTGGGCCTGGAAACAGGCGACCGGGTGGAGTTCGTCGAGATGGAAGACGGCAAGTTTTCCATGATTGCCGCTAGCAAAACCGTCAAGGATCTCAAGGGGCTGATCAACACGCCTGCCAGGGCCGTGTCCATCGATGACATGAACCAGGCCATCGCGGCCCGGGGAGCAAAAGCACGATGATCGGCCTGGATACCAATGTGCTGGTGCGCTACGTCACTCAGGACGATGCGGTACAGTCGGCCAAGGCATCGCACCTGGTCGAATCGCTCACTGCCGCATCGCCGGGTTTTGTTAGCGTGGTGTCCATCGTGGAATTGGTGTGGGTCCTGCAGTCCTGCTACCAATCGGCCAAGGCCGATGTGGTGCTGGTGCTGGAAACCCTGCTGCACACCCGCGAACTGACCATCGAACACGCCGATATCGTCTGGAAGGCACTGCGCAAGTTCATCGCCAGCAAGGCCGACTTTGCGGACTGCCTGATCGAGCGCTGCGCCCACGCAGCCGGCTGCGAATACACCGCCACGTTCGACCTCGAAGCCGCCAAAACGACGGGCATGAAGCGCCTGGGCTGAGCCGCGTCGTTGCAGCTGACGGTGAGCTTTGGTAAAAAATCGACTGGCCCTTGATCAAGAGAACACCTGACGTGCGCACACTTCTGCTCACAGCCTTGACCCTACTGCCTGCACTCGCGCTGGGGGGTGCCATCGTCTGGCCCGACCTGCCGCAGAGCTGCTTCGTCAGCGGACGCTCGGCCACCAGCGAGGATGTGGACAGCGGATGCGCGGCGTTCCTGATCAACGTGAAAGGCAAGGCGGCAGGTACGCCCATAGCGCTGAAAATCCCGCAGTACGCGATGCATGTGGACGAAGCATCGGGCAAGGAAACGCCGGTGATCATCATCCAGGCGGAGGAAAACGGTGACGTTAAGGCGGTGGGATATCGGGAGCTGGGCACCGATCAACTCGGTGCGGCACTGCTGCGAGAGGTTCGGCTCCTGGGTACCCGGAAGCCGATTTAACCAGGCTCAGCGCACCCAGCCACCCACCTGCCAGTGGAAACCATCGCTGTGCTGCACCCAGTGCGGATGCACATAACGATAACCTTCGCGAACCGGCTCCCAGTGGCCGTGCACCGCGACATACCGCCCGCCCGTCCAGCGCCAGTAACCACGCGACCATACATAGCCATAACGTGGCGCCGGCTCGACCTCGATCACCTGCACCGGCGGCGGCTGTGGCGCGACCACTTCCACGTAATCACGCTGCATTGGAACGCGCTCATGCACCACACGCTCCTGTACACATCCAGACGCCGCGACGACCACTGCCGCCAATGCCGCATAACGTAACAACATACGAAACCCTCGGGCGCTTACACCCTGCAATGGTAAAAATCCCCCCTTGCTGCAACCACGCTCCTGCATGGCCCTGGGTATTTTTTAACAGGATGTGTCTGTCAGCTTGCTGAACCTGCACGCCTTACGAGGTGCATGCGACTGCCGGTCGTTTCACACGCACCAGCAGTAAACCCGCGACTACCACGGCCATGCCCGCATAGGTCGCCCCATGGATCACATCGCCGAACATCAACGCCGCCCACACCAGCGTCACCGGTGGTTCCAGATAGACCAGCGCCGCCACACGGGTTGCGGTCATCACACGTAACAGCATCCACAAGCTCAGGTAAGCGATAAAGGTGGAGAACACCGTCAGCCAGACAATCGAGATCAGCACATTCGGGTCGCTGGGAATGCTCAGGGTATCTGTGTAGAGCACCGCGCCAGTGAAACCGATCAAGGTCAGCAGCGATTGGATAAACAGCGGCAAAACCAGGCCCGCGTCGTTTTTTTGCAGCGAGCGGCGCTCATAGAGTGTCGCCAGTGTCAGCCCCAATGCTGCCGCCAATGGCAGCAGATACATGACCAGACCAACGCCTTGTCCACTCTGGCCGTACTGCCCGGCGATCACGATCGCCACGCCGACGAAACTGATCAACAGCCCTACCCACTGCCAGCCGCCGCTGCGCTCGGTATCGCTGCCGGTGGACAGTGCCGCCGTCATCAGCGGTTGCAGCGCGGCGATAATGGCCGCAATGCCGGGTGGCAAGCCATTTTGGATCGCCACGTAGAGGCAGCTCAGGTAAGCAAACTGGGAGAGGAAACCAATCACCGCGTAATGGCGAATCTGCGCCCAGGAAACGTTCATCAACCTGACATTCAGAAACAACCCCAGGCACACCGACACCAGCAAGAAGCGCCAGAACAGCAAGTTGAACGCCCCGCCTCCCTGTGTCCCCAGCTTGGCGCCGATATAGCCGGAACTCCACGACAGGACAAACGCACCTTGTAACAACAGCAGGCCCAAGGGTGAGCGCTTCATATAGCCTCCAGCATCTGTGATTGACGCCAAGGCTATGAGCCGCTAATGATTGTGTATATTGAAATTAATCGCATAACTAATCCGTAAAATACGAATAATGCCCAAACAACTGAATATCGATCTGTTGCGCACCTTTCACGCTGTGGCACGGTTTCGGCGCTTCAACGAGGCGGCCGAACATGTGCACCGCAGTGCCTCGACCGTGACCACGCAGATTCAGAAGCTGGAGGATCAGGTGGGCCAGCGCCTGTTCAGTCGCAGCAATCAGGGCGTGGAGCTCACGCTGTACGGCACGAAGCTGCTGGGCGACACCACCGAGTTTCTCAAAAGCCACGACCGCCTGCTGATCTCGCTGATGCCACAGCGCATGCAGGGCAAGATCCGCCTCGGTGTGCCGGACACCTACGCCAGCGCATTCATCCAGGCATTCCTGCCGCGCTTGATCGCCGACAACCCCTTGCTCGAACTGGAAATCGAGGCTCGCACCAGCGGCGAACTGCTGAATCTGTTCATGGCCAATCAGCTGGACCTGGCGATCACTGTCAGCGCCCAGCCCCTGGCCCAGGGTGAACGCCTGGGCGACGTTCAGCCATTGTGGGTTGCCGCCCGGCACTTCAGTTGCCCGCCCACCGCGCCGCTGCCCGTGACCGTGCCCATCGCCGGCTGCCCTTATCGCGCGGCCGCCTTGCAGGCGCTGAAGGACCACGGGGTTTACCATCGACTGCTGCTGGAAAGCCCCAACTCATCGGCGGTCGAGGCCTGTGTACGCAGTGGCGTGGCCGTGGGCCTGATGGAGACCAGTCGCATGGGCGATGGGCTGATGCACATGCCAGACCTGCCCGCCCTCGCGCTGCAGCACCTCTATCTGCTGTGCGACACCGGTAATGCCCTGGCCTTGCACCTGCATGAGCAGGTCAGGCATTTCAAGGTGTGAACGGCGCCCACAAAAAAGCCCGCTGACCGTCACCGGTTCAGCGGGCTTTTTCTTCAGCGATGCGTGTTGCTGAGCAGCTTACAGCGCCAGGTCGGACGCCGGCTTGCTCGGCTCAGCCGCAGGTTTGGCAGCCTCGGTGGCCTTTGGCGCCGCCATTTGCGGGATCGCAGGCGGTGGCGTCAATTGCAGGACACCGGCGGTGTAGGCCCATTCCTTGGCAACCGCTTCCGGGCTGTCGTTCAGCTTGGTGCCGTAGCTCGGTACGATCTGGTGCAGCTTGGCCTGCCACTCAGGGGTGGCCACCTTGTCCTTGAACACTTTCTGCAGCACGGTCAGCATGATCGGAGCCGCGGTGGACGCGCCTGGCGATGCACCCAACAGGCCTGCGATGGTGTTGTCGGCGGAGCTGACCACTTCGGTACCGAGTTTCAGGACGCCGCCCTGTTCTTCGTCACGCTTGATGATCTGCACGCGCTGGCCGGCTTGCCACAGGCGCCAGTCGGACTGCTTGGCGTTCGGGAAGTATTCCTGCAGTGCCTTGAAGCGGTCGTCGTCCGACAGCATCAGTTGGCCGGCAAGGTACTCGACCAGTGGGTATTCACGAATACCGACTTTGGTCATGGGCCAGATGTTGTGAGTGGTGGTGCTGGTCAGCAGGTCCAGGTACGAGCCTTCCTTCAGGAACTTGGTGGAGAAGGTCGCGAATGGGCCAAACAGGATCACGCGCTTGCCGTCCAGCACGCGGGTGTCCAGGTGCGGAACCGACATCGGCGGTGCGCCAACCGAGGCCTTACCGTAGGCCTTGGCCATGTGCTGTTCAGCGATGGCCGGGTTATCGGTCACCAGGAACGAGCCGCCAACCGGGAAGCCTGCGTATTCCTTGGCTTCAGGAATGCCCGACTTCTGCAGCAGGTGCAGTGCACCGCCACCCGCGCCGATGAACACGAACTTGGCGTCGGTTTCGGTCTTCGTGCCGTCTTTCAGGTTTTTGTAGCTCACACGCCACGAGCCGTCGGCGTTCTTGGTGATGTCCTGCACTTCGCTCGACAGTTTCAGGTCGAACTTCGGCGTGGTTTGTAGGTGGGCAACGAACTGGCGGGTGATTTCGCCGAAGTTCACGTCGGTGCCGATCGGGGTCCAGGTGGCCGCGATTTTCTGGCTCGGGTCACGCCCTTGCATCATCAGCGGAACCCACTTGGCGATCTGCGCCGGGTCTTCGGAGTACTGCATACCGGCGAAGAGCGGGCTCGCTTTCAGGGCTTCGTAGCGTTTTTTCAGGAACTTGATGTTGTCATCGCCCCACACAAAGCTCATGTGCGGTGTGGAGTTGATGAACGAACGCGGGTTCTTCAGCACGCCCTGCTGGACCTGCCAGGACCAGAACTGACGGGAAATCTGGAACGCTTCGTTGATCTCGACCGCTTTCGGGATCTCAACGGTGCCGTCCTTGTTTTCCGGGGTGTAGTTCAGCTCAGCCAGGGCCGAGTGACCGGTACCGGCGTTGTTCCAGCCATTGGAGCTTTCTTCGGCCACGCCATCGAGGCGCTCGACCATCTCCATCGACCAGTCCGGCTGCAGTTCGTTGAGCCACACACCCAGGGTTGCACTCATGATGCCGCCGCCGATCAGCAGCACATCGACTTTCTTTGCCTCTTCCGCGTGAACGGACGTGATCCCCATCGACAAAGCCAGCCCCAGCAGGGCAGTGTTTACTTTCTTAAACATCAGTAGCACCTATGATAAAACGCCATCCGCCCTACCGCCCCTGACTCTTCAGACCGTAGGGTGGGCACACAAGGCCGACGTATCGACCTCACTTTTGTCCCTTCTGCGCTGACTTTTTATCATTATTGGCTTCAGCTACCTGGGCGACAGCCCACCGCCGGGACGTATACGGATGTACGCACCAGGGAAAGACCTGTCCAGAACGGCGCGCAGAATATCATGCCAAACAGCGTTTATGGGTCGTTTGGCCAATTGACAGCATTAAATCGCGGCTTTTATTGCGCAGGTGTCAAGGCTGGCAGGCGCGACCAGAGGTCACAGGCCTGGAACTCTCGGACAAGTGGCTGTTCTAGACACCTTCACCGTCGCGTGCGTAGCATCGACGACTGTCTTTCGTGCACCCATTCAAACAGAGCCATCCATGTCTATCCAGCAAACACCCGGGCACCTGCTGCCCGCGCGCAGTGCCGCCAAAATGGAAGCGGCCATGGCCGTGGGCGCTTTCGCAATCGGCACCGGCGAATTCGCCATCATGGGCCTCATGCCCGACATCGCCCAAAACCTCAACCTGAGCGAACCCCAGGTTGGCCACGCCATCAGCGCCTACGCCCTGGGCGTGATGGTCGGCGCCCCACTGCTCGCGATCCTCGGTGCCAAACTGCTGCGCAAACATATGCTGCTGTTATTGATGGCGCTTTACGCCTTGGGCAACCTCGCCACCGCCTTCACCCCGAGCTTCAGCTCACTGGTGGCCTTCCGCTTCATCAGCGGCCTGCCCCACGGCGCCTACTTCGGCATCGCCGCTGTGGTCGCCTCGAGCATGGTGCCCTCGGATAAACGCGCCGGCGCCGTCGCCCGCGTGATGATGGGCCTGACCCTCGCCATGCTGTTGGGCAACCCCATCGCTACCTTCCTCGGCCAACACCTGGGCTGGCGCTCGGCTTTCGCCCTGGTTAGCGTGATTGCCCTGTGTACCATCGCGCTGGTCTGGCAATTCGTGCCCCACCGCCACGACGAAGAACGCAGCGACCCGCGCAAGGAAATGCGCGCCTTCACCAAACCTCAGGTGTGGATGGCCCTGTCCATTGGCGCGATTGGCTTTGCCGGGATGTTCTGCGTATTCAGCTACCTGGCGCCGACCATGCTGGAAGTGACCAAGGTGTCGCCACAGTGGATTCCCTTTGGCCTCGCGGCGTTTGGTGTCGGCGGGATCATCGGCAACATCGCAGGCGGCAAACTGTTTGATCGTATGCAATTTCGCGCTGTGGGGCTGATATTGGTGTGGTCGATTGCCGTGCTGCTGTTCTTCCCGTTCGCCGCATCGTCGCTGTGGGGCGTGCTGCTGAGCATGGGCCTGGTCGGCACCATGGTGTCGCTGGCGGCACCGTTGCAGATCCGCCTGATGGACATCGCCCACGAAGCCCCGAGCCTGGCGGCCGCGTCCAACCACGCGGCGTTCAACCTGGCGAACGCGCTGGGGCCGTGGTTTGGGGGAATGGCGATTACAGCGGGATTTGGCTGGACCAGCACCGGCTACATCGGCGCAGCGACCGCACTGCTCGGCCTGGGCCTTTACCTCATCGCCCGACGCATGAAAGGCGGGCACTAACCCGCCAACCTGCGCAGTACCAATATGGGAGGGGGCTTGCTCCCGATAGCAATGGGTCAGTCACCACAAAACTGGCTGGCCCAGTGCCGCATCAATCATCATGCAACAACCCCGAACCGTACTCTCCATAACTGCTACCCAGCCCGCTGCCGCCAAAACTCATTTTGGCGGCTTTACTCGGGCTATGGTCGCCAAACGCCTGGCACCCACCCGAGAAGCATGGGTCGCTGCCGACGTTCCCGCCCGAGGAGCAGGCGCTCAACAGCAATGTGCCGCTGATCAGCAAAAGTTTGATGAGGTTTGAGGTCATTTCCCGGGTTCTCTGCACGCTGGAAGCGTTGGGCCTCTCTTGCAGAGAATCGTAAACCTCAACACTGCAGAGAATGATGAAATTTTGCTTGGGACAAGATGTATCCAGGGTGCCGACTTGGGAAACGCTTACATCCGCTGTAATACGTAGCTGTTCTCAAAACCATGCACGCTCCCCAGCACGTTGAAGTCTCTAAAGAACCCCGTAGCCCTGAGCAGATCGACCGCAGGCCCCACCTCAGGCGAGTGTTTAAAGTCGCGATAATCGTCCAGCACGATAAAACCGCCCGGCACCACGCTCGGCGAATACAGAAGAAAATCCAGCAACACGTTGCGCATGGTATGGCCGCCATCGATATGCAACAGCGCGACCCTGGGCGCCAAATTGTAGAAACGTTCGGCACTGAGTTCCGAGAAACCGCGAATCACCACCGCATCAGGCAGCATCAACGCCTGATAGTGACTGAAATCCTCAAACTGGTTCGGCAACTCAAACGGGTCAATACCGATGACACGCCGCTCGCCATTGCACACCTCGTTCATCAGCATCAGCGACTTGCCCTTCCACACGCCGATTTCCACCACGTCACCCGGCAGTTCGGCCACCAAAAGCGACAGGTAGCCCAGCAGGCGTACGTGATCATGGAACGACAACTCACGACGCTCCATCGCCAGCTCAGACGGCAAGCTGGCCTGGGCCTGTTCGAAATGCTGGCCGATCAATTCCCACACCTGGGCGATGCTGCCAGTCAACTCCGGGTTGCTGGTGAACTCGTTGAGTTCCTGGATAGTTATCATTGTTTTCTGATCACTCCGAATGGCTAGAGGGACATAAGTTGGCTGCGTGCTGGCGGTCAGGCCGGGAACCGATGATGGGCATCAAGAACGTCGCGGCAATTTCGGCGAGAAATAAGCGCTAACTTTTTAAGACCGCATCCTTCAATACTAGCTCGGATCCTACCGACGCGTGATAAAGCGTCGCTCAGCGTCAGAACGCAACCCTGGCGACAGAGGCGCTTTGAGTCGTTGCCCAGCAATGTTAAGTGAGGTGGAACAAATCACTTTCGGATACACACAGCGACGACCTGCTCATTCAAGCCAGCGCTCCGCGGTGTAAGATGCCCTACAACCATCCACCATCGAGACCGCCATGACTGGAATCTCCCTAAACCTCCCGGAAGACTTGTCCAACTCTCTAGCCGACTTGGCCAAAACCAGCGGCCAGACTGCGACCTATCTGGCGATGGATGTCCTCCGCGACTACATTGAGCACGAAAAAACGCTGACCGCTCAGATCGAGCTGGCAGTAAAAGAAGCCGATCAAGGCAAATTCGCCACCGATGATCAGGTGGCAGCAATGCGCGCTCGGCGCTGGAGCCGGAATGCAGGTTGAGTGGCTTGAAAAAGCACTCAAAAATCTGGAAGACGAAGCAAACTATATCGCTCTCGAAAATCCCAAGGCAGCTGACGACTTCTCCGATGCCATTTTCGCTAGTGTCGACAAGCTAGCTCAGTTTCCTTCCATGGGCCGTGAAGGTCGGGTAAAGCACACCCGAGAATGGGCGGTGCCCAACTGGTCCTACCTGATCCCGTATCGAGTACGCGGAGATCGCTTACAAATTCTTGGCATATTCCACACAAGACAACGTCCGCGCTCGCAGTGGTGACGGGCGCAAAACACGCACCTCCGCCCCCCAGACCCATCCCTGATAAACTGCGCCCCATTCACCTCGCTGACTCAGATCCCCCATGCCCCTACAATCCGCCCCACTTTCCCGCCGCTTCTCCGTCGCCCCCATGATGGACTGGACCGACCGCCACTGCCGCTACTTCCTGCGTCTGCTCTCCAAACACGCCCTGCTCTACACCGAGATGGTCACCACCGGCGCCATCCTGCACGGTGATCACGAGCGTTTCCTGCGTCACAACGAAGCCGAACACCCTCTGGCGCTCCAGTTGGGTGGCAGTGTTCCCGCCGACCTGGCCGCGTGCGCACGCATGGCCGAAGCTGCCGGTTACGATGAGGTGAACCTGAACGTCGGTTGCCCCAGCGACCGGGTGCAGAACAACATGATTGGCGCGATCCTGATGGCGCATCCGGCGCTGGTGGCCGATTGTGTGAAGGCGATGCGTGATGCGGTGTCGATTCCGGTGACCGTCAAGCACCGTATCGGTATCAACGGCCGGGACAGTTACACCCAGCTGTGTGATTTCGTCGGGCAGGTGAAGGATGCGGGCTGCACCAGTTTTACCGTGCATGCGCGGATCGCGATTCTGGAGGGGTTGTCGCCCAAGGAGAATCGCGATATTCCGCCATTGCGCTATGACGTGGCGGCGCAGTTGAAGCAGGACTTTCCCGAGCTGGAGATTGTTCTCAACGGCGGGATCAAGACGCTGGAACAGTGCGAGGAACATTTGCAGACGTTCGATGGGGTGATGCTGGGCCGCGAGGCGTATCACAACCCCTATGTGCTGGCCGAGGTGGATCAGCGTTTGTTTGGGAGCGAGGCGCCGGTGATCAGTCGGGCGCAGGTGCTGGTGCAGTTGCGGCCTTATATTGCTGAGCATCTGGCCAGTGGTGGGACGATGCATCACATTACGCGGCATGTGTTGGGGCTGGGCACCGGGTTTCCGGGGGCTCGGAAGTTTCGGCAGTTGTTGTCGGTGGATATTCACAAGGCTGCGGATCCATTAGCGTTGCTGGATCAGGCGGGGGAATTGCTGGAAGGGCGTTGATCGTTAATGTGTGGTGGCTGGGCTGGCGCTATCGGGAGCAAGCCCCCTCCCACATTTTGATCGGGGTGACATCCGGCAATCGGGTTGAACCTGCCATGGATTCCGGCCTCCAAACCATTTGCAGGACCCGCCATTCAAACGGCTGTTTTCAGGTTGTTGCCCTCGCAAACGATCGAACGCATTTGCGCCCTTGAGCGCCTGCTGGCGCTCGGGTAATGTCATCAGACCCATAGGACAGAGCACGCCCATGACTTCCAAGCTGGAACAACTCAAGCAATTCACCACCGTGGTAGCCGATACCGGCGATTTTTCCACCCTCGCCAAGCTCAAGCCGCAGGACGCCACCACCAACCCTTCCCTGCTGCTCAAGGCCGCATCGATCCCGGGCTACGCCAAGCTGCTGGACGAGTGTGTGCAGGACTGCAACGGCGATGTAGGCCTGGCCAGTGACCGCTTTGCGGTGGCGGTGGGTCAGGAGATTCTCAAGGTGGTACCGGGTCGTATCTCCACCGAGGTGGATGCCCGTCTGTCGTTCGACACCGACGCCGTGCTCAAACGTGCGCACCGTATCATCGACCTGTACGACAAAGCCGGCGTTGACCGCGACCGCGTGCTGATCAAGATCGCTTCCACCTGGGAGGGCATCCGCGCCGCCGAGCAGCTGGAAAAAGAAGGCATCCAGACCAACCTGACGCTGCTGTTCTCGTTTGCCCAGGCCGTGGCCTGCGCCGAGGCCGGGGTGTTCCTGATTTCGCCGTTCGTGGGCCGTATCTACGATTGGTACAAGAAGGCCAATGGCAACGACTACACAGGTTCCGATGACCCGGGCGTGCAGTCGGTGACGCGCATCTACAACTACTACAAAGCCAATGGCTACAAGACCGTAGTGATGGGTGCGAGCTTCCGTAATCTGAGCCAGATCGAAGAGCTGGCCGGGTGTGATCGCCTGACCATCAGCCCGGACCTGCTGGAGAAGCTGGCGGCCGATGAAGGCAAGCTTGAGCGCAAGCTGTCGCCAGGGCACGCCGGGGAAGCGCGGGTGCATATGACTGAAGCGCAGTTCCGTTGGGAGTCCAACGAGGATGCGATGGCGACCGAAAAGCTGGCGGAGGGGATTCGTCAGTTTGCCCGCGATCAGGAGAAGCTGGAGGCGTTGTTGACTGCCAAGCTGTAAAAGCAGGCAGCAGCAAAAAGGGCGGCACCTGTAAGGGTGCCGCCCTTTTTTGTGGTCGCTAATTCCAAGCCGAACTCCCACATTTGATTGTGTTCCAGCAGTGGGGGATCAGTGGCGTTCGAGAGCATTCACGAGGTCGTGAAAGGCTTCGCGATTGGACTCGTTGAGCCCCATCAGGATCTTGTGCGCTTCGAGCACCTTGACCCGCACGATTTCCTCGGACTGGTCCTGGGACGGCAGGTCGGTGAGGCATTCCGGGCACGGGATCGGGCGATCCACAATGTTGAACACCTGATCGAAGCCCATGGACTGCAGCAGACGGGTAATGTCGTCGTGGGTGGTGACGACGGTGGGCAGCAGGCCGACCTTCTGCCGCGACAGAATGGACAGCTTGGCCAGCAGCCCCAGGGTGGTGCTGTCAATGCTGCGGGTTTCGGTCAGATCGATCACGATCGCCGAAAAATTCAGCGCAGTGAAGATCCGCTCAATCGTCGCATCCAGCGCTGAACACAAGGTCAGGCGCACTTCACCGACGAATTTGAGGACGAAGGTTCCGTCCTGCTCGGCGAATTGGATTCTTCCGGTACTCATCAAAGATTCCTGCTCAACACCAGTAGGGCGATATCATCCGGCATCTCCCCCAGCGTGGCCAATCCAAAAACCTGCCGCAGGCCATCCAGGCTGCCGCCCGCCGACTTGACCTTTTGGGGCAAGGCGGCTTCTTTCTCTTTGAGTGTAGGCTCTGGAAGAAGATCCAGGATGCCGTCGGACATCAGCGTAAGGCTGAATGTCGGCGGCAGTTCCAGGATATGGTCTTCGTAGGTGGCTTCATTGAACAAGCCCACCGGCAGACCACGGCCTTCCAGGTAACGCACACTGTCTGGAGTGTATAGAACAGGCATCGGCAGGTGACCGCCAATACTGTAGGTCAAAAGACCGGTTTCTTCATCGATCACGCCGCCCACCATCGTTACGTGCTTGCCCAGCTTGCAGCTGATCAGGCCTCGATTGATGTGGCCCAGCACCTGCGAAGGGGTGAACTCCGGCAGCGTGCCATTGCGCTTGGACTCGAACAACAGCCGCGTGGTCATGAACTTCAACAGCACGGTGACAAATGCAGAGGACGCACCGTGACCGGACACGTCGGCCAGGTAGAACGCCACACGGCGCTCATCCACGCGGAAATAGTCGACAAAATCTCCCGACAGGTATAGCGAAGGGATGATCTGGTGAGCGAACTGAAAGTCGTCGATGGTCCAGGGGCTCACCGGCAGCATGTTCATCTGTACCTGGCGCCCGGCGTTCTGGTCTTCCTGGAGCAGGTTCAGGCTGGCCTCGAGTTCGCGGTTGGCGGTTTCGAGCTTTTCGCGATAGCGCAGGTTTTCCTGCAGCAGGCGCGCGCGATCAAGGGCGCGGCGCACCGAGTGCTCCAGCACGGCCAGGTCTTCCAGGGGCTTGATCAGGTAATCGGCGGCGCCCAGGCGCAGTGCCTCGACGGCATCGTTCATCACGCCGGCACCGGACACTACGATCACTGGCGTCTGCGGCGCGCGCTCGGTCACCTGGCGAATCAGCTCCAGGCCGCCCATCTGGGGCATGCGCAGGTCGCAGATCACGAGGTCGGGCTGGTCGCGCTCGAACACCTGGAGACCCTGTTGGCCATTGCTGGCCTGCAGGACGCTGAAGCCACTGTCTTCCAAATAGGCCGCGAGGCTCGCGCGCACTACTTCGTCGTCATCGATTATCAGCAGCGTGGCACTGGTTTTTTGCATGTGGGCAAACGGCGCCAGAATTAGGTTGGCGTAGGCAGCGCGACAATGGTCGGGCTCACACTACTGGATTCGCTTTCTAGCCTCTCTGTCCTACAAAGCACGGGCGTTTTGCCCACGCACAACTGTAAAGCAGAGGTGCCCTTCTAAGGCGCAGACGGTACTCCCATCCGTCAGGGGTTTCAAGCTCACGCCGATGGTCGCCGAGCCTCTTTACACCGCAAATCACCGGGAGTTATAAGAACAGCTACCACCACAACACAAAGTAAGGATGGAACCTGTGAGCGAACACGAGCGCGACTACGCTGAAAAACGCGATTTCATCCGCATGCGAGTGGATGCCGATGTGTCATTGATCCATGCCGGGCAAGAAATTGCCGGGGTTTGCGTGGACCTTTCCAGTTCCGGCATGCAGGTGCAGGCACCTCGCCAGTTCAACGTCGGTGATCGGCTGACCGTCCGCATTGATTCGGAGCACGCCGCCCTCAAGGGCCTGGAGGCTGATACCGAAGTGGTATGGGCCAAAACGGCGGGCGAAGAACAGCAACTGGGGCTCAGGATCCTGAAAATGCGCTAAACAGCTGCGCACAAAAAAGGCGACATTGAGTCGCCTTTTTCGTTTCAAAACGTCTCGACTCAAAAGTCGTCGACGACCTTGCCGTCCTTGACCTTGAACTCGCGGTTCTGCAGGTAAGCGTTACGGATAAAGGTGTATTTGTCGCCGGTGATCAGCTTTTCGCTGTCGAGCAGGCTGGCGCGGGTATCGACCAGGTTCAAGCCGAAGACACTGTTGCGCCAGTCGATGTCATTCATGTAGCGGTACGGCGAGGTGTAGCTGTCGACGTATTTGGACGGCGCATCACGCAAGGTGCTTGGGCCGAGCAGTGGCAGCATCACGTAAGGGCCGCTGCCCACGCCCCAGTAACCGAGGGTCTGGCCAAAGTCTTCATCGCTGCGCTGCAGGCCCATGCGGGTGCCAACGTCGACGAAGCCCAGCACGCCGAAGGTGGTGTTGACCAACAGACGGGCGGTGTCCACGCCAGCGTTGTGCGGCTTGAGCTGCAGCACGTTGTTGGCGAGGTTGCCGACATCGCCGATGTTGCGGAAGAAGTTATGCACGCCATCCTGCACGAATTGCGGGGTGATGAACTGATAGCCTTGGGCGATTGGCTTGAGGGCGTAGGTATCAACCGTATCGTTGAAGGTGAAGATGGGGCGGTTGACGCTTTCCCATGGATCATCTTCCGATGCAGCCTGTGCAGCAAACGGTACGAATAATACGGTGGCACACACCGACAGCTGAGCGAAGTACTGGCTCCAGCGCATAGCTTTTGCTCCTTGAATGATCTGTCATGGGCGCTATGCCCTGAATTTGGCCGTCAGTATATGACGGAAGTGCCGGTTTAGGCAGCCACCAGGAAACGTCTTACAAAAAATGTGCAATTTTCTCACAATCAGCTTTGGTGTCATTTACTTGTCATGCCGGCTCGATAGCGTCAGAGCTATTTCAGGGATGTTCTGATGCCACACGCCGAGATTGCCGTCGCCACGGCCCCGTCATTGACTGCCGTGCTATTTGGCCTGAGTGGCTGCCTGGTGGACTTCGGTTCCCAGGCCCGCAGCGACTCGCCGTCCCCCGATTCCCAAGCCACCCCTGGCGCGCTGAACAGTCTGCGCAGCCTGAAGGAACAAGGCGTGCCCTGCGCCTGGCTGGATGAACTGCCATCCGCGGTGACCGCGCCCCTGGCGGCTACGCTGCCCGCCTGGATAAAGGCCACATCGCCCTCCTCCATTCGCTGGCCCGCGCCCCATGCGTGCTGGCAAGCCTTGATGGAACTGAACATCGAACGCCTGGAAGGCTGTGTGCTGGTCAGCGGCGAGCCGCGCCTGCTGCAGTCGGGCCTCAACGCTGGCCTGTGGACCATCGGTCTCGCCTCCTGCGGCTCGCTGTGCGGTCTGGCACCCGAGCAGTGGCAAGCGCTCACCGAGCAGCAACGCGAGCAAAAGCGCGGCAAGGCGACCGTGGCCCTGTATGGGCTGGGTGTGCACTCGGTGATCGACCACCTCGGTGAACTCAGCACCTGCCTGGCGGACATCAGCCTGCGCCGGCTCAAAGGCGAGAAGCCCTGATCGAGAGCATGCACGGCGGGCCGCAGTGGATTAATCTACCGATCAGCCCGTAGACCTTTCGCGGCACGCCGCGGTCTATGCCAGTGCCTATCGATAAAAGGAAGAACACCATGCCTGCCCGCGAAAAACTGCAAGAACAGGTCAACATTCTGCGCGAGCAACTGGAACAGGATCCGCCACTGCCGGCCGAAAAGCGTGAAGCGCTGGAAGCCCTGCTTGCCAGGTTTGAAACGCAACTTGAACTGGAACCGGCCACCCAGACGCCGAGTATTTCCGACGACGTGAATCAGGCGGCCATTGAGTTCGACGCTGATCACCCGGTTATTTCCGGGACCTTGCGCAACATCATGATCACCCTTGGCAACATCGGTATCTAAACGCTTAATGTGGGAGGGGGCTTGCTCCCTCCCACATTGGGTTTTATGTGCAGGCTACTGACGCGCCAGACGCACGTTCTGGAACGCCACCTCCTCAGTGCTGCGGTACGGGTTGATATCCAGCCCGCCACGGCGCACATAGCGCGCGTACACCGTCAACCTTTCAGGTTTGAGCAAGCGCTGCAGGTCGAGAAAAATCCGCTCCACACACTGCTCATGAAAATCCGAATGCTGGCGAAAGCTCACCAGGTATTCCAGCAGACTGGCGTGATCCAACGCCGCGCCGCGATAGTCCACCACCACACTGCCCCAGTCCGGCTGGCTGGTGACCGGGCAATTGGATTTGAGCAAGTGGCTGTGCACGCTCTCCTCCACCACGCGCGAATCGTCGCAGCGCAGCAGTTCCGGGCGCGGATGCTCATAGTTGCTGACGCTGATATCCAGCGCATCAATGCACACACCCGGCAAGGCCATCACGCCTTCGGCCTCGACCTCGACCAGGCTGCGGATCCGCACGCTCACCGGCTTGCCGGCGGCAAAGCTCAAGTCGTTGTGCAGTGTGGCTTGCAGGTCCTGGGTGTCGGCGAACGCGGTCTGGTTCAGGGAATTGAGGTACAGCTTGAAGGACTTGGATTCAATGATGTTCGGCGAGTCGGCCGGGATGCTGAATTCGCCGATGGCCACCACCGGCTTGCCCGAAGGCAACAACCAGGACAGTTCGAAGCAGTTCCAGAAGTCTACGCCTTTGTAAGGCAGGGTCTCGGCGCTCAGGCCCAGCTCGGCCCACTTGGCGGCGCGCGGAATCGGGAACAGCAACGAAGGGGTGTAGGTGCTGATGTATTCACTGGACTTGCCCAGCGGTGAGTGTTCGGCGGCGGGATGCATGACGGAAACCTGGCTAAATAAACCGCGCCAGTCTACCAGCCTTTGCGCCCGCCCTTAATCATCGCCTCACTCAACGGTCAGCTTGCCGACCATTCCCGCCTGATAGTGCCCCGGCAGGTTGCAGGCGAACTCAAGACCGGTGGCCTTGGCGAAGGTCCAGGTCAGTTCGGCGGTTTTACCCGGTTCCACCAGCACACTGTTCGGGTCATCGTGCTTCATCGCACCATGGCCCATGGCAGCATGATCCATCTTGGCCATGCCAGTGGATGTGAGCATGCCACTGGCCAGCATCTGCAGCATTTCCTTCTGGTGCTCGGCATGCATCGCCGCGTCGCCCAGGTTGAATTCGTGGAGCAACTGGCCTTTGTTGACCAGCACAAAGCGCACGGTCTCACCGGCCTTTACATCCAGGGACTTGGGCGCGAACGCAATGTCCTGCAGAGTCACCTCGACACTGCGCGTGGCTTTATCCGCCGCCGCCGGATGACCAAAGGCGTAGCCGTGCGCCGCGTCGGCCAGTGCATCGACACTCAACGCCATCAGGCAGCCCGCCAATAACAAGGATGTACGCAAGATCATTTAAACGCTCCCACCATGATCGAATCAGGAATATCTCAAGGCATGCGCCGGCTCGATTTTCGCCGCCCGGTACGCCGGGTACAGCGTGGCCAGAAAGCTCAATACAAACCCCGCCGTGCAGATCAGCAGCACATCCCCACCTTGCAGCTCCGAAGGCAGGTTGCTGACAAAATACACGTCCGAACTGAAGATATGCTGCCCGCTCACCCGCTCCAGCCAACCCACCAGCTCGCTCACGTTGAGCGCGGCAATCACCCCCAGCACGCCGCCGATCAGGGTGCCGACAATCCCGATCACAGTGCCCTGCACCATGAAGATCGCCATGATCTGCCGTGGCGTGGCGCCAATGGTGCGCAAAATCGCAATGTCCGCGCCCTTGTCGTTCACCACCATGATCAGGGTGGCAATGATGTTGAACGCTGCCACGGCGACAATCATCAGCAGCAACAGGCCGATCATGGTCTTTTCCATTTTCATCGCACTGAACAGGCTGCCCTGGGTGTGAGTCCAGTCATCCGGTTTATAAGCCGCACCGAGACTGGCGGCGATATCGGCCGAGACCTTGGGCGCCGCATACAAGTCCTTTACCGCCAGGCGCACGCTTTGCACCTGATTGGGCTGCCAATGCTGGATCTCGGCGGCGTCGGCCATATGGATCAACGCCATGGAGCCATCCAGCTCGGCACCGACCTTGAAGATACCCACCACGTTCAAGCGCTGCATGCGCGGGGTGATGCCGCCGGGGGCGGTACTGATTTCCGGCACGATCAGGGTCAGTTTGTCGCCCACGTTCAGGCGAAAGCGCCGCGCGGTGATGTCACCGATCACCACGCCGAACTCGCCGGCCTTCAAGTCGTCGAGTTTGCCGCGCACGATGTGCTGGGCCACGATCGACACCTTGCCTTCCTGTGCCGGGTCGACGCCGCTGATCTCGATCGGCTGCATGGCGCCCTTGTAGGAAAACATGCCGTCCATCTGGGTGAAAGGTACAGCAGCGGTCACTTCAGGGTTCTTCATCGCCGCCGCTGCCACCGGGCGCCAATCGTCCATCGGCTTCACGCCGACGATGGTGGCGTGGGGCACCATGCCGAGGATGCGGGAACTCATTTCACGCTGGAAACCGTTCATCACCGAGAGCACCACGATCATCGCCAGCACACCCAGGGCGAGGCCGATCATCGAGGTCATCGAGATAAACGAGACAAAACGGTTGCGGCGCTTGGCGCGGGTATAGCGCGTGCCGATGAAAATCGATAACGGTCTGAACATTAGCGGGCACCGTCTGAAAAATGAAAAAGCCCGACACGTGAAGCACCGGGCCTGAAACGGGTCAGATGGCGACCAGATGACCTTCCTGCAGGTGCAGCACGCGATCCATCTGGCGGGCCATGCTCATGTCATGCGTCACCACCAGGAACGCAGTGCGCATCTGGGTG
Organism: Pseudomonas trivialis; assembly: GCF_036864995.1. NCBI lineage: Bacteria > Pseudomonadati > Pseudomonadota > Gammaproteobacteria > Pseudomonadales > Pseudomonadaceae > Pseudomonas > Pseudomonas trivialis. Next base: position 1,589,722 of record NZ_CP142151.1, on the reverse strand, counting down.
CTCAGTTCCAGCATCAGGTCCTTGATGCCCTGGGCGGTGTGGGAGTCGAGGTTGCCGGTGGGCTCGTCGAGCATCACCAGCCCCGGGTTGTTGACCAGGGCGCGGGCAATCGCCACACGCTGGCGCTCGCCGCCGGACAGCTCGGCCGGCTTGTGCTCCAGGCGATGGCCGAGGCCCACGCGCTCGAGCAAGGCCTTGGCGCGCTGGCGTGCTTCGGGGATCGCGGTCTTGCCGATCAGCAGCGGCATGCACACGTTCTCCAGCGCGGTGAATTCCGGCAGCAGGTGGTGGAACTGGTACACAAAGCCCAGCGAGCGGTTACGCAACTGGCCACGGGCCTTTTCACCGAGGGCCGACAGTTCTTCGCCGGCCAGCCATACGCTGCCCTTGGACGGCGTATCGAGGCCGCCCAGCAGGTTGAGCAAGGTACTTTTGCCCGAGCCGGAACTGCCGACGATCGCCACGCGCTCGCCCGGATGCAACTCAAGTTGCAGGTTGGACAGCACCACCACCGACTCCGGGCCTTCCTCGTAGGATTTGCCCAGGTTGCGGCAGCTCAGGATTGCTTTTTCACTCATGCCCGATTCACTCATAACGTAAGGCCTGTGCTGGCTGGGTACGTGCCGCGCGCCAGGCTGGATACAGGGTGGCAAGGAAACTCAGGACCAACGCGGCGGCGCCCACCATCAACACGTCCTGGGCCTGAACCTGGGACGGCAGGTAGTCGATGAAGTAGACGTCGGCGTTGAGGAACTTGTGACCGAGCACTTTTTCCAGCGCGGCAATCGCGGCGCTGACATTGAGTGCGGCCAGGATCCCGACCGCCGTGCCGATCAGGGTGCCGACCACGCCGATCACGGTGCCCTGCACCATGAAGATCGCCATGATCTGCCCCGGCGTGGCGCCGAGCGTACGCAGGATCGCGATATCGCCCTTCTTGTCATTCACCACCATCACCAGGGTGGAGATGATGTTGAACGCGGCCACGGCGACGATCAGCAGCAACAGCAGGCCGATCATGGCTTTTTCCATGCGGATGGCTTGATACAGGTTGCCGTGGGTACGGGTCCAGTCGCGCGCGTAGTACTCAGACTCGCCCAGGTGCTGGGCAATTTCCCAGGCGCCGCGCGGCGCATCGAACAGGTCGTTGAACTTGAGGCGCAGGCCTTGCACCTGGTCCGGCTGCCAGCGATGCAGGCGCGCAAGATCGGTGAGGTTGGTAAGGCCCAGGTAACCGTCGATCTCGCCGGCGCCGACGTGGAAGGTGCCGATCACGGTAAAACGCTTCATGCGCGGGAACATGCCGGCCGGGGTCACGGTTACTTCCGGCGCGACGAAGGTCAGCTTGTCGCCGACGCCCACGCCGAGCTTGGCCGCCGCCTTGTCGCCGATCACGATGCCGAAGCTGCCGGGAGCCAGGTCGTCGAGTTTGCCCTGCAACATGAACTTGTCGATGATCGACACGTTGCGTTCCTGAGCCGGGTCGACGCCATTGAGCAGGATTTTCTGCACCTTGCCGTCATTGGTCAGCAAGCCCTGCATCTGGGTAAAGGGCGCTACGGCCAGCACCTTGGGGTTCTGCTTGACCTTGGCGGCGAGGCTTTGCCAGTCGCTGATCGGTGCATCGCCCTCGATGGTCGCGTGGGGCACCATGCCCAGCACGCGGGTGCGCATCTCATGATCGAAGCCGTTCATCACCGACAGCACCACGATCATCACGACCACGCCCAGGGCGAGACCGATCATCGAGGTCAGGGAAATGAACGACACAAAATGATTGCGACGCTTTGCACGGGTATAACGCGTGCCGATAAATACGAAGAGAGGTCTGAACATGTCGGGGCTTGTTCGGAGGAAAAGAAGACGTCCCGGTGGCGGGGGCTGGTCAGCAGCTTTACACTCAGACCATTGCCGCTAACTGGGGTTCGCCATGTCGACATTAGATGAAGAAGAGCGCCGCGAATACTACCGTATCGACGACATGATCGCACTTCAAATCAAAACCTTGTCGGCCCCCGAAGCGGCGGGCAAGGAAGTGTTGCTGGATGATTCACCGCTGTTCAATCTCCTCAGCGAACTGCACCTCAGCGAATTCGAAGCCCAGCACCTGCTGCGCCAGCTGAGCGAGAAGGATCGCACCCTCGCCGCCTTTCTGCGCGTGCAGAACAAACGTCTGGACCTGCTCAGCCAGATCATGGCGCGCGGCCTGCTCGATGAAGTCGGCGCCCCGCAGCCGGTGGTCATCTCCGAAGGCGGCATCGACTTTCATCACCCTGCCCCCGTGGCACCCGATTCGCACCTGGCGGTCAAGCTGGTGCTGATGCCCCAGGCGCTCGGCCTGCTGCTGCGTGCGCGAGTCACCCAGTGCACGCCACAGGACGACGGCTTTGAGGTGTCCACGGAATTCGAATCCATGACCGATGCCCAACGCCAATTGCTGGCACGCTACATTCTGCAGAAACAGGCCCAGGAACGCCGCCTGGCGCGAGAACAAAGCGACGACTTCTGAATGCGTACTCACACCGTCAGCAACGCTGGCGCAAAGGAGCAACTGTGACCCTGATTTACGGCCATCGCGGTGCCAAAGGCGAAGCACCGGAAAACACCCTGACCAGCTTTCAGGAATGCCTCAAACACGGCGTACGCCGCTGCGAACTGGACCTGCACCTGTCCATGGACGGCGAGCTGATGGTCATCCACGACCCGACCCTCAAGCGCACCACCGACCGACGCGGCAAGGTGGTCGAGTATTCAGCGGCGGACCTGGTGAAGATGGATGCGCGCAAAGGCGGACCCGGCTGGGTGAAGCCGTGCCCGATCCCGCGCCTGGAGCAGTTGTTCGAACAGTGCGATTTCGATCATTGGCAACTGGAAGTCAAAAGCGCCTCACGCACCCGCGCCGCGACCACCGTGCTGGCGATTCGCGAGATGGCCGTGCGCTTTGGCCTGATGGACAAGGTCACCGTCACCTCAAGCTCGCGGGAAGTATTGAAAGCGGCGGTGGACCTCACACCGGACCTGTCACGCGGGCTGGTGGCCGAATACGCCTGGCTCGACCCATTGAAGGTCGCGCAGAACTACGGCTGTGAGTACCTGGCCTTGAACTGGACGCTGTGCACCCCTGAACGGCTGGAAAAAGCCCAGCGCCAGGGTTTGCACGTGTCGGTGTGGACGGTCAACGAACCTGCACTGATGCGCAGGCTCGCCGACTTCGGCGTAGATAGCCTGATTACAGACTTTCCCGGTTTGGCCACTGCCACTCTCGGGAATTACTGAAATCGGTCTCCCCGGCCGGCTCAGGCCACCGGCCGGAGCCGCTCAAAAAAGCCGGTTGAGGCCGTCGTAAGCGGCTACCCGATAGGCTTCAGCCATGGTCGGGTAGTTGAACGTGGTGTTCACAAAGTACTTGAGGGTGTTTTGCTCACCCGGCTGACTCATGATGGCCTGACCGATGTGAACGATCTCCGAGGCCTGGTAGCCGAAGCAGTGCACGCCGAGCACTTCCAGGGTCTCGCGGTGGAACAGGATTTTCAGCATGCCTTGCGGCTCACCGGCAATCTGCGCCCGCGCCATGCTCTTGAAGAACGCCTTGCCCACTTCGTAAGGCACCTTGGCCTTGGTCAGCTCGTGCTCGTTCTTGCCGATCGAGCTGATCTCGGGAATCGTGTAGATCCCGGTGGGCACGTCGTTCACATAGCGCCAGCTGCCGTTGTCGATAATGCTGCCGGCGGCTGAACGACCCTGATCGTGCGCCGCACTGGCCAGACTCGGCCAGCCGATCACATCGCCGGCGCCATAGATGTTGGTCACGCAGGTACGGTAGTTCTCGTCCACTTCGATCTGGCCACGGCTGTTGACCTTGACCCCGATGTTTTCCATGCCCAGCTTGTCGGTGTTGCCGGTACGGCCGTTGCACCACAGCAAGGCGTCGGCCTTGATCTTCTTGCCGGACTTGAGGTGCAGGATCACCCCGTTGTCCAGGCCTTCGACCCGCTCGTACTCTTCGTTGTGACGCACGGTGATGTTGTTGTTGCTGAAGTGGTAGCTCAACGCCTGGGAGATTTCCGAGTCGAGGAAGCTAAGCAACTGGTCGCGGTTGTCCACCAGCTCGACCAGCACACCCAGGCCACTGAAGATCGAGGCGTATTCACAGCCGATCACACCGGCACCGTAGATGATCAGCTTGCGCGGGGTATGGCCCAGGCTCAGGATGGTGTCGCTATCGTAGATACGCGGGTGGTGGAAATCGATGTCCGCCGGGCGGTACGGGCGCGAACCGGTGGCGATGATGATGTGCTTGGCCACCAGTTTCTCGACCACGCCATTGGCGCAGACCACTTCGACGGTTTGCTCGTCGGCGAAGCTGCCGGTGCCGAAGAACAGGTCGACGCGGTTACGGGCGTAAAAGCCGGTACGCGAGGCCACTTGTTTGGCGATGACTTTTTCGGCGCTTTTCAACACGTCCGGGAAGGAGAACCAGCGCGGCTCGCCAATCGCCCGGAACATCGGGTTGGTGTTGAATTGCATGATCTGGCGGACCGAGTGACGCAAGGCCTTGGACGGGATGGTGCCCAGGTGGGTGCAGTTGCCGCCGACCTGGCGACGGCTGTCGACCATCGCCACCTTGCGCCCCGCTTTGGCGGCGTTCATTGCCGCGCCTTCTCCAGCCGGGCCGGAACCCAGTACCACCACGTCGTAGTTGTAGACAGCCATGCGTACTCCTCAGAACAGGCCAGGCGTACGGTTGGACGCCTGGCTAAATCATGCCGCGGCCAGCGGTCATGAAGGACAATTTGGCTCAAGTGTGTGAACCGGGGCACAGTCTATAGAAGGCTCACCGCCGCGCACATTAACCCTTGGTCGCGTCGTAGGCCAGTCTTGCCATACTACAGCACCCAAATCAGCGCTGAATTCAGGAAGGGCCATTATGCGACAACTCTTTATCTGCTTGATGCTCATGCTGTCGATCACCGCGCACGCCAACGATGCCGACCGGCTCAGGCAAGCCGCTTTCCCGCCGCAGTTCGAGGGGCTGGTGCTGAAAAACCAGGCGGTGCTCAATTATCTCTGGGCGGATGTGTACGCGGCTGCGCTGTATGCGCCAGCGGATTCGAGCGCAAGGCAAGCCTGGGACCAGCAGAAAGCGCTGCGCCTGGAGCTCTATTACTTTCGCGACATTGACCGCAATGATGTGATCAAGGCGGCCACGGCCACGCTGGAGCGCCAGCAGGCCAGCGCCCGGTTAAAACCGGAGCTTGATAAGTTGCACGCCAGTTTTCGCAATATCAGCAGCGGCGACCGCTATGCACTGGATGTTCGACCTGGACGGGGTTTGAACCTGGAGATTAATGGCAAGGTGGTGTTCAGCAGTCGCGATGAGGCGCTGGCGAAGGCCTACCTGGGCATCTGGCTGGCGCCCAAAGGCTTGTCCGACAGCCTGCGCAGCGCGTTACTCAATTGAGGAGGATATTGACTGCCCCACCGCTATCGGGAGCAAGCCCCCTCCCACATTTTGACTGTGTGAATGCAGTCGAAATGTGGGAGGGGGCTTGCTCCCGATGAGGCCATTACAGACACCAGAAAAACCATCAGCCATAAAAAAGCCCCGAACCAGTCGGGGCCTTTTCATTTCAACACAGGCTTAACGCGGAAACGCCGGCGGGTTGACCCCGGCCATGTCTTCCATCACGCGCACCACCTGGCAGCTGTAGCCGAACTCGTTGTCGTACCACACATACAGCACAACGCGGTTGTCCTGGCTGATGGTCGCCTCGGCATCCACCACACCGGCGTGGCGCGAGCCCACGAAGTCGGTGGACACCACTTCCTGCGAGTTAACGTAGTCGATCTGCTTGTGCAGATCCGAGTGCAGCGCCATGTAGCGCAGGTACTCGTTCATTTCTTCACGGCTGGCGGCAGTCTCAAGGTTGAGGTTGAGAATGGCCATCGACACGTTCGGCGTCGGCACGCGGATCGCGTTGCCGGTCAGCTTGCCGGCCAGCTCAGGCAGGGCCTTGGCTGCAGCGGTGGCGGCGCCGGTTTCGGTGATGACCATGTTCAGCGCAGCGCTGCGGCCACGGCGGTCGCCCTTGTGGAAGTTGTCGATCAGGTTCTGGTCGTTGGTGTAAGAGTGAACGGTCTCGACGTGGCCGTTAACGATGCCGAACTTGTCGTTCACCGCCTTGAGCACCGGCACGATGGCGTTGGTGGTGCAGGACGCAGCGGAGACAATCTTGTCCTCAGCGGTGATCTCGCCATGGTTGATGCCGTGCACGATGTTCTTCAGCTTGCCCTTGCCGGGCGCAGTCAATACAACGCGGTCGATACCCGGGCAGGCCAGGTGCTGGCCCAGGCCTTCGGCGTCACGCCATACGCCGGTGTTGTCCACCAGCAGGGCATCCTTGATGCCGTACTGGGTGTAATCCACCTCGGACGGGTTCTTCGCGTAGATCACCTGGATCAGGTTACCGTTGGCGGTGATGGTGCTGTTTTCTTCATCGATGACGATGGTGCCGTTGAACGGACCGTGCACCGAATCGCGACGCAGCAGGCTGGCGCGCTTGGTCAGGTCGTTGTCGGCACCTTTGCGCACCACGATGGCCCGCAGGCGCAGGCCGTCACCGCCGCCGGTTTTTTCGATGAGGATGCGCGCCAGCAGGCGACCGATCCGACCGAAACCGTACAGCACAACGTCGGTGCCCTTGCGGGCGGCAGCGCTTTGCTGACCAACCACGTCGGCCATTTCTTCACGCACGAACTGCTCGGCGCTGCGGCCGGCGCCTTCCTTGCGGAATTTGTAGGCCAGTTTGCCGAGGTCGACCGAGGCCGCGCCGAGCTTGAGCTCGCTCATGGCCTTGAGCAGCGGGAATGTTTCGTGGACGGAGAGTTCGCTGTCGTCGGCGGAACGGTGACGCGCAAAGCGGTGGGCTTTGAGAATCGCGATGACAGACTGGTTGATCAGGCTGCGGCCATAGATCGAGCTCACCACATTGTTATTGCGGTACAGCTGACCGATAAGCGGGATCATCGCTTCTGCGAGTGCTTCACGGTCGATCCATTCACCAAGACACTGGTCGGGCTTCTGAGTCACGGGAACCTTCCACATGTAGGGGCTGAAAAAAGGGGCTACATTATGTCGTCCGAGTGCGCGATGAGCAATGCGCCAGGGCGAACAAAAACCCCTTGCAAAAAACCACCACCCCGCCACAGCCCTTGAAATACGCGGGTTCCAGAAGGCCACCAGTGGCACGCCACGGCCGACTTGTCCGTAACCCTCCGAAATATCCGTCGTTTTTGGCACTACATATTGAGTCAAAACCGAGCATTGTTTGTCTTAGCCACTACATTTCCCGAAAACCGCATCAGGCACAGTCAGCAACTGACAGGCGGCACCTCTGGCCGTTACAATTACCGACTTTGTCGCAACGCTTGGAGCTCAACCTTCCGTGCCCGTCCTGCGTCTACCGCTCCTCCCTGCCGCGGCAGGTAAACAGCACTGGGGCAACCTGCCCGGTGCCGCCCTGAGCCTGGCCATTGCCGAGGCTGCCAGCGCTGCCAAGCGCTTTACCCTGCTGCTCACCGCAGACAGCCAGAGTGCCGAGCGGCTGGAGCAGGAGCTGAGCTTCTTCGCGCCGGATTTGCCGGTGCTGCATTTTCCCGACTGGGAAACCCTGCCCTACGATTTGTTCTCGCCGCATCAGGACATCATTTCCCAGCGCATCGCCAGCCTGTACCGCCTGCCGGAACTGGCTCACGGCGTGCTGGTTGTTCCGATCACCACCGCCCTGCACCGCCTGGCGCCGACCAAGTTCCTGCTGGGCAGCAGCCTGGTGCTGGACATCGGCCAGAAGCTCGACGTGGAACAGATGCGCACGCGCCTGGAAGCCAGCGGCTACCGTTGCGTCGACACGGTGTACGAGCACGGTGAATTCGCCGTGCGCGGCGCGCTGATCGACCTGTTTCCCATGGGCAGCAAGTTGCCGTACCGCATCGACCTGTTCGATGACGAAATCGAGACGCTGCGCACCTTCGACCCGGAAAACCAGCGCTCCATCGACAAAGTCGACTCGGTCAAGCTGTTGCCGGCCCGGGAATTCCCGCTGCAGAAGGACGCGGTCACGCGCTTCAAGGCGCGCTTTCGCGAACGCTTCGACGTCGACTTCCGCCGCTGCCCGATCTTCCAGGACCTGAGCAGCGGGATTACCCCGGCCGGTATCGAGTACTACCTGCCGCTGTTCTTCGACGAAACCTCCACGCTGTTCGACTACTTGCCCCAGGACACCCAGGTGTTCTCGCTGCCGGGTATCGAGCAGGCGGCGGAAAACTTCTGGAACGATGTGCGCAACCGCTACGAAGAGCGCCGCGTCGACCCTTCCCGCCCGCTGTTGCCGCCCGCCGAGCTGTTCCTGCCGGTGGAAGACTGCTTCGCCCGCCTGAAAAACTGGCCGCGCGTCGTCGCCAGCCAGCAGGACGTGGACGCCGGCAGTGGCCGCGAGCGCTTCCCCGCCGCGACCCTGCCGGACCTGTCGATCCAGGCCAAAGCCACACAACCGTTGGAAGCGCTGTCCAACTTCCTCGGCGACTTCCCGGGCCGCGTGCTGTTTACCGCTGAGTCCGCCGGGCGCCGCGAAGTGCTGCTGGAGCTGTTGGAGCGCCTCAAGCTGCGGCCAAAAACTGTCGATAGCTGGCCGGACTTCGTCAACAGCAAGGAGCGCCTGGCGATCACCATTGCGCCGCTCGATGAAGGCTTGCTGCTGGACGACCCGGCGCTGGCGCTGATCGCCGAAAGCCCACTGTTCGGCCAGCGCGTGATGCAGCGTCGCCGCCGCGAAAAACGCGCCGACCACAACAACGACGCGGTGATCAAGAACCTCACCGAGCTGCGTGAAGGCGCACCGGTGGTGCATATCGACCACGGCGTGGGCCGCTACCTCGGTCTGCAGACCCTGGAGATCGACAATCAGGCCGCCGAATTCCTCACCATGGAATACGCCGAGGGCGCCAAGCTCTATGTGCCGGTGGCCAGCCTGCACCTGATCGCACGCTATACCGGCAGCGACGACGCGCTGGCGCCGTTGCACCGCCTCGGCTCCGAGACCTGGCAGAAAGCCAAGCGCAAGGCCGCAGAACAGGTGCGCGACGTGGCGGCCGAACTGCTCGATATCTACGCACGACGTGCCGCGCGCGAGGGCTATGCGTTCGCCGACCCCAAGGCCGACTACGCCACCTTCAGCGCCGGATTTGCCTTCGAAGAAACCCCGGACCAGCAAACCACCATCGAAGCCGTGCGCGCCGACATGCTCGCGCCCAAGCCGATGGACCGCCTGGTGTGCGGCGACGTGGGCTTCGGCAAGACCGAGGTGGCAATGCGCGCGGCGTTCATTGCCGTGCACGGCGGTCGCCAGGTCGCCATTCTGGTGCCGACCACCCTGCTCGCCCAGCAGCACTACAACAGCTTTCGCGACCGCTTTGCCGACTGGCCGGTGAGTGTGGAAGTGATGAGCCGCTTCAAGTCGGCCAGGGAAGTCAACGCCGCCATCGCCGACCTGGCCGAGGGCAAAATCGATATCGTCATCGGCACGCACAAGCTGCTGTCGGACGATGTGAAGATCAAGAACCTGGGCCTGGTGATCATCGACGAAGAGCACCGCTTCGGCGTGCGTCAGAAAGAACAGCTCAAGGCCCTGCGCAGTGAAGTCGACATTCTCACCCTCACCGCCACGCCGATTCCGCGCACGCTGAACATGGCGGTGTCGGGCATGCGCGACCTGTCCATCATCGCCACGCCGCCGGCGCGCCGGCTGTCGGTGCGCACCTTCGTGATGGAGCAGAACAAAAGCACGGTCAAGGAAGCGCTGCTGCGTGAACTGCTGCGCGGCGGCCAGGTGTACTACCTGCACAACGATGTGAAGACCATCGAGAAATGCGCCGCCGACCTCGCCGAACTGGTGCCGGAAGCGCGCATCGCCATCGGCCACGGGCAGATGCGCGAACGCGAACTCGAACAGGTAATGAGCGACTTCTACCACAAGCGTTTCAACGTGCTGATCGCCTCGACCATCATCGAGACCGGCATCGACGTACCGAGCGCCAACACCATCATCATCGAGCGTGCCGACAAGTTCGGCCTGGCCCAGTTGCACCAGTTGCGCGGCAGGGTCGGGCGCAGTCACCACCAGGCGTACGCCTACCTGCTCACGCCGCCGCGCCAGCAGATCACCGCCGATGCGGAAAAGCGCCTGGAAGCCATCGCCAACACCCAGGACCTGGGCGCCGGCTTTGTGCTGGCCACCAACGACCTCGAAATCCGTGGTGCCGGCGAGTTGCTGGGCGACGGCCAGAGCGGGCAGATCCAGGCCGTGGGCTTCACGCTTTATATGGAGATGCTGGAGCGCGCGGTCAAAGCCATCCGCAAGGGCGAGCAACCCAACCTCGACCAACCGTTGGGCGGCGGCCCGGAGATCAACCTGCGCCTGCCGGCGTTGATTCCCGAAGACTACCTGCCGGATGTGCACGCGCGGCTGATCCTGTACAAGCGCATCGCTTCGGCCACCGACGAAGAAGGCCTCAAGGATCTGCAGGTCGAGATGATCGACCGCTTCGGCCTGTTGCCCGACCCGACCAAAAACCTGGTGCGTCTGACCCTGCTCAAATTGCAGGCCGAGCAGTTGGGCATCAAGAAGGTCGACGCCGGGCCGCAGGGTGGGCGCATCGAGTTTGAAGCGCAGACGCCGGTGGACCCGTTGGTACTGATCAAGCTGATCCAGGGCCAGCCCAACCGCTACAAATTCGAAGGGGCGACGTTGTTCAAATTCATGGTGCCGATGGAACGCCCGGAAGAACGCTTCAATACCCTGGAGGCGCTGTTTGAGCGCCTCATTCCGAAATCTGCATGAAGGACGCCCCCATGCGCCTGTTCCGCATCTTGAGCCTGTTGCTGGTGGTCGTGGCGCCTGCGGCATTTGCCGACAGCCCCTACCAGGTCGAAATGATCCTGGTGCGCCAGAACGCGGAACCGATGATCAACAGCCGCCCCGCCCCGGAAGACTGGGACGCCGGCGCACCGCGCCTGGGCGAGCGGATGAGCCCGCCGCGCCTGGGCACCATCGTCGACAAGCTGCGCGCCGACTCAAGCTACACGGTGTTGGCGCACAAGGCCTGGGAGCAGAACCTCGGTGAGCAACCGGTAAACATCGCGATCACCGACGGCGCCGAACAGTTCGGCCAGTTCCCCCTCCAGGGCGTGCTGCGCCTGCAACTGGGGCGCTTTACCGATATCGACGCGGACTTCTGGATCAACCAGTTCGACGCCAACGGCAGCGTGATCGCCAGCGAACACCTGGCCCAGAAAGACGTGCGCACCAAGAACAACCAGCTCAACTACCTGGACGGCGGCCACCTGGCGCTGCTGATCAAGATCACCTCGCTGACCGCCAAGCCCCCCAGTGCGCCACCGCCGGGCCTTCAGGACTGATCCTGCGCCATGTCCCTGACGCCGTCTCTGACCAAACCCCTGGCCCCCTCGTGGGCCAACCGCTTCAAGGAGCAAAGCCTGGAGCGCGGGCGGCGGTATGCGCTGGAAAACCGCGTGCGCATCGTCGAATCCGGCGACAGCACCATCGTCGCCAGTTGCGAGGGCTCGGGCGGCAACGTCTATCGCCAGACCATCTCGTTGCGCGAGTCGGCCAAGGGCATGCTGATCCTGGTGGACAGCCGCTGCACCTGCCCGGTCCACACCAACTGCAAACACATCGCGGCGGTGTTGCTCAAGGTCCAGGAAACCCTGGCCTACCCGGCGGCGGTGCAGGACGCCGAGCTGCTGGGTAAATTGCAGGCAGTGCTCGACAACCGCGTGGTGCTGCCGCAGGTGGTGATGGAGGATGTGCTGCCGCTACCGCGTCTGTGGCTGGCCAGTGTCGAGTTCAGCGCGTTCGAACCGCGCAACGGCAAGATGCAGCGTTATATCCAGCACCGTGCAGCGTTGTCGTTCAACTACCTGGGCAACTACGTCAGCGGGCAGAAAAACGCCGACATCATCGTGCGCCAGGAAACCCGGAGCCTGCGCATCAAACGCCACCCGGAGCTTGAGCAATCGTATCGCGAGCGCCTGCGCCAGCTCGGTTTCAAGATCGCCACGCGCCAGAGCAAGGCGTTGCCTGAGAGCGCTGGCGAACTGTTCGAAATGGTCAACGACAGCGCCTGGCTGAACTTCACCCTCAATGCATCGCCAGGCTTGCACGCCGAAGGCTGGGAGCTGCAGATCGATGAGGATTTCGGCTTCGACCTGAGCCCGGTGGACGACTGGTACGCCAGCGTCGACGAAGCGCCGGAGCGCGACTGGTTCGACCTGGAGCTGGGCATCATCGTCAACGGCGAACGCCTGAGCCTGCTGCCGATCCTGCTGAACCTGATGCGCTCCCACACCGAAATTCTCAACCCGGAGAAACTGGCGCGGCGCCGCGATGAAGAGCTGATTCTGGTGAATATCCCCGGCCTGCCCAACGGCCACGGACCGCTGCAGGTGGCGCTGCCGTACGGTCGACTCAAACCAGTGCTGGCCACCCTCGGCGAGTTCTATCTGCAGGAGCCGGGCACCACCACGTTGCGCCTGGCCAAGGCCGACGCGATTCGCTTGAACCCGTTGCAAGACCTGCCGCTGCAATGGGAAGGCGGCGAAAAGATCCGCAACTTTGCCCAGCGCCTGCGTGACATCAAGGACTTCACCTGCGTCGCGCCCCTAGGCTTGAATGCGACGCTGCGCCCCTACCAGCTGGAGGGACTGAGCTGGATGCAGTCGCTGCGCCAGCTGGACGTGGGCGGGATTCTGGCGGATGACATGGGCCTGGGCAAAACCCTGCAAACCCTGGCGCATATCCTTACGGAGAAAGCTGCCGGGCGCCTGGACCGGCCCTGCATGGTGGTGATGCCGACCAGCCTGATTCCCAACTGGCTCGACGAAGCGGCGCATTTCACGCCGCAACTCAAGGTGCTGGCGCTGTACGGCGCCGGACGCAAGAAACACTTCGCGCCGTCGAAGGATCAGAGCCTGCAGGACTACGACCTGCTGCTGACCACCTATGCGCTGCTGCCCAAGGACATCGAACAGCTCGCCGCCCTGCCCTTGCACGTGCTGATCCTCGATGAAGCGCAGTACATCAAGAACCCCAACAGCAAGGCGGCCCAGGCGGCACGCGAGCTGAATGCACGCCAGCGCCTGTGCCTGAGCGGTACGCCGCTGGAAAACCACCTGGGCGAGTTGTGGTCGTTGTTCCACTTCCTGCTGCCGGGCTGGCTGGGGGACGTCAAAAGCTTCAATCGTGATTACCGCGTGCCCATCGAAAAGCGCGCCAGTGAGGTGCGCTTGCAGCATCTCAACGGTCGGATCAAACCCTTCCTGTTGCGGCGCACCAAGGAACAGGTGGCCACCGAATTGCCGCCCAAGACCGAGATCATTCATTGGGTCGATCTCAACGAGGCGCAGCGCGACGTGTACGAAACCATGCGTCTGGCCATGGACAAGAAAGTCCGTGACGAGATCACCCGCAAGGGCGTGGCGCGCAGCCAGATCATCATCCTCGAGGCGCTGCTGAAGTTGCGCCAGGTGTGCTGTGACCTGCGCCTGGTCAACGACGCCAGCCTGCCCGCCCATGGCAGCAGCTCGGGCAAGCTCGACAGCCTGATGCAGATGCTGGATGAGTTGTTTGCCGAGGGGCGCAGGGTGCTGCTGTTCTCGCAATTCACTTCGATGCTGAGCCTGATCGAAGTGGAGCTGCAACAGCGCGGGATCGCCTATGCCTTGCTCACTGGCCAGACCCGGGACCGGCGCACGCCGGTCAAGGACTTCCAGAGCGGCAAGTTGCAGATATTCCTGATCAGCCTCAAGGCCGGCGGCGTGGGGTTGAACCTGACCGAGGCCGACACCGTGATCCACTACGATCCGTGGTGGAACCCGGCCACCGAAAACCAGGCCACCGACCGCGCATACCGCATCGGGCAAGAGAAGCCGGTGTTCGTGTACAAGATGATTGCGCGGGGCACGGTGGAGGAGAAAATCCAGCACCTGCAGAAGGAAAAGTCGGATTTGGCGGCGGGTGTACTGGACGGCCGTACCACCGGGGATTGGCAGTTGGGCAATGACGATATTGAGGCATTGTTTGCGCCGTTGCCCAACAAGCAGGAAAAGCGTTGACCGGATAGAGAGGTTCTGTGGCGAGCGGGCTAGCCCCGCGTTGGGCTGCGAAGCAGCCCCAAAATCAGGCTCCGCGCAGTGTCAGATAGGCCGGGTTTTCCTTGATTGGGGGCGCTGCGCACCCCAACGCGGGGCAAGCCCGCTCGCCACAGAGGCATTCGGTGCTCAGCTTGGAAGTTCTTCACCGGGGTGCGTCGGTCCAGGGTTTCTGCTGCATGCGCTGCGCAAGGATCAGCACGCTCCAGCGCTGGGGCTGCAACATCTCTTGTCACTCGATCAACTGCGCGTCCCGCAGCGCACCTAACGCCGCCATCCAACGCGGGTCCTGCTTGTAGTCCGTCGACGCAATTGCCTGGCCGCGCATCCGCGCAATGCGCGCAGAGGGCGTGACCTTCATCCGTTGCGCGGCGGTGAGTGCAAGCTCGGCGGCCGCGCGATCGTTGCACACCAGCCCCATGTCGCAGCCGGCGGTCAGCGCCGCTTCGATGCGACTGGCGGCGTCGCCGACCACATGGGCGCCGGCCATGGACAGGTCATCGCTGAAAATCACCCCGTCAAATTGCAACTCGCCACGCAGGATGTCCTGCAACCAGCGACGCGAAAAGCCGGCCGGCTGGGCGTCAACCTGCGGGTAGATAACGTGCGCCGGCATCACCGCTGCCAATTGCCGACTCAGGCGCGCGAAAGGCACCAGGTCGTTGGCGCGAATCTGCTCCAGGCTGCGTTCGTCATTGGGAATGGCAACGTGGGAATCCGCCTCGGCCCACCCGTGGCCGGGGAAGTGTTTACCGGTGGCGGCCATACCGGCGCTGTTCATGCCGCGAATAAAGGCACCGGCGAGTAAAGAGGCGCGCTCGGGGTCGCCCTCGAAGGAGCGGGTGCCCACCACGGCGCTGCGCTGGTAGTCCAGGTCCAGCACCGGAGCGAAGCTGAGGTCCAGGTCAACCGCCAGCACTTCAGTGGCCATGATCCAGCCGCACTGTTCGGCCAGGTAGTCGGCGTTGGGGTTGTCCGCCAGCGCACGCATGGCCGGCAGGCGTACAAACCCCTGGCGCAGGCGCTGTACGCGACCGCCCTCCTGATCGACCGCCAAAAGCAGGTCCGGACGCACCGCGCGTATTGCTGCGCTCAGCTCGCGCACCTGACGCGGATGCTCGATATTGCGCGCAAAAATGATCAGACCGCCTACCTCAGGCTGGCGCAACAAGTGGCGATCCTCGGCCGTCAGCCATGTGCCGGCAACGTCGACCATCAAAGAACCTTGCAGGGCAGCAGTCATAAACCTTCCTTTAATAACGCGCACAACCCGTCGCCCTCACCAGGTACGGTGAGCACGACGGGTTGCGAGTAAATAGCTGAAATCGGCATGGCGGCTACTTTAGCGGATGCAAGCAGCCACGCACACCCGCAGCGGTCAAACCTTGGCGGGCACGGGTGCAGTTTTGCTGCGTGGGCGCAGTTGGGCGTCAGCCATGGCGGGGTCGGTGACGCCGGTTTCGGCGCGCATGCCAGCAGCCAGGAACGGCACCATCAGGCGCATCACTTGCTCGATGGACGTGTTGACGCCGAAATCGGTCTCGGCAATCGCACGCAGCGCCTTGATCCCGGACATGCTGAACGCGGCCGCGCCCAACATGAAATGCACGCGCCAGAACAGTTCGATCGGCGGAATGCGCGGAGCGGCTTCGTTGACCAGCAACATGTAGCGACGGAACACCTTGCCATACATGTCTTCAAGATAACGACGCAGGTGGCCCTGACTCTGGCTGAACGCCAGGCCCAGCAAGCGCATGAAGATCGACAGGTCGTTTCCGCTGCGCGGTTGAACCACCAGGGCCTGCTCGACGAGCATCTCCAGCAGGTCTTCCAGACTCGGCTTGTGGTCGGCCTTGGCCTGGCGGCGCTCCAGCTCGCGGTCGAGGCTGGCGCAGAACGGCCCCAGAAAGCGCGAAAACACCGCCTGGATCAAGGCCTTTTTCGAGCCGAAATGGTAGTTCACTGCGGCCAGGTTAACCCCGGCCTTGCTGGTGATCAGGCGCAATGAAGTTTCGGCGAATCCTTTTTCCGCGAACAATTGCTCGGCGGCATCGAGAATGCGTTCAACGGTTTCCGACTGGGCCATGGCTACTCCGCCTGACAAACACTTGTTTGAAACATACGTTTCAAGGTATGTCTTGTCAAGCCTGTGAGTTCGTTTTCCGGCCGGGCAGTCACCTTTTTCACCGGTATTTAATCACATCCTTGACGATGCGTAGGCAGCGCTATCTCTGCCTTGTGGGGAGCCTGCCGGATGACCGTCCAGCGGAGGTGCGGAAAAGGATGATTGCCAAGCGCAGTTCACTGTATATAATCCCAGTCACTGTATAAAAAGACAGAGCGATCAACATGCTAAAACTGACGCCACGCCAAGCTGAGATTCTGGCTTTTATCAAGCGCTGCCTCGATGACAACGGCTACCCGCCGACGCGAGCGGAAATTGCGCTGGAGCTGGGGTTCAAATCCCCCAATGCCGCTGAAGAACACCTCAAGGCCCTCGCCCGCAAAGGCGCGATCGAGATGACCCCAGGCGCTTCACGGGGAATCCGCATCCCCGGCTTTGAAGCCAAGGCCGACGAGTCGACCCTGCCGATCATTGGCCGAGTTGCTGCCGGTGCGCCGATCCTTGCGCAGCAGCACGTCGAGGAATCCTGCAACATCAATCCAACTTTCTTTCACCCTCGCGCCGATTACCTGTTGCGGGTACATGGCATGAGCATGAAGGACGTGGGCATTTTCGACGGCGACCTGCTGGCAGTGCACACCACCCGCGAAGCGCGTAACGGCCAGATCGTCGTCGCCCGTATCGGCGATGAAGTGACGGTCAAGCGCTTCAAGCGTGAAGGCAGCAAGGTCTGGCTGCTGGTCGAGAACCCTGAGTTCGCCCCGATTGAAGTGAACCTGAAAGATCAGGACCTGGTGATCGAAGGCTTGAGTGTCGGCGTCATACGCCGCTAGGAGGCATCATGCAGTTCATGCACACCCCACAACAGGCACAACTGTCGCTGTTTGAGGCCTTCATGGCTCAACCACTTGCGCCGCTGCTCAAGGAAACGGTCGAGGCCCCGTGGGGGTCCGAGGCCGAGGCGTTCAGTGAATTGTCGTTGCGCGGTGCTGCCGGGAACTGCCTGAGCCTGCTGGCGCCGATCCTTCGGGAATTGAGCGAGGAGCAGGACGCGCGCTGGTTGACGCTGATCGCCCCGCCCGCCAGCCTTACTCAGGCCTGGCTGCGGGACGCCGGCCTTAATCGCGAGCGCATCCTGTTGCTGCAGCCACGCGGCCTGCAAAGCGCCCAGCAGTTAACCTGCGAAGCATTGCGCCTGGGCCGTAGCCATACAGTGGTGAGCTGGTTAAATCCTTTGAATCCGACAACCAAACAGCAACTGATCAGTGCTGCTCGCATGGGCGATGCGCAGAGTTTGAATATTCGACTGGGGTAAACAGGGTTTTTGTGGCACGCGGGCTTGCCACAAAAACCCATTCAGCCTTGGCAGTGATTCAGTGAAGCACCTTCGGGCCATCGTCTTTCTCCGGCTCACCTTCCGCCAGGCGACCGGCCATCTGCACACCCACGCTCAACATGGCTTTTGCCACTTCCACGTGCTGGCCTTGCAGGAACACCTTGGCGTCCTCGGAAAAGTCCAGAATAACCAGAGAACCTTCGTCCTCAGCCCGGCGCAGTTCGATGCGGCCGTCAGGCAGTTCAACAATTTCCAGAAAGGACGTCGGCATAAAAATCTGTTCTCCACGAAAGGCCGGGATTATATCAGTCATCCACCCGGCGTCGCTGTGGAACTGAAGAGGTTTCTTTACGGCTTGATGAATGGCGCTTTAGCGCAAAAGCATGAGCTATTTCAGGCAACCACACACCTGTGGCAAGCCCGCTAGACACAAAAAACCGCTAGCCAAAGAAACTCCAGTTTGCTGCGCGACGGCGCTGGAATCTCCCACAGCTTTGATCTGTGAGCATCAGTGATCCCGCTTCAGCACTCGTTCAAACCTTCGCGAAAGCGCAACGCCAGCTTTTTCAGCTCCTGGCGCCAGCTTTCCAATTCCTCACGGCTCAACGGCTTGGGCTCATCGTCTTCCAGCGAAATCGCCACAATCAACGGCTGTGTCACATCGCCTTTGGGCACATGGGGCACTCGCGGCGGCTGGAACATGTCGGCATGGGCCTTGAGCAGGCGCGCTATCCAGCTGTCCGGGCTCTGAGCCATTTCCACCAACTCGGCCAGCTCGGGAATAGCCATGCTTTGCAGCACTTCGCGGGTCATGATCAATTCCGCACGGGGCGCACCGGCCTGCGGCAGGCGGTAGTACCCGGCGATTTCATGGCACAGCCCCAGCAACGCACCATACAGATGAAACAAGGCTGCTTCCCGCCCGGCCTGGGTCAGCGCGATAGCGTTCATCTCTTTGCCTAGCTCGGCACGGCCGAGGGCTTCCAGGGACAAACCCGCGAAGTAAATTTTCTGGTTGGTACGGGTATAGAGTTCGTTGGCCATGACGGCAATCTCCACAACGAATAAGCCTGATGCTGACAGTGTGGGAGCAAACTCGCTCCTACAAAAAGCAAAAGCCGTCTATACAGACGGCTTTCAACCTTAACAGACTAGTGAATCAAGCGCCCTGGCGCTTGTCCTCCACCTTCCACTTGCCACCGTCGTAGAAGGCTTTCCAGCCAGTCGGCTTGCCGTCCACTTCGGTCTGCACGTACTGCTCCTTGGTTTTTCGGCTGTAGCGGATCACGGCTGGGCGACCATCCGGGTCCTTCTTCGGCGCTTCACACAGGAAGTGGTACTTGGGATCGATTTCGTCCTTGTGCGGTACGATTTCCAGCACCAGCGGCGCACGGGTCTCGCGGTTTTTCGGGAACTGGCTGGCAGCCAGGAACAGCCCCGACGCACCATCGCGCAAAATATAGGTGTCGTTGACCTTCTCGCACTTGAGCTCGGGCATCTTCACCGGATCCATTTTCGGTGGCGCAGCATCACCGCTTTTGAGCAGTTTGCGGGTGTTCTTGCAGGTCGGGTTGGTGCAACCGAAGAACTTGCCGAAACGGCCGGTCTTGAGCTGCATTTCACTGCCGCACTTGTCACATTCCAGGCTCGGGCCTTCATAGCCCTTGATGCGGTAGGTGCCCTCTTCGATCTCGTAACCGTTGCAATCCGGGTTGTTACCGCAGATGTGCAGCTTGTGCTTCTCGTCCAGCAGGTAAGCGTCCATCGCCGTGCTGCAGATCGGGCAGCGATGCTTGCCACGCAGCACCAGCGACTCGGACTCACCCTCGTCATCGGCGGCGATTTCATCGCCCGGCACCAGGTTGACGGTGGCCTTGCAGCGCTCCTTGGGCGGCAGGCTGTAGCCCGAGCAGCCGAGGAACACGCCGGTGGACGCGGTACGAATCTGCATCGGCCGGCCGCAGGTCAGGCATGGAATGTCGGTCATCACCGGCTGATTGGCGCGCATGCCGGTGTCAGGGCTTTCAGCCACTTCGAGCTTCTTCTTGAAGTCGCCGTAGAACTCGTCCAGCACGTTTTTCCAGTCGCGCTCGCCCTGGGCCACGTCATCGAGGTTCTCTTCCATACCGGCGGTAAAGCCGTAGTCCATCAGGTTGGAGAAACTCTCGGACAGACGCTCGGTAACGATATCGCCCATCTTTTCCGAGTAGAAGCGACGGTTGTGCAGCGCCACGTAGCCACGGTCCTGGATGGTAGAGATGATCGCCGCGTAGGTCGAAGGACGACCGATGCCACGTTTTTCCATCTCTTTCACCAGGCTGGCTTCCGAGTAACGAGCCGGTGGCTTGGTGAAGTGCTGGGACGGGTCGAGCTTGATCAGCTTCAGCGTGTCGCCCTGGGCCATGTCCGGCAGTACATCGTCATCGCCCGGTTTGGCGATTTGCGGCATCACGCGGGTGTAGCCATCGAACTTGAGGATACGGCCCTTGGCACGCAGCTCGAAGTCGCCGGCACCCACGCTCACCGTGGTGGACAGGTACTGCGCCGGCAGCATCTGGCACGCCAGGAACTGGCGCCAGATCAGCTCGTACAGACGCTCGGCGTCGCGTTCCATGCCGCTCAGCTTGCTCGGCTCAGTGTTGGCATCGGAAGGACGAATCGCTTCGTGAGCCTCCTGGGCGCCTTCCTTGCTGCTGTAGACGTTTGGCTTCTCCGGCAGGTACTTCTTGCCGAATTCGCTTTCGATATAGGTACGCGCCATTGCCACCGCGTCCTGGGACAGGTTGGTGGAGTCGGTACGCATATAGGTGATGTAGCCCGCTTCGTACAGACGCTGGGCCATCATCATGGTTTTCTTCACACCGAAGCCCAGGCGGTTGCTCGCGGCCTGTTGCAGGGTGGAGGTGATGAACGGCGCGGACGGCTTGCTGCTGGTCGGCTTGTCTTCACGCTTGACGATGCTGTAGCTGGAGGCCTTGAGCTTCTCCAGCGCGGCCATGGCCTGGGCTTCGTTCAGCGGTTTGAACGCCTCGCCTTTCTCGCGGGCCACTTCAAAGCGCACATTGTTGCCCTTGGCGGTGCCGAGGTCCGCGTGGACTTCCCAGTACTCTTCGGGGTTGAACGCACGAATCTCGCGCTCACGTTCCACCACCAGCTTGACCGCTACCGATTGCACCCGACCGGCAGACAGGCCACGGGCAATCTTTGCCCACAGCAGTGGCGAAACCATGTAACCCACTACGCGGTCGAGGAAACGACGCGCCTGCTGGGCGTTGACACGGTCGATGTCCAGCTCGCCCGGTTTGGAAAACGCTTCCTGGATGGCTTTCTTGGTGATTTCGTTGAACACCACCCGCTTGTAGCGGGAGTCGTCACCACCGATGGCTTCGCGCAGGTGCCAGGCAATGGCTTCCCCTTCGCGGTCCAAGTCCGTCGCGAGATAGATGGTGTCGGCATCCTTGGCGAGCCGGCGCAGCTCTTCGATGACCTTTTCCTTGCCCGGAAGGATTTCGTACTTGGCCTTCCAGCCATGATCCGGGTCCACACCCATGCGCGAGACCAGCTGCTTGCGCGCTTTCTCTTTTGGCGTGAGTACCGGACCTTCGCCCGCGGCGGCCTTGCCGCGCTTGGCGGCAGGCTCCTTGCTGGCGCTAGCCGAACCGCTGGTGGGCAGGTCTCGGATATGGCCGATACTCGACTTCACCACGTACTCGTTGCCCAAGTACTTGTTGATGGTCTTGGCCTTAGCCGGGGATTCCACAATGACCAGCGATTTGCCCATGGATCGGAAAATTCCTGAATTCGAGAAGTGAAAGGCAGTTGGCGCCTGACGCGGCAACGCTATATATAGTGGCAACAAGGTGAGGTCAAGCGCAGCATTCTGCGCGACCTGCCGTTATTGCCCTGAAAAAAGACTGGGTTCGGCCTGCACCAAAGCAAAGCGCGGGACCTGCTCGCCGTCAACTTCGACGGACTCCAGGAACATGCTCAAGGGACGCACCCAAAAGCCGTAATCGCCATACAGTGCTTGGTAAAACACTACTTGTTCTTCGGTTTCGGAGTGTCGCGCCACACTGAAAACACGGTATTGCGGACCTTTATAATGCTGGTAGAGCCCTGGTTCGACTTTCATGCTGCGGCCCCCTCACAAAATTCGTTAAAAAAAATATTACAAAACGCCAAAAAACAAAAACCGGGGCACTGGGCCCCGGCGTTCCGCCAAACAACGCTTAGACGCGTTCGAAGACGGTGGAGATGCCTTGGCCAAGACCAATGCACATGGTTGCAACACCCAGGTTGCCGCCATTTTGCTTCATCACGTTGAGCAAAGTACCGGAGATACGTGCACCGGAGCAACCAAACGGATGACCCAGGGCAATTGCGCCGCCGTGCAGGTTAACCTTCTCGTTCATCTTGTCGAGCACTTTCAAATCTTTCAGCACCGGCAGGGCCTGTGCGGCGAAAGCTTCGTTGAGCTCGAAGAAGTCGATATCGGCGATGGTCAGGCCTGCGCGCTTCAAGGCTTTTTGCGTGGCCGGAACCGGACCATAGCCCATGATCGCCGGGTCAACCCCCGCCACAGCCATGGAACGAATCACCGCCATCGGCTGGATACCCAGGTCCTGGGCACGCTGCGCCGACATCACGATCATGCACGAGGCACCGTCGGTGATTTGCGACGACGTACCGGCCGTCACGGTGCCGCCCTTCGGATTGAAGGCTGGCTTCAAGGCCGCCAGGCTTTCCAGGGTGGTATCCGGACGAATGGTTTCGTCGTAGTCGAACAGTTTGAGGAAACCGTTCTCGTCGTAGCCGTTCATAGGGATGATTTCATCCTTGAACTTGCCTTCCACGGTCGCCTTGTGGGCGAGCTGGTGGGAACGCAGGCCAAACGCGTCCTGGGCTTCACGGGTGATGCCGTGCATCTTGCCGAGCATTTCTGCGGTGAGGCCCATCATGCCCGACGCTTTTGCCGCGTACAGCGACATGTGCGGGTTGGGATCGACGCCGTGCATCATGCTCACATGGCCCATGTGCTCCACGCCACCGACCACGAACACATCACCGTTGCCGGTCATGATCGCCTGCGCGGCGGTGTGCAGCGCGCTCATCGACGAACCGCACAGGCGGCTCACGGTCTGGCCCGCTGCAGTGTGCGGGATCTGGGTCATCAACGACGCCATGCGTGCGATGTTCCAGCCCTGCTCCAGGGTCTGGTTGACGCAGCCCCAGATCACGTCTTCGACTTCGTTGGGGTCGACCTTGACGTTGCGCTCCAGCAACTTGCTGATCAGGTGCGCCGACATGTCCTCGGCGCGGGTGTTGCGGTGCATGCCGCCCTTGGAGCGACCCATCGGGGTGCGGCCGAAGTCGACAATCACGACGTCTCTTGGATTCAAGCTCATAAATAGTCTCGCTCTAATGTCCGGGGGCGCTTAACCGAAGAAGCTCTGGCCATTTTTGGCCATTTCACGCAGCTTCGCGGTCGGGTGGTACAGCGGGCCCAGATCAGCGTATTTGTCAGCCAGGGCAACGAACTCGGCCACACCGATCGAGTCGATGTAACGTAGCGCACCGCCACGGAACGGAGGGAAACCAATACCGTACACCAGGCCCATGTCGGCCTCAGCGGCGGTTTCGACGATGCCGTCTTCCAGGCAGCGCACGGTTTCCAGGCACAGGGCGATCATCATCCAGTTGACGATGTCCTCGTCGGACACCTCACGCTGCTCATAGATGACCGGCGCCAGCACTTCGTGCACCGACGGGTCGGCCACTTTCTTCTGCTTGCCCTTCTTGTCGGCCTCGTAGGCGTAGAAACCCTTGCCGTTCTTCTGGCCCAGGCGCTTGGCCTCGTACAGTGCGTCGATCGCCGAACGGCGGTCGTCTTTCATGCGGTCCGGGAAGCCTTCAGCCATCACGTCGCGACCGTGGTGGCCGGTGTCGATGCCGACCACATCCATCAGGTACGCCGGGCCCATGGGCCAGCCGAATTTTTCCATTACCTTGTCGATGCGCACAAAGTCCACGCCGGCGCTGACCAGCTTGGCGAAACCGCCAAAGTAGGGGAACAGCACGCGGTTGACCAGAAAGCCCGGGCAGTCGTTGACTACAATCGGATTCTTGCCCATTTTCTTGGCGTAGGCCACGGTGGTGGCAACGGCCAGCTCGCTGGACTTCTCGCCACGGATCACTTCCACCAGCGGCATCATGTGTACCGGGTTGAAGAAGTGCATGCCGACAAAGTTTTCCGGGCGCTTGAGGGCCTGAGCCAGCAGCGTGATGGAAATGGTCGAGGTGTTGGAGGCCAGGATGGTGTCGTCCTTGACCTGGGCTTCCACTTCGGCCAGTACGGCCTGCTTGACCTTCGGGTTTTCGACGACAGCTTCGACCACCAGATCCACATGACCGAAGTCACCGTAGGACAGCGTAGGACGAATGCCGTTAAGCACTTCAGCCATTTTCGCCGCGGTCATGCGACCTTTGTCCACGCGGCCGACCAGCAGCTTGGCGGCTTCCGCCAGGCCTTGCTCGATACCGTGCTCGTTGATGTCCTTCATCAGGATCGGCGTGCCCTTGGACGCCGACTGATAGGCGATACCGCCGCCCATGATCCCGGCGCCGAGTACGGCAGCCTGTTTCACGTCTTTGGCGATCTCGTCGTAGGCCTTGGCTTTTTTCTTCAGTTCCTGATCGTTCAGGAACAGGCCGATCAGGCTCTGAGCTGCCGAAGTCTTCGCCAGTTTGACGAAGCCCGCCGCTTCCACTTCCAGGGCCTTGTCGCGACCGAAGTTAGCCGCCTTCTGAATGGTCTTGATCGCTTCAACCGGCGCCGGGTAGTTAGGGCCGGCCTGACCCGCCACGAAACCCTTGGCGGTTTCGAACGACATCATTTGCTCGATGGCGTTGAGCTTGAGCTTTTCCAGCTTTGGCTGACGCTTGGCCTTGTAGTCAAATTCGCCGCTGATGGCGCCCTTGATCAGGTTCAGCGCAGCTTCAGCCAGCTTGTCCGGGGCAACCACGGCATCGACGGCACCGACTTTCAGTGCGTCTTCAGCGTTGTTTTCCTTACCGGCGGCGATCCACTCGATGGCGTTGTCGGCACCGATCAGGCGCGGCAGGCGCACGGTGCCGCCAAAGCCCGGGTAGATGCCCAGCTTGACTTCGGGCAGGCCGACTTTGGCAGTCGCCGACATCACGCGAAAGTCTGCAGCCAGGCACATTTCCAGGCCGCCGCCCAGCGCGATGCCGTTGATCGCGGCAACGGTGGGTACGTTGAGGTCTTCGAAATCGCTGAAAATCTTGTTGGCTTCGAGGTTGCCGGCCACAAGCTCCGCATCGGGCAGCTTGAAGTTGTCGACGAATTCGGTGATGTCAGCGCCGACGATGAACACGTCCTTGCCGCTGGAGACGATCACGCCCTTGACTGAAGCATCCGCTTTGATGGTGTCTACGGCCTGACGCAGTTCGTTCAGGGTTAGACGGTTGAACTTGTTGACGGACTCACCCTTGAGGTCGAATTTCAATTCGACGATGCCACTTTCAAGAGCCTTAACCGTGATGGCTTTACCTTCGTAAATCATCAACTGATCTCCACGATATGGAAGCTGAACAGTACACACTGGACGCTGGCCTAGGGTTGGACATTGAGGTTTTGCTCGATGTTCACGCCCATCCGCCAGGCACACCCGCCAATGCGATAGTCGGGGTTATGTATGAAGCATCTGACAGACAAACGCTCAATTCATACGCCCGTTTGATTTGGGTACGCCACCTTCATCCAATTCCAGGCAATTGTCAATCGCTCCAAAGGCTAGGGAAAACGCGACTTTCCAGTCATTTCAGGAACCACAACCCTAGCCCCGCCTAGAGGAAATATTCAATTATTCACTGAATCAATAATGCCGGGATCATGAAAAGGGCTGTACAGAATGGGTAAGCCCGCTAGGCTAGCGAGTACCTTACTGCGCCAGGATGAACATCCGACGCGACAAACAGCATTACCGGCCTGCCTGGCCAACTCCAGCCCGATGATGAATGTCGGGCTTTTTATTGCGCGGCTTTCAGGCCAAGGCCTTGAGCAGCGCGTCGATGTCTCTGAGTACACTCGCCTCGCCCTTTTCGCCCCAGTAAACGGCGATCATCTGCTTGTCCGCTTCGATCTTGTAGACATTGGCCGGCAGCGTTGCAAAATGCGACAGCAAAGCCTCGTCCCCGCACACCTCGCGCCACTGGTTGACCCATACACCGGGCTCCAGCTGCCAGTAGCTCCACAGCGCCGGCGCAGTGCCGCGTCGTGGCCGGCAATACTGCGCGCAGGGGCTAGGCGGCTCGTGTTTGAGCCAGTGCGGCCATTCCTGCGGCGCCAGTTGCATGGCCAGGCCGATGCGTCGCGCCTCCATGCGCAGGGCCATGCGGCCGCTCTGCTGGCGCGACGGGCGCAGCCACGCCAGGGGGCTAAGAACCACCAGAAGGATTGACACCACTATCCAGACCGTCATATGAAGTACCCCCGAATTTCCAGATGAGCGGATTTGATCTGACGCAACCGCATCCGCTTGAAAGCAGCCATACTGAAGTTATTGCAGTCCCTTGGAGGAACGCCTCATGCCCTACAAACATATTCTGGTCGCTGTCGATCTGACCGAAGAGTGCGATCCGGTGATCAAGCGCGCGCAGGAATCTGCATTGGCCAATGGCGCCATACTGTCGCTGGTGCATATCGTCGAGCCCATGGCCATGGCCTTTGGCGGTGACGTACCGATGGACCTTTCCCAGTTGCAGCAACAACAATTTGACCAGGTCAAGGAGCGCCTGGACCGTTTGATTCTCAAATACCCTCACCTGAAAAAGGAAGACTGCCACCTGACATACGGCCAACCGCGCCAGGAAATCCACCACTTGGCCAAGGAAAAGGCTTGCGACTTGATCGTGGTGGGTAGCCATGGTCGTCACGGTTTGGCGTTGTTGCTGGGCTCTACTGCCAATGATGTACTGCACGGCGCGCCGTGCGATGTACTGGCCGTCAAGCTGGTAAAAAATTCGTAAGACCGATGGAGGCTAATGTGGGAGGGGCGGTGCGACGATTCGACTTGCCCCCGATGGCGGCGGGTCAGTTACAGGTGTATCCACTGACACTCCCTAATCGGGGGCAAGTCTAATCGTCGCACCGCCCCTCCCACATTTTGAATCGCCTTTCATATAAAAAACCCGGTATTCATCAGATGAACACCGGGTTTTTTAGTGCCTGCCGATCAATCAGGCATCCAGCTCGGCCCAACGCTCAACCAGCACTTCCAGCTCCTGGTTCAACGTCTCCAGGGAGGCGATGACCTTGGCGGTGTCTGCCGCCGGACGCAGGTAGAAACCCGCGTCAGCCATTTCTGCTTCGACTGCGGCGATCTGCTGCTCCTTGGCCTCGATCTCTCCCGGCAAGGCTTCCAGCTCGCGCTGCAGCTTGTAGCTGAGCTTCTTCCTGGCCGCCGGCGCTGCGTCCTGCGCGGGCGCAGGTGCGGCCGCCACCGGTGCAACCACGGCGGAGGCCAGGTCGGCCTTGCCGGACTTGCTCTCGGTCACGCCCAGCAGACGCGGCGAGCCGCCCTGGCGCAGCCAGTCCTGATAACCACCGACGTATTCACGCACCTTGCCTTCACCTTCGAAGACCAGGGTGCTGGTGACCACGTTGTCGAGGAATGCCCGGTCGTGACTGACCATCAGCACGGTGCCGTTGAAGGTCAGCAGCACTTCTTCCAGCAGTTCGAGGGTTTCCACGTCGAGGTCGTTGGTCGGTTCGTCGAGCACCAGCAGGTTGGCCGGCTTGCTGAACAGCTTGGCCAGCAACAGGCGCGCACGCTCACCGCCAGACAACGCCTTGACCGGCGTGCGCGCACGCTGGGGGCTGAACAGGAAGTCGCCGAGGTAGCTCAGCACGTGGCGGCTCTGGCCGTCGATGTCGATAAAGTCGCGGCCTTCGGCAACGTTGTCGATCACGGTTTTTTCCAGGTCCAACTGGTGGCGCAACTGGTCGAAGTAGGCCACGTCGATACGCGTGCCCTCTTCCACCTTGCCGCTGGTCGGCTGCAGGCCATTGAGCATCAGCTTGAGCAAGGTGGTCTTGCCGGTGCCGTTGGCGCCCAGCAGACCGATACGGTCGCCGCGTGCCAGCACCATGGAGAAGTCCTTGATCAGCAACGGACCGCCCGGGTGATGGAAGCTGACGTTCTCCAGCACCATCACCTGCTTGCCCGACTTGTCGGCGGTGTCCAGCTGGATATTGGCCTTGCCGGTACGCTCGCGACGCTCACCACGCTCAACACGCAAGGCCTTGAGTGCGCGCACACGGCCCTCGTTACGGGTGCGGCGCGCCTTGATGCCCTGGCGGATCCAGACTTCTTCCTGGGCCAGCTTCTTGTCGAACAGCGCGTTGGCGGTTTCTTCAGCGGACAGCGCAGCCTCTTTGTGCACCAGGAAGCTGGCGTAGTCGCCGTTCCAGTCGATCAGACCACCACGGTCCAGCTCGAGGATGCGCGTGGCCAGGCTCTGCAGGAACGCCCGGTCGTGCGTGATGAACAGCACGGCGCCCTGGAAGTCCTTGATGGCTTCTTCAAGCCAGGCGATAGCGCCGATATCCAGGTGGTTGGTCGGCTCGTCGAGCAGCAGCAGATCCGGCTCGGACACCAGCGCCTGGGCCAGCAGTACGCGACGACGCCAGCCGCCGGACAACTCGGCGAGGGTCTTGTCGGCCGGCAACTGCAGGCGGCTGAGGGTGCTGTCGACCAGTTGCTGCAAACGCCAGCCGTCACGGGCTTCCAGCGCCTGCTGCACATGCATCAGCTTGTCCAGGTCTTCTTCGGTGACGCAGTTCTGCGCCAGGTGATGGTATTGCGCGAGCAACTCGCCCACGCCATCGAGGCCTTCGGCGACCACGTCGAACACTGTCCGTCCGTCGGCCACCGGCAATTCCTGCGGCAATTCGCCGATCTTGAGGCCCGGAGCGCGCCAGACAGAGCCGTCATCGGGCTTCTGATCGCCCTTTACCAGCTTCATCATGCTCGACTTGCCGGTGCCGTTGCGGCCGATGATGCACACCCGCTCACCACGGGCGATCTGCCAGGACACCTTGTCCAACAACGGCATAGCGCCGAAAGCAAGGGACACATCGCTGAATTTGAGCAGGGTCATACACTTCTCCAAAAACCGGGCGCGCATTCTACCTGAGTTGAGGGTGGGATGCGGCCGGCTTTTTCGATGTCGACACGTTCTGTAGGACATTTCCGTCGAACTTGAACGAACCTCCCGGCAAAGCTTTCGCCGGTCGCTGGCAAAAGGCTAAGCTAGGGGCAATCAGTGTCGGCGGTGCCGGTGCTAGTCGTGATTTCTCTGCACGGACGTCTCATGCGCAGTCGCCTTTTCAACTTTTTATCCTGTCTGCTTCTTTCCGCCACCGCCGCCCAATCCGCCCAGGCCGTGGACCTCACCACCCAACGTCAATACTACGATGAAGCCAAACGTGCGCTGGCCAAGGGCGATACTGGCCCCTACATGCAATACAGCCAGGCGCTGGCCGACTATCCGCTGACGCCCTACCTGGCCTATGACGAACTGACCGCGCGCCTTAAAAGCGCGAGCAACGAGGAAATCGAGCAGTTCCTCGCCAAGAACGGTGACCTGCCCCAGGCCAACTGGATGAAGCTACGTTGGTTGCGCTGGCTCGCCGAACGTGGCGACTGGCAGACTTTTGAAAAGTACTACGACACCAAGCTCAATTTCGTTGAGCTGGACTGCCTGCACGGCCAATACCAGCTCACCCACAACCTGAAAGCCGAAGGCTACAAGACCGCCGAAAAGCTGTGGATGACCGGCAAAACCCAACCCGCCGCCTGTGATGTCACCTTCGGCCAGTGGGCAGCTGCCGGGCAGCTCACCGAACAGAAAATCTGGGACCGCACCAAGCTCGCCGCCGAGGCGCGCAACTACGCGCTGGCCAATAGCCTGGTGAAAACCCTGCCCACCCTCGGCGCCCAAGGCCGCTTGATGGTGGATGTGGCGCAAAAGCCCGACATGCTCAGCGACCCGTCACGCTTCCTGCCGGCCAACGAGGCCATGTCCGATGCCGTGGGCCTGGGCCTGCGTCGTTTGGCACATCAGGACCCGGACAAGGCCATGGCCCTGCTCGACGGCTACGCCAGCAGCATGCACTTTTCCCGTGACGAAAAAGTGTCGATCGCCCGCGAAATCGGCCTGACCCTGGCCCGCCGCTATGACCCGCGCGCCCTCGACGTGATGACCCAGTACGACCCCGAACTGCGCGACAACACGGTATCCGAATGGCGCCTGCGCCTGCTGCTGCGCCTGGCACGCTGGGAAGAGGCCTACCAGCTCACCCGCAAACTGCCACAGGACCTGGCCACCACTAACCGCTGGCGCTACTGGCAGGCCCGCAGCCTGGAACTGGCCGAGCCGAAAAATCCGCAAGCCATGGTGCTGTACAAAAACGTCGCCAAGGAACGGGATTTCTACGGCTTCCTCGCCGCCGACCGCTCCAAGTCGCCGTACCAGCTCACCAACAAACCGCTAGTGATGAGCCAGGCGCTGATGAACAAGGTGCGCAATACACCGGGCGTGCGCCGCGCAATGGAGTTCTATGCGCGGGGCCAGATCGTCGACGGGCGTCGCGAGTGGTATCACGTCAGCCGTCACTTCAACCGCGATGAAATGGTCGCCCAGGCCAGGCTGGCCTACGACATGAAGTGGTACTTCCCGGCGATCCGCACCATCAGCCAGGCGCAGTACTGGGATGACCTGGACATCCGCTTCCCCATGGCCCACCGCGACACCCTGGTGCGTGAAGCCAAGGTGCGTGGCTTGCATTCGAGCTGGGTGTTCGCCATCACCCGCCAGGAAAGCGCATTCATGGACGACGCGCGCTCCGGCGTCGGCGCCAGCGGCCTGATGCAACTGATGCCGGGCACCGCCAAGGAGACCGCGCGCAAATTCAGCATCCCCCTGGCCTCACCGGCCCAGGTGCTGGACCCTGACAAGAACATCCAGCTCGGCGCCGCCTACCTGAGCCAGGTGCACAGCCAGTTCAACGGCAACCGCGTGCTCGCCTCCGCCGCCTACAACGCCGGCCCCGGCCGCGTACGCCAGTGGCTGCGCGGTGCCGACCACCTGAGTTTCGACGTGTGGGTGGAAAGCATCCCGTTCGACGAAACCCGTCAGTATGTGCAAAACGTGCTGTCTTATTCGGTGATCTACGGGCAGAAGCTCAATTCGCCACAGCCGCTGGTGGATTGGCATGAGCGCTATTTCGACGATCAGTAATAGCCAAATGTGAAAGTGGGCTTATTGTGGCTGCCTGAAGCTTGGGGCTCCCACATTGGATTTTCAGTGTATCCACAAGCGTGGCACTACGTGTCCGCACTGAACTGCAACGCCGCCAACCGCGCGTACAGCGCATTGCTCGCAATCAACTGCTGGTGCGTGCCCACCGCCACCAGCTTGCCCTGGTCCATTACCGCAATCCGGTCCGCATTCTTTACCGTCGCCAGCCGATGCGCGATCACCAGGGTGGTGCGGCCCTGCATCAGTTGCGGCAGCGCCTGCTGGATCAGGTGTTCGCTCTGGGCGTCGAGGGCGCTGGTGGCTTCGTCCAGCAGCAGGATCGGTGCGTCCACCAGCAGCGCGCGGGCAATGGCCAGGCGTTGGCGCTGGCCACCGGACAGGCCCAGGCCGCTTTCGCCCAGGTGCGTCTGGTAGCCGTCGGGCATTTGCAGGATGAAGTCGTGGGCATGGGCGATACGCGCCGCGGCCTCAACCTGTTCGCGGGTAGCAGACGGATTGCCGTAGCGAATATTGTCTTCGACGCTGCCAAAAAACAGCGCCGGGTTCTGTGAAACAAGCGCGAAGTGGCGGCGCAGGTCCAAAGGGTCGAGTTCGGTCAGCGCGTGGCCTTCAAGCGAAATGCGACCGTGCTGCGGGTCGTAGAAACGCAGCAGCAGGTCGAACAGCGTCGACTTGCCCGCGCCGGAGGGGCCGACCAGTGCCAGGGTTTCGCCGGGGTTGATGCTCAGGCTCAAGCCGTCGATGGCGTAAGTGTCCGGGCGCGACGGGTAGGCAAAGCGCAGGTCCTGCAATTCCATCCGCCCGCTGACACGCTCCGGCAAGCGCACCGTGCCCTCCACCGGGGCTTTAATCTCGTTGCTCGACTGCAACAATTCACCGATGCGCTCAGCCGCACCGGCGGCGCGCTGCAGCTCACCGAGCACTTCGCTCAGGGTGCCGACGGCGCTGCCGACAATCAGGCTGTAAAACACGAACGCCGCCAGCTCACCCCCGGAAATGCGTCCGTTGATCACGTCCATGCCGCCCACCCACAGCATCACGCCCACGGCGCCGAGCACCAGCATGATCACCAGGGTAATCAGCCAGGCACGCTGGGCGATGCGCTTGCGCGCGGTGGCGAAAGCCTCTTCCACGGTCACGGCGAAGCGCTGCTCGTCCTGCACCTGGTGGTTGTAGGCCTGCACCGTCTTGATCTGGCTGAGGGTCTCGGACACGTAGCTGCCCACATCGGCAATGCGGTCCTGGCTCTGCCGCGAGAGGCTGCGCACGCGACGCCCGAAAATCAGAATCGGCGCCAGCACCAGCGGCAGCGCCACCACCACGATGCTGGTGAGCTTGGGGTTGGTGACAAACAGCAGCACGATGCCACCGATGACCATCAGCGCATTGCGCAAAAACAGCGAGAGCGACGAGCCAATCACCGATTGCAGCAAGGTGGTGTCGGTGGTCAGGCGCGACTGGATTTCCGAGCTGCGGTTGTTCTCGTAGAAGCCTGGGTGCAGGTAGATCAAGTGGTTGAACACCTGCCGGCGAATGTCTGCCACCACCCGCTCGCCGATCCACGACACCAGGTAGAACCGCGCAAACGTGCCCACCGCCAGGCCCAGCACCAGCAGCATGAACAGGCCGATGGACTGATTGAGCAGGTGTGGGGATTGCGTCATGAAGCCCTGGTCCACCAACAGGCGAATACCCTGCCCCATGGACAAGGTGATGCCGGCGGTAACGATCAGCGCCAGCAAGGCACCGAGCGCCTGCCAGCGATAGGGCGCGATAAAGCGACTGGCCAGGCGAATCGCGCGGCGTTGACGGACTGAGAACATAAAGGCATTACCGATGGGGAACCTGTACTCAACATTGGGGGAACTTGGGCGAATAACAATGAGTCAGGTTAATTATGCCCAGCGACCCAGGCTCCTAGAGGCTATCGGTCTAACGCGCGACTGGAAATCCATGGCGGTTTCTGGTGCACTTGTCGTTCGAACCGGTGAGCGTGCAGGGAGTTGTCACAGCGCGGTCACGCGGGGGTTTTAGAATAGGGACACAACCTGATGAGGAGACAGGCCATGACCTTGCAAAACAGCAGTGATGCCAAGATTGAAGTGATCCGTCAACCGCAGCAGTTGCCTTGCTCGTATATCGACGCCAAGGGCCGCGAAGTACAGATTACCGAAGAGATGATCCAGCAAGCCTGCAGCGAACTGGAGCAGCGATTGGTCAAGCCTGCCCAATGAGGCGAGCGCCAGAGCTTTCGTAAACCCGGCCTTGATGGCCGGTTTTTTTATGGGCGCTTAAACGACCTCTGCGCCCAACGCGCGCGCGATGTTCGACAGCACCGGCGACTCGCCATTGATCCGCACCTTCAAGCCATCGATTTCACGGCGCTCGGGGTAATGCTTGCGCAGCAGGTCGAAGGCCTTGCGCTGCTCCTGCACGGTTCCCACCAGGCTGCGGCGGAAATCCGCATCATCGCGGCGCGGGTCGTACACGCTGCGGCACAGCGTGGCCAGTGCCCAGGCCGGGTCGGTGGATGCATTCAACTGCACCTGGGCCAACCACGGCTGCGGCAGCAGGTCACTCAGAGCAATGCCGGGCGCCTGGCCAAGGTATGCGCACAACGCCTGATAGATCTGCGCCGTACCGCGCTGCTTGCCGTCCAGGCTGTAGCCGGCGATATGCGGCGTCGCCAGTACACAGAGGTCGGCCAGGTCGACGTCCACTTCCGGTTCACCCTCCCACACATCCAGCACGGCCTGCAGGTCTTCACGCTCCAGCAGCACCTCGCGCAGGGCGGCGTTGTGCACCACGGGGCCGCGGCTGGCGTTGATCAGCCAGGTGCCGGGTTTGAGCTGCCGCAGACGCTCGCGATCGAACAGGCGCCAGGTTGCACCATTGCCGGACTTGATCAGCGGCGTGTGCAGGCTGATCACATCGCACTGCTCGATGATCTGGTCCAGGCTCACGTAGTCTGCGTCTTCAGCGATCTGCCGTGGCGGGTCGCACACCAGCACGTTCCAGCCCAGCCCCTTGAGCACCTTGAGCAGCCGGCCGCCCACTTCACCGGCACCGACGATGCCGTAGGTGCGCTGGGCGAGGTCGGCGCCTTCGATTTCAGCCAGGGTCTGCAGGCTGCCGAGCACGTAGTCCACCACGCCGCGCGCGTTGCAACCGGGGGCGCTGGACCAGTGAATGCCGGCCTGCTGGAAGTAGTCGAGGTCCAGGTGATCGGTGCCTATAGTGCATGTGCCGACGAACTTGACGTTGCTGCCCTCGAGCAAGGCCCGATTGACGTTAGTCACCGAGCGTACCAGCAGCACGTCGGCCTGCTCGACCGTGGCGCGGTCGATGGCGCGGCCGGGCACGCGGCGAATCTCACCAAAGCCCTGGAAAAATTCATCGAGCAGCGGAATATTCTCGTCGGCAACAATCAGCATGGCGGGGCTCCTTTGGCGGAACGGCAGTGTACAGCCTTGCGATCTGACTCACACTGAAGAACCCCTCCCACATCAGGCCGACGCCGTTTACAAATCCCCAACACAGGTTTTTTCCTGACCATTGCGTCAACGCGTAGAATCCGCGGTCCTTGCGCTTTGCCTTTGATTGGACATCTGTACGTGAACACTGCCACCGCCCCCCTCACCCGCCCCGCCCGCATCCGCCGGGAAGTGCGCGGCCTGCTGACGCTTGCCCTGCCGATCATGATCGGTCAACTGGCCACAACCGCGATGAGCTTCGTCGACGCGGTGATGGCCGGGCGGGTCAGCCCTCAGGACCTGGCGGCGGTGGGCCTGGGCAACTCGATCTGGATTCCGGTGTACCTGCTGATGACCGGCACCCTGCTGGCCACCACGCCCAAAGTCGCCCAGCGTTACGGCGCGGGCCAGTTCAGCGAGATCGGGCCGCTGGTGCGTCAGTCCCTGTGGCTGGCGGTGGTGGTCGGTCTGTGCGGCGCGCTGTTACTGCTGTGCGCCGAGCCGGTGCTGCAGGCGATGAAGGTCGAGCCCGACCTGATCGCGCCGTCCATGGGCTACCTGCATGGCATCGCCGCCGGCATGCCGGCGATTGCGCTGTATTACGTGCTGCGCTGTTTCAGTGACGGCCTGGGCCGCACCCGGCCGAGCATGGTCATGGGCCTGTGCGGCCTGGCGCTGAACATTCCGCTGAACTACATCTTCATTTACGGCCACTTCGGCATGCCGGCCATGGGCGGCGTGGGCTGCGGCTGGGCCACGGCGATTGCAATGTGGGTGATGATGCTCGGCCTGGCCTTTTGGACTCGCTGGGGCCCGGCCTACCAGAGCAGCGAACTGTTCAAGCGTTTCGACTGGCCGCAATGGGCGGTGATCAAACGCGTGCTGGGCATTGGCCTGCCGATTGGCGTGGCGATCTTTGCCGAGTCGAGCATTTTTGCCGTGATCGCCCTGCTGCTCGGCAGCCTTGGCGCCACCGTGGTGTCGGGCCATCAGATCGCGCTGAACGTCAGCTCGCTGGTGTTCATGATTCCCTATTCCCTGAGCATGGCCGTGACCGTGCGCGTCGGCCAGGCCCTGGGCCGTGGCGAACCCCGTGAGGCGCGCTTTGCCGCCGGGGTCGGCATGGGCACGGCGCTGGCCTATGCCTGCCTGTCCTGCAGCCTGATGCTGCTGTTTCGCGAGCAGATCGCGGCGATCTATACGCCGGACCCGGTGGTGATCCACCTCGCCTCGACGCTGATCGTGTTTTCCGCGCTGTTCCAGTTTTCGGACTCGATCCAGGTCACCGCCGCCGGTGCGTTGCGCGGTTACCAGGACACCCGGGTGACCATGGTGCTGACCTTGTTCGCCTATTGGGGCGTGGGCCTGCCGGTGGGCTACGCCCTGGGACTCACCGACTGGCTGGGCGCAGCCAGCGGCCCGAGCGGCTTGTGGCAAGGCCTGATCGTCGGCTTGAGTTGCGCCGCAGGCATGTTGCTGGTGCGCCTGGCGCGCAGTGCACGCCGGCGTATTCACGCAGGTAAGGCGCGGGTTTAATCGGCTTTCTTGCGAATCCAGTACAGGTAGGTGCCGGCCTCTTCTTTCTGTTCAACCAGCTCGTGGTCCAGGAACACACAGAACTTGGGAATATCGCGACGGGTGGAAGGGTCGGTCGCGATCACCTTGAGCAGGCCGCCAGGCGCCAGGTCACGGATGTGCTGGTGCAGCATCATCACCGGCTCCGGGCAGTTGAGGCCGGTGGCGTCGAGGGTGCCGTCAATGGGTAATTCACTCATACATCACTCCTGAAACACACCCGCTCCAGTGTGGGAGCGGGCTTGCCCGCGATGACGGGGGCACATTCAACATAATTTCGACAGTTATACCGCTATCGCGGGCAAGCCCGCTCCCACAGGGGCGGTCAGTGTCTCTTGGGTTTCTTTACAGACTCCAGCCGACGCAGGTGGCAGGTCACCTCCTCCCGGTCGTGATACAGCTGCTTGCAGCCAATCTCCACCCGAATACCGCGCGCCTTGAAGCCCTCTTCGATCCGCTCCAGCAGGCGTTTGGCCTCGGCATAACGCTGCTTCATCGGCAGCTTCAGGTTCACCACCGCCTCGCGGCAATGGCCCTCGCCGATCCAGGTTTCCAGCAGCGCGGCATTGCGCGCCGGTTTCTCGACGATGTCACACACCATCCAGTCCACCGGTTGTTTTGGCACGAAGGTGAAACCGTCGGCCATCAAGTGCTGCACCAGGCCCGTGTCCATCAGGCTTTCGGCCATGGGGCCGTTGTCGATGGCGGTCACCAGCATGCCCCGGTTGACCAGTTGCCAGGTCCAGCCGCCGGGCGCGGCGCCGAGGTCGACGCCGGTCATGTCGCCGTGCAGGCGCTCGTCCCACTGGTCGCGGGGGATAAAGTGATGCCAGGCCTCTTCCAGCTTCAGAGTCGAGCGGCTGGGCGCGTCACGCGGGAATTTCAGGCGCGGGATGCCCATCGGCCACATCGCCGAGTTGTTCGACTCGGCCAGGCCCATGAACACTTCGCGGCCACTCTTGAAGGTCAGCAGCAGGCGCGGCTTGCTCGGGTCGTCCACCAGCTTGCCGGCATTGAGCAGGGCCTTGCGCAGGTGCACTTCGAATTTCTTGCAGAAGTTCGACAGCTCCTTGCCGTCGTTGGTGTCGACCATCTCCAGCCACAGGCTGCCGCACACCGGGAATGGATGCAGGTGAGCGAGGATCACGCTGATGCGGTCGGTTTCCGGCAGGTCGATGAACACCCCGCGCGCCCACTGCCGGGGGAAGATCAATTCGGCGAAGCGCTGGCCGTGCATCAGGCGCTGGGCGCCGTCTTCCTCGGTGCAGACGAACTCGGCGCAGGCGCTGCCGGTCTTGGCCTTGGCGTAACCGGAAACGTTAAGGCGCGCGGCGTGCTCGGCGATCTCGGAGCAGACTTCGCCCTCGAAACCCGGACGGCAGTGCATAAAAAGGGTGTTCATTGAATCTCCTGGCACCGGCTTGCTGTCGTGCAAGGCCTGTCATGAAAACGCGCGCATGATAGCCGAGTTCGGAACCTTGGACTTCACCCGGCAGTCCAGTTATTAGCCTGCTACTCAAAACAGGGCTAAGTTAAACGCTCTGTTCGTCCCGCCAGGTCCGTAGCCGTGCGGACCATAAGGAGTCGTGTCATGTCATCCCTTGATAGCCTGAGAACCCTTAAGACCCTGGAAATCGACAACAAGACCTACCACTATTTCAGCCTGCCCGAAGCCGCCAAGAGCCTGGGCGACCTGGACAAGCTGCCGATGTCGCTCAAAGTGCTGCTGGAAAACCTGCTGCGCTGGGAAGACGACAAGACCGTCACCGGCGCCGACCTCAAGGCCATCGCCGCCTGGCTCAAAGAGCGCCAGTCCGACCGCGAGATCCAGTACCGCCCCGCCCGCGTCCTGATGCAGGACTTTACCGGCGTACCTGCCGTGGTCGACCTCGCCGCCATGCGCGCCGCCGTGGCCAAGGCCGGTGGCGACCCGCAGCGCATCAACCCGCTGTCCCCCGTGGACCTGGTCATTGACCACTCGGTGATGGTCGACAAGTTCGGCAACGCCGACGCCTTCGAGCAGAACGTCGACATCGAGATGCAGCGCAACGGCGAACGCTACGCCTTCCTGCGCTGGGGCCAGAGCGCCTTCGACAACTTCAGCGTGGTGCCGCCGGGCACCGGCATCTGCCACCAGGTCAACCTCGAATACCTGGGCCGCACCGTGTGGACCAAAGACGAAGACGGCCGCACCTATGCGTTCCCCGACACCCTGGTGGGCACCGACTCCCACACCACCATGATCAACGGCCTGGGCGTGCTCGGCTGGGGCGTGGGCGGTATCGAAGCGGAAGCGGCCATGCTCGGCCAGCCGGTGTCGATGCTGATCCCGGAAGTGATCGGCTTCAAGCTCACCGGCAAATTGAAAGAAGGTATCACCGCCACCGACCTGGTGCTGACCGTCACCCAGATGCTGCGCAAAAAAGGCGTGGTGGGTAAATTCGTCGAGTTCTACGGCGATGGCCTGGCTGACCTGCCGCTGGCCGACCGCGCCACCATCGCCAACATGGCCCCGGAATACGGCGCCACCTGCGGGTTTTTCCCGGTGGACGACGTGACGCTGGACTACTTGCGCCTGTCCGGTCGCCCCAGCGAAACCGTGAAACTGGTAGAGGCCTACACCAAGGCCCAGGGCCTGTGGCGCAACGCGGGGCAGGAGCCGGTGTTCACCGACAGCCTGGCGCTGGACATGGGCAGCGTCGAAGCCAGCCTGGCCGGGCCAAAGCGCCCACAGGACCGCGTGGCGCTGCCGAATGTGGGCCAGGCGTTCAGCGATTTTCTCGACCTGCAATTCAAGCCGACCAACAAGGAAGAAGGCCGCCTGGAAAGCGAAGGCGGCGGTGGCGTGGCCGTGGGCAATGCAGACCTGGTGGGCGAGGCCGACTACGAATACGAAGGCAACACCTATCGCCTGAAGAACGGCGCGGTGGTGATCGCCGCCATCACGTCCTGCACCAACACCTCCAACCCCAGCGTGATGATGGCTGCCGGGCTGGTGGCGAAAAAGGCCGTGGAAAAGGGCCTGACCCGCAAGCCGTGGGTCAAGACCTCACTGGCACCGGGCTCCAAGGTGGTCACCGACTATTACAACGCCGCAGGCCTCACCCAGTACCTGGATAAACTCGGTTTCGACCTGGTGGGCTATGGCTGCACCACCTGCATCGGCAACTCCGGGCCGCTGCCCGAGCCGATTGAAAAAGCCATCCAGACCGCCGACCTCGCCGTGGCCTCGGTGCTGTCCGGCAATCGCAACTTCGAGGGCCGCGTGCACCCGCTGGTGAAAACCAACTGGCTGGCCTCGCCGCCGCTGGTGGTGGCCTATGCACTGGCCGGCACCGTGCGTATCGATATCAGCAGCGAGCCGCTGGGTAACGATAAGGACGGCAATCCGGTGTACCTCAAAGACATCTGGCCGAGCAGCAAAGAGATCGCCGACGCCGTGGCGCAAGTCACCACGGGCATGTTCCACAAGGAATACGCCGAAGTGTTTGCCGGTGACGAGCAATGGCAGGCAATCGAAGTGCCCCAGGCCGCTACCTACGTGTGGCAGCAGGACTCCACCTATATTCAGCACCCGCCGTTCTTCGACGATATTGCCGGCCCCCTGCCGGTGATCAAGGACGTCACGGGCGCCAACGTGCTGGCGCTGCTGGGCGACTCGGTGACCACGGACCACATCTCCCCTGCCGGCAACATCAAGGTCGACAGCCCCGCCGGGCGCTACCTGCAAGAACAAGGCGTTCAACCGCGCGACTTCAACTCCTACGGCTCACGCCGGGGCAACCATGAAGTGATGATGCGCGGCACCTTTGCCAATATCCGCATCCGCAATGAAATGCTCGGCGGCGAAGAAGGCGGCAATACGCTGTACATCCCCACTGGCGAGCGCATGGCGATCTACGACGCAGCGATGAAATACCAGGCCGCAGGCACGCCGCTGGTAGTGATCGCCGGCCAGGAATACGGCACCGGCTCCAGCCGCGACTGGGCGGCCAAGGGCACCAACCTGCTGGGCGTCAAGGCAGTCATTGCCGAAAGCTTCGAACGGATTCACCGCTCCAACCTGGTGGGCATGGGCGTGTTGCCGTTGCAGTTCAAGCTGGATCAGAACCGCAAATCGCTCAAACTCACCGGCAAGGAGAACATCGACATCCTCGGCCTCACCGACGTGGAGATCGTACCGCGCATGAACCTGACGCTGGTGATTACGCGGGAGGATGGCAGCAGCGAGAAGGTCGAAGTGCTGTGCCGGATAGATACGCTCAATGAAGTGGAATACTTCAAGGCCGGTGGCATCCTGCACTACGTGCTGCGCCAGTTGATCGCCTCATAAGCAACACTGGAGATGCAAAGGTGGGAGGGGGCTTGCTCCCGATGAGGGTGGGTCAGTCAGCTTATTTGTAGCTGACCCACTGCCATCGAGAGCAAGCCCCCTCCCACATTTGATCTCCATTTGTCTGATAGATATCACACCGCTTTGCTTTGGCTTTTGATCTTGATCTTGATCTTGGGCGCCCCGTCAACCACGCTGGCCGAACGCAGGCTTGAATCCGTGGGTAACCCGGCAGGACGCCGGGTTAGCCGCGCTGGGCCAAGGATGGCCCATCGCGGCGGCCCACGGATTCAAGCCTGCGTTCGGGCACACCGAGCCTTAGCGAGGTGCCGAGTGGTGGGGCAAGAGCCGTTTTGGTTACTTTTGGCTGGGCCGGCATTCCGGGCTCTTTTCCAAAAGTGACCCGCCGTAAGGGCGGAACCCTAATTAGCCGTTACCGCAGCAACGGATATGTACACCAGAAGCACCCCCATCCCCCAGTTCTAACCCTATCCCAAATCAGCCAAACAACCACTTCCACAACAACACCAACACCACCACCGCCAACACCGGCCGCGCAATCCGGTAAACCTTGGGATACTTGCGCTTGAACTGTTTAACCCGACCGCTGAACCTGTCGCTGAACGTCTTGCTCCACGCATAAGCCTGGTTAATCCCACCCACCCGCTCATCATCCAGATTCTGCGGCGCAGTCGCGCGCCCCAGCTGCTTGCTGACCCAACGGTTGAGACGGGTCATCAGGCGGTTGCTCAGCGGACGTTCAATATCGCAGAACAGAATCACCCGAGTCTGCTCGGTTTCGTTCTTCACCCAGTGCACATAGGTTTCGTCGAACATCACATCTTCCCCATCGCGCCAGGCGTAAACCTGGCCGTCGACAAAGATGCGGCAGTCGTCGGAGTTGGGCGTGGACAGCCCCAAGTGATAACGCAAGGACCCGGCAAACGGATCGCGGTGCGGGTTGAGGTGGCTGCCGCCCGGCAACAGCGCGAACATCGCGCCCTTGACGTTGGGGATGCTGCTCACCAGCGCCACGGTCTTCGGACACAGGGCCTCGGCCGACGGCAGCGGTTTGTCGTACCACTTGAGGTAGAAACGCTTCCAGCCCTTCTTGAAGAACGAACCGAAACCAGCGTCGTTGTTCTTTTCGGCGGCGCGGATGTAACCCTCGTCGAACAGGTGCATGGCCTCTTCGCGGATCACTTCCCAGTTGTCCTTGAGCACGTCCAGCTCCGGGAACTTGCTGCGGTCCAGGTAAGGTTTGGACGGTACCGCGGAGAACAGGTACATCAAGGCGTTATACGGAGCAAACAGCGCCGAATGGTTAACAAACTGGCGCAACATCGGCAAACGGGCCTTGCCACGCAGGTGCACATACAGCGTACTGCCGATAAACAGCAGCAGCACCGACAACTTGGCGGC
This sequence comes from Pseudomonas trivialis, assembly GCF_036864995.1. Taxonomy (NCBI): domain Bacteria; kingdom Pseudomonadati; phylum Pseudomonadota; class Gammaproteobacteria; order Pseudomonadales; family Pseudomonadaceae; genus Pseudomonas; species Pseudomonas trivialis. The sequence goes on along the minus strand of NZ_CP142151.1, from coordinate 1,547,890 downwards.
CAAAGAAAAGGTCATGCAGCAACTCCTGAAAATAAGCGCCTGGCCAACAGCAGACGTAGCAGCCGGCCATGATAAACATTTGGGCCAGTATGCAGAAGGCCCCGGCTGACCAGCTGACACAAATCAAACCCGGCGATCAGCCGGCAGTTGTGGTGAGCATCACGCCTGGTTTTCCTGATCGGTGAACAAATCGCTGAACAACATGCTCGACAGGTAACGCTCACCGGAGTCCGGCAGGATCACCACGATGGTCTTGCCCTGCATCTCCGGTTTCTCGGCCAGACGCACGGCCACCGCCATCGCCGCGCCACAGGAGATACCGCAGAGGATGCCCTCCTCCTGCATCAGGCGCCGAGCCATGGCCTTGGACTCGTCGTCGGTCACCAGCTCCACGCGGTCAACCATCGACAGGTCGAGGTTTTTGGGCACGAAACCGGCGCCGATCCCCTGGATCTTGTGCGGGCTCGGCTTGATCTCCTCACCGGCCAGCGCCTGGGTGATCACCGGCGACGCCATCGGTTCGACCGCCACCGACAGGATCGGCTTGCCCGCCGTGTGCTTGATGTAGCGCGACACACCGGTGATGGTGCCGCCGGTACCCACACCCGCCACCAGCACGTCCACCGCGCCGTCGGTGTCGTTCCAGATTTCCGGGCCGGTGGTTTTTTCGTGAATGGCAGGGTTGGCCGGGTTTTCGAACTGGGCCGGCATGAAGTAGGTGACCGGGTCGCCGGCGACGATTTCAGCGGCCTTGTCGATGGCACCTTTCATGCCTTTGGCCGGTTCGGTCAGCACCAGTTCGGCGCCCAGGGCCTTGAGCACCTTGCGCCGCTCAATGCTCATGGACGCCGGCATGGTCAGCAGCAGTTTGTAGCCACGGGCAGCAGCGACGAAGGCCAGACCAATACCGGTGTTGCCGGAGGTGGGTTCGACAATGGTCATGCCCGGCTTGAGTTTGCCGCTGCCTTCGGCGTCCCAGATCATGTTGGCACCAATGCGGCACTTCACCGAATAGCCCGGGTTGCGCCCCTCGATCTTCGCCAGGATGGTCACGCCGCGCGGCGCAATGCGGTTGATCTGAACAAGAGGCGTGTTACCGATGGAGTGCGCGTTATCTGCAAAAATGCGGCTCATGACGGGTCCCTGGGGCAATGTGAACAAGGCCACAAGGGTATGCCTCAGGCTTTGAGGCGTCCAGTCGGCGGAACGTTGCGCCTGCTGCGGCAGTCCACACCCTATCTGCACGGAGGAGCCTTTCATGAAACGTCGCTACAGCTGGCCACTTTGGACCGTCGCCGCACTGGTGGTTTTCCTGGTGGCACTGAACATCGCCCTGCCCTATCTGGTGCGCAATTACCTGAACGAAAAGCTCGCCAACATGGGCGACTACCGTGGCGAGATTGCCGATGTGGACCTCGCCCTGTGGCGCGGCGCCTACCGGATCAACGGCCTGCAGATCGTCAAGGTGGACGGCAAGGTGCCGGTGCCCTTCGTCAATGCGCCATTGATCGAGTTCGCGGTGAGCTGGCATTCGCTGTGGTATGACCATGCGGTAGTCGCCGAGGGGCATTTTGTGCGTCCGGAAATCAACTTCGTCGACGGCGGTGCCAACAAGGCCGCGTCCCAGACCGGTAAAGGCACCGACTGGCAGGAACAACTGAGCAAGCTGCTGCCGATCACCCTCAACGAAATGCGCATCGAAGACGGCAAGATCGCGTTCCACAACTTCACCTCCAAGCCAAAGGTCAATATCAACGCCACCGGGGTCAACGCCAGTTTCTACAACCTGACCAACGTGGTGGACGTGGAAGGCAAGCGCGACGCACGCTTTGAAGGCAAGGCGCTGCTGCAAGGCCAGGCACCTCTGGAAGCCAACGCCACTTTTGACCCGCTGAGTGATTTCGAAGAATTCGAGTTCCGCTTCCGTGCCCGCGACCTGCAACTGACGCGCATGAATGACTTTGCCTCGGCCTATGGCAAGTTCGACTTCAAGGCCGGCACCGGCGATGTAGTGATCGAAGCCCAGGCCGAGAAAGGCCAGCTGCGCGGCTATATAAAGCCGCTGTTGCGCGATGTGGAAGTGTTCGACTGGCAGCAGGATGTCGAAAACAAGGACAAGAATATCTTCCGTTCGATCTGGGAAGCCGTGGTCGGCGCCAGCGAGACGGTGCTCAAGAACCAGCGCAAAAACCAGTTCGCCACCCGCGTGGAATTGAGCGGCAGCGTGCATCAGCAGAATGTCAGCGCATTTGGCGCGGTCATCGCGATCCTGCGCAACGGCTTCATCCAGGCCTTCAATGCCCGTTACGAACAACCCAAGCCCAGCGCCGATTAAAACTGTGGGAAGGGGCTTGCTCCCGATGGCGGTGTGTCAGTTTATACATCCATGACTGAACCAACGCTATCGGGGGCAAGCCCCTCCCACATTGATTGCATTGGCCGGGAATGAACGTGACCGTCCATTCAGAGACTGAATAACCCGTCTGCGTTCACAGTCGCCGGGGCCGCGCGGTATAGTCCGGGCATTGATGAATCCGAGGACACACCGATGAAGTTCGAAGGCACCCAGGCCTATGTGGCTACCGATGACCTGAAACTGGCCGTCAACGCCGCCATCACCCTGGAGCGGCCGCTGCTGGTCAAGGGCGAACCGGGCACCGGCAAGACCATGCTCGCCGAACAGCTGGCCGAATCCTTCGGCGCCCGGCTGATCACCTGGCATATCAAGTCCACCACCAAGGCCCACCAGGGCCTCTACGAGTACGACGCGGTCAGCCGCCTGCGCGACTCGCAGTTGGGCGTGGACAAGGTGCACGACGTACGCAACTACCTGAAGAAAGGCAAGCTGTGGGAGGCCTTCGAGGCCGAAGAACGGGTGATCCTGCTGATCGATGAAATCGACAAGGCCGATATCGAATTCCCCAACGACCTGTTGCAGGAACTCGACAAGATGGAGTTCTACGTCTACGAAATCGACGAGACCATCAAGGCGAAGAAACGCCCGATCATCATCATTACCTCCAACAACGAAAAAGAGCTGCCGGACGCGTTCCTGCGCCGCTGCTTCTTCCACTACATTGCCTTCCCCGACCGCACCACCCTGCAGAAAATCGTCGATGTGCACTACCCCGACATCAAGAAAGACCTGGTCAGCGAAGCGCTGGACGTGTTCTTCGACGTGCGCAAAGTACCTGGCCTGAAGAAGAAGCCGTCCACCTCCGAACTGGTCGACTGGCTCAAGCTGCTGATGGCCGACAACATCGGCGAAGCGGTGCTGCGCGAGCGCGACCCAACCAAGGCCATTCCGCCGCTGGCGGGCGCGCTGGTCAAGAACGAGCAGGACGTGCAGTTGCTGGAACGGCTGGCGTTCATGAGCCGTCGCGGTAATCGCTGATGCTGCTCAACCTGTTCAATGAAATGCGCGCCGCCAAGGTGCCGGTGTCGGTGCGCGAACTGCTTGACCTGATCAACGCGCTCAAACAGCGCGTCACCTTCGCCGACATGGACGAGTTCTACTATCTGGCGCGGGCGATTCTGGTCAAGGATGAGCGGCATTTCGACAAGTTCGACCGCGCCTTCGGGGCCTACTTCAACGGCCTGGAAAAACTCGACGATCACCTGCAGGCGCTGATCCCCGAGGACTGGCTGCGCAAGGAGTTCGAACGCTCGCTGAGCGATGAGGAACGCGCGCAGATCCAGTCCCTCGGCGGCCTCGACAAGCTGATCGAGGAATTCAAGAAACGTCTGGAAGAACAGAAGGAACGCCACGCCGGCGGCAACAAGTGGATCGGCACCGGCGGCACCAGCCCGTTCGGTTCCGGCGGCTACAACCCGGAAGGCATACGCGTGGGCGATGCCGGCGAGCGCAAGGGCAAGGCCGTGAAGGTGTGGGACCAGCGCGAGTACAAGAACCTCGACGATCAGGTCGAGCTGGGCACGCGCAACATCAAGGTTGCCCTGCGCCGCCTGCGTAAATTCGCGCGCCAGGGTGCGGCCGAAGAGCTGGACATCGACGGCACCATCGACCACACCGCACGCGACGCCGGCCTGCTGAATATCCAGATGCGCCCGGAACGGCGCAACACCATCAAGCTGTTGCTGCTGTTCGATATCGGCGGCTCGATGGACGCCCATGTGAAGATCTGCGAAGAGCTGTTCTCCGCATGCAAGACCGAGTTCAAACACCTGGAGTACTTCTACTTCCACAACTTCGTGTACGAATCGGTGTGGAAGAACAACCAGCGCCGCACCTCGGAGCGCACCTCAACCCAGGACCTGCTGCACAAGTACGGCGCCGATTACAAAGTGATCTTTATCGGCGATGCGTCAATGGCGCCCTATGAAATCACCCAGGCCGGCGGCAGCGTCGAACACTGGAACGAGGAGCCGGGCTATGTGTGGATGCAGCGCTTCATGGCCAAGTACAAGAAGCTGATCTGGATCAATCCGTACCCGAAGGACACCTGGGGCTATACGGCGTCGACGGGAATTGTGCGCGAGTTGGTGGAAGATCAGATGTACCCGCTGACGTTGCGCGGGCTGGAAGAAGGCATGCGCTTTCTATCCAAATAACGGTGGGAGTCCCCACTACCTCTTCGACGTAGCGCTGTCGCGCAGCAAACTGGGGCCTCTGTGGCGAGCGGGCTTGCCCCGTGTTGAGGGGCGCAGCGCCCCCAATCAAGGAAAACGCGGTGTACCTGACCCTGCCCGGAGCACGGCTTTGGGGCTGCTGCGCAGCCCAACGCAGGACAAGCCTGCTCGCCACAGGAAACTGGCTGCCTGAAATTTCAGGTTTTAAATCAAAAAGTTATTTTGTGTTTGATAAGAGGGGGCTGGCTCCCACAGTGGACCGAGCCGCTATTTAAAGGCCTTTGAGGTCACGCTCTTCAATCGGACGGCTCTGGCGCAGACGCTTGCCGCCCAACACCACCCAGTCGATCAGGCGGAACAGGCATTCGATGCCGAACGACAACAGCATCGCCCCACCCAACCCCCAGCCCATCGCTTCGGGGGTCAACAGGATCTGGTAACTGTAGCCATTCCAGGTCTCCCGACGAATGTCCGGGTCGGCGGCCACCGCCACCTGCAGGGCGCGGATGTACCAAGGGCCTTGCATGGCCTGGAACTGCTTGTCCAACGCAAGCTGGCGGTCAAGCATGGCCCCCAGGCTGTTGGCGTCGCTCTGGAACACCGGGTCATCACTGGCGCGGTAATGGGCCACCAGCGCCTGCAAGTCGCCCTTGAAAAACTGCTGCGCGGTGGTCTCGAACCCGCGCAGGCCGGTCTGTGCCTCGATCAGGTGGGCTTCGACGCGCTTGGCATAGTCGTTGATGAACCCCGGTACTTGCACGCCGACCAACAGGCCAATGGCAAACAGCACCAACCGCAGATAGCTGAGCAACATGGTCGATATCCTTACTCGGTAACGCCCTGGCTGACGCATTCACCGCGTCGCCACAGGCTCCATTGGCCCGGTTCGTAGCGGGTCCAGTTTTCGTTGTCGGTCAACGGTTCGGTGGCAATCACCGTCACCACGTCATTGGGCGTGGTTTCGGCCTGGAAATCGACGATCACGTCAACATCCTTCAAGCGCGCCGGGCCAAAGGGCGCGCGTCGGGTGATCTGCGCCAATTTAGTCGTGCAATAGCAAAACAGCCAGTCGCCGTCGCTGAGCAGGCAGTTGAATACGCCCTTGCTGCGGTATTCGGTGCAGGCGGCGATCAGGTCGGGCAGCACCTGCTCGATGTCTACCGGTTCCGGGAAGGCTTCGCGCACACGGTTGAGCAGATCGCAGAAGGCCGCTTCGCTGTCGGTGTCGCCCACCGGGCGGTAAAAGGTGGCGCGCGGGTTGAACTGCGCCAGTTGGCCGTTGTGGGCAAAGCACCAGTTGCGACCCCACAGTTCGCGCACGAACGGGTGAGTGTTGGCCAGGCTGACCTTGCCGACATTGGCCTGGCGGATATGCCCGATCACCACTTCGCTCTTGATGGGATAGCGCTGCACCAGCAGCGCGACTTCCGACTCGCTGCTCGCCGCCGGGTCCTGGAACAGGCGCAGGCCACGGCCTTCGTAAAAGGCGATGCCCCAACCGTCGCGGTGCGGGCCGGTGCGCCCGCCGCGCTGCATCAGCCCGGTAAAGCTGAACACGATATCGGTGGGGACGTTGGCACTCATGCCCAATAATTCACACATGCCAGGGCTCTCGCTGCAACGTTAAAGGCGCGGTTCGACCCGCGTGCCGCTGGCGGGTGCCGGACGGTGGAAAGGCTCGTCGTCTTCAGCCGGCTCCTGGGCCAGCGCCGCATCGAACGCGGCCTTGCGCTCGCGGCGCGCATTGGCGGCGCGCTCGATGGGCCAGCGGATCAACACAATGACGATATACACAGCGAAGACGATCATCGTGTACATGAACAAATCGGAAATCGCCCGCCAGGCGTTGTTGCCGACCTTGAGCACCAAGTCCAGCGCGGTAATGGCCACGGCCGGCGCGAACTGGGTCTTGACCGGGTCGACGATGGTCGGGCTGAACAGCAGCACCGCCATCAGCAATTGCAGCGGCTCGCGCAGCCAGCGCCAGATCCAGCGGGTCATGCGCCACCACACCAACAGGCAGCCCAATGCGGCGAAGGCGTAAAGGCCCCAGGCAATCAGATAATCGTTCTCGGTCATGGTGTCCATGGCAAGGCTGGCAAAGAGGCGGCTATGATAACGGCTTTTGCGCGTCGCGGCTGCAATGCCTGCCACCGTCCGCCAGACAGAGAGTGATCCATGCCCCTATCCAATGCCCCGATCGCCCGCAAGGCCCCAGGCCCAGACCCGTACGCCTGGTTGCAGGAGCGCGACAACGCAGACGTCCTCGACTACCTCAAGGCCGAAAACGCCTGGCAGCAAGCCCAGCTCGCCGACCAGCAGGCGCTGCGCGACACGCTGTTCGAGGAAATCAAAGGCCGCATCCTCGAGACCGACCTGTCGCTGCCCTCCCCGTGGGGCCCGTATCTGTATTACACGCGCACCACCGCCGGCGACGAATACGCCCGCCACTACCGCTGCCGCCGCCCCGTCGACGACAGCAATCAGGTGGATGAGGCCAGCGAAGAACTGCTGCTGGACCCGAACGCCTTGGCTGGCGGCGGCTTTTTCTCGCTGGGCGCCTTCAGCATCAGCCCCGACCACCAGCGTCTGGCCTACAGCCTCGACACCAGCGGTGAAGAGATCTACACCCTGTTCGTCAAGGAATTGTCCTCGGGCAAGGTCAGCGAACTGGAGTTCCAGGACTGCGACGGCAGCATGACCTGGGCCAATGACAGCCTCACCCTGTTTTTTGGCGAGCTGGACGACACCCATCGCCCGCACAAGCTGTATCGCTACCGCCTGGACGGCACGGCGGCGCAGGAAGTGTTCCACGAACCCGACGGACGTTTCTTCCTGCACTGCTACCGTTCCAGTTCCGAGCGCCAGTTGCTGCTGGCCCTGGGCAGCAAGACCACCAGCGAAATCTGGGCACTGGACGCAGGCCAGCCGCACCTGGACTTCACCTGCCTGGCGCCTCGCGTCGAAGACCATGAATACGATGTCGACCACGGCCAGCTTGACGGTGAGTGGACCTGGTTTATCCGCAGCAACCGCGACGGCATCAATTACGCATTGTTTGTGGCTGCAGACAACGGCACGGTGCCCGGCGAGGCCGACTGGCACACGCTGATCCCCCACAGTGACGAGGTGATGCTCGACGGCGTGAGCCTGAATGCCCGCGCCATGACCCTGAGCCTGCGCATCGGCGGCCTGCCGGTGATCGAAGTGCACGCCGAGGGCGTGCCGGCCTATCGCGTGGAGTTACCCGACGCCGCCTACAGCCTCTACGTACAGAACAGCCTGGAATTCCCCAGCGACCGGATCCGCCTGCGCTACGAAGCGCTGAACCGCCCGGCCCAGGTGCGTCAGCTGGAGCTGGCCAGCGGCGCGCAACAGGTACTCAAGGAAACCCCGGTACTCGGCGCATTCAATGCCGATGACTACGTCAGCCAGCGCCTGTGGGCCACCTCGGCCGACGGCACTCAGGTGCCGATCAGCCTGGTTATCAAGCGCGACCAACTGGGCAAGCCGACCCCGCTGTACCTCTACGGTTACGGCGCCTACGGCCAGAGCCTCGACCCGTGGTTCTCCCACGCGCGCCTGAGCCTGCTGGACCGTGGCGTGGCGTTCGCCATTGCCCACGTGCGCGGCGGCGGCGAGTTGGGTGAAGCCTGGTACCGCAACGGCAAGCAGGCCCACAAGCAGAACACCTTCAGCGACTTCATCGCCTGCGCCGAGCACCTGATTGCCGAGGGCCTGACCACCTCCCGGCAACTGGCGATCAGCGGCGGCAGTGCCGGCGGCCTGTTGATCGGCGCGGTGCTCAACCAGCGCCCGGCGCTGTTCCAGGCGGCGATTGCCGAAGTGCCGTTTGTGGATGTGCTCAACACCATGCTCGACCCGGAGCTGCCGCTGACCATCACCGAGTACGACGAATGGGGTAACCCCGAAGAGCCCGAGGTGTATGCGCGCATCAAGGCGTATGCGCCCTACGAAAACGTCAGCGCCCAGGCCTACCCGGCGCTGCTGGTGATCGCCGGCTACAACGACAGCCGCGTGCAGTACTGGGAAGCCGCCAAATGGGTCGCCAAGCTGCGCGACACCGCCACCTCCGACAACCTGCTGCTGCTCAAGACCGAACTGGGTGCCGGCCACGGCGGGATGAGCGGTCGCTACCAGGGGCTACGCGATGTGGCGCTGGAATACGCGTTTGTGTTCAAGGCGCTGGCACTCGACGCTTAACCACCGGGGGTCTTCGGTTTGCTGTCGTTCTGCTGCAGGCCAGGCACCGTCTGGTCCTTGGGCGGCGTCGGCAACACGATCGGCACCAGCGCCGGCGAGCCGTCGGCGTTGGCTTTGGGCAACGCCGGCGGCGTCACCTGCGGGTACAGCGTCGGCGTCGGAGTGCCCGGCGCGCCTGGGCTTGGCGCGGGGGCGGCCGGTACGCTCTGCACCTCCTGCGCCTGCGCGGCACCCAATGTGAGCGCGCCGAGCACAATGACCGTTAGAATGCTGCACTTCATCGATGGCTCCATGGCCTGACCGGAATGCCTCAAGGCTACTCCCAACCGCGCAAGAATGCCCTTCCCAATGAGATTTCCATGAAACGTTTCATTCTGCTCGACACCACCCCGATCCCCGACAACGGCGGCGCCCTGTGCCTGTTCGAATACGGCGAGGATTTTGTCATCAAGATCCAGGGCGGTGACGGCGGCCAGCTGATGAACACCCGCATGCACGGCTCCGAGGACGCCCTGGCGGAAATTCCCTGCCGCAAGGTGGCCGGGCGCCCGGGTTCACGGGTATTGATTGGCGGGCTGGGCATGGGTTTCACCCTGGCTTCGGCGCTCAAGCACCTGGGCAAGACCGCCGAAGTGGTGGTGGCCGAGCTGGTGCCCGGCGTGGTGGAGTGGAACCGCGGCCCGCTGGGCGAAAAATCCGGCCGCCCGTTGCTGGACCCGCGCACCGTGATCCGCCTGGAAGACGTGGCCAAGGTGCTGCAGGCCGAGCCTCAGGGCTTTGATGCGATCATGCTCGACGTCGACAACGGCCCCGAAGGCCTCACGCAAAAAGCCAACAGCTGGCTCTACTCCGCCGGCGGCCTGGCCGCCTGTGCCAAGGCACTGCGGCCCAAGGGCGTGCTGGCCGTGTGGTCGGCCAGCGCCGACAGGCTGTTCAGCGACAAACTGCGCAAGGCCGGCTTCAAGGCCGAGGAAGTGCAGGTATTTGCCCATGGCAACAAAGGCACCCGGCACACCATCTGGATCGCCGAAAAACTGAAAGCCTGATACCAGACACCGCAAATCCCCTGTGGGAGGGGCTTGCTCCCGATAGCGGTAGCTCAGTCACCGATATGTTGACTGACACACTGCTATCGGGAGCAAGCCCCTCCCACATTTCTGATCTGTTTCAGCGCAGGGATTTGCGGTAGTCAAAGATGTACGGCACTTTATTGTCGAAGGTTTTCTCCAGCGCCTTGCGATCCAGCTCGCTCATGCCGCCCAGTTGATGGGCGGTAAACCCGCTGTCACCCACCTTCGAGCCTGGCGCCAGGCTGACCATGCGTTTGGCAACGGCTTCGATGGCGTCCTTGTAGCCGCCTTGGCTGTCCAGGTTGTACTGGCCCAGATCAATCTGCGTGCGCAGCCAGTCGCCCCAGTAAAACTCCAGAAATTCCGGGGCAATCCCGCCATCGTCCGGCTTGCCATAGGCGGCCTTGCGGGTGAAGTACACCAGGCTGCGAAAGGTGTCGTCCTGCAGGTGCTTGAAACCCAGATGCGCCGGCAACTGCTCAGGCGCCAGGGTCCGGCCCTGACTGTCCTTGAGCCAGACTTTGCGCGCTGCCGCCATGCGCTGCCAGAACGTTTTCATGTCTGGGCTGTTGCTGAAATCGTCGGTCACCCGGACCCACATTTTCAAGCGCGCCCCGCCGCCGGGCACTTCCCACAGCGTGGTGAAGCTGTGGTGACCGTCGGTCAGGTACAACTGGCCACCGGGGCCTACCACGACGGTTTTCATCTCATCCGGGTGAGCACCTACCGGATCCTCGCAGGTAAAGCTGTCGGGGTGATGCAGGTCGGCCTTTTTCGGCACCTTTTTCGCTTCGCCCTGGCCATTGGTTTCGCAGTACTCGTCAAAGACCTTGGCCGGTTTGGCAGCGAACAGCCCCAGGCTGTAATAGATCTGGTCAAAACCCACCACGGCCTGAGTGGGATGCAGTTGCTCGAGGGCCACTTCGATCACCTGCCCAGGCCTGGGCGCAGAAAGGGCGTGGGCATGGGCAGTCACCCCACACAGCAGCAATGCAGCAATCCATGAATGCAGACGCATGAAGTTGAATCCTTATGGCTAAAGTGAAGCGGTTATTTAGCGCGCGAGCGGCTAGAATCCACGGTATCCGTGAACCATCAAACAGCCAGGAGCCATGATGAGCTCGACCAACCCGCCCTCCCACACCGCCAAGCTGGACCGCATTCTCGCCGATGCCCAGCGCGACCGGGAAATGGGCTATCGCGACAAAGCCCTGAAAATGTACCCCCACGTGTGCGGCCGCTGCGCCCGTGAGTTCGCCGGCAAACGCCTGAGCGAACTGACCGTACACCACCGCAACCATAACCATGATGACAATCCTCAGGATGGCTCCAACTGGGAATTGCTGTGCCTGTATTGCCATGACAACGAGCACTCGCGCTACACCGACCAGCAGTATTTCGGCGAAGGCTCCACCAGCAGCCCGACGATTGCCAAGGCCACGCACAACCCGTTTGCGGCGTTGGCGGGGTTGATGAAGAAAGACAGCTGAACATCGTCATCGCCTGAACCGGCCTCATCGGGGGCAAGCCCCCTCCCACACTGAAATGCAGTCCAACGGTGGGAGGGGCTTGCCCCCGATAGCGATCGTACAAGCGTTGCATCACTTCAAGGCCGTATAATCGCGCCTTTTCGTCAAGGCACCCTTCCCCGTGGGCAATAAACGCTACAGCTGCATCGGTCTGTATAACCCCAAATCCCCCGAAAACGTCGGCTCGGTGATGCGCGCCGCCGGTTGCTACGGCGTGGCCTCGGTGTTCTACACCGGCGTGCGTTACGAGCGTGCGCGGGATTTCATCACCGACACCAAGAAGGTCCACCACGACATCCCGCTGATCGGCATCGATGACCTGAAGAAAATCCTGCCCCTGGGCTGCATCCCGGTTGCCGTGGAGCTGGTGGAAGGCGCCCGCCCGCTGCCCGAATACACCCATCCCGACCGCGCGCTGTATATCTTCGGCCCGGAAGACGGCTCGCTGGATAAAGAGATCCGCGACTGGTGCGAAGACGTGGTGTACATCCCGACCACTGGCTGCATGAACCTTGCCGCCACCGTCAATGTGGTGCTCTACGACCGCCTGGCCAAGGGCAACAACACCCGCTCGGGGCCCAAGTACTGATTTTTCGGGAACATCCGGCGCCGGTCAGCAGTCAGCTATTTACACTAGCCCTTGTTGGAGACGGATCATGAGTGACAGCACACACCTGCGACCTATCATCGAGCACCTGCAACCCGCCCCGCAGCATGAGCAAAACGTGCACGGCTGGGAACGCATCGGCTCGGTGGCCGGCGGTTTCATCATGCTGGGCAAAGGCCTGCGCCGTGGTGGCGTGTTCGGCCTGATCCAGGTGGCAATCGGCGGCGTGGCGCTCAAGCGCGGCTTTACCGGCCACAGTTCGTTCAAGGACAAGCTGGAGCAGGGTCGTCAGGAGATGAACAGCCTGCGCACCAAGATTGAACGGGCCGGCGCAGAGCTGAACAACCTCAAGACCAAAGCCGAAGTGGCCGCCGAGAAAGCGGTAAAAACCACCGGCTGATCAGGCTTCCAAGCCTGTTGAACATCCAAATGTGGGAGGGGCTTGCCACCGATGTCAGTGTGTCAGTCAAGACATCAGTGACTGAACCACCGCCATCGGGAGCAAGCCCCCTCCCACATTTGTCCTGTGTGTGTGCTTCCAGATCAGTGCAGTAATTTGGAATCGAGCACCGTTGATGGCTCACCGATAATGCTTTCAGCCAACTGCACAAATCGCGCCGTGTTCACGCTGTCCGCCCGCATCACCGCCTGCGCCAGATCATCCAGGGACCGCTTGTTATGGGTCTTCACGCGGATCTCGCGATCCAGTTCCTGAAGCACCAGCACCGCCCGCGCCACCGTGGCGCCGCTGACGTGCTCGCCGCGCAGACTGGTCACGTCCTTGCCTTGCTTGCCCAACCGCGCCTGAATCGCTGCGTAGCGCTCATCGGTAATGCCGCCGGCACGGCGTATCAGCTCAATCGCATAAAATTCGCCGAACCCTTCGCTGATCCAGTCGCTGGTGTCGTGGTCATTGAAGCGCCCGATGGCCTGCACCACTTCACGCAGCAACGGGCTGCTGCCGCTCTCACTCACCAGCGGCGTGCGGCTGTTGAGGTAGATCGAGTCGCGCGCCGCAAACGCGCCACGGCGCATCGGGTCGCTGGCGCCCACCACCAGCAGCTTGGCCGGGTGACGCGGGAACGCGGCCTCCACCTGTGGCCAGACGAAGGTCAGCAAGGTCAGCACATCCATGCGGCGCATGGCCTGGCCTTTGGGCGAGGCCACGGTGACGTCGGTGTCCCCCAGGCGCACGCGGCGGCTGCCGAGGGTGCCGGCGAGCATCCAGCCGGTGGGCCGGTCGAACAGGCGCGACACATTGTCGATGCGGAATTTGTGCTTGCCGATGCGCGGCCAGGCGGTCTCGACGCTTTTCCAGCCGGGCGGCAGCTCGAACACCAGGCGCGAGACCAATTCGACACCGTCCTGCTGGTCCAGGTGCGCGGTCGGCACCAGGTCTTCACCGCGAAACAGCGCCCAGCTCGGCGTCATCCGCGCTTCATAGGTGCCCGGCTTGCGCGCATGGCTCAGGCGCACGCGGTAAGTGAGGTTGGCCTTGTCCGCTTCGGGTTGCCACAGCCCCCGGTTGCCGGTGATCTTCCACTGGCCGTCGGCTTTGAAGTCGCTGTAGTCGCCCGCGTGGCCCAGGTCGAAATTCAGGCTGCGCACCGCCGCGCCGTGGGACAGGCTCACGCGCACTTCGGCCTGATCGCTCTGGGGCAGCAGCTTGACGTGATAGTCCAGGTCGACCTTCTTCGCACACCAGGCCGAGCTGCTCATTGTCAGCAGCGTCAGGGCGGCGGCCAGCTTGATCACTTCCCTCATACCCACTCCTGGTTCAGCCCGCGCGGAAAATCAGGTAATCCTCCCAGTCATCCTCGGGCACGCTGCCTTCGCTAAGCATGCGCCCGGACTGGGAAATGCGTTCGTGGTGTACGGCGTCGCGGTCGCCGCAGACTAGGTGGTGCCACAACGGCAGGTCCTTGCGCTCGCTGACCAGCCGGTAGCCACAGGTGGGCGGCAGCCATTTGAATTGGTCGGCCTGGCCGGGCGTGAGCTGGATGCAATCGGGCACCGAAGCCCTGCGGTTGGGGTAATCGGTGCATTGGCAAGTGTTCAGGTCGAGCAGTTTGCAGGCGATGCGCGTGTAATAGACGCTGTTGTCGTCTTCATCTTCAAGCTTTTGCAGGCAGCACAGGCCGCAGCCGTCGCACAACGACTCCCATTCTTCCTGGTCGAGGTGTTCAAGGGTTTTGCGTATCCAGAAGGGTTCGACTTTGGCGGCCATGGCTCTGCATCGGTATCGGTAGGTGAAAAGGCCGCCAGTCTAGTGCCCAAGCCGTGTGGAACCAAGCGCTGGCGACTGGCGGTGTTGCAAGACTAATAACCGCGTTCGAAGTCCACTTCACCGCGCAGGGCTTCCCGGGCCTGATAGGCGCGCAGGTTCTGCACAAACAAATCCACCATCATCGGCGGCGAGGTCGGCGCCGAGCTGTGCCCGGTCAGCAGCAGGCCCCACGCGGTCCAGAACGGATGGCGTTGCGGCAGCGGCTCCTGGCGACACACATCGATCACCGCGCCGGCCAGGTGCCCTTCTTTCAGCGCCTCGACCAGGTCGGCGTCGACCACCGCCACGCCGCGCCCGACGTTCATGAACACGCCCGTCGGCTTGAACTGCTTGAACAGCGCCGCGTTATACAGGTCGTGGGTTTCCGGCGTGTTGGGCAGCAGGTTGATCACGTAGTCCGCCTCCCCCACCAACCGCTCCAGTTGATCAAGCGCGGCCACTTCAACGAACGGTGCCTGCTCCCGCGCGGTGCTGGCGATGCCGTACAGCTTCACGCCGAACGGCACCAGGAACTCGGCAACACGCTGGCCGATATCACCGGTGCCGACGATCAGCGCCGTGCGCCCCGCCAGGCTCTGGCCGGTGCGATTGTCCCACTTGCGCTCCACCTGGCTGACCAGACGTGCCAGCACTTCACGCTCGTGGCCCAGCATATAGGTGAGCACGAACTCGGCCATGACCTGGCCAAAGATGCCCACCGCACGGGTCAGGCGATAGCCGCGCGGCAGGCCGTCGGCCAGCAGCGGCGTGATGCCGGCCCAGGTCGATTGCAGCCACTGCGGCTGATGCCCCTGGCGCAGCAGGGTCGCCAGCAGGTCTGGCTGGCCCAGCCATACCGGGCAATCGGCGGCCAGGCGCGAGAGTTCGGCCGAGTCGCCGCTGGTCAGCACCTCAAGGTCCGGCGCGGCGTCGCGCAGCAGTTGGGCGTAGAGCGGGTGATCCTGTTCAGCAATCAGAACACGCATGGTTAAAACCTTTCAAAAACAGTGCAGACGGCCGCCCGCATCCTTGCGGCCACCGCCCACTCATTACGATTGCGTTGAAGAAAGTGCCCCGGGCAGGACACCCACCGATCACATCGGGTCGTTGCGGCGCAGCAGCTCTTCGGGCAAGTGTTCGATGTACTCGTCCTCGGCCGGCGGCATTTGCAGGTGGTAGCCCTGCTTGTCGAGGTTTTCCAGGACCACCAGGATGTCTTCGCGCGACAGTTTGCGCTCCGGGGTCAGCACCATGTCGAAGGCGTGGTGCGGCTTGCCGAAGGCGACCATCAGAGGCTCGGGCACGCGCTCGAGGGCATCGCTCTTGAGCACGTAGAGGTACATGCCGTCTTTTTTCAGGCTGCGGTAGATGGAGCAAATACGTTTCAAGGCTGTTCTCCGGCAGAAGCCAGGCTGTCGAGCAGCGCCTGGCCCATCAACGCGCGGCGCCAGCCACGCAGCGAGTCGGGCAATGTATAAGGCCCATCGGGGTAGCCACTCTTGACCAGGGCTTCGAGGGTTTTCTTGCGCAGCATCAGCTCCGGCGCCATGTCCAGGCGCTCGGCTTCGGCCTGGCCGAGGGCGCGCAATTGCTTGATCAGCGTGGCGGCGTCCACCGGCAACGGCTCGGCCACGGCCGGTGGCCATTGGTCCATGGGCACGCTGGCGGCGCGCTTGATCAGGTCGAGCAGGAACGGACCGTCCTGGCGCACGGTGCGCGGGTGCATGTCTTCGATCTTGCCCAGCGCGACCAGATTGTCCGGCTGGGATTTGGCCAACGGCCACAGCGAGTGTTCGCGGATGATGCGGTTGCGCGGCAAGTCGCGGGCCCGCGCCTGCTGCTCGCGCCAGGCGCACAGTTCACGTAGCACGGCCAGTTGCGCGCGGGACAGTTTCCACGCCAGCTTGGCATCGCGGTACAGCTCGTAGGGGTCGATCTCGCGGCGCAGGTTGGCCACCAGTTCGGCGCCGTCTTCCAGCACCCAGGCGTATTTATCGTCGGACAACTGCGGACGCAGGCGGATGTAGACCTCGGCCAGGTGCACCGCATCTTCGGCGGCGTAGCTCACCTGCGTGTCCGACAACGGCCGCTGCAGCCAGTCCGAGCGGGTCTCGCCCTTGGGCAGTTCGATATCGAGCACGGCCTGCACCAGGCGCGAATAGCCCATGGAGAAACCGAGGTTCAGGTAGGCGGCCGCCAACTGGGTGTCGAACAACGGCACCGGCAGGCTGCCGGTCAGGCGCAGCAATACTTCAAGGTCTTCGCTGCAGGCATGCACCACCTTGATCACCGCCGGATTTTCCAGCAGCGCGGCCAGGGGTTGCCAGTTGTCGATGGTCAGGGGGTCGATCAGGTAAGCGCGTACGCCATCACCGATCTGGATCAGCCCGGCGATGGGATAAAAGGTGTCGACCCGCATGAATTCGGTGTCGAGGGCGACGAATGGCAACTGCTGCCATTCGGCGCAATGCTGGCCGAGGCTATCGTTGTCGCAGATCCAGTGAATATCGATGGCCACACGGCTCTCCCTTGAAGAATGGCGCGCAGTATATATCGCGAAAGGGCCTTGCGAGCATTCGCAGTGCACAGGCAATCATGAAAACTCGGACAGGCACTGAAGAATAGTCCGACAGGCGGGAGTTATCCCCTCTTACGCAGCACGTAAACCCGCCACAGCCGGGAGCCCGGCATGAATTCCTGATGTTTCAGGATCTTGAAGCCCGCCTGGCGAAATTCGCTTTCCACAAAGGTGCGTGAGGATACGGAAACAATCACGGTGTCGCGGCTGACCCGGTGAAACTCGCGCAGCAGCGCCAGCCGCCCTTCTGCGCTGGGCACATGGCGAAACAACTCCAGGCAGAAAATGCAGTCCACCGCGTTCGCCGACAAGCCGATGGAAAACGCCGACCCCTGAAAGGTCTTGACCCGCTTGAGCAACGCCGCCGGGTGGTGGGTAAGCGCGTGGTCGAGCATGTCCTGGGAGTTGTCCGAGGCGAGGATCACACGGTTGATGTGTTCGCCCAGCACCGGCCAGAATCGACCCGAACCGCAGGCCAGGTCGAGGATCAGGCCCGGCTCGCCGGCCACTTTCAGGGCCTGGCGCACCAGCCATTCGTCGCGCCACATCGCCAGGCGCCGCCGCAGCCTGGGCGGGCGCGGGTCGCCGCAGACCCGAGCGTGCTCCTGGTCATAGCGCTGGGCGAAGTCAATCTCGATGGAGGATGGAGGTTGTGGCGACATCATGGGCTCATCAGGGTGGAACGGGAGTGAACGACCTTGGTGGGCAGCTTAACCAGTGCAACGTGAAAAAAAGGTTGAAAGCCGCAAGCGTCGCGTCAATGCTCGCGCCTATAAAAAAACTGCCCCAAGGACCCGCCCCCATGAAAGCTTCCCTGGCCCTGTGTGTACTGGCGTGCTCGGCAACCACCGCGCTGGCCGACCCCGCCCCGTCACGCCTCGATGAGGTGATCCAGCGCGGCACCCTCAACGTGTGCACCACCGGCGACTACAAGCCCTACAGCTCGTTGCGCGCCGACGGCAGCTATGAAGGCATCGACATTGCCATGGCCGAGTCGCTGGCTCAGAGCCTCAATGCGAAGATCAACTGGGTGCCCACCACCTGGAAAACCCTGATGCCGGATTTTCTCGCGCAACGCTGCGACATCGCCGTGGGCGGTATTTCGGTGTCGCTGGAGCGCCAGAAAAAAGCCTTCTTCAGCGAATCCCTCGGCGTCGACGGCAAGATCCCGCTGGTGCGGTGCGCCGATGTGCAGCGCTACCAGACCGTGGAGCAGATCAACCAGCCGCAGGTGCGGGTGATCGAACCGGCAGGCGGCACCAACGAGGTGTTCGCCCGCGCCCACCTGGGCCAGGCGCAGATCCGCCTGCATGACAACGTGACGATTTTTGACGAACTGCTGGCCGGCAAGGCCGACGTGATGATCACCGACGCCAGCGAGGCGCGCTACCAGCAAAAGCTCAAGCCCGGGCTGTGTGCGGTCAACCCCGAGCGCCAGATGCAATACAGCCAGAAAGCCTTTTTGCTGCCGCGCGATGATGTGGCGTGGAAAAGCTATGTCGACCAGTGGCTGCACCTGAGCGTGGCGACCGGGGTGTACGACGGTATCGTCAACCAATGGCTGGCGGCGCCCTGAGCCAAGTCGGTCTACGCTGCTGTCACATCAATAATAATGAGGGATGAAACATGAAGGCATTGCTGCGAATCACCTGGCTGCTGCTGATCTGCGCCAGCCAGGTGCATGCCGCGACGGCGCAGGAAGAAGACGCCGAGGCGGCCAAGGCGTTGCTGCAAAAAGCCCTGGCCTACTATCAGAGCAATGGTGACAAGGCCCTTGCGGCATTCAGCCGCCAAGGGGAGTTTGTCGACCACGACCGTTATGTGTTCGTGGTCGACACTCAGGGCGTACTGCTGGCCAGTGGCGGCCCGTCCTCGGCCTTGATTGGCCGTGATGTGTCCGAAGTGCTGGGCCCGCAGTTGCGCCAGTCGTTCAAGGACGCGCTCAAGGTGCCGGAAAACCAGGGCGTGCAGCAGGCCGACTACCGCTGGCAGAACTGGAACGATGGCAAGGTCGAGCACAAGCATGTGTTTTACCAGCGGGTGGGCGAGCGCATTCTGGCGGTCGGCTATTACCTGCCACGGGCCACCCCGGAGCAGGCGCGGGCGCTGCGCAACAAGGCGGTGAACGCGCTGGTGAAGGATGAAGCGGGCACGCTGAAGTCGATCAACTCGTTGCAGGGCGGGTTCCTGCAGGACGACCTCTATGTGTTCGTGGTCGACCTCAATACCCGGCGCTACGTGGCCCATGGCACCACTCTGCGGATGATCAACACCGACTTCAGCAAGGTCAAGGACCCGGACGGCAGGCCAGTGGGCGAGCCCATTCTCAAAATAATGACCGAGCAGGACCAGGGCGAATACAAATACCGCTGGCAGAACCCGGTGACCGGCAAGGTCGAGAACAAGCATGCCTATGTGCGCAAGAGCGGGCACTTCATGGTGGCGGTGGGTTATTACAGCCCATGACCCGGCGCTGAAATGCAGTTCCTTGTGGGAGGGGGCTTTCCCGATGGCGGTGTGTCAGGCACAGGTGCTTTAACTGAAGCACTGCTATCGGGAGCAAGCCCCCTCCCGCATGTGGATCTTTGCTGGTCAGTCAGTCGGCTTTGTCTTCGCGGCCGCGCAGCACATGATTGGGCATCGCAATGGCCGCCGCCAGGCCCAGCA
Organism: Pseudomonas trivialis; assembly: GCF_036864995.1. Lineage (NCBI taxonomy): Bacteria > Pseudomonadati > Pseudomonadota > Gammaproteobacteria > Pseudomonadales > Pseudomonadaceae > Pseudomonas > Pseudomonas trivialis. The sequence continues at coordinate 1,528,359 of NZ_CP142151.1, read as the reverse complement.
GCGACACCGCCGCACTCACCATCAGCAAATGCCGGAACGTCACCGCCAGCTCCGCGCGCAGGGCGTCCTGCGCGGGGCCGGGGGCGGCGTTGAGGCCATCGAGCAGCACGCTGCCGGAACTGCCTTCGGCCGCCAGTGCGCCACTGGCCATGTGGGCGAAGCTGGAATCCTGCAACAGCGCCAGCAGCAGCGCCGACATGCAGGCCACACCCACCGCCCCGCCCAGGGAGCGGAACAGGTTGGTGGTGCTGGTGGCCACGCCAATGTCGCGTTGCGCCACCGAATTCTGCGTGCCCACCAGTGAAGTAGGAAACTGCATGCCGGCCGCGATCCCGCACAGCACCATGAACAACGCCGTCAGCCCGACCGCCTGGGGCGCGCTCAAGGCCATGCCGAGGATCGCCAGGGGGCTCAAGAGCGCACCGCTGAGGATCATCGGTTTGTAGCGACCGGTCACCGAGGTCAGACGCCCGGCACAATAAGCGCCCATCGGCAGGCCCATCGCCAGCGGCAACAGGTGCAGGGCCGCGCTGTCGGCGCCGGAACCGGTCACGGTCTGGTAACGCAGGGGCATCAGCACGGTCAGGGAAATCGCCTGGAAGCTGGTGATGAAAATCGTGCACCAGCACAGCACCGCGCTGCGGTTGGCGAACAGGTGCATCGGCAACAGCGGCTCGCGGGCGCGGCGCTCGTGCCACACGAACACCGACAGCGCCACCAGCGCACAGGCCAGCAGGCCCAGCACCTCCGGGTCACGCATGGCATGGCCCTGGCCGATTTCGGTGATGCCCAGCAGCAACGCGGTGAGGCCGATGATCATCAACACAGTGCCCAGGTAATCGATGATCGGTTTGCGCTGCGGCGCCGGCAGCCCGCGCAGGGTGCGATGGGCCACGTACCAGGCGCCGGCGCCCAATGGCAGGTTGATCAGGAACACCCAGCGCCACGACAGGTACTCGGTCATCAGGCCGCCCAGCACCGGGCCGGCCACGCTGGCCACCGCATACATGCTGCTGAAGTAGCCCTGGTAGCGCCCACGCTCGCGGGGCGCAATGATGTCGCCGATGATCGCCTGGCTCACCGAGATCATGCCGCCGGCGCCGATGCCCTGAAGAATCCGCGCCAGCACCAGTTGCTCCATGCTTTGCGCCATGCCACAGAACAACGACGCCACGGTGAACAGGCCCATGCCGATCAGCATCATCGGGCGGCGCCCGTACAGGTCGCCGAGCTTGCCGTAGATCGGCACCGCCACCGTCATCGCCACCATGTAGCCGGAGATGACCCAGGCCAGCAGGTCGACGTCGTGGAACCGCGCGGAAATGGCCGGCATCGACACGGCGACGATGGTCTGGTCGAGCGCGCCGAGAAAGATTGCCAGCATCAACGCGATGAGGATGCTGCGCACGGCGGGAACCGGGGGAACGGGCTGATTGAGCTGAGTCACGGCAGAACCTTCGAGCAGGGCCCGCAGGAAAAACGGCCTGCGGGAATGCTCGATACGATAGCAGGCTATTCGATAGCCTCGTAAGGAAGTCCGACGTAATTTTCCGCGATGGTCTGGCGGCCCGCGCGGGAGTGGATGAAGTAGTCCAGTTCACTCTCGGCGATGCGTTGGGTGAAGCTGTCAGCCTCGGGAAACTGGTGCAGCATCGAGGTCATCCACCAGGAAAACCGCTCGGCTTTCCACACCCGGCGCAGGCAGATGGCCGAGTATTGCTCCAACAGGTCGACGCGCCCTTCGCCATACACCTTAAGCAGAATACGATACAGCGTGCTCACGTCGCTGGCCGCCAGGTTCAGGCCCTTGGCGCCGGTGGGCGGCACGATGTGCGCGGCGTCGCCCAGCAGGAACAGGCGGCCGTACTGCATCGGTTCGACCACGAAGCTGCGCAGCGGCGCGACGCTTTTTTCGAGGGACGGCCCGGTAATCAACGTTTCCGCCAGCTCAGCAGGCAGGCGTTTTTTCAATTCGGCCCAGAATCGCTCGTCCGACCAGTCGCTGACCGGCTCGTCAGCAGGAACTTGCAGGTAATAACGGCTGCGCGTTGGCGAGCGCATGCTGCACAGCGCAAAACCTCGCGGGTGCCTTGCATACACCAGCTCCGGGTGCACTGGTGGCGTGTCGCAGAGCATGCCCAGCCAGCCGAACGGATACACCCGTTCGAACACCTGCAGCGATTCGGCCGGGATCGATTGCCGCGCCACCCCGTGAAAACCGTCGCAACCGGCGATGTAGTCGCAGTCCAGACGATACATCTGGCCCTGATGCTCGAAGCTCAGCCAGGGTCGCTCGGTTTTCAGGTCATGGGGCTGCACGTCGCGCGCCTCGTAAAGCGTGGTGGCGCCGACCGCAGCTCGGGCCGCCATGAGGTCGCGGGTGACTTCGGTCTGGCCGTAGACCATCACCGACTGGCCGCCCGTGAGCGCCTTGAGGTCGATATGGGTCAGCCGGCCATTGAGCGCCAGTTCGAAACCATCGTGCACCAGGCCCTCGGCGTCCATGCGTTGGCTCACGCCAGCCTCGCGCAGCAGGTCGACCATGCCTTGTTCCAACACCCCGGCACGGATGCGGTCCTGTACGTATTCGGCACTTTGGCGCTCAAGAATAAGGGTCTGGATACCGGCGTTGTGCAGCAACTGGCCAAGCAGCAATCCCGAAGGACCGGCGCCAATGATGGCGACTTGGGTTTTCAGCGTCTTCATTATTTTTATCGCCCGCAAGGTCCACCTCGAACGGATCGGGTGAAAGCGTTGTCATTGATCGTGCTGCTGACATTTTTCACTTGAGTGGCCGCCACAAGAAGGTGAAAACTGCGCCAAAGGCTGCGCTTTTTACCAATCGGGGCGATTACCGCCCCACTCTCCCGAGTATCGGATTGAACCCATGAGCCAAACCGCGATTCCAGTCTTCAAGCTGTACGGGGAAAGCCAGCAGTGGCCTACCCCCGATTTGCTGCACTGCGAAACCATTTCGCGACGTAGTCGGGAATACCAGTGGGAGATCCAGCCCCATCGGCACGCGGATCTGTGCCAGCTGCTCTATGTGCACAAAGGCCAGGCACAACTGGAAATCGAAGGTCAGCGCAGCACCCTCAGCGAAGCGAGCCTGCAGGTGCTGCCGCCGTTGTGTGTGCACGGGTTTCGGTTTGCCGAGGATGTGGAAGGTTACGTGGTGACTTTGTCCGCGCCGCTGATCAGCCATTTGCAGGGGCAGCTGGGCGCGACGGTCGACGGCTTGCAGACCCTGGGCAGCTACCCGGCCGGCAAGGACAGCGACTACCTCAACAGCCTGTTCGTGCGCCTGCAGGACGAATACGTAAACGACCAACCGGCCCGCGACATGATGATGCACGCCGTGGTCAGCGTGCTGCTGGTGTGGGTCAGCCGCCAGGCCATCCAGCGGCGCCACCCGCGTACGCCGCGTGGGCGCGAATATTTTCGGCGCTTTACGCAGTTGGTCGAGCAGCATTACCGCGAGCATCCCAGGATCGAGGACCTGGCCCACAAGCTGGGCATCTCGGTGTCACACCTGAACGGCACCTGCCGCGAACTGGGTGGGCAGCCGGCGCTGCAGATCATGCACGACCGCCAGTTGCTGGAGGCCAAGCGCCTGCTGACCTATACCAGCATGACGATCAACGAGATGTCGGACGTGCTGGGGTTTTCCGACCCGACCAACTTCTCGCGACTGTTTCGTCGCCGGGTGGGGTTTTCGCCGAAGGCGTTTCGCGAGCAACTCAAGTCGGATTGACTTGGCCAGGTTGGATCTTCGGTGCCTCGCGATCAGCGCAAGGCACTGAAACTGCCGGTGTGCGGCACGCATTGATCCTGGTGGCAGGTGATCGCAAAACTTGGCTGCATGCGCGTTTGCTCGACGCGGTAGGCCGCGGTGCCGTACAGCGCGCTCGCCAGGGCGCAAAGGGCGAAAATCGTCAGGTACTTTCTGGTTTTGAGGGTCATGGCACAGACCTCTGGATGACTGTTTAAAGCATAGGTCAGCCAGGGCGAGTTGCCATTATTGGGCGATATTCAAACCGTTTATGTCGACTTACAGACCGATGTCCCAGATCGGCTCTTCCGGAAACCTTTCCACCAGAAAATCCAGCAGGCTGCGCAGCGCCGACGGCATGTGTTTGCGCGAGGCGTACACCGCGTAAATGTTCATTTGCCGGGGCTCGGCCTCGGGCAGCAGGCGCACCAGCTCACCGCGACGAATGTAATCGCCAGCCTGATAGCTGGGCAGCATTGCCACCCCTGCCCCGGCCAGCGTCACCCGCAGCAGAGTGCTGGCCTCGTTGGAGGTGATCGTGCCCGTGATGGGCACCGAGACGTGCTCACCCCCTTCCTCGAAATGCCACAGGCTTTTGCCGAAATAGGAGTGAGTCAGGCAGTTGTGCCGGGCCAGGTCTTCGACTTTTTGCGGTACCGGGTGCTCAAGCAGATAGGCCGGCGTGGCGCACACCACCGAGCGGCAGACGGTGAGGCGCCGGGCGATTAGGTTGGGGTCCAGGTCATTGCTGGTGCGGATGGCCAGGTCGATGCGCTCGTCCACCAGGTTCACCGTGCGGTCGAGCATTTGCAGGTCGACGGTCACCAGGGGGTAGCGCTTGACGTAGGCGGCGATGGCGTCGGCCAATTGCGCCTGGCCGAACGAGGTGCTCACGCTCAGCCGCAATAGCCCGCGCGGCGCGTCATCCGGCGTGCCGACGGCGGCCTGCATGTCGCTGCACAGTTCCAGCAATTGCCGGCAGCGCGGCAGGGTTTCACTGCCTGCAGCGGTGAGGCTGAGCTTGCGCGTGGTGCGATGCAGCAGACGCGCGCCGACGAAGTCCTCGAATTCGGCCAGGTAGCGCGACACCACCGGGCGCGAGAGGTCCAGGTGATCGGCGGCAGCCGACTGGCTGCCCAGCTCCACCACGCTCACAAACACGCGCATTGCCTGAAGACGATCCATGATCTGCCCACTTTTAGAAACAAACTATGTCCCAGCATGGCATTTTTTGTGACGTTTCAGGCAACTAAGCTGTGCGCATCCCTTATCGAATGCAGGAGCTGCCCGATGTTCTCAACCCTCAAGCGCTTGACCCTGGCAACCGCCGCCCTGGCCTTTGCCGCCCACGCGGCGGCGGCCGAGTTGAAACTCGACGTGTACAACCCCGGTGAAGCGGCGATTTTCCCGGTGAGTTCGGTGCTGGTCAGCGGCGCCAAAGACGCGATTCTGGTGGACGCCCAATTCGGCAAGGGCCAGGCCGAACAGTTGGTGCAGAAGATCCGTGCCAGCGGCAAGCACCTGACCACCATCTACATCAGCCACGGTGACCCGGATTACTACTTCGGCCTGGATACCCTAACCGCCGCATTCCCCGACGCCAAGGTGCTGGCGCCGCAGCCGGTGGTCGACCATATCAAGGCGACCGTGGCCGGCAAGCTGGCGTTCTGGGGCCCGAAAATGGGCGCCGACAAACCAGACAAAACCATCGTGCCGCAGGTGCTTGAGGGCAATAGCCTGACGCTTGAGGGCGAGGCACTGCAGGTGATCGGCCTCGACGGCCCGCAGCCGGACCGCAGTTTTGTGTGGATTCCGTCGATCAAGGCTGTGGTGGGCGGGGTGGTCGTCTCCGAAAACATTCACCTGTGGATGGCCGACACCCAGGGCGCGCAATCCCACAAGGATTGGCTGACCACCCTGCAGCGCATTCAGGACCTGAAGCCGCACACCGTGGTCCCGGGCCATTATCTGGGGACGCCATCGCCCGCCTCCGTGGCCTTTACCGCTGACTACATCAAGGCATTCGACCTCGAAACCGCCAAGGCCAAGGATTCCACCGGCCTGATCGCGGCGATGAAAAAACGTTACCCCGACCTCGCCGACGAAAGCTCGCTGGAACTGAGCGCCAAAGTCGCCAAGGGCGAAATGAAGTGGTGAAGCGTTTCAATCCTTAACCGAACTGGAGAACATCATGAGCAAGATCGCAATCATCGGGGCCACTGGCCGTGCGGGCAGTCAATTGCTGGAAGAGGCGCTGCGGCGCGGGCACAGCGTGGTGGCTATTGCGCGCAATACCGAAAAACTCGCCGCGCAGCCAGGCGTCACCGTCAAACAAGTGGACGCACTCGACGCACACGCCTTGCAACAGGCCGTCAGCGGCAGCGACATAGTGATCAGCGCCGCGCACTTCGCCACCCTGCCCGCCAGCGCCGTGATCGGGCCGGTGAAACAGGCCGGGGTGCAACGCCTGCTGGTGGTCGGCGGCGCGGGTTCGCTGCTGCTGCCGGACGGTGGACGGGTGATCGATAGCGCCGGTTTCCCTGAGGAATACCGCGCCGAAGCCAGTGCAGGAGCTGAGTTTCTGGAAGCGCTGCGCCAGGAGAAGGAGCTGGACTGGACCTTTTTGTCGCCATCGGCCGAATTCGTGGAGGCTGAGCGTACAGGTACATTCCGCCTGGGTCAGGATGAGTTGCTGGTCAGTGCCGAGGGACGCAGCTGGATCAGCTTCGCTGACTACGCCATTGCACTGATCGATGAAGTGGAAACCCCAAGGCACTCGCGCCAACGCTTCACCGTCGGCTACTGATACACCGCGGTTAAAAATGTGGGAGCGGGCTTGCTCCTGATGGCGGCGGGTCAGTTTAGACTTCTTGGGCTGACACACCGCTATCGGGAGCAAGCCCCCTCCCACACTTTGATTGGCTGTGGCTCAGTCAGCATTTTTTCAATGGCACTGGCGCACCACTTCACCGTCTGCCACTGACACAACGCAGGCAAAAATGTGGGAGGGGGCTTGCTCCCGATGGCGGTGGGTCAGTTTAGACTTCTTGGGCTGACACACCGCTATCGGGAGCAAGCCCCCTCCCACACTTTGATTGGCGGTGGGTCAGTCAGCATTTTTTCAATGGCACTGGCGCACCACTTCACCGTCTGCCACTGACACAACGCAGGCAAAAATGTGGGAGGGGGCTTGCTCCCGATGGCGGTGGGCCAGTTGAGACTTCTTGGGCTGACACACTGCTATCGGGAGCAAGCCCACTCCCACACTTTGATTGGCTGTGGCTCAGGCCGCAGTTTTTCAATAGCTCCAGTGATTTTCTGATTTGCCGCCCTCCCCGGCACATGGCCTGATTCGCTCTGGTTTATTCAAGGCAGGCTCATGCAAAACGTTCAGACGAAACCCTCCACCGCCGTATGGCTGATGATCAGTGTGGTCCTGATCGCCCTCAACCTGCGCCCGTCGATGGCGGCCGTGGGGCCGTTGTTGGCGTCGATTCGCGCCGATGTGCCATTGAGCTTCAGCGACGCGGCGTTACTGACCATGCTGCCGGTGATGACCATGGGCCTGGCGATGTTCGTGGGCATGGGCCTGGTCAGGCGCTTTGGCGAGCACCGCAGCGTTGTCGCGTCGTTGCTGCTGATTGGGGTAGCGACGTTGTCGCGACTGTTCCTCGATTCGGCGCTGGAGCTGATTGTCAGTGCAATGGCCGCCGGTATCGGAATTGCGCTGATCCAGGCGCTGATGCCGGTGCTGATCAAGTCACGGTTCAGCGCGAATGTCTCGCTGTTCATGGGTTTGTACGTCACTGCAATCATGGGCGGCGCGGCGCTGGCGGCGTCGCTCTCACCCTTCGTGCAAATGCACACCGACAGCTGGCGCGCGGGCCTGGCGATCTGGGCCGTGCTCGCGCTGCTGGCGGTGCTGACCTGGCGTGCACAACGCACGGCGCTACCCGCACTGCCCCAGGCGGGTTCCGACACGCAGCGAGGGTTTTTCGGCAACGCCCGCGCCTGGCTGCTGGCGCTGTTTTTCGGCCTCGGCACCGCGTCCTACACCTGCGTGCTGGCCTGGCTGGCGCCTTACTACGTCGAGCAGGGCTGGAGCGAACAGCACGCCGGGCTGCTCCTGGGTTGGCTGACCGCCATGGAAGTGGTGTCCGGCCTGATCACCCCGGCCATCGCCAATCGTCGCGAGGATAAACGCGGCGTGGTCGCGGTGCTGCTGGTGCTGATCTTCCTCGGTTTCTGCGGCCTGATCCTCAAGCCCCAGCACCTGAGTCTGTTGTGGCCTTGCCTGCTCGGCCTGGGCATCGGCGGGCTGTTTCCGATGAGCCTGATCCTCGCCATGGACCACCTCGACCACCCGCGCCGTGCCGGCAGCCTCACCGCCTTCGTGCAGGGCATCGGCTACCTGATCGCCGGCCTGTCGCCGCTGCTCGCGGGGATGATCCGTGAACGCTCGGGCAGCTTCACGTGGGCCTGGTGGTCGCTGACAGCGGTGGTCGTGGTGATGCTGCTGATGGTCACGCGCTTCAATCCACGGCACTACGCCCGACATATTCGCTGAGGTCGTGTTGTGGACATTATTTGTCCCACGACAAACATAGAAACGCCCTACAGAACTTTCTATTGGCACGACCGTTCCGTTAAGCTTTTGCACTGTCGTGTACTGAATTCGGTACCGAAGGTTTGCGGACGGAACCGATGCTAAACAGTAACTTGCTCAGAAAACTCGATATGCAGGATCTGATGGTGTTTATCGCCGTCTACGACCAGAGCAGCGTTACCGACGTGTCTGAAACGCTGTTCGTCAGCCAGTCCACCGTGAGCTACAGCCTGAAGAAACTGCGCACCAGTTTCGAAGATGAGTTGTTTATCAACACCCGCGCGGGCATGCGTCCTACGTCCAAGGCCACGACCATGTACGGCCATGTGCAGAGGATCCTCGAAAGCATCAACCTGTGCCACGCCGGCGACCAGCCGTTCGACCCTGCGCAGAAAGCCGTGACGTTCAACGTGTGCGCCCCGGAATACTTCGAGCAATTGATCCTGCCGCGTCTGTTGAAGGACTTCGACCGCGCCGACCTGCCGGTGATCGTCAATGTGCAGCGACTCGAAACCGACATTCCCGCCGACGACCTGCGCGACGGGCGCCTGGACCTGGTGATCTGCTTCGGCCCGCACTTTCATCGCGCACACAAGGACTTCAAGACCCAGATGCTGCTGGAGGACGACCTGGTGTGCGTGTTCGACAAACGCGCGGCGCCGCCGGAGCCGGTGTTCAGCCTGCAAGCCTTCGTGGCCCGGCGCCACGTGTTCCCAACGCCGTGGACCTCGGCCACCAACATGATCGACGGCTGGCTCGCGCGCCAGGCCCACAAGCGCCAGGTGGTCGCGCGCGCCAACAGTTACAGCGCCGCGTTGAAAATGATCACCGGCACCGACTTCATCGTTACCCTGCCGCGCCGGGTGCAAAAGCTGCTGGCTCCCGCCACGGTGTTCGGCCACTGCGAGGCGCCGAGCGGTTTGCCGGGGTTCACGCTGGATATGCAGTGGAAGGAAGCCGGCGCGCAGGACAGCGCCAACAGCTGGTTTCGCGAGCAAGTGGTCAAGGCCTGCGCCGACCAGGGCTTGCTCTAGAGCGGCGTGGCCAACCCGCGATCGCTCATGAACGCCTCCAGCCGCGAGCGCACCCAGCGCTCGGCCGGGTCGGTGTCCACGTGGCTGAGCCAGACCATGGACAGGTCCAGGGTTGGCGTCTGAAACGGAAACGGTTCGCAGAACAGCTTGCCCGACACCGCCATGGCTTCGGCGGTGTAGTCCGGCAGGCTGGCGATCAGGTCGGTGCCGGCCAGCAGTGCCGGCAGCGCGCTGTATTGCGGCACCGACAGCACCACCTGGCGCTTGCGGCCGATTTCCGCCAGCCACTCATCGGCAAACCCGGCCACGTTGGCGGTGTGGGACACCAGCACATGGGGGCGTGCGCAATATTCGTCGAGGGTCAGCGGCGTTTGCGAGGCGTCGGCGCGCAGGATGCGCGGGTGGATATGGCGCAACAGCTTGCGCTTGGCATTGGCCGGCAGGCCGCGGGTCTGGGTGATGCCGACGGTGATGTCGCCGGACGCGAGCAGGTCGGGAATGCGCCAGTAGTCGACATGCTGCACCACAAACACCACCTGCGGCGCCTCCTGGCGCAGGCTGCGCAGCAACGGCGGCAGCAGGCCGAACTCGACGTCATCGGACAGGCCGATGCGAAAGGTCATGGTGCTGATGGACGGGTCGAAATCGTGGGTCAGGCTCAAGGCCGACGATAAGGAGTCCAGGGCCGGCGACAGGTGCTGGATAATTTCTTCGGCACGCGCCGTGGGCTCCATGCGGTGGCCCACGCGAATGAACAGCGGGTCATTGAACAAGGTGCGCAAGCGGTTGAGCGCCGAACTGATGGTCGGCTGGCCAAGAAACAGCTTCTCGGCCACCCGCGTTACATTGCGCTCGAGCATCAACGCTTCGAAGACCACCATCAGGTTGATATCGGCCTTGCGTAATTCATTGCGATTCATCGGCGCCTGCCCCTTCCCCACGACAAGCCGCAGTGTAGAAAGCGCGGGGGCCGGCGTCTATGTACGCGGCGCATTCAGCCCGAATCAAGGGCCGCCGATGATCAGGGTGAGGTGCTGGCAAAGTAGAACGTGCCGAAAGCTCACATCCAGGCGGGAACGGGTTTAGGGTGGCGCCGTGGATTGATAGCGAACGCACATCAATCTATCCAAATTTGTCACTTATCATTTCTAAATGTGTCAGCCACTATCTCGGGTCTTAAGCGAAACAAGCACTTTAAAAAGAACGCTGGAGACACAAAACCATGACAAGCCCTTCCCGGCCCGCCTCTGCCTCCTCGAAAGTTGGCGCGGTTTTTCGCGTTACTTCGGGCAACTTCCTCGAACAGTTCGACTTCTTCCTGTTTGGCTTCTACGCCACCTACATCGCTGCCGCGTTCTTCCCCTCCGCCAATGAGTTCGCATCATTAATGATGACCTTCGCCGTATTCGGCGCCGGCTTCCTGATGCGCCCGCTCGGCGCCATTATTTTGGGTGCTTATATCGATGACGTGGGTCGTCGCAAAGGCCTGATTCTGACCCTGTCGATCATGGCCAGCGGCACGCTGTTGATCGTGCTCGTACCGGGTTACCAGACCATTGGCCTGTGGGCTCCATTGCTGGTGCTGCTGGGTCGCCTGCTGCAAGGCTTCTCGGCCGGTGCGGAACTGGGCGGTGTGTCGGTTTACCTGTCGGAAATGGCCACACCGGGCCGCAAGGGTTTCTACACCAGCTGGCAGTCGGGCAGCCAACAGATTTCCATCGTGGTCGCCGCCGCACTAGGTTATGGCCTCAACGTGTGGATGGAACCTGCGGTGGTGGCCGATTGGGGCTGGCGCATTCCGTTCGCCCTGGGCTGCGTGATCATCCCGTTCATCTTCATCCTGCGTCGCAACCTGCAGGAAACCGAAGAGTTCGCCAACCGCACGCATCGCCCGACCATGCGTGAAGTGATGGCAACCCTGGTGAAGAACTGGACGGTGGTCATCGGAGGCATGCTGATGGTGGCCATGACCACCACTGCGTTCTACCTGATCACCGTGTACGCGCCGACTTTCGGCAAGACCGTGCTGCAGCTGAGCACCTCGGACGCCCTGCTGGTGACCTTGCTGGTGGCCATCTCCAACTTTATCTGGCTGCCGATCGGCGGCACCCTGAGCGATCGCTTCGGCCGCAAGCCGGTGCTGCTGGCCATGACGTTGCTGACCGTGCTTACTGCTTACCCGGCGCTGTCCTACGTGGTCAACGCACCGAGCTTTGCGCACATGCTGGAAACCCTGCTGTGGTTCTCCTTCCTCTACGGCATGTACAACGGCGCGATGATTCCGGCGCTGACCGAAATCATGCCGGTGGAAGTGCGCGTGGCGGGTTTCTCCCTGGCGTATAGCCTGGCGACGGCGATCTTCGGCGGGTTCACCCCGGCGATCTCCACCTGGTTTATCCATATCACCGGCGACAAAGCCTCACCGGCCTACTGGATGATGTTTGCCGCTCTGTGCGCGCTGTGTTCGACCCTGGCGCTCTATCGTCGCGCCAACGCCCGCGGGCAAGTGATGCAAGGAGCGGTGTAATGAAGTTTCTCTCTAAAACCCTGACCGCCCTGGCCCTCAGTGCCCTGGCGCTGACGGCCCAGGCCGAACAACTCAAGGTGATGACCTCCGGTGGGTTCACCGCTGCCTACAAATTGCTCGGCCCGCAATACGCCAAGCAAAGCGGCGACACCCTCGACACCATCCTCGGCCCGTCCATGGGCAAGGCGCCGGAAGCGATTCCCAACCGCCTGGCCCGTGGCGAACACGCCGACGTGGTGATCATGGTCGGCTACGCACTGGATGAGCTGATCAAACAGGGCAAGGTCGACCCGGCATCCCGTGTGGAACTGGCGGACTCGCGTATTGGCCTGGTGGTCAAGGAAGGCGCGGCAAAGCCTGTGATCAACACCGATGCGGACCTGAAGGCGGTGCTGAGCAAGGCCAAGTCCGTGGCCTATTCGGACAGCGCCAGCGGCGTGTATGTCGAGAAAGAGTTGTTCAAGAAACTCGGCATGCCGGCCAAGGGCACGATGATCGAACGCGCGCCAGTGGCCGAACAGGTGGCCAAGGGTGATTACGAAGTGGGCTTGCAGCAGGTGGCGGAATTGTTGCCGGTCAAGGGCGTGACCTTTGTCGGCAAGCTGCCGGAAGATGTGCAATCGGTGACACGCTTTGCGGCCGGTATCCCGGTCAACGCCGAACACAAGGATGAGGCCAAAGCGCTGCTCAAATTCCTCGCTTCTCCCGAGGCGCAACCGGTGGTGCAATCCACCGGCCTGGACTCGGTATCACGCTGACCGAAACGGCATCTCCCGCACCAACCGTTCCAACTCCAGCGCCGCTGGCGGCAATGTCCGCCCGCGGCGTTTTATCAAGCCCACGTTGCGCATCACCTGCGGCTCCACCAGCGGCACACTCACCAGAATCGGGTGCTCGCACGCCGGCATCGCAATCGATGGCACCATCGCCACGCCCAACCCCGCCTCCACCAGCCCGATCATCGTGGTCACGTGATGCGTCTCGCAGATACTCGGTTTTTTCACCCGCACCCCACGCAAAGCCTGGTCCAGCAGAAAGCGATTGCCCGAGGTCTTGTCCACCGTGATGTAGTCGTGCTCGTAGGCTTCGGCCCAGCTCACGCTCTCGCGTTCGGCCAACGGGTGATCACGCCGGCAGGCCAGCACGTAGCGCTCCTGCAGCAGCAACTCGAACTCCACCTCATCGGCCAGGCTGCCGCTGAAACTCACGCCAAAATCCGCCTCGCCGCTTTCCACCGCATTGCACACCTCGCCGGCACTGGCATCGAGCACCCGCAGGCGGATCTTCGGATACAGCTTGTGGAATTCGGAGATCACGTGGGGCATGAAGTAGTACGCCGTGGACGGCACGCAGGCGATGGTCACGTTGCCCATGCGCGTGGAGGCGACGTTGCTGATGCCCATCAGCGCGATGTCGAGGTCGTCGAGCATGCGCTCGACCTGCGGCAGGAACGCGCGGCCAACCATGGTCAGACTGACGCGGCGCGTGGTGCGCTCGAACAGCTTCACGTCCAGCGCCGACTCGAGTTTTTCGATGCGCCGGCTCAGGGCCGGTTGCGAGATGCGGATGGCCTCGGCAGCGCCGCGAAAGCTGCCCTTGTCCACCACGGCGCGGAAGGCTTGGAGGTCGTTGAGGTCGAAGTTGATGATCACGGGTCGGCTGCTGGCTCAAAGTGAATCGCGATACTACCTTACAGGCACGGTTCACGCGCAGTCAGCCCGGCCGGGCGTTGCCGTTGGATTCGCTGAAAAACGTTCCGAGCAATGCAATTTAGTATAAATTGCCATCACTTTATTCATGGCTTAAAGGAGATTACCCGTGGCAACTCTGCAGGCAAAAACAGTCCAGGCATTGCAAGACAATCGCATTGACCTGCTCAACGAATGGACGCACAGCCTGGAGGCCACGGGCGCCACACGCAATCTCAAGGGAGACGACGTCAAGCAACAGACCGGCGAGTTCCTCAACCTGCTCGCCGACGCCCTGCACAACGGCGGCTCGCAAAACATCAATCACGAAAACTGGGCACAGACTCGGCTATTCCTGGAGAAACTGTCCCACAGCCGTGCGCTGATCGGCCAGGATTCCCAGCAGACCGCCAGCTTCATTTTCGCCCTCAAGGGCCCGGTGTTCGCCCTGCTGCAGCGCGAATACTCCAGCGACGGCGCGCAACTGGCCGAACAACTGTGGGAAGTGTCGGAACTGCTCGACGGCCTGGGCATGCACACCATCCGCACCTTCCAGAAATCCCGTGAAGCGGTGATCAAACGCCAGCAAGAAGAACTGCTCGAGCTGTCCACCCCGGTGGTCAAGCTGTGGGACGGCGTGCTGGCCCTGCCAATGATCGGCACCCTGGACTCGCAACGCACCCAGGTGGTGATGGAATCCCTGTTGCAGCGCATCGTCGACACCGGTTCCGAAATTGCCATTATCGACATCACCGGCGTGCCGACCGTGGACACCCTGGTGGCCCAGCACCTGCTCAAGACCGTTACCGCCATCCGCCTGATGGGCGCCGACTGCATCATCAGCGGCGTGCGTCCGCAAATCGCCCAGACCATCGTGCACCTGGGGCTCGACCTGCAAGGCGTGGTGACCAAGGCCAACCTGGCCGACGCTCTGGCGCTGGCCCTCAAGCGTCTGGGCGTCAACGTCAGCAAGGCAGTCTGAGCATGGAACGCATCCCTATTTTGCAGATGGGCGAGTTTCTGCTCGTAACCATCCAGGTGGACATGCACGACCAACTCGCGCTGACCCTGCAGGACGACCTGTCGGAACGCATCAGCCGCACCTCGGCGCGCGGCGTGTTAATCGATATTTCGGCGCTGGACATGGTCGACTCGTTCATCGGGCGCATGATCGGCACCATCTCGGGCCTGTCGCGCATCATGGACGCGCAGACGGTGCTGGTGGGCATGCAGCCGGCCGTGGCCATCACCCTGGTGGAACTGGGCATGAACCTGCCGGGCGTGGCCACCGCATTGAACGTGGAGCGCGGCATGAAACTGCTGCGCGACCGGGTTGAACACTCATGACCGAAGCCAGCAGCGGCACGCATCCCGTGCTGATCGAACAGGACGTTGTGCTGGCGCGACAATTGGTACGCAGGCTGGCCCAGGAATGCGGCATGCGCCTGATCGACCTGACCAAGCTGGTCACGGCCGTCAGTGAGTTGGCGCGCAATACCGTGGTGTACGGCGGTGGCGGCTACATGGATTGGGCGGTGGTGGAAAAAGACCTGCGCCCCGGCGTGCGCCTGACTTTTCGCGACGAAGGCCCGGGCATTCCCGACCTCAAGCTGGCAATGACCGATGGCTGGACCTCCGGCGGCGGACTGGGCCTGGGGCTGACCGGTGCCAAGCGCCTGGTGGACGAATTCGAACTGGATACCGCGCCGGGTAAAGGCACCCGCGTGACGATCACTCGATGGTCCTGAATATCCACAGTGCACTGACCCAGGTGTTATTGGTCGAGGACGTCAGCCAGGTGGGCTACGCGCGCCGCACGGCGCAACTGCTGGCCGAGCAACTGGGCTTTGACGAAACCGATGCCGGGCGCGTGGCACTGGTGGCCACCGAGCTTGCCAGCAATATCCTCAAGCATGCCGATCACGGCCAGTTGCACCTGCGCGCCACCGGCAACGGCGGCGTGGAGATGATCGCCGTGGACCGAGGCCAAGGCTTCGATCTGGACAGCTGCCTGGTGGACGGTTTCTCCACGGGCGGTACCCAGGGCATCGGCATGGGCGCGATTTCGCGCCTGGCCCAGGTGTTCGATGTGCATGCCGACGCGCGTGGCACAGCGATGCTCGCGCGCCTGTATCCGCGTGCCTCGGCTGCCCGCGACATCCGTTACGGAGTCAGCCAGCATTCGTTGCACGACGACCCGCATTGCGGCGATGCCTGGCACCTGATGGTCGAGCCGGGACGTTTCAGCGTGATGGTGGCTGACGGACTGGGCCATGGCATCGATGCCGAGCGCGCTGCGCAGGCCGGCGAGGCGGTGTTTGCGCAGGATGCATTTCTCGACCCAAGCGTGCTGATGAACGATCTGCATGTGGGCATGAGCGGCACCCGTGGCGGCGCCATGGCGATTGCTCAATACGACGCCTCGGCCGACACCCTGCGCTTCACCGGCATCGGCAACATCGGCGCCAGCCTGATCGGCCACGGCAAGCCTCGGGGGCTGGCCTCCCATCCGGGGATCGTCGGCGTGCAATATCGCAAGGCCCAGCCCTTCGACTACGCTCAAGTGACCGGCCAGTTGCTGATCCTGTACAGCGACGGCTTGCAGTCACGCTGGAACCTTGCCGATTACCCGGGCCTCGTACACCGCCACCCGGCCCTGATCGCCGCCATTCTGCACCGTGACTTCTGTCGCGGCCGGGATGACGTTACCGTATTCGTGATTGCCCTGGAGGCTATCAATGGCTGAAACCACTGCCTCCCTCGCCGATGAAGTCAAACGCCTGCGCCTGGAAGGGGACGCCCTGCGCGCCGAACTGGACGAGACCAACCAGGGCGTGCTGGCGCTGTATGCCGAACTCGACATGCAGGCCGACCAACTGCGCCAGGCATCGGACCTCAAGAGCCGCTTCCTGTCGTACATGAGTCATGAATTTCGCACGCCGCTGGGTTCTATCCTGAGCATCACCAGCCTGTTGGCGGATGAACTCGATGGCCCGCTGAGCCCTGAACAACACACCCAGGTCGGGTTTATCCGCAGCTCTGCCCGCGAGCTGCGGGAAATGGTCGATGACCTGCTGGACCTGGCCAAGATCGAGGCCGGGCGCATTTCCATCTCGCCGGCATGGTTCGACATGTTCGACCTGTTCTCGGCGCTGCGCGGGATGTTCCGGCCCATCGTCGATGCCTCGTCGGTGGACCTGATCTTCGAAGAGCCGGCCGGCCTGCCCAAGCTGTATACCGATGACAAGAAGCTGGCGCAGATCCTGCGCAACTTCATCTCCAACGCGCTCAAGTTCACCCTGCAAGGCGAGGTGCGGGTTTCGGCCGGCATGGAGAACGACCGCGAGATCCGCTTTGCGGTGCAGGACACTGGCCTGGGCATTCCCGCCGAGCTGCACAAGAACCTGTTCGAAGATTTTTCGCAGATCGATTCTCCGCTGCAAAAACGCCTGCGCGGCACCGGCCTGGGCCTGTCGCTGTGCAAACGCTTCGCCGAACTGCTGGGCGGCCGTGTGGGTGTGGAAAGTACGCCCGGCGTGGGCTCGCTGTTCTATGTGATCATCCCCCTGTCCATCGCAAACGAGAACGTCGATGAAGCGTGACATTCGATTACTGATCGTCGACGACAACGCCGCCACGCGCTACGCCCTGCGCCGCCGCCTGGAGCGTCACTATGGTCATGTGCTGGAAGCCGGCACCGGCCAGGACGGGCTGGACCTCATCGCCCGCGAAAAAATCGATGCGCTGATCCTGGACGTCAACCTGCCGGACATGAGTGGCTTCGATATCGTGCGTCGCCTGCGCGCAGACCCGTCCACCGCGTTGCTGCCGGTGGTGCATGTGTCGGCGGCGTCCATCGAGACCGGTGACATCATCACCGGCCTGGACGCGGGGGCCGACGCTTACCTGATCCACCCGGTCGACCCGGATGTGCTGCTGGCGACCCTGCGCACCCTGCTGCGGGTGCGTGACACCGAATATGCGCTGCGTGAAAGCGAGGCGCGCTTTCGCGAGATTTTCTTCAATATCAGCGCGCCGATTGCGGTGATGGACGCGCAGCTCAAAGTCCATGAATGCAACCACGCCTTCGCGCAATTGATTCATGACAACCTCAACCCCGACGCCCTGCTCGAATGCTTCGCCGACGGCCAGCGCGCCGTCATCGGCGAACTGTGCCAGCGCCTGTCGGCCGGCGAGCGCTGGAAAGGCACGCTGCAGTTGAACGTGAATGGCGAGCTGCGCGAGACCGAGTGGCAGATTTCGCCGTATAACCGCGCCGAGCTGAGCCTGGTGTTCGTGGAGGACGTCACCGAGCACCGCCACCGCGAGCGCCATCAGCAGGCCGAACTGGCCAATGCCGCGCGCCAACTGGCCCGCACTGAAGCGCAACTGCTGCAGGCGCAGAAGATGGACGCGCTGGGCAAGCTCACCGGCGGCATCGCTCACGATTTCAACAACCTGCTGACCGGAATCATCACCAGCCTGGAACTGATCAAAAAACGCATCGAGAGCCAGCGCACCGAGAAGGTCCTGGGCTACGCCGATGCGGCCCTGAGCTCGGCGCTGAGCGCGGCCGGCCTGACCAATCGCCTGCTCGCCTTTGCCCGCCAACAGCCGCTGGACACGCGCCCTATCGACATCAATGCGCATATTCGCTCACTCGAAGAGCTGCTGATGCGCACCATTGGTGAGCACATCGCGCTGAAGCTGGAGCTGACCAGCAACCCGGCGGTGGCGCTGGTGGACCCGATCCAGCTGGAAAGCGCGGTGCTCAACCTGGTGATCAACGCCCGTGATGCCCTGCCCCAGGGCGGCATCATCTGGGTCACCACTTACCCGGCGTATTCCAATGGCAACCTCAAACTGGAAAACGGCCCCTACATTGCGCTGTCGGTGCGCGACAATGGCGTGGGCATCGACCACAGTGTGATCGACAAAGTGTTCGACCCCTTCTTCACCACCAAGCCGGTGGGCCAGGGCACGGGCCTGGGTCTGTCAACCATCTACGGTTTCGCGCGCCAGTCCGGCGGCGATGCGCAGATCCGCAGCGTCACCCGCCAGGGCACCGAAGTCACCATCATGCTGCCGGCCGCCGAAGGCCCGGCCACGCTGGCAACAAAACTGCTGGCGATGCCTGGGTTGAGCAAGGGCGAGCACATTCTGATCGTTGAGGACATGCCTTCGGTGCGCAGCTTTGTCGCCGAAGTGCTGGTGGATGCCGGCTACCAGTGCAGCCTGGCCGCCGACGGCGACGAGGCCATGGTGATCCTGCAGGCCGACCCGAGCATCGACCTGTTGCTGACCGATTATGGCCTGCCGTATATGACCGGCCGTGAACTGGCCGACCACGCACGCGTGCTGCGCGCTGACCTGCCGATTTTGTTCATGACCGGCTACGCGGAAAATGCGGCCAATCGTCAGAGCTTTCTGGGCGAGCGCATGGACTTGATCACCAAGCCGTTTCATATCGATGAGCTGCTGGAGAAGATTCGTCAGGGGGTGGAGCGCCAGGTCTAGGCCGACGCTCCACAGGTACTACAAGCGGAACCGCGCCACGGCGTCGTTGAGCGCTACCGCCAGACGCGCCAGCTCCTGGCTCGAACCGCTGACCTGCCCGGCGCCGGAAGACGATTGCGCCGACAGGTCACGGATATTCACGATGTTGCGGTCGACTTCCTTGGCCACCTGGGCCTGCTCCTCGGCCGCACTGGCGATCACCAGGTTGCGCTGGTGAATCTCGTCAATCGAATCGGTGATCCGACTCAGCGCGCCACCGGCCCCTTCGGCCAGGCTCAAGGTCTCGGTGGCGCGCTGGGTGCTTGACTGCATCGACGCCAGCGCATCGTTGGAGCCGGTGCGCATGGCGGTCACCATCTGGTCGATCTCCAGGGTCGATTGCTGAGTGCGATGGGCCAGCGCCCGCACCTCATCGGCCACCACCGCAAAACCACGCCCGGACTCACCGGCACGCGCCGCCTCGATGGCGGCGTTAAGCGCCAGCAGGTTGGTCTGCTCGGCGATGGAGCGAATCACGTCGAGCACCTTGCCAATGTCCCGCGATTGCTCGGCCAGGTTCTGTACCAGGGTGGAGGTCTCGCCGATGTTGCTGCTCAGTGCCTGAATCGCGCTGACTGTTTCGCCAACGCGGTGCTGGCCTTCGCGCGCGGTTTCATTGGAAAGCCTGGTGGATTCGGAGGTCGACACCGCGTTGCGCGCCACCTCGTCGGCGGCCGAGGTCATCTCGTTGACCGCCGTGGCTGCCTGTTCGATCTCTGCCGTTTGCTGTTGCAGGCTGCGGCTGCTCTGGTCGGTGATGCCATTGAGGTCGGTGGCCGAGGCGGACATTTGTACCGCAGACTGGCGAATCAGCTGCAAGGTATCGCGCAGGTTGCCTTGCATCGATTGCAGGGCGACGAGCAAGCGGGTGACCTCGTCGTCGCCGCTGACTTCGACGGTCTGGGTCAGATCGCCGCGTGCGACGTTTTCCGCAGCTCGCATGGCCTGTCCCAATGGGCCGACGATACTGCGCGTCAGCAGCCAGGCCAGGGCCACGGTGCTCACGCCGGCCAGAATCACAAAACCGAACACCATGGTGAGCGAGCGGCTGTACTGCGCCTCCGCCGCCTGGCCCAGCTGGTTGATCTGGCCGTTGTAGTAGTCGCTGAGCGCATTGAGCTGGGCCCCGGAGCCATCGACCACGGTTTTCATGTCCACCAGCAGCAGCTTGTTGAGTTCAGCGCCCTGCTGCTTGTCGGCCAGCACGAACGACTGCGCCAGCCCTTGCTGGTACTGGCGCAGCGAGACCTGAAACTGGTCGTAGAGCGCACGCACCTCAGGCGTGTCGACCAACGCGTCGAGCTCGGCCAGCTTCTTCGTCAGGTCCTGGCTGCGGGTGTCCATCTGACCGCGGTAGGTTGAAAGGTTGGCCGGGTTGGTGTCCAACGCCATGCGCAACGAAATCGTGCGGATGCGCAGCATGATTTCGCGAATATCGGCCACCAGCCGCATCTTCGGCACCAGCCCACTCTCCACCTGCACCGCCCGGGCGCGAATACTCGCCATATTCGACAGCGCGAAAAACCCCAGCAGGGCCACGAGCAAAGCAATCAAGGCAAAACCAAGACCGGCACGGCGGGCGATGGACAGGCTGCGAAGGGACATTTTGAGGGCTCTTATTGGGAGGGATACGACATCGTATGACAGGGTTTCGGCCTGACAGGCCTGGACTTGAGAGAATAAATCGGAAATAAAAAATCCTGAATATCCAATGTGGAATTCGAGCCGGGAGCATCGCATCGATCACACTGATGATGACTATCGAAACGACCGCCTGCCGATTTGCCGGCGGTCATCCCTATAATCCCCTCCCACATCCCTCCCCCCGCCTGACGACAGGCGACATTCATCCTTGGAACCCAACACCATGCCAAGTGCCAGCAAGGCCTCCAGCGGCCTTCCCGAACATAATCAACAGAGCGTCAAGCAGCAGTGGCTGGCGATTCTGTCGGTTGCCGTGGGCGCATTCGCCCTGGTGACCAGCGAGTTTCTCCCGGTGGGCGTGCTCAACGACGTCGCCAGCGACTTGGGCATCACGGCCGGCCACGCAGGGCTGATGGTGACCCTGCCCGGCATCATGGCAGCCCTTGCCGCGCCGTTTCTGTCGGTGAGCATCGGTGCGATGGACCGTCGCTATCTGCTGATCGGCCTGACGCTGATCATGATCATCGCCAACGGCATCGTGGCGTTTGCCAGTGACTTCAACGTGCTGTTGCTCGGGCGTGTCCTGCTGGGCATCAGCATCGGCGGTTTCTGGGCCACGGCCATCGCCCTCAGCGGCCGCCTGGCGCCCAGGGGCGTCGACGTGGCGAAGGCTACATCGATCATCATGATGGGCGTGACCCTGGCCACCGTGCTCGGCGTGCCGGTGGGCACCTGGCTCAGCGGCCTGATGGGCTGGCGCATGACCTTTCTGGTCACCGCCCTGATGGGCGTGCCGGTGCTGCTGGCTCAGGTGCTCCTGTTGCCGCGGCTCAATCCGGAAAAGGCGATTCGTGTCAGTGACCTGCCGGCGTTGTTTTACAACCCGCAGGCGCGGGTGGGCCTGATTGCGGTATTGCTGATCGGCCTGGCGCACTTTGCCGCTTACACCTATGTCGCGCCGTTCTTCAAATACAGTGCCGGCTTCGATGGGCCGACCATCAGCTCGTTGCTGCTGCTGTTTGGTGTGGCCGGAGTGGCGGGCAATGTTTTCGCCGGTTTCGCCGCCAACCGCAGCGTGCGCAACACCCTGCTGCTGGTCGCACTGATGATCGGCACCAGCACCGCGCTGTTCCCCCACTTCGCCACCGGCATGACCGGCGCCGCGATGCTGATCGCGCTGTGGGGCTTCGCGTTCGGCGCGTTCCCGGCGTGCTCCAGCATCTGGATGTTCGTGGTGGCGCCCAAGGATGTGGAGCGTGGCATGCCGCTGTTTGTCGCGCTGTTCCAGGTGATCATTGCCCTGGGCTCGTTCTTCGGCGGGCGCATCGTCGACCAGATGGGCAGCTCGGTGCTGTTGAGCCTCGCCACGGTATTAGTGGGCTTCGGGTTTGTGACGGTGCTGGTGCTGGGAAGGAATGTCAGTAACCGCCTGGTGGCGCAACCGGCCTGACGGGTAGCGTTTGAAAAGGCCTGCCGAACGATCAGTTTGGCGGGCCTTTTTTGTTTTGGGCGCAGAGGTATTCGATCTGGAAAAACCTGGTAAAGAGAATGCCCGCACTGAAACTTGCGCGCGCAAGCCTGCGAGCTAGCCTCAAACCTGTCGCCGCTGTGGCGACCTACTGTCAGGGAGCTTATATGCCAACGCGATATCGTGATGCGGTTACAGGGGAATACGTGACGGAGGGTGAGGCCAAAAAAAGGCCGAGGGAGACGGTGAGGGAAACGGATAAAAAGCAGCCGCCAAAATCGAAGCCCAAAAAATAGCTTCATTGTTTTAGCATGGGCCATGCAGATCTACCTTTACCCTTTTCGGAATGACTCTCCATGACGCCGGTTGAAATCAATGCATTCATCGAACGATGGCCCACTCTGGGCCTCACGCCTGTTGAGGCCTGGCGGGTAGCACAAGACTGTGAAAACCAGGTGATGGCGTTGCTGGACCGCCTCGGCGACGGCTACCGGCGTCATGGAAACTGCGCTATCCACGAAAGTGCGGTTGTCGAGCAAGGCGCTGTGCTGAAGGGCGCGATCATCATCGGCGAAGGGTCTTTCGTGGCGGCGGGCGCTTATCTGCGCGCAGGGGTGTACCTGGGCAAGAATTGCATCATCGGCCCAAGCTGCGAGCTTAAAAGCAGCTTCATGCTGGATGGGAGCAAGCTGGCACACTTCAACTTTGTCGGTGACTCGTTGCTTGGCGAGGGCGTAAATATCGAGGCCGGTGCGATCATTGCCAATTACCGCAACGAACTGAACGGGGCACACATCAAAATCCGTTACCTGGATAAGGTGATCGAGACGGGCGTGAACAAGTTCGGTGCCCTGGTGGGAGATGGCTGCAAGATTGGCGCAAACGCCGTTATTGCTCCTGGCGCGCTGTTGCTACCCGATACTCATGTGCCTCGTTTGGGATTGGTTGATCAGTTCGCTTACGATTGAACGGCTCGATGTCCGTAGGAGTTAAACGCCGGGAACGAAAAAGCCCCTGAAATGGTTAACCATTTCAGGGGCTTCGTCTTGTTCAATAATGGCGGAGAGATAGGGATTCGAACCCTAGGTACCGGTGAAGGTACAACGGATTTCGAATCCGTCCCATTCGGCCACTCTGGCATCTCTCCAACGGCGCGCATCATAACAGCATGGTTCGTGGATGCAAAGCGCAGAGGCGATTTTTTTCCGTGCTATCAGATGCTTGCGTCGATTACAGCGGTACGCCGAGGCGGTTGGCGACTTCTTCGTAGGCTTCGATGACGTCACCCAGGCCCTGGCGGAAGCGGTCCTTGTCCATCTTCTTGCGGGTGTCCTTGTCCCACAGACGGCAGCCGTCCGGGCTGAATTCGTCGCCCAGGACGATGGAGCCATCGTGGAACACGCCGAACTCCAGCTTGAAGTCCACCAGCAGCAGGCCTGCGTCGTCGAACAGCTTGCTCAGCACGTCGTTGACCTTGAGGGACAGCTCCTTCATGCGCGCCAGTTGCTCAGCGGTGCCCCAGCCGAACGCCACCACGTGGGATTCGTTGATGAACGGGTCGCCCTTGGCGTCGTCCTTGAGGAACAGCTCGAAAGTGTAAGGGTTGAGCTTGAGGCCCTCCTCTACGCCCAGGCGCTTGACCAGGCTGCCGGCGGCGTAGTTACGCACGACGCACTCCACCGGGATCATGTCGAGCTTCTTCACCAGGCATTCGTTGTCGCCCAGCAGTTTGTCGAATTGGGTCGGAATACCGGCTGCTTCGAGTTTCTGCATGATGAAGGCGTTGAACTTGTTGTTCACCATGCCCTTGCGATCAAGTTGCTCGATGCGCTTGCCGTCGAACGCCGAGGTGTCGTTGCGAAACAGCAGGATCAGGCGGTTGGCGTCGTCGGTTTTGTACACCGACTTGGCTTTGCCGCGGTAGAGTTCTTCACGTTTTTCCATGATGGGCTCCGCTTTGAGTGAGGTGGGCTAGGCGATGTGGCGCCAGTCGAGCCCTGAATCTTGATCGGCCAGTTGCAGCCAGTCCGGGTCGCACCCGAGGGTGTCGACGAAACATTGCCGGGCAAGCTGCGGCAGATTGTTCTTGCTGCTCAGGTGGGCCAGGACCAGATGCTGCAGGTCTTGCCAGCCCAACTCATACACCAGGTACGCCGCCTGGTGGTTGTTCAAATGCCCCAGTTCGCCACCCACCCGCTGCTTGAGAAAGTAGGGGTAATGACCGCGCGCCAGCAGGTCCCGACAGTGGTTGGACTCGATCATCAACGCATCGAGGTCGCGGTAACCGTCCAGCACCCTGGCGCAGTAGGAACCCAGGTCGGTCAGCACGCCGAAGCGCCGCTGGCCGTCACTGAAGACATACTGCGTGGGTTCCTGGGCGTCGTGGGCGACCGCGATCACATCAATGCTCAAGGCGCCGATGTGCAGTTGCTCACCGCCGGCCAGGAAACCTGCAGGCTCAATGGGTTTGCGCATCCCGCGCAGGGTGCCACGACTCAGGTACACCGGAAGATTGTAGCGCCGAGACAGCAAACCCACGCCATGCACGTGGTCGGCATGTTCGTGGGTCACCAGAATCGCGCTCAGCTGCGCGGGGTGAACCCCCAGGCGCAGCAGGCGCCGCTCGGTTTCCCTCAGCGAGAAACCGCAATCGACCAGCACGTACGTGTCGTCATGAGCGACCAGCGTGCCGTTTCCCTGGCTACCGCTGCCGAGAACGGCAAAACGCATCGGATCAGCCCAGGTTGTCCTGAATCACGCCCAACACTTTGCGCGCTGTTTCAGCGGGAGCAACGGTGTTGATGTTCTTCTCGACGGTGACCTGCACGCTTTCGCCCACCTTGCTCAAACGAACCTGGTAGCGCTCGGCACGGGTTTCGACTTCTTCCTTGGTCGGCGTGCTGCCGAACAGTTTGCCGAAGAACCCTGGCTCGTCGTCCTTCTTCACGGCCTTTTCAGCCACGTTGATGTAGTACAGGCCAAGGCTGCGGTTGATGTCTTCAACGCGCCATGGGCCTTGTTCCAACGCGCGACCGACACTGGCCCAGGCGCGATCCAGGTCTTCACCCAGATTCAGCACCACGTTGCCGCTGCCGTCTTCGGTGAGGCTGACGCGGCTCGGGGTGTCGTAATCCCGTGCGGCGAGCAGGGAAACGGAACCGCCCTTCTCGGAAATGCGGCTCATGCTGGCCAGCATCTCGTCGACCAGGGCAGCGTCGACGCCGGTATTGACCGAACGATTGGTGAACTCGACATTCGCGGTGCTGCCGGCAGGACGCTCGGCGCTGACCACGTAGACTTCACTGGTATTGCGTTGCACACCCGGCTCGATGCGCACGCGCACGCGGGTCTCGCCGTCGGCGGCTACGCCACTCGACTGCAGGCGCTTGGCCATGCTGGCGGACAGTTCGCTGCCGTGCTGCCATGCGGTGGTGAATTCACCGGTCTGCGGGCGCTGTTCGTCAATGCGGAACCCGTTGTCCTGGAAGAACTGCACCGCTACCGGCCAGACTTCGGCAGGTGGGCGCTGGGCCACGATCCAACGCGAATCGCCGCTCTTCTGCAGGCTGTAGTCGCTGGCGTCCGCCACGGCTGCGATCGGCTGCGGGCGTGGCACAACGTACTCACCCTTGGTGGTGTCGTCGGCAACGTTGCGCGGAATCGGCAGCAACGGGTCAAGGCGCTTCGCGACATTGACGTCCGGCGGCAGTTGCATCGGTTTGGTTGCTTGTGCTTCCAGGTAATCGCTGCCGCGGTCACGGAAGTAGCCATCCGGGCCCCAGATCCAACCGCAGCCACTGGTGCTGGAGATAATCAAGGCAAGTGCGGAAAGTCCGGCCAATCGCTTCATGCGTAGTGCTTCCTCAATTAAACCAGGACGCCGGACTGGCGCAGGGCCTGTCGCAGCGGTTCGTGAAAGGCTTGACTGAGCTGGGTGAGCGGCAGACGGATACCGTCCGGCATCATGCCCATCTCGACCAGCGCCCATTTCACGGGGATAGGGTTGGATTCGACAAACAGTGTCTTGTTGAGCGGCATCAGTTTTTCGTGGATCGCTCGCGCGGTCACGGCATCGCCGGCGATGGCAGCGGCGCAAAGGTCACTCATGGCACGCGGGGCGACGTTGGCGGTCACCGAGATGTTGCCCTTGCCGCCCAGCAGCATCAATTCGACCGCCGTGGCGTCGTCACCGGAATACAGCAGGAAGTCGCTGCTCACGCCGGCCAGGATGTCCTTGGCGCGTTGCAGATCGCCAGTGGCTTCCTTGATACCGATGATGTTCGGCACGGTGGACAGACGGATAACTGTCTCGGCTTTCATGTCACAGGCAGTGCGACCGGGAACGTTGTAAAGGATCTGCGGGATATCGACGGCTTCGGCGATGGCCTTGAAATGCTGGTACAGGCCTTCCTGGGTCGGCTTGTTGTAGTACGGGGTAACCAGCAGGCAGGCATCGGCGCCGGATTTTTTGGCGTTTTTGGTCAGTTCGATCGCTTCCCGCGTGGAATTGGCGCCGGTACCGGCGATCACCGCGATACGCCCCGCCACACGCTTGACCACGAATTCGATGACCTTGATGTGCTCTTCCACATCAAGGGTGGCCGACTCACCGGTAGTGCCGACCGCCACGATGGCATTGGTGCCTTCTTGCAGGTGGAAGTCCACCAGTTTGCCAAGGCTGTCCCAGTCGAGATGACCTTGTGCATCCATGGGTGTGACCAGTGCCACCATACTGCCCGCAATCATGCAACCGCTCCTGCCGGAAAAAGAGAGCCGTAATGGTACTGGCGCCAAGATGCTTGTACAAGCGAAGTACCGCCTGAGGATGCGTTCTGGTGCAACTAAACGACGGGCAATGCCATCATTGGGCAAAAGCGCTGCCGCAAGCAGGCCATTCACACAATGAAAACGCCATCTCCTATCCCTTCGCGATGCTTTTCGCTACCCTTGATCCTTTGATCGATACAGCCCTCACAGTATCGACCGCTCATCGTTTTAGGAAGGCTGCATGTCCACCCCCACAGTTCGCGAACAATTCCTTGTTATCAGTGCCCTCGGCGCCAACCCCATGGAGCTGACCAACGTCCTGTGCCGCGCCAGCCATGAAAACCGCTGCGCCGTCGTAACCTCGCGCCTGACCCGTCACGGCGAATGCAGCGCGCTGGTGCTGCAGATCTCCGGCACCTGGGACGCCCTGGCGCGCCTGGAAACCGGCCTGCCGGGCCTTGCCAAGAAGCATGATTTCACTGTCAATGTGGTGCGCAGCGCCGCGCTGGAGAACCGCCCACAGGCCTTGCCTTATGTGGCGTATGTCAGCTCGGCGTACCGTTCGGACATCGTCAACGAGCTGTGCCAGTTTTTTATCGACCATAACGTCGAGCTGGAAAACCTTACCTGCGATACCTACCAGGCGCCGCAAACCGGCGGCACCATGCTTAATGCCACGTTCACTGTGACTCTGCCGGCCGGTGTGCAGATCAGTTGGCTGCGCGACCAGTTTCTGGATTTCGCCGACGCGCTCAACCTGGACGCGCTGATCGAGCCGTGGCGCCCACAGAACCCAATGTAAGGAGGTTATTCATGGCGGTAGTCATCGATACACCGGTCACTGATTTCGAAGCGCCGGCCACCAGCGGGCAGACCTTCAGCCTCGCTGCGCTCAAGGGCAAGCAAGTGGTGATCTACTTCTACCCCAAGGACAGCACGCCGGGCTGTACCACCCAGGGCCAGGGTTTTCGTGATCTGCATGAAGCGTTCAAGGCAGCCAACACCGAGGTGTTCGGCGTATCGCGCGACAGCCTCAAGTCCCACGAGAACTTCAAGGCCAAGCAGGCGTTCCCGTTCGAGCTGATCAGCGACAAGGACGAAGCGGTTTGCCAGCTGTTTGATGTGATCAAGCTCAAGAAGCTGTACGGCAAGGAATACCTGGGCGTGGATCGCAGCACTTTCCTGATCGACAAGGACGGTGTTCTGCGTCAGGAATGGCGTGGCGTAAAAGTACCGGGGCATGTGGAGGCGGTGTTGGTGGCAGCGCAGGCGCTGAACAAGGCTTGATGCGATTCAGGCCTTGCGCAACCAATAGCGGTAAACACCCGCCTCATCTTCTTCGCGCTCCAGGGTGTGGCCGGCCAACTTGGCGAAGGTGCGGAAATCGCGCTGGGAGCCCGCATCCGTAGCGGTCACCTTGAGCACTGCGCCGCTGGCCATTCGATTGAGTTCCAGCTTGGCCTTGAGCAAGGGCAACGGGCAATTGAGGCCGCTGGCATCGAGTTCGGCATCAAAGGGTGCAGCGTCGGTCATGGTCTTACTCCGGGCAAGCGTTGGGTTGCTTAGAATATCTGGTCCGAAGCTCAGTGTCCGGCTACAGTAAGCTCTTTGCCCAAAAGGCTTTGTGCATGACTTTTTTGCGCCCTACCCTGTTGACGCTGGCCTGCCTGCTGGCCTCCCCAGGCTTCGCCGACGACCTACCGTCACTTGGCGACGCCAGTTCTGCCATTGTCTCGCCACAACAGGAATACCAACTGGGCCGTGCATGGCTGGCCTACCTGCGCGGCCAGGTGTCGCAACTGAACGATCCGCAACTCAAGGATTACGTCGAGACCAGCGTGTACAAGCTGGTGGAGACGAGTCAGGTGAACGACCGACGGCTGGAATTCATTCTGATCAACAGCCCGCAACTCAACGCCTTTGCCGCACCGGGCGGGATTGTCGGCGTGAACGGCGGGCTGTTTCTCAACGCTCAGACCGAAGGCGAGTATGCCTCGGTGATGGCTCATGAATTGGCCCACCTGTCTCAACGCCATTTCGCCCGAGGTGTCGAAGCGCAGCAGCGCATGCAACTTCCCATGATGGCGGCCCTGCTCGGCGGCATTATTGCGGCCGCAGCTGGTGCAGGCGACGCGGGTATCGCCGCCATCGCCGGCACCCAGGCCGCAGCAATCCAGGAGCAGCGACGTTTCTCCCGCCAGAATGAGCAGGAAGCGGACCGTATCGGTATCGTCAACCTGGAGAAGGCCGGCTACGACCCACGCTCGATGCCCACCATGTTCGAGCGACTGATGCGTCAATACCGTTTCGACGCCAAACCGCCGGAGTTTCTGTTAACGCACCCGGTGACCGAATCGCGGATTGCCGACACCCGCAACCGCGCCGAACAGTCCAAATCGGGCGGCAAGGAAGACAGCCTGCGTTATCAGTTGATCCGCGCGCGAGTACAGTTGAAGTATGAGGACACGCCAGGTCTCGCTGCCAAGCGATTCCAGGCTCAGTTGGACGAGAACCCGAAAAACGATGTGGCCCGTTATGGTCTGGCAATCGCTCAGATAAAGGGCACTCAGCTCAAGGAAGCCCGGGAAAACCTGGCGCCATTGCTGGCCAAGGCTCCCAATGACATCACTTACAACCTGGCGCAGATCGAGCTGGACATCATCAACAACCGCATGCCGGACGCCCAGCAGCGCACCGATCGCATGCTGAGCCAGTACCCCAGCAATTACCCGCTGAACCAGGTTCGGGTGGATCTGCTGCTTAAACAGAACCGCACCGCCGATGCGGAGAAAGCCCTGGATGGCTTGCTCAAGTCTCGTCCGGACGATCCGGATGTGTGGTATCAGGTCGCCGAAACGCGCGGACTGTCGGGAAATATCATCGGTCTGCATCAGGCGCGCGCCGAGTATTTCGCCTTGGTGGGCGACTTCCAGCAAGCGATCCAGCAACTGGATTTCGCCAAACGTCGGGCCGGCAGCAACTTCCCACTGTCGTCGCGCATCGACGCTCGCCAGCGTGAACTGATCGAACAGGAACGCCTGGTGAAAGGGATGATGAGCTAAACCCATCGCCCACAAAAAAGCCCCGCCATCGTTAACCGACGGCGGGGCTTTTTTGTGGGCTAGCGGATTACTCGGCCAGCTTGAAGGTGATGAAGCTGGCTCGACCCTGACGCAGGACGCGCATCGACACCGTACGGTTCTTCGGCAGTGCCTTGGCAATGTCGGTGAACTCCTTGGTGTTGTTGATCGCCTGATTGTTCAGGTGGGTGATCACGTCGCCCGGCTGCAAGCCGATCAGGGAGGCAGGGCCATCCTGAACTTCCTTGATCACCACACCGCTCTTGAGGTCGAAGCTTTTCTTCTGCTCCTCGGTCAATTCGGCCACGGCAATACCCAGGCGATTGCTGCTGCGCTCGGCGCCCGGCTTGGCGTTGCCCAGTGCATCAAGGGCTGCGCCCTCTTCCGGGATGGCGCCTACGGTCAGTTCCACGTTCTGACGCTTGCCTTCACGAATCACTTCCAGCTTGGCCTTGCTGCCGGCCTTGAGTGCGCCCACCAGGTGCGGCAGGTCTGCCGACATGATGATCGGCTGACCGTTCATGCTCAGGATCACGTCGCCAACCTGCAGGCCGCCCTTGGCAGCCGGGCCGTCATCCTGAATCTGCGCAACCAGGGCGCCGGCCGGCTTGTCGAGACCGAAGGACTCAGCCAGGTCCTTGTTCACTTCCTGGATGACCACGCCCAACCAGCCGCGACTGACCTTGCCGCCGCTTTTCAGTTGATTGGAAACGTCCATGGCCACATCGATCGGGATCGCAAAGGACACGCCCATGAAACCACCGGAACGGGTATAGATCTGCGAGTTGATCCCAACCACTTCGCCAGCCAGGTTGAACAGCGGGCCACCGGAGTTGCCTGGATTGATAGGTACGTCAGTCTGGATGAACGGTACATAGTTTTCGTTCGGCAGGCTGCGGCCAATGGCGCTCACAATGCCTTGGGTAACCGTGTGGTCAAAGCCGAACGGCGAGCCAATCGCAACCACCCACTGGCCGGCCTTGAGGTCCTGGGACTTGCCCAGCTTCAACACGGGCAGGTCCTTGCCTTCGATCTTCAGCAACGCAACGTCGGAGCGTGGGTCAGTGCCCACCAGCTTGGCTTTGAGTTCGCTGCGGTCGGCAAGACGCACGAGGATCTCATCGGCATCGGCAATCACATGATTATTGGTGAGAATGTAGCCATCCGGCGAAATGATGAAACCCGAACCCAGGGACTGCGCCTCACGCTGACCACCGCCGCCGCCACGCGGAGCGCGCGGCTGGGGCATACCGCGCTCGAAAAACTCGCGCAACATAGGCGGCAGGCCTTCCAGATCGGGCATCTGCTGGTTCGAAACTTTGCGATCCGGCAGCTTTTGCGTGGTGCTGATGTTGACCACGGCAGGCGAGGCCTGCTCCACCAATTGGGTGAAATCAGGCAGCTCGGCCGCTTGCGCAGGCAGGGCCTGGCCCAGCACCAATACCGTGGCGACTATGGATAGGTAAGACTTCAAACGTGGTATCGACATACAGCTCCCGTTACGACGAGCAGGGTTGAGCGACAGGGTTCAAGAGACGCCGGAAACCGAGACCGGCGCCTTTGTTCCGCGAACAAAACGAGGTCAGCGCTGACAAGCCCTGACCTATAAAAAACATGGAGATTTTTTGCAAGTGAAAATGCTGATCCATACATTTCATAGTCTCGCCAGCCAACCTGGCATGGACTTTAGACTGAAAGGTCAGGATGAACATAGGATTAACGAATCACGGCTGGGCAGTAGCCGTTTTCTCACTGCGTACGGACAGAGCGATGCGCTCGGCAGTACCGATAGGGATTTCGCCGACAACGGTCACCATCCTTTCACCGTCCACCGTATTCAAGCGGCGAGAAACCGCAACCGTAGGGCCAATTTGCGTGCGGGTTTCCGTTGCGCTGACTTCGCTGATGGGCTCGAGAAACACCGAAAACCGTGCAAGCCCGTCTTCATACATCAAGCTTTCGACCGTTGCTTTGGTCTGCGTATCTTTGCGCGCACTGCCCTTGATCAACTGAAAACCCGGTGGCACCCATTCAAGATGCCATGCCTCGGAGGACTCGACCTCTGACGTCTGCTCCTGAACAACCGAGACAGGCTTGCACTCACCCGTGGGTTGCAAATCGCGATCACTTGGGGTGGAAGATGTATCCAGTCGGGTGAATTGAAAACGCTCAAGCAATTGCCCTTGATCATTCAAAAGCAGGGATTTAAGCGGCAAAGCGGTTTCGCGATCCAGATGCAGTTCAAACCCAAAGCGGTACTGGTCACGCGGCGTGATCGAGACGATCACTGCATTACGACCGGCAACACGGGATTTACCGATAACTGCCAGTTCGTAGAATTGAGTAAGTTTCTTTGGGTCAAGCGCACGTGAAGAGGATTCACGCGAATTGCCAAGGCCCGCGACAAGGACGCCGCTGACGCATTGAGTACGACCATCTACACGCACGACTTCCTGGGCAGAACCGTCAAGCTGCAATAACCGCTCGCGGACGTGACCCTTTTGGACGCGGTGCCAAATGTCGTGTGTAGAAAAACTGCCATTACGCTCGTATACGAACGTACCCTGAAAACTTTGTTGTTGCTCTGCACGCCCAAGTCGAGTCAGCCAGTTTTGAGCTTCATCGGCATGGGCGGGGAGTGCAGACCAACCACTGAGCAAAAGCGTAAGGAGCGATATGGCGCGCATAGGGCTCCTTAGAGGTTCAGCGGTTTTCCAGGCTTGCAGCACGAGCGTATGGCAGAGCGCTTTCAGTGCCTTTCAAGGCAGATTCCTGTGCGTGTTGACGCAGGTAGCCTGGAAGACGCTGGTCCTGCCAGCCGGATTGGCCTTGAAGCACACCGTTAGCCATAGGGCCTGTGGCATCAGAGCTCTCCTTGTAGCCGGCCAACACTGCCGGGCCCTTGACCTGCGGACCGGCCATGACCGGTTGCTGGGTCTGTTGGGCCAGTTCGGCACCAGCGATTTCGTCCTGGTTATACAGGCGAACACCGGCCAGAACGGCAACAGTTACCGAGGCAGCCACTGCCAGGCGACCCAGGCTACGCCATGGACCACGTGCAGCCTTTGCCGGAACGGCTTCGTCAGCCAGCGCAGCAGAAACGGCCGCAGCAATATCCAGACGAGGGATTAGAAGATCCTTGTGCATCACCGCCCGAGCGACTTGGTAACGAGACCAGGTATCACGGGTTTGGGCATCATCAAATGCGTTGAGCACTCGACGAAGTTCCAATTCATCCGCTTCGTTATCCATCACTGCGGACAGCGATTCCTGCAGGGCATCACGACTCATGGCGGTTCCTCTCTTGGCTGTCGCCGCTGTCTTTAGTTTTCCTGCAACAACGGTTGCAAGGCTTTATCGATGGCTTCCCGGGCCCGGAAAATCCGTGACCTCACAGTCCCCACCGGACACTGCATGACGCTCGCAATGTCTTCGTAACTCAGACCATCGAATTCACGTAAAGTTAACGCCGTACGTAAATCTTCTGGCAGTTGCTGAATTGTGCGATGGACGGTGCCTTCAATCTCGTCGCGCAGCAATGCACGCTCCGGCGACTCGAGATCCTTGAGGCCGTGATCACCATCATAAAATTCAGCATCTTCTGAACTGACATCACTATCCGGCGGGCGGCGTCCGCGAGACACCAGATAGTTCTTCGCCGTGTTGATGGCGATACGGTACAGCCACGTATAAAACGCACTATCACCGCGAAAATTGCCCAGTGCACGATATGCCTTGATAAAGGCTTCCTGTGCAACGTCCTGCGCTTCATGGGTGTCGTGCACAAACCGCACGATCAACCCGAGAATTTTGTGCTGGTATTTCAGCACTAGCAGATCAAATGCTCGCTTGTCACCGCGTTGAACGCGCTCGACCAGCTGCTGATCCTCTTCCTGGGTTAGCATGAACACTCCTCGTGGTGCTTGAAGGAGGCTTGCATAACTAAACGATCAGGCTTGCAAACATAGACTCGGTCTTTTCGCAAAAGTTCTCCCCCTTTCAAGCAAGTTTCCGGCATGCACTGATTTGGCACACACGAAAAACGCAGCACGGTCAAAGCCGACTGCGCGAATAATCTTGTCGCCGGTTTGATGACGCGTCCAATGCTCCCGACGGGCCAATAAACTCAACTTTTTCCAGGTTTTGGGCAACCGGCTATTGAGTGGGGGCTCATGCAAAAAGTTCCCACCTTAAATAACCGGCCAAGTGAAACCGGAACCGCGCTCCGTAATCTCACATTGCCACAAACACCCGGCTATTGTGCCGCGCGCCCCCTCTATATACTAGTGGCCCGTGTGCCCCTTTGATTCGCCGATCCAGGCGTTCCTGCTTGCGCCAGCCCTGTGGATCGCTTTTTGCGGAATCCTTCCAATGAGCCAACAGTTTCAACACGATGTTCTGGTGATCGGCAGCGGCGCGGCCGGCTTGAGCCTGGCATTGACCCTCCCCAGCCATTTGCGCATTGCGGTGCTGAGCAAAGGCGACCTGGCCAACGGATCGACATTCTGGGCCCAGGGCGGCGTCGCGGCGGTGCTGGACGAGCACGACACAGTAAAATCCCATGTCGACGACACCCTCAACGCCGGCGGCGGTCTGTGCGACGAAGACGCGGTACGCTTCACCGTGGAACACAGCCGCGAAGCCATCCAATGGCTGATCGATCAGGGCGTGCCCTTCACCCGCGATGAGCACACAGGCAGCGACGATGGCGGGTTCGAGTTTCATCTCACCCGCGAAGGCGGCCACAGCCAACGGCGTATCATCCACGCCGCCGATGCCACCGGCGCCGCCATTTTCAAGACCCTGCTCGAACAAGCGCGCCAGCGTCCCAACATCGAACTGCTGGAGCAACGCGTCGCCGTCGACCTGATCACCGAAAAACGCCTGGGCCTGGACGGCGCACGCTGCCTGGGCGCCTATGTACTCAACCGCGTCAGCGGCGAAGTAGATACCTACGGCGCGCGCTTCACCATTCTCGCCTCGGGCGGCGCAGCCAAGGTCTACCTCTATACCAGCAATCCGGACGGTGCCTGCGGTGATGGCATCGCCATGGCCTGGCGCTCGGGCTGCCGGGTGGCCAACCTGGAATTCAACCAGTTCCACCCCACCTGCCTGTATCACCCGCAGGCCAAAAGCTTCCTGATCACCGAAGCCCTGCGCGGTGAAGGCGCGCACCTGAAACTGCCCAATGGCGAACGCTTCATGCAACGCTTCGACCCGCGCGCCGAGCTGGCGCCGCGAGATATCGTCGCCCGTGCCATCGACCATGAAATGAAGCGCCTGGGCATCGACTGCGTTTACCTGGACATCAGCCACAAACCCGCAGACTTCATCAAGGCCCACTTTCCCACCGTCTACGAGCGCTGCCTGGCCTTCAATATCGACATCACCCAAGGCCCGATCCCTGTGGTGCCGGCCGCGCACTACACCTGCGGCGGCGTGATGGTCGACCAGCATGGGCGCACCGACGTGCCTGGTCTCTATGCGATTGGCGAAACCAGCTTCACCGGCCTGCACGGCGCCAACCGCATGGCCAGCAATTCGCTGCTCGAATGCTTCGTCTACGCACGTTCAGCGGCGGCGGATATTCTCGAACAATTGCCAAACATCCCGGTACCCGCCGCCCTGCCCCGCTGGGACGCCAGCCAGGTGACGGACTCGGACGAAGACGTGATCATCGCCCACAACTGGGACGAGCTGCGCCGCTTCATGTGGGACTACGTGGGGATTGTGCGCACCAACAAGCGCCTGCAACGGGCTCAACACCGCGTGCGCCTGCTGCTGGATGAGATCGACGAGTTTTACAGTAATTACAAAGTCAGCCGCGACCTGATCGAATTGCGCAACCTAGCCCAAGTGGCCGAGCTGATGATCCGCTCAGCCATGGAGCGCAAGGAAAGCCGCGGCCTGCACTACACCCTCGACTACCCGCAGCTGCTGCCCGAGGCCCGTAACACTATTCTGGTGCCAACCACCTACGGCGGCTGAATTTCAGGCGAGTCCGCAGACGCCGGTGCACATCGGCGACCTGCGAATCCCTGGGCACACAGGTAGAGCGCACCCGCCATTGCCCCGGTAATCGATAGCGCAGCACCACGATCAACGGCAACGCCAGGCTGTCGGGGCGCAGCTGCACACTGTGCCAGCCGCGCTCGCCGCTGAATAATTGCCAGCCGTCTTCATCACGGCGCAGGCCAAGAATCGACGAACGGTGAGTCAGCAGAATCTGACGCGGCAACACCCAGGCGGCATGGGCTACGCACGCCAGCATGCCAAGAGCGGCAAAAGGCACGTCGAGCACCAGCAAGGCGCCCAGCGCGCAAAGCTGGGGCGAGGGCATACGCCGCCAGCAACAGCTGCGAGGCCTGCCAGCGACATTCAAAGCGATTACTTGGGCTGGACACGATCCAGGATCATCCGAACCATGCGTTGCAGCTCCGGATCTTCAGACTCGGCGCGCTCCATGAACCAGCCGAACATGTCCTGATCCTCGCATTCCAGCAACCGCACGTACAGGTCACGATCCACCTTATCGAGCGTCGCGTACACCTCTTTGGTGAACGGCACCAGCAACACATCCAGCTCAAGCATGCCGCGGCGGCTGTGCCAGTAGAGGCGATTGATTTCTACGTCTTCGACCATGGAACGCTCCTCAAATAGCGCGCAAGTATACAGGCCCGGCGGCACCCGAACAGCCAGCGTTGGTCGCGCCCCGAGGAAACTATCCATTTGCCGGGCGCCCCTCTATGATGCACGCATGACTTTTTGACCTGCGATGACCCATGGCCGACTCTGCTTTCTTCTGCCCCCTGTCCCACGAAGGCGTTCTCGCCGTCCGTGGCGCCGATGCCGCCAAATTCCTGCAGGGCCAACTCACCTGCAACCTCAATTACCTGAGTGACACCCAGGCCAGCCTTGGCGCGCGCTGCACGCAAAAAGGCCGCATGCAATCGAGCTTTCGCATTGTGTTGCAAGGTGACGGCGTGCTG
The DNA here is from genome assembly GCF_036864995.1 of Pseudomonas trivialis. Taxonomy (NCBI): domain Bacteria; kingdom Pseudomonadati; phylum Pseudomonadota; class Gammaproteobacteria; order Pseudomonadales; family Pseudomonadaceae; genus Pseudomonas; species Pseudomonas trivialis. The sequence goes on along the minus strand of NZ_CP142151.1, from coordinate 1,491,228 downwards.
ATGGCCATGGCCACTGAGCTGCTGGAGCCGCAACTGGCGGACCTGAAAAAATACGCGGTATTTTCCAAATCCAGGCTCACCGATGAAAGCGCCGCCTGGGTCCGTTTCGGCCTTTCAAATGCTGATAAAACGCTGAGCAGCCTGGGCCTCGAACTGCCGACCGACACCGACAGCGTCGCGCGCACCGATGCGTTGATCGCCATTCGCATCTCCCCTGCCCGTGCCGAACTCTGGGCGCCTGCCGAACACGCCGAAACCGTACGCAGCCACCTGGCCACGCAGCTTGATAAAACGGACTTGAACGAATGGCTGCTGGGCCAGATCCGCGCCGGCATCGGCCAGGTGATGCCACAGACCCGCGAGCTGTTCATTCCGCAGATGCTCAACCTGCAGGCTGTGGGCGGTGTCAGCTTCAAAAAGGGCTGCTACACCGGCCAGGAAATCGTCGCGCGCATGCAGTACCTGGGCAAACTCAAACGCCGCCTGTATCGCCTGAGCCTTGATGCCACAAACACGCCGGAGCCCGGCACTGCGCTGTTCTCCCCCAGCCACGGCAGCTCGATTGGCGAAGTGGTGATTGCGGCAAAAGCTGACCTGTCGATTGAACTTCTGGCGGTGTTGCAAGCCGAAGCTGCCGATAATGGCGACGTGCATTTGGGCTCGCTGGAAGGGCCCGCCCTGCAACTGCTCGACCTGCCCTATCAACTTGATCGAGATCGAGAGATTCAGCGCTGATCACCGTACTTTTTTGCAGCACCCTTGAGAGCATGAATGAACAAACTGGCGGATAAAGTCCAACAGGCTTTGGTAAAGGCCATCGACAACGATGACCTGGTTCTGCCGACATTGCCGGAAGTGGCCCTGAACATTCGTCAGGCCGCCGAAAACCCGGATATCAGCATCAGCCACTTGAGCAAAGTGATCGGTCGCGACACCGCGCTGTCCGCACGCCTGATCAAAGTGGTGAACAGTCCGTTGTTGCGTGCCACTCAGGAAGTCACCAACCTGCACACCGCCATTACCCGGCTGGGCACCAACTACAGCAGCAACCTGGCCATCGGACTGGTGATGGAACAGATCTTCCATGCCCGCTCCGAGGTGGTCGAACAGAAAATGCGTGACGTGTGGCGCCGCAGCCTGGAAGTGGCGGGCGTCAGCTACGCCCTGTGCCGCAGTCACTCACAGCTCAAGCCGGACCAGGCCGCCCTTGGCGGGCTGGTACACCAGATCGGCGTGCTGCCGATTCTCACCTACGCCGAAGATCACTACCAGTTGCTGTCCGACCCGGTCAGCCTCAACCACGTGATCGACAGCATCCACCCGCTGTTGGGCGACAAGCTGCTGAGCGTCTGGGACTTTCCGGAAATGCTCGCCAAGCTGCCCGGCCAATACCTGAACCTGGAGCGCGATTCCGCCAGGCTCGACTACATCGACATCGTCCAGGCAGCGGTGCTGTATTGCCATCGCGGCACTGATCATCCGCTGGCTGACGTGCCGCTGGCCGATGTGCCGTCGATCATCAAGCTACGCATTGACCCTGCCAGCGAGACCCTGCGCGCGCAGCTGGATGAAGCGCGCTCGATGTTCTATTGATTCAACCGGCGACGAAACTCACCCGCACCTTCAACCCCGCCAACTCGCCATCATGCAGGCTGATCTGCGCCAGATGCGCACGGCAGATCTCGCCGACAATCGCCAGCCCCAGACCTGATCCCATGCCCTGCTGACTGCGCCTATAGAAACGCTCGAACACCCGGTCGCGCTCATCCAGCGGGATGCCGGGGCCATCGTCCTCGACTTCAAGCACCGCCGGCGCCGTGACCCGCAGGATCACATTGCCGCCCGGCGACGTGTGCGCCAACGCGTTATCCACCAGGTTGCTCAAAAGCTCGTTCAGCAGCGTCGGTTCGCCGCGCAGCCACACCGGCTCATCGGCCTCCAGCGCCAGGGCCACGCCGCGCGCATGGGCCAGCGGCGCCATGGCCATGCCCAGCTCACGGGCCAATTGGCTGAGGTCAAGCAACTGCGCGCCGCCTTCGGCAATCGCGCGAGCACCGTTCTCGATGCGGGCCAGGGACAATAATTGATTGGCCAGATGGGTCAGGCGGTCAGTGCCTTGGGCGGCGATCTCCAGAGTGCTGCGCCACGTGGCGGGCGCGTCGCTGCGCAGACCCAGTTCAAGCCGGGCCTTGAGCGCCGCCAGCGGTGTGCGCAATTCGTGGGCAGCGTCGGCAATGAACTGCGCCTGGCGCTCGAACTGGCCGCGCAGACGCTCGGTAAAGTGGTTGAGCGATCGCACCAGCGGGCCGAATTCATGCTGCACTTCCACCAGCGGCAGCGGGCGCAGGTCGTCGGGCTGGCGTTCTTCCACCGCCGTGCGCAGGCGCTCCAGCGGGCGCAGCGCCGCGCTCACAGCGAACCACACCAGCAGCAGTGCACCGACGCCGAGCATGCCCAGGCGCAACAACGTGTCGGCCGCCAGGCTGCGGGCCATGCTGACGCGCGCTTCATCGGTTTCGGCCACGCGAATTTCCGCCATGCCGTTCATGTTCGGCTCGGAGACGGCCTTGAGCAGGCTGACCACCCGCACTTCCTGCCCTTGATACACCGCGTTGTAGAAACGCGCCAAGGCCGGATAGTCGTCAGTTCGCGGCGTGCCCGGCGGCGGGCCGGGAAGGTGCTCGTAGCCGGAGATGAGCTTCTGATCAATATCATTGACCTGGTAATAAATGCGCCCGGCGCTGTCGTAGGCGAAGGTGTCCAGCGCCACATAGGGCACATTGGCGCTGAGGGTGCCGTCGACCTGGGTCAGGCCGGCGGCGATGGTGCGCGCCGAGGCCAGCAGCGTGCGGTCATACGCCGTGTCGGCGGCCTCGCGACCATTCCAGTAAGCGCTCAAGCCACTGGCGATCATTAACACCACCAGCAACAGCGCGAGGTTCCACAGCAGGCGCCAGCGCAGGCTGCTCGGCTTATGCATCGCGGGCTTCCAACAGGTAGCCCAGGCCCCGGAAGGTCACGATAGCAATAGGCTGGCCGTCGAGCTTCTTGCGCAGGCGGTGCACGTAGATTTCGATGGCGTCGGGGCTGGCTTCCTCATCCAGGCCGAAGACCTGGGAGGCGAGTTGCTCCTTGCTCATCACCCGGCCGGGCCGCGCGATCAGCGCTTCGAGCACGGCCTGCTCGCGGGACGTCAGGGTCATCAGCTCGCCGCCGACGGTGAAGCGCCGTGTGTCGAGGTCGTAGATCAGCACACCGCAGGCCTGCTGGCGCTCGCCGCCGAGCACGCTACGCCGCAGCAGCGCTTTGACCCGCGCCTCGAGTTCCGTCAGTTCGAACGGCTTGGCGAGGTAATCGTCGGCGCCCAAATTCAAACCATGCACACGGTCCTTCACATCACTGCGCGCGGTCAGCATCAACACCGGCAGATTTTTCCCACGGGCGCGCAGCCGCGCCAACACCTCAAAACCATCCATGCGCGGCAGCCCCACGTCGAGGATCGCCACCGCGTAATCCTCACTGTTCAAGGCCAAGTCGGCGGCCACCCCATCGTGCAGCACGTCGACGGTCAAACCCGTGCTCTTGAGCGCCTGGGCGACACTTTCGGCGAGCTGCAAATGGTCTTCAACCAAGAGGACACGCATGGATTTCTACCTCATTCAGGAGTGGTCGATGCCACGCTTCGCCGGGCAGTTTACAGGCGCCGCCTGGCCTGTGAAGCCCGAAAACATTGAAAGGCTACTGAAAGGTTAGCGAAAGCTTCGCACTTTAGGATCCAAACACGGTGGTTCCAGCCCGCCGAGCGATCTGACCGTCGCGCCCGAAAAACGCCTCGATGCGTTTTCGCCAAAAATAAGAACAATAACGGAGTGCACAACGATGCTGTCGACACAGTCCCAGGCTTGTCCGCCTGTTCGTTTTCCCCGCATGACCCACACTGCCCTTGCCAGCGCCGCGGCCCTTGCCGGTTTTTCACCACTCGGCCAGGCTGCCTTCTTCGAAGACAGCAGCGCGACCCTCGAAACCCGCAACATGTACTTCAACCGCGACTTTCGCGACGGCACCAGTGCCCAGCAATCCAAACGCGACGAATGGGCTCAGGGTTTCATGCTCAACCTGCAGTCGGGCTACACCGACGGCACCATCGGCTTTGGCGTGGACGCGCTGGGCATGCTCGGCGTCAAGCTCGACTCCAGCCCCGACCGCACCGGCACCGGCCTCTTGCCCACCCATGACGACGGCCGCGCCGCCAACGAATATTCCAAGCTGGGCCTGACGGGCAAAGTGAAAGTGTCCGCCACCGAGCTGAAAATCGGTGCGTTGATGCCCGAACTGCCGATCCTCAAGCCCAACGACGGGCGCATCCTGCCGCAGACCTTCAACGGCGGCCTGCTGACCTCCAGGGAATTCGAGAACCTGACGTTCACCGGCGGCCGCCTGGACAAGGCCAAGGACCGCGACGACAGCAACTATGAGGACATCGCCCTCAACAACAAGAACAGCCGCTTCCTCAGCGGCGCCACCGGCAAGCACTTCAACTTCGGTGGCGTGGACTATAAATTCGCCGACAAGATCACCGGCAGCTACCACTTCGCTCAGCTCGACGATGTCTACCGTCAGCACTTCCTCGGCCTGGTCGCCGCCCGCCCCATGGGCCCCGGCACTTTCGGCGCCGACCTGCGGCTGGCCATCAGCGACGACACCGGTGCCGCCCGGGGCGGCAAGATCGACAACACCTCCCTCAGCGGCCTGTTCAGCTATGCCCTCAACGGCCACAAGCTCAGCGCCGGTTACCAGCGCATGTCCGGCGACAGCGCGTTCCCCTATGTGGATGGCAGCGACCCGTATCTGGTCAACTTCGTGCAGATCAACGACTTTGCCGGCGCCGAAGAGCGCTCATGGCAGGCCCGTTACGACTACGACTTCGCCAAACTGGGCATTCCCGGCCTGAGCTTCATGAGCCGTTACCTGTCGGGTGACAACATCCGGCTGAGGAACGGCGAGACCGGCAAGGAATGGGAGCGCAACAGCGAGATCAAGTACGTGGTGCAAAGTGGCACGTTCAAGAATGTGGCGGTGCGCCTGCGTAACGCTACCTACCGTTCCAACTATTCAGCCCGTGATGCGGATGAAATGCGCGTGCTGGTCAGCTACAGCGTCGCACTCTGGTAAGCAACTCATAACAACAATGACGGAGAAACCCATGACCCTCTCACTGCGTAAAATGGCCCTCGCCGCCGGCTGCATGCTGTTCGCCGGCCAACTGCTGGCCGCCGACGAGCCCAAGCGCCCGGAGTGCATCGCCCCGGCCTCCCCCGGCGGTGGTTTTGACCTGACCTGCAAGCTGGCGCAAAGCGCGCTGGTCAACGAGAAGCTGCTGAGCAAGCCGATGCGCGTGACCTACATGCCAGGCGGCGTCGGCGCGGTGGCCTACAACGCCGTGGTCGCCCAGCGCCCTGGCGACGCCGGCACCCTGGTTGCCTGGTCCAGCGGTTCGCTGTTGAACCTGGCCCAGGGCAAGTTCGGGCGATTCGATGAGAGCGCCGTGCGTTGGCTGGCGGCGGTGGGCACCAGCTACGGGGCCATCGCGGTAAAAGCCGATTCGCCCTACAAGAACCTCGATGATCTCGTAAAAGCTTTGAAGAAAGATCCGGGCAGCGTGGTGATCGGTTCCGGTGGCACCGTGGGCAGCCAGGACTGGATGCAAACCGCGCTGATCGCCAAGGCTGCCGGAATCAACCCGCGCGAGCTGCGCTACGTGGCCCTCGAAGGCGGCGGTGAAATCGCCACCGCCTTGCTCGGTGGTCATATCCAGGTGGGCAGTACCGACATCTCCGACTCCATGCCGCACATCCTCAGCGGAGACATGCGCCTGCTGGCGGTGTTCTCCGAGCAGCGTCTGGATGAGCCGGAAATGAAGAATATTCCCACCGCTAAAGAGCAAGGCTACGACATCGTCTGGCCAGTGGTACGCGGTTTCTACCTCGGGCCAAAGGTCAGTGATGCTGACTACGCCTGGTGGAAAGAAGCCTTCGACAAGCTGCTGGCGTCCGAAGAATTCGCCAAGCTGCGTGATCAGCGCGAGCTGTTCCCGTTTGCCATGACCGGTCCGGAGCTGGACACCTACGTAAAGAAACAGGTGGCTGACTACAAAGTGCTGGCCAAAGAGTTCGGCCTGATCCAGTAAACGCCCGTCATGTAACGCCACTTCGGCAAGCCTGCCGAAGTGGCCTTGGAGTTTCCCATGCTCTTACAACGCATTTTCGCCGCGATGATGCTGCTCGTCTGCGCCGGCCTGGCCTTGATGGCCTGGCCGTATCAGGCGGCGTTTTCCTACGAGCCGGTCGGGCCTCGCGCTTACCCGCTGCTGATGCTCGGGCTGATGAGCCTGGGCCTGATCTATATGCTGTTTCGCCCGCAACCCACCAGGCACACCGAAGAAGAACCGGCGCTGGACCGCGAAACCCTGGCCAAGATCGGCCTCTGCGTCGCGCTGCTGATCGTGTTTGCCGGCACCTTCGAACCTCTGGGCTTCATTCTCAGCAGCATGCTGATCGGCATCCCGATGGCGCGCCTGTACGGCGGCCGCTGGCTGCCCAGCGTGGTGATCGTGACCTTGATGGCCATCGGTCTTTACCTGTTGTTCGATAAAGCCATGGATGTGCCGCTGCCCCTCGGCCTGCTCGACGTTCTGGAGAACTGATATGGATACTTTTGGCTATTTGGGCCAGGGTTTCGGCGTCGCGCTGAGCCCGTACAACCTGGTGACCGCCCTGTGCGGCACCTTGATCGGTACCGTTGTCGGCCTGTTGCCGGGTCTGGGCCCGATCAACGGCGTAGCGCTGTTGATCCCTATCGCCTTCGCCCTGGGCCTGCCGCCGGAGTCGGCGCTGATCCTGCTGGCTGCGGTGTACCTGGGTTGCGAATACGGCGGCCGTATCAGCTCGATCCTGCTGAACATCCCGGGCGAAGCCTCCACTGTGATGACCACCCTCGACGGTTATCCGATGGCCCGTAAAGGCCTGGCCGGCGTGGCACTATCGTTGTCGGCATGGAGTTCGTTCATCGGCGCGTTTATCGCCACCTGCGGCATGGTGCTGTTTGCGCCGCTGCTGGCCAAGTGGGCGATTGCCTTCGGCCCGGCGGAATATTTCGTCCTGATGGTATTCGCGATTGTGTGCCTGGGCGGCATGGCCGGCGACAAGCCGTTGAAGACCTTTGTGGCGGCGCTGATGGGCTTGTTCCTGTCGGCAGTGGGTATCGACGCCAACAGCGGCGTGTACCGCTTTACCGGCGACAACATCCACCTCACCGACGGTATCCAGTTTGTCGTGCTGGTCCTGGGCCTGTTCTCCATCAGTGAGATCCTGTTGCTGCTGGAAAAAACTCACCGTGGCCAGGAAGCGGTGAAGGCCACCGGACGCATGATGTTCAACCTGAAGGAAGCCGGCTCGGTCTTCGTCGTCAACATCCGTTGCGGCCTGTTGGGCTTCATCATGGGCGTGTTGCCAGGTGCAGGTGCCACTCTGGCCTCGGCGGTTGCCTACATGACCGAGAAACGTATCGCCGGTGCCAGCGGTAAATTCGGCCAGGGCGACATGCGCGGCCTGGCTGCGCCGGAAACCGCCATCGGCGCCTCCGCCTGCGGCGCACTGGTGCCAATGCTGACCCTCGGTGTGCCAGGTTCGGGCACTACCGCGGTGATGATCGGCGCCCTGTCGCTGTACAACATCACCCCCGGCCCCCTGCTGTTCCAACAGCAACCGGACATCGTCTGGGGCCTGATCGCCTCGCTGTTCATCGCCAACATCATGCTGGTGATCCTCAACATTCCGATGATCCGTATCTTCACCCGCATCCTTGCAGTGCCGAACTGGGCGCTGGTGCCGGTGATCGCCATCATCACCGCGATCGGTGTATACGCGGTTCACGCCACCACCTTCGACCTGTTTCTGATGGTGGGTATCGGTATCTTCGGTTACATCCTGCGCAAGCTGGACTTCCCGCTGTCGCCGGTGCTGCTGGGCTTCATCCTTGGCGGTTTGATGGAGCAGAACCTGCGCCGTGCGCTGTCGATCTCCAACGGTGCGCTGGAGATTCTCTGGTCGAGCCCGATCACCCTGGGTGTGTGGGTACTGACCGTATTTATGCTGATGTTCCCGCTGATCCGCATCTACCGTAAACGTGCCCTGCAGCGTCGCGCCCTGACCGATGTCTGACGTCACCTTCAAGCAATGGTGGGGAACACCGCTGGTCGGCCTGGCCGGCGGTTACCTGGCCAGCCTCGTCGGCTGGCCTTTGCCGTACATGGTCGGCTCGTTGCTGGCGATCATCCTGGTGCGTTGCCTCACGCCCTGGCAGTTGGCCGAGATTCCCGGCGGGCGCAAATGCGGCCAATGGGTAGTGGGCATCGGCATCGGCCTGCACTTCACCCCGGTGGTGATCGAGCAGGTGATGAGCCACTTCGGGCTGATCTTCTTCGGTGCCTTGATTACCAGCCTGTCGAGCGTGGTCGGCGTGTGGTTGATGCGGCGCAGCGGTGAAGACCGCGCCACTGCGTTTTTCTCCAGCATGCCGGGCGGTTCGGGTGAGATGGTCAACCTCGGCGCACGCAATGGCGCTGTACTTAGCCGGGTGGCGGCCGGGCAAAGCCTGCGGGTGCTGGTGGTGGTGCTGTGTATCCCGGCGATCTTCAAGTATTTGCTGGGCGGCGGTGCGCCACAGTTTCATCCGGCACCCGTCGACTGGGCCTGGCTGGCCCTGCTGTTTCCGGTAGGCGCGCTGGTCGCCTGGGGCTGGCAACGCTTGCGCCAACCCAACCCCTGGCTGTTCGGGCCGTTGCTGGTAAGTGCCATCGCCAGCGTGACCTGGGACCTGCACATCGGCCTGCCTGACGGCGGCAGTCAGGTTGGCCAGTGGTTGATCGGCAGTGGTTTGGGCTGCCACTTCAACCGTCAGTTTTTTCGCCGCGCCCCGTCATTCATGGGCCGCACCCTGATCGGCACGGCCTTGACCATGGCGCTGGCGACACTGGCGGCGGTAGGGCTGAGCGCCCTGACCCAATTGGACCTGCGCTCACTGACCCTGGGCATGATGCCCGGCGGCATTGCGGAAATGAGCCTCACGGCAGAGACCTTGCAACTGTCGGTGCCGCTGGTGACGGCGATGCAGGTGATGCGCTTGTTGTTCGTGTTGTTTTTGGCCGAGCCATTGTTTCGGCGCTGGGACCGCCAGCCCGGCAAAACCTGAACATCCCACCTTTTCCTGCCGCCGGCTTCAGATCGGCGGCAACCTCCAGTCAATTGGCGCCTCGCCATTCTGCTCAAGAAACTTGTTGGTGCGGCTGAAGTGACCGCAGCCCAAGAACCCGCGATATGCCGACAAGGGCGACGGGTGTACCGAAGTCAGCACCAGGTGCTTGGTGGCATCGATCAGCTTCTGCTTGCCCTGGGCATGGGCGCCCCATAGCAGGAACACCAGATGCGGCTGATGCTCACTGACCACTTCGATAATCCGATCGGTAAAGAACTGCCAGCCCTTGCCCGCATGGGCATTGGCGTTGGCGCGTTCCACCGTCATGGTGGTATTGAGCATCAGCACGCCCTGGTCAGCCCAGCTTTGCAGATAGCCGTGGTTGGGAATATCGATGTTCAGATCGCGCTTGAGCTCTTTATAGATGTTGACCAGCGACGGCGGTGCCGGCACGCCCGGCTGCACCGAAAAGCACAGGCCATGGGCCTGGCCCGGGCCGTGATAAGGGTCCTGGCCGAGGATCACGACCTTGACCTTGTCCAGCGGCGTGGAGTTGAGGGCGTTGAAAATCAGCGGGCCCGGTGGGTAGATTTCCTTGCCGGCCGCATGTTCCTGACGCAGGAACTCGCGCAATTGGGCCATGTAGGGCTTGTCGAACTCCTCTCGCAGGGCGTGCTTCCAGCTGGGTTCGAGTTTGATACGGTCGCCGTCGGTCATGGTGGGTTCATCGTGCAGAAAAAGAATGGGCGAACCCTAGGAAACGTGCCCCCGCTTGTCAATTGATCTGACACACCACCGGCACTTTCCCGTGGAGCGATCATACTGATCCTTCACCTTCTCGATTTGAGGTCACGATGAATCTGCACTTCGAAGAGCTGACCGGCAGCGGCGGCGCCCGTATCGGCATCGCCAGCCTGGACGCTGAAAAATCCCTCAATGCCCTTTCCCTGCCCATGATTCTGGGCCTTGGCGAACGCCTGGAGGCCTGGGCCAAAGACCCGAACATCGTCTGCGTGCTGCTGCGTGGCAACGGGCCCAAGGCCTTTTGCGCCGGTGGCGAAGTGCGCAGCCTGGCCCAGGCGTGCCTTGAGCAACCCGGCGAAGTACCGGCCCTGGCCGCAGCGTTTTTCGCCGCCGAATATCGCCTCGACTACCGCCTGCACACTTACCCCAAGCCGGTGATTTGCTGGGGCCACGGTTACGTGCTGGGCGGCGGCATGGGCCTGTTGCAAAGTGCATCTGTGCGCATTGTCACGCCCGGCAGCCGTCTGGCCATGCCGGAGATCAGCATCGGCCTGTACCCGGACGTGGGGGCCAGCAGCTTCCTGTCGCGCCTGCCCGGCAAACTCGGCCTGTTTATGGGCCTGACCGGCGCGCACATCAATGGACGAGACGCCTTGGACCTGGGCCTGGCAGACCGTTTCCTGCGCGACGATCAGCAAGACGAACTGCTCGAAGGCCTGCTGCAACTCAATTGGCAGGAACAGAGCGCGATGCAGCTCAACAGCCTGCTCAAGGCCCTGGCCCGGGAGGCCGTCGACCAGCAGCCCGAAGCGCAATGGCTACCCCGCCGGGCGCAAATCGACGAATGGCTGGATGTAGGCGATGTACGCTGTGCGTGGCGCGCCTTGAGCCAGCTAAGTGATCACGCTGACCCGCTGCTGAGCCGCGCCGGCAAGACCCTCAGCGAAGGCTGCCCGCTGACAGCGCATCTGGTGTGGGAACAGTTCCAGCGCGCGCGCCACCTGTCGCTGGCAGAGGTGTTCCAGATGGAATACACCATGACGCTGAACTGCTGCCGTCATCCGGAATTCAGTGAAGGTGTTCGCGCGCGATTGATCGACAAGGATCAGAAACCCCGTTGGCACTGGTCCGATATCAACACAGTGCCTGAAGCGGTGGTGCAGGCGCATTTCCACAAGGCGTGGGAGGGACGACATCCCCTGGCGGATTTTTCCTACTTCTGACAGTTATAGCTTCGGCTTCGCGATTGTAAATGCACAATTGTCGGGCTGACTGTCCTGGCAGATATACACCTCTTGTTCAAGCGGGTCCTTGGCGATCTGCCAGTGCAAGGTGCTTGTCAGCGAAATAGCTTCGGCGGCGCCCGGTTTCCCTGGGCGCAAAGCAACGCGCTGGCCGCTGCCGGTACGGTAAACGCATTTATCCAGGCGACCGTTTTCGCGCTCCTGATCCTTCTCCGGTATAAAAATCGCGCCAATGAACCGGTCAACGAAATCACGATGCTCGACCTTTGAACTGAGCCAGGGAAACCGTATATCAGACGTCAGGAAGAAGCCGTCAACGTACCTGATGGTCGATGGGTAGGGACAGCTGAACGCGTCATGGGCCTGGGCCAAGCTGCCAGCCATCAGAAAACACACACAAACCAACCTTTTGATCATTTCTAGAGTTCCATCTATTCCCTGATTACTTCGAGGGCACAAAGGCCGCCGCCAGTGAAATACATTTGAACCCGATAAGATACCTGTTAATTCTGACAGTACCGACGAACGGCACCCATAAAAAAACGGCGCATCAAGCGCCGTTTTTATCGTTCAGCATTTATCGATGGCCGCCGCGGCCTCCCCCGTGGTCACCACCACGCCCGCGTCCACCGTTATGCCAACGGTCACCCCATCCCTGGTTCGGATAAGGTCGGTACCCGGCGCGCGGCCCGTAATAGCGCGGAGCCGGTTGGTAATAACGAGGGGCCGGGTAGTAACGCGGAGCCGGCGTGTAATAGCGCGGGGCCGGGTAGTAATCCCGCCGGTACTGATACGCCGGCCCGCCGCCGTAGTAATACACAGGCGACGGCTCGGTGTAGACCTCGGAACGATAGTACGTGGTGGTGCCCTCGTAATAGGGCACGCAGCCGGAAAGAGTCAGGCCGAGCAATGCAGCAAGCAGCAGTCGTCGATACATGGCGGCCTCCTGGACCGCGGAAGAGCACCTCCAGCGACGCTGGAGAGCGGCATTCAGCCTTCACTGAATGACGAAATATCTGACATCAAAAACTGAATCTGGTGCGTTTTGGTAATGGCTTGATACATCTTCATCGAACGCCCTGCTGGCTTGAATATTGCGTAACCGCTGGTCGACTTGATCATTGAACAACGGAACATTTTTGGACGAATTGAAACTTTCAATAATTCGATAATGTCACTATGCCATCGCACAACAGCACGGAGGCTCTAAAGCGAGCACCCTACTCTTATATCCACGGATTTCCGCCATGAAGATTTCAACCAAACTGCTGCTCTCTTTTGTACTGTGCGCGTTCATTACCCTGGGCGTTGGTGCACTGGGCATCAAAGGCGTCATCCGTCTGGCTTCGGCTCTCGATTTAACGTTTTCCAACAATCTGGTCTCGGTCAGTAACACTGCGGCGACCCTCAATGGCCTGGTGGCTCACAACCGTGGCTTGTACCGGTTGCTTGACGCCAACAATGGCGACGTTTCGCGAGAAGACCGTGAACGGGTGCGTCAGGACGTCGCCAACCAGCTCAAGGCCGGCCTGAGCGCTTACGCCACTTATCGCACCACGCCGCTTGAAGATGACGAACGCGCTGCAGGGGACAAGTTTGATCAATTGCTGCCCGGCTACATCAGCAGTTCCGAACGCATCGTTGCATTGCTTGATGCTGGCCAGACCGAACAGGCGCGTGCGCAACTCAACAGCACCAACAACGAAATGTTCAGGCAGGCTCGCGAACTGATCCGCGTCATGATCGACTCCAACAGCCGCCAGATCAAAGAAGGCTCAGTCGCCGCCGATGACCTGCGCAGCAGCGCCATGAACTGGATGATCGGCGGTATCGTGCTGGCCTTTATCATCGCCATCACGGTCGGCCTGCTGATCACACGCCTGATCACTCGGCCCATCGCTCAGGCCGTGGAAAGCGCCCAGCGGATCGCCAAGGGCGACCTGACTCACGCGATCCTCACCGATCGCACCGATGAAGCCGGGCAACTGCTGATGGCGATTGCAGATATGCAGAGTGGTTTGAAAAGCACATTGCTGGAAATAGCCAATGCTTCGGATCAACTGGCGTCCGCTGCTGAAGAGCTGAGCGCGGTGACCGACGAGAGCACGCGCAGCCTCACCCGCCAGAACGACGAAATCCAGCAAGCCGCCACCGCCGTCAACCAGATGACCGCAGCCGTCGACGAAGTGGCCAGCAACGCCGTGTCCACCTCGGAGGCTTCGAGCCAGGCCACCACAGAAGCCGAAGAAGGCCAGCAACAGGTGGAACAGGCTGTTTCCGGCATGAGCTCAATGGTGGTGGAAATCAACGACTCGACGCAGTCGGTCGCCGACCTCGCCAATCAGGTTCGCGAAATCGGCAAGGTGATCGATGTGATTCGCGGCATCGCCGACCAAACCAACCTGCTGGCGCTCAACGCGGCCATCGAAGCAGCGCGCGCGGGCGAGCAAGGCCGTGGTTTTGCGGTGGTCGCCGACGAGGTGCGCGCATTGGCCCATCGCACCCAGACCTCCACCGTCGACATTGAAAAAATGATCGGCGAAGTACAGGCCGGCGCCGACGATGCCGTTGCCGCCATGAACAAGAGCCTCACCTGGGCCAATAATACCCAGACCCTGGCGCAGAACGCCGGGCACGCGTTGCAGCGAATTACCAGTAGCGTGGCGAAGATCAACGAACGCAACCTGGTGATCGCCTCCGCGTCCGAAGAGCAGGCTCAGGTGGCCCGCGAAGTCGACCGCAACCTGCTGAACATCCAGGACCTGTCGACCCAGACAGCCGCCGGCGCCAACCAGACCAACGCCTCCAGCCAGGACCTGTCGCGCCTGGCGACCTCGTTCAATCTGCTGGTGAGCAAGTTCAAGCTGTAAGTAGCCTGGCATGGGTAGGCGCTGTATCGTGCAAGGCAACCTTGCTCGATAGCGCCAGCCCCATGACCACGCCCTCCCTCTGCCCCGCCTGCGGCGCCCCCAATGATTGCACCCTGGCCGACCCGCGCACCGCAGGCATGGCCTGCTGGTGCTTCAGCGTCAGCATCGACCCGGCGCTGCTCCAGGCTCTTCCCGATGAATTACGCAACAAGGCCTGCCTGTGCCCGCGTTGCGCCCAAGTGGACGAACAATTGCGCAATCCAGATGCGCGTTGATCGCTTGCTCAGCAACCTGCCACGTTTTAATCGCAAGCAGGTACGCATGTTATTGGTGGAACGGCGGGTGAGCGTCGATGGGGTGGCGGTCAGCGATCCGCATCACGACGTGCGCGAATTCAACCGGGTGTGCGTGGACGATGAGGTGGTGCAAGCCGGTAAACCGGCGCGCTATTTCATGCTGCACAAACCCCGAGGCTGCGTGAGCGCCACGACGGACCCGCAACACCCCACGGTCCTCGACCTGCTGGATGAACCGGACAAGCACGAGCTGCATATCGCCGGTCGCCTGGACTTCAACACCACCGGCCTGCTGCTGCTCACCAACGACGGCCAGTGGTCGCGGCGCCTGACGCAACCGACGACCAAGCTGCCCAAGGTCTACCTGGTGGAAACCGAGCAGGCCATCGGCGAGGAGTGCGCGATGACGTTCAAGGCGGGTCTGTACTTTGCCTTCGAAGACCTCACCACCCAACCGGCCGAGCTGGAGTTGCTGGGGCCGAGAACCGCGCGACTGAGCATCATCGAAGGTCGTTATCACCAGGTAAAACGCATGTTCGGGCACTTCGACAACAAGGTGCTGACCTTGCACCGCGAGCGCATGGGACCGCTTGAGCTGGATAGCGCGCTGGCGCCCGGCGAGTATCGTGCGTTGTACCCGCAAGAGATTCAGCAAGTCTGAGGCCGTGTCAGCATTGCCTGCCTGTCATAAAGCAGGTGCAGAGTGGTTTACGCGCTCTACCCGCTTGCCAGGAGTCTTACGACATGACGCCAGAAATCGCTGTGTTGGATATGCAGGGTCAGTACCGGGTTTACACGGAGTTCTACCGCGCGGACGCGGCTGAAAAGACCATCGTCCTGGTCAACGGCTCAATGGCCACCACGGCCTCCTTCGCCCAGACCGTAAAAAGCCTGTATCCGCAATTCAATGTGGTTTTGTACGACCAGCCCTACGCCGGTCGCTCCAGAATCCACAACCGCCATGAGCACATGCTGACGAAGGAAGTCGAAGGCCAGCTCCTGCTGGAACTCATCGACCACTTCGCCGCCGAACATGTGCTGTCCTTCTCCTGGGGCGGCACGGCCGCGCTGGTGGCCTTGTCACAACGGCCCCGGCGCGTGGAAAAGGCGGTGATCAGCTCGTTCTCTCCGGTGATCAACGCGCCCATGCGTGACTATCTTGAACGCGGCGCCGATTACCTCGGCAACCGCGACCGCCACCGCGTCGGCCATCTGGTCAACAGCACCCTCGGCAAACACCTGCCGTCGCTGTTCAAACGCTTCAATTACAAGCACGTCAGCAGCCTGGCCGAGCACGAATACGGACAAATGCATTTTCACATCAGCCGGATGCTGGACGGTGATCGACAGTGTTATCTCAAGGCGGCCAACGCCATCGACATACCGGTGCTGTTCATCAATGGCGAATGGGACGAATACACCTGCCCCCAGGATGCCCGGTTGTTCGGACAGCACGTGGCGCACAGCAGCTTCAGCACGATTCAGGCAACCGGGCATTTCCTCGACATGGAGCACAAGGCGGCATGCCGGGACAGCCAGGAGGCGGTGGTGGGATTCTTGAAAGGGGAGCGGCCATTGAGCCGGTTGCGGTGTCAGCAGGGACTGACCCAACAGGCATTCGCAATCTGAAATGCATTGCTCTGCGAGCGACAGTGGGCCCACACATTTTTGAAGAAAAACTTCAAATCGCGGCGAACATCTGGTACAAAGTCAGCCGCTTTGAGCGGGTATAGTTTAGTGGCAAAACGAAAGCTTCCCAAGCTTTAGTTGAGGGTTCGATTCCCTCTACCCGCTCCACTCTTTTTGAGTCCGACGTCGCAGACGTTTTGACGGAAGACGCATGAAAAAACCGGTCCGAATGGCCGGTTTTTTTATGGCTGCGATTTGAGTCAAGCGTCAGACCGCCCTTCAATACCTGTACAAATCAATAATTCTGTACAACTATCAACCCGTGAGCGCCGGTAATACGCCGTGCGCGGTCAAGGAGCCGAGCCATGCCGCGCTTTCTGGTTTCACTGTTGCTGCTATTGAGCCTGGGGGGATGCACCCATGTCGGCGTCGAGCACTATGCCAATCAGCAACCGCAATTGGATCTGCAGCGTTTCTTCAGCAAGCCCGTCAAGGCCTGGGGGATATTCGAGAAACGCTCGGGCGAGGTGGCCAAGCGTTTCGAGGTAAAGATCACCAGCAGGCGCGAGGGCAATGCGCTGATTCTTGACGAACGCTTCCTGTACAGCGATGGCACGCGCCAGCAGCGGGTTTGGACGCTCACACCCGATGGCCCTGGCCGCTGGCGTGGACGTGCCGGTGATGTGGTGGGCGAGGCGATCGGCGAAGTGGCCGGCAATGCGCTGCGCTGGCGCTACCGGCTCAACCTGCCGGTGGATGGCTCGGTGTACGAAGTCAGTTTTGACGACTGGATGTACCTGATGGATGAAGACACTCTGATCAACCGCTCGAGCATGTCCAAGTTCGGCGTTGAATGGGGCCAGGTCACGTTGTTCTTTCGTCGCCAATAAACCTGAACGCGAGGGTGAATCATGAACGTGCAAATGCTGACCGAGCTGGCCGAGAAAGGCGCAATACGGGAGCTGGAACTGCTGTCGCTGGAGGGCGGCTTCTACATTGCTCGTGTGACACTCGATGACGGTGAACTGACCTTGCTGGACGATCAGGGCAAAACCCTGCGCCTGCGCTCCACTACCCATTTGCGCGATCTGTTGCAGCGCGTTCCGCCATTCCCCTGTGTGCTGGTGCAGCAGTGCGTGCATGACGAAATGTGCGGCACGCGCACCGGCTCTATCGGTGCCTTGCGCATTCCGTTTTCGCTCGCGGCGACGCACTAAACGCTTCGCCTGCGTCGCAAAACCTCGCAATACCTCTCTCCAGCGTCGTTCCCAGGCGCTCATACACTGCAGTGACCACTCACCGAAATACCGCTCATCAACTTCCGGTAGGTAGAGTGTTGATATTTTATTTTCTGTGGTTATAGTCACCACCAACACACACCACAAGGAGGTGTTGTGGACAGTCGATATTTGATAGGTCATATCGTTGCGGATGGCTGGTACCTGGTGCGCATCAGAGGCAGTCATCACCACTACAAGCACCCGACCAAGCCGGGACTGGTGACGATTCCTCATCCAAAAAAGGACCTGTTGGACAAGACCGCCAAGAGCATTTTGAAACAGGCTCTGCTGAGTTGAACGCCTGTGGAGGACAAAAACATGCTGTACCCCATCGCAATTTCAACCGGTGACAAAGACCACGCCTGGGGCGTGGAAGTCCCGGATATTCCTGGCTGCTATTCGGCCGGCGACGACCTGGACGAGGCCATGGCCATGGCCCGCGAAGCCATCGAAGGGCACTTCGAAATCCTTGCCGAAGACGGCTCGCCGATTCCCGGCGCGCAAAAAGTCACCGTGCATGCCGCCAACCCTCAATACGCCGGCTGTACCTGGGCAGTGGTGGACATCGATGTCACCCGCTATTTGGGCAAGGCGCAAAAACTCAACATCACCTTGCCTGGCTACCTGCTCAATCGCATTGATGACTATGTGCTGCACCACCCGGAAGAAAAAGCCGTTCAGGCTTTCTGGCATCGGCAGCACTCAAGGTACTGCAGAAGGACCGTTGACCCAGGAGCGCGCTGATGCCCCACGAATACACCCTCATGCCCTCCCCTGTCGGCCGGCTCACTCTGGTGGCGCGCGCCGGCAAACTCGCGGCCATCCTGTGGGAAACGGAGCGCGCCAACCGTGTACGCCTGGATAATCTGATCGAAGCCTGCGATAACCCGGTGCTGCTGGAAACCCAGCGCCAGTTGCGCGAATATTTCGCCGGAACGCGCAGCCACTTCGAGCTGGAGCTGGATTTTACCGGCACTGTTTTCCAGAAGCAGGTCTGGCAAGCGCTGCTGACCATTCCCTTCGGCGAAACCCGCAGCTACAGCCAGATTGCCCGGCAGATCGGCAACCCTACTGCCGTTCGCGCAGTGGGCGCTGCCAACGGTCGCAATCCCATCTCGATCATTGCTCCGTGCCATCGCGTCATTGGCGCATCGGGCACCTTGACCGGGTTTGCCGGAGGGCTCGAGGCAAAGCAGTATCTGTTGACGCTCGAAAACCGCTGCCAGACCAACATGGGCTTCTGACTACGCCTGCACCAACGGGCCCCGCACAAAGGTCTGATAATCGAATAATCGCTCGAAACCCAAGGCTCGATAGAGCGATGTGGCCGCTGAAGTCGCCTCCAGAAAACAGAACCGTCCGCCCAGGCGCCAGGCATGAAGCAGGGCTGTCTGGATCAATCGAGTGCCATAGCCTTTACCGCGAAAACCCGCAACGGTGCCAAAATCGTTAATGCGCGCCGCCCCGTCACACATCGACAACGTCAACGAAGAAGCTACCTGGCCGTCGGCAGACAACACGAAGTGGTACAGCGCTTCACCCGCCTCAAGGGCCCGTTCGTGCCGCTGTTGATAATGCGTGACCTCTACGGGGGTCGACGAGAACGCACTGACAAGCGGGACGGCCCATTGCGCGAGGTTGCGGGTCAGACTGATCTGCACCGCGCCGTTGCATTGCGCTGGCGTAAACGGTAGCAATTGAAGGGTCATTGCGGTGGTCATTTCTGCAGCACGAAAGCCAAGGCCCGTGAGCAGCTCGCGTAACGTCTCAACCTTTTGCTCATGCATGACCAGGCGTATCGGCAGCGTGGCACGGCGGATCAAAGCCAGCGCAGCGGCCAGGTCAGCGCTCGACGGTGCGCAGCCCAACCGAACGATGAGCAGGTTCTGCGGGCCGTCGCTCTCATCGATGAAATAGGTGCTGACACACGAGCCATAGCGGCGATACGGCAAGCAGGTTGCGGAATAAAAATGCTCGTCGGTTTTTTGATAGAGCGCGTTCAGCTCGCAGGCGCTGTCATTGGGCATGGGCAATATCCAGGCAAAAGCCCAGTCTTGGATGTAACGCAGCGACGTGCTGTAGGCCAGCTCCTAAAAGAGGATCAAAAAAGCATCGCCTGGCTTGGGAGGCTAATTGTAAAAAGAAATTTCACAGGCCCGCCACGGTCGATATGTTCATCACCCACTTCAAAGGAAAAAGGTCATGAAATTCGCCGCCATCTCGCAATCCCTGTCCCGCTGGGCAGGCAGTGCCCGGACGTTCTACGCAGCCGTCGCATTGATTTGCCTTTGGAGCCTGAGCGGGCCGTACTTTCACTACAACGACACCTGGCAACTGATCATCAATACCTCGACTACCATCATCACGTTTCTGATGGTGTTCCTGATCCAGAACACGCAAAACCGTGACAATGACATCCTGCACATCAAGATCGATGAGCTGCTGCGCGTCTCCAAGGATGCGCAGAATGCGGTGCTGAGCCTGGATGGCCTGGACCGCAAGGAGCTGGAAAAACTACGCCAGGAATACCGCAGCATCGGCAAAACGGGCACCGTCAGCTTGAACAGCAGTTGCGGCATGGCTGCAGACGATGCCGCACAGGTCAGGACCGACCTGAACCAGGCATGAAAAAACGGCGGTTGGATCTGCTCCAACCGCCGTTTTTCATTTCAAGCCAGCGTCTCAACCGTCGCCTTGATGACCTTTGCCATAAGTCGAGGCCAACGCACGAGCTTTTTGCAGACGCTCCTCCAGCTTGGGCAATGTCTCATCCACCAGAGCCTTTATCTCCGGCACGCTGGAAGCCGCGCCCTCGCGCTTGAACAGAGCGATTGCGTCTTCGTTTTCCTTGACCTGCTGCGCCGTGTAGGCGGCGTCGAACGAGTCGCCGTCCTTGAGTTCGGGCATCAGGGTTTCGGCCTTGTCGACAATCTTTTCGCGCGGCGCCACGGGCAGGTCGAGCTTCTTGGCGATGGCTGCCAGATGCTGGTTGGCCAGCGTTCGCTCGTTGATCACCTCGATGGTGTAGTCCTTGATTTCCTGGGACGAGGTTTTGGAATGGGCCATGCGACTGGTTTCGATATCGGCCATGCCTTTGGCCGAAGCCTGCTCGATGAATTCAGCAGGCGACTGGGCGAAGGCATTGCTGGCGCCGAGGCCCAGCAGCATCGCGAAACTGGCGGTGCGTAACCGGATAGCCATGCGGCTCATGATGGGTTCCTCCAGGGCAAAAATAGGTGCGAGGACAAACACCTCGCCCTGAATTCGAATTTTCAGGGCAGCAAAGGTTTAGAAAAAACTTGTCAGTGCGACGAACGGTCACCTTCGCGTCAGGCAGGTTTGCTGCCAAACAGGCCCGGCAACGCATGGGCCAGAGCATTGATAGCAAAACCGATGAACATCACACCGCACAGCCGGGTGATCAGGATTTCGTGGCGTTGATACACCGTGCGCACACGCTGGGCGCCGACCACGCCGATCAGAATCGCGTAGGCCAGCAGGCCGCCTGTAAAGCTCAGGAAAATCAGCGACGGCAGCATCGCCCAGGTCAGCAATTCGGCGCGGCTGGAGAGTAATGCCGTGAACGTCGCGACTGCCACCGGGTACGCCTTGGGATTGGTCAGGCCAAACAGAATACCGTGCCAGAAAGGATGCCGCGCCGCGCCCTGGGGCGCATCACTGTTGCGCCGCTGGGTGCGAATCGCGCGCCAGCCGAGCCAGAACAGATACAACCCGCTGAGCATGCCAAGCACATCGAATGCCGTGCTGCCGACCTCGCGCGCGCCCACAATCGCAATCAGCGCGGTGCTGCACCACACAACATCCCCCAGCAAATGCCCGCACAAAAAACCCGCCCCGGCACGACGACCACGGGAGGCACCGATGCCAAACACCGCCAGCACGCCCGGACCGGGCGTAATGCCATAGATGAATCCTGAAGCAAGAACAGCGAGCAGCAAGGATGGGGTCATGGGCGTGACTCTGACGGATGGTTGAGGTGGAGGGATTCTGCACGTTCCGGCGTTATGGGTAAAACTTCATGCCTGCGTAAGGTTTGTCACGACAGGCTCGTAGCCGCGAAGCCAGATCGCCGACGTGAACCTCGAGTTTGTGCCCGTCAGGGTCGAGAAAATAGTAGGAAGCGCCCTCACTGCGGTTATCCCGCCACTCTTGCACACCCGCGCCCCTGAGGCGTTCAACCAGTGCATCAAAATCACGAGCATGCGTGCTGAATGCGTAGTGGGTGTAATCAACCACCGGCACAGGGTCGCGCAGCGGGTCGAGGGACAGACAGAGCCACAACCCAGGCAGCGAGAGGTAAGCGCCGTTGTCCCAGGTCGCATCGAGCTGCAAGCGCAACAGCTCGTGGTAGAAGTGCAGGCTGCGTTGCAGGTCGACGACGGCCAGCGTGAGGTGATTGAGTCCCGAAAGCATGCTGTTGTTTCCTGTTATAAACGGCCATCGCACAATACACCCCGCACCTGCCCACTCAACCACTGCAACCCCGCATCCCCACCCCGCCGCGCATGCCACGCCAACTCAAAAGCAAACGTGGGGATATGAAACGGCGGCGGCACGGCCAGCAATTGCTCCTGATCAATGGCCAGGACTCCCCGTGATGACACCGTGAGGATCAGATCCGTGCCCTGAATCAACCGCGGCGCCACGCCCCAGTGGGGCAGGCTGATCGCCACATGCCGCCGCTCCCGAATCGCTTTCAAGGCGCGTTCGATTTCAGGAGTGCCGCTGCCGCGCATCTCCAGCAGTACATGGGGCCGCGACAGGTAGGTCGGCAAGTCCAGCACGCCGCTGTCCGGCAGGCTGTCGCGGTCCACCAGGCAGGTGTAGTGCTCTTCGAACAGCGGTGTAGTCCGCAGTTCGGCCGGCGTGTCCGGGAAGACGCCGGCGGCCAGGTCCAGATCGCCATTGAGCACACCGTCGACCATGCCTTCACGGCTGGCCTGGACGACCTGCAAGTCGATGCCCGGCGCCTCCCGACGCAACGTGCGCACCAGCTGTGGCAAAAAAATTGCCGCGCCGTAGTCCGACATTGCCACACGGAACCGACGCTTGGCGGTCGCCGGATCAAACCGGTTCGGCGCCAGCAATGCCTGCACGTGGGCCAGGGCTTCGGCCAACGGGGCGGCCAGCTCCAGCGCGCGGGCAGTCGCAACCAATGCACCGCCCTGCCGCACCAGCAACGGGTCGCCGAGCAGGTCACGCAGGCGTGCCAGTGCATGGCTCACCGCCGGCTGGCTCAGGTGCAGGCGCTCGGCGGCACGGGTGACGTGTTGCTCACTGAGCAAGGCGTCGAGAATGACCAACAGGTTGAGGTCGATGCGTCGCAGATCATTCATCAGATGCATGCCAGCCATACGCAATTGGAATTTAAATTTGCGCGACGAATACCCTAGAGTCCAGCAAAACCTTTGGGAGATTCGACATGACGACGTTGCAGTGGGCCGGGTTATTGCTGTTGGCCGTAATAGCCGGGGCGGTGGTGCCGTTTCAAAGTGCGATCAACGCCAGCCTCGGGCGCGGCCTCGGCCATCCGCTCTGGGCCACGCTGGCGTCATTGCTGGTAAGCATCATTGTGCTGCTGCCGGTGATTCTTGCCCTGCGCCTGCCATTGCCAAGCCTGGCGTTTATCACCCACGCCCCGCTGTGGATGTGGGCCGGTGGCGCGTTCGGCGTGTGCTTTATTTCGCTGGCGCTGATGCTGCTGCCCAAACTCGGTGCCTCGGGGTTTATCGCCCTGGCCATGGCCGGGCAGATTCTCGCATCGCTGCTGCTCGACCACTTCGGCCTGTTCGGCCTCGCCGAACGCCAACTGACCGCGCCCAGGGTAGTGGGCGCGCTGTTGTTGATGGGCGGTGTGGTACTGATCCAGCTCAGCAGCACACCGGCACGGGCGCTGGCTGGCTGATCAGCGCCGCTCAGCCGGCAAACCATAGCTCTCGCCCTGCTCCACCAGAGGCTGGAGTGCGCCAATGCGCTGGAGGCTATAAATCCAGCATACCAACGGCAAGACCTGATACATCTTGCCCTGTCGCTGGGTTTAGAGCTTACGACCAACGGCGACCACTTCCTCAAAATGCGCGCCTCAATGAGGTCTCCCCATCATTTCGAAGGGAGCCGCCGCTTATGTAATTAAGTTAAACAACATCAAGCCAAAGACTTCAATTGGCCATCAAAAATGTAGGACCCTGCTCACATCAAAATTTCCAGCCAGTGCATTACGCATAGGAAACATCTGACTTACGCTATCTAGGTTTCCCCGCTATCGTTTTCTCTCCACTACCAAGGACGAGAAAAATGGAAAACACACAAAACCCTCACTTGTACTCCAATTATAGAAAAGTTATTAGCATTTCCGAAAAAGACTGGCACTCAGCTAAATCTGGACAAATTTGCGAACTTAACGCAAGCGTCAAAAAAAACAACTACCTGAGTGATCAATACGGTCGTGAACTCCACCACTTCTGCACCACTTCCTACTTAGGGCTGGATTACAACCAAGAAACATTGGAGGGCGCCATACTCGGAATAAGGGAGGCAAAAACCCTCCGCATTGCAAATTCAAAAAAATCGATGCAAACTTGAACTACTTGATCGATATGAAACCGAACTCTCTGAACATTTCGATTCGATTTGCCTGGCCCACAACGACTTATGCTTCATTGAGAGTTTATGCAAGAAGCGCAACAAAGTAGC
This sequence comes from Pseudomonas trivialis, assembly GCF_036864995.1. Taxonomy (NCBI): domain Bacteria; kingdom Pseudomonadati; phylum Pseudomonadota; class Gammaproteobacteria; order Pseudomonadales; family Pseudomonadaceae; genus Pseudomonas; species Pseudomonas trivialis. The sequence continues at coordinate 1,467,199 of NZ_CP142151.1, read as the reverse complement.
TTATATCGCGGACGGCATCTATAGCATGGGCGGGATTGCAGATATCGAAGGCTTGCTCTATCTTAAAAAGCGTTATGGGCTGTTCATTTATCTGGACGACTCCCACGCTCTTTCGGCATTTGGAGAGAGAGGGAAAGGTTTCATCCGACCCTACTATGAACCATTGGATGATCAAACAATAATAGTAGCTTCGTTGGGCAAAGCGTTTGGCGCGAGCGGAGGACTAATCATGTTTGGCAGCGAAAATCAAAAAACCCTGATGTCCCCATACGGCGGTCCCAGCAACTGGTCGCAAAGTCTTAATTCGGCCGCCATAGGAGCTGGCCTGGCCTCAATCAAAATACATAGTGCACAACAATACAACAACCCCCAACACATACACCTTTAGCAAACCAGCCTAACTTAAACGCTCCTTACCTAAGAATTAATAATTAATCATTTAAGGTGAAGGATGATTTATTTTGAAAAACACCACCACACTCATCCTCGCCTGCAGCGCCGCCTTCCTTGCTCAAGCCGGCATCAGCAGCTACTTGCCGGCAGTCCCGGCCATCGCCCACTTCCTGCCAGCCGCAGAAGAGCTGGTGGCAATGGCCATTGCGGTGTACCTGGTGGGCATGGCACTGCCGATGTTGCTATGGGGCAGCCTGGGCGAGCGATTTGGCAGAAAGCGGGTATTGCTTGCAGCGTTGGCGGTGTACGCGCTGGCGAGTGCGGCAATTACGTTGGCGGTCAATGTCGAATTCTTCCTGGCAATGCGGCTGATTCAGGGCCTTGGCGCGGGTGGCGTTGCGGTCATGGCGCGCGTGCTGGTGCGCGATGCTTTCAGCGGCGCACTGCTGGCCAAGGGGTTGTCATGGTTGGGAATGACTTTTGTGATTGCCTTGGGCCTGGGCCAGTTCGCAGGTTCGCTGTTGCAGGTGGCATTCGGTTGGGAGGCGATCTTTTATACCTTGGCGCTAGGGGCCGGTGTGCTGATGGTGGTGGTGCAGCGCATGATAGTTACGACGCGTATAAAAGCCGCCCCTTCGGTCTCGACATGGCGTGTTTACACACAGATTGTGCGACATCCCCCTTCCTGTACGCGGCACTCGCTGGCGGGCTGGGCTACGGGGTGATCATCGCGTTCAACACATGTGCACCGTTGATCCTGCAAGGGCGCTTTGGCTGGAGCGCGGCGCAATATGGCTGGCTGGGCTGGCCGATCAGCGGCGCGTATCTGGCAGGGGCGCTGCTGGTCAATCGCCTTGTCGCGCGCGTAGGGCGGTTGACCATGATGAGCGTCGGCAGTGCGCTGGTGTTGCTGGGCACGGTGATCATGCTGTTGGGCAGTGTATTTGCCGGCGCACTGGCGGTGCTGCTGTGGATGCCCTATTGCCTGGCATTGGTGGGGCAGTCGATGAGCTATCCCATCAGCTTATCCATGGCCAATGATCAGTCTCCGGTCAGTGGCGCTTACGCCATGGCCTTGAGCGGGTTCATTCATCAATTGATCGCCGCGCTGATCGGCGGCGTGGCGAGCCTGCTGGTGAGTGAGCAGGCATGGCCCTTTACGCTGCTGTGCGTAGTGCTGGCGAGTACTGCCTGCGCCTGTGTGGCTCGCTGCCGGGCGATCTAAAACGCACTGCGAAAAACCTCCTCAATCTGCCGCTGATCCGCCCGACGAGGGTTGGTCAGCCCGCATGCGTCCTTCAGCGCATTGCTGGCCAGCAGTGGAATGTCCTGCAACTTCGCGCCGAGTTCGCGCAGGTCGGCGGGGATCTCCACGTCGTGGGACAGTCTGCGGATCGCGGCAATGGCGGCCTGGGCGCCCTCTTCGGCGGTAATGCCGGAGACATCGGCACCCAACGCGCGCGCCACATCACTCAGGCGTCTGGCGCAGACACTGGCGTTGAAGCTTTGCACGTGGGGCAGCAATACCGCGTTGCATACACCGTGGGGCAAGTCATAAAAGCCGCCCAATTGGTGCGCCATGGCATGCACAAAACCCAGTGACGCATTGTTGAAGGCCATGCCGGCGAGGAACTGCGCATAGGCCATATTCTCCCGTGCGGTTTTGTCGCTGCCGTCGCGCACCGCCAGGCGAAGGTTTGCGCTGATCAGTTCGATGGCTTTGATCGAGCAGGCATCGGTAATCGGCGTGGCAGCGGTGGATACGTAGGCTTCGATGGCATGAGTCAGCGCGTCCATGCCCGTGGCGGCGGTGAGGCCCTTGGGCATGCCGACCATCAGCGCGGGATCGTTGACCGACAGCAATGGCGTAACGTTGCGGTCCACGATGGCCATTTTCACATGGCGGGTTTCGTCGGTGATGATGCAGAATCGGGTCATCTCGCTGGCGGTGCCGGCGGTGGTATTGATGGCCACCAGCGGCAGTTGCGGCTTGCTCGACCGGTCGACGCCTTCGTAATCGCCGATACGCCCGCCATTGGTGGCGCACAACGCGATGCCCTTGGCGCAGTCATGGGGCGAGCCGCCGCCCAGGGACACCACGAAATCACAGGCGCTCTGTTGCAGCAGCACCAGGCCTTTCTCGACGTTGTCCACGTTGGGGTTGGGCCTGGCACCGTCGTAGATCACCGAGTCGATGTCCTGCAGCGCCAGCTTCTCGGCAATCATGCCGGCCACGCCCGCCTTGGCCAGGCCCGCGTCGGTCACGATCAGCGCCTTGCGAAAACCGTAGTTGCGGATGGCGAGCATGGCGTCGTCCAGGCAATCGGTGCCCATGATGTTGACGGCGGGAATGAAGAAGGTGCTGCTCATGGTCAATCCTCGGAGGCGTTAGGCCGACAGGATCAACCCTTGCCGCACGGCGCATGTTGACCAGGATCAATGCCCGCTCGTGATAAAGTCACCGTCCAGCCGATTTTGAGTGGACCCGCCGCAATGAAGGATTTCCAGGATATCGACGCCCACCTTGAAGACTGGAGCACGCTGCGTGCTGCCCTCGACTTCAGTGGGATTCTGATCGGCAACGGCGCCAGCCGCACGATTTGGGAAGACTTTGCCTACGACTCGCTGTTTGAAAACGCGCGCACCGTCGAAGAAAAACCCCTGGGGCCCTCCGAGCTCAGCGTATTCGACGCCCTGCAAACCCGCAGTTTCGAGCAGGCCCTGGGCGCACTGAAAACCACCAGCCGGGTCAACAAGGCACTGGCCGTCAGCTCGGCGGCGCCGCGCAACCGCTACTACGCGATCAAGGAAGCGTTGATCAATACCATCCACGCCGTGCATATTCCGTGGCGCCTAGTGCAGCCATCGACACTGGCGACGATCAACCAGGAACTGCAGCGCTATCCGACGGTGTTCACCAGCAACTACGACTTGCTCAATTACTGGGCGATCCTGCACACGCCGGGCATCGACGACCTGTTCCGCAGCGCCGACGCCCACTTCGACCTGCGCGACACCCGCACCGACGCCACGCGCATTCTGTACCTGCACGGCGGCCTGCACCTGGTGCGCAACCTCGACGGCACCGCGCGCAAACTGGCGTCCACCGACAGCACTCTGCTCAGCAGTTTTGCCATCAACAACACGATCAAGACCCTCGACGATGTGCCGCTGTTCGTCAGCGAAGGCACGGTGCAGGAGAAGCTCAAGAGCATCCGCAGCTCGGATTACCTGTCGTTCTGCTATGAACAATTGCTCAGCCACAAGGGCGCGCTGTGCATCTTCGGGCATGACCTGGGGCCGCAGGATCAACACTTGGTGGATGCGATTCGCCAAGCGGATGTGAGCACCCTGGCGATCGCGGTGTCGGGGCGCAGTGACGGGTTTATCCGTCAGCAGAAAAGGCGCTATTCGCAGTTGTTTGACGGCACGGGCGTGGAAGTGAGGTTCTTTGCCGCACGTACCCATCCACTGGGCAATCCGGCACTGTCCGTCCCGGTTGAGCGCTGATCAAAAGGTGGGAGGTGCGCCACTAGCCATGTGGCGAGCAGGCGTGTCCTGCGTTGGGCTGCGCAGCAGCCCCAAAACCAGGCGCTGAGCAGCGTCAGGTACACCGCGTTTTCCTTAATTGGGGGCGCTTCGCACCCCAACGCGGGGCAAGCCCGCTCGCCACAACGAGGCCGCTCGCCATGGGGGTGTGGTTGCCTGAAATAGCTCATGCGCAGTCGCGCAACGCCTGGAACACTTGAAAGAAGTCCTCGTCGAACCCTCGCCGCGCAGGCGAGAAGCCCTTATGCTGCACCGCTTCGAAGGCCTGAGCCAGGCGCAGATCGCCCTGCTGCATGCAAAAGGCGCCTTCAATCCGACCCCGGCACGGAGCAGCCAGAATGAACCGCCTGAGCGACACCGACGCCCTGGACATCGACGCACGCGACGCCATCGATGCGCAGGCCGCCAGCTGGTTTGCACGCAGCCGCCACCACCTGAGCCGCACCGAGCGCAAAGCCTTTGCCGCCTGGCAGTCGGTGCCTGCGCATGCGCAGGCCTATGCCGAATTCGAACAGCTGTGGGCCGACCTCGCCCAACTTCAACAACTGAACAAGCCCGTGGCGCTGCCTGCACGCAAGCCGTCCCTCTGGCGCCCGGCCCTGGCCGTGGCAGCCGCCGTGCTTTGCGCCGTGCTGGCCACGCACCTGGGCGCGCCCCGCGAGCCGTATCACAGCCAGGTGGCGGTTCACGCCAAGGGCATGCGCACCCTCGCCCTGCCCGATGGCAGCACGCTGTACGTGAACGCCAACACCCACATCCGCGTTGACTTCACCGCGCATCAACGCATTCTTCGCCTGGACCAGGGCCAGCTGTACATCGACGTCGCCGCTGACAAGGAACGCCCCCTGTTCGTACAGGCCGGCACCGCGACTGTGCGGGCAGTAGGCACCGGTTTCGATGTGCGCCGCAGCCAGCAGCAATTGGTGGTCAGCGTCGCCCATGGCCAGGTGGCGTTCGAGCCGGATGCAAACAAACCCGTCGCCCTGCTCGGCGCCCGGCAACGCGCGATTTACCGCTACGCCCAAGGCACGCTGCAGCAGCAATCCCTCACCACCGAAGAGGTGGCCGACTGGCGCAGCGGCCACTTGTCGTTTCGCAATCTGGAACTGGCCAGCCTGATCGACGAGTTGAGCCTGTACCGCCCTCAGGCGCCGCTGCAGGTCAACAAGGCAGTTGCGGCGCTCAAGGTGTCGGGCAACCTGGATGTGAACGATCCCGACGCCCTGCTCAATGCCCTGCCCGCGCTGCTGCCGGTGAAAACCGTAGCATCGGCGGACGGCATCCTGCGGATCGAACCGAGCCCATAAACCCACGCTTCAGCTCAAAAACCATCCGCACGCAGCAGGGTTTCCAGACAGTGTTCAGTGATGTGATAGAACGCCTTCAGTTCCTGAATTTTCACCAGCAACTGCGCGTTGTCCAACGGCTGCGCGCGTTTCACCGCAAGGATCATCTTGTTCTTGTTGGTGTGTTCCAGCGAAATGAACTCGAACACCTTGGTCTCATAGCCACAAGCCTCGAGGAACAGCGCACGCAGGCTGTCCGTGACCATTTCCGCCTGTTGGCCCAGGTGCAGACCATATTGCAGCATCGGCTTGAGCAGCGCCGGGCTCTGGATCTGCAGGCGAATCTGTTTGTGGCAGCACGGCGAGCACATGATGATCGACGCGCCGGAGCGGATGCCGGTGTGGATCGCGTAGTCGGTGGCGATGTCGCAGGCATGCAGGGCGATCATCACGTCCAGTTCGCTCGGCGCCACGCTGCGCACGTCCCCGCATTTGAACACCAGCCCGGGATGCTCCAGCCGCGCGGCGGCGGCGTTGCACAGGGTCACCATGTCTTCGCGCAGCTCCACGCCGGTGACTTCGCCTTCGGCCTTGAGGGTGTTGCGCAGGTAATCGTGGATCGCGAACGTGAGGTAACCCTTGCCCGAGCCGAAATCGGCGACTCGCACCGGTTGGTCGAGTTTGAGGGGCGACGAGGTCAGCGCATGGCTGAACACTTCGATGAACTTGTTGATCTGCTTCCACTTGCGCGACATCGACGGGATCAGCGCCTGCCTGGCATCGGTCACCCCCAGGTCGGCAAGGAACGGCCGGCTCAGATCGAGAAAGCGATGCTTCTCGCGGTTATGCTCGGCCGACGGCGCCTCACGCAGTTGCTGCGGCTTGCTTTTGAACAGTGAGCTTTTGTTTTTCTTGCTGTATTCCAGTTGCACTTCGTCGGTCAGCGACAACAGGTGCGCGTTCTTGAACGAGGCCGGCAGCAGCTCGGCAATCGCCGCCACGCCGTCCGCCAGCGGCAGGTTACGGGTAATATCGCGGGTCTTGTAGCGGTACACGAAGGACAGGCACGCCTGCTCCTTGACCGTTACCGGCTTGATGATCAGCCGTTGCAGCTCGGCTTCTTCACCGACGTACCTGGCCAGCACCAGCTTGATAAAGGCGTTCTGCGCAAGGCTTGCGTTCAGCAGTTCGATGAACTGGGCATGATGATCCGGCGCGGGGCTGGCGGGTGTAGCAGTGACAGACATGAACAAAAACGCCTCGGGCAGGGAATGCCGGGCATTTTAGGGGGGATGGCGGCTGGGGGCACGGAGTTATTTGATCAACGGTTAGTCAGTCAACATAAAGCCAGCTCCCACAGGGCTCATTGTCCTGGATTATTCGAGCACGACCAGTCGATTCGGCAACTCATTACGCGTCTGCGTCACCGGCACATGCACCTTCAACAACTCACCACAGGCCTCGATACAGGCAATAAACCCGGCCAGGGTCTGCCCCTGTTTCACCTGCCGGGTAAAAGCCTTGACGATGGCGTCCCAACTGCTGTCATCCAGGCGTTTGGAGATGCCGTCATCCACCAGGATTTCCACATAGCGCTCCGCCTCGCTGACAAAAATCAGCACCCCGGTGCTGCCCAGCGTGTGGTGCAGGTTCTGTTCCAGGAACTGGCGCCGCGCCAGGTTGGACGCGCGCCAATGGCGCACCGAACGCGGGATCAGGCGGGTGGTGACGCTGGGCAGACGAAACAGCAGGCACAGCACGATGAATGTCGCCCATTGCGCCAGCAGCAAGGTGTACATGGTCATGTAGCCCGACAGGTAATGCACGATGCCCGGCACCACCAACGCGATCAGGCTGGCCCACAACAGCGGGATGTAGGCATAGTCGTCGGCACGCGCCGCCAGCACGGTCACCAGCTCCGCGTCGGTCTGTTGCTCGACCCGCGCAATCGCTTCGGCGACCTGGCGTTGTTCGTGTTCAGTCAGTAATGCCATGGTTGTACATGCCTGTTTTTAGTTGTTGTCATCACCAGCCACCTGAAGCACCGCCGCCGCCAAACCCACCGCCGCCGCCCCGGAAACCACCGCCGCCACCGCCTCCCCCACCGCCGCCGCGACCGCTGCTGCTGAGGATCGCCAGCAAGATAGCGCCCACCGGCAGGCCCATGCGGTTGCACAGCCATAACACGCCGATCAGCAGTACAAACAGGCCGATGGAAAACCCGGGGTTATCCAGCGCAAAATTCGCATCCGCCACATGGGCCGGCACGGCCAACGGCTCACCGCCCACCACCTGGATCATCGCGGCCACACCATCGCTGATGCCCTGGCTGAAATTGCCGGCCTTGAACTTGGGCGCGATCACCTGGTTGATAATCACCCAGGACTGCGCATCGGTCAGCACGCCTTCCAGGCCATAGCCGACTTCGATGCGCAATTTGCGCTCATCGCGGGCGACGATCAACAGCGCGCCGTTGTCCTTACCCTTCTGCCCGATGCCCCAGGCGCGGCCCAATTGATAACCGAAGTCCTCAATGGGCACGCCCTGCAGGTCCGGCACAGTGACCACCACGATCTGCTCGCCCGAGGTTTGTTCCAGCGCCTGCAACTGCCGGGTCAACTGCTCGCGCACCGCCGGGTCGATCATCTGGGCGTTATCCACCACCCGCCCGGTCAGCGCGGGGAAGTTGAGCGCCGCCTGGGCTGCGCCCACGCAGGCCAACAGCCACAGCGCCAACCCTATCCGTAATAAACGCATCGACACCTCAGGAAAGTCTTATTTGAACTTCACTTGCGGCGCTTTATCGGCATCGGCACTGGTGGCTTCAAACGAAGCGCGCACCGGCAGGTCGCTGTACATCACGCTGTGCCACAGACGACCAGGGAAGGTGCGAATTTCGGTGTTGTAGGCCTGCACGGCCTGGATGAAATCGCGACGCGCCACGGCGATACGGTTTTCGGTGCCTTCCAGTTGCGATTGCAGGGCCAGGAAGTTCTGGTTGACCTTGAGGTCCGGGTAGCGCTCGGACACCACCATCAAACGGCTGAGTGCACCGCTGAGGCCGTCCTGGGCCTGCTGGAACTGCTTGAGTTTTTCCGGGTTGTCGAGGGTGCTGGCATCCACCTGGATCGAGGTGGCCTTGGCCCGCGCTTCGATCACGGCAGTGAGGGTGTCCTGTTCATGGGCGGCATAGCCCTTGACCACTTCCACCAGATTGGGGATCAGGTCAGCGCGGCGCTGGTACTGGTTCTGCACCTGGCCCCAGGCGGCCTTGGCCTGCTCGTCCAGGGTGGGAATGGTGTTGATGCCGCAACCGCTCAGCAGCGTGCTGATCAATAACAATGCCGCGGCCTTGAAGCCCCAGCGGTAAGGGTGTGCTGCTTGCATGGTGTTTCTCCTGACGAACCTTGATGGAATGTGACGACTCATCCCACAAGCAACACGCTTGGGGCATAATCCGCCACCACTGGCATGCATCGAGCCAATCAGCTACAAAGATGCCCAGCGCGAAAAAGAGTTCAGAGTGTGCTGCATTTATCTGAACAACACCCGAACAACAATAGACGCTCCCCACATTTCGGCCGATCAGCCCTGTGCTGTGCCGTGAGCCGAAAAAGGATATTCATGAAGAAGCTGTGTTTGCTCGGCCTTGTTGCCACTCTGGCCAGTCATCCCGCCTGGGCAGAAACAAAGCCTGCGGTGCTCAAGGACAAGGACGCCTTCGTCAGTGACCTGCTCAGGCAGATGACCCTCGATGAAAAGATCGGCCAATTGCGCCTGATCAGCATCGGCCCGGAAATGCCCCGCGAGCTGATCCGCAAGGAAATCGCCGCCGGCCGCATCGGCGGCACGTTCAACTCCATCACCCGCGCGGAAAACCGTCCGATGCAGGACGCGGCCATGCACAGCCGCCTGAAGATCCCGATGTTCTTCGCCTACGACGTGATCCACGGCCACCGTACCATTTTCCCGATCAGCCTGGCCCTGGCCTCCAGCTGGGACATGGACGCCATCGGCCGCTCCGGGCGCATCGCCGCCCAGGAAGCCGCCGCCGACAGCCTCGACATCACCTTTGCGCCGATGGTCGATATCTCCCGCGACCCGCGCTGGGGCCGCACCTCCGAAGGCTTCGGTGAAGACACCTACCTGACTTCGCGCATTGCCGGCGTGATGGTCAACGCCTTCCAGGGCACAAGCCCGGCCAATGCCGACAGCCTTATGGCCAGCGTCAAGCACTTCGCCCTGTACGGCGCGGTGGAAGGCGGGCGCGATTACAACGTGGTCGACATGAGCCCGGTCAAGATGTACCAGGACTACCTGCCGCCCTATCACGCGGCGATCAAGGCCGGTGCCGGCAGCGTGATGGTGGCGCTCAACTCGATCAACGGCGTGCCCGCCACCGCCAACACCTGGCTGATGAACGACCTGCTGCGCAAGGACTGGGGCTTCAAGGGCCTGGCCGTGAGCGACCACGGCGCGATCTTCGAACTGATCAAGCACGGCGTGGCCAAGGACGGGCGTGAAGCTGCCAAGCTTGCGATCAAGGCAGGCATCGACATGAGCATGAACGACTCGCTCTACGCCAAGGAACTGCCGGGGCTGCTCAAGTCCGGCGAGATCGAGCAGAGCGACATCGACAACGCCGTGCGCGAAGTGCTCGCCGCCAAATACGACATGGGCCTGTTCAAGGACCCGTACCTGCGCATCGGCAAGGCCGAGGACGACCCGGCCGACACTTACGCCGAAAGCCGCCTGCACCGCAGCGATGCGCGCGATATCGCGCGCCGCAGCCTGGTGCTGCTGAAAAACCAGAACGACACCCTGCCGCTGAAAAAATCCGCCACCATCGCCCTGGTGGGCCCGCTGGTCAAGGCGCCGATCGACATGATGGGCAGTTGGGCCGCCGCCGGCAAACCCGAGCAATCGGTGACTTTGCTCGACGGCATGAACGCGGTGATCGGCGAAAAAGGCAAGATCATCTACGCCCGTGGCGCCAACATCACCAACGACAAGGCCGTGGTCGACTACCTCAACTTCCTCAACTTCGATGCCCCGGAAGTGGTGGATGACGCCCGCCCGGCCCAGGAAATGATCGACGAAGCGGTCAAGGCCGCCAAAGATGCTGATGTAGTGGTCGCCGCCGTGGGCGAGTCCCGTGGCATGTCCCACGAATCGTCCAGCCGCACCGACCTGAACATCCCGCAAAGCCAGCGCGACCTGATCAAGGCACTCAAGGCCACTGGCAAGCCACTGGTGCTGGTGCTGATGAACGGCCGTCCACTGTCGATCGTCGACGAGAACAAGCAAGCCGACGCGATTCTGGAAACCTGGTTCGCCGGCACCGAAGGCGGTCATGCAATTGCCGACGTGCTGTTCGGTGACTACAACCCGTCGGGCAAGCTGCCGATCACGTTCCCGCGCTCGGTGGGGCAGATCCCGACCTACTACAACCACCTGAGCGTCGGCCGGCCGTTCACCCCGGGCAAGCCGGGCAACTACACCTCGCAGTATTTCGATGACACCACCGGCCCCTTGTTTCCGTTCGGCTATGGCCTGAGCTACACGCGGTTCACCCTGTCGGACATGGCGCTGTCGTCCACCACCCTGAACAAGACCGGCAAGCTCGACGCCAGCGTCACGGTGAAGAACACCGGCAAGGTGGATGGCGAAACGGTGGTGCAGCTGTATATCCAGGACGTGGCCGGCTCGATGATCCGTCCGGTCAAGGAGCTGAAAAACTTCCAGAAAATCATGCTCAAGGCGGGTGAAGAACGCACCTTGCACTTCACCATCACCGAGGAAGACTTGAAGTTCTATAACACCCAACTGAAATTCGCCGCCGAGCCGGGCGAGTTCAATGTGCAGATCGGCCTGGATTCCCAGGACGTGCAGCAGCAGACCTTCGAGTTGTTGTAATACGTGCAGCCCCCTCTTACTTGAAGAGGGGGCTTGCGCGCTGACACGTATCCCCTGCAAAAAAGTCACTTTCGCTCTGCGCTCCAAGCCTAACCCTACATCAATGCCCCCGCCCGTTCGCACACGCTGTCAGCCCATTTTTATGTGCAAGTGTGCGAACTATGTCATCTACGATTCGCCCTCGAGCGACCGCTGAAAAACCGCCTGCTCAACCATCGTTCAAACGAAATGCCATCACCCTCTGTGTGCTCGGCTGCCTGTGGGGTACGCCCGTTGTCGCGGCGAACTACACCGAGCAGGGACGCCTGCATGACGCCGCCAGTTGACGCAGTGACGAGTTCAAGAGTAACTGGGGGTTGGGTGCAGTCGGTGCAGACTTCGCCTATGCACGGGGTTTGAGTGGCGCGGGGGTTCAAATAGGGGTTTACGACTCTGGAACTGACCTGCGCCATAGCGAGTTTGCCGGGAAGCCGAATATTGGCGTGCTTATGGCTGACAACGGCTGCCTGAGTGGGGCCTCGCTGGAAAATGGCTGCTTCTACGCCGAAGGCGATCGTGCTGCTGTAACCGTTATCGACTCATTGCCACCCGAAGCATTGGCGACCCTTGAAGAACTGATTGCCGACGGCAACCTTACCCGAGAGCAACTTGATGAATATCTCGGGCTGGTAAGTGCTACATACGATGCACACGGCACTCACGTTGCCGGCACAGCAACTGCCAATCGTGACGGCTCCGGGGTTCAGGGTGTGGCTTACGGGGCCAACCTGAGTGCAGTGCGCAAGTTCGGCAATACCTATCTGGGAGGCCCCATTGCCATAACAGATATTTTGAGAGCCCCTCTTCCGACAGCTGCAGCGGTAGACGCCGCCTATGTCGATTTGCACAGACAGAATGCGCGCGTCGTCAACCATAGCTGGGGGAGCCCATTTTCCCCTGCGAATGAAGCAGAGCTGGACATTGCATTAAGCAATACCGGAACCCCCGTTTATGCAGAACTCAAGGCCATAGCCGACAACGCCAGCAAGTATGGGATGCTGCACGTCTGGTCAGCAGGCAACCTGACCACCGCAAACGCCTCTCCTCAAACAGCGCCAAATGCCGGACTGCAGCCCAACCTGCCACGTGCCATTGCAGAGTTGGAGCCCTATTGGTTGACCGTCGTCAACTTGAACAGAGAGCTGACCTTGGGCGATTTTTCCAAGCGCTGCGGCTTCAGCAAAGACTGGTGCCTGGCCGCGCCCGGAACGGACATCAACTCGTCCTGGGTCAGCGGTGCAATACAAACACAGAACCACTTGGACCAGAACGGTGATATCGACGGCTTCACAGTAACGGGTGATCAACCTGAATTAGGTTATGCGGTGAGTTCCGGCACCTCCATGGCCGCCCCCCACGTCACCGGCGGCCTGGCCCTGCTGATGGAACGCTTCCCCTACCTCGACAACCCGCAAATCCGCGACGTATTGCTGACCACCGCCACCGACCTCGGTGACCCAGGTGTCGACGACGTCTACGGCTGGGGCCTGATGAACCTGAAAAAAGCCATCGACGGTCCCGGCCAGATGCGCGTCGACACCGTGGTCAACATGGACCGCCCGGCTGGCGGTGCAATCGTCTGGCAAGGCGGCGCCTGGGACGATTGGCGCAACGATATCAGCGGCCCCGGACGCCTGGAAAAAACCGGTATCGGCTGGCTGCGCCTGAGTGGCAATAACAGCTTTGCCGGCGTCACGCTCAAGCAGGGCATTCTGGAGCTGGACGGCACCAATAATCTCAAGGGTGACGTCAATGTCGACGGCGGCACGTTGCGCCTCAACGGTTCCCTGGCGGTTGAGGGTAACTACCGACAAGCTGACGGTTCAACCTTGATGACCAGGCTGGTGGCCCCGACCGCGCCGGCGACACTGCAGGTGAGCAATCAGGCGTCGATCAACGGCGGCACGCTGTACCTGAGCGCCCAACCCAACAGCTATTACCTCGGCCAGCGCTACAGCATCCTGCAGGCCAACGCCGCCTTGAGCGGCGAGTTTGCAGTGATTGACCGACGTGAGTTTTCGCCGTTCCTCAGCGTGTCCCAGGTCAGGCAAGCCAATGCCCTGCTGGTGGAATTCGGACGTGGCCGCGCATTGGCTTCGGCAGCCGAAACGCCCAACCAGCGGGCCGTCGCCAATGCCGCCGACAGCGACGCACTGACCTCGCCACTGGCACAACGCCTGACCGCACTGTTCCCCGACCAGGCACCCTCAGCCCTGGATCAGTTGAGCGGCGAACTGCATGCCAGCACCCAGGCAGTGCTGATCGAAAACAGCCGCGTATTGCGCCAGGCAGTGTTCGACCGTCAGCGCCTCGCGCCAGACCATCGCTCAGCCGGGCCCAACGCGACCCAACGCGGCGTGTGGGTGCAAATGCCTCGCCAGTCCGGCCAGCTTGGTGGCGACAGCGGCACCTCGCGTGCAGCCCACAGCACCACGGGCCTGCTGGTCGGCTTCGATCATCAGTTGGAACAGGGCACCCGCCTGGGCATAGTGGCAGGCAGCAGCAGCACCGACGTGAAGGCTGGCTCGCGGGGCAAGGCCAGTGTCGACAGCTACCAGTTGGGCCTGCACGCCGGCCACACCTGGGACGCGTTCGGCCTGTATGGCGGCATCGCTTACGCCCGGCATGAGATTGAGACCAAACGCCGCGTCAGCTTCCCCGGCGTAGAGGATCGCCTGTCTGCCAAATACGCCAGCCGCACCCTGCAGACCTTTGCCGAAGCCAACTACCGGTTCAGCCATGACGCCTGGGATTGGCAGCCGTACGTGCAACTGGCCAATGTGCAACAGCGCAGCGAAGGCTTCACCGAGAGCAGCGGCATCGCGGCACTGCGCGGTAAAGCCTCGAAAGACAGTGTTAACCTGACCACCGGCGGTGTGCGGGTCAACCTCGACCTGGGCAAGGCGCAGATCGGGCCGTCGTGGCTGAGCCTGCGCGGCGGCCTGGCCTACACCCGCGCCAGCGGCGACCTGCAACCCACCGCCAGGGCGGCCTGGGATGGCGGGCGGGTGATGAGTGTCAGCGGCGCACCGCTGGACCGCCAGAGCACCCGACTGGAACTGGGCGCCACCGCGCGTCTGAGCCGTGACAGTGCCCTGGATCTGAGCTTCAACCAGCAACGCGGTGAACGCTCGCGGGACCAGAGCATCACGGCGCAGTATTCGCTGCAGTTTTAAGCGGTTTCAGGCGGGGGCTTACCCCCGCCGATCCAACAGATTGACCACCAGCCGGTCGATCCAGCCCCACACCCGCTGCTTCACCCGCCGCCATAACGGCCGCGCTTTCCAGGCCTCCAGACTGACCGCCTGACTCTGGGCAAAATCGCGTTCGAAACTGCTCACCACGGCCTGCGTCAATGCCGGGTCCAACGCTTCCAGATTGGCTTCCAGGTTGAAGCGCAAATTCCAGTGATCAAAGTTGCATGAGCCAATGCTCACCCAATCGTCCACCAGCACCATCTTCAGGTGCAGGAAGCACGGCTGGTACTCAAAAATCTGCACGCCTGCGCGCAGCAGACGCGGGTAGTAGCGATGTCCGGCATAACGTACCGAGGGGTGATCGGTGCGCGGGCCGGTGAGCAACAGGCGCACATCCACCCCGCGCCCGGCTGCGCGGCGCAAGGCTCGGCGCACGCTCCAGGTCGGCAGAAAATACGGCGTGGCCAGCCAGATACGTCGCTGGCTGCTGTTCAAGGCGCGGATCAGCGACTGCAGGATATCGCGATGCTGACGGGCGTCGGCATAGGCGACGCGACCAAGGCCCGCGCCGATCGCCGGCACCTTGGGCAGGCGTGGCAAACCGAAATGGGTCGCCGGCTTCCACGCTCGACGCGCCGCGTTGGCGTGCCATTGACGGTCGAACAGCGCCTGCCAATCCAGCACCAGCGGGCCGTTGATCTGCACCATCACTTCATGCCAGTCGGCGCTGTCCTGCCCTGGCGTCCAGAATTCATCGGTGACGCCCGTGCCGCCGACCACGGCGGTTGCCTGGTCGATCAGCAGCAGCTTGCGGTGGTCGCGGTACAGGTTGCGCACCCAGCGGCGCCAGCTCAAGCGATTGTAGAACCGCAGTTGCACTCCCGCGTCGGTCAAGCGCTTGCGCAGCTCGAGGGTGAACGCCAGGCTGCCGTAATCGTCGAACAGGCAGCGCACCCGCACGCCGCGTTCGGCAGCGTGCACCAGCGCCTGCACCATCGCTTCGGCACACGCCCCCGCCTCCACCAGGTACAGCTCCAGGTCAACCTGATGCTCGGCGCGGGCGATGCCCACCAGCATCTGCGGGAAAAAACACGGTCCGTCGATCAACAACTCAAAACGGTTGGCGCTGCGCCACGGGAACACCGCGCCACTCACGTCAGCGCGCCGTGAAAATCAGCACCGCACCCACCGGCACCGACAAACTGATCGACTTGAGCCCCGCCACCTTGCGCAGCGCAGCCACGCCAGGCATCAGGTCAAAATCCTCGGCATGCAGCACTACCGGCTCCAGAGTCACCACCTGAAAGCGCCGATCATCCAGGCGCGTGGCCAGCAGCTCGGCGCTGTAAGTCTGGACCTTGCCATGCAGGGTGACGCTTATCGGCAGGCGCAGCTCGATTTGCGCCCCCGGCGCCAGATCGTTGATCGGCTGCAGATTGATCTGCGCATTGATCAGCGCTTCGGGGAACGTCTTGATCTCAAACAGCTCGTTGCGCATGCGCTCATCACGCAGCGGGATGGCACTGTTGACCGACTCCAGCTCCACTTGCAACTGCGCCGCGCCCTTGCCGTCGACCTTGCCATGCAGCACCAGAAAGCGCTGCACTTCGGCGATCTCGGTGTTTTTTGTGGTGACGAAAGACAGGCGCGAGGATTCGTTATCGAGGTACCAGGCGGCGTGCGCGGGCAAGGCGGCGCAGGCCAGCAGGAAGAAGGCCAAGGGTTTGACAGAGAACATAGCGACTCATGTGGCAAAAAACCTGCACGAACCTTAAGCGCAATGTCATGACCTGCGCAAATCCATTGTCTCAGGGAGTCAGGCGACAGCCCTGGCGTTCGCCCAACCACCGTGCACTGTGCGTGCGCCCCAACCCACTCGCCGTCACCTCACTGCGCTCGGGGTTGTCACGAAACGCGCTGGTGGGCACGTATTGTTTCACGTAGCCCCGGCAATATTCCGCAGGGTTATTCGCCACATAGCGGCACGAGCAATATTCCTTGGCGGTGTAGGCCGCAATGATGTCGGGGAAGGCTTGCAGATTGACGCGCTCATGCCACACCCAGCCAAGCAGGACGAGCAGCAGCAAGGCAAAGAGGCTGAGAATCGGATGACGACGGATCATGGCTGCACCGCCGCGAGCACGCGCTTGAGCAGTTCGTTGTGGCCGTACGTGCCGTCGCGGTCGTCACCGTAGCGCACGATCACCAGGTGTTCGTCGGGCAGGACGAACAGCGCCTGGCCCCAGTGGCCCAGTGCGGCGAAGGTATCGGCGGGGGCGTCGGGCCAGGGCCGTGGCGTGCCCTGGTTGAGCCACCACTGACCGCCCGGTACGGCTTCATCCTGCCCGGCCTTATAGCCGTCGAACGGCTTGCGGTTGAAAGCCACCCAGTCCTTGGGCAGCAGCTGTTCATCGCCCCAACGACCCTCGCGCGCCATCAGCAGGCCGACCCGCGCCAGATCGCGGGCGGTGAGGTAGGCATAGGAGGAGGCAACGAAGGTTTCATCGGCGTCGGTTTCCCAGGTGGCCGAGCGAATGCCCAGCGGCTCGAACAGCGCATCCCACGGGTAACTCACGTACGCCTTGTGGCCGAGCATGCCCCTGAGCGCGGCAGAGAGGATATTGCTGTCGCCGCTGGAGTAACGAAAGGCCTTGCCGGGCGCCACAGTGGCATCGGTGTCGGCGGCGAACTCGGCCATGTCGCCATGGCCACGGGTGTAGAGCATCGCCACCACCGAGGACTTCAGCGGCGCGTATTCGTAGTCTTCCTGCCAGTCCAGGCCCGAGGCCCAGTGCAGCAAATCGGCCATGGTCACCTTGGGGTGCTGTTTCATCGGCGGGTAAAAACGTGCGGCGGGGTCGCTCAGTTTGAAGCGATTTTGCCCGTAGGCCACGCCGAGCACCGTGGCCATCAGGCTCTTGCTGATGGACCAGGTCAGGTGTGGCGTGCTGGCGCTGGTGGGCGCGGCGTAGCGTTCATAGACGATCTGGCCATCGCGGATCACCAGCAGCGCGTCGGTGCGAACGCCCTGACGGGTCGCGTCGTCGCGCGCAGGAAACGCGTAGGCATCCAGTGCCTCGACAGCGGGCCCGGCCAACGGCTCACCTCTGGCCCACTCCTTGCCGGGCCAGGTTTCTGCGTGGGCGGCAGCGGAAACTAACAGCAGGGCAACACACAACAGGCCTCTGACCATGGACGCAGACTCAAGGGGGCATTCAAGCCCGCGAGGCTAGCCCAGGCCCATGACAGTTTGGCGACACGGGGCGTGTCACCCAACCGTCACCGTAGTTTCATGGAGATGACACCGAGCCTACATAGCCTGAGTTTGGACAAACAAGTCGACCGGCCGAAACGTGGCTGGCACTCGGAGATTCGCCATGACTCAGATCGCCCGCATCAGCGACACCGGCAATGAACGCCGTCTGCAAGCCGAACGCCTGGTTGGCGCACAGGCTTTGCAGGAAGCACAGGCCCTGCGGTTCAACGTGTTCAGCGGCGAATTCAACGCCAAGCTGAAAGGCGCGGAACTGGGCCTGGACATGGATGACTATGATGTTCACTGCAGCCACATCGGCGTGCGGGATTTGAACAGTGGTCGATTGGTCGCCACCACCCGCCTGCTCGATCACCAGGCCGCCAGCACCCTGGGCCGGTTCTACAGTGAAGAAGAATTCAGTCTGCATGGCCTGCTGCACCTGCAAGGTCCGATCCTGGAAATCGGTCGTACCTGCGTCGACCCGGCTTACCGCAACGGCGGCACCATCGCCGTGCTCTGGGGCGAGTTGGCCGAAGTGCTCAACCAGGGCGGCTATAGCTACCTGATGGGCTGCGCGAGTATTCCAATGCACGACGGCGGCATCCAGGCCCACGCCATCATGCAGCGCCTGCGCGAACGCTACCTGTGCAACGAGCACTTGCGCGCCGAACCGAAAAAACCGTTGCCGGCGCTGGACCTGCCGTCCAACGTCATCGCCGAAATGCCGCCGCTGCTCAAGGCCTACATGCGCCTGGGCGCAAAAATCTGCGGCGAGCCGTGCTGGGATGAAGACTTCCAGGTGGCCGACGTGTTCATCCTGCTCAAGCGCGACAACCTCTGCCCGCGTTACGCGCGCCACTTCAAGGCGGCTGTGTAATGGGCCGCCTGCGGGTGTACGGGCGCATTGCCCGGGTGCTGCTGGTGGTGGCGCTGGGCTTGAGCATGGCCAGTGTGTTTGGCCTGTTCGAGCGCCTGGGCGTGGCCAACTCGATGGTGCGGCGCCAGCGTTGGTCGCGGTTCTTCATGGCACGCTTGAGCAATGCCCTGCCCTTTCGCGTGACGGTGCACGGTGAGCTGCCGCGCACGCCGATGCTGTGGGTGAGCAATCACGTGTCCTGGACCGATATTCCGCTGCTGGGCATGGTCACGCCACTGTCGTTTCTGTCCAAGGCCGAGGTGCGCACCTGGCCGGTGGCGGGCTGGCTGGCAGCCAAGGCCGGGAGCCTGTTTATTCGTCGGGGCTCGGGCGACAGTCAGTTGATTCGCAAACAGATGACCCGTCATCTCGAGCAACAGCACCCACTGCTGATGTTCCCCGAAGGCACCACCACCGACGGGCGCAGCCTGCGCACGTTCCACGGGCGCCTGCTGGCCAGTGCGATCGATGCCGACGTGTCGCTGCAACCGGTGGCGATTCGTTACCTGCGCGACGGCCAGGTCGACCCGCTGGCACCGTTCATTGGCGATGATGATCTGCTGTCGCACCTGATGCGCCTGTTTGCCAATGATCAGGGCGATGTCGAGATTCATGTGCTCAAGCCGATTGCCTGCGCCGGGCAGGAACGCGCGGCACTGGCGTTCCAGGCGCAGCAGGCGGTGCAGAAGGCGTTGTTCGGGCCGTTGCCGGAGGCTGAGCACGTGGAGGCGCGACCTGCTTATGCTGCCTGAAGCGGGCACGGTCAAAAATGTGGGAAGGGGCTTGCCCCCGATGGCGGCGTGTCAGTCACTGCATGTGCTGGCTGAACCCTTGCTATCGGGGGCAAGCCCCTCCCACATTTAGTCTTGTGTTGTCAGTTGAGACTGTGCGAACACCTGCAATTCAGGGTAGAAGCGCCGGAAGTCGTCACTCAACGGTTCGTATAACGTGCGCAACTCCTGCATGGCATGGCTCAGCTCTTCGGGCTGCGTCAGCCGCCGCGAAATCCCGCGCAATACCTGGTCCATCACCGCAAACTCGCGGTAAGAACCCAACCAGTCATCCGCTGCCATCCAGGGCGCAATCTGCGCCAGCCGCCCCGGCAGTTGCGGTTCAGCCGCCAGCACGCGGTACACCTGGGCAGTAAAATGCTCCAGCGGCTGGTCGGCATACAACGCCCAGTCCCGCGCCAGGCAGTGATCGAAAAACACATCAAGGACGATCCCGGCATAACGCCTGCGCGTGAGGCTGAAGCGCGACAACGCCTCCCCTATTAACGGATGGCTGTCGGTGAAACGGTCGATGGAACGATGCAGCTGGATCGCCGCTTCGATTTGCGGACTGTACTGGCCCTGCAGGCGGCCTTTGACAAAATCGCCATAGAGGCTGCCCAGCAGTTGCGCAGGAAGTTGGCCGCCCAGGTGCAGATGTGCGAGATAATTCATGGCGCGCAGTCTAGCACTGCCGTCAACGTATCGTTATAACCCGATATACCGATTTGAGCTGATCTCAGAGCAAAATCATATTGGCATATCGGGTTATAACGATTTAAGGTTCGCCTCATCGCGATATAACGCTGCACGACACCGAGCACCTGCCATGTCCATCGACCTCGACGAAATAATAAAAGCCCTGGCGCACCCAGTACGACGAGACATCCTCACCTGGCTCAAAGACCCGAAAGTGCAGTTCCCCGAGCAATTGCACAACCACGAATACGGCATCTGTGCCGGGCAGATCGACCAGCGCTGCGGCTTGTCCCAGTCGACCGTGTCGGCCCACCTGGCCACCTTGCAACGGGCGGGTTTGATCAGCAGCCAGAAGGCCGGGCAGTGGCACTTTTTCAAACGCAACGAGGAAGTGATCCAGGCTTTCCTCACGGCGCTCATCGCTGAACTCAGCGCAGCGCACTAACCAAGGACACCCCAATGCCCCTCTCGCTACTCATCCTGGCCCTGAGCGCCTTCGCCATCGGCACCACCGAATTCGTCATCATGGGCCTGCTGCCCGATGTGGCGGCGGACCTTGGCGTGTCGATCCCGGGCGCCGGCTGGCTGGTGACCGGCTACGCCCTCGGCGTGGCCATCGGCGCACCGTTCATGGCGCTGGCCACCGCCAAACTGCCACGCAAGGCGGCGCTGGTGGTGTTGATGGGCATTTTCATCGTCGGCAACCTGCTCTGCGCCCTGGCCAGCGACTACAACGTGCTGATGTTCGCCAGGGTGGTCACGGCGCTGTGCCACGGCGCGTTCTTCGGCATCGGTTCGGTGGTGGCGGCCAATCTGGTGCCGGCCAACAAGCGCGCTTCGGCGGTGGCCCTGATGTTTACCGGCCTGACCCTGGCCAACGTGCTCGGCGTGCCGCTGGGCACGGCGCTGGGCCAGCAGGCCGGCTGGCGCTCGACCTTCTGGGCGGTGACGGTAATTGGTGTGGTGGCACTGATCGGCCTCATCCGCTTCCTGCCGGGCAAGCATGACGAAGAAAAACTCGACATGCGTGCCGAACTGGCCGCCCTCAAGGGCGCCGGCATCTGGTTGTCGCTGAGCATGACCGCGCTGTTCGCCGCCTCCATGTTCACCCTCTTTACCTACGTTGCCCCGTTGCTCGGCGACGTTACCGGTGTCTCGCCCCACGGCGTGACCTGGACCCTGCTGCTGATCGGCCTGGGCCTGACCCTGGGCAACATCATCGGCGGCAAGCTGGCGGACAAGCGTCTGGCGGCCACCCTGATCGGCGTATTCATCAGCATGGCGGTGATCTCCACGGCGCTGACCTGGACCAGCGTCGCGCTGATCCCCACCGAAATCACCCTGTTCCTGTGGGCCACCGCCTCATTTGCCGCGGTACCCGCGCTGCAGATCAACGTGGTGACGTTTGGCAAGGCGGCGCCAAACCTGGTGTCCACCCTCAACATCGGCGCTTTCAACATTGGCAACGCCCTGGGCGCCTGGGTCGGCGGCAGCGTGATCGCCCACGGCTTCGGCCTCACCAGCGTGCCCCTCGCGGCCGCAGCCCTGGCGATCCTCGCGCTGCTGGTGACTCTGCTGACTTTCCGTCAGAGCGGCGATGCCGACCTGGCCCCTGCGACGCATTGATCCACTTGAACAGACTGATCCACTTAAACAGAAAGGTACTTTTCCGATGACGACTATTTTCGATCCGATCAAACTGGGCGACCTGGAACTGTCGAACCGCATCATCATGGCGCCGCTGACCCGCTGCCGCGCCGATGAAGGCCGTGTGCCCAATGCGATGATGGCTGAGTACTACGTGCAACGCGCCTCCGCCGGGCTGATCCTCAGCGAAGCGACGTCAGTGGCACCGATGGGCGTGGGTTACCCGGACACGCCAGGCATCTGGTCCAACGATCAGGTACGCGGCTGGGCCAATGTGACCAATGCGATTCACGGCGCGGGCGGCAAGATCTTCCTGCAACTGTGGCACGTCGGCCGCATCTCCCATCCGTCCTACCTGAACGGCGAAGCCCCGGTGGCGCCGAGCGCCGTGCAGGCGGCGGGCCACGTCAGCCTGGTGCGTCCACTGGCCGACTACCCGACTCCGCGCGCCCTGGAAACCGCTGAAATCGCCGACATCGTCGACGCCTACCGCACCGGCGCCGAGAACGCCAAGGCCGCAGGCTTTGACGGCGTCGAGATCCACGGCGCCAACGGCTACCTGCTCGACCAGTTCCTGCAGAGCAGCACCAACCAGCGCACCGACCAGTACGGCGGCTCCCTGGAAAACCGCGCGCGCCTGCTGCTGGAAGTGACCGACGCGGCCATCGACGTGTGGGGCGCCGGCCGCGTGGGCGTGCACCTGGCACCACGCGCCGACGCCCACGACATGGGCGACGACAACCCTGCCGAGACCTTTACCTATGTGGCCCGCGAATTGGGCAAGCGTGGCATCGCGTTCATCTGCTCCCGCGAAAAGGAAGCCGGCGACAGCCTCGGCCCGCGCCTGAAGGAAGCCTTCCGCGGTGTGTACATCGCCAACGAACGCTTCACTAAAGAGAGCGCCAATGCCTGGCTGGCGTCGGGCAAGGCCGACGCGGTGGCGTTCGGCGTTCCGTTCATCGCCAACCCGGACCTGCCGGCGCGCCTGAAAACCGACGCACCGCTGAACGAAGCGCACCCGGAAACCTTCTACGCCAAGGGCCCGGTCGGCTATATCGATTACCCAACACTGGCGCTGTAACCAAATAGGAGGGGGCTTGCTTGCGATAGCCGTGTGCCAGTCAGCTGATTTACTGACGGGTATACCGCTATCGGGAGCAAGCCCCCTTCCACATTTTTAAACCTGATGTGTCCCTTTGGAAACATTGCTTCACAGAACCGAAACAATAACGCTACAAAATACTTAGCCGGCTACCTATCAACTGCGCGCCAGCCCGTATATAACGTCACCCCACGAATCAGGCAAAGGGACGATTGACCGCTCCTGCGCTTTACTGTTGACACAACCTGATGCAATTACGCATTTTGTCTCAATTGCGCAGGCTGGGGCTCAGGCGCAGCATGTCCAGCCCTGCATCGACCCAACGCTCGGCGTCCTGATGCAGTTGAAAACTGTCGGGCACCAGCAACCATTGACCGATCAAGCCGTGAATGTAGGCGTGGATACACACCGCGCCGCGCATTGTGTCGAGGTTTTCCGGGAGTTGCCCGCGATGCACCGCATTACGCAATGTGAGCCCGATGCGCAGGTTGCATTCGAGCGTGTGCGTCTGGCGCTGGCGGCGCATGTCGCACATCTCATCGGTGAACTCGCACTTATGAAACAGGATCTCGTTGATACGCCGGGTTTTCGGGTCCAGAGCCACTTGATGATAAAGACGAATCAGCAACTTGCGCATGCAGCCCAATGGGTCAAGTTCATCCTCGCTTTCACTGGCCCGGGCCAAGTCATCCAGGGGTTCGTGCAACGTGTCGAGCAGCGCCTGCAGCAGGTCGGACTTGTTGCTGAAATGCCAGTAGATGGCGCCCCGCGTGACACCCGCCAGCGAGGCGATATCCGCCAGCGTGGTGCGCGCCACGCCTCGCTCGTAAAAAGCGTGCTCGGCGGCGTCGAGAATCTGGCTGCGCGTTTCCTGAGCTTCCTCTTTGGTGCGACGAACCATGGCAGTAAAACCTCAATCAGGACACTTCAGACTATCGTTAACGCGCGGTTAATAGGCGGGAACGATCATCCGTATATTTTTGGGACGACGCCGTCATGGGCACCGAACGTAATGAAATCGAGGCTTCGCACGTTGCTTTGTCAACATTCCACGAAGCCTGTCAAGAGTTTACAAACAACCATGAACGTAAGTATATTGCGTAGCAAGCTACTTATCCACTCACTTGTTTTCCACCCTTCCACACTTCTTGTGCGCACTCAGCGCGCCTGACCCGAGGATCTTCATGCAACTTAAGCCAGCTGTTACCGCTCTGGTCACTGCCGTCGCCCTGGCATCGCTGCTCAGCGGATGTAAAAAGGAAGAAGCGGCACCGCCCGCTCAAACCCCTCAGGTCGGCGTAGTCACTATTCAACCGCAAGCCTTCACCTTGACCACCGAACTGCCAGGCCGCACCACGGCCTACCGCATCGCGGAAGTTCGGCCACAGGTCAACGGCATCATTCTCAAGCGCCTGTTCAAGGAAGGCGCAGACGTGAAGGAAGGCCAGCAGCTTTATCAGATCGACCCGTCGGTGTATGAGGCCACGCTGAAAAGCGCCCAGGTCAAGCTGACCCAGACCCAGTCGATCACCGACCGCTACAAGCAGTTGGTCGATGAGCAAGCGGTCAGCCGCCAGGAATACGACACTGCCCTGGCTAACCGCATGACCGCCGAAGCCGATATGCAAACCGCGCAGATCAACGTGCGCTACACCAAGGTGCTGGCGCCGATCTCCGGGCGCATTGGCCGTTCCGCTGTCACCGAAGGCGCACTGGTCAGCAACGGCCAGGCCGATGCCATGGCGGTGATCCAGCAACTGGACCCGATCTACGTCGACGTGACCCAGTCTTCGGCCGAAATGCTGAAACTGCGCCGCGACCTGGAAAGCGGCCAGCTGGAAAAAGCCGGCGCCAACGCTGCCAAGGTCAAGCTGACCCTCGAAGACGGCAGCGACTATGGTCATGACGGCAAGCTGGAATTCTCCGAAGTGTCGGTCGACCAGACCACCGGTTCGGTCACCCTGCGCGCAGTCTTCCCCAACCCTGACCACACCCTGCTGCCCGGCATGTTCGTGCACGCCCAGTTGCAGGCCGGTGTGAACAGCAAGGCCATCCTCGCCCCGCAGCAAGGCGTGACCCGTGACCTCAAGGGCATCCCGACCGCGCTGATCGTGAACAAGGACAACAAGGTCGAGCAACGCACCCTGGTCGCCAACCGCACCGCCGGCGCCTACTGGCTGGTGGAAAAAGGCCTCGACGCCGGTGACCGTGTAATCACCGAAGGCCTGCAGTACGTCAAGCCGGGTGCCGAGGTGAAGGTCAAGGAGGCTGACAACGCCAAGCCTGCCGGCGCTGCCGCTCCTGCTGCCGCAGCCGGCAAAGGGGAGTAATCCATGTCGAAATTTTTTATCGACCGTCCCATTTTCGCCTGGGTGATCGCCCTGGTGATCATGCTGGTCGGGGCACTCTCGATCCTGAAACTGCCCATCAACCAGTACCCGGCCATCGCGCCAACTGCCATCGACATCCAGGTGACTTACCCAGGCGCGTCCGCACAAACCGTGCAGGACACCGTGGTGCAGGTGATCGAGCAACAGCTCAACGGTATCGACAACCTGCGCTATGTGGCCTCGGACAGTAACTCCGACGGCAGCATGACCATCACCGCGACGTTCAACCAGGGTACCAACCCGGACATCGCCCAGGTGCAGGTGCAGAACAAGCTGAACCTGGCGACCCCATTGCTGCCGCAGGAAGTGCAGCAGCAGGGTATCCGCGTGACCAAGTCGGTGAAGAACTTCCTGATGGTAATCGGTCTGGTGTCCGAAGACGGCAGCATGACCAAGGACGACCTCTCCAACTACATCGTGTCCAACATCCAGGACCCGATTTCGCGTACCTCGGGCGTCGGTGACTTTCAGGTGTTCGGCTCGCAGTACGCGATGCGCATCTGGCTGGACCCGGCCAAGCTGAACAACTTCCAGCTCACGCCGGTTGACGTCAGCAGCGCCATCGCCGCGCAGAACGTGCAGGTGGCCACCGGCCAACTGGGCGGCCTGCCTGCCCTGCCCGGCACCCAGCTGAACGCAACGATCATCGGCAAGACCCGTCTGCAAACTGCCGAGCAGTTCGGCAATATCCTGATGAAGGTAAATGCCGACGGCTCCCAGGTGCGCCTGCATGACGTGGCCCGCATCGAACTGGGCGGCCAGAACTACAGCATCAGTGCGCAGTTCAACGGCAATCCGGCATCCGGCATGGCGATCAAGCTCGCCTCGGGCGCCAACGCCCTGGACACCGCCAAGGCCATCCGCGCCACGGTGGCGTCGCTGGAACCATTCTTCCCGCCAGGCATGAAGGCAGTGGTGCCGTATGACACCACGCCAGTGGTCACCGAATCGATCTCCGGTGTCGTACACACCCTGATCGAAGCGATCGTGCTGGTGTTCCTGGTGATGTTCCTGTTCCTGCAGAACTTCCGCGCCACCATCATCACCACCATGACCGTACCGGTGGTATTGCTGGGCACCTTCGGCATCCTCGCGGCGTTCGGTTTCACCATCAACACCCTGACCATGTTCGGCATGATCCTGGCCATCGGCCTGCTGGTGGACGATGCCATCGTGGTGGTGGAAAACGTCGAGCGGGTGATGGCCGAGGAGCACCTGTCGCCCAAGGAGGCGACGGTCAAGTCCATGGGCCAGATCCAGGGCGCCCTGGTGGGTATTGCCCTGGTGCTCTCGGCGGTACTGTTGCCGATGGCGTTCTTCGGCGGCTCCACCGGTGTGATCTACAAACAGTTCTCCATCACCATCGTCTCGGCCATGGCGCTGTCGGTACTGGTTGCACTGATCTTCACCCCGGCGCTGTGCGCCACCATGCTCAAGCCGATCGACCCCGAAAAACACGGCCAACCCAAGCGAGGTTTCTTCGGCTGGTTCAACCGCACCTTCGACCGCGGCGTACTGAGCTACGAGCGCGGCGTGGGCAACATGATCAAGCACAAGATTCCGGCGTTCCTGGTGTACCTGCTGATCTTCGCCGGCATGATCTGGCTGTTCATGCGCATCCCCGCCGCGTTCCTGCCCGACGAAGACCAGGGCGTGATCTTTGCCCAGGTGCAGACCCCGGTCGGCTCCAGCGCTGAACGCACGCAAAAAGTCATCGACGACATGCGTATCTACCTGCTCAACAACAAGGAAGGCGAGCCGGGCGAAGGCAAGGGCGTGAAATCGGTGTTTACCGTGAACGGCTTCAACTTCGCCGGTCGCGGCCAGAGTTCGGGCCTGGCCTTCGTGATGCTCAAACCGTGGGATGAGCGTGACGATTCCACCTCGGTGTTCGAGATCGCCAAGCGCGCCCAGGGTTACTTCATGCAGACGTTCCAGGACGCCATGGTGTTTGCCATCGTGCCGCCGTCGGTACTGGAGCTGGGTAACGCCACCGGTTTCGACGTGTTCCTGCAGGACCAGGGTGGTGTCGGCCATGAGAAATTGATGGCGGCACGCAACCAGTTCCTCGGCATGGTCGCCCAGAGCAAGATCCTCGCCGGTGTGCGCCCCAACGGCGTGAACGATGAGCCGCAGTACGAGCTCACCGTCGACGACGAGAAGGCCAGTGCCCAGGGGATCACGCTGTCGAACATCAACCAGACCCTGGCGATTGCCCTGGGTGGCAGCTACGTCAACGACTTCATCGACCGTGGCCGTGTGAAGAAGGTGTACGTACAAGGTGAAGCGGCCAGCCGCATGTCGCCTGAAGACCTGAACAAATGGTACGTGCGCAGCGACTCCGGGAAGATGGTGCCGTTGTCGGCCATCGCCTCGGGCAAGTGGATCTACGGCTCGCCGAAACTGTCGCGCTATAACGGCGTGGCGGCGATGGAAATCCTCGGCACCCCGGCACCGGGCTACAGCACGGGTGACGCGATGACCGAGGTCGAGCGCATCGCCAAGCAATTGCCGGCCGGCATCGGCTACGCATGGACGGGCCTGTCGTACGAAGAACGCTTGTCCGGCTCGCAGGCGCCTGCGCTGTACGCGCTGTCGCTGCTGGTGGTGTTCCTGTGCCTGGCGGCGCTGTACGAAAGCTGGTCGATCCCGATAGCGGTGGTACTCGTGGTGCCGCTGGGTGTGGTGGGGGCGTTGATCGCCACCAGCATGCGCGGCTTGTCCAACGACGTGTTCTTCCAGGTGGGCTTGCTGGTGACGGTGGGCCTGGCGGCGAAAAACGCCATCCTGATCGTGGAGTTCGCCAAGGAACTCCACGAACAGGGCAAGGGCATCGTCGAGGCGGCCATCGAGGCCTCCCGCATGCGTCTGCGCCCGATCATCATGACCTCCATGGCGTTCATCCTCGGCGTACTGCCGCTGGCGATCTCCTCGGGCGCAGGTTCAGGCAGCCAACATGCCATCGGAACCGGCGTGATCGGCGGTATGATCACCGCCACCGTGCTGGCGATATTCTGGGTGCCACTGTTCTTCGCAACCGTGTCGGCCATCGGCAAGCGCAAAAAGACTGAAACCACGCACACTCCTAACGAGGCTGGCCAATGAGCAAGTCGCTACTTTCCCTAGCCGTCACCGCCTTCGTGCTTAGTGGCTGCTCGCTGATACCTGACTATCAGCGCCCCGAAGCGCCGGTGGCCGCGCAGTACCCGCAGGGGCCGGCGTATTCGTCGGCCCAGGCGCCGGGCCAGGCAGCTGCCGAACAGGGCTGGAAGCAGTTTTTCCACGACCCTGCCCTGCAGCAACTGATCCAGACCGCCCTGGTGAACAACCGCGACCTGCGCGTTGCGGCGCTGAACATCGACGCGTATGCCGCGCAGTACCGCATCCAGCGTGCCGACCTGTTCCCGGCCGTGTCGGCCAACGGTGCCGGCAGCCGCCAGCGCACCCCGGCACGCATGTCGCAGACCGGTCAATCGGGCATCACCAGCCAGTACTCGGCCACCCTCGGGATCAGCTCCTACGAGCTGGACTTGTTCGGCCGTGTGCGCAGCCTGAGTGAAGAGGCCCTGCAAAAGTACTTCGCCACCGAAGAAGCACGGCGCAGCACGCAGATCAGCCTGGTGGCCAGCGTGGCCAACGCCTACCTGACCTGGCAGGCCGACAAGGAACTGCTCAAGCTCACCCAGGACACTCTGGGCGCGTTCGAACAGAGCTTCAAGCTCACCTCGCGCAGCAGCGAAGTCGGCGTGGCCTCGGCCCTCGACCTCAGCCAGGCGCGCACTTCTGTGGAAAACGCCCGAGTGCAACTGGCACGCTACACGCGCCAGGTGGCCCAGGACGAAAACAGCCTGACCCTGCTGCTGGGCACCGGCCTGCCGGCGAATATCGCCAGCAAGCCACTGTCCGATGACCTGCTCGCCGAAGTGCCGGCCGGGTTGCCCTCGGACCTGCTGCAACGACGTCCCGACATCGTACAGGCCGAGTACAACCTCAAGGCGGCCAACGCCAATATCGGCGCAGCCCGCGCGGCGTTCTTCCCGAGCATCAGCCTGACGGCCAACGCCGGCACCCTGAGCCCGGACCTGGGCGGCCTGTTCAAGGGCGGCTCGGGCACCTGGTCGTTTGCCCCGCAGATCAACATCCCGATCTTCAATGCCGGCAGCCTGCGCGCCAGCCTGGACTACTCGAAGATCCAGAAAGAAATCAACGTGGCCAACTACGAGAAGGCCATTCAGACCGGCTTCCAGGAAGTGTCCGACGGCCTCGCCGCGCGTGAGACCTACAAGCAGCAACTGGACGCCCAGCGCGGCTTCGTCGCGGCCAACCAGGATTACTACCGCCTGGCCGAACGTCGCTACCGCATTGGCGTGGACAGCAACCTGACCTTCCTCGACGCCCAGCGCCAGCTGTTCAGTGCCCAGCAGTCGCTGATCACCGACCGCCTGGCGCAGCTCACCAGCGAGGTCAACCTGTACAAGGCCCTCGGCGGTGGCTGGAACGCGCAGACTGCGCAGAACGAGCCCGTGAAAGAAGAAGCACCGAAGTTGAAGTTGTTCTGACCGTCCGGGTGTAATCAAAAACCGCTTCCGTCATCGGAAGCGGTTTTTTTATGCTCGGAATTTGCTGGCGGTAACCCCGTCGTCTTGCGCTCCCTTCAACCTTTCGGGGTAAAATCTGTCACAGATTCTTACAGACCACAGAGGGAGCTTGTCGTAATGATCGTAGGAATCGACCTGGGCACGACCAATAGCCTCGCCGCCGTCTGGCGCGGCGATGCTACCGAACTGGTACCCAACGCCCTTGGCCAATTGCTGACCCCCAGCGTAGTCGGGCTCGATGACCAGGGTCGCGTGCTGGTCGGCCAGGCCGCCAAAGAGCGCCTGCATACTCACCCGCACCTGACCACATCGCTGTTCAAGCGCTACATGGGCAGTGCCACCGAAGTACGCTTGGGTGACCGCACCTTTCGACCCGAAGAGCTTTCGGCGCTGGTGCTCAAAAGCCTCAAGGAAGACATCGAGCGCAGCTACGGTGAGGCTGTCACCGACGCGGTGATCAGCGTGCCCGCCTACTTCAGCGACGGCCAGCGCAAAGCCACGCGCATTGCCGGGGAGTTGGCGGGCCTCAACGTTGAAAAACTGATCAACGAACCTACCGCTGCCGCCCTCGCTTACGGCCTGCACCAGCGCGACAAGGAAACCTCGTTCCTGGTGTTCGACCTCGGGGGTGGGACTTTCG
Source organism: Pseudomonas trivialis (assembly GCF_036864995.1). Classification (NCBI taxonomy): domain Bacteria; kingdom Pseudomonadati; phylum Pseudomonadota; class Gammaproteobacteria; order Pseudomonadales; family Pseudomonadaceae; genus Pseudomonas; species Pseudomonas trivialis. The sequence continues at coordinate 1,436,801 of NZ_CP142151.1, read as the reverse complement.
ACGTGTCGATCATCGAGCTGTTTGACGGTGTGATGGAAGTGCGCGCCAGCGCCGGTGACAACTTTTTGGGCGGCGAGGACTTCGACACCCTGTTGCTGGACCACTTTGTCGACAGCCAGCGCAATGCCGAGGATTTCCCGCCCACCGGCAGCGTGCTGCAAGCCCTGCGCCGTGAAGCCGAGCGTGTGCGCAAAGCCCTGGGCCAGGACGACAGCGCCGAGTTCGCCCTGCGCGTCGATGGCCGGCAATGGGTAAAAACCATCACCCAGGCCGAACTTGCCAAACTCTACGCACCGCTGCTGGAACGCCTGCGCGCGCCGATTGAACGCGCCCTGCGCGACGCACGCATTCGCGTGGGTGACCTGGATGAGATTCTGCTGGTCGGCGGCACCACGCGCATGCCACTGGTGCGCAAACTCGCCGCTGGGCTGTTCGGGCGTTTCCCTTCCATCAGCCTTGATCCGGACCAGGTGGTCGCCCACGGCGCGGCGATCCAGGCAGCACTCAAGGCACGTTCGGCGGCCCTCGAAGAAGTGGTGCTGACTGACGTATGCCCTTACACCCTGGGCATCGAGACGGCCAACCAATATGGCAGCCACATCGAGAACGGCCATTATCTGCCGCTGATCGAACGCAACAGCAGCGTGCCAGTGAGTCGGGTCAAAAGCGTGTTTACGCTCGCCGACGACCAGACTCGCGTGCTGCTGAAAATCTATCAGGGCGAAAGCCGCCTGGTGAAAGACAATATCGAGCTGGGCCAGCTGGAAATTCCGGTGCCCAAGCGCAAGGCGGGCGAAGTCTCGCTGGACGTGCGCTTTACCTACGACAACAACGGGTTGCTCGAAGCCCAGGTGAACATCCCGCTCACCGGTGAACAGCATTCGCTGGTGATCGAGAACAACCCCGGTGTGCTCAGCCCGCAAGAGATCCAGCAACGCCTGCAGGCGCTGGCCTTGTTGAAGATTCACCCACGCGACCAGCAGGTCAATACCGTGCTCACCGCCCGCCTCGAACGTCTCTATCAGGAAAGCCTCGGCGAGCTGCGTGAGCAACTGGGGCACTGGGCAGCGCAGTTCCAGCAGGTGCTCGACAGTCAGGACGAACGCAGCATCCGAGAGGCTCGCAGCGAACTGACCCGTCAACTTGAACAGCTCGATAACGGGTTCTGGCGCTGAGGAAGATTGCACATGGACGGCTGGACAGTATTGCAACTGGCGGACGACGCCGACGAACGCACGATCAAGCGCACCTATGCGCGGCTGCTCAAGGGGTGCCGTCCGGACGATGACCCCGAGGGCTTTCAGCGCCTGCGTGAAGCCTATGAACACTGCTTGAATGAAGCGCGCTGGCGGGCCGATCACGAAGACGACGGCCCCGCCGCTGCTACGCCTGCGACCGAGGCCATCAGCGCCAGCCTCGACGACCCGGCTGCGTGGATGCAGGTGCGCCCGCTTGAACCTGCCCCCTTCGACCCGCCCGCGCCAAACCCGGCGCTGGCACTGGTCACGGGCCTGAACGCCGACAATCTCGATGAACGCTGGGCCCAAGCTCAACAGCAGATGTGCACCGGGGCATTCCAGGCCGCCTTGCTGCGTCATTGCTTTGAAGCCCCGGGCGAGCGCACCGCAATCACACTGTGGGCCGTGCAACACCTGGAATGGTTGACACCCTGGCAGCAGGTAGCCATGACGCCCTGGCAACACGAAGCGCTCAGCAACGAGCTGCTGCAAACCTACCGCATGACCCTGGAGGAACGGCTGGAGCAAAAGGCCGAGCGTGAGTTCGTCACCCAGTTGAGGCAGTTCAACAGCCAGGCATGGCTGCAGGTGTTCGACCTGCAGCAGCACTGGCAGCGCATGATCCTTCAGTTACTTTACAACACCCAGTGGAGCGTGCCGATGTTCGAGCGCGTGTGCCAGACCTTCGGCTGGGATGACCAGAAAGGTGTGTTTCCGGAACCGGCGTGGATGTGGCGTAGCCTGGTGTCGCGTTGCGAGCAGGAGAGTTTCTACGAGCATCTGCAAGACAAGGCCCAGGATAAGCGGCGCATGTCAGCCGATGCCCTGGCCGCACGATTGTTGCTCACGCCGATGACGGCGACGCAACACAAACGCATGATCGACGGGTTTGGCGAAAACGAGTGGAACGCCTGTCAGCACTTGGCAGACACCCTGACCTGGCGCTATCCGCAACTGGTCGAACGCCTGCATCAAAACGACCTGTACTTCTGGCGAAAATTCGTGCCACGGCCGATCTATACCCAGGTGTTTATCCGGCTATGGGCAGTCTTCGCACTGGGCATCGGCCTGAGCATTGCCCACGACACACCGAACAAGTTGGACTTGATGTCCGTGTTCATCCTCCTGTTGATGTCGTTGGCACCGGCCATTGTCGGATTTCGCGTCACCCAATTCTGGGCGAGCATGAGTTCGGTATACAGGGTGCAGGATATATGGCTGACCCAGTACCTGATTCCCAAGCGATTCAACCCCAACGACTACTGGCTGGTGATACGCCATGGTGTGCCGCAGGTGATCATGCTCATAGCCTGCGGCTTGATGCTCGGCGTGCTGGGAGCGGTCACCTACGCCGGCTCGCTACTGATCAACCTGCTGCACAAAAAACGCATCGGCCACATGAGCCAACGATTCAGCGAAGGCTGGCCCTGGCTGAACGGTCTGCACTGGGCATTCTGGAGCCCGTTGCAAGCGGCGTTTCTGGTGGCGATGGTAGCGCTGATCATTGCCGCCCAGCATTACCTGCCGGCGGTGCCCTGGACCCACTTCACCCCGCCCAAGCCTTAATCGCAAAAGCCGGGCCCGGCACCCGGCAACTTGCGTTCGATCATCGCCCAAAACCCGCCCTGCCCCACTTTCATCGCTCCCGCACCGCCCCGCACCATGCGCGCACCTGCATAACCCCAATAACAACAGGTCCTACGCCATGAGCACGTTTCGCCCGCGCCAGCTATTGCTGGCAACCGCTGTCGCAAGCCTTGCCCTGCCCGTCTGCGCCGAGGAACACGGCTTTCTCGAAGATGCCAGCGCCAACCTCAACTTGCGCAATTTCTTCTTCAACCGCAATTTCACCAACCCGACCAGGGCCCAGGGCGGCGCACAGGAGTGGACGCAGAGCTTCATCCTCGATGCGCGCTCCGGCTTTACCCAGGGCACGGTCGGCTTTGGCGTGGATGTGCTGGGCCTGTACTCGCTCAAGCTCGATGGCGGGCGCGGCACTGGCGGCACCCAGTTGCTGCCGCTGGACCGTGATGGCCGCCCGGCGGACGACTTCGGGCGCCTGGGCGTGGCGTTCAAGGCGCGCATTTCCAAAACCGAACTGAAGGTCGGCGAATGGATGCCGGTGCTGCCGATCCTGCGCGCCGACGATGGCCGCTCACTGCCGCAAACCTTGCGGGGTGGGCAGATCACCTCGAAGGAGATCGACGGCCTGACCCTGTATGGCGGCCAGTTCCGCGCCAACAGCCCGCGCGACGACAGCAGCATGACTGACCTGTCGATGGTCGGCAGAACCGCGTTCACCTCTGACCGCTTCAACTTCCAGGGCGGCGAATACGTGTTCAACGACAAACGCACCCAGGTCGGCCTGTGGAATGCCCAGCTCAAGGACATCTACAGCCAGCAGTTCATCAACCTGATCCACAGCCAGCCCCTGGGCGACTGGACCCTGGGCGCCAACCTCGGTTTTTTCTACGGCACCGACGACGGCAGCGCCCGCGCCGGCAAGCTGGACAACAAGACCTGGTCCGGCCTGTTCTCCGCACGCTACGGCGGCAACACCTTCTATGTGGGCCTGCAAAAACTCAGCGGCAACAGCCAATGGATGCGCGTAAACGGCACCAGCGGCGGCACCCTGGCCAACGACAGCTACAACTCGAGCTACGACAACGCCGAGGAAAAATCCTGGCAGGTGCGCCACGACTACAACTTTGCTGCCCTCGGCGTACCGGGGCTGACCTTGATGAACCGCTACATCAGCGGCAGCAACGTGCACACCGGCAGCGTGACGGACGGCAAGGAATGGGGCCGTGAAAGCGAATTGGGCTACACCGTGCAAAGCGGCAGCCTGAAAAACCTGACGATGCGCTGGCGCAACTCCAGCATGCGGCGTGACTACAGCAACAATGAGTTCGACGAAAACCGCTTGATTGTCAGCTACCCCATCAGCCTGTTGTAGACACCCCATAACAGCCACGAACGGATGGGTCGTGGCTGTTTTTGTAGCAAACTGTCTCATTTAAGGCATGAACGTTTCCCTGCCATGGCACGACTGAAGGGCATGCGCTGTAAGACGGCGCTGCACATCACCTTATCCGACACACAGGTACAGGCCATGACCACAGTCACTTCCCATCACAACCACGCCATGGCGCCCGAGCAACCGTCGGCCAACACGCCGTCCGGCCCACCGCCTGTTCAGACGCACAGAAGGGTGTTGGTGGATGATGGAAATCTGCGCGCCGGTCAGGCACTCACCCTGGCCTGAAAAACCCTGAGCGTCCAGAGACCCTGGCGAATGCTCTGTTCCTCGAAACAGGTGAGCGCGCCGACCGGATTCATATCAGCCAACGCCCTGATGGCCAGCTGTACGTTCAGGTGAACGGTCGTGATTACGTACTCGATACCCCAGACGGGCGCTCGAACATTCCAACCCTGCTCCACATCAAGTCCGCAGCGGGCGACGACCGTATTACCATCGCCCCCAACGTCAACGTACGTGTCGAGATCGACGCCGGAGACGGCAATGATGTGGTCCAGGCGGGCGGCGGCAAAACCTGTGTATATGGCGGGCGTGGCGATGACGATATTACCCTCGGCAGCGACACTGGCTACGCCGAAGGCAACGAGGGCAACGACATACTCAAAGGTGGCCGGGGCCACGCGGTAATGTACGGCAATACCGGCAATGATCGCCTGTACGCCGGCAGCGGGCCGGCCAATAAACAGAGCCACCTTGATGGCGGTGCAGGCAACGACCAGTTGTACGCAGGCAACGGGCACACGGTGCTCAACGGTGGCCTGGGTGACGACCTGCTGGTGGGCCACGACAGCACCACGTTTTACTCAGGTTCAGGGCGCAACACCCTGCGCGCGAATGCGATCAAAGCGCGCATCCATGCACAAGCGACAGATCATCTGATGGGCACACAAGGCTCAACGGTCACCCCCGTGACGCCGACCGACACAGGCCGACAAGCCTTCAGTATCCAGGGGCCACCTGACTTCGTCGCGCGGGTCGAAGACGATCTGACCTTGCTTCGCACATCGCCACAAGGGCAAAAGATGCTGAAAGCGCTGGATGAGATGGCCGTAAAAAATGGCAGTCCGGTTCTCATCGTGCCCAGTGATCGCGGTAATTCCTACCGTTTCTGGAGCACCGAGCTGCAACACCTGGCGCAGAGCAATCAGGTTCCCACAGAACGCACCGACCCCAAGTGGGGTTACATAAAGGACGGAGTACCGGGTTCACGGGCCGACAAAGGCATGATTTTCTACAACCCGGCCACTATTTACGGGACGGATCCGCTGTTCTTGCCGCTCAACCAGCTTTTCCATGAAATGGCGCACGCCTGGAATGGCGCCAACGGCACCTTCCTCCCAGGGTCGAGCGCGCCGACCCGCGATCAACCCGAGCTCCCGGGCCCACCCAACAGCGAACTGCAAGCCGTCGGCCTGGTGAGCAACGCACCGCCTTTCGACTTCGACAACAACGCCTCCACCCCTCCCACCTCAACCAACCCAGCCCCGTTTACCGAAAACACGCTGAACGCAGAAATGGGCCTGGCGCTGCGAACCCACTACGCCTGAATCAGACTCGCCCGGCCAGGCGGCCATTTATACCGGTGATCGCGGCGTGTGCATGCTGTATTGTGCACGCGCCCTCACCCGGCATATGGACCCCAACGACACGGACGCCTACCTCTTCGCCAAGGCCGCCATGAAATACCTCATTGTCTTTTTGTCGGTTCTGCTCAGCGGCTGTATCGGCCAGCCCATCGCCTTGACGCCACAGACCGCGCAGCGTTTGCAGGCCCAGGCGCCGATCCGCTTTTTAATCACCTTCGATGACGGTCCCAGCGCCTCGGGCTACAACAACCCGAGCCGTTCGGTGCTGGGTGACTTGGCGCACAACGCGATTTTGCCGGGCATCAAGGCGGTGTTTTTCGTGCAGACCGAAGGGGCGCGTTCCGGCGGCAGTGCGCGCGGGCGCAAGACCATGGTGCGTGAGTTTGCCGCCGGGCATGTACTGGGTTTCCACACCGCGACCGCGTTTCACACCAACCACCGCTGGTTGAGCGATGCTGAACTGGAGCGCACCCTCAGCCTGGGCGCAGCGGACATTGCCACGATCACCGGCGCACCGCCCGTGCTGGTGCGTCCGCCGTTCTGGAATTACGACAAGCGCACCTTCGCCGCCTACCAGCGCCATGGCATGGCCGTGTTGCTTACCGACCTGAGCGCCAATGACGGAAAGATCTGGGGCTTCAACGCCAGCCCCCGGCGGCGCGCCAACCTGTACCGACAGTTGTCGGTGGTGCGCGAACACATTGCCCTGGGCGAACTGCCGACAGTGGATGGGGTGATTCCGGTGGTGGTGACCTTCCATGACATCAACCGCTACACGGCGCGGCACATGCAGGAATATCTGCAGATCCTGCTCGACAGCGCGCGAGTCAATGGCATGAGGACCGCCGCCGAGCCGTTCTACACCAACACCGCCGCCCTGCAACACGCGGCGCTGGCACGCACGATCAAGGATGTGAATGCGCCGGTGCACCTGCCGGGGGTGTGGAATTGGGTGTGGGATGCCGATTCACACTGATGTGTTGAGCATGTGAGGGTCCCCTGTGGGAGGGAGCAAGCCCCCTCCCACCTTTCTGAGCGTATTTCACGTCGGATCTTGTTGGCGAGACTCAACCCCCAACTCATCCCACACCGATTCGGCCAGGTGGAACGTTGCGTTCGCCGCTGGAATCCCGCAGTAGATCGCGCTCTGCATCAGCACTTCCTTGATCTCGGCACGGGTCACGCCATTGCTCGCGGCGGCGCGCAGGTGCAGTTTCAACTCTTCACTGCGGTTCATGCCGATCAGCATGGCGATGGTGATCAGGCTGCGGGTATGCCGAGGCAGACCCGGGCGGGTCCAGATATCGCCCCAGGCGTGACGGGTGATCATCTCCTGGAACTCGCCGTTGAACTCGGTCAGGGCGTTGAGGCTGCGATCGACATGGGCATCGCCCAGCACTTCGCGGCGCACCTTGAGTCCCTCGGCATAACGTTGTTTCTCGTCCACAAAAAGCTCCTCTGAACAGCAAATGTGGCGCGCGGTTTTTTTGTGGCGAGCGGGCTTGCCCCGCGTTGGGCTGCGCAGCGGCCCCAAAAATCCTGGGAGCGCTTCGCACTCCAACGCGGGGCAAGCCCGCTCGCCACAACGATACCGCTCGCCACCGCAAGACCAGCCATCACTGGGTCAGTGGGCCAGCAGAAATTCGATAACGCGGTCGCTGAACGCGGCGCCCGCTTGAACGTTGGACAGGTGCGCCGCATAGAACTCGGCGTATTCGGCGCCCTGCACATGGTTCTGGATAAAGTGGCCGCCGGCCGGGGGTGTCACGGCATCTTCAGTGCCAGCGATCACCAGCGTCGGCACCTTGATCGAGGCCAGTTGCGCGCGCAAATCCGCGTCGCGCACGGCGGCGCAGTTGGCGGCGTAGCCCGCGGGCGATGTGTTGGCGAGCATGTCGGTGATCTGTTGCGCCTGGTGCGGATTCGCCGCCGCAAAGTCAGCGGTGAACCAGCGGGCAATCGACGCATCACGCAGCGCTACCATCGCCGCCGCGCCGTCACGCAGCACGGTCTCGATGCGCGGGTTCCACACCTCGGGGGTGCCGATCTTCGCGGCGGTATTGCACACCACCAGGCGTTGCAGGCGTGTGCCGGCGTTGATGCCCAGCCATTGGCCGATCAGCCCGCCCATGGACAGCCCGCAGAAATGCGCGCGCTGAATACCCAGCGCATCCAGCAGCGCCAACACGTCTCGGCCCAGTTGCTCAATGCTGTAGGGCCCTGGCGTGACCAGTGACTTGCCATGGCCACGGGTGTCGCAGCGCAGCACGCGAAAATGCCGGGTAAACGCAGGCATCTGGATATCCCACATATGCAGGTCGGTGCCCAGCGAGTTGGACAGCACCAGCACCGGGGCATCGGCAGGCCCGTCGAGTTGGTAATGCAGTTCGCCGTCGGCGAGTTGGGCAAAGGGCACGGCGGCCTCCTCAGGCATTCAAGGCAAAATGTTCGGTGACGGCGCGGCTGACCCAGGTGTGTGCCTGGCCCAGGTAGTGCGCCGGGTCGAGCAGGCGGTCCAGTTCGGCCGCTGACAGCTCAGCGGTGATCTGCGCTTCATCGGCCAGCACCGCGCGCAAATGACGGCCCTCGGCGACCGCACGCTTGCAGCATTGCTCCAGCAGATGGTGCGCGGTTTCGCGGCCCAGGCGTTGGGCGAGCACGATGCTGACCGCTTCGGCCAGCACCAGGCCCTGAGTGAGGTCGAGGTTGCGCGTCATGCGCTCAGCGTCGACCTCCAGGCCTTCACTCACCAGCAACGCCTGCTTGAGCGCACCGGACACCAGCCGGCAGATCTCCGGCAGGGTTTCCCATTCGGCGTGCCACAAGCCCAGGCTGCGTTCGTGTTCCTGGGGCATGGCGCTGAACATGGTCGCCACCAGCCCCGGCACACGGGTGGCGGCGCTGATCAGCACGGCGGCTCCCACCGGATTACGCTTGTGCGGCATGGTGGATGAACCGCCCTTGCCCGGCGCCGACGGCTCGAAGACTTCAGCGGCTTCGGTCTGCATCAGCAGGCTGATGTCGCGGCCCAGCTTGCCGAGGCTGCCGGCGATCAAGCCAAGCACCGCAGCGAACTCCACCAGACGGTCACGCTGGGTGTGCCAGGGTTGTTCGGGCAGGCTCAAGTGCAATTCTGCCGCCAGCGCCTCGGCCACCGGCATGGCCTGCTCACCCAGCGCCGCCAGGGTGCCGGACGCACCGCCGAACTGCAGCACCAGCAAGCGCGGCTTCAACTGCGCCAGGCGCTGGCGACTGCGAGTCACCGCACCCAGCCAAGCGGCGATTTTCATCCCCAGGGTGACTGGCGTGGCGTGCTGCAGCCAGGTGCGCCCGGCCAGTGGCACGGCTGCGTAGCGCTGGGCCTGGGCAGCGAGAACGTCTCCCAGGCGCGCCAGGTCCGCGTCGATCAGTGCCAGTGCTTGGCGCACCTGGAGAACGAGGCCGGTGTCCATCACGTCCTGGCTGGTTGCGCCCAAATGCACATAACGCTCGGCCCCGGCGTCCTCGCTGGCGATCAGCTTGCCCAGTGCCTTGACCAGCGGGATGGCCGAATTCCCCGAGGTGGCAATTGCCACGCTCAGGGCGTCGACGTCGTACAGCGAGGCCAGGCACGCCTGGGCAATCGGCGCGACGGCGGCCTGCGGAATCAACCCGACCCGGGCCTGCGCGCGGGCCAGCGCCGCCTCGAAATCCAGCATGCCCTGCAAGCGGCCCTGGTCGCAGAACACCTCGGCCATGCTGTCGGCGGTGAAGTAGGCGTCGAACAATTGGTTGCTCGTGCGCAGCGTCATAACGGATCCCTTACAAATCGTGGTGCAGGTACTCTGCCTGTTTCGGCAGACGCAGGCTGAACAGGAACGCCACCGCCATCATGCCGGTGACGTACCAGTAGAAGGTGTTTTCCATGCCCAGGGACTTGAGGCCCAGCGCCACATACTCCGCCGAACCGCCGAAGATCGCGTTGGCCACGGCGTAAGCGAAGCCCACGCCAAGGGCGCGTACGTGGGGCGGGAACATCTCGGCTTTGACCAGCCCGCTGATCGAGGTATAGAAGCTGACGATAGCAAGCGCCAGGGAGATCAGCACAAACGCCAGGAACGGGTTTGTCACGGTTTTCAGGGTCATCAGGATCGGCACCGTGCACAGGGTGCCAAGGGCGCCGAACCAGAGCATCGAAGTGCGCCGGTCGATCCGGTCCGAGAGCATGCCGAACAGCGGCTGCATGCACATATACACAAACAGCGCGCCGGTCATGATGTAGCTGGCGGTCTTGGCGTGCATGCCAGCGGTGTTCACCAGGTATTTCTGCATGTAGGTGGTAAAGGTGTAGAAAATCAGCGAGCCGCCGGCGGTGTAGCCGAGCACGGTGATGAATGCCCCTCGGTGATCGCGGAACAGCGCGGCTATGCTGCCGGCGTCCTTGTCCTGGCGCACGTCCGTGCTGGCGGTTTCCTTGAGGGTGCGGCGCAGCAGCAGGGAGATGACCGCCGCAATGGCGCCGATCACGAACGGAATGCGCCAGCCCCAGGCATGCAGTTCTTCGTCGCTGAGAATCTGTTGCAGGATCACCAGCACCAACACCGCCAGCAGTTGCCCGCCGATCAGGGTCACGTACTGGAACGAAGCGAAGAAACCGCGCTGGCCCTTGAGGGCGACTTCACTCATGTAGGTGGCTGTGGTGCCGTATTCGCCACCCACCGACAACCCCTGGAACAGCCGCGCCATCAGCAGCAGCACCGGCGCCCAGATGCCGATGTCCTTGTAGGTGGGCAGAAAGGCGATGACCAGTGAGCCGGCGCACATCATCAGCACCGAAATCATCATCGAGTTCTTGCGCCCGTGCTTGTCGGCCACCCGGCCAAACAACCAGCCACCGATGGGCCGCATCAGGAACCCGGCGGCGAACACACCTGCGGTGTTGAGCAACTGCACCGTGGGGTCGTCCGAGGGGAAAAACGCCGGGGCAAAGTAAATGGCGCAGAAGGCGTAGACGTAGAAGTCGAACCATTCGACGAGGTTGCCGGAGGACGCGCCGACGATCGCAAAAATACGTTTGCGGCGTTCTTCCCCGGTGTAGTGAATCGTTGTTGTTGTCATGGTTTTTTACTCAGTGTGAACGGGTATAGCCTAGACATACTTTGCAATAACCATGTCTTGCAAGAAGAGTTTGAAGATGTTCTGACTCAAAGGGCCTCATCGGGAGCAAGCCCCCTCCCACATTTTTGAATGTATTCACAAATCAAAATGTGGGAGGGGGCTTGCTCCCGATTGGATTTCAGGCCAACTCAGTAATCGAAAAACACCGTTTCCTTATCGGTGCCCTGCAAAATCACATTCCACTGATACACACCGGCCCCATCCTGCTCGGCAATCAACGTCCCGCGCCGTTCGGCCGGCACACAGGCCAGCAACGGGTCATCCCCATTCAACGCCTCGCCGGCAAAATAAATCCGCGTAAGCAAGTGCTTCACCAGGCCCCGCGCGAACACCAGCACCACCAGGTGCGGCGCCTGGGTTGTGCCCTTGAGCCCGGGAACGCTGCCCGGCTTGATCGTGGTAAAGCGGAACCGCCCTTCGGCATCCACTGGCACGCGGCCAAAACCCTCGAAATTCGGGTCGACGGGTTTGGCCTGCTCATCCTCCGGGTGGTCGTACTTGCCGGCGGCGTTGGCCTGCCAGACCTCGAGCATGGCGTCGTTGACCACATCGCCGTTGCCATCCACTACTTGCCCGCTGATCGCCACGCGGTCGCCCAGGGTGGCGGCGACGGTCAAGTCTTCGCGGTTTAGCCAGGTCAGGCCGATGTGGTAGTAAGGCCCCACCGTGTGGGACGTGGTTGCATACAGGCTCATCTCATTTCTCCATCGGCGTGGCGTCGCGGCCGCGCAGGACGATGTCCCAGCGGTAGCCGAGGGCATAGGAAGGAATGGTTTTTTCCAGGTCGAAGCTGGCGATCAGGCGCTGCTTGGCCGAGGTGTCCGGCACGCAGTTGTAGATCGGGTCGTATTCCAGCAGCGGGTCGCCGGGGAAGTACATCTGCGTCACCAACCGGGTCAGCACGCTGGGTCCGAACAGCGAAAAGTGGATATGCGCCGGGCGCCATGCGTTGTGGTGATTGCCCCAGGGGTAGGCGCCGGGCTTGATGGTCTGGAACTGGTACCAGCCATCGGCGTCGGTGACGGTGCGGCCGGTGCCGGTAAAGTTGGGGTCCAGGGGCGCATCGTGCAGGTCGCGCGGGTGGTTGTAGCGGCCGGCGGCGTTGGCCTGCCAGATTTCCACCAGGATGCCTGGCACCGGCAAACCGTTTTCATCCAGCACACGGCCATGGATGATGATGCGTTCGCCTTGCGGCTCGCCGTCATGCTGGGCGGTGAGGTCGTTGTCGGTCTCATTGACCCGCTCGGCGCCGATGCTCGGGCCGGTAATTTCTGACAGTGAATGGGGCAGGAACACCAACGGCCGGGACGGCGAACGCAGGTTCGTCGACTGGTAGGCCGGGTGCAGGTAATCAGGTTGAGTGCCCGCTTGCGGGCGCCGGTAACCGGGCTTGTCACTCATGGAGCAATCCTCTCTTATTAGACGCGTTCAATCGCCAGGGCCAAACCTTGGCCGACGCCCACGCACATAGTCGCCAGGCCTTTATGGCCTCCGGTTTTTTCCAACTGATGCAGGGCTGTCAGTACCAACCGCGCACCGCTCATGCCCAACGGATGGCCAAGCGCAATAGCGCCGCCGTTCGGATTGACCTGCGGTGCGTCGTCGGCAATCCCCAGCTCACGCAGCACCGCCAGGCCCTGGCTGGCAAAGGCTTCATTGAGTTCGATCACATCGAAATCGCTGACGGCAAGGCCCAGGCGCTCCACCAGCTTGCGCACCGCTGGCACCGGGCCGATGCCCATCACACGCGGCGCAACACCGGCGCTGGCCATGCCCAATACCCGGGCGCGGGCCGTGAGGCCGTGTTTTTTCACCGCTTCGGCGGACGCCAGAATCAGCGCCGCCGCACCGTCGTTCACGCCTGACGCGTTGCCGGCGGTGACGGTCTTGTCGGGGCCGTTGACCGGCTTGAGTTTGGCCAGGGCCTCAAGGGTGGTGTCCCGTGGATGCTCATCGTGTTCCACCAGGGTTTCGCCTTTTTTATGGGCGACCCGCACCGGCACGATTTCTTCGGCAAAGAAGCCGGCAGCCTGGGCAGCGGCCGTGCGTTGCTGGCTGCGCAGGGCAAAGGCGTCCTGATCGGCGCGGCACACGTTGTAGTCATCGGCAACGTTGTCGGCGGTCTGCGGCATCGCGTCCACGCCGTACTGGGTTTTCATCAACGGGTTGATAAAACGCCAGCCGATGGTGGTGTCTTCAAGCTTAATGTTGCGCGAAAACGCGGCGTCGGCCTTGCCCATCACGAACGGTGCACGGGACATCGACTCGACGCCGCCGGCAATCGTCAGCTCCATTTCGCCGCTGGCGATGGCGCGAAAGGCAGTGCCGATGGCGTCCATGCCGGAGGCGCACAAACGGTTGAGGGTTACGCCGGGAATGCTCTGCGGCAGGCCAGCCAGCAACAGCGCCATGCGCGCGACGTTGCGGTTGTCTTCGCCGGCCTGGTTGGCGCAGCCGAGGAACACCTCGTCCACCGCGTTCCAGTCCACCGACGGGTTGCGCTCCATCAGCGCCTTGATCGGCAGCGCGGCCAGGTCATCGGCGCGCACCGTGGACAGGCCACCGCCAAAGCGGCCGATGGGGGTGCGAATGGCATCACAGATAAATACGTCGCGCATCAGGCTTCTCCAGGCGCTTGGCCGTGGGCGGCGGCCGTGCGGGCTTCAAGGTCACGCAGGGCGGTCAGTTCCACCTCTGTCGGTTCGGCACTGGTGTCGACCTGGTCGGCAAAGCGAATCGCCCAACCGGTGGCGGCCACCACTTGCTCGCGGGTGACCCCGGGGTGCAGCGCGGTGACCACGAACTCATGGGTGCCCTCTTCCGGCTCCATGATGCACAGGTCGGTAATAATGCCCACAGGCCCGGCGCCCGGCAGGCCCAGACGCTTGCGTGAATCACCGCCTTCGCCGTGCCCGACCGAAGTGATGAAGTCCAGCTTGTCGACAAACGAGCGCGCCGACTGCTTGAGGATGATCAGCACGCTTTTGGCGGAGCCGGCGATTTCCGGCGCGCCACCGGCACCCGGCAGGCGTACTTTGGGCTGGTGATAGTCACCGACCACGGTGGTGTTGATGTTGCCGAAACGGTCGACCTGGGCCGCACCGAGAAAGCCGACGTCGATGCGTCCGCCTTGCAGCCAGTAGCGAAAGATCTCGCCGGTGGGCACCACGGTGTCGGCGGTTTCCGCCAGTTCGCCGTCGCCGATGGACAGCGGCAACACGGAAGGCTTGGCGCCAATCGGGCCGGACTCGTAGATCAGCACCACATCGGGCGATGAGGTCAGGCGCGCCAGGTTGGCAGCCTTGGACGGCAGGCCGATGCCGACAAAGCATACCGAGCCGTTCTTGAGACGGCGCGCGGCGGCGACGGTCATCATTTCATTGGTCGAGTAAGCCATTACTTGGCCTCCTGCGCGGTGGCCAGCTTGGCCTGGAATTCACTGAAATCGGCAGTGCCGTGGATGTATTCGTCGATCCAGGCGGTAAAGGTCCCACGGTCGCGGGCAATCGGGTCCCACGCCTGATAGAAACGGTTGTCGCGCTCGTTGTAGCCGTGGGCGTAGGACGGATGTGCGCCGCCAGGCACATGGCACACGGCGGTCAAGGCCCACGTCGGCAGCACGCAGCTGTTCATCGGCGCATTCAGGTCGTCGACGATTTCCTCGACGGTAACGATGCAGCGCCTGGCCGCCAGGGCAGCTTCCTTCTGCACACCGAGAATGCCCCAGAGCAGCACGTTGCCCTTGCGGTCGGCTTTCTGCGCATGAATCACCGTGATATCAGGGCGCACCGACGGCACCGCCGCCAGCACTTCGCCGGTAAATGGACAGGTCACGGTCTTGATCAGCGGGTTGACCTTGGGCAGGTCGGAACCGGCGTAGGCGCGCAGCACCGCGAACGGCAGCCCGGAGGCCCCTGCAACGTAGGCATTGGCGAGGTCTGCATGGCTGTGTTCTTCGATCTCCAGCGGCTGCGGCCACTGTTTTTCCACCGCGTCACGCAGGCGATGCAGGGAGCCCACACCCGGATTGCCGCCCCACGAAAAAATCAGCTTGCGCGCACAGCCGGCACCGATCAACTGATCGTAGATCAGGTCGGGCGTCATGCGCACCAGCGTCAGGTCTTTCTTGCCCTGACGAATGATTTCATGGCCTGCGGCCGTAGGGATCAGGTGGGTGAAGCCTTCGAGAGCGACGGTGTCGCCGTCGTTCACGAAGCGCTTGACCGCATCACGCAGGGTGAGAATGTCAGCCATGGGGTGGGGCTCCCGGTGTGGATCGAAAAAGGCGCTGAGGTGGCGCCGAAGTGCCTGAAGATTAAGCCGAGGGCATGGCGCCAAACAATCCGATAATCGACTAACCGTTCGATAATCGAACATTTGTTAGCGAGCTAACTCTTGTCCAATGTGGGAGGGGCTTGCTCCCGATAGCGGGGTATCAGTCAGGTGGCATCCGCATGGCTGACCATGCCCTTGATGAGCACGGCCGCAGTAGCCAGCGCGGCAGGGATCACCAGCGCAGTCAGCACCTGCTCGAAGTTCCAGCCCAGGCCCAGCAGCGTGGCGCCCATCCATGCACCGAGGATCGCGCCGAACCTGCCGATCCCGAGCATCCACGACACCCCCGTGGCGCGGCCCTGGGTCGGGTAGAAACGCGCGGCCAGAGACGGCATCGCCGATTGCGCGCCGTTGACGCACATACCGGCAATCAGCACCAACGTCGCCAGCAGGGTGATATTGCCCAGGCTCTGCCCCACTGCATAGGCGAAGACCCCCGCCAGCAGGTAAAACGTGCCGATGACCTTGTGCGGATTGAAGCGGTCCATCGCCCAGCCCACACCGACCGCACTCAACACGCCGCCGAACTGGAACAGCGCGCCGATGAAGGCGGCCTGTTCCATGCTGGCACCGCTGTCGCGCATCAGGGTCGGCAGCCAGCTGGTGAGCAGGTACACAATCACCAGGCCCATGAAGTAGGTAAGCCACAGCAACAAGGTGCCGGCGCTGTAGGTGCCGGAGAAGATCACCGCGAACACGTTGCGCGCCTTGACGGTTTTTTGCTCGGGCACGCTGAAGGCGCTGGCCTGGGCGACCACCGTGGGCTCGATGGGAGACAGCGCCTCGCGCACCTTGTCGGTGCCGCGATTGCGCACCACCAAGTAGCGCGCCGATTCGGGCAGCCACAGTATCAGCGCCACCACCAGGACCAACGGCAGGATGCCGCCGATCATCAACAAGGCGTGCCAGCCGAACGCCGGGATCAGCTTGGCCGAGATAAACCCGCCACCGGCCATGCCCAGGTTGAAGCCGCAGAACATGCTGGTCACCAGCAAAGATTTATGGCGCTCGGGGGTGTATTCGGACAACAGAGTGGTGGCATTCGGCATGCCGGCGCCCAGGCCCAGCCCGGTCAGAAAGCGCAGCACCAGCAGTTGGTCGACATTCGAGCTATAGAGCCGACGCCAGACTGAAGGCGCCGAACACCAGCACCGCCCCCACCAGCACAACCTTGCGTCCGAAACGATCCGCCAGCGGCCCGGAGCCGAGGGCGCCGAACACCATGCCGATCAACGCGGCGCTCATCACCGGGCCGAGACTGGCGCGATCTATACCCCAATCCTGGGACAGCGCCGGAGCGATAAAGCCCATGGCGGCCGTGTCGAGGCCATCGAGGAAGACAATCAGAAAACACAGGATCACCACGCGCCACTGGTAGCGTGACAGTGGCTGGGCATTGATGAAGGACTGGACGTCCAGGATGGAGCCGACAGAAGGTTGCGTCATTATTGTTATTCCACACCGGTGGCGGGCCAACGACCTGAGGTCGTCATTATTATTGGGTGCGCCCGGGAGCGCTGCCGCACATTAATAAGCGCGGGCAAAGACCGTCAATTCATCGCGCCCGGATCTGTGCGGTCACCGAACAGCTTAGGCAAACAGTTGGGTACTCAGCTCGCGACTGGCACTGAGCATGCTCGGCAGGAAACGCTGCTCCAGCTCACTGCGACTGACCCGCCCGGCATGGGTGCTGACATTGAGCGCGGCCAATACCTGGCCGGAGGCGTCGTACACCGGCACGGCGATGGAACGCAGGCCCTGCTCGAGTTCCTGATCGACGATGCACCAGCCTTGCTGGCGCACCTGTTGCAGGCATTCGAACAGCGCTTGAGGAGTGGTCAGGGTGCGACTGGTCTTGGTGGGCAGGTCGGCATGGTCGAGGTAATCCTGCAGCGAAGCGTCGTCCAGCGCTGCCAGAAGAATGCGGCCCATGGAGGTGCAGTAGGCCGGCAGGCGCCCGCCCACCGACAGGTCTATCGAAATCAGGCGTTGCGTGGTGGCGGAACGGGCAATGTAGAGAATGTCATCGCCTTCGAGCGTGGCCATGTTGCAGGCTTCGTGCAGTTGCTCGCTCATGCGATCCAGGTACGGCTGGGCGGACACGGCCAACGGGGTCGACGACAGGTAGGCGTGGCCCAGGGTCAGCACTTTGGGCAACAGCGAATAGGTGCGCCCATCGGTGGTGGCGTAGCCGAGCTTGATCAGCGTGTGCAGACAACGGCGCACGGCGGCGCGGGGGATTTCGGTGCGGTGGCTGATCTGGGCGATGGTCAGGTGGCGCTTGCGCTCCTGGAACGCCTGCACCACGGCCAGACCGCGGGCCAGGGAGGTCATGAAGTCCGGATCGCCGGTGAACGCCTGGATGCGCTTGGCCGGTGAAGCCACGATTGGCGGCGCCACCGATGCGAAGGCGTTACGCAATTGGTCGTTCATTTGGGGTCCTTTTTCTTGTTCTGCAAGCGCAGGGAGGGCTGCTCGCCATTACAAACCGCACCGACCCGGCAGACAAGACGAGGCCAGCGTCATTGGGCGATTATCGGACGAGCAGTCGATTATCGCAATTTGTCCCGCTATAACGCCTTGAATTAATCCGTCTTCATCGCCGATGAAAACAACTAGTGATGACATCAGCTTCTTCAGCCAATACTGGCTCCTGTGTAACAAAACCCTCACACGAAGTTAGGGCTTTTTAACTTTATGCCGGTAGTGTTATTCAAATGCGCCGCTATAATGCAGGCTATGCAGAGGTCAGCCCGGTATCAGTATCGGCTTTGGAGCTCGCCGGACGGCGCCCGTTGAATGCTTCGTCGGTTACACGCAAGGTTTTAAACGAAGTCCTCTCGGGCATTAATGTTCTACTTAAACGGTTCAACTGTTCAATTCGAACCCTCGATCGCGAGTTTCTGCCTTATCGCTGCACATTAATTAAACTCAACTCAATTAGGTAACAACTGTGACGAAAGACGAACTGCGCGCGGAACTTGAGCGCCAGGAACAACGTTACAAGGACGTTTACGGCGGGGAAGTCACCACCTACGCCGCGCAGCCTGAGCCGGAGCGCAAGCCTTGGCGCAAGCGTGCCAGCTTGCTAGATCAGGCATTTGCTCAGGAAATCGAGAAGATTGAACAGGAACTCAAGGCCGAAGAGTCATAAGCCCTTCGGGGTGAGCGCCCTACAGCCTCCAGGGAATTTTCATACAAATGTTTCAGAAGTGACGATTTTGTGACAAAACCGCGTCATTGCAGCCCCGCACGTTATAAATCAACGACTTGTCAAAGCCCCGGAAACGCTGGGATGCGTGCGTTTCCCACAGATTTTTTCCGGGAAGATTGCTACCGATGAGCAGCTAGTGCATCGATTACCGAGGTTTTCTGGCATAATCGCGCCCCCTTACGACCGGGTCAGAAAACCTTCATGATCGATTTATTCAGCGGACTGGATGCGTGGGTTCTAGTGAGCCTGTTGCTCGCCCTGGCCTTTGTCCTCGCCTTCGAGTTCATCAACGGCTTTCATGACACTGCTAACGCGGTGGCCACAGTCATCTATACCAAAGCCATGCCGCCACACCTGGCCGTGTTCTTCTCCGGGGTGTTCAACTTCCTCGGCGTGCTGCTCGGCGGTGTGGGCGTCGCCTACGCCATCGTGCATCTGCTGCCGGTGGAGTTGCTGATCAATGTGAACACCGGCCACGGTCTGGCCATGGTCTTCTCCTTATTGGCAGCGGCGATCACCTGGAACCTGGGCACCTGGTACTTCGGTATTCCGGCCTCCAGTTCTCATACGCTGATCGGCTCGATCCTCGGCGTCGGCCTGGCCAATGCCCTGATCAACGATATTCCGTTGGCGGACGGCGTGAACTGGCAGAAGGCGGTCGATATCGGCGCCTCGCTGGTGTTCTCGCCGATGGCCGGCTTCATCGTCGCAGCCCTGGTGCTGATCGGCCTGAAGTGGTGGCGTCCGCTGTCGAAGATGCACAAGACCCCTGACCAGCGCCGCAAGCTTGACGACAAGAAACACCCGCCGTTCTGGAACCGCCTGGTGCTGGTGATCTCGGCCATGGCCGTGAGCTTCGTGCACGGCTCCAACGATGGTCAGAAAGGTATCGGCCTGATCATGCTGGTGCTGATCGGCATCGTGCCGGCGCAGTTCGTTCTCGACCTGGGCAGCACCACCTACCAGATCGAACGCACCCGCGACGCCACCGTGCATTTGAGCCAGTTCTACCAGCGCAACAACGCCACCCTCGGCGAGTTCCTGGCACTGGGCAAAAGCGTGAAGGACGACCTGCCGGGCAAGTTCCAGTGCAACCCGCAGCAGACCGAGCCGACCATCAATGCGCTGGTCGACACCTTGAAAGGCGTGTCCGACTATCATTCGCTGAGTGCCGACCACCGCATCGAAGTGCGTCGCTACCTGCTCTGCCTGGACGACACCGCGAAGAAAGTCGGCAAGTTGCCTGGCCTGGATGCGCGTGAGAAGTCCGACCTCGACAAGCTGCGCAAAGACCTGACCGCCACCACCGAATATGCGCCGTTCTGGGTGATTCTGGCGGTCGCCCTGGCCTTGGGCCTGGGCACCATGGTGGGCTGGAAGCGGGTGGTGCTGACCATCGGCGAAAAGATCGGCAAGCAGGGCATGACCTACGCCCAGGGCATGTCGGCGCAGATCACCACCGCCACCATGATCGGCTTCGCCAACATTTTCGCCTTGCCGGTGTCGACCACCCACGTGTTGTCGTCGGGTGTGGCGGGTACCATGGTCGCCAATAAAAGCGGCCTGCAGGGTGGCACGGTCAAGACCATCCTGATGGCCTGGGTACTGACCCTGCCGGCAACCGTGGCCCTGTCGGCCGGGTTGTTCTGGCTGGCGTCCAAGGCGCTGGGCAGCTGATAAGCCGCCTGCAATAAAAAAGGTGCGATCCGCGAGGTTCGCACCTTTTTTATTGGCTGCACCGAATCCTGTGTGCAGAGCGAACTCGTTGTGGCGAGCGGGCTTGCCACAGGGATGGGGCCACCCCGCAAATACTCGGCAGCTGAATTTCAGGCAAAAAAAAGGCGACCGAAGTCGCCCAAAATGCCTTGCGTGCCCTGTGATCCGCAAAGACCTTTGCGGATAAACATCAATAGGGCCACGTTAACGGAGAGTCTGGAGCGAGGAATTGACCAGGGTCAATGGACGCACGCTGTTTCAGCGCTTTTTCGGCTTGCTCTTCGGTTTTTTCTTGGGCTTTGCCAAGGGCATTGCCTGTTCAAACGCCTGACGCACTTCATTCAAGCGCTTGTCATTGAGGTCATGCACACGCTTGGCACGTTCGGCATTCAGGTCGATCAGCTTGTCGTCGTCACTCATGGCTTGGCTTACGTAGTGGCGGGGATGGCGCAATAATGCGGCCTGCCCCGCGCGACCGCAAATACACCTTCACACCTCGACATCCACCCACAGCCCCTGACGCGGCTCATCCTCGATCAGGGGGATGACGGGCACGGTGTTATCGGCATTGAGCACGTCGCCTGGAATCGCGAGGTGCTGTTCCGGGTCCTGGTCCGCTTCTCGGCGGCGCTTCTGCTGTTCCTGCTGGCGGCGTTGTTCCTCGCGCAGCAGAAAGGTCGACTGCTCCGCATCGCCCTTCTTCAGGTCGATGGTGCTTTCGTTGGAACTCGGCTGTACCGGCACCACGGGCGGGATATCCGGCTTGGGCCTTACCGGGTCGAGTTGCGACGTGACCGGTACGACGCTGACGGGCAGCATGGGTGGCAGCATAATAATTATTCTCCTGATCTTCAGGCTGTCGGCGCGCTGCGCACCGACTTGAGCGCAGCGTCGCCAACCTGTGACTCAGTCGACACTCACAAGTGCCCGCCACCCGTCGATTCAAGACGCGCGCCTCCACTCAAACGGAGTAGTTTTCGTCAGAGTCCTTGGGGGTCGGACCTTGTTCCGTTAAGATAGTCGGCTTTTTCACGGCGGGAGTCAGGCAGCATGGCGCAGCAGTATCAACCGGGGCAACGCTGGATTAGTGACAGCGAAGCAGAGCTGGGGTTAGGCACCGTTCTGGCACAGGACGGACGCTTGTTGACCGTGCTCTATCCGGCCACTGGCGACACACGCCAGTATGCGCTACGGAATGCGCCCCTCACTCGCGTGAGGTTTTCGCCGGGTGACTCCATCACCCATTTCGAAGGCTGGAAAATGACCGTACAGGAAGTCGACGACGTCGACGGCCTGCTGGTGTACCACGGCCTCAATGGGCAGAACGAGCAGGTCACCCTGCCGGAAACCCAACTGTCAAACTTCATCCAGTTCCGCCTCGCCAGCGACCGCCTGTTCGCCGGCCAGATCGACCCGCTGGCCTGGTTCTCGCTGCGCTACCACACCCTGGAACACACCAGCCGCCAATTGCAGTCCTCGCTGTGGGGCCTGGGCGGCGTGCGTGCGCAACCCATCGCGCACCAATTGCACATTGCCCGTGAAGTCGCCGACCGCATCGCGCCACGGGTATTGCTGGCCGACGAAGTGGGCCTGGGCAAGACTATCGAAGCGGGCCTCGTCATCCATCGCCAATTGCTGTCGGGCCGCGCCAGCCGCGTGCTGATCCTGGTACCGGAAAACCTGCAGCACCAGTGGCTGGTGGAAATGCGCCGCCGCTTCAACCTGCAGGTGGCCCTGTTCGACGAAGAGCGCTTTATCGAAAGCGATGCCTCCAACCCGTTCGAAGACACCCAGCTCGCGCTGGTGGCGCTGGAGTGGCTGGTGGATGACGAGAAGGCCCAGGACGCGCTGTTCGCCGCCGGCTGGGACCTGCTGGTGGTCGACGAAGCCCACCACCTGGTCTGGCACGAAGAAAAAGCCAGCCAGGAATATTCGCTGGTCGAACAGCTCGCGCAAGTGATCCCCGGCGTGCTGCTGCTCACCGCCACCCCTGAGCAACTGGGCCAGGACAGCCACTTTGCGCGTCTGCGCCTGCTCGACCCGAACCGCTTCCACGACCTGCACGCCTTCCGCGCCGAGAGCGAGAACTATCGCCCGGTGGCCGAAGCCGTGCAGGAGTTGCTGGACAAGGGTCGCCTGTCACCCAAGGCGCACAAGACCATCCAGGGTTTCCTCGGCAACGAAGGCGAAGCGCTGCTCACCGCCGTCAACGATGGCAACAGCGAAGCCAGTGCACGCCTGGTGCGTGAGCTGCTCGACCGTCACGGCACCGGCCGCGTGCTGTTTCGCAACACCCGCGCCGCCGTGCAGGGCTTCCCGGAACGCAAGTTGCACGCCTACCCGCTGCCCAACCCGGACGAATACATGGAGCTGCCGCTGGGCGAACACGCCGAGCTGTACCCGGAAGTCAGCTTCCAATCGCAGCCGGACGTCGAGGAAGAACACCGCTGGTGGCGCTTCGACCCGCGCGTCGAGTGGCTGATCGACCAGCTCAAAATGCTCAAGCGCACCAAGGTCCTGGTGATTTGCGCCCACGCCGAAACCGCCATGGACCTGGAAGACGCCCTGCGCGTACGCTCCGGCATTCCGGCCACGGTGTTCCACGAGGGCATGAACATCCTCGAGCGCGACCGCGCCGCAGCCTACTTCGCCGATGAAGAATTCGGTGCCCAGGTGCTGATCTGCTCGGAAATCGGCAGTGAAGGCCGCAACTTCCAGTTCGCTCATCACCTGGTGCTGTTCGACCTGCCGTCCCACCCCGACCTGCTGGAGCAACGCATCGGCCGTCTGGACCGGATCGGTCAGAAGCACATCATCGAACTGCACGTGCCGTACCTGGAAACCAGCCCGCAGGAGCGGCTGTTCCAGTGGTACCACGAAGCGCTCAACGCCTTCCTCAACACCTGCCCCACCGGCAACGCCTTGCAGCATCAGTTCGGCCCGCGCCTGCTGCCGCTGCTGGAGAGCGCCGATGACAGCGAGTGGCAGGCCCTGATCGACGAGGCCCGTGCCGAGCGCGAGCGTCTGGAGCAGGAACTGCACACCGGTCGCGACCGCCTGCTGGAGCTCAACTCCGGCGGCGCGGGTGAAGGCGATGCGCTGGTGGAGGACATTCTGGAACAGGACGACCAGTTCGCCCTGCCGATCTACATGGAAACCCTGTTCGACGCGTTCGGCATCGACAGCGAAGACCATTCGGAAAACGCGCTGATCCTCAAGCCCAGCGAAAAAATGCTCGACGCCAGCTTCCCCCTGGGCGACGACGAAGGCGTGACCATCACCTACGACCGTAACCAGGCGCTGTCGCGCGAAGACATGCAGTTCATCACCTGGGAACACCCGATGGTGCAGGGCGGCATGGACCTGGTGCTGTCCGGTTCCATGGGCAACACGGCGGTGGCGCTGATCAAGAACAAGGCACTCAAGCCGGGCACCGTGCTGCTGGAACTGCTCTACGTGAGTGAAGTGGTCGCGCCGCGTGCGCTGCAACTGGGTCGCTACCTGCCGCCGGCGGCGCTGCGCTGCCTGCTGGACCCAAACGGCAACGACCTGTCCGGGCGCGTGTCGTTCGAAACCCTCAACGACCAGCTCGAAAGCGTGCCACGGGCCAGCGCCAACAAGTTCATCCAGGCCCAGCGCGATCAACTCACCCCGCGCATCAACGCCGGCGAAGAGAAGATCAGCCCGCGTCATGCCGAGCGTGTGGCCGAAGCCAAGCGCCGCCTGGCGGCGGACACCGACGAAGAACTGGGGCGTCTGACCGCGCTGCAGGCAGTCAACCCGACGGTGCGGGACAGCGAGCTGGTGGCGCTGCGCAATCAGCGCGAGCAAGGCCTGGCGATGCTGGACAAGGCAGCGCTGCGACTCGAAGCGATCCGGGTGCTGGTGGCGGGTTAATCTCCACACTGCCCGCTGACAGGAAGGCCCGCACCGTGCGGGCCTTTTTTATTCACTTGGGAATATCAGGGACTTTGATGGCCGCATCGGGAGCAAGCCCCCTCCCACATTTTGAACGGTGAACACTTATAAAATGTGGGAGGGGGCTTGCTCCCGATAGAGTCAACCCGGTCTCAAGCCACCACCGCATCCGGCACCTCAACAGCCCCCAGCCCCTCCTTCATCTTCTTGGCATCGCGCACAAAACTGCGCGACGCCTGGAACAGAAACAGCATGGTCAGAAACAGCGCCACCGGAATCAGGTACATGGCGTCATGCAACCCGACCGCCTTGTAAGCCTCGGTCATCTGCTGCGCCCCCGCCGCATACATCGCTGAATGCGCAAAGTGATCAGACAGCCCGCCCACCACAATCGGCCCCATCCCACCGCCCAGCAGGTACAGTCCGGCGAAAAACAACGCCATCGCCGTAGCGCGCAAACGGGGTTCGACCACGTCCTGGATCGCCGTGTACACGCAGGTGTAGAAGTTATACGCAAACAGCCAGCCCACACTGAACAGCGCCACGAACACGCCAATCTCGATACGTCCGGCGTGCAGCGCCCAGGCAGTGGTGACGGTGGAAATGATCAGGCTGAACGCCGCAAACAACAACCGCCCATTGGCGACCCGCTGGTGAATCTTGTCGGCCACCCAGCCCCCCAGCGTCAAACCCACCAGCCCCGTCAGGCCGACGATTACGCCGGTGGCCACTGCGGCCTCCTGCAGCGGCAATAGAAAATAGCGCTGCAGCATCGGCACCAGAAACGAGTTGCACGCATAGGTGGCGAAGTTAAAGCACAGCCCGGCCAGCACCAGCCAGAGGAAGGTCGGCACCGCCAGCACACGGCGAATCGGGCGGTCGACGCGTTCCTGGGAGACTTGCACGGTTTCCGCCGCGCCGCGCTTGGGTTCCTTGATGTAGAACATGAACACCGCAAGGATCATCCCCGGCACCGCCGCAATAAAGAACGGCGCGCGCCAGCTGTCGAACGCCTTGACCATCCAGCCGATGGTAAAAAATGCCAGCAACAGGCCCAGCGGCAGGCCGAGCATGAAAATGCCCATGGCCCGCGCCCGGCGGTGCGCCGGAAACAGGTCGCCAATCAGCGAGTTGGCGGCCGGCGCATAACTGGCTTCGCCGATCCCGATGCCCATGCGCACCAGCAGAAAGGTCCAGAAACTGCCGACCAGACCGTTGACGGCAGTCAGCCCGCTCCAGGCAAACAGGCCCCAGCCCATCAGTTTGCTGCGTGAACCGGTATCCGCCAGGCGCCCGAGCGGCAAGCCGGCGATGGCATACACAAGCGTGAACGCAGTGCCGATGATGCCGAGCTGGAAGTCGCTGAGGTGCCATTCCATACGAATGGGCTCAATGATGATCGCCGGAATGGTGCGATCAAAGAAGTTGAACAGGTTGGCCAGGAACAGCAGGAACAGAATGCGCCAGGCATTCGCCGCTTGGGTCGAGTTCTGCATGGGTCCGTCTCTTTTTATTGTTATGAGCGCTGCGATGCCCGATGCATCCTGCTCAGGTCACTGCAACATAGTCAGGCAAGCGGCGCTTGTCTGTAATGATTCGTAAAGCTGATAGGGCATGATTTGGCCCGGCATTCCGGGACTTTTCCTACAAAAAATATAAGTGCGTCCCCCTCTTCCCAACAGCCACGGCCCGGATAGAATGGCGAGCCTTCCCGTTGTACCTCCCCCTTACCTTTCTTATCGATGACGCCCATGTCCGAAGCCAGTCCGTGTCTGAATTGCGGTGCCTGCTGTTCATACTTTCGTGTGTCTTTCTTCTGGGGTGAGTGCGCCTCATCCGGCGGCACGGTGCCCGATGACCTGGTGGTACAGATCAACCCGACTCGCGTGGCGATGATCGGCACCGACCAGAAACCCGCGCGTTGCTGCAGCCTGGAGGGTGAAGTGGGCAAAGGCACCAGCTGTTCGATTTATGAACTGCGCTCAAGCCCGTGCCGCGAGTTCGACGCGTCCTGGAGCCAGGGCGAGCAGAACGTCGATTGCGATGCGGCCCGCGCGGCGTTCGGCCTGTTGCCACTGGAAGCACCCTCTTTCGAACTGGCGCTCCCCATCAGCGCTTAGCACCAAACGCTATGCCCGGCATGCCAAAATCAAAAGACAGCAATGTGCCATTACGCCTTGCGAATTCCATGAGCCTTCTATACTCGTCCCCATAGGTCATCGCCGTATGCCGTGACGCAACTACGCAATGACGGGACATGCTATGGAATGGCTGGGTCTGCACTTTTTCATCGACCTTCCGCACAACGGTCACTTATTACTCAATTGCAGCCATAACCCCTTTCTGGTGCTGCTGGCCTACCTGGTCGCCTGTGCGGCCGGTTTCGGCACGCTGGACATGGCCGAGCGCGTCGGCCACGTCGAAGACCCCACCGCGCGTCGCCACTGGCGCTGGCTGGGCGCCGGGTGCCTGGCGGGCGGCATCTGGTCCACCCACTTCATCAGCATGCTGGCATTTCAGGTGCCGATCGCCATTCACTATGAACTGATCACGACGTTCGTTTCACTGCTGATCGCACTTGTCGCGTCGCTGTTCGCCATGAAAACCCTCAGCCACGCGACCCTGCGCTTTGATCAGTACCTGCTGGCTTCGCTGTGGATGGGCATGGGCATCGCGCTGATGCACTACGTGGGCATGGCGGCCATGCGCTCCCAGGCCCAGGTGTATTTCGGCGCCGGGCTGTTCATGGCCTCCGTGGCCATCGCCATCGGCGCCAGCCTCGCGGCCCTGTTGCTGTCGAGTTACCTGCGCAACGGCGCGGGGGTGTTTCACCAGTTGCTCAAATACGCCGCCAGCCTGGTGCTTGGCGCTGGCATCATCAGCATGCATTTCACCGGCATGGCCGCCATGCAGATGGTGGTGCCTGCCGGGGCCGACCTGTCCGCACCTTCGGACAATAATCCAATCCAACTGGGCCTCTCGGTGGCAGTGATCACGCTGCTGGTGATCGGCAGCAGCATCAGCGCCGCCCTGGCCGACAAGAAGTTGCAGCACAAGGAGCGCGACCTGCGCCGGGTCAACGCGCTGCTCAGCGAACTGGACCAGGCGCGGGCTTCACTGCAGCAGGTGGCCCATTACGACGCACTCACCAGCCTGCTCAACCGCCGGGGCTTCAATCAGATCTTCGCGGAGAAGCTCGCGGAGAAAACCGCTGCCAGTGGCATGATGGCGGTGATCTTCCTCGATATTGACCACTTCAAGCGCATCAACGACAGCCTCGGACACGACGCCGGCGACCAGTTGCTGACCGTGCTGGCCAGCCATATCAAGAGCTCGGTGCGAAGCCATGCCGATGTGGTCGCACGCTTTGGCGGCGACGAGTTCTGCATCCTCATCAGCATCCACCACCGCGACGAAGCGCGGCACCTGGCCCAACGCATCATGCAGCAAATGAAAGAGCCCATCGAACTGGCCGGGCGGCGCATGGTGATGACCACCAGCATTGGTATCAGCCTGTTTCCCGATGACGGCGTAACCTGCGAAGAACTGCTGAAAACCGCAGACCTGGCGCTCTACCAGTCCAAGGACGCGGGGCGCAACAGCTTGAATTTCTTCAGCGCCAACCTGAAAACCCGCGCCTTCCTGGAGCTGCAGCTGGAAGAAGAGTTGCGCGCAGCCTTGCGCGAGCGCACCGGCCTGGTGCTGTTCTATCAACCGATCTTCGACATGAAACTGGGCAAGGTCACCCGCCTGGAGGCACTGGTGCGCTGGCAGCACCCGCAACACGGCCTGCTGGCACCCGACCGTTTTATCGGCATCGCCGAAAGCAATGGGCTGATTGCCGAACTGGATAACTGGGTGTTGCGCCAGGCGTGTCATGACTTGAGCGTTTTTTCAGACAAGGGCTATGGCGACCTGAACATGACCGTGAACTGCTCGGCGCTGAACCTGGCGCGCGATGAGTTGGCCGATGAAGTCGAAGACGCCCTGCGTTCAACCGGGATCGCCGCTACCCGTCTGGAACTGGAAGTCACGGAAAATGCGCTGATGGGCAATATCAGCAGCACGCTGGCACTGTTGCGGCACATTCGTGCGCTGGGGGTATCCCTGGCCATCGACGACTTCGGCACCGGTTATTCGTCCCTGGCGTACCTCAAGCGACTACCGCTCAACACGCTGAAGATTGACCGCTCGTTTATCCAGGACCTGCCCAAGTCCGCCGCCGATATCGAGATTGTCCAGGCCATTATCGGGATGGCGCACACCCTGCATCTGAACGTGGTGACCGAGGGCGTGGAAACCCAGGCGCAGTTCGACTTATTGCACAAGCATGGTTGCGATTTTATCCAGGGCTATCTACTGAGCCCGGCGGTGCCTGCGGGTGAAGTGATTGGGGTGATTCAGGGGATTCACCTGCGTAATCCGCTGGCGCCCGAGGCTTCGGCGGTCAAGGAGCCGGCGCAGAGCCAGCCGGGACCTGCTGCCCTGGTCAGGCCGATTCGGTGACGCTGCGGGTATTCAATGAGAACTGCGGCGCCGTTGATATTTTTCGCGAGCAAGCCCGCGCCCACAATTTGACCGTGTTCATTCGGCAGGAATGTGATCACGTGTGAGAGCGAGCTTGCTCGCGAAGACAATCTGACAGCCCTGACAGCCGAAAAATAATGATCGCTCTGCCACATTCTGAAACAATCTCTACCGACTGCCCCGCTGCTCAAAACTGTTCCCGTGACGTTAACGTCACCCTATCTGTGACCTTTCGCCACGGCAAGGTGCCATCACCGCTTGAGCGGTTACTCCGCTACACACTTCAACCGCGCAAAATAACGCACCTTTTCTGTGCGGTCATTTATTGAGCCGCCCTTTCCTGGATCAGAATCCACGGCGAGACCACCACCGCCCACAGGCTCGGGTCGCGTTCCACCAGGTCCAGCGCCCGCGTCGCAGACACTTCGCCAAGGCGGCCTGCGGCCAGCCAGGCGGCGACTTTGTCGCGGTTATCCTCGGCCATTCCCTCGGCTGCCTCGATCAAATCCAGGCCCGCATCGACCCACAATAGGGCACCCTTGGCGAAGAACGGCTCGAGCTCCTTCCAGGATATTTCGGCGGTTTCACCGAGCAGCTTGGCATAGAGGGTGCTAGGTTCTTGCGTCATGGGAGTTCACCTGAAGAAAAAATCGGCGCAATCATAACGTTGAGCTTCAGTCAGAAAAACCCAGTTGCAAATGCGTTATCGAAAGAAAGTGTCAGGAAAGCCAAGGATTGCCCGGAACGCTGGCATTAACCCCGCCGCAATTCTGTCTTTTACTTTCATTTAAGCGACACCCCCTGGATTTGCCCCCAGCACCCAGCTTTTCAAGCGATCAACCGGCGCTCTACACTGTACCGGTACAGTTGCCAGGGCACCGCCGGGGGGATATCCGCATATCCGATCCGGTTCTGCAGCCCACAAGGCCGCTGGAACTATAAAAAATACAACAGCATGAGTGGAGCACTATGAATAAGGCTACTAAGCAGATTTCCAAACTGTTTGCCGCTATGGTCCTGGCTGGGGTTGCCGGCCATTCGTTCGCAGCCGACACCATCAAGATCGGCATCGCCGGTCCCAAGACTGGTCCTGTGACGCAGTACGGCGACATGCAATTCATGGGTGCCAAGCAGGCGATCGCCGACATCAACGCCAAGGGCGGCGTCGATGGCAAAATGCTTGAAGCCAAGGAATACGACGACGCCTGCGACCCTAAACAGGCCGTGGCGGTTGCCAACAAAGTGGTCAATGACGGCGTCAAGTTCGTGGTTGGTCACCTGTGCTCCAGCTCCACTCAGCCGGCATCGGACATCTATGAAGACGAAGGCGTCATCATGATTACCCCAGCCGCCACCAGCCCGGAAATCACCGCCCGTGGCTACAAGCTGATCTTCCGCACCATCGGCCTGGACAGCGCCCAGGGCCCGGCGGCCGGCAACTACATCGCCGACCACGTAAAACCGAAAATCGTCGCCGTCTTGCACGACAAGCAGCAATACGGTGAAGGCATCGCCACCGCCGTCAAGCAGACCCTCGAGAAGAAAGGCGTGAAAGTGGCCGTCTTCGAAGGTCTGAACGCCGGCGACAAGGACTTCTCCTCGGTCATCCAGAAGCTCAAGCAAGCCAACGTCGACTTCGTCTACTACGGCGGCTACCACCCGGAGCTGGGCCTGATCCTGCGTCAATCCAAAGAGAAAGGCCTGAACGCCAAGTTCATGGGTCCGGAAGGCGTGGGCAACGACTCCATCTCGCAGATCGCCCAGGGCGCCTCCGAAGGCCTGCTGGTCACCCTGCCGAAATCCTTCGACACCGACCCTGCCAACAAGGCCATCGTTGAAGAGTTTGCCAAGAACAAGCAGGACCCGACCGGTCCATTCGTGTTCCCGGCCTACTCGGCAGTTGAAGTGATCGCCGCCGGTATCACCGCCGCGAAGAGCGAAGACACCGCCAAAGTGGCCGAAGCCATCCACGCAGGCACCTTCAAGACCCCTACCGGCGATCTGAGCTTTGACGCCAAGGGCGACCTGAAGGACTTCAAGTTCGTGGTCTACGAATGGCACTTCGGCAAACCAAAAACCGAAGTTTCCCCTCAGTAAGCCAGGCGTTACTGCCCCAACAAGCCCACTGTGAGAGCAGTGGGCTTTGTTTTACGAGGTTTATGGGCCTGTCACCCGCGATCCGGGCGCTGGCTCACCTGAAAATCTTAAAACCGTCACCAGCGGTTCGCTGGCAAACGCTTTGTGCAAATGTGCTCACAGAACACAGCGCAAGGCCGGAACATGACTCCACCAGTGAAATGCGTATCGGGTTTTTAGGAGCGCTGTAATGCCTGAGATCTATCATTTTTTCCAACAGCTGGTTAATGGCCTGACCATTGGCAGCACCTATGCCTTGATAGCCATTGGTTACACCATGGTTTACGGCATCATTGGAATGATCAACTTCGCCCATGGCGAGGTGTACATGATTGGTTCCTATGTGGCCTTCATCGCCCTTGCCGGGCTGGCCATGATGGGCATCCACTCACTGCCGCTGCTGATGACCGCTGCGTTCCTCGCATCGATCATCGTGACCAGTGCCTATGGCTACAGTATCGAGCGCGTTGCCTACCGCCCCCTGCGTGGCAGCAACCGTCTGATCCCGCTGATTTCCGCCATCGGCATGTCGATTTTCCTGCAGAACACCGTATTGCTGTCCCAGGACTCCAAGGATAAATCCATCCCCAACCTGATCCCGGGGAGCTTCTCCTTCGGTCCGGGTGGCGCACAGGAAGTGCTGATTTCCTACATGCAGATCCTGGTCTTCGTCGTCACCCTGGTGGCCATGCTGGGCCTCACCCTGTTCATCTCCCGCTCCCGTCTGGGCCGCGCCTGCCGGGCCTGCGCAGAAGACATCAAGATGGCCAACCTGTTGGGCATCAACACCAACAACATCATCGCCCTGACCTTCGTCATCGGCGCCGCGCTGGCGGCTGTTGCGGCGGTGCTGCTGAGCATGCAGTACGGCGTGATCAACCCCAACGCCGGTTTCCTGGTGGGCCTCAAGGCCTTTACCGCAGCGGTACTGGGCGGCATCGGCAGTATTCCGGGCGCCATGCTCGGCGGGCTGGTGCTGGGTGTGGCCGAAGCGTTTGGCGCCGACATCTTCGGCGACCAGTACAAGGACGTCGTCGCGTTCGGCCTGTTGGTTCTGGTGCTGTTGTTCCGTCCGACCGGCATTCTGGGCCGTCCGGAGGTTGAGAAAGTATGAGCAGATATCTTAAATCGGCGTTTTTCAGCGCCTTGCTGGTGTGGGCAGTGGCCTTTCCGGTGCTGGGCCTCAAGCTGAGCATTGTCGGCATCAACCTGGAAGTGCATGGCACCGGGCCCGTGACGCTGACCATCATCGCCCTGTGTTCGGTGCTGATGTTCCTGCGCGTGCTGTTTACCCAGCAGGTCGGTGCCTTGTTCAAGGGCAACCGTGGGCCGTTGGTGTCGCCCAAGGTCAGCCAGTTCCTGACCCTGCCGCGCACCCAGCGCTATATCATCATCGGCCTGATCGTGGCCGCGCTGATCTGGCCGTTTTTCGGCTCGCGCGGCGCGGTGGATATCGCCACCCTGATCCTGATCTACGTGCTGCTGGGCCTGGGCCTGAACATCGTGGTGGGTCTGGCCGACCTGCTCGACCTGGGCTATGTGGGCTTCTACGCCGTGGGTGCCTACACCTACGCGCTGCTCTCGCACTACCTGGGCTGGAGCTTCTGGATCTGCCTGCCACTGGCCGGCATGGCGGCCGCCACGTTCGGCTTTTTGCTGGGTTTCCCGGTGCTGCGCCTGCGCGGTGACTATCTGGCCATCGTTACCCTGGGCTTTGGCGAAATCATCCGCCTGTTCCTGCGTAACCTTACCGATATCACCGGCGGCCCCAACGGCATCAGCAGCATCCCCAAGCCGACGTTCTTCGGGCTGTCGTTCGACCGCACCGCTGCCGAAGGCATGCAGACCTTCCACGAGTACTTCGGGATCGCCTACAACCCGGTAAGCAAAGTGGTGTTCCTGTACCTGGTGGCGCTGCTGCTGGCACTGGCGGCACTGTTCGTGATCAACCGCCTGCTGCGCATGCCAATCGGTCGCGCGTGGGAAGCCTTGCGCGAAGATGAAATCGCCTGCCGCGCACTGGGCCTGAACCCCACCATCATCAAGCTTTCCGCGTTCACCCTCGGCGCCGCATTTGCCGGTTTTGCCGGCAGCTTCTTTGCCGCGCGCCAGGGTCTGGTGACGCCGGAGTCGTTCACCTTCATCGAGTCGGCGATCATCCTCGCCATCGTCGTGCTGGGTGGCATGGGCTCGCAACTGGGTGTGATCCTTGCGGCCATCGTGATGATCCTGCTGCCGGAAATGATGCGTGAGTTCAGCGAATACCGCATGTTGATGTTCGGCGCCATGATGGTGCTGATGATGATCTGGCGCCCGCAAGGCCTGCTGCCCATGCAACGTCCACACATGGAGCTGCGCAAATGAGCCGCGAGATCCTGAAAGTCGAAAATCTGAGCATGCGCTTCGGCGGTTTGCTGGCGGTCAACGGCGTGGCCCTGACCGTGAAAGAGAAACAGGTGGTGGCGCTGATCGGCCCCAACGGCGCCGGCAAGACCACGGTGTTCAACTGCCTCACCGGCTTCTACAAGCCGAGCGGCGGCAACATCCTGCTGGATGGCCAGCCGATCCAGGGCCTGGCCGGTCACGAGATCGCCCGCAAGGGCGTGGTGCGCACCTTCCAGAACGTGCGATTGTTCAAGGATATGACGGCGGTCGAGAACCTGCTGATCGCCCAGCATCGTCACTTGAACACCAACTTCTTCGCCGGCCTATTCAAAACTCCGGCGTTCCGCAAAAGCGAGCGCGAGGCCATGGAGTACGCGGAGTACTGGCTGGACAAGGTCAACCTGACCGAATTCGCCAACCGCCCCGCCGGTACCCTCGCCTATGGTCAGCAACGTCGCCTGGAAATCGCCCGCTGCATGATGACCCGTCCGCGGATCCTCATGCTCGACGAACCGGCCGCCGGCCTGAACCCCAGGGAAACCGAAGACCTCAAGGCGCTGATCAGCGTGCTGCGCGAGGAACACAACGCCACGGTGCTGTTGATCGAACACGACATGAAACTGGTCATGAGTATTTCCGACCACATCGTGGTGATCAACCAGGGCACGCCCCTGGCCAACGGCACGCCGGAGCAGATCCGCGACAATCCTGAAGTGATCAAAGCCTATCTGGGGGAAGCGTAAAATGCTGCAATTCGAAAACGTTTCCACTTTCTACGGCAAGATCCAGGCCCTGCACGGCGTCAATGTGGAAGTGCGCCAGGGTGAAATCGTCACGCTGATCGGCGCCAACGGCGCCGGCAAGTCGACCCTGCTGATGACCCTGTGCGGATCGCCCCAGGCCCACAGCGGCAGCATCCGCTACCTGGGTGAAGAGCTGGTGGGTCAGGAATCGTCGCACATCATGCGCAAGAGCATCGCGGTGGTGCCTGAGGGCCGTCGCGTGTTCTCACGCCTGACCGTCGAAGAGAACCTGGCCATGGGCGGGTTCTTCACCGACAAGGGCGACTACCAGGAACAGATGGACAAGGTGCTGCAGCTGTTCCCGCGGCTCAAGGAGCGCTTCAGCCAGCGTGGCGGCACCATGTCCGGCGGCGAGCAGCAAATGCTTGCCATCGGGCGGGCACTGATGAGCAAGCCAAAACTGTTGCTGCTGGACGAACCCTCCCTGGGGCTGGCGCCGATCATCATCCAGCAGATCTTCGACATCATCGAACAACTGCGCAAGGACGGGGTGACGGTGTTTCTGGTGGAGCAGAACGCCAACCAGGCGCTGAAAATCGCCGACCGCGCCTACGTGCTGGAAAACGGCCGGGTGGTGATGCAGGGCACGGGTGAACAGTTGCTCACTGATCCGAAAGTGCGTGAGGCCTACCTGGGCGGCTAGCCCGCATTCGCTGGCGAAACCGGTTCTGAACGGTGGGAGGGGGCTTTGCTCCCTCCCACATTGGTTTTGGGCAACAGCCAGTTTTTTTGAATGCCCTTGTAATGAATATCGTCCTACCGCCTCTAGTGGTGCAGGCAGGCAATCGAGCCTGCTACTTCAACCCACTGCTGGAGACACACCATGACCACCAAACTGTCTGCCACCTCCCTTGTCCTGGCGTTGAGCCTGGCCGCCCTCACCGCCCCTGCCTTTGCCGCCGACGATATGCAGAAATGCTTCGGTGTCGCAGAAGCCGGCAAGAACGATTGCAGCGCGGGCGCCGGCACAACCTGCGCCGGCACCTCCAAAACCAAGGACCAGGCCAACGCCTGGAAACTGGTCCCGGCCGGCACCTGCGGCCAGCTCCCCAGCACCACATCACCGACCGGCTTCGGCCAGGAAAAGGCCTTCACCGCCAAGTCCTGA
This sequence comes from Pseudomonas trivialis, assembly GCF_036864995.1. NCBI lineage: Bacteria > Pseudomonadati > Pseudomonadota > Gammaproteobacteria > Pseudomonadales > Pseudomonadaceae > Pseudomonas > Pseudomonas trivialis. The sequence continues at coordinate 1,401,638 of NZ_CP142151.1, read as the reverse complement.
TTCCCGCCAACCTGAGTGCCGATGATGACGCATTTACCCCACCACACGGTCTCACCGGCTCAGGTGCCCGGCTTGCCTTTACGGGCCGGGCTGGGCCTGAAAAGCGAGCACTTCATTGAAGTGCTCGAAACCCGCCCTGACATCGGTTTTTTTGAAGTGCACGCCGAAAACTTCATGGTGGCCGGCGGGCCTTTTCATCACTACCTGGGCTTGATTCGCGAGCAATATCCGCTGTCGCTGCATGGCGTAGGCCTGTCCATCGGCGGCGAAGGCCCGCTCAATTGCGCGCACCTGGCTCGCCTGGCCACGCTGATCGAACGCTATCAACCCCAGTCCTTTTCCGAACACCTGGCCTGGTCCAGCCATGGCCCGGTGTTCCTCAATGACTTGCTGCCGCTGGCCTACGACGCCGCCACCCTGAACCGGGTGTGCGCGCATATCGATCAGGTACAAAGCACGCTCAAACGGCCGATGCTGCTGGAAAACCCGTCGACCTACCTGTTGTTCCAGCGTTCTACCCTGGACGAGACCGACTTCATCAGCGAGGTCATCCGCCGCACCGGCTGCGGCCTGCTGCTGGACGTCAACAACGTCTACGTGTCCTGCATCAACCATCAGCGCGACCCACTGGCTTATATCAATGCATTGCCCTTGCGTGCGGTGGGCGAGATTCATCTGGCCGGTTTTGCCGAAGACATCGACAGCCTCGGCGACCGGCTGCTGATCGATGATCACGGCGCGCCCATCGACAACGCGGTGTGGCAGTTGTACGAGCAGGTCCTGGCGCGCACGGGCCCGGTCGCAACCTTGATCGAGCGCGATAACCAGGTGCCGGCCTTCAACGTACTGCAGGCCGAGGCGCAGCAGGCCGAACGACATTTATCGCAGGTGACGGCATGAGTACCCAGCACGCGTTTTGCGCCGCCCTGCTCGCCCACGAACCGGGTTGCCCCGAGGGCGTGTTCAGCAGCAACGGCGCCGACCCGGCCAGCCGTTTTGCGGTGTATCGCAATAATGTGCACAGCTCGTTGATCAATGCGCTGGCGACCAGTTACCCAGTGACGCGGCAGTTGGTGGGCGATGAATTCTTCCGCGCCATGGCCGGCCTCTACGTGCAGACATGCCCGCCCGACAGCCCCTTGATCAGCGAGTACGGCGGCACCCTGGCGGATTTTATCCAGGCATTTGAGCCGGCCCAAAGCGTGCCCTATCTGGCGGACGTCGCCAGACTTGAGCGCCTGCGCGTGCGCGCCTATCACGCAGCAGACATGCCGGCGCTGGATCAACCGCGCATGCTTGAGCAACTGAACGGCCAGTCGCGCCTGCAACTGCACCCGTGCGTCGCCACGCTGCACTCGCCCTACGCGGCCGTGACGATATGGGCCGCCCACCAGACCGAGGGCGCCATCGCCAGCGTAAACCCGTGGCAGGCGCAAGGCGCACTCGTGCTGCGCCACGGGCTGGCGGTCAAGGTCTTCAGTATCGACAGCGGTTCGGTGGCGTTTATCAACAACCTTCACCAAGGCAAGGCGCTTGAAACGGCCTTGGAACATGCCCTCCAAGCCTCAAGCGAATTCGACCTGCATCGATGCCTCGGGCTGTTGATCAGCCACGGCACCATCACGCATCTGGAACAGAAGGTATCGCCATGAACACATCAACACCCTGCCCGGTAAAACGGGCCATTGCCCTGTTCGAACGCATCCCCTACAGCCTGATCGCGTTCCTCGCGCGTTTCTCGATAGCGGCGGTGTTCTGGAAGTCCGGGCAAACCAAGGTTGAAGGCTTTGCCATAGACCTGATCAGCGGCACCTTTGAACTGGGCGCGCCCAAACTTGCCGCGTCGACCGTGCCGCTGTTTCGCAGTGAATATGCGGTGCCTCTGCTGTCGCCGGAAGTGGCCGCCCATATGGCGGCGTTCGCCGAGCATCTCTTCCCGGCACTGATCCTGATAGGGTTCGCCACGCGCTTTTCGGCCCTGGCGCTGATCGGCATAACGCTGACCATTCAACTGTTCGTCTACCCCGACGCCTACCCCACACATGGCACCTGGATCGCACTGTTGTTGCTGCTGGTCGCCAAGGGCCCGGGCTGGCTGTCCATCGACCACTTGATCGCCCGTCGCTGCCGTTAAAGGCGATTCAACGCCTCGCCGCCGCGCCTGAACCACTCCACCAGATAATCGGCCAATACCTGAGTGCGCCTCGGCAAGCCGCCCTGGTAGGGATGAACCAGGTACATCGGCATGCTCCGTGTCTGATAATCACGCAGGAGCCAGCGCAATCGTCCGTCAGCCAGTTCCGCCGGCAAGGCGTAGGACGGTAGACGGGCGATACCGGCGCCGACCAACGCGGCCTTCTTCAGCAGGTTGTAGTGGTTGGAGGCAAATGTGCCGCTCACGCGCACTCGCAGTAATTCGTGCTGCTGGTGGTACAGCCATTCCTCGCGGCCGCTGTAGTGGCTGTTGAGCAAACAGGTATGGGCGGCAAGATCCGCCGGGGTCTGCGGTTCGCCGTACTGCTCGAGGTAGGTGGGGCTGGCGCAGGTCATCTCGTGCCAGGCCAGCAAGGGCCTGGCCACCAGCCGCTCATTTTCGATGTCGCCCGCGCGTACCCCCAGGTCAAATCCGTCCCGCGCCAGATCGCGGTAGCTGTTGTTGAGCTCCAACTCGACCTGCACCTGCGGGTATTGCCTGGAAAACTCCAGCAACAGGCCGTCAAAGAAGGTTTCGCCCAATGAAACCGGAACCGTCATGCGTACCGGCCCTACCACATCGTCCTTGAGCCGCGCCAATGCCTGACGCGCGCATTCCATCTGCACCACCAACGCCTGCGCCTGGGGCAACAAGGCCACGCCGGCAGCGGTGAGGCTCAGCTTGCGCGTGGTGCGGTGCAACAGCACCACGTCAAATTGTGCTTCCAACTGGCTGATGCGCTTGGACAACTGCCCCTTGCTGCAGCCCAGACGCGCGGCCGCCACGGTAAAGCTGCCCGCTTCGATCAACGCGGCAAAGGCCGCCAGGTCATCCATCTCGCTCATGGACTGTTTCCAATTGAAAACCAAAGGTTGCCCATTAGCGCGTTTATCCGCTTCAAAAGCCAGCCTAGACTGGGCCTCCCAACGTTTATTTCAACCCAGAGGAACAGCGCGATGAAAATCCTTTTGATAGGCGCCGGCGGCACCATCGGCTCGGCGGTCAAGGCAGAGTTGGCACAACGTCACGAAGTGATCAGCGTCGGCCGCCACAGTGGCGACTTCCAGGCCGATATCAGCGACAGCGCCTCGATCCGTCGACTGTTTGAACAAACCGGCACGTTCGACGCACTGGTCTGCGCGGCCGGCAGCGTGAACTTTGTCGCGCTGGGCGACATGAGCGACAGCGATTTTGAACGGGGCCTGCGCGATAAATTGATGGGCCAGGTCAACCTGCTGCTGATCGGTCGCGAGTACGCCAACGACGGCGCCTCGTTCACCTTCACCAGCGGCATCCTCAACCGCGACCCGATCCGCACCGGCGCCTCGGCTGCACTGGTCAACGGTGCACTCGATGCGTTTGTGAAAGCGGCGGCGATCGAGTTGCCACGGGGCCTGCGTGTCAACTCGGTGAGCCCGACGGTATTGCTGGAAGCCATGGGCAGTTATGCGCCGTATTTCCGCGGTTACAAACCGGTCAGCGCTGCCGACGTGGCGTTGGCCTACGCCAAGAGCGTGGAAGGCTTGCAGACCGGTCAGACCTACATCGTGGGCTGAGAAGCGGTTGTGTGGGCCGAGAATTGATTCATCCACTCAATCACTAGCGCGCGCGGTGCCACAATCATGATATTTGCGCCCAGTTGGCCTTGAACCATAGCGGTACTGAGCTTATGGCCGTCTACGTAGAGCGTCAGGTACTTGCGGTAGGCCAGTAGCGTGATGGACTTTGTCCTTGCTTCGGCCTCGGGGCTCAATTTGACGTGTACCTCAACATGGTCCGGATCAGAGCGCTCGGCTTTTTTCAGGCCCAGGGAAATATCCGTGAAGTCAGTCGCTGACGAGAAGACGAGCCGCGCGGGCTCGTCTGAGAAGGCGACACTTGCCCAGAGCAGAAAAACGCTGACGCTCAATTTGATTTTCATCGCCGTACCCGTTTAAAAAAGATGCCGACGCTCGCACGGTTCTCTAACTTTAGACGATAGGAATCGTCCCAATCAGCCATGCGCCATTTCTCATAACTTGTGCCGCACTTGTGATGCACCGCCAGTCTGCGTAACGTGGCGGCACTTGTCAGGAGACCCGAAAATGCGTGCCGCCCGTACCCTTGCTCTGTGTGCCTTGCTCCCCCTGTTCGCCGCCTGCCAGATGTTCGAGCGGGAGCCTGCGAAACCGTCAACCGTCGGGCTGACCCGCATGCAAGGCGAACTCACGGCAGTGGGCGGCAAGCTGTTGTTCCAGCCGTGTCGCGACCAGCGTAACTACGTGGTCAAGGACACCGGCGGCACCAGCATCCTGCAGGAGGCCGCGTCGCTCGCCGGCCAGCAAGGCGCGCTGTTTGCCGACCTGCGTGGCAAGTTTTCCGGGGTGGCCACCGGCACTCAGGGTGAAGTCGAACTGCAACAGCTTTACCGCGTCGAGCGCTCGACGTCGGCCTGCGATGACCCCGATTTCAAGCGCATGATCCTGCGCGCCAACGGCCACAAGCCGGCCTGGGCACTCAACGTCACCGCCAAGGGCATGGTGCTGGAACGCGAAGGCCAGCCGCCGCTGCCGGTGCCCTATGTTGAAGAGCAACTGGGTGATGGCCGTTTCAACCTGATGACCGAGGCCAATAACCAGCACATCGAACTGTGGGTGGCCCCGCAACGCTGCGTCGACCCGGTCAGCGGCAGCCTGCAACACATGACCGCCGAATTGCGGATCAACGGTCAAGTCCAACGTGGCTGCGCCGCTTTCGGTGGTTCGCGGGACGACTGATTGGTGCCTGCGCTGTTTTAGCATGACGGGAAACCGTGGTTGGGGCTTATAATCGCCGGTTTGCAAAACAGCCGGCCTGTTTGCCCGCCGCCTACCGGATCCTGTCATGTTACGAATCACCGAACTCAAGCTGCCCATCGACCATCCCGAAGAAGACCTGCGGCCCGCCATCGTGCAGCGCCTGGGGATCGCCAGTGATGACCTGCTCGATTTCACCCTGTTCAAGCGCAGCTACGACGCCCGCAAGAAAACCTCGGAGCTGTGCTTCATCTACACCATCGATCTGAACGTGGTGGGCGAAGCCGCCCTGCTGCTCAAGTTTGCCGATGACCGCAACGTCAACCCCGCGCCGGACATCAGCTACAAGGTGGTGGGCCAGGCCCCGCAGGGTTTGACCGAGCGGCCGGTCGTGGTCGGCTTTGGCCCGTGCGGCATCTTTGCTGGGCTGTTGCTGGCGCAGATGGGCTTCAAACCGATCATCCTCGAACGCGGCAAGGAAGTGCGCCAGCGCACCAAGGACACCTGGGGCCTGTGGCGCAAAAACGTGCTCAACCCTGAATCCAACGTGCAGTTTGGCGAAGGCGGTGCCGGGACCTTTTCCGACGGCAAGCTCTACAGCCAGATCAAGGACCCGAAATTCCTCGGCCGCAAGGTTTTGCACGAATTCGTCAAGGCTGGTGCGCCGGAAGAAATTCTCTATGTCAGCAAACCGCACATCGGCACGTTTCGCCTGACCGGCGTGGTGGAAAACATGCGCCAGCAGATCATCGCGCTGGGCGGGGAAGTGCGTTTCGAGCAGCGCGTGACTGACGTGCTGATCGAGGACGGCCAGTTGCACGGCGTGGTCATCGACGGCGGCGAGCAGCTTCTCTCCCGGCATGTGATCCTCGCCCTGGGCCACAGCGCCCGAGACACGTTCCGCATGTTGCATGGCCGTGGCGTGTACATGGAAGCCAAGCCGTTTTCGGTGGGCTTTCGGATCGAACACCCGCAATCGCTGATCGATGCGGCGCGCCTGGGCAAGTACGCCGGGCACCCGAAACTCGGCGCCGCCGACTACAAGCTGGTGTACCACGCCAAAAATGGCCGTTCGGTTTACAGCTTCTGCATGTGCCCAGGGGGCACGGTGGTTGCGGCGACCTCCGAGCCCAATCGCGTGGTCACCAACGGTATGAGCCAATACTCGCGTAACGAGCGCAATGCCAACTCCGGCATCGTGGTCGGTATCACACCGGACGTGGATTACCCGGGCGGTCCGCTGGCAGGCATCGAGTTGCAGGAGCGCCTGGAGTCCCATGCCTATGTGCTCGGCGGCAGCAACTACGAAGCACCGGCGCAACTGGTGGGCGACTTCATTGCGGGCAGACCGTCCACCGCCATCGGCAGCGTGGAGCCGTCCTACAAACCCGGCGTGTCACTGGGCGACCTGGCCCTGGCGCTGCCTGAGTTTGCCATCGAGGCTATTCGCGAAGCGTTGCCGGCGTTTGAAAAACAGATCAAGGGCTACTCGCTGCACGATGCCGTGCTGACCGGGATCGAAACGCGCACCTCTTCGCCACTGCGCATTACCCGTGACGATTCGCTGCAAAGCATGAATGTGAAAGGCCTGTTCCCGGCCGGCGAAGGTGCCGGTTATGCCGGTGGCATCCTGTCGGCGGGCGTTGACGGGATTCGGATTGCCGAGGCGCTGGCGCGGGATATGTTGGGTATCGAGGCCTGACTGTGTTGTGGCAAGCGGGCTTGTTGTGGCGAGCGGGCTTGCCCCGCGTTGGGGTGCGAAGCAGCCCCCAATCAAAAAACCCTCGGTATACCTGATACTACGCGCAGGCTGGTTTTGGGGCTGCTGCGCACCCCAACGCAGGGCAAGCCTGCTCGCCACAGGGATGCAGTTGCCTGCGCAGAGTGTGGGTGGTTTCAGATATTGGCGCGCCGGATGCTGTCCGGTAACGGCTCGCCCTGTTCCACACTGGCCGCCACACTCGCGATCAGACCTTCCAGTGCGTACCCCTGGGCCGCCAGCCAGGTCTCGTCGTAATAAGTTGTGGCATAACGCTCCCCACCATCGCACAAAATAGCCACGATCGAGCCCGACTCCCCCGCCGCTTTCATCTGCTGCGCGGCCATCAGTGCGCCAATCAGGTTGGTCCCGCTGGACCCACCCACCCGGCGCCCAAGCCGCCCCGCCAGGTAGTGCATGGCCGCCAGCGACAGCGCGTCCGGCACCTTGACCATCGCATCAATCACCTTGGGCAGAAACGACGCTTCGACCCGTGGCCGGCCAATGCCTTCGATCCGCGAACCGCAGTTCAGTCGCAATCCGGCATCACCGCTCAGGTAATAGTCGAAGAACACCGAACGCTCGGCATCGGCGCACAACACGCGGGTGCAATGCTGGCGATAACGCACGTAACGCCCCAGCGTCGCGGTGGTGCCGCCGGTACCGGGGCTGGAAATCAACCAGCTCGGCTCCGGGTGCTGCTCAAAGCGCATCTGCTGGAAGATCGATTCGGCGATGTTGTTGTTGGCGCGCCAGTCGGTGGCCCGCTCGGCAAAGGTGAACTGATCCATGAAGTGCCCGCCGCTTTCCTGCGCCAGCCGTTCGGACTCGGCATAGATCTGCATCGGATCATCGACCAGATGGCTCTGGCCGCCGTAAAAAGCAATCTGGGCAATCTTTTCCCGCGACGTGGTGCTCGGCATCACCGCGATAAACGGCAGCCCGAGCAGGCGTGCAAAATAAGCCTCCGACACTGCCGTCGAACCGCTGGACGCCTCAATCACCGGTGCGCCGGGTTTGAGCCAGCCGTTGCACAGCGCATAAAGAAACAGTGAACGCGCCAGCCGGTGCTTGAGGCTGCCGGTGGGGTGGCTGGACTCATCCTTGAAGTACAACTCGATGCCCGGCAGGCCCGGTAATGTCAGAGGAATCAGGTGTGTGTCGGCGCTGCGCTGGAAGTCCGCTTCGATGATGCGAATGGCTTCGCGGGCCCAGCTACGGTGGTCGTTCATCAGGAGGTTCTCAAGGGATTTCAACCAGGATATTAGGGGGTTTCCTACGCATCACACAGATACAGTGACGACTCAATTGGACACACAATTGCTAGGCTCAAGTACGAACCCAACTCAGACCATCACTTATAACAAATAAGAATATAACTTTTGTTTTAACAACTAACGGTACGGGTTAGGGTAGCCGCCTATTGACTCTGGATTGGAGAGCATCCCTTGCCTCTGCGTAGCTCGTTTACCCGTTTTTTCCAGCTGGAAGCCGCCAGTGGCCTGTTGCTGATCGCGGCCGCCGCCCTGGCGCTGATCATCAACAACTCACCCTTGTCGCACCTGTACGCCGCGTTTCTCGATGTGCCGGTGGTGGCGCAGATCGGCGCGCTGAAAATCGCCAAACCGGCCCTGTTGTGGATCAACGACGGCCTGATGGCGCTGTTCTTCCTGCTGATCGGGCTGGAGGTCAAGCGCGAACTGCTTGATGGCCACCTGTCCAAACCGTCCCAGGTGGTACTGCCGGGCGCAGCCGCCATTGGCGGCATGGTGGTGCCGGCGCTGATCTACTGGGCGATCAACAAGGACTACCCCGCCGCGCTTTCCGGCTGGGCGATCCCCATGGCCACCGACATTGCCTTTGCATTGGGCGTGCTGGCGCTGCTGGGCAAGCGCGTGCCGGTGTCGCTGAAACTGTTCCTGATGACCTTGGCAATCATCGATGACCTGGGGGCAATCATCGTCATTGCATTGTTCTACTCGGCCGATCTGTCCAGTGCTGCGCTGGCCGGTGCGGCCGCCTGCCTCGTGGCCCTGATCGCGATGAATCGGCTGGGCGTAGTCAAGCTTGGGCCGTACCTGATCATCGGTCTGATTCTGTGGATCTGCGTGCTCAAAAGCGGCGTGCACGCCACCCTCGCCGGGGTGACGCTGGCATTCTGTATTCCGCTGCGCACCAAAAATGCTGAAACTTCACCGCTGCTGAGCCTGGAGCACGCGCTGCACCCGTGGGTGGCCTATGCCATCCTGCCGCTGTTCGCCTTCGCCAATGCCGGGGTTTCCCTGACTGGCGTCACTCTGGACAGCTTCACCCACCACGTCCCCATGGGCATTGCAGCCGGCTTGCTGATCGGCAAGACCGTCGGCGTATTCGGTCTCACCTGGCTGGCCATCAAGACCGGCCTCGCCGCCCTGCCTGCCGGTGCCAACTGGGGCCAGGTATTCGGCGTGGCGATCCTGTGCGGAATCGGTTTCACCATGAGCCTCTTCGTCGGCTCCCTGGCGTTTGTGCCAGGCGCCAGCGAGTTTGCCGGGGAGGATCGAATGGGGATCCTCACCGGATCGATACTCGCGGCGTGTATTGGTTATGGGGTGACGGCGATGGCAAGTCGCAAGAAGGCCTGACCCTTTTAGCAGGAGCCGGTGAGCCGGCTCCTGCTTCATCCAATTCCCCCTTGTTTCGCAGTTCCTTCCTACATCCACCCTCCTCGTCTTGCTCTAACGTCGGCACCCGGCTTCTACGCCGGATCTCGTTAAGCACCGCGCCAGGAGGGCACAATGGCAAGCAACAAGGACGTAGTTCAAGTCTGGCGATCCTACGGCACCGGGACCGGCGGGTATCGACGACTTGAGCCCATGAGTGAAGCTCAGTTAGCGGCCCGGACGGCAAGCCAGCAGCGCGTTCATGGAGAAATGATCGACCGGCAGATTGCTGAAGAAGCGTATTTCCGGGTGAAGCCACCAACGCCTCAGGACCCCAAGGTGGGTTGCGTATTTGCCAAGTCATGCAACTTGCCGGACGCACTCATCGATTACCACGATCCGACCGGTTATGTGCCTCTGGATCAACTCAAGGATTACGGCGAGTACGCACTGCTGGGAGCGCTGGAAGCTGACGCCACTGGCCGTTTGCCCTTGCGAAAAGTCAGCGGCGCGGCAATACCTGCCGGGCTGGGGGCATTGGCACTAGGCGGCAGCGCCATCGCAGAACACACAGCAGCAATCGCCGCTGCCGGTGCCAGTACCGTCGGTGCAGGCTTTCTGGCAGGCCTGGTTGCTCTGGTCTGGCCCTCCAACCTCGGTGACAGTGCGCTCTACAGCGAAGAACAATTGCGCTCCATGGCCAGGGCACGCACTCGCGTCCGACTGCATATCGAACAACGAGACGACGGCACGCTCAAGGGCTATGCCTTTTATACCGGAAAGAATCTCGACTGGGAGATGGTCGATGTCGTGCAGTTTCAGGTATCCGGAACGCAATACATCGCCCACTTGGGTGATGGCATTGAGCTGATCTGGACACCTGCCGCAGACCCCGCCAATACACTCGGAATACCGGCACTGGAAGCGGCACCATCGATACCGCACATATGGGTATATCCGCCGACCGAAAACGCCGCGACGATTATTGTCGACCCGATTTACCCGCCTGAGTACAGGGACTTCATTCTCGTCTTCCCCGCGGACTCCGGGGTCAGGCCCCTGTATATCGTCGTAAGCTGGAAGTATGAGGACGCGCCTTATCACGGCAAGAAGGGAAACTCAGTTAAAAGTAAAAGGCCTGAAAACGGATTGGATTCACTCAATGAGTCGATAGAAGTAAATCCACCCAACTCGCGTAGACGTATAGCAATTGATCCACACACCAAGGAGTTTGTGGTGATAGACCGCACAGCTGAAGGCTCCTATCACGCGCACGTAAGGCCCTGGAGTGGCTTACGGCAGGAGATGAAAAACGCCTTGATCAGAGCCGGAAAGACCAACCGCAAGGGAAAAATATTGGGAGATACAAAATGACTATGCGATACCACGACCCATCATTGGATCACGATGAAGCAGTACGTTATTTAGCAACGACGGATAGAAGCAAGGTAACAGAGGCATTGATCTCGATTGGGCTGAATGAAATGGACGGAGGATGGGCACAAAACACGTGCCTCCAGTTTATCGGGCACCCTGACGATGACATCGCATCAGCCGCTATCGTAGCGATAGGTCACATCGCACGTCGATTCGGAGAGATAGACATGACGAAAATCATCCCTGCGTTCGAACAAGCAAGAAGAAGGGGCACCGCCTTATCCGCATCCGTGAATGATGCGATGGATGACATAGAGATGTTTACCTGACGCCCGGAAATAAACGCCGCGAAAAGCATCAGAAACGAAAAAACCCCAACCAGTCACCCGGTTGGGGTTTTGTGTTTCCACGACCGACGTTTAGCGCGTAACGCGGCTGGTGCCGTCAACCGTCATGATGCGCACGCGATCACCGATACGGAAGATTTCATTTTCCTGCACGGCCTGCACATAAGCGCGGGTGCTGCCGTCGTCTTCGCGAACGGTGATTTCCACACCCTGGGTGCGGGTCAGGCCTTCTTCGGTGGCCGAGCCTAGCAGGTCACCGGCGACGGCGCCGATGACGGCGGTGACAATGCTGCCACGGCCGCCGCCGATGGCGCTGCCGCCCACGCCGCCGATGACTGCGCCTGCAGCGCCGCCGATTGGGGTCTTGGTGCCTTCGATTTTCACCGGACGCAGGGATTCGATGGTGCCCATGCGAACGGTCTGCACACGACGTGCTTCGTCACGGGAGTACGAGTCGCCGGTCAGACTCGAGGCGCAGCCACCCAGCAGCAACGACAGGGTGGTAAAGCAGGCAACCAGTAAAACGGACTTACGCATAGCATCAACTCCAAAGGACAGGTATTCATTAGACGCTGCCACCTGCCGCCTGTCACGGCACTCACGTCAGAAAATTGCTTTCATTCAGCCAGAGTACAGACTGCCATCACCCGAAAAATCGACGAACGGTTTTCCGTCCCGTTGCGGATAACACTGCAACAACACTCTTCACCAGTGTAGCCGCACGGCCGAAAGCGCCCGGAATCTGTTGAGTTAAGACTCCAGCGCAGCAGGCAACATTCAAGTCGAGTGACGAAAGGTGAAGCTCAGGGCGCAAGGCGCTCGCGTGTCCAGTCGGTGCCTTGCAGGCGGTAGTTCAGCCGATCATGCAGGCGGCTGGAACGGCCTTGCCAGAACTCGATACGCTCCGGCAGCAAGCGATAGCCTCCCCAGTGCTCGGGGCAGTCGGGCTGCGTATCGCTGAAGCGCTGTTCGGTGGCCTTGAGCAGTGCCTGCAGTTCTTCACGGTCACGAATGACCTTACTCTGCGGAGAAGCCCAGGCACCCAGCCGGCTGCCCAGGGGACGGACCTGATAATAAGCATCCGATTCCTCGTGCGAAACCTTGACCACCCGCCCCTCGATGCGCACCTGGCGCTCCAGGGTCGGCCAGAAAAAGGTCATGGCCGCGAACGGACGCGCCGCCAGTTGCTCGCCCTTGGCGCTCTGATAGTTGGTAAAGAAGGTAAAGCCCTGCGCATCCAGGCCCTTGAGCAACAGGATGCGGCAGTGCGGGCGACCATCCTCGTCGACCGTGGCCAGGGTCATGGCATTGGCCTCGACCGGGGCCTGCTCGGTGCTCACCGCATCGGCAAACCACTGGCTGAACAAGGCAAACGGCTCGCTCGGGGCGTGGGCCTCGCTCAAACCGTCCCGTGTGTAATCACGGCGCATATCGGCCAGTGCCTGGGTCATGCGGCTTTATCCTTGTGGTTCAACGACTCAGTTTTTTGCCTGATCAGCCGCAGCGGGTGCATCGGCCTTGGCCTTGACCGGAGCGGTTTTCTTCGCAGCCGGTTTGGCCGGGGCCTTTTTGGCGGCTGGCTTGGCAGCGGCTTTCTTGGTGGCAGCCTTTTTCGCCGGAGCCTTGGCCGCAGGTTTGGCAGCCGGCGCCGGTGCAGGAACATTCTGCACGGCGACCATTTCAGCCACAGGCGGGGTCTTGCCCGAGTTGTACTTGCTCAGCAGCGCCAACATGGTTGTACGCTGCGTGAACATGATTTCCATGCGACGGTTCAGCGCACGGCCCTGGTTGCTGTCGTTGGCCGCACGCGGCATCAGGTCGCCCATGCCGCGCAGCATCAGACGATCCTGCTTCAGGCCGCTGAGGCTGAAGATCGAAGCGATGGACTGTGCACGCTCCTTGGTCAGCGCCTGGCTCGCCGGGGCGGTGCCGGTGGCATCAACGTGACCGAGCACCAGTACGGCCGTTTTTGGATCGGCTTCAACGGCCTTGGCCACGCGGGTGAACGGGCCCAGGGTCACCGGCAGCAACATGGCCGGACGCTTGGGGTTGTAGGAGCCGTCAACCGGGGCGATCACCACCAGTACATTATCGCGACGTTCCAGCTGCAGGTTGCTGTCCTTGATCGCTTCACGCAGGCGTGGCTCGTAGTCGTCCAGCCAGGCCTGGGTAATTTTCGGGTCAGGCATCTGCACGTTGCTGACGTCGACCTTGGCCAATGGCTTGGGCTTGCTTTCGAACGGCCACCACCAGTGAGTGTCGGTGTCGGTCTTGGCGACGACAGGCGCAGCGTCCGAAGCCGGAGTGGCGGCTTTGACGTCGGCTTTCAGGTCGGCCTTGTCGGCAGCGGCCTTGTCGTCGGTGCTCTTGGCGCCGAACGGCCACCAGTTGAAGCCGCTGTCGGCTTTAGCCGCCGGCGCAGGAGCGGCAGCGGTGGCAGGTGTCGGAGCAGCTGCAGCGGCCGGAGCCGGAGCGGCTGGCTTGGCGCCCGCAGTTGGCTTGGCGTCAGGCTTGGCGTCGGTTTGGGTCACTGCGTCCTTGGTAGCAGCCTTGTCGGATCCAAATGACCACCAGTGCCCTCCTTCGGCATCATTTTGTGGCGTTTGCGCGCAACCTGTAATAGTGAGGCACAGCGCCAGTGCCAAGGACTTGTTCGATAACATGAGATATCCACACAATGAGAAAAACCGGAGGGGTCAGACTGACCCATAAACAGACGCCTGCAGAACAGTTAAATTGCATTATTCCGTCAGCGTCTTCTTATAGTCGCATTTGTAACAAAAAATTGTGAAACGGCAAGCGCTTTATAGACAATCGGCCAATATTCCGACCAACTTCTGTGCACGCGGGTCCATAAGTACATAGGGACCCAATGTATTAGTCACGAAACCAAATGCAACATCATGCTCGGGGTCGGCAAACCCCACCGAACCACCCGCGCCAGGGTGCCCGAAAGCACGCGGGCCAAGGCCGAAAGTGGCATTGGGCAGTTGCGGCTGATCCAGCATGCAGCCCAGGCCGAAGCGGGTTTGAGTCAATAATGTTTTATCCGGCCCGATACTGTGTTCGCGGGTCAACTCTTCGAGCATGTCGGCCTCCAGCAAACTACCGTCGAGCAAGCCACTATAAAAACCCGCCAGACTGCGCGCATTACCGTGACCATTAGCCGCCGGCTGCTGCATGCGTCGCCACTCGGGTTTATTAGTGCTGGTCAGAATGGATGGAGGGTTGGCAAATGCGCGTGTCGTCATGGCCGCCGGTTCACGCATCATTACTTGCAGTAAACGTTGTGCGGCCTCGTCGCCCATAGTGCCTTTACTGCGCGCTATATGGGCAACACGATAAAACTCTTCATCTGCCAGGCCAACATGAAAGTCCAGGCCCAATGGCCGTGCAACCCGTGCCACGATGGACTCCCCCGGCCCACGCCCATCGGCGCGACGCAGCAGCTCACCGACCAGCCAGCCGTAGGTAATCGCCTCATAGCCATGGCCCTGGCCCGGCGTCCACCACGGGGCCTCGGCCGCCAGGGTATCGACCATCAGTTGCCAGTCATAGAGCGCCTCGGCAGGCAGCATCTCGCGGATCGCCGGCAACCCGGCCTGATGGCAGAGCAACTGGCGCAAGGTGATGGCTTGCTTGCCGGCAGCGGCAAATTCAGGCCAGTAGTTGGCCACTGGCGCATCCAGCCGCAGCTTGCCCTCGGCCACCAGTTGCAGGGCCGCAACCGCCGTAAAAGTCTTGGTACAGGAGAACAGGTTGACAATGGTGTCGCTGTGCCAGGCCTCGGCCCCGTCCTTGTCGGCGGTGCCGGCCCACAGGTCAACCACCGTTTCGCCACCGATCTGGATGCAGAGCCCGGCACCACGCTCCTGCGGGTCATCGAACAACGCGGCAAACGCTTCGCGCACAGCTTCAAACTGGAGCGCGTAATGACCCTGAACCTGCACCGAAGCCCCCTCGGAAAACGCCGTTAAAAGTGGCGGACATTGTTCCAGCCCTTGTAGGATTTGTGAACCCATCAGCGCGGAATCAATGGCCATTCCCGGAATGCCCACCGGCATGCCCGGCCCCCTTCCCCGCGCCCTCACCCGTCGGCCCGACCTTGCCGCCTTCATGCTCACGCACCGCGCCGGCCGCCCTGGCTTGCTCGGCCGCCTTGCCCAGTTGGTCGACCGCCGCCAGGTTGCTTTTGCGCACGCTGTCGACAAAGCCCTGGAATGGCACATCGGTTATACCCACCAGGCCAAAGTGTCCGTTTTCGCCATCCAGCAAGCGGCCGGTCACCGGCTGGTCCAGGTACTGAAACCAGTGCACGCCAACAATCGAAGGCTCGGCCATCGCCTGCTTGAGAAAGGTGGCGTACGCCGCACCACGATCCTCTTCCCGGGCCAATTGCGTCACGCCGCCCCAGAACGGGCCACGGTCGGCGGAGCCGAAGTTGAATTCAGTGATCAGCACCGGCTTGTCCAGCGCGCGCAACGCGGCGAAGTCGTAGCCGTCCTGAGGCTTGAGCGTATACATGTTGAAACTCAGCACATCGCAATATTGCGCGCACGAGGCCACCGCTTCGGGCGTGCTCACCGCATAGCGCCCGCCCAGCAGCAACTGGTTGGGCGCATGCCATTTCAGCGAGTCGGAAATGGTCTTGAAGTAGGCATCGGCGAAGGTCTTCTGGAAATACTTGAAGTCGGCTTCGATTTCCGGGTGCTCAGGGTTGGGCATCGGCGGTTCAAAGCCCGGATCTTCCATCAATTCCCAGCCCGCCAGTTGAATGCCCCAGGCTTTGGAAAGGCCTTCTTCGTTGCGGTATTTGTCGCGCAGTTGCTTGAGGAACGCACGCTTGGCCGGGACGTCGGTGGTCATGCGTAAGGTGCCGTAGGCCAGCGCATAGCGGGATTTGGGATCATCACCGGGTCCGGCCCAGGCCAGTTCGTTGTCGGCAAAATAGCCGATCAGCCAGGGGTCGTCGCGATGGTCGCGGGCCGCAATGGCCACGGCGCGCTCGGTGGCCATGGCGAAGCGCGGGTCGAACGGATCGGGCATGCCACCCCACCAGTCGGTGCCGGTGCTGATGCTGGCGTAATCGCCGACGATCGACAGCGGCAAGGTGTACGGCACGCGTTCGGCGTCGGCCAGGTCCTCGTCGCTCCAATTGCCGACAGTGTTGAAACCCCAGGCCTGCAGACGGTCCAGGGTGTGGTTGACCCAACGCTTGTGGTCAAAGTGTTCGCTGCCATAGGTACGTTGCAGGTTGGCACCGTAGAAATCGTACCAGCGCCCCGAGGCGAAGTTGCGGCCTTCGCCTGAGCCGTTGCCGGTGCGGTTGTCGCTGCTGCCGTAGTATTTGTCGAAGGGTTCACCGGCCTTGGGCAGCGCAGCGAACATCCATTCGCGACCGCCCACGTAGGTCTGGTTGTTGTCCGCAGCCACGGTGTTGACGCCCAGCGAGTAAAACGGATGGCCCTGCGGCGTCACCAGGTACCAGCGCCCGTCGCGCTTCTCGGTGCGGAAAAAACCGCTGGCCTCGAAGGCCGGACCCTTGTTCCAGCCCCCGAATGTGTCCAGTGAGGACTTGTCGCGCTCAGCCAGCCAGCTCTTGAGCTGTTGCTGCTCCCGGGCAGCGGCGGCCTTGAGTTGCTCGTCGCTGCTGACCTTTTCCGGCCAGCGCGCACGGGTGGATTGCCCATAGGCGTCAACCAGTTCGCCATAGGCCGCCTTGATCACCGGTTCGATATCCTGCACGCCAAAGCGCTCCAGCAGAATGCTTTGGGCGGCATTGGGCTTGAGCATCGACAAAGTCACCGACACCACCTGGCTGCGGTCGATTTCTCCACTGCTGGCGGCGAGCAACACGCGCTGGCCGTCGAGGCTGATCGGCATCGGCGGGCCGGCCTTCATGCCCTGGCTCAAGGGCGAATTGGCCTGCAGCGGGACCAGCAAGGTCTGCGCCGGGCCGGCCGGCAGGTCGATGCGGCTGACCAGGGTCTTGCCGTCGCTGCTCTGCACCTTGATGTAGAGGGTCAAGGCCCAGTCCATGGCGCTCTGGATACGCAGGCTCATGGCGCCGGACTGCGACCAGTCCCAGCTGCCGCTCTGGGGGCTGAGCACCAGGCTCGGTTCGGCCGCAGGGCTGAAGGTGATACGGCGCAGCACCTCGCCTTCGGCCGTTTGCTCGGCGTTGTACTGCGGCAGGCTGGCGTCCTGGGTCGCCACCTTGACCACATCGGCGGGGCGCACGAAGTTGAACAGCGTTTGTTGCCCGGCCGGCGCGGCCATCAAGGGCGCGGCGAACAGCAGGGCAAAAAGAGCGGGCAGCGTGCGAATCATACGAGCAAGGTTCTCCAGACGGCCGATGAATGGCCTGATGAAATACGTCGATAACAGAGACCACGAAGTGGGCGAATTCGCCCACAGTGGCTTAGGAAATTTCACGCCGGAACGGCGGCAAGGCATTGAGAATAGCCTTGCCATAGCGCTGGGTGACCAAGCGCCGATCAAGCAGCGTGATGGTGCCCCGGTCTTCCTCGGTACGCAGCAGGCGACCGCAGGCCTGCACGAGCTTGAGTGAAGCATCCGGCACCGAGATTTCCATGAACGGATTGCCGCCGCGCGCCTCGATCCATTCGGCCAGTGCCGCTTCGACAGGGTCATCCGGCACCGAAAACGGGATCTTCGCGATCACTACGTGTTCGCAGTAGGCTCCCGGCAAGTCCACGCCTTCGGCAAAGCTGGCCAGGCCGAACAGCACGCTGGAATCGCCGCCATCGACCCGTGCCTTGTGCTTGTTCAGGGTTTCCTGCTTGGACAGGTTGCCCTGGATGAACACTTGCTTGCGCCAGTCACGGTCCAGACCATCGAACACGTCCTGCATCTGTTTGCGCGAGGAGAACAGCACCAGGGTACCGCGCGAGCCTTCAACCAGGCCCGGCAGGTCACGGATGATCGCGGCGGTGTGGGCCGGCGCATCACGCGGGTCGGCCTTGAGGTCGGGCACGCGCAGCACGCCGGCGTCGGCATGATGGAAGGGGCTCGGTACCACGGCGGTAACCGCCTTTTTCGGCAGGCCGGCACGCATGCGGAAACGGTCGAAGGAGCCCAGGGCGGTCAGCGTGGCCGAGGTTACCAGGCAGCCATACGCCACGTTCCACAGGTTGCGGCGCAGCATTTCGGCGGCAAGGATGGGGCTGGCATTGACCTCGATATCAAACAGCGCACCGCTTTCCGACAGGGTCAGCCAACGGGCCATGGGCGGGTTGTCTTCCGGGTCTTCAACGGTGAAGGCGGTCCACAGCTCCCAGTTGCCCTGGGAACGGGACAGCAGGCTGCCGAACAGCGGGTACCATTCCTCGGCCTGATTGCTGGCGATGCCGATGTTGACCTCGCCGTCCATGCCTTCCTTGAGCAGATCGGTCAGGCGCGTGAACAGATCGGTCAGGCGCGAAAAGCCCTTCTTCAGTTCAACCCCCATTTCGCGCATGTGCTCGGGGATCAGCCCGCCAACGAAGCGATGGCGCGGGCGCTCACGGCCTTCCACGTCTTCGCCGGGCTTGAAATCGGCCACCTGCTCGCAGGCGCTGAACATGAACTGCTGCTGGGTCTTGATCTCGCGCGCCAGCTCCGGCACCTGTTCGATCAGCTTGCCCAGCTCGCCCGGCAGCGGGTGCTGGGCGAGCAACTTGGTAAGGTTCTTGGCGGTGGTTTCCAGCCAGTCGGCGGTGGAACGCAGGCGCGTGTAATGGGCGAAATGGCCGATGGCCTTGTCCGGCAGGTGGTGGCCTTCGTCGAATACGTAGAGGGTGTCGCGCGGGTCCGGCAGCACGGCGCCGCCGCCCAAGGCCAGGTCGGCCAGCACCATGTCGTGGTTGGTGACGATCACGTCGACCTTGCCCATGCCTTCGCGGGCCTTGTAGAAGGCGCACTGGCCGAAGTTGGGGCAATGACGGTTGGTGCACTGGCTGTGGTCGGTGGTCAGGCGTGCCCAGTCGGCATCTTCGAGGGCGGTGGGCCAGCTGTCGCGGTCACCGTCCCATTTATTGCCGGCCAATTTTTCGATCATGCTGGTAAACAGTTTCTGGCTGACTTCATCGACTTCGATCTTGAAGCCTTCTTCTTCGAACAGCGAGGCAGTGGCGGTTTGCGCATGGCCTTCCTGCAACAGCACGTCGAGCTTGGACAGGCACATGTAGCGGCCGCGCCCCTTGGCCAGGGCGAAGGTGAAATTCAGACCGCTGTTGCGCATGAGGTCGGGCAGGTCCTTGTAGACGATCTGCTCCTGCAGGGCGACGGTGGCGGTGGCGATCACCAGGCGCTTGCCGGCGGCCTTGGCCGTGGGAATCGCGGCCAGGCTGTAGGCCACGGTCTTGCCGGTACCGGTGCCGGCTTCAACGGCCACGACCGCAGGGTCACCCTCGCGGCGACCTTCGTCGTCGGTGTCGATATCCCCGAGGACTTTCGCCACTTCGGCGATCATCAGGCGCTGGCCGTAGCGCGGTTTCAAGCTCTTGGCTTCGAGAAAACGCGAGTAGGCGCCCTGGATCGTGGTTTTGAGTTCAGTGCTGATCATGGATAGTCGGGCGCAAAAAACGCTGGATAAATTTTCAGTGGTTCGGATCGGCCGCTATCATACCCCGCTAATTAATCCCGCGCAGAACGGAGTACCACAATGACCGTCTTCAGCCTCGCTTACACCCTGCATGTACTGGCCGCCCTGATATGGGTTGGCGGTATGTTTTTCGCCTGGATGATCCTGCGTCCCGCCGCTGTGGCGGCACTTGAGGGCCCTGCCCGGCTCAGGTTGTGGGCAAATGTGTTTCAACGTTTTTTCGTGTGGGTGTGGGTGGCGGTGCTGGTTTTGCCGATCAGCGGTGTGGGACTGCTGCAACTGCGCTTCAGCGGCTTTGAAACGGCGCCGCGTTATGTGCAGGTCATGATGGGGTTGTATCTGGTGATGACGGCTTTATTTATCCGCATCCAGGCGCTGAAGTTCCCGCAATTGCGCGCGGCGGTGGTGGCCGAGGACTGGCCGGCGGGCGCTGCTGCGCTGGGGCAGATTCGCAGGCTGGTGGGCGTCAATTTGATTGTGGGGTTGGTGGTGGTGGCGATTGCTTCGGCTCGGCCGATGTTCTGAGGCGGCCTTTTAGTCCGCTATCGGGAGCAAGCCGCCTCCCACATTTGAAGGTATTCACAGTTCAAAATGTGGGAAGGACCTTGCGCCCGATAGCATCAGGCCAGGCAACTCACAGCCGCTGGAGGGTCACAGACCCCGCAGGCCCGGCCGGCCCCGGCTGCCCTTCCAGACCAGGCCGGCCCTTGTCGCCGCCATCGGCGCGGTACACCACGCATCCCTTCGATTGCCCGCCCTTGCCTGGTTTACCCGCAGTACCGGCCAAGCCACCAGGCCCACCATCGACCCAGACCTTGATGCTCTCGGCCGGGAAGTCCTGCGGCAGTTCAACCCGTACCGTCGCCCCTGCTGCCCCCGGCAAACCGTCGCCGCCGTTATCACCGTTGAAACCGCGACCGGCCGAACCCCAGGTGCAACCCGGGTCTTCACCATTGGCGCCATCGAGCCCGGCATAACCCTGGGCACCGGCGCCGCCACGGGCGTCCACCGACAATGTTTCAGCCGTCAGCGAATTGATCCGCAACGTGAGATCGCGCCCCGCCCTGGCCGGTTTTTCATGGGTGCCCGGGGCTCCGCGCGAGGTGATCTGACTGCCGTGTTCCAGTTGAGCCTGGCGCACCTGCAGTTGCAGCGCGGTATTACCCGGCACGATGGCGATGCGTGCTTCGCGGCCCAGGTGCAGTTCCTCCACCGTCACCTGGCTGATCGTCGCCGGAATCAGCAAAGTGCCGTAATCCGCTACGTCCAGGCGCTCGAGTTGCAACACGCTGGTGCTGCTGGGCAGGCGCATCAATGAGTTGGTTTCGACACTGACGCTCTGGGCCAGGGCAATGGGGCTGACCAACAGGGCCAACAGAAAAACCTTACGCATCATGGGGCTCCTGACTCTTTTCAAATTGTTATCAGGGCCACAGTAACGACTTCTGCAGGCGATTTGCCAGTAAAGCATCAAAAAACTTCAGCAGCGCTTTTTCTGTCTCCCTGGCTCTAGGCCCGCGGGCGCAGCCGCGCTAGTCTCTACGGCTCTGATGTGAGGATCTGTGATGACCGCCGGTATTTCTGCCCATACCCCCCAGCAAGCCTTGGCCGCCCTGCTCGACCTGCACCAGCCCAAACGCCTGCTGCTGTTGGGCGCCAGCCGCTTTCCGGCGCTGGAGGCGTTTAAACAGGCGCATCCCGACACGTTTATCGCCGTCGCCGAACCCGGTCCGCTGCCTGTGCACCTGGCGGCGCAGCGCTTTGACCTGGCGCTGGCGGTCGATTGCCTGGAACACCTTTCCAAGCCACAGGGCCTGACGCTGCTCGGCGGCATCCGCAACCTCAATGCCAGTCGCATCGCAGTGCTGGCAGACCTCGACGCCTGCGGCTGGAAAGACACCGACTTCTTCTCGTTGGCCCTGCAGGCCGGCGAGCGTTTCCAGCGCGACGAACAAGTGCTGACGCTGTTCACCTACGATCTGCTTGACTATAAACAGGTACCGGACTGGCTCAATGCCCGCTTCTGGGCCAACCCGGAAAATTTCGGAAAGTATTGGTGGTAACCCATGAGCACACCCATTTGCCCCTGCGGCAGTGGCAACCTGCTGGATGCCTGCTGCGGCCATTACCACAACGGCCACCCGGCTCCCTGCGCCAGCGCACTGATGCGCTCGCGCTACAGCGCCTATGTGCTGGGCCTGATCGATTATCTGGTGGCGACCACGCTGCCGGCCCAGCAACCCGGCCTCGACCGCGCCGCCATCGCTGCCTGGAGCGCGCAGAGCACCTGGCTGGGGCTTGAGGTGGAGAGTTCCGAAGTGCTCGGCGGCCAGCCGGAACATGCCTTTGTGACCTTTACCGCTCGCTGGCATGACAGCACGGGTGAACATAGTCACCGCGAACAGTCTTCTTTCGTACAGAATGACGGGCGTTGGTACTTCATCGACCCCACCGTTGAGGTGAAGGTCGGGCGCAATGATCCGTGCCTGTGCGGCAGCGGACAAAAATTCAAGAAATGTTGCGCAGGCTACCTCTAACACCACCAGAACAGGGACACGCCATGCTTCGTATACTCAGCTTGATGCTGGCGTTGACCCTGGGTCTTACCGGCTGCGCCTCGTGGTTCGAGGACGATTCGCCGCCGCCTCACGTCTCGCTGGTCAAGGTCGAAGTGGTGCGCGCCAAGTTGCTGGAACAGAAATTCAGGCTGTATTTCCGCGTGGACAACCGCGACGACGCCGACCTTACCGTGCGCGGCCTGATCTACAAGGTCAGCCTGGGCGACTTCGTGTTGACCGAAGGCGAGTCCAATGAATGGCTCACCGTGGCACCGCGCAGCCATGCGGTATTCAGGGTATCGGTGCGCACCAACCTCTGGCCGCAGATACGCGAAGTGGTGCATATGCTCAAAAACCCCGACCGGCCCGTGCCCTATCGCCTGGAGGGCGAGCTGAAAACCGGCTTGTTCATCGGTAATGACGTGCAGGTGGCCCACAATGGCGAGATAATCCCCGGCGATTTTATTCCGGAGCGACATCGATGACTCAGCAACCCCATGTCCATGGTCCTGACTGCAACCACGATCACGAGCACCATGATCACGACCACGGCCATGTCCACGGCCCCAACTGCGGCCACGCTCATCAGGAGCCGGTGCGCAATGCATTGAAGGACGTTGGTCGCAACGATCCCTGCCCCTGCGGCAGCGAGAAAAAATTCAAGAAGTGCCACGGGGTCTAAGTCACCCTGAAGATGTAAATGTGGGAGGGGGCTTGCGCCCGATGGCGGTGGACCAGTCAACAGATGCAGCGACTGGCACTCAGCCATCGGGCGCCAGCCCCCTCCCACGTTGATGTGCGATGTTTTACCCAAAACTACCCCCGCAGGAGCTTTGCCATGGCCTCGCCAGCCCTCTCACGTTTTCTTCCCCGGTTCGGCGTTGCCGCGGCAGTGGCCAGTGCGTTAAGCCTGGCCGGTTGCCAGCTCCAGAGCACCCAGGACACCCTGCCGCCCGTTGCCGGCGTGCAGCCGCTCAAAGGCCTGGCCCAGAATGTGTCGATACGCCGCAACGCCCAGGGCATGCCGCTGATCGAGAGCAATACCTTCCACGATGCGCTGTTCAGCCTCGGCTACGTGCACGCAAGCGACCGCATCACCCAGATGGTCACCCTGCGCCTGCTGGCCCAGGGCCGTCTGGCGGAAATGGCCGGCCCTGACGTGCTGGATGTCGACCGCTTGATGCGCGCCGTGAACCTGAAAAAAAGCGCCGGCGAGCTGTATAACGCATCGAGTCCACGCCTCAAGCGCTTCTTCGAAGTGTATGCGCGCGGGGTCAATGCCTACCTGTTCCGCTACCGCGACAAGCTGCCGCCGGACCTGGCCCAGACCGGCTACAAGCCCGAATACTGGAAGCCGGAAGATTCGGCGCTGTTGTTCTGCCTGCTCAATTTCAGCGAGTCGGCCAACCTGCAGGAAGAGCTGTCTTCGCTGGTACTGGCGCAAAAAGTCGGCGTCGACAAACTCGCCTGGCTCACCCCCAGCGCGCCGGACGAACCCATCCCGCTGGCCGAGGCAGATAAGCTCAAAGGCGTGAACCTCAGCCAGATCACCGGCCTCGCCGGGCTGGACACGGTCAGCCAGCAACTGAGCACGCTCAATGCGCTGGCGGTGACCACCTCGAGCAACTGGGCAATCGGCGCGCAACGCAGCCGCAGTGGCAAGAGCCTGTTGGCCAACGACCTCGCGGCCCAGCCGCAAGCGCCGTCGCCGTGGAGCTACGTGCAGATCCGCGCGCCGAAATACCAGGCCGCGGGCGCCTCGATTGCCGGCCTGCCGACCCTGCTGTCCGGTTTCAACGGCAAAGTGGCGTGGAGCATGAGCACGGTCAAGGGCGACACCCAGGACCTGTTCCTGGAGAAGGTCAAACGCCAGGGCAGCGCGTTGTACTACGAGAACAACGGCAAGTGGTTGCCGGCCGGCGTGCGTAACGAAACGTTCTTCATCAAGGGCCGTGGCTCGATTCGTGAAGTGGTGTACGAAACCCGCCACGGAGCCCTGCTTAACAGCAGCCAGGCACTCACCAGTGGTTTTGGCCTGGCCCTGCAAACGGCCTACCTCAAGGACGACAAGAGCCTGGATGCGTTCTTCGACCTGTCCCGCGCGCAAAACATCGGCAAGGCGTCGGACGCCACCCGCGAAATCCGTGCGATTGCGCTGAACATGGTGTTCGCCGACGCCAGCAGCATTGGCTGGCAGGTCACCGGCCGCTTCCCCAACCGCCGCGAAGGCGAAGGCCTGCTGCCCTCGCCGGGCTGGGACACGCGCTTTGACTGGGACGGCTACGCCGACGCGATGCTGCACCCCTATGACCAGGACCCGGTCCAGGGCTGGATCGGCACCGCCAACCAGCGCACCGCGCCGCGTGGCTATGGCATGCAACTGTCCAATTCCTGGGACGCACCGGAGCGCAGCGAGCGCCTGGCGCAACTGGCCAACGCCGGCAAGCATGACAGCCGCAGCATGATCGCCATGCAGTACGACCAGACCACCCCATTCGCCGCCAAGCTCAAGACCATGTTCCAGGCGCCAGGCATGGCCCAGCCCTTGAAACAGGCGATTGCTGCGCTGCCTGCGGCCGAACAGGCCAAGGCGCGTGAAGCGCTGGGCCGCCTGATGGCGTTCGATGGGCGCCTTGCGCCATCCTCCTCCGACGCGGCGATCTACGAGCTGTTCCTGCAAGAGAGTACGCGGCAGATCTTCCTCGACGAACTCGGCCCGGATACCAGCGCCAGTTGGAAAGCCTTTGTCAGCAATGCCAACCTCTCTTACCCGGCCAACGCCGACCACCTGCTGGGCCGCGAAGACAGCCCGTTCTGGGACGATGTGCGCACGGCGCAAAAAGAAGACAAGCCCACTATCCTTGCCCGCAGCCTCGCCGCCGCGATCAGCGCCGGCGACAGCCAACTGGGCACTGATCACACGGCCTGGCAGTGGGGCAAACTGCACAGCACCACCTGGAAGAGCACCAGTGGCCAGGTCATCCGTGGCCCGTTTGCCAGTGGTGGCGACCACAATACCCTGAACCCGGCACCGTACAGCTGGGGCCAGAGTTTCGACACCACGCAGGTGCCGGCACTGCGCATGATTGTCGACTTCGGTCAGGTGGAACCGATGATGGGCCAGGGCGGCAGCGGTCAGTCCGGCAACCCGGTCAGCCCCGACTATGCCAATGGCATTGACCCGGCGCTCAAGGCGCAGTACCAGAGCTTCCCGATGCAGCCGCAGAACTTCGAAAAGGTGTATGGCAAAAACCGGCTCACCCTGACGCCTGGCAAGTAAATCGGGTTCTTATTGAAGAACCCGGATCAATATGTGGGAGGGGGTTTACTCCCGATAGCAAAGTGTCAGTCACTGCATTTATTGACTGATCCACCGCTATCGGGAGCAAGCCCCCTCCCACCGTTGAGCCCCATGCATTCAGATAGAACTTACCCGCTCGCCCCCGCCTCAAAATAGACAAGCCCACCTCCCCGGTCACCCCATGGACCTTGTCATCGCCCGTCCCGAAGGCCTCTACTGCCCCGCCGGAGATTTCTACATCGACCCCTGGCGCCCGGTGGAACGCTCCGTCATCACCCATGCCCATGGCGACCACGCCCGCACCGGCAATCAACACTACCTGGCTGCGGCGCCCGGCGAAGGCATTCTGCGCTCGCGCCTGGGCCAGGACATAAACCTGCAAACCCTGGCCTACGGCGAACGGCTGGTGCACCACGGCGTCACCCTGAGTTTTCATCCGGCCGGGCACGTACTCGGCTCGGCCCAGGTGCGCCTCGAATACCAGGGTGAAGTCTGGGTCGCATCCGGGGATTACAAGGTCGAGCCCGATGGCACCTGTGCGCCGTTCGAACCGGTGCGCTGCCACACGTTCATCACCGAATCCACCTTCGGCCTGCCGATCTATCGCTGGCAGCCCCAGGCGCAGATTTTCGCCGGCATCAACGACTGGTGGCAGGCCAACGTCGCCGCCGGCAAGGCCAGCGTGCTGTTCTGTTATTCCTTCGGCAAGGCTCAGCGCATCCTGCACGGCATTGACGCGAGCATCGGCCCGATCCTCAGCCATGGCGCCGTCGAGCCCTTGAACCGGGTGTACCGCGAGGCCGGCATTTACATTCCCGAAACCCTTTACGCAGGTGACTTCAAAAAAACCGACCCGCTGTTGCGCAAGGCGCTGATCATCGCTCCGCCGTCTGCCGGCGGCAGCAGCTGGATCAAGCGCTTTGGCGACTACAGCGACGCCTTCGCCAGCGGCTGGATGCGCCTGCGCGGCACGCGGCGGCGTCGCGGCGTAGACCGGGGGTTTGTGCTGTCCGACCACGCCGATTGGCCGGGCTTGCTGTGGGCCATCGAGCAAACCGGCGCCGAACGGGTGATGGTCACCCACGGCTCGGTGGGTGTATTGGTGCGCCATCTGCGGGAAAAAGGCCTGGACGCCCAGGGCTTCACCACCGAATACGGTGACGACGAAGAAGAGGCCACCGCATGAAGGCCTTCGCCGAGCTGTACGCCAACCTCGACGCCACCACCTCCAGCAATGCCAAGCTCGCCGCATTGCAAGCCTACTTCCTGCAGGCGCCGCCAGAAGATGCCGCCTGGGCGGTGTACTTTTATCCGGTGGCCGGCCCCGGCAACTGGTGCCCACGCGCCTTTTAAGGGACATGGCCACCCAAGCGTCAGGCATCGAAGCCTGGCTGTTCGAAGAGAGCTACCAATCGGTCGGGGACCTGGCCGAGACCATTTCCCTGCTATTGCCCGAATCCACCTACACCTCGCAGGATGGCCTGGCCGTTTGGCTGGAAGAAAAACTGTTGCCCCTGCGCGGCCTGTCGCCAATGGACCTGGCCGAACGTCTGCCCGCGTTGTGGTCGCAGCTGGACCAGCCCAGCCTGATGGTGTGCATCAAGCTGATCACCGGCAGCTTTCGCGTCGGCGTGTCCAAGCTACTGGTCACCCGCGCCCTCGCCGCCATGGCCGATCTGGACAGCAAGCGCGTGGCGCAGCGGCTGGTGGGCTACACCGATTTATCCAATCGTCCTACGGCCGAGGGTTACCTCAAGCTGATTGCGCCTGAATCATCCGACGAACATGCGCAACGCGGCGGGCAGCCCTATCCGTTTTTTCTCGCCCATGGCCTGTCGCAGCCGGTCGAGCAATTCGACACGCTGCTCGGCTCGCCGACGGACTGGCAAGTGGAATGGAAGTGGGACGGCATCCGCGCACAACTGGTCAAGCGCGAAGGCCGCTTGTGGATCTGGTCGCGAGGCGAAGAACTGGTAACCGAGCGCTTCCCCGAGCTGCACAGCCTGGTCAGCGGCCTGCCGGACGGCACGGTGATCGACGGCGAGATTGTGGTGTGGAAAGACGCAGTGCAACCCTTTGCCCTGCTGCAACAGCGCATTGGCCGCAAGACATTGAGCAAGAAAGTGCTGGAGGATGCCCCGGTCGCGGTACTCGCCTACGACCTGCTGGAATATCAGGGCGAAGACTGGCGCAATCATGTCCAGGCCGAGCGCCGCGCGCAGCTCGAACAGGTCATCAGCGCGTGCGACCAGCCCGTGCTGCTGCCCTCGCCGTTGTTGCAGGCCGACACGTGGGAAGCACTGGCCGAACAGCGTGAAGCCTCACGCAGTCTTGGCGTGGAAGGCATGATGCTCAAGGATCGCAAAGGCCTCTACGGCGTTGGCCGCACCAAGGATATGGGCCTGTGGTGGAAGTGGAAGGTCGATCCGTTCAGCGTCGATGCGGTGTTGATCTACGCCCAACGCGGCCACGGCCGCCGCGCCAGTCTGTACAGCGACTACACCTTCGCCGTGTGGGACGGGCCGCCCGGCACCGAGCGCACGCTGGTGCCGTTTGCCAAGGCCTATTCGGGACTGACCGATGAAGAAATGCGCAAGGTCGACGCCATCGTGCGCAAGACCACCGTGGAAAAATTCGGCCCGGTCAGCAGCGTGACGCCGAGCATGGTGTTCGAGCTGGGGTTTGAAGGCATTGCCCTGTCCAAGCGGCACAAGAGCGGGATTGCAGTGAGATTTCCACGGATGCTGCGCTGGCGCCAGGACAAGGCGGTGGAGGAAGCCGATAACCTGGCCATCCTGCAGGACCTCCTCGCCTGATACAAATCCCTGTGGGAGCAAGCCCCTCCCACAACTTGATCATCGTTAATGATCCGAATGAGTGCACGGTATTTTCGATGCCCATTTTTGGGCATCACCTACACTCCCAACGCCCTCGCCTTGCCTTTTAAAACGCTCATTCGGAACTATGGTGCAGAAATTGCTACTTGAGAGCCGTCTGACACCGTTCAGTAACAGTCCTAAACGCGCCACAAGCGCTTATCTTGGTTTCCAGGGATTACCTAATGAAAAAAGCATTGCTGACCCTTTCTGCACTGGCCCTGTGCATGGCCGCCGGTGTAGCCACGGCCAAGGAATACAAGGAATTGCGTTTTGGTGTGGATCCCTCCTACGCGCCGTTTGAATCCAAGGCCGCCGATGGCAGCCTCGTGGGCTTTGATATCGACCTGGGCAACGCGATCTGCGCGGAACTGAAGGTCAAGTGCAAATGGGTTGAAAGCGATTTCGACGGCATGATCCCGGGCCTCAACGCCAACAAGTTCGATGGCGTGATTTCGTCGATGACCGTGACTGCGGCCCGTGAAAAGGCGATCGACTTCTCCAGTGAGCTGTTCTCGGGCCCGACCTCCCTGGTGTTCAAGAAAGGCGCAGGGTTCTCTACGCCGGAATCCCTCAAGGGCAAATCCGTGGGCTACGAGCAGGGCACCATCCAGGAAGCCTACGCCAAGGCCGTACTGGATAAGGCCGGTGTGACCACCAAGGCCTACGCCAACCAGGACCAGGTGTACGCCGACCTGACCTCCGGTCGCCTGGACGCTTCGGTGCAGGACATGCTGCAAGCCGAACTGGGCTTTCTGAAGTCGCCGGCCGGCGCAGGTTACGAAGTCAGCGCCGCCATCGACGACCCGTTGCTGCCGTCGAAAACCGCGATCGGTATCAAAAAAGGTAACAAAGACCTCAAGGCCCTGCTCGATAAAGGTATCAAAGCGTTACACGATGATGGCACCTACGCCACCATCCAGAAGAAACACTTCGGCGACCTGAACCTGTACAGCGGTAAATAACACGCTGGCGCCCATCGCTTTGCGGTGGGCGCTTTTTTATCGCCATAGGTCCTGAATTCATGTTTGAAGATCTTCTGAACACCCTGGGGCTGAGTGCCTTCAGCTTGAAAGGGTTCGGCCCGCTGTTGCTGCAAGGTACGTGGATGACCATCAAGTTGTCGGTCGCGTCCCTGGCCGTCAGCGTCCTGCTGGGCCTGCTCGGTGCCAGTGCCAAATTGTCCAGCCTGCGCCTGCTGCGCATTCCCGCCCAGCTTTACACCACCCTGATTCGCGGCGTGCCCGACCTGGTGCTGATGCTGCTGATTTTCTACAGCCTGCAAATCTGGCTGACGGGTTTTACCGACTTCATGGAATGGGACTACATCGAGATTGACCCATTCAGCGCCGGGGTCATCACCCTGGGCTTTATCTACGGTGCGTACTTCACCGAGACGTTTCGCGGCGCGATCCTCGCCGTGCCCCGTGGCCAACTGGAAGCCGCGACCGCCTACGGGCTCAAGCGCGGGCAACGCTTTCGCTACGTGACCTTCCCGCAGATGATGCGTTTTGCCCTGCCGGGCATCGGCAATAACTGGATGGTGATGCTCAAGGCCACAGCGCTGGTGTCGATCATCGGCCTGGCCGACCTGGTCAAGGCCGCCCAGGATGCCGGCAAGAGCACGTATCAACTGTTCTATTTTCTGGTCATCGCCGCGTTGATCTACCTGCTGATCACCAGCGCGTCCAACTTCGTCCTGCGCCGGCTTGAACGGCGCTACTCGGCAGGCTCACGGGAGGCAGTGCGATGATCGAGCTCCTGCAGGAATACTGGCGCCCCTTCCTTTATAGCGACGGCCAGCACATCACCGGGCTGGCCATGACCCTGTGGCTGCTGAGCGCGGCACTAGTCATCGGGTTTATCGTGTCGATCCCGCTGTCCATCGCGCGGGTGTCGCCCAAACGCCGGGTGCGCTGGCCGGTGCAGTTCTACACCTATCTGTTTCGTGGCACGCCGCTCTATATCCAGTTGCTGATCTGCTACACCGGTATCTACAGCATCGCGGCGGTACGCGAGCAGCCGCTGCTGGGCGCGTTCTTTCGCGATGCGATGAACTGCACCATCCTCGCCTTCGCCCTCAACACCTGCGCGTACACCACCGAGATTTTCGCAGGCGCCATTCGCAGCATGGCCCACGGTGAAGTCGAGGCGGCCAAGGCTTACGGTCTCAGCGGCTGGAAGCTGTATGCCTATGTGATCATGCCGTCGGCGTTGCGCCGCTCGCTGCCTTACTACAGCAACGAAGTGATTTTGATGCTGCACTCGACCACCGTGGCGTTCACCGCAACGGTGCCGGACATTCTCAAAGTCGCACGGGACGCCAACTCGGCCACCTACATGACCTTTCAATCGTTCGGCATCGCCGCGCTGATCTATCTGACGGTGACCTTCGCACTGGTCGGTCTGTTTCGACTGGCGGAGCGTCGCTGGCTGGCCTTCCTCGGGCCGAGCCGCTAAGGAGTGTTCATGCGTCATCAGGTACACGATCTGATCGCGCCGGTGCCCGGCACGGCGCGGCAGATTCACAGTTTTCACTTCGGCCCGGAACAGGCCGCCGGCAAAATCTATATCCAGTCCTCGCTGCACGCGGATGAGCTGCCGGGCATGCTGGTGGCCTGGCATCTGAAACAGCGTCTGGCCGAACTTGCGGCAGCCGGGCGCCTGCGCAGCGAAATCGTGCTGGTGCCCATCGCCAATCCGGTCGGCCTGGAACAGGTGTTGATGGACACCCCGCTGGGACGCTACGAGCTGGAAAGCGGGCAGAATTTCAATCGCCATTTTGTCGACCTCAGTGCGCAGGTCGGCGATCAGGTGGAGGCGCTGCTGGACGACGATCCCCGGCGCAATGTGGAGCGGGTGCGCACCGCGCTGTCAGGCGCCCTGGCCGAGCAAACCGCAGACACCCAGTTGCAGTCCCAACGTTTGGTGCTGCAACGCCTGGCCTGCGATGCCGACATGGTGCTGGACCTGCATTGCGATTTCGAAGCCGTGGCGCACCTGTACACCACGCCCGAGGCCTGGCCGCAGGTGGAGCCGCTGGCACGCTATATCGGCAGCGAAGCGAACCTGCTGGCCACCGACTCGGGCGGGCAGTCCTTCGACGAGTGTTTCACCCTGGTGTGGTGGCAATTGCAGCAACGTTTCGGCGAGCGCTTCCCGCTGCCCATGGGCAGTTTTGCGGTCACCGTCGAGTTGCGCGGCCAGGGTGACGTCAACCATGGCCTGGCCAGCCTCGACTGTCAGGCGATCATCGACTACCTGATTCACTTCGGCGCAATTGCCGGCCAGGCGCCGCCGCTGCCCGATCTGCCCTACCCGGCCACCCCGCTGGCGGGCGTGGAACCGGTGGCCACGCCAGTGGGCGGCTTGCTGGTGTACAGCGCCCTGCCGGGGGAATACCTGCACGCCGGGCAGTTGATCGCCGAGATCATCGACCCCATTACCGACCGCGTAACGCCCGTGCACTGCCGGCACGCAGGCCTGCTTTACGCTCGTTCGCTGCGCCGCATGGCCACTGCCGGGATGGTTATCGGCCATGTCGCAGGCGCACAGGCCTACCGCAGCGGCTATCTACTTTCGCCTTGAGGATGCACGCCCCATGTACAAACTGACCGTTGAAGGCCTGCATAAAAGCTATGGCGACAATCAAGTGCTCAAAGGCGTCACGCTCAAGGCCAATACCGGTGACGTGATCAGCCTGATCGGCGCCAGCGGCTCGGGCAAGAGCACGTTTTTGCGCTGCATCAACTTTCTGGAAACCCCCGACGACGGTGCCATGACCCTGGATGGCAAAGCGATCCGCATGGTCAGTGACCGCCACGGCATGCGCGTGGCCGACGATGCCGAGTTACAGCGCCTGCGCACGCGGCTGGCGATGGTGTTCCAGCACTTCAACCTGTGGAGCCACATGAGCGTGCTGGAAAACATCACCATGGCCCCGCGCCGGGTGCTGGGTTGCAGCAAAAAGGACGCCGAAGAGCGTGCCCGCCGCTACCTGGACAAGGTCGGCCTGCCGGCGCGGGTGGCCGATCAATACCCGGCCTTTCTCTCCGGCGGCCAGCAACAGCGGGTGGCCATCGCCCGCGCCCTGGCCATGGAGCCGGAAGTGATGCTGTTCGACGAACCCACTTCGGCCCTCGACCCCGAGCTGGTGGGCGAAGTGCTCAAGGTGATCCAGGGCCTGGCCGAGGAAGGCCGCACCATGATCATGGTGACCCACGAGATGAGTTTTGCGCGCAAGGTGTCGAGCCAGGTGCTGTTCCTGCACCAGGGCCGAGTGGAAGAGGAAGGCACGCCGGACGCGGTGCTGGGCAATCCGCAGAGCGAGCGTCTGCAGCAATTTTTGAGTGGCAACTTGAAGTAAACCTTTATGCCGCGCGAAGGGTCTGTGGAATAGACCCTTCAGGACGTCAGCTGCCGCATGGCAAAACCCCACGACTTCGCCAGGCAATGGTTCGCCGCCAAGGGTTGGAAGCCCTTCGCGTTTCAGAAAGACGTGTGGGC
This sequence comes from Pseudomonas trivialis, assembly GCF_036864995.1. NCBI lineage: Bacteria > Pseudomonadati > Pseudomonadota > Gammaproteobacteria > Pseudomonadales > Pseudomonadaceae > Pseudomonas > Pseudomonas trivialis. Next base: position 1,368,699 of record NZ_CP142151.1, on the reverse strand, counting down.
GGCGGTCAAGCAGGGCCGGTCCGGCCTGTTGCACGCCAGCACCGGGGCCGGCAAGACCTACGCCTTGTGGTTCGCCGCGCTCAACCGCCTGGCCATCACGCGCCCGCCGGCCACCGGTAAACGCAAGCCGCCAGCCGAACCGCTGAGCGTGCTGTGGATCACCCCCATGCGTGCGCTGGCCGCCGACACCGCCCGCGCCCTCGAAGCACCGCTTGCTGACTTGCAGATTCCCTGGAGCGTCGGCCTGCGCACCGGCGATACCAGTAACAGCGAACGTGCCCGCCAGACCCGCCGCCAGCCCACTGCGCTGGTCACCACCCCGGAAAGCCTGACCCTGATGCTCGCCCGCGCCGACAGCGAGGCCAGCCTGGGGCACCTGCGCATGGTGATCGTGGATGAATGGCATGAATTGATCGGCAATAAGCGCGGCGTGCAGTTGCAATTGGCGTTGGCCCGCTTGCGGCGCTGGCACCCTGAATTGATGGTGTGGGGCATTTCCGCGACCCTGGGCAATCAGGCCCACGCGCTGGAGGTATTGGTCCCACAGGGCGATGGGATCAATGTGCAGGGGCAGACTGCCAAGCGATTGATCATTGATACGCTGTTGCCGCCCGTCACCGAACGTTTCCCATGGGCCGGGCATATTGGTTTGAAGATGCTGCCGCAAGTGGTGGCCGAAGTGGACTCGAGCAGCAGTTGCCTGGTGTTCACCAATACCCGTGCACAATCGGAAATCTGGTACCAGGCCTTGCTGGATGCGCGGCCGGACTGGGCCGGTTTGATCGCCCTGCACCACGGCTCACTGTCGCGGGAAACCCGTGACTGGGTGGAGCGCGCCTTGAAAGACGGGCAGCTCAAGGCCGTGGTGTGTACGTCGAGCCTGGACCTGGGCGTGGACTTTTTACCGGTGGAGCGCGTGCTGCAGATCGGCTCGGCCAAAGGCGTGGCGCGCCTGATGCAACGCGCCGGGCGCTCCGGCCATGCGCCAGGGCGGCCGTCACGGGTGACGCTGGTGCCGACCCATAGCCTGGAGCTGGTGGAGGCTGCGGCGGCGCAGGATGCAATCGCCGAACGGCGCATCGAAGCGCGGGAATCGCCCCACAAGCCGCTGGATGTACTCGTACAACACCTGGTGAGCATGGCCTTGGGCGGCGGCTTTACGCCCGATGCCTTGCTGGCGGAAGTTCGCGGTGCCTGGGCGTATCGCGAACTCACGGAGGAGGACTGGGCCTGGGCGCTGGGCTTTGTGCGCCACGGCGGCCTGTCGCTGACCGCCTACCCGGATTACCGCCGCGTGGAACCGGACGAACATGGCATCTGGCGCGTGCCCGATGCGCGCCTGGCGCGGCGTCATCGCATGAGCGTTGGCACTATCGTCAGCGATGCGAGTATCCATCTCAAATACTGGAGCAAGGGCGGCGGCGGCAAGAATCTGGGCAGTGTCGAGGAAGGTTTTATTGCGCGGCTCAAGCCGGGGGACGGGTTTCTGTTTGCCGGCCGCTTGCTGGAACTGGTGCGCGTGGAGAACATGACCGCCTACGTGCGCCGCAGCACCGCGAAAAAAGCCGCCGTGCCGCGCTGGAATGGCGGGCGCATGCCGCTTTCCAACGAGCTGGCGCAGGCGGTGGTCGAACGCTTTGACGCGGCGGCGCATGGGCGCTTCGACGGCCCGGAGATGCAAGCGGTGCAACCGTTGCTGCAAACGCAATTGCGCTGGTCGGGGCTGCCCACCCACGATCACCTGCTGGCCGAAGCGCTGAAGTCGCGCGAGGGCTGGCATCTGTTTCTCTACCCCTTCGCCGGCCGTCAGGTGCACCTGGGACTGGCAAGCCTGCTGGCATGGCGGGTCAGCCAGCAACAGCCAGTGACGTTTTCGATTGCGGTGAACGATTACGGGCTAGAGCTGCTGAGCGCCACCGAGGTGCACTGGCCACGTCTATTGAACGAGGCCCTGCTGAGCCCGGAGCATCTGCTGGCGGACGTTGCCGCAAGCTTGAATGCAGGGGAACTGGCGCTGCGCCGCTTTCGCGAGATCGCGCGGATTGCCGGGCTGGTGTTTGCCGGGTACCCGGGAGCGCCGAAGAGTACCCGGCAGGTGCAGGCCTCCAGTGGTTTGTTTTTCGAGGTGTTCAAGCAATACGATCCGCACAACTTGTTGCTGACCCAGGCCGGGGAGGAAGTCCTGCGTGATGAGTTGGATATTCGACGGCTGGAAGATACGTTGCTGCATCTGTCATCGCTCAAACGCGATCTGCATATGATCGAGCGGCCTACCCCGCTGGCCTTTCCGCTGCTGGTGGAACGGATGCGCGAGAGCATGAGCTCGGAAAAACTGTCGGAGCGTATTGCGCGGATGGTCAAGGACTTGGAAAAAGTCGCGGATAACGGGAAACGTTGATGTATTGCTCTGTCACGCTTGAGGGGGAAGAACTGTGGCTGCTGGCGGACAAGGCCGTGTACTGGCCCGCCCGCCGTACGCTGCTGATTGCCGACGCGCACTTTGGCAAGGCATCGGCCTACCGCAGCCTCGGGCAACCGGTGCCGCAGGGGACCACCACGGCCAATCTGCAGAGGCTTGACCGTGTGCTAAGCGGGTTTGCCTGCGAACAAGTGATCTTTCTGGGGGATTTTCTGCATGGCCCCGGCTCCCACGCCAGCGGAACACTGGGGGCGTTAAGGGCCTGGCGTGATCGCACGCCTGATCTGGCAATGACGTTGATTCGCGGCAATCACGATAAACGTGCGGGCGATCCGCCTGCCGATTTACGTATTGAGGTGGTCACCGAACCGCTTCTGATGGGCCCCTTCGCTCTGCAACACGAACCGGACGCCCACCCCAGCCACCACGTGCTGGCCGGGCATGTGCATCCGGTGTATCGATTGCGCGGCAAGGGCCGGCAAAGCCTGCGCCTGCCGTGCTTTCTGATAGGCACGCAGGTCAGCCTTCTGCCGGCCTTCGGCGCATTTACTGGCGGCTATGCAGTTGAGCAGGACGTTGATCGCCGACTGTTTGTGATCGGCGATCACGAGGTATGGCCCGTTCAGTGAGGCACTGACTGGCCGCACATCTATCAGGCGACAGGTGCGGGCGGTGGCTCATCCGGGAGGACGGGCTCGCCTGGCTCGGTCGGCTGGGGATAATCCGGTTCAGGTTGGCCGGGAATGCCACCCGCGTGAGCAGGGTTGGCCATCAGGGACCAGGCTAAAACACCAATCTGGTTGGGTTCAAGCCGGGCAAGTTCAGCGCTGATTCGCGGGTCAATCTTCATAAGGTACTCCTCAAGCGTGGCTCGGCGCGCTTTACACGCACCGAGGCAGTACACCTAATAGAGTCACTTCTTGCAGACTAATTCCCTTAACGTGTACGACCTTTCGATCAAGCGCGTGGGAGAGTGACGCCACGCTGGCCCTGGTACTTGCCGCCACGGTCCTTGTAGGACACTTCACAGGCTTCATCGGACTGCAGGAAAAGCATCTGCGCGACACCTTCATTTGCGTAGATTTTCGCCGGCAACGTGGTTGTGTTGGAGAACTCCAGGGTCACGTGGCCCTCCCACTCTGGCTCCAGCGGCGTCACGTTGACGATAATGCCGCAACGCGCGTAGGTGCTTTTGCCCAGGCAGATGGTCAACACGTCGCGAGGAATACGGAAGAACTCCACGGTACGCGCCAGGGCGAAAGAGTTGGGCGGGATGATGCACACGTCGCTCTTGATGTCGACGAAGCTCTTTTCGTCGAAGTTCTTTGGGTCGACAGTGGCCGAATTGATGTTGGTGAACACCTTGAATTCGTCGGCGCAACGCACGTCGTAGCCGTAGCTGGAAACACCGTACGAGATCACGCGGTCATTGCCTTCGCCACGGATCTGGCGCTCGACGAAGGGTTCGATCATGCCGTGCTCTTGCGCCATGCGGCGAATCCACTTGTCCGATTTGATGCTCATGGCGGGTGTCCTGAATAGCGAGGTAGAAAAAAGGCTGTGGGGCATCTTACCGGGGCCGGCGATGGGGTTCAAAGGGCGCGGGGCATTTCTTCGCGGATGCGCGCGTGGCTGCAGGCCACAGCCAGCGGGGTCGGGCTCTGACTGCCGTAAGAGCGCGCTGTAAATACCGCCGCCAGTCACGAATTTATAGAAACCTGTGGAAATACCATTGGCACGTTCCGGAAAAACGGTTAAGGTGGCGTCACTGTGTTGCTTGTGTCACTGAGAATCTCTACACGATATGTTGAATTTCGATCCAACCATCTCCAAGAATTTTTCCTGCTCTTTGCACTCAGTCTCGGCCAGGGCTTTTCCTGAGTCGCAGTTAACTTTGTTCAAGGAGTTACACCATGTCTAATCGCCAAACTGGTACCGTTAAGTGGTTCAACGATGAAAAAGGCTTCGGCTTCATCACTCCACAATCCGGTGACGACCTGTTCGTTCACTTCAAAGCTATCCAATCCGACGGCTTCAAAAGCCTGAAAGAAGGCCAACAGGTTTCTTTCATCGCTACCCGCGGTCAGAAAGGCATGCAAGCTGAAGAAGTTCAAGTTATCTAACTTGTACTGACTCAGTCGAAAAGACCCCGCCCTTAAAAGCGGGGTTTTTTTATGCCCGGAATCTGGCCTTTGCGCCATGGAATGCCGCGCACAAAAAATGTGGGAGGGGGCTTGCTCCCGACAGCGGTGGAACAGTCGGTACAACCGGTGACTGTTTCACTGCAATCGGGAGCAAGCCCCCTCCCACATTTGTACTGCGTTACTACTGGAACAACGACTCGCTCGACAAGCCATTCTTCTCCAGGATCTCGCGCAAGCGCTTGAGGCCCTCCACCTGGATCTGCCGCACCCGCTCACGCGTCAGGCCGATCTCCAGGCCTACGTCCTCCAGGGTGCTGCTCTCATGGCCACGCAGGCCAAAGCGGCGAATCACCACCTCACGCTGCTTGTCCGTAAGCTCGGACAGCCACTGGTCAATGCTTTGGGAAAGGTCATCGTCCTGCAACAGCTCGCAGGGGTCTGTCGGACGATCATCGGTCAGGGTGTCCAGCAGGGTTTTATCCGAGTCCGGACCCAGCGAGACATCGACCGAAGACACCCGCTCATTAAGGCCCAGCATGCGCTTGACCTCCGCGACTGGCTTCTCCAGCAGGTTGGCGATTTCTTCGGGCGAAGGTTCATGATCGAGCTTTTGTGTCAGCTCACGTGCCGCCCGCAGGTAGACGTTGAGCTCTTTGACCACATGGATCGGCAGACGGATTGTACGGGTCTGATTCATGATCGCCCGTTCGATGGTCTGGCGGATCCACCAGGTGGCATAGGTGGAAAACCGAAAGCCCCGCTCAGGGTCGAACTTTTCCACCGCGCGAATCAGGCCGAGGTTGCCCTCCTCGATCAGGTCCAGCAAGGACAGCCCACGATTGACGTAACGTCGGGCGATCTTCACCACCAGGCGCAGGTTGCTCTCAATCATGCGTTTGCGCCCGGCCGGATCACCCTTTTGCGACAAGCGCGCAAAATGGACTTCTTCTTCGGGGGTCAACAGAGGGGAAAAACCGATTTCATTGAGGTACAACTGCGTCGCATCAAGTGCCCGCGTGTAGTCAATGTACTTGTGTTGCTTTAATGCGGAAGCGTTCTTGGATTTGGTACGAACTGAAGGTGTTGCAGGTCCCTCATTCGACATCGATTCCATAGCGATATCGGTCTCCATAAGGAGAACCTCATCGTCGATGTCAAACTCCGGCGCTTCTTTACTGAGAGCCATTGTTATAGTCCTTTGGTGAGTTCGACCTCAAGCTCAAGCGGCGCCTTTATCCTTGGCAACGCTGGAGCCTGTTCCTTCTACGTGAGGGAACAGGCTGGTAACACATCAACGACGGGGTAGGAATTGCAGCGGATCGACGGGCTTCCCTTGACGGCGAATCTCAAAATGCAGTTTCACCCGGTCTGTCCCCGTTGACCCCATTTCAGCAATCGTCTGTCCGACCTTGACCTGCTGCCCCTCCCGAACCAACAGCCTGCGGTTGTGACCGTAAGCACTGACGTAGGTGTCACTGTGCTTGATGATGACCAGCTCGCCGTAGCCCCGTAAACCACTCCCGGCGTAAACCACTGTCCCATCAGACGCAGCTAAAACAGGCTGTCCCAAATCCCCAGCGATATCAATGCCTTTATTCAAACTACCGTTTGAAGAGAATTTTCCAATTAACACCCCGTTTGAAGGCCATCCCCAGCCCTTCGGCGCAGGGCCCGCAGGAGGCAGCGGCGCGGGTGCGGGCCTGCTCGCGACAGTCGGCGCCGCGGTACCGGCAGGCCGGGTGGTGATGGTGGTCTTGCTCGAGGAGGATGACGAAGACCCACTGCTTGTCACCACGGACACGGGCGCGGAACCGCTGCGGCCGTCGAAGCGAATCGTCTGTCCCGGATGGATGGTATAGGGCACGGGAATATTGTTACGAGCTGCGAGCGCCTTGTAGTCCCAGCCATAACGAAAGGCGATCGAGAACATCGTATCGCCCTTGCGCACTACATATTGCCCGGTGGTGACCGTAGGTTTCTGCGGCACCGCCTTGGTACGGTCAACGACCCGTGCGCCGCTGCTTGGCGTGCTGGAGCAGGCTGCCAGTAACGAACTCAAGACAAGGCCAAGCACCAGTCGCTGAAAGCTAGTTTTACTCATACGCTGCGCAAGACCTGTGAGACTCACCCGCCGCTCCCTTTGATGGTGGCTGAACATGAATGCCTGTATCAGGCTTGAAAGATGCCGCAAGTATAACTGGGCATTGGCTTTTTACCGGTACACGGCGCAAACGAAAGACTCATCGTGTTGACCACCAACGCTTGATCATCGTGATTCGATAGACCCCGCCGTAAGACACATCCCACGCAACGGAATTCACTGCCTGCCCATAAATGATCAGGCCAGCGGCCCATTGAGCAACGGCACGAAGCGTACCGCCCCAAGCACATGTCGGGAAAAGCCGTCGTCCTCACGGATAATCAGCATCAATTGCTGCACTTCACCGGCCCCCACCGGGATCACCAGGCGTCCACCGGGGGCGAGTTGATCAAGCAATGCCTGCGGGACATCCGTGGCCACTGCCGTAACGATAATGCCGTTATACGGCGCCAATGCTGGCCAGCCTTCCCAGCCATCGCCCCAGCGAAACACCACGTTGCGCAGGTTCAACTCAACCAGGCGCTCTTTGGCACGGTCCTGCAACACCTTGATGCGCTCCACCGAGAACACCCGCTCCACCAACTGCGACAGCACGGCAGTCTGGTAGCCCGAACCGGTGCCGATCTCCAGCACTTTGTCCAATGGGCCCGCCGCCAGCAACAGCTCGCTCATGCGCGCAACCATGTAAGGCTGGGAAATGGTCTGGTTATGGCCGATCGGCAACGCGGTGTCTTCGTAGGCGCGGTGCGCCAGGGCTTCATCGACAAACAGATGGCGAGGTGTGCGCCGAATCACTTCCAGCACCTGAGCGTTGGACAGGCCCTCTTCATACAGGCGCTGGATCAAACGCTCGCGGGTGCGTTGGGAGGTCATCCCGATGCCGCGACGCAGCAGGTCGTCCTGTTCACGAGCCATCAGCGCAGCCCCTCCAGCCAGCCATCGAGACGACTAAAGGCATCACTGAAGGTGCGATCAAATTGCAACGGGGTAATCGAAACATAACCTTGCATCACCGCATGAAAGTCCGTGCCCTCGCCACCGTCTTCGGCATCGCCGGCTGCGGCAATCCAGTAACCTTCCTTGCCACGCGGATCGACCACCTTCAGCGGCGCCGCTGCGCGGGCCCGATGGCCCAGACGCGTGAGCCGGATACCGCGAATATGGCCGAGGGGCAAGTTGGGAATATTGACGTTGAGCACTGTGCGCGGCGGCAAGTCGAGTGAAGCGTGCGCCTCGACCAGCTTGCGCGCGAAATGGGCGGCCGTGGGCAGGTTGTCCAGTTGGCGCGACGCCAGGGAGAACGCAAACGAGGTTCGCCCGAGGAAACGCCCTTCAAGCGCCGCGCCGACAGTGCCGGAATACAGCACGTCGTCACCCAGGTTGGCGCCGAGGTTAATGCCCGACACGATCAGGTCCGGCTGCTGCTCAAGCAGGCTGTTGATCGCCAGGTGCACGCAATCGGTGGGCGTACCGTTCACGCTGATAAAACCATTGGCGAGGACGTGCGGGTGCAGCGGACGGTCAAGTGTCAGCGAACAGCTGGCACCACTTTTGTCCTGGTCGGGGGCAACCACCACGCACTCGGCGTAATCCGCGAGCGCAGCATGAAGCGCAGCGAGGCCGGGTGCGGTGGCACCGTCATCGTTTGATATCAGAATACGCATGGGCTGTCCGTCTGCCCCACCGGCACCAGATCAACAAGCTCGCGCACCAAGACAGTGGCGAAGCATCCGGCCGGCAGGACGAATTCCAATTGCAGAATGTCAGGCCGGGGATAATGCCACGTCAACCCGCCAATGGGCAGCCGCAGAATGCGACGTTCCTGGCTCATTCCGGCATTCACCAGCCAATCACGCAGGTCAGATTCGCCGGCGGCGACAGATTGCTCCAGTTCAAAGGTAAGACCTTTCGCCGGAGAGTCGCCCTCGCCCCATTGTGGGCCGGTGGGGTGCAGGTCCAGGATTGCCAGACGCGGGTCGTTGCATTCAGCCTCCCCCGCCGGGAAAAAACTGCGACTGTCGGTAAATGCCAGCAAATCGCCAACCTGTGCACGCTGCCAGGAACCGTCCGCCACGCGGGCGGCCAGCACTTTATTGAAGAGGAAACTGCGCGCAGTGGAGAGCAACCGCGACCGCACCGCACGCTGCTCCGGCAAGGCTTTGCGCGCAGCCCATTCGCGGGCATCCACGACGTTGCCGCCGTTATGGCCAAAGCGCTGCGTGCCGAAATAATTGGGAATACCGTGCCGGGCAATCAGTTGCAGACGCGCATCGATGGCGGCGGTATCACCGGCCAGTTGCGTCAGGCGCAGGGTAAAACCATTGGCCGAATGAGCACCGCGCTGCAATTTGCGCTTGTGGCGTTTCATTTCCAGGATCCTGAGGGTGTCGTCTTGCGCACCGCTCATGTCCGGGTCGGCCTTGCCGGGCAGCTGCACGCTGAACCATTGGCGGGTCAACGCCTGGCGATCCTTGAGCCCGGCGTAACTGACCGTGCGCAGCGGCACACCCGCCGCCCTGGCGATACGCCGGGCCGCCTCTTCGGTGTTCAGGCCGCGTTTTTCCACCCACAACCACAGGTGTTCGCCGTCGCCGCTCAGCGGAATATCCAGCACTTCATCGACCTGGAAGTCCTCGGCGGTCGCCTTCAGGACCGCGCTGCCCAGCGCCTCGCCATAAGCCCGCGGGCCCAGCAATTGCAGTTCATTCATGCGCGCAGCAACAAGGCGACGGAGTGCACCGCAATGCCCTCTTCACGACCGGTAAACCCGAGCTTTTCGGTGGTGGTGGCTTTCACGTTCACTTGATCCAGTTCTATTTGCAGGTCGGCGGCGATCAGCGCGCGCATCGATTCGATATGGGGCGCCATTTTCGGTGCCTGGGCCACGATGGTGTTATCGACGTTGCCGACCTTCCAGCCCCTGGCGTGGATGAGTCCGACCACATGGCGCAGCAACACACGACTGTCCGCGCCCTTGAACGTCGGGTCGGTGTCTGGAAAGTGCTTGCCGATATCGCCCAGTGCCGCCGCGCCGAGCAAGGCATCGCTCAAGGCATGCAACACAACATCGCCGTCGGAATGGGCCAGCAACCCGCGGTGATGTGCAATGCGCACGCCGCCCAGGGTGATGAACTCGCCTTCGGCGAAACGGTGCACATCGTAGCCGTGGCCAATACGCATAAAAAAACGCCCCGATTTAATTCAGGGCGTGATTCTACCTACTTTTGCCGCAGATTAACCGAGCAAAGCGCGTCCGTGATGGCGCAAGTGATCTTCGATGAAACTGGCAATAAAGAAGTAGCTGTGGTCGTAACCCGGTTGCAGGCGCAGTTGCAGCGGATGGTTGGCCGCCCTGGCCGCCTGCTGCAAGGCTTCGGGCTTGAGCTGCTCGGCGAGGAAATCGTCGCGATCGCCCTGGTCCACCAACAGCGGCAGCTTTTCCGAGGCTTCGCTGATCAACATGCAGGCATCCCACTCGCGCCACTTGGCGCGCTCTTCGCCCAGGTAACGGGAGAAGGCTTTCTGGCCCCACGGGCAATCCATCGGGTTATTGATCGGCGAAAACGCCGACACCGACAAGTAGCGACCGGGATTGCGCAGTGCACACACCAACGCACCGTGGCCGCCCATGGAGTGACCGCTGATGCCGCGTTTGTCCGAAGCCGGGAAATGCGCTTCAACCAACGCCGGCAATTCCTGCACCACGTAGTCGTGCATCCGATAATGCGCGGCCCAGGGTTGCTGGGTGGCATTCAGGTAGAAACCGGCGCCCAGGCCGAAATCCCAGGCATTCTCCGGGTCGTCCGGCACACCCGGCCCACGCGGGCTGGTGTCGGGCGCCACGATGATCAAGCCCAGCTCGGCAGCCATGCGCTGGGCGCCGGCCTTCTGCATGAAGTTCTCGTCGGTGCAGGTCAGGCCGGACAGCCAGTACAGCACCGGCAGCTTGCCACCCTGCTCCGCCTGTGGCGGCAGGTAGACGGCGAAGGTCATGTCGCAATCGAGCACAGCCGAATGATGCTTGTAGCGTTTATGCCAGCCGCCGAAGCTTTTCTGGCAGGACAGGTTTTCCAGACTCATGGCCGACCTCAGAAGTGGATGACGGTACGAATGCTCTTGCCTTCATGCATCAGGTCAAACGCTTTGTTGATGTCTTCCAGGCCCATGGTGTGGGTGATGAAGGTGTCCAGCGGGATTTCGCCGGTCTGGGCCATTTCCACATAGCTTGGCAATTCGCTGCGCCCGCGCACGCCGCCGAACGCCGAACCGCGCCAGACGCGACCGGTCACCAGTTGGAAGGGGCGCGTGGCGATTTCCTGGCCCGCACCGGCCACACCGATGATCACCGACTCACCCCAGCCTTTGTGGCAGCACTCGAGGGCAGCGCGCATCAGGTGTACGTTGCCGATGCACTCGAAAGAGAAGTCCACGCCACCATCGGTCAAGTCGACAATCACGTCCTGGATCGGACGATCGTAGTCTTTCGGGTTGATGCACTCGGTGGCACCCAGTTGCTTGGCGATTTCGAACTTGGCCGGGTTGATGTCAATGGCAATGATGCGCCCGGCCTTGGCCTTGGCCGCACCAATGACTGCCGACAAGCCAATGCCGCCCAGGCCGAAGATGGCCACGGTATCGCCTGGCTTGACCTTGGCGGTGTTGAGCACAGCTCCGATGCCCGTGGTGACGCCGCAGCCCAGCAGGCAGACTTTTTCCAGCGGCGCTTCTTTAGGAATTTTCGCGACGGAGATTTCCGGCAGCACGGTGTACTCGGAAAAAGTCGACGTGCCCATGTAGTGAAAAATCTGCTGACCCTTGTAGGAAAAACGTGTGGTGCCGTCGGGCATCAGGCCTTTGCCCTGAGTGGAGCGGATGGCCTGGCACAGGTTGGTCTTGCCCGACTTGCAGAATTTGCACTGGCCGCATTCCGGGGTGTACAGCGGGATCACGTGATCGCCCACGGCCACCGACGTCACGCCTTCGCCGATTGCTTCAACCACCGCACCGCCTTCATGGCCGAGGATCGACGGGAAGATGCCTTCCGGGTCGGCGCCCGACAAGGTGTAGGCGTCGGTGTGGCACACGCCGGAGGCGACCACCCGCAGCAGCACTTCACCAGCCTTGGGCATGGCGACATCCACTTCAACGATCTCCAGGGGCTTGTTGGCTTCGAAGGCTACGGCGGCGCGAGACTTGATCATCCGGGGTTTCTCCAGGGAATTTAAAACTGAGACCGTGAGTGTAAATCAGCGTCCTTTGATTAATAATCCAGACAAAAGCAAAACTTTATTGCTGTGCAGGGATAATCAAATGTTGGAAAACCGCTGGGAAGGCATTGATGAGTTCGTGGCGGTGGCAGAGTGCAGCCAGTTCACGGCGGCGGCCGAGCGGCTGGGGGTGTCCTCATCCCATATCAGCCGGCAAGTGGCGCGCCTGGAGGAGCGCCTGCAAACGCGGTTGCTGTACCGCAGTACGCGCAAGGTGACGCTGACTGAAGCCGGCCAGACCTTTCTGCAGCATTGCCAACGCCTGCAGGACGGCCGCGAGGAAGCCCTGCGCGCGGTCGGCGACCTGGCCAGCGAACCCAAGGGCATGCTGCGCATGACCTGCGCGGTGGCCTACGGTGAGCGATTTATCGTGCCGCTGGTGACGCGCTTCATGGCGCTGTATCCGCAGTTACGCGTGGATATCGAACTGAGCAACCGACAGCTGGACCTGGTACATGAAGGCTTGGACCTGGCGATCCGTCTTGGCCGCCTGCAGGACTCGCGGATGGTCGCCAGCCGCCTGGCGCCACGGCGTATGTATGTGTGCGCGTCGCCGTCCTACCTCGCGCGGTATGGTCGGCCACACAGCTTGTCGGAGTTGAGTCGGCATAACTGCCTGATCGGCAGTTCGGATATCTGGCAACTGGCCCAGGACGGGCGCGAATTTTCTCAACGGGTCCAGGGAAACTGGCGCTGCAACAGCGGGCAGGCGGTGCTGGATGCGGCGCTGCAGGGCGTCGGGTTGTGCCAGTTGCCGGATTACTACGTGCTGGAGCACTTGCACAGTGGCGCGCTGGTGTCTCTGCTTGAGGCGCATCAGCCGCCGAATACGGCGGTGTGGGGGCTGTATCCGCAGCAGCGGCATTTGTCGCCCAAGGTGCGCAAGCTGGTGGATTTTTTGAAGGAGGGGTTGGCGGGGAGGCCGGAGTACAGCCAGTGAGTCTGCGTTGACCACACCGGCCTCATCGCAGGCAAGCCAGCTCCCACACTTGATCGCAGCCATTGCAGACACCTCGGTCAAATGTGGGAGCTGGCTTGCCTGCGATGAAGGCGACTCGGTTTAACTGACTATCTACGATTGGCCCACCGCAACCTGAGCCACTCCAGATCTTCCGGCCGAGTCACCTTGATATTGTCCGAACGCCCCTCAATCAATCGCGGCGCCTGACCTGACCATTCCATGGCCGAGGCTTCATCGGTAATCACCGCATCCGCCACCAGACTGTCAGCCAGGGCACGATGCAAAGCGCCCAGGCGGAACATCTGCGGCGTGTACGCCTGCCAGATCAGGCTGCGATCAACGGTTTCCACCACACGGCCGCGCTTGTCTGCACGCTTGAGCGTGTCGCGCGCCGGCACCGCCAGCAGGCCGCCCACCGGGTCGTCCGCCAGTTCGGCCAATAGCGTGTCGAGGTCGTCGCGGCTCAAATTCGGCCTTGCCGCATCGTGCACCAGCACCCAATCCTCATCGCCGGCCCCCAGGGCATTGAGCTGCAGCAACGCGTTGAGCACCGAGCCCGAGCGCTCCGAGCCGCCGTCCGCACGCTGGATACGCGGGTCGGCAGCACAGGCCAGGCCAGGCCAGTAAGGATCATCAGGAGCAAGACTGACCACCAGGCCCTTGAGCATCGGGTGATCGAGAAAACAGCCTAGGCTGTGTTCGAGAATAGTGCGTCCGCCCAGTTGCAAGTATTGCTTGGGACGGTCCGCGGCCATACGGGCACCAACGCCCGCGGCGGGAATCACGGCCCAGAAGGCCGGCAAACGCTGAGTCATTGGGCCAACTGGTAGAGGGTCTCACCCTCCTTGACCATGCCCAATTCATGACGAGCCCGTTCTTCAACGGTCTCGGTGCCTTTTTTCAGCTCAAGCACTTCGGCATCGAGGACGCGATTGCGCTCCAGCAGGATTTCGTTTTCGGCGTGCTGTGCAGCAATTTGCTCAGTCAGGTCTTTTACCTGCGCAAAGCTGCCATTACCCACCCATAGGCGGTACTGCAGGCCAGCCAGCAACAAGAGCAAGACGAGGAACAACCAATTGGGACTGCGCATCGAATATCGGGTATCCAGTGAAAAAAGACCGCCATGCAAAACTTTTGCAGCAACTGACAGCACGAAGCCTGGAAAAACCAGGCTTGTGCTAGATGGCCAACAGATTAACGTCGAAATTCACTTTGTCGTGAGTTTTCCGACGCAGTCCGTCGACTTTTTTACATTTTTAACCGGTTAACGGTCAGCCGCGAAACTCGCCACGACCGTTGTACTTGGCTTTACCCGCCAGTTGCTCTTCGATACGCAGCAATTGGTTGTACTTGGAAACACGGTCGGAACGGCACAGGGAGCCGGTCTTGATCTGACCCGCCGAGGTGCCCACGGCCAGGTCGGCAATGGTCGAATCTTCGGTTTCGCCGGAGCGGTGGGAGATCACGGCGGTGTAGCCCGCAGCCTTGGCCATCTGGATGGCTTCCAGGGTTTCGGTCAGGGTGCCGATCTGGTTGAACTTGATCAGGATCGAGTTGGCGATCTTCTTGTCGATGCCCTCTTTCAGGATCTTGGTGTTGGTCACGAACAAATCGTCGCCCACCAACTGGACCTTCTCGCCGATCTTGTCGGTGAGGATCTTCCAGCCGTCCCAGTCGGACTCGTCCAGGCCGTCTTCGATCGAGATGATCGGGTAGCGCTGGGTCAGGCCCTTGAGGTATTCAGCAAAACCTTCGGAGTTGAACACCTGGCCTTCACCGGACAGGTTGTACTTGCCGTCTTCATAGAATTCGCTGGCGGCGCAGTCCAGGGCCAGGGTCACGTCGGTGCCCAGGGTATAGCCGGCGTTGGCCACGGCTTCGGAGATCACTTTGAGTGCATCTTCGTTGGACGCCAGGTTCGGCGCGAAACCACCTTCATCACCCACTGCGGTGCTCAGGCCACGGGCTTTGAGCACGGCCTTGAGGTGGTGGAAAATTTCGGTGCCCATGCGCAGGCCTTCGGAGAAGGTCTTGGCGCCCACTGGCTGCACCATGAATTCCTGGATGTCGACGTTGTTATCGGCGTGCTCGCCACCATTGATGATGTTCATCATCGGCACCGGCATGGAGTACACACCCGGCGTGCCGTTCAGGTTGGCGATGTGGGCGTACAACGGCAGGTCCTGGTCCTGGGCAGCGGCCTTGGCAGCGGCCAGGGATACAGCGAGGATGGCGTTGGCGCCCAGGCTGCCTTTGTTCTCGGTGCCGTCGAGCTGGATCATCGCGTGGTCCAGGGCTTTCTGGTCCAGCGGGTCCTTGCCCAGCAGCAGGTCACGGATCGGGCCATTGATGTTGGCGACCGCCTTGAGTACACCCTTGCCCAGGTAACGGCTCTTGTCGCCATCGCGCAGTTCCAGCGCTTCGCGCGAACCGGTAGAAGCACCGGACGGCGCGCAGGCGCTGCCGATGATGCCGTTATCGAGAAGCACGTCGGCTTCGACGGTGGGGTTGCCACGGGAGTCGAGAACTTCACGACCTTTGATGTCGACGATTTTTGCCATTGTTGTGAACACTCCAAAGTTGACGAAAACGACGCAGCTGAAGGAAATCTTTTGACCGACCGCAAGGGTGGAACAACAGGGCAGGCTTGCAGACGACAAAGCTCAGGCACGCATGCCTGAGCATAAAGCGTGGGAAAGTCTACCGGAGAAATGCCGCTTACGCGGTTTCTACCGTCGCAAATCCCTTGACCAGTTCGTCCAGTTGCTTGAGCTGAGCCAGGAACGGCTCCAGCTTGTCCAGGCGCAGGGCGCAGGGGCCGTCGCACTTGGCGTTGTCAGGGTCTGGATGGGCTTCCAGGAACAGGCCGGCCAGGGACTGGCTGATGCCCGCCTTCGCCAGGTCCAGCACCTGGGCACGGCGCCCACCGGCGGAATCGGCGCGACCACCGGGCATTTGCAGCGCGTGGGTGACGTCGAAAAATACCGGGTATTCGAACTGTTTCATGATGCCGAAACCGAGCATGTCCACCACGAGGTTGTTGTAGCCGAAGCTCGAACCGCGCTCGCAGAGGATCAACTGGTCGTTACCTGCTTCGACGCATTTGTTCAGGATGTGTTTCATTTCCTGGGGCGCAAGGAACTGGGCTTTCTTGATATTGATCACGGCGCCGGTCCTGGCCATCGCGACCACCAGGTCGGTCTGGCGCGACAGGAAAGCCGGCAACTGGATGATGTCGCACACCTCGGCGACCACGGCTGCCTGTTCAGGCTCGTGGACGTCGGTGATGATCGGCACGCCGAAGGCTTGCTTGATGTCCTGGAAGATCCGCATGCCTTCTTCAAGGCCCGGGCCGCGATAGGAGGTCACGGACGATCGGTTGGCCTTGTCGAAGCTGGCCTTGAACACGTAAGGGATACCCAGTTTCTGGGTAACCTTCACGTACTCTTCACAGACCTGCATCGCCATGTCGCGGCTTTCCAGCACGTTCATGCCGCCGAACAGCACCATGGGCTTGTCGTTGGCAATTTCGATATCGCCTACGCGAATGATCTTCTGGGCCATCAGGGTTACGCCTTCTTCTGATGTTGCGTCAGTGCGGCTTTGACGAAACCGCTGAACAATGGGTGGCCATCGCGCGGTGTCGAGGTGAACTCGGGGTGGAACTGGCACGCCACGAACCACGGATGATCCGGCGCCTCGACCACTTCGACCAGCTTGCCGTCACCGGAACGACCGGAGATTTTCAGGCCGGCCTCTTTGATCTGCGGCAGCAGGTTGTTGTTCACCTCGTAGCGGTGACGGTGACGTTCGACGATCACGTCCTTGCCATAGCAGTCGTGAACCAGCGAACCCGATTCCAGCAGGCAGTCCTGCGCGCCGAGGCGCATGGTGCCGCCCAGGTCGGAGGTTTCGGTACGGGTTTCGACGGCGCCGGTGGCGTCTTCCCACTCGGTGATCAGGCCCACGACCGGATGGCCGCTGGTGTGATCGAACTCGGTGGAGTTGGCGTCCTTCCAGCCCAGCACGTTACGGGCGAACTCGATAACGGCCACTTGCATGCCCAGGCAGATGCCCAGGTACGGCACCTTGTTCTCGCGGGCGTATTGCACGGCGGTGATCTTGCCTTCCACGCCACGCAGACCGAAGCCGCCAGGAACGAGAATTGCGTCGACACCTTCGAGCAGCGCGGTGCCCTGGTTCTCGATGTCTTCGGAGTCGATGTAGCGCAGGTTGACCTTGGTGCGGTTGCTGATGCCTGCGTGGCTCATCGCTTCGATCAGCGACTTGTACGCGTCCAGCAGCTCCATGTACTTGCCGACCATGGCGATGGTGACTTCATGCTCAGGGTTGAGCTTGGCGTCGACCACGGCTTCCCACTCGGAGAGGTCCGCGCCATTGCACTGCAGGCCGAAACGCTCGACCACAAAATCGTCCAGGCCTTGCGAATGCAGGATGCCCGGGATCTTGTAGATGGTGTCGGCGTCTTCCAGGGCAATCACCGCACGCTCTTCAACGTTGGTGAATTGCGCGATCTTGCGACGCGAGGAAATGTCGATCGGGTGATCGGAGCGGCACACCAGCACGTCCGGCTGCAGGCCGATGGAACGCAGTTCCTTGACCGAGTGCTGGGTTGGCTTGGTTTTGGTTTCGCCGGCAGTGGCGATGTACGGCACCAACGTGAGGTGCATCAGCATCGCACGCTTGGCGCCGACTTCGAAACGCAACTGGCGGATGGCTTCGAGGAACGGCTGGGATTCGATGTCACCCACGGTGCCGCCGATCTCGACCATCGCCACGTCGGCATCGCCTGCACCCTTGATGATGCGGCGCTTGATTTCGTCGGTGATGTGCGGGATGACCTGAATGGTTGCACCCAGGTAGTCACCACGGCGCTCTTTGCGCAGCACGTGCTCGTAGACGCGGCCGGTAGTGAAGTTATTGTTCTGGGTCATGGTCGTGCGGATGAACCGCTCGTAGTGGCCCAGGTCCAGGTCGGTTTCGGCGCCGTCGTGAGTGACGAACACCTCACCGTGCTGGAACGGGCTCATGGTGCCCGGGTCGACGTTGATGTACGGGTCCAGCTTGAGCATGGTGACCTTAAGTCCCCGCGCCTCCAGGATGGCCGCCAATGAAGCGGAGGCAATGCCTTTCCCCAATGAAGAAACAACACCGCCCGTGACGAATATGTAGCGCGTCATGAAAAACCCTAGAAGTCTGCGTTAAAGCGGTCCGAGCCGCCGGGGAAAGCGAAGGAAGGCCGAAGCCCCCGATCACCTGCATTAATCACAGTGCACCTTTCAAAAAAACCGCCGCGTGGTGACAGACCAGCAATGGAACACCGGTACGTTGATCGCTACACATTTTTTGGAATCGCCCAGCAAAGACTGCTTGGTAATCGGCAACTGCTGCGATTCAGGCGAATCCACAGAAGTTGTATCAAGAAGGGAGCGTAGTCTACCGGAAAGGCTCTATCAGCTCAAACCTTGATCGCAGCTCTGTGGCATCCAATGCAATTGCCAGCCATCCCGCGAGTTGGCCCATAACCCGGCCAGGGCGGGGACAGCCAGCAAGCGCTCCCCCTGATACAGCAGCGGCAATCTGCCACGCATGAACCCCGGCAACCCGCTTTCGTTGAGCAAACGCTTGAGGTCACGCCGCCCTCGACCTGGCACTTCCATGACTTCCCCGCCCTGGCGATAGCGAATTTCAAGCGGCCCCTCTGGCGGGGTGCCTTCACACCACACGCGGCCATTACCGGGTAACTCTAGTGGGTTATGCGGGCGTGGCCAGCTAAACGGCGCGTCGGAAAATTCCGAATAAGTGGAAGGCAGCCACCAGATCCGCTCGCTACAGCGGTGCAAATCACCGTCAGCCAGATGCCATAGCGGCTGTGCATCGCCCTTGGCATCGCGCAAGGAATTCCAGCCCGCCCAATGGTCGCTGTCGGGCAAGCGGGTGAGCGCAGCGAGCCAGTGGCGCAGGGCATTTCGCTGGCGCGCGTCAGACAGCGCCTGCAGGGGGCCAAGTGCCAGCGACGGCAGTGGCAGCCAGGCAAAGGCTGAAGCTTGATCGGCGGTTTGCAGGTCGATCTGCGCCAATTCATCCAGCAAGTCCCGGGCCTCGCTCAATTGCTCGGCGCCGCGAGCCAGGCTGGCAACCGCTTGAGGCCAGCGCTGCGTCAGCGTCGGGAACACATCATGACGCAGGTAATTGCGTGAGAAGCGTGGATCGGCGTTGGAAGGGTCTTCGATCCATTTTAATTGATGCTCGGCTGCGTAGGCTTCGAGCTCGACGCGTGATAGAGCCAGTAACGGCCGCACCAGATAGCCTCGCGCCAATGGACGATGCGCTGGCATGGCGGCAAGGCCTCGCACACCGGCGCCGCGCAGCAAGCGGAACAACAGCGTTTCGGCTTGATCGTCACGATGCTGGCCGGTCAGCAATACCTCCCCTGCCCCGAGCACCTCGCTGAACGCCTGATAGCGTGCCTCCCGCGCCGCGCGCTCAAGACTTGCGCCGGGCTGCACCTGTACGTGCATGACGCGCAAGGGCACTTGCAGGCTGTCGCAAATCAACTGACAGTGATCTGGCCAGGCGTCAGCGGCAGCCTGCAGGCCATGGTGAACATGAACCGCGTACAGAGAGGGCAAGGTTTGGGTTTTTGCGAGGGAGGCCAGCAGGTGCAGCAAAACAGTGGAATCAAGCCCGCCGGAGAAAGCGATGTGCCAGGCCGGGGCATTGCGCCAGGGGGCCAGGGTCTGCAGGAGTTTGGCGATCAAGGTGGGCTCCCCTCTGGAATGCGAGATACGAGCATACACAAAGCAAATGTGGGAGGGGGCTTGCTCCCGATGGCTGAGTGTCAGTCAACGCATAGGGTGACTGAACCACTGCTATCGGGAGCAAGCCCCCTCCCACATTTGGTATTGCTGCGACTTAGAGACCGTAGCTCATCAGGCGCTCATAACGACGAGCCAGCAGCGCTTCGTTATCCAGCTTCTTGAGCATCGCCAATTGCGAACCCAATTCAGCACGAATGGTAGCGGCGGCCGCAGCCGGGTCGCGGTGCGCGCCACCCAATGGCTCGGCGATGACCTTGTCGACGATACCCAGGCCCTTGAGGCGATCGGCAGTAATGCCCATGGCTTCCGCGGCGTCCGGCGCCTTTTCGGCGGTTTTCCACAGGATCGAGGCGCAACCTTCCGGCGAGATCACCGCGTAGGTCGAGTATTGCAGCATGTTCAATTGGTCGCACACGCCAATAGCCAATGCACCGCCGGAGCCGCCTTCACCAATCACCGTGGCGATGATCGGGGTTTTCAGACGGGACATGACGCGCAGGTTCCAGGCAATCGCTTCGCTCTGGTTGCGCTCTTCGGCGTCGATACCAGGGTAAGCGCCCGGCGTGTCGATGAAGGTCAGGATCGGCATCTTGAAGCGTTCGGCCATTTCCATCAGGCGGCAGGCCTTGCGGTAGCCTTCCGGACGCGGCATGCCGAAGTTGCGGCGCACTTTCTCGCGCACTTGACGGCCTTTCTGGTGACCGATCACCATCACCGGCTGGTCGTCCAGGCGCGCAATGCCGCCCACGATAGCGGCGTCGTCGGAGAAGTGACGGTCGCCATGCAGTTCGTCGAACTCGGTGAAGATGTGCTGGATGTAATCCAGGGTGTACGGACGTCGCGGGTGGCGAGCCAGGCGCGCGATCTGCCAGCTGGTCAGCTTGCCGAAGATGTCTTCGGTGAGCGTGCTGCTCTTGTCTTGCAGGCGAGCGATTTCATCGCCAATGTTCAGCGAATTGTCATTGCCGACCAGGCGCAGTTCTTCGATCTTGGCTTGCAGGTCAGCGATCGGCTGTTCGAAATCAAGAAAATTCGGGTTCATAAGCGTCCGTCTTGGGTCGACGGCCAGGGCATGCCTGGCCAGCCGGTTGTCTGTTCGCGCCCTACCTTAAGGGAGAGGCGCGTCCAGGTCGAGATTAAATGTTTCGTCGAGATCAGGCGATTCTCTTGATGAAAAAGAAACTGCCTGGCCGTCAACGGTATTGGAGGAAGACGTTGTCACGGCCGAACTGGTCACGCAATGCTTGAATCAAGCCATCGGCCGGGTCAATTCGCCAGGTCTCGCCGAACTGCAGCATGGCCTTGGCGTCATTGCCGGTGTACTCCATGGTCACCGGACAGGCGCCACGGTGGCGTTTGAGCAGATCCCCCAGCCAGCGTAGCTGATCGCCCTTGAGCGCTTCGGTTTTCACCTTCAAACGCAGGCTTTCAGCCAGGTTGGTGCGCGCGTCCTCCATGCTCATCACCCGCTTGATGCGCAGGCGCAGGCCGCCGGAGAAGTCGTCGTTGCTGACCTCCCCTTCCACCACCACCATGGCGTCGGTCTGCAACAGCGACTGGGCGGAGTGGAACGCGTCGGCAAACAGCGACGCTTCGATCCGGCCCGAGCGGTCGTCGAGGGTGATGAAGCCCATCTTGTCGCCCTTTTTGTTTTTCATCACCCGCAGGGCGATGATCATGCCGGCCACGGTCTGGGTGTCGCGCGCCGGCTTCAGGTCGATGATGCGCTGGCGGGCGAAACGACGGATCTCGCCTTCGTATTCGTCGATCGGGTGACCGGTGAGGTACAGGCCCAGGGTGTCTTTTTCACCCTTGAGGCGTTCCTTGAGGGTCAGATCCTTGGCCTTGCGGTGGTTGGCGTATACATCCGCATCTTCTTCGACGAACAAACCGCCAAACAGGTCGGCATGGCCGCTGTCATGGGTGCGGGCGGTCTGTTCGGCGGCCTTGATCGCCTCTTCCATGGCGGTCAGCAGCACCGCACGGTTACGGTCGATATTGGCCTGATACGCCTTGGGCTCATCATGGAAGTAAGGGCCCAGGCGGTCGAGGGCGCCGCTGCGGATCAGGCCGTCCAGGGTGCGCTTGTTGATGCGTTTGAGGTCGACACGCGCGCAGAAATCGAACAGGTCGGTGAATGGCCCATCCTGGCGTGCTTCGGTGATCGCCTCAACCGGGCCTTCGCCCACCCCTTTGATTGCGCCCAGGCCATAGATGATGCGGCCTTCGTCGTTCACCGTGAACTTGAACTCCGAGGCGTTCACGTCCGGCGCATCGAGGCGCAGCTTCATGGTGCGCACTTCCTCGATCAAGGTCACGACCTTGTCGGTGTTGTGCATGTCCGCCGAGAGTACCGCAGCCATGAACGGCGCCGGGTAGTGAGCCTTGAGCCAGGCGGTCTGGTACGACACCAGCCCGTAGGCGGCGGAGTGGGATTTGTTGAAGCCGTAACCGGCGAATTTTTCCACCAGGTCGAAGATGTTACCGGCCAGGTCTGCGTCGATATTGTTGGTCGCGCAACCCTCAATGAAACCGCCGCGCTGCTTGGCCATTTCCTCGGGCTTCTTTTTACCCATGGCGCGACGCAGCATGTCCGCACCGCCAAGGGTGTAGCCGGCCATGACCTGGGCAATCTGCATCACCTGTTCCTGATACAGGATGATGCCGTAGGTCGGTGCCAGTACCGGTTTGAGGCCTTCGTACTGGTAGTCGGAGTGCGGGTAGGCCAGTTCGGCGCGGCCGTGCTTGCGGTTGATAAAGTCATCAACCATGCCCGATTGCAGTGGGCCCGGACGGAACAGGGCCACCAGTGCGATCAGGTCTTCCAGGCAGTCGGGCTTGAGCTTTTTGATCAGCTCTTTCATGCCGCGCGACTCGAGCTGGAACACGGCGGTGGTTTCGGCCTTTTGCAGCAACTGGTAAGTCGGCTTGTCGTCCAGCGGAATAAACGCGATATCCAACGGCGCTTCGTCGACCTTGGCGCGCTCGCGGTTGATGGTCTTGAGCGCCCAGTCGATGATCGTCAGGGTCCGCAGGCCGAGGAAGTCGAACTTCACCAGGCCGGCCGCCTCAACGTCATCCTTGTCGAACTGGGTGACAAGACCGTCGCCTTCTTCGTCGCAATAAATAGGCGAAAAGTCAGTGAGTTTCGTAGGCGCGATCACCACACCGCCGGCGTGCTTACCGACGTTACGCACTACGCCTTCCAGCTTGCGTGCCATGTCCCAGATTTCAGCGGCTTCTTCATCGACCTTGATGAAGTCGCGCAGGATTTCTTCCTGCTCGTAGGCTTTTTCCAGGGTCATGCCGACTTCGAACGGAATCATCTTCGACAGGCGATCAGCCAGGCCGTAGGACTTGCCCTGCACTCGCGCCACGTCACGGATGACCGCTTTGGCCGCCATGGAACCAAAGGTGATGATCTGGCTGACCGCGTTGCGCCCATACTTCTCGGCCACGTATTCGATTACACGGTCGCGACCGTCCATGCAGAAGTCGACGTCGAAGTCGGGCATGGAGACCCGTTCCGGGTTCAGGAAGCGTTCGAACAGCAGGTCATATTCCAGCGGGTCGAGGTCGGTGATCTTTTGCACATAGGCCACCAGCGAACCGGCACCCGAACCCCGGCCCGGGCCTACCGGCACGCCGTTGCTTTTGGCCCACTGGATAAAGTCCATTACGATCAGGAAGTAACCGGGGAAACCCATCTGGATGATGATATCCAGCTCGAAATTCAGCCGATCCACATAGACCTGACGCTTGGCCTCGTAGTCCTCGGTGGTGTCCCTGGGCAGCAGCACGCTAAGGCGCTCTTCCAGGCCATCGAACGACACCTTGCGGAAATACTCATCGATGGTCATGCCATCGGGAATCGGGAAGTTGGGCAGGAAGTGCTTGCCCAGTTTCACTTCGATATTGCAGCGCTTGGCGATCTCGACGGAGTTTTCCAGGGCCTCGGGGAGGTCGCTGAACAGTTCGGCCATCTCGTCGGCGCTTTTGAGGTACTGCTCTTCGCTGTAGTTCTTCGAGCGGCGCGGATCGTCAAGGGCCCGGCCTTCGCCGATGCACACGCGGGTTTCGTGGGCTTCGAAATCTTCCTTCTTGATAAAACGCACGTCGTTGGTCGCCACCAGCGGCGCGCCCAGCTTGTCGGCCAGGGCCACGGCGGCGTGCAGGTGTTCTTCGTCGTTGGGGCGGTTGGTGCGCTGCACTTCCAGGTAGAAGCGATCCGGAAAAACCTGCATCCATTCGCGCGCCAGCACTTCGGCTTCCTGGGGGTTGCCGCCCAGCAGCGCGATGCCGATCTCACCCTCTTTGGCCGCCGAGAGCATGATCACGCCCTCGCTGGCCTGCGCCACCCATTCGCGCTCGATGATGATCGAACCGTTGCGCTGCCCGTCGATAAAACCACGGGAAATCAGTTCGGTGAGGTTGCGATAACCCACGCCGTTCATCGCCAGCAGGCTGATGCGGCTCAGCGGGTTATCCGGGTCCTTGTTGGACAGCCACAGGTCGACGCCGCAGATCGGCTTGATCCCGGCGCCCATGGCGTTCTTGTAGAACTTGACCAGGGAACACATGTTGTTCTGATCGGTAACCGCTACTGCGGGCATGTTCATGCCCACCAGCGTCTTGACCAACGGCTTGATGCGTACCAGGCCGTCGACCAGCGAGTATTCAGTGTGCAGGCGCAGGTGAACGAATGAAGCCGGCATAGTGATCCTGTCCAAACATGGAAACAACAAGGCCCGGGATTGTACCGGGCCTTTGCAAAAACATCAGCTTTGGGACTAAACCTCGATCAGGCTCGCGCGCAGCTCATAGGCCTGACGCACCGGGGCGAACGAACGTCGATGGATCGGGGTGGGTCCCAGCCGGGCCAGCGCTTCCAGATGAACGGGCGTCGGGTAGCCCTTATGCCCCCCCATGCCATAGCCGGGATAGATCAACTCGAACGCAGCCATCTCGCGATCACGGCTGACCTTGGCCAGGATCGAGGCCGCCGCAATCGCCGGCACCTTGCTGTCGCCCTTGACCACCGCTTCGGACGGCATCGCCAGTCTTGGGCAACGGTTGCCGTCGATCATCGCCATTTTCGGCGTGATATGCAGGCCCTCCACCGCGCGCTGCATGGCGAGCATGGTGGCGTGCAGAATGTTCAACCTGTCGATTTCTTCGACCTCGGCGCGGGCTATATGCCAGCTCAGCGCTTTTTCACAGATCTCGTCGTAGAGTTTTTCACGGCGTGCTTCGGTGAGTTTTTTTGAGTCATTCAGGCCCAGGATCGGCCGGTTCGGGTCGAGAATCACGGCGGCCGTCACGACTGCGCCACACAGCGGGCCGCGCCCTACTTCGTCGACACCGGCCACCAGCTCGTCGGCGTGTGCAACCAGGCTGAAATCCAGGCCCATTTGCTTGCTCATAAGGCCTCCTGCGTATGACCGATCAGGTTCAGCACGGCATCGGCCGCCTGGTTCGAGGCATCCCGGCGCAGGGTGCGGTGGATGTCGTCGAAACCACGGGTCTGCTCTTCGCCACCGTCGATCAAGGGTAGTAGGGTTTGCGCGAGGGCGGCAGGCGTTGCGTCGTCCTGCAACAACTCCGGCACCAGCAGGCGCTGGGCCAGCAGGTTGGGCAGGGAGATGTACGGGCTCTTGACCATGCGCTTGAGAATCCAGAACGTCAGCGGCGCCAGGCGATAGGCCACGACCATCGGGCGCTTGTACAGCAAGGCCTCCAGAGTCGCGGTGCCCGAGGCGATAAGCACCGCGTCGCAGGCAGCCAGGGCGAGGTGCGACTGGCCGTCAAGCAAGGTCATCGGCAAGTTGCGCCCTTCGAGCAGCGCCTCGATCTGCGCACGACGTTGCGGGCTGGCGCAGGGCAGCACGAAGCGAATACCCGGCTTCATGGCCAGCAGGCGCTCGGCGGCGTCAAAAAACAATGCGCCCAAGCGCCCGACTTCGCCACCGCGGCTGCCCGGCATCAGCGCAACCAACGGGCCATCAGGCAATCCCAGCTCGGCACGCGCCGCAGCGCGGTCAGCCTGCAAGGGAATCGCATCGGCCAGCGTATGGCCGACAAACCGTACCGGCACGCCCTGCTCTTCGTAAAACCTGGCCTCGAAGGGCAGCAGGGTGAGCATCAGGTCGCAGCCTTCGCGGATTTTCAGCACGCGCTTCTGCCGCCAGGCCCATACGGACGGGCTGACGTAATGCACGGTCTTGATTCCGGCCTGACGCAGTTTGAGCTCGATATTGAGGGTGAAATCCGGCGCGTCGATGCCGATAAAGACGTCGGGCTTTTCTTCGATCAGCGTCTGAATCAGCAGCTTGCGCCGTGCCAGCAGTTCACGCAGACGGCCCAGCACCTCAACCAGTCCCATGACCGACAAACGTTCCATGGGGAAGTAGGACGTGAGGCCCTCGGCCTGCATGAGAGGCCCACCGACGCCGATGAATTCGACTGCCGGGTGGCGGGCCTTGAGGGCCCGCATCAGGCCTGCGCCCAGAATATCGCCGGAAGCTTCTCCGGCCACCAGCGCGATAAGCACAGTGGCCATGATCAGCGGGTGATGCCGCGAGTCGACGCCTGGATCGAGTCACGGAACACCGCAACTTCCGGGAACAGCGTTGCCGGCTCGGTCAATTCAGTCAGCGCCTGTTCAACCGTGAAACCCTGGCGGTAGACCGTCTTGTAGGCGCGGCGCAAAGCGTGGATGGCGTCATCGCTGAAACCGCGGCGGCGCATGCCTTCGAAATTCATGCTGCGGGCTTCGGCCGGGTTGCCGAAGACCGTGACAAATGCCGGTACATCCTTGCCGATGGCCGTGCCCATGCCGGAAAAGCTGTGCGCGCCGATATGGCAATACTGATGAACCAGCGTGAAGCCTGACAGGATCGCCCAATCGTCAACGTGCACATGGCCTGCCAAAGCGGTGTTGTTGACCAGGATGCAATGATTGCCGATGACGCTGTCGTGTCCGATATGCGCGTAGGCCATCACCAGATTGTGATCACCCAACGTGGTTTCGGCACGATCCTGCACGGTGCCACGGTGAATGGTCACGCCTTCACGAATGATGTTGTGATCACCGATTACCAGGCGTGTTTCCTCCCCCTTGTACTTCATGTCCGGGGTGTCTTCACCTATCGAGGAAAACTGGTAGATACGATTGTGTTTGCCAATACGGGTCGGACCTTTGAGGATCACGTGCGGCCCGATGACAGTACCCTCGCCGATTTCCACACCTGCGCCGATGATCGACCAGGGGCCGACCTCCACGCCTGCGGCCAGAACGGCCGACGGATCGATGATTGCGCGAGGGTCAATCAAACTCATAGTTTGCGTTCCGCACAGATGATTTCGGCGGAGCACACCGCCTTGCCATCCACCGAAGCCTGGCACTCGAACTTCCAGATCTGGCGCTTGCAGCTGATGAACCTGGCTTCCAGGATCAACTGATCACCCGGGGTGACCGGGTTGCGGAAACGCAGCTTGTCGGAACCCACGAAATAGTACAGCGTGCCGTCGGCAGGCTTGAGGTCGAGCATTTTGAAACCAAGGATACCGGCAGCCTGAGCCATGGCTTCGATGATCAACACGCCTGGCATGATGGGATGCGCAGGAAAGTGACCGTTGAAGAACGGCTCGTTGATGCTGACATTCTTGTAGGCACGAATGCGCTTTTCCTCAATGTTCAGGTCCACTACGCGGTCCACCAGCAGGAACGGGTAACGGTGAGGCAGGTATTCGCGAATCTCGTTGATGTCCATCATTTCGTGGGGAAGCCTGTAATAAAATTGGGGGCGGGCGGACTAAAGGCACGCCCCGCTGGCAAATCAAGGAGGCAGTCTAGCGGCTGTGCACACTTGATATGGAAATGGTATCAGCCTTGTGATGAAGCATTACCGTCAGGGGTCACGTCCCCAACACGCTTTTCCAGCTGTTTGAGACGTCGAGCCATGTCGTCGAGCTGCCTCAAGCGTGCTGCACTTTTGCGCCATTCAGCTGCGGGCTGCATGGCGGTACCGGAAGAATAGGCACCCGGCTCGGTAATCGAGTGGGTCACCATGGTCATGCCGGTAATGAACACGTTGTCACAGATATCGATATGCCCCACCAGCCCAACACCACCGGCGAGCATGCAATGCTTGCCGATTCTGGTACTGCCGGAAATGCCCACGCATGCCGCCATGGCGGTGTGATCGCCAATCTGCACGTTGTGGGCAATCTGAATCTGATTGTCGAGCTTCACGCCGTTACCAATCACAGTGTCGGCCAAGGCACCGCGATCAACAGCGGTGTTGACACCGATCTCCACGTCGTCGCCGATCAATACGCCGCCGACCTGGGCGATCTTGTGCCAGACACCCTTGGCATTGGCAAAACCGAAGCCTTCGCCGCCGATCACGGCGCCCGACTGGATCACCACGCGCTGTCCGATACGCACATCGTGGTACAGGGTCACACGGGGAGCCAGCCAGCCATCGGCACCTATTTCACAGCGCGCACCGATAAAGCAATGCGCGCCGACGGTAACGCCCGCGGCAATCCGCGCACCGCTCTCGATCACGGCGAAGGCGCCGATGCTGGCCGCAGGATCAACCTGGGCATCCCCGGCGATCACGGCCGATGGGTGAATACCACCGGCAGCCCTGGGTTTTGGATCGAACAGGTGCGAGGCTTTGGCGTACGACAGGTACGGGTCGGCTACCACCAGCGCATCCCCGACGTAACCCTCGGCGTCTGCGGCTTTCAGCAACACAGCTGCGGCCTGACAGTCGACCAGGTATTTACGGTATTGGGGATTTGCGAGGAAGCTCAACTGAGCTGGGCCAGCCTCCTGCAAGGTGGCTAGCCCAGTGATTTCCTTCTCCGGGGAGCCACACAAGGTGGCTCCCAGGAACTCGGCCAACTCGCCGAGCCTGATAGTCGCGGTCATGGCTTACTTCAGCTGGTTCATGCGCTCGATCACCTGACGGGTGATGTCGTATTGAGGCTTGACGTCAATCACGGCGCCGCGCTCGAACACCAGGTCAAAGGCACCTTTTTTGATGACTTCTTCCACAGCGCTGTCGAGTTTCGGCTTGAGCTGCTTGAGCATTTCACGGTCGGCAACAGCCTTGGCTTCGTTCAGCTCCTTGGACTGGAACTGGTAGTCACGGGCCTTTTGCTTGAATTCAAGCTCCAGGCGCTCGCGCTCGCCCTGCTGCATCTTGTCGCCACCGGCGACCAGACGATCCTGGATGCCCTTGGCGCTGCTTTCCAGGGTCTTGAGCTTGGTCAGTTGCGGACCGAATTTCTTCTCGGCATCCACGGCGTAACGCTTGACCGCGTCGGATTCGAGCAAAGCCATCTGATAGTTCAGCACGGCGATTTTCATTTCGGCGAAGGCCGGGGTGGTTACCAGCACAGTGGCCAGCAGGACCAATTGAGTCAACTTACGCACGATGTACTCCTACAGAATCCGTTGTCGTTATCTTGGGTCAGACGCTTAGAACGTCTGGCCGAGGGAGAATTGGAAAATCTGGGTTTCAGCGTTATCCGGTTTCTTGATCGGCATAGCCAGAGCAAAGCTCAACGGACCCAGCGCGGTCACCCAGGTCACACCCACACCCACGGAGCTCGCCAGATTGCTGAGGCTCACGTCGTTGCACTGGGTATTGGACTTCACACCGCTCGGGTTGGTGATCTGGTCACACTTGGAATCGAACACGTTACCCACGTCCCAGAAGACCGACGTGCGCAGAGACCGCTGGTCTTTCACGAACGGCAGTGGGAACAGGACTTCCGCGCCACCCTGGATCAGCACGTTACCACCGAACGGCAGTGGGTCGTTGTCCGAGTCCACCTGCGTGCCCTGGTTACCGGTAAAGGCCTGACCACGGCTTGGCGTACCACGAGGACCCAACGTACTGTCCTTGAAGCCACGCACCGAGTTGAAACCACCTGCGTAGTAGTTCTCATAGAACGGCAGGCCATTGGTTGAACCGTAACCGTCGCCATAACCCAGCTCGGTGTGCAGGCGCAGGGTGTAGTTATCGGTCAACGGCTGGAACAACTGGCCGCGGTAATCGAGCTTGAAGAACGACAGGTCGCTGCCCGGCGTGGTGACTTCCGCAGTCAGGCTTTGGGAATGGCCACGGGTCGCCAGTACACCTTTGTTCAGGGTCGATTCGGACCAGCCGGCAGACGCCTTGAAGTTCAGGAACTTGTCGCCTTCACGACGGGTGAAGTCAAAGATCTCATCCACGGTGTAAACACCGGTCTTGATCTCATCCTGCTGCGCGGTGAGGCCGAAGGTCAGACGCGAGGTCTCACTGATCGGATAACCGATGTTGACCCCGGCACCCAGGCTGTCGATCGCGTAGCTTGCCACGTCGACATCGAGGTCTTTGTAGTCGGTGGTGCGGTAGAAGGCGTTGTAGCCCAGGCTCACACCGTCAGCAGTCCAGTAGGGGTCGGTATAACCGAAGTTATAGCGGCTCTGGTATTCGCTTCGGGTCAGGCCGATGGACACACGGTTACCGGTACCGAGGAAGTTGTTCTGGGTGATCGAGCCACCGAGGATCAGGCCGGCACTCTGTGCAAAGCCGACGCTGGCGGTGATCGAACCCGATGCTTGCTCCTCGACGGCATAGTTCACGTCAACCTGGTCGTCCACACCCGGTACGGCCGGGGTCTCGACGTTGACTTCCTTGAAGAAGCCCAGGCGTTCAAGACGGGTCTTGGACTGGTCGATGAGGTAAGTCGACGCCCAGCCACCTTCCATCTGGCGCATCTCGCGGCGCAGCACTTCGTCGGCGGACTTGGTGTTGCCACGGAAGTTGATGCGGTTGACGTAGGCACGCTTGCCGGGATCGACCACGAAGGTGATGTCCACGGTGTGGTCTTCGTCATGGGGAGTCGGCACGCCATTGACGTTGGCGAAGGTGTAGCCTTCGTTGCCCAGACGACGGGTGATCAGCTCGGACGTGGTGGTCATCAGCTTGCGCGAGAACACCTGGTCTTTCTGCACCAGCAACAGGGACTTGACCTGGTCTTCAGGGACTTTCAGGTCGCCGCTCAGCTTGACGTCACGAACCTTGTACTTCTCACCTTCATTGACGTTGACGGTGATGTACACATGTTTCTTGTCCGGGGTGATGGACACCTGGGTCGAAGCGATATCCATGTTGATATAGCCACGGTCCAGGTAGAAGGAACGCAGACGTTCCAGGTCACCGGAGAGTTTTTCACGGGCGTACTTGTCATCGTTCTTGAAGAACGACAGCCAGTTGGTGGTCTTGAGCTCGAACAGGCCGACCAGCTCGTCATCATCGAACTTGGTGTTGCCCACCACGTTGATGTGCTGAATGGCGGCCACGGTGCCTTCGTTGATGTTGACCTTGAGGCCAACACGGTTACGCGGCTGCGGCACCACTTCGGTCTCGACCGTGGCCGAGTAACGACCCTGGGCAACGTACTGGCGTTGCAGTTCGTTACGCACGCCTTCGAGCGTGGCACGCTGGAAGATCTCGCCCTCGGCCAGGCCCGATTGCTTGAGGCCCTTCATCAGGTCTTCAGTGGAGATCGCCTTGTTGCCTTCGATCTCGATACTGGCGACGGAAGGTCGCTCGACGACGGTGATGACCAGGACGTTACCTTCGCGACCCAGTTGGATGTCTTGAAAGAAACCGGTTTTGAACAGCGCACGAGTGGATTCCACCAGGCGACGATCATCCGCCTGTTCCCCGACGTTCAACGGCAAGGCACCAAAGACGCTACCCGCGGAAACCCGCTGGAGGCCGTTGACGCGAATATCGGAGATAGTGAAGGACTCGGCGTGAACTTCGGCGATCATCAATACGGTGAGAACCGCAGTTAGCAGCAGACGTTTCATGAAGTCCTTTCTTATTCCAACTGGCAATAAACAAACTGCCGCAAAATGCGGCAGATTCGCAATTCAGCGAAGCGTTACAGACGACCCAGATCGTTGACCAGGGCTAACAACATCACCCCGACCACCAAACTGATACCGATCTGTATCCCCCAACCCTGCACCCGATCCGACAAGGGGCGACCACGCACCCACTCGACCAGATAAAACAACAGATGCCCCCCATCCAGTACAGGAATGGGCAACAAATTCAGAACTCCAAGGCTGATACTCAGATAAGCCAGGAAATTCAGGAAATCCGCGACACCCGACTGGGCAGAAGCGCCCGCCACTTTAGCAATGGTTATCGGTCCACTCAAGTTTTTTACCGAGAGCTCGCCGAACAACATTTTCTTGAGGGACTCCAGGGTCAGCACACTCATGGTCCAGGTGCGTTTCGCGCCCTCGCCAATCGCATCCAACGGCCCGAAGCTGACCTCGCGCACCATCGACGGCGGCCACTCCGGGCTTTTCACTCCGGCACCCAGGTAACCCCCGGCCGCCTTGGCTTCGCCACGAACCGACAAGGTCACGGGGACGTCGATTTGCGCGGCATCGCGCTCGACTTTCAGCACAATTTTGCTGTCAGGCCGTACACGCACCAGGTCGACCACTTGCTGCCAGTCATTCAGCGGCTGGCCATCGAGCGCCAGCAGGCGGTCGCCGGTTTTCAGACCTGCGGCCTGGGCGGGACCTTTCGGATCCAGCTCGGCGAGCACCGGCGGCAACGATGGACGCCACGGCCGGATACCCAGGGATTTGATTGGATCAGGCTCGTCGGCGCCCTTGAGCCAATGGTCGAGCGCCAGTGCACGCGGGGTTTCGGCGCTGGAATCCTGCTCGCGCACCACCACATTGACGGTACCGCTTTCACCCAGGCGCCGTACGAGCTGTAAATTGACCGCGCCCCAACCCATGGTCGGCTCGCCATCAATGGAAACTATCTCCTGCCCCGCCGTCAGACCGGCCCTGGCCGCGATGCTGTCCGCCTCGACCGCGCCGATAACTGGACGTACCTGCTGGCTACCCAGCATCGCCAACACCCAGAAGAACACCATGGCCAGCAGGAAATTGGCGATCGGCCCGGCGGCAACAATGGCAATACGCTGACGAACGGTCTTGCGATTGAAAGACTGGTCCAACTGATCAGCGGGCACTTCGCCTTCACGCTCATCGAGCATCTTGACGTAACCACCCAGCGGGATGGCTGCGATCACGAACTCGGTGCCCTGACGGTCGTGCCAGCGCACCAGCGGCATACCGAAGCCGACGGAAAAGCGCAGCACCTTCACGCCACAACGGCGTGCCACCCAGAAGTGGCCGAATTCGTGGAAGGTAACCAGCACACCCAGAGCAACCAGGGTGCCGACAATCATGTAGAGCGCACTCATCTAATTTCTCCGCATTCCAATCCAGTGCCCGCAGGCTCAAACATGCCCACCGACTAACGCGCGTTGCGGTTCAGCCATTGCCCGGCCAAGGCCCGGGCCTTTGTATCAGCCTCGAACACCGCCGCCAACTCATTCACGGCCACTACCGGCTCAAGGTTCAGGACGTCGTCGATGATACTCGCGATCTGCGGAAAACGGATGCGCCGTTCGAGAAACGCCGCCACGGCCACTTCATTGGCCGCATTGAGCATCGCCGGTGCGCTGTTGCCTGCGTCTGCCGCCTGGCGCGCCAGACGCAGACACGGAAAGCGCTGCTCGTCCGGTGCTTCGAAATCCAGGCGGGCAATGGCAAACAAGTCCAGAGGCGCGACCCCGGAATCAATCCGCTCCGGCCAGGTCAAGGCATTGGCGATGGGTGTACGCATGTCGGGATTGCCCAACTGCGCCAGCACCGAACCGTCCACATAGTCGACCAGGGAATGAATCACACTTTGCGGATGGATCACCACCTCGACCTGCTCCGGCCGTGCATCGAACAGCCAGCACGCCTCGATCAGTTCCAGGCCCTTATTCATCATGCTGGCCGAGTCGACGGAAATCTTGCGACCCATGGACCAGTTCGGATGGGCGCACGCCTGCTCCGGCGATACATGCTCCAGCTGCGCCAGCGGGGTTTGCCGGAAGGGCCCACCGGAGGCGGTCAGCAGAATCCGACGCACACCCACCTGCTTGAGGCCACGGGCAAAATCACCGGGCATGCACTGGAAAATGGCGTTATGTTCGCTGTCCAGAGGCAGTAGCACGGCGCCGCTCTTGCGCACCGCCTGCATAAAGAGCGCGCCGGACATCACCAGCGCCTCTTTATTGGCCAGCAGAATTTTCTTGCCGGCGTCGACTGCAGCCAACGTCGGACGCAGTCCGGCGGCACCGACGATGGCAGCCACCACCGTGTCGACTTCGGCGTCCGCTGACACCTGACACAACCCCTCCTCGCCCACCAGCACCCGAGTGGCCAGACCGGCAGCGCGCAGATCATCCTGCAAGCCGCGCGCAGCCGCCGCCTCAGGCACCACGGCAAAGCGCGGCACATGGCGCACGCACAGCGCCAGCAATTCCTTCACGCGCGTGAAGCCCGTAAGGGCGAACACCTGATATCGCTCAGGATGCCGCCCAATCACATCCAGGGTGCTCAGCCCTATCGAACCCGTAGCACCCAGCACCGTTACCTGTTGCGCACGACTCACGAAGCAATCATCCACAACAACACGGCAAAGATCGGAATGGCAGCGGTGAGGCTGTCGATACGGTCCAGCACGCCGCCGTGGCCCGGCAGCAGGTTGCTACTATCCTTGATCCCGGCCTGGCGCTTGAACATGCTTTCGGTGAGGTCACCCACCACCGAAATAAACACCACGATCGCTGCGCCCACCAGACCCAGGAGAATTTCCTTCAGCGACCAGTCGCGCACAATACCGACTACCAGCGTGATCAGCAGCGTCAACGCGAGCCCGCCGTACACGCCCTCCCAGCTTTTACCGGGACTGACGGCCGGAGCGAGCTTGCGCTTGCCGAAGGCACGGCCGGAAAAGTACGCGCCAATGTCCGCCCCCCAGACCAGCACCATCACCGCCAGGATCAATTGATTACCAATCGGGAAACGCTTGATCTCCACCAGCCCTTGCCAGGCCGGCAGCAGAATCAGCAGGCCGATCACCAATTTGCAGGCAACGCTGGACCAGTGGCCGCTGGTGCGCGGATAAGTCAGCACGAGGAATGTCGCCATCGCCCACCACAGCACCGCCGCACCCAGCACCCAGGGCGCGATGTCCGGCAGGATGTACATCAGGAACAGCAGCACCGCCACCACCGCGGCGTAGACCACACGTGGCAGCTGGCTGGTGAAGCCCGCCAGACGTGCCCATTCCCAGGCACCGAGCGTCACGACCAGGCCGATAAACAGTGCAAAGCCGGAACCGTCGAGCAGGAAAAACCCGCACAGCGCGATAGGCAGCAGGATCAGTGCCGTGATGATTCGTTGTTTAAGCATTTAAACCCGGGCTCCAGCTTCGATCTGCTCGCTCGTTTTACCAAAGCGACGCTGACGGGAAGCGAAATCAGCCAGCGCATTGCGCATGGCATCGTGTTTGAAGTCCGGCCAGAACAGGTCGGAGAAATACAGCTCGGTATAAGCCAGCTGCCACAGCAGGAAATTGCTGATGCGGTGCTCGCCACCGGTGCGAATGCACAAGTCCGGCAACGGCAGGTCGCCGGTCACCAGGCAGGTCTGCAACAGTTCGGGCGAGATGTCTTCCGGTTGCAAGTGACCGGCCTGCACTTCTCTGGCCAGTCGCTGCGCAGCCTGGGCGATATCCCACTGACCACCATAGTTGGCGGCGATCTGCAGCACAAAGCGGTCGGCACCGGCAGTAATCGCCTCGGCCTCGCGCATGGCGGTCTGCAGTTCAGGATGGAAGCGCGAGCGGTCACCAATGATGCGCAGGCTAATCTTGTTGTCATTGAGGCGCTTGGCTTCGCGACGCAAGGCCTTGAAGAACAGGTCCATCAAGGCACTGACTTCATCAGCCGGGCGCTGCCAGTTCTCACTGGAGAAGGCAAACAGCGTGAGCACCTCGACCTTGGCCTCGGCACACACCTCAATCACAGCCCGTACCGCATCGAC
The DNA here is from genome assembly GCF_036864995.1 of Pseudomonas trivialis. Classification (NCBI taxonomy): domain Bacteria; kingdom Pseudomonadati; phylum Pseudomonadota; class Gammaproteobacteria; order Pseudomonadales; family Pseudomonadaceae; genus Pseudomonas; species Pseudomonas trivialis. The sequence goes on along the minus strand of NZ_CP142151.1, from coordinate 1,332,977 downwards.
ACCCGCTTTATGCCCGGCAACACCCGGCATAAAGCGCTTCTTCGCCCAGCGATTATTCCCATCCATGATGATCGCGACATGGCGCGGCACCACGGAGGGCACAGTCTGCTTGGTCTTTTCCATGAAGGCGTCCTGACCCCTTATACGGCCATCAGGTCCTTTTCTTTCTCGTCGGTAGCCTTGGTGATCTGCGCCTCGGCATCCTTGGTCAGCTTGTCGATATCGGCGACGGCACGACGTTCTTCGTCTTCGCTGATTTCCTTGTCCTTGACCAGCTTCTTCAGGTCGCCCAGGGCGTCGCGACGGATGTTACGCACGGCAACGCGCGCATCTTCGGCCGCGCTGCGCGCCTGCTTGGTGAAGCCCTTGCGAGTTTCTTCGGTCAGTGCCGGCATGGAGATCAGCAGCAACTCGCCCAGGTTGGTCGGGTTCAGATTCAGGCCGGCGCTCTGGATGGCCTTATCGACGGCGCCGAGCATGTTGCGCTCAAACGCCACGACCTGCAGGGTGCGCGAGTCCTTTACGGTGATGTTGGCCACTTGGGTGATGGAGGTATCTGTGCCGTAGTACGGCACCATCACGCTGCCCAAAATGCTTGGGTGAGCCTTGCCTGTACGAATCTGACCAAATGCATGGTTCAGGGAGTCCAGGGACTTCTGCATACGCTCTTGAGCGTCTTTCTTGATTTCGTTGATCATTGTTGGCCTTCCTCGATCAGAGTCCCTTCCGCGCCGCCGTGTACGATGTTCAGCAGGGCACCGGGCTTGTTCATGTTAAATACGCGCAGCGGCATTTTGTGGTCGCGGCACAGGCAAATAGCCGTCAGGTCCATCACGCCCAGCTTGCGATCCAGCACTTCATCGTAGGTCAGATGATCGAACTTCTCGGCATGCGGGTCTTTGAATGGGTCGGCGGTGTACACACCGTCCACCTTGGTGGCCTTGAGCACCACGTCGGCATCGATTTCGATGGCACGCAGGCACGCCGCCGAATCGGTGGTGAAGAACGGGTTACCAGTGCCGGCGGCAAAGATCACCACCTCTTTGGAGTTGAGATGGCGCATGGCTTTGCGGCGATCATAGTGATCGGTCACACCCACCATGGAAATAGCCGACATCACGATGGCCGAGATATTGGCACGCTCCAGCGCGTCACGCATGGCCAGGGCGTTCATCACAGTGGCCAGCATGCCCATGTGGTCGCCGGTCACACGGTCCATGCCGGCTGCACTCAGCGCGGCACCGCGAAACAGGTTGCCGCCGCCGATCACGAGGCCGACCTGCACACCGATACCGACCAGTTGACCGACTTCCAGCGCCATGCGGTCGAGCACTTTGGGATCGATCCCGAACTCTTCCGAGCCCATCAGGGCCTCGCCGCTGAGCTTGAGTAGAATGCGTTTATAGCGAGCCTGATAACCACTGCCCTGCTGAGCCATTGCGAATCTCTCCTGCGGCGTATTTTTTAAAAATTCTTGGCGAGCCGTTTACGGCTTGCGTTCACTCTAGCTGGACGCTGTCACAGCGCCATCGGAACACGGCTTTGTAAGCCAGTTCCGAAGGGAAGCCAAATTAAATCGGCCTGCCCATTTGAAAAGAGGCTGCGCGCGTGAGCGGGCAGCCTCTTTCGGGCGACAGTTTAAAACTGTCTTATTGCTTGGCGGCAGCCAGCTGGGCAGCAACTTCTTCAGCGAAGTTGTCGACCGGCTTCTCGATGCCTTCGCCTACCTTGAAGTAAGTGAAGGAAACGATTTCGGCACCGGCTTTCTTGGCCAGCTCGCCAACCTTGATTTCAGGGTTCTTGACGAACGCCTGCTCAACCAGGCTTGCTTCGGCCAGGAACTTGCTGATACGGCCTTTGACCATGTTCTCAACAATGTTTTCCGGCTTGCCTTTGATTTTTTCTTCGTTCAACTGCAGGAACACAGCTTTTTCACGCTCGATGGCTTCGGCAGAAACTTCCGAAGGCAACAGGAACTCAGGGTTGCTGGCCGCTACGTGCATAGCGATATCCTTGGCCAGTTCAACGTTGCCGCCTTTGAGCACAACGGCAACACCGATCTTGTTACCGTGCAGGTAACCACCGACAACATCACCTTCAACGCGAACCAGGCGACGGATGTTGACGTTTTCGCCAACCTTGCCGACCAGTACCAGGCGATCCGCTTCCTGAGCTTCGATCAGCGGAGCGACGTCAGTCAGTTTGTCGGCGAACGCTTTTTCAACGCTGGCGGCAACAAACGCCTTGAAGTCATCCTGCAGGGCCAGGAAGTCGGTCTGCGAGTTCACTTCCAGCAGCACGGCAGATTTGCCGTCTTCCTTCAGAGCGATCGCGCCTTCAGCAGCCACGTTGCCTGCTTTCTTGGCAGCCTTGATGGCGCCGGAAGCACGCATGTCATCAATGGCTTTTTCGATGTCGCCGTCAGCCTTTTCCAGGGCTTTCTTGCAATCCATCATGCCTTCGCCAGTACGCTCACGCAGTTCTTTAACCAACGCTGCAGTAATTGCTGCCATTTTCAAATTCCTCTTGGATAGGTTTTCAACCATTCCACCCGATCGAACGGGGGATCAATTCTTCCCGAATCACCGTTGCAGGTCGCTGCACGTTACAGGCATGTAGCTGCGCTACCGACAAACGGTTTCCGAGGGGGCAAAAAGGGGGCCAAGCCCCCTTTTTGCTTACTGAGTCAACGCCAGGGCGTCAATTACTCAGCTGCAGCTACCGGAGCTTCTTCAACGAACTGCTCGGCGCCACCAGCAACGTGGTTGCGACCACGGATAACAGCGTCAGCCATCGAACCCATGTACAGCTGGATAGCGCGGATTGCGTCATCGTTGCCCGGGATGATGTAGTCAACGCCTTCCGGGCTGCTGTTGGTATCGACAACGCCGATAACCGGGATGCCCAGCTTGTTGGCTTCGGTGATCGCGATGCGCTCGTGATCAACGTCGATTACAAACAGAGCGTCAGGCAGGCCGCCCATGTCCTTGATACCACCCAGGGAACGATCGAGCTTTTCCAGATCGCGAGTGCGCATCAGCGCCTCTTTCTTGGTCAGCTTGGCGAAAGTACCGTCTTCGGCTTGCACTTCAAGGTCACGCAGACGCTTGATGGAAGCACGGATGGTTTTGAAGTTGGTCAGCATGCCGCCCAACCAGCGGTGATCGACGTACGGCGAACCGCAACGTGCTGCTTCTTCAGCAACGATCTTGCCAGCGGAACGCTTGGTGCCGACGAACAGAATCTTGTTTTTGCCCTGGGCCAGGCGTTCTACGAAAGTCAGAGCTTCGTTGAACATTGGCAGGGTTTTTTCAAGGTTGATGATGTGAATCTTGTTACGCGCGCCGAAAATGTACTTACCCATTTTCGGATTCCAGTAACGGGTTTGGTGACCGAAGTGCACACCGGCCTTCAGCATATCGCGCATATTGACTTGGGACATGATAGTTCCTTGATAAGTCGGGTTTGGCCTCCACGTATCCCAATGACCAACCAGCGGCATCAAGGCCTCCGGCACCCAGGTCATCGTGTCGACACGTGTGTGGATTTAAGCTCTGCGGGGTATCCCCGGAAAGCGGCGCATTTTATACCACGGCGAAGACGAAAACGGAACTCGAAATCACATCCAGCCTGCGCAACCCGAATGTAACCCTTTGAATAGAGCCTATTTAGCCCCACCTTATAGACAGAAGCGATCATCAGGGGCTCATGATTTGCCGCCCGCGTCTGATAGAATCGCGTTTTTTGCGGCTTGTGCGAATTCTGTAACCTTTTATCGCACGCCCTTGAACCGTATTGATTTCAGCGCGTTGCGCTAGAGAGAGCCCGTATGACCGTTAGTTTGAAAACCGCCGAAGACATCGCCGGCATGCGCATCGCCGGCAAGCTGGCTGCGGACGTTCTGGAAATGATCGCCGAACACGTCAAGCCCGGCGTCACCACCGAAACCCTGAACCAGATCTGCCACGATTACATCGTCAATGTGCAGGGCGCCATCCCCGCGCCGCTCAACTACAAGGGCTTCCCCAAGTCGATCTGCACCTCGGTCAACCACGTGGTGTGCCACGGCATCCCGGGCGACAAACCGCTGAAGGACGGCGACACCCTGAACATCGACGTCACCGTGATCAAGGACCGCTACTTCGGCGACACCAGCCGCATGTTTCATGTCGGCAACGTGCCGGTCTGGGCCGAACGCCTGTCCCAGGTGACCCAGGAATGCATGTACAAGGCCATCGAAATCGTCAAACCCGGCTGCCGCCTGGGCGACATCGGTGAAGTGATCCAGAAGCACGCCGAAAAGAACGGCTTCTCGGTGGTCCGTGAGTTCTGCGGCCACGGCATCGGCACCGTGTTCCACGAAGAGCCGCAGATCCTGCACTACGGCCGTGCCGGCACCGGCATGGAGCTCAAGGCGGGCATGACCTTCACCATCGAACCGATGATCAACCAGGGCAAGGCCGACACCAAGGTGCTGGGCGACGGCTGGACTGCCATCACCAAGGACCGCAAGCTTTCGGCCCAGTGGGAACACACCCTGCTCGTCACCGAGACCGGCTACGAGATCTTCACCCTGCGCGCTGACGACACGATTGCACGCGTATCGCCATAAGGCTTGCGCTGGTTTTCCCACGTTGCGTGCGACTCAATAGATAGAAAGGAAAGCCGATCGATGCCCCAGGTGGATCCCGAACTCTTCGACCGTGGCCAGTTCCAGGCCGAACTGGCCCTGAAGGCGAGCCCCATCGCCGCGTTCAAGAAGGCTATCCGCCAGGCCCGCGAAGTGCTCGATGCGCGCTTTCGCAGCGGCCGGGACATTCGTCGACTGATCGAGGATCGCGCCTGGTTCGTCGACAACATCCTGCAAAAGGCCTGGGAGCAGTTCAGTTGGAGCCGCGAGGCGGATATCGCCCTGGTGGCAGTCGGCGGTTATGGGCGCGGCGAACTGCACCCCTACTCCGACATCGACCTGCTGATCCTGCTGGACAGCGACGACCATGAGATCTTTCGCGATTCCATTGAGCGCTTTCTCACCCTGCTGTGGGATATCGGCCTGGAAGTCGGTCAGAGCGTGCGTTCGGTGGCCGAATGCGCCGAAGAGGCCCGGGCCGACCTGACCGTCATCACCAACCTGATGGAAAGCCGCACCATCGCCGGCCCCGAGCGCCTGCGCCAGCGCATGCTGGAAGTCACCAGCACCGCGCACATGTGGCCGAGCAAGGAGTTCTTCCTGGCAAAGCGCGCCGAGCAGAAAGCCCGGCACCACAAGTACAACGACACTGAATACAACCTTGAGCCCAACGTCAAAGGCTCGCCAGGCGGGCTGCGGGATATCCAGACGATTTTGTGGGTAGCGCGGCGCCAGTACGGCACTCTGAACCTGCGCGCGCTGGCCGGCGAAGGCTTCCTGGTCGAAAGCGAAAACGCCCTGCTGGCGTCGTCCCAGGAATTTTTGTGGAAGGTTCGCTACGCGCTGCACATGCTCGCCGGGCGCTCGGAAGACCGCCTGCTGTTCGATCACCAGCGCTCCATCGCCACCCTGCTTGGCTTCGAGGGCGAAGACGCAAAGACCAGCATCGAAAGCTTCATGCAGCAGTATTACCGCGTGGTAATGAGCATTGCCCAACTCAGCGACCTGATCATCCAGCACTTCGAAGAAGTTATCCTCGCGCCCGAGGATGAGGCGCCGCCGCAACCCATCAACTCGCGCTTCCAGTTGCACGACGGCTACATCGAGGCGCGCAACGACAACGTGTTCAGCCGCACCCCGTTCGCCATGCTTGAAATTTTCGTGCTGATGGCGCAGCAGCCGGAGATCAAAGGCGTGCGCGCCGACACGATTCGCCTGCTGCGGGAAAACCGTCACCTGATCGATGACGAGTTTCGCAACGACATTCGCAACACCAGCCTGTTCATCGAACTGTTCAAGTGCAGGATCGGCATCCATCGCAACCTGCGGCGGATGAACCGCTACGGCATCCTCGGGCGCTACCTGCCGGAGTTCGGTTTTATCGTCGGGCAGATGCAGCACGACCTGTTCCACATCTACACCGTCGACGCCCACACCCTCAATCTGATCAAGCATCTGCGCAAGTTGCAGTACACCCAGGTGTCGGAGAAATTCCCGCTGGCCAGCAAGCTCATGGCCAAGCTGCCCAAGCCGGAACTGATCTACCTCGCCGGCCTGTACCACGATATCGGCAAGGGCCGGCATGGCGATCACTCGGAAATCGGCGCGGTCGACGCAGAAGCGTTCTGCCAGCGCCACCAACTGCCGCTGTGGGACAGCCGTCTGATCGTGTGGCTGGTGCAGAACCACCTGGTGATGTCGACCACCGCCCAGCGCAAGGATTTGTCCGACCCGCAGGTGATCCACGACTTCGCGCAGATCGTCGGCGATGAAACCCACCTCGACTACCTGTACGTGCTGACCGTCTCCGACATCAACGCCACCAACCCGACGCTGTGGAATTCCTGGCGCGCCAGCCTGTTGCGCCAGCTGTACACCGAGACCAAGCGCGCCCTGCGCCGCGGCCTGGAAAACCCGGTGGACCGCGAAGAGCAGATCCGGCGCACCCAGAGCGCGGCCCTGGACATTCTGGTGCGCGGCGGCAACGACCCGGACGACGTCGAGCAACTGTGGTCGCAACTGGGCGACGATTACTTCCTGCGCCACACCGCCGGCGATGTGGCCTGGCACACCGACGCGATCCTGCAGCAGCCGGCCGATGGCGGCCCGCTGGTGCTGATCAAGGAAACCACCCAGCGCGAATTCGAGGGCGGCACGCAGATCTTCATCTATGCGCCCGACCAGCACGACTTCTTCGCGGTAACCGTGGCGGCCATGGACCAGCTCAACCTGAACATCCATGACGCACGGGTGATCACCTCCAGCAGCCAGTTCACCCTCGACACCTACATCGTGCTCGACACCGAGGGCGAGTCCATCGGCGACAACCCGGCGCGGGTGAAGAAGATCCGCGATGGCCTGACCGACGCCCTGCGCAACCCGGACGATTACCCGACCATCATCCAGCGCCGGGTGCCGCGCCAGCTCAAGCATTTTGCCTTTGCGCCCCAGGTCACCATCTCCAACGACGCGCAGCGCCCGGTTACCGTGCTGGAACTCAGCGCGCCCGACCGCCCCGACCTGCTGGCGCGCATCGGCGGGATTTTCCTGGAATTCGATCTGTCACTGCAAAATGCCAAGATCGCAACGCTCGGCGAGCGCGTGGAAGACGTGTTCTTTATTACCGATGCCGACAACCAGCCGCTGTCCGACCCCGAGCTGTGTCTGCGCCTGCAGGCGGCGATCGTGCAGCAATTGAGCGTGACCCAGGAGCCCGGCGTCGAGCTGACCCGCCTTACAATCTGATTTTTTACGTTGTAAACCCGATTCATGTGGGAGCTGGCTTGCCTGCGATACAGGCACCTCGGTCTGCCAGACAGATTGCAGTGATGCCATCGCAGGCAAGCCAGCTCCCACAGGATCCGAGTTCACCATGATCGAGGCTTACATGAACAACGCCCTGAACCAGCTCCAGCCCTACCCGTTCGAGAAACTGCGCGCGCTGCTCGGCAGCGTCACGCCAAACCCGGACAAGCGTCCGATTGCCCTGTCCATCGGCGAACCCAAGCACACCTCTCCTTCCTTCGTGGCCGAGGCGCTGAGCAACAACCTCGACCAGATGGCGGTGTACCCGACCACCCTGGGCATCCCGGCACTGCGCGAAGCCATTGGTGCCTGGTGCGAACGTCGCTTCAATGTGCCCAAGGGCTGGCTGGACCCGGCGCGCAATATTCTGCCGGTCAACGGCACCCGTGAGGCGCTGTTCGCCTTTACCCAGACCGTGGTCAATCGCAGCGACGATGCGCTGGTGGTGAGCCCGAACCCGTTCTACCAGATCTACGAAGGCGCCGCGTTCCTCGCCGGAGCCAAGCCGCATTACCTGCCGTGCCTGGATCAAAACGGCTTCAACCCGGATTTCGACGCGGTGTCACCGGACATCTGGAAACGCTGCCAGATCCTGTTCCTGTGCTCCCCCGGCAACCCCACCGGCGCACTCATCCCGGTCGACACCCTGAAAAAACTCATCGCCCTGGCCGACGAATACGACTTCGTCATCGCCGCCGACGAGTGCTACAGCGAACTCTACTTCGACGAGGACACCCCGCCACCGGGTTTGCTCAGTGCCTGCGTCGAGCTGGGTCGCCAGGATTTCAAGCGCTGCGTGGTGTTCCACAGCCTGTCCAAACGCTCCAACCTGCCGGGCCTGCGTTCCGGGTTCGTGGCGGGCGACGCCGACATCCTCAAGGCCTTCCTGCTGTACCGCACCTACCACGGCTGCGCAATGCCGGTGCAAACCCAGCTAGCCAGCATTGCGGCCTGGCAGGATGAGGCCCATGTGCAGGCCAACCGTGACCTGTATCGCGAAAAATTCGACACGGTGCTGGCCATCCTCAAGCCGGTACTGGACGTACAACACCCGGACGGAGGCTTCTACCTGTGGCCGAATGTGCAAGGTGACGATGCCGCGTTCTGCCGCGACCTGTTTGTGCAAGAACATGTGACCGTGGTGCCGGGCTCGTACCTGTCGCGGGAAGCGGACGGCGTAAACCCTGGCGCCGGTCGCGTACGCCTGGCGCTGGTTGCACCGCTGGCAGAGTGCGTGGAAGCGGCGGAGCGGATTCGCGATTTCATTCAGCGCGCCCAGTAACTCCTTTCAAATCCCGCACTGTGCAATGCAGTGCGGGTTCAATTTTCCCTGGGAACCAATTGAACCCTGCTTTCCACTACTCGGTACCTTATTCCGAGAGCAGAAAGCATGAGTTCCCCTATACAAGTATCGACTTTTATTCCTTATCCCTCTGACATGCACAGAGAAGCTTCAGGCTCCGAACATGTATCTCGAACCAGAAGAGGCGTTGCGGATACAAGTAAAAGATGGCCTGACGGCATTGTTCATATCGCATTGGACCTGAGAGATAACAGAAGTAAAGCACTGGTAATCGACGCACTCAGAGAATGGGCTCATCACACGCCCGCACTGCAATTCAAAGTTGTCGATGGCAAGGAGGGCGATATTCGCATCAGCGATGACGAGGGTTTCCAGGGTAGCTGGTCGGAGCTCGGCACCGGTGCAAAAAACACGCCGCTGGACGAGCCGACGATGCACCTGGACAGGAATGACAACTCGGCAGTCTTTCGCACAACGGCCTTGCATGAAATCGGGCATGCCCTGGGAATAGAGCATGAACACCAACACCCGGCTAACACGATCAACTGGGATAAGGACTACATCTATAAGTCCATGAATGACAGCCAAGGCTGGGATACAGATACGGTTGACATCAACATGTTTGATGTTCACACCGGACCCGATGTACTCCTGTCCCCCTACGACACCCGCTCAATCATGCATTACAACATTGAAGCTAACGAAACCATTGATGGACAAGCAGTGCCGCAAAACTACTCATTATCCAACGGAGACCAGGCAATCATTCGCACACTTTATACGCCCAACCGCTTCAAAGTCAGCGACGCCAATTCAAGTGCCAACCGGTAAACGTTGCAGCTATCCAGGCCTCATCGTCCCCAGATTCGCCTCACTCATATCCAGCTCCGCCAACACCTCCCTCAACACGTCATCACCAATCTGGTGAAGACGACTCAGGCGGTACAATTCAAGGCGCTGCGCACGCAGGGCCTTGAGCCGCAGCTTGCGTTCAAGCTGATCCATTTGCAGCGCCAGGGCCTGAGCTTCGGCAGAGTCGTTGAACACCTCCAACTGATGGCGATACTCCGACATCAGCCGCGCCCGCAGCTCGGTCGCCAGGGCTGCCTTGGCGGCATCCACTGGGTCCGCTTCGGCGGGCTCCTCGGCCTCCAGCGCATGGATCGCCGCTACCGCGGTTTTCTTCCAGGCCTCGCGTACTTCGTTGTGGCGCTTTTCATCCGGGCTCTTTTCAATGCCGCGCAACAGCAGGGGCAAGGCAATGCAGGCCGCAATCAGTGACAACAGAATCACGCCGGCCGCGATGAAGATCAGCAAGTCGCGCTCGGGGAAATCCTGACCCGGCGCCAGCAGCAAGGGCACCGACATGACACCGGCCAGGGTCACGGCGCCGCGCACGCCGCCGAAGGTCAGCAGCCAGCACGAACGCGCGGTCGGCACCTGGGTCAACTCACCTTTCCCACGTATACGTCGGGTCAGCACTGACAGGCGCCAGATGCTTTGCACCCAGATAAAGCGCAACACCACCAGCACCAGGAAAATCGCAATCACGTCCAGGCAGCGATACAACAGGGTTGGCCACACGGTCGGCTCATGGCTGACAACAGCCTTGATGATGTCCGGCAGTTGCAGACCCAACAGTAGAAATATCAGGCCGTTGAAGGCGAATTCCAGCAACGACCAGACGCTGCGATTGAGCAGGCGCGTGCTGGTCTGCCGTGGCAGCAGGTCAAGCCAGCTTTGCATCATGCCCGCCGCCACGGCCGAGAGGATGCCTGACGCGCCCAGGCGCTCGGCCAATACATACGCGGCAAACGGCAGCAGCAACATGAACACCACGTGCGTGGCCGGATCGTCCCAGCCGCGCGCGATCATCCAGGCGCGCAGGCGGCCGACCAGCCAGCTCAACGCCACACCCACTGCCAGGCCGCCCACCGCCACCAACACAAACGTCAGGCTGGCATCTGCGAGGGAAAACACCCCGGTCAACGCCGCCGCCAGGGCGAATTTGAAGGTCACCAGGCCCGACGCGTCATTCATCAGCGCCTCGCCCTGCAGCATGTGCATAAGCGGTTTGGGCAGACGATTCTGGGAAATGGCGGACACGGCTACCGCATCCGTCGGTGATAACACCGCCGCCAGCGCGAAGGCCGCCGGAAGCGGGATCGCAGGCAGCAGCCAGTGAATGAAATAGCCCGCGCCCACCACGGTGAACAGCACCAACCCCACGGCCAGCGTCAGGATCGGTCCGCGCAAGCGCCACAACTCACGCTTGGGCATGCGCCAGCCATCGGAGAACAACAGCGGCGGCAGAAACAGAAACAGGAACAGCTCCGGGTCCAGCGCTACATGCAGCCCGAGCGTCGGCCAGGCCAGCAAGGCGCCGGCTGCAATCTGCACCAGGGGCAACGGCAGGGGGATGATACGTCCGATGAGACGCGAAACGCTGACCAGCATCAGCAGGATAAGCACGGTGTAAGCGGTTTGCATAAAGCGGGGTTCCCGGACAATCGACTTGCAATGACACACATCAGGCAACAATTGGCAGTTGAAGTGCCATATTAGCTGCCTATGCTGCGCTGGCTTGTGCACAAAAGTCCTACAGCACCCAAATCCGCTGGGCATGGCATAATCCGCGATCTTTCGGTTTCATTAGTCCAAAAGGGGGCAATTCCTTGACCGATTCAAGCAAAACGTTGCACCTTTTCGGCATCAAAGCCTGCGACACCATGAAAAAGGCGCGCATCTGGCTCGACGAGCACGGCGTTACCTATCAGTTCCACGATTACAAAACGGCCGGTATCGACCGCGAACATTTGACCCAATGGTGCGATGAGCACGGTTGGCAAGTGGTGTTGAACCGTGCGGGCACCACCTTTCGCAAACTCGAAGACGAACGCAAAGCCGATCTCGATCAGTCGAAAGCCATTGAATTGATGCTCGTACAACCCTCGATGATCAAGCGCCCGGTGCTCGATCTCGGAGACAGAACCCTGATTGGCTTCAAGCCAGAAAGTTATTCGGCGGCCCTCAAGTAGGCCAGCCTTCCATTTTTGTAGAGGTAACAGCATGTCCCATTCCCTGTTCAGCCTGGGCTTCGGCGTTGGCACTCAGAACCGCCAGGGTGCCTGGCTGGAAGTGTTTTACGCACAACCCCTGCTTAACCCGTCGGCTGAAATCGTCGCGGCCATCGCGCCAATCCTCGGTTACACCGAAGGCAACCAGGCCATCACGTTCACCGTGTCCCAGGCTCTGCAACTGGCCGACGCGCTTAAAGGCGTCGACACTGCACAGGCCGCGCTGCTGAGCCGCCTGGCCGAGAGCCACACACCGCTGGTCGCCACCCTGCTGGCCGAAGACGCAGCGCTCACGTCCACGCCCGAGGCCTACCTCAAGCTGCACCTGCTGTCCCACCGCCTGGTCAAGCCTCACGGCCTGAGCCTGGCCGGTGTGTTCCCGCAGTTGCCGAACGTGGCGTGGACCAGCCAGGGCGCGATCGACATCAATGAACTGGCCGAGCGCCAGCTGGAAGCGCGCCTGCGTGGCGATCTGCTGGAAGTGTTCTCGGTGGACAAGTTCCCGAAAATGACCGATTACGTGGTCCCGACCGGCGTGCGTATCGCTGACGCCGCGCGTATCCGTCTGGGTGCGTATGTGGGCGAAGGCACCACGGTGATGCACGAAGGTTTCGTCAATTTCAATGCCGGCACCGAAGGCCCGGGCATGATCGAAGGCCGTGTCTCGGCTGGCGTGTTCGTCGGCAAGGGCTCGGACCTGGGTGGCGGTTGTTCCACCATGGGTACGCTGTCGGGCGGCGGCAATATGGTGATCAAGGTCGGTGAAGGCTGCCTGATCGGCGCCAACGCCGGTATCGGTATTCCATTGGGCGACCGCAACACCGTGGAATCGGGCCTGTACGTGACCGCCGGCACCAAGGTGGCGCTGCTGGACGAGCAGAACCAACTGGTCAAAGTGGTCAAGGCGCGCGAACTGGCCGGCCAGACCGACCTGCTGTTCCGCCGCAACTCCGAGACCGGTGCCGTGGAGTGCAAAACCCACAAATCGGCCATCGAACTGAACGAAGCGCTGCACGCTCACAACTAAGCAGCCACTCGATGCCACTGGCGAGCCGCGCCCTCAGGGTGCGGTTCGTTTATACGAGTCTTGACCACCATGCTTTTGCCCTCCCCCTGGCGCGCCGATTTCCCGGCCATTGCCACCCTGCAACGGCAGGACCAGACCTACCTGGACAACGCCGCCACCACACAAAAACCCCAGGCCTTGCTGGATGCGATCAGCCATTACTACGCCAATGGCGCCGCCAATGTGCACCGTGCCCAGCATCTGCCGGGGGCCCATGCCACCCAGGCGTTCGAAGACAGCCGTCTGAAGGTCGCGCAATGGCTCAACGCAGGCGACAGCGGGCAGATCGTGTTCACCCACGGCGCCACCTCGGCGCTGAACCTGTTGGCCTATGGCCTTGAGCACTTGTTCAATGCGGGGGATGAACTGGTCATCAGCGCCCTGGAGCACCACGCCAACCTTTTACCCTGGCAGCAGTTGGCCAAACGCCGCGCGCTGAAACTGGTGGTATTGCCGCTCGATGCAGCCGGTGTGATCGACCTCGACGCCGCCGCCGAACTGATCGGCCCGCGTACGCGGCTGCTGGCTGTGAGCCAGTTGTCCAATGTGCTCGGCACCTGGCAACCCCTGCAACATTTGCTGGCACTGGCACGCGCGAAGGGTGCCCTGAGCGTGGTCGACGGTGCCCAGGGCATTGTGCATGGCCGCCACGACGTGCAAACCCTGGGCTGCGATTTCTATGTGTTTTCCAGCCACAAGCTCTACGGCCCGGACGGCGTCGGCGTGCTGTTCGGCCGTAACGAAGCCCTGCATCACCTGCGTCACTGGCAGTTCGGCGGCGAGATGGTGCAGCAGGTCGACTACCACGCGGCAAACTTTCGCCCCGTGCCACTGGGTTTCGAGGCCGGCACGCCGCCGATTGCCGGCGTGATCGGCCTGGGCGCCAGCCTGGATTACCTGAGTTCCCTGGACCCGCGCGCCATCACCACCCATGAAGCGGCCCTGCATGACTACCTGCTGCGCGGCCTGAACGCGCGCAACGGCGTGCGCGTATTGGGCGCGCCGCAGGCAGCGCTGGCCAGCTTCGTGGTCGAAGGCGCGCACAACGCCGACCTGGCTCACCTGCTGACCGAACAAGGCATCGCCATCCGTGCCGGCCATCATTGTGCGATGCCGCTGCTCAAGGCCATGCAATTGTCCGGGGCGATCCGCGTATCGCTGGCGCTGTACAACGACTCGGATGACCTGGAGCGATTCTTCGCGGCCCTGGATCAGGCCCTGGATATGTTGCGATGAGCCAATTGCCGGTGGAAGCAGTGGCCGCGCTGCAAGCGTTCCAGGCCGTGGGCAACTGGGAACAGCGCGCGCGGATGCTGATGCAATGGGGCGAACGGCTGCCGGTACTGGCGGATCAAGACAAGATCGAGGCCAACCTGGTGCAGGGCTGCGAAAGCCTGGTGTGGTTGGTGGGTCGCTTGCAGGACGGGCACTGGCAGTTTGCGGCCAGCAGCGAGGCGCGGATGATTCGCGGATTGGTGGCGCTATTGCTGGCGCGGGTTAACGGGCTTTCGGCGGCTGAGCTGCAGGCGGTGGATTTGCCTGATTGGTTCAATCAACTGGGGTTGTCTCGGCAATTGTCGCCTTCGCGTAGTAATGGGTTGAATGCGGTTTTGCAGCGTATGCGGGCGTTGAGTTGTATGCAGAGTTGAGGGGGGACATATCCGGGTGTACATATCCGTTGCTGCGGTAACGGCTGATATGGGTTCCGCCCTTACGGCGGGTCACTTTTTGAAGAGCGCAAAAAGTAACCCAAAACGCTTTGCCCCAACACTCGGCACCTCGCTTAGGCTCGGTGTGCCCGCACTCCGGCTTTGGCTGCCGAACGCTGTACAAAATGTGGGAAGGGGCTTGCTCCCGATGGCTGAGTGTCAGTCAGCTTATGGGTAGCTGACCCACTGCTATCGGGAGCAAGCCCCCTCCCACAGTTGATCTCCATTTGTCTGTTGGCTATCACACTGCTTTTGATCTGGTTTGGTTTGCTTTGCTTTGCTTTGGCTTTTGATCTTGATCTCAGGCGCCCCGTCAACCACGCTGGCCGCACACCGAGCATTAGCGAGGTGCCGAGTGTTGGGGCAAGAGCCCTTTGGTTACTTTGGGGCTTTTCCAAAGTGACCCGCCGTAAGGGCGGAACCCATATCAGCCATTACCGCAGCAATGGATATGTACACCCTTAAACCTGCTTAAGACCTACGCTCCGACGGCCTGCGCACCCCCGCCACAATCTTATCCACCGCCTTGGTCGCCGCGACCATCCCAAACGTCGCAGTCACCATCATCACCGCGCCAAACCCACCCGCGCAGTCCAGCTTCACCCCATCGCCGACGAAACTCTTCTGCAAACAGATGCTGCCATCCGGCTTCGGATAGCGCAGTTGCTCACTGGAAAACACACAAGGCACGCTGTAATGACGCGTCACCGTGCGCGAAAACCCGTAGTCGCGACGCAGGGTCGAGCGCACTTTCGAGGCCAGCGGGTCGTTGAACGTGCGGTTCAGGTCGCACACCTGAATCAGCGTCGGATCAATTTGCCCGCCCGCGCCGCCGGTGGTGATGATCTGGATCTTGCGGCGCTTGCACCAGGCAATCAGCGCGGCCTTGGCGTTGACTGCATCGATGCAGTCGATCACGCAGTCGATGTTCGGCGTGATGTATTCAGCCATGGTGTCGCGGGTCACGAAATCCGCCACTGCGTGCACCGTGCACGCCGGGTTGATGCCGCGCAGGCGCTCGGCCATGACCTCGACCTTGGGTTTGCCCACGGTGCTGTCCAGCGCATGCAACTGGCGGTTGCTGTTGCTGACGCAGACATCGTCCAGGTCAAACAGCGAAATCTCGCCCACCCCGCAACGGGCCACGGCTTCCGCTGCCCAGGAGCCGACGCCGCCGACGCCGACGATCGCCACATGGGCCGCTTTCAAGCGTTCCAGGCCTTCAATGCCATACAAGCGAGCGACGCCTGCAAACCGTGGATCTTCTGTGCTCATGACCATTACCCCAAAAACCGGCGCGCATTATGGGCTACGCAGCGGCAAGTTTTAAGCGACAACTGACCGGTGAAGAACTTAGCGGGCATTTCGCTGCCCAAAGTCAGGTTTTTCTCGGCTTGCTGTACGCTCAGGGAAAGGCCGGTGTAGGATGCGCGCCGTTCGGCGTAGGCCGACACCTCTGTTCGTTCCACACCCTTTGGAACCCGAAATCGCCATGTCATCGCGTAAATTTGGACTCAACCTGGTGGTGGTGCTGGCAATTGCCGCGCTGTTCACCGGTTTCTGGGCGCTGATCAACCGCCCGGTCACCACTCCCAACTGGCCTGAACAGATCTCGGGGTTCTCCTACTCGCCGTTCCAGCAAGGCCAGTACCCGCAGAAAAACCAGTACCCGAGCGACGACCAGATGCGTCGCGATCTCGAAATCATGAGCAAGCTGACGGACAACATCCGTACCTACTCGGTCGACGGCACTCTGGGCGATATCCCCAAGCTGGCCGAAGAGTTCGGCCTGCGGGTAACCCTGGGTATCTGGATCAGCCCGGACCTGGAACGCAACGAGCGTGAAATCCAGCGTGCTATCGAAATCGCCAACAGCTCGCGCAGCGTGGTTCGCGTGGTAGTGGGCAACGAAGCGCTGTTCCGTGAAGAAATCACCCCCGAAGCGCTGATCGTGCTGCTGGATCGGGTGCGCGCCGCCGTGAAAGTGCCGGTAACCACCTCCGAGCAGTGGCACATCTGGGAAAAGAACCCGCAACTGGCCAGGCACGTCGACCTCATCGCCGCGCACATCCTGCCGTTCTGGGAGTTCATTCCGATGGACAAGGCCGGCCAGTACGTACTTGACCGCGCCCGCGACCTGAAGAAACTGTTCCCGAAAAAACCGCTGCTGCTGTCTGAAGTTGGCTGGCCGAGCAACGGGCGCATGCGTGGCGGCAATGAATCGTCCCCGGCCGACCAGGCGATCTACCTGCGCACATTGGTCAACAAGCTCAATCGCCAGGGCTTCAACTATTTCGTGATCGAGGCGTTCGACCAGCCCTGGAAGGTCAGCGACGAAGGCTCGGCGGGCGCCTATTGGGGCGTGTTCAACGCGGCGCGCCAGCAAAAATTCAACTTTGAAGGGCCGGTGGTCGCGATTCCGCAATGGCGGGTGCTGGCGATCGGCTCAGTGGTGCTGGCCCTGCTCTCGCTGACCCTGCTGATGATCGATGGCTCGGCGTTGCGTCAGCGCGGTCGCACCTTCCTGACCTTTA
Organism: Pseudomonas trivialis; assembly: GCF_036864995.1. NCBI lineage: Bacteria > Pseudomonadati > Pseudomonadota > Gammaproteobacteria > Pseudomonadales > Pseudomonadaceae > Pseudomonas > Pseudomonas trivialis. Next base: position 1,315,853 of record NZ_CP142151.1, on the reverse strand, counting down.
TCGCGTTTTTGTGCGGGTCGGTGCTGGTATGGATTGGCTACGACTACAGCCAGCAGTACAGCACCTGGTTCAGCCTGACCGTTGGATTCCTGCTGGCACTGGGCGCGATGGGCGTGTTCATCGTGTTGCTGACCGAAGCCCACGAATTGGCCGAAGCGGTGTGGACGCACAAGCGCCGACGTGAATTCCTGCCGGTGGAAGGTGATTCGGACTACCGCCCGAAAGTATCGATCCATGTGCCGTGCTACAACGAGCCGCCGGAGATGGTCAAACAGACCCTCGACGCCCTGGCCGCACTCGATTACCCGGACTACGAAGTCCTGATCATCGACAACAACACCAAGGACCCGGCGGTGTGGGAACCAGTGCGCGATTACTGTGAAACCCTCGGCCCGCGCTTCAAGTTTTTCCATGTCTCGCCCCTGGCCGGTTTCAAGGGCGGCGCGCTGAACTACTTGATCCCGCACACCGCCGCAGACGCCGAAGTAATCGCGGTGATCGACTCGGACTACTGCGTGTCGCCCAACTGGCTCAAGCACATGGTGCCGCACTTCGCCGATCCGAAAATCGCTGTGGTGCAATCGCCCCAGGATTACCGCGACCAGAACGAAAGCACCTTCAAGAAGCTCTGCTACGCCGAATACAAGGGCTTTTTCCACATCGGCATGGTTACCCGCAACGATCGCGACGCAATCATCCAGCACGGCACCATGACCATGACCCGTCGCTCGGTGCTCGAAGAGCTCGGCTGGGCCGACTGGTGCATCTGCGAAGACGCCGAACTGGGCCTGCGGGTATTCGAGAAGGGCCTGTCGGCCGCGTATTACCACGACAGCTACGGCAAGGGCCTGATGCCTGATACCTTCATCGACTTCAAGAAGCAGCGTTTCCGCTGGGCCTATGGCGCGATCCAGATCATCAAGCGTCACACCGCGAGCCTCTTGCGCGGCAAGGACACCGAGCTGACCCGTGGCCAGCGCTACCACTTCCTCGCAGGCTGGCTGCCGTGGGTGGCGGACGGCATGAACATCTTCTTCACCGTCGGCGCGCTGTTGTGGTCGGCGGCGATGATCATCGTGCCAACGCGGGTCGACCCGCCGTTGCTGATTTTCGCGATTCCGCCGTTGGCGCTGTTCGTGTTCAAGGTGGGCAAGATCATCTTCCTGTACCGCCGCGCCGTCGGCGTGAACCTCAAGGACGCGTTCTGCGCGGCCCTGGCCGGGCTGGCGTTGTCTCACACCATCGCCAAGGCCGTGCTATATGGCTTTTTCACCACCAGCATTCCGTTCTTCCGTACGCCGAAAAACGCCGATAACCACGGCTTTTGGGTGGCGATTTCCGAAGCACGCGAAGAGATGTTCATCATGCTGCTGTTGTGGGGCGCAGCGCTGGGGATCTACCTGGTGCAGGGCCTGCCGAGCAATGACATGCGTTTCTGGGTGGTGATGCTGCTGGTGCAGTCGCTGCCGTATGTGGCCGCGCTGATCATGGCGTTCCTGTCGTCACTGCCCAAACCGGCAGCGGCACCCGAGCCTGTGCCTGCGGCGTAAAAACTTGCGTAATGCACTAAACGGCGGCCTCTGGTCGCCGTTTTGCTATAAGATAACGGCCGTTTTGTTGGATCAGGCAAGCCCCCTCCCACATTGGATCTGCGCCGTTTCAGCACATTCGTCCTGCGCCCATTACACGCTTCCCGGAGTTTTCCCATGACGGCCCATGCCGACCTTTCGCCGACCCTTCAACTTGCCATCGACCTGATTCGTCGCCCCTCGGTAACGCCGATCGACGCCGATTGCCAGAAGCTGATGATGCAGCGCCTGGGCGACGCTGGTTTTGCCCTGGAGCCGATGCGCATCGAGGACGTGGACAACTTCTGGGCCACCCACGGCCAGCATGCAGGCCCGGTACTGTGCTTTGCCGGCCACACCGACGTGGTGCCGACCGGCCCGCTGCAGGCCTGGCAGAACGATCCGTTCGACGCGCTGATCGACGAACATGGCATGCTCTGCGGGCGTGGCGCGGCGGACATGAAAGGCAGCCTGGCGGCCATGCTGGTGGCGGCAGAGCGCTTCGTGCAGGACTACCCGGACCACCGTGGCTCGGTCGCCTTTCTGATCACCAGCGATGAAGAAGGCCCGGCGCACCACGGCACCAAGGCCGTGATCGAACGTCTGGCCGCGCGCAACGAACGCCTGGACTGGTGCATCGTCGGCGAACCATCGAGCACTACCCTGGTGGGCGATGTGGTCAAGAACGGCCGTCGCGGCTCCCTCGGCGCAACCCTCACCGTACGCGGCGTGCAGGGCCATGTGGCCTACCCGCACCTGGCGAAGAACCCGATTCACCTGGCCGCACCGGCGCTGGCGGAACTGGCTGCCGAGCACTGGGACGATGGCAACACGTTCTTCCCGCCGACCAGCTTCCAGATCTCCAACCTCAATTCCGGCACCGGCGCCACCAACGTGATCCCCGGCGACCTGACGGCGGTGTTCAACTTCCGCTTCTCCACCGAATCCACCGTGGAAGGCCTGCAGCAGCGCGTTGCGCAGATTCTCGACAAGCACGGCCTGGACTGGTACGTGGAGTGGGCGCTGTCCGGCCTGCCGTTTCTGACCGAACCGGGCGCGCTGCTCGATGCGGTATCGGCCAGCATCAAGGCGATCACCGGGCGTGAAACCCAGGCATCGACCAGCGGCGGTACGTCGGACGGACGCTTCATCGCAACCCTCGGCACCCAGGTGGTCGAGCTGGGCCCGGTGAATGCGACGATCCATCAGGTCAATGAACGCATCCTGGCCAGCGACCTTGATGTGCTCACCGAGATCTACTACCAGACCCTGATCAAGTTGCTCGCCTGATGCTCGCCTGCCCCCTCTGCAGCGCCCCGCTAAACCCCGTGGACAACGGCGTGGCGTGCCCGGCCGGGCACCGTTTCGACCGCGCGCGCCAGGGTTACCTGAACCTGCTGCCGGTGCAGCACAAGAACAGCCGCGACCCGGGCGACAACCTGGCGATGGTCGAGGCGCGTCGCGACTTTCTCAACGCCGGCCACTACGCGCCGGTGGCCCGGCGCCTGGCTGAGCTGGCCGCCGAGCGCGCGCCGCAGCGCTGGGTGGACATTGGCTGCGGCGAGGGTTACTACACTGCGCAGATCGCCGAAGCCCTGCCGAATGCCGACGGTTATGCACTGGATATCTCCAGGGAAGCCGTCAAACGCGCGTGCAAGCGCAACCCCGCCGTCACTTGGTTGATCGCCAGCATGGCCCGTGTGCCATTGGCGTCAGACAGTTGCCAGTTCCTGGCCAGCGTGTTCAGCCCGCTGGACTGGGAAGAGGCCAAGCGCCTGCTCAGCCCCGGCGGCGGCCTGATGAAGGTCGGCCCCACCAGCGGCCACCTGATGGAGTTGCGCGAACGCCTGTACGACGAAGTGCGCGAGTACACCGATGACAAGCACCTGGCCCTGGTGCCGGACGGCATGAGCCTGGCACACAGCGAAATTCTCGAGTTCAGCCTGAGCCTGGCCGAGCCCGGGGACCGCGCCAACCTGCTGGCGATGACGCCCCACGGCTGGCGCGCCAGCGCCGAGCGCCGTGCACAGGTGATCGAAGCGACCGAACCGCTGCTGGTCACCGTATCGATGCGCTACGATTATTTCGTGCTTCAATAACCGACTTTTTCAGCACCCGCGAATGGATTTTTAAAATCCCGCAACGAGGAATATCCATGCGCCAACCCGATATCGAGATTTACCTGAAGGACGCCGACGTCGACCACAAGGCCATCGCCGCCTGGCTGGGCGCTGCCCTGGGCGCCTGCTCGGACTGGGTCCAGAAAGGCCAGACCTACAAGTGCACGGCCGGCAACGTGCCCGTCACCTGGCTGCCCAAAGCCGTTGGCAAATGGAACAGCCTGTACCTGGAAAGCGACCAGACTCCCTGGGAGGACGACATCGCCTGCGCCCGCGCCGCCTTTGCCGCGCTGAACGTCGAAGTGCGCTGCGCGCCGGGCACGTGGGTCGAGGAAGAAGGTGAGGAAAGCGCCGACACCTGGATTCGCATCAGCGCCGACGGTGAAGAGCAGATCACCTGGAAAACCGCCTGACCGTGAACTGTTAACCCAATCAAAAGTGCGGGAGGGGGCTTGCTCCCGATAGCGGTGGGTCAGCCAGCTTATTTGTAGCTGACTCACTGCAATCGGGAGCAAGCCCCCTCCCACATGGGTTCAGTGGTGGACTTACAGGCCGACTACATCCTCAGCCTGCAACCCCTTCTCGCCGCTCACCAGGGCGTACTCCACCTGCTGGCCCTCGGCCAACGAGCGATGGCCTTCACCGCGAATGGCGCGGTAGTGCACGAACACATCCTTGCCATCTTCACGCTGTATAAAGCCATAACCCTTTGCATCGTTGAACCACTTCACATTGCCGGTTTCGCGCGTCGTCATCCGTCTTGCTCCCACATGCATTTTTATTGTTGAGTTGTGTGCATTGAACTGCCGAGTATAAGACAGGCTCAAAAACCATCAACTCAAGTTTACATCGCTGCTTTTTTGCCGATTTTCGGCGAATACGGCACACTACCCACCCGAGCGCCTGCTCGGTTTTTTCCACTTCAAGCAGCTCGCCTATGACCCGCTCCCCGTTCCGCCGTCTGGTGTTCGGCACCTTGCGCCGACTGTTGTACCTCTGGGTTCGCTCGGAGACGATCAACCAGTCGTCCCTGACCCTCAACCTCGACCGCAGCCGGCCGGTGTTCTACGTGCTGCAATCGCCTTCCCTCACCGAACTGGCCGTGGTCGATGCCGAGTGCACCAAGGCCAGCCTGCCGCGCCCGGTGCTGCCGGTGGCGGTGGGCCCGCTGATGGAAGCTGCTGCATTCTTCTACCTCACGCCGGAGCCGGACTGGCTGGGCCGCCAGGACAAGCGCGGGGCGCCGCCTACTCTGACGCGCCTGGTCAACACCCTCAGCGAACATGCCGAAGAGAATGCACAAATCATTCCCGTCAGCGTGTTCTGGGGCCAATCCCCCGAGAGCGAGTCCAGCCCGTGGAAGCTGCTGTTTGCCGACAGCTGGGCCGTCACCGGGCGCCTGCGCCGCCTGTTGAGCATCCTGATCCTGGGGCGCAAGACCCGGGTGCAATTCTCCGCGCCGATCAACCTGCGCGAATTGATCGAGCACAATAAGGGGCACGAACGCACCGTGCGCATGGCCCAGCGCATCCTGCGCGTGCACTTTCGTAACCTGAAGACGGCGGTGATCGGCCCCGACCTGTCCCACCGCCGCAACCTGGTGAAGGGCCTGGTGAACATGCCCATGGTGCGCCAGGCCATCCTGGATGAAGCCGAACGGGAAAAAATCACCCCGGAAAAAGCCAAAGCCCTGGCCCTGCGCTACGGCAACGAGATTGCCTCGGACTACACCTACACCGCGATCCGCTTCCTCGAAGTGGTGCTGAGCTGGTTCTGGAACAAGATCTACGACGGCATCAAGGTCAACAATATCGAAGGTGTGCAACAGGTCGCTCAGGGCTACGAGGTGATCTACGTGCCTTGCCACCGCAGCCATATCGACTACCTGCTGCTGTCGTACCTGCTGTTCAAGAACGGCCTGACCCCGCCGCACATCGCCGCCGGCATAAACCTGAACATGCCGGTGATCGGCAGCCTGCTGCGCCGTGGCGGTGCGTTTTTCATGCGCCGCACCTTCAAGGGCAACCCGCTGTACACCTCGGTGTTCAACGAATACCTGCACACCCTGTTCACCAAGGGTTTCCCGGTGGAGTACTTCGTCGAAGGCGGCCGTTCGCGCACCGGGCGCATGCTGCAGCCCAAGACCGGCATGCTGGCGATCACCCTGCGCAGCTTCCTGCGCTCTTCGCGCATGCCAATCGTGTTCGTGCCGGTGTACATCGGCTATGAACGCGTGCTTGAGGGCCGCACTTACCTCGGTGAACTGCGCGGCGCGAGCAAGAAGAAAGAGTCGATCTTCGATATTTTCAAAGTGGTCGGCGCGCTCAAACAGCGCTTTGGCCAGGTCGCGGTCAACTTCGGCGAGCCGATCAAGCTGGCCGAGTTCCTCGACAGCGAGCAACCGGACTGGCGTTCCCAGGAACTGGCTCCGAACTACAAGCCGGCGTGGCTGCATGAAACCACGCACCGCCTGGGCGAACAGGTGGCGCGCCACTTGAACGAAGCGGCGGCGGTCAACCCGGTGAATCTGGTAGCCCTGGCCTTGCTCTCGACCACGCGCCTGGCCCTGGACGAACAGGCCATGGCGCGCCAGCTCGACCTGTACCTGGCGCTGCTGCGCCGCGTGCCGTATTCGCCGTACACCACCGTGCCCGAGGGTGATGGCCTGGCGCTGATCAAGCACGTCAAGGACATGGACCTGCTGTCGGAACAAAGCGATGCCCTGGGCAAGATCCTTTACCTGGACGAGCAGAACGCCGTCCTGATGACCTACTACCGCAATAACGTGCTGCACATCTTCGCCCTGCCGGCCCTGCTGGCGAGCTTCTTCCAGAGCAGCTCGCGCATGAGCCGCGAGCAGATGCTGCGCTACACCCACGCGCTCTACCCGTACCTGCAATCGGAGCTGTTTATCCGCTGGTCGCTGGAAGATCTCGACGCGGTGGTCGACCAATGGCTGCAAGCGTTTGTCGAACAGGGCCTGTTGCGCTTCGAGAACGACGTGTACCTGCGCCCGGCCCCGAGTTCGCGGCATTTCGTGCTGCTGACATTGCTGTCCAAGAGCATCGCCCAGACCCTGCAACGCTTCTATATGGCAATCTCGCTGCTGCTCAACAGCGGCCAGAGCAGCATCAGCGCCGAAGAGCTGGAAGACCTGTGCACGATCATGGCCCAGCGCCTGTCGATCCTGCATGGCCTCAATGCCCCGGAATTCTTCGACAAGAGCCTTTTCCGACATTTCATCCAGACGCTGCTGGAGCAAGATGTGCTGCGCCGCGACGATGCCGGCAAGTTGAGCTATCACGATTTGCTCGGCGAGCTGGCCGAAGGCGCCGCCAAGCGCGTATTGCCCGCCGACATTCGCCTGTCGATCCGCCAAGTGGCGCTGCACCGTGTCGATGGCGCGGCCGAGGCGCCGGTCGAACCGGCACAAAGCCGCTAGATTAAATGATCAACCTCTGAACATAAGGAAGCCCTTCATGCTCCGTAACACGCTTCGCCTGACTGCCCTGTGTGCCGGCCTGCTGCTCGGTGCCAACGCCATGGCCCTGGACCTTGGCAGCCTGTCCCAGGGCGACGCCAGTGGCGGCCTCAAGGATGCGCTGACCCAAGGCGCACAGATTGCCGTGAAACAACTGGGTACCCCCGGCGGTTTCAGCAACAACCCTGAGGTGAAAATCGGCCTGCCGGGCAAACTCGGTAAAGTCGCCGACAAGCTCAAGATGTTCGGCATGGGTGAACAGGTCACCCAGCTGGAAACCAGCATGAACAAAGCCGCCGAAACCGCCGTGACCCAGGCTCAGCCGATCCTGGTCAACGCCGTCAAAAACATGAGCGTGACCGACGCCAAGGGCATTCTCAGCGGCGGTCAGGATTCGGCCACCCAGTACCTGAACAAGAGCAGCCGCGAGCAGATCCGCGCCAAGTTCCTGCCAATAGTCAAAGCAGCGACCGACAAGGTCGGCGTGGCCCAGCAGTACAACTCGCTGGCCGGCAAGGCGGCGGCTTTTGGCGCGGTGGATGCCAAGAGCGCGAATGTCGAAAGCTACGTGACGGAGCAGGCGCTGGACGGTTTGTTCAAGATGATTGCGCAGCAGGAAGAAACCATTCGCAAGAATCCGGCAGCGGCGGCGACAAGCCTGGCCAGGAAAGTCTTTGGTGCGCTCTGAGCCTGACTGACGCATGAAAAAGCCCTGACACTGTCAGGGCTTTTTTTTGCTCAACCGAATGTCGCGCATACCTGTCAGCACACTTAATAACTGATGCGACCTGCCGACGAGCTGCTGGTGCTTTGCGAGAACGACATCGTCGAATTTTCGTTGCTGTTATTGACGGTGATATTGATATCCAGCTTGTTATTGCCTTGACCTTTATCCTTGTCATGGCGATGGTCCTGGCCTTGTCCGTTCCCCCTAACATCGAATTCATCATCTGCATCGGCAGCATCATCAGTATTGGCAAGATCATAAACATTCCTTTCTAGTTGAATTCACATCGCAACCCAACCGTCGCATTGTGTGTACGACGGCACCTACCGGTCGGGTAATCCCTGTGTGGTATCCAGAAAGAAATGGTTCCGGGGACTACGCGTCCTTCCTCACTCGAAACCACGCCGCATACAGGGCCGGCAGGAACAACAGCGTCAACGCCGTCGCCACAATCAGCCCGCCCATGATCGCGACCGCCATCGGCCCGAAGAACACACTGCGCGACAGGGGAATCATCGCCAGCACTGCCGCCAGCGCCGTCAGCACAATCGGACGAAAGCGCCGCACCGTGGCTTCGATGATCGCCTGCCAGGGCGCAAGGTCGGCCTTGATGTCCTGTTCGATCTGATCCACCAGAATCACCGAGTTACGCATGATCATGCCCGACAGAGCAATGGTGCCGAGCATGGCCACAAAGCCGAACGGCTGGCGGAATATCAGCAGGAACAGCGTCACGCCGATCAGGCCCAACGGTGCGGTCAGAAACACCATGGCCGTGCGTGAGAAGCTGCGCAGTTGCAGCATCAGCAACGTCAGCACCACCACGATGAACAACGGCACGCCGGCCTTTACCGAGTTCTGTCCACGGGCGGCATCTTCGACAGTGCCGCCCACCTCGAGCAGGTAGCCATCCGGCAACTCGGCGCGCACATCTGCAAGGGTCGGCAGGATCTGCTGGACCAGGGTCGCCGGCTGTTCCTTGCCGTAGATATCGGCGCGCACCGTCACGGTCGGCAGACGATTACGGTGCCAGATGATGCCTTCCTCGAAGCCATATTCAAGGGTAGCGATCTGCGACAGCGCCACACTCTTGCCGTTGTCGGTGGGCACCGCCAGGCTTGGCAGCAGCGACAACTGCGTACGTTCCTGGACGGTGCCGCGCAGCAGGATTTCGATCAACTCGTTGTCCTCCCGGTATTGGCTGACGCTGGCGCCGGTCAACGAGCGCTGGAGGAATCGCGACAGGTTGGCGGTACTCACGCCGAGGGCGCGGGCGCGGTCCTGATCGATATTGAGGTAGACGATCTTGCTCGGTTCTTCCCAGTCCAGGTGCACATTGACCACATGGGTGTTTTCGCGAACCCTGGCCGCCACTTTCCGCGCAAGGGCGCGCACCTCGTCGATGTGCTCGCCGGTCACCCGGAACTGCACCGGGTAGCCCACGGGCGGGCCGTTCTCCAGACGCGTGACGCGGGAGCGCAGGTCGGGGAATTGTTCGTTGAGGGTTTCGATCAGCCAGGTGCGCAGGTCTTCGCGCGCCTCGATGGTGCTGGCCAGCACCACCACCTGCGCAAAACTGGTGGCTGGCAGTTGCTGGTCCAGCGGCAGGTAGAAACGCGGCGAACCGGTGCCCACGTAGGCCACATAGTTATCGACCCCCACATGCTGCTTGAGCAAGCCTTCAAGGCGCTTGACCTGGTCGGCGGTGTTGCTCAGGGACGCGCCTTCGGCCAGCTTCAGGTCGACCATCAACTCCAGACGACCGGAGGCCGGAAAGAACTGCTGCGGCACAAAGCGAAACAACACCACCGAGCCGACAAACAGCAACAGGGTCATCACAATCACGGTTTTACGTCGGCGTACGCACCACTCAACCACACGTCTGACACGTTGATAGAACGGGGTGCCGTAGGGATCTGGCCCACTGGCACCGTGCTTGGCCGCGTGAATCTTCGCCAGGTCCGGCAGGAGCTTTTCCCCCAGGAACGGCACAAACACCACGGCCGCCACCCATGACGCCAGCAGCGCAATGGTCACTACCTGGAAGATCGAGCGGGTGTATTCGCCGGTACTCGATTGCGCAGTGGCAATCGGCAGGAAGCCTGCCGCCGTGATCAACGTGCCGGTGAGCATCGGGAAGGCGGTGCTGGTCCAGGCGAAACTGGCGGCCTTGAAGCGGTCGTAGCCCTGCTCCATTTTGATCGCCATCATTTCCACGGCGATGATGGCGTCGTCCACCAGAAGGCCCAGCGCCAGCACCAGGGCGCCGAGGGAGATCTTGTGCAGGCCGATGCCGAGGTAATACATGCTGGCGAAGGTCATGGCCAGAACCAGCGGAATTGCCAGGGCCACCACCATGCCGGTGCGTATTCCCAAGGAGAAGAAACTCACCAGCAGTACAATGGCCAATGCTTCGGCGAGCACCTGGACGAATTCGCCGACGCTGGTTTTCACCGCTGCCGGCTGATCCGACACCTTGCGCAGCTCCATGCCGGCCGGAAGGTTCTTTTGCAGACGTGCGAACTCACCTTCAAGGGCCTTGCCCAGCACCAGGATGTCGCCACCGTCGCGCATCGCCACGGCCAGGCCGATAGCATCGGCGCCCATGAAGCGCATGCGCGGTGAAGGCGGATCGCTGAAGCCACGCTGGATATCGGCCACATCGCTGATACGCAGGGTTCGCTCGCCAACGCGAATCGGGAAGTTGCGAATCTGCTCCACACTTTTGAAGTTACCCGACACGCGCAGTTGCACGCGCTCGGTCGGGGTTTCAAAGAAACCGGCAGTGGAGACAGCGTTCTGTTCCTGCAACGCCTGCTGCACCGCCGCCAGGGGCAAGCCGAGGGTCGCGAGCTTGAGGTTGGACAGTTCGATCCAGATTTTCTCGTCCTGCAGGCCGAGCAACTCGACCTTGCCCACATCCGCTACGCGCTGCAGTTGGATCTGAATACGGTCGGCGTAGTCCTTGAGCACGGCGTAGTCGAAGCCATCACCGGTCAGCGCGTAGATATTGCCGAAGGTGGTGCCGAACTCGTCATTGAAAAACGGCCCCTGGATATCCGGCGGCAAGGTCTGGCGAATGTCGCTGATCTTCTTGCGTACCTGGTACCACAACTCGGGGATCTGCGCCGAGTGCATGGCATCGCGGGCAATGAAGGTGACCTGGGATTCTCCAGGCCGGGAGAACGACACGATGCGCTCGTAATCGCCGGTCTCCATAAGTTTTTTCTCGATGCGCTCGGTGACCTGGCGCGAGACTTCCTCGGCCGTGGCGCCTGGCCAGTTGGTCTTGATCACCATGGCCTTGAACGTAAACGGCGGATCCTCGCTTTGCCCCAGCTTGGTGTAGGACAACGTACCGACCACCGCCAGCAGGATCATCAGGAACAACACGATCTGGCGATTACGCAACGCCCATGCGGAAAGATTGAAACCCATGGGGACTACTCCTTGGCCGCCAGATTCACCACACGGTTGGCACGATCCACCGGGCGTACCTGCTGGCCTTCGTGGAGCACATGCACGCCGGCGGCAATCACCCAATCCGTGGGGTTCAAACCTTCCAGCACCGGTACGCCGTGTTCACCGAAGGCACCGATACGCACCGGGGTGCGCTCCAGGGTGCTGTCCGGGCGCACGCGCCAGACGTAGGACGCCCCATTCTCTGCACTGAGGGCAGACAGCGGCACCGACAGCGCAATAACGCCATCGGCCTGTATGAATACGCGCGCGCTCTGGCCCAGCACGGCGGGGACTTTGCCGCCCGTGAACGCAACGCGTGCGGCAAAGGTGCGTGACTTGGGATCGGCCGCCGGCGACAGCTCGCGAATATGCCCGGTAAAGCGCTGGTCCGGCTGGTTCCACAGCTCCACCGACACTGGCTGACCGATTTTGAAACGGGCAAAGCCCTGCTCCGGCAGGCTGATCGCCACTTCCCGTTCGCCATCGGTGGCCAGGGTGAACACGGTCTGCCCGGCGGACACCACCTGGCCGACTTCCACCGCGCGCCGGGCCACCACGCCATCCTGCAGCGCGCGCAGCACGGCGTAACCGGCCTGGTTGCCGGCCACGGTGAACTCAGCCTTGATCTGTCTGAGCCGTGCTTCGCCCGCTCGGTAGAGGTTTTCGGCGTTGTCGTACTGCGAGCGGCTGACCATCTGCCGGTCCATCAGCGTTTTGTAGCGATCCCGCTCGGCGCGCACCAGGCTCAGGTTGGCCTCGGCGGCGGCTACCTGGGCGCGCGCGGCATCCAGCTGCAGGCGCACATCCTGCGGATCAAGCTCGGCCAGTGGCTGGTTGGCCCTGACCCGCTCGCCCTCCTCCACCAGGCGCTGGCTGACCTTGCCGCCGATGCGAAAAGCCAGGTCCGGTTCATAGCGGGCACGCACCTCACCGGTGTAGCTGTCCATCGCCTGCGCCGAAGGCTGCGGTTGCACCACCATGGCCGGGCGGACGCTGGTTTGGACCGCTTCTTCGTGGCCACAGGCGGCCAGCAGGAAAATCAGACTGGCAGGCAACGCAAGGGGCAGGAAAGTGCTGCGCATGCTGAAGGACCTTTCGCAAATGGAGCGCGGAATAATTATACTGACCGGTATGTTATTAATACCAAACTCACCAGTCCAGTATTAAAGGTAAAATGTCCTACAATCGCGCGAACACCAGCAGCCCTGGGCGTCCCAAGGACATGGCAAAACGCCAGGCAATCCTCGAAGCAGCGAAGGTGCTGTTTTTGAGCAATGGCTACGCCAGCACCAGCATGGACGCCGTGGCCCTTGAGGCCGGTGTGTCGAAACTCACCGTGTACAGCCACTTCACCGACAAGGAAACCCTGTTCACCGCCGCCGTGGTCGCCACCTGCGAGGAACAACTGCCGGTGATGTACTTCGAGCTGCCCGCCGGCATCCCCGTAGAGACGGTGCTGCTGAACATCGCGCGGGGCTTCCATCGGTTGATCAACAGTGAAGAGTCAGTGAACCTGCATCGCCTGATGATGACCACGGGCAATCAGGACGTGAAACTCTCGCAGATCTTCTTCGAGGCGGGCCCGATGCGCATGTTGCAAGGCATGGAGCGCCTGCTGGGCAAGATCGACCAGAGCGGCGCGTTGAGCATCGACAAACCGTTTACGGCAGCCGAGCACTTCTTCTGCCTGCTCAAGGGCACGGCGAACTTTCGCCTGCTGTATGGCTGCGGCGGACAGCTAAGTGAGCAAGCCGCCGAAGCCCATGTTCAGGATGTGGTGGGGTTGTTTATGCGGGCTTATCGCACAGAGGCCCGTGTTTCTAAGGCTTGAGCGCTTTTTTAGGATAAATGTCATACCGGCTGGACTTGCCATCCAGCGCATGGCTGGGCTTGGGCCCGTCAATGCAGGGTGCCTTGCGCGGACGTTTGACCACCACGCGGTGGCTGGCCAGGGCCAGGGCGGCCGCGAGCAAGGCCGGGGCGTCCTGGTCGTCGCCCACCAGGGGGCGGAACAGGCGCATTTCCTTCTTCACCAGCGCCGTTTTCTCACGGTGCGGGAACATCGGGTCGAGGTAGATAACCTGGGGCGGTTCGCCCTGCCAGTTGAGCATCAGGTCGATGGCGTTGCCCTTGAGCAACTGCATGCGCGCGACAATCGGCGCGACTTCAAAATCATCCGCGCCGCGTGCGAGGCCGTCTTCGAGCAAGGCGCCGATCAGCGGCTGGCGCTCGATCAGGCGCATCTCGCAACCCAGGCTTGCCAGCACGAAAGCGTCCTTGCCCAGGCCTGCGGTGGCATCGAGTACCCGTGGCCGCACGCCTTGAGCAATCCCCACCGCCTTGGCGATCATTTGCCCACTGCCGCCGCCGTATAGCCGCCGGTGCGCAGCGCCGCCGTCGACAAAGTCAACGCGTACCGGCCCCGGCGCGTCAGGCCCCAGCTGTTGCAGTTGCAGGCCGTGCTCACCCACTTGCAGGGAAAAATCCGCCGCTTCGAGCTGCACCGGCAAGCCGAGCAGCGCCGCCCACTGCTCGGCGCGCGCCTGGAATCCGTCGGTCAAGGCTTCGACCCGAATGCGGCTGGCCGCTGGTTGTTCGCTCATCAATCGCTACGCTCAAAAATATTAAGGATCGGCCAATAACGGCCGATAAAACCAACAGTCAGGTATTTTGCCAGAGCTGAGCGTCGACCGAGAAAAATGTCAGACATTCTCCCCCTAACCATCGGTGTACTGCCGACCCACAACCACTACGGCCTGCGCAATACTCAAGCGCTGGCCGGGGTGAGTCATGTGTGGCAGGACTTCTTCGCCCGCGCGCTGGCCGAACAGTTGGGCGGGACGGCGGATGCGCAGGCGGCTCAGGCTCCAGCGGTGGCGGACCCGGCGGTTGAGCCAAGCGCCGGCGCCGACCTGCTGTCGCAGATTCTCACCCAGCGCGAATGCAACGTCACCGACACCCCGATCGCTCCGCCTGAACCGCTGTTCTTACCGATTGCCGAATTCGAAACCGACCTGCTGCCACCGGCTGCGGCGCCATTCCCCGAAGAAGAACTCGTCGCTCAACAGCGCCAGCAGAACTTCGAAAGCGGCTGGGTACGCCCTCTGGTGCTGACCGCCGGCCAGCAACCACCTGCGCCAGGCCCTGCGCCGCAACCGCGCCCGCTGCACCTGCCAATTGCCGAATTCGAACTGGACCTGCTGCCTGCGCCTGCCGAGCCGTACCCGACCGAAGCGCTGGTGGCGCAGCAAAAGGCCCTGGACTTCGACGCCTACTGGGCACGCCCGCTGGTGGCGCACAACCTGCGCCTGGCCGCCTAACGACACACCCACCACCGCCCCATATCAAGGTGGAAATGATTGCGGTGCGCCGCGTTGTAGTCCGGGCTCAACACCACGTTGAAATCATTACAGGCGCTGTCACGCACCTGGCGCAGGAATCGCGCACTGTCGCCCTCCCCCGGCCAATCCTTGAGCACACTGATGCGGCGCCCGTCCGCCAGGCGAAAGCCTGCGATATCCACTGCATTGGCCGACGCATGCTGGCTGAGTCGCCCGTCGGCGCGGTTATAGACATTACGGCAGGCGAAGCTGCCCAGGTGATCGACACGCGTCACCGCCTGGCCAAACACGGCCTGGGCCGCCGGCTGCAGGCTGTGTCGCTCGAACAGGGCAAATGCCACCGCCAGTGGGCAACTGGCGAGAAAGCTGCTGCTCAAGGTCACCTGCGCGCCCTGCACGCGCAATACATTGCGCAACGGGCACGCAGCATCGGCCGGCGAATCCGCCTGATGGCTGACGCGCAAGCCCGAGGTTTGCAGCACCTGGCCGCACAGGGCGAGGTCATCCTGTAGGCGCCCCAGCTTGAAACGCGTCAACAGGTTGGGCGTGTCGCGCACATCCAGCGGCGCCCAGGGGTTCCATTGATTCGGCAAGGGCAGCCAGCCGCGCCAGGCACCCAGGGCGAGGGCGCCCGCGAGCAACAGCAGCATGCCGGTGACATTCAGGCCGCGCACCGCTTATTCCTTGAAGAATTGGCTGGCCTGGCTGTAGGACATCGAGCGTTCGGTAAAGGTAAAAGTGCCCAACCCATACACCTCCTGCGCCGCCCGATAAAACTCGCCATACGCCGCCAGGGCCATGGCCGACCCCACGCTGATGCGCTTGACGCCCATGTCGCTCAACTGCGCCACGCTGAGTTTGAGGCCACCGGACATCAATACATTCACAGGCTTGGGTGCGACGGCTTTGACCACCGCCAGCACCTCTTCGGCACTGCGCAGGCCCGGTGCGTAGAGCACGTCGGCACCGGCCTCGGCGTAGGCTTGCAGCCGACGCAGGGTGTCAGGCAAATCCAGGCGACCGTGCAGGAAGTTCTCCGCGCGGGCGGTCAGCATGAACGGGAACGGCAGGCTGCGTGCCGCAACCACAGCGGCCTCCACACGCTCGACCGACAGCTCAAAGGCGTAGATCGGGTCGGCGGCAATGCCCGTGGCATCTTCGATGGAGCCGCCGACAATACCCGCAGCGGCGGCACGCAGGATGGTCCGGGCGCAGCCTTCAGGGGTGTCGCTGAAGCCGTTTTCCAGATCGGCCGCCACCGGCAACGCCGTGGCCTTGGCAATCATGCCGGCGTTGACCAGTGTGTCCTCCAGGGACAACGCTCCTTCGGCATCCGGGCGCCCCAGGCTGAAGGCATAGCCGGCACTGGTGGTGGCCAGGGCTTCGAAGCCGAGATGGGCAAGCATGATGGCGGAACCCGCGTCCCACGGGTTGGGCATCACGAACGCGCGATCACGGGTGTGCAGGGCCTGGAAGGTTTCGGCGCGAAGGGTTTGGGCATCCATGACTGACTCCTGGCGGGAAAGGGAGCCCTAGAGTAACCCCAGTTGCTCCGCTGCGGGCTCACGATGCAAGGTCGGCAACGCCGGCAGGCCCGGCAGACGCACCATCAGTCTGGCGTGAAACCGCAACGCCAGCTGCGCCGCGAGACGGTTGTCGGAAGTGTGCAGGAACACGTACGGAGTGCGGCCTTCTTCAATCCAGCCGGCGACTTTTTCCACCCAGGGCGTCAGGAACGGATCATTGGCCTCCAGCTCTGGATGACCGATAAAGCGCACCTGGGGCCATTGCGTCAGCGCTGCCGGTCGCGTTGGCACCTTGGGCTTTTTCGATTGGGCATGCAGCACCGCAGGCGTTGTGTCGGTGCAACTGAACAGCGCGCGCGGATCGAGGCAGATGCGCTCCACGCCACGGTCACGCAACAGGCGGTTGAGCCTGCGCTCGGCGTCGCCCTTGGCGAAAAATTCCTGATGACGCACCTCGACCGCCATCGGGCGTTCCAATCCGTCGATAAACCCGGCCAGTTCGCCCAGGCGTTGCGGTGAAAACGTTGCGGGTAATTGCAGCCACAACGGCGATACACGCTCGCCGAGCGGGCTCATCAAGCCGACGAAACTTTCCGCCGCCGGCAACTGTTCGCGCAGGTCGCCGCTGTGGCTGATGTCACCGGGAAACTTGGCAGTGAAGCGAAAATCATCCGGCATGATCTCGGCCCAGCGCTGCACCGTGGCGGCCGAGGGTCGAGCATAAAAGGTGGTGTTGCCTTCAACGGCATTGAAGACCTTTGAATACAGCGCCAGGTAATCGCTGGAGCGCGCATCGACCGGATACAGGTACTCGCGCCAGGCGTTTTCACTCCAGGACGGGCAACCGATGTAGTAAGGCAGACGCATCAGATGTGGACGTCGAGACCCAGCACTTCCATGTCCCATTCGACAAAACCGGCGGTGGTCAGGTAGCTGGCCAGGGCGGTGGCGACGCTTTTGCTCATGGAGCGGGGGAAGACCATGTCTTGCTGACGGGCCGGCAGGCCGCTGATACGTGCACCTGCGCCACTTTGGGCATGGGCGGGTGCTTCGGCGTGGACTTCGATGAAGTCGGGCGAATCCTCGACGGCATCGTCCACCCGAACGTTCGCCTTACGCGGCTTGCGCTTGATGGGGTAGGACTGTGAGGAAAAGCCGTCTATACGCATGGATGCGAGCTCGCTATCAATCAATGATGGCACTTTACTGGCGCTTTCCGTGGCGCGCAAATGCTCTGGTGATAACTAGAACACATATTTTGAAAAATGTTTCAAAGCAGGGTCAGATTCTGACGATTGGCGCAGAATTGGGCGTCCACGCCCTCTTCAACTGTGCCCTGTGGCGAGCAGGCTTGCCCTGCGTTGGGGTGCGAAGCGCCCAATTAAATAAAATGCAGTGTACCTGCACTGCGCGGAGCCGGGTTTTAGGGCTGCTGCGCAGCCCAACGCGGGGCAAGCCCGCTCGCCACAGGGGCCTGATCGTTTGATCAGAGACCCCGCTCGGCCTTGGTCTGAGCAACTTTATCGCGCAAATAAACCGGGGCGGCCTGATCAGCCGGGATCGCCTCGCCACGCTCGAACGCGAAGCGTGCCAGGGTCAGCAGGTCTTCGGCATGGGGCAACAGGGTGGCGTCCTGGCCAACAAGCGGCACATTGATGCGCTCCCCATACCCCCAACCGGTGCCGGCACCAAACCATTCACCGCTGGCATCGTCAGGCAACCGCGAGGACTCGGGCGGCTGCACGGCTTCCACACCCACCAGGCGCATTTCACCCGCCGTCTCGCGGTAGCAGCCCCAATACACTTCGTCCATGCGCGCATCAATCGCTGCCGCTACCTGCGTTGCACCGTGCTCTCGCAGGGCACGCTGGGCCAGCACGGCGAGGTTGGACACCGGCAACACCGGGCGCTCCAGCGCAAACGCCAGGCCCTGTACCACGCCGATGGCGATACGTACGCCGGTAAACGCGCCGGGGCCGCGGCCGAAGGCGATGGCATCGACGGCAGACAAGGCGATGCCGGCATCTTCAAGCAGTTGCTTGATCATCGGCAGCAGCTTTTGCGCGTGCAGGCGCGGGATCACCTCGTAGTGGCTGGTTACCTTGCCATCGTGCAGCAAGGCAACGGAGCAAGCTTCGGTAGCGGTGTCCAGGGCCAGCAGGGTGCTCATCGGTGTGGGTGTCCAGGTCGGAAAAAAGTGCGCCAGTATAAACAACAACGGCCCGCAAGCGGGCCGTTGTCAACAATCGAGGAGCGATCAGCTCAGTGCCTGAAGCACCTTGGCGGTAATCGCTTCCACGGAGCCGACGCCAGGAATATGGCTGTATTTCGGCTTGCCGTGTGCAGCGGACAGTTTCTGATAGAAGTCCACCAGCGGCTTGGTCTGGGAATGGTAGACCGACAGGCGATGACGCACGGTTTCTTCCGTGTCGTCCTTGCGCTGCACCAGGTCTTCACCGGTGATATCGTCCTTGCCTGCCACTTTTGGCGGGTTGTAGACGATGTGGTAAACGCGGCCCGAGCCTTCGTGAACGCGACGACCGGCGATACGCTGGACGATTTCTTCATCTTCAACCGCGATTTCAACCACGGCATCCAGCTCGACGCCGGCTTTCACCAGGGCTTCAGCCTGGGGAATGGTGCGAGGGAAACCGTCGAACAGGAAACCGTTCTTGCAATCGTCCTGGCTGATGCGTTCCTTGACCAGGTTGATGATCAGGTCATCGGAGACCAGCCCGCCGCTGTCCATCACGCTCTTGGCGATCAGGCCCAGTTCGGTGCCGGCCTTGACGGCCGCGCGCAGCATGTCGCCGGTGGAGATTTGTGGAATGCCGAATTTTTCAGTGATGAACTTTGCCTGAGTACCTTTACCGGCCCCGGGAGCTCCCAGCAGAATGACGCGCATCGATGTGCTCCTCAATTTTTTATAGAGATGACGCTCGGATTCGCCACGTGGGGCCAATCTCGTAAAAATAGGGTTCGAGGCCGATCAAACGGCCAAAGGCTGATCAAGATACACAGCGGACCTTAACCACACAAGCCGCCGAAAGTCGCAGTCAATCACGCTGCGCGTGCTCCGCAGGCTGGGTGTGCCTGAGTGCAACGCGAGTGCCTGAACAACGACCGCCCTGTTTTGGGCGGTCGCGCTTGTTCAACTGCAAGCCGTTGAGAACACGCAAAAAACCTTAGCCGGTGTTGCGCAAACCGGCGGCAATACCAGCCACGGACACCAGCAGCGCCTGTTCCAGAGGGCTGTCCTGCGCCGCTTCCTGCGCGCGGGAACGGGCCAGCAGTTCGGCCTGCAACAGGTGCAAGGGGTCTAGGTAGGTATTGCGCAGGCGGATGAACTCAAGAGTGTCCGGGCTGTGGGCCAACAGTTGCGACTGCCCCGTCAGGCCCAATACCACCTCGCACGCCTGCGACAATAGGTCGCGTAAATGCTCGCCCAGGGGCAACAGGTCCGGCTGCACCAGGCGCTCGTCGTACAAGCGGGCAATATCGGCGTCGGCCTTGGCCAGCACCATCTCCAGCATATCGATGCGGGTGCGGAAGAACGGCCATTGCTCGCGCATCTGCCCCAGCAGATCGCCCTCACCGCGCGCCAACGCCTTGCTCAACGCCGCTTCCCAGCCCAGCCAGGCGGGCAGCATCAGGCGCGTCTGGGTCCAGCCGAAAATCCACGGAATCGCACGCAAACTCTCGATGCCGCCGGCACGGCGCTTGGTCGGGCGGCTGCCGAGGGGCAAGCGGCCGAGTTCCTGCTCCGGGGTAGACTGGCGGAAGTACTCGACGAACTGCGGATTTTCCCGCACCACCGCGCGGTAGGCGCTGACGCCGTCGGCCGCCAATTCGTCCATCAGATGGCGCCAGGCCGGTTCGGGCGGCGGCGGCGGCAACAGCGTCGCCTCCAGCACGGCGGCCAGATACAGGTTGAGGTTCTGCTCGGCGATATCCGGCAGGCCGAACTTGAAACGGATCATCTCGCCCTGTTCGGTGGTACGGAAACGCCCCGCCACCGAGCCGGGTGGCTGCGACAGGATCGCCGCGTGAGCCGGGCCACCGCCACGCCCCACGGTGCCGCCGCGGCCGTGGAACAACAGCAGTTCCACCTGTTGCTCGCGGCAGATATCCACCAGACGCTCCTGCGCCCGGTATTGCGCCCACGCGGCGGCGGTGGTGCCGGCGTCCTTGGCCGAATCCGAATAGCCGATCATCACTTCCTGCGGGCCATGCAGGCGCGCGCGATAGCCCGGCAAGAGCAGCAGTTGCTCGATCACAGGCCCTGCGTTATCCAGGTCGGCCAGGGTTTCGAACAGCGGCACCACGCGCATCGGCCGTTGCACGCCCGACTCTTTAAGCAGCAATTGCACAGCCAGTACATCCGACGCCGCGCCCGCCATGGAGATGACATATGAGCCCAGCGACGCCTCAGGTGCGGCGGCAACTTCCTTACAGGTGTTAAGCACTTCGGCGGTATCGGCCGAAGGCTTGAAATAGGCCGGCAGCAGCGGTCGACGGTTGGCCAGCTCCTGCATCAGAAAGCGGATGCGCGCGTCTTCGTCCCACTCTTCATAGCGACCCAGGCCAAGGTAATCGGTGATCTCGCTCATGGCCGCGCAGTGGCGGGTGGAATCCTGGCGTACATCCAGCCGCACCAGGAACAGCCCGAAGGTCACCGCGCGGCGCAGGCAATCGAGCAGCGGACCGTCAGCGATCACGCCCATGCCGCACTCATGCAGCGACTGGTAGCACAGGTGCAGCGGCTCCAGCAGGTCACGGTTGTCCTGCAACACCTCCGCCGGCGCCGGGGTGCTGCTGCTCAGCGCGGAATGTGCCCACTGGCGTGTGGCGCGCAGGCGCTCGCGCAGTTGCTTGAGCACGGCGCGATAGGGCTCCACGCTGTCGCCGACCTTGGCCTGCAATGCGGCGCTGGCCTTTTGCATCGACAGCTCGGCCGCCAATTGATCGACATCGCGCAGGTACAGATCAGCAGCCATCCAGCGCGCCAGCAGCAGGACCTCGCGGGTGACCGGTGCCGTCACGTTGGGGTTGCCATCGCGGTCGCCGCCCATCCACGAGGCAAAACGAATCGGCGCCGCCTCCAGGGGCAGGTGCAGGCCGGTGGCGGCATGCAGGGCTTGATCAGCCTTGCGCAGATAATTGGGAATGGCATGCCACAGCGAATGCTCGATCACCGCAAAGCCCCATTTGGCTTCGTCCACTGGCGTGGGCCGGGTGCGGCGGATTTCTTCGGTGTGCCAGGCCTCGGCAATCAGGCGTTGCAGGCGCTCGCGGATCTGCTTGTGCTCGGCAGTGGTGAGGTCGCGGTGATCCTGCAGCGCCAGTTGCGCGGCAATCGCATCGTATTTCTGGATCAGGGTACGCCGGGCCACTTCGGTGGGGTGAGCGGTGAGGACCAGCTCAATGTCCAGGCGCCCGAGTTGGCGGGCCAGGGATTCATCGCTGTGGCCTTCGGCCTGCAGGCGCGCCAGCAGCTCAGGCAACACGCGGGACTCGAACGGCGCGGGTTGCGACTCGTCGCGTCGGTGAATCAACTGGTACTGCTCGGCGATATTGGCCAGGTTGAGGAACTGGTTGAAGGCACGGGCCACGGGCAGCAGCTCGTCTTCCTGCAACTGGTTCAGGCGGCTGCTCAGCTCATCGCCGGCGCCACGCCGGTCAGCCTTGGCGCCTTTGCGGATCTGCTCGATCTTGTCGAGAAAGGCATCGCCGTACTGCTCTCGAATGGTATTGCCCAACAATTCACCCAGCAGGTGAACATCCTCACGCAAGCGTGCATCGATATCACTCATCAGCCACTCTCCAGCCAGAATTTGCGGGACGCGCAGGTTTTCCAGAGTGCCGCTCGCGCCGGTTTCTGACAAGACACTTTAAACCTTGGCGCTCGCCGCGAGTCTCAAGCCATGAGTCGACGGTTCATTCAAGCCGCCGGCTGGACGCCCATCACCGCCTGCAGACACAGGCTTTATTGAGGTTGCCATGAAAATTCGAGATCTGGCCCAGCATTGGGAAGAAACCGCCACGGGTCGATTGACCAAGACCGAGTACGCCATTCATCTGGACGTAGAGGCTGCGGCAAGGCTCTCGGCCATCGCTGAAATGTACCCCAAGCGCCAAACCGAGGAATTGCTCGGCGAATTGATCGGCGCAGCCCTTGAAGAGCTGGAAGCGAGCTTTCCCTACGTCAAGGGCCAACACGTGGTGGCCACCGATGAGGAAGGCGATCCGCTATACGAAGACGTCGGCCCCACGCCACGCTTTCTCGAATTGTCGCGCCGCTTTCTGCATGATTTATCCGCCGACGGCGATCAATCGAAGCACTCCTGAACGCGAATAACCCCCTGTATTCCGGGCCTCAAGCAGGCTTGGAGTACCGCTGCGCGCCGTCAAAGTTCCAAGTTTCAAACGCTGACCATTCAGTCAGATATTTTTTTAGGCAAATCGCCATCTCCGCTGAACTTTTGAAAAAAGCCTCCGGTCACAACCAGTAAGCCATCACATGGAACGGTCGTTTTAAAGGGCACGTCGATTTTTCACCGTCGGCCCCTACCGCTGAACCAGTGAACCGGATTTTGATATTTTTCAGGAGTTATCCAATGGAGTTGAAGACGATGAAGACCAGCACTGCCAAATCCTCGTTTAACCATCTGCGCGGGCTGAAGTTGGCCGCGCTGGCAATCGGCACCAGCTTCGTTCTGGCGGGCTGCGCCGGCAATCCTCCGACCGAACAGTACGCGGTGACCCAGTCCGCGGTGAACAGCGCTGTCAGCGCTGGCGGCACCGAATTTGCGGCCGTTGAAATGAAGGCAGCTCAGGACAAGCTCAAAGAAGCTGAAATTGCCATGCACGACAAGAACTACGACAAGGCGCGTCAGTTGGCTGAACAAGCCGAGTGGGATGCCCGCGTCGCCGAGCGTAAGGCTCAGGCTGCCAAAGCTGAACAGGCTGTGAAGGATTCCCAGAAGGCGGTTGACGATCTGCGCCGCGAAGGCATGCGCCCGGCCGTTATCCAGCAGAAGTAAGCCATTGCTACTGATGACTGCATCGCACCTGATATCGAATTGAAAGGACGACACGATTATGCGTAAACAAATGATGATCCCTGCCCTGCTGGCGATGAGCGTTGCTCTGGCGGCCTGCTCCACCCCGCCGAACGCGAACCTGGAAAACGCACGGACCAACTTCACGGCCCTGCAAACCAACCCGCAAGCGACCAAGCTGGCCGCACTTGAAACCAAAGACGCCAGCGAATGGCTGGACAAGGCTGACAAGGCCTACCGCGACAAGGAAGACGAGAAGAAAGTCGACCAACTGGCGTACCTGACCAACCAGCGCGTTGAAGTGGCCAAAGACACCATTTCCCTGCGTGAATCCGAAGCCAAGCTGAAAAATGCCGGCGACGACCGTGCCCGCGCCCTGCTTGACGCGCGTGATGCGCAGATCAAGCAGCTGCAGGACAGCTTGAACGCCAAGCAAACCGACCGTGGCACCCTGGTGACCTTCGGTGACGTGCTGTTCGCCACCAACAAGTCCGATCTGAAATCCACTGGCCTGGTCAACATCACCAAGCTGGCGCAGTTCCTGCGCGATAACCCGGATCGTAAAGTGATTGTCGAAGGCTACACCGACAGCACCGGTTCCGATTCGTATAACCAGAGCCTGTCCGAGCGCCGCGCGGCTTCCGTACAGCGTGCACTGGCTCAGCAAGGCGTGGACATCTCGCGCATCGTGACCCAGGGTTATGGCAAGGAATACCCGGTTGCCGATAACGGCAGCGCATCGGGCCGCGCCATGAACCGTCGCGTTGAAGTGACCATCTCCAACGACAACCAGCCGGTCAAGCCACGTTCTTCCATGGCTAACTGATCGATTGACGCTGTAAAAAAACCCACCTTTCGGTGGGTTTTTTTATCGATCAGACTTCGACCTTACGACCGTTGTCACTCTCCGGCATCATCGCCTCCATGCCTTGGCGACCGGCCATCATTTTATCAAGCGCCTCCTGGTCCATCTGACCGCCTTCACCGCCTCCAGCGCCACCGCCCTGCGCGCCGCCCATGGCCTTGGACAGAATCTCCATGAGCATTTTCATCGGATCCTGTTTCGCCTGGCCGCCTTGCGCACCACCCTGGCCCAGCTTTTCTGCGCCCTGGGCCAGTTCCATCATCTTGGCGATTGCGCCAATTCCGTCCATTCCACCAATCATGTTCACGCTCCCGGAATCGATATACGTAAGTTGTCTGCCAGCAACACTGACATGTCACTCAGTGGCGTCTTACGCAATACCGTTCCAGATATTTCTGGAATCGGGCGATTCAGGTGAGGGACACGCTACTCGCGCACTGTGGGGGTTTCCTGGCCCATGCAGCGAACAGCCTGCTTTTTGTTGTTAACCAGCACGCCACTCAAGCCTTTGTGTTCGGTATCAAACATCACCAGCACCCCCTCGACACACTGCGCCACCTGGGCAGCCGGGGTCAGTGACACTTTGTAGTCCTCGCCCGGCACGGTCTTGAGCAGGGTAAAGTCGCTGAGCAACAACGCATCTTCGGGCTTGGCGAAGTGCAGGTAGCCGTAATACCACAGGCAGCCGACCGTACCGATGATGGTGCCGATGCCGGTGAGGATCAGCGGGATAAGGTTGCGCTCTTCGCTCATTGAGGGGTCTCTGACGAATCGACCTGAGGAGCGGGGTAGTTCGGAATTTCCCCCAGGCGGCGCAGGCCATTGAAGTGCTGCGGGTCATCCAGATAACGCAGCATTACGGTTTGCCAGGTCTTGTCGGCAAAGGTCTGCACGTGGCCGCCACGGGTCAGTTGCAACACCCTGGGCGGCGGCGCGGCTTGATACAGGCGGATGCCATTGGCGACCGGCACAATCGGGTCGTCCAGGCTGTGAAACAACAGCTTGGGCACGCCGGCAAGACGGGGCATGGCCGTGATCGCACTGTCAGCATCCGGCACCAGCCACGACAGTGGCACCTGGAGCGGCCAGGTCAACCAGGACGTGCTCAGGGCGAATTGCCCTACGTCACGATAACTGGCAGGCACGCCATCCAGCACCAGCGCCTTGAGTTGGGACTGGCGCTGTGGATGCTCTGCCAGATAGTGCACCGCGAGCGCACCACCAAGGCTCTGACCGAGGACGATCAGCGGCTGTCCCTGGGCTTCGGGGGCCCGGTCGAGCCAGTTGAAGGCGGCATCCACATCCTGATAGACCGCCGGCAACGAGGGCTTGCCCTGCGACAGCCCGTAGCCGCGATAATCCAGTAGCAGCACCTGATAACCCTGCTCCGGCAGCCACCAACTGCCGCCCAGGTGCCAGGCCAGGTTGCCGCCGTTGCCATGCAGGTGCAGCACCGTGCCTTTGAGCGGCACACCCGCCTTGACCGGCAGCCACCAGGCGTGCAGCTTCACGCCGTCGGCGGTGGTAAGGGTGACATCGCGGTACTGCAAATGGGCTTTTTCCGGCGTGAATGGCAGGCCGGGTTCGGGGTAGAACAGCAGGGAACTACAGCCGCTCAATGTGAGCAGCAGGCACAGGATGCCGAGGATTCTCATCCGTTGAAACCTCTTGATTTGGCTGAAATTAACGTTTGCTCCAGGGTTCGGTCACAGGATATTGGAGTAATCCGCTTCGATCCGGTCCAGGCTCAGGTGGTTGAGGAAGTTGGAAAAACACATCCACGCCGCCAGCGCGTTCATGTCCCGAAACTGCTCGGGCAGGTACTTGGGTGGCACCACCAGGCCTTCGTCGACCAGTTGGCGCAGTGTGCGCATGTCTTCCAGGGTGGTCTTGCCGCAGAACAGCAGCGGTACCTGCTCCAGCTTGCCTTTGCGCACGGCAAGCTGGATGTAGTTGTAGACCATGATGAAGCCCTTGAGGTAGGACAGGTCCTTGGTGAACGGCAGCCCGTTGGGCACCGAGCCACGGAACACCCGGCTGGCGTTGCCATAGCTTTCGGCAATCTCGAAACCTTGCTCGCGGAAGAACTCGAACACCTGCAGAAAGTCCGCGCCCTCCTCCACCATATGAATGGCACGGGTGCGGTTGGTCAGCTTGCGCAGGCGACTGGGGTAGGAGGCGAACGTGATGATCTCCATCAAAATCGCCAAGCCCTCCTGAGTCACGGTGGACGACGGCGGCCCCTTGGACAGGAAGGTGCAGATCGGCTGGTTCTGGCCGTTGAGGGTGGTGCCGACGTGCACCAGGCCTTCATGCACTTCCAGGGCGCGCACGTCGCGGTCGTTGAACATCGCGTCGGCGCGGATCTTGATGTAGTCGGCGCCGGCTGCGGCGTCGGCGACGATGCCATCGGATTCGAAGACGCGAATGGTCTCTTCGGCCTCGCCAAACACTTTGTTCAAGCGGGTTTGCAGCAGCGCCACGGCGTCCTTGGCGGTGAGGGTCTTGGCTTCGTCCTTGAGGTCACCGCGGCCGTCGATGTTGTTCAGGTAGTCGGAGAGCATCAGGCCCAGGTCGGCCAGGGTCGGGTCGCCAGCGTGAAAGGCATCGGAGGCGGCGCCGTAGAGCTCCTGAGAGATCAGGCCGAAGTCCTCGGTGCCGCGCGCTTCCAGCATGCGCACCACCATGCGGTATTCGCGGCACATGCGGCGCATGATCTGCCCCACCGGGCTGAACTGGCCGAGGCGACGGGTGATGTCGCGCTCAATGTTCTGGAACTCCAGCTTGACCGCGCTGGAATCGAACGCCAATGGCCGGTTCAGGTAATAGTCGCGGTCAACGGCGGGCATCTCCCTGCCCTTGGCCTTGAGGAATCCCTGGCGAATGTTCTCGTCCCACTTCACGGCATCGAGCACGCGAATCGGTGTTTGCGCCAGCACAATGCGATCGGACAAGGTGCGTATCGTCTGCTGGTAATCGTCCACCCGGTGCTTCCTCTTTAAACGTTATTTGCCCGCGCGCCGGTAGCGCGCGGCTTGCACGAATACATCGGCGTTGGCCGGGTCATCCAGGTAGGCGAAGACCTGTTCCACGGGACTGTCGATCAGCACGCCGTCGCCTTCGACGGTTTGCACGGCAGTGCCTTGCAGCGTCTTCTGTTCCATCGCTTGATGAATCTGCTCAAGGTCGAGGTTGTAGACCACCAATTCGTGCTTTTCGTCGAATTCGAAACCCGCCAGGATGAAATGCCCGCCCAGTTTGGCCGGCAGCGGCGCCGACAGGTACCAGCGCCCGCCATGGCGCGACACGCTGAACAGGTATTCATCACGCTGTCCCGGCTTGGTCGAAGGATAGCTCACGGCTTTGTAACGCTGTTCACCGGCGCGGGTAATCTGCAGGTTCAGCGGCTCGCCCCAGGCGTTCCTGCTGACCCATTTGCCCAGCAACTCGCTGGGCGCCGCCTCGCGTGTGGGCAGCGGGTTTTTGAAGGTCACCAGGCAACCGCTGAGCAGCAGGAACGACAGGACGATGACCGCGACACGCCAGGCTTTCATTGCGTACTCCATGAAGGGTGGGAGTTGGCTCGCCTGCGATAGCATCACCGCGGTGGGCCTGAATGACCCGGGAGTCTGCATCACAGGCAAGCCAGCGCCCACATAAAGCGGATCGCACACAGGCATGGCTACACCGAGGCCAACACCAAATGCATGTAACGCTTGAGGATCTCAAGCATCTCGTCACCGGCCAGCGGCTCTGCGCCGCCCAACAGGCCCTGATATTCCATCCGACTGATAATCGCCGTCAACACTTTGGCATCCTGCTGCGGCTCGCGCGAGCCCAATACCTGGAAAAACTGCCCGGTGCCCTGCAACAGGATCTGCTGGTGGGAGCGCACCAGTTCGGCCAGTCGCGGATTCAGCAGCGCTTCCTGACGAAACGCCTGCTCGGCCATCAGGTAATCGCGCCGATTGCTCAATTGGCGCTGCACATAGTCCGCCGTCAGCCGCGCAATGTCATCGGCCAACTGCGAACGCGATGCCGGGCTGCCGTCGCCGTAAGCGACCATCTCGCGCAGCAGGCCTTCGTTGCGCACCCACAGCTTGCCCATGAACGCGGCGCTGCGTTCGACGTATTGGGCGAAGGTATCGGTGAGCAAGTCATCGATGTCCTTGAAATAGTAGGTGGTGGCTGACAGCGGCACACCGACCTCCGCCGCCACGGCGCGATGGCGCACGGCACGTACGCCGTCACGCACCACGATGCGCATGGCCGCATCGAGAATCTCCTGCCGGCGCTGTTCGCTGCCTCGACGACTGGCCTTGCGGCCCTGGTACTGGACACTTTCAGCCACGGCAGCAGCAATGCCGGCGGCGCCTTCTTGAGCCATTACGCGGTTCACCACACACATCCTTGGATTTGATTAAAACCTGGCGCTGTTTGCTTGACGCTTATAAACGCCACATAAAAAAGCCGCCTTATAAAAGGCGGCTCAGGATTTCACTTCGATCAGGCTTGCGGCCGCATGTGCGGGAACAGAATCACATCGCGAATCGACGGCGAGTTGGTCAACAGCATCACCAGACGGTCGATGCCGATACCTTCACCGGCGGTGGGCGGCATGCCGTATTCCAGGGCACGCACGAAGTCGGCGTCGTAGTGCATGGCTTCGTCGTCACCGGCGTCCTTGTCGGCCACCTGGGCCATGAACCGCTCGGCCTGGTCTTCTGCGTCGTTGAGCTCGGAATAGGCGTTGGCGATTTCGCGGCCGCCGATGAACAGCTCGAAACGGTCGGTGACGTTCGGGTTGTCGTCGTTGCGACGGGCCAGCGGCGACACTTCGAACGGGTACTGGGTAATGAAGTGCGGCTGCTCCAGCTTGTGCTCCACCAGCTCTTCGAAAATCATCACCTGCAGCTTGCCCAGGCCTTCGAAACCCAGCACTTTGGCGCCGGCTTTCTTGGCGATGGCGCGGGCCTTGTCGATGTCGTTGAGGTCGTCAGCGGTCAGCTCGGGGTTGTACTTGAGGATCGAGTCGAACACCGAAAGGCGCACGAACGGTTCGCCGAAGTGGAACAGCTTGTCGCCGTACGGCACGTCGGTGCTGCCCAGCACCAGCTGTGCCAGCTCGCGGAACAGCTCCTCGGTGAGGTCCATGTTGTCTTCGTAGTCGGCGTACGCCTGGTAGAACTCCAACATGGTGAATTCAGGGTTGTGACGGGTCGAGACGCCTTCGTTACGGAAGTTGCGGTTGATCTCGAAGACCTTTTCAAAGCCCCCCACCACCAGGCGCTTGAGGTATAGCTCCGGTGCAATACGCAGGAACATCGGCAGGTCGAGGGCGTTGTGGTGAGTCTCGAACGGCTTGGCTGCGGCCCCCCGGGGATGGTCTGCAGCATCGGCGTTTCCACTTCGAGGAAGTCACGCTTGGCAAGGAAACTGCGGATGTGGGCGATCACCTGCGAGCGCACGCGGAAGGTCTGGCGCACATCTTCGTTGACGATCAGGTCGACGTATCGCTGGCGATAACGCTGCTCGGTGTCGGTGAGGCCGTGGTGCTTGTCCGGCAGCGGGCGCAGGGATTTGGTCAGCAGGCGCACGCTGGTCATTTCGACGTACAGGTCGCCCTTGCCGGAACGGGCCAGGGTGCCTTCGGCGGCAATGATGTCGCCCATGTCCCAGGTTTTCACCGAGGCCAGGGTTTCTTCAGGCAGGGTCTTGCGGTTGACGTAGACCTGGATACGCCCGGTCATGTCCTGGATCACCATGAACGAGCCACGGTTGAGCATGATGCGACCTGCCACCTTGACCGGAATCGCAGCCTCTGCCAGCTCTTCCTTGGTCTTGTCCACGTACTGTTTCTGCAGGGCATCGCAGTAGTTGTCGCGGCGGAAGTCGTTGGGGAAGGCATTGCCCTTGGCGCGCTCGGCAGCAAGCTTTTCCTTGCGCAGGGCGATCAGGGAGTTTTCTTCCTGTTGCAGGGCTTGCGGGTCGAGTTGTTGGTCGCTCATGTCTTTAAATATTCCATCAGGTTCGTTGCCCCCAGCCTTCGGCGGGGGATCGCGGGCAAGCCCGCTCCCACAGAGGGTGTTACAGGCCGGACTTCAGGCTGGCTTCCAGGTATTCGTCGATATCGCCGTCGAGCACCTTGTCGCAATCGCTGCGTTCGATGTTGGTGCGCAGATCCTTGATCCGCGACGCATCGAGCACATAGGAACGGATCTGATGACCCCAGCCGATATCCGACTTGGTGTCTTCCAGCGCCTGGGACGCGGCGTTGCGCTTCTGCATTTCCTGCTCGTACAACCTGGCCCGCAGCATTTTCATGGCGGTGTCCTTGTTGGCATGCTGGGAACGCTCGTTCTGGCAGCTGACCACGGTGTTGGTCGGTACGTGGGTGATCCGTACGGCCGAGTCGGTGGTGTTTACGTGCTGACCACCGGCACCGGAGGAGCGGTAGGTGTCGATGCGCAGGTCAGCCGGGTTGATCTCGATTTCCACCTTGTCATCGATCTCCGGCGAGACGAACACCGCCGAGAACGAGGTATGACGGCGGTTGCCGGAGTCGAACGGGCTCTTGCGCACCAGACGGTGCACGCCGATCTCGGTACGCAACCAGCCAAAGGCGTATTCACCCTTGATGTGCACGGTGGCGCCCTTGATACCGGCGACTTCACCGGCGGACAACTCCATGATGGTCGCGTCGAAACCGCGCTTGTCGGCCCAGCGCAGGTACATGCGCAACAGGATGTTGGCCCAGTCCTGGGCCTCGGTGCCGCCGGAACCGGCCTGAATGTCCAGGTAGGCGTTGTTCGGGTCCATTTCATGGCTGAACATGCGACGGAATTCAAGCTTGGCGAGGTTTTCCTCGAGACGGGCCAGCTCGGCGACGACATCGCCCACTGCGCCTTCATCGTCTTCTTCGACGGCCATGTCCAGCAGGTCACGGCAATCGCCCAGGCCGGTGTTCAGCTCGTCGAGGGTGTCGACGATCTGCGCCAGCGCCGAGCGCTCGCGGCCCAGTTCCTGGGCGTATTCAGGTTTGTTCCAGACAGCAGGATCTTCAAGCTCGCGATTGACTTCGGTCAGACGCTCATGCTTTTGATCGTAGTCAAAGATACCCCCGAATAGTTTCGGAGCGCTCGGACAGGTCCTTGATGGTGTTCAGGATCGGGTTGATTTCCATGGCGGGCAGCACTCGTTGGCGAACTTTTGAAAGCCGGCGAGTATAACGGCAAACAGGCGCAAACGGCAGCCCGCTTGGCGAAAAGGCAGGGTTGCGTTAAGCGGCCGCAATGCTCAAAGCGACGAAGATCAAATGTGGGAGCGGGCTTGCCCGCTCCCACAAGGGATCTGCGCTTAACCGACTGGCATTAGAGCAATTCCCTCCCACACTTTGATTTGCGGCGCACTCAGCTCATTCGATCCCCACCTGATTACGCCCATTATGCTTGGCCATGTACAACCCCTTGTCCGCCGCCATGATCAACTGCCGGCAATCGGTGCCCTGCACCGGCGTGAGGGTCGACAGGCCGATGCTGATGGTCAGGCTCGAACCTTCAGTGGGCGCGATGTGCGGGATTTTCAGCGCGGCGACGGCCATGCGCAGCTTTTCGGCCACCAGCCGTGCGCCGCCCGGCGAGGTGTTGGGCAGCACCAGGGCGAACTCTTCACCGCCGTAACGCGCCGGCAGGTCCGAAGGGCGGCTGCTGGCGTCGCGGATGGCGGCGGCGACCTTGCGCAGGGCCTCGTCGCCCTCGACATGGCCGAAGCTGTCGTTGTAGGTCTTGAAGAAGTCCACGTCGATCATCAGCAGCGAGAGCTGGGTCTGGTCGCGCATGGCCCGGCGCCATTCCAGTTCCAGGTATTCGTCGAAGTGCCGGCGATTGGACAGCCCGGTGAGGCCGTCGGAGTTCATCAGGCGTTGCAGCACCAGGTTGGTGTCCAGCAGCTGTTGCTGGCTGACGCGCAGCGCGCGATAGGCGGCATCGCGCTGCAACAGGGTCATGTAGGAGCGTGAGTGATAGCGAATGCGCGCCACCAGCTCGATGTTATCCGGCAGTTTGACCAGGTAATCGTTGGCCCCGGCAGCAAACGCGGCGCTCTTGATCAGCGGATCTTCCTTGGTGGAAAGCACGATGATCGGGATGTTCGCGGTGGCCGGGTGGTTGCGGTATTCGCGCACCAGAGTCAAACCGTCCAGGCCCGGCATCACTAGGTCCTGCAGGATCACCGTCGGTTTGATGCGAATCGCCTGGGCAATCGCCTGGTGCGGGTCGGCGCAGAAGTGGAAGTCGATGTTCTCTTCATGGGCCAGGCCGCGACGCACGGCTTCGCCGATCATGGCCTGGTCGTCGACCAGCAACACCATGGCGGCATTTTCGTCGGTCTTGATGTCGTCGATCTGTAAGTCATTCATGTGCAGTCACCTGAATTACCACCTGCAGGCCGGCGTTGACTGGGGCATTGATCATTTTGCAAAAACCTCCAGCAACCGGGGCGCAATCCTGTCCAGTGGGCGAATTTCAACAGCGGCTTCAATCGCCGCCGCCGCTTTGGGCATGCCATACACCGCCGAACTCTGCTGGTCCTGGGCGATGGTCAAATAGCCTTGTTCACGCATTGATTTAAGTCCCTGTGCCCCGTCGCGCCCCATACCGGTCAGCAACACGCCGACGGCATCGCCATTCCAGTGGCTGGCCACGCTTTCAAAAAATACATCGATGGACGGCCGGTAAATCTCGTTCACCGGCTCTGCGGTATAGGCCAGCGTGCCGTTCTTCAACAGACGAATATGGTGGTTGGTGCCGGCCAGCAGCACCACGCCGCTCTGTGGCGGCTCGCCTTCACGGGCCAGGCGCACCGGCAGGCCGGAGGAGCTGCTCAGCCACTCGGCCATGCCCGCGGCGAAGACCTGATCCACATGCTGCACCAGCACGATGGCGGCGGGAAAGTCCCGCGGCAACCCCTTGAGCAGGCTTTCCAGGGCAGCCGGACCGCCAGCCGAGGAGCCGATCGCCACCAGGCTGTGGGGTTTGCCCATGGTGCGCTGGGGCGCGGTTTCGGCGCGCACGCGGCTGCCACGCTGGCCGATCAGCCAGCCGATATTGAGGATCTTGCGCAGCAACGGCGCGGCCGCATCCCTGGGGTTGCCCACGCCCAGCGCGGGAGTGTCCACCACGTCCAGGGCGCCATGGCCCATGGCTTCGAACACTCGGCTCATGTTGGCCTGGCGGTCGACGGTCACCAGCAGAATCGCGCACGGGTTATCGGCCATGATCTGCCGGGTGGCTTCCACACCGTCCATCACCGGCATGATCAGGTCCATCAGGATCAGGTCCGGGGTCAGTTCGGCGCAACGTTGCACCGCCTGCAGGCCATTGCCCGCCACCCACACCACCTGGTGCGCAGGCTCGAAACTCAGGGCGCGGCGCAGGGCTTCGACGGCGAGCGGCATGTCGTTGACGATGGCAATCTTCATGCCCGGGCGCCTCCGATCAGTTCGACCACGGCGTCAAGCAGGGCGTCATCATGGAAGCTGGCCTTGGCCAGATAATAGTCGGCGCCGGCATCGAGCCCTCGCCGTCGGTCTTCTTCGCGGTCCTTGTAGGACACCACCATCACCGGCAACGATTGCAGGCGTGTGTCTCGGCGCAGGAGTGTGACCAATTCGATACCGTCCATACGAGGCATATCAATGTCTGTGATCAGCAGGTCGAAGTCTTCGGAGCGCAATGCGTTCCACCCGTCCATGCCGTCGACCGCCACGGCCACTTCATAGCCGCGATTGAGCAGCAGTTTGCGTTGCAGCTCACGCACGGTGAGTGAGTCGTCCACCACCAGCACGCGCTTGCGCGGCGCTTCGGTGGCCTGCTGGCTGCGTCGGGCGATGCGCTCCAGGCGGCCGGTGTTGAGCAGTTTGTCCACCGAGCGCAGCATGTCTTCCACATCGACAATCAGCACCACCGAGCCATCGTCGAGCAAGGCGCCAGCGGAAATATCCTGAACCTTGCCAAGGCGGTCATCCAGCGGCAGCACCACCAGCGTGCGCTCACCGATAAAGCGCTCCACGGCGATACCGTACACCGCGTCGCGCTCGCGGATCACCACGACTTTAAGCGTTTCGTCATTGTTCTGCCCCGGCGGGCGCTGCAGCAACTGGCTGGCGGCGACCAGGCCGACATGCCGGCCCTCGTGCCAGAAGTGCTGGCGGCCTTCCAGTTGCACAATGTCATCGGGGGCCAGGTCGCACATGCGTTCAATATGGGCCAGCGGGAAGGCGTAGGCCTCTTCGCCGACTTCGACCACCAGGCTGCGCACCACCGAAAGGGTCAACGGCACTTCCAGGTGGAAGCGACTGCCCTGCCCCGCCGTTTGCTCCAGCACCACCGCGCCGCGCAGTTGCCGCACCATATGCTGCACTGCATCCAGGCCGACCCCGCGCCCGGACACTTCGGTGACCTTGTCGCGCAGGCTGAAGCCCGGCAGGAAGAGGAACGTCAGCAGCTCCTCCTCGCTCAGGCGCAAGGCGGTTTCCAGCGGCGACAGGTGCCGATCGACGATGCTGCCGCGCAGGCGCTCCAGGTCGACGCCATTGCCGTCGTCGCTCAGTTCCAGCACCAGCAAGCCGGCCTGATGGGATGCGCGCAGGCGGATCAGGCCTTCGGCGGGCTTGCCGGCGAGCACGCGCTGCTCGGGCATTTCAATGCCATGGTCGACGGCATTGCGCAGTAAATGGGTGAGCGGCGCTTCGAGTTTTTCCAACACGTCGCGGTCGACCTGGGTCTTTTCGCCCTCGATCTCCAGGCGCACCCGCTTGCCCAGGGTACGGCCAAGGTCGCGGACCATGCGTGCCTGCCCCGCCAATACATCGGCAAATGGGCGCATGCGACAGGCCAGCGCGGTGTCATAAAGCACCTGCGCACGCTGCCCGGCCTGCCAGCCGAACTCGTCCAGCTCGGCGGTTTTTTCCGCCAACAGGGCCTGGGCTTCGCTCAGCAGGCGACGGGTATCGGCCAGGGCCTCCTGGGCTTCGAGGTTCAGATTCAGGGTCTTGAGCTGGCCATCCAGGGAATCCAGCGCACGCACGCCCTGGCTTTGAATGCGCTTGAGGCGTTGCAGGCTGGCCAGATACGGCTTGAGCCGCTGGGTTTCCACCAGGGATTTGCTGGACAGGTCCAGCAGGCTGTTCAAGCGCTCGGCGGTGACGCGCAGCACGCGTTCGCCGCCTTCGGTCATGCGCTTGCCCTGACGCGCGGGCTCGCTGGCAGCAGGCGGCGCAGGTTCGGGCTCAGGCTCGGGCTCGAGCGGCAAGGTTTCCATGACTGGCGTCGGAGCCGGCGCTGGCTCGGCTGGCGCTGCGATCTTTGCCGTGGGCTGCGACGGATCCAGCAAGCGCTCCATCAGCGCCACATAGGCTGCGATATCGGCAGGCGAGACGTCGTTGCCCGGCGTGGCGATGCGCATCAGCAGGTCGGTGCCCTGCAGCAGCGCGTCGATGTGCTCGGGTTGCAGGTACAGGCGCGCTTCCTGGGCACTGACCAGGCAGTCCTCCATCACGTGGGCCACACTGACCCCGGCGTCCACCCCGACGATGCGCGCCGCGCCCTTGAGCGAGTGCGCGGCGCGCATGCAGGCTTCGAGCTGGTCGGCCTGGGTGGGATTGCGTTCCAGGGCCAGCAGGCCGGCGCTTAGCACCTGGGTTTGCGCATCGGCTTCCAGGCTGAACAGTTCCAGCAGCGAGGCATCGCGCATCTGGTCGGGGGTCATGTGAGGCTCCGGGTCACGGCGGACAACAATTGTGCCTCGTCCAGCCAACGCAGGCTGCGGCCCTTCCACTGCAGAACACCTTGGGTGAAGCGCCCGCTGGCCTGGGTGCCGGAGGCCGATGCCGCTTTCAAGGTGCGCTCATCGACCGCATGAATGCCATCAACCTCGTCCACCGGTACCACGACCGGGCCATCCTGCGCGGCGATGATCAGCATGCGCGGCATGATCCGCCCGCCTGTCGCCCCGGCGCTGGTGGCGTCCAGGCCAAGCAGTTCGACCAACGACAGGCACGCCACCAGCGCGCCACGCACATTGGCCACGCCGAGCAACGCACGGGAACGCTGGTGCGGCAGGGAATGGATCGGCTGCAGCGGCGCCACCTCCACCAGACAGCGGGTGGCGATCCCCAGCCACTCCTCGCCGAGTCGGAACATCAGCAGGGAACGGGTGACGATGTCCTCATCGACCTCGGCCGCTGCCGGGCGGCGGTCTTCCTGTTGCAGGGCGTAGCGGTCCAGCAACCGCGTGGCGGCGGCTGAATACACCGAGCAGTTGCGGCAGTGAATATGCTCCGCCAGCAGCGGGCAGGACTTGTCGCCATGGATGCCGATGCGGTTCCAGCAATCGTCGATGGCCTGGGTGTCGGCCAGGGTCAGGTCCAGGCCGGCGGTGTCGAGCGCCTTGGTGCTACTCATCGTTTGGACTCACTGTCAGCTCGCTCGCTGCGCGCGGCACGTGCCTGCAGGCGACGCGCGCCCGCACTGTCGCCCTGGGACTCGAGCAACGCGGCCAGGTGCATCAGGGCCTGCGGGTGCTGGGGTTCCAGGTACAAGGCTTTTCGGTAATAACCCTGGGCTTCCAGGGCGCTGCCGGCCACATCGCTGAGCAGCCCCAGCCAGTAAAACACCTGGGCGGCCGGCGGATGGTTGCTCAAATAGCGTTCGCAGGCAGCGCGGGCTTCGGCGCTCTTGCCGGCGTTGGCCAGGGTTGCGATCTGGCTGAGCAAGTCGGCCGTGTCGGAGGGCGGCGCCTTGATCGGCACCACCTGGGCGCTGGCCGTGCTGAACGGTCGCGGCTTGATCGGCAGCGGCATCGGTGCCGCGCTGCGCGCAAGCACGGGATTGGGCATGGGTGCAAACACCGGCGCGGGCTTGACCGGTTCCGCATGGCGGCTGAAGGCAAACGACTGCGGCACGCCAATCGAACGCATGCCGTGGCGCCCCAGCAGGCTGCCCTCGACCGGGCCGATGAACAGCACGCCGTCCAGGTGGGTCAAGCCCTTGAGCACATCGAACACCTGCTGTTGCGTCGGCTGGTCAAAGTAGATCAGCAGGTTGCGGCAAAACACGAAATCGTAGGCCGATTCATTGGCGAGCAGGGCCGGGTCAAGCAGGTTGCCGACTTGCAGGCGCACCTGTTCGCGCACGCGGTCGGCGATGTGATAACCATCGGCCTGTTCGCTGAAGTGGCGGTCGCGAAAATCGATGTCGCCGCCGCGAAACGAATTCTTGCCGTACACGCCGCGCCGGGCACGCTCCACCGACAGCGGGCTGACGTCCATGCCCTGCACCTTGAACTGGTGCGGCGCAAGGCCGGCATCGAGCAGGGCCATGGCGATCGAATAGGGCTCCTCGCCCGTGGAGCATGGCAGGCTCAGAATGCGCAAGGCGCGCAGTTGCTTGAGTTCGTCCAGACGCGCCTTGGCCAGCCGCGCCAGGGTTGCGAAGGATTCGGGGTAGCGAAAGAACCAGGTCTCGGGAACGATCACCGCTTCGATCAGCGCCTGCTGTTCGTCGTGGGAGCGTTGCAGGTGCTGCCAGTAATCATCCGCTGTCTGCGCCTGCACCGCCTGGCTGCGCTGGCGCACGGCACGCTCGATAATGGCTTCGCCCACTGACGCGACGTCCAGGCCGATGCGTTCTTTCAAATAGGCAAAAAAGCGCGGGTCGTTGCTCATAGGCTCAACTCGGCAGAGAACAGCAAGGCACGCACGTCTTCGGTGAGCAGTTCATTTACGCCGATCCATTGCGTCAAGCCCGCCGCATCTTCGCGCACTGGCCCAAGGTACGGCGCCTCGCGATTGTCCAGGCCATAGGGTTTAAATTCGGCGGGGTCGCAGCGCAGGGTGTCAGTGGCCTGTTCGAGAATCAGCCCCAGCCGGCGCGGTGCGGCCCAGGATTGCGGCTGGTAGTTGACCAGCACCAGCCGCGTGCTCGTGCGGGCCTGGGCGGCGGTGCCGAAGGTCAGCGCACTCAGGTCGATGACCGGCACCAGCGCGCCGCGATGGGCAAAAATGCCCGACACCCAGGCGGGCGCGTGGGCGATGGGCTTGAGTGGCAGGCGCGGCAGCACTTCGGCCACTTCGGTGGCTTTGAGGGCAAAGCGTTCGCTGCCGATGTGGAACAGCAGGAACAACGCCTTTTTCGCTGCCGTAACGGCGCCGCGTTTAGCCGCGAGGTCGCTCATCAGACTTTGAAACGCGACACGCCGCTGCGCAGACCCACCGCAACCTGGCTCAGTTCATCAATGGCAAAGCTGGCCTGGCGCAGGGACTCCACGGTCTGGCTGCTGGCATCGCCGAGCTGCACCAGCGCGTGGTTGATCTGCTCGGCGCCGGTGGCCTGGGCCTGCATGCCTTCGTTGACCATCAACACCCGTGGCGCCAGCGCCTGCACCTGATGGATGATCTGCGAAAGCTGCTCGCCCACCTGCTGCACTTCGAACATGCCGCGGCGCACTTCTTCGGAGAACTTGTCCATGCCCATCACCCCGGCCGAGACTGCCGACTGGATCTCGCGCACCATCTGCTCGATGTCGTAGGTAGCCACGGCGGTCTGGTCGGCCAGGCGGCGCACTTCGGTGGCCACTACGGCAAAGCCGCGCCCGTATTCGCCAGCTTTCTCGGCCTCGATGGCGGCATTTAGCGAGAGCAGGTTGGTCTGGTCGGCGACCTTGACGATGGTCACCACCACCTGATTGATGTTGCCGGCCTTCTCATTGAGGATTGCCAGCTTGGCGTTCACCAGGTCAGCGGCGCCCATCACCGAATGCATGGTTTCTTCCATGCGCGCCAGGCCCTGCTGGCCGGAGCCGGC
This sequence comes from Pseudomonas trivialis, assembly GCF_036864995.1. Taxonomy (NCBI): domain Bacteria; kingdom Pseudomonadati; phylum Pseudomonadota; class Gammaproteobacteria; order Pseudomonadales; family Pseudomonadaceae; genus Pseudomonas; species Pseudomonas trivialis. The sequence goes on along the minus strand of NZ_CP142151.1, from coordinate 1,276,841 downwards.
AGCCACCGAGGCCTGATCGGCGGCGGTGGAGACTTCGGTCATGGTGCGCACCAGGTCCTTGGACGTGGCGGCGATTTCCCGCGATGTAGCGCCGATCTCGGTGGTGGTGGCAGCGGTTTCGGTGGCGGTAGCCTGCTGCTGCTTGGAGGTAGCGGCAATCTCGGTCACCGAGGTAGTGACCTGCACCGAGGAACGCTGGGCCTGGGACACCAGGGCGGTCAGTTCGGTCATCATGTCGTTGAAGCCGGTTTCCACGGCGTTGAATTCGTCCTTGCGCTCCAGATTCAGGCGCTTGCTCAGGTCGCCCGTGCGCATGGTTTCGAGGATGTCGACGATGCGCTTCATCGGCGCCATGATCGCGCGCATCAGCAGCAGGCCACACAGGTCGGCGGCGAGGACGGCGATGATCAGCGACACCACCATGCTGATCTTGGCCGACATCACGGCCTCGTCAATGGCCGCCGTGGCGCGGTCGGACACGTTCTTGTTTTCAGTGATGATGTCGTTGAGCTTCATGCGCCCTTCGGTCCAGATCGGCGTCAATTGCTCTTCGAGCAACACACTGGCAGCGGGCAGGTCGTTGGCTTCAATGCGTTCCAGCACCTGGGCCAGGACCTTGTTGTAATTGATGTGCGCGGCCTTGAAGTTGTCGAACTCCATGCGGTCAGCCTGGTCATGCACGGTTTTTTCATAGTTGGCCATCTGCTGCTCGATACGCGCTTCGAAGGACTTGTAGTCGTTCTTGTCGGTATTGGTGAGGGTCTTCTCCTCGCGCAGGCCGATGATGTCGATGGTCTGTAAATAGCTGTCGACCCACGCGCTGCGGATCATGGAGCTTAAGTAGACCCCTGGCACCGCATCATCCCTGACGGCTTCCTGACTGACTTCGATCTTCAGCAACCGTGAGTAGGACACCACGACCATCAGCAACATGATCGCGATAATGACCGCAAAGCTCGCCAAAATCCGTTGGCGCAAGGTCCAGTTCTTCACAGTAATTCCTCGAAGGGCCATTCAAATGGGGGGAGTATAGCTGAGGGGAATGTGCGAGGGGGGTTGCTTGCGATGGCGGTGCGTTTGTATCAAAAGTACTGACTGGTTCAGGCAAGCACATCCCTGTGGCGAGCAGCCTTGATCTAATGCCGTTCAGTTAAGCGCAGATTCCCTGTGGCGAGCAGGCTTGTCCTGCGTTGGGCTGCGCAGCAGCCCCAAAACCAGCCTGCGCGTAGTATCAGGTATACCGAGGGTTCCTTCATTGGGGGCGCTTCGCCCCCCAACGCGGGGCAAGCCCGCTCGCCACAAGAAGCGGGGCCTCCCACATCATTGATTTGCGTACCGCCCGTATTTACTGGGCCAGACGTACCTGCTTCTCCAGTTCGGCCTTCAGGCCGGGCTCCAGCCGGAGCTGGCGGGCCAGTTCGTCGAGGTATGACTTTTCCATGAAGTTTTCCTCGTCCACCAACATCACGCTGGCGATGTACATCTCTGCGGCCATTTCCGGGGTGCCTGCGGCGCGGGCCACATCGGCAGGGTCCAGGGGTTTGTTGAGCTCGGCATGCAGCCAGCTTTGCAGCTCGCGGTCGTTGTCCAGTTTGGTGAACTCGCCTTCGATCAGCGCGCGCTCGCGCTCGTCGACGTGCCCGTCGGCCTTGGCGGCGGCGACCAGCGCCTTGAGGATGCCCTGGCTGTGCTGCTCGACCTGGGCCGGCGGCAGGCGGTCGATGGTTTGCGGTTCGCTCTGGCGCGCGCTGGCCTGCTGCGCCTGCCAGTTGCCGTAAGCCTTGTAGGCGATGACGCCCAGGGCCGCCAGCCCGCCGTAGGTGAGCGCCTTGCCGCCGAATTTGCGCGCTTTTTTGTTGCCCATCAGCAGGCCCATGGCGCCCGCCGCCAGAGCACCACCGCCTGCGCCGCCGAGCAGGCTGCCCAGGCCGCCACTGCCGAGCAGGCCATCCAGGGCGCCTTTTTCATCCGATTTGCGCTGGCCGCCAGCCTTTTTTTGCAACATGTCCTGACCAGACTTAAGCAACTGATCGAGCAATCCACGGGTATTCATAAATAGCCTCCAGGCACTTGGGTACATAGGACAAACAGACCTCAGCGTAAAACCAAGTGCCACATTTACTGCTTGCTAGAGTGCTTCCAGATGTAACGCCGCCTTTGTAGCGTGAAGTGCGCAGCCGCCCCTTCGCTGGTTTGGAAATGTCTTGTCGCACATGCAGAGCTATCACAGTGCCACCAATCAATTTTCCTTGCCCATCGAACCGCTTAAGCTATCCGGCGTCTGTTTAATGTCCGTTGCGTTTGGCCGAAGGCATGTCCGAACCGTTATTTCTGATCCATTACGTGCCAGGAACGGCGCGGGATTTGCTCACGACAGGTTGTCTCTATGCATCGCAGGAATTTGCTCAAAGCGTCCATGGCCATTGCGGCTTACACCGGTTTGTCGGCCAGTGGCCTGCTGGCCGCGCAGGCCTGGGCCGGTAACCGTGCCGCCGATGGCAAGGCCGTGGCATTCGATTTTGAAACGCTCAAGGCCCAGGCCAAACAGCTCGCTGGCGCAGCCTATAAAGACACCCGGCAGGTGCTGCCGCCCACGCTGGCGAACATGACCCCGCAAAATTTCAACGCGATTGGCTACGACGGCAATCATTCGCTGTGGAAGGAATTGAACGGCCAGTTGGATGTGCAGTTCTTCCACGTCGGCATGGGCTTCAAGACGCCGGTGCGCATGCACAGTGTCGACCCCACGACCCGCGAAGCCCGTGAGGTGCATTTCCGCCCGTCGCTGTTCAACTATGAAAAGACCACGGTAGACACCAGGCAACTGACCGGCGACCTGGGTTTCTCCGGCTTCAAGCTGTTCAAGGCGCCGGAGCTGGACCGCCATGACGTGTTGTCATTTTTGGGCGCCAGCTATTTCCGTGCGGTGGACTCCACCGGCCAGTACGGCCTGTCAGCGCGCGGCCTGGCGATTGATACCTACGCAAAAAAACGCGAGGAATTCCCCGACTTCACGCAGTTCTGGTTCGAGACCCCGGAGAGGAACGCCACGCGCTTTGTGGTGTACGCCCTGCTCGACTCACCGAGCGCCACCGGTGCCTATCGCTTCGATATCGACTGCCAGGCCAATCAGGTGGTGATGGCAATCGACGCGCATATCAACGCGCGTACCGCCATCGAACAACTGGGCATCGCGGCCATGACCAGCATGTTCAGCTGCGGCACCCATGAGCGGCGCATGTGCGACACCATCCACCCGCAAATCCACGATTCGGACCGCCTGGCGATGTGGCGCGGTAACGGCGAATGGGTGTGCCGCCCGTTGAACAACCCGGCCAAGCTGCAGTTCAACGCGTTTGCCGACACCGACCCCAAAGGCTTCGGCCTGGTGCAGACCGACCATGAGTTCGCCAGCTATCAGGACACCGTGGACTGGTACAGCAAGCGCCCAAGCCTGTGGGTAGAACCGACCACCGCCTGGGGCGAGGGCTCGATCGACCTGCTGGAAATCCCCACCACCGGCGAGACTCTGGACAATATCGTGGCCTTCTGGACCCCGAAAAAACCCGTGGCTGCCGGCGACTCCCTCAATTACGGCTACAAGTTGTACTGGAGCGCCCTGCCCCCGGTCAGCACGCCGCTGGCGCAGGTCGACGCAACCCGTTCCGGCATGGGCGGCTTTACCGAGGGCTGGGCACCCGGCGAGCATTATCCAGAAGTCTGGGCGCGCCGCTTTGCCGTGGACTTCAAGGGCGGCGGCCTGGACCGCCTGCCCGCCGGCACCGGCATCGAGCCGGTGGTGACCTGCTCCCACGGTGAGGTCAAGGATTTCAGCGTGCTGGTGCTCGACAACATCAAGGGCTATCGCATCCTGTTCGACTGGTACCCCACCAGCGACAGCGTGGAACCGGTGGAGCTGCGCCTGTTTATCCGCACCCAGGACCGCACCTTGAGTGAAACCTGGCTGTACCAGTACTTCCCGCCTGCGCCGGATAAACGCAAGTACACCTGAGGCGCCGGTTATAAATATGTGAGCAGGTTTGCCCGCGATAGCGATGAGTCAGTTGTTCATGTAGCAACTGGCCTGCCGTCATCGCGGGCAAGCCCGCTCCCACAGTTGATCGCGCTCACACGCCCCGATACCGGTCGGCTCTAAGGCCGCCACGCTTTTGCTTTTGATCTGGAGCGCCCCGTCAAACACGCTGGCCGAACGCAGGCTTTGGAGCGTGGGTAACCCGGCAGGACGCCGGGTTAGCCGCGCTGGGCCAAGGATGGCCCATCGCGGCGGCCCACGCTCCATAGCCTGCGTTCGGGCACACCGAGCCTGAGCGAGGTGCCGAGTGTTGGGGCGAAGCGTTTTGGGTTACTTTTTGTGCTCTTCAAAAAGTGACCCGCTGTAAGAGCGGAACCTCCAGCAGCCGTTACCGCAGAAACGGATATGTACACCGAAAAATCGCCTTCGCGGGCAAGTCGAATCGTCGCACCGCCGCTCCCACAGTTGATTTTCGCTGATTTTAAAACCGCGACACACTCTTCATCGCCCCCACCAGATACCGCATCGCTACCTGATCGTTTTCGGTCAGGGCGCGATACTGCGCCAGCAATTCAGCCTCGTCCGAACTCAACCTGCGACCACGCAGGGACATCCTGCGGGTCAGAAAACACGCCACCACACCCGCTACACCATAGGACTTGGCCATGGACTGTTTCTCCTGATAACGATCAAATGCTCCTTGCGCCCATTCTTTGCCTGCGATGAAGCGCAATACCTTCGCGGGCAAACCGACTGACTTCCTGGGCCAGAAACCAGACATACCCTAAGCGTAGAAACAATCTCGTCCCGTGTGGGATTTTTTTAGAGTATTCACTTAAAAAAAGTGCTTCGGTAACAAATACCTACAGCCTTTTCCCACATAGATGGACAAAGAAAAACCCACCGGGTGAGGGTGGGTTTCGGTGCAGCCCGCGCGGCATCAATCGCGCAGATCGGACTCATGGATCGGCTGGTCGCGATGGGTCGCGCGCTGATACTGCGCCGGCCAGGTGGCCTTGCGCCCGCCCAGGTCGTCATCGGCATGCAGGGGCCAGTACGGGTCGCGCAGCAGTTCACGGGCGAGGAAGATCAGGTCCGCCTGGCAGGTGCGCAGGATATGCTCGGCCTGTGCCGGCTCGGTGATCATGCCGACGGTGCCGGTGGCGATCCCGGATTCCTTGCGCACGCGCTCGGCAAAACGCGTCTGGTAGCCGGGGCCGGTAGGGATTTCGGCGTTGGCGGCGGTGCCACCGGAGGAGACGTCGATCAAGTCCACGCCCAGGTCCTTCAGGCGGCGCGCCAGCTCCACGGTTTCATCGGGGTTCCAGCCGTCTTCCACCCAGTCGGTGGCCGACACACGCACAAACAGCGGCAGCTCCTGAGGCCAGACGTCGCGTACCGCGCGAGTCACTTCGAGCACCAGGCGGATGCGGTTTTCGAAGGAGCCGCCGTACTGGTCCCGGCGCTGGTTACTGATGGGCGAGAGAAACTGGTGCAGCAGGTAGCCGTGGGCGGCGTGGATCTCCACCACCTCGAAACCCGCCGTCAACGCGCGCCTGGCGGCCGCCACGAAGTCGGCGATCACTTGCTGGATCTGCCCTTCGTCCAGCGGCGTGGGCTGGGTGTGCTGAGGGTCGAATGCAATCGGCGAGGGCCCCACCGGCACCCAGCCACCGTCTTCCGGCTTGACACTGCCATGCTTGCCGATCCACGGACGGTGCGTGCTGGCCTTGCGTCCGGCGTGGCCCAGCTGGATGCCGGCTACCGCGCCCTGGGCCGCGATGAAACGGGTGATGCGCTGCAGCGGCTCGATCTGTGCGTCGTTCCACAAACCCAAGTCCTGGGCGGTGATACGGCCATCGGCGGTCACAGCGGTGGATTCGGTGAAGATCAGCCCGGCGCCGCCCACCGCACGGCTGCCAAGGTGGACCAGATGCCAGTCGTTGGCCAGGCCATCGACACTGGAGTACTGGCACATCGGCGAGACCACGATGCGATTGAGCAGGGTCAGTTGGCGCAGGGTATAGGGTTCGAGCAGTTGACTCATGGCGCACCTCTTCCGGGTTCTGTGGGCACATCAACGGTGCCTGGAGCCTAGTCGACAACCGTGGATCACACAGGGTTCAGAAGGAAAGACGGGAGCCGATTGCCGGCTCCCGGGGCGCTGCGGTCTACATTTCGACCTGGGTGCCCAGCTCGATTACCCTGTTTACCGGGAGCTTGAAGAAGCGCAGGTTGCCGTTGGCGTTCTTCAGCATGAAGGCGAACAGCGCTTCGCGCCAACGCGCCATGCCCTTTATGCGCGAGGCGATCACGGTTTCGCGGCTGAGGAAATACGTGGTGCGCATCGGGCTGAAATCCAGCTCTTCCAGATGGCACAACTTCAGCGCCTGGGGCACATCCGGCTCGTCGGTAAAACCAAAGTGCAGGATCACCCGGAAGAAGCCCTCGCCGTAGGCATCCACCTCGAAGCGTCGGGCAGTGGGTACGCGCGGAATGTCTTCGTAGACCACCGTCAGCAGCACCACTTGCTCATGCAGCACCTGGTTGTGCAGCAGGTTGTGCAGCAGCGCATGGGGCGTTGCGTCGGGCCGCGCGGTAAGGAACACCGCCGTGCCCTGCACGCGGTGAGGCGGCTGCACGCGGATGCTGTTGATAAAAATCGGCAGCGGCAAGCCGCCCTCGTCGAGGCGCTCCACCAGCAGTTGCTTGCCGCGCTTCCACGTCGTCATCAACACGAACAGCACGATCCCCGCCAGCACCGGGAAGGCGCCACCCTGAATGATCTTCGGCACGTTGGCGGCAAAGTACAGCCCGTCCACCAGCAGGCAACAGAGCAACACCGGCACGGCGAGAATCGGCGGCCATTTCCACAGCAGCAGCATCACGGCCGACACCAGGATGGTGGTCATCAGCATGGTGCCGGTCACTGCCACGCCGTATGCCGAAGCCAGTGCGTTGGAGGACTCGAAGCCCAGCACCAGCAGGATCACACCGACCATCAGCGACCAGTTCACCGCGCCGATGTAGATCTGGCCCTGCTCGGCGCTGGACGTGTGCTGGATGTGCATGCGCGGGATGTAACCCAGTTGGATCGCCTGACGCGTCAACGAGAACGCCCCGGAAATGACCGCCTGGGATGCAATCACCGTGGCCAGCGTAGACAGCACCACCAGAGGGATCAGTGCCCAGCTTGGCGCCAGCAGGTAGAACGGGTTGCGCGCCGCTTCAGGATCGCCCAGCAGCATGGCGCCCTGACCGAAATAATTGAGCACCAGCGCCGGCAGCACCAGGATGAACCAGGCGCGGGCGATGGGCTTGCGCCCGAAGTGGCCCATGTCGGCGTACAACGCCTCGGCGCCGGTCAACGCGAGCACCACTGCACCCAGAATCGCCACACCGATGCCGGGGTGAGCCTCGAAGAAACGCACGGCCCACATCGGGTTCAGCGCGCTGAGCACTTCGGGGTGCAGCGTGATGCCATACACGCCAAGGCCGCCGAGCACCAGAAACCAGGTGACCATCACCGGCCCGAACAGCTTGCCGATGCGGTCGGTGCCGTGCTTCTGGATCAGGAACAGCGCCACCAGCACCACCAGCGCGATGGGCACCACCCACTTATCCACGCCATCGAAGGCCAACTCCAGGCCTTCCACCGCCGACAGCACCGAGATCGCCGGAGTGATCATGCTGTCGCCATAAAACAGCGCCGCACCGCACAGGCCGCACACCACGAGGAAACTGCGCAGTCTCCTGCGCTCCCCCGCCGCACGTCGCGCCAGCGCGGTCAGGGCCATGATGCCGCCTTCGCCCTGGTTGTCGGCGCGCAAAACGAACAACATGTATTTGATCGACACGACCCAGATCAGCGACCAGAAAATCAGCGCCAGGATCCCCAACACGCCGTCATGGTTGACCTGCACCCCATAACCGCCGGTGAATACTTCTTTGAGGGTATAGAGCGGGCTGGTCCCGATATCGCCGTAAACCACCCCGACCGCCGCCACCAGCATGCCTATCGGCTTGGCGTTTGAATGCTCGGCACCCGCCGCCTGACTACTTGCCTGACCCATCAACCACTCCTGCCCTTTGACCTGCGGCCACTTATAAACAACGCACCTGAGCGGACCCTAGCATGCGCCGTTTAACTTCTCGTAACAGACGTTTTATTGACTCACGGGGCTGGCCCGTGAGTAGAGGCGCGAAGCATAGCGCAGCACTCGTCGCATTTCCCTGCATAAAGCTGGTCAAGCGCGCCGCCCATCGCTAGAATTGCGCACTTTTTGATCAGAGGCACACCCAGTGCCCGGCAACCGCCTTGTCGTGCCCGACCGGCGGCGTCATTCAATACCGAGGTTAGACATGTCCACCACCATCGCAAAAGCCAACCCCAAGGTTGGCTTTGTTTCCCTGGGTTGCCCGAAGGCTCTGGTCGACTCCGAACGCATCCTGACCCAACTGCGCATGGAAGGCTACGACGTGGTGTCCACCTATCAGGACGCTGACGTGGTGGTGGTCAACACCTGCGGTTTCATCGATTCGGCCAAGGCGGAGTCGCTGGAAGTGATTGGCGAGGCCATCAAGGAAAACGGCAAGGTCATCGTGACCGGCTGCATGGGTGTGGAAGAAGGCAACATCCGCAACGTGCACCCCAGCGTTCTGGCCGTGACCGGTCCGCAGCAGTACGAGCAGGTGGTCAACGCCGTGCACCAGGTGGTGCCGCCGCGTCAGGACCACAACCCGCTGATCGACCTGGTGCCGCCCCAAGGCATCAAGCTGACGCCGCGTCACTATGCGTACCTGAAGATTTCCGAAGGCTGCAACCACAGTTGCAGCTTCTGCATCATTCCGTCGATGCGCGGCAAGCTGGTCAGCCGTCCTGTGGGCGATGTCCTCGACGAGGCCCAGCGTCTGGTCAAATCCGGCGTCAAAGAGCTGTTGGTGATCTCCCAGGACACCAGCGCCTACGGCGTCGATGTGAAATACCGCACGGGTTTCTGGAACGGCGCGCCGGTGAAAACCCGCATGACCGAACTGTGCGAAGCCCTCAGCAGCCTGGGTGTGTGGGTGCGCCTGCACTATGTCTACCCGTACCCGCACGTGGATGAGCTGATCCCGTTGATGGCCGCCGGCAAGATCCTGCCGTACCTGGACATCCCGTTCCAGCACGCGAGCCCCAAGGTGCTCAAGGCGATGAAACGCCCGGCGTTCGAAGACAAGACCCTGGCGCGCATCAAGAACTGGCGCGAGATCTGCCCGGAACTGATCATCCGGTCGACCTTCATCGTCGGCTTCCCCGGCGAAACCGAAGAAGACTTCCAGTACTTGCTGGACTGGCTGACTGAAGCGCAACTGGACCGCGTCGGCTGCTTCCAGTATTCCCCGGTGGAAGGCGCTCCAGCCAACCTGCTGGACCTGGCCGTGGTGCCGGACGACGTCAAGCAGGACCGTTGGGAGCGCTTCATGGCGCACCAGCAGGCGATCAGTTCGGCGCGCCTGCAACTGCGCATCGGCAAGGAAATCGAAGTGCTGATCGACGAAGTCGACGAGCAAGGCGCCGTTGGCCGCTGCTTCTTCGATGCACCGGAAATCGACGGTAACGTGTTTATTGACGATGCCAGCGGCTTGAAGCCGGGCGACAAGGTCTGGTGCACCGTGACCGACGCCGACGAATACGACCTGTGGGCCGAAAAGCGCGACTGAATCTGCAAAGAAATACAAAAGCCCCGCCTCTGGACAAGAGGCGGGGCTTTTTTGGGTCTATTGTTTTGCCCATCAGAGCAGAGCGAGGCAAGGAGCAGCGGACATGCGCGAGCATTCGGTCATCCATACACCCAACACCGGCGACTACGCAGAGTTGACGCGCATCTGGGAGGACTCCGTGCGAGCCACACACGATTTTCTGCCGGACAGTTACATTGTGCTACTGAAAAACCTGGTGCTCACCCGCTACCTCGATGCGGTGATGCTGGTGTGCACCAAGGACACGCGCCAGCGCATCACCGGGTTTGCCGGGGTGGCGGCAGGCAAGGTGGAAATGCTGTTTATCGACCCGCTGCACCGAGGCCAGGGCCTGGGTCGCCAATTGCTGCGTTATGCAATCGCGCATTTGAATGCCGAGGCGCTTGATGTGAATGAGCAAAACCCCAAGGCACTGGGGTTTTACCTCAAGCAGGGTTTTGAAGTGGTCGGACGCACGGCCCATGACGGCCTGGGCCAGCCCTATCCGTTGCTGCATCTGCGTTTGCGTCAGCCACCCATGGCAAGTCCGCCCCCACATTTTCATGCGCGCTGAAATGGGGCCGGGATTAACAGGCGCTAGGCAGGTACAATAGGCGCCCCATTTTGTTACGGCCCTTGTCATGACTGACCCCATACGCCTCTCCAAACGCCTTATCGAACTGGTCGGTTGCTCCCGTCGGGAGGCTGAGCTGTTTATCGAAGGCGGATGGGTCTCGGTGGACGGTGAAGTGATCGACGAGCCGCAGTTCAAGGTCACCACGCAAAAGGTCGAACTGGACCCGGAGGCCAAGGCCACCGTGCCGGAGCCGGTGACCATTCTGCTGCACGCCCCGACCGGCGTGGATGCCGAGACGGCGATGGCCTCGATCAGCGCCGAGACGCTCTCCGAAGAACACCGTTTCAGCAAGCGCCCGCTCAAGGGCCACTTCCTGCGCCTGACCGCCAGCGCTGACCTGCAAGCCAAGGCCAGCGGCCTGCTGGTGTTCACCCAGGACTGGAAGATCCTGCGCAAGCTGACCGCCGATGCCGCCAAGATCGAGCAGGAGTATGTGGTGGAGGTCGAAGGCGACATGGTTGCCCACGGCCTCAACCGCCTGAACCACGGCCTGACGTACAAGGGCAAGGAACTGCCGCCGGTCAAGGCCAGCTGGCAGAACGAAAACCGCCTGCGCTTTGCGATGAAAAATCCGCAACCGGGCGTGATCGCGCTGTTCTGCGAAGCCGTTGACCTGAAGGTCGTCGCCATTCGCCGCATCCGCATCGGCGGCGTGTCCATCGGCAAGGTTCCGGTAGGCCAGTGGCGCTATCTGTCCGGCAAAGAGAAGTTCTAAAACGCGGTTTCCCTTTTCTCGACACCGCCTGATGGGCGGTGTCCTCAGTTGAATACCAGGATTGCCCACCATGATTCACAACGACGTACTGCGCAGCGTGCGCTACATGCTCGACATCAGCGACAACAAGATGGTCGAGATTATCAAGATCGGCGGCATGGACGTGACCAAGGAAGACCTGCTGACCTACCTCAAAAAAGATGAGGAAGAAGGCTTTGTGTTCTGCCCGGACGAAGTCATGGCGCACTTCCTCGATGGTTTGGTGATCTTCAAGCGTGGCAAGGACGAAAGCCGTCCGCCGCAGCCGATCGAAACGCCGGTGACCAATAACATCATCCTCAAGAAGCTGCGCGTGGCCTTCGAACTGAAAGAAGACGACATGCACGCCATCCTCAAGGCCGCCGAGTTTCCGGTGTCCAAGCCGGAGCTGAGCGCACTGTTTCGCAAGTTCGGCCACACCAACTATCGCCCGTGCGGCGACCAGTTGCTGCGTAACTTCCTCAAGGGCCTGACGCTGCGGGTTCGTGCGTAAGCCATGACCTACAACGTCTCGCCTGTCGGCTTCGTGCGCTCCTGCTTCAAGGAGAAGTTCGCCATTCCGCGCCAACCGCAATTGGCGCCTGCGGCACGGGGCGTGCTGGAACTGGTGGCGCCGTTCGACAAGGGTGAGGCGGTGCAGGGCCTGGAGCAGGTCAGCCATGTGTGGCTGCTGTTTGTGTTCCATCAAGCGCTGGAAGACAAGCCGCGCCTCAAAGTGCGCCCGCCACGCCTGGGCGGCAACACGTCGATGGGCGTGTTCGCCACCCGCGCCACCCATCGGCCCAATGGCATCGGCCAGTCGGTGGTGAAGCTGGACAAAGTGGAAGCGGGCCGGCTGTGGATTTCCGGGATCGATCTGCTTGACGGCACGCCGGTGCTGGATATCAAGCCGTACGTGCCGTATGCCGACATCATCGACACTGCCACCAACGACGTCGCCAGCGCTGCGCCGCAGCTGATCGGCGTGCAGTGGCTCAAGACGGCGTTGCAACAGGCGCAAGGCCATGCCCAGCGCCTGGACGAGCCGCTGGTGGAGCTGGTTGAGCAGTGTCTGGCGCAAGACCCGAGGCCGGCGTATCAGGTGCCCACGTCAGAGCGCGAATATGGGGCGCAGTTCTGGGATGTGGATGTGCGTTGGCACTATCCGGAGCCCGGGATGATTTGCGTGCTGGAAGTGCTGCCGGCTCAATAGCACGCAAACCAGATGTGGGAAGGGGCTTGCTCCCGATGACGGAGTATCAGTCACTGTTTCGGGTGACTGATCCACCGTCATCGGGAGCAAGCCCCTCCCACATTTTTTGGATCTGCGTTGTGACTGGCTTGGTATTACTTTTCGACGAACGCGCGTTCGATCAGGTAATCACCCGGCTCACGCATGCGTGGCGAGACCTTCAGACCGAAGCTGTTCAGCACTTCGCTGGTTTCGTCCAACATGCTCGGGCTGCCGCACAGCATGGCGCGGTCGTCCTCAGGGTTGATCGGCGGCAGGCCGATGTCGGTGAACAGCTTGCCACTGCGCATCAGGTCGGTCAGGCGGCCTTCGTTTTCGAACGGCTCGCGGGTCACCGTGGGGTAGTAGATCAACTTGTCACGCAGGGCCTCGCCGAAGAACTCGTTCTGCGGCAGGTGCTCGGTGATGAATTCGCGGTAGGCGACTTCGTTGACGTAACGCACGCCGTGGCACAGGATCACTTTTTCGAAACGCTCGTAGGTTTCCGGGTCCTGGATCACGCTCATAAATGGAGCGAGGCCGGTGCCGGTGCTGAGCAGGTACAGGTGTTTGCCCGGCTTCAGATCGTCAAGCACCAGGGTGCCTGTCGGTTTCTTGCTGATGATGATCTCGTCGCCTTCCTTCAAATGCTGCAATTGGGAAGTCAGCGGGCCATCGGGCACCTTGATGCTGAAGAACTCCAGATGCTCTTCCCAGTTCGGGCTGGCAATGGAGTAAGCGCGCATGAGCGGGCGGCCGTTGGGCTGTTGCAGGCCGATCATCACGAACTGACCGTTCTCGAAGCGCAGGCCCGGATCGCGGGTGCACTTGAAGCTGAACAGAGTGTCGTTCCAGTGATGAACACTGAGGACACGCTCGTGGTTCATGTTGCTCATGTACGGGGGACTCCTGGAAATGGATCTGCGCCAAAGATGTGGATGCGCAATTGCACAGCATTCTAATGGCGGCGACAATATCTGTTAACTGGATTATTAAGATAAGGGTTATCGGTTATATCGATATGCGATTTACTCTCCGTCAACTGCAAGTCTTCGTCGCCGTCGCCCAGCAGGAAAGCGTTTCGCGCGCTGCTGGCCTTCTGGCCTTATCGCAATCCGCCGCCAGCACCTCAATCACCGAGCTGGAGCGTCAATCCAGCTGCCAATTGTTCGACCGCGCCGGCAAACGCCTGAGCCTCAACGCCCTCGGCCATCAGCTCTTGCCCCAGGCAGTGGCGCTGCTGGACCAGGCCAAGGAGATCGAGGACCTGCTCAACGGCAAGTCCGGCTTCGGCTCCCTGGCAGTCGGCGCGACCCTGACCATCGGCAATTACCTGGCTACCTTGCTGATCGGCAGCTTCATGCAGCAGCACCCCGAAAGCCAGGTGAAGCTGCATGTGCAGAATACGGCCAACATTGTGCATCAGGTGGCGCACTACGAAATTGACCTGGGTCTGATCGAAGGCGACTGCAGCCACCCGGATATCGAAGTGCAAACCTGGGTGGAGGATGAGCTGGTGGTGTTTTGCGCGCCACAACATCACCTGGCTAAACGCGGCACGGCCAGTCTGGACGAGCTGACCCGTGAAGCGTGGATTCTGCGGGAACAAGGCTCGGGCACGCGCCTGACCTTCGACCAAGCCATGCGCCATCACCGCAGCACGCTGAATATCCGCCTGGAGCTGGAGCACACCGAAGCGATCAAACGTGCAGTGGAATCAGGTTTGGGGATTGGCTGCATCTCACGCCTGGCGCTGCGCGACGCCTTCCGCCGCGGCAGCCTGGTGCCGGTGGAAACACCGGACCTGGACCTGGCCCGGCAGTTCTACTTTATCTGGCATAAACAGAAATACCAGACCTCGGCGATGCGCGAGTTTCTGGAGCTATGCCGCGCCTTCACCGCAGGCGTCCAGCGCAGCGACGAGATCGTGCTGCCGAGCATTGCCTGAGGATCAGACGAGGATCACGGCCCACACCAGTGCGATCATGGTCAGCGCCACAAATTGCGCGGCGCTGCCCATGTCCTTGGCGTTCTTCGACAGAGGGTGGAGGTCCAGGGAGATACGGTCGATGGCCGCTTCCACCGCTGAATTGAGCAGCTCGACGATCAAGGCCAGCAGGCACACTGCGATCATCAGCGCCCGCTCGACCCGGCTGACACTCAGGAAAAAGCTCAGCGGCACCAGGACGACGTTGAGCAGCACCAACTGACGAAAGGCCGCCTCGCCGGTGAAGGCTGCTCGCAGGCCATCCAGTGAATAGCCCCCAGCGTTGAAGATACGTTTGATACCGGTTTGACCCTTGAAAGGCGACATAGATGTAGGCAACTGAACCAAAGAAGTGGGGAAACTAGATCACGCAAAGTCAAAAAAGCGTGAAGCGGTAACAGCTTAATGCTGCGAAATTGACTCAAGTTGTTGCAAGAGCAACGCCGCCTGGGTTCGCGTACGCACCCCAAGCTTGCGAAAGATTGCCGTGACGTGGGCTTTGATGGTCGCTTCCGACACGCTCAACTCGTAGGCAATCTGCTTGTTCAGAAGCCCTTCGCAGACCATGGTCAATACGCGGAACTGCTGGGGCGTCAGGCTCGCCAGGCCATCGCGGGCCGCCTTGGCTTCATCGGACACGTTGATTTCTTCAAACGCCTGCGGCGGCCACGACACATCACCGTCCAATACCGTGCGCACAGCCTGCTGAATATCTTCCATCGCGCTGGACTTGGGGATGAAACCGCTGGCGCCAAACTCCTTGGAGCGCACCACCACATCGGCGTCTTCCTGGGCCGAGACCATCACCACGGGGATCTGCGGATACTGCCCACGCAGCAGCACCAGCCCGGAAAAGCCATAGGCACCCGGCATGTTCAGGTCGAGCAGCACCAGGTCCCAGTCGGATTTTTCGGTGAGGCGCGCTTCCAGTTCGGCAATGCTGGCCACTTCGACCAAGCGAACATCCGGACCCAGGCCCAGAGTGACGGCCTGATGCAGCGCACTGCGAAACAGCGGATGGTCATCGGCTATCAGGATTTCGTATGTGGCCATTGATTAAATGATCCTGTTTTTATGGGGCCCCTGATCGGTGCCCAGCTTGCTCAGCGCTGCCTGGAGGGTCAAGCACTACGCCGTGGGCATTTTAGCGGGTTGTAGCGTTACCTTGCCATCATGGCTTTGCCGCCGGGACAAAGGGCGCAAGGCGCGTGTGGGCGTCGTCGGTCGGGTCCAGTGGCAACTGGAATTTGGCGGCCAGGTAATGGGTGCTGAACACGTCGAGGTAGGCGTCGAGCACTTCGCTGGCGGCCAGGTCGTCGGCCAGCTCCAGGCACAGCGCTGCAACTTCGGCCGTGCAGAAATGATCGTCACGTTTGGAACGCCGCAGCTTGTAGCGCGACAGTTGTTCCGGCGCCAGGCTCAGCACCGGCAGATGCTCCAGATAGGGGCTCTTGCGAAACATCTTGCGCGCCTCGCTCCAGGTACCGTCGAGCAGGATGAACAACGGACGCTTGCCCTCCTCCACGCGAACCTCGCTTTCCACCCGCTCAGGCGTCACGAACTCACCGGGAAACACAATGTAGGGTTGCCACTGCGGGTCGGCCAACAAGGTGAGCAACCCCTGATCAACCTCAGTGCGTGACCAGGCGAATGCACTGGTGTCGTGAATGACATCCGCGATCAGCCAGCCGGTGTTGCTGGGTTTCATCGGTTCAACATCATGCATCAAAAGACACATGGCCGAACGGGCGTGAACCTCTGGTCGCCAGGCGCACAGGCAATACTCGGGAATCACACGACAGTTGGGGCAACGTTCGGCGCGTGAACCACGGTTGAGGAAGGGGCGCACGGCTCGCGCCAGGCGCCCGGTGCGCAGGCGGAAAACGGCGTGGCTCATCGGGTGCGCCGCAAAATCGGGTCAATCGACACGGGAAAAACTCGTGAAAGGCAAAAGTGGCCGCAGTTTACCAGCGATACGCCTGGCTGTAGTGGCCAGGGCTCACCTATAATCTCGCGCCACTGAACGCACAGCCCTGTGGCGGGTCTATGCACCAGTAACCGAATCAGGAGAGTTTCATGCTGCGTTCCATGCTGCGCCTTGCTGCCCCGTCCATCGCCCTCGCGCTGGTGCTGCCTGTTGGCGCCCAGGCGGCCTCGCTGCTGGAGGCCCAAATGAACAGGAAGCTGCAAAGCGTCGCGGCCGAAAGCAATAAGGACCTGCCCCGGGAAATCGACGAAAAAACCCTGGAAGTGGCCTACACCGTTGAAGGCATGCAACTGATCGACCACCTCAGCGTACTGCCTGACCGCGCCGAACAGATGCGTGCCAACCCCAAGGCTGTGTATTTCCAGCTGGGCCAGAGCGTGTGCCTGAATCCGGGTTACCGCGAACTGATGGCCAAGGGCGCAGTGATGCGCTACGAGATTACCGAGAACAAGACCAACCGCCCTGTGGCGTCGGTCAAGTTCGTGGAAGCGGATTGCCCGGCACCGACTGCCGCAAAGAAGAAAAAGTAAGCCCTGCTTGATCCCCTCGCGCCCAGCTCCCAGGGCGCGTGACTTCCCCGCGTCAGCTTCTCCCGAACAGCCAGACTCTTGCTTGACCGCCAATAAGCGGTTGCCAGCCAAGGGTTTTTCGGCCCATGATCAAGCCATCCCATCCTTTCGCTCGCAGCAGTTTCACTGCTGTTCTGTAATATTTTCAGGGCAAAAAAGGAGAAGTTGAATGCCTTATGAATCGAATGAGCTTCTATTACGTCACTTTGAAGAAAACGGGACTGATCTCACGCAGCAGGTCGACGCACAGCTCCAACTGATCGCGCCCAACAGTCAGAATATCCCTTTGTATCGCGACATGATTCTTACCGTCCTGCGCATGGCCCAGGACGACCGTGACCGCTGGAATGCCAAAATCACCCTGCGCGCCATACGCGAGCTGGATCACGCTTTTCGCGTGCTGGAGCAGTTCAAGGGCCGGCGCAAGGTAACCGTATTCGGCTCAGCCCGGACGCCGATGGAAAGTCCGTTGTACGCACTTGCAAGGGAAGTCGGCGCCGCGCTCGCGCGCTCGGACCTGATGGTCATCACCGGTGGCGGTGGCGGCATCATGGCTGCGGCGCATGAAGGTGCAGGCCTGGAGCACAGCCTGGGGTTCAACATTACCCTGCCGTTTGAACAGCACGCCAACCCGACCATCGATGGCACCGATAACCTGCTGTCCTTCCATTTCTTTTTTACCCGCAAACTGTTCTTCGTCAAGGAAGCCGATGCGTTGGTACTGTGCCCCGGCGGGTTCGGCACGCTGGATGAAGCGCTGGAAGTGTTGACGCTGATCCAGACCGGCAAAAGCCCGCTGGTACCCGTAGTGTTGCTGGATGCGCCGGGCGGCGGTTTCTGGCAAGGCGCTTTGGACTTTATCCGCGGCCAACTGGAAGCCAACCGCTATATCCTGCCCACCGACCTCAAGCTGGTGCGGCTGGTGTACAGCGCAGAAGAAGCAGTGGAAGAAATCAACCAGTTTTACGCTAACTTCCACTCCACACGCTGGCTGAAGCGGGAATTTGTGCTGCGCATGCATCACGCCCTCAGCGAGCGTGCAATGGCTCACCTGCAGGATGAGTTCGCCAGCCTGCGCTTGAGCGGAGAATTCCAGCAACGAGCCTACACCGGGGAGGATCACGATGAACCGAAGTTCAGCCACCTGACGCGACTGGTGTTCAACTTCAATGGTCGCGATCAAGGCCGTTTGCGTGAGCTGGTGGATTACATCAACTTGCCGGAGAACTGGGCAGAGGCCCAAGGGAAAGCGCAGCAGCGAGTGGCGCCGGAGCCAGCTTGATTTTTGAGCAAAAAAAGGTTCTTCACGGATTACCGGGAAAGACGCTCTTGATCTTCATGAAAAAGAACTCGCTATCCCGGTAACCGTACGCCATCCGCTTGATGACCTTTATTCGATTGTTTATTCCTTCCAACTGACCCGTATGCATCGGCCAGCGAACCCGGCTGACGATGCCCCGCCAGTAACCCTTTAGGCGTTTGGCAAACTGGATCAGAGGTGGTATCTCGCTTTCATGAGAATGATGCAGCCATTGCTGCCAGGCTGATCGCCAGCCCCAGGCGCTGCTAGGTGCCCAAAGCGTTTTGAGTTCAGCCTTCATTAGATAGACTGTCATCAATGCTTGGTTGGCCGCCAGCAGGTCCTTTAAACGTACCTGTTGCTCCGGCGTTTTCAGGTTCTGCGGGTTGCGTAGCAACAGCCATCGCGCTTGCTTGATGACCTTTCGGGCAGGCTTGTCATGGCGCAGCCGATTAGCTTCATCGACGCGGACCCGATCAATCACCTCTCGGCCATATTTGGCCACCACATGAAAGAGGTCGTACACCACTCGCGCTCTCGGGCAGTGTTGACGAACCTCCAGGTCAAAAGCGGTATTCATGTCCATCGCAACCGCTTCGATTCGAGCACATCCCTCTGGCCCCAGCTCTTCGAAAAAGGGCCGAACCGCCGTCCGGCTACGGCCTTCGCCAATCCATAGCACTCTTCGCGTATCGGCATCCAACACCACACTGGCGTAGCGATGCCCTTTGAACAGCGCGAATTCATCCATCACCAGGCGTCGTGGGTGCGCCTTTGGCAGCGTGGCCAACGCCGCCTGTAAGGCTCGACGCTCCAGCAACCGAACGGTGTCCCAATGCAGCCCAAACATCTGGGCCACGTGCAGGGTGGGAAGTCGCTCGCAGGCTTGAATGACCGCATCGGCCAAGCGACGCGTCATGCGGGCATAGCGATCCAGCCAACTGACGGCCTCCATGCGTTTGCCACAGTCGCGGCAACCAACACGCCTGAGCAAAACGCTGAGGCGCACCGCACGACCGAGAATGGGTAGATCACGAATCACTCGCTCGCAATACTCATGAGTGGTTGAACAGGTTTTTTGGTACCCTCCGCAGGAAGGGAAGCGGGTGGTGTGGGGTGTGAGATCGATCTGGAGACCGTCACCATCAGGCTTGATGTTGACGACAGAAAAGCCCTCCCAAAAAGGAAGGAAAGTATTAATATCGTGCATAAGAACGCCGGTTTGGTAGATGTGTTTGCTCGCACGAACATCATCAATCAAATCGGCGTTCTTGTTTCTGTGTTTCCCGGGATTCCGTGAAGAACCAAAAAAAAGCCCACTATTTTCATAGTGGGCTTTTTCTGCACCGCGCTCTAACTACAAGCGTGTTCAGGGTACGAAGAGGTTTAACCCTCCCACCTACTTATATGCTGTTCAATCGTCCATATCCCGGCCGCTTAACAAGCGACTGATCATGTCCATCGAAAAACCGCGATAACTCAAAAAACGCCCTTGCTTCGCGCGCTCCCTGGCATCAATTGGCAGATGGCCAGAAAACTTGCGACGCCAGGTGTCTTCCAGCTGTGCTTGCCAACTGATACCACACTCGCGCAGGGCAAGGTCGATATCGGCACGTTGCAGACCGCGCTGGCTCAGCTCCTCGCGGATTCGCGCAGGGCCATAACCGGAGCGGGCTCGATAGGACACGAAACTTTCGAGATAACGGGATTCCGACAGCAGCCCTTCTTCCGTCAAACGGTCCAGGGCTGTTTCGATCATTTCGGGCTCTGCGCCGCGCTGACGCAATTTACGCGTCAGCTCGACCCGACCATGCTCGCGGCGAGCGAGCAGGTCCATTGCAGTGCGCCGAACGGCGACGAGTGTATCCAATACAACGGTCATCGTTTGCTTCAGATATCAGTGTCAGCTTCTTCCACTTCTTCAACCGGCTCACGGTTGGCGGCAGCCTTCACATCCGGCGCTGCGGTAAGCAGCTTGTCGCGAATCTGCTTCTCAAGCGTGGCCGCGATATCCGGGTTCTCCGCCAGGAACTTGGCCGAGTTGGCCTTGCCTTGGCCGATCTTGCTGCCGTTGTAGGCATACCAGGCACCGGACTTCTCGACGAAACCGTGCAGCACGCCCAGGTCGATCATCTCGCCGTTCAGGTAGATACCCTTGCCGTAAAGAATCTGGAACTCAGCCTGACGGAACGGCGGAGCGACCTTGTTCTTCACGACTTTAACGCGGGTTTCGCTACCTACTACCTCGTCACCTTCTTTCACCGCACCAGTACGGCGGATATCCAGGCGGACCGATGCGTAGAACTTCAGCGCGTTACCACCGGTGGTGGTTTCCGGGCTGCCGAACATCACGCCGATTTTCATACGGATCTGGTTGATGAAGATAACCAGACAGTTGGCGTTCTTGATGTTACCGGTGATTTTACGCAGCGCCTGAGACATTAGACGGGCTTGCAGGCCCACGTGCATGTCGCCCATTTCGCCTTCGATTTCAGCCTTGGGTACCAGGGCTGCCACGGAGTCGACCACGATCACATCGATGGCGTTGGAGCGCACCAGCATGTCGGTGATTTCCAGGGCCTGCTCGCCAGTGTCCGGCTGGGAAACCAGCAGGTCGTCGACGTTGACGCCCAGCTTGCCGGCGTACTCAGGGTCGAGGGCGTGCTCGGCGTCGACGAACGCGCAGGTGGCGCCCATCTTTTGTGCCTGGGCAATCACCGACAGGGTCAGGGTGGTTTTACCGGAAGATTCAGGACCGTAGATTTCGACGATACGACCTTTTGGCAGACCGCCAATGCCGAGCGCGATGTCCAGACCCAGAGAGCCAGTGGAAATAGCCGGGATCGCCTGACGGTCGTGATCGCCCATACGCATTACGGCACCCTTGCCGAATTGACGTTCGATCTGACCCAGGGCCGCAGCCAAGGCTTTCTTCTTGTTGTCGTCCATTAAAGTCCTCACGTAATCAATAAGGCCTGACGGCCAACACCTGTATAAGTAGACAGTATTGTTCCACAAAGATCAGAGATCGCCTACCCCTGATTTTCCATTTCTGCTGCAGCTCGTCGCAACAAGCCCTCCAGCGCCGCCTTTACCGTTTGTCGGCGGACCTCATCACGGTTGCCGGGAAAGTGTGCCAGTTGCGCCGAAACCTCATCGCCTACCCCCCAAGCCAGCCAGACGGTGCCCACCGGTTTGTCCGGCGAACCGCCATCCGGGCCGGCCACGCCACTGACCGCCACGGCAAAGCGCGACAGGCTTTTCTCCTGCGCGCCACGCACCATCGCTTCCACCACTTGCTGGCTGACGGCCCCAACCTTAGCGAACAACGGCTCCGGCACATTCAATTGCCGAGTCTTCTGCCGATTGGAATAGGTGACATAACCCGCCTCGAACCAGGCCGAGCTGCCGGGGATTCGCGTGATGGCTTCAGCGATGCCGCCGCCCGTACACGACTCGGCCGTGGTGACATGGGCATTGAGCACCTGCAGACGGCGGCCAAGTTCAGCGGCAAGCTGGGTGATTTCGTTCACGGTCGTCTCCATGAGTGGGCGGGCGTTCGCCTACCCTACAGGAGCCGATCAACCATGCAAGTTGCAGAGTGCATCAAGACGCTAACGCGCAATCGCTCGCACATAGGCCTGGCACGCACGCAAGGCGATCAGGGCGTTATCACCGTCATCGGTGATGCCGATAATTCGCTGAGCATGCGCCGGGTCAAGTCGGGCTCGCGGGGCTGCATGAACCACGCTGCCGGTGGCGGTGGGGGCAGGCACTGCACTGCAACTGATGGCGTCGGCGGGGTCGAGAAGGACTGACAGCCGCACATCAGCAGTGGCCAGGCGGTCACGCAGAGCAGTCTGGTTACGTTGGGCATCGCTCAACTCCTGTGCATGTTGTTTGTCGCTGGCGCTGAGCTGTTGCTCAAGGGCCAGGCGTTTATCCTGTTCTGCCTGTTGCTGGCGCAACGCCGCCTGGCTTTGCTGGCTGAGCGCTTGCGCATGGGCTGCCGACTGGCGCTCAAGCTGCGCGCCCAAGCGCCAGGCCTGCACCTGCCACACCACGGCAATCAACAGGCCCAGACCGATCAGTCGATACACCGCTAGAAAGCGCATAACACCGCCTTCGCCCGTTCCCATAATTGCAAACGATCCTCCAGGCCATTAAGTCCGCCATTGATACGCCGCGTGATGGTGGTGAACTGGTCTATATCTGCCAGCTCATTCAGGCCATTGCTCTGCCAGAACCACGCCGCAGACGCACAGGCCCACTGCGGCTGCTCCAGCAGTTCAGGTTGTTGCAGCAGACGGTCATCACCGAACAAGGCTTGGCTGCAGGCCAGGTAGTTGCGCCGCCCGGTGACCTGGATCAGTCCCCTGCCCCGATACTTCTGGCCGTCGCCATCGGCTTGGGGCGTATTGCCCAGGCGCGCGGCCAGGGTACCGGTGTCGTATTTGCTGAGGTATTGATCACTGCCCAGTTCGCGCACATAGCGCAGTTGGCCGGACTCGTGGCCGATCTGTGCGAGGAACGCCGCCCAGCGTTTTGCGGTATTGATCTCATAGCAGGCGCTGGCGTCATTCAACGCGGTTAAAAAAAAGCCCGCTCTGGGGCGGGACAAGGGCATGACATTAATAAGCTGCGCGAGTGATATCACCATGGTTATTACTCTGGAAAAGTCTAGGCCGACAAACCGCCTGCAATGATGGAACTGCGATAGCCCGTCGCCGGGTCCCCCACGTGCGTCACCTTATTGATGGACCAGCGGCCCTGCATGTACGACGGCCAGGATTCATCCAGCAGCAACAGACCTTCGGCAGCCAGCAGCGGATTACCGGGACAATCGATCATCAATGTCAGGCCCTCGCGGCCGACCCGACGCAATTCCGCTTCAGCAACGGACTGCGCTTCGGCCTGGTTCTGATAGCGCTGGCGCAGTGTCTTGAACGGCGCGACGCCAACCTGGGCCACACGTTGCTTGCCCGCTGCGGCATCCCACCAGGCAGCGCGACTGCCCATGTACTTCGAGCGCGATTTTTCGTCGAGCGTGGCGGTGATGAAGGCCGGTTCACCGGGTCGATTGTCTCGGGTCACCGATAACGTGACGTCCGGCAACAGTTGACCGGAAAGCGACTTGACCCGCCCGGCTTCCGCCAGCACATACAGCTCGTTGATCGGCTTGGTCACCGCACGATAACGCTTGGCCAAACGGGTGATGAACGCCATGTCGCTTTCGTTGGACTGGTCGACGTGGGCAATCGCGATCCTGTCCAGCTCGGGCGCCACGCGCGGTGAGTAACCGTGGCGACTGACCAGTTGGCGAAACAGTGCGCCCAGGGTGGTCGGCCCGTAACTGGCAGAGCGGCGCTGACGATAGCCAGTGGCATCCTGCACGCTGAAAGGTGCAGCAGTGGCGACGATCATCAAGCGCATGGGAAACAGCACCGGCGTTCTTTGTGTAATCACGAACTCGCCTTTTTCCACCAGTCCTGACTCCTGATAACCGACTCGCAGGCCGATCTTGCCGCTCAGGCTGGGCAAGCCCTCCAGGCCCTCGATATTGAGGGTCAGTTCCAGCCGATCGGCCTCAATGCCCGCCGCATCGGTGTGACTCCAGTGCATCAAGCGTTGATTGAGCAGCGCCGCATTGGCGCCGTAAAACTCCACGCTGGGGGTAAATCCCTGTGCCATGCCGCCTCCTTAATCCCAGGCCGAAACGGGACGCACGGCAGAAGGCCGCGACGCCAGCTCAGGCACAATCACCCACACACCTGCCGGCAGCACCGGGCCGTACTCGGCAAGCTCAGGGTTCAGACGCCAAAGCGTTTCCTCCGCGCTATCGTCGCAACGGCCCAGCTCCCGGTAGAGCAGCAGGTTGACCGAATCCCCGGCAATACTTCGCACTCTACGCATTGACGAATTCCTCCAGTTCAAGGGTCCAGGTCATGACCATGGCGGTGCCGTCATCGATCACGTTGCTTTGGGCTTCCGTCACCGAATTGATCCGCCACAGGCCCCAATTGCGGCCGATACCGTCGACCAGCGGCAGCGGCCCGCGGGCATTCTGCAAGGCGCGCAGTTCGTCCAGTCGCTGCATGCCCACGGCATACATCGCGGTACCGCCGAAGGTCAGCTTTTCCAGCTTCTGGCCGTTCTGTCGCGACTGCGGCTTGCTGGCGATAATCGCCAGGTCCTGCCAGCCGCCATCGCTGGCGCGGGACAGCGTGGAATAGGCGAACCCTCGTGACAGGCCGAAAATAAAGTCGCCGAGCACCATTTGTTGTCGCATCAATCACCTCCTGATGGATCGGCCAGTGCCGCGTTACGTCGGATGCCCAGGGTGTCGGTCACCATCGGCAGGCATTGGAACTGCAGGGCCTGGATCACCTGATTGACCACCTGCTGGGCATCTGCCGGGTTCACGCCGGTTATCTGGATGCTCGGCGAGAGGGTGACCTGGACGTTATCCGTGCTTGCGCGGGTGAGTTCCTTGCTCAGCGCATTGGGCGCAGGCAGGCGATCATTTGAGCCAAACACTTTGTCCCCGAGCCAGGCGCCCGCTTCACTGCCCAGCAGGCCGCCAATGGCGCCGCCGATGGCGGTACCGACACCCGGGAAGACCAGGGTGCCAAGCGCGGCGCCAGCGGAAGCGCCAGCCCAGGCGCCGCCGGCAGTACTCAAACCGGCGCCGACGGCATTGACGTCACCATTGCGTACGCCCTGCACCACATCGATGGCCGTGTCGACGTACTTCAATGGGCCCAGGCGACGGGCAGCGCCGGACTCAAGCCTGGCCAGCGTGCCGGACAGAGCTGCCGCCAGGCCTTTTTCGCTGCTGCGAGCCAACGGCCGGAGGGATGCCGGCGCAACAGGGGCGGCAACCGAGTTGCCGGGAACCTGGGTCGACGGCGGGGTCACACGGGCCGCGTCGAACGGCACTGGCGGTTGGCCCATTGCACTGAGTGCAGTGCCAGGCCTGATCACCGGCGCTGGACGCAATGGTTGGAGCTGCGCGGATTGCTGGGGACCGGCTGATCGGGGTTGGCGTTGCACCGATTGCTCGGGGCCGCCTGCCAGGGGCTGGCGTGCAACCGGTTGGCCCGGCCTGGGAAGCCCGACGCGCCGCTTCTTGTTCGCGGCGGGTTTGGCCTTGTCTTTCCTGCGTACCGTATCGCCAACGCTCTCGGGCATCTGCGCCGCAGATCCGCCCAACGCACCCGGCGCGCCGAGGGACAATGGTCCGGCGCAGCAACAGTGCGCGTCCTTGCCCTTTTCGCCATCAAAACCGCCGTCCTTGAACAGCTTGCCAATGCCGGGGAGCCTGCCGAGGGTGGCATCGACCACATTTCCTGCAACCCGGCTTTTAATCGTTTCTCCCAATCCTGAAAGGACTTCGGAAATCACCGGTGTCACCGTGGTCGATACCACGGCCTGCGCCGTTTTGGCCGCGCTGGCCAAAGCCGGTGAACCTTCAACAACGCTATTGGCGCTCTGCGTCAGGCCGGTCCTGGCCTTCAACCACAGCGCTTCGCCCCACACCGGTGCGGCGTCCAGGGTCGTGGAAAAGCGTTTTTCGCTTGCACTGGATGCTTCACGCAGCACGCTGATCGACTGTTCCGAGCGGGCTGTTTTATCAAGCGTCAGGTTGCTGCCTGAATGCTGCAGCGCACTGGCCAGATCGATGATCTGCGCGCTGCCCAGCGTCAGGGCCTCGCGGGTTTGCCGCTGATCCACAGACGTGCTCGAAGTGGACTCAGACAGCGTTGTTGATTCTGTCCGCTCATCCCTGCGCACAGGCTG
Organism: Pseudomonas trivialis; assembly: GCF_036864995.1. Taxonomy (NCBI): domain Bacteria; kingdom Pseudomonadati; phylum Pseudomonadota; class Gammaproteobacteria; order Pseudomonadales; family Pseudomonadaceae; genus Pseudomonas; species Pseudomonas trivialis. The sequence goes on along the minus strand of NZ_CP142151.1, from coordinate 1,250,843 downwards.
CCGATCAAGGGTTCTCAACGATGACAAGACGGTGTCGAGCGAGTCCACACCCTCGCGCAAGGTGCCCAGCGACTGCGCGAGTTCATCAAGCTTCAGATTCGCGTTGGTCAGCGCAGCCACTGTTTCGGACAGCGCAGGCAAGCCCGCGAGTTGGCCTGAACTGTCAGCTGACAGCGCGCCTGGACTGGCAATATCGGCATCATTGGCGCCCTCTGCGCGACCGAAAACGCCCTGGCCATCCCTGGCCACGGCATAGGCGAGCGAATAGGTATTCTGCATCCCGCTTACTCCTGTTTGACGCCAAGGCGAGTGATCGCGATGTCGTAGCGGCGCAACGCTTTTGCGGCATCCCAATCGAGGATGTCCGCTTCATTTACCGAGTAAACCAGCGGTACCACATCAAGGATCACTTCGATGTCGCGCTGCGAAAGAAGTCCGCCGGTTGATTTAAAAAATCGTCGATGCGCTCCTGCAATTGCGTCCAGTCGGGCACGGTCAAGTCGCCCAGGTCAGGGATCATCAGGCCGGTGCAGTGAGCGGTGATGAACTCGGCGCGCTCTTTGTTGGTGGCGAGTTTTTTCATCACCTTGGTGGCACGCAGGGCGGGCATTTCCAGGGGCAGTTCGGTCAGCGTGCGGCCGGCGGCATTGAGCGGCAGCAGCAACTGGACGGGTTGGTCGTGGCGACTTTCTTCGTGCGTTTGCAGGAAGAACGACGCCGGGCGAGTCGACATTTCATGCACGTATTGCGCAATGCTCACGTAATCCGGGCGCTTGAGCTGGTCGAGCTCTTTTTCCGACAGGCCGGTGGCGAGTTTCGCCAGTTCGAAAAACTGGTCGTCCTCGTCATCACCGGCCCGGGCCAGCGCGTCTTTCTGCGCGGCGTAGAACAGCGGTTTGAGTTGCACTTGCTCGATCGCAGCGCCGGTGTCGGCGGTGATCGAGGACAGCAGGCGATGCAGCGGTGGCATCCAGGCCATGGGGCTATTCCTTGATGAAAGTGGGATAAAAGCACCGCAACCGTGAAGCCGGGCGCGGCCAATGTGGGAGCCGGGCTTGCCTGCGATGCAGGCGACTCGGTGTATTTGAACCGAGGTGATGCCATCGCCGGCAAGCCAGCTCCCACATAAACCGTGCGCGCTTCAAGTTGCCGGAGTGTTTAGGGCATCAGCACGGCGCGGCGCGCGTCGCCGAGAATGTCGACGCCATTGAGCACGAATTTCTGGGTGCGTACGTCGATGTCGATCACCGAAATGCCGTTTTCCAGACGGTTGTAGGTGCGGCACGACAGCTCCAGCGTGGTGAGCGCCTTGTCACCCATTTTCAGCTTGGCTTCGCCCAGGGATTTCAACTTGCCGCCGACCGTGTGGTAGGTGAAATAGGTCTTGCCGTCCTGATCCTGGCCGGCTTCACGCACGTTCAGCAGGATGTCGTCGCCCGTGCGTACGCCCAGGGCCAGCATGATTTCCGGGCCGGCACCTTGCAGCACCAGTGTGGCGCCCAGCACCTTGCCGCTCTTGGCCATTTCCTCGGCAATAAAGCGGCCACCGGACATGGGCTCCATGTCGAATTCGATCTTCGGCGGGGTGAATTCCTCAACGGTCGCGGACAACGGCAGGCCTTGAAGGGTGGCCGCAATGGCCTGTCTGACTCGGTTGGTAAACATTAGAGAACGTCCTCCAGGAACTGCTCGATGATTTCATCGCGGGCGTTGAGTTGATAAACCATGTGTTCGTTCGGCGCGTAGCGGCCGTAGTCGATGACGATGAACCAGGTGCCGTTTTTGTACTTCTCGACGCTGTTCAATTCCGGGTGCAGGTACACGCTGCCGCCGGGAATGGTTTCGTCGGCCACCAGGGTTTGCAGCCAATCGTTGATGCGCTTGACCTCCTGGTCCATGAAGGACTTGGTGAGGTTCTTGGCCATGGCTTTCTGCCCAGCTTTGACCAGCTTGCGGCTGATGGCATCTTCCAGGCCGACGTAGCTGATGAACTTGCCGGTGAGGGAACGGTTACCCAGCAGCGAGAAACCGCCGAGGATGGTGCGGGCGTAGTAGCTCACGCCATAGCGGTTGAGCAGGTCGCCTTCGGTGGAGGTGTCGAGGATGTTGTACTCGACCACGCGGGAAACGTCTTCGGCGAAGGTCACCTGATTGCCCGGGCTTTCCCACTGCTTGACCTTGGCCAGTGCGGCGATGGCCAGGGACGACGGCGACAGGAACACGTTTTTCTTCGCCGCCTTGGAGTACACCGACGGCATGTTGTGCACCAGCAGGCAGCGGTCGAAGCCGAGGTCGGCACCGCCGAGTTCACCGCTGTAGGTCACCTGGTCGGCAACACTAGCGTCTTTGCCATCAAGCACCACACGGGCCTTGATGCGCTTGCCGAAGGCGGCAAACTCGCTGGCCACGGCCTTGGTGCCGGTGAAGCCCGGGGCGCCGATGATGGTCAGGTCTTCAGGGACGCTGCTCAGGGCCGCCAGGCCCAGCTTGCGACCGGTAACGGATTCGTTGCCGCCAATCACGTTGTTGAGGGTGTCGGCCGGGGTTGCGCCCTCCTCCACGATCACCACGTAGACCGGCACCTTCACCACTTTGAGGATCTGGTACACCGCTTGAAACAGCGTGCCCGACTCAGTACCGGTGGGGTCCAGCAGCGCCTGAGTGGTGAAGCTGTTGATACGGAACGGCGCGTTTTTCGGGATCGACGCGTGGGCGTTCGGCGCGGTGCCGACCAGACCGATCACGTTATCGCCCAGGCCACCCATGGCCTCGGGGGATTCGGTGGCGTTGACGGTGATGCCGTTGTGCTCGAAGTTCAAAACCTCAGCCATGATTATTCAGCCTTCTTGGGGGTGGAGTTGAGGACGCTGGTCAGTTCCAGACGGCCGGCGGTGCGCAGCGCGGATGCTTCGACGTCCAGCAGTTCCAGTTCCTCGCCGGCGGTGGACCAGTGGCCACCTCCGATGGGGAATGGGATGAGGACGGTGTAGGTTTGGCGGATGGGCATGGTGAAATTCTCCAGGTGGAAAACGCCAAAGCCCCTGCGGGAGGGGCTTTGGGAGGCGAAAAAAACCGCTTTCGCGGTGGGGTTTCAGGTACGGTCAGGCAGCGGATAGAGCGCCTTGATTTCGGCCACTTTATCGCGCCAGGCCTTTTCCTTTTCCGGGGTTTCGTCGTACTGCCACTCCAGAAACAGAGGATCGGCCTGGGTCATGTACAGCGTACGACGTGCAGTGATGACCTCTTCGAGCCTGGCATCGCTCTCGGCGACCTCGCACAGTTCGTTGGCGCGAAGTTCGCTGAAACCCAGCGAAATCAAGATTGGGCGATCCGCAGGAACGTTAATAAGTGTTTCGCCCGAGGCCAAAAGCAGCTTTTTGATAGTGCGAGCCATGGTCATACTCCTTTTACCGCATAGCGCTTATCGTTATCCAACGTGTAGGCGGTGTTACTTTCCGGATAGGTTGCACCCAACTCCGAAGCTGTCATCGCGAACGGTTTGACCTTCCAGGAAATTTCATACTCTGGCGTAACCGATCGACTCAGCTCCACTTCTTCATCCACACGGCTGAAGTTCACAGGCGCCTGGAAACTTTTAGTGACGAGATAAGTCAACCCTCCACGCAGGTAGCAACCTGACTCCAGCGGCGAAGTAGTAAAGGCACCCGGGGTAAAGTTCAGCCAGATCGGCTTAAGACCGGTCACGGGTCGAACAATACAAAACATGCCGAACTGCGCTTTACGCGCCGTTTCTCGATAAGTTTGGGAAATGCGCTTTATAGTCAGAAAGTTTGCGTCTCCGTTCCAGGGAATACCGCAGCCCTCCATCTGAAGGTTCAAGCCGGCAACGTGAGCGTCAAAATTATTTTTGAACGGGTTCAACTCCTGATTTTGAGCGTAATTTCTGGAGATGATAATCTCCGAAACGCCTTGCTCATTACCCGGCATACGCCACCAGACAGGGTAAAAAATGTCGGTGGACAGTCCCGTCAGATCAATTTCCTGAGTGTAAGACGCACGGCCATTGATATCCTTGGCTTGCACAGTGGCTCGCCAGGCAGAAAACTGTGCTTGAGCAGCCTCTACACGCGCATCGATTTTGCCGATCTGGTTTGTCACCTCATCGGTGAGTTTATTACACGCATCCACAACTTTCGTAATAGTCGCTTCAATTCCCATCATCAACTCCCTGTCAATTAGTCTTTCCAGCACTTTTGCAAGTGCCCTTACTTTGCTTCCAGTTGCCTTACCCTGAACATTAAATCCACGTGCCGGGACATATTGCCCACTGACGCGGCCGCCATGATCGCGATCTCCTCGCCCAACAACAGGTTCAAGTTGTCACTGCCCACCACAATCGTCACGCTGTCCGCCGGCAACGGCGAAACATCCAGCGTAAACTTCTGCAGCACCCGCGCCGCCGCCGCTTTATACGTCAGCAACTTTCCGGCCACGGCATACACCGCCAGCAAGGTTCCACTGGCGAGATAAAATCCGAACTCGCCAATCTCATACTCGCCGTCGCCGTCAAACAGCGCCGCCATCCTGAGCTGGTGATCGCCCAGGTCTTCGTAATCCACAATGGCGACCCGCTGGCGCTCATCGCGCAGGGCAACTTCAGTGCCGTCGGGGTTGTAGCGGCCGGTGCCGGCGCCGATGTGGGTGATTTCGCCTTTCAAGCCCTGGTTCTTTGCCTGCAGCACTTCATCCAATCCCTTGGAGGTGAAGCGCACCAGGCGCGTGATGTCATCTGTCATGGCTGCGCCCTGAGGTCGTAGTCGTTAATGGTGTAGTGCCGGGCGAGCCCGGTACTGTTAAGCCGGGCAGTCAGCGCCAATTCCGGCAACGCGCCGTCCAGATACAACTCCCCGTCGCTTAACGGGGCATCGAGAACCTGTGTGAGTGCAAGCTGACCTTCGGTCTCGTGAACAAGGGTGATCGTGGCCTGGTCCCGCTCGCTTTTCGCGGCATTGACACGGCGGATCAGCCGATTGTGATCGCCACTGGACCAACTGCGCCCGATGATCGCCTGCACGTCGAAGGTATACGGCGTACCGATGGGTTGCTGCTGAAACCAGGCACTGATGTCGGGGGTAAAACCCAGTGACTCCACCGCATGGCTCAACGCCTTGGAAGTGCCAGCCTGACGCTGGATTTGCCAGGACAGGGCCACGGTGAGTCGCTTTTCAGACTCGCTGGCGTCGGCATCCCATTCGCTGACACCGCGATCGGCAGCCAGATAAGGAAGAAACTCGCTCGGGGTGTGCAGCGGGTTCATCAGCGCCGGAAACGGCGGCATGACCCGGTCGAGCAATACCCCAAAACCCAAATCCAGCGCCTTTTCCAGCGGTGAACTGTTGGCCGGCAACAAACTCGCTTTGGGTTCACTCATAGCGTGCGCACCTCCACCTCGACACCCGTGCAATAAGGGGCCTCGAACGCCGAGCTGACAATCGGCTCCAGCGGTTCAAGGATCTGCAATTGCGCCGCGCCAGCACTGTGGATGGCATAGTCGATCCAGCTCGGGTCCACCCGCCCTTCCAGGCGATGGCAGGACTCGGCGTATTCCTGCAGCAGTTTTTGCGCGGCGACCTGGGTGAGTCCGGAATCCGGTCCGGCATTGATCTTCGCAACCACGCGGATTTTGTACGGCAGGATGTGCGCACCTTGCACACTGACCAGGTCGGTTTCCGGACGTACATCCGGCCGTGCGAAATGCCGTCGCACGCCGTCCAGCAAGTCGGCAGACGGTGTGCCATCGCCCTCGCGCGCCAGGACGGTGACCATGACTTCACCCGGTGCGGTTCGCCGCCCATTGCCATCCTTGACCCGCACCGCATAACCATCCGGGTCGAAGGTATACGTGACCGTGACCACGCCCGGTGTTGCGCTCTGCACATTCACCGCAGGGCGTTCGCCGAGAGTGAACACTTCGCGGCGGTACTGCATGCGTGAGCCGGCGGCCGGGGCGTGGGGAGCGAGGTAGTAGCGCAGCCTGGCGTCGTCGTCGCTTTCCAGGGTCGGCGGCACCGGCGGGAAAGCGGCCGGGTCGCCGGGGTCCAGCACCTGGCGTTCCAGGCCCATATCGGCCAGGCGTGCATCCAGGTTGCTGCCGGTGGCCCACCACGCCAGCATCTGCTTGATGCGGGCGTTGTATTTGCGCTCATGGGTTTGCAGACGCACGCAAAAGGCTTCCAGAGCCAGGGTCAGCAATTCGCTTTCGTTGTCGAGGCTGACCTTGAGTTTGGCCGCGCTTTGCGGCGCGCGGGTGGCAACATAATCCACCACGAACGCCTTGAATTCGGCCAGCAAGGGTTCGAACTCGTCCACCGCAATGATGGCCGGTTCCGCCAGTTGGTTCTGGCCTGGGATCAGCATGCTCATGTCACGACCTCGAAGGTTTGTTGGCGGTTTTTCCAGGTGCCGGAGAAGCGCAGCAACAAGCCGGCACCCTGGCGAGTGGCGACGATGACCTGGGGTTGAAAGTCGCCGATGCCGTTCTGCGCGTTGTAGAACGCCTGGGCGGCGTGGCTCTGCGCAAGAATCAGCAGGTCATCGCCAAGGTTCTGGCCCAGCAGTTGCGGCACCCGCGAGCCGTACAACGGACGCTTCTGGCGAGTGCCCAAGGGAGTGGTGAGCGCTCGGGTGGCGCGCTGCACGAATTGCAGCCAGTCATCGACGGCTGCCCCGCTGTTTCGGTCGATACCGATCATGGGATGTCCTTATCGGGGGCTGATGAGGCGCCCTTGGTGGTCCACCACCGGGCCGCTGAAATGGGCACCACCGGCGTCGAGCAACAACGCGGTGCCGCCGATTTGCAGCGCGATGCCCTGGGCGTTGAGGATCAGGCTGGCGGCGCCGACTCGGGCCTCGATCTGTTCGCGCGAGCCGGTAAAGGTGGTCGGGCCGTTGACCCAGTTGAACGTGTGGCTGGCGTCGTCGTAGTCGCTCTGCGTACCGTCCTGATGGCGGCGCCGGGTTAACGACGCAACGCTGGAGACCGGCGGAAACAGACTGCTGTTGAGGCCGAACAAGGCCACGGACTGCGCGCCCCCCTCGCCGCCGCCATAGTTGAGCAACAGGCACTGCTCACCCACCGATGGAATGCGCGTTTCGGTTTGCGCACCGGCGCTGGGATTGAAAAAGCGAATAGCCGGCGTGAGCAGATCGCCATGGCTGACCTTGCAGGTATTGGCGGCAGCATCGACCTGCTGGCAAACGCCGATTCGGCAGAAACTGTCGGCACGTCGATACAGGTCTTCGAGCTGGGCTTCCATTTCTGCCAGACGCTCGACAATCGGCCCCAGTTGCATGCGTAAGAGCGCGTCGAACATGAGTTACTCCGCCAGTGGCTTGTATTGGTCAGGGTCGTTGATGTTGGTGACTTCCCAGGTGCGGGCAAACAAGGGTTGGCCTGTAGGGTCGTTGAGCAACACCGGTCCGATGTAGAGGGTTTGGGTGAAGGAAACAGTCCAGGTGTCGTAGTCCGTTCCTGCACCGGTCCGCGAAGACGGGGTGGCAACGATGTTCGTCGGCAAATCACACTGTGCCTGGGGCAAGCCCCATCGGTTGTCCAGTACCAGGTCCATCAACTGACTGGCCAGGTCGCAGGCATCAAACGGCAAGGCACCCGCAGCAACCATGGCCTTGAGTGAAAGGGCCAAGGCGTGCGCCTTGCGCCCTTCGGGCGAGCGAATGCCGGGGCTATTGCCCTCGACCGTGACCAGCACGCCGGTGTTTACGCCGCCCTCCTGAAAGTCCTGATGGCTGCCGATTTTCAGGTCGGGAAAGGCAGCGTGCAGCGCCTGGCCGATGGCTTGCGGCAATTGGGATGGTTTTTCGATGAACGTCATGTCAGTGGCTTCCTTGCAGCAATTAACGCGGATCCTGGCGCGGGCCTTCGTTGACCCCGATACGTTTGGCCGCCCAGCGCTCATAGAGCCCGATGGCGGCGTCGGCGCCGGCCATGGCGGTCAAGCAGCCGATGGCGCCGGCCGTCCAGATCGACATGCCGGCGGCGTAACACAGCATCAGGGCTGAAACGCCGCAGACCATGCAGGCCCCGGAGCGCAGCGCCAGGCGCCGAATCAGCGACCAGCCACGGGCGCCTTCCTTGTCGGCACGCCACATTTCGCCGGATACCCCGCCGATCACCGCCAATATGATGACCAGCCAGATAGGCATTTCCGCTAACGCTTGTTGTTCGTTTGTCATGTCACGCCTCCTGGCTGAGTACTGGATAGTCCGTTTTTCATTTGCATATAGTTCGATGGGTAGGCATTCCAAAAAGCCCGGTCGCCCGGGCTTTTCAGTAATGCTGTCCGCGGACTTTCGGCGCTACTGGCGCGGTACGGTCCTTTCCTCAATGTTTTTCCGACCACGATCCCTGTCTGCCGGATAACTGCTTCTGGTGCTTTACGCTGCACACCCGGGTCAGTTGCCAACCCTCTGAACCGTTAAGGCCGGTTCATCGCTGCCTGTTTTTGAAGCGGTACCCCTAAAGAGCGTCGGCATCCTTGCCGGTGTTGCCTGGCTTCCCTGCCATCGCTTCGATGGCATCCTTGCCGATGTTGCGTGCCTTCCTTGTCTTCCCTGGCGGCATCCTTGCCGCCTCCACCAGACATTGTTGGCTGGCTTGAGGTGAAGAATATGCATGTATGCATATACAGTCAATGCATAAATGCATTTATTTTCCCTGATGAAATGCATGAACGCATTTTCAGCCATGGCAGCCTGGGGCTTGAGGCGTTTTACAGGCGAAAAAAAACCTGCTCGTTGGCAGGTTTTGTCTTACAGAGGAAGGTTAGCGAGCGTACATGCCCCACCAGAACACATGACCGAGGATGCTGATCTGCTCGTCCTGGATATCCTGGAAGCTATAGTCCTCGTCCGGGTGCTCATCGCGATTGAAGCTGCGCAGGCGAATCCCGGAAGGCAGGCGATAGAGCTGTTTAACCCGTAATTGCCCGTTGTGATTGATTGCATACAGGTCGCCGTCAACGATATCGCCAATGCCGCTCTTGCCTGCATTCACCCCAACCGTGGCGCCATCACGCAACACCGGCAACATGCTGTTGCCGCGCACCGTCACACACTTGGCCTGGTCGAATTGCACGCCGTTATGCCGCAGGCTGCGCTTGCCGAACCGCAGGCTGGCCTTCTCGCTTTCCTCGATGACGAATCTTCCTGATCCAGCAGCCAATTCAACCTCACGCAGAAAGGGGATCGACACCTCGTCGTCATTCACGGGGGTGTCGTCGTCCCACAGGCTTATGTCCTTGAGTTCCGAATGCATCGGGTCGCGTTCTTCGTCCCGCAGAGCGCCTACGGCCGCGCGTCCGCGCAACTGATCGGTGCTGACGCGAAAGTACTCGGCAATGCGCGAGATATGTTTGTCCGACGGATCCACAATCTTGCCGTTGAGGATCCGGGACAGGGTGGATTGAGGCACACCAGTGCGCCGGTGAAGCTCCGTGGGGGAGATCCGGTCGCGATCCAGCAGCTCTTTGAGGACGATTGAAACATTGCGTTTTTGCATAACGGCAGATAGTGCCGGGAGATTCGGCGCTTGGCAATGCTGATTTGCATATTTTATGCGTTATGGCCGAATGCTGATTCGGCATTGCGATAATGCCGCGCATGAAAGCGCTTAGCGTCACTTTGATTTGCTAATCAAAAAGCATCTGACGTCGAAATCGCTAACAGATCAGAAATGCCCCAGGGCCAGAGACCGAGAATATCCATTCTCGGCCTCGCCGGGTTACCGCACTCTTTGCGCTCGACCTGGAAGTGAATACAGCTTTCAAACCGAGCGCCATTCCTGTCCTTGGCCAGGCATGCACATCGCTGCTAACGAACGTTTTTATCCAGAAACTCACGAATCACCGGAATGATTTCCCGGCCGTGGGTTTCCAGCGCGAAGTGCCCCGTGTCGTAAAAGCGAATATCCGCTTTGGGCAGATCGCGCTTCCACGCCTGTGCCCCGGTCGGCAGGAAGAACGGATCGTTTTTCCCCCATACCGCCAGCAGCGGTGGCTGGTACTTGCGAAAGTACGCCTGGAACGCGGGGTACATGGCGACGTTCGAGGCGTAATCCAGAACCAGGTCGAGCTGGATATCCGCATTGCCCGGCTTCGTGATCTGCAGCCCTTCCAGGGTGTAGCCGTCCGGCGACACCGTGCTCTTGTCGGCCACCCCTTCAAGGTATTGCCACTTGATGGAAGCCGGTGTCGGGAAGTCGTGCAGCGCGTCGCGGTTCTGTTGCGTGGGTGCGTGCCAGTACTTCTGGATAGGCGCCCAGCTGTCACCCAGGCCTTCCTCATACGCGTTGCCGTTCTGCGAAATGATGGCCGTGATTCGCTCCGGATGGGCGACCGCAAGACGCCATCCTACTGGCGCGCCGTAGTCGTGAACCATGAGCGCATATTTCTTGAGCTTGAGCTGTTCGGTGAACTGGCCGACGGTCTTCGCCAGTTGGCTGAACGTGTAGGGATAGGCACCCCGCGCAGGCGCTTCGGTGAAGCCGAACGCCGGCAGGTCCGGGGCAATCACGTGATAGCGGTCGGCGAGTTCGGGAATCAGGTCGCGAAACATGAATGACGAGGCGGCGAAACCGTGAAGCAACAGCACCGTCGGTGCGCTGGGGTTGCCTGCCTCGCGGTAGAACACTTTCACATCACCGACTTGCTCGTAGCGGTAATGAACCTGGCGCGTTGCATCGGCGGCTTGCGCGCCGCCTGCCAACAGGGAAGCCGCAAGCGCGGCAGCGGCAATGGGTTTGGAAGATGTCATGGCGATTCCCTTGTAACCGTTAAATTTGAGATTTGAAGGTTACGTAGGATTTTGGTAACCTGTCAAATATATTTTATGAGTTACAAAAATGATGACCTCGACCCCTACCGCCTCCGGCGCTCTCTTCCTGGCTGACAACCTCGCCCTCGACTTCATCAACAGTGAGTACGGCGTGGGCGAGCAACAGCATGACTGCCTCAGCGACGATCAAAGTGTTATGGACTGGCTCAAGACAGCAAGCCTGTTGCCCGAGAGCGCTGAGCTGCAAGCGCCCGAGGGGCTGCTCGCTCAGGCACGCAAGCTGCGTGACGGTGCCAGGGCGCTGGTGAACGCTGCAATGAATGGCGTTGCGGTGGATCTCGGCGTGATCAACCAGGTGCTTGAGGCTGGTCGCCCGTTCAGCAGGCTGGAATGGGAGAGCCTGGCGCAGGGATATCAGCTGGGCGTTCACCGAACGGACAACAGCCCGGAAAGCTTGCTGTGGCCGGTAGCCGATGCGTTGGTGAATGTGGTGACGGGCGACAAGTTCGAATTCGTACGCCAGTGCGAGGCGCATGACTGCATTCTGCTCTTCCACGACTTGAGCAAATCCCACCGTCGCCGCTGGTGCAGCATGGCGACCTGCGGCAATCGCATGAAAGTGGCGGCGTTCCGGTCCAGGCAAAAACCTGACTGAAGCCCGCCCTTCGAGCAACGAGCGCCCTCTGCTATTTGATAATGAAGCGCGCCAGTAAAAACGTAGCTGGCAATGTGATGATCACGACGATCAGCGGGGCCAGGACCACGGGGACTGAAAACATTTCAACGGCCACATAAATGATGCAGAGGCCGCTCAGGTATTGAAAAATGTAGATCAACGGGAACGCTAGAAATTTTTTTAATGACAGTGGCTCTCTGAAAACAAAAAAACTGTTAAGCAAATACGCAACAACCACGCTCAACGCAAAGGATGTTGAATAGGCGTATGGATACGCCATTATTTGAATGAAGGCTAAATAAAAAACATACCCGCCAAAGGTGTTAACACACCCAACCAAAAGAAACCTTATAAATTCAAGGTTAAAGAATTTCTTCTTCAATAACTGCGTAAGGGTGACGATTGACCTCATCAAATATTCTCCAGATATATTCGCTTATAACCCCAAGCATGACGATAATCAGTCCCAGCAGAAAAGAGATCAACGTCGCCAATGTAGCGAATCCAGGTACATCAACCTTGCCGAACAACGCACTGAGTATCACCACCGTACCGTAACCGAAGCTTCCCAGGGAGACGACCAGCCCTATCGCGGAGATTAATCTGACCGGCGCGAATGAAAACGAGAAAATGGAGTCAATCAGCAGTTTCCACTTTTTGCCGAAGGTCCAGCGAGATTTACCATGCTGACGCGCTTGACGGACATAAGGTATTTTCTCCGGGGTAAAGCCCAGCCAGTAGGGAAACAAGGGAAAGTTGATGTGCTTGCCACTGTCTCTTAGATAGGGCAAAAGCCGTTTATCCATAAGGGCGAGATCAAAGCCATTTTTTGGATAGCTGGCAAGCACAAACTTTCTCAGCAACTTGTAGTACACCGCAGAAAAAATTTTCGACCCCAGGGGATCTACCCGATCCGTGCGCTCACAAATTACGTACTTGGCGCCTCGCTGCCACCGCCCGACCATTTCGGGGATGAGTTCCGGCGGGTCTTGCAGGTCCGCAGCCAGGAACAAAAAGCAATCCCCGGTGATGTAATTGAGCCCTGTTTTAACCGCACTGATCGCACCAAAGTTGCGACTTAACTTGATGACCTTGGTGTGTGGCCGCGTGATCACCAGTTGACGAAGTAAACCGATAGAATTATCTCTTGAGCCGTCATCCACAAAAATTAACTCGAGCAACATTTCCTGTTGCTTAAGCAAATCCTCAACGTACAGAAGCTTGGTAAAAAGATCGGGTAAAGAGCCTTCGTTGTAATAGACCGGAATAACGATGGACAGCTTTTTCATCAATCACACTTCCTGTGTTGGTGGGGTCGCGGATGAGCCGAGAGCCGGGCGCAGCAGCGTAAGCAGGCTGATAAGACAGAGCAGAGTCACGGCGAGGAACACGCCATACATCTGATGAGAGATCCACGGGCCGGAATACATGTACAGCATCTGATCGGGGAATGCCTGGAAATTGCCAGTCCAAGGGCCGACGTTGATGGTAAGCCAGAATCTCGAAAGAATCAGGGCCATTGCTGCAATGGCGTAGGTAAACCACCAGTCGATTTTGCCCTCGTTAGCCATTCGATTCAGGACCTGGCAGGTCAGCATGACAAATGCTGGCCAGGCATTGAGCAGCTGGCGCGACTCGGGACCAATCGATAGAAACGCGAACAGCGCAATATAAATGGTCAGACCGAATCCTTCTTCTTTAGCTTGAGCCGCGATACGCGACCACAGCAAAAGAGCAATCAAATAGAAAGGTCCATAGTGCATGGCATGCGCCACCACATTAATGAGTGGATTGGATAACGCTGCCTGTGTGAATAGTCCTAAGTAACTGCTTATTGTCAACGGACCGGGGGTTTTGTCGGAATAATGGTACACCACAAATTTGACGGCGACATAGAGTAAAACGCCCACGATAACAGGCACTACCTTGATGTGCCTTGTCGCACGCAAGGCCGCGGGCACGTCGATCATGTTTTTTAAAGAAAAATAAATATAGACGATGAACAACAGTATGCTGAGTGGGAGAATTTCGACCTTGAACAAAGTGGTTCCCGGGGCCTGTCGCAATCCGTCGAAATACAGGTAACCCGCGAGTGCGATCAATGATAACGCAACGAGTAACGCGAGAAGATGGCTATGCAGTGCGGGTCGGCGCACAGCGAATGGAGTCCGCCCCAGGATAATCATCGGCAATGCGCCATATAGCATCGTGGGCCAGACAAAGCAGCAGAGAAAGCTGAGCAGCACAAGGAGCCAAAAGCGACCACTTATATAGGCATAGAAAATCCCCAACCCCAAAACATAGCCGGATATATCCGTAAGCGTAGGATTATAGGAAAGATTGGTGAGCACCGGATAATTGAAAAACAGCGCGCTGAACCCTAGAAAATAAATAGGTTTCCGCCACCTATAGTGGCGACCAATCAATACTAAAAGTGCGGCTGCAACGATCAGCAGGCCCACATTAAACAAGTAAAAAGCATGTATTACCTGAGGAACCGAAAGGTCTTTGTACCCGAGCAGATTGGCAGCCTGATGAATAACGACAGACGGCAGCAAGCGACCGACATAATATTCATTCACTGAATGACTGTTCAGAATTTCCATCGTATCTTGCTGCACCCAGGCAGCATACAGTGCACCGTCCCAACCTAGACCATTGTTGTGTTGGATTCTTTCACCATGGTTGTAGTTGAAGCAAAACCAGAACACCATAAACAACACGCCCAGGCAACCCATCAGCGTGTGGCGATCAATTCGTTGCACTATCTTATTCATAAAGTTTTGATTTCTTATGTGGTTAGCCTGCTGGCAGTGCTCAAGTTGTCACCAGCATGAACATCACAAAGAGCGAAAGTCTGCGTAATACCCCATTGACAGCTATCCGCCCCACTGTAATAACTCGAAAGAATATCGCATTTTCAGAATTCCACCTAACTGATGGGGAACGGCCTGCACCTCTTTTGCCATCTTCCGTGAGACGCCTCATCCTTCGTAAACGGTCGTCACCACGACCATCTGCCGCTCAACACGCCTCCTGTCTGCGTGATACCCTTCCTCACAATCTTGTCTTTCGACGAAACCACGCGGTTAAACGTCTCGGCAAAAACGCCCAGCATTCGCCCAGCCTTTAAGCAAGCAGCTCTCAAAACACTGATGAATAAAGCAATTTCAGATTTATCCAGCCACACCCCAATGATGCAGCAGTACTGGCGCCTGAAAAACCAGCACCCTGATCAGTTGATGTTCTATCGCATGGGCGACTTCTACGAAATCTTCTACGAAGACGCGAAGAAGGCCGCCAAGCTGCTGGACATCACCCTGACAGCGCGCGGGCAATCGGCGGGGCAGTCGATTCCGATGTGCGGGATTCCTTACCATTCGTTGGAAGGCTATCTGGTCAAGCTGGTCAAGCTGGGCGAGTCGGTGGTGATCTGTGAGCAGATCGGCGATCCGGCCACCAGCAAAGGGCCGGTGGAACGTCAGGTGGTGCGCATCATCACGCCAGGCACGGTGAGTGATGAGGCGCTGCTGGATGAGCGGCGCGATAACCTGATCGCGGCGGTGCTGGGTGACGAGCGTCTGTTCGGGCTTTCGGTACTGGATATCACCAGCGGCAATTTCAGCGTGCTGGAGATCAAGGGCTGGGAGAATCTGCTGGCGGAGCTTGAGCGCATCAATCCGGTGGAACTGCTGATCCCGGATGACTGGCCCAAAGACCTGCCGGCGGAAAAGCGCCGTGGGACCAAGCGTCGCGCGCCGTGGGATTTTGAGCGTGACTCGGCGCTGAAAAGCCTGTGTCAGCAATTCTCGGTGCAGGACCTTAAAGGCTTCGGCTGTGAAACCCTGACCCTCGCCATTGGTGCGGCCGGTTGCCTGCTCAGCTATGCCAGGGAAACCCAGCGCACCGCGCTGCCGCACTTGCGCAGCCTGCGTCATGAGCGGCTGGACGATACCGTGGTGCTGGACGGCGCCAGCCGTCGCAATCTGGAACTGGACACCAACCTCAGCGGCGGGCGTGACAACACCCTGCAATCGGTGGTCGACCGTTGCCAGACCGCCATGGGCAGCCGCTTGCTGACCCGCTGGCTGAACCGTCCGCTGCGGGATTTGCGCGTGCTGCAAGCGCGGCAGACGTCCATCACCTGCCTGCTGGACGGCTATCGCTTTGAAAAGCTGCAGCCGCAACTCAAGGAAATCGGTGATATCGAGCGCATCCTCGCGCGGATTGGCCTGCGTAATGCGCGGCCCCGTGACCTGGCGCGACTGCGTGATGCCTTGAGCGCGCTGCCGCAGTTGCAAGAGGCGATGACCGAACTGGACACACCGCACCTGCAACAGTTGGCGGTGACGGCCGGTACGTACCCGGATCTGGCCGCGCTGCTGGAAAAAGCCATTATCGACAACCCGCCCGCCATCATCCGTGACGGTGGCGTGCTCAAGACCGGCTACGACAGCGAGCTGGACGAGCTGCAATCCTTGAGCGAAAACGCCGGTCAGTTCCTGATCGATCTGGAAGCCCGCGAAAAAGCGCGCACGGGCCTGGCCAACCTGAAAGTCGGCTACAACCGCGTGCACGGCTACTTTATCGAGTTGCCAAGCAAGCAGGTCGAGTCGGCCCCCGTCGACTATCAGCGTCGCCAAACCCTTAAAGGGGCCGAGCGCTTTATTACGCCTGAGCTAAAGGAGTTCGAAGACAAGGCGCTATCGGCCAAGAGCCGGGCCCTTGCGCGGGAAAAAATGCTCTATGAAGCCCTGCTCGAAGACCTGATCAGCCGCCTGGCGCCCCTGCAGGACACCGCAGCCGCCCTGGCGGAACTGGATGTGCTGAGCAATCTGGCCGAGCGTGCGCTGAACCTGGACTTGAACTGCCCGCGTTTTGTCAGCGAGCCGTGCATGCGCATCGTGCAGGGACGCCATCCGGTGGTGGAGCAGGTATTGACCACGCCGTTCGTGGCCAACGATCTGGCGCTGGACGACGATACCCGCATGTTGGTGATCACCGGTCCCAACATGGGTGGTAAATCCACCTACATGCGTCAGACCGCGTTGATTGTATTGCTGGCGCATATCGGCAGCTTTGTGCCGGCAGCGAGCTGTGAATTATCCCTGGTGGACCGCATTTTCACGCGGATCGGTTCCAGCGATGACCTGGCCGGTGGCCGTTCGACCTTCATGGTGGAGATGAGCGAAACCGCCAACATCCTGCATAACGCCACCGAGCGCAGCCTGGTGCTGATGGACGAAGTCGGACGCGGCACCAGCACCTTCGACGGCCTGTCCCTGGCCTGGGCGGCTGCCGAGCGCCTGGCGCACCTGCGTGCCTATACGCTGTTTGCCACCCACTATTTCGAACTGACGGTACTACCGGAAAGCGAGCCGCTGGTGGCCAACGTGCACCTTAACGCCACTGAGCACAACGAGCGCATCGTGTTCCTGCACCATGTGCTGCCAGGCCCGGCCAGCCAGAGCTACGGCCTGGCCGTGGCACAACTGGCCGGCGTGCCGGGCGACGTAATTACCCGTGCCCGCGAGCACCTCAGCCGTCTGGAAACCACGGCGCTGCCCCACGAAAACGTGGTGGCCAGCCCCGCCAAGGCCAGCAGGAAACCCGCTGCGCCGCATCAGAGCGACATGTTCGCCAGTTTGCCCCACCCGGTGCTGGACGAACTGGCCAAACTCGATATCGATGACCTGACGCCGCGCAAAGCGCTCGAAATGTTATATGCACTGAAGACTCGGATATAACGCAGACGCTTGCAAGCTGGTAGACTCTCGCGCGGTTTGGGATGCTGCAGGCTCTTAGCCTGGCCTGCAGACTATCGCTCCCGAACCTCGCGAGCCCCGCCACAAGGGGTTTCGCTGCCGCCGCCTGAGGAGAGAATTAGAAATGACCTTCGTCGTCACCGACAACTGCATCAAGTGCAAGTACACCGACTGCGTAGAAGTGTGTCCGGTGGACTGCTTCTACGAAGGCCCGAACTTCCTGGTCATCCACCCGGACGAGTGCATTGACTGCGCCCTGTGTGAGCCTGAATGCCCGGCCGTCGCGATTTTCTCCGAGGATGAAATTCCGGCAGGTATGGAAAACTTCATTCAATTGAACGTCGAGCTGGCGGAGATCTGGCCGAACATCACCGAAAAGAAAGACTCGCTGCCGGACGCGGCCGAGTGGGACGGCAAGACAGGCAAGATCGAATTCCTGGAGCGCTGAAACGCGCCACCGTCCCAATAAAAAAGGCCCTTTGCGGGCCTTTTTTGCATTCCAGGGGCAGGTATTTAACGGGCAGGTATTTCACTTTTCTGCAGGCGAAAAAAAGGGGCGGTATGACCCGCCCACATTTCTTCCCTGTCCCTGTATTCCTTTTTCATCGTCCTGATGAATCGCATCCTGCGACGTTCCTTCAAACCACCGTTCCTTGATGGCCGTGTCATTCCGTGGACACAGGGCTGATGTTAAAGAGTTCCAAGGGATGTTCAACCGGATGCTACGGAGCTGCTGACAGGTGCCGGAATTCAAGACTCTTTAAATAATTGTTGTTTTTCAACAGGATAGAAAACTCTCGCAGCGATTCAAGGCAGACATGGCGAGCAAAAAAACCAAACACTTACGGAAAAGTAAGCCAATGCTTACACCAGCGATTGCGTAAAAGCGAAAAGACACGCTTGAAGCGTAGTTGTGCAGGCGCGAGCGTGCTCGCGCCTGCAGTGTGAGGATCAGTCGTCGCTGACCGTAATGGTCGGCATTGCTGGCGCTGCCGCTTCCTGCAATACGATGCGCGCCCCGACATGACGCGCCAGCTCCTGATAAACCATGGCAATCTGACCGTCGGGTTCTGCTGCCACGGTGGGTTTGCCGCCGTCGGCCTGCTCGCGAATGCTCATCGAAAGCGGCAACGAGGCCAGCAGCTCGACGCCGTATTGGCTCGCCAGCTTTTCACCGCCGCCTTCGCCAAACAGATGCTCGGCATGCCCGCAGTTGGAACAGATGTGCACGGCCATGTTTTCCACCACACCCAGTACCGGGATGTTGACCTTGCGGAACATCTCCACGCCCTTCCTGGCGTCAAGCAGCGCCAAGTCCTGGGGCGTAGTGACGATGACCGAGCCAGCCACCGGCACTTTCTGCGCCAGGGTCAACTGGATATCACCTGTGCCGGGCGGCATGTCGATCACCAGGTAGTCCAGGTCGCCCCAGGCGGTCTGGGTGACCAATTGCAATAACGCGCCCGACACCATTGGTCCGCGCCACACCATCGGCGTGTTGTCGTCGGTGAGGAAGGCCATGGACATGACTTCCACACCCAGTGACTCGATCGGCACAAACCACTTCTGGTCCTTGACCTTCGGCCGCGTGCCTTCGGCGATACCGAACATTACGCCCTGGCTGGGGCCGTAGATATCCGCGTCGAGAATACCCACCCGAGCACCCTCACGGGCCAGAGCCAGGGCCAGGTTGGCAGCGGTGGTCGATTTGCCCACGCCCCCCTTGCCAGACGCCACGGCGATGACATTCTTGACGTTGACCAGGCCAGGGATCTGCGCCTGGGCCTTGTGCGGCGCGATCAAGCACTGAATGTCGACCGTGGCTGTGCGCACGCCATCCAGGCCTTCGATGGCCATCTGCAGCATCTGCGCCCAGCCGCGCTTGAACAGGCCTGCGGCATAGCCCAGTTCCAACTGAACGGTCACCTGCTCACCCCGGACCTCGATAGCGCGTACGCAACCGGCACTCACCGGATCCTGGTTCAAGTAGGGGTCGGTGTACTGGCGAAGAACGGCTTCCACCGCTGCGCGATTGACGGCGCTCATGGGCTACTCCCGAAAAAAGACTGACTGAAACAGGCGGCTATCCTAACCGTTCCGGCCGCTCAACGGCATGCTTTCGGCTGTGCGCAAGAGACTGAAACAGCGCCACGGGGTGAAATAAATCGCCCGGCGCTTTATAGTGGCCGACCTCCGTTTCATCAAGTAGCCGAGCCCCATGTCCGAGCCACGCAAGATCCTCGTCACCAGCGCCCTGCCCTATGCCAATGGTTCCATCCATCTTGGCCATATGCTTGAGTACATCCAGACCGATATGTGGGTGCGCTTCCAGAAGCATCGCGGCAACCAATGCATTTATGTCTGCGCGGACGACGCCCATGGTTCGGCCATCATGCTTCGCGCCGAAAAGGAAGGGATCACCCCGGAACAATTGATCGCCAACGTGCAGGCTGAACACAGCGCCGATTTTGCCGAGTTCCTGGTGGATTTCGACAACTTCCACTCGACCCACTCCGAAGAAAACCGTGAGCTGTCGAGCCAGATCTACACGAGACTGCGTGATGCCGGGCACATTGATACGCGCTCGATCACCCAGTATTTCGACCCGGAAAAGAAAATGTTCCTGGCCGACCGCTTCATCAAGGGCACCTGCCCGAAATGCGGCACCGATGACCAATACGGCGATAACTGCGAGAAGTGCGGCGCCACCTACGCCCCCACTGACCTGAAGAATCCGAAGTCGGCCATCTCCGGCGCCACGCCGGTGCTCAAGGACTCGCAGCACTTCTTCTTCAAGCTTCCGGATTTCCAGGAGATGCTGCAGACTTGGACCCGCAGCGGCACCCTGCAGGATGCCGTCGCCAACAAGATCGCCGAATGGCTGGATGCCGGCCTGCAACAGTGGGACATTTCCCGCGATGCGCCGTATTTCGGCTTCGAAATTCCGGGCGAGCCGGGTAAGTATTTCTACGTGTGGCTGGACGCGCCAATTGGCTACATGGCCAGCTTCAAGAACCTGTGCGACCGTACGCCGGACCTGGACTTCGATGCCTTCTGGGCCAAAGACTCCACCGCCGAGCTGTACCACTTCATCGGCAAGGACATCGTCAACTTCCACGCCCTGTTCTGGCCGGCGATGCTCGAAGGCTCGGGTTATCGCAAGCCGACCGGCATTGCGGTACACGGCTACCTGACCGTCAATGGCCAGAAGATGTCCAAGTCCCGTGGCACCTTTATCAAGGCGCGCACCTACCTGGACCATCTTTCGCCGGAATACCTGCGTTACTACTACGCCTCCAAGCTGGGCCGTGGCGTCGATGATCTCGACTTGAACCTGGAGGACTTCGTACAGAAGGTCAACTCAGATCTGGTAGGCAAAGTCGTCAACATCGCCAGCCGCTGCGCCGGGTTCATCCACAAGGGCAATGCCGGCGTCATGGTGGCAGACAACGCCGCGCCTGAGCTGACCGAGGCTTTCCTGGCCGCTGCGCCAGGCATCGCCGAAGCCTATGAAGCCCGTGACTTCGCCCGCGCCATGCGCGAGATCATGGGTCTGGCCGACCGCGCCAACGCGTGGATCGCCGACAAGGCGCCATGGTCGCTGAACAAGCAGGAAGGCAAAGAAGCTGAAGTGCAGGCGATCTGCGCCACCGGCGTCAACCTGTTCCGCCAGTTGGTGATCTTCCTCAAACCGGTGCTGCCGTTGCTGGCGGCCGATGCCGAGGCGTTCCTCAACGTCGCGCCGTTGACCTGGAACGATCACGCCACACTGCTGGCTGATCATCAATTGAACGCGTTCAAACCCCTGATGACCCGCATCGACCCGGTGAAAGTCCAGGCCATGACCGACGCCTCGAAAGAAGACCTGATCGCCAGCCAGACCGACACGGGTGCATCTACCCCCGCCGGCAACGGCGAACTGGCCAAGGACCCGCTGTCACCGGAAATCGACTTCGACGCCTTTGCCGCCGTGGATCTGCGTGTGGCACTGATTCTCAAGGCCGAAGCCGTGGAAGGTGCCGACAAACTGCTGCGCCTGACGCTGGACCTGGGTGGCGAGCAGCGTAACGTGTTCTCCGGTATCAAGAGCGCGTACCCGGACCCATCCAAGCTCGATGGGCGCCTGACCATGATGATCGCCAACCTCAAGCCGCGGAAAATGAAGTTCGGCATCTCGGAAGGCATGGTGATGGCCGCCGGCCCTGGTGGTGAGGAAATCTACCTGCTGAGTCCTGACAGCGGCGCCAAGCCGGGACAGCGCATCAAGTAGTGATGACAGGTTTCAACGCATGAGCCTGATTCAACGTATCGACGCGCTGTTACCGCAGACCCAATGTGGCAAGTGCGGGCACCCGGGTTGCAAGCCTTACGCCGAGGGAATCGCTCTGGGCGAGGCGATCAACAAGTGCCCGCCCGGCGGACAGGAGACGGTCGTTGGGCTTGCACGCCTGCTGAATGTGCCGGTGCTGGAGCTGGACACGGCCCGTGGCGAAGCCCCGGCACAGGTTGCCTATATCCGCGAAGCCGAGTGCATCGGGTGTACCAAATGCATTCAGGCGTGCCCGGTGGATGCCATTGTCGGCGCCGCAAAGCTGATGCACAGCGTGATCATCGATGAATGCACAGGCTGCGACCTTTGCGTGGCGCCCTGTCCGGTCGATTGCATCGAAATGCGTCCCCTGACCACCGCGCTGCCGATTGTCGGCGACCTCGCGGCCAACGATCATCAACGCCATCTGCGCAGCATCAAGCGCGACCGGGCGCGGCGTCGCTTTGAACAACGCAACGCACGCCTGAAGCGGGAAGACACACACCGGATTGCCGAACGCCTGGCGCGGGTCCAGCGGCCGCTCCCTGCCACCCCAAAACCTATCGATGCCGCTGACGCGGCCGTCAAAAAAGCCAAAGTCGGCGTCGCGATGAGTCGTGCGCAGCTGCATAAATCCCTGAAGGCGTTCGGTCACCCGCCAACGTTCGAACAGCAGTCACAACTGATCATCCTGCAGCAGCAATTCGAGGCGGCGGAACGCGCACTGGCCGCACTGTTTGAACCAACCTCAACATCACGCTGACCCCCAGCAAGGAACACCCGCCCGATGAACGCCGCCAAACGCCTGGAAATTTTCCGCAGGCTTCACGAAGACAACCCGGAACCCAAGACCGAACTGGCCTATTCATCGGCATTCGAGTTGCTGATTGCGGTGATTCTCTCGGCGCAGTCCACGGACGTCGGCGTCAACAAGGCCACGGCCAGGCTGTATCCCGTTGCAAACACGCCGGCAGCGATCCATGCGCTGGGTGTTGAAGGTTTGTCCGAATACATCAAGACCATCGGCCTGTACAACAGCAAGGCAAAAAATGTGATTGCGACCTGCCGGATGCTGATGGAACTGCATGGCGGTGAAGTGCCACAAACCCGCGAGGCCCTGGAGGCCCTACCCGGCGTGGGACGCAAGACTGCCAACGTGGTGCTCAACACCGCGTTCCGGCAACTGACCATGGCGGTGGATACGCATATTTTTCGGGTCAGCAACCGCACCGGTATTGCCCGCGGGAAAAACGTGGTGGAAGTGGAAAAGCAGTTGATGAAATTTGTGCCCAGACAGTATCTGCTCGATTCCCATCATTGGCTGATCCTGCACGGGCGCTATGTCTGCCAGGCACGCAAGCCACGCTGCGGCAGCTGTCGCATCGAAGACCTGTGTGAGTACAAGGAAAAAACCTCCGACGATTGAGCAATCATTGGTTTTATTGATTCGACGATTGAAAAAATCTTTTTTACCCGCCCGTGGATTATCGTTATAAGGAGCGCCAACGGCAGTCTTAGCCCGGAGTTAACCTTATGAGCACTGGCAAAGAACAACTGGAAGTGGACGACGATCTCGTTGAGTCGGATGACGACGTGGCAGAGACGCCTGTGGTTGAGGTGGCCAAGACCAATTTGAGCAAACGCCGCACCATCGACAACCTCCTGGAAGAGCGACGCTTGCAAAAACAGTTGGCCGACTACGACTTCGACCTCTGATGTAACCGAAAACGGCCAGAAGCCTCCCTTACGGAGGCTTTTTTCTGCCGGTATAGCAGGGCATTACGTGCCTCAGACCAGCCCGTTGCGCTGGGCCAGTTCGATCAGGTCCACCAGTGAGCGCGCGTTGAGCTTGAGCAGCAGGCGCGTCTTGTAGGTACTGACGGTCTTGTTGCTGAGGAACATGCCGTCTGCGATTTCCTTGTTGGTCTTGCCGCGAGCCAACTGTTGCAACACCATCATCTCGCGCCCGGAAAGGCGCTCGACCATGTCAGCCTCACTGGCGTTGCCGATGGTGGAGCGCACCGAGTTCAATGCCTGGTTCGGGAAGTAGCTGTAGCCGGAAAGCACCGCTTTGATGGCACTCAGCAGCTCGGTCAGGTCCTGCTGCTTGCACACGTAACCCGCCGCCCCGGCTTGCATGCAGCGCATGGAGAAATGGCCAGGCGCCTGCGAGGTGAGCACCAGCACCTTGAACGGCGATGGCTGTTTGCTGGAAGACAGTCGGCAAATAACTTCCAGCCCGTCGAGCTGGGGAATTCCAATATCCAATATGACAATGTCCGGCATATGCTCCCGCGCAAGTTGCAACGCATCGACACCGTTATCGGTCTCTGCAACGACCTCATAACCATGACGTTCCATCAGCATACGCACAGCAAGACGAATCACCGGATGATCATCCACGATCAGCACTTTATTCATAAGAAAGTCCAATTTCGCTGTTCGAATTATTCAGAGCAAACACAATAGCCTAGTCGTTTCCTAGTTGGCATAGTGTTCCCCCCCGAGCAACAGCAAGCAGAGACCCAAGCCACAACGATATCGGAATCAGCCTACAAAAAAACAACAATGAGGATGCATTCGATTTTATGCAGCCTTTCAGACCTTTCCGTTTCCCTACATATTTTGAGTGAAATACGCACCGATTAAAGGGGCGGCTGTAAACGTGGCGCACGCGACTTTCAGGAAATGCCCCTTGCTTGTGGCATTCACGAGATCGCACAGGTGAAAACACTCCCTCTGATTCAGTTCCATTCAACATAGGTGTCCACACCTTAAAATTCCTACAGAAATTTCAGCGCATTACATTCACGCTGTACTTCTTTGAGTGATTTTTCTGTAAGAAACAGTTCCTGCTCAGGTGTAAACAATTCATTCGTCCCTGTGAAGTTTCAGAACAGGAGGCGTAAATCAGGGGGTGCCGTGTTTAATAGCAAACAATCTTAAACATAAGTAAACAGCATGTTCGCTCTACATTAATTCCGGTCAAAAAAAGGCCCCTTGAATAAGGGGCCTTTTTCAGATTACCTGGAACACTCAGAACAGCTTGCGACCTTTATTGGCCGCGATGCGCATGCGCAGTGCGTTCAACTTGATGAAGCCCGCCGCGTCCGCCTGGTTGTAGGCGCCGCCGTCTTCTTCGAAGGTGGCGATATTGGCGTCGAACAGCGACTCCTCGGACTTGCGACCCGTGACGATCACGTTGCCCTTGTACAGCTTCAGACGCACCACGCCGTTCACGTGGGCCTGGGAGGCGTCGATCATCTGTTGCAGCATCAAACGCTCAGGACTCCACCAGTAGCCGGTGTAGATCAGGCTGGCGTACTTGGGCATCAGTTCGTCTTTGAGGTGAGCCACTTCGCGGTCCAGGGTGATGGACTCGATAGCGCGGTGGGCACGCAGCATGATGGTGCCGCCGGGCGTCTCGTAGCAGCCACGGGACTTCATGCCCACGTAACGGTTCTCGACGATGTCGAGACGGCCGATACCGTGCTCGCCGCCGATGCGGTTGAGGGTCGCCAGCACGGTGGCCGGGGTCATCTCGACGCCGTCCAGCGCGACGATGTCGCCGTTGCGGTAGGTCAACTCCAGGTATTGCGGCTTGTCGGGAGCGTTCTCCGGGGAGACGGTCCATTTCCACATATCTTCTTCGTGCTCGGTCCAGGTGTCTTCCAGCACGCCGCCTTCATATGAGATGTGCAGTAGATTGGCGTCCATCGAGTACGGGGACTTCTTCTTGCCGTGGCGCTCGATCGGGATTGCGTGCTTTTCAGCGTAATCCATCAGCTTTTCACGGGACAGCAGGTCCCATTCACGCCACGGTGCAATCACTTTCACGCCTGGCTTGAGGGCGTAGGCGCCCAGTTCGAAACGCACCTGGTCGTTGCCCTTGCCGGTCGCACCATGGGAAATGGCGTCGGCGCCGGTTTCGTTGGCGATTTCGATCAGGCGCTTGGCAATCAGCGGACGTGCGATGGAAGTACCCAGCAGGTACTCGCCTTCGTAGACGGTGTTGGCGCGAAACATCGGGAAGACGAAATCGCGGACGAACTCTTCGCGCAGGTCGTCAATGTAGATCTCTTTCACGCCCATGGCTTGCGCCTTGGCACGTGCCGGTTCGACCTCTTCGCCCTGACCCAGGTCAGCGGTGAAGGTCACCACTTCACAGTTATAAGTATCCTGCAGCCACTTGAGGATCACCGAAGTGTCCAGGCCGCCGGAATACGCGAGAACGACCTTGTTTACGTCGGCCATGCCATCACTCCACGGGGTTGTACGGAAAGGCGACGATTCTACCGATCAAAACCGTGAATTTACAGGGGCGCGACAGCAAATGAAGATAAAGCGACAGATTATGTCGACGGCGCGACCGAGGGTCGCACCTTATGAAGTGTGTGCCGGATTGCCTGGAGCGGTAGCCTGCGGTGCCGGTTTTTCGGGGGCCGCCACGCGTTCAAGCTGAATGTTCACACGACGGTTGCGCGCGCGGTTGGCCGCGTTGGTGTTGGGCGCCAGCGGGTAGCTTTCACCGTGGAATCGCAGAGTGATCTGCGACTCCGGGATGCCATTGGCTTTGAAGTAGTCCATCACCGCCAGGGCACGACGGCGCGATACGTCGCGGTTGGTCAGGCGATTACCGCTGTTGTCGGAGTGACCGTTCAACTCCAAATGGTTAACCGTGGGATCGGCTTTGAGGTACGCAAGAATCACCGACAGCTTCTGCCTGGCAGCGGAGTCCAGTTCAACGCCACCGCCAGGGAAACCGACTTCGGTCTGTTTGACCTGGTCGTAATTCATCGGCAACAGCTTGGCGGTGCACA
Organism: Pseudomonas trivialis; assembly: GCF_036864995.1. Lineage (NCBI taxonomy): Bacteria > Pseudomonadati > Pseudomonadota > Gammaproteobacteria > Pseudomonadales > Pseudomonadaceae > Pseudomonas > Pseudomonas trivialis. The sequence continues at coordinate 1,224,461 of NZ_CP142151.1, read as the reverse complement.
CCTGATAGTCGTTGTAGGCCTTGTTGAATTTCACCGGCAACAGGCGAACCTCCGAGTAGCCGCCCTCGCGCCCGTAATGACGCACAGTGGGGCTGCGCCCTTCCAGCAAGCCAGTGAACAGGCGCCCGGCCTGGGCCTGGGAACTGTTAAACAGCACATCGCCGCTGCCGACCCGCACCGCGCCCAGATTGATGTCGCCGCGCCCCGGCTGCCAAGGTGCAGCGGCCGCCAGCAGCGTCGCCGAGCCCGCGCCGAGTGCACCGTTATAGGCCTTGAGGCGAAACGTCGCCTGCTCGCCGGCACGGCGCACGAACTCACCCGAGCCGAAATCGGTGATCGGCTGGGTCAGGCGGCACTCGAACTGATCGCCTTCCACCTTCCACTCAATATTCTCCAGACGTGTCTGGAACGTGAGGGCCATTGCAGGCAGGCTGGCGAACACACTGAGCAGGGCTAGATAATGCTGGCGCACGGGCGGCTCCACTGGTTTCTACAACACATCAAGGCGTCATACGTCGTTAAGGCATACCCCCAGCTATCGGTCGCATCCTGCAAAACTTGATAGCGAGTGCCTGCAACAGTCTTTTCCGGTAGCATTCCCACCAGATTGACCCGCCTGGAATCCCCAATGTCCGACCGCCTGACCCTGCTGCGTCCCGACGACTGGCATATTCATCTTCGCGATGGTGCTGCGTTACCCCACACCGTGGCCGATGTAGCGCGCACGTTTGGCCGCGCCATCATCATGCCCAACCTGGTACCTCCGGTGCGCAATGCCGCGCAAGCCGACGCCTATCGCCAGCGCATCCTCGCTGCACGACCGGCCGGCAGCCACTTCGAACCGTTGATGGTGCTCTACCTCACCGACCGCACCCAGCCTGAAGAAATTCGCGAAGCCCGTGCCAGCGGTTTTGTGTACGCAGCCAAGCTGTATCCGGCGGGCGCCACCACCAACTCCGACTCCGGCGTGACCAGCATCGACAAGATTCTGCCGGCCATCGAAGCCATGGCAGAGGTCGGCATGCCATTGTTGATCCACGGTGAAGTCACCCGTGGCGACGTGGATGTGTTCGACCGCGAGAAGATCTTCATCGACGAGCACATGCGGCGCGTGGTCGAGCTGTTCCCGACCCTCAAGGTGGTGTTCGAGCACATCACCACCGCTGATGCCGTGCAGTTCGTCACCGAAGCCTCGGAAAACGTCGGCGCGACCATCACCGCCCATCACCTGCTGTACAACCGCAACCACATGCTGGTGGGCGGGATTCGACCGCACTTCTATTGCCTGCCGATCCTCAAGCGCAACACCCACCAGGTCGCCTTGCTGGACGCCGCCACCAGCGGCAGCCCGAAGTTCTTTCTTGGCACCGACTCGGCGCCCCACGCCCAGCACGCCAAGGAAGCCGCCTGTGGCTGCGCCGGTTGCTACACCGCATTTGCTGCCATCGAGCTGTACGCCGAAGCCTTCGAGCAACGCAACGCGCTGGACAAGCTCGAAGCGTTTGCCAGCCTCAACGGCCCGCGCTTCTACGGCCTGCCGGCCAATACCGACCGCATCACCCTGGTCCGTGAAGACTGGACTGCCCCTGTCAGCCTGCCGTTCGGCGAGCTGACCGTAATCCCGCTGCGCGCCGGTGAAACACTGCGCTGGCGCCTGCTGGAGGAAAGCAAGTGAGTGAAGACCATTACGATGACGAACACGAGCACAGCGGTGGCGGCTCTCGCCATCCGATGGCCGAGCGGTTTCGCGGCTATCTGCCGGTTGTCATCGACGTAGAGACCGGTGGCTTCAACTGCGCCACCGACGCCTTGCTGGAAATTGCCGCCACCACCATCGGCATGGATGAGCAGGGTTTCGTGTTTGCGGAACACACGCATTTCTTCCGCGTCGAGCCGTTCGAAGGCGCGAACATCGAAGCTGCCGCCCTGGAGTTCACCGGAATCAAGCTCGACCATCCGCTGCGCATGGCGGTCAGTGAAGAAGCGGCGCTGACCGATATCTTCCGTGGAGTACGCAAGGCGTTGAAAGCCAATGGCTGCAAACGCGCGATCCTGGTTGGCCACAACAGCAGCTTCGACCTGGGCTTCCTCAACGCCGCCGTGGCGCGCCTGGACATGAAGCGTAACCCGTTTCACCCCTTCTCCAGCTTCGACACCGCCACCCTCGCCGGCCTGGCCTATGGTCAAACGGTATTGGCCAAGGCCTGCCAGGCCGCCGGTATCGACTTTGACGGCCGCGAGGCCCACTCGGCGCGCTACGACACCGAGAAGACCGCCGAGCTGTTCTGCGGCATCGTTAACCGCTGGAAGCAGATGGGCGGTTGGGAAGACTTCGGCGACTGAAACTTGTGGGAGTGGGCTTGCCGGCTCCCACAAAAACCATCTCCCAAGCATAAAAAAACCGGCCCTCACAGGCCGGTTTTTTTGTACCTCGACTTCGGCTTACAGTTTGCCGGCGTTCTCGGTCAGGTAAGCCGCAACACCTTCGGTGGAAGCGGTCATGCCCTTGTCGCCTTTTTTCCAGTTGGCAGGGCAGACTTCACCGTGCTCTTCGTGGAACTGCAGCGCGTCGACCAGGCGGATCAGCTCTTCCATGTTACGGCCCAGCGGCAGGTCGTTGATGATCTGCGAGCGCACAACGCCCTTGTCGTCGATCAGGAACGCGCCACGGAACGCCACACCGCCTTCGGACTCAACGTCGTAGGCCTTGGCAATCTCGTGCTTCATGTCGGCAGCCATGGTGTATTTGACTTTGCCGATGCCGCCATCGTTGATGGCCGTGTTGCGCCACGCGTTGTGGGTGAAATGGGAGTCGATGGACACGGCAACCACTTCAACGTTGCGCGCCTTGAAATCGTCCATGCGGTGGTCCAGAGCGATCAGCTCGGACGGGCAGACGAAGGTGAAGTCCAACGGGTAGAAGAACACCAGGCCGTATTTGCCTTTGATGGCTTCAGACAGCTTGAAGCTGTCTACGATTTCGCCATTGCCGAGCACGGCAGGTACGTCGAAATCCGGGGCTTGTTTGCCGACGAGTACGCTCATTGGGTATCTCCTGATGTTAAGGGTGAAGATTGAAGTAACAGGACCGGCCTTTAGTCTGCCGCGTTCAAGCGACAGACCTGTGACGCAGTCACGCTTCGTGAAGACCGAGCATCATACACTGAAAAAACCGTTCGTCAGTGCGGGCGCCGCGCCGGGAAATACCCTGTGAATGTACTTTGACAATCATTCTCGTTAACATTAAGATCCAACGCATTCAAGCCTCACACCGCGATGGTTCTCCCTATGTATGTGTGCCTTTGTACTGGCGTCACCGACGGACAAATCCGCGAAGCAATCTATGAAGGTTGCTGCAGCTATAAGGAAGTGCGCGAAACCACCGGCGTTGCCAGCCAGTGTGGTAAATGTGCCTGCCTCGCCAAGCAAGTGGTACGGGAAACGCTGACGCAACTGCAGACAGCGCAGAGCGCGCTCCCCTACTCAGCAGAATTTACACACGCTTAAATAGGCGTGTTTTAAAAAACCGGACCTGGAGTCCGGTTTTTTTATGCCTGTAATTCAATTAGTTAGCGCCAAGACGCGGAACACAAACATTCTTATTCCGATTAATTTTCATTTATTATTCAATAACTTAGGTTTGACACTAGGGTTTTCGCCGCTCAAACTCTGCCTTATACACAGCTATTACAGGGCAGGACCCCAGTCATGAAAGGCGACATCTCAGTCATCCAGCAACTCAACAAAATCCTTGCCAATGAACTGGTCGCGATCAATCAGTACTTTCTGCATGCCCGCATGTACGACGATTGGGGCCTGGAAAAGCTCGGCAAGCGTGAATACAAAGAGTCGATCAAGGCCATGAAGGACGCCGATGCGCTGATCAAGCGCATCCTGTTCCTGGAAGGCCTGCCGAACGTGCAGGACCTGGGCAAGCTGAACATCGGCGAACACACCCAGGAAATGCTCAACAGCGACCTGGGCTTTGAGCGCAAGAGCCACAGCGACCTCAAGGCCGCCATTGCCCACTGCGAAACCCACGGTGACTTCGGCAGCCGTGAGCTTCTGGAAGACATTCTGGAAGACCAGGAAGAGCACATCGACTGGCTGGAAACCCAATTGGGTCTGATCGTCAAAGTCAGCCTGGAGAATTACCTGCAGTCGCAGATGGGCGAATAACCCACACCACGCAGGTACAAAAAAGCCCCGCTCTCTTTCGAGAAGCGGGGCTTTTTATTGCGGGCCAATCAAGCGTCGGTCTTGGCCGCCGCATTGGCTGCTGCATCTTTGACCAGCGCCTGCAACGAACCGTCCGCTGCCATTTCAGTAATGATGTCACTGCCGCCGACCAGTTCGCCAGCTACCCACAGTTGCGGGAAGGTAGGCCAGTTGGCGTACTTGGGCAGGTTGGCGCGGATTTCAGGATTCTGCAGGATATCCACGTAGGCGAACTTCTCGCCGCACGCCATGATGGCCTGGGATGCCTTCGCGGAGAAACCGCACTGAGGCGCGTTCGGTGCGCCCTTCATGTAAAGCAGGATGGTGTTATTGGCAATCTGCTCTTTGATCGTTTCGATGATATCCATGGAACACCTCGGCTGGAACTTTGCGACTCACAGGTCGGCACGGTGGCGCATTGTAACGCAAAATCCCGGCACAATGCTCAGGCTCCTTATGCGGCCGCTACCTGCACTGGCACTCCGTTCAATGCGGCGTTGCCGGACAATTCATCCAATTGCCGCTCGTCAGTCAAGTCATTGGCGCTCGCTCCCGGCTGGCTGCTGGCAATTGTCATCCGCACGCCCGGGCGGCCATGGCCCCAACCGTGGGGCAGACTGACCACCCCAGGCATCATCTCCAGACTGGCGAGCACTTCAACTTCGATCATGCCGATGCGCGAACTGACGCGCACGCGCTGGCCATCAGTCAACTGCCGGCTCGCCAGGTCCTCGGGGTGCATGTGCAACTGGTGCCGCGGCTTGCCCTTCACCAGCCGATGATAGTTATGCATCCACGAATTGTTGCTGCGCACATGGCGACGGCCGATCAGCAGCAGCTCGTCAGCCACAGGCGCCGGCTGTGCCGCAAAGCGCACCAGGTCCGCAAGAATCACCGCCGGGGCCGCCTGCACCTTGCCATCCGCGGTTTTCAAGCGTGCAGCAAGGTTGGCCGACAGCGGCCCCAGGTCCAGCCCATGGGGGTGGTCCGCCAGCATCGCCACCGACAGCTTGTGACCGGATGCATCACCATAGGTCCCGGCGCGCAGGCCGGCATCGATCATCTGCGCCGGCGCCATCGTCGGCTTGAGCGCCACGCCGGCCTGCGCGGCAAAGGCCTTGGCCAAACCGACGAAAATCTCCCAGTCATGCAGAGCGCCCGCCGGCTTGGGCAGGATCGCGCGATTGAAACGGGTGACGTTGCGCACCGCGAACATATTGAACGTGGTGTCGTAGTGATCATTCTCCAAGGCCGAGGTGGACGGCAGAATCAGGTCGGCATAGCGCGTGGTCTCGTTGATATACAGATCGACACTGACCATGAACTCCAGCCCCTCCAGCGCCTGCTCCAACTGGCGGCCATTGGGCGTGGACAGCACCGGGTTGCCCGCCACCGTCACCAGCGCGCGGATTTGCCCTTCGCCTGCCGTGAGCATTTCTTCAGCCAGGGCCGACACGGGTAATTCACCGCCATACTCCGGACGCCCGGATACGCGGCTCTGCCAGCGATTGAAATGCCCGCCACCGGTGGACGCTACCAAGTCCACGGCCGGCGTGGTGCACAGCGCGCCACCCACCCGGTCCAGATTGCCGGTCACCAGGTTGATCAACTGCACCAGCCAATGACACAGCGTGCCGAACGCCTGGGTCGACACTCCCATGCGCCCGTAGCACACCGCCTTGTCCGCGGCGGCAAAATCACGTGCCAGCTGGCGGATCTGTTCAGCGGGCACGGCACACTGGCTGCTCATGGCCTCGGCGGTAAACCCGGCAATGGCGCGGCGCACCTCCTCAAGGCCGGCTACCGGCAAATGGCTGGTACGGGTCAGGTTCTCGGTAAACAGAGTATTAAGCAGGCCGAACAGCAGCGCCGCATCACCGCCGGGCCGCACGAACAGATGCTGGTCCGCTATCGCCGCGGTTTCGCTGTGCCGAGGGTCGACCACCACCACTTTGCCGCCCCGGGCCTGGATGGCCTTGAGGCGTTTTTCCACATCCGGCACGGTCATGATGCTGCCGTTGGAGGCCAACGGATTGCCACCGAGGATCAGCATGAAATCGGTGTGGTCGATGTCCGGGATCGGCAACAACAGGCCATGGCCGTACATCAGGTGGCTGGTGAGATGATGGGGCAACTGGTCCACTGAGGTTGCGGAAAACCGATTGCGCGTCTTCAACAGCCCCAGGAAATAGTTGCTGTGGGTCATCAGCCCATAGTTGTGCACGCTGGGGTTGCCCTGGTAGACCGCCACCGCGTTCTGGCCATGACGTGCCTGAATGCCTGACAGACGTTCAGCCACCAGCGCGAAGGCGTCTTTCCACGGGATCGGTTGCCATTGGCTGCCGACGCGCAGCATGGGCTGATGCAGGCGGTCCGGGTCATTCTGGATATCCTGCAACGCCACGGCCTTGGGGCAGATATGCCCACGGCTGAAGCTGTCCTGGGCGTCGCCCTTGATGGACGTGATCGCAAGGCTACCGTCGTCGGCCTGGGTGGTTTCCAGGGTCAGACCGCAAATGGCTTCACACAGATGGCAGGCACGGTGGTGGAGAGTCTTGGTCATGGCCAGTCTCTTTATAGGGGCTTTGGGGCAACTATGGGCCGCCGGGAACCTTGGCACCAGCAACCTTCGCGGCATGAATCGACTGGCATCAGGCCAGGCCATGGCCGAGAGAGTGAGCAAATGTTTCAACGGTGCACGCATCGTCGCAGAAAACCGACGCAGCCTGGCCTGGCCCCGCCACCGCGCATTGCAAAAGGTTACGACGCCAGTGTACAAATGGCCCGCTGCTGTCAGGAAGTTGTCTTCAAACGCGCTTTGACGCCTCGCTGAACACCCTTAAAAACCGTAGCCCTATTGGTAAGACGCGACATTTAATTATAAGATCGCGCCTTCCCCTATTTCGTCGCCCCGTGCGGCTTTCGCCGCAGGTCTCGCCCGTTGTCACAATAAACAAGGCTTTGAGTATCTGCGGTCTGTTGCAAAAGGTAGTTAATGATGAGCGCTAGGCACTTTCTCTCCCTGATGGATTGCACGCCCGAAGAGCTGGTCGGCATGATCCGTCGAGGCATTGAGCTTAAAGACCTGCGTAACCGCGGCGTACTGTTCGAGCCTTTGAAAAACCGCGTGCTCGGCATGATTTTCGAGAAGTCATCGACTCGCACCCGCGTGTCGTTCGAAGCCGGCATGATTCAACTGGGTGGCCAGGCCATCTTTCTGTCCTCGCGCGATACGCAACTGGGCCGGGGCGAGACCGTCGCCGACAGCGCCATCGTCATGTCGAGCATGCTCGACGCCGTGATGATCCGCACCTTTGCCCACAGCACCGTGACCGAATTTTCCGCCAACTCGCGGGTGCCGGTGATCAACGGCCTATCCGATGACTTGCACCCCTGCCAGTTGCTGGCCGACATGCAAACCTTCCTTGAGCATCGTGGCTCCATCAAAGGCAAGACCGTGGCCTGGGTCGGCGATGGCAACAACATGTGCAACAGCTATATAGAAGCGGCGATCCAGTTCGACTTCCAACTGCGTGTTGCCTGCCCTGAAGGCTACGAGCCTGACGCGCGCTTCCTCGAACAAGCCGGAAGCCGCGTCACCCTCGTGCGCGACCCGCGTGAAGCCGTGGCCGGCGCGCATCTGGTGAGTACCGACGTGTGGACCTCCATGGGTCAGGAAGAAGAAACCGCCAAGCGCCTGGCCCGCTTCGCGCCGTATCAGGTCACCCGCACCCTGCTCGACCTGGCCGCGCCCGACGTGCTGTTCATGCATTGCCTGCCGGCGCACCGTGGCGAGGAAATCAGCCTTGACCTGCTCGACGATCAGCGCTCGGTGGCGTGGGACCAGGCCGAAAACCGCCTGCACGCGCAAAAGGCCCTGCTCGAATTTCTTGTGCCGCCGTCGTACCACCACGCATGAGCCAGCCCCTACTGCTGAACCTGCGCAATCTGGCATGCGGCTATCACGATCAACGGGTGGTGCAGAACCTCAATCTGCACCTCAACGCCGGTGATATCGGTTGCCTGCTCGGGTCCTCGGGATGCGGCAAGACCACCACGCTGCGAGCGATTGCCGGGTTCGAACCGGTGCACGAAGGTGAAATCAGCCTGGCCGGTGAAGTCATCTCCAGCGCCGGTTTCACCCTGGCCCCGGAGAAACGTCGTATCGGCATGGTGTTTCAGGACTACGCCCTGTTTCCCCACCTCAGCGTGGCCGACAACATTGCATTCGGCATACGCAAGCACCCGCACAAAGACCGCGTGGTTGCCGAACTGCTGGAACTGGTCAACCTGAAGAACCTGGGCAAGCGCTTCCCCCACGAACTCTCCGGCGGCCAGCAACAACGCGTCGCCCTCGCCCGCGCCCTGGCGCCGGAGCCGCAACTGCTGTTGCTCGATGAGCCCTTCTCCAACCTCGATGGCGAACTGCGGCGCAAGCTCAGCCATGAAGTGCGCGAGATTCTCAAGGCACGCGGCACCAGTGCGATTCTGGTCACCCATGATCAGGAAGAAGCGTTTGCCGTGAGCGATCAGGTGGGCGTGTTCAAGGAAGGCCGGCTGGAACAGTGGGATACGCCTTACAACCTTTATCACGAACCGCAGACCCCTTACGTCGCCAGCTTTATCGGCCAGGGTTACTTCATCCGTGGCCAATTGAGTTCGCCGGAGTCCGTGCGCACCGAACTGGGTGAGCTGCGCGGCAATCGTGCCTACACCTGGCTCTGCAGGTGGAGCGGTGGATGTATTGCTGCGCCCGGACGATATCGTCCATGCGCCGGACAGCGCCCTCAAAGCGCGGATTATCGGCAAGACCTTCCTCGGCGCCTCGACGCTCTACCGTCTGCAGTTGCCGACGGGCGCGCAACTGGAGTCGATTTTCCCCAGCCATGCGGACCATCAGGTGGGCGTGGATGTAGGCATTCGGGTTGCGGCAGAACATCTGGTGCTGTTTCAGGCAGCACTCTGAAAGTGGAAGGGAGTTCGCTCCCACCTTGGATGTTCAGTGCCCCGAAATCATATTCTGCCAATCGGTGCGAAGGTGGCCTGGGTGTTTTCAGCCAACGCCGAAGCTGTCAATTCCACTTCCAGCCCTCGCCTCCCCGCACTCACAAAAATCGTCTCGAGCGGCTGCGCCGTCACATCGATAAACGTGCGTAACCGCTTTTTCTGCCCCAACGGACTGATCCCCCCCAGCAAATAGCCGGTAGCGCGCTGCGCCGCCGCAGGGTCGGCCATTTCGACTTTTTTCGCTCCCGCCGCCTGCGCCAGAGCCTTGAGGTCCAGACTTCCGACGACCGGCACCACCGCCACCAGCAACTCGCCCTTTTCAGTGCTGGCCAGCAGGGTCTTGAACACCCGCGCCGGGTCGAGACCCAATTTTTCTGCGGCCTCCAGACCATATGACGCCGACTTGGGATCGTGTTCGTAACTGTGGATGCGATGTTCGGCACGAACTTTCTTCAGCAGGTCCAATGCAGGGGTCATGATGTCTCCGGTCGGGCAAACAGATGGCCGATGTTAAGCCAAGCCCACGTAAAACGCTCTAGCGCGGCCCACGCTTGCACCAATAAATGCTGTCACAAGCATGATCATTCATCAGACAAATAGTTGGAAAATGACTGATAGTTCACTTTCGACCTTTGACAGCCGTCATTCTTGTCTATATTTTTTCGTTTCCGAATACTGTAGGAATGGCTTCCGCAGTATTCAAGCAGTAAGCCGTGGCTTGGATGGGGATCCTCGTCATTGGTGAAAATCGCGCAAGGCCCAACGAGGCCGTACGCCAGACAAGAACAACAAATGAGGTTTTCCATGACAACTGCTCTTCAACAGCCTTCACTTTCGAGCCAATGCATGGCCGAATTCCTCGGCACCGCGCTGCTCATCTTCTTCGGTACCGGTTGCGTCGCTGCGCTCAAGGTCGCAGGTGCCAGCTTCGGTTTATGGGAAATCAGCATCATCTGGGGGATCGGCGTCAGCATGGCGATCTACCTCACCGCCGGTATTTCCGGGGCCCACCTCAACCCGGCGGTCAGTATTGCCCTGTGCCTGTTTGCCGATTTCGAAAAGCGCAAACTGCCTTTCTATATCCTCGCCCAGGTCGCCGGTGCCTTCTGTTCCGCGGCGCTGGTGTATACGCTTTATAGCAACCTGTTTTTCGATTACGAACAAACCCACCATCTGGTGCGCGGCACCCAAGCCAGCCTGGAATTGGCCTCGGTGTTCTCCACCTACCCTCATGCCCTGTTGAGCACGGCCCAGGCGTTCCTGGTGGAAATGGTCATCACCGCCATCCTGATGGGCGTGATCATGGCCCTGACCGACGACAACAACGGCCTGCCACGCGGCGCCCTCGCCCCCCTGCTGATCGGCCTGCTGATTGCGGTGATCGGCAGCGCCATGGGCCCGCTGACCGGCTTTGCGATGAACCCGGCGCGGGATTTCGGGCCCAAGCTGATGACCTTTTTCGCCGGTTGGGGTGAAATAGCCTTCACCGGTGGTCGCGACATTCCCTATTTCCTGGTGCCGATTTTCGCGCCGATTGTCGGCGCATGCCTGGGTGCTGCGGCCTACCGCGGGCTGATCGCCCGCCATCTGCCGAGCGCTGTCCCTGCTACAGCTGAAACACCTGACACGGCTGTCAACGGCAACACGCGTATTTCCTGAAAGCGCCAGCCTGTTCCTCTGCCCTTTGCGGTCCAGGCTGACTTCCGACTTCCCTTTTTCGTACAAGGCAATTGACATGACCGACATTCAGAATAAGAACTACATCATTGCCCTCGACCAGGGCACCACCAGTTCGCGAGCGATCATCTTCGATCGTGACGCCAACGTGGTGTGCACCGCCCAGCGCGAGTTTACCCAGCATTACCCGCAAGCCGGCTGGGTCGAGCACGACCCAATGGAAATTTTCGCCACCCAGAGCGCGGTTATGGTCGAAGCCCTGGCACAGGCCGGCCTGCACCATGACCAGGTCGCCGCCATCGGTATCACCAACCAGCGTGAAACCACCGTGGTGTGGGACAAGAACACCGGCCGCCCGATCTACAACGCCATCGTCTGGCAGTGCCGCCGCAGCACCGAGATCTGCCAACAGCTCAAGCGCGACGGCCATGAGCAATACATCAACGACGCCACCGGCCTGGTCACCGACCCGTACTTCTCCGGCACCAAGCTCAAGTGGATCCTCGACAACGTCGAAGGCAGCCGCGAGCGTGCGCGCAACGGCGAACTGCTGTTCGGCACCATCGACAGCTGGCTGATCTGGAAATTTACCGGCGGCAAAACCCACGTCACCGACTACACCAACGCCTCGCGCACCATGCTCTTCAACATCCACACCCTGGAATGGGATGCGAAGATGCTGGAGATTCTCGACGTACCGCGCGAAATGCTGCCAGAAGTGAAGTCGTCGTCGGAAATCTACGGCCGCACCAAAAGCGGCATCGCCATCGGCGGCATCGCCGGTGACCAGCAAGCGGCGCTGTTTGGCCAGATGTGTGTGGAGCCCGGCCAGGCCAAGAACACCTACGGCACCGGCTGCTTCCTGCTGATGAACACCGGCGACAAGGCGGTCAAATCCAAGCATGGCATGCTCACCACCATCGCCTGCGGCCCGCGTGGCGAAGTGGCTTACGCCCTCGAAGGCGCAGTATTCAACGGCGGCTCGACCGTGCAATGGCTGCGTGATGAACTGAAAATCATCGCCGACGCCACCGACACCGAATACTTCGCCGGCAAGGTCAAGGACAGCAACGGCGTGTACCTAGTGCCCGCCTTCACCGGCCTGGGCGCGCCGTACTGGGACCCGTATGCCCGTGGCGCGCTGTTCGGCCTGACCCGTGGCGTACGCGTGGACCACATCATTCGTGCAGCCCTCGAATCGATTGCCTACCAGACCCGCGACGTGCTCGACGCCATGCAGCAGGACTCGGGCGAACGTCTCAAGGCCCTGCGCGTGGACGGTGGCGCAGTGGCCAACAACTTCCTGATGCAGTTCCAGGCTGACATCCTCGGCACCCAGGTGGAGCGCCCGCAAATGCGCGAAACCACGGCTCTGGGCGCCGCTTACCTGGCGGGCCTGGCTTGCGGTTTCTGGAGCAGCCTGGACGAACTGCGCGGCAAAGCGGTGATCGAGCGCGAATTCGAACCGCAACTGGATGAAGCCGCCAAAGAGAAACTCTACGCCGGCTGGCAGAAAGCGGTAAGCCGCACCCGCGACTGGGAGCCGCACGAAGGCGCCGAATAAGCCGGGCGCCGATCCCTATTGGGGTTGTAACTGGCAGGGAGCGGATTCCTGCGTCATCATGGGCCACTTTTGTATGGCAGCCCAAAGGACGCCCCATGAATCTGCCTCCCCGCCAGCAACAAATCCTCGAACTGGTCCGCGAACGCGGCTACGTCAGTATCGAGGAAATGGCGCAGTTGTTCGTTGTCACCCCGCAAACCATCCGCCGCGATATCAACCAACTGGCGGATGCCAATCTGTTGCGCCGCTACCACGGCGGCGCAGCCTATGATTCCAGCGTCGAAAACACCGCCTACGCCATGCGGGCTGACCAGATGCGCGACGAGAAACAGCGCATCGGCGAAGCCATCGCCGCGCAAATCCCCGATCATGCCTCGCTGTTCATCAACATCGGCACCACCACCGAATCCATCGCCCGTGCGCTGCTCAATCACAACCACCTGAAAATCATCACCAACAACCTCAATGTCGCCACCATGCTCAGCGCCAAGGATGACTTTGACGTGTTGTTGACCGGCGGCAACGTGCGCCGTGACGGCGGCGTAGTGGGCCAGGCCAGTGTGGATTTCATCAACCAGTTCAAGGTCGACTTCGCACTGGTGGGTATCAGTGGGATTGACGAAGACGGCAGCCTGCTGGACTTCGATTACCAGGAAGTGCGGGTGTCACAGGCGATCATTGCCAATGCGCGCAAGGTAATCCTGGCAGCGGACTCCAGCAAGTTCGGGCGCAATGCCATGATTCGCCTGGGGCCGATCAGTCTGGTGGATTGCTTGGTGACCGATCAGCAGCCGGTGCCGGCGTTGGTGCAGTTGTTAAATGAGCACAAGGTCAGGCTGGAAGTGGTGTAGCGCCAGGACTGCCGCCATCGGGAGCAAGCCCCCTCCCACACTTGACCCGTTTCCAATAGAAGGAATGTGGTCAACATGTGGGAGGGGGCTTGCTCCCGATGACAATCCGAGAGTCACCTTTTCGTTAAGCCCTTCCCCAGGCTAATGTTCACAAATTTCCCCTCCCCTGCCCTTCGATGAGTTTTTTCAATCGAAGTCGACTGGCTGTGCCCGCGTTTATCAGCTACCATTTTCGCAAATGAACATTAATGTTCGAATTCCAATACGAAAAGATTGCGAGGCCAGCCGATGAACCCTTCTACCTTGCCTGCTCCACCCCTTGCAGAAGTCTATGACGTTGCCGTAATCGGTGGCGGCATCAATGGCGTCGGGATCGCAGCAGACGCAGCCGGGCGCGGTTTGTCGGTATTCCTTTGCGAAAAGGACGACCTGGCCAGCCATACCTCGTCGGCCAGCAGCAAGCTGATTCACGGTGGCCTGCGCTACCTGGAACACTATGAGTTCCGTCTGGTGCGCGAAGCGCTGGCCGAACGTGAAGTACTGCTGGCCAAGGCGCCGCACATCGTCAAGCAGATGCGCTTCGTGCTGCCCCACCGCCCACACCTGCGCCCAGCGTGGATGATTCGTGCCGGCCTGTTCCTGTACGACAACCTGGGCAAGCGCGAGAAGCTCGCCGGCTCCAAAAGCCTCACCTTCGGCGCCGACAGCCCGCTGAAAAGCGAAATCACCAAGGGCTTCGAATATTCCGATTGCTGGGTCGACGACGCCCGCCTGGTGGTGCTCAATGCCATGGCGGCACGGGAGAAAGGTGCGCATATCCACACCCAGACCCGTTGTGTCAGCGCACACCGAAGCCAGGGTGTGTGGGAAATGAACATGGAACGCGCCGACGGCAGCCTGTTCTCGATTCGTGCCAGGGCGCTGGTGAATGCCGCTGGCCCATGGGTCGCCAAGTTCATCCGCGACGACCTCAAGCTGGATTCGCCGTACGGCATCCGCCTGATCCAGGGCAGCCACCTGATCGTGCCCAAACTCTACGAAGGCGCCCACGCACACATCCTGCAGAACGAAGACCAGCGCATCGTCTTCACTATTCCGTACCTGAACGGCCTGACCATCATCGGCACCACCGACCGTGAATACACCGGCGACCCGGCCAAGGTGGCAGTGACCGAAGGCGAAACCGACTACATGCTCAAGGTGGTCAACGCGCACTTCAAGAAACAACTGAGCCGCGACGACATCGTCCACACCTACTCCGGCGTGCGCCCGCTGTGCAACGACGAGTCGGACAACCCATCGGCCATCACCCGCGATTACACCCTGTCGCTGTCCGGCGGCACCGGTGAGGCGCCGATCCTGTCGGTGTTCGGCGGCAAGCTGACCACCTATCGCAAGCTGGTCGAGTCGGCCATGGCCCAACTGGCACCTTATTTCGCGCAGATGCGCCCAAGCTGGACCGCCACCGCCAGCCTGCCGGGCGGTGAGGACATGACCACGCCGCAAGCGCTGGCCGACGCCATTCTTAAGAAATTCGACTGGGTGCCAGGCGAAATCGCCCGCCGTTGGTCCGTGACCTACGGCAGCCGCACCTGGCGTCTGCTGGAAGGCGTGCAGTCGCTGGCAGACCTGGGCGAACACCTGGGTGGCGGCCTGTATACCCGCGAAGTCGATTACCTGTGCGCCGAAGAATGGGCGACCCAGCCACAGGACGTGCTGTGGCGCCGCACCAAACTTGGCCTGTTCACTACGCCGGAAGAACAGGAAAAGCTGCAGCGTTATCTGTCCAAGGTCGAGCAAAACCGCAAGATCGAAGCCGCCTGACGTGTGTGGGGGCGAGCCTGCTCGCTCCCACACCATTCGGTTTTCCGAACACTACCTCCCTCCCCCATTCGGTTTGCCGTACTCAAACATGGCAAATCCGCTGTCACATAAAGTTAATTCCTATACAAATCAGCGCGTTAATCTTTTAACGGCTGACTGGCACGACTCATGCTCTACACTTCCCAACGATTGCCCAGGGCCTCCCAGCAGCCGTTATGGGCATTCGCCGTACAAGAGAGCCGCCTATCCGGCTTCATAAAAAAAACAAATGTCGAGGAAGTATTGATGCGCATCGTTCCCCATATCCTGGGCGCAGCTATCGCTGCTGCTCTGATCAGCACTCCAGTGTTCGCCGCCGAACTCACCGGCACGCTGAAGAAAATCAACGACTCCGGCACCATCACACTCGCGCACCGCGACAGCTCCATTCCGTTTTCCTACATCGCGGATGGTTCGGGCAAACCTGTGGGCTACTCCCACGACATTCAGCTGGCTATCGTTGAAGCCCTGAAAAAAGACCTGAACAAACCCGACCTGAAGGCCAAGTACAACCTGGTCACCTCGCAAACCCGTATCCCGCTGATCCAGAACGGCACCGCGGACCTGGAATGCGGCTCCACCACCAATAACGCCGAACGCGCCCAGCAAGTCGACTTCACCACCAATATCTTCGAAATCGGCACTCGCCTGCTGGTCAAGAAAGACAAGGATGGCAAGCCGTCCTACGGTGATTTCGCCGACCTCAAAGGCAAGAACGTCGTGACCACCGCCGGCACCACGTCCGAGCGCATCATCAAAGCGATGAACGCCGACAAGCAGATGGGCATGAACGTCATCTCCGCCAAGGACCACGGCGAATCCTTCCAGATGCTCGAAAGCGGCCGCGCCGTTGCGTTCATGATGGACGACGCGCTGCTGGTCGGTGAAGAAGCCAAGGCCAAGAAGCCGGACGACTGGGTCATCACCGGTACGCCGCAATCGTTCGAAGCCTATGCCTGCATGGTTCGCAAGGACGACCCGGCCTTCAAGAAAGCCGTGGATGACGCCATCGTCGGCCTGTTCAAATCCGGCGAGATCAACAAGATCTACAGCAAGTGGTTCGAAAGCCCGATCCCACCCAAAGGCCTGAACCTGAACTTCCCGATGAGCGACAAGGTTAAAGAGCTGATCGCCAACCCAAGCGACAAGCCAGCGCCCGACGTAAAAATCTGACACTGAACTAACCTTATCGCCTGAGGGAGCTCACCCTCCCTCAGGCATCTGTTACTACCTGCTGGCAGTATTTTTGGAACACTCGACCTGGCGGTTTCCGAGCCGATCGCGTGTGCCTGGCATTCAATGTCGGGCGGGAATGGACTTTCCCCAAGCGGGTGCTTGTACATCGATCGATTTCGAGGGGAGACCCTAATGAATTACAACTGGGACTGGGGCGTGTTCTTCAAGTCCACCGGCGTTGGCAGCGAGACCTATCTCGACTGGTACATCGCAGGCCTGGGCTGGACCATTGCCATCGCCGTCGTGGCATGGATTATCGCCTTGCTGCTGGGGTCCATTCTGGGCGTCATGCGCACTGTGCCAAACCGCCTCGTGGCGGGCATCGCGACCTGCTACGTCGAACTGTTTCGCAACGTGCCGCTGCTGGTTCAGCTGTTCATCTGGTATTTCCTGATACCCGACCTGCTGCCGCAAACCCTGCAGGACTGGTACAAACAGGACCTCAACCCGACCACCTCGGCCTACCTCAGCGTCGTTGTGTGCCTGGGTCTGTTCACCGCCGCCCGTGTGTGTGAACAAGTGCGCACCGGTATCCAGGCGCTCCCACGCGGCCAGGAATCCGCGGCCCGCGCCATGGGCTTCAAGCTGCCGCAGATCTACTGGAACGTGCTGCTGCCCCAGGCCTACCGCATCATCATTCCACCGCTTACCTCCGAATTCCTCAACGTCTTCAAGAACTCCTCCGTGGCGTCCCTGATCGGCCTGATGGAACTGCTGGCGCAAACCAAACAGACCGCCGAATTCTCGGCCAACCTGTTTGAAGCCTTCACCCTGGCCACGCTGATCTACTTCACCCTGAACATGAGCCTGATGCTGCTGATGCGCGTGGTCGAGAAGAAAGTCGCCGTGCCCGGCCTGATCTCCGTGGGGGGCAAATAATGGAACTTGATTTCAGCGGTATCATCCCCGCCATCCCGGGCCTGTGGAACGGCATGGTCATGACCTTGCAGTTGATGGTCATGGGCGTCATCGGCGGCATCGCGCTGGGTACGGTGCTGGCGCTGATGCGCCTGTCGTCGAGCAAACTGCTGTCGCGTGTTGCCGGCGCCTACGTGAACTACTTCCGCTCGATCCCGCTGCTGCTGGTGATCACCTGGTTCTACCTGGCGGTGCCGTTCGTGTTGCGCTGGATCACCGGCGAAGACACACCGATTGGCGCATTCACCTCCTGCGTCGTGGCCTTCATGATGTTCGAAGCCGCGTACTTCTGCGAAATCGTGCGGGCTGGCGTGCAGTCGATCCCCAAGGGCCAGATGGCCGCCGCACAAGCGATGGGCATGACCTACGGCCAGACCATGCGCCTGATCATCCTGCCCCAGGCGTTCCGCAAGATGACCCCGTTGCTGCTGCAACAGTCGATCATCCTGTTCCAGGACACCTCGCTGGTCTACACCGTGGGTCTGGTGGATTTCCTCAACTCCGCCCGCTCCAACGGCGACATCATCGGCCGCTCCAATGAGTTCCTGATCTTCGCCGGTGTCGTCTACTTCATCATCAGCTTTTCCGCCTCGCTGCTGGTCAAGCGTCTGCAAAAAGGTTTGCTGTATGATCTCTATCAAGAACATCAACAAGTGGTATGGCGACTTCCAGGTGCTGACCGATTGCAGCACCGAGGTTAAGAAAGGCGAAGTGATCGTGGTGTGCGGGCCATCCGGCTCGGGCAAATCCACCCTGATCAAATGCGTGAACGCACTGGAACCGTTCCAGAAGGGCGACGTGGTCGTCGACGGCACCTCCATTGCCGACCCGAAGACCAACCTGCCCAAACTGCGCTCGCGGGTGGGCATGGTGTTCCAGCACTTCGAGTTGTTCCCGCACCTGACCATCACCGAAAACCTGACCATCGCGCAAATCAAGGTACTGGGCCGCAGCAAGGAAGAGGCCACCAAAAAGGGCCTGCAACTGCTTGAGCGGGTCGGCCTGTCGGCACACGCCCACAAGCATCCTGGCCAACTTTCCGGTGGGCAACAGCAACGTGTGGCGATTGCCCGCGCGCTGGCCATGGACCCGATCGTCATGCTGTTCGACGAACCGACCTCGGCCCTTGACCCGGAAATGGTCAACGAAGTGCTCGACGTGATGGTACAGCTGGCGCAGGAAGGCATGACCATGATGTGCGTGACCCACGAAATGGGTTTTGCGCGCAAAGTGGCCGACCGCGTGATCTTCATGGACGCCGGCAAGATCATCGAAGACTGCCCGAAAGAGGAATTCTTCGGCGACATCAGCGCCCGCTCCGAACGCGCGCAGCACTTCCTCGAGAAAATCCTGCAGCACTAAGTACTGCATCACTTTGTGAGTGTGGCTATTTGTTGTGAGCGCACCTGTTGTGGCGAGCGGGCTTGCCCCGCGTTGGGACGCGCAGCGTCCCCAAACCAGGCACCACGGCTATCTGAATAGACGCGGCGCCTGAACTGGGTCTGCTTCGCAGCCCAACGCGGGGCAAGCCCGCTCGCCACAACCAGCCCGCTCGCCAACGGGCAAGCACCGTAAGCACAACTGGTTGACCCAAGGCATCTGTGATGAAATGCGACCCCAACCAATTTCGCGCCGCACCGCCATCACTTGCCGTGAAACCTCGTCTGATACGCCAACTGTTCCTGCCGCCACTGGTCGTCGCCCTGATGATCGGCCTGGGTTTCATCGGCTTCTGGATCAGTGAGTACTACGGCATCCGTACCCTCAGCGACACCGGCGAGCGTCAGCTTGAGCTGCACGCACGCACAGTCGAGAGTGAACTGGGCAAATACACCTACCTGCCCAGCCTGCTGGAGCTGGAATCCAGCGTATCCAAACTGCTGGCCGAGCCGAATCAGGAAACCCGCAAGACCGTCAATGATTACCTCGAAGGCCTGAACCGACGCAGTCGCAGTCGGGCCATCTATGTGATGGACACCACCGGCCGTGTGCTGGCCACCAGTAACTGGCGCGATGCCGACAGTTATCAGGGTGAAGACCTGTCCTTTCGTGCCTACTTCCAGAATGCCGTGCGCGGCCAGCCCGGGCGCTTCTACGGCATCGGCAGCACCAATGGCGAACCCGGCTACTACCTGGCCCACGGTCTGGAAGAACACGGCAAGATCATCGGCGTGGCCGTGGTCAAGGTGCGCCTCGAAGCTCTGGAAGAACGCTGGCAGCGCGCGCGCCTGGAAGCGTTCGTCAGTGACGAGAACGGCATCATCATCCTCTCCAGCGACCCGGCCCGGCGCCTCAAGGCCGTGCGCCCGCTGAGCGATGACACCCGCGACCGCCTGGCCCACAGCCTGCAATATTACTGGGCGACACTGAACGAACTCGAACCCCTGGCCCGCGAACGCCTCAACGAGGTCAGTGAAAAACTGACCTTCCCGGCCAACAGTGAAGTGGTCAACGACGCCCACGAGGTGAGCTACCTGGCGCAAACCCGCCCGCTCCTCGATACGCCGTGGAACTTCACCCTGCTCACCCCGCTCAACGACCTGCGCCGCGCCGCGATCAACCAGGGCATCCTGGTGGCGGTTGCGTTCGGGCTGGTGGCGTTCCTGCTGATCGCCTGGAACGAGCGGCGCAAGGTGATCGCCACCCGCCTCGCCGCGCGGGAAGCCTTGCAGGAAGCCAACAGCCAGCTGGAACGGCGGATCGCCGAGCGCACCACCGACCTGCGCGCCAGCAACGAACGGCTCAAGGGCCAGATTCGCGAGCGCCGCCAGGCCGAAGAAACCCTGCGCCGCGCCCAGGATGAACTGGTGCAGGCCGGCAAGCTGGCAGCCATCGGCCAGATGTCCACCAGCATCGCCCACGAACTGAACCAGCCCCTGGCCGCGCTGCGCACCTTGTCCGGCAACACCGTGCGCTTCCTTGAGCGAGGCGCGCTGGACACCGCCAGCGCCAACCTCAAGACCATCAACGAGCTGATCGACCGCATGGGCCGCATCACCGCCAGCCTGCGCTCGTTTGCCCGGCGCGGCGATGACCAGAGCCAGGCCAGCCTCAGCAAGGCGGTGGACGCTGCATTCCAGGTGCTCGGCGCGCGCCTGGACAGCCTGCCGCTGAGCGTGCACCGTGACTTCGCCGCCGTGCAGTTGCAGATCGACCAGACGCGCCTGGAGCAGATCCTGGTCAACCTGATCGGCAACGCGCTGGATGCCATGCAAGCCCAGCCGATGCCCGAACTGTGGCTGGAAGGCAGCAGCAGCGACGGTAAATACCGCCTGCGGGTGCGCGACAACGGCCACGGCGTCGACGCCGAAGCGCGCAAGCATTTGTTCGAACCGTTCTTCACCACCAAACCCGGCGAGCAGGGCCTTGGCCTTGGCCTGACCCTTTCGGCCAGCCTCGCGGCGGCCACCGGCGGTAACCTTGCCGTGGAACACCCGGCCAGTGGTGGCACGGCCTTTGTCCTGAGCCTGCCACTGGCGGGCACTCAACCCACTGAGTCGACATGAATATCACGCCCCAAGACCTCACCGTGCTGATCGTCGAAGACGACCCCCATGTGCTGCTCGGCTGCCAACAGGCGCTGGCGCTGGAAGACATTGCCAGTGTCGGCGTTGGCAGCGCCGAAGAGGCACTCGAACGCGTCGGCGAACACTTCGCCGGCATCGTCATCAGCGACATTCGCCTGCCGGGCATCGATGGGCTGGAACTGCTGGCGCGCCTCAAGGCGCTGGATAAAAGCCTGCCGGTGGTGCTGATCACCGGGCATGGCGACATCGCCATGGCGGTCGGCGCCATGCGCAATGGCGCCTACGACTTCATGGAAAAACCGTTCTCCCCCGAACGCCTGGTCGACGTCGCCCGCCGCGCCCTGGAGCAGCGCGCTCTGGCGCGGGAGGTCTGGGCGCTGCGTCGCCAGCTGGCCGAGCGCGACTCGCTGGAAGGCCGCATCATCGGGCGTTCGCCGGCCATGCAGAACCTGCGCGAACTGATCGCCAATGTCGCCGACACCTCGGCCAATGTGCTGATCGAAGGCGAGACCGGCACCGGCAAGGAACTGGTCGCGCGTTGCCTGCATGACTTCAGCCGGCGCCACTCCCATCAGTTCGTCGCGCTCAATTGCGGCGGCCTGCCGGAGAACCTGTTCGAAAGCGAGATCTTCGGCCACGAAGCAAATGCCTTCACCGGCGCAGGCAAACGCCGCATCGGCAAGATCGAACACGCCCATGAAGGCACGCTGTTCCTCGATGAAGTGGAAAGCATGCCGATCAACCTGCAGATCAAGTTGCTGCGGGTATTGCAGGAACGCACCCTCGAACGCCTGGGCTCGAACCAGAGCGTGGCGGTGGATTGCCGGGTAATCGCCGCCACCAAGTCCGACCTCGACGAACTGAGCCGCGCCAGCCTGTTCCGCAGCGACCTGTATTACCGGCTCAACGTGGTCACCCTGGAGCTGCCGCCGCTGCGCGAGCGTCGCGAAGACATCCTGCAACTGTTCGAACACTTTTTGCAGCAGTCATCCCTGCGCTTCGACCGCAGCGTACCGGACCTCGACAATCAGACCCTGTCGAGCCTGATGAGCCACGACTGGCCGGGCAATGTGCGCGAACTGCGCAACGTCGCCGAACGCTTCGCCCTGGGCCTGCCGGCCTTCAAAAAGTCCGGCGCGGGCGGCAGCAACCATGGGCTGGCCTTCACCGAAGCGGTGGAAGCCTTCGAGCGCAACCTGCTCGCCGATGCCCTGCAGCGCAGCGGCGGCAACCTGACTCAGGCCAGCCAGGAACTGGGGATGGCCAAGACCACGCTGTTCGACAAGGTCAAAAAATACGGGTTGAGCCACTGATGGATCTATTGTTGAAGGCCGCCCTGGGCGCGGCGGTGGTGTTGATCCTCGCCGCACTGGCCAAGACCCGAAACTATTACATCGCAGGCCTGGTGCCGCTGTTCCCGACCTTTGCGCTGATCGCCCACTACATCGTCGGCAAGGGCCGGTCGGTGGACGACTTGAAGACCACCATCCTGTTCGGGATGTGGTCGATCATTCCTTATTTTGTGTATTTGGCCACGCTGTATGTGATGGTGGATCGGATGCGTCTTGAAGCCTCGCTGGCCGTCGCCACTGTCGCCTGGCTGATGGCGGCAACGCTGCTGGTGAGCGTATGGGTCAGGGTTCACACCTGACACACTGCCGTCAACCATGTGGGAGCGGGCTTGCTCGCGAAGGCGGCGTGTCAGCCAATACAAGTGCTGACTGATCCACCGCTTTCGCGAGCAAGCCCGCTCCCACAGGAAACCCCTCTCAGCGCACTATTTTGTCCACTTGAATCCCCAGCTTCTTCAGCCGATACCAGAAGCTCCTTTCGGAAATCCCGATCTTCGCCGCCGCTGCGGCCTGCACACCGTTGCTCTCCTGCAGCGCAGCCAGAATGTAGCCCTTCTCCACCTCCGCCAGCGCCGCATCCAGATCCTGGGGCACGCCCGGAGCGTCGCTGCGCAGCACCGTCTCGGTGGGCCTTGAGGCATACAGGTAACCCGGCAGGTCGATATCTTCAATTACTGGCGATGCCGCCACAATCGTCGCCCGCTCGACGCAGTTCTGCAGCTCACGAATGTTGCCCGGCCAGTGATACGCCGCCATCGCCTGCAACGCCTCGGGGCTGAAGCCGGTGATGCGTTTGCCGGCCGTCGCGCTGATGGTGTGGGCAAAGTGACGGGCCAGCGGCGCGATGTCTTCCGCGCGGTCGCGCAGCGACGGCAGCGGAATCGGGAAGACGTTGAGGCGGTAATACAGGTCTTCGCGAAATTCTTTCCTGGCCACCGCCTCCAGCAGGTTTTTATTGGTGGCGGCAATCACCCGCACATCCACCTTGCGCTCGCGCGGATCGCCCACCGGCTCGATCACCCGTTCCTGCAGGGCACGCAGGATCTTGGCCTGCAGCGCCAGGGGCATGTCGCCCACTTCGTCGAGAAACAGCGTGCCCTTGTCGGCCTGCATGAAGCGTCCGACCCGGTCCGCCACGGCGCCGGTGAAGGCGCCCTTGCGATGGCCGAACATCTCGCTTTCCAGCAGCCCTTCGGGAATGGCCGCGCAATTGACCGCCACGAATGGCTTGTCCGCGCGGCTGCCATGCTTGTGGATGGCACGGGCGACCATTTCCTTGCCGGTGCCGCTTTCGCCGGTCAGCAGGATGGTCGCGGTGCTGTCGCGCACCGAATCCACCGCTTGCAGCACCTGGCGAAACGCCGGGCTGTCGCCTACCAGGCTGTCGAACTGGGCATGTTCGTCCAGCTCGGCGCGCAGGCGCGCGTTGTCGCGGGTGATGTCGCGAAACTGCAGGGCCTTGGCCACGGTGATATCCAGCTCGTCGATATCGAACGGCTTGGCAATGTAGTCGTAGGCGCCGTTGCGCATCGACTGCACGGCATTTTTGACTGTGCTGTAGGCGGTCATCACGATCACCGGCACCTGCGGGTAGCGCACACGGATTTCGGCCAGCAGCGCCGGCCCGTCCATGCCCGGCATGCGCCAGTCACTGATCACAAGGTCAATGTCTTCCTGTTCCAATACCTTGAGCGCGTGCAGGCCGTTGCCCGCCGTGAACACCTGGATGCCGCTCTGGCTGAGGGCGGATGACAGCAGGTCACAGAGCTTGGGCTCGTCGTCGACCACCAATACGTTATGCGTCATGACCTTCCTCATCGTCGCCGTCGTCTTCACCGTCAGCCGGAATGTACAGGCTGAAGGTGGCGCCGGCATCTTTCTCGCTGGTGCATTCGATGCTGCCGTCGTGACTTTCCATGATCGAATAGACTTTGGCCAGGCCCAGGCCCGTGCCCGACGCCTTGGTGGTGACAAAGGGCGTGAAGATGCGCTCGATCATATCCGCCGCAATGCCCTGGCCGGTGTCGGCGATGCTGATCACCGTATTGCCGCCCTGACTGCGAATGCCCAGGGTCAAGCGGCCGCCGTCGGGCATCGCGTCGATGGCGTTGAGGATCAGGTTGAGGCAGGCCTGTTTGAGCTGCTTGGCATCGGCATACAGCGTCGCACCGGGCGCCTGGTCGTCGATGCGCGCATCTATGTTGTGGGTGGTCAGTTCCGGGCTGCAAAAACCGAGGATTTCCTCCACCAGCGGGCGTGCCGCCTGCTGCACCCGCAGCGGCGGGTTGGGCTTGGCGAAGTCGAGAAACTCGGTGATCAGCTCGTTGATACGGCTGACTTCGTTGATCACGTATTCCAGGTGACGCTTGTCGCTGTCCGGCAGGTCGACGCGGCGGTGCAGCAGTTGGGTGGCGGTCTTGATGATGCCCAGCGGGTTGCGGATTTCGTGGGCCAGGCCCATGGCAACCTCGCCCAGGGCATGCAGCCGGTCGCGCCGGCGCAACTGGGCTTCGAGGTGATGCAGCTCGCCCAGGCGCTCGGTCATGTGGTTGAAGGTGCTGCTCAATTGCGCCAGTTCGTCACCGCCGCTGGCCCGCACCCGGTGCTGATAATCCCCCGCGATCACGGCATCGACGCCCTCGGACAGGTCGCGCAGCGGCCGGGTCAGGCGCCGCGACACCAGCACACCGGCGGCCAGCGACAGCGCCGAACTCAGCAGGAAAATCAGCACGAACAAATTGCTCTGATTGACCAGCCCCACCAGGCTGGTGTGGCGCAGCAAGCCGCTGAAGATGACGCCCTGCAGTTCGCCGGCATCATTGAAGATCGGCCAGTACAAACCGCTGTAGTTGCTGGTGAACTGCTCGCTCGGCTGGCGGCTGGCACGCATGGCCGTTTCGATATTTGCCGGGATGCGCAACGGATGATCGTCGAAACGCTGGGTCGAGAATATTTCCGAAAAGCCCTCGGGGTTGGCCAGGTACAGGCGCAGGTCGAGGGAATGCACGTCGGCCACGCTGGTGAGGAAACTGCTGTCCAGGTAGGTGGCCACCAGCAGTTGGTAGTCCACCCCATCGCGGTTGGTTTCGAAGGTCGACACCACCAGACCGGTCATCACCCCAGCCACCTTGACGGTTTGCAGGACCGCTTTGCTGGTGAGGTTGATCTGCCTGACCACGTCTTCGGACGCGGTGCTGAACACCACCTTCTGGTCGCTGCTGCGGATCAGCGCGACCACATCGATATCAGTGGCATCGGCGATGTCGGCGGTCAGCCGGTCGTGCCTTGCCGCCTGCGGGCTCGACGGCGGGCTGGTGTAGCGCAGGAACAGCTTGGCCATGCGTGCGTTGTCGTGAAGGATATCGCCAATCTCGTCCTTGACGATCTTGGTCGACTCCTGCAGCCAGATGCGCACGTTGCTGTCGAAAATCTGCGACAGCGTGGTCGCGGCCAGTTCGGCGGCGATCATCGTTGGAATAACGCTGACCAGCCAGAACGCCAGCACCAGCTTGCGCTGGACACTCCAGCGCGAAATGGCAAATGGACGGGCTTTCTGGCGGGTCTTGTTGATCATCAGGTTTCGCTTATCACGGCAGCCATGGCGGGGTCGGAACGGTCCGGTCGAAGAAACGCTTTCACCAGATTGAGCAGCACGTTGACCACCCGGTTGCGATGGCGAAAGAACAAATGCCTGCCCTGGAACTCGCAACCCAGGCGCAGTTTACTGGCATAGCCTTCCTGACCGCACTCATAGAGCGGGATCCGGTGCGCAATACAATAGTCGACATTGGTCAGCCAGCTGCGAAAGTACAGGTTGTACTCGCGACCGAACTCGCTGTCATGCCCGAAAAACTTGTCGATCAGCCGGTGCTCGTCCACCAGGATCAGGTTGAACGCCACCAGGTGTTCGCCCACCCAATACAGCACACACACCGCCCGCCCCTGCATCCGTTCGAGCAGCCCGGTGAAGTAGCTGGCCGGCAGGCGCTCGAATTGCAGGTCGGCGCGGCTGAGCGTGGCATCGTACAGGCGCATGACCTCGGGCAGCACATCATCGATGTTGCGCCGCCACTCCAGGCGCGGCCCCGGCGCCCGCAGCTTGCGGCGCAGGTCCTTGCGGGTCGACTTGCACAACGAGCCGAGGTAGGCGTCCACCGAGCCGTAGGGCACCTTCAACACCCCGCCCGGCAGGCCCGGCATGCTTTTGAAACCTGCACTGCGGCAACTCGCGGCCCATTGTGAATCCTGTGAGGCAACGTCCTTGATCGCCACCAGGCTGATACCGAACTCACTGGCATCCTGGCGCGCGGCCTTGATCAACTGCTTGAGCAACAGCGGGCGCCTTGCCGGCGGCACGCGGCTGGCAATGCCTGCGTCACAGTGCTCGGCCATCGGCGAACCGATGGCGTACAGCGGCAATTGCAAAACACCCGGCCACAGTCGCTCCAGGCGTTCGGTAAAACGCTTGCCGGCGCCCGAAACCGTAGTGTCGAGGCGATAACGGGTGATGAATGCGGCCGCCACCGCCACCAGCGTGCCGTCTTCATAGACCGCCAGGTAACGCCATGTGAAATCGGCGATGGCGGCGTTTTCCACCACCACGTAATAGTCCCAATCCTCCAGCGCCCCCGGAAAACAGTCGTTCCAGGCACTGCGCTGGATGGCCCGGATGGTCGAGAAGGCTTGCGTGGTGATCACGGATTTCCCTTATTTGTGTACTGAGCACCGAACCCATGTGGGAGCTGGCTTGCCTGCGATACAGGCCCCTCGGTGGATCAGGCAGACCGCAGTGATGCAATCGCAGGCAAGCCAACTCCCACATTGACCAGATTGGTTTTGATCGCCGTGTGTTGTTCAACGAACCGAGCACTCAACTCGATTACCCGCCGGTATTGCAGGTCGACGGTGATCATGTGGTAGCAGTTGTCCAGCAGGATCTTGGTCACCGGACCGCCGAGGTGGCGCTCCACGTAGTCGGCGTTCCAGCGGCTGGTGATGTCGTCCTCGATGGAATGCAGCACCAGCGCCGGCACCATCACTTCGCGCATGCGTTTTTTGACCACGGCGTTCATGCGGTGCAGCTCGCGCACCGTGATGCCCTCCATGGTCAGCAGGCCGGCCTCGCTGCTCTCCCCTTCCTTCATCTGGCGTTCCACGACGGCCCGCAGGCGTTCGTTCTTGATGCCGTACGGCGGCTTCTCTTCGAAGCGGCAGACATGCACGCCGAACGGAATCTTCATCAGCAACGGCGACAGAAACGCCAGCTTGCTGATGCTCCAGCCGTCGTACTTCAGGGTCGTGGAATACATCAACAGGCCGGCCACCTGGCCTGGGTGCTCGGCGGCCACGTACATCGACATCACCGCGCCCATCGACAGGCCGCCGACAAACACCTGCGCATGGCGCTGTTTGATCTGTACGAAAGCCCTGCGCACGCCTTCGTACCAGTCACGCCAGCCGGTGGCCTGCAGGTCGCTGTTGTCACCGCAGTGCCCGGCCAGGGTCGGCACGTACACTGTGCAGTGACCGGCCTTGACCAGGCCTTTGGCGACCTGGCGCAATTCCGTCGGGGTGCCGGTCAGGCCATGGATCAACAGGATCCCGACCGGACCGTCACCGAGAACGAAGCCGGCAGTACCTTCGCCGAGGTCGATCCCTGCGCCGTTCACCGCTGGGTGGCCCGCACCAGCAGTTGCTCGAGCAGCTTGAGACCCAGGTCAATTTCCGGGTAGCTGATTTCCAGCGACGGTGCCAGGGTGATCACGTTCTTGTAGTAGCCGCCCACGTCGAGAATCAAACCGAGTTTGCGGCCGTCCACCACCATGTCGCCCTTCATGCCTTCCTCGACCATGTAGTCCAGGGTCGCCTTGTCCGGGGTGAAGCCATCCGGGCCGCAGATTTCGCAGCGCAGCGCCAGGCCCAGGCCGTCGACGTCGCCGATGATCGGGAAACGCTTCTGCAGGTCCTGCAAGCCTTCGAGGAAGTATTTGCCCTTGTTCATGACCATGGCGCCGTAGTCGACTTCATTGGTCATCTTGAACATTTCCAGGCCCACCGCCGTGCCCAGCGGGTTGGAGGCAAAGGTGGAGTGCGTGGAACCCGGCGGGAAGATCTTCGGGTTGATCAACTCTTCACGGGCCCAGATGCCGCCCAGCGGGTTGAGGCCGTTGGTCAGCGCCTTGCCGAACACGATCACGTCCGGCTGCACGTCGAAGTGCTCGATGGACCACAGTTTGCCGGTGCGGTAGAAGCCCATCTGGATTTCGTCGGACACCATCAGGATGCCGTGCTGATCCAGCACATGCTTGAGCTCGCGGTAGAAGTTCATCGGCGGGATCACGTAGCCGCCGGTGCCCTGGATCGGTTCGACGTAGAACGCCGCGTATTCGCACTGGTTGGTTTTCGGATCCCAGACGCCGTTGTATTCGGTCTCGAACAAACGCGCGAATTGCTGCACGCAGTGGCTGCCGTACTCTTCCTTGGTCATTCCCTTGGGGCCACGGAAGTGGTACGGGAACGGGATGAAGTTGGCGCGCTCGCCAAAATGGCCGTAGCGGCGACGGTAGCGGAAGCTGGAGGTGATCGACGAGGCGCCGAGGGTGCGCCCGTGGTAGCCGCCTTCGAAGGCGAACATCAGGCTCTTGCCGTTGGAGGCGTTACGCACCACTTTCAACGAGTCTTCGATGGACTGCGAGCCGCCGACGTTGAAGTGCACGCGACCGTCGAGGCCGAACTTCTTCTTGGCGTCGACCGCGATCATTTCCGACAGCTCGATCTTGCCCTTGTGCAGGTACTGGCTGGCAATTTGCGGCAGGGTGTCGATCTGTTGCTTCAACGCGTTGTTCAGGCGTGGGTTGGCGTAGCCGAAGTTCACCGCCGAGTACCACATCTGCAGGTCGAGGTAGGCCTGGTCTTCGGTGTCCCACACGTAGGAGCCTTCGCAGCGGCTGAAAATGCGTGGCGGCTCGATGTAGTGAACGGTGTCGCCGTAGGAGCAGTACTTGGCTTCTTTATCCAGAAGAATCTGGTCTTCGGCGGTGGCGATACGGATATCAGACATGGTGGAAGAGTTCCTGGTTGTCGGCAGCAGTAAAGGAGGTGGCGTTGGCCGCGATGCCCTGGGGCAATTGCGCGAGCAATGCGGGCATTTCGGCAAAGGTGTCGAAACGCGCATGGGGAATGTGGTGGGCGACGCAGTAGTCGGCGAGGCTGCCCTTGGCAAACACGAAGTCGGCGGTGGCGGCCACGCACATGTCCGACTTGCCGTCGCCAATCACCAGCACGCGCTTGTTGCCCGGCGTGGACTTGCACTTGCAGTTGCCGGAGGCGGCGCGGCAGGCGTCGCTTGAGTAAGGGAAGTCGATGCGCCAGCTGTTCTGGTCGACCTGGCGCAGGCGGTTGGCGAGGATCGGCAGCAGGGTCACGTAATTGCGTGACAGGATGCGGGCGATGCCTTGTTCGATGCCGTCGCTGACCACTTCGATGGTCGCGCCCAGGCCCATGACGTGATCGACGAAATCCGGGAAGTCCGGGTCGATCTCCACGCTGTCGAAATACGCCAGCAGCTCGGCGGGCGTGGCCTTGATCAGCGCCAGTTGGCGGCTCAGGCATTCGCGTGAACCGATGTGTCCGTCCAGCCATTCCTGTTCGATGGTTTCCCACTCGGGCCCGGCGAAGCGTTGGAGGACGTTGTCGATGACGTCGGTGGGGGTGATGGTCCCGTCGAAGTCACACACGATATGCCAGTGGATCATCTGCGTCGTACCTTGTGAGAGCGCGCACTGTGCGCTTGCACCAGGGATAGAGCAGGGAATGTGCCAAGTGAACAAAACCCAACGGGGCCGGGCTTTCGGCGGATTCTGGCGAGGGTTTTGTACCCGGCAAGCTACAATTTTTGTAGCTTGCTACAAACAAGATGAGTGCTTGCGCCGCAGCAGCCCTTCGCGCGTGAATGCGCGCATGTTCCGATCAAGGAGTGCGCACCATGCGCCAGGTTACGACGGCTGTACTGGCCGGTTTATCGTGGGTGTTTTCCAGCGCGGTGCTGGCCGCCGGCATCAGCGGTGAAGTCGGCGCGGGCCTTGCCTATCAGCCCCACGACCCGAGCGGCAACCACTACGAAGCGCGCCCCATTCCCTACTTCGACCTGGACTGGGGCACGCTCAGCCTGGACACCGATGACGGCCTGACCTGGCGCGCACTCAACAGCCAGGGCATCAGCGCCGGCCCCTATGTCAATTACGTGCAGGGCCGGGAAAGCAATGGCCCGTTGCGCGGCCTACGCGATGTGCCGGACATGGCCGAAATCGGTGGCTTCGTCCAGTACGCCCCGGCCGATTTCTGGCGCGTGTATGCGCAAGTGGGCCAGGCCGTCGGCGGCGGTCACGAACAGGGTGGCGTGCTCGGCAAGCTCGGCGGTGAGCTGGGCTACCCGCTGGGCGGCGTTATCGGCAGCACCGGCCTGATGGCGCACTATGCCGATGCGCGTCAGACCCAGACCTTTTTCGGCGTGGATGCCAGGGAGTCGGCCGCTTCAGGGATCCGCGCCTATAACGCCAGTGCGGGGTTCCAGAACCTCACACTGACACAGAGCTTCGAATTCCCCCTGGCCGCACACTGGTCGCTGCTGACCAGCGCCAGCTGGGTGCACCTGGTCGGCTCGGCGGCCAACAGCAGCCTCGTCAAGCAAACCGGTCATGTCGACCAGGGCCAGTTGCAGACGGCGATCAGCTATAAATTCGACTGATCGCCGCCCAAGGACTCAGCCCTTGGCTTCCTGGATGATCTGGCGAATCGCCCCGACGAAGGCTTCGGCCGGCTGGCCGCCGCTGACGGCGTATTGGTCGTTGAACACGATGGTCGGCACCGAGGTCACGCCACGGGAGATCCACAGCTGCTCCTGCTCGCGCACCTCGGCGGCGTATTCGTCGCTGGCGAGAATCTCGGCGGCGCGCTGCACGTCCAGGCCGACGCTTTCGGCGATGATCGCCAGGGTGGCATGGTCGGACGGGTCCTGACCATCGCTGAAGTAAGCCTTGAACAGCGCCTCCTTGAGGTTGTACTGCAAGCCCTCAAGGCCGGCCCAATGCAGCAGGCGGTGAGCGTCGAAGGTGTTGTAGATACGGCTCTGGCCGTCGGTGCGGAAGGCAAAGCCCAACGCGGCGCCCATGTCGCGGATACGCGCGCGGTTGGCCTGGGATTCTTCGGCGCTGGAGCCGTATTTTTCAGTGATGTGTTCGACGATGTTCTGCCCGATGGCAGGCATGTTCGGGTTGAGTTCGAACGGCTGGAAATGAATCTCGGCCTGCACCTCGGCACCGAGCTGGTCCAGTGCTTCGGTCAGGCCGCGCAGGCCGATGATGCACCAGGGGCAGGACACGTCGCTGACGAAATCGATTTTCAGGGGAGTACTCATGGCAGGCAACCTCGCAGGCAAAATGTGCCGGAAAGGTTGCACGATACACCAATGTCACAGCACCTTCGAAGGCGCCACCGCATCGATCTGCGCCCAGTGCGCCACATCTTCGCGATGGGCTTGCAGATACGGCAGCACCGCCGCCAGCAGCGGCGCCTTGAACGCTTCCTGGAAACGATGGGCCAGGCCCGGAATCAACTTCAACTGGCTGCCCTGGATATGCGCAGCCAGGTGGATGCCGTGCATCACCGGCAACAGCGGGTCGGCGGTGCCGTGCACCACCAGCGTCGGCACGCGCAGTTGGTTGAGCAACGGCACGCGGCTCGGTTCGGCGAGGATGGCCATGATCTGGCGCTTCACGCCATCCGGGTTGAAAGCGCGGTCATAGGACAGCGCAGCCTGATGCAGCAACACCTGGCGATCATCCTTCACGTTCGGGCTGCCCAGGGCCGCGAGCAGGTCCGCCTGCTGCTCCAGCGCCACTTCGCGGTTGGGCGCGCTGCGCCGCGCCAGCAATTGCACCAGTGCCGCGTTCGGCGCCGGCAGGCCTTCGGCGCCGGAGCTGGTCATGATCAGCGTGAGGCTTTCCACGCGTTGCGGCGCCATGGCCGCCAGGTGCTGGGCGATCATGCCGCCCATGCTCGCGCCGAGTACGTGAAATTGCTGGACCTGCAAGGCGTCCATCAAGCCCAGGGCGTCATCGGCCATGTCCGTCAGCGTATAAGGCGCCGACACCGGCAGGCCGAGCTTGTAGCGCAGCACCTCGAAGGTCAGGTTGGCGTTGGCCGGCGCCTGGCGCCAGGTAGACAGGCCGACGTCACGGTTGTCATAACGGATCACCCGAAAGCCTTGCTCGCACAAGGCGACCACCACTTCGTCAGGCCAGTGGATCAACTGCCCGCCCAGGCCCATCACCAGCAGCAAGGCAGGGTCGGACGCACGGCCGATGCTCTGGTAGGCGATGCTCACCTGCGCCAGATCGACAGTTTGGGTCGGGACATTGACATCGCATCGAGACGCCGCAAAAGACGGCAGGCCGAATAAAAGAGCGGCCAGTAAAAGCAACACACGCATGGAAAACACCGAAACGCAGAACCCCAGTAGAGCGCGAGTCTGATGAAGTTTGTTCAAGCGCGCTGCCACAGTTGCATGACAGTTTGATGAAGAGTGCCCAGCGGTCATTTACGCCGGATGCCAGACAGGGATACCGCCTGACGCATCGCAAATTCCCGTGCAATGGCGACTTTGCAAGAGGAGCAGCCCGCTCCTCCCGACGAGGCCCGCTGATCATGCCCCACGAACATCCCCCAATGACCCCGGCGACGTACCTGGATGACTTCAACTACGACTCCCTCCTGGGACGTCTGTGGGTTGACGACAGCCTGTTGCTCTCAGCCCTGCAACGCTGGGCAGACTGCCGTCAGGCAATGCTCGATCTCATGCACGCCATTCCCTCCCCCAAGGTCTGGTGGCGCAACTAATCCTGGAAAACCTGGACCTGGACGGCGACACGGTTGGCCTGCGCAGCACGGATAAACCCTTCATCAACTTGAACAACGCGCTTGCCTTGATGCAACAACGCCCTGAGATGCCGGCCTCCATTAACCAGGACTTCATTGTGGTGGGCCTGCGCAGCACCCATCCCTTGTTTGCGTTGACGGCCAGCGAAATGCTTGAGCACCTGGACGCGCTGGACCTGCGGGGTTTCATCACCCATGGCTGGAAACGCTACTGGGATGACCGCGCGCCACACACGCCGGTGTCGCGACGCACACGTGCCAACCAGCTGTATAAAGGCCACTTCGAAGCCGCCGCCCAAGTGGCATTCGCCCTCGGGCAACTGAGTACCGAGCAACTCAAACCGGCTCTGGCCAAACTGGGTTTGCCCGAGGACTCCGACAGGGCCGTCTACGCCGAGCGATTGCGCTTCAAGTGGGCCGACGGCCATTGCGTCCCTCTGCACGCGGCACTGGTGCTGACCATCGACACCGTCCCCCTCACCGCACAGTTGCTGTACACGCCCTTCAGGCAACCGGTGTTACAGATTTTCAGGGAACGCAACGCGCTGGAAAGCTGGATGCTGGCCGAACAAGGCCAACTGATTGCATCGGACCGCCCGAGGCCAGCGTCGGAGATCGACTATGAGTTGATCGAAAACCCCTTTACCGACGCAATGGAGGCCTGGCTCGCCGACGCCGAGGCCCGCCTGCTGGCAGCATTGACCCAAAACAGCGGCACAGACTTCGCCACACAAGGTGCGAACGCGATGCACGCCATTGATTTGACTTACCGACAGCTGCGCGACGATGGGCTCTTCCCGGCGCCGTCTGATTCACCGGTCACGGCAGGGGCCGACGAAGAGAGCGGCATCCCACCCACACCTTTCGGTTTACTCAGCGCCGACCTGCCGCTGGCGACACGCCTGGCCACGCTCAAGCAGCAGCGCCTGGCCCTGGAAACCTTACTGGACCCAGGGCAGGCCGACCCCCTGCACAGGCTCAAGCCCCACATTGATGACTTGAGCGCGGCACAAAATTCGGCCGACAGCGCACTGACCTCACTGCTGGAAAACAAGACAGGCCTGCAGTTGCAGACCCTGCACAAAACTGCCTCACGAGCAAAAAGCGAACTCTATACCGCGCGCGTCAAAGGCCTGCGCGCTGAAGCCGAGATACAACGACTGCTCAAGCAGATCAGCAACGACGAATACCTGAGGCTGCAGGCCGTTCTGAACCACCCCGACCGCCAGGATCGCACCCTGCCGGTTGCGGCTTGCCGCCTGCTCGTGAGCAAGCGCAGCACCAACGGTGAATATGGCGAGACCGTGGTGCAACATCAGGAGTTGCGAGGGCTGCTGGCAATCGTTGATGCGGCTGACCTGCAAGATCCGTCAAGCGACCACGGTGTGCTGCTCTGGTGGCCGGGCCGGTCAGGCGGGCTGCAACGCTTCGCCTCACGAGAGACGCTGCACACCGCGCTGTTCAACATCCAACCGGATGATGCCGAGCTGAGCCTGCAACTGACCGAGGTGCTGCGCGAGGCGCTCGACTACGGTCTGCAGTCACAGACCCATCAATGCTCACAAAAAGCCGCATTGTTGATACAAACCGACGCCGACCCAGCCGTGCTGCGCGAACGCGCGGCCGAGCTGCAGGCGCTGCCGGAAAAATGCAGGCTCGAATGGCAGGTGCACCGCCATGACGCGCGAGACCTTGCCTATGCGCAACTGGTCGAACAACAGCGCAGCGTCACGCTGGCCGAACAGCGGCCGCAATGGGTCAATGAACTGTCCGACGCGCAAGCAGCCGAGCTCAGGCCAATGATCAAGGCCAGTGTGGATGCATTGCGCCGATCGCAAGTACTGGTGCAACGCGATCTGCCGTCCGCCAGCCGCTTCAGCCAGGGCCAGGTCGACCAGCGTCTGCGTGAGGATTTCTCGCTGCTCAAGCCCTTCACACTCACGCTTGACCTTCCGGTGACGGTTGAAAAGCAACCGCTGCTGGGTTCAGGCGCGCCCGGCTCGTTTTCACCGCGCACCGTGAACAGGGCCAGTACCGTACGCAGCACGCTGAAGTTGCACGAACTCGCCCTGTTCACCGTTGACGACACACTCAAGGACCGCCTGGAGTTCATGAAGGTCGAGGTGATAAACGACGATGAAGCCGAGCGCCAGCGACTGCTCACGGGCATCACCGCCCCCTACGTCAAACGGATCATCGCGCAACTGGACGTCGCGCAGAAATATGAAGACCTGATCACCCGAACTTTCCTGGGCACGCCTGTCGCCCCCTCCTTCAGTGACGCCTACCAGCAGGAAACCCTGCTGGAAAACTGGCGGTTGCTGCTCAAACTGCAACGCAGCATTGCCAAGGTACGCGGGCACCTCAAGGACGACGCGCTGCAGATACTCGACATCGCCATCGACGCCAGCACCGACCAGGCCTGGCGCCAGGGCAACCGCCGGATCGTGATCAAACCGGCATTCCTTACGGTGGGAGGCAGCGACACAGAGGGTCTCAGTTCAACGCTGCTGGGCGTGACCTTTATCGAGGAATTGAACAGCGGCGTTACCCTTTTGTACCTGCCCGACCGCGTCGACGGTCGGTTTTTCTACCGTTTCGACACCCTGGAAGCGGCCCGAAAAGCCCTGTTCAACTGGTGCTTTCGCGAAGAAATGCACCAGTACCTGGCGGGGCGGGCACTGGGTGGTAAAACCGAGCTACACGCTCACCGCATCAAGCAGGCGCTGCTCAAACACTACGATGCCATCATCGGTGTCGGCGTTGCCTGGCCAGCCTCCACCTCTCTTTCGAAAAACCTGCTCAATGTGCATATGGGCCAACTGCTGGAAGCTCATCGCACTACATCACGCTCCAACAGCGCACAGCGTCTGCGCGAATCGGCGGGCAAAGGTGCGCAGGCGATGTATTTCATAAAACTGGCCATGGGATTCGTGCCGTTTGTCGGCACGGCTATAGGCCTGTATGACGCGTGGGTGCAAGCCAACATGGCTGTCGCGGCGTTCCTGCGCGGCGATGTTCAGGAGGGTATCGACGCGCTGGCATCCAGCCTGCACGCGCTGATCGACGCCGGCGTCGATCTGGGCACGGGGCTGGGTGTCTCCTCCAGTGCGGCCCGCCCCAAGGTTCGCCTGCATCAGCTGGATCGGCTCGGCCGCAGCGCGGCCAATTTCTCGCCGCCGTCGTTGCGCAAGTCGTCGGCCATCGCAAAACGCTTCGCCGGGTACGAGTACGAACAACCGATTTCCCTGCACGGCTTGCAACCTCACAGCGAAGGGATCTACCGCAACATCTATCGCCACGCGCAAGGGGATTTCATGCTCAGCCAGGGTCGTATCTGTGAGGTTGAACTGGATCAGAGCCTGCACACGTTGCGCTTGAAAGGGACTCGCACCAAAACCTACAAACAGCCCATCGTGCTCGATGAGACTGGCGACTGGAACACCCACGGCGCGGTCTACGGCACCCTGGTCAACGGTGGCCTCGCTGGCGGCGGCGGCGTGCTCGGGCATCTGGCAGACCGCCTCGATCCCGTCTGGCCGCTGACGATTCGTGAACGCTTACCCCTCTGGTGGACTGATCGCGCGTGGCGCCAGCAGTTGCGTCTGCAAGGTGAAGCCATGGCCCTTGGTCGGCGCGTCAGCCACCAGCTCAACAGGACAAAACGCCTGGAAGTGCTGTACTTGAACGCCCAGTCCCAGGGCAAATCCGCCGCTCTGACCGACCTGCGCCAGTCCCTGCGCGAATCAATCGAGCTTGCCCTTGAGCACGACCGCGCACTCGCTCAACTGCCCCGGCCAGCCGGCCGTCAGGCCATCACCGTTCATCAGGGCATGCGCCGAGCGAACGCTGCAAGCATCGTCAGAAACAACATCGAGCTTGCCAACTATGCGCGAAAGGAGATGCTGGCGCCCATCGAGCAGTTCACCACGCTGACCCTGGAACGAGTCCGGGCTGGCGACCTGATCAATCACGCCATGCGACGCAAGGCCATCAGCCTCAGGATTCGCGAGGCGCTCGATGAGGTGGAACAGTGCGCACAGACGGCCAACACCTGGCATCAGAAAATCATGCACGACCGTGACTTCAAGTTCACCGAGACTGACGCAGGCACGCTGAGTGCTTACAAAACGTTGGACGCAGACCTCGCAGAACTGAACGCCAATTTCGGCACCGATTATCGTCGTCACGTCACACTCAGTTTCAGTCTGGAAAGCTTCAATCGCTACGACGGCATCAATGAGGTGTCCTGGTTCTATCTGTTCCGACAGACACTCGATAGCCATGTCAATATTTCGCGCGCGCTCAACCTTCACTTCCTCCTCGACCGCTCACCCGCCACCCGCACTCAACGCCTGGCCATGCTCGAGGCCTGTATTCAGGACTACCAGCACTTCAGTCGCGATCTGAAAACCTGGAATCTGGGATACCCGCAGCACTTCGATCAGCCTCGCCTGAGCACACTGCTCGATGACGTGGAGAAAATGATCGAGCTTGCTCAAAAAGATATCGGCATCAGGCCCGGCCGCGCTCGAGACCCGGCGCTCAAAGTCTTTACCACCGAAGAAAATCGATTGCTGGTGGGCACCGAAGCCATCAACCCAACTACCAGCACCCGCCAATACATCGTCGAAGCGCCTACAGGTCAGGTCGAAACCTGGCACCTTGATCCACACTCCAATCGGGCCCGCCTTGCCGCACCCAAGCCATCGACGCCGGTCCCCGAACTCAATCTTGCGCACTCGACACTGGTCAATGAAGCGCAGTCCCGGCTCAACGCCGTGGACACCTACCGGAGCAAAGTCCAGAGCTACGCGCAACAGAACATGAGCCCTGTGAACCTGGAGCACATGCTGGTCAGCGAAGCCGCGGAGTTGACCGTCCGCGCCAATCGGATCGGGCGTGTGGCCCCTGACGAGGCGATCATCGGCCAACTGCGCAGCAAGGCCGCTGAGTTGACCGTGGCCGGGCGGCAACTGCGTGTCCAACAATCGATGAGCAGCAAACAGCCTACCGGCGGCTTCCTCGCTTACCTGCTTGCGCCCCATAAGGATGATCGGCAAGCGATCCGCCTGAGCAAGCTGGCAGAGCGTATCGCCAATGGGAAACGCCAGGACGGTCGCACCGACTTTCTTCAGGAGTACGCCGTACATGACCTGACCCGGCCGAATGAACCGGTGCTGTGGTATGTCCATGCGCATTACGACTCGGCCACAGCGCCGTTCGACGACGTCGTCAAGGCGCATTTGAAACTGCCGGAGCAACGACGTCTGGGGCTGGAATGGCAAAAACAGCAGCCCGGCCACGCGCCGATCTGGCGCGGCGACATCAGCCGAGTCCTGTTTCTTGAGCATTTCAAAAACCTGTAAGCCAGATCACGGTCGACACCCATGGGAACATGAGACAAACTCACTCTATGTGTGTTTGTCTCAAATTACCTTCATGGAAAGCCCGTGCTCGAAATCCGTCATCTCAAGACCCTGCACGCCCTGCGTGAAGCCGACAGCCTGGTCGAAGCCGCCGAACGCCTGCACCTGACGCAGTCGGCGCTTTCGCACCAGTTCAAGGAATTGGAGGAGCGCCTGGGCATGCAGTTGTTCGTGCGCAAGACCAAGCCGCTGCGCTTTACCAGCGCCGGCCTGCGCCTACTGCAATTGGCCGACGCCACCCTGCCGCTGCTGCGCGGCGCCGAGCGCGATATTGCACGGTTGGCCGGTGGCACCGCCGGGCGCCTGCACATGGCCATCGAGTGCCACAGCTGCTTTCAGTGGCTGATGCCGACCATCGACCAGTTTCGCGATGCGTGGCCGGAGGTCGAGCTGGACCTGGCCTCGGGCTTCGCCTTCGCGCCGCTGCCGGCGCTGGCCCGGGGTGACCTTGACCTGGTGGTGACGTCCGACCCGCTGGAACTGCCGGGTATCACCTACGTGCCGTTGTTCACCTACGAAGCGATGCTGGCAGTGGCCAACCAGCACGCGCTGGCCGGCAAGTCGTACATCGTGCCCGAAGACCTGCTCAGCGAAACCCTGATCACCTACCCGGTGGAGCGCGATCGCCTGGACATCTTCACGCGCTTTCTGGAGCCCGCCGACGTGGAGCCTGCGCAA
Source organism: Pseudomonas trivialis (assembly GCF_036864995.1). NCBI lineage: Bacteria > Pseudomonadati > Pseudomonadota > Gammaproteobacteria > Pseudomonadales > Pseudomonadaceae > Pseudomonas > Pseudomonas trivialis. Next base: position 1,185,206 of record NZ_CP142151.1, on the reverse strand, counting down.
GTGCGCACCTCGGAGCTGACGGTGATGATGATGCAACTGGTCGCCAGCGGCCGTGGCGTGTGCGGCATGCCCCATTGGGCGCTGCATGAATACAGCTCGCGCGGTTATGTGAAAGCCAAGCGCCTGGGCGAGAAAGGCTTGTTTGCCACGCTGTATGCGGGGGTGCGCGCCGACATGCTGGACGCACCGTATATGCGCGATTTTCTGCTGACGGCCAAGGACACGTCGTTTTCCACGCTGGATGGCGTGAGCGCCGTGCGCTGAACATCACAATGAGGCCAGCGCCCACATTGAGCGGTGTGATAACCACGGCCTTACTCGGCCTTGAGTTCACGCCACATGTGAATCTTGTCGAAATACTCCACGCCCACCCGCACCGCCAGAGGCTCCAGGCCGTACTGGATAAAGCCGCAGCGCCGGTATAACGCAAACGCAGCGTCATTGCCGGCGGTGACGGTCAACTGGATCACTTTGAGACGAGGATGCCGGCGCGCTTCAGCCAGCGCCGCCTCCACCAACTGACGGCCCAGGCCCTGCTGCTGATACGCCTCGATCACGTACATGCCAAACAAGGTCACCTTGTGCCGCGCCTTTTCCCGAGGCTCGAACGCCAGGCCGACAATGCCTGCAAGCATGTCCCCGGCGAAAGCGCCGAGCAGCCGGTCCAGCGGGTTGTCGAGGCGTTTTTCCCACCAGCTCAGAGGCATCGCCGCACGCTCGGCAACGCTGGAGGTAAACGCCTGGGGATAGGCGCCGTACGCTTGCAGCATCAACGCGCGGTAGGCTTCGGCGTCCTGGGCCTGCAGCGGGCGCAGGATCATGCGGTGAGCGCGGCGCGATAAAACGGCAGGATCAGGTCCCGGGTCAACGGTGCCAGTTGCAGGCCGCCATCGCCGGTGGGGTCAATCCAGCGGATTTCTTCGATTTCTGCGGCGGGCGTTACGGCCACATCGATATTCACCTGAAACAGCTCGGCTTCGACGGTGAAGCCTGGCTCGTTGGCAGCAGGTGCCGAGAAGTGGCCAAGGTAGACGGCGGCATCCGGCTCGATGCGCAGGTTCAACTCTTCGAACAGCTCACGGGCCAGGGCCTGCACGGGTTGTTCACCAGCGTCGATCTTGCCACCCGGTTGCATGAAGGCCTGGGTGCCGCGCTTGCGCACCAGCAGGGTCTGGCCGTCGCTGCCGATCAGGAGGGCGGCGGCGATGCGAATGGTTGAGGTCATGGACAGGCTGCCTTGAATGCAAAGGCGCAAGGATCACATGGCCCAGGGCTTTATCGCAAATTCAGGAGGGCTTTCTGCCTGAGCGGGCGTTTCGTGGCGAGCGGGCTTGCCCCGCGTTGGGGTGCGAAGCGCCCCCAATCAAGGAAAACGCGGTGTACCTGACACTCTGCAGAGCCTGGTTTTGGGGCTGCTGCGCAGCCCAACGCGGGGCAAGCCCGCTCGCTACAGGGGATCTGCGGTGCAACTTGCCAGCGAAAGTGGTGGGTCAACAGCATCAACGTTTGCCGGGCCGACGCCTTCGCAGGCAAGTCGAATCGTCGCACCGCAGCTCCCACAGTTGACCGCGCTCACACTCCTCCATACCGGTCGGCTTTCAGGTCGCCGCGCTCTTGATGTTGATCTGAGGCGCCCCGTCAAACACGCCTGCGTTCGGGCACACCGAGCCTGGGCGAGGTGCGAGTGTTGGGGCGCAGGCTTTTTGGTTACTTTCGTCTGGGCCGGCTTCCGGACTTTACAAAAGTGACCCGCCGTAAGGGTGGCCCCCTAAGCCACCTCGCGAGCCCCCTCACCACAACAATTCAGCTGCCCATAGCCTCCCGCATTTCCTCAATCGGGCTCAGCCTTGATGAACACGCTGTACCGCGCACCCTCCATCGTCTCGAACGCAATCAACTTGTCCACCAACGGCAAATTGAGCGACTTGCCCGCATTGAGCAGCAACATGCCGTTGTCTGCATTCAGGTTGCGCGCCAGCACCATGCCCTCTTCCAGCTCGCGGGTGCCCAGCACCTTGACGTTGGGATCGCCCAGGGTCACGTCATTGAGGTAGGTGGCGCAGACCCGCACGAAATCTTCCACCAGATTGGGGTCGTAGAGCCGCCCGGCGTATTTGCGGATGTACAGCAACGCTTCGTCACTATTCATCTGGCGCTCCAGGATCAGGCCCTTTTGCAGCTCGATAAAGTCCACCGCCAGCTTGAGCAAACGCGAGCCCGCGGGAATTGCATCGCCCTTGAGGTGGTCGGGAAACCCGCTGCCGTCCCAGCGTTCCTGGTGATGGCGGATCAGCCGCGCAGCATCTTTCATGGGCTCCAGGGTCATCAGGAGCGACTCGCTCTGGCCGGGATAGGCCCGATAGCGTTCGCGGTCGGTGCTGTGCAGCAGGTCCGAGGGCGCGGCTGTCATGCTGTCGCTCCAGCTCAGTTTGCCAATGTTGTAGAGCGCGGCGGCCATGGTCAGGTCGCGGTTGCTGGCGCTATCAACGCCGTGGGACACGCACCAGGTGCGCACCAGTTCGATGATTTGCCGGTTGGTCTGCTTGGCGCGCGGCAGACGCAGGTTGGCCAGCAGCGAAAACACTTCAGTGCCGGTGGCATAGCTGTGCTTGAGCTCTTCATAGGCCAGGTCGAGCATGTCGGCGGTTTGCTGCAGCTCGCTGGTGCGCGCCGCCACGCGTTTTTCCAGGGAGGCGTTGAGCTGTTTCAGCTCTTCGTTCTGCTGCTGGATCAACTGCTCCAGGCGCGCGCGTTCACGCTCGGAGTGTTGGTGGGCCAGGGATTGGCGCAGGGCAAGCAGCAGTTCCTCATCCTTCCAGGGCTTGCTCAGGTAGCGGTAGATCTCGCCTTCGTTGATGGCTTTGACGATCAGAGTCAGGTCGGTTTCACCGGTCAACAGAATGCGCACGGTGTGCGGGTATGCCTGATGGATATGCGCCAGCAGCGAGGCGCCGTCCATGTCCGGCAGGCGCGCGGCACTCATCACCAGGTCGACGGGATGGCGGGCAAGAATGGCCAGGGCCTCGACGGCACAGGTTGCGCTGTGCAGCGCAACAGGCTCCAGGCGCAGCAACTGCGTGAGGCGCTGCAGCACGTCGGGGTGGGCATCGATCAACAGCACCACCGGGCGCTCGGCCTCGGTGAACGTAACGGACTCTCCCATGCAATACCTCGGATCGTCGGTGTGCGCTCCTTACGGTCTGGGCAACTGCCTCCTGGCGGACAGTGAAGAGTTTAGTTGGGTTTTCATGAAGAGAAGCGAACGAGGCGAAGCGTTTGAGACATTCAGTAATATCCAGACTTTGCAATTGCTTACAAATACCGCCAACCTGCGCCCGCCCGACGCACGGCGTGCACCAGCCTGCCACGTGCCTGTCCCAAACAATTTGTTCATAGAGCCCGCTGCCATGCTGAACGGACGCGACCCGCGCATCGATTTCTTTCGGGGCCTGGCGTTGATCTTCATTTTCTGGGATCACGTCCCCCACAATCCTCTCGGTCAAATCACCTTGCGCAACTTCGGCTTCAGCGACGCCGCCGAAGTGTTCGTGTTTCTGGCCGGTTACGCCTCGGTGCTGGCCTACGGCAAGGTGCTGCAGCGCGAAGGTTACTGGATGGCCAGCCTGAAGATCCTGCGGCGCACCTGGGTGCTCTACGTGGTGCATATCTTCCTGCTGGCAATGCTGATGGGCATTGTGTTTTTCGCCAACAGCCATGTGGAAACCCGTGACCTGGTGGAGGAGATGGGCCTGACGCACTTCGTCACCCATCCTCAACAGGCGCTCACCGATGAATTGCTGTTGCGCTTCAAGCCCAACCTGATGGACCCATTGCCGCTGTATATCGTGCTGCTGGCGGGCTTGCCGCTGATATTGCCATTGATGCTGCGCAATACCTGGTGGGTAGTCGCCGCCTCGGCCACGGTGTACCTGCTGGCGCCATGGATGGGCTGGAACCTTCGGGCGATTGCCGACGGCGTGTGGTACTTCAACCCGGTGACCTGGCAGTTCCTGTTTGTGCTCGGTGGCGCAGCGGCCATATACGCACAACGGCCGCGCCAGCCCGAGACGCGGGCGCTGCTGCGCCAGCCTTTGTTCGTGGCTGCGGCGCTGTATGCGCTGCTGGCAGCTGTGATCACGCTCAGTTGGCGCTGGCCGCAGGTCCACGATGCGTGGATGCCATCGGCCCTCAGCGACCTGCTGTACCCGATCAGCAAAACCGACCTCTCACCGGTGCGCCTTGTGCATTTTCTCGCCCTGGCTCTACGTCACCGCCAAGCTGTTGCCAGGGCGCGCCTGGACGCAAAACTGGCTGGCCCGGCAGACCTGCCGCACGGGGCGCTTTTCGTTGGAAGTGTTCTGTCTGGGTGTGCTGCTGGCACCGTTGGCGGACATGATCAACGCCCTGGCCGGCGATGCCTTTGCCATGCAGATTTTCACCGCGCTGGTGGGTGCCGGGTTGATGGCAATGCTGGGCGCCTGGCTGGAGTTCAACAAGCATTTGAGCCAATCTGCGTTGCCCCGGCAACGGCTACATAGTTAGGCCCGACAGCAAAACAGCGCATGCTCCCATTAGCCTTCCACTTTTCGTGAAAGGCTAATGCACATGACCGTCTACAACCTCCTCGGTCCCTCCCCCTACCTGCAATCAAGTGACGACTGGGCTCAGCAACAGGCGCTGGAGCAGATCCAGCGCAATGTCGAACAAGCCATGCACAGCCTGAGTGCGCAGGAAAAAAACGACTACATCAGACTGCAGCGCGAAGCGCAGAAAGCGCTCGTCGCCCTGGAAACCGAAAAGAATGTATTGATCACAGCCTTCAAGACCGAGGGCCTGGCGCAACTGCGTGCCAGCCTTGATGGCCGGGACCCGGAGCAATACCGGATCGAAACCACCTACATGGAAAAACGCGAGCTACCGTTCCCATGGGATCCAGCCCCAACCCCGGTGGGGAACCGGCCACGCCGCGCTTACGACGAAGCGCGCTTCAAGCTGCACACCAAAAGCATGACGCTCTGGGAAGCCGCGTGCCTTAACTTTGGCTTTACCCACTCCATTCGCCAGGACTCCGGGTACAGCCTGGTCGAGGCCAGTACCATCAGCGGCCCCGGAGAACCGCTGGACACCTCGGCTTTCGTCAGGATTACCCGTGAGCTGGACCTCGGCGCGCAATTGCAGCAGCGCATCAGGTTGGGGCTGGCCCTTAACGGCAAACTGCGCAATTTGTTCGCCAGCGCCACAAAGGCAGCGTTGCAGTTCGAGCTGTTGGACACCTGGCGCGCACGGAGCACCACGGGTCTCACCCGGCAGATGTATGACGCGCTGCTCAATGCTGTATCGGCGACCGACGCGCCACTTAAATTCGATACGTACCGCCTGAACGCGCCGCCCCCCAGCCTGGTCGCCAGCGCGGTGCCGCTGCCACTGTTGCTGATTCACGTTGCAAGCCTGGGAGTGGTGTCATATTTCCCGTTTCGACCAGGTGGTGCATTCCGTTATCACATTGATACCCAGGCTGCGGAAGTCGACCTGCGGCAACAGCTCAAAGACAGCCATCAGAAGAACGACCTTGGCTGGCTATCCCGACAACTCCCGTTCAGAGGCCTGCCGACCTTCATCGCCCTGCTGAACAACAACATACGTCCGGAAGGCTTGAACTGGCTCGCCGAACATTTATACGACGGGTTTCATCAGGCATTCCCAGCGCGTACGTTGGATAACGTGCGTTTTTCCAGGGACCTCAAGGCGGGCGTTTCAGTGTCCCTCACTGACGCGCTGACCAGTCACCATATCCAGCGTTACCAGTCCGATCTCGATACGCTCGCAACCACCCGTTCCGACGCGGACTGGCAAGCGCTCAGGGACGGAGCGGCGGCGCTCGCTGGCGAAATCCTGCAAGTGCTCATGACCCCCATGCCCGGAGGTGTCACCGGGATGAACCGGATCATGCAACTGGCCGTGCTGGGCAGCATGACCTACAGCATTGGTGAGGGCCTGGTTGCCGCCATAGCAGGAGAGCCCGGCAGCTTCGCCTCCGCCATGTCGGATGTCGCTGATCTGGTGGTCAGCGGCCACCTTATCAAGACCGCCAGCCGTGCCCACAGCCAGCGGATGCAAGGCTATCTGAAAACCCTCGGCAACCCGCGCAAGATCACGCGCACGGACGGAGTCGATGAATTATGGAGGCCCGACGCGCGCCTCTACGCAATCCCACATCCAAAGCTGCTCGATGGTCGCAGCCCCGATGCGCTGGGTCTCTATACCGTGGGAGACAAAACCTACGCCAAATTGCGAGAGGGCAACCAGACCGTGATGGCCGAGGTCAGCCACAACCCGAAAAGCATGCGATATGTCCTCAAGCACGCCAATAGCGACAGTTATATGCCGGCCATCGTGTTCGAGCCCACCGTGCAGGCGTGGGTCTTCGACCTGAAAAACGCCCACACGCTGTCCGACAGCCAACTGCTGCAACGTATGCTGCCCAATGGTTCTTCAATCATCCCCGACACAAACGTGGAACAGATGCTACGCGGCACCGCCACCAGCCGTGCCGACCTTGATGCTGTCTGGAGCGCACAGCCAGCACCATTGGGCCTGATTGAGGGCGTCCGCCGCCTGCAGGCTGACTGGGCGATCCAACTGATCATCGAGCGTTTCAACGAGCCAGGCTACCTGCCGCCTCATGGTGACGCCCTGGTGTTCGGGTTGTTGACGCAATTGCCCAACTGGCCAGCTGACTGCGTGCTGAACGTGAAGGATGAGCAAGGCGTGTTGATCGAGCGCTACAGCCCATCCGCCGAGCTATCCGCCACCCCGCATACCGTAAGCCTCACACGTCGAGAAGATGGCCGCTATACCGATGTGGACAACCAGGCGTTGCCCGCTGGCACCCAGGACTCCGTGATGCGCCTGATCATTAGGCAACAGCCCGGCACATCGACCCTGGGCAAGGAAGATGGCCTCACGCACACCGAAGATCAACGCATCAGCACCCTGCGTAGCGAGGTTGCGGAGCTGGCAGGCAAGGAGCGCCACAAGCTGTTCAGTGCTGCCGTCAATTATGCGGGTCATGAGAACACGGACCTCACTGCTCCAACCGAAACCCGCCGCTACTTGCCGCACAAGACGACACCGCCCCAGGTGGCAGTTACCCCTCTGCTGAAAAAACTGCGCGACCTCAACCGCCCGTTATCTGCCGCTAATTTCCAACGGCTGCTGGAACAGGAACCGCTGACGCCCCGCCAACAGCAGGACTACCTGCAAAACGGCACGCTGCCGCTGGAGTTTCGCGACGTGCTCGACCGCCAGCGCACCGCACTGCGGATCGACGCGATAATCGATGCGCTGTATCACCCCCGTGAGTTTGCCGAAGATACCGACCAATGGGCGCGGGAGTTCGCTTCGTCGTTTATGAGTCAGACACTCAAGCGCCCTTTCGTGATCAACGATATTGCGGCCGCAGAAACCTACACCTCCACCGGCCCCGATGATCTTACCGTTGAGCTGCGTCACTATGGCAAGGGTGCCTACCGGGCCTACGACATGCGCAACGGCGGCGAGATCCCGGTGTCGCCGGTGGCCGACAGCTTCTACCTGGCCATCGCCTCGGTGCTGCAGCCCCATGAACACGCCTTGCTGGGCATGAGTGGCGCCAGCGACGCCAAGGGTTTACGCAAGACTCTGGGCGACGCCATGGTTGCCCGGCGCAATCCGCAAGGCCTCGTCAGCCTGGCCGACCGTTCCCTGATGCAATACGAACAGCGCTCGCAGTTGCTGACTGGCAAGGCACCCGAGCACAACGGTCTCTACTCGATCAACGCCAAGCACTACCTGCCATTGTTCGGTTCGTTGTATGAGGTGGTCTTTGACAAAAGCCGGCAAAAATGGAGCCTGGTCCATCCGAAAAAAACCGGGGTCAACACACCTACCCTGGAGCACAATCACGAAGGCGCCTGGCGACTGTCCAGTGAAAACCCCATGACCTGGGACGACCACAGCCTGCTTTACCGGCTGGGCAATCAAACCTACGCCTTTACTCAGGACATGGCCGGAAAAATCATGGCCCTGACCGATACATCACCCGAGGCACTTGCGTCAGGTCCATTGCTCGGGACGCCCCGCGCCCCCTCTACTGGCCGACACTTGCAAACGCTTCAAGATCGATGAGCAGATCCAACTGTTCATCAAGGCAATGCGCGCCAACCCCACCTCCGCTCATGCGCGACCGGCGCTGCAATTGCTGATACTGAACGGGATCCGCGGCTGGCCCGCCGACCATGTGCTGCAAATTGTCGACAGCCAGCAGCGCGTGCTCCAACAGTACCCGGCCGACACCCCGGCAGATGCCAAAATGATCACGGTGACGCAGCAGGAGTACAACGGCGGCAAACTGCTCGGCACGGTGATCAGGAACGATGCTGTTTGCCAGGGTTTGCTGGGCGAAACCCCCACGTCCCACGATGATCGCCTGTTCAAACTGGTGAAAAAAATCGTCGCGTTCACAGAGCCTGAGCACACTCAGGTGTTCAATTCAATCTACGCACACAGCGAGCTCGGTGGCTGCGCACAAGAAAAAAGCTTCAAGGCCAAACATCCGAATCTGCCTACCAGTACCGTCAAGGCTATTCTCGACCATGCGACGCCCTGGGAACTCAACCAGCTGCATGAAAAAAATCAGGTGGGATTGCGTCTGTCGGAACAGGCTCGCCTGTCGGGCCACGACTTGCGCTTGAACCGTGCCTATGAGGGGCTTTACCTGCCGTCCTGCGCCAATGCCGACAGCGACAAAATCACGTTGCATTTGCTCAAGTTTTTGCCGGATTGGCCAAAAAAGCTGCGCGTGGATGTTCATCAAGACGATCACAAAGGGGCGTTGCTGGAAAGCGCGGGGCACTTGGACGCGAGCGTGCGCCGCAAACTGGGCAGGACCCAGGAGGGCTACCAGGCTTATGACACCTCGGATATGCCAATGGGCGCCCGCGTTCATTCAGTGCTGAATGCGCTGGCGCAGTTCCTGTCGGCTGCTGAACAGACCGCACTGGGCATCACCGAGAATGAGGGCGTGTCGGCGTGGCGCGAACAGGTAGTTGCCCTGGCGCTGGGTCGCCGGGTTGAGATCAAAGGGTTGCTCGACTTGCCGCACCTGCAACCCTGGATGCAACCGCCGATGCAGGTCGACCGCTCGTTTCTGGCCTATCCGGTCTGGAGCGGGCGCTGGCCATTTGGCGCAAACCGTCCACCAGACCTGATCTCCAGGGTACAAGAGCTGTACCCGTGCATGAGCAATAGTGAGGCCAATGTATTTATTCGCACATTGAACAGGAGCGAATCCGAAGCGCTGATCGAGGTGAACCGGCTTCAGGCGGAGTACCAGAGCATGGACACGGCGTTGACCCGCTGGTCGGAAACCCACCAGGCGATTGATGATAGAGGCCCTGCCGGCATCCACCAGCGTCGGCGTCGTACCATCGCCAGCGAGTTCCGAAGTGCCTGGCGGCGCGAACGTCCGCGTTACTATTACAATGATCTTGGTCATATGCACGGGTTGCATCTGGATCTGGGTGCCAGCGGTCTTCCCCCAACCACTGTCTTCTCTGGGGTGACGGGGCTGGCACACATCGAACATCTGTCACTGACGGCGCACACCTATCCGGTTAACACCGATCGCCTGTTGAGACAGCTCCCCGGACTCGTCTCCATGAGCATCAGGGCCAACTTGGTGGATCTGCCCACGGCCGTCACCGACATGACTCAACTTCGGTACCTGCGCCTGCCCTTCAACAATCTCATCCTGACCGCAGAGTCGTCGGCTCGCCTGGCAAACATGGTCGGTCTGAGGCACCTTGACTTGAGTTACAACGTGCTCGGCAGAGCACCGGACGTCAGCCGACTCAGCCAGTTGAACGTCCTGGACCTCACCGATACACAAATCCGCCAGTGGCCGACCGGAGCGCTACCTTCTGACTCGCTGACGCTGAATCTGGAGCACAACCTCATCCAGACCATTCCCGACGAGGTGTTCACCAACCCGCAGGGGTCAATGACCCCCGTCAACACCCTCCTCCATGGCAATCCGCTTACCCGGGCCACACGCCAACGAATTGCAGACCATGAACGCAGCCTGGGTATTCGCGGACGAAGCCCGCACAGCGTGCCGCACGTTGCGCAGAGCGCTAAGGCCATTGATCCTTGGCTGGTCGACATCCCCAAAGCCCAACATGAGGCTTGTAGAGAAATGTGGAAACAGTTGCAAGCCAACGAGGAGGTACGCGCCGACGACGTGTTCCAGGTGCTGCGTGACCTGCCGAAAACCATTGCCTACACGGCTTCGAAGGAATCAAGGCAAGCGCTGAGCGCTCGGGTCTGGAATTTGTTGCTGGCCATGGCCGATTCCACCGAACTGCGCAACAAGGTGTGTCTGAACACCTACGGCGCCGGGAACTGTGGTGACAGCGTCCTGCTAGCTTTCACCAACATGGAGCTTGAACACCTCATCCATGAGGCAAAGATGAAACCTCGAAGCTACGACAGCGACAGGGCTCTGATTGCCTTGTCCACCGGGCATTTCTACCTGAACCAGTTGGATCTGATTTCCGATGCATTCATCCACGCACGCGAAGCTGCCGGTCAGCATGTCGACCCGGCCGAAACCACCATTTACTTTCGTGCCCAACTGGCCACGGAATTCAACCTGCCCTTTAGCCGCCTGGAGCTGCTGTACAGCGTCGACAGCTACGTGACTTCGCAGATCCTTGATGGTGCACGCACTAAACTGCGCCTGATGGGCCAAAGCCCGGCCCTGCAGGAATGGTTGTTGATGGAAGGCTTCTGGATCGAATACCTGGCCAGAAGTCATCCGGAGCCTTTCAATACCATCAAGGACACGATCCAGTACAAAGTCGAAACGCTGAACAGGGAACTGCCCGATAAACAGTCGGATATCTACCTGGAGCGACGCCAGTCCCTGGTCGACCTGGAGAAGGACGAGCACAACCGCCTGGTGCGCCAACTCACACTCGCTACACAGGCGGCATTGCAACGCGCCTGAGCCGATGCCGCCGGAGCCTGCGTACAGGCTCCGGCGGCCGGTTTACGTAGAACGCAAGGCGCTGTGTCCGCCCGGTTTGGGTTGCAGCTTGAATACGTGGAACAGCACCGTCAGCAGCAACAGAAAAACCGGGCCTACATACAGTGCGATGCGCGTATCGGGGAAGTACGCCATCAGGCCCACCACCAGCAGCAGAAACGCCAGTGCCAGGTACGAGCTGAGCGGGAACAGCCACATGCGGTACTTGAGGCCGTCGCGCTCAGCCGGGCTCAGGCCCCGGCGAAACCTGAGCTGCGCCAGCAGGATCATCACCCAGGTCCAGATCGCGCCGAAGGTGGCGATGGAGGTTACCCACACAAAGACTTTTTCCGGCACCAGGTAGTTGAGCAATACGCCCAGCAGCAGCGCACCCATTGACAACAGCAACGCCTTGCGCGGCACGCCGTTGCTGGAGGTACTGGCAAAAGCGGCCGGTGCCTGACCGTTCTGCGCCAGGCTGTAAAGCATGCGCCCGGTGCTGAAGATGCCGCCGTTGCACGACGACAACGCGGCAGTGATCACCACAAAGTTGATGATGCCGGCGGCGGTCTTGATGCCCAGGCGCTCGAAGGTCATCACGAACGGACTGCCCTGGGTGCCGATTTCATTCCACGGGTAGATCGACAGGATCACGAACAACGCGCCGACGTAGAACAACAGGATGCGCCAGAACACCGAGCCGATGGCATTCGGGATGGTCCTCTGCGGGATCTTCGCTTCACCGGCGGTGAGGCCGATCATTTCCACGCCCAGGTAGGCGAACATCACCATCTGCAACGACATCAACACGCCCTGCACGCCGTTGGGCAGGAAGCCGCCGTGGGCCCACAGGTTGGAAATGCCCAGCGCCACGCCGTCATTGCCAAAGCCGAACGCGATGATGCCGACGCCGCCGATCACCATCGCAATGATGGTGACGATCTTGATCAGCGCGAACCAGAACTCGAATTCGCCGAAGGCCTTTACCGCGATCAGGTTGATGGTGCCCATGCTCACCAGCGCCGCCAGCGCCCAGATCCAGCGCGGTACGTCGGGGAACCACACGCCCATGTACACCGCCACGGCGGTGATCTCCGCCACGCAGGTCACCAGCCATAAAAACCAGTAATTCCAGCCGGTAAGAAAGCCCGCCAGCGGGCCGAGGTAATCCTGGGCATAACGGCTGAACGAACCGGCAACAGGGTTGTGCACCGCCATTTCGCCGAGGGCGCGCATGATCACCAGAATCGCCAGACCGCCGATGATGTAGGCGAGCATGATCGCCGGGCCGGCCATTTCGATGGCCTTGGCCGAGCCGAGGAACAGGCCGACGCCGATGCAGGCGCCAAGGGCCATCAGGCGAATGTGCCGTTCGCCCAGTTCACGTTTGAGCGGGCCGTTCTGGACGGTCTCGCCAGGGGGCAGGGGGTTGCCGACAGGCATAAGGGTACAACCTCATCTTGTTATTGGATTGATCCACCGGCGTTGCATCGCAAGACCGGTGGGGCGTGCAGTATAAAAACCCGCATGAGGGTATTTTCACTCTATAAGCGACAAAATTCAGCGATAAATCTGGATAAAAAAGAATTCTACGAGACAGACTTGCCTGCTTCAAAGCGTTAAACAATGGGACCCGCCTTTCTTCCAGCTGCCCGGCAACCCAGGCCCTGTGGCGAGCGGGCTTGCCCCGCGTTGGCGCGCGAAGCGCCCCTAATCAGGAAACCCTCGGTATACCTGATACTACGCGCAGGCTGGTTTTGGGCTGCTGCGCAGCCCAACGCAGGGCAAGCCTGCTCGCCACAGGGGATCTGCGCTTAACTGAACGCGCCAGGAGTAATTTTTCACACAGCGCCACCAGCGACTACGCTTCACCCAAGTCCGATCAATCTGAGGGAATGGATCAATCGACCATGGGCGCGTTATGGCAAACCGATTCGAAAAAAGCTGCGGTACTCGACGACAGCACGGATCAACCGCCATTGCCGAAAGGCCACCGTTCGCGAAAGCGATGGTGGTGGCTGGTGTTGTTGGTCGCACTGCTGGCATTGTCCTGGGCCGCCGTCAGGGAGATGCACAGCTCGCGCCTGCAAGCTGCGCACCTGAGCGCGTTCGCCGCTTCTCTGAGCTATCGCGTGGAACCCGGCGCCAGCGACGCGATTGTGTACCCTGGCGCCGGCCCGTTTGATCAGCGCCTGGGCTACAGCGCCCTCGACGAATTCCTGCCGCGTTTGCTCAAGCGCAATTACCTCATCGAGGCCCAGGCGCGTTTCTCTGCGCCATTGATGAACTACGCCCAGCGCGGGCTGTACGTGCCCTACGTCGAAAAGCTCCAGGCCGGCCTGAGTCTTACCGATTGCCGCGCGGCGCCGCTGTACAGCTTCAGCTACCCGCAGCAGCTGTACACCAGCTTTACCGCGATCCCTGCGCTGATGGTGCAAAGCCTGCTGTTCATCGAAGACCGCGACCTGCTCGACCCCGCACACCCAACGGCCAACCCGGCGGTGGACTGGCCACGCTTCGCCAAGGCCGCCTGGTCACAGCTAGCCAGGCTCCTGCATCTGCCTGGGCAAACGGCCGGCGGCAGCACCCTCGCCACCCAGTTGGAAAAGTACCGCCACTCGCCCGACGGCCTGACTGCGTCGGGCAGCGAGAAACTGCGCCAGATGATGTCCGCCAGTGTGCGGGCCTACCAACCGGGGCCAGATACCCTGGGCAGCCGCCGCAACATCGTGCGCGACTACCTCAACACCGTGCCGCTCTCGGCCGTGCCGGGGCACGGTGAAGTGCATGGCATGGCCGAAGGTTTGCGGGTGTGGTTCGGCGCCGACTTCAATCAGGTCAATGCGCTGCTGGCTGACGATGCACCGCAGGACCTTGCGCCAAAAGGCCTGGCCCTGCGCCAGGTGCTGTCGCTGATGATCGCCCAGCGGCGCCCCTCGCACTATCTGAACAAGGGCCGTGACGAACTGGCGCAATTGACCGACAGCCATATCCGCCTGTTGGCCCAGAGCAAGGTGATCGACCCTGCGCTGGCCGCGGCCGCACTCGCCGGGCATGTCACCTACCGCGACTGGCAACAGCAACCGACGCTGCAGCCGGTGGAAACCAACAAAGCCATTACCGTAGCGCGCAACCGCCTGGCCAGCCTGCTCGACCTCCCTCTGTACGACCTGGACCGCCTCGACCTGGCCGCCACCAGCACCCTGCAATACGACCTGCAAACCCAGACCACCGACTACCTCAAGCGCCTGGCCGACCCGGCCTTCGCCGGGCAGATCGGCCTGCTCGGCCCGCGCCTGCTCACCGCGCAAAGCACGCCACAGGTGCGTTACAGCTTTACCCTGTTCGAACTGACACCAGGCGGTGCGCGCGTGCGGGTGCAAACGGACAACACCGACCAGCCCTTCGACATCAATCAGAGCAGCAAGCTGGAACTGGGCTCCACCGCCAAGCTGCGGTTGCTGACCACCTACCTGCAGATCATCAGCGAATTGCACGGGCGCCATGCCACGCAATCGGCCGCGGTGCTGAAAAAAGTCGCAGTGGCCGAACAGGATGTATTGTCGCGCTGGGCCCTGGATTACCTGATACGCAACCCCGAGCGCACATTGTCGAAGATGCTCGACGCGGCCCTCGACCGCACCTATTCGGCCAATCCCGGCGAGGCGTTTTTTACCGGTGGCGGCCTGCACCGCTTTCACAACTTTCGCAACGAAGATAACGGCCGCAACCCGACCCTGCGCGATGCATTGCGCGAGTCGATCAACCTGCCATTCATCCGCCTGATGCGTGACGTGGTGCGCTACGTCACCTACGCCAATGAGAGCACCAGCGCGCAATTGCTCAAGGACGACAGCGACCCGCGTCGCCAGGAATACCTGGCCAGATTTGCCGACCGTGAAGGCAGCGCGTTTCTGCTCAAGTTCTGGAAAAAATACCGCAACAAGGACACCCAGGCGCGGCTCGACACGTTCATGGACAGCCTGCACCCCACCGCCATCCGCCTGGCCGCCGTGCACCGCTACCTGCTGCCCCGCGCCAGCCAGGAAAGCTTCAACAGCTTTGTGCGCGCGCACCTCAAAACCGGCGACAAACTCAGTGACCAGCGCCTGGCCACGCTTTACCAGAGCTACGGTCTCGGCGCCTACGACCTGCCGGACCAGGGCTACGTTGCCAAGGTGCACCCGCTGGACCTGTGGTTGCTCGGCTACCTGTTCAACCACCCCGAGGCGACGTTCACCGAGGTGATCAAGGCCAGCGAATTCGAGCGCCAGGAAGTCTACAGCTGGCTGTTCAAGAGCCGTCACCAGAGCGCCCGCGACAGCCGTATTCGCACCATGCTGGAGATCGAAGCCTTCCTCGACATCCACCAGCGCTGGCAGGCCGTGGGCTACCCGTTCGATCACCTGGTGCCGTCGCTGGCCACCGCCATCGGCAGCTCCGGCGACCGCCCCGCAGCCCTTGCCGACCTGATGGGGATCATCCTCAACGACGGCGTGCGCCTGCCGGTGTTGCGCATCGACAGCCTGCAATTTGCCGTCGGCACACCCTACGAAACCCGCGTGACCAACGATCCCGACCGCGCCAAACGGGTCATGCCCAGCGAAGTCGCCAGCGCGTTGCGCGGCGCCCTGTCGCAAGTGGTGGACGCCGGTACCGCCAAGCGCGTGGCCGGCAGTTTCAAACTGGCTGACGGCACACCGCTGGCCATGGGCGGCAAGACCGGCACCGGTGACAACCGCATCGAAGCCATGGGTGCCGGCGGGCGCATCCTGAGTTCCAAATCGATCAACCGCACTGCGACCTTTGTGTTCTACATCGGCGAGCACCACTTCGGCACCCTCACCGCGTTCGTGCCTGGCGCGACGGCGCAGCACTTCACCTTTACCTCGGCGTTGCCGGTGCAGGTGCTCAAGGGCATGGCGCCGATGCTCACGCCGTACCTGCAACCGGGGACGCAGACACTCTGCATAGCGCGTTGAACAGACACGCCTGCGCATATTTCAGGGCACAGAAACCTGTATTTTTCTAGGCTATTTCGGGCAAGGACACTGAATAGACTCAGGGAGTTTCCACTCCCTTATTCAGGTTCACACCATGCCGATCAACTCACCCCCGTTCCAGGGCCGTCACTTCGAACTGATCCAGAACGCCCTGCCCAATTGGGTCAGACAGGCCACCCCTGCGCGAATACAGGCGCTCAAACGCAACAGCCTTCCCAACCTGGCGCCTTACCCCAACGCCACGCCCGAGCAACATCGACAGCTCAACAGCGCCGTCGCCGCCCATTGGCACGCGCAGGCGCCGCTGGATAAACGCCTCGGCGCACTCAATGACCTGCGTGCCTTTGCCGAACGGCAACTCAAGCGTGCCCTGCTGCCTGACTACGGCGAGATCGATGTACGCAACACCTGGCTACGGGTGTATGTGGAGGCACCGAAGGCCTGGTGGGTGATCGATATCAAGGGCGGCATACAAAGCAAAACCGTCTCACTGCTGGACATGAGCCTGCACAACTTCGCCGCCAGCGATACCTTCGTCGATCACGCCTTCCTGGGCCCTGAAGACGCTCGCGGCCAACGCGAGATCCTGTCGATCCGTCATCGTCGCAACGGGCAGAATTTGACCGTCGAAGGGTTCAAGTCGGTGTGTCGAACGCTGGATATCGGTGGCAATTACCAGGCTCGACTCAGAAGCGCCCTGGGCTTTGATCAACCGGCCCTGTCTAGCGTCGTGCGCCACGAAGTGCTCAGCCAGCTCAAGGCCGATTTGCGCAGCAGCGCCCATTTGGCCCTGCAACACACGCACTTGCCGAGCGACGCGCATCAGGCGTTGCTCGGATTCATCGACCACCCCGTGGGCCTGTCACTCAATGGCCGCCCATTGGCGTGCTACACGTTGAAGGTGGGCGGCATCCAACTGGCCGGCATCATGGTGTTCGCCACGTCGCCGGAACCACACTCAAGCGCCGGGCGTGTGATCGCCTGGGTCCCGCAAGACCCCGAGCATCCGCTCAAGCAATACCCTTCGCCACAGGCTTTTGCCGAAGCACTCACCGGCCAGTTGCGCAGTGGGTCTGCCTATCAGGTTTTTTTCAGCCAGTTTGTAGCACACGCCGAGCGCGGCGCGTTTTTCTCGAAAGTGACGTCAGGTACCAATCTGGTATTCAGCCTGCTGGACATCAGCCTGGACCATCCCAACCGCGCCGCCCGCCCTGAGCAGGACACTCCCTGGCTCTACCTGTACCGGGTCAAGCTGAACAAGATCGTCAACGATGCCCGGGAGCTGGCGGTGTCCAGCGCCTATGCCGACCGGCTGGCCCGCTGGGCCTGGTGGGACAACGTGGAGCAGATCGTCTCGGACGTACTCAACGCGGCCTTGCTGGTGGCCACGCCCTTCGTGCCAGTATTGGGCCAGATGATGCTGGTCTGCAGCGTTTACCAGGTGTGCAACGACGTTTTCGAAGGGCTGCTCGATTGGGCTCAGGGCCATGGCGCGCAGGCCGTCGACCACTTGTTGGGCGTGACTGACGCCGTGGCCCAGTTCGCCCTGTTTGGCGCGGCCGGGAAAGCCTTTGAAGCGCTCAAGCTGTCGTCGTTTGTCGAGGGTTTGCACCCCGTACAAACGAGTGAAGGCAAGGTCAAGCTGTGGAACCCGGACCTTTCACCTTACGCACAATCCCCGGCAGACGTGCCGGCGGAAAGCGCCCTGACGCCGCTGCAAGACCAGCACTTCGAGGTGCGCCACGATGCCGAGCTGGATGAACATCGCATCGTGCACCCCAGCCGCCCGGACGCTTACCGACCGCGCATTTTATTCAATGGCGATGGGGCTTTTATGCATGAGGGCGAACAGCCGCAAAGCTGGGACAACCAGACCCTGATGCGGCGTCTCGGCCCACGGGTAAAGGACTTTACCGACCAACAACTGGCCGACCTGCGTGTTACCAGCGGCACCCACGAAGGCGTGCTACGCGCCATGTACTGCAACAATGAACGCATGCCAACGCTATTGGCCGGCAGCCTGGAACGCCTGGAAGCCCGGGCCTTTCCCGAAGCCATCAGCCGCAGGGTGCGCACAGGCGACGCCCTGCCGGACGGACCATCGATGGACTGGTTCCCACAGCACATCACCGAACTGCCCGGCTGGCCCGAGTCCAAAGCCTTGAAGGTGTATCTCAACGATGATCTGACAGGGCCAGCGCTCACGCATGGCAACCAGAAAGCCACCCAGGCCGAGACACTCAACCTCAGCCTGTCCCAGGCCTTGTCCGGCACCTTGCCGGAACACGTGCTGGCGTTTCTCGATGAAGCGGACGTCCGCAGCTTGCTCAAAGGTAATTTCGCGAAGGAGTTTCGCGTACAAATACTGCGCGAAAAGCTGGCCAACCATGTACTCAGCCACACCGCCGACATCGCAGACACGGTGTACCGGATTCGCGATATAACCGACGACCCCAGCCTTGCCACCTTGCGCGAACCGTTCAAGCACCTGGATTCGAATACCGCACGTGCCGTGCACGCCAGTGCCACCGCCGAAGAAAAGCAGGCGCTAGCCCAACGACAACTCCCCTTGCGCCTGCACAACCGGGCCCGGGAGCTGGCGTTTGCCAACCAATCAGTCCTGGCCTTCGAAGGTTTGGACCGCCCCTCGCCACTGCCGACGGCCACAGAGCGCATGGCGCTGAACGCGCTGAAGTTCTACAGCGACACCTTTGGCCAGTTGCGTATCGAAATCCGCGAAAACTCCGCCACCGGCCCACTGCGGTGTGCAGCCGGGCCGTCGACGGGCAGCACAACGCGCGTGCTGATTCGCAACGCGCAGGGATATGAAGTGCACGAGCCCGGCAGCGCGCCACGCACTGACCTGTATCAGGCCATTCTGCTCGCACTGCCGGCTGATCAGCGTGAAGCACTGGGCGTTAAACCTGGCGATGGTGCCGCGCTCAAGCAGTGGATCAAACAACACGTTGAATCCCTGGCCGAGCGCCGCGTGGTCCTCGCCGAAGCGCCGGTGCCCGTTATCCAGAGCCGGGAAACCAGCGAGTTGCTGGGTGGCCCGGTGTACAGCCGCTGCACCAACGCGCAGCCTTGGACCAACCCTGAACACGCACGGATGACGTTGCAACTGCTGTTCCCGCAGATGAGCGAAGCACGGCTGAATGTCTTCCTGGACGAAATTCCGCCGTTTGATCTACGCAACACGCTGAACAGGCTGACGGAGGAAAAACAGCAACTGCACGTCGATCTGTACAACTGGAAGAAGTCATCCATCAATACCCACTCGTATCCCCTGTCGGATCGGCAGATTCGTCATTCGAGAAAGCACCTGGCCAGACGGCTCGAACGCTGTTGGGGTGATCGGTTCGCCGAGTACACGGACAGTTGGGGCCACGTTCAGCGAGGGGCCGTGCTGAACCTCGACGGTATCACCATGCCCCCCGAACTGCCGGTCTTGAGCGCCAATTTCGACCACGTGACGGTACTGACGAGCAACAATTGCGGCTTTAACCTGGCCCACAGTGACTTCCTGAAACTCTTCCCTTCGTTACGTGGGCTCAGCCTGGCCGATAACGGCCTCACGCGGGTACCCGAGGCCTTGCAACAGATGCATTTCCTCAGAGACCTGAAACTGTCCGGCAACCGTCTTGAGCTGTCCGGCGAGGACGCAGCCACGTTGAACACACTGCGACACCTCAAAAGCCTCGACCTGAACAACAACCCTCTGATTCAGATCCCCGACATCGGTGGGATGCCCGGCCTGCGCCGGCTTTACCTCGCAAACACGCCCATCGACACCTGGCCGGCAGGGCTATTCGCACAGCCGCGCAACGAAGACTTCATCCTTGACCTGCACGGCACCCGGATCGAGCGTTTGCCGCAGGTGCAAGCGGGTTCCCTCCAGGCGCGAATCGTGGCACGCGCACGCCTGGATCGCGCCACCCTGATTGACGAAGACCGCGTACGTTACGAAGCCCTTCGCGAGGCTGCCGGCCTGGACCCGAACCGCACTTATGAGCCCCAGGGAACCAACGATTTCTGGCTCCAGGGCCTGGAGACCGATGAGCGCAAGAAGGCTGGTGAATTATGGGGCGCGCTGGAAAAAGAGCATGGTTCTCAGGGCTTTTTCGAGGTCATTGCAGGGTTGAAGATTGATGACGTGTTTCAAACCGGAGCCGACCGACAGCGCTTCATCACCAACACGCCGCTGCTCAGGCAACAGGTGTGGCGCGTACTGCGGGCGGCACACGCGGACACGCCGTTGCGTGAGCATCTGTTCAAGATGTCCAGCTTTCCCGGCCTGTGCCCCGACGCTGCGACGCAGATCTTCAATGAAATGGGAATTGAAGTGATGGCCAGCGAGATCATGCGTGACACTGCAAGCGCCACTGAGCTCGAAAGCCGCCTCGTCACCCTGGCCAAAGGCAGCGCGCGCTTCAAGCTACTGGCCCGGGTTGTCGGCGAGGATATCGCCACGCGACTCCTGCCGAAATCCGAAGGGGGCCTGGGGCAGCGGTTCAGTTCGGATATACGCGAAGGGGTGCCCGGCGAGATTGATGAAGTCGATGTTCATCTGGCCTACCAGACCTCCCTCGCTGGCCGCCTGGACCTGCCCTGGATAAATGATCACATGCTCTACAGGCTCACCGCCAATGTCAGCTCGTCACAGATCGACCACGCCTACACCCGTGTGTTTGAGCAGGCGGAAGGCGACGGTCTGGTCAACCAGATGTTGCTTCATCCCTGGTGGGAGCAACATCTGCAGGCCGCCTATGAGAACCAATATCGCGATAACGACCGCGAGTACAACGAGCGCTTTCTGGCATTGGATGATCTCAAGGAGATCCAGCCACAATGGGCCAATGCCGATGCCCTGCCAACGCCCGAACACGAGCGCTTGCGGGAAACGCTCAAAGACCTCGCAGATGCAGCGCACGTGCCCGAAAGCGAGGTATTTACCGAGCAGGCAATGGACACTGAACGCTACAACCGACTGCTCAATAACCAGGGCTACGACCGGCAGGAATGGATGCGCCGCCTAACACGACGCGCACTCACCCAGGCGAGCGGACGCAGCAACCGTTCACGCTGAGAACGGTTGCCGCTGACTCATGGCACCCCCATCACCAGTACCCCGCTGCCGCTGGTGGCTCCAGCGGCAGGCAATGACCCGTTGCGGCGGGTCAGCGCAAAGGTCACATCGTCGCCACCACTGCTGTTGGTAATGCGCGTGAGGAACGAACCGCCCACTTGAACCGGGACACCGGCGCGGATCATGGCAGTGCCAACGTCCGGGTTGCTCATCAGCAGCAGGCGCGAATCGAAGGACGAACGGGTGCCCCGGTATGTGATGGTGATGGGTGAGTTGATCCCACCGTCCGGGCATGAATAGCTCAACCGGCGGTTGCTGACAGCGGTGGTTGTCAACGGGTCGATCCCGATCGAGCGCTGGTGCACGGTGCCGAAGTAGACCGTGATCGGGCTGTTGTTATTGATGGTGCAGGTGGACGGCGAGACCTCGAAATTGTTGGCGGCGGAGTAAGTCACGGTAAGCTGCGGCCGTGTACCGTCGTAGTTGTTCGAACTGGTGAGACGCAACAGGCCGAGGTTGTCGCCGACTCGAACATTGATCGGGTTGGTCGGGCTGTTGCGCATCACGATATAGGGCGTGATGTTGACCGGATAACCCACCCCGTTGTTGGGCATCGTGGCCAGATGAATACCACCGGGCACCGGCGTGTTGTAGAACGACCCGTTGATGCGTAATCCGGTTCCTTCTCCGGCAAACTTGGGCCCGGGCGACCAGGGCGTGCCTGCCACACTGCCCGAGCGCCAGTAGTCCTCGCCCCATGCCGGGCCGGCACCGGCGGTAAAGCGGCATTCGAGCCTGGCACCTTCCAGCATGATCCGCGTGCGGTCGGAGCTGAGGGTGACCGTCACGGGCACCTGCAGGTTGGGGTTGCCGTTGACCCAGGGCCCGCCGTTGACCCGGCAATCGACGGCGTGCGCAGTCGTGGCGGCGCCCAACAGGACAAGAAGCGCAAGTGCCTTTCCATAGCCGCGTTTCATGGTGCTCTCTCTGTAAGATTTGACTGTGTGGCGGGTCATGGCACACCCATCACCAGCACCCCGCTGCCGCTGATGGCTCCGGCGGCGGGTATCGAGCCATTGCGACGCACCAGCGAAAACGTCACGTCGTCGCCGCCAACGCTGTTGGTGATGCGCGTCAGGAACGAGCCATTCACCGGGACCGCAGCGCCGGCGCGGACCATCGCCGTGCCGACGTTGGGGTTGGTCGTCATCAACAGACGTGAGTCGAATGACGAAGAGGTGCCTTTGTAGGTGATCGTGATGGGCGTGGTGATCCCTCCGTCCGGGCAGGAATAAGTCAGCCTGCGGTTGCTGACGATAGAGCTGGTCAGCGGATCGGTGCCGATGGCCCGCTGAGGCACACTGCCGAAGTCGACCACGATGGGGTTGTTGTTGTTGATCGTGCAGGTGGACGGGGACACCGTGAAGTTGTTGTTGGCAATGTAGGTGACCGTGAGCTGTGTATAGCCACCCCCGGCATTGTTGGTTTGGGTAAGCCGCAATAACCCGAGGCTGTCGCCGATCCGGATGTCGATGGGGCTCCCCGGACTGTTACGCATCAATATGTAGGGGGTCACGTTGATCGGGTAGGTCACCGCGTTATCGGGCAGGGTCGCCACCCGAATATTCGATGGGACCGGGTTGTTCTGATACGACCCATTGATGCGCAAGCCGGTAGCCTCCCGCAAGAATTTCGGCCCCGGTGTCCAGGGCGCACCAGATCCACTGCCGGTTGCCCAATAGTCCTCTCCCCTGGAGGGTGTCTGGGGGCCTGGGGTGTACCGGCATTCGAGCCGCGCACCTTCGAGCAGGATTCGATTCTGGACAGCGTCCAATCGAACGTTGACGGGCACCTGCAGGTTTACATTCTGGCCACCGCCCACCGAGGACCAGCCTCCACCGTTCACCCGGCAGTCAACGGCTTTCGCCGCCATGCTGGCGCCCATCAGCGTCAATAGCACCGAGACTTCATAGAGTCGATTCATCTTCATCTCGCATTGTTCCTCAACCAGACACGCACTAGGGATAATCGAGGGTGAACGTTGAGGTCACCGTGTACGCGCCATGCCCGATGGTCTGGTCGCTGATGGCCTTGGGTTCGCCCTTTACGTAGGCCTTTAGCTCGATGACATTGGCGCCGTTGGTCAGCACCTGTTCGTCGCTGATGGCATTCAACGGCAGTGGTTTGCTGGCCGGTGTCTCGAGCCCCACCCCGATACCTGACGCCCCGCTGCCGCTGTCCAGTGCGAGCAATCCGGGCAGTTCGCGGTTTTCCCGGCCACCGAAGGTGATGGTGACCGTGTTGCCGACGCTGGTGTCGCAGTCCTCAAGGTGCAGTTGGAAGCCCTTCCCCACCGAACGCGTGTTGAGGTAGAGGTACTTGCTGGTCAGGTCCCAGAGTTCCAGGGTGATCGCCTCGTCGCCGGGGCGGATCGTGCAGGCCTCTTCCACCAGGTTGCCCTTGAAGCTGAGGTTGTCCGCTGCCTGCGCAGTGGGCAGCAGACCGCACGCGAGCAGAAGCGTCAGCCCGGCCTTTTCAAGTATTGGATGTCGCATAGACTTCACTCCTACTCATACTCGGCCAGCAGCGTGGCCACCGCGGTAAACCTGGACGGCGCCAGAATTGCACCTGGCTGCTGCACGGGCACCACTTCCAGGGTCGGTGGCGACGACAGGTTGATGTCCATCGGTTTATTGAGCGCAAATGGCTGGTTGTTTTGAAACACCCGAACCCCCAGCGACGGCACGCTGGTCTGCACCGCTGCGCCATCGAATCCGGTCGGCGTGCCGTTAACGCTCAACCGCAGTTCCCAGGGCAACGTGTCGGTGCCACAACTGATGGTGTAGCCGAGCCCTCGGCGGTATTTCACGCCGTCGATACGTTTGATGCCGACGTCGCCGAAATCGACTTCGATGGTGTTGCCGGCATCGATGGTGCATGGCGGCGGCTCGTTGAGCGTTCCGCTGAACGTCAAGTTGGCCGAGGCGCCATTGCCCAGGCCGAGGGTGCACAGGGCGAGCAAGGCTCGCGGCGGCCAACCGGTCATCGATCGTTTCTCTTTTTGCTTACTCATTGGTAATCCACCACCAGAGTGGCGGCGGCATCGAAGGCGCCGCCGGTGAGCCGGCTGCCCGCGCGCTTGACCGGCACTGCCTGCACCTGCGGGAAATTGGGATGGGTGAAATTCACCCGCGTATTCAACGGCCAATCGCCTCCATTGACGAACAGCTTGACGCCAAGATCGGGTTTGCGCGTCGACAGCACGCGGCTGTCAAAGGCCGCTCCGGTGCCCCTGAGTTCCAGCGTCAACGCATTGCTGAATGGCGAGTCACAGGTGACGGTGTACGGCACGTTGCGCCGGTAGTTGACACCGTCTACCCGTGAGGTTTGCAGGTCGTTGCCAAACGGTACATCCAGGGTGCCGCCGCCGTTGATCACGCACGGCGGCGGCGCAATGATCACCGCGCGGATGATCAGGTTGGTGTTGGCCTGCACGCCCTGGCTGACTGCCCACAACAGGCAGCCTCCCGCCAGCATGGCGCCAGCGCCGATTAACTTAGCCATTGTTCTGCCCTTACTCATAATTGAGCCTGAAATCCACCACGGCCTTGAAAGCCCCGCTGCTCAACGGCGCGGCAGTGCGCGTGGGCCGAACCTGCCAGGTGCGCGTGCTGTTGCCCATCGGCAGCAACAGGGGTTCGCCCCGTTGCCCCAATTGCACATCGCGGCCCAGCGCATCGGTCAATTGCAGACCCACTCCGCTGATGCCCTGCACCTTGACCAGGCGTGGATCATCGGCATCGGCGGGCGCAACAAACGCCACCGACACCACCGGTTGAAAAGCACTCCAGGTCAGGTTGCCGGTTCGTTCACTACGGATGCTGCCTTCGCTACGCTGGCAATCCAGGAAACGCAGTTGAAAGGCCTTGGCTGGCGCTTGGTCGCCGGGCCGCTGCAACTGGCTGGTCGACACTGCGCCCAGGTCGACTGTCTGGTGGATCGAGCTCATCTCCAGACTGCAAGGGGCCTCGTGCATGGACCCGAGAATGTTCAACATCCCGTGCATGCCCTCGATATCCTCGGCCTGCGCGCCCCCCGTAAGGGCCAGTAACAGCCCGCCCAGCACCTTGATACGTTGCGACTTCATGACGTTCTCCAGCGGCAGGCATTACTGAGTGGGCGTTGACGCTTGCACGTCGACCGTGCACGTGTTGCCGGCACAGGTGAAGGCCAGCACCGGGCGGCCGCCGTAGTCATTCACATAGGCCAGGTAAGGCGCATTGCCCAGCGACTGAGCCGTCGGCCCCAGGGTGAGCGCGCCTTTGGGCGGCACCATCAGCGGTTCGAAGCCGGGCAGGGTTTTACCCTCTTTGGTGCTGCGTGCATCCACCAGCGTCACGTAATACGGCGTCGGGTTGTTGACCTTGTAATGTTCGCCTTCGCGGGTCAGGGTCAGCTTCTGCTGCCAGGGGTTGGACAAGTCCTGCTGGCTGGGCATGATCGCTTGCGGTCGGTAGAACAGCTTGATCCGGGTCTGCAGGGCGATCTGCAGGGTGTTGGCCTTTTCGCTGCGTGGCGGAATCTCGCGCAGGTTGAAGTAGTAGACCGTCTCGCGGTCCTGCGGCAGCGACTTGACCGCCGGCAGTGCCTGCACTTTCACCTGGCTCTGCTTGCCCGGTTCCAGGCGTTGCACCGGTGGCAGCACGATCAGCGGCGAGGTGATCTTGTTACCGCTTTCATCTTCGATCCAGCCCTGGGCCAGGTAGGGCAACTGGGTATTGTTGTTGGTGATATTGACGCTGGTGGCCTCCTTGCCGCCGTCGAAAATCACGCGGGTGCGGTCCAGGCCAACGGCGGCGAAGGCGCTGTTGCTCAAGGCCAGTAACGCCAGGGCCAGCAGGGTGAAACGCGTAGTGAGCATCATGTGGCGGTGTTCTCCATGTCGAGGTGCTTCCCGGGCAGCGCGGCTGGCTCGGGTGAGGATTGTTCAGCGGCTACCGGGCGGCAGCCGAGTTGCAGGGCATCGGTCAAACCATCGTCGGGCAGGACGGCGGGCAGCGTGAGGATGCAGCGCTCGCGTCCGCCCCAACTGACGATCATCAACTCCCCGACCTGGATGCCGCTGAGGTACACATTGCCGTCGTCATTGACGATGCCGGTGTCCTGCTGCTTGACGTTTTTCACCGTGGCGCCGAACGGCGGTGCGCTGCCATCGGCCAGGCGCAGCACAGCCATCGCCTTGGCTCCAGCGATCACATCCAGGGATCGGTAGCCGATGGCCCCTTCGGTAAGCGTCAGCTGAGTGACCGACTGCATGGCTTCAACGTTGCTCGGCAAGCGTTCGAGATCGACACTCGCCGCCGTGCGCTGATAGCTGCTGATATCGGAAATCACCGCTTTGCCGAACGCATTGCTGCGCGTCGGCGAGCCGTAGCCGCGCACCGGTACATCGGGCACACCACCGGTATCGACCATCAGCCGCGTGCCGCCGGTGCTGCCGGTACGGTGCAGCGCCGCGCCCTGGGCCGTGAGCGTGCCACCGCCGCGAGCCGATACGCTGAGGGTGCGGTAATCGCCTTCCTGCGTGCTGGCGCTGAGGTCGATGTCGGCCTGATCGCCCATGTGGCTCAAGTACGCACTGGCCGAACGGTTGCTGGCACTCAACTGGTAGCTGTTGCGCTCGTCGATGCGGTCGCTGTAGCGCGATGAAAAGGTGTTGTTGCCACCCGCCCGGTTGGAATCCAGCGCCAGGGTGCCGGTGCGCCCCAGCGGCAGGCTCACCGTGAGCGCCATGCCGTTGTCCTGGTGCTGGTATTCCTGGCTGCGGTACAGGTTCAGCGACAGGCTCATGTTCTTGACGCTGCCCACGTTGAAGTAGCGCGACAGCGACAGGTTCCAGCGCTGGGTGTCCGGCCGGCTCCAGTAGGTCTGCTTGTTGTAGCTGGCATAGACCGTAGCGCCAAGATCACGAAACTGCTTGTTGACCGTGACCGTATACAGCGCCTTGCTGCCGCCGATCGGCTTCCAGCTCTCGACGTATTCACCGTGTTCATTGAGCGTGCCGCGTCCGCCGGCGCGCTCGCCGTTCAACCCGTAATGGCGGGCGTCCAGGTATTCACTCATGCTCAGGAAGTTTTTCTCGGAGAAGCGGTAACCGGCGAACGTTACCTGGCTGTCGTACTCCTCGAAGTTCTTGGAATATTGCAGGCGGTAGGATTTGCCCGTCAGCGTATCGCCCCAGAGCTGGGCGCGGGACTGCGTGACGTCCACCGACACAGCGCCGAATGCCAGCAGGTCGCGACCGGCTCCGACGGACAGCGCGCGATAATTGTTGTCCGTCATGCCGCCGCCAAACAGCGACCAACCGTTGCTGACACCCCAGGAGAATTCCCCGGTGCCGAACATGTTGCCGTCAGAGCCGTAATGAAGGTTGGTCGGTCGCCCGGCCGCCAGCTTGTACCGTACCTGTCCGGGCCGCGTCAGATAAGGCACGCCGGCGGTATCGACCTTGAAGCTGTGCACAGAACCGTCCTGCTCTTCAACCCGCACATCCAGCGAACCCGTCACCGCATCGTGAAGATCCTGGATACGAAACGGGCCGGCGGCCACCAGGGTTTCATAGAGCACGCGGCCCTTCTGGCTGATGATGACCTTGGCATTGGTCTTGGCCACCCCGATCACTTCGGGGGCGTAACCGCGCAGGTTCGGCGGCAACTGGCTCTGATCCGAATTGAGCGACGCCCCGGTAAAGCGGAAGCTGTCGAACAGGTCCGAATACAGGTAGTCCTCGCCCACCACCAGCCGCGCCTTCAGTGCAGGAATGGCGCGGTAGGCGTAGAAACGACTCCATTCCAGCTTCTGATTGCCATACGCGCCTTCGTTGGCGCGCTCGACCCGACCCTGCCAATCGGCGCGCACGCGCCAGGCCCCGGCATTGGCGCCGACAGTGCCGTTGCCACTGAGGTTGTTTCGGGTGCCGTCGTTTCTCCGGTAGTTGGACTGTGCCGTCAGGTTGTAGTCCACCAACAGCCCTGGAACGCCTTCGTCCCAACGCGCGGGCGGGTCCCAGTTGATGGCGCTGTACTCAAGGTAGGCATGGGGCAAACTGATGCTCAGCGTGGAGGTGGCCAGGTCGCCACTGACTTCCATGCCGGGCAGGCTTTGCGGATCCAGGCACTCGCCGCCTTTCCACCAGGTGAACCTGGCCACTGCGGCCGCTTTGAGGCCCAACTGCTCGACAAGACTTGCGGATAAACAGGCCTGGCTTCCCTTCGGATCATCATCCGGGGCATGGAACGCCACCGATTGCTCAGGAATAGACTGGCCATTCAACTGCACGACCATCGAGTAGGTGCCCGGCAGGATAAACCCGCTGCGTGCAAACCGAGACAAGTCGATATTGGTACGATCACTCAGATCAAGAACGTCGGTATTGAACTCGATGTCCCCGGCCCCCAGCGCTGATCCTGCCAGTGTCATCAACCCGCCAAAGAGACTGGGGCGAAGCGTATTTCTGACCTTCGACGTATTCCACATGCAAGCAACCCATCATTCTTCAAAAGTATTCCAACTTGAACCGCACAGCGGCACGATGAGGCCCGACAACTATCGGGCGCCCGTTACCCACCAGACGAAGCGTGAAGTGCAGGGTCATGTCGCCCTCGACCAAGGGTTTGCGCGGCAAGGCTTCACCTGGAACGCTGCCGTGACCGTCCGCATCGGTGATATCCAGCGCAACGCCCTGGGATTCACCAAACAACGCAAAAGAGCGCCCGCCCATGTCGCTGGCACCGTCGAACATCACGCGCAGGTGCTCCCAATCCGGCAGGCTCGCGCCAGGGCGGAATGGATCGGGGCGACTCAACGAACAATTGATCAGGCGCAGCTCGAAGGGATGAGGATTTCCCTGCGTATTGCGCAGCAGACGACCGACAGGCTCGGCCGGCATTTCGATGGTTTGATCACGACTGGCCAGTTCCAGCCCGCAGGCCGAGTCCATCACCTGCCCTCCCAATGTGACGATCCCTTCGCCCTGGGACGCCGCGATGCCAGGGTTGGTGAAGCTCATCAGGGAACAGGCGACAGCGAGACTTATGAATGTTTTCACCTTTATCTCCCGCCAGGTTCCCCGCCGCACCCGCTGCGGCGGGGGAACAGACTTACTGGTAAGCCAGGGTGAAGTTGGTGACGGCGCTGAAATCACCCGGAATGATCGGGTCGGTGGCGGCGCCTTTCACGTAGGCACCGAATTCCAGGGTGTTGTCACCCGTGCTGATGATCTGCGGCGCGGTAGGCTTGCCCAGCTCAACCAGGCTGCCGCCGTGGCTCATCATGATGCCCACGCCGCCGGCGCTGCCGACGGTACCGATCGCACCCGGCACCACAGTCGACGGTGCTGCGGTGAAGGTGGTGGTTACGGTGTTGTCGGTGAGGCCGGACAAATCGCAGCCTTCGAGTTTGATCAGGACCTGTCGAGGGTTGGATTGACCTCCCGACTGCAACTGATGCTTGGCGATGGCACCCAGCGGAACGGTTTGATCGACGGACTCAGGCTTGATGGAGCAAGCGCCCGAATGCACTGAACCGGTGAACGTTACTGTTCCATCAGCCGCCTGAACAGACGCCGAACCTGCCAACAAACCGATAGCCAACAGCGCGGTTTTCATTTTGGTTTTCATATTGCACATATCCATCTAATAAAATTGCCAGTAAGGGAGCCCGGCCCCGTTGCTCGTGAACTACGGGCGTTGAGGACCAGTGACACGGAAAGGCTTCCGTGTGTTTCCAACAAGTTGCATTGACAACAGGGCGCTCGATCAGCGCCGGAGAAGTATCCCGAGTTACTTGTGGGAAGTAAGCAGGTGCTTTCGCTTACTCGAGTAGTCGAAAGTCAATACAACTTATGGGAAAAAACTGGCACTTTGCCAAAACTTTGAATTTGACTGTAAGAAATGGACTACTTGAAGTTATCAAGAACTATTAGTACCTAATAGCGACTGTAAGAACGGTATTACAAGTTGCACCAAGATGAACTAAACAACGCGTATCCAGATATGAATGTGCCTGAGGGGCAGCGTGACCGTCCGTCAGCACAGCTTGCCTCTGTTTCAAGATATATCTTAAGTTGTATCTAACCATGACGGAGAGCAGACACATGAAAGAGCATCATCATCCCCACCACGACAGCCGCGACGGCTTTGAGAGACGCCCAGGCCGCGAACGTGGGGGCCGCGGCCCCCGCGTGTTCGCACCCGGTGACCTGAAATTGCTGCTGCCGGCGCTGATCGCCGAACAGCCGTGCCATGGCTACGACCTGATCCGCCGTATCGAGGGTCTGTTCGACGGCGCCTACAGCCCCAGCCCCGGTGTGATCTACCCCACCCTGACCTTTCTCGAAGAGAGCGAATTGATCAGCGGCGACGCTGAGGGCGGAAAAAAACGCTACACAATCACCGACGCCGGTCGTCTCTTCCTGAGTGAGCAAGCGGTGGCCCTGGACGGCGTGCGCATGCGCATCGACGTGAGCAAGCGTTCATTGCGTGGCCAGGACCGCCCGCCGCAGATCCATGAGGCGGTGCACAACGTGCGCCATGCCCTGCATTCGCACCACGGGCGCTGGAGCCCGGAAGAAATCGAACGTGTCGCGGCGCTGCTCAACCGCACCGCGCAAGCCATTGCCGACGGGAAGGACCAATGAATACCCAAGCCATCCATCGCGTGACCCATGAAATCAAACGTCGCCGTCTCGAGGTGCTGCGCGTGGTCGACATCACCCCGCGCATGCGCCGCGTCACCCTCGGCGGCCCTGAACTGGAGGGTTTCGTAAGCCTGGGCAGCGACGATCACATCAAGCTGCTGTTCCCGCAGAACGCCGCCGAGCAGGCCGCGCTGGAAAGCCCGACGTTCAGCATCAAGGGCGACGGCCCGCAGCCGGCCATGCGCGACTACACGCCACGACGCTTTGACCTGGACATTGGTGAATTGGATATCGACTTCGTGCTGCACGGCGATGGCCCCGCTTCCACCTGGTCGAGCAGGTCAAGGTCGGCCAGCACCTGTATATCGGTGGGCCACGGGGTTCGATGATCGTGCCGGATATCTTCGACAGCTACCTGCTGATCGGCGACGAAACCGCACTGCCGGCCATTGGCCGACGCCTTGAAGAACTGCCGGCCGGGCGCCAGGTGCTGGCGGTGATTGAAATCGAGAATGAAGCGGAGCAGCAGGCCCTGCAAAGTGCGGCGGACGTACGAGTGATCTGGGTCATACGTGGCCGCAATGACTTGCTGGATACGGTGCAGAAGCTGACGCTGCCGGATGGCTCGCTGTACTGCTTCGTCGCCACCGAATCCAGGCTATCGCGCCAACTGCGTCGCGTGCTGCTGGACACCCACCAGGTCAACGAAGAACTCCTCAAGGCCGCCGGCTACTGGCGCGCGCAAGGCAGCGACGAAGCCTGAGCCAGGCCATGTGAAAGACTCGACGCTGTAACTCTGTGGCGAGCGGGCTTGCCCCGCGTTGGGGTGCGAAGCGCCCCCAATCAAGGACAGCACAGTGTGACTGATAGTGCGCAGAGCCTGGTTTTGGGGCTGCTTCGCAGCCCAACGCGGGGCAAGCCCGCTCGCCACAACAAGCCCACCTCAGTTCGCGCAAGTCTTCGCATACTTGCCCAGCCCCACCATGACCAGCACAAACCTCATCAGGTCAACGAAGAATTCCTCAAGGTCCCCGGCTACTGGCGCGCGCAAGGCAGCGACGAAGCCTGAGCCAGGCCATGTGAAAGACTCGACGCTGTAACTCTGTGGCGAGCGGGCTTGCCCCGCGTTGGGGTGCGAAGCGCCCCCAATCAAGGAAAACGCAGTGTGCCTGACACTGCGCAGAGCCTGGTTTTGGGGCTGCTACGTAGCCCAACGCGGGGCAAGCCCGCTCGCCACAACATGCCCACCTCAGTTCGTGCAAGCCTTTGAATATTTACCCAACCCACCATGGCCAGCGCGACTAACACGAACCTCATCAGGTCAACGAAGAATTCCTCAAGGCCGCCGGCTACTGGCGCGCGCAAGGCAGCGACGAAGCCTGAGCCAGGCCATGTGAAAGACTCGACGCTGTAACTCTGTGGCGAGCGGGCTTGCCCCGCGTTGGGGTGCGAAGCGCCCCCAATCAAGGAAAACGCAGTGTGCCTGACACTGCGCAGAGCCTGGTTTTGGGGCTGCTTCGCAGCCCAACGCGGGGCAAGCCCGCTCGCCACAACAAGCCCACCTCAGTTCGCGCAAGTCTTCGCATACTTGCCCAGCCCCACCATGACCAGCACAAACCTCATCAGGTCAACGAAGAATTCCTCAAGGTCCCCGGCTACTGGCGCGCGCAAGGCAGCGACGAAGCCTGAGCCAGGCCATGTGAAAGCCTCGACGCTGTAACTCTGTGGCGAGCGGGCTTGCCCCGCGTTGGGGTGCGAAGCGCCCCCAATCAAGGACAGCGCAATGTGACTGATAGTGCGTAGAGCCTGGTTTTGGGGCTGCTTCGCAGCCCAACGCGGTGCAAGCCCGCTCGCCACAACAAGCCCACATCAGTTCGCGCAAGTCTTCGCATACTTGCCCAGCCCCACCATGACCAGCGCGACCAGCACGAACCCCACCAGAATGCCTGCGGCATTCACAAACACCTGTGGATAACCCAGCGTGCCCACGTCGATGAACGGGTATTGATACTGTCCCAGCAAATCCCCGCGCAGCAGCACATAGCCGAAGTACACCAGTGGGTAGATCACCCAACCCGCAATGTGCTTGAAACGCAATGAGTCCTTGGGCACGCAGCGCCACCAGTAGATAAAGAACAGCAGCGGCATCACGTCGTGCAGCAGTTCATCGGCGATAAACTGAAAGCCTTGCGGGCTCCATAAATGCCGCAATAGCAGGTTGTAAGCCAGGCTCACGAAGACGATGCTCACGGCGACTCCACTGCTGACCCTGGGCGCCAGGAAAAAACGTTTGGCGGCGCCACTCCGAGGTACCAGCGCATAGCTCAGCACCACCACCGACAGGGTATTGGTCAGCACCGTGAAGAAACTGAAAAAGTTGACCAGCCCACCCAACAGGCTGGCGCCGGTCTCCCAGCGCGAATGGAAAATCAGGTACTGCTGAATTGCCAGCCCCACCCAACCGGCCAGCGCCGCCGCCGCAATGAAACGCTTCATCGGCTCAGTCCAGCGGACGTTTGGTGCGCATCAGCTTGACGTACAACCCTTCGACTTTCTCCCGCGCCCACGGCGTTTTACGCAGGAACGTCAGGCTCGACTTGATGCTCGGGTCGCTCTTGAAACAGCGCACATCGATACGTTCGGCAAGGCCCGACCATTCGTAGTGTTCCACCAGGGTAGTGAGGACGTGTTGCAGGGTCACGCCGTGCAGTGGGTCGTTGTGTGTTGCGGTCATGCGGGGCCTATCAGGGAAATGATCACGAGGGGGCACACCTTACCACCGCGCCGATCCAGGTAAAAAGTTCCCCTTCCCGGCGAAAAAAGAGATGTTATATTGTAACTACAAATATCAAACGTTTTACCAAGGAATGTACGATGTCTCTCTGCTCTCTGTGGCGCCTGACCCCACTCGCTGCCGCCCTGCTGATCTGCTCTGAAGCCCACGCCCTTGAATTGCAACCCCAGGTCATCACCGGCAACCCGCTGGGCAGCCAACAGCTCGCCTCGCCCACCACCGTGCTCGAAGGCGATGACCTGACCCTGCAACAGAAAGGCAGCCTTGGCGAAACCCTGAACAAGCAGCCGGGCGTGTCGTCTTCGTACTTCGGGCCGGGCGCCAGTCGGCCGATCATCCGCGGCCAGGACGGCGACCGCATTCGCATTCTGCGCAACGGCGTGGGCGCGCTGGATGCCTCGTCACTGTCCTACGACCACGCGGTGCCGCTGGACCCGGTCAATGTCGAGCGCGTTGAAATCGTGCGCGGCCCGGCGGCGCTGTTGTATGGCGGCAGCGCCATCGGCGGCGTGGTCAACACCTTCGACAATCGCATCCCCACCGAAGCCATCGAAGGCATCCACGGTGCCGGCGAGTTGCGCTACGGCGGCGCCGACACCACCCGCAGCAGCGCAGGCAAACTGGAAGCCGGCAACGGTGCCTTCGCGCTGCACCTGGACGCCAACGCACGGGAATTCGACGACCTGAAGATCCCCGGTTTCGCACGCAGCCGCCACGCGCCGGTCAGCGAGGACGGCCCTGGCAAAGACGGGCGACTGGGCAACAGCGACGGGCGCCAGGACGGCGGTGCCGTGGGTGGTTCCTACACCTGGGACGACGGTTATGCCGGGCTGTCCTACAGCACTTACGACGCCAATTACGGCTCTCCGGCCGAACAGGCGGTGCGTATCCGCATGAAGCAGGACCACTACGCCTTCGCCTCCGAGATCCGCAACCTGCAAGGCCCGTTTACCTCGGTAAAACTCGACGCGGGCTACACCGATTACGAGCACCGCGAAATCGAGGGTGGCGAGACTGGAACAATCTTCAAGAACAAGGGCTACGAGGCCCGCGTCGAAGCGCGCCACCAGCCCATCGGCCCGCTCGACGGCGTGGTCGGCGCCCAGGTAACGCGCAACGAGTTCTCCGCACTGGGCGAAGAAGCCTTCGTGCCACAGACCGACACCAATGCCGCTGCGCTGTTTATTCTCGAAGAGCTGCAAGCCACCGAGCGCCTGAAACTCAGCCTCGGCGGGCGCCTGGAACACACCAGCGTCGACCCCGATGCCAAGGGCAACGCACGCTTTGCCGCAGCCGACAATAGCAACGATTTCACCGCCGGCAGCCTGTCCTCGGGCGCGGTGTACACGCTGACCCCCATCTGGTCGGTGGCCGCCACTCTGGGCTACACCGAGCGCGCACCGACCTTCTACGAGCTGTACGCCAACGGCGCCCACGTCGCCACCGGCACCTATGAACTGGGCGACGCCAACCTGAAGAAAGAAAAGGCCGTGTCCAGCGACCTGGCGCTGCGCTTCGACAACGGCACCCACAAGGGCAGCTTCGGTGTGTTCTACAGCCACTTCTCCAATTACATCGGCCTGCTGGGCACCGGTCGCACCTTGAACGACGAAGGCGAAGCCGACCCGAGCGGCATCCCCGAGTACACCTACTCCGGCGTGCGTGCCCGTTTCGCCGGCTTCGAAGCCCAGGATCACTGGAAACTCGGCGAAAGCGCCTACGGCAAGTTCGCTCTGGAACTGTCGGGCGATTACACCCGAGCCACCAACCTCGACACCGGCGAAGCCCTGCCGCGCATTGCGCCATTACGCATGAGCAGCGGCCTGCTGTGGGAGTTGGACCGCTGGCAGGCACGCATCGACGTGGAACATGCCGCCGGCCAGGGCCGCGTGCCGGACAACGAAAGCGGCACCGACGGCTACACCACCCTGGGCGCCAGCGCCGGTTACCACTTCAACATGGGGGGCAGCCAATGGCTGGCGTTCGTCAACGGTGAAAACCTGACCAACCAGACCGTGCGCTACGCCAGCTCGATCCTGCGCGACATCGCCCCGGCACCGGGGCGCAGTGTGCAGGTCGGCGTGCGTACCATCTTCTAACGCCCGCACTGCAGTTCCCCTGTGGGAGGGGGCTTGCTCCCTCCCACATGAGCCCGCTAACCCCTTAAGTTTTTGCCGCGACATTCAGTCACTGTTACCAAATCTGAAATGATGCATCTTGCGATTTACGCTTTCTCAAAACGCCCCGCCGCATTATCCTTCGCAACAATCTGAAACGCTTCACCTCCCGGTCATCCCCTTTCGCCGAAAGTCCCCAAGCATAAAGACAGCGCTGTCTTAAATCGGCCTGCGTATGGGGAATCTATCGTCCGCTTGTGGATAAGCCTCGCGTTCCCCAGAAATAGCAAAAAAACCCTGAACCAAGCCCGCGTCGAATCGTCATCTACAGTGAAGCGCGGGGTTACATAATTATTCCAACGTGACGGAGAAACACACTATGAGCACTGATGGTGCTTCGAGCCCAAGCCGCCTGCTGCCCAGGCTGCTTGGCGTCTTGCTGCTGATCATGGGGCTGGCCTTGCTGGCCGGCGGCGTCAAGCTGAGCATGCTCGGCGGATCGCTGTACTACCTGCTGGCCGGTATCGGCCTCATCCTGACCGGCGTCCTGCTGCTGGCCACCCGCCGCGCGGCGCTGGGTCTTTACGCGCTGGTGCTGTTCGCCAGCACCGTGTGGGCCTTGTGGGAAGTCGGCCTGGACTGGTGGCAGTTGGTGCCGCGCCTGGCGCTGCTGTTCGCCCTGGGTCTGGTCATGCTGCTGCCGTGGTTTCGCCGTCCGTTGCTGCGTGGTCAACCTGCGCCGCTGGGCACCGGCGCGCTGAGCGTGGCCGTGGTGCTGGCGGGTGCCGCCGCACTGGCCAGCCAGTTCACCACCCCAGGTGTCATGGTCAAGAAAGGCCAGCTCGACCGCGACGCAGTGCCGGGCATGGCCAACGCCGCACCCGCCCAGGCCGACGGGGACTGGAACTCCTACGGCCGTTCGGCCTTCGGTGATCGCTACTCGCCACTGGCGCAGATCACCCCGGCCAACGCGCACAAGCTGGTGCCGGCGTGGACCTTCCGCACCGGCGACATCCCGGGCGCCGGTGATCCGGGCGAGACCACTGCGGAAAACACCCCGCTCAAGGTCAACGGCATGCTCTACGTGTGCACCCCGCACAGCCAGGTCATTGCCCTGGACCCGGACACCGGCAAGGAAATCTGGCGCTTCGATCCGAAGATCAGCAGCCAGGGCGCCGAGAACTTCAAGGGGTGGGCGCACATGACCTGCCGTGGCGTGTCGTATCACGATGACGCCGCCTACGCCTCCGAGCAAAGCCCCACCGGCAGCGCCAGCCCGGCCGCCGCGCCGACGGCCTGCCCGAAACGCATCTTCGTACCGACCGCCGACACTCGTCTGATCGCCCTCAACGCCGACACCGGCAAGATGTGTGAAGACTTCGGCGACAAAGGCCAGATCGACCTGCGCGCCAACATCGGCAGCTTCGCGCCAGGCGGTTACTACTCCACTTCGCCACCGGCGGTCACCAAAAACCTCGTAGTGATCGGCGGCCACGTCACCGACAACGTTTCGACGGACGAGCCAAGCGGCGTGATCCGCGCGTTCGACGTGCACACCGGCAAGCTGGTGTGGAACTGGGACAGCGGCAACCCGGACGACACCACCCCGTTGGCCGAAGGCCAGACCTACACGCGCAACTCGCCGAACATGTGGTCCATGTTCGCCGTGGATGAAAAACTCGGCATGCTCTACCTGCCGATGGGCAACCAGATGCCCGACCAGTACGGCGGCGACCGTACCGACGAATCCGAGAAATACGCCTCCGGCCTCACCGCCCTGGACATCGACAGCGGCCATGTGAAATGGAGCTTCCAGTTCACTCACCACGACCTGTGGGACATGGACGTGGGTGGCCAGCCGTCGCTGATCGACGTCAAGACCGAAGCCGGCGTCAAGCAGGCAGTGATGGCCTCGACCAAGCAAGGCAGCATCTACGTGCTGGACCGCGCGACCGGCCAGCCGGTCGTGCCGATCCACGAAGTGGCGGTGCCGCAAGGCGCAGTGGCAGGTGATCGCACCTCCCCTACTCAGCCCAAATCCGAGCTGAACTTCATGCCGCCGCCGCTCAAAGAGCGCGACATGTGGGGCGTGACCCCATTCGACCAGATGCTGTGCCGCATCGATTTCAAATCCATGCGCTACGACGGCCCGTTCACCCCGCCATCGCTGCAGGGCTCGATCGTGTACCCGGGTAACTTCGGCGTGTTCGACTGGGGCGGCATTTCGGTCGACCCGGTGCGTCAGATCGCGTTTGTGAACCCCAGCTACATGGCGTTCAAATCCAAGCTGATCCCGGCCGCCGAGATCGCCAAACAAGGCCCGCGCGTCAGCGAAACCGAAGGCGTGCAGCCGAACAAAGGCGCGCCGTACGGCGTGATCCTCGAAGCACTGCTGTCGCCACTGGGCCTGCCGTGCCAGGCACCGGCGTGGGGTTATGTGGCCGCGGTCGACCTGACCAACCACCAGACCATCTGGATGCACAAGAACGGCACCGTGCGTGACAGCTCGCCGATTCCGATCCCGCTGACCATGGGCGTACCGAGCCTGGGCGGAACCTTCACCACTGCCGGCGGCGTCGCGTTCCTCAGCGGCACCCTCGACCAGTACCTGCGTGCCTACGACGTAAAAAACGGCAAGCAACTGTGGGAAGGTCGCCTGCCAGCCGGCGCGCAGACCACACCGATGACCTACACCGGCAAGGACGGCAAGCAATACGTGCTGGTCATGGCCGGCGGTCATGGCTCCCTGGGCACCAAGCAAGGCGACTACGTGATGGCGTTCAAACTGCCTGATTAAGCGGCACGGGCGGTCATAAAAAGGCGGCTACCCTCAACAGGTAGCCGCCTTTTTAATGGGGCATAAACACTCAATGTGAGAAGTTTCAGGCACAACCCCCATCCCTGTGGCGAGCGGGCTTGCCACAGCGTCTCCAGTTTGTTGTGCAACAGCGCAGGCTAGTGCTCGATCACCTCACCGCGCAATGCCGCCAACCGCGCAATCAGGCGGTTCTGCACCGGTACGGCGATGCCTTCCTTGTCCATCGCCGCAATCAAATCCTCCACCAGCGCATTGAAGTCACTGCGGGTCACGTTCTGGCCCTTGTGGGTCTCGGCCATGCTATCCCCGGTGTAGGTGCACGGCCCGCCCGCCTCCACGCAGAATTTCTCGATCAGTTTGTTGCGCAAACGCTGGATATCGACGCGCCGGAAGTGCTCGACGATACGCGGATCACGGGCCACGTTGAGCAGCATGCCTTCCACAATCCGCGTAATGCCGGGCATCGCGCCCAGGTCGCGGTACAGGCTGTCATCCCTGGGCGGTTGCTGGGCACAGGCGCTGAGCAGCACTGCCAGTACAACCGGTAGAAAGCGCATCAGAAACTCCCCTGCACTGACAGATAGGTGCCGTTCTGGTCAGCCAGCGTGGCGATTTCGCCGAGGCGCGCGTAGGCCAGCACCACCGACACATGCTTGTTGGGAAAGTAGCCGACAAACAGATCCGCCCAATCGCTTTCGCGGGCAAATGACAGGTTGTCCGGTTTTTCCCGGTATTCCACGCCGACCGCCCAGCGCGGGTTGAACAGCACCGCCACCGAGCCCTCCTTCAGCAGGCTGCGACGGTCGCGGCGGTCGCCGCCAAAACCGAGCAGGCCGGTTTCATTGGCGCGGCTGTAGCGCAGGCTGCCGTTGACCAGCACGTTGTAACCAAAGGCCGCGCCCATCAACAAACGGCTGGCGGCGAGATAGCCTTCCACATCGCTGTCGCGCCTGGCGCCGACCAGGCGAGGAATGTCGAAATTGTTCTGGTGTTTGTATTCCAGGCCCAGGGACACCTGGGGCAAACGGTCGTAAATCACGTCGCCGAACAACCGCACCTTCATCCCCAGCACATCCTGGCCAAGATGGTCATCCGGCAGGTTGAGCCGGTGCACCAGGGTGCCGAGGTCAAAACGTTGCCGGGCGAAAGACAGCTCGACACGGTTGTCATAGGCCAGCGCCAGCCCGGCCACATCCAGGCGATAATCCGGCAGGTTGACCGTGGTGGCGAACGCCGTGGCGCCCCACTCGTGCTGCTCGCCATAACCGGCAAGTACCGCCCACGGCGTGATGCCGCCGCCGGCTGCGCCTTCGAGGCTGCTGGCACCGCCGGTGGCGATCAGGCGGCCGTTATCGGCCTGGGCGGTTTGCACAGTCAGGGCGGCCAGGCAGCCGATCAGGAAAAGACGCACGTCGGCCTACTCAATGAACCAGGGAAGTTTGCGCACTGAGCGGCAACGCCACCCAGGCTTCGAAAGCATCGGCGCTCAACGGCCGGCTGATCAGGTAGCCTTGCGCCGTGTCGCACTGCCAGCGCTCCAGCAGGCGCAGGCTGTGGGCGTACTCGACGCCCTCTGCGACCACCTTGAGGCCAAGGTTGTGGCTCATCTCGATGGTGGAACGCACGATCACCGCGTCCTCACTGGTTTCATCGAGGTTGCGCACGAACGACTGGTCGATCTTCAGCTCCTGCACCGGCAGGCGCTTGAGGTGGGCCAGCGATGAATAACCGGTGCCGAAGTCATCCACCGACAGGCTGATACCGCAGTCGCGCAGCAGGTGCAGGACTTTCAGGGCCTTTTCCGGCTCGCGCATCACCGCGCTCTCGGTGATCTCGAACACCAGTTGCTCGGCCGGCAAGCCATAGCGCCGCAGCAGCGCCGAGACGCGGTGCGCCAGTTCGTCGCCCTGCAAGTCTTCTGCCGAGATGTTCAGCGACAGTTGCAGGTACAGGCCGCGCCGGTTCCATTCGCACAGCTGGCGGATGCCCTCCTCGATCACCCACTGGGTCAGCAAGCGGATGCTGCCGGAGCGCTCGGCCAGGGGGATGAATTCCGCCGGCGAGATCATGCCGAAGTGCGGGTGCTGCCAGCGCAGCAAGGCTTCGGCCTGGCGCACATGGCCGTGGCGAATGTCCAGCTTGGGCTGATAGTGCAGCAGTAATTGCCCCTGGCCGGGCGCGTGGCGCAGGTCGCGGATCAGGGTGATCTGGCGGCGATGGGCAAGGTCACTGCCCTGCTTGTAAACCTGCAGGCGCCCGGGGATTTTCGCGGCGTCCGTCATGGCAATCGCGGCGCGTTCGAGCAAGGTGTGTGCGGTTTCGCCATCGGCCGGGTAGGTCGCGATGCCAAGGCGGCAGTCCAGCGCCAGGTCATGGCCGTTGATGCTTTGGGGGCGCAGCAGCAATTGTTGAAGTTTGTCGGCCATGCCCACCGCCTCGTCGCTGCCGGCGCCTTCGAGCAACAACAGAAACTCGTCGGCGATCAGATGCGCCAGCGTATCGCCGGGGCGCAGCACCGCTTGCAGGCGCCGGCCGACGGTGAGCAGCAATTGGTCCACCGCGTCCGGCCCGGCAGCTTCGCTGGCGGCACGCAGGTTATCGATGCCCAGGTGAATCAGCGCAATCGGCCGCTGCAGGGCAATCGCGCTGCCCAGACGTTCCATCGCCAGTGCGCGGTTCGGCAGGCCGGTGAGGCGATCATGCAGCGCGTTGTGCGCCAGTTGCTGCTCGCGTTCGGCGATGCCTTTTTGCATGGCATTGAGCGCGCCGGCCAGCAAACCCAGTTCGTCGCTGCGGGTCAGGGTCACCGGCGTGAGGTAGTGGCCTTGCCCGATACGCTCGGCCGCCGATGCCAGCGCCTGCACCGGTCGCGACACCGTGCGCGCCAGCAGCAAGGCACCGATCAAAGAGGCCAGCAGCGCCACCAGCGCAATGCCGAGGATCTTTTCATCGAGCGGCACGAACGCCTGCATTGCCGCATCCAAGGGGCTTTGCAGAAGCGCCAGCACTTTAC
Organism: Pseudomonas trivialis; assembly: GCF_036864995.1. NCBI lineage: Bacteria > Pseudomonadati > Pseudomonadota > Gammaproteobacteria > Pseudomonadales > Pseudomonadaceae > Pseudomonas > Pseudomonas trivialis. The sequence goes on along the minus strand of NZ_CP142151.1, from coordinate 1,143,610 downwards.
CGTCGTCGTCGCTGGCCAGCACCAGCGACTGGCTGAGGAAGCTGTGTTCCAGATGATCAGTGGTCGATACGCCCCGGCGGCTCGAATCGCCCTCCATCAGGTCCAGGATGCTTTCGCGCAGCGCCTGCGGCTGGGTGCTGACCAACTCGCCGGGCACCCCTTTGTCGATTGCCAGGAACGACACTTCCAGGTTGCTCAACGAGCGCAACTCATCGGCAAACGTGCCGTCCATGCTGAAGCCCATCACCACCCGCGCAATCGGCAGCGGTGCCAGCACCGACGCTTCCACCAGAAGGTGCGGCCGGCCTTGCAGCGGCACGATGAGCGTGGCCTGGTGCTTGCTTTTGGCTTCGCGCAGTGCCTGGTCGTAGCGGAAGGTCGAGCCTTCAGGCACTTCGCTCAGGGTGCTGGACAGGACTTTGCCGTCCATGCCGAGCAGGATCATGTCGCTGGCATTGATGCGCTTGCCATGGTTAAGCAGCACCGAGCGCATCGTCGCCGAATCGCCACTGGCCACCGCATCGCGAAAGCCGAAGTCAGTGGCCAGCAGTTGCACAGCATCGGCCAGGCGTCGGCTGCGCGCATCCAACAGGCGTTCGAACACCCGCGAGCCTACCTCCAATTGGGTCATGGCCTGGCCGCGCACCGCTGAGCGGGTCGCGACTTTCACACTGAAATACAACGCACCGATCACCACCAGCGACAGCAGGATCAATACCGTGGCGACCCGCGCCTGGAAACTACTGCGCAGTTTCATGGGCGGCTCGATGGAAGGCCTCGCCAAACGCCGATGGCGTGGGCGGAAGATCGGCGGACACCGGCTCCAGGGCCAGCACCACGCTGTGGCTCAGGCCCGTGGCGGGAATGTGCAGGGTGCCGCCGTCCAACGGCTGCATGGCCTTGAGTTGCGGGTGCCACAGGGTGGCGTGGTAGTCGCCGGGCGGCAGTTGCTCCAGGCGCACACGGCCCTGAGCGTCACTGACACCGAACACCGGGTCGTCGGTGACGTAGATGTAGCCGAGCATCCAGTCATGGATATTGCAGCCCAGCACCACCACGCCGGCCTTGTCGAACAGCAGCGGTTCGCTCGGCGTGCCTTCATACAGGCGCAACTCGAACCGCTTGGCGGCCGAGAAGGAATACACCTGATGACGAATGTTGTCGCTGTTGGGGAAGAGCACCTGGGTGCCCGTGTGCACGGCCAGCACATGAGGCGCGAAACGCTGGCCGCGCTGGTCCATATCGGCCTTGAGCAGCCCCGTCGGCGCATGGGCCGGGCCCTGCAGGGTGACCACTGCATCCGCCACCGGGCTGCCATCGGCCTGATGCATGACCACCTCGAGCGTGGCCGCCGAGACGGGGCCAGCCGCCGCCAGTAACAGCGCCGCGCGAGATAGCAGTTGAACAACTCGACCCATGGGAGATCCGCGAATTAAGGAGAAAAGCGGCCAGCCTTGGCAAAAATTGGAACCAATGGCAGCTATGATGCCGCAAGCAAGGCAAAGGGCCACCATTGAACAGCGTCGCACGCCTGACCGTCGGTCGGTAAAAAACCTATGCAATCGGTCAGGCTCATTGAGGTTATCGCCTGCCTGCGCAAAAACTGTAGGGATCAGACCGGCACGCTTTGCTGACCCATCCACTGCTCGAACGCCATCGCCTCCAACGGCCGGCTGATCAGGTAACCCTGGGCGGTGTCGCAGTTCCACAGCTTGAGTAACCTGAGGCTGGGCTCGAATTCGACCCCTTCGGCCACCACCCTGAGCCCCAGGTTATGGCTCATTTCAATGGTGGACCGCACGATCACGCCGTCACCGGCGGCGCTGTCGAGGTTGCGCACGAAAGACTGGTCGATCTTCAACTCCTGCACCGGCAGGCGCTGCAACTGCGCCAGCGACGAGTAACCGGTGCCGAAGTCATCCACCGACAGGCTGATGCCGCAATCGCGCAGTTGCTCCAGCACGCTGAGGGCCTGCTGCGGGTTGTGCATGATCGCGCTTTCGGTGATCTCGAAAATCAGTTGCCGGGCCGGCACGCCGTATTGCGCCAGTAACCCGGTGACACGCATGGCCAGGTCATCGTCGGCCAGGTCATCCACGGAAATGTTCACCGACAGCTGGATCAGCAGCCCGCGCCGGGCCCAGTCGGCGATCTGGCGGATGGCCTCTTCGATCACCCAGGCGGTGAGCAGGCCCATGCTGCCGGTGCGCTCGGCCAGGGGGATAAATTCGGCCGGCGAGACCAGGCCCAGCGTCGGGTGCTGCCAGCGCAGCAAGGCTTCGGCCTGGCACACATGGCCGAGCTTGAGGTCGAGTTTGGGCTGGTAGCAGAGCAGCAATTGGCCTTCGACGGGGGCGCGGCGCAAGTCGCGGATCAGCGTGATCTGGCGCTGGTGGGCCAGGTCGCGGTCCTGCTGGTAGATCTGCAGGTGGCCGGGCAGGCTCGCCGCATCATGCCGGGCGATGGCGGCGCGGCTGATCAGCTCTTCCACCTGCTGGCCATCGGCGGGGTAGGCGGCGATGCCGATGCTCACTTCATGGCGCACCTCGTCATCGCCGATGCGCCGGGGCTCGGTGAGCAACGCATGCAGGCGGTCGGCGCGGGCCACGGCGCGGTCGACCTGGGTGTTTTCCAGCAGCAACAGAAACTCGCTGCCGGCGATGCGCGCTGCCGTGTCGCTGGTCAGCAGGCTCATGGACAGGCAGCGGCTGGCTTCACGCAGCATTTCCTCGACGCCCTCCGGCCCGAAGCCCTCATTGATCACCCGATAATTTTCGATGCCCAGGTACAGCAACACCACCGGCCGCCGTGCGCTGATCGCGCTGCCCAGGCGCTCCATCGCCAGCGCGCGATTGGGCAAGCCGGTGAGCGGATCATGCAGGGCGTTGTGCGCCAGTTGCCGCTCGCGCATGGCGATGCCGCTTTGCATAGCGTTGAACGCGCGGGCCAGCAGGCCGAATTCATCCTGGCCGCGCACCCGCACGGGCGTGCGGTAATCCCCGGCGCCGATGCGCGCGGCGGCGTCCACTAGGGCACTGAGCGGGCGCGACACCCGCCGCGCGAGGAACAATGCCCCGGCCAGCGACACCAGCAGCACCGCCAGGGCGATACCGAGAAACTGCCGGTCGAGTGGTTCAAAGGACTCCAGCGCCTGGTCAAGCGGGGTTTGCAGCAGCACGCGCACCTCACCGCTGTCGCCGGTGTTGGCCAGGGCCAGCACCTGGCTGAGCACACGCTCGCCGTAAAACCGGGTGATCTGTGGTTCGGGGTTGAGGGGCGCCTCACGCAGCAGACTGACGACGCCGGCCTGCCAGCCCTCGGGCTGAGTGCTGAACAGCGGACCGGGTTGACCGCCATGCACGCTGATAAACGACACATCCAGGTTGCTCATGGAGCGCAGTTCGCTGGCGAACTGCGTGTCCATGGGAAAGCCCATGACCACGCGGGCGATGGGCAACGGGTCGTACACGTCTTTCTGCACCAGCAGGTAGGGCCGCCCGTCCATCGCCACGATCAGCATCTGCAGTCCCTTGCGCCGCGCCTGGCGCAGAGCGCCGTCAGCGGGAAACGGCTGGCCGCGCGTGAACACCGGTAAAGTGCTGACCACCACCTTGCCGTCGAGCCCCAGCACGAACACTTCGCTCGAACGAATACCGGAGCCGTGCCGACGCAGGGCCGCGAGAATCGCCTCGCTGTTGCCCTCGGCCACGGCCTGTTTGAACGGGGCATCGGTGGTCAGCCAGTCCAGACCGTAGTGCAGCCGGCGACCGCGCAGGTCGAGCAGGCGTTCGAATACCTCGCTGCCGGTTTTCATCTGGACATGCGCCTGGTTTTCCACGGCACGGGTGGTGGCGACCTTGACGGCGAAGTAGGTGGCGGCGACCACGATCAACAGCAACAGCGCCAGGACCGCGGCGATGCGGGTCTGGAAGGTGTGACGCCAGGTCATGGCGGAGCTTTCGGGAGAGGCTCGCCGTTCTTGACCGCTGGTGGCTGTCGGTATGTGCATTCCTTGCGGCCTGGTGGTGGGGTGTCAGGAATATATCTATTTTGGTGGAATGATTGGTTTTAGCAGATTGCTGAGAGGGGTGGCGGGTTTTTGGCGTTTTGGTTGGGTGAATATCCGTTTTTTGGGTGATGGCGGGGTATTGGCTCCGTAATGCCGTTCAGTTAAGCGGACGCAATGCCAAAAGCGACGAAGATCAAATGTGGGAGCGGACTTGCCCGCGAAGGCGGTGGGTCAGTCAACGTCAATGTTTGCTGGGCAGACGCCTTCGCGGGCTTGCCCGATCCCACAGGGGATCTGCGCTTGACTGACTGGCATTAGGGCTTGCCACAGGGATGTGGCTGTCTGGAATTTCGTGCTTTAAAATCAACACGTTATCTTGCGTTTGACAAGAGCTGGCATGCCTGCATTTTGGGTTGCTTTCAAACCAACCGAGCCCGCATCACATCCCCCCACCGCCGCACCAGATAATTATGCTCATCCATCACCGAATTCCACACCGCAATATGCCCCATACGCTGCTCATACGCCCCCCCATCACGCACCTCCCCCACCTCGATCAGGGGCAACCCGTCACTCCCCGGCAACTCCTCGCGCGCGGGCTTGCCGGCATACCAGTAATCCCATTCCGCCGCGCTCAAATGATCACGGCTGCGCGCCGGATTGCCAATGTAATACCCTTGCCGCGCCATCACCGCGCCCGGCCAGCCGGACAACCACCAATTGAGGTACGCATACGCCGCATCCAGCACCGGCCCCTGGGCGTGGCGCGACAGCGACAAACCGCCGAACCACCCGCGATAGCCTTCGCGCGGTACCGCCAGCCGGTATTTCACGCCGGCGCGATGCAGGCGCATCAGGGTCGGCGACCACAGGCTCTGGATATCCACATTCGGGCTGAGCATCAGTTGCGCCGCTTCTTCATCGTCCGACCAGAACGCCGCGAAGTGCCCTGCCTTCTGTTTGCGCACAAGGATGTCAGCCAGCACATCAATCTCTTCGATGCTCATATTGCCGATGTCGTTGAAGCGCGCCAGGCCCGCGCCCTGCACCGCCAGTGCCGCGTCCAGCGCGCCGATGGCAGCATCGCTTTGCAGCGCGGTGCGCGCGCCCCAGGCCGGGTCGAGCAACCAGCCCCAGCTTTCATTGCCGTGACTGAACCCTTCGGGCACGCGCTCGGGGCGGTAGGCGAAACTGTCGGCGTTGTGGGTCAGGGGCAGCATGCTGATGCGCTCGGTCACGCTGCTGCCCAGGCTGCCGTCGTGCTGCACGAACAGGCGCTCGCTGGGTACGCTGCCGCTGCCGAGACGATCGTTGGGCGACAGGCGACCGCGCTTGGGCAGGTCGTTGATCTCGTGCCACAGCGCGATGCGCCGCGTGTCGATAGGCTGGATCGCCCGCGCCGGCCACACGAAGTCGACGTTGTGGAACCACTGGTCATACAGGTCGTAGCTGTCGGGCTGCATCACCGCGATGCGCTGGGCCTGGGCAACGTCGTACACCTGGTACACCAGGCGAATCCCCAGCTCCTGCTCCGCCCTCACCCGCAGACATTCGAGCAGGGTCACCGACGTGCCGAGCACGCGCAGGGTGATCATGCCGCGAAGCGCCGCGAGAACACGTCGAAGGAGCGCCGCAGTTGCACGGGGTCGAGACCGCGCAGAATGAACACCAGCCGCGACTGGCGGTCGCTGCCCGGCCACGCGGGCAAGTGCACCGGGGCATGCAGGCAGTGCTGCACGCCATGAATGACGATGGGGGCCGAGCTTGCGTTCACGTTGAGCAGTCCTTTGACGCGAAGGATTCGTTCGCCGTGGCATCTTAGCAGCATCGATAACCACACCCCGAAACCGACCCAGTCGAGCGGCTGTTCAAACGTGAGGCAGCACACTTGCGCGTCGCCGTGGATGACGGTGGTGGCCTGATGCAGTTGCCAGCGGCGCACTTCCACCGCCGGCTCAGCGCTGCGCAGGCCTTCGCCGAGCAGCAACTGGTCGCCGCTGTGGATCGTGTGGGTGTCGAGGATCGGCGTGCCGGCATTGAGCGCCTGCAGGTGCGCGCGCAGCGGTGCGCAGTCGTCCACCAGGTCGGTCTTGCTCAGCAGCAGACGGTCGGCCGCCGCCACCTGGGCCAGCCATTCCGGGTGCAGGCGTTCCTGCAGGGCGGCGTGGCTGGCGTCGACCAAGGTGATCACCAAACCAATATGAAAACGCCCGCGTAGTTGCACGTCGTTGTTCAGGGTGGCGAGGATCGGCGCCGGGTCGGCCAGGCCCGTGGTTTCCAGGATCACCCGCTTGAACGGCGGAATGTCCCCGCGCTCGCGACGTTGCAGCAGGCCGAGCAGCGCGTCTTTCAACTCGCCGCGAATCGAGCAGCACACGCAGCCACTGGGCAGCAGCACGGTGTCCGGCGCGACTTCCTCCACCAACAGATGGTCGATGCCCACATCGCCGAATTCGTTGATCAGCAAGGCGGTGTCACCGAGGCTTTCACCATGCAGCAGGCGCGTGAGCAAGGTGGTCTTGCCGCTGCCGAGAAAGCCGGTGATGACGTTAAGGGCGATGCTCATGCTGACTCCAGATGGTCGAGCAGGCGTGGATCAAGCGGGTCCAGCGGTCGTCCGAGCATGGCCTCGGCCGCTTGCCACAATTGATCCAGACCGCTGGCCAATGCCTGTTTGCCGGTGGCCCCCAGCAGCAGGTACGACGCGCCCTGGAAATCTTCGACCTTGAGCCGGAACACCGCCAGTACCTGGTTGATCGCCGCGATCCGGCGCAGGCGTTCGCGGCGCCGGGGCACCTCGTCGCCCAGGGGATCGCTCCAGTGAAGGTCTTCGCCGAGCAATCCGCAGAGTCCGCACATGGTTACACCCCGCTCATGGCATGACGTCGCCGGAGTTCGGCCCGAGGGTCTGGCCGACGAACAGATTGCCACCCGGCTCGCTGGCCAGCAGCACGGCGGTGGGCGCCACTTCGTCGGCCAGGCCGAAGCGCCCCAGCGGCAGCTCGGCGGCCTTGGCGCGTTTCCAGTCGGCGCTGATGCCGCCCACCAGCGGCGTTTCAATCGGCCCGGGGGCGATGGCATTGACCAGCACGTTGTCCTTGGCCACTTCCAGCGCCAGGGACTTGGTGAAGCCGATCACCCCGGCCTTGGCCGCCGCGTAGTGGGTCAACTCGGCTCCGCCCTTGATGCCCAACTGCGAAGCGACGTTGATGATCCGCCCCCAACGCTGCGCGAGCATGTGCGGCAAGGCGCGCTGGCTGGCGATGAACACACTGGTGAGGTCAACGCGCAGCATGTCGTTCCACTGCTCGATGGACAGGTCGACGCAGCGCGCCTGGGTGAGCATGCCGGCGTTGTTGACCAGAATATCGATGCCGCCGAAATGCTCGACGCAGCGGTCGACGCTGGCCTGGGCGCCTTCGACGGAGCCCACGTCGGCCACGCACTCGACCACTTCGGCGCCGAGGTTGCGGCAGGTGATCGCGGTTTCAGCGAGGCTCGCGGCATTACGGTCGGCCAGCAGCAGACGGGCGCCTTCGGCAGCATAAGCGCGCGCGATGGCGGCCCCGATGCCGCTGCCGGCGCCAGTGATGACGGCGCGGCGATTAGAGAGAGCGAGCATGTAAATTCTCCTCAAACAAACACAGGTCCCATGTGGGAGGGGGCTTGCTCCCGATAGCGGTGGCCCAGGTAAAACAGCTGTATCTGACACACTGCTATCGGGAGCAAGCCCCTCCCACACTTGGATTGAGTACATCCCTCAGTCGGGCCAGCGCACGGTTAAACCGCCGTCGATAACGATGCTTTGCCCGGTCAGGTAACTCGACGCCTCACTGGTGAGAAATTGCACCAGCGACGCCACTTCATCCGCGCGCCCGACCCGCCCCAGCGGGATCGCCCGCGCCGCCCTGGCCAAACCCTCAGGCCCCAGCGAGTTCTTCACGTCCAGCGACTGCGGCGTCTCAATCAGCCCCGGAATCACCGCATTGCAGCGAATGCCCAGCGGCGCCAATTCCACCGCCAGCGACCGACACAACCCCGGCACCCCGGCCTTGGCCGCGGCGTAGTGGCTGTGTTCCTGCCAGCCATACACACCGCCGGCAATCGAAGAAATCGCCACCAGCGCGCCGCCTTCCTTCATGTGGCGGGTCGCCGCGCGAAAGGTGCGCATCACCCCTGTCAGGTCGACATTGAGCATCTCGTCCCACAGCGTATCGGTCATTTCCAGCAACGGTGCGCGACGCAGCAGGCCGGCATTGGCCACCGCGTAATCGAGGCGGCCGAAATGCTGCACCGCCTGCTCGGCCAGGGCATCGACCGAGGCGGTGTCGCCCACGTCCAACGGCAACATCAGGCACTCGCCGCCGGCCTCTTCCACCTGCGACACGGTAATGGCCGGGTCGTGCGGGTCGGCCGGATAATATCCGCCGACCACCGCAACGCCGTGGCGCGCATAGGCCACCGCGAGCGCCTGGCCGATGCCGCTGGCGGCACCGGTAATTACAGCCACTTTGCGACTCATCGATCACTCCTTACTGAACGGTTTCCGGGCGCACATGGCGTGCGGCAAACATCAGCACACCGGACAAAAAGCACGGCACGGCGCCGAACCACAGTGCGGCGGTCTGCCAGTCGCTGCCGGCGGACAACACCTGTGTGGCGCCAAACCCTGCGACCACTGCACCAATGGGCCCCATCGCGTGGATGATCGCGCCGCCGGTGGCGCGGATGCTGGTGGGGAAACTTTCACTGATAAAGAACAGCGCCGCCGAATACGGCCCGATCAGGAAGAACAGGCCCAGGCTGTACAGCCCCACCACCATCGCCATATTGCTCGGACCAAACAGCATGCCGGCGAATGACAGCCCGCCGAGCATCCAGCCCAGGCCGATGACGTTGCGGCGGCCGATCCGGTCGCCCATCCAGCCGTGGCTGAGGTAGCCGCAGTAGCCCACCAGGTTGGACAGCACGAGGATGATCAGCGAGTTTTCGAACGAGATGTGGTGCACGCTGACAATCACCGAGGTGCCCAGCACGCTGAACACCTGGATCGCTGCCCAGTTGAGCAGCAGTGCCGCGCCGATCACCAGAGTGGCGCGACGGGCCGGGCCACGGAAGGCTGCCTTCAAGCCAGCCTTGCTGTGTTCGTCATAGTCCACGCCATAGGTCACCGCGACGTTTTGCGCCTCGGTCACCTGGCCGCTTTTGCGCAGTTGGCTGATGCGTTGGTGAATCTGGAACTGCGGACTCTCCTTGAGTTTGCGCGCCATGATCGCAATGACAACGGCCGGGATGGCCGCGAAGACGAAGCAGCCCTGCCAGCCGATGATCGGCAGCAACAGCGCGGTCAACCCCGCCGCGATCAACGCCCCCACCGGCCAGCCGCCCTGCACCAGGCTGTAGATGAAGCCACGGCGCTTGGTCAGCCGCGGATCCTGCGAGGCGCCATACAGCTCGCTCAGGTAGGTGGCGTTGACGGTTTCCTCGGCATAGCCCAGGCCGCCCAGCGAACGAATCAGGATCAGCGGCGACTTGCCCCACGCCCCGCCGATGGCGGTGAGCGCCGAGCACAAGGCCGAGCCGGCCACGGTAAAGATGATGCCTTTGCGCCGGCCCAGCTTGTCGACCACCGGGCCAATGGCAAAGGCCACCACCGCCGTGCCCACTGCCACCCAGGTCGCGATCTGCGCCTGCTCCACTTCACCCCAGCCAAAGTGCCGGCCGATCTCCGGCAGCAAGGTGCCGAACAGGATGAAGTCATACACCGCAAACACCCAGGCGAAAAACGCGATCCAGGTGGCGAAACGTACTTCCTGGGACGACAGTTGCCGGGGTTTCCAGCCAGTCAGGTCAAGCTTGTTGTAGATGGACATGGGTCGCGCCTCAAGGGTGGGGTGAAATCAGGTTCGGGGTTGGCGGCGGATGAAGTCGTCGGCGATTTCGTCGAAGGTGACGAAGCGCACGCCGGCATGGCTCTGGATGTGTTCGATCAGGCGCTCGAGCATCAACAGCACTTGCGGGCGACCGGACACGTCGGGGTGGATGGTCATGGTGAACACCGCGTGTTCGTGTTCGCGGTAGACCCAGTCGAACTGGTCGCGCCACATTTCCTCGAGGTGACGCGGGTTGACGAAGCCGTGGCTGTTGGGGGCTTTTTTGATGAACATCATCGGTGGCAGGTCGTCGAGGTACCAGTTGGCGGGGATCTCCACCAGGTCGGTTTCTTCGCCGCGCACCAAGGGCTTCATCCAGGTGTCGGGGTGCTGGCTGTAGTCGATCTTGGTCCAGCTGTCGCCCTTGCGCACGTAGTACGGATGGAAGTCGTTGTGCATCAGGCTGTGGTCGTACTTGATGCCTTTTTTCAGCAGCAGCTCGTTGGTCACCTTGCTGAATTCCCACCACGGCGCCACGTAGCCGGTCGGGCGTTTGCCGGTCACCTGGGTGATCAACTCGATGGATTTATCCAGCACGATTTCTTCCTGCTCGGCGGTCATCGCGATAGGGTTTTCGTGGCTGTAGCCGTGCACGCCGATTTCATGGCCGGCGTCGGCCACCGCTTTCATTTGCTCGGGAAAGGTTTCCATCGAGTGGCCGGGGATGAACCAGGTGGTGCGCAGGCCGTAGCGCTCGAACAGTTTGAGCAGGCGCGGCGCGCCGATTTCACCGGCGAACAGGCCGCGAGAGATGTCGTCCGGCGAGTCTTCGCCGCCGTAGGAACCGAGCCAGCCGGCGACGGCATCAACGTCGACGCCAAATGCACAGAGGATGTCTTTAGCCATGGTGTGTCTCCTTAAATATTCAGTACGGATTCAACGGATAACGCGGCGCGCAACAGGCGTGCGTCTTCGCCGCTGGGGGCGCTGAGCAGCAGCCCGGTGGGCAGGCCCTGGGCATCGCGGCCGCTGGGCACGTTAACGCCGGGCATGTCGAGCAGGCTGCCGGGCATGGTCAGGCGCAAGGTGGCGAGGTTGGTGCTGACGAACAACGCGTCATCGGCTTCCAGCGCGGCCAACGGCGGCGCGACATGGGCCACGGTGGGGGTGATGAGGATGGCGCCGTCGAGGTCGTCGAGCAGTTGCTGTTGCAGCTGGCGGCGCGCGTCGGTCAGGTGGATCAATTGACTGGCCGGCAATGCCCGCGCAGCTTCCAGGCGCCGGCGTACGCGAGGATCGAGGCGTTCGGCATCGGGGCTGTCGAGCAGCGCCTGATGCAGGGCAAAGGCTTCGAAGGCGCCGAGCCAGCCGTGGTGTTTGATCAGGTCCAGCGTTGCCTGGAAGGGCGGGCATTCGCGCTCTTCGATCAGCGCACCCCGGGCCTTGAGTTGCTCCATGGCGCGCAGCAGGTTGTTGCCCACGGCCGGTTCGACGTCCTGTTGCGCCAGCACAAAGCGCTGGCCCTTGAGGCTGCGGGCGTTGTGCTGCTGAGTGCGGCCATGCAGCAGATCGTCGAGGGTCAGCGCATCGCGCACACTGCGGGTGAGCGGGCCGAGACTGTCGAGGGTGTGTGCCAGCGGGAACACGCCGTCGCGGCTATAGCGCCGGCTGCTGCTGCGGTAACCCACCAGACCGTTGAGGGCGGCGGGAATGCGAATCGAGCCTGCGGTGTCGGTGCCCATGGCGATGGGCACGATACCGGCAGCGACGGCCACGCCCGAACCGGACGATGAACCGCCGGGAATGCGCGGCTGATCAAGGCCATGGGGATTGTGCGGGGTGCCGAAATGCGGGTTCAGGCCCAGGCCCGAATATGCCAGTTCGCTGAGGTTGGTCTTGCCCAGGCTGACCATCCCCGCGCGGCATAACAGGCCGACCACTGGCGCATCGAGCAGAGCGGCCGGCGCATCGCGGCGGTAGGCGGCGCCCGCCGTGGTGACGCTGCCGGCGACGTCGAACAGGTCCTTCCAGGCCAGCGGCACACCATCGAGCCGGCTCAAGGGCTGCCCGGCACGCCAGCGCGCGGCGGCGGCTTCGGCTTCGCGGCGGGCGCGCTCGGTGCTCAGGCTGATAAACACCGAGGGTGAGCGGGCGGCTTTTTCGAGCGCCTGTTCGAGGGCTTGCACCGGGTCGTTACGGCCGCTGGCGAAATCCTCGGCCATTGAGGTGGCGTCTGACATCGGGATCAACCTCATAAAACGTACATATTAATAAAATGTACATTTTACAAAGGCAGCTTTCGTGCCAGTCTCTACATCGGCTTTTGCGCTTTTACAGCATAGCTGCGGGCTAGATGGTGTGCGGAGCGATAAAAATACTGGCGCAGCCCGCCCTAAGGGTCTTGAATGGAATAATGTATCTTTTAGTAAAAAGTACATTTTGGTGCAGAAAGGTAACACCAGCCCCAAAACAGCGCCGCCGACGTGGCGCAGAGTGACAGCTGCATCTATGAGAGAATCCGTCGCCCGTCCTACAAGGTCCCGAGAAACCGATGAAAGCAGTGTCCGCCCCGGCCTCCCGTTACGCGATGATTCACCAGGTATTGCGTGACTCGATCGTCAACGGCACCGCGCGTCATGGCCTGGTATTGCTCGAAGCGCCGCTGGCAGAACTGTTCGGCACCAGCCGCGTGCCGGTGCGCAAGGCGCTGGACCTGCTGCATGCCGAAGGGCTGATCTGCCGCTTCAACGGCCGGGGTTACCTGATCAACCCCGACGACCTGGCGATAGAGCCGCTGCGCCTGCCCCTGAGCCATGCGCACCTGGGCCTCAACGGCGAAGCCGAGTTGGTGGACACACGGCCGCTGGGCGAGCGCATCGTCGAGGACATCGGCGCGGCGCTGTCCACCTGCATCGCCTTCGGCCATTACCGCCTGGATGAACAGGCCGCCGCCGACCACTTCAAGGTCAGCCGCGCGGTGGTGCGCGAAGCCTTGATGCGCCTGCGCGACCGTGGCCTGGTGGAAAAGGAACCCTACTCCCAGTGGCTGGCCGGCCCGCTGACCGCGCGCGAAGTCACCGAAGACTACGAACTGCGCGCGTGCCTCGAGCCCGAAGCCCTGCGCCAGAGCGCGCCGAACCTCGACCGCGCAGAACTGCAGGCGATGCTGCAACGGGTGCTGGCAGCCCAGGACAACCCGCAGTGCAGCCTGCAGGCCATCGAGCAGATCGAGGAAGACTTGCACCAGCGCTGCCTGGCGGGTCTGCAGAACCGCAAGATGGCCGCGCTGATTCGCCAGGGTCAGAGCCCGATGATCATCAGCCGGATTTTCCATCGCCTGCTCGGCATCGGCGCCGACCCGGCAATGCTGGCCGAACATCGCCTGATCCTGGAATTGTTGCTGCACGGCGCCGTGGATGCGGCCGCGTTGAACCTGCGCGAGCACCTGCAACGGGCCAGCCAGCGCATGTTGCAGCGTTTGAAAGTGTTGTCGGTACTGCCGGAACAGCCGATTCCGGCCTACCTGCACAAAATCAGCTGACGGCGTCACACCGGTTATTTTATGCAATATGTTGCTATCGCCGCCGCACCATTGAAACCCTCGCTGCCCCGCCCCATCTAAGCACCATACTTCCTTATGCAGGTGCCCCATGAGCGACCAGCAAGATTTCCCTGATTACGACATCAACGATTACGCCGACCCCGAAAACGCTGAATCCGCTTCGTCCAACACCGGGCTGGCGCTGCCTGGGCAAAACCTGCCGGACAAGGTCTACATCATCCCGATCCACAACCGCCCGTTCTTCCCGGCGCAAGTGCTGCCGGTGATCGTCAACGAAGAGCCGTGGGCCGAAACCCTGGAACTGGTGAGCAAATCCGATCACCACTCCCTGGCCCTGTTCTTCATGGAAACCCCGCCGGAAGACCCGCGCCACTTCGACACCTCGGCCCTGCCGCTGTACGGCACGCTGGTCAAGGTGCACCACGCCAGCCGCGAGAACGGCAAGCTGCAGTTCGTCGCCCAGGGCCTGACCCGCGTGCGCATCAAGACCTGGCTCAAGCACCATCGCCCGCCCTATCTGGTGGAAGTCGAATACCCGCACCAGCCGAGCGAGCCGACCGATGAGGTCAAGGCTTACGGCATGGCGCTGATCAATGCGATCAAGGAACTGCTGCCGCTCAATCCGCTGTACAGCGAAGAACTGAAGAACTACCTCAACCGCTTCAGCCCCAACGACCCATCGCCGCTCACCGACTTTGCCGCCGCGCTCACTTCGGCCACCGGTAACGAGTTGCAGGAAGTGCTGGACTGCGTGCCCATGCTCAAGCGCATGGAAAAAGTGCTGCCGATGCTGCGCAAAGAGGTGGAAGTCGCACGCCTGCAAAAAGAGCTCTCCGCCGAGGTGAACCGCAAGATCGGCGAGCACCAGCGCGAATTCTTCCTCAAGGAACAGCTCAAGGTCATCCAGCAGGAGCTGGGCCTGACCAAGGACGACCGCAGCGCGGATGTCGAGCAGTTCGAGCAGCGCCTGGAGGGCAAAGTGTTGCCCACCCAGGCAAAAAAACGCATCGATGAAGAACTGAACAAACTGTCGATCCTGGAAACCGGCTCGCCGGAATACGCGGTCACGCGCAACTACCTCGACTGGGCCACCTCGGTGCCGTGGGGCGTGTACGGCAAGGACAAGCTCGACCTCAAACACGCGCGCAAGGTGCTGGACAAACACCACGCCGGGCTGGACGACATCAAGAGCCGCATCCTCGAGTTCCTCGCGGTGGGTGCTTATAAAGGCGAGGTTGCCGGCTCCATCGTGCTGCTGGTGGGCCCACCGGGCGTGGGCAAGACCAGCGTCGGCAAGTCCATCGCCGAGTCCCTGGGCAGGCCGTTCTACCGCTTCAGCGTCGGCGGCATGCGCGACGAGGCCGAGATCAAGGGCCACCGCCGCACCTACATCGGTGCCCTGCCGGGCAAGCTGGTGCAGGCGCTGAAAGATGTGGAAGTGATGAACCCGGTGATCATGCTCGACGAGATCGACAAAATGGGCCAGAGCTTCCAGGGCGACCCGGCCTCGGCGCTGCTGGAAACCCTCGACCCGGAACAGAACGTCGAATTCCTCGACCATTACCTCGACCTGCGCCTGGACCTGTCCAAAGTGCTGTTCGTGTGCACCGCCAACACCCTGGATTCGATTCCCGGCCCGTTGCTGGACCGCATGGAAGTGATTCGCCTGTCGGGCTATATCACCGAAGAAAAAGTCGCCATCGCCAAGCGCCACCTGTGGCCCAAGCAGTTGGAAAAAGCCGGCGTGGCGAAAAACAGCCTGACCATCAGCGACGGCGCCTTGCGTGCGTTGATCGACGGCTACGCCCGCGAAGCCGGGGTGCGCCAGTTGGAGAAGCAACTGGGCAAACTGGTGCGCAAGGCGGTGGTCAAGTTGCTGGATGCGCCGGACTCGGTGATCAAGATCGGCAACAAGGACCTGGAAAGCTCACTGGGCATGCCGGTGTTTCGCAACGAGCAAGTGCTATCCGGCACCGGTGTGATTACCGGCCTGGCCTGGACCAGCATGGGCGGCGCGACCCTGCCGATCGAAGCGACGCGTATCCACACGCTCAATCGCGGCTTCAAGCTCACCGGGCAGTTGGGCGAGGTGATGAAGGAGTCCGCCGAAATTGCCTACAGCTACATCAGCTCCAACCTGAAGTCGTTTGGCGGTGACCCGAAGTTCTTCGACGAAGCCTTCGTGCACTTGCACGTGCCGGAAGGCGCCACGCCAAAAGACGGCCCGAGCGCGGGCGTGACCATGGCCAGTGCGCTGCTGTCGCTGGCGCGCAACCAGGCGCCGAAAAAAGGCGTGGCCATGACCGGCGAACTGACGCTGACCGGGCACGTGCTGCCGATTGGCGGGGTACGCGAGAAAGTGATTGCGGCACGGCGCCAGAAGATCCATGAGCTGATCCTGCCCGAGCCCAACCGTGGCAGTTTCGAAGAGTTGCCGGAGTACCTGAAGGAAGGCATGACGGTGCACTTTGCCAAGCGCTTTGCGGATGTGGCCAAGGTGTTGTTCTGATCGTTATGCAGTGCCGGTAAGGGCCTCATCGGGAGCAAGCCCCCTCCCACACTTGAAGGTATTCACACTTCAAAATGTGGGAGGGGGCTTGCTCCCGATAGCGCCATCCGCCACACCACACACCTCGCCTGTCACACCTCGCTCCATCTTCGGTTATGCTCGCCCTTCGTCGTGTACAACCGGAGCCCCCATGACCGTTGCCCGCCTGTTTCTCCCCTTGAGCCTTGCCTTGTTGTCCGCGTGCGCCAGCGCGCCGAAGCAAAACATCACCGTGGACGACCAAAGCGCCTGCCCGCTGCAGCTCAAATCCGGTCAGAACCTGATCCTCACTCTGCCGAGCAACCCCACCACCGGCTACCGCTGGGCCATTCAGGACTCGGCCGGCGGCGTGTTGCGCGCGCTGAGCCCCGAGGTCTACAGCAGCAGCGAATCCGGCGTGATTGGCGGCGGCGGCCAGTCCACTTGGCGGTTCCAGGCGTTCACCGCCGGGCAAGGCCGTTTGCGCCTCACCTCTCAGCAACCGTGGCAGCCGGAAGCCGAACCGGTCGACACCTTCGACTGCGCCATTACGGTGAACTAGGGCCCCCCATCAGACAACCCGCGCACCGACGGGCCAAGTTGGCTAAAATGCCGGCCCTTCCCTTTCGTCGCCGGAACAACTGTGAGCAAAGAACCCGATCGCCTATTCGCCCAGCCCTTGCCCCTGGTGCCGGACTTCGCCTTTAACGAGGACGTGGTGCGGGTGTTCCCGGACATGATCAAGCGCTCGGTGCCGGGTTACCCGACCATCGTCGAAAACCTCGGCGTACTCGCGGCGCAATTCGCCCAGCCGAGCAGCGTGCTCTACGACCTCGGCTCGTCCCTCGGCGCCGTCACCCAGGCCCTGCGTCGCCATGTGCGCACGGACGGCTGCCGGGTGATCGCGGTGGATAATTCGGCGGCGATGGTCGAGCGTTGCCGTGAATACCTCAATGGCCAGGACTCGATGTTCCAGGAGCTGCTGCCGGTTGAAGTGATCGAGGGCGATATCCTCGCCTTGCAGTTCCAGCAGGCGTCGGTGGTGGCACTGAATTTCACCCTGCAATTCATCGCTCCGCACGAGCGCCTGGCTTTGCTCTCGCGCATTCGCCAGGCGCTGGTGCCGGGCGGCGCGCTGATTCTCTCGGAAAAGCTGAGATTCAATGACGCGCAGGAGCACACGTTGCTCACCGACCTGCATATCGCGTTCAAACGCGCCAACGGCTACAGCGAACTGGAAATCGCCCAGAAGCGCAGCGCCATCGAAAACGTCATGAAGCCCGACAGCCTCGAAGAACACCGCGAACGCCTGCTGGCGACCGGGTTCTCGAGCGTGGTGCCGTGGTTTCAGTGTCTTAACTTTGCCTCGTTGATTGCCTTGCCATGATTGATCTGTCCCCCCTCGCCCGCCATCTGGTTGGCACTCCCCTGGCCGTGTGGGCCCAGGGCCTGCAAGCGCAGCTCGATAGCAAGATGGAAAAAGGTCACGGCGACCTGGAGCGCTGGCAAAGCGCGCTGGATGCGCTGCCGGCCATTCAGCCGAGCACCGTCGACCTGCTGAACGGCCTGACGCTGGACACCGATTGCGACGACCAGACCCGCGCGCAGATGCACACCGCCCTGATGGGCCTGAGCCCGTGGCGCAAAGGGCCGTTCCACCTGTTCGGCGTGCATGTGGACACCGAATGGCGCTCGGACTGGAAATGGTCGCGGGTGGCGCCGCATCTGGACTTGAAAGGTAAACGCATCCTCGATGTGGGCTGCGGCAACGGCTACTACATGTGGCGCATGCTCGGCGCCGGTGCCGACAGCGTGATCGGCGTGGACCCCAACTGGCTGTTTTTCTGCCAGTTCCAGGCGGTGCAACGCTACCTGTCCGAACCCAGAGCCTGGCACCTGCCGTTCCCGTTCGAAGACTTGCCAGCGAACCTCGAAGGCTTCGATACGGTGTTTTCCATGGGCGTGTTCTATCACCGGCGTTCGCCCATCGAGCACCTGCTGGCATTGAAGGACACCCTGGTCAAGGGCGGCGAACTGGTTCTGGAAACCCTGGTGGTGGACGGCGACCAGCAACAGGTGCTGGTGCCCGAAGACCGCTACGCGCAGATGCGCAACGTGTGGTTCCTGCCCTCGGTGCCGGCCCTGATGCTATGGCTGCGCCGCGCCGGGTTCAGCGAAGTGCGCTGCGTGGACGTGAGCGTGACCACGGTGGAGGAGCAGCGCGGGACCGAGTGGATGAGGTATCAGTCGCTGAGTGATTTTCTTGATCCGCAAGATCACAGCAAGACTATCGAAGGGCTGCCGGCACCGATGCGGGCGGTGATCATTGCCAGGAAATAAACCACAACGTCCCTGACTAAATGAAGATCACCTGTGGGAGCGGGCTTGCCTGCCTCCACATTGGTTTCCCGGTGTCAGCTAGAAGAGGGTTTGGCTCGGCGGCCCTTGAAAAACTCGCTCAGAACGGCTCCGCATTCCTCGGCCAGCACCCCACCTTCAAACAATACCCGATGGTTGAGAAAGTCCTGGGTAAAAAACTGCCCCTGGCTCTGCACAATCCCGGCCTTGGGCTCCAGCGCGCCATACACCACCCGCGCAACCCGCGAATGCACGATCAAGCCTGCGCACATGCTGCACGGCTCCAGGGTCACATACAGCGTGCTGCCCACCAGCCGGTAGTTGCTGATGGCTTGGGCTGCCGCGCGAATCGCGACCATCTCGGCGTGGGCGCTGGGGTCGTTGCCGCTGATGGGGCAATTGAAGCCACGGCCGATGATTTCGCCGTTTTGCACCAGCACCGCGCCCACCGGCACTTCGCCGAGTGCCGCGCCTTGGGCAGCAAGGGCCAGGGCTTCGCGCATGAAGTGCTGGTCGCGGCTGCGATCGATGATCGCTGCGGGGCGAATCTGGCGCATCACACCACCTCGATGGCGGCCATCAGGCCGGTTTCCATGTGGTCGATCACATGGCAATGGAACATCCACACCCCGGGGTTATCCGCCACCAAGGCCACGCGGGCGCGTTCGTTCTTGCCCAGCAGGTAAGTGTCGGTGAAGTACGGCACCACCTTGTGACGGTTCGAGGCGATCACCTTGAAGCTCATGCCGTGCAAGTGGATTGGGTGCTGGTATTGGGTCATGTTCTTCAGTTCAAAAATGTAACTCTTGCCCTTTTCCAGCCTGGCAATCGGGCGGTCGGCGCAGGTCTTGTCGGTGATGTCCCACGCCTTGCCGTTGATCTGCCACAGGCTCGGCGGCTTGCCGTCATCCACCGACACCGTGCCCACCCATTCAAAATTGAAGTTGAGTTTCTCCGCATTGGCCAGGTCCGGCTCGCTGATCGGGTTGGCCGGCAACGCGGGCGGCCATTGGCCGGGCGCATCGGTATTGGCCACCGAGCGGAAAGTGCCCAGGCGCACCGGCCCGTTACGGATCGACAGCTCTTCACCCGCCGGCGGCGCCTTGATCGCCAGACAAATGCGCATGCCAGGCCCCAGCCAGTATTCCTTGCCCAGCGGGCGCGGTTCGATGGGGTTGCCGTCCAGCGCGTAGATCTGCGCGTCGACGTCCGGGATGTTGATGCGATAGGTCAGGGTGTTGTCGAGGTTGAGCAGGCGCACGCGGGTGATCTGCCCGGCCGGCAGGTCGATCACCGCCTGGGACACGCCGTTGATGGTCGACAGACGCCCCGCCGTACCGCCGCGCGCCGCCTCGCGTGGAATGCTGAACGCAACGAACGCGCCGTCTTCGTCCACATGCCAGCTTTTCAGGCTGAGGGTGCGTTCGTGCTTGAAGCCGGTGGGTTCGCGCTCTTCGATGATCAACGGGCCGACCAGACCACGGCCGAGTTCTTCGCTGCTGTTCACATGGGGGTGGTACCAGTAGCTGCCGGCATCGGGCACGCGGAATTTGTAGTCGAAGTATTCGCCGGGCAATACCGGCAGCTGCGAGACGTAGGGCACGCCGTCCATCTCCAGCGGCAGGCGGATGCCGTGCCAGTGGATGGTGGTGGCTACCGGCAGGTGATTGATGAAACGCACCCGCAGCCATTCGCCCTGACGCACCCGCAGCTCGGTGCCGGGCGCCGAGGGGCCGAACGCCCAGGCCTGGGTGATGTGGCCAGGGACCAGTTCCACGTCCAGAGGCGCAGCGATCAGTTCGTAATCGTGCCCCGCCTCGGACTCGGCGACTTTCCCCAGCCAGTAGCGATAGCCGCCCCCGGCGCCGACGCCTACAACGGCCAGGCCTGCAAGACCACCCAGGATTTGTCGACGGGAAAAGGATCGGGACACAACAACCTCGCGTATCAGCCGCAGGCGCAGGGCCTGCAAAGGGCGGATACGATACACCTGCGAGGGCTAAACAGTAAGGCTTCGCATTGCCACATAGTTGATTGCTGAAGCTTTGATGGCGATCAAAATGTGGGAGGGGGCTTGCTCCCGATAGCAGTGTGTCAGCCAGCCAATCCCTGTCTGACCCACCGCCATCGGGAGCAAGCCCCCTCCCACACTGGATTTTCTGCGTTCTTCAGGCTCTGGAAGCGGCGAGGATCAGCGCCTTCATCTCGGCCACCGCGCCTTTGAAACCGACGAACAGTGCATGGGCCACCAGCGCGTGGCCGATGTTCAGTTCGTTGATGCCCTTGATCGCGGCCACCGCCTGCACGTTGTGGTAGTGCAGGCCATGGCCGGCGTTGACGATCAGACCTTGAGCGAGGCCACAGTTCACGCCGTCGATGACGCGCTGCAGCTTGTCGGCGACTTCGGTGGGTGTAGTGGCCTCGGCGTAACGGCCGGTGTGCAGCTCGATGGCCGGTGCGCCGACACGGCGCGAGGCTTCGATCTGGCGCTCGTCAGCGTCGATGAACAGCGAGACTTCGCTGCCGATCTGCGACAGGCGCTCCACCGCAGCCTTGATCCGCGCTTCCTGGCCGGCCACATCGAGGCCGCCTTCGGTGGTGAGTTCCTGGCGGGTTTCCGGCACCAGGCAGATGTGCGCCGGGCGGATGCGCTCGGCGAACGCCATCATCGCTTCGGTGACGCCCATTTCGAAATTCATGCGGGTTTGCAGCACATCCTTGAGCAGCAGCACATCGCGTTCCTGGATATGACGACGGTCTTCGCGCAGGTGCACGGTGATGCCGTCGGCACCTGCTTCTTCGGCGTCCAGCGCGGCCTTGACCGGGTCCGGGTAGCGGGTGCCCCGGGCCTGACGCAGGGTGGCGACGTGGTCGATATTGACGCCAAGAAGAATGCGATTGCTGGTGCTCACGAAAGCGCTCCTGAAAAGGGAAAGAATCGGTGCACAGCATACACGGGGATGTCAGGGCTTTCGAAACAACTCGCGACTGACCAGTGGCTTGCCCCCCAGGTGCACCGCGAGGGCCTGGCGCATCAGGCGCTTGGCAGCGGACAGCGCGCCGGGCGCGCTCCAGTCCGCCTCGCTCATGGCCAGCAACTCGGCGCCCTGGAACAGCCCCGGCTGCAGCAGGTAGACGCGCTCGAGGCCGGCGTCGACCTGCAGGCGATACATGCCGTCGGCGGCGATGGGCTCACCGTGCAGGTCGTTGCTCAGCTCGAAGCCGTAGCCCAGGTCATCCAGCAGGCGCCATTCGAAGGCACGCAGCAGCGGCTCCAAAGGGCGACCTTCGGCGAGGGCGAGCAAGGTGGCGGCGTAGTGATCGAACACGCCGGGGTGCGGGTCTTCGGCGGGCAGCAGGCGGATCAACAGTTCATTGAGATAGAGGCCACTGAACAGCGCATCGCCATTGAGCCAGGCGGAGGTGCCGACGCTTTCCAGGCGACCGACGTTTTTTAGCTCGCCCTTGCCGCGAAACTCCACGTCCAGCGCCACGAACGGCCGAGCCAGTGTGCCGGCCTTGCCCCGTGCACTGCGCAATACCGCACGCAGGCGGCCCTGGGGCGTGAGGAAGTCCACCAGGGCGCTGGTCTCGCGGTAGGCGCGGCTGTGCAGCACGTAGGCGAGTTGGCTGGGAGGTGGGGGTTGGGACATTGGGTTCTCGCTGCGCGAACACGGTCTGGAAAACAACGATTATCCAATGTGAAAGCGGGCTTGTGTGGGAGCTGGCTTGCCTGCGATAGCATCACCTCGGTACAGCTAACTACCGAGGTGTCTGCATCGCAGGCAAGCCAGCTCCCACACAAGCCCCCCTCCCACATTTTTGCCCTGCGGTGTGCTTACAGGTCGCCGTAGCCCAGTGAGCGCAATGCACGCTCGTCATCGGACCAGCCACCCTTCACCTTCACCCACAGGTTGAGCATGATCTTGGAGTCGAACAGCAGCTCCATGTCCTTGCGCGCTTCGGTGCCGATGCGCTTGATGCGCTCGCCCTTGTCGCCAATGATGATTTTCTTTTGACCGTCACGCTCGACGAGGATCAGCGCGTGGATGTGCAAGGTCTTGCCCTGCTGCTTGAACTCTTCGATTTCAACGGTGATCTGGTACGGCAGCTCGGCGCCCATCTGGCGCATGATTTTCTCTCGCACCAGTTCAGCGGCGAGAAAGCGGCTGCTGCGGTCGGTAATCTGGTCTTCCGGGAAGAAGTGTTCGTTTTCCGGCAGGTAGCCGGCGATCACGCGCTCCAGGGCTTCGAGGTTGTGACCGTGCTGGGCCGAGATCGGCATGATCTGCGCGTTCGGCAGTTGCTCCTGCAGCCAGGTCAGGTGCGGCATCAGCTCGGCTTTGTCTTCGATGCGGTCGGTCTTGTTCAGCGCCACGATCAACGGGCCGGTGACGTACTGCACACGCTCCAGGACCATCTGGTCTTCGTCGGTCCACTTGGTGCGGTCGACCACGAAGATCACCACGTCGACGTCTTTCAACGCCGCCGAGGCGGTTTTGTTCATGTAGCGGTTGAGGGCTTTCTCGCCGCCCTTGTGCATACCCGGGGTGTCGACGTACACCGCCTGCACATGGCCTTCGGTCTTGATGCCGAGCATGTTGTGCCGGGTGGTCTGCGGCTTGCGTGAGGTGATCGCAAGCTTCTGGCCGAGGATATGGTTGAGCAACGTGGACTTGCCCACGTTGGGGCGGCCGACGATGGCAACATAGCCACAGCGTGTTGCGGTTGAATCAGTCATGGCCATTCTCCACGCCCAGGGCAATCAGTGCTGCAGCAGCCGCTACCTGTTCGGCAATACGACGGCTCACACCCTGACCTCGGCTTTTTTCGTTCAATAAGGTGATTTCACATTCCACGAAAAACACGCGGCAATGGGGCTCACCCTGGATATCCACCACTTCGTAGCGTGGCAGTTCGCACCCGCGTGACTGCAGGTATTCCTGCAGGCGGGTCTTGGGATCCTTGTTGGTGTCGACCAGAGTCAGGCTCTCGATCTCCGATGCCAGCCAGGCGACCACACGCTCTTTGGCGGTCTCCATGCCTGCATCCAGGTAGATCGCGCCGATCAGGGCTTCGAGGGCATCGGCCAGGATCGACTCACGACGAAAACCACCGCTCTTCAATTCACCAGAGCCCAGGCGCAGGTACTCGCCCAGGCCGAAACCACGGGCCAGCACGGCCAGGGTCTCGCCTTTGACCAGCCGTGCACGCAGGCGTGACAACTGGCCTTCGCGGGCCTGGGGGAAGCGCTCGAACAACGCCTCACCGGCGGCGAAATTGAGGATGGCATCACCGAGGAATTCCAGACGCTCGTTGTTGCGCCCTGCAAAGCTGCGGTGTGTGAGGGCAAGGACCATCAATTCCTGATCCTTGAAGGTGTAGCCGAGCTGGCGCTCGAGACGACTCAGAGAAACGGTCACGGTTTATCCATATCTAGTTGGTGGCACCGGCGGCCATCGACGATTGACGCAGTGTTCAAATTCAAATCCTGATAGTTACCGCGTGAGGCCGGACATTGTCCAGGCCCCAGAAAAGCATTCGGCGCTGTGTTCACAGCGCCGCCTGTACTACTTGATCAGCCCGACCCGCGAGAAGTTCGGCAGGTGGCTGAGCTTGGGTTCCGGCCAGCTCATCCAGACCGCGAAGGCCTTGCCGACGATATTCTGGTCGGGGACCATGCCCAGCAGCTCCTTGGGAATGCTGGGATCATCCCAGTAGCGGCTGTCGTTGGAGTTGTCGCGGTTGTCGCCCATCATGAAATAGTGCCCGGCCGGCACTTTCCACTCGCCATCGGGCGTGGCGCGGTAGCGGCTCATTTCCTTGCGGATCTGGTGCTCCACCGCACCGAGCTTTTCCTGATACAGCTCGGCGCTGCCCAGGGTGTTCGGCTCGGCGCCCAGCAGCTTCTCGGCCACCGATTCACCGTTGATGAACAGACGCTTGTCGCTGGTGTAGCGAATCACGTCGCCCGGCAGGCCGACCACACGCTTGATGTAGTTGACGTTCGGATCGCTCGGGTAGCGGAACACCATCACGTCGCCGCGCTGCGGGTCACCGACTTCGATGACTTTCTTGTCGACCACCGGCAGGCGAATTCCGTAGGAAAACTTGTTCACCAGGATGAAGTCGCCCACGTCCAGGGTAGGTTTCATCGATCCCGAAGGAATCTGGAACGGCTCCACCAGGAACGAACGCAGCACCAGCACGATGAACAGCACCGGGAAGAACGACTTGCCGTATTCAACCAGCAGCGGTTCCTTGTTCAGCTTCTCGACCACGACCGCGTCAGGCTGGCTGACGCTGCCCTGATACGACGCAATAGCCGCGCGCCGACGTGGCGCGAAGAACACCAGATCGAGCAACGCCAGGAGGCCGCAGACGGCGACGGCAATGACCAGCAACAGCGGGAAATTTAGTGACATAGGACCTAACTATCCAACCTGAGCACCGCAAGGAAGGCTTCTTGTGGAATTTCCACATTGCCCACTTGCTTCATGCGTTTTTTACCGGCCTTTTGCTTCTCAAGCAGCTTGCGCTTACGGCTTACGTCACCGCCGTAGCATTTGGCCAATACGTTCTTTCTGAGAGCCTTGACGGAGGTTCGCGCAATGATCTGCCCGCCAATGGCGGCCTGGATCGCGACGTCGAACATCTGACGCGGAATCAGTTCTTTCATTTTTTCGGTCAACTGGCGACCTTTGTAATGCGCGTTGTCCTTGTGCACGATCAGCGCAAGGGCATCCACTTTGTCGCCGTTGATCAGTACATCCAGTTTCACCAGATTGGCCGATTGGTAGCGGTCGAAATGGTAATCCAGCGAAGCATAGCCGCGACTGGTGGATTTGAGACGGTCGAAGAAGTCCAGGACCACTTCGTTCATCGGCAAATCGTAGGTCACTTGCACCTGGGTACCGAGGAACAGCATGTCGTGCTGCACGCCACGTTTTTCGATACACAGGGTAATCACGTTGCCCAGGTGTTCCTGGGGCACCAGGATATTGGCGCGCACGATCGGTTCGCGCATGTCTTCGATGGAAGACAGGTCTGGAAGCTTGGAGGGGTTGTCGACGTAAATCGTTTCACCGGTTTTCAGCAACAATTCGAAAATAACGGTTGGCGCGGTGGTGATCAGGTCCAGGTCGTATTCGCGCTCAAGGCGCTCCTGAATGATCTCCATGTGCAGCATGCCGAGGAACCCGCAGCGGAAGCCGAAGCCCAGGGCGTCGGAGCTTTCCGGGGTGTATTGCAACGACGAGTCGTTGAGGGTCAGCTTTTGCAGGGCCTCGCGGAAGTCTTCGAAATCGTCGGAGCTGACCGGAAACAGGCCGGCGTAAACCTGCGGCTGGATACGCTTGAAGCCCGGCAGCATGTCGACGTCAGGCGTGGAGCTGAGGGTCAGGGTGTCACCCACCGGCGCACCGTGGATGTCCTTGATACCGGCGATGATGAAGCCTACTTCACCGGCTTTCAGATCCGTGGTCGCGGTATGTTTCGGGTTGAACACACCGACGCTGTCCACCAGGTGGATCTTGCCAGTGGACTTGACCAGGATCTTGTCGCCCTTCTTCACACGGCCGTGGCGCACGCGTACCAGGGAAACAACGCCCAGGTAGTTGTCGAACCAGGAATCGATGATCAACGCTTGCAGCGGATCTTCGTAATTGCCAGTGGGGGCCGGGATGGTCTTGACCAGGCGCTCGAGCACTTCGTCCACGCCCAGGCCGGTCTTGGCGCTGCACTCGACGGCGTCGGTGGCGTCGATGCCGATGATTTTTTCGATTTCTTCCTTGACGCGGTCCGGATCGGCCTGGGGCAGGTCGATCTTGTTCAGCACCGGCATCACTTCAAGGCCCTGCTCGATGGCGGTGTAGCAGTTGGTCACGGACTGGGCTTCCACGCCCTGGCCCGCATCCACTACCAGCAACGCACCTTCGCAGGCTGCCAGCGAGCGGCTGACTTCGTAGGTGAAGTCAACGTGGCCAGGAGTGTCAATGAAGTTCAGCTGGTACCGGATACCGTCTTTGGCGGTGTAGTACAGGGTGACGCTGTGGGCCTTGATGGTGATCCCGCGCTCGCGCTCGAGGTCCATGGAATCCAGGACCTGGGCTTCCATTTCACGCTCGGCAAGGCCGCCGCACATCTGGATGAATCGATCGGCCAGCGTCGACTTGCCATGGTCAATGTGGGCGATGATGGAGAAATTGCGGATATGACTCAAATCACTCACGGATCAACACTCAAAAAGGCTGCAGGCAGATTGCCCGCTGAAAAATAGCCGGGAATTGTACCTGATGCTCGGGCCAGACGTCATCTTTGCTGTCCAGAACGCAAAAGGCCCCGTCAATACGGGGCCTTTCGCTTGCCGGGGCATTCTTACCCGGCGCGGCGCAGCAGCCAGAACCCGGCCAGGGCGCAGATGGCGGTCGGCACCAGCACCGCAAACAGCGGCGAGAAACCGAACACCAGGCTCGACGGCCCGAGCAGATCCTGGGCAATGCGGAAGGTAAAGCCCACCAGCACACCGGTGAATACGCGCTGGCCGAGGGTGACCGAGCGCAACGGGCCGAAGATGAACGAAATCGCCATCAGCACCAGCGCGGCGGTGACCACCGGCTGCAACACCTTGACCCAAAATGCCAGCCAGTAACGGCCGTTGTTCAGGCCCTGGTCCTTGAGGTAATGGATATAGCTCCACAACCCGGAGATCGGCAGGCTTTCCGGGATCATCACCACGGTATTGAGCAGCTCCGGCTTGAGGGCAATGTCCCATTGCTCGGTCGGCACGTTGATCACTTCGGTACTGGCCTTGGTGCCCTGACCCACATTGCGGAAATAAGTGGTGGTGACGTCGGTCAGTTGCCACTGATTGGCGCTGTACTGCGCACGTTTGGCGAAACTGGACGACAACATGTGGCGCTCTTTGTCGAAGGTGTAGCGCGTCACCCCGATCAGCAGGCCGCCTGGTTGCACGGCGTTGATGTGGATGAATTCTTCACCCTGGCGGTGCCACAGGCCGTGCCTGGCGCTTTGCGCATCGCCGGAACCCTGGGCCAGGGCGCGATTGGCCTGGGCGGTGGTTTCGGCCGGCGGCGCGACGTACTCGCCGATCAGCACGCTGCACGCCATCAGCAGCAGCATGGGCTTCATGACCGCCCAGACGATACGGCCGACGGAAACCCCGGCAGCGCGCATGATGGTCAGTTCGCTGTTGCTGGCCAGGCTGCCCAGGCCGATCAGGCAACCGATCAGCGCGGCCATCGGCATCATGTCGTAGAGACGGCGTGGCGCGGTGAGGGCAACGTAGCTCAGCACGTCGGTCACCGTGTAGGTGTCGCTGACGTTGCTGACCTCATCAATAAAGGCAAACAGTGACGCCAGACCGAGGATGATGCCCAATACCGCCAGGATGGCGACCAGTACACTTTTGCCAATGTAGCGATCGAGCTTAACCACGCGCCATCTCCTTCTGGCCACGACGGCTCTTCATTTTCAAGCGGATAGGTTCCCAGTACAGCAGCCCCAGGCCGATCACCAGGAAGATCGCGTGCACCCACCACAGACCAAGGGTCGGCGACAGCTTGCCCTTCTCCAGGGAGCCACGGGCGGAAATCAGGATGGTGAGGTAGGCCATGTACAGCAGGATCGCCGGCAGCAGTTTGAGGAAGCGGCCCTGGCGCGGGTTGACGCGCGACAGCGGCACAGCCATCAGGGTCACGATAAACACCAGCAGCGGCAGGGAAATACGCCATTGCAACTCGGCAATGGAGCGCAGTTCTGTGCTGCCGAACAGCTCCTGGGTGGGGATCGCATCGCGGTCGGTGACTTCGTCGCTGACGTCCGGCCGCGCGAGCATCACGCCGTAGGTGTCGTACTTGATGGCGCGGTAGTCGGCCTGGCCGGGGCTGCCATCATAGCGATAGCCGTTTTCCAGGATCAGGTAGCGGCTGCCGTCGGGGCGCACTTCCTGGCGCCCGGCATCGGCGACCAGCACCGAGATGCCACGGTCCTTCTTGTCCTGGCCCAGGCGTTTTTCGGAGATGAACACCCCGCCGAGGTTGGCGCGGTCGTCGGTCAGGGTTTCGGTGTAGGTCACCCGGGTGCCGTCGTTGAGCGCCTGGAAGCGGCCCGGTTCGAGGGTATCGAACTCGGTCATGGCGTCCTGCTTGTTCAGTACCAGCTGAAATTGCATGGCGCCCTGGGGCGCCAGGCTCAGGCTCAGCCAGGCCACGATCAGCGCAACGCCGGCTGCCGGGATCATGGTCATGGCCAGCAGGCGTTGCTGGCTCATGCCGGTCGCCGACAGCACGGTCATTTCGCTCTCAAGGTACAGTCGGCCATAAGCCAGCAGGATCCCGAGAAACAGGCCCAGCGGCAGGATCAACTGCAAAAAACCCGGCAGGCGAAAGCCCATGATCAGGAACAGCGAACCGGGGTCGAGGGCGCCGGAAGCCGCCTGGGCCAGGTATTTGACGAAACGACCACTCATGATGATGACCAGCAATACCGCACTCACGGCACTCAGGGTCAGCAGGACTTCGCGGGATAGATAACGGAAGACGATCAAACCAGACACTCCAGGGTTGTCAGGCTAAGGCGGCCAAACAAGCAAGCATACCGAGCGACCCGTTTGCACGGGCCGGCTAAAAAGATGGCGCATTATCCTGTGATTGACCGCGCCTGTCACGGAGCAACCTCATGCGCGAGCACAAAGCGTGCGCCGAGGGTTGTCAGGCTTCGCCTGCGAGGTTCAAACTGCGGCCCTTGTCGCGGGCGGTTTACACAGCTGCCTCGCTTTAAGCCTGGCTATACAGACGCCAGGCTCACCGACCTTTATAAGGGACCCGAACATGGAACTGGTTGTAAAAAGCGTTAGCCCCGAAACGTTGAAGACCGCCACCCTCGTGGTCGCCATCGGCGAAGGCCGCAAGCTGGGCGTCGCCGCCAGCCAACTCGACGAATTGAGCGGCGGCGCCATCAGCGCGATCCTCAAGCGCGGCGACCTGGCCGGCAAAGTGGGCCAGTGCCTGCTGCTGCAAAGCCTGCCCAACCTCAAGGCCGACCGCGTATTGCTGGTGGGAGTGGGCAAGGACGCCGAACTGGGTGACCGCCCGTTCCGCAAGATCATCAGCACCCTCCTCACCACCCTCAAGGGCCTGGGCGGCACCGAGGCCGTGCTGGCACTCGATGAAATCGTCGTCAAGGGCCGTGACAGCTACGGCAAGACCCGCCTGCTGGCCGAAAGCCTGGTGGACGGCGGCTACGTGTTCGATCAGTTCAAAAGCCAGAAAGCCGAACCGCGCGCGCTCAAGAAAATCACCCTGCTGACCATCAAAGCCGCCCAGGCCGAAGTGCAGCGCGCCGTGACCCACGCCACCGCGATTGCCAACGGCATGTCGTTCACCCGTGACCTGGGCAACCTGCCGCCGAACATCTGCCACCCGACGTACCTGGGCGAACAGGCCAAGGCACTGGGCAAGGAGTTCAAGGGGCTGAAGGTTGAAGTGCTGGACGAGAAAAAGATCAAGGAACTGGGCATGGGCTCGTTCTACGCCGTGGGTCAGGGCAGCGACCAGCCTCCACGCTTGATCGTGATGCAATACAACGGCGGCAAGAAGTCCGAGAAGCCTTACGCCCTGGTAGGTAAAGGCATCACGTTCGACACCGGCGGCATCAGCCTCAAGCCTGGCCTGGGCATGGACGAGATGAAGTACGACATGGGCGGCGCCGCAAGCGTGTTCGGCACCCTGCGTGCCGTGCTGGAACTCAAGCTGCCGATCAACCTGGTGTGCATCCTGGCCTGCGCCGAGAACATGCCGAGCGGCGGCGCGACCCGTCCGGGCGATATCGTCACTACCCTGAGCGGCCAGACCGTCGAGATCCTCAACACCGACGCCGAAGGCCGCCTGGTGCTGTGCGACGCCCTCACCTACGCCGAGCGCTTCAAGCCACAGGCCGTGATCGACATCGCAACCCTGACCGGCGCCTGCGTGGTCGCCCTGGGCGCCCATACTTCGGGCCTTTTGGGCAATAACGACGAGTTGATCGAGCAACTGCTCAGCGCCGGCCAGGCAGCCGACGACCGCGCCTGGCAATTGCCGCTGTTCGACGAGTACCAGGAACAGCTGGACAGCCCGTTCGCCGACATCGCCAACATTGGCGGCCCGAAAGCCGGCACCATCACCGCGGCCTGCTTCCTGTCGCGCTTTGCCAAGAACTTCAACTGGGCCCACCTGGACATCGCCGGCACCGCCTGGACCAGCGGCGGCAAGGATAAGGGCGCCACCGGCCGTCCGGTGCCCCTGCTGACCCAGTACCTGCTGGATCGCGCCAAGGCCTGAAACTGAAGACGCCGGGGCGGTGATCATTTCGCCGTCCCGGCCTCAGGAACCGCAATGACCCAAGTCGACTTCTATATATTGCCCAGCGCCGACCCGCTCGCGCGCCTGGACTTTGCCTGCAAGCTCACCGAAAAAGCCTGGCGCATGGGCCACCGCATCTACCTGCATTGCAGCGATGCCGGCCAGCGCGATGAGCTGGATGCGCGCCTGTGGCGCTTCAAGGGCGAAAGCTTCGTGCCCCACGGTCCCGCAGAATCCGAACCCGACGGCCGTGTGGTGCTGGGGTTGGGCGACAGCTGCGGCGATCACCAGGACCTGCTGATCAACCTGGACCTGAAAGTACCGGCCTTTGCCAGGGCATTCGCCCGCGTGGCGGAGGTGGTGGTGGAAGACCCGGCTGTTCGTCAGGCCGCGCGGGAGAGTTTTCGTTTCTATCGCGAACAGGGCTATCCTCTGCAGGATCACCGGCTACAACGACTTTGAGTAGATGATGGACACGCCAAACCCGATTAAAAAAGACGACCATTTACTGGACGACCTCGAGTCGATCCGTCAGCTGCTGGGTGATGATGACCTGCAGCCGCCGTTGCTGACCGAAGCGGTGGTGGACGAGGCACAGATTGCCATGGCGTTCGACACGCCAGCACCGAAGCCTGCCGCCGCGACAGCGGAAAAACCGCAGGACGCCCTGTTGCTGCACCTGGACAACGAGCTGCGTGCCGCTGCGCAATTGATCATGCAGGACGTGATCGACGATTACGCCCCGCACATCGAAACCGAGATCAAGCGCCGACTGGGTGCACGGATGGAGCGGCTGCTCAGCCAATACCAGTCCTGAGCTTCACCCATATCCCGTGTGGGAGGGGGCTTGCTCCCGATAGCGGTGTGTCAGTCATCAATTCATAGCTGATACGCCACTATCGGGAGCAAGCCCCCTCCCACAGTTGATCGCGTACCCCTTAAGCCTGTCTTCGTCTCGCCCTCTCCCCTATCCCCCGTTATACTTGCCGGCTTTCCTGAATAAATGCCAACTAGGGTCCCGCCGCGCATGGATAAGACCTATCAGCCCCACGCTATTGAAACTTCCTGGTACAACACCTGGGAGTCCGAGAATTATTTCGCCCCACAAGGTGCGGGCGACCCCTACACCATCATGATTCCGCCACCGAACGTCACTGGCAGCCTGCACATGGGCCATGGCTTCAACAATGCAATCATGGATGCGTTGATCCGTTTCCGCCGCATGCAGGGTCGAGACACCCTGTGGCAGCCGGGCACCGACCACGCCGGCATCGCCACGCAGATGCTGGTGGAGCGTCAACTGGAAGCCACCGGCCAAAGCCGTCATGACCTGGGCCGCGAGAAATTCCTGGAGAAGATCTGGGAATGGAAAGACCAGTCCGGCGGCAATATCAGCCGTCAGATCCGCCGCCTGGGTTCGTCCGTCGACTGGAGCCGCGAGCGCTTCACCATGGACGATGGCCTGTCGGAGGCGGTGAAAGAAGCCTTCGTGCGCCTGCATGAAGACGGCCTGATCTACCGTGGCAAGCGCCTGGTCAACTGGGACACCAAGCTGCATACGGCAATCTCCGATCTTGAAGTGGAAAACCACGACGAGAAAGGTTTCCTGTGGAACCTCAAATACCCGCTGGCCGACGGCGCCAAGACCGCCGAAGGCAACGACTACCTGATCGTCGCCACCACCCGTCCGGAAACAATGCTCGGCGATGCCGCCGTCGCGGTTAACCCGAATGACGAGCGCTACCAGGCCCTGATCGGCAAATTCGTCGAGCTGCCGCTGGTCGGCCGCCGCATTCCGATCATCGCGGACGACTACTGCGATCCCGAATTCGGCACCGGCTGCGTGAAGATCACCCCGGCCCACGATTTCAACGACTATGAAGTCGGCAAGCGCCACAACCTGCCGCTGGTGAACATCTTCGATAAAAACGCCGCCGTATTGCCGGCCTGCCAGGTGTTCAACCTGGACGGCACACTCAACGACAGCATCGACGGCAAGATCCCGGCCGCATACGCAGGCCTGGACCGTTTCGAAGCGCGCAAGCAGATCGTTGCCGCGTTCGATGCCGCCGGCCTGCTGGTGAGCGTGGACGACCACGGTCTGAAAGTGCCGAAGGGCGACCGCTCCGGCACCGTGATCGAACCGTGGTTGACCGACCAGTGGTATGTGTCCACCAAGCCGCTGGCCGAGCCTGCGATTGCCGCTGTCGAAGACGGTCGCATCCAGTTCGTGCCCAAGCAGTACGAAAACATGTACTTCTCGTGGATGCGTGACATCCAGGATTGGTGCATCAGCCGTCAACTGTGGTGGGGCCATCGCATTCCGGCCTGGTACGACGAGTCGGGCAAGGTCTATGTCGGACGCGACGAAGCCGAAGTACGGGCCAAGCACAACCTGGGCGCGGACATTGCGCTGCAACAGGACAACGACGTACTCGACACCTGGTTCAGCTCGGGCCTGTGGACGTTCTCGACGCTCGGCTGGCCGCAGCAGACTGAATTCCTCAAGAAATTCCACTCCACCGACGTGCTGGTCACCGGCTTCGATATCATTTTCTTCTGGGTTGCCCGGATGATCATGCTCACCATGCACCTGGTGAAAAACGAAGACGGCACGCCGCAGGTGCCATTCAAGACCGTGTATGTGCACGGCCTGGTGCGTGATGGCCAGGGCCAGAAGATGTCCAAGTCCAAAGGCAACGTCCTGGACCCGCTGGACATCATCGACGGCATCGAACTCGAAGCGCTGGTAGAAAAGCGCACCTCGGGCCTGATGCAGCCGAAACTGGCGAAGAAAATCGAGAAGCAGACCCGCGACGAATTCGCCGACGGCATTGCCAGCTATGGCACCGACGCCCTGCGCTTTACCTTCTGCTCGCTGGCGTCCACCGGTCGCGACATCAAGTTCGACATGGGCCGCGTCGAAGGCTATCGCAACTTCTGCAACAAGATCTGGAACGCCGCGCGCTACGTGCTGGACAAAGGCGAGGACTGCGGTCAGAACGGCGAAGCCTATGAGCTGAGCCTGGCTGATCGCTGGATTATCTCGCAGTTGCAGCGCACCGAAGCCGAAGTGACCCGCCAGCTCGACCAGTTCCGTTTCGACCTGGCGGCACAGGCCTTGTACGAGTTCATCTGGAACCAGTATTGCGACTGGTACCTGGAGCTTTCCAAGCCGGTGCTGTGGGACGAAAACGCGCCGGTCGAACGCCAGCGCGGCACCCGTCGCACCCTGGTGCGCGTGCTGGAAGTGGCGCTGCGCCTGGCGCATCCGTTCATGCCGTTCATCACCGAAGAAATCTGGCAGCGCCTGGCGCCGCTGGCCGGTATCGACGGCAAAACCATCATGCTGCAGCCGTGGCCGGTGGCCAATGAAGCCCGCATCGATGAAGCCGCCGAAAGCGATATCGAATGGCTCAAGACCCTGATGCTCGGCACGCGCAACATCCGCGCCGAAATGAACATCGGGCCGGGCAAGCCACTCGCAGTGTTCGTCAAGAACGCCAGCGCCGAGGATCAGCGTCGTCTCGATGAGAACGATGCGCTGCTCAAGAAACTGGCGAAGCTGGAGTCGATCACCGTGTTGGCTGATGGCGCCGAAGCACCGCTGTCGGCCACCGCACTGGTGGGCGACATGGAAGTGCTGGTGCCGATGGCCGGGCTGATCGACAAGGGCGCGGAACTGGCCCGTCTCGACAAGGAAATGCTGCGCCTGCAAGGCGAAGTGCAACGGGTAGGCGGCAAGCTGTCCAACGCGGCCTTCGTCGACAAGGCGCCAGCTGAAGTGATCGACAAGGAACGCGCCAAGCTGGCCGAGGCTGAACAGGCCCTGGGCAAGCTGGCGGAGCAGCATGCGCGGATTTCCAGCCTGTAAGGCTTGAGCCGTGTGAGAAAAGAGACCTTCGGGTCTCTTTTTTTGCCCTGCAAACCCGATCAGTGTGGGAGCTGGCTTGCCTGCGATGCAGGCGACTCGGTCTGGCAGTCCAACCGAGGGGGATGCTATCGCAGGCAAGCCAGGTCCCACATTTAACCCAGGTAGACAGGGGGAATGTGTGACAATGCCCCCCACTTTGAGCCAACACCAGAATCAACATGACCGCCCCCACTACGCCTAAACCTCCGCGCAAGAAGCCCAAAACCGCCGCCACGGCCAAGCCCGTCGCACCGCGCAAAGAGGCTACCCTGCACCCGCGCAACCGCCACACAGGCCGTTACGACTTCCCGGCGTTGATCAAGACCACGCCGGAACTGGCGCAATTCGTGATCATCAACCCGTATGGCAAGGAAAGCATCGACTTCGCCAGCCCCGACGCGGTGCGCGTCTTCAATCGGGCGTTGCTCAAGTCGTTCTATGGCATCCAGCATTGGGATATACCGGCCGACTACCTGTGCCCGCCGGTGCCGGGGCGCGCCGACTACGTGCACTTCCTCGCCGACCTGCTGGTCAGCGGCAATGAAGGCAAGATCCCGCGTGGTTCGATCGTCAAGGTGCTGGATATCGGCATGGGCGCCAACTGCGTCTACCCGCTGATTGGCTACATGGAATACCGCTGGAACTTCCTCGGCTCCGAGGTGGACCCTACCGCCGTCGCAGCGGCCAAGGCCATCGTGCAGTCCAACGACCTGAGCAAGGTCATCCAGCTGCGTCTGCAACCCAACCCGAAGCAGATCCTGCTGGGCCTGCTGGAGCCGGGCGAGCGTTTTGACCTGACCATGTGCAACCCGCCGTTCCACGCGTCCATGGATGAAGCCACCAAGGGCAGTGAACGCAAATGGCGTGCCCTGGGCAGGGCCGATCCGAAGCGAAAGCTGCCGGTGCTGAACTTCGGTGGCCAGTCGGCCGAGCTGTGGTGTGAAGGCGGCGAAGCGCGCTTCGTGACGCAGTTGATCGCCGA
The DNA here is from genome assembly GCF_036864995.1 of Pseudomonas trivialis. NCBI lineage: Bacteria > Pseudomonadati > Pseudomonadota > Gammaproteobacteria > Pseudomonadales > Pseudomonadaceae > Pseudomonas > Pseudomonas trivialis. Next base: position 1,108,024 of record NZ_CP142151.1, on the reverse strand, counting down.
GAGCGCGCATTTTGCGCACAAGGTGCTGTGGTTCAGCACCCTGGTGTCAAAAGCCTCCAACCTGCCGACCATCGAAACCGCCCTGAAAAAAGCCGGCGTGCTGGAGAGCCAGGTGGTGGAGATGTCACAGGGGCAAAAGCAGAGCCGGTTCGTGGCCTGGACTTTCCAGACCAAAAACGAACAGCAACTGTGGCGCCAGCGCTGGGTGCGCTAGGACTAAATCGCAGGCAACAAAAAACCGTGCCCGGATCGCTCCGGAGCACGGTTTTTTTTGCTGCGTCTTACTTGTTAACAGCGTCGGTCAGGCCTTTGGCCACAACCAGCTTGATAACTTTTTTGGCAGCGATTTCGATGGCAGCGCCAGTCGAAGGGTTACGGCCAGTACGGGCAGGACGCTCGGTCACTTTCAGTTTGCCAACGCCTGGCAGAGTGATTTCGCCGCCGTTTTCCAGCTGATCGGCAACAACCTGGCTCAGTTGGTCCAGCAGAGCGCGCACGGTGGTTTTCGGTGCGTCTACTGCTTCAGCCAGGTCAGCGATCAGTTGGTCTTTAGTAATAGCCATTGTGGTGTTCCTTCCCTATCAAATTCATATGGATTGCAGAGTGCAGTGTCAGCCATCGAGCCCTGCCATCTAGGCCTGGCACCCCTGGCTTATAACCGTCGGAGATCGGGGTTATAGATGCTCTAAACAGGGATTGGTTCGACCTGACAGATGCTGAATGCACGCTTAACGCCGAGACTTGGCGCAAGACCGGGCAAAACTAGCACAGAGACGGGGAAATATCCGCCTCTACCTACCCATTTGGTCAGCTTTATCGCTCTAAACCGTGAAAAAAAGGCATATGGCCCGTAAGCGAGCGGGCAAAACAGCTTCCAGGCGCGCCCCGACCAATGGGTGCGGTACACTGGACGACTTTTTGGGGAGGCCCACCGCTCCCCCTCAACCAGCCGAGAAGCCTATGCCGATCCGTCATTGCATCGTCCACCTGATCGACAAAAAACCCGACGGCACACCTGCAGTTCTTCATGCGCGCGACTCGGAGCTGTCCGAATCGGCCGCCATCGAGAACATGCTGGCCGACCTCAACGAGAGCTACAACGCCAAGCAAGGCAAGGCCTGGGGGTTTTTCCATGCCGAGTCCGGCGCGCACCCGTTCAGCGGCTGGTTGAAAGAGTATTTCGACGGTGGCCAGGATTTCACCGCCTTCAGCCGCACAGCGGTCGAGCATCTGCAAAAGCTGATGGAAGAGTCCAACCTCTCCACCGGCGGCCATGTGCTGTTTGCCCACTACCAGCAAGGCATGACCGACTACCTGGCGATCGCCCTGCTCCACCACAGCGAAGGCGTGGCGGTGACCGACGAGCTGGACGTAACCCCGTCACGCCATCTGGACCTTGGCCAGTTGCACCTGGCGGCGCGCATCAACGTGTCCGAGTGGCAGAACAACAAACAGTCCAGGCAGTACATCTCGTTCATCAAGGGCAAGAACGGCAAGAAGGTCTCGGAATACTTCCGCGACTTCATCGGCTGCCAGGAAGGCGTCGACGGCCCCGGCGAAACCCGCACCCTGCTCAAGGCGTTCAGCGACTTCGTTGAGAGCGAAGACCTGCCGGACGAGTCCGCCCGCGAAAAGACCAAGACCCTGGTGGACTACGCCAGCAGCCAGGCCAAGCTTGGCGAGCCCATGGGCCTGGAGGAACTGTCGGGCCTGATCGACGAGGATCGGCCCAAGGCGTTCTATGACCACATCCGCAACAAGGATTACGGCCTGTCGCCGGAGATTCCGGCCGATAAGCGCACCCTTAACCAGTTCCGCCGCTTCACCGGCCGCGCCGAAGGCCTCTCGATCAGCTTTGAAGCGCACCTGCTGGGCGACAAGATCGAGTACGACGAAGCCGCAGGCACGCTGATCATCAAGGGCCTGCCGACCCAACTGACCGACCAGCTCAAGCGCCGCAACTGATGCTCGGCGGGGTCTTTAAAAAAGTCCTGCTGGTGTTGCTGGTCGTGGTGGTGATCCAGAACTGGGGCAAGATCGAGCGGGCGTTCAATCCGTCGCAGGTGGTGTCGGAGCAGGTACGCACGTCGGCGCGCGTGGTGCTTTATTCCACGCAATGGTGTGGCTACTGCAAGCAGATCCGCCGCTTTCTGGACAAGAAAGGCATTCCTTACCAGGCCTTCGATATAGAGAAGGACGCCCAGGCCCGCACGGCGTACGAAGCGCTGGGCGGCGGCGGCATTCCGTTTGTGGACGTGAACGGCACGTTGATTCGGGATTACAACCCGGACGCGATCATGGCGGCGCTGAAATAATCAGCGCACCACGATCACCCGGCCCAGCAGGCTGTGTTGCTCGAACCCCAGCACGGCCTGCAAAGCCGTCAGCACGGCCGCCGGGTCCTTGCTTGGAAAGCTGCCGCTCACGCGCCTGGCGCCCATCTCCTCGTTGAGCAACAGGATCCGCCCCGGATAATAGCGGCCCAGGTCCTTGATCACGTCGGCCAACGGCGCCTTGTAATAGTTGAGCCAACCCTCGCGCCAGGCCAGGCGTGATTCGCTGTCGACCGCGTGCAAGGGCTCGGCCAGTCCATCGGCATAAGCCACTTGCTGGCCGGCCGTCAGGATCTGCTGCGGGCCCTGCTTTGAAGCGGTGACACCGACGCGCCCCGACAACACCGTCACCTCGGCGCCCGCCGGTTGCAGGCGCACTTCGAACTGCGTGCCCAGCACCCGCGCTTCTCCACTGCCCGCCTCGACCGCGAAGGGCTCGCCGGTGTGGCTCACCTTGAAAAAACCGGCACCGCGACGCAACCGGATATGCCGCTCACCATGGCTGAAATCCACGGCAATCGCGCTGTCCGCATCGAGGGTGACGCTGGATTGATCGACGAGCATAAAAGTCTTCACCTCCCCCGGCGCGGTCACGTAATCGGCGCCCAAGTCATCGACCCAACGCGACGGCTGCCAGCCGGCGCCCATCGATACCATCACCAGCAGACAGGCGGCCATCGCCAGCGCACCCGACCAGCGCGCCACCCGCGAGCGCCTGGAGGTGGCCATGGCGTTCAGGTAGCCCTGCAACACAAGCACCTCTTCATCCGCGAGTGTTCGCGCAGGCTCTTCGCTCAATTCCCACAGCACCTGGGCCTGGGAGTACGCCTCGGCATGGGCGGGGTCGGCCCGCAGCCAGTGGCTGAACCTGAACTGGTCGCCGCTGCTGGGCTCATCGTGCAGCAGGCTCAGCCAGGCGAGCGCGGCCTGTTGCTGAGCGGGGGTCGGTTGGACGTTCACGGTGCTTTCCCTGGCGTGCGTGGAGGCGGTGGCTCGCGAAGGCTGGCCTTGCAGGCTTCGAGGGCGCGCATCATATGTTTTTCCACGGCGCTTTGGGACAGCCCCATGGCCTTGGCGATCTGCGCGTATTTGCGCCCGTGGATGCGGTTGAGCAGGAAGATCTGCCGGGTTCGCTCCGGCAGGCTGCGCAGGGCGGCTTCGACGTGACGCAGATCATTGCCCGCCTCCAGCGCGGCCTGGGGTTCGGCGCCGTGATTGTCCTGTTGCTCCGGCAGCCAGCCTTCACGGCTGCGCACGCGGGCACCTTCGCTGCGCAGGTGGTCAATGGCGATGTTGCCGGCGCAGCGCAGCAGATAAGTGCTGAGTTCCTCGACCTGCACCAGCGGCCGGCGCCAGAAGCGCAGGAACAAATCCTGCACCAGGTCGGCCGCTGTCGCGCGGCAACCGACGCGCCGGCTCACAAGGGCTTCCATCTGCGAACGCTGAGACAAAAACACCTGCAGAAAATGCGCACGGCCGCACACTGCATCAGCGGGTGGGCTGTCTTCGGAATCCGGTGGCATGCTGATCATCATGGCGGCGGCTCAGAGGGTCACAAACGCCGCAACGGGGCTGGCCAGCAACCCGGCACCCGCCAGGCTCAAGGCCAGCCTTGGCCGATAGGGCAACAGCAGCACCAGCAGCAGTGCGCTGAGCATCAGCACCGCGCACCACTCCACCAGGCCCTGGCTCCAACCGGCAATGGCGACGGCCGGCCAGATCGAGCCGAGCAACAGCAGCCAGCCGCTCGCGCGCAAACCGAGACGGCGCCGTGGCGTTGGCTTGCTGTGCAGCAGCTCGCCGTGGTGCCGGTCGGTGGACAGGCACAGCGCAGTGAACCCGGCGTAGCACAACAGCAGCGCGAGCAGCATGTCAGTGAGCCTCCTGCTTGAGGTTCAGCCGAGGGACGCGTTCGGCCTTGGGCTGAGGCACCGTGCGGTGCCGCATCTTCCACGCGGCCCAGGCCAGGAAGGCTCCGCTGCCCAGGCATGTCAGGTCGAAGCCGGCCATGGCCCAGTCGCCCCTGGCCAGTGACACGCCCAAGTGCTGATCGGTGGTGATGACGTTCAACAGCGGCACGGCCGCAAACAACAGCGCCGCGCAGCTCAGTTGCTCGACCCAGCGCTGGCGGCCGCGGCGCAGCGCGGCATGCAACAGGCTCAGGCCCCAGGTAATAAAGAACGCCTGCACCTCCCAATCGGAACGCTCGGCAAAGCTCGCCGGTAGCAGGCGGTTGGCCCAGAAGAACGCGCCGATGGCGATCAGCAGCCCGGACATGCTGGCGATGTTCAGCGTCTCCACCAGTCGCAATTCGAACGGCATGACACCGTTCCTGGCGTGCTTGAGCTGGCGCTTGCCCAGCCACATCACCAGCCCGGTGCCGATCATCGCCGTGCCGGCCAGGCCACAGATGAAGTACAGCCAGCGCAGCATCGGGCCAGCGAAATGGCCGATGTGCAGGCCATAGAACGTGCCGCTGACCAGCGTCGGCAACGACTGCCCGCCGCCCACCCGCAGCAACTCACCCGTGGCGCCGTTAAACGACACCACGCTGCCAAAGTCCTGCGCAACGCGGTCGGAGCCTGAGCGGAATATGTTCACCGACGCATTCACATCGCCCGGGTTGTTCACCGCCAGCCGGCCAACCTGCCCGCCCGCCCACTGCGCGCGTGCCTGCGTGTACATCGGCACCAGCGACTGCAACGGTGCCGGCTGCCCGAGGGCCGGCGCGTTGTCGGTGGCGGGGAACAGCTCGCTGAAGAACGCGCGGCTGTCGTCGCCGTAGGACGCCATGATAGGCGCCGGCATGACCATGCTCATGAAAATCACCAGGCTGCTGTAGGTGATCATCAAGTGGAACGGCAGCACCAGCACCCCCACCGCATTGTGCCCGTCAAGCCACGAACGCTGGCCCTTGCGCGGGCGGAAGGTGAAGAAGTCCTTGAAGATTTTCTTGTGGGTGACGATGCCGGTGATCAGCGCCACGAACATCACCATGGCCGCAAGCGTCGACAGCCAGCGGCCCCATGGATACGGCATTTGCAGCTGGAAATGGAAACGGTAGAAGAACTCGCCGCCTTTGCTGTCTCGGGCTTGCACAGCCTGACCGCTGACCGGATCAACGACCTTCTGGACGAAATTGCCGCGCTTGCCGGGGTCGAGCTTGTCTTGCCACATCACCGACAGGCCGGGATCGCGGCTGTTGGGCAAGGTGATAAACCAGCGCGCGGCGTCGGGCGCGTGCTGCTGCAGGTAGGCCTGGGCGACGGTGAGGCTGCGCGCATCGTCCAGCGGATGCGCCTGCACCTCGGGCTGCATCCAGTGGGTGATCTCGTCCTTGAAATAGGCCATGGTGCCTGTCAGAAAAATCGCAAACAGCAGCCAGCCAAAGATCAGTCCGGCCCAGGTATGCAACCAGGCCATGGCCTGACGAAAGCCCTCTTTCATGTGCGCACCATCCACAACCCCACGCCCGCCAGGGTGGCAAACGCCGCCGTCGGCAGCATCACGCCAAACCAGGCCCGCCAGGCGCTGCGGCAGGCGAAGCACCAGAGCACCGCGAGCAGGTAGAACACGAATGAGCTCATCATGCCGGTCACCACCGCATCGGCGCGTGACGTGGGCAGCCACAGCGCCAGGCAAACGGCGGCCAGAGACGCCATCAGGTAGCCGCCGACCACGGCCGCCAGCACGCGCGAGGTGACGGCGAGGCGGTAGGAGACGGGCAGTGTGGTTTTGCTTTTCATTGCGGCGGCGCCAGATTATTCAGCTGGCGATATTAATGATAAATATTCTCATAAGCAAAACCGAACGGATGAATCACCTGCGCTGGCGCATTGCCGAACCCACTCGCGCGCCCTACAATGCGAACAATTCTTGTTCTCTAAAGCTTGCTCATGCTTGCGGAGTGTTTGCGTTGAGCCCGTCCACCACCGTCGAAGTTTTGTATCAGGACCATCACCACTGGCTCAACGGCTGGTTGCGACGCAAGCTTGGCTGCCCGGAAAGTGCTGCAGACCTGGCGCAGGACACCTTCATGCGCGTGCTCACCGCGCCGCCAACACCCACACTGATCGAGCCCCGCGCGTTCCTCACCACCGTCGCCAAGCGGGTGTTGTTCAACTTCTACCGCCGCCAGGACCTGGAGCGCGCTTATCTTGACGCCCTCGCGCAGATGCCGGAACAGGTCGCGCCGTCGGAAGAAGAACGCGCGATCATTCTGCAAACCCTGCTGGAGCTTGACCAGTTGCTGGACGGCCTGCCAACGCTCGTCAAACGTGCGTTCCTGCTGGCCCAGCTCGATGGCCTGACCTACGCGCAGATCGGCGCCGAACTGGGCATCTCCCTCGCCACCGTCAAACGCCACCTGAACAAAGCGGCCATGCGCTGCTACTTTGCCCTATGAATTTCTCGACCCAGGTGGCCGAACAAGCCGTGCACTGGCTGATGGAAATGCAGCAAGGCGCGCTCAACCCGCGCCAGCAGGCAGCCTGGAAACAGTGGCTGAATGCCCACAGCGAACATCAGCGCGCCTGGGATCACATCCAGCGCGTCAACCAGCGTCTGCGCGGCATGCCTTCGCCTCTCGCCCACGCAGCACTGAACGCGCCCAAGCCCAGCAGCCGGCGTCAGGCGCTTAAACTGCTGTTGATCCTCGGCGCCGGCTCGGCGGCGGCCTGGGGCCTGCGCCAGCAACATATGCTGCCGCCGCTGAGCGCCGACTACCGCAGCCCGGTGGGTCAGCGCCGCACGGTACAACTGGCGGACGGCAGTCAGCTCAAACTCAACACCGGCAGTGCGGTGGATGTACATTTCGATGGTCAACAGCGGCTGATCCGCCTGCTCGAAGGGGAAATCCTGCTGACCGCCCGCACCGGCGACACACCGCTGCGCGTACTGACCGGCCAGGGCCTGCTCAGCAGCCAGGCAGCGCGGCTGAACGTGCGTCAGTTCAATGACCATACGCAACTGGCGGTCTTCGACGGCCATGTCGAGGTGATGCCCAACCGCTACAGCGGCCTGCCGTTGACAGTGGACGCCGCGCGTCAGGTCAATTTCACCCGCAAGGGTTGGGACACGCCACGGTCCACCGACGCCAACAGCGGCGCCTGGGCCGACGGCATGCTGATGGCCGCGCACATGCGCCTGGAGGATTTCCTCGGTGAACTGGGCCGCTATCGGCGCGGCCAGCTCAATTGCGATCCGCAGGTGGCCAACTTGCTGATCTCCGGCAGTTATCCGCTGGACGACAGCGAGCGCATTCTCGACCTGCTGGAAGTCAGCCTGCCGGTAAAAGTGCGGCGGTTTACCCGCTATTGGGTCACCGTGCAGGCGCGTGCCTGAAAATATTTTCCTACCGAGTGAGCCGTTTTCCATACCTCGCGTGACAGAGAAGGAAAGCCCCCTTGATCCGTCTTCTCAGGACCGCGTCCCATGCCCCAGCAACCCTCCCTGCTCGCCCGCACCCTGCGCCACTTGTTACTGGGCGCCAGCCTCAGTTTCATCCTGTTGCCGCCCGTCATGGCGGCCGATGCCAAGCCTTATCACATCGCCCCCAGCTCGCTGGAAACAGCCCTGAACCAGTTTGGCCGCGAAGCCGGTGTGCTGATTTCCTTCGGTTCCGAAGTGACGGCCGGCATGCAGACCCGTGGATTGTCGGGCAATTACAGCGCCGCCGAAGGCCTGCACAAACTGCTGGAAGGCACCGGCCTGCAAGCCCGCGCTGAAGGCAACAACGCCTTCAGTCTGCAACCGGCAGACGCGCCGGCCACGCTGGAGCTGGCCACCTCCAGCGTGGTCGGCGACTGGCTCGGCGATGCTGCGCAGACCAACGTCTTCGAACACCCCGGCGCCCGCGATGTGATCCGCCGCGAGGAATTCGAACGCCAGGGCGCCACCCAGGCCAAGGACGTGCTCAACCGTATCCCCGGCGTCAATGCCCCGGACAACAACGGCACCGGCAGTCATGACATGGCGCTGAACTTCGGCATTCGCGGCCTCAATCCACGCCTGGCATCGCGCTCCACCGTGCTGATGGACGGCATTCCGGTGCCGTTCGCGCCCTATGGCCAGCCGCAGCTGTCGTTCGCGCCGATCAGCATGGGCAACATGGACGCCGTCGACGTGGTGCGTGGCGGTGGTGCAGTGCGTTACGGCCCTCAGAACGTGGGCGGCGTGGTCAACTTCGTGACCCGCGCGATCCCGGATGCGCCCACCGTCAAGGGCGGCCTGCAGACCGAAACCAGCCCGTCTTCCAGCCACGACGGCTTCAAGACCACCGGCAACCTGCTTGCTGGCGGCACCGCCGACAATGGCCTGGGCGGCGCCCTGTTGTATTCGGGCACCCGTGGCGGCGACTGGCGCGAAAACAGCGACACGCGTATCGACGACCTGATCCTCAAGGGCAAATACCAACTGGACGACGCCAACAGCTTCAACGCCATGGCGCAGTACTACGAAGGCCAGGCCGACATGCCCGGCGGTTTGAACGTGGCCGACTACAAGGCCGATCCGTACCAGTCCACCCGCGCCTACGACAAATTCTGGGGCCGTCGCACGATGTTCAACGTCGGCTACCGCTACGAGCAGGACCGCCGCGAATTCACCATCAACAGCTTCTTCACCAAGACCCTGCGCAGCGGTTACCTGGACCAGGGCAGCTTCCTTTCCCTGTCGCCGCGCGAATACTGGGTACGCGGCATTGAGACCCGCTTCGCCCAGGGCTTCGACCTCGGTCCCACCAGCCATGAAATGGGCATCGGCTACCGCTACATCAACGAAGCCGGTCACGAGCTGCGCTACCGCACGCCGATCTCGGCCAACAACCAGCAGATGCCCACCACCAACAGTCGCAACGACCGCGACACCCGTGGCGGCACCGAAGCCAATGCGTTCTTTATCGATGACCGGATCGATATCGGCAAATGGACCATCACCCCGGGCATTCGCTACGAGATGATCGAGTCGCAGCAGACCAACAACCTCAGCAACGTCAAGTACAAGGGCGACTACAACACCGCGCTGCCGGCGCTGAACGTGCTCTATCACGTCACCGACGAGTGGAACCTGTACGCCAACACCGAAGGTTCGTTCGGCAGCGTGCAATACAGCCAGATGCCCAACCGCGTGAGCAGCGGCGAAGTCAAACCGGAGAAGGCCCGCACCTGGGAACTGGGTACGCGCTATGACAACGGCAACCTGCGCGCGGAAATCGGCGCGTTCCTGATCAACTTCGACAACCAGTACGAAAGCAACCAGACCAACGATTCGGTGATCGCTCGCGGCGAGACGCGTCATCAGGGCGTCGAGTCGAGCGTCAACTACGCCCTCGACGGCTTGAGCCCGGCGCTGGTCGGCTTTGATGTGTACGCCAGCTACGCCTATGTCGACGCCACCATCCGCGAAGACGGTCCGAACAAGGGCAACCGCGTGCCCTTCTCGTCCAAACACAAAGGCACCCTGGGCGTGGGCTACACCGAAGGCCACTGGAAGCTCAACCTGGACAGCAGCTATCAGAGCAGCCAGTTCGCCGACAACGCCAACACCCGCGCCGAAAGCGCCGACGGTGCCAACGGGCGCATTCCCGGCTACATGTTGTTCAGCAGCCGCGCGGCCTACGATTTCGGCCCGCAACTGTCGGATTTGAACGTGGCAGTGGGCGTGAAAAACATCTTCAACAAGCAGTACTACACACGCTCGTTTGACGATAACAACAAGGGCAAATACGTCGGTGAGCCGCGCACGGTGTACGTGCAAACCTCCATCGCATTCTGATCGACGCTTGAACGAAAACGGGCCTGCATCTGCAGGCCCGTTTTATCAGGGGGGTGAAAAACCGTCAGCTGTTGATCGCGGCGTTTTCGTTTTCCAGGAATTCCTGTTCCAGCGCGTCTTCATTCACTTTATTGATCGGCTGGTTTTTCGCGGCAGCGCGGGGCTTGCCTTGCAGTTTGCCGAACAAGTGCTCCAGCGCGTGATCGAGCTTGGTGGCTGCACCGTCGATTGCCTGTTCCAGGGTATCGGCCTTGTGCAGGACCGACAGCGGCTGATGGCCCTTTGGCCGTGCTTCCAGGCGGCAACTTAAATCGTGAGGACCGGGCTTGTCGCCGTTCTCATCGCGCAGGTAAACCTCAACGCGGGTCAGGTCTTCTTCATAACGTTCGAGCGTGCTTTCAATGGTAGTACGTACCCACTCCTCCAGTCGGATGCTGCTTTCAATATGGTTATCGCTATTGACTTGGATTTGCATAGTTCTTCCCTTATTTCAGCTAGCTCGCCAGAGATCACAAACTGCAACACCGGGGTGGTGAAACCATGACCTCCTGCTTACACAATTGAGCACCCGCTGAAACAATTCAACCCCTTTGCAAAGATAAATCCTACATTACAAATTAACCCTGACGACAAGCAGAAACGCTGTTAGGGTGGGGAGTTGGTTACATCTTCTTACGACCACATTTCCTCATGATTGCCCCTCCCCCAACGGGTGCAATACGCGAAAATTTCCCGCTTCCTCCACCAGCCAATCATGCACCGCCCGCACACCCGGATGATTCAGCGCACCCGGCGCGTACAGCAGCACATAGCGTTTATGGTTGGGTACGGCCAGGCCGAATGGCACGATCAAGGTGCCGCGTTCCAGCTCATCGTTGAGCAAGGTGCGCCGCGCGATGGCCACGCCCATGCCGGCGATGGCGGCCTCGATGGTCAAATGGTTGCGGTTGAACGTGTGCCCACGGCGCACATCGGCGTGGTGATAGCCGATTTCATTCAGGTAGAACTCCCACTCCGCGTACTCATAACTCCCACGCCAGGCGGTAATGTCGTGCAGCAATGGAAAGTGCACCAGGTCCGCCGGCCCGTGCAGCGGCGGGCGGCCACGCAGCAGGCTGGGCGCGCACACCGGAAAAATCTGCTCATCCAGCAGGGCTGTGGATAACAGGCCGGGGTAGCTGCCGTCATTCAGGTCAATGGCCAGATCGAAATCCCCTTCATGCAGGGCGACGCTGCTGTCTTCGGCAACCAGACGCAGTTGGATGTCGGGAAAACGCTGCTGCAGCCGTGGCAGGCGCGGCGTCAGCCATTTGCCGAGAAACGACGGGATCGAGCGCAGCCGCAGGGTGCCACTGATCATGCCCGCATCCAGCCGCTGCAGTTCGGCGTCGATGCTGCCGTACGCCTCCCCCACCGTGGTCGCCAACCGCTGCCCTTCGGCGCTGAGCTCCACGCCCCGAGCCCGTCGATGAAACAGCCGAAAGCCCAGGCGCTCCTCCAACTGGCGGATTTGCTGGCTCACCGCGCCCGGCGTGATGTGCAATTCCTCTGCGCAACGGGTAAATGACAAGTGCCTCGCGGCGCAGGAAAACACATGCAGCCACATATAGGTCTGGCCATGGAGGGGACGTGGCATAGGGTTTAGTCCTGCTAAAGGGTTTCTTAGGATAATTCGTTGGTCAGCACCAATCCACACGCTCAGTATCACGCCAATTGCGCTCGTCCCACAAAAGATGGCAGCGATTTCTGTTCCATTGCTTGTAAGGGTTTAGCATGGCTATCAGTGTTTTTGATCTATTCAAGGTGGGCATCGGCCCTTCCAGCTCCCATACCGTCGGCCCGATGCGGGCGGCGGCGACCTTTGCCCAGGCGCTGATCGACCAACAGGTGCTGGCCGCAACACGCCGCGTCGAAGTGCGCTTGTACGGTTCGCTGTCCGCCACCGGCGTGGGTCATGCCACCGACCGCGCCTGCGTCATGGGACTGATGGGCGAATGGCCGGATCAGGTCGATCCCACCTCGATCAACCCGCGTATCCAGCAATTGCGCGAGTCCGGCCGGCTGTTGCTGGCAGGCCAACAGGCAATCGCCTTCGACTGGCACACCGATCTCCTGCTGCTGGACGAAAGCCTGCCCTACCACCCCAACGCCATGTCCCTGCACGCCTACGGTGACAACGGGCTATTGAGCGAACAAACCTACTACTCGGTCGGCGGCGGCTTCATCATTGACGCGGCTGAAGCGGACTCGGGCATTGCGCCGGCCAGCGATGTTGAATTGCCCTACGACTTTTCCAGCGCCGTTGAACTGCTGGCTTTGTGCAACAAACACGGCCTGCGGGTTTCCGAATTGATGATGGCCAACGAGCGCGCCTGGCGCAGTGACGAACAGATCCGCAGCGGCCTGCTGCATATCTGGTCGGTGATGCGCGAGTGCGTGGAGCAAGGCCTGCGCGATGAGGGCATTCTGCCCGGCGGCCTGGATGTGCCGCGCCGTGCGGCAAAACTGCATCGCAGCCTGCTGGAGATCGGCAAGCCCAACGTCATCACCTCGACGTTATCAGCCATGGAATGGGTCAACCTGTTCGCCCTGGCCGTTAACGAAGAAAACGCCGCCGGCGGGCGCATGGTCACCGCGCCCACCAATGGCGCGGCGGGCATTATCCCCGCAGTGCTGCATTACTACATGAAGTTCAATCCCGACGCGTCTGACGATGATGTGGTGAATTTCTTCCTGGCCGCCGCTGCCGTCGGCATCCTGTGCAAGAAAAACGCCTCGATCTCCGGCGCTGAAGTCGGCTGCCAGGGTGAAGTGGGCTCGGCCTGCGCCATGGCCGCCGCAGGCCTGGCCGACATCCTCGGCGCCACGCCCGAACAACTGGAAAACGCCGCCGAAATCGGCCTGGAACATAACCTCGGCCTCACCTGCGACCCGGTCGGCGGCCTGGTGCAAGTGCCGTGCATCGAGCGCAATGCCATCGCGGCGGTCAAGGCCATCAACGCCACACAAATGGCCCTGCGCGGTGACGGCAAGCATTTCATCTCGCTGGACCGGGTGATCCGCACCATGCGCGACACCGGTGCCGACATGCACGACAAATACAAGGAAACCTCGCGCGGCGGCCTGGCGGTCAACTGGGTGGAGTGCTGAGTGCGCTGCAAGCGACCGTTTTATCGGCGCTGCCCTGAAACAGGTCACCCTTTCCACCACACCACCGACACTCTTGTGGGAGGGGCTTGCTCCCGATAGCGGTACATCAACCAAGTATCCATTGGCTGACACACCCTATCGGGAGCAAGCCCCCTCCCACAGTTGCATCTCCTTGTAACAGAGACTGTTGTACGGCACGCCCTTTGCTGTACAGCTATTGAGGAAAACGGACCTTGTGAACCCTCAGCGACGGAGTGACCGGTGGTCAGGCAATGCGAACCAATCCCGACACCGGTCGTCAATGACTGCATGTTCTTATCAGGCGGTAACGCACCATGGACAATCCTTTTCAGATCATCACCGACACCTTCAGCGCTCAATACCGCGTCAACCTGAGCATCCAGCGGCTGGACGGCAGCATCATGCTCACCCTCTCCAATGAGGATGGCGTGGTGGCCAAACGCATGATCAGCGCCGAACAGCGCAACGACCCGAAAAGACTCAAACGCCTGGTGCAGAGCATCCAGTTCGGCATCGCCATCGAGCAGGGCCACAGCGCCATGGATATCCTGGCAGTGATGACCGATGGCGACAGCCACAAAATGCTGCAGCCACCGCCCCCTCGTAACCAGCCCTTCAGCGCCGGGTTCTAGAGCTCGCCCTTCTCGGTCTCCAGGCTCGCCTCGCCTTTGCGACGCGGGCCTTCGATCTTCATGGACGGGAAGGCCGACGAGGCGTAGCGCACCACCAGAATCGCGAACGCCAGCAACAGAATGCCGCCACACAGGTAGATGATGCCCAGGTCCGGCGGGTTGTGGTGCGACACGTTGGAGATCAGCAGGCGCGTCAGCGCGGTGATCGCCACGTAGATCAGGAAGCGTACCGGCATGTGATTGGTCTTGAAATAAATCCCGACCATCGCGCCCAGTTCCAGATAGATGAACAACAGCAGGATGTCATCAATCTTGATGTGCCCGTTCTCCAGCATCCCCAGAAATTCCATCACCGCTGCCCATGCGGTCACCGCACCAATGGCGAACAACGCCAGATAGTGGAAGGTTTCGACAAACAGATTGCCCAGCGACTCGGCCAGCCCGTGTACCTGCCGGCGCAGCCTTTCGGCCCAGTTGATTTTCACGATGGTGCTTCCTTAGGTCGACTCGACCGGATAATGCGGGATGGACGTGACGGTTGTTCTGCATGCAGAAAAAAGGCCAGTGCTGATGAGAGGGTGGCGGCGTGATATGAGGCACAGATTGATCACTCGATGCTATTTCCTGACTACTATAAAAATCCTGCTATCCAAACCGCTGCGTTTGGCTTATGCTTTTCGCTGTATATAAATACAGTAGTCGCAAAAGACATCTATCGTGAAGGCATGTGAGGTGGTGAATGGCCGTCGAAGTGGTATACCGCAGCAGCCGAGATCTGGAGCGTTTGTTCATGGATAAAGCCGAAGCTGACCGTCATGACAAAATGCTTGAACTCGCTGAGTTGCTGGCAGAAGTGTTGCAAAAAGCCGTGCCGTCCCTGAGCGAGCAGCAGGTGGAGGAAGCCGGGATCTACATGGCGAAGAATCGCGATGTGTTTGCCAAGGCGTTCAAGAGCCAGCCGGACGCGTTGTCCGAGTTGCTTAACGCAGCGGCGGAATAAGCCAGAATTGAACAGGCCCTGAATCCTTGATTCAGGGCCTTTTTAATGCCCCGTCAGCGGTAGAGCAGGCGCTCGGCCAGTTCGTCGGCCACGCGTGCGGGTGAGCGTTTTTCGGCCTGGGCATGGGCGAAAATTTCGGTCAGGCGCGTGCCGATGTTGGAAAGGTGCGCGGTGATGGTCGGCAATTGCGCGCCGCTGTGCTTGAGGGCCACGTAGATCAGTCCGCCGGAGTTGATCACGTAGTCCGGGGCGTAGAGAATGCCACGCCCTTCCAGTTGGTCGGCGATCTGCAGGTTGGTCAGTTGTGCACTGGCAGAACCGGCCACGGCGGCGCAGCGCAGCTGGGCAACGCTCTGGCGGTTGAGCACGGCACCGACGCCGCAGGGCGCGAGGATATCGCAGGGCGTGCTGAGCAAGGCGTCGTTGGCGATAGGGTGCGCGCCGAGCTGTTCCATGGCCAGTTGCACCTTGCCGTGGTCGATGTCGCTGACCAGCAGTTCTGCACCGGCGGCGTGCAGTTGTTCGGCCAGCGCGTAGCCCACATTGCCCAGGCCCTGGATCGCCACGCGCAAGCCCTCGAGGTTGTCGCTGCCCAGGCGCGCCATGGCGGTGGTTCGAATGCCGGCGAAGACGCCCATGGCCGCATGGGGCGAAGGATCCCCGGCAGCGCTGGTGCTGGTAACAAAACGGGTGTGCTGGGCGATGCAATCCATATCGGCCACCGAGGTCCCGCTGTCGGTGGCCGTGATGTAGCGACCGCCCAGTTGCTCGATGCAGCGGCCAAAGGCTTCAAACAGCGCCGCACGGTCTTCCACATGGGCAGGCCGCAGGATCACCGCCGTTGCGCCGCCCACCGGCAGACCGGCCAGGGCTGCCTTGTAACTCATGCCCTGGGCCAGGCGCGCAGCATCCGCCACGGCGCTTTCGTCATCGGGATAGGCAAGGTAGCGACAACCGCCCAAGGCAGGACCGAGGCGGCTGTTGTGAATAGCGATGATCGCCTTCAGCCCGGTCACCGGGTCGATGCTCAGGTGCAGCGATTCAAGGCGGGTGTCATGCATGAGAGCAAACATCGTCAAGCTCCCGGATCACGTCTGGTCGTGGGCCAAGTATAGGCTCGCGGTAAAAATCCGCTGAAGCGTGCTGGAATAAGCAGGCGGGTTTTGTAGGCGTTCCGACATAAGCAGGTAGGATATTTCTCAAGGCACTGGACGTACATTCGCAGCAAGGCTAAAACGGGGCATCTGCCGGAGAATGCAATGACTCCCCGCCAAGCCTTTTTCGCCTGCCTGCAACGCTCGCCGCCTGCGCTGTTTGAAGCCGCGCTGTGGATTGCCGCCGAGCACGACCCCGCCGTGCAACCGGCGGCGATCCTGCGTGACGTTGCCTTGCTGCAACAACAGGTCAGCCTGGCCATGCCGATATTGCCGATGGATGAACTCGGCCAGCCGCTGCTGCGACGCATGAATGACCTGGGCTTTGCCCAGGACGACTTCACCCCGCTGCGCCCCGCCGCTGCCCTGCTGGACAAGGTGCTGCAACGCAAGCGCGGCCAGCCCCTGGCAATGGGCCTGATCGCACTGGAACTGGCGCGGCGCCTGGAGATTCCCATGCAAGGCGTGAACTTCCCCGGCCACTTCCTGCTGCGCGTGCCCGGTGCCGATCATCTGCTCGACCCCTGCGGCGGTCGACGCCTCTACCCCAACGACTGCCGCGAGCTGCTGCAACGCCAATACGGCCCCAACCTCACGCTGAAATCCGAGCACCTGCTCACCGCCGAGCCGCGTTCGATCCTGCAACGGCTGTCACGTAACCTGCGGCAGTTGCACCTGTCCAATGATGATTACCTGGCCGCGCTGGTCGACGCCGAGCGCGTGCTGGAACTGGGCAACGCCAGCGCCGCCGACTATCTGGCGCGGGCCAGCCTGTACCAGCGCCTGGACTGCCCCAGCGCCGAGCGGTTTGACCTGGAACATGCGCTGCTGCTCAGCGAAGACCCCATCCAGCGCCTGCGCCTGGCCGAACGACTGGGTCACCTGCCACCCAACTCGGTCGTGCACTGAACACGTGCATTCCTGTGGCATAGAGCCTGTTGTGGCGAACCGGCTTGTCGTGAGCGGGCTTGCTGTGGCGAGCGGGCTTGCCCCGCGTTGGGGGGCGAAGCCGCCCCAAAACCAGGCGCTGAGCAGTATCAGGTACACCGCGTGTTTATTGATTGGGGGCGCTTCGCCCCCCAACGCGGGGCAAGCCCGCTCGCCACAAAAAAGCCCTATCGCCACAAAAAGCCCGCTCGCCACAACGAGTCCGCTCGTCACAGAGCCTCCCGCATTTGAAACTAAGGCGCGTCCGCTTGACTGCCGGGATGTGCCCGGATAAACGCCGGATGCTGCGCCGCCAACGCCGCGACCCGCTGAATCCGCGGATACACCGCCAACGACACTTTGAAGCGCTGCGCGGCATACACCTGCGGAATCAAAAACACATCCGCCAGCCCCGGCTGCTCGCCCAGGCAATACCCCTCATCGCCAATCAACTGTTCCACTGCCGCCAAGCCCTGGCTGATCCAGTGACCGATCCACTCCAGCAACTGCGCCTCATCGTGCCCCCACTGGCGCAGCAGGTTCTGGGTACTGGAGTTGTGCAACGGGTGAATATCACAGCCAATAATCGACGCCACCGCACGTTCGTGGGCACGGGTCGCCAGATCTCTGGACAGCAGCGGCACCTGTGGATAACGCTCCTCCAGGTACTCAATGATCGCCGGTGACTGAATCAACAGTTCGCCGTCATCCGTGCGCAACGTCGGAACGCGCCCTTGAGGGTTGATCGCAAGGTACTCGGGCTGATGATTCGCGCCGCCCGGCGGCACCAGCAGGTTGACCGGCACCGCGCTGAAGGCCAGGCCTTTCAGCGCCAACGCAATACGCACCCGGTACGACGAGGTGGAACGGTAATAGGTATAGAGTTGCATCGCCCTGCCCTCTCAGCGCGCCGCGATGACAGTACCCCGGCAGTCACCGAATCCGATGGACGCAAACCCGTCACGGCGGCAGCGTGCGCGCAGGATGATTTCATCGCCGTCCTCAAGGAATTTGCGCACCTCGCCGTTGGGCAATTCGACCACCCGTTTACCGCCTTCGGTCATCTCCAGCAGGCTGCCGAACTGTCCTGCTTCGGGCCCGGACAGGGTGCCCGAACCGAACAGGTCACCAGCCTGCAACTGGCAACCGTTGACGCTGTGATGCGCCACCAACTGCGCGACGGTCCAGTACATATGCAGGCTGTTACTCAGGGCCAGACGGTGCGCCGGCAGATTCTGCTCGCGCATGGCCTGCGTGAGCAGCAGCACCTCGAGCTCGATATCCAGGGCGCCGGCAGCTTGATCGCGGGTGTCCAGCAGGTAGGACAGCGGTTGCGGATCACCTTCGGGTCGTGCCGGCTGCGCCTTGCGAAACGGTTCCAGCGCTTCCACCGTCACCACCCAGGGCGACAGGGTGGTGATGAAGCTCTTCGACAAGAACGGCCCCAGCGGCTGGTATTCCCAGGCCTGGATATCGCGCGCCGACCAGTCGTTGAGCAAACAGAAACCGGCGATATGCTCGGCCGCATCGCCAATGGCAATCGCGTCGCCCATGGCATTGCCCTGGCCAATCCAGATGCCCAGCTCCAGCTCGTAATCGAGTCGCGCACAGGGGCCGAAAACCGGTTCGGTGTGGCCAGCCGGCAGGGTCTGGCCCTTGGGGCGACGCACCTCGGTGCCCGACGGGCGAATGGTCGACGCACGGCCGTGATAGCCGATAGGCACGTACTTGTAATTGGGCAGCAGCGGGCTGTCGGGGCGGAACAGTTTGCCGACGTTCTGCGCGTGCTCGATGCCGACATAGAAGTCGGTGTAGTCGTTGATTCTGGCCGGCACGTGCATCTGGCAGTCGGCGGCGCGATGCAGCACCTGGGCCTCACGCGCCTGCAGTGAGCTGCCTTCGGCCAGCAGCTCCAGCAGGCGTTCACGCAGCGCCACGCGCGGGCCACGGCCGAGTTCGAAGAAGGCATTCAACTGGCCGCCAGCGGTGGCCTCGACGGCGCGGCGTGCCTGGCCCTCGAACGCATCCAGGGCGGCGTGCAGGTCGAGAATGCAGTCACCAATCGCCACGCCACTGCGAGGGGCAGAACCGTTGACGCTGAACATGCCCAGGGGCAGGTTCTGCAACGGGAAATCAGGGTGACCGTTGGCGGAGGCGACCCAGCTGCGGGTGAAGGTTGGCTGCGTCATGGTTATCTCCGATTCGGGTTGAAGGTGGCGGGCAGCGAGGCCCAGCACGCGTCATAGGAAGGTTGCAATTGCGCGCATTCAAGGGCGAACCGAGTGGGCCGCAGCACCTGGCTGGTCTCGAACATGAACGCCATGGTGTTATCGATCTTGTGCGGCGCAAGGTCAGCGTTGATCGCTTTGGTGCAAGTCTCGCCATCCGGGCCATGGGCGCTCATGCAGCTGTGCAGGGACGCGCCGCCGGGCAGGAAGCCTTCGGCCTTGGCGTCGTACGCGCCCTGGATCAGGCCCATGTATTCGTTCATCAGGTTGCGGTGGAACCACGGCGGGCGGAAGGTGTTTTCGGCCACCATCCAGCGCGGCGGGAAGATCACGAAGTCGAGGTTGGCCAGGCCGTGGTTGCTGGTGGGCGAGGTCAGGACGGTAAAGATCGACGGGTCGGGATGATCGAAACTCACGGTGCCCAGGGTATTGAAACGGCGCAGGTCATATTTGTACGGCACGTTGTTGCCGTGCCAGGCCACCACGTTCAGCGGCGAATGGTCGAGCTCGCAGGCCCAGAGTTCACCGAGGAACTTCTGCACCAGCGTCGTAGGTTTTTTCAGGTCTTCGTAGTGCGCCACCGGGCTGAGAAAGTCGCGCGGGTTGGCCAGACCATTGCTACCGATCGGCCCAAGATCAGGCAAGCGCAGCGGCGCGCCGTGGTTTTCGGCAACGTAGCCGCGAGCCTGTGCGTCGAGTAGTTCGATGCGGAACTTGAGGCCGCGCGGCAGCACGACAATTTCTAGCGGCTCCACGTCCAGCACGCCGAGTTCGGTGGCGATGCGCAATCGGCCCTGCTCGGGAACGATCAGCAGTTCGCCGTCGGCGTTGAAGAACACACGCTCCATCGAACGGTTGGCACGGTAGGTATGAATGCTGATGCCTGACGGTTTTTCCGACGCCGCGTTGGCAACCATCCCCACCAGGCCGTCGATAAAGTCCGTCGGCTCATCCGGAATCTCCAGGGGGTTCCAACGCAGCCGGTTAGGCGTCACCGCGCCCAGCGGCCCGCCGGCCAACTGCCGGTCCAGCTTGACGAACGCCGGGTGATTGGCCGACGGCTGAATGCGGTACAGCCAAGTGCGCCGGGCTTCACTGCGCGCCACGGTAAAGGCGGTGCCGGAGAACAGTTCGGTGTACAGCCCGTAGGGCGCTTTTTGCGGGGAGTTCTGGCCGACGGGCAAGGCGCCGGGCAAGGCTTCGCTGGCAAATTGATTGCCGAAGCCCGACAGATAGTCCAGGTGCATGGATCGTCCTCTGCAAGGAAGTTGTTTTTATCGTAATCCAGTTACGCACAACGTAATTTGATCGCTGTCGAGCGTCAAGCTATAAAGACGCCCACTCATCTCTCGGATTCTCGCCCTTCCATGGAAAAGCCCCGCGACACAGGCAAACAGAAAGTCCGCTCGGCCGAAGTGGGCACCGATATCCTCAAGGCCCTCGCCGAGCTGTCACCGGCCACTTCGCTGTCGCGTCTGGCCGAGCATGTGCAGATGCCGGCCAGCAAGGTGCACCGCTATCTCCAGGCGTTGATCGCCTCGGGGTTTGCCGAACAGAACGCTGCCACCAACCATTACGGCCTGGGCCGCGAAGCCCTGCGCGTGGGGCTCGCCGCACTGGGCAGCATGGACGTGCTCAAGGTGGGCGCCCTGCCCCTGGCCGAACTGCGCGATGACTTGAATGAAACCTGCTTCCTGGCGGTGTGGGGCAACCAGGGCGCGACCGTGGTGCAGATCGAACCGGCGGTGCGCGCGGTCACGGTGGTGACGCAGTTGGGTTCGGTGCTGCCGCTGCTCGGCTCGTCCACCGGACTGGTGTTCAGCGCCTACCTGCCCGCGCGGGAAACCGTGGACTTGCGTGAGCGCGAAATCCAGGCCGGCATCGCCCACGTACTGGCGGACGATCAGGCCTACGCCAGCACCTGCGCGCAGATCCGCAGCCGCGGCCTGCATTTTGTACATGGTTTGCTGATGCCCGGCGTGGATGCGCTGTCGGCGCCGGTGTTCAACGCGGTCGGGCAGGTGGCGGCGGTGATGACCGTGGTCGGCCCCACTTCGGTGTTCCACGCCGATGAAGACGGCCCGGCGGCGCAGCGCCTGCTGGCAGCGACCCGGGCCGTGAGTTGGCGGATGGGCTACCAGCAGCCGTGAATCAGTCGTGCCACTGGCTCAGCGCGACGGCCAGGCAATTTTCCAGGGCGCGAATCGGCGCCGCATCGCTGACATAGTTATTGCTGATCATCGAGAACACCAGACGCCGCCCGCCGGCGTCGGTGATGTAGCCACTCAGTGACGACACCCCGGCCATCGAGCCGGTCTTGGCGTGCAGGTTGTTCGCGGCGGCGGTGCCCCGCAGGCGATAACGCAGGCTGCCGCCGGTGAGGCGGTCGGCATTGCCGGCAATCGGCAAGGCGTTGTACCAGGCGTCGAACCAGGGCTGTTTTGCCGTCGCCAGCAGCACGTCCGTGAGGTTCTGCGAAGACACCAGATTACGCCGCGACAGCCCCGAACCATCGACCTGACTCAACGTTGCCGGGTCCATGCCCTGGCGCTTCATGAACGCAGCCACCGCCGCCACACCGGCCTGCGCGGTGCCCGCATTGGCGGTCTTGCGCCCCATGGCCTTGAGCAGCGCTTCGGACATGTTGTTGTTCGAGAGCTTGAGCAGCGGCGTGATCAGTTGCCGCAACGGTGCCGATTGGTGCTCGGCCAACAGCAACGCGCTAGCCGGGCTGGCGCCACCGATCACCCGCCGGCCCATCACCTGAATGCCCTGCTGCGCCAGGGCCTGCTCAAACAGATTGGCCACCAGTTGCGTCGGCTCCCACACACTGACCCACTGCCGGCTCTGCTTGCCCGGCGCCAGCGCGCCGCTCAGTTGCAGCAGGTTGGTGCCGTGCTGGCGGGTGATGCCGTAAGTGTTGCCCGGCCCGCTGACGGCGCGATTGCTCAGTTGCACGTAATCGGTGGCGGGGCTGATCTCCACGCTCACCGGCTGCCCGACCGTCACGGGTGCCTTGGCGGTGACCAGCAAGGTGCCCGCATCAAAATCAGCATTCGGCGACACGGTCAGCGCCGAAATCTGCGCGCCGTAGTAGGTGGACTCATCGTCCTGGGCCCAGTCGACGCCCAGGCGCTCGGCGTCGAACCAGGTGTCGTCGACCACCAGATCACCCTGCACCTGGCGCACACCGAGGCTCGCCAATTGCGCGGCCAAGGCCTGGTAATCAGCGAACTGCATAGTGGGATCGCCCAGGCCACGCAGGTACAGGTTGCCCGTCAGGCGATCACCCTGCTGCGCGCCGTTGCTCAACAATTGCGTGGCGAAGCGGTACTGCGGCCCCAACACATCCATCGCCGCCGCCGTGGTGAGCAGCTTGAGATTGGACGCGGGAATCAGCCGTGTACGCGGGTTGTGCTGGTACAGCGTGCTGCCGCTGCGGGCGTCGCGCACCATCAGCGACACGGTGGCGCCATTGAGCGCAGGATCCGCCAGCAAGTGGTCCAGCGTTGCCATGGACGTCTGCGAGACGCTCGCGCAGCCGCCCAGTAAAAGGCTCAGGCCCGCCAGCAGCGTGAGGGGATGTAACCATCGTCCAAAATGCATCGCCAGGGTGTATCCGCAAAAAAGTTGCGGCAACGCTACCAGTTCGCCTCCCCTGTGGCGAGCGGGCTTGCCCCGCGTTGGGCTGCGCAGCGGCCCCAATAAAGTCAACGCGCTTTTCCAGATACACCACAGCGCCAGGTCCAGGGCCGCTGCGCAGCCCAACGCGGGGCAAGCCCGCTCGCCACAACAGCTACCCCATCAGCCCTTTTCGCAGCAAACCCGCCCAGCGCTAGAACTCCAGCGTACTGGACACCGACACCTGCCGTGCATCGCCCATCGACACAAACAGACGGCTCGCCGCCGAGGTGTAGTAGGTGCGATCGAACAGGTTCTTCACGTTGAACTGGAACTTGACCTTCTGCCCCTCGATCCGAGTGTCGTAGGTGGCAAACGCGTCGGCCACGGTGTAGCCCGGCAGGTTGAAGCTGTTGCTCGCGTCGCCTTCGCGCTGGCCCACGTAGCGTGCGCCGGCGCCCACGCGCAGGTCATCACCGCCCACCAGGCTGCCGAAGTCGTACACCGCCGACAGTGAGCCGGTGTGCTTGGCCACGTTCTGCAGGCGCTTGCCCTCCAGGGCCGGGTCTTTGGTGACTTCGGCGTCGGTGTAGGCATAGCTGCCGATCAGGCTCCAGTTGTCGCTGAGCTGGCCAGTGGCATCCAGCTCCAGGCCGCGCGAGCGCACTTGGCCGGCGACGCTGTAGACCGTGTCCAGCCCGGTGCCCACCGACACCAGCACATTGCGCTTGTTGATATCGAACAACGCGGCGCTGGCGGTGATGCGCCCCGGTATATCCAGCTTGGCGCCCAGCTCCCAGGCTTTGGATTCCTCCGGCGTGAGGCTGCCGCTCAGGGTGCTGCCATCCGCCAGCGCCGCGATGGTGGAGTTGGGTTTGAACGACTCGGTGTAGCTGCCGTAGAACGACAGTTCATCGGTGTAGCGATACACCAGACCGGCACGCGGCACCCACTTCTGGCCGTTGCCGTCGGTATTGGCCTTGAACGGCACGCCTTTGCCGGCGTACTGGTCGTACATCTGGTAACGCGCGCCGCCCACCAGAATCCACTGGTCGGTCAGGTGGATCGCGTCCTGGAAGAATAGCGAGTCGCTGCGCAGCAGGTCGGTCTGGGCGCTGTCCGGGGCACTGACGGTAGAGCCCGCCACTTCGCTGCCGTACACCGGGTTCAGGTAGCCGAAGACACCGCGCGGTTTCTGCCGAATCAAATCGGCGCGGTAGACCTTGCGGTACTCGTCATCCAGGCCGAACACCAGGTCATGTTGCAGCCCGCCGGCCTGCACCTTGCCTTCCAGGCTGGCCGTGGTGAAACGGTCGGTGGTGATCGCGCCCTGGGTGCCGTCCATGCTGCGGGTCAGGGTGCCGTTGGCGTTCACCGCACTGACACGCACCTGGCTGGCGTCGTAGGTCTCGCGGTTCCAGCTGTAGCCGAAGTGGGCCTTCCAGTCGTCGTTAAGATCGTGGTCGACTTCCAGACGGTACAGGTCGGAGCGCCCTTCCATGTTGTTGAAGGGCTCATCCAGGCGTCGGGTTGCGGGGATGTTCAACGGGTGGTTGGTCTTGGGGTCGATGGCGGTGCCACGGTCGAAAGGCGAGAGAAATTCGCGGTGCTCGTAGGCAAACACCACCTTGGTAGTGTCGCCATACCAGGCCAGGGACGGTGCCACCAGTGTCTCGCGATGGGTGCCGAAATTGCGCCAGTAGTCTTCGTCTTCATGGTCGACGATCAAGCGGTAGGCCAGGCCTGAGTCACCGATAGGCCCGGTGGTGTCGAGGCTGCCGCCGCTGCCGTTCTTGCCGTCACCGAAGGTCGAGCCGCGCGCGGTCAGGGAGGTGGACTGCACCAGTGCGGGCTTCTTGCTGACGATATTGACCACACCGCCCGGGTCCTGGATGCCGTACAGCAATGACGATGGGCCCTTGAGCACTTCGACGCGATCGGCGGTGGCGTTCAGCGCACGCCCCTGCACCACAGGCATGCCGTCCTGCATGATCGAGCCGTTGCGGTTGTCACCAAAGCCGCGCAGCATCACGGCGTCCTGGGTGCTGCCGAGGGTGTTGGCCTGGGTGATGCCGCTGATGTTGGCCAGGGCGTCGTCGAGGTTGCGCGGGGTCTGGTCGCGCAACACCTGGGCGGGCACCACGTTGACGGTCTGCGGGGTTTCCAGCAGCAAGCCCTGGGAGCGCATCACCGAACTGGTGGGCGGCGGCTGGTAGCTGGTGCTGTCCTGGGCCAGGCCGGCGCCACTGATGGTGGTTGCGCCGAGGTTGACCGCGCCGCTGGTGGGCACCGGTTCCAGAGCCAGGGTATGCGCATCGATCTGGCGGAAGGTAAAGCCTGAGTTGCCCAGCAGGCGTTGCAGCGCCTCGGTGGCGCTCATCTGCCCGCTGACCGCAGGCGCCTTGAGGCCATAGGGCGCTTCGTCGGTGTAGATCACGCTGAGCCCGGTAACCCGGCTGAAATCGCTCAGCGCCTGGGGCAGCGGTTTGGCTGCCAGGGCAAAGTTGAACCGCGCGCTTTGCTGCTCCTGCGCCTGCGCCACCGCCAAGGGCAGCAACGCGAGCCCCGAGACCGCCAATACCGAGGCTCCCAGCCACTGTTTAACCCAACTGCCCGCCGTCGACTTCATGCTCAAAGGAACCCGTATAGAAAAGCTGGTAATGCGAATAGCTCGCAGTTTCAAGCACTACACGGATGGGCCGCAGGTTTACCTCACATTTGTTTGCAAATATTTTCAGTTATTGCGCCTGAAGGCGAAAACCCCAGCGCGGGAAGTGCACGTGCACGGTGCCGGCGCGTTCGTCCGTGCGGCGCAGGATCAGTTCTTCGCGCCCGGCAAACAACAACTCGCCCGCTACCGGGTCGACGCCGTAGTCAATCGCGCTGACGGTAACGGTCTGCCCGGCGTGGAAGCCATTCAAGTCCTCGAACACCTCGTCGGGCAGCGCGGCCGGCGTGGCATTGCGCGAAACCTCCAGCGCCTGCTCGGCAGTCATCTGCGTGGCAGTGCCGTGACCAAACTCGAGCACCCGGGCCAGCCACGCGGTCACCGCCGGATACGCATCAACCAGCGGCGCAGTCACCGGCGTGGCCTTGAGAAACCACAGACAATGGGCCAGAGCAAAGTCGGCAATCGAGGGTTGGCCGAACAGGAAGTCCCCGGCGCCCGCGCGCAATTGCTGCTCCAGGCGCGCCATGATCGCTGGCCATTGATGCTTGGCCAGCTCGGCCGGCAGCCGGCTCGCTGTGCCGCCGCTGAACAGCGCAGCGCGGTCGGCGAGAAATGCCTTGACCGCCTCCGGCGGCAATTTGCCGAAGCGCACCGCCACCGATTCGGGCTGGAACACCAGGCTTACGGCGTGAGCGAATACCACACTGTCGGCCCAGGTGGCGAAGGTTTGCGTGGTCATTTCCTGGCCGTGGGGGAACAGCGCCGGGGTCGCTTTTTCCTGTTCCAGACGGCGAGCGATCAGGGCCGTATCGCAATAGATATCAGCACCCACCTGCAGCACCGGCGTCTTGCGATAACCACCGGTCAGGGCGGTCAGATCGGGCTTGGGCATCACCGGCGAAATCTGCACGGAATGCCAGGACAACCCTTTGAAACCCAGCAGCAGCCGCGCTTTTTCGGCGAAGGGGGATGTCGGGTAGTGGTGCAGGATGAGCTCAGACATGCGGGAGTCCACTTAACAGATGAACCCGCAGCTTAACGCGCGAGACGCATGGCGGGAGTGATGACGCCTTATCAGCCGGATCAATGGGCATCAGGGCAAGGGCACACCCTGTCTGCGCATATACTGCGCAAACAGGGGAACGGTAAAGTCCAGATAGCCGTGATCGGTGCTGTAGATCATGCCCTTGGCAATGATCTTCGCCCGGGGGAGGCTGCTCCACGAAGAGATCAACCGTTCAGCTCAACGCACCACTGCCCGCCAGACACTCCTTGGCGCTCTTCTTCAACTTCTTGATCAAGCGTTCCTGGCGCAATGCCTCGCCCTTGCTCGCGCATTGCTCGGTGTACACCAGCGCCACGGCCGGGCTGGACAGGAAGAACCGAGCGCCCTTGCCGCTCTGATGCATGGTAAAACGGCGCTGCGGGTCATTGCTGATGCCGCAATACAGGGAGCCATTGGCGGCACGCACCAGGTAGACGAACCAGGGTTTGGGTTCAGTAGAAGTGGTCACGGATCGATGGCTGCGAACGGGAAGAACGCGGAGTTTATCAACGACCGGCCTGGAATGCCCTCAAGCCTTTGACCGCCTGGGCGCGCACCGCGTTTTTCAGGGCCGGCGACCAGCCCAGCAGCCAGCCTTTGACACCCAGCGCCTGGCGTGACCAGGGCCACAGGTCGAAGTGGTCGTGGTGTTCACAGATCTTGCCGTCGCGAAACACAAACCGCGCGCCGATATCGTTGACCACCGTATTGCCGGTGGCACTGAACAGGTACGTCGCCACCCAGTGCGCACTGCCGGTGGTGTCATCGCTGCGCACATGGTCGAAGGTCAGGGAGAAGTCCTTGGCCCGCGTGGTGAGCATGCGCCACATGTCGCCCGCGTCGCGTCCGCGCAACTCGCCAAAGGCCGGGTCGCTGAACACCACGTCGTCGCTGTAGCAGGCGGCCATGCCTTCGGCGTCCAGGCGCTGGAACGCTTGGTAGAAGCGGGTAATCAGGGCGGTATGGGCATCACTCATGGGCAATCTCCGGGCGAATGTCAGGGCACTGAACGATAATCCGCGCGACCGGGGAAAGCCATGGCTATTCGCCACGGGCCTGAGTGATGCCGGCAGGATCAGAGGTAAACAACATCCAGCGTTGCGTTGCCGTCGAGCGGAATTTCCTCAGCGATCGGCAAATAGTTCGCATGAAATATCCAGGTCGAAATATTCAAGTCCGAGCTAAACACCTTCATTGGCAGCGGCATTGCAGCGCTACCAGTTGCCGCACTGAGAGTACGCATCCAACCAGGTTGCCAGACCGTGCCATCCGGCGCGTCGAACCATGTCTTGCCATCAACTGATTCAATCACTCCCCGAGGCGTGCCTTCAGCCGTCGAGCTGAGCATTTTTAGCATATAGCCCCCAATTTTCCGGTTACCAGAGGCTAACCCCAGACCAAAAGCACTGGGCTCGGAATAGTTCGGCGAATGAACAATAGAAGTTCCATGGCGGTTATCCGTACTCTTGAGCGCAATCAGGGTTACCGCTTCACAATTGATGGTCAATCGCAGCGTGGCATCGGGCAGTTGGGTATTGCTGTATTTGTTCAGGTCCTTGGCCGCTATTTTGCCATGATCCACCACGCCGCCGTCCGACAACAAAGGAATACACGCCGACGGCGTAATAAGCCCCTTCACGCTCAAGTCGACGCTGGAGGACGCATGCGCAGGGCTAACGGCAGCCAGCAAAAAGGCCGCCGCCAGCATAGTCAGAGACTGTTTCATTCGATATTGCTCACACGAAGAATCCTTATAACTATCAAACAGCCCGGCGAGCAATCTCGCAAAGCAACTCAACAGTTTCGATTCAATTATTAGACCAGGGATTTAATGTAACCACCGCACTGGGCAGTAACATCCCCATAATCTTGACGCACGCAGAAGTTTGCCTGAATACAACTATTACGAATCCCAATAAGTGCGGATGTCATCCACCGCAACTGACGTCAGTGATTGGGCACTAATCCACTTTCCCGGGCATAGGCGTAAAGATCTACATCCGTTGAAATACACAACCGATGCATGGCGGTACTTTTCTGCTTGCTGATCGTGGAAATGCTGCGATTGACCCGCGCCGCGATCTGGCTGACGGTCATGCCGCTGGCCAGCATCCTTACCACCTCCTGCTCCTTGCCCGACAATTGCGGTGCCTGTGTAGGCTGAGCCAGGCCGGCCAGGTCGAGCTGCGCACGCAGGGACTCACTGATAAAGGTACGCCCCTGAATCACGGTCTGCAGGGCCAGGGGCAACTCGCGCGCCGATGCACTTTTGGCCACTACCGCACGAGCACCGTGGGAAAGCGCGGTACGCAGAGTCGCGACATTGGCAAACATGGTCACCACGATCACCGGCACCCTGGGAAACTGGCGGTGCAGCAAGCCCAGCAAGCCGTAGCCATCCGCTTGTTGGTCGCCCGGCATTGCAAAATCCGTCACGATCACATCACAGGGGGTCTTGTTCACCAGTGCCAGCAGCTCGTCCGGGCCATTGGCCTCGCCCACGACTTTGCATTTGCCACTCGCCTCAATCACGACTTTTTGCCCCACCCGGACAATAGGGTGATCGTCAGCAATAATTATGCGAAGCATTGGTTATTTCCATGATGGCAGTTAGTTAGCAGCAAAATATCCCGACTGGCTGTAGGCAACAACCGTCGATAACTGCATGAAATTTGTCCCGCTCAATGTTTTAAGTGCCATCAGTTGCAACCCACACAAATAAAGGAAATAACGTACAGATAGGTACTACAACACAAAGGAAATAATTCCTACAGCAACTAAGGATTAGAGTCTGCTCAAGTACTGTAGGTAAATTTCCACATCTTGAAAAAAATCCCCCAAGGCCACTGCATTGTCCGACACCCCCGATTGGTTGACCCGCTCAATCAAGTGCGCCGCCAGGCACTCAAGGCCGGTGTCGCCTAAAAAGGCCACGCTGCCCATCAAACGGTGCAGGCGCTGACTGATCAACACTGCGTCCAGGCGGGCCATGGCCTGCGTCAGGATGACCAGGTCACGCTGGGCCTCCTGGATAAGACTCGATAACAGCGGCTGCACCAGCTCCCAGGAACCGAACAGGATAATCAGACTGGCACGCGTGGGACGCCTCACGCCCGAGGACCTTGCGGGGCGCTCCAGCGTGTGCGCCCTGCCCCGGGGCGCCGACAACCAATAGCGCAAGACCTCACGCAGCTTGACCAGACCAATCGGTTTGACGAGGCATCCATCCATGCCGCAGGCCAGACAGTGCTGGATTTCCAGTTGCCCCGGGCTTGCAGTCAAGGCCAGCACACAACACGCCGGGCGACCTGCGACCCGTTCACGTCGGCGCAGTTCTCGGGTCATTGCATACCCATCCATGACCGGCATGCGGCAGTCGGTAATGATCATATCGAAGGGCTGCACGGCCACGGCGTCCAACGCCTGTCGACCGTCGCAGCAACACTGGTGCGCGACGCCCAGTCGTTCCAGCAGAGCGCTGAGTAACATCCGGTAGGTACGATGATCGTCCACCACCAGTATGCGAGTACCACTTTTATGCCATGGCGCCGCGCCGCCGGGCTCTGCCTGGCACGCACTCCGTTCTGGAACCTTGCCCGGCATAAAGCCCTCTTTCAGAGAGCGAACAGCTCAGCCGCCATGACAGAGGCCACACGCGAACCTTTCGCCCCAAGACGATGTTTTGCACTTCAACTGACAAGTACAAAAATGTGCTTCGAGCTTTGAACATATCCGAACGAATGTTACCCAGCGATACAACAACTACGAAAACCGCTCCGCAACAGCACTATTTGATAAAGCAATCGGACAATGCCGTTTTTTGCCGTACGACATTCGCGCCCATGCGCATCGACCACATTGAAAATCGTCCCATGCGCGTAACCCCCCTCAATCGTCGAAGGCCTGCCGGATTCTGTGTTTGCACACCGGGATGGCGAGGCCATTGGCACCGTGTCATTCGTAATTGTTGTATTTGCGCCCTGCCCTGCGAACGTTAAATTTCGTACCGAGCGCCCCGTAGCGCATCAATGACCAGAGCGGCTTGCCAGCGCCAAAGCGCCTTTGAACATCACCGACGCAATGCACCTGCTCCCGCCAGGAGACGGGACAGCTGCCTGAGGGCGGTTGAGCTCAACCCGCGGCAATTTCTCCAAACCCAAGGACGTGTCCCAATGGAAAGAATCCTCTTCGCCTTCCTGCTCGCGGCGTGCATGCCAAGCGTTTTCGCCGCCAGCAATACCGACTTGACCGTATCCGGCGCGATAGTCCCCAGTGCCTGTATGCCGAGCCTGACCAATGGCGGGGTGATCGACCACGGCAAGATGACCTCCAGGGACCTGCAACCCAACATGCCCACGCTGCTCGCCCCCGAGGAACTGCGCCTTGAGGTGCTGTGCGAAGGCGAAACCTTTTTCACCCTGACCACCCTCGACAACCGTGCGGGCACCGAAACCATCAATGCCTCGAACCACGGCCTGGGCCTGACCCCCAACGACGAAAAAATCGGCAGCGTGGCGTTCACCCTGTTCGATCCGGTGGCAGATGCAAAACCAGTCAACGTAATCGTTTCTCGCGACGGCGGCATCAGCTGGCAGTTGTCGCCCTACCTGGGCCACGCAGCACAAACCTCGTTCGCCCACCCTGGCGTCAACGCCCCTATCGCCTTGAAGCACCTGAGTGCACGCATGCGTGCCTTTTCTTTGATAGCGCCGGCCACCGAGTTGACGCTGCTCGATGAAATCCCCGTCGACGGTCACGCCACATTGCAGCTCAAGTACCTGTAAAGCCCTATTGCAACCTTCCCCCCTGTAAGGAGCGTCACCATGAAATCCCTCAACACCCTGTTTGCCACGCTACTGCTCATAGGCGCTGGCAGTGCCTTCGCCGCCTCCACCGTTGACCTGACCGTACGCGGGCTGATCACGCCGAGTGCCTGCAAACCGGACCTGTCCAACGGCGGTAATGTCGACCTCGGCAAGATTTCCGCCAGGGACTTGAACGCCGACAAACCAACGACACTCGCAGACCAGTCTCTACAACTGAGCGTCACCTGCGACGCACAAACCCTCATGGCGCTGGAGGCTAAAGACAATCGCAAAGGCTCCGCCTATATCGAGCAATATGACTTGTTCGGTTTGGGGCTGATCAACAGCACCGAAAAACTCGGTGCCATGGAAATGCGGCTTATCAACGCTGTTGCCGACGGCGTGGCAGGCAGAATGATCGCGTCAGAAGACGGCGGTTTGACCTGGTACTACGAACGTTATTTCACCCATGACAACATCCTGTCGGTCGCCAACATCGGCATCGATGCCCCCTTCCAGTTCAATTGTTCACGGCAGATATGATGATCAGCCCCATCATTGCTCCAGCCAGTGGCCTGACCTTGAACAACGAAGTCGCCATCGATGGTTCCGTCACGCTGACCGTCAAGTATCTCTGACATCCAGTCGCGCCACGCCTGCCGGCGGGGCGCGGTTACCACGCATGCCCCTTCACTCACGGCTGCAAACACGACCATGTTCACCTTCTCACGTCGCCTGGCAGCGCTTTGTCTCTGCCTGACCGCCACCCCTGCCCTGTGTGCTTCATCGGTTGAAATAGCATTGACCGGTGTCATCACACCCAGCGCCTGCACGCCGACCCTGTCGTCCAACGGCATTGTCGATCACGGGCGGGTCCCTGCTCGCTCCCTCAATTTCTACGAGTTCACCAAGCTGCCCAGCCAGAACCTCGACCTCGGTGTGAGTTGTAACGAGCCGGTGCTGTTTGTGCTGGTGGGCGTGGATAACCGCGCCGCCTCGTCGGTGGGGCCCGGCTTCTATTACGGCCTGGGCAATAACATTCATGCCCCGCTGGAACGCTTGGGCTCCGTGTCGATGGCCTTGCGTGAAGCGATGGGTGACGACGAGCCCGTGCTGGTCCTGGCATCCAGCAACAAAGGTGAGACCTGGTTTCCAGAATCCAATGTCTACCCGGACCTCTACATAGGCTTCGCGCCACTGGGGACGCTGGTTCCCACCCCTTATCGGCTTATCAGCGCCTCCTTGCAAATCGAAACATCGATCAACGCCGCCGCCCACCTGACCCTCGACCAAGAAGTGCCGCTGGACGGCTCCATCGTGCTAGACCTGAGGTATCTATAGTCATGTTTCCCCTTCCCCGTTTTGCCTTTTTTACCCGGACCTTCACCTTCGTGCGGTATGCCGGCCTGTACCTCGGCGCGTTAGGCCTGACGCTGTGGGCGCCAAGCCTGGTACTGGCCGACGGCATGGTGCCGGACACCTCGGTGGTGATCGTCAACGAGGCGGATGGCGAGGCCTCGGTGTCGGTGACCAATACCGACTCGAAACTGGCCCTGCTGCATGTGACCCTGGAAGACATTCCCGAGGACACCGCAGCGTTGTTGTTTGTCACACCGCCGCTGACCCGGGTCGAGCCGTCCAAGAGCCAATTGATCCGTTTCATCCTGCAAACGTCCACGCCGCTGACGACCCAACGTTTGAAGCGGGTGATTTTCGAAGGTATGCCCCAGGGCCGCCCCGCCGCCGAAGCGGGCCATGCACGGGTGGGTGTGACGGTGCGCCAGAACCTGCCGGTGATTCTGCACCCCAAGGGCCTTGCGCCGAATCGCACACCGTGGACAGGGCTGACCTGGCGCCTGCAAAACGCTCAACTGAGCGTGCACAACCCAACCCCCTACGTGGTGCGCCTGGCCCAGGAATTGAAGCTGCTGCCTGGGGACGGTTCGGCGCTGCTGCCACGCACTTACGTGCTACCGGGTGAAACCTTGAGCGTAACCGCCAGCCAGGCCGCTGCCAGTACCGTGCAACTGCAACCGGCCACCGTCTACGGCTTTGCCGTGGAGCCTTACCAGGCACCGATCACCCTTTGATCGCTGCGCCGGCGGGATAAGTCCGGCGCACAAATAACGAAGTGGCCTCCCATTGAAGGCCACCAGGAGCCTGGCCGCGCCAGGGAGTGGCGCGCAGCACGCTCCATCATTTGAGTACAACTTGTGAGCACAGTTAAGACTGATCGCGACGGCAAAGCCATGCCCCGCGTTTCACCGCGCCGGGCGCGCCGGCTGTTGGCCAGCCTGGCACTGACCCTGGGCACCACACTGCCCAGCAACGAAGCGCTGGCCGACGACAACAGCGGCTCGTTCGACCCACAAACCTTGTCCCAGCGCGGCATTGACCCGCAACTGGCCAACCTGCTGCTGCAGGCTCCGCGCTTCGCCGCCGGGCGCCATGCCCTCAACCTGAACGTCAATGGCCAGCGGCGCGGCCGGGTAGACGTGACGTTCAATGATCAGAGTGCGTTGTGCTTCAACCAGGCACTGCTGGACGCGGGCAATTTGCGGGTGCCGGGGGTAGAGGTCGACTGCCACGGGTTTCTCGACGCTTATCCACAGACCGTCATCGAACAAGACCCGGCCAGCCTCAGCCTGTCGCTGGTGGTGCCCACCGAAGCGTTGCGTCCGGCAGTGCAAGATGTTTCCGGTTACCAGACCGGGGGCTTCGCCGGCTTGCTCAACTACGACATCACGGGCCTGCACAATGAATATGGCGACGACGACAGCCGCTTCGCCTCGGCCAACACCGAGGTAGGGTTCAACGCCGGCGACTGGATTGTGCGCAGCCGCCAAGTACGCACCTGGCAGGACAAGGTCTCGCGCACCACCCACATGGACGCCTACGCCCAGCGCACATTTGCCGAGCAACAGGCCGTGTTCCAGACCGGCCAGATCAACCTGTATAACCCGGTGCTGGCCGGCGCGCAGATCACCGGTGCCCAGGTACTGACCGAAACTGCGCTGCAGGACCAGAACCAGGGCGCGACCCTCACGGGTATCGCCAACAGCCCGGCCCAGGTGGAAGTGCGCCAGAACGGCACATTGATTCATTCCACCGTGGTGCCCGCCGGCCCGTTTACCCTGACCGATGTGCGACGCCTCAATGGCCGTTCCGACGTGGAAGTCACGGTCAGGGAAACCACTGGCCAAGAGCGACGCTTTACCGTGCCGGCCGCCATGTTGGGCCTGGGCTTGCCGGCGCCCGGTTATTCGCTGGCCGCCGGGCGCGTGCGCAAGGTCGGCGACAGCGACGGTGCAGAGCCCTGGGTAGTCAGTGCTGGCTGGAGCGGCGCGCTGCACCCGCAAGTCAGCGTCGGCGCCGGCGTGCTGACGGCCGAAGACTATCGCGCAGGCGGGCTGAACCTGGGATGGTTGCCGTCACAGGACAGTCAGTTCCAGCTGTCTGCGCAGTTCGCACAGGCCAGTCGCGAAGGGAATGAATACGGCGTGCAAACCGACCTGTCGTGGTCGCAGCGCCTGACCGAGCGCTGGGCGATTACCACGGCGGGCTCATGGCGCAGCCTGGGGTATCGCGACCTTGAGGACTCCACTTACACCACCCCCACCCGCGAACAACAACGCTCTGCGCTACCGCGACCAGCAGAGCGCCACGGCGTCATGGTCGCACCCGATGCTGGGTGCGTTCAGTGCCGGGTTTTCGCGTTCATCAAGCTTTACCGGCGACAGCAGCAGCCGCGCGCTGGCGTCCTGGGGCACCAACATTGGCCGGGTATCGGTGTCTGCCAGTGCCGAGTGGCAAGTCGGCGGGCGCCAGCAAAGCGATGACAGTGTCTACCTGAACATCAGCGTGCCGCTGGGCGAAAACCGCCGCGCACGTGCATGGGTTCGTAATGCTGGCGGTGAGCACCGCGTGGGTGCCGGCGTCAACGAGCAACTCAACGGCCAGTTGAGTTATCGCGTCGGCGTCGAGCGCGACAGCCGCGACCGTGAGGTGGAGTCATCCGTCGGCGTCTCGGCGCTGGCGTATTACAGCCAACTGGACTTCAACTACACCCGTAACAACGCCGACCGCGCCAGCTATCAAGGCAGTGCGCGCGGCGGCGTGGTGCTGCACGGCGATGGCCTGACGTTCTCGCCGTACACGGTACGCGAGACCTTTGCCGTGATGTCCGTGGGTGATATGGCCGGGATCAAGGTCACTACCCCCAGTGGCCCGGTGTGGACCGACTGGCAAGGCCAGGCGGTTGTCCCGCAATTGGCCGCGTACGGCCGCAGCCCGGTGGAAGTGCAAACCCGCTCGTTGCCGCGCAATGCCGATATCAGTAATGGCCTGGCGGTGCTCTCCGCCGGGCGCGGCGCGGTGGACAAGGTTGAGTTCGGCGTGGCCCTGACCCGCCGGGCGTTGCTCAACGTGACCAGCGTTGACGGTCAAGCCTTGCCACGGGGTGCCACTGTCAGCACCGAGGACGGTGAGTTTGTGACGCTGGTGCAGGAAGGCAGCCAAGTGTTCCTGCCGAATGTGCTCGACCGCCGCGTGCTGTGGGTCAGCGCCCCCGACCAACCCCGTTGCCGACTGGATTTCAAGCTGCCTGAGCGCGGCGATCCCGAGGTGTATTACGAAACGGCACCCGCAAGGTGCCAACCATGAGGACGTTCACCATGGGCTGGAAATCTGTCTTGCTGTCACTGGCCGTGTTACTGGGCGCCAACGCCTGGGGGGCGGATGAGTGCCAGTTGAACCTCAGTGAAACCGTTGTGGATTTTGGCCTGATGAACCGTACAGTCGCTGGGGGGCCGGCTGCCGAGCGCCTAGTGGGCGAGCGGCGCTTGAGCCTGACCCTCAACTGCCCCAACCCAACGGACATGAGCCTGTTTTATCGCGGCTTGGCGGCGGGTGCCGAACGGTTTCAGTTCACCCCGCGCGGCAGTTACGGCATGCAGGTGAGCGAAGCCGTACTCGACGGCCAGGCGGTTGACCTGGGCTTGCTGGCCGGGCGCGGCCAACCCGCCATCAGCACTGGCGCACGCCTGCACTGGCGCCCCGAGCACGGCATTGTGCCGATGCGTGCCGGTGTGCCGGTGAGTGGGCGCAGCTTGTCGTTGCAGATCGAGACCCGCGCCTGGGCCAGCGACGAGGCTTTACGCGTCAATGATGCGGTCACCTGGGAAACCAGCGGCGTATTCGACGCCATCCAATCCGGCCGCTCGCGGGAACTGCGCCTGCAAGCACGCTTCGCCCCGGCAGCCTGCACACCGAACCTGTCCAACGGCGGCACGGTGGCTTTTGGCAAGCTGTCGGTGACGGACCTGAACATCGACAAAGACACCGTCCTGCCCGCTCGCCCCCTGGTGGTCAGCGTGGCGTGCGATGCCCCGAGCAGCTTCACCCTGCGCCTGCAGGACAACCGTCGAGGGTCGGCCACCGGTCCCACCGACGACACCACGTTCGGCCTGGGTCTGGACGCCCGGCACAACAAGATCGGCCGCTACCGGGTGGTCTTCGACCCGACGCGCGCCGCCGCCGACGGTTTCCCCCAGCTATACCGCACCGATTCTGCCACGGGCACTTCGTCCTGGAGCAGCGCCAGCGCCAGCCCATTGGCCATTGGCGCCAGCCGTTACCTGGGGTTTAGCGCCAGCGCCGGCAGTACCAGCGGCCCCGTGCCGATTCAACAACTCAGCGCCACGACGAGCCTGGAAGCGGTGATCGCACCGCTGGGCTCACTGGACCTGGGCAGCGAGGTGCGGCTCGACGGCGCGGCCACCCTCGAACTTCACTACCTCTAGGAGCATCGTTATGAAAAACCTGCTGATTGCGCTCACTGCATCCACCCTCGCGGCGGGCTCTGCGCATGCCGCCTCCACCGTTGAGCTGAGCGTCACGGGCCTGATCACACCGATGGCCTGCACGCCGCTGTTATCCAGCGGTGGGTTGGTGGACTTCGGCAAGATCTCGCGCAACGACCTCAACCTCGACAAAGGCACCCGCCTGCCCCACCACTACCTGACGTTGACGGTCAACTGCAACGCCCCCGGCCGCTTCGCCCTGCGCATGCGTGACAACCGCGACGGCACGGGCCACGTCAACAGCGAGATTTTCTACGGGCTGGGGCTGGACACCAGCGGCAACAAGATCGGCGTGTACTCAGTGAGTTTCGACCCAAAGCAGACGGTCGTCGACGACCTGCCCGTGGTATACGGCACCGAGTCCACCACCGGCGGCGTGGCTTGGCGTACGGCCAACCTCAACCCCATCGATATCGGCTCGCGCAGTCTTCTCGGGTTCACCGACGTCGCCGGCAGTACCGCCGGCCCCTCGGCGATCCAGACCCTCACCAGCACCCTGAAGCTTGAAGCCACGATCAACGCACGGCAGAACCTGGACCTCAGCGTGGAAACGCCGATGGACGGGGCTGCCACGTTGGAGGTGGTGTACCTGTAAACCCCGTGCCACCAACACTTACCCTAAAAAAACAGGAATGACCTATGAGCAAGTCCCTGAAGATCTTGATTGGCACACTGATACTGGCCGGTGCCGGGCATGCTGTCGCGGCATCCAGCGTCGACCTGAACGTCAAGGGCCTGATCACCCCGAATGCGTGTAGGCCGAGCCTGTCCGATGGAGGGCTGATTGATCACGGCAAAATCTCGGCCAAAGACCTGAAGCCAAACAACCCTACCCTCATCGGTACACATACGCTGACGTTGCACGTCAACTGCGAAGCAGCCATCGCGTTTGCCCTGCGGGGACTCGATAACCGTGCCGGATCGAGCATGAGTAGCAACTTCGGCCTGGGCCTGATCAATGGGGATCAGAAGTTGGGGCAGTTCCAAATTACGCTGGTCAACCCGGTCGCAGACGGCGTGGCGGTACAACCGATTGCTTCCTACGACCTAGGCAACACGTGGATCAAGGAGAAATTCATGGAGCCTGACTTGTATATGTCAATCGCAACCATGGCCGATCACAGCCAACCGCTTCCCACTAAGGAGCTGGTGCTCGACCTGCGAATCCAAACTGTGATTTACAAGACCGACGGCCTTGACCTGAGCAACGAGGTGCCAATCGACGGTTCCGCCGTCCTGGAAGTCAAATACCTGTAAGCCCTGCCCCAACACTTACCCTAAAAAAATAGGAATGACCTATGCGCAAGTCCCTGAAGATCCTGATGGGCACACTGATACTGGCCGGTGCCGGGCATGCTGTCGCGGCGTCCGACGTCGACCTGGCCGTCAAGGGTTTGATTACCCCCAGTGCATGCAGGCCGAGTTTGGCCAGTGGCGGAATCGTCGATTACGGGAAAATTTCCTCCAAAGACCTTAACCCGACCAAACCCACCTTTCTTGGCACACGATCGATGGCAATCTCGATGACCTGTGACAGCGCAACCCCGTTTGCCCTGCTCGGCGTCGATAACCGGCCGGGCTCGTCCTCACAGGCAAGCTTCGGGTTGGGACTGATTAACGGTACACAGAAACTCGGGTGGTTCTACCTGACATGGGAGAAAGCTGTCGCCGACGGCGTCGAGGTGAAATCGGTGGTCTCCGAGGATGCTGGCCACACCTGGTATGACTACAGTTGGTTTGACCCGGGCGTGTACGTATCGGTCGCCGCCATTGGTGGCTCTTCGCTGCCTATCTCCGTCAAGGAGTTGGCGGCAGAGCTGAATATAAACACCTCAATCGCCAGGACGGACGGCCTGGACCTGAGCAACGAGGTATCTATCGACGGTTCGGTAACCCTGGAAGTGAAGTACCTCTAGCCCTTAGAGCCTTTCACTACTGACGCCAACATACAACGCCCGGCCTGCCCCCAGGCCGGCAACGATGGCACCCAGGCCGATCACGCCGAAGACCCAGCCGGTGGCGCCCCAGCCACCGGTCCAGTCATGCAGCACGCCGACAGCCAGCGGCCCCAGGGAAGCCAGCGTATAACCGATACCCTGGGCCATGCCCGACAGGTTGGCCGCAACATGGGAGTCGCGCGAGCGCAGGACGATCAAGGTCAGCGCCAGGCTGAACGTACCGCCCTGCCCCAGCCCGAGAAGAATCGCCCAGTCCCATAACCCCTCGATCGGCGCATACAGGCAACCGAACAAACCGCCGAGGGTAAGCACCATGACCACCACAATGGCCGGGCGCTGGTCCTTGCCACGCGTGGCCAGCCAAGGCGCGGTGAGGGCGCTGAGCAGTTGCACGATGATCGAGCCCGACAGCGCCAACCCGGCATCGGTGGCACTCAAACCGCGGTCGATCAGAATCGAAGGCATCCAGCCAAACACGATATACGACAGCGAGGATTGCAGGCCCATGTACAGGGTTACCTGCCAGGCCAGCGGGTCGCGCAGCAAACCCTTCATCCGATACGTAACCTGGTGAGCGGCGTGTTTCTGCCTGGCCTGAGGTAGCCAGAACAGCGCCGCCGCCAGCGCGGGCACCATCCAGAAACCGAGGCCGATCGACCAATTGCCGGCAAAGTAGTTGCTCAACGGCACCGTCGCCCCTGCCGCCAACGCCGCACCCAGGCACAGCGCCATGGTGTAGACACCAGTCATCGCACCGGCCTGTCTGGCAAAGTCGCGCTTGACGATGCCAGGCAGCAATACGCCGATGATGCCGATGCTTGCACCGGCAATCACGCTGCCGGTGAACAGGCCCGCCTCACCGAACGCGCTGCGCAACGTAATACCAGCGGCCAGCATCAGCAAAATGCCCAGTACCACGCGCTCGGCACCGAACCGTCGCGCCAGGATCGGTGCCAACGGCGCGAACAGGCCCAGGCACAGCACCGGCAAGGTGGTCAGCAACCCGGCTTTGACCGCCGATAACCCGAGGCTGTCGGACACCTGGCTGAGCAGCGGTGCGAGGCTGGACAGCGCCGGACGCAGGTTCAGCGCCACCAGAATCAGGCCCAGCAGCAACAGCCACCGGCGAGTCACAGGCGCGGGGGGCTGTTGCACCAAGTCGTCGTCGGCTTCGGCGTCAATCAGCAGTGCTTCCAGATCGGGTGTGCGTGGGGCTTGAGGGCTCATGGATCAACTGTAGGAAAAGAAAACCGAGGTCTGACAGGTGCGTGGCGCAAATGACCGAGCATCTGGCGAATACCCCACAGCCTATTCGGACTCTCCTACAAGAGCAACGCACTAGGGTTCAGGAGCAGGGAAAAGGAGCAGTATTTTCGATTGGTAAAATTACCCTCAGAGGGTAATTATTGGCCCCAGGTGTCTTATGGAAAAGTACACACCTCATTACGATTTGGCGGTGATAAAGGCGGATGTGAGGCGGCTTGGCAGGAAAGCGTTTACCCGCACGGCAGAGAAGTGCGGTGAGGCTCTTGGCTATAGCATCGAAGACATGCAGGCCGTCATTTATGAGTTACAAAACTGGATTTTGTACAAGTCGATGACCACTTATGGAGACCATCGAGTCTGGCAGGACGTGTACCACACTCACTCAACAGGCACGCAGATTTACATCAAGGTCACGTACCGAACAAACGGTAGACCTCCGGTAGTCTCTTTCAAGGAGAAAAATCCATGAAAAAAGCAGAGCTGTGCTACATCTGCGGCGCCCCCGACGCATTGCACCACTTCGAGGGTCGCAGCGAAACCATCAGCATCAAGGGCCTGGAGCGTCGGATCGACAATCTATCAGGCTGGGAATGCAAGGTATGCGGCGACGGATTCTGGGACCAGGACAACGACAGCGCAGACCGCTACGGCGAAGCAAAGGATGAGTTGATCCTCGCCGCTCGGCAAATGATCGGTGCCGAGATGAAGCGCATCCGTCGCAAATTGCACCTGACACAAAAGGAAGCGGTGGAGTTGCTGTCCGGTGGCGGCCACAACGCGTTCTCTCGCTACGAACGTGGCGAGTTGCTTGCCCCCAAACCGTTGGTGCTGCTGATGCGGCTTCTGGATCGTCACCCGCATTTGCTTGCGGATGCGAAGATCCTGGCTGACGGCGCTGATCTGCGTGGCGCCTTCACCTACACCGTGAACGACGACGCAGACGCACTCAAGGCGTCCTAGCCCCAATGCCGTTCAGTTAAGCGGACGTAATGCTCAAGGCAACGAAAATCAAATGTAAAGCGTTCGGCAAACCATTCCGGTCGGCTCTAAGGCCGCCGCGCTCTTGATCTTGATCGGGGGGCGCCCCGTCAAACACGCTGGCCGAACGCAGGCTTTTCCAAAGTGACCCGTAGTCAGGGCGGAACCGCCAGCAGCCGTTACCGCAGAAACGGATAGGTACACCGAAAAATCGTCTTCGCAGGCAAGCCAGCTCCCACAGTTGATCTTCGTTGCCTTGAGCATGGCGTTCGCTTAACTGACTGGCATTAGCCCTGGCCCCAAAAAACAAACCCGGCACCAGGCCGGGCTTATTCATTCAACCATCGATCAATGCAGAATCTGGCTCAAGAACAACTTGGTCCGATCATTCTGCGGATTGTCGAAGAAGTCATTCGGCGCCGCCTGCTCAACGATTTCGCCCTTGTCCATGAAGATCACACGGTTGGCCACGGTGCGCGCAAAGCCCATTTCGTGGGTCACGCACAACATGGTCATGCCGTCTTCGGCCAGGCCGATCATGGTGTCCAGCACCTCTTTCACCATTTCCGGGTCCAGCGCCGAGGTCGGTTCGTCGAACAGCATGATCTTCGGTTTCATGCACAGCGCACGGGCAATCGCCACACGCTGTTGCTGGCCGCCGGACAGTTGCCCCGGAAACTTGTGGGCCTGCTCCGGAATGCGCACGCGCTCCAGATAGTGCATGGCGATTTCCTCGGCCTTGCGCTTGGGCATCTTGCGCACCCACATCGGCGCCAGCGTGCAGTTCTGCAGGATGGTCAGGTGCGGGAACAGGTTGAAGTGTTGAAACACCATACCGACTTCACGGCGGATCGCTTCGATCTGCTTGAGGTCGTTGGTCAACTCCACGCCATCGACCACGATGCGGCCCTGCTGGTGCTCTTCCAGGCGGTTGAGGCAGCGGATGGTGGTGGACTTGCCCGACCCCGACGGCCCGCACAGCACGATACGCTCGCCCTGCTTGACGTTGAGGTTGATGTCTTTCAATACGTGGAACTGGCCGTACCACTTGTTGACGCCCTGCATCTGGATAATGCCTTCAGGGCTCACAGGCTGTTTGATCGCTTCGCTCATCACATCAACTCCTAACGCTTGTGGCCTGTGTCGAGCTTGTGTTCCAAATGAATGGAATAGCGCGACATACCAAAACAGAAAATCCAGAACACCAGGGCAGCGAACACGTAGCCCTCAGTGGCCATACCCAACCATTTCGGGTCGGCGGCAGCTTGCTTGACGCTG
Organism: Pseudomonas trivialis; assembly: GCF_036864995.1. NCBI lineage: Bacteria > Pseudomonadati > Pseudomonadota > Gammaproteobacteria > Pseudomonadales > Pseudomonadaceae > Pseudomonas > Pseudomonas trivialis. The sequence continues at coordinate 1,065,323 of NZ_CP142151.1, read as the reverse complement.
TTGAGCAGGTCGAACAGGCCGATGATGATCACAAGGCTGGTGTCCTTGAACAACGCGATAAACGTGTTGACGATGCCGGGAATCACCATCTTCAGCGCTTGCGGCAAAATCACCAGGCCCATGCTGCGCCAGTAACCCAGGCCCATCGCCGCAGCTGCTTCGTACTGACCTTTAGGGATAGCTTGCAGACCGCCGCGCACTACCTCGGCCACGTAGGCCGACTGGAACAGGATCACGCCGATCAATGCCCGCAGCAGCTTGTCGATGCCCATGCCTTCGGGCAAAAACAACGGCAGCATTACTGAGGACATAAACAGCACCGTGATCAACGGCACGCCGCGCCAGAACTCGATGAAGGTCACGCAGACCACACGAATCGCCGGCATGTTCGAGCGCCGTCCCAGCGCCAGTACGATACCCAGCGGTAACGCGCCGGCAATGCCGACGGTGGCGATCACCAGGGTCAGCATCAGGCCGCCCCATTGGCTGGTCGCCACGTTGGTCAGGCCGAAAGCGCCGCCGTGCAGCAGGAAGAACGCGATGATCGGGTACAGCACCAGAAAGCCCAGGCCGTAGATCGCCTTGCGTGGAAAACGCGAGATGAACAACGGTGCCACGCCAACGATGGCCAGCCACACCGTAAGGTCTACGCGCCAGCGCAGGTCGCCGGGGTAGTAGCCGTACATGAACTGCCCGAAGCGCTGTTGGATGAACACCCAGCAGGCGCCCTCCTTGGTGCAGTCGGCGCGGGTGGTGCCAACCCAGTTGGCGTCGAGGATGGCCCAGCTGAGGATCGGCGGGACCACCAGGTAGATCAGGTAAAACGCCAACAGGGTCAGCAGCGTGTTGAGCCAGCTGGAGAACAGGTTGGCGCGCATCCATGCCATCGGCCCGAAGACTTTGTTCGGCGGCGGCATATCAGGTTTGAACGTATGCGAACTCATGCAGGTTTCCTCACCGCTCGATCAGCGCAATGCGCTTGTTGTACCAGTTCATCAGCAGGGAAATGCTGATGCTGATCGCCAGGTACACGCTCATGGTGATGGCAATGACTTCAATCGCCTGGCCGGTCTGGTTGAGCACCGTGCCGGCAAACAGCGAAACCATTTCCGGGTAACCGATACCGGCGGCCAGTGACGAGTTTTTCGCCAGGTTCAGGTATTGGCTGGTCAGCGGCGGAATGATCACCCGCAGCGCCTGCGGGATGATGACCTTGCGCAGCGTCGGCCCGGGGCGCAGGCCCAGGGAGCGCGCGGCTTCGGTCTGGCCGTGGCTGACGGACTTGATGCCCGAGCGCACGATCTCGGCGATGAACGCCGCCGTATAGACCGTCAGCGCCAACGTCAGCGCCAGCAGTTCAGGGATCAATACCCAGCCGCCAACGAAGTTGAAGCCTTGCAGTTTGGGCATTTCCCAGTGCAGCGGCGCGCCGAAGATCAAGGCGCACAACGTCGGGATCACGATGAACAGTGCGAGACCGGCCCAGAACTTGTGGAACGGTACGCCCGTGGCCTCGAAGCGCTTGTTGACCCAGCGCGCCATCAGCACGATGGCGACGATGGCCAGCAGCACACTGATCACGAACGGCCAGAACCCGTCGGCGGCCAGCGCCGCCGGCATGTTCAGGCCACGGCTGCTGACGAAGAACGTGTCGCCGAAGTTGTGACTGGCACGCGGCCCCGGCATGGTCAGGAACACCGCGAAGTACCAGAACAGGATCTGCAGCAACGGCGGAATGTTGCGGAACACTTCCACATACACGGTCGCCAGCTTGTTGATCATCCAGTTCGGCGACAGGCGCGCCACGCCGATGATGAAGCCGAGCAGGGTCGCCAGGACCACGCCGATCACGGTCACCAGCAAGGTGTTGAGCAAGCCGATCACAAACACCCGGGCGTAGCTGTCCGATTCGGTGTAGTCGATCAGGTGCTGCGCGATGCCGAAGCCGGCACTGCGCTCAAGAAAGTCGAACCCCGAGGTGATGCCCCGGTGCTGAAGGTTGGTTTGCGTATTGTTGAAGAGGTACCAGCCCAGCGAGACCACCGCCACAATCGTGATGATCTGGAAGAGCCACGCACGCACTTTGGGATCGCTGAAGCTGAGCTTCTGCTTGGGTGCGCCGATTTGATTTTGCATGAAGTGCCCCGCAAAGAATGGAACAGAACATCACCCGGCGGTTGGCCCGCCGGGTGACAGAACCATCAGCGATCAGCGCACAGGGGGTGCGTACTGGATGCCGCCGTTATTCCACAGCGCGTTCAGGCCGCGGTCGATTTCCAGCGGGGTGCTCTTGCCCAGGTTGCGCTCGAACACTTCGCCGTAGTTACCGACTTGCTTGACGATCTGCACGACCCAGTCTTTCTTCACTTTCAGGTCTTTGCCGTATTCACCGTCGGCACCGAGCAGACGTGCAACGTCCGGGTTCTTGGTGGACTTGGCTTCAGCTTCAACGTTTTTCGAGGTGATGCCGGCTTCTTCAGCGTTGAGCATGGCGTAGCCAACCCAGCGCACGATGGCCAGCCACTCGTCGTCGCCGTTACGCACGACCGGGCCCAGCGGTTCCTTGGAAATGGTTTCCGGCAGAACCACGTAGTCCTTCGGCGAAGCCAGCTTGCTGCGCTGGGCGAACAATTGGGACTTGTCGGAGGTCAGCACGTCGCAACGCCCGGATTCCAGCGACTTGGCGCTTTCATCGGAGGTGTCGAAGGTGATCGGGGTGTATTTGAGGTTGTTGCCACGGAAGTAGTCAGAAACGTTCAGCTCGGTGGTGGTACCGGCCTGGATGCAGATGGTTGCACCGTCCAGTTCCTTGGCACTTTTAACGCCCAGCTTGTTGTTTACCAGGAAGCCGATGCCGTCGTAGTAAGTGATGAAGCCCGGGAATTTCAGGCCCATGCCCGCATCGCGAGAGCTGGTCATGGTGGTGTTGCGCGACAGAATGTCGACTTCGCCAGATTGCAGCGCGGTGAAACGCTCCTTGGCATTCAACTGGCTGAACTTGACCTTGGTCGCGTCGCCAAAGACGGCGGCGGCTACAGCGCGGCACACGTCAGCATCGATCCCGAGGATCTTGCCGCTGGCATCCGGTACCGAGAAACCCGGCAGGCCGTCACTCACGCCACATTGCACAAAGCCTTTCTTCTGCACGGCGTCCAGGGTGGCGCCAGCTTGGGCAAAACCACTGACACCCAATACAGCGGCCGCAGTCACGATGGCCAGGGTGGATTTCAATACCTTCATTCAAACCTCCAGTTTTGCTCTTGTTGTGTCGGAGCTCGAACCCCACCGCACCCTTTTGAGGCGACTTTGACCCGTGTTGGCTTTTTTGGGGTCAAACGGTTTGAGGCTGTCGCTATAAGTCCAGTTGCTATCCCACAAGCGGCGTCACTGATAGTGTTACCGACGTGGAAGAGACCTGACATCGCTCTGTGCATAGCAAGCGCCGTACCAGAGTGACGACTGAGTCGATTCAGCACACGGTCAAGAGCAAAAGATTCAACCTTGCGACACTTTGTTAACAGATCAACCCGTTACGCACCGTTCCGACGCACCCAATCGGAGCGCCCGCACATTTATGGAGCAGACATGACCGACCCCTTGATTCTTCAGCCCTCCAAGCCCGCAGACGCCTGCGTCATCTGGCTGCATGGCCTGGGCGCTGATCGCTACGACTTCATGCCGGTGGCCGAAGCGCTGCAGGAAACCCTGCTGTCGACCCGCTTCGTGCTGCCCCAGGCGCCGACCCGTGCGGTGACCATCAACGGCGGTTACGCAATGCCCAGTTGGTACGACATCAAGGCCATGAGCCCGGCACGCTCGATCAGCCTGGAAGAGTTGGACGCGTCCACACAGATGGTCACGGACCTCATCGAAGCGCAGAAGAGAACCGGAATAGACGCCTCGCGGATTTTTCTCGCAGGCTTTTCCCAGGGCGGCGCAGTGGTATTTCACACCGCGTATCTGAACTGGCAGGGGCCGTTGGGTGGCGTGATCGCCCTCTCCACCTATGCGCCTACCTTCGACGACGAGCTGCACTTGTCGGCCAGCCAACAGCGCATTCCGGCGCTGTGCCTGCATGGCCAGTACGACGAGGTGGTACAGAACGCCATGGGCCGCAGCGCCTTCGAGCATTTGAAGAGCCGTGGTGTCACCGTGACATGGCAGGAATACCCAATGGGCCACGAAGTGTTACCTCAGGAGATCCACGACATTGGTGCCTGGCTGCTCGCGCGGCTGAGCTGAAACCGGCGTTTATGTAGCCGTATGACAGACGCACTACGCCGCGCCCGATTCTTGCATTACACTGGCCGGCGTACATTCCTTAACCCATTAATGAGATCACCGTGCTCAAAGCACTCAAGAAGATGTTCGGCAAAAGCGAGGCTGAGCCGCTCGCGCCAGTTGCCAGTGCGCCTGTCCCTGCCGCCCCTCGGCGCACGGACGCTCATCAGCCAGGACGCAGCGCGCCGATTGCCCAACCGCCTGAACCTGCCGCACCGGTGGAACCCGTCGCCGCTCCCAGGCCACCTCGCGAACGTGCGCCCAAGCCCAAACCGGTAGTCATCCCCTGGAAACTCGAAGACTTCGTCGTCGAGCCCCAGGAAGGCAAGACCCGCTTCCACGATTTCAAGCTCGCCCCGGAACTGATGCACGCCATCCAGGACCTGGGCTTCCCGTACTGCACGCCGATCCAGGCGCAGGTGCTGGGCTTCACCCTCGCCGGCAAGGACGCCATCGGCCGCGCCCAGACCGGCACCGGCAAAACCGCCGCGTTTCTCATCTCGATCATCACCCAACTGCTGCAGACGCCACCGCCCAAAGAGCGCTACATGGGTGAACCGCGCGCGCTGATCATCGCCCCCACCCGCGAGCTGGTGGTGCAGATCGCCAAGGACGCCGCCGACCTGACCAAGTACACCGGCCTCAACGTCATGACGTTTGTGGGCGGCATGGATTTCGACAAGCAGCTCAAGCACCTCGAAGCCCGCCACTGCGACATCCTAGTGGCCACGCCAGGCCGCCTGCTCGACTTCAACCAGCGCGGCGACGTGCACCTGGACATGGTCGAAGTGATGGTGCTGGACGAAGCCGACCGCATGCTCGACATGGGCTTCATCCCGCAAGTGCGTCAGATCATTCGCCAGACCCCGCCAAAAGACGAGCGTCAGACCCTGCTGTTCTCCGCGACCTTCACCGAAGACGTGATGAACCTCGCCAAGCAGTGGACCACTGACCCGTCCATCGTCGAGATCGAAGCGCTGAACGTCGCCAGCGAAAACGTCGAACAGCACATCTACGCCGTGGCCGGTGCCGACAAGTACAAGTTGCTCTACAACCTGATCAACGACAACGGTTGGGAGCGCGTGATGGTGTTCGCCAACCGCAAGGACGAAGTGCGCCGCATCGAGGAGCGTCTGGTGCGCGATGGCGTCAACGCTGCGCAACTGTCGGGCGATGTGCCGCAACACAAACGCATCAAGACCCTCGAGGGCTTTCGCGAAGGCAAGATTCGCGTGCTGGTGGCCACCGACGTGGCCGGTCGCGGGATTCACATCGACGGCATCAGCCATGTGATCAACTTCACCCTGCCGGAAGTGCCGGACGACTACGTGCACCGCATTGGCCGAACCGGCCGTGCGGGCGCTGCAGGTGTGTCGATCAGCTTTGCCGGGGAAGATGACTCGTATCAGTTGCCGTCGATCGAGACGCTGCTGGGGCGCAAGATCAGCTGTGAAACGCCGTCGACGCATCTGTTGCGAGCCGTCGAGCGCAAGCGCCCTTAAGGGCTAAAACGCGGTCAACAATGTGGGAGGGGGCTTGCTCCCGATAGCAGGTTGTCAGTCAATGATGTTGTGACTGATCCACCGCTATCGGGAGCAAGCCCCCTCCCACATTTTGATCTCTGCTGGTGTTGAGATATGTGTCCGGCTGGCTATTTCCAGCGATCCGCTGCCGCGTGATCACTGCTGCGCCCTTCCACCCAGCGTGGCCCGTCCGGCGTGTTTTCTTTCTTCCAGAACGGCGCCCGGGTCTTCAGGTAATCCATCACAAACGCACAGGCATCAAACGCAGCCTGGCGATGGGCACTGGCGGCCGCGACGAACACAATCGGCTCGCCCGGCTCCAGCGCGCCAATGCGGTGCAGTACTTCCAGCTTGAGCAACGGCCAGCGCTGCTCGGCCTCCACGCCGATTTTCGCCAGGGCCTTTTCGGTCATGCCGGGATAGTGCTCAAGAAACATCCCCGACACATCGCGCCCGTCATTGAAGTCGCGCACATAGCCGACAAAACTGACCACCGCGCCCACACCGGCATTGGCCGCGTGCATCGCATTGACCTCGGCGCCCGGGTCAAAGGCGCCGGCCTGCACACGAATCGCCATGTTCAGCCTCCGGTCACGGGCGGGAAAAACGCGATTTCATCACCGGCCTGCACCGGTTCATTGAGGTCGCACAATTGCTCGTTGCGCGCGCACATCAAGCTGCTCTCGTTGAGCACTGCAAATTCAGGGTCGCTCGCCAACGCCAGGCGCACTGCATCGACGGTGGCGAAATCGCCCTCCATCTCCAGCGAATCAAAGCCCACCGCTTCGGCGTAGCGCGCAAAAAACAGCACATTGATGCTCATTGCTCATCCGCCTTGAAATGCCCGCTCTTGCCGCCGAGCTTTTCCAGCAGGCGCACGCTTTCGATGGTCATGCCACGGTCCACGGCCTTGCACATGTCGTAGATCGTCAGCGCGGCGACACTGGCGGCGGTCAGGGCTTCCATCTCCACGCCGGTCTGCCCGGAGAGTTTGCAGCGCGCCACGATGCACACGGTATCCACGCCTTCGGCGCTGAGTTCGACCTTGACGCCGGTGAGCATCAGCGGGTGGCACAGGGGGATCAGGTCACTGGTTTTTTTCGCCGCCTGGATCCCGGCGATGCGGGCCACGGCGAACACGTCGCCCTTGGGATGGGCGCCGTCGACAATCATTTGCAGGGTGGCCGGCAACATGCGCACCCGCGCTTGGGCCACCGCCTCACGGAACGTCACGGATTTATCGGTGACGTCGACCATATGGGCGCGACCTTGGGAATCGAGATGAGTCAGCACAGCGTTACTCCTGAACAGGAGCCGCGATTGTAAACCCAACGCATAACAAAATGTGGGAGGGGACTTGCCCCCTCCCACACTGACCGCGTTTATAGGTGAGATTCGGCGTATTCAGCCAGAATCGAGCGTGGTACCCCTTGCAGCGCAATGTGCACGCCGTTCGGGAAGTCCTTGAAACGTTCCGTCAGGTAAGTCAGCCCGGAGCTGGTCGCGGACAGGTAAGGGGTGTCGATCTGCGCCAGGTTGCCCAGGCACACCACTTTGGAACCGGCGCCGGCACGGGTGATGATGGTTTTCATCTGGTGCGGCGTGAGGTTCTGGCACTCATCGATCAGGATCAGGCTCTGCTGGAAGCTGCGACCTCGAATGTAGTTGAGGGATTTGAACTGCAACGGCACTTTGCTGAGGATGTAGTCGACGCTGCCATGGGTGTTTTCATCATCCATGTGCAAGGCTTCGAGGTTGTCGGTGATCGCCCCCAGCCACGGCTCCATTTTCTCCGCCTCGGTGCCGGGCAAAAAGCCGATCTCCTGGTCCAGGCCCTGCACACTGCGGGTCGCGATAATGCGGCGATAGCGCTTGGTCACCATGGTCTGCTCGATGGCGGCCGCCAGGGCGAGGATGGTTTTCCCCGAGCCTGCGGCGCCAGTCAGGTTGACCAGGTGAATGTCCGGGTCGAGCAACGCATACAGCGCCAGGCTCTGGTAGATGTCACGCGGTTTCAGGCCCCAGGCCTCCTGGTGCAACAGGGGCTCCTGATGCAGGTCGAGGATCAGCAGCTTGTCGACCTGAATTTCTTTAATCCAGCCCACAAACCCCTGTTCGTCGATGATGAACTCGTTGATGTGCACGGATGGCAGATTGTCGATCAACTGCACCTGGTGCCAGGTGCGGCCATGGTCCTGACGGGTGTCGACCTTGGCCACCAGGTCCCAGAACGAACCCGGTACCGTGTGATACCCGCGCGAGAGCATCGACACGTCGTCGACCAGTTGGTCGGTACTGTAATCCTCGGCCGCGATCCCACAGGCGCGGGCCTTGAGGCGCATATTGATGTCTTTGGTCACCAGTACCAGGCGCAGGTCCTTGTCGCGCGCGTGCAGGTCGATCAATTGGTTGATGATCTTGTTGTCGTTGAGGTTTTCCGGCAGCAGGCTGTTGGGCTCGCCGCGCTTGCTCATCAGGATCGACAGCAGGCCCTTGGGTCCGCTTTTACCACGCTGGATCGGCACGCCTACTTCAACGTCTTCGGGCGAAGCCTCGCCCAGCGTCTTGTCGATCAGGCGAATGGCCTGGCGGCATTCGGCGGCCACGCTGTGGTGCCCGCTTTTGAGTTTGTCGAGTTCCTCAAGCACGATCATGGGGATGGCGACGTGGTGTTCTTCGAAGTTAAGCAGTGCGTTTGGATCGTGGATCAATACGTTGGTATCAAGCACATAAAGGATTGGCTGGTCGGAAGAAGGGTTACGTCCATGATCATCCATACTCGGTCACCTTTGTGGGAGCCATTCGACGCAATACCTGAGCGGTGCTGCGCCTCGATTCGACCACCGCGCACACCTGAGTGACGTCAAGTGCATTGCCCACAGGAGGAGTCTTGGAAGACGCCACCTGTGTTGCAGGGTTCGGCGGTCTGACTTCGTAATACCGCAAAACCCATGACAGAAAAAAGCACTTTGACGCTTTTTTGAAGTTTATTTTTCAGGATGACGAATAGCACTAGCCGAGTGCCATCTACCCCGCTAAAGTCGGAAGTCCGCCTGCCTTGAAATGTTTCGAAAAATCACCGCAAAAGCGCCTCATACCCAACAGGGCCGGGCACTTGCGCTTTTCAGCGAAACGCCTCCCGACAGTCCTCCCATCCCAGCCCGCTTTGCGCCGTTTCATGCAGCAACATCGGCAATGCCAACCGCGCCCGGTCCTGGGTGTCGTGGAATACGATCACGCCTTTGCGCCATAACAGCATCAGAGTGAGCACTCGCTGCGCCGACTCATCGGCCTTGAGCTTGCCCGGCTCGTCCTGGGAATCGATATCCCACAACGCCACCTGCAAACCCTGTGACTGGAAAAATCCCTGGCTGTCGGCACGGCGCTGCCCATAGGGCGGCCGAAACTGCGGCACATAGTTTTCCGGCATCAGGTTCTGTGCCAGCGTGGCACTGCGGGTGATGGAGCTTTGCCAGTCGACCCAGTGGCTGTGGGAGCGGTACTGCCAACCCTGAGTCCCCACACACTGCCCCTGATACAAAGCCTGCACGTCACTGGCCGAACTGCGCTCCACACGGGTTTGCAGGCTGCTGCCGAGCACGAAAAAGGTCGCGTTCATTTTCTGTTTGCGCAGGTAATCGGTGAGCCAGTCGGTATTGCCGCCGACCGCTGCCGGGCCGCCATCGAAGGTGAGCAGGAACAGGCGGTCATTGAATTCGTCGCCGTTGCGTTCATGGTCGCCGAAGCGCGCGACTTCGCTGCTGATCTGCGGGAACAGGGCCGCTTTGCGCAGCAATTCGTCCAGGTAACGCTCATGAAAGGCATGGCTCGGTGCGGCCCAGCCTATATAGAAGGAGTCTTCGCTGAGTTCCAGCTTGCCGACCTGCTCGCGCAGGTCGTCCATGCTCTCCACCAGATAGCAGAACGAAGCATCTTCCTCGCAGCTCTGCTGGGCGAAGGTATAGTTCGCCAGCAGGCGTTTCCACAGTTGGCGGCGCAGGTCGTCGATGGCGGCCAGGTTGATGATTTTCAGGCCCAGGCGCTGTTTGAGCGCGGGTTCATCGAGGGACTCGCTGGCCAGCAGGCTGCGGGAGAACATCAGGATTTCGGCGCGCGAGGCTACGTCGAACAGCGCCGGGCTGCCGAGCTTTTCGGGCCAGGTGCCGCGGTCCAGGCTGGCGACGTCAGCGGGCGCCGCCTGTGCATTCAGGCAAAACAAGCAAGCCGACAACAAAAGCGCTATTCGCACACGGGGTCTCCCTCTCCAGAGTCGTCGCGCACTATAGCCGATCGTGATGGGACTGGATGGAGTCGGATCAGGTTGAGCTTGAACGACTCCATCACGACAAAGACAGAAAAGTCCGACAGCTATTGCATTCGAATTGGTAAGAGCCCTCTGTATTTCCTCAGCACTATTGAAGCACCCAATCATAGCTTCCTAGGATTGCGTCCGTCTCAACTGACCCTGGCGCATTACAAGGAAGCCCCATGCCCCGTCAAAGCGACCTGCGTTACACCTTCGAACCGCTGCGGGGCGATCCCTTTGAGGTGGTCTCGTTCACCCTCGAGGAAGGCCTCTCCCAGACCTTCAAACTCGAACTGGAGCTGGTCAGTCACCACCCCGCCATCGACTTCTACCGCATGCTCGACCTGGATGCGGTCTTCACCATCTGGCGCGAGGACACCCCGGTGCGCTATGTGCACGGGTTGGTCAGCCTGTTTCAACAAGGCGACACCGGCTTTCGCCGCACCCGCTACACCGCCATAGTCGAGCCAACCCTGAAGCGTTTTGATCTACGCTCCAACTGGCGCATCTTCCAGGCCCAGACCGTGCCCGACATCATCACCAGCATGCTGGCCGAGCAAAAGCTCACCGACCTGCGCACGGAAATCTGCTTCGAGCACCAACCCCGCGAATACTGTGTACAGGCCGGCGAAACCGACCTCGATTTCATCGCCCGCCTTGCCGCCGAAGAAGGCCTGCTCTACACCTTCGAACACCGCGCCGACGGCCATACCCTGGTCCTCACCGACCGCGTCGGCGGCCTGGGCACCATCGGCACGCACACCAATTGCCCGGTGATCTACCAGCCCATGGGTGGCGGCGATTCCAAGGAGCCAGCGTTAAACCGCTTCCACTACACCGAACAAGTGCGCACCGCGCGCCAGGTGCAGCGCGACTACACCTTCACCCACCCGCGCTACAACCAGCAGCATACCGCCACCGGCGACCAGGACCTGAACAACCAGCACAAGGACTACGAACGCTACGACTATCCCGGGCGCTACAAACGCGATATCGCCGGCAAGCCCTTCACTAAGACCCGCCTGGCCGCCCTGCGCAATGACGCCAAACTGGCCCATGTGGAAGGCGACGATGAACGCCTGCAACCGGGATTGGCCTTCGACCTCAACGAGCATCCCCGTGAGGACTTCAATGATCGCTGGCGAACCATCGCCATCAAGCATGAAGGCAAGCAGCACACCAGCCTGCAGGAAGAATCATTTGGTAGCGGCCTCGGTACGTCTTACTCGTTGAAAGCCAGTGCCATCCGCTGGACTTCGGATTGGAAGGCGCCGCTGCGGGACAAACCCTGCATCGACGGCCCGCAGATCGCCTCGGTGGTCGGTCCGCCGGGGGAAGAGATCTATTGCGATGAATGGGGACGGGTCAAGGTGCAGTTTCCGTGGGACCGTTCGGACAAAAACAACGACCAGAGTTCGTGCTGGATCCGTGTAGCGCAAGGCTGGGCCGGCGCGACCTGGGGCGCCATGGCCGTGCCTCGGATAAATCAGGAACTGATCATCAGCTTTTTGGATGGTGATCCTGACCAGCCGATCGCCACCGGCCGCACCTACCGCGAGACCAATCTGCCGCCGTACCAACTGCCCAAACACAAAACGCGGATGACCATCAAGAGCCGAACCCACAAGGGCGAGGGTTTCAACGAGCTGCGCTTTGAGGATGAGCTGGGACACCAAGAGGTGTTCATCCATGCCGAGAAAGACAAGAACGTCCACATCAAAAACAACAACGGCATCTTCGTCGGTAACGACCGCAATGAGCGGGTTGAGCACGATGAAAAAATAGAGATTGGCCATGACCGCACAGAGCAAGTCGGCAACAACGAAACGGTGAGCATTGGTCAGGATCAATGCCATGCCGTCGCTCGTGATCGGTTTCATCACATTGGCCACAACCACGAAATAACCATCGGCAACAATCGAATTGAATGGGTTGGCAATGAACGCCACGACAAAACGGGGACTCACCATCACATCCAAACCGGCGGAAATGTTGATCACAACGTACACAGTCATTATCGGCTGACAGCGGGCAAGACCATTGAACACAAGACGACTTGCTATGAAGTTAAAGCAGGCCAGCGGATTGTCTTCAAGGCCCCCGGCGGGACTCTTACCCTCGACGAGAATGGCATCTCATTGGACGGCATAGTGATCAGCATAAAAGGTCAGGTTGACCTGTCGGGGGGCGCTAAAACCCATGACGGCTGGAGGGGCGAAGGCAGCCCTGCAACGGGCAACTTACAAGAATTTTTTATTCTACGCGACGCTAATACCGGTAATCCGGTAGTTGATCGACCTTATGAAATACTGCGCGGCAGTGGCCACACCTTACGCGAAAGAACCGACGCCGAAGGTAAAACCAAAATCGTCAAGTCAAGCGATGCAGAACCCTTGGAAATCCAAGTATTCGCTGACGAGAAAAATCTGGTGAAGCTCAGTGCCGGATACTGGGATGACTTTAGCGTGATGGACATCGACTTTTCTTCAAGTCCGACGTCGAAGGATAACTAACTCATGAGTGAACCGTTAAAACCGCGAACAGCAAGCCGTGCCCCTGACGGCAAAACCCGCAGCGTCACCAAACCCTCTAACAGCGGTAGGGTATTGCCTGTCACCGACCCGCTCGATTTATGGTATCTGTGTGAAAAAGCCTCCTACGCTAAAGCAACCCCATACAAGCGGGCGAAAGACGGCTCTCCGATGTATCAGCGCACCGTATCGCAGTTAGTACGCTGTGATAACGAGGCGTTCAAGTATCACTTTCCATACTGTGGTGAAGTTGGGTTTGATATGAGCAAAAGCCCGCCACAACCTATCATGAGCAAACGCGAACCTCATCGTCCCAGCAGTTTTCCACTCTCTCAATACCAACAGTTGCGTAATCGCCATTTTGAGCAACTGGCAAGCATGCGCGTTGAAACCGATCTACTGAGCAAAACCGACCTTGAACAGATGCTGTCCCCCTCGCCACCCACTGGCAACGGTGCGCTGTGGATTGATGGACAAAAAAACCCTCGTGGATTGCTGCGTATTCCTGATGTGCTGCGCCTTAGGGCGTTCGGTAATCCAGGTAAGTCGCAATACAGTCAAAGTAATTTGTCATCGGTGATTGAGATGAAATTTCCAGGGGATAGCCTCTCTCCGATTCAACAACTAGCATATCAACGTATTGCTGGAGACACGGCAAAACTTAGACTATTAGAGACCAAAAACTGCGACTCCAGTGACAAACAAAAATGGCGTGAGTGGGTTCGCTCCTCGGTAAGCGAGCCCGTGTATAGGCCAGTCCAACAAGTCATTAGCCTGGCATCACGCGCCTCCGCAGCCAGACACAAGCTGTTGGTGGGCCGTATAGATGCTGAACATGCAGCGGCGCGGCTGAGACTGGAAACCCAGTTCGTAGCGCCTGGAACCCCAGTGATGACAGCGGCACCGGATCAGCGGGCGATACAGGCACAAAACCAACGAGCGGTTGCAAGCATTGAAATGACGCTGGCGGCGCCCTTTGTCGCTATTGGCGCTGCAATGGTGTCTATGGCGGCCGCACCTGCTACTGCTACTGCAGAAGCGACTGCTCTGGTCGCCAATGCGGGTGGGCATTCGATCCATTTCAAACCTTTTATCACTGCTGCCAAGCGAGTTTTCGCCGGTGGCAGTGCAGGGGCTGGAACCGCCATGCCCGCATTTGCCCAAGGCAACAGAGTGTCGTCAGGCTCATCTTTCTTCGACGACGATCATGACACTCAGGCCCGATGGGCTGAATGGAAGCAACGCCAGCAACACCAACAGACCACCCTCCATAACTATGTGTTTTGGGAGGATGTACCGGAGGCAAATCATGAATGAAGAGCAGTTTTTCAAAGACTTCAACGCCCATTGCTGGGACTTCACCATCGTCGATGAAAAAGATGAAGAGCAGCCGGTCTTGCAAGTTGGGTTAGTAGCAACTTTTTACCTGGTGGATGCTTACCTTCCAGTCCGCCGAAAACATATTGCTGAGGCTTTTGAGCTTTACTGTAAGCATTTCGGTGAACAGCTGGTATGGGGATACATGGGAAGTGAAAAAATCATCACGCAAGATTTTTGCCCTCAGACGATGAACCTTTGCCTCTCCTACATTCAGTCTGATGGGCTTGCTGACTCAGCTTCATTCATGTGGTCATCCCAGCAGGGATTTCAACACTCTGGAAAATACATGTTTGAGGCAATACTCCCTGTTGAATGGTTCGAACGAATCCATAACTCTCTAACGACAATAAGATTTTACCTTCCAGTAGAAGAACTTAAAGGCAGTGGAAGAATACACTTTGAAAAACTAATATTAGACACGTGCAAGATTTTACGCCCATTGCATGGAACCGCCGGCCTGGGCATTCAGAACAGTTACGAGATACAAAACTACCAACATATTGAATACGAACTACTAGAACAATATAGAGGCATAGATTTAACCCTACTCATTGCAAGCGAGACTTGGCGAACCGGCTACAGCAACCTCAACTGGTACACCTACCTGGCCCACCACTGGGTAAGCAAACTAGGTAAAACCGAGGACCTGCTCGAACAACTCAACGACGTACGCATAGGTATCTTGCCTTACGAGTGGGGTACGATTTTTCGCGCCGGCGACTGGCCGGCTCTGGGCAAAGCCAATGTTGACCCACGCCCTGAGTTATATGTGATGGTCAATGAAGTGCTCAAACCATTGCGTGTCAGCAATATTGGCTCACTGCACTATGGCTCGATTGCCGGCGAAGTGCGCCTCAACGAGCGCACCAGCAACCAATGGCTGCGCCGCTTTGACCTCCCCAAAGACACTCCGAAGCAACAGCCTTCACCGCTGTACCGCCGTATATCAGCAACAGAGCAACAACAGTTGAACGCCAGCAGGAAGATGTTTGACGACCTGCTAAACCAGGTACCTGATGACAAATCCAAAATGTAATCGACCCTGCTGGCCTCAGTGCCATCGAGTTCGATCGCCATCCCGTCGATAAATCGCCGGATGTTGAATTGCAGTTCTGAACAACAGGAGTGAAAAATGAGGGAATCCACACCCAGCAAAAACGTGCCTACCGAGGGAGATAGCGGCCTGCTCTTCAACTATTTGCCGCAGGACACCGGCAGCGAAGCCGCGGACCTCAGTGTGGAGCAGACCAAACCAAAGCCACCCGCTCTCCTCGCGGATCCGGAATTCGACATGCGCGGCGTGGCCTGGAACCCACTGTGCGATGCCGCCACGCCGCTGATCGGTCTGGTGATCCGCCTGCGCCGTCTGGACCACCACGATGACGTACCTGCGCTGTACCTGAGCGTCAGCAACCAGATCACCACGATCATGGAAGAAGTCAGCCAGCTCGACTACGACGCCGGCATGCTCAAGGCCTACTCCTACAGCCTGTGCCTGCTGGTGGACGAGGTGGTCATGCGCACCACCTGGGGCAGGCTCTCCACGTGGAGCGCGCGCTCATTGCTAAGCCAGTTTCATGGAGAAACCCAAGGCGGCGATAGATTCTTCACCGTCATGAACAACATGATCCCCGAAGCGGCTCGGTATCAGCATGTGCTGGAGTTCATGTACCAGTGCCTGATCTCCGGCCTCATGGGCAAATACGGCGCCCATATCAGGGGCGATGACGAAATACAGAAAATCATCGACCAACTGCACGGCCTGTTGCGCCCCTTGCGCGGCAAGACGCCCAAGCACCTGACCGACCCGCTGAAAAACGTCGCGCCGCGCAACTACCGGATCAAACGCGCCTGGCCATTGTGGACGCCTTGGGCCATGGCCGCCGTCGTGCTGACGGTCGCCTACACGATCTACACGATCCGCCTGAACGCCATCACTCAGGAAGTGCTGGTGTCCCTGGAGCGGATTCTCAACCTCTAACCGATTTCCAGCGTGTTCTTCCCAGCGGGCCCGTGGCCCGAGACACTTTGGTCGTTTATTCAGCACTCATCATGTGCCTATCACCATCATAGGTGGAGTCGAAACGCCCCAACCCCTAGAATCCCGCCCACGCTACACGCCACGATTCCAGGAGCCAACCTCATGCTGATGGTGATATCCCCCGCCAAAACCCTCGACTTCGAGTCAAAACCGGCCACCCAGCGCTTCACCCAACCGCAGTACCTCGACCACTCCCAGGAACTGATCGAACAACTGCGCCAACTGACCCCGGCGCAAATCAGCGAATTGATGCACGTTTCCGACAAGATCGGCGGCCTCAACGCTGCGCGCTTCGGCAGCTGGACGCCCTCCTTCACCCCCGAAAACGCCAAGCAGGCGCTGCTCGCGTTCAAGGGCGACGTCTACACCGGCCTCAACGCCGACACCTTAAGCGACGACGATTTCAGCTACGCCCAGGATCACCTGCGCATGCTCTCGGGCCTCTACGGCCTGCTGCGCCCGCTCGACCTGATGATGCCGTACCGCCTGGAAATGGGCACCAAACTCGCCAACGCCCGTGGCAAGGACCTGTACGCCTTCTGGGGCACGCGCATCAGCGAATGGCTCAACGAAGCGCTGGCCGCACAAGGCGATGACGTGCTGCTCAACCTGGCTTCCAACGAGTACTTCTCGGCGGTCAAGCGCACGGCCCTGAACGCACGGATCATCAACACCGAGTTCAAGGACCTGAAGAACGGCCAGTACAAGATCATCAGCTTCTACGCGAAAAAAGCCCGGGGCATGATGAGCCGCTTTGTCATCGAAGAACGCATCAACGATCCGGCCAGGCTCAAGGAGTTCGACGTGCAGGGCTATCGCTTCAATGCAGAGCAATCCAAACCGGACAAGCTGGTGTTCCTGCGCGATCACGCACCGCAATAGAGCCTGGTCGACACTGACATACAAAGGTGGGAGCACGCAGCCTCCCACTTTTTTACCTGACCCTCACGCCTGAAAACGTCGTTTTATTGGCGTCAAAAAAAATTCACATGAAATCCTGAAAAATCTTTCACTCGACATTCGTCGATTTTTTTCGTAGTGGCACCACTTTTCCAAAACACTAGTGGCACAAAACTATCTTTGCGCACCATGCCCCCATAACTACTGGCTTAAGTAGCAAGTGCTATCAATATAATACCAGTGCCATCTTTTCTAATATTTCAAGAAATTTCCAGAAACAGGATGAGCGGCCAGGAACTTCACCTCAAAGCACTGCTCATACCACCGGTAACGAAATTCTATGTTTCTGTAGGAGATGACTTACATGGCAGACCAACGGAAGTAGCGAAGTTGTCACATCAACTTTCGCTCAGGGGTCACAACACCAACCCACTAGTTAAGAGCGGCGATAAGGATGCATTGCCACACACTATAAGGCCAAGGCCGAGCTTCCCCTGATGGGTCAGTGAGACAGCCCAAGGTATTGATAATTAAAGGCTTATAGCCACTATCAAGGCTTTGCGGCACTGGCGCCACGTCCTTCTCCCAGGAAGGCTGGCTGCATTTGAGGGCAGGCCCCAATAACAAGGCCACGTTGCGCACAACTTGAGTGCAATAGTTAGTCACTCGTTATTCAACATGCCTGCATGCGGCAAGTCGGCGTCTATTCGCCTAACTTTCGCGGCATTAGTGACGCTTGCAAACATGAACTCCGGCCATCCAATGGCAATGATTTAAATACAGAGGTAATTGCGATGCGCATCAGCATATTTGGTTTGGGTTACGTTGGCGCAGTCTGTGCCGGTTGCCTGTCTGCCCGTGGCCACGACGTGGTTGGCGTAGACATTTCCAAGGACAAGATCGACCTGATCAACGCTGGCAAATCGCCTATCGTTGAACCTGGTCTGGGCGAGCTGTTGAGCCAGGGTATCGAAACCGGCCGACTGCGTGGCACTACCAACTTCGCCGAAGCGATTCGTGACACCGACCTGTCGATGATCTGCGTCGGTACGCCAAGCAAGAAGAACGGCGACCTGGAACTGGACTACATCGAAGCCGTGTGCCGCGAAATCGGTTTTGTGCTGCGTGACAAGGCCACCCGTCATACCGTGGTAGTGCGCAGCACTGTGTTGCCAGGCACCGTGGCCAACGTGGTCATCCCGATTCTCGAAGACTGCTCGGGCAAAAAGGCCGGCGTCGACTTCGGCGTCGCGGTCAACCCGGAATTCCTGCGTGAATCCACTGCCATCGCCGACTACGACCTGCCGCCGATGACCGTTATCGGCGAGTTCGACAAAGCCTCCGGCGACGTCCTGCAGTCGCTGTACGAAGAACTCGACGCACCGATCATCCGCAAGGACATCGCCGTTGCCGAGATGATCAAGTACACCTGCAACGTGTGGCACGCCACCAAAGTGACCTTCGCCAACGAGATCGGCAACATTGCCAAGGCCGTCGGCGTCGACGGTCGCGAAGTGATGGAAGTGGTCTGCCAGGACAAGACCCTCAACCTGTCCCAGTACTACATGCGCCCAGGCTTCGCGTTCGGCGGCTCGTGCCTGCCAAAGGACGTGCGCGCACTGACCTACCGCGCAGGTTCCCTGGACGTGGAAGCGCCGCTGCTCAACTCGCTGATGCGCAGCAACGAATCCCAGGTGCAGAACGCCTTCGACATCGTCAACAGCCACGACAAGCGCAAAGTCGCCCTGCTGGGCCTGAGCTTCAAGGCCGGCACCGACGACCTGCGCGAAAGCCCGCTGGTGGAGCTGGCCGAAATGCTGATCGGCAAGGGCTTCGACCTGAGCATCTACGACAGCAACGTCGAGTACGCCCGTGTCCACGGCGCGAACAAGGACTACATCGAAGGCAAGATCCCGCATGTGTCGTCCCTGCTCAACTCGGACTTCGATGAGGTGATCAACAACTCCGACGTGATCATCCTCGGCAACCGTGACGAGAAATTCCGCGCCCTGGCGCAGAACGCACCGCACGGCAAGCAAGTGATCGACCTGGTGGGCTTCATGTCCAAGGCCACCTGCACGACAGGTCGCACCGAAGGCATTTGCTGGTAACAGCAACGGCGAGTTTCAAGCTGCAGGCGCACACGGCGCCTGCGGCTTGAAGCCTTCTTCACCTTCGGATGACGCTTATGTCCAAGTTAAAACATGTACTCCTGCAATCGGCTGGCTGGCTGTTCTTTCTCAGCCTGCTGATGGGACTCGCCCTGCTGCTGCCGGCGAGCACGTTCGACTCCGAGTCGAAGAATTTTATTTTCCTGATTGGCGCCGTGGGTATCTGGCGCTATTCGATGGGTGCGACGCATTTCTTTCGCGGCATGCTGTTCCTGTACGTCGTGTACCCGCACCTGCGCCGCAAGGTGCGCAAGCTGGGCAAGGCTGCCGACCCGTCCCATGTGTTCCTGATGGTCACCAGTTTTCGTATCGATGCGCTGACCACCGCGCAGGTCTACAGCTCGGTGATCCGCGAAGCCATCGAATGCGGCTTCCCCACCACCGTAGTCTGCTCGCTGGTGGAAATGTCCGATGAGCTGCTGGTGAAAAGCCTGTGGGAGAAGATGAACCCACCCGAGCACGTGAAGCTCGACTTCGTGCGCATCGCCGGCACCGGCAAGCGCGACGGCCTGGCCTTCGGTTTCCGCGCCATCTCCCGCCACCTGCCGGATGACCGCGCCGTGGTAGCCGTGATCGATGGCGACACCGTGCTCGCAGAAGGTGTTGTCCGCAAGACCGTGCCGTGGTTCCAGCTGTTCGGCAACGTTGGCGGCCTGACCACCAACGAGTTCTGCGAAGTGCGCGGCGGCTACATCATGAGCGAATGGCACAAGCTGCGCTTCGCCCAGCGCCACATCAACATGTGCTCAATGGCCCTGTCCAAGCGCGTGCTGACCATGACCGGACGCATGTCAGTGTTCCGTGCCAGCGTGGTCACCGACCCGGGCTTTATCGCCGACGTGGAAAGCGACTCGCTGCAACACTGGCGCCTGGGCCGCTTCAAGTTCCTCACCGGTGATGACAAATCCAGCTGGTTCAGCCTGATGCGCCTGGGCTACGACACCTTCTACGTGCCGGACGCCGCGATCAACACCGTGGAACACCCGCCGGAAAAGAGCTTTATCAAGGCCAGCCGCAAGCTGATGTTCCGCTGGTATGGCAACAACCTGCGCCAGAACTCCCGTGCCCTGGGCCTGGGTGTACGCCGCCTCGGCCTGTTCACCAGCATCGTGCTGTTCGACCAGCGCGTGTCGATGTGGACCTCCCTGCTCGGCCTGACCGTGGCGATCATTGCCACCTTCAAGTACGGCGGCGCCTTCATCCTCGCGTACCTGCTGTGGATCGGCATTACCCGCCTGATCCTCACCCTGCTGCTGTCGTGCTCCGGCCACACCATCGGCCCGGCTTACCCGGCGATTCTCTATTACAACCAGATCATGGGCGCGCTGGTGAAGATCTACGTGTTCTTCCGCCTTGATCAACAGTCCTGGACCCGCCAGGACACCAAACTGACCCGCGATTTGGCCAGCTTTCAACGTTGGTTCAACACCTGGTCGTCTCGGACCATGACCTTCTCCGCCGGCAGCATTTTCGTCGCCGTGCTCTTGATGATGGTCTGACCCTGCCAAGCCTGAATTAACCTAGGAATTACACCGATGAATAGCCAAGTAAACGCCAACGTTGTCCACGAGTCCGAAGCCCAGCGCCAACATGCCCGGGTCAAAATCCCGGCCAAGCTGCGCTTTTTCAACACCGACCGCACCCAGACCGAAGCCCGGGTGATCGACCTGTCCGCCGGCGGCCTGGCGTTCACCGCCACCCAGCCGTTGACCGTGGGTGAAGTGCACAAGGGCCGCCTGCAATTTGTGATCGATAACCTCGGCCTGGCGATGGACGTGGAGCTGCAGATCCGCTCCTACGACCGCCAGACCGGCCGCACCGGTTGCCAGTTCCAGAACCTGGAACAGCAGGATATTTCCACCCTGCGCCACCTGATCACCTCGCACCTGTCCGGCGACATCGTGACCATGGGTGACGTGCTCGCCACCCTGCAGCGTGACAACTTCACCAAGGCGCGCAAGGTCAAGGACGGCGGCAGCGGCATGACCGCGTTCGGTCGCCTGCGCGCCGTAGTGTTCAGCGCCGGTATCTTCATCGTCGGCCTGGCCGCGTTCGGGTTTGTCTTCAAGTCGGTCTACGGCATGTACTTTGTCAGCCACGCCCAGGCCGGCCTGGTCAGCGTACCCGGCATGAACGTGACCATGCCGCGCGACGGCACCGTGCAGAGCCTGCTCAAAGGTGACGCGATTGCCGCCAAAGGCGCACCGCTGGCCACCTTCAGCACCAGCATGCTCGACGTCCTCAAAGGCCATCTGGATGAAGACCAGCTGCAACCGGCCAAGGTTGAGGAGCTGTTCGGCAAGCAAATGACCGGCACCCTGACCTCTCCGTGCGATTGCGTGGTTGCCCAGCAAATGGTCGCCGACGGCCAATACGCCAGCAAAGGCGATGTGATCTTCCAACTGGTGCCACGCGGCGCCCAGGCCAACGTGGAAGCGCGCTTCACCTATCGCCAGTTCGGCGACGTGCGCCCAGGCACCCCGGTGAGTTTCCAGGTGGCCGATGAAGAACAGGTGCGCACCGGCACCATCGTCAGCAGCACCAGCCTGAACAGCGCCGACCTGTCCTCCGACATTCGCGTGCAGATCAAGCCCGATGCACCGCTGGACAGCGCCTACGCCGGCCGCCCGGTGGAAGTCACCAGCGACCGTGGCCCGTCGCTGAACTGGCTGATCGATAAAGCCATGGCTCACGGTCTGTAAGCGAGGACATGCCTGTGAACCCTATCTCAATCACAACACCGACCCTTGTGGGAGCCGGGCTTGCCCGCGATAGCGGTGGTGAATCCAGCACCGTCATCGCAGGCAAGCCAGCTCCCACCCAGGGCAGATTGCATTTCGCCTCGGCCTACTGCGCGCTGGCACTGGCCATTTCTCTGGCCGGTTGTGCCGGCCTGCCCGACCAGCGCCTGGCCAACGAAGCGCTCAAACGCGGCGACACCGCCACCGCGCAGCACAATTACCAGCAACTGGCAGACCTGGGTTACAGCGAGGCCCAAGTGGGCCTGGCCGATATCCAGGTGGGCACCCGCGATCCTGAGCAAATCAAACAGGCCGAAGCCACTTACCGCGCCGCGGCCGACACCTCGCCGCGCGCCCAGGCCCGCCTCGGCCGCCTGCTGGTGGCCAAGCCGGGCAGCACCGAAGCCGAGCACCATGAAGCCGAAGGCCTGCTGAAAAAAGCCTTTGCCAATGGCGAAGGCAACACGCTGATCCCGCTGGCGATGCTGTACCTGCAATACCCGCACAGCTTCCCGAATGTGAACGCGCAGCAACAGATCACGAAATGGCAAGCTGCCGGTTACCCGGAAGCCGGCCTGGCCCAGGTGCTGCTGTATCGCACCCAGGACACCTACGACCAGCATCTGGCTGACGTCGAGCGCATCTGCAAGGCCGCGCTCAACACCACCGATATCTGCTACGTCGAACTGGCCACCGTGTACCAGAAACAGGCCGCACCGGAAAAACAGGCCGAGTTGCTCAAGCAGCTCGAAGCCGGCTACAGCCGTGGCACCGTCACTGCGCAGCGTGTCGACAGCGTCGCCCGCGTGCTTGGCGATGCCACCCTCGGCACCCCGGATGAAAAGACCGCCCAGGCCTTGCTGGAAAAAATCGCCCCCGGCTACCCGGCGTCCTGGGTCAGCCTGGCGCAACTGCTTTACGACTTCCCGGAACTGGGCGACGTCGACCAGATGATGCAGTACCTGGACAACGGCCGTGCCGCCGACCAACCGCGCGCCGAACTGCTGCTGGGCAAGCTCTACTACGAAGGCAAGTGGGTGCCGGCAGACGCCAAGGCCGCCGAAGCGCATTTCGAAAAAGCCGTGGGCAGGGAAGTCGCCGCCGACTACTACCTCGGCCAGATCTACCGCCGTGGCTACCTGGGCAAGGTCTATCCGCAGAAAGCTCTGGACCACCTGCTGACCGCTGCGCGCAACGGCCAGAACAGCGCCGACTTCGCCATCGCCCAACTGTTTTCCCAAGGCAAGGGCACCAAGCCCGACCCATTGAACGCCTATGTCTTCAGCCAGCTGGCCAAGGCCCAGGACACCCCGGAAGCCAACGAGCTGGCCACCCAGCTCGAAGCACCGCTGACGCCTGAGCAACGCACCGAAGGCCAACGCCTGGTGCAACAGGAACTGGCCGCCCGCGGCACCCTGGCCCAGAGCACGCTGCAATTGCACGCCCTGGATGAAGAAGACGACGGCGAGGAATCCCTATGAAGCTCAACCCATTCGTCAAGGCCGGTATCGGCCTGACCTTCGCCCTGCTGTGGTCGTGCCCGACCCTGGCCGCGCTCACCGAAGCGAAGAACTTCGGCCTGGAAGTCAAAGTCACCGGCCAGTCCGAAGACGACCGCGACCTGGGCACCCAGAAAGGCGGCGACGTCAACGGTATCGGTATCGACCTGCGCCCGTGGATCTACGGTGAAAGCGGCAACTGGAGCGCTTACGCCATGGGCCAGGCCGTGGCCTCCAGCGACATCATCGAGACCGACACCCTGCAACAGTCGGCCGATGACGAGAACCAGCAAACCAGCAACAGCGACCGCAAGACTAAAAAGAATTACCTGGCGATGCGCGAATTCTGGGTGGCGTACGGCGGCTTCACGCCCTACCCCGGCGAGCTCCTCAAGTTCGGTCGCCAGCGCCTGCGCAATGACGACGGCCAATGGCGCGACACCAACATCGAAGCGCTGAACTGGACCTTCGACACCACCCTACTCAAGGCCAATGTGGGCGCCGCCGAACGCTTCAGTGAATACCGCACCGACCTCAAGGAACTGTCCCCGGTCGACAAGGACCGCCAGCACCTCTACGCCGACGCCGCCTACCAGTGGACGCCGGGCCAGTGGATCGGCTTGCGCGGCCACCATACCCATGACAACGGCAAGCTCGACTTCCCGGAACCGGGCGTGGCCACCGACTCGCTGGACAAGCGCGAAAACGGCGACCTGACCTGGCTCGGCATCGAAGCCAACAGCGATGCCTATAACTGGCGCAACACAAACACTGTCAATTACTGGGCCAGCGTCACCGGCATGAAGGGCGACCGCGACACGGTCAACGCGCTGAACGCCGACGGCAGCCGCCCTGCCACCGCCAAGCGCAGCGACAACATCAGCGGCTGGGCCACCGACCTGGGCGTGCGTCTGCGCCTGGACCCGCAGTGGCAAGTGGGCGCGGCGTACTCCCGTGCCAGCGCCGAGTACGAGCAGAACGGCCTGCAAAGCAACCGTTCGAACTGGACCGGCACCCAGTCCCGCGTGCACCGCTTCGGCGAAGCGTTTCGTGGCGAGATGAACAACATGCAGTCCATGAGCCTGTTCGGTTCCTGGCAGCTGCGCGAGGACTACGACGCCAGCCTGGTGTACCACAAGTTCTGGCGCGTGGACGGCAACAAGCCGGTGGGCAGCAACGGCATCGACGCGGTGCAGAACAACACCGATGACGTGACCGGCGCGATCCTCTCCAGCACCTCGCTGCCCCTCGAGGACGGCAAGAAAGACCTGGGCCAGGAGATGGACCTGGTCGTCACCAAATACTTCAAGAAAGGCCTGCTGCCGGCCGCGCTCAGCCAGTCGATTGACGAGCCGTCAGCGCTGGTGCGTTTTCGTGCCGGTGTATTCAAGCCGGGTGATGCCTATGGCAGCCAGGTCGACTCGTACATGCATCGCGCCTTTGTCGACGTGATCTGGAAGTTCTGATGGGAGCCTGTGCAATGAATGCTCAAAGCCTACTCGTCGCGGCAATGCTGATGGCCAGCGCCACGGCCTTTGCCGACACGGCGGCCAAGGCGCCGACCATCGCCAAGGAACTGCAACAGGCCAAGACCTACACCATTTCCAGCCCGCCCACCGCGCCGCTGGAAATGGCCAAGCCGGCGCTGCCCGACCTCTCGGGCTACACCGCAGCGGCGATGGAAAAGAAGATCGTGCGCAACAAGCCGGGCAAGGTCAGCATCCGCCGCATGATGCAGGAAGACGCGCTCAAGGACTTTATCGGCGGTGACAACAAGATGGCCGAATGGGTGGTGCGCCAGCACGGCATTCCCCAGGCGATCTTTGTCGACGACGGCTATATGAACCTCAAGGACCTGTTGGCCAAAGTGCCCAAACAGTACCTGAGCGAAACGTCACCGGGCGTATTCCTGGCCAAGCTGCCGATTGTGGTGGGCCGCAAGGGCATCCTCGAAATCGACAGCAAAACCCAGGAGCTGCGCCTGTCCCAGCAAGCCGGTTCGTTCCTGATCAACGACGGCCAGCTGTTTGTGCGTGACACCAAAATTACCGGTTGGGATGAAAAAGCCAACGGCCCGGCGCTGTTCAAGTCGCCCAAGGAATTCCGCCCGTTCCTGCTGGCCTGGGGCGGCACACAGACCTATATCGCCAACAGCAAGATGGCCAGCTTCGGCTACGCCAACAGCAAGTCGTACGGGGTGAGTATTTCCCAGTACACGCCGAACATGGCCAAGGTGCTCAAGCGCCCTGAGCCGACCGGCTGGATCATCGATTCAGAGTTCTCGGACATGTGGTACGGCTTCTACTGCTACGAGACCACGGGCTTTGTGATCAAGGGCAATACCTACAAGGACAACATCGTCTACGGCATTGACCCCCACGACCGGTCCCACGGCCTGATCATCGCGGACAACACCGTGTACGGCACGAAGAAGAAGCACGGCATCATCATTTCCCGGGAAGTGAACGACAGCTTCATCTTCAACAACCGCAGCTACGACAACAAGCTCTCGGGCCTGGTGATCGACCGTAACAGCGTCAACAACCTGATCGCCGACAACGAGATCTACCGCAACCACACCGACGGCATCACCCTCTATGAGAGCGGCGACAACCTGCTGTGGGGCAACAAGG
The DNA here is from genome assembly GCF_036864995.1 of Pseudomonas trivialis. Taxonomy (NCBI): domain Bacteria; kingdom Pseudomonadati; phylum Pseudomonadota; class Gammaproteobacteria; order Pseudomonadales; family Pseudomonadaceae; genus Pseudomonas; species Pseudomonas trivialis. Next base: position 1,039,317 of record NZ_CP142151.1, on the reverse strand, counting down.
TGATCAGCAACCGTCGTCACGGCATCCGCGTGCGTAACAGCGTGAACATCAAGCTGTACGAAAACACCTCGATGGCCAACGGGCTGACCGGCGTCTACGGCCACATCAAGGACCTGACCGACACCGACCGCGATATCGCGCTCGACCCGTTCGACGCGAAGGTTTCGCTGATCGTGGTCGGCGGTGAACTGGCCGGTAACGGCAGCGGGCCGCTGTCGATCGACTCGCCGTTGAGTATCGAGCTGTACCGCGTGTCGATGCTGGCACCGGCCAAAACCAGTGGCATCAGCTTCTCCGGGATTCTCGGTGAGCGCCAGGAAGAAATTCTCGACCTGCTGGTGCGCCAGCAGAAAGCCGTGCTGATCGACCCTGTCGAACGCCAGACCGAAATGCTGGACTGAGGATGACCCTTATGCACCCACACATGATCAAACTGCTGAGCCTTTCGGGTCTGACCCTCGGCCTGCTGGCGGCCAGCCAGGGCGTGCGCGCCGACGAAGTGAAGGCGCCGACCTTCACCGCCGAACCGTGCTGCAGCCTGTGCCCGGCCGCCCATGACGCGAAGAACTACACCACGCGCTATCAGCAGAACTTCACCACCCTGGTACAAGCCCAGGGCGACTGGCTGTTCCGTACCCAGGAAGACCTGCGCACCGAATTCGACACCAGCCCCGCCGGCTACAAACGTCTGCAACAGCTGCACGATGCGTTCAAGGCCAAGGGCGTGGAACTGGTGCTGGTCTACCAGCCGACCCGTGGTCTGGTGAACCGCAACAAGCTCAACCCGGCGGAAAAAGCCTCGTTCGATTTCGACAAGGCACTGGGCAACTACAAGACCATGCTCGGCCGCTTCGCCAAAATGGGCTACGTGGTGCCGGACCTGTCGCCATTGACCAACGAGCAACTGCCGGATGAATTGCCGGCCCACGATTTCTACTTCCGCGGCGACCAGCACTGGACCCCGTACGGCGCCCAGCGCACCGCGAAGATCGTCGGCGCCAAGGTGCGCTCGCTGCCCGAATTTGCCGATATTCCCCGCCACGAATTCGAAACCAAGCGCTCCGGGCGCATGGGCAAGACCGGCACCCTGCACAACATGGCCGGCCAACTGTGCGGCACCAGCTACGCGATCCAGTACATGGACCAGTTCACCACCGAGCCCAAGGGCGAAGCGGGCGACGGCGACCTGTTCAGCGATTCGGGCAACCCGCAGATCACCCTGGTGGGCACCAGCCACAGCGGCAAGAACTACAACTTCGCCGGGTTCCTGCAGCAGGAAATCGGCGCCGACATCCTCAACGTCGCCTTCCCCGGCGGTGGCCTGGAAGGCTCGATGATCCAGTACCTGGGCAGCGAAGAATTCCAGAAAACCCCGCCGAAAATCCTTATCTGGGAATTCTCGCCGCTGTATCGCCTGGACCAGGAAACCATCTACCGCCAGATGATGGCGCTGCTCGACAACGGCTGCGAAGGCAAGCCTGCGCAGATGAGTGCCAGCACCACGCTCAAACCCGGCAAGAACGAACTGATGGTCAACAGTTCGAACAAGGACCTGCGTAACGTAAACCACCAGGTCGATATCCGCTTCGCCGATCCGTCGGTGAAAACCTTGCAAGCCACCCTCTGGTACATGAACGGGCGCCACGAGGACATCAAGATCGAGAAACCCGAAACATCCGATACAGACGGGCGTTTCGCCTTTGAACTGCGCACCGATGAAGACTGGGCCTCGCAGAACCTGCTGGCCGTGGAAGTGCAGGGCCCCGAAGCGGGCGCTGCCGCGCAGAAAGTCGAAGCGAAAATTTGCACACGCAACGTATTTCCAGGCGGTGGTCAACAGACCGCCCAACTCGGAAAGTGAGGTTACCTATGCAAAAGCTATTGATTCCATCGTTGCTCGGCCTGGCGATCTTTGCCGGCGCCGCCAACGCCGCCGCGCCGCTGCGTCCGCCCCAGGGCTATTTCGCCCCGATCGAAGCGTTCAAGACCGGCGACTTCAAGGAAAACTGCGACACCATGCCCACGCCCTACACCGGGCCGTTGCAGTTTCGCAGCAAGTACGAAGGCTCCGACAAGGCACGTTCCACGCTGAACCTGCAGTCGGAAAAAGCCTTTCGCGACAGCACCGCCGACATCACCAAGCTGGAAAAAGACACCAGCAAGCGCGTGATGCAGTTCATGCGCGACGGCCGTCCGCAGCAGCTTGAATGCACGCTGAACTGGCTGGTGTCGTGGGCCAAGGCCGACGCCTTGATGTCCAAGGACTTCAACCACACCGGCAAGTCCATGCGCAAATGGGCGCTGGGCAGCATGGCCTCGGCCTATGTGCGCCTGAAGTTCTCCGACTCGCACCCGCTGGCCAATCACCAGCAGGAATCGCAGTTGATCGAAGCCTGGTTCAACAAGCTGGCCGACCAGGTGGTGAGCGACTGGGACAACCTGCCGCTGGAAAAAACCAACAACCATTCCTACTGGGCCGCCTGGTCGGTGATGGCCACGTCCGTCGCCACCAACCGTCGCGACCTGTTTGACTGGGCCGTGAAGGAATACAAGGTCGGCGTGAATCAGGTCGACGACCAGGGCTTTTTGCCCAATGAATTGAAGCGCCAGCAACGCGCCCTGTCGTACCACAACTACGCCCTGCCGCCGCTGTCGATGATCGCCAGTTTCGCGCTGGTGAACGGTGTGGACCTGCGCCAGGAAAACAACAGCGCGCTCAAGCGCCTGGGCGACAAGGTGCTGGCCGGGGTCAAGGACCCGGAGATCTTCGAGCAGAAGAACGGCAAAGAGCAGGACATGAAGGACCTGAAAAAGGACATGAAATTCGCCTGGCTCGAACCCTTCTGCACCCTCTACACCTGCGCTCCTGACGTGATCGAGCGCAAGCACGGCATGCAACCGTTCAAGACGTTCCGCCTGGGGGGTGACCTGACCAAGGTCTACGACCCGGCGCATGAAAAAGGCAACAAAGGTTCCTGAGCAAACTCGGTTAGAAATGTGGGAGGGGGCTTGCTCCCGATGGCGGTGTAACAGTCGCCATCTGTGTTGAATGACACACCGCTATCGGGGGCAAGCCCCCTCCCACAGTTTGAGCCGGTTTCGTCAGTAGGAATGTTGTACCGCCCTCCCCGTCTTTTCGTGGGGGGTTTGGGGGGCTCTGGCCCTTGACTGTTGGTTAAACATGGAGAGATCGGGATGGTTTTCTCGTCCAATGTGTTCCTGTTTCTGTTCTTGCCGATCTTTCTCGGCTTGTACTACTTGAGCGGGCAACGCTATCGCAACCTGCTGCTGCTGATTGCCAGCTATGTGTTCTACGCCTGGTGGCGAGTGGACTTCCTGGCGCTGTTCGCCGCCGTCACGCTGTGGAATTACTGGATCGGCCTGAAGGTCGGTGCCGCCGGTGTGCGTACCAAGCCGGCCCAGCGCTGGCTGCTGCTGGGCGTGGCCGTCGACCTGTGCATTCTCGGCTACTTCAAGTACGCCAACTTCGGCGTCGACAGCATCAACGTGATGATGAAGTCGGCGGGCCTGGAGCCGTTCATCCTCACCCACGTACTGCTGCCGATCGGCATCTCGTTCTACATCTTCGAGTCCATCAGCTACATCATCGACGTGTATCGCGGCGACACCCCGGCCACGCGCAACCTCATCGACTTTGCCGCGTTTGTGGCGATCTTCCCGCACTTGATCGCCGGCCCCGTGCTGCGTTTCCGCGACCTGGCCGACCAGTTCAACAACCGTACGCACACCCTGGATAAATTCTCCGAGGGCTGCACGCGGTTCATGCAGGGTTTCATCAAGAAGGTGTTCATCGCCGACACCCTCGCGGTGGTGGCCGACCATTGCTTCGCCCTGCAAAACCCCACCACGGGCGATGCCTGGCTCGGCGCGCTGGCCTACACCGCGCAGCTGTACTTCGACTTCTCCGGCTACAGCGACATGGCCATCGGCCTGGGCTTGATGATGGGTTTTCGCTTCATGGAAAACTTCAAGCAGCCGTACATCAGCCAGTCGATCACCGAGTTCTGGCGGCGCTGGCACATCAGCCTCTCCACCTGGCTGCGTGACTACCTCTACATCACCCTGGGCGGCAACCGCAAAGGCACACTGACCACCTACCGCAACCTGTTCCTGACCATGCTGCTCGGTGGCCTGTGGCACGGCGCGAACATTACCTACATTGTGTGGGGCGCCTGGCACGGCATGTGGCTGGCGATTGAAAAAGCCATTGGCCTGAACACCGCGCCGCGCAGCTTCAACGTGGTGCGCTGGGCCTTCACCTTCCTGCTGGTGGTGATGGGCTGGGTGATCTTCCGCGCCGAAAACCTGCACGTGGCCGGGCGTATGTACGGCGCCATGTTCAGCTTTGGCGAGTGGTCGCTGTCGGAACTCAACCGTTCCAGCCTCACCGGCCTGCAAGTGGCAACCCTGGTAGTGGCCTACGCCACCCTGGCGTTCTTCGGCCTGCGCGACTTCTACACCAACCGCCCTGCGGATAAAGCCAAACCGGCCGACCCGAGCCTGATCAAGGCGGTACCGGGCGACAACCCCGGCAGCATCCATCAGCCCGGTTTCAGCGTGGGTCGCGATGCGGCCGTGCAACCGGCCTACTGGACCGCTGACTGGCCACGCTACGCAATGCGCGCGGCGGTGCTGCTGCTGTTCGTGGCGTCGATTCTGAAACTGTCGGCGCAGAGTTTCTCGCCGTTCCTTTACTTCCAATTCTGAGGGAGCCGACCATGACCCGTTCATTACGCGTTCTCTACATCAGCCTGTTCCTGGCGCTGCTGCTGGCCCTGGGCGCCTGGTCGCTGCGCAGCTTCATGGGCTTCAGCACCAACGCCGACGCGACCGTGCTCAACGGTCGCTGGACCAAGGCCGTCGAGACCCATTACGACAAAGAGTTCCCGATCAAGCGCCTGGGCACCAACCTGTGGGCAGCGCTGGACTACAAGCTGTTCAACGAAGGCCGCACTGGTGTGGTACTGGGTCGCGATCACTGGCTGTACAGCGATGAGGAATTCAACGCCATCGCCAACCAGGACCAGAACCTGCAAGACAACTACGCGCTGGTCGAAGGCGTACGCCAGAAGCTCAAGGCCCGTGGCATCCAACTGGTGATGGCGATTGTGCCGGCCAAGGTGCGCCTGTACCCGGAGCACCTGGATGAGGTGAAACCGGCGAGCATCCACGCCAACCTGTACCAGGACTTCCACGCCCGTGTCGCCGCCGACAAGATCGTCGCGCCGGACCTGCTGGGGCCGCTGCAACAGGCCAAGCTGGCTGGCACGCAAGTGTTCCTGCGCACCGACACCCACTGGACCCCGGACGGCGCGGAAATCGCGGCCAGGCAGTTGGCCAAAACCATCTCCGAGAAAACGCCGTTGAGCGGCGAGCCGCAGCGCTTTGTCACCGAAGCGGAAAAAACCGAGCCGCACAAAGGTGACCTGCGCCTGTTCCTGCCCCTGGACCCGCTGTTCGAAAACCTGATGCCGCCCAAGGAGCCCCTGCAAAAGCGCGTGACGCACCTGGCTGAAGACAAAGGCGACGACGCCCTGTTTGCCGACAGCGAAACTCCGGTGGCACTGGTGGGCACCAGCTACAGCGCCAACCCCAACTGGAACTTCGTCGGTGCGCTCAAGCAGGCCCTGCACAGCGACGTCATCAACTACTCCGAAGACGGCCACGGCCCGATCCTGCCGATGCTCAGCTACCTGAAAAGCGATGACTTCAAGAACACCCCGCCGCAAGTGCTGATCTGGGAATTTCCTGAACGTTATCTGCCTGTGAACAACGAAATCGGCGACGCCGACCCCGACTGGGTTGCGCAGCTCAAACAAGCCGGTATGCGCCAGCAAAACATGGCGTTGAACAACACCCTTAAAAAATCCGAGACGCCCGACCGGGCGCAAAACTGAAAGAGAGGTAACTCACATGACTTTCACTACAACTGCGCGCCATCTCGCCAAGTCCCTGACCATCGCTGCCGGCGTAAGCTTCGTATCGATGTCCGCCTTCGCCGGTGGTGACGCTGCCTTGTACGGCCCCACCGCGCCAAAAGGCTCGAGCTTTGTGCGCATCTACAACGCCAGCAACCAGGAAGTCAGCGCCACCGTGGGCAACACCAACCTCAGTGAGGTTGCGCCACTGGTCAGCAGCGACTTCAGCTTCATGCCCGGCGGTGACTACAGCGCCAAGGTCGGCAGCCAGACCGTGCCGGTCAAGTTGGCCGCCGATCACTACTACACCCTGGTCAACAGCGGCAGCGGCCAGCCGCAGCTGATCGAAGAGCCGCCGTTCAAGAACAAGCAGAAATCCCTGGTGCGCGTGCAGAACCTCAGCGACAAGGCCCTGACCCTGAAAACCGCCGACGGCAAGACCGATGTGGTCAAGTCGGTGGCCGCCAAGGGCCGTGGCGAGCGTGAAATCAACCCGGTGAAGGTAAGCCTGGCGTTGTATGACGGTGACAAGAAAGTCGGCGATGTGAAGCCGGTTGCGTTGGAACGTGGTGAAGCGGCGGTGCTGTATGTCACCGGCACAGGTTCGAGCCTGTCGCCAGTGTGGGTGAAACGCCCGGTATCGACCCGCTGATTAGCTTTTGAAATTGACTCTGACTCAATCGATTCAAGGAGAAATACCGATGATTCCAGTAATCCTTTCCGGTGGCAGCGGCTCACGTCTTTGGCCGCTTTCGCGCAAACAGTTCCCAAAACAGTTCCTGGCCCTGACCGGTGAGCACACCCTGTTCCAGCAAACCCTGGAGCGCCTGGTGTTCGAAGGCATGGACGCGCCGATTGTGGTGTGCAACAAGGACCACCGTTTCATCGTCAACGAGCAGTTGAGCGCCCGCAAGCTCGAGTGCCAGCGCATCCTGATGGAACCTTTCGGTCGCAACACCGCGCCGGCCGTGGCGCTGACCGCGATGATGCTGGTCAACGAAGGCCGTGACGACCTGATGCTGGTGCTGCCGGCCGACCATGTGATCGACGACCAGAAAGCCCTGCAACGCGCGCTGGCCCTGGCCACCGTGGCCGCCGAGCGCGGCGAAATGGTGCTGTTCGGTGTCCCGGCCACCCGCCCGGAAACCGGTTATGGCTACATCAAGTCGGCCAACGACTCGCTGCTGCCCGAAGGCGTCAGCCGCGTTGAGCAGTTCGTGGAAAAACCCAATGAGAAGCGCGCCGTCGAGTTCGTCAAAAGCGGCGGCTATTTCTGGAACAGCGGCATGTTCCTGTTCCGCGCCAGCCGCTTCCTCGAAGAGCTGAAAAAGCACGATCCGGACATTTACGACACCTGCCTGCTGACCCTTGAGCGCAGCGAGCAAACCGCCGACACCGTGACCTTCGACGAAGCCACCTTCGCCTGCTGCCCGGACAACTCCATCGACTACGCCGTGATGGAAAAAACCCAGCGCGCCTGCGTGGTGCCGCTGAGTGCCGGCTGGAGCGACGTGGGCTGCTGGGCCTCGCTGTGGGCGGTCAACGAAAAGGACGCCAACGGCAACGTGAGCAAAGGCGATGTGGTGATCCAGGACAGCCGTAACTGCATGGTGCACGGCAACGGCAAGCTGGTGTCGGTGATCGGTCTGGACAATATCGTCGTGGTGGAAACCAAGGACGCGATGATGATTGCCCACAAGGACAAGGTCCAGGGCGTCAAGCAGATGGTCAACACCCTCAACGAGCAGGGTCGCAGCGAAACCCAGAACCACTGCGAAGTCTATCGTCCGTGGGGTTCCTACGACTCGGTGGACATGGGCGGGCGCTTCCAGGTCAAGCACATCTCGGTCAAGCCGGGCGCGTGCCTGTCGCTGCAGATGCACCACCACCGCGCCGAACACTGGATCGTGGTGAGCGGCACCGCCGAAGTCACCTGTGACGAGAACGTGTTCCTGCTCTGCGAGAACCAGTCCACCTACATCCCGATCGCCTCGGTGCACCGCCTGCGCAACCCGGGCAAGATCCCGCTGGAGATCATCGAAGTGCAATCGGGCAGCTACCTGGGCGAAGACGATATCGAGCGCTTCGAAGACATCTACGGCCGCTCGACGCCGATTGAACGTGGCGTGTCGGTGAAAACTATCGCGCAGTAACACGGTCGTAGAACAAGCCCCCACCCGGCCCACTGCGTCCCCTATCCGCAGTGGGCCGGGTGGGGGCTTTTTTGGTTCTTCACGGATTACCGGGAAAGACGCTCTTGATCTTCATGAAAAAGAACTCGCTATCCCGGTAACCGTACGCCATCCGCTTGATCACCTTTATTCGATTGTTTATTCCTTCCAGCTGACCGGTGTGCATCGGCCAGCGCACCCGGCTTACGATGCCTCGCCAGTAACCCTTTAGCCGTTTGGCAAACTGCACCAGAGCCGGTATTTCGCTTTCATGAGCATGGCGCAGCCATTGTTTCCAAGCCGCTCGCCAAGCCCAGGCAGCGCTTGCTGTCCAGAGCGTTTTGAGCTCAGCCTTCATCAAATAAACCGTCATCAGCGATTGGTTGGCCGCCAACAAATCCTGCAAACGAACCTGTTGTTCCGGCGTTTTCAGATTCTGCGGATTGCGCAGCAACAGCCATCGCGCCTGCTTGATGACCTTGCGAGCCGGCTTGTCATGACGCAGTCGATTGGCCTCGTCGACGCGGACCCGATCTATCACCTCTCGGCCATATTTGGCCACCACATGAAAGAGGTCGTAGACCACTCGCGCTTTCGGGCAGTGCTGACGGACCTCCAGGTCAAAAGCGGTATTCATGTCCATCGCAACCGCTTCGATTCGAGCACATCCCTCTGGCCCCAGCTCTTCGAAAAAGGGCCGAACCGCCGCCCTGCTACGGCCTTCGCCAATCCATAGCACTCTTCGCGTATCGGCATCCAACACCACACTGGCGTAGCGATGCCCTTTGAACAGCGCGAATTCATCCATCACTAGGCGTCGTGGCTGCGCCTTTGGCAGCGTGCTCAACGCCGCCTGTAAGGCTCGACGCTCCAGCAACCGAACGGTGTCCCAATGCAGGCCAAACATCTGTGCCACGTGCAGGGTTGGAAGGCGCTCGCAGGCTTGAATGACCGCATCCGCCAAGCGGCGCGTCATCCGGGCATAGCGATCCAGCCAACTGACGGCCTCCATGCGTTTGCCACAGTCGCGGCAGCCAACCCGCCTGAGCAAAACGCTGAGGCGTACCGCGCGACCGAGAATGGGAAGATCACGAACGGTTCGCTCGCAATACTCATGAGTGGTTGAACAAGGTTTTTGGCAGCCACCGCAGGAAGGAAATCGAGTGGCGTGGGGAGCCAGATCGATCTGTAGGGTGTCACCATCAGTCTTGATCGTGACGACAGAAAAGCCCTCCCAAAAAGGAAGGAAAGTATTAATATCGCGCATAAGAACGCCGGTTTGTTAGATGTGTTTGCTCGCACGAACATCATCAATCAAATCGGCGTTCTTGTTTCTGTCTTTCCCGGGATTCCGTGAAGAACCTTTTTTTGGATTGCTGGCGACTGTGAAGGCCCCATCGGGAGCAAGCCCCCTCCCACACTCAGGTCTGCGAACACCGTCAACTGTGGGAGCTGGCTTGCCTGCGATAGCGTGCGAAAGCACACCGGATAGTCAACCCGCCTCCCCCACAGTAGGATGGTCCATCCATTCGCGAGGCAGTCTCCATGTTCTTCGGCGTTCTCCTGATCATCACCTGGCTGATCCTGCTGCTGCGCTACCCGGCCAAAGCCTTGCCGGTGTCCCTGGCCGCCGCCGCAGGCCTGGGTCTGGTCGCGGTGTGGGTGGTGTGGCTGGACAACCGCGAAGCCTCGCAACTGGCGCACCTTGAACTGCGCATCGTCTACGCACCCCAGGAATGCCCCGCCGACCGCCCACTGAAACTGACCCTGAACAACGGCAACGACGTACCCCTCACCGAACTGCGCTGGCGCGTCGCCGCCTACGCACCGGGCGACAGCGTGAACCTGGCCGACAACGTCTACGCCGCTCCGCGCTATCGCGGCCCCGGTGAGCTGCAGGCCGGCGCCACCTGGGACGACTGCCTGCCCACCCCGCCGCTGCGCCCCGGTTACCGCGCGCAAACCCTGGAATTTCGTGCCGAGCACCTGCAAGGCAGCTTCTCGGACTGACAAAGGATTGACCCATGCCCAACGTACTCATCACCGGCTGCTCCAGCGGCATCGGCCGCGCCCTGGCCGACGCGTTTAAAGGCGCAGGCTTCGACGTGTGGGCCAGCGCCCGCCGCGCGGACGATGTCGCCGCCCTCGCCGCCGCAGGCTTGCGGGCCGTGCAACTGGACGTCAACGACAGCGCCGCCCTGCAGCACCTGGCCGAACAACTGGGCGAGCTGGATGTGCTGGTCAACAACGCCGGCTACGGCGGCATGGGGCCGCTGCTCGACGGCGGTACCGAGGCCATGCAGCGCCAGTTCGAGACCAACGTGTTTTCCATTGTCGGCGTGACCCAGGCGCTGTTCCCGGCCCTGCGTCGCAGCAAGGGCCTGGTGGTGAACATCGGCAGCGTCTCCGGTGTGCTGGTCACCCCGTTTGCCGGTGCCTACTGCGCCTCCAAAGCCGCCGTGCACGCCCTGAGCGATGCCCTGCGCATGGAACTGGCGCCGTTCGGCATCCGCGTGATGGAAGTGCAGCCCGGCGCGATCGACACCCACTTCGCAAAAAACGCCGGCGCCCAGGCCGAGCAGTTGATCAACGAACAATCACCCTGGTGGCCCCTGCGCGAAAGCATCCGCGCCCGCACCCAGGCCTCACAGGACAAGCCGACACCCGCCAGCGTATTCGCGGCGCATGTGCTCAAGGCCGCGCAACGGCAACAGCCCCCGCGCCTGCTGCGCTCGGGCAATGGCAGCCGGGTGTTGCCGCTGATGGCGGCGTTGTTGCCCAAGGGCTTATTGGAAAAAGCATTGAAGAAACGCTTTGACTTGAATGGGAGTTTATAAATGATCGACTACAGCGACTTTTTCGAAGAAGTGATCCAGACCCACATCGAGATCGAGCAATGGTTCGCCGGTGTCGCGCCGGAGGGCACGCTGCAACAGTTGCTGCCGCGCTTTTCGCCGGAGTTCACCATGATTGCGCCGTCCACCGGAACGCGCATGAATGCCGCCGGTGTCAATTATCTGTTTACGCGGCTCGGCGGACAGCGGCCGGGGTTGAAGATCACCTTGAGCGAGCTGACCGGCATTGACCGGCACGCGCGTGGGGCCATCGTCAGTTACCGCGAGCATCAGGTCGATGACAGCGGCACCCAGACAGACCGCCGGGCCACGGTGGTGTTCGAGAAGCTGGCCAGCGGCGCCCTGCTGTGGCGCCATTTGCACGAGACCTATTGCCAGGCCTGATCGGCCGCTTCCCCAAGGCTGGCCCGCGCGCGGTCGCCAGCCCCCTCATTTCGCCGCAATACAATTTCGCTACAGAACTGAACGGGCGCTATGGGTAGAGTCGCGTCCTGAATCCAGACTCAGCATCCTCAGACCCCTCTCGTGTTTGTCGTTGATCGCAGTCCGCCTCGACCCCATCACTCCCTTGGGTGACCCCTATCAAGTTTCTCAGCAGATCGCGCTTGTGTCGCACGCTATGCATCCTGTCTCTGGTGTTGATCGCCGGCTGTTCGGTAGCCCCCCTGCCGGCCTTGAACCCGTCCATGCCACAGGCCTGGCGCAACACACCGCCAGACCTGGCGCCGCGCAAGCCCGACTTCAATCAGTGGTGGCGCGCCTTCAACGACCCCGAACTCGATGCCCTGGTGATGCGTGCCCTGCACAACAATCTTGAGGTGGGCGCGGCCATCGAGCGATTGCGTGCCACCCGCGCGCTCAGCCGCAGCGCGCAGGCGCCTTACCTGCCGTCGCTGGGCGTGAAGACCCATGATGCGATCAGCCCCGACACCAGCACCTCTTACTTTCTGATCGGCTTCGATGCGCAGTGGGAGTTGCCCCTGTTCGGCGCCCGGCAGAGTGCCGAGCGCCTGGCCCGGGGTCATGAGGCGCTGGTGCAGGCCGAGGTGCGCAGCGTGCAGGTGTCACTGGTGGCCGAGCTCACGCGGCAGTGGCTGGAGCTGCGTTCGGCGCAACAGGCTCAGCTCAGCCTGACACGCCAGCGCGACACCCAGCGGGAAAAACTGGCGCTGCTGCAGGTGCGCGAGCACCTCGCCCTGGCCTCGCCCGCCGAGGTGGCCGCCGCTGAAGTGGAACTGGCACAGGCCGAGATGAGCCTGAGCACGCCGCGTCAGTTGATCAACCGCCACGCGCAACAGTTGGCGCTGCTGGCGGGCCAATCCGAACCTGAACCGCGCTGGCTGCAACCGCGACCGCTGCCCACCCTTGGCCCGTGGCAACTCGACAACCTCCCGGCGGACCTGTTGCGCACACGCCCGGAAATCGCCGGCGCCGAGGCCCAGGTGCTGGTCGCCGCCGGTGAGCTGGGCATGAGCCGCGCCGACATGTACCCACGCCTGAGCCTGGGCGCCTCGTTGCAGTGGTCGGTGAACATCGCCAGCAACCGCAAACGCACGCCCAGCGGCAACGGCATTTTCTCGGCCGGGCCGGGCATCAGCATTCCGTTGTTCGACTGGGGCCAACGCGCCAGCGCCGCTCGCGCCAGCGACCACCTGCTGCAGGCCGCCCTGCTGGATTATCGCCAGGCAGTCCTGCAAGGCGTCACCCAGGTGGAAATGGCGCTGGGGGACCTGGAACAGACACGCTTGCGTGAACAGGCATCCCGCCAGGCCCAGGCAGCAACGCAAGCACGCCTGCACGCCTTGCGACAGCGCACGCAGCTGGGGTTGATGAGCACGCTGGAGCTGGTCGGCGCCGAGATGCAGGCCCAGCAGGCCCTGCAAAAGGCCGACGCTGCCAGCACTGAACGGGGTATCGCCTACATCGCGCTGTACAAGGCGCTCGGTGGCGCGCCGTTGCCGGCAGGCGCAATCAAGGAAGCGCACTGATGGTCGCGCTCGCCCGCCTGACCCTGATCCATGAATGGCGCCGCTTCCTGCCGGCAATCATTGCCGTGGGCTTCGCCGGGTTGCTGCAATTGCTGCAGGCCGCGCTCGTGCTGGGCATCTTTGGCAGCGCCAGCGTTTATATCACCGGCTCCACGGCCGACCTGTGGGTTGGCTACCCCGGCACCCAGAGCGTCAACCTCGGCAGGCCCATCGACGCCGGCGTAGAGATGCGCTTGCGCATGGACGCCGATGTGGTGCGAGTGGAACCGTTTCGCTGGGTCGACGCCGATTGGCGCGGCGCACGGGACACCGGCGGCGTGTCGGTGTTTGTGTCGGGTATCGACGCGGGCCCGCAAGGCCTGATGTTTGAACGCGTGCTATCGACCGATCTGCGCGCACGCCTGGACGAACCCGGCGCCGTGATCGTCGACCGCGCCGACCTCGACAGCCTGGGCGTCAACCTGGGGGACGCCGCAACCATCAACGGCCATCGCGTGCGCGTGGTCGGCATCGCCAGCGGCCTGCGTGCGTTGGGCGGGGTGAACGTGCTGGCGTCGCTGACCACCGCGCGACAACTCGACACCACCGCGCCCGCAGACCGCATTACCTACCTGGTGGCCAAGGTGCGCGACCCGGCTCAGTCCGAGGCGGTTGCCGCACGCCTGGGCGACGGCGCCGCGTTCGGCAGCTACGCGGTGTGGACGGCACAACAGTTCGCCCAGCGCTCGCAGTTGTACTGGATGTTCGACACGGGCGCCGGGGCCGGCGTGCTGTTTCTGGCGGCCATCGTGTTTCTGGTGGGCGCCGTGATCACCAGCCAGACGCTGGTGGCTGCGGTCGTCGGCTCGATCCGCGAATACGCCACCTTGAACGCCCTCGGCGTCGGCGTCACGGCCCTGCGCAAAGTGGTAATGGAGCAGGCGTTCTGGGTCGGGGCCCTGGGCCTGCTCGGCAGTTCGGTGCTGGCCGGGCTGTTCTTCGTGCTGGCCGGCTACTACAACGTGCCACTGCAGCTCTCGCCCATCGCAGCCCTGGCGTGTCTGTTGCTGAGCATGACCCTGGCCCTGGTGTCAGGCCTGGCGGCCATCCGCACCTTACGTCACGCCGACCCGGCGAGCCTTTTGAGATGACCCGCCCATGAGCATCCTGACCTCGGCAGCCCCCATCACCCTGCACGCCAGCGGGATCAGCAAATCCTTCACCTCGGGACGGGTGGTGACCCCCGTGCTGCACGACATCACCCTGGCGATACGCCCCGGCGAGCTGACCCTGATCTCCGGCCCGTCCGGCTGCGGCAAAAGCACCCTGCTCGCGATTCTCAGCGGCCTGCAACGGCCCGACCGCGGCAGCGCCAGCGCACTCGGCCACGACTTGGCCAGCCTCGACGCACGCGCCCTGGAGCAGTTTCGCCTGCGGCACACCGGCTTTGTGTTCCAGGGCTTCAACCTGTTTCCGGCGTTGACCGCGCTGCAGCAGGTGGCGCTGCCGTTGGGCTACCTCGGGCTGCCGGCCAGGGAAATCCAGCAACGCGCCATCGAAGCGCTGGAAGAGGTCGGCCTGGGTGCCCGGCTGAAACTGCGCCCGGCAGAGTTGTCCGGCGGCGAAAAGCAGCGCGTTGCGATTGCGCGGGCAGTGGCCAAGGCGCCCGAGTTGTTGTTCGCCGACGAACCGACCAGTGCGCTGGACGCCGCCAACGGCCACATCGTGATCGACATCCTGCACCGCATCGCCCGCACCCGGGGCACCACGGTGCTGTGCGTCAGTCACGATCCGCGGTTGATCAGCAATGCCGACCGGGTGTTGACCATTGAAGACGGCCGCATCCTCAATGACACCCCTTCTCCCTTCCAACCGGCGGCGACCGCCGGTGCCCAGGAACCCTGCGCATGAACCCACGTCTGTTTCGCCCCTGGCTGTTGTTGAGCAGCGCACTGCTGGTGCTGAGCGCCTGCTCCCGTGAAGACGTCCCGACCAGGCCTGCTGCGGCGCCCCCGACCTACCTCGCGGTGGCGCGCGGCCGCATCGACGTGGAGGGCGGCCTGCTCAGGCTGGGCGTCACGCGTGACGGCGTAGTGGCCGAGATCAAGGTCAATGAAGGCGAGTCCGTCAAGCAGGGCCAACTGCTCGCCACACTGGACAGTGAGGCCGCGCAACTGGCGGTGGCTGCCGCGTTGGGGGAGCAACAGCAGGTGGAGGTTGAGGCCCGGCAACTGGCCAGGCAACTCACGTTTGCCGAGCAAACGGCCACGCGCCTGAGCACGGCCGCTGCCGCCGGTGCCGGCGATAGCCAGAGCGCCGACGAGGCCCGCGAGCGCGCTGCGCGGTTACGCGACGCGCTTGAAAAGAATCAGGGCGACGCCCAGGCAGCCGCAAGAAAGCTGACGGCGGCCCGCCACGAACTGACCCGGCGCAGCCTGCGTGCGCCCATCGACGCCGAGGTGGTCCGCCGCCTGATCCAGCCTGGCGCCGCCGTCTCCGCACAATCGGGCGCAGCATTCGTGCTGCTGCCCAACCAGCCACGCATCGTGCGCGCCGAGTTGAATGAGTCATTCACCGGCGTGGTGGTTCCGGGGATGAAAGCTGAGGTCACCGACGACAGCGTCAACGGCTCCACGCCGCTGACCGCCCATGTTGTGCGCATCAGCTCAGTACTGGGCAGCAGCACCCTGGAAGACGACCCCCAGGTCAGGGCCAATATGCGCACAGTCGAATGCATACTCGCGTTTGACCAACCACCGCCGGCATCGCTGCGGGTGGGGCAGCGCATGCTGGTGCGGTTTGGGCCTTAGCTATCGGCATATGCTGCCCTGTGCAGACGGGCTACTGTGGCAAGCCCGCTACTGTGGCGAGCAGGCTTGTCCTGCGTTGGGCTGCGCAGCAGCCCCAAAACCAGGCGCTGAGGCGTATCAGGTACACCGCATTTTGCTGGATTGGGGGCGCTTCGCCCCCCAACGCGGGGCAAGCCCGCTCGCCACAAAAGACCGCCGTCACAGCTTGCTCGCCACAGTTCGCCAAGGTTCAGTGCCGCATTGGCTTCACGATCACGGTGCAGGTAATCCCGGCCGCCAACAAAACACCCTCCGGCACCTGATCGATATGAATGCGCACCGGCACGCGCTGGGCCAGTCTCACCCAGTTGAAGGTGGGGTTCACATCCGCAATCAGTTCCCGGCTCTCGGGGTTGTCACGGTCGTAGATGCCGCGCGAAATGCTTTCCACATGGCCTTTCAAGGTCTCGCCGCTCATCAATTGCATATCGGCGCTGTCGCCCACCTTCACATGGGGCAACTTGGTTTCTTCAAAGAAGCCGTAGACCCAGAACGAGTTCATGTCCACCACGGCCATTTTGGCTTCGCCGATGCGTGCATAGTCGCCTCGGTGTACGTTGAGGTTGGTGACGTAGCCGTCGACCGCCGCGAGCACCCGGGTGCGTTTGAGGTTGAGTTCGGCGGCCTCCAGTTGCGCCAGGGCGTGCTGGTAATCGGCCAGGGCCGCGTCGGCGATGTTGCTGGCGTCGTCGCGGTTTTCCCTGGAGATCACCAGCGCGTCGAGGTCGGCGCGGCGATGGGCGTTGACCTTGCGCATGTCCCAGGTGGCTTTGCGGGAGGCCACCAGGGACTGCGCCTGCTTGACCGCAATGCGGTAATGCTCGGGGTCGATCTGCATCAGCAGGTCGCCTTTTTTGACCAACTGGTTATCGCGCACGGGCACCTCGATCACCTCGCCGGTCACGTCGGCCGCGACGTTGATGATGTCGGCACGCACGCGGCCGTCGCGGGTCCAGGGTGTGTCCATGTAATGCACCCACAGCGTGCGGCCAATCCAGATCGCCAGCGCCAATACCAGCAAGGTGGCGAGCAGGCTGAAAAACTTTTTCATCGGGACATTCTCAACGGTAGATGCAGAGCGCCAGGGCGCCGAACAGACAGACGAACAGGCTCAGGCGCAGCAACGCCGGGTGCCAGAAGAACCGGTACAGATCAAACCCCGCCATACAGCGATCCAGCGCCCAGGCAAGGCCCGCCGCGATCAGGAATATCAGGGTGATGCTTGGCATGTAGAGGCCGTGGAACGCGATTTCACGAGGCATGCAGCGGTCCTTGCGGGTCGAGCAACGAGGTGCGGATAAAGTGCAGGTAGCTTTTGACCCGGCGCAGGGCGGAAGTGTCGAAGTGCGGGGCGAAGGGTTCGTCAGTGGCCTGCACGCGGCTGATCGCGTGGTCGACGGCGATCAACCCGCGCTC
Organism: Pseudomonas trivialis; assembly: GCF_036864995.1. Taxonomy (NCBI): domain Bacteria; kingdom Pseudomonadati; phylum Pseudomonadota; class Gammaproteobacteria; order Pseudomonadales; family Pseudomonadaceae; genus Pseudomonas; species Pseudomonas trivialis. The sequence continues at coordinate 1,022,120 of NZ_CP142151.1, read as the reverse complement.
CAGATTGCCGGCGTTGGGTTGCAGGAACAGGCGCATCAGCGCACGGCCCATCACGCGGATGGCGTGGCGCCACGGTTGGAATTCGGCGTAGGCCGGGTGCACCGGCAGCATCGCCTGCTCGTTGCGCAACTCAATGATCGCGTGGCCGACTTCCTGCACCAGCAGCATCCAGCGCAGCAGGTCGCGTTGCACCTGCGGCTGCGCGACGGCGAGGCCGTAGGCCTGGTGCAGCAGGTCACGGGTGCGGCTTTCAAACCGTGCGGCCAGGCCCTTGAGTTTGCCGCCGATGGCGTACACCACTTGCTCGCGCAGGTCCTGTTCGAGGCGGCGCCACAGCCAGCGGCTGTTGGGCGGCAGGATGATCGCCCCGGCCGCCGCGCACACCAGCATGCCGATCACCATGGCCAGGTAATCGTTGATAAAGGTGTAGGGGTTGTAGACCGTGAGGTTGTCCGGCACCGAGCCGGTGCTGAAGAAAATCAGCAGGCCAAGTCCCACCCCGGCGTACTGCGGGCGTGAGGCGAGGAAGGCACCCAGCACGATCACCGGCGCAAGCACCACGCACAGCAGCGGGAAACCGTCGATCCAGGGGAAGATGAAGAACATTTCGACAAACCCGGCCAGCGCGCCGATCAAGGTGCCGCAGGCCATCTGGAACGCCATGCGTTTGGGGTTGGGCGTGGCGGCTGAAAGGCCGACCGTCGCAGCGGCGATCAGCGTCATGGTGGCGCCGCTGGGCCAGGCGGTGGCCACCCAGTAACTGCCCAGAACAATCAGGATGAACGCCGCGCGAATGCCCGAAGCGGCGCAAGCCAGCCAGTTGGTTTTGGGGGTGTAGGGTTCGTTCCCTTGTTCGCGCGCATGGCGATGATCGGCCAGGGACGCGTGGGTTTGCGCGTAGTTGTAAAGGTCGTCGACGAAGCGATAGAGCAGCTCGCAGGCGGTATGAAAATCCAGGTGCTCGGCGTCGCCCGGGCTGCCCTGCTCAAAGTGCGCACGCAGGCTGCGCAGCGCAGTGGGCAGGTCTTGCCGATAGGCGCGCAGTTGCTCGGCAAGGCGTGCGGCGTCGGCACTGGTGAGGGCGCGGCCCGAGAAACCATCGAGGTGATCTGCGAGTTCCTGCAGGCCCGGTTTGATCGCATCCACCCCGTGATCGGCGGCGCCCGCCCGCAGTCGCGCCAGCAACTGATGCAGGGCGTTGAAGCGCGTGGTGAGGCTCATGAATTCGCTGTTGAGGCGGTTGAGCCGACCGTTGCGCCGACGCATGTGCGGGTCTTCGAACACCGTGACGCTGCGCAGCCCTTCCAGGCCCACGGCCTCGGCGATAAAACGCACGTTGGCGGTTTCGAAACCATCGCGTTGGTTGCGCCCACGCAGGCCGTCGGTGACAAACAGCGCGAACACGCCAAAACGCTGATACAGCGCATTGCGCATGGCGGCGCTGGCGGTCTGCGGCAGGATCGCGGCGCTGACCAGAGTGGAACACACGATCCCCAGGGAGATTTCCAGCACGCGCCACACCGCCGCCATAAAGGCGCTGTCCGGGTGTGCCAGCGCCGGCAAGCCGACCATTGCCGCCGTGTAGCCGGCCAGCACAAAACCATAGGCGCGAAAGTTGCGGTTGCGCGTTGCGCCCGCCGTGCACAGGCCAACCCAGATCGCCAGCGCGCCGAGGAACAGTTCGGTGTGCTGCGCAAACAGCGCGATCAGCAACACCATCACCGCCGAGCCGGCCAGGGTGCCGAGCAAGCGATAGAAACTCTTGGCGAACACCTGGCCGCTCTGCGGCTGCATCACGATAAACACGGTGATCATGGCGGTGCGCGGTTGCGGCAATTCAAGGCGCATGGCCAGCCACAGCGTGAGGAACGCGGCGATCAGCACCTTGAAGATATATACCCAGGTCACGCCGTCGCTGCGCGCCCAGTCGAAGAAACCACGGCGCCATTCAAGGGCCTGCAGGTATTTCATTGCGGCGCATCCTGCCCGGCGTCGAGGCCGCCGCCCAGTGCCGTCACCAGTTCGGCATGGGCACTCAGGCGTGCGGCCTGCACCTGCTGCTCGACCTGCTGCTGGCGGAACAGCAGGGTCTGCGCGTTCAGCACATTGAGGTAGTCGGTGAGGCCGCGTTGGTAGGCGATGGTCGCGATGTCATAGGTGTTCTGCGCTGACGCCACCGATTGCGCGGCGAAAGAGGCTTGCTTGTCCATGGATTCGCGGCGGATCAGTTGGTCGCTGATGCCCTTGAGTGCATTGACCAGGGTCTGGTTGTAGTGCGCTACGGCGATGTCATACCCGGCGCTGGCTTCACCCAGCTCGGCACGCAAACGCCCGCCATCAAAAATCGGCAAGGTGATCGCCGGCCCGAGGGTGTAATTGAATTTGTTGCCGGCCAGAAAGGCCAGCAAGCCGCCGCCGGTGGCCATGTAGCCAAGGCCGCCGACCAGGTCGACATTGGGGTAGAAACCGGCCTGCGCGACATCGATGCCACGTGCCTGCGCCGCGACCTGCCAGCGACTGGCGACCACGTCCGGGCGCTGACCGAGCAACTGCGCAGGCAGGCGCGATGGCAACTTCAGCGGCGCGGCGAGTGACAGCGTCGGGCGCTGCAACTGCGCGCCCTCGCCGGGTCCTTTACCGGCGAGCGCCGCCAGCTGGTTGCGGCCGAGGGCGATTTCTTCGTCGAGAGCGTCCAGTTGGCGACGGGTTTCCGGTAATGGGGTTTCGGCCTGGCTAACCTCCAGGTGCGTGCCGATGCCCGCGTCCAGACGCTTATTGGCCAGGTCGAGAATTTGCTGTTGCTGGGCCAGCGTGGCCGCCACGATATCGCGATTGGCGTAGTGCAACGACAGTTGAATATAGGCGCGAACCACGTTGTTTTGCAGCTCGAGTTGAGCCTGGCGCGCCTCGGCCGCGCTCACATGGGCCAGGTCGACGGCACGCTCGGTGGCATTGCTTTCGCGGCCCCACAGGTCAAGGGCGTAGCTCAGGCCCAGGGATGAAGTGTTGTCCCAGGTGGTCGACCCGCTCAGCTCGCCAGGGCCATAGAACTGATCCGTCGGCCAGTGGTGGCGGTTGAGGGTGGTGTCGCTGTTGATCTGCAGGGATTCGGCCGACTCGGCAATTGCGGCCAGCGCCCGTGCCTGACGCACTCTGGCGGCGGCCATGGCCATGCTCGGGCTGCTTTGGGTGGCAAGCTCGACCCAGCGGTTGAGCTGAAGATCGCCGTAGGCCTGCCACCATTGCGCGGTGGGCCAGTGCGCGTCCTGGGCGGCGTGCTGGATAGCCTCATCGGTGGCCAGGTTATCGGCGTTCAAGGACTGGCCTTGGGGGGCGATGCCTGCGGTTCCGAGACAGCCGCTGATTGCTAACGATAAAGCCCAAACACTGAGAGTCTTCAGCTCTCTGCTGATGCGACGCGGCACGGCAAGCGAATTCCTGAGGTGGGGTGCGGGAGAGGCGGCGCAATTCTAGGCGGGGCGTTGGAGGAGGATAAGCTGGCATTCCTGTGAATCTTTGTTACCGTTCACGCGACAATCCGCTGGTAGGGATCACTGGACGGGGCCACTTTCTGTCACAATTTGTCATCTCCCCTGAGAACTCTCCATGGACACTTTGCAAAACATGCGCGCGTTCAGTTGCGTGGCCGAAGCCGGCAGCTTTACCGCCGCCGCCGTGCAACTGGACACCACCACCGCCAACGTCTCGCGCGCGGTCTCCAACCTTGAGGCCCACCTGCAAACCCGCTTGCTCAACCGCACCACCCGCCGCATCGCCCTGACCGAAGCTGGCAAACGCTACCTGCTGCGTTGCGAGCAGATCCTGGCCTATGTCGAGGAAGCCGAGGCCGAAGCCAGCGATGCCCATGCGCGCCCCGCCGGGCAATTGAAAGTGCACACCATGACCGGTATCGGCCAGCATTTCGTGATTGACGCCATCGCCCGCTACCGCCGCACGCACCCCGACGTGACCTTCGACCTGACCCTGGCCAACCGCGTGCCCGACCTGCTGGACGAGGGCTACGACGTGTCCATCGTGCTGGCCAGCGAGCTGCCGGACTCGGGCTTCGTCTCCCAGCGCCTGGGCATCACCTACAGCATCGCCTGCGCCTCACCGGATTACGTCAAGGCCAAGGGCTGCGCCCATCGCCCCCATGACCTGCTCAACCACGCCTGCCTGCGTCTGGTAAGCCCGGTGATCCAGTTGGACAAATGGATCTTCAACGGCCCCGAAGGCCAGGAAAGCGTAGCGATCAACAGCTCGCCGTTTCTGGTGAACTCGGCCGACGCAATGAAAACCGCGATCACCAGCGGCATGGGCATCGGCCTGCTGCCGGTGTATGCGGCCATCGAGGGCCTGCGCAACGGCACGCTGGTGCGGGTGATGCCCAACTACCGCTCCCAGGAACTGAACCTGTACGCCATCTACCCGTCGCGCCAGTACCTGGATGCGAAGATCAAGACCTGGGTGGAATACCTGCGCGGTTCGTTGCCGGAGATTCTGGCGGCGCATCAGGCGGAGCTGGTGGCGTATGAGCTGAGCGGCAGCCTCAGCGGGGCGCGGCTGGCGAACTGAGCTGTCCGCTATTTCAGGTGACCAGATCGCTGTGGCTTAAAAGGCCGTCCAGTTAAGCGCAGATTCCTGTGGCGAGCAGGCTTGTCCTGCGTTGGGCTGCGCAGCAGCCCCAAAACCAGCCTGCACGTAGTATCAGGTATACCGAGGGTTTCTTGATTGGGGGCGCTTCGCACCCCAACGCGGGCCAAGCCCGCTCGCCACAATAAGCCCACACATTTTCCTTAACTGAACGGCATTAGGGCTTGCCACAACAAAGCCCGCTCGTGCTGGCTGCGCGGCCTGACAATTGTCAGTGGGGATGTTAGCGTGCCTGGCATTCTTCCGTAGTCGATGAGCCCGCCTGCCATGAAAAAGACTGTCCTCGCCTTCAGCCGTATCACCGCGCCCATGATCGAACGCCTGCAACAGGATTTCGAGGTAATCGCGCCCAATCCCAAGCTCGGCGACATCAACGCGCAGTTCAATGAAGCCCTGCCCCATGTCCACGGTCTGATCGGCGTGGGGCGCAAGCTGGGCCGCGAGCAGTTGCAGGGCGCGAGCAAACTGGAGGTGGTGTCCAGCGTGTCGGTGGGCTACGACAACTATGACGTGGCGTATTTCAATGAGCGCGGGATCATGCTCACCAACACCCCGGATGTGCTGACCGAAAGCACCGCTGACCTCGCCTTTGCGCTGCTGATGAGCAGCGCACGCCGGGTCGCCGAGCTGGACGCCTGGACCAAGGCCGGGCAGTGGAAAGCCAGCGTTGGCGCGCCGCTGTTTGGCTGCGATGTGCACGGCAAGACCCTGGGTATCGTCGGCATGGGTAATATCGGTGCCGCCGTGGCGCGGCGCGGGCGCCTGGGTTTCAACATGCCGATCCTGTACAGCGGCAACAGCCGCAAGACCGCCCTCGAGCAGGAGCTGGGTGCGCAGTTTCGCAGCCTGGAGCAACTGATGGCCGAGGCAGACTTTGTCTGCCTGGTAGTGCCATTGAGCGACAAGACGCGTCATCTGATCAGCACCCGGGAGCTGGCGCTGATGAAGTCCAGTGCCATCCTGATCAACATTTCCCGAGGCCCGGTGGTGGATGAACCGGCGTTGATCCAGGCCTTGCAGAATCAGACCATTCGCGGCGCCGGGCTGGATGTGTACGAGCAGGAACCGCTGGCCGAGTCGCCGCTGTTCCAGTTGAGCAATGCGGTAACCCTGCCGCACATTGGCTCGGCGACTGGCGAAACCCGCGAAGCCATGGGCAACCGCGCGCTCGACAACCTGCGCAGCGCCCTGCTGGGCCAGCGCCCGCAGGATCTGGTGAACCCGCAGGTGTGGAAGGGCTGACAGCACACACATTGTGGGAGGGGCCTTGCTCCCTCTCACATTGGGTCGCCACATGAACGAAAAATCGGTTAAAGGCTGGCTTCTTCAAGTCGATAAAGGTTCATAGACTGTCTTCCCTGATCCACAGAAGGTTTTTATGCCCACCACCAAAGCCCGCGCAGACTCACTCTCGCTTCTGCTGTTTACCTTGCGCAGCGGCAAGCTGATGGCGATCAACCTGCTCAAGGTCAGCGAAATCATCCCCTGCCCGCCGCTGACCAAGCTGCCGGAGTCGCACCCGCACGTCAAAGGCATCGCCACCCTGCGCGGTAACTCGCTGGCCGTGATCGACCTGAGCCGGGCCCTGGGTGAAATGCCCCTGGCGGACCCGGACGGTGGCTGCCTGATCGTCACCGATGTGAGTCGCTCCAAGCAGGGCCTGCATGTGCAGGCGGTGAGCAAGATCGTGCATTGCCTGACCACCGACATCCGCCCGCCGCCCTACGGCTCGGGCGGTAACCGTGCGTTTATCACCGGGGTGACTCAGGTGGAAGGCGGCCTGGTGCAAGTGCTGGATATCGAGAAGGTGATCCACGGCATCGCGCCGGCACCGATTGAGGCGGCGCCCACCGACTTGACCATGGACGAGGCCGAAGTGCTCGGCAACGCCCGCATTCTGGTGGTGGACGATAGCCAGGTGGCCCTGCAGCAATCGGTGCACACCCTGCGCAACCTCGGCCTGACCTGCCACACCGCGCGCAGCGCCAAGGAAGCCATCGATGTGCTGCTGGAGCTGCAAGGCACCGCCGAGCAGATCAACGTGGTGGTATCGGACATCGAAATGTCGGAAATGGACGGCTACGCCCTCACCCGCACCCTGCGTGAAACCCCGGACTTCCAGAACCTCTACGTGCTGCTGCACACCTCCCTGGACAGCGCGATGAACAGCGAAAAAGCCCGCCTGGCCGGGGCCGATGCGGTGCTGACCAAGTTCTCCTCGCCCGAGTTGACCAAGTGCCTGGTGGTGGCCGCGCAAACCGTGGCGCAAAAGGGCCTGTAAAGGGTGACCGAGTATTACCAGTTGCTGCGGCGCGACCTCACGGGCAGTCTGCCCGCGCCGCAGTGGCCGCAGGATATTCGGCTGGAGCCGTACCGCGACGAGCTGGCGCCGTTGATTCATGCGCTGTTGCGCCTGACCGAAGACCAGGGCGGTGGCCGCGTTGCCAGCCTGGCGCAATGGCGCCAGTCGTTTTTCACCGATGCCGAGTTCGATCCTGCGTTGTGCCTGGTGGTCAGGCGCGCGGATTCCGTCCTTGGCGTGGCGCAATGCTGGACCAGCGCATTTATCAAGAACCTGTCCGTACACCCCTGCGCCCAGGGCCAGGGGCTTGGCCGGGCCTTGTTGTTGCACGCTTTTGCAGTATTCAAGCAGCGCGGCGAACCCTGTGTCGACCTCAAGGTACGTGAAAGCAACCTGCGCGCTCGGCAGCTGTATGAAAGTGTCGGCATGAGATTCGTCCTGCGCGGCCTGGTGCCTGACACCTGACAACCACTGGCGCATAACTTGCTTCCAGAGAGTCTGAACGCTGGGTAGCGGTAAAAAACCGCCGCCGTTCAAGAGCGCCCTCTGACCTTGCCTGGTGACAGATACGCCATGAACACTCATTTTTCCTGCGTCGGTTGCGGCAAGTGCTGCACTGACCATCATGTGCCCCTCACCCTCGCAGAGGCCCGCCAGTGGGCGGCCGACGGCGGCAATGTCATCATTCTGGTGGAAGCTTTTCTCGGCAATGGCCTGGGCCTTCCGGCAGACCAACGCGAGCATGCCGAGCGCCGCTCGGTGGTGGTGCCCAGCGGCACGGCCGAGGCGTTCGTGGCGATCACCTTTGCCGCCTACAACGCCGGGCGCTGCCGGAATCTTGACGAAGACAACCGCTGCGGCATCTATGAGCGTCGTCCGCTGGTGTGTCGCATCTACCCGATGGAAATCAACCCGCACATCCCGCTCAACCCCGGTGCCAAGGACTGCCCGCCGGAATCCTGGGAACAGGGCCCGGCACTGATCGTTGGCGGTGAACTGGTGGATGGGGAGTTGGTCGAGCTGATCAGGCGTTCACGCCAGGCCGACCGCGATGACGTGCAGACCAAGGAGGCGGTGTGTGCGCTGCTGGGCATCTGCACCACCGCCCTGAAAGGGGATGGATTTGCCGCGTACCTGCCGGATATGAACGCCTTTGCCCAGGCGATCGAATTGGCGATGGAACGGCCTGCAGAGAGCAACGAGTGGGTGTTTCATGTGTCGGCAATGGACATTGCCGAACAGATGCTCGATGCCGGCGCCCGGATTGCCACCCAGGTGCCGGCCAATTACGCCTTTATTTCATTGCGCGCGTCCTAGCGCGCCAGCTCACAGCCCGGTCAGGCATTCGATTTCTATGCGGGCATCGTCCAACAGCTTGCCGGCGGCGAACGTGGTACGCGCCGGCAGGCGATCAGACGGAAAATAGCGGGTGTAGACGCTGTTCATCGCCGAAAAATCGTTGATGTCGGCAAGAGTCACCGTGCACTTGGCCACCCTGTCCATTCCCAAGCCTCTGCTTTTGAGGGTGTTGCGCAGATTCTCAAGGGCCTGGGCCGTTTCTGCGCGAATGCCGCCGCGCACGAGCTTGCCGCTTTCATCCTGCCCCAGCACCCCGGAGAGGTAGAGGGTTTGCCCCAGTTGCACGGTTTGCGAAAACGGCAGACCAGCGCCTGCCGATACGTGAACCATCGTGGCCTGCTGTGGCCCGGCGGCCACCGGCGCCAGGTACGACTGGGTGATCGCCGCGTATTTGCCGTTGTCTTTCAAGCGTTGCAGGGCACGGTTGAGGGCTTGCGTCAAAGTGGGGTCAGTCTTGCGTGTGGCAATCGCAACACCGCCGCCGAGCATTTCATCGACAATGCTGGGTCCAGCGAAGGCAAACGCAGCGCCTTTCGGGGTGTTCAACAAGGCTTCGGTGATTTCGATGGTGTTCTGCAAGGTCGCGTCCAACTCGCCTTTCAACAGGCTGGCGATCAACTCGCCATTGAGGTTGAAGCTGCGTATCACCACACCCTGGGGCGCCCAGCGGGCCTTGGCGAAGGCTTCGCGACTGGTGCCGGCCAATACGCCGACACGCTTGCCCTTGAGCGATTGCGCATCGGGCAGCAGATTGGCCCCGGCAGGTGCTACCAGGCGGCTTTCCAACGGATAAAGCAAGTCGGTGAAGTCGAGGGTTTCGCGCCGCGCCGGGGTCGGCGTCATCGGCATGATTGCATCGAAGCGCCCGCTCTGCAGCGCCGCAATATTGGTGGCATAGGGCTGATCGACCCACACACAGCGTGCGTTGAGTTCGGCACACAGCGCATTGCCCAGTTCTATATCCAGACCCTTGAGCTCGCCTCGCTCATCCCGGTACTCGAACGGCTTCACATCGGCTTCGACGCCAAAACGTATCTCGCTCCAAGGTGCGGCAGGCGGCGGCGGGACCGCGCATCCGCTCCCGGCAAACAGCACCAGGGAAAGCGCAAGTATTCTTCTAGTCATACAAACTGTCCTGTGCAAAGAGGGTGGGAGGCGTCCGGTCAATCACTCACGCCCGAACGCACTCAAATTTCCAGCAGGCAACTTTTTAGCAGGCGCTTGAAAGTGTCTAAGCGCGACATGTCCGTTTATCGCGTAGGAATTTTCCCAAAAGCATCGGACGGCATGAAGCAACCGATACAGATCGGTCAGCCATCACCATGGGGAGCGAGCGTATCGAGGCGGTAAGGCTGGACGATCCGCTGGTACTCGCCGTTGTGCATCAACTGCTCAAGCGCGCCGTTGAGATCGCGCCGCAACGCGGTATCGGACTTGCGCACCGCGATCGCCACGCTGTTGCCAAGGAGGCTCGAGGAGACAACCGGGCCGAGAAAACCGAAATCCTGGCCAATGGCGGTGTCGAGCAGCACCTCGCGAATTTCAACGGTGCCTTGTAGTGTAGCGTCAATATCCCCCGCCACCAGCGCGCGAATCAGTTGATCGTTGAGCCAGTAACTCTTGACCCTGACCCCCTTGGGGGCCCACTCGGACAAGGCGAAGGCCTCGCGATTGCTGCCCAGCAAAACGCCCACGCACTTGCCCTTGAGCTCGCGCGCGGAGGGCATCAGGCCGGAGTTTTTGCGCGCAACCAGGCGCGTGGTGAACGGATAGAGGTCGTCGGTGAAGCTCACCTGTCGGCGACGCTGCGGTGTCGGGGCGATGCCCATGATCGCGTCGAATTGCCTGGCCTCAAGGCCCGAGAAATTTTCTGACAACACCTGGTCGACCCAGGTGCACTGCACATTGAGCTGCTGGCACAAGGCACTGCCCAGTTCGATATGCAGCCCTACCAACTGGTCCTGTCGATTGCGGCTTTGGAAGGGCGGAAATTGTGCGACGACGGCAAAACGGATTTCGTTTCGCGGCGAATCATCCGCCAGGGCGAAGGGAAAAATACCAGTCGACAGCGCTAAGGCAAACACTACGCAGACGCGTATCTGGGCCACGGGAACGTCCTTTTCCAGAGAGATCGGCATGGGCAACGGACCCTTTCGGAGGGGCCATGGGCGAATGCCGTGCAAGCTTTCAAGAAACGGACGTGGACCTACAAGCGGAAATATCAGCCAGCCTTGTAGGCAAAGGCCGATACAGTGCTCAACCGAATATTCTCAACGTTTGCCCATTGATCGACGCGTACCTGGTGGCGCCATGCCGGGTGACTTGGTGTGACCGTTTTTGGCACCGTTCTTGTACCAGGGCTGGGCAGTCTGCTTGGCGCCGGCCAGTTCACCCGGTTTGAACGGGAATTTGAACGGCGCAATCTCGGTTTTTTCAACGCCGTCAGCGCTGGCCGGATCGACGAGATGGGTCGCTTCAACAGGGGGTTGTGTCGGGGAAGTCATGGGGGCTCCGGGCGTGCAAAAAATGATGCGAGGCCGGCTTGCGGGCCACGTTGGCGCGCAGTATACCTGCGCGGTTCAGATGTTTAAGCACGTCCGTACGAATGGTCGGTGTTTACTGACAGCGCTGTCAGTTGGCAGTCACCGTGCTGACCCGATTGCCCGGCTATAAAGAACGCTCACGTCTCCATCCTTGCCCCGGCGCGCCTACCTGATGCCCAATCAACGCAAAATCGCTCTTGTCGTCGGCCTCCTCGCGGTGCTGGCCGTTACCGCCTGGGCCCTGACCCGCCCGGCCAAAACCCGGCTGGCAGCGCCCAGTGCCATACCCGTAAGGGTGGTGACCGTGGCGCAGCAGGACGTCCCGCGCTTTGTCAGCGGCATCGGCACGGTGCTGTCGTTGCACAGCGTGGTCATTCGACCTCAGGTGGACGGCATTCTTACCCAATTGCTGGTCAAGGAAGGCCAATTGGTCAAGGTCGGCGACCTGCTCGCCACCCTCGACGACCGCTCGATCCGCGCCAGCCTCGCCCAGGCCAGGGCGCAATTGGGCGAGAACCAGGCCCAGTTGCAGGTGGCGTTGATCAACCTCAAACGTTACAAGGAGCTGAGCGTCGATAACGGCGTGTCGAAGCAGACCTATGACCAGCAACAGGCCTTGGTCAACCAGCTCAAGGCCACCGCACAAGGCAACCAGGCGGCGATTGATGCGGCGCAAGTGCAGCTTTCCTACACGCAAATTCGCTCACCGGTCAGCGGGCGCGTGGGGATTCGTACCGTCGACGAAGGCAACTTCCTGCGCACAAGCGACACTCAGGGATTGTTCTCGGTCACCCAGATCGACCCGATTGCCGTCGAGTTCTCGCTGCCGCAACAGATGCTGCCCACCCTGCAGGCCCTGATCGCTGCCCCCGACAAAGCCAGCGTCAACGCATATCTGGGCGCCGACACCGACGGCCAGACCGGTGACCTGCTCGGCGCCGGCCACTTGAGCCTGATCGACAACCAGATCAGCTCCACCACCGGCACCCTGCGCGCCAAGGCCGAGTTCAATAACGCCACGCAACGCCTGTGGCCGGGTCAACTGGTGACCATCAAGATCCAGACCGCCCTCGACAAAAATGCCCTGGTGGTGCCGCCCACCGTGGTGCAACGCGGGCTGGACACGCACTTTGTGTACCGGGTCAACGCGGGCAAGGTTGAAGTGGTGCCCGTGCAAGTGACCTATCAGGACAGCGACCTCAACATCATCAAGGGCGTGCAGGCCGGCGACGTGCTGGTGAGCGATGGGCAATCGCGGCTCAAGGCCGGTGCCCAGGTGGACGTCCTCAAGGAGCCGCCGCAGGTGATCCAGACCGTCGACGCCAAGGTGCAGCCATGAAGTCGCCCTCGACCTGGTGCGTCGACCACCCGGTCGCCACCCTGCTGCTGACCTTCGCCTTGGTGCTGCTCGGGATCATTGCCTTCCCGCGCCTGGCCATCGCCCCACTGCCGGAGGCGGAATTTCCGACGATTCAGGTCACCGCGCAACTGCCCGGCGCCAGCCCCGACACCATGGCCTCATCGGTGGCAACGCCGTTGGAGGTGCAGTTCAGCGCCATCCCCGGCATGACGCAGATGACCTCCAGCAGCGCACTGGGCTCAAGCCTGCTGACCCTGCAGTTCACCCTCAGCAAGAGCATCGACACCGCCGCGCAGGAAGTGCAGGCGGCGATCAATACCGCGGCCGGCAAGTTGCCCCGTGACATGCCCAACCTGCCGACCTGGAAGAAGGTCAACCCGGCCGACAGCCCGGTGCTGATCCTCAGCGTCAGCTCCAGCAGCATGCCCGGCACCGAACTGAGCGACTACGTGGAAACCCTGCTGGCGCGTCAGATCAGCCAGATCGACGGGGTCGGCCAGATCAATATCACCGGCCAGCAACGCCCGGCGATTCGTGTGCAGGCCTCGCCGGACAAACTCGCCGCCATCGGCCTGACCCTGGCCGACGTGCGCCTGGCCATCCAGCAATCGAGCCTCAACCTGGCCAAGGGCGCGATCTACGGCAAGGACAGCGTGTCGACCCTGTCGACCAACGACCAGCTGTTTCAACCCGAGGACTACGCCCAACTGATTGTGTCCTACCGAAACGGCGCACCGGTTCAACTGCGCGACATCGCCAACGTCGTCAACGGTTCGGAAAACGCCTACGTGCAGGCCTGGTCCGGCGATACGCCCGGCGTCAACCTGGTGATCTCGCGCCAGCCCGGCGCCAACATCGTCGAGACCGTGGACCGCATCCAGGCCGAGTTGCCGCGCCTGGAGGCGATGTTGCCGGCGTCGGTGCAGGTCAGCGTGTTGACCGACCGCACCCGGACCATTCGCGCCTCGCTGCATGAAGTGGAAGTGACCCTGCTGATCGCCATCCTGCTGGTGGTAGCGGTGATGGCGCTGTTCCTGCGCCAGCTGTCGGCCACCCTCATTGTGTCCAGCGTGCTGGGAGTGTCGCTGATCGCCAGTTTCGCCTTGACGTACCTGATGGGATTCAGCCTGAACAACCTGACGCTGGTTGCGATCGTGATCGCCGTGGGCTTTGTGGTGGACGATGCAATCGTGGTGGTGGAGAACATCCACCGTCACCTCGAGGCCGGACTGGGCCAGCGCGAAGCGGCGATCAAGGGCGCCGGCGAGATCGGCTTTACCGTGGTTTCCATCAGCTTTTCGCTGGTGGCGGCGTTTATTCCGCTGTTGTTCATGGGCGGTGTGGTCGGGCGGCTGTTCAAGGAGTTCGCGCTGACGGCGACCTCGACCATCCTGATTTCGGTGGTGGTCTCGCTGACGCTGGCGCCCACCCTCGCCGCGCTGTTCATGCGCGCGCCCACGCACCCGGCCCACGACAAACCGGGCTTCAGCGAACGCCTGCTGGCCGGTTACGCGCGCAACCTGCGCCGCGCGCTGGCCCATCAGCGCAGCATGGCGGCACTCTTTCTGGTGACGCTGGCGCTGGCCGTGGTCGGCTACGTGTTTATCCCCAAGGGCTTTTTCCCGGTGCAGGACACCGGCTTTGTGCTCGGCACCAGCGAAGCGGCGGCTGACGTGTCGTACCCGGACATGGTCGCCAAGCACAAGGCCCTGGCCGAGATCGTCAAGGACGACCCGGCGGTGCTGGCGTTTTCCCATTCGGTGGGCGTTACCGGCAGCAACCAGACCATCGCCAACGGCCGCTTCTGGATCGCCTTGAAGGACCGGGGTGAACGCGATGTGTCCGCCAGCCAGTTCATCGATCGCATCCGCGCGAAACTGGCGAAGGTGCCGGGCATCGTCCTGTACCTGCGCGCGGGGCAGGACATCAACCTCAGCTCCGGCCCCAGCCGCGCCCAGTATCAGTACGTGCTCAAGAGCAACGACGGTGCGACGCTGAACACCTGGACCCAGCGCCTCACCGAAAAACTGCGCGGCAACCCGGCGTTTCGCGACCTGTCCAACGACCTGCAACTGGGCGGCAGCATCACCCACATCAGCATCGACCGCCAGGCCGCCGCGCGCTTCGGCCTCACCGCCACCGATGTCGACCAGGCGCTGTACGACGCGTTCGGCCAGCGCCAGATCAACGAGTTCCAGACCGAGACCAACCAGTACCAGGTGGTGCTGGAGCTGGACACTCGGCAACGCGGCAAGGCCGAAAGCCTCCACTATTTTTACCTGCGCTCGCCACTGACCAACGAAATGGTGCCGCTGTCGGCGCTGGCCAAGGTCGACGCGCCCACGGTGGGGCCGTTGTCGATCAGCCATGACGGCATGTTTCCGGCCGCCAACCTGTCGTTCAACCTGGCGCCCGGCGTGGCCCTGGGCGATGCCGTGATCATGCTTGAGCAGGCCAAGAATGAAATCGGCATGCCGACCACGATCATCGGCAACTTCCAGGGCGCGGCCCAAGCGTTCCAGAGTTCGCTGGCCAGCCAGCCCTGGCTGATTCTCGCGGCGCTGGTGGCGGTCTACATCATCCTGGGGGTGCTGTACGAAAGCTTCGTGCACCCACTGACGATTATTTCCACCTTGCCGTCAGCCGGGCTGGGGGCGCTGATCATGCTGACGTTGATGGGCCAGGACTTTTCGATCATGGCGCTGATCGGCCTGGTGCTGCTGATCGGTATCGTCAAGAAAAACGGCATCCTGATGATCGATTTCGCCCTGGAGGCACAGCGCGTGCGCGGCCTGCCACCCCACGAAGCGATTTACGAGGCCTGTGTCACGCGGTTCCGGCCAATCATCATGACCACCCTCGCCGCCCTGCTCGGCGCCGTGCCGCTGATGCTGGGTGCCGGCCCCGGTGCCGAGTTGCGCCAGCCATTGGGCATCGCGGTGGTCGGCGGGTTGCTGGTGAGCCAGGCACTGACGCTGTTCACCACGCCGGTCATATACTTGTACCTCGAGAAGTTTTTCCACCGGCCCAAACCAGCTGCCGAGCTGGCGACCACACGCTGAGGCGGTGTCATGCGCGTCCTGATTATCGAAGATGAAGAAAAAACCGCGGACTACCTGCACCGCGGTCTCACCGAGCAAGGCTACACGGTCGACGTGGCGCGCGAGGGCGTCGAGGGTATGCACCTGGCGCTGGAGAACGATTACGCGGTGATCGTGCTCGACGTGATGCTGCCCGGTCTCGACGGCTTCGGCGTGCTGCGGGCGTTGCGCGCGCGCAAGCAGACGCCGGTGATCATGCTGACTGCCCGCGAACGCGTGGAAGACCGCATTCGCGGCCTGCGTGAAGGCGCCGATGATTACCTGGGCAAGCCGTTTTCCTTCCTGGAGCTGGTGGCGCGCCTGCAGGCGTTGACCCGGCGCAGCGGCGGCCACGAGCCGGTGCAGGTGACGGTCGCCGACCTGTGGATCGACCTGATCAGCCGCAAGGCCAGCCGCAACGGCGTGCGCCTGGACCTCACCGCCAAGGAGTTTTCGCTGCTCAGCGTGCTGGCCCGGCGCCAGGGTGAAATTCTCTCCAAGACGGCGATTGCCGAAATGGTCTGGGACATCAATTTCGACAGCGACGCCAACGTGGTCGAAGTGGCGATCAAGCGCCTGCGCGCCAAGCTCGACGGGCCGTTCGAGCACAAACTGCTGCACACCATTCGTGGCATGGGCTATGTGCTGGAGAACCGCAGTGTCGGTTAACTCGATTGCCGTGCGTCTGAGCGGCCTGTTCACCCTGGTGGCGGCGCTGATCTTTCTGTTGATTGGCGGCGTGCTGTATCAGCAGGTGGATCGCGGCCTGGGCCTGTTGCCGGGGGCGGAGCTGGATGCGCGTTACAGCGTGCTGGAGTCCTCGGTCAATCGCTTTGGCACGCCGGAGCACTGGGTGAAGATCCGCGCCAAGCTCAAGCTGCTCGGTGAAGAAGACAAGCGCATCCGCTTCTGGGTGGTCAGCAGTGATCCCAACTACGAGTACGGCGAGCCGGACGCGCAGATTCGCGCATTCGCCGCAGGCCCCGTCGGCAAGCGCGACTTGCGCCTGCCGGGCCATGCCTACCCGTTCAAGGTGCTGGTGAGTCAGTTCGCCGCCAGGGAGCAGCGCCCGCCGCTGCGCTTCATGATTGCCATCGACACCGAGAACTTCCGCGCCACCCAGCACCACCTGCTGGTGGCATTGGTCAGCCTGGCGCTGGCCGGCGTGGTGCTGGCCTCGCTGCTGGGTTTCTGGGTGGCGCGTATCGGCCTCAAGCCGCTGGAAAGGCTCTCGGGCGAAGCGCACAAGCTGGCGCCGCCCAAACTTTCCGGGCGCCTGCAACTGTCGCCGCTGCCGCCCGAGCTGAGTCAGTTCGTCAACTCGTTCAACGCTACCCTCGACCGCGTCGAGCAGGCCTATTCGCGCCTGGAATCGTTCAACGCAGACGTGGCCCACGAACTGCGCTCACCGCTGACCAACCTGATCGGCCAGACCCAGGTGGCCCTCACACGCGGGCGCTCGGCAGAGCATTACTTCGAGGTGCTGCAATCGAACCTGGAAGAACTCGAGCGCCTGCGCTCGATCATCAACGACATGCTGTTCCTGGCCAGCGCCGACCAGGGCAGCAAGGCCACCAAACTGATCGAAAGCTCCCTGGCCGATGAAGTTGCGACCACGCTCGATTACCTGGACTTCATCCTCGAAGACGCCCAGGTTGAGGTGCGGGTACAGGGCGACGCCCAGGTGCAGATCGAAAAAGCCCACCTGCGCCGTGCACTGATCAACCTGCTGAGTAATGCGGTGCAACACACCACGCCGGGACAGGTCATCGAGGTGAATATCGATGTGCAACAGGATCAAGTGGCGATTGGCGTGACCAACCCCGGCGAGGCGATTGCCGACGAGCATCTGCCACGGTTGTTCGAGCGTTTCTATCGGGTGGACGCGTCGCGCAGCAACAGCGGGGCCAATCACGGGCTGGGGCTGGCCATCGTCAAGGCGATTGCGTTGATGCACGGCGGCGATGTGTTCGTGCGCAGCGAAAGTGGTGCGAATACCTTCGGCATCACCCTGCCCCTCTAAGCACTGTTGCGGTTTGGGCAACAGTCATTATCTTGTTACACTCCTCGCTTCCAAAAGCCGCTGCTCTTCAGCGGTTTTTTTTTGCCATCCATAAAGGAGCCCACCGGTGCAGACCTCGCTCACCCCGTTATTCCTCGCCATTGCAACAACGATCAGCCCCCTTGCCCACGCAGCCGACACCACTCCCGCCGACGGCTTCGTCGAAGGCTCCAGCCTCAAACTCAATGCCCGCAACTACTACATGAACCGCGACCGTCGCGACATTCATACCGATGACAGCAAGGAGTGGGGCCAGGGCTTTCTCGGCACGTTCGAATCCGGCTACACCCAGGGCCCCGTGGGTTTCGGCCTCGACGCCCATGCCATGCTCGGCCTCAAGCTCGACGGCGGTGGCGGCACTGACGGTTCCAGCATCCTTCCCTACGGCGGCGGCAACGGCAAGGCGCCCGGCGCGTTCTCGACCGCTGGCGGCACCCTGAAAATGCGCGCGTTCGACACGGAGCTCAAGGCCGGCGACCTGTTCCTCAACAACCCGGTGATCGCCGGCGGCATGACCCGCATGCTGCCCCAGACCTTCCGCGGCATCAGCCTGACCAACCACAGCATCGACGGCTGGCTGTTCGAAGGCGGCCAGGCCAGTTTCACCAAGCTCTACAACCAGAGCGGCCACCGGCGCATCGGCACCAGTTACGGCGCGCTGCCGCTGAACACCGACAGCCAGCACCTGAACTGGGCCGGCGTATCGTTCAGCGCCATTCCCAGCGTGACCAGCAACCTCTACGCCTCCGAACTCAAGGACGTGTGGCGGCAGTACTACTACGACCTGGACTACACCTATGTGGTGAACGAGATGATCAGTCTCAATCCCGGCCTGCACTACTATCACACCCAGGACACCGGACAGTCGCTGCTGGGGGCGATCGACAACAACACCTACAGCCTGCACTTCACCGTCGCCGCTGGCCATCACAGCGTCACTGCCGCGTACCAGCGGGTCAACGGCAACACTCCGTTTGACTACATTGCCCAAGGCGACAGCGTATTTCTCGACAACTCCCAGCAGTACTCGGACTTCAACGGCCCCAACGAACGCTCGTGGAAACTCAAGTACGCCTATAACTTCGGTGGCCTGGGCCTGCCCGGCCTGACCTCGGCCGTGTCCTACATCAGCGGCCAGACCGACCTGACCAGCGTCGACCCGCAGAGCCGTGGCTACAGCGCGTGGTACAGCGCCGACGGCAAGGATGCCAGGCACTGGGAGCGGGATATTGACTTGAAGTATGTGGTGCAGAGCGGCAAGGCCAAGGACCTCGCCGTGCGTCTGCAATGGGCCACCCACCGGGGCAGCAACGGCTACTCGGCGGTGGACCGGGACGTGGATGAGTACCGCATGACCCTCGACTATCCATTCGAAGTGTTCTGACGCGCAAAATCTTTCTTTTTAGCAGGGCATTCACTTTTCATCGGGTAGAACTAAACTGCCAGCATCTGCGCTGCTGAAGTCTGCCCGATGAATAAACGCTCTGGTCGCACCCCGCCTGCTCACCCGGAACTGTTGCTGATGTTGGGCAGCGGTCTTACCGTCGCTCTGATTGTGATCATCGTCACGGCGCTGTTGATCCGTGAGCATGCCAGCACGCTGCTGGCGGCCACGCGCTCGACTACCAACATTGCCCAGTTGATCAATGCCGATGTGCTGCGCAACGTCGAGCTGTACGACCTGGCCCTTACCGGATTGATCGAGGCCAGACAGCGCGAAGACCTGTCCGGGGTGGCTGCGGATATCCGCCATCAGGTGCAGTTTGATCTGTCCACCGCCGCGCCCTACAAGGGCGAAGTGCTATTGCTGGACGCCAACGGCGACGTGATCGCGGACTCCTCGACCCTCAAGCCCACGCCGCGTAATTTTGCCAAACGTGATTATTTCCAGGCGCACGCCAGCGACGCGAAAGCCGGTTTGTTCATCAGCCGCCCTTTCAGGATTCACTGCAACTGCGACCAGGTCTGGCGCATGGCATTCAGCCGGCGTGTGTCGGGGCCCAACGGTGAGTTCGCCGGCGTCGCGGTGGCGACCATGCGCCTGGCCTACTTCGACCAGTTGTTCAGCAGTCTGACCATCGGCAACGGCAGCAGCATCAACCTGTTGAGCAGCAACGGCATCCTGTTGGCCCAGCAGCCGCTGCTGGAGCGCGACATGATCGACAAGGACCTGAGCGACCGGCCCAACTTCAAGCGAATACTGCGTGAGGGCATGGGCAGTTTCCAGGCGATTTCCGCCATCAGCGGCAAAGAACGCCTGTACACCTTCACCAGTGTCGGCGCGCTGCCACTGATCGTGGTGGTGGCGCTGTCCAGCGAGGATGTCTTCGCTCAATGGCACCGCGCGGCGCTGCTGACCGGCGGGGCCACCGGCATATTGTGCATTGGCGTGCTGTGGCTGAGCTGGATGCTGCGACGCGAACTGCGACGTCGTCATCGCGCCGAGCGCGTGCTGTCGGAACTGGCCGCCACCGATGCGCTGACCGGCCTGCCCAACCGTCGCATCCTTGACGAGCGCCTGCGCCTGGAATGGGACCGCGCCCAACGCTCCACCGAGTCGCTTACGCTGCTGATGATCGATGTGGACCACTTCAAGGCCTTCAACGACCGGCATGGTCATAACGGCGGCGATGAGGCACTGCGCAACGTGGCCCAGGTGATCGGCAGCAACATTCGTCGCCCGGCAGATCTGGCGGCGCGCTATGGCGGGGAAGAGTTTGCAGTGGTGCTGCCACATACCGACGCCACGGGCGCCTGGGTGATTGCCGAGCATATCCGCAGTGCCGTGGAACATTTGCCGAGGGTGGCCGAGGATGATCGCCCCATCACCGTGAGCATCGGCATGAGCACCTGGAACAAGCGCAGTCGAACTTCCCTGGAGGCGTTGTTGCTCAGCGCGGATCAGGCGTTGTATGAAGCCAAGCACACGGGCCGCAACCGGATTGTGGATGCTGCAGCTCTGGGTTGAAAAACGCCTGTCCCCTGGGGCAGGCGCTTTCTGAATGCCGGCGTTTAAATCGTGTAGCTGGCGTCCGCCGAGACTCTGACATAGGGTTGAGCCGCGACGGAAGCGCTGAGACTGACCGGCCAATCACGAGGCAACAACGACACGCCGACGCCAAAGGACCCGTCCACCCGCACTCCGGGCGACACAGACACCTCAGTTTTTGGAGGGGTCTTGCTTGCAAGGTCAGTGCTTAATGTCACTTTGTACTTGACCGTGACACCCGGTGAAATACCGGCCCCCACATTGACAGTAACGGGGCCGGCCTGGGCATTCGCATTGACGGATGTTCGCGGCAGAAAGCTGTAACTGTTGGAGATGGACACCGTTCGATCGAGATTCGCCGTTATCGTAGGCTTTCCGACAGGCGTCATTTCGAACTTGACGCCTGGGCCGCCGAGCTTGAACTCTTGCTGCATCTGATGCGTGAACGCCTGCTCCACACCAGCGCCGGCCCCAAATCCCGAAGATGAAACACTGCCCTGCACCCCGCCATTCAACCCAATACGCTGGGTAGTCGTCAGTGCGGGATTGAAATTGGCGTTTACATTAAATGACAGGTCCGGATTCAGATTGAAACTGGCCTGCGGTGCATTGAACGTAAACCACTTGGACGCGCCGCCGCCGCCCTTGACGCCAATTCCCGTCCCCAGAATATTGGGAATGCCAACCGTTAAATCCGCGTTCAGTTCGAGCTGCATCTTTGGCGTCACGCTGACATTGAGGCCGCCCGCATCGTTTGGACGCAAGGTAATTTCGGGTAAAAACCGCGCCGTCGCGCTTGCCCCAACACTTGGGCCGCCAGGCAGCGGAGTGAGCCTGGCCGCGATGGTGGCAGACGTAGCCGGAACAAAAGTGACGGTTGGAATGGGTTGAAACTTGGCCTCGCCTCCGAAGACCTTGGCGGTATAGGGGGCAGTCAAGGCCCGCGGAGGTTGTTGTTTATTCACCTCATTATTGTTTTGTGGCTGTAGGGTGGGCGAACGATACAGCGGATTTGCATAAATCTGGCTCATGACTAATACACTCGCTTTATTGGTTTGTGTAGCACCTCATGAATTGACGATTAACTATCCGAACGTTGCTTATCTATCCGAATGTCGTAATTCAACGGGTCTACGCAGACTGTGTGGGACATAGCGAAGTAACAGTTCCTACAGGTACGGCGTAGGTAGTTTCAACAAATGTCATCTGCGCCGAATTTTCAGCAAAAAAAAGGTTCTTCACGGATTACCGGGAAAGACGCTCTTGATCTTCATGAAAAAGAATTCGCTATCCCGGTAACCGTACGCCATCCGCTTGATGACCTTTATTCGATTGTTTATTCCTTCCAACTGACCCGTATGCATCGGCCAGCGAACCCGGCTGACGATGCCCCGCCAGTAACCCTTTAGCCGTTTGGCAAACTGGATCAGAGGTGGTATCTCGCTTTCATGAGCATGATGCAGCCATTGCTGCCAGGCTGATCGCCAGCCCCAGGCGCTGCTAGGTGCCCAAAGCGTTTTGAGTTCAGCCTTCATTAGATAGACTGTCATCAATGCTTGGTTGGCCGCCAGCAGGTCCTTTAAACGTACCTGTTGCTCCGGCGTTTTCAGGTTCTGCGGGTTGCGTAGCAACAGCCATCGCGCTTGCTTGATGACCTTTCGGGCAGGCTTGTCATGGCGTAGCCGATTAGCTTCATCGACGCGGACCCGATCAATCACCTCTCGGCCATATTTGGCCACCACATGAAAGAGGTCGTACACCACTCGCGCTCTCGGGCAGTGTTGACGGACCTCCAGGTCAAAAGCGGTATTCATGTCCATCGCAACCGCTTCGATTCGAGCACATCCCTCTGGCCCCAGCTCTTCGAAAAAGGGCCGAACCGCCGCCCGGCTACGGCCTTCGCCGATCCATAGCACTCGTCGTGTATCGGCATCCAACACCACACTGGCGTAGCGATGCCCTTTGAACAGCGCGAATTCATCCATCACCAGGCGTCGTGGTTGCGCCTTCGGCAGCGTGGTCAACGCCGCCTGTAAGGCTCGACGCTCCAGCAACCGAACGGTGTCCCAATGCAGCCCAAACATCTGGGCCACGTGCAGGGTGGGAAGTCGCTCGCAGGCTTGAATGACCGCATCGGCCAAGCGACGCGTCATGCGGGCATAGCGATCCAGCCAACTGACGGCCTCCATGCGTTTGCCACAGTCGCGGCAACCAACACGCCTGAGCAAAACGCTGAGGCGCACCGCACGACCGAGAATGGGTAGATCACGAATCACTCGCTCGCAATACTCATGAGTGGTTGAACAGGTTTTTTGGCACCCTCCGCAGGAAGGGAAGCGGGTGGTGTGGGGTGTGAGATCGATCTGGAGACCGTCACCATCAGGCTTGATGTTGACGACAGAAAAGCCCTCCCAAAAAGGAAGGAAAGTATTAATATCGTGCATAAGAACGCCGGTTTGGTAGATGTGTTTGCTCGCACGAACATCATCAATCAAATCGGCGTTCTTGTTTCTGTGTTTCCCGGGATTCCGTGAAGAACCAAAAAAAGGCCACCCGAAGGCAGCCTTTAAAAACTAAAGAAAGAGAGTTGTTACTTACACCGCCGCAACGGGACGCATGTAAGAGATCGGTGCGGTGCTGGCATCTTCGAAGGTCACGACTTCCCAGGCGTCTGTCTGCTCAATCAACTTGCGCAGCAGCTGGTTGTTAAGGGCGTGGCCCGACTTGAAGCCTTTGAACTCGCCTATCAGGCTATTGCCCAGCAGGTAGAGGTCACCGATTGCATCGAGGATCTTGTGCTTCACGAATTCGTCTTCATAGCGAAGGCCGTCTTCGTTCAGTACACCATCCGCGTCGACCACAATGGCATTTTCAACGCTGCCGCCGAGTGCGAGATTGTGCTTGCGCAGGTACTCGATGTCACTCATGAAACCAAAGGTACGGGCGCGGCTGACTTCTTTTACGAACGAAGTGCTGGAAAAATCCACGCTTGCACTTTGGGTGCGGTCACGGAATACCGGGTGATCGAAATCGATCTCAAAGCTCACTTTAAAGCCTTCGAACGGGACGAAGGTGGCGCGCTTGTCGCCGTCTTCTACTGTCACTTCCCGCAGAATGCGAATGAACTTCTTGGCTGCGTCCTGTTCTTCCAGGCCGGCAGATTGAATCAGGAATACGAAGGGTCCAGCGCTGCCATCCATGATTGGGACTTCGGACGCGGAGAGCTCGACGTAGGCGTTATCGATGCCCAGACCGGCCATGGCCGAGAGCAAGTGCTCCACCGTGTCCACCTTGACGTCACCGTTGACCAACGTGGTCGACATGGTTGTTTCGCCAACGTTTTCCGCGCGCGCAGGTATCTGCACGACAGGGTCCAGGTCGGCACGCACAAACACGATGCCGGTGTCGACAGGTGCAGGCTTGAGGGTCAGGTAGACCTTTTCCCCGGAGTGCAGACCTACACCTGTGGCACGAATAATATTCTTCAGAGTGCGTTGTTTAATCATGGCTTGGACCGCTTCAGCGCAAATTGCGAACTGGTATCAACAAAGGCTGGCGATAATAGCAGACCAGACCTTTGCTGAACACCAATCACCTTCATAGCCCTGATACATTCCATCAATCGGCCTGACGACGCAGGAATGCCGGGATGTCCAGGTAATCCAGGTCATCTTGCGGATTCGGGCTACGGGACGCAGCAGCACCGGCCTGAGCCTGATTGCGCATCACGGTCGGACGGTCCAGGTCACGGTAATTCACCGACGGCAGTTCCTGGCGCGCAGGCGCTGGAGCGGCAGCCGACTGGCTCGCCTGGCTGCTGTGCAGGGTGTTGTCGATGACCTTCACAGGCTTCTCGATTTTCGCACCCAGGCCGGTGGCAACCACGGTTACGTGCAGCTCGTCGCGCATGTCCGGATCGATAACGGTACCGACCTTGACCATGGCGTGCTCGGACGCGAAGGCTTCGATGATGCTACCCACGTCGGAGTACTCACCCAGGGACAGGTCAGGGCCGGCAGTGATATTCACCAGGATGCCGCGTGCACCTTGCAGGTTCACGTCTTCGAGCAGCGGGTTGCGGATGGCCGCTTCGGTGGCTTCACGCGCACGGTTCGGACCGCTGGCGCAGCCAGTGCCCATCATCGCCATGCCCATTTCGCTCATGACGGTACGTACGTCGGCAAAGTCGACGTTGATCATGCCTGGACGTTTGATGATGTCGGAAATACCGCGCACGGCACCGGCCAGTACATCGTCAGCCTTGGCGAACGCGGACAGCAGGCTTGCGTCCTTGCCCAGGATGGTCAGCAGCTTCTCGTTGGGGATGGTGATCAACGAGTCGACGCTTTCAGACAGCAGACGGATACCTTCGTCGGCGATCTGCATGCGCTTGCGGCCTTCGAACGGGAACGGACGCGTTACCACGGCAACGGTCAGAATGCCCATTTCCTTGGCCACTTCGGCAATGATCGGCGCAGCACCGGTACCGGTACCGCCGCCCATGCCGGTGGTGATGAACACCATGTTGGTGCCTTGCAGCACTTCGGCAATACGCTCGCGGTCTTCCAGGGCGGCCTGACGGCCGACTTCCGGATTGGCGCCAGCGCCGAGGCCCTTGGTCACGGCTGTGCCCAATTGCAGGATGGTCCGCGCGCCGATGCTTTTCAGCGCCTGGGCATCAGTGTTGGCGCAGATGAATTCAACGCCTTCAATGTTGCTCTTGACCATATGGTTGACAGCGTTACCGCCGCCACCGCCGACACCGATTACTTTGATAACCGGGCTAGCGGGGATGTTGTCTACGAGTTCGAACATGTTCCCTCTCCTTTCATTTTCTCTAGTTTTTTCGCCTACTGCTTTGCTGCGGTGTTGCGGTAAATCGTTAGAAGTTGCCTTTGACCCAAGCCTGCAGCCGCTCGAACAACGGCGCTTTCGCTTCGTCGTCGCTGCGGTAGCTGTCACGGATACTCGGGCCCGACATGGAGATGCCGTCGGTCTGCTTTTGCAGCCCGTACAACAGCAAGCCCACACCGGTGGAATAAATCGGGTTGCGCACGACATCGCCGAGGCCTTTGACGCCATGGGGCACGCCCAGGCGCACCGGCATGTGGAAGATTTCCTCGGCCAGTTCGACCGCGCCTTCCATCTTCGAGGTGCCACCGGTCAGCACGATGCCGGCCGGGATCAGGTCTTCATAGCCGCTGCGGCGCAGTTCAGCCTGAATCAGGGTGAACAGCTCGTCGTAGCGCGGCTCGACCACTTCGGCCAGGGCCTGGCGCGACAGCTCGCGCGGTGGACGGTCGCCCACGCTTGGCACCTTGATGGTCTCGCCGGCGCCAGCCAGTTTGGCCAGGGCGCAGGCGTAGCGAATCTTGATTTCTTCGGCGTACTGGGTCGGTGTGCGCAACGCCATCGCGATGTCGTTGGTGACCTGATCGCCCGCAATTGGGATCACAGCGGTGTGACGGATCGCACCCTCGGTGAAGATTGCAATGTCAGTGGTGCCACCGCCGATATCGACCAGGCACACGCCCAGTTCTTTCTCGTCGTCGGTGAGTACCGAATACGCCGAAGCCAGTTGCTCCAGAATGATGTCGTCGATTTCCAGGCCGCAGCGACGCACGCATTTTTCAATGTTCTGTGCGGCGTTGACGGCGCAGGTCACCACGTGGACCTTGGCTTCCAGGCGCACGCCCGACATACCCAGGGGCTCACGCACGCCTTCCTGGTTATCGATCACGTAGTCCTGCGGCAGGGTATGCAGCACACGCTGGTCCGCCGGGATCGCCACGGCCTGGGCGGCATCGAGTACGCGCTCAAGGTCGGCGGCGCTGACCTCACGGTCGCGGATCGCCACGATGCCGTGGGAGTTCAGGCTGCGGATATGGTTGCCGGCCACGCCGACGAACGCCGAGTGAATTCGGCAACCTGCCATCAGCTGCGCTTCTTCGATGGCGCGCTGGATCGACTGCACGGTGGACTCGATGTTCACCACCACGCCCTTCTTCAGGCCCCGGGACGGATGCGTGCCAATACCGACGATCTCGATCACGCCGTCTTCACCGACCTCACCGACCAGCGCCACCACCTTGGAGGTGCCGATATCGAGACCGACGATCATTTTGCCGCTTTGCACGTTTGCCATGGGTCCTGCCTCTTCTTAATTCTTCGCGACAGCGGGTTTGTCTGTCGTCGGCGCAGCCGGTTCACGCCAGCCGACGGCCAGGCCGTTGGCGTAACGCAGGTCGACGCTCGCAATGTTCGTAATCTGTTCTTTCAAGGTCTTGTCGTAGATGGCAATGAAACGGCGCATCTTCTCCACCAAGCGGTCGCGTCCCAGCAACAACTCGATACCCGGGCCGGAACTGCCTGCCCCGGTGGTCAAAAACCAGCTGCCCCGCTCACGCAGTTCCAGGCGTGCAATGGAGAAGCCCAGCGGCCGCAGCATCTGGCTCAAGGCCTGGTACTGCTGCATCACTTGCTGTTGCGCCCGCTGCGGCCCGAACAGCTGCGGCAGGTGCTCATAGTTGGCCAGCTCACGCGGGGTAAACGCCTGGCCCTGGTTGTTCAGCAGCGCCTCGTTGCCCCAACGCGCCACCGGCAATTGTTCTTCCAGGCGGATCGTCACCTGGTCCGGCCAGACGCGGCGCACCTCGGCGTGGGCGATCCATGGCATCTGCTCCAGCTCCGAGCGCATCCCGGTCAGGTCGATGGTAAAGAAGCTCGCCGCCAGGTACGGGCCGATGCGCTGCTGTACCGCCTGCTGGCTGATGTAACTCAAGTCACCCTGCACGCTGATTTTGGTGATCGGCCGGTCGGCATACGGCAACAGCCGCTGCGCACCTTCATAGGTGCCAAAGCCCAGCACTACCAGCAGCACCGGCCAGAACAGCGCCTTGAGGAATCCAAAATTGGCTTTCGGCAGGCGCGCCGACATCGGCTCTTTGGCCACCATGCGGCTGGCACCCCGTGGCACCGGCTTGCGGCTCGGTGCTTGGGAGGGCTGATGACGAAGCGATGCGCCTTTCATGTCTTAGCCTCTTGGCTCAATACTTTCGGCAAGGATCGCCAGCACCAACTGCTGGAAATCCAGACCGGCGGCACGGGCTGCCATGGGGACCAGGCTGTGGTCGGTCATGCCCGGCGCCGTGTTGACTTCCAGAAACCAGAAGTTGCCCTGGTCATCCTGCATCACGTCTGCCCGCGCCCAACCGGCGATACCCAGCGCCTCACAGGCTTTGGCCGTGAGGTCCATCAATTGCTGTTCTTTGTCTGCGTCAAGGCCGCAAGGGATCCGGTACTGGGTATCGGAAGCCACGTACTTGGCGTCGTAGTCGTAAAAGGTGTGGGGCGTGCCCAATGCGATGGGCGGCAATACCTGGCCACGCAGGGTGGCGATGGTGTACTCGGGACCCTGGATCCACTGTTCAACCATCACTTGCGAATCGTAGGTACTGGCCGCTTTCCATGCGTCGATCAATTCGGCGGCCGAGTTCACTTTGGCCATGCCGATACTGGAGCCTTCATGGGCTGGTTTGACGATCAAAGGCAGGCCCAGTTCCTTGGCTGCAGAAATACAATCTTCTTCGCTGCGCAGCACACGGTGACGCGGCGTCGGAATGCCCAGGCTGTGCCAAACCTGCTTGGTGCGCAGCTTGTCCATCGCCAGTGCCGACGCGAGGATGCCGCTGCCGGTGTAAGGGATGCCGGCGCATTCCAGCAGGCCCTGCATGCTGCCGTCTTCACCGCCACGGCCGTGCAGGATGATGAAGGCACGGTCGATTTTTTCGGCCTGCAGACGCGCGAGGAAGTCATCGCCCACATCGATACCGAAAGCGTTCACACCGGCGCTCTGCAGCGCCTGGAGCACTGCGTTGCCGGACTTGAGCGACACTTCACGCTCGGCGCTCTTGCCGCCGAACAACACGGCCACGCGGCCGAAGTCGGCAGGCGTGATGGTGGAGAACAGGGAGGCGTAGTCGGTGATCATTTCGACGCCCCCTTTGCGGACGCAAACAGCGGGCTTGCCAGCAATTTCGGGGCAAGGCCACCGATGTCACCGGCACCCTGGCACAGCAGAATGTCGCCGGCACGCAGCAGCGGCTTGACGATCGGCGCCAGGTCCACGCCACGCTCGATGTAGATCGGGTCCAACTGCCCACGCTGGCGGATGCTGTTGCACAGTTTGCGGCTGTCGGCACCCGGAATCGGCTCTTCACCGGCCGGGTAGACCTCCATCAACAGCAACACGTTGGCATCGGCCAATACATTGACGAAATCGTCATACAGATCGCGGGTGCGGCTGTAGCGATGCGGCTGGTAGACCATCACCAGTCGGCGCTCCGGCCAGCCACCGCGCACGGCCTTGATCACGGCTGCCACTTCGGTGGGGTGATGACCGTAGTCGTCCACCAGCATCACGTCGCCGCCTTCCACCGGCAGTTGGCCGTAGACCTGGAAGCGGCGGCCAACGCCGGCAAAACGCGACAGGCCTTCGACGATGGCTTCATCACTGACGCCTTCATCGGTGGCGATGCAGATGGTTGCCAGGGAGTTGAGCACGTTGTGGTTGCCCGGCATGTTGACCGATACATCCAGCGGCTCGCGGTCGGGGCGCAGCACGGTGAAGTAGGTCTGCATGCCTTCCTGGCGCACGTTGATTGCACGCACGTCGGCATCTTCGCTGAAGCCGTAGGTCACGGTCGGACGTTTCACCTGCGGCAGGATTTCACGCACCACCGGATCATCCAGGCACAGCACCGCCAGCCCGTAGAACGGCAGGTTGTGCAGGAACTCGACGAAGGTTTTCTTCAGCTTGTTGAAGTCACCGTCGTAGGTGGCCATGTGGTCTTCGTCGATGTTGGTGACCACGGCGACCATCGGTTGCAAGTGCAGGAAGCTCGCATCGCTTTCATCGGCTTCGGCGATCAGGTAGCGGCTGGTGCCGAGCTGGGCATTGGTGCCGGCTGCATTCAGGCGGCCACCGATAACGAAAGTCGGGTCCAGACCACCGGCGGCGAACACCGAGGCGATCAGGCTGGTGGTGGTGGTCTTGCCATGGGTGCCGGCCACGGCGATACCGTGACGGTAGCGCATCAGCTCGGCGAGCATTTCGGCACGCGGCACCACCGGGATGCGGCGCTCAAGGGCAGTGGCCACTTCCGGGTTGGACGTGTTCACGGCGCTGGACACCACCAGTACGTCAGCCTCGGCGGCGTTCTCGGCACGATGACCGATAAAGATCTGCGCGCCGAAGGTTTTCAGGCGATCAGTCACCGGCGACTCTTTCAAGTCCGAGCCGGACACCTGGTAGCCCAGGTTCAGTAACACTTCGGCAATACCACACATGCCCACACCGCCGATGCCGACGAAGTGGATGCGACGGATGCGGCGCATTTCGGGTTGCGGCATGGCTTTCTGATTCTCAACCATGGGCCACCTCCAGGCAGATATCGACCACGGTACGGGTTGCGTCAGGTTTGGCCAGGCGGCTTGCGGTGCTCGCCATGCTGTTGAGTCGTTCCGGTTGCATCAAAACCTCGGTCAGGCGTGCGGCCAAATCGGCGGCGCCAGTCGTTCTTTGCGGCAGCAGGAAGGCAGCGCCCTCCCCGGCCAAATATTCGGCG
This sequence comes from Pseudomonas trivialis, assembly GCF_036864995.1. Classification (NCBI taxonomy): domain Bacteria; kingdom Pseudomonadati; phylum Pseudomonadota; class Gammaproteobacteria; order Pseudomonadales; family Pseudomonadaceae; genus Pseudomonas; species Pseudomonas trivialis. Next base: position 992,146 of record NZ_CP142151.1, on the reverse strand, counting down.
TTGCGGGTCTGGTGATCGTCGATGGCATGGGGCAAAGGCACCAGCAGCGACGGCAGACCGGCGGCGGCCAGTTCACTGACGGTCAGCGCACCAGCGCGGCAGACCACCAGGTCGGCCCAGCCATAGGCATGGGCCATGTCTTTGATGAAAGGCTGCACATCAGCCTCCACACCCGCCTCGCGATAACGCTGGGCGGTGACTTCATCGTGATGTTTGCCGGCCTGATGAAACACCTCGGGACGCAGGTCCACGGGCAGTTGCGCCAGCGCTTCAGGCAGCAATTTGTTCAGCGGTTCAGCACCCAGGCTGCCGCCAAGGATCAGCAGGTGCGGCTTGCGCCCTGCGAGTGCCTGACGGGCAATGCCCATGAACAGCTCGGTGCGCACCGGGTTGCCGGTGGTGCGTAATTTGTCCGAGGCGCCAAAGGTCTTCGGGAAGGCCTCGCACACACGCGCCGCCAACGGCACCAGCAGACGATTGGCGGTGCCGGCGACGGCGTTCTGTTCGTGCACGATCACCGGCACGCCGGCGAGCTTTGCCGCCACGCCGCCAGGGCCGGTCACATAACCACCAAAACCGAGCACGCACACCGGCTGCAATTGACGGATGACCTTGCGTGCCTGCCACACCGCCTTGAGCAAGACGAACGGCGCCTTGAGCAGGGACAATTTGCCCTTGCCGCGCAGGCCGGTGACATTGATCAGGTGCAGCGGCAAGCCGGCATTGGGCACCAGTTCGTTTTCGATGCCACGCGGTGTGCCGAGCCAGTGCACGCTGTAGCCACGGTTCTGGAACTCACGCGCACACGCCAGGGCCGGGAACACGTGGCCCCCGGTGCCGCCCGCCATGATCAGCACATTAGCGCCCATGGGTCGGCTCCTCGGCGAAGTCGCTTTCGCTGAACTCCATCTCTTCGCTGCCCAGGTGCGTTCGACTCTCCCACTCGATGCGCAGCAACAGGCCCAGGCACGCGCAGCAAATCACCAACGAACTGCCGCCGTAACTGAGGAACGGCAAGGTCAGGCCCTTGGTCGGCAGCAGGTCGACGTTCACGCCGATGTTGATCAGAAACTGGCCGATCCACAGGAACGACAAGCCGTACGCCACATAAGCGGCGAAATACTGTTTGGCCTTCTCGGCCCACAAGCCGATGTACATGCCGCGCACACACACGAACACGAACAGCGCGACGGTGCACAGCGAGCCGACCACGCCGAGCTCTTCGGCGAGTACCGAGAATACGAAGTCGGTGTGGGCTTCCGGCAGGTAGAACTGTTTCTGCACACTGTTGCCCAGGCCCACGCCCAGCCACTCGCCGCGACCGAAGGCAATCAGCGCCTGGGTCAACTGGTAACCGGAACCGAACTGATCGGACCAGGGATCGGTAAAGGTAATCAGACGAGCCATCCGATAGGGTTGCGCCTGCACCAGCACGGTGACCGCAGCCACCGCCAGCACCACCATCAAGGTGAAGCGAAACAGGCCGACGCCGCCAAGGAACAGCATCGCCGCCGCCGCGCCCATCATCACCACGGTGGCGCCGAAGTCGGGTTCCATCAGCAACAGGCCGGCCATCGGCAGCAGCACGATGAACGGCTTGAAGAAGCCCATCCAGCTTTCGCGCACTTCTTTCTGGCGACGCACCAGGTAGCCGGCGAGGTAGATCACCACGAACACCTTGGCGATTTCCGAAGGTTGCACGTTGAACGCGCCGAAGCCGATCCAGCGCATCGAACCGTTCACCTCGCGCCCGATGCCGGGCAGGATCACCATGATCAGCAGGCCAAACGCGCCGATCAGCATCAGCCAACCCAGGCGTTGCCAGGTGGCGATGGGGATCATCATGGTGACGATGCATGCGCCGAGGCCGATCACCAGGTACACCAGGTGACGGATCATCATGTACAGCGTGTTGCCCGACTGCACGGCGGCCACTTCGGACGACGCCGAGGTAATCATCACCAAGCCCAGGCCCAGCAGCGCGAGGCAGCCGGCGAGCATCGGGAAATCGAGGTCGATGCCCCGCCCGGTGATGATCGGCGACGGGTACGGCTTGATGATGTTTCTCAGGTTGAGGCTCATGCCAAAGCCTCCACGGCGCGGGCGAACAACTGGCCGCGCTCTTCATAGTTCTTGAACATGTCAAAACTGGCGCACGCCGGCGACAGCAGCACCGCATCGCCCGGTTGGGCCAGGGCCTTGCACTGGGCAATCGCGTCGTCCAGGGAGGCGGCACGTACGTGTGGCACATCGTTGCCAAGGGCGGCGGCGATCAGGCCCGAATCCCGGCCCATCAACACCACGGCGCGGCAATGGGCGGCGACCGGAGCCTTGAGGTCCTTGAAGTCGGCGCCCTTGCCGTCGCCACCGGCGATCAGCACCAGCTTGCCGTCGATATCGGCGCCCAGGCCTTCGATGGCCGCCAGTGCCGCGCCGACGTTAGTGGCCTTGGAATCGTTGTAATAGCTGACGCCGTCGAGGTCGCGTACCCACTGGCAGCGATGCTCGAGACCGCCGAAGGTGCGCAGGCTCGCCAGCATGGCGTCGAACGGCAGGCCCACGGCATGCCCCAGCGCCAGGGCCGCAAGAGCGTTGGACTGGTTATGGGCGCCACGGATTTTCAGCTCGCGCACCGGCATCAGGTTCTGGAATTCGAAGGCCAGGTATTTCTCGCCGTTCTCTTCACGAATGCCGAAGCCCTTGAAATCGGGTTTGCCCAGGCCGAAGGTCCAGCACGGCAGGCCCTCGCCCATCAGTGGACGGCTCAGGGCATCCTGGCGGTTGACCACCACTTGCCGTGCACCGCGGAAAATCCGGTGCTTGGCCAAGTGATAGGCCGGCAGGCCGCTGTAGCGGTCCATGTGGTCTTCACTCACGTTCAACACGGTGGCGACTTCGGCGCCCAGGTCGTGGGTGGTTTCCAGCTGGAAGCTCGACAGTTCCATCACGTACAGCTCGACGTCGTCGCTGAGCAAATCCAGCGCCGGCACGCCAAGGTTGCCGCCTACCGCCACGCGCTTGCCGGCCGCAGCGGCCATTTCGCCCACCAGGGTGGTCACGGTGCTTTTTGCGTTGGAACCGCTGATGGCCACGATCGGCGCTTCGGCGTTACGCGCAAACAGGTCGATATCGCCGGACAGTTTCACACCACGTGCCGCCGCCGCTTGCAGGGCGGGGGTCGCCAGGGCCAGGCCGGGGCTCACGTAGAGCTCATCGGCGCGGCACAGGAACTCGACGTCCAGTTCGCCACAACGCACTTCCACATGCGGGTAGTCACGGCGCAGCGTGACCAGCTCCGGTGGATTTTCCCGCGTGTCGGCCACGGCAAACGACGTGCCCCGGTTCGCCAGGAAGCGAACCAGGGACATGCCGCTCTTGCCGAGGCCGACAACGATGCGGAAGTGGTCTGAAGCGATCAGGGACACTCGTTTCTACCTCAGTTTCAGGGTGGCAAGGCCGACCAGGACCAGAATCACGGTGATGATCCAGAAACGGACGATCACGCGTGGCTCGGGCCAGCCCTTGAGTTCAAAGTGGTGGTGAATCGGCGCCATGCGAAACACGCGGCGCCCGGTCAACTTGAAGGACGCCACCTGGATGACCACCGACAGGGTTTCCATCACGAACACACCGCCCATGATGAACAGCACGATTTCCTGGCGCACGATCACGGCGATGGTGCCCAGTGCGGCGCCCAGCGCCAGTGCGCCGACATCGCCCATGAAGACCTGCGCCGGGTAGGTGTTGAACCAGAGGAACCCCAGGCCCGCGCCGATGAGCGCGCCACAGAATACGATCAGCTCACCCGCGCCCGGTACGTAGGGAATCAGCAGGTACTCAGCGAATTTCACGTTGCCCGACAGGTAGCAGAAGATGCCGAGCGCGCCGCCCACCATCACCGTCGGCATGATCGCGAGGCCGTCGAGGCCGTCGGTCAGGTTGACCGCGTTGCTGGAGCCGACGATCACGAAGTAGGTCAGCACCACGAAGCCGATGCCCAACGGGATACTGGCGTCCTTGAGCATGGGGATGATCAGGGTGGTTTCCACGGCGCTTGGCGCAGTGGTGTACAGGAAGATCGCCGCAGCCAGGCCGAACACCGACTGCCAGAAGTACTTCCAGCGGCTCGGCAGGCCCTTGGAGTTTTTCTCGATCACCTTGCGGTAGTCATCGACCCAGCCGATGGCACCGAACAACAGGGTCACCAGCAGCACCACCCACACGTAGCGGTTGTGCAGGTCGGCCCAGAGCAAGGTGCTGATGCCGATGGACGACAGGATCAATGCGCCGCCCATGGTGGGCGTGCCGGATTTGGACAGGTGCGACTGCGGGCCGTCATTGCGCACCGATTGACCAATTTGCAGGTTCTGCAGGGTGCGGATCATCCACGGCCCCAAAAACAGCGACAAGCACAACGCGGTCAGCACACCGAGAATCCCGCGCAGGGTCAGGTACTGAAAGACCGCGAAGCCTTTGTGAAACTGTTGCAGATACTCAGCCAGCAGCAGCAGCATTAATGTTTCTCCGTACTGGAACCGCACAAAGCTGCGACGACGTTTTCCATCACCGCGCTGCGCGATCCCTTGATCAAAAGGGTTGTATGTGGGTCTTGTTCAGCCGCCGTCAGCGACTGGATCAACTCGCCCTGAGTCGTGAAATGCTGCGCGCCGGCACCAAAGGCCGCGACGGCGTGGGCCATATTCGGGCCCACGGCGTAGAGCGCGTCGACTTTGCCGGCGGCATACGCGCCGACTTCGCGATGGCCTTGCTCGGCCCAGTCGCCCAGCTCACCGATATCCCCCAGCACCAGCACCTTGCGCCCGGCAAAGCCGTTGAGCAGGTCGACCGCCGCGTTGATGGAAGACGGGTTGGCGTTGTAGGTGTCATCGATCACGCGCATGCCGTTGCCGGCCAATTGCGCGACCGTGCGGCCCTTGACCGGCTGCACCGCGCCCAGGCCGCTGGCAATACCGGCCAGCGAGACGCCCAGGGCATGGGCGGCGGCGGCAGCAGCCAGCGCGTTGGCGACGTTATGGTTACCCAACAGATTCAGTTGCACATGCACGCTGCCTTGTGGCGTGTGCAAGGTGAAGGATGGGCAGCCACGCGCATCGGCGGCGATGCTGGAGGCATGAAAATCCGCTGCGGCGTTGAGCACCGCAAACGTCAGCACCTTGCGACCGTCGGCGCGGATGCGCCAGGTCTCGAAGGCCTTGTCATCGAGGTTCAAAACGGCCGTACCCGACGCGTCCAGGCCTTCAAGGATTTCACCCTTGGCCTCGACGATTTTTTCCGGGCCGCCGAACTCACCGACGTGGGCGGTGCCGGCGTTGTTGATCACGGCAACGTGGGGCTTGGTCAGCGCCACGGTGTAGGCGATTTCGCCGACGCGTGAGGCGCCCAGCTCGATCACGGCGGCGGTGTGTTCCGGGGCCAGTTCGAGCAGGGTCAGCGGTGCGCCGAAATCATTGTTCAGGTTGCCACGGGTGGCGAGCACCGGGCCGCGCGTACGCAGCACGCCGGCGAGCAATTCCTTGACCGTGGTCTTGCCGCTGGAGCCGGTGATGGCCGCCACGGGTTTATCGAATGCGGCACGGTTCAGTGCGCCCAACTGGCCCAGGGCCAGACGGGTGTCGGCGACCAGCAGTTGCGGCAAGGCAGCGTCAGTCACTTCGCGCTCGACCAGAGCGCCAACGGCCCCCTTGGCGGCTACGTCGTTCAGGTAGTCGTGGCCGTCGAAACGCGGGCCGGTCAGGGCCACGAACAGTTGCCCGGGGGTAATGTTGCGACTGTCGATACTGACGCCGTCGAAACGGCAGTCGCCGGACAGTACCCGGGCCGACAGGGCCTGGGCCAGTTCGCGCAACGTCATGGCTTTAAGCATGGGCGGCCTCCCAGGTAGTCAGGGCACGCTCAGCTTCGACCAGGTCGGAGAAGGCATGGCGCTCGCCGTTGATTTCCTGATAGTCCTCATGACCTTTGCCGGCCAGTACCACCACGTCGTCCGCGCTGGCGCTGGCGATCAGTTGGGCAATGGCGGCGCCGCGCCCGGCGACGAACGTCACGTTCGCGGTGTCTTTGAAGCCTTGGCGAATGTCATCGAAAATCCGCGCGGGGTCTTCGCTGCGCGGGTTGTCATCGGTCACCAGCACACCGTCGGCCAAGCGCTCGACGATGCCGGCCATCAGCGGGCGCTTGCCGCGATCACGGTCACCGCCACAGCCGAACAGGCACAGCAGCTTGCCCTTGGCGTGCGGGCGCAGGGCCAGCAGGACTTTTTCCAGCGCGTCAGGGGTGTGCGCGTAATCGACCACCACCAGCGGCTGCGTGCCGCCGCCCAGGCGCTGCATGCGTCCGGCTGGGCCTTCAAGCATTGGCAGCACGTTGAGAATTTCGTCAAGGGCGTAATCCAGGCCGAGCAAGGCGCCGACAGCGGCGAGCACGTTGCTCAGGTTGAAACGGCCGAGCAAGGTGCTGCGCAGGTGGTGCTCACCTTGCGGCGTCACCAGGGTGGCGCGTACACCTTCGTCATTGAATTGGGCCTGACGGCAATACAGGTACGCACTGGAATCTTCCAGGCTGTAGGTGATCAGGCGCGCTTCGCTGTGCTGCGCAGCCAGTTGCCGGCCGAAGTCATCGTCCAGGTTGATCACCCGGCACTTGAGGTCGTTCCAGGCAAACAGCCTGGCCTTGGCGGCGCCGTACGCCTCCATGGTGCCGTGGTAGTCGAGATGGTCGCGGGACAGGTTGGTCATGACGGCCACGTCGAAGGCCAGCGCGGTAACGCGACCCTGGTCGAGGCCGTGGGACGACACTTCCATGGCGACGGCCCTGGCTCCGGCCTTTTTCAGGTCGGCCAGGGTTGCCTGCACGGCAATCGGGTTCGGCGTGGTGTGCAGACCGCTTTGCAGCGCGCCATAAAAGCCGGTGCCCAGGGTGCCGACGATGCCGCAATGCTGACCCAGCAGGTCAAGGGCCTGGGCGACCAGTTGGGTCACGCTGGTCTTGCCGTTGGTGCCGGTGACGCCTACCAGATTGAGGTGACGACTTGGCTCACCGTAAAACCGCCCGGCGATATCCGAAAGTTGCCGGGCCAGGCCCTTGACCGGAATCAACGGCACGTCGGTGATCGGCAGCACGGTGGCGCCTTCCACTTCATAGGCAACCGCAGCGGCGCCACGCTGCAAGGCATCGGCAATATGTTCACGGCCATCGAACTTGCCACCCGGCACGGCCAGGAACAGGTCACCGGCACGGACATTACGGCTATCCAGGGTCAGCTCGCGAATCAGCAGATCGCGGCCGGCGTGGGCAAAAATCTTGTTCAGGCTAAGAGACATCAGCCGCGCCCTCCATTGGCTTTGACAGCAGCGGCCGGAGGTGCGGCGTTGGCTTGCTGGGTCGGCGGCAGGTTATCCGGGGTGATATTCATCAGGCGCAGGGTGCCGGACATCACTTTGCTGAACACCGGCGCCGAGACCAGACCACCGAAGTAGCCGGCCTTGCTCGGCTCATCGATCACTACGACGATGGCGTAGCGAGGGTCACTCATCGGACCGAAGCCGGCGAACAGCGAGCGGTAGGAGTTCTCGGCGTAGCCCTTGGTGCCCACCGACGTTTTACGCGCGGTACCGGACTTGCCAGCCACGTGATAAGCCGGCACCTGGGCGCGGAATACACCGCGCGGCGCTTCGATCACTTGTTGCAGCATGCCCTGCATGGTCTTGGCGACCTTCTCCGGTATCACCTGGGTGGCTTTCGGCGCCTCGTCAACGTGGATCAGGCTCAACGGAACCATGCGGCCGTTGTTTGCCAATACAGAGAAAGCGTGAGCCAATTGGATCGCGGTCACCGACAGGCCGTAGCCGTAGGACAGCGTGGCGGTCTCGGCTTTTTTCCAGTCACGGTAGTTCGGCAGATTGCCGACGCGCTCACCGGGGAAGTCGAGGCCGGTGGGTTGGCCCAGGCCGATCTTCTGTGCCAGGTGATAGATGGTTTCGCCGCCGATATCGAAGGCGACCTTGCTCATGCCAACGTTACTGGAGTTGATCAGGATACCGGTCAGGTCCAGCACCGGACCTTCGGTGCGAGATACGTCGCGAATGGTGTATTTGCCCAACTGCAATGTGCCCGGGTACACCTCGACCTTGTCGCTGGGTTTCCAGCGTCCGGTTTCAAGGGCGGCACTCATGGAGATGGCTTTCATGGTCGAGCCCGGCTCGAACACGTCGATCATCGCGCGGTTGCGCATCATCGCCGGTTGCAGGTTGCGACGGTTGTTGGGGTTGTAGGTGGGCTGGTTGACCATGGCGAGGATCTCGCCGGTCTTCACGTCCATGATCACCAGGCTGCCGGCCTTGGCACCGTTCTCGATGATCGCGTTGCGCAGCTCGCGGTTGGCCAGGTATTGCAGGCGCAGGTCAATCGACAACGCCAGAGGCTTGCCGGCCTTGGCGTTCTTGGTGACCTGGACGTCCTTGATCAGGCGGCCGCGACGGTCCTTGATGACCTGACGCTTGCCGGGCACGCCCGCCAGCCACTCATCGTAGGCCAGCTCGACGCCTTCGCGGCCGTGGTCGTCAATGTCGGTAAAGCCGACCATGTGCGCGGTGGTTTCACCGGCCGGGTAGAAACGACGAAATTCCTCGATGCCGTAGACACCGGGGACTTTAAGATCGAGCACCTGCTGGCCCTGCTCGGGCGTAAGGCCGCGCACCAGGTAGATGAATTCCTTATTGGCCTGGGCTTCAAGCCGTTCGGCCAGGGCTTTCGGATCCTGACCCAGGGCGGCGGCCAGTTGCGGCCACTTGTCCTTGGCTACCTGCAACTCCTTGGCGTTGGCCCACAGCGTGGTCACTGGCGTACTCACGGCCAGCGGCTCGCCGTTACGGTCGGTGATCAGGCCACGGTGCGCGGGAATCGGGATATGCCGCAGGCTGCGAGCGTCGCCCTGGCCGATCAGGAAGTCACGGTCGACCACCTGCAGGTCGATGATTCGCCAGGCGATGGCGCCCACCATCAAGGCCAGCAGGCCGAGCATCAGGCGAAAGCGCCATGGGTAAAGTGCACCCTCGAGTTTCATCATGGCGCCACCATGCGTACGTCAGCCGCGCCAGGGATGTGCATTTTCAATTGTTCGGTGGCCAGCACCTCGATACGACTGTGGGCCGTCCAGGTGCTTTGCTCCAGGATCAAGCGACCCCATTCGGCCTGCGCCTTGTCACGCACGCTCAGCTCCCCGTACAGGGTATTGAGCAATTGACGGTTGTAGTGGGCGCTGTAGGACACCGCAATAGCGGACACCAGCACGCCGACAAACAGCAACAACATAAAGAAGCTGCCGCCCGGCAGGGGTTTGGCGAAAAGCTTGCTCACCGCAACTTCTCCGCGACGCGCATGACAGCGCTACGGGAACGTGGGTTGGCCTTGAGTTCAGCTTCGGAGGCGAACTGCGCTTTGCCATGGACTTTGATTTTCGGCACAAAGGCTTCGAACCGCACCGGCAGGTTGCGCGGCAGGTTGTCGGACTCGCCCTTGACCAGGCGGCGCATGAACAGTTTGACGATGCGGTCTTCCAGGGAGTGGAAGCTGATCACCACCAGGCGACCGCCCACTTCCAGCGCTTCCAGAGCAGCCTGGAGGCCGGCTTCCAGATCGCCCAATTCGTTGTTGACGTGAATACGCAGGCCTTGGAACGCACGGGTCGCCGGGTTTTTGCCCTTTTCCCACGCGGGGTTGGCGACTTTCAGCACCTCGGCGAGGTCTGCGGTGCGCTCGAACGGCTGGATCTCACGGCGCTCGACCACGGCACGCGCCATGCGGCCGGCGAAGCGTTCTTCACCGTATTCCTTGAATACGCGGGCGATTTCTTCCACCGGGGCAGTGGCGATGAACTGCGCAGCGCTGACGCCACGGGTAGGGTCCATGCGCATGTCGAGCGGGCCGTCGTTCATGAAGCTGAAGCCGCGCTCCGGGTCGTCGAGCTGCGGCGAAGACACGCCCAGGTCGAGCAAAACCCCGGCCACCTTGCCCGCCATGCCGCGCTCGGCCACTTCGGCCCCCAGCTCGGCAAAGCTGCGCTGCACAACGACAAAGCGGCCGTCTTCGGCCGCTAGCGCTTGCCCGGTGGCAATCGCTTGAGGGTCTTTGTCGAACCCGAGGAGTTTGCCATCGGGCCCGAGCTGGCTGAGTATCAGGCGGCTATGCCCGCCCCTGCCGAACGTGCCGTCCAGATAGCAGCCATCGGCGCGTACGGCGAGAGCCTCAACGGCTTCGTCAAGCAGTACGGTGATGTGGTTAAAGCCGCTATCAATAGTCACAGGATCAGATCACGCAGTTCGTCGGGCATGGCACCCGGTTGTTGAATAGCCGCCAGGTCAGCTGCGGAAACAGCATCCCAGGCATCTTCGTCCCACAATTGGAACTTGTTCAGTTGGCCAACCAGCATCGCGCGCTTGTCGAGCCGGGCGTACTCGCGCAAACGCGGAGGCACCAGGAAACGACCACTGCCATCGAGCTCGAGGTCGACGGCATTACCAATCAGCAAACGCTGCAGACGGCGGTTTTCTTCACGCAATGAAGGCAGGGCACGCAGCTTGGTTTCGATCAACTCCCACTCATCGAGCGGGTAAACACACAAACAAGGGTCAACAGCGTCAATCGTGATGATTAACTGCCCTGAACTTCGCGAAATCAGCTCGTCACGATACCGGCTCGGCATAGCGAGACGGCCTTTTGCATCGAGACTGATTGCATTAGCTCCGCGAAACACAGGTGCGTTTCTCCAAATTTTAGCGTTTTACGTTCAAAAAACCCACTTTGTGCCACTTTCCGCCACTTGCGCACACTATAGGAATGCGCCCACCACACCGTCAAGGCGCGAATACGCGGAAAAGCCTTACAGAACGGAGATTTAGGAGCGTTAAAGGAGGAGAAATCAGAGTTCGACGGTGTTTTTGGCTGATCAAGCGTAAGTAGCTCAAATAGCTAGAGCCAAAAGTTAAAGTGATTTATTAAGAGTAAGATTTTTTTGGTATTACGAAGACGCATCTGCCAATGATTTGGCAGGGAGGGATTCTTGCGTTACTACCGGTTTTCTGTCCTAGAGTCGGACAGAAGGAAAAAGGTGGAGAGTCGATCTGTAAGCCGGGTTCTGTCTTGAACAGTCATTCGTCTACGATGGCCATCACTGGACATCTTTAGCAACCTACCCGGTCCCAGCGCGGGCCACGCCTTGGGACCCTATTTGGTCTTGCTCCAAGTGGGGTTTACCTAGCCACGAACTGTTGCCAGTCGTGCGGTGCGCTCTTACCGCACCTTTTCACCCTTACCGGCACCGAAGTGCTTAGGCGGTTATTTTCTGTGGCACTTTCCGTAGGCTCACGCCTCCCAGGCATTACCTGGCACTTCGCCCTATGGAGCCCGGACTTTCCTCCCCCTAATTTTCATAGAGGGCAGCGACTGTCCAATCGACTCTCCGCCGAGAAGGTTAACGGCCCGGCGGCCTCAGGACAAGTATTAAAAGTGCAGCAATGCCATCACGTTCTGACGAAATGCCGCCTCCCCCCGGAACTATTCGGCTTTCTGTTTATCCAGCGCCACCTGATAAAGGACATTCTTGCGCAGCCCGGTAATGTCGGCTGCCAGGGCTGCCGCCCGCTTGAGCGGCATTTCCTTGAGCAACAGATCAAGGATGCGCATGGCCTCGCTGCCGACAGCGTCCTCACTCTCCGGTGCGGTCCACCCCGCGACCAGAACCACGCACTCGCCGCGCTGCTGGTTGCTGTCGCCCTCGACGAATGCGCGCAGCTCTTGGAGCGGCAAGCCCTTGAGGGTTTCGAACGTCTTGGTCAGCTCCCGCGCCAGCAACGCCAGGCGATCACCGCCGAATACCAGCTCCATGTCCTGCAGGCATTCAAGGATGCGGTGCGGCGCCTCATAAAAAATCAGCGTGCGGGGCTCTTCCTCTACCGCCTGAAGGCGCGCACGACGGCCCACCGTCTTGGCCGGCAGGAAACCCTCGAAGATAAAGCGGTCCGATGGCAGACCCGCAGCAGATAATGCAGCAATCAAAGCGCATGCTCCGGGAACAGGCACTACAGTGATACCAGCGGCACGCGCCTGACGAACAAGGTGATAACCCGGATCAGAAATCAGTGGCGTGCCCGCGTCGGAGATCAGCGCGACATCATCACCCGCCAACAGCCGGGTGATAAAACGACTGCCCTCTTCCCGCTCGTTATGTTCGTGGCACGCAGCTAATGGCGTGCTGATACCAAAGTGCTGCATCAACCGCTGTGAGTGCCGCGTGTCTTCCGCCGCGATCAATTTGACCTCACGCAGGATTTTCAGCGCCCGGGAACTGATGTCATCCAGATTACCAATAGGCGTCGCCACGACAAAAAGCGAGCCTGCAGTGGAATTCAAAGGACCTGGAGCAGTCAAAACGCACACCTCGATGATTGGCAAATGCGCATTGTAGCGCGTAGATGCCCTGAGAATGTGCCATCACGGCCTGCGCCTGCTCGGCAGCCGGTGGTCATGAACACCTTTTGCACGACCTTATTCAACGCTTTAACGCCACTAACATCGCGCCTGGGCCAGTGCTTGGGTACACTTCCACGCTAATTTGATCGGTATCAGGACACTTACATGATCGCTTGCCTGCGGCTGCTCTCCGCCCTCTGCCTCGCCGCCTTATTGGCCGCGTGTGCCAGCTCGCCCTCGTCCAACCTTGGCGACCTTCCACGGACCCCGGACGCCAGTATCGAGCAACTGCTCGAACAGGCGACTACCGCCAAAACGCCCGAACAGGCTGCGCTGCTGCGCCTGAGCGCGGCCGACCTGGCCTACAGGCAGAACAACCCCGGCCGCTCGGCGCAGATTCTTGCGCAAGTGCCCCTGGACGCCCTCAAACCGGCCCCGCAAGTCTTTGCCAGCACCCTGGCGGCCGAACTGGCGATGGCGCGCAACCAGCCCAAGGCAGCGTTGGCCGCGCTGAACCATCCAAGCCTGCAAAACCTGAATCAACTGCCCGCAGAGCAACAGGTGCGTACGGGTACCGTGCATGCACGTGCCTATGAAGCCGATGGCCAGACCCTCGCTGCTGCGCGCGAGCGCGTGGCAATGGCACCGTTGCTCAAAGGCGATGCCGCCAACAGCAACCATGACGCGATCTGGGCCCTGATTGCCGCACTGCCGGCAGAGCAACTGCAAGCCAGTGGCAACCCGACGCTGGACGGTTGGATCAGCCTGGCCAAGGCGGTCAAGGGTGCCGGCACCCTGGAGCAACAACAGGCGGCAATCGACACCTGGCGCGCGCAGAACCCTGGCCATCCTGCCGCCGTGCAGTTGCCGACGCCGCTGACCAAGCTCAAGGAACTGGCCAGCCAGCCCCTGAACAAGATCGCGGTGCTGCTGCCCCAGGACGGCCCGCTGGCAGCCGTCGGCAAGGCGCTGCGTGAAGGCTTCATGGCTGCGCACTACCAGGCTGAACAGGCTGGGCAGAAGGCGCCGGTGATCGAGTTCTACGACAGCTCGCGCCTGACTTCCCTTGATGACTTCTATGCCAAGGCCCAGGCGGCCGGCGTGCAATTGGTGGTCGGTCCGCTGGAGAAGCCGCTGGTCAAGCAGCTCAGCGCGCGCCCTCAATTGCCAATCACCACCCTGGCGCTGAACTACAGCGAAGCCGATCAAAGCCCGGCGCAGTTGTTCCAGTTTGGTCTGGCGGCTGAAGACGAAGCCCGCGAAGTGTCGCGCCGCGCCCGCGCCGACGGCCTGCACCGCGCCGCCGCGATGGTGCCCCGTGGCGAATGGGGCGAGCGTGTCTACAAGGCCTTCCGTGAGGATTGGGAAGCCAATGGCGGTACCGTGCTGGGCGTCGAGTACGTCGATCAGCCGGTCGCCCTCGCCCAGCAGATCGCCGAACTGTTCCAGTTGCGCAAAAGCGAAGGCCGCGCCAAGAGCCTGCAGAACACTGTAGGTACTGACGTCGCAGCCCAACCTTCGCGTCGTCAGGACATCGAGTTCATTTTCCTGGCGGTGCCGCCGCAACTGGCCCAGCAGATCAAGCCGACCCTGAATTTCCAGTACGCCGGCGATGTGCCGGTGTATGCCACGTCCCACGTGTTCAGCGCCAGCGGTGACAAAAACCAGTACCTGGACATGACCAATGTGATGTTCTGCGAAACACCATGGCTGCTCAACACCACCGATCCACTGCGCAACCAGGTGGCTGCACAGTGGCCGCAAGCCAATGGCAGCCTCGGCCGTCTGTACGCGATGGGCGTCGATGCCTACCGCCTGGCACCGCGCCTGGGCCAGCTCAAGGCACTGCCGGACAGCCGCATTGACGGTCTGTCGGGTAGCCTGGGCATCAGCACCAACCAGCGCGTTGACCGCCAACTGCCATGGGCGAAGTTCGTCGGTGGCGAGGTCCAGCGCCTGCCCGATACCCCACGCTGATGCCCGAGCGGTCCAGCGCACAAAGCGGCAAGGATGCCGAACTGCAAGCTCTGAATTACCTGCAGCAACAGGGTCTGCGCCTGCTGGCGCAGAACTGGTTGTGTAAACGCGGAGAGCTTGATCTGGTCATGCTTGACGGCGATACAGTAGTATTCGTCGAAGTCCGCTACAGAAAACACGCACAATGGGGTGGCGCGCTCGCCAGTATCGACGGGCGCAAACGTCAGAAGCTGATACTCGCCGCGCAGTTTTTCCTGCTCAAGGAGCATCGCTGGTCAGACGCCCCCTGCCGTTTCGACGTGGTTGCCATAGAAAGCACACCGTCTGGCAAGGCTGATCTGAACTGGATCAAAAGTGCCTTCGACAGCTGATACGCCGGGCATCTTCACCCCACACTTTTGCTCTTTGCTTTGCGGGCTGCACATTTCTGTGCCAAACAGCCGCGCTACTTAAGGTCACACAGATGGACATGCAATCCCGAATTCGCCAGCTTTTCCAGGCCAGCATCGACACCAAGCAACAGGCGATGGACGTACTTGCACCGCACATCGAGCAAGCCAGTCAGGTCATGGTCAACGCCTTGCTCAACGAGGGCAAAATGCTTTCGTGCGGCAACGGCGGTTCGGCCGGCGATGCCCAGCATTTCTCTTCCGAGCTGCTCAACCGCTTCGAGCGTGAACGCCCGAGCCTGCCGGCCATTGCCTTGACCACCGATTCGTCGACGATCACCTCGATCGCCAACGACTACAGCTACAACGAAATCTTCTCCAAACAGATCCGTGCTCTGGGTCAACCGGGTGATGTGCTGCTGGCGATTTCCACCAGCGGCAACTCGGCGAACATTATTCAGGCGATCCAGGCCGCACATGATCGCGAAATGATTGTCGTAGCATTGACCGGACGCGACGGCGGCGGCATGGCCTCGCTACTGCTGCCCGAAGACGTTGAGATTCGCGTCCCGGCCAATGTCACCGCACGTATTCAAGAAGTCCACCTGTTGGCGATCCACTGCCTGTGCGATCTGATCGACAGTCAACTGTTCGGGAGTGAAGAATGACCGTTAAACGACTCAGCCTGGTGACTATTGCGCTGTGCCTCGGCATCAGCGGTTGCAGCACGGCCATCACCGCGACAAGGGATACCCCCATCCAGGACGACAGGGGCACGCGTACCTTCGGCAGCACCATTGATGACTCGCTGATCGAAACCAAGGTCAAGGTCAATGTGGCCAAAGCCGCGACCGACCTGGGCAATGGCGCCTCGCGCATTGTAGTGACCAGCTTCAACGGCGTTGTGCTGCTGGCAGGGCAAACGCCGCGCGCCGACCTCAAGGCCCAGGCCGAACAGGCCGCCTCGGCGGTTCAGCGGGTCAAGAAAGTGCACAACGAGCTGCAGGTCATGGACCCGATCACGCTGCTGGCCATCAGCAACGACGCCCTGCTGACCACCAAGATCAAGGCGCAGATGCTCACCGACAATGCGGTGCCAGGCTCGCGGATCAAAGTGGTCACCGACAACGGCATCGTTTACCTGATGGGCCTGTTGACCCAGGCGGAAGCGACTCGCGCGTCCAACCTGGTACAGGGCGTGTCCGGCGTGCAAAAGATTGTGAAGGTGTTCGAATACATCGACTGATGTAAACCCGCCGCCATGAAAAAGGGCGCCGTGCATTGATTGCACGGCGCCCTTTTTAGTGGCCAGCGTTTATTGGTACTGCTGGTACGGATTGCCCTGGAACTGGTTGTTTTGCTGTGGCGCCTGCTGCTGACCGGCAGGTTGGCCGTATTGCTGGCCAGGGATCGGGCCGAGGTTGACCTCGACGCGACGGTTTTGCGCACGGCCATTCACATCGGCGTTGCTGGCAATCGGGTTATCCGGCCCGGCACCGCGCGCACTCAGGTTGGCTGGGCTGACGCCCTGGGAAGTCAGGTAATTGGCGACGCTCTGGGCACGACGCTGGGACAGGTCCATGTTCAACTGGCGGCTGCCGGTGCTGTCGGTGTAGCCGACGATCTGGATCGTGTTCTGACTGAACTGCTTGAGGGAGTTGGCCAGGTTGTTCAGCGGCTGATAGAAGCTGCTGGCGATCGCGTCCGAGTTGGTGGCGAAGGTGATATTGCCCGGCATGATCAGCTTGATCTGGTCACCCTGGCGCTGCACTTCAACCCCGGTGTTGGCCATGCTTTCACGCAGTTTCTTTTCCTGCTGGTCGGCGTAGTAGCCGTAACCGGCAGCGCCGGCACCGGCAACCGCCGCACCGATCAGCGCGCCCTTGCCACGATGGTTGTGGTCAATGGCGGCACCGGCCAGCGCACCGGCCAGGGCGCCAAGGCCGCCGTATTTGGCGGTCTTGCTCATACCGCCCTCGGAACCATTGCTGGCCTGACCCTGATTGCCGCTGTAAGGATTAGGAGAAGCGCAGCCGGACAAAAGGGCTACGGCGGTGGCGACAACAAGCAGACGACGCGGAGTGAACATGTAGAGAGCTCCTACTTTTGCATTCTGTGATGCAGAGGACATTGGCAACTGGCCTGTGCCGAGTTTGGAACGCGACAAATGGCAAAGATTCCGTGGCAGCTAGCCGAGGGGCATCGAGGGCAACCCGTTCTTGTCGCTTTACAGACCGTAGCAGACTCAGGCTGAACGCGGCCTGCGGTTTTGCTGCAACGCTGCGCGCAAGGCGATACGTTTTTCGGACGAATGTCGCCAGAATCATTGCGCCATGAAACCGGTTGTCCCCTCCCCCTTTTCCGCTAACCAATCAACCTCAACGCCTGCGCCCGCGCCACCGCCTGCGTTCTGCGCTCCACCCCCAGCTTGCTGTTGATATGGCTCGCATGGGTCTTGACCGTGTGCAGGGAAATAAACAGCCGGTTGCTGATCTCCTGGTTCGAGCAGCCCAGGGCGATCAATTGCAGCACCGCCAGCTCTCGATTGCTCAGGGTTTCATGGGCAAGCGTGGCATCTGGCGCCAGCGTTGCCGGCAGCAGCGCCAGCAAGGCCTGATTGAGCACGCCGTGGGCGTCTTTGCCCAGTTGCTCGCGCATCCACTCCGGGTACGCGTCCAGCAGTCGCTGGAATGGCAGCAGCGCGCCGCCCGCCCCCGCTTCGAGTGCACGCGACAGTACCGGCCGCGCCTTGGCTTCCTGTCCGCAGTCGAGCAGCAATTGCGCCTGCTGGGTCAGCGCCAGCAGGGCGATCATCTGCCGCCCGCTGTCGTGGGCGTGTTGCGCCAGATCGTCGAGACGTTGCAGTGCGGCATCGGGCTGATGGCGGATCGCATCGAGGGTCGCCTGCTGCAGCTCGATATGCTGCGCCAGGTGCGGATGAAATTCCGGCGCAGCGGCCGCATGCTCGCCACTGTAGGTTTGCGCGAGCCGCGCCAGCCAGGCTTCGGCCAGGTCGGTGCGGCCCTGGGCCAGCCACAGTTCGCATTTGATCAGGGTGATCATCGCCAGGTAGTAGATCGGCGGTACGTCCCAGATATGCATCAGACGCTCGGCCTCGGCCAGTTCGGCAAAGGCCTTGGCGAAATCTGCACGGCGCCCTTCGAAGCTGGCGATCACGCAATGACCGATCAGTACGCTGATATCGCGGCACGCCCGTGCCTCGGTCAGGCCCGCGCGCAGGCGAGCGATACCGGCGTCGGACTGATTGCGCATCAGCAGTAGATACCCTTCGTACAACGAAAGCCGCGCGCGCACCGCATACAACCGTTGCGGCGCAAGGCCGTTCAAGCGCTGCAGCCCCTGGTGAACCTCATCAAGGGCCCGCAGGATCTCGCCGCGCGCCTGCAAGACCCGCGCGCGGTCGTAATGAGCCAGCGCCTCGAACAACGGGTTGCCGACGCGTTGCGCCAGCTCCAGGGACTCACGGTTCAGACCACGGGCGTGCCACAGATCGGCGTCGACGATGGCCAGGTTGGACAGCGTCGACAGGCATATCAGGCGCTGGCCATAACGCCGCTGCGGCAGGCTCTCCAACGCTTCGCTGCAATAACGCTGGGTCAACTCGCGGTCGCCCCGACCCCGAGCGATGATACCGCTCAGCGCCAGCCACTGCGCCAGCATCGACCTTTGTGCCGTGGCCGACGGCGCCGGCAGAAAGCGACTGAGGTAGCTGGACAATTCTTCTGCCGCATCCAACTGGCAGGCCAGGCCCAATGCCCAGCTGTACAGCACGATCAAGCGCGGCGTACTGATCAGCAGGCTGTCGGGCAGGTCCATTTTCCAGCGCAGCAACATGCCGATATTCTGCTCGGCCAATAGCTGTTCTTCGGACAGGTTCTGCACCAGATTGGCCGCTACATCCAGATGGCCCGCGCGCAGCGCCTGCTCCACGGCCTCATCGATCAAGCCCTGGGCATTGAACCAGCGACAGGCACGCAGATGCAGGCTCGCCGCCGGCAGCACGGCGGCACTGGCACGCCGGGTGCGCAACAGGTCGGAGAACAAATGATGATAGCGGTACCAGTGGCCCTGATCGTCAAGCGGGACGAGAAACACCTGGTGCGATTGCAGGTAGCGCAGGATTTCCGCGCTGTCGTGGGCTTCACGCACGGCGTCGCACAATTCGCTGCAGAAGCGTTCCTGGGGGGCGGTATCGAACAAAAAGGCTTGCACTTCAGGCGGCAGGCAGTCGATCACCTCTTCGAGCAGGTAGTCGCGGATCAGTCCCTCGCCGCCGTGCAGACTCTGCGGCAAAGCCTCTTCGCTGCCGGCTTCGGACGCGGCCAGCAGCCAGAAACGCAGGCCGGCCACCCAGCCTTCGCTGCGGCGAATCAGGTTCTCCAGCGCCTCGCCGCGCAGTGAGCTGCTGTGGTGGTCCAGCACCGCCAGGGATTCGGCATGGGTCAGGCGCAGGTCCTGTTCGTTGAGTTCCAGCAGATGGCGGGACAAACGCAACCGCGCCAGGTGCCAATCGGGACGCTGACGACTGGTGACCATCACCAACAGGCCATCGGGCAAGTGGTTGAGGAAAAATTGCAGACAGCGGTCCAGCACCGGGCCCTGGGCCAGATGGTAGTCATCCAGCACCAGCAACAGCGGCGCACCGGTGGACAGGTGCAGCGTCAGCTCATCGAGCAGGCCGTCGAGCCATTCTTCAAAGGCAAAGGGCTGATGGCGCTGGCGCATTTTCAGCAAGCCCAGGGACTGGGCGCCTATTTGCGGAAAATAGTGCTGCAAGCCTTCGAGCAGCCGTTCGAGGAAGCGGCCCGGGTCGCTGTCCCTCGCGCTCAATCCCAGCCACAGGCTCTGCCAATGGGCCGGCAACGCCTGGCAGAACTCCACCGCCAACGAACTCTTGCCGAACCCTGCCGGTGCGCTGACCAGCAGCAACCGCCCTTCGAGCCCAGCGCCCAGCCGTTCGCACAAGCGGGGTCGCGGCACGTAGCCGTCAGGCAGCGGAGGCCTGTAGAAGCGACCTTCCAGAGGCGGCATGACCGCGCTGGCAGGCCCCTGGATTCGGGACAGATCAGTCATCGCCGGGCTCTTGTATAAGGCTGTTGTCGGCATTGCAGATGTCCGCAGACTAGCGGTAAAAGCGCCTGCCTTGTAGATCTTTGCAACATTTGCCTTAAAAAGAACTGCGACAAAAAATGTGGGAGGGGGCTTGCTTCCGATGGTGGGGGATCAGTCAGTACATCTGTTGACTGATCCGCCGCCATCGGGAGCAAGCCCCTCCCACAGCGGGTTACCGTTACCGCTTAGCGAACACCATCCTGACGCAGAGCTGCCGGAGTGAAGTCACTGGTGGTGGCGGTAAAGCCGAAGTCATAGGCCTGCTTCTCTTCGTTTTTCATGCCCAGCGCCAGGTAGCGGCCGGACTGCAGGTCGTAGAGGGTTTCCAGGGCGTACCACGGCACTTGCTTGTCGTAGTAGTTCTCGGCATGAGCTTCGGCGACACGCCACAGTTGGCCACGACCATCGTAATGGTCGATCACCGCCGCCTGCCAGGTGTCTTCGTCGATGAAGAAGTCACGCTTGGCATAGATGTGGCGCTGGCCTTCCTTCAAGGTGGCGACCACGTGCCAGACACGGCGCAGTTCATAACGCGTCAGGTCCTGGTTGATGTGGCCGGCCTTGATGATGTCGGCGTACTTGAGCTTGGGGTCGTCGATCTTGTAGCTGTTGGAGGCGATGTAGATTTCTTTCTTGCCTTCCAGCTTCCAGTCGTAGCGATCCGGTGCGCCGTTGTACATGTCGAGGTTGTCGGAGGTACGCAGGCCGTCGGCGGCAGTGCCCGGCCCGTCGTAGGACACTTGCGGCGCCCGGCGCACGCGGCGCTGACCGGCGTTATACACCCACGCCGAACGCGGCTCCTTCACCTGGTCCAGGGTTTCGTGCACCAGCAGCACGCCACCGGTCAGACGCGCCGGCGCGGTCACTTGCTGCTTGAAGTAGAACAACACGTTGCCCGGGTTTTTCGGATCGAAGTCCTTCATTTTGTCGCGGAACACGAACTGGTCTCGGAAGTACACCAGGCTGTAGGAACCGTTGGTTTGCGGCGTCGCCTGAGTGACCAGACGCGTCACGCTACCGCCACGATAGCGGGTGATGTGGTTCCAGATCACTTCAACGCCGGTCTTCGGGATCGGGAACGGCACGGCCGTCGAGAAGTTTTCCAGGCCGTTGCCGCCGGACACCAGATTGGTGGTGGTGGCATTCTTCTTGATCGCGGCGAACACATCAGCCGGCACGGTGGCACCGCGATGGGTCGGGTAAACCGGCATCTTGAAGGTTTCAGGGTAGCGCTTGAACATCGCGTACTGCCCCGGCGCCAGCTTGTCCTTGTACTGCTCGACGTTCTGCGCGGTGATGGTGAATTGCGGTTGTTCACTGGCATAAGGGTTGGCGAGGAAACCACGGGCATCGACCGCACCGGCGTTGGTGGGCATGGGCGACCATTTCGGAATGGTGCCGGCCGCGTTGCCGGCCATTTCGGCGCCCATCGGCGTCAGGCTTGTGCCCAGCTTGGCGGCTTCATCCGGCGAAACGGCCGCCATGACGTGGCTCGCCATGATCGACAGCCCCAGCACACCGATGTGCAACAGACTTTTGCTTATTTTCATGTTGTTGTTCTTCCTGAAAATGCATGCCGCTTGGAAAAGTGTGCTTAGAAGTTGGCGCCGAAGCTCAAGGCCACGAAGTCGCGGTCATCCACGGTGCTGAACTTGCCCCCAAAGAAGTTGGTGTAGGCCAGACTCGCGGTGTAGGTGTTCTGGTACTCGGCATCCAGGCCCAGGCTGACCGCCTTGCGACCTTCCTCAAAGTTGCCGCCAGGGCCTGGGGAGTAACCCTTGACGTCATGGGACCAGGCCACGTTCGGCTTGAGGTTTACCCCGGCGAACACGTCCGGGTATTCCCAGATGGCGCGTGCGCGGTAGCCCCAGGAGGTGGCAGTGGTATAGCCGTCGTTGCTGCAGTTGGTGTTCAGGCCGGCCGCATTGGGCAGACCGGCGCCGTTGGCGGTGGACGCGTTGAGCGCATTGCAGAAGCCGCCCGGCAAGGTGCCTGGGCCGAATACCGGATCACGGCCATAACGGGCCTGGGACTTGCTCTCCAGCCCGCCCACATGGGTCACGCCGATTTCGCCGACGGTGGTCAGGCGGCTGGCGCCCATCACCTGGTCGAAGAAGTGCGTGAAGGTGGTCTGGAACTGCGTCACTTCCTTGCGGTTGTAACCATGCAGGTCCTGGCCCGGGCTGCCCTTGAGCACGGACGCATTGCCAAAGCCCGGAATCGGCGTGACACCGGCAAACAGGATGTCGGTGGTGCTCAGTTGCACCGGGGCATTCGGACGGTAGCTCAGTTCACCGCTCCAGGCGGTGCCGGTAGGCAGCGTGGTGGAGAAGCTCAAACCGTAGAGACGGATATCTTCCGGGTATTCGACGAAGTAATTGGAACTGCCCGCCACGATCAGCGGACGCAGTGCCGCCAGCGGCCCCAGTGGTCGAGTGAACGCCGACGCCGGCGCACCCTGGGCACTGAAGATCGGCGCACGGCTGTGGTAGTTCATGAAGTACGCGCCGAACTCGGTGTCCAGCGGTTCGAAGTTGTAGTGCATGGCCATGCCGAACTGGCCGCTGTCGCGCGCATCACGGTCCGGCCCACGGCGCACCAGCACGCCCTCGCCGTTGACGTCCACGCCCAGCGCATTCAGGGTCGGCAATGCCGCGCCTGGAATGGTCGAGCGCTTGTTCAGCACGCGCAGGTTATTGCTGCAGCCGTCGGAAATCACGTCAGGCTGGGAGAAGAAGGTGCCGCAGTTATCGGTAACGGTTTGGTCCCACTCCAACTGGTAAAACGCCTCGGCCGACAGGTTGTCGGTGAGCGTCTGGGACACGTAGAACATGTTGACCGGAATCAGGCCTTCCTTGATCTCGGCGCCCGGACGACGGAACGCAGACACGTCAATCGGGTTGATAGAGTTGATGCCGCCGCCGATGAAGGTGCTTTCACCCCAGCTCACCACCTGCTTGCCGAACCGCACATTACCCGGCTGATCGGCAATGCTGTAGTTGTGGTAGATGAACGCATCGAGAATCTGCCCGCCCGAGGACTTGGCACCCTCTTTGCGGTTGTTGTCGCTGATGTCCTTGAATTGCCGGCTTTCGTCTTTGAGCTCGAAGTCATACCAGTACTTGCCACGCACGAACACGCCGGTATCGCCGTATTTCAGTTCCAGGTCGTGAATGCCCTTGAAGATCTTCGAGAAGGTCTCGCCGCGCTTGAAGTTCAGGTGGCCATCATCGGACGTCTGGGACAAACCCCGGCCGCCGTTGTTGGCGCCGATCAGGTCACGATTGGCCTTGGCAGTGGACCAACTGGCGCCCACGGACAGCGACGAGTCAAAGCTCCCTTCGATTTCACCGATATTGAAACTGACGCCGAATGCAGGCCCGGCGAGCGTAGAGGCGAGACTGACGGCCAGGGGCAGTTTTGCCCGGCGCCAGAACTGGTTTACTGAGGTCATCGACGCTACTCCATGTGCATTATTGTTATGGCAGTGAGTTTTTTCGTTGATGCATGTAACGGCCGGAATACAACGATTCCAATGCCGCCCGGCAACCAGGCCCCCATGGCCTGAAGTGCAACATCCTTGAAAAACTCTGTGAGTGACTATAGCCAGCAGGGCATACCGCTTGATCCCTCTAAAGTGTGATTTGCATCACCAACCCGTCTGCCACAGTCCTTTCGCCACGTCGGCGAAGGCCGACGCGGGAAGGATGGCTGAAAATCGGCAAATCACAAGTAAAGCCGCAAGATAGAGCATTGCCGTGCCCGAACGGGCACGGCGAACACACTCAGAGGGTGGACAGGAACGTGCTGTTGTTGGCCTGCCATTCGATGATGTCGACGCGGATACGTTTTTTGTCGAGTTTGCCGACGCTGGTCTTGGGAATTTCCGTAACAACGGCGATCTGGCTCGGAATCGCCCACTTGCTCAAGTGACCCAACTCCACGAACGGCTTGAGGTGTTCCTTGAGTTCGCGCGCGCCAATCTCATGGCCATCACGCACCACCAGCAACGCGAACGGGCGCTCGCCCCACTGCGGATCGGCAATGCCCACCACAGCGACTTCGCGCACCGCCGGGTGACGGCTGACCAGGTCCTCGAGCGCCAGGGACGAGACCCACTCGCCGCCGGTCTTGATCACATCCTTGATGCGGTCGCGAATATCGATCACGCCAAACGCATCCAGGGTGGCCACGTCGCCGGTGTGCATCCAGCCGCCTGCCCACAGCTCGGCGCCCTTTTGCGGCTCGTTGAAATAGCCTTCGCTGAGCCACGGCGCACGCAGCACCAGTTCGCCCTGGGACTCGCCATCGGCAGGCAGGAAGTTGCCATCGGCGTCGACAATCGCCGCGTCCACCAGCGGTCCCGGTACACCGGCCTTGATCCGATAGGTGGTGCGCTCGTCTTCACTGCCGGCCATCAACTCGTCGTTGAGGTGGGCGCAGGACACCAGCGGCCCGGTCTCGGACATGCCATAGGCGGCCGTCAGCTGAATACCCCGCGCCTTGGCCGCCTCATAGAGGGTGCGGTTGAGCGCACTGCCGCCAATGACGATTTTCCAGCCGCCAAAGTCCACGTTCTGGGCGGCCTTGGCGTTGAGCAGCATTTGCAGAATGGTCGGCACGCAATGGGAGAAGGTGACGCGCTCCTTGCGCCACAGCTCCACCAGGTATTCCGGGTCGTAGCGACCGGGGTACACCTGCTTCAAACCGAGCATGGTCGCCACGTACGGCAGGCCCCAGGCATGCACGTGGAACATCGGTGTGATCGGCATGTACACGTCGCTGGTGCCCAGCAGGCGCACGCTGTCGACGCTGCCCATGATGGTCGCCACGCCAATGGTGTGCAGCACCAGTTGGCGATGGGTGAAGTACACGCCCTTGGGGTTACCGGTGGTGCCGGTGGTGTAGAAGGTGGTGGCGACCGAGTGCTCGTCGAAATCCTCGAAGGCGTAAGTGGGGCTGGCGGCTGCCAGCAGGGTTTCGTACTCGCCTACCAGGTTGGGCAACTCGGCGGTGTGGGCGTCATCGTCGGTGAGCAGCAGGGTCTTGTCCACCGTGGTGAGCTGCCCGGCGATGGCCTGGTAGAGCCCGACGAACTCGCTGTTGACCAGCACGAAGCGGTCCTCGGCATGGTTCATGGTGTAGAGAATCTGTTCCGGCGACAGGCGCACGTTGATGGTATGCACCACCGCGCCGATCATCGGGATGGCGAACATGCATTCCAGGTAGCGGTGGCTGTCCCAGTCCATCACCGCGACGGTGTCACCGGCCTTGACCCCGGCTTCGGTGAGCACGTTGGCCAGCCGCGCGACCCGCTCGATCAAGGTGGGATAGGTGTAGCGCAGCCTGTCGCGGTAGACGATTTCCCGGGTCTTTTCGTAGCGAGTGCCGGACATCAACAGGCGCTTGATCAACAACGGGTATTGGTAAGCGCCTTCGGCGGGCGGGATAACACGGGTCTGCAACATACGAATCCCTTTTTATGACTGCAAGGTCTTGGCTTGAAGACTTGCACTGTAGAGACCTTGTGTTTCAACCAAATCAGCCAAAGGAATGATTTGCAGAGCGCTGCAAATGCTAGCTTTGCGCCAGTATTTGAGGCGCTCAAGCGGCTTATTTCATGCTGGTAAAGGCCAGCTTCACGCCGATGGCAATCAACACCGCGCCCATGGTCCGATCAAACCAGTGGCCCATCTTCGCAAACCCGGCCCGCACGCGTTGCTGGCTGAAAAGCATCGCCACCAGGCAGAACCATAACCCCGTCGCCACCGCCAGGTACACGCCATAGCCAGCCTGCACCGCCAGCGGCGTGTGCGGGTTGATCACTACGGTGAACAGCGACAGGAAGAACAACGTGGCCTTGGGATTCAGGCCGTTGGTGACAAACCCGGCAGTAAACGCCCCACGCGGCGTGCGCTCGCCCACTTCACGGTGCAACTCGTCCTCGGCAACGGGCTTGACCGGCTGCGCGCGCAGGGCCTTGAAGCCGATGTACAACAGATAGGCGGCCGCCGCCCATTTCAGCGCGTTGAACAGCACGATGGACTGGGACACGATCAAGCCGATGCCGAGCAACGAGTAACCCACGTGCACGAAAATCGCCGAGCCGACACCCAGCGCGGTCCAGGTTCCGGCGCGACGGCCGTGGGTCACGCTTTCGCGCACCACCACGGCGAAGTCGGGGCCAGGGCTGGCCACCGCCAACAGGTGAATCAGGGCCACGGTCAAAAACTCGGCGAGGTACATGTTCGCTCCCATTACGTAACGGATTATTTCATCTGATAGTCTCGGCAGATTACGCCTTCGAACTCCGTCGCAAAAGGTACAGTTGAGCATGAACAATCGCCGCGCCGTCTTCCTCGATCACCCCTCTCTCGACCTGGGCGACCTCGACCTCAGCGATTTGCAGGCCTGCTTCAGCGACCTGCAGCTGTTCGAGCGGACCACCGCTCAGAATGTGATCGAACGCCTGCAGGGTGCCCAGGTCGCCATCAGCAACAAGATCGCGCTCGACGCCGACACGCTGGCCGCCTGCCCCGAGCTCAAGCTGATCCTCGTATCGGCCACCGGCACCAACAACGTTGACCTTGCGGCCGCCCGTGCCCACGGCATCACCGTGAGCAACTGCCAGGGCTACGGCACGCCGTCGGTGGCGCAACATACGCTGATGCTGCTGCTCAACCTGGCCACGCGCCTGCAGGACTATCAGCGCGACGTGGCCGCTGGCAAATGGCAGGCGGCCACGCAGTTTTGCCTGCTGGACCATCCGATTGTCGAGCTGCAAGGCAAAACCCTTGGCCTGCTCGGCCATGGCGAACTGGGCGGCGCCGTTGCGCGGCTGGCCGAGGCCTTTGGCATGCGCGTGCTGCTGGGCGCGATTCCTGGCCGCCCTGCCCGAGCCGATCGGGTGCCGCTGGATGAGTTGCTGGCGCAGGTCGACGCGCTGACGCTGCACTGCCCGCTCAATGAGCACACCCGCGATATGATCGGCGCTCGCGAGCTGGCGCTGCTCAAGCGCGGCGCGTTGGTGGTCAATACGGCGCGCGGCGGTTTGATCAATGAACAGGCGCTGGCCGATGCGTTGCGCAGCGGCCATTTGGGCGGTGCCGCCACGGATGTGCTGAGCGTGGAGCCGCCGGTCAATGGCAACCCGCTGCTGGCCGGCGATATTCCTCGGTTGATCGTCACGCCGCATAACGCCTGGGGCAGCCGCGAGGCGCGCCAGCGCATCGTCGGCCAACTGGCGGAAAACGCCCGGGGCTTTTTCAGTGGCGCCCCGCTGCGGGTCGTCAGTTGATAGACTGCGCCCCTTTTTCAAGGAGCAGACCATGGATCCGCGCAGTGAAGTACTGCTTCGCCAGCCCGAACTTTTTCAAGGCAACCTGCTGCTGGTCGGTTTGCCGCCTGACGACTTGCTCGGTCGTCTGCCCAATGCCCATGGCTGGTGCTGGCACGCCGGTGACCAGGCGGCGCTCGACGCACGCTTCCCGGAGCGCAGCGCGTTTGGTGTGAATGTGCCCGAGCGCGCGTTCGACGCGGCGGTGATCTTCCTGCCCAAGTCCAAGGACCTCACCGATTACCTGCTCAATGCGGTGGCCGCACGCCTGCCCGGCGCCGAGCTGTTTCTGGTGGGGGAGAAAAAAGGCGGTATCGAAAGTGCCGCCAAGCAGCTGGCCCCATTCGGCAAACCGCGCAAGCTGGACAACGCGCGGCATTGCCAGCTGTGGCAAATCACCGTAGTCAATGCGCCGCAGAGCGTCGAACTGGAAAGCCTGGCACAGGTGTTCGAAGTGCCGCTGGCCGAGGGCCCGCTGAAGGTGGTCAGCCTGCCGGGCGTGTTCAGCCACGGGCGCCTTGATCGCGGCACCGAGTTGCTGCTGGCGCATCTGGACAAGCTGCCGAGCGGTCATCTGCTGGACTTCGGTTGCGGCGCAGGCGTGCTGGGGGCTGCGGTCAAGCGTCGCTACCCGCACAACAGCGTGACGATGCTGGATGTAGACGCCTTCGCCACTGCCAGCAGCCGCCTCACCCTGGCAGCCAACGGCCTGGAAGCCGAGGTGCTGACCGGCAACGGTATCGACGCCGCGCCGATGGGTTTGAATGCGATCCTGAGCAACCCGCCGTTTCACGTCGGCGTACACACCGATTATTTCGCCACCGAAAACTTGCTGCGAAAAGCGGCAAAACACCTGGCAAAAGGTGGCGAACTTCGCCTGGTTGCCAATAGCTTCCTGAAGTACCAGCCGCTGATCGAAGAGCATTTGGGCATCTGTGCGGTGAAGGCCGAGGGCAATGGTTTTCGCATTTACCGCGCCAAGCGCCCCTAACGGGCGTTTGAAAAAGAAGGCTTGCCGAATGTGTCCTGGCTAGGCAGAATCCGCTCCGTCCTAGGGGAGTAGTCTCCCACGAGTTCAATCTCGTCCGGCATACGTCAACATACTTGGTCAACAGACCATGGCGTATGCGACCCAGGAGTCCGCACAGACGGACCGGGGTTTGACAAGACCTATGACACGCACACCTTACCCGGGGCGGGAGGCTGTACGTGTCATAGCCGTGTCGACCCGCCCCTGGAACCTACCTGATGCTGGATTCTCTGCTCGTCCCCACCGCAATCGTTGCCTTGGCCGAAATCGGCGACAAGACGCAACTGCTCGCGCTCATCCTTGCCGCACGCTTTCGCAAACCCTGGCCGATCATCGCCGGCATCGTCGCCGCGACCCTGGCCAACCATGCGGCCGCCGGTGCCGTGGGCGCCTGGTTTGGCAGCTTCTTCTCGGACGCGGTGCTGCACTGGATTCTCGCCGCGAGCTTCTGTGCCACGGCCTTGTGGACGCTGGTGCCGGACAAGCTTGACGATGACGAGGCCAGCACGACGCGCAAGTTCGGACCGTTCCTGACCACGCTGATTGCGTTCTTCCTCGCGGAGATCGGTGACAAGACGCAGATCGCCACGGTGATGCTGGCGGCGCAGTACCCGGAGCTGTGGCTGGTGATTATTGGCACGACCCTGGGCATGTTGATTGCTAACGTACCGGTAGTGCTGGCGGGGAATTTTGCAGCGGAAAAACTGCCGCTGACCCTGATTCGCCGGCTGGCAGCAACGGCGTTTTTCATCCTGGCGATTGTGGCGGTGTACAAGGCCATGCAAAGCAGCGGGTGGATCTAGCGTCAAATGTGGGAGGGGGCTTGCTCCCGATTGCGGTGCTTCAGCCAGGTATTCCTTGGCTGATCCACTGCTATCGGGAGCAAGCCCCTCCCACACTTAGGTTTTCATCAACCTTGGAGTATCAGGATTTTTTGGCCTGCTGGTACAGCGGCATCACTTTCGGAATAGCCGCCTGCAGCGAGGCGATCCGGCTATCGGAGGCCGGGTGAGTGCTCATGAACTCGGGCGGTGCGCCTTCGGAAGCCTTGGCCATCTTGTTCCACAGCGTGATCGCGGCGTTCGGGTTGTAGCCGGCGCGGGCCGACAGCTCCAGGCCGATCAGGTCGGCTTCGTTTTCATTGCTGCGGCTGTTGGGCAAGGTCATGCCGTAGTTGGCCACGGTATCGGCCAGCGCCAGGCTGTCCTGGCCCAGGCCGAATATCGCACCCGCGCCCTGCTTGGCCATCTGGATACCATAGGCCTTGGACATGGCTTCACGGCCATGCTCGCGCAAGGCATGGGCAATTTCATGGCCCATCACTGCGGCCAGTTCGTCATCGGTGAGCTTGAGGTTGTCGATCAATGCGCTGTACACGAAAATCTTGCCGCCAGGCCCGCAGTTGGCGTTCATCTCGTCGCTCTTGATCAGGTTCACTTCCCACTTCCACTGCGCCGCATCCGGGCGGAAGGTGGGCGCCTGGGCGATCAGCCGATTGGCAATCGCCTGCACGCGTTTGGCGTTGGCACTGGTCTTGTCCACCAGGCCTTTGCCACTGGCTTCGCCCAACGTCTGCTGGTAGGACTGGGCATACATCTGGTCGACTTCCTGACTCGACAGCATGCTGAACATGTATTGCTTGCGCTCAACCCCAACGGCGCCGCCGCTGGTGGTATTGACCGACTGACACCCGGCCAGCAGCATGGCCGCCGCCAATACACTTACTGCCAATGACTTTTTCATGCGAGACGCTCCCTGAAAACATGGCGCGTATCGTAGGCCCTCGTGTGTATCCGCGCCAGATACACACGACGTTTAACTGCTGTATTTCCGATACATCCCACAGAGGGTGCCGACGGGAGCACCTGTCAGGCCGGGGTCAGGCACTCCGGGCCGTTGAGCTTGGGATCGTTGACCATATTGGCCAAGACCCTTTCGCGCAATGCAGCGGGTTCACTGGCCAGCAGCGCTTGCAATACGTGCAACGGGGTTTCTGGATCGAGCCACGCTGCCTGGCCCGCAGCATCGAGGATCAGCGGCCGGCGCTGGCTTTGCGCTGCCTGGGTGATCACCGCAGTGCTCAGCCATACCTGTTCCTGTACCGGGTACGCTTCCCAGATCGCCGCGAAAAACAGCGTCGAGCCCTCCCCCGGCGTCAACCAGTACGGGCGCTTGCGCTGGGTACCGCGCCATTCGTAGAAACCATTGGCCGGCAGCAGGCAGCGCCGTTGGCGGAATGCTTCGCGGAACATCGGTTGCTCGGCGACCGTTTCGGCGCGGGCATGGGCCGGGGTGCGGGAAAGGTCGGTCAGCCAGGGTGGCGTAAGGCCCCAGCGGGCACGGGCCAGGGTGAGCTGGCCTTCGTTCAGGCGCTGGATCAGCACCGAATCATTGGGGGAGATATTCCACTGGGCCTGCTGGTCGGCGGGGAAGCCGGGCAAGGCAACAAAGGCAGGGTTCCAGCGAAACAGGGCATAACGTCCACACATGGGGGCAACACGACTCTTGGGTAAACCGACCGACAGCCTAACAGACCAGCACGTCGGGGAAGCTGTCGGGTTCATCACCGGGCAAGGGCTGCGCGCCGATATAGGCGGTGATCAGCTGGCGGGCATAGGCAGCCTGGTCGTTATCGACCTCCAGACCCAGCAGGCCGAAAATCGGCAACTCGCCAGTGCCACCGAGCAGATGGCGCCCCACCAGATGTGCATCGATGCCCTCGCTGGCGAGCATCTGTTGCAGCAACTCGCCTTCCATCAGGTTTTCCGGTTCGTAGATTCGCTGCATGGGCGTGCCTGCTATTCGTTCTCGGCGTGGACTTCAAGCATCCATTCATGACCATCCGTTTGCAGGATGAAATTAATCGGTCGGCAACAGACCGGGCAATCCTCGATATAGCTCTGATCGCCACCGGAAAGATCCAGCACCGCCTCCGCCGGCTCACCACAATAAGGACAATCATACGGTTCAGTTTCCAGCATCGCAGCCTCCCAGGTGACTTGTGCGTATAATCGCCGGTCTATTTACAGGGCTATTGATCGGCCGGTCCAATTACCCGCGCCGCACCCTGGTATTTCCTCTACTTACCCTAGCCGTTTCCAACAAGAGAGCATGATGGGCGAATTCGATACCATCCGACCTTACAACGACAGCGAAGTCCCGGCAGTGCTGGCACGTCTGTTCAGCGACAAGGCCTTTCTGGACATACTGACCCACTTCCGCTTCCCCCGCTTCGCCGGCACCCTGGGCTGGCTGCTCAAGCCGATGATTGCCCGCAAGCTGCGCCGTGAATTCGCCGGCGTCACCACCGTGGCCACGCTGCAGGACAAGGTCGAGTACTACGTCGACCACACCATCGACCGCGCGACCGACGGCGTGACCTACACCGGCGTCGAACAGCTCAAGTCCGGCACCGCGTACCTGTTCCTGGCCAACCACCGCGATATCGTGATGGACCCGGCGTTCGTCAACTATGCCGTGTACCACGCCGGCCTGCCGACGCCACGCATCGCCATCGGTGACAACCTGCTGCAAAAGCCGTTTGTCAGCGACCTGATGCGCCTGAACAAGAGCTTCATCGTGCACCGCTCGATCACCGGGCGAAAGGAAAAGATGGCGGCGTATCATTTGCTGTCGGCCTACATCAATCATTCGATCCGCAACGACTGCCAGTCGATCTGGATCGCCCAGGCCGAAGGCCGCGCCAAGGACGGCGATGATCGCACCGAATCGGCGATCCTCAAGATGTTCCACGTGAGCCGCAAGGATGAGCCGTTTGCCGAGGTCATCCAGT
Source organism: Pseudomonas trivialis (assembly GCF_036864995.1). Taxonomy (NCBI): domain Bacteria; kingdom Pseudomonadati; phylum Pseudomonadota; class Gammaproteobacteria; order Pseudomonadales; family Pseudomonadaceae; genus Pseudomonas; species Pseudomonas trivialis. The sequence goes on along the minus strand of NZ_CP142151.1, from coordinate 960,002 downwards.
CGTTGAACCTGACTCCGGTGTCCATCAGCTACGAGTACGACCCCTGCGATACCGCGAAGGCGCGCGAGCTGTACATCCGCGCCACCACCGGCACCTACAGCAAGGCGCCGGGCGAGGACGATGTGAGCATCGCGCTGGGCATCACCGGCTACAAGGGCCGCGTGCACATCAACTTCGCACCGCCGATCACCGAGCGCTTCGAGGACACCAAGCTGCTGGCCGTGGAAATGGACCGGCAGATTCTCGGCGGTTATCGGTTGTTCCCGGTGCATTACCTGGCGTATGCGCAGTGGGCCGATGCAGACCCGCAGTTGCAGGTGCCGACCGCGGCTGAAGTCTTCCCGGCTGATGAGCTGGCCAAGGCGAAGATGGAATGGGAAAGGCGTTTGAATGAGTGCCCAACGGAACACCGGCCTTACCTCGTGACGCAGTACGCAACGCCTGTGCGCAACCAGTACCGCGTCAAGGCCGGAATCCCTCTGTAAGCCCCCTCATACAGGGGTTCTGCAGTGATCTTAAAAATGAGTGCTGAGCCAGGACAGGATCAGCGCCAGCCCGAGACCTGCAAACCCCATGCGGTAAGCCAGGCGATGCGCCCGCTCGATGCGCACATCCAGAAACAGCATGGGCTGGTCGATCGCGCGCTCTTCGCTCTGGGCGGTAAGATCGGCCATTGCGCGCTGCTCGCAAAAGCGCGCTATGAACAGCAGCGCCGCCGCGAGGCCGGCCAGCAATAGAGCCATGACATTGATCAACAGTGCGGGCAGCGCCATCGCAAACCTCGGTGAACCCATACTCTGATATCCATTCGGATACCCACCTGAACGGTAGTGGCGCCCTGCGCCTGTAACGATCCCGTCCACTTGCGATTAATGTATCGAGTAATTTACAGCGTCACCTGAACGTCACCTTAACAAGCCATTCTGTTGCCCTTCGAACGCCCGGGAGCTTGTCATGTTGCATGCGCAGAACCAGGACCGGTTGTATCTGGTCGCCCAAAGTGATGAACAGGAAGCGCTGATCGGCAGCCTGGCGTTCAACGTTCAGGACCGCCACTGGCTGGTGTATTGCGCCCTGGGCGGGCATCAACATGCGGACTGGCCGGAGATGGATCTGCTCACGGGCGTGAGCATGCTGGACTTTCACGTCGACAGCGCCGCGTGAAGAAACGCCGGGCGAAAAAAAACCGGGCTCAGCGATGAGCCCGGTTTTTTGTTGACGGCTTACTGCTGCGAGCTGAGCAACTGGCCGATGCTTGGGTCCTTGAACAGACGGGTCAGCGCGTCGCTGAGCACGTCGCTGACCAGCTTGGTGTTGGTTTCCTGGTTCGGCGACATGCCGAAGCGCTGGTTGAGCGACGCCGCATAACGGCCGCTGTAGCGACGGGTACCGGCGCTGACATCGGACTTGAACGTGGCACCGATGGAGGCTTCAGTCACGTACAGGCCTTCTTTGGGCGACTGGTATTTCAGTTCGGCCAGGGTAACGGTCAGTTGGGGGGCGCCAGGCGAAGTGGTCGGCGTGAACCCCAGCAGGCGCACGGCGGCTTCAGCCTGGGCCTGCAGCTTGGGCAGCACGTCCTGGCCATTCACCGAAATCAATGCAGTCTCCGGGTACAGCCCGCCGCGCGAGCCCAGGGTTGGCGATGGACGACCGTCCACCACACGCACCGACACCGGCTGACCATGCCCTACCGGCGCCAGCTGCGTGGTGATCTTGGGTTGCGGGCTGAGTTGTTGCGGGCTGTTGGCGCAGCCAACCAGGGTCAAACTGGTCACAGTGATCAAACCGAACAACAGGCGTTGCAACATACTCATTTCTCCAGGACTAGATGCAAACAGGCCGCCAGTATAACGGTGCACGCGCGCCACTCACCAGCGATCCTGAACGGCAGCTGAAGCCACGGCGAAATTACAATTTCGCATAAATTCGTCATTCCAGTGTCATGGCAGACTGGCAACCTTCAAGCATGTAACACAACCGGTACACGCCATGCGCCTGCTCAAATCGTTGTTCATGTCACACACCCGGCATCGCCAGTTCGCGCTGCTCGACGCCAGGGGCCATTGCCTGGCCTTCAAGCAATGCAGCCTGCCACCTGTCGGCGAGGGCTGGGTGGAAGTCACCGAGACACGCCTGTGCTGGATGCACCGTCCACTGCCCGCCAGCGCTCGGGTTCGGCCGCAGGTCGCGCATGCACATTCGCGCCAGGCGTTGGCCTCCTGACCACAAGCCTAATAAAAGTCATAAAACACGCCCATTTCTGCGGCGTTCTTCGCTACAATCTCCCCCCGATTATAAGGACGTCTCCTGATCGGGCCTCGCAGCACCGTTAATGCCTCGGTATTAACCCAAGAATCGCCCACAGAGAGCCGCCCACACAGATCGAGTGAAGCTGGCGCGCTTGCTGTTTTCCTTGCAAACCACCCGCCTTTACCGCATCTGCCAGAGCTGCCATTGCGCTCGGCCACTTGAGTTGTTTGCCCGTTTTGCCGCGTGTCGGCAAAGGTGTTTCGGGCCAGGTGCCAGGCTGAGGCAGCCCTTTTTTGAGGTTCACGTCTTCAAAAGAGCGTGAAAAAACGGGTTTTCACAACTTCACAAGAGTGTGGCGAGCAAATGAATAGTTTGGCGTTTGTACAAGCACCATCAGCGTCTGGAACAGCCCAACCCAACAGGACCGAGTGCGCCTCAACAACCGGAGCTTAAGCCTGTCCGCGACGGATTGATTGCACGAATCGCACGCTTTGACCATAAGTCGAATTGCCACAGGCGCCCATGAATGCGTTCATAGGCAGATCAGCCCGGCAGCAAGCGTGCGCTGGAAGTTGCAAGGAATTGCGAAACGGACATGGCGATCCTGGCCATGGGTAACCTGGGGCAACACGTGAACCGCCCCGTCACTCCTGGCAGCCATGCCGTCAATTTGGTGCTGCAGATTTTGGAGACGCGTTAAATGGCGCATAACGAAGCAGTCGACGTAGTACTGGTAGGGGCTGGCATCATGAGTGCCACCCTGGCCGTGCTGCTCAAAGAGCTCGACCCCGGCCTCAAGCTGGAAGTCGTTGAGCTGATGGACTCGGGTGCCGCGGAGAGTTCCAACCCGTGGAACAACGCCGGTACCGGCCACGCCGGCCTGTGTGAGCTGAACTACACGCCGCAGGCTGCCGATGGCTCCATCGACATCAAGAAAGCCGTGCATATCAACACCCAGTTCGAGGTATCGAAGCAGTTCTGGGCGTACCTGACCAAAAAGGGCACCTTTGGCTCGGCCAGATCCTTTATCAGCCCGGTGCCGCACCTGAGCTTCGTGCAGGGTGAAAGCGGCGTGTCGTTTCTCAGGAAGCGCTTTGACACCCTCGTGCAGCACCACGCGTTTTCGGATATGCATTACACCGAAGACCGTGGCGAAATGGCCGAGTGGATGCCGCTGATGATGCCCGGCCGCCCGCTTGATGAAAAAATCGCGGCCACCCGCGTGATGAACGGCACCGACGTCAATTTCGGCGCCCTGACTAACCAGTTGCTCGGTCACCTCACCAGCACGCCAGAGGCCCAGGTCAAGTACTGCAAGCGTGTCACCGGCCTCAAGCGCAACGGTGCCGGCTGGACCGTGAGCATCAAGGACGTCAACAACGGCGAAAGCCGCGAAGTCGACGCCAGGTTCGTGTTTCTTGGCGCCGGTGGCGCGGCCCTGCCGCTGCTGCAAGCGTCGGGCATTGAGGAAAGCAAAGGCTTCGGCGGTTTCCCGGTCAGCGGCCAGTGGCTGCGTTGCGACAACCCGGACGTGGTCAAGCATCACCAGGCCAAGGTCTACAGCCAGGCGGCGGTGGGCTCGCCACCGATGTCCGTGCCGCATCTGGACACCCGGGTGGTGGATGGCAAGAAATCCCTGCTGTTCGGGCCATACGCCGGCTTTACCACCAAGTTCCTCAAGTACGGTTCATTCCTCGACCTGCCGATGTCGATTCGCGCCGGCAACATCGGCCCCATGCTGGCCGTGGCGCGCGACAACATGGACCTGACCAGGTACCTGGTCAGCGAAGTGCGCCAGTCCATGGAACAGCGCCTGGAATCCCTGCGCCGCTTCTATCCAGAAGCCAAAGCTGAAGACTGGCGCCTGGAAGTGGCCGGTCAACGGGTGCAGATCATCAAGAAAGACCCGAAGAAAGGCGGCGTGCTGCAATTTGGCACCGAGCTGGTCGCAGCCAAAGACGGCTCGCTGGCGGCACTGCTGGGTGCGTCTCCGGGGGCTTCAGTGACTGTTTCGATCATGCTGGAACTGATTGAGCGTTGCTTCCCGGAAAAAGCTGCCGGCGAATGGGCGGCCAAGCTGCACGAGATCTTCCCCGCACGTGAGAAAGTGCTGGAAACCGATGCCGAGCTGTATCGCAGGATCAATACGCAGAACAACATCAGCCTGGAGCTGGTTGAACAAGGCGACGAGGCTGAAAGCTACGCTTGAGGTTTGAGTGCAATAAAAAACGCCCCTCGGGGCGTTTTTTTGTGGCCTGAATAATCAGCCGCGGGCTTTTTCAATCAGCTCGATGTACTCGGGCGCGTGGCGCTGGTCCTTGATCAAGTCGACGAAGGTCTGCCCATGCTCGTCCTTGCCATCCAGATCCAGGTCAGCCTCCTTGAAAAAGCCGAGGAAGCGTTCGAAGTCATCGATACGCAGGCCACGGTAGGCCTTGATCAGCTTGTGCAGAGACGGTGAAGTCGCATCAACCGGTTCGAAGTCCAGGAACAACTTGATCTGGTCGTCGCCGATCTCGTCACCAATCACCTGTTTCTTATCTTTACGCATTACCGGCTCCAGCCTGCAGACATTTTCACGGAGTTTGAAGTCTACCTTTGGAAGCCATGACGCGCCTAGTCGAACTGGGCCAGCATCCAGTCTTTATAAGCAGCTACTTCAGCATCGCCTTCACGCGGCGCCCAACCGGGCAGTTCACCCTCACCCAAGGCGCGATAAGGGCCTGCCTTGCATTCGAACAGCACCGTGTCAGGTTCCATCACCACCAGACTGTGGAACACGCCCGGTGGCAAATCAACACCCAGGCAATCACCGCCAGCCTGTATCACGCGCTTGTCGATCACCTCACCGGTGTCGTTGAAAACCAGCAAACCCAGGCGCCCCTTGAGCACCAGCAAAGTTTCCGCCTTGTCCGCGCTCAAGTGCCGATGGGGTGGCACGTAGGTGCTGGGCTGCAGGCCCACGGCCAATCGGTGGCACGGCTCTTCCATCTGATGAAAGTTGTAATGATGCCGGCCACGGGCACTGGCGTCCGCTTTCTCGGCCAATTCGGTAAACAGTGTCTGATCAAGAAAGCGGGTCATGACTTACATCCCTTTGACGGCGTAGATGCCATTAGCGTTGCGCCAGTAACCCTTGTAGTCCATGCCGTAACCGAAGATGTAGCGGTCGATGCAGGGCAGGCCGACGTAATCGGCTTTCAGGTCCGGGCGTGCCTTGCGGTCGTGGTCTTTGTCGATCAGCACGGCGGTGTGCACTTTACGCGCACCGGCGTGTTTGCAGAAGTCGATAATTGCGCCCAGGGTGTGACCTTCATCAAGGATGTCGTCGATGATCAGCACGTCGCGGTCGATGAACGAAACTTCCGGCTTGGCCTTCCAGAACAGGTCGCCGCCGCTGGTTTCATTGCGATAGCGGGTGGCGTGCAGGTAGGACGCCTCCAGCGGGAACTGCAGGTGGGTGAGCAGTTTGCCAGCGAAGATCAGGCCACCGTTCATCACGCAGAACACCACCGGGTTGCTGTCGGCCAGTTCGCGGCTGATATGCGCGCCAACCCTGGCGATCGCCTCTTCGACTTGCGCTTCGCTGTACAGGCAGTCAGCCTCGCGCATGATTTGACGGATATGCTCGAGATCAGCGGACATGGCGCTCTCCAAGGGGGTGCTGTGGCAAGAAAAGCGGGCAAAGGTACGCATGTGAGCGGCAACGTTCAAGCCTTTATGGACTAACGTACTTGATTGTCTATAGGACATCATCCTCGGATAGATTAATCTAGGCCGGTTTTTTTGCCCGCCGCCGGAGCCTTTCCCATGCCCACTCGCGAGATCCGCCATCCGCTGATCCAGCACAAGCTCGGCCTTATGCGCCGCGCCGACATCAGCACGAAGAACTTCCGTGAGCTTGCTCAGGAAGTCGGAGCGTTGCTCACTTACGAAGCCACCAAGGATTTGCCCCTGGAATCCTACGAGATCCCCGGTTGGGCCGGTCCCGTCCAAGTGGAGAAAATCGCCGGTAAAAAGATCACTGTGGTGCCGATCCTGCGCGCCGGTATCGGCATGCTCGAAGGCGTGCTAAGCCTGATCCCGGGCGCCAAGGTCAGCGCCGTGGGCGTGGCCCGCAATGAAGAAACCCTGCAGGCCCACACCTACCTGGAAAAACTGGTGCCGGAAATCAACGAGCGCCTGGCGATGATCATCGACCCGATGCTCGCTACCGGCAGCTCCATGGTTGCCACCATCGACCTGTTGAAAAAGGCCGGCTGCAAGGACATTCGCGCCATGGTGCTGGTTGCCGCGCCCGAAGGCATCGCCGCCGTCGAGAAAGCGCACCCGGACGTGCAGATCTACACCGCTTCCATCGACGAGCGCCTGAATGAACACGGCTACATCATCCCGGGCCTGGGCGATGCCGGTGACAAGATCTTCGGCACCAAGCAGAAGGACGCGTGACCATGCAGGATGAATTCAACGACCCGCTTTGGCGCCAGATCCTGTCCGGCGCACAGATGCTCTTCGTGGCATTTGGCGCGCTGGTGTTGATGCCACTGATCACCGGCCTCGATCCAAACGTTGCGCTGTTCACCGCTGGCTTGGGCACGCTGTTGTTCCAGGTGGTCACGGGGCGACAGGTGCCGGTGTTCCTGGCATCGAGTTTTGCGTTTATCACGCCGATCATTCTCGCCAAGGGCCAGTTCGGCCTCGCGGCGACCATGGGCGGGGTGATGGCGGCCGGTTTCGTGTATACCTTCCTCGGCCTCGCGGTGAAGATCAAAGGCACCGGGTTTATCGACCGCCTGCTGCCGCCGGTGGTGATTGGCCCGGTGATCATCTCCATCGGCCTGGCCATGGCGCCGATTGCAGCGAACATGGCGATGGGCAAGTCCGGCGACGGTGCCGAGCTGATTCATTACCAGACGGCGATGATGATCTCGATGCCGGCGCTGCTGACTACGTTGATCGTTGCAGTGTTCGGCAAGGGCATCTTCCGCCTGGTGCCGATCATTTCCGGCGTACTCGTGGGCTTTGCCATGGCGTTCTATTTCGGCGTGGTCGACACGGCCAAAATCGCCGCCGCGCCCTGGTTCGCCTTACCCCACTTCACCGCGCCGGAGTTCAACTGGCAGGCGATCCTGTTTATCGTCCCGGTGGCCCTGGCCCCGGCGATCGAGCATATTGGCGGTGTGATTGCGGTGGGCAGCGTGACCGGTCGCGACTACCTGAAGAAGCCGGGCCTGCATCGCACCCTGCTGGGTGACGGCATCGCCACCACGGCCGCCGGTCTGTTTGGCGGCCCGCCGAACACCACCTACGCCGAAGTGACCGGCGCGGTGATGCTGACCAAAAATTACAACCCGAAGATCATGACCTGGGCGGCGGTGTTCGCCATCAGCCTGGCGTTTATCGGCAAGTTCGGCGCACTGCTGCAGAGCATTCCAGTGCCGGTGATGGGCGGGATCCTGTGCCTGCTGTTCGGCTCGATTGCCGCCGTGGGCATGAACACGCTGATCCGCCATCGGATCGACCTGGGCGAGGCGCGTAATCTGGTGATTGTGTCGGTGACCCTGGTGTTCGGCATTGGCGGCGTGCTGGTTGGCACCGGCACCGGCCCGGATGACTTCGGCCTCAAGGGCATCGCCCTGTGTGCGGTGGTGGCGATTGGTTTGAACTTGCTGCTGCCGGGCAATGATGGCTGGAAGCACAAGAAGCCGGATGAGCCGCTGCTCTAATTAACACCGCAAAACCAAATGTGGGAGGGGCTTGCTCCCGATAGCGGAGTGTCAGTCGATGCATACTTGACTGGACCACCGCCATCGGGAGCAAGCCCCTCCCACATTGTATTGCAGCGTCTGTCAGAGCTCGCCCAGCCCATCGATCAGCGCCTGGTTCTGCTCAGGCGTACCGATGCTGATCCGCAGGAACTGGGCAATCCGCGCCTGCTTGAAGTGCCGCACGATCACCCCTTGCTCACGCAGCTTCGCAGCCAAACCAGCAGCGTCATGCTTTGGGTGACGGGCGAAGATGAAGTTGGCCGCCGACGGCAGTACTTCAAAGCCCTTCCCTTCCAGTTGCGCCACCAGCGTCTCACGGCTGTCGATCACCCGCCGACAGGTGTTGGCGAAGTACTCGCGGTCCTCGAACGCCGCCGCCGCGCCGGCAATCGCCAGGCGATCCAGCGGGTAGGAGTTGAAGCTGTTCTTGACCCGCTCCAGCGCTTCGATCAAATCAGGGTGGCCCACGGCAAGGCCCACGCGCAAACCGGCCAGTGAGCGCGATTTGGACAGGGTCTGGGTCACCAGCAGGTTCGGGTAACGATCCACCAGACTGATGGCAGTGTCACCGCCAAAATCGATATAGGCTTCATCGACCACTACCACCGAGTCGGGGTTGGCCTTGAGGATCTGTTCCACGGCGTCCAGCGCCAGCACGCAGCCGGTCGGGGCGTTCGGGTTGGGGAAGATGATCCCGCCGTTGGGCCTGGCGTAGTCCGCCGCGCGAATCTGGAACTGTTCGTCCAGCGGCACCGGTTCAGACGTGATGCCGTAGAGACCGCAGTAAACCGGATAGAAGCTGTAGCTGATATCCGGGAACAGCAGCGGCAGATCGTGCTGGAACAGGCCGTGAAAGATGTGCGCCAGTACCTCGTCGGAGCCGTTTCCTAGGAATACCTTGCCAGCATCGATCCCGTAATACGTGGCCACTGCCTGCTTGAGCAGGTCGCTGTTGGGGTCCGGGTACAGGCGCAGGTTGTCGTTCAACTCGGCCTGCATCGCCGCCAGCGCTTTCGGCGATGGGCCGTAGGGGTTTTCATTGGTGTTGAGCTTGACCAGTTTGGTCAGCTTGGGCTGCTCGCCGGGCACGTAAGGCACCAGGTCCTTGACGAAGGGGCTCCAGAATTTGCTCATGTGTCATTTCCCCTCTTCAAGGATGCGGTATTCGGCGCTGCGCGCGTGGGCGCTCAGGGATTCACCACGGGCCAGCACCGAGGCGGTCTTGCCCAGTTCGGAGGCGCCTTGTGGCGAGCAGAAGATGATCGACGAACGCTTCTGGAAGTCATACACCCCCAGTGGCGACGAGAAGCGCGCCGTGCCGGAGGTGGGCAGCACGTGGTTGGGACCTGCGCAGTAGTCGCCCAGCGCTTCGCTGGTGTGGCGGCCCATGAAGATCGCACCGGCGTGGCGAATCGACGGCAGCCAGGCTTGCGGATCGGCCACGGACAGCTCCAGGTGTTCCGGCGCGATGCGGTTGGCCACTTCGATGGCTTGCTCCATGTCGCGCACCAGGATCAGTGCGCCGCGACCATTGATCGACTTCTCGATGATCTCGGCGCGGTCCATGGTCGGCAACAGCTTGTCGATGCTGGCGGCGACCTTGTCGAGGAACTCGGCGTCCGGGCAGACCAGGATCGCCTGGGCGTCTTCGTCGTGCTCGGCCTGGGAGAACAGGTCCATGGCGATCCAGTCCGGGTCGGTCTGGCCGTCGCACACCACCAGAATTTCCGAGGGGCCGGCAATCATGTCGATACCAACCTGGCCGAACACATGGCGCTTGGCGGTGGCCACATAAATGTTGCCGGGGCCGACCACCTTGTCGACCTTCGGCACGCTCTCGGTGCCGTAGGCCAGGGCCGCAACCGCCTGGGCGCCGCCGATGGTGAATACGCGGTCAACGCCGGCGATGCAGGCCGCCGCCAGCACCAGCTCGTTGATTTCGCCGCGCGGAGTCGGCACCACCATGACCACCTCGGTCACGCCCGCCACCTTGGCCGGAATCGCGTTCATCAATACCGACGAGGGGTACGAGGCTTTACCGCCCGGCACGTACAGACCCGCACGGTCCAGTGGCGTGACCTTCTGACCAAGCACGGTACCGTCGGCCTCGGTGTAGCTCCAGGAATCCTGTTTCTGCTTTTCGTGATAGCTGCGCACCCGCGCTGCCGCCACTTCCAGGGCTTCGCGCTGCGGGCCGGTGATGCGCGTGAGCGCCAGCTCCAGGCGCTCGCGCGGCAGGATCAGGTCGGCCATGGATTTGACGTCCAGGCCGTCGAACTGGCGGGTGAAGTCCACCAGCGCCGCATCACCGCGCTCGCGCACGGCCTTGATGATGTCGAGCACTCGCCCGTTGACCGAGTCGTCGGACACGCTTTCCCAGCTCAGCAGATGATCCAGATGATGGGCGAAATCCGGGTCGGCAGCGTTGAGTCGGGCAATTGCAGTGGACGTGGTCATAGCGAGGGCCTCATAGGATTGGCAAAAATGCTCAGGCGCCGAACGTTAGCAGTCGATCCGCTTGGGCACCTGAGAATTCTGGCTATGAGGCGGATAGACGGGCGCGGCCTAAGGCCGCGCGGGTGAGTCAACCGCGGTGTCGCGACTCCACTGCCTTGCGCAGGGTGTCGATCAACGCCTGGATACGGGCATGCTGCATCTTCATCGATGCTTTGTTGACGATCAGCCGGGAGCTGATGTCGGCAATGAAATCCTGGGGTTCAAGCCCGTTGGCACGCAGCGTGTTGCCGGTGTCGACCACGTCGATGATCTTGTCAGCCAGGCCGATCAGCGGCGCCAGCTCCATCGAGCCATAGAGCTTGATGATATCGACCTGGCGGCCTTGTTCTGCGTAGTAGCGCTTGGCAACGTTGACGAACTTGGTGGCCACCCGCAGGCGGCCTTTAGGCTCGACATCACCGACACGGCCGGCGGTCATTAGCTTGCACAGGGCAATACGCAGGTCCAGCGGCTCGTACAGGCCCTGGCCGCCGTATTCCATCAGCACGTCCTTGCCGGCGACGCCGAGGTCGGCCGCGCCATGCTCGACGTAGGTCGGCACATCGGTAGCCCGCACGATCAACAGGCGCACGTCGTCCTGGGTCGTGGGGATGATCAGCTTGCGGCTCTTGTCCGGATTCTCGGTCGGCACGATGCCCGCTTCAGCCAGCAGGGGCAACGTGTCGTCAAGGATGCGGCCCTTGGACAATGCGATGGTCAACATGGGAACGTCAGTCCTTCATCAGGCAATTGCGGTCTGGTCGCAAACGGCGCCAGACACAGATCGAGGCCATGACAGCCTCGATTTGAAACAAATTCAGCACAGCGGTCACTTAGCGGCAAGCATCTAACTGTGGCGAGCGGGCTTGCCCCGTTAGGTCGCGCAGCGATCCCAAAAATGGGACTGCTGCGCAGTCCAACGCGGGGCAAGCCCGCTCGCCACAAAAGCCCGCTCGCCACACAAGTTCGCTAGCCACATAAACCGGCTCGCCGGAGCAGTGACGGTGTTTAATGCGCCAGGACTAGCCCGGTACGCGGCGGATCTTGGCGCCGAGCATCTGCAGTTTTTCTTCGATGCACTCGTAACCACGGTCGATGTGGTAGATGCGGTCGATGAGGGTGTCGCCGTCAGCGCACAGCGCCGAGATCACCAGGCTGGCCGACGCACGCAGGTCGGTAGCCATCACTGGCGCGCCCTTGAGCTTGTCGATACCGGTGACGATGGCGGTATTGCCTTCAACCTGGATCTTGGCGCCCATGCGATGCAGTTCGTACACGTGCATGAAACGGTTTTCGAAGATGGTCTCGATCACCGCACCGGTGCCTTCGGCGATTGCGTTCAGGGAGATGAACTGCGCCTGCATGTCGGTCGGGAACGCCGGGTACGGAGCGGTACGCACGTTAACGGCTTTTGGCCGCTTGCCGTGCATGTTCAGCTCGATCCAGTCTTCACCGGTGGTAATTTCAGCACCGGCTTCCTTGAGTTTTTCCAGAACGGCTTCAAGGATGGTCGGATCGGTGTCCTTGACCTTGACGCGGCCACCGGTTACGGCGGCGGCAACCAGGTAGGTGCCCGTCTCGATACGGTCCGGCATCACTTTGTAGGTGGCCGAGTGCAGACGCTTCACGCCGTCGATGGTGATGGTGTCGGTGCCGGCGCCGCTGATATTGGCACCCATCGCGATCAGGAAGTTGGCCAGGTCGACCACTTCCGGCTCGCGCGCGGCGTTTTGGAGGACGCTGCGGCCGTTGGCCAGGGCAGCGGCCATCATGATGTTCTCGGTGCCGGTGACGCTGACGGTATCGAAGAAGAAGTTGGCGCCACGCAGGCCGCCTTCTGGCGCCTTGGCCTTGATGTAGCCGCCTTCGACGTCGATAACCGCGCCCATGGCTTCAAGGCCACGGATGTGCAGGTCGACCGGACGCGAGCCAATGGCGCAACCGCCAGGCAGGGCCACTTCAGCCTCGCCGAAACGGGCAACCATGGGGCCCAGCACCAGGATCGACGCACGCATGGTCTTGACCAGCTCGTACGGGGCGATCAGGGTCTTGATGGTGCGCGGGTCGATTTCGACCGAGAGCTTCTCGTCGATTACCGGCTCGATGCCCATGCGACCGAACAGCTCGATCATGGTGGTGATGTCGTGCAGGTGCGGCAGGTTGGCCACGGTGACCGGGCCATCGCACAGCAGGGTCGCTGCCAGAATCGGCAAGGCAGAGTTTTTCGCACCGGAGATGCGGATCTCGCCATCAAGGCGGGCACCGCCGGTAATAATCAATTTATCCATAAGAATCTCGACGCCTTGGGGGCTCAGGTGCGCTCGGCCCAGGCCGCGCGGCTGAAAAATTTCATAGTGACCGCATGGATGCTGCCATCGGTGATCCATGGGTTCAAATGGGCATAGATCTGCTGCTGACGCTTGACCGGGCTCAATGCCGCCAGTTCATCGCTAATCACGTTCAGCTGGAAATTGCAGCCTTCGCCTTCAACTTCTACGGTCGTTTCCGGCAGCTTTCCTTCCAGAAAGCTCTTAACTTCTAGGGCCTGCATGTTCAACCTCTATCGGCGCCCAGTGCGCACGGGTCGCACATCATACAAAAAAGCCCCGCGCCTGCGAACCCCGCATAGCAGGACTCTGACGGGGGGCCTCTGTAATAACGTGTATTAAGGATGCGCCAGCAGCTCGGTCAGACCGGAAACCTCGGCGATCTCACGCATGTCCTCAGGCAACGCACGAATGCTGAGCGGCTTGTTGGCCGCTTCGGCATCACGCATGAAGCACAGCAACAAGGACAAACCTACGCTGCTGGACTTGGTCACCGCCGAGCAATCGAGCACCAGCGCAGGTGCGCTGCTGGCCTTGATCAGCGCCTGGCCCTGCTTGCGCAGGTCAGGCCCGGTGCGGTAGTCCAGCACGCCACTGAGGAACAGCTCGCCGGCAGCGCCGATACGAACAGCCGACTCGGTCATTGCGCAGACTTCCCGGCTTCTTTGTCGGAGGTTTCCTTGGCCTTGGCCACTTCACCGGCCCAACCATTGATGGTCTTGTCCAGGTCGTTGCCATTGCGCTGCATCGCGTCGGCGAACTGGTCTCGGAACAGTTTGCCAATGTTGATGCCGTTGATGATCACGTTGCGCAGCTTCCACTCGCCCTTGACCTTCTCCAGCGTGTACTGCACAGGGTACACCGCGCCGTTGTTGCCTTTGACGCTCATGTTGACGCTGGTGCGGTCACCCGATTCGTCGCCGGCCGGGGCCACGGTAATGCCCTGGTTGTTGTACTCCAGCAAGGCGTTGCCGTAGAACTGGAACAGCCCGCGCTTGAAGTTTTCCTGGAAGGTCTGCATCTGGGCTGGCGTGGCCTTGCGCGAATATTTCACCGTCATGATGCTGCGGGAGATGCCTTCGGCATCCACGACCGGGCCCACGATGGTGTTGAGCGCGTTGTAGAACTGGCTCGGGTCCTGTTTGTACTTTTCTTTGTTGGCCGTCAGGTCAGCCAACATCTTGTTGGTCGTGTCCTGCACCAGGTCGTGGGCAGAACCTGCCGCGTTTGCCATCAGCGGCAACGCTGCAAGCAGTACCAGCAGGCCACGTCGCAAGGTAGAGATCATGAACAGATTCCTCATTTGGCGTCTTTATTGACCGTGTTGAGCAGGAACTTACCAATCAGATCCTCAAGCACCAGCGACGACTGCGTGTCGTGGATGGTCGAACCATCCTTGAGCAGGGCTGTTTCCCCGCCCACGCTGACACCGATGTACTTCTCACCGAGCAAACCCGCAGTGAGGATAGATGCTGTGGAGTCAGTCGGCAGGTTATCCACCTTCTTGTCCAGTTGCATCGTCACTCGCCCGGTGAAGCTGTCGCGATCCAGATCGATTGCCGTGACCTTGCCGATGGTGACACCGGCCATGGTCACTTTAGCTCTGACAGTCAAACCGGCAATATTGTCGAAGTACGCGTAAAGTTTATAGGTATCGGCGGTGGGGCTGGCCGAAAGACCGCTGACCCGCAGGGCCAGCAACAGTAAAGCCAGGATGCCAGCCAGCAAGAAAAGGCCGACACCGATTTCCACAGTGCGGTTTTGCATCAGAAGTCTCCAAACATCAAGGCGGTCAAAATGAAGTCAAGGCCCAGTACCGCCAGCGAGGCGTACACAACGGTCTTGGTGGTGGCACGGCTGATCCCCTCTGAAGTGGGCTCACAGTCATAGCCTTGGAATACGGCGATCCAGGTCACGACAAACGCGAAGACGATGCTCTTTATGATGCCGTTGAGCACATCACCCGTGAAGGTCACGCTGTTTTGCATGTTGGCCCAGTAGGAACCGTCATAGACGCCCAGCCAGTCCACGGCAACCCAAGAACCGCCCCAGATGCCCACCACGCTGAAAATCATCGCCAGCAGCGGCAGGGAAATGAAGCCGGCCCACAGGCGCGGGGCAACGATGTACTTGAGTGGGTCCACACCGATCATTTCCAAACTGGACAACTGCTCGGTGGATTTCATGTTGCCGATTTCGGCGGTCAGTGCAGAACCTGCGCGTCCGGCGAACAGCAGCGCGGTCACCACCGGCCCCAGCTCACGCAGCAGCGTCAGGGCAACCATCTGGCCTACCGCCTGTTCCGAGCCATAGCTCGAAAGGATGTTGAAGCCTTGCAGCGCCAGCACCATGCCGATGAAAACCCCGGACACCACGATGATCACCAGCGACATCACGCCCACGGCGTGCAATTGCTTGAGCAGCAGGCCAAAGCCACCGCCGATGCCACCGCGCCCAAGCAGGGCGTGGAACAGGAAAATGGTCGAACGACCCAGCACTTCGATGATATCGATGCCGGACCGACCGAAAAGGCGAACCTTCTCGATAAGAGATGTCTTGCGCATCAACGCTTCCCCAGAAGGTCTGAGCGGTAATCCGCTGCCGGAAAATGAAAGGGCACCGGACCATCAGGATCACCGGTCATGAATTGGCGAATGCGCGGGTTGTCGGCGTTCATCAGTTCTTCGGGTGTGCCCTGCCCCAGCACCTGGCCATCGCCGACGACATACAGGTAGTCGGCGATGCTCGCCGTTTCTGCCAGGTCGTGGGAGACCACGATACTGGTAATCCCCAGCGCATCGTTGAGCAGGCGGATCAGGCGCACCAGGACACCCATGGCGATCGGGTCCTGACCCACGAAGGGCTCGTCGTACATGAGGATCTGCGGATCCAGGGCAATGGCTCGCGCCAGCGCGACACGGCGCTTCATGCCGCCGGACAGTTCGTCCGGCATCAGGTCGATGGCACCGCGAAGGCCGACGGCCTGCAGTTTCAACAACACAATGTCACGAATCATCTCGTCGGACAGCTGGGTGTGCACCCGCAACGGGAAGGCCACGTTCTCGAAAACGTCCAGGTCAGTGAACAGCGCGCCGCTCTGGAACAGCACGCCCATGTGCTTGCGCGCGTCGAACAGATCGCTGCGCGACAGCGTCGGCAGGTTCTGGCCATTGACCCACACTTCGCCGGCGCTGGGCCGCAACTGCATGCCCATCAGACGCAACAGGGTGGTCTTGCCGCAACCGGAAGGCCCCATGATGCCCGTGACCTTGCCGCGGGGAATGCGAATATCGACGTTATTGAAGATGCTGCGCGTCCCGCGCTTGAAGGAAAGGCCCTTCAGCTCGACCGCGTAGGCGTTATCGGCACTCATCTAAACTCCTTGGGATGCGGACTCACACTCAGACACCACGTGAACGACAAACGTTTGCACGCTTGCGCAATATAAATAGCCGCGTGTACTGGGCGGGCCGAACAAGCGGCGAACTATATCACCGCTGGTGCAGAGCCCCCAAGGCCGGAACATCGCTCGTTCAGAATCAGGACAGCGAAAAAACCGCGAGGATGTAACCGAGTGTAAATTTGAGCCCATCGAATAAACCCTGACGATCTAGCGTGAGGGAATTGTTCATTACCGCTATAATCGCCGACTTTTCGTCAGGCTATACGACTTCAGACATGAGCCAATCCAGCGACCTCATTCAATCCGCACAACGTACGATCCGCCTGGAGCTTGAAGCCGTAGAAGGCTTGCTGGCCCATATCGACGCGGATTTCGTACGCGCCTGCGAGCTGATTCTGGCCAGCAAGGGCCGCGTTGTGGTGGTCGGCATGGGCAAATCCGGCCATGTCGGCAACAAGATTGCCGCCACCCTGGCAAGCACCGGCACCACCGCGTTTTTCGTGCACCCGGCTGAAGCCAGTCATGGCGACATGGGCATGATCACCCGCGACGACGTGATTCTGGCCCTGTCCAACTCCGGTACCACCAACGAAATCGTGACCCTGCTGCCGCTGATCAAGCGTCTTGGCATCCAGATGATCAGCATCACCGGCAACCCGGAGTCGACGCTGACCAAGGCCGCCGAAGTCAATCTGAACGTACACGTGACCCACGAAGCCTGCCCGCTTAACCTGGCGCCGACCTCCTCCACCACCGCCACCCTGGTGATGGGCGATGCACTTGCTGTGGCGCTGCTCGAAGCGCGCGGGTTCACCGCTGAAGACTTCGCGTTTTCCCATCCCGGTGGTGCCCTGGGCCGCCGCCTGCTGCTCAAGGTGGAACATGTGATGCATTCGGGGGATGAGCTGCCTCACGTCCAGCGCGGTACCCTGCTCAAGGACGCACTGATGGAAATGACGCGCAAGGGCCTGGGCATGACCGTTATTCTGGAAGCGGACGGGCGACTGGCCGGCGTGTTCACGGACGGCGACCTGCGCCGCACCCTGGACCGCACCATTGATATCCACACGGCCACCATTGACGCAGTGATGACGCCCCACGGCAAGACAGCACGCCCCGAAATGCTGGCAGCCGAAGCGCTGAAGATCATGGAAGACCACAAGATCGGCGCGCTGGTGGTGGTCAATGCAGACGACCGCCCGATTGGCGCCCTGAACATGCACGACTTGCTGCGTGCGGGAGTGATGTAAATGAGCGACGACCTGCTGCAACGCGGCAAGCACATCAAACTGGCGATTTTCGACGTGGACGGCGTGCTGACCGATGGCCGCCTGTACTTTCTCGAAGACGGCAGCGAATTCAAGACGTTCAACACCCTCGACGGCCAGGGCATCAAGATGTTGATGGCTGCGGGCGTGCAAACGGCCATTATCAGTGGTCGAAAAACACCCGTTGTGGAACGCCGCGCACAAAACCTGGGTATTCCTCACCTGTATCAGGGCCGTGAGGATAAACTGGTGGTGCTCGACGAGCTTCTTGGCCAACTCAACCTAAGCTATGAGCAGGTCGCCTACCTGGGTGACGACTTGCCGGACCTGCCGGTGATTCGCCGCGTGGGCCTGGGCATGGCCGTCGCCAATGCTGCCGCGTTCGTGCGTGAACACGCCCATGGCGTCACGACCGCCCGCGGCGGCGAAGGCGCCGCCCGCGAGTTCTGCGAGCTGATCCTGCGTGCCCAGGGCCGCCTTGAAGCGGCCCACGCCGCCTACCTATAGAGCGTTTTATGCTGAGCAAAAAGATTCGCAACTTCCTGTTATTCGGGGTCATTGCCGCGCTATTCCTCGCGGTAGGCTACTGGAATATCAGCCCGGAGCGCTTTCTCGACCAGCCTGTTGCGCAGGTTGACGAAGGGGTTATCGACTATTACGCGACCAACGCCTACAGCGTACAGTTCCTGCCCGATGGCAAGGTGCAGTACGAGATGACATCGGACAAGGTCGAGCACTTGAAGGCTTCCGAGGTCACCCTGCTGACCAACCCGGACCTGAATCTGTACCGTGGCACCGAGTTCCCGTGGCACGTGACCAGCAAGCGTGGCGAGGTCAACCCGGACGGCACCGAGGTGGAACTGATCGACTCGGTGCGCGTCGCACGAACTGACGCGCAGAACCGCGACACCATCATTACCAGCAGTCGCATGACCGTATTCCCACAAAGGCAATATGCGCAGACCGAGCAAGACGTTAGAATCGACGGCGCTGGCGGTGTATCGACTGGCAAGGGAATGAAAGCGTATTTGAAAGAAAGCAGGATACACCTGCTATCGAACGTAAGAGGACAGTATGAGGCTCGTTAAAACTCTCCCTATTTTGCTCGGTCTGGGCGCAGCACTGGGAAGCGTGAGCGCCTGGGCTCTGCCGAACGATAGCCAGCAACCGATCCACATCTCGGCTGACGACGCTCAGCTCGATGACAAGCAAGGCGTCGCGAC
The DNA here is from genome assembly GCF_036864995.1 of Pseudomonas trivialis. Lineage (NCBI taxonomy): Bacteria > Pseudomonadati > Pseudomonadota > Gammaproteobacteria > Pseudomonadales > Pseudomonadaceae > Pseudomonas > Pseudomonas trivialis. Next base: position 941,264 of record NZ_CP142151.1, on the reverse strand, counting down.
CTATACCGGCGGCGTCATCATCACCCAGGGCTCGATGAAGATCACCGGCAACACGGTGACCCTCACCCGCACCCCGGCTGGCGACATTGACGTGGTTACGTCGGTGGGCAACCTGGCCTACTTCGAGCAGAAGCAGGCCCCTGCCGATACCGGCCCGATGAAGGGCTACGGCAAGACTATCCAGTATCACGCCCAGCAGAATCGCATCGTGCTGATCGACCAGGCCAAGGTGCTGAGCCCCGATGGCAACTCCACGGAAGGTGAAAAAATCACCTATGACACCGTGAAGCAGATCGCCAACGCCGGTCGCGCCAATGGCTCCAAGGTCACTGCACCGCGTCCGCGAATCGACATGGTTATCCAGCCGAAGAAGAAGGCCGAGTAATGGCAACCCTGAAAGCCCAGCATCTGGCCAAGGCCTACAAAAGCCGTCAGGTCGTGCGCGACGTCAGCCTGTCGATCGACAGCGGCCAGATCGTCGGCTTGCTCGGCCCCAACGGCGCCGGCAAGACCACCTGCTTCTACATGATCGTGGGCCTCGTCCAGGCCGACCAGGGTCGTGTGCTGATCGACGACCTCGACGTCAGCCACCAGCCCATGCATGGTCGTGCACGCGCCGGTATCGGCTATCTGCCACAGGAAGCGTCGATCTTCCGCAAGCTGTCGGTTGCCGACAACATCATGGCGATCCTCGAGACCCGCAAGGAACTCGACCGCGACGGCCGCCGTCAGGAGTTGGAAAGCCTGCTGCAGGAATTCCACATCAACCACATTCGCGACAACCTCGGCATGAGCCTGTCCGGTGGTGAGCGTCGCCGCGTGGAAATCGCCCGCGCCCTGGCCACCGCACCCAAGTTCATCCTGCTGGACGAACCGTTTGCCGGCGTCGACCCGATCTCGGTCGGCGACATCAAGCAGATCATCCATCATCTCAAGGCCAAGGGTATCGGTGTGCTGATCACCGACCACAACGTCCGTGAGACCCTCGATATCTGCGAGACCGCCTATATCGTCAACGATGGCCAACTGATCGCCGAAGGCGATTCGGCGACTATCCTGGCCAACGAACTGGTCAAGGAAGTGTACCTGGGTCACGAGTTCCGCCTGTAGACACGGTGGTATCAGGGCGTTCGCCGACGAGCGCGCGAGTCAATGAAAACCTCAGTATTTTTATTGTCATCGCGCTCTAGGCAAAGCACCCGATATCAGGCATATAATTTGCTTATGTTTGGCGCTCGCGCGCCCTGTCGTGGATGGCGCATTGCGCCGGCGAATAAGGTGTTAAGCCCCTGCCATGAAACCATCGCTAGTCCTGAGAATGGGCCAGCAGCTGACGATGACACCGCAGCTGCAACAGGCCATCCGCCTGCTCCAATTGTCGACCCTGGACCTGCAACAGGAAATCCAGGAGGCCCTGGAGTCCAATCCGATGCTCGAACGCCAGGAAGAAGGCGACGACTTCGATAATGCAGACCCACTGGCCGACAACATCGAGCAAAAACCCAACCCGGACGTGCAGGAACCCTCCTATCAGGAAACCGCCCCCACGGTGGACAACCTCGAGGAAGGCGACTGGAACGAGCGCATCCCCAACGAACTGCCTGTGGACACTGCCTGGGAAGACGTTTACCAGACCAGTGCCAGCAGCCTGCCCAGCAATGATGATGACGAGTGGGACTTCACCACCCGCACCTCCGTCGGCGAGAGCTTGCAAAGTCACCTGCTGTGGCAACTGAACCTGGCGCCGATGTCCGACACCGATCGCCTGATCGCCGTCACCCTGATCGACTGCATCAACAACCAGGGCTACCTGGACGAAACGCTCGACGAAATTCTGGAAGCTTTCGACCCGGAACTGGATATCGAACTGGACGAGATCGAAGCCGTCCTACACCGCATCCAGCAGTTCGAGCCCGCCGGTATTGGTGCACGCAACCTCAGTGAATGCCTGCTGTTGCAACTGCGTCAATTGCCCGCCAAGACGCCATGGCTCAACGAAGCCCAGCGCCTGGTCACCGACTACATCGACCTGCTGGGCAGCCGTGACTACAGCCAGCTGATGCGTCGCATGAAGCTCAAGGAAGATGAGCTGCGCCAGGTCATCGAGCTGGTGCAGAGCCTAAACCCGCGTCCGGGCTCGCAGATCGAATCCAGCGAAGCCGAATACGTGGTCCCCGACGTGATCGTCCGCAAGGACAACGAGCGCTGGCTGGTGGAGCTGAACCAGGAATCCGTGCCGCGCCTGCGGGTCAACCCGCAATACGCCGGCTTTGTACGCCGCGCCGATACCAGCGCCGACAACACCTTCATGCGCAACCAGTTGCAGGAGGCCCGCTGGTTCATCAAGAGCCTGCAAAGTCGCAACGAAACCCTGATGAAAGTGGCCACCCAGATCGTCGAGCATCAGCGCGGCTTCCTGGAGTACGGCGACGAAGCGATGAAACCGCTGGTGCTGCACGATATCGCCGAAGCGGTGGGCATGCACGAATCGACGATTTCGCGGGTAACCACACAGAAATTCATGCATACCCCGCGGGGTATATATGAGCTGAAATACTTTTTCTCCAGCCACGTCAGCACCTCCGAAGGCGGCGAATGCTCGTCCACGGCGATTCGCGCAATCATCAAAAAACTGGTTGCCGCGGAAAATCAGAAAAAGCCATTGAGTGACAGTAAGATCGCTGGTTTACTGGAGGCACAAGGCATTCAGGTCGCCCGTCGAACCGTCGCCAAGTATCGCGAATCCCTTGGGATTGCGCCTTCCAGCGAGCGTAAGCGGTTGATGTGACGGGCGGGCCACAGCGTTCCAGTGGCAGGCGCTTTTCGCCTGTCGCTTTATGCACTGGCAACGAAGGAGAAGCTGTATGCAAGTCAACATCAGTGGACACCAGCTGGAAGTCACCAAGCCCCTGCGTGAATACACCGAGAGCAAGCTGAACAAGCTTGCGGGGCATTTCGACAAGATCACCAATGTGCAGGTCATCATGGAGGTCGACAAGCTCAAGCAGAAAATCGAAGCCACCCTGCACGTACCGAATGCCAAGCTCGTCGCCAATGCGGAACACGAAGACATGTACGCGGCGATTGACTCGCTCTACGACAAGCTCGACCGCCAACTCATAAAGCATAAGGAAAAGAATCTGCACCTGATGCAAGGTACAGGTCGTTAACTCCCCCCATGATCCGACTTGAAACCATCCTGACCCCCGGCCGTTCCCTGGTGAACGCGCCGGGTGGCAGCAAGAAAAAAGCCCTCGAACACATTGCAAACCTGATCAGCCGGGAAGTGCCCGAGCTGGATGAGCAGGTCGTGTTCAAGGCCCTGATCGACCGTGAAAAACTGGGCTCCACCGGTTTTGGCAACGGCATCGCCATTCCTCATTGCCGACTCAAAGGCTGCGACACACCTGTCAGCGCCTTGCTGCACCTGGAAAGACCCATCGATTTCGACGCTATCGACGGCGCTCCGGTCGACCTGCTCTTCGTTTTGCTGGTCCCGGAAGCGGCCACCGATGCTCACCTGGAACTGCTTCGGCAGATCGCCAGCATGCTCGACCGCAAGGAAGTACGTCATAAACTGCGCAACGCCAGCAGCAATGAGGCGTTGTATCAGGTTGTGCTGGACGAGCAATAACCATGCGCCTGATTATTGTCAGTGGCCGGTCCGGCTCGGGTAAAAGCACCGCACTCAATGTGCTTGAAGACAGCGGCTTTTATTGCATCGATAATTTGCCCGCTGGCCTGTTGCCGGAACTGGCCGAACGCGCGCTTATCCATACCGAATTGGCGCAACCGCTGGTCGCTGTTTCGATTGATGCACGCAACCTGCCCAGCCACCTCTCGCGGTTCCCTGAACTGCTCGAAGAAGTGCGCGGCAAGCATATTCATTGTGATGTGCTGTATCTGGACGCCGACGAAGAGACGCTGCTCAAGCGTTTCTCCGAAACCCGCCGGCGCCACCCGCTGAGCAGCCCGAACCGCTCGCTGGCCGAGGCTATCGAAGACGAGACCACGCTGCTGGGGCCGATCATCGATCTGACCGACCTCAAGATCAACACCACCAACCTGAACCTGTACCAGTTGCGCGACGCCATCAAGCTGCGGCTGCTGAATCAGCCCGAGCCCGGGACTGCCTTTCTGGTCGAGTCGTTTGGCTTCAAGCGCGGCATGCCGGTGGATGCCGACCTGGTGTTCGACGTGCGCTGCCTGCCCAATCCTTACTGGAAGCCGGAGCTGCGCGAACAATCCGGACTGGATCAGCCGGTGATTGATTACCTGGCCGCGCAGCCGGATGTGGAGGATATGTTCCAGGACATTTCCACCTACCTGCTCAAATGGTTGCCGCGCTTTGCTGCGAGCAATCGCGCTTATGTCACCATCGCCATCGGCTGCACCGGCGGTCACCACCGCTCCGTCTACCTGACCGAACGTCTTGGCCAGGTGCTGCAGCAAACCCTCAAGAACGTTCAGGTCCGCCACCGCGACCTAAGCTGAAAGGAACACCCCCGCGATGCCCGCTCTGGAAATTGAAATTATCAACAAGCTGGGCCTGCACGCCCGGGCTTCGGCCAAATTCGTCGGCGTCGCCGGGCAGTTTCCTTGCCAGATCCGCGCCGGGCGCACACCGGAGTCGATGGTCGATGGCAAAAGCATCATGGCAATGATGATGCTGGCTGCTGGCAAGGGCACCAAGATTCATCTGAGAACCGAAGGTGAGCAGGAGGATGAAGCGATGGCAGCCTTGGTGGAGTTGATCAACAACAAGTTTGACGAAGGTGAATAACCGCCAACCTGTGTAGCAGCGCGGCCTAACCCAGGGCAGTGTCCATCACCATCATCAAGCAAAACCCCAGGCACAACCCAAGGCTGGCAAGCTTGTCGTGACCATTGCGCCGCGACTCGGGGATCACCTCGTGAGTCACCACCAGCAGCATCGCGCCCGCAGCCAATGCCAGGCCCAATGGCAACAGCACTTCGGCCAGGGTAACCAGCCAGGCACAGAGTACGGCGAACACCGGCTCCACCAGACCTGAAGCGGCGCCGATCAGGAACGCCTTGACCCGCGACATGCCCGCCCCCGCCAGTACCAGCGCGATCACCAGTCCTTCCGGCACATCCTGCAGCGCGATACCCATCGCCAGGCTGTCGGCATCCGGCATGCCGCCGCCGGCGGACACCCCCACCGCCATACCTTCCGGAATGTTGTGGGCGATGATGGCAAATACAAACAGCCAGATTCGAGGCGGAATGACCGGTTTATCCGGTGCGCCCACCAGCATTTCCGGACTGGCGCCGGAAACTTTGCGATCCACCAGATACAGCCCGAATGCGCCCAGCATGATGCCGAAATTGATCAGGCCACTGGCGGCCCAAGGCGAAAGCCCCAGGCTTTCGGCGGCGGAAATACCCGGCACCACCAGCGAAAAGGCGGTCGCAGCCAGCATCACCCCCGCCCCGAAGCCCAGCAGCGTATCGCTCAACGCCACCGGCATGCGCCGGATTACCAGTACGGGCACCGCGCCCAAGGCTGTGCCGAGCGCGCAGAGCGCACCGCCCTGCAGGGCACGCAGAATGCGCGGTTCCAGGTCCAGCCAGGCCAGCCCGTGGGCCACCAGCAATGCAATGCCTGCCAGCAGCAGCAGCGAGCCAAACGCATAGCGAAACAATCGCACGCTGCTGATCGCCAGTGTTCCAGTACCCATAGTCGGCCTTAGGTCTTGTTATGGAGATAAATGTCAGACCACAGCGGCTTGGTAGCGTGCAGACACTTCGGGCCAGTTGATAACGCTGTAGAAGGCGTTGATGTATTCCGGGCGGCGGTTCTGGTACAGCAGGTAATACGCATGCTCCCAGACGTCCAGACCCAGAATCGGGGTATTGCCGTTCATCAGCGGGCTGTCCTGGTTACCGCTGCTTTCCACCACCAGGGTCTTTTGTGGAGTAACACTCAGCCAGGCCCAACCGCTGCCGAAGCGGGTCAACGCAGCTTTGGTGAATGCCTCCTTGAAGCTGTCGAAACCGCCCAACTGTTCATCGATCGCCTTGCCCAGTACGCCCTCGGGCTTGCCGCCACCTTTAGGCGACATGACGGCCCAGAACAACGAGTGGTTGGCATGACCACCACCCTGATTGATCACCGCAGCGCGCAATTTTTCGGGCAACTGCTGGACGCTGGACACCAGTTTTTCAATCGGCCAGTCGGCAAACTCAGTACCATCAACCGCAGCGTTCAAATTGTTGATGTAGGTCTGATGGTGCCTGGTGTAGTGGATTTCCATGGTTTGCGCATCGATGTGCGGTTCCAGGGCATCGTAGGCATAAGGCAATGCAGGCAAGGTGTAGCTCATATCAATGTGCTCCGTATTGAGACGGGGTCGGTTGCACCGCGGCACCGCCCAGCAGGCGGTGGGTGCGTGGGTATTCACCGTGATCGCTGATGAAATTCAGCAGTTCGACGTAGGTTTTGCTGCTTTGGCGCAATGCCGCCTCACGCAGTTGCGGCGGCAGACGCGGGTCCTGCATGGTCTGCAACAGACGCTGATGGACCGCGCAGAGGTATTCGGCGCTTTCCTCAGGCTGGTTCAGGCGCAGGTGCAGGTCTGCCAGGTTGTGATGGGAAATGACGCAGGCCGCCACAGCTTCGTCGGCATCGGCCCAGCGCTCGAACAACACTTGTGCCAGGGCCAGGGCTTGCAGATAGGCCTCGCGAGCGTCAACCAGTTCACCTGCCATAAAACAGCGATTGGCCCGTTCGATCGTGCGTTTCCAGTGCTCCATGGTGAGCCTCCAAAGCAGGTCGGTGATTACACGCCGCCGGCCGTGAGCTTTTCCGGGTCCAGCAGGACCTCCAGTTGGCTACGCGGCAAGTCAGTGTGTTCAAGGGCGACATCGATCACCGGGCGACCCTGCTGATAGGCCTTTTTGGCGATTTCAGCCGCCTTCTGGTAACCAATGATCGGATTGAGTGCCGTCACCAGGATCGGGTTGCGCGACAACGCTTCCTTGAGCCGGGCTTCGTTGACCTTGAAGCTGGCAATCGCCTTGTCCGCCAGCAGACGGCTGGAATTGCCCAGCAGTTCGAGGCTGCTGAGCAGGTTCTGGGCGATGATCGGTAGCATCACGTTGAGTTCGAAGTTGCCCGATTGGCCGGCGATGGTGATCACCGTGTCATTGCCGATCACCTGCGCGGCGACCATGGCGGTCGCCTCGGGAATTACCGGGTTGACCTTGCCGGGCATGATCGACGAGCCCGGCTGCAAAGCCTGCAGTTCGATTTCGCCCAGGCCGGCCAATGGGCCCGAGTTCATCCAGCGCAGGTCATTGGCGATTTTCATCAGCGACACGGCGGTCGCCTTCAGTTGGCCAGACACCGCAACGGCGGTGTCCTGAGAGCCGATCAGCGCGAACAGGTTCTTGCCCGGGGTGAACTTCACGCCGGTCAGGCTGCTCAGTTGCTGACTGAAGCGCGCGGCGAATTCGGGATGTGCGTTGATGCCCGTGCCCACGGCGGTGCCGCCCTGGGCCAGGGCCTGCAGACTGGGCAACAGGTCCTGCAGATGCCCGATGTTGGCCTTGAGCTGCTGCGCCCAGCCGTTGAGCACCTGGCTCATGCGTACCGGCATGGCGTCCATCAGATGGGTGCGGCCGGTCTTGATGAACGGATGCACCTGCTCGGCTTTCTGCTCGATAACCTGCACCAGATGCAGCAGCGCCGGTAACGTTTGCTCATGCAACGCCATTGCCGCGCTGACGTGGATGGTGGTGGGGATGATGTCGTTGCTGCTTTGCCCGCAGTTGACGTGATCGTTGGGGTTGACCACCTCGCCCAGCAGGCGGCTGGCAAGGGTGGCGATCACTTCGTTGGCGTTCATGTTGGAGCTGGTGCCGGAACCGGTCTGGAAGATATCCACCGGGAAGTGGCGCATGAAGTCGCCTTCGAGCAAACCCTGGGCGGCGTCGACGATGGCCTTGCCCTGCCCTTCGCTGATCTGTTTGAGCTCGACATTGGCCTTGGCGGCGGCGGCCTTGGCCAGGATCAGCGCGCGAATGAAGGGCGCCGGCATGCGCTGATGGCTGATCGGGAAGTTGTCCACGGCGCGCTGGGTCTGGGCGCCGTACAGAGCCTCGGCCGGTACGTGCAGTTCGCCCATGCTGTCGCGTTCGATACGGGTGTTACTCATCGGAGGATCCTTGCACCAGGTCAGAAACAGAAAGGGAGGGCTGCAATTGGCACGTTGCCAATTGCCAGGCAAATGCCTGCCAGCGCTTGAGGCGACAGGCACAGCGGGAGAGTTTTTCCAGGTCGCGCAGCGGGCGCCAGGCCTGGTCCAGACACAGGGATCGCCAGTGCCACGGCAGGGCAATATCGCTGGCGGTGTCGATGAGCAAACGAAATGAGGTTTCAGCAATTGTCCACGGGTGAGTCGCCGTACAGCACGCGAGGTAACGACCCTCGTTGAGGTAATGCTCGATCAGGCGCGGCTCGTTGGGATCGAGGCCGCAGCGAATCTGACGGCTCATCCAGCGCCAACTTTCGAGGTAGGGATCTTCATGCAGGACGGAACTCATGATCCACACTCATTCGGTAATGATATTTATTATTAAATGATAATCAGAATCAACGCAATGGCGGCAGAGTGATCCGTCGGCAATCCAGGTATAAAAAAACGCGCTATCCGTGTGGATAGCGCGCTCTTTTATTCAAGGCGACGAGCGCGTCAGCTGCCCGCCACTGTCATCCGCTCGATCAGTACCGAACCTGTGCGAATGTTGCTGCGCAGTTCCAGATCATTACCGACCGCGACGATCTGCTTGAACATATCGCGCATGTTGCCGGCGATGGTGACTTCCTGGACCGCGAACTGAATCTCGCCGTTCTCCACCCAGAAACCCGCGGCGCCGCGCGAGTAATCCCCGGTGACCATGTTCAGGCCGTGTCCCATCAGTTCGGTCACCAGCAGGCCTCGCCCCATGCGACGCAACAGCGCGGCCTGGTCTTCATCGCCATGACTCACGAACAGGTTATGTACGCCACCCGCGTTGGCGGTGCTGGGCAGGCCGAGCTTGCGACCGGCGTAGGTACCCAGCACATAGGACACCAACTCACCCTGCTCGACGAACGGCTTGGCATAGGTGGCCAGGCCGTCACCGTCGAACGATGAGCTGCCCATGGCGCGCATCAGGTGCGGACGCTCATCGATGGTCATCCACTCTGGAAACAGCTTCTGACCGATAGCCCCTTCAAGGAACGAGGATTTGCGGTACAGGTTGCCGCCGGAAATCGCCCCCAAGAAACTGCCGAACAAGCCCCCGGCCAGCTCTGCGGAAAACAGCACCGGCACTTCACAGGTAGGCACCGGGCGCGCACCCAGGCGGCTCGCGGCGCGCTGTGCTGCGCGCTGGCCGATGCTGACCGGGTCAGCCAGCAACTCGCCCTGGCGGTTTACGTCATACCAGTAGTCGCGCTGCATCTGGCCATTGGCTTCAGCAATCATGACGCAGCTCAAACTGTGACGAGTCGACGCATAACCACCGATAAACCCATGGCTGTTGCCATAAACACGGCAACCCTGGTGAGTACTCAAAGTGGTGCCATCGGCGTTCTTGATGCGGGCATCTGCGTCGAACGCCGCCGCTTCACACGTCAGCGCCTGTTCGATGGCCTGCTCAGGCGTGATGTCCCAGGCGTGGAACAGATCGAAGTCCTGCACGTCACTGGCCATCAGCGCCTTGTCGGCCAGGCCCGAGCTTTCGTCCTCGGAAGTGTGCCTGGCAATCGCCAGGGCGGCAGCGACGGTCTCGCGTATCGCGTCCGGGCCGCTGGCCGAGGTGCTCGCCGAGCCTTTGCGCTGACCGACGTACAGGGTGATGCCAAACCCCTGGTCACGGTTGAACTCGACAGTTTCCACTTCCCGCTGACGCACCGAAGTCGACAGCCCCTGCTCCAGCGACACCGCCACTTCACAGGCACCGGCCCCCTGACGCTTGGCCTCGGCAAGGATCTGCTCGACTTGTTCCTGCAGTGCCGGTAACGCTTGCGGACCGACGCTTTGGGCTGCACTCATGGTTTTCTCCACTCAAAATCTGCTTTCGGTTAAGGCCATCGAGCGACCGGGCCGGACAAGCGGCCCCCGACTGGTTATCATGGCGGCGTTTCTTTGCGGACTGCCACCATGGTTGATTCTTACGACGACTCCCTCGATGGGGAGAAAAGCAAAACCCAGGTCAAACGCGAGCTGCATGCGCTGGTTGACCTCGGCGAGCGCCTTACAACGCTCAAGAAAGATTTGATTGCCAAACTGCCACTGACCGACGAAATGCGCCGGGCGCTGGCCGATGCGCCCAAGCACAGTGCGAATATCGCGCGTAAACGGCACATCATGTTTATCGGCAAATTGATGCGCGATCAGGACATTGACGCCATCCTGGCCCTGCTTGATCAAACCGATGCCTCCACTCGCCAGTACAACGAACGTTTCCACAACCTGGAACGTTGGCGTGACCGCCTGATCGCGGGCGATGACGCCGTGCTGGAGAAATTCGTGCTGGACTACCCGGACGCGGACCGCCAGCAACTGCGCTCCCTGATCCGTCAGGCTCAGCACGAGCAGGCGCATAACAAGGCGCCAGCCACCAGCCGTAAAATCTTCAAGTACATCCGTGAGCTGGACGAGACTCAACGCGGCCTGCGCTGATCCTCTTCCCCGGGTGGCGGTCTTCGCCACCCGAAGCTCCATCTCTTACGACCCCGTGCCACCCACGGTGATCGCATCAATCTTCAGCGTTGGCTGGCCGACACCCACCGGCACCGACTGCCCATCCTTGCCGCATGTGCCCACGCCGCTGTCCAGCGACAGGTCATTACCGACCATCGACACCTTGCTCATCGCTTCCGGACCGTTGCCAATCAAGGTCGCCCCTTTGACCGGCGCAGTAATTTTGCCGTCTTCGATCAGGTACGCCTCGCTGGTGGAGAACACAAACTTGCCGCTGGTGATATCAACCTGGCCGCCGCCGAGGTTGGCGCAATAGATCCCGCGCTTGACCGACGCAATGATTTCCGCCGGGTCGCTTTCGCCGCCGAGCATGTAGGTGTTGGTCATGCGCGGCATCGGCAGGTGCGCGTAGGACTCGCGACGACCGTTACCGGTTCGCGCCACGCCCATCAGGCGGGCATTGAGCTTGTCCTGCATGTAGCCCTTGAGAACGCCGTTCTCGATCAGGGTGGTGCACTCGGTAGGCGTGCCTTCATCGTCCACTGTCAACGAGCCACGACGGCCGACCAGCGTGCCGTCATCGACAATGGTGCACAGTTTGGACGCAACCATCTCGCCCATGCGCCCGCTATAAGCCGAACTGCCCTTGCGGTTGAAGTCACCTTCCAGGCCATGGCCCACCGCTTCGTGAAGCAGCACGCCGGACCAACCGGACCCCAGCACCACCGGCAACGTGCCCGCAGGCGCTGGAATGGCTTCCAGATTGACCAGCGCTTGGCGCAGCGCTTCACGGGCGTACCCCATGGCGCGGTCGTCGGCGAGGAAATACCGGTAGTCGGTGCGCCCGCCGCCGCCATGCCCACCGCGTTCGCGGCGGCCGTTCTGTTCGACGATCACGCTGACATTGAAACGCACCAGTGGGCGTACATCCGCTGCCAGGCTGCCGTCAGTGGACGCCACCAGGATGCGCTCCCACACCCCGGCCATGCTTACGGTGACTCGCTGGATTCGCGGATCCAGCGCGCGGGTGGCGGCGTCGACGCGCTTGAGCAGCTCGACCTTTTCCGCACGGCTGATCACTTCCAGCGGGTTATCCGGGCCGTACAACTGGGCGACATCCTGGGTGCTGAACGCCTGCACCGTGCCATTCTGGCCAGCACGGGAGATCGAACGCGCGGCGCGCGCGGCCTGGCCCAGCGCTTCGAGGGTGATCGCGTTACTGTAGGCAAACCCGGTCTTTTCGCCCGATTGCGCACGCACGCCCACGCCCTGGTCGAGGTTGAAACTGCCTTCCTTGACGATGCCGTCTTCCAGCGACCAGGACTCGGAAATCTGCCCCTGAAAGTACAGGTCGGCCGCATCGATGCCTGGCCCGGCCAGGTCACCGAGCACGGTTTGCAAGCTTTCGATGGTCACGCCACCGGGTGCCAGGAGGTGTTCACTGACTGAGGACAACAACTCGCTCATAGGTTTGGCCTTAAATTCATCGTTCTGAAGCAGGTCGCTGCGCGCCCTGCGAGAAAAAGCGCCGGTGATTCACCACCGGCATGCGCGCCCGTATCGACGCCTGTTCCGTGCTGTCGCGTGCGGCCAGCAACACCGCTTCGCCTCGATCCTGTTGCGCCAGCACGCGACCCCAAGGGTCGACGATGGCGGCATGTCCGTGAGTTTCCCTTGGGCCCGGGTGCACGCCGCCCTGAGCCGCCGCCAGCACGTAGCACTGGGTTTCGATGGCCCGCGCGCGGATCAGCACGTCCCAGTGCGCAGCGCCGGTGACCGCCGTAAAGGCCGAGGGCGCGCTGATCAGCTCAGCGCCCGCCGCACGCAACTCGCTGTACAACTCCGGGAAGCGCAGGTCGTAACACACCGTCAGGCCCAGTCGCCCGACGGGGGTGTCCGCCACTATTACATTGCTGCCAAAAGCATAGTCGTCGGATTCACGATAGCGACCCCGGGCATCCGCCACGTCGACGTCGAACAGGTGCAGTTTGTCGTAACGGGCAACCACCTCACCGCGATCATCGATCAACAGCGAGCAGGCAGTAGACTTGGCATTCGGTTGATCCCTGGGCGGCAACGGCAATGTGCCGGCCACTATCCATAAGGTGAGGTCGCGAGCGGCCTGTTTCAACCATGGCAGGATCGGGCCTTCGCCCAAGGCTTCGGCTCGGCCGATATCGGCCACGTCGCGGCGGCCCATGGCGGCGAAGTTTTCCGGCAGCACCGCCAGCCGGGCACCTCCCTGGGCGGCCTGCTCCAGCAGGCGCCGGGCCTCGGCCAGGTTGGCCAGCACGTCGCTCTGGCTGACCATCTGAATTACCGCAAACGTCATGGCCGATACTCCATAAAAGAATAGCCACAGGCTACTCCATCAAGCCTCACTTGGCCTTTTCGAAAGGCTTGTCGAAGGTAATCTTCGGATCCTTCCACGGCCCTTGCACGGTGTATTGCACGCTGGCGAAGCGCGAAACGCGGTCACCAATCAGCTTGTCGATCAGAAACAGCGCACCACCGATGGCCGGCGCGCCGACAATCAGTGCCGCAATCGGCAGGTTGTTGGTCACCGGCAGGGTCACCAGCAGCTTGGCATCCACGCGGTCGGCCACCAGGTCCAGGGTGCCATTGAGTTCAAGGTTGGTCGAAGGCCCGGTCATGGTGATCGGCTCTCGCGTTACAAACACACCATCACTGGCCGCCAGCAGGCCTTTGACCCGGTCATAGCTCAAGCCCTTGCCAAGCAGGTCGGAGAAGTCCAGGCGCAGGCGACGGCCGATGGAGTTGAAGTTGAGCAGGCCAAACACGCGCAACGCCTGGGCACCGCCCTCGACTTCGACAAACTGACCCTGGCGAAAATCGGCATCGAGCATGCCGGAGAACCGCTTTGGCCCGACCCACGCCGGCGAACCCGGCCAGCGGCCATCCACATCGAGGTGGAACTCCTGACTGGTCACGGTAGGCGCAAAGCCCCAGCCCTTGAGCACATCCGCGATGTTCTTGCCGTCCAGGCGCCCTTTGTACCAACTGCTGCTGTCGCCGGCCGTGCCTTCCCAACCGCCCGCGCCCTTGAGCTGCAAGCCCTTGAGGCCCAGGTCCAGGCTGTTGAAGGCCAGGCCCTTGGCGGTGGGCCGGATTTTCAGCGACCACGCACCGATCAGGTCCGGGCCCTGGAACAACTGGTCGATGTTGATATCCAGCGCGGGAATGTCCTTGGGGTCGATGTCGGCCAGCGGGTCTGGCGCGTTTTCATCCGCCTGCACTGTCGGGTCAACCGCAGGCAGTTTTACGTACTGCAGGTTGATCGCGATGGGCGCGCCCTTGGCATCGGGCAAGTTCACTGAGCCTTTGACCTGCTGGCTGTCGAGTTGCAGGCCCCAGGCCGCCGGTTTGCGGTCCAGCAGCAGACTGACCTGATCGAACTGCTTGCCAAAGCCCGTCAGCTTGCCGACCTTGAAATCCGCGCCACTGAGCAGTTGCTTGGCGCTGCCACCCGGGTCATTACCGGCGTAGCGGCCAACCAGTTTCTTCCACGGATCGATATCCAGCTCCGACAGCACGCCGCGAATGCGCAGGCCTTTCGCACCCGGCAGCACTGCATCGCCATCCCCGAGGAACAACTCGCCGCGCCCCTCATTGAAGTTGTCCGGCGGTGCGGCAAAGGTGAAGTTCGCCAGTTCCCCGTAATCAAACCAGTAACGCCGTTCGGCGCCCTGCAGGGTCATGCGGAACGTGCTATCACGGCCCTGGCTCGCCGGCATGCCAAACGGTGCCGGCAGGTCCACCGCCACACCCTTGAGGTCGGAATTGACCATCAACTGACTGTCTGCGCCATTAAGGATGACTTGCAACTGGTAGGGGATATCGCCGGACACCGGCAGCGGCTGGGTAACGTTCAGCCAGTCAGTCAGTCGCTTGACCGTGACCTGACCCTTCGCGACCACGCGGGTGTTGATAGCGCCCGGCCTGCCTTCGGCGAAGATCTGCGCGCTGATGGGCCGATCAAACGCCTGGGCGCTGATTTGATCGCCGCTCAAGCCTTTGGCAGTGTCGAAGCGGAAATTCCCCTTCAGTTGGTTGAGGTCCAGGGTCGGATCGGCCAACTGCAGGCGGGCCTTGTCGGTCTGGAAGTCCACCACGATCTTGGGCTCGGTGCCTTTGGCCAGCGGCACATCCAGGTCCAGCTTGCCTTGCAGGTCGCCCTCGCCTTTCCAGCCGGCAAAGGTCGACGCCGTACCAATCGGCGCCTCCTGCAGAATTTTCAGGCCATCGCCCAGGCCGCCGGAAAAACCACCGGTCAACAGCAGGTGGCTGTCCTTGCCCACAGGGGCATGAGGAATATTGACGTAGACGTCCTTGACCTTTGTGTCGAGCAACTGACCCTTGCTGGCCAGAATGCGCACGCCGCTTTCCTCGACGAACACTTCGCCGTTGACCTTGCTGACATGAGGCCAGCCCGGCTGGAACGCCAGCTCGGCGTCATGCACCTTGAAGAACAGACTGATGTTGCGCGAAGCCGGCAACGCGTTATGGTTCAACGACCCCTGATACTGGAAGAAACCCTGGTCGACCGCGCCTTTGAGAATCGCAGTACGCAGCCACTCATCCAGAGCCGGGCTCAGCACCGCCGGCAAGTACTTGGGCGTAAAACGCCCATCGCCATCGACCATGCCCACCCGCAGGTCCATGTAGTCTTCCTGGCTATGATCGAAATGCAGGCGAATCAGGAAGTCGGCGGCCACTTTGCCTTCTTCGCCCAGCACCTTGATATACGGGGCGATCAGGGTGAAGCCTTGTTTATCAAGCTTCCAGGTCAGCCGCGCATTGGCCTGGATGTATTGCCAGGGCTTGGCGAAGATCGGGTCCAGGTGCAGGGAAAAATCCTTGCTGTCCATGCGCAGCTCGCCCTGGCCCAGGTCGCCGCTGATGCTGCCCGACACGTTGCGCGCCGCCGGCGCGCCGGAATAGGCATCGAAACCCACGCGATCAAGATTGGCGGCGAAACCGAGTTTCTGGTCGGTGATGTCCTGGGGCCGGAAATCCACCAGCACATTGCGCAGCAGGCCGGTGACCTTGAGATGCTCGATGGTTTTGGCGAAGCCTTCAGGCAGCGGCGCCAGGGCATTCAACAGGGGAGTAATCGGGGTCAGGTCCAGGCGATCGGCCTGCAACTTCCACGTTTCCAGAGCCTTGTCGGTCGCCAGCGCCTGCTGCAATTGCAGGCGCGATTCCCAGCGGTTGTCGCCGAGGTTCATCGCCAGCGAGTCAAACAGCACCTTAAGGCCCGTGTCGCTGCGTTGCAGGTATGCCGTCAGGGCAAAATTCTCGATATGCACCGGCTTGCGCCCGGCATAACTGCCTTTTATCTCGGGAGCGTTGAGACGCGCCGCAGCGCTTTGCACGGTTCCCTTGGCCCAGGTCAGCCAAAATTCTCCGCTGGACTTGAACTCGGTGAGTGTCCATTGCTGAGTGAGGCGGGCGGGAATCCACTTGGCCCAATCGCTCTGGGGCAGGCTCAGGTAAGCCTGGACTTCACCGTCCTGCCATTGGCTGGCGCGGATGCGCGTGCGCAGGTTCAGAGCCAGCGGCTGGCCATCGGGGAGGGTCAGGCGTGCATCCAGGCGTTGGCGATCGGTGCCGGTGTGCAGGCTCAGGCCAACGTAGGTGAGTGTCGCCGGCGCCTGATCGAAGGGTTGCAGGGTGACCTGGCTGTCGAGCACCGACACGCGCTTGATCCGCTGCATGCGCTCGAGCAACTGCTGCGGGTCCAGCGGCTGGTCGTCCGGTAGCGGCAAGCCCTGCAGGGCCCAGTGGCCGTCCTTGTCTTCCTTGACGCTCAGTTGCAGGCCGCTGACTTGCAGGTGCGCAAGACGCACTTCACGGGCGATCAGGCTGGCCCATATATCCGGCACCACTTCGACCTGATCCAGGCGCAAGGCGCTGTTGCCCTCGCCGACCATCACATCATGGGCCAGCAACACGGGGGCAAAGCCGCTCCAGCGCCCTTCCAGGCTGCCGATACGCAGGGGCATGCCCACTGCAGCCTGGGCCCTGGTTTCGATTTCGGCGCGGTATTCGGCCACCAACGGGGTCAATTCACGCCCCAGGCTCACGTACACCGCCGCCAATACCAACAGTAGAGCGCACAGGCCCAGGCCCCAGCGGGTCAATGCGGCAAAAAAGCGTATCAAACGCTCCATGTCAGGCGACCCTCAAAGCGGTGGGCGGACGGCAGATCAACGTCTGCCGGGCTCGAAGAAAACAAGCGATTGGGGATCAGAGCAGCACCACGTCGTATTGTTCCTGGGAATACATGGTTTCGACCTGGAAGCGAATCGTGCGCCCGATAAATACCTCCAGCTCAGCGACGTTGCCGGACTCTTCGTCCAGCAGCCGATCGACCACTTTCTGGTTAGCCAGCACTCTATAACCTTCAGCCTGGTAAGCCCGTGCCTCGCGCAGGATTTCCCGGAAAATCTCGTAGCAAACCGTTTCAGGGGTTTTCAATTTTCCGCGACCCTGGCAACTGCTGCAGGGTTCGCACAACACCTGTTCGAGACTTTCGCGGGTGCGTTTGCGGGTCATCTGCACCAGGCCCAGCACGGTGATACCGATGATGTTGGTCTTGGCGTGATCGCGTTCCAATTGCTTCTCAAGGGTGCGCAACACCTGGCGTTGGTGCTCTTCATCTTCCATGTCGATGAAGTCAATGATGATGATCCCGCCCAGGTTGCGCAGGCGCAGTTGGCGGGCAATCGCCGTGGCCGCTTCGAGGTTGGTCTTGAAGATGGTCTCTTCCAGGTTGCGATGGCCGACAAACGCCCCCGTGTTGACGTCGATGGTGGTCATGGCTTCCGCAGGGTCCACCACCAGATAGCCGCCGGACTTGAGCGGCACCTTGCGCTCGAGGGCTTTCTGGATCTCGTCTTCGACGCCATACAGGTCGAAGATCGGCCGCTCGCCAGGGTAATGCTCCAGGCGGTCTGCAATTTCCGGCATCAGTTCGGCGACAAATTGTGTGGTGCGCTGGAAGGTTTCCCGCGAGTCGATGCGAATTTTTTCGATTTTCGGGCTGACCAGGTCGCGCAGGGTACGCAGCGCCAAGCCGAGATCTTCATAGATGACACTGGGCGCGCCGATGGTCTTGATCTGCTCGCCGATCTGGTCCCACAGACGCCGCAGGTAGCGGATGTCCATGAGGATTTCATCGGCACCGGCGCCCTCGGCGGCGGTGCGCAGGATGAAGCCGCCGGCTTCCTTGATGCCTTCGGCCGCCACGCAGTCGCTGACCACTTTTTTCAGGCGTTCGCGCTCGCCTTCATCTTCGATCTTCAAGGAAATGCCGACATGGGCCGTACGCGGCATGTACACCAGATAACGCGAAGGAATCGACAGCTGTGTCGTCAGCCGCGCGCCTTTGGAGCCGATGGGGTCCTTGGTGACTTGCACCACCAGGCTCTGCCCTTCATGCACCAGGGCGCTGATGCTCTCCACCGCAGGCCCTTCGCGCAGAGAGATCTCCGACGCGTGAATAAATGCCGCACGGTCCAGGCCGATGTCGATAAACGCCGCCTGCATCCCCGGCAGTACGCGCACCACCTTGCCTTTATAAATATTGCCGACGATCCCGCGCTTCTGGGTGCGCTCGACGTGCACTTCTTGCAGAACACCGTTCTCTACCACCGCCACGCGCGATTCCATCGGCGTGATGTTGATCAGAATCTCTTCACTCATGGCTGGGTCTCGTTCTGGCGTTTTCACAATAGTGACCGATCGCTCAAGGCTTGGCGCTGTAATACGGCGTTCAGCGCACGGTAAGGTTTTGCCAACAGGGTATGCCGAATCGGCCGAGCAGTTGCGCGGTTTCGCACACCGGCAGCCCGACCACGGCGGAATAGCTGCCATTGAGCCCGGCAACAAACACCGACCCCAGCCCCTGGATAGCATAGCCACCCGCCTTGTCCCGGGGTTCGCCACTGTGCCAGTAGGCGGTGGCTTCTTCGACGCCAATCTCACGAAAACGTACACGGCTGCTGACGCATAGGGTTTCGCAGCGCTGACCATCAGTCAGGGCAACGGCGGTGAGCACCTCGTGTTCATTTCCCGCGAGGGCCATCAACATCGCCAGGGCATCGGCCTGGTCCACGGGTTTGCCGAGAATCCGGCCATCGACAATCACCGCCGTGTCAGCCCCTAGCACACAGGCATTGGAGGGCGTTTCAAGCACGGCGAAACCCGCCGCTGCCTTGCCGCGCGCAAGACGCTCGACGTAGGAAACGGGTGATTCATTGGTAAGAGGTGTTTCGTCAATGGCGGCGCTGACCACAGTGAAGGGCACACCGATCTGGGTCAGCAGTTCACGCCGTCGGGGAGAACCCGAGGCTAGATAAAGCGAATTCATTGCAGACTCTCCCTGTGGGGTTCGATAACCAGGCAGAGCCTCGCAATCCATTCAATTGATTTTGTAGCGACGACGCAGCCCACGCAGGCCGAAACTGATCCAGGGCCACAACAGCGCACTGACCAGGGCCGGCAATACCAGCGCCAGCGTTGGCTGGCGGTTGCCGGTCAAGGCGCTGAGCCAGAGTTGCACCAACTGCGCCAGGCCGAAGATCACCAGGATCACCAGGCACTGCTGCCACATCGGGAACATGCGCAAACGCTGCTGCAACGACAGCACCAGAAAGGTAATCAGGGTCAGGATCAGCGCGTTCTGGCCAAGCAAGGTGCCATAGAGCACATCTTCCGCCAAGCCCAGAAACATCGCAGTGACCATGCCCACCCTGTGGGGCAGGTGCAACGCCCAGAACGCCAGCAGCAAGGCCAGCCACAACGGGCGCAGGATCTCCATGAACTGCGGCAGCGGCGATACGCTGAGCAGCAAGCCGACGGCGAACGTCAGCCACACCACCCAACCATTGCGAGAATGAGTACTGGCCATTATTCCCCCCTCTGCCGCGTAGTGGTCGCAGCACCGGCAGGCGGCTTCGCGGCAGGCGTGGTGCTAGCTGCCGGTTTGGCCGGACGAGTGCTGTGCGTGGCGGGCTTGGCGGGTGTCGCCACAGGCGCCACTGCAGGAAGATTTGCCGGTGCCGGTGGCCCCACAAAGGCAGGCTTGGGCACGATGGCGGGTGTGACCGGCAGCGTGCCGTTGCGCTTGTCTTCCGCTTCCTGGGCCTGCGCGGCATCGTTGGCGCGCTCTTCCGGGGTGCGGTTATCGCTGAACACCAGCAGCAGGTAACGGCTGCGGTTCAGGGCGGCAGTCGGCACGGCACGCACAATGGCGAACGGCTGGCCGGAATCATGGATCACTTCCTTGACCGTCGCCACCGGGTAACCCGCCGGGAACCGCTGGCCAAGACCGGAGCTGACCAGCAGGTCGCCCTCCTTGATATCGGCGGTGTCGGCCACGTGACGCAACTCCAGACGCTCGGGATTGCCGGTGCCGCTGGCAATCGCCCGCAGGCCGTTGCGGTTGACCTGCACCGGAATGCTGTGAGTGGTGTCGGTGAGCAACAGGACGCGGGAGGTGTAGGGCATCAACTCGACCACCTGCCCCATCAGGCCACGGGCATCGAGCACCGGCTGGCCGAGCACCACGCCGTCGCGCTCACCTTTGTTGATGATGATGCGATGGGTGAAGGGGTTGGGGTCCATGCCGATCAGCTCGGCCACTTCGACCTTCTCGTTGACCAGCGCGGAAGAATTGAGCAACTCGCGCAGCCGAACGTTCTGCTCGGTGAGGGCCGCCAGCTTTTGCATGCGTCCCTGCAGCAGCAGGTTTTCAGTCTTGAGTTTTTCGTTTTCGGCGGCAAGCTCGGTGCGGCTGCCGAACTGGCTGGCCACGCCCTGATAGAGCCGTTGCGGCAGGTCGGTGATCCAGTAGGTCTGCATCAACACCAGCGACATTTGGCTGCGCACGGGCTTGAGCAGCGCAAAGCGGGCGTCGACCACCATCAGCGCGACCGAAAGCACGACCAGCACCAGCAAGCGCACGCCCAATGAGGGGCCTTTGGCGAAAAGCGGTTTAATAGGCCGCTCCTCCCGGGCAAATGTTCTCTTTATTCATACGGCATCAAACCGGCCTGGATGCAGATTGAAGAAGATAAACGCCGACAGGCAGCACTGCAAAGTGCTGCCTGCGGGCGAAGCATGGCGCAACCAGCGATCTTATTCGCTGGAGAGCAGGTCCATGGTGTGTTTATCCATCATTTCCAGTGCACGACCACCGCCACGGGCAACGCAGGTCAGCGGGTCTTCGGCGACGATCACCGGCAGGCCGGTTTCCTGGGCCAGCAGCTTGTCGAGGTCACGCAGCAAGGCGCCACCACCGGTCAGTACCAGGCCGCGCTCGGCGATATCGGAAGCCAGCTCCGGTGGCGATTGCTCCAGCGCACTTTTCACTGCCTGAACGATGGTGACCAGGGACTCTTGCAGAGCTTCCAGCACTTCATTGGAGTTCAGGGTGAAGGCACGTGGAACGCCTTCGGCCAGGTTGCGACCGCGCACATCGACTTCGCGCACTTCGCCGCCTGGGTAGGCAGTACCGATTTCCTGCTTGATGCGCTCGGCGGTGGATTCGCCGATCAGGCTGCCGTAGTTACGACGCACATACGTGATGATCGCTTCGTCGAAGCGGTCGCCGCCCACGCGCACGGATTCGGCATACACCACACCGTTCAGGGAGATGAGGGCGATTTCGGTGGTACCGCCACCGATATCCACCACCATCGAACCGCGTGCTTCTTCCACCGGCAGGCCGGCACCGATCGCAGCGGCCATCGGTTCTTCGATCAGGAACACTTCGCGGGCACCGGCACCCAGGGCCGATTCACGGATGGCACGGCGCTCCACCTGCGTGGATTTGCACGGAACACAGATCAGCACACGAGGGCTGGGCTGCAGGAAACTGTTTTCGTGAACCTTGTTGATGAAGTACTGCAGCATCTTCTCGCAGACGCTGAAGTCGGCAATCACGCCGTCCTTCATCGGACGAATGGCAGCAATATTGCCAGGTGTTCGGCCGAGCATGCGCTTGGCCTCGGTGCCGACGGCAACGACACTTTTCTGATTACCATGGGTCCGAATGGCCACAACCGATGGCTCATTCAGAACGATACCGCGCTCGCGCACGTAAATAAGGGTGTTGGCAGTGCCCAGGTCAATGGAAAGATCGCTGGAAAACATGCCACGCAGTTTCTTGAACATGGGGAAAGGACCCTAGGCAACGCGTGGGTAAAAAAGTGCGGCAAACTCTAACAACGACAGGGATTTTGGGCAAGGCGCCAATGTGCTAAATTGGCCGACTTTCTGTGCACCAACCCCCACAATCGCGGCCTTATGACCGTAGAAATGCGGTAGTGTTCCGACAATCTAACACACGGACGCCCTCCGTTCCGTTTTCCACTGGAGATTCCCATGGCGCTTGAACGCTCCGACGTGGAAAAAATCGCGCATCTGGCCTCGCTTGGCCTCAATGATGCCGATCTTCCACAGACCACCGCAGCCCTGAACAGCATTCTGGGGCTGGTTGACCAGATGCAGGCCGTCAATACCGACGGCATCGAGCCCCTGGCTCACCCGCTGGAAGCCAGCCAGCGCCTGCGCGCAGACGTCGTGACCGAACGCGATAATCGCGAGGCCTACCAGTCCATCGCGCCAGCGGTCGAAAACGGCCTGTATCTGGTTCCGAAAGTCATCGACTAAAGGGAAAGAGCCTTTCATGCATCACATGACTCTGGCCGAGATCGCCCGCGGTCTCGCCGAAAAAAGTTTTCTTCTGAAGAATTGACCAAAAATCTGCTTGCGCGCATCGCCGAGCACGATCCCAAGGTCAACAGCTTCATCAGCCTCACCGAAGAGCTGGCCCTGAGCCAGGCCAAGGCTGCCGACGTGCGTCGCGCCAACGGTGAAAACGGCGCACTGCTGGGCGCGCCAATCGCCCATAAAGACCTGTTTTGCACCCAGGGCATACGCACCAGTTGCGGCTCGAAGATGCTCGACAACTTTAAAGCACCCTACGACGCCACTGTGGTGTCCAAACTCGCCGCCGCCGGGGCCGTGACCCTGGGCAAGACCAACATGGACGAATTCGCCATGGGTTCTGCCAACGAGTCGAGCTACTACGGCGCAGTGAAAAACCCGTGGAACCTGGAACACGTGCCCGGCGGTTCGTCCGGTGGTTCGGCCGCTGCCGTTGCCGCGCGCCTGCTGCCGGCCGCCACGGCCACCGATACCGGCGGTTCGATCCGCCAGCCCGCCGCCTTCACCAACCTCACCGGCCTGAAGCCGACCTACGGTCGCGTGTCGCGCTGGGGCATGATCGCCTACGCGTCGAGCCTCGATCAGGGCGGCCCGTTGGCCCGCACTGCAGAAGACTGCGCAATATTGTTGCAAGGTATGGCCGGCTTCGATGCACAGGACTCCACGAGCATCGATGAACCGGTGCCGGACTACAGCGCCAGCCTCAACACCTCGCTCAAGGGCCTGCGCATCGGCTTGCCGAAGGAATACTTCAGCGCCGGGCTCGACCCGCGTATCGCCGAACTTGTGCACAACAGCGTCAAGACGCTGGAAGGCCTCGGCGCCGTGATCAAGGAAATCAGCCTGCCGAACAACCAGTACGCGATTCCCGCCTACTACGTGATCGCACCGGCCGAAGCGTCTTCCAACCTGTCGCGCTTCGACGGCGTGCGTTTCGGCTACCGCTGCGAAAACCCCAAAGATCTTACTGACCTGTACAAACGCTCCCGTGGCGAAGGCTTCGGCGTCGAAGTACAGCGGCGCATCATGGTCGGCGCCTACGCGCTGTCGGCCGGCTACTACGACGCGTACTACCTCAAGGCGCAAAAAATCCGTCGCCTGATCAAGAACGACTTCATGGCGGCCTTTGAAGAAGTCGACGTGATCCTCGGCCCAACCACGCCGAACCCGGCGTGGAAGATCGGTGCCAAGACCGGCGATCCGATTGCCGAGTACCTCGAAGACCTCTACACCATCACCGCCAACCTCGCGGGCCTGCCGGGCTTGTCCATGCCGGCCGGTTTCGTTGACGGTCTGCCGGTGGGCGTGCAATTGCTCGCGCCGTATTTCCAGGAAGGCCGCCTGCTCAATGTGGCGCACCAGTACCAGTTGAACACTGACTGGCACACCCGCACCCCAACCGGCTTCTGAGGAGAACACTATGCAATGGGAAGTCGTGATCGGGCTGGAGATTCATACCCAGCTCGCCACCCAATCGAAGATTTTCTCCGGCAGCGCCACCACGTTCGGCGCAGGGCCCAACACCCAGGCCAGCCTCGTCGACCTGGGCATGCCTGGCGTACTGCCGGTGCTGAACCAGGAAGCGGTGCGCATGGCAGTGATGTTCGGCCTGGCGATTGACGCCGAAATCGGCCAGCACAACGTGTTCGCGCGCAAGAACTACTTCTACCCGGACCTGCCCAAGGGCTACCAGATCAGCCAGATGGAATTGCCGATCGTCGGCAAGGGCTACCTGGACATCCCGCTGGAAGACGGCACCATCAAGCGCGTCGGCGTGACCCGTGCACACCTGGAAGAAGATGCCGGCAAGAGCCTGCATGAAGAATTCAACGGCGCCACCGGCATCGACCTGAACCGCGCCGGCACGCCGCTGCTGGAAATCGTCTCCGAACCGGACATGCGCAGCGCCAAGGAAGCCGTGGCCTACGTCAAGACGATCCACGCACTGGTGCGTTACCTCGGCATCTGCGACGGCAACATGGCCGAAGGCTCGCTACGTTGCGACTGCAACGTGTCGGTGCGGCCAAAAGGCCAGACCGAGTACGGCACACGCTGCGAGATCAAGAACGTCAACTCGTTCCGCTTCATCGAAAAGGCGATCAACACCGAAGTGCGTCGCCAGATCGAACTGATCGAGGACGGCGGCAAGGTCATCCAGCAAACCCGCCTGTACGACCCGAACAAAGACGAAACCCGCGCCATGCGCAGCAAGGAGGAAGCCAACGACTACCGTTACTTCCCCGACCCGGACCTGTTGCCGGTGGTCATCGAGGACTCGTTCCTCAATGACATCCGCGCCACCCTGCCGGAGCTGCCGCCGCAGAAACGCGAGCGTTTCCAGGCGCAGTTCGGTCTTTCGGTATACGACGCCAGCGTGCTGGCCTCCAGCCGCGAGCAGGCCGACTACTTCGAAAAGGTCGTGAGCATTGCCGGTGACGCCAAGCTTGCGGCCAACTGGGTCATGGTCGAGCTGGGCAGCCTGCTGAACAAGCAAGGCCTGGAAATCGACGAAGCGCCGGTCTCGGCCGAGCAACTGGGCGGCATGCTGCTGCGCATCAAGGACAACACCATCTCCGGCAAGATTGCCAAGACGGTGTTCGAAGCGATGGCGGCAGGCGAAGGCAACGCTGACGAGATCATCGAGAAGCGCGGCCTCAAGCAAGTCACCGACAGCGGCGCCATCTCCGCCGTGCTCGATGAAATGCTCGCGGCCAATGCCGAACAGGTCGAACAATACCGCGCGGCCGATGAAGCCAAGCGCGGCAAGATGTTCGGCTTCTTCGTCGGCCAGGCGATGAAAGCGTCCAAAGGCAAGGCCAACCCGCAACAGGTGAACGAGCTGCTCAAAAGCAAACTCGAAGGCTGATAGCGGTAGAGGGTCCGGGCGATTTCACACCCGCCCGGGCCCTTTGTGGAATCGCCCCCCATGTGGGAGGGGGCTTGCCCTCTCCCACATCAGCCCTCTTTTTTCACAGTTGATACGGGGGTAACGTCGAACATGAAGCGTCTACTCGGTCTACTGGCCCTGTCTTCCCTGCTGGGCGGTTGCGCCAGCGGCCTCATCGACCCCAATGGCTACGACGAAACCGGCACCGCCTCCTATTACGGCGCCAAACACCATGGCAACCGCACCGCCAGCGGTGAACCCTTCAACCAGCACGCCCTGACCGCCGCCCATCGGCGTCTGCCCTTTGGCACGCAGGTCAAGGTGACCAATCTCGACAATAACCGCTCCGTGATCGTGCGCATCAATGATCGCGGCCCGCATTCCCGTGGGCGCCTGATCGACCTTTCACGCCAGGCGGCCGCACAATTGGGCATGCTGAGCCGCGGCACTGCGCCGGTTCGCGTGCAGGCCATGAGCAACTGAAGAAGGAGCACAGGCTATTTTCGCACTAAAAGCCCTCTCGCCCTGGAGCCTGCTCGAACTGGTCAGCGGCCTGCTGCTGCTGATCGTCGGCGCCGAAGTCCTGGTGCGCGCCGCCGTGCGCCTGGCCGCCAGCCTCAAGGTGCGACCGCTGATCATCGGCCTGACCATCGTCGCCTTCGGCAGCAGCGCGCCGCAGATGACCGTCAGCCTGCAGGCCACACTCGCTGGCAATACCGATATCGCCGTGGGCAGCGTGATCGGCAGCAGCATCTTCAACGTCCTCGTCACCCTGGGCCTCGCGGCCCTGATCATTCCGCTGCGGGTGTCGCGCCAGCTGGTACGCCTGGACATCCCGGTGATGATCATCGCCGCGCTGCTGGTGTTTACCCTGGCGGCCAATGAGGAACTGACACCACTCGACGGCCTGCTATTGCTGATCGCGCTGCTGGCCTACCTCGGCGTGCTGCATTACCAGACGCGCCATTCACGGCGCCCGCGCACTCTAGACACCGTGGCCCGGGCGCCATGGCTGAGCAGTGTGGTACGCATTGTTGGCGGGCTGCTGGTGCTGGTGCTGGCCGGGCATTTACTGCTTGGCGCAGCGGTGGACGTGGCGAGCGACCTGGGCCTGTCGGAGCGTATCGTCGGGCTGACGCTGATCGGCGTCGGCACTTCCCTGCCGTGCCTGGCGACGTCGCTGATCGCCGCCCTGCGCGGCGAGCGCGAGATTGCCGTAGGCAACGTGATCGGCAGCAACCTGTTCAACCTGCTCGGCGTGCTGGGGCTCACCGCCCTGCTCGCGCCGACGCCACTCTCGGTGTCGCCCAATGCCGTGGACTTCGACTTGCCAGTGATGCTCGGCGTGGTGGTGCTGTGCCTGCCGGTGTTCTACAGCGGCTACCGCGTGACCCGCGCCGAAGGCCTGGTGATGCTGGGCCTGTACCTGGCGTATGGGCTGCATGTAATGGCGTTTACTACGGGCATGCCCCTGGTCGGCAAGCTTGAACACCTGATGTTGTATTACATCCTGCCGG
Source organism: Pseudomonas trivialis (assembly GCF_036864995.1). Lineage (NCBI taxonomy): Bacteria > Pseudomonadati > Pseudomonadota > Gammaproteobacteria > Pseudomonadales > Pseudomonadaceae > Pseudomonas > Pseudomonas trivialis. The sequence goes on along the minus strand of NZ_CP142151.1, from coordinate 914,388 downwards.
CGCTGGTGGCTTTTCTGTTGTTCAGCACGCTGCGCGCCTGGCGCCGCCAACACAAGAGGGAACCGCAATGACCGATCAGAAGAAACCCGGCGTAGCCATGCGTCGCCAGGTGATGGGCGATGTGTTCGTCGATCGCGCCCTGGGCAATGCCACCGAATTCACCCAGCCGTTGCAGGACTTCGTCAACGACCATGCCTGGGGCAGCGTGTGGAACCGCGAGGGGTTACCACTCAAGACCCGCAGCCTGATTACCCTCGCCGCCCTCACCGCGCTCAAGTGCCCGCAGGAACTGAAGGGTCACGTGCGCGGTGCCTTGAACAATGGCTGTACGGTGGAAGAGATTCGCGAAGCCCTGCTGCATTGCGCGGTGTATGCGGGCGTGCCGGCAGCGATTGATGCATTCCGGGCGGCGCAGGAGGTGATTGAGGTGTATCAGGCAGAGCAGCGGTGATCTTCAGATAGCTATCGCAACCTCAGATCCACCCACCCGCCTGCAACAAAAAGATCCCGATATTGGTGGTCACCGCCGCCATCAGCGTGGTGATCACGATAATCGCCGCCGCCAGCTCATGATTGCCCTCGGCCGCCCGGGCCATCACATAACTGGCTGCCGCGGTGGGCGCACCGAAGTACAGAAACAGAATCCCCAGCTCCGGCCCGCGAAAGCCCAGTAGCCACGCCCCCAGGGTCGCGACAATCGGCAGCCAGACCATCTTCATCAGGCTCGCACTGAGCGCCATGTTGCCGCTCTTGCGCAGCGCCGCCAGGGACAAGGTGCCGCCGATGCAGATCAGCGCCAACGGCAGCGTTGTGTCGGCCAGGTACTGCATGGACTTTTCCAGCCAGCCGGGCACGCCGAGCTGAAAGTAGGCGAACGGCGCGGCGACGATCACGCTGATGATCAGCGGGTTGGCCAGCACACTCTTGCAGATGCTCCACGGGTCGGACTTGATCACCGGGCTGTACACCGCCAGCACGATGGTCGACAGCGTGTTGTAGAGCAGGATCACCAGCGCCGCAAGGACAGCGCCCAGGGAGATGCCGTAGTCGCCGTACATGCTGGCGGCCAGCGCCAGACCGATCACCCCGTTGTTGCCGCGAAACGCGCCTTGGGCATAGATACCCCGGTCTGCCGGCTTGCAGCGAAAAATCGCCCAGCCCCAGGCCACGGCAAAACTCAGCACGGTGGCGACCGCAAAATAGATCAGCAAGCCCGGTTGGAGCGCCGCATGCAGGTCGGCATGGAGGATGCCGAGAAACAGCAGCGCCGGCATGGTGACGTTAAACACCAGGGAGGAAGCGGTGTGGATAAAGTTGTCATTGATCCAGTTGATGCGCTTGAGCAGCACACCGAGAAACAGCATGGCAAACACCGGCGCAGTGATGGTGAGGGTAGTGAGGAAGATAGCCAGCATGCCGGGGAGAACCTTTGAGCGTCGTCAGAGGGTCAATGATAAGCCATGCGGCGCGATGGCGTCTGGTAGGACGCCTTCGCGGGCAAGCCCGCTCCCACATGTTGAACTGTGAATGCAGTCAAATGTGGGAGGGAGCTTGCTCCCGATGCAGGCGACGCGGTCTCAGGTTATAGGCGCCGGGTTGAACAGAGTAATGTCGTTATGCAGCTTGTGATGCTCGGCCCAGGTCTGTTTCTTGCCGCTGGCCACGTCCAGGTAGAAGTGGAACAACTCCCAGCCCAGTTCCTCGATGCTCGCACGCCCGGTGGCGATGCGTCCGGCGTCGATGTCGATCAGGTCCGGCCAGCGCTGCGCCAGCTCCGTGCGCGTCGACACCTTCACCACCGGCGCCATCGCCAGCCCGTAGGGCGTGCCACGCCCGGTGGTGAACACGTGCAGGTTCATGCCCGCCGCCAGTTGCAAGGTGCCACACACAAAGTCGCTGGCCGGCGTCGCGCAAAAGATCAGGCCCTTGCTCTTGAAGCGCTCGCCGGGGCCCAGCACGCCGTTGATCGCGCTGCTGCCGGACTTGACGATGGAGCCCAGGGACTTCTCGACAATGTTCGACAACCCGCCCTTCTTGTTGCCCGGCGTGGTGTTGGCACTGCGGTCCGCCTCGCCCTTGGCCAGGTAATGGTCGTACCAGTCCATTTCCCGCACAAGCTCCTGGGCAATTTCCTTCGTTTGCGCACGCGACGTCAGCAGGTAGATGGCATCACGGACTTCGGTCACTTCGGAAAACATCACCGTGGCGCCGGCCCGCAACAGCAGATCCGAGGCATAGCCCAGCGCCGGGTTGGCGGTGATGCCGGAGAACGCATCGCTGCCGCCGCACTGCATGCCCAGGATCAGCTCGGACGCCGGCACGGTTTCGCGGCGGCGCTGGTCGAGTTTTTTCAGGCGGGTTTCGGCCAGCGCCATGATCTGCTCGATCATTTCGGTGAACCCGTGACTGGAATCCTGTAGCCGATACAGCCACGGCTCGCTCAGGTCGACCGAGCTGTCGTTCTCATGCATCACCTGCCCGGCCTGCAGTTTCTCGCAGCCCAGGCTGATCACCAGCGCTTCGCCGCCCAGGTTCGGGTTGCGCGCCAGGTTGCGCACGGTGCGGATCGGGATATAGGCATCCGTCGCCGTGATCGCCACACCGCAGCCGTAGCTATGGGTCAGCGCCACCACATCATCGACATGAGGATACTTGGGCAGCAGTTCGTCCTTGATGCGCTTGACCGCATGGTCGAGTACACCGGTGACGCACTGCACCGTGGTGGTGATGCCAAGGATATTGCGCGTGCCCACGGTGCCGTCGGCGTTGCGATAGCCCTCGAACGTGAACCCTTCCAAAGGCGCCTGGGCCTCAGGCACCTCGGTGGACAGTGGCAAGCTGTCCAATGGCGGCGCGGTGGGCATGCGCAGTTGGTCTTCCTGCACCCAACTGCCGCGCGGGATCGGCGCCAGGGCGTAACCGATGGTCTGGCCATAGCGAATGATCTGACCGCCTTCGGGAATATCTTCCAGGGTCACCTTGTGGCTCTGGGGGATGAAATCCACGGTGACCAGGCCGTCCGGGAACTCGGTCCCGGCCGGGACGCCCTGGTCATTGACCACGATCACCACGTTGTCGCGCTCGTGCAAACGGATCGAGCGCGGCGAGTCGGCATGTTCAATCAATTGCATCACGGGGCCTCTCAGGAATGCGCTTCGGTTAGGTTGGTCAACGCTGGCCCCTTGCTTGGCGGCTCTTTGAGGACTACACGCTTGATCGGGCCGACGATGACCAGGTAGCTGAACACCGCCACCAGTGCATTGGCACCGACGAACACCAGCGCCCATTTGAACGAGCCGGTGGTGCTGATGATGTAGCCGATCACGATGGGCGTGGTGATCGACGCCAGGTTACCGAAGGTGTTGAACAAGCCGCCACTGAGGCCGGCGATCTGTTTGGGCGAGGTGTCGGACACCACCGCCCAACCCAGTGCGCCAACGCCTTTGCCGAAGAAGGCCAAAGCCATGAAGCCCACCACCATCCATTCGATATCCACGTAGTTGCAGGCCACGATGCTGCTGGAAATCAACAGGCCGCCAATGATCGGCGCCTTGCGCGCGAAAGTCAGCGAATGGCCCTTGCGCAGCAGATAGTCGGAAATCACCCCGCCCAGCACACCGCCGATAAAGCCGCAGATGGCCGGCAACGAGGCGATGAAACCGGCCTTGAGGATGGTCATGCCACGGTCCTGCACCAGGTACACCGGAAACCATGTCAGGAAGAAATAGGTGATGCCGTTGATGCAGTACTGGCCCAGGTACACGCCGAGCATCATGCGGTTGGTCAGCAACTGGCGGATGTAGTCCCACTTCGGACCATCGGTTTTCTTGCCTTTGCCCTTGTCCTGATCCATGTCGACCATCGCGCCATTGGCCGCAATGTAATCGAGCTCGGCTGCGTTGATCATCGGGTGCTGGCGCGGGCTGTGGATAACTTTCAGCCAGACCAGCGAGAAGACGATGCCGATCACGCCCATCACGATAAACACGTGCTGCCAGCCGAAGCTGTAGACGATCCAGCCCATCAGCGGCGCGAACAACACCGTGGCAAAGTACTGCGCCGAGTTGAAGATCGCCGACGCCGTGCCGCGCTCGGCCGTGGGAAACCACGCCGCCACGATACGGGCATTGCCGGGGAACGAAGGCGCCTCGGCCAGGCCCACCATGAAGCGCAGCATGAACAGCGCGACCACGGCGGTGGAGATACCGAATTCACCGACATAGCCTTGCAGCACGGTGAACAGCGACCAGGTGAAGATGCTCAGGGCATAGACTTTCTTCGAGCCGAACCGGTCGAGCAACCAGCCACCGGGAATTTGCCCGGCCACATAGGCCCAACCGAATGCAGAGAAGATATAACCGAGGGTGACCGCGTCGATGCCGAGGTCTTTTTGCAGGCTGGAGCCGGCGATGGCGATGGTGGCCCGGTCGGCGTAGTTGATCGTGGTCACCAGGAACAGCATGAGCAGGATCAAATAGCGGACATGGGTCGGCTTGGTCGCTTGCATGTAAAAGTACTCCCACTAATTATTTTTTTTGCGGGTAATCAAGTTGTGCTGCGCACACCGCTTTATGTGGGAGCTGGCTTGCCTGCGATACAGGCACCGCGGTGTGTCAGGCACACGCCGGTGATGCTATCGCAGGCAAGCCAGCTTCCACACAAAGCCGGCGCCACAGGTGTTGCGTATTACGAACCGATGTAGCTGGTCTTCACCACGGTGTAGAACTCTTGCGCATAGCGGCCCTGCTCGCGCGAACCATAGGACGAACCTTTACGGCCACCGAACGGCACGTGATAGTCCACGCCGGCAGTTGGCAGGTTGACCATCACCATCCCGGCCTGGGAATGGCGCTTGAAGTGGTTGGCGTACTTCAGGGACGTGGTCGCAATGCCCGCCGACAGACCGAACTCGGTGTCGTTGGCCATCGCCAGCGCCGCTTCGTAGTCCGCCACACGCACCACGTTGGCCACCGGGCCGAAGATTTCCTCACGGCTGATGCGCATGGCCGCTTCGCTGTCGGCAAACAGCGTCGGCGCCAGGTAGTAGCCTTCAGTGTCGCAGGTCACCATACCGCCACCGCTCACCAGCCGCGCGCCTTCGCTCTGGCCGATGTCGATGTATTTCAAGTCCTGGTCCAATTGGGCCTGGGACACAACAGGGCCGATGTCGGTGCCGCTTTTGAGGGCGTGGCCGACCTTGATCGACTTCATGCGCTCGGCCATCGCCGCGACGAACTGGTCGTGAATACCGGCGGTGACGATCAGGCGGCTCGATGCGGTGCAGCGCTGGCCGGTGGAGTAAAACGCGCTCTGCACGGACAGCTCGACGGCCTGCTTGAGGTCGGCGTCATCAAGAATGATCTGCGGGTTCTTGCCGCCCATTTCCAATTGCACCTTGGCCTGGCGCGACACGCAACTGACGGCGATCTGGCGCCCGACACCCACGGAGCCTGTGAAGCTGATGCCATCGACTTTCGGGCTGTTGACCAGCACGTCACCGACCACGCGACCGCTGCCCATCACCAGGTTGAACACACCGGCAGGGAAGCCGGCGCGCGAGATGATCTCGGCCAGGGCCCAGGCGCAGCCTGGTACCAGTTCAGCCGGTTTGATCACCACGCAGTTGCCGTAGGCCAGGGCCGGGGCGATTTTCCAGGCGGGGATGGCAATCGGGAAATTCCACGGGGTGATCAGGCCAACCACGCCCAGGGCTTCGCGGGTCACTTCAACATTGACGCCCGGGCGTACCGACGGCACGTAGTCGCCGGACAGGCGCAGGCATTCACCGGCAAAGAACTTGAAGATATTGCCGGCGCGGGTCACTTCACCGATGGCCTCGGGCAGGGTCTTGCCCTCTTCCCGGGCCAGCAGGGTACCGAGTTCTTCACGGCGCGCGAGGATTTCGCTGCCGACTTTATCCAGCGCATCATGGCGCGCCTGGATGCCGGAGGTGGACCACGCCGGGAACGCAGCGCGGGCGGCGTCGATGGCCGCATTGACCTGAGCGACATCGGCCTTGGCGTATTCACCAATGACATCGGACAACTCCGACGGGTTGAGGTTGGTGCAATAGTCGGCACCGGCTACCCATTCGCCATTGATGTAGTTTTCAAAACGCTTTGCTTGGGACACGAATCTTCTCCTGACGCAAAAGGCCGCTGATTGCTCAGCGGCCTTGTTGATAAGTTATTGCGGGCCTTGCTTGTCGATCAGCGCGGCCAGGGCTTCGTATTCTTCCGGCAGCAGGTCGGTCAGCGGGGTGCGCACCGGGCCTGCGTCGTAGCCGGCGATCTTCGCACCCGCCTTGACGATGCTCACGGCGTAGCCGGCCTTGCGGTTACGGATATCAAGGTACGGCAGGAAGAAGTCGTCGATGATTTTGCCAACGGTGGCGTGGTCGTCTTTGGCAATCGCGTGGTAGAAGTCCATCGCGGTTTTCGGGATGAAGTTGAACACCGCCGAGGAGTACACCGGCACGCCCAGGGCCTTGTAGGCAGCGGCGTAAACCTCTGCAGTCGGCAGGCCGCCGAGGTAGCTGAAACGGTCGCCCAGACGACGGCGGATCGACACCATCAACTCGATGTCACCCAGGCCGTCCTTATAGCCGATCAGGTTCGGGCAGCGCTCGACCAGGCGTTCCAGCAGCGGCGCAGTCAGGCGGCAGACGTTGCGGTTGTACACCACGACGCCGATCTTGACCGATTTGCACACGGCCTCAACGTGGGCGGCAACCCCGTCCTGGCTGGCTTCGGTGAGGTAATGCGGCAGCAGCAGCAGGCCTTTGGCACCGAGGCGCTCGGCCTCCTGGGCATATTCGATGGCCTGGCGCGTCGCACCGCCCACCCCGGCGAGAATCGGCACGCTGGAGGCGCAGGTATCGACTGCGGTTTTCACCACCTGGGAGTATTCGCTGGCGGCCAGGGAAAAAAACTCACCGGTGCCGCCAGCGGCGAACAGAGCCGTGGCGCCGTAGGGGGCCAGCCACTCGAGACGCTTGATGTAACCCGCCTGGTGGAAATCACCCTGGGCGTTGAAATCGGTCACCGGGAAAGACAGCAGACCGTGGGAGAGGATGGACTTCAGTTCTTGTGGATTCATTATTCGAACACCCTGGGCGAAGACTTTCTGTCGAAAGGTTATTGTTGGTTGTGGTGATGTCGTACGTCATCGTACAACCATAAAAGGATTCGTCAACTGCAATTCATCGCAACGGATGTGCTGCGGGATTTTCCAGACAATGGAAATCAATGCGGGAGGGGCTTGCTCCCGATAGCAGTGGGTCAGTCAATAGGGACATCAACTGACACACCGCTATCGGGAGCAAGCCCCTCCCACATGTTGACCGAGTGCAGCCTTGTGGCTTAGTTGCGCTGCGCCTCTGCCTCTTCATGGGCATGGCGCAGGCGTTCGCGGCTGTTGGTCAAGTGCAGGCGCATCGCGGCGCGTGCTGCGTCCGAATCCTGGCGGGCGATGGCGTCGTAGATTTCTTCGTGTTCGCGGCTCAGGCGGACCATGTAGTGCTGCTGGTCGTCATGGGCCAGACGCGCCGAATTCAGGCGGGTTCGCGGAATGATGCTGGTGCCCAGGTGAGTCATGATGTCGGTGAAGTAACGGTTGCCGGTGGACAGGGCGATTTCCAGGTGAAATGCAAAGTCCGAGGCGACCGCATCGCCGGCGTGGGCGGCGCTTTCGTTGAGCGCGTCGAGGGCGGCGCGCATGGCCGCCAGTTGCTCATCGCTACGGCGCAAGGCCGCCAGGCCCGCCGACTCCACTTCCAGGCTGATACGCAGCTCGAGGATCGCCAGTACGTCACGCAAGGTCACCACGGTGGCAGGGTCAATGCGAAAGCCGCTGGGGCTTGGCGTATCCAGCACAAAAGTGCCGATGCCGTGGCGGGTCTCCACCTGCCCCGCCGCCTGCAGGCGCGAGATGGCTTCGCGCACCACCGTGCGGCTGACGCCGTGGGCTTCCATGATCGCTGACTCGGTGGGCAACTTGTCACCGCGCTTGAGCTGGCCGTCACGGATCTGCTCGGACAACACCGTGACCAATTCCTGGGCAAGGCTGCGGCGCTTGCGGGGAAGACGAGGGGCGGTGCTGGCGTTTTCCATGATGAATCATCTTTCTCGGTGAGCTTGAGCACGCATCATAGCCCATGGTGGTTGTACGATCACCGTCCAGGCGCGACTTTCACCTCTATCCTGCGCGCAAAAAAATGCCCCGGCACAGCCGGGGCATTGATTCGGAGCGTGCGCAAGAACAAACCTTTTACTTCACCACTTTCAAGCTCGGCCGGCCGCTGGGGCGCGGTGGTTCCGAATCCGGTGGCGGCAAATCATTACCGCCCTCGCCTTCGATGGACGGCTCGTCCTCGAAAGGCGATTCCAGATCGAAGACCATGCCCTGGCCATTTTCCCGGGCATAAATGCCGAGGATGGCGCCAATCGGCACGAACAGCGTATGCGGCACACCGCCGAAACGCCCTTCGAAGCTGACGGCTTCGTTGTCCATGTGCAGGTGGCGCACGGCACTGGGTGATACGTTCAGCACAATTTGTCCGTCACTGGAAAAACCCTGCGGCACATCCACCTTGGGGAATTCGGAATTGACCAGCATGTGCGGGGTGCAATCATTGTCCACAATCCACTCGTAGAGCGCGCGGACCAAATAGGGTCGACTGGAGTTCATCAACGGCTCCTTAGGCCTTAGCGCATGTCGCGTTCGACACCAGACAGACTCGCCTGGAAAGCCTCACGCGCAAATTGGCGCTCCATGTAATCAAGCAAAGGCTTGGCCGGCCGAGGCAGTTCAATGCCCAGAATCGGCAAGCGCCAGAGTATGGGTAATAGGCAGCAATCCACCAAACTTTGTTCCTCGCTGAGGAAAAAAGGTTTATCCGCGAACAACGGCGAAACGCCTGTCAGGCTCTCGCGCAATTCCTTGCGCGCCACGACACGGGCTGCCTCTTTGCTGCGCGAATCGAGGATCACATCCACCAGACCGCACCAGTCGCGCTGAATTCGATGAATCAGCAGGCGGCTGTTGGCACGCGCCACCGGATACACCGGCAGCAAAGGCGGATGCGGGTAACGCTCATCCAGGTATTCCATCACCACGGTCGACTCCCACAACGCCAGGTCACGATCGACCAGGGTGGGCAAGCTGCCGTAAGGGTTCACTTCGATCAGTTTCGGCGGATGACGACCCGCTTCCACACTGATGATCTCGGCGCTGACACCCTTCTCTGCGAGCACGATGCGTACTCGGTGGGAATAGTGGTCGGCGGGGTCGGAGTAACAGGCCAACCGGTTGGTCACGCCCATGGCGGTCCTCCTCGCTTGTTGAAATTATCGAAAGCTCAAAAACGAGCGCGCCCAGGGCGCCTCTCTGCAGCACCCGGTTCAACCAGGTCGCCGTGTAGTCAGAGAAGCCGCTGGGCGCGCAAGATTAACAGCAATTGCTTACGGTTGGATCAATGCACATCCTTCCAGTATTCGCGTTTGAGCAGATAGGCGAATACAAAGAAGAAAGCCAGGTAGAGCAAGACGTACGTACCGATGCGCTGGTGCTGCAATTTGACCGGGTTGGCCGAGTAGGCCAGGAAGGTCACCAGGTTTCTGACCTTCTCGTCAAACTGCTCTGCGCTCAGCTTACCGGTGTTGGGCACGATGGTCAGCTGATCACACGCTTGATGGGGCAGCGGCGTGCCGGTCAACGGATCATATTGCCTCTTGCCGTCTTCAACGACCTGAACCTGCGTGCATCCTACCACCTGGCGACCCTGCAGGCCGACCAGAACGTTCGGCATGCCCACATTCGGGAAAACCTTGTTGTTCACGCCCCATGGCCGGGCCGGGTCTTCGTAGAACGACGTGAGATAGCCGTACAGCCAATCGGTGCCGCGAACCCGGGCCACCAGGGTCAGGTCGGGCGGTGCCGCGCCAAACCAGGCCTTGGCGTCCGCAGGCTGCATACCGATGTCCATGTGGTCGCCGATTTTGGCGCCGGTAAACACCAGCTTCTCCAGCATCAGCGCGTGAGGGATACCCAGGTCGTCGGCCACGCGCTCATAGCGCTGGTACTTGGCGCTGTGGCAGCCCATGCAATAGTTGACGAAGGTGCGCGCGCCGTCCTGCATGGCGGCTTTGTCGGACACGTCGATGTCAATGTGCTCCAACGGCGCGCCTTGCTCGGCGGCGCAGGCCAGCAGCGGCAGCGCCGCCACAATCAATGCCACGAACAGCTTTTTCATCGGTCCGTCACCCTTTCCGGTACCGGTCTGGTCTTCTCGAACCGGGTGTAGAACGGCATCAGAATGAAGTAGGCGAAGTACAGAAAGGTGCAGACCTGCGACAGCACCGTGCGCCCGGGCGTCGGCGCCAGTAGGCCGAGCACGCCCAGGGTCACGAACGAAATGCAGAACAGCCACAGCCAGATCCTGCTCAGCCAGCCCTTGTAGCGCATGGACTTGACCGGACTGCGGTCAAGCCATGGCAGCACGAACAACGCGGCGATGGCCGCGCCCATGGCGATCACGCCCATGAGTTTGTCCGGGATGGCGCGCAGGATCGCGTAGAACGGCGTGAAGTACCACACCGGGGCAATGTGCTCAGGCGTCTTGAGAGGGTTGGCAGGCTCGAAGTTGGGTTTCTCGAGAAAATAACCGCCCATTTCCGGGAAAAAGAACACGACCGAGCAGAATACGAATAGAAATACCACCACACCGACGAGGTCTTTCACAGTGTAGTACGGGTGAAACGCAATGCCGTCCAGCGGGATGCCGCTCTCGTCCTTGTACTGCTTGATGTCCACGCCATCCGGGTTGTTGGACCCCACTTCATGCAGCGCCAGGATATGCAGCACCACCAGACCCAGGATCACGATCGGCAGGGCCACCACGTGCAAGGCGAAGAAACGGTTCAGGGTGATGCCAGAGACCAGGTAGTCACCCCGGATCCACTGGGCCAGGTCGTTGCCGATCACCGGGATTGCGCCGAACAGCGAGATGATCACCTGGGCGCCCCAGTACGACATCTGCCCCCATGGCAGCAGATACCCCATGAAGGCTTCGGCCATGAGTGCCAGGTAGATCAGCATGCCAAACACCCACACCAGCTCGCGGGGCTTCTGGTAGGAACCGTAGAGCAGGCCACGGAACATGTGCAGGTAGATGACGATGAAGAACATCGAGGCGCCCACGGCATGCAGCGTTCGCAGGATTGCTCCGTGGTTGACGTCACGCATGGTGCCTTCAATCGAGGCGAACGCCTCTTCAGCCGTGGGCGTGTAACTCATGGTCAGCCAGACGCCGGTGATGATCTGGTTGAACAGCACCAGCAGCGCCAGGGAGCCGAAGAAGTAGAAGAAGTTGAAGTTCTTTGGCACGTAGTACTTGCTGAGGTGGCCTTCCCACATTTTGGTGGCGGGAAAGCGCGCATCGATCCAATCCATGAACTTGCTCATCACCCATTCTCCTGGTCGAGGTCAATGACAATCAGGTCGTCCGTTTCGTAGGAATGCGGCGGCACGGGCAGGTTAAGCGGCGCAGGTTGGGACTTGTAGACGCGCCCGGCGAGGTCGTACTGGGAACCGTGACACGGGCAGAAGAAGCCGCCGACCCAGTCCTTGCCCAGATCCGCCGGCGCCACTTCAGGGCGAAAGGTCGGCGAGCAACCCAGGTGAGTACACAAGCCGACCAGCAGCAGAATCTCGGGCTTGATCGACCGCGCTTCATTCCTGGCGTAGGCGGGCTGGTCGGACTTCTCGGAGGTGGGATCAGACAGTCGGCCTTCAAGGCTTTTCAGGTTCCTCAGGATTTCCTCGGTACGGCGCACAATGAATACCGGCTGGCCGCGCCACTCGGCAATCATCTGCTGCCCCGGCTCGATCTTGCTGACATTCACCTTCACCGGCGCGCCCGCAGCTTTCGCCTTGGCGCTGGGGAACCATGCTCCCACGAACGGGACCGCAGCCCCCACCGCTCCTGCAGCGCCCACCACGGAGGTGGCTGCTACCAGGAAGCGACGCCGGCCTGCATTCACGCCGTCATTGCTCATTCAGTCCTCTCACCATCGGCTCTATAGCCTGCTAAATCAGGCGCCTGCTCAGTATTGAATGTCTGTCTGTAAAAATGTCGCCGGATGGTAGTTAAAAGCCAGACTAATAAATAGGGAATGTCCCTGAGCCCAGCCAGCGACCCTCGAAGTATAAGGACGCGGCATGTTGTCACGGCAAAAAATACGAAAATCCAAGCAATAAAAAACGCCCAGCTCCGTGAGGAGACTGGGCGTTTTTGTGGAACGTAAAGCGAATTAACGCTTCGAGTACTGCGGACGCTTACGCGCTTTACGCAGACCGACTTTCTTACGTTCAACTTCACGGGCATCACGAGTCACGAAGCCAGCTTTGCGCAGAGCGCCACGCAGGGTTTCGTCGTACTGCATCAGAGCGCGAGTGATACCGTGGCGGATTGCGCCAGCCTGACCACTCACACCGCCACCGATAACAGTGACGTAGATGTCGAACTTTTCAACGGTCTCGGTCAGTTCCAGCGGCTGACGAACTACCATGCGGGCAGTTTCGCGACCGAAGAAATTTTCCAGAGTGCGGTTGTTGATCGAGATGTTACCAGTGCCCGGACGCAGGAAAACGCGTGCGGTTGCGGTTTTGCGACGGCCAGTGCCGTAATTTTGAGTCGCCGACATAATGAACTATTCCGTTAAAACTTCAGTTCTTGGGGCTGCTGAGCAGCATGAGGGTGTACAGCGCCCGCATAGACTTTCAGCTTGCGAAACATATCGCGACCCAGTGGGCCCTTAGGCAGCATGCCTTTGACCGCGATTTCGATCGGGGCTTCAGGCTTCTTGGAGATCAGGCCTTCAAAGTTGGAAGACTTGATACCGCCTGGGAAACCGGAGTGACGGTAGTACATTTTGTCTTGCGCTTTGTTGCCGGTAACACGTACCTGCTCAGCGTTGATGATCACGATGTAGTCACCGGTATCAACGTGAGGGGTGTACTCAGGCTTGTGCTTGCCACGCAGACGGCTGGCGACTTCAGTGGCCAGACGACCCAGGGTCTGACCAGCGGCGTCGACGACAAACCAGTCGCGCTGAACTGTTTCCGGTTTTGCAGTAAAAGTTGTCATTCTTTAATAGCCTCAGGGGCCGCCCTGTAAATTAGACGGCGGATCTTACTGAATAGTGCGTACTTTGACAAGTCAAAGGCAGCCGGATACAGACGCTATCGGGGGCTCGGGTCGGCGCGTCCGTTCAACGGCAAGATTCTTCGGCAGACGGCGCATCACTTCCACTGCAGAAAGAGGTGGGCAATTATGCAGATTGCGAAAAAAAATTCAACCTGCTTTTATGATTGTTTTCCCTGCAAGGAGTACCCGATGGATTATCGACAGCTGGGCCGTACGGATCTGAACGTGAGCGCGATAGCCTTGGGCACCATGACCTGGGGTGAGCAGAACAGCGAGGCAGAGGCTTTCGCACAGATCGAGCGGGCCAAGGCGGCCGGGATCAACTTCCTCGATACCGCCGAAATGTACCCGGTGCCGCCCAAGGCCGATACCTATGCCACCACCGAGCGGTATATCGGCAACTACTTCAAAAGCCGCGGCGACCGGGCCGACTGGATCCTCGCCAGCAAGATCGCCGGCCCCGGCAACGGTATCGACTATATCCGCGACCGTAACCTCAAACACAATCGCACCCACATCGTCCAGGCGCTGGACGCCAGCCTCAAACGCCTGCAAACCGACTGGATCGACCTGTATCAACTGCACTGGCCGGAGCGCAACACCAACTTCTTCGGCAAGCTGAGCTACCAGCACGAGGATCAGCCGGACATCACCCCACTGGAGGAAACCCTCGAAGCGCTGGACGAGCAGGTCAAGGCCGGCAAGATCCGCCACATCGGCCTGTCCAACGAAACCCCGTGGGGCACCATGAAATTCCTGGCCCTGGCCGAAGCCCGCGGCTGGCCGCGCGCGGTGTCGATCCAGAACCCCTACAACCTGCTCAACCGCAGCTTTGAAGTGGGCCTGGCGGAAGTGGCGATTCGCGAACAGTGCGGCTTGCTGGCCTACTCGCCGCTGGCGTTCGGCATGCTCAGCGGCAAATATGAAAACGGCGCGCGCCCGGCCAAGGCGCGGCTGACGGAATACAGCCGCTTCAGCCGCTATTTCAACCCGCAGTCGGAAGCGGCCTGCAGCCGCTATGTGGCGCTGGCACGAGAACACGGCCTGGACCCGGCGCAGATGGCCCTGGCGTTCGTCACGCAGCAACCGTTTGTGACCAGCAATATCATTGGTGCCACAAGCCTTGCGCAGTTGGACAGCAACATTGCCAGTGCCGGGCTGAAGCTGTCGAAGGAAGTGCTGGAAGGGATTGAGGCGATTCAGAAGGAGCATCCCAACCCTGCACCTTGATTGACCTGTAGACCGCGATCGCGAGCAGGCCCCCTCCCACACTTGATGGGTGAACACGCGGGGAACCTGCTCTCGATGGCGTCACGGGGCACTGGACACACACGACGAAAAATAAGACGATCCAGCCGTCTGGTGACCACTTTCCCCTATAAGAATAAATGAGATCATGTCCAACCAAGCCTCCACGCCGTTGCGGCGCGTCAGCATCCTGGCCATTGACCGGGTGTTCGCGTCCACGCTCATGCAAGCCAAGGATTTCTTTCACCTCGCCAGCCTGCGCTACGGCAAACAGCAGGGCCTGGGCCTGACCCCGGGCTTTGAAACCCGCCTGGTCAGCCCCGACGGCCAACCGGTGCGCAGCTTCAGCGATGTGATCATGCCGGTGGACGGCGGCCTGGAAGACGCCGACATCATCGTGTTGCCGGCCTTCTGGGACGACTTCGAGACCCTGTGCACCCGCTACCCGCAAGTGCTGCCATGGCTGCGCGAGCAACACGCGCGCGGCGCCGTACTCTGCGGCGAGGCCACCGGGGTGTTCTGGCTGGCCGAAGCCGGTCTGCTCGATGGCAAGGAGGCGACTACCTACTGGCGCTTCTTCACGGCCTTCAGCGAGCGCTTCCCCCAGGTGCACCTCAATCAGGACAAGCACCTGACCGACGCCGACAACCTGTATTGCGCCGGCGGCACCACCTCGGCCTGCGACCTCTACATCTACCTGATCGAACGTTTCTGCGGCGCCAATATTGCCCAGGCCGTGGCCCGCGACATCCTCTATGAAGTGCAGCGCAGTTATTCGCCGGGACGCATTGGCTTTGGTGGGCAGAAGCTGCATCAGGACGTGATCATCCTGCAGATCCAGCACTGGCTCGAAGAACACTTTGCCGACAAGTTTCGCTTTGAAGACGTGGCCCGCGAACACGGCATGAGCATTCGCAACTTCATGCGCCGCTTCCAGACCGCCACCGGCGACAAGCCGCTGCACTACCTGCAACGCCTGCGTATCGAGACGGCCAAGGGCCTGCTCTCGGGCAGCCGCAAAAGCATCAAGACCATCAGCTATGAGGTGGGGTATGACGATGCGAGTTTCTTTGCGCGGCTGTTCAGGCAGCACACCGAACTTTCACCGAACCAATACCGCCAGCAGTTCCAGCAAGCCGCTTAATTGGGGATATACACAAAACCAATGTGGGAGGGGGCTTGCTCCCGATAGCAGTCTGTCAGCCAATGACGCACTGACTGATTCACCGCTATCGGGGGCAACCCCCTCCCACATTAAACTCCACAGCTCTGGAAACTGCTTACGGCTTGTGCCCGCGCGACAGAAACTCGTGGGACTGCATCTCCAGCAACCGGCTCAGGGTGCGCTGGAACTCGAAGTTCAGGCGACCGCCGGTATAGAGATCCTTGAGCTCGACTTCTGCCGAGATGATCAACTTGACGTTACGGTCGTAGAACTCATCGACCATGTTGATGAACCGCCGCGCAATATCGTCGGTGGTCACGCTCATCTGTTCCACGCCGCTGAGGATCACCGCGTGGAAGATCTTGCCCAGTTCGATGTAATCGTTCTGGCTGCGCGGGCCGTCGCACAGTTGGCGGAATTCGAACCAGGCCACGTCGTCGCAGGTACGCAAGGCGATGATTTCGCGGTTCTCGATCATCAGCTTGTCGTTTTCCACCGCCTGGGTGCATTCCGGCGTCAGCGCGCGGAAGCTTTTCTTCAGGCTTTCGTGGGCCGCTTCGTTCAACGGGAAGTGGAACAACTCCGCTTGCTCGAGATGACGCAGGCGGTAGTCGACGCCGCTGTCGACGTTGACGATTTCGGTGTTCTGCTTGATCAGCGCGATGGCCGGCAGGAAGCGTGCACGCTGCAGGCCGTCCTTGTACAAACCGTCGGGCACGATGTTCGAGGTGGCGACCAGGGTCACGCCGTTCTTGAACAGCTCTTCCATCAAGGTGCCGAGGATCATCGCGTCGGTGATGTCGGAGACGAAGAACTCATCGAAGCAGATCACCTTGGCTTCGTCGGAAAAGCGCTTGGCGATGATGGTCAGCGGGTTTTTCTCGCCCGGCAGGGTTTTCATCTCTTCGTGCACGCGCTTCATGAAGCGGTGAAAGTGCGTGCGCACCTTTTCCTTGAACGGCAGCGCTTCGAAGAACGTGTCCACCAGGTAGGTCTTGCCCCGGCCGACGCCGCCCCAGAAGTACAGGCCCTTGACCGGCGTCTGGTCTTTCTTGCCAAACAGCTTGCTGAACATCCCGGGCTTGTTCTGCGAAGCCGCGACGAGGTCGTCGTACAGGCGCTGCAAATGACGCACGGCATTTTCCTGCGCCGCATCATGGAAGAATTCAGGGCGTTTCAGATCAGCTTGATATCGTTCTAGGGGCGTCATAATTTCGTTAGCAAGGCAACAAAAACGGGCCGTCACTGTAACGACGGCCCTGAATAATGGCAATCAACCCTTGGTCGGGTTAATCCTCGAGGGGGTCAACGCAATGCGCAAGGCGGCGATGGCGGCATCGCGTGACGCTTCGTCGGCGAACTCGGCACTGTCGGCCACCGGTTTACCGTCCAGCCACACGCTGAAGGCCAAGCCTTCATTGCGCACGTCCAGCGCGTCGCCGCTTTGCAATTGCTTGGTTGCCGCGCCCGCCGCTTTGCCATCGGCGAAGTTGCGCGACAACAGCAACTGCTCGCCATCGGCGGCCAGGAGACGAAAGCGGAAACTGTCGTCTTCGCGAAAGCTCACAAACCGCGCGGTTTTCGCGGCTTTCTTTTTCGTGGCGACCGGTGCTGCAGCCTGCTCGACAAACGAACGCAGGCCAACGGCCTCGCGCAGTTCAGCGAGAAACGGTGCGGCCACGGCACGGGCCTTCTTCGCGCCCACCAGCAGCAGGTCTTCCATGTCCGAGGGGCGCGACATCAGCGTGTGATAACGCTCGCGGGCTTCACCAAGCTGGCCGTCGAGCAGTTGGAACAGACGGTTCTTCGCCTCGCCCCAGCCCAGGCCCTGTAATAACTCAGCGCGGAACTGTTCTTCCTCGGCCTTGCTGGCAAACGCCTGGTACAGGGTGAACAGGTGTGAATTGTCCGGATCCTTGGCTTCGCCCGGCGCGCGGGAATCGGTGACGATGCGCGAGATCGCGTCCTTCATGTCCTTGGCGCTGCTGAACAACGGGATGGTGTTGTCGTAGCTCTTGGACATCTTGCGGCCATCCAGGCCCGGCAAGGTGGCGACGCTTTCTTCGATCAGCGCCTCGGGCATGGTGAAAAACTCCTTGCCCTTGCCAAACAGGTGGTTGAAACGCTGGCCGATATCCCGGGCCATTTCCACGTGCTGGATCTGGTCGCGACCGACCGGCACCTTGTGCGCGTTGAACATCAGGATGTCCGCTGCCATCAGCACCGGGTAGCTGTAAAGGCCCATGCTGATGCCCGCATCCGGGTCTTCGCCGGCCTCCACGTTCTTGTCCACCGAAGCCTTGTACGCGTGGGCGCGGTTGAGCAGGCCTTTAGCCGCCACGCAGGTCAGCAGCCAGGTCAGCTCGGGGATTTCCGGGATGTCGGACTGGCGATAGAACGTCACCCGGTTCACATCCAGACCACCGGCCAGCCAGGTCGCGGCGATTTCCATGCGCGAGCGCTGGATGCGCTGCGGGTCATCACACTTGATCAGGGCGTGGTAGTCGGCCAGGAAGTAGAAGGAGTCGGCATTGGCGTCCTGGCTGGCGAGGATCGCCGGGCGAATCGCACCGGCGTAGTTGCCCAGGTGCGGCGTGCCGGTGGTGGTAATGCCGGTGAGGATACGGGTACGAGTCGTCATGGGTAATCGCTTATCAGACTGCTGTCAATTCGAGAGGCGCGGCAGCACCAGATCCTTCAGATCGGTGAGCTTGCCATGAAAAAAGTGCCCGCATTCTGCCACTTTCAGCAGCTCATGGGGGCGATTCAAGGCGGCGGACCAGTCGTAGACGAGTTGCGGGTCGACCACTTCGTCGGTTTCCGGCTGGATCACGGTCAGCGGGCAACCCAGCGGCAGCACATCGTTATCGCGCAGGCGCATCACCGCAGCGGCGACCATGAACAAATGCGCGAGTTGTTCGCCCCTGGCTTCCAGGCGCCCGCCGAGGCTGGCGGCCACATAACCGCCGAACGAAAAGCCGAGCAGGGTGATCGGCAGGTCAGGGTGTTTTTCCCGCAGCCAGGTGGCGGCGGCCTCGGCATCGTCGACTTCCCCGGTGGCCATGTCATGGGTGCCCGCACTGGCACCGACGCCACGGTAATTAAAACGCAGCGTAATCAAACCGGCATCGCGTGCGGTGCGCTGCAGGGTCGAAACGACTTTATTGAGCATGGTCCCGCCCTGCACCGGGTTGGGATGGCAGATCAGCGCCAGGCCGCGTGGCTCGGGGTGATCCAGGTACAGGGCTTCCAATTGGCCCACCGGGCCATCGATCAAAACGGGGGTTTCACGCATGAGCAAGAGATGAACTCCGTGACCTCTCAAAGGGTCGACTCGTCTAGCTAAAAGTCTGTGCATGGCATCATTGCGAGCTTAATCGCGGTATACAGCGCAGGTCCGAGCCGTTAACGTAAAGCAAAGCCGTTTATAGAGGAAGGACTCGTGGAACACTCGCTCTTAGTTTGGTTGTTGCCGACTCTTGCCCTGGTTGCCGGTGTCGCCATTGGATTCCTGGTTGCTCGCCTGCTGCCGAATGCCGCGCCTAACCGCACGCAGCGTCAGCTGGATGACATTCAGGAACGTTTTGACAGTTATCAGAACGAGGTTGTTACCCACTTCAACAGCACCGCGACCCTGGTCAAGAAACTCACCCAGAGCTACCAGGATGTACAGGATCATCTGGCCGATGGCGCCAACCGCCTGGCCCTGGATGACATCACCCGCCAGCGTCTGCTGGCCGCGCTGCATTCCGATGCACCGCAAGCGCCACGGGAACGCCTGACCCCCCTAGGGAAAACCAGGAGCCACCACGGGACTACGCGCCAAAAACGCCGAACGCCCCCGGCATGCTGGATGAGCATTACGGCTTGAAGAAATAAGTCTTTTCAGGCACGACAAAAAGCCCGGCTGATCGATGATCAGCCGGGCTTTTTGTTTGAGACTCACATCTCATCAAAATGTGGGAGGGGGCTTGCTCTCGATAGCAATGCATCAGTCAGCTCACCTGTAACTGACACACCGCTATCGGGAGCAAGTCCCCTCCCACACTGACCGCAGTCAAGGTTCAGGAAACGGGTTGCTCCTGCAACCAGCCACCCTCGATCCGCACATGCCGCCCATGGAAGCGCTTGAGGCTGCTGCGATGGCCGACGCTGAAGATGCTCAGCCCCGGCAGCTCATCGATCAAGGCTTGATACAGGCTGGCCTCATCCTCCTCATCCATGGCCGATGTCGCCTCGTCCATGTACAGCCACTGCGGCGCGAACAACAAGGCGCGGGCAAAGGCCAGACGTTGCTGCTCGCCAGGCGAGAGCATGCGCTGCCAGTGGTTGACCTCGTCCAGGCGCGCAACCAGTTGCGGCAGGCGGCAGGTTTCCAGCACCTGTGCATAACGTTCGGCCGTATAGGCGCTGTCGTCCTGTGGATAACTCAACACCGCCTTCAACGTGCCGATTGGCAGGTAAGGCTTTTGCGGCAGGAACAGATAACGTGCCGCCGGCAGGCGGATGCTGCCGTGACCCGCCGGCCACAAGCGGCCCATGGCACGCAGCAGGGTGCTCTTGCCGCTGCCGGAGCGACCGCTGAGCATCAGGCGCTGGCCCGGCTCGACAATCATGTTCGCATCGGTGAGCAAGTGACGGCCATCGGCCAGGTTCATGCCCAGGCCCTGCACCATCAGACGTTCGCCTTCTGCATTTACCTCGATAGCGGCCGGACGCTGCTCGTTTTCCGTCATGGCTTGCTGAAAGCTCAACAAACGGTCGCTGGTGGCGCGCCAGGCGGCGAGGTCGGTGTAGGCACTGATAAACCAGCTGAAGTTGCCCTGCACGTTGCCGAACGCCGAGTTGATCTGCATCAGCTCGCCCAGCTCGATCTTGCCGGCGAAGTAACGCGGGGCCGCCACGATAAACGCGAACACGATAGCGATCTGCTCGTAACCGGCGGTGAAAAAGGTCAGGCGCTTGGACACTTTCATGATGTCCCAGTAGTTGTGCCATACCCGGCCAAAGCGCGTCTTCAGGCGCTGGTTCTCGTTGGGCTCGCCGTTGTACAGGGCGATGCTCTCGGCATTCTCGCGCACCCGCACCATGGAGAAACGCAGGTCAGCCTCGAAGCGTTGCTGCTGGTTGCTCAAGCCGATCAAGCGACGCCCGATCAGATGGGTCAGCCAACTGCCGACCCCGGCATACACCAGTGCACACCAGAACATGTAACCCGGAATGGTGATGCCGAAGACTTCGATGCTGCCCGACACGCCCCACAGGATCACGGAAAACGACACCAGGCTGACAACGTTGCGCAGCAGCCCCAGGCCGAGGCCCAGAGTATTGGTGGTGAAACTGTTGAGGTCTTCGGAAATCCGCTGGTCGGGGTTGTCGGTGTAACCGCCCTGCTCCAGTTGGTAATAATTCTTGTGGGCCAGCCAGCGCGCGAAGTGTTTTTCGGTGAGCCAGGCGCGCCAGCGGATGGTCAGCATCTGCGTCAGGTACAGGCGGTAGACCGCACCGAGAATAGCCACCGTCGCGATCCCGCAAAAATAGCCGATCAATTGCCAGAACGCGGCGGTGTCCTTCTTCTCCAGTGCGTTGTAGAAATCCTTGTACCAGTGGTTGATCCACACGGAGATCGCCACGCTGAACAGTGACAGCGCAATCACTGCCGCCAGCAGCAACCAGGCCCTGCCCTTCTCCTCACTGCGCCAGTACGGCGTGATCATCGCCCAGGTTCGACGGAAGAATTGCCCATGCACGGCGTCATTGACCGCGGAATACTCTGCGTTCTGGTTCATCGTTCAGGCTCTGTAGGAAAAATGGCAGGCGTTTGAACCGATCATAAGGGATCGGTTCAGGGCTCCGTGCGGCCTGAGACGGGTCGTTCAGCTTAGGTTCAGCGGCGTACCGGACGCTTTTGCAGCTTGCGTTGCAAGGTGCGGCGGTGCATCCCGAGGGCGCGGGCGGTGGCCGAGATATTGCCTTCGTGTTCGGTCAGCACACGCTGGATGTGCTCCCACTGCAGGCGGTCCACCGACATCGGGTTTTCCGGCACCAGAGTGTCGAGGTCGGCATGCTCGGAGAGCAGCGCGGCCAGCACGTCGTCGGCGTCGACCGGCTTGCACAGGTAGTTGCAGGCGCCGCGCTTGATGGCCTCGACGGCGGTGGCGATGCTGGAGTACCCGGTGAGGATCACCACGCGCATTTCCGGATCGAGTTCCAGCAGCTTGGGCAACAGCACCAGACCCGAGTCGCCGTCCATTTTCAGGTCGAGCGCGGCGTAGTCCGGCAGATCGGCCTGGGCGATGCTCAAGCCTTCTTCGGCGGAACCTGCGGTGCTCACGCGAAAGCCGCGACGGCTCATGGCGCGCGCCATCACGCGGGTAAAGGTGGCGTCGTCGTCTACCAGCAACAGGTGCGGCAGTTCTTCGCCTTCGACTTGAATCTCGTCACTCATCGCTATCTCCTCGTGCGACACGGGGCAGGCGCAGCTCGGTGAGCGTGCCACCTTCCTCATGACTGTAGAGTTTCACTGAGCCGCCCGCGCGGGTCACGCTGGCCTTGCTCAAAAACAGGCCCAGGCCGAAGCCTTTGCCCTTGGTGGTAAAGAAGGGTTTGCCGATCTGCTCGGCAATGGCCAGCGGCACGCCGGCGCCGTGGTCACGGATGCTGATGGTGACGTGCTCCGCGTCCCAGTCCAACTGCACGCCCAGGCCTTCGGGGCAGGCGTCGGCGGCATTATTCAACAGGTTGAGCAACGCCTGGGTGAGGTCAGGAGGCGGCGCCATGCGCGGCACGCTGCCCTGGCCCAGCAGGGTGAAGCGGTAACTGGCTTCGGGGCGCATCAGGTGCCAGCGGTTCAGCGCTTCGTCGAGCCATTGGGTGACGTCCTGCATCTGCACCGCCAGGCGGCGGTTGGCTTCGGCGGCGCGCACCAGTTGCTGCAAGGTCAGCTTGCATTGCTTGACCTGCTCCTGCAGTACGCCGAGGTCATCCTGCAGAGCCGGGTCATGATGGTCCTGGGTCATTTCCTTGAGCAATACGCTCATGGTCGCCAACGGCGTACCCAGCTCATGGGCAGCGCCGGCGGCCTGGGTGGCGACGGCCAGCAGTTGCTGGTCGCGCAGGCCCTCTTCGCGGCGAATGGCGCGCAGTTCTTCCTGTCGGCGCAGTTCTTCGGCCATGCGTGCGGCAAAAAAGGTGATGACCGCCGCCGACAGCGCAAAGCTCAACCACATCCCGTAGATCTGCAGGTTTTCCCGCGCGATGGGGAAGGTTTGCAACGGGTAGAACTGGGCCAGCAGCAAGGTGTAGAGGGTCAGCGCAATCCCCGACAGTACCACCGAATAACGCCATGGCAAGGTCACGGCGGCGATGGTCAGCGGCACCAGGTAATAGGAAACGAACGGGTTGGTGGAACCGCCGGAGAAATAAAGCAACACACTGTGGATAAACAGGTCGCAGGCCAACTGCAGCGCATACTCCAGCTCGGTGACCGGCCAGGTGGTACGCAACCGGATCACGGTAAACACGCACAACACCGTGGAGAACCCCAGCGTCACACCCAGCGGCAGCCAGGGCAGCGGCAGCAGATCGAACCAGTAGGCGAGCCCCACGGAGCCGGCCTGTGCGGCCAGTACCAGGGTGCGGATAAACGTCAGGCGCCAAAGGTTCTGGCGGGTGGCGGAAGTCAGTTTTACGGCGGCGAGCATGGGCTCTCCCGATGAGCGCTGCAGGCGGATCGCCAGGAGTATAAACGAAGCAGCAGCGCAGACATGGCGCGTGTGGCTCTTTGACGCAGGCCGCACAGACCGCCGTTCGTCGGCATGCGCGGCATTATAAGTAATGTGTAAACCCGAAGAACCCGACACCAACGTCTACAGTCATACCCAACACCACTGTCCCAAGGAGCTTCCATGTCTCGTTTCACTCGCAGCGCAGCCCTGCTCACCCTCGGCGCCAGCACCCTGGCCAGCCTGCCGGCGCTGGCCGCCGACGAGCTGCATTACAACCAGATTTCCCTGCGCGCCGAAGTCAGCCAGGAAGTCGCCCGCGACAAGATGATCGTCACCCTCTACACCGAATCGCAGAACAGCGACCCGGCCAAGCTCGCCGCCGAAATCACCAACACCATGAACACCGCGCTCGGCCAGGCCCGTGAAGTCAAGGCCGTGACCCTGCGCCAGGGCAGCCGCAACAGCTACCCGATCTACGACAACAAGAACCAGAAGATCACCGGCTGGCGTGAACGCGCCGAACTGCGCCTGGAAAGCGCGGACTTCCCGGCGCTGTCCAAGCTCACCGGAGAGCTGCTCAATACCCTGAAAATGCAGAACATGGACTTCGCTATCGCCGACACCACGCGCAAAACCAGCGAAGATGCGTTGCTCAAGGACGCAGTGGCCGCGTTCAAGGCCCGTGCGCAATTAGCGACCGATGCCTTGGGTGGCAAGGGCTACAAGATCGTCAACCTCAACTTCAATACCAATGGCTATCCGATGCCCTACGCTCGTGGCGCGATGTTGATGAAATCGGCCATGGCCGATTCAGCGCCGACGCCGGAGGTGGAGGCTGGCACCAGTCAGGTCAATATGAGCGCCGATGGCGTGATCGAAGTGCAGATGCAGTAACCCCTACCTGACACACCTAAACGGCGGTAACCTCGGTAACCGCCGTTTTCGTTTGGGCAGCTTTTATATGCCTGCCATCTAAGGGGTCTCCATGGAAAGAATCGCCATCAAACCACTGCTGCTCGCCGCAGGCCTGCTGGCCTTCCTGCCAATGGCCCAGGCGGCGACTACGCTGGTCTACTGCTCCGAAGCCAGCCCCGCCGGTTTCGACCCCAGCCAGTACACCAGCGGCACCGACTTCGACGCCTCGGCCGAAACCGTATTCAACCGCCTGACCCAGTTCAAGCGCGGCGGCACTGAAGTCGAACCTGGCCTTTCAACCAGCTGGGATATCTCCAAAGACGGTCTGGCGTACACCTTCCATCTGCGCGATGGCGTGAAGTTCCACACCACCGATTTCTTCACGCCGACTCGCGACTTCAATGCCGATGACGTGCTGTTCACCTTCAATCGTCTGCTCGACGCCGAAAGCCCGTTTCGCAAGGCCTACCCGTCCGAATCGCCGTACTTCACCGACATGGGTCTGAACACCACGATCAAGAACGTCGAGAAAATCGACGCACACACCGTGCGTTTCAACCTGAACAA
The DNA here is from genome assembly GCF_036864995.1 of Pseudomonas trivialis. NCBI lineage: Bacteria > Pseudomonadati > Pseudomonadota > Gammaproteobacteria > Pseudomonadales > Pseudomonadaceae > Pseudomonas > Pseudomonas trivialis. The sequence continues at coordinate 889,559 of NZ_CP142151.1, read as the reverse complement.
CGTCGATGCCTCGTTCGTGCAGAACCTGGCCATGAGTTTCGCCTCGATCCAGTCCGCCGAATACGCCGCGCAGTTGCTCAAGCAAGGCAAGGCCGAAGACATCAACCAGAAGCCCGTCGGCACCGGGCCGTTTGTGTTCAAGCGTTACCAGAAGGATTCGCAGATTCGCTACGTTGCCAATAAACAGTATTGGAAGCCCGAGGATGTGAAGCTCGACAACCTGGTGTTCGCGATCACCCCGGATGCGGCCTCGCGCCTGCAAAAGCTCAAGGCCGGTGAATGCCAGGTGAGCGGTTATCCTCGCCCGCAGGACATTGAGGTGATCAAGCAGGACCCCAACCTGCGCGTGTTGCAGCAGGCCGGGTTCAACCTGGGTTTCCTCGCCTACAACGTGACCCACCCGCCGCTGGATCAGCTCAAGGTACGCCAGGCGCTGGACATGGCCATCGACAAGCCGGCGATTATCAAAGCCGTGTATCAAGGCGCCGGACAATTGGCGCAGAACGCCCTGCCACCGGCGCAGTGGTCCTATGACCCGACGATCAAGGACGCCCCATACGACCCAACCAGGGCCAAGGCGCTACTGAAAGAAGCAGGTATCGCCCCAGGCACCACGATCAACCTGTGGGCGATGACCGTTCAGCGTGCGTCCAACCCGAACGCGCGCATGTCGGCGCAGATGATCCAGCAGGACTGGGCCAAGGTCGGCATCAAGGCCAATATCGTCAGCTATGAGTGGGGCGAATACATCAAGCGCGCCAAAAACGGCGAGCACGACGCCATGATCTACGGTTGGACCGGCGACAACGGCGACCCGGATAACTGGCTGGGCGTGCTCTACAGTTGTGCCGCGGTCAAGGGCAGCAACTACGCCAAGTGGTGTAACCCGGCCTACGACAAGCTGGTGCAGCAGGCCAAGGTCAGTAATGACCGCGAGCAGCGCATCAAGTGGTATCAACAGGCACAGAAAATCCTTAAGGAACAAGTGCCTATAACGCCTATTGCAAACTCGACGGTTTTCCAGCCACTGCGCAAGGAAGTGCAGGACTTCAAGATCAGTCCGTTCGGGCTGACACCGTTCTACGGCGTGAGTCTGGAGAAGTAACACAACCGCCCCAACCGAGTGCGCCAGACGCCTCGGCCGGGCATTTCTGGTGCGCCTGATGCACCGAAAAAACGCTCTAAATATATGCATTTATGTCAAAACTTTCATAAATGCGACATTCCTGTACGTTCGTACCACACTTTGAGCCTTGCAGCGGTTCAGCGTCTTGCAATGGGTATGGCGCCTGCATAAGTATCCGCAGGCCGACTCACGAGGTCGCCCTCACCACCAAAAATGACAACAAATCATGAGGCCAACATGCTCAAACACGCAGTCCTTCCGTTATTAGTGAGCGCGGGCCTAATGGCCGCCGCCCCTGCAGCCCTTGCGGCAACTAACCTGGTGTTCTGCTCCGAAGGGAGCCCGGCCGGTTTCGATCCAGGCCAGTACACCACCGGAACAGACTTCGATGCTTCGGCCGAAACCATGTTCAACCGTCTGAGCCAGTTCGAACGTGGCGGCACCGCCGTGGTTCCTGGCCTGGCCACCAGCTGGGACGTTTCCCCGGATGGCCTGACGTACACCTTCCACCTGCGCGAAGGCGTCAAGTTCCACACCACCCCGTACTTCAAGCCGACTCGTGAGTTCTCGGCCGACGACGTACTGTTCACCTTCAACCGGATGATCAACAAAGACGATCCATTCCGTAAGGCCTACCCCACCGAGTTCCCGTACTTCACGGACATGGGGATGGACACCAACATCAAGAACATCGAGAAAGTCGATGACCACACCGTCAAGTTCACCCTTGGCACCGTGGACGCGGCGTTCATCCAGAACCTGGCCATGAGCTTCGCCTCGATCCAGTCAGCCGAATACGCCGCCCAACTGTTGAAGGAAGGCAAACCTGCCGACATCAACCAGAAGCCGATCGGCACCGGCCCGTTCGTGTTCAAGAGCTACCAGAAAGACTCGAACATTCGCTACACCGGCAACAAGGACTACTGGAAACCTGAAGACGTGAAGATCGACAACCTGATCTTCGCCATCACCACCGACCCGTCCGTGCGTATCCAGAAGCTCAAGAAAAACGAATGCCAGATCACCCTGTTCCCGCGTCCGGCCGACCTCAAGGCGCTGGGCGAAGACAAGGACCTGAAACTGCCGCACCAGGCCGGTTTCAACCTGGGCTACATCGCCTACAACGTCATGCCGGTACTCAAGGGCCAGACCGCAGCCAACCCGCTGTCCGACCTGCGCGTACGTGAAGCACTGGACATGTCGGTGAACAAGCAGCAGATCATCGACTCCGTGTACCAGGGCGCCGGCCAACTGGCCGTCAACGCCATGCCGCCGACCCAGTGGTCCTACGACACCACCATCAAGGATGCCAAGTACGATCCTGCCAAGGCCAAGGAATTGCTCAAGGAAGCCGGCGTCAAGGAAGGCACCGAGATCACCCTGTGGGCCATGCCGGTACAGCGTCCGTACAACCCGAACGCCAAGCTGATGGCCGAGATGCTGCAGAACGACTGGAAACAGATCGGCCTGAAGGTCAACATCGTCAGCTACGAGTGGGGTGAGTACATCAAGCGCTCCAAAGGCGGCGAGAACCAGGCCATGATCATTGGCTGGAGCGGCGACAATGGTGACCCGGACAACTGGCTGAACGTGCTGTTCGGCTGCGACTCCCTGGCCGGCAACAACTTCTCCAAATGGTGTGACAAGAAATTCGACGGCATCGTAAAAGAAGCCAAGGCTACTTCGGATGTCGCCAAACGCACCGAGCTGTACAAGCAGGCGCAACATATCCTCAAAGATGCAGTACCGATGACACCCATCGCGCACTCGACGGTGTATCAACCCATGCGCAACACCGTGCAGGACTTCAAGATCAGCCCGTTTGGCTTGAACTCCTTCTACGGCGTCAGCGTAAGCGGCAAGTAAACATCACTGGCGGCGACGTTTCATAACGTCGCCGTTATTGTTTCTGCCTGGATCGTAGGCAAAAGACTACATATACATCCATTGCGTCCTACAGCAATGGACTGCGATATGTGCTTCCGCTGCCTACGCGGTCCATCCGTTTTTGCGCATTTACTGCGAAGTCCGCGACCCCTAACGTCGTACGACAGCAGAGATGCCACGTTCGGAAAGGCACTTGCTGTGTGTGGGATCAGCAATGTCTTCCTGGCAGGACGCCAGGGTGATTGCTTGCTGATCGATAACTACAAACAAGGATTGGGATCGTCATGCGCCATACCACCGTTCTATCCGCGATTTTCGGCACCAGCCTGCTGGCTGTGGCCTCGCTGGGCCAGGCCGCCGACAAGAAGAGCCTGGTGTTCTGTTCCGAGGGCAGCCCGGCAGGTTTCGACACTGCGCAATACACCACCGCCACCGACAACGATGCGGCCGAGCCGCTGTACAACCGTCTGGTCGAGTTTGAAAAAGGCGAGACCAATGTTGTGCCGGGCCTGGCGACCAAGTGGGATATTTCCGAAGACGGCCTGACCTACACCTTTCACCTGCGTGAAGGGGTGAAATTCCACAGCAACAAGGAATTCAAGCCGACGCGGGACTTCAATGCCGACGACGTGCTGTTCACCTTCAACCGCATGCTTGACCCCGAGCATCCGTTTCGCAAGGCCTACCCCACCGAGTTTCCATACTTCAACGGGATGAGCCTGAACAAGAACATCGCCAAGGTCGAGAAAACCGGCCCGTACACCGTGGTGATGACCCTGAACACGGTGGACGCCGCGTTCGTGCAGAACATTGCCATGAGCTTTGCCGCCATCCTCTCGGCCGAATACGCTGAGCAGTTGCAGAAGGACGGCAAGCCCAGCGACATCAACCAGAAGCCGATCGGCACCGGCCCGTTCGTGTTCCAGCGCTACCAGAAGGATTCGCAGATCCGTTATGTGGCCAACAAACAGTATTGGGACCCGAGCCGGGTCAAGCTCGACCAATTGATCTTCGCCATCAACACCGATGCGTCGGTGCGTGTGCAGAAGCTCAAGGCCGGCGAATGCCAGGTCACCCTGCACCCGCGCCCGGCCGACGTCGACGCGCTCAAGGCCGATCCGAACCTGCAGTTGCTGACCAAGCCCGGCTTCAACCTGGGCTACATCGCCTACAACGTGCGCCACAAGCCGTTCGACCAGCTCGAAGTGCGTCAGGCGCTGGACATGGCGGTGAACAAGCAGAGCATCCTCAATGCCGTGTACCAGGGCGCAGGGCAACTGGCGGTCAACGCCATGCCGCCGACGCAGTGGTCCTACGATGACAGCATCAAGGACGCCGCCTACAACCCGGAAAAAGCCAGGGAACTGCTCAAGGCCGCCGGCGTGAAGGAAGGTACCGAGATCACCCTGTGGGCGATGCCGGTGCAACGTCCGTACAACCCCAACGCCAAGCTGATGGCCGAAATGCTGCAGAACGATTGGGCCAAGATCGGCCTGAAAGTGAAGATCGTCAGCTACGAGTGGGGGGAATACATCAAGCGCACCAAGAACGGTGAGCACGATGTGAGCCTGATCGGCTGGACCGGTGACAATGGTGACCCGGACAACTGGCTGGGCACGCTCTACAGCTGCGACGCCATCGGCGGGAACAACTACTCCATGTGGTGCGACCCGGCGTACGACAAGCTGATCAAGCAAGCCAAGGTCGTGACCGACCGCGAACAACGGACTGTTCTGTACAAACAGGCGCAGCAACTGCTTAAAAGCCAGGTGCCGATCACGCCAGTCGCCCACTCGACGGTCAACCAGCCGTTAAGCACCAAAGTCGAAGGTTTCAAAGTGAGCCCCTTCGGCCGCAACGTGTTCTCGGGCGTCAGCATCAACCCATAAGAAACTAACCGGATTGCAGAGAGCGAATCGGGCTCTCGCGCAAACGTGCGGCTTTTTGTAGGGAAATTTCCTACAGCAAACGTTTGCAATAGCTTGAACGAGTTACACACCCAATAGCCGGTTCACCTAAAAAGACCGGCATAAAAAAAGAGAACCAAAGGAGCTCCACCCATGAAACTGAGCAACAAAGCGCTTCTGGCCCTGGCCATCAGCAGCATCACGGCAACCGCTTTCGCTGACACGCAAAGCCAGGACTTCGTTCCTACCACACTGGCCGGCACCAGCGCCCAAAGCGAGGCCAAAGGTTTTGTCGACGGCGCAAGCCTGGGCGGTACCACCCGTAACTGGTTCTCCAACGAACAGCGGTTTCGTGGCGGCAAGTTCACCTACCAGAAGCACGGCCAGGCACGCACCGACGCCTACCGTACCAACTGGGTACAAGGCACCATCCTCAACCTGAGCTCGGGCTTTACTCAGGGCACCGTGGGCGTGGCCACCGAAGTGGCGGCCTACAACGCAATCGTGCTGGACCGCAGCAAGCGTGACATCAAGGGTGGCTCCAACCGTACCCTGGCCGACTCCGATGGCGACGCAGTCGACCAGTGGAGCAAACTGGGTCTGGCCAACGTCAAGTTCCGTGTCTCGAACACCACCTTGACCGCCGGCCGTCAGAACTTCAGCAGCGGCATTGTTGACACCATCGGTAACCGTGCACTGCCGTCGAGCTTTGAAGGCTTCGCCCTCAACAGCGAAGAGTTCAGCAACCTGTCGTTCCAGGGCGCTTACTTCGACCGCGTATCGCCACGTACCGAGCAGAGCCTGTCGAAATTCCGTTCCGAATACGGCAATGGCCAGGAAGCTGACCACGTCTACACCGCAGGCGTGAACTACCAGCCGTTCAAGAGCCTGAAAACCAGCGTATTCGGCGCTCAGGTCAAGGATTTCTGGAACCAGTACTACTTCGGCGCTACCCATGAACTGGGCGACAGCCAGCAACTGAGCCTGACCACCGGCCTGAACTACTACAAGACCGTCGACGAAGGCAAAAAGTTGATGGGCAAGATCGACAACGACACGTACTCGCTGTCGCTCGGCCTGACTCACCAGGCTCACAGCCTGACCTTCTCGTACCAGCAAGTGAACGGTAACGAGTACTTCGACTACCTGCACGAAACCAACGGCATCTACCTGGCCAACTCCCTGACGTCCGACTTCAACGGTCCGAACGAGAAATCGTTCCAGATCGCCTACGGCATCAACATGGCCGAATACGGCGTGCCAGGCCTGAAGTTCAACATCTACTCGGCGCGCGGCTGGGGCATTGACGGCACTCACTACACCGGCGACGGTGGCGTGAAAGGCTTCGCTTACAACGGCATCCAGTCCCAGGACGGCGAGAAGCATCAGGAATACGGCGTTGGCAGCTCGTACGCCATCCAGAGCGGCCCTCTGAAAGCCACCACCGTTCGCGCCACCTACGTGACGCACCGCGCCAGCGAAAACCAGTCTGACGGCAACCTGCGTGAATTCCGCCTGGTCACCACCATCCCGTTCAACATCCTTTAATTAGCACCAGGTATACGGCGGGCTCCCAGGAGCCCGCCGTGTACGTTTGTCTGGTCCCATCGATTGCAGAGGGCTCTGAATGAAAATGCTCCCGCTACAAGCCGCCATTGCTGCTGCGCTGTTGAGCGTTGCGATCGGCGTTTCGGCCAAACCGCTGGTGGTCTGCACCGAAGCCAGCCCGGAAGGTTTTGACCCGGTGCTGTACACCACCGCCGTCACCGCCGACGCGGCGGCCGAAACCATGTTCAACCGTCTGGTGGACTTCAAGCCCGGCACTACCGAGATCGTGCCCGCGCTCGCCACCTCCTGGGAAATCAGTGAGGACGGCCTGACCTACACGTTCCATCTGCGCGACGACGTCAAGTTCCACACCACCGACTACTTCAAACCCACGCGCAACATGAATGCCGATGATGTGCTTTGGAGCTTCCAGCGCCAGCTGGACCCGAAACACCCGTGGCACAACAAGTCCAACGTGGGCTACCCGTACTTTGAAAGCATGGGCTTCAAGGATCTGCTCAAGAGCGTGGAGAAGACCGACGACCACACCGTGGTCTTCACGCTGACGCGCCCTGAAGCACCGTTCCTGGCCGATGTTGCGATGCCGTTCACCGCCATCCACTCTGCCGAATACGCCGACAAGCTGCTCGCTGCCGGCAAGACCGACGAGCTCAACAGCAAACCGATCGGCACCGGACCGTTCATCTTCACCCGCTACCAGAAAGACGCCCAGGTGCGCTTCAAGGCCAACCCGGAGTATTTCCGTGGCAAGCCTCCAGCCGACCCGCTGATCCTGGCCATTGCGGTCGACAATAACGTGCGCCTGCAAAAGCTCAAGGCCAACGAATGCCAGATCGCGCTGTATCCCAAGCCCGATGACCTGCCCAGCATCAAGAACGATCCGAACCTGAAGGTCGCTGAACTCGCGGCAATGACCACCGCCTACACCGCCCTGAACACCACCCACAAGTACATGAGCGACGCACGGGTGCGCCACGCGATCAATATCGCGTTCGACAAAAAGGGCTACAACGAATCGCTGTATGGCAAAGGCAACGCCGTTGACGCCACCGGCCCGTACCCGCCGACCCTGCTGGGCTTCAGCGACAAGCTGAAAAACCCGCCGCGTGACCTCGACAAGGCGCGCGCCCTGCTCAAGGAAGCCGGCGTCCCGGAAGGCACTGAGTTCACCCTGTTCACCCGTAACGGCGGCGGCCCGACCAACCCGAACCCGATGCTCGGCGCACAGCGCATGCAGGCGGATCTGGCGCAGATTGGCCTGAAGGTGAATATCAAAGTTATGGAATGGGGCGAAATGCTCAAGCGTGCTAAAAACGGCGAGCACGACATGGTTTCCGCCGGCTGGGCCGGTGACAACGGTGACCCGGATAACTTCCTCACGCCTAACTTGAGTTGCGATGCAGCGAAAAACGGCGAAAACTACGCCCGCTGGTGTAACAAAGAGTTTCAGGACTTGATCGACAAGGCGCGCGCAATTGCTGAACCCGCTCAGCGCGCCGCACTCTATGAACAAGCCATGGACGTTTTCGACAAGGATCAACCCTGGATTCCCATGGCCTACCCGAAAATGTTCACCGCCATGCGTAAAAACGTCGAGGGTTATATCCAAAGCCCTCTGACCACAAATAACTTCGCCACCACCCAGGTGAAGTAAATAAGAGAAACGCTCGGCACCGTCGACATTGACGGTGCCGAACCTGCCTAACCGGCTGATTGAGGTAAACGACAAGATGTTTAGTTTTATTGCCCGCCGACTGGGGTTATTGATCCCCACGTTCTTCGGCATCACGTTGCTGACGTTTGCGTTGATTCGCATGATCCCCGGCGACCCCGTAGAAGTCATGATGGGCGAACGCCGCGTCGACCCCGAGATGCACGCACAGGCAATGGAACGCCTTGGCCTTAACAAGCCCCTGTATGCGCAATACCTGGACTATGTCGGCAAGCTCGCCCAGGGCGACCTTGGCGAATCGCTGCGCACGCGCACCAGCGTGTGGACCGAGTTCACCGCCCTCTTTCCCGCGACCCTGGAACTGTCCATGGCCGCCCTGTTGTTCGCCGGCATCCTGGGCCTTCTGGCCGGGGTGATCGCGGCACTCAAGCGAGGATCCCTGTTCGACCACGGGGTGATGGGCATCTCCCTGGCGGGATATTCGATGCCAATCTTCTGGTGGGGCCTGATCCTGATCATGTTCTTCTCGGTGAGCCTGGGCTGGACCCCGGTATCCGGGCGTATCGACCTGCTCTACGACATCGAGCCGCGCACCGGCTTCATGCTGATCGACACGCTGCTGGCTGACGAGCCGGACGCGTTCTGGGACGCGCTGCACCACCTGATCCTGCCGGCCATCGTGCTCGGCACCATCCCACTGGCGGTGATCGCGAGGATGACCCGTTCGTCCATGCTCGAAGTGCTGCGTGAGGACTACATCCGTACCGCAAAGGCCAAGGGCCTGTCGCCGGCGCGCGTGGTATTCGTCCACGGTCTGCGCAACGCGCTGATCCCGGTGCTCACCGTGGTCGGCCTGCAAGTCGGCACCCTGCTGGCCGGTGCGGTCCTGACCGAAACCATCTTCTCCTGGCCCGGCATCGGCAAATGGCTGATCGAAGCCATTGGCGCGCGGGACTATCCGGTGGTGCAAAACGGCATCCTGCTGATCGCCTGCCTGGTGATCCTGGTGAACTTCGTGGTGGATATCCTCTACGGCTTCGCTAACCCACGCATCCGTCACCAGCGCTGAGATCATGACCATGACCACACCAACTCCCGTGTCAGCAGTCGATCAAAGCCTGCTGTACCCGTCCCCGTACAAAGAATTCTGGCAAGCCTTCTCCAAGAACAAAGGCGCGGTTGCCGGCCTTGCGTTCATGCTGCTGATCGTGTTCTGCGCGATCTTCGCCCCGTGGGTTGCACCGCATAACCCCAGCGAGCAATACCGTGACTTCCTGCTGACCCCGCCGTCGTGGCTCGAAGGTGGGCAGATCCAGTTCCTGCTCGGCACCGACGAGTTGGGCCGTGACCTGCTCTCGCGCCTGATCCAGGGCTCGCGCCTGTCGCTGCTGATCGGCCTGTCGTCGGTGGTAATGTCGCTGATCCCGGGCATCCTGCTGGGCCTGTTCGCCGGGTTCTTCCCGCGCCTGCTCGGGCCGACCATCATGCGTTTGATGGACATCATGCTGGCCCTGCCTTCGCTGCTGCTGGCCGTTGCCATCGTCGCGATCCTCGGCCCTGGCCTGATCAACACCGTGATCGCCATCGCTATCGTCTCGCTGCCGTCCTACGTGCGTCTGACCCGTGCTGCGGTGATGGGCGAACTGAACCGCGACTACGTGACCGCCGCGCGCCTGGCCGGTGCCGGCCTGCCGCGCCTGATGTTCATCACCGTGCTGCCCAACTGCATGGCGCCGCTGATCGTGCAGGCCACGTTGAGCTTCTCCTCGGCGATCCTCGACGCAGCCGCCCTGGGCTTCCTCGGCCTTGGCGTACAACCGCCAACGCCTGAGTGGGGCACCATGCTGGCCTCGGCCCGCGACTACATCGAACGCGCCTGGTGGGTCGTGAGCCTGCCGGGTCTGACCATTTTGCTCAGCGTGCTGGCAATCAACTTGATGGGCGACGGCCTGCGCGATGCGCTGGACCCGAAACTCAAGAACGCCGCCTGAGGAGATTCCCATGTCACTGTTAGAAATCAAGAATCTCAATGTGCGCTTCGGCGACTCGACCGCCGTGCCGGTGGTCGACGGCCTCGACATTTCCGTCGACAAAGGCGAAGTACTGGCCATCGTTGGCGAGTCGGGCTCGGGTAAATCCGTGACCATGATGGCGCTGATGGGCCTGATCGAGCACCCAGGCATCGTCACCGCCGATGCGCTGACCTTCGACGGCAAGGACATGCTCAAGCTGAGCAACCGCCAGCGCCGCCAGATCGTCGGCAAAGACCTGGCGATGGTGTTCCAAGACCCGATGACCGCGCTGAATCCCAGCTACACCGTGGGTTTTCAGATTGAAGAAGTGCTGCGCCTGCACCTGAAAATGTCCGGCAAACAAGCCCGCAAACGTGCCATCGAGCTGTTGGAAAAAGTCGAGATCCCGGGCGCCGCCAGCCGTATGGACGCCTACCCGCACCAACTGTCTGGCGGTATGAGCCAGCGTGTGGCAATCGCCATGGCGATTGCAGGCGAGCCCAAGCTGCTGATCGCGGATGAGCCAACCACTGCGCTGGACGTGACCATCCAGGCACAGATCATGGAACTGCTGCTGGCTCTGCAGAAAGAACAGAACATGGGCCTGGTGCTGATCACCCACGACCTCGCGGTGGTGGCCGAAACCGCCCAGCGCGTCTGCGTGATGTACGCAGGCCAGGCCGTGGAAGTCGGCCAGGTACCGCAACTGTTCGACATCCCGGCGCACCCCTACAGCGAAGCGCTGCTCAAGGCGATCCCCGAGCACAGCCTGGGCGCCACACGCCTGGCTACCCTGCCGGGCATCGTGCCGGGCCGCTACGACCGTCCGCAGGGTTGCCTGCTGTCGCCGCGCTGCCCGTACGTGCAGGAAAACTGCCGCACCCAGCGCCCGACGCTCGACCCTAAAACCAACAGCCTGGCGCGCTGCTTCTACCCCTTGAACCAGGAGGTGGCGTAATGGCCGTCGTTCTTACCGCCCGCGACCTGACCCGTCACTACGAAGTGTCCCGTGACCTGTTCAAGGGCCATGCACTGGTACGCGCGCTCAATGGTGTGTCGTTCGAACTGGAAGCCGGCAAGACCCTCGCCGTGGTAGGCGAGTCGGGTTGCGGCAAGTCCACCCTGGCCCGTGCCCTGACGCTGATCGAAGAGCCGTCTTCGGGCTCGCTGAAAATCGCCGGCCAGGAAGTCGCCGGCGCCGACAAGGCCCAGCGCAAGCAACTGCGCAAAGACGTGCAGATGGTATTCCAGAGCCCGTACGCCTCGTTGAACCCGCGCCAGAAAGTCGGTGATCAGCTCGGCGAGCCGCTGTTGATCAACACCAACCTGTCCGCCGCCGAACGCCGCGAGAAAGTGCAGGCGATGATGAAGCAAGTGGGCCTGCGCCCCGAGCATTATCAGCGCTACCCGCACATGTTCTCCGGCGGTCAGCGCCAGCGTATCGCCCTGGCCCGCGCCATGATGCTGCAACCCAAAGTGCTGGTGGCCGATGAACCGACCTCGGCACTGGACGTGTCGATCCAGGCCCAGGTGCTCAACCTGTTCATGGATCTGCAGCAGGAATTCAACACCGCCTACGTGTTCATCTCCCACAACCTGGCGGTGGTTCAGCACGTTGCCGACGACGTGATGGTGATGTACCTCGGTCGCCCGGTTGAGGTGGGCCCCAAGGAAGACATCTACGCGCGTCCGCTTCACCCATACACCCAGGCGCTGCTGTCGGCCACCCCGACGATTCACCCGGACCCGAACAAGCCGAAGATCAAGATCGTCGGCGAACTGCCCAACCCGCTGAACCCGCCGTCGGGCTGCGCGTTCCACAAGCGCTGCCCTTACGCGACCGCACGGTGCAGCACCGAGGAGCCGCTGCTGCGGCCGCTGGATAATCGGCAGGTGGCTTGCCATTACGCGGAGCAATTCGTTGCTTAGGTAACCTGTGGGAGCGGGCTTGCCCGCGAAGGCGGTGGGTCAGTCGACCGCGCCGCGACTCCACTCCCAGATAGCTCAGTTCCCATAGACAGCGTTCTACAGCCCTTCCCGTCAGGTTGCGCATCAGCCTGGCGGGAGGGGCTTTCTTTTGGCGATTCAGGTGTCGCCGTCGTCGTAGGTTTCGCTGTCTTCCCCTTCGTTAAGCGGCTGCTCCGGATCCACCTGAGGCTGGGGTTGGGCTTGTGGTTGCCAACTGCCGGAATTGACCTCGTTCTGCTTTTTCCTGGTGACTGGGCCGGTGTCCTTCCATTGGGGCGTTCCTGCATCCGCCAGTAGCAGGCCGGAAACCGGCATTGGGGTGTGCGCCCAGGCGCTGGATACGCCCAAGGCTGCCAGCAGCACCAGTTGGGTAGCACGTTGAATACTCGGCACGACGGCCTCCTTTTCAGTAGATGGGTGAACTGTTTCATGCCCCTTTATCAACCTAGTCGCGCATCAGGGTTTTCGCAATGAGGCCACGCGTCACCCGGCCTGCGGTGAACGTCACACACAACTATTTCCATCCCGCTCGTAGGATGATTCTGAAAGTCTCAACTATTCAACGAGTTTATTGCATCTAGCGAATACCCATCACTAAAGTCCTGGCTCCACAAACTCCTCTCGAGAAAAGCAAAGTGAAGCCTATCCTTGTCGCCTGTGCACTCATCGCCGTCTTTGTGAATACCACCGCCTGCGGAGGCCTCTACAACACGATCTACAATGACAACTGGGACTATTCCGATCGAAATAAAGATGGGCAACTTTCAAGGCAGGAATGGAACTTATATATGGATGGCCGCTACGTTAAAACAGCAACTGAATTGGGTTACTCGAACAAATCAGAATTTGATGAGATTGCCTTCAAGACTGCAGACAAAGACACTAACGGTTTTATCTCACGGTCCGAATACGACCGTTTTGTCGATGAGGCGAAGACCCGGAATTACTTCCCAACTAAAAAATAGTCAGTTGAAGGCTGGCCTGGGTCGTTTCAGTCTTTGTCGCTGATACGAAACACGCCAAGACGGGCCATACGTGTCGTATGGCCCGTATCGTTTTTAGTGATGCTCACGCGTCGCGCGGAATTTCACATCCGGCCAGCGCTCTTCCATCAACGCCAGGTTCACTCGGGTCGGCGCCAGGTAGGTCAGGTGACCGCCGCCGTCCACCGCCAGGTTTTCCACCGCCTTGTTGGAAAACTCTTCCAGCTTCTTCTTGTCACCACACTCAATCCAGCGCGCCGAATACACGGTGATCGGCTCATAGGAGCACTCAACCTTGTATTCCTCTTTCAAACGGCTGGCGACCACGTCGAACTGCAGCACACCGACGGCGCCGAGGATGATGTCGTTGCTGCGCTCGGGGAAGAACACCTGGGTAGCCCCCTCTTCCGCCAACTGCTGCAAACCCTGGCGCAATTGCTTGGACTTGAGCGGGTCACGCAGGCGTACGCGACGGAACAGTTCCGGGGCGAAGTGCGGGATGCCGGTGAAACCCAGCGCTTCGCCTTCGGTGAAGGTGTCGCCGATCTGGATGGTGCCGTGGTTGTGCAGGCCGATGATGTCGCCGGCGAACGCCTCTTCCAGTTGCTCACGCTCGGAGGAGAAGAACGTCAGGGCATCGCCGATGCGCACGTCCTTGCCGGTGCGCACGTGGCGCATCTTCATGCCTTTTTCGTACTTGCCGGAGCAGATGCGCATGAAGGCGATACGGTCGCGGTGTTTGGGGTCCATGTTCGCCTGGATCTTGAACACGAAGCCGCTGAATTTTTCTTCTACCGGCTCGACGGTGCGCTCGTTGGCAACCCGGGCAAGAGGCTTTGGCGCCCAGTTCACGACAGCATCAAGCACGTGGTCGACACCGAAGTTGCCCAAGGCGGTCCCGAAGAACACCGGAGTCAGCTGGCCATCGAGGAATTCCTGCTGATTGAACTCATGGCAGGCGCCCTGCACCAGTTCCAGCTGGTCGACAAAACGGTCGTACTCGTCGCCCAGGTGAGCGCGGGCTTCGTCCGAGTCGAGCTTCTCGATGATCTTGGTTTCGGTGCGCTCGTGACCGTGGCCGGCGGTGTAGACAATGATGTAGTCGTCGGCCAGGTGGTACACGCCCTTGAAGTCGCGGTAGCAACCGATCGGCCAGGTGATCGGCGCAGCCTTGATCTTCAGGACGGCTTCGATTTCGTCGAGCAGCTCGATGGGGTCGCGGATATCGCGGTCGAGTTTGTTGATGAAGCTGACGATGGGCGTGTCACGCAGGCGGCACACGTCCATCAGCGCGATAGTGCGTGGCTCGACGCCTTTACCGCCGTCGAGCACCATCAACGCTGAGTCCACCGCCGTGAGGGTGCGGTAGGTGTCTTCGGAGAAGTCTTCGTGGCCCGGGGTGTCGAGCAGGTTGACCATGTGGTCGCGATACGGGAACTGCATGACCGACGTGGTAATGGAAATACCCCGTTGTTTTTCCATTTCCATCCAGTCGGAGGTGGCATGGCGGTCGGATTTGCGCGATTTCACCGTGCCGGCCACCGCGATTGCCTTGCCCATCAGCAACAGCTTCTCGGTGATGGTGGTCTTACCGGCATCGGGGTGGGAAATAATAGCGAAAGTGCGGCGTTTCGCGACTTCGGCGGCCTGGTGGGTCATGGGAAATCGCCTGGCAGGTGAGTCAAAAAAGGGGCGCGAGTATAGCGCAAACCCCACGAGTCGGACCACCGTTCACCCGATCAGGGGTGGCTAAATGCTGCCAAATGTGGAACCTTTTAAAAGGTGGAGACGTCCACTCCCCTGCTATCGCACTCGTAACAGGGCTGAAAAATCAGCAAGTTAGCCTGACGGGGCTGCGCTCATGGCTCGATACATACCGCGTTGCCGGTATCGACGAGCTGCTTTTCGCGAACGTTTTCGCCGACAGCCAGCAATGGCATTGCCGCCGGAGAATGTGTTCGCCGACAAAAGAAAAAAGGAGTCCGCCTGTGGCTATTCGCTATGGCAAAGGGCTGATAGGAGGTGCGGTTGTCGTCGCGCTCCTGGCCCTGCTGGTCCACTGGATCGGCATCAACACGATCGAACTGTACCGCGACGATTTGTTGTTTTACCTGCAAGCTCATCTGATTCTGGTTTTAGTCTCCATGCTGGCCGCCCTGATTGTGGGCATCCCCGCCGGCATCCTGCTGAGCCGACCGAACATGGTCGGGCGCGCCGAGCGCTTCATGCAGATCTTCAATATCGGTAACACCGTCCCTCCCCTGGCCGTACTGGCCATCGCCCTCGGCGTCCTCGGCATTGGCAGCGGCCCGGCCATCTTCGCGCTGTTTCTCGCCTCCCTGCTGCCCATCGTGCGAAACACCTACGAAGGCCTGAAGAATGTGCAGGGTTCGCTGAAGGAAGCCGCCACCGGCATCGGCATGACCCCGCGCCAGGTGCTGTTTCGCGTGGAATTGCCCAACGCGGTGCCGATCATCATCGGCGGCGTGCGCGTGGCCCTGGCGATCAACGTCGGCACCGCACCGCTGGCGTTCCTGATCGGCGCCAACAGCCTGGGCAGCCTGATCTTCCCCGGCATTGCCCTGAACAACCAGCCGCAACTGCTGCTCGGCGCCGCGTGCACCGCGCTGCTGGCGTTGCTGCTTGACGGTCTTGTGACCATGGCCAGCCGCCTCTGGCTGGAACGCGGGCTGCGTCCGTCTTAAGGCCGGGTAAAGGAATTCACATGAAAAAACTGACGTTGATACTGAGCTGCGTCCTGCTGTGTGCAGGCATCGCGCAAGCCGCTGAAAAACCAGTCATTCGCATCGGCGCCCGGGTGTTCACCGAACAGACCCTGCTCGCCGAAATCACCTCCCAATACCTGCGCACCAAAGGCTACGACACCCGCGTCACTGGCGGCCTGGGCAGCAACCTGGCGCGCAGTGCCCAGGAAAGCGGGCAACTGGACCTGCTCTGGGAATACACCGGCGTGTCGCTGGTGGCCTACAACCACATCGACGAGAAACTCGACAGCGCACAGTCCTACGCCCGGGTGAAAGAACTCGACGCGAAAAAAGGCCTGACCTGGCTATCGCCGTCGCGCTTCAGCAACACCTACGCCCTGGCGCTGCCGGACAAGGTGGCCAGGGAACATCCCGAAATCAATACTATCAGCGACCTCACCAAGGCCATGGCGGCAGATACCCGGGAACACCGCCTGGTGGCGTTGGACACCGAGTTCGCCAACCGCTCAGACGGCCTCGCCGGCATGGTCAAGCTGTACGACATGAACCTGACCCGCGAGAACACCCGGCAGATGGACGCAGGCCTGGTGTACACCGCACTGCGTAACGGCCAGGTGTTTGCAGGGCTGGTCTACACCACCGATGGTCGCCTCAACGCGTTCAAATTGAAGCTGCTGGAAGACGACCTGCACTACTTCCCGGACTACACCGCCGCGCCGGTGATCCGTCAGGAATACCTCGACCAGCACCCGCAACTGGCCGCCGAGCTCAAGCCACTGGCCGATCTGTTCGACGATGCAACCATGCGCCAGCTCAATGCGCGGGTCGACGTGGACCATGAGAGCCCGTCCGCCGTTGCCGCAGATTTCCTGCGCCAACATCCCATCAACTAACGAGGAGAAGACATGGAATTTTTAAACGCCTTTTCCCATCTTGATTGGGCCCAGGTGCTGCAACTGACCTGGCAGCACATCACCCTGGTCGGCATTGCCGTACTGCTGGCAATCTTCATTGGCGTGCCCCTGGGCGTGCTGATGACACGCTTCCCGACGCTCGCCGGCCCCTTGCAGGCCAGCGCCACGGTGCTGCTGACCGTGCCGTCGATTGCGCTGTTCGGCCTGTTGCTGCCGTTCTACTCCAAATTCGGCCAGGGCCTGGGACCGATGCCGGCGATCACCGCCGTGTTCCTCTATTCGCTGCTGCCGATCATGCGCAACACGTATCTGGCCCTCACCGGCGTGGAACCGGGCATCCGCGAGGCCGCCAAAGGCATCGGCATGACCTTCGGCCAGCGCCTGCGCATGGTCGAGCTGCCGATTGCAGTGCCGGTGATCCTCGCCGGCGTGCGCACCGCCGTGGTGATGAATATCGGTGTGATGACCATTGCCGCCACCATCGGCGCCGGTGGTCTGGGTGTACTTATTCTGGCTTCCATCAGCCGCAGCGACATGTCGATGCTGATCGTCGGCGCCGTGCTGGTCAGTCTCCTGGCCATCTTCGCCGACCTGCTTCTGCAATGGCTGCAACGCTCGCTGACTCCAAAAGGACTGCTCAAATGATCGAACTTCAAAACCTGACCAAGACTTTTCAAAGCAACGGCAAGACTGTCTCCGCCGTGAACGACGTAAGCCTGACCGTCAATGAAGGCGAAATTTGCGTATTCCTGGGCCCTTCGGGCTGCGGCAAAAGCACCACGCTGAAAATGATCAACCGCCTGATCAAGCCCACCTCGGGCAAGATTTTGATCAATGGCGAAGACACCACCGACCTGGACGAAGTGACCCTGCGTCGCAACATCGGGTATGTGATCCAGCAGATCGGTCTGTTCCCGAACATGACCATCGAGGAAAACATCGTGGTGGTGCCCAAGCTGCTGGGCTGGGACAAGCAGAAATGCCACGACCGCGCCCGCGAGTTGATGAGCATGATCAAGCTCGAACCCAAGCAGTACCTGCACCGCTACCCGCGTGAACTGTCGGGCGGCCAGCAACAGCGCATCGGTGTGATCCGCGCGCTGGCGGCCGATGCGCCGCTGCTGCTGATGGACGAACCGTTCGGCGCGGTCGACCCGATCAACCGCGAGATGATCCAGAACGAGTTCTTCGAGATGCAACGCGCGCTGAACAAGACCGTGATCATGGTCAGCCACGACATCGACGAAGCCATCAAGCTGGGCGACAAGATCGCGATCTTCCGCGCCGGCAAGCTGCTGCAGATCGATCATCCGGACACGCTGCTGGCGCACCCGGCTGACGAGTTCGTGAGCAACTTCGTCGGCCAGGACAGCACCCTCAAGCGCCTGCTGCTGGTGAAGGCCGAAGACGCGGCAGACAACGCCCCGTCGGTGAGCCCGGAAACCCCGGTGGCCGATGCGCTGGAACTGATGGACGAGCATGACCGCCGTTATGTGGTGGTCACCTGCGCCGAGAACAAGGCGCTGGGTTATGTACGCCGCCGCGACCTGCACCGCCAGGCCGGTACTTGCGGTCAATACCTGCGCGAGTTCAACGCCACGGCGGCGTATGACGAGCACTTGCGCATCCTGCTGTCGCGGATGTACGAGTTCAACCGCTCGTGGTTGCCGGTGATGGACGCAGAGCGGGTGTTCCTGGGGGAAGTGACCCAGGAGTCGATTGCCGAGTACCTGAGTTCCGGCAAGTCCCGTGGGGGCAAGACCAGCATTGTTTCGCCTGCCGAGACTGCGTTGGCCTGATCTGACACCCTGCGGTTAAAAATGTGGGTGGGGGCTTGCTCCCGATGACAGTGGTTCAGTCAGCATATGCATGGCTGGCATACCGCTATCGGGAGCAAGCCCCCTCCCACATTTGCCCTGCAGTGCGTCAGGGAAATACCGTCGATTGGCCCCATCCGGGGAACATCAATCCGTCACACCGGTCGGTTACATAAGTAGCTGCACGCGGTCGCGCGACGAACGCGTGCAAAAACGCGACATTTTTAGTTGATCCCACGCCCATCAAGCCCTAAAGTTCGCGCCGAACGTCCATGCTGGAAACGATCCATCCGGCTCAAGTACTGACGACGAGACAGCAAGGCCAAGGGAAGCGTAAATCCCATGGCCTTTTTGCTTTCGGCGACATGCCTTGGGAAGTAGGCGAACCAAAGTGGGGATACGGAGGACGTTCATTTGCACCCATTGCTCAAATCAGTTTGCCCTTAGGAGTTCCCAGCATGTCGATCAACGTCGAAGATTATTTCGCGCGCGCCACCTTTGACAAAATGAAGGCGTTCGCCGACAAACAGGAAACCCCGTTCGTGGTGATCGACACCGCGATGATCAGCCAGGTCTACGATGACCTGCGCGCCGGTTTCGAATTCGCCAAAGTCTATTACGCCGTCAAGGCCAACCCTGCCGTCGAGATCATCGACCTGTTGAAAGACAAGGGCTCGAGCTTCGATATCGCCTCGATCTACGAGCTGGACAAGGTCATGGACCGCGGCGTCAGCGCCGACCGTATCAGCTACGGCAACACCATCAAGAAATCCAAAGACATTCGCTACTTCTACGAGAAAGGCGTGCGCCTGTTCTCCACCGACTCCGAAGCCGACCTGCGCAACATCGCCAAGGCCGCACCGGGCTCGAAAGTGTACGTGCGCATCCTCACCGAGGGCTCGACCACGGCCGACTGGCCTTTGTCGCGCAAATTCGGCTGCCAGACCGACATGGCCATGGACCTGCTGATCCTCGCCCGTGACCTGGGCCTTGTGCCTTACGGCATCTCCTTCCACGTCGGTTCGCAGCAGCGCGACATCAGCGTGTGGGACGCGGCCATCGCCAAGGTCAAAGTGATCTTCGAGCGCCTGAAGGAAGAAGACGGCATCCACCTCAAGCTGATCAACATGGGCGGCGGCTTCCCGGCCAACTACATCACCCGCACCAACAGCCTGGAAACCTACGCCGAAGAAATCATCCGCTTCCTCAAGGAAGACTTCGGCGACGAACTGCCGGAGATCATCCTCGAACCCGGCCGTTCGCTGATCGCCAACGCCGGCATCCTGGTCAGCGAAGTGGTACTGGTGGCACGTAAATCGCGCACCGCCGTCGAGCGTTGGGTGTACACCGACGTGGGCAAATTCTCCGGCCTGATCGAAACCATGGACGAAGCCATCAAGTTCCCGATCTGGACCGAGAAGAAAGGCGAGATGGAAGAAGTGGTCATCGCCGGCCCCACCTGCGACAGCGCCGACATCATGTACGAAAACTACAAGTACGGCCTGCCGCTGAACCTGGCCATCGGTGATCGCCTGTACTGGCTGTCAACCGGCGCCTACACCACCAGCTACAGCGCGGTTGAGTTCAACGGCTTTCCGCCGTTGAAATCGTTCTACGTGTAACCTCTGCCCGATCAAAAAGCCCACGCCTTGTCGTGGGCTTTTTGCATGTAAAAAGGAATGTTTCTCGACAACCCACGGCATACTACGCGCCGTCAATCCCTATCCAGCTCTGCGAGGCCGTACGACGTGTTGAAGAAAACCCTGTTCCAGTTGCACTGGTTTTTCGGCATCACGGCCGGGCTGGTACTGGCCCTGATGGGGATTACCGGGGCAGCGGTGTCGTTTCAGGATGAAATACTCAGGGCGCTCAACCCCAGCGTATTGACGGTCGAAAAACGCGAAGCCGGCGTGCTGCCACCCGCCGAGCTGGTGCGCAAGCTGGAGGCCACCGAAGGCAAGACCGTGTCGATGCTGTGGGTGGAAAGCGACAGCGGCAACGCGGCACGTGTGTTCTTCAGCGCGCCACCGGGTGAGCGACGTGGCCAGATGCGCTACTTCGACCCTTACACCGGCGACTACATGGGCGACGCGGTGGGCCAGGAGCTGTTCGGCTTTATCCTGCAAGTGCACCGTTTCCTCGCCATGGGTGAGACCGGGCGGCAGATCACCGGCGCCTGCACGCTGATCCTGCTGTTCTTTTGCCTGTCCGGCCTCTACCTGCGCTGGCCGCGCCAGGTGACGAACTGGCGCGCCTGGCTGACCCTGGACTGGCGCAAAAAGGGCCGCAGCTTCAACTGGGACCTGCACTCGGTGTTCGGCACCTGGTGCCTGCTGTTCTATCTGTTCTCGGCGCTCACCGGCCTGTACTGGTCCTACGACTGGTACAACAAGGGCCTGACCCAACTGCTGTCCGACGCGCCGCAAAACGAACGGGTACGCACGCGTAACCCGGCGCCTGCAGACGCCCTGCCTGTGGCCGATTACAACGCGATCTGGAGCAGCATCTACAGCAACGCCGGCCCCGGCTTGAGCGCCTACAACATTCGCATGCCGACCGTCGCCGGGCAGCCGGCCATCGTGTATTACCTGCTGCGCAACGCGTCCCATGACCGCGCACTGAACCAGATCAATCTCGACCCGGCCACCGGCGAGGTCAAATCCCATGACCGCTACGCTGGCAAAAGCCTCAAGTCGCAGCTGCTCACCAGCATTTATGCGCTGCACACCGGCAGCTACTTCGGCGTCGTGGGGCGGGTCATCCTCACCGTCAGCGCGCTGTGCATGCCGTTATTCTTCATCACCGGCTGGCTGCTGTACCTCGACCGCCGCCGCAAAAAACGCCAGGTGCACAAGGCCCGCAGCGGCCTTGCGACCAATCACAGCCAGGCACCGGCCTGGCTGATAGGCTTCGCCAGTCAGAGCGGCTTTGCCGAACAACTGGCCTGGCAGACCGCCGGGCAACTGCAGTCCGCCGGCCTGCCGGTGAATGTGCAGCCCCTGGGCAGTCTCAGCCAGGATGAGTTGAGCCAGGCGCAAAACGCACTGTTCGTGATCAGCACCTTCGGCGATGGCGAAGCCCCCGACAACGCCCGTGGTTTCGAGCGCAGCGTGCTGGGCCAGGATGTGTCCCTCACAGGCTTGAACTACGCCGTGCTGGCCTTGGGTGATCGCCAGTACCCACACTTCTGCGGCTTTGCGCGGCGCCTGCAGTTCTGGCTGACCCAACAGGGCGGCAACCCGCTGTTCGCCCCGGTGGAAGTCGACAGCGGCGACACTGCCGCCCTGCTCGACTGGCAACAACAACTGGGCCAACTCACCGGCCAGGCGCCACCAGCGGCCTGGCCGGTGGCGCAGTATGAACAGTGGACGCTGAGCCAGCGCACGCTGCTGAGCCGCGACAGCGCGAGCGCGCCGGTGTACCTGCTGGGTTTGACCTCAGCGTCGCCCCACGAATGGCTGGCCGGTGACCTGGTGGAAATTCTGCCGTGCAATGGCCAGGACGCCATCGAACAGTTTCTCCAGGGCCTGGGCCTGAACGGCAGCGCAGAGGTGCTGATCGACGGCCTGCCGCAACCACTCGCCCAAGCGCTGGCCACACGCCAGTTGCCGGCCAACCTTGCGCACATGGTCGGCCTGCACGCCCAGGCGCTGGTGGACGCACTGGTGCCGCTGGGCATGCGCGAGTATTCCATCGCCTCGATTGCCAGCGACGGTGTACTCGAACTGATCGTGCGCCAGGAACGCCACGCCGACGGCAGCCTGGGCCTGGGTTCCGGCTGGCTCACCGAACACGCCGTCATCGGCTCGGCAATCCGCCTGCGTCTGCGCCGCAACAGCGGCTTCCACCTGCCCGACGTACCGGTGCCGCTGATCCTGCT
Organism: Pseudomonas trivialis; assembly: GCF_036864995.1. Classification (NCBI taxonomy): domain Bacteria; kingdom Pseudomonadati; phylum Pseudomonadota; class Gammaproteobacteria; order Pseudomonadales; family Pseudomonadaceae; genus Pseudomonas; species Pseudomonas trivialis. The sequence goes on along the minus strand of NZ_CP142151.1, from coordinate 867,098 downwards.
GGGCAACGGCACCGGCCTCGCCGGCCTGCGCAGCTTGCTCAAAGCGCGCATTGCCGAGGGCCAGCAGCGCAACTGGCTGTTGTTTGGCGAACGCACGCGCCAGCATGACTTCCTCTGCCAGAACGAGCTTCAAGGCTGGCTGGCCAGTGGTGACCTGGCGCTACTGGACCTGGCGTTTTCCCGCGACCAGGCGGAAAAAATCTACGTGCAGGACCGTTTGCGCGAATCGGCCGACGTGCTGCGCAAATGGCTGGCCGAGGGTGCAGCGATCTATGTGTGCGGGAGTTTGCAAGGGATGGCGACGGGGGTGGATCAGGCGCTGGCGGACATACTGGGCAGTGAGGCCGTGGAGCGGTTGATTGAGCAAGGGCGTTATCGGCGGGACGTGTATTGATGTGCCGAACGCTGTGCAAAATGTGGGAGGGAGCAAGCCCCCTCCCACATTTGGATCTGCATTGGTCTGATGGATATCACACTGCTTTTGATCTGCCTTGCTTCGGTTTTTGATCTTGATCTCAGCGCCCCGTCAACCACGCTGACCGAACGCAGGCTGCAACCTCTGCTCAAACACAGAAACCCCATCCAGATCCCGCAAAACCACCGTCAACTCCCCTGTCTGCCCATCAATCTGCACCTCACCAAAAAACTGAAACCCGGCAAACGGCGAGGTGTTCTGCGCTGGCGGCGCCTTCTCGAACACCACCTCGGGGCCAAAGGTCTTGTCCAGTGGATTAGGCCCAAAACTCCCCGCATTCAAGGGCCCGGCGACAAACTCCCAGAACGGATCAAAATCCTGAAACGCCGCGCGGTCCGGGTGGTAATGATGCGCGGCGCAATAGTGCACATCCGCCGTCAGCCACACATGGTTGCGCACCTGCTGCGTCCGCAGAAACCCGAGCAGTTCGGCGATTTCCAGTTCACGGCCCTGCGCCGGGCCCGAGTCGTTGTTGGCGATGGCCTCCCAACGCGGCACGCCGGGGCTGACTTCGCCGTCGGGCACGCCAAGGCCGATGGGCATGTCGGCGGCAATGACTTTCCACTGGGCCGTCGAGGCCTTGAGTTCGCGCTTGAGCCAGTCCAGTTGTTCACGCCCGAGAAAGGGCTTTTCACCGCCCAGGTTGTCATCATTGGGGCCGCGATAGCTGCGCATGTCGAGCACGAACACGTCCAGCAACGGGCCGTAGGCGAGTTTGCGATAAATCCGCCCGCCGGCATCGGCGCCCTGCCTGCGCATCGGCGAATATTCCAGCCAGGCCTGGCGTGCACGGCCGACCAGGGTGTTGATGTCCTTGACCTTGTAACGCTCGTCGAGCTGCTTGCCGGGCGACCAGTTGTTCACCACTTCGTGGTCGTCCCACTGCCAGATCTGCGGCACCTCAGCGTTAAAGCGCCGCACGTTTTCGTCCAGCAGGTTGTAGCGATAATTGCCGCGATAGTCGTCGAGGGTTTCGGCAACCTTGCTCTTGGACTCGGTGGTGAGGTTGCGCCAGATGCGGCCGCCTTCGGTGGGCAGCTGCGCCGGTACCGGGCCGTCGGCGTAGATGGTGTCGCCGCTGTGGATAAAGAAGTCCGGCAGGCGCAGGCGCATGGCCTCGTAGATGCGCATGCCGCCGATGTCCGGGTTGATGCCGAAGCCTTGGCCGACGGTGTCGCCGCTCCACACAAAGCGAATGTCGCGGCGTTGCTGCGGCACGCTGCGCAGGTGGCCAAACCACGGTTCGCTGGCGACGCCGCTCTGGGCGTCCTCGAAATGCACGCGGTAGAAAATCGCCTGGTCGACCGGCAGGCCGGTGAGTTCGACGCGGGCGGTGAAGTCGCTGCGGCTGTCGGCCAGCGGCGAGACAAACCGGCGCGGGTTGCTGAACACGCTGCGGGTGTCCCACTCCACCACCATGCGCGCAGGGCGGTCGCTGCGGCTCCAGATCATCGCGCGGTCGCCCAGCAGGTCGCCGGACTGCACACCGTCGGTGAGCTGCGGCCGGTCCTTGACCGACGCGATCACCGCCGGGGCCAGGCCAGGCAACAACAGGCCGGCGCCGACGACTTGCATCACGCGGCGACGGCCGAGATCGAAGTGGCTCATGCGGGTGCCCTCTGGGTATCAAAGAGGCCACTAAACCATGCCGATATGACACCGACCTTACAGCCAATAAAGCATTAAATGTGGGAGGGGCTTGCTCCCGATGGCGGTGGGTCAGTCAGATATTCATTGACTGATAGACCGCCATCGGGAGCAAGCCCCCTCCCACATAAAGCTTACCTGCCGCTCTTCTAGGCGGGCGCGACTGCCAGCTCAACCGCCTCCGGGCGTTTGATCAGCGCATACACGACACCGGTCACCACACTGCCGGCCACAATCGCCAGCAAATACAGCAGCGCGTGATTCATCGCATTCGGAATGATCAGCACAAACAACCCGCCATGGGGCGCGGCCAGTTTGCAGCCGAAGTACATCGACAGTGCACCGGTCAACGCGCCGCCGGCGATGCTGGCCGGGATCACCCGCAGCGGGTCCTTGGCCGCGAAGGGAATCGCGCCTTCAGAGATGAAACACATGCCTAGAATCATCGCCGCCTTGCCGGCCTCGCGCTCGGTCTGGGCAAACTTGCGCCGCGCCAGGAAGGTGGCGATGCCCATGCCAATCGGTGGCACCATACCGGCGGCCATGGTCGCGGCCATCGGTGCACCGCTGGAAGCCGCCAGCAGGCCGACCGAGAACGCATACGCGGCCTTGTTGATCGGGCCGCCCAGGTCGACGCACATCATGCCGCCCAGCAGGATGCCGAGCAGCACGGCGTTGGTGGTGCCCATGGTGCTAAGAAAGTCCGTGAGGCCGGTCAGCAGTCGCGCCACGGGCGGGCCCACCAGGTAAATCATCGCCAGACCGGTGAACAGACTCGCCAGCAGCGGAATGATCAGGATCGGCTTGAGCGCCTCCAGGCTCTGGGGCAGCTTCACCGCACGGGTGATCAGCTTGACGCAGTAACCGGCGAGGAAACCGGCGAAAATCCCGCCGATGAATCCCGCCCCCAGGGTGCCGGCCAACAGGCCGCCGATCATGCCGGGCGCGATGCCGGGACGGTCGGCAATCGAGTAGGCGATATAGCCTGCGAGCAACGGCACCATCAGCATGAAAGCCTGGTCGCCGACGCTCTTGAGAGCCGCCGCCAGGGTGCCCTTTTCTTCGAAGGCATGGATGCCGAATACGAAGGACAAGGCGATCAACAAGCCGCCCGCCACCACCATCGGCAACATGAACGACACCCCGGTAAGCAGGTGCTTGTAGACCCCGGTTTTTTCCTGCCTGGCCACCGCGCCGCTGGCGGCGCTTTCCACCGCACCTTCGGCCAGCGCCTTGTTGAGGGTCGCTTCCGATTGCTTGAGGGCGATGCCGGTGCCGCAGCGGTAGATCTTCTTGCCGGCGAAGCGCTCGGTGGCGACTTCGATATCGGCCGCCAGCAACACCACGTCTGCCTCGGCGATGGCCTGCGGGCTCAAAGGTGTACGTGCGCCGACCGAGCCCTGGGTCTCCACCTGCAAATCGTAACCCAGGCGCTTGGCCGTCTGCTGCAAGGCTTCGGCGGCCATGAAGGTGTGCGCCACGCCCGTTGGGCAGGCGGTGATCGCGACGATACGCGGCGCCTGACTGGCCGCTTCCTGCGTGGCGACGTACACCTGGGCCTCCTCGGCCCCACGGCGCAATACCGCCTCGACATCGGCCAGCGCCTGGGCCGGCGTGCTCTGGAACACCCGCTTGCCGATGAACCGTTGCATGTCCACCGGCGTGCTGCTGACCAGCAACACCCACTCGGCATCGTTGAGGATCGCTTCGGACAACTGACGTTCAGGGTGCTGCACATCGATCACTTCGACGCTGGTGCTCCACCCCTGGCGCTGCGCGGCGGCGTCCAGCAAGCGGGCGCACAGCACACTGGTGACCATGCCGTTCGGGCAGGCGGTAACAATGGCTAATTTCATGACAAACCCTCTTATTGTTCTGTCAGCGCGCGCACTTGGACGCCGCTCTGCAAAATGTCCAGCTGTGCGTGGTCGCCGATGCCGAAACCGACCTGCGTCACCGCCATCGCGGCAATTGCCGTGGCGCGGCCCAGGGTCTGCTCCGGCGTATCGCCATTGAGCAGGCCGTGGAGCATGCCGGCCAGCAGCGAATCGCCGGCGCCCACGGTACTCGCCACCGTCACCTTGGGCGGCGTGGCGTGCAGGGTTGCAGCGGGGCTGTACCAGCTCACGCCCGCAGCACCGTCGGAAACCACCACATGCTCCACGCCCATCTGCTGCAAACGGCTGATGGCATCCGGGGCATTGCCCAGGGCTTCGGCCAGCTCTTCGGTATTGGGCTTGACCAGCCATGGCCCGGCCTGGAGGCCTGCGCGCAGGGCTTCGCCGCTGGTGTCCAGAGCGACTTTCAAGCCTTGCGCCTTGAGCGTTTCCAGCAAGGCCTGAAACCACTGCGGGCTGACGCCGCGCGGCAAGCTGCCGGCGACCACTACCGCGTCGAACCGGGGGCCGATCTCTGTCAGCAGCTCAAGCAGTTGCGCTTGCGCCTGCTCACTCACCAGCGGCCCCGGGGCATTGATGTCAGTGACGCGGCCGTCGTGTTCGGCAATCTTGATATTGCTGCGGGTTTCGCCCGGCACGCGCACGAATGCGTCGCCAAACCCACGGTGGGCGATCAGCGCATCGAAAGCCTGCGGGTTGGCGTCGCCGAGAAAGCCGCTCACGCTCAACTGGTGCCCCAGGTCGGCGAGCACCTGGGCAACGTTCAGGCCCTTGCCCGCCGCGTGTGTGAGCATGTTTTCGCTGCGGTTGACCTCCCCCGGTTCCAGGCGCGGCAGACGTACCGTGAGGTCCAGCGCCGGGTTCAGCGTCAGGGTCAAAATCTTCGCCATTTACACGGCCTCCACAAGGGCTCGCACTTCGGCGGGCGAACCCACCGCCAATGCTTTTTGCGCCAGGCTCTGGGCCTCGCTCAGGCTGAATTCACGCACCCGCGCTTTCACTTCAGGAATGCTGCGGGCCGACACGCTCAACTCGTCCACCCCCAGGCCCACCAGTACCGGCACGGCCAGCGGGTCGGCGGCCAGCTCGCCGCACACACCCACCCATTTGCCATGGGTATGGGCCGCGCGCACGGTGATGTCGATCAGTTGCAAAACGGCCGGGTGCAGACCATCGGCCTGGGCGGACAACGTCGGGTGGCCACGGTCGATGGCCAGGGTGTACTGGGTGAGGTCGTTGGTGCCGACGCTGAAGAAGTCGACTTCTTTGGCGAGTACCGGTGCCAGCAGCGCGGCCGACGGCACTTCGATCATGATGCCCAACTGCAAGTCGGCCACCGGGATTTCCAGGCGCAGGCGCTCGGTCATGTCGCGGGCCGCGCGCCACTCATCGACGCTGCCAACCATGGGGAACATGATGCGCAGCGGGCGGTTGTCCGCCGAACGCAACAGGGCGCGCAGTTGCGCTTCCATGATCTGCGGGCGTTGCAGGGTCAGACGGATGCCGCGCACGCCGAGGAAGGGGTTTTCTTCCTGGGCAATGGGCCAATACGGCAGGGGTTTATCGCCGCCCACATCCAGGGTGCGCACCACCAGCGGGCGACCGTCGAGGCCATCCAGCACGCGGCGGTATTCAGCTTCCTGGGTGGCTTCGTCCGGGGCCTGGGAGTGGGCCATGAAAATCAGCTCGGTGCGCAGCAGGCCGATGCCTTCGGCGCCCTGCTCCACCGCGCTGGCCACGCCGGCGCTTTCGCCGATATTGGCGAACACTTCCACCGAATGGCCGTCGCGCGTGCAGGCCGGCTCGTGGCGCTGGGCCGAGGCGGCTTGCAGGCGTTGCTCGCGGGTGTCGCGCTCCACGGTGGCACGCTGCAGCGTGGCGGCATCGGGGTCGACATGCAGGCGGCCGCGCTGGCCATCAAGCAGCAACGGCGTGCCGGCAGCCAGCAGCAACACGGCCGGCCCGGCGCCGACCAACGCGGGAATCCCGAGGGCACGGGCGACGATGGCGCTATGGGCCGTGGCGCCACCGCGGGCGGTGAGGATGCCGGCCACGCGAGTCGGGTCCAGACGTGCGACGTCCGAAGGGCCGACCTCGTCCATCACCAGAATGTAAGGCTCGCTCGGCTCCTGGGCGCTTTCGACGCCGCACAGTTGCGCCAGCACACGGCGGCCGATGTCACGCAGGTCGGCGGCGCGCTCGGCGAGCAAGGCGTCCTGCAGCGACTCCTGTTGTTTTGCGGCGCTTTCGATCACGCTCATCCACGCCGCCTGCGCGCTTTCGCCTTGCTTGAGGCGGGTGTCGACGTCGTCGGTGAGTTCCGGGTCGTCGAGCATTTCCTGGTGGGTGATGAAAATCTCGCGAATCGCCTTGGCCTGGCTGCGCTCGATCAGGCCCTGAATATCGCTGCGCACATCGGCCAGCGCGTCCTGCAGGCGCTGGCGCTCGATGGCGCAGGACTCGCCGCGCAACGGGTAATCAAACACCTGTTGCACTTGAATATGCGCAGGACCGATGGCGATGCCCGGCGCGGCGGCGATGGCCTGGCTCTGACTGCCGGCAACAGGTGCGCTGATCACCGGCTCGATATCGACCATTGCGGGTTTGGCGCTCACGGTCGGCAGCGGTTCGACGTCTTCGCCAAGGCCCTGCTCGACGGCGGCCAGCAAGGCCGGCAACGCGTCGCCGGCAATGCCTGGTTCGGCGACAAATTCCAGCACCTGGCCGCGACGCGCGCCGAGGCTGAGCAGCTTGCTCAAGCTTTTTGCCGACACGGCGCCCACCGCCCCATCGACGATGCGCAGGCGAATATCGCCGTCAAAGCTTTTCGCCAATTGCGCAAGGATCTTCGCCGGGCGCGCGTGCAGGCCGTGGGCGTTGGCCAGGGTGATGCGCGCACTGGGCCAGTCTGGCGGCAGTTCGCCGCCGAGCACTTCGAGCACCGCGCGACTGCTGGTGGCGCGCCCCAATTCCTGGCCGCGTCCTTCGATCAACAAGGCGCACAGGCGTTCGAGCAAGGCCTGATGCGCTTCGCCCAGGCTCGCCAGGCAGAACAGGCCATTGAGCGGCTGGCCGAGGTAGCGCATGGGTTTGTCCGGGGTGACAAATGCCAGGCCCGGACGCTTCACCGTTTGCTCGCTGTGCAGCCACCACAGGCCATCGCCCAGAGGCAGCGCCTCGACCTGCTGCAGCACGGCGGCGAAACCATTGCTCACGCAGTCGGCCTGGCGCAGCAGACGGGCGCCGCGCCATACGAGTTCTTCAAAATCATCGGCGGACACGCCCAGGCTGATCATCTGGGCGTCCAGCGCCAGTTCCTGCGGCGCGCCTTGCAGCAGTTTCAACAGCGCTTCGGCGCTTTCGGCGCGGCGCAGCGCCTGGCCCAGGTCGGTTTCACCGAGGGCGCGGGTCAAGAGTTGCAACAGGCGCAGGTGTTCATCGGACTTGGCGGCAATGCCGATCGCCAGGTAGACGATCTGGCCGTCGCCCCAATCCACCCCTTCGGGGAACTGAAGCAGGCGCACGCCGGTGGAAAATACCTGATCGCGGGTTTCCGGGGTGCCGTGGGGAATGGCGATGCCCTGGCCGAGGAAGGTCGAGCCTTGGGCTTCACGGGCCTGCAGGCCACTGAGGTAACCCTCGGCGACCAGGCCGTCGGTCACCAGTGTGTCAGCGAGCAGTTGCAAGGCAGCAGATTTATCCACAGCCACCTGGCCCATGGATATCTGCTCTACAGTGAGCTCAAGCATGCCGATCTCCTAGTTAGTGCGCGCAACGCACTAGGTATTGTTTTGAATAAAACAGTGTAAGCGTGTTTATGAACCAAACGGCTGATGGTCAATTGGCAGTAGCCAGTCAGTCGCGAACGTCGTAAAAATACGCTGGCTGAAACGTTTAATCTAGAATTTATGGCAGATTACGCGTTAATTGCGCAAGCTTGAAGGACCACTCGGCACTTGAGCTTGGACATTAGTCGCATGCCGGAATCGGTTACGATTGGACAAAATGTCGGGGCAAGCTCCAAAAAACAAGGAAATCCCGCTTTGAAACTCAGCGATATCGCACGCCTGGCCGGTGTGTCCGTGACCACCGCCAGCTACGTCATCAACGGCAAGGCCGCACAGCAGCGCATCAGCAGTGCAACGGTCGAGCGGGTGCGTGCCGTGGTCGAGGCCCATGGCTTTACTCCTAACCCCCAGGCCGCCGGCTTGCGCAGCCGGCACACGCGCACTTTGGGCTTTATCCTGCCCGACCTGGAAAACCCCAGTTACGCACGCATCGCCAAGCTGCTGGAACAAGGCGCGCGGGCGCGTGGCTATCAGTTGCTGATCGCCAGCTCCGACGATGACGCCGACAGCGAGCGCCAGTTGCTGCAACTGTTCCGCGCGCGGCGCTGCGATGCGCTGTTCGTCGCCAGTTGCCTGCCGGCCAGCGATGACAGCTACCGCGAGCTGCAAGCCAAGGGCCTGTCCGTGATCGCCATTGACCGGGTCATGGAGGCCGAGCAGTTCTGTTCGGTGGTCAGCGACGACCGCCAGGCGTGCCAGCAACTGACCAGCAGCCTGCTGCGACCGCTGCCCGGTCAGATCGCGCTGATCGGCGCGCGGCCCGAGCTGAGCATCAGCCAGGAACGCGCCGCGGGTTTTCGCCAGGCACTGCAAGGCTTTACCGGCGACGTGATCATCGAACAGGGCGAGGCCTTCAGCCGTGAATGCGGCCGACAGTTGATGGAGCAATTGCAACGCCTGGGGCATTTGCCTGACGCGCTGGTGACGACGTCCTACGTGCTGCTGCAAGGCGTGTTCGATGCACTGCACGATTACCCGCTCAAGTCGCAACCGTTGCGCCTGGGCACCTTTGGTGACACGCAACTGCTGGACTTCCTGCCGCTGCCGGTCAACGCCATGGCCCAGCAACATCAGCTGATTGCCGACGCGGCGCTGCGCCTGGCCCTGGCCGCCATCGAAGAGGAACACTACCAGCCCGGCGTGCACGCCATTGGCCGCACCTTCAAGCAGCGCATCATCGAGGCCTGAGCGTGGAGCTGATCGACACCCACACCCACCTGGACTTTCCGGACTTCGACGGCGACCGCCGTGACGTCCTTGCCCATAGCCGACAGCTTGGCGTGCAGCGCATGGTGGTGCTCGGGGTGTATCAGCAGAACTGGCAGCGTGTGTGGGATATGGTGCAAGCCGATGCCGGCCTGTTCGCCGCTTTTGGGCTGCACCCGGTATACCTCGAGCAACACCGACCCGCCGACCTGACTGAACTGGGCGACTGGCTGACGCGCCTGCACGGTCATCGGCAACTGTGCGCCGTGGGCGAGATTGGCCTGGATTACTTTATTCAGGCGCTGGACCGTGAGCGCCAGCAATCGCTGTTCGAAGCCCAGTTGAAGTTGGCGGTGGACTTCCAGTTGCCGGCGCTGGTGCATGTGCGCCGCAGCCATGCCGCCGTCATCGCCACGCTCAAGCGCATCCGCCTCCCAAGGGGCGGCATCATCCACGCGTTTGCCGGCAGCCTGGAGGAAGCCCGCGAATACATCAGGTTGGGTTTCAAACTGGGCCTGGGTGGCGCCGCCACCTGGCCCCAGGCCCTGCGCATGCACCGGGTGCTCGCTCAACTGCCGCTGGAGGCCGTGGTGCTCGAGACAGACTCGCCCGACATGGCGCCGGCCATGTACCCGGGCCAGCGCAACAGCCCGCAGCACTTGCCCGCCATCTGCACGGCCCTGGCCGAGCGTATGGGCATCAGCCCCCTAGCGCTGGCTGAGACGAGCACACGCAATGCGCGCGAGCTGTTCAATTGGTAGCACGTGGGCCGGGCTGACCACTTGCAGTTCCAGGATCATCCGCTGCCGGTGACGGACATAACGCAACACCAGAAAATGCACCAGCACCACGCCCAACGACAGGTTCAGTTGCTCGATGAGACCGATGAACCCGACCCACTGCGCCACCAGCGCCGCGATCAGCGTGGCGCTGGTCAGCACAATCATGCCCGGCCGCACCAGCACCCAGTGGTCCAGGGCCTTGAACCGGCGCAACTGCCTGGGGCAACTCAATTGCAGTATGCGCTGGCAGTACGGGCAGTCGAAGGGCTCTTGAATGGCGATGGCATTGATTTGCCAGGGCTTGAGTTCAAAGGTGATGTCGCAATGGGCGCAGTGCCCCTTGATGCCGATTGCAGCGGTCATCGTCGTGCCTCCATTGGAACGTAAGTGAATGATATAAATTCTCACTCATCCACGTCGCCAAAAGCGCCACCTGAAGAAATCAGGATATACACCACAACATCCAGCGAAAGAACTTACAACCCTCTCTCACCTACAAAATATGGAAAGCGCCGCCAAGCTTTTGAACTGGCTCTGTCACGCAGCAAACAGAGCCTCTGTGGCTGCCTGGATCAGCTCATGCCCCACTAAAAGAGGCGTTTTTGATCAAGGCAACACGGTCCAGATGGCGAAACCGGCGTACCACAGCACGGCGGCGCGCAGCAGCAATTCCCACAGGCGATCCAGGCTGTTGATACCTTCCGCCCCCACCGCTGGCGGAGGGATTTCGGCGGCGACCAGGCCGACCTTTTCCACCAGCTGTGCGGCGCTGATGTCCCAGCTCAGCAGCTCGTGAAGCATCACCCGGCCAACCGCGACGAAATTGCCCACCAGGGCGAAACTCGCTGCCAGCAGGCGTACCGGCACCCAATCAAACGCATGCCGCAGTTGCCCGGCACGCTCGGCGACCTGGGGGTTCTGGCTGTGCTCACTGGCCAGGGCCAGCAGGCGATACGCCAGGGCCGCGACCGGGCCCAGCAGGAAGTACCAGAAAATCACCGCAAAAAAACTCTGGTACGCCTGCCACAGCAGGTAGCCCTGAACGCGCTCCAGCAACTGCTCGCCACTGTCGGCACCCACGTTCAGATCGCGTTCGGCCACATGTTCGGCGGCCTGCAAATCGCCGCGCCGCCAGGCGTCACGGAATGGCCCGAGCGCCGCCAGCAGATCGCCACGCCCGAGGCTGTAAATCAGCACCAGCAAGTGCACCGGCAATGCCAGCAGACCGTACGCCACCGGCTCCAGTACCAGCAACAGCAACGCCAGCAACGCGATCGGCAACAGCACCAGCACCGCCAGGACCAGCCAGGGCTGCTTGCTCAGGCGCGGGCTCGCTTCCAGTCTGGCCAGCTCACGCAGCCAACCACCATCGCGCTGCAACCGCAGGCGCAAGGCCGAGAACTTCTCGATCCACACCGCCAATACCAACACCAGGAAACTCATTGTGCGTGTCCTCCTTGCTGCAGGGCACTGCGAAAGCGCGCCCAATCAAAAGCCGGACCGGGGTCGGTCTTGCGTCCCGGCGCTATATCGCTGTGACCACGGATACGTTGAGGGGTGATGCCCGTGTAAGCCGCCAGCAACTGTCGCGTCAGCTCTATCAGCGATGCGTACTGGGCATCGGTGTACGGCAGTTCATCAGTGCCCTCCAGCTCGATGCCCAGGGAGAAGTCATTGCACGTCTCACGCCCCTCAAAGCATGAGACGCCGGCATGCCAGGCCCGGTCGAGGCAGGACACAAACTGCGTCACTGCGCCGTCACGCTCAATCAGAAAATGCGCAGACACCCGTAGGTCGGCAATCCCTTCAAAGTAGGCATGTTCCGTGACATCCAGGCGGTTCTGAAAAAACTCCTGCACCTTGCCGGTGCCGAACTGCGCCGGCGGCAAACTGATGTTATGCACCACCAACAGTGAGATTTCGCCTGAGGGGCGCTCGTTGAAGTTGGGCGAAGGGCAGTGACGAATGCCCTGGCACCAACCACTGACGGGGTCCAGTTGCATGCGGGATCCTTGAACGTGACTAAGGGAACGTGACTAAGTGTGACCAGTATGCCGCGTTCCACCCCGTCGTTGCGATCACTTGCCTGGATTGAGTTGGCGCAGTTTGTCGATCACCACAGTCAGCGCACGCTCGAACAGCGGGCCATCATCCAGCGGGCGCAGAGCGTCACGCTTGAATGCCAGGGCCAGTTGGCCGACGCTTTTCTCCATGACCTTGAGCCCCGAGTGGTTGACGAATACATAGCTGCCGGCAGGCGCCATGATCGCCAGCAGCTTGCAGCGCACGGCGGCTGGCTGCTCGTCCTGCAACTCGACCCAACCACCGATTCGCAATTGCAACGCCTTGAGCAGATCAGGGTCGTCCGCCGGCAGGCCTTCGGTGGCATCGACTGCACCGGGGCCGAGCACAAGGGGCTCGCGCACCTCGATCAGCGCCTCGACACCCTCGGCCGGTGGTAGATGCAACGCCTGCAGGCGCACAAAGAAATCGCGCGTGCTGAACGGATCGAACGCTGCGCTGGTCAAGCCGTCACGCAATGCCTTGAGCAATCCCGGCAAGTGCTCCACCAGATGCCGACCGGCCTCGGTGTCTTGCTGCAGACTCACGCTCCAGATCAACTCGTCCATGGTGCGCAGCCCCGCCTGCCACTGCACCGACTGTTCGCCATGCTTGAGGCTGGCCAACAACAAAACCTGACTCCAGGCCTGTTGCAGAAACTGCACCACGGCCTGCGGCAACACCTTGCCCATCAGCCGGCGGTTGAGCACGTCAGCCACACGCTGGCGTGCTGCATCGGCACGAATGCGGCCATCTTCAGCGTCACGGGTGTGTTGCTCAATCAACTCGCTGCGCCGCTGCTCCTCGGCGCGCAATGCGCTGAACTGCGTCAGCAACCGGGAAAAAATCGCCGGGTCGTCGACGTATTCATTAAGCAGGCACTGCACGACCTGTTCGATGCGCAGGTACAGGCTGTCGCGCTGATAATCCTCGCACGGGTTCCAGCCCAGGGCCGAGGCGGCTATTTCATTGAGCAACTGCCGCGCGGGATGACTGGCGCAACTGAAAAGACGCTTGTCCAGCAACGCCACCTTCAGCATTGGGATCTGCAAGCGCGCAATCAACGCCTTGAAGGCTTCAGGCACCGCGGGGTCATTGAGCATGAACTCGAACAGCAGGGCGATCAGATTGATCACATCTTCGTCGACGCCCTCCACCACGCGGGACTTGCCACTCTTGACGCTGAAGCGGGTCAACAGTTGCTCAAGCTGATTACGCAGGTCGAAATCATCCTCGGCCTGCGGCTCCGGGACGTATTGCTGCAGATGGGAAAGCAGGCGCAGCAGGTCGCGGGTGGCTATTGGCTGGGGTTCGGCGCTGGCTTCCAGGGTGGGCGCCACACTGCCGCGCACGGCGGCGAGCAACTGTTGCAGGGCGGTAAAGTCCTGCTGACCATTTTCATCCAGTGCCTGGTCGGTTCCTGGCAAGCTGCCTGGGGGTGCAGGCTCACTCGTCACGCCTCCAGCACGACGACGGGAAGGCACACTCTTGAGTTCGGGTAAAACACCGGTCGCCACCAGCAACTGATTGGCCTCGCCGTACAACAGGTCGGCGTCGCTGAGTACGTATTTTTCAAAAAGCTTTAGCATGATCAGCTTGACGCGGATTTCCACACCAAGACTGCGTCCGGCGCGCAGGAAGAACTCGCACAACAGGGCCGGGCCCAGGGGGTTCTCGCGCTCCTCCAACTGCGTACCGAGCACCGCGTTCAGGCGGGCGGTCAACTGCCCGAGGACCAGGCCATCACGGTGCCGTACCCGACCGAGCATCGCATCGAGCGCCACGGCTTTTTCGTGGGCATCGCCGGTGGTACCTGGCAGCGAATCGTAGGACACCACCGGCACTATTCTCGGATCACCGCTGCCTGCCTGGCCGAGATGGGCGAAGGCCTGGAACAGTTGCGCCATGAAGACGCGTTCGAAATTCTTGCGCTTGAGCCGCAGGTCGCGCATGGCCTCGAAAAAGATATGGTGATCGGCGTTGCTGCGGGCCTTGTCGGCCATTTCGAACAAGGTATCGTCGGCGTTATCAAACAGCTCCTGCAAACCCTGTTGCAACTGTTGGGCAGCCTTGTCGCGAACCTGCAGCAACACCATCGGCAGGCGCGCGAGCGGCGATGGCGTAGCCTGTGCCCTGTTGATGGGCACCACCTTTCCGTCATTGTGCATCCTGGCCTCCTGAAACGGCGGTGTAAGGGGGTAGGACGATCAGGCGGGCGCCGCCGATATCCGATTATCACCGGGACGTCAAAGCTATGACGCCAATTGCAAGGCGCGGGATTATCTTGCAAACAGGGGGCGTTACGCCAGCAAACTCTGAGATTCAACGGCAAAAGAGCAGGTGGCGGTGGGTTCGGCCACGCAGTGCCCCTATAATCGGCGCACATTGTTTGTGGAGCCTGTTATGCCGAATCTCCGTCTTGCCGACCTCACCGCCGAAATCGAAGCCAACGTGCGCCGCGCACTGCTGGAAGACATCGGCAGTGGCGACATCACCGCGCAGTTGATCCCGGCTGAACGGTTGGCCAAAGCCACGATCATCACCCGCGACGCGGCGGTTATCAGTGGCACGGCCTGGGTGGATGCCGTGTTTCGCCAACTGGACCCGCGAGTCGCCGTGCATTGGCAGGTGGTCGACGGCGAGCGTGTCAGTCCCAACCAGGCGCTGTTCCACCTGGAAGGCCCAGCCCGCTCGCTGCTCAGCGGTGAGCGGTGCGCGCTGAACTTTCTGCAACTGTTGTCAGGCGTTGCCACGCGTGCCCGGTACCTGGCGGACTTCGTCGCCAGCACCCAGGTCAAGTTGCTCGACACACGCAAAACCCTGCCGGGCCTGCGCCTGGCGCAGAAGTACGCGGTGACCTGCGGCGGCTGCCATAACCACCGCATCGGTCTGTACGACGCGTTCCTGATCAAGGAAAACCATATTGCGGCCTGCGGCGGCATTGCCCAGGCAGTTGCCGCCGCGCACAGGATCGCGCCGGGCAAGCCGGTGGAAATCGAAGTGGAAAGCCTGGATGAACTGCGCAAAGCACTTGATGCGGGAGCGGACATCATCATGCTCGACGAGTTGAGTCTGGACGATATGCGTGAAGCGGTGCGCCTGAACGGTGGCAAGGCCAGGCTGGAAGCGAGCGGCGGGATTAACGAAAGCACCTTGCTGCCCATCGCCGAAACCGGGGTGGACTACATTTCGATTGGTGCGATGACCAAGGATGTGAAGGCGGTGGACTTGTCGATGCGACTGAGTATCTGACGCCGGTTTGATGCAGGAGCGAGCAAGCTCGCTCCTGCGCAGGTTCGCGTTCAGACGACCAGATTGTTCATCTCGCAATACTCGTCCCATTCGACACCCAGCACCTCGGCCGCCTCTTTGTGCAAGGCCAGCCGTGCGGTCTCGAACTCTTCCGGTGTCGAGGTGTACTTGAGGGTCAGTTCCCAAGGCTGGAGACTCTGGCTCTCGGCCTCATCCTCGAATGCCCACTGGATCTGGTCGCGCTGATCATCAGCGCTCAGGTCCTTGATCTCTTCTTTGAGCTGCGGCGTAGCCTCAAGGTATTTTTTGAGGGCTTCTTCGTGCCGGGCTTCCTGGGTCACTTCAGTCGTGGTCATGGTGTTCTCTCAGATCTGGGAATGGGGATGCATCTGGGTCATCAAGGTTGCGCAGATACGAAAGAGCGGGCGTGAATACCCGCTCGTCTGGCCTTCAGAACCATTCTTGGATCAGCTGAAAACAGTATTGCCGTTGAAACAGTTCGCGCGCCGGGCGCTCAGCCCGACACGCTGAACGATAATAGGCACTCTGCCGAAAGATCGCCACCCTCAGAAGGTGACTGGAGAAACCTCATCCGTTCATTGACTGCCTGCCGTTTCATGAGTAACGATCAGGCCAACATCCCTACGTGGAGAATGCATTTGCCTGCCCCCCGAAAACCTTCTCGCTTGCGCAGGTTCAGCACCAGCTTCGGCAAATGGGTGTTGCCTTCGTCTGCCACGGCACAGCTGCGCAAAGCGCCTTTGCATTCAAGAGCCTGCGTCAGGTCGAGCAAGGCGGAATTTATTTTTTATCGCCGGGCATTGGTCATCCGCCGCTGATAACTCATTCGATAGTCCTGCGCGAAGAAGCCGATTTGTGCGGGGAAGGCAATGTAATACTGCAGGTCGAGCATCCACAGCTGGTGTTTTATCGCCTGATGGAAGCCATGGTGGCAGACCGCAAAAAACGTTGGGGCATCCACCCCACTGCCGTTATTGGCGAGGATTGCGAAGTTGACCCTGCGGCTTACATAGGGCCTTTCTGCGTACTGGAGGACTGCGTTGTGAAGGCAGGTGCCAACCTTCACTCCCACGTGACCGTAATGCGTGGAAGCACCATCGAAGAAAATGTCACCATTGAATCGCACTCCACTGTCGGCGCAACGGGCGTGGCCTGGATTTGGGACCCGGCCACGCGTCGAAGAGTGATTCAACCGCAAGTCGGTTACACCAGAATCATGGAAGGCGCCTTCCTCGGTACGGATGTGACGGTGGTGCGCGGCTCAGTTAACGAGACAACAACCATCGGTCAGGGGTGCGTCATCGCACACGGCAGCAAGATTGGTCATGGCTCACTGATCGGCGACGAATGTCACTTTGCAAATAACGTATCGATTGCCGGCAACGTCACACTCGGAAATCAGTGCTTTCTTGGATCGGGTGCTATCGTAAGACCACAGACGCGCATAGCCGAGCGCACGGTGGTTGGCGCCGGAGCAGTGGTAGTGAAACACATTGAGGAGCCCGGACTTTTAGTGATGGGTATGCCAGCCAAAACGGTGAAGTCGGCAACTGACGATCTGTCAGGTGTCCCAAAATCATTGGAAAACTAAAAGTATCGAAATGAACAATTACTCAATCGTTTCAGACAAGGCAGTAATAGGCGACGGTGTTGTGATCGGCCGGTTCTGCATCATTGAAGATGATGTTGAAATCAAGGAAGGCGCAGTGATCGAAGACTATGCCATGGTGCTTAAAGGCGCCAAAATCGGCAAACATACAAAAATCGGCACCTATACGAAAATTGGTCGGAATGCGTTGATTGGAGATGATTGCTCATTCACCTCCTACTGTGAAATTCGAGACAACTGTCAGCTGGGTAATCGCGTACTGATGGGCAGTCGCGGCACACTTTCCGCCAACACCATTGTTGAAGACGACGTGGTGATGAAATATGCATTCGTGGTCACCGATACGCCCGACCTGACCAAAAATGACGAAAAGTGTGTAGGCACACTCAAGAAAGGCTCACGCTTCGGCGCCAGCGTCGTGATCATGCCGTCTGTGACCATCGGGGAAAATGCCGAGATTGGTGCGTGCTCTCAGGTGCGCAAGGACGTGCCCGACAATCAGGTGTGGTTCGGCATACCGGCCAGGTACTATCGGGACGTCTAAAACCCTTCGACTCAGGGCCTAGGCAGGGCAATCACGCCCTGGGCCCAGAAGCGCGGCTGCAGATGATCACCACGCCCGTCCAGATAGCTTTGCCGGGCTTGCTCCAGATGCGGTGCGTCGCGGATCACCACATACACCAACAGCCCCACTGCCAGCACCGTTGCGACTTTCCACGCACCGGTAGCCAGCGGCAGAGCAGCCGGCTCCGGGGCCCGCCGCACATGCAGCGCCATCAGCCAGCCCACCACCAGCGCGAGCCATACCTGCGAGTTGGGCATCACGATCACACCATCGACCATGGACTGCGTGAGTGCGCCGACCAGCGCCGCAAACAGGCATAAACGCAGAAGATCGGCACGCGTGGCAAGCATGGCACGCTCACGGATCAGGCCAACAGTGGCCCAGCAGCCCCAGCCTGCCAGAATCGCCACGCATAATGCCGACGGCACACCCCATTCACTGGCCCATTGCAGGATAGCCTGGTGAGGGTGTGCGGCGATGGGGTTGGCCACATCGGCAAAATGCATGGGCCCGAAGCCCAGCCAAGGGCGTTCGACAATCATCTGCCAGCCCTGCCACCAGATCGGACCACGACCCGACAACGACGTGGTGAGACGGTCACCGGCGGCACTGGCAATTTCGTTGCCCGAATAGCGCGCCACCAGCATGAACAAACAGCCGTACAGCAACAGGCCACCGCACACGCCCGCCAGTTGCCAGGCCACCCAGCGCCGCCCCCAGGGGCCAAGCCACATCAGCACGGCCGCCGCCGCCATCATGCCGAGCCATGTACCACGGGTACCGCCGCTGATCGCAATCAACCACCAGACGCACAACAACGCCAACGCGGCCGCACGTGCCGGACGGGAGACCTTGGGGATCAACAGGGACAGCGCCAGCAGTGGCAGGGTGAAGGTCTGGAATTGACCGTAGAAGCGCTTGTTGGAAAACCCGGACAACAGCAGGTCAAGGTTGAGCAGGCGCTGGCCGCTGCCGAACGCGAGCATCAACGCATACAGGTACTGCACTGACTTGATCACGCACAACATCAGCACGATCAACATCAGCGCGCTATCGATCGACTCACCGCCGTGGCGCCTGAGCGAGTTGACCGCCAGCGCAATCGCCCCACTGCAGATGAACAGCGCCATTTCAGTGAGTGCCCACAGGGGCTGGTGCGCAAGCGCCGAAGACACCAGGCCCAATACCATAATCAGTGCGATGCCTGCGGTCGCAGGCCGATTCACCGGGGACTCGGGTGAAGACACCGACAACCCGTACAGCACTGCGCACAGCCCCAGGCAGATCTGCGTCCCCCGTTGCAGATCATGCCCGCTGAACGGCGCACAGATGCCCAGCGCCAGCAGGCACGCTGTGGCGATCAGAAACAGATTGTCGCGCTGAGTACGGGTTAGCAACACGCTTTATGCCCCTGTGACACCACATCCTTTGGCGACGTATTTCGCCTCGGCGGTGGTCACGCACTTCCAGCCTTCGGTGGCACTGCGTGTGAGGGTAATGCTCTTGCTCAGCACTGGCGCCGGGGCGTCGAGTATTTCGCAATTGATGGAGCCGATGCCGGTGGCAACGTCGCCTGTCACGTCGATCTTGCAGTTGGCGGTGGGGCTGGTGCCGCCGATCAAGGCGACGGTGGGTACGGTTCCCTGGTTGAGGGTGTCTTCGTAGCCGGCCTTCAACGCGCTGATTTCAGCCAGACCGGCCGTGAACTTGGCCTTGGCCTGGTGCGTGGTGTACATGGGCAGGCCGATGGTGGCCAGGATACCGATAATTGCCACGACGATGAGCAATTCGATCAAGGTAAAGCCTTTTTGACGCATCACATTCACTCTCCAGAATAGAACCATGACAAGGCGCGTCCTGCGCCCCGTAGTCTGCAACGGCGCCAGTGTACTCATCCGCAGGCGCTCAATCGCGCCTTGGTCGCACATTCTGACATTTTGCCGCTCAGCGCGAGCCTGCCCGAGTCATTCCCCTGACTAAGCTTTAGGTCTTCGATGACCTGTGTGCGGAACCGTGACATGAACAACGCTTCAACGACGTACGACTGGGAAGGCATCAATCGCAAAGGGCACAGGGTGTCGGGGCAGACCACGGCGCACAACCCTGCGCTGGTCAAGGCACAGCTGCGCCAGCAGGGGATCAGCCCTGGCCGTGTGCGCAAAAAGTACCCGGGGTTACCCGGCCTGACGCAGCCGATAAAACCGTCGGATATAGCGCTGTTTACCCGCCAGCTGGCCACGTTGCTCAAGGCCGGGATCGCGCTGTTGCAAGCCTTCGACATCATCAGCGATGGCTTTGAAAATCGACAGATGCAGGCGCTGGTCAAAGGTTTGAAACATCAGGTTGCCGCCGGTAACAGCCTGGCGCAGGCGCTTCGTAAACAGCCGCGCCACTTCGATGATTTGTACTGCCACCTGATAGCGGCGGGCGAGCAGGCCGGCGCACTGGAAACCCTGCTGGAGCGCGTGGCCATCCACCTGGAAAAGACTGAACAGCTCAAGGCCAGGATCAGAAAGGCGATGACGTACCCCATCGCTGTCATCGTGGTCGCCGGCGTCGTGTGTAGCGTGCTGCTGATCCACGTGGTGCCACAGTTCGAGCAATTGTTCGCCGGGGTCGACGGCACGCTGCCTGGTTTTACCCTGCAGGTCATCGCGCTATCGGCGTTCATGCAGCAAGCCTGGTGGCTCCTCGCGCTGGGCCTCGCAGCGGGGTTTGTTGGGTTGCGCCACGCCTGCCGCACCTCACCTGGTTTTCGCCATGGGCTGGACGCCAGTGTGTTGAAACTGCCTCTGGCAGGTACACTGCTGAAAAAATCCGCAGTCGCCCGCTACGCCCGTACGCTTTCAACGACCTTCGCGGCCGGCGTGCCGTTGGTGCAAGCCCTTGAGTCCGTGGCTGGCGCGGTGGGCAACGGAACGTTCAAACAGGCGATAGAGCATATGCGTCACGATGTATCCACGGGCATGCAACTTCATCAGTCCATGGCGAACAGCGGGCTGTTCCCGCGCATGGCAATCCAGATGACCGCCATCGGCGAAGAATCCGGCACCCTGGAACACATGCTCGAAAAGGTCGCAAGCCATTACGAGTCCGACGTGGATAACCGGGTGGACAACCTCACCAGTCTGATGGAGCCGTTGATCATGGTGGTGCTGGGCTGCATTGTCGGGGCGCTGGTGATTGCCATGTACCTGCCGGTATTCCAGCTGGGTACGGCCTTTTGAACCTGCTGCTGATCGAGCAGCCCTGGGCCTTCGTCGCCATGGCGGTGGTGCTCGGCCTTGTCGTCGGCAGTTTCCTCAATGTGCTGGTGTGGCGGCTGCCAAAGATGCTCGAACGGGACTGGCGCGAGCAGGCCCGCGAGATGCTCGGCTTGCCCGTGGAGCCCGCCGCGCCGCCGTACAACCTGATGCACCCGAACTCCTGCTGCCCTCATTGCGCTCAGCCGATTCGGCCCTGGGAAAATATTCCGCTGCTCAGCTACCTCATGCTCAGCGGACGCTGCGCCCATTGCCATCAACCGATCAGTGCGCGCTATCCGCTTACCGAGCTGGCATGCGCCGTGGTCTCGGCCATGGTCGCGTGGCATTTCGGTTTCGGTTGGCAGGCCGGCGCCGTGATGCTGTTGAGCTGGGGATTGCTGGCGATGAGCCTGATCGATGTGGATCATCAATTGCTGCCGGACGTGCTGGTGCTGCCCCTGCTGTGGCTGGGACTGATCGGCAACAGCTTCGACCTGCTGGTGACACTGCCCGAGGCGTTCTGGGGCGCGGTGTTTGGCTATATGAGTCTGTGGACGGTGTTCTGGTTGTTCAAACTGGTGACCGGCAAGGACGGCATGGGCTACGGCGACTTCAAGCTGTTGGCGCTGCTCGGTGCCTGGGGCGGCTGGCAAATCCTGCCAATGACGCTGTTGCTTTCTTCGCTGCTGGGCGTGATTGCGGGACTGATCCTGATGCGTCTGAACAAGACTCAAACCTCCACGCCGATACCGTTTGGTCCCTATCTGGCAATTGCCGGCTGGATTGCGTTGCTCTGGGGTGGTCAAATAACCGACTTCTATTTGCAGTTCGTCGGTTTCAGATGACCTCTTCTGTCGCAACACCCTGGATTCTCGGCCTCACCGGCGGCATCGGCAGCGGTAAAAGCGCGGCGGCCCAGCACTTTATCGACCTGGGCGTCGATTTGATCGACGCCGACCACGCCGCCCGCTGGGTAGTCGAGCCCGGTCGCCCGGCGCTGGCACGCATCGCCGAACACTTTGGTGCCAGCGTGTTGATGCCCGACGGCAAGCTGGACCGTGCCGCACTGCGCAAGCTGATCTTTGAGGTTCCCGAACAACGCCTGTGGCTGGAAGCCCTGCTGCATCCGCTGATCGCCGAGGAAATCCGCAGCCACCTGGCGCGTGCGCAGTCCCCCTACGCCATCCTGGTGTCTCCGCTGCTGATCGAATCCGGGCAGTACAGCATGACCCAACGCATCCTGGTGATCGACGTGCCGCAATCGCTGCAGATTCAGCGTACTCTGCAGCGCGACGGCATCAGCGAGCAACAGGTGCAGGCGATTCTCAAGGCCCAGTCCAGCCGCGAAGACCGCCTGAACCATGCCGATGACGTACTGGTCAATGACCAGGACCTCGCTTGGTTGCACGGCGAGGTCGAGCGACTGCACCACTTTTACCTTACTTTGCGTGGAGGCCGATCATGAGCCAACCCTTGACCGTCGACTGTCCAACCTGCGGGGCCCCCGTGGAATGGAAAGCGACCAACCTCAACCGGCCGTTCTGCTCGGACCGCTGCAAACTCATCGACCTGGGCGCCTGGGCTGCCGAAGAGCACAAGATTCCGGTGGCGCCGGATGCCGAAGACGAGCTGTTCTCCGAGGATCTGACGCCGCGACACTGAGGTCGTATAAAGGTGGGACTTCCTGCGGTCATCGTTTGAACGCTAAGCTGCAGGCATGGACGACTCAGATTATTTGCGCCTGCTCACCGTGGCGGCCGAACAAGCCAATGCTTTCCTGTCCAATGCGCGCAAATGGGAGCGTGAGCGTTGGGTCTGCCAGCGCCTGCTGCAAGGCCTGAACGTGCCGTTCCGTGCCGAAGAGTTTCACGCCGCCGGGCAGGAACCACCGGATGTGCTGTTTCGCGACGCCAGTTTCGAGGTGTTCTTCGTGCTCGATGAGGGACGGCGTCTTAACGATGAGTGGCGCGATGAATTGCTGCGCAGGCGCAGTGCGTTTTCACTCAGCCAACTGGTGCGGCGCGAAGCCAAGCCACGACGCATTCCGGCCCATGAGTTCCTGCTGCGTCTGGCGCCCACGTTGCGCAAAAAAGCGCATAACTATAAAGAGCGCGGCATGGACCTGGGCGAGCTGGACATCGTCGCGTTCACCAGCCTCAAGCGCGAAGTGCTGGACCTCAACAGCCATTTCCCTCCGCCTACCGAATACCTGCGCCAGGGCTGGCGCTCGCTGTCGCTGGTAGGGCCGACATTTGCTCGTGTGCTGTTCGCCCACCCGGAAGCCCCGGATTTCTTGCGCAACAATCTGGGGCGCAGCATAGTGTTCGATGTGGGCATCAGCCTCTGAGAACGCGCCTGTAACGTGGCGCCGGTTTACAACGTCTACCAGACGGGGCTTGTATGCCCAGCCGCCTTTTGAGTTACCTGACGCTATGAGCTGCCTGGCGCTCGCGAGGGTAACTGCTCCGATTTCCTTTAGCCTTGCGAGATATCCCCATGACCCATCGTATTATCATCGTCGGCGGCGGCGCCGGCGGCCTGGAGTTGGCTACCCGCCTGGGCAAGACTCTGGGCAAGCGCGGTACCGCCAGCATCACGCTGGTGGATACCAACCTGACCCATATCTGGAAACCGCTGCTGCATGAAGTGGCTGCTGGCTCTCTGAACTCTTCGGAGGACGAACTCAATTACGTCGCCCAGGCCAAATGGAATCACTTCGAGTTCCAACTGGGCCGCATGAGCGGGCTCGACCGTGAGCAGAAGAAAATCCAGCTGGCCGCCACCCTCGACGAAGAAGGTCGCGAGCTGGTGCCGGCACGGGTGCTGGGCTATGACAGCCTGGTGATTGCAGTTGGCAGCACCACCAACGATTTCGGCACCGAGGGCGCGGCGCAGCACTGTTTGTTTCTCGACACTCGCAAACAGGCCGAGCGTTTCCACCAGCAGCTACTCAATCACTACCTGCGCGCCCATGCCGGGCAGACCGATGCCGTTGAGCAGATCAGCGTCGCCATCGTCGGCGCCGGTGCCACCGGGGTGGAGCTGGCGGCCGAGCTGCATAACGCCGCCCACGAACTGGCCGCCTATGGCCTGGACCGCATCAAACCGGAAAACATGCACATCACCCTGATCGAAGCCGGACCGCGGGTGTTGCCGGCGCTGCCGGAACGCATTGGCGCGCCTGTGCATAAAACCCTGGAAAAGCTCGGTGTGACGGTGCTGACCAATGCAGCGGTGAGCGAAGTGACCGCTGACGCATTGATCACCAGCAGTGGCCAGGCGATTCCCGCGAGCCTCAAGGTATGGGCGGCCGGCATTCGCGCACCGGTCTTCCTCAAGGATATTGATGGGCTGGAGACCAACCGCATCAACCAGTTGCAGGTGCTGCCGACCTTGCAGACCACTCGCGATGAAAACATCTTCGCCTTTGGTGACTGCGCCGCCTGCCCGCAACCGGACACCGACCGTAACGTGCCGCCCCGTGCGCAAGCCGCTCACCAGCAGGCATCCTTGCTGGCCAAGTCGTTGAAGCTGCGCATCGAAGGCAAGGATCTGCCCACCTACAAATACACTGACTACGGGTCACTGATCTCGCTGTCGCGGTTTTCGGCAGTGGGTAACTTGATGGGCAACCTGACCGGCAGTGTGATGCTGGAGGGCTGGCTGGCGCGGATGTTCTATGTGTCGCTGTACCGTATGCACCAAGTGGCCCTGTATGGGTTCTTTCGTACGGCGATGTTGATGTTGGGCAGCAAGATTGGGCGGGGTACGGAGCCGCGTCTTAAACTGCATTAATAACCAGGTCTTGAAGGAGATCTGAGGGCGGGAGCCGGCTTGCTCGCGTATGCGCTGTGTCAGCAGTACACCTGTGACTGAACCACCGCATTCGCGGGCAAGCCCGCTCCCACATGTGCTTTGCGGTGAGCTCAGGATTCGCGCGCACAAAAAAATCCCCGTATCTTTCGATACGAGGACTTTTAATATGGTCGGGGTAAGGGGATTCGAACTCCTGACATCCTGCTCCCAAAGCAGGCGCGCTACCGGACTGCGCTATACCCCGGTAAAAAAAAGGCGACCTTTCAGTCGCCTTCTTCGATCAGCGCTTTTGGCCTCTGATCTTAAGATTCGATTCCAGCGCTAACTGGTCTCAAAAATGGTGGGTCGTGTGGGATTCGAACCTACGACCAATTGGTTAAAAGCCAACTGCTCTACCAACTGAGCTAACGACCCAAATATGGTCGGGGTAGGGGGATTCGAACTCCCGACATCCTGCTCCCAAAGCAGGCGCGCTACCGGACTGCGCTATACCCCGGTTTGAAATTGGCTCCGTGACCAGGACTCGAACCTGGGACCCAATGATTAACAGTCATTTGCTCTACCGACTGAGCTATCACGGAACTGCATATTTCAAATTTTACTGCGATGTAACTTCCTCTTCAGCCCTGTCCGTATCGCTACGTTAGTGCCTCTGAGGCGCGCTATTCTACAATCTTAAAACCCTCTGTCAACCCTTTAAATTGCTTTCAAGACAAGGATTTGCGCTTCTTTCTGATTTCTTCCTGGGGGGAAGAAACCCGTGGGCTGACATTGCTGCGGGGCGCACTTTACAAGCCTTTGCCTTACAGTTCAACGCCCTATCGAAAAAAAGGCCCCGCAATGCGGGGCCTCTCTTTATTTGCGTACAGGCCGGGCTTAATGGAAAACGATTTCGTCGTTCTCCACCGTCGCCTCGACGCTGGTGCCCGGCATGAAGCTGCCCGAGAGGATCAACTGCGCCAGCGGGTTCTCGATCCAGCGCTGGATGGCACGTTTGAGCGGCCGCGCGCCATACACGGGGTCGTAACCGACCGCGATCAGCTTGTCCAACGCCTCTCGGCTCAGCTCCAGCGACAGTTCTCGCTCGGCCAGACGCCCACGCAGGCGGCCCAGTTGGATCTCGGTAATGCCCGCGATCTGATCCCGCGCCAATGGCTCGAAGATCACCACTTCATCGACCCGGTTGATAAATTCCGGACGGAAGTGTGTGGTCAACGCATCCATGACCGCAGCACGCTGGGCTTCGCGATCACCCACCAGTTCCTGGATTTGCGCCGAGCCCAGGTTGGAGGTCATCACGATCACTGTGTTGCGAAAGTCCACGGTACGCCCGTGACTGTCGGTCAGGCGACCGTCTTCGAGCACCTGCAGCAAGATGTTGAACACATCCGGGTGCGCCTTCTCGACCTCATCCAGCAGGATCACCGAGTAAGGCTTGCGCCGCACGGCTTCGGTCAGGTAACCGCCCTCTTCATAGCCAACGTAGCCTGGCGGTGCGCCGATCAGGCGCGCCACCGAATGTTTCTCCATGAACTCGGACATGTCGATACGCACCATGGCCTCTTCGGTATCGAACAGGAATTCCGCCAGTGCCTTGCACAGCTCGGTCTTGCCCACACCGGTCGGGCCCAGGAACATGAACGAGCCACTCGGACGGTTCGGATCGGACAACCCGGCGCGCGAACGCCGTACCGCGTTGGAGACCGCCACCACCGCCTCGTCCTGACCGATGACACGCTGGTGCAACAGGTGCTCCATTTTCAGCAACTTGTCGCGCTCGCCTTCGAGCATTTTCGACACCGGGATACCGGTCCACTTCGAGACGACTTCGGCGATTTCTTCCTCGGTCACCTTGCTGCGCAGCAACTGATTCTCGGACTTGCCGTGCTGGTCGACCATCTGCAGGCTGCGCTCCAAGTCCGGGATCACCCCGTACTGCAACTCGGCCATGCGGTTCAGGTCGCCTTTACGGCGCGCGGCTTCCAGCTCCTGGCGGGACTGCTCGATCTTTTGCTGGATCTGCGCAGAGCCCTGCACTTCGGCTTTTTCCGAGGTCCAGATTTCTTCGAGGTCCGAATACTCGCGCTCCAGGCGCTGGATTTCTTCCTGGAGTTTTTCCAGGCGTTTCTTCGCGGCGTCGTCTTCTTCTTTCTTCAAGGCCTGGGATTCGACTTTCAGTTGAATCAGGCGCCGGTCCAGACGGTCGAGTACTTCCGGCTTGGAGTCGATCTCCATGCGAATGCGGCTGGCCGCTTCATCGATCAGGTCGATGGCCTTGTCCGGCAACTGCCGGTCGGTGATATAGCGATGGCTCAACTTGGCCGCCGCAATGATCGCGCCGTCGGTGATCGCCACCTTGTGATGCACCTCGTAACGCTCTTTAAGGCCACGCAGGATCGCGATGGTGTCTTCTTCGCTCGGCTCCTCCACCAGCACTTTCTGGAAGCGGCGCTCAAGGGCCGCGTCCTTTTCGATGTACTGGCGGTATTCGTTGAGCGTGGTAGCACCGACGCAGTGCAACTCACCGCGCGCCAACGCGGGCTTGAGCATGTTGCCGGCGTCCATGGAGCCCTCGCCTTTACCGGCGCCGACCATGGTGTGAAGTTCGTCGATAAACAGAATAATCTGCCCTTCCTGCTTCGACAGTTCATTAAGCAGGGATTTCAGACGCTCTTCGAACTCGCCACGGAACTTGGCGCCAGCGATCAGCGAGCCCATGTCAAGCGACAGCAGACGCTTGCCCTTGAGGCCGTCCGGCACTTCGCCGTTGATGATGCGCTGGGCCAGGCCTTCGGCAATCGCGGTTTTACCCACGCCAGGTTCGCCGATCAGCACCGGATTGTTCTTGGTGCGGCGTTGCAAGACCTGAATGGTGCGACGAATCTCGTCATCACGGCCGATCACCGGGTCGAGCTTGCCCTCTTCGGCGCGCTTGGTCAGGTCGACAGTGTATTTGTCCAGGGCCTGACGCGACTCCTCATGATTGGGGTCGTTGACCGCATCGCCGCCACGCAGGTTGTTGATGGCATTTTCCAGGGCCTTCTTGCTCACGCCCTGCCCCAGCAACAACTTGCCGAGCTTGCTGTTCTCGTCCATGGCGGCGAGCAGCACCAGTTCGCTGGAGATGAACTGGTCGCCTTTCTGCTGGGCCAGGCGATCGGCCTGGTTGAGCAGGCGTGCCAGGTCCTGGGACATATTCACGTCGCCAGTGGGATTCTGGATTTTTGGCAGTTGGTCGAGCTCTTTGCTCAACTCCTTGCGCAGGCTGTTGACGTCAAAGCCCACCTGCATCAACAAGGGCTTGATAGAACCACCTTGTTGTTCCAGGAGTGCCTGCATCAAATGAGCAGGCTCAATCGCCGGGTGGTCGAGGCCGACCGCCAGGGATTGGGAGTCCGATAAAGCCAACTGTAATTTGCTGGTTAAACGATCAATACGCATTAGTCACCTTCCTTTTGAGCAGGCCGGAGCTGTAAACACATCCTGAATGAAGAAACCTGCCAGATACCCTTATAGATGGGGTGGATTCTGGAAGATTCAAGCGGGCGACACTTGACGTGGATCAGGAGAGTCTAGCGTTCAAGCCAGATAAGGGAGGCAAACCGGCCGGTGCGAGGGCTGCGACGGTAGGAGAAGAAACGCGGGTCGGTGACAGTGCAAAAACCGCCGCCATAGACTGCCATGATGCCACGCGCAGCGAGGCGCAGCCGGGCCAGTTCGTAGATGTCGGCCATGAACTTGCCGGGATTGCGGCTCGGCACGAACGCCTGGGCAGTGATCGGCAGTTGCGCCATGAACGCTTCGCGCACCTCCGGACCGACTTCAAAGGCTTGCGGGCCGATTGCCGGGCCGAGCCAGACCAATACGTCGGCCGGTTCAGCAGCCAGGCTTTCGACCGCCGCCTCCAACACGCCAGCCGCGAGGCCACGCCAACCGGCGTGGGCCGCCGCGACACGGGTGCCGGCGCGATTGCAGAACAATGCCGGCAAGCAGTCGGCCGTCATGGCCGTGCAGGCGATACCCGGCGTGCTGGTCCAACTGCCATCGGCTTCGGCGATGCGGCTCGGATCCGCTTCGACTACGTTGACCCCGTGGACCTGACGTAACCAGGCTGGCTCGATAGCAAATGCATCGGTAAGCCGGCGGCGATTTTCCAGCACGGCGTCCAGGACGTCGTCGACATGATCGCCCAGATTGAGGCTGTCGAACGGCGCCAGACTGACGCCGCCCGCCCGGGTGGTAACACAGGCTTTTACCTGAGACGGCGCAGGCCATTCAGGAATCAGCCAGTCACTCATCCGACAAACGCCTCGCGATCCTGCTTGAGCAACGACAACAACCAGACCAGATCGTCTGGGAGCGGCGATTCCCAGCTCATTCGCTTACCGCTCGTCGGATGATCCAACTCCAGGAAGCGGGCATGCAGTGCCTGGCGCGGGAAGGTTTTCAGCGATTCGACCATGGTCTGGCTCGCCGCAGGAGGGATGCGAAAGCGACCGCCGTAGGCCGGATCTCCGACCAACGGGAAGTTGATATGGGCCATATGCACACGAATCTGGTGGGTACGCCCGGTTTCCAGCTTCACCCGTACATGGGTGTGGGAGCGGAAACGCTCCAGCACGCGGTAGTGGCTGACGGCCTGCTTGCCGCCCTCCATGACCGCCATGCGCTGGCGCTGCTGGCCGTGGCGACCAATGGGCGCGTTGATCTTGCCGCCCGCCACCACCACACCGATCACGATGCATTCGTAGATCCGGCTAACGCTACGGCTCTGCAATTGCGTAACAAGCTGCGTCTGCGCCTGGATGGTCTTGGCCACCACCATCAGGCCGGTGGTGTCCTTGTCCAGGCGGTGCACGATGCCGCAGCGCGGGACATTGACGATGTCCGGCACATGGTGCAACAAGGCATTGAGCAAGGTGCCATCAGCGTGCCCGGCTGCCGGGTGAACCACCAGGCCTGCGGGTTTGTTGATGACCAGGATGTCGTCATCTTCATAGACGATATCCAGCTCGATGTCCTGGGCGACCCATTCTCCCTGGGCTTCCTGCTCGGCAGTCAGCTCAAGAATCGCACCGCCATGGACTATGTCTCGCGGGCGGATAACCGCTCCATCCACAGTCAGGCGGCCGTCTTTGATCCAGGCGGAAAGGCGCGAGCGCGAGTGCTCAGCGAATAATTGTGCGGCGACTTGATCGAGGCGTTGGCCGCCCAATTCGGACGGCACCTCTGCGCGAAGTTCAATTTTATCGGACATGCTCAGACTAGGCGTGGCACAGCCTTTGGTTTCGGCTGCGCGCTTGTGGTTAAATACGGCGTCTTTTGCCCCGAGGCTTTCAACGGGGCGCTCATCATAACAGGACGGCCCCGCCCAAGACAGCGGCCGTCATAGGGACGCAAGCCGCCATGCAAGTGAAACACCTGCTGCTGATCGCCATCCTCGCCATGACTGCTGCTTGCTCGTCAACAAAGGACGTCGTCGACGAAAACCTGAGCGAAGTCGAGCTGTACCAGCAAGCTCAGAAAGACCTGGACAATAATAGCTACACCAGTGCCACAGCCAAGCTGAAGGCCCTGGAGTCGCGTTATCCGTTCGGGCGCTACGCCGACCAGGCGCAGCTCGAGCTCATCTACGCGAACTACAAGAACGCCGAGCCGGAAGCTGCCAAGTCCGCCGCCGAGCGGTTCATCCGCCTGCACCCACAGCACCCGAACGTGGACTATGCCTACTACCTCAAGGGCCTGACCTCGTTCGACCAGGACGTAGGCCTGCTGGCGCGCTTCCTGCCGCTGGACATGACCAAGCGTGACCCCGGCGCTGCCCGCGACTCCTACAACGAGTTCGCCCAGTTGACCAGCCGCTACCCCAACAGCCGCTACGCGCCGGACGCCAAGCAGCGCATGATCTACCTGCGCAACCTGCTGGCGTCCTACGAGATCCATGTCGCCCACTACTATCTGACCCGTCAGGCCTATGTAGCGGCCGCCAACCGTGGTCGCTATGTAGTGGAAAACTTCCAGGAG
Organism: Pseudomonas trivialis; assembly: GCF_036864995.1. Lineage (NCBI taxonomy): Bacteria > Pseudomonadati > Pseudomonadota > Gammaproteobacteria > Pseudomonadales > Pseudomonadaceae > Pseudomonas > Pseudomonas trivialis. The sequence goes on along the minus strand of NZ_CP142151.1, from coordinate 836,649 downwards.
ACCCCTTCGGTGGGTGACGGCCTGGCGGTAATGACCGAGGCCTACCAGCGTCTGCACCTGGACGAGCTGGCCAACACCAGCCTGGAAACCCTGAAGCTCAACTACCCTGATCACCCAAGCCTGAAAGACGGTCAGTTCGTGCCTCAGGTGGCTGAAGCCGACAACCGTTCGTGGCTGAGCAAGTACACCCTGGGCCTGATCGACTCCCGTCCACCGCTGCCGCCGGGTGAAACCCGCGCCAACCAGGACGTGATCAAGCAGTACCAGGACGCCAAGGATGCCATTCCTTCAGAGCTCAAGCCCCATGACGAGAACGGTGACGTGATCGAGGAGCAGGAGCCACAGGCCCTGGGTAACAACCAGGACCGTTCCTGGTTCAGCTACATGACCTTCGGCGTGTTCGACTGACCTCTCCGACGCAACGCAAAAGGGAGCTCTCAGGAGCTCCCTTTTTCATGTGCGTCTATTTATGCACTGTGCGCCCGACGCGTCCTTGGCTAAACTGCCGCATTCCCTGTCGAGAAACTGCCCATCATGGTTCGTCTACTGTTCTGGATTGCCGTCATTGCTGCCGCGGTATGGTTATGGCGCAAGTTCAAAAGCCCGGCAGCCCGGCAGCAGCGCCCCGGCGAGCCCGGCGCGGCACTGATGGTGCGCTGCGCCCACTGCGGCGTGCATTTGCCGCAGGATCGTGCCATCAGTTCACGCCAGGACTGGTATTGCACCCAGGCGCACCTGGAGCAGGGTCCGAAATCTATCCAGCGTTGAGCCGACCTGCTGGCGCATAGGGTGCGGGGTCAATGATCGGCGCCCGCTCAAGCAGCAAGTCCGCGAACAACTGACAGGATGCCGGGGCAAGCACCAGGCCATTGCGGTAATGCCCGCAGTTGAGCCACAGCCCCTTGAAGCCAGGCACCTCGCCGATATACGGAATGCCCTCCGGCGAGCCCGGTCGCAAACCAGCCCAATGGCCAACCACTTCGGCATCCGCCAACCCGGGTATCAACTCCACGGCCGACGCCTTGAGACTGTCCAGCGCGAACCGGGTTGGCGTCTTGTCGAACCCTGCGTGCTCCAGGGTGCTGCCGATCAGAATGTGACCGTCGCGCCGGGGAATCGCATAACGCCCCTTGGCCAGCACCATGCTCGATAGAAAATCAGGCGCACATTTGTACAAAATCATCTGACCCTTGACCGGCTCCACGGGCAGTGCCAACCCCAGTTTGCCCAGCAACTCCCCGCTCCAGGCACCTGCCGCGAGCACCACCTGATCACCCAGGATCGGACCCGCTGGCGTGTTCACACCCACAACGGTGTCACCGTCCAGAACGAACCCTTCGACCTCGCACTGCTCTTGAATGGTCACACCCGGCAATGCCAGCAGCGCGGCCTGGAGGGATTTGACCAGGCGCGGATTACGCACATTGGCCACGTTAGCCATGTAGATGGCCTGGGAGTATCCGGCGCCCAATACGGGAACGGCATCGTGCGCCGCCGAAACATCGACTTTGCTCAACGGCCGCCCTTCGCGGGCTGCCCACGCCAGCGCTGCGTCTTCGTCATCCAGGTCCAGCCAGTACAAACCGGTGGTGTACACCTCTGGATCGACGCCGGTTGCGGCAAATAATTGCGCTGCCAGCTGTGGATAAAAATCCTGGGACCAATGGGCCAGCGCAGTGACTGCCGGGCTGTAGCGCCAAGGGTACAGCGGCGAAACGATCCCACCACCCGCCCACGAAGACTCCTGACCAAGGCCGGCGCGGTCCAACAGAACCACCGCCAGCCCTTGAGTGGCAAGGTTGAACGCCGTCAGCAATCCAATTACACCGCCGCCGACAATCACCACTTGCTGTTGCTTAGTCATTATTTGATCCAGCCGATAAAAAGGGAAAGGCGCGCCCGGCGCCCATTCTTCCTGCACGCTCATCACTGCCCCCAGCATGTCTTGCGCGACATGTCGGGAGTCGCAGCCGGGTTGGTGCGCTCACCGCTGCTGGCGAGACCGAATGCCCCGCAGGGATCAGCCGCCATCACCGAGTTGGCGACAGGCGTCGCGAGCAGGCTGAATGTATCGAGATCCAACGCAGCCGTGATTCTATAGCGATCATTGCCATCACTGACGCCGCTCGCATCAATAAAGGTGCCGTTTCGGCTGTAAAAGCGCTCGAGATGCTGCGCCTGCTGCGTCAACAACGCGACGATTTCTGCACGGTATGCCTTTTTTACATAGCTGGTGTAGCCGGGATAGGCAATACCGGCCAGCAACGCGATGACCGCCACGGCGATCAGTAACTCGATCAGGGTAAACCCCCTGCTATCCATGCCCATTTACACGCTCCCTAGTGCAACTGCCGCCACAGGACCCGCCGATACTGCGCGTCCTCCCCCTCTCCCACTTGCGCGTACATGGCCTCCAGCACAGTACGCACCTGGCCGCTGATGCCCACGGCCGTGACCCGATACAGCGGCGCCGCGGCCTGGGGCAGCAGATGCGGCAACCCCGTTGCCGGCCCAAGCGACTGAACCCCATAGAAACCGTTCGTCATGGCAAGCCACTTCACTGCCGAAACAGGATGGGTCCCAGGCCCCGTCACTGAAGCCGACTCCCCCGGTGGCCCACAGCTTATGACCGATGCGCACACCGGCCACGCGGCAGCGGCTCGACGCAGGCTCGACTCGCCCAATCTCAGGCCGCTTTCGGCACGTTGCAGCGATTGATTGCGATGCCACGCACTGCCCGCGCTTTTCTGCTGGGACACAGCGCCCTGCATCGACGACAGGCCTGTCAGTGATAACAGCAGCAGGAACACCAGGCTGATCAATAACGCCATGCCCTTCTGCCGATGATCAATTGCGCGCATACCCACTATCCCAGCCGATTACGCAGCGCCGCGACGACGCTGTAGGTCTGGTCTTTCACGCGCTCGGTGGGGTCCTGCAGTGTCAGGCGGATACGCACGCTGCGGATCAACGACTCGTCCGCCGGGCTCTGTTCATAACGCACCACATGGCGCGACTCGGATCGAGCGGCCACGCCAAAGCTCAAGTCGAACGCCTGCACGTTATCCACCAGCACCGTTTTCGCCGGAGCTGCCGGGGTGCTGACCTTCAACTGGCCCGACTCGAAGGTGTAGGTCAATTGCCGTATCGCAAAACGTATCTGCCCGGGGGCTACCGAAGGAGGCGCACCGGCAAAGGCCTGGGCATGGCCGGAACAGTCGGACAGCACAGTCCAATCCGGCAGGCCGCTGCCCTCTCCCACATCGGCCGTCACCAACGTCAGCGACTTCGAGCCTCCCGTCGCGCTCCAGCTTATCGGTCGATCAAACGCCACCGGCGCATTGTCGATAACCGCCGTGGCCTGGCAGCCAAACATGCCCACCTGCCGAATATCCTGAATCATTTTGCCGAGCACGAAGCGTGCATCATCCTGCAACAGCATTGCCGCCTGCTGGCTGACCTGGGACGCTCGAGTACTGATCGCCACATGGCTGACGCCCAGCGTCAGCAGCAAGCCGACTGCCAACGCCAGCAGCATCTCCACCAGGCTGAAGCCTCGAACAGCGCGATTCATCGGATAACGTCCGCATCGCCCGTGATGCGGCTGGTCAGGGTGAAGGTTTGCCGTGCCCCCTGGATGTTCGAGCCCCGCGTGTCATCCCAACCGATACTGACGGTCACTTCGCCACCGCGAACGGAGACCGCGCCCTTGCCGCTTTCACCGGCAAACCCGGTGATGTTGGTGTCGAAATCATGCAAATCGAGGTCACGCACACTGGCGCTCGAGCTGGCCGGTGGCGCGTACTCGGTGCGCACCCACGCGTAATCAGCCCCGGCGTTGGCGCGCATGCGGTCCAGCATGTCGTAGGCGATAAAGCTGGCCTGACTGATCATGCGTGCGCTGTCGGTGTATTTGAGCGCGTTGAGCTGGACCGCCGCCGCGCCCAGCAGGTCGACGGCGAGTATGAGCATCGCCACCAGCACTTCGATCAAGGTCATGCCCGCTTGGCACTTGGGGCAAAAGAGAGTTGGGCAGGCAGGCATTTACCGTCGTTATCCATGTCGAGGGCCGAAAACAAGCAGGAAGATCCTGCGGTGCGACCCAAGACTAGCGGCGCTTTTCGAACCCTGCCGCTGCCGGAACAAAGGGAAATACTTTGGACATGAAGGCCATCATCCAGCGCACGGACCTGCGCGCTATACCTGAACAGGCAACCCCAATACCCATCACGTCCACGGAGGGACGACTTATGAAACAGCGAGGTTTCACCCTGATCGAACTGCTGCTCGGATTAATCATGAGCGGCATCCTGGCGCATTTGGCCGTGCCAAGCTTCAGGGGTTTGCTGGAATCCCGGCATCGCCAGGACGCCGCGCAATCCCTGGCCAGCGGCATGCGCTACGCGCGCACCGAGGCGATCGCACGGAATCGGCCGGTGATCATTCACGCCATGGACGACGACTGGAGCCGTGGATGGCGCGTGGTAGTGGACATGAGCGGACGCGGCTATCAGGACGACGATAATCCGGTGTTGCGGGTACGCCAGGACGGCGCACGCGTGCCGATCGCAGGTAACAGTCCGGTTAGAAGCCAGGTGCGCTTCAGTGGGATGGGCGAGCCGGTCTTTGCCGGCGGGGGATTTCGTGCGGGCACTGTGCATGTGTGCGACGCAGATCAGGCGCTGAGCCTGTATCAGGTGGTACTGGCGCCCAGCGGACGCATCAGCCTGCGCAGCGACAGGGCCGAGCAGGCGTTGTGCCGGAGTGGCTCCGGCAGCCTGGCAATCAAAGCAGCGAGCGAACCCGCAGCTCCTTGGGCATGGAGAAAGTGATGTTTTCTTCACGACCGGCCAGCTCGTCGGCACCGGTGGCACCCCAGGCATGCAGCTGCTGGATCACGCCGCGCACCAGCACTTCCGGAGCCGAGGCGCCAGCGGTGATGCCGATGCGCTCGACACCGTCGAACCAGCTGCGCTGCAGGTCTTCGGCGCCGTCGATCAGATACGCCGGTGTCGCCATGCGCTCAGCCAGCTCGCGCAAGCGGTTGGAGTTGGAGCTGTTGGGGCTGCCGACCACCAATACCACGTCGCATTCGTCGGCCAGTTGCTTGACCGCGTCCTGGCGGTTCTGCGTGGCGTAGCAGATGTCGTCCTTGCGCGGGCCGCCAATGGCCGGGAAACGGGTGCGCAAGGCATCGATCACACGGCTGGTGTCGTCCATGGACAACGTTGTCTGGGTCACGAAAGCCAAACGCTCGGGATTCTGCACCTGCAAGCTGGCGACGTCTTTTTCGTCTTCCACCAGATAGATGGAGCCGCCGTTAGTGGCGTCATACTGGCCCATGGTGCCTTCGACTTCCGGGTGACCGGCATGGCCAATCAGGATGCATTCACGGCCGTCGCGACTGTAGCGTGCCACTTCGATGTGCACCTTGGTGACCAGCGGGCAGGTGGCGTCGAATACTTTAAGGCCCCGCCCCGCCGCTTCGGTGCGCACGGCCTGGGATACACCGTGGGCACTGAAGATGACGATTACGTCGTCCGGCACCTGGTCGAGTTCTTCGACAAAGATGGCACCGCGTGCGCGCAGGTCTTCGACCACGAATTTGTTGTGGACGACTTCATGACGCACGTAAATCGGTGGCCCGAAGACTTCCAGGGCGCGGTTGACGATTTCGATCGCCCGGTCCACGCCGGCACAGAAGCCACGGGGGTTGGCGAGTTTGATTTGCATGCTGTGCCTCGTGTCTTGCAGCCAGTTTGAGTCAGGTGTTGACGCTGGCCGAACTGCCTGTGGAGATCAAAGGTGGGAGGGGGCTTGCTCCCGATGGCGGTGCGTCAGTCAATTTTTCGATACCTGACCCACCGCTATCGGGAGCACCCCCTCCCACATTTAGTTACAGCGCTTTAACGTCGATGATTTCAACGTCGAACGTCAAGGTTTTACCGGCCAACGGGTGGTTGAAGTCGATAGTCACTTGCGCGTCATCGAAGGTTTTGACCACGCCAGGCAATTCGGTATTGGCCGCATCATTGAAGATCACCAGCAAACCTTCCGACAGGTCCATGTCCTGGAACTGCGAACGCGGGATGATCTGCAGGTTTTGCGGGTTGGGCTGGCCAAAGGCGTTTTCCGGCAGGATCTGCAGGGTGCGCCTGTCGCCGGTCTTGAACCCGAACAGGGCCACTTCAAAACCCGGCAGCAGGTTGCCATCGCCGACCTTGAAGGTCGCCGGGGCCTTGTCGAAGGTGCTGTCGACCGTGTCGCCATTTTCCAGGCGCAGTGCGAAGTGCAAGGTAACTTGGGTGTTCTGGCCGATGCGTTGTTCAGTCACTGCATGATCAGTCATTGACGGGCTCCCCGGTCTTCTTGCTCTTGAACATATCCAGCGCGAGCATGATTGCACCGACGGTGATGGCGCTGTCGGCAAAGTTGAACGCCGGGAAATAGTGGCGGTTCTGCCAATGCACCAGGATGAAATCGATCACATGGCCCAGGGCAATGCGGTCGTACAGATTGCCCAGCGCGCCACCCAGCACCAGCGCCAGGGCGACGGCCAGCCAGGTATCATCGCGGCCCAGACGCTTGAGCCACACCACCAGCACCGCACTGACCACTACTGCGATCAGGGCGAACAGCCAGCGTTGCCAACCGCCGCTGTCAGCCAGGAAGCTGAAGGCGGCGCCGGTGTTGTAGGCTAGGGTCCAGCTGAAGTAATCCGGGATCACCACGATTTGCTGGAACATTTCCAGGGAGCCTTCGAAATGAGCCTTGCTGACCTGGTCGATGACCAGCACCAGCAAGCTCAATACGAGCCAGCCCAGGCGTCCGAAACGGCTGGTTGCCTCAGGCATAGTGGCGTACCTCGCCGCTACCTGTGATGTTGTCGACGCAACGACCGCAGATTTCCGGATGCTCAGGATTCACGCCGACATCTTCACGGCAGTGCCAGCAACGGGCGCACTTGGGGAAGGCCGACTTGACCACTTTGAGCTTGAGGCCCGGCACTTCGGTGGCGACCGCGTCTGCCGGCGCCTGGGCGAACGGTGCCAGGCTCGCGGTGGAAGTGATCAGCACGAAGCGCAGTTCGTTGCTCAGCTTGCTCAGGTCGGCGGTCAGGCCTTCCTCGGCAAACAGGGTGACTTCGGCTTGCAGGTTGCCACCGACGGCCTTGGCCGCACGCTGGACCTCAAGCTCCTTGTTCACCGCGACCTTGACGGCCATCACGCCTTCCCAGTACTCGCGGCCCAGTTCGAAGTCGGCCGGCAATTCGGTCAGGCCTTCGTACCAGGTGTTGAGCATCACGGACTCGTTACGCTCGCCCGGCAGGTATTCCCACAGTTCGTCGGCGGTGAACGCCAGGATCGGCGCGATCCAGCGCACCAGCGCTTCGCTGATGTGGTACAGCGCGGTCTGCGCCGAGCGGCGCGCGGTGCTGTTGGCGGCGGTGGTGTACTGGCGGTCCTTGATGATGTCGAGGTAGAAACCACCCAGCTCCTGAACGCAGAAGTTGTGGATCTTCGAGTAGACGTTCCAGAAACGGTATTCGCCGTAGTGTTCCTGCAACTCGCGCTGCAGCAACAGGGTACGGTCTACAGCCCAACGGTCCAGGGCGAGCATGTCCTCGGCCGGCAGCAGGTCGGTGGCCGGGTTGAAACCGGTCAGGTTCGACAGCATGAAGCGTGCGGTATTGCGGATGCGCCGGTAGGCATCGGCGCTGCGCGCGAGGATCTGCTCGGAGACAGCGATTTCGCCCGAATAGTCGGTCGACGCCACCCACAGACGCATGATGTCGGCGCCCAGGGTGTCGTTGATCTTTTTCGGCTCGATCACGTTCTTGAGCGACTTGGACATCTTGCGGCCCGTCTCGTCGACGGTGAAGCCGTGGGTCAGCAGCTCGCGGTAAGGCGCGTGGTTGTCGATGGCGCAACCGGTCAGCAATGACGAGTGGAACCAGCCACGGTGCTGGTCCGACCCTTCCAGGTACAGGTCGGCACGCGGGCCGGTCTCATGGCCCATCGGGTGCGAACCGCGCAGCACGTGCCAGTGGGTGGTGCCGGAGTCGAACCACACGTCGAGGGTGTCGCTGATCTTGTCGTACAGCGGCGCTTCGTCGCCCAACAGCTCGGCGGCGTCCATCTTGAACCAGGCTTCGATGCCTTCCTGTTCGACGCGCTGGGCCACCACTTCCATCAGTTCGACGGTGCGCGGGTGCAGCTCGCCGCTTTCCTTGTTGAGGAAGAACGGGATCGGCACGCCCCAGTTGCGCTGGCGGGAGATGCACCAGTCCGGACGATTGGCGATCATCGAGTGCAGGCGCGCCTGGCCCCAGGCCGGGACGAACTTGGTGTCTTCGATGGCGCTGATTGCGCGCTTGCGCAGGGTGTTGCCGCTGACGGGCTCTTTATCCATGCCGATAAACCACTGCGCGGTGGCGCGATAGATCAGCGGGGTCTTGTGGCGCCAGCAATGCATGTAGCTGTGCTTGATAGTTTCGGTGTGCAGCAGCGCACCGACTTCCGTCAGTTTTTCGATGATCGGTTCGTTGGCCTTGAAGATGAACTGGCCGCCGAAGAACTCCAGGGACGGCGCATAGACGCCGTTGCTCTGTACCGGGTTGAGGATCTCGTCGTTGACCATGCCATAAGCCTTGCAGGTCACGAAGTCGTCCACGCCATAAGCTGGCGCGGAGTGCACCACGCCAGTACCCGAACCCAGCTCGACATACTCGGCCAGATACACCGGCGACAGGCGGTCATAGAACGGATGACGGAAATTGATCAGCTCCAGTGCGGAGCCGGTAGTGGTGGCGATCACCGAACCTTGCAATTGGTAGCGTGCCAGGCACGCCTCGACCATTTCTTCGGCAAGCACCAGCAGGCGATCACCCACATCCACCAAAGCGTAGGTGAACTCCGGGTGAACGTTCAACGCCTGGTTGGCCGGGATGGTCCACGGGGTGGTGGTCCAGATCACGATGGCCGCCGGCTTGCTCAGGCTCGCCAGGCCGAATGCCTGGGCCAGTCTGGCTTCGTCGGCGATCGGGAAGGCCACGTCGATGGTCGAGGACTTCTTGTCTTCGTACTCGACTTCCGCTTCGGCCAGCGCCGAACCGCAGTCGAAGCACCAGTTCACGGGCTTGAGGCCCTTGAACACGAAACCGCCCTTGACGATTTCGGCCAAGGCGCGGATTTCACCGGCCTCGTTCTTGAAGTTCATGGTCTTGTAGGGGTTGTCCCACTCGGCCAGTACCCCCAGGCGGATGAATTCGGACTTCTGCCCTTCGATCTGCTCGGTGGCGTAGGCACGGCACAGCTCGCGGGTTTTATCGGCGCCCAGGTTCTTGCCGTGGGTCACTTCGACCTTGTGTTCGATCGGCAGGCCATGGCAGTCCCAACCCGGGACATACGGCGCATCGAAGCCCGAGAGGGTCTTGGAGCGCAGGATCATGTCCTTGAGAATCTTGTTCAGCGCATGACCGATGTGAATCGTGCCGTTGGCATAAGGAGGGCCGTCGTGCAGCACGAATTTCGGACGATCCTTGCCAATTTCGCGCAACTTACCGTACAGGCCAATACTGTCCCAGCGCTGCAGGATCTGCGGTTCGCGCTGTGGCAGGCCGGCCTTCATTGGGAAGGCGGTGTCCGGAAGGTTTAGCGTGGCTTTATAGTCGGTCATTTAAGGCTCTTCGGTTAGCGATGGGCGCTAGGTGCGGCTAGTGCACGGGCGGCGGCGACATCCGCATTGATCGCCGTTTTCAACGCCTCAAGCGAGGCGAAGCGCTGCTCTTCACGCAGCTTCTGGTGGAAAACCACCGTAATGCGCCGGTCGTATAAATCGCCGGCAAAATCCAGCAGGTGAACTTCCAGGTGGGCCTTGCCATCACCTGCAACCGTGGGCCTGACGCCTATGTTGGCGACTCCCGGCCACGATTGGCCGTCGATGTCCACGCTAACCAGATAAACCCCGGTCAGCGGCACACGACGACGCTTGAGTTGCACGTTGGCCGTTGGCGTGCCCAGTTGGCGAGCCAGCTTCTGACCGTGCAGGACCCGCCCGGCAATGCGGAACGGGCGACCGAGCAAACGCTCGGCGAGGGCGAAGTCGGCAGCGGCCAGGGCGTTACGCACCTGGGTACTGCTCACGCGCAGGCCGTCCAGTTCGACGGTTTGCGCGGCCTCAACGGTGAATCCCTGGTTGACGCCGGCGTGTTGCAGGAAATCGAAATCGCCCACGCGGTCGCAGCCAAAACGGAAGTCATCGCCGACCTCCAGGTGCTGCACGCCCAGGCCGTCGACGAGGATACGGTCGACGAACTCGGCGGCACTGAGGCTTTGCAAGCGCTGGTTGAAGGCCAGGCAGAGCACGCGGTCGACGCCTTCTTCAGCCAGCAGCTGCAGCTTGTCGCGCAAACGCGCCAGACGCGCAGGCGCTGTATCGGGGCTGAAGAACTCCCGCGGCTGTGGTTCAAAAATCACCACGCAGCTGGGCACGCCCAGCTCGACAGCACGCTCACGCAGCCGGGCCAGGATAGCCTGGTGACCACGGTGAACACCGTCAAAGTTGCCAATAGTGGCGACGCAGCCCCGATGCTCGGGGCGCAGGTTGTGGAGACCTCGAACCAGCTGCATAACGCGCTTCTTGCTCATAAAGTGGTCGATTATAACCACACCCAGCCTCGGACGACAGGCAACAGCGCAGGCCAAATGGATCGAATCGATAAAACAGCTGTTTTATCGCGGCAAACTCTCTATTGCAGGGACTTGCGATTGAAATCGCGCAAGCGAAAACCTTGCAGCAGCAACATTCCGAAGTACACCACCACCCCGGCCACTACCAACACGCCAAGGCGCATGAAGCGCTCCAGCATGAAACCCTGGTCCCACGCCGGCATGAAATGCATCAACCCGAGCAGCACCGCCGACATCATCGCCACCGCCACCAGCAGCTTGAGCGCAAACAGGCCCCAGCCCGGCTGCGGCTGGAACATCTGCTGTTTGCGCAACTGGTAGAACAACAGGCCCGCGTTGATGCAGGCACCTGCGCTGATGGCCAGGGCCAGGCCGGCATGGGCCAGCGGGCCGATAAACACTAGGTTGAGCAGTTGAGTGACGACCAGCGTGAAGATGGCGATTTTCACCGGCGTGCGGATGTTCTGCTGGGCATAGAAGCCCGGCGCCAGCACCTTGATCACGATGATGCCGAGCAGGCCCACCGAATAGGCGATCAGTGCGCGCTGGGTCATCAAGGCGTCATGCGCGTCGAACTGGCCGTACTGGAACAGTGAGACGGTCAATGGTTCGGCCAGGATTCCCAGGGCCAGGGAGCACGGCAACACCAGCACGAAACACAGGCGCAGACCCCAATCGAGAATGCGCGAGTACTCCTGGCGATCCTTGCTCGCGTAAGTACGCGCCAGGGTCGGCAACAGAATCGTGCCCAGCGCCACACCGAGCACGCCGGAGGGCAGTTCCATCAGGCGGTCGGCGTAATACATCCACGACACGGAGCCCGAGACCAGCAGCGAGGCGAACGCGGTGTTGATGATCAGAGAAATCTGGCTCACCGACACGCCAAGGATCGCTGGCAGCATATTGCGCATGACGCGCCAGACGCCGGTGTCCTTGAGGTTCAGGCGCGGCAGCACGAGCATGCCGATTTTTTTCAGGTGCGGCAGTTGGTAAAGCAGCTGCGCCAGGCCACCGGCGAGGACGGCCCAGCCGAGCGCCATGACCGGCGGGTCGAAGTAGGGCGTGAGGAACAGCGCGAAAATGATCATGCTGACGTTGAGCAGAGTCGGCACGAACGCCGGCACCGAAAAGCGGTTCCAGGTGTTGAGGATTGCGCCGGCCAGCGAAGACAGGGAGATCAGCAATATATAAGGAAAGGTCACGCGCAGCAGATCGGTGGTCAGCGCGAATTTTTCCGGGGTATTGGCAAAACCGGGGGCCGTGGCCCAGATCACCCAGGGCGCGGCGAGCATGCCAAGTATCGTTACCAGCATCAGCACGAGGGTCAGCAGGCCTGAGACGTAGGCAATAAAGGTGCGGGTTGCCTCCTCGCCCTGCTGGGTCTTGTATTCGGCCAGGATCGGCACGAACGCCTGGGAAAACGCACCCTCGGCAAAGATCCGTCGCAGCAGGTTGGGCAGTTTAAAGGCGATGAAGAACGCATCCGTGGCCATGCTGGCGCCGAAAATGCGTGCCAGCAGGGTATCGCGCACAAACCCCAACACCCGGGAGATCATCGTGATAGAGCTGACGGCAGCCAACGATTTGAGCAGATTCATTGAAAGAGTTTGCGCCTTTGGATAAAGAGCAGGCGAACTAAGCGCCCACTTATGCGATACTGCGCGCCTGCAACAGCACAGCGCCAAAGCTCGCGAGTTTACAGGTCAAGCGCCGGAAATAAATCACCCGCCTCTTCAGATCGACCACTCAGCAGTTCGCATCAGCCGCCCTTGACAACCCGTCAAGTCATCGGCATGATTCGCGGCCTATTTTGTTTGCTATTTCCTAAAAAGTCTTTCGAGGAGCTCGACGGTGGCCAACACACCTTCCGCCAAAAAACGTGCAAAACAGGCTGAGAAGCGTCGCAGCCACAACGCCAGCCTGCGTTCCATGGTTCGTACCTACATCAAGAATGTAGTTAAAGCCATCGACACCAAAGACGCTGAAAAAGCTCAAGCAGCCTACGTTCTGGCTGTGCCGGTTATCGACCGTATGGCTGATAAAGGCATCATCCACAAGAACAAGGCCGCTCGCCACAAGAGCCGCCTGAATGGCCACATCAAGGCTCTGAGCGTTCCTGCTGCAGCCTGAGTGGTAACAACTGCACACGCGACGTCAGTTGCGTAACAGTTAGGAAATGCCCCGTACCGAAAGGTCCGGGGCATTTTTGTGTGAGCCTGAAAATCACCACAGCCCCCTCCCACATTTGGATCGCGTACATTCTCAGGACAAAAAAACGCCCCGAACAAGTCGGGGCGTTTTTGCTGGCAGCTGATTGACGCACCAATTAGTGCTGATGACCGCCTTCACCGTGAACGTGGCCGTGAGCCACTTCTTCCTGGGAAGCGTCGCGGATGGCAACGATCTTCACCTGGAAGTTCAGACGCTGGCCAGCCAGCGGGTGGTTGCCGTCGACGGTGACGTCATCGCCATCCAGATCGCGGATGGTGACGATCTGCATCTGGCCGTCCGGCGCGGAAGCGTGGAACTGCATGCCCACTTCCAGTTCGTCGACACCTTCGAACATGCTGCGGCTCAGGGTGCTGACCAGTTCGGCGGAGTATTCGCCGTAGGCATCTTCAGGCTCCACGGCAACGGTCAGCTCATCACCAACCTCTTTGCCTTCCAGAGCCTTTTCCAGGCCTGGGATGATGTTACCTGCGCCTTGCAGGTAGACCAGCGGCGCGCCGCCGGCGGAGCTGTCGATGACCTCACCAGCGTCGTTGGTCAGGGTATAGTCAATGGAGACAGCCTTGTTGGCGGCGATCGGCATGGGGCGAGACCTTTTGCAGAAGAATGAAGAACGGACAAGTCTAAACAAGGATTTGCCCGAAAGCGAACAGAACCCGGACGGACGGGACCGAATAACGATAACCTTGGCACCTGATTTACGGTAGACGCTCACGCATAGAGCGCCACCCAAGCCATGCACCTCCAGAGAATTCGCATGCAGACTTTTTTTATCGCGCCCACCGATTTTGGTGTGGGTCTGACCTCCATCAGCCTTGGGCTGGTGCGTACCCTCGAGCGGGCCGGGCTCAAAGTCGGCTTCTTCAAGCCGATCGCGCAGCCGCACCCGGGCGACACCGGCCCTGAACGTTCCACCGAGCTGGTCGCGCGCACCCATGGCCTGAAACCACCGCAACCGCTGGGTCTGGCCCATGTGGAACGAATGCTTGGCGACGGTCAGCTGGATGAGTTGCTCGAAGAAATCATCACCCTTTACCAGCAGGCTGCCGTGGGCAAGGACGTGCTGATTGTCGAAGGCATGGTGCCGACCCGCAGCGCCAGTTACGCGGCGCGGGTCAACCTGCACCTGGCCAAGAGCCTGGATGCCGAAGTGATCCTGGTGTCGGCCCCGGAAAACGAAGTGCTCACCGAACTCTCCGGCCGCGTCGAATTGCAGGCCCAGCTGTTTGGCGGGCCGAAAGACCCGAAAGTGCTCGGCGTGATCCTCAACAAGGTGCGCACCGACGAGAGCATGGAAGCCTTCTCGGCGCGCCTTAAAGAACACTCGCCTTTATTGCGTAGCGGTGACTTCCGCCTTCTGGGCTGCATCCCCTACCAACCCGAACTCAACGCCCCGCGCACTCGCGACGTGGCCGACCTGATGGGCGCGCAGGTGCTCAACGCCGGCGATTACGAAACCCGGCGCATGACCAAGATCATCATCTGCGCCCGCACCATGCGTAACACCGTGGAGCTGCTCAAGCCCGGCGTGCTGGTGGTGACTCCGGGTGATCGCGACGACATCATCCTCGCGGTGAGCCTGGCCGCTATCAACGGCGTGCCACTGGCCGGCCTGCTGCTGACCAGCGACACCCTGCCCGACTCACGCATCATGGACCTGTGCCGGGGCGCCCTGCAGGCCGGGCTGCCGGTGCTGTCGGTGAGCACCGGTTCCTACGACACGGCCAACCAGCTCAACAGCCTGAACAAGGAAATCCCCATCGACGACCGCGAGCGCGCCGAGATCATCACCGATTTCGTTGCCAGCCACCTCGATGCGCGCTGGCTGCACCAACGGTGCGGCACGCCACGGGAGATGCGTCTGTCGCCGGCGGTGTTCCGCTACCAGTTGATCCAGCGCGCCCAGGCCGCCAACAAGCGCATCGTATTGCCCGAAGGCAGCGAGCCACTGACCGTGCAGGCCGCCGCCATCTGCCAGGCGCGGGGCATCGCCCGCTGCGTGTTGCTGGCTAAACCTGCGGATGTGGAAGCGGTGGCCCGCGCCCAGGGCATCGAACTGCCCGCCGGCCTGGAGATTCTCGACCCGGACCTGATTCGCCAACGCTATGTCGAACCGATGGTGAAGCTGCGCAAGAGCAAGAGCCTCAACGCACCGATGGCCGAGCAACAACTGGAAGACACGGTAGTGATCGCCACCATGATGCTCGCGCTGGATGAAGTCGACGGTCTGGTCTCCGGCGTTATTCACTCCACCGCCAACACGATCCGCCCTGCCCTGCAACTGATCAAGACAGCACCGGGCTGCACGCTGGTCTCGTCGGTGTTCTTCATGCTGTTCCCCGAGCAGGTGCTGGTGTATGGCGACTGCGTGATGAACCCGCACCCGAGCGCGGCGGAGCTGGCGGAAATCGCCCTGCAAAGCGCCGACTCGGCGGCCGCGTTCGGCATTACTCCGCGTGTGGCGATGATCAGCTACTCCAGCGGCGACTCGGCCAGCGGCGAGGAAGTGGAGAAAGTCCGCGAAGCCACCCTGCTCGCCCAAGAACAGCAAAGCGCGCTGCTGATCGACGGCCCGCTGCAGTACGACGCCGCCGCCAATGAAGCCGTGGCCCGGCAACTGGCGCCCAACAGCCAGGTGGCCGGCAAGGCCACGGTATTCGTGTTCCCCGACCTGAATACCGGCAACACCACCCACAAGGCCGTGCAACGCAGCGCCGATTGCGTGAGCCTGGGGCCGATGCTTCAAGGCCTGCGCAAACCGGTCAACGATCTGCCGCGCGGCGCGCAAGTGGACGATATCGTGTACACCATCGCACTGACTGCGATCCAAGCCGCCAACCGACCTATGGATATCTGAATGCTGGATTTTCTGCCTGCTGCCGTGCGCGGGGTGATTGCTTCCCTGCTGCTGGCATTGAATACGATCCTGTTGTGTTCGTTCCTGTTTATCGTCGCGCTGTTCAAAGCGCTGCCCTTCGCCAAGCGTTTCAGCGAATGGCTGATGAACCACACGCATGAAGCCTGGGTGACCAACAACAAGGGCTGGATGAACCTGGTGCGCCGCACGCGCTGGCACCTGAGCGGCCTTGAAGGGCTGGACTACCAGCACTCGTACCTGGTGACCAGCAACCACCAGAGCTGGGTCGATATCATGGTGCTGCAATACGTGTTGAATCGGCGGATTCGTCCGCTGAAGTTCTTCCTCAAGCAGGAGCTGATCTGGGTGCCGGTGATTGGTCTGGCCTGGTGGGCGTTGGGCTTTCCGTTCATGAAGCGCTACACCAAGGCTTACCTGGAAAAGCACCCGGAGAAGAAAGGCAAGGACCTGGAAACCACCCGCAGGACCTGTGCGAAGTTTCGTCACAATCCGGTGGGGATTTTCAATTTTGCCGAAGGCACGCGGTTTACACCGGGCAAGCATGCCCAGCAGAAATCGCCGTTTCGCTATCTGCTCAAGCCCAAGGCTGGCGGGATCGCGTTTGTGCTGGATGCGATGGGTGAACAGCTCAAGTCACTGGTCAATGTGACCATTCATTATCCTGGCGGGCGCCCGGGGTATTGGGATTTGCTGTGCGGGAATGTGAAGGATGTTGTTGTGCACTTTGAAGAGGTGCAGATCCCGGCTGAATTCATTGGCAAGAATTATGAACAGGATGGCGAGTATCGACTGGCGTTCCAAGGGTGGATCAACCAGCTGTGGGAAGACAAGGATGCGCTGCTGGACAGGCTGCACACCGATTTCCCAGCTAAAAGATGACCAAAATGTGGGAGGGGCTTGCTCCCGATAGCAGTGGATCAGAGACAGATGTACTGCCTGACACACCGCCATCGGGAGCAAGCCCCCTCCCACATTTTTTAGATCGCGCCGCGCTGACGCAACAGCTCCAGCACCTGCTTGACGCTGTCTTCCAGCGACACGGCCTGGGTGTCGATCACCAGATCGGCGTTCAACGGCACATCGTACGGGAAGGACTCACCGGGGATGTTATCCCCGCCCGCCGCGTACAAACCTTGCGGATCACGCTCGGCACACACCAGCGGCGAAGCCTGTACATACACGGTCAGCAAGCGGTCACTGCCGATCAGCGCCTTGGCTTGTTCACGGCCTTCGGCATCCGGGGCGACGAACGCGGCCAGGGTCAGCAGGCCGGCTTCGTTGAACTGGCGCGCCACATGGGCAGCGCGACGCCAGTTTTCGGTGCGACCGGCGCGGTCCTGCGGCAGGCCCTTGTTCAGGTCGTGACGCAGGTTCTGGCCATCCAGGACAAACACCGCGCGGCCCATGTCGAACAACTTGCGCTCGACCGCATAGGCCAGCGTGCTCTTGCCGGCGCCGGAGAGGCCGCTGAACAACACGGTGGCCGGCTGCTGGCCGAAGCGCTGGGCGCGTTCTTCAGTGCCCACGTGGGCGAGGCTGCCGTGTTGCGCCGCGCCGCCATGACCGACCGGCGGCGCGATGATCATGCCCGCCGCCACGGTGCCGTTGGTCAAGCGGTCGATAACGATAAACGCGCCGGTGGTGCGGTTGCTGTCGTAACCGTCCAGGGCGATGGCGGCGTCGAGGCTGACCTTGACCCGGCCAATCTCGTTCAACTGCAGGGAACTGGCCGGGCCTTCGGCCAGGGTGTTCACGTCCACACGGTGCACGATGCTGGTGATGGAACCCGGCACATAACTGGTGGCGCGCTTGATGTCGTATTTCTTGCCCGGCAGCATTGGCTCTTCGGCCATCCACACCAGCATGGCGTCGAAGGCGTCGGTCACTTGCGGCACGTTACCGGCGTGCACCAGCAGGTCGCCACGGGAGATGTCGATTTCGTCTTCCATCGTCAGCGTCACGGCCTGACCGGGGCCAGCCTGCTCCAGTTCACCCTCGAAGGTGACGATGGATTTGACGCGGCTGCTTTTGCCGGACGGCAGCACGACGATATCGTCGCCCTTGTGCACGATGCCGCTGGCCAGGGTGCCGGCGAAACCACGGAAGTTCAGGTTCGGACGGTTGACGTACTGCACCGGGAAACGCAGGTCGGTGTAGTTGCGGTCATTGGCAATCTCGACGGTTTCGAGAATCTCCATCAGCGACTGCCCGGTGTACCAGGGCGAACGCTCGCTCTTGTTCACCACGTTGTCGCCCTTGAGCGCCGACATTGGCACGAAAGCCAGGGTGCTGGGCTTGAAGGCGATACCGTCGGCGAACTTCAGGTAATCGGCCTTGATCTGCTCGAATACGCTTTGGTCGAAGCCATTGATGTCCATCTTGTTGACGGCCACCACGATGTGTTTGATGCCCAGCAACGAGGCGATGAAGCTGTGGCGACGGGTCTGGGTCTGCACGCCATAGCGGGCGTCGATCAGGATGATCGCCAGGTCACAGGTGGAGGCACCGGTGGCCATGTTGCGGGTGTATTGCTCATGGCCCGGGGTGTCGGCAATGATGAATTTGCGCTTGGCGGTGGAGAAGTAGCGGTAGGCAACATCGATGGTGATGCCCTGCTCGCGCTCGGCCTGAAGGCCGTCAACCAGCAAGGCCAGGTCGATGTCATCGCCAGTGGTGCCGGACTTCTTCGAATCGCGGGTGATGGCTTCCAGGTGATCTTCGTAGATCATCTTGGAGTCGTGCAGCAGGCGCCCGATCAGGGTGCTCTTGCCGTCGTCGACGTTGCCGCAGGTCAGGAAGCGCAACATCTCTTTGCGCTCGTGCTGGCCCAGGTAGGCGAGGATGTCCTCGCTGATCAAATCAGATTGATGGCTCATTGCGTTCAAGCTCCAAGCTGTAAGCTTCAAGCGGCAAGCTTGTCGGCGTACAGCTAGTCAGAAATTTTGTTGATCAAGCCGCAGAGCATTTTTGAGAGCTCGCGAGTTTCTGTAATCCAGTTTTCAGCCAGCGGGCGGGCGATGTAAGCGATGTCACGACCGATGAGAATCTGAGTCCGTAGCTCTCCACAAGAAGCTTTCGCAATCCAAAGAAAGTGAGCTTTCTCTTTGCTGCCACGACGTTCCATGCCTTCAGCAATATTGGAAGGCACCGAAAGTGCAGACCGGGTGATTTGATCCTTGAAGCCAAAATCCCCGCACTGCGCAAACGCTCTATAGATCCCCACCGCCAAACACTTGCTTCTCTGCCAGACAACCAATTTCTCGAAATCCATTACGAGTCACTCAATAGCGGCTCGCAACAACCGGCTGCAAGCACCAAGCTGCAAAATTACGCGTACCGCCTTTAACTTGCAGCTTGCCGCTTGTAACTCGAAGCTTAAAAGTACCCTTGACGTTTTTTATCTTCCATGGAGCCGGCGCCATCGTGGTCGATGACCCGGCCCTGGCGCTCGGAAGTTCGCGTCAGGAGCATTTCCTGAATGATGTCCGTCAGCGTCTCGGCTTCGGACTCCACCGCGCCCGTCAACGGGTAGCAGCCAAGGGTGCGGAAACGCACTTTCTTTTTGACGATGCGGGCTTTGTCTTCGTCGGACAGGTGCTCGAGGATGCGGTTGTCGTCGATCATGATCAATGTGCCGTTCTTCTCGATCACATCGCGCTCGGCGGCGAAGTACAGCGGCACGATCGGGATGCCTTCCAGATAGATGTACTGCCAGATGTCCAGCTCGGTCCAGTTGGACAGCGGGAACACACGGATCGACTCGCCCTTGTTGACGTTGCCGTTGTAAACGTTCCACAGCTCCGGGCGCTGGTTTTTCGGATCCCAGCGGTGCTTGCTGTCGCGAAACGAGTACACGCGCTCTTTGGCACGGGATTTCTCTTCATCGCGACGGGCGCCGCCGAATGCTGCGTCGAAACCATGCTTGTCCAGGGCCTGCTTGAGGCCCTCGGTCTTCATGATGTCGGTGTGCTTGGCGCTGCCGTGTGTGAAGGGATTGATGCCCTGCGCCACGCCGTCCGGGTTGATGTGGGTGATCAGGTCCAGGCCCAATTCTTCAACCATCTGGTCGCGGAACTTGTACATCTCCTGGAATTTCCAGCGGGTATCGACGTGCATCACCGGAAACGGCAGCTTGCCCGGGAAGAAGGCCTTGCGTGCCAGATGCAGCATCACGGCGGAGTCTTTACCGATCGAGTAGAGCATCACCGGGTTGTCAAACTCGGCGGCGACCTCGCGGATTATATGGATGCTTTCCGCCTCCAGCTGTTTCAGATGCGTCAGTTTGTCGACCATGGTTACTCACGGAAAAACGATCTTATGGACGGCCAGCGGGCCGTGTTCGAGCGAGGCATGCTAGCACAGCAACTTCTTCTATTCAGGAAGCCAGCTAGATCGAAACGGTATATGAATATGCCCCCAGGTTTGGGATTCCTGTGGGAGCTGGCTTGCCTGCGATGGCATCACTGCGGCTTCCTGAATGACTGCGGTGCCTGCATCGCAGGCAAGCCAGCTCTCACATTTTGTCCAGCTGTCGCGCTTAGATGGGATTGGGGCAGTCGATGAACAGATGCTCCAGGGCGAAGCGCCGCGCCAGGTAATCGCCCAGCGCCTGCACGCCGTAGCGTTCGGTGGCGTGATGGCCGGCGGCGATGAAGCTGATGTCGTTTTCCCGCGCGCTGTGGAAGGTTTGCTCGGAGGCTTCGCCGCTCAGGTACAGGTCGACACCTGCGGCAATTGCCTGGTCGATGTAGCCCTGGCCACCCCCGGTGCACCAGCCGATACGGCGGATCATCGGGCTGCCTTCGATCAGCAGCGGCTCGCGGCCCATCACGTCCTGCACGCGACGGGCGAAGTCGCGGGGCGACAACGGCTCGGCCAGGGAGCCGACCAGGCCGACGACCTTTGGGTTGCTCGGGTCCAGCGGGCCTTCGACCGTGATATCCAGCTGCCGCGCCAGTTGCACGTTATTGCCGACATCGGCGTGCAGGTCCAGCGGCAGGTGGTAGGCCAGCAGACTGATGTCGTGATGGAGCAGGGTTTTCAGGCGGCGCTGCTTCATGCCGGTGATGCAGGGGTTTTCGCCCTTCCAGAAGTACCCGTGGTGCACCAGCACCAGGTCGGCGCGCGCTTCGACCGCCGCGTCCAGCAGGGCTTGGCTGGCGGTGACGCCGCTAACGATGCGCATCACTTGCGGACGCCCTTCCACCTGCAGGCCATTGGGGCAGTAATCGGCAATTTTTGCGCTGGCGAGGTAGCGGTCCGCTTCCTCGACGAGGGTAGTAAGGGGGACGGCCATAAAAGACTCCTAAATATCCGGTTCCGAGGCGCTCGCAGCCTCGTATAATGCGCGACATTATGGGCGCTCCCCCGCCCCCTGCAACCTGTCAGGACTTACTTGATGCTCAAGGCACTGCGTTTTTTTGGATGGCCATTGCTGGCTGGCGTGCTGATCGCGACGCTGATCATTCAGCGTTTCCCCCAGTGGGTGGGCCTGCCAAGCCTCGACGTAAACCTGCAGCAGGCGCCGCAAGCCACCACGGTGGTGCAAGGCCCGGTGACGTACGCAGACGCGGTCGTCATTGCCGCCCCGGCGGTGGTCAACCTGTACACCACCAAGGTCATCAATAAACCGGCCCATCCGCTGTTTGAAGACCCGCAATTTCGTCGCTACTTCGGCGACAACGGGCCCAAGAAACGCCGTATGGAATCGAGCCTCGGCTCCGGGGTGATCATGAGCCCCGAAGGCTACATCCTCACCAACAACCACGTGACCACCGGCGCCGACCAGATCGTGGTAGCCCTGCGTGACGGCCGCGAAACCCTGGCGCGCGTAGTGGGCAGCGATCCAGAAACCGACCTCGCGGTGTTGAAAATCGACTTGAAAAACCTCCCCGCAATCACCCTCGGCCGCTCCGACGGCCTGCGTGTGGGCGACGTGGCGCTGGCCATCGGTAACCCGTTCGGCGTGGGCCAGACCGTGACCATGGGCATCATCAGTGCCACTGGGCGTAATCAGTTGGGTCTCAACAGCTACGAAGATTTCATCCAGACCGACGCCGCCATCAACCCCGGCAACTCCGGCGGCGCGCTGGTGGACGCCAATGGCAACCTGACCGGGATCAACACGGCGATTTTCTCCAAGTCCGGCGGCTCCCAGGGCATCGGTTTTGCGATCCCGGTGAAGCTGGCGATGGAAGTGATGAAGTCGATCATCGAGCACGGCCAGGTGATTCGCGGCTGGCTGGGTATCGAAGTGCAGCCGTTGACCAAGGAATTGGCGGAATCGTTCGGCCTCACCGGGCGCCCGGGGATCGTGGTCGCCGGGATTTTCCGCGACGGCCCGGCGCAGAAAGCCGGCCTGCAATTGGGCGACGTGATCCTCAGCATCGACGGCGCACCGGCAGGCGACGGGCGCAAGTCGATGAACCAGGTGGCGCGCATCAAACCGACCGACAAGGTGGCAATCCAGGTAATGCGCAATGGCAAGGAGATCAAGCTGATGGCGGAAGTCGGCCTGCGTCCGCCGCCTGCACCGGTGAAAGAAGAGGAATAAGCCGTTCAGGTGCTCGTTCGCGAGCACCTGTAACTTTATGTTTCATCGCAAAAGCAGCTCGATTGGCATGTTATATTGTTTCAATATAGTCCTTGGAACGCTCTCTCATGTCGTCTCGAAAGTTTGCCCCCCTGGCCGGCCTCGCCCTGGGTTTGCTGCTCGATCCTGCCTACGCCGAAGAAAACACCGTGGAACTGGACACCATCAGCGTCACCGGTGATACCTATGAATCCGCCACCAGCCCGGTCACCGGCTACCGCGCCAGCCGCTCTGCCAGCGCGACAAAAACCGACACAGCCCTGCGCGACATCCCGCAATCGATCAGCGTGATCCCCGCCACTGTGCTCAAGGACCTGGGCAGCACCAGCGTGGAACGCGCGCTGGAATTTGCCGGCGGCGTGTCCAAGCAAAACAACTTCGGCGGCCTGACCCTCTACGAATACAGCGTGCGCGGCTTCACCACCTCGGAGTTCTACCAGGACGGTTTCAGCGCCAACCGCGGCTACCCGAGCACACCGGATGCGGCCAATATCGAACGCATCGAAGTGCTCAAGGGCCCCGCCGCCAGCCTCTATGGGCGTGGCGATCCCGGCGGCACGGTGAACATCGTCACCAAAAAGCCCCAGCCCGAAGCCTTCACCACCCTGCAAACCAGCGCTGGCAGCTGGGACCGCTATCGCACCGCGCTGGACGTCAACACCCCGCTCGACGCCGAAGGCAAGGTGCTGTCACGGGTCAACCTGGCCGTGGAGGACAATCACAGCTTTCGCGATCACGTCGAGAGCAAGCGCGTGTTCGTCGCACCCTCGTTCAGCTGGCAGCTGGACCCGGACACCAGCCTGCTGGTGGAAAGTGAATTCGTGCGCCACAGCTCCACCTTCGACCGTGGCATCGTCGACGCCCCCGGTGTTTCGCGTTCCACCTTCCTCGGCGAGCCCAATGACGGTGATATCGACAACCACAACAACCGTCTCCAGGCCACCCTCGAACACCACCTCAATGACGCCTGGAAACTGCGCCTGGCCAGCCACTACAAACAGGGCAGCCTGTGGGGTGATGCGTCGGAAAACCGTGCACTGAATCCCGACGGCCACACCCTCAACCGTCGTTACCGCGAACGCTCCATGGGTTGGCACGACAGCATCACCCAGCTGGAACTACGCGGCCTGTTCGACATTGGCAGTTGGCAGCATGAAGTGCTGATCGGCACCGAATACGAGGACTACCGCAAGAAGGAGCGCGTGACAGCCATCGGCGGCAGCAATTACGCCATCGACCTCTACAACCCGGTCTACAGCCAGCCCAAGCCCAATGGCCTGCCTTCCGGTACCGACTTTTTCGAACAGACTAAAAGCCACGCGCTGAACCTGCAAGACCAGATCATCTTCACCGACCGCCTGCGCGGCATGGTGGGCGCGCGCGTAGAGCATTTCGAGCAGAGCACCGACGATTTCACCCGCAACGTCACCAGCAAGCAGACTCACGACGCCCTCACCCAGCGCGCCGGCCTGCTGTATCAGCTCACGCCTGAAGTCGGGGTGTTCGCCAACGCATCCACCTCGTTCAAGCCCAACAGCGGGCTGGATGCCGGCGGCAACACGTTCAAGCCGGAAGAAGGCGTGGGTTACGAGGTGGGGATCAAGAGCGAACTGTTCGAAGACCGCCTGAGCGCCACCGTCGCCGCGTTCCATATCGAGAAGGAAAACGTGCTCGCCCTGGACCCGGCCACCAACACCAACCGCGCCATGGGCAAGGCCCGCAGCCAGGGCGTTGACCTGCAACTGAGCGGGCAATTGACCGACGCCGTGCGGGTGATCGGCGCCTACGCCTACATTGATGCCGAAGTGACCAAGGGCGACGCCACCATTCCCGCCGGCAGCCGCATTCTCGGCGTGGCCAGGCACAGCGGCAGTCTGCTGGGGGTGTATGAATTCCAGGATGGCGCGCTGCGCGGATCAGACCTGGGCGCGGCGTTTACCTACGTGGGCGATCGTTCCGGCGAGGCGGGTACCCGCTTTGAATTGCCCGCCTATCACACCGTGGATTTGCTGGCCCACTACAAGGCCACCAAAAACGTGACCGTGGGTTTGAACCTGAACAACCTGTTCGATGAGAAGTATTACGAGCGGTCCTACAGCACTTACTGGGTGAATCCGGGCGAGCCGCGCAACCTCACGGTCAGCCTGACCCTCAACCTGTAAACACGGACAAAAAATGTGGGAGGCTCCGCCAAGTCTTCGACTTAGCGCTGTCGCGCAGCAAACTGGGGCCTCTGTGGCTGCCTGAAACTTCAGGTTTTAAAATCAATAAGTTATTTTGTATTTGATAAGAGGGAGCAAGCCCCCTCCCACATTTGGAGCTGTACCCGTTTCGATTACAGTGGCACAGGCGCGCGCTCGCAGAGCGTGTTGAGCGCCGCCGCCCATTGCGGGTCATCGTTCAGACACGGCACCAGCACCAATTCCTCGCCCCCCGCTTCGCAAAACTGCTCGCGCCCGCGATCGCCGATCTCTTCCAGCGTCTCGATGCAGTCGGCCACAAATGCCGGGCACATCACCAGCAGCTTTTTCACACCCTGCTGCGCCAGTGCTTCAAGGCGCGCCTCGGTGTAGGGCTCGATCCACTTGGCGCGGCCCAGGCGCGACTGGAACGCCACCGACCACTTGCCGTCCGGCAACCCCAGCCGCTCGGCAAAATGACGCGCAACGCTGAAGCATTGCGCGCGATAACAGGTGGCGAGCACCGCAGGCGAAGCATTCCTGCAGCAATCGGCGTCCTTGAAGCAATGCTGGCCAGTGGGATCGAGTTTGGTCAAATGGCGCTCGGGCAGCCCGTGAAAACTGAGCAACAGGTGATCGTAATCCTGCTCCACATACGCCCGCGCGCTCTGCGCCAGGGCGTCGAGGTATTCCGGCTGATCGTAGAACGGCTGCAGGACCGAGAGTTGCACCTTCAGCTTCTTCTCACGTATCACCCGCCAGGCTTCTTCAATCACCGTGGTGACCGTGCTGTCGGCAAACTGCGGGTACAACGGCGCCAGCGTTACCTTTTGGATGCCCTGGGCGGCCAGGCGCGTCAATGTGGTTTCAAGAGACGGCTCACCGTAGCGCATCGCCAGTTCGACCGGGCCCTGGGTCCATTGCCGGGTCATCTGCTCTTGCAGGCGACGGCTGAGCACCACCAGGGGCGAGCCCTCGTCCCACCAGATGGAGGCGTAGGCATGCGCCGACTGCTCGGGGCGCTTGATCAGGATCAGCGACACCAGCAGGCGCCGCACCGGCCACGGCAGGTCGATCACATAAGGGTCCATCAAAAACTGGTTGAGGTAGCTGCGCACATCGGCCACCGAAGTGGACGCGGGAGAACCCAGGTTGACCAGTAACAACGCGTGATCCGTCATGCAACTTCCTATGGCTTAAAGGCGGCTGGACAGATCGTCCAGGGCCGCATGCAACTGCGTGAACTGAAATGTGAAACCGGCGGCCAGCAGCCGTTCAGGCACGGCCTTCTGCCCGCCCAGCAGCAATCCCGACAACTCGCCCAACCCCACCTTCAGCGCAAACGCCGGCATCGGCATGAAAGCCGGGCGATGCAGCACCTGGCCCAGTGTCCTGGCGAACTCGCGGTTGCGCACCGGGTGTGGCGCGCAGGCATTATAAGGACCGCTGGCGTCTTCCTTGTGCAGAAGAAAATCAATCAGGGCGATTTGGTCCTTGATGTGCACCCACGGCATCCACTGCCGCCCATTGCCGATAGGCCCGCCCAGCGCCAGTTTGAACGGCAGCAGCAGGCGCGACAAAAAGCCGCCCTCGGCCGCCAGCACCAGGCCAGTGCGCACCAGCACCACGCGCACCCCGAGGGCTTCGGCGCGCTGGGCGGTTTCTTCCCAGGCGATGCACAACTGGCTGGGGAAATCGTCCTGCACCGGGCCACTGGCTTCGGTCAATTCACGCTCGCCGCCGTCGCCGTACCAGCCCACCGCCGAACCGGAAATCAACACCGCCGGTTTCTGCGCCAGGCCTTCGATCCACGCCAGCAGGCTTTCGGTGAGGCTGATGCGACTGCTCCACAGCAACGCCTTGCGCTTGTGCGTCCACGGACGGTCGGCGATCGGCGCGCCGGCAAGGTTGACCACCGCGTCCACCTCGCCGATCACGTCCTGCAAACGGCCAACGCCCAATACCTGGGCGCCACACAGCCTGGCCACCGTTTCCGGCTGGCGGCTCAAGACAGTCAGGCGATGGCCCTGGGCAAGCCAGTGGCGACACAATTGGCGGCCGATCAAACCTGTACCGCCGGTCAGCAAAATATGCATGGGATCTTCCTCATGTAACGTTCGCCGCCCGTCACTGGTCTATTTTATTAAATAGGGACAATGTTGAATTCGGACGTAACGTTGGTTAAGTCACCGACGTTAACCATAGGTCACGCCACACAATCAGGCACGCCAAAACTTATACCAAAAAACGAGATTGTACAGCTATTGGTGTCGGCGTAGGCTGTACCCAACGGTAAAACGAGGCCTCCCATGAGTGTTCCCATCGCAATCATCGGCACCGGCATCGCCGGCTTGTCCGCTGCCCGAGCGTTACGAGACGCGGGGCAGGTCGTACACCTTTTCGATAAAAGCCGCGGCAGCGGCGGCCGCATGTCCAGCAAGCGCAGCGATGCCGGGGCGCTGGACATGGGCGCGCAATACTTCACCGCCCGCGACCGCCGCTTCGTCAACGAAGTACAGCGCTGGCAGAGCAACGGCTGGGCCGAGCAGTGGAAGCCGCAGTTGTACAACTCCAAGGCCGGCCAGCTCACGCCCTCCCCCGACGAGCAGATCCGCTGGGTCGGCACACCGCGCATGAGCGCCATCACCCGTGCACTGCTCGACGACCTGCCGGTGACATTCGGTTGCCGCATCACCGACGTATTCCAGGGCGAACAACACTGGAACCTGCTGGACGCCGACGGCGGCAACCATGGCCCGTTCAGCCACGTCATCATTGCCACGCCTGCTCCGCAGGCCACTGCGCTGCTGGCGGCCGCGCCCAAGCTGGCGAGTGCCGCCGCCGGCGTGAAAATGGACCCGACCTGGGCCATCGCCCTGGCCTTCGACAAACCTCTGGATACGCCGATGCAAGGCTGCTTTGTGCAAGACAGCCCGCTGGACTGGCTCGCGCGCAACCGCAGCAAGCCTGGGCGTGACGCCACACTCGATACCTGGGTGCTGCACGCCACCAGCGTCTGGAGCAAAGCGCATCTGGACCTGTCCAGAGAAGCCGTGATCGAACACCTGCACGGCGCCTTTGCCGAGTTGCTGCACTGCGCCATGCCGGCGCCGTCGTTCAGCCTGGCTCACCGCTGGCTCTATGCCCGCCCGTCCGCCAGCCACGAGTTCGGCGTGCTGGCCGACGCCGACCTGGGCCTGTTCGTGTGCGGTGACTGGTGCCTGTCCGGCCGTGTCGAAGGCGCATGGCTCAGCGGCCAGGAAGCGGCGCGACGCCTGATCGAGCATCTGCAATGAACCGCATCAATCCGGCCAAGCTGTTGCTGTCGAAATGGACCGCGACCGCGCCGAAGAACAAGGAAAAGCATTTCCTCGTCACCGAGCTGTTTCGTGACGAGGAAAACACCGTACTGGAAATCGAACTTCAGGCGGTGATGACCCGGCGCACCCAACGCTTTGCTTGGCAGACCCTGCAGGACGCCGACCACTGGAGCATGGGCTGGAAGTAACCACACCGTACAAACTTGTACAAAATATTTGACTTGTACAGCATCAAACCTATGATGAGATTAGTTGTACAGAGCCTTAAGCCTGTACAGGATTTTTTCGTCGAGGTTTGCCATGCCCAGCACCGCAAAACCCAGGATTGGCATCAGCGCCTGCTTGCTGGGCGAGAACGTGCGCTTCAATGGCGGACACAAACAATCCCAGCTGTGCAGCGAGACGCTCGCCGATTACTTTGACTTCGTGCCGCTGTGCCCTGAAGTCGCCATCGGCCTGGGTATCCCGCGTGAAACCATCCGCCTGGTCGGCGACGCCGCCAACCCGCAGGCGGTGGGCACCGTGCACCGCGAGCTGAACGTCACCCAGCCCCTCGACGAATACGGCCAACAGATGGCCCGTGAACACACTGACCTGTGCGGTTACATCTTCATGCAGAAGTCGCCGTCCTGTGGCCTGGAACGGGTCAAGGTGTACCGCGACAACGGCGCCCCGGTCGACGGCGGCGGGCGTGGCATCTACGCCCAGGCATTCTGTACGCGCCACCCCAACCTGCCAGTGGAAGAAGACGGTCGGCTGAACGACCCGGTGCTGCGGGAAAATTTCCTCACCCGTGTGTTCGTCTACGCCAGCTGGCAACAACTGCTGGCCGAGGGCCTGACCCGCCACCGCCTGCTGTCCTTCCATGCGCGCTACAAATATTTGCTGATGGCCCATAGCCCCGTGCATTACAAAAGCCTGGGCAACCTCCTGGGCAGCATGAACAAGAGCGATGACCTCTCGGAGTTGGCCGACTGTTATTTCAGCGACCTGATGACCGGCCTGAAAAAATGCGCCACCCGTGGCACCCACACCAACGTGCTGCAGCACATCAGTGGCTACCTCAAGCAGGCCATCAGCAGCGACGACAAGCAGGAAATGCAGACCGTCATCGACCAATACCGCCACGGCATCGTGCCGCTGGTGGTGCCGCTGACCTTGCTCAAGCACCACTTTCGCCAACACCCGGATCGCTACATCGCGCAGCAGGCCTACCTGCAACCGCACCCGGAAAACCTAAGCCTGCGAAATGCGATCTAAGCCATGAAAGCTGCCCTGCTAGACGAATCCGACGACATCGCCCAAGCCCTCGAAGACGGCTGGCTGCCGATTCGCGAAGTGGCGCGCCAGACCGGCGTCAACGCGGTCACACTGCGCGCCTGGGAGCGCCGCTACGGCCTGATCGTGCCGCAGCGCACACCCAAGGGCCACCGGCTGTTCAGCGACGTACATGTGCAACGCATCCACACCATCCTCACGTGGCTCAATCGAGGCGTGCCGGTCAGCCAGGTGAAAAACCTGATCGACTCGGCTCAAGCCGGCCCTGAAGCCGTGGAAAACGAATGGCACGCGCTGCACCAGAACCTGCTGACCGCCATCAGCGAACTGGCCGAGCGCCGGGTCGACGACGCCTTCAACCAGGCCATGGCGCTGTACCCGCCGCGCACGCTCTGCGCGCAATTACTGTTGCCGCTGCTGCAGGCGCTGGAGCAACGCTGGCAGGGCCAGTTCGGCGCGCAGATGGAGCGGGTATTTTTTCTGTCCTGGCTGCGCAGCAAGTTCGGTGCACGCATCTACCACACCAATCGCCAGTTGCAGGGCGAGCCACTGCTGCTGATCAATCACTCGGACCTGCACCTGGAGCCGCACCTGTGGCTGAGCGCGTGGCTGACCAGCAGCGCCGACTGCCCGGTGGAAGTGTTCGACTGGCCGCTGCCTGCCGGCGAACTGGCCCTTGCGGTAGAACACCTGCAACCGCGCGCGGTGCTGCTGTATTCGAGCAAGGCCCTGAATGTGCCGGCGTTGACCAAACTATTGGGCGGCGTCAGTTGCCCGATTTTGCTCGCCGGACCAACGGTGTGCATCCACCACGCCGAACTGGCCGTACTAACCCAGGACATCCCTGACCTGTTCGTCGCCGAAGACCCCTTGGCGGCCCATCAGATACTGATTGAGCGTGGAATTGTCTAAATGCATTTGATCTGGCTGCGCACCGACCTGCGCCTGCACGACAACACCGCCCTGGCCGCCGCGAGCCAGCGCGGCCCGATGGCCGCCGTGTACCTGATCACGCCCGAGCAATGGCTGGCCCACGACGATGCCGCATGCAAGGTCGACTTCTGGCTGCGCAACCTGCAGCACCTGCGCGAGGCGCTGGGCACACTCAACATTCCTCTGCTGATACGCACCGCACCGACCTGGGACCAGGCACCCGCCGTGTTGAGCACGCTGTGCCAGGAGTTGTCGGTGGAGTCTGTGCACGTCAACGAGGAATACGGCATCCACGAAAGCCGTCGCGACCAGGCCGTGGCCCAGGCGCTGGAAGCCTGCGGCGTGACGTTCCACCGCTACCTTGACCAACTGTTTTTCCAACCCGGCAGCGTGCTGACCAAGACCGGCACCTACTTCCAGGTCTTCAGCCAGTTTCGCAAGGTGTGCTACAGCCGACTGCACAGCGCCCTACCGCGCCTGGTGGCGACGCCGAAAGCGCAGCAAAAACTGCCGTTCGCCAGCGACTCGATTGCGCACAGCGTGCCCGGCTTCGAAACGCCCAGCGACAGCCTGCGCGCACTCTGGCCGGCCGGCGAAGACGAAGCCCGACGCCGCCTCGACACCTTCGCCGACCAGCAGATCGGCTATTACAAGGACGAGCGCGACTACCCGGCCAAACCGGGCACCAGCCAGCTCTCCGCCTACCTCGCCGCCGGCGTGGTGTCACCGCGTCAGTGCCTGCACGCGGCGTTGCAGAGCAACAGCGGCGAGTTCGAAACGGGCAACGTTGGCGCCGTCACCTGGATCAACGAATTGCTGTGGCGTGAGTTCTACAAACATATTCTGGTCGGCTACCCACGGGTGTCGCGCCACCGCGCGTTCCGGCCCGAGACCGAAGCCGTCGCCTGGCGCCACGCGCCCGAAGACCTGGCGGCGTGGCAGGAAGCGCGCACCGGCCTGCCGATCATCGACGCGGCCATGCGTCAGTTGCTGGAGACCGGCTGGATGCACAACCGCCTGCGCATGGTGGTGGCGATGTTTCTGACCAAGAATCTGCTGATCGACTGGCGCGAGGGCGAGCGTTTTTTCATGCGCCACTTGATCGACGGCGACCTGGCTGCCAACAACGGCGGCTGGCAGTGGAGTTCTTCCACCGGCACCGACTCGGCGCCATATTTCCGCATTTTCAGCCCGCTGAGCCAGTCGGAAAAATTCGACGGCGAGGGCGTGTTCATCAAGCACTGGCTGCCGCAACTGGCGGCGCTGAACAAAAAGGACGTGCACAACCCCGAGGCCGCCGGCGGGCTGTTCGGCGTGGCGGACTACCCACGCTCGATCGTCGACCTGAAAAAATCCCGCGAGCGCGCCCTTGCCGCCTTCCGCAGCCTGCCGTCCCGTCAAGCGGTGGCCGAGCATGAGTGACTTTCTGCGCCGCTTCGCCCAGGCCTTTGCCACGCTGGACAAGCACAACCTGCACCTGCTCGACAGCCTGTACAGCCAGGACATCGCCTTCGCCGACCCGCTGCATCAAGTGCATGGCCTGCCTGAACTGCGCCGCTACTTCAGCGAGCTGTACAGCCAGATCAGCCAGTTGCGTTTCGACTATCAGGGGTTCGATGAGGTGGCCGAAGGCGAAGGCTACCTGCGCTGGAAAATGAGTTTTTGCCACCCGCGCCTCAACGGCGGCAAGGTGATCCGAGTGGAAGGCTGCTCGCACCTGATGTGGCGCGACAACAAGGTGTACCGCCATCGCGACTATTTCGATGCCGGCGCCATGCTCTATGAACACCTGCCGGTATTCGGCCGAGTCATAAGCTGGCTGAAAAGGAGAATCGCATGAGCCTGACCTCGCCCCGCCGTTACTGGTTGACCGGCGCCAGCAGTGGCATCGGTGCCGCCCTGGCCCTGGAGTTGCTCGACAGCGGCGCCCACGTAGCTCTCAGCTCGCGCTCCCAAGACCCGCTGGACGCGCTTGCCCGACGCTACCCCGGCCAGGTGCTGGTGGTGGCCGGCGACCTGACCAACAGCCAGACCGTGCGCGAAATCGGCGAGCGGATCGGCGAAGCCTGGGGCGCGCTGGACACCGTGATCCTCAATGCCGGCACCTGCGAATACGTGGATGCGCGCCAGTTTGATTCGTCCATTGTCGAACACGTGGTACGCACCAACCTGTTGGCCAGCAGCTACTGCATCGAAGCCGCCCTGCCGCTGCTGCGCGCCGGGCGCACGCCGCACCTGGTGGGCGTGGCCAGCGCCGTGACCTACCTGCCGATGCCACGGGCCGAAGCCTATGGCGCGTCCAAGGCCGGTTTGCGTTACCTGTTCGAATCCCTGCGCATCAGCCTGTCACCGGAGAATATCGACGTCACCGTGATCAGCCCGGGCTTTGTCGATACACCGCTGACCGAACGCAATGATTTCCCGATGCCCTTGAGCTGGCCGGCCGACAAAGCCGCACGGCACATCTTCGCCAAGCTGGACAAACGCCCGCTGGAGATCGCTTTCCCGGCCATGTTCATCGCCGCCCTGTGGCCGCTGTCGAAACTGCCGAACCGCGCGCAACTGATCATCGGCAAGCGCATGCTGCGCAGCCCGCCGCCGCAGAAGGACGACCTGTGAAGATCGCCATCATCGGCAGCGGCATCGCCGGCCTGACCAGCGCCTACCTGCTCAGCCGTCGCCACGACATCAGCGTCTTCGAAGCCAACGCCTGCATCGGCGGGCATACCCATACCGCCCATGTGACGGTCGACGGAAAGCCTTATGCGGTGGACACCGGTTTTATCGTGTTCAACGATTGGACCTACCCCAATTTCATCCGGTTGCTGGGGCAGATCGGGGTGACGTTCAAACCCACCGAGATGAGTTTTTCGGTGAACGACCAGCGCAGCGGTTTCGAATACAACGGCAATAATCTCAACAGCCTGTTCGCCCAGCGCCGCAATATTCTCTCGCCAGGGTTCTGGGGCATGTTGCGCGACATTCTGCGGTTCAACCGCCAGGCGCCGCTGGACCTTGAACAGCAACGCATCAGCGCCGACATGACCCTGGGCGACTACCTGGCAGCCGGCGGCTACGGCCCGCGATTCATCAAGCATTACATCGTGCCGATGGGCGCGGCGATCTGGTCGATGTCACTGGCGGACATGCTCGGTTTTCCGTTGCAGTTCTTTGTACGTTTCTTCAAGAACCACGGCCTGCTGTCGGTGAACAATCGCCCGCAGTGGTGCGTGATTGAAGGGGGCTCCAGCGCCTATATCGAACCATTGACCCGCAGCTTTCGCGAAAAAATCCGTCTCGACTGCCCTGTGCACAAGGTCGAGCGCAGCACCGACGGCGTGATGATCCACAGCGCCGCCGGCAGCGAGACATTCGACCGCGTGGTGTTCGCTTGCCACAGCGACCAGGCCCTGGCGCTGCTGGCCGACCCGAGCGAGGCCGAGCAGGCCATCCTCGGCGCCCTGCCCTACGCCGACAACGACGTGGTGCTGCACACCGACACTCGCCTGTTGCCCGCGCGCAAACTGGCCTGGGCCAGCTGGAATTACCGCCTTACCGGCAGCGCCGACACCCAGGCTGCCGTCACCTACGACATGAACATCCTGCAAGGCATCGACAGCGCCACCACGTTTTGCGTCAGCCTCAATCAGACGCCAATGATCGATCCGCTTAAAATTCTTGCGCGCTTCACCTACGCCCATCCGCAATACAGCCTGGCGGCGGTGGCTGCGCAGGAGCGCTGGGAAGAGTTGAACGGCGCGCACAACTCCTTCTACTGCGGCGCCTACTGGGCCAACGGCTTTCATGAGGACGGTGTGGTCAGCGCACTGCGCGTGGCCCAGGCCTTCGGGGAAACCCTGTGAACAGCGCCCTGTACAGCGGCTGGATCGCCCATCGCCGGTTTGCGCCCAGGGCCCACGCCTTTCGCTACCGCATCGGCCTGCTGTACCTGGATTTAAGCGAACAGGACCAGATGCTCGCGCTCTCGCCCCTGGCCGGCACCCATCGCCTGGCGCCGTTCGGCTTTCGCCAGCAGGACTACCTGCGCACCTTGACCCGCCACGGCATGAGCCTCACCGATGCCGTGCGCCTTGAGGTGAGCAAGGCGTTGGGACGCACGCCCCAGGGCGCGATCTGCCTGCTGACCCAGGCCCGCAGCTGGGGCCTGGCCTTCAACCCGGTGAGTTTTTTCTACTGCTACGAGGCAAGCGGCGAACTGGCCGCGATTTTGTGTGAAGTCACCAACACCCCGTGGCGCGAGCGCTATCACTACGTGTTGCCAGCCCTGGCCCTTGGCGCAGGCGAACATCAGCACTTCGCCGTGGCCAAGGCGTTCCATGTGTCGCCGTTTTTGCCGCCCGACCTCGAATACCGCATGAGCTTCAGCCCGCCCGCCGAACGGCTGGGCGTGCACATGGCCGACTGGCAAGGCGAACTCAAAATCTTTGACGCCACCTTGAGCCTGCAAAAAGAGCCGCTCACCCGCGCCAGCCTGCACCGTTACCTGCGGCGCTTCCCGTGGATGACCGCCAAGACCTGCCTGGCCATTTATTGGCAGGCCGTGCGCCTGCTGCTCAAACGCACACCGATTTTCCCCCACCGAGCCGCCGATGGCGCCTCTCGCACTGCAGTTGGGTATACCAAGGATCGCCGCCATGAAATCCCCTAATGTATCGGTCAAGGCCAACCGCCTGAACGTCAACGGCATGACCAGTGCGCTGCTGCGCAAGGGTGTGCTGCGTCAGCTCAGCCAATTGCGCCACGGCCAGTTGGTGCTGATCGAGGACGGCGAGCGCCATGTGTTCGGCGCCCGGGAAGCGCATCTGCTGGGAGAAATCCATGTGCTTGACGCGGCCGTGTGGGGCCTGGTGGCGGCCAACGGTTCGATCGGTGCGGGTGAGGCATTTATCCACGGTTACTGGACCAGCCCCGACCTCACCGCCGTGGTGCGCGTGATGGTCAGCAACCTGGACGTGCTCGACGCGATGGAAGGCGGCCTGGCGCGCCTGGCACGGCCTTTCACCCAGGGCCTGCACTGGCTCAACCGCAATACACGCAAGGGCTCGCAGAAAAACATCGCCGCGCATTACGACCTGGGCAACGACCTGTTCGAGGAATTCCTCGACCCGACCATGATGTACTCGGCGGCGCAGTTTCTTAAGGCCGACGACACCCTGGAACAGGCGCAACTGAACAAGCTGGAACGCATCTGCCAGAAACTGTCGCTCAAGCCCGGCGACCACCTGCTGGAAATCGGCACCGGCTGGGGCAGCATGGCGCTGTATGCAGCGCAGCATTACGGCTGCAAGGTCACCACCACCACCTTGTCCAAAGAGCAGTTCGCCTATACCGAACGGCGCATTGCCGCCCTGGGTTTGCAGGACCAGGTGACGCTGCTGCTGAGCGACTACCGCGACCTCACCGGTCAGTACGACAAGCTGGTATCCATCGAGATGATCGAGGCGGTGGGCCACCGCTTCCTGCCGACCTATTTCAAGCAATGCGCGCACCTGCTCAAGCCCGACGGGCTAATGCTGCTGCAGGCCATCACCATTCGCGAGCAACGCTTCGAGCAGGCCAGAAACAGCGTCGATTTCATCCAGCGCTACATCTTTCCCGGTGGGGCGCTGCCCAGCGTGCAGAACATGTTGCACATCGTCAGCCGCGACACCGACATGAACCTGCTGCACATGGAGGATTTCGGCCTGCACTACGCGCGAACCCTGCGCCTGTGGCACGAGAACTTTCGCCGCGCCCATGGCCGTCTTGCAGAATTGGGCTACGACGAATACTTCCTGCGCCTGTGGGAATTTTATCTGTGCTACTGCGAAGGCGGTTTCATGGAGCGCACCATTGGCACCGCGCAGTTGCTGTTGGCCAAGCCGGCGGCGATCAACCCGCCATTGCTCGGGCGCTTCGATGCTTAAATCGCTGGCCAACGCGGCGCTGTTCCAGTGTGGCTGGTTCGCCTGCGTGATGGGCGGCGATAGCCTGTGGTTGCTGGTGGGGCTGGCGGTACTGGCCATTCACCTGCTGTGGATCAGTTCGTCGGCCGAGGATGGTGTGCTGATCATCAGCGTCACGCTGATGGGCACGCTGCTGGACACGGCTTTACGTGCCCTCGGAGTGTTCCACTTCAACGAGCCGGGCCCACTGATTCCGTTCTGGCTGATGTTGCTGTGGGCATTGCTGGCAACCACGCTGCACCATTGCCTGGCCTGGAGCGCGCGGCCATGGTGGCGCGCAGCAATACTGGGGGCAGTGGGCGGCCCGGCGTCCTACTACGCGGGGAGTCAGTTGGCCGGCGTGCAGTTCGGTTACGCCACAGGCCCGACGATGGCCGGGTTGGCAGTGCTGTGGGCGTTTGTGTTCACGCTGCTGACCGCAGCAGCCGCCAGCGACAAGTTTCAAGCGGCAAGCAAAAGATGAAGCCGGTCGGCTTCTACTTGCAGCTTGCCGCTTAAAGCTGGAAGCTGCCCCCATGACCACCATCCCTCACATACAGCTCAACGAACCCGCCGTCACCTGCTCGACGTGCGCGGCCTGTTGCTGTCAGCTGGAAGTGCTGCTGATCACCGACACCGGCGTGCCGGAGCGCTACATCGATACCGATGACTGGGGCGGCGAAGTGATGCTGCGCCTGGATGACGGCTGGTGTGCAGCGCTGGACCGCGACACGATGATGTGCACGATCTACGAGCGACGCCCGTTGATCTGTCGGGAGTTCGAGATGGGTGCACCGGAGTGCCTTGAAGAGCGCCAGGGTATTGCGACGGCGTATCGCTGAGCCTTGATCGAAAATCGCAATGTGGGAAGGGTTTGCCCCCTCCCACACTTCAAGCATTACAGCGGCAAGGTGTAGTGCACCGCGTAGCTTTCCACACCATCGTTGTTGCTGCTCATGCCGGCATTGGAATAGTGCGTGGCACGAATGCCCACTTCATGCCCGCCGGCAAAGCGCAGGCCAAAGCCGATGCGGTCTTCGAACTGGAAGGCCTGACCGATGTTGTTGTCTTCCAGCTGAGTGCGCGAGAACACGGCCAGGCCGATGCCCGCTTCGATGTAAGGCTTGACCGACTGCCCGGCAAACTCATACACAAACACCGGCGAGAACGACAGGCTGCTGGCACCGGCAGTCTTGTCGCCGTCCCAGTAGGTGTATGCGCCGCTCCAGTAGCCGGTCAGCCGACCCACGTCGCTCTGCCACCAGCTCTTGTCCCAATCGGAGGTCAAGCCAAGCCGATAGGTCATGGTTGAATCGCTCGTTCCCCCCACTCCAAATTCCAGGCCAGCAGCATTGGCCGAAACAGAGTGCCCTACCACAGCGGCCACAATCGCGGCCAAACAGAACAAGCGCTTCATAAGAAACATCCTTTCCAAACGAAGTTATAGAGTGTTGTACAGGCTATCTCGCTATAGAAGCTGGCACATAGACGGAAGTTCCAAACGAATAGCGAGCTATTTCACGAATTTTTCACGCGGCAAATATTCGCACAACGCTCGGATATTTCCATAGTGTCGGTAGGATATTTCTTAGGTGATACAGATCACCGCTGGTCCAGAACTGGGCCGGACTGGGGTTGCCCGTCGCCAAAAGGTCGCGCTGGCCCAATAAATGCTTGAGCTGACGGGCCACGGCGGCGCCGGTATCGATGAGGATGACGCTGGGCGGCAGCATCTGCGCCAACAGCGGCTTCAGGAAGGGATAATGGGTGCAGCCCAGGATAATGGTGTCGCAGCCGGCACTGAGCAGCGGCTCGATGTAACCCTGCAACAGCTGGCGCAGGGCCGGGCTGGTCAAGTCGCCGGTTTCAATCAACTCCACCAGCCCGGGGCACGGCTGGGTAATCACCCGCACATCGGTGGCGAACCGGTCGAGCAATGCGGCGAACTTGGCGCTTTGCAGGGTGCCGGTGGTAGCAAGCACTCCGACTA
The DNA here is from genome assembly GCF_036864995.1 of Pseudomonas trivialis. NCBI lineage: Bacteria > Pseudomonadati > Pseudomonadota > Gammaproteobacteria > Pseudomonadales > Pseudomonadaceae > Pseudomonas > Pseudomonas trivialis. The sequence continues at coordinate 798,613 of NZ_CP142151.1, read as the reverse complement.
CCCCGCTGCGGGTGGCGGCAGCGGCAGGTTTGACGGCGGGTTCCATGCCCACCAGCGGCCAGTCCGGGAAGTCCAGGCGCAGGTCGGCCACGGCGGCCACCGTCGCGGTGTTGCAGGCAATCACGAACGCCTTGGCGCCTTGACTGCGGAAAAACTCGGCCACCAGGCGCGAGCGTTCGAGAATGAAAGCGGGGGTTTTCTCGCCATAGGGAATATGCCCGCAGTCGGCCACATACAGCAGTGATTCGTGGGGCAGCAATTGCTGGATTTCGTCCAGCACCGACAGGCCGCCCACGCCGGAGTCGAACACGCCGATTGGCGCATCCTTAAGCATGCGGCGTCCCGCACACGCTGCAAGCGGGGTCGCGCTTGACGCGCAACTCGCGAAAACGCGTGGTCAAGGCATCGATCAGCAGCAAACGGCCCACCAACGGCTCGCCGAACCCGGCCAGCAGTTTCAGCGCCTCCAGGGCTTGCAGGCTGCCAACCAGCCCCACCAGCGGGCCGATCACGCCGGCTTCGCTGCAGGTAAGTTCGGTATCGCTGCCGTGCCCGTACAAACAGTGATAGCAGGGGCTTTCGGCGCGGCGCGGGTCGAACACCGACAATTGCCCTTCCAGGCGAATCGCTGCGCCGCTGACCAGTGGCCTGACGGCAGCCACGCAGGCCGCATTGACCGCTTCGCGGGTGGAGAAGTTGTCGCTGCAATCGAGCACCACGTCCACGGCCGCCACGGCGGCGGCCAGGGAGTCGGCGTCCAGCGCACTGCGGTGGGTGACCAGCCTGACGTCAGGATTGATAGCGGTCAGGCGACGCACGGCCGAGTCTACCTTGGTCTGCCCGACGCTGTCGGTGTCGTGGATGATCTGGCGTTGCAGGTTGGTCAGGTCGACCGTATCGAAGTCGGCCAGGTGCAGCTCGCCCACGCCCGCTGCGGCGAGGTAAAGCGCCACCGGCGCGCCCAGGCCACCCAGGCCGACGATCAATGCGCGGCTGTTTTTCAGGCGCAACTGACCTGCGATGTCCACATGCTGCAACAGAATCTGTCGGCTGTAGCGCAACAGCTCCTGATCGGTCAACACGGCCGTTGCCCCAGGCTGATGCGCTCGTGGCCGCCGAGGTCGATACGGCTGTGAACGCCTTCGAACCCTTGGCTCAGCAGCAGATCGCGCACGGCCAGCGCCTGGTCGTAACCGTGTTCGAGCAACAGCCAGCCGCCGGCATTCAGGTGAGTCCCGGCCTGCTGGATGATCAAACGCAGATCGTCCAGGCCATCGCGGCCCGCCACCAGCGCGCTGGCCGGCTCGAAACGCACATCGCCTGCCACCAGGTGCGGGTCGTTGTCGGCAATGTAGGGCGGGTTGCTGATGATCAGATCAAATGTACGACCGCCCAGAGCGCTGAACCAATGGCTGGTCAGCACCGTGGCGTTATCAAGGTGCAGCCGCTGGCGATTGCGCTCGGCCAGGGCCACGGCCTCCAGCACGCGATCAACGGCGGTCACCTGCCAGGCCGGGCGCTCGCTGGCCAGGGCCAGGGCAATGGCACCGCTGCCGGTGCCCAGGTCGAGCACCGTGGCGGGCGTGGCCGGCAGTAGTTCCAGCGCGGCTTCCACCAGCAGTTCGGTGTCCGGGCGCGGGATCAGCGTGTGCGGCGCCACTTCCAGGTCCAGTTTCCAGAAACCCTGCTGACCGAGGATATAGGCCACCGGCTCACCGGCTCGGCGCCGTTGCAGGTAGTCGGCAAACGTGAGCGCCGCTTCGCTGCTGACGATTTTTTCCGGCCAGGTGTGCAGGTAGCTGCGCGACTTGCCCAACGCAGCCGCCAGCAGCAGCTCCACATCCAGACGCGCGGTGGGCGAGTCCGGCAGGTCGGCGGCGCGCAGCAGGCTGGCGATGATGGTCATTTATTCACCAATGGCTGCGAGTTGATCGGCCTGGTATTCGGCCAGCAACGGCTCGATCACCGCGTCCACGCCGCCGGCAAGAATCTCGTCGAGAGAATACAGGGTCAGGTTGACGCGGTGGTCGGTGACCCGGCCCTGGGCAAAATTGTAGGTGCGGATACGCTCGGAGCGGTCGCCCGAGCCCACCAGCAGCTTGCGCTCGCTGGCAATGGCGTTGGCGGCGGCGCTGGTCTGCTGGTTGTTGAGCTTGGCCGACAGCCAGGACATGGCCCGCGCACGGTTCTTGTGCTGGGAGCGTTCTTCCTGGCATTCCACCACGATGCCCGAAGGCAAGTGGGTGATGCGGATCGCCGAGTCGGTCTTGTTCACGTGCTGACCACCGGCGCCCGAGGAGCGGTAGGTGTCGACGCGCAGATCCGCCGGGTTGATCTCGATGGTTTCCTGCTCGTCCGGCTCGGGCAACACCGCCACGGTGCAGGCCGAGGTGTGGATACGGCCCTGGGACTCGGTCGCTGGCACCCGCTGCACGCGGTGTGCGCCGGACTCGAACTTGAGCTTGCCGTAGACGTTGTCGCCCTCGACCCGCGCGATGACTTCTTTATAGCCACCATGCTCGCCTTCGTTTTCCGACAGGATTTCCACCCGCCAGCCGCGCCGCTCGGCGTAGCGCGAGTACATGCGGAACAGGTCGCCGGAGAAGATGGCCGCTTCGTCGCCGCCGGTGCCGGCACGGATTTCGAGGAATACGTTGCGCCCGTCGTTGGGGTCCCTGGGCAGCAGCATGCGTTGCAGGTCGCCTTCCAGCTCAGTCAGCTTTTCCTTGGCCTCACGGACTTCTTCCACGGCCATTTCGCGCATGTCCGGGTCGTTGTCCTTGAGCAGCGCCTGGGCGCCTTCGAGGTCGGCCTGCACTTTCAGCAAATTCTTGTAAGTGGCAACCACAGGCTCAACTTCGGCGTATTCCTTGGAATAGGCGCGGAATTTGGTCTGATCGGAAATGACTTCGCCATCGCCAAGCAAGGCGGTCAGTTCTTCGAAACGGTCCTGGAGCACGTCCAGCTTATTGAGCAGCGAGGCTTTCATTGCGGTTTTTTATCCGAAGAGCTGTCTGACGCGCCCTCACCGAGGGCAAAGAGTTCCTGGGCCATGGCCAGCGCATCGAGGCGGCCTTCGGCAGTCAATTTTTTAAGCTGTACGCTGGGCGCGTGGAGCAGTTTGTTGGTCAGGCCACGGGCCAGTTGCATCAGCACTTCTTCGGCGCTGCTGCCGTTGGCAAGCAGACGCTGGGCCTTGATCAACTCCTCGTCACGCAGGCGTTCACCCTGTTGACGATAGGCCTTGAGCACATCCACCGCTGCCAGCTCACGCAGGCGCACCATGAAATCTTCGGCGCCGACGCTGACCATCTCCTCGGCCGCCTGGGCGGCGCCCTGGCGGCTCTTGAGGTTTTCGGCGACCACTTCGTGCAGGTCATCGACGCTGTAGAGGTAAACGTCGTCCAACTCGCCGACTTCGGGTTCGATATCCCGTGGAACGGCAATGTCCACCATGAAGATCGGCTTGTGCTTGCGCAGCTTCAGTGCACTTTCTACCGCGCCTTTGCCCAGTATCGGCAATTGACTGGCGGTGGAGCTGATCACGATATCACTGCGCACCAGTTCGGCCGGAATATCCGACAGCAAGACCGCGTGGGCGCCGAACTGTTCGGCCAGGCTGCTGGCGCGTTCCAGCGTGCGGTTGGCGACGACGATGCGCTGCACGCCCAGTTCATGCAGATGCCTGGCGACCAGGGTGATAGTCTCGCCGGCGCCGATCAGCAGGGCCTGGCTGCGTTGCAAATCGCTGAAAATCTGTTTGGCCAGGCTGACCGCCGCAAAAGCGACAGACACTGGATTTTCGCCGATGGCCGTGTCAGTGCGCACCTGTTTGGCAGAATTGAACGTGGCCTGGAACAGACGGCCCAACAGCGGGCCGACCGTGCCGGCCTCGCGCGCGACGGCATAGGCGGACTTCATCTGGCCAAGGATCTGCGGTTCGCCCAATACCAGCGAATCAAGCCCGGAGGCGACGCGCATCATGTGACGAACGGCCGCATCCTCTTCGTGCACATACGCGCTGGCGCGCAGGTCGTCGAGGCTCAAATGGTGATAATCGGCGAGCCAGCGCAGCACAACATCCGCTGACAGATGTTCCTGTTCTATATAGAGCTCGCTGCGATTGCAGGTCGAAAGGATTGCAGCTTCGCGGCTGTCGGTGAGCCGACAGAGCTGTTGCAAGGCCTCAACCAACTGCTCCGGCGTAAACGCCACGCGCTCGCGCACGTCGACTGAGGCAGTCTTGTGGTTAATACCGAGTGCGAGGAAGGCCATTCAATATCGCTGATGAGGTCGGGAAGCCGGCAATTGTCCTACTTCGAAAGATCCAGAACAACCACCGTCGTCTATTGTCCTAGTAGCTTGTGCCTATAAAGGCGCCCACTGAGACTCGGTTATGTTTGGCCGAAGGCTTGTGTCATGATGATCCGACCGCAGGTTAGTCGTCCTCTTCCTATATGAATAGATCCTCCGCGTTGCTCCTAGCTTTTGTCTTCCTCAGCGGCTGCCAGGCCATGGCACCCGTGTCGCCGGGCGATACGCCGCCGGCAGAAGACACCGCCCCCGCTCCTGAAAAGCCCAAGGTTTACTCCTCGTTCAGTGAAGAAACGGTGTTCAGCCTGCTGAGCGCTGAACTGGCCGGGCAGCGCAATCGCTTCGATATTGCGCTGGATAACTATGTGACCCAGGCCATCAACACCCAGGACCCGGGTATTTCCGAGCGGGCGTTTCGCATCGCCGAGTACCTCGGAGCCGACCAGGCGGCGCTGGACACGTCGCTGATCTGGGCGAAAAACGCGCCGGATGACCTCGAGGCGCAACGTGCCGCTGCTGTCCAGCTGGCACGCGCCGGGCGGTATGACGATTCCATGGTGTACATGGAAAAAGTCCTGCAGGGCAAGGGCGACACGCACTTCGATTTCCTCGCGCTGTCGGCAGCCGACACCGATCAGGACACGCGCAATGGCCTGATGAAAAGCTTCGACCGCCTGCTGCAAAAGCATCCGAAGAACAGCCAGCTGATTTTCGGCAAGGCATTGCTGCTGCAACAGGACGATGAAGCCGAAGCCGCCCTCAAGCTGCTGGAACAGAACCCGCCGGAAGACGGCGAAATCGCGCCAATCCTGCTGCGCGCGCGCCTGCTGCAGAACCTCAATCGCGGCAAGGAAGCGATTCCACTGCTGGAAAAAAGCATCAAGCGATACCCGGAAGACAAGCGCCTGCGCCTGACTTACGCGCGCATGCTGGTGGAACAGGACCGCATGGCGGATGCCAAAGTGCAGTTCGCCAACCTGGTCCAGCAATACCCCGACGATGACGAATTGCGCTACTCCCTGGCACTGGTGTGCCTGGAAGCCAAGGCGTGGGAGGAAGCCAAGGGGTATCTGGAAGAGCTGATCCAACGTGAGAGTCATGTGGATTCGGCGCACTTGAACCTGGGTCGCATCGCTGAAGAGCGCAACGACCCGCAGGCCGCCCTGCTCGAATATGCCCAGGTTGGCCCGGGCAATGACTACCTGCCGGCTCAGCTGCGCCAGGCCGATATTCTGATGAGCAACGGTCGTACCGACGAGGCGGAAAAACGCCTGGCGGCGGCGCGCGACGCCGAGCCGGACTACGCCATTCAGCTATACCTGATCCAGGCCGAGACGCTGTCGGCCAACAAGCAGGGCGAACGCGCCTGGAAATTGCTGCAACAAGCCCTGCTGCAATACCCCGACGACCTGAACCTGCTGTACACCCGCGCCATGCAGGCAGAAAAACGCAATGACCTGGCGCAGATGGAAAAAGACTTGCGCCTGATCATCAAGCGCGACCCGGACAATGCCATGGCCCTCAATGCCCTGGGTTATACCCTGTCCGACCGCACCACGCGTTACGCCGAGGCGAAGGCCCTGATCGAGCAGGCCCACAAGCTCAATCCGGAAGACCCGGCCGTGCTCGACAGCCTGGGCTGGGTGAATTATCGCCTGGGCAACCTGGACGAGGCCGAACGCCTGCTGCGCCAGGCGCTGGAGCGTTTTCCCGATCAGGAAGTCGCTGCCCACCTGGGTGAAGTGCTGTGGGCCAATGGCAAGCAGCGCGAAGCCCGGCAAGTCTGGGAAAAATTCCTCAAGGAACAACCCGAAAGCCCTCTTTTGCGCGGCACCATCAAGCGCCTGACCGGATCCGAGACCCTTTAAGCTTATGTTCTTGCGCCACATAGTTGTATTCAGTCTTATCGCCCTGCTCGCCGGTTGCGCGGGCACAGGCAGCCGCGAATCCGTTGAGGGCCAGGGCAACCCGGCGCAATGGCAACAGCACAAGGATCAGCTCGGCAGCATCGACGGCTGGCAGATCGAAGGCAAAGTTGGAGTTCGCGCGCCGAAGGATTCCGGCAGTGGCACCCTGTTCTGGCTGCAACGCCAGGATTACTACGACATTCGCTTGTCCGGTCCGCTGGGCCGCGGCGCGGCACGCCTGACCGGCCGCCCGGGGCAGGTGAGCCTGGAAGTCGCCAATCAGGGCCGCTACGAGGCGACCTCTCCGGAAGATTTGCTGGAACAGCAGATCGGCTGGAAGTTGCCCGTGTCGCATCTGGTCTGGTGGGTGCGCGGGCTGCCGGCACCCGACAGCAAGAGTCGCCTGAGCCTCAACGGTGACAGCCGCCTGGCCACACTGGAGCAGGATGGCTGGAAGGTCGAGTATTTGAGTTACGTACAGCAAGGCGGCTACTGGCTGCCCGAACGCATCAAGCTGCATGGCACCGACCTTGACGTCACGCTGGTGATCAAGGACTGGCAACCGCGCAAGCTGGGGCAGTGACGTGAGCGAATGCCTGACCCTGCCCTCCCCGGTCAAGCTCAACCTGATGCTGCACATTCTGGGTCGCCGTGAAGACGGCTACCACGAGTTACAGACGCTGTTTCAATTTCTCGACTACGGCGACGAACTCACCTTTGCCGTACGCGACGACGGTGTGATTCGACTGCACACGGAATTTGAAGGCGTACCTCACGACAGCAATCTGATCGTGAAGGCAGCCCGCACGCTTCAAGCGCATTCCGGCTGCGCATTGGGCATCGATATCTGGATCGACAAGATCCTGCCCATGGGCGGCGGTATCGGTGGTGGCAGTTCGAATGCGGCGACCACCCTGCTGGGTCTCAATCACCTGTGGCAACTGGGCTGGGACCAGGATCGCCTGGCAGCTCTGGGCCTGACGCTGGGCGCCGACGTTCCGGTTTTCGTGCGCGGGCACGCGGCTTTTGCCGAGGGCGTGGGCGAGAAACTCAGCCCGGAATACCCCGAAGAGCCTTGGTATGTTGTGCTTGTCCCGCAAGTATCTGTAAGTACAGCAGAAATTTTTTCAGATCCGCTGTTGACACGTAACTCTCCTCCCATTAAAGTGCGCCCCGTTCCCAAGGGAAACAGTCGAAATGACTGCTTGCCGGTTGTGGCAAGGCGTTATCCAGAAGTACGTAACGCTTTGAATTTGTTAGGTAAATTTACCGAAGCAAAATTAACCGGCACTGGAAGTTGTGTGTTTGGGGGCTTCCCAAGCAAAGCTGAAGCTGATAAAGTCTCGGCCCTTCTTACAGAGACCCTTACAGGGTTTGTAGCAAAGGGAAGCAACGTTTCGATGTTGCATCGCAAGCTGCAAAGTCTGCTCTAAAAGGAATCGAGTACTGGGTACTCGTTGCAACAGATACAGGGGCGTCGCCAAGCGGTAAGGCAGCAGGTTTTGATCCTGCCATGCGTTGGTTCGAATCCAGCCGCCCCTGCCATTTTCCTATACTCATCCAGGTTACCCTCAGCCTCTAGGTACTGCGCGTGTCCAAGATGATGGTCTTTACGGGGAACGCCAACCCCGATCTGGCTCGACGTGTCGTACGTCAGCTGCATATCCCTCTCGGTGACATCTCTGTCGGCAAGTTCTCCGACGGTGAAATTACAGCCGAGATCAATGAAAACGTTCGCGGTAAAGACGTCTTCATTATTCAGCCGACCTGCGCTCCGACCAACGATAACCTGATGGAACTCGTCGTGATGGCTGATGCCTTCCGCCGCTCCTCAGCAACTCGAATCACAGCTGTAATCCCTTACTTTGGTTATGCCCGTCAGGATCGCCGTCCGCGCTCCGCACGTGTGGCCATCAGCGCGAAAGTCGTTGCTGACATGCTGACCGTGGTAGGCATCGACCGTGTGCTCACGGTTGACCTGCACGCTGACCAGATCCAGGGATTCTTCGATATTCCGGTAGATAACATCTACGGCTCCCCCGTTCTGGTGGATGACATCGAAGACCAGCGCTTTGAAAACCTGATGATCGTGTCCCCGGACATTGGCGGCGTCGTGCGTGCACGGGCTGTTGCCAAATCCCTGGGCGTTGATCTCGGGATCATCGACAAACGCCGCGAGAAAGCCAATCACTCTGAAGTGATGCATATCATCGGTGATGTCGAAGGGCGTACCTGTATTCTGGTTGATGACATGGTCGACACCGCCGGCACCCTGTGCCATGCGGCAAAAGCCTTGAAAGAGCACGGTGCAGCCAAAGTCTTCGCCTACTGCACACACCCTGTGCTGTCAGGCCGAGCGATCGAGAACATCGAGAATTCCGTGCTGGACGAACTGGTGGTGACCAACACCATCCCGTTGTCCGCCGCTGCTCAAGCCTGTGCGCGTATCCGTCAACTGGATATCGCACCGGTCGTTGCCGAAGCGGTTCGCCGTATCAGCAACGAAGAATCGATCAGCGCGATGTTCCGTTAAGGCTCAGGCCTTGGCGACATCAACCTGACGAAAAGCGCCCCGCCCCAGCATTCTGTTGGGGCGGGGCTTTTTTGCCCATATCGCCTTTAGCGCTGGTCGCAAACGCTGGGGCGAATGTGGTTAATTTGGAGATACAACATGAACGATTTTACTTTGAATGCTGAACTGCGTTCCGACCTGGGGAAAGGTGCGAGCCGCCGCCTGCGTCGTCTCGCAAGCCTGGTTCCAGCTGTAGTCTACGGTGGCGACAAAGCCCCTGAGTCCATCAGCATGCTGGCCAAAGAAGTTGCCAAACTGCTCGAAAACGATGCTGCCTACAGCCACGTTATCGAACTGAACGTTGGCGGCAAGAAGCAGAACGTTATCATCAAGGCTCTGCAGCGCCACCCGTCCAAGGGTCACGTCCTGCACGCTGACTTCATCCGCGTTGTAGCTGGCCAGAAACTGACCGCTATCGTGCCTGTTCACTTCATCGGTGAAGAAGCTCCGGTCAAGAAAGGCGGCGTTGTCTCGCACACCACTACCGAACTGGAAGTGACCTGCCTGCCGAAAGACCTGCCTGAGTTCATCGAAGTCGACCTGTCGGCTGCTGAAATCGGCACCATCATTCACTTGTCCGACCTCAAGGCCCCTAAAGGCGTTGAGTTCGTTGCACTGGCTCACAACGACGACAAGGCTGTTGCCAACGTCCACGCGCCACGTGTTGTAGAAGAAGATGATGCTGCTGAAGGCGAAACCGCTGCAGAGTGATGCACTCTGTAACGTCGGAGCTTGAGGAAACATCGCGGACCGGAACGTAGCGAGAAAGCGGGCGATAACGCGAAGTTTATCTCTGGATAAGTGAGCTCCTGTCGTCCCCTTTCGCCGCACACCTGGCGCGGCGATGTTATCCACAACTCCAAAGGAAGGGCCCCTGTCGTGACTGCCATCAAACTGATCGTTGGCCTGGGAAATCCAGGCGCCGAATACGAACAGACCCGGCATAACGCGGGGGCCCTTTTTGTTGAGCGTATTGCCCACGCCCAAGGCGTAAACCTTGCGGCCGATCGCAAATATTTTGGTCTGACCGGGCGCTTCTCGCACCAGGGTCAGGATGTTCGTCTGCTGATTCCCACCACCTACATGAACCGCAGCGGCCAGTCTGTCGCGGCGCTTGCGGGATTCTTTCGGATCAAACCCGAAGAGATCCTGGTGGCCCATGACGAACTGGACCTGCCACCCGGCGTCGCCAAGCTCAAGCTGGGCGGCGGGCATGGCGGGCACAATGGCCTGCGCGACATCATCGCGCAGTTGGGTAATCAGAATAATTTCTACCGCCTGCGGCTTGGCATTGGCCACCCGGGCGTTGCCAGTATGGTTTCAAATTTCGTCCTGGGTCGTGCGCCACGCGCCGAACAGGAAAAACTCGATGCCAGCATCGACTTTGCCCTCGGCGTGCTGCCGGATATCTTCGCCGGTGAATGGAACCGCGCGATGAAAAACCTGCACAGCCAGAAGGCCTGACTCTTACCGAGGGGAAACACCATGGGATTCAATTGCGGCATCGTCGGCCTGCCCAACGTCGGCAAATCCACCTTGTTCAACGCTTTGACCAAGTCCGGTATTGCGGCGGAGAACTTCCCCTTCTGCACCATCGAACCCAACAGCGGTATCGTACCGATGCCGGACCCGCGCCTGGACGCCCTGGCGGCCATCGTCAACCCCAAGCGCGTCCTGCCGACCACCATGGAGTTCGTCGACATCGCAGGCCTGGTGGCCGGCGCGTCGAAAGGTGAAGGCCTGGGCAACAAATTTTTGGCCAACATCCGTGAAACCGATGCCATCGCCCACGTGGTCCGCTGCTTTGAAGACGAGAACGTGATTCACGTCTCCAACAGCGTCGACCCGAAACGCGACATCGAGATCATTGACCTGGAACTGATCTTTGCCGACCTCGACAGCTGCGAGAAGCAACTGCAGAAAGTAGCGCGCAATGCCAAGGGTGGTGACAAGGAAGCAGTGGTCCAGAAAGGCCTGCTGGAGCAGTTGATCGCACACTTCACCGAAGGCAAGCCGGCACGCAGCCTGATGAAAAACATGGGCGTCGACGAAAAGGCGGTGATCAAAGGCTTTCACCTGCTGACCACCAAGCCAGTGATGTACATTGCCAACGTCGCCGAAGACGGCTTTGAGAACAACCCGCTGCTCGACGTAGTCAAGGCCATTGCCGACGAAGAAGGCGCCATTGTCGTTCCGGTGTGCAACAAGATCGAAGCGGAAATCGCCGAGCTCGATGACGGCGAAGAAAAAGACATGTTCCTTGAGGCACTGGGCCTGGAAGAGCCTGGCCTGAACCGTGTAATTCGTGCCGGCTACGAAATGCTCAACCTGCAGACCTACTTCACCGCTGGCGTTGAAGAAGTCCGCGCGTGGACAGTCAAGGTTGGCGCTACCGCGCCACAGGCTGCCGGCGTGATTCACACCGACTTCGAAAAAGGCTTTATTCGCGCCGAAGTGATCGCCTATAACGACTTCATCCAGTACAAGGGTGAGGCGGGCACCAAGGAAGCCGGTAAATGGCGCCTGGAAGGCAAGGAATACATCGTCAAGGACGGCGACGTGATGCACTTCCGTTTCAACGTCTAAACATTACCTGCGGCATTGACCGCAAATAAAAAAGCCGATGCACTGCATCGGCTTTTTTGTGGGCACTCTTCAGGTAAACGTTTACCGCGTGAGCGTCGGGTAAGAATAAAACATCTCCCTATCTAATTTATCCTACATCACTCGCGCAAGTTCCTACTTTAAGACTCACGCGCGGAATCTATAATTTGCACGCCACAGACCGGCAGTTGATGACTGCGTTCTTAATCGCATACAAATAATGGAGCACTCTTTCGATGCCGGACTCCTTTCCTGGGGAAATTGAAAACGATTTTTCATTCCTGGAAGGCTCAGATATTGAAAACACGCTTCATCGTACTGCGCCACTCAACATAGATATCCTGTTACTCGGAGAAACCGGCACAGGCAAAGACACGCTGGCCCAACGAGTGCATTACTTGTCGGGACGACGAGGTAACTTCATTGCCGTGAACTGTGCGGCCATTCCCGAAAGTCTCGCAGAAAGCCAACTGTTTGGAGTCAACAGCGGTGCCTACACCGGGGCGATGCAGTCGCGGGCCGGTTTTGTAGAGGCCGCCCATCTGGGCACTCTTTACCTCGATGAGATCGACAGTATGCCTTTGAGCCTGCAGGCCAAACTGCTGCGCGTGCTGGAGTCGCGCGGAGTAGAGCGTCTGGGCTCAACGCGTTTCATTCCTGTAGACATGCGCGTCATCGCATCAGCCCAGCATTCGCTGCACGCGATGGTCGAACAGGGCACCTTCAGGCGCGACCTGTTCTTTCGCCTGAATGTCGTCAACATCCAGCTTCCGGCCCTGCGGGACAAGCGAGAAAGGATCGTCCCGTTGTTCCTGCAGATGGTCCAGCAAGAAGCCGAACTTTTCGCATGCCCTGCTCCGACGCCCACCGCCGAGCTGTTGCAACAACTGGTGTGCCAATCCTGGTTGGGCAATATCCGGGAACTCCGCTCGACGGCCAAGCGATTCGTACTGGGTCTGCCACCGCTTTCGACGCCCCTGAGCAAGCCGCAAGGCCATGAAATGAGCCTGAAAGCGCGCCTGCAGGAAATCGAAAAAGCATTGATCGAAGAGTCATTGCTGCGCAACGACCGCTGCGTGGATCGCGCGGCCATTGAGATGGGCGTTGCCAAGCGCACGCTCTACTACCGAATGAAGCAACTTGCTATCTAAAGCAGCGTAAGGATTTTCCTTTCTAGAGGTACCTTTGGTTTTCCAACCGTAATCCTTTACGCCGAAATAATTTTAGACACATCACCTCCACGACAAACTGGAACGTTTCACTCCTCCCCCACCACGAACGAAATGAGCACTTCCAAATCGCTCGAAAAACTACCGATAGTGAATAAAACTATCAAACTTTACTACGATTCAAGAGGTGAACTATGTCTGTAGGTGGCCTGGGTACAAGCCCACAAGATATCGCAGCAAAAGGCATCGACGAACAAAAGAAGTGGGAAGCGGTAAAGAAGGCTAAAGAAGGCGCCGAGAATGAAAAATTCTCTGCCGCGATAACCAATATCAAGTCCATCCGTTTTTAAGCGGTCCGGTCCTCTCAACTCACCAGTTGAGGGGACTTCCTCCAAATTGTGCTTGCCGCACTCGATACCCACAAGAGAGAAATGAATGTTCATCACCCGCTCAGAGTTTACAACAAGCGAAAAAATCACCACTCGCTCGGACACGCCTGCTCTGAACGATCGGGCGTCTGACATTAATTTTTTTCTCTCTGAAATACACCAGACCGACAAAGTCGATAAAGGAACCGTACACGCCGTCGCTTCTACCGACTCCACTTGGGGCGCTACGGAGTCGACGACGATAGCGAGACAACTGTCCAAAGGATTTCGTGACGCAAGCCAGAACAAGCAGACAACGGACGCGAGCAAGTTTCCCCAGCTTCTTGCCGAGTCACACGTAAATGTGATGTCCCAGATCAAGATCGTTGGCGCCATCGCGAAAGCCTGCGACAAAATCTCAAGCATGGGGTAGAGGTATGTACCGCCGTTTAAGCACCGTATTATTTATTTCATTGGCGCTGATGCTGGCGGGCTGCGGTGAAAGCGTCGAACTTCATCGAAATATTTCCGAACAGGAGGCCAATGAAATCATTGCTGAACTGGCGGATAAACAAATCCGGGCTCAAAAGACTCAGGGAAAAGACGGCGTCGCCGTTCGTGTCAAAGCAAGTGACATCAATCGCGCGGTTCGGACACTGGACGCTGTGGGACTTCCCAAGGTGGCACGTTCGACCTTGGGGCAGATCTTTCGCAAGGAGGGCGTCATCTCTACCCCACTGGAAGAACGCGCACGCTACATCTACGCACTGTCGCAGGAGCTGGAGGCGACGTTGTCGAACATCGACGGTGTAGTCGTCGCAAGGGTGCATGTGGTGCTGCCTGAACGCATAGCCCCTGGCGAGCCCGTACAACCTGCATCCGCTTCCGTATTCATCAAGCACGACCCGCGGCTGGACCCTGACAACATCAATGCGCGTGTGCGCAGGATGGTGGCCAGCAGCCTCCCCGGTATGGCCTCGGCGATAGACAATACGGTAAAGCTTACCGTCGTTTTCGTACCCGCCACGGCCTACAAGGAAACACAACAACTCACCTACCTCGGCCCTTTCCTGATCCCCGAACACGATCTCGAATTCTGGCGCATCATGCTGTTCATGCCGCTGTTCGTCCTGGTGTCGGGCAGTGCCGCCTGGTTGCTGTGGCGACGAAAGGCAAGGCCCGGCCCTGCGATAGCAGGCACTCATGAGTGACGATCTCAATTGGGTCAGGTGGTGGGCCTTCCCGTGGCAGCAAGCCCACATCGACTGGCTCACACAAACCGGTTTTGTAGACACAACAGCGCTTTCACGCAGTCACCATGGTCGAGTGAGCAGGATGTTCGATATCCAGCCCGAGCTTCCCCCGCCCCTGAGTCCGGCCCTGCTGCAACTGGTGCAAATCGATGCGCAATCACGAGATCTCATACTCACACTCGTCAATGAGGTCTACAACGCACCTCACCACAGTCGGCTCAATCAGGAACAGCTGCTTTGGTGCCAGCGCCTGGCCAAGGCACTGCCACCGGACCCGACACCGGCAAACATCGACGACCCTTTGCACTACCTGCGGGCGTGGGTCTCACCGACGGTATGGCAGCGGCTGCGCCTGAGCTTCGCCTGTCAGAGGGTGCTTGAGCTGGAGCAATACCCAAGGCTTGAGGACACTCAAGGCCGGTTGGGTATTTTATGGCAAGCCGCCATTTGGCGTGCGACCTCGAACCCCACTGATGATGCGCAGCAAACGCCCCGGGAGAACGCCAAGCATGTTTTGCGCCCACAAGATTGAGCTGCACACCCGCCCTGACAACCTTCCGACAGCGCTGATATCCAGGGAAATGCTCGTCGAACATACCCAGGCCCGGCAGATGCTTGAACAAGCCGAAACTCAGGCACAGGCGCTCATAAATCAGGCCCAAGCCCAGTGCAAACAGCTGCTGGACAACGCCAGCAGTGAGTTCTGGGAGCGCGCCAATGCCCAACTTTATCGTTGGGAGTCAGAACGCCAGGCGATGGCCGAGAATCTTGAGCGTGTTGCCACCTCAGTCATCAACACGGCCATTAGAAGCTTTCTCAATGAAGCCCCCCGCCCAGCGCTTGAGTGCCTTGCTCGATAAATTATTGGCCGCTGGATTGCCGGAGGTCGAGGCCAGCTTGCTGTGCAATCCGCAGGACCGCGAATCCGTCGAGCACTGGCTCATCCAACACTGTGATGTGCCCTGGACGCTTCGGGTTGAAGCGGGGATTGCTGCCCAGTCGCTGATTGTTGAAACAGACGATGGCGGGTTTCACATCAACTGGACGGATGCCGTGGACAGCCTGGTGCCGATCCCGCCCCAGAGCCAGATCAAATGAGCACTCTTTTGTTAACAAATTAATCCGCCGAAGGAACTGGCCATCCATCAGTTGCCACACAGGAGTAGACCCACACCGGAGTTAAAGCCATGAATAACGACGCCCGCATACTTGATAGCCTCTACCGCCAGCGGAGCCGCTCCGATAAGGCTTTTGGACAGATCGACGAAGATATTTCCGCTGGAGGTGACGACGAGGAACTCTCAAGAGTCTTCGACCAGCTTATGCAGGAGAAGATCGTCGTTGCCAACAGCTACGCCGTGACCTCGGTCTATGTCAATTACAAACACGAAACCCTGAAAAACGCCATCAACGTCGCCTAGTGACTGGCAGCAACGTCCCGGGAGCCAGGCCAGTTCAGTCCGGCAAACCTGCACGGCGCGTCGGTTTTTTCGCAGGGCGTCGCTCACCTCTGCTTGCTGCAATCCCTGCAACGCGATTGCAGTCAGCAGCAGCGGTTGCCCCCCTTAATCGCAACGCAACCCTCGCGAGATCTGGCGCAACGTAACGGCGCGTCTGACAAAGGCCGGAGGCGAATCAATGCCCACTTCATCAAGTGCGCTCGCGCACTGAAACAGAGACCCTGTCATGCATAGCAAGACCCACAAGCACACCCGCTTGCGTTTAAATTCGCCCGCACACCAGGCAAAGCGCACTCAATGGCGCCTCCTGCTCGCCTTGCCCTTTTTATTGGCACCGCTTCACAGCGCCGTCGCTGCCATTCCCTCCGACTGGAAAAACACCGCTTACGCCTACGAGGCCGAGCATAAGCCCCTGCGGGATGTGCTGGAGGATTTCGCTCAGACATTTGGCACACAGTTGCAGATCGATGGCCTCCTGGACGGCGTCGTAAACGGCAAGATACGCGCCAATACCCCGCAGTCATTACTCGACAGACTGGGGGTGGAACACCGCTTCCAGTGGTACCTGTACAACAACACGCTTTATATCAGCACCCTGGACCTGCAAGAGTCCGCACGCCTTGAAGTCTCCGCCGAAACCGTCGCCGACCTCAAGCGAGCCCTGACCGATATCGGCCTGCTCGACAGCCGTTTCGGCTGGGGCGAACTGCCCGATGACGGCGTGGTGCTGGTCTCCGGTCCCAAGCGTTACATCGACCAGATCAAGCAATTCAGCAGCCAGCGTAAATCAGCCGACGAAAAACAGAGCGTGCTCAGCTATCCGCTGAAATTCGCCAACGCAGGTGATCGCCAGATCGATTATCGCGGCGAGAAAATATCCATCCCTGGCGTCGCCAGCATGCTGCGCGGGTTGTTGGAGCCTCGGTCACCTTCCACACTGTCGACGATGAGTCCACGGCCCTCTTCATCCCAGCCTTCTCCGATCACGCCGAATTATCCAAGGTTGAACAATCCGATGCTGGGGCAGATGCTCGGCCAGACGGCGAATGCCGGACCGTTGGAAACCGGCGCAACGCTTACCCCGCGAGCCCCCGTGTCGTCCGGCAGAATCCGTGTCGAAGCCGATGTGCGTAACAACGCCGTGCTGATCTATGACCTGCCGGAGCGGCAAGCGATGTACCGCGAGCTGATTACCCAGCTCGATGTCGCGAGAAAAATGGTGGAAATAGACGCCATCATCCTGGACATAGAACGCAGTCAATTGCGCGAATTCGGGGTCAACTGGGGCAACAGTCGTTTCAGCAGCGACATGCGGCTGGCACCGGGAAGCTCATCGCAGTTGTCGATTGAAAACCGTGACCGTTTCTTTGCCAAAATACGCGCGCTGGAGCAACGCGGTCTGGCAACCATGGTTTCCAACCCCTCGGTCCTCACCCTGGAAAACCAGCCTTCGGTGATTGATTTCAATCGCACCCAATACCTGACAGCAGGCACCGAGGTCGCGACTGTGCTGCCCATTACTGTGGGCACCAGCCTGCAAGTGGTGCCCAGGGTGATTACCACCCGAGGTACTCATCAGGTTCACCTGCTGGTGGATATCGAGGACGGCAACTTCGACGAGTCCGACCCCAATCGCCTGGGCCCGGATGTGCGCCGGGGGAATGTCAGCACCCAGGCGGTGATGGCGGAAAAGCGCTCGCTGGTGGTTGGTGGATTCCATGTCACCGAAAGCACCGACAGGCGCAACAAAATCCCCTTGCTGGGTGATATACCGCTGCTGGGCAAGGCTTTGTTCTCCTCCAGCGAACGCAAGAACAATCGTCGCGAACGCCTGTTCATCCTGACCCCGCGCGTGATCGGTGATCAGGCCGATCCTTCACGTTACCTGCCGCAGGACGACCAGGCCGAACTGCAGGCAGCCCTCAAGCCGCTGGCCAGGCGTTATGCCGAACACGCGCCCGTCATCAAGCGCAGTGACATCACCAGCACGCTGGCGAACCTGGTGACCGGGCGAGTGCCCCTGGCCTTCAAGCCGGCCCCGATGCCCCTGGGCCTGGACACCTTGTGCAGCACCCGCGACTTACTGGCCATGAATACCGAACGCAGCCAGTGGTACGCCGGCCCGCAGTTCAATGTGGCCGTGGTCGTGCTGCGCAACCAGCTCAAGCGCAATGTGCGTATCGACGAAAAGGAATGCAGCACCTCGCAAACCCTGGCCGTGACCGTGTGGCCGCGAGCCTGGCTCAAGCCGGGCGAAGAAGCCGAGGTATTCATTGCCATGCGCCCGGTGGTGAAAGATGAACACCTCAGCGTGCCGCGCCCCTCCTTGCTCACTCCAGCTAAAAAGGCCACGCCATGAAACACCGTTTGTTGTGCGTCACTCTGATCAGCGCAGTGCTGCTCATCACCGGTTGCAGCCCTACGTGCAAAGGCGACTCCTGCTCGCGTCCGCAATCGACCAAAGACAAGCTGGTGATCTGGTGGCCACCGCAGATGCGCGTCGAGCCTGGCCCGTCCGGCGAACGCGCGGACTACCAGACGATCTCGCTGGAACGATAAGCTCAGAGATCAACGCCCGGTGTTACCGGGCGTCTGATCTGCAGATGGATAAGAGCGTCGCCTGACGGCGCACAAGGAGCTGATCAGCGCAACTCCAGCGCCGGCAACTCCAGGGTTTCGCGCTTGGCGTCATCGTCAAGCTCGCGCAAGGTGCGGTAGATCAACGCCACCGCCTGCAAGGTCTCGCGGGGAATACCGGCTCCCAGTTTGTGCGTATAGAGTGTACGGGCCAGCCAGACACACTGGATCACCGGCACCTCGGCCGCCTTCGCCTGGCGGATCAACTCGCGGGCCTCGTCGTCCGTCCCCTTGTTGACCAGCACCGGCAGCGGCGTCTTGCCAGGGCGGTAATACAGGGCCACAGCAAAGTGCGTCGGGTTGACCACAAGCATGTCGGACTCCTCGAGCTTGGGCAGCTTGACCTTCGGTTCCTCCTGGGCCAACTCCTGTGCCAATGCGCGGCGCTTGCCCTTTACATGCGGGTCGCCTTCCATATCCTTGTATTCCTTGACGACCTCGACCTGGGTCATGCGCATGCGTTTGGCGAAAAAGTGCTTTTGCAGAACCAGGTCAATGAGTGCCAGTACCAGCAGCAGCGCCAGGCAGGCGTGCAGCAGGTAGCGGAACAGCGCGATCAACGCGAGGATGTAGGTTTGCAGGTCACTGTTGGCCAGGTTGATCAGCGTGCCTAATGAAGGTCTGATCACCAGATACACAACCATGCCAAGCAGCAGCGCCTTGGCGATGCTCATCAACAGATTCATGACCGATTGAGCGGAAAACATCTGCTTGAGCTGCTTGAGCGGGTTGAGGCGGTTGAAGTCGAGCTTCAACGTCTCCGGTGCGAACAACAATCCGAACTGCATCCAGCTGCTGATCAGCTTCATGAGAATGGCCGTCGCGACCATCAGCAGGGCGAACGAGAAAAACACCGTCAGCCCCTCGAACAACACTTCCTCCAGCGCCCGCGTGAAAGGCTGGGTCATGCTCGACATGGGCAACCTGATCAGTTGCTGGAAGCGTTGCAAACTGGTTTCGGCGGTGAACAACGCAATCTCGCTGATGGCAGCCAACGCCATCAGCTTGCCGATGTCCTGACTCTGGGAAACCTGGCCTTTCTTGCGCTGATCGCGCAGCTTCTTGGCTGACGCCGGGTGTTTCTTTTCACCTGAGTCACTCATGGTGTCGAGACCTGGAACATCAGCCCGAGTGAATGTTTGAGATCGCCCAGCAGGTTAAGGCGTCCGACCATCAAGTCCTGCAGCAACGCAAAGTACAGCAATAAAATACCAATGCCTGCGAGGCACTTAACCGGTGGCGCCAGCGTGCTCACCTGCAGTTGCTGACTGTAAACCCCGAGCAGCGCGATGCCGAACTCCATAAACAACAGCACCGCAATGAAGGGCGCAGCGTAGAGCATCATGTGGGTAAAGGTCTCGCCGAGTATCCCCAGGAACACGCCGAAGCCGTTGACTGCAGGCAGCGGTATCCAGGCCGTGGCCGGCCAGATCCGGTAGCTGTCCCATATCACTTGCATGAGAACACTCAGACCCAGCACAGCGATCAGCAGGTAGATCACCAGTTGCTTGAACAAATGCCCGACGGGCGTTGCGTCCGGCCCCAGCGAAGGGTTGAGCTGACCACCGGCCAGGGCGCCGCGCTGGTTGTCCAGCAGGGCACCGACCGACTCGAACATCCAGAAGGGCATCGCCAACAGGACACCCAGCAAAATGCCCAGGGCCGCCTCTTTGCCTATCAGCCCGATGATCATCAGCGCCGAGTAATCCTGGCCCGCGAGTACGGAATGGATACCCGGCGCCGGAATGAAGGCCATGACCATCACGACGACGTGACGGGGCAAGCCGCGTATGTGCTGGAAACAGAACGCCGGCACCAGAATGGCACAGGGATAGATACGCGCCATGCCAATCAGCAGGCTTGTCAGTAAATCGAGATAAAGCAGCACGGACGTGCCCTCAGTTCAATGCCGAGCGAGCGATCATGTCGAACATCAGGTTGATCAGTTGAATCAACTCCACGCCGATCCAGCGTCCCGTCAGTATCAGTGTGATGCCCACCGCAACCAGCTTGATGCCAAAGGGCAAGGTCTGATCCTGGATCTGCATCAGCGCCTGAACCAGCGACGTCAATACGCCGACCACCACTGCCACGATCAGCGGCGGTGCCGTCAACACCACGACCAGCAGCATGCCCTGCTTGAACAGCACGATCGGTTCCATAGGGTACTCAGAGGTAGGAAAGGAAAAGGCTGTCGAGCAACCGCGACCAGCCGGAAACCATGACGAACAGCAGCAGCTTGAGTGGCAGGGAAATGGTCATGGGCGAAACCATTTGCATGCCCAGCGCCAGCAGCAGGTTGGACACGATCAAATCGATGACGATAAACGGGATATAGATCAGGAAGCCGATCTCGAACCCGGCCTGCAACTGCGACACCACAAACGCCGGAATCAACAGCACCAGGTCTTCGCGCTGGGTGCTTTGCGCCATTTCCGGCGGCCACATGCGGGCGCTGTTTTCCTGCAGATGGGTGAGCACATCCGGGTCGGTATTGCGCGTCATAAAGATACGCAACGGCTCTATCGCCACAAGGCCCGTTGCCTGAAGCGTCTGTACATTGCTCATGTCCAGAGGGGATGTCTTGAGGTTCTCGGCGATCTGATAGCCCACCGGGGCCATGACAAAGAGCGTGGCGGCCAGCGCTATGCCATTGATCGCCATGCTCGGAGGCACCTGCTGCACGCCGATGGCGTTACGCGTGATCATCAGCACAATGACAATTTTCAGGAAAGCCGTACAGACGACCAAGAGCATCGGCAGCAACGACATCGCACCGAAGAACAGCGCGAGTACAACGGGATCAACGCCTTGGAACATCATCGGGAGAACACCACGCGCGTCAATTGCAAGCCGAGTCGACCTTCAACTTCCACCAACAGCCCTTGCCCAATGGGACGGTCACCGTAATACAGGCCGGCGACACCGGGGGCATACCCGGTAATGCCCAACACGGTACCGGGCGCCAGGTTGCGCAACTCTCCCAGGGTCAGTGTCAGGACGCCACAGCGCACGGTCAACGCCATGCTCAACTCGTCAAAGGGCTCCCGGCCGAAGGCATCCTCCACCGGGTGGTCAAGCTCAGGCCCCGGGTATTCTTGTATGACAAACTCTTCGTCCACGCACGCTTCCTTGATCGCAATAAGGTTCAGGCATAACCGCCCGGATTCATCTTCAATACGCCCTTGCAGCCGACGACTTCCAACAGGCAAATGGCCAAGGCCCTGCACATCGAAAAAGGCCTGTTCGAGCAACAACACATCACCCACACGCAGATCGCGAACTTGCGCGACAGGCAGGCTCAAGCCGCCCAGCTTCACGCTGATTGCCAATGGAAAAGACACGGGCAGTGGAGCAGCCATCTGCTCCCATGGGCCGGCCGCATAGGCAGCCAGCAAACTTTCGGGGGCCAGCCACAGATGACCTGCAACCCTGGAGAGCCCCAGCATCACCGTAAAGCGACAACCAAAATCCAGCTTTCTGGGTGCGGGCAACAATCGCAGATAGCCAAACAACGACGACACCTGCGGGGCGAGGTGAAGCTGGAACAATTCCCATAACCAGGATTTGGGGTCGTTGCCAACCTGCGCGAGGGTTACGGGGCATTCCCCCATCAAGCTGAACATCGCTTCCGGGTCAGAAAACGCCAGCACGCCCAGGGCGCTCTCAAAACACAAAGGGTTCGCCCCCGCGGGCGTGAGGCCGGGCTCAAGCAAAAAAGCACCGCGCTGATCACCCACCTGGAACGACAGGCGCAAGCCGCGCCCCAGCCGATGCAGCGCTGCCGCCCTTCCCGCCTCGACCCTTGGCAATGTCAACGCCGACATGATCATGCCGGGCTCACGCGCGCGAGCTGGACGTCGACAGGCTGCCCCAACGCCTCCACCAGCCTGCTCTGAAGGCTTTTCTGCACCGTACCGAGCCACTGCGCCGTGTGCGCCTCTTCGGCTTGCAACTCAATGTCCCAGCTACCCGGCGGTCTCTGCACACGGGCTTTGATCCGCCCTCGATGCGGCAGGTAAAGCACTGCCAGCAAGGGCCATTGCGCAGTTGCCTGTATTCGCGGCGCCAACTGACCAGCCAAGGCTTCGAGCATCAATTTATTCGTCGACGTGATTGAGCCTGGCAGGCCGGAAACATAACCGCCTTCGCCCTGATCGTGGGTAAACAGGCGGGCGAACAGGTTTGCGTAGTCCAGGGGCAACACGCCTTCTTTAGCCGATTCGTCTTCTCGTCCATACTCGCGCGCACGCGGCCGCTCGGGCTTGCTTGCAGGTATTTCTTTCATGTCTCTTCCTGCGCCAGTAAACGGGACAATTCCAGAATCTTTTCAACCTCACGCAAACATTGGGTGACCTGCTTCTGCGCAAGGTCGACCTCGGTTACTTGCTGCTCCTGCTGTCCGTGCAACCCTCGCAACTGGGCTTCTTCGCGCTGCGTCGTGGCGGACAATGAGCGCTCCTGGTTATTCCACGACTTTAACGCCTGAAACGAGATCACTTGCCCTTGATGCTGGCTCAGAAGCTGTGCACCTGTCTGGGCTTCCTGCAGGCGGGTTTGTTCGAGAACTTGCCGTGCCTGCTCAACTTGCAATTGCAGGGCTCGCTGATGCCTTTTGGCCTTGCCCAACGCGCGCTCGGCCCGGTCCGCCCGATGCTTGCGCAGACGCCGCAAGGTTTCCAATTCAGAAAGGGACATGGGCGGTAAGCTCGGTCAGTTGATCCAGGGTCGAGTCCATCCGCGCGGGCTCGCGCAAGTCCTGGCGCAGAAAACCATCCACGCGCGAACGGCTGTCCACCGCCATGTCGGTCAGGGCGTCACTGCCAGGCTGGTACTCGCCCAACTTCAGCATCAACTCGATCTGCTGGTACGCCGACAACAGACGCCGCAGTGCCGTACCGGCCTGAATATGCTCGGGCGTGGCGACGTTGCTCAAAATTCGCGACAGACTGGCCAGTACGTCAACTGCCGGGTAGTGGCCACGCTCGGCCAGCTTGCGGGACAGCACAATGTGGCCATCGAGCAGCGAGCGAACTTCGTCAGCCACGGGGTCGCTCATTGAGTCCTGCTCGATAAGTACGGTGTAGATCGCCGTAATAACGCCGTCTTGGGTCAAGCCGGCGCGCTCCACCAGACGCGGCAGCAGGCTGTATACCGAGGGCGGCAGGCCGCCTCGTCCCAACGGTTCACCGGCTGCCAGACCGATTTCGCGTTGGGCCCGCGCAAACCGGGTCAGGGAGTCGATCAGCAGCAGCACCCGCTTGCCCTTGCGGCGATAGCCTTCAGCCAGGGCCGTCGCCGTGAAGGCTGCGCGGGCGCGCTCCATGCTTGAACGATCGGACGTCGCGCACACCAGCACGGCCTTGGCGCGCAATTGGTCATCGAGTTCGTGATCGAGAAACTCGCGCAGTTCACGTCCGCGCTCGCCGATCAGGCCAAACACAATCACATCGCACTCGACGTTACGGGCAATCTCAGCCAGCAAGGTGGTCTTGCCGCAGCCGGCGCCGGCAAACAGCCCTACACGCTGGCCCTCGCCAAGCGTCAGCAAGCCATCGATCGAGCGCACCCCGGTCGCCAGTGCGCGATGGATCCTGGGACGTTCGGTCGGCAGCGGCGCCTCACACAACACCATGCTTGCATCGGGACTGTCGGCCTCCACAAACGCACTGGGGCCAACGCCACTGATCGGCCGGCCGAAGCCATCCAGCACCTGGCCCAGCAACTCATCACTGACCAGCACCCGGTGCGACACCCCCAGGCGCTGCACGCTGGCGCCCACACGTATCCCTTCAAGATTGCCCAGGGCACTGAGTACGGCGTCCTGCTGATCAAAACCGATGATCTCAGCCAGCATGTAGTCGTCGATGGACTTCTCAACCTGGCACAGGTCACCGATACGCGCGTCGGGCAGACGACATTGCAACAACATGCCATTCACGCGCTGCACTCGACCGCGCATCGTCACCGGCATGAAGTTGGCCAGCGACCGCGTCTGGCGCTGCTCCCAGGCCTCCAGGCGCGCCTGCAGTTGCGTACTCACCAACGCACCTCATAGCGCTGCGCGCCATCGAAAACCACCTTGGTGTTGTCGATCAACACCAGGCGCAAACCATCCACCTCGTCCCCCACGAACAGCCGGCTGCCTTCGTCGAGAACGACGTGGCCGTTCGGCCCGCCGACGATCTGTACGATCTTGAACGGCAGCGCCCCATCGCGGGCGCGCACACGGCTGATCACCGGTACCGCACTGTCGAACAGCTCGCCAAAACGGCTGAGCATGCGCGCTACCAGTTCCATATCGTCCGGGGACACAGCGCCATTGAGCGCGATCTGGCCATTGATCACCTCCAGGCTGACCCTTTGGCTCAACTCGCGCTCGCTGAGCATCTTCAACAATTGCTGACGGACTTCAAACGGCGAGGCCAGTTGTTGTTTAACCACCACGGGAGGCATCAAGGAAGCCTGGGCATCACGTTCTCCGGAGGACACCATGCTCACCACCACACCGATGACCGCCACCAACAGCACCGCGCTGATCAGGCGTTTTTGCTGCCTGTTGGAGATGGACGACAACTGCAGCGTCGGTGATGCCTCGCTTGCCCGCGGCGCGGGCGCAGGGACCGGGCCGTGTGTTTCAGGCCAGGGTTGATCGGCCAGGCTGACACAGAGCCGAATGGCCCCTACCGAAAACGGCGCGTTCAACACCAGGCTCGCAATCTGCGCCAGCACCTGCCCCTGAGCGTCATGCAGCAGCCCGGCTTCAGCCTGCACCGACCATTGCGAGTCAGCCAGCCGCAGCCGCGCATGCTGCTCGGCGATACCGGGGTCGTTGAGCATCAGGTCGGCGTCAGGATGAGCACCGATGCTCCACTGCTCGCCAAATAGCGGTAACGCAGCCCCCTGACGCTGACCATTAAGCACTCGCAGCTCAAACATCATCGAGCCCTCCCGTGCGTTGAAC
Organism: Pseudomonas trivialis; assembly: GCF_036864995.1. Classification (NCBI taxonomy): domain Bacteria; kingdom Pseudomonadati; phylum Pseudomonadota; class Gammaproteobacteria; order Pseudomonadales; family Pseudomonadaceae; genus Pseudomonas; species Pseudomonas trivialis. The sequence continues at coordinate 773,365 of NZ_CP142151.1, read as the reverse complement.
CCGGTGAAAAATCATGCCGCCGCACCGCGCATCAATTCGTCCTGCCCCAGATCAAAACGCCCCAGGACCTTTACCTTGGACGTGCTCGCCAACTCGGCAAACGACAGCACAGGTACGTGGTTGAACTCTTCCAGCAACAAGGCTCTTAAAGGGCTGCGCAGGTCCTGCGCCACCAACATCACGCTCTTGCTCCTGGCGCGTACGGTGAATGCCTGGTTGAGGAGGTTGACCAATGCGGCGCTGCTTTCGTTATCAAGCGCAAAGAAGACCCCGGTCTGGGTCTGACGCAACGCCTCGCGCAGGATGTTCTCGGTATGGGGAGACAACAACCAGGCATGCAGGCCATCGTCCTCGCTGTACTGCTGGAAGATCTGCGCCTTGAGGGCAATGCGCGCATAGTCGGCGAGTGCATCGGGTTCGCGCTCATGCTGGCCGTGCTCGATCAGCGACTCGACAATCAGGCGCACCGCACGCAGCGGTACACCCTCGCTGGCCAGGCGCTGCAGAACCGCTGAAAACCGCGACAGCGGCATGATGCGTTGCAGCTCCTGCACCAGTTCCGACTGGTTGTGCTCAAGCCAGCTGAGGATCGCCTTGCTTTCCTGAATACCCAGGAACTGCGGTCCGCTGAGCATCATTGCCTGCCTCATGCGATCGAGGATCAAGCTTGTCGCGGTAAAGCGCTCAAGCGCGGGGTCGGCAAGCAGCGGATCATCAGGCGGCAACCAGAGCCAATCCTGTTCATCGCGCTCGGCCAGTCCTGGTATTGCGTGCTCCGGCTCAACCGCCAGCGCCTTACGCTCAACGGCGACGAGCGTGACCACCGAGGCCTTGACCATCGGGACCTCATGCACACAGAAGCGCATTTCATCGGCGGCCAGCGAGTCGTCGAGTTCTACTTCGAATGGCGGCAACGTCAGGCCAATATTGGCGACCAGCGAATTTCGTGCCTGGCGGATCCCGTGAATAAGGTCCGTAACCTCAGGCGTCCCCCGTAACGACGGGGGAAACTGCAACAGATAAGGCCGCGATGGATCGAACCCACGCAAGTCCTCATGTCCGTTCTCTTCGGGGCGCACCACATTGGCAACTTCCTCCTTGGGCTTTTCCTCGCGTTGACGCTGACGCATCAGGAAATAACCCAGGGAGCCGGTGGCCGCCGAGATCAGGATAAACACCAGGGTAGGCATGCCGGGCACCACTGCAAACGCGAGCATGCCGACCGATGCAATCATCCAGCTCTTGGGTTCACTGGTCATTTGCCGGGCAATTTCGGCGCCCATGTTGCTCACACCCTTGCGCCCGTCCGGCGCCACACGGGTGATGATCATGCCGGCAGTCAGGGAGATCAGCAGGGCTGGAATCTGCGCAATCAGGCCGTCGCCGATGGTCAGTACCGAATACAGCTGTATCGATTCGGCCGCACTCAATTCGTGTTGAAACATACCCGTGGTGAAACCGCCCAGCAGGTTGACCACAACGATGATCAAACCGGCGATGGCATCACCCTTGACGAACTTCATGGCCCCGTCCATGGCCCCGAACAGCTGGCTCTCGCGGGACAACTGCTCGCGCTTCTCGCGTGCCTGCAAGCCGTCGATCAGCCCGGCACGCAGGTCACTGTCGATGGACATCTGCTTGCCCGGCATCGCATCCAGGCTGAACCGCGCGGCGACCTCGGCAACCCGCTCCGAACCCTTGGTGATGACCAGGAAGTTGACCAGGGTGAGGATCAGAAAGATCACCATGCCGACGGCCAGATTCCCCCCTACCACGAAATTGCCGAACGCCTCGACGATATCGCCGGCATCCTGCTCCAGCAAAATCAGACGTGTCGTGGCGATCGACAACGCTAGGCGAAACATGGTGGTCAGCAGCAAAATCGAAGGAAACGAGGAGAACGCCAAAGGCCCCGGCAAATACAGCGCCAGCACGATCAACAGGCACGAGATGCAGATGTTGATTGCAATCAGGATGTCTACCAGCCAGGTCGGCAGCGGCACGATAAAGATGAATACGATGCCCAGGACCACCACGGCGCCCAGCACTTCGGCACGTTGTGCCACTTTGAGCAACGCCAGGTTGATGGCAGACAGTACCCTCACGCCAGCGTCCCCAGGTCACCGGCAAAACGTGAGGGTTTGCGCTCACTTCGTTCCAGTTCGCCCATTACCGCCAGGAAGCCGTCCAGGGCGTTCTGCCGCACTCGACTGTCCGGCCACAACGCCAGGGGCAAATCGCGCATCAGCGGATAAAGTGCGTTGAGGAGCACCACTTGCCGAAGAGTCGGATGACCTCCCAGATCATGTCCCAGCCGCAGGACTTCACCGGCATCGATGCCGCTGCCGGCGTATCCCAGCAGGCGCTGCAGGAGACTTACGGCGTCGCAATCGAGGCCCAGTCGCTCGATCAACGCATGGCAACTGGCTAATACCGTGCCTAATTGTCCACAACTTTGCAGTGCCAGTAACAAGGTGCGCAATCGGGACGTGGTCATTGCCGAAACCAGGGTCGCGATGTCGTCAGCCAAAGCCTTGCGCATGTTGCCGAGCCTGGCGGAAAACGTGTCGCCACCGTACTCACCCAGCAGGGCCTGCATGATCGTCGCCAGGGATTGGCGCGTGGCGATGCTGGCATAGTAGAGAGTACGCAGCGCCTGGCGCTCTTGCGGATCGCCGCCAGCCTTCAGCAACGCACCGGCGAATGCAAGGCCCGCCTGGATCTCCCCTTTGAAACCAACCGACAACAGGGCAATGGCCTCCCGCGCCCTCGCGGCTTCGGAGGGGCGTGCCTCACTGTCCAACTGCACTTGCAGATGCTTGAGCACCACGAACGCACGCGCAGGATCCCCCTCGGCAAGTTCCACCCACTTGTCGACACTGACGTTGTGCTGCAACTGGTGCCTGAACCGCCGCGAAATGGCCGCCAACGACTCCTGGGCCGGATAACCCATCTGATCGTAAAGCTGCGTCAGCTGCGCGGAGGGAGGAATGCGTATCGCCGTGGCCCGCAGGGCCTGGTTACCGGCAAGCACCTCCTGATTGAAGATCTGGGCAAGCTCATCGACTTTCGCCAGCGCGGGCGCGGAGACAGGCGAAGTGGCGGATTGATCCAGATGCCGGGCAGATGACACATCGTTAGGAGATTCGACTTTCATGGGCGCGCCAATACAGGAGGAGTGTGCTCCGTGTGTGGCTACGCTCGCCGATGCAGTTCCATCAAAACGCGTCTATCAATGCTTTTGACAAGACTGGCACGCGCCATCGGCACTTTTTGCAAGTTACTGCGTAAAAGCGCGACATTTCAATATATTTACTCATTAAAATCATAAGGTTGTACGTTTTTTCCGTTTGGCACAGCCAGTGCTAAAGGGGTTTCCGTCGAAATTTTTTCGATAGCGTTTACCCTGAGGAAAAAATCGTGAATATCCCTATTGAAGCTTTAGCGCAGCTCGTTGGTAACTCGCCTCAATTCATGCTCCAACTGACGGACGACCAGCAGAAAAAACTCCGACGTTTTATTCACAAACGTGTACTAAACCCCGAAGATGCCGACGATATCCTGCAACTCACCTACCTGGAGGCATGGCGCAACAGGGAACGATTCAGTGGCCAGGCGAGCCTCAGCACCTGGATGTGCGGCATTGCACAGAACCTGGTCCGCAACCACTTCCGACGCCTCTATGCCAAACCGGTGCATTGCGAATTCGATGAGTCGCTGTGGCATGGACAGGAGGAAAACAAGAACCTGGATTGGGAGTTCGAAATTAACCGCAGACTGGAGAAAACCCTGAGCGCCATCGACCACCTGCCGACAGAAATGCGCAAGACACTGTACGCCTCACTGGAAACCGACGGCAGCTACCAGGACACTGCCAACGTGTTGGATATCCCCATCGGCACCGTTCGTTCACGCCTGTCGCGGGCGCGCGAACACCTAAAACGCGTCACGCATAGCCCGCTGCAACCGTAAGCGCCTGGGAGCAAGCGTTGGGCGGCAGGGATATCTGCCCAACCGAATGTTTAAAAGACCACAGAACGAATTTCTTTCGCCACCCCCTCCGACAATCCCTTCCCTCGCCTCGTCTTCAAAGACGCCTGACTCGGAACGCCTGGCATGTGCGCCAGCCACCCTGCCCAATCGCCCGCACACCTGATAGCCCGTCTTCAGCAGCGGTAGCTCCGGTTAAACAATTGAAAGCGTAGAAAAAATCTCAACAAAAGTGCTTGACGCATTCTCGTTCTGCGCGAATAATGCGCGCCACTTGGCTACGTAGCTCAGTTGGTTAGAGCATAGCATTCATAATGCTGGGGTCCGGGGTTCAAGTCCCTGCGTAGCCACCAAGTACTAAAAACGGCTTACCGAAAGGTAGGCCGTTTTTTTATGCCTTGAGAAAAGTGTCTGAATCGCACAAAAACTTCCCAACTGTATTTTGACGCCCTCCAACCCCACTGTTAGTGTCCAGCCTCCCCCACATGGAGCGCCCCACGGTGAAACTGGACATCTACCAAGTCGACGCCTTCAGCCAACATCCGTTCGGCGGCAACCCCGCAGCCGTCTGCCCGCTCACCGAGTGGCTGCCGGACGAGCATCTGCAGAACATCGCCGCCGAAAACAACCTCTCGGAAACCGCGTATTTCGTGCCCCGTGGCGAGCACTATGAGTTGCGCTGGTTTACCCCGGAAGTTGAAGTCGACCTGTGCGGCCATGCCACGCTGGCAGCGGCCTGGGTGTTGTTCCATGCGCTGGCGGATGCGCCGCAGGTGCTGCGCTTTGCCACTCGCAGCGGCGAGCTGCGGGTGACGCGCCATGGCGACGAACTGGCAATGGACTTCCCGGCCCGGCAACCCGAGCGCTGCGAGCCGCCCGCCGGACTGCTGAGCGCGCTGGGGATTGAACACGCCGAGGTATTCGGCACCGATGATTACATCGTGATGGTGAGCGACGAGGCTCAGGTCGCTGCGCTGACGCCGGATTTTGCACGCCTCAAGGGCTTGCCCAAGCGCGGCATTGCCGTGACCGCCAAAAGCACGAAATTTGATTTCATCTCGCGCTGGTTCGGGCCGAATGTGGGCGTCAATGAGGACCCCGTCACGGGTTCCGCACACACATCACTTGCGCCATTCTGGGCGGCACGCCTGGGCAAATCGCAATTGACTGCCGAGCAGGGCGGCGCGCGCAAGGGCCAGTTGCGCTGCGAGCTTGAAGGTGAGCGCGTGATTATTTCCGGCAAGGCGGTGCTGTACATGCAAGGCACGATTTACCTGTAGAACGCAGCGCCTCAGGGACAGCAGATCATTCTCAACATGAACGGAGTTCAGTGCGTGCTTTCAATTTCCCGTCGCCCTTTGTCGATCATCGTCGCAGCCCTGGCCCTGTCGGCTTGTCACACCACGCTCAATGAACCGCCACCCGCGCCGGAGTCGGGATCGGGTTATCGCACCGACCTCACCCTGCGCCATGCCGAACGCCACATGGCGGCCGCCGCGAACCCGCTGGCCGCCGAAGCCGGGCGGGAGATGCTGCGCCAGGGCGGCTCGGCGATTGATGCGGCGATCGCCATGCAAGCTGTGCTGACCCTGGTGGAACCACAGTCGTCCGGTATTGGCGGCGGCGCATTCATCATGCTGTGGGACGGCGAAAACGTGCACGCCTATGACGGCCGCGAAACCGCGCCGGCCAAGGCGACCGAGCGTCTGTTCCAGAACGCCGACGGCACTCCGATGGCCTTCACCGATGCCCAGATCGGCGGGCGCTCCGTCGGTACGCCGGGCGTGTTGCGCGCACTGGAGATGGCGCATAAAAAGACAGGCCATCTGCAATGGGCCAAGCTGTTCGAGCCGGCGATTCGTTTGTCGGAACAGGGTTTTGCGATCTCCCCTCGGTTGCACAGCCTGATCGCGGCTGACCGTTTTATTGCGCAATCGCCGGACATGGCCGCCTATTTCCTGAAGGCGGATGGCACGCCGAAAGATACCGGCACGGTGCTGAAAAACCCGGCGCTGGCCGCTGTGTTCAAACGCATCGCCAAGGAAGGCCCGGACGCGCTGTACCGTGGTCCGATTGCCGAAGAAATTGCGCGCAAGGTGCAGAGCCACCGTAATGCAGGTGGCTTGTCCACGTCCGACCTCGCGGGTTACGTCGCCAGGGAGCGGGCGCCGCTGTGTACCGACTACAAGCGCTGGAAAATCTGTGGCATGCCGCCGCCGTCGTCCGGCGCGATTGCGGTGGCGCAGATCCTCGGCACCTTGCAGGCGCTGGAAACCCGCGACCCGCGCCAGGCCCTCGCGCCGATGACACCGGTCAAGAGTGCCACCCCGGTCGGGTTCGAACCAACGCCACAGGCCGTGCACCTGCTTGCCGAAGCCGGTCGCCTGGCGTTTGCCGACCGCGCGCAGTATGTGGCCGATGCGGACTTTGTGCCGGTGCCGGTTGCCGGTCTCGTTGCGCCGGATTATCTGGCGCAGCGTGCCGACCTGATCGGTGAGCGCAGCATGGGGATCGCCAAACCGGGACAGCCAGCGGGCATCCAGGTGGCCTACGCGCCGGACCGGTCGCCGCTGCGCATTTCCACCTCACAGGTGGTCGCCGTGGATGACCTGGGCGGCGCCGTATCGATGACCACCACGGTGGAAGCGGCCTTTGGCTCCCATGTGATGGTCCAGGGCTTCTTGCTGAATAACCAGATGACCGACTTTTCGTTTATCCCCGAAGAGCATGGTCAACCGGTTGCCAACCGTGTGCAGCCTGGCAAACGCCCCCGCTCGGCCATGGCGCCCACACTTGTATTCGACCGCCAGAGCGGTGAATTGCTGGCCACGCTGGGCTCGCCCGGTGGCTCGCAGATCATCGAATATGTGAGCAAGACGCTGGTGGCAATGCTCGACTGGAACCTTGACCCGCAAGCCGCCATCAACCTGCCCAATTTCGGCAGCCGCAATGGCGCGACCGAACTGGAGGCTGGATTGTTCAGCCCGGGCACGAAAACGGCATTGAGGGAAAAAGGCCATGCCCTGAGCGAGATCGACATGACCAGCGGCGTGCAGGCGATTGTTCGCGTGCGCGATGCCCAGGGCAAGGTGTCGCTGAGCGGCGGCGCGGACCCTCGACGTGAGGGTGAAGCCTTGGGTGACTGACCTGATGCCATAAACTGTCAAACCTGCTCCCCCTGTGGCGAGCAGGCTTGTCCTGCGCTGGGCTGCGCAGCAGCCCCAAAACCAGGCGCTGAACAGTATCAGGTACACCGCGTTTCCTTGATTGGGGGCGCTTCGCTCCCCAACGCGGGGCAAGCCCGCTCGCCACACAGCGGTCAGCGACTGACCTTCAAACCTTTGCGCCCCGCATGCCGCTCCAGCGCCAGGTCGATCAGCCGGCTCACCAGCTCGCTGTAACTCATCCCGGCAGCCTGCCACAGCTTGGGGTACATGCTGATACGGGTGAAGCCGGGCAGTGAGTTGATTTCGTTGATCAGTACTTCACCGTCGTCCGTGAGAAACACGTCAACCCGCGCCAGCCCGGAGCAACCCAGCACCTCGAACGCCTCGACCGCCAGGCTGCGAATGCGCTCGCAGGCTTCAACGCTGATATCCGCCGGCACCACCACCTGCGCGGCATGCTCGTCGATGTATTTACTGTCGTAGGAGTAGAAACCGCTGCTCACCACGATCTCGCCGCAACCGCTGGCAATCGGGTGTTCGTTACCCAGCACCGCGCATTCGATTTCACGGCCATTGACGGCGGATTCCACCAGCACTTTTTCATCAAACCCGAGCGCCAGTTCTACAGCGGCGTGGTACTCGGCTTCGTCGGCGACTTTGCTGACGCCCACCGACGAGCCCTGATTGGCGGGTTTGACGAACATCGGCAGGCCGAGTGTGTTCACCGCCGAGTCAAAGGATGTACGCGCCGCGGTGCGCCGGGTCAGCGTGATGAATGGGGTAACGGCAATACCAGCGTCACGCAGCAGGCGCTTGCTGATGTCCTTGTCCATGCACACGGCCGAGCCAAGCACGTCGGAGCCGACGAAGGGCAGGTCCGCCATGCGCAGCAAGCCTTGCAGGCAACCATCTTCGCCAAGGGTGCCGTGGACGATGGGAAAGATCACGTCGATATGTGCCAGCAGACCCTGGCCGGAAGTTTCCACCACTTGCTGGCTGGCCTTGCCAGGCACGACCGCCAGCTCACGATTGGATTGGTTGAGGGCGATCAGGGCCGGGTTTTCCTGATTGATCAGAAAGTCCGAGGTGTCGTTCAGGTGCCAGTGCCCGGCCTTGTCGATACCAATGAGGATCGGCTCGAAACGCGACCGGTCCAGGGCATCGACGATGTTGCACGCCGATTGCAGCGACACTTCATGCTCAGCCGATCGGCCACCAAAAATAATACCTACCCGCAACTTGCTCATGACCCGGCCTCACTGTTGAACGTAGGGCTTCTTACCATGGGCTCTGCCCCTGCACAATCGTTCAAGACCCGCGCAGACAACCAGCGCCAGACTGGGTTAACGTCATTCCACTTCCTCTTGTGGCAATCATTATGGGTAAATCAACCGCCCCCCTTGACTGGCTTCATCGCGCGCCGCACGCCAGCGGCCTGGACCGTATCGAAGCGTACTTTGCCGGCTTTGCGTTTGACCCGCATCGCCATGATACCTACGCCATCGGGCGTACCTTGTTTGGTGTGCAGAGTTATCACTACCGCGGCTGCATGATCCACAGCCTGCCGGGCACAACCATGGTGATTCATCCCGATGAAACCCATGACGGCCGCGCCAGCAGTGTGGAAGGTTTCAAGTACCGCATGATTTACGTGGAGCCGGCGCTGATCCAGCAGATTCTCGGCGGCCGGCCACTGCCGTTTATCCACAGCGGCCTGTCGACTGATCCGCGCCTGTTCCGTGCCAGCGAAGTGTTGCTGCAGAGCCTGGACTGCCCGATTGACCCGATGCAGGAGCAGGATGCCCTGTTCGACCTGGCACAGGCGCTGAACGCTGCCTCGGGCGCGATCATCAGCCGCAAATCCTTCGACTATGTGGCCGCCGAGCGGGCCCGGGAATTTATCCACGGCGCACTGGGCAGCAGCATTACCCTGGATGAAATGGCCAACCACGCCGGCCGCGACCGCTGGGCCCTGTCGCGGGATTTCCGTCTACTGTTCGGTACCAGCCCCTATCGCTACCTGACCATGCGTCGACTGGATCTGGTGCGCAACCTGCTTGCCCAGGGCCGTTCCCTGGTGGATGCGGCGCTGGCTGCCGGCTTCACCGACCAGAGCCACATGACCCGACAGTTTCGCAGCACCTACGGCATGCCACCGTCGCGCTGGGTGAAGATGCAGGGTCGCTGAGGCTCAAGCGGCGTCACTTCATGCGGCATACGCCCATCACTTGATACTCCAGGGTATTGAGCTTTCCTGCGGAGTCCCAATAGGTCATGCGCGACGGCACCGCGTTGCACGAGCGGATCGGCGGCGAGACGTTGACCACCTTGGCGATATCCAGATTCATGCCGTAGCGGTACACCTGCACCTGCGGTGCCGGCAGGCCTCTTTTTTCAGCGTAAGCCGCCATGGCGTTTTCGTTACTCTCCAGCAGCGCGGCATAAGCGCGCTCCCCCTGCGCCCCTGCGCCGAATGACAGCATTGCAGCGAATACACCCAAGCCAACTGTCTGTAAGTTCATTACACGTTCCTCGACTGAAAGTTCAGCGTCGAGACTATCCAAACCACCCTGACGACAGCTTCACCGCCAGATTACTTATTTGATAGATAACAGTAACTTTCCAGGATCGTAATGTTCGCGCCACTCAGTCGTTATTCGCCGTTTGCAACTATCGCTCTGGGCACTTCAACGCCCACCTTCATAAATAAGAAGCTGGTTATTGCCAGACCCAGGAGCGAACATGAAAATCCGCAACATGACTCTGCCTCTCTCTTTATGCGCCGCGTTGCCGCTGGCAGCATTCGCGGCACCGGAGCAGCCCGAGGGCTTTATCGAAGGCAGCAGCGTCACGCTGTTGATGCGTAACTTTTACTTCAACCGAGATGATCGCAATGGTCGATCCAGCCCTACCGGCAATGGTTATTCCGAAGCCTGGGCTCAGGGTCTGATCGGGAAATTCGAATCCGGCTTTACCCAGGGCACCGTGGGCTTTGGCCTGGACGCGTTTGCCATGCATGGCCTCCGGCTCGATTCGGGCAGGGGCCGCAGTGGCGGCAAGGGTTCATTCAGCGTGATGCCAGTAGACAGTAGCAACCGCCCGGAAAGCACCTACAACAAGGTGGGTGGCGCGGCGAAACTGCGTTTTCTGGACACTGTGATCAAGGCCGGCGACGTGTTCCCCGCCACGCCCGTCGTGGCGTCCGGCGACTCGCGCGTGTTGCCGCAAAGCTTTCGCGGCGTCACCGTACAGAACACCAGCATTGAAGGCCTGAGCCTGCAGGGTGGGCAGTTGAGTGGCATGAGCCAGCCCTCCCAGAGCGGTCGGAACAAAGAGTTCGCCACGTTTTATGCGGGCAAGGTCGATTCACCGTGGGTTGGCTATGTCGGCGGCGACTATCAGTTCAACCCGCACCTGAGCGCGAGCGTCTATGGCAGTCGCCTGAAGGATGCCTGGGACCAGTATTACTTCGGCACTACCGCCAGCTACCCACTGAGCGAGGACGTGTCGCTGTTTGGCAATTTCAACTATTACAACGTGAAAGACGAAGGCCGCAAACTGCGAGGGGAACTGAACAACAACATCTGGAGCGCGCGCCTGGGAGTAAAGGTCGGCGCCCATCGTGTGGCCGTTTCGCACCAGCGCAACAACGGCAACAACGACTTCGATTACCTGCGTCAGTCGGATTCCAACATCCTCGAAAACTCCATGCAGTACAGCGACTTCAACTCGCCCAAGGAGCGCTCATGGATGGTGCGCTACGACCTGGACATGCAACCCTTCGGCATCCCCGGCCTGTCGTTCATGACCCGCTACGGCATAGGCTCGGGCGCCGACTATAGCAACGCCAATTCGGTCTATGTGCGCAATGATGCGGCAGGCAATCCGCTGACCGGGCAAAGCCGTTGGGAGCGAGATGTGGAAGCCAGATACGTGGTGCAAGCCGGCAACTTGAAGGACTTATCCCTCAGGCTGCGTCAGGCCACCATCCGTTCAAGTGCGTTCGACGCAGACCTGGAAGAAGTTCGCCTTATCGTCGAATACCCATTAGCCATACTCTGAACCGACGCCTTACATTCATTTACCGATACCCTGAATTTGCTGACACGTTCAAGTCTGTCAGAACTGTAATAGCGGACTCACCTTCTCGTTAAGCTGTAATTTTTAAACTCACTTACTCGGCACCCTTCATCTCTGCGGCTTTTGTATAGCTCCTTTGGAACAGAGATGAATATTTACGCCCCCGTCGGGGCGTTTTTTTTGCGTTGAACTTCAGCGACCAAATGTCACACCGGCCTTACATCACTTGACCCTAAAGCCTCTTCACGTTTGAGACTTCCCCTACAGCTAACTCAGAGCCTTCTGTGAGGCCATATCATTTCCCTATTCTTGAAGGAAAATCCCTATGCGCATCCTGATTGTCGAGGACGAACAGAAAACTGCCTACTACCTGCAGCAGGGCCTGACCGAAAGCGGTTATGTCGTCGACTGCGCCGCCAGCGGCATCGATGGCTTGCACCTGGCGCGGCAAAACGACTATGAACTGGTGATCCTCGATGTCAACTTGCCCAACACCGATGGCTGGGAAGTGCTGGAGCAATTACGCCGAGACGGCAACCAGCGCGTGATGATGCTGACGGCACGCGGGCGCCTGGCCGACAAGATCAAAGGCCTGGACATGGGCGCCGACGACTACCTGGTCAAGCCCTTTGAGTTCCCCGAATTACTGGCCCGCGTGCGCACCCTGTTACGCCGCAGCGAACATATTCCGCTGCCGGAGGTACTGCGCGTCTCGGACCTGGAGTTGGACCCACGCCGGCATCGAGCCTACCGCGGCAATCGACGCATCGACCTGACCACCAAGGAGTTCGCCCTGCTGCATGTGTTGATGCGCCAGACCGGCGAGGTGATGACCCGCACGCAGATCATTTCCCTGGTGTGGGACATGAACTTCGATTGCGACACCAACGTAGTGGAAGTGTCCATCAGCCGCCTGCGCGCCAAGGTCGATGACCAGAGCGAGGTCAAGCTGATCCATACCATTCGCGGCGTAGGCTATGTGCTGGAGGCTCGTCAATGAAAACCATCAGCCTGTCGACGCGCCTGGGGTTGATGGTCAGCCTGATGGGCGCCTGTCTGGTGTTGCTGCTGGCTACCCTGGCCTTTCTGGTGCTCGACCACGAACTGGACACAATGGCGCGCAAGAGCCTGGAAAACAAGATGGAGCTGATTGAGCACAGCCTGACCATGAACCTCAACACACGGGAGATCGCGAGCCACAACCATCCTCTGCCGGACCTGGTGATGGGACACGACAATTTCTACCTGACCATCATAGGGCCGTCACCTAACGCCGAAGTGCTGCTCAGTATCGGCACCCAGGTTCAGGAACCTTTGATAACAGACTTTACCGCCAGTGAAACCCTCGATTATCTGACTTGGACCGACGGGCGCGGCAACCAGCAGCTCGGTGCCTCACGTCTGATTCGCCTGCGCAGTGGCGAGAATGTGCGGGTGCTGCTGACGCGAGACCGTACCGTTGACCAGGCGTTGCTCAATGCTGACCTGCGCTCCACCCTGCTCGTTCTGCCGTTGCTCCTGGTAATGATTGGCCTGGGCGCCTGGTGGCTCGCACAGCGCGGGCTGGCACCCTTGAAGCAGTTCAGCAACGTCGCAGCCAAAGTCACCACCCAGGACCTGACGCATCGTCTGGCTGTGGACAACCTGCCAAAGGAATTGGCGGAGTTGGCACAGGCGTTCAACGTGATGCTCGACCGGCTGGACGCTGGGGTCCAGCAGCTATCGCAGTTTTCCGACGACCTCGCCCACGAATTGCGCGCGCCGCTCACTAACCTGATGGGCAAGACCCAGGTGACCCTCTCACGCCCGCGAGCGCCAGATGCGTACAAAGCGGCGCTGGAGTCCAACACCGAAGAGCTGGAGCGCCTGGCCCGTATCGTCTACGACATGCTGTTTCTGGCTCAGGTCGGCCACCCATCCGCCCGCGCGTCGTTCACCACGGTGTCGCTGGCGCAGGAAGCCGAGCGGGTAATGGAACTGTTCGCCTTGAGCGCCGAAGACAAGCACCTGAACCTCACCCTGAGCGGAAATGCCCAGGTACAGGGTGACCGCCTGATGATTCAACGTGCGCTCTCGAACCTGCTGTCCAACGCAATTCGCCATAGCCCGGAGGGTGGGTACATTCCTCTGCGCGTAGAAGCAGGCGCCAACACCATTTGCGTATCGATAAGCAACGCGGGGGCAGGCATCGAAGCTCATCACCTGCCGCATGTATTCGAGCGTTTCTACCGTGCCGACAGCAGCCGCGCGCGCACCGAGGGCGGCACTGGCCTGGGCCTGGCCATTGTGCAGTCGATCATGGCCCTGCACCAGGGGCTGGCCGACGTACACAGCCGGCCAAGTGGCTTTACGCAGTTTCGACTGGTGTTTCCTCGTCCTTGCGGTGCGCCCACTGATACAGGGCCGGCAACACCAACAAGGTCAGCAACGTCGAGGAAATAATCCCGCCGATCACCACCGTGGCCAACGGCCGCTGCACCTCGGCACCGGTGCCGGTGGCCAGGGCCATGGGGATGAACCCAAGAGACGCCACCAGCGCGGTCATCAATACCGGGCGCAGTCGGGTCAGCGCGCCTTCGTTGATCGCCAGCGCCAGCGAATGCCCTTCTTCGCGCAGATTGCGGATAAAGGCGATCATCACCAGGCCATTGAGCACCGCCACGCCGGACAACGCGATAAAACCCACGCCGGCCGAGATCGACAGCGGGATATCGCGCAGCCACAGGGCCATGATCCCGCCGGTCAGCGCAAACGGAATCCCGGTGAATACCAGCAAGCCGTCCTTGATGTTGTTGAACATCATGAACAACAGACCGAACACCAGCAGCAACGCCACCGGCACCACGATGCGCAGGCGCTCCGACGCTTCCCTCAGTTGCTCGAACTGGCCGCCCCACGAGGTCCAGTAGCCCGTCGGTACTTTCACCTCGCCGCTGATTGCGACCTCGGCTTCTTCCACGAACGAACCGATATCCCGCCCGCGCACGTTGGCACTGACGATCACCAGGCGCTTGCCGTCCTCGCGACTGACCTGATTGGGGCCCAGTACCAGGTCGAGACTGGCCACTTGCGACAACGCGATAAAACCCAGTTGCCCCGAAGGGCTGCCCGCCAATGCCTGCACCGGAATCAACAGGCGTGACAGCCCATCAATGTCGGTGCGCAGCGTGTCGGACAAGCGCACGACCATGTCAAATCGACGGTCACCTTCGTACAGCGTACCGGCCTTGCGCCCCCCGACCGCGACGGCAATGGTGTCCTGCACATCGCCGGCATTGAGACCAAAGCGCGCCGCCTTTTCGCGGTCGATGTTGATCGTCAGCACCGGCAGGCCGGATGTCTGCTCCACCTTGACCTCAGAAGCGCCATCAATTTTGCGCAGTGTTTCGGCGATCTCGCCGGCGGTGCTGTTGAGCACCGCCATGTCATCGCCAAATACCTTCACCGCCACATCGCTGCGCACGCCTGAGATCAGTTCGTTGAAGCGCAGCTGGATCGGTTGCGACAGTTCATACGCGCTGCCCGGCACTATTTCACTGGCGCGCTGAATATCGGCGATCAGTACTTCGCGGGACTTGTTCGGGTCAGGCCATTGCTCCTTTGGTTTGAGCATCAGGTAGCTGTCGGAAATATTCGGCGGCATCGGGTCGGACGCAATCTCTGCCGTGCCCGTGCGGGCAAACACCCGCTCGATTTCCGGCACCTGTGCCAGCAAGGTTTTTTCCAGTTGCAGCTGCATTTGCACCGATTGCGTCAGGCTGGTGCCGGGCACACGCAGGGCCTGCTGGGCGAAATCGCCTTCGCTGAGGCTGGGGATGAACTCGCTGCCCATGCGGTTGGCCATCAGACCGGTGCCAACAATGGTCAGCGCCGCCAGTGCGAAGACCAGCGGCCGACGCGTCATCACCCAGTCCAGCACCGGCGCATACACCTGACGCGCGCTGCGCATCACCAGATTTTCCTCTTCCTTGACCTTGCCGGTGACAAACAACGCAATTGCCGCCGGCACGAAGGTCACCGACAGGATCATCGCACCCAATAGCGCGATGACCACAGTGAACGCCATCGGGTGGAACATCTTCCCGGCCACGCCGGTAAGGGCAAAGATCGGCAGGTACACCACCATGATGATCAGTTGCCCGTAGATCAACGCCCGCCGCGCTTCCTTCGCGGCGGCGAATACCTCGTGCAGGCGCTCGCTGCGGGTCAGCAGGCGGCCGTGGCGATGTTGCGCCTGGGCCAGGCGGCGGATCGAGTTCTCGACGATCACCACCGCACCGTCGACGATAATGCCGAAATCCAGCGCGCCAAGGCTCATGAGGTTGGCGCTGACTTTGTTGGTGAACATGCCGGTGAAGGTGAACAGCATCGCCAGCGGAATGACCATCGCAGTGATCAGCGCCGCGCGGATATTGCCCAGAAACAGAAACAGCACCGCGACCACCAGCAGCGCCCCTTCGAAGAGGTTGCGCTTGACCGTGGAAATGGCCTTTTCGACAAGGTTGGTACGGTCGTATACGGTTACCGCCACCACCCCTGCGGGCAGCGAACGGTTGATCTCCTCGAGTTTCTTCGCCACCGCCTGGGACACGCTGCGACTGTTCTCGCCGATCAGCATGAACACCGTGCCCAGCACTGCTTCGCGGCCGTTCTCGGTGGCTGCGCCGGTGCGCAGTTCGCGACCGATCTCGACCTGCGCCACATTGCGCACGCGAATCGGCGTGCCGTCCGTCGAGGTAATGACGATATTGGCAATATCGTCAATGGACGCCACCTGCCCCGGCGCGCGGATCAACAACTGCTCGCCACTGCGCTCGATATAGCCGGCGCCGACATTGGCATTGTTGCGTTCCAGCGCCGTGACCAGGTCGCTCAACGTCAAGTTATAGGCCGCCAGACGCTTGGGGTCCGGGGCGATCTGGTATTCCTTGGCGAACCCGCCAATCGTATTGATCTCCGCCACGCCCGGTACGTTGCGCAGTTGCGGCTTGATGATCCAGTCCTGGATCACGCGCAGATCCGTCGGCGTGTAGGGTGTGCCGTCCTCCTTGCGGGCGCCCTCCTCGGCCTCCACGATCCAAAGGAAAATCTCCCCAAGCCCGGTAGAAATAGGCCCCATGGCGCTCTCGATGCCTTCGGGCAATTGCTCGCGAGCCACTTGCAGACGCTCGTTGACCAATTGCCGGGCAAAGAACACGTCGGTGCCGTCCTTGAAAATTACCGTCACCTGCGACAACCCCGAACGCGACAGCGAACGCGTCTGCTGCAGGCCCGGCAAACCGGCCATGGCGGTTTCGATGGGAAAGGTGATGCGCTGCTCGGTTTCCAGCGGCGAAAACCCCGCCGCCGCCGAGTTGATCTGCACCTGAACATTGGTGATGTCGGGTACGGCGTCGATAGGTAATTTCTGATAGCTGGCGATGCCGACACCGGCCATCAACAGTACCGCCAGCAGCACAATGATGCGCTGCTCGATGGCGAATTGAATAAGGCGCTCAAACATGAAAAATCACTCGCGGAATCAATGACCGTGCTCGGCCGAACTTTTGCCCAGTTCGGACTTGAGGATAAAGCTGCCGACCGTGGCCACCTGCGCCCCTGCGTCCAGGCCCTGGCGCACTTCGACGAAGCCGTTTTCACGCATGCCCAGCTCGACATGACGAATGATGAAGCCGCTCGGGGTACGCTCGAATACCGAGGGCTTATCCTCCACCGTCTGGATCGCCTCCTGCGGCACAGTGACCCTGGCCTGAGCGGTGTCGGTGGCCAATTGCACGCTCACAAACAACCCCGGGCGCCAGGCATCGTCGGGATTGGGCACGCTGACGCGCACGGTGGCGGTCCGTGTCTGTTCGCCCAACAGGTTGCCCACGTAGGCCACGGTGCCTTGCACCTGAGTGCCCATTTCCGTGGAACTGACGATCACCGGCTTGCCAACGCGGACCTTGTTCAAGTCTTTGGGAAATACGCCGAACGTGACCCACACCTGGGACAGGTCCGAGAGGGTGAAGGCATTGCTGGTCTCACTGACCACTTCGCCGACACCCAGGTGCTTTTCCACCACCACCCCGGCGAACGGGGCGCGCAGCTCATAGCGATTGCCGCCGGCCGAGCCAGCGTTGCCGCTGAGGGCGGCCATCTTCTGGCGGGCGTTATTGCGCGCGATCTCGGTCTCCACCAACGTCTGGCGTGCGAGCAGGTAGTCCTGCTCGGCAGAGATTTTGTCCTGCCACAACTGACGTTCGCGCTGGAAGGTTATGCGCGCCAGCTCGACCCGCCGCTCGCTGGCGGCCAGCTCGCTGCGCTGATCGGAAATCTGCTGGCTGGCGATCACCGCCAGCAACTGGCCCTGCTTCACCGATTGGCCGAGGTTGACGCTCACGGACTCCACCACGCCCGCCGCGCGCGGAATAATGTGCGAGGTACGATCTTCGTCAAAACGCACCTCGCCCGGCAGTGTCAGCAGCGTGCTGATCGGACGGGGCTGGGCCTTGGCAAGCTGAATACCGGCGGCCTGGACCTGCTGTTCGGTGAGTTCAAGCGTGCCGTCCTCCTCGTCGCCATCGGCAAAGCCGGCTGTCGGCCAGGCCAGTATCAGCGCGATGACAAGCGCCACACCGTGTGGTTTGTTCATGGGTTGCTCCTGGAAAAATCAAAACTGGACGAGATCGCCGTATATCCGCTCGAGGCGCACCCAGGCGTCGGTCGCCTGGGCGGTGGCCGTCAGGTATTGGGTGCGGGCGGCAATCAAGGTGCGTTGGGCGTCGAGTACGTCGAGGAAGTTGAACTTGCCCATCTCGAAGCCACGGGTCGCGCTGTCCACGGCGCTTTGAGCGGCGGGCAGGATTTGTTGGTTGAAGGTGTGCACTTCGTTATTGGCGGTTTGCCACAAGGCCAGGGCCTGAAGGGTTTCGGCGCGCAGCCGCAGTTCAACGGCGTTGCGCAGGTCGCGCGCCTGGTCGGCACGGCGGTTGGCGGCGAGCACGTTGCCCTGGTTGCGATTGAACAAGGGGATCGGCATCGAGACGCCAACGAGATTTACGCGCTCGCGCGTGCTGGCGTCATACTGGCTGCCAATGGACACATCCAGATCGGGAATACGCTGGGCTTTCTCCAGATCTACGCTGGCTTCGCCCTGGCGGATACGCAGTTCGGCCAGTCGCAGCTCAGTGGTTTGCTCAACCCGCTCCAGCAGTTGCGCACCGGGCGGCGGGGTCGGCGCGGATTGTTTTGGCGCGACGACAGCGTCGAAGTCCGGGGCGGCGCTGCCGGTGCTGGCGGCGAGTTGGCGATAGGCATCGTTGAGGCCGACCTGCGCACGATTCAGCTCCAGGCGAATCTCCGACAATTGCACCTGTGCTCGGGTGGCCTCCACCGGGGACGATTTGCCGGCGGTAACCCGGCCGTTTGCAATCACCAGCCCGCGCTCGGCAAGCGCCAGTGAGCGTTGCGCCAGATCCAGCCGTTCCTGGGCACGCAGGGCGCCGTAGTAGCTGTCGATCACATCGGCGCGCAGGCCGTTGCGCTGCTGCTCCAACGCCAGCGCTGCGGCGACCTGGGCCTGTGTCGCCACGTCAATCCGCGCACTGCGCTTGCCTCCCAGCTCAAGGGTCTGGCTGAGTTTGACGGTGGTGCTACGGGAATTGCGACGGGTGTCCTGGACATCCCAGGAGGCGACCGGATTGGGGATCAACCCGGCCTGCTGACGGCCGCCCTGGGCGATATCAATTTCCCATTGCGCAGCCGCCAGGTCCGGGTTGTTGGCGAAGGCGGTCTGCAGGGCTGCATCGAGGGTGAGGGTTTGTGCCTGGGCAACGCTTGCGGCCATCCACAACGCCGTCGCCCCCAACAGTGTTCCAACGGTAATGTGCATAACGAGAGTTCCACGCCCATGAAGTCGCTGAGGGTTCCCAGCGAGGGCAATGTAGCTATCGCGACTTATCAGGGTGGTGGAGGCAAAATTACAAATCTGACAGGCGACGGTCAGGCATGCACGTCGTCATGCTTATCGTGATGGAACCCCGCGCTTTCGACCTGCAAGGTGACATGGGAAATATCGAATTGTTCGTGCAGCAATTGCGTTACCAGGCTGAGAATCTGCTGTTCGCTGCCCGATGTCGGTGCAGCCACCAAGTGGGCACTCAGCACATTCTTGCCACTGGTCAGGGCCCAGATGTGCAGGTCGTGCACGTCCTCGACGCCGTGCACACTGCGGATGCCTTGCTCGACCTGATCGATATCAATGCCTTGTGGCACGCCTTGCAGCAGCACGTTCATGCTCTCCTTGAGCAACGTCCAGGTACGCGGCAACACCCAGAAACCGATAGCCGCCGCCACCACTGAGTCGACCCAGCCCCAGCCGGTAAGCATGATCACCAGCGCCGCGATGATCACGCCGATGGACCCGAGCATGTCGCTCCACACTTCCAGGTAGGCGCCCTTGACGTTGAGGCTTTCGTCGCTGGCCGAACTGAGCAGGCGCATCGAAATCAGATTGACGATCAGCCCCAGCAACGCAATCACCAGCATGCCGGTGGACTGGATCTCGGCGGGCGCCCGCAACCGTTGCCAGGCTTCATAGAGGATGTAGAACGCCACGGCAAACAACAGCAGCGCATTGAACGCCGCAGCAAGAATCTCGAACCGCGCATAGCCAAAGGTACGCCGGCGGTCGGCCGCGCGCTTGGCGACTTGAATGGCCACCAGTGCAATCGCCAGGGCCACAGCGTCGGTCATCATGTGGGCGGCGTCGGACAGCAGCGCCAGGCTGCCGGTGACGAATGCGCCGATGACCTCGGCAATCATGAAGCTGCTGGTCAGGCACAAGGCGATCCACAACTTGCGTTCGTGGCCGGCGCGTACCTGGGCCTGGTTATGTCCTGCGCTCATTGAATGTCCTCGCGATTACGGTGCGGCTGATCATAGAGCTATAGGCCAAATCCTCGGCATGAGTTGCAAAATTGTCACCTTTGCGCCAACTGGCCGTTATTTTGATCGCACCAAAAACACCCATGAGCGCTCTGCCGCCGGTTTATCGGGTATGCTTTTCTGCAGAAATATAAAGAAACATATCGGCCAAGGAGTCTTGTTTTGGAGTTATCGACTGCCGCGTGGATGTTCCACGACACACGCCTCATGCTCTGCGTGCTGCTCGCCATCGCCAGCATTATCGTGCTGATCAGCGCGACCAGGCTGCCGCCGTTCCTGTCGATTCTGATCGGCACCTTTATCGCCGGCGTCGGCGCCGGCCTGCCGCCGGAGGAAGTCGCCAAAGCCTTCAGCAAAGGCGCCGGGGCAATTCTCGGTGAGGCGGGGATCATCATTGCGCTGGGCGCGATGCTCGGCGCGCTGATGGCCGAATCCGGCGCGGCCGACCGTATTGCCACCACCCTGCTCGGGCTGGGCAAAGGCAAGTCATTGCCGTGGGTGATGGCGCTGGTGGCGATGGTGATCGGCTTGCCGCTGTTCTTCGAAGTGGGCCTGGTGATGATGGTGCCGATCATCTTTGTGATGGCCAAGCGTTCGAACCAGCCGCTGCTGAAAATCGCCATTCCGGCCCTGGCCGGCATGACCACCCTGCACGCCCTGATGCCGCCGCATCCGGGACCGCTGATCGCAGTGGGTGCGTTGCACGCCGACCTGGGCCTGACCATGTTGCTGGGTTTTTGCCTGGCCGTGCCTGCGGTGATGCTTGCCGGTCCGATCTATGGCAACTGGCTGTCCAGGCGCCTGCATGTGGATGCACCGGCCGACATCGGCGCATTGTTCAGCGCGCCGCCCAAGGCACCGCGCCAACCCGGCTTTGCGGTGTCGTTGCTGATCATTCTGTTGCCGGTGATTCTGATGCTGGGCAGCACGCTGGCCAAAGTCGCCCTGCCGACGGAAAGTAGCCTGGGCCTGACGTTGAAGTTCCTTGGCGAGCCGCTGATCGCCCTCGCCCTGGCGGTAATCGCCGCAGTGATCTGCCTGGGCTGGGCCGCCGGCATGCCTCGCGCCGACGTCGGCAACACCTTGCGCAAAGCCATCGCTCCCATCGCGGTGCTGTTGCTGACCATCGGTGCCGGTGGCGGCCTCAAGCAGACCCTGCTCGACGCGGGTGTGAGCCAGACCATCAGCAAGGTCGCCGAAGGCGCGCACATGCCTTATCTGCTGCTGGCGTGGCTGATTGCCGTAGCGTTGCGTCAGGCCACCGGCTCGGCGACGGTCGCGACCACCACCACAGCTGGCATCCTCGCGCCAATGATGGCGGGACTGGCTGCCACACAAAGCTCACTGGTAGCGCTGGCGATTGGCGCAGGCTCGGTGTTCTTCTGCCACGTCAACGACGCTGGCTTCTGGATGGTGCGCGAGTATTTCGGCTTGCAGTTAAAGCAGACGATCTGGGTGTGGTCGGTACTGCAGACGATTGTTTCGGTGGTGGGGTTGGTGGGTACGTTGGTGCTTTGGCACTTTTTGACCTGAGCCTCAGCCCGCCAGAGTGTGGCGCTTGCCAAACAACGCCACACTCACCACGCCCACACCCCCCATCACCACGCCATACCCCACGCACACCCACGGGCTGGTCGGCATCAGCGCGATCAGCAACAGCGGCGTGGTACTCGCCCACAGTGCATAGGCGATGTTGTAGGTGAAGGAAATCCCCGACACCCGCACCGGCGCCGGAAACAGCCCCACCATCACCGAAGGCACCGCACCCACCACGCCGCAGCACAGGCCCGCCAACGCATACGCCGCGCCGAGCCAGAGGCCGCCGTTGATCAGGCTGGTGTACAAAATCGCGATTCCCGCCGGCAGCAACAGGCTGTACACCAGCACCGCACGCCAGGCGCCGATGCGGTCGACCAGCAGGCCGGCCAATACGCAGCCGATGTTCAGAAACACGATGCCCAGCGCGCTGAGGGCGAACGTGTGGCCGGGGCTCATGCCGAAGGTTTTCTGCATCATCGTTGGCGTGATGACCACCAGCACCACCACGGCCGAGGTGAGCACGCAAGTGAGGACCATCGCCGGCAGCAACACGGCGCGGTGCTCGCGCAGCACGGTGCGCAGCGGCAGTTCGGCAGCGGCCTGGCGGCGCGCCTGCATGTCGAGAAACACTGGGGTTTCGTTGAGCCAGCGGCGCAGCCACACACCGATCACTCCGAATACGCCGCCGAGCAAAAAGGGGAAGCGCCAGGCATAGTCGAGAATTTCCGACGGCGTGAAGACCTGCGCAAGAAGCGTCGCAGTGAGCGCGCCGAGCAGGTAGCCGAAGGTCAGGCCGGCCTGCAAAAAACCCAGGGCGTAGCCGCGATGAGCAGGCGGCGCGTGTTCGGCAACGAAGGTCCAGGCGCTTGGCACTTCGCCGCCCACGGCAGCGCCTTGCAACACACGCAGCGCCAGCAGAATCAGCGGTGCGAAATAACCGATTTGCGCGTAAGTGGGCATGATCCCGATCAGCAGACAGGGCAAGGCCATCATCAGGATGCTCAGGCTGAACACGCGCTTGCGCCCCAGATGATCGGCAAAGTGCGCCATCAGGATGCCGCCCAACGGGCGCGCGAGGTAGCCGGTGACGAAGATGCCGAAGCTCTGAAGCAGGCGCAGCCACTCGGGCATTTCCGGCGGGAAGAACAACTGGCTGAGGGTCAGCGCGAAAAACACGAAGATGATGAAGTCGTAAATTTCCAGGGCCCCACCCAGAGCGGCCAGGCCCAGGGTTTTGTAGTCGGAGCGGGAAAAGCGCTGCGCCTGTGCAGGAAAGGTGGCAGTCATGTGCAAGCTCGGCAGACAGACAAAATGGCGTGCAGGTTAGGAGCTGAACCGGATCATGGCAATCACGACAGATATATTTGTTTTGCTCATTGATCGATGAAGATAACTACATTCCCAAATCAATGGCCGTGGAGCAACATGCCGCAAAACCGCCGCCCCCATAATAACTACAAGAGGAAGCCCCCATGGCCGATGCCATTGAAGAAAGCCGCTATGCCCGTTTTGCCCTGCGCTGTTCCAATTTCGCCGAACGCTGGTTTCCGGACTCCTGGGTGTTTGCCGCGCTTGCAGTGATTGTCGTCGCCGTGGCGACCCTGGGCATGGGCGCCGCGCCGACCGACGCCGCCAAAGCCTTTGGCGATGGGTTCTGGAGCCTGATTCCGTTCACTATGCAGATGGCCTTCGTGGTGATCGGCGGTTATGTGGTCGCCAGTTCGCCGCCAGCGGTCAAGCTGATCGATCGCCTGGCACGCATCCCGAAAAACGGCCGCTCGGCCGTGGCCTGGGTGGCCTTGATTTCCATGGTCGCGTCGTTGCTCAACTGGGGCCTGTCCCTGGTGTTCGGCGGCTTGCTGGTGCGGGCGTTGGCCCGGCGCACGGATTTGCGCATGGACTACCGCGCGGCCGGTGCTGCGGCTTATCTGGGGCTTGGCGCAGTGTGGGCGCTGGGGCTGTCGTCGTCGGCCGCGCAGTTGCAGGCCAACCCGGACAGTCTGCCGCCGTCGATTCTGGCGATCACCGGAATGATCCCGTTCACCGAGACCATTTTTCTGTGGCAATCGGGTGTGCTGCTGCTGGCGCTGATCGTGGTGTCGCTGATCATCGCCTACGCCACCGCACCCGGCCCGAACAGCGCCCGCGATGCCAAGGCCTGCGGCGTCGATCCGGCGTTCAACCTGCCCAAGGTCCAGGCGCCCACCCGCCCCGGCGAATGGCTGGAACACAGTCCGCTGCTGACCATCCTGCTGGCGCTGCTGGCGGCCGGTTGGCTGTTCCACGAGTTCTCGACCAAGCCTGCAATCAGCGCAATCTCGGGGCTCAATACCTATAATTTCCTGTTCATCATGGTCGGTGCGCTGTTGCACTGGCGCCCGCGCAGCTTCCTGGATGCAGTGGCCCGCGCCGTGCCGACCACCACCGGCGTATTGATCCAGTTTCCGCTGTACGGCTCGATCGCCGCGCTGATGACGGTGGTCAAGGGCGGCGACGGCCAGACCCTGGCGCACCATATCTCGCTGTTCTTCACCTCTATCGCCTCCCACGACACCTACGCGCTGTTGATGGGCGTGTATTCGGCGGTGCTGGGTTTCTTTATCCCGTCGGGCGGCGGCAAGTGGATCATTGAAGCGCCTTACGTGATGCAAGTAGCCAATGACCTGCAATACCACCTGGGCTGGGCGGTGCAGATCTATAACGCGGCCGAAGCGCTGCCGAACCTGATCAACCCGTTCTACATGCTGCCGCTGCTGGGAGTACTGGGACTGAAGGCGCGGGACTTGATCGGGTTTTCGTTTGTGCAATTGCTGGTGCACACGCCGCTGGTGCTGTTTTTGCTGTGGGCGTTGGGGACGACGCTGGCGTACGTGCCGCCGGTGATGCCATAGAAACAGTTACAAGCTGCAAGCTTGGAGCCAGGAACCAGCAGCTGCCTTAATGCCGTCATATTGCACTGCTACCGTCCTGCGAAATATCTTGCAACATTTCGCCAGGGACTCCCGCAATGAGTGACGAGTACGAAGACCGCCCTTCCGCCGATTCCGTTGCACAACCGCCGGTAGATACCAGCCGTCGACGTTTCCTGGGAGGCGCGGCGGTGCTGGGGGTGGGCGCCACCTTGAGTGCCTGCGGCAATACCAGCGAAGCGCCGGGCAAACCGGCGGATCGACCGCTCACGCCACAGGAATTGGACAAGGCGTTGCGCGACCAGGTGAAGACCGTGGTGGTGATCTACGCCGAAAACCGCAGTTTCAATAACCTGTTTGCGGATTTCCCCGGCGTGGAGAAACCGCTGTCCGCACTGTCCGCTGCCCAGACTCAGCAGCGCGACCGCGACGGCACGGTGTTGAACAGCCTGCCGCCGACCTGGGGCGGTGTGTTGCAGGTCGGCCCGCAAAGCGTCGACGGCGTGACTTATCCCAGCGAAGTGCAATTCCAGGAAAACCTGCCCAACGCGCCCTTCGCCCTCAAGGGCCCGAATGGCGCGGACCTGCCTTTGAGCCTGGTCACCCGCGACCTGTGGCACGTTTTCTACCAAAACCAGATGCAAATCAACGGCGGCAAGAACGACGGCTTTGTGGCCTGGGCCGACTCAGGCGGCCTGGTGATGGGCCATTACGCCCAGAGCCGTTATGCCCTGCGTCTGTGGGACGTGGCCAGGGAGTTCGTGCTCTGCGATAACTTCTTCCAGGGCGCGTTTGGTGGCTCGTTCCTCAACCATCAATACCTGATCAGCGCCACCGCGCCGTTTTATCCGAACGCTGCCCAATCGGTGGCCAAGGCGCAGATCGCCACACTGCAAAGCGATGACCCTGCCGACCCGCGTCTCAAACCGCTGGATGCATCCCCGGCCAGCGCCATGACCGGCCCGCCGCAGTTCGGTCCCAGCGCCCTGACCCCGGACGGCTACGGCGTAAACACCCTGGCGCCGCCCTATTGGCCGACCTGGATCCGCGACCCGCAGAACCCGGATTACTCCAAACCCGATCTGCCCAATGTGCTGGTGCCGCAAACCCACGAGCACATTGGCGACAAGCTGTCTAAGAAAAACATCGACTGGGCCTGGTACGCCGGTGCGTGGCAGGCGACCCTGGATCAGTTCAAGGACTCGGGCGGTATCCCGAAAATCCCGAACTTCCAGTATCACCACCAGCCCTTCAACTACTTCAAGCAACAGGGGCCGGAAAATCGCGCCGAACGCGACAAGCGCCTGCGCGATGGCGGCCTGGGCGATGAATCCAGCACCAATAAATTCTTTGCCGATGCCGAGGCAGGCAAGCTGCCTGCCGTGACGTTCTACAAGCCCCAGGGCAACCTCAACATGCACGCCGGTTATGCCGACGTGGCCTCGGGCGACCGTCATATCGCCCGCGCCTTGAAGGTGCTGCAGGAAAGTCCGCAATGGAAAAACATGGTGGTGGTGGTAACCGTCGATGAAAACGGCGGCTGGTGGGACCACGTGGCGCCGCCCAAGGGCGACCGTTGGGGCCCCGGTACGCGCGTGCCGGCGCTGGTGGTGTCGCCGTTTGCGCGCAAGGGCATGGTCGACCATACGGTGTACGACACGGCCTCGATCCTGCGGCTGATCACGCGGGTATTCCAACTGGAAACACTGGACGGCCTCAAGCAGCGCGATGACGCAATGAGTGCCCGAGGCCAGAAGCCGATGGGGGATCTGAGCAATGCATTGCGCTTCGACCTCTAAGGCGCTTATCCAATAGCGACACCGGCAGCGATTTAGCACGCGGTTTTCCTGGCCAGCCGCTACTGTGTGCAGGTGGGCTTTTCACCCGCGCAGACGGGCTTTCGCTGACAAGGAATCGACTATGTTTAAACAGACCAGGCTGTCCTGCACCCTGATCGCACTGCTGACCAGTGCGGTCGTACAGGCCGACATCAACGTACCGCTGGGGAGCACCCAGCGCGTCACGCAATTATTCGCCTTCCCCAATAACTGCAACGTCATCTGCTTCAAGCCGTGGACGCTGGAGCAAACTGCCGAACACTACCTCAACCAGAGCCTGCAACGTGACGGCTATAGCCGCGCCAAGGTCAGTGTCAAAACCGACGGAGACCAACTGACCGCCACATTCAGCGGGGTACCGGATACCTACGGCCAGCCTCTCACCCAGTTGCTCAACACCGCCGATCTGGCCTACCAGGGCGCCAGCAAGCTGAACAGCGACGGTAAATGGGCCTACAACTGGTACCTGTTCCTGCCGCTGGGCATGGCCCTGGAAAACCGCAAAAGCATTGAGCTGTTGCACTTTCCGCCGGATTATTCGTTGACCCACTTCCAGGACTACCTGGAATCGGCCACCACCGACCGCTGGGCCGCACTGCTCACCGACAACGGCGTGCCGGCCAGCGAAACCCCGGCCTACCAGACCATCATCGACATCGCCCCGATTGCCGCGCCGTCCAACGCGGGCAAGGACCTGGAAAACGTCTACGGCTATTTCACCGACTACCAGACACGCATGGTCAGTGAACTGAGCCTGCGGCCCGACGGTGCACTGCCCCTGGTGGCGTTCGGCGCGCCGGTGCGCAGCTGGATCAAGCAACAATACGGGCAGACCGTTGATGTGATGGGCCTGGCGCAGATCAGCCCGGTGGCCGGCAAAAGCGTATCGGTACTGGGCGCCAACCACCCCAGTTACATCTGGTACGCGGCGGACCCGGCGAGCTATGGCGGTAACGAACAGAAAGCCGACGAAGCCGGCCTGAAGGTAATGGGGCAGGATCTGAGCGCGGCCTGCTGGCAAGCCGGCATGGGCCGCAAGCCGGCCAGTGATCCCAATGTGTTGCTCCAGGCGTGCAACACCACGTGGCAGGTCACGCGCAAGGAGCAGACCTGCGAACTGTTCTACACCTCGGTACGCTCGCTGACTCCGGAACAGGCAAATGCCAAATGCGCCACTGCACCGATCAAGGCGCAGTTGAAACAGCTGAAGAACCCCGCACCCGCAGCTCTCCTGCCGGCGCCCGCGCTGTAGATTGCACACCGGCGAGCCGATTTCTACTGCCGAATATGACAGTAGAAATCAGCCCCCCAATGTTAGCGACACTGCGACCTTAGACATCACCCAGCGGGCGCAGGCGATACTGCGGCGGCAGTTGCTCGAAGCCGCTGATGGTCGTGTTCAGGCTTTTCCAGCGGCCAT
This sequence comes from Pseudomonas trivialis, assembly GCF_036864995.1. Lineage (NCBI taxonomy): Bacteria > Pseudomonadati > Pseudomonadota > Gammaproteobacteria > Pseudomonadales > Pseudomonadaceae > Pseudomonas > Pseudomonas trivialis. Next base: position 745,494 of record NZ_CP142151.1, on the reverse strand, counting down.
CCTTGATGCCGTAGATACAGCCGTGGATCGACAGGCTCTGCCCACGGTGCCAGGCGTTTTGCACAATGCTGGTGTGGCCGACGTTGGCCACCTGCTGGATCACGTTCAGCTCGCACAGGCGATCGACCTGCTCTTCTTCAGTAGGCAGCTGCGCCAGCACTTCGCGGTTTTCGTAGTAGAGATCACGAATGGTGCGCAGCCAGCCATCGATCAGGCCGAACTGGCGATCCTGCATCGACGCACGCACGCCGCCGCAGCCGTAGTGCCCGGTGACGAGGATGTGTTTGACCTTGAGCACATCGACCGCGTACTGGATCACCGACAGGCAATTGAGGTCAGTGTGCAGCACCACGTTGGCCACGTTGCGGTGCACGAACAGATCGCCTGGCAGCATGCCGACGATCTCGTTGGCCGGTACGCGCGCATCGGAACAGCCGATCCACAGGTACTCCGGGGTTTGCTGGCGGGCGAGCTTGGCGAAGAATTCGGGATCTTCCTGTTTGATCGCATCCGCCCAGCGTTCGTTGTTATCAAGCAGGTCTTGTAGTTCGTTCATCAGGGAAAGCCTCGGGAATGATGCGCAGCTGTGTGACTGACAACCCCTCGTCCGGGTCACGCCTGGCGCAAATTAGCTTGAATCTTTGGGGTGCAGAGCCTGTCCACACACTATAAGCCCCACAGTATGAGGATTGGCCATGACTGAATCACGACGTCCCTACGGCGCTACGCAGCCCGAACCGATTGACGATAACGAAGACCGCATGGGTTCGATGCGCGAGCTGGATTTTGACCAGGAAGACCAGACGGCGGAAATAGGCGATGAGATCCCGCGCGGCGAGCGCGAACATCTGATGCCCGAAGAGCGTGTGCGCGAAGCCGGAATGACCGGAGCGTCGACGGATGACCATGAGTCGACTGACGATGATATGAGCCCGGAAACCCTTATCCATGAGGACGGCGCGCGGGATGCGCGAGAGGCCGGGGAGGACAACCCAGCCGACTTCGACCTCAGCATTGTGGATGAAGATGAGATCGGCGGCGGCAATGGCCTGGATGAAGCAGAGCTGGCGGATATCGATCCGGTCGACGGCAACCGCTGACACCACACGGTTAGAAATGTGGGAGCGGGCTTGCCCGCGAAGGCGGTGTGTCAGTCAACGTCAATGTTTGCCGGGCCGACGTCTTCGCGGGCAAGCCCGCTCCCACACTGATCCATGCATTCAGTCGACGAGCGTGCAGGCCATGACGACTGCGTCTTCGCGGCCACCCACAGCCGGGTAGTAATCGCGCCGACGCCCAATCTCATTGAAGCCATAACGCTCATACAACCGGAACGCCCCGGTGTTGCTGTCGCGCACTTCCAGAAAGCATTCCCGGGCGTTGGCCGCATAGGCGCGGGACATCAAGTGCTCCAGCAACGCCAGGCCCAAGCCACGCCCCTGGTTCTCCGGTTTGACGGTGATATTGAGCAAATGGGCCTCATCCAGAATGATCTGCACCACACCGTGCCCCACCTGCTGCTCACCCTCGAACATCAGCCAGATCTGGTACTTGCCCAGCCCATCGAGAAAGATGCCGCGCGTCCAGGGATGGCTGAACGCCGCGTATTCGATTTTCAGCACGGCGTCGAGGTCGGCCTCGGTCATCGGGCGGAAGGATAAAGCCTCACTCATCGGTTGTTTTCCAGCGCGCCATCAGCCGGCGCATGGCTTGCCAGACATCAGCCTTACGCTGTGGCTCTTCCATTAATAATTCCAGGCCCGGCAAGGCCCATACCGAGCCCAGGCCTTCGACCTGCAGTTCGCGGTACCAGGCTTCGGCATTGGCTTCACCGGCAAAGCGCACGGCGGGCAGGCCGATCAGCCACAGGCACACACAGGGTTCGTCTTCCAGGCGTGCCGAGACAAAACCTTGCACAAAATCCCGCGCGGCGTTCGGGCCCTGATCCATGGTGCCGCGCACCAGCAACGGCCAGCGCACCGGGTCGCCGACGATCTGCGGGCTGTCGGGCAGGCCGGCGGCGCGCAGCATGTCCTTGAGCAGCATGTAGGCCGGGTCGCGGGTCTGGAAGCGCTCGCCGGTGGGCAGTTCCACCAGCAGCAGGCAACGCCCGGCTCGCAGCAGTTGCAGGGCAAAACGCGGCGGCGGCACCACTGGCGCCCTGGCCACCGACGTCGTGTCTTCGGCCACCATTGGTTTGGTCACTGGCGAAGGGCGCGGCACTTCGATTTTGGCCCGTTCGACCACCGGCCGCACCTCGGGCACAGGCTTGACCACCGCGACCGGCGCAGCGGCCTCCTCGCCCGAAGACTCGAACGCTTCATAGGGCTCTGGCGCCTGCAATAGCTCGGGCCGCGACGGTGCGGCAAACGGCAGTTCGGTGCGGGGCAGCCAGTTGACCACCTGCATGGCGGTCAAGTAAGCGCGACGTCGGGACTCGATAAGCACAGCTCGGCCACTTGTGGATAAGTAAAGAGCGGGGATTCTACCGCTGTTCGGCAACAATCGCCCACTGCGCGCTGACCGGCTGTGGATAAATCCCACTCCCGATGCAGTACAATCGCGACCTTTAATCGCCAACCAGCCGGCCTTTCCCATGATCGAACCCAAGCGCGTCCTGCGCGCCCTCGCCGAACACTGGGCCTTGCTTGAGCCACTGTGCGAACACTTCGACCAAGGCACCCTGAGCCTGGGCGAGCTGCGCGCGCAATTGGCTGCCCAACAACTGGACAGCACGCCCCAGGACATCACCAGCCTGCTGGACGTGTGGATTCGCCTGGACATCCTGGTGCCTGTGGCCAAAAGCCCGAACCGTTTCGAGCTCAACGCGCAGATCCACGACTTCCTCGCCTATTTGCGCAAAGAACACCGGCTTGGCCTGTGCCTGGAAATCGAAGCCTACCTGCGCCACCTCGAGCGTCTGGCCGGCTATATCCAGGACGCCTTTGACATCCGTGACGGCCACGACCTGGCCCGGCAATTGCGCCTGCTGGACATGCGCGTGCGCGACGTGCTGAAAAAACTCGCCAACGACGAACAGGCCCTCGCCGCCGTAGCCGATCGCGCCAAGACCAGCGACCGGCAGATCCCGTTGCGCCAGCGTTACGCCGAAGTCCTGGCGACCTGGGATGAATACGTCGAACCGATGATCCAGTTGGTGAACGCCGACGGTGCCTTCGAGCAAGGCGTGCGCAAGGTCGAGAATGTGCTGCTGCGCATGCTCACCGAGCAACAGCGCCTGGGCCATCTGGTGGACGACGACATGCTGCTGCGCACCCACGCGCGCATTCTCGAAATGCAGACCAGCGCCCAGTTGACCCTGCGTCACGCCCGCGAACTGCTGTTGCCGTTGCGTGAGGAGGCGCGCCGCCACAACGCGGTGACCCGTGGCGCGGCGCTGGCCCTGTCGGCGATTCGCCGCAAAGGCCTGGATGCGGTGCCGCAGGCGGCAATGCCGCTGTTCACCCGGCCGCAAAGCACCTTTCTGGGCAGTGCCAGCCAGGTCGAGGCCTACGTGTATGCCCTGGCGAATTTCGAGCCGAAACCGGCGCGTTTCCCCAAGGCGCACAAATCCCACAAGGGCCAGGCCCAACGCGCGCCGCGCACGGTCAAGGAAATGCTCGAACGCTGCGAAGACGCGCTGCCGATGCCCGACCTGATGACCTGGCTGCTGGAGCAGGAGCCGGACGGCGCCACCGACGAATTGTTGTACTGGTTCTCCCGCCTCTCGCGCGAAAAACGCTTCAAGCGCGAACGCCTGGAACGCCGCGATTACCACACACACGAGCACCAGGTCAGCCTGCGCTCATTCGCCCTGCTCCCGGCCGGCATAGACGCCGCCGAGCAACCTGCGAGTACACCTTATGCATCTTGATCTATCCGAACTGTCCCAGCTGGCGCCGATCTTTCGCGAGCTGTTCAAGGGTTACCACGTCAGCCGCCGCGACCCGGAGCTGTACGCGCAACTGTCGAACTTCCAGGACCAGTACCGCACGCTGTTCAAGGCCCTGGGCTTTGAGCTGGTGTGCGACACCCGTGGTTTCTATTACTTCGTGCCCGACTCCGCCATCGCCAGTGCGCAGGTCAACAAGACCGCCCAGCGTCTGGCGCTGTTCACCTTCATCATCGTCGAACACCTGGCCGACCAGGGCCGCGACCCGATTGCCGTGCTCGACGGCGGCAGCCTGGGGCGTGATGAACTGCCGTCGCTGCTGGATAAATACCGCGACCTGTTTATCCAGGCCGAAGTGCAGACCCAGGAAGAACTCGAAGAAAAAATCATGCGCCGCATGACCCAGCTGGGTTTTGCCAGCGAAGACAACGGCATCTATCGCTTCCTGCCGCCGATGCATCGTTTCCTCGACGTGTGCCTGTCGGTGCAGCAGGACCGCGACCTTGCCGCCAGCGTGCACAGCGTGTTGCCATTGCCAGCGCCGGTAATCATTGACCAAGACAGCGATGAAAAACTGCTGAAGACCGATGACCCGCTGGACTTGAGCGACTTCGAGGAAGAAAGCGAAGAGGACGCCCTGGCGCGTGCCATTGCCGAAGAACAGGAGACCGATGCATGAGCAAGGAACGCTACGGCATCCGCCGCTTCGCCCTATTGAACACCGCCGGTTACAGCCTGGGCCTGTTCCCGCTGGAAGAGCCGCTGTCGGTGTACGGCGCGAACAACCTGGGCAAATCCGCCTCGATCAACGCCCTGCAGTTTCCGATTCTGGCGCGCATGTCGGACATGAGTTTCGGCAAGTACACCCTCGAGCAATCGCGGCGATTCTACTTCGCCACTGACACCAGCTACATCCTCGTGGAAGTCTCGCTGCCCCACGGCCCCCATGTGATTGGCGTGGTCGGGCGCGGCCCGGGTGGCGGTTTCGGTCACCAGTTCTTCGCCTATGCCGGCAAGCTGGACCTGGCGCACTACCAGAAGAACGACACCTGCCTGCGGCAGAAAGAGCTGTTCACCAACCTTGAGAAAGAGGGCCTCAAGGCCTACGAACTCAAGCCGGATGAACTGCGGCGTTTGCTGGTGGGCGGTCACACTTCGATCCCGCTGGACCTGACGCTGATCCCGCTGCGTTCCACCAGTGAGCAGAGCCTGAAGACTTTCCGCGCGCTGTTTATCAACCTGCTGCACATGCGCGAAATCACCGCGGCCAAACTCAAGCAACTGTTCCTTGATGCCTTCGAACACAGCCTGCGTTCCGGCAGCGTGGATTACATCGCGGCGTGTGAAGAGGCCTTCCGCGACGTACGACGCATGGAGCAGGACTACAACTCGCTGGTGGCCGCCGGGCCACTGGTCGAGGCGCTGGCCAATGGCGTGCGGCAACGCGATGTGTTGCGCGGCAAGTTGCATCGCCTGTCACCGCTGCTGGATTCGCTGCTGGGCACCTGGTCGGACTACGCCAGTGCACGCAAGGAAGAGCTGACCATCCAGGCCGAGCACTACCGTAATGAGCAGGATGCACTGCAGCACGACCAGCGCGGCGGCACCCAGGAGCTGATGCGCCTGGAGCGGGAAATCAGCGGCATCCAGCGCTGGCTGGGCGAGCTGTCGGTGCTCAAGCATCGCTTTGCGCTGGTGGACGACGTGAAGATGCTGGAGCAGCAGTTGCTCGCGGCCAAGGATGCTCACGATGAATTGGCAGGTGCGCTGGCGCAGTCGCGGCAGTTCAGTGCCGAGGATCTGGACGAGCGTCTGCGCGACCTGGAAAAACGCCTGAAGTCGGTCAAGCAGCAGCTTGATCACGCGGACAACAACAGCTACGCCAAGCTGCGCGAAGAATTCTCACAGCAGGACGTCGAGCGTCTGATGCGGCTGTTCAACAGTTCGCTGTTCAGCCTGCCATTGGGTGAACATGGCATCACGCTGGATGAAGACGGCCAGTGGGTCAAATCCCTGGAGCGGATCCTCGATGGCTTCAAGGGCGAGCGCTTTGAGGTGCCGGGACTGTCCATCGACATCTCGCACATCGAACCACCCGCGTTGCAGGCGTTGGCGGATCGCGCGGCACTGCGTGATCAAAAAGAGCGTCTGGAAAAAGAGCTCAAGCAACTCAAAACCCAGCAGGCTGTAGCCTCCGACCGCGCAGCGAGCAAGACTCAGACCGAGGCGCTGTACCAGCAGGTGCTGGATGCGCAAAAGGCCCTGGAAGATTTCCGCCGCGCGCAGACCCTGAGCGCCGAGGAAGGCGAGAAGCTCGAACAGCTGGCGCAGATGGAAGCGGCGCAGGATGAGTTGAAGCGTTCCAGCGATGCGTTCACCGAGCGTGTCCAGCAATTGTCGGCCAAGCTGCAACTGGTCGGCCGCCAGATTGGCGATATGGAAGCCAAACAGCGCACCCTGGATGACGCGTTGCGCCGTCGCCAGCTGTTGCCGGCGGACTTGCCGTTCGGCACGCCGTTCATGGACCCGGTCGACGATTCCATGGACAACCTGCTGCCGCTGCTCAATGACTATCAAGACAGCTGGCAGGGGTTGCTGCGTGCCGATGGCCAGATTGAAGCGTTGTACGCTCAGGTGCGCCTCAAGGGCGTGGCCAAGTTCGACAGCGAGGATGACGTGGAGCGTCGTCTGCAACTGCTGATCAACGCCTATGCGCACCGTACCGATGAGGCGCTGACGCTGGGCAAGGCGCGGCGGGCGGCAGTCACCGATATCGCGCGCACTCTGCGCAATATCCGCAGCGACTACGACAGCCTGGAACACCAACTGGCGCTGTTCAACCGCGAGATCAACAAGCGACAGGTCTCCAACCTGCAGAGCTTCCGCATCGTGCTGGCACCGAACAAGGAAGCGCTCAAGCATATCGACCAGATCATCCACAGCGCCGGTCAGTATGAAGAAGGCGAGACCTTGTCGGTGTTCGATCTCAGCCAGAGCGCCGAGCAGGACAACAAGAACGAAGAGGCCAAGGAATACCTGGCGCGTCTGGTGGCGGCCAACCACAACCAGTTGGGCCTCAAGGACTTGTTCGAACTCGCGTTCGAGATCACCAAGGTGAACGGCCAGCCGGTAATTCACACGGACATCGATGGCGCCGCGTCCAACGGCACCACCATGACCATCAAGGCGCTGACCAACATGTACCTGTTGCTGCACTTGATGGACCGCGACCAGGCCGGGCGCGTGCGCTTGCCGTACTACCTCGACGAGGCAGCGGACATCGACGAGAAGAACCAGGCGGCGTTGCTGGAAACCAGTTTGCAGTTGGGCTTCGTGCCGATCCTGGCGAGTGTGAAGCCGCAGGTGTCCGCCCAGGTGGCCATCGACCTGGAAGGCGGCAGCGGGCCGAACGGGATCTACATTGACGAGGCGGACTGGAAGTACATCCGGCGTCATGATGAGGTGAAGGCGACGGTGATTGCGCAGGCGGAGTTGGATGAGGTCTGACTTGGCGCGTTGAAATGAAAAAAGGCCGCGATCTATGGATCGCGGCCTTTTTTGTGGTGCTGCAGAGGGCCTCATCGGGAGCAAGCCCCCTCCCTCATTTGGCTCGGTTCCACGGGTCAAAATGTGGGAGGGGGCTTGCTCCCGATAGCTGCGCCTCGGTTTATTTGCCCAATGGAATCTTGGGCGCCCAGGTCAGCCACTCATCCTCAAACTTGTCGAACAACGGGAAGGTCTGCTGCGGCCGCGCTGCATTGCCCATCCGCTCGCCATCCGGCGTGGCGAAGGCGATACCGCCGGCGACCAGTGTCTCCAGGGATTCGGTGCGCACCGTCGCGCCCTTGAACAGGCCGAAGTCCACGCCAAAACCACTGGTGTTCCAGAAGCGGCTGCCGCTGCGAACCAACGGTGCGTACTTGGGCTCGATCAGGATGTGCACCAACACGCGGTCGGCAGTCTGGCCCAGCTCGTAGCCGGTGACCTTGCCCACGGTGACTTCGCGGTAGGTCACCGGTACGCCTTCCTTCAATGAACCACGGCGCGCGGCACTGAGCACCAGACTCAAGCCTTGTTCCTGGCGCACGGCCTCGGGTGGCTGGGCCAGGGCGACGAAGTTTTTCTGCGGGCCCGCATTTTTCGCCGCAGGCTGCACTTCGATGTATTGCCCGGTCACCAGGGTTTCCAGGTTGGCGGTTTTCATCAGGCCCAGTTCCGGCTTGACCACCCAGAACTGGCTGCCGGCACGTGCGATGCGGTCGGCCACCTGGGTGATACGTGCCTTGAGCAGCACCGATTGCATGTCGGCACTCAGGTCGACGCTTTCGATCTTGCCCACGTCCAGCCCTTTGAAACGTACCGCCGTACCCGGGCGTAGGCCATCGGCGCGATCAACCTTGATAGTCACCAGTGTGCCGTGTTGATTGGCAGCATCGCGGTCAGGGAACAGGCGGAAGCGCGGGATGTGTTTTTTCAGCGGCACATTCGGCTCAGGTGTTTCGAACGCGATACCGCCGGCCATCAGGCTGACCAGGGATTCGCTCTTGACCTGGATGCCGCTGGTGAGGCCACCGGTCAGAGTGACGCCGCTGGCATTCCAGAAACGCGTCGAGCCGTTGACCAGGTTTTCGTATTCTTTCTCGATGTGTACGCCAATCACCAGTTGCTTGTTCTTGCGCGAGAACTGGTAGCTCTGCACCGAACCGACCTTGACCTGCTTGTAGAGAATCGGGCTGCCGACATCCAGGGAGCCGAGATTGTCGGTGAATAACACCATGTGCAAACCTGGGGAACGCAGGTCCAGGGGGGCGCCTTCGCGCGGGCGACATATTCGCGCTGGGGCGTGGTGCCTTTGTCGCCTGGGCGGATGGCGATGTAGTTACCTTTGACCAGGGCTTCCAGGCCGGTGATGCCGGCCAGGGATATCGACGGCTTGACCACCCAGAACTGGGTATCCTGGACCAGATAGTCTTCGGCCAATGGGTCGAGGGTCAGTTCGGCACTGGCGCTGGACAGGTCCGGGTCGATCTTCAGGGTTTTCAGGCTGCCGACCTGGATGCCTTTGTACATCACCGGCGTGCGACCAGCCTGCAGGCCTTCGAAGTCGCTGAGCTTGACCTTGACTCGGATGCCGGCGGCGGCGGCGTCGAAGTCTTCGTACAGACGGAATGGCAGGCTGGGATCGGTGGGCGGGCTGTCCTTGCGATTCTCGGGGGTGGCAAAGGCGATACCGCCGGCGACGATGCTGGACAGCGACTCGCTGCGCACCTTTACTCCGGACAGATTGGCGTCGATGCTGATGCCGCTGGCGTTCCAGAAGCGCGTGTGTTTACGCACCAGGTGGGCGTAGGTCGGTTCGATGTAGAGCTTGATCTCGACGGTGCTCTGGTCTTCGGACAACAGGTAGCTTTTAACCTGGCCGACCTGGATCTGCTTGTAGAACACCGGACTGCCACGGTTGAGCGAGCCGAGGCGATCGGCCTTGACGGTGATGTGCAAGCCGGGCTTGGCGTCGGACAGCGGCGGCTCTTCGGAGAGCGCCTTGAATTTGCGCGTGGGCTCGCCGTCGCCAGGGCTGGCGGCGATGTAGTTACCCGACACAAGGGTTTCCAGACCAGTGATGCCGGCCAGCGTTACGCTGGGCTTGACCAGCCAGAAGCGGGTATTGGTCTTGAGGTATTGCTCGACGTCCTTGCCCATCTCGATGGTGGCAATTACCCCTCGATTGTTGCCCTCGTCGTCGAGCGCCAAGGCCTTGACCTTGCCCACAGGCATGCCTTTGTAGACCACCTCGGTCTTGTTGACCTGGATGCCTTCACCGCTTTCAAAGCGCACCTGGATCTCGATACCCTGCTGGGAATAGGCGCGCCATCCGAGCCAGCCGCCAATGATCAGCGCAATCAGGGGCAACACCCAAATGGCCGACCAATTGGAGGCAGGGCGGGTTTTAGCTTTAGGCAAATCACTCATGGTCGTCGTCCGACTCCGTGTTATCCCAAATCAGTCGGGGATCGAAAGTTACAGCGGCAAGCATCGTCAAGATCACCACACTGGCAAACGCCGCAGCGCCGAGATTGGCTTCGACGCTGGCGAGCCGCCCAAAGTTTACGACCGCCACCAGGATGGCGATCACGAAGATATCCAGCATTGACCAGCGGCCAATGAATTCGATAAAGCGGTACATGACAATGCGTTGTTGTGCGGACAGCGGTTGGTGACGCTGCACCGAGAACAGTAGCAGACCAATGCCCACCAGCTTGAACGTCGGCACCAGAATACTGGCAATGAACACCACGGCAGCAATAGGAAACATCCCATGCTGCACCAGTTGGATCACACCTGCCATGATGGTACTGGGCTCGCCCTGGCCGAGTGAGTTGACGGTCATGATAGGCAACAGGTTGGCGGGGATATAGAGGATCGCCGCAGTGACCAGCAACGCCCACGTGCGGGTTAGGCTGTTGGGCCGACGCGGATGAATCAACGCACCACAGCGGGTGCACGTTTGTTCATCGGTGTCCGGCTCTTGTGTATTCAGTTCATGGCATTCGGTACACACCAGAATGCCTGCATCAATCGCCCGCATGATCATCCTCTCCTGACAACGCTTGCCAGATCTGGTGCGGCGACATCACCACCTCAAGCAGAACCTGAACCACTAATAGACTGATGAAACAAACGAGACCCACGCCAACCGTGATGGAAGCCATATCGGCGAGCTTGACGATCGCGACCAGCACGCCCATCAGGTAGACCTCCAACATCCCCCAATCTTTCATGTGATGGTAGATGCGGTATAGCAGCAGCCCGTAATTGCGGCCGATCTTCCAGCGAATGCTGAGTAGCACGGCCAACTGGCAGAGCAGCTTGAGCAACGGGATACCCATGCTGCACAGGAACACCACGATTGCGACGCCTTGCATACCGGTATCGAACAGGCCGACGACGCCGGTCCACACGGTGTCCTCTGAGGTCTGCCCGAGTAGATTGAGCTGCATGATGGGCAGAAAGTTCGCGGGGATGTACAGCAATAGTGCAGCGATCACCAAAGCAAGGCTGCGCTCAATGACATTGTGGCGATGAGCGTACAGCTCATAACCGCAACGTGGGCATTGGGCTTTTTCGCCTCGGGCAAGCACAGGTTTGCGCATCAGCAAGTCGCACTCATGGCATGCCACCAGATCGTCCAGTGGTAAGTCAGACACCTGTGGGGCATCAACCGGCTCGGGCATGGATAGGGCTCTTACTCTAAAAAGGTTAGGCGCCTATTCTAGTAGTCTGGTTCAGAAATAACTGTGCAATTTTGTAGGCGAAGGCTTACCTGACTTTCCAATCGCCCAAAACAAAACCCCATCTGCTTTCGCAAATGGGGTTTCGGAATTTAATCTTGACGATGACCTACTCTCACATGGGGAAACCCCACACTACCATCGGCGATGCATCGTTTCACTACTGAGTTCGGGATGGGATCAGGTGGTTCCAATGCTCTATGGTCGTCAAGAAATTCGGGTACTGAGTCGTGACCAGATGGCCTCGCTTCAGCAAATTGGGTATGTGACAGCTGTCGGTGTTTTGTGAGCGTCGAACTTTCGGTTCATCTCGTCTTCACACACCGCAATCTGATGCTTCTACTTGTTTCCAAGTCAGGAGTAGTCAAATTGCTTGGGTGTTATATGGTCAAGCCTCACGGGCAATTAGTATTGGTTAGCTCAACGCCTCACAGCGCTTACACACCCAACCTATCAACGTCGTAGTCTTCGACGGCCCTTCAGGGAACTCAAGGTTCCAGTGAGATCTCATCTTGAGGCTAGTTTCCCGCTTAGATGCTTTCAGCGGTTATCTATTCCGAACATAGCTACCCGGCAATGCCACTGGCGTGACAACCGGAACACCAGAGGTTCGTCCACTCCGGTCCTCTCGTACTAGGAGCAGCCCCTCTCAAATCTCAAACGTCCACGGCAGATAGGGACCGAACTGTCTCACGACGTTCTAAACCCAGCTCGCGTACCACTTTAAATGGCGAACAGCCATACCCTTGGGACCGGCTTCAGCCCCAGGATGTGATGAGCCGACATCGAGGTGCCAAACACCGCCGTCGATATGAACTCTTGGGCGGTATCAGCCTGTTATCCCCGGAGTACCTTTTATCCGTTGAGCGATGGCCCTTCCATACAGAACCACCGGATCACTAAGACCTACTTTCGTACCTGCTCGACGTGTCTGTCTCGCAGTCAAGCGCGCTTTTGCCTTTATACTCTACGACCGATTTCCGACCGGTCTGAGCGCACCTTCGTACTCCTCCGTTACTCTTTAGGAGGAGACCGCCCCAGTCAAACTACCCACCATACACTGTCCTCGATCCGGATAACGGACCTGAGTTAGAACCTCAAAGTTGCCAGGGTGGTATTTCAAGGTTGGCTCCACGCAGACTGGCGTCCACGCTTCAAAGCCTCCCACCTATCCTACACAAGCAAATTCAAAGTCCAGTGCAAAGCTATAGTAAAGGTTCACGGGGTCTTTCCGTCTAGCCGCGGATACACTGCATCTTCACAGCGATTTCAATTTCACTGAGTCTCGGGTGGAGACAGCGCCGCCATCGTTACGCCATTCGTGCAGGTCGGAACTTACCCGACAAGGAATTTCGCTACCTTAGGACCGTTATAGTTACGGCCGCCGTTTACCGGGGCTTCGATCAAGAGCTTCGCGTTAGCTAACCCCATCAATTAACCTTCCGGCACCGGGCAGGCGTCACACCCTATACGTCCACTTTCGTGTTTGCAGAGTGCTGTGTTTTTAATAAACAGTCGCAGCGGCCTGGTATCTTCGACCGGCATGAGCTTACGGAGCAAGTCCTTCACCCTCACCGGCGCACCTTCTCCCGAAGTTACGGTGCCATTTTGCCTAGTTCCTTCACCCGAGTTCTCTCAAGCGCCTTGGTATTCTCTACCCAACCACCTGTGTCGGTTTGGGGTACGGTTCCTGGTTACCTGAAGCTTAGAAGCTTTTCTTGGAAGCATGGCATCAACCACTTCGTGTTCTAAAAGAACACTCGTCATCAGCTCTCGGCCTTAAGATCCCGGATTTACCTAAGATCTCAGCCTACCACCTTAAACTTGGACAACCAACGCCAAGCTGGCCTAGCCTTCTCCGTCCCTCCATCGCAATAACCAGAAGTACAGGAATATTAACCTGTTTTCCATCGACTACGCTTTTCAGCCTCGCCTTAGGGACCGACTAACCCTGCGTCGATTAACGTTGCGCAGGAAACCTTGGTCTTTCGGCGTGGGTGTTTTTCACACCCATTGTCGTTACTCATGTCAGCATTCGCACTTCTGATACCTCCAGCAAGCTTCTCAACTCACCTTCACAGGCTTACAGAACGCTCCTCTACCGCATCACTTACGTGATACCCGTAGCTTCGGTGTATGGTTTGAGCCCCGTTACATCTTCCGCGCAGGCCGACTCGACTAGTGAGCTATTACGCTTTCTTTAAAGGGTGGCTGCTTCTAAGCCAACCTCCTAGCTGTCTAAGCCTTCCCACATCGTTTCCCACTTAACCATAACTTTGGGACCTTAGCTGACGGTCTGGGTTGTTTCCCTTTTCACGACGGACGTTAGCACCCGCCGTGTGTCTCCCATGCTCGGCACTTGTAGGTATTCGGAGTTTGCATCGGTTTGGTAAGTCGGGATGACCCCCTAGCCGAAACAGTGCTCTACCCCCTACAGTGATACATGAGGCGCTACCTAAATAGCTTTCGAGGAGAACCAGCTATCTCCGAGCTTGATTAGCCTTTCACTCCGATCCACAGGTCATCCGCTAACTTTTCAACGGTAGTCGGTTCGGTCCTCCAGTTAGTGTTACCCAACCTTCAACCTGCCCATGGATAGATCGCCCGGTTTCGGGTCTATTCCCAGCGACTAGACGCCCTATTAAGACTCGCTTTCGCTACGCCTCCCCTATTCGGTTAAGCTCGCCACTGAAAATAAGTCGCTGACCCATTATACAAAAGGTACGCAGTCACCCAACAAAGTGGGCTCCCACTGCTTGTACGCATACGGTTTCAGGATCTATTTCACTCCCCTCTCCGGGGTTCTTTTCGCCTTTCCCTCACGGTACTAGTTCACTATCGGTCAGTCAGTAGTATTTAGCCTTGGAGGATGGTCCCCCCATATTCAGACAAAGTTTCTCGTGCTCCGTCCTACTCGATTTCATGACTAAGAGATTTTCGCGTACAGGGCTATCACCCACTATGGCCGCACTTTCCAGAGCGTTCCGCTAATCTCAAAGCCACTTAAGGGCTAGTCCCCGTTCGCTCGCCACTACTAAGGGAATCTCGGTTGATTTCTTTTCCTCAGGGTACTTAGATGTTTCAGTTCCCCTGGTTCGCCTCTTACGCCTATGTATTCAGCGTAAGATAACCATCTTATGATGGCTGGGTTCCCCCATTCAGACATCTCCGGATCAAAGTCTGTTTGCCGACTCCCCGAAGCTTTTCGCAGGCTACCACGTCTTTCATCGCCTCTGACTGCCAAGGCATCCACCGTATGCGCTTCTTCACTTGACCATATAACCCCAAGCAATCTGGTTATACTGTGAAGACAACATTCGCCGAAAATTCGAATTTCTCAGTTAAGAGAACTCACAAATTTTACCTTAGCCTGATCCGTTACCAGTGAAAGTAACGTTCAGTCTATCTTTCTATCACATACCCAAATTTTTAAAGAACGATCTAATCAAAGACTAGAAATCAACATTCACCATCATCACAATGGAATGCTCATTTCTAAGCTTTCATACAACAGAAGCAGTAGTGGTGGAGCCAAACGGGATCGAACCGTTGACCTCCTGCGTGCAAGGCAGGCGCTCTCCCAGCTGAGCTATGGCCCCGTATTTCTACAGGCGTTTCCCACACAAAATTGGTGGGTCTGGGCAGATTCGAACTGCCGACCTCACCCTTATCAGGGGTGCGCTCTAACCAACTGAGCTACAGACCCAATTTCGGGCTGCTTCTTATCGTCTTCTTCAATGAATCAAGCAATTCGTGTGGGAACTTATGGAGCAGCTGATGTCGTCGATTAAGGAGGTGATCCAGCCGCAGGTTCCCCTACGGCTACCTTGTTACGACTTCACCCCAGTCATGAATCACACCGTGGTAACCGTCCTCCCGAAGGTTAGACTAGCTACTTCTGGTGCAACCCACTCCCATGGTGTGACGGGCGGTGTGTACAAGGCCCGGGAACGTATTCACCGCGACATTCTGATTCGCGATTACTAGCGATTCCGACTTCACGCAGTCGAGTTGCAGACTGCGATCCGGACTACGATCGGTTTTGTGGGATTAGCTCCACCTCGCGGCTTGGCAACCCTCTGTACCGACCATTGTAGCACGTGTGTAGCCCAGGCCGTAAGGGCCATGATGACTTGACGTCATCCCCACCTTCCTCCGGTTTGTCACCGGCAGTCTCCTTAGAGTGCCCACCATTACGTGCTGGTAACTAAGGACAAGGGTTGCGCTCGTTACGGGACTTAACCCAACATCTCACGACACGAGCTGACGACAGCCATGCAGCACCTGTCTCAATGTTCCCGAAGGCACCAATCTATCTCTAGAAAGTTCATTGGATGTCAAGGCCTGGTAAGGTTCTTCGCGTTGCTTCGAATTAAACCACATGCTCCACCGCTTGTGCGGGCCCCCGTCAATTCATTTGAGTTTTAACCTTGCGGCCGTACTCCCCAGGCGGTCAACTTAATGCGTTAGCTGCGCCACTAAAAGCTCAAGGCTTCCAACGGCTAGTTGACATCGTTTACGGCGTGGACTACCAGGGTATCTAATCCTGTTTGCTCCCCACGCTTTCGCACCTCAGTGTCAGTATTAGTCCAGGTGGTCGCCTTCGCCACTGGTGTTCCTTCCTATATCTACGCATTTCACCGCTACACAGGAAATTCCACCACCCTCTACCATACTCTAGTCAGTCAGTTTTGAATGCAGTTCCCAGGTTGAGCCCGGGGATTTCACATCCAACTTAACAAACCACCTACGCGCGCTTTACGCCCAGTAATTCCGATTAACGCTTGCACCCTCTGTATTACCGCGGCTGCTGGCACAGAGTTAGCCGGTGCTTATTCTGTCGGTAACGTCAAAACAATCACGTATTAGGTAACTGCCCTTCCTCCCAACTTAAAGTGCTTTACAATCCGAAGACCTTCTTCACACACGCGGCATGGCTGGATCAGGCTTTCGCCCATTGTCCAATATTCCCCACTGCTGCCTCCCGTAGGAGTCTGGACCGTGTCTCAGTTCCAGTGTGACTGATCATCCTCTCAGACCAGTTACGGATCGTCGCCTTGGTGAGCCATTACCCCACCAACTAGCTAATCCGACCTAGGCTCATCTGATAGCGCAAGGCCCGAAGGTCCCCTGCTTTCTCCCGTAGGACGTATGCGGTATTAGCGTCCGTTTCCGAACGTTATCCCCCACTACCAGGCAGATTCCTAGGCATTACTCACCCGTCCGCCGCTCTCAAGAGAAGCAAGCTTCTCTCTACCGCTCGACTTGCATGTGTTAGGCCTGCCGCCAGCGTTCAATCTGAGCCATGATCAAACTCTTCAGTTCAAACATCTTTGGGTTTTTAAGAAACCCTAAACTTGGCTCAGCAATCGTTGGTTATTCTTTGATTTCTCGCGGAGTAACTTGTGATGCTGATAATCTTGTTGACTATCAGTCTGACTCCACAAGCACCCACACGAATTGCTTGATTCAGTTGTTAAAGAGCGGTTGGTTAAGATCTTTCGTCTCAACCGAGGCGCGCATTCTACAGCAGCCTCATTTGCTGTCAAGTGATTATTTTCAGAAGCTTTCGAAGAATTCTTCAACAACTTCAACCACTTGCGCTTCCGATCTCTCGTCAGCGGGAGGCGAATTCTACAGCGTTACACGCTGCTGTCAACACCTCTTTTTCTGCGCTTTCGACCGAGAAGATCGAAACGTTAATAGCGCCAAACAACACTGCACTACCAACTCCTTCTGGGCTTCGATGAACTGAAGCAACTCGCTGTCGAATCTTGCATAACTACTTGTTTACCAAGGAGTTTTCCGTTTCGACTGCGCCGGAAGTGGGGCGAATTATAGACTTCCAGAATCTGCCGTCAATACCTATTTTCATCTTTCTGTCATAAACCCCAAAAACAAAAAAGCCGGCCCAAAGGGGCCGGCTTTCATCGCATCCTACAAACTAGGGAAAGCAAACTGCGAAGCTTCATGACTGGCCCGCTGCGGCCAGCGCTGGGTGATCGCCTTGCGACGCGTATAAAAGCGCACCCCGTCGGGCCCATAGGCGTGCAAGTCACCAAACAGCGAACGCTTCCAGCCACCAAAGCTGTGATAGGCCACCGGTACCGGCAGTGGAACGTTCACACCCACCATGCCCACCTCAATTTCGTCACAGAACAAACGCGCCGCCTCCCCGTCACGGGTAAAGATGCACGTACCGTTGCCATACTCATGATCGTTGATCAGTTGCATCGCCGCTTCCAGGCTGCTCACTCGCACTACGCACAGCACCGGCCCGAAGATCTCTTCCTTATAGATACGCATCTCGGGTGTCACACGGTCAAACAGACTGCCGCCCAGAAAGAAGCCCTGCTCATTCCCGGCAATGCTCAAGCCGCGCCCATCCACCACCAACTCAGCACCCGACGCCACGCCGTCTTCTATATAGCCGCTGACCTTGTCCCGCGCCTGCCCCGTCACCAACGGGCCCATATCCAGGCCGCACGTAGTGCCCGCACCAATCTTCAGTGCCTTGATCTGCGGCACCAGCTTGGCGATCAACGCATCCGCCACCTGGTCGCCCACGCACACCGCCACCGAGATCGCCATGCACCGCTCACCGCACGAACCATAGGCAGCGCCCATCAGGGCACTGACGGCGTTGTCCAGATCCGCGTCCGGCATCAGCACCGCATGGTTCTTCGCACCGCCCAACGCCTGAACGCGTTTACCGCGCCTGGTCGCCTCGGCATAAATGTACTCGGCAATCGGCGTCGAACCCACAAAGCTCAGCGCCTTGACCTCCGGCGCTTCAATCAAGGCATCCACCGCCCCTTTGTCGCCGTGCACCACACTGAGCACGCCCTTGGGCAAGCCGACCTCCTGCAGCAATTGCGCGATCAACAGCGTTGAGCTCGGATCACGCTCCGACGGCTTGAGGATGAAACAGTTACCGCACACGATCGCCAGCGGGTACATCCACAACGGCACCATCGCCGGGAAGTTGAACGGCGTAATACCGGCCACCACGCCCAACGGCTGGAAATCCGACCAGGCATCAATATTCGGCCCCACGTTGCGGCTGTACTCGCCCTTGAGAATCTCCGGCGCCGAACACGCGTACTCCACGTTCTCGATCCCACGCTTCAACTCACCGGCGGCGTCTTCCAGCGTCTTGCCATGCTCCTCGCTGATCAACTGCGCGATACGCGCCTCGTTCTGCTCCAGCAATTGCTTGAAACGAAACATCACCTGCGCCCGCTTGGCGGCCGGCGTATTGCGCCAGGCCGGGAACGCGGCCTTGGCGGTGTCGATCGCACTTTGAATGGTTTCGCGACTGGCCAACGGTACCTGGCGGATCACTTGGCCGGTGGACGGGTTGTACACATCAGCCGTACGGCCGCTGTCGCTGACCCATTCACCGTTGATCAAATGCTGGATAACGCTCATGCAGGGCTCCTGAAGAATTGTTCTATAGAGAAGGAGAAAATCAATCGATCTTGCGTAGCACTTCGCCGACGGCATCAAACAAGCGATCCAGGTCCTGCGCTTTGCTGTTGAACATTGGCCCGAACTGCAAGGTGTCTCCGCCAAAGCGCACATAGAAACCGGCCTTCCACAACGCGATACCCGCCTCGAAGGGACGCACAATCGCATCACCATCACGCGGCGCAATCTGGATGGCACCGGCCAGGCCGTAGTTGCGGATGTCGACCACGTTCTTGCTGCCCTTCAAGCCATGCAGCGCATTCTCGAAGTGAGGTGCAATGTCGGCCACGCTCTGCACCAGGTTTTCCTTCTGCAACAGGTCGAGCGCCGCCAGGCCCGCAGCGCAGGCTACCGGGTGGGCCGAATAGGTGTAGCCGTGGGGGAACTCCACCGCGTACTCCGGCGTCGCCTGGTTCATGAAGGTTTGATAGATCTCACTGCTGGCGACCACCGCCCCCATCGGGATTGCGCCGTTGGTAACTTGTTTGGCGATACACATCAGGTCCGGCGTCACGCCGAAACTGTCGGCGCCGAACATTGAGCCGGTACGGCCGAAACCGGTGATCACTTCATCGAACACCAGCAGGATATTGTGCTGATCGCAGATCTCGCGCAGACGCTTGAGGTACCCCTGTGGCGGCACCAGCACACCGGCTGAACCCGCCATCGGCTCGACAAATACGGCGGCGATATTCGAGGCGTCGTGCAACTCGATCAACTTGAGCAACTCATCGGCCAACGCAACGCCGCCCTGCTCCGGCATACCCCGGGAGAACGCATTGCTCGCCAGCAACGTGTGAGGCAGATGGTCAACATCCATCATGGCCTGACCAAACATCTTACGGTTGCCATTAACCCCGCCCAGGCTGGTACCGGCAATATTCACACCGTGATAACCACGGGCGCGGCCGATCATCTTGGTCTTGGTCGCCTGGCCTTTCAGGCGCCAATAGGCACGTACCATCTTCACGGCGGTATCGGCGCACTCGGAGCCCGAATCGGTGAAGAACACATGGTTCAGGTTGCCCGGGGTCAGCTCGGTAATCTTTTCCGCCAACTGGAAGGACAACGGATGACCGTACTGAAAGCCCGGCGAGTAGTCCAATGTGCCCAATTGTTTGGCCACCGCTTCCTGGATTTCCTTGCGCGTGTGCCCGGCGCCACAGGTCCACAGGCCCGACAGGGAGTCATACACCTGGCGCCCCTTGTCATCCGTCAACCAGCTACCTTGCGCTGCCACGATCAGGCGCGGGTCACGCTGGAAACTGCGATTGGCGGTATACGGCATCCAATGCGCATCCAGCTTCAACTGGCTGGCAAGGGACGATGGGGCGTTTTCGGGCATGTTCATCAGCAAAACCTCGCAGGGCAAACGGCAGCGTCGGGATCGAAAAAGTGTAGTTGCGAGTAAATTGCCATGGCGATAAAGTCAATAAAATCCAACTTTTCTAACCTTCAGTCAGGCCTTCACTAAACTATGAGCAGTCGCAGGCCAGATCCCCTCGCTCAAGTCAGCGACTTCGATATCCGCCTGCTGCGCATCTTTCGCAGCGTGGTCGAATGTGGCGGTTTTTCGGCGGCGGAGACCGTACTCGGCATTGGCCGCTCGGCCATCAGCCAGCAAATGAGCGACCTGGAGCAACGCCTCGGGCTGAGACTCTGCCAACGTGGACGCGCCGGGTTCTCGCTGACCGAAGAAGGTCGCGAGGTCTACCAATCCGCCTTGCAACTGTTGAGCGCGCTGGAAAGTTTTCGCACCGAGGTCAACGGACTGCACCAGCACCTGCGCGGCGAGTTGATCATCGGCCTCACCGACAACCTGGTCACCCTGCCCCACATGCGCATCACCCACGCCTTGGCGCAATTGAAAGAACGCGGCCCGGACGTGCAGGTCCAGATCCGCATGATCGCCCCCAACGAAGTGGAACAAGGCGTACTCGACGGCCGCCTGCATGTCGGCGTTGTACCCCAGGCCAGCGCATTGTCCGGCCTTGAATACCAGCCGCTGTACAGCGAGCGCTCACTGCTCTATTGCGCGGTCGGCCACCCGCTGTTCTACGCCGACGACAAACAGCTGGACGATGCCCGCATCGACAGCCAGGACGCCATCGCGCCCACCTTCCGCCTGCCCGCCGAGATCCAGGCGCACTACCAGGCCCTGCGCTGCACGGCCAGCGCCTCCGACCGTGAAGGCATGGCGTTCCTGATCCTCACCGGGCGCTATATCGGTTATTTACCCGACCACTACGCCAGCCTGTGGGTGCAACAAGGCCGACTGCGCGCGCTGAAATCGGCTACACGTTTTTACGATTTGAGCCTGGCATCGGTCACGCGCAAAGGCCGTCGCCCTCATTTGGTGCTGGAAAGCTTTCTCGAAAGCCTCGCCGCGACCCGCTGACTCGGGCCTCGAGCAAAAAGCTGAGCAACTGGACAGCTTTTTGCAAGGACGCAACTACCTTGAACCGTCCGCCTTGAGTTGACCCACCATGCCCCCAGAATCCTTGAGCCCCAGCGACCTGATCTACGGCCTCGACGACCGCCCGAAACCCGCACCGGCCCTGCTCGCCGCCCTGCAGCATGTGCTGGCCGCCTTCGTCGGCATTATCACCCCGCCGCTGATTATCGGTTCCACCCTGGGCCTCACCGCCTACTTGCCCTACCTGATCAGCATGGCATTGATGGTTTCCGGCGTGGGTACATTCATCCAGGCACGCAGGCCGTTCGGTATCGGAGCCGGCATGATCTGCCTGCAAGGCACCAGCTTCGCGTTTCTCGGCGCAGTGCTGTCAGCAGGTTTTCTGGTGAAACAACGCGGCGGCAGCCCCGAGGACATCATGGCGATGATCTTCGGCGTGTGTTTCTTCGGTGCCGCGGTGCAGATCGTGCTCAGCCGCTTCATCGGCCAACTGCGTCAGGTAATCACCCCGCTGGTGACCGGCATCGTGATCACGTTGATCGGCATCAGCCTGATCAAGGTCGGCATCACCGACCTGGGCGGCGGCTTCAACGCGCCCGATTTCGGCGCGCCCACCAATTTGGCGCTCGGCCTGTTCGTGGTGCTCACCATCATCCTGCTCAACCGCTCCGCTACGCCTTGGGTGCGCCTCTCGGCCATCATCATCGGCCTGGCTCTGGGCAGCCTGGCCGCCTGGTTCAGCGGCAGACTCGTCCCACAGGCGCTGCCGGACTTGCCCTGGGTCAGCGTGCCGATCCCGTTTCGCTTCGGGTTCAACTTCGACTGGAGCGCCTTCCTGCCAATCGCGCTGATTTATCTGATCAGCAGCATCGAAACCGTGGGCGACCTCACCGCCAACTGCATGATCGCCCGCCAACCCATCAGCGGCCCTTCCTATATAAGCCGACTCAAAGGCGGCGTACTGGGCGACGGCGTGAGCTGCATGATCGCCGCCACCTTCAGCGCCTTTCCCAACACCACCTTTGCGCAGAACAACGGCGTGATCCAACTCACCGGTGTGGCCAGCCGTTACGTCGGCTTATATATAGGCGTACTGCTGTTTTGCCTCGGATTGTTTCCGCTGATTGGCGCCGTGTTGCAGCAAATCCCCAAACCGGTGCTGGGCGGCGCGACCCTGGTGATGTTCGGCAGCGTGGCCGCCGCCGGCGTGCGCATCCTCGCCCAGGCCCCGCTGGACCGGCGCAGTATGCTGATCATCGCCACCTCGTTCGGCGTCGGCCTGGGCATCGCCGCCCAGCCCAATCTGCTGCACCTGATGCCCACCCTGGTGCAGAACCTGTTCGACTCGGCCATCACCAGCGGCGGCTTGACCGCTATCGTGCTGTGCCTGCTGTTGCCCGAAGCCAAGGCGACATCGGTAGCCGCAAACCTGGCAACCGAAAGCGACACCCTGGAACCGCTTTGACGGTTTTATTGCATCAGGACTTGTCTGAGGCTTGAGGGTGGGTTATCTGTGCACACGTCGTCTCTATCGATCAGCACGGAAACCTCCATGAGCCTCGAAGTTCCTGCCCACAGCAACCACGCCGGTAAACCTGCCAGCCGCATTCGGCAAAAGAACGAACAAGCGATTCTGCGGGCTGCTGAAGATGAGTTCGCGCGCCATGGCTACAAGGGCACGAGCATGAACACCATCGCGGCCAGTGCCGGATTGCCCAAAGCCAACCTGCATTACTACTTCACCAACAAGCTGGGCCTGTATATCGCAGTGCTCAGCAATATCCTCGAACTGTGGGACAGCACCTTCAACGCGCTGACCGCCGAGGACGACCCCGCCGTGGCGCTCACTCGCTACATCCGCACCAAGATGGAATTCTCTCGGCGCCAGCCCCAGGCCTCGCGGATCTTCGCGATGGAGATCATCAGCGGCGGCGAATGCCTCACCGAATATTTCAGCCAGGACTACCGCGCCTGGTTCAGCGGCCGTGCGGCGGTATTCCAGGCCTGGATCGACGCCGGCAAAATGGACCCGATCGACCCTGTGCACCTGATCTTCCTGCTGTGGGGCAGCACCCAGCACTACGCCGACTTCGCTACCCAGATCTGCCGCGTCACCGGTCGCACCCGGCTGACCAAGCAGGACATGGAAGAGGCCGGCACCAACCTGATCCACATCATTCTCAAAGGCTGTGGCATCAAGCCAGCCCAATAAACGAAGCGACTTATGCCTTACACGCTGACCGGCCTTTGCGAATTTCGCGAAGAAATACGCAAAAGCCGCTTTATTACCTTGGCCGCGCCGATCACCACTGCGCAGGACGCTCAGGCGTTTATCGAGCACCACAGTGACCTCAACGCCACCCACAACTGCTGGGCCTGGAAACTGGCCGATCAATACCGCAGCAACGACGACGGCGAACCCGGTGGCACCGCCGGGCGCCCGATACTCGCTGCCATCGAGGCGCAAGGGTTCGATCAGGTCGCGGTGCTGGTGATCCGCTGGTACGGCGGCATTCAACTGGGCACCGGCGGGCTGGCCCGCGCCTATGGCGGCGGCGCCAACAAGTGCCTGCAAACGGCCGAACGCATCGAGCTGATCAGCCGTGTGGCGCTGAGTTGCGCCTGCGGCTTCTCCGAACTGAACCTGGTCAAGCTGCGCGTGGCCGAACTGGACGGGCTGATCGTGGAAGAAAGTTTCACCGCCAACGGTGTCGAGCTGCAACTGGCCCTGGGCGAAGCGCACATCGATACCCTGCAGACCCAACTGGCCGATCTGAGCCGTGGCCGTATCCTGCTACAACGCTGAACCTGCTACTGTTGCCCACTGCACCCTGAACCGCTACTGCAAAGGAAGCTTTTCATGTCTACGCAAAAAACCGCACTGATCATCGGCGCCTCGCGCGGCCTGGGCCTTGGCCTGGTCAAGCAATTGCTGCAGGACGGCTGGGACGTCACTGCCACCGTGCGCGACCCGAGCAAGGCCGATGCCCTGAAGGCCGTCGGCCCGGTACAGATCGAAAAACTGGACATGGACGATCAACAAGCCGTGATCGCCCTGAGCCAGCGTCTCAAGGACCGCACCTTCGACCTGCTGTTCGTCAACGCCGGCGTCAAGGGCCCGGACAACCAGGAACCGGGCCACGCCACCCTGGCGCAGGTCGGCCAGCTGTTTTTTACCAACGCCGTGGCGCCGATCAACCTGGCTCAGCGCTTTGTCGGGCAAATCCGCAAGGACAGTGGTGTGCTGGCGTTCATGAGTTCGGTGCTGGGCAGCGTGACCATCCCGGACGGTTCGGATATGGCGCTGTACAAAGCCAGCAAGGCCGCGCTCAACTCCATGACCAACAGTTTCGTCACCCAACTGGGCGGAAAAAAACTCACCGTGCTGTCGCTGCATCCGGGTTGGGTGAAGACCGACATGGGCGGTGAGAACGCGCACATCGATGTCGACACCAGCGTGCGCGACCTGGTGGACCAGGTAAATGCCTACACCGGCAAAGGCGGTCATCACTTCGTGGACTACAAGGGCGACACCATCGCCTGGTAATCTTCCCGCCTGGAGCGAGCTTGCTCGCTCCAGCACCTCGCCCTCCCCGGCGACCCTGGATCAGCAGACAGGGCAACACTGAGCTGGCAAACCTGAACCCATCATTCAGAGGAGCCGGCCAATGCCTGCGACCCGTATCTGGTTAAAAACCCCCTCGCGATATTTACCGCCAATGGCCTCGATGCCCGTGGCGGCCTGGTGCTGCAAGACGGTGTGATCAGCGAAGTACTGGCCCACGGCCAGGCGCCCGCACATCCCTGCACACAGGTGTTCGACGCCCGCGAGCACGTGATCCTGCCGGGCCTGATCAACACCCATCACCACTTCTACCAGACCCTGACCCGCGCCTGGGCACCGGTGGTCAACCAGCCGTTGTTCCCCTGGCTGAAAACCCTCTACCCGGTGTGGGCGCGGCTGACGCCGCAAAAGCTCGCGCTGGCATCCAAAGTCGCCCTCGCCGAACTGCTACTCTCCGGCTGTACCACCGCCGCCGACCACCATTACCTGTTTCCCGACGGCCTGGAGCACGCCATTGACGTGCAAGTGCAAAGCGTGCGCGAACTGGGCATGCGCGCCATGCTCACTCGCGGTTCCATGAGCCTGGGCGAAGCAGACGGCGGCCTGCCGCCGCAACAGACCGTGCAACAAGGCCAGGTGATTCTCGACGACAGCCAGCGCCTGATCCGCGACTATCACGAACGCGGCGACGGCGCGCAGATCCAGATTGCCCTGGCGCCCTGCTCACCGTTCTCCGTCACCCGCGAAATCATGCAAGCCAGCGCCGAGTTGGCCAGTCAACTCGATGTACGCCTGCACACGCACCTGGCGGAAACCCTCGACGAAGAAGATTTCTGCCTGCAACGCTTCGGCCTGCGCACCGTGGATTACCTCGACAGCGTCGGCTGGCTTGGCCCGCGCACCTGGCTGGCCCATGGCATTCACTTCAACCCGGATGAAATCGCACGCCTGGGCGCGGCCGGCACCGGCATCTGCCATTGCCCCAGCTCAAACATGCGCCTGGCGTCCGGCATCTGCCCCACCCTTGACCTGCTCGCCGCCGGCGCGCCCATTGGCCTTGGCGTGGACGGCTCGGCGTCCAACGATGCGTCGAACATGATCCTCGAGACGCGCCAGGCGTTGTATATCCAGCGCCTGCGTTACGGCGCCGAAAAAATCACCCCCGAAGGTGTGCTTGGCTGGGCGACCAAAGGCTCGGCGCAGTTATTGGGACGTACGGATATCGGCGAATTGGCCGTAGGCAAACAGGCAGACCTGGCGCTGTTCAAGCTTGATGAGCTGCGTTTTTCCGGCAGCCATGACCCGATTTCGGCGCTGCTGCTGTGTGGCGCCGACCGGGCTGATCGGGTGATGGTGGGCGGCAAGTGGCGCGTCATCGACGGTCAGATCGAAGGCCTCGACCTCAAGGGCCTGATCGCCGATCACACCCAGGCCGCGCGGCAGTTGATCGCCGGGACCTGAGCCAGACACTGTTCAAAATGCGGTAGGGGGCTTGCTCCCGATGGCGGTATGTCAGCTACCAGATAAGCTGACTGATCCACTGCTATCGGGACCAAGCCCCCTCCCACATCCGTTATGCGGTGCTTAAAGTCCGAGCAGCGACAACATGATGAACGTCGCAAACAGCACAAAGTGCGTCATCCCTTCGATCGCATTGGTTTCGCCATCGTTGAGGTTGATCGCACTCACGATCAGCGTGATAAACACCATCACTGTCTGCACCGGGGTCATCGCCATCTGGAACGGCTGGCCGCTGTAGAGCGCCATGGCCTCCATCACCGGTACGGTCAGAATCACCGTCGACAACGAAGCACCCAAGGCAATGTTCACCACCGACTGCATGCGATTGGCCAGCGCCGCACGCAATGCGGTCAGGATCTCCGGCGCCGCGGAAATGGCCGCCACCACAATCGCCGTGATCACCGGCGGTGCGCCCGTGCCTTCCAGGCCCAGGTCGAGGGTCTTGGACATCACTTCGGCCAGCGCGCCAATCACGATCACACCGAACACCAGGGTGCCGATGGAAAACGCCAGGCTCACCGGCGCCTCATGTTCGACTTCCGGCAGTTTCTTGCGGCGTTTTTCCGGGTAGCTGTAGCTGAAGAAATAACTGTGCGGCCCGACCTGCATGCGCAGAAACAAGGTGTAGAGCACCACCATCGCGCCGATGGTGAACGCCGAGTAAATCTTCCAGTCGGCCTGGGGAATAAATTCCGGCACCACCATCGACACGCCCATAGCGGTCAGGATCATCACGCTGTAGGTGCGCGCCGAGTCATCGTTG
Source organism: Pseudomonas trivialis (assembly GCF_036864995.1). NCBI lineage: Bacteria > Pseudomonadati > Pseudomonadota > Gammaproteobacteria > Pseudomonadales > Pseudomonadaceae > Pseudomonas > Pseudomonas trivialis. Next base: position 718,578 of record NZ_CP142151.1, on the reverse strand, counting down.
TAGGACTGCTCACCGTGCTTGATGCCGCCCATCAGCGCGGCCAGGCCGAGGATGCCGTTGATATCCAGCATCACCGCCGAATAAATGGTGTCGCGCACCAACGTGGGCGACGGCTCGTTGCTCATCATGATGGCCAGGATCACCACCTCCACCAGCACGGCGGCCAGCGTCAGGATCATGGTGCCGTAGGGGTCGCCGACCTTCTCCGCCAATTGCTCGGCATGGTGCGCGACGCGCATCGAGGCCATGACGATAAAGCCGATCAACACCACGCCCGCCACCAGCGCCACGACCTGCCCGCTGTGCAGCATCCAGTGCTCCAGCGGGTAGGCGGCGATGGCGGCAATCAGCGCCAGCAGCATGAATTTTTCTTGCTTGAGTGAGGTAAGCATTGCGGGCCTTCTGGTAGGGCAAATCAGTCATTGATGGGGTACAGACTGCATCGCGCCGCTAACGTTTCGTTACACCTTAGTTCAAGTCGCCCTTGCGCGAATAATAGGAATACTCTCCTGCCGGTCAGGTTTTGCCGATTATTTCTGCCATGGCCTGTAGAATGCCGCCATTGCACCTGATGAGAATTTGACTATGTACGATTGGCTCAACGCCCTGCCCAAGGCCGAATTGCACCTGCACCTGGAGGGCTCGCTGGAGCCTGAGCTGCTGTTCGCCCTGGCCGAACGTAACAAGATTGCGCTGCCGTGGAACGACGTCGAAGCCCTGCGCGAGGCTTACGCCTTCAACAACCTGCAGGAGTTTCTCGACCTGTATTACAAGGGCGCCGATGTGTTGCGCACCTCCCAGGACTTCTACGACCTGACCTGGGCCTACCTGCTGCGCTGCAAGGCACAGAACGTGATCCACACCGAACCGTTCTTCGACCCGCAAACCCACACAGACCGTGGCATCCCCTTTGAAGTGGTGCTCAATGGCATCGCTGCCGCACTCAAGGACGGTGAGCAGCAACTGGGCATCACCAGCGGCCTGATCCTCAGCTTCCTGCGCCACCTGAGCGAAGCCGAAGCCGAAAAAACCCTCGACCAGGCGCTGCCGTTCCGTGACGCATTCGTGGCCGTGGGTCTGGACAGTTCGGAAATGGGTCACCCGCCGAGCAAGTTCCAGCGCGTGTTCGAGCGCGCCCGTGGCGAAGGCTTCCTCACCGTGGCCCACGCCGGCGAAGAAGGCCCGCCCGAGTACATCTGGGAAGCCATCGACCTGTTGAAAATCCAGCGCATCGACCATGGCGTGCGCGCCATCGAAGACGAACGCCTGATGCAGCGCATCATCGACGAACAGATCCCGCTGACCGTGTGCCCGTTGTCCAACACCAAGCTCTGCGTATTCGACGACATGGCCCAGCACAACATCCTCGACATGCTCGAGCGCGGTGTGAAAGTGACGGTGAACTCCGATGACCCGGCGTACTTCGGCGGTTATGTCACCGAGAACTTCCATGCGCTGTACACCAGCCTGGGCATGACCCAGGACCAGGCCAAACGCCTGGCGCAGAACAGCCTGGATGCGCGGTTGATCAAGCCATAACTTAATCAATAAAACCAAATGTGGAAGGGGGCTTGCTCCCTCCCACATTCCGGTTTGCAGTGTTCTTCAGGCTTCGGTGAGTTCTTCCAGGGTCTTGCCCTTCGTCTCCATTCCGAACACCCACACCACCAGTGCCGCCACGGCAAAGCACAGCGCGCCCAGGGCAAACACCCCGCCTTGCCCGGTTATCGGGAATACCAGCCCAGTCACCAACGGCCCGAGCAGCGAGCCGACCCGGCCGATGGCCGAGGCAAATCCGGAGCCTGTCGCACGCGCCGACGTGGGGTAAAGCTCCGGCGTGTAGGTGTACAGCACCGCCCACATGCCAAACAGGAAGAACTGCATCAGCAGCCCCGAGGTGATCAGCAGGCCGACGTTGCCGCCAAACACCGCGCTTTGTCCGTAGAGAAACGCCATCACCCCGCCGCCGAGCAGCGTCACCACACACACCGGTTTGCGCCCCCAGCGCTCTACCAGCCAGGCCGCCATCAGGAAGCCGGGAATTCCGCCCAGGGAAATGATCACCGTGTAATACACCGACTGTGTCACCGCAAACCCCGACTGTTGCAGCAGCGCGCTCAGCCACGAGGTCAACCCGTAGAACCCGAGCAGCGCAAAGAACCACACGCTCCAGATCATCATCGTGCGCTGGCGGTACTGCGCCGACCACAGTTGGTGGAATGCAGAGAAGAACGTGCCCGGCGCACTCTCAACCCGTGGCAATGCAATCGGTTCGGGCAAGTCCGCGCGGCCCAGCGAATCGCGCACCTTCTGCTCGATCCCCAGCAACACCTTGTCCGCCGCCGCATGCCGCCCGGCCTGCTCCAGCCAGCGCGGCGATTCCGGGATAAAGAAGCGGATCGCCAGGACGAACACCGCCGGCACTGCCAGCACCAGGAAGATGTCGCGCCAGCCAATCACCGGCAACAGGAAGTAAGACAGCACCCCGGCGGCCACAAAACCCAGCGGCCAGAAGCCGTCCATCAAGGCGATGTAGCGCCCGCGCCGCTTGGCGGGAATCAGCTCCGACAGCATCGACTGGGCAATCGGAAACTCCATGCCCATGCCGATGCCCAGCAGCACACGGAACAAGGTCAGCGCCTCCACCGTCTGCGCCGTGGAACACAGGTAGCTGGCCAGGCCCCACAGCACGATGCTCCACTGGAACACTGGCTTGCGGCCGAAGCGGTCCGCCAGCATGCCGGACAGGGACGCGCCCACCACCATGCCAAAAAACTCGAGCTGGCGAGCAACCCGGCCTGGGCCGTGCTCAGGCCAAACTCGGTTTTGATCGAGCCCAACAGAAAGGTCATCATCGCCAGGTCCATGGAGTCGAAGAAAAACGCCAGGGCGATGATGATAAAGATGACGCGGTGATAGCCGCTCAAAGGTAACCGTTCCAGCCGTTCCGCCGCGCTATAGCCTTGCCTGCCCATGCTGCACCCCACCGTGTGAAATTCCCCTCGGCGAGTGTGCGGCATCGTATTGGCGGGCTATTGCTGGATGCGACCTGACTGAAACCCTGAACGACGCCAACCGTCTCAGGCCTGGCCCGGTTCGGCCAGGCGGGCGATTTCCAGCAGCCCGGCGGGGCTTACCAACAGGCCGCGCGACTCATGCGTGGCGCGGATCCAGTTCGACTGCAAAAACAGTTGCATCAGCCCCGCCCCCAAAGCGCCGCCCAGGTGCGGTTGCTGCTGACTCCAATCGAAACAATCACACACCAGCGGCGTGCTCAGCGCCTGGGTGAAAATCCCCAGACCGGCCAGTTGCTGCCCGCCCTTGAGCGTGACTTCGACGCGCTGCTCACAACGCTCGATCCACCCCGCCGCTATCATCCGTTGGTACAACTGCGCCGCCAGTTCACCGCCCAGATGGCCGTGACACAAACGCGCGTGGCGCAGCAGCGCCGGCGCTGACAACGACACGGGCGCCACCTGGGGTGAACAACGCGCGGCACTGGCCATGGTGGTGCTGGCCAGGGCATCGATGGCCAGGCTGACGTCGGCGGCGGCAACGCGGAAGAGGCGCCGGCCACGCCGCACCTCGACCCGCAGCAGGCCGCTGCCGGTCAGTCGCGCCAGGTGCGCATTGGCCGAAGTCGACGACACGCCCGCCAGCGTCGCCAATTCCTCCGACGATCTGGCCGAACCGTCCATCAATGCCCAGAGCATGGCGGTGCGTTTGGGCTCGGCCAGCAAGCTGGCAATACGACTGATGCATGGTGCCTGTTCCATCTATCCACTCCCTGTTGACGCATTTTTCTGATGCGGTTGCCGCCAGAGTACAGGCACACAAAGTGCCGGTTCCATGGGGTCTTACAGCATGGATAGGGACATGAGCTGAGTGAAATTTCCGGCATTGATGGAAGGTTTTACGTAGCACGCATTCATCCGGGCATTTGCGCCGTCAATGTCGCACAGCGGGACACGAGCATTTCCCGCAGCAGGTTGATGGGCTTGCTCAATTGCGCACGGTGCGCACACAGCAGATTGAGGGGCGTGCCCTCGCCGCGCAGCGCCGGCAGGATCAGCCGCAGGCGCCCGGCCAGCACATCGGCACTCACATCCAGCCAGGACTTGTAGGCAATGCCCATGCCCGCCACTGCCCAGCGCCGTACCACATCGGCGTCGTCACTGAAGCGATCCCCCGTAACCGTCAGGCCGACCTTGCGCTTGCCGTCGTTAAAGCCCCATTGATCGTGCACGCGGGTGCCGAGCATGTACAGCAGGCAATTGTGCTGGGCCAGTTGCTCCAGCTGCTGCGGCTCGCCATGCCGCGCGAGATAGCTGGGCGCGGCGCAAAGCACGCGGATATTGTCCGGCGCAACAGGCAGCGCGACCAGGCTGGAATCCTCGGGCTCGCCATAGCGCAGGGCAATGTCCACCGGCTGGCGAAACAGGTCGGCAATACGGTCGCCCAGCAGCAGACGGATATTCAGTTGCGGGTGCTCGCGCTGGAACTCATCCAGCCACGGCAACAGCAGGTTGCGGCCGAAATCCGAAGGCGCCGACAGTTGCAGCACACCGCTGAAGTGGTCCTGGCCGCTGGCCAGATGACGCCGACCGTCCTCCAGCGCGCCCAACGCGGTGCGCGCGTAGTCCAGAAAGCCCTCACCCTCGGCCGTCAGGCGCAGGCTGCGGGTGGAACGCGCCAGCAAGCGCGCGCCCAGTTGCTGCTCGATGCGCTTGAGGGCGGCACTGGCCACTGCCGGTGACAGGTCCATCACCCGCGCCGCCGCCGACAGACTGCCCAGGTCCGCGGCGCGCACAAACAGCTGCAAATCATCAAAACGCAGCATCAAACCCATCCATTATCAAAATTTTATTGAAACAGACCTCTGTTTTAGCGGCTTTTATCCGCCCTGCAAATAGCCAATCATCTGTGCATCCCGCTCATCACGTATCTGGAGTCGACCATGTCCACCGCCTTTAACGTCATTGCCACGCTGATCGCCAAGCCAGACCAGCAGGACACCCTGGAAAAACTCCTGCGCGAGCTGTTGGAGCCCACCCGCCTTGAAGCCGGTTGCGAGCAATACGACCTGCACCAGGACCTCCAACACCCGCAGACCTTCTACATGCTCGAACGCTGGAGCGACGACGCCGCCCTGGCCGACCACGACCAGAGTGCACATATCCAGAGCTTTCGCGCCAAGGCCGCCGATGTGATCGAACATTTCGAACTCAAGCGCCTGACATTGCTCGCCTGATCACCGCACCTTCCCATCACCCTTTTGCGGAGCCCCCATGAAAGCCATCGCCTATTACGCTTCACTGCCGATCAACGATCCAAAATCCCTGCAGGACATCGAACTGCCCGAACCCGTCGCCGGCCCGCGCGACCTGCTGGTGGAAGTCAAAGCCATCTCGGTCAACCCGGTCGATACCAAGATCCGCCAGAACGTCGCCCCGGAAGACGGCGCCGCCAAGGTGCTGGGCTGGGACGTGGCGGGCGTGGTCAAGGCGGTCGGCAGCGACGTGACGCTGTTCAAGCCCGGTGACAAGGTGTTCTACGCCGGCTCCCTGGTGCGCCAGGGCGGCAACAGCGAGCTGCACACCGTCGACGAACGTATCGTCGGGCACATGCCCAAAAGCCTGAGTTTCGCCGAGGCGGCCGCACTGCCACTGACCGCCATCACCGCCTGGGAACTGCTGTTCGAGCGCCTGCAGGTGCGTGAAGGTCAAACAGATGAAGGCCAGAGCCTACTGATCGTCGGCGCCGCCGGGGGCGTGGGCTCGATCCTCACCCAACTGGCCAGCCGGCTTACCGCACTGAAAGTGATCGGCACCGCCTCGCGCCCGGAAACCCAGGCCTGGGCCAAAGACCTCGGCGCCCACCTGGTGATCGACCATAGCCAACCGCTGAGCCAGGCCCTGCAACAGGCCGGCCACCCGCAGGTGACCCACGTCGCCAGCCTGACCCAGACCGAGCATCACCTGGATCAACTGGTGGAAGCGCTGCAACCCCAGGGCAAACTGGCGCTGATCGACGACCCCAAGGCGCTGGACGTGAGCACGCTCAAGCGCAAGAGCCTGTCGCTGCACTGGGAGTTCATGTACACCCGCTCGATGTTCGAAACACCGGACATGATCGAGCAACACAACCTGCTCAACCGCGTCGCCGACCTGATCGACGACGGCACCCTGAAAACCACACTGGGCGAGCACTTCGGCGTGATCAACGCTGACAACCTGCGCCGCGCCCACGCGTTGCTCGAAAGCGGCAAGGCCAAGGGCAAGATCGTGCTCGAAGGGTTCTGATCGGTCAGACCTGCGCCTGCTCGGCCCGCGCCCGTTGCAGGCGCTGGGTCGACACGGCAATGGTCACCGCGAGTACACCGCACAGGCTGATGACCATCGCCATCGGCAGCGCGGTGCCATCGTGTAACACCCCCACCAACGACGCGGCCCCCGCCGCCACGCCGAACTGAATACACCCCAGCAACGCCGAAGCACTGCCGGCCCGGGCGCCCTGCCCGGTCATGGCACAGGCCGAGGTGTTCGGCAAAATACAGCCCAGGCTGGCGATGCAGATAAACAGCGGCACCAGCAACGGCCACAGCGCTTCGGTGCGCAACGCGGCGATGCCCAACAGCGTCAGCGCCGCCAACGCATACAACCATACGGTACGCGACAACAGGAACGCCGGCCCACGCTTGGCCAGCAGCCGCGCATTCACCTGCGCCATCAGGATAAAGCCCGCCGCATTGGAGCCGAACAGCCAGCCGTAGTGCTCGGGCGCCACGCCATAGAGCTTGATGAAGACGAAAGGCGAACCGGCGATGTAGGCAAACATGCCGGCAATCGAGATACCGCCAGTCAGCGCGTAACCCAGGTAGACGCGGTCCGAGAGCAACGCGGCGTAGCGACGCAACGAACCGGACAATGGTTGACGCGCCTGATGGGCCGGGAAGGTTTCCGGCAACCCCACCGCCACCGCGATGGCGGCCAGTGCGCTGAACAGCGACAACGCCAGAAAGATCGACTGCCAGCCCCACAAGCCGACCATGACCCCGCCCGCCAACGGCGCCAGGATCGGCGCCAGGCCGGTCACCAGCATCAGTTGCGAATACACCTTGGCCGAGCCTATGGCATCGCACTTGTCACTGACCACCGCGCGGGAAATCACCATGCCCGCGCACCCGCCCAGGGCCTGCACGAAGCGCGCGCCGATCAGCCATTCCAGGGACGGCGCATAGGCACAGGCGCAAGACGCTAGGGTAAACAGGATTACACCGCTGAGCAGCGGCACCCGGCGCCCGAAGCGGTCGGCCAGCGGGCCGTAGATCAATTGACCAATGGCCAGGCCTGCGAAATACACCGCCAGGGTCAGCTGGATATGTTTTTCATCGGTGGCAAACGCCGTGGCCATCGCCGGAAAGCCCGGCAGGTAAAAATCGATCGACAACGGCGCGAAGGCGCTCAAGGCGCCTAGGATCAGGATTATGCGAAGGTTCATCAGACACCCAAGTGAGTCGGCAGCCCGATAGTCTAGCTGCGGGTGAGTTTCTTGGATAGAACGATAGCTCGCTAACTATTGAAGTTCAGACGCCCCTGTAGCCTTCTTCCCATCAAGTTCCAGCAACATCGGCCGGGCTGGTATTTGCACGCGCGGTCGGCCAAGCTGCACCTATCTTTGCATCTGAACCACGGAGCATTCGCCATGCGCTGGTCGTATTTCGCCGTTGCCGGCCTGCTGAGCCTGTCTACCGCTGCGCCCCTGGCCAGTGCCGCACAGGATTACGCAGTGCTGATCATTTCCCGTGAACGCCTGGAAGTGCCGACCACCTGCGAAATCGGCCTCTACATCCAGGACCAACTGGCCGGCCGCCTGTTCCAGGAAGAGTCCACCTCATTCAACCTGCCGCCGGGCGATGTGTCGCTGCGTCTCAAGCTACTGCCGGGCCAGACCCCGGGTTGCCTGCCGGGCCTGCTTGCGCCGCCCGCGCAGAACATCACGCTCAAGGCCGGCGACATACGCAAGTTGCGTATCGCCCAGGGGCCGGACGGCATGTACCTCAAGGCGGCCGAACTCGATTACTGAAACATCGACCTTGACCTTCCCCACAGGTCAAGGTTGATGCTTGGGGCAACTTCCCTTGGAGGATTGCCCCATGAACCGATCCACCACCTTCGACCTGCCCATCAGCGGCATGAGTTGCGCCAGCTGTGCCGGCCGGGTCGAACGCGCGCTGGGCCAGGTGCCGGGTGTACAAAGCGTCAGCGTCAACCTGGCCAGCGAGCGCGCCCATGTCCAAGTGCTCGGCCCAATGGACCCTGGCGTATTGATCGCCGCCATCGACAAGGCCGGCTACACCGCCACCCTGCCCCAATCCGACATGGATACTCAGGCCGACCAGGCCCGGCGCTTGCACCGCGAGCGTTGGGCGTTGCTGCTGGCGATTGCGCTGGCGTTGCCCCTGGTGCTGCCGATGCTGGTGCAACCCTTCGGCCTGCACTGGATGCTCCCGGCCTGGGCGCAGTTCGCCCTGGCCACGCCGGTGCAGTTCATCCTCGGTGCGCGCTTTTACAGCGCCGCGTGGAAGGCCGTGCGGGCCGGCAGCGGCAACATGGACCTGCTGGTGGCCATTGGCACCAGCGCCGCGTATGGCCTGAGCGTCCATCAATGGCTGACCGCCACCGCGCCGCACTTGTATTTCGAAGCATCTGCGGTGGTGATCGCCCTGGTGCTGCTCGGCAAACACCTGGAAAGCCGCGCCAAGCGTCAAACCGCCAGCGCCATCCGCGCCCTGGAGGCCCTGCGCCCGGAGCGGGCGGTGCGCGTGCGGGACGGACGTGAAGAAAGCGTCGCCATCCACCAGCTCAAGCGCCACGACCTGGTCATGGTCAAGCCCGGCGAGCGCTTCCCGGTGGACGGTGAAGTGGTGGACGGTCATAGCCACGCCGACGAAGCGCTGATCAGCGGTGAAAGCCTGCCGGTGCCCAAGCAATCGGGCGACAAGGTTACCGGCGGCGCCATCAATGGCGAAGGCCGCCTGCTGGTGCGCACCCTGGCCCTTGGCGCAGAAAGCGTGCTGGCGCGGATCATTCGCCTGGTGGAAGACGCCCAGGCGGCGAAGGCCCCCATCCAGAAACAGGTGGATAAAGTCAGCCAGGTGTTCGTCCCGGCGGTGCTGACGCTGGCGTTGGTCACCCTGGTGGGCTGGTGGCTGTACGGCGCGCCGCTGGAAACCGCGATCATCAATGCGGTCGCCGTGCTGGTGATCGCCTGCCCCTGCGCCCTGGGGTTGGCCACGCCCACCGCGATCATGGCCGGCACCGGCGTCGCCGCGCGTCACGGCATTCTGATCAAGGACGCCGAAGCGCTGGAGCGCGCCCATGCCGTAAGCACCGTGGTGTTCGACAAGACCGGCACCCTCACCAGCGGCGCGCCAACCATCGCGCACCTGGTGGCGGTGGAGGGCAACGAGTCGCAGTTGCTGCAGCAGGCTGGTGCGTTGCAACGTGGCAGCCAGCACCCGTTGGCCAAGGCGGTGCTGGACGCTTGCAACGAACAGGGTCTGCCCGTCGCTGACGCGAGTGCCAGCCAATCCCTCACCGGGCGCGGCATGACCGGCACCGTTGACGGTCGGCAACTGGCGCTGGGCAACACGCGCATGCTGCAAGAACACGGCTTGAGCGAAGGCGAACTGGCAACCCGCGCCAGCGCTTGGGAAGCCGAAGGCCGCACCCTGTCCTGGATGATCGAACAAAGTGCGCAACCGCGCGTGCTCGGGCTGTTCGCCTTTGGCGATACGCTCAAGCCCGGCGCGCTGGCGGCGGTGCAGGCGCTCAAGGCGCAACACATCGGCGGCCACTTGCTCACCGGCGACAATCGCGGCAGCGCGCAGGCCGTGGCTCAGGCGCTGGGCATTGAGGACGTGTACGCACAGGTGCTGCCCGGCGAGAAAGCCGCCATCATCGCGCAACTGAAAAAAACCGGCGTAGTGGCCATGATCGGCGACGGCATCAACGACGCCCCGGCCCTGGCCGCTGCCGATATCGGCATTGCCATGGGCGGCGGCACCGATGTGGCCATGCACGCCGCCGGTATCACCCTGATGCGCGGCGACCCACGCCTGGTGCCGGCGGCGCTGCAGATCTGCCGCAAAACCTGTGCAAAAATCCGCCAGAACCTGTTCTGGGCCTTTGTGTTTAACGTGATCGGCATTCCGCTGGCGGCATTCGGCCTGCTCAACCCGGTGATTGCCGGCGCGGCGATGGCCTTGTCCAGCGTCAGCGTGGTGAGCAATGCGCTACTGTTGAACACCTGGAAACCGCAACACCTGGAGGAAAAACACCCATGAACATCGGCCAAGCCGCTCGCCACAGTGGCCTGAGCGCAAAGATGATTCGCTACTACGAATCCATCGGCCTGCTCGAAGCCGCCCAGCGCACCGACAGTGGCTACCGCGTATACGGCGCGCAGGACCTGCACACCCTGGCGTTCATTAAACGCTCGCGGGACCTTGGGTTTTCATTGGAAGAGGTCGGCAAGTTGCTGACCCTGTGGCAGGACCGGCAACGCGCCAGCGCCGATGTAAAGGCACTGGCGCGTCAGCATATCGAGGCGTTGAACCAGAAGATTCTGGAGCTTGGGCAACTGCGCGACACCTTGCAGGACCTGATGGATCACTGCCAGGGCGACCACAGGCCGGACTGCCCGATCCTCAAGGAATTGGCGTCAGGCAGTTGCTGCAACTGATCGCACGCGCAATCAATGTGGGAGGGGCAAAGCTCCCTCTTATCAAATCAAACACAAAATAACTTTTTGATTTTTAAAGCCTGAAATTTCAGTCAGCCACATTCCTGTGGCGAGCGGGCTTGCCCCGCGTTGGGCTGCGCAGCAGCCCCAAAACCATGCTCCGCGCAGTGCAAGGTACACCGCGCTTTCCTTGATTGGGGGCGCTGCGCGCCCCAACGCGGGACAAGCCCGCTCGCCACAAAAAGCCCGCTCGCCACAGAGAGTCCAGTTTGCTGTGCGACAGCGCCAAGTCGAAGACTTGACGGAGCCTCCCACAGTTGATGGCTATACAGCCAAAGATCACTGCATCCAAGGCGGCGGCGGTGGCTCGTCGGATCCCTTGCTCGGTGGCGCATCATCCGCCGCCCGAATCGCCTGCTTGCGCGCTTCGTCCAGCCGCGCCGCTTCGATCTCGCGGATCACACCGCCCACGTCCGCCAGCTCTTCCGGCTCGTCGAACTCACCGGTCAATACACTGGCCGGGTGCAGGGTGCCGGCTTCGTACAACGCCCACATTTCCTTGGCGTATTTGGTCGCCTTCAACTCCGGGGCAAAGCGCCCGAAGTAGGACGCCATGTTGCCCACATCGCGCTCGAGCATGCTGAACGCGTGGTTGTTGCCCGCCGCATCCACCGCCTGGGGCAGGTCGATGATCACCGGGCCCGCAGGCGTGAGCAGTACGTTGAACTCGGACAGGTCACCGTGCACCAGGCCGGTACACAGCATCAGTACGATCTGGGAGATCAGGAAGGCGTGGTATTCGCGCGCCTGATCCGGGTCCAGGGTCACGTCGTTCAGACGCGGCGCCGCATCACCGTATTCATCAGCCACCAGTTCCATCAACAGCACGCCTTCGAGGAAGTCGTACGGCTTGGGCACGCGAACGCCCGCACCGGCCAGACGGAACAATGCCGCCACTTCCGCGTTCTGCCAGGCGTCTTCGGTTTCTTTCTTGCCGAACTTGGAGCCCTTGGCCATGGCCCGGGCCTGGCGGCTGTTGCGGACCTTGCGGCCCTCCTGGTATTCGGACGCCTGACGAAAACTTCGTTTATTCGCCTCCTTGTAAACCTTGGCGCAACGCAATTCGTTGCCGCAGCGCACCACATAAACAGCTGCTTCTTTACCACTCATCAGAGGGCGCAGCACTTCGTCGACCAGACCGTCTTCGATCAGGGGTTCAATGCGTTTAGGAGTCTTCATCAGCTTTTATTGTGGGTCCTTTATTACCAAATACGCGTATGGCACTCGTTATACGGCAATCGGCGCGCCGGTGGGAGAGGCGACCGACCTTTGACCACCCAAGAATGCATCCTGTGTGCCAATTTAACCGCCCATCAACGTTCAATGATGGCGGTAACGCCCTGCCCGCCCGCAGCACAGATCGAAATCAGCCCGCGCCCCTTGCCCGCTGCGTCGAGCAACTTGGCCAGGTTGGCGACGATCCGCCCACCGGTGGCCGCAAACGGGTGCCCGGCGGCCAGGGAGCTGCCCTTGACGTTCAGCCGGCGGCGGTCGATAGCCCCCAGCGGCGCGTCCAGCCCCAGGTGCGTCCTGCAATAGTCGGCGTCTTCCCAGGCCTTGAGCGTGCACAGCACCTGGGCGGCGAACGCTTCGTGGATTTCGTAGTAATCAAAGTCCTGCAGCGTCAGACCATTCCTCGCCAACAGACGCGGCACCGCGTACACCGGCGCCATCAACAGGCCCTCGGCGCCGTTGACGAAATCCACCGCCGCCGCTTCGCCGTCGCGCAGGTACGCCAGAATCGGCAAGCCGCGCTCACGGGCCCAGGCTTCGCTGCCCAGCAACACCAGGGATGCACCATCGGTGAGCGGCGTGGAGTTGCCGGCGGTGAGCGTGCCCTTTTCACTGCGCTCGAAGGCAGGCTTGAGTGCGGCGAGTTTTTCCAGGGTCAGGTCGGGGCGCAGGTTGTTGTCACGGGTGAGCCCCATAAACGGTGTGAGCAAATCGTTGTGCCAGCCTTCGGCATAGGCCGCGGCCATTTTCCGGTGACTCTCAAGGGCCAACTGGTCCTGCTCGGCGCGAGGGATCTGCCAGGTCTGCGCCATCAATTCACAGTGCTGGCCCATCGACATCTTGGTGCGCGGTTCACCATTGCGCGGCAGCTCGGGCTTGAGGTGCTGCGGGCGAAGTTGTAACAGGACTTTTAATTTATCCGCCATGGACCTGGCGCGATTGGCCTGCAGCAGGATCTTGCGCAGCTCTTCATTCACGCCAATCGGCGCGTCCGAGGTAGTGTCGACGCCGCCGGCAATACCGCACTCGATCTGGCCCAGAGCGATCTTGTTGGCCACCAGCAACGCCGCCTCCAACCCCGTGCCGCAGGCCTGCTGGATGTCATAGGCCGGCGTCTGCGGCGACAGCCGCGAGCCCAGGACGCACTCGCGGGTGAGGTTGAAGTCGCGCGAATGCTTGAGCACAGCGCCGGCAACCACTTCGCCAATGCGCTGGCCGTGCAGGTCGTAGCGTTCGATCAGGCCTTCCAATGCAGCGGTCAGCATCGCCTGGTTGCTCGCCGTGGCGTAAGGGCCATTGGAGCGGGCGAACGGAATACGGTTACCGCCAATGATCGCCACACGGCGCAATTGAGTCATAAGAAGCTCCCTCTGTCGGTTGCGGGCTGGATCACTGAGCCTAGTCGAACGACTGCTACCCTGGAATGGTCAACCTTTTGAACCCCAGCCTTCGGAGAGCGTTCCATGTCTGACCGTTATATCGACTTCGCCAACTCAAGCCTCGGCCATCGCCTGGTCGCCGCCATTGGCCTGCCGTCACCGGTGCGCCTGGAACGCTGGCAAGCCGGGCGCCTGCGTCCGGTGGAGGGAGCGCTGTTGCTGAGCGGCGGCGCGCTGGCCGACAAGGTGCAGGCCTTTGCCCACAAATTTACCGACGCCACTTACCGCTATGGCACCGAGGCCTCGACCTGGATTCCCGGCCACGGTCCCAAACTCAAGGCGGTGGTGTTCGACGCCAGCGGCTTGCAGCACACCAATCAGCTCAAGCAACTGCGCGAGTTCTTCCAGCCGCTTCTCAAGAACCTCGACCACAGCGCCCACCTGGTGATCCTCGGTCGCGCGCCGGAAAGCCTCGGCGATCCGTTTGCCGCCAGCGCCCAGCGCGCCCTCGAAGGGTTCAGCCGTTCCCTGGCCAAGGAGCTGCGCAGCGGCGGTGTGCTGCAGTTGCTGTATGTCGGTGAGGGGGCTGAAGACCAGTTGGAAGGTGCGCTGAGGTTCTTCCTCTCGCCCAAAAGCGCCTACATTTCGGGCCAGGTGCTGCGCCTGCAAGCCTGCGCAACGCCAGTGGAGGACTGGACGCGGCCACTGGCCGGGCGCAAGGCACTGGTCACCGGCGCCGCGCGCGGGATTGGCGCCTCCATCGCCGAAACCCTGGCCCGCGATGGCGCCGAGGTGATCCTGCTGGACGTGCCCCAGGCCAAGGCCGACCTCGACGCCCTGGCCGCGCGCCTCAGCGCGCGCACCATCACCCTGGATATCTGCGCCGAAGACGCCGCCGCCCAGTTGATCGAACACCTGCCCGACGGCGTCGACATCCTGGTGCACAACGCCGGCATCACCCGCGACAAGACCCTGGCCAACATGACCCCGGAATACTGGGACGCCGTGCTGGCGGTCAATCTCAATGCGCCGCAGGTGCTGACCAAGGCCCTGCTCGACAGCGGCACCCTGCACGACAACGCGCGCGTGGTGCTGCTGGCCTCCATCAGCGGCATCGCCGGCAACCGCGGGCAGACCAACTACGCCGCGAGCAAGGCCGGCCTGATCGGCCTGGCCCAGGCCTGGGCGCCGCTGTTGCAGCAACGAGGCATCAGCATCAATGCCGTGGCGCCGGGGTTTATCGAAACCCAGATGACCGCGCATATTCCGTTCGGCCTGCGTGAGGCCGGGCGACGCATGAGTTCACTGGGCCAGGGCGGCCTGCCCCAGGATGTCGCCGAAGCCGTGGCATGGCTTGGCCAGCCGGGATCCGGCGCGGTCACCGGCCAGGCCCTGCGGGTCTGTGGGCAAAGTCTTCTGGGAGCGTAAGCATGGATTGGCAAACACTGGACAGTCCGCCGTTTCTTCCGCCGCTGTACTGGCGCGCGGCGCTCAAGCGCAAGATCAGCGGCAGCACGCTGCCCGACAAGGGCCTGCGCTGCCGAGTCAGCCTTGACCCCCGGCACGTGGCGGCGTATCGCAAGGTCTGCGGTTTTGCCGACGGGCCGATATTGCCGGCGACTTACCCGCATATCCTCGCGTTCGGCCTGCAAATGCAACTGCTCACCGACCAGCAGTTCCCGTTCCCCTTGCTGGGGCTGATCCACCTGAGTAATCGCATTCGTCTGCATCGGCCCTTGGGCAGTGTCAGCGAGCTGACCCTGGCAGTGCATGCCGAAAACCTCCAGCCCCACGCCAAGGGTGCCACTTTCGATCTGGTGACCACCGCCCACGATGCCCTCGGCCTGCTGTGGCAAGCCGAGAGCCGCATGCTGTGCCGAGGCGTCAAGCTCGACGGTGAAGCGCCGGATGACACGCGGCCTGCACCCGTGGACGTCGGCGAACTGACTCGCTGGAAAGCTCCGGCCGACATCGGCCGACGCTATGCGCGGGTGTCCGGTGACTACAACCCGATCCACCTGAGCGCGCTCACCGCCAAACTGTTCGGCTTCCCCCAGGCCATCGCCCATGGCTTGTGGAACAAGGCGCGCATGCTTGCCGCGCTGGGTGAGCACTTGCCTGCGGCGAATGTGGAGATCGACGTCGAGTTCAAAAAGCCGGTGCGTCTGCCCGGCGAGGTGACGCTATCTGCCAGCCCCACCGGGACAAGCGGCGAATTGCAGTTGAAAGGCGCAGGGGATATCGAGCACATGGTCGGCACCTGGCGACCCATTGCTTGAATGTGGGAGGGGGCTTGCCCCTCCCACATGAACCCCACTCACATGCTGGAGCTGGGGTGTCTTTAACGGGGCGGGTAGCTCGAGAGGATTCGCGCCACCGTGGTGCGTATGGCTTTATCGCGGTCCTGCGGATTGGGCGAGCTGGCCATCAGTTGCTCGTCGCTGCCGCGCCACACCAGCTTGCCGTCCTTGCCGTCAAGCAGGTCGATCTGCAGGGTCGCCACCTTATAGGTGAGGTTGCGCGTTTCGTTGTACATCGGCGCGCCCCAGTAGCCGTTCCACGGGTTGCCCCACGGGCCGCCGTAATGGGTGGTGACTTGTTGTTGGCGATCTTCGACGATCAGATAGGCCTGCACACGCAGGTCGGCCCGCGCGCCTGGCGCGGCAGCGCGCAGGCCGCGCTGGTCCAGTTGCTCGCCCACGGCCTGACGGATGCGCTGTTCGGTGAGGTCGCTCTTGATGCGCGGATCATCCGGGCTGTATTGCAGGGCCGGGTCTTTCCAGGCCCAGCTGCGGTAGGCGCCGAAGTCTCGGCTGGCGTCAAAATCGTGGTTGACCTGGCCGCTCTGGCAACCGCCCAGCAGCAGGACAACGGCAAGCGCAGCGATACGTCCAAACATGGTGATTCTCCCAGACCCTAGCGTTAATGCGGAGGATACGCCGTCAGCGCCTTTTGCACCGCCTGGCGCAATGCATCGGCGCGCTCGCCCAGGCTGCCCGAGCTACCGGTTTCCGCGCTGGCACTCCACACCGGCTGGCCGCTGCGCGCGTCGAACAGGTCGACCCGCACCACAACCACTTGCACTTCATAGGTGCGCACCAACGGCGCCGAGTTGTACATTCCGTAGCCATTGCCATAGCGGTTGTAGCCGCCGTAGCCGCCACCGCCGTAGCCATAGTCATCGCGCACCTGTCGCAGGCGCTTTTCCGTGTGCACGTCGGCGCTGACCAGCAAGTCCGGCGCACGGTTGTCGTGCAACGGGCGCAAGCCACGCTGGTCCAGCGCACCGCTGACCGCCTCGGCAATCTGCGCCGAATCCGCCCAGGCACTGCCCGCCGGGAGCTGGCCGTTGCGCCAGGCCCAATTGCGGTAGGCGCCGTAGTCGCGCACGGGCGCCGGATACGCGCTGGCATCGAACACGTTGGCCGCCTGCGCAGGTGCCGGCGGCATCGGCGCCGAACTGGCCACGTAAGGGTTGGGGCTGGAACAGGCGCCCAATCCCAGGGATAACAGGATCAAACCGAGACGACGCATTCGGACCTCCGCACACTGGCGTGCTTAAACCGGACGGCACATCCAGTGCAAATAGCGCCCAAGTCCGGCAAAGGCTGGGTGACGACGATGAGCGAGCTCCATCTCGACCAGGTCCTGCAACTGCGCGCGGGCCTGGAATTCCACCGGCATGTAATCGTGAAACACTCTGACACCGCTTTGGCTTTCGACCTGCCACGCGCCGGCGAGTTGCGCCGCCAGTTCCCGTGGATCCAGGGGTTGCTGGGGCGTGAGGCTCTGCTTCTCACCGGCCATGTCATTGTTGCGCATCTTGCGAAAGTGGCCCTTGAGCAGGTTGCGGTAGATCAGCGCATCGCGATTGTAGAACGCCAGCGACAGCCAGCCACCCGGCACGGTCAACTGGTGCAGCACCGGCAGAATCGCGTGAGGTTCGGCCAGCCACTCCAGCACGGCGTGGCAAAGCACCAGGTCGTAGGGCTCGGTGAGCTGGTCGGGCAGATCCTGCCAGGGCGCATGAATGAAAGTTGCGCTCTGCCCGGCCTCGGCAAAACGCTGGCGCGCGCCGTCGAGCATCGGCGCGGCGGGCTCGGCCAGCGTCACCGTGTGGCCGCGTTCGGCCAGCCACAGCGACATGTGGCCCAGCCCCGCGCCGATGTCCAGCACCCGCAATGGGCGCTGCGGCAAGGCCTCGGCGAGGTCGGCCTGGAGCACCGCCAGGCGGATGGCGCCCTTGGCGCCGCCGTAGATCTTCTCGGCGAAGCGCGTGGCCAACTGGTCGAAGTGGCGGTCACTCATGGGCAAACCGCCGTTCGCTGTCGGCCAGCTTGGCGCGCACCGCCGCGTCCATGTCCAGGCCCAGTTCGCTGCACAGCAGCAGCAGGTACAACACGATATCGCCGACTTCCTGCCCGGCGTGGGCGAGCTTTTCCGGCGGTAGCTGGCGCGACTGGTCTTCGCTGAGCCATTGGAAGATTTCCACCAGCTCGGCCATTTCCACACTGGCAGCCATGGCCAGGTTTTTCGGGCTGTGGAATTGCTTCCAGTCGTTGGTATCGCGGATGCGGTGCAGGCGTTCGGTGAGGTGTTCGAGGTTCATGCTGGGCTCCTGAAGGGGTATAGCTTCAGGGGGATGGGCTTTGAAGGCAAGTGAATAGCCTGCGCTGGCCTTCAGGACACTATCGGGAGCAAGCCCCCTCCCACATTTGAAGGTATTCACACCTGAAAATGTGGGAGGGGGCTTGCTCCCGATGAGGCCTTAATCAACAACGCTGAACTCAAGCCTGGCCGTCTGCCCGGCCTCATCCAGCACACTCAGTTGATAACGCCCGAGCCGATCAAAGCCGGCATTGATGCTGTCCTGATTGGCACTGTCCCCCAGCGGCGCACCGTTGAGGAACCACCAGCGCCGACCACTGCCCCCCAGCGCCGATAGCTTCAGGCGCAGCGTCTGCTGGCTGGCGGCCGGCAGGCGCAACTGGTCACCTTCGCGCACGCCGACAATCGACAACGGCGACGCCGCCGCCAGTGCCGGCGGCGGGCAACCCGGGTCCGCCGCCGGAATCCGCGCTTCACGGCGCTCCACCTTCGGCAGCCACGGTTCCAGCGGCGCGGGCCACAGGGCAATATCTCGCGCAACCGCGCCGGGGCAATGGGCGTCGACGCGCAAGCCCTTGGCGTTGACCCACACGGTTTCCTTGAGGCCCACGCTCAGCGGCTGGTCCAGCGCCTGCAGGGTCGGCGGCGTGGTGTTGTCCAGCGTCCAGGCAAAGCGCTGGCGCCGACAATTGGGGTCGCTGCGGCTCATGGGCTGGCCCAGCGGCCAGCAGATCGCTGCCACCCCGACATTGGCCGGCACCGGTTTGACCGGCGCACTGATGCCGCGCTGGCTGTCGCGGTTGGCCAGCACATCGTGCACCTGCAACATCAACGGCGCCGCCGACGCCAGGCCGAACTGCCCCGGCACCGGCGTGCCGTCCGGCCGGCCGATCCACACGCCGATCAGATAGCGCGGCCCCACGCCAATCGCCCAGGCATCGCGAAAGCCATAGCTGGTGCCGGTCTTCCAGGCCAGCGCCGGGCGTTGCACCAGTTCGGCACGCGGGTCACGGTCGGGCCGCGCCTGACCGCTGAGGATGCGCCGCACAATCCAGGCGGACCCTGGCGACAGCAACGGACGCTCGCGCAAGACGTCGTCCGGCTGCAAACGAATAGTTGCGCTTTTGCCGTCGCGGGCAAACGCACTGTAGCCACTCACTAAATCCTCAAGGCGACTGCCAGCCCCGCCGAGGATCAGCGCCAGGTTCGGCTCGGCCAGCGCGGGCAATGCCAGCGGCACGCCGCCGATGCGCATCTGCGCGGCAAACCGCTTGGGCCCGTAGGCTTCCAGCAACTGCACCGCCGGCAGATTCAATGAACTGGACAGCGCGGTACTGGCCGGCACCGCGCCGGTAAAGCCCATGGAAAAATTGCCCGGGCGATAATCGCCATAGCGCCGGGGCACGTCCTGCAACAGCGACTCAGAATGAATCAGCCCCTCGTCCAGGGCCATGCCGTACAAAAACGGTTTCAAGGTCGAGCCGGGCGAGCGCAGGGCGCTGATCATGTCCACATGGCCGAAGCGCCTGGCGTCGTTGATGTCCACCGAGCCCAGGTAAGCGCGCACGGCCATGGTTTCTTCCTCCACCACCAGAATCGCGGCCGAGGTGTGCTCGGGCAGGCGCGCGCGCCAGCCCAGCAACAGGTCTTCGAGACGGCGCTGCAGGGTGGCGTCCAGCGTGGTGCGGATCAGCGGCGGGCTGTCCGGGCGGTTAAGGCGACGCGCGAGCAACGGCGCCAGGCTCGGTTCCAGGCGCGGCGCCAGCAGCAGCGGTTCTTCCAGGGCCTCATCGACCGCTGCCTGCGGCCACACCTGGAACTCGGCGAGGCGGCGCAGCACTTTGTCCCTGGCCTGCTGGGCGCGCTGCGGGTGGCGGTCCGGGCGCAGGCGGCTGGGCGCCTGGGGCAATACCGCGAGCAAAGCGGCTTCGGCACGGGTGAGCTGCGCCGGAGACTTGCCCAGGTACGCCCAACTGGCCGCCGCCACGCCCTGCAAGGTACCGCCGAACGGCGCGCGGTTAAGATAGAGGTTGAGAATCTGCTTCTTGGACAGGTGCCATTCCAGCTGCGCGGTGCGCCACAGCTGGCGCAACTTGCCGTGCCAGGTGCGCGAATGCGGGTCGAGCAGGCGCGCCACCTGCATCGACAGGGTGCTGCCGCCCGACACCACACGTGCGCCGGTAAGGTTCTGCCAGGTGGCACGCACCAGCGCCAGCGGGTTTACGCCGGGGTGTTCGTAGAACCAGCGGTCTTCGTAAGTGAGCAGAGCATCGAGGTAATAAGGCGAGACTTCACCGGTTTGCACGGGGTAACGCCATACACCGTTGGCATCGGCAAAGCGCCACAAGGGCGTGCCATCCTCGGCCAGCACCACACGGGCGAGGTCGTCCTGGGGCAGCGGCAAGGGCCAGAGGCGGTCGACCAGCCACAACAGCGCTATCACCAACAACACAATTGCAAAGGCCCAGCGCAGCACCTGTGGGAGGGGGCTTGCTCCCGATGGCGACCTTCCAGCCAACTTATTCACAGCTGACACACCGCTATCGGGAGCAAGCCCCCTCCCACCTTGAGCTGCATGATTAATCGAAAACTCAAACCGCCAAACCTCTATGCTTGCAGGGAACTAGCCCGCGTTATCGGCAACCAAAGGCACACACGCCCACCTTCTCATCAGGACACACACATGCAGGTAGAAAGCTTCTTCGAATGGTTGGGCCAGGCACTGGGTTCGGTGATCCGGTTTATCGTCGACGGCCTCAGCGGCCTGTTCGGGGCCTTGACCCATGCGGGCGGCAACTTTGTCGAAGGCCTGTCGCGCACCCTGGGCATGGACACCTCGATCATCAGCATCATCACCCTGATCATCGGCCTGATGCTGCTGTACTCGGCGGTGCGTGCGTTCATGCGCGCCTCGATCATCATGGGCATCATCTGGCTGATGCTGGGGTTGTGGTTGCTCAGTTGGGTGGTGCACTGATCCCCTGTGGGAGAGCGCTGGCGCCCTCCCACATTTGCCCCCTTATACATCGGGCCGTCAGCGGCCCTTGATCACCATGTCTGCCGGGGTCTCGCCCACCGCCTGCCAATTCGGCCGGTACATCGACTCCACCTGCGGCGGCGGCACACGGTAGGTGCCCGGGGTGACCGCACGCGCCAGGTACAGCAGGTGCGTGGCGCCGGAGCCATCCAGATTCAGCGCCGCCACATAGCGGTCATCGCGGAACTCCTGATGCTTGAGCGATGCATTCTGCATCGACTCGCGCCATTCCTTCACCTGGCTGCTGGCGTTTTCCAGGCTGGCGGCGCTTTGCGCCAGGTTCTGGTTTTCCAGCTCCAGGCCGGCCGGCAGCAGGTCCACCACCAGCGCATCCGGCACGCGCTGTTTGGCGCCGACCGTCAAGTGCACCAGCACCAGGTCGCCGCTGTTGAGGTTACGCAGGTTCAACGGCTGGCCGTTCATGCCCAGGTATTCGCGGCGGATGCTCAGGTTGTCGCCGCCCGGCGCCGGTGGCACCTGTGGATAACCCGAAATCGTCAGTTGCTGATACACCGGCGTTTCGCCGCCATTGCTCAGGCTGAGGTCGTCCGACAGCGACTTGTCATCCAGTTGCACAGTCGAGTGCTGGTTGTTCAGTGCCTGCGCACCGCCGCTGCCGGTCAATGCGACCTGCCAGTTCGCCTCGGGTTGGGCAAACCCGAGCCGCCCGGCCAGGAACAGTGAGTTGCGCTCCTGGGTCGACAGGTACGGGCTAGCCGCCAACTGGTCCGACAAGCTGAACAGGCGCTCTTCACGCGTGCCCTTGGCCAGGTCATTTTCCTCCAGCAACGCCAGGATCATCGCCTGATCGCGCAGCGGGCTGCCGTAGTCGGCCAGCCATTCCTTGGTACTGCGCTGGGCGGCGAGCCCTGCCTGCAATGCCTGATCGGCACGCGGCTGGTCGCCCATCTTCTGCAAAGCGATGGACAATTGCACCAGCGGCAACCCGGAACGGGCGTCGCTGCGTCGCTCGAAAATGCTGCGCAATGCGCCCAACGGCGCCTGCTGACTGCGCGCCAGCACCATGCCGGCGTAAGCCTGCACGGCAAAGCGGGTGTGTTCGGCGTTGTCGCTGTAATCCACCTCGATCAGGTTGCGCTCCTGCACATAGCGCAGCAGGCGCTCACTGGCTTTTTTCAAGGCTTCAGGCGGCACGGCAAAACCCTGGTCGCGGGCGCGCAGCAGGAAGTCGGTGACGTAGGCGGTCAGCCAGTATTCCTCCTCGCCATCGGCGCCCCACAGGCCAAAGCTGCCGTTATAGCGCTGCATGCCCAGCAGACGCTCGATGCCCAGCTCGATCTTGCGCTTACGCTCGGCGTCCGGTTCGCCCTTGATGCTCAGGCGCTTGAGCAACGCCTCATCGGCATACAGCGACGGGTACAGGCCGCTGGCGGTTTGCTCCAGGCAGCCGTAGGGATACGCCTTGAGCGCCGCGATTTGCGCGCCCAGGTTCAACGGCGGTCGGCTCGACAGGCTCAACAGCGCCTCACGCCCGGAGGCATCGAACTGATCCAGCGCGCCCGCCGGCAGGTTCCACGGCTGGTCCTTGAGCACCGCGCGGTAATGTTTGAGCAACGCCGGGTAGGCCGGGCGCACGCCCAGGGTCCACTCGCGGCTGAACGGCGGCAGGTTTTCCCCTGGCAGGTCCAGGCCATTGACGCTCACCTTGACCTTGCCCTGCCCCAGGCCGCCCCAGGCTTTCACCGGAATGCGCAACGTGGTGCGCTGGCCCTGTTTCAACTCGACGGTTTGCGCACCGCCATTGACCAGCTCCAGTTGCCCTTCGGCGCTCAACTGCACCTCCAGTTTCTGCGCCTTGCCTGACAGGTTGGACAGGTCCAGCGCCAGGGTGGTCTGGTCGCCACCGGCCAGAAAGCGCGGCGCCGACAGTTCAGCGATCAGCGGTGCGGCGATTACCGTCTTGCCCTCGGCCATGCCGTAGCGGTCATCGCTCCAGGCCTGGGCCATCAGGCGCAGTTCGCCGTTGAAGTCGGGAATGTTGACGCTGACTTCGCCCTCACCCTGCTCGTTCAAGGTAACCGGCGCGCTTTGCAGGGCGACGATGGTCACGCTGGTGTCCGGGCGCTTGCCGCCCTTGGCCAGCGCGGCGTCGCCACCGAACGCCAGGCTGGCCAGACGGCCCTGCCCGGCTTCGATCAACTGGCCGTAGATGTCGAACTGATCGACACCGTAGGCCTTGCGGCCGAACAGGCTGGAGTACGGGTCGGGCGTCGGGTATTCGGTGATATTGAGGATGCCCACGTCCACCGCCGCCAGCAGCACATGCACCTGCTTGGGCACGCTGCCGTCGGCATTTTTGGCGGCGATCTTCACCGTCAGCGGTTGTTTGGGGCGCATTTTTTCCGGCGCGGTGAGGGTCAGGCCGAGTTTGCGCTGGGTGCGATCCAGCGGCAGGTGCAGCAGGCCCACGGCGCGCTTGGGGGTGATATTGGCCTTGCGCTCGCCGGGACGAATCACCAGGGCGCTGACGTACAGGTCATGCCGCGCCCATTTCGGGTCGAGTGTCACGGCGAAGCTTTTGCCTTCGGCCGGCACGTCGATTTCCTGCCACCACAACGGCCCTTCGGCGGATTCCACCAGCAGGTAGCCCTTGCCGGCCGCCGGCGGCATCACCGTGACGTTGGCGGTGTCGCCGTCACCATAGGCGGGTTTATCCAGCGCCAGCTTGACCTGATCCGGCCGCACGGCGCCGCCTTCGGTGTTGTCCTGGGCCTGGTAGCCGGCCCAGAACCGCAGGCTGCTGACCAGCCCGGTCTGCGGGTCTTCAACCTCGACGCGGTAAGGGCCCCACTCCACCTGGAAGCTGACCCTGGCGGTATCGCCGGCCTTGATGTTGAGGGTCTGCTCGTCGAGGTTGAGGAATTTTTCGTTGAAGTGATAGCTCCAGCCGTCGCTGTCGGAGTAGTTCCAGTAGTAGTCACGACGCTCGCGCACCAGGCGCACCTTGAGGTTCTGCGCGGCGAGTTTCTGCCCCGCCTGGTTGGCCAGCAGCACTTCGAATTCCGCCGGGCCGTCACCATTGGTTTCCTTGCCGTCAAACAGCCCGCGCAGGCCCGGCAGTTGCTCGGCCGGCCAGATCGGCTGCACCAGGCGCCGGGTGATCGGGCGCCCGCCGGACTCCTGCAGGCTGGCCTGCACGATCAGTTGCAGCGGTGATTTGGCCTCGGCCCATTTGCTTTCCAGGGTCAACGCCTGCTGGCCCTTGGCGTCGAGCACGCTTTCGTCCAGCTCGAAATCCTGGCTCAGCTCTTCTTCGGTGACCGAGCCGAACTGGTAACCCGGCAGCGACTTGACCGCTTCGCGCAGCGGGCGCACATACACCTGGCCGCTGACCCGATTGCCCGACGCCGGGGCGCCGTACAGGTAGCGCCCATTCACCTGGATCACCGGGTTGTCCGCCGGGCTCAGTGCGGTGTCGCTGCCCTTGAGTTCCAGCGCCAACCGCTCGGGCAGGAAATCCTCGACGAGAAATTCATACAACTGCGGCTTGCCGTCGCCCAGGTCGAACACCAGTTGCCAGCGCCCGGTCGGCGCTTCGCCGGCCAGTTGCAAGGGGTATTGATAGAGGCCGGAGGCATCGGCCTCCCACACGAATTTGCGGCTCACCTGTTCGTCCGGGCGGCGCACCTCGACGCTCACCGGCTGCGGCTTGACGGGGTTGCCATCCTTGTCGCGCAGCAGGGCATTGAGCAGCACGGTTTCGCCGGGGCGATACAGATCGCGCGGGCCGAACACAAAAAACTGCAACGGGTGCGACGGTTGCCCGCCGATATCGAATTCGGCCAGGTCCAGCGCCGCACTGTCCAGACGCAACAGGCTGGTTTGCTCGCCCTGTTTGGCCAGCAGCACCTGGGCCTTTTTCGGCAGCGGCAACTCGGCGTGGCCGCCCTGTTCGGTCTTGCCCTGACCCAATACGCGGCCCTCGGCGTCCAGCACTTCAAGCTCGACGCCCTCCAGCGCCTTGCCGCCTTCCAGTGCCTGAGTGAACACATCCAGACGATTGGCGTAGCGGTGCACCGACAGGCCGATATCACTCAAGGTGAACAGCGTCGCCGGTTGCGAATAGTTGTAGGTGCCCGATGCGCGCATCACCGCCAGGTACACGCCCGGCTGCTGCAATTGCTTGAGGCCGGCGATCGGCAACAACAGGGTTTCACGGGTGTTGCGCGCCGGATTCAGGTCGAAGCGGCCGCCGTAGACCAGGTCGGCCAGGGGCAGCAGTTCCTGGGATTCATAGCTTTGCAGGCTGGTGTTGCGACCCCATTGCGCCAGGAACGTTGGCAGGGATTCGGGCTTGATGCGGAAGAACTCCACATCGATCTTGTCGACATTCAGCGCGATCACCGGCAAACCTTCGGCCAGACGCGTGGGCAACAGGGTGCCGCGGCTGGCAAAACCCACAGTGGCTTGCAGGTCGCGGGTTTCAAGGCGCGCAGTGTATTCGGCGGGCAGCAGGTTGTTGTTCACCGCCTTCACGCCGGGGTCGACCGTGAGTACCAGCTTGCGCTGCGGCTCCAGGTGACGCAGGCGCAGTTCCATCAGATTGTCGGACAGCTCCCAGGCGCCATCGACCTTGCCGGATTTGCTGTCGACCAGATGGAGCTTGTCAGCGAATTTCTGATCTGGGTCCAGGGGAATGGAAAAGCTCACCGACAGCGTGCTGGCGCCGTCCAGTTGCACCTCGGACACGTCCACCACGCTCAACTCGCGCCCGGCGTAGCGCTGCTTCAACGCTGCCACATCCGGCGCCGCCTTGGCCGATTTGGGCACCGCCGCCGCGCTGGGCGCAGACGGTGCGGCCGGTTTATCGGAAGAATCGCAGGCGCTCAGCAGGGCCAGCGCACAGGCCAGGAACAATCCTTTGTTAAGCATGGGGCACTCGTAGTGAGAGGGAACCGGGTGTGAACTATATATCAGCCGTAGCGAGACTGCCGCTGGAGATCAAAAGGTGGAGAGACCTTTTATCAAACACAAAATAACGGGTTGATTTTAAAACCTGAAACTTCAGGCAACCCCACTCCTGTGGCGAGCGGGCTTGCCACAGAGGCTCTGTTTGCTGCGCGACAATGCCTCCCACATTGGTTCCTTGGTGTGGTTAATACGAGGTTACAATGCCGCTCCCCGAAGGAGCCCCCATGCCGACCTTACTGAACGACTGGCACGACCGCCCCACTCATCGCCGTGTCTGGGCGCTGGCGGCGCCGATGATTCTTTCGAATATTTCAGTGCCGCTGGTGGCGCTGGTCGACAGCATGGTCATCGGCCACTTGCCCCACGCCCATCAGCTGGGCGCCGTCGCAGTCGGGGCCACGCTGTATACCTTCCTCGCCTGGGCCATGGGCTTTCTGCGCATGGGCTCCACCGGCTTTGCCGCCCAGGCTGCCGGGCGCAATGACGGCGCGGCGTTGCGGCAAATTCTGCTGCAGGGTCTGCTGCTGGCGCTGGGCCTGGCGATGCTGCTCGGCACCGTGGGCATCCCCCTCAGCCATCTGGCGCTGGAATGGATGCAGCCCTCGCCCGAACTGGGCCAACTCACCCGCGAGTTCTTCCACACCCGCCTGTTCGGCCTGCCTGCCGCGCTGGCCAGCTACGCCCTGGTCGGGTGGTTTCTCGGCACGCAGAACGCCCGTGCGCCGCTGGCGATTCTGCTGACCACCAACCTGGTGAACATCGCACTCAACCTGTGGTTCGTGCTCGGCCTGGATTGGGGCGTGGTCGGATCCGCCCGCGCGTCGGTGATCGCCGAATGGACCGGCGCCCTGCTGGGGCTGGCACTCACGCAAAAGGCCCTGCGCGCCTACCCCGGACAGATCGCCTGGGCCGCGCTCAAGGTGTGGCAGAACTGGCGCCCGCTGCTGGCGGTCAACCGCGATATCTTTATCCGCAGCCTGGCCTTGCAGTCGGTGTTTTTCATGATCACCGTGCAAGGCGCGCGTTTGGGTGATGCCACGGTGGCGGCCAATGCGCTGCTGCTCAATGGCCTGTTGCTGACCGCCCACGCGCTGGACGGCCTGGCCCACGCGGTTGAAGCCCTGTGCGGTCACGCCATCGGCGCCCATGACCGCCAGGCCCTGCGCCGCTCACTGATCGTCGCCTGCGGCTGGTCACTGATCGCCAGCGTCGGCTTCGCCCTGCTGTTCACCTTCGCCGGCCATCTGTTTATTGCCATGCAGACCGACATCCCCAGCGTACGCGACACCGCCGACCGCTATCTGCCGTATCTGGCCGTGCTGCCGCTGATTGCGGTGTGGAGTTACGTACTCGACGGGCTGTTTATCGGCGCCACCCGCGCGCGGGAGATGCGCAACGGCATGCTGCTGACGGTGTTGATCCTGCTGCCCATCGCCTGGCTGTTGCAGGGTTACGGCAACCACGGCCTGTGGATCAGCTTCCTGCTGTTCATGGCCGTGCGCAGCCTTACCTTGTGGGCAATTGCCTGGCGCTTGAATCGACAGGGTCGCTGGCTTGGATGAATGCCGTGACGCGCTCCAGCACCGGCGCCAGCCAACGCAGGGGTTTGGACATGGCCGCCACCAGCGTCTGGTGGTTGGTGCGACCGAAGTAGAACGTCTGCACCGGTACGCCTGCCGCCGCCAGTCGTTCAGCCAGCCCACCGGTATTGCGCGTGGGATTGACCAGGTTGTCATCGTTGGAAGCAATCAACAGGCTGGGCGGCGCCGCAGCGCTGACATGGTTGATCGGCTGCGAATCCGGCGGTGAATCAGGGAAGAAAAACACTGGTTTCACGTCCGGATTTTCAATCGGCAGAAAGTCATAAGGCCCAGCCAGGCCGATCCAGCCTTTGAATATCGACGGTGCCAGGCCCACCTCTTTCAGCCAGCGTGCATCCAGCGCCAGCATCGAAGCGTTGTAGGCGCCGGAGCTATGGCCCATCACGTAGAGGCGCCCAGGGTCGGCGCCGTAGTCCGCGCTGTGCTGAACGGCCCAGGCCACTGCCTTGGCGCCGTCCTGGAGAAACGCGGGGTAACGCACCTGCGGGTAAAGCCGGTAATCGGCAATCACCACCACAATGCCGCGCGAAGCCAGGGCTTCGCCGACAAAACCGTAATCTTCTCTGGAGCCACTGTTCCAGCTGCCGCCGTAGAAAAACACCACCACGGGGGCATTCGAGACGGCCGGGAGTGGCCGGTAGACATCGAGCTTCTGCCGGGGGTCGCTGCCATAGGCGATTGCGGGTGTTTTGGTGAAGGTGCTGGAGGGCGTGAGTGCATTGAGCACTTTGATGGGCGAGCAGGCGGCCATGAAGGCAGCCATCGCCAGGGTGAACATTTGCAGCCATTTGCTCGACATTGCTCAGCCCCCACAAAATTTCAGGATCAGCAGTGCTTCAAA
Organism: Pseudomonas trivialis; assembly: GCF_036864995.1. NCBI lineage: Bacteria > Pseudomonadati > Pseudomonadota > Gammaproteobacteria > Pseudomonadales > Pseudomonadaceae > Pseudomonas > Pseudomonas trivialis. The sequence continues at coordinate 690,141 of NZ_CP142151.1, read as the reverse complement.
TGTGAGAGGGGGCTTACTCCCGATGGCAGTGTGTCAGTCAACACATGCATCAACTGACAAACCGCAATCGGGAGCAAGCCCCCTGCCACATGAGTTACGAGGACAGGTACGAAGAGCGCGTCAGGCCCAAACGCAATGCGTCCAGGAACTGGGTGCGTTCCGACGCGGAGATCTTCGCGCTCGCGCACTTGTCGCGGTAGTGGGTCATCAACTCCTCCGGCGACAGGTGCACATAACGCAGCATGTCTTCGATGGTGTCGTGGGTCTCGATGCCGGCGCTGTACACCGAACCGTCTTCGCGCTGGTAGATGTTCACCGAGTCGGTGTCACCGAACAGGTTGTGCATGTCGCCAAGAATTTCCTGGTATGCGCCCACCAGGAAGATACCCAGCAGGTAGTCTTCGCCTTCGTTGAGGGCGTGCACCGGCAGGCTGGTTTCGATGCTTTGCTCGTCGACGTACTGCTTGATCTTGCCGTCGGAGTCGCAGGTCAGGTCCTGCAGCACCGCGCGGCGCAGCGGCTCTTCGTCGAGGCGGTGCAACGGCAGGATCGGCAGCACCTGGCCGATGGCCCAGGTGTCCGGCAGGCTCTGGAAGACCGAGAAGTTGCAGATGTACTTGTCGGCCAGCTTGTCGTTGAGTTCGTCCAGCACCTGGCGGTGGGAACGCTGACGCGCCTTGAGCGAGTTGTGCAGGCGGCGGCACACGGCGAAGTAGCATTGTTCGGCCAGGGCTTTTTCGGCCAGGGTCAGTTTGCCGTCGGCGTACTGGGTGGCCACGTCGCTCATGTAATGGGTGGCGCGCCAGTAGGTCTCGGTGACCATCTCGATGTCGGTCGGCCCCAGCAGGTCCACCAGCCATTGCACGGTTTCCGGCAGGCTTTCCTTGTTTTCGATGGTCGGGATTTCGTCGTTGTGTTTCTCGACGTCGGTGACCTGCACCACCAGCATGGCGTGGTGGGCGGTCAGCGAGCGGCCGCTTTCGGAGAAGATGTTCGGGTGCGGCAGGCTCTGCGCGTCGCAGAATTCCTTGAGCATGCCCACCACCACACCGGCGTAGTCGTCCATGTCGTAGTTGATCGAGCTGGCGTTGCGCGAGTGGGTACCGTCGTAGTCCACGCCCAGGCCACCGCCGACGTCGATATGGTCCACCGGCAGGCCGAGGTTGCGCAGTTCGCCGTAGTAACGAATGGCTTCCTTGAACCCGTGCTGGTAGTCGGCCAGGTTGGCGATCTGCGAACCCATGTGAAAGTGCAGCAGGCGGATGCCCTGATCCAGGTCGGCTGCGCGGAAACGCTCGACCACCGACAGCAATTGCGCCGCCGACAGACCGAACTTGGACTTCTCGCCACCGGTGTCCGCCCACTTGCTCGACGCCAGGGACGACAGGCGCACGCGCAGGCCCACCTGTGGCTTGACCTTCAGCGACGCGGCCTCTTCGATCACCAGCTCAACTTCGGATTCTTTCTCGATCACGATAAACACGTTGTGACCGAGCTTCTGGCCCATCAGCGCCAGGCGGATGAACTCGCGGTCCTTGTAACCGTTGCAGACGATGGTGCCGCCTTTCGGCGCCAGGGCCAGCACGGCCAGCAGCTCCGGCTTGGAACCGGCCTCCAGGCCGATGGACACGTTCTGGGTGGCGATGATGTTTTCGATCACCGCTTCCTGCTGGTTCACCTTGATCGGGTACAGCGCGGTGTATTTGCTCTGGTATTCCAGGCGTTCGATGTTCGCATCGAAGGCACCGGTGAGCTGGCGCACGCGGTCTTGCAGAATATCGGGGAAGCGCACTAGCAGCGGCAGCGACAGGCCGCTTTTACGCAGTTGGTCGACCTGCTCGTAGAGGTCGACGGGGGTGCTGTTCGGGCCGTTCGGACGGACTTCGACGCGACCGGCTTCATTGATCGCGAAATACCCGGCCCCCCAATGGCGAATCCCGTAAACGCTGCGGCTGTCCGCAACGGTCCATTGGCTGCCATCGTCTTTGCGTGTGCGTCGTACGGACATCGAAGTCCCCTATAAATGAAGGCGAAAGCGCCACCTCAAGCGGAGGCTGGCGCAGTCTAAAGAATGAAAATGACGATTTGCCTGTAAGCAGGTGAGACCTCGCCTGCGGGGCAGAGTTTAGACACAGGTTGGCAAGCGGCCTTCAGCCGCCGGACTTCCTGGCCTTGTAACCGAGCTTGATCAGCTCGGCCAACAGCAGTTCGACGTGATCGCCCTGGATCTCGATGACCCCGTCCTTCAATGCGCCGCCGGTGCCGCAGCGCTTCTTCAGCGTGGTGGCCAGCTCCTTGAGCGCGTCTTCGGCCAGGGGCACGCCGGTGATGGTGGTCACCGTCTTGCCGCCACGGCCTTTGCTTTCGCGGCGCACGCGGGCAATGCCGTCACCTTCGGGGATCAGGGTCTGTTTGCAGAGGCAGGCGTCCACGGGCTGGCGACAGTCCGGGCAGTGTCGACCTGCGTCGGTGGAAAATACCAGGCCACCGAGGGCGGCGAAGGATGCGGCTTTTTTGGCCACCGGCAATCCTCTTGGGAGGATGGAGACTGATCGACGTTAGCACAGGGCGAATATCGACCGCGAAGCCCCACTCAGGCAGGGGCAGCGCTACCGAACCGCCAAGGCGGTTCGGGTGAAAAGGCGCGCAGTGTAACGGCAAAAACGCAGCTTGCTAAGGGCCAAATGGCGCCAATTCATGCCGCTTTAGCGACGTGAAGCCAGATAGCGTCGCAAGCCCTCCTGAGCGTCCGGGCAATAAGGCTTTTGCTCAGCCTCTGCGAGCACGGTGTCCAGAGGTAGAAAGCGCGCTTCCATGACCTCTTCGGGCTGCAGGAGCAGCGGTCCGTCCCACACGGCGGAATAGGATGTGCACCACAGGCGGCTGTCGCCGTCTTCGAAGTAGAAGTGGTCATGTTCGACCAGTTCGACCCCGCTCACCCCAAGCTCTTCTGCAAGCTCGCGGGCCGCCGACACAGCGTAGCTTTCCCCTGCCGCCACCATGCCGCCGGCTGCCGTGTCCCAGAACCCGGGATACAGCGCCTTGCTCAAGGTGCGCCGATGCACGCACAGCTCGCCTTTGGCATTGAACAGAAAAATGAAGGTGCAGCGGCCGATCAGGCCGCGCTGGCGAAGGTCGGAACGTACAAGGTGGCCGAGCAGGTTGTCCTGCTCGTCCACCCAGCAGATCAGTTCAGCATCCGAGGCCGCTCGGTGTGCGGCCTCTTTTTGAATAGCGTCCATCATCAACCCTGATTGAGGAGCTGACGCAAATCGATCACTGCAGCGTTTGCTCGGGAAATATAGTTGGCCATCACCAGCGAATGATTCGCCAGTACACCGAAGCCACTGCCGTTAAGAATCATAGGACTCCAAACCGGTTCCTGCGAGGCCTCCAGCTCACGAATGATCTGGCGCACGCTGACGGTGGCGTTTTTCTTGGCCAGCACGTCGGCAAAATCGACTTCGATGGCACGCAGCAGGTGGGACAGGGCCCAGGCCTGACCGCGCGCTTCGTAGAACACGTTATCGATCTGCATCCATGGGGTTTCCACCACTTCTTCATCGACCTGCGGCACTTCGCCCGGCGCCAGCGCCTCGGTTTTCAGCGCGGTGTTGAGCTTCACCCGGCCCACGCTGGCCGACAGGCGTTGCGACAGCGAGCCCAAGCGCGTGGCGACATCACCCAACCAATTGTTGAGGTTGTCGGCCCGCGCATAAAACAGCGCGCCGCGCTGGTTCGGGTCGGACAGACGCGCTTCGTAGCGGCTCAGGGAGTTGATGCCTTCCTGGTATTCCGACTCGCTGGAGGGCAGCACCCAGCTCTTGTTGTCGAAGTTGAAGCGCGGCTCGGCCTTGGCCAGGTCAGCGTCCTCGGCCGATTGGGACTGGGAGCGGGCAAAGTCCTTACGCAGGGCACGGGTCAGGTCACGCACCTGCACCAGCACGCCATATTCCCAGCTCGGCATGTTGTCCATCCACAGGCCAGGCGGGAAGCGGTCGTTGGAAATGTAGCCACCCGGCTTGTTCAGAAGGGTGCCGACCACGGTCTTGAGGGTTTCGACGGTGGTATAGCCGATCACCATCTGCTTGCCTTCCTGCTCGGCGGCAAGCTGGGCATTCTGCTGCACCGGAAACAGCGCAGGTTCTTCGCTCCAATACCAGCCAAGGGCGCCGGTGACCAACAGGTACAAGCCGAGCACACCAAGCACGGCGCGGCTCATCAGTACGCTGCGCAAATAGCCGCGTTGGGTCGACTTGGGCTCAGGGGCGGGGCCTTTGGCACTGCCTGCGCGATTTTTCCAGTCCAGCATGGCGATATCCTTTCAATCACTTGAGTTCATGCACTTCAAAAGGCGGCGTGCGTTCAAATATTCCGACCACAACCCTAACCCATCGTGCCCGTCAGTGCGCAGGCTTTGCGCAAACTGGCGGTTGCCGGGCAGTCGACTATAAAGGATGCACGCTTTTTTTGCGCGACGCGACGAGCAGGACGTGACTGAATATCAGCGGCGCGCAGTTTATTGACATACAACACTCATCCGACCGAAAGAGGTGCTAGCATAGCGCCATCAGTCGACCTCAGCATGCAGCCTAACTAGTAGTCAGGATATGACCGAGTCAGAAGACCCCAGCCGTGAACGCCTCAAGCAGCATTTTGCCCAGCGGGTAATTCATCAGGCGCGTCAAATTCTCGAGATCTGGCAGCGCCTGCAACGCAGCGAATGGTCCGAGGCCGACTTTTGCGAACTCAGCGAGGCCAACCTGCGCCTGCTGCGCTTTGCCGAGCGCTTCGAACAGCCCGAACACAGCCAACTGGCGCGGCATATCGGTGAATCGCTCAAAGCGGTGGACGAAAATCGCGGCCGCCTGAGCAGCCACCTGATCACCGACCTCAACCGCCTGATGCAGCGCCTGTCGCGCACCGGCCTGCGCCAGGGCGATCAGCTGGAGCAGACGTTCCTGCCGCCCATGCGCAAGCCGATCTACGTGATGCTGGCCGATCACGGCCGCGCCGAACGCCTGGCCAAGCAACTGGAATTCTTTGGCCTGAGCGCGCAATCCCTGGACAGCGTGGCGGCGTTTCGCTCGTCCATGGCCGAGCGCCTGCCATCGGCGCTGGTGATGGACGTGGATTTCTGCGGCGCAGGCCTTGGCCTCAAGCTCGCCGCCGAAGCCCAGGAGGGACTGGAGCAAAAACTGCCGCTGCTGTTTTTCAGCCTGCATGAAACCGACACCCCGACACGCCTGGCGGCGGTGCGTGCCGGCGGACAGGAATTCCTCACCGGCACCCTCGAAGCGTCGAGCCTGCTGGAAAAGATCGAGGTGCTCACCTGCGTCGCCCAGTACGAGCCCTATAAAGTGTTGATCATCGACGACTCACGGGCCCAGGCGCTGCACACCGAGCGGCTGCTCAACAGCGCCGGCATCGTCACCCGCACGCTGATCGAGCCGATCCAGGCCATGGCCGAGCTGGCCGATTTCCAGCCCGACCTGATCATCCTCGACATGTACATGCCCGCCTGCACCGGCACCGAACTGGCCAAGGTCATCCGGCATAACGACCGCTACGTGAGCGTGCCGATCATCTATCTGTCGGCCGAAGACGACCTGGACAAGCAGTTGGACGCCATGAGCGAAGGCGGCGACGACTTTCTCACCAAGCCGATCAAGCCGCGTCACCTGATCACCACCGTGCGCAACCGCGCCGCCCGCGCCCGCAACCTCAAGGCGAGGATGGTGCGCGACAGCCTGACCGGGTTGTACAACCACACCCATATCCTGCAATTGCTCGAAGACTGCAGCTTCCGCGCGCGCCGCGAGAACAAGCCGCTGAGCTTTGCCATGCTCGACATCGACCACTTCAAGCGGGTCAATGACAGCCACGGCCACCCCATGGGCGACCGAGTGATCAAGAGCCTGGCGCTGTTTCTCAAGCAGCGCCTGCGCAAGACCGACTACATCGGGCGCTACGGCGGCGAAGAGTTTGCCATTGTGATGCCCGACACCGACCTGGAATCGGCCAGCAAGGTGCTGGATGAAATTCGCGAGCGCTTTGCCGAAATCCACTACCCGGCCAAGCCGCAGGATTTGTGGTGCACCTTCAGCGCCGGGCTGGTGGAGCTGCGTGACGATTCCGACAGCCTGATGATGGCCGCCCAAGCCGACGAAGCGCTGTACCGCGCCAAGCACGCTGGACGCAATCGTGTGCATGCCGCGCATGCACCGAATCAAAGTGCCATCTTTTCACCGGAATCGACTGATTCCGTCATAACGCTGTAATGGAAACGCAATAACTTCAGGCGCTTATCTTTCGCTGTCGGTAGAAACCTCGCATGCGCCTGAAGCTGCTGACCAATCTCAATACCCTGTTGCTGGTGGCCGTGTGCCTGGCGCTGGGGGCGACGCTGTGGTGGTCGCAACGCGCACTGGAGCGTCCCTATTTGCTCATGGAGCGCTACCTGGGCCTGGCGCAGACATTCCAGAACCACGCCGCGCGCAATATCGACGACTACCTGGCCAGCGGCGATGCCCTGCGCCTGAGCAGCGCCAGCCAGAGCCTGGAAACCCTGTTGCAGCAGCTCGACGAATTGCCCGCCGAACTTGCGCAAAACCTGCGCCCCAGCCTGACCAACCTGGAAGCCTTCAGCAGAACCGACCTGCTGGCCGCTGGCAAACTGGCCGGCGACCCACAGGCGCTGTTGCTGCAAGCCGAGCGCGAATTGGGCGCCAACCTTGACCAGCTCAGCCAGTACGCCAACGGCATAAACTCGCCAGACGCCGCACGCTACCTGCCGCCGCTGCTGGCGGCGTCGCAACACCTGGGCCGGTTATCCCTGGCCCGCGACAAATTGGTGAGCAGCGGGCGCGCGGAACTGGCCGACGATGTGGAGCGCGAAGTCGGCAATATGCGCACCCAGGCCGAGGTGCTGGAACACCTGCCGCTGCTGGGCGTCAAGGCCGCCGCCGACTCCAATACCGACGATTTTTCAGCGCTGATGGGTTTGGAAAACACCACGAAGACCGAAACCCAGGACACCGGCGTCGACCTCAAGCGTGAACTCAACAGCCTGCTCACCCGCTACCCCGCCGAACTCAAGCGCACCCGCGAACAGATCCAGCAACGCACCGACCTCAGCGCCGCCACCCACCTGAAAATCGCCGCCGTACAGCAGGCCATTGCCGGGCTGGAACCGGTGGTGCGCGCCCAGCACGGCAAGATCCAGGGCGAAGTGCGCCTGATGCAAGGGCTGATGATCGGCCTGATCCTGCTGATTGCGCTGCTGATCGACACCCTGCAACGGCATCTGGCGCGCAAGCTGACCAGCCTGGCACCGGCCCTGTCGACCTGGGCCGAAGGCGACTTCAGCCAGCCGATTGCCTTGGGCAGGACCAACCGCGAACTGCATGACATCGAAGCGTCTCTCAACCGTCTGCGCACGTATCTGGTGGAGCTGGTGGGCACCATTCGCGGCAATGCCGAAGCGGTGGCCGGCACCAGCCGTACCCTGGCCGAACTGAGCAGCGGCCTGCACGACGGCGCCGAACGCCAGGCCGGGGATACCGCGCAGATTCGCGATTCGCTGGGCGAACTGGAGGCAACTATTCAGCAGGTTGCCGGCGATGCCAGCCAGGCCGCCGGCGCCAGTCGCAGCGCCGGCCAGGCGGTGGAACAGGGCCAGCGCGTGATCGGCCTGAGCCTGACCGGGCTGCGTGCGCTGGTGGGCGAGGTGCAGCAGAACGCGCAAATGATCGAAAAACTCGCGGAAGAATCGGCCACCATTGGCGGTGTGCTTACCGTGATCCGCTCGATTGCCGACCAGACCAACCTTCTGGCGCTCAACGCAGCCATCGAAGCCGCTCGCGCCGGTGAGGCCGGGCGTGGGTTCGCCGTGGTCGCCGACGAAGTGCGCTCGCTGGCCCAGCGCACCGCCGGCGCCACTGCCGAGATCCAGAGCCTGATCGCCAGCCTGCAGACCGCTGCCCATCAGTCGGTGCAAGGCATGCGCGCCCAGGTCGAACACGCCGAGGCCACCGCCCAGCAAGCCCAGGCGGCGGATGGTGCACTGGATGAGATCGTCGAGGCGATCCAGACCATTTCCGAGACGGCGGTGCGCATTGCCGACGTGACCGCGCAACAAAGTGGCGCGGTGAGCGAGATACGCGATAACAGCGAGCGGATTCATCAACTGGGCGAGGACAATCTGCTTCGTATCGGCCAGGGCCGCAGCCAGGGAGAACACTTGCTGGTGCTCGGCGGGCAACTGAACACGGCGGTCAAAGCCTTCCGCGTCTAACCTGCCCAATACAGATCCAAAACCCAATGGAGATCATAAAGGTGGGAGGGGGCTTGCCCCCGGTTGCAGTGTGTCAGCCTCAGTATCTGTAACTGATCTACCGCTATCGGGGGCAAGCCAGCTCCCACATTTGATCTCCACAGAATTCGAGACAATGTTACGCATGACTGGATTCAAGCCCTTAGTCACAAATTTTTCGCTATCCTCGCTAATCGTGCTGCCTACTGCATAGAACTGGACAGTCACAAACGCTTTGCGGCATAGTCGCCGGGTTCTGCCGTACCCACATCAATAACAAGGAACAGCCGATGGCGACCTTTCTGGTTCTTCACGGACCCAACCTGAACCTGCTTGGCACCCGCGAACCGGGCGTCTACGGGGCAGTCACCCTGGACCAGATCAACCTGGACTTGGAGCGCAGGGCTCGTGAGGCCGGCCACCATTTGCTCTACCTGCAAAGCAACGCCGAGTACGAACTGATTGATCGAATCCATGCCGCGCGTGGCGAAGGCGTGGACTTTATCCTGATCAATCCCGCCGCTTTTACGCACACAAGTGTTGCATTACGTGACGCGCTGCTGGCGGTGAGCATCCCATTCATCGAAGTGCATTTGTCGAACGTGCACAAACGCGAAGCTTTCCGCCATCACTCCTACTTCTCCGATGTAGCGGTAGGTGTGATCTGCGGCCTTGGCGCCAGCGGTTACCGGCTGGCCCTGGAGGCCGCCCTGGAACAACTTGAACAACCGGCCAAGCGCCCCTGACCGACCCTTGGGAGTTGATGATTCATGGATATCCGTAAAGTCAAGAAACTGATCGAACTGCTGGAAGAATCCGGTATCGACGAGCTGGAAATCAAGGAAGGCGAAGAGTCCGTACGGATCAGCCGTCACAGCAAGACCCCGGCCCAACAGTTCTACGCGCCGCAAATGCAAGCGCCGGCTCCGGCCGCTGCTGCTCCGGCCGCCGCACCTGCTGCCGCTGCGCCTGCCGCACCGGCAGAGCCTGTGCTGAACGGCTTCGTGGTCAAGTCGCCAATGGTCGGTACCTTCTACCGCACCCCGGCACCGACCTCGCCAGCCTTCGTTGAAGTCGGCAAGACCGTGAAAGTGGGCGACACCATCTGCATCGTTGAAGCGATGAAGATGATGAACCATATCACCGCTGAAAAAGCCGGCGTCATTGAATCCATCCTGGTAGAAAACGGTCAGCCGGTTGAGTACGACCAGCCGCTGTTCACCATCGTTTGAACCGCGGAGCGCCTTCGATGTTGAAACCTGCGAAGAAACTGCAAAAAGTCCTGATCGCCAACCGCGGCGAGATCGCGCTGCGTATCCTGCGCGCCTGTAAGGAAGAGGGCATCAAGACCGTCGCTGTTTACTCGACGGCCGATACCGAATTGATGCACGTGAAACTGGCGGACGAAAGCATCTGCATCGGCCCGCCGCTGGCCACGAACTCGTACCTGAAAGTCTCGAACATCATCGCGGCCGCTGAAGTGACCGGCGCTGATGGCATCCACCCTGGCTACGGCTTCCTCGCGGAAAACGCCGATTTCGCCGAACAGGTGGAAAAATCCGGGTTTGCCTTCATCGGCCCGAAAGCCGACACCATTCGCCTAATGGGCGACAAGGTTTCGGCCAAGGACGCGATGATCGCGGCCGGCGTGCCAACCGTTCCAGGCTCCGACGGCCCGCTGCCGGAAGACGAGGCAACCGCCCTGCGCATTGGTCGCGAAGTCGGTTACCCGGTGATCATCAAGGCTGCCGGTGGCGGTGGTGGTCGCGGCATGCGCGTGGTGCACAAGGAAGAAGACCTGATCGAAGCCGCCAAGCAGACCCGCTCCGAAGCAGGCGCCTGGTTCGGCAACCCGATGGTCTATCTGGAGAAGTACCTCACCAACCCACGTCACGTGGAAGTGCAGGTACTGTCCGACGGCCAAGGCCACGCCATCCACCTGGGCGACCGCGATTGCTCGCTGCAACGTCGTCACCAGAAGGTCCTGGAAGAAGCCCCGGCACCGGGCCTGGACGAAAAAGCGCGCCAGGAAGTGCTGGCTCGCTGCGTCAAGGCGTGCATCGACATCAACTACCGTGGCGCCGGTACTTTCGAGTTCCTCTACGAGAACGGCCGCTTCTACTTCATCGAGATGAACACTCGTGTGCAGGTAGAGCACCCGGTTTCAGAGATGGTCACCGGTATCGACATCGTCAAGGAGATGCTGAGCATCGCCGCTGGCAACGTGCTGTCCTTCACCCAGGACGACGTGAAGATGCACGGTCACTCGTTGGAGTGCCGGATCAACGCCGAAGACCCGAAAACCTTTATCCCAAGTCCTGGCCTGGTCAAGCATTTCCACGCGCCCGGCGGCAACGGCGTCCGTGTGGATTCGCACCTGTACAGCGGCTACAAGGTTCCGTCCAACTACGACTCGCTGATCGGCAAGCTGATCACCTGGGGCGCGACTCGCGACGAGGCCATGGCCCGCATGCGTAACGCCCTGGACGAAATCGTGGTCGACGGCATCAAGACCAACATCCCGCTGCACCGGGATCTGGTACGTGATGAAGGCTTCTGCGAAGGTGGTGTGAACATTCACTACCTGGAACACAAGCTGGCCAATCAGTAAGCGCTCCACCCAACAAAGCCGCCTTCGGGCGGCTTTGTTGTTTCTGGGATGTACACAAATCAAAAATGTGGGAGGGGGCTTGCCCCCGATAGCAGTGGGTCAGTTGAATATTCCATGACTGATACACCGCCATCGGGGCAAGCCCCCTCCCACATTTGATTTGTGTTCAGTCAGTACAGTCGTCTTCTGCCCGCCGCTCGCGTAAACTTGCGCCCTTTCGCAGCCCCCCACCCGCTGCACACTCATTTTTTCAAAGGTGCCCGCCATGCCTTGGCTGCAAGTCCGTCTCGCCATCAGCCCAGAACAAGCCGAAACCTACGAAGACGCGTTCCTCGAAGTGGGCGCCGTGTCGGTGACCTTCATGGACGCTGAAGACCAGCCGATCTTCGAGCCCGAACTCAATACCACCCCGCTGTGGTCCCACACCCATTTGCTGGCGCTGTTCGAAGACGGCACCGATGCTGCCGCCGTGCTGGCCCATATGGAACTGCTCACCGGCAGCCCGCTGCCCGAGCATCACAGCGAAGTGATCGAAGACCAGGACTGGGAGCGCAGCTGGATGGACAACTTCCAGCCGATGCGCTTCGGCCAGCGCCTGTGGATCGTGCCGAGCTGGCATGCCGCGCCTGAACCCGATGCGGTCAACCTGCTGCTGGACCCGGGTCTGGCATTCGGCACCGGCACCCACCCCACCACCGCGCTGTGCCTGGAATGGCTGGATGGCCAGGACCTGACCGATTGCAATGTGCTGGACTTCGGCTGTGGCTCGGGGATCCTGGCCATTGCCGCACTGTTGCTGGGCGCCAGGGAGGCCGTGGGCACCGATATCGACGTGCAGGCACTGGAAGCTTCGCGCGACAACGCAGGACGCAACCACATTGCCGAAGGCAAATTCCCGCTGTACCTGCCCCAGGACCTGCCGCAGGTGCAGGCCGATGTGCTGGTGGCCAATATCCTTGCCGGGCCGCTGGTTGCCCTGGCGCCGCAGTTGTCGAGCCTGGTCAAACCGGGCGGGCGCCTGGCGCTGTCGGGCATCCTTGCCGAGCAGGACGAAGACGTTGCCGCCGCCTACGCGAAGGATTTTGAGCTGGATCCGATAGCCAACCGCGATGGCTGGGTACGCATCAGCGGACGTCGGCGCTAGAATGAGCGCTTGCCTGAATCGGATGGCCGCATGACCGACAGTTTCGTCACCCAGTGCCCGCATTGCCAATCGCGCTTTCGCGTCAACCACGCTCAACTGAGCGCGGCTCGCGGCGTGGTGCGTTGCGGCTCGTGTCTTCAGGTCTTCAACGCCCTGCGCCAACTGCTCGAGCAGCGCGCCGAGGCCGGCGACGCCGAGCTGCCGGTGGCCGTTGAACCGGCGCCAGAGTCACCGCGCGCCATCAGCCAGAAACAGTGGAACGCCGAAGAGCTGGACCTGGACAACCTGGACCTGGACGAAGAGCTGGCCAAGCTGGAACAGCGCGAAAAACCGCTGGGCGCCGAGCGTCGGCACGCCGGCTCCGACCGTCGACAAAAAGAGGATGCCCTCAGCGCCAGTCGCGACAACGTGAAGGCTGAGGAAGAGAAATGGGCCGCCAGCCTGTTCAGCGAACCGCCGCAGGAACGCACCCAGGCTGTCGACGAGCCCGCTGAGCCGAGCAGCGGACGACAGCGCACCGAACCGTCCATGTCGCGGCGTGCCGAAGCCCTCGACGACGAACCTGCCCTGGATGATGAAAATCCCGACCCACCGTTCACGCTCCTGACCCATGCGGCCGAGCCGCAGGATCAACGCCCACCGCTGCGCCGCAAGCGCCCGCGCGCCGAGACCCGTGTTCACGACGAGCAACTGCTGGACCTGGAAGACGACCCGCTGCACCTGTACGCGCAAAAGCGCGCATCGACACCGGGCCGTCGCCTGCTGTGGATACTGCTCGTGCTGATCGCGGCGGCCGGCCTCGCCGGGCAGTTCATCGCCTACCAGTTCGACGACCTCGCGCGCCAGGACGCCTACCGCCCGTGGTTCCAGCAAGTGTGCCCGGTGCTTGGCTGCAAGGTGCCATCGCGGGTCGATATTGCGCACATCAAGAGCAGCAACCTGGTGGTGCGCAGCCACCCTGAGTTCGCCGGGGCGCTGGTGGTGGATGCGATCATCTACAACCGTGCGACGTTCTCCCAGCCCTTCCCCTTGCTGGAGTTGCGCTTTGCCGACATGAACGGCGGCCTGATCGCCAGTCGTCGCTTCAAGCCTGCCGAATACCTGAGCGGCGAGCTGGCCGGAGTGAGCGAAATGCCATCACAAACGCCGATCCACATCTCGCTGGATATCCTCGACCCCGGCAACAAAGCCGTAAATTACAGCCTGAGCTTTCATTCGCCCGAGTGAAACGGCCCGCACTGCGGGGCTTTGGTGGCAGATTCCTGCCAGAATCGCCGGTTACCTAACGGGCGGCGATAAAGAAATAACTGTTCAGATTTTATCCAATTCAGCCTTTATCCAGTCATCGAGAGCGGGTATCATGCCAACCCTTTTTCGAACTCTAATGATCCGGCCCCACAACAGGGAAGTCCTATGTCGGCGGTACGCATCGGCCCATACACATTGCAGAACGGCTTGATCCTCGCCCCGATGGCGGGCGTCACCGACCAGCCCTTTCGTCAGCTGTGCAAACGTTTGGGTGCGGGTCTTGTAGTCTCGGAAATGGTCACCAGCGACATGAGCTTGTGGAACACCCGCAAATCGCGGATGCGCATGATCCACGAAGGTGATCCCGAGCCCCGCTCGGTACAGATCGCCGGTGGTGATGCGCAGATGCTGGCGGACGCGGCCCGGGCCAATGTGGAGCTGGGTGCACAGATCATTGATATCAACATGGGCTGCCCGGTCAAGAAGGTCTGCAACAAGGCCGCCGGTTCCGCGCTGTTGAAGGACGAGCAGTTGGTTGCCGAGATCCTGCAGGCCGTTGTGGCCGCAGTCGATGTGCCGGTAACCCTGAAGATCCGTACCGGCTGGGACCGGGACAACAAGAACGGCCTGACAGTGGCGAAGATCGCTGAACAGGCAGGCATTACGGCGCTGGCGGTGCATGGTCGCACCCGCGCCGATCTGTACACAGGTGTTGCCGAGTACGACACCATTGCCGCGATCAAGCAGGCGGTGTCGATGCCGGTATTTGCCAATGGCGATATCGACTCGGCCGAGAAAGCCCGGCGCGTGCTGCACGCCACCGGCGCCGATGGCCTGTTGATTGGCCGGGCCGCCCAGGGGCGGCCATGGATCTTTCGTGAGATCGAGCATTTCCTGCGCACTGGCGAGGTATTGCCGGCACCGGAGTTGCCCGAGGTGGAACGTATTCTGCTAGAGCATCTGGCGGCCCTTCACACGTTTTACGGCGATGTGATGGGCGTGCGTATTGCTCGCAAGCATGTGGGTTGGTATCTCGCAACCCTGCCAGGCGCCAGGGAGTTTCGCGCCGGGTTCAATCGTTTGGATGAAACGCAAGCACAGGTCACCGCCGTTCGTGAGTTCTTTACCGAGCGAGACAAGAGCCTGAGAGCAGGGGACGGAGAATGGGTGGCCGCATGACGATGATGACCGAGACTTTAGTGAGTGGAACAGCACCCGTGAGCGACAACGTCAATTTGAAACAGCACCTGAACACGCCGAGCGAAGAAGGCCAGACCCTTCGCGGGAGTGTGGAGAAGGCGCTGCACAATTATTTCGCCCACCTTGAGGGCGCTTCCGTCACGGACGTGTACAACCTGGTGCTTTCCGAAGTCGAGGCGCCCTTGCTCGAAAGCGTGATGAACTACGTCAAGGGTAACCAGACCAAAGCCAGTGAGCTGCTCGGCCTCAACCGTGGCACCTTGCGCAAAAAGCTCAAGCAGTACGATTTGCTGTAAGCATTCAATCAAACCAGAAAGGCGCCCGCGTAGAACCGGTCGCCTTTTTTGCTGACTCCTTTGCTTTTGATGGAAATTGAAATGACCGACCAGACTACCCGCCTGCCGATCCGCCGCGCCTTGATCAGTGTTTCCGACAAGACCGGCATCCTGGAATTTGCCCGGGAGCTGGAAGCCCTGGGCGTGGAAATCCTCTCCACGGGCGGGACCTTCAAACTGCTGCAGGACAACGGCGTGGCCGCAGTGGAAGTGGCGGACTACACCGGTTTCGCAGAAATGATGGACGGTCGGGTCAAGACCCTGCACCCGAAAATCCACGGCGGCATCCTCGGCCGTCGCGGTATCGACGACGCCATCATGAGCGAGCACGGCATCAAGCCGATCGACCTGGTGGCCGTCAACCTCTACCCGTTCGAAGCCACCATCAACAAGCCCGGCTGCGACCTGCCGACCGCCATCGAAAACATCGACATCGGCGGCCCTACCATGGTCCGCTCGGCAGCCAAGAACCATAAAGACGTGGCCATCGTGGTCAACGCCGGCGACTACGCCCAGGTGCTCGAAGGCCTCAAGGCTGGCGGCCTGACTTACGCCCAGCGCTTCGACCTGATGCTCAAGGCGTTCGAACACACCGCCGCCTACGACGGCATGATCGCCAACTACATGGGCACCGTGAATCAGGCCGCCGACACCCTGAGCACCGAAGACCGCAGCCAGTTCCCGCGCACCTTCAACAGCCAGTTCATCAAGGCTCAGGAAATGCGCTACGGCGAGAACCCGCACCAGAGCGCGGCGTTCTACGTTGAGGCCAAGCCTGCCGAAGTCGGCATCGCCACCGCGACCCAATTGCAAGGTAAAGAGCTGTCCTACAACAACGTGGCCGACACCGACGCCGCGCTGGAATGCGTAAAGAGCTTCGTCAAGCCGGTCTGCGTGATCGTCAAGCACGCCAACCCGTGCGGCGTGGCGGTAAGCCCCGACGCAGAAGGCGGGATTCGCCAGGCCTACGAACTGGCCTACGCCACCGACACCGAGTCGGCCTTCGGCGGCATCATTGCCTTCAACCGTGAGCTGGACGCCGAAACCGCCAGGGCCATTGTCGAGCGTCAGTTCGTCGAAGTGATCATCGCCCCAAGCGTCAGCGCAGAAGCCCGCGCCATCGTCGCCGGCAAAGCCAACGTGCGCCTGCTGGCGTGCGGCGAGTGGTCGGCCGAGCGTGCCGCTGCCTGGGACTACAAGCGCGTCAATGGCGGCCTGCTGGTACAGAGCCGCGACATCGGCATGATCGGCAGTGAAGACCTGAAAGTCGTGACCCAACGCGCGCCGACCGAGCAGGAGATCAACGACCTGATCTTCGCCTGGAAAGTGGCCAAGTACGTTAAATCCAATGCCATCGTCTACGCCAAGAACCGCCAGACCATCGGTGTCGGCGCCGGCCAGATGAGCCGCGTGAACTCGGCGCGCATTGCTGCGATCAAGGCTGAACACGCCGGTCTGCAGGTGGCTGGTTCGGTGATGGCGTCCGACGCGTTCTTCCCGTTCCGTGATGGCCTGGACAACGCCGCCAAGGCAGGCGTGACCGCCGTGATCCAGCCGGGCGGTTCGATGCGTGATGCCGAAGTGATCGCCGCTGCGGATGAGGCCGGCATTGCCATGGTCTTCACCGGCATGCGCCACTTCCGTCACTGATCCAACTTGATCGAAATGTGGGAGGGGCTTGCTCCCGATGGCGGTATTTCAGCAGGCGATTATTTGACTGATAGACCGCTATCGGGAGCAAGCCCCCTCCCACATAAAGCGCTCTTGCGGCGCCCAACAGAATTTGCGTCATCCGAGGTTTTTGAAATGAATGTTTTGATCATTGGCAGCGGTGGCCGTGAACACGCCCTGGCCTGGAAAGTTGCTCAGGACCCACGCGTCCAGAAGGTTTTCGTGGCACCCGGCAACGCCGGTACCGCCATTGAAGCCAAGTGCGAGAACGTCGCCATCGACGTACTGGCCCTTGAGCAGTTGGCTGACTTTGCCGAAAAGAACGTTTCGCTGACCATCGTCGGCCCGGAAGTACCGCTGGTGGCGGGCGTGGTGGATCTGTTCCGCAGCCGTGGCCTGGATTGCTTCGGCCCCACCGCTGGCGCCGCGCAGTTGGAAGGCTCGAAAGCCTTCACCAAGGATTTCCTGGCGCGTCACAAGATCCCCACCGCCGACTACCAGAACTTCACCGAGATCGAGCCGGCCCTGGCTTACCTGCGTGAAAAAGGCGCGCCAATCGTGATCAAGGCCGATGGCCTGGCCGCCGGTAAAGGCGTGATCGTCGCCATGACCCTGCAGGAAGCCGAAGACGCGGTACGCGATATGCTCGCCGGCAACGCCTTTGGTGACGCAGGTTCCAGGGTAGTGATCGAAGAGTTCCTCGACGGCGAAGAAGCCAGCTTTATCGTGATGGTCGACGGCAAGAACGTGCTGCCGATGGCCACCAGCCAGGACCACAAGCGCGTCGGCAACGGCGACAGCGGTCCGAATACCGGCGGCATGGGCGCCTACTCCCCTGCCCCCGTGGTCACCAGCGAAGTGCATCAGCGCGTCATGGACCTGGTGATCTGGCCGACCGTGCGCGGCATGGCCGACGAAGGCAACGTCTACACCGGTTTCCTCTACGCGGGCCTGATGATCGACAAGGCCGGCAACCCGAAAGTCATCGAATTCAACTGCCGCTTCGGCGACCCGGAAACCCAGCCGGTGATGCTGCGCCTGCAGTCCAGCCTGGTGCTGCTGGTGGAAGCCGCCCTGGCCCAGGCGCTGGACAAGGTTGAAGCGCAGTGGGACCCGCGCCCGAGCGTCGGGATTGTAATAGCCGCCGGGGGTTATCCCGCCGACTATGCCAAGGGCGATGTGATTGAAGGTCTCGAAGACGCTGCTACGCTGGAAGGCAAGGTGTTCCATGCGGGCACCGCGCTCAAGGATGGCAAGGTCGTGACCGCCGGTGGCCGCGTATTGTGCGCCACCGCGATGGGTGCCAGTGTCGACGCCGCGCAGCAACAGGCGTACAAGCTGGCGGCGAAGATCGACTGGCAAGGCTGTTTTTACCGCACGGACATCGGCTACCGCGCCATTGCCCGTGAACGTGGCGAGAACTCGTAGCTATCCGTTCGGTTAGGTGAGGGCCTGTGGCCCTTGCCGTACTCATGCCTCCCCGCGCATAGTTCACCCGTGCACCAACCTACGAAGGGATTTCGCCTTGCGCTGGCTCAGGATCGCCATAGGTTTCACTGTCAGCCTGCTGACATTGCTCTGCTTGTTCCCGGCCCAGGCGGCCGCACAAGGCAGTGGTTGGGCGATATTGCTCGACGAACAGGCTGACCTGCAACTGAGCGACATACGGTCCCCGCGCTACACCAATCAATTCAGCCCCACCGAACTGGACCGTATCACCGCTGCCCCGCCGGACGGTGCATTGTGGGTACGCTTCAAGCTGCAACCCGGCAAGCACGAGCAACTGCTGCGGGTGTTCGCCCCTGACCTGTCGCACTTGAGCCTGTACGTGCTGGACGGCGACGCCCTGGTCGAACAGCAGAACACCGGCACCCGCCAGCCGCAATCGGAGCGCCCGCTGCCCAGCAGTGACTTCATGCTGCCGATGCCCCAGAGCCAGAAGCCTCTGGAGGTGTACCTGCGCATGGTGTCGGAACACGAACTGCGCCCGTACATCACTCTGGAGCCGGCGGTACTGGCCGCCGCCAACCAGAACCAGACGCTGATCTACGGCCTGCTGTTCGGCGTACTGGCGATGCTGATCCTGCATAACCTCACGCGCTTCGCCTATCACCGCTCGCGCAGCAGCCTGTGGCTGGCGGCCTGCGAAGTGCTGTTGATGCTCAGCCTGGCGCTGCTGCTCAACCTGGTGGGGCCATGGCTGCCCAACTGGCACGCGATCCAGACCCCCGGCGCCTACCTCGCCCTGCTGCTCACCGCACCCTGCGGGCTGATGTATGCCTACCGTTTCTTCATGCCGCTGGGCCCGCATCCGCTGAACAAGCTGTTGATGGCCGATATCCTGGTGATTGTGCTCTGCGGCCTGTTGCTGCTGTTCGTCAACACCCTGCCGCTGAACATCATCACCTACGCCCTGGTGGCACTGGCAGGCCTGAGCATGCTGTTCGTCTCGGCCTATCACTGGCAAAAAGGCTACCGCCCGGCGCGCCTGTTCGTGGCGGCGATGGTGGTGTTCAACATCGGCACACTGATCATCCTGCCCGCCCTGCTCGGCCTGACGCTGGTGGCACCGCAGGGGCTGATCGTGACGCTGCTCGGTTTTATCTGCCTGAGCGGCCTGTTGATGAGCCTGGCGCTGGGCGAACGCCAGCGCGCCATTGTCGAAACCCGCTTCAGCCTCAGCCGTGACCTGGCCGCAAGCAACGCCGAAATCGCCGCCAAGGCCGAGTTTCTGGCAAAGATCAGCCACGAAATCCGCACCCCCATGAACGGCGTGCTGGGCATGACCGAGCTGCTGCTGGGCACGCCGCTGTCGGTCAAGCAGCGCGACTATGTGCAGACCATCCACAGCGCCGGCAACGAGCTGCTCACGCTGATCAACGAGATTCTCGACATCTCCAAGCTCGAATCCGGGCAGATCGAGCTCGATGACGTGCAGTTCGACCTCAATGCACTGATCGACGACTGCCTGAGCATCTTCCGCGCCAAGGCCGAACAGCAGAACGTCGAGCTGATCAGCTTTATCCAGCCCCAGGTGCCCCGCGTCATCAGCGGCGACCCCACGCGCCTGCGCCAGGCAATGCTGAGCCTGTTGGAAAACGCCCTGCAGAAAACCGACGAAGGTGAAGTGCTGATCGTGATCGCACTGGAAGACCGCAACACCCAGCCACGCCTGCGCATTGCCGTGCAGGACAGTGGCCTGCCGATGGACGCCGCCGAACGCGACGCCTTGCTGCACAGCGAACTGCACAGCAAGAACTTCGTTTCGGCCACGCGCCTGAGCGGCCACCTGGGCCTGGTGATTGCCCGCCAGTTGATCCTGTTGATGAACGGCGAGTTCGGCATCAAGAGTGGCACGCACCAGGGCAGCACCCTGTGGCTGACCCTGCCGCTGGACCCGCAGCGCCTGCAACATCCCACCTGCGACCTGGACGGTCCGCTGCAGGATGCGCGCGTGCTGGTGGTGGACGACAACGACACCTGCCGCAAGGTGCTGGTGCAGCAATGCAGCGCCTGGGGCCTGAACGTGAGCGCCGTGTCGTCCGGCAAGGAAGCCCTGGCGCTGCTGCGTACCAAGGCGCACCTGCGCGACTACTTCGATGTGGTGCTGCTGGATCAGAACATGCCCGGCATGACCGGCATGCAGCTCGCGGCCAAGATCAAGGAAGACCCGAGCCTGAACCACGACATCCTGCTGATCATGCTCACCGGCATCAGCAACGCGCCGAGCAAAATCATCGCGCGCAACAGCGGGATCAAGCGCATCCTCGCCAAGCCGGTGGCCGGTTATACACTCAAGACCACCCTGGCCGACGAACTGACCCAGCGCAACAAAGGCAACGCACAGCCACGCGCGCAACTCAGCGCACCAGCCGCGATTACTGTGCCGGCCGACTTCCGCATCCTCGTGGCCGAAGACAACAGCATCTCCACCAAAGTGATTCGCGGCATGCTTGGCAAGCTCAACCTCAACCCGGACACCGCCAGCAACGGCGAAGAAGCCCTGCAGGCGATGAAGGCCCAGCGCTACGATCTGGTGTTGATGGACTGCGAAATGCCGATCCTCGATGGCTTCTCCGCCACACAGCAACTGCGCGCGTGGGAAGTCAGCCACCAGCGCATCCGCACGCCGGTGGTGGCGCTGACTGCGCATATCCTCTCGGAACACAAGGAACGCGCACGCCAGGCCGGAATGGACGGGCACATGGCCAAGCCGGTGGAGTTGTCGCAGTTGCGTGAGCTGGTGGAATTCTGGGTGGCACAGCGCCAACAGCGCCCGGAACACGAGCCCTCCTGACTTCAACTGCGCTGTCTTGCAGCAAACTCTAGCCGCTGTGGCGAGCGGGCTCGCCCTGATGCCGTTCAGTCAAGCGCAGATCCCCTGTGGGAGTTGGCTTGCCTGCGAAGACGGTAGTCCAGCAAACATTGATGTTGACTGACCCACCGCTTTCGCGGGCAAGCCGCTCCCACATTTTGTACGGCGTTCGGCAAACCATTCCGGTCGGCTCTAAGGCCGCCGCGCTTTTGCTTTTGATCTGAGGCGCCCCGTCAAATCGTCTTCGCAATCTCACAGGCCTGATAAATGCCTCAGATGCGGTATCTGGCGATAGC
Organism: Pseudomonas trivialis; assembly: GCF_036864995.1. Taxonomy (NCBI): domain Bacteria; kingdom Pseudomonadati; phylum Pseudomonadota; class Gammaproteobacteria; order Pseudomonadales; family Pseudomonadaceae; genus Pseudomonas; species Pseudomonas trivialis. Next base: position 669,007 of record NZ_CP142151.1, on the reverse strand, counting down.
CGACTGCACCTTGTCCCCCGCGCTCTCGCGCATCAGCTGGATGGTTTTTTCGTTGACCAGCGAGGTATTGAGCACCAGGCAGGTCTGCCCGCTGAAGGCTTCGAACGAGGAACTGTCCCACTCCAGAAACGGCAGCCCCACCTGTTTGCTCACGCCCTGGCTGCTGTAGGTCACCAGCACCATCATCACTTCGCCGTTGGCTTCGGTGCACGACGCCACGCCAAAGTCACCGCCCTGCTGCAGCGTACTGTTGCGCTTGAACAGCTCGAACGAGGCGGGTTGCTGCTTCATGGCCTCCAGCGCATCCGCCGCCAGCCTGGGCAAGGCCGCCAGCACCGGCCCGGCCAGTGCGGTCGAGGCGAGCATCGCGGCAATCATGTTCAGCACCGCCAGTTGCACCGTCAGGCCCTTGCCGCTGCTGGAGACCCGCTCGAAGCTGCTGCGCATCGGCAGCCAGCCCAGGCTGATCATCACCTTGAGGAATTCGTCATACCACGCCTCGGTGCCGCGATGAATCTTCAACACATCGCTGACATAACTGCTGGCCAGCAGGTAACTTTTGCGAATGTATTCGCGGCTCAGGCCGGACAGTCCCTCGGCAAACGAGATCACGCTGTTGTTGACCACCGCCGCGTTCGACTCATCCTCGAGGTCGGGCGCCGACAATGCCGGCGCACCTGGCGCCGCCGGCAGCTTGTAGGCCGCAATCAACTTGCGCCTTTTTGTACTGTTGATCCTTCTATGATGTCGCTCCATGTTCAGCTCTCCACAAGCACCCCACATTGGGGCTGCCTTCACCCTAGTCCAGTGACGGGCGCGCTTGCCAGACCACACTTATCCCTTGCCTGCTCGCACCTGAACATGCCGCCCAGCAATTGCCGGGCGCAGCGCCAGGTCGCACTTATTTCATCGATGAAAAAAGAAAAAGCCCCGACTAACCCCCGGTATAACCCGAGAATTAATCGGAGCTTTCCCACGGTATCAGGCGTTGGGTTTGTCGCCGTACCAGCGCGGCGTGTATACCCACTCACCGCCACCGGCACGCGGGAATGTGCAGGTGGTGGACGAGCCGATCAGCACCATGGTGCGCATGTCCACCTGCTCGGGCGTGAGTTGCCCCAGAGTGGTGACGCGCAGGCTCTGGCCCGGTCGCCCGATATCGCGGCCGAGCACCACCGGCGTTTCGGCCGTGCGGTGCTGCGCGACGATTTCCAGCGCTCGCCCCAGTTGCCAAGGCCGTGCGCGGGAGATCGGGTTGTAGAACGCCAGCGCCAGGTCGGCCTGGGACGCGAGGTCCAGGCGTTTTTCGATGATCGACCAGGGCTTGAGGTTGTCCGACAGCGACATCATGCAGAAGTCGTGACCCAACGGCGCGCCGGCCTGGGCGGCGGTCGCCAGCGACGCAGACACCCCCGGCAAAATCTGCAGGTCGACCTGATGCCACGCCGGGTCGCTGGACTCGTGCAGCGCCTCGATCACTGCCGCCGCCATGGCAAATACGCCCGGGTCGCCGGACGACACGACCACCACCGAACGGCCTTGCACGGCCAGTTCGAAGGCGTGCCGCGCGCGCTGCATTTCTTCGCGGTTGTCGGTGCAGTGTTGTACCTGATCGTCGCGGAACGGCCCGGCCATGCGCACGTAGGTTTCATAGCCCAGCACATCGGTACAGCGCGCCAGCTCGGCCTTCACCGCCGGCACCATCAACTCGACGGCGCCGGGGCCCAGACCGATCACTGCGAGACGACCACGCGCGCGACCGACCTGGGACAGGTCCAGCGGTTGCTCGGCAACATCGATCACGATATCGGCGTCCTGGCTGACGCTGGCGAACCGTAGCGGCACCGCCAACTGCGTTGCGGCTTCGTGCAGCGACGCGTCCGCCATCTGCGTGTCACTGGCCAACAGACAGGCCAGCGATTGCAGCGCGATGCCGGCCTGTTGCAGCGCGGTGCGCACCCGCTCGGCCAACTGCGCGCCTGGTTTGCAGGTGACGCTCACATTTTTCGGGTAAATCAGCAGTTCATTGGCCGCAGGCGCGCGCGCGGCGCTGCCCACGTGAATCGCCAGATGAGCCTGCTGATCCCGGGGCAGATTCGCCTCGTTCAACCACGGCGCCGCCCCTTCGATGCGCACACGTTCACCGGCCAGCAGATCGCTGACAAAGCGCTTGCCCAGCTCCAGGTCTCCCAGTTCATAACCCTGGGGCGGGTTGAGCAGGCAGGTGCCGAAACGCAGCTCGCCACTGGTGGTGATCGCCGCCGCCACGTTCAAGGCCGCCGCGATCTCGCGCGCCATGACATTCACACCGCCCAGGTCACCGAGCAGCGGCACCACCGCACTGCCGTCCTCGGCCACCGCCAGCACGGCGGGCTCTTCGCCCTTTTCCAACAACAGCGGCGCCAGGGTGCGAATCACAATGCCGGCAGCGCACAGCGCAATCAGCGGCGTGCCCTGCTGGTAGAGCTGGCGCAGCGTGGCGCCGAATTCGCTGTAATTTACGTCCGCGCCTTCGATGCGTCCGGCCAGGCCGTGGATCAACGCGCCGGGATACACCTGCTGGATCCGGCGCGCCGTGGCGAGGCTGCCCTGGCCGAGGATAACGATCGCGGGACTGATCATCCTTGCCACCGTTCACCGGGCACAATGATCAGCGAGAAATATGGCGACGACATCGGCACCACCTGGTCCAACGGCACGATTTTCTGATTGGCCATGGTTGCGCGCTCCACATACAGCGCACGGTCGGCAAGCCCCAGTTCTTCCAGCACCTGGCGCACCTTGGGGAAGTTGCGGCCCAGCTTCATGATCACCGCCGCGTCGGCATCAGCCAAACGGCGCTTGAGGTCTTCATGGGGCAATACCCCCGACAGCACCGACAGGCTCTGGTTGCGGTACACCAGCGGCGCGCCAAGCACCGAAGCGCCACCGAGCATCGAGCACACACCGGGGATGACCTGTGCTTCGTAGCGCTCGGCGAGGCGGTCGTGCAGGTACATGTAGGAGCCGTAGAAGAACGGGTCACCCTCGCAGATCACCGCCACATCGCGGCCGGCGTCCAGATGCGCCGCCACGTGCAGGCTGGCGGTGTCGTAGAAGTCGCTGATCACCTGTTCGTAGGACAGCGGCGCCGGCAGCGCTTCGGTGGTCACCGGGTACACCAGCGGCATCAGGGTCTGCTGGGGCACCAGGTGGTCCTCGATGATGCTGAACGCGTTGCCTTTCTTGCCCTTGGCCACAAAGTACGCCACCACCGGAGATTCGCGCAGCAGGCGCAGGGCCTTCACGGTGATCAGCTCCGGGTCGCCGGGGCCGACGCCCAGGCCGATCAAGCGTCCGCGTGCCGGCATCACTCCACCTCCGTGGCAAGCGCATTGACGGCGGCGGCGGCCATGGCGCTGCCGCCGAGGCGACCCTGCATGATCACGAAGGGCACGCCACGGCTGTCGGCGGCGAGCATTGCCTTGGATTCAGCGGCGCCGACGAAGCCAACAGGAAAGCCGAGTATCAGCGCCGGTTTCGGCGCGCCGGCATCGAGCATCTCCAGCAGGTAAAACAGCGCGGTCGGTGCGTTGCCGATCACCACCACACTGCCTTTCAGGTGCGGGCGCCACAGCTCCAGCGCGGCGGCAGAGCGGGTGTTGCCCAAGTCGCGCGCCAACTGCGGCACGCTGTCGTCACGCAGGGTGCAGATCACCTGATTGTTGGCCGGCAGGCGCGTGCGGGTCACGCCTTCGGAGACCATCCGCGCGTCACACAGGATCGGCGCGCCGGCCGCCAGCGCATCGCGCCCGGCCTTGCCCGCACCTTCGGAGAACTGCAGGCCGTCGATGGCGCCGACCATGCCGCACGCATGAATCACCCGCACCGCGAGTTTTTCCAGGTCGACCGGGATGCGCTTCAGGTTGGCTTCCGCGCGAATGATGGCGAAGGAGTTGCGATAGATCTCCTGACCGTCGCGGATGTAATCAATCATCGGTGTTGCTCCGTGGACGAGCGCGCAGCACGGCGCCCGCCGCTTCAATGGAAAGGTTGCGCGCGTGCAGCCGGCCGAAACCCGGCTGGGCTGCATCGCGAAAATAGAGGTCGTAGTGGCCGGGGCTCACCGCCAGCAAGGTGACTGGCGCGGTGTGCGCAGCGGCGCAGGAGCGCGAGCAGCCGGACAGGTGCACGTCGTGGCCGGGCGGCAGGCCGAGAGCGTCGGCCTTGGTGTCGGCCAGGCCCTTGGCGCAGCCGCTGGAACCGGTGCAGGCGATCACGCGGGCCAGGGGTTGCTCGCCCGAGCAGAGAAAGCCCAGTTGCGCCAAACCCGCAGTCACCGCTTGAGGTTGTGTGAGGTTGGGCAGCAGCACGCCTTGCCAGGGAGTGAAGCGCAAGGTGCCGTCGCCATGCTCGCTGGCCAGTTGCGCGGCGCCGCTGAGCATCGTCGAATCCAGACGACCCAACGGCGCAACGGCGGCGACGTAACATCGGTTTTTTTGCCGCTGTGGATAACTGCCCAGGTGCTGCAAGGCATCACTGGCCGGGCGTTTGAAGCCATCTGCCGGCAACAGCGGCAGGCTCAGGCGGCTCACCAGGTTATCCACCGCCAGATGACGCATGCGCGTTTGCTGCGGCGTCGCCAGTGCCAGAAACGCGTCCAGCACGGCGACCACCAGGGCATGCCCCTGCTCCAGACGCACGGCCGCCAGTGGCGCATCCAGCCCCGGGCACCCGGCCAGGCCGAACGCCAGCAAGGTATCGCCGCCGTGTTCAAACGCCGACAGCCACAAGTCGTGAGGGTGTTCGAGCATCGCCAAAGCCTCGCCGCCGTCCAGTTGCACGGCGAATTTGGCCGACAGTTCATGAAAGCGCGGATGGTTTTCCAGGGTGGCGAGGATCTGCGCGGCCAGCGGGCGGGTGTCGAACAGCATCTGCGGGTCGATGCCGGCACTGGGGCTGAGCATCAGGTTGCGCACGTCGTCACCCGCCGCATTATTCGGCCCAAGGCCTGCAGCCAGCAGGGCTGCGATCAAGGCGTCCTGCTCGGCGCCGATCCCGCGAATCTGCAGGTTGGCGCGGTTGGTCGCCTCGATCACGCCGCCTGCGTAGGCCCGGGCCGCGTCCGCCACGGCGTGGGCCTGGGTGGCGGTGATCGAACCGCCGGCCAGTTTGATCCGGCAGATGCCGCCATCCAGCGCCTGGACGATACGCAGCAACCCCGGACAAGCCGAGGGGCGCAAGGTGTTCAGGGCGGGCGATGGGTTCACGGGGCTACCGGTTGACGGGTAAAGGCGCGGTATTATGCCTGCTTTGTCCGGCGGCATGAAAAGCCTGCCCGTCGGATGTCGCTCAAGGAATGGATATGTCGCCCTGGCTGACGGTTGTAGGCATCGGTGAAGACGGCTTCAATGGGCTGGGCAAAAACGCCCGGCACGCCCTGTTGCGCGCCACGCGGATTATAGGTGGTCAGCGCCAGTTGGACCTGCTGCCGGTGTGTATTCGCGGCGAACGGCAACTGTGGCCGAGCCCGTTTTCCCTGGAGCCGGTACTGGCACGGCGCGGTGAGCCGGTGTGCGTCCTGGCCAGCGGCGATCCAATGTTCTACGGCGTGGGCGCCAGCCTGGCGCGCCAAGTGGCGGCGGATGAGCTGCTGGTGTTGCCGGCACCGTCGTCCGTCTCGCTGGCGGCGGCACGGCTGGGTTGGCCGTTGCAGGACGTGGTGACGTTATCCGTGGTCGCCCGGCCGCTGGCGGCGCTCAACGCGCATCTGGCCAGCGGCGTGCGTTTGCTGGTGTTGAGTAACGACGGCAGCAGCCCTGGGTTGATCGCCGCGTTGCTGGCACAGGCCGGGTTTGGACCGAGCCGACTGAGCGTGTTTGAACACCTGGGCGGCGCGGATGAGCAGCGCATCGATGGGCTCGCGCAGTCGTGGACGCTGGACCGGGTCGCCGATTTGAACCTGGTCGCCATCGACTGCCAGGCCTGCAGTGACACGCCGGGGCTGTCACGCCTTGCCGGCCTGCCGGATTCGGCGTTCCGGCACGACGGTCAACTGACCAAGCGTGACGTGCGCGCCATGACCCTCGCGCGCCTCGCGCCGCTGCCCGGCGAACTGCTGTGGGATGTGGGCGCGGGCAGTGGCTCCATCGGCATCGAATGGATGCGCACGCACCCAAGCTGCCGCGCGTTGGCGATTGAAGCCGATGGCGGTCGCCAGGGCCTGATCGAACACAACCGTGATGCCCTTGGCGTGCCAGGCCTGCAACTGATTCGCGGCAAGGCACCCGGGGTTCTGACGGGGCTTGAGGCACCGGACGCGATCTTCATCGGCGGCGGCGTTACCCGCGAGGGCGTGCTGGAAACCTGCTGGCAGCAATTGCGCCCAGGCGGGCGGCTGGTCGCCAATGCGGTGACCCTGCAAAGCGAAATGACCCTGATGAACTGGCGCGCCCGGCATGGCGGCGAACTCACGCGCATCCACGTGGCCCAGGCGCAGCCGTTGGGGGAATTCGATACGTGGCGCCAGGCGCTGCCGATCACCCTGCTGGACATGGTCAAGCCGTTATGAACAGGATTTTGCTGCTGGGCGGCGTGACCGAGGCGCTGGCCATCGCGCGCACGTTAGGGCCGCAGCATATCTACAGCCTGGCGGGGGTTGGGCGCGTGCCCACCGACCTGACCTGCCAGGTACGTGTGGGGGGCTATGGTGGTGCGGACGGCCTGGCGCAGTTTGTGCGCGCTGAAGGCGTCAGCCTGATTCTCGACGCGACCCACCCGTATGCGGCGCAGATCAGCCACAACGCGGCCCAGGCGGCGCGCGCCTGCGGGGTGCCGTGCTGGGCGCTGCGGCGTCCGGCCTGGCAGCCGCAGCCCGGGGACGACTGGCGCGAAGTCGGTGACTGGACGCAGTTGGCCGAAGCGTTGAAACCGTTCAAACGACCGTTGTTCACCCTGGGCCGCGAGCCGTTGCAGCACCTCGACGAAATCCCCGACCACCAGTTCTGGACCCTGCGCGCGCTGGAGGTGTACCCGGGCAATGAACGCTGCGAAGTGATCGGCGCGCGCGGGCCATTTCTGCTCGAGGATGAGCGTCAGTTGTTTGCGCGCCAGCGAATTGATGTGCTGATCAGCAAAAACAGTGGCAGCACGGCCACCGAGCCAAAGCTGGAGGTGGCGCGGGAAAGGGGGTGCCGGTGTTGGTGCTGAGGCGGCCGGTGCTGGCAACCGTAGACCTGGAACTATTGTCGCCTGAAGAAACACTCATCGCGTTGGCAAATTTCATTCGATAAGTCAGAAGCGGTCGCCTGCTTGATTGGTAGCCTATTTGTTACCTTCAGGCCGGCTAATGATTGAGATTGAAGAATACCGACGCGACAGCCATTCCCCGCCTATCCTCAAACCCTGCGACACCACACCAGCCTTTTTACTTATCCACCCCGTTCAGGCTAAATACCCGCCTGATCGCTTACCCCACGGATTGTCCACCATGGCCCGTCAACACTTTGCACTTGCCTGGATCGCCTGCCTTGCAGTGCTGTTCAATGCGTTTGCAATGCCGCTGGCCAATGCGATGCAGCCAGCGCACGATCCGGTCACGCAGCTGTTCTGGGGCGGGTTCTGTTCGTCCACTGGCGCAAGCGTCAACACCGTCGCCCTGGGCCAGTTGGAGATCCCGGCGCCGCAGCAGGACGATCACTCCACCATGCAGCATTGCTGGTGCTGCTCGGGCTCGACGCCATGGGTGGCGCTGCCGGGGCATGTGCCGCAGTTGTACGTCACTCGGTTTGAAGCCTCCCAGGGCCTGCCACCGCAGTCGCGGCAGGCCCCCACCCCGCGCCGTCAATGGCCGAGCCTCAACCCCCGCGCCTCTCCCACGGTCTGATTTGCTTCGCTCGTGAACTGCGTTCAAAAACCGTTCTGGAGAACTGTCATGCTCAAATCTTCCCTGCTGCTGGCCGCATTGCTGATGCCAGTGTTCAGCGCCGCCAATGCCGACGACTACAAGGCCGGCGAGCTGCTGGTCAGCGACCCCTGGTCCCAGGAGCTGCCACCGAATGCGCCCACCGTCGCGGCGTATTTCGTGATCCATAACGACGGCAAAACCCCGGACCGTCTGCTCGGCGTCGAAACCCCCGTGGCCGACAAGGCCGAGCTGCATGAGCATGTGATGCAGGGCGACCTGATGAAGATGCAGCAGGTAACCAGCGTCGCAGTGCCGGCCAAAGGTGAACTGACCTTTGCGCCCATGGCGTATCACGTGATGCTGCTGGGCCTCAAGGACCGCAGTTTGTTGGCCGATGGCAAGCACTTCCCGCTGACCCTGACCTTCGAAAAGGCCGGCAGGGTCGAAGTGCAAGTGTCGGTGCAAAAGGCACCGCCCCACGCGCATAACCACGCCCAATAGGTCGCTGATCGATGGGCGCCCCTCGCGCCGGGCTGTCTGCACGCCACCGCCTGACACGCGGCGGCTGGGTCAGCCTGTTCGCCATGCTGATGATCTTTATCGGTCCGCTGATTTCCCAGGCGATGCCGATGAATCATCACGTCGGCATGTCCATGGACATGCCGGCACACCACGGCAAATCCCATCACCCTCAAGCTCCCGACGACCATCACGCACTCTGGGCAAAATGCGGCTATTGCGACCTGCTGTTCAGTTGCCCCGCCCTGCCCGGCGGCCTGTCCTGGGTCGCCCTCGACACACCGCCGCCGATAGGCGCCCTTACCCCCGCCCCGCGCCTGGGTCATGCCCGGCAAAGTACCTTCCCAGGCGCCCGTACCCGCGCTCCGCCCGCTGCCGCGTAAGCCCTTTACACCCTGTGCTTGTAAAGAGCATCGGGAGCAAGCCCCTCGCACATTCAAATGTGTTCACAGATCGACTGTGGGAAGGGGCTTGCTCCCGATGAAGCCCAACCGGCATCCAACATTCAAGGCTTGCGGAGCCCCTGATGACCACCCAAAAAGTATCCTTCTACAACCTCGCCTGGCGCTGGCACTTCTACGCCGGCCTCTTCGTGGCACCGTTCATGGTGCTGCTGGCCCTCACCGGCATCATCTACCTGTTCAAACCCCAGCTAGACCCGTTGATGTACGCCGACCTGCTCACCGTAAAAAGCGCCGAGCACGCTCTGAGCGCCGACGAACAGTTGCAGCGCGCCAGGGCCGCGTACCCGCAGGCGACGGTCAGCAAGTACCTGCCACCGGTCGACGCCACCCGCAGCGCGCAATTCGTCATGCACAACGGCGGCCGCGAACTAACCGTGTTCGTCGACCCCTATCGCGGCAACGTGCTCGGCGAGCAGGACGCCAAATACAACCTGCAAGCCATCGCCCGCGCGCTGCACGGTGAGTTGATGATCGGCACCACCGGCGACCGCCTGGTGGAACTCGCCGCCGGTTGGGGGGTGATGCTGGTGGTGTCCGGCCTGTACCTGTGGTGGCCGCGTGGCAAGTCATCGGCCGGAGTCCTGTGGCCACGCCTGAGCGCCAGGGGCCGCCTGCTATGGCGCGACCTGCACGCCGTCGCCGGTTTCTGGGGCGCGGCCTTCCTGCTGGTGATGCTGCTCAGCGGCATGACCTGGACCGGCTTCTGGGGCAAGCAATACGCCGCCCTGTGGAACACCTTCCCCGCGGCAATGTGGAACAACGTGCCGCAGTCCGACCAGCAGGCGCGCATCCTCAACAGCGCCAGCCAGCAGACGGTGCCGTGGGCGATGGAAAACACGCCGATGCCGATGTCCGGCGACCATGCCGAACACATGAACCACGGCGCCATGCATGCAGGCCCCGCCGCGCCCGGCGTGCGCCTGCAACAGGTGGTCGACCTTGCCACTGCGCGCAAGGTCGAACCCGGCTACAGCATCACCTTCCCCACCACCGCCACAGGCGTGTTCACAGTCTCGGTGTTCGCCGACGACCCGCGCAATGACGCCACCCTGCATGTGGACCAGTACACCGGCAAGGTCCTCGCCGACGTGCGCTGGCAGCACTACAACCTGGCGGCGCGCGCCACCGAGACCGGCGTGATGCTGCACGAAGGCAAGATGTTCGGCTGGGTAAACCAACTGATCGTATTGCTGATCTGCCTGATGATTCTGCTCAGCGCGGTCAGTGGCGTGGTGATCTGGTGGAAGCGCAGGCCCATGGGCGGGCTGGGCGTTCCGCCGCTGCGTCATGACCTGCCGAAATGGAAAACCGCGATGCTGATCATGCTCGGCCTGGCGATCATTTTTCCCTTGGTAGGCGCGTCGTTGATCGCCGTGTGGGCAGTCGATCGCCTGGTGCTGTCGCGTCTTTTTGCTCAAGGTGAATCCGCCTCAGGTTCTGCATGAAACCGGCGAGATGCCCACGCCACAAGGCTTGTGTAGGCTGCGCGAACTTTTAGTCATGCAGTCGATAAGTGTTAACTTATAACACTTTGTGCGTTATCGTTGCTCGCCGCGCCCTGCGGCGAGCACACCCCAGGAAGACTGATCGACCGATGAACAAGTACCTTGCGTCCGGCCTGTGCCTGCTCGCCCTGCACAACAGCGCCCAGGCCCTGACCCTGCCAGCCAGCCCCGTCACCGCGCCCGCCGTGGATGACGAACGGGTCGACCTGAACACCCCGACCACCGCTGGCTCGCGCCTTAACCTCACCGCCCTGCAAACCCCGGGCAGCGTCGAAAGCCAGACCGGCACGCAGATTCGCCAGCGTGGCGATGCCAGTGTGCAGGACGCCATCTCCCGTGCCACCGGCATCAGCCGCACCGGCTCGCCGGGCGACGGCGGCACCTCGTTGTCGGCACGCGGTTTTACCGGCCAGGGTTCGGTGATGCAGCTGTACGACGGCAACCGCATGTACATGGGCATGGGCACCTCGACCTTCCCGGTGGACACCTGGTCGGTGGAACGCGTTGACGTGCTGCGCGGCCCGGCCTCGGTGCTGTACGGCGAAGGCGCCACCGGTGCGGTGATCAATACCGTGCCGAAAAAGCCGTTCGAAGGCGAAATCGAAAACCACGTGCGCCTCGGCTACGGCTCCTACGACCGCCAACAGCAAGCCCTCGACAGCGGCGGCTCGCTGACCGACACCTTGAGCTATCGCTTGAACGTCAACCGCCTGCGCAGCAACGGTTTCATCGACCGTGGCGACTCGGCCAGCGACTTCGTCAGCGGTGCGCTGCGCTGGCAGGCGGCGGACACCCTGAGCTTCACACTTGCCAGCGACTACGGTGACCAGCAACCGCAAAACTACTTCGGCACCCCGTTGATCAATGGCCAGTTGCACAAGGGCCTGCGCGACAAAAATTACAACGTCAGCAACGACACCCAGCACTACAACGACCAGTGGACGCGCCTGACCAGCGAGTGGCAGATCAACGACAGCGTCAGCACCACCAACGAGTTGTTCTACCTGAAAAACCAGCGCCGCTGGCAGAACGCCGAGAACTACAACTTCACCAACGGCCAACTCACCCGCAGCGGCAACTTCGGCATCAAGCACAATCAGGAACAGGTGGGTGATCGCCAGACCGTCACCTTCAAGCACACGCTGTTCGGTCTCGACAGCCAGACCGTGACCGGCATTGAGTACAACCGCATCCGCTTTCGCCTGGCCAGCAACTCGCCGTTTGACGACACCTTTGCCAACGGCCAGCCCATCGACGTGAACCACCCGCAACCGGGGCCGTTTGCCAGCGCCGATCCGTTCGAACCGCTGTTCGCCACCACCACCAAAACCGTTGCAGGTTTTGCCGAAAACCGCCTGCAGCTCACTGACCAGCTTGCACTGGTCACCGGCATTCGCCGCGACTACGCCCATGTCGATCGCGATGATTTGCGCGATGGCAGCCAAACAAGCAGAACGCTGACCGGCAACAACTGGAAGGCCGGGCTGGTGTATGCAATCACGCCGGACACCTCGGTCTATGGCCAGTACGCCACCAGCACCGACGGCGTCGGCGGCCTGATTTCGCTGAGTCCGAGCCAGCAGCAGTTCGACCTGTCCACGGCCCGACAAAGCGAAATCGGCATCAAGCAGGCGTTCTGGAGCGGACGCGGCAACTGGACCCTGGCGGCCTACCACATTGTGAAAAAGAAACTGCTGACCGACGTTCCGGGAAACCCGAACCTCAAGCAGCAAGTCGGCCAGCAATCCTCCAGTGGCCTGGAAGCCAGCCTCGACCTGCAACTGCCCAATGCCTGGCAACTGCAAGCCAACGCCGCCCTCGTGCGTGCGCAGTACGACGACTTCCAGCAGGACGTCGGCGGTGAGCAGGTATCGCGCGACGGCAACCGCCCGGTGGACGTGCCGCGACGAACCGCCAACCTGTGGCTGAGCAAGGCCGTGAGCGAAAACATCCGCGCCGGGGCCGGCGTGCGGTATGTCGACGCGCGTTATGCCGACATGGCCAACCAGAACGAACTGCCGAGCTACACCGTGGTGGACGCGAGCGTGTCATGGAAGGCCCTGCGCAACACCACCCTGGGCCTGCAGCTGAACAACCTGTTTGACCGCACCTACGCCGTCAGCCAGTACAACGACGGCCAACAGTGGATCCTCGGCGAGCCGCGCTCGCTGTTCGTCACGGCGGACTACACCTTCTGACCGGCATTACACACAGCCCCCTCCCACCTTTAGACCCTGCACTGCACCTGAGAAAATTGATGACCGCACTGAGCCTCACTCACCTCACCTGGACCCCACGGGACCACGGCAGCTGTCATCACCAGTTCCACCTGTGTGACGCCAGCCTGCACGTCGCCGCCGGTGAGTTCGTGGGGCTGATAGGCCCCAACGGCAGCGGCAAGACCAGCCTGCTGCGCTGCGCCTACCGTTTCAGCAAACCGGACCAGGGCGACGTGCTGCTGCAGCACCAGAACGTGTGGAAGCAAAGCGCCAAGTGGTGCGCGCAACGCATCGCCGTGGTGCTGCAGGAGTTCCCCGATGCCTTCGGCCTGCGCGTGGATGAAGTGGTCGCCATGGGCCGCACGCCCCACAAGGGCCTGTTCGACGGCGACACCGTGCACGACCGGCAGTTGGTGTGCAGCATGCTCGAATCAGTTGGCATGCAAGGTTTCGAAGACCACGCTTTCGCCACCCTCTCAGGCGGCGAAAAGCAGCGTGTGATCCTCGCCCGCGCCCTGGCCCAGGAGCCGCACCTGCTGATCCTCGACGAGCCGACCAACCACCTCGACCCGCGTTACCAACTGGAGCTGCTGCGCCTGGTCAAGCGCCTGCACATCGGCACCCTGGCCAGCATCCACGACCTGAACCTGGCCGCCGCGTTCTGTGATCGCCTGTACGTGATCGACCACGGCCGCATCATCGCCAGCGGCACACCCCATGAAGTCCTCACCGCCGAACTGCTGCACGACGTGTTTGGCGTGCAGGCACTGATCGACACTCACCCCTTGTCCGGCTACCCCCGAATCACCTGGATAACTCAACCATGATCCTGCGCTCACTGCTGTCTCTCGCCCTGCTGCTCGGCACCGCCCAGGCGTTCGCCGAGGCCACCCATTACCCGGTGACCATCAAGAGCTGCAACCGCAACGTGACCTTCCAGGAAGCGCCGCAACATGCGGTCAGCCATGACATCAACATGACCCAGATGATGCTCGCCCTGGGCTTGAAGTCGCGGATGGCCGGCTACAGCGGCGTCACTGGCTGGAAGTCGGTGACGCCCGAGATGGCCGCGATCCTCGACGGCCTGCCGGAACTGGCGAGCAAGTACCCGTCGGTGGAAACCCTGCTCAACGCCAACGTGGATTTCTTCTTCGCTGGCTGGGACTACGGCATGCGCGTAGGCGGCGACCTCACGCCCGCCACCCTGCAACCCTTGGGCATCAACGTGTATGAGCTGACCGAGTCCTGCGCGTTCGTGATGAAGCGCAAGGCGGCAACCCTGGACGACACCTACAACGACCTGCGCAATCTGGGCAGGATCTTCGACGTGCAGGACCGCGCCAACGCACTGATCGCGCAGATGCAGGCGCAAGTGGCCGAGGTGCAAAAAGACCTGCCGGCCGACAAACCCCGTGTGTTTCTTTACGACAGCGGCGAAGACCGCGCCATGACCTCCGGGCGCCTGGGCATGCCGCACGCGCTGATCGCCGCCGCTGGCGGGCGCAATATCCTCGACGACATCGACGCCAGCTGGACCCGCGTCAACTGGGAAACCGTGGTAGAGCGCAACCCGCAGGTGATCGTGATCGTCGACTACAGCGAAATCACTGCCGACCAGAAGGAGCAATTCCTGCTCAATAACCCCGCGCTGCAAGGGGTGGACGCGATCAAAAACCAGCGCTTTATCGTAATCCCTTACGTGCAGGCCACGCCGGGCATCGACAACGTGCAGGCGGTGGAAACCCTGGCCAAGGGGTTCCACGGCGAATGATCAGCCGTCGCTACGCCCTGTTGCTCGCCGCCCTCGGTGCGCTGTTGCTGGTGTCCTGCGTAATCTCCCTGGGCTTCGGCCCGGCGCGAGTGCCGGTGGACGTGGTGTGGCGCATCCTGCTGCACAAGGCCTTTGGATTCGGCGAGGTGAACTGGCCGGCCGGGCAGGAGCATATTGTCTGGCTGATCCGCGTGCCGCGCATGCTGCTCGGGGCGTTGGTGGGTGCGGGGCTGGCGCTGATCGGCGCGGTGCTGCAGGCGGTCACGCGCAACCCCTTGGCCGACCCGCACCTGCTCGGCGTCACGTCCGGCGCCACCCTGGGCGCTGTGATCGTGGTGCTGCATGTGGGTGAAATCATCGGTTTGCTGACCCTGCCCATCGCTGCATTCATCGGCGCGCTGGCGAGCATGCTGGTGGTGCTGGCGGTGGCCAGTCGCAATGGCCGGCTGGAGAGTGATCGCCTGTTGCTGTGCGGCGTGGCGGTGTCCTTTGTGATGATGGCCGCCGCCAACCTGCTGCTGTTCATGGGCGACCATCGTGCAGCGTCGGCGGTGATGTTCTGGATGCTCGGCGGCCTTGGCCTGGCACGCTGGGAGTTGCTCGCGATTCCCGCCGCCACGGTGCTGCTGGGCCTGCTGATCCTGCTGGGCATGGCCCGGCCGCTGAACGCGCTGATGGCCGGCGAACAGACCGCCGTGACCCTCGGGCTCAACGCGCGCACGGTACGCCTGAAGGTGTTTCTGGTGGCCTCGCTGATGACTGGCGTACTGGTGGCCATTAGCGGCTCCATCGGCTTTGTCGGGCTGATGGTGCCGCATATCGCGCGGCGTCTGGTCGGCGCCGAGCATCGTCGTCTGCTGCCGGTGTGCGCGCTGCTGGGCAGCCTGTTCCTGGTGTGGGTGGATGTGGCCGCGCGCACCCTGATCGCCCCCGAGGATCTACCGATCGGCGTGGCCACGGCGGCGATTGGCGGGTTGTTTTTTATCGGGTTGATGCGCAAGCGCTAACGGCTCACAGCTCGTCCCTGTCCGGCACGAAACTGCCATTCACGTCCTTGAAATCCTGCTCCACCTTGCCCCGCAACTTCCAGAAGCTTCCCGGGTGAATCACGCGTAACTCGCCAATGCCTGTCAGCTCGAAGACGACCCGGGAAGGGGCAGGCGCACTGGCTGAGTACCCCTCGTCTTTCGACCACTTGGCGGTAGTGTCGAATAGCGTGGCCTCGTCGTTGCTGAACCGTGCCATGTAGCTCAATAACGCTCCATCGCGCAGCGACAGATAGACCCGGTTTACAGGCAGCCCCTTGCGTTTCAACTCATGAAGGTAGAACCCCAGCTCACGCCAGGAGACGAAATACTGTCTGTACTCACTTTCACCGACCGCTTCCGGCTGGTCGAGCCCCGCATGAAACACCAGGTGAGCAGCATTGAACTGGTAACCGTGAGGCAACTGCGGCAGCGGGAGGGCAAGCGAGGGGTTCGGTCCGGTCACAAAGCGCGCCTGAGGAAACAATCGTTCGGCCACCGCCGAAGGAAAACCGTCATCGGTCTGCGCAAGCACTGGCAAATAGCAAAGACCGTCCGGGCTCGCCAGTTGAGCACCCAGATATTGTTCGCCGCTGAATGTCCCCGCCCGTCCATGGATATAGTGCGCAGCATCTTCTGCGTGGGCGTGAATCGGTCCCAGCACCAAACGGCTGTCGAGCGGGTCTGCAACGGCTCGTGTTTGCCCCAGTTGCCAGTCGTTGCCGACCACGCCAAGGCCTGGCCAACTTGCGCTGGAACGGAGCACCCGCAATTCCCCGGCCGACGCCATGCGGCGGATATAGTCACGCGGGCTCAACAACCTCAGCCTTAAAAAAAGCAGATCGTTGGGCTTGATAAACTGACTATCCGCTACCACAAACTTGAGCAACGCACCGTCCGCACAGGAGATATAAACCGGCAGGGCCGTGCGCGACGCAGTGGCGTGCACCAACACAATCGCGCTTTTCAAATCCTCGGGCGAGAACAGCCCCAGGTACCGGCTGTCGCCCGCTACCGATGGCCCCGCCGGATGAAAGTCAGCGCGCTGCGGCACGCAAAAATACAGCCCGGCCATTTCATGGCGGTAGGGGTAACCGGCGTCGCTGAACACCCGGCGACGAGCAAACCTGGCGCCCCTGTCGGCCACCGGCAACGTCGCGGTGTAGTTGCCGTTTTTAATGGACTTGAGCAAGTAACCGAAACTCAGTTCGGCACGCGTCGTCACTTGCTGGTGCACACACAGTGCGGCATCGTCCGGTTGGGCGCAGATCGCACTGCAGGCCGGGTCAGTTTGAGCCAGGGTGTAGCCCTTGTCGGTACCGACGGCCGAAGCGAACGGGCGCCACCCGTTCGATACCTGGCCCGGCTCACCCCACATCCGGCTGCCCACCACCACCCGCAATGGGTAGGTTCCGGCGACTCGCTTCACATACCCCAAAGGCGTCAACTCGCCGGAGCGAAGCTTGCGCTCAAGCTCTCCGTGCAGCCAATCATGGCGACCGTGCGGGTAGAGAACCAAGTCATGACGAGTGATCAGCCTGGAGCGAGGGGTTATCAACAGGCTGATCAATGATCCGTCCGCGCCCAATGCATAGTGATGCATGCGATCGTCTCCGGCGACCATGGCCTGGGCCAGTACTCGCGTGGAAAACATGGCGCTGTAGATCACGGCCTGCTCGGCGGTCAGCAGGAACGGCATGTGCGTGGCAGGTTTCGAGTGATAGCGCGCCACCACAGAAGTGCGGACAGGATGAAGCCCCAGGTCCGCCAATACGTCAGGAAAAATCTGCTTGATATCGAACACTTCATTGAGCACCACAACCGGTTCAGTGGCCAAGAACCAGCCATCATCGCGTAGCAGGATCAGACCACCGTAGCAAACGCGCGCCGTCACCGGCACCCGCCGACGCACATACCGCGCAGCATCATCCATCGACAGGAACGCAGGGCCCAACCGGCGACGCTGGATATGTGCGTGGGGCTTCCACTGCCCCGTCACCTTGCCCAGGCGGTCCCAGCAATGACTGTAGCGGATGACCTGCAGGTCACCCGCATCGGCCACCATGTGGACAAACTGCGGTGGCGAGAGGGAACCTACATCCAGCTTGGCCTGGATCGTCTGAAACGTATCGCTTTCGCTTTGCGCTTCAAACAAGGCGCTGGTAGAGGGTGAGCGATAGCGCAGCAATACACCTTCGGGCGGTGCGATATACAACGAAGGCTGGCTGGTCGACAGCGATTGGGCACTACGCAGCTGGGTAATCGCGATACTCAAATCCTGCGGTGCGATGAAAAAACGATCCAGCCATTTCGTCTTGCCTTCACCCGACCATTGCTGGGCGTAGTACACACCACAGCAACCAAAACCTTCAGGCACCGGGTTTGCGGATACGTCCGCCAGTGACAGCAGCGGTGTCTTGCGCGTGGTCGCCACGAGCTCGCTGGCGAGGTACTCCTCTTTTCCTTCGTGCTTGAAAATAAAGGCGAAGTACTGATCGACATGCCGATTCTGCTCCCGCTCAGGCCGACGGTGGTAGACATCCAGCGCGGCTGCATCCGCCGTTTCGAACAGCGCGCCGTAACTGAGCTCGACCGGGCGTTGAAACTCCAGCACGCGTACAAAAGGCCCCCAGTCCACTTCCACTTTCCCGGCCGGCCCCCACAGCGCCGTGCCGGTCATGACCCGCAACGTGCCGCCCTCGGCAAGGGAGCGAACCACGTCGGCTGGCTTGATCTTGCCGTCTTCGAGTTGC
Organism: Pseudomonas trivialis; assembly: GCF_036864995.1. Taxonomy (NCBI): domain Bacteria; kingdom Pseudomonadati; phylum Pseudomonadota; class Gammaproteobacteria; order Pseudomonadales; family Pseudomonadaceae; genus Pseudomonas; species Pseudomonas trivialis. The sequence continues at coordinate 650,866 of NZ_CP142151.1, read as the reverse complement.
CTGGAGATGGGGCTTATCCCGCCAGATGCATCGGCTTGCCACTGCTGCCGCCAATTGCCTGGGGCGGGGCCTAACTGGAAGCTGATCAAGCTGTCCTGTGTACCTGACAGATACCCCGGCAACCCGGACTGAACAATCGCCTCGACCTCCTGGTCGGTGAACATTTGCCCATGCAGTTCGGCTTCCTGGTGTGTCCATTTGAGCCGGGCAATGTGGGCCGGGTCCATCGTCGACAACCCAGGGCAAGAACCGTAGCGCCCTTTCAAACGATGGCCTGCATGCACAATGATCATTTTCCCCAACCGGTCCTTCGGGTACCAGCCGTCATGCAGCAATCCCCGCACAGGGGTCTCAACAGGCTCTGTGACCACAAAGCGACCGTCACTGCGTTGCAAAACGAGCCCGCCGAACATCTTGTCCCGGCGCTCGCCGATACTGGCGTGAGCGTAGCGAACCGCATCGTCGGCCGTCAGAAAACGGCGACTGAGCCCCGGCAACGAAAAGTCGGCGTAGGGTTCCCACGCTTCCTTGACCACACCGAGGCGGTCCCACAGTGCACTGGTTTTTTGCACCGACAGTTCACCTGCCTGCGCCACCTGGCGCACGAACGCTCGGGTCAACAAGGTGCCGGCCTTGAGTTTGGCCTGGTGCCCGTTGTCATTGACCGTGCCGTCGCTGCCCGTGTCGAACAGCTTCGACTCGGCGGCCGAACCAGAGAAGCGGTAGTACAGAATCGCCTCATCACGTAGCCGGATGAACAGCGAAGCACCGAGGGTTGATTGCACGCTGCGGGCAAAATGTCGGTAGTGGGCGATGTGCCGGGCCAGCTGTATCGGGCTGATGAAGTTTTTATACAGCCAGTCTTCCAGTTCGGGGTAATTGGCCGGCAACGGTCGCGCCTGCACGTAGAAGCCGCGTACGTAGCAGCCGGCAGGTAACGGCGGCAGTGGATCGAACAGCGGCTCAAGCGCGACGGGTTCGCTGGCGATGTAGCGCTCCGAGAGCGTCTGCTGCAGGATCACCACCTGCTGTTGCGACGCGGGCTGGCGCTGAATGCGCTGTTGAGCGTAGTTCAGCGCCAGGTCCTGCGAGGGAAAGACCGGCCCACAGGGCAAGGTTAGCGGTTCGCTGGCGAACGGCCTAAGCGGCTGCCAATCACTCGGCACCTCGCCGACGGAGCCGCCCCATGATGGGCTCGAGACCAGGAACATCAACTTGCCCACACTGGCGAGTTTCTTGAACGAGCCTTCGAGGGTTCCATCTGGCGCATCAGGGGAGGTAAAGGGCCCCCGTGCCTTCAACCAATTCACATGGCCTTCGGCAGCCTTGACATCGTGCACCTGGTACTTGAGCAGCGCGCCGTCCGGGCCAGACAAATAGGCCAGCCTGAATTGCGCGCGCTCGGTAAAGTTGAAAACGATATCCGGCTCGGAATAGAAACTGAGAAACGCCTTGACCTGCGGCATCGACCACGTCGGGTTCAATTGACTGGTGGACTGAACAAGATCGGGGTGGGAATGCAGGTGGGCCACGATCCGGTAGCCGGCCGGGTTAATCAAGTCTGCGGTGGGTCCGGAGCGTTCCAGCAGTTGGGTGAAGTCAAATGAGCTGGCGCTGCCGGCAATCGGTTGCGAGGCGACAAACAGATCATCGGACAGCCGCTGCAGGATCACGCTGCCGTATTCGCGCTCGGTGGTGCGCGGAATACGCTCGTGCACGTAGCGCGCGGCATCATCGGCGCTGAGAAAAGCGGGGGTCAGGGTGCCGAGAGTGGCGCGCTTTTCCCGGGAGAGGGGTGCATCCATGACATAAACCTCGAAACGCAATGTGGATAAGCGTTTCATCCTCCCCCTTCGCCAACGCCGAGGGCGCTACATAGTTGCTTGCGCTGACACCGTACGGCTCATGCCGCACGGTACCGCGCTGCCAACCTGGCGCTAGAACTCATCCCTTTCACGGAGCAACACAGGTGTGTTCGCCGCCGGCGAGGACTTCGCTGGCGCAACAACCGGCCCGCGTCGCTGCCAGAAGCTGCCGGTTTGTACCACCGTCAGGCTCTTGTCGGTCATCAGTTGATCCAGCAGATAAGCGGCGGTGTATGTCCCCAGATGCCTGAAGCTCTCGACCATCTCGTTCTGATGACTTCCAACGGAACTGTCCACCGTGTATTTGAGCAATGCTCCGTCGCGGGTCGATAAGTAGTAGCACGTCACGGGCAGCCCAAACCGCCGCAAACGCCGGGTGTAATTGAACAGATAGGTCCAGGAGATAAAGTTCGCTTGCAACGGGCCCTCTTCAGCCGGCATATCGCTCTTGTAGAAATGATGAGCTGCCGTCACCTCGAACCCTTCGGGCAGTTCCGGAACCGGCAGCGGTTCAGGCGCAGTCGCATTGCGCCCGGACGTCCAGAACAGCCGTTGCTCGGCAACCGAAGGCGTCTGGGTATCCAGCAATGGTTCAATGGCGACCGCCCCTAGCCGGGAATGGGTCAGAACGCCTCCCAGCCAGGCTTTATCCGGCTGATCTCTCACCCATTGCTGGGCGTGCCGGGCCGCATCATCGGGTTGCAGGCACAGCGGTCCCAAGTCAAGGCGATTGTCCTGCTGCTGGCTCAACCCTGCGCTCTGGAAGGGCTGCCACTGCTGCGAGACCACGCCCCTGGCGCTCCAGAATTCACTGGGCACCAGCACTTTAAGGGCTCCGGTGCGGGCCACCTTGTGCACGTAATCGGCGGTGCTGACATCGCCCTTTCGCACGCGGGCATCATAGCGATCGGCGCCGTGCAGCAAGTCGTTGTCGGGCCGAAAGTGATCGAGTTTGAGCAACGCGCCGTCGGTACAGGAGATGAACAGCAACACGCCCGTGCCATGGGCTGCACCAGGCTGCATGGCGGCCGACAGGCCGAGTTGCAGATCCAGCGGAAGCAGAAAGCTGCTGCGCACCTCTTCTGCCGACGCCTGCGCCTCAGGCGCCTGTGTGCACAGATACACACCAATAACGAAATAGCCCGCAGGCAGCACTCCCCCCTCGAACAGATGATCCAGGCCAATGCTGCGTCGCCCCCACAACGGCGTCGGTTGACTGACCATATACAAATTGCCGGGCACCTTCAGCACCCAGCCGAACACACGAGACTGGCGCTCCCCTGCTTGTCGGTGAGCGTAGCGCACCGCGTCATTGATCTGCGCAAACAAAGGGCTCATGGGCAAATCCGCCTGCACGGCTGGCGACAGCCAGGGGTCTTGCTCCTCGGGATAAGGGGTCCAGGCCGCCATGACTTTTTGCGGCACGCCCCATAGCGGGCTGCCCTCCAGCACCTGAAGATCTCCCGCAGCGGCAACCCGCCGCACCCACTCGCTGGGCAACAGCACGCCGTTGCGCAGGCGCTGCTCCACATCGTCTGCGAGGATGGACGGATGTGCCGTGCCATTGACCCTGAACCGCAGCAATGCGCCGTCGTGACACAGCAGGTAATCGGTTCTGGGGCTGGCCGTCTGTGGCCAGGCTTCATTGCCCAGCACGGCCTGCAAAAAGTGCGTCGAGAACATGCCCTCGTAAACCGCCTGCTCCTGGGTTGATACCGACAAGCCCCCGCGCGACGGCGCGCGCGTGTGGTAGCAGGCGACAATCGAGCTGCCACCCAGAAACTGCCCCGTTTCCACCAATGCATGCAAACGGACCCACTGCGGATCAAAATCCTCCACATGCACCGCCAGTGGTTCGGTCACCACATACCCACCACCGACCCCCTTCAAGACCAGTCCACCGTAGACCTGGTCCCGTCGTTTGCCCAGTATTCGATGAACGTAGCGAACGGCATCGTCGGCCGTGGCGAACGCAGGGCTCAGATAGCGCGGGGTGATATGCGCAAACGGCTGCCAGTGCGGGCCGACCAGCCCGTCTTCATCCCAGCACTCGCTGCTGAGGTTGACCGTGAGCTGTCCCTGCCCGGCCACTTTTACCACGTAGTCGCGGGCCGACAGCGCCCCGTGCATCAGATCGTGTTCAAGAACGGCAGGGCTATCTCTACCCGGCGCCAACTGGAACAGGCGCGAACCGGCGGAGTATGCGTAGTGCAGTACAGCGCCGTCCAGGCAAGCGATGTGCACCACCGCCGGACGGGTCAAGGCAAACCGCCGTTCACCGGCGCTTTTGTAAAGGGCGGCGAACAGCTCCGCGGGTGCCAGAAAATGCCGATGCAACCAGCGCGCCTGCTCCGAAGCACCAGCGGAAACGCGGCGCGAGGAGTAATACACACTGTCCACCACAAACCCTGCACTGCTCAAAGGCAAGGCGTTTTCACAGCGTTGCGCCAATAGATTCAATTGGTCGGCCGGCACGCGCTGTGTCGCCACGTACTGTTCCAGAGTCTGGTGTTTGAGCAGCAACCCCATGCCCGCCACCTCGGACGCATAGCGGTCCGCCACCCGGCCATGGGCTTGCAGCACGGCTTCCTGGGCACTGGCGCACATCGCGCCCGTCATCGGCACCGCAGGCAAAACGCTCCATCGATCGGCACCGTAAGGCTCCCAGTCCCCGGACAGATCAACCGGTGCGCCCCACAGCGCACTTCCCACCAGCACGGTCAAGTGACTGGTGAAGGCCAGCGTCTGCACAAACTCACTGGGCAAACGGGTGCCCTGGGCCCACTCGAGGGCAACGGCGCTGCTGCCATCGCCAGGACTGACCTGGCCCAGCAACTCCTGCTCCGCCCCTGTCGTCAGGCCATCCGAGACGAACCTCAGCAAACTGTTCCGCGAGCCGCTGAGATAGGCCAGGTCCACCGTTTTGCGTTGGGTAAGCAGCCGGTAAATATCGTCATCGCTGAACATTTGCGTAAAAACTTCAGCCTGCGCTCCACTCCATTGCCGGGGCTTGGCCGTGCGACCCCGCGAAGCAAACAGTCCATGCAGCTTGTAGCCCTGTAGTGCGCTGTGCTCCTGCGACGAATAGACCGTATCCAGGGCAAAACGCGCACCTTTGGCAACCAAAGGATCCGTCACCACAAAGCGCCCGTCTTCGCGCTGCAGGATCAGCGCCGCATGATCCTGTTCCCGCCGATCCCCTACCTGTTCATGGGCATGGCGCGCCGCATCGTCGGCAGTGGCGAAGGCCAGGCCCAGGGTGCGCTGGCGCCAGGCATGAGGCACCCATTGCGGGCCCACGATGCCCGGCACGTCCCATAGACCGCCGGTGCGCAACACTTCCAGCTCACCTGCGTCCGCCACCCGATACACAAACTCAGAGGGCGTCAGGCGCCCGGAAAGAATCGGCTCCTGCAAACCGGTCCTGAATGCGCTTCCCTTTTTTGCAGGCCCCATCAGGCGGGTTTCAAGGTCATTGCCCGAACATCGGTACTGCAATAAAGCGCCGTCACGGGTGGCCCGATAGATCGAGAAATCACCCTGCGAAGCAGGCTGGGGAGCGCCGCGTCTTGACTGCGCGATGCCCTGAGCCAGTTCTGCCGGAGAAAAAAGTTGCGATACAACCGAGGCTCTTTCACCGGAAGTTTTTCGGGCGTGGACGATGAAAGGTAAATCCCGTCGAGCTGATACCGCAGCGGCAATTGCGCAACGCCTTGAGCGTCACGCGCAAAATGCGACTCCGGCAGTGGCAACGCTGCGCCCTCAACGACTGGCAGGCTGGCAGCGTAGGCCTTCTCGCCCACATGCTTGAGCACCACGCCCCAGCGACGATTCGCAAGGTTGGGCGGCAGATCACTCAATACACTGGCGATGGCATCGCTGGCCTTGTCAAAGAGCGGTGTGAAGAACGGTTGCGGCCTTGGCTCGGGCTCCACGGGTTTGCCCAACAGCCAGTGCTGCGTTACAAGGCCACGCTTACTGCCCCACGGAGCATTGGGCACCAACACCCACAACTCCCCCACCGCAGCCAATTGATGTATTCGACTTTCAAAATACCCATGGGGGGAGGAGGCGCTTTGCCGAGCAACTGCATCAGCAGTTGACGCTCTGGCGCCGAACCGCTGGAGACATACTTGATCATCGACCCATCTGGCCCGGACAAATAATGGACCGGGGCAAAGTAACGGTGAACGATGCTGAATATCTGGTCCGGTGGGGAAAAAAACTGTTGATCAGTTTCAATTGCTGCGCAGTGAAACCAGGTGCGGCCTGCTTCGGATGGGAGTGATAGAACGCCGCGCCGGTAAAGCCTGCAGGCGTGACAAACAGATGGTTGGCATTCCGGGCGAGGATATCGCCGTGATCGTAAGTCATCGTGGAACCCACTACCGGCGTCGTCGCGAAGTAACGATCCCCCTGTTTGAGTATCACACCGCCATATTCGCGGTCCCGACGGTTGCCGATCTGTTCATGGGCCCAACGGGCGGCATCGTCGAGCGCCAGGAAAGACGGCCCCAACGGGGGTAATACAGGCACTTTTTTTGGGTCAACCAATTCGCTCATCTGGGGCTCCTTGCGAAAAACATGCTCCACGCCACCATGGCAGGGAGAGTGCTCGTTACTGTCGGCCCAATAGCGTCAACACAATCACTACATAGCTAATGCGCGTCATTTTGGCGCTTCGCAGCGCACCATCAATTGCATCTGCCCGCTTGTGGTGCGCCATCGCGCCAGCCCCCCTGGCGAAACGACCGGCAGGTGCTCCTTTGCGACTAGGCACACCCCTTGCAATGCCTCCTGCATCTGCCCTTACAACACCAATAGTTCCGGAGATCGCACCATGAAGCGTCGCAGCTTGATCAAGGCTTTCACCCTGTCCGCCTCCATTGTCGCCATGGGCCTGACCTGGACCGTACAGGCCGCCGAGACCATCAAGGTCGGCATCCTGCATTCGTTGTCCGGCACGATGGCGATCTCCGAGACGTCCCTTAAAGACATGGCGCTGATGACCATCGACGAGATCAACGCCAAGGGTGGTGTGAACGGCAAGATGCTTGAGCCGGTGGTCGTGGACCCGGCGTCGAACTGGCCGCTGTTCGCCGAGAAGGGCCGTCAGTTGCTGACCCAGGACAAGGTCGCTGTGGTGTTCGGTTGCTGGACCTCGGTGTCGCGCAAATCGGTATTGCCGGTGTTCGAAGAGCTCAACGGCCTGCTGTTCTACCCGGTGCAATACGAAGGTGAAGAGATGTCGCCAAACGTGTTCTACACCGGTGCGGCGCCCAACCAGCAGGCGATCCCGGCAGTGGAATACCTGATGAGCGAAGAAGGCGGCAGTGCCAAGCGCTTCTTCCTGCTGGGCACCGACTACGTTTACCCGCGCACCACCAACAAGATTTTGCGTTCGTTCCTGCATTCCAAAGGCGTGGCGGACAAGGACATCGAAGAGGTCTACACCCCGTTCGGCCACGCCGATTACCAGACCATCGTCGCCAACATCAAGAAGTTCTCCGCCGGCGGCAAAACCGCCGTGATCTCCACCGTCAATGGCGACTCCAACGTGCCGTTCTACAAGGAGCTGGCCAACCAGGGCCTGAAAGCCACCGACGTGCCGGTGGTGGCGTTCTCGGTGGGCGAAGAGGAACTGCGCGGCATCGACACCAAGCCGCTGGTGGGCAACCTCGCCGCCTGGAACTACTTCCAGTCGGTGGAGAACCCGGTGAACCAGAAATTCGTCGCCGACTGGAAAGCCTACGCCAAGAAACACAACCTGCCGGGCGCCGACAAAGCGGTGACCAACGACCCGATGGAAGCCACCTACGTGGGCATCCACATGTGGGCGCAGGCGGCGGAGAAAGCCAAGTCCACCGACGTCGACAAAGTGCGTGAAGCCCTGGCCGGCCAGACCTTCGCTGCGCCGTCCGGCTTCACCCTGACCATGGACAAGACCAACCACCACCTGCACAAGCCAGTGATGATCGGCGAGATCCAGGCCGACGGGCAGTTCCAGGTGGTGTGGCAGACCGAAGAGCCGATCCGTGCACAGCCGTGGAGCCCTTACATTCCGGGCAATGACAAGAAGCCGGATCACGCGGTGAAGAGCAACTAAAACCCCACCACAGGTTAAAAATGTGGGAGGGGGCTTGCCCCCGATGGCGGTGGTTCAGTGACAGAAGTTTCACCTGACACTCCGCTATCGGGGGCAAGCCCCCTCCCACACTGTCCACGCATGATCAGGACATTTGTTTATGCCCTCTGCCCTTTACCGCTTCATCCTCGCCGCCCTGCTGTGGCTGCCCCTCACCGCACACGCAGGCGACGCCGAAGACTTCCTCGCCGCCAACCCGATGCAACAAGCCAAGCTGCTCCAGGACTGGGCCGCCCAGCCTGACCCGGCACGCATCGAGCTGGTGGACGCCCTGCAACAAGGCCAGCTCACACTCAACGGCGAAACCAAAACCGTACGCCTGAACAATCGCCTGCGCAGCCTGATCGATAACGTACAGGCCAGCCAGCAACTGCTTGCCGCCGATCCCAAAGTGCGCCTGGCGGCCGCCCGCACCCTGCAAAAAAGCGCCGTGCCTGCGCAACTCAAATTTCTCGATCAGCAGGTCGCCGCCGAGACCGACGAGGACGTCCACACCGCCCTCAGCCTCGCCCTGGCCAACCTGCAACTGGTCGACAGCGACCCGCTGGTGCGCCTGGCCGCCGTACGCCTGCTCGGTGGCACCGGCGATCCGCTGGCCCGCACCCGCCTTGAGGCGCTGCTGGCGCCCGGTGTGGAAACCGATGCCGCCGTGCACACCGCCGCCGAGACCAGCCTGGCCCAGGTCAAACGCAAGCTGATGTTTGGCGAGATCCTCGGCCAGGCGTTCAGCGGCATGTCCCTAGGCTCGATCCTGCTGCTGGCGGCGCTGGGGCTGGCGATCACCTTCGGCCTGCTTGGCGTGATCAACATGGCCCACGGCGAGATGCTGATGCTCGGCGCCTACTCCACCTATGTGGTGCAACTGTTGATGCAGCGCTACGTGCCCGGCGCCATCGAGTTCTACCCGCTGATCGCACTGCCGGTGGCGTTCTTCGTCACTGCCTGCATCGGCATGGCACTGGAGCGCACGGTGATTCGTCACCTGTATGGCCGCCCACTGGAAACCCTGCTCGCCACCTGGGGCATCAGCCTGATGCTGATCCAGCTGGTGCGCCTGGTGTTCGGTGCGCAGAACGTCGAAGTGGCCAACCCCGCGTGGCTGTCCGGTGGCATTCAAGTGCTGCCCAACCTGGTGCTGCCGTACAACCGCATTGTGATCATCGCGTTTGCGCTGTTCGTGGTGGTGCTGACCTGGCTGCTGCTGAACAAGACGCGCCTGGGCCTCAACGTGCGCGCCGTCACCCAGAACCGCAACATGGCCGCCTGCTGCGGTGTACCCACCGGGCGTGTGGACATGCTCGCCTTTGGTCTGGGCTCCGGCATCGCAGGCCTTGGCGGCGTGGCGCTGAGCCAGATCGGTAACGTCGGCCCGGACCTGGGCCAGAGCTACATCATCGACTCGTTCCTGGTGGTGGTACTGGGCGGCGTCGGTCAGTTGGCCGGTAGCGTCATGGCCGCGTTCGGGCTGGGCATCGCCAACAAGATTCTGGAGCCGCAGATTGGCGCGGTGCTCGGCAAGATCCTGATCCTCGCGCTGATCATTCTGTTTATCCAGAAACGTCCGCAGGGACTCTTCGCACTGAAAGGACGGGTGATCGACTGATGAACCAGCCATTGATGCTCACGGCCACGCAAAAGGCCGGCCCCAAGGTGACGATTGCAGTGGGCGCGTTGATCCTCGCGGTGCTGCTGGCCCTGCCGCTGCTGTCATTGTTGCCGCCGGAAAACGCCCTTCATGTTTCCGCCTACACGCTGACGCTGATGGGCAAGATTCTTTGCTATGCGATTGTCGCCCTCGCCCTGGACCTGGTGTGGGGCTACGCAGGCATGCTGTCCCTCGGCCACGGCCTGTTCTTCGCCCTCGGCGGTTATGCCATGGGCATGTACCTGATGCGCCAGGCGTCCGGCGATGAGCTGCCGGCGTTCATGACCTTTTTGTCGTGGACGGAATTGCCCTGGTACTGGGCCGGCACCGACCACTTCCTCTGGGCCCTGTGCCTGGTGGTGCTCGCTCCCGGATTGCTCGCTCTGGTGTTCGGCTTCTTCGCGTTTCGCTCGCGGATCAAGGGCGTGTATTTCTCGATCATGACCCAGGCGCTGACCTTCGCTGGAATGCTGCTGTTCTTTCGCAACGAGACCGGCTTTGGCGGCAATAACGGCTTCACCAATTTCCGCAGCATCCTCGGGTTCGGCATCACCGAGCCCGGCACCCGTGCGGCGCTGTTCATCGCCACCGTGCTGCTGCTGATCGCCAGCCTGTACATCGGCTGGCGCCTGGCGCAAAGCAAGTTCGGCCGGGTGCTCACCGCCCTGCGCGATGCCGAGAACCGCCTGATGTTCTGCGGCTACGACCCGCGCGGTTTCAAGCTGTTCGTGTGGGTGCTGAGCGCGGTGTTGTGCGGCCTGGCCGGAGCCTTGTATGTGCCGCAGGTGGGCATTATCAACCCCAGCGAAATGTCGCCGACCAACTCGATCGAAGCCGCCGTGTGGGTGGCGCTGGGCGGACGCGGCACGCTGATCGGGCCGCTGCTCGGCGCCGGCGTGGTCAATGGCATGAAGAGCTGGTTCACCGTGGCCTTCCCGGAATACTGGCTGTTCTTTCTTGGGGCGCTGTTCATCATCGTCACCCTGTACCTGCCCAAGGGCGTGATCGGGCTGCTGAAAAAATGAGGAACGTCATGCTGGAACCTATCTTCGATGCGGGCAGCGGCCGCGATGCCATCGGCATCGGCCAGGCCGCAGGCAAGGGCCTCAATACGCGCCACGGCACTATCCTGACCCTGGAAGACATCAGCGTCAGTTTCGATGGTTTCAAGGCGCTCAACGATCTGAACCTGTACATCGGCGTCGGCGAACTGCGCTGCATTATCGGCCCCAACGGCGCAGGCAAGACCACGCTGATGGACGTGATCACCGGCAAGACCCGCCCCAGCCACGGCAAGGCCTGGTTCGGCGAAACCCTGGACCTGACCAGCATGAGCGAAGTGCAGATCGCCCAGGCCGGCATCGGTCGCAAGTTCCAGAAGCCCACGGTGTTCGAAGCGCTCAGCGTGTTCGAAAACCTGGAGCTGGCGCAGAAGACCGACAAGTCCGTATGGGCCAGCCTGCGTGCGCGCCTGAGTGGCGAGCAGAAGGACCGCATCGAGGAAGTGCTCGAGACCATTCGCCTGACCGCCTCGGTGCAGCGCCCGGCCGGGTTGCTGTCTCACGGGCAAAAACAGTTTCTGGAAATCGGCATGCTGCTGATGCAGGACCCGCAACTGTTGCTGCTGGATGAACCGGTGGCAGGCATGACCGACGCCGAAACCGAGTTCACCGCCGAGCTGTTCAAGCGCCTGGCGGGCAAGCATTCGCTGATGGTGGTGGAGCACGACATGGGCTTCGTCGGTTCGATTGCCGATCACGTGACCGTGTTGCACCAGGGCAGCGTACTGGCCGAAGGGTCGCTGGAACAGGTGCAGGAAAACGAGCGGGTGATCGAGGTTTACCTCGGTCGCTGAAAAGTGGGTGGTACGCACGCCTGTGTGGCGAGCAGGCTTGCCACAGAAGCCAGGCACCCGCACGATTTGAGGAGTATTTGAACATGCTGCAAGTCGACAAGCTGCACCAGTACTACGGCGGTAGCCACATCCTGCGCGGGCTTTCGTTTGACGTGAAGATCGGCGAAGTCACCTGCCTGCTAGGACGCAACGGCGTGGGCAAGACCACCCTGCTCAAGTGCCTGATGGGCCTGCTGCCGGCCAAGGAAGGCGCAGTGAACTGGGAAGGCAAAGCCATCACCGGCTACAAGCCGCACCAGCGCGTGCACGCCGGCATTGCCTACGTGCCCCAGGGGCGGGAAATTTTCGCTCGATTGACGGTGGAGGAGAACCTGTTGATGGGGTTGTCGCGTTTTCCTGGCGCCGAGGCCAAGGAAGTACCGGCGTTCATCTACGAGCTGTTCCCGGTGCTGCTGCAGATGAAACATCGACGCGGCGGCGACCTGTCCGGTGGGCAGCAACAGCAATTGGCAATCGGCCGCGCCCTGGCCAGTCGTCCGCGCCTGCTGATTCTCGATGAACCGACCGAAGGCATCCAGCCGTCAGTGATCAAGGAAATCGGCGCGGTGATCAGGAAACTCGCGGCTCGCGGCGACATGGCGATCCTGCTGGTGGAGCAGTTCTACGACTTTGCCGCCGAATTGGCCGACCAGTACCTGGTGATGTCGCGGGGTGAAATCGTGCAGCAGGGCCGTGGCGAAAATATGCAGAGCGAGGGTGTACGCGGCCTCGTAACCATCTAACCTGTGGCGTCCCGACACTAAGCCAGAAACCATGAACCTGCCCGTTTCCCCTGCCCTGTTCACTCCCAGCTGGCACGCCGCGCTGGACCTCGGCTACGCGCGTTTCGGCGATACCACGCGCCCGGTGATGCGCCGGCACATCGGCCCGCTGCGCGTGCAAAAGCACCTGTACACCGAAGGCCCCGAGGTGTGCCAGCACATCATCGTGCACCCGCCCGGCGGCATTGCCGGCGGCGATCGGCTGGATATCCGCGCGCACGTTGGCGAAGGGGCGTGGGCACAATTGACCAGCCCCGGCGCCGCCAAGTGGTACCGCGCCAGCGGTCCGGCGTATCAACAGCTCGAACTGACCGTGGAGGCTGGCGCCACGCTGGAGTGGCTGCCCCAGGAAACCATCGTGTTCAGCGCCGCCCAGGCCGAGTTGACCACACGCATTGAGCTGCAGGGCGATGCACGGTTGTTCTACTGGGACGTGGTCGCCCTCGGTCGCCCGGCCAGCGGCGAGCGCTTTGACCTGGGCCATTTTCAGTCGCATCTGAACATCCGCCGTGACGGCCAGTTGCTCTGGCATGAACGCCAGCGCATCGTGGGCGACGATGGGTTGCTTGACTCACCGATTGGGCTGGACGGGCAACCGGTGTTCGCCACCCTGCTGCTCACCGGCGACATCGATCCTGAATTACTTGAAGCCTGCCGCGCCCTGCCCCATGCGGTGCGCGGCGACCTGACCCAACTGCCCGGTCTGCTGGTGGCCCGCTGCCTGGCCAGTGAAGCGCTGCAGGCGCGGGCCTGGTTGATTGATTTATGGCGTTTGCTGCGCCCGGCGGTGCTGGGACGGGAAGCGGTAGCACCGAGAATCTGGAGCACATGAAGATCAACACTGTGGGAGGGGGCTTGCTCCCGATTGCGGTGGGTCAGTGACAGCGGCATTGCCTGACACTCAGCTATCGGGAGCAAGCCCCCTCCCACGGGGATCTCCAGTGTTTTTATGAATGTAGTCTGAAGGACCTTGAACCATGGATCTGACCCCACGGGAAAAAGACAAACTGCTGATCTTCACCGCCGACCTGGTTGCCGAGCGCCGCCTGGCACGCGGGGTGAAGCTCAACTACCCGGAAACCATCGCCTACATTTCCGCTGCGCTGATGGAAGGCGCGCGCGATGGCCGCACCGTCGCCGACCTGATGCACTACGGCACCACCCTGCTCAGCCGCGAGCAGGTGATGGAAGGCATCCCGGAGATGATTCCGGATATCCAGGTGGAAGCCACCTTCCCGGACGGGACCAAGCTGGTCACCGTCCACCAGCCCATCGCGTGAGAAGCCGGCCATGATTCGTGACGCCATTGAAAGCGACCTGCCGGCGATCTGCGCCATCTACAACGATGCGGTGCTCAACACCACGGCGATCTGGAACGAGCAACCGGTGGATCTGGCCAACCGCCAGGCCTGGTTCAATGCGCGACAGGCCCAGGGCTACCCGATTCTGGTGTCCATCGAAAACGACGAGGTCACCGGCTACGCCTCGTTCGGCGACTGGCGCCCCTTCGAAGGCTTTCGCTACAGCGTCGAACACTCGGTGTACGTGCGCAACGACCAGCGCGGCAAAGGCCTGGGCCCACGGTTGATGGAAGCCCTGATCGAACGTGCCCGCACCTGCGGCAAGTACGTGATGGTGGCCGCCATCGAAAGCGGCAACCTGGCCTCGATCCGCCTGCACGAACGCCTGGGGTTCGTCACCACCGGGCAGATGCCGCAAGTGGGCATCAAGTTCGGCCGCTGGCTGGACCTGACCTTCATGCAACTGGCCTTGAACCCGGGCGCCGAACCGCCCAAGGAGTGGCATCGATGAGTACTGCGCAACTGCGTCGAGTCAATGCTGAAAGTTTTGCCCACTACCGCCTGGGGCTGATCGACCTGTTACTGGACGCGGTACAGCATGGCGCCTCGGTCGGCTTCATGGCCGACTTCGATGAAGCCCAGGCCCGCGCCTACCTGACCGGCGTACAGGCCAGCATCGAAGACCAGAGCCTGCTGCTATGGGTAGTGGTGCGTGACGAGCAGGTGATCGCCAGCGTGCAATTGGCGCTGTGCCAGAAAGCCAACGGGCGCAACCGCGCCGAAGTGCAAAAGCTGCTGGTACACAGCAGCGCGCGCCGTCATGGCCTGGGCCAGCAATTGATGACTACCCTCGAACTCGCCGCGCGCCAGCACAAGCGCGGTCTGCTGTACCTGGACACCGAGGCCGGCTCCGGCGCCGAAGCCTTTTACCGGTCGCTGCACTACACCAAAATCGGTGAGCTGCCGGACTACTGCCAAAGCCCGGACGGGCGCTACAGCCCAACCGCCATCTACTTCAAGACCTTGGGGCAACCTGCATGATTCCTGGTGAATATCAGATCCAGCCTGGCGAGATCGAACTCAATGTCGGCCGCCGCACCGTCACCCTGAGCGTGGCCAACAGCGGCGACCGGCCGATTCAGGTGGGCTCGCACTATCACTTTTTCGAGACCAACGACGCGCTGACCTTCGACCGTGCGGCAAGCCGCGGCATGCGCCTGAATATTCCGGCGGGCACGGCGGTGCGCTTTGAGCCGGGGCAGAGTCGCGACATCGAGTTGGTGGATTTGAGCGGTGGGCGGCGGGTGTTCGGGTTTGCCGGACGGGTCATGGGTGATCTTTAGGGCCTCATCGGGAGCAAGCCCCCTCCCACAGGGGAACGTATTTCAACTGTGGGAGGGGGCTTGCTCCCGATAGCGGCTTCACATTCAACACATTTTTTCAGGGTTCACACACATGAAAATCAGCCGCCAAGCCTACGCCGACATGTACGGCCCCACCGTCGGTGACAAGGTCCGCCTGGCCGACACCGAGCTGTTCGTCGAAGTGGAACAGGACTTCACCGTCTACGGCGAAGAGGTCAAATTCGGCGGTGGCAAGGTGATCCGCGATGGCCAGGGCCAGAGCCAGTTGCTTGCCCACGAAGTGGTCGACACGTTGATCACCAACGCGCTGATCATCGACCATTGGGGCATCGTCAAGGCCGATGTGGGCCTCAAGAATGGCCGCATCCACGCCATCGGCAAAGCCGGCAACCCGGACATTCAACCCGGCGTGACCATGGCCATCGGCGCCAGCACCGAAGTGATCGCCGGCGAAGGCATGATCCTCACCGCTGGCGGCATCGACAGCCACGTGCATTTCATCTGCCCGCAGCAGATCGAAGAGGCGCTGACCAGCGGCGTCACCACCATGATCGGCGGCGGCACCGGGCCGGCTACCGGCACCAACGCCACCACTTGCACCTCGGGCCCCTGGCACCTGGCGCGCATGCTCCAGGCCAGCGATTCGTTCCCGATGAACATCGGCTTCACCGGCAAGGGCAACGCCAGCCTGCCCGAACCGTTGATCGAACAGGTCAAGGCCGGCGCCATCGGTTTGAAGCTGCATGAAGACTGGGGCACCACACCGGCCAGCATCGACAACTGCCTGAGCGTCGCCGACCAGTACGATGTGCAGGTGGCGATCCACAGCGACACCCTCAACGAATCGGGTTTCGTCGAAACCACCCTGGCCGCGCTCAAGGGCCGCACCATTCACACCTACCACACCGAAGGTGCCGGTGGCGGCCATGCCCCGGACATCATCAAGGCCTGCGGTTTCCCCAACGTGCTGCCCAGCTCCACCAACCCGACGCGACCTTTTACGCGCAACACCATCGACGAACACCTCGACATGCTGATGGTCTGCCATCACCTGGACCCGAGCATTGCCGAAGACGTGGCCTTCGCCGAAAGCCGCATCCGCCGCGAGACCATCGCCGCCGAAGACATCCTGCACGACCTCGGCGCGTTCTCGATGATCAGCTCCGACAGCCAGGCCATGGGCCGGGTCGGCGAGGTGATCACACGCACCTGGCAGACCGCCGACAAGATGAAAAAACAGCGCGGCCCACTGCCCGGCGACTGCCCTGGCAACGACAACTTCCGCGCCAAGCGCTACATCGCCAAGTACACCATCAACCCGGCAATCACCCACGGGGTGAGCCATATCGTCGGTTCGATTGAAGTGGGCAAGTGGGCCGATCTGGTGCTGTGGCGTCCGGCATTTTTCGGTATCAAGCCGACCCTGATTCTCAAGGGCGGCGCGATTGCCTCAAGCCTGATGGGCGACGCCAACGCGTCAATTCCAACCCCGCAGCCGGTGCACTACCGTCCGATGTTCGCCAGCTTCGGCAGCTCGCTGCACGCCACCAGCCTGACCTTTATCAGCCAGGCCGCGCAGGACGCCGGATTGCCCGAAGCCCTGGGTTTGAAAAAGCAGATTGCCGTGGTGAAGGGCTGCCGCGATGTGCAGAAAACCGACCTGATCCACAACGATTACCTGCCGGATATCGAAGTGGACCCGCAGACCTATCAGGTCAAGGCGGACGGCGTGCTGCTGTGGTGCGAGCCGGCCGATGTGCTGCCGATGGCGCAGCGGTATTTCCTGTTCTGATAAAGGCCCATCAACCCTGAAGAGCCGTGTCTTCAGGGTTGACCCTCACTGCGCCGCGCCAGAAAACTTGTTTTTGATCATCGCCTCCGTGTACCCATAATCCATGCGCAACTCGGTGCCCGCCGGGATGTCCTGCGTCGCGAAGACAGTATTCAGCCTGTACGACGTCCTTTTGCCCGCAGCGCTGGTCGCGTGTTCGGCTTCAACTTCGAAGGGAACACACTCGACGTTATACCCCTCGGGCGCCTGGCGTACGGGCTGGCCATGCACGTCATATTCGAAGTTCGTATTGACCCTGGAAATGATGTTGTCGCCGATGATAAGGATCGGGTCGGCACGAAAGCTGCCCACAACAGGGGCCAGCTCGTAGCCGACGATCATCCCGAACGTACTCTCCGAGCGCACCGACATGCCGTACGGAATAACCGTCCCACCATACAGGCCGACAATTTCCCCTTTGACGATTCGCCTGTTGGCCACCACCATCGATTGTCCGATCAAGGCCTGTTCGCCAGGCACTTTTACATCATCGGCGGTAAACAGCCGCCACTGCAATTTCTCTTCATACAGTCCCCCCACGTGTTCATACCCTTCAAACTGGAGGTAGGGTTTGATAGGAGTCGAGGCATAGATAGCGTCTGGGTGCATAGTGACCTGCCTCTGCAGGCTGCGGATACGAATCGGCCTGCCCTGTAGATCCCTGAGCGGATACTTGCCGTTGTTGGCCCGGTTGTAGCGCCCCAGCTCGTTCTTGAGGGTGGTGAAGTGAGCGGTGGCTCGCATGAAACTGAGCTCTGCAGCGGTGTAGGGCGCCACCGGCATGGCTTCCGATGCCTCCTCGTATTCGCTGTCGGAGCCGCCTCCCGCCAGGCCCCTGCGCTTCCACACGCCAGCCACGTCCGGCTTGGCAACAATGCCGCTGCTGACCAGTTGGAAGGGATTGTCCGGGCTCTGTACCCGCAACAGGTAATGCTGCCCATCCCCCGCATCCGGCATGCTCGCAATGAAATACTGCGCCCCGTCGCACTCGATAACCTGCGCCTGTGACAGTGCCAGTCGACCGGCTACGGGTTCAATCAGCGCTTCAAGCCCGGTCACCGCCGCCTGGTGATCAACAATCTCTTTGCGCGTCAGCCGGTCAATCAACGCCGCATCCTCGATCACCAGCCGTGCCTGCAACGCCTGGGCCTTTGTTTCAAATGCGTGGTTCGACAAGCGACCGTCGCTGTTTTGCTCGAATAAAACCGCCAGCTCATCCTGATAGGGTTTGCTCTGCGCCTCGAAGTACGGCCGATATTTCTGGGTGATGAAGTCCTGCCAAAACTCCCTAGCCAGCAGCGCTTGAAACGCTTGCACAGACTCGTCCAGCGCCATGACTTTGGCATAGGCGGCATCCAGCATGGCTTGCGTCACCTCTGCCAGGCGGGTGAACCGGGCTTGCGCAGGCGCCCCTGGCAAATCAAGCCGATCCTTGAGGCCATCTCGATAGGCCAGGCGTATTTCGACTTCCTCCAGCGCAGCCAACTGGCTTTCTTTCTGGATCGGCGTCAACTGCGGGTTATGGTTGATTGCAGTACGCCGCTGGTCGATATCGTTCAAGGCGATCTTCTCAACCTGGTCCAGGCGAAACAGCCTTTTTGACAAGGTCGACAAGGCCGCGCCCTGGTTCGCGTCCATGGCCTGGAGCCGGGCTTTGTAGACCATGGCCATGATCTCCAGGTTGCCGAAAGACAGCGCGGCACGATCACAACACGCCGCCCTGCCCGCCCACTCGAACATTTGCTCGCGCAGGCTTTCGGACTCGGCGGAATGGGCGGTGATGGCATCGATAACTTCCCAGACCCGGCGTTGCAGATCCGCATGGCCGGCGCTGGAGGTTTCCAGGCCGCTGAGCATCTCGAAGAAACCCTGCGCACCCGCCCGCCCGTGCAACCCGTCCCACTGGGCTTTCCTGGCCGGCACCTGGGCTTCGGTAAGCCCCGTGGCCCAACGTCGAAAGGGCGCAGCGCTTTCCAGTGCCGGGGCACCCGGGCTCGCGCGACGCGCAACCGTGGCGACCAAGCGATTCGGACGCCCGGCGGATGCCAGCCCTGCGCGTTCAAGCCGCTCGCCGTACGCTTGCACCTGCTGCAACGTCGCCTCGGACCATGGGTTGTTACTCGCGTCCGTGACGTTGTTGACCCGTGCGGTTTGCGCCAACTGTGCGTCGGGCGGCGAAATCACCGAGGCAGGAATGCTCGTCAGGTGATTTGCCGAAAGGTTTATCCCATCCAGTAACGGTTGCTCAGCCAGGCCAACCGGCCAGGTCTCAAGGCCTGCGTTGGACAAGCCGAGTGAACGCATATCGCTGATCTGGCTGAAGTCGGGGGCAATACCCAGGTCATTGCCGCTGAGCATCAGCGCCCGCAACGTCACGCGCCCGGACAATATCCTGGCCGTCTCGGCGGTCAGCCGGATCCGGTTGTTTTGCAGAAACAAGCGGGTCAACCCCGGCATCTCGCCCAGGGCCGGCGGTAAGACTCGCAGCTGGTTACCCGACAGATCGAGCCAGCGCACACCCCGGAATTGCGCGAGAAACCCTTCAGGGGAACTGGCCAGGTTCATGTTATTCAACTTGAGTGAACCCACATGACTGAAGTCGGCATCCAGGTCCGGCAGGCTCGGCAGGTCCAGGCGGCTGAGGTCCAGCTCCAGGCCAATCGGCGTGCCGTCGTTGGCCAGCTTCTGCGGCGTTTCGCGCCGCCAGCAACGCATGATGCGCTGCTGCGCCTCGTAGCGCCCGAGGTGCGTCGCCGCACTGACCTGCCGCTGATTCGGCCGGACATACCGCTGGTGGGCGCCGCCGCCGGAGAATGTCCAGGCACTCAGTTGCGCATCGAGTCCATCAAACTCGCGTTCGAGCCTGGCGATTTCAACCTCTGCACCGTCTCCGAGCCGCCAGACAAACTCCCTGGCCTTTTGCGCATCATAGGCCGGGTACATCTTGCGCACGGCCCTGACCCTGGGGTTGCCACTGTCAAATGCGCCATCCAGTGCGCCGAGGAGCAAATCGGGCCAGGTCTCGCCCAGGCGCTTCCAGTAGCCATCGAATAGCTGCCAGTCGTCGTCGGCAAACGTATTGCCTTCCAATAACGTGACGCGGTTGATGCGAGCGATCTGCTCAAACTGCTCCGGCGGCGGGTTCAGGATCTCCTGCGGTACCACGCGCAGCCGGTTGTTCCTCAGGTCAAGGACTTCCAACACGGGCAGCTGTTGCAAGCCGGTGGGCCACTGCTCGATTTTCGTCGAGCTGAGATTCAAGCGCTTGAGCCTGGGCAGGCCACTGAAGTCCAGCGGCGTGCCGAGTGGGCAGCCCAACAGGCTGAGTACTTCAAGGGTGCCGAGCGTGTTGAGCGTTGCGACACTTTGCGGCGTCAGCCGCAGTGGGTTTGACTCCAGATCCAGCGAGGTCAAGCCCTTGATGGCAGTGAGGGCCTGGGGCAGTTCGGTCAGTTCGCAGTTGCGCAGTGCCAATACTTTAAGCTGGCTGAAATTCTGCAGAAGCGCATCGGTATGCCCCGCGCTCTTGAATCCGGAGATTTCGAGCACCTCGACATGGCTGAAGTCGCCGACCACAACGGGCAGGGTCATGCCCCGCCCATTCGGCAGGCGCAACTTCGCCCCTGTCTCCCGACGCCAGCAACGCCTTATTTCATTGGCGGCGTGGCCGGCTATCCCGCCGGCCCGATCAAACTGAGTGGTTGTCACGCGCGGTGCATTGGCTTTGACCCAGCCCTTCAACGTCCGGTCCAGGCTTTCAAATTCAGCCTCGCGTCGCGCCAGCCCACCCGACACATCGTCGCCCAATGACCGAATGAATTCGGCAACTTGTGCATCACTCAACGCCGGAAACAATTTGCGCACCCGCGCTTCGGGCGCACGAAACACTTGGGTGGTTCTGCTCAGCAGTTGCCGGAAACCCGGGCCGCCGCCGAACAAGCGCATGGAGGAATCATAGGCTGGCTTGCGCACGGGATGCTCCAGCAACACCGTGCGCAAGTCAGCGCGCGCCAGAGGGGATTGCTGAATGGCCTGTTTGAGCTGCGCGGCATCGCTCCACTCCATGGCCTGACGTTCTGCGGGCGACAGTGCCTCCCAGACCGCCGTGTAAAAGTCCCCTTGGCCCTGCGTGGCAAACACCCCGCTCTCTTGCAGGACCAATGCGCGAGTGAGCGATGCGTCCACAGAACCGATGGCATCGAGTATCGCCCCCTGGGCCGAATACAGGCGCAATTCCAAGCGGGTTCCGCGGCGCCACCCCGGCAGCGTTTCGAGCGTACGCAAGGCCAGGCGCTGGCTGTCGATGTCCGTCAGGCTGTCCAGGTGCAGCCCCTCGTATGCACGGGACACGCGGGTTTCCTGCTCACACCAGCGCAGCTGCTCGGCGAGGGTTTCCGGCAGCCGGCCCGTGCGGCGAAAGACCTGCAGTGGGCCTGTATCCAGGCTCTCAAGCATGTGCGCCGCCATCGGTGTCGACAGGTCGGGATACCCTTCCAATACGCGTTGCACATCCGGGTTGCTCGTGCGGGTCACCGCCCGGTAACGCTCGTCCATCAACGGTCGCTTGAGAGCATCTACCGTGCGCGCAACGTATGTGCGTAACTGGTCGGCACGCCGATACAGCGAGTCCTTGGGGTTGCCGGGGATTTCCGCGAGGGTCGGGTCTACACCCTGCAAGGTGTACAGCACCTCTTTGAGCAGTTCGCCCCCGCTCATGTTTTCCTGGCTGAGCGCCACCACTCGTGTTTCAGTGGAGGCTGGCCCAGGCGTCTCCCACAGAACCCTGGCGTCGTTGTCCAGCACGCGTAACGGCGGGGTCTCGGGCAGCAGGTCGCGCCGCTGCATGATGTCCAGCTGCAGCCCAGGGTCGGCCTGCGCATACACCTGGGGGTCGGCGCTGTTCATCTGTTCGACAAAGGTGGTGAGTTGCTGATGGATCTGGAAACGCGTGATCGTCTCATCCAGCACATGGGGAAGGACGTCATGATCGACAAAGGTTTCGCGCAGGACATTCGGCTCGACCCCACTGATGCGCACCTGGTCTTGGTACTCGGCAAGCCCCAGGCGCCGGTGCAGCGTCGGCTCATCCCAGGTCAAGGGCTCTTCTAGCTCATGGCTCCAGGTACCGCGGTAGTCATGCTCCAGTTTCGGGGTGTAGGCGTGCGGGCGCGTCGGATGCTGGATGCGGTATTGCGCGGTAATCGGGTCCTGTTGCACGTGGTAAAGCTTGCCCTCGATCGCGACCATGGTCCGACCACCCTGCTGATGCAGGCCAAGCCCATCAGGCTTCGACTCGGGCGCCAGTTTGACAGGGGCCTCGTAGGGGCCAAGGTCTGCCTTCCATAGCAGTTGCTTGCCCGTCGGCATCGTGACCGGCTTGAACGGATCAAGCGCGCTAAACCCTTTGATATGAGGCACGACCTTGGCGCCACCAGCCAACAGCGCCACGTTGAGCGCCACCGAAGACAGGTGCGCCCAGCCTTCGCGGATTTCGCCTTGGGCGAGCGCTTCAATCCCTTCGACCACCTCGCTCATCATCTGCGCAGCCCCCACGGCCAGCATGACCGGCCCCAGCCCCGGCACCCAGAACGCCGCCACGTTCAAAAAGCTGACGACCGCGTCGAAGTAGCTCGCCAAGCGCTCCTCGCGCGCCTTGATGTCTTCGTCCCCGGTTGGTACGGCGACCGCTCTCGCATCAATGAAGATCTTGTTGATCGCGGCGCGAGACACCTGCTCCCACACATTGCCGCGCAGGGAGGCATCGTTCAGGCGCAGTCTGGCGGGGCGAGGCTGGAGCGGAAAATCCTGCGTCGCGTCGCCGTTGTCGGAAGGCTGGTACAAGCGGTTGAACTGCTTGAAGAACTCGCCTTGTTCGCGCTGGGGAATAAAACGACTGAAAAAGCGCCGGTAGGAGGCGCTGTGCAGGCGCGTCCTGAGGTCGACCATGAAGTCGGCACTGGAGGCATATTCAGTGAGCGGTTGTTGCGGGTCGTTGGGCAGATACACCAGCACCCGCTCGACCCGGTCACTGTCTTCACGGTCCGGGCTGATCAACAATGGCCCGACCAGTCGAATATCAAACACCTTCAAGACCGAGAAGGTAACTGCGCGCCCGTCCAGCGTGACGCCAGGGGTGTCGGTCAGGACCTGCTTGAGCATCTGGTAGGCCGTATCACTGATGCCCGACTGGACCTGGTTATCGTCTGGGACTGTGGCGAACTGCATATGCGCCATCTCGACGCTCAGTGCCAACTGATCGCGGTAATGGGCTTGCATCTGCTGCTCCACCACGAAGCGCTCTACGGCGACGTCGGAGCGCAACACCGTCTTGAGGTGCTGCTGGTAAAGCCCGCCCAGGTCCAGCGTGCGGCACAGCTTGGCAAAGGCATGAGGAGCGATGTTCAGCGCCTGGTCTTCAAGCGCCTCGAATGTCGGCAGCACTTCCCCGTCATAGGCGCCAAAGGTGGTAATGATTTGACAGTCATTACAGGGCGGTGGCTGTTCTTCGTCGGGTTCGAAGTTGGCCAGTGCGGCCTCCAACAGGGAGATGCCGCGATAGAAATAATTCAGCGAGGGATCGGTCTCGCGCTCGAATGCAAAGGCGCCATACAGGTCCGAGCGACCTTGTGGGTAACTGTACTTCCTGGCGAAGTACACGCTCCTGACATCCAGGTCCAGGTTGAAGGTGTGCTTGATCGTCTTTTTCAGTCGTTCTTCGGCAAACGCCACGATATCGGTAATGCTGCCCAGGACATTCTCGAGCGTGTTCAGCGTCTCGCGAAAGATCGTTTGGCTCGCCGCCAGCACGCCTTTGGCGTCGGACGATGCCGCCAGGTACCAACTGGGCAGTTGATGCAGTTCGTGATTGGCGAGTTCTTCCTGGCGTTGTGTGCTGGCCTGGACAAACCAGGTGGGCACGCGGTCTTTCAGGAAGTCGTAATGAACACCACGCGTATCAGCGTTGAATACGCCTTCTGCGACGGGTGGGGTGAGTTGCTCTGACATGTAGGGCCATCCGTGACGGTTATAAACAACCAGCCTATCGGACAGCCCAGCCTGGCAAGCCTTAGGTATTTAGTGCGTTATCAGAAATACTCACGGGACCTGTGCCGTTTCAATGCGCTCCAGACACGCGCGCTTCAGTGCTTGTTGAGTCAGGTTGAGGAGCAGGGTTTTTTCTTCCCCTGCGATCAACGCCATGTCGCTGTCGTATTCGGCCTGGCTGATCGGTTCCAGTGCCTCAAGCGAGTCCAGCAGGGACTCGACCCGCACACGCAAGCCGTCGAACGCTTTCGGGTTGGAGTGACGGACGTAGATATCCCAAAAAGGCTGTTCGCTAATTCGCTGGTCCAGCAGCGACCCGTCTTCCAATGCCAGCACCCGTGCATACGCATCGTCGATCATTGCCGGTGTCACATCGGGCTCGCTGAACTTCATCTTGCGGGACTGCCAAGGCAAATCCAGGCGCTCAGCCAAGTTGGTGGGGTAGATCAGATGGATCTCCACCTCATCGATGTACTTGATGGGATGCCCCTCGGCGTCGTACCGAGTGATCAGGGCACCGTACTCATCGTATTCCGGGAACGTACGGCCCTCGGCCTGCAGCTCGCTGATCCTGCCCCGGGCGATGCGACCCAGCTCGTCCAACCGTGACTTGCCTCGCGCCAACATCAACAGCTCGCGCTCGACCAAGTCCTCCGCGCCCAGCTGATAGGCCTGGAAAATCAATACTTCCAGGCCCATGGCATTGAATAACTGCGCACCGGCGTCCACACAGGTGGTGGGCGCCGTGGCCATTTTGAACAGCCTGTCACGCAGTTTGCTGTCCGCTACCGCCGCCTCGATCATCTGCCAGACTTTGCCCGTGAGTTCGGCCTTCACCGCCGCCGATGCGTCAATGGCATCGGCCGACTCGGACAGCTTGCGTAATTCAACAAAAAACGGCTCCGCGCCGTGTTCGTTTTCCAGGCTATCCCACACGCCCTGCTTGGCAAACCACTGCTCCTGACTCAAGCCTTCACGCCAATAAATACTCTCCTGTACACCTCGCGGAGGGGCGAGCCGGTACGGGTCCATACCCACCGAAATTCGATAATCTCTGAAAATTTGCAGGTTCTGCGGGGAGATGTACTCGGGCCCTTGGCTGATCTCCGTGCGCGCCACAATCAGCGCTTCAGCCGACCCCGGTGCAACAACGGGAATCTGCTCCAGCGCATTGGCGCTCAGGTTCAGATGAAACGTGGACGCGCGTGGCAAATCAAAGACCCCCGTCGGCCACGCCGTGAGTTCGGTATCGCCCAGCAACAGAATATTGAGGTGCGGCATTTGACTGATATCCGGAGACAAACCCAAGTGGTTACTCTCCAGTGCCAGGAAGTTCAAACGGGTCAACCCACGCAGGTTTTGTACCGCCGGCGCGTCAAGCTTGACCAGGTTATCGGACAGGTCCAGCTCCGTGAGGCGCGTCAGTTGCCCGATCGTTCCAGGTAGCGCGATCAACTCGTTATCGCTCAGGTTCAGTCGCTGCAGTCGTTTGAAGTAGCTCAGAAATCTATCAATGCCTCCTTCAAGGCCCGCCGAGGACAAATCGACACTGGATACATGGCCAAAGTTGGCCGTCAGCTCCGGGAGCTGCGCCAACTGATCACGCAAGTTCACGTTGGCCAAATCCAGCACTTGCCCTTGGTATGCCCCGTCAACCGCAAGGTCCGACGCACCCACATGCCGCCAGGCTTGCGTAAGCGCCCGGGTGATATTCCGCCTGGCGGCGATACGCGCAACGAACCCGGCCGATGCTTGTTCCGCGTCGGTAACCTGTTCAGGTATCTGTTGCCAATCCTGCAAGGTGTCACTCAACTGTTTGTACTCCCGTTCAAGGGCGCGCAGGGCATTGCTCGCCTCAGGGCCATGCTGGCTGATGAACGCCTCAACCTGTTCCTGGGTAGACTCCGGGTACAACGTACGAATCCGCTCTTCCAGCGCTCGCCGCCCGAGCGCTCGTCCGCCTCCGCCACTCAAGGGATAACCCAGCCGTCCACCTGACGTGCGCCTCGGCCCCGTGAACACTGGCCGCGTGCGCGGTTGCATCTTGAGGACCTTGACCAGTTGCTCACGGGGCAAGGCGTGCGCAATCAGCGTAGCCTTCAGCTCGGCACCCTGCTCGGCGTGTGGCAACCCCAACGCCTCGCGGTGGCTGTCGGTCAACGCGTGCTGGATCGCCCCATAGAGGTCATCGAGGCTGCCCAGCGCCTCGCCTCTGAGGTTGGTCGCTTGGTAGCGCCCGTCGTCGGACCACACCAGAACCTTGCGCTCGGCAGCCTCTTCGGCGCCGTAACTGGCACGCAACTTACCGGTCAATGTGTACTCGCGCACTTCCAGGCGCAGGTTGTCGGTCCAGCCCGGCAAGCGAGGCAAGGTGTTGAGCACCAAAGCCTCGGTGTCCGGCCCCGCCAGGGCGTCGAGGTACAGTCCCTCATAAGCCTGGGTGAGGCGGAGCTGTTGTTGCGCCAACCGTGCCTTTTCGGCAAGGCGCAAGGGGATGCGCCTGCCAGTGTTCATTACCTCCAGCTCGGCCGGCGTGGCGTCTGCCAGCAGCTCTTGCGCCATGCGGGTGGACAAGCGACTGAAGTCGCGCTGCAACAGCGCGATGGCCGGGGTCGATGCAGGCTGCTGTTGCATATACAAGCTGTCGCTCAACTGCCGCCTGGCACGAACGGCGGCCTGCTCAAGCTGCACTTGCACGGCCTCGGATTGCTCCTGCAGGGTGCGCGGATAGCCCCCGACCAAATCACGCAGCTGGCGCTCACTCAATGTCTCGGCCACACGCTTGGGTAACTGGCCGTTCATCAAGTCGGCGCGGTGGATACGCAGGGTGTCCGAGGGCAATGCCCGGCTATTGCCATACTTGATCGACGGCCCACTCAAGTCGTTGCCCGAAAACGCTTCT
The DNA here is from genome assembly GCF_036864995.1 of Pseudomonas trivialis. NCBI lineage: Bacteria > Pseudomonadati > Pseudomonadota > Gammaproteobacteria > Pseudomonadales > Pseudomonadaceae > Pseudomonas > Pseudomonas trivialis. The sequence goes on along the minus strand of NZ_CP142151.1, from coordinate 624,093 downwards.
ATCGCCTTGCTCGCCGGCCACCCTGGCAACTTCACCGCCAAGGACGCGGCATAGCCGCACAGTTCGCTGTCGAGCGCTCCCTGACGTATGCCCTCGGCGACTTTCACCGCATCACGATAGGCCCTGAACTGGCGCAGGGTATCGAGCAAAATTCCCGGGGCTTGCTTACCCTCCACATGCACTCGGCGCAACACGTCCTCACTCACATCCGCAACCTGGCGCACCTGCTCCAGTTCGGCATCGCTGAAGCCCTCAGTCATCGGGCCCAGACGCCGCATCAGCGGAGCGCCTTCCCAGGTCAGTGGTCGCTCCAGTTCATGGTTCCAGAGACCGCTGCCATTCTGTGTCAGCCGGGGTTGATAAGCATCGGCACGCGAGGGATGGACGATTCGGTACTCACCGCTCACCGGGTCCTTTTGCACCCTGTAGCGCTTACCGTTCAAACGCAAGATGGTTTTATCGTCAAACACATGCAGGCCTAACTCGTCCGCCGCCACCCCTGGAGGTATCGGCTGGGTGTGTTCGTAGGTCGACAGGTCGGGCTTCCACAGCCGCTGCTTGCCGCTGGTCAAGGTGACGGGCTGTAGTTCATCGAGCGCACTCCCCAGCTTGATTTCAGGCAACACGGAGGCCCCGGCGGCGGCAAACGCAACATTGAGCGCCACGCTGGAAAAGTGCGCCCACATCGTCCTCACATCGCCTTGCTCGTAGGCCTCCAGGCCATCGAACACTTCATTGCACATTTGTACCGCGCCCACCGCCAGCATGACCGGCCCCAACCCAGGCACCACGAAAGCGGCGAGGTTGAACACACTCACCACTGCATCCAGGTAGCTCTCCAGTCGGTCCATGCGCGCCTGGCGGTCTTCGTCGGCGGTGGGCACCGCAACGGCACGGGCGTCGAAAAGAATTTTGCGCACCTGCGTCTCACGCAATGACACCCACAGCGTGCTGGCGCTGATCGTCCGCGCCTCCAAAGATAACTTTGCTGCGTCTGACGCAAGCGGGTAATCACCGGCCGCGCCATTGCCATTGGAGGGTTTGTAGCGCTTATTGAACTGCTGGAAAAAGCGTCCCTGCTCGCGTTGCGGGACGAAACGGCTGAAAAACCGTCGGTACGAGGCACTGTGCAGGCGCGCCCTGAGGTCAATCATGAACTCAGCGCCATTGGTGTATTCCTTGAGGGCCTGCTGCGGATCATGGGGGATGTACACCACCAGGCGCTCAGGTGTGCGACTGTCTATACGATCAGGGCCGATCAGCAACGGCCCCACCAACTCACAGCCAAAGATCGAGAGTGCGGCATACGTGATCGGCTTGCCTTCTAGGGTGGCAGTGGCTGGGGTGCTGATGACCTGTTTGATCATCCTGAAGGCAGGGGCGCTTATCCCGCCCCATGCGGGCTTGAGGCTGGCGAACTCGGCGCTCAGCGCCAACAGTTGGCGCTGATGCTCTTGCAGTTGCGTGTGCAACGCGGTGCGTACGGCGACGTTTGTGGGTTGAACGACGGCCTGGATGTGCTCCTGATACAAACGTCCCAGGTCCAGGGTGCGGCACATCCTGGCAAATTCATGGGGGGCAATGGCGACGGCCTGAGCGCTGACCGCGTCGTAGTCCGCAATGATGGAGCCGATATTCGGGTTCCACGTCGTAATAATCTCGCAGTCCGCGCACGCGTTGATTTCTTCCTCTTCGGCGGTGAAATTGGCCAGGGCCGCTTCCAGCAGAGAGGTTCCACGGTATTCGTGTCGTGTCGCCAAGCCGCTTGGCTGTTCGAAGGCCAATGCACTGCCCCAGCCGTCCCGGCCTTTAAGCGCATATTTGCGGACGAAAAACACCGCGTGAACGTCCAGGTCCAGGCCGAAGGTTTTTTTGATCGCCTGTTTAAGCGGCGCTTCGGCAAACACCAAGACATCCTGGATATCACCCAAGGTGTTCTCGACCTGGTTGAGGGTTTCACGATAACGGGTATGGCTGACGGCCAGGTCGGACTTTTTTGAGCCGTGGCACTCAAGTACCAACTGGGCATCTGCATTTCGTGGCGGGCGAGCTCTTCCTGGCGCTGGGTGATGGCCTGGGTAAACCAAGCGGGCACACCGCTTTTGAGGAAGTCGTAATGAATGCCGCGCGAGTCGGCGTTGAATGCGCCGTTAACGGCTGGTGTATCGGGTTGTCGGGGCATAACGGGCCATCCGTGACGGGTCTAAAAAACCAGCCTATCGAACGGCCCTGCCTGGAAAGCCTTACGTATTTAACGCTGTATCAAAAATGCTCACGCGGATTGAATGCCGCTTTCTCAGCCAACTGCTGCCACAACGCCTTGACCTCTTCGTCGTCGCTTTTGGGCATGACCGCCTTAAGCTGCACGAACAGATAACCGCGCGCGCCCGCCTTGTTCAGCAAGCCATGGCCCTTGGCCCGCATACGCTGGCCGTTCTGGCTGTTGGCCGGCACCTTGAGGTTGATCTTGCCGGTGAGGGTCGGCACTGCCACTTCGGTGCCCAACGCCAATTCCCACGGCGCCAGCGGCAGGTTGATGACCAGGTTTTCGCCATCCACTTCAAACTTGGCGTGCGCTGCAAACTTGATGATCAGGTACAGGTCGCCATTGGCGCCGCCGCCAATGCCCGGCGCGCCCTGGGCCTTGAGGCGGATGCGCTCGCCGTCGGCCACGCCGGCAGGGATCTTCACGTTCAGGCTCTTGGTGGTGTTGCTGACGTGGCGACCGGAGGCGTCGTATTGCGGCACCTGGAAGCTGATCTGCTTGGACTCGGTGGCCAGTGTCTCCTCCAGCGAGACCGTCAGCTGCATCTCCACGTCCTGGCCCTTGCGCCCGGCAGGACGACGCTGACCGCCGCCAAAGCCGTCGCCGCGGTTGCCGAAGATCGAGCTGAAGAAGTCGGAGAAATCTTCCGTGCCCGCGCCGCCGCCAAAGCCGCCACGGCTCTGCCAGCCCGGCGGGCCCTGGAACGGCTGGCCGTGCTGGCCATATTTGCGCAGCTCGTCGTATTCGGCGCGTTTGTCGGCGCTCTTGAGCGCTTCATAGGCTTCGGACGCGTCCTTGAATTTCTCTTCGGCGTCTTTTTCCTTGCTCACATCCGGGTGATATTTGCGCGCGAGCTTGCGATAGGCGGCCTTGATTTCCTTGTCATCGGCGCTCGGCTCGACACCTAATATCTTGTAGTAGTCTTTGAAATCCATTGGCGGTTCACCATCCTTAATCGAGATCGCACAGCCCGGGGCACAACGTGCGCTGCTTTGCACCTGTTGAGTGATGTGGCCTGGGGTGCGTCGGAGTTTTATCGGCACTTGCCGTATGCACAAGATGTGGGGGCGAATCGCGCCGTTTCAAGCGTGATTTAACGGATGGTCGGCCTACGCATCCGCCGTCGACTGGCATACACTGCGCGGCCGTTTTGCAACCGGAACCCGATAGACATGAAAAACCCATCCCCAGCCCGTGCCTGCGGCATCGACTTCGGCACGTCCAACTCCACCGTCGGCTGGATCCGCCCCGGCGAGGAGACGCTCATTGCGCTGGAGGACGACAAGATCACCTTGCCGTCGGTGGTGTTCTTCAACTTCGAGGAGCGTCGCCCGGTTTACGGCCGCCTGGCCCTGCACGAATACCTGGAAAACTACGAAGGCCGGCTGATGCGCTCGCTCAAGAGCCTGCTGGGTTCCAAGCTGATCAAGCACGACACCAGCGTGCTCGGCACCGCGATGCCGTTCACCGACCTGTTGGCGCTGTTTATCGGCCAGCTCAAGAGCCGCGCCGAAGCCACCGCCGGCCGCGAGTTCGAGGAAGTGGTGCTGGGCCGCCCGGTGTTCTTCGTCGACGACGACCCGATGGCCGACCAGGAAGCGGAAAACACCCTGGTGGACGTGGCGCGTGCCATCGGCTTCAAGGATATTTCGTTCCAGTACGAGCCGATTGCGGCGGCGTTCGACTACGAGTCGACCATCCAGAAGGAAGAGCTGGTGCTGATCGTCGACATCGGCGGTGGTACGTCTGACTTCTCGCTGGTGCGCCTGTCGCCGGACCGCCGCCACAACGACAACCGCCAGAGCGACATCCTCGCCACCGGCGGCGTGCACATCGGCGGGACCGACTTCGACAAACAGCTCAGCCTGCAAGGGATGATGCCGCTGTTCGGCTACGGCAGCCGCATGAAAAGCGGCGCCTACATGCCTACCAGTCACCACATGAACCTGGCCACCTGGCACACCATCAACTCGGTGTACTCGCAAAAATCCCAGTTGGCGTTGGGCAGCATGCGCTACGACATCGAAGACACCGGCGGCATTGATCGTCTGTTCAAGCTGATCGAGCAGCGCGCCGGGCACTGGCTGGCGATGGAAGTGGAAGAAACCAAGATCCAGCTGACCCATGAAGACAGCCGCCATGTGGCGTTGGATCGCATCGAAAAAGGCCTGAGCGTGGACTTGAGCCGGGCCCTGTTCGAGTCGTCCATCGACAATTTGCTGGAGCGTGTGCGCGGCAGTGTCACGCAGTTGCTCAATGACGCCTCGGTGAGCGTCGAGCAGGTGGACACGGTGTTCTTCACCGGCGGCTCCAGCGGCATTCCGGCACTGCGCCACAGCATCTCGGCGATGCTGCCGAATGCACGGCATGTGGAAGGGAATATCTTCGGCAGTATCGGCAGTGGTTTGGCGATTGAGGCGAGCAAGCGCTACGGCAGATGATGTCCCAAACGTTGCGAACAGACAGGTGGGAGGGGGCTTGCTCCCGATGGCGATAGGTCAGTGCCAGATGCGCTGACTGACACACCTCCGTCGAGGGCAAGCCCCCTCCCACATTTTGGTCCTGTCGAGAGACTGCTCAGCGCGGATAAAACATCCAGAGTCTCAAAACCGTCAGGCACCAGACAACGATACCCGGCACGATCACCAGGTAATTCCACGCATTGAAGCGGTCATTGCTCTGCCCGTCGGGATCGCCCACAGCGAAATTGATCGCTCATCGCTGACCGTCCCCTAGTTCCCTTCAAAGCCCAAGAAGCAAATGCGCTTGGGTTATTGCCTCAGACCATCCCGCCGAGCTTCAACTCACTCTTGAGGTACGCATAGTAAATCGGCCCCGCCACCACGCCCGGCAAGCCGAACGCGGCTTCAAACACCAGCATCGCCAGCAGCAATTCCCACGATTTGGCACTGATCTGCCCGCCGACGATGCGGGCATTTAGGAAGTATTCGACCTTGTGGATCACGATCAGGTAGCCCAGCGCGGCCAATGCCACCCAGATCGACAGCGACAGCGCGACGATGGTGATCAGGGTGTTGGACATGAGGTTTCCGATCACCGGCAGCAGGCCGAGCAGGAAGGTCAGCACGATCAGGGTTTTGGTCAGGGGCAGGTGGATACCGCACAGCGGCAGCACCACGGCCAGGAAGATCGCGGTGAAAGCGGTGTTGAGCGCGGCGATCTTGATCTGCGCGAAGACGATGTTGCGAAAGGCCTGCACCAGCAGGTGCAGGCGGTCGAACAGCGCGGCGGCCAGGGGTTTGCGTTTGGTCAGGTCGGGCACGCGCTGCAGGGCAATGATGGCGCCAAGTACCATGCCGATCAGCAGGGTGACGAACATGTGCGCAGCGTCTTTGCCCACCAGTTGCAGTTCGCTCAGGTGCTTGCTCAGCCAGTCGCCGATGGCCACGCGAAATTCGGCGGCGCTGGCGGGCAGGTAGGCGTCGAGGAACGGCGGCAACTGGCCGCGTGCGCGGTCGACCACGCCCATGAACTTGTCGAGGGAGGCGCCGGGGTTTTCCGCTTCGTGCAGCAGAAAGCTGATGGCGCCAGCGAAGATCAGCGCCAGCACGCTGACGATCAGCGTGCCGAGCAGGGCCACCGCCAGCCAGCGCGCACGGCGACCTTCGATCAGCCGCTGCAGCTGGGGGGTGAGCATGTTGACCAGTTCATAGACCAGCAGGCCTGCCAGCAGGCTGGGCAGCAACTTCAACGGCAGCACCAGCAACAACCCGCCGAGAATAATGATGTAGCTGGCCAGCAATATCACGTGACGCTGAGAAAACGTTGGCATACAGCCTCAGAACGAACGGCGATAAAAGGATGGGCAGTCTGCCAGCGTTCCAGGAATCAAGCGAGAGGTGACGCTATGAATGCGATCAAGTGTGGGAGGGGGCTTGCTCCCGATTGCAGTGTGTCAGTCAATGTATCGCCTACTGAACCACCGCTATCGCGAGCAAGCCCGCTCCCACAGGGGATGTGCGCTGTCAGTTGCCCTTTAGGCAGGTGCTCATGTAGGCCTTGCGCGCATCGCCGGCCAGCGCCTTGGTTTTTGCCGACGCGTTGCAGTCCTTCATCTTTTGCTGCTGAGGCGTGACAGCCTTGGCATCATTGGCGGCCGGGGCCGACAGGCAGGTCTTCATGAAGGCCTTGCGCTCGTCGCCTTTGAGGGTCTTGGTAGTGGCTTCGGCGTTGCAGGTGGTCATCTTGTTTTGCTGGGCAGTGGCGGCAAAGCCTTGGGAACACAGCAACAGTCCAATCATCAGCAGAGGAATACGCAGCATCTTCATGGAGTTTTCTCCCGGTTACCGCGCCGACGGGCACGGCCTGGGCAGAGTGTAGTCAAACCCTGTTACACCTTCCTGTGCAGACGGTGGATAATCCTCATCCATCCATCTGTACGGCGATGTTCATGCAATACGCGTATCCCCTGCTGGCCATTTTTATCTGGGCCGGCAACACCGTGATCAACAAATTGGCGGTGGGCTCGATCTTCCCGGCCGAAATCGGCTTTTACCGCTGGTTGCTGGCGGCGCTGCTGTTCACCCCGTTCATGCTTAAACCGGTGATTGCCCATTGGCCGTTAATCCGCCCGAACCTGGGCAAGGTCTTCGTGCTGGGCCTGCTGGGCATGGCGGTGTATCAGAGCCTGGCCTATTACGCGGCGACGCTGACCTCGGCGACCAACATGGGCATCATCCTGTCGCTGATGCCGTTGATGGCCCTGACTGCCGCGATTATCAGCCTGGGCCAGCGCCTCACATACGGCGCGCTTGCCGGGGCGGTGCTGTCGTTTGCCGGCGTGGTCGTGGTGGTGTCGTCCGGCAGCCTGGGCGCGCTGCTGCAACACGGGGTCAACCTCGGCGACGGCATGATGCTGGTGGCCACTCTGGCCTACGCGGTCTACAGCACCCTGCTGAAAAAATGGCAACTGCGCCTGCCACCCTTGGTGTTGCTGTACTTGCAGGTGCTGGTGGCGGTGGTGGTGCTGTTTCCGCTGTTCCTGTTTTCACCCAAAACGGGGCTGGGCTGGGCGAACATTCCACTGGTGCTGTACGCCTGTTTGCTGGCCTCGATGCTGGCGCCGCTGGCGTGGATGCATTCGGTGAAGACCCTGGGCCCGAGCCGCACAACGCTGTTTTTCAACCTGCTGCCGTTGATCACTGCGCTGATTGCAGCGGTGGTGTTGAAAGAAGAACTGGCGCTGTATCACCTGCTGGGCGGCTTGCTGACCCTGGGCGGGGTGATCCTGTCGGAGCGCTGGACGACACCGGTAAGCCAGAATCGTCAGCAAGGCCCTCGTAACACATCCGGTAAAATCCGATAAAACTTTTTGCCCTGGCCGCGACTCACAACCTGTAGCGATCACGCCGACAGAGCGTGGCGTACAACCGGATTAGCACCAGGAGATTGAGATGACCGAAGCAAACTTGACTGACGTTGCGACCCTGCGCAGCCGCGCCCGCCAGAACGTCGAAAACGGTGCCGTGACCGAAGGCTACAACGCCGACCGCGAAGAGATCATTCGCCTGCTCAACGCATCGCTGGCCACTGAGCTGGTGTGCGTGCTGCGCTACAAGCGTCACTACTTCATGGCCAGCGGCATCAAGGCCTCCGTCGCCGCCGATGAATTCCTCGAGCACGCGACCCAGGAAGCCGAACACGCCGACAAACTCGCCGAGCGCATCGTGCAACTGGGCGGCGAGCCGGAGTTCAACCCTGACCTGCTGTCGAAAAACTCCCACGCGCAGTACGTGGCGGGTAATTCGCTGAAGGAAATGGTCTACGAAGACCTGGTGGCCGAGCGTATCGCCGTGGACAGCTACCGCGAAATCATCCAGTACATCGGCGACAAGGACCCAACCACCCGCCGTCTGTTTGAAGAAATTCTGGCTCAGGAAGAAGAGCATGCGGACGACATGGCGGACATTCTCGAAAGCCTGTAAGTCGTCACGCAAAAACGAGGGGGGAGCCGGTCAAACGGCTCCCCCTCTTTTTTGCCACACCGAAAATAAACTGTGGGAGGGGGCTTGCTCCCGATAGCGGTGTATCAGCCAGGGAAAGGTTGGCTGACACACCGCTATCGGGAGCAAGCCCCTCCCACATCGGTGCACTGTCAGTTATTTAACGGTCTTGGGCGCCTTGCCTTCCTTCATCTGCTGCAGCAACGGCGCACACTCGTTGGGCTCTCCGCCGCTCGGCGCCACCAGCGCGAGCAGGCCGGCGGCCGGACCTGCGATCACGCCCAATGCCACCATCCCCGCGCCACGCAGGGCCAGCGGGATGGCTTTGACGCCAGCGTTGGGCTTGATGAACGGCCCGTTCACGTACAGCGGCGAACGCAGCGAGAACAGACGGAAACCCTTGGATTCGGGGGTGATCGTGAGGTCAAGCTGCTCGGTGGCCATGTTCGCGGTGCCATCGATGTAGATGATGGCGTTCTCGGTATCGAACACGAACAGCCGGGTGGTCGCCAGGCCCGTCTTGATACCGAAATCTGCCGCCGCGCAATTGATCTTCACTTCCTTGTCGCCGAACAGGCGGCCAACCACGTAGTTACCCACGTTGAGCCCGGCGATCTCCATCAGCCCACGGCTGATGGCGCCGTCGTTGATCAACATCTTCAAGTCACCGTTGGAACTGCCCAGCAAGGCCGCGACGGAGTTGCCGCGCCCGGCGATGTCGGCATCACCGTTGAGTTCGCCAAAGCTGGTTTTCATCGGCTCAAAGGTCGGGAACAGCTGCTTGAGCTTGAAGTTGCGCGCGCTGAGTTTCGCGCGGCCTTCCATCGGCGTGATGCGGCCGTTGAGGCGAATCTGCGCATCGAGCTTGCCGCCGGTCACGCCGAAACGCAGCGGCTCCAGGCTCAGTTCGCCGTCGTTGAGCACCACATGGGTGTAAAGGTCGGTGAAGGGCAGGTCGGCGCTGTGCACGATGCGCTTGCCGGTGAATTCCACATCGGCATCCATTTCACGCCAGCGCTCGGTACGGAACTCTTCCACCGGCAGCACCCTGGTGGCCGGCTGCTTGCTCGCACCGCCACGGGCCTTTTGTTTGGCGTTGGAGTCGGCACCGATCAGCGGCGCAAGGTCGGTCATCAGCAACTGGTTGGACACCAGGGTGCCGCTGAGCTTGGGCCGTGGCTGGCTGGCGACGTAGGCCAGGTCGCCGTGGATATCGCTGTTGCCGATTTTGCCGTTGAAGTGTTCATAGCGAAACGAGGCACCACTGGCTTCATGCAACTTGGCGATCAGGTGACCGTCGGTGGAATAGGCCGGCGAATCCGGCAGGGTCACGCCGGTGAGGGGGTAGAGGTTGCCCAGGCTCGCGCCGGCAAGTTTGAGGCGCAGGTCAAGCGCGCCGAGGTTGAGCGGGTCGGTCAGGGTGCCGGCCACGGCAATGCTGGTGTCGCCGATCTTGACCTGAGCTTGCAGGGGAAACGGTTTGGCCGCGTCCTGCAGGGCCAGCAGGCCGCCGATCTTGCCGCTGCCGTCGAGTTTCTGCCCATGGTATTGGCCTTTTACCTTGAGGCCGAACGCGTAATCCTGCGGCGCGGAGCCTTTTTCCAGGGCCTTTTTGGCATCGGCATCGCCGACGATTTCGGCAAAGGGAATCGGCTGGCCCAGCGGGTCAATGATCACATCGAGCTGGGTTTTGAGGGTCTGGTCGTCGAGGGTCACGTGGCCTTTGTCGAACTTGATGGCGCCGATGTCGACCACCCAGCTGGACGGCTCGGCGTCCGGGTCCTTGGGGTCGAACGTGAAGGTCCAGTTGGCGCGGCCGTCGGCCAGGCGCTGCAACTGGGCACTCGGTTCGGTGAGGTCGATACGCGGGATCGCAACGCGCTGCGCCAGCAGGGCCAGGGGCGAGATGCGCAGCTCGACTTTTTCAAAGTGGCCATCTGCGGCTGCTTCGACCAGTCCGGGTTGCCCAGGGTCAGGTCTTCGGCGATCACATGGGGCCACGGCACCCAGGCACGCCAGCCGCCTTCCTCGGGTTCGCGCTGCCACACCACCGCGAGGTTGCCATTAATGGCGAACGGACGATGCAGCTCTTCGGAGACTTTGGCATTGAGCGGCGGCTTGATGCGGTTCCAGTCGAAAAACACCAGGAACACCACGAACACGGCGATTAACACAGCCAAGATGGCGCAGCACCAGGCGACGATTTTACGAGTGCGCGTCATTGCACAGAACTCCTGAACACGAATAGCTGGAATACAGCTCATAAAGGTACGACTGGCAAACCTCAGCAGGGTTTAACCCATTGATGGATTTAAGCGCAGAACGCTTTTTTCTGACCAGATCGACAGATTCCGTTTGCCTGCCTGCACCATTGCTACCCGCCATTGTGTCGAAAATACCCACTTGGGTGCAAAACCGCGTGCTTGAGAGGCCCGATCTAGAGCCTTCCGCTGGAACCATCAATTGTGTTGATTATTACCATTGCGTTTATGAACTTTTATATCGATATATCGAGAGTAGCATGAGTCCTGTACCCACTTTATCGCCCTCCCAAGGAGCAACCATCATGAAACGCCAAGTACTCGCTACCGTCCTGCTGTCTGTCCTGGCTTCCAGTGCCTTCGCCCTGCCAGCCGCCGAGCAGACTATCCCACAAAACCAGGCTCAGGCCGTTCAGTCGAGCCAGACCCTGGCCCGCAGCGGCTCGCAAGAAGATGAGAACCGCGACTACGCCAAAGGCGTTGCCGAAAATGGTTCGGAGCAAGCCAACAAACGCGCTTACACCGAAGGCCTGAGCGAAAACGGTCGTCACCGCCTGGAAGAAAAAGGCCTGGTTGAAGGCGGCGCCGAGCAAGCCAACGAGCGTGCCTACACCGAAGGCGTTGCCGAAGGTGGTGCTGATCGCCTGCAAGACCTGCATCAAGCACAGAGCTGAGCCTGTGGTGGCCCAGACAGCTCGCTCCGACATCCGTAGGAGCGAGCCTGCTCGCCAAAGTCACTAACGTCTGCCCCCCTGATTTCACGCAATGCCCTCGCTTCATACCGCCAAGTTCGACGCCGGCAAAGCGCTTTTGCTAGAGTGCGTCGCTGTACTTGCCGACAAAGCTCACCCGCCCATGCTGCCCCGTGCCGAACAAAAGCAACAGACCCGCCTCGCCCTGATGGACGCAGCCCGCCATCTGATGGAGTGCGGCCGTGGGTTCGGCAGCCTGAGCCTGCGCGAAGTGGCCAAAACCGCCGGGATCGTCCCTACAGGTTTCTACCGGCACTTTGCCGATATGGATCAGCTCGGGCTCGTGCTGGTCAGCGAGGTCGGCCAGACCTTTCGCGCCACTATTCGCCTGGTACGCCACAACGAATTCGTGATGGGCGGCATCATCGATGCCTCGGTGCGGATCTTTCTCGACGTGGTATCGGCCAACCGTTCGCAATTCCTGTTCCTGGCCCGCGAGCAATACGGCGGCTGCCTCGCCGTGCGTCAGGCCATCGCGGCCCTGCGCGAAGACATCACCCGCGACCTCGCCGCCGACCTCACGCGCATGCCCAAGCTGGCGCACCTGCAGGCCGATGGTTTGCACGTGATGGCCGACCTGATCGTCAAGAGCGTGTTCGCCACCCTGCCCGATATCATCGACCCGCCCGCCCACGCCCTGCCTGAACACCTCACGCCCCAGGCGAAAATCACCCAGCAGTTGCGCTTTATCTTTATTGGTCTCAAGCACTGGCAAGGCCTGGGCAGCACCGAATAGACCGCCAGGAAAAAACGCCCTCATCCAGTGCCATAGCGCGCGCAATGCACCATATTGAGTCGCGCCCTGAATAAGCCGCCGCCCTATTCGGAGGCACAACGGCGCGCGCCGACAGGCAATTCCTACAACCCGCGCTGGGTTGGCAAGCCCCTTGCTCTAGCTCCGTTATCGCTCATAGCTGGAAGCCCCCTGATGCTGGTGATCCACCGCCGAATCGCCCCCCAGGCCCAATGGGCCGCCGAGCTGCTGCTCAACTTCGAAGCCCGCAGCAAAAGCCGCCTGCGCTGTTTCAGTGCCGACGGCGAAGACGTCGGCCTGTTTCTGGAGCGTGGCCAGCCACCGCTGCATGACGGCGAATGCCTGCAGGCTGAAGACGGCCGGGTGGTACGCGTGTGCGCACGGCCAGAACAGCTGCTGCACGTCACCTGCAGCAGCGCGTTTGAACTGACCCGCGCCGCCTACCACCTGGGCAACCGCCACGTGGCCCTGCAAGTCGGCGATGGCTGGTTGCGACTGCTCGATGACTATGTGCTCAAGGCCATGCTCGAGCAGTTGGGCGCGAAGGCCGAAACCATCGAGGCGCCGTTCCAGCCGGAACACGGTGCCTACGGGGGCGGCCATCATCATTCGCGCCATGGCGATGAAGACTTCAACTACCCGCCCAAGCTGCATCAATTCGGCGTGCGTACATGAATCCAGCCTGGGCATTGTTGCGCCTGGCCAGTCCGCAATTGCCGATTGGCGGCTACAGCTATTCCCAGGGCCTGGAAATGGCCGTGGACAACGGCCGCGTGCCGGATGCCGCCAGCGCACGCCGCTGGATCAGCGACCAGTTGCTGCTTAACCTGGCGCGCTTCGAAGCGCCGCTGCTGCTCGCCCACTGCCGTGCCGCCGCCGTGGATGACTGGTCGCAGCTGGCGCACCTGTGCGAAGAGCACCGCGCCAGCCGTGAGACCCGCGAGCTGTACCAGGAGAGCCGGCAGATGGGCTACTCGCTGCAGCAACTGCTCAATGGCTTGCCCGAACTGGACGACGCGGCCCGAAACTTTCTCGTTCTGCGCGCCGAACCTCACCTGGCCCTGGGCTGGGCCCTGGCCGCGCGCGCCTGGCACATCAGCCCCGACGACGCCCTCGCCGCCTGGCTGTGGAGCTGGCTGGAAAACCAGTTGGCGGTGCTGATGAAAACCCTGCCCCTGGGCCAGCAAGCCGCGCAGCGCCTGACCAGTGAACTGCTGCCGCTGCTGCAGCAGGCCCAGCAGGACGCCGCGCGCATCGACCCCCACTCAACAGGCAGCGCCGCGTTCGGCCTGTCCCTGGCGTGCATGGCCCACGAGCGCCAATACAGCCGCCTGTTCCGTTCCTAGATTCCCTTGATGTGGAGAAGCACATGAACTCACAACCCCTGCGTGTCGGCATCGGCGGCCCGGTGGGCTCCGGCAAGACCGCCCTCACCCTGGCCCTGTGCCTGGCGCTGCGCGATCGCTACAACCTGGCCGTGGTCACCAACGATATTTATACCCGTGAAGACGCCGACTTTCTGGTGCGCAACCAGGCCCTGGCGCCGGAGCGCATCATCGGCGTGGAAACCGGCGGCTGCCCGCACACGGCGATCCGCGAAGACGCCTCGATCAACCTCGAAGCGGTCGATCAGCTCAACCGGCGCTTTCCCGGCCTGGACCTGATCCTGGTGGAGTCCGGCGGCGACAACCTGTCGGCCACCTTCAGCCCGGAACTGTCAGACCTGACTATCTACGTGATCGATGTGTCGGCCGGCGACAAGCTGCCGCGCAAGGGCGGGCCCGGTATTTGCAAATCCGACCTGCTGGTGATCAACAAGATCGACCTGGCGCCGCTGGTGGGCGCCTCGCTGGAGCTGATGAACAGCGACACCCAGCGCATGCGCAACGGTAAACCTTTTGTGTTCAGCAACCAGAAAACCGGCGTCGGCCTGGACGAGATCGTCGCCTTCATTGAACGCCAGGGCCTGCTGACCGCCGCCTGATCAACCCATTACGGAGCCTGTTTATGAGCCTCAACAAACTGTTCGCTGCCGCTGCACTGCTGCTGGCCCCTGCCCTGGCCTTCGCCCATCCGGGCCATGGCGACAATGGCCTGGTGGCCGGCATCAGCCATCCTCTGGGCGGCATCGACCACTTGCTGGCCATGCTTGCAGTGGGCCTGTGGGCCGCCCAGCAAAAAGGCGCGGCACGCTGGGCGCTGCCGTGCACCTTCGTCGGCACCATGCTAATCGGCGGCGTGCTGGGGTTTGAAGGCCTGGCATTGCCGGCGCTGGAAAGCGGCATCGCCGCCTCGGTGCTGGCACTGGGCCTGGCGGTGGCGCTGGCGGTGCGTCCGCCGCTGTTTGTGGCAGTGGGCGCGACGGCGCTGTTTGCGCTGTTCCATGGCGTGGCGCATGGTCTGGAACTGCCGGAGATGTCCAGCCCATGGGCGTACGCGGCGGGGTTTGTCGGTGCGACGGCCCTGTTGCATGCGGCCGGTTATGCCGTGGTGCGCGTGCTGCCGGCAGCGGCGGCGCCGTTGGTACGAGTGGCTGGGGCAGCTTCGGCGGCGACTGGCGTGTGGTTGCTCGCGGGCTGATTTCGGCACCTGTGCCGGGCCCATCGCAGGCAAGCCAGCGCCCACATTTGAGCGGATTCGCCATTCAAAAATGTGGGCGCGGGCTTGCCCGCGATAACGGTGGCGCAGACACCACCGCACCCAAGCCTGCTACCATGCGCGCCTACACCCCTGCCGTGACGACGCCAGCCGATGCCCAGCGCTTCCCAACCGCTTTTGAATACCGTGCTCACCCATTTCCACGACCTGATCGTGCCACTCTGGCAAGGCCCGGGCTGGAATGCCGAGCTGGCGCTGCCCTACGAGGCACTGGACGCCGACCACCAGCCCTTGCCGCCCCAGCGCTATCGCGCCATGGCCTGCGCCCGTCAGTTGTACCTGTTTGCCAGCCTGATCGGCGAGCCCGAGGCCGACTTTGCGCACGCGCGCGCAGCTGCGCTGTTCCGCTCCCTGCAACAGCACTTTCATGACGCCGAACACGGCGGCTGGTTCTACAGCATCGACCCCGCGGGCCAACCGCTGGATACGCGCAAAGACCTCTACACACACGCCTTCATCATCTTCGCCTGCGCCCATTACTGGGCCAAGGTGCGCGAGCCGCTGGTGGCGTCGGTGCTCAATGCCGCGCTCGAAGTGGTCGCCCAGCGGTTCGCCAGCGGTGACGGCCTGTACGACGCGGTGCTGGAGCGTGACTGGTCGTCACTCTCGTCCGGCCCGCTGCAAAACCCGCTGATGCATCTGGCCGAAGCGTTTCTTGCCACGCTGGCCGTGCGTGAAGACGCCGACGTGCAAACCGCCCTGCTGAACCTGGCGACGGCCATGCAGCAGCGCTTCATCGAGCCTGGGCACGGCGTGATGCTGGAAAAACCGCTGGGCGCTGTGGATAACTGGTTCGAGCCGGGCCATCAGTTCGAATGGTTCTTCCTGCTCGACTCATCCGAGGTGCTGCGCGGCACGCCGCTGCATGCATCGCTCAGCCGGGCGTTTGTCTACGCCGAGCAAAAGGGTGTGGATGAGCTGAGCGGCGCCGTGAGTGGCATGCTCGACCTTGACGGCAATGTGCGTGACGGCACTCAGCGTATCTGGGCCCAGGCCGAATACCTGCGCGCGCTGACGTTGCGGCCGGGCAGCGAAGCGGTGTTGCAGCGCCAATTGCTGGCGTTGCAAGACCATTTCCTGCATGCAAAAGGCTGGCATGAATGCCTGGATGCCAAGGGTGTCGTGAGCCGACGGGATATGCCGTCGACCACCCCTTATCATTTGGCGACTTGCTATCAGGGGCTGATCAAGCATCTCGGCTGACCTTTCGGACCCCATCGGGGGCAAGCCCCCTCTCACACTTGACTGTGCTGAATGTGGGAGCTGGCTTGCCTGCGATTGCCTCACCGCGATCTGACTGGACTCATGCAATCCACTTGCGATCCCCGGTAAAGCTGATCGTCAGCCAGCGCGCCGCATCCGGCGTGCCGAGGCCTGTGGATATCTCTTCGCGCAGCCTGTCGAAAGTGTCCACGTTATCCACCGGGTAATCCGCCGGCAACACCACATGAATTTCGATAAACCGTGCCCGCCCGTGCTTTTGCACGTAGGACACGTAGTCGTCGAAACCATGCCGGGCCTTGGCCGCGTCCATCACTTCACGCACCTTGTCGTCCAGCTGATCGGGGGCGATCCCCAGCACCTCGCGCAACGCCGGACGCAGGATCTTGAAGGCCGGCGCCAGCATGCTCAAGGCCAGCAGGATCAGGATCGCCGGGTCTACATATATGGCCCACTCGCCATAGCCCTGGGACTTGAGCAACAGCGCGGCGAGGAAGCTGATCAGCAAGCCTATCGACAGCATCGCGTCCACCAGCCAGCTGATGTTGTCGAACTGGATCAGCGATGATTTGAGCGTGCGATTGCGGTAGCGCACATAGAAGAAGTAAGCGAACTCGACGACGGTAAACACCGCCGCATAGATGATCACCAGCCCCAACTCGATCTCGCGTCCGCCGTTGATAATGCCGAACACCCCGTTGAGGAATGCATAGAGGGCGATCAGCAGCAGGAAACTGCCTTCGATCAATAACACCATCGGCTCCAGGTGCCAGTAGCCGAACTGGAAGCGCTCGTTACTTTTCCTGGCGATCAGCTTGGCCGTGATCAGCATCAACACCTTGATGGCGGTGGCGATCAGCGAAAAGAAGCCGTCGAACAGAATGGACTGGGCGCCGGATATCACACCCGTGACAATCCCGGCGATCGCGACCGCGAACATCAGAATCGTCGATTGTTTGAGCAGTGCCTGCTCACCTCGGTTACTCACATTTCCTCCCGTCAAAACCTTTGAACCGCCGGGTGCGGTGGGGCTTTCAGGGTGGGAGTGTACCTTATGGCCTGTTTTGGCCGATTTGACGCCATCGAGAGCAAGCCCCCTCCCACACTTGACGGTGTTCACACGTCTGAATGTGAGAACCCCGTCCCATGTGGGAGGGGGCTTGCTCCCGATGGCAGCGACCCGGTTTAAAGCCTTACTTGCCGCCCCGCTCAATCGCAAACCCAGCCCAGGTCTGGCTCACCGGCATCAGCTCCAGGCGGTTGATGTTGACGTGCGCCGGGGTGTTCATCACCCAGAAGATCGTGTCGGCGATGTCCTGGGGCTGGATCGGCTCGGCGCCGGCATAGGTGGCGTCATAGCGCGCCTGGTCACCACCGAAGCGCACCAGCGAAAACTCGCTCTCACACAGGCCCGGCTCGATGTTGGTCACGCGCACGCCGGTGCCCTGCAGGTCGCAACGCAGGTTCAGCGAGAACTGCTTCACGAACGCCTTGGAGGCGCCGTATACGTGGCTGCCCGGGTAAGGGTAGTTGCCGGCGATGGAGCCCAGGTTGATGATGCCCGCGCCCCGTCCATGAGCGATCAGGCGCGACAGCAGCAGGTTGGTAGTGGTCAGCAGGCCCTTGATGTTGGTGTCGACCATGGTCTCCCAATCGTCGAGGCTGCACTTGGGCGCAGGGTCGGTGCCCACAGCCAGGCCGGCGTTGTTGATCAGCCCGCGCAGGGTCGCGAACGACGGCGGCAGGTTGGCGATGGCCTCTTCCATGCCCTTGCGGTCACGCACGTCCACCACCAGGCCGTGTACTTCGGTCTGTTTGGAAAGCTCTTCGACCAGCGCATTCAAGCGTTCGGCACGGCGACCGGTGAGCACCAGCTTCCAGCCGGCCTCGGCAAAACGACGGGCACAGGCTTCGCCGAAACCTGAGGTGGCGCCAGTAATAAACAACGTGTCGGACATGGTGGTCTCCTTGCGGGCATCGGGAAAAAGTTGCCAGCAGAATGCCCGTACGCGGCGCTTGCGGCAACCGCCAGGCACACCAGCTGATCATTTTTTGATCGATCAATCCAACACCTTATGAACCGTGGCTTGCAGCCATATGCACGCAGGTTATCCACAACTGCGCCCACAGTCTTTGGGGGCAAGTCGAAAAGGCTTCAAGCCGCTGTACACAAGGCCCGCAGGCGGTTTTGGAAAGTTTTTTGCTTGACCTGGACCGGGCCATATGTAGGCCTGGGTGAAAAGGCAAAAGCCGAACGATGGCTCCAGGCCAGTTAATCCGGCCCCTACGGAGGTCTTTCCAGAGTTTAGTCACAGACTTATCCACAGGCTGACCGGACATGAACCGGTCATATACCTGTGTCTTTAAACAGGTTGACAAACCCCTCGACAGGCCGCAAAAAAACCGCTGATCAATAAACAACCACCGCGCTGAAAGCCTTGTTTTTAAAGGCTTTCAGCCAGCTACACCCACGTTACCCACAGCCGGTTCCACAGCAGATGGGGACAAGTCAAAACTGTGACAAAACAGGGATTTGCGGCGGCTATATGTCGCGGTTTGGAGGGCGGCTGGATTTGTTTTCCACAATTTCAAAATGGGTCTCGTGGCCCACACAAAAACAATGTGGGAGGGGGCTTGCTCCCTCCCACATAGATCAGTGCCCGCCAAGGTAGGCGTTGCGCACATCCTCGTTCACCAGCAATTCCTTGCCGGTGCCTGTGAGGCGAATCTCGCCGTTGACCATCACATACGCGCGGTCCGACAGGCGCAGCGCGTGGTTGGCGTTCTGCTCCACCAGAAAGATCGTCATGCCGGTCGCCGCGAGCTCACGCAGGGTGGAGAAGATCTGCTTCACCACAATCGGCGCCAGGCCCAGGCTCGGTTCGTCCAGCAGCAGCAGCTTGGGCCGGCTCATCAGCGCACGGGCGATGGCGAGCATTTGCTGCTCGCCGCCGGACATGGTCATGGCGCGCTGGTTGCGCCGCTCCTTGAGCCGTGGGAACAGCTCGAACATGCGCTGCATGTCTTCCTGCGCGAACTTGTCGCCGATGGGGATGGTGCCCATCAACAGGTTTTCCTCGACGGTCATGTCGGGGAACACCCGCCGTCCTTCCGGCGACTGCGCAATGCCGTTGGAGGCGATGTAGTGGGACGACTTGTGGGTAATGTCGACGCCGTTGTACAGAATCTGCCCGGATTCTGCCCGTGGCTGGCCGAAGATCGACATCAGCAGCGTGGACTTGCCCGCGCCGTTGGAGCCGATCAGGCTCACGGTTTCGCCTTCGTTGATGTGCAGCGAGACTTTTTTCAGGGCCTGGATCGGGCCGTAGAACACATCCAGGTCCTTCATTTCGAGGATAGGCCCGCTCATACCAGCTCCTCTTCGTCGGCGCCCAGGTAGGCGGCGATCACTTTCGGGTCGTTGCGGATCGCCTCCGGCCCGCCTTCAGCGATCACGTTGCCGTGGTCGAGCACCACGATGTGGTCGGAAATACTCATCACCATGCCCATGTCGTGTTCGATCAGCACCACCGTGAGGTCGTGTTCGTCGCGCAGCAGGCGGATCATCGCGCTGAGGGCTTCGGTTTCCTGAGGGTTGAGGCCGGCGGCCGGTTCGTCCAGGCAGATGATCTGCGGCCGCGTGCACATGGCGCGGGCGATCTCCAGGCGGCGCTGCTGGCCATAGGAGAGTTCGCCGGCCAGGCGGTTGGCGCAGTCCACCAGGTCGACCACTTCCAGCCAGTAGAAGGCGTGGTCAAGTGCATCGCTTTCGGCCTTGCGGTAGCCCCTGGTGTTGAGGATGCCCGCGAGCATGTTGCGGTTGACCCACATGTGCTGGGCCACCAGCAGGTTTTCCAGCACCGACATTTCCTTGAACAGGCGAATGTTCTGAAACGTACGGGCCAGGCCTGCGCGGTTGACCAGGTGGGTGCCGCCGAACATCTTGTAGTACACGCGACTGAAGAAGCTTTTGGGCGAGACGAAGTCGGTGACCTTGAAGCGCTCGCCGAGCAGTTGGATCACGTTGGTCTGCTTGCCGCGCACGTTGAGCTGGATCTTGCCGCCGCTGGCCTTGTAGAAGCCGGTGAGGCAGTTGAACACGGTGGTCTTGCCGGCGCCGTTGGGGCCGATCAGGGCGAAGATCGAGTTGCGTTCGACCTTGAGGCTCACATCGCTCAAGGCCTTGATGCCACCGAAGTGCATCATCAAATGTTCCACGCTGAGGACGACTTCCTTGCTCATGGCGCCACTCCTTTACGTGGGGTCACACCGGTTCGGCTGATGCGGATCAAGCCGCGCGGCCGCCAGATCATCATCACCACCATCAGCACGCCAAACAGCAGCACGCGGTATTCCGAGAAGCTGCGCAGCAGCTCAGGCGCCACGGTCAATACGAACGCCGCAATCACCACGCCCACCGTCGAGCCCATGCCGCCCAGTACCACGATGGCGAGGATCAGCGCCGACTCGAAGAAGGTGAACGACGACGGATTCACAAAGCCCTGATAGCTGGCAAAGAACACCCCGGCCAGACCGGCAGTCGATGCACCAATGGTGAACGCCGAAAGCTTGACCAGCACATGGTTCAGGCCCATGGAGCGGCAGGCGATCTCATCTTCACGCAGGGCCTCCCAGGCGCGGCCGACCGGCATGCGGGTCAGGCGGTGCTTGATGTAGAGCACGGCCAGCACCACCAGGAACAGCACGATGTAAATGAACAGGAATTTGATATTGGGGTTGTAGTCGATGCCGAAAAATTCGTGGAAGGGTATCCCGCCATCCTTCGCGCGCCGGCCGAACTCCAGGCCCAGAAAGGTCGGCGACGGCACGGGCATGCCGTTCGGCCCGCCGGTAAACGACAGCCAGTTGTTGAGCACCAGACGGATGATTTCACCGAAGCCAAGAGTCACGATGGCCAGGTAGTCACCGTGCATTCGCAGCACCGGGAAGCCGAGTATGCACCCCGCCAAAGCCGCCGCGATGGCTGCCAATGGCAGCACCGTCCAGAAGCCCAGGCCGAGGTATTGATAACCCAATGCCAGGCCATAGGCACCGATGGCGTAGAACGCCACGTAACCGAGGTCGAGCAGACCGGCCAGGCCGACCACAATGTTCAGGCCCAGGCCGAGCAGCACGTAGATCAGCCCGAGGATCACCACGGTGAGCAGGTACTTGTTGGCGAAAATAGGAAACACGATGGCGATCACGATCAGCGCAGGGATGATCCAGCGCAGCCGGGATTTATAGTCCGGCGCCCGCACGTGCACGCCGGAGCCGCTGCTTTCGAAGCCCTGCAGAATCTTCAGGCCCCTGGGGGTTTGCAGGAACAGGCTCATGGCAAAGCGGCCGACCATCACGATGGCGACCAGCAGGCCCACGCGGGCCGGTTCCAGGTTGAAGCTGTAGCCGTCGAGGACCACGCCGACGATCGGACCGAACACGATCAACGAAATCAGCCCGGCAAGGATCGTATCGACCACACTTTTCTTGATATCGATAGGTTTGGCAGCAGACATGTTTACACCTTAGCCACGAGTGGGCGACCCAGCAGGCCCTGGGGACGGAAAATCAGAATCACCACCAGCAGGGAGAAACTGAACACGTCTTTGTAGTCAGAGTTGATCAACCCGGAGAACAGCGACTCGGAAATCCCGAGGATGATCCCGCCAAGCATCGCCCCAGGCAGGGAGCCGATGCCGCCGAGTACCGCTGCGGTAAATGCCTTGATGCCGATGATGAAGCCGGCATAAAAGTCGAAGGTGCCGTAGTTGAGGGTGATCAGCACGCCGGCCAACGCAGCCATGGCGGCACCGATGACGAAGACATAGGAGATCACGCGGTCGGTGTTGATACCGAGGATGGAGGCCATCTTGCGGTCTTGCTGCGTAGCGCGGCACATGCGGCCCAGCTTGGTGTACTTGATGATGTAGGTGAGCAGGGCCATGCCGGCAAACGCCGCCACGAGAATGAACACTTTGGTGTAGGTGAGTTGCACGAACCCGCTGCCGATATCGACGCGCCAGGCGCCGGCCAGCAGAGTCGGGATGCCTTGTTGCTTGGCGCCCTGGGCGATCTGTGCGTAGTTCTGCAGGATCAACGAAATCCCGATGGCGCTGATCAGCGGGGCCAGTCGGGTGGAGTTGCGCAGCGGTTTGTAGGCGACCCGTTCGATCACCCAGCCGTACACGCCGGTGACGACCACGGTGAAGATCAGGGTGCCGAGAATGAGCAGCGGGAAGGATTCGATGCCGAAGTAAGCCAGCAGTGCCAGACTGATCGCCGCGAGGTACGCGGAGATCATATAAACCTCGCCGTGGGCGAAGTTGATCATGCCAATGATGCCGTAGACCATTGTGTAGCCGATGGCGATCAGGCCGTAGACCGACCCGAGGGTCAGGCCGTTGACCAGTTGCTGCAGGAAAATACCATCCATAACGCAAATCTCACGCGGTGAGCACCTGCACACCGGGTGGGTGTGCGGCGCTTCTGGAGGAAAAAACAGATCTCGATAACAACCCCGTCTCCTGTGGGAGGGGGCTTGCTCCCGATGACGGTGGGTCAGTCATGCATGTGTTGCCTGACATACCGCTATCGGGAGCAAGCCCCCTCCCACATTGGAACAGTGGTGCTCAGGCTTACTTCTGTTTTTCCAGCTGGTGGTATTTGCCGTCTTTATCCCACTGGTAAACCACGTAGTCGGAGATTTTCAGGTCGCCCTTGGAATCCCAGGCTTTTTCGCCCATGACGGTTTTTACCGGGTGAGCCTTGAGCCACTTGGCAGCGTCTTCGCCCTTGTTGGACTTGGCGCCATTGAAGCCGGCCGCCAGCGCCTGGACCGACGCGTAGGCATACAGGGTGTAGCCTTCCGGCTCGTAGCCGCTCTTCTGGAACTCTTCCACGACGGTCTTGCTGTCCGGCAGTTTGCGCGGGTCGGCGCCGAAGGTCATGTACACGCCATCCACGTACTGCTTGCCGCCGGCGGTGGCGACCAGTTCGTCGGTGACGATGCCGTCATCGGACATGAACTTGACGTCCTTGAGGCCCGCTTCACGGATCTGGCGCACCAGAGGGCCGGCTTCCGGGTGCAGGCCGCCGAAGTACACGACGTCGGCGCCGGTGGAACGAATCTTGGTAACCAGGGCGCTGAAGTCTTTCTCGCCACGGGTGAGGCCTTCTTCCAGCACCGGCTTGACGCCGCGCTTGGTCAACTGGGCAGCGGTGGCGTCGGTCAGGCCTTTGCCGTAGGTGTCCTTGTCGTTGATGACCGCGACTTTCTTGCCCTTGAGCACATCGACGATGTAGTCGCCGGCGACGACGCCTTGCTGATCGTCACGCCCGCACATGCGGAACATCGCGCCCAGGCCACGTTCGGTGACTTGCGGGTTGGTGGAGCCCGGCGTGATCGCAATGATGCCTGCCTCGTCGTACACCTCGGACGCCGGGATGGTGTTGGAGGAGCAGAAGTGCCCGACCACGCCGATCACTTTGTCCTGGTCGGCCAGACGGTTGGCCACGGCCACGGCCTGTTTGGGCTCGCACGCGTCATCGCCGGCCACCAGCACGATTTTTTCGCCATTGATGCCGCCGGCCTTGTTGATCACATCGGCCGCCGCCTGGGCACCCTTCATGTACTGCTCACCGAAAGCGGCGTTGGCACCCGTCATCGGGCCCGCCACGCCGATTTTCACATCAGCTTGAACAAACGTAGAAACACCCAGCGCCGCTGCAACGGCGAGGGCCAGAAAACCTTTCTTGTAAAACGTCTGGGACATGAGTGGTGCTCCGTATTTTTGATTTTAGGCACGACGACTTGCATTCAATCCTTTCACGGAAAGCTCAGAGCAAGCCGCGTGCCATTACTTTTTTATTCTTCAAAAAGACACCGTGTCATTGTTATTGCAGGCGTTTCGGCGCCACCTGCCAGTACGTGCAACCCTCTGGCAGAAGTAGGTGCAACCAGCAGGCAAAAAAAGTACAACCTGACCCGGTGGCACCTGCAACCGGACGCGCAAACGACAGCTCCTGCACCTGTAACAACAGGCGTAACGGAACTGCACATTTACAGTGCGCGATTGCTACGACTTGCACCAATACAGATGGGAAGCCTGCCAGGAAGAGGCAGGCTTTTACATGCCAAGTCGCTGTTCAGATCACAATTCGCAGGCATTGCCCCGCGTGATACAGCGAGAATCCCGCCTCATACAGACAGCTGCGCACGCCCACGCCGGTCAGGGGCTGCATCGGCGCAAACGGAATCGGCAAGGCTTGGGGATTCTGGTGACACAGGTAATCGGCAAACGCCTTGCCGACCACACTGCCGGTGGTGACGCCGCGCCCGTTATAGCCGGTGACGGCGACCAGGCCCGGCGCCGGTTCGAACAGGCGCATCAGGTGATCCGGGGTAAACGCGATGCAGCCGGTCCAGGTGTATTCCCACTGCACCGATTTGAGATATGGGAAGTAATGCTGTTGCACCCGATCAGCCCACGCCTTGAGGAACCAGCCCGGCTTCTGATTGCCGTTGCCCAGGCTGCCGAGCAACAGGCGGCCATCGGCATCGCGGCGTATGCTGCTGAGCACCTGGCGGGTGTCCCATGACCCCTGGCCGCCGGGGAGGATTTGCCGGGCGGCGTCATCGGTGAGCGGCGCGGAGGCGACCTGGTAGTAATAACCGGGGAAAAAATTGCGCCGCAACTCGGTCCATTCGCCTTCGGTGTAGGCATTGGAGGCGATCACCACCTGGGCCGCCTGCACCGAACCCTGGGCGGTCTGCACCGACCAGTTCGCGCCCTGGCGTTCCAATTGTGTCACCGGGGAATGGTCGAACATCTGCCCGCCCAGGCCGGCCGCGGCATTCGCCAGCCCCGTGGTGTACGCCATCGGGTTCAACGTGCCCGCGCGCTTGTCGAGCAGGGCGGCGGAAATTTTGCGGGTGCCGGTGGCCTGTTCGCAGGCCTGACCGGTCAGCAGCTCGACCGGCGCGTCACGGCGCTTCCATTGTTCCTCACGACTGCGCAAATCCGCCTCGCCCCGGGCGTTGTGCGCCATGTGCAAGGTGCCCTCGCGGCGCAGTTGGCAATCGATGTTGTATTTGTCGACCAGGCTGAACACCAGCGACGGCGCCGCACCCAGCATACGGTTGAGCTGGCTGCCCACCGCTTCGCCGAAACCGGCTTCGATCTCGTCCGGCGGGATCCACAGGCCCGCATTCACCAGCCCGACGTTACGCCCCGACCCGCCGTGGCCGGTGCGATGGGCCTCGAGCACGGCGACGCTTTTGCCCTGCTCCAGCAGGTGAATGGCTGCCGACAACCCGGTGATGCCGGCGCCGATCACGCACACATCCACCTTGACCTCGCCCTTGAGCGCGGCGCGATCGGGCCGGCCGGGGGTGAGGTGTTCCCACAAACATGCTTCGCGCAGTGCCATTGCCAGACTCCGATGAGACCCAACAAACAACCATTCTTGATGTGCAAATGCGATCAACTGTGGGAGGGGGCTTGCTCCCGATGGCGGTGTATCAGGCAATTCATTCAAACCTGACCTACCGCCATCGGGAGCAAGCCCCCTCCCACATTGACCGCGCTCCGCCTGGAGGAGTCAGTCGAAGGTAATGCCCTGCGCCAGCGGCAGCTCCAGCGAGTAGTTCACGGTGTTGGTCTGGCGACGCATGTACCCGCGCCAGGCATCCGAACCCGATTCACGCCCGCCGCCGGTTTCTTTCTCACCGCCGAAGGCGCCGCCGATCTCCGCGCCGCTCGGGCCGATGTTGACATTGGCGATGCCGCAGTCACTGCCCACCGCCGACATGAATTGCTCGGCTTCGCGCACATCAAGGGTGAAGATGCACGACGACAGGCCCTGGGGCACGGCGTTGTTCAGGCGCAGGGCTTCGGCAAAGTCGCTGTAGCCGACCACATAAAGGATCGGCGCGAAGGTTTCGCTGCACACCACATCGCTCTGCTCAGGCATTTCCACAATGGCCGGCGACACGTAGTACGCATTGGGGAATTTATCCTCCAACTGACGCTGGCCGCCGAACACCTTGCCGCCTTCGCTCAACGCCTGTTCCAGGGCGTCCTGCATGGCGTCGAAACCGTGTTTGTCGATCAGCGGGCCGATCAGGTTGCCTTCCAGCGGATGGCCGATGCGCACTTTGGAATAGGCGGCCTTGAGGCGGGTGACAATTTCTTCCTTGACCGACTCATGGGCGATCAGGCGGCGCAGGGTGGTGCAGCGTTGGCCAGCGGTGCCGACGGCGCTGAACAGGATGGCACGCACCGCCATGTCCAGGTCGGCGCTCGGGCCGAGGATCATCGCGTTGTTGCCGCCCAGTTCCAGGATGCTGCGGGCAAAGCGCGCGGCGACTTTGGGCGCCACTTCGCGGCCCATGCGCGTGCTGCCGGTGGCGCTGATCAGCGCCACGCGCGGGTCATCCACCAGCGCGGCGCCCGCATCGCGACCACCGATGATCACCTGGCAGAGGTACTCTGGAGCGCCGTCGAAGGTCTTCAGCACGCGCTCGAACAATGACTGGCAGGCCAGGGCGGTGAGCGGCGTCTTTTCCGACGGTTTCCAGATCACCGCATTGCCGCACACCAGCGCCAGGGCGGTGTTCCACGCCCACACGGCCACCGGAAAGTTGAACGCACTGATCACGCCGACCACGCCCAGCGGGTGCCAGGTTTCACGCATGTGGTGGCCGGGACGCTCGGAGGCGATGGTCAGGCCGTAGAGCTGACGCGAAAGGCCGACGGCGAAGTCGCAGATGTCGATCATCTCCTGCACTTCGCCCAGGCCTTCCTGGGTGATCTTGCCGGCCTCCCAGGACACGAGTTCGCCCAGGTCGGCCTTGTATTGGCGCAGCACATCACCAAACTGGCGCACCAGTTCGCCGCGACGCGGTGCCGGCACGTTGCGCCAGGCGTCGAATGCATGCTCGGCGCGACTGACCTGTTGCTCCACCTCGGCGGCACCTTCCCAGTACACGCTGCCGATCAGGCTGCCATCAATCGGCGAATGCACGGGCTGTTTACCCGCCTGGTACAGCGCCGGGTTCACCCCCAGACGATCAAGCAATGCGGCAACCATGGGTCACTCCTTCAATCTGCACACAAAAAATCGCGCCGCCACACGCACGGCAATTCAGGCCCTATTTGTAGCTGGCCCAAGACTTGCCAACAAACGACGATTAGGCGAGATATCATTCCGTTTATTCATGCAAAGAATAAAAAGAGGCGTGCCGTGCTGAACAAACGCTATTTGCCCTCGATCACCGCCCTGCAGTGCTTCGAAGCGGCCACCCGCCACCTGAGCTTCACCCGCGCCGCCGAGGAACTCAACCTCACGCAAAGCGCGGTGAGCAAGCAGGTGGCGCAGCTGGAAGAGTTGCTGCAACACCTGCTGTTTCGCCGCGTGCGCCGCCGCCTGCAAATGACCCCGGCGGGGGATCTTTACCTGGTGGAAGTGCGCAAGATCCTCACGCAGGTGGAGATGTCCACGCACTACCTGCGCTCCTACGGCGGCGAGACCGAAGTGCTGCGGGTGTCCACGCCCTACACGTTCGGCGCGCGCTGGCTGGTGCCGCGCCTCAAGGGCTGGCGCCTGCGCCACCCACAGATCCATCTGGACCTGTGCAACGAACAGGAACCGGACGAGTTGCTGCAAGGCAAGGCCGACATGGCCTTCTACTTCGGCCAGGGCTCGCGGCCCGGCACCGAGAGCCTGAAGCTGTTCAGCGAGGAACTGGTGCCTGTGTGCGCTCCAGAGAGCCTGCCCGCGACGCCGTTCACCGACCCCACGCAATTGAGCGACCTGGTGCTGCTGCAAAATGCCTCACGCCCGCAGGGCTGGCATGACTGGTTCGCCGATCAGGGGTTTCATACCGAGCACAGCTACCACGGGCCACGTTTTGACACCTTCTACATGTGCATTCGCGCCGCGCAGGTGGGGTGTGGTGTGGCGCTGTTACCGCGCTTTCTGGTGGAGGAGGAACTGGCCGACGGCAAGCTGGTAATTCCCTGGCAGCATGCGATGCCGAGTCAGGATGCGTATTACCTGGCATATCCAGAGCATTCGGCCGAGGTACCCAAGGTGCGGGAATTTGTGAAGTGGATGATGGAACAAGTCATTTAGTGCCTGGAATACCGCTATCGGGAGCAAGACCCCTCCCACACTTGACCGAGTTGGCACATGAGTACGCGTTCAACTGTGGGAGGGGGCTTGCTCCCGATAGCGCCAGTGGCCTCACCAAAAAAAATCACTGGCAAAACCCTACAGGTCTATGCGCCACTAGCCCTTTCCTCAATTATGCGTAAAGGCCGGCGCCCATCGCCGACCCGTCTGGAGATTCCCGTTATGAGCGAGAGTGTGTTTGCCGATCGCATCGTGCAGAACCTGCTCGACACCGACTTCTACAAGCTGACCATGATGCAGGCGGTGCTGCACAACTACCCGAACGTGGAAGTTGAATGGGAGTTTCGTTGCCGCAACAGCGAGGACCTGCGTCCGTACCTGGCAGAAATCCGCTACCAGATCGAACGCCTCGCCGAGCTGAGCCTGAGCCCCGACCAACTGGGCTTCCTGGAACGCATCAGCTTCATGAAGCCGGACTTTTTGCGCTTTCTCGGACTGTTCCGCTTCAACCTGCGCTACGTACAGACCGGTATCGAAAACGGCGAGCTGTTTATCCGCCTGCGCGGGCCGTGGCTGCATGTGATCCTGTTTGAAGTGCCGATGCTGGCGATTGTCAGCGAAGTGCGTAACCGCTACCGCTACCAGAGCGTGATCCTCGAACAGGCGCGCGAGCAGCTGTATCGCAAGTTCGACTGGCTGACTGGCCATGCGAGCAGCGAGGAACTGGCGGAGCTGCAAGTGGCGGATTTCGGCACGCGCCGACGCTTTTCCTACCGCGTGCAGGAAGAAGTGGTGAGCGTGCTCAAGCACGATTTCCCCGGGCGCTTCGTGGGCACCAGCAACGTGCACCTGGCCCGCGAATTCGACATGAAGCCGCTGGGCACCATGGCCCACGAGTGGATCATGGCCCACCAGCAACTTGGCCCGCGCCTGATCGACAGCCAGATCGCCGCGCTCGACTGCTGGGTGCGCGAATACCGTGGCCTGCTCGGCATCGCCCTGACCGACTGCATCACCACCGACGCGTTCCTCGGCGACTTCGATCTGTACTTCGCCAAGCTGTTCGACGGCCTGCGCCACGACTCCGGCGACCCGGTGCAATGGGCCGAAAAAGCTATCGCCCACTATCACAAACTGGGCATCGAGCCGATGAGCAAGACGCTGGTATTCTCCGACAGCCTGACGTTGCCCAAGGCGCTGGAGATATTCCGTGCGCTGCGCGGTCGCATCAATGTGAGCTTTGGTATCGGCACCAACCTGACCTGCGACATTCCAGGGGTGGAGCCGATGAGCATCGTGCTTAAAATGACCGCCTGCAATGGCCAGCCGGTCGCGAAGATTTCCGATGAAGCGGGCAAGACCCACTGCACCGACCCCAATTTCGTCGCCTATTTGCGTCACGTTTTCAAAGTACCTGCCCTATCCAGCAAGGAGTGAACCATGCAAGCCGTACAGCGTGAAATTGCGCAGCAGCTCAAGGTCCAGGCGCCGTTCAACGACCAGGCAGCCCTTGAGGCCGAGGTGGTCAGGCGCATAACGTTTATCCAGGACTGCCTGCGCAATTCCGGACTCAAGGCCCTGGTGCTGGGCATCAGCGGCGGCGTCGACTCCCTTACCGCAGGCCTTTTGGCCCAGCGCGCGATGCAGGAACTGCGCGCCAGCAGCGGCGACGAGGTCTATCGCTTTATCGCGGTGCGCCTGCCCTACGAAACCCAGTTCGACGAACTCGATGCCCAGGCTTCGGTCGACTTCATCAACCCGCACGAGCGCCACACTGTGAACATCGGCCCGGCGGTGAAAGCCCTGGCCACTGAAGTGTCGGCATTTGAAGACAAGCCCGCCGCGTCCCGCGACTTTGTGCTGGGCAACACCAAGGCGCGCATGCGTATGGTGGCGCAGTACACCATCGCCGGCGCGGCCGGTGGCCTGGTGATCGGCACTGACCATGCGGCGGAAGCGGTGATGGGTTTCTTCACCAAGTTCGGCGATGGCGCCTGCGACCTGGCTCCCTTGAGCGGGCTGGTAAAAAACCAGGTGCGCGCGATTGCGCGTTACTTTGGCGCGCCGGAGTCGCTGGTGGAGAAAGTGCCAACGGCGGACCTGGAAGACTTGTCGCCGGGCAAGCCGGATGAAGCGTCACATGGCGTGACCTATGCCGAGATCGATGCGTTCCTGCACGGTGAGCCGGTGCGCGAAGAGGCGTTCCGGATTATCTGCGAGACGTATCGCAAGACCGAGCACAAGCGAGTGATGCCGTTTGCGCCGTGAGGCAGGTCAGAAAGTGTTGTGTTGATTGCTGAACAGCTATCGGGAGCAAGCCCCCTCCCACATTTGACCGCATTCCCATGTTGGAACCCGGCCAAGTGTGGGAGGGGGCTTGCTCCCGATAAACGATTACGCGGTCCTACTTGAGCACCACCGCCCCCTTCATCATCGAGTTATGCCCCGGGAACGAGCAGAAGAACTCGTACTCGGTACCCGCCGCCAGCTTGGACACATCGAAGGTCACCGAGTCTTTTTCACCCGCGCCGATGAGCTTGGTGTGCGCGATGATGCGTGTGTCACCTTCTTTCAGGTAGCCCTTGTCGATACCGGCGGCCATGCCGTCGCTGGCAACGGCCGGCATATCGGCTTTGGTGGTGAGCACCCAGTTATGACCCATCACTTGCTTTGGCAAGCTGCCCGAATGCTCCAGGTTCACCGTGAAGGTCTTGCAGCTTTTGTCGATGGTGATTTCCTTGGTGTTGAAGGACATCTGATCGGTGGAATCAACAGTGACGGCGCACTCTGCTGCAAGCAATTGGCCGCTGGCCAGAGTGAGCAGGGAAACAGCAACGATTTTGGCAAACATGTGAATCTCCATGGCAAGGTTTAAAACGCTTAATACGGCAAAGGGTGCCTCAGACAGGCTTGAATTCTTATGATCTGCACCGGCAGATTGTATACAACCTTAGGCTATCAGACTGATCAGCACAATCTGCCAGCCGCCAACCGCGCCGCTAAGCTGCTACCATAGCGACCCAAAGGCAGCTGCGCGCCGCCCCCTCACCTTCGACCCTAGAGGATCGCCCATGGCCAAACCTAATTACTCCTTCGCCAAACGTCAGAGAGACTTGGCCAAGGAACAGAAGAAAGAGGAAAAACTGCAACGCAAGAAAGCCGCTGCAGACGAAGAAGCCGGTGGCGTGAACCCGGATGCAGATGCTGAAGTAACGAGCGACGAGAGCGAAACACCAAAAGATCCGGCTGAATAAGTATTCCCCACACTGTGGCAAGCGCGCTTGCCACAGTTATTCCAGCGGCATCACCGTCACCCGCACCTCCGGGTCATGGCTTCCCCCTCCCAGAATCACCCCCCGCAACGGCGACACATCGGAGAAATCCCGGCCCCAGGCCAGGGTGATGTGCTCCAGTGCCGGCTGCACGTTATTCGTCGGATCAAAATCGACCCACCCCGATACCGGGCAAAACACCGACACCCACGCGTGCGACGCGTCGGCGCCGATCAGCCGTGGCTGGCCGGGCGGCGGCTGGGTGAGCAGGTAGCCGCTGATATAGCGCGCCGGCAGACCGCGCGAGCGCAGGCAGGCGAGCATCAGGTGGGCGAAGTCCTGGCACACGCCGCGTCGACGCTCCAGCACTTCCACCAGCGGCGTGGCGACCTGGGTGGCCTCGGCATCGAAGGTGAACTCGCTGAAGATCTTTTCCATCAACGCCTGCGTGCCCACCAGCAACGGCGCGCCGGGCGGGAAACAGCTGGCGGAGAACTCGACGAAGGTTTGTTTGAGGTGCACGTAAGGCGACTCGAACCGGTAGCGACAGGCTTCGATCCGCTCTGGCGACAACGGCTGACTGCTGTAGGCCAGGCTGTCACGGGTGAGGTCCCAGGCTGGCGACTGCCGAAAATCCAGCGCCGGCCGCGCCAGCACTTCCACGCTCAGGCTGGCATTGACCAGCAGTTCATCGTGAGGCCGCTCGAACGCCAGGCGGGTGATCGGGTTGCCGAATACATCCAGTTCATCGCGCCGCGAGGACGGTTCGGGGCTGATGTCCAGTTGCTGCGAGCTGCAACGCTGCCAGGCGCAGGGCCGAGGCCATAGGTGGGCCAACTGCTGGGCCAGGGACACCGGGCTGTCGTAGTGGTAATGGGTATCGTGAAAAATCTGATAGCGCGCGCTCATTACACCGACACCGTTTGCTGGCTGACATCATCTACATGGGCAAAATGGCGCAGGGCCAGGCGATCCGAGACTTGCCCGCTCTCATCGGCGACCGCCTGCAACAGGTCGGCCAGACCGTTCAGTGCGGCGCGTACGCCGGGTTCACCGAACAGCGGGTTCTCCAGGCACGCCAGGTCGAAACGTGCCAGACGCTCCACCAACGGCGCGAGGCCGGTTTCGCGCGGCACGCCGAAGTCGTCGTTCAAGCGGCGCAAGGTACGGCTCACCAGTTTGAGCTGGAACAGTACCGCATGGGGGTTCTGCTCATCGAGCAGCAACAGGTCGAGCACCGGGATCAATTGCGGCACCGCCAGGTAGCGCGAGCGGTAGGTGATGCTGCTGTTGCCCAGCTCCAGCAACCACTCAAGCCCGGCCTGATCGAACACCGCCACGCCGCGCAGAAACGCTGCCAGGCTGCTGCTCAGAAACTGCAGACGCTCGATGCGCCGCCCCATCATCAGAAAGCGCCAGCCTTCGTCGCGGGTCATGTCGTCCAGGGCAAAGCCGGACAGTGCCGCCAGGGACATCACCAGACGGTTGAGGAAGTCCAGCAACTCGCCAACATCCGCAGCGTCGCGTTCCAGCTCCATGGCTTCGCGCTGCAACTCCACCAGCGCCTGCCAGTTTTCGCGGGACAACTTGCCGCGCACCTGGGACGCCGCCCACTGCAAGCGTTGCAGATTGGCGCGCAGGCTCGACGGCCAGTCATCCCCCAGCAAGGCCGCGAGCAGGCGCTCCGGCAACTCGTCCTCCTCCGGCAGCAGGCGCAGGTTTTCTCCCAGCTCCACCGCCGCCTGCAAGGCCAGCGGGTCGTCGCCGTCGACATAGCGCGCGAGCACAATACGCAACCAGCGCGCGCTGTTGTCGCAGCGCTCGCAATAGCGGCCGAACCAGAACAGGTTCTCCACCACACGCGAAGGCAGATAAGGGTCCCGGCGCACCAGGTCATGTGCGCCAATCGTGCGTTGTGCGCGCCACAGCTCGCCACCGGCGGCGCGCTCGCCGAGCACCCAGGTGTCCTTGCTCGCGCCGCCGCGTTGCATCGACACCACTTCGGCGTCGGCATCGGCGGCCACGCGGGTAAGGCCGCCGGGCAGCACGCGATAACCGTCTTCGCTGGCCACAGCGTACACGCGCATGCCGATGGCGCGGTGTTGCAGGTGGTCGTCGACGGTGTGCCATACCGGCGCCTGGGACAATTGCGCCAACTCTTGGGCGACGTAGGCGTAGGGCCGCGCGCGCATGCGCTCGGCCAGGGCCTGGCGTTGTTCGGGGTTGAGGTCGCGGCCGAATACCGGGGCGAAACTCTGCGAGGGAAACGCCGGCTTGATCAGCAGCTCGGGCAGTTTCTCCAGGGCTTCGGCCAGCACCGGCGCTTCGCCGCACCACCAGGTGGCAATCGACGGCAGGATCAGTGTTTCGCCGAACAGGAACTCGTTGATCTTCGGCAAAAAGCCCAGCAGCCCAGGGGACTCCAGCACGCCACTGCCCAGGGCATTGGCCACCAGCACATTGCCCTGACGCACGGCGTCGAGCAGGCCGGGCACGCCGAGGGCCGAGTCGGTGCGCAGCTCCAGCGGGTCGCAGAAGTCATCGTCCAGCCGGCGCATGATCGCGTGCACCCGACGCAGGCCGCTGAGGGTTTTGAGAAACACGGTGCTGTCGCGCACGGTCAGGTCGCCGCCTTCCACCAGCGGATAGCCGAGCTGGCGGGCCAGGTACAGGTGCTCGAAATAGCTTTCGTTGAAGCGCCCCGGGGTGAGCAGCACGATCAGTGGCGGCTGGTTGTCGCCCGGCGCCTGGCGCGCCAGGGTTTCCTGGAGCGTGCGAAAAAAACCGGTGAGGTGCTGCACTTGCAGGTCGCGGTACAGGTCCGGGAAGGCGCGGGACACGATGGTGCGGTTTTCCAGGGCGTAGCCGGCGCCCGAGGGGGCCTGGGTGCGGTCGGCCGTCACCCACCAGCGACCATCCGGCGTACGCGCCAGGTCCACGGCGTACAGGTGCAGAAACGCGCCGTCCGGCGGCTGGATGCCCTGGCACGGCCACAGGAAGTTGTTATGCCCGAACACCAGCTCGGCCGGCAGCAGGCCTTCGGCAATCAGGCGCTGCGGGCCATACAGGTCGGCGAGCACGGCGTTGAGCAGGCGCGCACGCTGGGCGATACCGGTCGCCAGGTGCTGCCATTCATCGGCAGCCAGCACATGGGGCAGCAGGTCCAGCTCCCACGGGCGGTCGGCGCCCTTGGGGTCGGCGTAGACGTTGTAGGTCACGCCGTTTTCCTGGATCTGCCGGGTCAGCAGCGCCTGACGCTGGGCCAACTGGTTGGGCGTGCTGCGTTGCAGGTGGTCGAGCAGGCGCTGCCAATGGGCACGCACGGCACCGCTGTCATCCAGCAGTTCGTGGTAAGTGCCCGCGGTCAGCGGGTAACGGTCGAGCAAATCGGACATGGAACGCTCGGCAGGGCAAAGGGGGGTCAGTGTAATTCAAACTTGCCGCAATCCAATGTGGGAGGGGGCTTGCTCCCGATGGCGGCGGATCAGTCACTTATGTATCGGCTGATGTACCGCGATCGGGAGCAAGCCCCCTCCCACATGTTGAATTGCATTCAGTCATTTTTATTGGGGAAGCGGCGCAGATCCAGAGTCATCGGCAGTTCATCGTTGAGCACCACAGTGGGCACGGTGAGCTTTCCAGGGCTGTGCCCCAGGCGGAAAAACCGCGCCATGCGCCGGCTCTCGGCCTCATTGGCATTCACCGGCAGGCTGTCGTAGTTGCGCCCGCCCGGATGGGCGACGTGGTACTGGCAACCGCCCAGTGAGCGTTGCATCCAGGTGTCGAGCAGGTCGAACACCAGCGGCGCGTGCACCGCGATAGTCGGTTGCAGGCAGTTGGCCGGTTGCCACGCGCGGTAACGCACGCCAGCGACGAACTCGCCGACGCGGCCGGTGGGCTGCAGCGGCACGGGAATGCCGTTGCAGGTCAGCAGATAGCGCTGCGGCGCCAGGCCGGTCAACTTCACTTGCAGGCGTTCCAGCGATGAATCCACATAGCGCACCGTGCCGCCTACCGCGCCCTCCTCGCCCAGCACATGCCAGGGCTCCAGTGCCTGGCGCAGTTCCAGCTCAATGCCGCTGACGGCGTAGTCACCCACTTTGGGGAAACGGAACTCCAGGTGCGCGGCAAACCACTCGGCGCGCAGCGGGTAACCGGCCGTGTTGAGCTCGTCGATCACGTCGGCAAAATCCTGCTCGATAACATGCGGCAACAGGAAGCGGTCATGCAGCTCGGTGCCCCAGCGCGCCAGTTTCGCCGGCGCGTAAGGCTCACGCCAGAAACGCGCGACCAGGGCGCGCAGCAGCAATTGCTGGGTCAGGCTCATGCGCGCATGGGGCGGCATCTCGAACGCGCGCAGTTCCAGCAGGCCCAGGCGTCCGGTGGCGCCGTCCGGTGAGTAAAGTTTGTCGATGCAGAATTCCGCGCGGTGGGTGTTGCCCGTCACGTCGATCAGCAGGTTGCGCAGCAGACGGTCGACCAGCCACGGCGGGCATTCTTCGCCCGGTTCGGGCATTTGCGCAAAGGCGATTTCCAGCTCATACAGCGCGTCGTTGCGTGCTTCGTCCACCCGTGGCGCCTGAGAGGTCGGGCCGATGAACAGCCCGGAAAACAGGTACGACAACGACGGGTGATTGTGCCAATAGCTGATCAGGCTGCGCAGCAGGTCGGGCCGGCGCAGGAACGGCGAGTCCTTGGGGGTCGCGCCGCCGAGCACGAAGTGGTTGCCGCCACCGGTGCCGGTGTGGCGCCCGTCGATCATGAACTTTTCCGTGGTCAGGCGAGTTTGCCGTGCCTCTTCGTAGAGGAATTCGGTGCGCTCCACCAACTCGTTCCAGGTGGATGACGGCTGTACGTTGACCTCGATCACCCCTGGATCGGGTGTGACGCGGAAGTTGCTCAGGCGCGTATCGGCCGGCGGCTCGTAACCTTCGAGCAGCACCGGGCACTGCAACTCCTCGGCGGTGGCTTCGATGGCGGCCACCAGTTCAAGGTAATCCTCGACCCGTTCCAGCGGCGGCATGAACAGGTACAGCCGCCCTTCCCGGGCTTCGGCGCACAGCGCGGTGCGGGTCAGCCAGTCGGCGGACTCGTCCACCTCGGGCGCGCGCTCATCGCTTGGCGCGGGTTCGCCGTGATGGTGCAGTTGGGCGGTGGTGGGTAACTCCGGCAGATCCTGATTGGGGTCTGTGGGGTGCACAAACGGGTACTCGGCTGCCGTCACCCAGGGTTGCGAGGCCAGCGGCAGGCGGTAACCCAATGGCGAATCACCCGGCACCAGACGGCAGTGGTTGTCGCGCAGGTACCAGCGCCCGCTCTGCCAGCGATCATTGGCGGCGGTGCGCGCCAGCGGCAGCACCTGGCCGATGACTTTATCCAGGCCCTGGGCGAACACTTTGCGCAGGCGTTCGCGTTCCAGTTCATCGCTCAAGCGCGGATCCTGGGCAGTGACGTTCTGCGGCAAAGCCCCTTCACGCCACAGGTAGTAGAAGTTGTCTTCGAAGGCCGGGAACACGAAGCACGCCGGCAATTTCAGGCGTTCGGCCACACTGGCCAGAAAGCGCCCGGCCAGCTCGCCGTCGGCGCCATAGTCCTGCTGCTCATCGGCGATCAGCGCGCTGTTGTGCCAGATCGGCACGCCAT
Source organism: Pseudomonas trivialis (assembly GCF_036864995.1). Lineage (NCBI taxonomy): Bacteria > Pseudomonadati > Pseudomonadota > Gammaproteobacteria > Pseudomonadales > Pseudomonadaceae > Pseudomonas > Pseudomonas trivialis. Next base: position 587,168 of record NZ_CP142151.1, on the reverse strand, counting down.
CGCGGCGCCAGTAGCAATTGAGCGACCAGCGCGGCAATTGCTCGCCGGGGTACCACTTGCCCTGACCGAAGTGCACCAGACCCTGGGGCGCATAGTGCTGGCGCATGCGCTGGAACAGCTCGGCGGACAGGCGCCGTTTGTCCGGCCCCAGGGCGGCGGTGTTCCACTCGGCGCCGTCGGGGTCGTCAATGGACACGAAGGTCGGCTCACCGCCCATGGTCAGGCGCACGTCGTGCTTGAGCAGGTCGCTATCGATCTGTTGGCCCAGGGCCTGGATCTCCTGCCACTGTGCTTCGGTGTAGGGTTTGGTCACCCGCGGGGCTTCCCAGATCCGCTCTACCGACATCTCGTGGGTGAATTCGCAGCCGCACGGTTCTACCAGACCACTGATCGGCGCGGCAGACGATGGATCGGGACTGCAGGCCAAGGGGATGTGGCCTTCACCGGCGAACAGGCCGGACGTCGCATCCAGGCCGATCCAGCCGGCGCCGGGCAGATACACCTCGCACCAGGCGTGCAGGTCGGTGAAATCCACCTCGGTGCCGGACGGGCCGTCGAGGGCCTTGACGTCCGCAGTAAGCTGGATCAGGTAGCCGGACACGAAGCGCGCGGCCAGCCCGAGGTTGCGCAGCAACTGCACCAGCAGCCAGGCCGAATCGCGGCAGGAGCCGGAGGCGTTCTGCAGGGTGAATTCCGGGGTCTGCACGCCCGGCTCCATGCGGATCAGGTAACCGATATCGGCGGCCAGGCGCTGGTTGAGGCCCACCAGAAAATCCACCGCCGGCAAGGGCGTGCGGTCGATGCCGGCCAGGTAGGCGGCAAACGTTGGCGTCAGTGGCAGGGTTTCCAGGTACGGCGCCAGCTCGCGCTGCTCATCGGCGGCGTAGCTGAAGGGGATATTCTCGGCGTAGGGCTCAAGGAAAAAGTCGAACGGATTGAACACCGCGATCTCGGCGACCAGGTCGACCTCGATGCGCAGCTCGGCGGTCTTTTCCGGGAACACCAGGCGCGCCAGGTAATTGCCCTGGGGGTCCTGCTGCCAATTGATGAAGTGCTGCTCGGGCTGCACGTTGAGCGCGTAGGACAAAATCCGCGTGCGGCTGTGGGGCGTGGGGCGCAAACGCACGATCTGCGGGCCGAGTTCGACAGCGCGGTCGTAGCGGTAATGCGTAACGTGGTGCAACGCGACATGAATCGACACGGCGGCCTCCTGCGAGCCAGAGCATGGGAACAACGCGCGCAAGACTTATGCCAGCGCGGCGGTCATTGCGCTTTCTCAATGGACCCGGTGCAGTACAGCACCAAAACGGCGCCAATGGGTGGGTAGTGGTGCGAGCGTTGCACGTATTTGTGGCGCCCGTGTGGCGATGAGTGGCGAATCTACCCAACTAGCGGGCTTTGCGGGTGGCGATGATGGCTTGCCGCAGCCGCCGCACTTCGACCAGTTTGCGGCGCATTTCACGGTGACGCTTGCGGTTGAGCAGCAGCAATCCCAGCAGGGGAAACAGCAGGCTCAAGCCAAACGACAGCCAATGCGGCCCGGAGGCGATAGTGGGCAGCACCGCAAGGATGCAGAGTACAAGCAGCGTTGCCAGCGGCCGCCCCCACAGTTGCCCGAGTTCCAGCACGAGAATGCGGTCGAATATGGGAGCGGGCTCACTCGCGAAGGCGATTCGTTGCACGCGCTGCACATACTTATGGCGCGCTTGCGAGGCTGGGGGGGGTGAATCTACCCATTCAGCGAGCTTTGTGCTTGGCGCTCTTGGCTTCACGCAAGTGACGGATTTCCCGTAGCTGACGGCGCATTTCCCGATGACGCTTACTGTTGAGCAACAGCAGTCCCAGCATTGGAAACAGCAACCCAATGACATAGGCAGCCATATGGGGCCGATAGCCATAGGTTGGTAATACGATCAAAAAACACACCGCGTAGAAGGCGACGATGGCCCAAACGCCCCAGGCTCTCCCCCGAATCATGAAGAAGTGACTGACCGCCAATAGCAGCCCCAAGACTACCGCCGCCACAAAGGAGTAACGCGCTCGCTCTGGTTCACCGCGGAAAAAGGTACTGGATGCCAATGAAATGGCAGCGGACAGGGAAAAACAGGCAAGGAAAAATGCACAAATAAACGCAGGGAAGTAGTCAGCCAAAAAAGCTTTTAACGAGACTTGGCGCACCATCACTCAAGCTCCTCGTACAACCCTACTGCGATGGTTCGAATGTTGCCGGACACTGCACTGCCGGTGAAACCAATGGCGGCACCGAGGGAGTCCCTGATCTGCGTAATAGTCGCGTGATTGATCTCGGTCGCCGAATAGCGCTTCACCAACTCACCGGAGCGCTGGCGCAACTTCAGCAGCTTATTGCTCAGGCTTGGGTCTTTCAGGCTTAGCAACTCTTTGGTGAGCGCCTTACGTTGCTGGCGGGTCAAACCCTTGGACAGCTCATACCAGCTTCTACCGGTCGTTGCTTTTCGAGCCTGCAACAGTCGAACAGTCGTCAGGGTAGAGGCGCCGGCGCCCAACAGCGAGGCCGCGTCCAATACCGGCATCGCATAGCGATACCATTCCTCGTTGTCCATATCGTCGTTGGCGGTCGGGTCGTTGAGTTCGTTGAACGTTCTCATGCCTCCAACCACGCACTGCGCGGTACTGGCCGCCGCAGCGGTGGCGCCCAGGCCCGCCACCACCAAGCTCGCGCCACCCGTGAACGGTACGGCGACAGTGCCGCTGAACACTACAATCCAACCCAGAATCGCGCCGGCACAAGACAATGTCGTATTGACGGCCTCCCCCACGAGTCGAGACTCACGCGGATTGTTGGTTACCTGATCGGCAAACTGCGCGGGGGCTATGTACTTCTGCGCCTCACGCAAAATGATGCGCTTGGGCTTGATGCTGCAGATGGGCTTGAATTCGCGCAGCGTCACGACATTAAAATCAGCGTCGATGTACACGACACCCGCGCCGACGATGCCGGGGTCGCCATCGATGGCCGCAAACAGGCGGGGCAGATTGAGTTGGCTTTCGATGCGCTGGCGGGCCAGGAACTGGGAGCGGTTGGAGTCCATGCCGATGCCGGCCAGGGGGTTGCCCATGGGGGGTGCTCTTCCTTGAAGGGGGTGACTGAACTGACGCTATCGGGAGCAAGCCCCCTCCCACAGTCTGAACGGTGAATACATTCAAACGGTGGGAGGGGCTTGCTCCCGATAGCGATCCAATGCCCGCCACCTTACCAAACAGACTACCCAGCGCCTAGAAAGCAAAACGCTAGCCCTTAAGCAGACTGTGTGAAAACGCAGTCTGCCGCTACTTAAAAGCGGCTTCATGAGCATGGCGCGTGAGGTAGCGGCGGCTCGTTTTGGGTATTTCAGGCTGCGATCAACGCGGCACTACCGGCTTGCGCATTGGCTTGCCGCCTTTGCCCTTCGCGGCATCCGTGCGCTCCTTGGCCGCCTGTTTGTTGCGCGCTTGCGCGGCAGCCTTGGCCTGTTCGCGCTTGTCCCACGGGTTGCTGCCGTCGCTGCCACGGGGCGGCAGGCCGGTGTGCTGGGTGAGGATTTTGGTCGTGGTTTCCTTGGCGACCTTGTGGCTACCGGCCGGCGTCGAGTTCTTGCGCCGGGCGCTCTGGTAGCTGTCGGTGCTCGGCTGGTGCAACGGAATCAATTGTTCCTTGCCCGGCCCGATCAGGTCGGCGCGGCCCATGCGGGTCAAGGCTTCACGCAGCATCGGCCAGCCCTTCGGGTCGTGGTAGCGCAGGAAAGCCTTGTGCAGACGGCGCTGTTCTTCGCTCTTGACGATGGTCACCGCGTCACTCTTGTAGGTGACCTTGCGCAGCGGGTTCTTGCCCGAGTGGTACATCGCGGTGGCGGTGGCCATCGGCGAGGGGTAGAACGCCTGCACCTGGTCGGCGCGGAAGCCATTGCCCTTGAGCCACAGGGCCAGGTTCATCATGTCTTCATCGGTGGTGCCGGGGTGGGCGGCGATGAAGTACGGGATCAGGTACTGCTCCTTGCCCGCTTCCTTGGTGTACTTCTCGAACATGCGCTTGAACTTGTCATAGCTGCCGATGCCCGGTTTCATCATCTGGTTGAGCGGACCTTCCTCGGTGTGTTCCGGGGCGATCTTGAGGTAGCCACCGACGTGGTGGGTGACCAGCTCTTTCACGTATTCCGGCGATTCCACGGCCAGGTCGTAGCGCAGGCCGGAAGCGATCAGGATCTTCTTCACACCCGGCAACGCACGGGCGCTGCGGTACAGCTGGATCAAGGAGGAGTGGTCGGTGTTCAGGTTCGGGCAGATACCGGGGAACACGCAGGACGGCTTGCGGCACGCGGATTCGATCTCCGGGCTCTTGCAGGCGATGCGGTACATGTTCGCGGTGGGGCCACCGAGGTCGGAGATCACACCGGTAAAGCCCGGCACTTTGTCGCGGATCTCTTCGATCTCGCGAATGATCGACTCTTCGGAGCGGTTCTGGATGATGCGGCCTTCGTGCTCGGTGATCGAGCAGAAAGTACAGCCGCCGAAGCAGCCGCGCATGATGTTCACCGAGAAGCGGATCATGTCGTAGGCCGGGATCTTTTCCTTGCCGTACGCCGGGTGCGGCACACGTGCGTAAGGCATGCCGAACACGTAGTCCATTTCTTCGGTGGTCATCGGGATGGGCGGTGGGTTGAACCACACGTCCACTTCACCGTGCTTTTGCACCAGGGCGCGGGCGTTGCCTGGGTTGGTTTCCAGGTGCAGCACCCGGTTGGCGTGAGCGTAGAGCACCGCGTCGCCACGGACTTTTTCCACCGAGGGCAGGCGGATCACGGTCTTGTCGCGGGTCATGCGCGGGCTGGCCAGGATCTGTACGACCTTGGCCTCTTCCGGGTCTTCAAACGGCCCCTTTTCCTGCTCGATGGCGCAGGCCTGGGTGTCCTGGGTGTTGACGTACGGGTTGATGATCTTGTCGACCTTGCCCGGCCGGTCAATGCGCGTGGAATCCACCTCGTACCAGCCGGCCGGGGTGTCGCGGCGAATGAACGCGGTGCCGCGCACGTCGGTGATGTCTTCGATCTTGTGGCCCCACGACAGGCGCTGAGCCACTTCGACGATGGCCCGCTCGGCGTTGCCGTACAGCAGGATATCGGCGGCGGCGTCGATCAGGATCGAGTTGCGCACGCGGTCCTGCCAGTAGTCGTAGTGGGCGATGCGGCGCAGGGAGGCTTCGATGCCGCCGAGCACGATCGGCACATGCTTGTAGGCTTCCTTGCAGCGCTGGCTGTACACCAGGCTCGCGCGGTCCGGGCGTTTGCCGGCCATGCCGCCGGGGGTGTAGGCGTCGTCGGAGCGGATTTTCTTGTCGGCGGTGTAGCGGTTGATCATGGAGTCCATGTTGCCGGCCGCGACGCCGAAGAACAGGTTCGGCTCGCCGAGCTTCATGAAGTCGTCTTTGGACTGCCAGTTGGGCTGGGCAATGATCCCCACGCGAAAGCCCTGGGACTCCAGCAGCCGGCCAATGATCGCCATGCCGAAGGACGGGTGGTCCACGTACGCATCACCGGTGACGATGATGATGTCGCACGAATCCCAGCCAAGCTGATCCATCTCCTCCCTGCTCATCGGCAGGAATGGCGCAGGACCGAAACATTCGGCCCAGTACTTGGGATAGTCAAATAACGGCTTGGCTGTTTGCATGACGATAACCGGTGTTGAGATGAAAAATCGCGGGCGCGGAATATAGCACAAATTTTGACCAATTCCGACGACAGTGGTCGGCTTTTCCATGAACACCCCAACTGGGGCTACAGGGCTAGGCCCGCGTCAAAAAAATCATAGATAGCCTGAGAGCGATCAACCACAGCCCATGAGGGCTCGCTCCATGACCCAACACGTTTCGGCAATCCACACACCCGCCTCGCCCCTGACGCCCCACCTGGACTTCATCAAGAATCAGTTGCCCTCCTGGCTGAGCGAAGCCCCCGAGCAGTTGCGCCAGAGTTTTCGCAGCAGCCTGATCAGCAGCAACCAGGCCAGGCACGACCTTGACGCCCTGCTCGATGCAATACAAAGCCCGGAAGCGTTTGCACGCAAGCTGTTGCGCGAGAAAATTCGGTCCTGGTTCTTTGGCCTCGTTACGAACGAAGACGCCATCCTGTCCCGCGAGTGGAAGAATCATCACCTGCTGGGCCTGATCAAGAACCACGCAAAAACCACCCGGCAGACGCTCCTGGAGGCTGCGTTGCAGAACTTCGAAGCCTCGGAGGCAGAGGCGGGAGGCATGGAGATCGGTACGGCGATTTTCAATCCGACTGACTCGGGAGAGGTGCCGAGTGCGGTTTGCGCGACCACGTTCGCACGCTTTTGTCGCGAGCTGGATATCGGCGGCCAGTATCTAAAACACATCAGCGATGCCCTTGAGCCTGCGTCTGCCGACAAGGTCCGGGGGATATTCAGGGCCCAGACGCAGCATGCCTTCGGCGTTGCACTGCACAGCAGCAACATGCGCCAGGAGATAATGGCTCGCCAGCATTTGCAATTGCAGGTCCTTCAGGAAGCGGGAAAACACCTGGAGATAACCTGCAATCACCTGACCCTCAATGAGGTGGTACTGCCCAGTGTTTTGGTGATCAAGGCCCAGAGCATCGGTATCCCGTTCCTGCTCTACACACCCGAGGACCCGCACGCAGCGCTGCGTCAACACGCCTCCCTGGATGAGCTTGTGGCACAGCTGGCGACGCGCCTGCTGAAACCGGATTACCAGGCCTTCTTCAAACACTTGGTGCCGTTGCAGCATCAAGGCAATCTGCTGGAAGTTACTGCGGCCCGCCTTCGCCATTCCGAAGTGCCCGCCCTGCAGAAAAAGCTGCCAGCCAAACTCAAGGCGGCCATCAGCCTCACAGCGGTTGAAGGCGACCTTTTCAACGCCATTGCCCGGCAGCGAATCGACCAGATCAAAAGCGATGCACGCATCGTGGCCGTGCCCACCGCCGACGTCGATCTGATCAGCCGGCAAAAACGCCTGCAGGGCTGGATCGACCTGGGCAAGTCCGCGCTGTTTTTTGCAGCGTCTTTCATTCCCGTGGTGGGCGAAGTGTTGCTGGTCGTCACCGCTGCACAGGTGATCGGCACCGTGTATGAAGGGTTCGCGGCCTGGAGCCGTGGCGACAGCGATGAAGCCTTGAATGACTTGCTCGACCTGGTGGACACCGCCGCTCTGGCGGTGGCCACGGCGGGCGCGGTGCGCACCGTCGGCTTCGGCGCCCGGCTGGTCAAGGTCAAGGTGCGCAACAAAGGCTGGCGCTTTTGGAACAGCGACCTCAAACCCTACCGCCATCACGAAGCCTTGCCCAATCATCTAGTGGCCGATAAACAGGGCATTTACAAGGATGGGCAGCAGCACTACCTGAAACTGGACAACCACGCCCACGCCATACAGCGCGCCGCCGATGGCCAGCAATGGGAGCTGTCACACCCCACCGACCCGCACGCCTACCAACCCACCCTCCTGAGCAATGGCGCAGGCGGTTGGCGCCACGCCCATGAAACACCGGAGGACTGGGACGACCTCAAACTGATCAAGCGCCTTGGGCCTGACGCCGCGACTATCACCCTGCCCAAGGTTGAGCCCATCCTCCTGCTCAGCGGCCTGGACAAGACCCAACTGCGTGAAGTCCACCGGGATATGCAGCGCCCGCCGTCCCTGCTGCTCGATACGGTCAGGGACTTCAACCTGGACCAGGAGCTGACCGACTTCAACCTGGAGCGCGCCGAGGGCACATCGGTGACGCCCTGTTCACCACAGATTCAATTCCACCTGCTTACCTCGCTGCCTGAATGGCCGGCCAACCATGTGTTGAAAGTTGTCGGCGAACAACAACAGGTCGTGATGAGCCACGGCACCGGACCAGTCGAAATAAAAATCAGCGAAGCGCGCTTCAGAAAGGGAGAACTGCTGCATGCGCTGGAAGAGCAGATGCCACAGCTCGAATTCAACAAACTGCTGCCAAGGTTCTATGTCGACTATTTAACCAAAGTCGAAAATCTGGCAGCACGCTTGGCGGATGAGGTTCCGCGTAAAAAACAGCGGCTGCTTTCCTTGCTCGACGAGCCCGGTGAGACAGCGATCACGATGATGGAAAAAAGCTTGCCGCCGCCCCTGGAAATGGAGGCGAAGGTCTATAGCGACGCGGCTCGGGCAGCCCGCTTGCAGGCAGGCTTTTTTCTCGACGCCAGGCGCAGCCCCGAGAGCGTGCCATTGGTTCTCTATGCACTGGAGCAAATGCCCGGCTGGCCAACGTCACGAAAAATCAGCGTACACGACGCCAGTCCCGACGGCCCGTTGCTGGGCAGCATCGGTGAGGCGGACAGCACCACCAGCCACGTACTGGTTCGTGAAGGTGAGCTGTACGCAGAACAACCCGCTGCACCGACCGACCTGCTTGGCGCTATCGAGGGCACGCTCACCGACTCCGAACGCACTGCGCTCTTGACCCGGGCGAACGCCACTTCCCTCGAAGCCGCGCTGCACAAGACCGGCGCGTCGCTGATCGCCGGGCCTGCCCCGCCTTATCGGGGTCACATGCTTTCGAGGCCAGCACCTACGGAGCCAGGCTTGCCACTTGATCCATCATTTGCACAAATAAGCCCTCCGACCGGACTGACATCGCGCGCGGACGGCATTCATCACAGCCGTCCCGCTTCAGACGGCAGTTATCGCTACTACCTTCAGGACCAGCAAAAGTATTACGAAGTCAAAGCCGACCCTCAGGGGTGGCGACTGATCGATGCCCGCAATCGTTTCCGCGCCTATCAGCCCTACGTTCGTCAAAAAACCGGAGGGGGCTGGGAAACTGATCAAGCCACTGGGTCACTGCTCGGCGGCGGAGGGTCACCTGCACCGTCACTTCAAGGCATGGAGTCCAGCGACGAGTTTGAGTCGATGCCGTCTTCCAGCGATTACGGATCAGCCGAAGGGGACAGCGTGCAGCCGGCTTACACAGCCCACGAACTGAACAGCATGCGCAGCGAGCGAGGCTATCAGCACAGCTGGAACTACCGGTGCATCTACGACCGAGCCAACAACGGTCGGTATCCGTTACGTGACCAGACAGGTCAGCCCATGCGGATCCGGCATCTGCAAATCCAGGGGAAGTCGCTGACGTCCGACGTGGTATTCGCCAGCGCGTCGATCCGGCCTTATATCCAGTGGGAAGGTTATGAAAACGTCGCGCGCCTGTATGAGGACAAGCTCGAGGTGACGCCTTTCACAGCGGCGCATCAGAAGTTTGCGCAGGAATCTGCGCTGACTGGGCAGGCCACCGTCATTACCCGCAAACCGATCAAGAAAGGCGAAGCCCTGGGCGTGTATGGTGGGGAATTGCTGCCTTTGTACGTTGCGCACGCTCGGCATGACCCGTATCTGATGGCCATCAAAGAAGTCCGGCCCGCCTCCCCTTACGCCGTCAACACTCAACCGATCCTGTCGGGCGACAACATGCTGTCGAGGATAAACACGATTTTCGAATACGAGGCAGGTCATCCGGTGCGGCAGGCCAGTACGGGCTACAACGTTGAAGCCGCGCACTTTCGGGTGAATACCCAGGTCGGCGATGCGCCACAGGAACAAATTATTCTGACCGCCATGTTTGCCAGCGAGAATGTCCCCGCAGGCGCCGAACTGCGCTGGAACTATCAATACAGTGAAGCCGCCGTCAGGCAACTGTTCCCATTGCCGCCGGGGTGATTACTCGTCGTCGAAGTTGTAACTGCCCGGCGCAAGGTTTTCGAAGCGCGTGTATTTACCGATAAAGGCCAGCCGCGTCGTACCGATAGGGCCGTTACGCTGCTTGCCGATGATGATTTCGGCGATGCCCTTGTGTTCGGTTTCAGGGTGATACACCTCATCGCGGTAGACGAACATGATCACGTCGGCATCCTGCTCGATCGCTCCGGATTCACGCAGGTCGGAGTTGATCGGGCGTTTGTTCGGGCGTTGTTCCAGGGAACGGTTGAGCTGGGACAGCGCCACCACCGGGCAGTTGAATTCCTTGGCCAGGGCTTTCAGGGAGCGGGAAATCTCGGAGATCTCGTTGGTACGGTTGTCGCCGCCGGAGCCCGGAATCTGCATGAGCTGCAGGTAGTCGATCATGATCAGCGCCACGTCGCCGTGCTCACGCACCAGGCGTCGGGTGCGCGCGCGCATTTCCGAGGGACTGATGCCGGCGGTGTCATCGATGAACAGTTTGCGGTCGTTGAGCAGGTTGACCGCCGAGGTCAGGCGCGGCCAGTCGTCGTCTTCCAGGCGGCCGGCACGCACTTTGGTCTGGTCGATACGGCCCAGGGACGAGAGCATCCGCATGATCAGCGATTCGCCTGGCATCTCCAGGGAGTACACCAGCACGCTCTTGTCGCTGCGCAACACGGCGTTTTCCACCAGGTTCATGGCGAAGGTGGTTTTGCCCATGGACGGACGGCCGGCCACGATGATCAAGTCCGCCGGCTGCAAGCCGCTGGTCATGCCGTCAAGGTCGGTATAGCCGGTGGACAGGCCGGTGATGGCGTTGTCGGTGTTGAACAGGGTGTCGATACGGTCGATGGCCTTGGTCAACAACTCGTTGACGCCCACCGGGCCGCCGGTCTTGGGGCGCGCTTCGGCGATCTGGAAAATCTGCCGTTCGGCCTCGTCGAGGATTTCTTCGGCGGTGCGGCCTTCGGGGTTGAAGGCGCTGTCGGCGATTTCGGTGGCGATGCCGATCAACTGGCGCAAGGTGGCCCGGGCGCGAACGATCTGCGCATAGGCCTTGATGTTGGCGACGGACGGCGTGTTTTTCGCCAGTTCACCGAGGTAACCCAGGCCGCCAACCTGGGAGGTCTGGCCTTCCTTGTCCAGTTGCTCGGCCAGGGTCACCACATCAATCGGTGAGTTCAGGTCGGCCAGTTTGGCGATGGCGCGGAAGATCAGGCGGTGGTCATGCCGATAGAAATCACCGTCCGAGACTTGATCCAGCACGCGTTCCCAGGCGTTGTTGTCCAGCATCAGGCCACCGAGCACGGCCTGTTCGGCCTCGATGGAATGCGGCGGCACCTTAAGGGCAGCGGTTTGCAGATCGTATTGCTCGGGAGCTGAAATATCGTTCATGGCCACTTGGAATTTGGGGAGTGTAGAAAAACAAAAGGCACGACCTGTAAACAGGATCGTGCCCGATGTTAACCGGCTGGCACGCGAGGTGCCACCCAGTTAGGTGCTGCTTAAGCTGCTACCACGACAACGCGTACGGTGGCTTCAACTTCGGCGTGCAGGTGCACGGCTACGTCGAATTCGCCTACGTTGCGGATGGTGCCGTTCGGCAGACGAACTTCGCTCTTCTGCACTTCAACGCCGGAGGCGGTCAGTGCATCAGCGATGTCGTGGGTGCCGATCGAACCGAACAGCTTGCCTTCGTCACCGGCAGTGGCAGTGATAGTCACTTCCAGCTCAGCCAGTTGGGCAGCGCGAGTTTCGGCCGACGCTTTTTTGTCTGCTGCGGCTTTTTCCAGCTCGGCACGACGCTCTTCAAACGCAGCCAGGTTGGCAGCGGTTGCAGCGGTGGCTTTGCCGTATGGCAGCAGGTAGTTACGACCGTAACCGGCCTTAACATTTACTTTGTCGCCCAGGTTGCCCAGGTTGGCGACTTTTTCCAGAAGGATCAGTTGCATGTGAAAATCCTCTAACTTTTAACCTTCACCGTTCGCGTTATCGGCGTCTTTCGGCGCCAGACGACCGCGAAAATCAATCAGGCCGTCGACAATGGCCAAAACCACGAGTAACGGATAAATCAGCTGCATGAACAGCACCAGCGTCACGTACAACCCCACCAGCCAGAACCTGGCCAGGCGCTTCTGCGCCACTAGCCCATGAATCAGGGCCAGCCCGGAAAACACCAGCGGTACGCTGCAAAACAGCAATAACAGGGCTGCCTGTGGACCGAAGTTCGGTCCGACCACCATGCATGCCAGCAGCAACATCGCCGGGCCCGCAGGGATTCTGATGCTGCGAAACTCGCGACCAAAACCACCCGGGTTGTACAACAACGCCTGCCAATAACGCCCAAGCATCAGGCTCAGCAGGCTGACGACCTGCAACACCACCGCCATCAGGCCGATCAGGGCCGGTGCTATCAATGCTGCGAGACGCGCTCGCTCGTCTACCGACAATTGCTGGTAGAGCTCCCCGAGAGCCGACGGCAGGACCTTGACGATCTCTTGCGCCAGCGCCTCGATTTGCGGGTGGAAAGCCGCGCCGAGCAACACTGAATACACCAACCCCACTGCCACGCTGACCAGCAGCGTGCGGACCCAGGACTCACTTGCGCGCAAAACCAGCGCAAGGCTTGACGAACCCAACAGCACCATAAGCACCTTGGGTTCGCCCAATTGCAGCCACCAGACAAGGCCGGCCAACAATCCCAGGGCCAGGACGCCAATGGCATCCTGCAAACCGCGCCGCAGGAGCACAAGGCATCCGGCGGCAGCACCCAACCAATACAACAACGGCAATGCCGCACAGCCGGCCACTACCAGAGTGGCCTGCATACGACCGCGCATGATGAACTCAGCTAAGGCGCGCATGCATTCAATCCCTTACTACTTGTCGACTGCCCGGTCTCAGCGGCCGTGGCTGTCGGTGTAGGCCAGCAGGGCCAGGAAGCGGGCGCGCTTGATAGCGGTGGCCAGCTGACGCTGATAACGTGCTTTTGTACCGGTGATACGGCTTGGAACGATTTTGCCGGTCTCGGATACGTAGGCTTTCAGAGTGTTGAGATCTTTGTAATCGATCTCTTTCACGTCTTCAGCGGTGAAGCGGCAGAATTTACGACGACGGAAGAAACGTGCCATTTGATAGGCTCCTTAAAAGGTCCGTGGATTACTCGTCAGCGTTATCGCTGTTGTCGCTGTCATCACTGTCAGCGCTATCAGCGCCTTCGTGCTCAGGACGGTCGCGACGCTCACGGCGCTCACTGCGGTTTTCTTCAGCCTTGAGCATCTCGGATTGGCCGGTAACGGCTTCTTCGCGACGGATGACCAGGTTACGGATCACTGCATCGTTGTAGCGGAAGTTGTCTTCCAACTCGGCCAGGGCCTTGCCGGTGCATTCAACGTTCAGCATCACGTAGTGAGCCTTGTGAACATTGTTGATTGCATAGGCCAGTTGACGACGGCCCCAATCTTCCAGACGGTGGATTTTGCCGCCGTCTTCTTCGATCAGCTTGGTGTAACGCTCAACCATGCCGCCGACTTGCTCGCTTTGATCCGGGTGGACCAAAAAGATGATTTCGTAATGACGCATGAATGCTCCTTACGGGTTGTAGCCTGCCGCTCAAAAACGGTCAGACAAGGAGTGAATGACACTTATGGATCTTGCCGCAGGGGAGACACATGCGTGCCTGCCGGGTGGGCAAGGGGCGCAATTGTAGAGAAGGGGAGGAACAGGCGCAAGGTGATTGGTGATTATTTGAACAATGTTCCAAACACCGCAAAACAACTGTGGGAGGGGGCTGCCTCCCGATTGCGGTGGGTCAGCAACATCATCTGTCACTGACCTACTGCTATCGGGAGCAAGCCGCCTCCCACATTTTGCATCCATGCCAGGCCAAAAATTACTTTTTGGTCTTGGCCTTGGCGCCACGCTGACGCCGGGCTTCGAACAGGCAAACACCCGTCGCAACCGACACGTTGAGACTGCTGACGCTACCCGCCATCGGCAGGTGCACCAGGTAATCGCAATGCTCACGAGTCAAGCGACGCATGCCTTTGCCTTCAGCGCCCATGATCAGGATGGTCGGGCCAGTGAGGTCCTGGTCATAAATACTGACCTCAGCCTCCCCCGCCGTGCCCACAACCCACAGGCCGCGCTGCTGGAGTTTTTCCAGGGTGCGCGCCAGGTTGGTCACGGCCACCAGCGGAATCACTTCCGCCGCGCCGCAGGCAACCTTGCGCACCACAGGCGTCAGGGTGGCCGACTTGTCCTTGGGCACAATCACCGCCAGGGCGCCGGCGGCATCCGCCGAGCGCAGGCAGGCGCCAAGGTTGTGCGGGTCGGTCACGCCGTCCAGCACCAGCAGCAGCGGCGCACCTTCGGTGCGGTCGAGCAACTCGTCGAGCATGGCCTCGCCCCACACCTGGCTCGGGCTGACGTCAGCAACCACGCCCTGGTGCACACCTTCGACCCACACATCCATTTCACGGCGCTCGGCCTGGCCGATGGCGACTTTATTCTGGGTCGCCAGCTCGACCAGCGCCTGCACGCGTGGCTCGCTGCGCCCTTCGGCCAGCCATACCTGTTTGACGCGCTTGGGATGGTGACGCAGCAGTGCTTCTACGGCGTGGACGCCGTAGATTTTTTCCAGACTCATGACTTGGCCTTAGGTTTGCGCGACCCGCTACTTTTGGCAGGGGCCGAACCCGTCTTGGACGGGCCTTTACGGTGTTTACTGGTCTTGCTCGAGGTTTTTTCCGCTGTTTGGGACTTTCCCCCAGACGCCGCTTTACCACCGCTTTTGGCTTCGTTGAGCAACTGCTGCTTCAACTCGCGGCTCTTGCGCAGCTCAGCGTTTTTCGCCGCAGCATCGCTAGGGCGATAGGCTTCCGGGGCCTTGTCCTTGGCAGAGGAACGACGGCCCGACTTGGCAGGCGCAGACTCTGTCGCTGCTGTTGCGGCAGCCGCTTTGCCTTTCGAGGTCGGCGCCGTGGTGTCGCTGCCGCGTTTTTTACGGCCGGCCGGCTCGGTCGGCTTGTCAGGCATGCCGAAGTCGATCTTGCGCTCGTCGAGGTCGACGCGCATGACCTGCACTTCTACCGTGTCGCCCAAACGGAAGCTGCGACCGCTGCGCTCGCCCGCCAGGCGGTGATGCACAGGATCGAAGTGGTAATAGTCGCCCGGCAAGGCGGTGACGTGCACCAGGCCCTCGACGTAGATGTCGGTCAGCTCGACAAACAGGCCAAAGCCAGTCACGGCGGTGATCACACCCGGGAACGACTCGCCCACGCGGTCCTTCATGAACTCGCACTTGAGCCAGTTCACCACATCGCGTGTGGCTTCATCGGCGCGGCGCTCGCTCATGGAGCATTGCTCGCCGAGCTGCTCCAGAGCGGCTTCGTCGTACGGATAAATCCGCGCTTTCGGAATGCTCATGGCACCGGCGCGCTTGACGTGCGGGGTGTCTTGCCTGGAGTGGATCACGCTGCGGATCGCCCGGTGCGTGAGCAGGTCCGGGTAACGGCGAATCGGCGACGTGAAGTGGGTGTACGCTTCGTAATTGAGGCCGAAGTGACCCTGGTTATCGGCGCTGTACACCGCCTGGCTCAGGGAACGCAGCATCACGGTCTGGATCACGTGGTAATCCGGACGGTCCTTGATGCTGGCCAGCAGTGCCTGGTAGTCCTTCGGCGTCGGGCCGTCCTTGCCTTTGTGCAGAGACAGACCAAGCTCACCGAGGAACGCGCGCAGTTTTTCCAGACGTTCCGGCGGCGGGCCATCATGCACTCGGTACAGCGCAGGGATTTCGTGTTTTTTCAGGAATTCAGCAGTGGCCACGTTGGCCGCCAGCATGCATTCCTCGATGAGCTTGTGCGCATCGTTGCGGGTGGTCGGGGTGATTGCGGCGATCTTGCGCTCGGAACCGAAGACAATTCGGGTTTCCTGGGTTTCAAAATCGATCGCGCCACGCACATGACGAGCGCCCAGCAACACCTTGTACAGCGCGTAGAGCTGCTTGAGGTGCGGTACCACGCCAGCGTACTCGGTACGCAGGGCCTTGGCTTCGCTGGTTTTCGGTGTTTCCAGGATGGTGCTGACCTTGTTGTAGGTCAGGCGCGCCTGGGAGTGAATCACCGCTTCATAGAACTGGTAGTCGGTCATTTCGCCGGTTTTCGAGATGGTCATCTCGCACACCATGGCCAAACGGTCGACTTTCGGATTCAGCGAGCACAGGCCGTTGGACAGCTGCTCGGGCAGCATCGGGATCACGCGCTCAGGGAAATACACGGAGTTGCCGCGCACCTGGGCTTCGTTATCCAGCGCAGAGCCGATTTTCACGTAGCTGGACACGTCGGCAATCGCGACATACAGCTTCCAGCCGCCGGAGAACAGGCGCAGTTTGCCGGGTTTGGCTTCGCAGTAGACCGCATCGTCGAAGTCGCGAGCGTCTTCGCCATCGATGGTGACGAACGGCAGATGGCGCAGGTCGATGCGCTTCTCTTTGTCCTTGTCTTCCACTTCCGGCTTGAGCTTGCGCGCTTCCTTGATGACCGCTTCGGGCCATACGTGAGGAATATCGTAGGTGCGCAGCGCAACGTCGATCTCCATGCCCGGCGCCATGTAGTTGCCGACCACTTCAACGATATCGCCCTGAGGCTGGAAGCGCGCCGTTGGCCAGTGGGTGATTTTCACCTCGACAAACTGGCCGACCTTGGCGGCGCCATTGCGGCCCGGGGTGATCAGCACTTCCTGCTGGACCTTGGGGTTATCCGGGACAACAAAGCCGATGCCGCCTTCTTCGAAGTAACGGCCGACGATGGACTCGTGGGCGCGGGACACCACTTCGACAATCACACCTTCGCGGCGACCGCGACGGTCCAGCCCGGAAACACGTGCCAGGGCACGGTCGCCATCGAACACCAGGCGCATTTGCGCAGGGCTCATGAACAGGTCATCGCTGCCGTCATCCGGGATCAGGAAGCCGAAGCCGTCACGGTGACCGGCAATGCGGCCCAGGATCAGGTCGAGCTTGTCCACGGGCGCGTAGGTGCCACGGCGGGTGTAGATCAACTGAGCGTCGCGCTCCATGGCACGCAGACGGCGGCGCAGGGCTTCGAGCTGGTCTTCGGTGGTCAGACCGAACTCTTCAACCAGTTGCTCGCGGCTAGCAGGCGAACCCCGATCGGCGAGGTGCGCCAGGATCAGTTCGCGGCTAGGAATAGGGTTTTCATATTTTTCCGCTTCACGAGCGGCCTCGGGATCGAGGGACTGCCAATCGGCCATTAGAGAGTTTTCACCTTGTCTATATAGGGGTTAGTTTGGCATACGCGTATTGAAACGGGAAATTTCAGGCATCAACAAGCCCTTAAAAGGCCTTTTGTCCCATCGGTTGCACACCTTGCACGACCATTGGCGAAGTTTTCCAGAGTTTTTTGATGGCTGGGGTTTACAGCTTAAAGTCGGCTCCGTATAGTGCGCGCCATCGACGACGGCAACGTGGTTGATGCTGCCCAGGTGGTGAAATTGGTAGACACGCCAGCTTCAGGTGCTGGTGATCGCAAGGTCGTGGAAGTTCGAGTCTTCTCCTGGGCACCAAAATTCAGATTAAACCCGCGAAAGCGGGTTTTTTCGTTTCAGCCCTTTGATTTTTAACGGAAAAATTGATTTATATTTTTCGAGCCAGGGGTTTACAGATTAAAAAGCCCGCCGTATAGTTCGCCCCATCAACAGCGGCAACGTTGCTTGATAATGCCCAGGTGGTGAAATTGGTAGACACGCCAGCTTCAGGTGCTGGTGATCGCAAGGTCGTGGAAGTTCGAGTCTTCTCCTGGGCACCAAATTCAGATCAAACCCGCGAAAGCGGGTTTTTTCGTTTCCGGGGTTTGAAAACTTCCCGGCGATTAACCCTTCGCCCGTACTTGAGAAGTTTTATCGTTTATCCTTGCAAAGATTTGTTGCTTTCAAGCGAGGAAACCGTCGGATGACTATCCGCTCTACCCATCTCAAGACATCCCTTCTGCGTGGCCTGACTCTCACTCTACTCAGTCTGACCCTGCTCTCCCCTTCGGCTCACAGCGCCGACAAGGTCTCACTGACCCTCTACAACGGCCAACACAAAGAAGTCGGCGATGAACTCGCCAAGGCCTTCGAAGCCAAAACCGGCATTCACGTCAACGTGCGCAAAGGCAGCAGCAACCAGCTGGCCAGCCAGATTGTCGAAGAAGGTGAGCGCTCCCCGGCCGACGTGATCTACACCGAAGAATCCCCCCCGCTCAATAAACTGGGCGAGCAAGGCCTGCTGGCCAACATCGACGCCAGCACCCTCGACGTGTTGCCCAAGGACTACGTGGGCAGCAAGGGCAACTGGATGGGCGTGACCGCCCGAACCCGTGTGGTGGCTTTCAATCCGAAACTGATTGCGGAAAAAGACCTGCCCAAATCGGTGCTGGATTTCGCCGGCCCCGAGTGGCAAGGCAAAGTCGGCTTCGTGCCTACCAGCGGCGCATTCCAGGAACAGGCCGTGGCAATCCTCAAGCTGCACGGGCGCGAAGCGGCTGAAGAATGGCTGACTGGCCTGCGCGCCTTCGGCAAGGTGTACAGCAACAATATGGTTGCGCTCAAAGCGGTGGAAAATGGCGAAGTCGCCACCGTACTGGTGAACAACTACTACTGGTTTGCCTTGAAGAAAGAAAAACAACCTGGACTCGCAGCTGCATTACTTCACCGATGGCGATGCGGGCGGCCTGATCACGGTATCCTCGGCAGCCGCACTCAAATCCAGCAAACACCCGAAAGAAGCCCAGCAGTTGCTGGCGTTCATGGCCAGCGAAGACGGCCAGCGTGTGATCACCAACACCTCAGCCGAATACCCGCTGCGCAAGGGCATGCAATCGAGCCGTGGCCTCAAGCCATTCTCTGAGCTGCAACCGCCGAAAGTCACGCCTGCCGACCTTGGCAACGCCGAGGAAGCCCTGGAGCTGGAACGCGAGGTTGGCTTGAACTGATGAGCCCATCGCTATCGGCGCCGGGGTTCATGCCCCGGCGCAAACGTCCGTCGATCTGGCTGCTGTTGCCCGTGCTGTTGCTGGTTGGCCTGAGCCTGCTGCCGCTGGTCTACGTTGGGCTCAAAGCCTGGCAGGCGGGCTGGTCGCAGGCGCTGCACCTGCTGTGGCGGCCTTACGTGTTCGGCCTGCTGCGCAATACTTTGGCGCTGATGGTCGGCGTTACCGTGGCGTGCGGCGTGATCGGCCTGTCCCTGGCCTGGCTGCTCGAACGCAGCAACCTGCCGGGACGGCGTATCTGGGGCGTGATCCTGTGCCTGCCGTTTGCGGTGCCCGCATTTGTCAGCAGCTTTACCTGGGTGTCGCTGAGCGCCAATTTCGAAGGGCTCGGCGGGGCGATCCTGGTGATGACGCTGTCGAAATACCCGCTGGTGTTTCTGCCAGTGGCGGCAACCCTGCGCAACTTGGATCCGTCTCTTGAAGAGTCGGCGCGCACGCTGGGACACAATCGCTGGGGCGTGTTCGTGCGCGTCACCCTGCCCTTGCTGTGGCCGTCCCTGCTGGCCGGTGCATTACTGATCGCGCTGCATATGCTGGTGGAGTTCGGCGCCCTGTCGATCATCGGCCTGCAGACCTTCACCACGGCGATCTACCAGCAATTCGAACTGGAGTTCAGCAACGCCAACGCCGCAATGCTGTCGGCGGTGCTGCTGGTGATGTGCCTGACCCTGCTGTGGCTGGAGCTGCGTGTGCGCGGCAAGGGCCGACACGTGCGCATCGGCCAGGGCGCGGCGCGGCATGCCGGGCAGGTGAAGCTGGGCCAGTGGGCGCCGTTGGGCCAGCTGTATTGCCTGGCGTTGGCGGTAATCGGCAGCGGCATTCCGCTGGGCATGCTCGGGTATTGGCTGGCGGTGGGTTCGTCGGCCGCATTCCCGCTGGCCGAGATTGGCGAGGCGCTGCTGTCGTCCCTGGCGCTCTCGCTGGGCGGCGCGGCGCTGTGCCTGGTGCTGGCGGTGCCGGTTGGGCTGCTGGTGGTGCGCTACAAAGGCCGACTGGCGATCTGGGCCGAGCGTCTGCCCTATCTGCTGCACGCTCTGCCAGGATTGGTCATCGCCCTGACGCTGGTGTATTTCGCGCTGCACTATGTGCCCGTGCTGTATCAAACCTCGGCGCTGTTGCTGATCGCTTATGCGCTGCTGTTTTTACCGCTGGCCCAGGCGCCGATTCGTACAGCCCTGAACAAGGCTGCGCCGCAACTGGAAGAGGCGGCGCGCACCCTGGGCGCGTCGTCGTTCAGTGCGTTCTGCCGGGTAACCCTGCCGATTATTTTCCCGGCATTGGGTGCGGCATTTGCGCTGGTGTTTCTGGATGCGATGAAGGAATTGACGGCGACGTTGCTGCTCAGTCCGACCGGGCTGAATACCCTGGCGACTGCGGTGTGGGCGCATACCTCGAATATAGAATTTGCCGCGGCGGCGCCTTATGCGGCGTTGTTGATTCTGGTGTCGGGGTTGCCGGTGTATTTGCTGACGACTCGGATGTATCTGAGCCGCTGAAATCGCTATCGGGAGCAAGCCCCCTCTCACATTTGAAGGTATTCACACATCAAAATGTGGGAGGGGCTTGCTCCCGATAGGGCCAGCACTAGGCCCGAAACTGTCCCAGACTGGCCTTAAGCTGCGCCGCCAACCCATCCAGCACCTTGCCACTGGCCGTGGTCTCCACCACCGCCTGCGCCGCGCGCTCGGCCTGGGCATGGATCACCTCCACCCGCCCACGCACCGCATGCGCCCCCTGGGCCTGATGCTCGGCCGCGCGCGTCGCCAGGCCGATGGCCGCGTGCACTTGCTCCACCGAGGCCTGCACCGTCTGCTGCAAGCGCACACTGTCACGCAACACCAGCAAACCTTCACTGGCCTGGCGACCGGCCTTGCCGATGGTTTCCACCGCCTCGCGCGCGCCCTGCTGCAACGCGACGATATGCGCCTGGATGTCACCGGTTGAGCTTTGGGTCTTGCTGGCCAGCGCACGCACCTCGTCCGCCACTACCGCAAAGCCGCGTCCGGTCTCACCGGCACGCGCCGCTTCGATGGCCGCGTTGAGCGCCAGCAGGTTGGTCTGTTCGGCGATGCCATGGATCACGGTCAGCACCACTTCGATCTGCTCGCTTTGCTGCGCCAGCCGCTCGATGACCTGAGAGCCCGCCTGCACCTGCCCCGCCAGCGCCTCGATCAAACTGCCGACTTCGGCCGAAGTGCGCGCGTTTTCATCGGTGGCCTGGCGAATATCCACCACCTGCTGCAACGCCGCCTGCATCGCCTGGCTTTCGGCCTGGGCTTCATCAGCCATCTGCGAAAGCTCGCGCAGGCTCTCGGCCACCTCATCGCGCTGCAAGCCGGCCGCAGCATCGGCGCCGGCATTGCGCAGGGTCATGGCGCCGATTTCCACCCCGGTGCGCTGGGCCACATCGCCCGCCTCGCGCACGATCGGCTGCAACTTATCCACAAAGCGATTGACCGCCGAAGCCATGGCGCCGATTTCGTCCTTACTGTTAATTTGCACGCGCCGGGTCAGGTCGCCGTCGCCCGCAGCCAGGTCATCCATGGCGGCAATCAACAGTTTCAGGCGATTGACCACGCGCCGTCCCAGCACGATGGCGATCAGCAGCAGCACCGCCAAGCCCACGATGGCGAGCCCCATACCGATGCGCCAGCGCAGCGTGCCCGCCGCATCCTGCACGGCATCGGTGGTGTTGGCGGTCATCTGGTTGGCGGTGACCTGGGCTGATTGCAGACGCGCGCCCATGGCGGACGCGCTGTCAGCGGCTGCGCCCTTGAGGCTGTCGCCCACCAGTTGATCGCCGCTGGCGATCAACGCGGCGAAGCGTTTGTCGAGGGCTTGCAGATTCGCCTCCACCGAGGCGGTCGAAACGCCCATGCGCACCTTGCCAATCTCGACCCCATTGGGGCTGATGGATGCTTCGACGTAGTACACGGCAGGATCGGACCTGGCCGCATCCAGCACTTTGTCGAGGGCGCGCTCACCGGCGCCCTTGGCCAGCAGCGCCTGGTTGATCGGGTTTTCACGATTGAGGTAGCGAGTCAGATGCTCACCCGTAGCGTCGTCGTAGACCACGAACAACACGTTGGGATTGCGCTGGGCGCGCCGGGCGAACTCGGACAACGTCGGCACATCGCTGTCCCACATGGCGCGCGGCGCCACCGAGGCCAGCAACTGCGCCATGTCGTTGGCGGAGTCTTGCAGGTCTTTTTCCAGAGTCGCACGCAGTTGCTTCTGCTCTTCCTGCAGGCGTGTTGAAAGCCCTGCGGTCAGACGCTGGCGCGTGCTGGTCGACAAGCTCTCCAGACTCGACGTGACTTCCTTGCCGGCCTGGGCCAGTTCGCCTGACAGCTTTTCGCTGTCGACGCCCAGACGCGCGGCCAAATCCGCCTCCAACGCTGTGACCGTGCTCCGCGTCAGCGCGACGGCGACCAGCACTTGCACCAAAAGGGCGATACCCAGAGTAACGAACACCGGACGCAACAGACGACTTTGTAACACTGAGAGAACGGCAGACATCGGTAATCCCTCGACCACGGGTGCCACTAATTTGATAGCACCGCGAAAGAGAGAATAACAGCAAGTGTCGTGCCGTCTGGCAGACGCCCATGAAAAAGGGCTCCCGAAGGAGCCCTTTGCTTTTTACATCAATCGCTTATCAAGCGAACGGATGGCGCAGAACGATGGTTTCGTTGCGGTCCGGCCCCGTCGAAATAATGTCGATCGGCGCCCCGATCAACTCTTCAACGCGTTTGATGTAGGCACGGGCGTTAACCGGCAGCTCTTCCAGGGTCTTGGCGCCCACGGTCGATTCGGTCCAGCCCGGCACTTCTTCGTACACCGGCTGCAGGCCTACGTAGCTGTCAGCGTCGGTCGGTGCCACATCATTACCTTGCGCATCCTTGTAGCCGATGCAGATGTTGATGGCTTCCAGACCGTCGAGTACGTCCAGCTTGGTCAGGCAGATGCCGGAGATGCTGTTCACATCGATGGCGCGACGCAGGATAACGGCGTCGAACCAGCCACAACGACGGGCACGGCCGGTGGTGGCGCCGAACTCGTGACCCTGCTTGGCAAGATGCGCGCCCACGGCGTCGAACAGCTCAGTCGGGAAAGGACCCGAGCCCACGCGGGTGGTGTAGGCCTTGGTGATGCCCAGGATGTAGTCGAGGAACATCGGCCCAACGCCCGAACCGGTGGCCACGCCGCCAGCAGTGGTGTTGGAGCTGGTCACATACGGGTAGGTACCGTGGTCGATGTCCAGCAGCGAGCCCTGGGCGCCTTCGAACATGATGTCCTTGCCGGCGCGACGCAGGTCGTGCAGCTCGGCGGTCACGTCCAGCATCAGCGGCTTGAGCAGCTCGGCGTATTCCTTGCACTCGGCCAGGGTCTTGTCGAACTCGATGGCCGGCTCTTTGTAGTAACCGACCAGCATGAAGTTGTGGTAATCCACCAGTTCACGCAGCTTGTCTTCAAAGCGCGGCATATTGAGCAGGTCGCCCACACGCAGGCCACGACGGGCAACCTTGTCTTCGTACGCCGGGCCGATGCCGCGACCGGTGGTGCCGATCTTCAGCTCGCCACGCGCCTTTTCACGGGCCTGGTCCAGGGCAACGTGGAAGGACAGGATCAGCGGGCAGGACGGGCTGATACGCAGGCGCTCGCGCACCGGCACGCCTTTTTCTTCCAGCTTGGTGATCTCGCGCAGCAGGGCGTCGGGGGCTACCACCACGCCGTTGCCGATCAGGCACTGCACGCCTTCGCGCAGCACGCCCGACGGGATCAGGTGCAAGACGGTTTTTTCGCCATCGATGACCAGGGTGTGGCCAGCGTTGTGGCCGCCCTGGTAGCGCACTACGGCGGCAGCATGTTCGGTCAGCAGATCAACGATCTTGCCTTTGCCCTCATCACCCCATTGGGTGCCCAGGACTACGACATTCTTACCCATAACACTTGTCCTCATTCGCGCAAACTTGGTGCCGGCGATGGCCGGCAGGAAAACTCAAGAAGCCAGTGGCGATACTTGCCAAAGCCCGTTCTGCTGAATCAATTGCCGGTCGCAGTCCGCTTCACGGGCGGCGGCCAATGGCTGCCCAGGCAAAGCCTGGACCACACGCTGACCCTCACTGCGCAACTGGCAAACCTGCTGCCAGAGTGCTGTGTCCGTACTGTCGGGCATCCAGATGCCACCAGACGGCAGCTCGACCTCAGCACGCCCCAGGGTCACCAGGGTTTTCAAATCGGTGGAAAAGCCGGTTGCCGGACGCGCGCGACCGAAGTCAGCGCCGATATCGTCATAACGACCGCCCTGGGCGATGGCCTGGCCAACACCCGGCACAAATACGGCGAACACCACACCCGTGTGGTAGTGGTAGCCGCGCAACTCGCCCAGATCAAAGTACAGCGGCAACTGCGGGAAACGCGCCGACAACTGCTCGGCGATGGCCTGCACGTCGTCCAGCGCGGCCAATACCGATGCCGGCGCATTGGCCAGGCGCTCACGCGCGGCCACCAGCACTTCACGGCCACCGCACAGGTTGACCAGCGCACGCAGCATGCCGGCCAGGTCTGCAGACACGCCTTCGGTGAGGGCAATGACTTCATCGATGGCCTTGCGTTGCAGGGCATCGAACAACTGCTGCTCCACTTCGCCGGACAACCCGGCCGCACGGGCCAGACCACGGTAGATACCCACGTGGCCCAGGTCCATGTGCACATCCGGCACGTCAGCCAGTTGCAGCATGGCCAGCATCAGGCTGATCACTTCAACGTCGCTGCTCGGGCTGGCGTCGCCATACAGCTCGGCACCCAACTGGATCGGGCTGCGCGAAGACGACAGGGCACGCGGCTGCGCATGCAGCACGCTGCCGGCGTAGCACAGACGGCTCGGGCCTTCGCGGCGCAGCGTGTGCGCGTCGATGCGCGCAACCTGTGGCGTGATGTCGGCACGAAAGCCCATCTGCCGGCCCGATTGCGGGTCGATGACCTTGAAGGTGCGCAGATCCAGGTCCTGGCCCGCGCCGGTCAGCAGGGATTCCAGGTACTCGATATGGGGAGTCACGACAAACTCGTAACCCCAGCTCTGGAACAGATCCAACACCTGGCGACGCGCGACTTCAATGCGCGCAGCCTCTGGTGGCAGTACTTCTTCGATGCCATCTGGCAGCAGCCAGCGGTCTACCGTTGCCATTACGCCATTCCCCTTTGATCCGGGCGGCCAGCCCTCGGCCGAGCCTTGAGTGAAGCAGAAAACACCCGCCCCTTGCATAAACCACGCGCAAGAGCGACGTGACGAACGGCCTGTAAATGGCCTCGTCGGGCACTTTCCTCGAAAAACCTGTGGCGCCTGCGCGACCATCAACAATCAAACATGCAGACGCAAAAAAGCCGGGAATTTCCCGGCTGCCGCATCATACACCCGTTTTCTGAAAGGATCACCCCGCCCGGCATTTTAGCCGCCCGACGGAGTGGTTCCTGCACAGTGACGAGCTGATTACTTGGCTTTTTCCAGGTAGCGGAAGAAATCGCTGCTTGGGTCCAGCACCATGACGTCAGTTTTGTTCGCGAAGCTTTCGCGGTAGGCACGCAGGCTACGATAGAACGCGTAGAACTCCTGGTCCTGGCCATAGGCCTTGGAGTAGATCGCCGCCGCTTGCGCATCGCCATCACCACGGGCCTCTTCAGACTCGCGATAGGCTTCCGCCAGCAGGACACGACGCTGACGGTCGGCATCCGCACGGATCCCCTCAGCCAGTTCGTTACCCTTTGCGCGGTGCTCACGTGCCTCACGCTCACGCTCGGTGCTCATACGTTCGAACACGCTGCGGTTCACTTCCTTGGGCAGATCAATGGCCTTGACGCGCACATCGACCACTTCAATACCCAGTTCCTTTTCCGCCATGGTGTTCAGCGAGCGGGTGATATCCGCCATCAGCGCATCACGCTCGCCGGATACCACCTCGTGCAGAGTGCGCTTACCGAACTGGTCGCGCAGGCCCGACTCGAGACGCCGCGACAAACGATCATCGGCAAGCTGCTTCTGGCCGGAGGTCGCGGTGTAGTACCGCTCGGCATCCTTGACGCGCCACTTGGCGTAGGCGTCAACCATCACGGCTTTCTTTTCCAGGGTCAGGAAGCGCTGCGTTGGTGCATCCAGGGTCATCAGGCGACCGTCGAACTTGCGCACCTGATTGACGTAAGGAACCTTCACATGCAGTCCGGGCTGGACATCCGCCTGGACCACGCGACCGAATTGCAGCAGCACCGCGCGCTCGGTCTGAGCGACGATGTAGAAGCAGTTCCAGGCAGCGATGACCACGACGACGCCCACAATCAGGGCGGTCAGCGATTTATTGCTCATCAACGACTCTCCCTGGTACGTGTTTGCTGTTGCAGCAGATCCGCGGCCGCACGGGCGCTGGCTTCGTTGGCAGCGGCGTTCGAACCGGTCGACGGCGCGCTGGCGCCACTACGACCACCTTCGATCATCTTGTCCAGCGGCAGGTACAGCAGGTTGTTCTGCCCGCCCTTGCTGCCGGTCACGAGAACCTTGCTGGTGTTGCTGAAGACTTCCTGCATGGTATCCAGATACAGACGCTCACGGGTGACCTCGGGTGCCTTGCGATACTCGGCAACCAGCTTGGTAAAGCGATCCGCCTCACCCTTGGCGCGCGAGACCACTTCGTCACGGTAGCCGTTGGCATCTTCAAGGATGCGCTGGGCCTGACCACGGGCTTCCGGCACGACGCCGTTGGCGTAGGTTTCAGCCTGGTTGCGCGAACGCTGCTCGTCTTCACGGGCGCGGATCACGTCGTCGAAGGCTTCCTGCACTTCACGCGGTGCCGCTGCGCTCTGCACGTTCACCTGGGTGACGGTGATACCGGTGCGATACGTATCGAGGAACCGTTGCAGGCGCTCCTTGATTTCGCTGGCCATCAATTCACGACCTTCGGTCAGCACCTGATCCATGGCGGTGGAGCCCACCACATGGCGCAAGGCACTTTCGGTTGCGTGTTGCAGGCTGATTTCCGGCTGGTCGACGTTCAGCACGAAGTCCTGCAGGTTGGTG
Organism: Pseudomonas trivialis; assembly: GCF_036864995.1. Lineage (NCBI taxonomy): Bacteria > Pseudomonadati > Pseudomonadota > Gammaproteobacteria > Pseudomonadales > Pseudomonadaceae > Pseudomonas > Pseudomonas trivialis. The sequence continues at coordinate 560,314 of NZ_CP142151.1, read as the reverse complement.
ATCTTGTACTGCACGGTCAGCGGCACTTCGACGATGTTTTCGTCTTCGGTCAGCATCTGGCCCTGCTTGGTATAGGAACGCTCACGTGTAACGTTCTCCATGTACTTCTTGTCGATCGGCGGGAAGTAGATGTTCAGGCCCGGCCCGACCGTCTCGTAGTACTTGCCGAAGCGCAGCACCACGGCTTGCTCCTGCTCGTCCACCACGTAAACGGCGCTGTACAGCCATACGGCCGCCAGCACGACAAGACCCAGGCCCAGCAGGCCATAGCCACCGCCCTTGCTTGTGCGACCGCCGTCGTCACCACCCCGTTTTTTCCCACCACCGAACAACCCATTCAGGCTTTCCTGCAGCTTTCGGAAGGCCTCGTCGAGATCTGGTGGCCCCTTGCGGTCGCCATTATTGCGGCGCTTACCACCCCAAGGATCCTGATTATTCGAGTTGCCACCCGGCTCATTCCAAGCCATAGCGCTCTCCATCTGATAAAGCAAAGACGCGCCCACGGCGCGCCGACCAATGCTACAGAATGCCTGCCATTGCGGCACAACCGCTTTAGGAGGCTTTTATTGCAAAGTGTGTTGTTCGATGAACTCCTCTGGTACCTCACCCTCGCGGCTGACCAGCCGATTGAGCTCCGAGCGCGGCAACCGAACGGCCAGCAAGCTGACACCTTCTTCGTCGTGTTCTTCTTTCTGTACGGCGCCCAGTTCGAAAAACTGTGCACGCAGTCGAGCAAAACGCTGCGGCAAGCGCAAGGTGCCGACGAACAAATCACTGCCGAGCAGTTCGGCAATCGCTTGTTCAAGCAGCTCCAGACCACTGCCATCACGCGCCGACAGCCACACCCGCTGGGGTACGCCATTCTCGTCGCGCTGGATTTGTGGCTCAACGCCTTCAAGCAAATCGAGTTTGTTATAGACCTCGAGGATCGGCAAGTCCTGGGCACCAATCTCGCCCAGTACCACCATCACCTGTTCAATCTGCAGCATGCGGTCCGGTTCGGCCGCATCGATCACATGCAGCAGCAGGTCGGAATTGCTCGACTCTTCGAGCGTAGACCGAAAGGCCTCGACCAGCTTGTGGGGCAAGTGACGAATGAAACCTACCGTGTCTGCCAGGACAATCGGCCCCAGGTCGCCTATATCAAGGCGGCGCAAGGTCGGGTCGAGAGTGGCGAACAGTTGGTCGGCGGCATACACGTCCGACTTCGTCACATTGTTGAAGAGCGTGGATTTGCCAGCGTTGGTATAGCCCACCAGCGATACGGTAGGAATATCCGCACGCGAACGGCCCCGACGCGATTGCTCGCGCTGGCTGCGTACCTTCTCCAGGCGCCCCTTGATCTGGCGCAAGCGCACCCGCAGCAGGCGTCGGTCGGTTTCGAGCTGGGTTTCACCCGGACCGCGCATGCCGATACCGCCACCCTGACGCTCAAGGTGAGTCCAGCCGCGCACCAGACGCGTACTCATGTGGTCAAGCTGGGCCAGTTCGACCTGAAGCTTGCCTTCATGGGTGCGGGCGCGCTGGGCAAAAATATCGAGAATCAGACCGGTACGGTCGATCACGCGACACTCGAAAACACGTTCGAGGTTGCGTTCCTGACTGGGCGTAAGGGTGTGATTGAAGATCACCAGATCGGCTTCTTCAGCGTGGACCAGGTCGCGCAGTTCTTCGACCTTGCCGCTGCCGATCAGGTATTTGGCGGTTGGCCGATGACGCGGCACGTTAAAAAACGCAACGGTCTCGGCGCCGGCCGAATTTGCCAACTCCTGAAACTCCTGCGGATCTTCGCGCGCCTCAGGGTCCTGTCCATCCAAGTGAACGAGGATTACTCGCTCACCACCACCGTGGCGCTCAAAGAACAAAGGAGACTCCTATCAGGCGTTACCTGGCTCAGCGTCAGCTGCATCATCACCTGCTGCGCTAGGCAGACGGATTGGACGGACTGGAACGACTGTCGAGATAGCGTGCTTGTAGACCATCTGGCTGACGGTGTTTTTCAGCAGGATCACGAACTGGTCGAACGACTCGATCGTGCCTTGCAGCTTGATACCGTTAACCAGGTAGATGGAAACCCCCACTTTCTCTTTACGTAAAGTGTTCAAGTAAGGGTCTTGTAGCGAATGCCCTTTTGACATGTGTCGCACTCCTTTAAGGATCAATAATTAAAAAATCGGAAAATGGGTAGCTTATGGCCGTCACACCCCCAAGGATAGACGGCAATTGCAAGGACTCAGCTCAATATGGAGACCGACCCCAGGTATTTCAAGGCGCGTGACAGATTGTCGCTGTCCAGGCTGTCCAGCCAGTGCAAATCGCTCCAGCTGCGCAGCCAGGTGAACTGGCGCTTCGCCAATTGGCGCGTGGCGATGATGCCGCGCTCCTGCATGTCGGCTGACGTCAGCTTGCCATCCAGATAATCCCAGACCTGGCGATAGCCGACAGCGCGTATCGAAGGCAGCCCGGCATGCAGGTCACCTCGGGAACGCAAAGCTACGACCTCGTCCACAAACCCCTGTTCCAACATAATCGTGAATCTTTGCGCAATTCGTTCATGCAGCACCTGGCGATCTGCCGGGGCAATGGCCAGATTCGCGACAGTATAGGGCAATTGTGATTGACCCGACGCGTCTGCATCAGCACTTTGCGCAGTTTGTTTCAGCCTGTGTTCAGTCATGGTCTGGCCGCTCACACGCCAGACTTCCAGCGCGCGCGTGAGGCGCTGCGGATCGTTGGGGTGAATGCGCGCGGCAGACACCGGGTCCACGGCCGCCAGTTGGTCGTGCAGGGCTTGCCAGCCAAGGCGGGCAGCGTCGTTCTCAAGTTCGGCGCGCACCTGGGCGTCGGCGGGCGGCATGTCGGCGAGCCCTTCCTGCAAAGCCTTGTAGTAGAGCATTGTGCCGCCCACCAGCAGCGGGATATTGCCCCGCGCGGTGATGTCGGCCATGGCTGCCAGGGCGTCAGTGCGAAAATCCGCAGCCGAATAGCTCATCGACGGGTCGAGGATGTCGATCAGGCGGTGGGGATGCTCGGCCAGCACTGCTTTAGAAGGCTTGGCGGTGCCGATATCCATGTCCCGGTAAACCAGGGCAGAATCAACGCTGATCAGCTCGCACGGCAGCACCTTGCTCAGCTCGATGGCCAGGTCGGTCTTGCCGGCGGCCGTGGGGCCCATCAGAAAGATCGCGGGGGGCAAGGCACTCATCAGCGGCCGCGCAGGAACAGTTTGTCCAGATCGTCCAGGCCCATCTGGGTCCAGGTCGGCCGGCCGTGGTTGCACTGGCCGCTGCGCTCGGTGTTTTCCATGTCGCGCAGCAGGCCGTTCATTTCCGGCAGGGCCAGACGGCGATTGGCGCGGATCGCGCCGTGGCAGGCCATGGTGCCGAGCAATTCATTGATGTGCGCCTGGATACGGTCACTGGTGCCATATTCCATGAGGTCGGCCAGCACGTCGGCCACCAGGCGGTTGGCCTCGGCCTGTTTGAGCAGCGCAGGAATCTGGCGGATCGCCAGGGTTTCCGGGCCCAGGCGTTGCAGTTCAAAACCGAGTTTCTGGAACACGCCATGGTGCTCTTCGGCGCAGTCGGCTTCCCGCTGGCTCACGGCCAGGGATTCGGGGACCAGCAGCGGCTGGCCGCTCAGGCCTTCGCTGGCCATGGCGATCTTGAGGCGCTCGTACATGATTCGCTCGTGGGCGGCGTGCATGTCCACCAGCACCAGGCCGTGGACGTTTTCCGCGAGGATGTAGATCCCCTTGAGCTGAGCCAGCGCATAACCCAGCGGCGGAATATCACCGCCACCTTCGGGCAACGCAACGGCGGCGCCCGGCTCGGCACCCGGCAGCGGCGCGAAAAATTCGCGATAGGCCGCCTGAGCCTCGGCCACCGGCACGGTCGATTGCGGGCGCGGCGTGTATTGATACTGATAGCCTGCGCCAGCACCCGAGCCCGGCGCGGTGTAAGAGGGCTGTGGCTGTGGCGATTGCAACAGGTTGGCCGCCAGACTCATTTCGCCTTGCGGGCCGAACTCGCCGGCCTCGGGGCCGGTCGGCCGCACCACCGCCGTCACGATCGGCGCCGACAGCTGATCGTCCGGGCGCACATCGCCCAGGGCACGATGCAAGGTGCCATACAGGAAGTCATGCACCATGCGCCCATCACGGAAGCGCACTTCATGCTTGGTCGGGTGCACATTGACGTCGACCACCGACGGGTCGACCTCAAAGAACAACACAAAGGTCGGATGCCGACCGTTGAACAACACGTCGCGATACGCCTGACGCACCGCATGCGCCACCAGCTTGTCGCGCACCGCACGGCCATTCACGAAGAAATACTGCAAGTCCGCCTGGCTGCGCGAGAACGTCGGCAGGCCCACCCAACCCCAGAGGCGCAGGCCGTTGCGCTCGATTTCGATCGGCAGCGCCTGCTCCAGGAAACCCGCGCCGCAGATCGCCGAGACCCGCCGGGCACGCGCGGCATCGTCATGGGCTTCGTGCAGGCTGAGGATGGTCTTGCCGTTGTGACGCAGGTGAAACGCCACGTCAAAACGTGCCAGGGCCAGGCGCTTGATGACTTCCTGCAGGTGATCGAATTCGGTTTTCTCGGCCTTGAGGAATTTGCGCCGGGCCGGGGTGTTGAAAAACAGGTCGCGCACTTCCACCGACGTACCCACCGGATGCGCCGCCGGCTGAACGCGCGGAGCCATGTCGCGACCTTCGGTTTCCACTTGCCAGGCCTGTTCGGCGTCGCGGGTGCGCGAGGTCAGGGTCAAGCGCGCCACGGAGCTGATCGACGCCAGGGCCTCACCGCGAAAACCCAGGCTCATCACCCGCTCCAGGTCTTCGAGGTCGCGGATCTTGCTGGTGGCGTGACGGGCCAGGGCCAGTGGCAGGTCATCCGAGGAGATACCACTGCCATCGTCGCGTACGCGCAGCAGCTTGACGCCGCCCTGCTCCACGTCGACGTCGATGCGCTTGGCGCCGGAGTCGATGCTGTTTTCCAGCAGCTCCTTGATCACCGACGCCGGGCGTTCAACCACCTCACCGGCGGCAATCTGGTTGGCCAGGCGCGGGCTGAGCAATTCAATGCGCGAGCCACTGTTCAACAAGGACTCGCTCATTACTGTGCCGCCAATTCAGTGCCGGGGATGGTCAGCACCTGGCCGACTTTCAGTTCGTCGCTCTTCAGGTTGTTGGCACTGCGCAACGTGGCAGGCGACACCTGGAAGCGCACCGCCAGCATGGCCAGGGTGTCGCCGGGCTGCACGCGATGGTCGCGCGGCCCCTGGGCGATTTTGCCGGAATCACGCAGCCAGGCAATATAGGTGCCCGGCGGCGGATTCTGCTGGAAGAACTGCCGCACGCCGGCGCTGATGGAACGCGCCAGGGCCTGCTGATGGCTGGCACTGGCCAGCTTGGAGGCTTCGTTGGCGTTGGAGATAAAGCCGGTTTCCACCAGGATCGAAGGGATATCCGGTGATTTCAACACCATGAACCCGGCCTGCTCCACACGCTGTTTATGCAGCGAGGTGACCCGGCCGATGTTGCTCAGGACTTTCTGGCCGACGTTGAGGCTGGAGGTCAGCGAGGCGGTCATCGACAGGTCGAGCAGTACGCCGGCGAGCATCTTGTCCTTGTCGTCGAGAGACACGTTGCCGGCCCCGCCGATCAGGTCGGAACGGTTTTCACTGTCGGCCAGCCAGCGCGCCGTTTCGGACGTGGCGCCGCGATCGGACAGGGCAAACACAGAGGCGCCAAAGGCGGCGCTGGACGGCGCAGCGTCAGCATGGATCGAAACGAACAGGTCGGCGCCCTTCTTGCGCGCGATTTCCGTACGGCCGCGCAGCGGAATGAAGTAGTCGCCGGTGCGGGTCAGCTCGGCGCGATAGCCTTTCATGCCGTTGACCTGGCGCTGCAGCTCGCGGGCGATGGCCAATACCACGTCTTTTTCATGCTGGCCGCGCGAGCCGGAGGCCCCCGGGTCTTCACCGCCGTGGCCGGCGTCGATCACCACAATAATGTCGCGCTTGCCCGGCGGCGCGGGCGGCGGCGGCGGCAATTTAACCTGCGGTTGCGACGGGTTGACCGGCACCGCAGGCACCGTCGCCACGCTCGGCGTCGGCGCAGGCGTCGGGTTGGCGTCGGCGGCATTGTCGAACAGGTCGACCACCAGCCGGTTGCCGTACTGGGCGTTGGGCGCCAGGGAAAAACTTTTCGGGGTCACGGCCTTTTTCAGGTCGATGACCACGCGCAAGTCGGTGGGCGTGCGCTGGGCCGAGCGCATGGCAGTGATCGGCGTATTGGCGGTGGACACCTTGAGCGGTGCGGCCAGGGTCGCGCCGTTGATGTCGATCACCAGGCGATCAGGCGCCGCCAGGGTAAAGACGCTGTGCTGGACAGGGCCAGACAGGTCGAACACCAGTCGCGTGTTATCCGGTGCTCGCCACAGGCGAACACTTTTCACCTGTGAAGCAGCCAGAGCATTGACAGTCATTGCCGCAAGCAACACTCCCACGACAGCAACCAACGCGCGAAAGCGCATACCTAACCCCACCAATTATTTGAATTCCAAAGCCAAAGCGGCGCACCACGACTGGCCACGCGCGCTCTGGGGCAACAACTTCAGCTGACGTCCTGTTTCATGCGGCGTAATGGTAATGGTCATGTCCGGCTTTGGCAAAAAGCCTGCACCTTTATCTGGCCACTCGATCAGGCACAGCGCATCTTCGTCGAAGTAATCACGAATGCCCATGTATTCCAGCTCTTCGGGGTCGACCAGGCGATACAGATCGAAGTGAAAGGCGCGCACGTCGCCGATCTCGTAGGGTTCGACCAGCGTAAAGGTGGGACTTTTCACCGCGCCAACGTGCCCCAGCCCACGAATAATCCCCCGTGACAGCGTGGTCTTGCCCGCGCCGAGGTCGCCTTCGAGGAAGATCAGCCCGGCGCCTGCCGTGACGGCGGCGATACGATTCCCAAGCGCCACCATGGCATCTTCATCGGCCAGGAACAGGGTTACGTCAGACACGGCGACTGCTCCTCCAGCAATTGACGAATGGCGGGGATCAGGTCGCTGGCCGCCAGCCCGCGACCGAAGGTGCCTTGGCGATCACCTGCCGTAGCGTGCAGCCACACCGCCAGGCAGCTGGCGTCATAAGCCGGCATGCCCTGGGCCAGCAATGCACCCACCAAGCCGGCCAATACATCACCCAGACCGGGCGCAGCCATGGCGGGATGGCCCTGGTCACAGCGAGCAACGTCCCCATCGGGGGTTGCAATCAGACTGCCAGCTCCTTTGAGAATAACCACGGTATTTAATGTGCGGCTCAGCGCGAGTGCCGCATTGAGGCGATCAGCTTGAACCTCGGCGGTGGTAATGCCCAGCAAACGCGCGACCTCGCCCGGATGGGGGGTGATCACGCAATTGGCCGGCAAGTCGACATGGCCTGCAGCGAGCAGGTTCAGTGCATCCGCGTCCCACACCTGCGGCAGTTTGGCGTTGGCCGCCACCGACAACAGGCTTCTGCCCCAGGCTGATTCGCCCAGGCCAGGACCCATGACGATGACCGAGGTTTTTTCCAACAGGCCCATCAACTGGTTGGCCGAGCTCACGCCCAGCGTCATGACCTCCGGCAGTCGTGCCAGCGCGGCCGGCACATGCTCAGGCCGGGTCGCCAGGGAAACCATGCCGGCGCCGCTGCGCAGGGCGCTTTCGGTGCTCAGCAGCGCGGCGCCGCCAAAGCCATGGTCGCCGCCAATCACCAGCAGATGGCCAAACTGGCCTTTATGGGCATCCGGGGAACGTGCAGGCAGTTGCGGCAAATTGCCGGGCAACAGTGGCTGAACGTCGGTTATTTCGTCTTTTGTCTGAGGCATGCGTCTTCAAGCTCCGATGTCTGGCAGAATTATACCCATCTAACCCGTGGTTTCCCGTGTCTCATGCCCGCCATTACCTCCGATCTGCCCGCACTCGCCCAATCGATCAAAGACTGGGGCCGCGAACTGGGCTTCCAACAAGTGGGCATCAGCGGCCTGGACCTCGCCGAGCATGAGCAGCACCTGCAACGCTGGCTCGACGCGGGCTATCACGGCGAGATGGACTACATGGGCGCCCATGGCAGCAAACGCTCCCATCCCGATGAGCTGGTGCCGGGCACCCTGCGCGTGGTGTCGCTGCGCATGGATTATCTGCCCGGCGACACCCAGATGGCTCACTTGCTGGCACAGCCGGAAAAAGCCTACATCTCGCGTTACGCCCTGGGCCGCGACTACCACAAGCTGATTCGCAAGCGTGTGCAGCAACTGGCCGACCGCATCCAGGCGCAGATCGGCCCGTTCGGCTTTCGCGCCTTTGTCGACAGCGCGCCGGTGCTGGAAAAAGCCATCGCCGAACAGGCCGGCCTCGGCTGGATCGGTAAAAACACCCTGGTGCTCAACCGCAAGGCCGGCAGCTACTTTTTCCTCAGCGAGCTGTTCGTGGACCTGCCGCTGCCGGTGGATGCGCCCCACAGCACCGAACATTGCGGCCGCTGCACAGCGTGCCTGGATATCTGCCCGACCAATGCCTTCGTCGGCCCCTACGTACTGGACGCCCGGCGCTGCATTTCCTACCTCACCATCGAACTCAAGAGCGCGATTCCCGAGGACCTGCGCCCGCTGATCGGCAACCGCGTGTTTGGCTGCGATGACTGTCAGATCGTTTGCCCCTGGAATCGTTTCGCCCGGCCCACCGCCGAAAGCGATTTCAAGCCACGGCACAATCTGGATAACGCAGAACTGGCCGAACTGTTTCTGTGGGACGAGGACAGATTCCTCAGCAGCACCGAAGGCTCACCGCTGCGGCGCGCCGGTTATGAGCGCTGGCTGCGCAACCTGGCAGTGGGCCTGGGCAATGCGCCGTCGAGCATTCCGGTAGTGGAGGCGTTGAAGGCACGGCGCGATTACCCTTCAGAGCTGGTGCGCGAACATGTGGAATGGGCGCTCAAGCAGCACGCCGGACGTCAGTGAACGTCGTCGTTATAGACGAACTTGGGCATTTCCCAATGAAAGCGGATCGCCAGCAGGCGCAACAGAAAACCGCTGAACAGCGTCAGCAGAATGGCCTGTTCGCTGGGTAACTCGAGGTAAAGGCACAGCAGGTAGAACCAGGCGGCAAGAAATGACACGCTGGCGTACAGCTCACGGCGGAACACCAGCGGGATGTCGTTGCAGAAGATGTCCCGCAGGATGCCACCGAACACCCCAGTGATCACGCCACTGACCGAAGCTACCAGCATGCCGTGGCCCATTTCCAGGGCGGTCATGCAGCCGATCAGGGTAAAAGCCACCAGCCCCACGGCGTCCAGCGCGAGAAACAGCGAGCGCAGGCGGCGCATCAGCGGTGCGGCAAAGATCGTCACCAGCGCGGCGATCGAAGTCAGTATCAGGTATTCCGGGTGTTTGACCCAGGTCAGCGGGTAGTGGCCGAGCAACACATCGCGCACCGAACCACCCCCCAGCGCCGTGACACAGGCGATCAGCACCACGCCAAACCAGTCCATGCCGCGCCGACCGGCGGACAGGGCGCCGGTCATGGCTTCGGCGGTAATGGCGATGAGGTAGAGCATCAGCAGCATGCGGGCGGTCCTTGCATGGGCATCAAAGGTGACCGAGTCGCGTCCATCGGGAGCAAGCCCCCTCCCACATTTGACTGCGTTCGCACATCAATGTGGGAGGGGGCTTGCTCCCGATAGCGCCAGGCCAGTCAATACATCTTCAAGCCTTGATGAAATGCTTGCGGTAATGCAGCAACTCGGCAATCGACTCGCGAATATCATCCAGCGCCAGATGCGTGCTGCCTTTATGGAAGCTGTCTTTAACCTCGGGCGCCCAGCGCGCGGTCAGCTCCTTCAAGGTGGACACATCCAGGTTGCGATAGTGGAAGTAACTCTCCAGCCCCTTCATGTGGGTATAGAGGAAGCGACGATCCTGGCAGATGCTGTTGCCGCAGATCGGCGACTTGCCCTTGGGCACCCACTTTTCCAGAAACGCGATGGTTTCGGCTTCGGCTTCGGCCATGCTGATGCGGCTGTCGCGCACGCGCTGGGTCAGCCCGGAGTTGCCGTGGGTGCGGGTGTTCCACTCGTCCATGGTGGCCAGCACCGCGTCGCTGTGGTGGATGGCGATCACCGGACCTTCGGCCAAGGTGTTGAGGTTGCTGTCGGTGACAATCGTCGCCATCTCGATGATGACGTCGGTGTCGGGGTCCAGACCGGTCATTTCCAGATCGATCCAAATCAGGTTCTGTGGGTTCAGCATGGCTTGATTCTCTTGGCACCTTGGCGTAGGCCGCGCAGTTTAGCAGGCGGCGGCGTGCTAGACTCGCGACCGTTTTACCCTATCTTTGCATTATCGACACGGAACACCAATGGCCAAACGCCAGCTCAATCGTCGCCAAAACTGGCGCATCGAAAAGATTCAAGGCGAACGCGCCGCGCGCGCCGCCAAACGTGAATCCTCCGCCGTGGAAGCGCTCGAGGGCGGCGACCTCGGCCCGGAACAGACGGGCCTGGTGATCGCGCACTTTGGTGTGCAGGTCGAAGTGGAGGCGCTGGAAGGCGAACTCGCCGGCTCAGTGTCACGCTGCCACTTGCGCGCCAACCTGCCGGCGCTGGTCACCGGCGACAAGGTCGTGTGGCGTGCCGGCAACCAGGGCATCGGCGTCATCGTCGCGCAACTGCCGCGCACCACCGAGCTGCGTCGTCCCGACAGCCGTGGTCAGCTCAAGCCGGTAGCGGCCAACGTTGACATGATCGTGATCGTGTTCGCCCCGCTGCCCGAGCCCCATGCCAACCTGATCGACCGCTACCTGGTCGCAGCCGAGCATGCCGGCATTCGCCCGCTGCTGCTGCTGAACAAATTCGACTTGATCGACGACCAGAACGCCCCCGCGCTCAACGCACTGCTGGCGGTGTACCGCACCCTGGGTTACCCGGTGCTGGAAGTGTCGGCCCATCACGGCGACGGCATGGAACAGCTGCAACAGCAGCTGGACGGGCGTATCAGCGTGTTCGTCGGCCAATCGGGCGTGGGCAAGTCGTCGCTGGTCAACAGCCTGCTGCCGGAAGTCGACACCCGCGTCGGCCCGCTGTCGGAGCTGTCCGGTCAGGGCACGCACACCACCACCACCGCACGCTTGTTCCACTTCCCGGGTGGCGGCGAACTGATCGACTCCCCTGGCATTCGTGAATTCGGTTTGGGCCACGTCAGCCGCAGCGATGTGGAAGCGGGCTTCATCGAGTTCAACGACCTGATAGGCACCTGCCGCTTCCGCGACTGCAAACACGACCGCGAACCTGGGTGTGCGTTGCTCAAGGCACTGGAAGACGGACGTGTGCAGCAGCAGCGGATGAACAGCTATCGGTCGATTATTGCGAGCTTGCCTGAGAGCAGTTACTGAACGTATTGGCGAGCGGGCTTGCCCCGCGCCGGGCTGCGCAGCAGCCCTCATCCAAACGGCTTATTTATTCCAGAAATGATTCATCAGGCTTTGGGGCTACTGTGCAGCCAAACGCAGGACAAGCCTGCTCGCCACAATAAGCCAAAGCCTATGTAGCTACGACCCCGTCCCAGGCACCGTCGGATCCTTCACCCCACCATCATCGAACAAATTCAGCTTCTGGCGCAGTTCATGGGCCGGTAACGGCTCCTGCCCCGGCGCAATCGCATTCGGGTCGGTGGGCACTTCACCCGGTGCGCCTTCACCCTGGACGGGTGCCGGTGGCGGCTGGTCGCCTTCAATCGCGCGCTGGGCCTTTTTGGTCAGTACGACGATATCGATGCGACGGTTGACCGGATTGAAGGGGTCCTTGTGATCAAACAGCTGCGAGGAGGCAAACCCCACCACGCGCGCCACTTGCGGGTCCGGGTAACTGCCGGCGACCAGCGCACGCCGGGCGGCGTTGGCGCGGTTGGCCGACAGCTCCCAGTTGCCGAAGTCGCCCTGGCCCGCGTAGGGCTTGGCGTCGGTATGGCCGCTGATGCTGATCTTGTTCGGCACCGCCTTGATGGTGTCGGCCATGGCCAGCAGGATGTCTTCAAAGTACGGTTTGAGGCGCGCGCTGCCGGAGTCGAACATAGGCCGGTTGGCGGCGTCGGTGATCTGGATGCGCAGGCCTTCCGGGGTGATCTCGAACGAAATCTGATCCTTGAACTTGAGCAACTGCGGGTTTTCTTCGACCTTGTTCTGCAACTCCTGCAGCAACAGTTCGAGGCGTTCCTGCTCAACCTGTTCGGCCATGCTCTCGACGGTGTCGCGCTCCACGGGAATCTTGTCCTGCGGCGATTCGGTCTGCACCTCCGGGTTGATGGTGCGCTCCGGCGCCAACTGCGGTGAGCCGCCCAGGTCGATCACAAAGGGCGTGCCGCTTTCCGAGAAGCCGATCGGGTCCTTGAAGTAACCGGCAATGGCGATCTTCTGTTCCGGCGTGGCGGTGGACATCAGCCACAGCACCAGGAAGAACGCCATCATCGCCGTGGCAAAGTCGGCGAAGGCGATCTTCCAGGCGCCACCATGGTGCCCCGCAGCGAAGCGCTTGACGCGCTTGATGATTATCGGCTGGTTGTTTTCCATGGCTTAGCGACCGCGAACCGCTTGCTCCAGCTCGGAGAAACTCGGGCGATGTTTGGGGTAGAGCACCTTGCGCCCGAATTCCACGGCCAGCGACGGCGGCATGCCGGACGCCGACGCCACCAGGCTGGCCTTGATCGCTTCGTACAGATTCACTTCTTCCTTGGCGTCGTGGGCCAGGCAGGTAGCGAGCGGACCGAAGAAGCCGTAGGCCGCCAGGATACCGAAGAAGGTGCCCACCAGCGCCGCACCCACGTGCATGCCAATCGCCGCCTGATCACCTTCGCCGAGGGAAGCCATGGTCACCACGATGCCGAGCACTGCCGCAACGATACCGAAACCGGGCATGCCGTCGGCGACGCCGGTCACGGCATGGGATGGATGCTCCAGCTCTTCCTTGAGGCTGAACAGCTCCATGTCGAACAGGCCTTCCAGCTCATGGGGAGCCATGTTGCCGGAGGACATGATGCGCAGGTAATCACAGATATAGGCGGTCAGGCGCTCGTCCTTGAGCACCGTCGGGTACTTAGCGAAAATCGGGCTGGCCGCGGCGTCTTCGATATCGCCTTCAATGGCCATCATGCCCTCGCGACGACTCTTGTTGAGGATCTCGTAGACCAGCCCCAGCACGTCCAGATAGAAGGTGTGAGAAAAGCGCGAGCCGAACATGCCCACCGATTTCTTGATCACGTGCATGGTCATGTAGCCGGGGTTGGCCTGCAGGAATGCGCCAAACGCGGCACCGCCGATAATCAGCACTTCGAAAGGCTGGATCAACGCGGCAATTTTACCGTGGGACAAGACGTACCCACCGAGCACACTTGCGATGACGACAATGATGCCGATAATTTTAGCCATAGGGGATCTGTACTTGCGCCGTCGGGTTCATGGACATAGTGGGTGCAGCTGAAAACTCTTGTTCTACTTATCGGCAAAACTGCGCCAGACTATAGCCCGTTAAGGCGAAAAGCCAACTCAGCCCGTTCCGGGCACCTTGAACGCAAGTGATGATCGCGCCCCAATGATGGCTAATGAAACCAGCGTCCCAAGTGCCAAACCCACCACCCTCGCCGCCTGGATCAAGCGCCTGGACGATGTGCTGCTGCCCGTGCCGCAGGCCGCCCATGAGCGCGTGTGCAAGGCCATTCGCGACAGCCGCAGTTCGTTGCGAGATATTGCCGAGCTGATGCAGAACAGCCCGGCGCTGGTGCTCAGCGTGATGCGCGAAGCCAACAGCCACACCCAGGGCAGCATGACGGAACCGGCGGAAAACCTCGAAGTGGCGCTCAACCGCCTGGGCCTCAAGCGCGCCGAAGAACTGCTCGCGCGGCTGCCCTCGGTGCCCGCTCAGGACATCCCGCTGGCCTTGCGCCAATTGCTGCTGGTGAGCCAGCACGCGTCCCAACAGGCCAGCGGCTTGTTCGCCAGCCGCCTGGCGCGCCTGTGGCAGGACATTCATTGGGGCAGCCTGCTGTTTCTGTCACCGCTGTGGCCGATGGCCGTGGCCTATCCCAAGCTGCTGGAAGAATGGGAGCTGCGGGTCATCCATAAAGGCGAGAGCGCCCGCGCGGTGGAACAACAGGTGTTCGGCGTGCGCCTTCTGGACCTGTGCCTGGGCCTGACCGAAGCCTGGCACCTGCCGGTCTGGGTGTCCCAGGGTTATACGTTGCTGCGCAACGAGAAACGCCTGCTGGTCAAAGCCTTGCGCATCGCCCGCGAGGATGACGCACTGCGCCACCAGCAATTGCTCGACGCCGAGCCCAACCTGCGCCGCTGGCTCAACCAGCCGGCCAATACCGTGCTGCTGGCCAACGGCCTGGCGATGTCGGCCCAGGAGTCCTGGACCTGCCCGCACGCCGAGCGCTGGCAATACCTCACCGCGCTGTACCTGCAACAGCCGCTGGCCGATGTGCAGCAACAGGCTCACCAGCAGGCCGTCACCAGCGCCCGTACCACCTTGATGCCCGACCTCTGGCACCCGGCGCTGTCGCTGATCTGGCCGTGGCATGTGCAGAAGGTCCATCGCGGCCTGCTGCCGGCGCCACCGCCCACCGCCGAAGCCCTCGCCGTGTGGCGCAGGCACTGCACCGAGCTGCTGTTGGAGCCGAGCCGCTTCGCCAACGCCATGCACCTGACCACCTGCGCCCGGGACGCGCTGGTGGCCAGCGGCATGCAGCGGGTGATGCTGATGATGACGGATCGCGCCCAGAGCACCTTGCGCGTGCATCAGGTTGACGGCCTGCCCCGGGACGCGGCCAACCTGAGCCTGGACGTGGTCAACAGCACGCTGCTGCAGCGCTTGCTGGAGAAGTCCGCCCAGGTGCGCCTTACGCCCGACAACCATGCGCAATTCTCGGCCCTGCTGCCGCCGATCCTGCGCCGCCTGTTCGCTGGCGAACACCTGCTGCTGCGCTCGCTGAGCTGCAATGGCAAGGTGGTGATGCTGATGATCGCCGACCAGGGCGGCGGGCCGTTTTCGGAAACCACCGTGCAGGCCTTCGGCAAAACCGCCCAATGCGTCGAGAAAGCCCTGCACTGCTTTACCAACCGCAGCGCCTGATGCTTGCGCTACAATCGCCCTCCTTTATCACCCACTTTTGTGCCCAGGAGACCTCACATGCCTGACTTCTCTGGCTTGCCGCTGGTGATCGAGTCCAGCGACCTGCTTGGTCAACTGGATGCCGAGCACCTGATTGTGGTGGACCTCACCAGTGCCGCCCGCTACGCCGAAGGGCATATCCCCGGCGCGCATTTCGTTGACCCCAAGCGCACCCAACTGGGTCAGCCACCGGCACCGGGCCTGCTGCCGGACAAGGCCGAACTGGAAAAACTGTTCGGCGAACTGGGCCACACCCCGGACGCCACCTACGTGGTGTACGACGACGAAGGCGGCGGCTGGGCCGGGCGCTTCATCTGGCTGCTCGACGTGATCGGCCACCAGAAGTACCACTACCTCGATGGCGGCCTGTTGGCCTGGCTGGAAGAACACTACCCGCTGTCCACCGAGGTGCCCGCCCCGGCCGGCGGCCCGGTCAGCCTTACACTGCACGACGGCCCCACCGCCACCCGCGAATACCTGCAAAGCCGTCTCGGCGCTGCCGATCTGGGCATCTGGGACGCACGCGGCCCGCTTGAGTATTCCGGCGAAAAGGTGCTGGCAGCCAAGGGCGGGCACATCCCCGGCGCCGTCAACTTCGAATGGACCGCCGGCATGGACAAGGCGCGCAACCTGCGCATTCGCCGCGACATGCCGCAGATCCTCGAAGACCTGGGGCTTACCCGCGACAAGGAAATCATCACCCACTGCCAGACTCACCACCGCTCTGGCTTCACCTACCTGGTGGCCAAGGCGCTCGGTTATCCGCGAGTCAAAGGTTATGCCGGTTCCTGGGGCGAATGGGGCAACCACCCCGACACCCCCGTTGAGATTTAAGGTTTAAGGACAGTTAATGAAAAAGCAGTTGTTTATCCTCAGCCAGTACTTGCTGCCGCACCACTTGCTGTCGCGCCTGGCCGGCTGCATTGCCGAGTGCCGTGTGCGCTGGTTCAAGAATGCCTTCACCACCTGGTTCGCCAAGCGCTATCAGGTGGACATGTCCCAGGCCCTGGTGGAAGACGTGACGGCTTACGAGCACTTCAACGCCTTCTTCACCCGTGCGTTGAAAGACGGCGCGCGCCCACTGGACCAGACGCCGGGCGCGGTGCTGAGCCCCGCCGACGGCGCGGTCAGCCAGCTTGGCCCGATCGAACACGGCCGGGTCTTCCAGGCCAAGGGCCACAGCTTCAGCGTGCTGGAGCTGCTGGGCGGTGACGCGGCCGCGGCTGCGCCGTTCATGGGCGGTGACTTCGCCACCGTTTACCTGTCGCCGAAGGACTACCACCGGGTGCACATGCCACTGGCTGGCACCCTGCGCGAGATGGTCTACATTCCGGGGCGCATCTTCTCGGTGAACCAGACCACCGCCGAAAACGTGCCCGAGCTGTTTGCGCGTAACGAACGTGTTGCCTGCATTTTCGACACAGAGCGCGGCCCGATGGCGGTGGTGCTGGTCGGCGCGATGATTGTGGCGTCGATTGAGACCGTGTGGGCCGGGCTGGTTACACCGCCCAAGCGCGAGCTGAAAACCTTCCGTTATGACGAAGCCGCACGGGCGCCGATTCATTTGGAGAAAGGCGCTGAATTGGGCCGCTTCAAGCTGGGTTCGACGGCGATTGTGCTGTTTGGGCCAGACCAGGTGAAGTGGGCGCAGGGACTGGTGGCCGGCTCGCCGGTGCAGATGGGCCAGGGTATCGGCTCACCCAAAGCCTGACACCGCTCTGAATGTGGGAGGGGCTTGCTCCCGATAGCGGTGGGTCAGTAACCGATGTGCTGGCTGAACCATCGCTATCGGGAGCAAGCCCCCTCCCACACTTTTACTGCATGTCTGCAGTTGGAAACCGCTTAAACCTGCCCGTCGCGTTCGCGAAAGCCCAGCAGATACAACACCCCATCCAGCCCCAGCGTCGAAATCGCCTGTTTGGCCGACTGCTTCACCAACGGCTTGGCGCGGAACGCCACACCCAGGCCAGCAATCGCCAGCATCGGCAAGTCATTCGCGCCGTCGCCCACCGCAATGGTCTGTTCCAGTCGCAAACCTTCCTTGTGCGCCAGCTCCCTGAGCAAATCCGCCTTGCGCTGCGCATCGACAATCGGCTCGACCGCCACGCCGGTCACCTTGCCGTCCACCACTTCCAGCTCGTTGGCAAACACATAGTCGATGCCCAGCTTGACCTGCAATTGCCTGGCAAAGTAGGTGAAGCCGCCGGACAGGATCGCGGTCTTGTAGCCCAGCCGCTTGAGCTCGGTGAACAGGATTTCGGCGCCTTCGGTCAGGCGCAGCGAAGCGCCGATGGAGTCCAGCACGCTGACATCCAGCCCTTTGAGCAACGCCAGGCGTTCCTTGAAGCTGGCGCGAAAATCCAGCTCGCCGGCCATGGCACGCTCGGTGATGGCCGAGACCTGTTCACCCACGCCGGCGGCCTTGGCCAGTTCGTCGATGACTTCCGCCTCGATCAGCGTGGAGTCCATGTCGAACACCGCCAGACGGCGGTTGCGCCGGTACAGCGAGTCTTCCTGGAAGGCGATATCGATATTCAATTCCTGCGCCGCACTGAGGAACTCAGCACGCAGGGCCTGCGGGTCGGCCGGTTCGCCGCGCACGGAGAACTCGATGCAGCCCTTGCCCAGGTCGGTCGACGTGTCCAGGGGCATGCGCTGCGACAGGCGGTCGATATGGTCGATATTCAAGGCGTGATGGGCGGTGATCGCGCTGACGCGCTGCAACTGCTCGGCCGTGACCTTGCGGCTCAGCAGCGTAACGATGTGGCGCTTATCACGCTGGCCGTCCACCCAGTGCTGGTAGTCCGCTTCGGACAGCCAGGTGAAACGCACCTGTTGATCCAGTGTTTGTGCGGTAGACAGGATTTCCGTACGCAGGGCTGCGGCCTGTTCTTCGCTCGGGACTTCCACCAGGATGCCGAACGACAGGGTGTCGTGAATCACGGCCTGGCCGATGTCGAGAATGTTCACACCACCCTGGGCCAGAACGCCGGTAATGGCCGCGGTAAGACCCGGGCGGTCAACGCCGGTGATGTTTATCAGGACAATTTCGCGCAAGGCGCACCCCCAGGCTGGAAAAAACCGCATTCTACCCACTTTCAGTGACCATCGGGCACAGCGAGCGCTTTGCCGGTACAGGGCCTGTCGCTATACTGCGCGTCAACTTCACGGACCAAGAGCCGAGCGCAAGTGAACCGGCCCACGCCAGTAAAAACCGATAACTTCTTCCTGCTGATCTTCCGGGCACTGCGCCATCGCCGTGTGCCGATAGCATTACGCATCGCCAGCCATAACGTGATCCTGGTCGCTCTGGCCCTGGTGATCTACGCCTGCGTGATGGGCTTGCAGTTCAAGCAGGCCATGCACGAGCAGGCTGACGCCCTGGGCGAGAGCCTGACAACCCAGACCGCCACCTCGGCGACCGAGCTGCTGGTGTCCAACGACATCCTCAGCCTCAACGTGCTGCTCAACAACCTGACCAAGAACCCGCTGGTGGCCCATGCCGCCATCTACAGCGTGGACAACCGGATCATGGCCGAAGCCGGGCAACGCCCGAAGAACGGCCTGCTGGGCGAAGCCGAAGGTCTGTACCAGAGCAATATCACGTTTCAGGATGTGAAGGCCGGCCAGTTGCGCATCAGCCTGGACATGCAGCAATTCCAGCAGCCGATGACCATCAGCCTGCAAAGCATGGGCATCCTCAGCGCGATTCTGCTGGCGCTGGCGCTGGCCTTGAGCCTGCGCCTGGGGCGGCATATCTCCACGCCGTTGATGCAACTGCGCATCTGGCTGCGCGATATCGACGAGCACACCCCGGCCACCGACCGCCAGGATGAAATCGGCGACCTCGCGCGCCAGCTCCACGCAAGCTTTGCGCCCGAACCCGTGGTGCCCGAGGTTGAACCCGAGCCCGAATACGACGACACCGATTACGACGACGAACCCGAGTTTGAAGTACGCGACCTGCGCGACCCAGGCTTCGACGAAAGCGCCCCGGTCGCGAGCGCCAAGCCAGCACCGCGCCAGGTGATCAGGGCCCAGGAAGACGAACTGGACGACGAAGACCCGTTCGCCGACCTGCGCGATACTTCGGCTGACAGCCCTGCCGTGGCGCCAAAAGCGGCGGTGGTGAAAAACACCGAACCGCAGCACAGCGCCGTACTGGCCGTGCAACTGGGCTCCCAGGAGCAACTGCGCCGCCTGCCCCGCGCACGCCTGACCGAACTGCTGGAACGCTACCGCGATTGCCTCGATCAGGCTGCCTCGTTGTACCAGAGCGAACTGCACACCCTGAACGACGGCAGCACGCTGATGCTGTTCCACAGCGAAGACAGCGGTGAGGACTACCTGACCAATGCCATCTGCTGCGGTGAGCTGCTGCGCGCCCTGGGGCATGAACTGCAGATCGAAGTGGCTGACAGCGGCATCACCCTGCAATTGCAGCTGGGCCTGACGGTCGGCGACGATCTGTTCGGCATGAGCCAGATCGACTTGCTGCTGACCGAAATCGCTCAGGATGCGCTGGCACTGTCTCAACACAGCCGCAACCTGCTGCTGGTGGAACGCAAGATCAGTGAAGACGGGCTGATCCGCCAGCGCGCGCGCATCCGCCCGATTGCCAGCCCAGAGGGAGCGAGCTGCGTGGAGCGGTTGATGGAGCCGTACCCATCGATGCTGGAGCGGCAGCTGGCGCGGATGCATGAGACCCGCAGCAAGCCCTGAACAACACGGTAAAACCAACATGTGGGAGGGGGCTTGCTCCCGATAACGGTGTATCAGTCACCGATGAGTTGACTGAGTGACTGCTATCGGGAGCAAGCCCCCTCCCACATTTGGCCAGGGGCAAGGGCTTGAATCCTGGCCAAACAAAAGGCCCGCTTACTCAGCGGGCCTTTTTGTTGGAGCGGTTTTGGCTTAGAACCTGAACACTTCCATATCCGTACGAATCGGCGTGGCCATCGGCATCTTCGGCTTTTCCGGCGCGGCCGGCTTGGCCTGTGCGGGTGCCTGCCTGCGCGTGGCTTCGGCAATTGGCGGCTGGTTGGCCAATGGCTTGAGAGCCACCGACAACTGCTGCGCCAACTGCTGCAACAACACGCCCTGGGCCTGGACCTGGGACGCCGTGGTGCCGGCATGTTCTTCCTGCAGATGCACGATGCGGTTATCGCGCACCTGACCACGGCGGTCGATCAAACGCCACTGCGCATCGAGGATCGCCGGCTGCGATTTGCCGGAGTCAAGCCGGGTGATGGTCAACAGCACTTGCACATCCGGGGTGAAGCCGGTGGGCGCAGGCGCCAGCACCACACGCTGGCTGTCGAGCTGACCGGCCACCTGGCGCAGCATCAACTGGTTGATGTCGGACGACAGGCTGCCCGCCCAACGACCATCCAGGGAACCTTGCAGGCTACCGTCGTTCTGACGTTGCAGCAGGGTTTCGCGTTGCAGGTAGTCGGCAACCACCACCGGACCCAGTAATACAGCCATGCCAGCAGTTTGTGCCGGCTGAGCCGGACTTCCGCTGTCCAGCTGGTACAGCGAAACCGGTTGGTGCGTGCTGCAACCCGCCAGCCCCAACAGGCCAGCGAGCATCAAAAATAGAGGAAGGCGTGGAGCAGTCATCATCCCATCCAGGTGGCTGCCACAAGGCGAACCACAATGTAATACTAAAAATAACCTAAACACGCTCGGCCACGCCGGCGCTGGAAAGGCCATATCATCCGTGAATATGCGCCATGACTCCAGCGCCAAAGCACCGATCTACCGGTTAAATCGTAGATCAAGGGCTCTAAACCGCGTTAAACGGGCGTTTCCACGAGCAAAGCATCCACACGCTGGAAGCCACGTGGCAATTTGTTACCACGGCGACCCCGCTCCCCCTTGTAATGTTCCAGGTCGTCAGGGCGCAGCGACAACGTGCGCTTGCCGGCCTGCAGCACCAGGGTAGACCCTTCAGGGATCACCGCGATGTCGGTCACGTACTCTTCGCGACTGGCCACCCGCTCCCCTGGAATACCAATGATCTTGTTGCCCTTGCCTTTGCCCAACTGCGGCAAATCGCTGATCTTGAACACCAGCAGACGCCCTTCGGTGGTCACCGACGCCAACCAGTTGCTTTCGCGATTGTCCACCGGACGCGGCAGAATCACCTTGGCGTTGTTCGGCAAGCTCAGCAGCGC
Source organism: Pseudomonas trivialis (assembly GCF_036864995.1). Lineage (NCBI taxonomy): Bacteria > Pseudomonadati > Pseudomonadota > Gammaproteobacteria > Pseudomonadales > Pseudomonadaceae > Pseudomonas > Pseudomonas trivialis. Next base: position 538,928 of record NZ_CP142151.1, on the reverse strand, counting down.
CTTGCCCGCCTTGTTCTTGGCCTGCAGGTCCTCCCCCTTGACCACGAAACCGTAGCCGGCGTCGGACGCGATCACATACAGCGAGTCGTCATCGGGCAGCAGCACACACTCGAAATTCGCCCCCGGCGGCGGCGTCAGGCGCCCGGTCAGCGGCTCGCCTTGCCCGCGTGCAGACGGCAAGGTGTGGGCCGGCACCGAATAGCTGCGCCCCGTTGAGTCGATAAACACCGCAAACTGGTTCGAACGCCCGGCCGCAGCGGTCTTGAAGCCATCGCCGGCCTTGTAGGACAGGCCGGTGGCGTCGATATCATGACCCTTGGCGGAACGAACCCAACCCTTTTCCGACAAAACGACGGTAATTTTCTCGTTCGGCAACAGCTCGGTTTCTGTCAGGGCTTTGGCCTCGGCGCGCTCGACAATCGGCGAGCGGCGGTCGTCGCCGTAGGTTTCAGCGTCCTTGATCAGCTCGCTGCGCACCAGCTTCTTGAGCTTGGCTTCGCTGCCCAGCAGCGCTTGCAACTTGGCCTGTTCCTTGAGCAGCGCATCCTGCTCGTCGCGCAGCTTCATTTCTTCCAGTCGCGCCAGCTGGCGCAAGCGGGTGTCGAGGATGTAGTCGGCCTGGATCTCGCTCAGTTCGAAACGCGCGATCAGCTCGGCTTTCGGGTGCTCGGCGGTACGGATGATATGGATCACTTCATCCAGGTTGAGGTAGGCGATCAGCAAACCGTCCAACAGGTGCAGGCGGCGCTCGACCTTGTCCAGGCGGAATTGCAGGCGGCGACGCACGGTCTGCACGCGGAACTCCAGCCATTCCACCAGCAGGTTGCGCAGGTTTTTCAGCTGCGGCTTGCCGTCCAGGCCGATGATGTTGACGTTGACCCGGTAGCTGGACTCCAAGTCGGTGCTGGCGAACAGATGCTGCATCAGCACTTCATGATCGACCCGGCTGTTGGTCGGGATGATCACGATGCGGCACGGGTTTTCGTGGTCGGACTCGTCACGCAGGTCGGCAACCTGCGGCAGTTTCGACGGTTTGGCCTGCATCAGCGCGGCAATCTGCTCCAGCACCTTGGCCCCGGAGACCTGATGCGGCAGCGCGGTGACGATAATGTCGCCATCTTCGACGTGGTACACGGCGCGCATGCGCACCGAGCCCTTGCCGGTCTCATACATCTTCAGCAGGTCGGCGCGCGGCGTGATGATTTCCGCTTCGGTCGGGTAGTCCGGGCCCTGAATATGCTCGCACAGCTGTTCGACCGTGGCCTTGGGCTCATCGAGCAGACGCACGCAGGCGGTGGCGACTTCGCGCAGGTTGTGCGGTGGCACGTCAGTGGCCATGCCGACCGCGATGCCGGTGGTGCCATTAAGCAGGATATTCGGCAAACGTGCCGGCAACACCAGCGGTTCGTCGAGGGTGCCGTCGAAGTTCGGCCCCCAGTTCGCCGTGCCCTGGCCCAGCTCGCTGAGCAGCACTTCGGAATAGCGCGACAGGCGCGCTTCGGTGTAACGCATGGCCGCGAAGGACTTGGGATCATCCGGCGCCCCCCAGTTGCCCTGGCCGTCCACCAACGTGTAGCGGTAGCTGAACGGTTGGGCCATCAGCACCATCGCTTCATAGCACGCCGAGTCGCCGTGGGGGTGGAACTTGCCGAGCACGTCACCGACGGTACGCGCCGACTTTTTGTGCTTGGAATCGGCGTCCAGGCCCAACTCACTCATGGCGTAGATGATGCGCCGCTGCACGGGCTTGAGGCCGTCGCCGATATGCGGCAGGGCCCGGTCCATGATCACGTACATGGAGTAGTTGAGGTAGGCATTTTCGGTGAAGTCAGCCAGCGATCGGCGTTCTACGCCGTCTAAGCTGTCTGCGAGGATGTCACTCATGCGGGCCTCATCATGGTCTGGTAAGGCGCGGTGGCAAGGCCACTGCGCCGGGTCAATTCAAGTGTTTGGTGGTTCATGGCTGGGCACTCCAGCCACCGGCCGGGGCGGCAAAACGGTAGACCACCGGGCGTTTTTCACCATCGGCGCGCGGGCCGAAGTTGTTGTCGATGCCCAACCAGGCACCGTCTTCATCAATTACCAGGGCTTCGGCCAGGCCATAGGGCTGGGCGTAGCGCCGCTCGGGCTTGAGGGTTTCGTCGGCAAACGACCAGCACAGCTCGACCTTGGCCGTAACCGCGTCACGCCGGCAGATCTGGAACGCATTGCGTTCAAGGGTGAACAGCTTGCCCTTGAACAGCGCCAGGTCGGCAAAATCCCTGGACACCGCCTTCGCGTTGGTGAACTGGGCCGGCTGCACTTCCTGGCCGGCTTCGCTGAGCAACACGCAGGCGCCGTCACAGTCCCACAGGCTCTGCGGGCGCTTGATGGACATCAGCCCGCGCCGCTCACGCTCAGCGGCGAGCCAGATCTGGTTGCCCTCGGGGTTCACGGCCAGGCCTTCAAACAGCGCGTTGAAGTGCAGCAACATGCCGCTGGCCCGCGCTTCGCGCACCATGCGCGGGGCGATCTGCAGCCATTGCGGCGCACCTTCCACCGGTACCTGCAGCACCGCCGCATGGGCTTCGCTGACGATGTAGCGGTTACCTGCGGCATCGCAGCTGATGCCTTCAAAATCCAGGTCGCCGCCGCGAATGAACGACGCCGCCGTGGTGCGCGAGCGCAAGCCCCAGGGCAAACCGGACTCGGGCACCGGTGGCACCTCGATCTTTACCGTTTCGGCCTGCCACACGGGCGCGCTGATATCCAGGCGATAGATCTGCTCATCGTCGCGGTCGGACACCGTCCATAAATCCTTGCCGCACAACGCCAGGCCCGACAGGTTACCGCCGCGCATGCCGTCCACGGCATGCTCGGATACCAGTTTGAGCTCAGCCACGGGGGCGGCCAGCGCGTCGCTGGCCGCCAGCCCGCTCATCATCAGGATCGCCAGGGCGATGCCTGTGCGCATCAGCCCAGCACCTCGGCCAGGTTGCCTTTGGATTCCAGCCAGGCTTTGCGATCCGGAGCCCGTTTTTTCGCCAGCAACATGTCCATCATTTCCGACGTGCCGGCGAAGTCTTCCAGGGTCAACTGCACCAGACGCCTGGTGTTGGGGTCCATGGTGGTTTCGCGCAGTTGCGGCGGGTTCATTTCGCCCAGGCCCTTGAATCGCGTGACCTGTGGCTTGCCGCGTTTCTTCTCGGCCACCAGGCGGTCGAGGATACCGTCGCGCTCGGCTTCGTCCAGTGCGTAGAAAATCTCCTTGCCCAGGTCGATGCGGTACAGCGGCGGCATGGCGACGTACACGTGACCGGCATCCACCAGCGGGCGGAAGTGCTGCACGAACAGCGCACATAGCAGGGTGGCGATGTGCAGGCCATCGGAGTCGGCGTCGGCGAGGATGCAGATCTTGCCGTAGCGCAGCTGGCTCATGTCCGCCGCGCCGGGGTCAACGCCGATGGCCACGGCGATGTTGTGCACTTCCTGGCTCGCGAGCACTTCGCTGCCATCGACTTCCCAGGTGTTGAGGATCTTGCCGCGCAACGGCAGGATTGCCTGGAATTCCTTGTCTCGCGCCTGCTTGGCCGAACCGCCGGCGGAGTCACCCTCCACCAGGAACAGCTCGGAGCGCATCGGGTCCTGCCCGGCGCAGTCGGCCAGCTTGCCGGGCAGTGCCGGGCCCTGGGTAATGCGCTTGCGCTCGACTTTCTTGCTGGCCTTGAGGCGACGGCCGGCGTTGTTGATCGCCAGTTCCGCCAGGGCCAGGCCCAGCTCCGGGTGTGCGTTGAGCCACAGGCTGAAGGCGTCCTTGACCACACCGGAAACAAACGCCGCCGCTTCACGGGAAGACAGGCGCTCCTTGGTCTGCCCGGAAAACTGCGGTTCCTGCATTTTCATCGACAGCACGAACGCGATGCGCTCCCACACGTCTTCCGGCGCCAGCTTCACACCGCGCGGCAGCAGGCTGCGGTATTCGCAGAATTCGCGCATGGCATCGAGCAGGCCCTGGCGCAACCCGTTGACGTGGGTGCCGCCCTGGGCCGTGGGGATCAGGTTGACGTAGCTTTCCTGCACACTGTCGCCGCCTTCGGGCAGCCACAGCAGCGCCCAGTCGACCGCTTCTTTATTACCCGCCAGGCTGCCGCAGAACGGTTCGTTGGGCAGGCGTTCGAAGTCGCTGACGGAATCTTCGAGGTAGGAACGCAGGCCGTCTTCGTAATGCCATTCGACCTTCTCGCCGGTGCCTTTGTCTTCAAAAATGACCACCAGGCCCGGGCACAGCACGGCCTTGGCCTTGAGCACGTGTTTGAGGCGGCTGATGGAGAATTTCGGCGAATCGAAGTATTTAGGGTCCGGCGCGAAGTACACGCTGGTGCCGGTGTTGCGCTTGCCGACGGTGCCGACCACTTGCAGCTCGGTGGCTTTGTAGCCATCGGCAAAGGTCATTTCGTACTCGTTGCCATCGCGCTTGACCTTGACCCTGACCTGCGTGGACAGGGCGTTGACCACCGAAATGCCCACGCCATGCAGGCCACCGGAGAACTGGTAGTTCTTGTTGGAGAACTTGCCACCGGCGTGCAGCTTGGTGAGGATCAGCTCGACGCCCGACACGCCCTCTTCGGGGTGAATGTCCACCGGCATGCCACGACCGTCGTCGGACACTTCCAGGGAATGGTCGGCGTGGAGAATCACGTGCACCGACTTGGCGTGCCCGGCCAAGGCTTCGTCGACGCTGTTGTCGATGACTTCCTGGGCGAGGTGGTTCGGCCGACTGGTGTCGGTGTACATGCCGGGGCGTTTGCGCACCGGGTCGAGGCCCGAGAGGACTTCGATGGCGTCTGCGTTATAAGAGCTAGCGCTGGGAGTGGCCATGGGGTCTCGTCTAGAGTCTTGCGATTAAAAAGTACCCTGGGATTTCACAATGCGCTGAAATCGAAGGATTGATACTGATCTGCACCGATGCCGGCGAAGCTGAGCAACGCCGGCAATTGTCGGGCAAAGCCCTGGTAACCATGGTCGCCGCCGGCCTGGATGCGCAGGGCGCAGGCCCGGTAGTACTGCTGGGCGAGGCGATAATCCAGGGTTTCATCCCCGGTCTGCAACCACACCTGATAACGCGCGGCACCCTGGGGCGCCGGCACTTCCAGTTCGGCCAGCGCCGTGACGTGGTCATGGGTCAGTTCCCAGGTTTCATCGGTATAGAGGTTCTTCTGGGTGCCCAGGTAACCGTCGAACATCCGATGGGGGCTGACCGCCGGGTTGACCAGCAGCGCCTTGAGGCCATGGCGTTCGGCAAGATGGGTTGCATAGTAGCCGCCGAGTGAGCTGCCGACCAGCAGTGGCCGCCCCAGTTGGGCAATGGCCTCCTCCAATTGAGGAATCGCCTTGCGCGGGTGGTGATGCAGGGCCGGCACCCGCAACTGATCGGCCAGGCCGAGGCTGTCCATCACGGTTCTCAGCTGGCTGGCCTTGTTGGACACCGGCGCGCTGTTGAAACCGTGGATATACAAGATCGAAGCGGACATGCCGGGGCTCTCCGTGACTCAGCCAAAGAGGCGCAGTTTACAGGGAATATGGGCAGAATGTGGGAGGGGCTTGCTCCCGATAGCGGTGTGTCAGGGCGTACAGGTGCCGACTGATCCACCGCTATCGGGAGCAAGCCCCTCCCACATTTATTGGGTGTTTGCAGCTTTTAATAACCGTTACTGCCGTAATCGACAGTAAACGCAAAGTCTGTGACTCGCTCCACCCCGGTCTCCAACCGTCCGTCGGCATGCAGGCGCAGCCAACGGTAGCCGGGCGCTTGCTCGCTGACCGCAAAGTCCTCGCTGCCCGGCGCGAACTGGATGCAGGTGGACGGCGATGCCAGTAGCCGCACGCCGTTGCGCACTTGATCGATCTCCTGATGAACATGCCCCCACAGCACCGCCCTCACCTGGGGGAAGCGGTCGAGCACGGCAAACAGCGCTTCCGGGTTGCGCAAACCAATGGGCTCCATCCACGCGCAGCCAATGGGCACCGGATGATGGTGAAAACACACCAGGTGATGTTGATCAGGCGCTTCGCTCAAGGCCTGGGCCAGCAGTTGCAGTTGCTGGTCCTCCAGGTAGCCCGGCACCGAGCCGGGCACGGCGGAATCGAGCAGGGTGATGCGCCAGTTGCCGACATCGACCACGGGTTCCAGCAGGTCGCTGTTCACGGCGGCCTGGGTCATGAGCTGAGGTTCGTCGTGGTTCCCTGGAATCCAGCGCGTCGGTGCGCCAAGCGGCGCGGTCATAGCGCGAAATTGCTGATACGACGCCAGCGTGCCGTCCTGGGACAAATCTCCCGTGGCCAACACCAGATCGACACAGGGCTGCCGCTCGCGCGCAAGCGCGATCACCCGATGCAGGCTGTCACGGGTATTCAAGCCCAGCAGCGTGCCATCGCTCTCGGCAAACAGATGGCTGTCGGACAGCTGCACCAGCAAGGCAGCGTCAGGGTTCACAGTGGGTACGCGGGGCAAGGCGCTCTCCCTGGCGATCACAGTCAATGGATATGTGTGGCGATTATGCTGAAGCGGGGTCTAGCGCACCACTTCGAACTCATGGCCCAGGGCCAGGCAATGGCTCAGCCATTCGCCGAGGAACACATTGAGCTGTGCTTTCTCATCGGGCTGGTGCATGAACACATTCGGGTAGGGATAGATGCTGCGAAAACGCCGCGCATGTTCGGCGCTGATCACCTCGGCCATGCGCGCATCGTGGTACACCTGCACTTCCAACTGCGGCACCGGCAGCCACGGCAGGCTGTGTTCCTGGCGTACACGCAGGGTGGTGGTGTAAGGGCAGTTGACGATAACTTCAAGGGCCAGCACGCCGAGCATCTGATCGCCGTGGGTCACCCCGATGCGCCGTGCCTCGGGAGCGTGGCGCATATCGGGAAGCAGGCGCATCAGCCGCGCATAGTTGGCCTCGCAGGCCGCTTGCAACCCGATCAGGTCAACGCGATAGCGTTCCCGTGCCTTTACTGCCATAACCCCCTCACTTCCGCGCGGTTCAGCGCGAGCCACTGCAGGGCGATAATGCTGGCTGCGTTGGAAATTCTGCCGTCGCGCACGGCTTGCAGGGCGTCTTCAAACGCCCAGACCGTGACGCGGATATCTTCTGCCTCTTCTTCCAGTCCATGGACGCCGCCGGCTCCCGCGCTGTCGCAACGGCCCAGGAACAAGTGCACAAATTCGGTACTGCCACCGGGCGACGGGAAATACTTGGTGATCGGCCACAGCGCGGAGAACGTCAGCCCAGCTTCCTCCTCGGCTTCGCGGTGTGCAACCTCCTCCGGTTCTTCGTCCTTGTCGATCAGCCCGGCAACCATTTCCACCAGCCACGGGTTATCGGTACGCCCCATGGCGCCGACGCGAAACTGCTCGATCAGCACCACTTCATCGCGTTGCGGGTCGTAGGGCAGCACGCAGACAGCATCGTGACGCACGAACACTTCGCGGTTGATCACTCGGCTCATGCCGCCATCGAATTTTTCGTGGCGCAGTTGCACGCGGTCGAGCTTGTAGAAGCCTTTATAGGCATTGTCGCGCTGAACAATTTCGATTGTGCTCGGCGTCGATTTCGCAATGTCCGTCATGTCCCATCCTCGATAAGCCTGCGCAATGGGCGCCATCCTAACGCGCTCCTGCCCTCGGATGCAGCCCCTTTCCAGTTGCCGGGATAGACGGCTGGCGTCAAACTCACTCTAATCAGCTTAGTGGCGAACTGACTTCCTTGCCGGTAGTCGAAGCTCCACGAATTTCGCTCTTATCGACGGAAGAAGACCATACATGTCGCTCTTGAAAATCGCCTCCGTGGCGTGTATCGCATTGACCCTCGGCGCCTGCCAGAGCCTGTTCCAACCCGCGTGGCACACACCTCTGGAAGCCACCCGCGACACCAGCGAGCAAAGCAAGCCGGGTTGCACCAGCGCCGATTGCCCGCTGGTGAACATCGACACCGTGCATTTTGCCAAGGAGCCCAAGTTGGACTCCCTGATCGAACAGCGCCTGCTGGAAATGACTCAAACCAACGCCAGCGACCCGCTGCCGACCAGCCTGGACACCTATCGCGAACAATTCCTGAAGACCGCCGCCCCGCGCAACAGCATGTACTTGCAGGCCAAGGTACGCGAGCAGCATGACGGCTTGGTGATCATCGAACTGTCCAGCTACCTGGACCAGGGCGCCACCCACGGCGAACCCGGCCGTGCCTTCATCAACTATTCGCGCCAGCAGCAAAAGGCCCTCTCGCTCACCGATATGCTGTTGCCCGGCAAGGAAGAGGCCTTCTGGAAAGCCGCCCAGGTGGCGCACAACAGCTGGCTGATCAGCACGCGCCTGAGCCTGGAGCCGGAGTTCGTGAAGAAATACCCTTTCCAGAAGACCCCGAACGTGGCGCTGACCTACAGCGGTGTGATCCTCAAGTACCCCACCAGCACCATCGCGCCGTACGCCCTGGGCCACGTCGAGTTGCAGATCCCCTACTCGCGCCTGGAAGGCATCCTCAAGCCTGAGCTGGTGCCCGCACGCCGCTGAAGGCTCGAGCCAGGACAAACTGCAACACCCCTGCCAGCACCAACGCCGGCAGGGTTGCGCCGATGTCCGGGTACAGGTTGACCAGCAGGTGGTAAGTGGCAATGCCCCCCAGCCATGCCACCAATGCCGACCAACGCAGACCGACCACCGCCCCCTCGCCGCGACGGCGCAGGATGAAGTGATCCACCAGCACCACGCCAAACAGCGGCGCAAACACCGAACCGATCAGCAGCAGGAAGTTCTGGTACTGGGCTAGCGGCGCAACGCAAGCGATCAAGGTGCAGACCACCCCGATGACCAGCGCCAGGTGCTCGACCTTCAAGCGCACCAGCATCGCGCTGGACACCGCCGCCGAGTGAATATCGGCGAACGCGTTTTCCGACTCGTCCAACAGGATCAGCAGCAGCGGAATGCCAAGGCCCGCTCCGGCCAACGCCAACAGCAATGCATTGACCTCACCGCTTGGCGCGAACGCCAGGGTGTAGGCCACGCCCAGACTCATCAACCAGACATTCCCGATAAAGAACCCCAGTGCCGTGCCACCGAACACGCTTTTTGCGCGTTTGCCAAAGCGTGAGTAATCGGCAATCAACGGCAGCCACGACAACGGCATGGCAATGGCGATATCAAAGCCCACCGCGAACGGCAGCGAGCCATCACCGGGCCGAGCCCAGAGCGCGGCAAGGTCGGCCCTGGCGAACAGGTTCCAGGTCAGCCACAGGCAGGCGGCGAGCAACAGCCAGATGCCCCACTTGCGCAGCACCTGCCGCACGAAGGTCAGCGGGCCGCTCACCGCCAGCAGCGTCGCCAGGCCGCCGAAGAACAGGGTCCACAGCAGCGGGCTGGCGAACACACTGCCGTCGCTGAACGCCCGCGTGCCCAGCAGGCTGGCGGCGTCGCGCATCACGATGATTTCGAAGGAGCCCCAGCCGATCAACTGCAACAGGTTGAGCAGCGCCGGCAGGCTCGCGCCCCGGCTGCCGAGGCTGAGCTTGAGCGCGGCCATGGCGGACAGGCCGGTGTCGCTGCCGATCACGCCGACGGCAGCCAGCAGCAACACGCCGACCAGGGTGCCGAGGAAGATCGCCAGCAGTGATCCCGACAGACCGAGGCCAGGCGCCAATAACGCGCCGGTCTGCAGCACCATCAGACCGATGCCGAGAGAGAACCACAGGGAGAACAGGTCGCGGGCGCCGAAGACGCGTTTGTCGGCGGGCACGGCGATGTCGGGGGAATAGGTGCTGGGTTGAATGTTCAAGGGAGATTGTCTCTGAGAGGCACTTGTTGTTTTCAAGAGGGTCATCGGGAGCAAGCCCCCTCCCACAGTTGAAATGCATTCCAACTGTGGGAGGGGGCTTGCTCCCGATGAGGCCGGTACAGACCACTAATATCCCGAATCAGACCTTTTTATACAGCTGACTGCCTTCCTGCTTGAACCGCTCCGCCTGCTCCGCCAAGCCTCTGGCCACGTCCACATCCACCGCTTCAATGCGCTGGTTGGCCGCGTACTCACGCACTTCGTGGGTTACCTTCATCGAGCAGAACTTCGGCCCGCACATCGAGCAGAAGTGCGCGACCTTGGCCGACTCCTTGGGCAAGGTCTCGTCATGGAAGGCTCGCGCGGTGTCCGGGTCCAGGCCGAGGTTGAACTGGTCTTCCCAGCGGAACTCGAAGCGCGCCTTGCTCAAGGCGTTGTCGCGAATCTGCGCGCCCGGATGGCCCTTGGCCAAATCCGCCGCATGCGCCGCGATCTTGTAGGTAATGATCCCGGTTTTCACGTCATCCTTGTTCGGCAAGCCCAGGTGTTCCTTGGGCGTGACGTAGCAGAGCATGGCGCAGCCGAACCAGCCGATCATCGCCGCGCCGATGCCGGAGGTGATGTGGTCGTAGCCCGGCGCAATGTCGGTGGTCAGCGGGCCGAGGGTGTAGAACGGCGCCTCGTCGCAGCATTCGAGCTGTTTGTCCATGTTCTCCTTGATCAGTTGCATCGGCACGTGACCGGGGCCTTCGATCATGGTTTGCACGTCGTGCTTCCAGGCGATCTTGGTCAGCTCGCCGAGAGTTTCCAGCTCGCCGAATTGCGCGGCGTCGTTGGCGTCGGCCACCGAACCCGGGCGCAGGCCGTCCCCCAGGGAGAAGCTGACGTCGTAGGCCTTCATGATTTCGCAGATTTCTTCGAAGTGTGTGTAGGCGAAGTTTTCCTTGTGGTGCGCCAGGCACCACTTGGCCATGATCGCCCCGCCCCGGCTGACGATGCCGGTGACCCGGTTGGCAGTCAGCGGCACGTAGCGCAGCAGCACGCCGGCGTGGATGGTGAAGTAGTCGACGCCCTGCTCGGCCTGTTCGATCAGGGTGTCGCGGAACAGCTCCCAGGTGAGCTCCTCGGCCATGCCGTCGACTTTTTCCAAGGCCTGGTAGATCGGCACAGTGCCAATCGGCACCGGCGAGTTGCGGATGATCCACTCGCGGGTTTCGTGAATATGCTTGCCAGTGGACAAGTCCATGATGTTGTCCGAGCCCCAGCGAATGCCCCAGGTCATCTTCGCCACTTCTTCCTCGATGGACGAGCCGAGGGCGCTGTTGCCGATATTGCCGTTGATCTTCACCAGGAAGTTACGGCCGATGATCATCGGTTCCAGCTCGGTGTGGTTGATGTTGGCCGGGATGATCGCGCGGCCCCGGGCGATTTCCTCGCGCACGAACTCAGGGGTAATGATCTTCGGAATGCTCGCGCCAAAGCTGTGCCCGGCATGCTGTTGCTTGAGCAGGTCGGCGGCGCGGGCTTCTTCGAGCTTCATGTTTTCGCGGATGGCGACGTATTCCATCTCCGGCGTGATGATGCCCTTGCGCGCGTAGTGCATCTGGCTGACGTTGGCACCTGCCTTGGCGCGGCGCGGGTTCTGCAGGTGGGCAAAGCGCAGGTAGGCGAGCTCCGGGTTATCCAGGCGCTCCTGGCCGTAGCGTGAACTCAGGCAGCTCAGACGCTCGGTGTCGCCACGCTCTTCAATCCACGGCGAGCGCACGTCGGCCAGGCCTTTGCGCACGTCGATGATGACATTGGGGTCGGTGTAAGGGCCGGACGTGTCGTAGACCACCACCGGCGCGTTGATTTCGCCGCCGAATTCGGTGGGCGTCACGTCCAGGCTGATCTGGCGCATGGGCACGCGGATATCGGGGCGCGAGCCCTGCACGTAGATCTTCTGCGAGCGGGTAAACGGCTGCACGGAGCCGGAGTCGACCTTGGCCGATTCACTCAGGTGCACAGTATTTTTTGATTTTTGGCTTTTCAGTTCAGTGCTCATCACAGGCTCTCCAACTTATCCAGGCGGTGGATTGTTGTCGGAGCGAACCTGGGACGGATGGACGCACTGATAGCAGTGCTGTGCTTTGTGCACGAGGGCGTTCGATGGTCGAACAGCATCCCGGACGAAGCACAAGAGGACTCGCCGGGTGACGAGAAATCTTGTTCCCTACGCAGGCGTTAACCTGATCAGGTTCAACGGGATCCGGTATTTACCGATCTCAGCCTTCCAACAAGGCACCCCGACAAGAACGCGGCCAGTCTAGACCATGGCGTGGGCAAATTGCCAATAACGGTGGATCAAGCGTGATGAATGGCGTGATTGCAGGATTGTTGTGCCGAGGTCGCGCCACTACACTCCAGAGCGGCCTCAAGGCTTGACGCTCTAAAGGCGCCACCGTAGCCTTGGGCGATTAATTATCAGCGTAATATTTATTCAGGGATCGCCTCATGCTGCGCAAACTCTCACTGGCCCTTGCCGTGTCTTGTGCGACCAATGGATGGGTCTGGGCAGCTGAAGCGCCCTTGTCCGTCAACACCGATCTGGTCAGCGTCTACCAGGAGGCGGTGAACAACAACGCCGACCTGGCCGCCGCCCGCGCCCAATATGGCGCGCAAAAGGAAGTGGTGCCCCAGGCCCGCGCCGGCTTGCTGCCCAACCTATCGGCCGGTGCCGACAGCAATAATGTGCGCACCCAGCTCGACCAGCCGGCGGCCACCGTCAACCGCGACGCCCACTCCTGGCGCGCAACCCTGAGCCAGCCACTGTTTCGCGCCGACCGCTGGTTCCAATTGCAGGCCGCCCATGCGGTCAACGAACAGGCCTCGCTGCAACTCTCCGCGACCGAGCAGAACCTGATCCTGCAAAGCGCCGAAAGCTACTTCGCGGTGCTGCGCGCCCAGGACAACCTGGCCTCGACCAAGGCCGAAGAAAATGCCTTCAAGCGTCAGCTGGACCAGTCCAACGAGCGCTTCGACGTGGGCCTGTCGGACAAGACCGACGTGCTGCAATCCCAGGCCAGCTACGACACGGCCCGCGCCAACCGCATCCTCGCCCAGCGCCAGGTCGACGACGCCTTCGAAGCGCTGATCACCCTGACCAACCGCCAGTACAACGCAATCCAGGGCATCGTCCACAGCCTGCCGGTGCTGCCGCCGATGCCGAACGACGCCAAGGCCTGGGTCGAAACTGCCGGCCGTCAGAACCTCAACCTGCTGGCCAGCAACTACGCCGTCACTGCCGCCGAAGAAACCCTGCGCCAGCGCAAGGCCGGCCACTTGCCCACGCTCGACGCGGTGGCGCAGTACGAAAAGGGTGACAACGACGCGCTGGGCTTCGGCAATCCGAACCAATTGCCGATTCCTTACGGCGGCGATGTGTCCCAACGCACCGTCGGCCTGCGCCTGAATATCCCGCTTTACAGCGGCGGCCTTACCAGCTCGCAGGTGCGCGAATCCTATTCGCGCCTGGACCAGTCCGAGCAACAGCGCGAGGGCCTGCGCCGCCAGGTGGTGGAAAACACGCGCAACCTGCACCGCGCGGTGAACACCGATGTGGAACAGGTGCAAGCGCGCCGCCAGTCGATCATCTCCAACCAGAGCGCGGTGGAAGCCACGGAAATCGGTTACCAGGTGGGGACGCGCAATATCGTCGACGTGCTGGACTCGCAGCGCCAGCTCTACGCGTCGGTGCGCAACTACAACAACAGCCGCTATGACTACATTCTCGACAACCTGCGCTTGAAGCAGGCAGCGGGCACCTTGAACCCGGGTGACCTGCAGGAGCTGACGCGCTACCTCAAGGCCGACTACAACCCGGACCGCGATTTCCTGCCACCGGACCTCGCCAAAGCCGCCGCCGAACAGCTCAAGGCCCGGCCCGGGTCCTGACAACCCTACATAACCAATGTGGGAGGGGGCTTGCTCCCGATAGCGGCAGGTCAGTCAGCTTATGCATTGACTGACCCACTGCTATCGGGAGCGAGCCCCCTCCCACATTTTTATCGGTGCTGTGTCAGTTGATCAGTCGGCCAAGGCCATCCAGCAACCGCTGCAACGCGCCCTGGTTGGCCTGCATCACCTCGAGCCCCGCCTGCGCCATGCGGCGGGCATCCTGCGGCAGTTCGAACAGTTGACGTACCGCCTCAGCCAAACCGTCAGCATCATCCACCTCACGCAACGCCCCGGCCTCGCGCATCATCGCGGTGATCTCCAGAAAGTTGAACAGGTGCGGCCCCATGATCACCGGCAACCCCAGCGCCGCCGGCTCAAGCGGATTATGCCCACCGGTCGCTACCAGACTGCCGCCAACAAAGGCGCTGTCGGCCAATGCATACAGAAACAGCAACTCGCCCATGGTATCGCCAAGCAACACGGCCGTTTGCGCCGTGACGGGCTCGCCACTGGAACGGCGCACCGTGGCAAAGCCCTGTTGCTCGCACAGCTCGAACATCGGGCCGAAGCGCTCCTGATGGCGCGGCACCAGAATCAGCAACGCATTGGGATAGCTGTCGAGCAGTTGACGATGAGCCGCGAGTACCACCGCATCTTCGCCTTCGTGGGTACTGGCGGCGATCCATACCGGGCGCTGCGTGGCGCCCCATTGCTCACGCAGGGCGGCGGCGCGTACCGGTAATTGCGGGTCGATGGTCAGGTCGAACTTGATCGAGCCGGTCACCTCCACCGTGTCCGCTCGCGCGCCCAGGCTTCGGAAGCGCTCGGCTTCGGTTTGCGTCTGCACGGCCAACAGGCTCATCTCTGACAGCATCGGTGCGGTGAGCTTGGCAAACCGCGCGTAGCCCTTGGCCGAGCGCGCCGACAATCGCGCATTGGCCAACGCCACCGGAATGCCGCGCTGGGCGCAAGCGTGGATATGGTTGGGCCACAATTCGGTTTCCATGATGACCGCAAGCCTGGGCTGCACGCGATCAAGAAAGCGCTTTGCCGCGCACGGCACGTCATAGGGCAGGTAGCAATGCTGGATGCGCGGCTCATTGGCAAACAGTGCCTGGATACGCTCGGAGCCGGTCGGGGTCATGCAGGTGACCGTGATCGGCAACTGCGGATAACGCTCCAGCAGCCCACGGACCATGGGCGCTGCGGCAATGCTTTCGCCTACCGACACAGCATGCACCCAGATCCCGCCGCGCTGCATCGCCGGCAAGCCAAGGGAAAACCGCTCGCCCACGCGCTTTGCATAGGCCGGCGCCTTGCGTGCACGCAGCCACAAACGTAAAGCCACCAACGGCAGCGCCAGGTAAAACAGACAGCTGTAGAGAGTTCTATTCATGGCGGCGGAGTTTATCGGCTTTTTCAATAGTGAGCCTATAGAATGCCCATCCTGATAACGCCGCACGCCGAGGACTGCCCCATGAATGCCGCCTATTACTACCTGGCCATTGCCATTTGCTCGGAAGTGATCGCCACCGTGTCCATGAAAGCCATCAAGGGCTGGAGTACGCCGATCCCCCTGCTGCTGGTGATCGTGGGGTATGGCGTGGCGTTCTGGATGCTGACCCTGGTGGTGCGCACGGTGCCGGTGGGCGTGGCGTATGCCGTGTGGGCCGGGATGGGCATTGTGATGGTGAGCATCGCGGCGTTGTTCATCTACGGGCAGAAACTCGATGTGCCGGCGATGCTGGGAATGGGTTTGATTGTGCTGGGCGTGGTGGTGATCCAGCTGTTCTCAAAAACCGCCGGGCACTGACCGCCACGCTACAGCCTGTATACTGCGCCCCTTGTCTTGAACACTGAGGTCGCCCATGCCATCCGATATTTCCACCGACGTCCTGATTGTCGGCGCCGGGGTTGCCGGCCTCTGGCTGAATGCGCGCCTGCGCCGCCAGGGCTTTTCCACGGTGGTGGTGGAAAGCGCCACCCTGGGCGGCGGGCAGAGTGTGAAATCCCAGGGGATCATTCACGGCGGTGCGAAATATGCGCTGCACGGCGCGCTGACCGGCGCTTCCGAGGCGATCGCCGACATGCCACGCCGCTGGCGCGAAGCCCTGGCCGGCAGCGGCGAGCTGGATTTGTCCGGCGTGCGTCTGCTCTCCGAGGCCCACTATCTGTGGTCTCCCGGCACCCTGGCCGGCAACCTCACCAGCTTTTTCGCCAGCAAGGCCGTGCGCGGCCGGGTCGATCAGGTCAAGGGCGACGAGCTGCCACCAGCCCTGCAGGACCGCCGTTTCAAGGGCAAGGTCTATCGCCTGGCGGAACTGGTCGTCGACGTGCCGAGCCTGATCGAACGCCTGGCGCAACTGGCCGGTGACGGGCTGCTCGCCGGGCAACGTATCGAGCCGCTGCTCGAGGGCAATACGCTGGTGGGTCTGACGGTGGATGGCCGTGAGATCCGCGCCCAGCGCATCGTGTTGAGCGCCGGCGGCGGTACCGCCGAGCTGCTGAAGGCCCTGGGCCTGAGCACTCCTGCCATGCAAAAACGCCCGCTGCACATGATCATCGCCAAGGGCCCCGGCCTCAAGCCGCTGTACGCCCACTGCCTGGGCGGCGGCACCAAGCCGCGCATCACCATCACCACTCACCCGGCCGCCGACGGCAATTGGGTGTGGTACATGGGCGGCGACATCGCCGAGGCCGACGGCGTGACGCGCACCCCACAGGAACAGATCGCCACCGCGCAAAAAGAGCTTTCGCAACTGCTGCCGTGGATCGACATGAGCCAAACCCAGTGGGCCACCCTGCGCGTCGACCGCGCCGAGCCGCTGCAGTCAGGCCTGGTGCGCCCAGACAATGCCTTCCTCGCCGAAGAGGGTCGCCTGCTGGTGGGCTGGCCGACCAAACTGGCGCTGGCACCGGACTTTGCCGATCGCGTAATCAGCAGCCTCGAACGTGACGGCATCCGCCCCGCCGGCGGCGAGCCGCTGCCCGCCCTGCCAAAACCTGCCATCGGCGTACCCGCCTGGGAGCAACTGTTGCCATGAGCCTGCCAACCCTGCACGACCTGCACCGCCCCCTCGGCAGCACCGGCCTGATGGTCTCGCCGCTGGGCCTGGGCACCGTCAAACTCGGCCGCGACCAGGGCGTGAAGTACCCCAACGGCTTCCAGATTCCCAATGACGAGGAGGCGCGCATGTTGTTGCGCCAGGCGCGCCAGTTGGGCATCAACCTGATCGACACCGCGCCTGCCTATGGCTTGAGCGAGGAGCGCCTGGGGCCGCTGCTGCGTGATCAACGCAAGGACTGGGTGATCGTGAGCAAGGTCGGTGAAGAGTTCGAGAACGGCGTCTCCCGCCACGATTTCAGCGCCGCCCACACACGGCTGTCCATCGAACGCAGCTTGAAACGCCTTGAAACGGATTTTATCGACCTGGTACTGGTGCATTCCGATGGCAATGACCTGCACATCCTCAACGACTGCGAAGTGTATGAGACCCTGACCGCGCTGAAAAAAGAGGGCAAGATTCGCGGTTTCGGCTTCTCCGGCAAAACCGTCGAAGGTGGCATCAAGGCCCTGGAACAGGGCGACTGCGCGATGGTCACTTACAATCTGAACGAACAATCCGAGAAAGCCGTCATTGATTATGCAGCGGCCCACGGCAAGGGCATTCTGGTGAAAAAAGCCCTGGCCAGCGGCCATGTGTGCCTTGAACCTGGAATGGATCCAATTCGTGCCAGTTTCATGTTGTTGTTTGCGCAAACGGGCGTCGCCAGTGCTATTGTCGGGACCATTAATCCGCTGCACCTGGCCCATAACGTGGCGACCGCTGCCCAGGTCATTCGTCAACTCTGATGCCGCCGACGCGGCCGACCCCGTCGCAAGAAGGAGCCGACATGCCGCGAACGCTCATAAGAAAAAACCCGAGTAACTTCAAGACCCTGCCCCTGCACGTCGAAGCCAGCCCCGAAGGCCTGAGCTACCAGAGCGTCGGCATGCCGCTCAACTTTGCGCAGACCCTGCAACGGCGCAAGCCGGTGGAGGTGGCCGACCCCGAGCGTTTTGCCCTGGAGCTGGCGAATCTGGGCGTATCGGTGCGCCTCACGCTGCACTGGCAAAACAGAGACTATTGGGTGCTCGTGCGCCAGCGTCGCCAGGACCGTGGGGATGTAGTGCTCAAGCTGATCTCCGGCTACGTGCCCGCCCACGAACTGAACCTGCCGCTGCACACCGCCATTCAGGAAATCGCCGAGGAATGCCTGCTGGAAACCCCGGAAGGCTGGCTCGGCGGACGCTTCAACGACACCTGGCTGCCGGCGCCCTACTCCGCCGCCCTGCACTACCGCGAAGCGCTGCCGTTTCGCTTGAGCCCACTGTCCGGCGCGGCCCGCCCGGTGCGCTGCGCGACCATGCAGTTGATCGAACGCCCCCGCGCCTATGTGCACTTGCCCACGGCCTCGCTGCAATTGATCTACGACCTGCGCCTGGAAGTGCCCAAAGAGGCCAAATCCCTGAGCCTGTTCCATGTGGATGAGCGGCTGGAAGGCGATCAACTGGTCGCGCGCCTGGACCGCCAGCGCCCGGACCTGTACCTGATGCCGCTCAAGGACGGCCAGCCATTGGCCGAGCTCTATACCTTGAAGAAAGACCAGTTGTACCCGGCCAGCACGCGGGGCCTGTACCTGGCGGAAAGCTTCGCCCAGCAGGATGGCTGGCTGGTACGCGACGAGCGGATTCGCTGGAAGGACTGGCTGCGCCAGCAAGGCCTGGCAGAGCCGGAAAAGGAATCCAAACTCAAACGCCTGGCCAAGCGCGTGCTGCGCAAGATGGTGCCGAAGAAAAAATAATGTGAGACCCCCCGCCAGTTCTTCGACTTGGCACTCTCGCCCAGCAAACTGAAGCCTCTGTGGCGAGCGGGCTTGCCCCAATGCCGTTCAGTTAAGCGCAGATTTCCTGTGGCGAGCAGGCTTGTCCTGCGTTGGGCTGCGCAGCAGCCCCAAAACCAGGCGCTGAGCCGTATCAGGTACTCCGCGTTTTGCTGGATTGGGGGCGCTTCGCACCCCAACGCGGGGCAAGCCCGCTCGCCACACCAAGCCCGCTGGTCACAGGGATTGCGGTCAGGCGTTGAGCAGGCGCTCCAGACCACCTTGAGCGGGGTCGGTTCGGGCAGTTTGAAGCTGGTCAGCAACCGCTGGTTATTCGCTCGCGAATGGCGAATGTCCCCAGACCGCGCCGGGCCATAGGTGACTGTCGGCAACGTACCCACCACCTGTTCAAGCGCCTGCAACACCTGCTTGAGCGTGGTGGTGCGGTTCCAACCCACATTGATCGCACCCAACGGCGCTTGCGGCGCTTCGATGGCCTGCACCAGCACATCCACCAGATCTTCCACGTACATGAAGTCGCGGGTTTGCTCGCCATCGCCAAACACGGCAATCGGTGCGCCCGTTTGCACGCGCTCGCTGAAGATGCTGATCACCCCGGAGTACGGCGATGACGGATCCTGGCGCGGCCCAAAGACATTGAAAAAGCGGAAGATCACCGGCTCCAGGCCATGCTGGCGGCGGTAGAAGTCAAAGTAATGTTCACCGGCCAGTTTGTCCGAGGCATAGGGCGTCAGCGGCGCCTTGGTGGTCTCTTCGTCAATCGAAGCGCCCTCGCCGTTATTGCCGTACACCGCCGCGCTGGAGGCAAACACCACACGCTTCACCCCGGCCTTGCGCATGGCTTCGCAGACATTCAGCGTGCCGACGAAATTGCTCTGGTGCGTGCCCACCGGGTCGTCCACCGAAGCCTGCACCGAGGCCACCGCGGCCAGGTGCACCACGGCGCTCACGCCAACGGCGGCCTGGGCCACCTGTTCGGCATCGGCCACATTGCCTTCCAGCAGTTGCACCCGTGGGTTGTCCAGCGGCAGGTTGCGGCGCTTGCCGGTGGACAGGTTATCCAGCACCCGCACCGAATAACCCTTGGCGAGCAACGCATCGACCAGGTGCGAGCCAATAAAACCCGCGCCCCCGGTAATCAGTACGCACGCTTCACTCATGACTGCGGATCTTCTCGACAATGGCGGTGGTCGAGCTGTTCTCGACCAACTCCAGCACTTTGACCTTGCCACCATAGGCACTGACGATATCGGCGCCCACGACCTGATCGACCGAATAGTCGCCGCCCTTGACCAGCACGTCCGGCTTGACCTGCGCCAGCAGTTTTTCCGGCGTGCCTTCGGAGAAGCTGATCACCCAGTCCACTGCGCCCAGCCCGGCCAGTACGGCCATGCGCCGGTCGACGCTATTGATCGGTCGGCCCGGCCCTTTGAGACGGCTGACCGAGGCATCGTCGTTCACCGCGACGATCAGACGATCGCCCTGGGCGCGCGCCTGCTCGAGGTAGGTCACGTGACCGGCATGCAAAATGTCGAAGCAGCCGTTGGTGAACACAATGCTTTCGTTGTGCGCGCGGGCATCGTCGATGGCCAGCAGCAATTGTTCGATGGTCAGCACGCCGCGCTCGGAGCCTTCGGAGCGCTGGATCGCGCGGCGCAGCTCAGGTGCACTGATCGCAGCCGTGCCCAGTTTGCCGACTACGATGCCGGCCGCCAGATTGGCCAGGGCCACAGCGTGGGGCAGTTCTTCGCCGGCGGCAATCGACGCCGCCAGGGTGGAAATCACAGTGTCGCCAGCGCCGGTGACGTCGAAGACCTCACGGGCCCGCGCCGGCAAGTGCATGGCCGGATGGTGAGGGCGCAGCAGGGTCATGCCGTGCTCGCCACGGGTCACCAGCAAGGCACCCAGGTCGAGGTCGGCCATCAGCGCTGCGCCTTTGGTCACCAGGTCGTGTTCGTCGACGCATCCGCCAACGATGGCTTCGAACTCGCTGAGGTTCGGCGTGATCAGGCTGGCGCCTCGATAGATCGAGAAGTCCTTGCCCTTGGGATCGGCCAATACCGGGATCCCCCTGGCCTTGGCGGCCTGGATCAGCATCTGGTGGTTCTGCAGCGCGCCTTTGCCGTAGTCGGAGAGCACCAAAACCTTGATGCCTTCGAGCAGCGCCTCGACCTGACCGCTGAGGGCCAGGGCGTCGGTGGCGAAGGGTTCTTCGAAATCGATACGCAGCAATTGCTGGTGACGGCTCATCACGCGCAGCTTGACGGTGGTCGGCTGATGGGCAATCCGCTGGAACAGCGCACGCACCCCGGCACCGCGCAGGCTGTTGGCCAGGCTGTCGGCGGCTTCATCGTCGCCAGTCACGCCCACAAGGGAGGCCGGGGCGCCGAGGGCGGCAATATTGAGGGCAACGTTGGCAGCGCCACCCGGACGGTCTTCGATTTGCTCGACCTTGACGACCGGCACCGGCGCCTCAGGGGAAATCCGTGAGGTTCCGCCATGCCAGTAACGGTCGAGCATGACATCGCCGACTACCAAGACTGGGGCTTGATCGAATCGCGGCATGGACAACTTCATGGAGCAACCCACTACAAAATGAACAGGGGCGCGATATTAGCACAGGGTTATAGACGGCTTGTGGAGCACCGCAAGCAAATGTGGGAGGGGGCCTGCTCCCGACAACGGTCTGTCAGCTTGCATAAATGCTGGCTGATCCACCGCTGTCGGGAGCAAGCCCCCTCCCACAACAAGCCTCACACAGAAGCCCTGTGTGCCCCCATCGAATCAGGTGATGTCGGCCGACACCGGGGCATCCAGGCCCATGGCATGCAGGCGGGCGTAGTAGCCGTTCTGCGCCAGCAGTTCGCCGTGGGTGCCACGCTCGACAATACGGCCATCGTCCATCACCAGGATCAGGTCGGCCTTCTCGATGGTGGACAGGCGGTGCGCGATCACCAGGGTAGTGCGACCTTGCATGACCTTGTCCAGCGCCGCCTGAATGTGGCGCTCGGACTCGGTGTCGAGGGCCGAGGTGGCCTCGTCGAGAATCAGCAGCGGCGAATTCTTCAGCAGCGCCCGGGCAATCGCCAGGCGTTGGCGTTGGCCGCCTGACAGCAGCACGCCGTTTTCGCCGACCTGGGTGTCGAAGCCTTTGGGCAACTGGTCGATGAAGTCCTTGGCATTGGCATCGGTCGCCGCCGCTTCGACATCGGCCCTCGGCGCGCCGGCCAGGTCGCCATAGGCAATGTTGTTGGTCACGGTGTCGCTGAACAGGGTCACATGCTGGGTGACCTGCGCGATGTGCTTGCGCAGGTTGAGCAGCTTGTAGTCCTCGATCTCCACGCCGTCGAGCAGGATCTCGCCGCTTTCGTGGTGATAGAAACGCGGGATCAGGCTGGCCAGGGTCGACTTGCCGCTGCCCGAACGGCCCACCAGGGCGATCATCTGCCCAGGCTCGGCGGTAAAGCTGATGTCCTTGAGCACATGGCGCTCGGTGCCGGGGTAGGTGAAGTTCAGGTTGCGCACTTCCAGACGACCGCTGACCTTGTCACGCTCGATGGTGCCGTGGTCGATTTCGACGTCTTCGTCCAGTTGCTCGAAAATGCTCTCGGCACCCGCCACACCCTTCTGGATGGTGGAGCTGACTTCCGACAGTTGGCGAATCGGCTTGGGCAACAGGCCGGCCAGGGTGATGTAGGCCACCATGTCACCCGCCGATGCATCGCCACGCAGGTACAGCACCAGAAACATCAGCACGGCCATGGCGGTGTAGATCACCAGTTGCAGGGCCGGGGTGTAGATGGCGCCGGTGCGGGTCATGCGCAACTGCTTGTCGGTGTTGCTCTGGCTTGCCTTGAGGAAACGCTTCTCCTCGTAAACCTCGCCGCCGAAGCTGCGCACCACGCGGTAGCCCTGAATGGTTTCCGAGGCCACATGGGTGACGTCGCCCATGGCCACCTGGATTTTCTTGCTCTGCTTGCGAAATTTCTTGCTGGCCGTGCTGACCATCACCGCGATCAGCGGCAGGATGGCGATCATCACCAGCGTCAGGCGCCAGTTCATGTACAGCAGCGAGGCGAACAGGAAAATCACCGTCATGCCTTCGCGGATCACCACCTTGATCGCATCGGTGGCAGCCCCCGTGACCATGGTCACGTTGAAGGTGATGCGGGAAATCAGGTGCCCCGAGTTGTGGTTGTCGAAATAACGGTTGGGCAGGGTCAGCAGGTTGTTGAACAGTTGCACCCGCAGGTCGTGGACCAGGCCCAGGGACACCTTGGCCAGCAGGTAGTTACCCAGGAACGAACCCAGGCCCTGCCACGCCGCGATCAGGATGATCAGCAGCGGCACGGCCTGCAGCAACTGCAGGTCGCGCAGGAACGGTACGCTGGGGAACAGCACCGCTTCGGGGTTGGACAGGCCGTCGACGAAGTACTTGAGGATGTACCCCAGCATCGGCTGGGTCGACGCGAAAATCAGAAATCCGAGAATACTCAGTGCAAACAGCCCCGCGTAGGGCCTGACGTAGCTGAGTAGACGGAAGTATATTTTCAAGCTCGAAGGGCTTGCGCTCGGACTGGAATCGGTCATAACACGCGGCGTTTTGAAAAAGGAGGCTGACTTTAGCACAGCTTCTCTGTTGTACTTGCACCCGGCATGGCTCGCGCGCCCGCGCTTGCTGCCGACGACAACCAATAACGCCTGCTTTACGATGGTCGGCTTTCTTTCTCTGGAATGGCTTTTGCGTATGCACTCCAAGCGTCTCAACTATGGCTCAAATCGCGTTTTCGACTTTATGGTCATGTGGATTTTACCCATTGGCTTATTGCTGCTGCTGAGTGCGCTGTTCCTTGTCTCCAATCGTAATGTGCTGCATCGAATCGTCTACCTCCTGTTTACCGTGCCGACTTTGTTCATGCTGTTCCAGCGCCCCAGAGAGTTCCGGGAACTGCTGCGCGAACCGCTGGCGATCGCCTTTCTGGTGTTTGCCGCCTGGGCCCTGACCAGCCTGCTGTGGAGCCCCGAACCGAGCATCGACACCGACCTGTTCAAACGCCCGCTGAACACCTTCATGCTGTTCGGCGGCTGCGGGCTGCTGCTGCATTATCGCAACGACCTGTTCAAACCGATCTTCTTCGCCGCCGCGGTGATCGCGATGGTGGTGTGCGTGTTCAACATCGTGGCGTTCGTCAAGGGTTTCCAGCCCGGCATGCGCATGATCGGCGGCCGTGGCGCCCTGGATAACCCACTGCTCAGCTCCCACCTGTTCGGCTTTTTTTGCGTGTACTGGCTGTACGTGTGCATGACCACCCGGCGCCCGCACGTGCTGTGGGTCAGCATACCAGCCCTGGCAGTCATGACGGTGGCCGTGCTGGCGACCGGTTCGCGTACGCCCCTGGTCGCCATGACTCTGACCATCCTGTGGATGAGTTTTGTCAGCCGCAACCGCCGTTCGGTACTGATGATCGCAGGCGTGGCCGTGGGTGCCGCCGCGCTGCTGCTGTTTTACCCGGACTTGCTCACCCAGCGCGGCAACTCCCTGCGGCTCCAACTGTGGAGCATGTCGCTGGAACGGATTGCGGAGCACCCGTGGATCGGCCACAGCTACGATTCCGAGTTGTACCTGACCGTTTCGCCTGGCTATGTGCTGCGCGAGCCCCACAGTTTCGCCCTCGGCGTGCTGTATTACGT
This sequence comes from Pseudomonas trivialis, assembly GCF_036864995.1. NCBI lineage: Bacteria > Pseudomonadati > Pseudomonadota > Gammaproteobacteria > Pseudomonadales > Pseudomonadaceae > Pseudomonas > Pseudomonas trivialis. The sequence goes on along the minus strand of NZ_CP142151.1, from coordinate 514,611 downwards.
CGGCATCATCGGCCTCATCCCGTGGATATTCATGCTTGGCTGGGGCCTCTACAAAAGCTTCAAGGAGCGTGCGCAGCCGCTGTTCATCCTCGCCTCAGCCCTGCTGGTCTACGGCATCGGCGCGGGCCTGACCGAAGGCGGCGGCATCCTGTCGCGGCCCAAGGAGCACTGGTTCCTGTTGTGGATTCCGCTGGCGTTTATCGCCGGCTTGAGCATTGCCCAGCGCCGTCACAGCTTGCTGCGCCTGCCTGTACAAAGCCTCAAGCCTGCCGCTTTTGAAGCGCTGTGCAGCGATGCCCAGGTGATCGAAGCCGATGGCCTGGGCCCGAAAGTACTGCGCCTGGTCGACGGTCGCTTCCTCAAGGTGTTCCGCGCCCGCCGCTGGTACACCTCGGGCAGCTTCAACCCCTACTCGGAGCGGTTCGCCAGCAACGCCGAACAGCTGCGCAGTCTTGGCATCCCTACGCCGCAGATACTGGCGATCTACGCCCTCGCCGATGGCAGCAGTGCCGTCACCTACTCGCCACTGCCCGGCCTGACCCTGCGCCAGGCCCTGCAAAGCCTGGACAGCAGCCTGCGCGAGTCATTGATCGAACGCTTTGGCCAGTTCATGGCGCAGTTGCATGAGCGCGGCGTGTACTTCCGCTCGCTGCACCTGGGTAACGTCTTGCTGATGGATGACGGCGAGTTCGGCCTGATCGACATTGCCGACCTGCGCATCTTCCCGTCGCCCCTGCGCAACGCCCTGCGCCAGCGCAACCTGCGCCATATGCAACGCTATCCGCAGGATCGCAGCTGGCTGTTCGATACCCACTTCGAACAGTTGACCAAGGGTTACGCGACCGTTGCCAGCGCGGGCGCCACGGCGAAGATCCGCGCGCACGTACTGGCCGCGCCCAGCGCTTAGGAGCGCAGCGGCGTCAGGTAGAGCCGCACCAGGCCACGCAAGGTCTTGCGCCCCCAGAATTTGAGCGGGATCTGCTTGAGAATCTCCCGTGCCAGCGGTCGGTCACGATCGGCGGTCTTGAGGAACATCGAGTTCAGGAAGTTGTAGCGCACCGCGTCATAGGCCGGGTGATGGCTGAAGTGGGCATAGGTCTTGAGGATGTTCTCGATCATGTAGCGATGGTTCTTGTAGGTGTTGCTCGCATGCTGGCGGTACTGCGCCATCACCACGCCAAGGGCGTCGATGGTGTAGCCCGCTGCCGTGACCTTCAACTGAATGAGCAAGTCTTCCAGGGGGATCAGCGGGTCGAAGCCACCGACCTCCTCCAGCACATGCCGGCGAATCAGCATGGTCGGCGCCGGCGGGAACGGCTTGCGATCCATGAACATGTCATCGAAATCCAGGCTGCGAAACGGTACGTCGCGGCGCTGTTTTTTCTCCGGGTGCAGGTTGCCGTCGCCATCGATCAGCTCGATATTGCCGGCGCAGATGCCCACCTTCGGCTTGTCTTCCATATACGCCACCTGGGTGGCAATACGGTCCGCCAGCATGATGTCGTCGGAGCCGAACGGTGCGATCAGGCTGCCCTTGGCCCGCGCAATCGCGCCGTTGAGGGTGGCGGTGAGACCCTGATTCTGCTGCACCTGGAAGTCAAAGCCATGCTCGGCCTGCAGACGTCGGATGCGCTCGACGCTGTCATCCCTGGAGCCGTCGTCCACCACCAGCAGTTCGATATTCGGGTACGTCTGACCGAGCACGCTGAGGATGCTCTGCTCGATGTACCGGCCGTGGTTGTAGGACGCGATAATCACCGAGACCAGGGGTTGTTGCGTTGTCATGCTCTACCTACTTGTTTCAAACCGGTGTCGATAAGGTCCAGGTACTTCTGCTGGAATTCTGCCAGGGCGTGATGCTCTTCGAGATAGCGAAATACCTGCTCGCCCTTGGCGCGCAGCTGCTCGTCACTCATGGCCAGGTAAGTGTCCAGGGCCGCGCTGAGTTGCTCGACATTGCCCGGCTCGTGGGACAGACCACCCGCTCCTTCCACCAGCGGCAGCATGGCCGGGACGTTGGAGGCGATCACCGGCAGGTGCCCGCTCATGCCTTCGAGCAACGCCAGGCCGAGGCCTTCCTGCAGCGACGGCATGGTCCAGATATCGAAGGCACGCACGTACTGGAGACCGTCCTCGCGAAAGCCCAGCAGGTGCGCGCGGCCGGTGAGCCCAAGGCGCTCGATGTCGGCGCGCAGGTCGGCTTCCGCGCGACCGGAGCCAATGATGCCCAGTTGCGCGTTGGGGTACTTGTCCTTGAGCCGTGCGAACGCCTGCAACAGGTGCGTGTGGCCCTTGATTGGCACCAGTCGCCCCAACGCGCCGACGATCCGCGCATCGGGCGCCAGCCCGAGCGCCTGGCGCGCCTGCTCGCGCGGCAACTGCAGGGCTTCGGCCTGGGGAATGTCGATGGCATTGGTGACGAAGGTGGTGTTCTCGCGGGTAAAGCCGCAGCCCAGGCCCACCAGATAATCACGCACGGCCGCCGAAACCCCGACGAACCGCCACGCCGGGCTGACCAGCCGGCGCGTCTGGCGCCGGCGATAAGCACGCTCATACTCGCCAAAGCCATGGGAAATGCCGATGCACAATGGAATCTTCAGCCAGCGATTGAGCGACAGCATCATGTTCACCGACTTGAAGCGATTGCAGATGACCACGTCGAACTGCTGCTCACGGCAATACTTGTAGATTTCCCACATGGCGCCCAGGCGAATGCCCTTCAGGGCTTTCTCGGGAAATTGGAAATACTTGGAATGATCGGCCACGCTCAACGGCTGGCCCGGCTGTGGGTGCCCGCTGAGGAATGCCGAGGTGACCTCGAAACGCTCAGGCGGCAACGACTTGACGATCTGCTCACCGAGGTCGGCAAAATCGTTGAGCTTGACGTTGTAATCCGGCTGTAATTGCAAAACCTTGAAACGAGGCTTCATAACACTCCATGGGGCAATCGGGCCGCGGCAAGCCGCCCGACGATAAAGTCAATTTCAGTCCTGCTTCAGCACCCAAAGCAGTTCGTGACGGCGCACGGCCTTGCGGAAAAACTCGTTCTCGCCGTAGGGCGATGGACCACGACCCGCCAGCAGTTGTTGCAACAGGCGACGGACACGGCGCTTGAACGGCGCGCGCGGTTGCAGGTCATGCATCATGCCCAGCGCCATGGCCTTGTCCACTTGCAGGCTGTGGCTGAGTACACGGCAATACGGCTGCAGTACCCGGTCGGCATCGAACTGCGGCGGCAACGCCACGCCAGCGCCCGAGTCGCCCATGGGCCAGCGGTCGTTATCGTGCAAATGGTTGGCGTAGCCCAGCAGTGTGCCGGGCTGCCACTCAAGTCCCTGCAAGGCTTCGATGACGGCGTTGTGGGCGCAGATGTGATCAGGGTGCGGATCGAGCAGCGGCGTCGGCAACACGATCACCTCGGGACGCGCCTTGAGCAGCAGCGCGCGCAGGTCGGCGATCAGGTTGTGCCAGGTCGGCAAACCGTCCGCATCGCTGGGCAACGCAAGCCTGTTGAACTGGCGAAACAGCCGCGTATCGGCGCATTGCGCCTCACGTGAAGCCTGGGGCTGATCCGGCGCGGCCTGCATGGCCGGCAGTTGCAGGCAGAAATAGCCCAGTTGCACGCACTGCGCCTCGGGCACCCCGGCCCAGCGCGGCACGGCGATGCTGTCCCAGGCGCGCAGACGCCCCTTCAAACGTGCAGCGTCGACCTGCGGCAGGCCCATCTGTTGATAATGTTCGGCTTCGATTTCACCGGCGGTGAGGGTCACGATCCAGCTTTCATCCGCCTGGGCATACAGGCCGAACGCAGCCAGCTCGGCATCGTCGGCATGGGGCGCGATCACCATCACGCGTTGGCGCGCCGGGTCCGGCTGGCGGAACACCCAAAGCGTCGGCTGGCCGACAATGCGGCAGAATCGCCCACGCACGCGCACTTCACCCGCAGCCAGGGCCGCCGCTGCACCGGTGAGGTTGAGGTAACGCGTACCGGCAACACCGCGCTCGAAGGCTTGGCGATCGCCCGACACATCTACCGCAGGATCGAGAAAACGTCCGAGCCAGCTGCTTTCAAGCTGCACCTGGACGATCAGGGTTTCATCGCCTGCAAGCGTCAGCGGCGTGTCCGATTGCAAACGCCCGGCCTCCAGATGCAGGTCGCCGTGACGACTGTGCGGCGCAAAGCGGTACTGGTAGTCATCCTTGGGCGAGTAGAACAGATGGTCGGCAAACCAGGCTTCGTGGGCCACCCACAGCAGCACTGCGAGGATCAGCGGCAGCCACCAGGCCACCAGCACACCCACTGCGATCAACACCAACAAGCCCACCAGCAAGGCGATGCGTTTGTTGCGGCGATGGCGCTTGAGCAGTTGCTGTTTGCGGCTCATAGGCTGAACACCGGCACCGGGTTGCACCAGCGCTCTTTATATTCGCGGTCGGCGCGCCCGAAAGAAAAACGCAGCGGCTTGTTGAGCGTGCGAGCCTGCTCCCAGGCACTTTGGGTATTGAGAAAACTCAACACGCTGCCTGGGCTGAACGCACGGGTTTCGGGGTCGACGCCGCCGTTGACGTATTCGATGCTGATCCATTCGGGCGCCTCGACGCGATACACCAACTGCACGGCAATCGGCGCATCGTTGAGGAACAGCACCGAACCCACCAGAAACTCCTGGAGCAATGCCAACACTTCGGCCAGACGCTCGGCGCCGGTGGCGGCAAAGCCCCAGCGGCGCTGGAACAGGTCGCGATAAACCGCCGCCAGCTCCGCACTGGAAAACTCACTCACCGCCCGCACCACGCCGCCCGCCTCTTCCAGCAGGCGCAGTTCGCGGCGCTGGTTGTAGCGAAACTTCTTCGACAGGTCTTCGGGGGTGCGCGCCATGGCCAATTGCTCGGCCTGGGGCTTGAGGGTACTGACGCGCCCTTCGTTCAAGGCCGACAGGTAGCGCCCGCGATGGCGTACCGGTAACTGCGCATCGGCGGCAATCGGCAGGATGATCTCGGCATTACCCAGGTCAAACAGGCCCTTCTTGCCGTGGCGCTTGAGCACGTCCTTGGACAGCGCCAGGTCGCGCCCCCAGGTGGCAATTGCGCCCTTGAGTTCGCCGTCCTGCTCCCAGCCCAGGTAACGCACCGGAATCTGCGCCAGAGCCGGCCAAACGCTCGACGACCCGTGGATGGGTCGCCACGCTGCCACCAAATCGCTGCCAGGCTTGAGCGTAAGCCTCGGCCTCGACAGGCACCCAGCCTCGCTCACGCCAACCCTGGAAGCGGTTCAGCATTTAGACCACGGCGTCATAAGGGTCCACACCGTCCTTGACCACGAGGATGTCTTCCATGATCAGATACTGCAGGTCGGAGCCGAAGAACATGTCCAGCGCGTCCTTGGGCGAGCAGATCATCGCTTCGCCACGGCGGTTGAGCGAGGTGTTCAGGGACACGCCATTGCCGGTCAGCACTTCCAGCTCTTTCATCATGTCGTAGTAGCGCGGGTTGTACTCGCGCTTGAGCACCTGGGCACGGGAGGTGCCGTCTTCGTGCACCACCTCCGGCACGCGGGTTTTCCATTCTTCCGACACTTCAAAGGTGAAGGTCATGAACGGCGCCGGGTGGTCGACCTTGATCATCTGCGGGGCCACGGTGTCGAGCATCGACGGGCAGAAAGGCCTCCAGCGCTCGCGGAACTTGATCTGGTGGTTGATGCGGTCGGCCACGCCGGTTGCACTTGGGCAACCGATAATCGAACGACCGCCCAACGCACGCGGGCCAAACTCCATACGGCCCTGGAACCAGGCCACCGGGTTGCCGTCGACCATGATTTTGGCGATGCGCTTGGGCATGTTTTCGATCTTGCGCCACACCGGCTTGCTCTCGTGTTTGGCGCAGGCGGCGATCACATCTTCGTTGCTGTAGGACGGGCCGAGGTAGACGTGTTCCATCTTCTCCACCGGTACGCCACGGGCGTGGGACACGTAAGCAGCAGCGCCAACGGCAGTGCCGGCATCACCGGAAGCCGGCTGCACGAACAGCTCTTTCACGTCGTCACGGGCGATGATCTTCTGGTTCAGCTTGACGTTCAGCGCGCAACCGCCGGCGAAAGCCAGCTTGCCAGTGTCCTTGAGGATGTCGCCCAGGTAATGGTCGATCATCTGCAAAGCCAGCTTCTCGAACAACGCCTGCATGCTGGCCGCGTAGTGGATGTAAGGCTCGTCGGCAATATCGCCTTCACGCTTTGGCCCCAGCCACTCGATCAGTTTTGGCGAGAAGTAGAAGCCTTTGCCCTTCTCCTTGTAGCGGCGCAGGCCGATGACGTTGGCGTAGTCGGTGTTGATCACCAGCTCGCCGTTTTCAAAGGAGGCCAGGCGCGAAAAATCGTACTTGCTGGCATCGCCGTACGGCGCCATGCCCATGACCTTGAACTCACCGTCGAGCATCTCGAAACCGAGGAACTCGGTGATCGCGCCATACAGGCCGCCGAGGGAGTCAGGGTCGTAGAATTCCTTGATCTTGTGGATCTTGCCGTTCTCGCCATAGCCGAAGAACGTGGTGGCGTACTCGCCCTTGCCGTCGATGCCCAGAATCGCGGTTTTTTCCTGGAAGCCCGAGCAGTGATAGGCGCTGGAAGCGTGGGCCAGGTGGTGCTCAACCGGCTCGATCCTGATTTTCTTCGGATCGAAGCCCAGTTGCTCCAGGCACCAGACGATCTTGTTGCGATAGCGCTTGTAGCGACGGTTACCCATCAGAATCGCATCGAGCGCGCGGTCCGGGGCGTACCAGTAACGCTTGGCATAGTGCCAGCGCGCCTCGCCGAACAGGCTGATCGGCGCGAACGGAATCGCCACCACATCAACGTCGCAAGGCTTGATACCGGCCTGTTCCAGGCAGAACTTCGCCGATTCGTAGGGCATGCGGTTCTTTGCATGTTTGTCGCGTACGAAGCGCTCTTCTTCGGCGGCCGCGATCAGCTTGCCGTCGATATACAGGGCTGCGGAAGGATCATGGCTAAGGGCGCCGGACAGGCCAAGAATCGTCAATGCCACAGGGGTCTAGCCTCTTTTAGTCTGCATGCAGGCGCATCGCGCCTGAAAAAAGTGTGCCTCCCGCCTGGGCAGGAAACAGCTAAAGGGCGGGATTATAGCTTAAAAGAGGCAGGAAACTGTAAGCGGCAAGGCGCTAGCGCAGCTCGAGGCTGCCGTCGGTGCTTTGCCGATAGACCGTGTAAGGCAGGACGAGGGTGTCCAATACGCCGGAGGCCGCCACATCGATGACGATCAGCGGCACGAAATTTACCCACACACCGGTGGTGGCGGAGGGGGAGCGTGCAGTTGACACAGGTCATACGCGACCCCGCTGTAGACGCGGGTGATGGACTGGCAGTAGGTTTTCTGTTTTTTGAGCGCCTGCACGGCGACATGGTCTTCGCGCATGACTGTATTGACGGTGCCGCAGCCGAACAGGCTCAGTGCTGATGCCGCCAACAGGATTTTGAGTGCAGTGTTCATTCGGTGACCTCCGGTAGGTCACGCACGCTAGCATTACGGCCCTGTGCGATATAGACGGAATAAGGGCATGCGAGTGTGGGAGTTTTCCGATGCCGATGCGGTGGTGGGCTTGTTTGGTTGTGTACATATCCATTGCTTCGGTAACGGCTGCTTAGGGTTCCGCTCTTACAGCGGCTCACTTTTGGAAAGGCCCAAAAGCAAAGCAGTGTGATACCTATCAGAAAAATGGATATCCAAATGTGGGAGGGGGCTTGCTCCCGATGGCGGTGGGTCATGCAACTTATTTGTATCTGACCCAATGCTATCGGGAGGAAGCCCCTCCCACATTTGGACCAGGTCTACAGAAAAATGGGCATCAGGCTCGATCCACCAGCCGCCGGCTGGCAAAACTGAACGTCAACACCACAAAAATCAACACCCCCGTCGCCACCTGCTGCCAATAAAAATTCCAGCCAATCAACAACAATCCATTGGCAATCACGTTGATAAACAGCACCCCCAGCAACGTCCCAAAAACATTCGCCCGACCCTGCCGACTCAACGTCGTGCCAATAAACACCGCCCCAATCGCATTCAGCAAAAACGCATTCCCCGACAACGGCACATACGCGCTCACTGTCGCCGCGAGTAGCACCCCGGCTACCCCGCACGCCAAGGCCGTGGCCAGCGCCACCACGGTCACGATCCGCCGCACCGACAACCCCGAGTAATACGCCAGCAACGGCTGCGTGCCCTGCGCCAGCAATTCCCGCCCCAGGCGCCCTCGCGCCAGTAAAAGGCCGTAAAACAACGCCAGTCCCAGCACGATCAGCAACGGCGTGAGCCCCGCCACCCCCGGTTTCAATCCCTGGGCCATGTAGATCGGCTGCCCTCCGTCCGAGAGCAGTTGCTGCGCACTGGTGCCGATAAACAAGGTGCCGAGGGTGGCCAGGAAAGGGCTGATGCGCAGCCCGCCAATCAGCACAGCATTCACCAGCCCCACCAGTAATGCCGCGACCAATGCACCCGCAGTCGCCACCGCCCAGCCATGCCCGCCGTTGAGCAGCACCACAACGCTGAAACTGGCGAAGTCCAGCGCCGTCCCCACCGACAGGTCGATGCCGCCCGCCGCCACTGCGTAGGTCATGCCGATGGACACAATCGCCAGCAGCACAAAATTGTTCAGCACCAGGCTTTTGAGGTTGCCGGCGCTGAGAAACCCCGGCGCCTGCATGGCAAACACCACCACAATCACCACGAATACCAGCGGCAAGGTCAGTGGCAACAAGGCACGCAGCTTCATGGGCGGCTCCCTCGACTCAACGCGCTGGACGCGGCCACCACCAGCAGGATCAACACACCCTGCACGCCGTTGACCCAGAAACTCGATACGTTGAGCAGTTGAAAGCCATTGATCAGAAAGCCGATCAACAACGCCGCGAACAACGTACCGGGGATACTCGCCACCAGCCGCCGCGAAAACACTACGCCCAGAAACGCAATCGCCACCACCGACAGCAGCATGTCGCCGGACCCGGTGGTGCTGCCGCTGAAAAACGCCGCCGAACACAACGCAGCAACAGCGGCGCACAGCCCCGCCAGCAGATAACTCGACAACACATAGCGCGCATTGCGCAGCCCGGCTGCCTCGGCGGCCTGCGGGTATTCGCCCACTGCATGCAAACGCAGCCCGTAGGGCGAATGCTGGATCAGCAAGGTCAGCAACCCCGCTGTCACCAGCAATACCCAGGCCAGCGCCGGCACCCCCAGCCAGGCGCCGCCGCTGAGCAGGTCCAGCAGCGGCGAGTCGGTGGACACCACGGTATTTTCGGTCAACACCAGCTCGAGTCCGGCCAGCACATTCATGCTCGCCAGGGTCGCCAGCAGCGGCGGCAGGCGCAATAGCACCACCGCCAGCCCATTGATCAGGCCGACCACAACGCCGCACGCCAAGGTCAGCGACACCGTCAGCCAAAGCTCCAGCCCGGCATTGTTGAGGCGGCTGAACACCGCCGCACACAGCCCCAGGTTGGCCGCCAACGACAGGTCCAGCCCACCGGCGACCACATTCGAGCCACCGCCGATGATCACGCAGGTCAGCCCGAACGCCAGCACGCCGAGGATCGCCGACTGGCTGAACACATTGGCCAGATTGCCCACCGAGAGAAAATTCGGCGCGGCCACGGCAAACCCCAGCAGGATCGCCAGGAACACGCCGACCGAACCGCGTCGCAGCAGCGCCTCAAGCATGCTCGACCTCCCGCGTCCGCAACGCTGCGGCGGGCACCGCCCCGGTGGCACACGCCAGCAACCGGTCGCTGTCGGCCTCGCCGGCACGAAACTCGCCAGCGATTTCACCGCGATGCAGCACCAGAATGCGGTCGCTGATCCCCAGCAGTTCGGGTAAATCCGATGACAGCACCAGCACAGCCGCGCCCTCCTGCACCAGGCGCCCGATCAAGCGATAGATCTCGACTTTGGCGCCCACGTCCACCCCCACGCACGGCTCGTCGAGCAGGTACACGGCCGAACGGCGGCTCAGCCATTTGCCCAGTGCAACCTTCTGCTGGTTGCCACCACTGAGCTGGCTGACCGCCGCGTGAGGCCCCGGCGCCTTGATCGCCAGCTCATCGATCAGCCGCGCCGTTTCCGCCTGCTCCCTGAAGCGGCTCAACAGACCCCAGCGACTGAACCTGCCCAGCCCGGCCAGCGTCAGGTTTTCCAGCACCGACAATACCGGCGCAATGCCCTGGCTGCGCCGCTCTTCCGGCACCAGCGCGATCCCGGCGGCAATCGCCTGGCCCGGTGAACGCAGGCGCAGCAGGCGACCTTGCAGATGAATACTGCCGCTGTCGGCCCGTTCGATTCCAAACAGCGTCTTGAACAATTCCTTGGCCCCGGACCCCACCAACCCGGTGAGGCCAACGATTTCTCCGCGCCGCACCTGCAGGTCGATGTGCCGATAACGCCGCGCCAGGCTCAGCGACTTCACCTGCAGCAACGGCTCGCCCACTGCCACACGGGCCTTGGGATACATCTCCCGCACCTCCCGATTGACCATCAGCCGCGCGATCTCGGCACTCGAGGTATGCCGAGGCTCGACCACCGCCACATCGCGCCCATTGCGCAGCACCGTGACCTCATCGCACAGGCTGTCGATTTCCTGCAGGTAATGGGAGATGTACAGAATCGACAGCCCCTGATCGCGCAAGCGCCTGACGATGCGCAGCAACTGGTCAACCTCGCGCTTGACCAGCGCCACACTGGGCTCGTCGAACACCAGAATCTTCGGCTGGCGAATCAGCGCACGGGTGATCTGCAACACCTGGCGCTCGGCGCTGTTCAGCTCGCTCACCAAGGCGCCGGCCGGCAATTGCAGGTCGAAATAGTCCGCCAGCAAACGCTGCGCCTCACGTTGCTGGCGGCGCCGATCCACAAACGGCCCACGGCGCAGCTCATGTCCGAAAAACAGCGCCTCGCCCACAGTGAAACTGGCCGGCAAGAGCCGCTCCTGATGGATGAACTGCACGCCGAGCGCGTCCACCTGACGCGGCGACAGCCTGTCGTACGACTGCCCGTCGATGCTCACCTGCCCTGCGTCGGCGGTGTGGATACCGGCCAGGATCTTGATCAGGGTCGACTTGCCCGCGCCGTTCTCGCCCACCAGCCCGTGGACGGTGCCGCGCTCGACCTTGAGGCTCGCGCCATCCAGCGCCAGGGTGGCGCCAAAGCGTTTGTGCACATGCTGCAGGTGTAAAGCCGGCATCAGTCACCTCGCAATTGTTGGACCTGCGGCAGGTTTGCGGCGGTGGTCAACAGCGTCGCCACATGAGTTTCCCTGGGCAAGTCACGCTGCCCGGCGAGGTAGCGCGCGACGTTCTGCACGGCGGTCTTGCCGATCAGCGCCGGCTGCTGCGCCACCACCGCGCCCACTGGCGAATGGTCCTGGCCGAGCAGCGCCAGCACTTCCGGCGTCCCGTCGACGCCGTAGGTCTTGATCTCGGTGCGCCCGGCGTCGATCAATGCCTTGCTCGCGCCCAACTGCGGAATATCCCACGCCGACCAGATCGCCGAGATGCTGCCCCTGGGGTATTTGTTGAGCAGCGCAGACACTTGGGAATAGGCGTCCTGCACGGTGTTGGGAATCACATCGCGCAACTCGGGCTGGATGATTTCCAGCTGTGGATAATCCTTGAGCGCCAGCTTCAACTGGTCATAACGAATCGCACACACCGGCACGCCGTAGAAGCCGTTGAACACCAGAATTTTGCCCTTGCCGCCGGCGTCCTTGATCAACTGATCGGCCAGGGCCTTGCCGGTGGCGACGTTATCGGAGGTGGTGTTGTTGAGGCTGTACTGCGACGGCGCGTCAATGGTGAACAGCGGGATGCCGGCCTTGCTGATGCGCTTGAGCCAGGGGTCGATCACGCTGAGGGTGCCCAGGGTCTGGATCACCGCATCGGGCTTCTGGGTGACCACGGTTTGCAGTTGGGTCACCAGGTTCTTGTCATTGCGCCCGGCATCCAGGGTGATCGGCGTACCGCCCAGGCGCTTGATCTCATCGACCTGCGCCTGGAATGCCTTGATATCGAAATAGTGACTGGTGCCGGTCATGCTCACGGCGATGCGCTTGCCGGCAAGCGACGGCACCTCATCATCGGCGTTAGCCGTGCACACCTGGCCCAGCAACAGCGCAGCGCCAAGGCAGATCAAACGGGAAAGCGAGGAAAGGCTGTTGGGCATACGGGGCTCCGCTGAGGCGACCGGTGAATGGGTTCACCGATTGGCATTGCAGAGTGTGTGCCAGGATTTTTATCTATTTAAATCAATGAAATAAAGGAAAAAAGCAAACGCGGACTGTTCTTGCGCAACAACAACTGCCCCATTGCTGTTGCCCAGGCAACATATACCTGGATCCATCTGACATGAATCATTCCAGTCAAGGAGCCTCCGACAAATCTTCGACTTGGTGCTGCCGCGCAGCAAACCGCAGCCTCTGTGGCGAGCAGGGCTTGCACCGCGTTGGGGGGCGAAGCGCCCCCAATCAAGAAAAATGCGGTGTCCCTGCCCCAGCGCAGAACATGGTTTCAGGGCAGCTACGCGGCCCAACGCGGGGCAAGCCCGCTCGCCACAGGAATGTGCTTGCCTGAAATTTCAGGCTTTAAATTACAAATTGTCTTTGTACTTAATAAAAAGGGCCTCGCTCCCGATAGCGGCGGGCAGTCAACTCAGGTACCGACTGACACATCCTCATCGGGAGCAAGCCACCTCCCACCCTGGGTCTTATGCGCTCGTGCGAGTGGGCAGGCGCTGATCAATCAGCTGATACAACGCGCTGCTTTCAGGCCAGTTGCGCATGAACCGCGCGCGGTCCCTGGCAAACGCCGGCGCAAAGCTGGCATCGGAGGTGTGTTGGCACATCGCATCCAGGTCGATCAGCGACCACCGATCCCCGGCCCAGAACAGGTTATGGCCTTTGAAATCCCCATGACTGATGCGCTCGCGGATCAGTTCGGCAAACAGTTGGTCCAGCGCCTGCAACTCGGCTTCGGGGGCGTCGCCGTTTTCCACGTAAGGCGCAAAGCGCTCGATGATGTCCGGGCCTGGCAGGTATTGCGTCACCAGGTACGCTCGGCTGCGCAGCCAGAAAAAGCGTTTTTCCAATACCGCCAGCGGTGTGGGCGTGGCGATGCCGAGGAACGCCAGGCGGTTGCCCTCGCGCCAGGAATGCCAGGCGCGGCTCGGGCGCCAGAAGCGCTTGAGCCAATGGGCGAAGCCCTTGATGTTGTAGCGCTTGATCACCAGCGGCCGGCCGGCCACTTCGACCCTGGCCACGCTGGCCGCGCCGCCGGTCTTGTACAGGTGGCCCCCGTCCAGCAGTGCATCGGCCTGTTCCAGCACCGGCAACATCGACGCTTCTTCTTCGCGGCGAATCGCGCGCAAGCCAAAGGCGCCGCGTTGCACGCTGAACAGCGTGCACTCGCGGCCCACTTTGCCGAGGAAGTCCTTCAGGCGCCAGGCACTGACCTTGCGCACCTGTTTTTCCAGCGCCTGCAGCGGCAATGCATGCTCACCGTTGCTCAGCAGGTAATACACCAGCAATTCTTCGGTAAACGGCTCGAGGTTCCTGGGCAACTGCGCAAAAAACACCCCGAGGTTCTCCAGCACGCGGTTGCGCGACAGCGGCTTGCCCGCCTCTTCAACCCGCACACCGGCACCGTCGATCAGGTACAGCGTGTCACCCTGGCGCAGCAGATTATCCAGATGCAGGTCTTGCTGCCATACGCCTTTGGCGTGCATCTGCGCAATCGCACCCAAGGCCTCGGCCAGCACCGCCGTCTGCTCGTCGGCCAACGGCGGCAACCCTTCGACCGCGCGCCAGGCGTCGGCCAGGCTTTGAGCGCCCTCGATAAATTCGAACAACAGCCAGCCACCCTCGCCTTCCTGCAAGCCATCGGCGAGCAGCAGCGGCGTGGTCAACCCTTGCTCGGCCAGCAGACGCACACCGCTCAACTCACGCTGAAAGTGCCGCGCCGCCTTGCTGCCTACCAGCAACTTGGCCAGCACCGGACGCCCGCGCCAGACCGCCGCGCCCACGTAGCGCTCGCCCGGCAACACGCGCAACAGGCTCAGCAGTTGCAACTGGCCAGTGCCGGCCGCATCCGCCAGCTCGATGGTCAGCGGCAGGCTCGGGCGGCGCCCGGCCTGTTTGAGTTCGGACAAACGCATCAGCGGTTCTCCTTGTGGCTGCGCCGTGCAGTGAGGCGCTGGAACCAGGTGTCGACCAGCGCGCTGTCCTGCGGCTGCTCAAGATACGCCGCCAGCAGTTGCCGCACCTGGGCCTGCGACCACTGCGGCGCGCGGCGCAACAGCGGTTCCAGATCCTTGACCCGGTCACGCCAGCCGAACAGCAACGGGCGGGTTTTCTCCAGGTCGATCAACTGCGCGGCGTAGCCGTCGCCGGTCGCCTGCAAAAAAATATGCTTGGGGTAGAAGCAGCCGTGTACCTGGCCCACGCTGTGCAGCTGCCGCGCCAGCCGACCGCAGGCCAGCAGGATCGCGTGGTGCTGGGCGTCGCTCAGTGACAACCATTGCTCCAGCAACGAATCCAGGTCGTTCCAGCCGTCCAGCGCGCGCGTCAGCAGCATCGCACGGCGTTCGCCCGCAACCTTGCGTTCACCAAAAAACGCCGCCTGCAGTGCCGGGATGCCCAGCGCCCGATAGCGGCTGATATTGCGAAATTCGCGGGCGAAGCTCGGCTCGCCCAGCGGACTGTGCAGGGTGCGCGTCAGGTAGTTGCTCTGGCGTTTGAGGTAATAACCATGGCCGTCGAGCTCAAGACGAAACACGCTGCTCCAGCCGCCACGGCTGGTGTTCGGCTCATCCACAGCATCCAGTTGCTTGGCCCACAGGGCCTCGAAAGTGGCCAGGCCATTGCGCTCGAGCAGAGCGCGGTCCTCGGCCGCCAGGAAGTCACTCATTCGCGTCCCTCGAAAAACTTCACCACGTGGCGAATCCGCAGTTTGTCCGACACCGTCAGGTGCGTGCGTTGGCGATATTGCATGTAAAAGCGCAGCCGCTGGGTGGCCGACAGGTGATACTTGGCTACTTTGTCCAGGCACGCCAGGTCCTTGGTGATGCGGTACTTGAGCCAGAAGCCACGCCAGAAATCACCATTGGGACAGTCGATCAGGTACAGCGTGGCCTGGTCGTCCACCAGCAGGTTGCGCCACTTCAAATCGTTATGGGTAAAGCGGTGTTCGTGCATGGTCCGCGTGTATTCGGCCAGTTGGCGGCTAACCGCATTGACCCAGCGGGGATCCTTGAGGCGCGCGTCCTTGTGCTCGGCCAGCGCCGACAGGTCTTCGGTCCTGGGCAGCTCACGGGTAATCATCGCCCCACGGTCATAGGCCAGGCCGTTGCGCTCCAGGCCCCAGGCAACCACGTCGGCAGTCGGGATGCCCCACTTGGCGAAGCGCTTGAGATTCTGCCACTCGGACTTCACCCGGGGCTTGCCCAGGTAGCGGCGCAGGCCTTTGCCGGCACCCACATAGCGCTTGACGTAGTAATTGACCCCACCGCGCTCTACACGGATCACTTCCGACAGCGGGTCGCGGGTCAGCCGCTCGCCCTGCAAGGCGAACACCGCCTCCAGGCTGCCGAAGTCCTCCGCGAGGTTGGCGTACGCAGGCTCCAGGTTCCAACCCGCCATCAGAGCGCATCCCCGTAGCGCTGCTTGCGGGCATAGAGCTTGTCGGCCTTGCCTTGCAGCCACTGCAGCAGGGCGCTTTCTTCAGCCAGGATGCGGCGCAGCGGCTGCTGGAAGTAACCCTTGAGGAAGCGCAATTTGTCGCGGCGGGTAAGGCCAATGTCCAGCGCCGAGAAGTACAGCGCGGCCAGGTCTTTGTTGCGCCAGCGATGGCTGATTCTGGCGCGGGTCTGCGCGCGGTGCAGGTCGATCACCGACAGTTTGAAGTGCTCGGCGGTCACCGGCGTGTCGGTGTGCAGCAGGAAGTGGCAGATGTAACAATCGCGATGATTCACGCCGCCGCGATGCATCATGCCGGTCATGCGTGCCACTTCGGCGATCAGCGCGCGCTTCAGACGCGGCTCGGGCGGCTGCCTGACCCAGTCAATGCTGAAATCTTCAAGGCTGATGGTCGGCGCCAGTTCCTCGGTGATGATGAACGAGTGCTGGTCGGCCGGGTTGCTGCCGCGCTCGCCGTAGGCGACGGCGGTCATGGTCGGCACGCCGACTTCCTGCAGGCGCTGGATCGCCAGCCACTCCTGGCCAGCGCCGAGCACCGGCAGCTTGACGGTGACAAGGTTCTTGACGATCTCGCCCCAGCCGATGCCCCGGTGGATCTTCACGAAATAACCACGCCCCTCGACCTCGGTGCGCAGCGTGCGACGGGCTTCGAGTTCGCGGTACACCTCGCCCTCCAGACGCTCCACTTCGGCGAACGCATCGCGCCCGGCCCAGAGGGTCTTGAACGGTTCGGCAAGCATCAACTTCATGGTTTTGGCTCCGCCAGAATCAGATCCGCCGCGTGCTGCGGCATGCTGTAGAGGTCGGCCGTCTCGGCATAGGCCAGCCCATTGCGGCCCCAGGCCGCGCGCTGTGCAGAGTCGGTCAACATGCGGGCCAGGTACGCGTTGAGCTGGGTTTGTTCAAACGGTTCATCGAGCACCAGGCCGCTGTCGACCTCGGCGATGTAATGGGCGTAGCCACACACCGCCGACACCAGCACCGGCAGACCGGCCACCAGTGCCTCGAGCAATACGGTACCGGTGTTTTCGTTGTACGCCGGGTGGATCAAAAGGTCGGCGCCCAGCAGGAAACGCGGGATATCGCTGCGCCCCTTGAGAAACTGCACATTGTCGCCCAGGCCCAGGGTGGCGCTCTGCAATTGGAATACTTTGGGGTCGTCCTGGCCGATTACAAACAGGCGCGTGCGTTTTTTCAGTTCGGCGGGCAATGCGGCCACAGCTTTGAGGCTGCGGTCGACGCCCTTGGTCTTGAAGCCCGAGCCAATCTGCACCAGCAACAGGTCGTCATCGCCAAGGTTGAATTCCTGGCGAAAGCCTTCGCGAATCTCGGCCGCGTTCGGCGGCGCCCGACGGTCCTGGGCAATGCCCGGCGGCAGCAGGTGGAAACGCTCAAGCGGGGTGTCGTAGTGCTTGATGAACAGCGGCTGCTGAACTTCGGAGATCATCAGCACTTCGGTCCTGGCGTCCCTGGCGAACACGGCGCGCTCATAGTCGGCAAAGTGTTTGTAGCGCCCGAAATAGCGGTACAGCGAATGACGCAGGTTTTGCGCCTTGTCTTCAAAGCAGCCGTCGGCGGCGTAGTACACGTCCAGGCCGGGCATCTTGTTGAAGCCGATCAAACGGTCCACCGGACGTTTGGCCAGGTCGGCTTCCATCCAGGCGCTGAGCTTTTCATTGCGCCGATGGTTGAGGAACGCCTTGACCGGCGCCACTAGCACTTCGAAGCCCGGCGGGATATCGCCCTCCCAGATCAGCGTGTAGACCCGAATCCGATGGCCGCGCTGCTGGCACTCCAGGGCGATGCGCATGAAGTCGCGCTGCAGGCCACCGAAGGGGAAATATTTGTACAGAACAAATGCCAGTTGCATCAGTGCAGCTCCTCAGCCAGTAACAACGTGCTCAGTCGGTTTGCCACACGCTCAGGGTTCAGGCGCGTGAAGCACAGGGGCGACTCGCGCTGGAGGTCGAACCGACGCAGGTCGTCGGCCGTCGGTTGATAGGTACAGTGTTTTTGCAGGCAGGGTGCGCACGGCCAGTCGCTGGCCAGATGAATCTGGCCCTTGCCGTAGGCGCCGGTCAGGCCTGGGTTGGTGGGCCCGAACAGGGAAATGGTCGGCACATCCAGCGCGGCGGCGAGGTGACCGAGGCCGGTGTCGACCGCCACGCACGCGCGGGCGCCGGCCAATACGCGGGCGACGCCGGCCAGGTTGAGTTTGGGCAGCACCTGGGCGTTGCTCAAGCCTTGGGCCAGGCGTTCGGCGCGGGCCTTTTCGTCGGCATTGCCCCACGGCAGCTTCACGTCGACGCCGAGGCGACCCATGCGCTCGGCCAGCTCGCGCCAATAGGCCTCGGGCCAGTGCTTGGTGTCCCAGGTGGTGCCATGCAGCAACAGCACAAAGGGCTTTTCCGGCGGCAGGCCGAGCAGTTTTTCCACACTCAGGCCGTAATCGCCCAGGCCTTTGGGCAGGTCGTAGCCCAGGGCCACGGCAAACAGCTGGCGCAGCCGCTCCACTGCATGCTGCCCACGGGCCACGGCCAGGCGCCGCGAATAGAAACGCGCCGCCATGGGTTCGCGGGCCGAGCTTTTATCGAACCCGGCAACGGGCGCACGCACGTAGCGGGTCAGCCAGGCGCTTTTGAGCAGGCCCTGGGCGTCGATCACCAGATCGTATTTAGTCGACTGGATGCTCTGCTTGAAGCGCCGCCACTCGCCACTCTTGAGGGTTTGCCAGATATTCTTGCGCCAGCGGCGAATAGCCACCGCAATCACCTTGTCGACCGCAGGGTGCCAGGTGGGGATTTCGGCAAAGCCTTCTTCCACCACCCAGTCGAACCGGATGCCGGGGATGGCCCGCGCCGCATCGGTGAGTGCCGGCAACGCATGGATCACGTCGCCCAGGGATGAGGTCTTGATCACCAGTACCCGCAACTCAGTGAACCTCGACCGCGTCGCCCTGCAACCGCTGCAACGCATCGGTCACCGGCTGCGGCAGCAATTGGCGCAGGCAATTGTAGTGGCCGAACCGGCAGGTGCGCTCAAAACACGGGCTGCACTCCAGCCCCAGGCGCACCACTTCGACCTGGTCGGCCAACGGCGGCGTAAAACCCGGCGAGGTAGAGCCGTACACCGCCACCAGCGGACGGTTCAGCGCGGCGGCCACGTGCATCAGGCCGGAATCGTTGGACACCACCGAATCGGCGCAGGAGAGCAGGTCGATCGCCTCGGCCAGCGAGGTCTCGCCACTCAGGTTCACCGCTTCTTCACGCAGGCCGGGGATCAGGCGCTGGCGAATGTCTTCGCCCACCGAGTGATCGTTTTTCGAACCGAACAGCCACACCTGCCAGCCTTCGCGGATCTTCGTTTCGGCGACCTTGGCGTAATGCTCCGACGGCCAGCGCTTGGACTCGCCAAACTCCGCGCCTGGGCACAGCGCCAGCACCGGGCGATCCAACTGCAGGCCAAACTTGGTCAGCGCGGCATCGCGGGTCAACGGGTCGATTTGCAGGCTCGGCCGTGGATACGGCGTGGGCAACTCGGCACCCGGCGCATAGGCCAGGGCCATGAAGCGCTCGATCATCAGCGGGTAGCGCGCCTTGTCGAGGGTGCGCACGTCGTTGAGCAGCACGTAGCGAAACTCGCCGCGCCAGCCGGTGCGCTTGGGGATGCCGGCAAAATACGGCACCAGCGCCGACTTGAGCGAGTTGGGCAGCAGGATCGCCTGGTCGTACTGGCCGGCCAGGGACTTGCCGATGCGCCGGCGCGTCGCAAGCTCAAGCGCGCCATGGCCAAGCGGGAAGCTCAAGGCCTGGCGCACTTCGGGCATACGTTCAAGGATCGGCCGGCTCCACTCGGGGGCGAGCACGTCGATCTGGCAGTCTGGATGGCGCTGGCGCAGGCACTGGAACAGTGTCTGTGCCATCACCATGTCACCGACCCAACTGGGCCCAACGATCAGAATATTCATGTAGTTTCCACAAACGATGCGGGGAGGCTTATGCCTCCCCGCCTCGACAATGATTGTAGATCGCGCTTTTTGTGGGAGCTGGCTTGCCTGCGATGGCATCGCTTCGGTATGGCTGAAGTACCGAGGCGCCTGCATCGCGGGCAAGCCCGGCTCCCACATAAGGCCGATTTCCACATTAAATTGGCGCCACTCAATTAATCAGCTTAAACCCAGCTCACGCCAGATTCGCATCACCTGCCGCCGCTCGTCGGCAAACTGCTCCCCGCTCACGGTGCCGGCCTCGTTCTGCAAGGCCTGGCGATGTGCAGCGGAACGGTAGGCCTTGTACACCTCACGCAGCAAATGGGCATCGGCGGCGGGCATCAGCCCGACCTGCTCCAGGCCCTCCAGAATGCGGATATTGTCGGTAAAGCGCAGCAACGCAGGATGTTGCGCAGACCACGCCAAAGCCGCGTATTGCACCATAAATTCAATATCGACGATACCTCCGGCGTCCTGCTTGAGGTCGAACACGGCCGTGGCCTCGAAGGCATTGGCACCGGTCCCGGCTGTCGTGGCCCTGGTGCCCAGGTTGTCACGCATCCTGGCGCGCATCTCACTGACCTCCTGGCGCAGTTTCGCCAGGTCGCGCTCACGCCCCAGCACCTTGGCCCGGACCTGCTCGAATGCCTGCCCCACATCCTGGCTACCCACCAGCACGCGCGCGCGGATCAGGGCCTGATGCTCCCAGGTCCATGCTTCATTTTGTTGATAGCGGTCGAATGCCCCCAGCGAACTGACCAGCAGCCCGGACGCGCCGGAAGGTCGCAGGCGCATGTCCACTTCGTACAGTTGGCCGGAGTTGGTCTGGGTGGTCAGCAGGTGAATGATGCGCTGGCCCAGGCGGGTAAAGAACTGCGCGCCGTCGATCGGCTTGGCGCCATCGGTTTCGGCATGGGGGTCGCCATCGTGGATAAACACCAGGTCCAGGTCCGAGCCATGGCCCAGTTCGATGCCGCCGACCTTGCCGTACCCGACGATGATAAACCCCGGATTGCACAGGCTGCCGTCCAGCCACTGCGGCGAGCCGTGGCGCGCGACGGTCTGGCGCCAGGCCAGGGCCAGCACTTGTTCGAGAATGGCTTCGGCGAGCCAGGTGAGGTAGTCGCTGACTTTCATCAACGGCAGGCTGCCGACGATTTCCGAGGCAGCCACACGCAGGCGGTGAGCCAGTTTGAAGTGGCGCAGCGCTTCCATCTGCTGCTCGAGGTCGTCCTCGGGGATACGCGTGAGGCGCTCGCGCAGCTCGGCGGCCAATTCCGGCGCCAGCGGCGGCTTGAACAGGCGGCCTTCGTTAAGCAATTCATCCAGCAGCAGCGGGAAGCGCGTGATTTGCTCGGCGATCCACGGGCTGGCGGCACACAGAGTCAGCAGGCGGCGCAGGGCGTCGGGGTTTTCGGTGAGCAGCACCAGGTAGGCCGAACGTCGGGCGACGGCTTCCACCAGCGGCAATACCCGCTCCATCACCAGGTCCGGATTGGCGTGCTCCACGGCCTGCGCCAGCAGGCGCGGAATAAACGCGTCCAGGCGCTCACGCCCCAGACGCTGCATGGCCCGCAATTGCGGGCTGCTGCGCAGGCCGGCCAGGGCCTTGAGCGCCTTGGGCGCATCGGTGAAACCGCCTTCGGCTAGCTGGCGGCAGGCCGCGTCGTCATCCTGGGACTCTTCCCACAATGGCAGCCACTCACCGCCCACGACCAACTCGCTTTCTTCACCCTCCTCCTCATCCGGATCGGCAATCACCTGGCGGAAGTGCCAGTCCACGCGGCCACGCCAGTGCATCAGGCGCTCGTGGAACGCCGTCCAGTCGGCAAACCCGAGCATAAAGGCAATGCGCGCCTGGTCTTCCGGGCTGTCGGGGAGCATCTGCGTCTGACGGTCGGCAATCGCCTGGATCGCGTGTTCGGTGTAGCGCAGGAATTCGTAGCCATTGCGTAATTCGGCAATCACCGCCGGCGGCAGGTAGCCCTGGCCTTCGAGGGTGCCCAGCACATTGAGCAGAGGCCGTTGTTGCAGGCTCAGGTCGCGGCCGCCGTGAATGAGCTGGAACGCCTGGGCGATAAACTCCACTTCGCGAATGCCGCCCGAACCCAGTTTGATGTTTTCGGCCATGCCCTTGCGCCGCACTTCTTGCTGGATCAACTGCTTCATGGTGCGCAGCGCTTCGATGGCCGAAAAGTCCAGGTAACGGCGGTAGACGAACGGTCGCAGCATATCCAGCAGCACTGAGCCGGCCACTTGATCGCCCGCCACCACCCGCGCCTTGATCATCGCGTAGCGCTCCCAGTCGCGGCCCTGATCCTGGTAATACTGCTCCAGCGCGTTGAAGCTCAGCACCAGCGCGCCGGCAGAACCATAGGGGCGCAGGCGCATGTCGACGCGAAAGACAAAACCATCGACGGTCATCGGGTCCAGCGCCTTGATCAATTTTTGACCCAGGCGGATGAAAAACTCCTGATTGTCCAGGGAGCGCTTCACCCCCACCGTCTCGCCGCCTTCGGGGTAAGCGAAGATCAGGTCGATATCCGACGACAGGTTGAGCTCCACCGCGCCGAGCTTGCCCATGCCGAGGATGACCATGTGCTGGGCTTCGCCGCTGCGCCGACCGGTAGGCGTGCCGAACTGCACGCAGTGGCGCTGGTACAGCCATTGATAGGCCTGATCGATGCAGGCATCAGCCATGTCGGAGAGGTCGCGGCAGGTTTGCACCAGGTCGGCCTGGCGGGTCAGGTCGCGCCAGATGATGCGCACTTGCTGGCGCGTGCGCTGGCGCCGCAGGAGACGACCCAGTTCGTCTTCCGTTTGCGCCTGTTGCACGGCACCGGAGATCTGGCTGCACAGCTCGCCCGGTGCAAAACCGCGATCCAGCTCGCCCCAGGCCACCAGCTCCAGCAACATCAAAGGGTCACGAACGCTTTGTTCAATGACAAAATCACTGGCGGCGCATACACGGGTAAACTCTGCCCACCGTTGCGGCGTCCACGCACACAGTCCATTATCGTCGTCCAGCGCGGCCACGGCGTCACGAAATGACTGCTCGGCCCGCTGGGCAAATGGCAAGAGAATGGCAGGCAGTTCGGCCAGCGTTGGAAGGCTCATGGTCTATCCTTGATCGGCGTGTAAATGGCCTGTAGAGGTGAACGCGAGAACCGCGCTCGGTGAAGAACTGTCGAACAAAAGTTATAAATAGCTGAAATTAAATTAATTTTGGCAGGTAACATCAAACTTTAACCTTTTCTTGTTCGCAAAAGATCAACATTAACGATTATGCTCACCAGCCAGACCGAGCCATACGCTCGATCTTGTGTAGTTTTACTACTCGTATATACATTCGAAAGGCTGAAATGGCCGACGATTTGTAGTAAAACTACAGGACGCCGAAGCAACCTTCGGCCATCCAAGAATTTATGTCGTCTGCCCACAAGGCCAGTCGCAAACTTCAGGCAACCGATTCTGGTAGCCTTTCCGCCCTGGAGCAAGCCATGCAAGACCTCGATCCCGTCGAAACCCAGGAATGGCTGGACGCCCTGGAATCGGTTCTCGACAAAGAAGGCGAAGACCGTGCTCATTACCTGATGACCCGTATGGGCGAACTCGCGACCCGCAGCGGCTCGCAGTTGCCTTACGCCATCACCACGCCATACCGCAACACCATCCCCGTTACCCACGAAGCACGCATGCCTGGCGACCTGTTCATGGAACGCCGCATTCGCTCGCTGGTACGCTGGAACGCCATGGCGATGGTAATGCGCACGAACTTGAAAGATTCGGACCTGGGCGGTCACATCTCCAGTTTCGCCTCCAGCGCAACCCTCTATGACATCGGCTTCAACTACTTCTTCCAGGCCCCGACCGACGAACACGGCGGCGACCTGATCTACTTCCAGGGCCACACCTCCCCAGGCGTTTACGCCCGTGCGTTCATGGAAGGCCGCATCAGCGAAGAACAAATGAACAACTTCCGCCAGGAAGTCGACGGTCAGGGCCTGTCGTCCTACCCGCACCCTTGGCTGATGCCCGATTTCTGGCAGTTCCCGACCGTTTCCATGGGTCTGGGTCCAATTCAAGCGATCTACCAGGCACGCTTCATGAAGTACCTGGAAGCCCGTGGTTTCATCCCGGAAGGCAAGCAGAAAGTCTGGTGCTTCCTGGGCGACGGCGAGTGCGACGAGCCGGAATCCCTGGGCGCCATCTCCCTGGTCGGCCGCGAGAAGCTGGACAACCTGATCTTCGTCATCAACTGCAACCTGCAGCGCCTCGACGGCCCGGTTCGCGGCAACGCCAAGATCATCCAGGAACTCGAAGGCGTGTTCCGTGGCGCTCACTGGAACGTCACCAAAGTCATCTGGGGCCGTTTCTGGGACCCACTGCTGGCCAAGGACGTCGACGGTATCCTGCAACGTCGCATGGACGAAGTCATCGACGGCGAGTACCAGAACTACAAGGCCAAAGACGGCGCGTTCGTGCGTGAACACTTCTTCAACACGCCTGAACTCAAGGCAATGGTTGCAGACCTGTCCGACGACGAGATCTGGAAACTCAACCGTGGCGGCCACGACCCGTACAAGGTCTACGCGGCATACCACCAGGCGGTCAACCACAAAGAGCAGCCGACCGTCATCCTGGCCAAGACCATCAAGGGTTATGGCACCGGTGCCGGCGAAGCGAAGAACACCGCGCACAACACCAAGAAAGTCGACGTCGACAGCCTGAAGCTGTTCCGCGACCGTTTCGACATTCCGGTCAAGGACGAAGAGCTGGAGAACCTGCCGTTCTTCAAGCCCGAGCCAAACAGCGCCGAAGCCCGCTATCTCAGCGAGCGTCGCACCGCACTGGGCGGTTTCGTACCGCAGCGCCGCGCCAAGTCGTTCGATATTCCTACGCCGCCACTCGATACCCTCAAGGCGATCCTGGACGGTTCGGGCGACCGTGAAATTTCCACCACCATGGCCTTCGTGCGCATCCTCGCGCAACTGGTCAAGGACAAGGAAATCGGTTCGCGCATCGTGCCGATCATCCCGGACGAAGCCCGTACCTTCGGTATGGAAGGCATGTTCCGTCAGTTGGGCATCTACTCCTCGGTCGGCCAGCTCTACGAGCCAGTCGATAAAGACCAGGTGATGTTCTACAAGGAAGACAAGAAGGGCCAGATCCTCGAAGAAGGCATCAACGAAGCGGGCGCCATGAGCTCCTTCATCGCTGCCGGTACCTCGTACTCTAGCCACAACCAGCCAATGCTGCCGTTCTACATCTTCTACTCGATGTTCGGCTTCCAGCGTATCGGCGACCTGGCGTGGGCAGCGGGCGACAGCCGTACCCGTGGCTTCCTGATCGGCGGCACCGCCGGCCGCACCACGCTGAACGGCGAAGGCCTGCAACACGAAGACGGTCACAGCCACATCCTGGCGGCCACCATCCCGAACTGCCGCACCTTTGATCCAACCTACGGCTACGAGCTGGCGGTGATCATCCAGGACGGCATGAAGAAGATGACCGAGCAGCAGCAGGACGTTTTCTACTACATCACCGTGATGAACGAGTCCTACCAACAACCTGCCATGCCGGCCGGTGTTGAGGAAGGCATCATCAAGGGCATGTACCTGCTCGAAGAAGACACCAAGGAAGCGGCGCACCACGTGCAGCTGATGGGCTCCGGCACCATCCTGCGTGAAGTGCGCGAAGCGGCGAAGATCCTGCGTGACGAATTCAACGTCGGCGCCGATGTGTGGAGCGTTACCAGCTTCAACGAACTGCGTCGCGACGGCCTGGCAGTGGAGCGTAACAACCGCCTGCACCCAGGTCAGAAGCCTGCACTGAGCTACGTCGAAGAATGCCTGGCCGGCCGCAAGGGTCCAGTGATTGCCTCTACCGACTACATGAAGCTGTTTGCTGAACAGATTCGCCAGTGGGTCCCGTCCAAGGAATTCAAAGTCCTGGGCACCGACGGTTTCGGCCGCAGTGACAGCCGCAAGAAGCTGCGTCACTTCTTCGAAGTCGACCGTCACTTCGTGGTGTTGGCAGCCCTGGAAGCCTTGGCTGACCGTGGTGAGATCGAACCCAAGGTGGTGGCTGACGCCATCGTCAAGTTCGGGATCAACCCGGAAAAACGCAACCCACTGGACTGCTGAGGAGACTTTTGTGAGCGAACTCATTCGCGTACCTGACATCGGCAGCGGTGAAGGTGAAGTAATCGAGCTGTTTGTGAAGGTCGGCGACACCGTCGAAGCCGACCAGAGCATCCTTACCCTCGAGTCGGACAAGGCGAGCATGGAAATCCCTGCTCCCAAGGCCGGTGTGGTCAAGAGCCTGAAAGTGAAGCTGGGCGATCGCCTGAAAGAAGGCGACGAACTGCTGGAGCTGGAAATCGAAGGTGCTGCCGATGCAGCCCCTGCCGCCAAGGCTGAACCTGCTGCCGCCCCCGCGCCGGCCGCTGAAAAACCTGCCGCTGCCGAGGCCCCTGCGGTCCCGGCTGCTGCACCGGCAGAAGCCGCGGTCCAGGACATTCACGTCCCGGACATCGGTTCGTCGGGCAAGGCCAAGATCATCGAGCTGCTGGTCAAGGTGGGCGACACCGTCGAAGCCGACCAGTCGCTGATCACCCTGGAGTCCGACAAGGCCTCCATGGAAATCCCGTCGCCGGCTGCCGGCGTAGTGGAAAGCATCGCGGTCAAGCTGGAAGACGAAGTCGGCACTGGCGACTTCATCCTCAAGCTGAAAGTACAAGGCGCTGCACCGGCTGCCGCTCCAGCACCCGCCGCCGCTCCGGCTGCTGCAAAGGCTGAAGCTGCTCCGGCCGCTGCCGCCCCGGCACCTGCTGCAAAAGCCGAGGCCGCACCGGCCCCTGCTGCTGCACCTGCGCCAAGCGGTGCCAAGGTTCACGCCGGCCCTGCGGTTCGCCAACTGGCCCGTGAATTCGGTGTCGAGCTGAACGCTGTGTCGGCCACCGGCCCGCATGGTCGTGTGCTGAAGGAAGACGTGCAGGTTTACGTCAAATCCATGATGCAGAAGGCCAAGGAAGCTCCGGCTGCAGGCGCTGCCACCGGTGGTTCGGGCATTCCGCCGATCCCGGTCGTGGACTTCAGCCGCTTCGGCGAGACCGAAGAAGTGCCGATGACTCGCCTGATGCAAATCGGCGCGTCGAGCCTGCACCGCAGCTGGCTGAACATCCCGCACGTGACCCAGTTTGACCAGGCCGACATCACCGACCTCGAAGCCTTCCGCGTTGCGCAGAAAGCCGTGGCCGAGAAGGCCGGCGTCAAGCTGACCGTGCTGCCACTGTTGCTCAAGGCCTGCGCACACCTGCTCAAGGAACTGCCGGACTTCAACAGTTCGCTGGCGCCAAGCGGCAAGGCGATCATTCGCAAGAAGTACGTGAACGTCGGTTTTGCGGTTGATACCCCGGACGGCCTGCTGGTGCCTGTGATCAAGAACGTTGACCAGAAGAGCCTGCTGCAACTGGCTGCCGAAGCGGCTGCACTGGCTGCCAAGGCCCGTGACAAGAAGCTCACCGCCGACGACATGCAAGGCGCCTGCTTCACCATTTCCAGCCTCGGTCACATTGGCGGCACTGGCTTCACGCCAATCGTCAACGCACCGGAAGTGGCGATCCTGGGTGTATCCAAGGCGACTATCCAGCCAGTGTGGGACGGTAAAGCGTTCCAGCCGAAACTGATGCTGCCGCTGTCGCTGTCCTACGATCACCGCGTGATCAATGGTGCCGCGGCTGCACGCTTCACTCAGCGTCTGAGCCAGTTGCTGAACGACATCCGCACCATCCTGCTGTAAGCATCACCCGGCCTCTCCTTCATCGGGAAGGCCGGGTTGCACCGATTTTCGAGCGCCACGCTCGTACCTCAACCCCGCCACATGGCGGGGCTTTTTTTTGGTTCTTCACGGATTACCGGGAAAGACGCTCTTGATCTTCATGAAAAAGAACTCGCTATCCCGGTAACCGTACGCCATCCGCTTGATGACCTTTATTCGATTGTTTATTCCTTCCAACTGACCCGTATGCATCGGCCAGCGAACCCGGCTTACGATGCCTCGCCAGTAACCCTTTAGCCGTTTGGCAAACTGCACCAGAGCCGGTATTTCGCTTTCATGAGCATGGCGCAGCCATTGTTTCCAAGCCGCTCGCCAAGCCCAGGCAGCGCTTGCTGTCCAGAGCGTTTTGAGCTCAGCCTTCATCAAATAAACCGTCATCAGCGATTGGTTGGCCGCCAACAAATCCTGCAAACGAACCTGTTGTTCCGGCGTTTTCAGATTCTGCGGATTGCGCAGCAACAGCCATCGCGCCTGCTTGATGACCTTGCGAGCCGGCTTGTCATGACGCAGTCGATTGGCCTCGTCGACGCGGACCCGATCTATCACCTCTCGGCCATATTTGGCCACCACATGAAAGAGGTCGTAGACCACTCGCGCTTTCGGGCAGTGCTGACGGACCTCCAGGTCAAAAGCGGTATTCATGTCCATCGCAACCGCTTCGATTCGAGCACATCCCTCTGGCCCCAGCTCTTCGAAAAAGGGCCGAACCGCCGCCCTGCTACGGCCTTCGCCAATCCATAGCACTCTTCGCGTATCGGCATCCAACACCACACTGGCGTAGCGATGCCCTTTGAACAGCGCGAATTCATCCATCACTAGGCGTCGTGGCTGCGCCTTTGGCAGCGTGCTCAACGCCGCCTGTAAGGCTCGACGCTCCAGCAACCGAACGGTGTCCCAATGCAGGCCAAACATCTGTGCCACGTGCAGGGTTGGAAGGCGCTCGCAGGCTTGAATGACCGCATCCGCCAAGCGGCGCGTCATCCGGGCATAGCGATCCAGCCAACTGACGGCCTCCATGCGTTTGCCACAGTCGCGGCAGCCAACCCGCCTGAGCAAAACGCTGAGGCGTACCGCGCGACCGAGAATGGGAAGATCACGAACGGTTCGCTCGCAATACTCATGAGTGGTTGAACAAGGTTTTTGGCAGCCACCGCAGGAAGGAAATCGAGTGGCGTGGGGAGCCAGATCGATCTGTAGGGTGTCACCATCAGTCTTGATCGTGACGACAGAAAAGCCCTCCCAAAAAGGAAGGAAAGTATTAATATCGCGCATAAGAACGCCGGTTTGTTAGATGTGTTTGCTCGCACGAACATCATCAACCAAATCGGCGTTCTTGTTTCTGTCTTTCCCGGGATTCCGTGAAGAACCTTTTTTTGCGTGTACGCCGCACAGGCCATGGCTTTGCGAACAGGTTTGTACACCTTTGATCAACCCGACTGCAGAAATCCCCCAGCCGGCCGATAACAGCCTTATAGCACTTAGCCTTCATCCTCTCTTGTCAGCCTGTGCTGCATGATGCAACCTTGCCACAAGCAACAGTCAAGAGGGCGTGAGCCCGGCGCCAAGTGCGTTATTTCAAGTGAGCTTCCCCATGAAAAGCCAGCCCGATGCCGCCCGTATGGCGGCCGAGGTAGTGACGCAATTACCCGTGCCTTCGCGCCTGGGTATGCTGCGTTTCGAGCGGCTGAATGAGGCAAGCTGGGCCCTGCTGTACCTGGACCCCAATTGCGAACGCCAATTCGGCCTGTCGGCGGTGGAACTGTGTGCCCTGCTCGGCACTCCCTACGCCAGCCTGATGGAGCCACAGGCGCGCTATCAACTGCACGATGCCATCCAGCAACAGCTGAGCCAGAGCCCTCACTACCTGGTGCGCTATACCCTGCACACCAACGACGGCCCGCTGAACCTGCTGGAAATGGGCGAGGCCTACAAACAGCACAATCGTCACCTGCTGCGCGGCTACCTGATGGTCGTGGACGGCCTGTTCAACGAGCTGCCCTCCACCGCCCCGACTGTCGACCTGGAAAGCCAGAACAGCCGCCTGCAGATCGCCCTGGAACTCAACCAGCGCGCGCAACAGGAACAACTGCAACACCTTGAGCGGGTGCGCGCCCAGCAGGATCTGATCCTGCTGCTGGCCCGTCAGCGCTACACCACCCCCAATTCGCTGCAGGAAGCCGCCGAGCTGATCACCCGCAGCGCCTGCGATATCTACCAGATCGATTTCGCCAGCATCTGGAACCTCGAAGGCCAGCGCCTGGTGCCGATCTCGGCGTACAACCATGCCGACGGGCGCCACCACCTGCCCGATCCGATTGATGCCAGCGGCTTCCCCGACTATCTGGAGGCCCTGCATACCAGTCGCGCCATCGACGCCAACAACGCCATGCGCGACCCGCGCACCCGGGAAATGGCCGAGACCCTGCGCGCCAATGACACCTACGCCATGCTCGACGCGAGCATTCGCGTGGACGGCCAGGTGGTCGGCGTGCTGTGCCTGGAACAGGGCGGCAGCCCGCGCGCCTGGCAGTCCGATGAAATTGCGTTTGCCGGCGAGCTGGCAGACCAGTTCGCCCAGGTCATCAACAACCACAACCGGCGCACCGCCACCAGCGCACTGCACCTGTTCCAGCGTGCGGTGGAGCAAAGCGCGAATGCCTTTCTGCTGGTCAATTGCGACGGCGTGGTGGAGTACGTTAACCCCAGTTTTACCGCGATTACCCAGTACAGCACCGAAGAGGTCCACGGCCACCGCCTGGCGCAGTTGCCGGCCCTGGAAAACCTCAGTGAGCTGCTGTTCGACGCGCCCTCGGCCCTGGCCAAGAGCAACAGCTGGCAGGGTGAGTTCAAGAGCCGGCGCAAGAACCTGGAACCCTACTGGGGCCAGCTGTCGATTTCCAAGGTGTACGGCGACAACCGTGAGCTGACCCATTACATCGGCATCTACGAAGACATCACCCAGACCAAGCTGGCCCAGCAGCGTATCGAGCGCCTGGCGTACACCGACAACCTGACCAACCTGGGCAACCGTCCGGCGTTCATCCGCAACCTCGATGAGCGCTTTGCCCGCGACAGCGACAGTCCGATCAGCCTGCTGCTGGTGGACATCGACAACTTCAAACGCATCAACGACAGCCTCGGCCACCAGACCGGCGACAAGCTGCTGATCAGCCTCGCCCGGCGCCTGCGCAACAGCCTGAGCACCAGCGGCAGCCTGGCGCGCTTTGCCAGTAACGAATTTGCGGTGCTGCTCGACGACACCGACCTCGAGAGCGGCCAGCAGGTCGCCAGCCAACTGCTGGCCACGCTCGACAAGCCGATGTTCGTCGACAACCAGTTGATCAGCGTCACCGGCTCCGTGGGCCTGGCCTGCGCGCCGTTGCATGGCCGCGACCCGCAGACGCTGATGCGCAACGCCGGCCTGGCCCTGCACAAAGCCAAGGCCAACGGCAAACATCAGGTACAGGTGTTCACCGAAGCACTGAATGCCGAGGCCAGCTACAAGCTGTTCGTGGAAAACAACCTGCGCCGCGCGCTGACGCAAAACGAGCTGGACGTGTTCTATCAGCCCAAGCTGTGCCTGCGCAGCGGCCGCCTGTTGGGGATGGAAGCGCTGCTGCGCTGGAACCACCCGGAAAAGGGCATGATCCGCCCCGACCAGTTCATCAGCGTGGCCGAAGAAACCGGTTTGATCATCCCTATCGGCAAATGGATCGCGCGCCAGGCCTGCCGCATGAGCAAGCGACTGAGCGCCGCCGGCATGGGCAACCTGCAGGTGGCGATCAACCTGTCGCCCAAACAGTTCTCCGACCCGGACCTGGTGGCCTCCATCGCCAGCATCCTCAAGGAAGAAGAACTGCCGGCCAACCTGCTGGAGCTGGAACTCACCGAAGGCCTGCTGCTGGAGGCCACCGAAGACACGCGCCAGCAACTGGACCAGTTGAAAAGCTTCGGCTTGACCCTGGCCATGGACGACTTCGGCACCGGTTATTCGTCGCTGAGCTACCTGAAAAAATTCCCCATCGACATCATCAAGATCGACCGCAGCTTTATCCACGAAATCCCGGACAACCAGGACGACATGGAAATCACCTCGGCCGTGATCGCCATGGCCCACAACCTGAAACTCAAGGTGGTGGCCGAAGGCATCGAGACCGCCGAGCAACTGGCGTTCCTGCGCCGGCATCGTTGCGATGTGGGGCAGGGCTACCTGTTCGACCGGCCGATCCCGGGCTCCGAGCTGCTCGAAAAGCTCAAGCGCTACCCACGCGGGCCAATCGCCTGACAGCGCTGTAACACTCGGGCACACTGGCGTGTCCGATTCTTACCCAATTCAATCTGACTGAGAGGACTGATCATGGTCTTGCGCTCGGAAATTCTGGTGAACAAAAACGTGCTGCCGACTCAAGAACAAGCATTGCCTGGCCGTGAAACGCCAATGACCCTGCCAGAAACGCACTTCGTCAACGGCAACCCGCTGCTGGGCCCGTTCGTCGACGACGTTGGCTTTGCGATCTTCGGCCTCGGTTGTTTCTGGGGCGCCGAGCGCAAGTTCTGGGAGCGCGACGGCGTGGTCAGCACCGTGGTGGGTTACGCCGGCGGCTACACGCCCAACCCGACCTACGAAGAAGTGTGCTCGGGCCTCACCGGCCACAGCGAAGTGGTACTGGTGGTGTACGACCAGGCCAAAGTGACCTACGAAGATTTGCTGAAGATGTTCTGGGAACTGCACAACCCAACCCAGGGCATGCGCCAGGGCAACGACATCGGCACCCAGTACCGCTCGGTCATCTACGCCACCACACCGGAACAACTGACGGCGGCGCACGCCAGTGCGCAGGCGTATCAGCAGGAACTGACCAAGGCCGGGCTGGGCGAGATCACCACGGAAATTGCAGAGGCGCCGACGGTGTATTTCGCCGAGGCGTATCACCAGCAGTACCTGGCGAAGAATCCGCAGGGCTATTGCGGCATCGGCGGCACAGGCGTGACCTGCCCGATCTAAGACGTACGCAACTCAAATGTGGGAGCGGGCTTGCCCGCGAATGCGGTGTATCAGTCGACCTATCCGTTAACTGACACCCTGCTTTCGCGAGCAAGCCCGCTCTTATCAAACACAAAATAACTTTTTGATTTAAAAACTGAAACTTCAGGAAGCCATATTCCTGTGGCGAGCAGGCTTGTCCTGCGTTGGGCTGCGCAGCAGCCCCAAAACCATGCTCCGGGCAGTGTCAGGTACACCGCGCTTCCCTTGATGGGGGGCGCTGCGCACCCCAACGCGGGGCAAGCCCGCTCGCCACAGAGCCTCCAGTTTGCCGCCCGACAGCGCCAAGTCGAAGACTGGGAAGAGCCGCAAATTTGGTTTAGTGCCTGGCTTGAGCGCCAATTATTCAGCGATGAGCCAATCCATCTGCCAGCCACCTTGGGTCTGGCCGAGCTTTTTGGACAGCCACGGCAGCAGCTCACGCAATTCCTCTTCCAAACCCCACGGCGGGTTGGCAATCGCCAGGCCCGAGCCAGTCAGGGTGTTGGGCGTGTCCAGCGGATGCACCAGCAACTCCACCCGCAGCAACTTCGGCGCGCCAGTGCCGGCCAGGTCCTGATAGAAGCGGCGCAACATGCGCTGATCCTTCACCGGGTACCAGATCGCCGCGACCGTCTGGCGCATGCGACCGATTGCTTCCTTGAGGGATGCGGCGCAACGCTGCATTTCATCGAGCTGTTCAAACGGCGGATCGATCAGCATCAACGCACGTTTTTCCGGTACCGGCAGCAGGGCACGCGGCACATGCCAGCCTTCGCCCAGGTGCACTTTGACCCGGCGATCGCCCTTCATGTTGTCCTTGAGCATCACGCCGTCTTCCGGGTGTTTTTCGTTGAGCAATACGCGGTCCTGCGGGCGTGTGAGGCGGCGAGCCAGCTCGGGAGAGCCCGGGTAGTAGCGCAACTGGCCATCGGGGTTCATCTCATGCAGCACGCGCATATAGTCGGCGGTCAGTGGCGGCAGGTCGCTGGCGCCCCACAAGCGGGCGACGCCTTCGAGGTACTCACCCGTGCGGTTGGCCTGATCACCTTGCAGGTCGTACAGGCCGATGCCGGCATGGGTGTCGAGGTAGGCGAACGGCTGCTCCTTGCGCGACATCAGGGCGATGAAGCGGGTCAGGGTCAGGTGTTTGAAGACATCGGCGTGGTTGCCGGCGTGAAAGGCGTGACGATAATTCATGGTTGCTCCTGCGCAGGGGGCGAAGTTTACCTTCTGCGCGGGCAAAGGTGCAGGGCCGTGTGCCGGGCGGTGCTCAGGGCGTCAGTTCCGTACTGAGGTAGTCGATCAGTGCCGCAACGTCCAGCTGCGGCCCGCGCACGAAGTACGACAGCTTGTGTTGCAGGGTCGCCGGGCTGAAAGCGCCGTACAGGTCCGGCCGGTGTTCTTCCAGCCATTGCAGCAGGTTGTCGATCAGGGGCTGGGGTGATTGCGCGGCCAGATGCTCAAGCAGCGTCGGCGGTACCGGCCACCAGGGACTGGCTTTGGCAACGGTCACCGCACCCGTCGTCACCGTTAGTGGGCAGCCATTGATCAGGTAACGCTGAAACACCGGCAATACCTTCCCGGCGCCATCGCCCAGGTGTTGCAGCAGCGGCAGAAACCGAGCGCCGTCCCAGTAGCGCAGAAACACAGCCTGCCCCTCGGGCAGCAACACCTTGGTCAGGCCCTGCAAATGGGCGATCACGGCTTCCAGCGGGCTGGACGACACCGCCAGCCATCCCCAATCCGTCGATTCGCTGGCGGCGATCCAATCGAGAAAGGCGCTGCCCGGTTCGACAATAGCCACGTAAGGCATGACCTCACCCCACTGCGCGTAGGCCGTCCCTGCCCATACCGCATGAGGCGCAGGCCCGGCAGCCCTGGCTTGCCAGACGGCAAGCGGCCTGGCCTCGCTGGCATTGCCCAGCACCGCGTAAAGGGTTTCACCAGCCTGCAAAGGCCACTTCGCCAGCCAGGCACTGGGCGTCAAAGGGATAGGCATCAGGGGAGTTTCCTGTCGAAAAAGGCATGTTCGGCGATGTCACACTGCCCGTTTTTGCAGCGCTCGCACTCTTCACAAAACGGCGCGCTGCGCTTCAGGCTCGCCACTTGCGCAGGGCTTAGCAGCAAGGGCATGACTGCCTGCAGTTTTTCCTTTAGACCAGGCAGCAACGGTGCCGCAGCTGGCGCAGGTCCACCACCGATCTGAATCGGCACACTGCTGAAAATCCCGGCGGCCGACAGCGTGATCGACTGCCCTGCGGCCTGGATCGTGACCGTGGCCCCGGCATCAATGACCACGCTTTGCCCTGCGCCAATGCGGATGGTGCCCCCGGTCTGCATCTGCTGCGAACCGCCGACCATCAAATGATCATCCTGCTTGAGTTCGGTGAGCCGGTTGCCATGGATGATGCGTTGTTCTTCGCCCTGCAACTCGTGGTGCGACTCGCCGCCCACCTTCACCCGCCGATGATTGTCGACCTGCACCTGCTGGTCATTGAGCACATGCTGGGTCCAGTCCCGCTGGGCGCGCAGGTAGATTTCCTCGGCGCCCTTGCGGTCCTCGATGCGCAGTTCGTTGTAACCCCCGCCGCCGGGGCTGCTCTGGCTGCGGAAAATGCTGCGGGTCTTGTCCGCCGGCAGGTCGAGGGGCACGGGTGTAGCGGCATTGGGCAGGCAACCCATGACGACCGGCATATCTATATCGCCATTGACGAAGCCCACCAGCACTTCCATGCCCACCCGAGGAATCAGCACCGCCCCATAACGATCATGGGCCCAGCCGCTGGCAACTCTCAGCCAGCAACTGGAATGCTCGTTATGCTGGCCATCGCGATCCCAGGCCATCTGCACCTTGACCCGGCCGTATTCATCGCAATGAATCTCGCTGTCGACGGGCCCGGTGACCACTGCATTCTGGAAGCCGGATATGTGCGGGCGCGACATGATCAGCGGTGTGCGAAACATCACTTCCCAAGGTGTTACCACAAAGTCATTACGGTAACCCGGGGAAGATTCGTCGCCATGGTCATCAGGCGCAGCCTCCTCCAGCACCTGCGGCTGATGCCCTTCATGGTGCAACTGGGTGATCAGCCACAGATCATTCCATTCCTGACGCGGATGCCCGGCCATCTTCAGGAACTGCCCGCAGACCAACGCCGGCTGGTCGCTCAACCCTCTGGCCTGGCGATAATCGCTGCGATGACGCTCCAACAGGCGCCGCGCCAGGTAGTTGCCATGATCGCGATCCATAAAATGCCCAGGATAGGCCTGCGCGTTCAGATCGGGGCGCTGCTCTCCCGAAGCTGTGCTTTCCAGTACCAGACTCGGCTTCCTGAAATCGTAGTCCCGCAGGTTCACACCCGTGGTGCGCGTCTCCATGTGCAGGATGAAACGTTTGATCGCAGGCGTGTCGGCCACCATTCCGGAACCCGGCGAGTACGGAGTGGTTTGATCAGGCTGGGCAAACACGCTTTGATCATCGCCAAACACCAACAGATGGCGCTCGGGGCTGTGCTGAAAGTGGTAGTGAATACCCGACTCGACGCACAAGCGCTGGATGAACTGCAGGTCGGTTTCATCGAACTGAACACAGTATTCACGCTCGGGATACTTCCCGCTCAGCTTGAATGCGAAGTTATCAGCCTGGATGGCCTGGGCCTCCAGCACTAGCGCAATGATCTGCGGAACGGTTTTTTTCTGGAACATACGCTGGTGGGTGCTGTGCTCCAGATAAGCCAACTGCGGCACGAGGGCTATCTGATAGCGGGTCATGCGCCGGCCCGAATCACCTTGCGCCACTCGATAGACCTGACCGTGAACGCCTCGGCCCTGGGCGTCAAACGCCAGGAAGGCCTGTCGATGCAGCAGGCTTTCAATGTCCAGATCAGGTTGTTCGCTGACCAGTTCGAGGTCGAAGCGAAAAGGCAGACTGATAAATTCATCCCCCGAAAACCCCTGAACCTTGAGTTCACTGGGCTCTCCGTCGAGGGTCAGGGTAAACGCACTTTGATTGGCGAGAGCGAACATCCGGTGTTTCTCTGCGAGGGGTAGGCGAGCGATTCTGCACCACTGCCCCGCTCCACCGAACAGGTGCCAGGCAAATCAGTAAAAGCCTACATAAGCTCGTATGAATTTTCGCCAACCCCAGGTAAACCGAACACAAAAAAAGCCCGCCATCCAGAGGACGCGGGCCTTTGTGCTAACTCAGCGGGCGCTTAACGCCCGACGAATTACTTGTTGAGGTTGTAGTCTTTTTCCGCAGCGTCAAAACGCTCGACCATCGCAGCGGTCGGCGCGCCCATCTTGCTCACGAAGTAGATCGCCAGGCTGGCGAAAATAAAGCCGGGAATGATTTCGTAAAGCCCCAGCACCTCGAAGTGCTTCCACACGATCACGGTGATTGCACCGACCAGGATGCCGGCCAGTGCGCCGTTGCGGGTCATGTGCTTCCAGATCACGGAGATCAGCACCACAGGGCCGAACGCAGCACCGAAACCGGCCCAGGCATAGCTCACCAGCCCGAGTACACGGTTTTCGGGGTTGGCGGCCATGGCGATGGCGATCAACGCCACCACCAGCACCATGATCCGGCCGACCCACACCAGCTCAAGCTGGGAAGCGCCCTTGCGCAGGAATGCTTTGTAGAAGTCTTCGGTCAGAGCGCTGGAACACACCAGCAGCTGGCAGCTCAGGGTACTCATCACGGCCGCGAGGATGGCCGACAGCAGTACACCGGCGATCCAGGGGTTGAACAGCAGCTTGGCCAGCTCGATAAACACACGCTCAGGGTTTTCGGTCACGGGACCGGCCACTTCCGGGTGCGCCGAGAAATAGGCAATGCCGAAGAAGCCCACCGCCACGGTGCCGCCCAGGCACAGGATCATCCAGGTCATGGAGATGCGACGCGCTTTGGCGATCGACTTCACCGAATCCGCCGCCATGAAGCGCGCCAGGATATGCGGTTGGCCGAAGTAACCCAGGCCCCAGCCCATCAGCGAGATGATGCCGATGAAGGTGGTGTTTTTGAGCATGTCGAAGTTGGTCGGGTCCTGGGCTTCAATGGCCAGGAATGTAGTGTCGACACCGCCCGTGGTCAGCAGCACGATGATCGGCGTGAGGATCAACGCGAAGATCATCAGGGTGGCCTGCACGGTATCGGTCCAGCTCACCGCCAGGAAACCACCGATAAAGGTGTAGGCAATCGTCGCCGCCGCACCGGCCCACAACGCCGTCTCGTAGGACATGCCGAAGGTGCTTTCAAACAGGCGGGCACCGGCCACGATCCCGGAGGCGCAGTAAATGGTGAAGAACACCAGGATCACCACCGCAGAGATGATGCGCAGCAGGCCGCTGTTGTCTTCGAAACGGCTGGAGAAGTAGTCCGGCAGGGTCAGGGCATCGCCGTTGTGCTCGGTCTGAACCCGCAGGCGACCGGCCACGAACAGCCAGTTGAGGTATGCACCGACGATCAGGCCGATGGCGATCCAGCTTTCCGACAGGCCAGACATGTAGATCGCGCCCGGCAGGCCCATCAACAACCAGCCGCTCATATCGGAAGCACCAGCTGACAAGGCGGTAACCACGCTACCGAGGCTGCGACCGCCAAGGATGTAATCGGAAAGGTTGTTGGTGGAGCGATAGGCCATCAAGCCGATCAGCACCATTGCTGCGATGTAGATCACGAACGTGATCAGGGTAGGATTGCTAACGCTCATAAGAGTGACGCCCTGGCATTGTTTTTATGTAGCGACGGTCCCGCACGCTACCCGCTGTGTAGCGGATAGACGAACCTGCGTGCCGCGCATTTATGACTGGCGTTTCCCCAGGAAAGCCGCCAGCCGATGAACCGAACCTCTAAGGTGGTTGCACCTTGGCCGCGAATGCTATTCAACAAAGCAAATAAGGTGCAACCAGTTTCTTGAGAATAAGTTGCACCTTGGTGTGTTTGAGCTTTAAAACCGGTTTTTTGCTCCTTTTCGGAGCAAACAATGCACATCTCAGAAGCAAAATGCACCAGCACGAAACACGCGCGACCATGCCCTGACTATTTCAGATGAAACGTCAAATGTTTCATGGAGAAAAAGGGTTGCACCCGGTTGCACCTTCGCCTGTGCTAGCGCTAATCTTGCCGCCAGCAGATGCCACTCGGTTAGTGGCACCCATGAGGATAAGAAAATGGCTACGACCACCCTTGGGGTCAAACTCGACGACCCGACCCGCGAACGCCTCAAGGCCGCCGCGACCTCCATTGATCGCACGCCGCACTGGCTGATCAAGCAGGCGATTTTCAATTACCTGGAGAAACTGGAGGGTGGTGCAACCCTGACCGAACTCAACGGTTTGAGCAGTAAGGAAGCCGATGAAGCGGGCGAGGTCCAGGCCGACCACGCGCACCAGTGCTTCCTCGAGTTCGCCGAAAGCATCCTGCCACAGTCCGTGCTGCGCGCCTCGATCACCGCCGCTTACCGCCGCCCGGAGCCGGAAGTGGTGCCGATGCTGATCGAACAGGCACGCCTGCCGGCATCGATGGCCGAAGCCACCAACAAGCTGGCTGCTTCGATTGCCGAGAAGCTGCGCAATCAGAAAAGCGCCGGCGGCCGTGCCGGGATTGTTCAGGGACTGCTGCAGGAGTTTTCCCTGTCGTCCCAGGAAGGCGTGGCGCTGATGTGCCTGGCCGAAGCGCTGTTGCGCATCCCGGACAAGGGCACCCGCGACGCGCTGATCCGCGACAAGATCAGCACCGGCAACTGGCACCCGCACCTGGGCAACAGCCCGTCGCTGTTCGTCAATGCCGCCACCTGGGGTTTGCTGCTGACCGGCAAGCTGGTCGCCACCCATAACGAGGCAGGCTTGACCTCGTCCCTGAGCCGTATCATCGGCAAGAGCGGTGAGCCGATGATCCGTAAGGGCGTCGACATGGCCATGCGCCTGATGGGCGAACAGTTCGTCACCGGCGAAACCATCGCCGAAGCACTGGCCAATGCCAGCAAGTTCGAAGCCAAGGGCTTCCGCTATTCCTACGACATGCTCGGTGAAGCCGCACTCACCGAACACGATGCGCAGAAGTACCTCGCGTCGTACGAACAGGCCATTCACTCCATCGGCAAAGCGTCCCACGGCCGTGGGATTTATGAAGGCCCGGGCATCTCCATCAAGCTCTCCGCCCTGCACCCGCGCTACAGCCGTGCGCAGTACGAGCGCGTGATGGACGAGTTGTACCCGCGCCTGCTCTCGCTGACGCTGCTGGCCAAGCACTACGACATCGGCCTGAACATCGACGCCGAAGAAGCCGACCGCCTGGAGCTGTCCCTGGACCTGCTCGAACGCCTGTGCTTCGAGCCGCAACTGACCGGCTGGAACGGCATCGGCTTTGTGATCCAGGCCTATCAGAAGCGTTGCCCGTACGTGATCGACTACGTCATCGACCTGGCGCGCCGCAGCCGCCATCGCCTGATGATCCGCCTGGTCAAAGGTGCGTACTGGGACAGCGAGATCAAGCGCGCCCAGGTCGAAGGCCTCGAAGGCTACCCGGTATATACCCGCAAGGTGTACACCGACGTGTCCTACATTGCCTGCGCCCGCAAACTGCTGTCGGTGCCGGAAGCCATCTACCCGCAGTTCGCCACGCACAACGCCCACACCCTGTCGGCCATCTACCATATCGCCGGTCAGAACTATTACCCCGGCCAGTACGAGTTCCAGTGCCTGCACGGCATGGGCGAGCCTTTGTACGAGCAAGTGGTGGGCAAGGTATCCGAGGGCAAGCTGAACCGTCCGTGCCGCGTGTACGCCCCGGTCGGCACCCACGAAACGTTGCTGGCCTACCTGGTGCGCCGCCTGCTGGAAAACGGCGCCAACACCTCATTCGTCAACCGGATTGCCGACCAGTCCATCTCCATTCAGGAGCTGGTGGCCGACCCAGTGGCCAGCATCGAGCAAATGGCCACGCTGGAAGGCGGCTTCGGCCTGCCGCACCCGCGTATCCCGTTGCCGCGCGACCTGTACGGCAGCGATCGCGCCAACTCGGCCGGTATCGACCTGGCCAACGAACACCGGTTGGCGTCGCTGTCCTGCGCCCTGCTCGCCACCGCCCACAACGACTGGAAAGCCGCACCGATGCTCGGTTGCGCCTCCAGCGATCAGGCGGCGGCGCCGGTTCTCAACCCGTCCGACCTGCGTGACATCGTCGGCCATGTGCAGGAAGCCACGGTCGAAGACGTCGACAATGCAATCCAGTGCGCCATCAGCGCCGGCCCGATCTGGCAGGCCACCCCGCCCGCCGAACGTGCCGCCATCCTGGAACGCGCCGCCGACCTGATGGAAGGCGAAATCCAGCCGCTGATGGGGCTGCTGGCCCGCGAAGCCGGCAAGACCTTCGCCAATGCCATCGCCGAAGTGCGCGAAGCCGTGGACTTCCTGCGTTATTACGCGGTGCAGGCGCGCAACGATTTTACCAACGACGCCCATCGCCCCCTCGGCCCGGTGGTGTGCATCAGCCCGTGGAACTTCCCGCTGGCGATCTTCAGCGGTCAAGTCGCTGCCGCACTGGCCGCCGGCAACCCGGTATTGGCCAAGCCAGCCGAGCAGACGCCGCTGGTCGCCGCCCAAGCTGTGCGCATCCTGCTCGAAGCCGGCATACCCGAAGGCGTGCTGCAACTGCTGCCGGGCCAGGGTGAAAGCGTGGGTGCCCGTCTGGTGGGCGATGAGCGCGTCAAAGGCGTGATGTTCACCGGTTCCACCGAGGTCGCGCGTCTGCTGCAACGCAATGTCGCCGGTCGCCTCGATGCCCAGGGCCGCCCGATCCCGCTGATCGCCGAAACCGGCGGCCAGAACGCGATGATCGTTGACTCTTCGGCGCTCACCGAACAAGTGGTGATCGACGTGGTGTCCTCGGCCTTCGACAGCGCCGGCCAGCGTTGCTCGGCCCTGCGTGTGCTTTGCCTGCAGGAAGATTCGGCAGACCGTGTCATCGAAATGCTCAAGGGCGCCATGGCTGAATGCCGCCTGGGCAACCCGGAACGCCTGTCGGTGGACATCGGCCCGGTGATCGACGCCGAAGCCAAGGCCGGCATCGAGAAACACATCCAGGCCATGCGCGACAAAGGCCGCAACGTGTATCAGGTGGCGATTGCCGACGGCGAAGAGATCAAGCGCGGCACCTTCGTGATGCCTACCCTGATCGAGCTGGAA
The DNA here is from genome assembly GCF_036864995.1 of Pseudomonas trivialis. NCBI lineage: Bacteria > Pseudomonadati > Pseudomonadota > Gammaproteobacteria > Pseudomonadales > Pseudomonadaceae > Pseudomonas > Pseudomonas trivialis. The sequence continues at coordinate 472,819 of NZ_CP142151.1, read as the reverse complement.
AGCTTCGACGAGCTGCAACGGGAGATCTTCGGCCCGGTGCTGCACGTGGTGCGCTACAAACGCAAGGAGATCGACCAACTCATCGGCCAGATCAATGCGTCCGGCTATGGCCTGACCCTGGGCGTGCACACCCGCATCGACGAGACCATCGCCAAGGTGATCGACAACGTCAATGCCGGTAACGTCTACGTCAACCGCAACATTGTGGGTGCCGTGGTCGGCGTGCAGCCGTTCGGCGGCGAAGGCTTGTCGGGCACTGGTCCGAAAGCCGGTGGACCGCTGTACCTGTACCGCCTGCTGTCGACCCGTCCTACGGATGCCATCGAGCAGTCCTTCGTACGTTGCGACAATCTGGTCGCCCCGGACGTACGCCTGCGCGATGCCATGAGCCAGCCACTGAACGCCCTGAAAACCTGGGCCGACAGCCACACCTTCAACGAACTGAGCGCCCTGTGCACCCAGTTCGCCGCGCAATCGCAAAGCGGTATCACCCGCCAACTGGCCGGCCCGACCGGCGAACGCAACAGCTACGCCATCCTGCCCCGCGAGCACGTGTTGTGCCTGGCGCAAATAGAAGGCGACCTGTTGACCCAACTGGCGGCGGTATTGGCAGTAGGCGGCTCGGCGGTATGGCCGGAAACCGACCTGACCAAGGCCTTGTTCCCACGCCTGCCGAAGGAGGTTCAGGCCAAGATCAAGCGCGTGGCCGACTGGACCAAAGACGAGGTGGTGTTCGACGCGGTCCTGCACCATGGCGACTCCGACCAACTGCGCGCGGTCTGCCAGCAAGTGGCGCAGCGTGGCGGGGCGATTGTCGGAGTGCATGGTTTGTCACAGGGCGAAACGTCGATTGCCCTGGAACGCCTGGTCATCGAGCGCGCGTTGAGCGTGAACACCGCCGCGGCAGGCGGCAACGCCAGCCTGATGACCATCGGCTAACTGACGAAATGCGGTAAAAATGTGCGAGGGGCTTGCTCCCGATGGCAGCGTGTCAGTCACCCTTATGAGACTGACACGCCGCCATCGGGAGCAAGCCCCCTCCCACATTGGGTCTCGCTTCATATTTAAATCTAAATTGGCAAAGGAAAATTAGCTGCACAATAAAATGCTATGGACAGTGCAACGGGAATTAGAATGACTGCCCTTATTGCCTGAGGAATTGTGTGCCGCTTGATTTTCTCAAAACCTATAATCAGCAACCGTGCGGCTCCCACTACAACTAGGCCCCAACAAAAAACATTAAAGAACTCTTCAAATGAAAAACCATCCATAAAGCCTCTCAAGCCAATACGAAACATCAGGTAATTAATAAAAGTTTCAGCTCGCGCCATGACCGCGAAGGGTCACTCACCTGCCAATATCAGGCGGCGCTGTTTGGACCAGTAAATCTAGTGACATACCCTCCAGCTAGCCCTGCGTAAAGGCTGCTCATAGCAACGCCTAAAGACTGGGCTGTCGTGGTCGGCGTATAAAAACCTGCGACTGCACCCGTTGTCATTGCCGCAATAGCACCACTCAAATTCGCAGACTGGCCGGCACCAGCCTGGCTTCCTACATATGCCAGCCCTCCCGCTACAGCTCCTGCAGCGGCCCCCCACGGCCCAACCGCTCCTGTGACTTTTTCAATTTCATCAGATGTCAATTTACGCATTCGCTTACCCCATAAAAATTAGAAGCCTCATGCTGGCTCGGCCTGAGTGAGACCGACCGCACGCAATGGCTTGAGTTATCTGCCACTATCGTCTGATTTAGCGTGCAAAGATCGTTAGTATTTACCGTCGCACGATAGCAAAGAATAAAGTTCTGCATGCACCGCTGACACCCTACAGTTGCAGGGGGCAGGGAACTATCACCGCAGGAAAATGCCGGTTTGTTGGCGAGCCAATTCAAGTGCGGGTTACACAGCCAATACGGTATAAGCCTGCTCGCCACAAAATTCGCTCGCCTCGAAAGCTCATTGACGCTCAATACCTGAACGTGAAATGTTAATCCTCAAAAATCAGAAGTTGTTTCGATAATTGACGAGAGCTGGAGTGATCTCAACTACCCTGTGGCGTTCTGCCCCTCTATCACCCAAATCAATCTTGCTATCCAGTCTCTATTTACGCACTTAGACTCGGCCTATTCCCACATAGGTAAGCCGCCATGTCCGAGACGCTGCTCAGTTCCCGCAATCTGGCTTTCGAGCTGTATGAAGTCCTCGATGCCGAGGGCCTGACCCAGCGCGAGCGGTTTGCCGAGCACAACCGCGAAACCTTCGACGCGGCCATCAGCACCGCGCGCTCCATCGCCGAAAAGTACTTCGCGCCGCACAACCGCAAAAACGATGAAAACGAACCGCGCTACGAAGACGGCAAAGCCATCCTGATTCCGGAAGTGAAACCGGCAGTGGATGCGTTCCTCGAAGCCGGCTTTCTCAACGCAGCACGCAGTTTCGAAGCGGGCGGCATGCAACTGCCCACCCTGCTGTCGCAAGCGTGTTTCGCGCATTTCCAGTCGGCCAACGCTGCGTCCACGTCCTACCCGTTCCTGACCATGGGCGCCGCCAACCTGATTGAGAGTTTCGGCACTGAGGAGCAGAAGCAGCGCTTCCTGCAGCCAATGATCGACGGGCGTTTCTTCGGCACCATGGCCCTCACCGAACCCCACGCCGGTTCGTCCCTGTCGGATATTCGTACGCGCGCCGAGCCTGCGGCTGACGGCAGCTACCGCCTCAAGGGCAACAAGATCTTCATCTCCGGCGGCGACCACCCGCTGTCGGAAAACATCGTGCACATGGTGCTGGCCAAGCTGCCGGATGCGCCGGCCGGGGTGAAGGGCATTTCGCTGTTTATCGTGCCCAAATTCCTGGTCAACGACGACGGCAGCCTGGGCGAGCGCAACGATGTGCTGCTGGCCGGGCTGTTTCACAAGATGGGCTGGCGCGGCACTACATCAACCGCGCTCAACTTCGGCGATAACGGTAACTGCGTCGGTTATCTGGTGGGCAAACCGCACCAGGGCCTCAGCTGTATGTTTCAGATGATGAACGAAGCGCGGATTGGCGTGGGCATGGGCGCCGTGATGCTCGGTTACGCCGGTTATCTGTATTCCCTGAACTACGCGCGCGAACGCCCGCAAGGTCGTCTGCCGGACAGCAAGGACCCGGGCACCGCGCCGGTGTCGATCATCCAGCACGCCGATATCAAGCGCATGCTGCTCACCCAGAAAGCCTACGTCGAAGGCGCCTTCGACCTGGGCCTGTACGCTGCGCGGCTGTTCGATGACACCACCACGCTGGCCACCGACACCGAGCGCAAGCAGGCCCATGAACTGCTGGACCTGCTCACCCCCATCGTCAAATCCTGGCCGTCGGAGTTCTGCCTCAAGGCCAACGAACTGGCGATCCAGATCCTCGGCGGCCACGGTTATACCCGCGAATACCCGGTGGAGCAGTACTACCGCGACAACCGCCTGAACCCGATCCACGAGGGCACCCACGGCATTCAGTCGCTGGACTTGCTGGGGCGCAAGCTCGCGCAGAATGGCGGCGCAGGCCTCAAGCAGCTGATTCGATTGATCGCCCAGACGGGCGCACAGGCCCAGGAACACCCGTCACTGACCGCGCTGCGTGAACCGCTGGAACAGTTGGTCACCCGTCTGCAAGGTGTAACGCTCGGCCTGCTCACCGACCTCGCTCAGGGCAAGGTCAACAGCAGCCTGGCGAACTCGGCGCTGTACCTGAAAGTGTTCGGACACACGGTGATCGGCTGGCGCTGGCTGGAACAGGCGATTCGCGCCGAGGAAGGGCTGGCCAAAGGCAATGCCGCGGACGCCGCCTTCTATAAAGGCAAGCTCCAGGCCGCCCGGTATTTCCTGACCTGGGAAGTACCGGGCTGCCATCACGAACTGGACATTCTGGAGGCGCGCGACGACACGTGCCTGGGGATGCAGGATGAGTGGTTCTAGGACTGGATCGCCTTGGAAATCACCTCGACCGTGGCGCTGACTTGCTCTTGGTAACGGTCGAGTTCCTGCTGGTGACGCTGCTGCATCTCGATCTGCTCGGCGCACAGATTGAGCGCGGCCAGTACCAATAATTTGTCACCGATCAGGGTCGGGTACTTTTTCTTGGTGGTGGCCAGGGATGCCTTGAGCATCGTCACGGCGTGCAACAGGGTCTGGTCTTCCCCGGCCGGCGCCTTGATCGAGTAATCCTCACCGAGAATCGAAACGACCTTTATCCCATCGTTCATGCGCTGACAGGCCCTGCGCTTACACGCTCAACGAGTGCCTGGATGCGCGCGGCGGTCGCGCCGTGCTTTTCTTCCTGCTCCATCAGGCTCAGTTGCAGGCTGTCGTTTTCATCCCTGGCGCTGGCAAGTTCAGCCTTGAGGGATTCGTTGCTGCTCAGCAGGTCTTGATTGTGCTGTACCAGGTCGCTGACCAGTTGTTCCAGTTGGCTGAGGGACGCTTCTAACATTTTGATTTCTCGAGCTTTTAAAAGGGCGGTGACGATAAAGAAAATTCACCTCGGATGCCAGGGTTATCCCCCGGCGCGCAGCCCGATATTCCGGGGCCGGGCCACGCTTTCGAGCCTTAGTGACTGCAATTACCCCATCTGGTTCCTGAATCGGTCAACGCCCTGACCAACTGCGACAAAAGCGCACGCCCGCTTCAGACTTCGGCCACTGAGCCGATAGCGCATGCACACCCCGTCTCATGGCCGCATGGATCGCGCTTCACCCCAGGACTCCAGCATGTCTCTTCGTAATATGAATATCGCGCCGCGCGCCTTTTTGGGCTTTGCGCTGATTGGTGCACTCATGTTGTTTCTCGGCGTGTTCGCCCTGAACCAGATGAGCAAGATCCGCGCGGCCACCGAAGACATCACCCTGGCCAGCGTGCCCAGCATTCGCGCCCTGGATGATTTCACCCAATTGACCCTGCGCCTGCGGGTGCTGTCATACCGCCTGCTGACCAACCGCGAGCCCGACGTGCAGCAGAAAACCCTGGAAGCCTTCGAACTGCGTAACCAGCAGATCCGCTCGGCCCAGGGCATTTACGAAAAGCTGATCGAAGGCCAGGAAGAACGCGCCGCCTACGACGAATACGTGCGCTTGCTAGGCCAATACCGCCAGATCGAAGAACGCATGAAGAGCCTGTCCCGGGCCAACCAGACCGATGAGCTGCGCGTGCTGCTCAACACCGAGCTGCTGAGCAACTCCGAGCAGGTCAACGCGGTATTGGCGCGCTTGCTCGACCTCAACAACAAGATGGCCCTGGCCACCAATCAGGAGGCCACGGACCAGTACAGCTCGGCCTTCAATCTGGTGGTGGGCCTGCTGGCGATCACCACCCTGATGACCGTGTTGTTCGCCTGGCTGCTGACCCGCAGCATCACCTCGCCGATCTCCCAGGCCCTGGATGCCGCCGAAGAAATCGCCGAGGGCAACCTCACACGTCCAATCAAGGTCGACGGCAACGACGAAGCCGGTCGCCTGCTGGCGGCCATGGCCAAGATGCAGGAAAAACTGCGCGACACGCTGCAACGCATTTCCGGCTCCGCCACCCAGCTTGCGTCGGCAGCCGAGGAGCTGAATGTCGTGACCGACGAAAGCGCCCGTGGCCTGACCCGGCAGAACAACGAAATCGAACAGGCCGCCACCGCCGTCAACGAGATGACCAGCGCCGTGGAGGAAGTCGCGCGCAATGCCGTCAGCACCTCCGAAGCGTCGCGCAACGCCACGGCCTCCGCCGGTGACGGCCGTGATCTGGTACAGGAAACCGTCAGCGCCATCGAGCGCATGAGCGGTGATGTGCAAGCCACCGCCACATTGATCGGCGAGCTGGCCAATGAATCGCGCGATATCGGCAAGGTGCTCGACGTGATCCGTGGCCTGGCCGACCAGACCAACCTGCTGGCGCTGAACGCGGCGATTGAAGCGGCGCGTGCCGGCGAAGCCGGGCGTGGCTTTGCCGTGGTGGCCGACGAAGTGCGGGCGCTGGCCCACCGCACCCAGCAATCGACCAGCGAAATCGAACGCATGATCGGCAGTATTCAGTCCGGCACCGAGCACGCGGTGGATTCGATGCGCAACAGCACCGAACGCGCCGAATCGACCTTGAGCATCGCCAAGGGAGCAGGGCTGTCGCTCGATACCATCAACACGGCGATTGTGGAAATCAACGAGCGCAACCTGGTGATCGCCAGCGCCGCCGAAGAACAGGCGCAGGTGGCGCGGGAAGTGGACCGCAACCTGGTGAATATCCGTGACCTGTCGGTGCAATCGGCGACCGGCGCCAGCCAGACCAGCGCGGCAAGCAGCGAGCTGTCGCGCCTGGCGGTGGATTTGAACGGCATGGTCGGCCGCTTCCGCCTCTGACTCACTGCACCGGCTCAAAAATGTGGGACCCTCATGGTCTTCGAACGGTGGCGAGCGGGCTTGCCCCGCGTTGGGCTGCGCAGCAGCCCCAAACCCAGACTATGAGCAATATCAGGTACACCGTGCTTTCCTTAATTGGGGGCGCTTCGCACCCCAACGCAGGGCAAGCCTGCTCGCCACAGGGATATGGGTTTCCTGAAATAGTTAGTCGGTAGATTTGATACCGACACACCGCTATCGAGCGCAAGTCCCTACTACATTTGATCGGTGCGAATCAGAAAAAGCTTTTTGACAGCGCAGCAATTCAACAGGTTAGAATCCCTGGCACGCAGACTGCATGGTCAGTTTGCGCCTTGTCCTTTTTGCTCACGGAGTAACTGCCTTTGAATGCGACAACCATCAACAGCCTGTTCTTGATCGGCGCGTTGCTGGTGAGTGCGAGCATTCTGGTGAGTTCTCTTTCGTCCCGCCTGGGCATCCCGATCCTGGTGATCATCCTGGCCGTGGGCATGGTCGCCGGCGTCGACGGCGGCGGCATCATCTTCGATAACTACCCGACCGCCTACCTGGTGGGCAACCTCGCCCTCGCCGTGATCCTGCTCGACGGTGGCCTGCGCACGCGGGTGGCGAGTTTTCGCGTGGCGCTGTGGCCGGCATTGTCGCTGGCCACGGTGGGGGTGCTGATCACCACGGGCCTTACCGGCATGGCGGCGGCCTGGCTGTTCGACCTCAATATCATTCAAGGCCTGTTGATCGGCGCGATTGTCGGCTCCACTGACGCCGCCGCGGTGTTTTCGCTGCTGGGCGGCAAGGGCCTGAACGAGCGGGTCACCGCCAGCCTGGAAATCGAATCCGGCAGCAACGACCCAATGGCGGTGTTTCTCACCGTCACCCTGATCGACATGCTCGCCAGCGGCCAGACCGGCCTGCACTGGAGCCTGCTGACACACTTGGTGCGCGAGTTCGGCATCGGCGGCATCATCGGCCTGGGCGGCGGCTGGCTGATGCTGCAGATGGTCAACCGCATCAACCTGGCGGCGGCCCTGTACCCGATCCTGGTAATCGCCGGCGGCCTGTTCGTGTTCGCCCTGACCAACGCCCTGCACGGCAGCGGCTTCCTCGCCGTCTACCTGTGCGGCCTGGTGATCGGCAACCGGCCGGTGCGCAGCCGTCATGGCATTTTGCATATGCTCGACGGCATGGCCTGGCTGGCGCAGATCGGCATGTTCCTGGTGCTGGGCCTGCTGGTCACCCCCCACGACCTGCTGCCGATCGCCCTGCCCGCCCTCGGCCTGGCACTGTGGATGATCCTGTTTGCGCGGCCGCTGTCAGTGATGGTCGGCCTGCTGCCGTTCAAGGCCTTCCACGGCCGCGAAAAAGCCTTTATCGCCTGGGTCGGCCTGCGTGGCGCGGTGCCGATCATCCTCGCGGTGTTCCCGCTGATGGCCGGCCTGCCCCATGCGCAGCTGTATTTCAACCTGGCGTTCTTTATCGTGCTGGTGTCGCTGCTGGTGCAGGGCACCAGCCTGCCGTGGGTGGCCAAGCTGCTCAAAGTCACCGTTCCGCCAGACCCTGCGCCTATCTCCCGTGCCGCCCTGGAAGTACACGTCACCAGCGAGTGGGAGCTGTTCGTCTACCGCCTGGGCGCGGAAAAATGGTGCATCGGCGCGGCCCTGCGCGAGCTGAAAATGCCCGAGGGCACGCGGATTGCCGCGCTGTTCCGAGGCCAGCAACTGCTCCATCCGTCGGGTAGTACGGTGCTGGAAGTCGGTGATCTGCTCTGCGTGATCGGCCATGAGCACAACCTGCCGGCCCTCGGCAAGCTGTTCAGCCAGGCACCGCAACGAGGTCTCGACCTGCGCTTCTTCGGCGACTTCGTCCTCGAAGGCGACGCCCAGCTGGGCGCGGTCTCGGCGCTGTACGGGCTCAAGCTCGACGGCATCGACCCGGACATGCCGCTCAGCCGCTTCATCACGCAAAAGGTCGGCGGCGCGCCGGTGGTGGGCGACCAGGTGGAGTGGAACAACACCCTGTGGACAGTCGCGGCCATGGACGGGAACAGAATCGGAAAAGTCGGCGTCAAATTCCCCGAAGGAAGTCGCCCGGGTCCCGGACTCTTCCTCTAAACTGCGGGGCCACGACGCCCCCCGATTCTTCACCTAGCACGACCGGTCTCTATGCCAACCCTGCGCACTTTTCTCGCCTCCGCCCTGCTGGGCCTGACCCTTTGTGTCGGCACCGTCAACGCTGCCGAACCGCCCAGCGCCGACGCCATCCAGCAAACCCTGGACAAGCTGCCCGACCGCAAGCTGCCCGACGCCGACATGAAGGCGTTGCAGGGCATCCTGCAACAGACCCTGACCTACCTGGGCAACCAGCAGGATTACGAGCAACGCCTCGCCGACCTCAAGCGCCAGCTGGCCGAAGCGCCACGCGAGACCATCGACAACCAGCGCGAGCTGGCGCGCCTCAAGGCCACCAAACCGATCCCCGTGGCCCAACGCTACGCCAACCAGCCCGTGTCGCAGCTGGAGCAACTGCTGGTGCAACGCACCACGCAGCAAGGCGATCTGCAAAAGGCGCTGGCCGACGCCAACAGCCTGACCATCGCCGCCCAGACCCGCCCGGAACGCGCCCAGACCGAAATCAGCAGCAGCCAGACGCGCATCCTGCAGATCAACTCGATCCTCAAAACCGGCAAGGATAACGGCAAGGCGATCAACGCCGACCAGCGCAACCAACTGAACGCCGAACTCGCCGCGCTGAATGCGCTGATTCCCCTGCGCCGCCAGGAACTGGCCGGCAACAGCCAACTGCAGGACCTGGGCAACAGCCAGCACGACCTGATCCAGGAAAAAACCGCACGCCTGGAGCAGGAAATCCAGGACCTGCAAACCCTGATCAACCAGAAACGCCTGGCCCAGTCGCAGCAGACGGTGACCCAACAGTCCATCGAAGCGCAGAAAGCCGGTGGCAGCAGCATCCTCGCGACCGAAAGCGCCGAGAACCTGAAGCTCTCCGACTACCTGCTCAAAAGTACCGACCGCCTCAACGACCTGACCCAGAAAAACCTGCAGACCAAGCAGCAACTGGACACCGTCACCCAAAGCGATTCGGCGCTGGACGAGCAGATCAATGTGCTCAAGGGCAGCCTGCTGCTCTCCAAGATCCTCTATAAACAGAAGCAGGCCCTGCCCCACCTCACCGTGGACCGCGACCTGGCCGACGACATCGCCAACATTCGTCTGTACCAGTTCGAGGTCAACCAGCAGCGCGAGCTGATCAGTTCGCCCACTGCCTATGTGGATAACCTGCTGGCCAACCAGCCGCCGGACGATGTCACCCCGCAACTGCGGCGCACCCTGCTGGAACTGGCGGTCACCCGCAGCGACCTGCTCGAACGCCTGAGCCGCGAGCTGAGCGCCCTGCTCAACGAATCCATCACCCTGCAGCTGAACCAGAAACAACTGCTGAGTACCGCCACCACTCTGCGCGCCACCCTCGATGAGCAGATGTTCTGGATCCCCAGCAACAAGCCGCTGGACGCCGAGTGGCTGGAAACCGTGCCGGCGCACCTGAGCAAGCAGGTCACCACGCTGCCGTGGGCCTCCAGCGTCAGCGAACTGTACGATGGCCTGACCCAACGCCCGCTGCTGTTTCTGCCCTTGCTGCTGTTGATCGGCGCGCTGTTGTGGCGGCGCAAGGCGCTGTACCACCGCTTGAACCGGGTCCACCTGGACATCGGCCACTTCAAGCGCGACAGCCAGTGGCACACGCCGCAGGCCATCCTGATCAATATCCTGCTGGCGATGCCGGTGTCCCTGGGCCTGGCGCTGTGCGGCTATGCGCTGCAGATCGACGCCCGCGGGCAAAACGCCAACCTCGGCTCGGCCCTGCTGCAACTCGCCCAGGCGTGGCTGGTGTTCTACACCGCCTATCGCATCCTCGCGCCGGGCGGCGTGGCCGAACTGCACTTTCGCTGGGAGAAACCCCAGGTTCAATTCCTGCAAGGCTGGGTACGCAAGCTCGGGCTGGTGGTGCTGGCGCTGGTGGCGGTGGTGGCGATTGCCGAACACCAACCGGCGGCGCTGGCCGACGACGTGCTGGGCATCGGCGTGGTGCTCACCTGCTACGCCTTGATGGCCTGGCTGCTGAGCCGTCTATTGCTCAATAGCCCGACCCACGAAAAAGCCTCTCTGTTTCGCAAGGTCGCGGGCATTCTGTTTACCGCCCTGCCCGTCGCGCTGTTTGTCGCGGTGTGCTTCGGTTACTACTACACCGCGCTCAAGCTCAGCGACCGCCTGATCAACACCCTGTACCTGCTGATGCTGTGGCTGGTGATCGAAGCCACGTTCGTGCGCTGGCTCAGCGTTGCCGCGCGGCGCCTGGCCTACGCGCGGGCCCTGGCCAAACGCCAGGCCGCCAAGGAAGCCGGTGAAGGCGAAGCGGTGGTTGAAGAGCCGACCCTGGACATCGAGAAGGTCAACGAACAGTCCTTGCGACTGATCCGCCTGGCCCTACTGGGTGGCTTTATCGCCGCGCTGTACTGGGTGTGGTCGGACCTGATCTCGGTATTTTCCTACCTCGACAACGTCACGCTCTACGAATACACCAGCGGCACCGGCGCCAACATCAGCATGGTGCCCATCAGCATCGGCGACCTGCTCGGCGCGCTGATCATCGTCGGCATCACCTTCGCCCTGGCGCGCAACCTGCCAGGTCTGCTGGAAGTGCTGGTGCTGTCCAAGCTGGAGCTGGCCCAGGGCAGCGCCTACGCCATCACCACCTTGCTGTCCTACGTGATTGCCGGCTTCGGTATTGTGTCCACCCTCGCCACCCTCGGCGTGAGCTGGGACAAGTTGCAGTGGCTGGTCGCGGCGCTGTCACTGGGTATCGGTTTCGGGATGCAGGAAATCTTCGCCAACTTCATCTCCGGCATCATGATCCTGTTCGAGCGTCCGGTGCGCATTGGCGACACCATCACCATCGGCAACCTGTCGGGCACGGTGAGCAAGATCCGCATCCGCGCCACCACCATCACCGACTTCGACCGCAAGGACATCATCGTCCCGAACAAAACCTTCATCACCGGGCAACTGATCAACTGGTCGCTGACCGACACCATCACCCGCGTCACCTTGAAGCTGGGCGTGGACTACGGCTCCGATCTGGACCTGGTGAAGGAATTGCTGCTCAAGGCCGCGCGGGAAAACCCACGGGTGTTGAAAGACCCGGAACCCCATGTGTACTTCCTCAACTTCGGCGAAAGCACCCTCGACCACGAGCTGCGCATGCGCGTGCGCGACCTGGGCGACCGCAACCCGGTGCTGGACGAGGTCAACCGCTACATCAACAGCGAATTCAAAAAGCAGCACATCAACATCTCGTTCCGCCAGATGGAGGTGTACCTGAAAAACATGCACGGTCAGGAATACAAACTGGTGCCGGCCGAAGACGAGCGAAAGACTCTCGTGTGCCCGGTTCCAGAGCCTGAAGTACCCGAGCCGCCTGCCGCCAACGTGGTGGACGCACCGGAACCGCCGCCGAGCAAACTCGACTAAACCGCCCTTCCCCAGCAGAATGCTCGGACATTCTGCTGGAGATGGCCGGTGAAAGCCCTCGACGAACTGACCTTCGACAACCGCTTCGCACGCCTGGGCGATGCATTCTCAACCCACGTGCTGCCAGACCCCCTCGACGAACCGCGCCTTGTGGTGGCGAGCGATGCCGCCATGGCATTGCTCGACCTCGACCCGGCCGTGGCCCAAACGCCGGTATTCGCCGAACTGTTCAGCGGCCATAAATTGTGGGAAGCAGCAGAGCCGCGGGCGATGGTCTATTCCGGGCATCAGTTCGGCGGCTACAGCCCGCAATTGGGTGATGGGCGCGGTTTGCTGCTGGGCGAGGTATATAACGCGGCGGGCGAACACTGGGACCTGCACCTGAAGGGCGCCGGCATGACGCCTTACTCGCGCATGGGCGATGGTCGCGCCGTGCTGCGCTCCTCGATTCGCGAGTTCCTCGCCTCCGAAGCCCTGCATGCCCTGGGCATCCCCAGCAGCCGCGCGCTGTGCGTGATCGGCTCCAGCACGCCGGTCTGGCGCGAAAAACAGGAACGCGGCGCGATGGTCCTGCGCCTGGCACCGAGCCATATCCGCTTCGGCCATTTCGAATACTTCTACTACACCAAAAAGCACGAGCAACAGGCCGAACTGGCCGAACATGTGCTCAACCTGCACTACCCCGAATGCCGCGAGCAGCCCGAGCCGTACCTGGCCATGTTCCGCGAAATCGTCGAACGCAACGCCGAGATGATCGCCAAGTGGCAGGCCTACGGCTTCTGCCATGGCGTGATGAACACCGACAACATGTCGATCCTCGGCATCACCTTCGACTTTGGCCCGTTCGCGTTCCTCGATGACTTTGATGCGCACTTCATCTGCAACCACTCCGATCACGAAGGGCGCTACTCCTTCAGCAATCAGGTGCCCATCGGCCAATGGAACCTCAGCGCACTGGCCCAGGCACTCACGCCATTTATCAGCGTGGATGCCTTGAAAGAGGCGCTGGGCCTGTACCTGCCGCTGTACCAGACCCACTACCTGGACCTGATGCGCCGCCGACTGGGACTGACCACCGCCGAAGAAGATGACCATAAACTGGTGGAGCGGCTGCTCGCGCTGATGCAGAACAGTGGCGTGGACTACACGTTGTTCTTCCGCCGTTTGGGCGATGAGTCCGCAGCACTGGCCGTGGCGCGGTTGCGCGATGATTTTGTCGATATGGCCGGCTTTGATACCTGGGCCGACCTGTACAAGGCCCGCGTTGCGCGGGACGGGGCATACAGCGAAGAACAGCGCCGCGCGCGGATGCACGCGGTCAACCCGCTGTATATCCTTCGCAACTATTTGGCACAAAACGCCATCGCCGCTGCCGAGGCAGGGGATTACAGCGAGGTTCAGCGATTGCATGAGGTGCTGACCAAACCTTTTGAAGAACAGGCGGGGATGGAGCAGTACGCACAGCGCCCGCCCGATTGGGGCAAGCATTTGGAGATTAGTTGTTCGTCGTAAGGAGACGGATCGTGAGGTTTTCCGACATACCAGCAGCACTGTTACGCAGCCCCCATTTACAGCTTGCCGCGCCGACAATCGACAAAGCAGAACAGATGCACCGGCTGATCCAGGACTTCACCCAACCCCACACCGACTTTCTGGTGTGGGCAAAAGGCCGCAACAGCCTGGAAGATGCCCGCGCCAACCTGCAAACGGCTGTGGATAACTTCAGCGCCGATCAGAACGAATACAAGTTCCTGATTATCGACAACAGCTGCGACGCGCTGGTCGGCTGCATCAGCCTGTTTATCCGCGACCTGCGCATTCCGCACCTGGAAATCGGCTACTGGATCGGCACCGACAGCATGGGCAAAGGCTACGCCAGCGAAGCGTGCGCCCTGGTGCGCGACCTTGCCGTTGAGTTCTTCAACGCCAAACGAATCGACCTCACCACCGCCCGCCGCAATACCCGCAGCATCAAGGTGGCAGAGCGATGCGGGTTCGAATGCGAGGCGGTGCTGTCCAATGCGCGGGTCGATAACGCAGGGGTGGTGGACGACACCTGCGTGTATGTGTTCAAAGGCGCGTCTAGATAAAAGTTTCCACCGACACGCCAAAACGATCCGCCAGCCAGCGGATCTGCCGCAGGTTGAGCTGGCGTTTGCCGCTCAGTACTTCAGAGACCACTGATTGGGCGCCAACACCCGGCAAGTCGCTCTGGGTGAGGTTGTGCTCGCGCATCATGTAGCGCAGAACATCGACGCCACTGGCCACAGGCATAGGACGATGCTCTTGATCGTAGGCCTCGATCCAATCGCTGAGGATGTCCACCAGGCTCATCAGAGGACTGTCCCCATCCTCGCCGATCAGACTCAATAACTCGTCCAATCCGCACACCAGAGCGTCGTAGTCCGCCTCGTTTTCCGGCTTTCGCAGCACGGGTGAGACAAATTGCCAGTGGTCGGCAGCGACCCGCATAAGCGCACTCATCTGATTTTTTCCTTCCATTTATCTTTCTCATAATCGCGATGATCAAGCAGGTGCTTGATGTAAACGCGTTGCACCCGATAGTCCACACAAGCAATCAATCTCAGCTTGTTGCCCCCAATATCAAACACATGAAAATCGCCGACCTTGTCAGTGGCGGGAAACATGGTCTTCATTGCTGCAAAGTCCTTGGGGTGGTTTCGCTTCATAACCCGATACCACTGATCCAAAGCTGTTGCTGAACGTGGCCACTGTTCCTTTGCTTCCCAGATCCTTTTCTCGCTGATCACTCGCATGCAACATCCCTATCGCATCTTGCTATGGAGACTAAGCCCGAACGCAAACTATCGCAATTTGCGATAACGTCAAACGGACCAATGGTGCTGTTTCGAACAAGCATTCCTAGCCTAGATAGGCCAGCGAGGATCAACACGGACGATTCTGTGAGCATATGCTTCACCGCAGCCGAGCTTGATAAAGTCCACGCCTGACGCCAAATAGAAGGATTGGCCACACTCAAGGAGCCCACCATGTCCGAACCGCTTGTAATCCCCTGCCCTCATTGCAATAGCCTCAACCGCATCCCCGGTGAACGCCTGAGCGATGCCCCAAAATGCGGGCGCTGCAAACAGCCGGTGTTGCTGAAAAAGCCGTTTGAGCTGAAACAGGGCGATTACGCCAGCCAGATCAAGGGCGACTTGCCTTTGCTGGTGGATGTGTGGGCCGACTGGTGTGGGCCGTGCAAATCGTTTGCGCCGGTGTTCGAGCAGGCTGCCGGGCAGCTCGAGGGCAAATGCCGGCTGACCAAGCTGGACAGTGAAGCAAACCAGCAGTTGTCGGCGCAGTTGGGGATTCGGTCGATTCCGAGTTTGATCCTGTTCAGGAATGGCCGGGAAGTGGCGCGCCAGAGTGGAGCGTTTCCATTGCCGCATTTGATGAGCTGGTTGCGAAGCCAAGGGGTGTAAACCCGCCCTTGAAACCGGCGCAGGCCAATGTGGGAGGGGCTTGCTCCCGATGGCGGCGGGTCAGTCAACACGTCTGTTACTGACCCACCGTCATCGGGAGCAAGCCCCCTCCCACAGTTTTTTGCGTTGTGTCTGAACCTTGCCTCAAGTGCTCTCGAGCAAGTTATGCAACTGCACAAACTGCTGCGTCAGCTTGTGCCGTGGGTCCAGGTGAATCAGCGGTTTGCTCTCCTGGTGCGACTCGCGCATGCGCACCGAGCTGGCCAAGTACACGGGCAACACCGGCAGCCCTTCGGCGATCAACTCGTCCAGCATTTGCTGCGGCAGGCTCGCCCGGGCCTGGAACTGGTTGACCACGATGCCTTCCACTTCGAGGCTTTCGTTGTGGTCTTCCTTCAATTCTTCGATTTCCGCCAGCAGGCCGTAGAGGGCCTGACGCGAAAAATTGTCACAGTCGAAGGGGATCAGCACACGATCGGCGGCAATCAGCGCCGATACCGCATAAAAGTTCAGGGCCGGCGGCGTGTCGAGGTAGATCCGGTCGTAATCTTCACTCAGTTCGTCCAGCAACTTTCGCAGTTTGTTGATCTTGTGCTTGGCCTCGAGCTTGGGTTGCAGGTCGGCCAGCTCCGGCGTTGCGGTAATCACATGCAGGTTGTCGAACGGCGTTTCGTAGATATCCACCTTATTCTTCTTGGAAAACGGCCCGGAAGACAGCGTTTGCTTGAAAAAATCGGCGATTCCCATGGGGATATCGTTGCCGGTCAGCCCGGTGAGGTACTGGGTGGAGTTGGCTTGTGCATCGAGGTCCACCAACAGGGTTCGATAGCCTTCGCTGGCGCTGACCGCCGCCAGGTTGCAGGCGATGCTGGACTTGCCGACCCCGCCTTTTTGATTGAACACCACACGCCGCATGGGGAAACCTCCGGGTATCAATGAATGCCCGAGTGTAGAGGGCAAAAGCGCCTGTTAGCTACCTCGCTGATCAATGCAGTGCAAGCCAGCTCCATACGCCCAAATTAGGAAAGGTCCGACGATCCCATTCAGTCGGCGGTCAAGCACAATCCGTAACCCTTCTCAGGCAAAATTCAATCAACCGTGAACAATTATTTACCAATGTTTGCTAGAACCCCGCAGCACCGGGATAATGCGCGCCATTCGGCCCTGCGCTGTCCCGGAAAACCGGGGCATCGGTGGCACATGGAAGCCCGCAGGGGCGGGATAACTTCTCAGTGATCAACTTCAGCATCGCCCAATGGCGCGCCTGGGCTCCCGGCCTCGACAGCGCGGACGACTGGCACGCCTGGTGCCGGGCCCCGGTGTTGCTGCCCACCAGCGAAGCTTGCCCTGACGTGTCATTTTTACCGGCCATGCAGCGCCGGCGCCTCAGCCGCCTGGCGCGCATGGCATTCAGCGTGGGTTGGCCGCTGGCAGAGGGCCTGCAGGACCTGCCGCTGGTGTTTATTTCCCGGCATGGCGAAACCCCGCGCACCCTCGACATCCTCAGCGACCTGGCCAATGACGAACCCCTGTCACCCACCCAGTTCAGCCTGTCGGTGCACAACGCGGTGGTGGGGCTGTGGTCGATCCTGCGCAATGAGACCAGCGAAATGACCGCCCTGGCCGCCGCCGGCGACGGTCTGGAACACGGCGTGCTCGAAGCCGCCGCACTGCTCAACGAAGGCGCGCCGGCGGTGTTGCTGGTGATCACCGAAGAACAGCCGCCCGCCGCCTACACCGGCTGGATCCACGACGTACCGTTCCCCTATGCCCTCGGCCTGCTGCTGACCCCGGGCGACGAGTGGCAGCTGGAACTCACCGGCAGCACTGTCCAACCCTCGACCGCCGCCCAGTGGCCCCACGCGCTGAACCTGCTGCGCACCCTGCTCACCGAACAGGGCGCCTGCCAACATGCCTGGAAGAACCGAGTATGGAATTGGCAACGCAAGCTGTGACCGACAAACCCCGAGACGCCTACTACTGGCGCCTGTTCGCCACCGCCGCGAGCTTTTTCCTGTTCGGCCTGGGCGGCCTGTGCCTGCGCCTGCTGGTATTTCCGCTGCTCAGTTGCCTGCCCGGCGGCGCGGCAAAGCACCAGCGCCGCGCCCGCCACACCATCAGCCGGCTGTTCTGGTTTTTCATTCGCCTGATGCAGCGCGCCGGTGTGCTGACCTACAGCGTCGAAGGCGCGGAAAAACTCGGACGCCCCGGCCAGATGATCGTCGCCAACCACCCTTCGCTGATCGATGTGGTGTTCCTGATCGGCCTGATGCGCCAGACCAACTGCGTGATCAAACGCAGCCTGTTTCAAAACCCGTTCACCCGCAGCCCGGTGCGCGATGCCGGCTACCTCAGCAACGACGGCAGCGCCGACATGCTCGATGCCGCCGCCGACGCCCTGCGCGCCGGGCAAACCCTGATCATTTTCCCCGAAGGCACCCGCACCACGCCCGGCGCTGCGCCGGCCTTTCATCGCGGCGCCGCCGCCATCGCGCTGCGGGGCGCATCGGTCATCACGCCCGTGGTGATCAAGGTCAGCCCCACCACCCTGACCAAGGCCGAACCCTGGTATCGCATTCCCAAACGTCGATTTCACTTCAGTTTGCGCGTGGGTGCCGATATAGAACCACAGGCGTTCGCCTCACTGGGGCCCGCGCCTCAGGCCTCGCGCAAGCTCAACGATTACCTGCACCACTATTTCATTAAGGAGCTCGCCGAAGATGAGCGACCAACAACGCCTTGAGCGCGACATAAAGATGCTGATCATCGAGGCCCTGGGCCTGGAAGACATCAGCGTCGACGACATTGGCAGCGAACAGACCCTGTTCGGCGAAGGCCTGGGCCTGGATTCGGTCGACGCCCTGGAACTGGGCCTGGCAATCCAGAAAAAGTACGGCATCAAGATCGATGCCGACGCCAAGGACACCCGTAACCACTTCACCAATGTGGCCTGCCTTGCGGCGTTCGTCACAGCCAGACAGGCAGCTTGAGACCGGACCATGCAAACTCGTGACGATATTTTCAACACCCTGCGCGATGCCCTGGTGGAACTGTTTGAACTGCCGCCGGAGCGCGTCACCCTCGACGCCAACCTGTATCAGGACCTGGAAATCGACAGCATCGATGCCGTGGACCTGATCGACCATATCAAGCGCCAGACCGGCAAGAAGATCGCCGCCGAGGAATTCAAGGCGGTGCGCACCGTCAACGACGTGGTTGAGGCGGTATACCGCCTGGTCCAGCCCGCCGCATGAGCCGGTTGATCGGCCTTGGCCTGTTGCTGGCGGGGCTGCTGTACCCGTTTGCGGTGTACTACGGCACCGAGCACTTTGCCCAGTGGCAGTTCGGCCTGCTGCTGGGCAGCCTGTGGCTGTTGCGCGCCTTTACCGGTGCGCCACGTCCCGGCAGCCGCTGGATGGCGGTGGCGGTGATCCTGTTCTGCCTGTTGCTGGCGTGGTTCGACAATCCCTACCTGCTACGTTGGTACCCAAGCCTGGTCAGCGCGTTCATGCTGGCGCTGTTCGGCCTGAGCCTTAAATACGGCCCGCCGATGGTCGAGCGCATAGCGCGCATCACCGAGCCTGTGCTGGCGCCCAAAGTGGTTGCGTACACGCGCCAGGTCACCGTGGTGTGGAGCGTGTTTTTTCTGTGTAATGGCCTGCTCGCCGCTGCCCTCACACTGTGGGCGCCGCTGAGCTGGTGGACGTTGTACAACGGCCTCATCGCCTACGGGCTGATGGGGCTGTTGTTTGCCGTGGAATGGCTGATACGACAAAGGGTTCGAGGCCGCGTATGAAAGGTTTGAAACTTGAGCACCTGCTGCTTGAGCCGCTGGAGCAGCGCCTGGTCACCACCGAGCCTGCGATGCACCATGCCCAACTGTGGACGCACGCCCTGAGCCTGGCGGCGGGCCTGCAGGCGCGCGGTATCCGCCGCCTGGCGGTGCACCTGGAAGACGCCGGCGTACTGGCGATTGCCCTGCTGGGCGCCTGGCGCGCCGGCGTGAGCGTGCTGCTGCCCGCCGACCTGCAACCGCACACGCGCCAACGCTGGGACGCATCCGTTGATGCCTGGCTGACCCAGGCTTCGGACCTCGACGCGTTGTACCAGGCGCCCCTGCCCGGCGCCGCCCTCGACCTCGACGCCTGCCAACTGAGCCTGTGCACCTCCGGCTCCAGCGGTGAACCCAAGCGCATCGACAAGACCCTGCGCCAGTTGGCCAACGAAGTCGACGCGCTGGAAACCCTGTGGGGCGCCGACCTCAAGGACGCCTGCATCATCGGCAGCGTTGCCACTCAACATATTTACGGCTTGCTGTTCCGCGTGCTGTGGCCGCTGTGCGCCGGGCGCAGCTTTGGTCGCACCCAACTGGCGTTTTCCGAAGACCTGCAGCGCGCCAGCCGCGAACATCCCCGGTTCGCCTGGGTCGCCAGCCCCGCACTGCTCAAGCGCATGGGCGACAACCTCGACTGGCCGGCGCTGAGCCAGGTGTCGCGGGTGTTTTCCTCCGGCGGCGCATTGCCTGTCGAGGCCGCCGGCAACCTGTATGATCGCCTGGGGCAATGGCCGACGGAAATCCTCGGCAGTTCGGAAACCGGCGGCATCGCCTGGCGCCAGGGCGCGCAACCCTGGCAGCCCTTTGCAGGCGTTGAGCTGAGCCAGGATGCCGACGGCGCGCTGCGTATCGCCTCGCCTTATTTGCCTGCCGGGCATATCGAACACACCGCCGACGCCGCACGCATCCATGCCGATGGCCGTTTCGAACTGCTGGGGCGACTGGACCGCATCGTCAAGCTGGAAGAAAAACGCATCTCCCTGCCGATGCTCGAACAGGCCCTGATGACTCACCCCTGGGTCACCGAAAACCGCTTGGGCGTGGTCCAGGAAAACCGTGCTTCCCTGGGCGCCCTGGTGGTACTGAGCGCCGAGGGCCTGCATGCCCTGCGCAATCAGGGCCGACGCGCGGTGACTCAAACTCTGCGCCAGCATTTAAGCCTGCATTGCGAAGCCCTCGCCTTGCCACGCCGTTGGCGCCTGCTGCGTCAGCTGCCACTCAACAGCCAGGGCAAGCTGCCCCAGGCCGAGATAGACGCGCTGTTACTGGCGCCCCGGCCCAAAGCGCCCGACGTACTGGAGCAGGTCGAAGCCGACGGCGAATGGACCCTGCAACTGAGCATCCCGCCGGACCTCGCGTATTTCAGCGGTCACTTCCCGGTCACACCGGTATTGCCAGGCGTGGTGCAGGTAGAGTGGGCATTCAACCTGAGCCAACAACTGATGGACGTGCCGACCCGGTTTGCCGGCATGGAAGTGCTCAAGTTCCAGCAACTGGTGCGTCCTGGCGATACCATCGAACTGCACCTGCGCTTTGACGCGCAACGCAGCAAGCTGTATTTCGCCTACCGCAATGCCGACACCGCCTGCTCCAGCGGCAGGATTCAGTTGGAGATGGCGAATGATTAACCTGTCGCAGCTGTTATGGCTAATGGGCTTGTTGTGGCGAGCGGGCTTGCCCCGCGTTGGGCTGCGCAGCAGCCCCCATAAGGCCGCCGAGGTGTATCAGGCAGAGCTGCGTCGCTTGTTTTGGGGCTGCTACGCAGCCCAACGCGGGGCAAGCCCGCTCGCCACAACAAGCCCGCTCGCCACAGGGCATTTGCCCGCACGGTGGGAGCCCCATGCATAACCCCTGCGCCTTGATCCCCGTCTACAACCACGAAGCCGCCGTGCCCGCCGTGGTGCGCAGCCTGCTCGCCAGCGGCCTGCCCTGCCTGCTGGTAGACGACGGCAGCAGCCCGGCCTGCGCGGCGGTGCTGGTGCAATTGGCGAACCTGGAACACGTCACCCTGATCACCCTGCCCCACAACCTCGGCAAGGGCGGCGCCGTCATGGCGGGCTTCCGCGAGGCCGCACGCCTGGGCTACAGCCATGCGCTGCAAGTCGACGCCGACGGCCAGCATGATCTGCGTGAAGTCGAAACCTTTATCGACACCTCGCGTCGGCACCCCGACGCAATCATCTGCGGCTACCCCGAATACGACGACAGCGTGCCCAAGGGCCGCCTCTACGCGCGCTATCTCACCCATGTATGGGTGTGGATCAACACCCTCTCGCTGCAGATCCGCGATTCGATGTGCGGTTTTCGCGTGTACCCGCTGGCACCGGTGCTGGCGCTGATGGACTCGGCCTACATCGGCACGCGCATGGATTTCGATTCGGACATCCTCGTACGCCTGACCTGGCGCAACCAGCCGATGCGCTGGCTACCGACCCAGGTGCATTACCCCGCCGACGGCCTGTCGCACTTTCGCCTGTTCCACGACAACCTGCGCATCAGCGCCATGCACACCCGGCTGTTCTTCGGCATGCTGGTGCGCGCGCCGATGATCCTGTGGCGACGGTGGCAGGCATGACCGACAACACCAAACACTGGGCCGACCGCGAAGAACGCGGCAGCTTCTGGCTGATGAAATTCACCGCCGTCGCCGCCCGGGTGCTCGGCCGGCGCCTGCTGAGCCCGTTGCTGTACAGCATCGTGTTCTACTTTTTTCTGTTCGGCCGCACCGCGCGCCAGAGCGCCTGGCAATACCAGCAGCGCCTGGCGCAGTGGAGCGGGCGCGATGAATTGCGCCCCACACGGCGCAAGGTATTCGGCCAGTTCATGGCCTTCGCCGACTCCCTGCTCGACAAGCTCGACGTGTGGAACGGCAAACTGCGTCTGGAACAGATCGAAATCAACGACCCGGCGCAACTGCGCGGGCAATTGCGCGGCGAGCGCGGGCAGATGCTGGTGGGCGCACACCTGGGCAACCTCGAGGTGTGCCGCGCGCTGGCGGAGATCGGCGAACAGGTGACCATGAACGTGCTGGTGCACACCAAGCACGCCGAACGCTTCAACCGCCTGCTGGGCGAGGCCGGCGCCACCCACTTGCGCCTGATCCAGGTCAGCGAGCTGGACCCGGCCACCATGCTGCTGCTCAGCCAGCGCCTGGACGACGGCGAATGGCTGGCGATTGCCGGCGACCGTGTACCGCTGCATGGCGGGCGCACGGTGCGCGTGGACTTTCTCGGGCATGCCGCCGCATTCCCCCAAGGCCCGTGGCTGCTGGCCGGCTTGCTCCAATGCCGGGTCAACCTGCTGATGTGCCTCAAGCACCAGGGCCGCTACCGCCTGACCATCGAGCCCTTCGCGCAACTGATCGAATGGAAGCGCAGCACCCGCGAACAGGTAATCGCCCTGTGGACCGCGCGTTACGCCGCACGCCTGGGCGAGTTCTGCCTGCAGGCGCCCCAACAATGGTTCAACTTTTACCCCTTCTGGAAGACCCATGATCCCGCATCCTGAGCCGGTCACCTTTGGCGAACGCCCCCTGCGCATCGAAGACGTGCTGGCCCTGGCCAACCGTCAGGCGCCCACAAGGTTGCAGGACGATGCAGCCTATCGCCAGCGCATTGCCAAGGGCGCGCAGTTCCTCGACTCGCTGCTGGACAAGGAAGGCGTGATCTACGGCGTGACCACCGGCTACGGCGACTCCTGCGTGGTGGCGGTGCCGTTGCAGCACGTCGAAGCGCTGCCGCGTCACCTGTACACCTTCCACGGTTGCGGCCTGGGCAAGCTACTCGACGCCCAGGCCACCCGCGCGGTGCTGGCGGCCAGGTTGCAATCGTTGTGTCACGGCGTGTCCGGGGTACGCGTGGAGTTGCTCGAGCGCCTGCATGCCTTCCTCGAACACGATGTGCTGCCGCTGATCCCCGAGGAAGGCTCGGTGGGCGCCAGCGGTGACCTGACGCCGCTGTCCTATGTGGCGGCCACCTTGTCCGGTGAGCGCGAGGTGTTGTTCAAGGGCGAACAGCGCCCGGCCGCCGACGTGCACCGCGAGCTGGGTTGGGCACCACTGGTGTTGCGTCCCAAGGAAGCCCTGGCCTTGATGAACGGCACTGCGGTGATGACCGGCCTCGCCTGCCTGGCCTTCGCCCGCGCCGATTACCTGCTGCAACTGGCCACGCGCATCACCGCACTCAATGTGGTGGCCCTGCAAGGCAACCCGGAACACTTCGACGAACGCCTGTTCGCCGCCAAGCCACACCCGGGGCAGATGCAGGTCGCCGCGTGGCTGCGCAAGGATTTGGCGATCGACGCGCCGACCGCGCCGCTGCACCGCCTGCAGGACCGCTACTCGCTGCGCTGCGCGCCACACGTTCTCGGCGTATTGGCCGACAGCCTGAACTGGCTGCGCTCATTCATCGAGATCGAGCTGAACAGCGCCAACGACAACCCGATCATCGACGCCGAGCAGGAGCGCGTGCTGCACGGCGGGCACTTCTACGGCGGGCACATCGCCTTCGCCATGGACAGCCTCAAGACCCTGGTGGCCAACGTCGCCGACCTGCTTGACCGGCAGCTCGCGTTGTTGGTGGACGTGCGTTACAACCACGGCCTGCCGAGCAACCTGTCCGGCGCACCGGCCGACCGCGCGATGATCAACCATGGCTTCAAGGCCGTGCAGATCGGCACCAGTGCCTGGACCGCCGAAGCACTGAAAAACACCATGCCGGCCAGCGTGTTCTCGCGCTCCACCGAGTGCCATAACCAGGACAAGGTGAGCATGGGCACCATCGCCGCCCGCGATGCGATCCGCGTGCTGGAACTGACCGAACAAGTGGCGGCCGCCGCCCTGCTGGCCGCCAATCAAGGGGTGTGGCTGCGCGCCCGGGCCGAGGATGCGCGCCCGCTGCCACCGGCCCTGGCCGCCATGCACGTCGAGCTGGGCAAAGACTTTCCGCCCGTGATCGAAGACCGTGCCCTGGAAGGCGAATTGCGCCTGTGCCTGCAACGCATCGCCGCGCAACACTGGAGGCTGCATGCGTAGCCCCGGCGTGTTGCACTGCGACACTGAAATCCTCGTGCCGTTTTTCGACGTCGACACTATGCATGTGGTGTGGCACGGCCATTACGTCAAATACCTGGAAGTCGCACGCTGCGCCTTGCTCGACAGGATCGGCCACAACTACAGCGCCATGCGCGAGGCGGGCTACGCCTGGCCGGTGATCGACATGCAATTGCGCTACGTGCGCGGCGCGGTGTTCGGCCAGACGATCAACGTGCGCGCCAGCCTGGTGGAGTGGGAGAACCGCTTGAAGATCAACTACCTGATCACCGACCTCGCCAGCGGCGAGCGCCTGACCCGCGCCAGCACCGTGCAGGTGGCGGTGGAAATCGCCAGCCGCGAGATGCAACTGGCCTCCCCCACAATCTTCACCGACGCCGTCGAGAGGGCCTTGAAATGAGATCTCCTGTGGGAGCGGGCCTGCCCGCGAAAATCGTCAACGATAATGCGATCCGCCATGCACTGCGCAGCGTCCTCAGGTTTTTCGTGGGCAAGCCCGCTCCCACATTGATCGGGCTGTTGCTGAGTTTCAGCGCCCACGCTTTCGACCTGCAACAACTCAGCGATCAACTGGCCAAACCCTCCGTGATCCACGGCAGCTTCACCCAGGAAAAGCACCTGCGCGCCCTGCCCCAGCCCTTGGTCAGCAAGGGCACCTTCGTGCTTGCCAAGGACCACGGCCTGCTCTGGCTGCTGAAAACCCCGCTGCAGCAGGACTACCGCATCAGCGCCCAGGGCATCGCCCGGCGTGAAGGCAACGGCTGGCAATTGTTGCCGAACAAGAGTGCCGGGGCTGAGCAGAACCGTCTGTTTCTCGCCGTGCTGCAGGGCGACAGCAGCGGCTTGCAGCGTGATTTCGAACTGCACCTGCAAGGTGAGTCCACACAGTGGAAGCTGACCCTGATTCCGCGTTCGCTGCTGCTCAAGCAGGTGTTCAACCAAATCAACATCGACGGCGGCGCGTTGGTGCACACCATCGAACTGCAGGAGACCCAGGGCGACAGCACCGTGCTGCGTATGCAGGACAGCACCGCGAGCCTGCCCCTGACCGACGCGGAGCAACATGACTTTGCCCAGTGAGCGCCTGCTGCCGCGCCTGTTCCTGATCCTGCTGGTGGCCGTGCTGGCGCTGGCCGGCTGGCAGTGGCGCCAGGGTGCGCCGCTGTCGGCCAACCTGATGGAACTGGTGCCGGGCAGTGCGCCGGATGCCCTGGAACAGCAAGCCGAACAACGCATGCAGGAGCCGCTCAACCGCGAGATGCTGGTGCTGGTGGGGCATGCCGACCGCCAGCAGGCCGTGGCCGTGGCGCAACAGCTAGGCGAGCGCTGGCAGGCCAGCGGGCTGTTTGAAAAGGTGCAGTGGAACCTGCAGGCCGACCTGCCGGCACTGCGCGAACAACTGCTGCGCGGGCGACTGGCGATGCTCGCGGCCAAGGACCGCGAGCAACTCATCGAGCATCCCGAGGCGTTTATCCAGCAGCGCGTGCAATCGCTGTTCGACCCCTTCACCGGCTTCAGCCTGGTGCCGAGCCAGGACGACTGGCTCGGCCTCACCGGGCGCATTCAGAACAGCCAGCCACAGCATGGCTCGGTGCAACTGGATATCGGCAGCGGCGCGCTGATCGCCGATGCCGACGGCAAAAGCTGGGTGCTGCTGCGCGCGCGCACCACCGGCAATGCCTTCGATATGCAACTGCCGCTGCACGTGGCGGACCTGCTCCAGGCCAGCCGCGCAGAGGCCGCCGAACACGGCGCACAACTGCTCGCGGCCAGCGGCCTGCTCTACGCGGCCAATGGGCAGCAGCAAGCCACGCGGGAAATCACCTGGGTCGGCGGCGGCGCGACCGTCGGCATTCTGCTGTTGCTGCTTCTGGCCTTCCGCCGCTGGCGCGTTTTGCTGGCCTTCGTGCCGGTGATCACAGGCATGCTGTTCGGTGCGGTGGCCTGTGTGGCGCTGTTCGGCCATGTGCATGTGATGACCTTGGTGCTGGGCTCCAGCCTGATCGGCGTGGCGGTGGATTACCCGCTGCATTACCTGTCCAAAAGCTGGAGCCTGAAGCCGTGGCAAAGCTGGCCGGCGTTGCGCCTGACCTTGCCGGGGCTCAGCCTGAGCCTGGCGACCAGTTGCATCGGTTATCTGGCGCTGGCCTGGACACCGTTTCCGGCGCTGACGCAGATTGCCGTGTTTTCCGCCGCAGGGCTGGTGGGCGCCTACCTGTGCGCCGTGTGCCTGCTGCCGGCGCTGCTCAAGGGCATTGAATTGCGCCCGGCGCAGTGGCCGCTGCGGATTGCCGAGGGCCTGTGGCGGCTGCGCGAGTCGTTGCTGCAGCGCGTGCCGAGCCCGCTGTTGCTGGCGCTGGTGCTGCTGTTCTGCGCCGGTGGTGTATGGCACCTGAACAGCAAAAACGACATTCGCCAGTGGATCGGCGCACCGCCCCACTTGCTGCAGGAAGCCCAGGCCGTGGCACGGATTACCGGCTTTCAGCCCACCAGCCAGTTCTTCCTGGTGCGCGCAGACAACCAGCAACAGTTGCTGGAGCGTCAGGCCGCGCTGGGCCAGCGCCTGGAGCAACTGGTGAATATGGACAAGCTCCAGGGTTACCTGGCGCTCAACCAACTGGTCAGCTTGCCGGCCGAGCAACAGCGACTGCGCGATGCGCTGGGCAACCTGGCACAACACTGGCAGCCGCTGGTGGACCTCGGTGTGCCGGCCAGCGCCCTGCAAGCCGAAGTGGCGCAGTTGCAGGCGCTGCCCACCGAAGATATCGACGCCGCCCTCAAAGGTCCGCTGGCCGAACCCTGGCGCACGCTGTGGCTGGGCCCGGTCAACGGCGGCGTGGCGGCAATGGTCAGCCTGCAGGGCCTGAACAATCCGGCGCTGCTGCGGGTGCAGGCCGTGGACTTGCCTGGTGTGCAACTGGTGGATCGCCTGGGCGACCTGAACCGCGTGTTCGCCGCCACACAGATCAGCGCCGCCGAACTCAAGTTACTCTCGTGTGTGCTGATCGTGTTGCTGCTGATGGTGCCGTTCGGCTTCGGCGGCGCCTTGCGCATCGTCGCCCTGCCGTTGCTGGCCGCGCTGTGCAGCCTGGCCAGCCTGGGCTGGCTGGGCCAGCCGCTGACTCTGTTCAGCCTGTTCGGCCTGCTGCTGGTCACGGCCATCAGCGTCGACTATGCGATCCTGATGCGCGAGCAGATCGGCGGCCCGGCGGTCAGCCTGCTGGGCACGTTGCTGGCGGCGTTGACGACCTGGTTGTCGTTCGGCCTGCTGGCGGTATCGAGTACGCCAGCGGTGAGTAATTTCGGCCTGTCGGTCAGCCTCGGCCTGGCATTCAGCTTTATGCTGGCGCCCTGGGCCGGGCCGCGCAAACCCGCCTTATGAATGTGATTATCGCCCATGCGGCAAGGAGCCTCAGTGCCCACAGTTGAAATGGAACGTCGCCAGGTAGTGGTGATCGGTGCCGGCCCGTCCGGAGCCATCGCCGCCGCGCTGCTCAAGCGCAAGGGCCATGACGTCGTGATCATCGAGCGCGAGCATTTCCCGCGCTTCTCGATTGGCGAAAGCCTGCTGTCGCACTGCATCGACTTTATCGAAGAGGCAGGTATGCTCGAGGCAGTGCAGGCAGCCGGGTTCCAGGTGAAAACCGGCGCCGCGTTCGCCTGGGGCGAGCGCTACAGTGCGTTCGATTTTGGCGACACGTTCAGCAACGGCAAGCCGACCACCTATCAGGTGCAGCGCGGCGAGTTCGACAAGCTGCTGGCCGATCAGGCGGCGCTGCAGGGCGTGGACATTCGCTATGGCCAAACCATCGTCGGCGCGGATTTCAGCGGCGAATGCCGTTACCTGCATGTGCGTCGGCAAAACGGCAGCGAGTATCACCTCAAGGCCAGATTCGTGCTCGACGCCAGCGGTTACGGCCGGGTGCTGTCGCGCCTGCTCGACCTTGAGGCGCCGTCGAATTTCCCGCTGCGCCGGGCGGTATTCACCCATGTTGAAGACCGCATCGAACACCCAGGCTTCGACCGTAGCAAAATCCTCATTACCACCCACCCGGTGAAGCGCGATATCTGGTTCTGGACCATCCCGTTCAGCAACGGCCGCTGTTCGGTGGGCGTGGTGGCGGCGCAGACGCATTTCGACGGCCGCGACAGCGACCTCGATGCGTGCCTGCGCGGTTTTATCGCTGAAACCCAAAGCCTGTCCGGCGTGCTGCAAAACGCGGTGTGGGATACCCCGGCGCGCAGCATCGGCGGCTACTCGGCCAACGTCAAAACCCTGCACGGCCCTGGTTTTGCATTGCTGGGCAATGCGGCGGAATTTCTCGACCCAGTGTTTTCGTCCGGCGTGACCATCGCCATGCGTTCGGCAAGCATGGCCGCCGGGGTGCTGCATCGTCAGCTCACGGGCGAAACCGTCGACTGGCAAACCGAATTCGCCGAACCGCTCAAGCGCGGCGTCGACACCTTTCGCTGCTACGTGGAGGGCTGGTACGCCGGGACCTTCCAGGATGTGATCTTCCACCCGGGCAGTTCGCCGGAGATTCGCCGCATGATCAGCGCGATCCTCGCCGGTTATGCCTGGGACGAGCGCAACCCGTTTGTCAGCGAGCCCAAGCGACGCTTGCGGATGTTGTCGGAAATTTGTGCGAGTGATCCGGTATGAGCAGCCAGTACCTGAGTAAACATTACGTCGAAGAAACCCGCTTCGGCCTTTGGTTTCTGCGCAGCCGCACCTGGCAACACTATGTGTTGCGCGTGGCCATCGACGACCAGCGCAGCCTGTTCACCGAGCCTGTGCCGCAGGCCCCGGTGTTGCTGGACGCCGGCTGCGGCCAGGGCAAATCCTTTGCGTACCTGCAACAGGTGTTCGCCCCGGAACGGCTGATCGGCCTGGATGCCGACCCCCACAGCCTCCACCAGAGCCAGGCCGAAGCGGCGCGCCAGGGCCTGGCCATCGAGCTGATCGGCAGCGACTGCGCCACCCTGCAAGTGCCGGACGCCAGTGTGGATATCCTGTTCTGCCATCAGACGTTCCACCACTTGGTGGAGCAGGATCGCGCCCTTGCAGAGTTCTATCGCGTGCTCAAGCCCGGCGGCTATCTGCTGTTTGCCGAGTCCACAGAAGCCTATATCGACACCTGGGTGATTCGCTGGCTGTTCCGCCACCCCATGCAGGTGCAAAAAAGCGCCCAGGCGTACCTGGCGATGATCCGCGAGCAGGGCTTTGAATTTGGCCCGCAGAACGTTTCCTACCCCTATCTGTGGTGGAGCCGCGCCACGGATTTCGGCCTGCTGGAGCGCCTGGGCCTGCGCAAGGCGCCGCCGGTGGGCCAGCGTGAAGAAACCCTGGTCAACTGCGTGGCGCGCAAGCCGCTGGCGAGCAGTGCGCCATGATGCGCCTGCTGCTGATCGGCTGCCTGTTGCTGCTGAGCGCGTGCGCCAGCCAGGCACCGTTGCCGGAAAAAATCCCGACCCTGAGTTTGCCGCTGCAATTGCACGTGCAGCGCATGGAAGGCAAGCAGCGCCAGGACTGGCTGCTGGTGATTCAGCGCGAGGGCGCCGCCATTCGTTGGTCGATGATGGACCCGCTGGGCATTCCCCTGGCGCGGCAAAAGTTGCTCGATGGCGCGTGGCAGGCCGACGGTTTGCTGCCGCCCAATCCGCAGGCACGTGAGCTGTTCGCCGCCCTGCTGTTTGCGCTGGCCTCGGCGGACGACCTTCGCGCCCTGTACCCGGGCGCCCAGGCCAGGGACCTGACGCGCACCCTGCCGGGCCATTGGCAAATCGTTTATCAGTCCTCCGAGGTGTTCAGCGTGAACATGACGGGCCAGCCGCTGAGCTATCGCATCACGCCGCTTGGGGTTGAACGATGACGGCTTATCTCAATGCCCTGGGCGTGATCTGTGCGCTCGGCCGTGGGCAGGCCGAGGTCGCCCGCAGCCTGTTTGCCGGCGACTGCGCCGGCATGCGCGCCGAGAGCGGCTGGGTGCCAGAGCGTGCACTGCCGGTGGGCGCTGTGCACGGTGAGCTGGCGCCGATCCCGCTGCAACTGGGCCAGCAAAGCAGCCGTAACAACCAGTTGCTGCTGGAAGCGGCGCTGCAGATAGAGGGCGAGATGCGCCAGGCGATCCAGACCTATGGCGCCTCGAGGGTGGGGGTTGTGCTGGGCACCAGCACCTCGGGCATCGACGAAGCCAGCCGTGGTATTGCCCAGTACCTGCGCGACCGGCAGTTCCCCGGCAATTACGACTACCAGCAACAGGAACTCAGCGCACCGGCCAACTTTCTCGCCGACTGGCTGCACCTGAGCGGCCCCGCCTATGTGATTTCCACCGCGTGCACCTCGAGTGCCCGGGCGCTGATGAGCGCCCGGCGCCTGCTGGACCTGGGCGTGTGCGATGCGGTGATCTGCGGTGGCGTCGACAGCCTGTGCAAGCTGACGCTCAATGGCTTTACCTCGCTGGAAGCGGTGTCGGGCGAGCGCTGCAATCCGTTTTCGGTGAACCGCAACGGCATCAATATCGGCGAAGCGGCGGTGCTGTTCCTGATGACACGCGAGCGGGGGCCCATTGCCCTGCTTGGCAGCGGTGCGAGCAGCGACGCGCACCATATTTCCGCGCCGGAACCCACGGGCAAAGGCGCGCTGCAAGCCATGCGCAAGGCCTTGAGCAGTGCCGCATTGAACCCCGAGCAGATCGGCTACCTGAACCTGCACGGCACCGCCACCCAGCATAACGACGCCATGGAAAGCCTGGCCGTCGCTCAGCTGTTCCCGTATGGCGTGGCGTGTTCGTCGACCAAGCCCATGAGCGGTCACACCCTCGGTGCGGCCGGGGCGTTGGAGGCAGCGTTCTGCTGGCTGAGCCTGGCTCACGGCGTGGTGCCGCCGCACGTGTGGGACGGCCAGGCCGACCCGGCACTGCCCGCGTTGCAGTGGGCACGCGGCGGTGACGCCCTGCAACAACCCCGCCTGATGAGCAACTCGTTCGCCTTCGGCGGCAACAATGTCAGCCTGATTATCGGAGAGGCCCCATGATCGATTGGCCACTCGCCGAACTGCTGCCCCACGCGGGCGACATGATCCTGATCGACCAGGTGCTGTCGTTCGATGAAGAGCAGATTCGTACCTGTCTCACCGTAAAGCCCGGCGGCCTCTTCAACCGCGCGGACGGCAGCCTGCCGGCGTGGGTCGGCATCGAACTGATGGCGCAGAGCGTCGCCGCCTATGCCGGTTGCCGCGCACGCAAGAACGGCGAAGCGGTGGAACTGGGCTTCCTGCTCGGCACACGCAAGTTCGAGTGCAACGTGGATGGCTTCCCGGCCGGCGCCGAGCTGACCATCCACGGCCTGCGCTCGCTGGAAGACGATAACGGCATGGGGGTGTTCGAATGCCACCTGACCGGCGACGGCATCCAGGCCAGCGCACGCCTGAACGTATTTCGACCGCCCCAGGCGGCCAATTATTTAGCTGAATCGAAGGACGCAACGTCATGACTCAATCCGTACTGGTCACCGGCTCCAGCCGAGGCATCGGCCGCGCCATCGCCCTGCGCCTGGCCCAGGCCGGGCATGACATCGTGCTGCACTGCCGCAGCGGGCGCGCCGAAGCCGATGCGGTGCAGGTCCAGATCCAGTCGTTGGGACGCAACGCCCGCGTGCTGCAATTCGACGTCGCCGACCGCGCCGCGTGCCGCGAAATACTCGAAGCCGACGTGGAGCAACACGGCGCCTATTACGGCGTGGTGCTCAACGCCGGACTGACCCGCGACGGTGCGTTCCCGGCCCTCTCGGAAGACGATTGGGACGTGGTGTTGCGTACCAACCTCGACGGTTTCTACAACGTGCTGCACCCGGTGATGATGCCGATGATTCGGCGTCGCGCGCCCGGGCGTATCGTCTGCATCACTTCCGTTTCAGGGCTGATCGGCAACCGTGGGCAGGTCAATTACAGCGCGTCCAAGGCCGGGCTGATCGGTGCGGCCAAGGCGCTGGCCGTCGAGCTGGGCAAGCGCAAGATCACCGTCAACTGCGTCGCTCCCGGTTTGATCGACACCGCCATGCTCGATGAAAACGTGCCGGTGGAAGAACTGATGAAGATGATCCCGGCGCAGCGCATGGGCACCCCGGAGGAAGTTGCCGGCGCCGTGAACTTCCTGATGTCGGCCGAAGCCGGCTACATCACGCGCCAGGTATTGGCAGTGAACGGAGGCCTGTGCTGATGAAACGCGTCGTCGTCACCGGCATGGCCGGCATGACCTCCCTGGGCAGCGATTGGGACACCATCGCCGCCAACTTTCGCGCCAACCGCAGCGGCATCCGGCGGATGGATGAGTGGGACCGTTTTATAGAGCTGAACACGCGCCTGGCCGGGCCGATCGATGATTTCGTGGTGCCCGCGCACTGGACGCGCAAGCAATTGCGCAGCATGGGCCGCGTCTCGCGCCTGGCGGTGTGGGCGGCGGAGCAGGCGCTGCAGGACGCCGGCTTGCTCGGCGACGAGTCGATCAAGGACGGGCGCATGGGCGTGGCCTGCGGTTCGTCCACCGGCAGCACCGATGAGATCAAGGCGTTCGGCAACATGCTGCTGAACTCGGTGGCCGAGGGGCTCAACGCCAACTCCTACGTGCGCATGATGCCGCACACCACAGCGGCGAATATCAGCATCTTCTTTGGCCTCACCGGGCGGCTGATCCCCACTTCCAGCGCCTGCACCAGCGGCAGCCAGGGCATCGGGTATGCCTACGAGGCGATCAAGTTCGGCCGCCTGCCGTTGATGCTCGCCGGCGGCGCCGAAGAGCTGTGCCCCACCGAGGCCATGGTGTTCGACGCTCTCTACGCCACCAGCTTGAAGAATGACGCCCCGCAGACCAGCCCACGCCCCTACGACAGCGGCCGTGACGGCCTGGTGATCGGCGAAGGCGGCGGCATGCTGGTGCTGGAGGAGCTGGAACACGCCCTGGCGCGCGGTGCGCATATCCACGCCGAACTGGTCGGCTTCGGCAGCAATGCCGACGGTCAGCACACCACCCGCCCGGAACAGAAAACCATGCGCCGCGCCATGGAACTGGCCCTGGAAGACGCAGGGCTTGCGCCGTCCGCCATCGGCTACGTGAATGGTCATGGCACCGCCACCGACCAGGGCGACATCGCCGAGACCCTGGCCACCAGCAGCCTGTTCGGCAGCCGCATGCCCATCAGCTCGCAGAAGAGTTTCCTCGGCCACACCCTGGGCGCGTGCGGCGCGCTGGAATCATGGTTCAGCATCGAGATGATGAACCGCGACCAATACGTGCACACCTTCAACCTGGACACCGTCGACCCGCAATGCGGCGAGCTGGATTACCTGCAAGGAGGCTTTCGCGAGATGCACCACGACTACGTGATGAACAACAACTTTGCCTTCGGCGGGGTGAACACCTCACTGATCTTTCGGCGCTGGAGCTGACGATTCACCCGCAAACGAGTGAGCGTGTGCAGTATCCCCAATCGGTGGCAAAACGCCGTAAATGTGGCGAGCGGGCTTGCCCCGCGTTGGGGTGCGAAGCGCCCCCAATTAATTAAAACGCGGTGTATCTGATAATGCTCGGAGCCTGGTTTTGGGGCTGCTTCGCAGCCCAACGCGGGGCAAGCCCGCTCGCCACAACAAGCCTGCTCGCCATAGGGAGTCTTCGCTCAACTGGTCGACCTTGGGGCAATCCCGCTCGCCACCAACAACGCCACAAACGCCTTCGCCATCGGCGACTGCACACCCTTGCGTTGCACCAGCCATACCGCTGACACCGCGGCAGGGTCCAGCAAGGTGCGATACACCACGCCATCGATGCGGATGCGCTGGTACGACGCTGGCAATACCGACACCCCCAGCCCCGCCGCCACCAGGCCGATGATGGTCATCGCTTCGCCAGCCTCCTGGGCAAAGCGCGGGCTGAAGCCGGCGTCGCGGGCCAGGTCGAGCAGTTGGGCGTACAGACCGCTGCCGTAGCTGCGCGGGAAGAACACGAAGGGTTCCTCGGCCAGTTGCGCCAGGTGCAAGCCGTGTTCACTGCCTGCCGTCAACGGATGGCCGGTGTTCAATACGGCCACGAGCGGCTCACGCATCAGCTCGACAGCACTCAGGGAATCGGGCAACGGCAACGGCCGCATCAAGCCGACCTGGATCGATTCGTCCACCAAGGCCTCGGCCACCTGGGTACTGCTCATTTCCCTCAGCGTCAGGTGAACCGCCGGGAACGCCTGGCGAAAGCCATAGATCGCCTGGGGAATGCTGGCGTTGATCGGCGCCGAGGAGGTGAAGCCGATCTTCAGCTCACCCAGCTCCCCCATGTGCGCACGCCGCGCTACATCCGCCGCCTTGTCGACCTGCGCCAGCACCAGGCGCGCCTCGTGCAGGAACAGCCGCCCCGCTTCGCTCAGCTCAACGCGCCGGTTGGTGCGCTCGAACAAGCGCGCACCCACTTGCTGTTCCAGCGCCTGAATCTGCTGGCTCAGCGGCGGTTGCGAGATGCCCAGTACCTGCGCGGCGCGACCGAAGTGCAGCTCCTCGGCGACGGCAATGAAGTAGCGTAAATGACGTAATTCCATACCTTCACCATTAAGTCGCAGAAGCTATCAAACAGGTCGAATAATATATTGGAAAGAATCATTAGCCAGCTATATTCTTTTTTGCATTGCCGGCCATGGCAGTCTTGTCCACCGAGGTCCCTGTGAAATCTGCTGTCGCTCCGTTCGCCCAGGAAGTCCCGACCACCGCTTTGGATGAGGTGGCCGCCGAACTCACTGAGGCGTTCATCGAAAAAGGCACGCCGATGTTCATGCGCACGGTGCTGGCGCTGTTCTGCGGTGGCTTTGCCACGT
Source organism: Pseudomonas trivialis (assembly GCF_036864995.1). Classification (NCBI taxonomy): domain Bacteria; kingdom Pseudomonadati; phylum Pseudomonadota; class Gammaproteobacteria; order Pseudomonadales; family Pseudomonadaceae; genus Pseudomonas; species Pseudomonas trivialis. The sequence continues at coordinate 437,708 of NZ_CP142151.1, read as the reverse complement.
TTGCCTTGTTGTATTGCGTGCAGCCGATGATGCCGGCGCTGTCCCATGAGTTCGCCATCAATGCCGCGCAGAGCAGCCTGATCCTGTCGGTGTCCACGGGAATGCTCGCGTTCGGCCTGCTGATCACCGGACCGATATCCGACCGGCTGGGGCGCAAGCCGGTGATGGTGGCGGCGTTGTTTTGCGCGGCCCTGGCGACGTTTGCCAGCGGCCTGATGCCGAGCTGGGAGGGCATCCTGCTGATGCGTGCGCTGGTGGGTCTGTCCCTCAGCGGCCTGGCCGCCGTGGCGATGACTTACCTCAGTGAAGAGATTCACCCGCAGCACATCGGCCTGGCGATGGGCCTGTACATCGCCGGCAACGCGATTGGCGGCATGAGCGGGCGTTTGATCATCGGCGTGTTGATCGACTTCGTCAGTTGGCACACCGCGATGCTGATCATCGGCGCCCTTGCACTGATCGCGGCAACCGTGTTCTGGAAGATCCTCCCCGAATCGCGCAACTTCCGCGCCAGCAGCCTCAAGCCGCGCAGCCTGATGAACGGCTTTGTCATGCACTTCAGGGACGCCGGCCTGCCGTGGCTGTTCCTTGAGGCCTTTCTGCTGATGGGCGCCTTCGTGACGCTGTTCAACTACATCGGCTACCGGCTGCTGGCCGATCCCTATGACTTGAGCCAGGCGGTGGTCGGCCTGCTGTCGCTGGTGTACCTCTCGGGCATCTACAGCTCGGCGAAAATCGGCTCCCTGGCCGACCGCCTCGGCCGCCGCCGCGTGCTGTGGGCCACCATCGTATTGATGCTGGCCGGCTTCGTCCTGACCCTGTTCAGCCCGCTGTGGCTGATCGTGCCTGGCATGCTGATCTTCACTTTCGGCTTCTTCGCCGCCCACTCGGTCGCCAGCAGTTGGATCGGTCGCCGCGCCGTCAAGGCCAAGGGGCAGGCCTCGTCGCTGTATCTGTTCAGCTATTACGCGGGATCGAGCATTGCCGGGACGGCAGGTGGGTTCTTCTGGCACCTGGGCGGCTGGAACGGAATTGGCGGGTTTATCGTGGCCTTGTTGATCGGCGCGCTGCTGGTGGCGCTGAGGCTGGCCAAGCTGGCGCCGCTGAGAAAGGTCTGAAGGTTTCTGGCTTTTAATGTGGGAGGGGGCTTGCCCCCTCCCACATTTTTGCTCTGTGTTTTATTCGTGGTACTGCGCCGAGAGTTCGTGCACCGCCCGCAGGAACGCGCCGGCGTGCTCCGGGTTCACTTCCGGCGTAATGCCATGGCCGAGGTTGAACACATGCCCGGTGCCCTTGCCGTAGCTGGCCAGGATGCGGCCGACTTCACTGCGGATCGCTTCGGGGTTGGCGTACAGCACGGTGGGGTCCATGTTGCCTTGCAGCGCCACGCGGTTACCCACACGCTGGCGCGCTTCGCCGATATCGCAGGTCCAGTCCAGGCCCAGGGCGTCGGCACCCGCGTCGGCGATGCTTTCCAGCCACAGGCCGCCGCCCTTGGTGAACAGGATGACCGGCACTTTGCGGCCTTCGTGCTCGCGAATCAGGCCGCTGACGATCTTGCGCATGTAGGCCAGGGAGAATTCCTGGTACGCCGCCGCCGACAGGTTGCCGCCCCAGGTGTCGAAAATCTGCACGGCCTGGGCACCGGCCATGATCTGGCCGTTGAGGTACGCCGTCACCGACTGCGCCAGCTTGTCCAGCAGCAGGTGCATGGCCTGCGGATTGTCGTAGAGCATGGCCTTGGTCTTGCGGAAGTCTTTCGACGAACCGCCTTCGACCATATAGGTAGCCAGGGTCCAGGGGCTGCCGGAGAAGCCGATCAGCGGCACGCGACCATTGAGTTCGCGGCGGATGGTGCTGACGGCATCCATCACGTAACCGAGGTCCTTGTGCGGATCGGGAATCGGCAGGGCTTCGATGTCGGCCAGGGTGCTGACGACTTTCCTGAAGCGCGGGCCTTCGCCGGTCTCGAAATACAGGCCCTGGCCCATGGCGTCGGGGATGGTGAGGATGTCGGAGAAAAGGATGGCCGCGTCCAGTTGCGGGTAGCGGTCCAGCGGCTGCATCGTGACTTCGCAGGCGAATTGCGGGTTCATGCACAGGCTCATGAAGTCGCCGGCATGGGCGCGACTGGCCCGGTATTCCGGCAGGTAACGACCGGCTTGACGCATCATCCACACGGGCGTGACGTCTACGGGCTGCTTGAGCAGGGCACGGAGGAAACGGTCGTTCTTGAGGGCAGTCATGTCGGCATCCGCAAAAAAAGTGCGGGCATTTTCTCAGAGCACGACGCAAAAGGCACGGAATGCACCGTGCCTTTTGTCTATCGGGTCAATTTGTCGCGGTAGCTTGAATACACCGCAAGACAAATGTGGGAGGGGCTTGCTCCCGATGGCGGTGCATCAGTCACCAAATTCATTGGCTGACACACTGCCATCGGGAGCAAGCCCCTCCCACATTTTTGATCCCATTTCAACTCGGGATCGGAGTCAGACCTGCAGGTAGTCCAGGATCCCTTCGGCGGCGTTGCGGCCTTCGAAGATCGCCGTCACCACCAGGTCAGAGCCGCGCACCATGTCGCCACCGGCGAAGATCTTCGGGTTGCTGGTCTGGTGCTTGTACTGGCCTTGTTCCGGGGCCACCACGCGGCCCTGGCTGTCGGTCTGGATGGTGAACTGCTCGAACCACGGCGCCGGGCTTGGGCGGAAACCGAAGGCAATGACCACGGCGTCGGCCGGGATGATCTCTTCGGAACCCGGGATCGGCTCAGGGCTGCGACGACCACGGGCGTCCGGTTCGCCGAGACGGGTCTCGACCACCTTCACGCCTTCGACACGGTCTTCACCGACGATGGCAATCGGCTGGCGGTTGTAGAGGAATTTCACGCCTTCTTCCTTGGCGTTCTTCACCTCTTTGCGCGAGCCCGGCATGTTGGCTTCGTCACGACGGTACGCACAGGTCACCGACTTGGCGCCCTGACGGATCGACGTGCGGTTGCAGTCCATCGCGGTGTCGCCACCGCCGAGTACCACGACCTTCTTGCCCTTCATGTCGACGAAATCTTCCGGCGCCTTTTCAAAGCCCAGGTTGCGGTTGACGTTGGCGATCAGGAAGTCGAGCGCGTCATACACGCCCGGCAAGTCCTCACCGGCAAAACCGCCCTTCATGTAGGTGTAGGTGCCCATGCCCATGAACACGGCGTCGTATTCGGCGAGCAACTGCTCCATGGTGATGTCCTTGCCGATCTCGGTATTGAGACGGAACTCGATCCCCATGCCGGTGAACACTTCACGACGGTGGCTCAGTACGGTCTTTTCCAGCTTGAACTCGGGAATGCCGAAGGTCAGCAGGCCGCCGATTTCCGGGTTCTTGTCGAACACCACCGGCGTCACGCCGCCACGTACCAGCACGTCGGCACAACCCAGGCCCGCCGGACCGGCGCCGATGATCGCGACGCGCTTGCCGGTCGGCTTCACCTTGGACATGTCCGGGCGCCAGCCCATGGCGAACGCGGTGTCGGTGATGTACTTCTCGACCGAACCGATGGTCACCGCGCCGAAGCCGTCGTTGAGGGTGCAGGCACCCTCGCACAGACGGTCCTGCGGGCACACCCGGCCGCACACTTCCGGCAGGGTGTTGGTCTGGTGCGACAGTTCGGCGGCGGCGAGGATGTTGCCCTCGGCCACCAATTTCAGCCAGTTGGGAATGAAGTTGTGCACCGGGCACTTCCATTCGCAATACGGGTTACCGCAGCCCAGGCAGCGGTGGGCCTGGTCGACCGAGTGCTGGGGCTTGAAGGGTTCGTAGATTTCCACGAACTCTTTCTTGCGTTGACGCAACAGTTTCTTCTTCGGATCCTTGCGCCCGACATCGATGAACTGGAAGTCGTTATTCAGACGTTCAGCCATGTTAAAACCTCATCAAACTCTTCAGGCGCATATCACTGCGGGTTGGCACGGATGCTGGAAAGCAACGATTTCAGGTTGGCAGCCTTGGGCTTGACCAGCCAGAAACGACGCAGGTAATCATCGAGGTTTTCGGCGAGGTTACGCCCCCATTCGCTGCCGGTCTCTTCGACGTACTCGTCCAGCACATGCTGCAAGTGGTTACGGTAGGACTCCATGGCTTCGCCGCTGATGCGCTGGATCTCGACCAACTCGTGGTTGACCTTGTCGACGAAGGTGTTGTCCTGGTCGAGCACGTAGGCGAAACCGCCGGTCATGCCCGAACCGAAGTTGTAACCGGTCTTGCCCAGTACCGCGACAAAGCCCCCGGTCATGTATTCGCAGCAGTGATCGCCAGTGCCTTCCACCACGGTGTGGGCACCGGAGTTACGCACGGCGAAACGCTCACCCGCAGTACCGGCGGCGAACAGCTTGCCACCGGTAGCGCCGTACAGGCAGGTGTTGCCGATGATTGCACTGTCCTGGCTCTTGTACACGCTGCCCGCAGGCGGAACGATCACCAGCTTGCCGCCGGTCATGCCCTTGCCCACGTAATCGTTGGCGTCGCCTTCGAGGTACATGTGCAGACCGCCGGCGTTCCACACGCCGAAGCTCTGGCCTGCGGTGCCCTTGAAGCGGAAGGTGATCGGCGCTTTCGCCATCCCCTGGTTGCCGTGCCTGCGCGCGATTTCGCCGGAGACGCGGGCGCCGATGGAACGGTCGCAGTTGCAGATGTCCAGAGCGAATTCGCCACCGCTGGCGTCATTGATCGAGGAGCCGGCCATATCGACCATCTTCTCGGCCAACAGGCCCTTGTCGAACGGCGGGTTACGCTCCACGCCGCAGAACTGCGGTTTGTCGGCCGGGATGTGATCGCTGCCCAACAGCGGCGTGAGGTCCAGGTGCTGTTGCTTGGCGGTCTGGCCCTGAAGGATTTCCAGCAGGTCGGTGCGTCCGATCAGTTCTTCCAGCGAGCGCACGCCCAGCTTGGCCAGCCACTCACGGGTCTCTTCGGCGACGTAGGTGAAGAAATTCACCACCATGTCGACGGTGCCGATGTAGTGATCCTTGCGCAGTTTTTCGTTCTGCGTGGCGACGCCGGTGGCGCAGTTGTTCAGGTGGCAGATGCGCAGGTATTTGCAGCCCAGGGCGATCATCGGCGCGGTACCGAAGCCGAAGCTCTCGGCGCCGAGGATCGCGGCCTTGATCACGTCGAGGCCGGTTTTCAGGCCGCCGTCGGTCTGTACCCGTACCTTGCCGCGCAGGTCGTTGCCGCGCAGGGTCTGGTGGGTTTCAGCCAGGCCCAGTTCCCACGGTGCACCGGCGTACTTGATGGAGGTCAGCGGCGATGCGCCAGTGCCGCCGTCGTAGCCGGAGATGGTGATCAGGTCGGCATAGGCCTTGGCCACGCCGGCGGCAATGGTACCCACGCCCGCTTCCGCCACCAGCTTCACCGAGACCAGCGCCTGCGGGTTGACTTGCTTGAGGTCGAAAATCAGCTGCGACAAGTCTTCGATCGAATAGATGTCGTGGTGCGGCGGCGGCGAAATCAGGGTCACGCCGGGCACTGCGTAGCGCAGCTTGGCGATCAGGCCATTGACCTTGCCGCCCGGCAGTTGCCCGCCCTCACCCGGCTTGGCGCCCTGGGCCACCTTGATCTGCAGCACCTCGGCGTTGACCAGGTATTCCGGGGTCACGCCGAAACGGCCGGTCGCCACCTGCTTGATCTTCGAGCTTTTGAGCGTGCCGTAGCGCGCCGGGTCTTCGCCGCCTTCGCCGGAGTTGGAACGCGCACCCAGGCGGTTCATGGCTTCGGCCAGGGCTTCGTGGGCCTCGGGCGACAGGGCGCCCAGGGAAATACCGGCGGAGTCGAAGCGCTTGAGGATCGACTCCAGCGGTTCGACTTCGCTGATGTCCATCGGTGTGTCCAGGGTCTTCACCTTGAACAGATCGCGAATCATCGACACCGGGCGGTTATCCACCAGCGCGGTGTAGGCCTTGAACTTGGCGTAGTCGCCCTGCTGCACGGCGGCTTGCAGGGTGCTGACCACGTCCGGGTTGTAGGCGTGGTATTCGCCACCGTGCACGAACTTGAGCAGGCCGCCTTGCTGGATCGGCTTGCGCGCGCTCCAGGCTTCGGCTGCCAGCGCTTTCTGTTCAGCTTCGATATCGACGAAGCGTGCACCCTTGATGCGGCTCGGCACACCACGGAAGCTCAACTCGCAGACTTCTTCGGACAGGCCGATGGCTTCGAACAACTGCGCGCCGCGATAGGACGTGACGGTGGAAATGCCCATCTTCGACAGGATCTTCAGCAGGCCTTTGGTGATGCCTTTACGGTAGTTTTTGAACACCTCATAAAGGTCGCCCAACACTTCACCGGTACGGATCAGGTCGCCCAGCACTTCGTAGGCCAGGAACGGGTACACCGCCGAAGCGCCGAAGCCGATCAGCACCGCAAAGTGATGCGGGTCGCGGGCGGTGGCGGTTTCGACGAGGATGTTGGAGTCGCAACGCAGGCCTTTTTCGGTCAGGCGGTGGTGCACCGCACCGGTGGCGAGCGAGGCGTGGATCGGCAGCTTGCCCGGCGCGATATGACGGTCGGTCAACACGATCTGGGTACGCCCGGCACGCACGGCTTCTTCGGCCTGATCGGCGACGTTGCGCACGGCGGCTTCCAGGCCAACGCTCTCGTCGTAGTTCAGGTCGATGATCTGGCGGTCGAAGCCCGGACGCTCCAGGGTCATCAGCGAGCGCCACTTGGCCGGGGAAATGACCGGCGAGCTGAGGATCACGCGGGAGGCGTGCTCAGGCGATTCCTGGAAGATGTTGCGCTCGGCACCGAGGCACACTTCCAGGGACATCACGATGGCTTCGCGCAGCGGGTCGATCGGCGGGTTGGTCACCTGGGCGAACTGCTGGCGGAAATAGTCATACGGCGTGCGCACACGCTGGGACAGCACGGCCATCGGCGTGTCATCGCCCATGGAGCCGACCGCCTCGTAGCCTTGCTCGCCAAGCGGACGCAGCACCTGGTCGCGCTCTTCGAACGTGACCTGGTACATCTTCATGTACTGCTTGAGTTGGTCTACGTCGTAGAAAGCCGAGCCGTGGTCGTTGTCTTCCATGGTCGCCTGGATGCGCAGGGCGTTCTTGCGCAGCCATTGCTTGTAGGGGTGACGCGACTTCAAGCGGTTGTCGATGGCGTCGGTGTCGAGGATCTGCCCGGTTTCGGTGTCCACGGCCAGGATCTGGCCAGGGCCTACGCGGCCTTTGGCGATGACGTCTTCAGGCTTGTAGTCCCACACGCCGATTTCCGACGCCAGGGTGATGAAGCCGTTGGTGGTGGTGACCCAACGCGCCGGGCGCAGACCGTTACGGTCGAGCAGGCACACCGCGTAGCGGCCGTCGGTCATCACCACGCCGGCCGGGCCGTCCCACGGCTCCATGTGCATCGAGTTGTACTCGTAGAATGCACGCAGGTCCGGGTCCATGGTTTCGACGTTCTGCCACGCAGGCGGAATGATCATGCGCACGCCACGGAACAGGTCGATGCCGCCGGTGACCATCAGTTCGAGCATGTTGTCCATGCTGGAAGAGTCGGAACCCACGCGGTTGACCAGCGGGCCGAGCTCTTCGAGGTCCATCAGATCGTTGGCGAACTTGGTGCGACGGGCCACGGCCCAGTTGCGGTTGCCGGTGATGGTATTGATCTCGCCGTTGTGGGCGAGGAAGCGGAATGGCTGAGCCAGCGGCCATTTCGGCAGGGTGTTGGTGGAGAAGCGCTGGTGGAACACGCAGATTGCGGTTTGCAGGCGCTCATCGCTCAGGTCCGGATAGAAGGCGGTGAGGTCCGCCGGCATCATCAGGCCTTTATAAATGATGGTCTTGTGGGAAAAGCTGCAGATGTAGTGGTCGGCGTCGGCGGCGTTGAGCACCGAGGAGCGACGACGCGAGGTGAACAGCTTGATCGCCATGTCCTGGTCGCTCAGGCCATCACCGGCGATGAACACTTGTTCGATCTGCGGCAGGCGCTCATGGGCCAGACGGCCGAGCACGCTGGTGTCGATGGGCACTTTGCGCCAGCCAACGAGTTGCAGGCCGGCAGCGAGGATCTCGCGGTTCATGTTTTCGCGAGCGGCTTCGGCTTTGACCGGGTCCTGGTTGAAAAACACCATGCCCACGGCGTACTGCTTGGGCAGGTCGACCGAAAAATGCTGTTTGGCCACAGCGCGCAGGAACAGGTCGGGCTTTTGAATCAGCAAGCCGCAACCGTCACCGGTCTTGCCGTCGGCGTTGATCCCACCGCGGTGGGTCATGCAGGTCAGGGCTTCGATGGCCGTTTGTAAAAGGGTATGACTGGGCTCGCCCTGCATGTGGGCTATCAGGCCGAAACCACAGTTATCCTTGAATTCATCGGGTTGGTACAGACCTGCTTTCATAGACACTTTCTCACCAGGCTGCCTCTTATATCGAGGCAAATTTCTTTTCAATTCAACCGGTTACCTTCCACGCCGAACGTACGCCGGCTTAGCGGGGGCAAAAGGGAGGTCATTGTACACACCGACACAGAGGCTCACAAATTTAGCGACGAAATGTCGCAAATCTATGTCGCATTTATGAAAGGTTTAAAGCGATATGCTGTGCTAGTCAAAACTTTTTTAATTTTGACTGCCACGACTCAAAAGCTACCGTGACGCAGACACCACAAAGCGCGCGGCCTTCAGGGCTGCACGCTTTGTAGTTTTTGAGGTGCCGGGAGGGCGGCCTGGGTAAGGCCGCCGGATCTTCAGCGAGCAGTTGCCAGTTCTTGTTGAACGCTGGCAACGGTGCGAGGCCAAGGTTTACCAGCCTGAACCTTCGCTGGCAAGGTTTTGATCGCGGAATCAGCCGCGGCACGGCTGGTGAAGTTGCCGTAAGTGATCACGTAGAGAGGCTTGCCGTTGAGCACTTTCTTGAAATAACGGTACTCGCCGCCCTGCTCTTTCACGAACGCCTGGGCGTTGGCTTCGGAGCTGGTACCCAGGATCTGCACCACGAAGTTGCCAGTAGGCTGGCTGGCGTACCAGCCGCTGCCGGCGGCGCCGGCCTTGGCGACAGTGGCTGGCTTCTCGGCCGGTTTGGCGGCGGTGGTCGGCGCAGGCTTGGCGGCAGGTGCAGGCGTGACCGGCTTGGTCACCGGCGCAGGCTTGGCGGTGGCGACCGTCGGTGCCGGAGTCGGGGTTGCGGCAGGTGCCGGTGCAGGCTTGCCCGCCGGTACGCCGGCTGGCGGTGCGGTGGTGGTTACGGTCGGCGGAGTGGCGCTGGAGCCTTCCACCGGCACGCCGTCGTCACCTTCGGAGATGCCACCGGCTTCTTCGGCGAGCGGACCGCGCATCACCGGCTGGCCGACCATCGGCAGGTTGGTCGGCTGACCGGAGTTGGCGAACTCGACGTTCGGTGTGGGCTTGCCCAGTGGCAACTGCGCCTGTTCCGTTGGCGCGCCGGCCGTGGTCGGCGCCTTGCTGCGGCCCGGGATCAACCAGGCGGCGGCAACGGCGACCACGACAACAGCGGAAATGGCCAATACGTGCTTCTTAGGCATAGTGAACCCCATCTTTGGACGCTTGACCGCGGAGCGGCTGGCAATCATGGCTTCGATCATGGCATCGCGGGCAACCTGATTGATGTTTCCAGGCCAGCCATCGGAGCTTTCGTGAATATCAGAGATCTGATTTGCCGTGAAAAGTTCGATACCCGCCCCGGCGCCTTCGAGGCGCTGGGCCAGGTATTCGCGGGTTTCTTCTTCTTCGTAGGGCTGCAACTCGATAACGTGGAACAGCTCCTGTTCGCCGCTGATCTGCTCCAGATCGGCGATCAACGACGACTCACCAAACAGGAACACATGCGGGCGGCCTTCCGGCGTACCAGCGGCCAGCGCCAGAAGCGCCTCAAGGGCGGATTCGTCGAGCTGCTCGGCGTCGTCCACCAGCAGGTAGACTTCCTGACCGGTCAGGCCCAACTGCACTACCTGCTTGAGAATGGCATTGGGCTCGGCGTTGGCCACGTCCAGCGCCTGGGCGACCTGACGCAACACACCCGCCGCATCGCCGGCACCACGGGCCGATACCACCACGCTCTGCACCGACTGCTTGTTGGTGCTGGCAACCAGCGCCTGGCGCAGCAAGGTCTTGCCGCTGCCCAGCGGTCCCGTCACCACCAGCAGCAGCTGGCTGTAGCGCGCAAGGTGATGCAACTGACCCAGCACCGGCTTGCGCTGGGCCGGGAAGAATTTGAAACCAGGCACCCGTGGAGCGAAGGGGTCGTGGCTCAACTGGTAGTGGCCGAGGAACGCCTCGTCGGCATGCAAACTAGTCATCGCGATCTTATTAACCTTTAAGCTGGGCCAGGGCGCGGTAATCCGCTCCCAGCGTGGCCTGTAAAATCTCTTTCGGATAATCGTCGGTCACCACTGCTTCGCCCATGCGGCGCAGCAGCACCAGTCGAAGTCGACCGTCGATCACTTTCTTGTCTACCGCCATATGTTCGAGGAAGTCCGCCTCGGTCATCTGCGCGGGTGGAATCACCGGCAAACCGGCACGCTGCAACAGACGGATACCGCGATCACGCTCCTGGGCGCTGATCCAGCCCAGGCGCTGGGACATCTCCAGTGCCATTACGGTGCCAGCCGCGACAGCCTCTCCATGCAACCACACACCATAGCCCATGTGCGTTTCGATCGCATGGCCGAATGTGTGGCCCAGATTGAGGGTGGCGCGCACGCCGGACTCTCGTTCATCGGCATTGACCACCAGCGCCTTGGCCGCGCAGGAGCGCGAAATGGCTTCGGTGAGCGCCACCTGATCGAGGGCGCGCAGGGCATCCACATGTTCTTCCAGCCAGGTGAGGAACGGTTCGTCGCAGATCAGCCCGTACTTGATGACTTCCGCCAGCCCCGCCGACAGCTCGCGCGGCGGCAAGGTGTTGAGCGTCGTGGTGTCGATCACCACGGCCTGCGGCTGGTAGAACGCACCGACCATATTCTTGCCCAGCGGGTGGTTGATGCCCGTCTTGCCGCCCACCGACGAATCGACCTGGGACAGCAAGGTGGTCGGCACCTGGATGAAATCCACACCGCGCTGGTAGCAGGCGGCCGCGAAGCCGGCCATGTCGCCGATCACGCCGCCGCCCAAAGCAACCACAGTGGTACGGCGGTCATGCCGCGCAGACAGCAGGCCATCAAAGATCAGTTGCAGGGTTTCCCAGTTCTTGTGGGCTTCGCCGTCGGGCAGCACCACGGAAATCACCGAATACGCCGAAAGGCTGCGGCTCAGACGCTCAAGGTACAGCGGCGCGACCGTTTCATTGGAGATGATCGCCACCTGCCGCCCGGCAATGTGCGGCGTGAGCAAGTCAGGCTGGTCCAGCAGACCTTCACCAATATGGATCGGGTAGCTGCGCTCGCCTAAATCGACCTTAAGTGTCTGCATGTGTCCCCGCGTTAGAGATGGATTGACGACCGGCAACGTTCGCTGCCTGATGGCTCTACGCCACACCCCAAGGTGATGACGCGCCGCCGAGAATAGCGCATTTCGGGCCAGGCTTTAACGGGGTGGCAGCCGATGCAGGCGCTCAAGAATCTCGACCACCACCATCCGCGGCGGCCGTTCATCGGTTTGCACTACCAGATCGGCAATTTCCCGGTACAGCGGATCGCGCAGGGTGAGCAGGTCCCGCAGGGTTTTTTCCGGGTTGGCCGTGCGCAACAACGGGCGATTGCGGTCGCGGGCGGTGCGGCCCACCTGCTGCTCGACCGACGCATGCAGATACACAACCCGACCACCGGCATGCAGTGCTCGACGATTCTCATCACGCATCACCGCGCCACCACCGGTTGCCAATACCACGCCGTCGCAATCGCACAGCTCGGCAATCATCGCCTGCTCGCGGTCGCGAAAGCCCAGTTCGCCTTCCTTGTCGAAGATCCATGGGATATTGGCGCCCGTGCGCAATTCAATTTCCTTGTCGGAATCTTTGAACGGCAGGCGCAGCTCTTTGGCCAGCAAACGGCCGATGGTGCTTTTTCCAGCGCCCATCGGCCCTACAAGAATCAAATTTCGCACAGAATCAACGACTCACAGCAATCGCCTGGTTATTCATGATACGCGGAGTCAGGAATACCAGCAGCTCGGATTTTTTCTCCGCCAGCACATCACGCCGGAAAAGGCGGCCAAGATACGGCACATCGCCCAAAAATGGCACTTTATCTACCACTTTGCTCTGGGTATTGGAGAAAACCCCACCGATGACGATGGTCTCGCCGTCCCGAACCAGCACCTTGGCGTTGACCTCGTTTTTCTTGATCGGCGGTACGTCATTGAGTTTGTTCAAATAGTCGGGCTCATCCTTGGTGACTTTCACCTCCATGATCACACGGTCGTCGGGGGTGATCTGCGGGGTGACTTCCAGCGACAGCGAAGCCTCCTTGAACGACACCGAGGTGGCACCGCTGGAGCTGGACTCCTGATAGGGAATTTCGGTGCCCTTGAGAATGCGCGCGGTTTCCTTGTCGGAGGTGACCACCTTGGGCTGTGAAACGATTTCGCCATTGCCGGTTTTTTCCATGGCGCTCAGTTCCAGATCGAGCAGGAAGTTATCGGTGATGAAGGCGATGCCCAGCCCGGACGCGCCGGCGAGCGAGCCAAGGTCGACGAAGGGTGAGGCGGGTGGGTTTTCCGGCGGCTTCGCGCCTTCGGCCAAGGATTTCGGGATACCCCCGGCGCCCCAGTTGCCGCGACTGAGCCGCCCGCCCCAACGCACGCCCAGGCTTTTGTCATAGTCGACATTGGCCTCGACAATCCGCGCCTCGATCATCACCTGGCGCACCGGAATGTCCAGCTGCGCCACGATGCGCCGCAGCTCTTCGAGCCGTTCACCGGTCTGGTAGGCAATGATGTTGTTGGTGCGATCATCCACCGCCACCGAACCGCGTTCGTCGGTGGTGCCCTCGAGGCCGTTCACCGACTGGAACAGCTTGGCCAGGTCGGCCGCCTTGGCGTAGTTGACCTGCAACAGCTCGCGGCGCAACGGCGCCAGGTCGGCCATCTGCCTTCGCGCCTCCAGGGTCAGCAGTTCGCGCGCGGCCAGCTCGTCGGCGGGCGCCACCAGCAACACGCCGGCTTTCACCCGCTTGTCCAGGCCCTTGCTTTGCAGCACCAGGTCCAGCGCCTGGTCCCAGGGCACATTCTTCAAGCGCAGGGTGACCGAGCCTTGCACCTCGTCGCTGGCAACCAGATTGAGACCCGCCACGTCGGCGATCTGCTGCAACGCGGCGCGCAGGTCGATGTTCTGGAAATTGAGGTTCAGTGTGTCGCCGGTATAGGCGCCCGACGCTGCGCCGCCGGGTGGCGGCAACTGGATCAGGTCTACACGATTGGGCACAGCAGCAGCCATCGGTGCCGTAAACGCTATCCATAGCGCCACACCGAAGGACGAGAAAGTCCTTTTCATTGTTCGATTCCGTTATGAGTTGACGTTCAACACAAGGGTTCGTGAGCGCTGCAACCAGGCGCCCTGTTCATCGGGAAACAGCTCGGCCAGCTCGACGTGGCCGTCATGAATGGCCGTGACGCGGCCGTGGTTCGGCCCCAGGTAGTCGCCGACCGCCAGGCGGTGCACGCTGGAGGCCGCGCGCAGCAGGACGAAACGTTGAACACCACTGGACAGGGTGCCGACCATTTCGAACTGGTCGACAGCCAGGCTTTCCAGCACGCCGCGCGGCCGTGAAAGGTCCGGCGCGGACGCAGGTTTGCCGGGCGCATGCTCGACCTGCATAGCCGAGGACTGGAACGGGTCACGCAGGGCAGCAGCGCTGTAGGCAAAGCGCGGCCCCCACTGCGTGACCGGCCCAGGCTCGCCGTGGGGCGACAGACTGCGGTAGGTCTTGGCCAACAGCTCCAGACGCAGCAAGGCCCCGTCGGACGCAAGCGCAAGATCATGCACGGTGACGATCCGCGCCAACCCGCCCAGGCCGCTCACAAAGGTCGCCAGGTCATGGTAGGTGCCAAGCACGCCAACCTGCACCGGCGCTTCGATATAAAACGGCCGAGGCTGCTCGTCCAACACCTTTACACCTTCGACCAGCAGGCCATTACCGGCGGCCAGCCGGGCGATGTCTTCGAGCAGGCCGGGCATATCGGACTCAGCGGATAATTGCCGGAACAGCCCGCCAACCCGCGCCTGCATCGCCTGGGCCTCATCGCTGCGACGCTCAAGGTTTGCGGCAAGATCGGTCTTTTGCGCGAGCGCCTGTTGCAAGGCCACTTCCTGCGTCTGCAGCACCTGCAGCCGCTCGCGGGACGGCGCCAGGACCACACTGTTGCCCACCGCCAGCACCAGCCCGGCCAGCGCGCAGCCAAGCAAAACCTTGCCGGGCAAGGGCCATTTGGCAGCGTGGTGAGTGAGTGCAGAAAGATCGAGCCTGGGCAGGCTCATGGCTGGGCCCCAGTGGATTCCCCCTGGCGCACCATCAGTTGAAATTCATTGCGGCCATCCGCGCCCTCCGCCCGCACATGCTGCAGCCGGGTGGCGTGAGCGCCCTGGGAGGCCTCCAGGCTGCGCATCAACTGGGCGATATCCTGGCTGGACTCGGCGCTGCCGCTGATGCTCACGCTGTCACCCCGGGCTACCACCTCGTGCAGATGCACGCCCTCGGGCACGGCGCGGGCCAACTGGTCCAGCAACTGCGTGCCGGCGGAACGGGATTGGTGCAGGTCCTGCACGACCTTCATGCGCTCGGCCAGTTGCTGGCTTTGCTCCTGCAGGTCGTCGATGGTCTTGATCCGTGCATCCTGGGCGGCCACGTCCTTGCCCACATGGCTGTTGCGCGTTACCTGGCGGTCGATGGCCTGGTCGATGACCTGATCCGCCAGCCACACTGCCGCCAGCGCCACACAGGCGAACGCCAGCAAAAATACCAGGAAGTATTTGCGCCGACGCTGTGCCAGCGCCTGGCGCCAGGGCAAAAGATTGATTCGTGTCATCCAGCGAAACTCCTCAGGGCCAATCCGCAAGCCACTCCCATCCCGTGGGCATCCGCGGCCCATTGTGCGCCATCGACACGACGGCCCGGCGTGAAGCTGGCGAAATCCTGACTGCATGCGCGCTCCAATGCAAACCCTTCGACATCCATCACCCTCGGCACCAGCCCCGCCAGGGCCAAAACTGCCTCGCGGGTTTCGACCTGTTCCTTCAGGCAGGCCGCCAGCAATACCTGCACCCGCTCAGGATTGTCGACACAAGGGCCGCGCACTTGAAAGTCGATGGCGACGTCGTCCAGCGGGTAAGGAATGTACTGGTCGGCTTCCAACTGGATCTGCCGGGCCATCTCCTGGTCGCTGAGCCCCGCCTGCAGGTCGATCACCCGCGTTATCACCGAGGAGCCGGCTACCGCCACCGCCGCCTGCCGGGCCGAGGTGCGCAGACGCGGCAGGGCATGGTGCAGGGCCCGGCCGATCAGCTCAAGGTCGAGCAAGCTGCCATCGACCACCGCCCGACACGGCAACGATTGCGTGGCATAGCCCTCGACGCTGTAGCCGCTGGCCGACCGGCTCAGTTCAATCAGTTTGATCCCGCTGTCATTGATGTCGACGCCGAGCACGGTGTCGACTTTTCGCCTGAAAAATCCCTTTCCCATAAAACTCCCTAAACCTTTGCCTGTCTTACCGCCTGATTGGCGCCGGGCACCGTGCATTCGGTCGACTTGTTGAACCGGCACGAATGACGCCCCAAGTCGAAAAATGCTTTAATGCCCAGCGTTTTTTTCCGCTTTTATCTGCTGCCCGGGTCGATCCATCGTTTGTCATGCATGCCCCGGCGCCTAACTCATTCTTTTCTCTGGAAATCCAAAAGCCTTGATTCGTCTGCTGAAGTTTTTCGGGTACTCCATTGTCGCCATCGTTTGCGGGCTCCTGCTCGTCCTCAGCGGGGCCTATCTCTACCTTAGTCCGGGTTTGCCCTCCGTAGAGGCACTCAGAAGTATCCAGTTGCAGATTCCTTTGCGGGTCTACAGCAGCGATGAAAAACTGATCGCGGAGTTCGGCGAAATGCGCCGCACACCGATCCGTTTCGCCGACATTCCGCCCAATTTCATTAGCGCGCTGTTGTCGGCAGAAGACGATAACTTCGCCAATCACTACGGCGTGGACCCCAGCAGCCTGGTGCGCGCTGCCACGCAGCTGGTAAAAAGCGGACACATTCAATCCGGTGGCAGCACCATCACCATGCAGGTGGCGAAGAACTTCTTCCTCACCAGCGAACGCAGTTTTTCGCGCAAGGCCACCGAGATCCTGCTGGCCTTGCAGATCGAGCGTCAGCTGACCAAGGACGAGATCCTTGAGCTGTACGTCAACAAGATCTACCTGGGCAACCGCGCCTACGGCATCGAAGCCGCGTCGCAGGTGTACTACGGCAAGTCGATTCGTGACGCCAGCCTGGCGCAGATGGCGATGATTGCCGGCCTGCCCAAGGCCCCTTCGCGCTTCAATCCCCTGGCCAACCCGGCGCGCAGCAAAGAGCGCCGCGACTGGATCCTGGGGCGCATGTACAAACTGGGCAAGATCGACCAGGCTGCTTATGAAAGCGCGGTGGCCGAGCCGCTGAACGCGAGCTACCACGTGCCAACGCCGGAAGTGAACGCGCCGTATATCGCCGAAATGGCACGCGCCGAAATGGTCGGCCGTTATGGCAGCGAGGCCTACACCGAAGGCTTTCGCGTGACCACTACCGTGCCGAGCGACCTGCAGGACATCGCCAATGACGCGGTGCACTCCGGCCTGATCGCCTACGACCAGCGCCATGGCTACCGCGGCCCCGAATCGCGCCTGCCGGGCAAGACGCTCAGCGCCTGGACCACCGAGCTTGGCAAGCAGCGCACGATCAGCGGCCTGGAGCCCGCCATTGTCACCCAGGTGAAGAAAGACGGCGTGCAGGTGCTGACCCGCACCGGTGAAGCACACGTGGCCTGGGACAGCATGAAGTGGGCGCGACCGTTCCTGAACACCAACAGCATGGGCGCGCTGCCCAGGCAGCCGTCGGACGTGGCGCAGGTGGGTGACTTGATCCGCGTGCAACGCCAGAAGGACGACAGCCTCAAATTCAGCCAAGTGCCGGTCGCTCAGGGCGCTCTGGTGTCGCTGGACCCGCAGAACGGCGCAATTCGCGCGCTGGTCGGCGGCTTTGCCTTCGAGCAGAGCAACTACAACCGCGCCACCCAGGCCAAGCGTCAGCCCGGCTCGAGCTTCAAGCCGTTCATCTACAGCGCCGCGCTGGATAACGGCTACACCGCCGCCAGCCTGGTCAACGATGCACCGATCGTGTTTGTCGACGAGTACCTGGACAAGGTCTGGCGCCCGAAGAACGACACCAACACCTTCCTCGGCCCGATCCGCATCCGCGAGGCGCTGTACAAGTCGCGTAACCTGGTGTCGATCCGCCTGCTGCAGGCAATGGGCGTGGGCAAGACCATCGATTACATGACGCGCTTCGGCTTTGCCAAGTCGGACCTGCCGCCCAACCTGTCCCTGGCCCTGGGCACCGCGACCCTCACGCCGATGGAAATCGCCACCGGCTGGAGCACCTTTGCCAACGGCGGTTACAAGATCGCGCCGTACCTGATCGACAAGATCGAGAGCCGCAATGGCGACACGCTGTTCACCGCCAACCCGCCACGTGTGCCGGGTGACGTGGTCAATGGCGTGGCTGCCACCGATGGCCTGGCCGCGCCGAGCAACGGCGGCATCACCATTGAGCCGACGCCGGGCGCAGCACCGGCCACGAATGCCGGCAACCCGGCCGAACCCCAGGCACCTGCGGTGGCCGAGCGCATTGTCGATGGCCGTACCACCTATATCCTCAACAGCATCCTGGAAGACGTGATCAAGAAAGGCACCGGCCGCCGCGCCCTGGCCCTGGGCCGCGCGGATATCGCGGGCAAGACCGGTACCACCAACGAATCCAAGGACGCCTGGTTCTCCGGCTATAACGGCGACTACGTGACCACCGTGTGGACCGGCTACGACCAGCCGGAAAGCCTGGGCCGCCGCGAGTTCGGCGGCACCGTCGCGCTGCCGATCTGGATGAGTTACATGGGCGCCGCGTTGAAGGACAAGCCACTGCATACTCAGCCAGAGCCGGAAGGCATCCTCAGCCTGCGGATCGACCCGGTGAGTGGCCGCGCCGCATCCCCGAGCACGCCGAATGCGTACTTTGAACTGTTCAAGAGCGAAGACACGCCGCCGTCGGTCAACGAACTGGGTAACGGCGTCGCACCGGGCAGCCCGCTGCCGGCGGATGAGGCCGCGCCGATCGATTTGTTCTAACCCGATCTGCGGCCTGATACAGATCCAATGTGGAAGGGGGCTTGCTCCCGATGGCAGTGTGGCAGTCACTGGATGTATTGACTGGTGCACCGCTATCGGGAGCAAGCCCCTCCCACATTTGGATCTCCACAGACCTCAAGTTGATCGCCAGGCTGCAGGCAGATGAGGCAGCGCCGAGCGACTTGTTCTAACCCGATCTGCGGCCTGATACAGATCCAATGTGGGAGGGGGCTTGCTCCCGATGGCAGTGTGACAGTCACTGGATGTATTGACTGGTGCACCGCTATCGGGAGCAAGCCCCTCCCACATTTGGGTCTCCACAAGCCTCAAGTTGATCGCCAGGCTGCAGGCGGATGAGGCAGCGCCGATCGACTTGTTCTAACCCGATCTGCGGCCGGATACAGATCCAATGTGGGAGGGGGCTTGCTCCCGATGGCAGTGTGGCAGTCACTGGATGTATTGACTGGTGCACCGCTATCGGGAGCAAGCCCCTCCCACATTTGGATCTCCACAAGCCTCAAGTTGATCGCCAGGCTGCAGGCCGATGAGGCAGCGCCGAGCGACTTGTTCTAACCCGATCTGCGGCCTGATACAGATCCAATGTGGGAGGGGGCTTGCTCCCGATGGCGGTGTGACAGTCACTGGATGTATTGACTGGTGCACCGCTATCGGGAGCAAGCCCCTCCCACATTTGGATCTCCACAAGCCTCAAGTTGATCGCCAGGCTGCCGGCTGATGAAGCAGCGCCGATCGATTTGTTCTAACCCGATCTGCGGCCTGATACAGATCCAATGTGGGAAGGGGCCTGCTCCCGATGGCAGTGTGACAGTCACTTGATGCAGTGCCTGATACACCGCTATCGGGAGCAAGCCCCCTCCCACATTTGGGTCTCCACAAGCCTCAAGTTGATCGCCAGGCTGCAGGCGGATGAGGCAGCGCCGATCGATTTGTTCTAACCCGATCTGCGGCCTGATACAGATCCAATGTGGGAAGGGGCCTGCTCCCGATGGCAGTGTGACAGTCACTTGATGCAGTGCCTGATACACCGCTATCGGGAGCAAGCCCCCTCCCACATTTGGGTCTCCACAAGCCTCAAGTTGATCGCCAGGCTGCAGGCGGATGAGGCAGCGCCGATCGACTTGTTCTAACCCGATCTGCGGCCGGATACAGATCCAATGTGGGAGGGGGCTTGCTCCCGATGGCAGTGTGGCAGTCACTGGATGTATTGACTGGTGCACCGCTATCGGGAGCAAGCCCCCTCCCACATTTGGATCTCCACAAGCCTCAAGTTGATCGCCAGGCTGCAGGCCGATGAGGCAGCGCCGAGCGACTTGTTCTAACCCGATCTGCGGCCTGATACAGATCCAATGTGGGAGGGGGCTTGCTCCCGATGGCGGTGTGACAGTCACTGGATGTATTGACTGGTGCACCGCTATCGGGAGCAAGCCCCTCCCACATTTGGATCTCCACAGGCCTCAAGTTAATCGCCAAGTCACAAAAAAGCCCCGACTCATCCGAGCCGGGGCTTTTTGTTGGTGCGCTACAACGGCTTAGCCGTTGAACACATCATCCACGCTTTGCAGCGGGTAGTGCTTCGGATACGGCAGGGTGGCCACACCGGTCTCGATGGCGGCCTTGACCACGGCGTCGGAGATCAGGGTGATCAGACGCTTGTCCATCGGTTTCGGAATGATGTACTCACGACCGAACGCCAGCGGAGCACCACCGTAGGCGTCGCAGACGTCCTGTGGCACCGGAAGCTTGGCCAGTTCGCGCAGGGCATTGGCGGCAGCGACTTTCATTTCTTCGTTGATGCGCTTGGCGCGAACGTCCAGGGCGCCACGGAAGATGAACGGGAAGCCCAGTACGTTGTTGACCTGGTTCGGGTAGTCCGAACGACCGGTGGCCATGATCACGTCGCTGCGGGTGGCGTGGGCCAGCTCAGGCGAGATCTCGGGGTCCGGGTTGGAGCAGGCGAACACAATCGGGTTCGGCGCCATGGATTTGAGGCCTTCGGCGCTCAGCAGGTTCGGCCCGGACAGACCAACGAACACGTCGGCACCGTTGAGCGCGTCAGCCAGGGTGCGCTTGGAGGACGGGTGGGCAAACATCGCCTTGTACTGGTTCAGGTCGGTACGCTCGGACTGGATCACGCCCTTGCTGTCGACCATGTAAATGTTTTCGAGCCTGGCGCCCATGCTGATGATCAGCTTCATGCAGGAAATAGCGGCGGCACCGGCACCCAGGCAGACGATTTTCGCCTCAGCCAGGGTTTTGCCCGCGATTTCCAGAGCGTTGATCATGCCGGCTGCGGTAACAATCGCAGTGCCGTGCTGGTCATCGTGGAATACCGGAATGTCGCACTGTTCGATCAACGCTTTTTCGATCTCGAAGCACTCAGGTGCCTTGATGTCTTCCAGGTTGATGCCACCGAAGGTGATGGAAATGCGCTTGACCGTGTCGATGAACGCCTGCGGGCTCTCGGAGTCGACTTCGATGTCGAACACGTCGATGCCGGCAAAGCGCTTGAACAGCACGCCCTTGCCTTCCATGACAGGCTTGGACGCCAGCGGGCCGAGGTTACCCAGGCCAAGAATCGCGGTGCCATCGGAAATCACTGCAACCAGGTTGCCTTTGCCGGTGTACTTGTACGCCAGTTCAGGGTCGCGGGCGATTTCACGTACGGGCTCGGCAACACCAGGGCTGTAAGCCAGCGACAGGTCGCGAGCAGTGGCAGTGGCTTTGGTGAGCTCTACACTCAGCTTTCCTGGACGAGGATGGGCATGATATTCGAGAGCGGCAGTTTTCAAATCAGACATATCGGCATTCCGCTTTTACTGTTGGTCGACGGACCGCCGAGGATACGCGCGAAGCAATTTCCCTACAAGACTGGGCAGTCACGGGCCTCAAGTCCCCGCAACCAAGCACTTTAGGCGCAGGCCACGGGATACAAGGGCGCAACTGTTCACAATCACAGCATTTAAATGTCTACAATTTTTATTGGCGAGACGACTTGAGCATGGCCGGATCGCTCAACGGCAGCAACCAGCGCGCCTGGCCGCTCTCAAGACGACCACGTCGAGCACGATCCTGCACCCAGCCACGCGCTTCGATAGTCTGGCCTTGCAGACCATTGAGCATGGCTGCGTCGAACTTCCCGGCCACATTCGGCGCAACGCGCAATACCAGCGAACCCGGCAGTTGAATCCAGATGCCACCGCGATTGCGTTCGACCTTTTTCACCCGGCCGCTGATCAGGGCAAACCCTGCACGCCTGACCTGCGCCACGCTGCGCACGGGCGATGTGCGCCACAGCCCAAGCCGACGCTGGCGCGCGACGTTTTCAGCCGCCTGCTGGCATGCAATGAGATCGACATTGGGTGCAATGCCTACCTGAAACCCCAGGCCCTCGCTGAGCAACTGCGCCTCAAGGTTGTTGCCATTGGCGCCGTATAGATGGCCCAGCGTCCGGCCGTAATGATCCTTGCGCTCGCGCCCCGGCACCAGCCCCACGCGACCGCCACTGGCGCGCACCAAGGCCTGTAAACGTTGACGGGCGGCGACGGCATAGGGTTCGTCGGGGCGACCTTTTTTAGCGGTTTCCGGTGCATTGAGCCCGATCATTCGCACGCTGCGGCCATCCGTAAGGCGCACCGTGTCGCCATCCACCACGCGCTTGACCTGCACCTGGGCCACGGAGGCCGGCGCCGGGCAGAACACCTCGGCCTGGGCGGCGGACAGCCAAATTCCGGGCACAAAAAAGGCGCCCACAAGGGACGCCTTTTTCAACAGCTGGCAAAAGCCCATAAGGCTTTTGAACCTTACTCTGCCGGAGTGGCAGCAGCAGGTTTCTTGCCGAAAGCACCAAAGCGATCTGCGAAGCGCTGTACACGGCCGCCGGTGTCCAGAGTTTTCTGCTTACCGGTGTAGAACGGGTGGCACTCGTTGCATACGTCAGTACCCAGTGGCTTGCACAGGTTCGAACGGGTTTCGAACTTGTTGCCGCAGCTGCAGGTGACTTCGATGGTTTCGTACGCTGGATGGATATCGGCTTTCATGGCACTTCCTCGGGCTAGCGTGCCGCCACTCGACACTATTGTCGAATACCGCACGTAATTAGGCCGCGGATTCTAACAGACCTTTCAAATCACGCAAGCGGCGCTCACAGCCCAAACCCTTCCTTTCATCAGAAAACTGTCGGCTACCCCAAGCCTCCCCCTGTCTGCTAGGCTCGCGCCCCTGCACCACCGCCTGCATTTATAGATGAGACCTCTCGCGTGCCCGACGCCATTTTGCGCCTAGCCCTGCCCTCGCCCCTGCGCCGCCTGTTCGATTACCGCGCGCCGGCCGGTGTGCTGCGAGCGCAGTTGCAGCCGGGCATGCGCGTGCGCGTGCCGTTCGGCCGCCGGGAAATGATCGGCATACTGGTGGAAATTGCCGACCACAGTGAAGTCCCAGCCGAAAAGCTCAAGCCCGCACTGGCGATCATCGACGCCACCGCGCCACTGCCACCGGCGCTGTTCAAGCTGTGCCTGTGGACCGCCCAGTATTATCAGCACAGCCTTGGCGACACCTTGAGCTGGGCGCTGCCGGTGCTGCTGCGCCAGGGCGAACTGGCCGAAGCGCGCCAGGAACGCTTCTGGTCCACGGTGCCCGGCGCGCGCCTCGACGACCCGCGCATCGCCCGCGCCCCGCGCCAGCGTGAGGCTCTTGCCACCCTGGCGCAGCACCCCCATGGCGTGGCGCATCAACTGTTAAGCAAGCTGATGCTGAGCAAGGACAGCCTCGACCTGCTGCTGGCCAAAGGGCTGGTGCAGGTCGAAATCCGCAAACATGCGCCCGACCCGCGCCATGAACACTGGCTGGCCCAGCCGGAGCTGCCGCTGAACGCCGAGCAACGCGCCGCCTATGAAGCGATCCGCGCGGGCTTCGACAGCTTTCACGCGTTCCTGCTGGCCGGCGTCACCGGCAGCGGCAAGACCGAAGTCTATTTGCAGTTGATCCGCGAGACCCTGCAGGCCGGCAAACAGGCGCTGGTGCTGATCCCCGAGATCAACCTGGGCCCGCAGACCCTGGCGCGTTTCGAGCAACGCTTCAATGCGCGCATTGCCCTGGTGCACTCGGCGGTCAACGACCGTGAGCGCCTGGAGTCGTGGCTGGCGGCGCGGGACGGCGAGGCCGACATCATCATCGGCACCCGTTCGGCGCTGTTTACGCCGATGAAAAATCCCGGGCTGATCATCATCGACGAGGAGCACGACGGCTCCTATAAACAGCAGGAAGGCCTGCGTTATCACGCCCGCGACCTCGCGCTGGTGCGCGCGCGCCAGGAGGACATTCCGATTGTGCTGGGTTCGGCCACGCCGTCCCTGGAGAGCCTGCACAACGCCTACACCGGCCGCTATGGCCTGCTGCGCCTGAACGAGCGCGCCGGCGGCGCCAAACAGCCACGTTTCCTGCGTCTGGACGTAAAAAGCCGTCCGCTGGACAGCGGCATTTCCGGGCCGATGCAACAAGCCATCGGCCAGACCCTCGCCGCCGACCAGCAGGTGCTGGTGTTTCTCAATCGACGCGGTTTCGCACCAACGCTGTTGTGCCACGACTGTGGCTGGATGTCCGAATGTGAGCGTTGCGATGCGCGCATGACCGTGCACCAGCGCCACGGCGAGCTGCGCTGCCATCATTGCGGCCATGTGGAGCGGGTGCCGCGCCACTGCCCGCAGTGCGGCAAGGTCGACCTGCGCCCCGTCGGCGCGGGCACCGAGCGCGCCGAAGAGCGCCTGGGCATCCTGTTTCCGGATTACCCGGTGCTGCGGGTCGACCGTGACAGCACCTCGCGCAAAGACGCCATGAATCAGCTGTTTGCCACCATCCAGAAAGGCCAGCCGTGCATTCTGGTGGGCACACAGATGCTCGCCAAAGGGCATCACTTCCCACGGGTCACCCTGGTGTCGATCCTCGATGCGGACGGCGGCCTGTTCTCCGGGGATTTTCGCGCCAGCGAGCGCATGGCGCAGTTGATCGTGCAGGTTGCCGGCCGCGCCGGCCGCGCCGAAGAGCCGGGCCGGGTGATTATCCAGACACACCTGGCCGACCACCCGCTGCTGATCCAGCTGACCGAACAGGGCTACTTCGCCTTCGCCGAACAGGCACTGAGCGAACGCCGCTCCGCCGGCCTGCCGCCGTTTGCCCACCTCGCCCTGCTGCGCGCCGAAGCCCATAAACCGGGGCAGGCCGAAAGCTTCCTCGATGAGGCGTGCAGCGCCGCTGAACGTTTGCTGGCAGAGCTGGGTCTGAGCGGCATCGAGCTGCTTGGCCCGGTGCCCGCCCCCATGGAGCGCCGCGCCGGGCGTTATCGCGCCCAATTGCTGTTGCAGGCGACCTCCCGCGCACCGTTGCACCGGCTGTTGAGCAGCTGGTTGCTGGCCCTGGAGCAAATGCCCGGCGGCCGGCAGGTGCGCTGGTCGCTGGATGTGGATCCGGTGGATTTGTATTGATAGCCAGATCGCTATCGCAGGCACGCCAGCGCCCACAGTTGAAATGTGAATACCTTTAAATACAGGAGCGGGCTCGCCCGCGATGAAGCCCGCAGGTCCGCCATACGGTCTGAACGGTTGGCAAGCTCGCCCTCGCCACGGATAATGCCCAGTTTTTCCACCTGCGCATCGCGCGCCGCCGCTTGCGGTTGAAAGAGAACACCATGAAAGACACCATTCGCCAGCTGATCCAGCAAGCCCTCACCCAACTCGTCAACGAAGGTGTGTTGCCTGAAGGCCTGTCGCCGGCGATCCAGGTGGAAAACACCCGCGACAAGACCCACGGCGACTTCGCCAGCAACATCGCGATGATGTTGTCCAAGCCGGCCGGCATGAAGCCCCGCGACCTGGCAGAAAAAATCATCGCCGCGCTGCCCGCCGACGCCAGCGTCACCAAGGCCGAAATCGCCGGCCCGGGCTTTATCAACTTCTTCCAGAACACCCAGGCCCTGGCCTCGCGCCTGGATGCAGCCCTGGCCGACGCCCGCATCGGGGCACGCAAAGCGGACGACAGCCAGCGCGTGGTCGTCGACCTGTCGGCGCCCAACCTGGCCAAGGAGATGCACGTCGGCCATCTGCGCTCGACCATCATCGGCGACGGCGTGGCGCGGGTGCTGGAGTTTCTCGGCGACACCGTGATCCGGCAGAACCACGTAGGCGACTGGGGCACCCAGTTCGGCATGCTGATGGCCTACCTGCAGGAGAACCCGATCACCAGCAACGAGCTGGCCGACCTCGAGAACTTCTACCGCGCGGCCAAAAAACGCTTCGACGAGTCCGAGGCGTTTGCCGACCGCGCACGTGGCCTGGTGGTCAAGCTGCAAGCCGGTGACGCCGAATGCCTGGCACTGTGGAACCGTTTCCGTGAGATTTCCCTGTCCCACTGCCAGGACATCTACGAGCTGCTCAACGTCAAACTGACCATGGCCGACGTAATGGGCGAAAGCGCCTACAACGACGACCTGATCAACGTGGTCAACGACCTCAAGGCCGCAGGCCTGCTGGTCGAGAGCAACGGCGCGCAGTGCGTGTTCCTCGAAGAATTCAAGACCGCCGACGGCGAGCCGCTGCCGGTGATCATCGTCAAGGCCGATGGCGGCTACCTCTACGCCACCACCGACCTCGCCGCCGTGCGCTACCGCAGCGGCGTACTCAAGGCCGACCGCGCCTTGTACTTCGTCGACCAGCGCCAGGCCCTGCATTTCCAGCAGGTGTTCGAAGTGGCCCGCCGTGCAGGTTTCGTCACCCACCCGATGCACATGGAGCACATGGGCTTCGGCACCATGAACGGCGCCGATGGCCGCCCGTTCAAGACCCGCGACGGCGGCACCGTGAAGCTGATCGATCTGCTGACCGAAGCCCAGGAACGTGCCTACACCCTGGTGAAGGAAAAGAACCCGGAGCTGGCCGAGGCCGACCTGCGCAACATCGCCCGCGTGGTGGGCATTGGCGCGGTGAAGTACGCCGACCTGTCCAAGCACCGCACCAGCGATTACAGCTTCAACTTCGAGCTGATGCTGAACTTCGAAGGCAACACCGCGCCTTACCTTCTCTACGCCTACACCCGCGTGGCCGGTGTCTTCCGCAAACTGGGCAAGGATTTCAGCGAAGTCCAGGGCCAGATCAATCTTCAGGCCCCCCAGGAACACGAGCTGGCGGCCAAACTCGCGCAGTTCGGCGAAGTGCTGAACAGCGTCGGCGAAAAGGGCACGCCGCACATCCTTTGCACCTATCTGTACGAAGTGGCCGGGTTGTTCTCCAGCTTCTACGAGAACTGCCCGATCCTCACCGCCGACGACGAAGCCCAGAAGCACAGTCGCCTGCGCCTCGCCGCACTGGCTGGACGGACCCTCAAGCAAGGCCTGGAACTGTTAGGCCTGGAAACCCTGGAGCGTATGTAAGTTGGCTGCCAAGAAGAAACCAGCACCCAAGCGCGGCGCGAGCCGCTATCAGGCCCCGGCAAAGAAGCCGATTCCGGGCTGGCTGTGGATGGCGATCGGCCTTACGGTCGGCGCGTTTGTCGTGTTCCTGATGAAGCTGGACCCGGGCCAGGGCGACG
The DNA here is from genome assembly GCF_036864995.1 of Pseudomonas trivialis. Lineage (NCBI taxonomy): Bacteria > Pseudomonadati > Pseudomonadota > Gammaproteobacteria > Pseudomonadales > Pseudomonadaceae > Pseudomonas > Pseudomonas trivialis. Next base: position 410,812 of record NZ_CP142151.1, on the reverse strand, counting down.
ACGTCAAACGGGTCAAGCAGGAACAGCAGAAGGCCAGCAAAATGGCCGAGGCCAACAAGACCGCGCCCAGCCCGACCGCACCAGTGAAGCCGAAATACGACTTCTACACGCTGCTGCCCGAGTCGGAAGTGATCGTGCCGCCTGATGCCGTGCCGGAAAAAACCCTGCCGACGCCGCAGGTGCCGACCACCCCGGTGACCCCGGCGGAAGCTGCAAAAATCGACACCGCCCGCGCCCAGGCGGCGCTGGCCGGGATCACTCCGCCGCCGGCACCGCCAGTTGCCGAAACCAAGGCGGCGCCGGTGACCAAGTTCTTCCTGCAGGCGGGCTCGTTCCCGAAACAGGCGGATGCGGAGCGCGTTCGCGCGCAGATCATCCTGCTGGGCCAGACCGTTTCGGTGGAGTCCGGCACGGTGAAGGAAGCGACCTGGTACCGCGTGCTGGTGGGCCCGTTCAGCAACCGTGAGCAATTGACCGTGGCGCAGAAGCAACTGGCCGGCGCGGGCTTTAGCAACCTGTTGTTACAACAACGCCAGAGCCGCTGATCCAGGCGTAACGCTGGTCAAAATGTGGGAGGGGGCTTGCTCCCGATAGCAGTGTTTCAGTCACGCATTCAGTGACTGACGCACCGCCATCGGGAGCAAGCCCCCTCCCACATTGGACTTTCATTGATCTTCAGAATGAGTCCGACACTGCCGCGCCGCTTGTCCGCACAAAGCCCTTATAGTTGAAATCCCCCCACCACCCCCATATCAGTTTCCATCAGGGCATTTTCGCCCCGCTGCGTGGAGACTCTCCCCTTGACCACCATCGTTTCAGTACGTCGCCACGGCAAAGTCGTCATGGGCGGCGACGGCCAGGTTTCCCTGGGCAACACCGTGATGAAAGGCAACGCCAAGAAAGTGCGTCGCCTGTACCACGGCCAGGTGCTTGCCGGTTTCGCCGGCGCTACCGCCGACGCCTTCACCCTCTTCGAGCGTTTCGAAGGCCAGTTGGAAAAACACCAGGGCCACCTCGTACGCGCTGCGGTCGAGCTTGCCAAAGAATGGCGCACCGACCGCTCCCTCAGCCGCCTCGAAGCCATGCTGGCGGTCGCCAACAAGGACGCGTCCCTGATCATCACCGGCAACGGCGATGTGGTTGAGCCTGAACATGGCCTGATCGCCATGGGTTCCGGCGGTGGCTACGCCCAGGCGGCGGCCAGTGCACTGCTGAAGAAGACCGACCTGTCGGCCCGCGAAGTCGTCGAGACCGCGCTGGGTATCGCCGGCGATATCTGCGTGTTCACCAACCACAACTTCACCATTGAGGAGCAGGACCTCGCCGAGTAAGCCGTAGGCTTATTTGCGCTTGAGGCCGCCAAACACTATGTCCATGACTCCCCGCGAAATCGTCCATGAACTCAACCGCCATATCATCGGCCAAGACGATGCCAAGCGCGCCGTCGCCATCGCCCTGCGTAACCGCTGGCGCCGGATGCAACTGCCCGAAGAGCTGCGCGTTGAAGTAACACCCAAGAACATCCTGATGATCGGGCCTACCGGCGTGGGTAAAACCGAGATCGCCCGGCGCCTGGCCAAACTGGCCAACGCACCGTTCATCAAAGTCGAAGCGACCAAGTTCACCGAAGTGGGCTACGTGGGCCGTGATGTCGAGTCGATCATCCGTGACCTGGCCGACGCTGCCCTGAAGATGCTGCGCGAACAGGAAGTGACCAAGGTCAGCCATCGTGCTGAAGACGCCGCCGAAGAACGTATCCTCGACGCCCTGCTGCCTCCGGCACGCATGGGTTTCAACGAAGACTCGGCGCAGTCCACCGATTCCAATACGCGCCAGCTGTTCCGCAAGCGTCTGCGTGAAGGGCAACTGGACGACAAGGAAATCGAGATCGAAGTCGCCGAAGTCTCTGGCGTCGACATCTCCGCACCGCCTGGCATGGAAGAAATGACCAGCCAGTTGCAGAACCTGTTCGCCAACATGGGCAAGGGCAAGAAGAAAAGCCGCAAGCTCAAGGTCAAGGACGCGCTCAAACTGGTGCGCGACGAAGAAGCCGGGCGCCTGGTCAATGAGGAAGAACTCAAGGCCAAGGCCTTGGAAGCGGTCGAGCAGCACGGCATTGTATTCATCGACGAGATCGACAAGGTTGCCAAACGCGGCAACTCCGGTGGTGTCGATGTATCCCGCGAAGGCGTGCAGCGCGACCTGCTGCCGCTGATCGAAGGCTGCACCGTGAACACCAAGCTGGGCATGGTCAAGACCGACCATATCCTGTTTATCGCCTCCGGCGCGTTCCACCTGAGCAAACCGAGCGACCTGGTGCCGGAGCTGCAAGGCCGCCTGCCGATTCGCGTGGAGCTCAAAGCGCTGACGCCGGGTGACTTCGAGCGCATCCTCAGCGAACCGCATGCTTCGCTCACCGAGCAGTACCGTGAATTGCTGAAAACCGAGGGCCTGGGTATCGAGTTTCAGCCGGACGGCATCAAGCGCCTGGCCGAGATTGCCTGGCAGGTCAACGAGAAGACCGAGAACATCGGGGCCCGTCGCCTGCACACGCTGCTTGAGCGTTTGCTGGAGGAAGTGTCCTTCAGTGCCGGCGACCTGGCCGGTGCGCAAAATGGCGAAGTGATCAAAATCGACGCGGATTACGTCAACAGCCACTTGGGCGAATTGGCGCAGAACGAAGATTTGTCGCGCTACATCCTGTGACCGCCCTGCTCTAAAGTGTGGGAGGGGGCTTGCTCCCGATAGCAGTGTGTCAGTATCCGATAAGCTGACGGACACACCGCTATCGGGAGCAAGCCCCTCCCACATTTTGGAATATCGCCAATGTCTAAATTCCCTACCGCTGTAAACCTGCACAAAACCTCCAACACCCTCGGCCTCACCTACGGGCCTGACGAAGTGTACCAACTCCCCGCCGAGCTGCTGCGTACTCACTCGCCTTCCGCCGAGGTCCAGGGCCACGGCAAACCCATCCTGCAATTCGGCAAGCTCCACGTTAAGTTGATCAAGGTGGAACCGGCCGGCCAGTACGCACTGAAATTGACCTTTGACGACGGCCACGACAGCGGACTGTTCACCTGGGATTACCTCTACCAACTGGCCGTGCGTCAGGAAAACCTGTGGGCCGACTACCTGGCCGAACTCAAGGCCGCCGGCAAAACCCGCGACCCAAGCGAATCGGTCGTGCGGCTGATGCTCTAGCTCAGGCTTCCTGAGCTTTAGAGAGCATTTTCTAATTTCATCTGCTTGAATGCTCTGTCCCGTGGTCAATGATTGGCCCGCTTGCGGAAAAAATTAAACTCGGGTAACCAATGGAACTGGCAAGTTCCCTGCATTTGACGATGCGGTATCAACGGTCACCCAAGTTGCAGTACCTGGTTTGTGCCGTGTATCGAAACTGGACGCTCGGGCATGACTGGTACTCGTCTTTCGGACAATGGAGCGTCGTAGATGAGTGACAAGAACAACGATGACTTGAAACGCCAGGCCTCGGAAAACACCCTGGGGCTGAACCCGATCATCGCGTTACGCAAAAAGGACTTACTCGCCTCGGCGAAGATGGTGCTGACCCAGGCCATCAGGCAACCGCTGCACAGCGTCAAACATGCCGCCCACCTTGGGCTCGAGTTGAAGAACGTGATGTTCGGCCAATCTGCGCTGGTGCCGGAGCACGACGACCGTCGCTTCAGCGACCCGACCTGGAGCCAGAACCCGCTCTACAAACGCTATCTTCAAACCTATCTGGCGTGGCGCAAGGAACTGCACGACTGGATCGACGACAGCAGCCTGTCGCCCCAGGACATCAGCCGCGGTCACTTCGTGATCAACCTGATGACCGAAGCCATGGCCCCCACCAACAGCGTGGCCAACCCGGCGGCGGTCAAACGCTTCTTCGAGACTGGCGGCAAAAGCCTGCTCGACGGCCTGTCCCACCTGGCCAAGGACATGGTGCACAACGGCGGCATGCCCAGCCAGGTCAACATGGGCGCCTTCGAAGTGGGCAAGACCTTGGGCACCACCGAAGGCGCGGTGGTGTTTCGCAATGACGTGCTGGAGCTGATCCAGTACAAGCCGATCACCGAACAGGTGCACGAGCGCCCACTGCTGGTGGTGCCGCCGCAGATCAACAAATTCTACGTATTCGACCTGAGCCCGGAAAAAAGCCTGGCGCGCTTCTGCCTGCGCAATAACCAGCAGACTTTTATCGTCAGCTGGCGCAACCCGACCAAGGCCCAGCGCGAGTGGGGCCTGTCGACCTACATCGAAGCGCTCAAGGAAGCGGTGGACGTGGTCAGCGCGATCACCGGCAGCAAGGACATCAACATGCTCGGCGCCTGCTCCGGCGGCATCACCTGCACTGCGCTGCTGGGCCACTACGCGGCGCTGGGCGAGAGCAAGGTCAACGCGCTGACCCTGCTGGTGAGCGTGCTGGATACTACGCTGGACACTCAGGTGGCGCTGTTCGTCGACGAACAGACCCTGGAAGCGGCCAAGCGCCATTCCTATCAGGCCGGGGTACTCGAAGGCCGCGACATGGCCAAGGTATTCGCGTGGATGCGCCCCAACGACCTGATCTGGAACTACTGGGTCAACAACTACCTGCTGGGTAATGAGCCGCCAGTGTTCGACATCCTGTTCTGGAACAACGACACCACGCGCCTGCCGGCTGCGTTCCACGGCGACCTGATCGAACTGTTCAAGAACAACCCCCTGGTGCGCGCCAATGCCCTGGAAGTGTGCGGCACGCCCATCGATCTCAAGCAGATCACCGCCGATATCTACTCCCTGGCCGGCACCAACGACCACATTACGCCGTGGCAGTCCTGCTACAAGTCGGCGCAGTTGTTTGGCGGCAAGGTGGAGTTCGTGCTGTCGAGCAGCGGACATATCCAGAGCATCCTCAACCCGCCGGGCAACCCCAAGGCGCGCTATCAGACCAGCGACGGCCTGGCGGGCAAGCCGCTGGAGTGGCAGGAGAATGCGACCAAGCACACCGATTCGTGGTGGCTGCACTGGCAGGCGTGGCAGGCAGAACGCGCCGGAAAATTGAAGAAAGCCCCCGCGAAACTGGGCAATAAAGCCTACGCCGCAGCCGAAGCGGCGCCGGGCACCTATGTGCATGAACGCTAGAACACACTTTTATGATGGGATGAGATCAGTTGTGGAAGGGGACTTGCTCCCGATAGCGATGTGTCAGTCAACATCTGCATCACTGATATGCCGTCATCGGGAGCAAGCCCCCTCCCACAGTTCGATCCCATTCCAGCTGTAACACTGCACAGGGCTTGAGCATGTCGCAACCGTTCATCTTCCGCACCATCGACCTGGGCGGCCAGACCCTGCGCACGGCGGTGCGCCCGGGCAAGCCGCACATGACACCGCTGCTGATCTTCAATGGCATCGGCGCCAACCTGGAGCTGGTGTTTCCGTTCGTGCAGGCCCTGGACCCGGACCTGGAAGTAATTGCCTTCGATGTGCCCGGCGTCGGCGGTTCTTCGACGCCCAATCGACCCTACCGCTTCCCGGGCCTGGCCAGGCTCACCGCGCGCATGCTCGATTATCTGGACTACGGCCAGGTCAACGTGGTGGGCGTGTCCTGGGGCGGCGCGCTGGCGCAGCAGTTCGCCCATGACTACCCGGAACGCTGCAAGAAACTGATCCTGGCGGCCACGGCGGCGGGTGCGGTGATGGTGCCGGGCAAACCCAGGGTGCTGTGGCTGATGGCAAGCCCGCGCCGCTATATCCAGCCGTCCCACGTAGTGCGTATTGCGCCGATGATCTACGGCGGCTCGTTCCGCCGCGATGCCAGACTGGCTGCCGAGCACGCCAGCAAAGTGCGCTCGGCGGGCAAGCTGGGTTACTACTGGCAGCTGTTCGCGGGGCTGGGCTGGACCAGCATCCATTGGTTGCACAAGATCCGCCAGCCGACCCTGGTGCTGGCCGGCGACGACGACCCGCTGATCCCGCTGATCAACATGCGCCTGCTGGCCTGGCGCATCCCCAATGCGCAGTTGCACATCATCGATGACGGCCATCTGTTCCTGATCACCCGGGCCGAAGCCGTGGCGCCGATCATCATGAAGTTTCTTCAGGAGGAGCGCCTGCGCGCCGTGATTCACCCGCGACCTGCCGTGTAAGAACGCACTGCCGGCCACCTGTGTGCGCCTGCGCTCTACTCAACGATCAACCCAAGAAGACCGGATGAAGACCCGCGACCGTATCCTTGAATGTGCCCTGCAGTTGTTCAACCACAAAGGCGAACCCAATGTGTCGACCATGGAGGTGGCCAACGAAATGGGGATCAGCCCCGGCAACCTCTACTACCACTTCCATGGCAAGGAGCCGCTGGTGCTCGGGCTGTTCGAGCGCTTTCAGGCCGAGCTGGCGCCGCTGCTCGACCCGCCCGCCGACGCGCACCTGGAGCCCCAGGATTACTGGCTGTTCCTGCACCTGATCGTCGAGCGCATGGCGCATTACCGGTTTCTGTTCCAGGACCTGTCCAACCTGGCCGGACGCCTGCCCAAGCTGGCCAAGGGCATTCGCCACCTGCTCACCGCCCTCAAGCGCACCCTCGCCTCGCTGCTGGCGCGGCTCAAGGCCGCCGGGCAACTGGTAAGCGATACCCAGGCGCTGGGGCAACTGGTGGAGCAGATCACCCTGACCCTGCTGTTTTCCCTGGACTATCAGCGCGTTCTCGGCCGCGTCGGTGAGGTGCAGGTGGTGGTCTACCAGATCATGATGCTGGTGGCGCCGCACCTGTTGCCGCCGGCACGCCAGGCCACCGAACGGCTGGCGCTGCGTTACCTGCAAGACCCGGTTTAACGGGCACACTTATTCAAGTGCTGTCTTTCGAACACAAAAAAACGCCCGGCCTTCGCAGGCCGGGCGTTTTTGCGTACCCCGAAAAAAATCAGGACTGACTGGTTGGCGTCGGGGTGACCGGCGTCGCCGTCGAGGTTGCCGCCGGTGCAGAGACCGAGTTGGCTGCGGAGGCGGTTGAGGCCGAGGTTGCCGGCTTGGCAGCGGCGGGTTTCTTCGCAGCGGCAGGTTTTCTGGCGGCAGGTTTCGCAGCAGGCTTGGCGGCAGCAGGTTTTGCAGCAGCGGTTTTTGCTGCAGGTTTTGCAGCGGCTTTCGTCGCTGGTTTGGCTGCGGTCTTCGCTGCTGGCTTGGCCGCTGCTTTAGCCGCCACCGGTTTGGCCGCCGGCTTGGCTACTGGCTTGGCTGCTGCGGTTTTTGCAGCAGGCTTGGCAGCCACCTTGGCCGGGGCCTTGGCGGCAGGCTTGGCCGCGCTTTTCGCAGCAGGCTTGGCGGCTGCCGTTTTAGCGACCGCAGGCTTGGCAGCAGGTTTGGCCGCCGCTGTTTTCACTGGAGCCGCCTTGGCGCCAGTGAGTTTTTCAATCTGCCGGGTCAAGGTATCGACCTTGCTGTGCAGGGTCTTGAGTTCTGCCTTGCTCGGCACGCCCAGACGCGAAATGGCACTGTTGAGGCGCTTGTCGAAAGTCTCTTCCAACTTGCTCCACGTGTCGGAAATGCTCGACTTGGCGGAGCCGGCACTGGCCTTGGCCGCGTCGACTTTTTTACCCACCGTGGTCTTGGTCAACTTCTCGGCTTTCTCGCCGTCCTTGACCAGAGTCTCGAAGTATTTGCCGCCATCACTGCTAACCTTCGAGTACACGCCTAAACCAGCAAGCCAGATTTTGCGGGAATATTTTTCAACTTCCCCGACCCACGAGCTGCCTTCTTTCTGAGTAGTCTTTTTAACAGCCATTCCGGTGTCTCCTTAGTGTTTACGCGCGACACGTTCGAGCAATGCCGTCAGCTCTTCGAGCTTAGCAGAGAGTGTCTCAACGTCATGTTTAGACGCAATGCCGATTCGATTCAAGGCACTTGCAACACGCGAGTCAAAAGCTTGTTCAACTTTATCCAGTTGAACTTCAACCAGGCCTTTGACGCTTGAGAGATGACTCTTTACTTGATCAATCTGACTGTTAGCCGCAGCCACTTGTTCAACTGCAACTTTTTTGCTTTTACTTTCAACATGTTGACCGCTCTTGACGAGTTCGTTGAAGTACGCGCTGCCCTCGCTGCCGACCTTGGCATAGACACCAAGGCCCGCCAGCCAGATCGTGCGGGCGTAGCGTTTAACGTCACTTAAGACAGGCGGCTGAACATCGATTTTTTTTCGCAGCATAACTTTGGCCATGGTGCACCTCACATCAATCAGGGCGGAAATCGGCCCGCAGGAGTTGAGGGCTTGAGCACAAAGTAGGCTGGAAAATTAGAATCGGCACCCTAAGTACAATCGATCAGGCCAACGCCTTGTCCAGTGCCTTCTCGATCTCGGTTTTGAGCGTGCCACTCATGGCCGACATCAACAATCCCAGTTCCACGTCAATACGCAGCGAGTCTTCATCCACCCGAACCGTGCCCTTAACTCCCGACCGTTTGAGGTTCAAGGTATCGCCAGACCAGGCTGACTCCACCCCATACTTATCCTGGAGTTTCTGCGCCAGCGTGTCGGCCTTTGCCCGCGCCCCTTCCTTACCCAGGGAATGCTCACGCTCAACGGTTATACGGGCCATGCCAATGACTCCTTTCAAGAGGGGCTGAGAAACCTTCAATGCGGCGAAAGGTCTCGATAAGCACCTATCTTACCTGCAGCCTTGCCAAGACAAAGCAGGCCTTGGGGATTATCATGTGCCGCATTCTCTTTTGGTGACAGCGATATGACTGATCAGCGCAAAGGCAGCGATGCCGAACCCACCACTCACTTCGGCTTCAAGAACGTCCCGCAAAGCCAGAAAGCGGAAAAGGTCGCTGAGGTGTTCCACTCCGTGGCGGCCAAGTACGACCTGATGAACGACGTGCTGTCGGGCGGCATGCACCGCCTGTGGAAGCGCTTCACCATCGAGTTGTCGGGCGTACGCACCGGTAACCGCGTGCTGGACATTGCCGGCGGCACCGGCGATCTGGCGGCCAAGTTCTCCAGGCTGGTCGGCCCCACCGGTCAGGTAGTGCTGGCGGATATCAACGGCTCGATGCTCAAGGTCGGCCGCGATCGTCTGCTGGACAAGGGCGTGGCCGACAACATCAAGTTCGTCCAGGCCGACGCGGAAAAACTACCGTTCCCGGACAACCATTTCGACTGCGTGACCATCGCCTTCGGCCTGCGCAACGTGACCCGCAAGGAAGACGCGATCCGCTCGATGCTGCGCGTGCTCAAACCCGGCGGTCGCCTGCTGGTGCTGGAGTTCTCCAAGCCGACCAATGCGCTGATGTCCAAGGTCTACGACACCTACTCGTTCGCCTTCATGCCGCTGATGGGCAAGCTGATCACCAACGATGCCGAGAGCTATCGCTACCTGGCCGAATCGATCCGCATGCACCCCGATCAGGAAACCCTCAAGTCGATGATGGTGGAAGCCGGTTTCGACCGCGTGACCTACCACAACATGACCTCAGGCATTGTCGCCCTGCACCGCGGCATCAAACCCTGATGCTGCTCGCGGGCCTTCTTGCCGGCGTCGAACACGGGCTCAACCGTGTACTGCGCCTGGACAGCACCGCACTGGCGCGGCTGGCGCATTTGAACGGCAAGGTGATTGCCGTCGATTGCACACGCCCCGCCCTGCAGCTGTTCATCCTGCCCAGCGACGAAGGCCTGCTGCTCGCCACACAATGGGCGGCCGAAGCCGATTGCACCCTGCGCGCGCCGGCCTCCAGCCTGTTGCACCTGGCGCTGAGCCGCAACAAGACCGCCATCCTGCACAGCCCGCAGGTACACCTGGAAGGCGAAAGCGCGGTGCTGATGGACCTGGCCGCCGTGTTGCAGGATCTGGAGCTGGACTGGGAATACGAGCTGTCGCGCTGGCTCGGTCCAGTGGCCACCCCATTGATCAGCGGGCACCTGCGCAGCCGCGCGCAGTGGTATCAACAGGGGTTTGCCAGCCTTAACCAGAACCTCGCCGAATACCTGAGCGAAGAAGCGCGCACCCTGGTCGGGGAGCGAGAAGCGCAAGCGCGCTTTCGTGAACTCGACAAGGCCAAAATTGACCTGGAACGCCTTGAGGCCCGCTTCGAGCGCCTGAACCGTTCCCTTGATCCAAGCGATAACGCATGAAGCTGCTCGCCGTCCGCCGTTTGTTTCGTATCCAGCGCGTGGTCATGCGCTACCGCCTCGATGACCTGCTGTTCGCCCTGCCGCTGCCATGGTTTTTGCTGGCGGTGCGCTATGTGCTGCCGTGGCGCTGGCTGCCGCGCAAAAAGCTCGAGCTGAGCCGTGGCGCGCGCCTGCGTCTGGCATTGCAGGACCTGGGACCGATCTTCATCAAGTTCGGGCAGATCCTCTCTACCCGCCGTGACCTGCTGCCCGAAGATATCGCCGACGAACTGATGCTGCTGCAGGATCGCGTGCCGCCGTTCGACTCACAGCAGTCGATGGCGCTGATCGAAGCCCAGTTGGGCAAGAAGATCAGCGACGTGTTCCGGCGCTTCGACGTCGAGCCGCTGGCCTCGGCCTCGGTCGCGCAAGTGCACGCCGCGCAGCTCAAGACCGGCGAAGAAGTGGTGGTGAAAGTGATTCGCCCGGGCCTCAAGCCGATCATCGGCCAGGACCTGGCGTGGCTGTTCGTCCTCGCACGCGCCGCTGAACGCTTCTCTGCCGATGCGCGCCTGCTGCACCCGGTGGACGTGGTCGCCGACTACGAAAAAACCATCTACGACGAGCTCGACCTGCTGCGCGAAGCGGCCAACGCCAGCCAGCTGCGACGCAACTTCGAAGGCTCGCAGTTGCTGTATGTGCCGCAAGTGTATTGGGACTGGTGCCGCCCCAAGGTGCTGGTGATGGAGCGCATCTACGGCCTGCAGGTCACTGACCTCGCCGCCCTGGCTGACCAGCGCACCGACATGAAAATGCTCGCCGAGCGCGGCGTGGAGATCTTCTTCACCCAGGTATTTCGCGACAGTTTCTTCCACGCCGACATGCACCCCGGCAATATCTTTGTCAGCACCGTCACCCCGTGGAGCCCGCAATACATCGCCATCGACTGCGGCATCGTCGGCAGCCTCACCCCGGAAGACCAGGACTACCTGGCGCGCAACCTGTTTGCCTTCTTCAAGCGTGACTACCGCCGTGTGGCGCAGTTGCACATCGACTCGGGCTGGGTGCCGGCGGAAACCAAGCTCAACGAATTCGAAGCAGCGATCCGCACGGTGTGTGAGCCGATCTTTGAAAAACCGTTAAAGGATATCTCCTTCGGTCAGGTGCTGATGCGCCTGTTCCAGACCGCGCGGCGCTTCAATATGGAAGTGCAGCCGCAGTTGGTGTTGCTGCAAAAAACCCTGCTCAACATCGAAGGCCTGGGCCGCCAGCTGTACCCGGACCTGGACCTGTGGAACACCGCCCAACCGTTCCTGGAACGCTGGATGCGCGAGCGCATGAGCCCGAAAACCATGATCGGCAACATGTACAGCCAGATGGAGCAACTGCCCCATCTGGCCAACATGACCCGTGACCTGCTGGAGCGCATGTCCCAGCCTCATGCCAAGGACCGGGAGCCGCCATGGCGCAAGCGCAAGGACGATTGGTTCCTGCGCCTGCTCGGCGCCGCACACCTGGTGGGGGGCGTGATGCTCGCCATCGGCGGGCCGTTGAACGAGTTGGGTTTCTGGCCGGCCGGGGTCATGGTGGCCGTGGGTATTTATCTGATCGTGCGTCGATAGCCAATCCGGTTATACACTGTCGCAAATTGCCGGAGCCGAACATGAAAGACTGGCTGGACGAGATCAAGTGGGACAGTGACGGCCTGGTGCCGGCCATTGCCCAGGACTACAAGACCGGGCGCGTATTGATGATGGCCTGGATGAACCGCGAGGCCCTGAGCCTGACTGCCGCCGAGCAGCGCGCCATTTACTGGTCACGCTCGCGTGGCAAACTGTGGCGCAAGGGCGAAGAGTCCGGGCATGTGCAAACCTTGCATGAGCTACGCCTGGACTGCGACGGCGACGTGGTGATCCTAAAGGTCGAGCAGATCGGCGGCATCGCCTGCCACACCGGGCGCCACAGCTGCTTCTACCGCGTGTTCGAGAACGGCGAGTGGAAAGTGGTAGAGCCGGTACTCAAAGACCCGCACGCCATCTACTCGGCAGGACACTGAACATGAGCGATACCCTCAACCGTGTGGCCCAGGTGCTGGAAGCGCGCAAAGGCGCGGACGCCGACAGTTCCTATGTCGCCAGCCTCTACCACAAGGGCCTCAACAAGATTCTGGAGAAGCTCGGCGAAGAGTCCGTCGAGACGATCATTGCCGCCAAGGATGCGCAGATCAGCGGTGATTGCAGCGATGTCATCTATGAAACCGCCGACCTGTGGTTCCATAGCCTGGTGATGCTCGCCCAATTGGGGCAGCATCCACAGGCCGTGCTGGATGAACTTGACCGTCGCTTCGGCTTGTCCGGGCACGCCGAAAAGGCGTCGCGCCCGTCCGCTTGAATAACTAAGACTGGAGGATTTGCAGCATGGGCATTTTTGACTGGAAACACTGGATCGTCATTCTTGTGGTGGTGGTGTTGGTATTCGGTACCAAAAAACTCAAAAACCTCGGCACCGATGTCGGCGAGTCGATCAAGGGCTTTCGCAAGGCCATGAACGATGATGAAAAACCCGCCGACCCTGTAGTCAACCCTGTGCCGCCGGCCCAACCCGTGCACCCGCAGGCCACCCAGCCGATCACTGAGCGCCGTACCTTCGACGTGCAGGCTGAAAAAGTCGAAGAGCCGACCCGCAAAGACCTGTGAGTACTGACTAATGTTTGGTATCAGCTTCTCTGAACTGCTCCTCGTCGGCCTAGTTGCCCTGCTGGTGCTGGGGCCGGAACGGTTGCCCGGTGCAGCACGCACGGCGGGCCTGTGGATCGGTCGCCTGAAACGCAGTTTCAATGCGATCAAACAGGAAGTTGAACGGGAAATCGGCGCTGACGAAATCCGCCGCCAGTTGCACAACGAACACATCCTGTCGCTGGAGCAGGAGGCGCGCAAGATCCTGACGCCGGTGCAGGAGCCCGCCAAACCGGCGGAGCCTGCGGCCAACAGCATCGCACCGGTGGTTGAAACCCCGCCCGCGCCGCCGACCGTTCCCACAGAACCCGCGCCGGCGCCTGTTGCAGCGCCCGCTCCCCATGACCCTACATTGCCGCCGCGAGCCCCATGAGCGCTGATAAACCGGAAACCGACCAGCACATGCCGCTGGTCTCGCACCTCACCGAGCTGCGTACCCGCCTGCTGCGTTGCGTGGCGGCGATCTTCATCATCTTTGCCGGGCTGTTCGCCTTCACCCAGCAGATCTACACCTTCGTCTCCACGCCCCTGCGCCAGTACCTGCCGGTGGGCGCGACGATGATCGCCACCGATGTGTCGTCGCCGTTCCTCACGCCGTTGAAGCTGACCATGATGGTCTCGCTGTTCCTGGCGATCCCGGTGATCCTGCATCAGATCTGGGGCTTTATCGCGCCGGGCCTGTACAAGCACGAGAAGCGCATTGCGGTGCCGTTGCTGGTGTCGAGCATCCTGCTGTTCTACACCGGCATGGCCTTCGCCTACTTTCTGGTGTTTCCGCTGATCTTCAAGTTCTTCGCCGCCGCCACTCCGGCCGGGGTGGAAATGATGACCGACATCACCAGCTACCTTGATTTTGTGATGACGCTGTTCTTCGCCTTCGGCGTGGCTTTCGAGATCCCGGTGGCCGTGGTGCTGCTGGTGTGGATCGGCGTGGTCGACGTGAAGTACCTGAAGAAAATCCGCCCGTACGTGATCATCGGCTGCTTTGTGGTGGGCATGATCCTCACGCCGCCGGACATTTTCTCCCAGACCCTGCTGGCCGTGCCGATGTGGATGCTGTTCGAGATCGGCATTCTGTTCAGCGGTTTGATCAGCAAGCGGGGCGAGCACTCCGAAGACCAGCCCGACGACGACCAGCCGCCAGCGACCCAGCCGTGAATCTGCTGCTGCTTGAGGAGGCCGACTTTATCGCGGCCGACCGTGTGGTGCTGCGCGACCGGCGCCTGGTGCACATGCAGGACGTCCACCGCGCCGCCGTTGGCGACAACTTGCGCGTTGGCCGCCTCGGTGGGCTGATGGGCAACGCGCAATTGCTGCGCCTGGAAGCGGGCGAGGTCGAACTGCACGTCAGCTTCGACCAGCCGCCGCCGGCCAAACTGCCGCTGACCCTGCTGCTGGCCCTGCCCCGCCCGAAGATGCTGCGCCGCGTGCTGCAAACCGTGGCGGCCATGGGTGTGCCGAGGGTGGTGCTGCTCAACAGCTATCGGGTGGAAAAAAGCTTTTGGCAGACGCCGTTCCTGGAACCAGGGGCGGTACGCGAGCAACTGATTCTCGGCCTGGAACAGGCCCGCGATACGGTGCTGCCGCAGATTATCATCGAGAAGCGCTTCAAGCCGTTCGTCGAAGATCGCCTGCCGACCATGACCCAAGGCACCCTCGGCCTGATCGGTCACCCCGGCGACTACCCGCCCTGCCCACGCGGCCTCGACGAGCCCGTCACGCTGGCCATCGGCCCCGAAGGCGGTTGGATCCCCTACGAGGTGGACCTGCTGACCAGGGCTGGCCTGCAACCGGTGCAACTGGGCGCGCGCATCCTGCGCGTCGAAACCGCCGTCACCGCCCTGCTCGCCCGCCTTTTCTGAAAAAACCCTGCGACAGCGGTTATGTACTGCTACAGAATCCCGAGTCCCTGCCGATAGCTCCTGAATAAGTCCAAGCCTTGCTCCAGGGGAGTTTGCAACATGTATCGTCAGTTAGCCGAAAAGCTGGGTAATGTCAGCGTCAAAACCAAGCTGGCCGTGGGTTTTGGCCTGGTATTGGTGCTGACATTAATGATCACCTTCACCGGCTGGACCAGCCTGGGCGATGTGATTGGTCGGGGTGACAAGCTGGGTTACATCTCCAGCCTCAACGGCGTGACCAAAGACCTGCGTCTGGCGCGCCTGGACTTCGAGATGCGCCGCGGCGAGCAAGGCACCGGCGCGGTCGACAGCCTGATCGCACAATTGGACGACGGCCTGAAAAAAGCCGCGCAGTTGATCGAGCAACCCGACGACAAGGCCCTGGTCGAACAGCAGCAGGAAGCCTTGAGCCAGTACAAAAAAGCCTTCGCCGCCATGGTCCAGGCCGGGCTCAAGCGTGAAGGCGCGCGCAGCAAGCTGGGCGATACTGCCGACAACGCCGTGGCCAAGATCAACGAGATCGAAGCCGCGCTGCTGCAAGGCGACAGCGTTACCCAGTTCAACAGCGTGGTGAGCCTGAGCAAACTGATCCAGCAGGCACGCTTCCAGGTGCGCGGTTACACCTACAGCGGCAAGGTCGAGGCCGAACAGCCGGCGCTGGACGCCATCGACAACGCCCTCAAGAAAGCCAGCGAACTCGAAGGCCAACTGCCGGCCCAGTACCTGACCAACCTGCAACAGGCCGGCGTGTCGCTGCAGGCCTACCGTGCCGCCGTCAGCCAGTACCGTGACTCCCAGACGGCCGCCGCCGCTGCGCTGAAGACCATCAACGCCCAGGGCGAGATCCTGATGGGGCACAGCGAAAAACTCACGGTTTCGCAGACCGCCGTGCGCGATCGCGATGCCGCGCAAGCCAAATACCTGCTGCTGCTGGCCGCCGCGCTGGCATTGGTCGTGGGCCTGTTCGCCGCCTGGGCTATCACGCGCCAGATCATCATCCCGCTCAACCAGACCCTGCAGGTCGCCGAGCGCGTGGCCTCCGGCGATTTGAGCCACAACCTGGAGTCCGTCCGCAAGGACGAACTGGGCCAACTGCAACGGGCCATGCAAAGCATGACCCTGGGCCTGCGTGAGTTGATCGGTGGCATCAGCGACGGCGTGACCCAGATCGCCAGCGCGGCCGAGCAATTGTCGGCGGTCACCGAACAGACCAGTGCCGGCGTCAACAGCCAGAAAGTCGAGACCGACCAGGTGGCCACCGCCATGAACGAAATGGCCGCCACCGTGCAGGAAGTGGCGCGCAACGCCGAAGAGGCTTCAGAGGCGGCCGTGGCCGCCGACCAGCAGGCCCGTGAAGGCGACAAGGTGGTGGCGCAAGCCATCGCCCAGATCGAACGCCTGGCCGCCGAGGTGGGCAGTTCCACCGAGGCCATGGGCCATCTGCAGCGCGAAAGCGACAAGATCGGCAGCGTCCTTGACGTAATCAAATCCGTGGCCCAGCAGACCAACCTGCTCGCGCTCAACGCCGCCATCGAGGCCGCGCGCGCGGGTGAAGCCGGACGCGGTTTTGCCGTGGTCGCCGACGAAGTGCGCAGCCTGGCCCAGCGTACCCAGAAGTCCACCGAGGAGATCGCCGATCTGATCGTCGGTCTGCAGAGCGGCACCCAGCAGGTCGCAACCATCATGGACAACAGCCGCGGCCTCACCGACAGCAGCGTCGAGCTGACCCGTCGCGCCGGCACTGCGCTGTCGAGCATCACCCTGACGGTGTCGACCATCCAGGCGATGAACTCGCAGATCGCCACCGCCGCCGAGCAGCAAAGCGCCGTGGCTGAAGAGATCAACCGCAGCGTGCTGAATGTGCGCGACATCTCGGAGCAGACCGCCGCAGCCAGCGAAGAGACCGCCGCATCGAGTACCGAACTGGCGCGCCTGGGCACCCATCTGCAAGCGTTGGTCAGCCGCTTCCGGGTCTGACGCACTTGCCTGTGCGGCGACCGGTTCGCGGTCGCCGCCGGCCACCTCTGAAATTTCCTACGCGTTTATCAGGCCCGACTGACCATCGATGGGGCTAGCGTTTAACCACGCCGGTTACGTGCCCGTTGGAGGTCGATCATGCTTCGTCGAATGACTCATCTGCTGGGTGACCTGAGTGTCACCCTCAAACTGATCCTGGGGTTTTCCCTGGTACTCGCCCTGAGCCTTGTGATTGCCACGACGGGCTGGCAGGCCCTGGAGGCGTCTCTTTACCGCTCGCAAACGCTCACGCTGCTGTCGCAACTGGCGGTGGCCGGTGAAGAATTGCGCGCGGACCGCATTGTTTACCGAACCCTGAACAATGCCGACAGCCTCAACAAGCTGGGCACCGGCATGCAGAAAATCGATGACCTGCTGACGCAGCTTCCCAGCCGACTACAGGCGCCCAAGGCGGCCGAGCACCAGCAGGAGATGACTCGTCTTTCCGGCACCTTCAAAACCCGACTCAAGGAGGTACCGGCACTGGTTGAGCAGCGCGAGACCGCCCGCGCGAAGCTCAAGGAAAATGCCGCGCAGACCGGCGACGTGCTGACGCAACTGGCCAGCGACCTGCCCGATCAGGACGATCAAAAAGCCCTGGATGCCGTGGAAGACCTGCGTCAGGCCATCGAACAGGCCGACGACCGTGCGCAAAGCCCGGCCTGGGCCGCCAGCTCACTGGAGGCCTACGCGCAATCGGTCAGCGATGCCGAGCGCGATCTGGAACTGGCTCAGGCCGCCGTGGCGAAGTTGCCGGTCAACAGCAACCTGTTGAACACCACCGTGCTTGGCATCCGCACCCACCTCACACGCCTCAAGGACACTCAACTGAGCACCGAGGCCGGGCAAAACCAGCTGGAGCAACTGCTGGACCAATTGCTCGCGCAAAGTGATCTGCTAAGCCAGGACCAGACCCAGCGCCGCGACGGCGAGGCCGAGCAGGCGCGCACCCATACCTTGCTCATCACCGCTGCCGCCTTGCTGTTCGGCGCGCTGGCGGCGTGGCTGATTGCCGGGCAAATCGTCAAGCCCTTGCGCCAGGCGCTGTCGGTGGCCAACCGCATTGCCCAGGGCGACCTCAGCGACGACCTGCAGACCCGACGCAAGGATGAGCTGGGCCAGTTGCAACGCAGCATGAGCCAGATGACGGCAAACCTGCGCGGGCTGATCGGCAACATCAGCGACAACGCAAGGCAAGTCGCCAGCGCGGCCGAGGAGTTGTCCACGGTCACCGAGCAAACGCGCGCCGGGGTGAATCATCAGCGCGCGGAAACCGAGCAGGTGGCAACCGCCATGAACCAGATGCTGGCGACCGCCCAGGAGGTCGCGCGGCATGCCGAACAGGCTTCAATTGCTGCCGTTGCAGCCAATCAACAGACCGAAATCGGCGATCAGGTAGTGACCGATGCCGTGGCGCAAATCGAACACCTGGCCCATGAAATGGCGCGTTCAAGCCAGGCCATGATCGCGCTGCAACGGGAAAGCCAGAAGATCGGCAGCGTGCTGGACGTGATCAAGTCCGTCTCGCAGCAGACCAACCTGCTGGCGCTCAACGCCGCCATCGAAGCGGCGCGCGCCGGCGAAGCCGGTCAGGGGTTTGCGGTGGTCGCCGACGAAGTCCGCACACTGGCCCAGCGCACCCAGCAGTCCGCCGAGGAAATCGAAGGGCTGATCAGCGGCCTGCACAGTGGCACGCAACAAGTGGCCGACATCATGGACCACAGCCGCACCCTTACCGACAGCAGCGTCGGCCTGGCGCGCAACGCTGGCGATGCGCTGATGGAGATCGCCCGCACCGTCGCGGTTATCCAGGACATGAATCCGCAGATTGCGGCAGCGGCCGAACAGCAGAGCGCGGTGGCCGAAGAGATCAATCGCAGCGTATTGAAAGTGCGCGACGCCTCGGAGCAGACCGCCACGGCCAGCGAACAGACGGCAGCGGCGAGTGTTGAGCTGGCACGGCTGGGCGTGAGCCTGCAGCAGTGCGTCGAGCGGTTCAAGGTCTGACCGCTACAGGACCTGACGCAGAAACGCCTGGGCGCGCGGGTCCCTGGGCGCGGCGAAAAACTCGGCCGGGGCCGCGTCTTCGAGCAACTTGCCGTGGTCGAAGAACAGCACCCGGTCCGCCACTTCACGGGCAAAACCCATTTCGTGGGTGACGCAGACCATGGTCATGCCTTCCAGGGCCAGGGTCTTCATCACGTCCAGCACTTCGCCGACCATTTCCGGGTCCAGCGCCGAGGTGGGCTCGTCGAACAGCATCACCTTGGGCTCCATGGCCAGGGCGCGGGCAATCGCCACCCGCTGTTGCTGCCCGCCGGAGAGGCGTGAGGGAAACTCATTGGCTTTCTGCGCAATGCCGACCTTTTCCAGCAGCGCCAGGGCCTTGGCTTCGCGCTCCTTTTTACCGCGCTTGCGCACCACTTTTTGCGCCAGGCAGAGGTTTTCCAGCACGGTCATGTGGGGGAACAGGTTGAAGTGCTGGAACACCATGCCGACCTCGCGGCGGTAGGCGTTCACGTCGGTCTTGGGATCGGCCAGTTGCAGGCCGTCGATGCTCACCGAGCCCGAGTCGAAGGCTTCCAGGCCGTTAAGGCAGCGCAGGAAGGTGGACTTGCCGGAACCGGACGGACCGATCACCACCAGCACCTCGCCCCTGGCCACCTGGGTGGTGACGTGATCGACCGCGCGCACCACCTGCCCACGGGTATCAAAGACTTTTACCAGATCGCTGACTTCAATCACTTTGCGCGAGCCTCCGCTCAAGCCGGCTGGCCATTTTCGACAGCGGCAGGTTGATCAGCAGGTACAGGCCTGCGACGCAGAACAGGATTTCAAACGGCGAGAACGAGGTGGTGATCACCTCGCGGCCGCTTTTGAGCAGTTCGGTGATGGCGATGACCGAGACCAGCGACGTGTCTTTCACCAGGCTGATAAATTGCCCGGCCAGAGGCGGCAGTACGCGCTTGAAGGCCTGCGGCAGTACCACGTGACGCATCGACTGGCTGGCACTCAGGCCCAGGGAACGCGCGGCCTCGTCCTGACCACGAGTGATGGACTGCACACCGGCCCGCACGATTTCCGCTACATAGGCGCCGGTGAACAACGACAGTGCGGCGATCCCGGCGAACTCCCGGGACAGGTTGAGCACCGTGCCGATGAAGAAATAGAAGATGAAAATCTGCACCAGCAGCGGCGTGCCACGCACCAACTCGACGTAGAGCGTCGACAGGTCGCGCAAGGTGGGGTTGCTGGACAGTCGGCACAGGCCGGTGGCCAGGCCAATCGCCAACCCGAGGATCCCGGAGACCACCGACAGCCACAAGGTTGTCCACAAACCCCACATCAGTGGGCCGAGTGCCCAATGGCGGTTCACCCCGATCACGTCGCCTTCGGCCACATCATCGCCGCGCGCCACTTGCAGGCTGTTGTCAGCCACGCTCACACGTTGTTCGGCGCCGGCGTCATTGCGCAGGGTCACTTCAGCGATGTCGCCCTTGCGCACCAGTTCGATGACCGTGGAGATGTCGGCGGCGCGCTGGGCGTCTTCGGCCTGATAGGCGAAGTACTGCGGCACGCGGTTCCAGCGCCACTCGTAGGCCATCAGCGAAGTGGCGTAATACAACGCGCCGGCCAGGCCGACCAGCACGACCACGGTCAGCAGATGCCAGGGCCATTGGGCTTTTTTCTGTTTCATTTCACTTTCCGCGGGAGGGGTGTCGCCTGGCAGGGCTTGCCTGCGATACAGGCAACCCGGTCTTAAGGCTTATTCCATGTCCTTGAGCCACTCGGCGCTCTTGAACCACTTGTCATGGATGCGATCGTAGGTGCCGTCGTTGCGGATCTGGTGCAGAAAATTGTTGATGTAGTTGAGACTGTCGTAATCGCCCTTCTTCAGCCCGAACGCCAGGGGTTCAAAGGTGAAGGGTTCGTCGAGGAACACCAGCTTGCCATTGCCTACCTTTTTCTCGGCGACCACGTTATACGGTGCGTCGTAGACAAACGCGTCGGCCTTGCCATTGACAACGTCCAGCACGCCTTCCTGTTCGTTGTCGTAGCCGTGGTACTTGGCTTTGGCGATCAGCTTTTTGGCGACCATCTCACCGGTGGTGCCGAGCTTGGAGGTCAGGCGGTACTTCTCGTCGTTGAGGTCTTTATAGGACTTGATGGTGCCTTCCAGCTCCTTGCGGATCAGCAGGGTCTGGCCGACCACGATGAAGGGTTCGCTGAAGTTCAAGCGCAGGTTGCGCTCCTGGGTCAGGGTCATGCCGCTGCCGATCATGTCGAACTTGCCGGTGAGGAAGGCCGGGATGATGCCGTCGTAGCCGGTGGACACCAGCTCCAGCTTGACGCCCATGGACTTGGCCATGGCCTTGAGGATATCGACTTCGAAACCGATGATTTCACCGCGCTTGTCGGTCATCTCGAACGGCATGTAGGTCGGGTCCATGCCGACCTTGAGCGTGCCGCGCTTGACCGCATCATCGATGGCGCCGGCCTGAGCCGCAGTGGCGGCTACCAGCGCGGTGACGCCGAGCATCAGCATCGACAGATACTTTTTCATCATCAAGTCCCCTGAACCATTCTTGTAAGGTCGGCGCGCAAAAAGGGCTGCACCATTTCGGGGTGCGATCCTAACTCACTCGCTGCCTGTCACAAAGGTTTCACGGGTAAATCTTGTCGCCGTCATGACCTTCACTCCACGTCCGCCATCCAGTCAGTGTCCTTGAACCACTTGTCGTGCAGGTGATCGTAGGTACCGTCCTGAGCTACCTGGTTGAGAAAGTGGTTGATCCAGTTGACGCTGTCGTAATCACCCTTTTTAAGGCCGAACGCCAGCGGTTCAAAGGTGAAGGGCTGCTCCAGGGTCAGCAAGGTGGCGTTTTCCGGACGCGTCATGGCGATCAGGTTGTAGGGCGCGTCGTGAATGAACGCATCGACCTTGCCCTCCACCACCTGCCGCACGCCTTCTTCGGGGGTCTCGAAACTGCTGAACCGGGGCGAGCGCAGAAAGCGTCGCGCGGCAGCCTCGCCAGTGGTGCCCTGCTTGACAGCGATGTGATAGCCCGCCTCGTCGAGGTCTTCGATGCTGGACACCTTGCCGGCCAGCCGCGGATGCAGCAACACGGTCTGGCCCACTACGATAAAGGAGTCGCTGAAGTTGAGCGTGAGGTTGCGCTCCTGGGTGACGGTCATGCCGCTGCCGATCAAGTCGAACTTCTTCGCCATCAGCCCCGGCATCAGCTCTGTATACGGCACCACGACCAGCTCCAGCTCGACACCCAGGGCGCGGCTCATGGTGCGCAGCAGGTCGATCTCGAAACCGACAATGCGTCCCTGCTTGTCCTTCATTTCGAAAGGGGTGTAAGTGGGCGTGGTGCCTACTTTGAGCACGCCACGGCGCACGGCGTCGTCCAGCGCACCGGCCGCCGACACTCCGGCGTGCATCAATGCGACAACGCCGATCAGCCATGCCGAACAGAACCTTTTGATCATGAGTGCCCCCGTGGCGCATTGAATTGGGGGGCGATGCTACCCGAGCCACAGGCGCGGCAATACGTCTCGAACAAAGGTCTTTTGTTTCGAAATAACAAGGGGTTAACGCTTAAAGGAAGAAGCCGGAAACGCTGTAGGACCAGCGCTGGAAACGCCCCCGAGGAGAACCCTCGGGGGCGTCTGAATCAGGCCGGTTGGGCCCGCGACGCTTGCGGCTGCAGTGGCAGCAATGGCGCGTGGGGATCAGCCTTGATCGAGGCACGCCAGGCGTCAAGCCACTCGGCATGTCCTTCGTTCCAGACCTGCTCATGCAGGCGAGCCAGGGCGACCGGGTCGCTGAGCAAGGCCACACGCTCGGCGTTGGTCAGGCCGGCAGGGCCGACCTTCAACGCATGGCGCACACGCTCGACGCGCAGGTACTCGATCGGCTCCGCTTCACGGTGCCGCGAGGTCGCCAGAGCACAGGCCAGGGCGTTCTGCTGCGGGTCGACCACCGAACGCACGAACCCGTCATTGAGGGCGTGCCAGCGGTTTTCGTGGGTGTACTTCTCGGTCGACAGCAGCGCCTGCGGCGGGTTGTATTCCTCAGGGATGAGGAACAGGCTCTCGTCGCGGGACTTGAGCCCCAGGTTGACCCGGCTGGAAATCACCGACACCGGAATCGACAGCATCAGCGAACCGACAATCGGCACCAGCCACCACAGGAAACTTGGGTTCAACCACACCACCAGCAGCGCCCACAGGAAGCCCAACACCGTTTGCGGACCGTGGCGCTTGACCGCTTCGCTCCAAGGTGTGGAGTCGTCGTCACGCTGCGGTGAATTCCAGGTCGCAGCCCAGCCGAGGAACGCGGCGAGAACGAAGCGGGTGTGGAAGATCATCCGCACCGGCGCCAGCAGCATGGAGAACAGCATCTCCAGCAGCATCGACAGGGTCACCTTGAACTTGCCGCCGAACTCTTTCGCGCCCTTGACCCAGATCAGGATGATGCTCAGCAGTTTAGGCAGGAACAGCAGCACAATGGTGGTGGAGAACAGCGCCACCGCCTTGTCTGGATGCCATTGCGGCCACAACGGATACAACTGGCGCGGCGCCATGAAGTACTGCGGCTCCATCAGCGTGTTCACCGCCAGCAACGCGGTGGACAGCACCAGAAACAGGAACCACAACGGCGCCGACAGGTAGGACATAACACCGGTCAGGAACACCGCACGGTGCACCGGGTGCATGCCCTTGACCAGAAACAGGCGGAAGTTCATCAGGTTGCCGTGACACCAGCGGCGGTCACGCTTGAGTTCGTCGAGCAGGTTCGGCGGCAGTTCTTCGTAGCTGCCCGGCAGGTCGTAGGCAATCCACACGCCCCAGCCGGCACGGCGCATCAGCGCGGCTTCAACGAAGTCGTGGGACAGAATGGAACCGGCGAACGCGCCTTTGCCTGGCAATGGCGCCAGGGCGCAATGCTCGATAAACGGCTTCATGCGGATGATCGCGTTGTGACCCCAGTAGTGGGATTCACCCAACTGCCAGAAGTGCAGGCCGGCGGTGAACAGCGGGCCGTACACGCGAGTGGCGAACTGCTGCATGCGCGCATACAGGGTATCCATGCCCGACGCACGCGGCGCGGTCTGGATAATCCCGGCATCCGGCGTAGCTTCCATCAGGCGCACCAGGCTGGTCAGGCATTCGCCGCTCATCACGCTGTCGGCGTCGAGCACCACCATGTACTTGTATTCACCGCCCCAGCGACGGCAGAAGTCGTCGAGGTTGCCGCTCTTGCGCTTGACGCGACGACGACGACGACGATAGAAAATCTTGCCGAAACCGCCGGCTTCGCGGCACACGTCGAGCCAGGCTTGCTGTTCGGCGATGCAGATGTCGGCTTCGTTACTGTCGCTGAGCACGAAGAAGTCGAAGCGATCCAAGTCACCGGTGGCGGCCACCGATTCGAACGTGGCGCGCAAACCCGCGAATACACGCGGCACGTCTTCGTTGCAGATCGGCATTACCAGCGCGGTGCGCGCGTCTTTTGGAATGGGCTCGTCGCCAGCGCTTTTACCGGAGATCCGGTATTTGTCGTGACCGGTCAGCAATTCGAGGAAGCCCATCAGCGCGGTCCAGAAACCCGCCGACACCCAGCAGAACAGAATCCCGAACATGATCAGGATGCTGGTTTGCAGGGCGTAAGGCAGGACCTGAGTGGCGGTTTGCAGCAGGGTCTGGTTGCGGATCTCGTCGAAGTCGACCAGCGACCAGCCCTGGTACGGCATGATGCCTTTCATGTACCAGCCGGCCACGATGGTCTGGCCGAGCATCAGCACCAGCAGGATATAGCGGCGGATCGAACCCACGGTACGCCAGCGCGCGGCCGGCAATACGCGCTCGTCCTTGGGTGGCGCTGGCGGGTTGGAGCGCCCGGTGATACGGCGCCAGCCGCGCACCAGGATATTGGTGCGCCATGGCTCCGGCACGACCTTGGTGCGCCGGATCGGCGGCGTGGCCTTGAGGCACACGCGACCGCTGGCATCGAGCGCGAGCATTTCCGCGTCCTGAAGTTCTTCGGCGCTGTTGAGCGTCAGGCGCCGGCCAACCGACGCCTGAGCGGCGTCGACCGGTGCGTCGAAGGTGGCGGACGACAAGCGTTCGTGCAACTCGCTGAAGGATGAGCAACCGGCCAGTTCGGCACGTTGCTCAGCGGTCATCGGCAGATGCGCCAGGTACTCGGACAACGTCTCTGGCTTGGCTTGAGAATTACTCATCGGCTGGCAACTGGTAGCTCCAGGTCTCGCTCAGGACTTGTTCGGTCTTGATCGGCTCTGGTGTGGCTGGGGCGGCGTCCGGCTGCTTGGCTTCCTTGTCTTTCGCTTCCTTGGCGTCCTTTTTAGCCTGTTTCTCGTGTTGCTTGGCCAGCACTTTGTCAGCCTTTAGCACGTGACTGGTGTCCTGCTCGGGCGCAGGCGGGGCAACATCCTGCACCAGCGCGGCACGCATTTCGGTCGGCTTGCCTGCGTCCTTGATCTTCATGCGCAGGGTCAAACGCCAGCCTTTGGTGTGCTCGTTGTAGCGCACGCTGTTTTCAACCAGTTCAGCGTTGTCGCCAACGCTCACCTGGCTGCGCACTGGAGCATCGGGCGGCAGGTTTTTCAGGGACGGACCCTCGAAGTCCACCAGGTAGGCCACGGTGCCATCCGGCTGACGGATCAGGTTGGACTGCTTGACGTCGCCGGTCGAACGCAGGGTCTGCTTGACCCAGGCGCTGTCGGTCGGGTGCAGGGCTTTTTCGTCCATGGTCCAGTGCAGGCGATAGGAAACGTCCAGCGGCTCGCCGACTTTCGGCAGCTCGGCCGGGCTCCAGAACGCAACGATGTTGTCGTTGGTTTCGTCGGCGGTCGGGATCTCTACCAGGTCGACGGTGCCTTTGCCCCAGTCGCCTTCAGGCTCGATCCAGGCGCTTGGGCGCTTGTCGTAGTTGTCGTCGAGGTCTTCATAGTGGCTGAAGTCGCGGCCACGTTGCAGCAGGCCGAAACCACGCGGGTTCTCGACGCCGAAGTTGCTGACCGACAAGTGTTTTGGATTGTTCAGCGGGCGCCAGATCCACTCGCCGTTGCCGGCATGGATCGACAGGCCGCTGGAATCATGCAGCTCGCGACGGTAGTTGAGCACCTTGGACGGCTGATTGGCGCCGAACAGGAACATGCTGGTCAACGGCGCAACGCCGAGCTTGCTGACCTTGTCACGCAGGAACATCTGCGATTTGACGTCGACGATGGTGTCGCTGCCAGGGCGCAGAGTCAGGCGGTAGGCGCCGGTGGCGCGTGGCGAGTCGAGCAGCGCATAGATGACCAGTTGTTTTTCACCGGGCTTGGGGCGTTCGACCCAGAATTCGGTGAAGCGCGGGAACTCTTCGCCGGACGGCAGGGCAGTGTCGATCGCCATGCCACGCGCGGACAGGCCGTAGGTCTGGCCCTTGCCGACGACGCGGAAATAGCTCGCGCCGAGCATGGTCATGATTTCGTCTTGCTTGTCGTTCTGGTTGATCGGGTACAGCACACGGAAACCGGCGTAACCCAGTTGTTCGGTGGCCTTGGGATCAAACTTGACGTCGCCGAAATCGAAGCGCGTCGGGTCGTATTTGATTTCCTGAACGCTGTCGGCGGTCACTTCATTGATTTTCACCGGCGTATCGAAGTGCATACCCTGGTGATAGAAGGACAGCTTGAACGGAGTGTTCTGATCGGCCCATTCGGCTTTTTCGTTGCGGAAACGAATTTTCTGGTAGTCCGCAAATTTCATTTCACGGAATTCGTTCGGCAGATTGCTGCGCGGAGCTTCGTATTTCTGCCCAGCCAGCTCTTTAGCCTTGGCCGACACATCGTCCAGACTGAATGCCCACAGTTGACCCGCGCCGAACAGGCAAAACAGGGCAGAGCCCGTTACCAGTGCGTTTCGTAACCGTTTGGCAGACAATTTTGGTGCATTACAGGGACTAACAATCACGAGCAACCCTCGCCGAAAACAGATCAAAAAACCAACGGCCAGCTATCTAAATGCCAGGTTGGCGAGCATTGTTCCGACTCCCATGGGGCAAAATGATTCCCCGCTGGTCGTCAGACAAGTCTCTACCTAAGTCAAAATTGGACCAAACCAAGCTGATCCCCGTAGCGCGCGATTATCTAGTAGCCCGCGAGACAACGCATCAGGGACAACGAAGTATTTATAGCGAAACCCCACGTTTTTTAAGCCTTGAAGTCGTTTTTAGTACATTCACGTCTGTAACAGGAAGGTCACAGGGCCATCATTGACCAGATGCACCTGCATATCGGCGCCGAAGCGCCCTGAAGCCACCTTGCCATGCAATTGTTGCGCTTGTAACAACAAGTGATCAAAAAGCGCCGCGCCCAGGGCCGGCGGTGCCGCCGTGGTGAAGCTTGGGCGCAACCCGCTTTTGGTATCCGCCGCCAGGGTGAACTGCGATACCAGCAGCAAGCCGCCGTCAACGTCCTTCAACGACAGGTTCATCTTGCCCTCGTCGTCGCTGAACACTCTGTAGTTAAGCAGCTTGTGCAGCAATTTGTCGGCGCTCTGCGGCGTATCTGAAGGCTCGACCGCCACCAGCACCAGCAAACCCTGGTCAATGGCCCCTACGACCTCACCGGCCACTTCGACCCGGGCGCCACGCACCCGTTGCAGCAGCCCCTTCATGCTTCTTCTGGCGGCAGATCAAGCAGGCGCCGTGCCATCTCGCCGGTCGCGCGCACCAGGGCATCGGTGATGCCGGGCTCGGACGCCGCATGCCCGGCTTCGCGGATCACTTGCAGCTCGCTGTTGGGCCAGGCCTGATGCAGCTCCCAGGCGTTATCCAGCGGGCAGATCATGTCGTAGCGACCGTGGATGATGACGCCAGGCAGATGGGCGATCTTGTGCATGTCGCGAATCAGCTGGTTGGGTTCCAGGAACGAGTTGTTGGTGAAGTAGTGGCACTCGATACGCGCGATGGACAGCGCACGCTGCGGCTCGGAGAACCGCTCCACATGCTGCGGGCTCGGGCACAGGCCGAGCATGCGCCCTTCCCAGCCGGACCAGGCCTTGGCCGCGTGCATCTGGGCGATCTGGTCGTTGCCGGTAAGGCGCTTGTGGTAGGCCGCAATCATGTCGTGGCGCTCGTCCGCCGGGATCGGCGCGAGGTAGTCCTGCCAGTAGTCGGGGAACAGACGGCTGGCGCCTTCCTGGTAAAACCAGTGAATGTCCTGCGGGCGCGCCAGGAAAATGCCGCGAACGATCAGCCCATGCACTCGCTCGGGGTGGGTCTGGGCATAGAGCCAGGGACAACGTCGAGCCCCAGGAACCGCCGAACAGCACCCATTTGTCGATGCCCAGGTGCTCACGGATGCGCTCAAGGTCGGCGACCAGGTCCCAGGTGGTGTTGTTTTCCAGGCTCGCGCGGGGGGTGGAGCGCCCGCAGCCGCGCTGGTCGAAAGTGACGATGCGGTACAGGTTCGGATCGAAATAGCAGCGGCTCTGCGCATCGCAACCGGAACCAGGACCACCGTGGATGAAGACGACAGGCAAGCCTTCGGGGGAGCCACTTTCATCGACATACAGGGTATGGGTGTCATCGACGGCCAGATCGTGCCGGGCGTAGGGTTTGATCTGCGGGTACCAAGTCTGCATTGCGCGCTCCGTAGGGGGTCGGGTTCATCCCTGGGGGGACTTCTATTATTCTGCCGTCCGGCATCATAAACCCGAATTGTGCAATGAGCATGTCCTTGAGCAGGCAACGCTGTGAATACCCTCCAATGTGGGGCACTTAGCGCTGCCACGGCGCAAACTGGAGCCTCTGTGGCGAGCGGGCGTGCCCTAATGCCGTTCAGTTAAGCGCAGATTCCCTGTGGCGAGCAGGCTTGTCCTGCGTTGGGCTGCACAGCAGCCCCAGAACCAGGCGCTGAGCCGTATCAGGTACACCGAGTTTTGCTGGATTGGGGGAGCTTCGCACCCCAACGCGGGGCAAGCCCGCTCGCCACATAAGCCCACAAATTTTCCTTAACTGAACGGCATTAGGGCTTGCCCGCTCGCCACAGGGATGTGGTTACCTGAAAGTCAACGTTAGCGGGCTTACTCCCTTCCACAGGCGTTCTGTGTTGTGTCTAGGAATAGCGCGCCCGGCCCCAGGCCAGCATCTGTTCAAGCAACTGCCTGAGCACCACCCGTGTTGGCTCGGCCAGGTCAGGGCGATAGCGGAACGGCTCAACCTCTTCCATGTAGGCGCTCTGGCACAGCTCCAGTTGCACCGCGTGGATATCCTGCGCCGGGTTGCCGTAATGCCGGGTGATATGACCGCCCTTGAAGCGTCCGTTGAGCACATGGGTGTACTGCGGGTGACCGGCGCAAACGGCTTCCAGCCGGCCGGCCAACGCCGGGTCGCAGGCGGCGCCGTTGAAGGTGCCGAGGTTGAAGTCCGGGAGTTTGCCGTCGAACAGGTGCGGGATCACCGAGCGGATCGAATGTGCGTCGAACAGCAACGCATAGCCGAACTCGGCCTTGAGACGGGCCAGCTCTTCCTGCAGTTGACGGTGGTAAGGGCCCCAGATCTTTTGCAGGTAGGTCACGCGCTCCTCGTCGGACGGCACCTGCCCTTCCAGGAACAACGGCACGCCATCGAACAATGTGGCCGGATACAGGCCGGTGGTGGCGCCGGCGTACAGCGGTTTATCGTCCGACGGCCGGTTCAGATCGATGACAAACCGCGAGTACTGCGCCGATAGGGTGCTGGCGCCCAACTCCTCGGCAAAGTCGTACAGCGTGGGGATGTGCCAGTCGGTGTCCGGCAGGCTTTGCGCCTCGGGGATCAACCCGGCCTCGACCGCAGGCGTGAGGCGCAAGCCGGCGTGGGGCATGCTGATCAGCAGCGGCGTGCGGCCTTGTTTGAAGTTCAGAACCTTATCCACAGCAATGCTCCTTACACAGTGACGTCGACGCCGTGGCGCACCACGCGTTTGTCCAGTTCGCCGCCCAGCCAGTAGGCCAGGTCGGCGGGGCGATCAATCTGCCAGGCGACAAAATCGGCGACCTTGCCCACTTCCAGCGAACCATGGGTGTCACCCATGCCCAGCGCGGTGGCCGCATGCCGCGTGGCGCCGGCCAGGGCTTCTTCCGGCGTCATGCGAAACAGGGTGCACGCCATATTCAGCATCAGGCGCACCGACAGTGCCGGCGAGGTGCCGGGGTTGAGGTCGCTGGCGATGGCGATTTTCACGCCGTGTTTGCGCAGGGCGTCCATCGGCGGCAACTGGGTTTCGCGCAGGAAGTAGAACGCGCCCGGCAGCAATACCGCGACAGTGCCAGAGGCCGCCATGGCGATGGCGTCTTCCTCGGTCATGAACTCCAGATGATCGGCCGACAGCGCGTGGTAGCGTGCCGCCAGGCTGGAGCCGTGCAGCGACGACAATTGCTCGGCGTGCAGCTTCACCGGTAAGCCGAGCTGCTGGGCAACCTTGAACACACGCTCCACCTGCTCGGTGGAAAACGCCAGGTACTCGCAGAACGCGTCGACCGCATCCACCAGCCCCTCTGCCGCCAGGGCCGGCAGCATCTCGTTGCAGATGTGCTCGATGTAGTCGTCGGCACGGTCCTTGTATTCCGGTGGCAGTGCGTGTGCGGCCAGGCAGGTGGCGCGCACGCTCACCGGCAGCGCGTCACCGAGGCGACGGGCCACGCGCAGCATCTTGCGTTCGTTGGCCAGGTCCAGGCCGTAGCCGGACTTGATCTCCACCGTGGTCACGCCGTCTCTCAACAGGCTGCGCAGGCGCTTGTGGGCGCTGGCGAACAGCTCGTCTTCGCTGGCGGCACGCGTGGCGCGCACGGTACTGGCAATGCCGCCGCCCTGAGCGGCGATCTCGGCATAACTCACGCCCTGAAGGCGCTGCTCGAATTCGCCGCTGCGGTTGCCGCCGAACACGGTGTGGGTATGGCAGTCGATCAGCCCGGGGGTGACCCAGGCGCCTTGCAGGTCATGCACCTGAGCGCAGTCCGCCGCCGGCAACTGGCTGCGCGGGCCGATCCATTCGATCAGCGAATCGGCGGTGACCAGGGCGGCGTCCTCGATGATCGAGTAGGTGCCGTCAGTCATGGTTGCGACGTGACAGTGTTGCCAAAGGGTTTTCATCCAACCTCCTCGTTACAGGCTCGGCAGCAACTGCGCCGGCACCAGCTCGTTCAGGCAGCGACCGGCAAGCAGTTCGCTGGCGGCGATGATGTCCGGGGCGAAGAAGCGGTCCTTGTCGTAGAACGCCACTTTATTGCGCAGCAAGCCTCGGGCCTGTTCAAGTACCGGCGAGGTTTTGAGGCCGTCGCGCAGGTCCAGGCCCTGGCAGGCTGCCAGCCATTCCACGGCAAGGATGCCTCGGGTGTTCTCGGCCATTTCCCACAGACGCTTGCCGGCGGCCGGGGCCATCGATACGTGATCTTCCTGGTTGGCGGAGGTGGGCAGGCTGTCGACACTGTGGGGATGAGCGAGGGCTTTGTTCTCGCTGGCCAGCGCAGCGGCTGTGACCTGAGCGATCATGAAGCCTGAGTTGACCCCGCCATTGCCCACCAGAAACGGCGGCAATTGCGACATGTGCTTGTCCATCATCAGCGAGATGCGCCGCTCGCTCAGCGCGCCGATCTCAGCCAGCGCCAGCGCCATGTTGTCGGCGGCCATCGCGACCGGCTCGGCGTGGAAGTTGCCACCGGAGATCACATCACCTTCGGCGGCGAACACCAGCGGGTTGTCCGACACCGCGTTGGCTTCGACCACCAGCACCTCGGCCGCCTGGCGCAACTGGGTCAGGCAGGCGCCCATCACTTGCGGCTGGCAGCGCAGGGAATAAGGGTCCTGCACCTTGTCGCAGTTCTGGTGCGACTGCGACACCTGGCTGCTGTCACCGAGCAGCGATCGGTAGGCCGCCGCCGCATCGATCTGCCCACGCTGGCCGCGCGCGGCGTGGATTCGCGCGTCGAACGGTGAGCGTGAGCCCAGTACCGCTTCAACCGTGAGGCCGCCGCAAACAAGCGCGCCGGCAAACAGGTCTTCGCCTTCGAACAGCCCGCGCAAGGCATAGGCGGTGGACACCTGGGTGCCGTTGAGCAGCGCCAGGCCTTCCTTGGCGGCGAGGGTCAGCTGCGTGAGGCCGGCGATTTTCAGCGCGTCCACGGCCGTCAGCCATTCGCCTTTGTAGCGCGCCTTGCCCTCGCCCAGCAGCACCAGGGACATGTGCGCCAGGGGCGCGAGGTCGCCGGAGGCACCTACCGACCCCTTGAGCGGAATGTGCGGGTAGACCTCGGCGTTGATCAACGCAATCAGTGCGTCGATCACCTGACGACGGATCCCGGAAAACCCGCGGCTCAGGCTGTTGACCTTGAGCACCATGACCAGCCGCACCAGCGCGTCGCTGATGGGTTCGCCGACGCCGGCGGCGTGGGACAGCACCAGCGAGCGCTGCAGGTTTTCCAGGTCTTCGCTGGCGATGCGGGTCGAGGCCAGCAGGCCGAACCCGGTGTTGATGCCGTAGGCAGTGCGGTTCTCGGCGAGAATCTGTTCCACGCAGGCGACGCTGGCTTCGATCTGGTTCGATGCACTGTCATCCAGGCTGAGGGTGACCGACTGCTGGTAGACGGTGCGCAGTTGGGCGAGGCTCAGTTGGCCTGGAATCAGGTTGAGTGCAGTCACGTTCATGCTCCTTGTGAATTATTTTTTGATTTCAATGCAAATTCGGTAATGCAGTGTCGGTGAGCACCCTGGCGGCGGCTTCAATGTCCGGCGCCAGCCAGCGGTCCTGCTCATACGCGGGGACCACCTCGCGCAGCAGACGCCAGGCGCGATCGGTGCCTGCGCCGAAGCGCTGGTCCTTGAGAAACTCGAACGCCTGGGCGGCCAGCAGGTATTCGATGGCCAGAATCCGCGTCACGTTGGCCAGCAGCTGGTGCAGCTTGAGCGCGGCGTTGGTGCCCATGCTCAGGTGGTCTTCCTGCAGGCCCGAGGTGACGAAGTTGTCGAGCACCGCCGGTTGCGCCAGCTGGCGGTTCTGGCCGCACAGCGACGCGGCGACGTATTGCACGATCATCATTCCGGAGTTCACCCCGGGGTTGCTCACCAGAAAGGCCGGCAGGCCGCTGACGTGCGGGTTGATCAGGCGGTCCAGGCGCCGCTCGGCCACCGCGCCGATTTCGGCCATCGCGATGGCGAGCAGGTCGGCGGCCATGGCCACGGACTGACCGTGGGGGTTGGCCTGGGACACCACGCGGTAATGGTCCGGCGTGCCAAGCAGCAGCGGGTTGTCGGTGGCGCCGTTGAGCTCGGTTTCGATCTGGCGGGTCGCGTGCTCCACCTGATCGCGCGAGGCGCCGTGGATCTGCGGGATCGAGCGCAGGCTCAGGGCGTCCTGGGTGCGGATGCCCCTGCTGCCGGCGATCACTTCACTGCCGGCGAGCAGCGCGCGCAGGTTGCTGCCGACGTGCTGCATACCGGGGTGGCGCTTGAGGGCGAGGATCTCTTCGTCAAACGCATCGAGCTGGCCGCGCTGGGCCTCGAAGCTCATGGCGCCGATCACGTCGGCCCATTGCAGCAGGTGATGCGCGTCAGCCAGGGCCAGGCAGCTCAGGCCGGTCATGCACGGCGTGCCGTTGACCAGGCACAAACCGTCCTTGGCGCCGAGCGTCACGGGCTGCAACCCTTCTGCCTTCAATGCGTCCTGCGCCGGGACGATCTGCCCGCGATAGCTCACGTCGCCAATTCCCAGCAAGGCTACGCCGACATGGGCCATATGGGTCAGGTAACCCACCGATCCCTGGGACGGCACTTGCGGGGTGATGCCGTGGTTGAGCAACGCCAGCAGCGCTTGCACCACCTGCCGATGCAGGCCTGAGTGGCCGTGGCTGTAGTTGATGATGGCGGCGCAGATGATCGCGCGGGTCTGCTCGTCACTCAGCGCCGGGCCGACGCCGCAGGCGTGGCTCAGCAGGGTGTTGCGCGACAACTGGCTGAGCTGTTCGCCCTCAAGTGACACATTGCACAGCGCCCCCAGCCCGGTGTTGACGCCATAGGCGCGCTCGCCGCTGGTGACGATGCGCTGCACGATGGCCTGGGCATTGTCGATGCGTGCCCAGGCCTGGCCCGAGAGTTCGAGCACGGCGCCGTGGCGGGCGACGGCGACCACGTCCTGCCAGCGCAGGGGGGCGTCGGCGATGAGGATTGTTGCTGGCTGGGGCATCTTTGTACCTTCTTCAATTGCTTTGCAGCTTCACTAGCCTCATCGCAGGCAAGCCAGCTCCCACATTTGGAATGCATTCCCCTGTGGGAGCTGGCTTGCCTGCAATGGGGCCGGCCGGCTCACCACAAACCCCTGATCAGACCACCGCCGCCCGCCGCTGAACAAACCGGTCCACATACTCATCTGCCGGCGAGTGCAGAATCTCGCGCGGCGTACCGACCTGGATCAGCTTGCCGTCCTTGAGGATCGCAATGCGGTTGCCGATGCGCACGGCCTCGTCCAGATCGTGGGTGATGAACACGATGGTCTTGTGCAGCGTCTTTTGCAGTTCGAGCAACTGGTCCTGCATCTCGGCGCGGATCAGCGGGTCGAGGGCGCTGAAGGCTTCGTCCATCAGGATGATGTCGGTGTCGGCCGCCAGCGCGCGGGCCAGGCCGACGCGCTGGCGCATGCCGCCGGAAAGCTGGTGCGGGTATTTGTTTTCGTAGCCCTTGAGGCCTACGGTGTCGACCCAGTGCGCTGCACGTTCGGCGCACACCTGCTTGCTCTCGCCGCGCACCTTGAGGCCATAGGCAACGTTGTCGAGCACGCTCTTGTGCGGCAGCAGGCCGAAGCTCTGGAACACCATGCTGATTTTGTGCCGACGGAATTGGCGCAGCGCTTCCATGTTCAGTTGCAGGATGTCTTCACCGTCCACCAGGATCGCGCCGCTGGTGGGGTCGATCAGGCGGTTGAAATGGCGCACCAGGGTCGACTTGCCGGAACCCGACAGGCCCATGATCACGAAGATCTCGCCGGTGGCGATGCTCAGGGACAGGTCATTGACCCCGACCACGCAGCCGGTCTCGGCCAGCACCTGGTCCTTGGTCTTGCCCTGGCCGATCAGCGCCAGCGCGTCTTTGGATCGATTGCCGAAAATCTTGAATACGTTCCTGACTTCAATTTTGCTGACGGTACTCATTTGCTCGCCTCATGCCGTGGACGACCATAGGCCTGGGTGATGCGGTCGATGACCACCGCGAGAATCACAATCGCAAGGCCGGCCTCAAGGCCACGGCCAACGTTGAGGGTCTGGATGCCGACCAGTACGTCTTCACCCAGGCCACGGGCGCCGATCATCGAGGCGATCACCACCATCGACAATGCCATCATGGTGGTCTGGTTGATGCCGGCCATGATGCTCGGCAGGGCCAGTGGCAATTGCACGCCGAACAGTTGCTGCCAACGGTTGGCGCCGAAGGCGTTGATGGCTTCCATGACTTCGCCGTCAACCTGGCGAATACCCAGGTCAGTGAGGCGAATCAGCGGTGGCGCGGCGTAGATCACCGTGGCGAAGATCGCCGGCACCTTGCCCAGGCCGAACAGCATCAGCACCGGGATCAGGTACACGAAGCTGGGCATGGTCTGCATGATGTCGAGCAGCGGCATCAGCACCGCACGCAAGCGATTGCTGCGCGCCGACAGGATGCCCAGCGGAATGCCGATCAACACCGAGATCACCGTGGCGACCATCATCAGCGCCAGGGTCTGCATCAGCTTGTCCCACAGGCCCACGGCGCCCACCAGAAATAGCAAACCGACGATCACAGCGGTGGTCACCACCTTGCGCGTGGCGTGCCAGGCAATGGCGCCGACAATCGCCAGCATCAGCCACCAGGGCGCGGCGCGCAGCAGGCCTTCCAGGTTGACGATGGCCCACAACAGGGTGTCGGAGATGTGCCGGAACACATCGCCGTAGTTGGTGACCAGTGCGTCCACCCACTCGTTGACCCAGTCGGCGATGGAAAACGTAAAACTCTCAGGAAACATAGCGTGCTCTCGATCCAATGGGGTGTGGCCGGGCGCCCGGCCAGCCCTTCAGGGTAGCCGGACGCGCTTGACCTACAAGGCCGCGTCGATTTTTTTGGCGGCCTCGTCGCTGACCCAGGCGTGCCAGACCTCAGGATGTTCCTTGAGGAATATTTTCGCCAGTTTCGGCGATTCGATACGCTCCTTGGCCATACGGCCCAGGTTCTGGTTGAGCAGGTCGATGGGCAGGTTGACCTTTTCCAGCACGGCCACCAGTTCCGGTGCCTGTTCATGGAATGCCTTGGACAGGCCGACCTTGATGCTCACGCTTTTATCCACGCCGGGTTTTTCCTGCAGTTTGACCAGGTCGACCTGACCCATCAGCGGCGTCGGCGACCAGTAGTAGAACAGGATCGGCTCGCCACGCTTGTAGCTCGACAGCACCGCCGCATCCAGCGCCGGGCCGGTGCCCGGGCGGAAGTTGGTGTAGGTGTTCTCCAGGCCGTAGCTTTTCAGCATTTCGCTGTTGTCCAGCTCACAGGTCCAGCCGGCCGGGCAGTTGTAGAAGCGGCCCTTGGACGGTTCTTCCGGGTCCTTGAACACCTGGGCGTATTTGGCCAGATCCGCGATGTTCTTCAGGTCCGGCGCCTTGGCGGCAAGCTTGCGCTTGGCGTCGCCTTCGATCACGTAACGCGGCACGTACCAGCCCTCGATCGCACCGACGATAGGCGCGCCGACGCCCACGACCTTGCCGGCCTTCTCGGCCTTGTTCCAGACTTCGCTACGGCCCACCCACTCTTCGGCGAACACCTGAATGTCGTTACTGCCCAGGGCGTTTTCCATGGTGATGGAGTTGCCCGGCAGGCTGTCGGTTTTGCAGTCGTAGCCTTTTTCCAGCACGGTTTGCAGGATATCGGTCAGCAGCATGCCGCTTTCCCAGTTGAGGCCTGCAAACTTCACCGGCTTGCCGGATTCACACCAACCGGCCGCCTGGGCGCCGGCGCTTGCCAGAAACAGAGTGGCCAGCAGGGTCTTATGTATTTTCATTGTGGTGACGCTCCCAATCTTGAAATGGATTACGGCAGTCAGTAGGCGTCCTGCCCTGTCCACGTCCCATCAGGCCTGTGCAACCGGCCTGGTTTTTATTGGCGCAGCGCCCTGCTCTGGCGGCAGGATCAGGTGGTCAGGTACCGCGCTGTGCCATTTTTTTGCGCACAGGTAATACAGGCCGGCGGGCAGCACCAGGCCGATGATCCAGGAGATATCCACGTCACCGAGGGCGGCCACCAGCGGGCCGGTGTAGAACTTGGTGGAGATGAACGGCAACTGCACCAGCACGCCAAACGCATAGACGCTGATGCCCAGCAGGTTCCAACGCCCGTAGCGTCCGTTCGGATCGGCCAGGGCCGGCACGTCATAGCGCTCGCGGGTGATGCAGTAATAGTCGACCAGATTGATCGCGCTCCACGGTGTGAAGAACGCCAGCAGAAACAGGATGAACGACTTGAACGCACCGAGGAACGAGTGCTGGCCGAGCAGCGCGATCAGGGTTGCCGCGCCGACGATGGCCAGCACAAACCCCAGACGCTGCCAGCGCGTGACTTCGAGGCGACCGCGAAAGCCGCTGATGATGGTCGCGATGCACATGAAGCTGCCGTAGGAGTTCAGGGTGGAAATCGTGACCTTGCCGAACGCGATGCTGAAATACAGCAACGCAGCGGTGGCCCCCGTGCCGCCCAGGCCGACGATGTAGGCCACTTCGTGACCGGCGAATTGCCCGTTGGACAACGCGGCGGCGAACACACCGAGGATCATCGCCACCTGCGCGCCGATCACCGAACCGGCACCGGCGGCGAGGAAGGTTTTCAGTGAGGACGTGCGGCTCGGCAGGTAGCGTGAGTAGTCCGCCACGTACGGGCCGAATGCGATCTGCCAGGA
Organism: Pseudomonas trivialis; assembly: GCF_036864995.1. Lineage (NCBI taxonomy): Bacteria > Pseudomonadati > Pseudomonadota > Gammaproteobacteria > Pseudomonadales > Pseudomonadaceae > Pseudomonas > Pseudomonas trivialis. The sequence goes on along the minus strand of NZ_CP142151.1, from coordinate 373,092 downwards.
GGCCGCGAGCGACACCGCCAGCAGGAAACTGCTCCAGCTGAAGTGACGGATTTGCAGGAGCGCGCCAACGTCGGCCTGGCTCATCAGACGGCTGAACAGATAGACAAACGCCACCACCCCAATGACGCTGGCGACGCGGCCGATGAAATGGATCACCCGATAGCCAAGCACCGTGACCAGCACGATGACACTGGCGAACATCAGGATACCGGTGCTGTCACTGACGCCGAACAACTGGCCCAGCGCCTGGCCGGACAGCACGGTGCCGGTGGCGGTGAAGCCCAGGTACATCAGGCACACCAGCACAATCGGAATGGCCGCGCCGTACACCCCGAACTGCACACGACTGGAGATCATCTGCGGCAGGCCGAGCTTGGGCCCTTGCGCCGCATGCAGGGCCATGACGCCGCCGCCGATCAGTTGGCCGATCAACAGACCGATCAACGACCAGAACACGTCACCGCCCAGCACCACCGCCAGGGCCCCGGTGACGATGGCGGTGATCTGCAGGTTGGCGCCGAGCCACAGGGTGAACTGGCTCAGGAGACGACCGTGTCTTTCCGCTTCCGGGATGTAGTCGATCGAACGTTTTTCGATCAGCGGGGTGCTGTCGTTTGCCGCCATGGGTGTTCAACCTCTGATGGAGTGTGGGGTACGAAAACCGCTCATCTTTGGGAGCTGGCCTTTGTGGGAGCTGGCTTGCCTGCGATGGCATCACTTGGGTGTTCCTGAAAGACCGAGTCGCCTGCATCGCAGGCAAGCCAGCTCCCACAAAAGCTCTTCCACATTGCCTATTTGATCATCGGGAGATTGAGGCCCTGCTCTTTGGCGCAGTCGATCGCGATCTGGTAGCCGGCGTCCGCATGCCGCATCACCCCGGTGGCCGGGTCGTTGTGCAATACCCGCGCGATGCGTTCGGCCGCTTCATCGGTGCCGTCGCAGACGATGACCATGCCCGAATGCTGGGAGAAGCCCATGCCCACGCCGCCGCCGTGGTGCAGCGAGACCCAGGTCGCGCCGCTCGCAGTGTTGAGCAAGGCGTTGAGCAGCGGCCAGTCGGACACGGCATCGGAGCCATCCTGCATGGATTCGGTTTCGCGGTTGGGGCTGGCCACCGAGCCGGAGTCCAGGTGATCGCGGCCGATTACCACCGGGGCCGACAGTTCGCCGCTGCGCACCATTTCGTTGAAGGCCAGGCCCAGCTTGGCGCGCTGGCCCAGGCCGACCCAGCAGATACGCGCCGGCAGGCCCTGGAAGCTGATGCGTTCACGCGCCATGTCCAGCCAGTTGTGAAGGTGGGCGTCGTCCGGGATCAGCTCTTTGACTTTGGCGTCGGTGTTGTAGATGTCCTGCGGGTCGCCCGACAGCGCGGCCCAGCGGAACGGGCCGATGCCACGGCAGAACAGCGGGCGGATATAGGCCGGCACGAAGCCCGGAAAATCGAAGGCGTTTTCCACGCCTACTTCCTGGGCCATCTGGCGGATGTTGTTGCCGTAGTCGAAGGTCGGGATGCCCTGCTTCTGGAATTCGAGCATGGCTTTTACATGCACGGCCATCGACTGCTTCGCGGCCTGGATCACGACGGCCGGCTCGGTTTTGGCGCGGGCGCGGTATTCGTCCCAGGTCCAGCCGGCCGGCAGGTAGCCGTTGAGTGGGTCGTGGGCGCTGGTCTGGTCGGTGACCATGTCTGGACGCACGCGGCGCTTGACCAGTTCCGGCAGGATTTCGGCAGCGTTACCCAGCAGAGCGATGGAAATGGCCTTGCCTTCCTGGGTGTATTTGGCGATGCGGGCCAGGGCGTCGTCGAGGTCGGTGGCCTGCTCGTCGACATAGCGGCTGGCCAGACGGAAATCGATGCTGACCTGCTGGCATTCGATGTTCAGCGAGCACGCACCGGCCAGCGTGGCCGCGAGTGGCTGCGCGCCGCCCATGCCGCCGAGGCCGGCGGTGAGCACCCAGCGGCCCTTGAGGTTGCTGTCGTAATGTTGGCGACCGGCTTCGACGAAGGTTTCGTAAGTGCCCTGGACGATGCCCTGGCTGCCGATGTAGATCCAGCTGCCGGCGGTCATCTGGCCGTACATGGCCAGGCCCTTGGCGTCCAGTTCGTTGAAGTGTTCCCAACTGGCCCAGTGCGGCACCAGGTTGGAGTTGGCGATGAGCACGCGTGGCGCGTTGCTGTGGGTTTTGAACACGCCGACCGGCTTGCCCGATTGCACCAGCAGGGTTTCGTCGTCGTTCAGATGGGTGAGGCTCTCGACGATCTGGTCGTAGCACTCCCAGTTGCGCGCCGCACGGCCGATGCCGCCGTACACCACCAGTTCTTTCGGGTTCTCGGCCACTTGCGGGTCGAGGTTGTTCATCAACATGCGCAGCGGCGCTTCGGTCAGCCAGCTTTTAGCGGTGAGCTTGTTACCGCGGGCGGCACGGATTTCGACATCACGGAACTGGGTAGGCTTGGTCACAACTCTGACTCCTGGGCGATCGATGCGCGAACAGGTGCGTGAGAAGAAGAGTCTTACGCACACACCTTTACTTGTATGTACAAGCATATGCAATCGAGCGGCCAACTTGCTGAGTCCGTCAGGAAGAATTTTTTATCGAGTACACGGGAGCCTTGAGAATTAAGGCTTTGTGAGCTTTTGTGAAATTTCCCGGATGGGTGTTTTCAACGAGGGCGAATACTGGAGCTGCATCACGCTGGGGCATTCGGTAACAAATTGGTGCACCGATTTGTAAACACCACAGAGTAAATGTGGGAGGGAGCAAGCCTCCCCACCACATTTTTTAACCGCGCGCGGTCAATTCGATAATGCAGCTACGGCCTGCCACGGAAATATCCAGCAAGCCGGTATTACCCGCCACTTGCAGGCAATCGTGATGACCCAGTTTCTGGTCCAGCACCCTCACTTCATCCGCCACGCTGAACACCAGCACCGTCTGCGCGGTGCTGAAAAAGCGCTGCACGCCGTCCACCCATTGCAAACGCGCGTGGTAACGCTGGGGCGAATAGATCAGGTTGAAATCGCGAATCGGCCCGGTGATCAGGCGGCAGGACACCTGACTGTCGCCACTGAAGGCGAAGGGTTGCAGCGGCAAGAGGCCGCGCTGCTCCTCGCCGTCCACGGTGAGCACCATGCCTGCGCCCTTGATCACGGTGATCACGCGCTGGTAGCCGGCGAAGGTGGAGAACCCGCCCGATTCGGCAATATCGGCAATCGACAGACGCCAGCCAAACCCATCCAGGCCTTCTCCTGCATCACGGGTGATTTCTTCGGTGCTGCCGCCGCCATTTTTCCAGGGCATGCGCACATAGTCGGTGGCGCGCCACACGCTGACTTCACTCATTTGCTGAAACGCCCTTCGAGGCTGTGCCGGGAACCGGGGTGGATCAAGCGCGCGGCGGTTACCGGCTGACGGCCCGACCAGGTGCGCCGGCGAATCAACAGGCAAGGTTCGCTCGGCTCGATCTGCAGCAGTTTGCATTCGGCGGCGTCAGCAAGAATCGCTTCGACCACATGCTCGCCTTCGGTGAGCGGCGCCACCTGGTTGAGGTATGCGTAGGGGGTTTGCCGGGTGAAGTCCTGCTGCAGGTAGTCGGGCGCGACCGCGGCGTTGACGAAGCGGTCTTCGATCTGCACGGGGATATCGTTTTCGTAGTGCACGATCAGCGAGTGGAACACCCGTCCGCCTTCACGCATTTCCAGCGCAACGGCGCGCTCGGAACCGGCAGCCTCTTCGCACAGGTGGATGACCTGGCAGGTATGACGATGGCCGCGCGAGGCAATCTCATCGGCAATGTTGTGTACTTCGAACAGTGCCGACTGGCTCTTGGGTTCAGCGACGAATGTGCCCACGCCCTGCATGCGCACCAGCAACCCTTCGGCGGTGAGTTCGCGCAGGGCGCGGTTGATGGTCATGCGGCTGAAGCCCAACTGGCTGACCAGTTCGCTTTCCGACGGCACGCGGTAATGGGGCGGCCAGTTGCCGTTGAGAATCTGCTGGCTGATCATCTGTTTGACGCGGGCATACAAGGGCGCCGGACTTTCGTCCATGTGGGCAGCCAGCGAAGACTTGGCAGGCGGAGTCGGCACAGGGAATCCTTGCAGGGGAAAAAGAAGCATAGATTGCCGGAGTTTACCGAGCAGGCAAACGTCTGTATATGTATATACAAATAAACACACGACCGGAGTCTTCTGATCATGTCCGCATTCTTTGCCGAACGCGCGCTGCTGCCTGATGGATGGGCCAACGATGTACGCCTTGAGGTGGGCACCGACGGCCTGTTGACTCGGGTCGAGGCCAATGCCGATGCACAGGGTGCCGAGCGGCTCAGGGGCCCGCTGTTGGCCGGCATGCCGAACCTGCATTCCCATGCCTTCCAGCGCGCCATGGCCGGCCTGGCGGAAGTGGCGGGCAACCCGAATGACAGTTTCTGGACCTGGCGCGAGCTGATGTACCGCATGGTCGGCAAGATCAGCCCGGACCAGTTGCAGGTGATCGCGCGCCAGCTGTACATCGAAATGCTCAAGGCCGGCTACACCTCGGTGGCCGAGTTTCATTACGTGCATCACGATGTCAGCGGCCAGCCTTACGCCGACCGCGCCGAGCTGTCGCGGCAGATCAGCCAGGCGGCCGCCCACAGCGGTATCGGCCTGACGCTGGTACCGGTGCTCTACACCCACTCGGGGTTTGGTGGCCAGGCGCCGAACGAGGGCCAGCGGCGTTTTATCAACAGCACCGACAGTTACCTGGACCTGCAGGCCCGCTTGCGACCGATGCTGGCGGCACAACCGGCGCAGCAGCTGGGGCTGTGTTTCCACTCGCTGCGGGCGGTCACCCCGCAGCAGATCCACGACGTGCTGGCAGCCGGTGACAAGGCGTGCCCCGTGCATATCCACATCGCCGAGCAGCAGAAAGAAGTCGACGATTGCCTGGCCTGGAGCGGCAAGCGTCCGCTGCAATGGCTGTATGACAACGTTGAAGTCGATGAGCGCTGGTGCCTGGTGCACGCCACCCACGCCGACGCGGACGAAGTCGCGCGCATGGCCAGAAGCCGTGCGATTGCAGGGCTGTGTCTGACCACTGAGGCGAATCTGGGTGACGGGATTTTTCCGGCGGTGGATTTTCTCGCCCAGGGTGGGCGCATGGGCATCGGCTCCGACAGCCATGTGTCGCTGAGCGTGGTGGAGGAATTGCGCTGGCTGGAATATGGCCAGCGGTTGCGGGATCAGCGGCGCAATCGTCTGTATCGCTCCGATCAGCCGATGGTCGGCCGTACGCTGTTTGATGCCGCGCTGGACGGTGGGGCCCAGGCGCTGGGGCAACCGGTTGGTCGATTGGAAGTGGGCAAGCGGGCGGACTGGATCGTGCTTGACGGTGATGATCCGTACCTGGCCACGGCAAGCGGGGATGGGATTCTCAATCGCTGGCTGTTCGCCGGAGGAGATCGGCAGGTGCGCGATGTGCTGGTGAACGGCAAATGGGTGGTGCGCGATGGGCATCATGCCGACGAAGATGAAAGCGCGAGGGCCTTCACGCAGGTGTTGAGGACTCTACTCGGATAAAAAATGTGGGAGGAGGCTTGCTCCCGATTGCGGCATGTCAGTCATGAATATGGCGACTGATGCACTGCTATCGGGAGCAAGCCCCCTCCCACATTGGGTTCAGGGTGTTGTCGAGGTTATTGCGAGGTCTTGGCCATCTGCTTGTCCGAGGTGCGGAAGATCAGGCGTGTGGTGTCATAGCCCTGTTGCCGCGCCCTGCTGAGCAGGTCTTCACGAGTTTCAGCGCTCACCGTTGGTGTACGCGACAGGATCCACATGTAGCGACGGCTCGGGCTGCCAACGATGGCGGTCTTGTAGTCATCGCTGACGTACAACACCCAGTAGTCGCCCTTGGCTACGCCAGGCAGCAGCGCGGTAAACCAGTTATTGAATTCCACCCAGAGCTTGTCGGTCTTGCCCGGCACTTGCGGTGTGGCGGTGCCCTTGGCTTCTTCCCACTTCCACTCGGTGGTCAGGCAGCGGTTGAATACCGACATGTCGCCATCCGGCAGCAGGCTGTAGCGAGCTTCCGACTGCGCGCAGTTGCGCTGGAAGTACATCGGCAATCGAGCCAACTCGTACCAGGTGCCCTGGTAACGCTTGAGGTTGACGTTGCTCGCGGTCTTGGGTTGCAGATCATCGCCAGAATGGCTGGCGCAGCCCGCCAAAAACAGGCTGGCGCAAAGGAACAAAACAAAACGCATCATTCTTCTTCTCCCGCAGGCTTGCGCCCCGGTTTACTTCAGGCCTTGCCCGGAAAACAACACAACCTTGTCACCGGCATATTGAACGCTGATAAAACTGTTTTTATCGCCCCAGGTGCAGCTGGACATGCCCAGTGCGCCGGAACAGTCAGTCGGAGTGCCCAGCAACGACTCCACCTCAGCCTTGGGCATCCCGGCCGACAACTTTGCGTAATTCTCTTGATTGACCTTGCTGCAAGCGGCCAGCAGCACGCAAAAAGTCAGCAAGGCGAGACGACGTAACGACATGGATAAACTCCTGGAAGGGCGAAGCAGCGTGGGTATCTGCCAGAACCTTAGAAGGGAAAAGGGGGTCTGGTTCCCGACACGCAAAAACAAAAAAAGCCCCGAAAACGCTGAAACGTTTCGGGGCTTCTTCAAGGGTGATCCGCCTCACAACGCGGCGGATTGTTTATCGCACGCGCTTACTTCTTGTGATAGGCCGTCACACGCTCAACTTCTTCCTTCGAACCCAGGAACACCGCCACACGCTGGTGCAGGCCTTCAGGCTGGATGTCGAGGATGCGCTGGTGACCGTCGGTGGACGCACCGCCCGCCTGCTCAACCAGGAACGACATCGGGTTGGCTTCGTACATCAGGCGCAGCTTGCCCGGCTTGGACGGCTCGCGGCTGTCGCGTGGGTACATGAACAAGCCACCACGGGTGAGGATACGGTGCACGTCGGCGACCATCGCAGCCACCCAGCGCATGTTGAAGTTTTTCTTCAGCGGGCCTTCTTCGCCGGCCATCAGCTCGCCAACATAGCGGGTCACCGGCTCTTCCCAGTGACGCTGGTTGGACATGTTGATCGCAAATTCCTGGGTGGACGCAGGAATGGTGATGTCTTCGTGGGTGAGTACGAAGCTGCCCATTTCGCGGTCCAGGGTGAAGCCTTTTACGCCGTCGCCCAGAGTCAGCACCAGCATGGTCTGCGGGCCGTAGATCGCGTACCCGGCAGCAACCTGTTCGGTGCCGGGCTGCAGAAAGGCCTTTTCGTTCAGCGCTTCGTTCTGGCTCAGGTATTCGTTGGGGCAACGTAGTACCGAGAAGATGGTGCCGACCGGTGCGTTGATGTCGATGTTGGACGAGCCGTCCAGTGGGTCGAATACCAGCAGGTAGGCGCCCTTCGGGTATTTGCCCGGGATCTGGTAGGCATTGTCCATTTCCTCGGACGCCATGCCAGCCAGGTGACCGCCCCATTCGTTGGCTTCGAGCAGGATCTCGTTGGAGATCACGTCGAGCTTCTTCTGCACTTCGCCCTGCACGTTTTCAGTGCCCATGCTGCCCAGGACACCACCCAATGCGCCTTTGGACACGGCGTGGCTGATTTCCTTGCAGGCACGCGCCACCACTTCGATAAGGAAGCGCAGATCAGCAGGCGTGTTATTGCTGCGGGTCTGCTCGATCAAATAGCGACTCAAGGTAACGCGGGACATGTAAGGCTCCGGACAATGGGGGGCTGAAAACCCGCGCAGTTTAGCGCGAGTCGGGGCTTAAATCCTCTCATCAGAGGATTTAAGCGCAATAGAGTTCATGGTCTGGCAACAGATCCAATGCGGGAGGGAGCAAGCCCCCTCCCACACTTTGCATTGCAGCGTTTAGTCGAGCGCTTTCCAGATCTCGGTAGCGTACTCGCGGATCGTGCGGTCGGAACTGAACCAGCCCATGCGCGCAGTATTGAGCACCGCCGAACGCCACCACGCCTTGGAGTCGTGCCAATGCGCTTCGACCCGTGCCTGGGCGTCCCAGTAGGAATCGAAGTCGGCGCACACCAGGAAACGGTCGTAGTCGATCAGCCCGTCGATCAAGCCCACGTAGCGGCCCGGATCATCCGGCGAGAACACGCCGCCACGAATCGCCTGCAGCACGTCGTTAAGACGATGGGACGCAGCGATGTCCGGCCCGGCGCTGAATTCACCGGCGTGCTTGCGGGCTTCCACCTGCTGCGCGCTGAGGCCGAAGATGAACATGTGCTCGGCGCCGACCTGCTCGTGCATCTCCACATTCGCGCCATCCATGGTGCCGATGGTGAGCGCACCGTTGAGGCCGAACTTCATGTTGCTGGTGCCCGACGCCTCGAAGCCTGCGGTGGAAATCTGCTCCGACAAGTCCGCCGCCGGGATGATGCTTTCTGCCAGGCTCACGTTGTAGTTGGGCAGGAACACCACCTTGAGCAGACCGCGTACGGTCGGGTCGTTGTTCACGGTGCGCGCGATGTCGTTGGTCAGCTTGATGATCAGCTTGACCTGGTGATAGCTCGCCGCCGCCTTGCCCGCGAAGATCTTCACCCGCGGCACCCAGTCGGTGCCCGGCTCGGCACGGATCGCCTGGTACAGCGCCACGGTGTGCAGCAGGTTCAGCAGTTGGCGCTTGTACTCGTGGATACGCTTGACCTGTACGTCGAACATCGCCGCCGGGTTGACCGAAATGCCCAGGCGCTCATGGATGATCTCGGCCAGGGCACGCTTGCTGTGCAGGCGCTGGTCGGCGAAGGCTTTACGGAAAGCCTGTTTCTCGGCGAAGGTTTCAAGCTCCGTCAGGCGGGTTTCCATGGTATCGAGAATGTCCGGCCCCAGCGCGTCCACCAGCATCTGCGTGAGCTTGGGGTTGGCCTGGTACAGCCAGCGGCGGAAGGTAATGCCGTTGGTTTTGTTGTTGATGCGCTCCGGGTACAGCTTGTGCAGTTCGGAGAACACGGTGCTGCGCATCAACTGGGTGTGCAGGCCGGACACGCCGTTGACGCTGTGGGAACCGAGGAACGCCAGGTTACCCATGCGCACGCGACGGCCGTTGTCTTCTTCGATCAGCGAAACGGCACGCAGCACGTCGAAATCGTGGATGCCTTTAGCGCGCAGCGAGTCGATGTGCTGGGCGTTGATCAGGTAGATGATCTGCATGTGCCGGGGCAACATGCGCTCCATCAATCCGACCGGCCAGGTTTCCAGGGCTTCAGGCAGCAGGGTGTGGTTGGTGTAGGACAGCGTTTCGACGGTCACGTCCCACGCGGCTTCCCAGGGAATGTCGTGCAGGTCCACCAGTTGACGCATCAGTTCGGCCACGGCGATGGACGGGTGAGTGTCGTTGAGCTGGATCGCGGCGTGTTCGCCCAGGCTCAGTACCGAGCCGTGCATGTTCTTGTGGCGGCGCAGCAGATCCTGCAACGAGGCGGAGACGAAGAAGTACTCCTGGCGCAGGCGCAGTTCCTGCCCGGCTTCGGTGCTGTCGGCCGGGTAAAGCACGCGGGAAATACTTTCGGCGCGGGCCACTTCGGCGACGGCGCCCAAGTGGTCACCGGCGTTGAAGCGCTCCAGGTGCAAGTCCTCCACGGCGCGCGCACGCCACAAGCGCAGGGTGTTGACGCTGGCACCGCGCCAGCCGACCACCGGCGTGTCGTAGGCAACCGCGCGCACGGTTTCGCCGGGCGTCCACACCTGGATCATCTTGCCGGACGCATCCGGCAGGGTTTCGACGCTGCCGCCAAAACCAATCGGGTAAATCACTTCGGCGCGTTCGAATTCCCATGGGTTGCCGAAATCCAGCCAGCGTTCGGTCTGTTCCTGTTGCCAGCCATCGACAATCGCCTGGCGGAACAAGCCGTGCTCGTAGCGGATGCCGTAACCGTGCCCGGCGATGCCGAGGGTGGACATGCTTTCCATGAAGCACGCGGCCAGACGCCCCAGGCCACCGTTGCCGAGCGCCGCATCGGGCTCCAGCAGACGAATGCGCTCAAGGTCGACGCCCAGCTCAGCCAGTGCGTCGCGCGCGATCTCCAGCACGCCCAGATTGCTCAGGCTGTCGTAGAGCAAGCGGCCGATAAGAAATTCCAGCGAGAGGTAATACACCCGCTTCTGGCCTTTTCGGTAGATACGCCGCGTGTGGTCCATCCAGTGGTCGACCATCTGGTCGCGGGCGGCCAGGGCAATGGCTTCGAACCAGTCATGGTCGAAGGCGTGATCCGGGTCCTTGCCCACCGCGTAAGTGAGTTTGGTCAAGACGGCATCGCGAAATGCGGCTACCTCTGCTTCTCGTGCAAGTGGTTCCTGAGACATCAATTGCGACCTCGGGCGAGATAGAAGGAGTTGCTAGAGCCTAGACCGTCTGACAGACGGTAGCGGCTGCGGTTCGTCAGTTTTTTAACTCATTAACGGTTTGGTGAATTTGATGCAGGCGCCGTGCCCGCTTTTGGCTCAAACGTGCCTTTTGGCCGAAACCCGCAAAATATTGTTCAAAAAACCACCAATCCCGGTATCATCGCGCGCCCTGCTACCGCCCCACCCTGGAACCCTGATGAAGCCTCAACTGATCGCCGCCGCGGAACTCGACCGCCTGGAAACCTGGCAGAAATATTCCGCCCACATGTGCGGCGGCTGCGTGTCCAGCTGCTGCACGCTGCCGGTAGAGGTGAAAATCAAGGACCTGATCCGCATTGGCATCGTCGACGAATTCGAGCGCGGTGACCCGCCGAAGAACATCGCCAAGCGGTTGCAGAAGGAAGGCATCGTGGAGCGCTACAACAACAAATCCGAGATCTTTACCCTGCAGCGCATGAGCAACAACGATTGCCTGTACCTGGATCGTAAGACGCGCTTCTGCACTATTTATGACAAGCGCCCGGATACCTGCCGCAACCACCCGAAAATCGGCCCGCGGCCGGGGTACTGCGCGTACAAGCCCAAGGAAGTGGTGCGCGAGACCAAGTTCAAGACGCTCGATAAGTTCTGATTCGGGTTTTGTGGGGCTCTCAAGGGCCCCATCGGGGGCAAGCCCCCTCCCACATTTTGATCTGTGAATACATTCAAAAGTGGGAGGGGCGGTGCGACGATTCGACTTGCCCCCGATGAGCCCAGTACAGCCACCACCAAAACTGCAGGCACAAAAAAACGCCCCCGGCCTTTCGACCGGGGGCGTTTTTATTCAGCCTGAGTTAACTCAGTTCTTGGATTTCTTGGCAGCGCGGGTACGCTCGCCTTCGTCCAGGATCTTTTTACGCAGGCGGATCGACTTAGGCGTAACTTCGCACAGCTCGTCGTCCTGGATGAATTCCAGAGCCTGTTCCAGGGTGAAGCGAACAGGTGGGACCAGAGCGATGGTTTCGTCTTTGCCCGAAGCACGCATGTTGTCGAGCTTCTTGCCTTTGGTTGGGTTGACGCCCATGTCGTTGTCACGGCTGTTCAGACCAACGATCTGACCGTTGTAGATCTCTTGACCGTGTTCAACGAACAGCTTGCCACGCGCCTGGAGGGTTTCCAGGGAGTAGGTCAGCGCCTTGCCGGTTTCTACCGATACCAGTACACCGTTCTGACGGCCGGACATGTCGCCGGACTTCATGGTGTCGTAGCGATCGAAGATCGAGGTCAGGATGCCAGCACCGTTGGTCAGGGTCAGGAACTGGTTACGGAAACCGATCAGACCACGAGCAGGGATGTTGTATTCCAGACGTACACGGCCTTTGCCATCCGGCACCATGTTGGTCAGGTCGCCCTTACGCAGGCCCATCTCTTCCATGACCTTGCCCTGGGATTCTTCAGGGGTGTCGATGGTGACGTTTTCGAACGGTTCCTGCTTCACGCCGTCAACCTGACGGATGATCACTTCCGGACGACCAACACCCATTTCGAAGCCTTCGCGACGCATGGTTTCGATCAGTACCGAGAGGTGCAGCTCACCACGGCCGGAGACTTTGAACTTGTCAGCCGAGTCGCCTTCTTCAACGCGCAGTGCAACGTTGTACAGCAGCTCTTTGTCCAGACGCTCCTTGATGTTACGGGAGGTCACGAACTTGCCTTCCTTACCGCAGAACGGCGAGTCGTTCACCTGGAAGGTCATCGAAACGGTTGGCTCGTCAACGGTCAGAGGCTTCATCGCCTCGACGGTGTCCGGCTGGCACAGGGTGTCGGAGATGAACAGCGAGTCCATGCCGCTCACGCAGACGATGTCGCCAGCAAACGCTTCTTCAACGTCGATGCGGTGCAGACCGTGGTGACCCATCAGCTTCAGGATACGACCGTTACGCTTCTTGCCGTCCGCGCCGATTGCCACAACCGGGGTGTTCGGCTTGACGCTGCCACGGGCAATACGGCCAACGCCGATAACACCCAGGAAGCTGTTGTAGTCCAGTGCCGAGATTTGCATCTGGAACGGGCCTTCACGGTCAACTTTCGGCGGCGGTACGTTGTCGACGATCGACTGGTACAGCGGGGTCATGTCTTCAGCCATGTCGGTGTGGTCAAGACCAGCAATACCGTTCAGGGCCGAGGCGTAGATCACCTGGAAATCGAGCTGTTCTTCGGTGGCGCCCAGGTTGTCGAACAGGTCGAAGATCTGGTCCAGAACCCAGTCCGGACGCGCGCCTGGACGGTCAACCTTGTTGATGCACACGATCGGACGCAGGCCGGCTTCGAACGCCTTCTTGGTCACGAAACGGGTTTGCGGCATAGGGCCGTCTTGAGCGTCAACCAGCAGCAGCACGGAGTCGACCATCGACATTACGCGTTCCACTTCGCCGCCGAAGTCGGCGTGGCCCGGGGTGTCCACGATGTTGATGTGGTAGCCGTTCCAGTTGATGGCGGTGTTTTTCGCCAGGATGGTAATACCGCGCTCTTTTTCCTGGTCGTTGGAGTCCATCACGCGCTCGTCGTTGAGCTCGTTGCGCTCCAGGGTGCCGGATTGACGCAGGAGTTTGTCTACCAGGGTGGTTTTACCGTGGTCAACGTGAGCAATGATGGCGATGTTACGTAGATTTTCGATCACTTGTGTATCTCGATCAGAGGATTCGGTGTGCTGACAGGTCGTGGCAGCGATTAACAGTAGAGTCAGGCCTTGCCGTTACAGCTTGACGGCAGAGTCGGGGGGCCGGTGACGCAGGCCACAGGCAAACAGCCCCGGGCTCTTAGCTCGGTCGATAAACGCGCACATTGGCATGCCCCTCACTGAGCAAATGGTGGGCATGCAGGCGACTCATCACGCCTTTGTCGCAATACAGCAGGTACTGACGGCTGTTATCCAGTTCCTTGAAACGCGCGTTCAATGCATAGAACGGCAGCGTTTGTACGTCGATGCCGGCGATTTCCAGCGGCTCATCCTCGGCGGCATCCGGGTGACGGATATCGACGACGATCTGACCGGCCAGGGCTTCGCTGACTTCTTCGATCTGCACATCCTGGCCCAACTCGTCGATCACGCGATCGATCGGGACCAGTTTGGCGTTCTCGAGCGCACGCTCCAGAACCGCCATATCAAACTGTTGTTCTTCATACTCCACGCGGTTGCGCTTGGCGTGGGTCTTGGGGTTCACCGAGATGACCCCGCAGTATTCGGGCATGTGCTTGGCGAAATCGGCGGTGCCGATTTCTTCGGCCAGGTCGATGATGTCCTGCTTGTGGCTGGCGATCAGCGGGCGCAACACCAGCTTCTCGGTCACACAGTCGATCAGCGACAGGTTGGGCAGCGTCTGGCTGGCCACCTGGGAGATCGCTTCGCCGGTCACCAGCGCGTCGATCTGCAACTGATCGGCAATGCGGGACGCAGCGCGCAACATCATACGCTTCAAAACCACGCCCATATGACTGTTATCGACTTTAGCGAGAATTTCGCCCAGCACTTCCTCAAACGGCACGCTCACAAACAGCACGCGCTGGGAGCTGCCGTACTTCTTCCAGATAAAGTGCGCGACTTCCATCACGCCCAATTCGTGTGCACGCCCGCCCAGGTTAAAGAAGCAGAAGTGGCTCATCAGGCCGCGGCGCATGATCTGATAGGCCGCCACCGTAGAGTCGAAACCGCCGGACATGAGGACCAGGGTCTGCTCCAGGGCGCCCAGCGGGTAGCCGCCGATGCTGTTGTGCTGGCTGTGGATCACAAACAACCGTTGGTCGCGAATTTCCATGCGCACTTCAATTTGCGGCGCTTTCAGGGAAATTCCGGCTGCGCCGCACTCGCGACGCAGCTTGCTGCCGACGTATTTCTCCACATCCATGGAGCTGAACGGGTGCTTGCCGGCGCGCTTGCAGCGTACCGAAAAAATCTTGCCTTCAAGCTCACCGCCAAAGTGCAGCTTGCACTTCTCGGTGATGTCATCGAAGTCGCCCAGCGGGTACTCGTCCACCTGCAGGAAATGCGCGATGCCCGGCATGCAGCTCAGGCGCTCGGTCATGTCCTTCAGGGCTTTGGCGTCGGTCAGGCGGGTTTCCAGCTCGAGGTTGTCCCACACACCATTGACCACCACAGCCGGGTCCAGATCGCGGAGCACGGCACGGATGTTCTTGGCCAACTGACGGATGAAACGCATCCGTACCGGTCGGCTCTTGATAGTGATTTCAGGGAAGACTTTTACGATTAATTTCATGGAAACAGCGCGTGCCGGGCCTGCTGAAAAAGGGGGCGCGGATTATAGCGGAAATCGCTCAAGGTTTAACCAGTTAATATGCACCCCACTTTGCGCGCACCAAATTCGTGCGCCTTCATCTAAAAGCGCCACATTGCAGTGCGCATCGTTTTGGCATTTGTCGCTATGCACCTTTATAGGGTCGCATTTGGAGCACAAAACCCATGTTGGCGCACTGGCATGCAATTTGCTCTCTTGTGAGGCAGGTTGCCATGGCGGACTATCCGCGCCGGCATCACCCACATTCCAAGGGCTAACTCCACTACCCCAGCCCGAAGCCACCCGGAGGACACCATGTCGAAGTCGGTTCAACTCATCAAAGATCATGACGTTAAATGGATTGATCTGCGCTTCACGGACACAAAAGGCACTCAGCACCACGTGACCATGCCGGCTCGCGATGCGCTGGATGACGCTTTCTTCGAAGAAGGCAAAATGTTCGACGGTTCCTCCATTGCTGGCTGGAAAGGCATCGAAGCTTCCGACATGATCCTGATGCCGGACGACAGCACTGCCGTCCTCGACCCGTTCACCGAAGAGCCTACCCTGATCCTGGTATGCGACGTGATCGAGCCTTCGACCATGCAAGGCTACGACCGCGACCCACGTGCGATCGCCAAGCGTGCCGAGGAATACCTGAAGTCGACCGGTATCGGTGACACCGTATTCGTGGGCCCGGAGCCAGAGTTCTTCATCTTCGACCAAGTGAAGTTCAAGTCCGACATCTCCGGTTCCATGTTCAAGATCTACTCCGAGCAAGGCTCCTGGATGTCCGACCAGGACGTGGAAGGCGGCAACCATGGCCACCGTCCAGGCATCAAAGGCGGCTACTTCCCGGTGCCACCATTCGACCACGACCACGAAATCCGTACGTCCATGTGCAACGCCATGGAAGACATGGGCCTGGTCATCGAAGTGCATCACCACGAAGTGGCCACTGCCGGCCAGAACGAAATCGGTGTGAAGTTCAACACCCTGGTAGCCAAGGCTGACGAAGTTCAGACCCTGAAGTACTGCGTACACAACACCGCCGTTGCCTATGGCCGTACCGCGACCTTCATGCCAAAGCCTCTGTACGGCGATAACGGTTCGGGCATGCACGTTCACCTGTCCATCGCCAAAGATGGCAAGAACACCTTCGCTGGCGAAGGCTATGCCGGCCTGTCCGACACCGCCCTGTACTTCATCGGCGGCATCATCAAGCACGGCAAGGCCCTGAACGGCTTCACCAACCCGTCGACCAACTCCTACAAGCGTCTGGTCCCAGGTTTCGAAGCGCCGGTCATGCTGACCTACTCGGCACGTAACCGTTCGGCCTCGATCCGTATTCCTTACGTGTCCAGCCCGCGCGCTCGCCGCATCGAAGCCCGCTTCCCGGATCCAGCAGCCAACCCGTACCTGGCCTTCGCTGCGCTGGTCATGGCTGGCCTGGACGGCATCCAGAACAAGATCCACCCTGGCGACGCCGCTGACAAAAACCTGTACGACCTGCCGCCTGAAGAGGCCAAGGAAATTCCACAGGTGTGCGGCAGCTTGAAAGAGGCCCTGGAAGAGCTGGACAAGGGCCGTTCGTTCCTGACCAAAGGCGGCGTGTTCAGCGACGACTTCATCGATGCCTACATCGAGCTCAAGAGCGCTGAAGAAATCAAGGTTCGCACCTTCGTACACCCACTGGAATACGAGCTGTACTACAGCTGCTGATCCGGTAGCGCCGCTTGAGGCGGCGTGATGAAAAAAGACCTCCTTCGGGAGGTCTTTTTTTTGCCTGAGCATGAAGAATACGGGAGGGGGCCTACCCCCGATGGCAGAGCGTCAGGCAATACCTGTATAACCTGACCCACCGCCATCGGGAGCAAGCCCCTCCCACAAGGAGATCACCTTTGAAAGTACGATTTTTGTTTGCCTTGATGTTTGCCAGCGCCACCGCCAGTGCCGCGCCGCCCACCCTTGAGCCGCTGCTCAACAGCATCGCCGAGCGTCTGGAGATCGCCGACCAGGTGGCCCTGAGCAAGTGGGACAGCCACAAGCCTGTGGAAGACAGGAAGCGCGAACAGGAAGTGATCGCCAGCGTTGTCGCCCAGGCACCGAGCTACAAGCTCGACCCTGCCACCGCCGAGCAATTCTTCTCGGCACAAATCGAAGCGAACAAACTGGTGCAGTACACCCACTTGTCCGACTGGCAGTTCCAGGGCAAGGCGCCCGACGATCCGCGCCCTGACCTGGTCAAGCAAATCCGCCCGCAATTGGATGAGCTGCAAAAGAGCCTGCTCAAGCAACTGGCTGATTTCACCCCTCAGCGCACGGATCCGCAGTGCCCGCAATGGCTGGCCGAAGCCGTGCATGAACCGCTCAACGACCCGCTGCGCCAGTTGGCGATGATCCGCGCCACGGCCGAGCTGTGTGTCTATAAGAGCTAAACTGATCAACAGTGTGGGAGCAGGCTTGCTCGCGAATGCGATCTTTCTGTCGATGCATCGGGTGACTGACACACTGCATTCGCGAGCAGGTCCGCTCCCACATTTAGCCATCACGCATTCAGCATCCTCGCGCGAAGGCTTCCTGAACAAACTTCAAGAAATCGCACTATATTAGTGCGACAGTCTGCACCCTACCCATCCGCCGACCCCATTTTGGTTCGAAACTTCCCGCTCAAGCTGGCAGAACGCCACAGTTTCGCGCCTGAACCCCCTATTTCAGGGCCTGCGCGCTTCTTTTCGGAGCCTTGGTTTGGTTTTTGCATTTTCCTCGTATCAGCGTGTGCCTCAAGCCTGCGCCTTGCTCCAAAAGAGGTCCTGATGACCATCAGCGATGCACTGCACCGTTTGTTACTCGATAACCTGACCACCGCGACCATTCTGCTCAATGCCGACCTGCGCCTTGAGTACATGAACCCGGCGGCGGAGATGCTCCTGGTCATCAGCGGCCAGCGCAGCCATGGGCAGTTCATCAGCGAATTGTTCACCGAGTCCGCTGAAGCCCTGAGCTCGTTGCGCCAGGCGGTCGAGCAGGCACACCCGTTTACCAAGCGCGAAGCGATGCTCACCGCCCTCACCGGCCAGACGCTGACCGTCGACTACGCCGTAACCCCCATCCTCAGCAACGGCGCCACGCTGCTGCTGCTGGAAGTGCATCCGCGTGATCGCTTGCTGCGCATCACCAAGGAAGAAGCCCAACTGTCCAAGCAGGAAACCAGCAAGATGCTGGTGCGCGGCCTGGCCCATGAGATCAAGAACCCCCTCGGCGGCATTCGCGGCGCGGCGCAGTTGCTGGCGCGCGAGCTGCCCGAGGAGCATCTCAAGGACTACACCAACGTCATCATTGAAGAGGCCGACCGCCTGCGTAACCTGGTGGACCGCATGCTCGGCTCCAACAAGCTGCCGTCCCTGGCGATGACCAACGTGCACGAAGTGCTCGAACGCGTCTGCCAGTTGGTCGAGGCCGAAAGCCAGGGCTGCATCACGCTGGTGCGCGACTACGACCCGAGCATTCCTGACGTATTGATCGACCGCGAACAGATGATCCAGGCGGTACTCAATATCGTGCGCAACGCCATGCAGGCCATCAGCAGCCAGAACGAGTTGCGCCTGGGCCGCATCAGCCTGCGCACCCGCGCCCTGCGTCAGTTCACCATTGGCCACATACGCCATCGCCTGGTCACCAAGGTCGAGATCATCGACAACGGCCCGGGCATTCCTGCGGACCTGCAGGACACCATTTTCTTTCCCATGGTCAGCGGCCGCCCGGACGGTACCGGGCTGGGCCTGGCCATTACCCAGAACATCATCAGCCAGCATCAGGGCCTGATCGAATGTGAGAGCCATCCCGGCCACACCACGTTCTCGATCTTTCTGCCACTGGAACAAGGAGCCCCATCGACATGAGCCGTAGTGAAACTGTCTGGATCGTCGATGACGACCGTTCCATCCGCTGGGTCCTGGAGAAAGCCTTGCAACAGGAAGGCATGACCACCCAGAGCTTCGACAGCGCCGACGGCGTTATGAGCCGCCTGGCGCGTCAGCAGCCCGACGTGATCATCTCCGACATCCGCATGCCCGGCGCCAGTGGCCTGGACCTGCTGGCGCGGATTCGCGAGCAGCATCCGCGCCTGCCGGTGATCATCATGACCGCGCATTCGGACCTGGACAGCGCTGTCGCCTCCTATCAGGGCGGCGCGTTTGAATACCTGCCCAAGCCGTTCGACGTGGACGAAGCAGTGGCGCTGGTCAAGCGCGCCAATCAGCACGCCCAGGAGCAGCAGAATCAGGAAGCGCCACCGGCTCTGACCCGCACCCCGGAAATCATCGGCGAAGCGCCGGCGATGCAGGAAGTGTTTCGCGCCATCGGCCGCTTGAGCCATTCCAACATCACCGTGCTGATCAACGGCGAATCGGGCACCGGCAAGGAACTGGTGGCCCACGCCCTGCACCGTCACAGCCCACGGGCAGCGTCGCCGTTCATTGCATTGAACATGGCCGCCATCCCCAAGGACCTGATGGAATCCGAACTGTTCGGCCACGAGAAAGGCGCCTTCACCGGCGCGGCCAACTTGCGTCGCGGACGTTTTGAGCAGGCTGACGGCGGTACGCTGTTTCTCGATGAGATCGGCGACATGCCGGCCGATACCCAGACCCGCCTGCTGCGCGTACTGGCGGACGGCGAGTTCTACCGGGTTGGCGGACACACGCCGGTCAAGGTGGATGTGCGCATCATCGCTGCGACCCACCAGAACCTGGAAACCCTGGTGCATGCGGGCAAATTCCGTGAGGACTTGTTCCACCGCCTCAACGTTATCCGCATCCATATTCCGCGCATGTCCGATCGTCGCGAAGACATCCCCACCCTCGCGCGCCACTTCCTCAGCCGCGCCGCCCTTGAGCTGGCCGTTGAGCCGAAGCTGCTGAAAACCGAGACCGAGGAATACCTCAAGAACCTGCCGTGGCCGGGCAACGTGCGTCAGTTGGAGAATACCTGCCGCTGGATCACGGTAATGGCGTCCGGGCGCGAAGTGCATATCAGCGACCTGCCGCCGGAACTGCTGAGCCTGCCGCAGGATTCAGCCCCGGTGACCAACTGGGAACAGGCCCTGCGCCAATGGGCCGACCAGGCGCTGGCACGCGGCCAGTCGAACCTGTTGGACAGCGCAGTGCCGGCGTTCGAGCGGATCATGATCGAAACCGCGCTCAAGCATACCGCCGGGCGTCGTCGCGACGCGGCGGTGTTGCTGGGTTGGGGACGCAATACCCTGACGCGCAAGATCAAGGAACTGGGCATGAAGGTGGACGGTGGAGACGACGATGAGGGCGATGACGCCTGATACTTGTCAGCATCCATCACCGTTCAAATGTGGGGAGCAAACCCCCTCCCACATTTGGATCTGCATACACATTCGGAACGTGCACCGCTTCAATGCACCATGAACCGGCATCGGGCATGAACACCGCGCCCAAAAACCAGGCCCATTGAAAAACAGTTCAAAGCTGAAAACACCAAAGCCCCGTATCCCGGGGCTTTGCGCTTTTTGGCAAACGTTTTTAGCAAAACATGCAAACTCTGGCACGCGCCCTGCAATAACCCTTGTACAACCCAGTTTCGGGGACCTTGGTACAGGCAGGCCGAGAATCCCCTCTTTAACACCGAAGCCTCTGGCTTCACCCCGTTTTGGGAGCCCTGGTACAGGCAGGCCGGGAACTCCCTCTTTTATTGCTCCTGGAGATGGACCTCCAACCGCCAGCGGTCGTCGAACGACTCGCCCTTCCACTCCCCGCGCAACGGCCGAGCCGACACCAGGTTCAGCAGCAAGCCACCATCGGTCTTGCGCACGCGCCAGTTCACCAGACTTTCATTGACCTGCAACTGCCCTCCGGCAGACTTGCCCTGCGCGCCGAACAGCAGTGCCACGGTGCCGTCGATGTGTTCGCCATGCAGCTTGGGTTCGCGGTTGAACCACACCACGACGCCGTCAGCGACAGTCTCCACCCGCAGCAACTCCACCGGGTCCGGAATGGTCAGGCGACCAATCATCAACCCCACCATCAGGCCGACAATTGCCAAAGAGCCCATCACACGCGGCAATAGCTTCGGCCTCGGATCGTCTTCAGGGGTAGAATGCAGCGCATCTTTGCCTTCGGAGCCGTGCATGTTTCACGTCATCCTTTTTCAACCAGAAATTCCGCCGAATACCGGCAACGTTATCAGGCTGTGCGCCAACAGTGGCTGCCACCTGCATTTGATCGAGCCTCTGGGCTTTGACATGGACGACAAGCGCCTGCGCCGCGCCGGGCTGGACTACCACGAATACGCCACGCTCAAGCGCCATGCCGACCTTGCCAGTTGCCTGGAAAGCCTGGGCCACCCCCGGCTGTTCGCGTTCACCACCAAGGGTTCGCGGCCCTTCCATGATGCGAGCTTTGCCGACGGCGACGCGTTCCTGTTCGGCCCGGAAAGCCGCGGCCTGCCGGCCGAGGTGCTCGACGCGCTGCCCGAGGGTCATCGCCTGCGTCTGCCGATGCGCGAGGGCTGCCGCAGCCTGAACCTGTCCAACACCGTAGCCGTCGCCGTGTACGAAGGCTGGCGCCAACTCGGTTTCAAATAACACACATAACAAATGTGGGAGGGGGCTTGCCCCCGATAGCGGTGGATCAGCCAGCTTATCTGTAGCTGACCCACTGCAATCGGGGCAAGCCCCCTCCCACATTTTTACAGCATCGACTTATTGAACGGTCGACGTGCCTTCCTGTTGCATGCGTTGCAGCTCTTGCGCGTACAGCGCATCGAAGTTCACCGGAGCCAGCATCAGCGCCGGGAACGAGCCACGGGTAACGAGGCTGTCCAGGGTCTCACGGGCATACGGGAACAGGATGTTCGGGCAGAACGCGCCCAGGGTGTGGCTCATGGACGCTTCGTCCAGGCCCTGGATCAGGAAGATACCGGCCTGTTGCACTTCAGCGATGAAGGCCACTTCTTCACCGTTCTTGACGGTAACCGACAGGGTCAGCACGACTTCATGGAAGTCACCTTCCAGCGCCTTTTGACGGGTGTTCAGGTCCAGCGCAACGCTTGGGGTCCATTCCTGACGGAAGATGGCCGGGCTTTTCGGTGCTTCGAACGACAGGTCACGCACGTAGATGCGCTGCAGCGAAAATTGTGGGCCTTGGGCTTCTGCTGCTTCGGTGTTCTGTTGGTCAGTCATCGCAGGTCCTTGATCTTGGGGGCTGTTAGGGGTTGGGAGTCAGGCGAGCAGCGCATCGAGCTTGCCGCCGCGCTCAAGGGCAAACAGGTCGTCGCAACCACCGATGTGTCTGTCGCCGATCCAGATCTGCGGGACCGACGTGCGGCCAGCCTTCCTGGCCATTTCGGCGCGCACTTGCGGCTTGCCATCGACCTTGATCTCGTCGAAGGCCACCTTCTTGCTCTGAAGCAATTGCTTGGCTCGAATACAAAAAGGGCAATAATCGCTGGAATACACGACAACCTGGCTCATATCACTTCACCAGCGGCAGGTTATCGGCCTTCCAGCTGCCGATACCGCCAGACAGCTTGGCAGCGGTGAAACCGAGCTTGAGCATTTCGCGAGCGTGGGTGCCGGCGTGCTGGCCCTGGGCATCGACCAGGATGATGGTCTTGGCCTTGTGCTTTTCAAGCTCCGGCAGGCGCGCAATCAGCTTGTCCTGGGGAATGTTCAGGGCACCGACGATGTGACCGGCGGCGAAATCCTTGGCCGGGCGAATGTCCACCACGACGGCCTCGTCCTTGTTGACCAGCGAGGTCAGCTCCGACGTGCTCAGGCTGCGGCCACCACGGCTCATCTCGTGAGCGATCAGCAGCGCCAGCAGGATGACGAAGGCACCCACGAGCAGATAGTGGGCAGTGGCAAATGCAATCAGGTGATCAACCATCAAGGAGGTTCCAGGGCGTTAAAATGGCGGTAAGTATACACAGCCGTCAGGGGGGCCAACCCCTGTAAAGCGGTGACTCAGTCTGAACTTCGCTTTAAACTGCCACTCACTTTTCAAACGCCTTCCTTTATTACCGCCGCGAGAGGATCTATGACTACCACGCCTAAACCTTTGGTCCTGATAATTCTCGATGGCTTCGGACACAGTGAAAGCCACCACGACAACGCGGTATACGCGGCGCGCAAGCCGGTGCTGGACCGCCTCACCGCCACCGTGCCCAACGGCCTGATCTCCGGATCAGGCATGGACGTGGGTCTGCCGGACGGCCAGATGGGCAACTCGGAAGTCGGCCACATGAACCTCGGCGCCGGACGAGTGGTATACCAGGACTTCACCCGCGTCACCAAAGCGATCCGCGACGGCGAGTTCTTCGAGAACCCGACCATCTGCGCAGCGGTCGATAAAGCAGTGGCCGCCGGCAAGGCCGTGCACTTCATGGGCCTGTTGTCCGACGGCGGCGTACACAGCCATCAGGACCACTTGGTCGCGATGGCCGAGCTTGCCTTCAAGCGCGGCGCCGAGAAGATCTACCTGCACGCCTTCCTGGATGGCCGCGACACTCCGCCAAAAAGCGCGCAGTCGTCCATCGAACTGCTGGACGCCACCTTCGCCGCGCTGGGCAAGGGCCGCATTGCCAGCCTGGTCGGGCGTTACTTCGCCATGGACCGCGACAACCGCTGGGACCGCGTCGCCCAGGCCTACAACCTGATCGTTGACGGCCAGGCCGACTTCAATGCCGCCACCGCCCAGCAAGGCCTTGAAGCCGCCTATGCGCGTGGCGAGAGCGACGAGTTCGTCAAGGCCACCACCATCGGCGAGCCGGTGAAGGTCGAAGACGGCGACGCCGTGGTGTTCATGAACTTCCGCGCCGACCGCGCCCGCGAGCTGAGCCGCGTGTTTGTCGAAGATAGCTTCAAGGAGTTCGAGCGCGCGCGCCAGCCCAAAGTCCAGTACGTGGGCCTGACCCAATACGCGGCCAGCATACCGGCCCCCGCCGCCTTTGCCGCGAGCAGCCTGGACAACGTGCTGGGCGATTACCTGGCCAAAAACGGCAAAACCCAATTGCGCATCGCCGAGACCGAGAAGTACGCCCACGTGACGTTCTTCTTCTCCGGCGGGCGCGAAGAACCGTTCCCGGGTGAAGAGCGCATCCTGATCCCATCGCCAAAAGTGGCCACCTACGACCTGCAGCCGGAAATGAGCGCGCCGGAGGTGACCGACAAAATCGTCGATGCCATCGAGCACCAGCGTTATGACGTGATCGTGGTCAACTACGCCAACGGCGACATGGTCGGCCACAGCGGCAACCTGCAAGCGGCGACCAAGGCCGTGGAATGCCTGGACCTGTGCGTGGGTCGCATTGTGGATGCGCTGGAAAAGGTCGGCGGCGAAGCCCTGATCACCGCCGACCACGGCAATTGCGAGCAGATGTCCGACGAATCCACCGGCCAAGCCCACACCGCCCACACCACCGAGCCGGTGCCGTTCATCTATGTCGGCAAGCGCGACTTCAAGGTGCGTCACGGCGGCGTGCTGGCGGATGTGGCGCCGACCATGCTGATGCTGATGGGGATGGAGAAGCCCAAAGAGATGACCGGGACCTCGATCCTGGTCTAAGTCTATAAAACACCAAAGGACAGTGTGGGAGGGGGCCTGCTCCCTCCCACCTGTACTTTCAGTGTTTGGTCGATATCTTTTCGCCACACTCGCGCCACTCGGCGCCTAACTTGCTCGCGAGTCCCAATTGGGCGTTTTTTTTGCCGCGCTTGGCGGGCATACTAGGCCGTCCATTTCCCTGGTGTCGCCCGCCTCTATGCTTCGCGCCTTGATTACCCTTGCTCTTGTCTGCCTGCTCCAACCGGCGTTTGCCGATGAGCGCGCACAAACCCAACAACAGTTGGACGCTACGCGTCAGGACATTACCGAGCTGAAAAAACTGCTCGGCAAGCTTCAGGAAGAAAAATCCGGGGTGCAGAAAGACCTGCGCGGTACGGAAACCGAGATGGGCAAGCTGGAGAAGCAAGTCCAGGAGCTGCAAAAAGAACTAAAGAAGAGCGAGTCGGAACTGGAGCGACTCGACGCTGAGAAAAAACTCCAGAGCGCACGCGTTGAACAGCAACGCCTGATTGCGATCCAGGCCCGCGCCGCTTACCAGAGCGGCCGCCAGGAATACCTCAAGCTGCTGCTCAATCAGCAGAACCCCGAGAAATTCGCACGTACCCTGACCTATTACGATTACCTGAGCAAAGCCCGACTGGAGCAACTGAAGGGGTTCAACGAAACCCTGCGCCAGCTGGCCAATGTCGAACAGGAAATCGCCGACCAGCAATCGCAGCTGCTCGACCAGAAAACCGTCCTCGATACCCAGCGTGATCAGCTCGACAAGGTACGCAAGGAGCGCCAACTGGCCCTTGCCAAGCTCAACGACGACGTCAAGGCCCGCGACGCCAAGTTGCAGGCCCGCGTGCAGGACCAGGCCGACCTGGCCAAGGTGCTCAAGACCATCGAGGAAACCCTGGCCCGCCAGGCTCGCGAGGCTGAAGAGGCGCGGCAAAAAGCGCTGATCGCCCAGCAGGAAGCCGAAAAAAGCGCCAGCGTGAGGCCGAACAGGCGGCCACCACCGACGCGCCAGCGCCGCGTAAACCGGCGCGTGCAGCGCCCGGCCCGATGGTTTCCAGCACCGGCGAGTCGTTCGGCGGCCCTTTTGCTTCAGCACGCGGCAAACTTCCATGGCCGGTTGATGGTCGATTACTGGCACGCTTTGGTGAAACCCGTGGCGATGACACCCGCGCCAAGTGGGATGGCGTGATGATCAGCGCCGCTGCCGGCAGCCAGGTCCACGCCGTTCACGGTGGGCGCGTGGTGTTCGCCGATTGGCTGCGCGGCGCTGGCCTGCTGGTGATTCTTGACCACGGCAATGGCTATTTGAGCCTTTACGGCCACAATCAGACATTACTCAAGTCGGCAGGTGATGTTGTAAAAGCCGGTGAATCCATCTCCACTGTGGGTAACAGTGGTGGCCAGGAAACCCCGGCGCTGTACTTCGCTATTCGTCAGCAGGGCCGCCCGAGCGACCCTGCACAATGGTGCCGTTCCCAAGGATAGGGCCGTACCTACATTAGGAGTTCGTTCGACATGCTGCATTTGTCCCGCCTCACTTCGCTGGCCCTGACGATCGCCCTGGTGACCGGCGCGCCGCTGGCTTTCGCCGATCAGGCCGCTGCGGCCGCACCGGCCGCCACAGCCGCGAGCTCTGCCGCGACCACCAAGGCGCCGTTGCCGCTGGACGAGCTGCGCACCTTTGCCGAGGTCATGGACCGCATCAAGGCAGCCTATGTCGAACCGGTAGACGACAAGACCCTGCTGGAAAATGCCATCAAGGGCATGCTCAGCAACCTCGACCCGCATTCTGCTTACCTTGGCCCGGAAGATTTCGCCGAGCTGCAGGAAAGCACCAGCGGTGAGTTCGGTGGCCTGGGCATTGAAGTTGGCGCCGAAGACGGCCAGATCAAAGTGGTCTCGCCAATCGACGACACGCCGGCGTCCAAGGCCGGCATCCAGGCCGGCGACTTGATCGTCAAGATCAACGGCCAGCCTACCCGTGGCCAG
The DNA here is from genome assembly GCF_036864995.1 of Pseudomonas trivialis. Taxonomy (NCBI): domain Bacteria; kingdom Pseudomonadati; phylum Pseudomonadota; class Gammaproteobacteria; order Pseudomonadales; family Pseudomonadaceae; genus Pseudomonas; species Pseudomonas trivialis. The sequence goes on along the minus strand of NZ_CP142151.1, from coordinate 346,859 downwards.
ACCATGACCGAAGCCGTCGACAAGATGCGCGGCAAGCTCGGCCAGAAAATCACCCTGACCCTGGTGCGCGACGGCGGCAACCCGTTTGACGTGACCCTGGCCCGCGCGACCATCACGGTCAAGAGTGTGAAGAGCCAGTTGCTGGAGTCGGGCTACGGCTACATCCGCATCACTCAGTTCCAGGTCAAGACCGGCGACGAAGTGGCCAAGGCCCTGGCCAAGCTGCGCAAGGACAACGGCAAGAAACTCAACGGCATCGTGCTCGACCTGCGCAACAACCCGGGCGGCGTGCTGCAATCGGCGGTGGAAGTGGTCGACCACTTCATCACCAAGGGCCTGATCGTCTACACCAAGGGTCGCATCGCCAATTCCGAGCTGCGTTTCTCGGCCACCGGCAACGACCTCAGCGAAAACGTGCCACTGGCCGTGCTGATCAACGGCGGCAGCGCCTCGGCCTCGGAAATTGTCGCCGGTGCCCTGCAGGACCAGAAGCGCGGCGTGCTGATGGGCACCACCAGTTTCGGCAAGGGTTCGGTGCAAACCGTGTTGCCGCTGAACAACGAACGCGCCCTGAAAATCACCACCGCGCTGTATTACACGCCCAACGGCCGCTCAATCCAGGCCCAGGGCATCGTGCCGGACATTGAGGTGCGCAAGGCCAAGATCACCAACGAGATCGACAGCGAGTACTACAAGGAGGCCGACCTGCAAGGTCACCTGGGCAATGGCAACGGCGGCGCCGACCAGCCTACCGGCAGCGGCGCCAAAGCCAAGCCGATGCCGCAGGACGACGACTATCAGCTGGCCCAGGCGTTGAGCCTGCTCAAGGGCCTGAGCATCACACGCAACCGTTGATATGCGCCTTGCCCTGATCGTCGCCGTGCTGTGCAGCCTGGCAGGTGTCGCCCACGCGACGCCTGCCGGCGAATCCCAAAAGGCCTACCTGACCCTGATCATCGACGACCTGGGGCAAAATTTGCCCCGGGATCGGCGCGTGCTGGCCCTGCCTGGGCCGGTCACCACCGCTATCATGCCCGACACCCCCCACGCCGCCGAATTCGCCCGCGAGGCCCACAAGGCCGGCAAGATCGTGATCCTGCACATGCCCATGGACCCGGCCACCGGCCCGTTCGCCTGGCACCCTGAATTGCCCATCGAAGAACTCGGCAAGCGCCTGGACGCCGCCTTCGAAGCCGTGCCTTTCACCGCTGGCATCAACAATCACATGGGCAGCCGCATGACCGCCCAGCCGCAGGCGATGGCCTGGCTGATGGGCGAGCTGCAGCGTCGTCACAAGTTCTTTGTCGACAGCCGTACCAGCGCGCAGACCGTCGCCGCCGCCGAGGCGCAGAAGATTGGCCTGGCCAGTGTCTCGCGGGATGTGTTTCTGGATGACGAACGCACTGAAGCGGCCATCACCACCCAACTGCAAACCGCGATCAAGCTGGCGCACAAGCAGGGATCGGTGGTGATGATCGGCCACCCTTATCCACAAACCCTGGCGGTGCTGGAGCGCGAACTGCCCCGGCTCAAGGCACAAGGCGTCGAATGGATCGATATCAAATCGATGATCAGCCTGCGCAGCAATCAGGCCATGGGCGGCCATGGCAAGAACGGCCAGTACCGTTAGACAAGATGGCGACATACCACTGTGGGAGCAGGATTGCCCTAATGCTATTCAGTTAAGAGCAGACCCCTATGTGAGCGGCGGTGTGCCTGGCCTGCGAAAGCGGTGCGTCAGTCAGCATCCATGTTTACCGGGCCGACGCCTTCGCAGGCAAGCCAGCTCTTATCAAACACAAAATAACGTATTGATTTTAAAACCTGAAGTTTCAGTCAGCCACATTCCTGTGGCGAGCGGGCTTGCCCCAATGCCGTTCAGTCAAGCGCAGATTCCCTGTGGCGAGCAGGCTTGTCCTGCGTTGGGCTGCGCAGCAGCCCCAAAACCAGGCGCTGAGCCGTATCAGGTACACCGCGTTTTGCTGGATTGGGGGCGCTTCGCACCCCAACGCGGGGCAAGCCCGCTCGCCACAGAGGCCCCAGTTTGCTGCGCGACAGCGCTAAGTCGAAGACTTGGCGGAGCCTCCCACATTTTTGACCGTGCTTGTCCCGCTGATTGCCGTGCTGCAGTCGTGGGAGCTGGTGACTGCAGGTTAAAGGTAGCGCGCCATGATCTCTTCGACCACGCCGTCTTTACGCAATTGATCCAGCGTGGCCTGAAGCTTGGCCACCAGCTCATCCGACACGTTCTTGTTCAGCGCGAGGTAGAGTTGCGCGCTGTTGAAGCGCAACACGGTCTTGAGCCCGGTCACGCCGACCTGGCGCGCAAGGTAGCGCCCGGCGGGATCGCCGGTGGCCCAGAGATCGATCTGGCCGTCCATGAGTCGTTGCGCATTGTCCTGATCGCGCAGCACAACCAGCGGCTTCAGGCCTTGCCTGTCCAGAGTCTGGGCAATGGCATCGCCCTTGTAGGCACCGATTTTATAGCGGCGCGCCTGCTCGAGGCTGTTGAGCTCAATCCTGCTGTCGGCCTTGGCCAGCAGCACCCAATCGTCCGGGCCGATGGGGCCGACCCATTTGAACAGCGCTTCACGCTCGGGCAGGCGCGCCATCACGAAGACGCCGTAGCCGGGCTTTTCCAGGGTGAGTTTATAGATGCGCTCCCATGGGAAACGCAGGGTGAGGTTGTAGGCAATGCCGGCGCGCTTGAAGGTCTCGCGCACGATATCTGCGGCGATGCCTTCGATGTTCTCGTCCCTGGCGAAATTCTTGCCGTTTTTTGCCATGTTGTAGGGCGGAAAATTTTCCGTCAGCAACACCATCGCGGCGTCAGAGGGTTCGTCGGCGTGGGCCGCACCTGCCAACAGCAGGGACGTGGCAAGCAGGAGTTGTTTGAACATGTAGGCTACCGGAATCCATGGCAAGCGCAGAGAGTGCCGCGCGCCTGCCATGCTGTCCAGCAACGTTTAGCGCACCACGATACCGCGCGCGGCCATGTAGGCCTTGGCCTCGGGAACGGTGTATTCGCCGAAGTGGAAAATGCTCGCCGCCAGCACTGCGCTGGCGTGGCCTTCGATCACGCCATCGGCCAGGTGCTGCAGGTTGCCGACGCCGCCGGAGGCGATCACCGGGATGCCGAGCGCGTCGCTGATGGCGCGGGTCACGCCCAGGTCAAAGCCGTTTTTCATGCCGTCCTGGTCCATGCTGGTCAGCAGGATTTCACCGGCGCCCAGGCCTTCCATCTTCATCGCCCACTCCACCGCGTCCAGGCCGGTAGGCCTGCGCCCGCCGTGGGTGAAGATCTCCCAGCGCAGGGTTTCGCCGGGGCCCGAGACTTTCTTGGCGTCGATAGCGACTACGATGCATTGCGAACCGAAGTGCTGCGCAGCCTCGCCGACGAACTCAGGGTTGAACACCGCGGCAGTGTTGATCGAGACCTTGTCGGCACCGGCATTGAGCAGGTTGCGAATATCCTGCACGGTACGCACGCCACCGCCCACTGTCAGCGGGATGAACACCTGGCTGGCCATGCGCTCGACGGTATGCAGCGTGGTGTCACGGCCGTCGACGCTGGCGGTGATGTCGAGAAAGGTAATCTCGTCGGCACCCTGCTCATCGTAGCGACGGGCGATTTCCACCGGGTCGCCGGCATCCCGGATGTTCTCGAACTTGACGCCCTTGACCACGCGACCGTTGTCGACGTCCAGGCAAGGGATGATGCGTTTGGCCAGCGCCATGGGCTTATCTCCGATAAGAGTTGCAAGCTTTGAGCTGCAAGCTGCAAGTAGAAGCGGGTCTGCTTTTACTTGCAGCTTGCAGCTTACAACTTGAAGCTGGCCTCATAGCCATCACACAGGGCCTGAGCTTCGGACACATCCAGGGTGCCCTCATAAATCGCACGGCCGGTGATGGCGCCGATGATGCCAGGCGCCTTGGCGTCCAGCAGCGACTTGATATCGCCCAGGTTATGGATGCCGCCGGAAGCAATCACCGGAATCTTCGTCGCGGCGGCCAGCGCAGCGGTAAACGGCACGTTGCAGCCCTGCATCATGCCGTCTTTGGCGATGTCGGTATAAACGATGGCGCAGACGCCGTCGGCTTCGAACTGTTTGGCCAGGTCGATCACCTGCACGGTGCTGATTTCAGCCCAGCCGTCGGTGGCGACGAAACCGTCCTTGGCATCCAGGCCCACGATCACCTTGCCCGGGAACGCGCGGCAGGCCTCGGCGACGAAGGCCGGGTCTTTCACGGCCTTGGTGCCGATGATCACGTAGCTCACGCCCGCCTTGACGTAGTGTTCGATGGTTTCCAGGGAGCGGATACCGCCACCGATCTGGATCGGCAGGTTGGGGTAGCGTTTGGCGATGGCGGTGACTACCTCACCATTGACCGGCTGGCCTTCGAACGCGCCGTTCAGGTCCACCAGATGCAGGCGACGGCAGCCCCCTTCCACCCACTTGGCGGCCATGCTCACCGGGTCATCGGAGAATACCGTGGAGTCTTCCATGCGGCCCTGGCGCAGACGTACGCAAGCGCCGTCCTTGAGATCGATAGCGGGGATAATCAGCATCTGGCAAACCTTATTCGATATTCAGCAATGCTTGGGAAATCAGGGTTTCTCAAGCGACCACAGGTCGCTTTCGAGGCTTTCGAACCTTTCTTTAAGGAGCGTCTGCGTGTCGAAAATCGCCCTGTTGTAATAGTGCGGCGCCACCTCAAGGGTGAACAGCTCAAGAATCTCGGCCACTTCGAACGAGCCCAGCGTGAGCTCGAAACGGTCCTGCATGAAGCGCTTGATCTTGTCGGTGGCCTCACGCTCCTGCTCGGGCGTGAGGGTCAAGATCGGTGCTTTGGCCTTCCTGGCCATTACCAGCGGCCATCCCACGCGGCGAAGTTCTGCAGCAATTGCAGGCCATGGGTATGGCTTTTTTCCGGATGGAACTGCACGGCAAAACGCGAACCTTCGGCCAGCGCTGCGGCGAAGTCGACGCCGTAATGCCCGCCGCCCGCCACCTGGCCCGCTTTACCGGCGGCGATGTAGTAGCTGTGCACGAAGTAGAAGCGCGCCATGTCCGGCACCTCATGCCACAACGGGTGATCCAGCGTCTGGCGCACTTCGTTCCAGCCCATGTGCGGGACTTTCAAGTGGGCGCCGTCTTCGTGCAGGTCTTTGCCGAAGAACTTCACCTCACCGGGGAACAGGCCGATGCAATCGACGCCATTGTTCTCTTCACTGCGATCCAGCAGGGCTTGCATGCCCACGCAGATACCGAGGAACGGACGGTCCTGGCTGACTTCACGCACCAGGCTGTCAAAGCCCAGGCGGCGAATCTCGGCCATGCAGTCGCGAATCGCGCCCACACCGGGGAACACCACGCGGTCGGCTTCGCGAATCACATCGGCATCGCTGGTGATCAGCACCTTGCCGGCACCCACGTGCTCGAGGGCCTTGGCCACCGAGTGCAGGTTGCCCATGCCGTAATCGATAACCGCGACCGTCTGCATTACAGGACGCCCTTGGTCGACGGCATTTGCCCGGCCATGCGATCGTCCAGCTCCACGGCCATGCGCAGCGCGCGGCCGAAGGCCTTGAACACGGTTTCGATCTGGTGGTGGGTGTTGGTGCCGCGCAGGTTGTCGATGTGCAGGCTGACGAGTGCGTGGTTGACGAACCCCTGGAAGAATTCCTGGAACAGGTCGACGTCGAAGCCGCCTACGGTGGCGCGGGTGTAAGGCACGTGCATCTGCAGGCCCGGGCGACCGGAAAAGTCGATAACCACGCGCGACAGCGCTTCATCCAGCGGGACATAGGCGTGGCCGTAGCGACGGATGCCTTTTTTGTCGCCGATGGCCTTGGCAAAGGCCTGGCCGAGGGTGATGCCCACGTCTTCCACCGTGTGGTGGTCGTCGATGTGCAGGTCGCCCTTGCTGACGATATCCAGGTCGATCAGCCCGTGACGGGCGATCTGGTCCAGCATGTGCTCAAGGAAGGGGACACCGATATCAAATCGGGCCTTTCCGGTGCCATCCAGGTTGATCGAGGCTTTGATCTGGGTTTCCAGAGTGTCGCGCTCGACGGACGCCATACGTTCGACCATCACCAGCTCCGCAAATCATTGGGCGAAAAAGGTGGCCATTATAGGGGTGCGGGCGGCAAACAGAAACATCGGAGGGGATAAGACTGATGGAGTGTCGGGGATAGACATGTGCATACAACTGGAACCCACTGATGCGAACTCGGCACCCCCAATGTGGGAGGGGGCTTGCTCCCTCCCACAAGGTATTGCGGTGTTATCAGTGGAACAGTACCGCCGTCTTCTGCAGGGTCACCCACACACCCCACGCCAACGGAATACCCACCACCAGCCAGGCGGCAATCGCCAGCGGCTTGCTGCCTGGGGAGGCTTTCCACTCCAGCACGGTGGAGGCATCAGCGCCCTTGTCATGGCCCAGCGCCTGTTCGGCAGCCAGTTCGGCGTCGCTCATGAAGTACTTGTCGGCCACCGGACGCACCAGCAGGTTGCAGATGAAGCCCAGCACTAAAAGACCGGCGAGGATGTACAAGGTGATGTCATAGGCCGCAGCGCGTTCAACGCCAATGCTCAATTGATATTCACGCAGGTAGTTCACCAGCACCGGGCCCAGCACGCCGGCCGCAGCCCAGGCGGTCAGCAAGCGACCGTGGATCGCACCGACCATTTGCGTACCGAACAGGTCGGCCAGGTAAGCCGGCACGGTGGCGAAACCGCCGCCGTACATCGACAGGATCACGCAGAACGCCGCCACGAACAGCGCCACGTTGCCCAGGTGCCCCAGGTTCGGAATCAGCGCGTACAGAGCAAAGCCCAGGGCGAAGAACACGAAGTAGGTGTTTTTGCGGCCCAGGTAGTCAGAGAACGACGCCCAGAAGAACCGGCCGCCGATGTTGAACAGGCTCAACAGACCGGTAAAGCCCGCCGCAATCGCAGCAATCGACGCCAGTTGCCCGGCATCCAACTGGCCAAACGGCACATTCACGCCCAGCAACTTGCCGCCGAACACTTCCTGCAGCAGCGGCGAAGCCATGCCCAGGATGCCGATACCGGCGGAAACGTTCAGGCACAGCACCAGCCACACCAGACGGAATTGCGGGGTTTTCCAGGCCACGTTTACGTGCACGTGACGGTGGGTGATCATCGCATTGCTGGCTTTTTTCGCCGGTGCCGTCCAGCCCTCAGGCTTCCAGCCGGTCGGCGGTACGCGGTAGGACAGTGCGCCGCCGATCATGAACACGAAGTAGATCGCAGCCATCACCAGGAAGCTCTGCCACACGCCCACGCTGGTTGGCGAAGCGAAGTGACCCATCAGCGCTGCGGCCAGGGGTGCACCCACCATCGCACCGCCGCCGAAGCCCATGATCGCCATGCCGGTGGCCATGCCGCGCTTGTCCGGGAACCACTTGATCAGGGTCGAAACGGGCGAGATATAACCCAGGCCCAGGCCGATACCGCCAATCACGCCGGAACCGATCCACATCAGCCAGATCTGGTGGGTATAGATACCCAGCGCCGAGATCAACAGGCCGCCGCACCAGCACAGGGCCGATACAACGCCAGCCTTGCGCGGCCCGGCGTGTTCCAGCCAGCCGCCCCAGATCGCTGCCGAGCAGCCCAGGAAAATGAAAAACAGGGTGTAGATCCAGCCCAGCATGGAGATGGGCCAGTCACACTGGGACGAAAAGACCTGCGTGATAAAGCTCATGTCCGGTGCACACGCGACCGGCGCAGTAATACCCAGCGCTTTGGACAGCGGCAGCCAGAACACCGAGAAGCCGTAGGCCATGCCGATGCACAGGTGGATGGCCAGGGCGGCCGGTGGAACCAGCCAGCGGTTGAACCCCGGCTTGGCGATAATGCGCTCCTTGGACAGGAACGCAGGCTTTGTGCTCATTGGTGTTTCCCCCAGTTGTTAGTATGTGTCCGTCAGGCGCTCTCCCCCTCGGCGTTGCACGCAAAGCGTGGCCGTGGTGGTCGAGTAAAGCTCCATTTTGGCGCGACGATAGGTCGCAGAAGGCGGACGAACGCGCAGAGATTAGCACCTGTAGAGGCAAGAAAAACCAAACTGATATCACTTTTTCAGGAAATTCGTTTTTTCTGACGCCAAATTCCTGTTCCGCTCGATCTGGATACAATGTAACGATCGCTGAACTGACTCAGGCCGCCGGGCGTTATACTCTGCGGCTAAATTTTGAAATCGACATACAAGGACTCGCCCATGAAAGCGTTCGGCAAAATCCTGGGTCTGGTACTCCTCGGGCTGTTGCTGATCATTGTGGCTCTCGGCTTTGCCCTGACCCACCTCTTCGATCCCAACGACTACAAGGAAGAGATTCGCCAGATTGCCCGCGACAAGGCCCACATCGAGCTGACGCTTAATGGCGATATCGGCTGGAGCCTGTTCCCCTGGCTCGGTCTTGAACTGCATGACGCCAGCGTGGCCACTCTGACTACCCCGACCCAGCCATTCGCTGATCTGCAAATGCTCGGCCTGTCGGTGCGCGTGCTGCCCCTGCTGCGCCGCGAAGTGCAGATGAGCGATGTGCGGGTCGAAGGCCTGAACCTGCGTCTGAACCGCGACAGGCAGGGCCATGGCAACTGGGAAGATATCGGCAAGAATGCCCCCGATGCGACGGCCGACACCCCTGCTCCTGCCCCAACGGAACCCGTGGCCGAGACCAAACCGGAGAAGCCGCCGCAACCAATCCGCCTGGACATCGACAGCCTGACGATCAACAACGCCCGCGTCGAATACAACGATGAGCAGACCGGCAAGCAGTTCAGCGCCGAGAGCATCCAGCTGAGCGCCGGCGCCGTGCATGAAGGCGCAAGCATTCCGGTGAAGCTCACCGCGTTCTTCGGCAGCAACCAGCCGGTGATGCGCGTCAAGACCGAGCTCAACGGCAACCTGCGCATCCAGCGCGCCCTCAAGCGCTACCAGTTCGAAGACATGAAGATCACCGGTGAAGCCACCGGCGAGCCGCTGCAGGGCAAGACCGTGACCTTCTCCACCCAGGGCCAGTTGCTGGTGGACCAGGCGGCGAACATCGCCGAATGGACCAACCTGAAACTGTCGGTCAACCAACTGCGCGCGCTGGGCGAACTGAAAGTCAACGATTTGGACAAGACCCCGCAGCTCAGTGGCGCCCTGTCCATCGCCCAATTCGACCTTGCCAAATTCCTCGACAGCGTCGGCCACACGCTGCCGCCGATGGCCGACGGCAGCCTGAGCAAGGTCGAGCTGGTCAGCCGCCTCAAGGGCACGCCCACCAGCGTTGCGCTCGAAGACCTGAACCTGAAGCTCGACGGCAGCACCTTCACCGGCCGCATCGCCGTGGAAGACTTCGCCAAACAGTCGCTGCGCGTACAGCTCAAGGGCGACACCTTCAACGCCGACAACTATTTGCCGGCCAAGTCCGAGTCTGCCAAAGGCGCCACCGCCGCCCGCCAGGCCGAAGTGCAGAACAGCGAAGCCGGGGCCATGGCTGCCGGTGGCACCACGCCGCTGCCCGACGCGCCGACCAAAAGCGCCTGGAGCACCGACAAGCTGCTGCCGCTCACCCGCCTGCGCACCCTCGACGTGAATGCCGACCTTGCCTTTGGTCAATTGACCTTGAGCAAACTGCCGATCCAGAACGCCGTGCTGAAAGCCTCCGGCATCGACGGCCAGCTCAAGCTCGACGCCCTCAGCGGCGGTCTCTACAACGGCACCTTCCAGGCCAACGGCACGCTCGATGTGCGCCAGGATATTCCGCTGCTCGCGTTGCAAAGCCATATCAGGCAAGTGCCGGTCGAACGCATCCTGCAAGCCCAGGGGCAAACCCCGCCGGTGAAAGGCCAGGTCACCCTCGACAGCAACCTCAGCGGCCGCGGCAACAGCCAGAAAGCGCTGATCGACAGCCTCAACGGCACCGCCAGCTTCGTGATCAACAACGGCGTGCTGCTCAATGCCAACATTGAGCAGCAAGTGTGCACCGGCATCGCCCTGCTCAACCGCAAGACCCTGAACAGCACGCCACCGGGCAAGGACACGCCGTTCGAAGAACTGCGCGGCAACCTCACGTTTCGCAATGGCGTTGCCAGCAACCCCGACCTGAAAGTGCGTATCCCGGGCCTGACCGTCAACGGCAACGGTGACGTCGACCTGCGCGTGCTGGGCATGGACTACCGCGTCGGCATTATCGTTGAAGGCGACCAGCGCGAAGTGCCGGACCCGGCGTGCCAGGTCGGCGACAACTTCCAGAACATCGAAGTGCCGCTGCGCTGCCGCGGCCCGCTGGAGCTGGGTGCCAAGGCCTGCCGCCTGGATAAGGACGGCCTCGGCCAGGTCGCTATCAAGGCCGCCGGCAATCGCCTCAATGAGAAACTGGAAGAGAAGCTCGACAAGGTCAACCCGCAGCTCAAAGATGCTTTGAAAGGCCTGTTCAAACGATGAGAAACGAGCAGTTTTCAGAGGCCGTACTCGACTGGTACGACCGCCACGGTCGCCACGACCTGCCCTGGCAACAGGGCATCACGCCTTACCGGGTGTGGGTTTCGGAGATCATGCTGCAACAGACCCAGGTGAGCACCGTGCTCAATTACTTCGACCGGTTCATGGCCTCGCTGCCGACGGTCGAAGCCCTGGCCGCCGCGCCGGAAGACGAAGTGCTGCACCTGTGGACCGGCCTGGGCTACTACACCCGGGCGCGCAACCTGCAAAAGACCGCGAAGATCGTGGTGGCCGAGTACGGTGGCGAGTTTCCCAGGGACGTCGAGAAACTTACCGAACTGCCCGGCATCGGCCTGTCCACCGCCGGCGCCATTGCCAGCCTCAGCATGGGCCTGCGAGCGCCGATCCTCGACGGCAACGTCAAACGCGTGCTGGCGCGCTTTACCGCGCAGGAGGGCTACCCCGGCGAACCCAAGGTAGCCAAGCAGCTATGGGCCACCGCAGAGCGCTTCACGCCCCATCAACGTGTCAACGCCTATACCCAGGCGATGATGGACATGGGCGCGACCCTTTGCACCCGCAGCAAACCCAGTTGCCTGCTGTGCCCGCTGGAAAAAGGCTGCGAGGCCCACATGCTCGGCCTGGAGACGCGCTACCCGATCCCCAAGCCACGCAAGACCATCCCGCAGAAACGCACACTGATGCCAATGCTGGCCAACACCGAAGGCGCGATTCTGCTTTATCGCCGCCCCTCCACCGGGCTGTGGGGCGGGTTGTGGAGCCTGCCGGAGCTGGATGACCTTGGCGACCTCGAACACCTGGCCGAGCAACACGCGCTCGAACTGGGCAAGCATCAGGAACTGCCGGGGCTGATCCACACCTTCAGCCATTTCCAGCTGGCCATCGAACCCTGGCTGGTACAGGTCGAGGAATCGGCCCATCACGTGGCCGAGGCCGACTGGCTCTGGTATAACCTCGCCACCCCGCCGCGCCTGGGCCTTGCCGCCCCGGTAAAAAAACTGCTGAAGCGCGCGGCCGACGTATTGAATGCAGGAGTGTCGTCATGACCCGCACCGTAATGTGCCGCAAGTACAAAGAAGAACTGCCAGCCCTGGACCGCCCTCCGTACCCGGGCGCCAAGGGCCAGGACATTTACGACAATGTCTCCGCCAAAGCCTGGGGCGACTGGCTCAAACATCAGACCCTGCTGATCAACGAAAAACGCCTGAACATGATGAACGCCGAAGACCGCAAATACCTGGCGGGCGAAATGGACAAGTTCTTTTCCGGCGAGGAATACGCCCAGGCCGAAGGCTACGTACCACCTGCTCAATAATTGAGCAAAAATCGGGGTCAGCACGTAAGCGACGGTAATAATTAAATATTTTTCTAAAACTTGCTTGACGACCCCCTGAAAAACCCGTTTAATGCGCCCCGTTGCCCAGATAGCTCAGTCGGTAGAGCAGGGGATTGAAAATCCCCGTGTCGGCGGTTCGATTCCGTCTCTGGGCACCACTAATCAGTTTCAGGTGGTGCAACTATCATCCGAAACACACAAAAAACCCGCCTTGTGCGGGTTTTTTGTTGCCTGCGATTTGAGCAGGCCATATACCGCCCCTCAGGCGCAGGCCCGCTGACGAAGGATCACCTGGCCAAACCCACTTGCGCCCCTCAAGCTTTTCACTTATCTGAATTGTTTTTTTGAGATAACGTAGTCCCTATTGAGACCCTGAACCCGCGTTTTACGGGCATCAGAGCGCTCCTTTTTTGAGATAATAAAAAATCGATTAGAGATATTTTTCGACATGGCAGAGTTTTTTCACCACGATCTTGAGCTTCTGAACCCTTCATTCGACTCAGGTCTGGTTGACGTTCTGAGTGAACTGGAACATCTGCGCCGCCTGGAACTGGGGGGCGATACGCCACCTGCCGTTTTTTTCCAGCTTAAGGACCTGTTTCACACGCTGGAGAGCCTCGGTTCCGCTCGTATTGAGGGCAACCATACGACCCTCGCGGACTACATCGAAAGTAAAGTCGATGGAAAAGCAGAAGACTCAGATCAATTGCGAGAGATCGCAAATATCGAAAAAGCCATGTACTACGTTGAAAGCATCGTGAAGCCTGGAGTAGACCTCTCCGAGTTTGCAATCCGGGAACTTCATTCGATCACGGTTCAAGGACTGAAGCGCGAAGGTGATCGCACGCCAGGCGCATACCGTGAAGCTGGAGTACGTATAGCCCAATCAGACCACTTGCCTCCCGATGCCGTGCTGGTACAGGGGTATATGCAAGAACTGATTGCTTTCGTGAATAAACCGGATGCGCCCAAATATGACCTGATGAAGGTCGCCCTGGCCCACCACCGATTCGGCTGGATTCATCCCTTCGGCAACGGCAATGGCCGTGTCGTACGTCTTCTCACCTGCGCAATGTTAATGAAGTACGGTTTCAACGTCAGCGCGGGCGGTCGAGTCCTGAACCCTACGGCTGTGTTCTGCATTGATCGGGAAAAGTACTATTCAATGCTCTCCAGTGCCGATACAGGCACCAAGGAGGGACTCGAAGCATGGTGCATCTACGTTCTCGCGGGGATCAAAGACGAACTGGAGAAAGTAAGCAGACTGACTGACTATGGCTATCTGACCAGGCACGTCCTGGCGCCCACCATAGCCATGGCAAAAGAGCGAGAATGGATCACGCCAATTGAGGAAAAAATTCTGACCACGGCGGTTCAACTGAAGGTCGTCAAATCAAGCGACATTGCCGATGTACTGCCAAGCCTGTCTGCAGCACAAAGAACCTACCAGATAAAAAAACTGGTCGATCAGGGCATGCTTCTTCCCGTTAACCCAGGTGCACGGCATTACACCATCGGGTTCTCCAACAACTACCTGATCAGAGGCGTTATCAAGTCACTACGCGAGGAAGGATTCATCCCTGAGCAGTTGGACAGGCCTTATGCATGAAGACTTATCCAGACAAGGTCGCACTCACTTCAACAAAAACACCATCAACGGATTGTCATTCAATCGCCCGTTGAACGCCGGAGCCAGATGCTCCACCGGCGAGCCCTTCAGCAAGGCCGTTTCCGTGCGCTCCACAATCACCCAGGACGGCCTTGGCAGCGCGTTCAATTTCTCCAGGTCATGGCGCCCTACGAACAACGGTCGCTCGTCGTGATCCAGGTTCATCATGTAGCGCACGCCCCAGGTGTCCTGGCCAAGATCGACGAACACCAACGGTCCAGGGGTTATAGCGCGAAGCGATTCGACCTGACCGACAAACGTGCGGGTGTCGAATTGCAGGTCCTTGGAAGGCTCTACCACCGCCACCAGCAGTAACCACTGCGCCGCCAGTGCGATCAGGCTGAGCCACACCAGGCGCGCAGCCCGATGCCAGGCGACCAGCGCCGCCACCTGCAGCAACACCAATACGCTGAACAATAGCGGCAACGATACGTCCGGCCAGTAGCCATGTTTCTGCCACGCGTGCCGACACACCAGCACGGCAATCACGCACAGCGTTGGCAGCGCCGCGACAAGGCATTCGTAGCATCGGCGCACGCCAGCGAGCCAGCCCTGCGCCTGCAGCAGCCCATAGGCGGCGACAGCGGCAAACATCGGCACCATCGGCAGGATGTAATAGGCGCGTTTGAAGTGCGGCACCGACAGGCCAAGCAGAATCATCAAGCCGCACGCGCCGAGACGCACCACCATGTGCACGTCTTCATCGGTCCGTCGCAGCGCCCATCGGTGGCGCAGCGCAAACAAAGTCGCCAGGGCCAGCGGCACCACGGGAAAGTAACGGTACAAACTCAACTGGAAGTAGAAATAGAACGGCTCACCGTTTTCATCGAGGCGCCCGCCCACCTGCATCTTGAATACCTCGTCGGCAAACGCATCGCCTCCGCTCATCCGCGCCAGCTTCATCAGCAGCCACCAGCAAGCCGCCAACAGCACCAGGCCGACCACGCCGTGAATCAACACCTGCCTGACCCGTTCGCCGGGACGGCCGAGCGCCCAGTAAACGCACGCCACGCCGCAAACTTCGATCAGCCCCAACGGGCCACGAATCGCAAACGCCAGAATGAACAACGGAAACACCGCCAGTTGCCGCCAGCGCGAACCCAGGCGCTCACCACTGTGCAGCAGATAGAAGCTGCCCACGCAGAGCAGCGCGACCATCTGATCGAGGCAGACCGAGCGGGACTTTTCGAGCAACTGCGTGGTGAGCAAGGTCAGCAGTACGGTGAGCAGCGCCCATTGCCGACCGTGAGGGGCCAACAGCCGGTAGATCACGGCAATCACCCCGGCAGATGCCAGTGCGGTGGGCAAGATATTCGCCAAGTGATTGGGTGCACCGAACACTCGGGCAAACACAAAGCTTAAGAACGTCGCTGTGCCGGGGTAGTCCGCGTAGGGCTGCCCGTAAGTAGTGGGGAAAAGACTCGCGCCATGGCGAAACATTTCCTGCAGGAACAGCGCCCAGCGACCGTCAAAGCCCTGGGGCTGCTGGTCCCAGATACCCAAGGTGAACAACAACAGGGCGATCAGAAACAGGCCCAGGGATTCCAGACGAAAACGGTTGCGGTGATCCATCGGTTGACCTGTCAGGTGTAAGGCGCCGCCCATGGTGCACAACGCACCCCTGAATAGCGCCTGAACAGACCTGAAACTTCACGCGTTTACCGATTTTTGCGCCACACCACTGCGGGGATAAGGCGCACGTAGAACAATTGGGCGACCAACTCGACCAGGGTCTGCAGGATTACCGCCGTCGCCGCCAACCCGCGCACGTCTTCCGGCAGCGCCAGTGCCAACGGCAGCACCACCAGCGAGTTACGCGTGGCGGCACTGAAGGTCACCGCACGCGCCGCCCCTGCCGGCAACGCGAACAATCGCGCGGCCAGCATCCCCGGCAATGGCGCCAGCAACACAAAACCCAGGTAAACCGGAATCACCGGCAGCAGCAGGTTGAGATCGCGCACCACCGAGGTGATCTGCGAACCGATCACCACAAACAGCACCAGCGCCATCGCCGGCACCGGTAACCAGGCCCAGGCGCTGTTCCACGCACTGATGACAGCAGATCGTCGCGCCAGGGACGTCGTCAGTACCGCCAGCAGCATCGGCACCACAATCAACCACACAAACGCCGCGACAAATGGCCCGACCTCAACCACCACCTCAGACTGAGTGCCCAACATCAACCCCAGGTACACCGGCAACAGCGCCAGCTGCAACAGCAGCAACACCGGCGTCGCCGCCAGCATCAACCGCGAATCGCCCTTGCCGATGTGGGTGAATACCACCACGTAATCGATGCACGGCGTCAGCAACACGAGCAGCGCCCCCACCAGCAGTGCCGGGCGCTCCACAAGGCCACGGGTCAGTGCCCAGACCAGCAACGGCACAAAAATGAAATTGGCCAGCAGCAGCGCCGCCATGAAACGCTTGCTGCCCATCCCCTGACGCAGGTTCAGAAACGGGATTTGCAGGAACATCGCATACATCAGCACGGCGATAGCAGGCGTGACCAGAGCGACGAGGCCATGCCCCAGCGAAGGCGCGAACAGGCCCAGGGTGACGGCAAGTAGGACTGCGACGAAGTAGAGGTGGATCTGGTTGTGCTCGAGGGTTTCGCGGGTCATGAAGAAGCTCTGGGCCGATGCAAAGACGCGAGCGTATTAGCAGCACAAACAAGGAGCAATAGCAGCACCGCGAATCGCCCCTTCCACACAACCCCCTTGGGATTTGCCCCAACCTGCGCTTCAATACCCCCCAAACCCAAGGAAGCCGACCCCATGGCCTCGCCGAACAAGCAGCAGAAACGTGCCCATCGGGCCAAGGCCAAAGCCAAGCAGAACCGCACCCAGCGCGCCGTGGCGGCCAAGCCGGATGCGTTTGCCGGTGACGACGACCGTATCGACCTTGAGTCGGTGGATTTGACCGAATTGTTCCTGGAGATGCGCGTTGCCAGCGAAACCAGCCAACAGGCGATGTGTGCAGCGTTCCTGGCGCACCCGTTGCTGGCGCTGGTGCTGGAACAGGAAGGCGAAGAAGAAGCCACTGACTTTATCCTGGCCGCGCTGATCGAGTATCGGCAATGGACCACGGACAGTGACGATGAAGCGGCGGCGCTGGCGTGGATTGAATCTGCAGAGTTCCAGGCCGATTACGTGGCGGCGTCACAGTCACTGGTGAACTCCCAGGACTGACGCAAAACAAATGTGGGAGGGGCTCGCTCCCGATAGCAGCCTGTCAGTCAGCACACCTGACACTGACACACCGCTATCGGGAGCAAGCCCCCTCCCACACCTGAACTACCTCCACTCAACCATCAGTTAAGCACTGCAGCACTCGCCCGCTGAGCCTTGCGCCGGCTCGCAACAACGAGCCCCGCAGCCACCACCAGCAAGCTCAACACCCCAGTCGCGATAATCTCGACCCGGTGCGCTTCCTGGAACAGCATGATGGTCAAGGTGCCCACGATAAATACCATCACTGCATAAGTGAGGCCAGGGAACAGCCACATCTTGAATTCGAGCTTCTCCCCCGCCGCCACACGCTTCTGACGCATGCGCAGTTGCGACACCGCGATCACCAGATACACCAGCAACGCGATAGCGCCGGAGCTGGTCAGCAGGAATTCAAACACCGCCGCCGGTGCCACATAGTTGGCGAACACCGCCAGGAACGCAGCCCCCGTCGACAGCAGCACGGCCCAATAAGGCGTGCCGCTCTTGTTGGTGCGCTTGGCCACAGCCGGAGCGTCACCGCGACGGCCCAGAGAGAACAGCATGCGCGATGCGGTGTACAGCGCCGAGTTCAGGCAACTGGTCACGGCCACCAGCACCACCAGATCGACGATCAGCTTGGCATTCGGGATGCCCATGCGTTCCAGCACGGTCTGGTAGGAGCCTACCGCCGCCAGGGTCGGGTCATTCCACGGCACCAGGGACACCACGATGAAAATCGACAACAGGTAGAACAAACCGATCCGCCAGATCACCGAGTTGGTGGCCTTGGTGATTTGCTGGCCGGGGTTCTTCGATTCAGCCGCCGCAATGGTGACAATCTCGGTGCCCATGAACGAGAACATGGTGGTGAGGATGGCCGCCAGCACCGCGCCCATGCCGTTGGGCATGAAGCCTTGGGTGTCGAACAGGTGCGACACCCCGCTGACCTGGCTGGTGGGCAACACGCCGAAAATCGCCGCCAGGCCGAGGATGACGAAGGCCACGATCGCCACAACCTTGATCAACGCAAACCAGAACTCGAACTCGCCGTAGTTCTTCACGCTGAACAGGTTGGTCGCCGTCAGCAACAAGGTGATGATCAGGGTGAAGGCCCAGATGGCCACGTCGGGGAACCACGCATGCAGGATGGTCGCCGCCGCGTTGGCCTCCAGTGGAATCACCAGCACCCAGAACCACCAGTACAACCAGCCGATGGTAAAGCCGGCCCAGTGCCCGATTGCACGGTCGGCGTAGGTGGAAAACGAACCCGTGTCCGGCGACGCCACGGCCATTTCGGCGAGCATGCGCATCACCAATACCACCAGCGTGCCCGCGGCGGCATACGCCAGCAGTACGGCAGGGCCAGCGGCAGCAATCGCGTGGCCGGAGCCGACGAACAACCCGGCACCGATGACGCCGGCAATCGACAGCATGGTGACGTGACGCGGTTTGAGCCCCTGTTCGAGGTCATTGGAGCTTTGCGTACTACTCATTGACACACCTTTGCGAGGAATTGCGAAAACGGTCCGCCCGGCCTGGATGCTTTCTCGTGAAAAGAAACCAACAGGGGCGTTCTTTATTTTTTACGCAAGATTTGCGCCAAAATGTTACGAATCCACAGTCGACGCGGGCTGTAGGACGCTTCCTCATAAATCGCAAGTCATTGAGAACAATGGCATTTCGCTATAGCGTTACCGTGCACCCCACATTCAAGACGTTTGAGCGCACCAAAAACACACACAAAAAGTGCGTGACGCCCTATTAAAGGGCTGATATGCACCGTTTGCCGGTTTTACCCTTCCAACACTTGGCCAAAGCTGGCACCATCGCGCCCTTTTTTACGCAAAGCCTGCGCATATTCCGGGGCAAATGGTTGTTCGGTTGTTGATGGCGCGACACGCCGCTGTGCCGATGCGACACCCTGCCGCAGACCACCGTTTAACCGCCCGCGGCGCTGTTGGCTGTCATCCAGACGCTATGCTAGCTTGGCGCCTCGCCAGGAAGGCGCCCCCGCAGCGCCGCATGCAACGAACACAATGAGGACCCCACATGGCCGAGGCCACGCCCGCGCTTGAAATCCGCAACCTGCATAAACGCTATGGCGAGCTGGAGGTGCTCAAGGGTATCTCGCTGACCGCCCGCGACGGCGACGTGATCTCGATCCTGGGCTCTTCCGGTTCCGGCAAATCCACGCTTCTGCGCTGCATCAACCTGCTGGAAAACCCGCACCAGGGCCAGATCCTGGTGGCTGGCGAAGAGCTCAAGCTCAAGGCCGCAAAAAACGGCGAGCTGCAGGCCGCCGACGGCAAGCAGATCAACCGACTGCGCAGCGAAATCGGTTTTGTGTTTCAAAACTTTAACCTGTGGCCGCACATGAGCATCCTCGACAACATCATCGAGGCGCCACGCCGCGTGCGCGGCCAGAGCAAGGCCGAAGCGATCGAAGTGGCCGAAGCCCTGCTGGCCAAGGTCGGCATCGCCGACAAGCGCCACGCCTACCCTGCGCAATTGTCCGGTGGCCAGCAACAACGCGCGGCCATCGCGCGCACCCTGGCGATGCAGCCCAAAGTCATTCTGTTTGACGAGCCCACTTCCGCGCTTGACCCGGAAATGGTCCAAGAAGTACTTAATGTGATCCGCGCACTGGCCGAAGAAGGCCGCACCATGCTGCTGGTCACCCATGAAATGGGCTTCGCCCGTCAGGTGTCCAGCGAAGTGGTGTTTCTGCACCAGGGCCTGGTCGAAGAGCAAGGATCGCCACAGCAGGTGTTTGAAAACCCGCTTTCGGCGCGCTGCAAACAATTCATGTCCAGCAACCGCTAACGGAGCAACATGCATGCAGAACTATAAAAAATTCCTTCTGGCCGCGGCCGTCTCGATGGCGTTCAGCGCCACGGCCATGGCAGAAACCCTGACAATGGGGATCGAAGCGGCCTACCCGCCGTTCAACAACAAAGACGCCAGCGGCAACGTGGTGGGCTTTGACAAGGACATCGGCGACGCCCTGTGCGCCAAGATGAAAGTCGAGAAGTGCGAAGTGTACGTGTCCGACTGGGACGGCATCATCCCGGCCCTGAACGCCAAGAAGTTCGACTTCCTGGTGTCTTCGCTGTCGATCACCGATGAGCGCAAGCAGGCCGTCGACTTCACCGACCCGTACTACTCCAACAAGCTGCAGTTCATCGCACCGAAAGCCACTACCGACTTCAAGCCCGACGCCGACTACCTCAAGGGCAAGATCATCGGTGCACAGCGCGCGACGCTGGCCGGCACCTACCTTGAAGACAAACTGCCAGACACCGAAGCCAAGCTGTACGACACCCAGGAAAACGCCTACCTCGACCTGACATCCGGTCGCCTGGACGGCATTCTTGCCGACAAGTACGTGCAATACGAATGGCTCAAGAGCAAAGACGGCTCGGCCTACGAGTTCAAGGGCGACCCGGTGGTGGAAAGCGACAAGATCGGTATCGCCGTACGCAAGGGCGACCCGCTGCGCGAGCGCCTGAACAAAGCCCTGGCAGAGATCAAGGCTGACGGCACCTACAAGAAAATCAACGACAAGTACTTCCCGTTCAGCATCGAATGACCTGAACGGCCTGCCCGGCGCGCTCACCTGAGCGCGCCGGCTTTTGCACTGCCTGCCGCGATATGAAAACACCATGAATTTCGATCTCTACGGATTCGGCCCCGCGCTTGCCGCCGGTGCGCTGATGACCGTCAAACTGGCGCTCACCGCCCTGTGTCTGGGGCTGCTGCTGGGCCTTGCCGGCGCCCTGGGTAAGACGTCCCCCTACAAGCCATTGCAATGGCTGGGCGGAGCCTACTCGACCCTCGTGCGCGGTATTCCCGAACTGCTGTGGGTGCTGCTGATTTATTTCGGCACGGTGAACCTGATGCGCAGCCTGGGCGAGACCTTCGGTATCCCCGACCTGTCACTCAGCGCGTTCGCCGCTGGCGTCATCGCCCTGGGCCTGTGCTTTGGCGCCTACGCCACGGAAGTGTTCCGTGGCGCGATACTCGCCATTCCCAAGGGCCATCGCGAAGCCGGTGTGGCGTTGGGGCTGTCCCGATTCAGGATTTTTACCCGGTTGATCATGCCGCAGATGTGGCGCATCGCCCTGCCGGGCCTGGGCAACCTGTTCATGATCCTGATGAAGGACACCGCGCTGGTGTCGGTAATCGGCCTTGAAGAAATCATGCGCCACGCGCAGATCGGCGTGACCGTCACCAAACAACCGTTCACCTTCTTCATGGTCGCGGCATTCATGTACCTGGGCCTCACGGTGCTGGCCATGAGCGGCATGTACTTCCTGGAAAAACGCGCCGCCCGCGGCTTTGCAAGGAGCACCCAATGAGCGGCGACTACAGCTGGCTGGCGCATTTCGACCTGGGCCTGAACTGGGCGGTAATCATCAAGTGGCTGCCCAAACTGGCACAGGGCGCCACCCTGACCCTGGAGCTGGTGGCCATTGCGGTCATCGCCGGCTCTGCTGCTGGCGATCCCGCTCGGTATCGCCCGCTCATCGCGCCTGTGGTACGTGCGCGCCCTGCCCTACGGCTACATCTTTTTCTTCCGTGGCACGCCGCTGCTGGTGCAGTTGTTTCTGGTGTACTACGGCCTGGCGCAGTTCGATTCGGTGCGCCACAGTTTCATGTGGCCTTACCTGCGCGATCCGTTCTGGTGCGCCACCGCCACCATGACCCTGCACACCGCCGCGTATATCGCCGAGATCCTGCGCGGCGCGATCCAGGCCATCCCGCCCGGCGAGATCGAAGCGGCGCGTGCCCTGGGCATGTCCAGGCCGAAGACGCTGTTCTACATCATCCTGCCGCGCGCCTCGCGCATCGGCCTGCCGGCGTACAGCAACGAGGTGATCCTGATGCTCAAGGCCAGCGCCCTGGCCAGCACGGTGACCCTGCTGGAACTGACCGGCATGGCCCGTACCATCATCGCGCGCACCTATTTGCCGGTGGAGATCTTTTTCGCTGCCGGGCTGTTCTACCTGCTGATGGCCTACATCCTGGTACGCGGCTTCAAACTGCTGGAACGCTGGCTACGCGTCGATGCCTGCCAGGGACGTTGAGGCGCGCTTCCACGCGCTGGATGCGTTCCTGATCGAGCACCAGGGGCTGTGGCGACCACGGCCCTTTGTTCATCGCCAGTTGCCCTGGGAAACCGAGCACCCGCAACTCGCCGCCTGGCTGCGCCAACGCACCCTGGGCGAGGCGCAAGACAGCCACAACCAACTCCACGATTTGCCCGCGCCGGCGCCGTTTCCACAGCTCGCGCGACAAGCGTTGCAACTGAGCGCTGTGGATAAGTTACCGACCCATCCCCTCGCACCTGCCCGCCCTCGTTTGAACGTCGACGTACCGGGCCGCAAATGGCAACAGATCGAGGCCTTCGGCGCAGCCCTGCACTTTGCCGACACGCCCAGGCATTGGCTGGACTGGTGCGCCGGCAAAGGTCACCTCGGCCGCCGCCTGCTGCACATCGGGCAAACGCTGACGTGCCTCGAATACGACCCGGCCCTGGTCACCGCCGGGCAAGCCTTGAGCGATCACCACCGGCTACCCGCCACCCATCGCTTGCAGGACGTGATGGCAGACGTGGCAATCGGCCCCGAGCACACGCCCGTCGCCCTGCACGCCTGCGGCGACCTGCATGTGCGCTTGCTAAAAGTGGCCAGCGCTGCCGGCTGCAGGCAATTGGCGCTGTCGCCCTGCTGCTATAACCGCATCAATGCCGATCGCTATCAGCCACTCTCCGGCGCAGGTCGTGCCTCGGCTCTGCATCTTTCGGTCGATGACCTCGGCTTGCCCCTCACCGAAACCGTGACCGCCGGCAAGCGCGTACGCCAGCAACTCGACCGCTCCATGGCCTGGCGCCTGGGCTTCGACCATCTGCAACGGCAACTGCGCGGCGTCGACGACTACCTCGCCACCCCCTCGCTGCCCGCCAGTTGGCTGGACAAACCCTACGCCGACTACTGCAAGGAGCTGGCACGCCTCAAGGGTTTATCCACAGGAGAGCAACCTTGGCAAACGCTGGAGGCGCATGGGTGGTGTCGTCTGGCCGAAGTCAGAAACCTGGAGTTGCTGCGCGGGCTGTTTCGACGGCCACTGGAAGTATGGCTGGTGCTGGATCGCGCGCTGTTTTTGCAGGAACAAGGCTACGCCGTTGAACTGGGCACCTTCTGCGAACCCTCGTTGACGCCGCGCAACCTGATGCTGCTGGCCGAGCGCGATTAAGGGGCGGCATTCACGCGCGCGTCCTGTGGATAACTCTGTTGATGAAATCTTTACAGATGCTGTAGCCACCTACGCTACAGCCCGCAAGCCGCCCTGGTCATTTTTTGTTCACATAATAAAACGCACGCAAAACAGGCAGTTGCAACATAATGCGAACAACGCTGCACCATGGCTGTTTCGTGTCAGGTGGCACCGAGCGATTGTGCATAAGCATCTGGCGTTACGCGTATAAACCGCGACTTATGGACGTTTTTTACGGGCAATCAACAGCCGGCACAGGCCGTTGATATCGTCGCCGGTCAGGCTAACGCGTATGTTATCCAGCGGGTCGGCGGCGAAAGCCAAGGCTTCGCTGATGGATGAATCGTGGTGGATGACATGAACGGGTCTGTCACCCAGA
This sequence comes from Pseudomonas trivialis, assembly GCF_036864995.1. NCBI lineage: Bacteria > Pseudomonadati > Pseudomonadota > Gammaproteobacteria > Pseudomonadales > Pseudomonadaceae > Pseudomonas > Pseudomonas trivialis. The sequence continues at coordinate 323,499 of NZ_CP142151.1, read as the reverse complement.
CGTTGCTTGAAGGCCTCGAACATCTCAAGGCTGAACGCCGACTTATCATCCATCTGATTGATCACAATGTGGCAACGCGGCGCACGCTCAAGACACGGCGCCAGCAATGCATCCACCTGATCCAGTGTCCCGAGGCAAGCGGCATTCGGCTGAGTGACCACCAGCAGGATATCGGCCACGCTCAATGCCTGCTGCAAATAGACGTTATTGCCCGCCGGCGTATCGATGATCACCAGGCCGCGCTCATCCAATGCCATTGCCGACAAGCGCTGCGTCAGCCACTTGGGCTCACGCGTGAGCCAGCGCTGCAGGCTTTCCTTCTGATGGCTGTCGGTATCGCCAAACGGGATGACCTGGCACCCGGCAAACCCGGATTGCACGACGCTCGTCCACGGTGCATTGAGCAGGCTGGCACGGCCGAGGCCGGGCTGCTCGGCCTCTACGCCGAAGTGGTGGCGCAGCGCGTTCTGCGGGTCCAGATCCAGGGCTACCACCGACTCGCCGAGTCGTTGCAGGCCGCTGCTCAACGCCGTGACCAGGGTGCTGCGACCCACGCCGCCGTTGATCGACACCACCGCCACCACCGTCGGGCGCGCAACCGTCTGCTCCTGGGCCTGGGACCGCTCCTGGGGATGACTGCGGTAATGCGAGCCATCTCTCTGGTTCACCCGCGTGCCATCGTCAAAGGGCACGGTGCCGAAGAAGTGCAGCCGAGCATTTCTTCCCTCAGGGTCGCGGGAAACGCTCTTGCCAAACAGGGCAAATAGATAATCGGTGCGACTCATGGCCGGAGCTCCTTAACAGCGCCCTGTAAAGACGTGAAAGGCCGGCAGGATACTGGCTTCACCGCAGGTCTTCTTGTAGGCATTTTGACGGCTCATTCTCCGACAGCACCGCGCAAGTGTCATTATTTTGATCAAATCGCCAGCAGCCTTTCGGACGAGCGGAAAATGGCCAATTAAATGACGATCACTTTCTGTAATTCATCAAAAGTGATTTCACTGTGCCATTGTCTTTTGCCGGGTATCGCCTCACCATTGCCGCACCTTCCATGCTGCATGCCTGGGTAATCGCAGTGGCGTTACGCTTCAAACTCCCTCGGATCCTCTACGGTTTCGCCGTAACGCTGCTGTTGGCGGGTGGGCTGCTGGGCGATTTGCTGGCCGATTGGGATTTCAGCCAGATCAGCCGACGCGCCGAAACGCTGTACGGGCCGTTAGGCGCCGGACGCCAGCGCATCGATGCGTGGCAACAGTTGCTGTCCACCCAGAAACAGGTGAGCGAGGCCGAGCAGCTCAAGGTGGTTAACCTCTTCTTCAATCGGCAGTTGCACTACGAGGAAGACATCGACCTGTGGCACGAGGTCGATTACTGGGCCACCCCCATTCAGTCGCTGTGGAAAGGCGCGGGCGACTGTGAAGACTACGCCATCGCCAAGTACTTCAGCCTGCGCCACCTCGGCGTGCCGGCCGAGAAATTGCGCATCACCTACGTCAAGGCGCTGCGCCAGAACCGGGCGCACATGGTGCTGACGTATTATGCGAGCCCCGAGGCCATGCCCCTGGTGCTCGACAGCCTGATGGACCCGATTCTGCCTGCCAGCCAACGCCAGGATTTGCTCCCCGTGTATGCCTTCAACGGCGAAGGCCTGTGGCTGACCGGCGCGGCGGGCAACAAGAAAGTCGGTGACACCAAACGCCTGTCACGCTGGCAGGATGTATTGAAAAAAATGACCGCTGAAGGGTTTCCGGCCAGTTCGGACAATTAACAGGAGCTACGATGTCACTGTTCAAACAATTGCTGATCGCTATCTGCGTGTTCCTGATAGTCGCGTTCAGCGGTAGCTTCATGGTCAGCCTGGAGAGCTCGCGTACCCAGTACGTCAACCAGTTGCGCTCCCACGCTCAGGACGCGGCCACCGCGCTGGCCCTGTCGCTGACCCCGAACATCGATGACCCGGCGATGACCGAGCTGATGGTCAGCTCGATCTTCGACAGCGGCTACTACGCCAGCATCCGCGTGGTGGACCTGAGCAATAACCAGGTGCTGGTGGAGCGCGCCGCCGAGCCGGATGCCAGCAATGTACCGGCCTGGTTCGTGAAGATGATCGGCCTGGAACCGGCCGGCGGTGATGCCATCGTCAGCCGTGGCTGGCAGCAGGCGGCACGGGTCGAGGTGGTCAGCCACCCGATGTTCGCCCTGGCCAAACTCTGGCAGAGCGCCCTGGGCAGCCTCGGCTGGTTGCTGGTGTGCGGCGCGGTGAGCGCGATACTCGGCGCCCTGCTGCTGCGCCGGCAGTTGAAGCCGCTGGACTACATGGTCGAGCAGTCACATGCGATTGCCCGTCGCGAATTCCTGAGCCTGCCCGACCTGCCGCGCACCCCGGAGCTGCGCCGCGTCGTGCAGGCGATGAACCAGATGGTGGAGAAGCTCAAGGCCCTGTTCCATGAGCAGACCGAGCGTAGCGAGAAGCTGCGCGTGGAGTCCTACCAGGACAGCCTCACGGGCCTGGCAAACCGTCGCTATTTCGAGATGCAGCTGCAATCGCGGGTCAGCAACCTGGAGGAGTCCAGTTCCGGCTACCTGCTGATGCTGCGCGTCAACGACCTGAGCGGCCTCAACCAGCGCCTGGGCGGGCAACGTACCGACCAGTTGCTGCAGGCGGTCAGCCAGCAACTGGTGCGCACCTGTGCCAAGTACCCGGAAACCCACAACCTCATCACCCGCAGCCGTGGCGGCGAATTCGCGGTGCTGGCCCCGGGGCTGGTGCGCGACGAAGCCCTGCAGTTGGCCCAGGCGCTGGACGCGACCCTGCAAAGCCTGCACGAAACCGGCGCCACCGACATGCCGACCGTGGCCTTCATCGGCCTGGCGCCGTACAACCCGGGCGACGCCTCCGCCGACCTGCTGATGCTGGCCGACCAGGCGCTGACCCAGGCCGAAGCCAGCGGCGGCCAGAGCTGGGTGTGCCTGGAACATCAGGTCACCGGTACCGTCAGCGATGATCCGCACAGCTGGCACACCTTGCTCGATGACGCCCTGAAGCAAGGCCGCTTCCAGTTGTTTTTCCAGCCGGTGGTCAGCAGCGGCGATACCCAACAGGTGCTGCATTACAAGGTGCTGTCGCGCCTGCTCGACAACCAGAACCAGACCATTGCGGCTGGCCACTTCCTGCCCTGGCTGGAACGCTTCGGCTGGACCGCGCGGCTCGACCACCTGATGCTGGACCTGGTGATCAAACACCTGAGCCAGCACCCTGTCTCGGCGGCCTTGAACCTGTCGGCCGCGACCCTGCAGGACTCTCAAGCCCTGGAGCGGGTATTCGAACGCCTGGCCCAGCACCCAACGCTGGGCGCACAGCTGACGCTGGAGATCGGCGAGGAGCAAGTGCCCGAGCAGACCGAACTGGAGCGCCTGACCCGGCGCATGCGCAACCTGGGCTTCAGCCTCGGCCTGCAGCGTTTCGGCGGGCGCTTCAGCATGATCGGCAACCTGGCGAACCTGGGGCTGGCCTACCTGAAAATCGACGGCAGCTACATCCGCGCCATTGACCACGAAAGCCACAAGCGCTTTTTTATCGAAGCAATCCAGCGCGCCGCCCACAGCATCGACCTACCGTTGATTGCCGAGCGCGTGGAAACCGAAGGTGAGTTGCGGGTGATCCGCGAGATGGGCATCGAAGGGGTGCAAGGCCGACTGGTCGGTGAACCCGCGCCCTGGAAGTGAAGCGCTGACACCTCGAGCCTCCTTGACGGTCACGCCGTAAAGGAGGGGGCCGGGGTCAGATCAAGCCGGTTTCATCGTCGTTGATCAGTTCACTCAAGCCGCCCAGCGCGGCCCGCGCCTGGGTGCGTTCAAGAAACTTGACCTGCGCCGCCGGCGGCAGGTCGGTGATGCTCATCACGTTCTTGGTGATCAGCACCTGAATCAAGTCATCCAGCACTCGAATCATCTCAAGGTCACTTTGCTTGAGCTGCTTGAGGCTGTTGTCCACTGCATCATCGGCGAACCACGCCTGGATCTCATGGTGGTCGGCCGGCAGTGTCTCGGTGGCCTCGCTAAAAGCCTGCGCCTCGACGCGAACCAGCGCGTTGTATTGATCGCGTTGCACGTAGAACATCACCGTTCTCCCAATAAAAAATCCCTGCAGGCATCGCGCACGGCGCCCACAGAGATTACACAGATTTTCCCGAAGCTGATGCCCGGCGGCGCCAATCCTTATGGATGGGTGCCGCCCGGGTGATCAGTCGTGATGCTTGACGGTCAGGTCGCCACCGGCGATCAGGTTATTGATCGCGGCGCTGCCACTGCCCCAGCTGGCGCCGTCGACCTTGATCGTGACATCGGCCGTGCCGCCGCCCGAGGCGGTGAACGTGCCCGCGCTGCTGACGCTCAGCGTCGAGGTGCCCGACGCATCGGTGGTCAGCTTCAGGTAGTTGGACAGGTTGTTGTCGTTATTGCCTTGCAGCAAGTCGGACAGGTCCAGCTTGTCGCCTTCGCCGTGCTTGAAGTCGGTGATGCGATCGAAGCCGCCGCTGGTGTTGGTGTCACCTTTGAGCCACACGAAGGTATCGGCACCCGCACCGCCGCTGAGCACGTCATCGCCCTTGCCGCCCACCAGGACGTCATTGCCGGCGCCGCCGGAGAGGCTGTCGTTGCCGCCCTGGCCGAACAGAATGTCGTTGCCGGCGTTGCCGATCAGCGTGTCGTTGCCATCCTTGGTGCCGTAGATGTTCGACGCGTTGGCCAGTGCGCCGATGTCCTGCACGTGCTCGGTGATGTACTGGTGCAAGGTGCGGTCGTCGATGTGGTCGACGGTGGTGGCCAGTTTCTCGGCGGCAAAGGCCTTGAGCGCGGCGCTGCCTTCCTGGCCTTTGTAGGTGATCAGGTCGCCGAACAGGATGTCGTTGGCCGAACCGCCGGTGAGGTTGTCGGCGCCCGCATCGGCGGTGTGGCCGGTGATGGCATCGGCCAGCTTCGCCGTGTCGATGGTGGCAACCACCTTGTCGGTGTCGAACTGCTTGAGCACCGTGGTATCGATGCTCGACCCCAGGCCGATGGCCTCGACCACGACTTTGCTGTCCACCGCGTTGACCAGGTTGGCATAGGCCGCCTTGGCGCTGGCCAGCGCGGTGTCGGAGTCCTGATAGACCGCCGCCACGTCAAAGCCGCCCTTGGCGTTGGCGACCACGGTGCCTTCATAGATCGCCTGGCCCCAGCCGTTGTAGGAGTAAACCTTGCCATCGCCGTCGACAATCATCCGCGACCAGCCGTTGATGGTGGTGTAGACCGCGCTGCCCTGGCCCAACACGTAGTTGGAGCTGTTGACCACGCTGTCGAAGTAAACGTTCGAGCCCCAGAACGTGCTGGTCGTGCCCAGGTAAGGGTTGCCGTGCACTTCGGTAAATACGTTCGGCGAGCCGTCGGTAATGAAGTAGGTGAGGTTGGTCGCGCCCTTGTTACTGGTGGCGTCGCTGCTCTTGAACCAGTTGGTGGCCGCGTCGAACGCATCCTGGTAGTTGGTCAGGTCGCTGGAGTTGGAGGTCATCTGGGTCAAGACCGCCTGCAAGGCCGCTTTGGCAGCGTCCTTGTCGGCCAGGTTGACCGAGACCTGCGCCTGCACCTGCGTGTCGAAATCGACCAGCAGCACTTTCACCACACCCGAGTCTTTATTGCCGGCATTGGCAATCAAGGTATTGAACACGCTCGCCAGTTGGCTCTTGATCGAGTTCATCGCACTGCTGCCGATGCTGCCCGAGGTGTCGACCAGGAAGGCAATGTTGTAGTTGCTGCCCTGGGTGACCACGCCGGCCTTGTCGCCGACCACCACGTTGTTGACCGACGAGCTGCTCAAGTTGATGACATCGGCCACGCCAGTGCCTTCAGTCACCAGGTAGGCCTGCGGCGTTACCGTGATGGTGCTGGTGGCGATGCTGGAACTCAGGCTGTTGCCGCCTTCGTTGTCCATCACCGAGACCTCGATGGTGCGGTCGCCCGTAGCCGGGTACTTGCTGGTGCTGGAGTATTGGAACGATTCAAGCAGCGCCTTGTAGGTCGCCGCATCCGCCGCGCCCGACAGGCTCAGCATGATCTTGCCGCTGACGTCGGTGCCGACGCTGGTCAGGGTGATGCCTTTGTAGGTGCCGCCCACTGTCACCAGGCTGGAGGTCAGTTGATCCCCGGCACTGGCGTTTTTGAGGGTGATGCTCGCGCTCTGCATCTGGCTGCTGTCGACGTCGCCGATGGCCACGCTGCCGGTAATCGCCACGCCGCTGGTGCTGCGTTCGTTATAAGTGGCGGCGAAGCCGGTGGCGACCGCGCCGTCGGCCGTGCTCAGGTCCAGGGTCGGGGCGTCGTTGACCGCAGTGACCACGATGCTCACTTTGCCGGTGGTGACTTGCGCAACGCTGGTACTCAGTTCGGTGGCCGTGGCTTTCACGGTCAGGTCGAAGCTGGCCGTCGAGTCCTTGAACGGGGTGACCGTCAGGGTTTTCAGGTTCCAGGTGCTCACATCGTAGAACGCGGTAGCGCCGGTCGAGGTGAAGCTGTGACCGCTGGTGCCGTCGGTGATTACGGTGCCGACCGGCAAGCCGCTGATTTCCACCTTGTGGGATTCCGAGCCGTCGTTATCGACGAACGTGGTGGTGATCGGCGCGACCTTGATGGTGGTGTCTTCCAGCCCACGGTTGTAGACGTAGCCGGTGTAGTAGCCTTCGCCATTGACCACATGGCTGTCGCCCAGCACCGCACCTGCGGCCTTCAAGGCGTCCACGCCGGTGTAGGTCTGCACGCCGCTGTTGCCCAGCGACATCGACGGGCCGTTGTTGATCGACACATTGATGTCGTAGTTGCCTGCGGCGGCCTGGTTGTAGTGGTAGATGTCGAGGGTGTAGTAACCCGACTCGGTCGGCGTGTACGCCGTGCCGGTAATCGTGCCGCCCTGTTTGCTCCAGGTCTCGCTGGCCACCAGCTTGCCGCCCACGGTGATTGCCAGGCTGTCATCGGCAGTGCCGGTGAAGCTGTAGCTCTTGCCGGCTTCCAGGTAGATCAGGCCGGAGACTTTGGTCGCCGTCCCCTCCGCCACATTACTGTTGCTGACGCTGCTGACCACTCCCGTGGAGATTGCGGTGGCAGCGGTCTTGGCGTCGATCACGCGGATCAGGTCGCTGGACAGCGCAACGCCGTTGCCGCTGTTGCCCAGGTCCTTGGCCAGCGTGCCGCCGGTCCAGGTCTGCAGGGTCAAACCGGTTGGCACCGCGCCATATTGGCTGAGGCTTACCACCGGCACGTCCGTCACCGGGTGAATATCCACGGTGATGATTTTGGTGTCGCTGTAGGCGCTGCCGTCGTAGGCCTGGAACTTGAGCTGGGTGTAGTCGCTTTGCTTGTTGCCCACACCGGTGCCGCCGAAGCTGTTATCGCCCGACTCGTTGGCGGCCGGGGTGTAGCGCACGTTGTGGCTGTCGAAGTCAGCCTGGCTGAACGCCTTGCCGGCCGAGGTATCGGTTTTCAGGTCAGCGGTGGTCAGTTGCGTCCACACGCCGTTGACTTTGTACTCAATGGCGCCGGCAGGCAGGCTGGTGAACACCACTTTCGGGTTGGCGGAGTCCACATCGTTGACGCCAAAGGTGGCCCAGCTCAGTTCGACCGGGGTGTCTTCGTTGCTGGCGATGTTGCCGTTGGTGGCCGTGGGCGCGTCGTTGACCGGCGTAATGGTGATGGTGCCGTTGACCGCTGGTGAGGTCAGCACGTTGCTGCCGTCAGCGTTACCGCTGTCGGTGGCGGTGTAGGTGAAGTTCACCGTGCCGTTGAAGTCGGTGGCTGGCTTGAAGTAAACGGTCGCCTCGCCATTGCTCGCGGTGATCGGGCCGGTCACTTTGGTGGTCATCGCCGCGTCGGTGTAGAAGGTGCCGTTGCTCGGCGTGCCCACGCTGAAGGATTTTACGTTCGCCAGGCCATCTACATCGGTCGCGCTCAGCTTGACCGCGATGCCGCTGGTTGGGTCTTCGGCACCGGTTGCGGTGGTTGCGATGGCAACCGGCGCGTCGTTGACCGGGGTCACGGTGATGGTGCCGTTGACGGCTGGTGAGGTCAGCACGTTGCTGCCGTCAGCGTTACCGCTGTCGGTGGCGGTGTAGGTGAATTTCACCGTGCCGTTGAAGTCGGTGGCTGGCTTGAAGTAGACGGTCGCCTCGCCATTGCTGGCGGTGATCGGGCCGGTCACTTTGGTGGTCATGGCTGCGTCGGTGTAGAACGTGCCGTTGCTCGGTGTACCCACGCTGAACGATTTAACGTTCGCCAGGCCGTCTACATCGGTCGCGCTCAGCTTGACCGCGATGCCGCTGGTTGGGTCTTCGGCACCGGTTGCGGTGGTTGCGATGGCAACCGGCGCGTCGTTGACCGGGGTCACGGTGATGGTGCCGTTGACGGCTGGCGAGGTCAGCACGTTGCTGCCGTCAGCGTTGCCACTGTCGGTGGCGGTGTAGGTGAAGTTCACCGTGCCGTTGAAGTCGGTGGCTAGCTTGAAGTAAACGGTGGCCTCGCCATTGCTGGCGGTGATCGGGCCGGTCACCTTGGTGGTCATCGCCGCGTCGGTGTAGAACGTGCCGTTGCTCGGTGTACCCACGCTGAACGATTTAACGTTCGCCAGGCCGTCTACATCGGTCGCGCTCAGCTTGACCGCGATGCCGCTGGTTGGGTCTTCGGCACCGGTTGCGGTGGTTGCAATGGCGACCGGTGCGTCGTTGACCGGGGTCACGGTGATGGTGCCGTTGACCGCTGGTGAGGTCAGCACGTTGCTGCCGTCAGCGTTACCGCTGTCGGTGGCGGTGTAGGTGAAGTTCACCGTGCCGTTGAAGTCGGTGGCTGGCTTGAAGTAAACGGTCGCCTCGCCATTGCTCGCGGTGATCGGGCCGGTCACCTTGGTGGTCATCGCCGCGTCGGTGTAGAACGTGCCGTTGCTCGGTGTACCCACGCTGAACGATTTAACGTTCGCCAGGCCGTCTACATCGGTCGCGCTCAGCTTGACCGCGATGCCGCTGGTTGGGTCTTCGGCACCGGTTGCGTTGGTAGCAATGGCGACCGGTGCGTCATTGACTGCCACGATATTCACGTTCAGCGTGCTGCTGGAGCCGGTGTTGGTGGTGTAGCCGATTTGCGGCACATCGCCGTTGAAGTCTTTGACCGGGGTGAAGGTGTAGGCGCCGTTGGCGCTGATGGTAATAGAGCCCACGCCGGTGATGACGGCGGTTTGGCCGGCAGTGTAGCTAGCGGTTCCGACGTTGAAGGTGGCTACGCTCAGGACGTTATCGACATCGACGTCGTTGCTCAGCACATTGCCGGTGGCGACTTTGTCTTCCAGGGCGCTGCCGGTGTCGGCTTTGAGGACGCTGGCGTCATCTACGGCGTCGATCTTCACGTCCAGCGTGCTGCTGGAGCCCGTGTTGGTGGTGTAGCCGATTTGCGGCACGTCACCGTTGAAGTCTTTGACCGGCGTGAAGGCGTAGGCGCCGTCGGTACCGATGGTGATAGAGCCAACGCCTGCAATCACAGCTGTTTGGCCGGCGGCGTAACTGGTGCCACCTACGTTGAACGTAGCGACTGTCAGTACGTTATCCACGTCGACGTCATTCGATAGCACGTTGCCTTTCGCAACATGATCTTCCAATGCGCTACCGGTGTCGGCTTTGAGGACGCTTGCGTCATCAACCGCGTCGATCTTCACATCCAGGGTGCTACTGGAACCGGTGTTGGTGGTGTAGCCGATTTGCGGAACATCGCCGTTGAAGTCTTTGACTGGGGTGAAGGCGTACGCGCCGTCGGCGCCGATGGTGATTGAACCAACGCCTACAATGGTCGCGGTTTGACCTGCGGTGTATGTGGTGCCGCCGACGTTGAAGGTCGCAACGCTCAACACGTTATCCACATCGACGTCGTTGCTCAGCACATTGCCGGAAGCGACGTTGTCTTCCATTGCGCTACCGGTGTCCGCTTTGAGGACGCTTGCGTCATCAACCGCGTCGATCTTCACGTCCAGCGTGCTGCTCGAACCGGTGTTGGTGGTGTAGCCGATTTGCGGCACGTCACCGTTGAAGTCTTTTACTGGGGTGAAGGCATAGGCGCCGTCAGCGCCGATAGTGATGCTGCCCACACCCGCAATCACGGCCGTCTGGTCGGAGGCGTAACTGGTGCCACCCACGTTGAACGTGGCGACTGTCAGTACGTTATCCACATCGACATCATTCGAAAGCACATTGCCAGTGGCAACGTTATCTTCCAGCGCGCTACCAGTGTCGGCTTTCAACACACTCGCGTCATCAACAGCATCGATCTTCACGTCCAGCGTGCTGCTCGAACCGGTGTTGGTGGTGTAGCCGATTTGCGGCACGTCACCGTTGAAGTCTTTGACCGGGGTGAAGCTGTACGCGCCGTCAGCACCGATGGTGATTGAGCCGACGCCCACGATGGTTGCGGTCTGGCCTGCGGTATACGTAGTGCCGCCGACATTGAAGGTCGCAACGCTCAACACGTTGTCGACGTCAACGTCGTTGCTCAACACATTGCCGGTGGCGACGTTATCTTCCAGAGCGCTGCCGGTATCCGCTTTGAGAACGCTTGCGTCATCAACCGCGTCAATCTTCACATCCAGCGTGCTACTGGAGCCCGTGTTGGTGGTGTAGCCGATTTGCGGCACGTCACCGTTGAAGTCTTTGACCGGCGTGAAGGCGTAGGCGCCGTCGGTACCGATGGTGATTGAGCCAACGTTCGCGATAACAGCAGTCTGGCCGGCGTTGTAAGTGGCCCCACCTACGCTGAAGGTCGCAACGGTCAGTACGTTGTCGACGTCCACGTCATTCGAAAGGACGTTGCCAGTGGCAACGTTATCTTCCAGGGCGCTACCGGTATCGGCTTTGAGGACGCTCGCGTCATCTACAGCGTCAATCTTCACGTCCAGGGTGCTGCTGGAGCCCGTGTTGGTGGTGTAGCCGATTTGCGGCACGTCACCGTTGAAATCTTTTACTGGCGTGAAAGCATAGGCGCCGTCGGCACCGATGGTGATTGAGCCAACACCAGCGATGGTCGCGGTTTGACCTGCAGTATACGTGGTGCCGCCGACGTTGAAGGTCGCAACGTTCAACACATTATCCACATCGACATCGTTGCTCAGCACGTTGCCGGTGGCAACGCTGTCTTCCAGCGCACTGCCGGTATCGGCCTTGAGGACGCTTGCGTCATCTACAGCATCGATCTTCACATCCAGCGTGCTGCTCGAACCGGTGTTGGTGGTGTAGCCGATTTGCGGCACGTCACCGTTGAAGTCTTTGACCGGGGTGAAGGCGTACGCGCCGTCGGCACCGATGGTGATTGAGCCAACGCCTGCAATGGTTGCGGTCTGGCCAGCGTTATAGGTGGTGCCGTTGACGCTGAACGTCGCAACGGTCAACACATTGTCCACATCAACATCGTTGCTCAGCACATTGCCGGTAGCAACGTTGTCTTCCAGCGCGCTACCGGTGTCCGCTTTGAGGACGCTCGCGTCATCTACAGCGTCAATCTTCACGTCCAGCGTGCTGCTGGAGCCCGTGTTGGTGGTGTAGCCGATTTGCGGCACGTCGCCGTTGAAGTCTTTGACCGGCGTGAAGGCATAGGCGCCGTCTGCACCGATGGTGATAGAGCCAACGCCTGCAATAACAGCGGTCTGGCCGGCGTTGTAAGTGGTTCCACCGACATTGAACGTGGCAACAGTCAGGGTGTTGTCGACGTCGACGTCGTTGCTCAGCACATTGCCGGTAGCAACGTTGTCTTCCAGCGCGCTACCGGTGTCCGCTTTGAGGACGCTCGCGTCATCTACAGCGTCAATCTTCACGTCCAGCGTGCTGCTGGAGCCCGTGTTGGTGGTGTAGCCGATTTGCGGCACGTCGCCGTTGAAGTCTTTGACCGGCGTGAAGGCATAGGCGCCGTCTGCACCGATGGTGATAGAGCCAACGCCTGCAATAACAGCGGTCTGGCCGGCGTTGTAAGTGGTTCCACCGACATTGAACGTGGCAACAGTCAGGGTGTTGTCTACGTCGACGTCGTTGCTCAGCACGTTGCCGGTGGCTACGTTATCTTCAAGCGCACTGCCGGTATCGGCCTTGAGGACGCTCGCGTCATCAACCGCGTCGATCTTCACGTCCAGCGTGCTGCTCGAACCGGTGTTGGTGGTGTAGCCGATTTGCGGCACGTCGCCGTTGAAGTCTTTTACCGGAGTGAAGGCGTAGGCGCCGTCGGTGCCGATGGTGATTGAGCCAACGTTCGCGATGACAGCAGTCTGGCCGGCGTTGTAAGTGGTTCCACCTACGTTGAAGGTCGCGACGCTCAACACGTTGTCGACGTCAACGTCGTTGCTCAGCACATTGCCAGTGGCGACGTTATCTTCAAGCGCACTACCGGTGTCCGCTTTGAGGACGCTTACGTCATCTACGGCGTCGATCTTCACATCCAGCGTGCTACTGGAGCCCGTGTTGGTGGTGTAACCAATTTGCGGCACGTCGCCGTTGAAGTCTTTTACCGGAGTGAAGGCGTAGACGCCGTCGGTGCCGATGGTGATTGAGCCAACGTTCGCGATAACAGCAGTCTGGCCGGCGTTGTAAGTGGCCCCACCTACGCTGAAGGTCGCAACGGTCAGTACGTTGTCGACGTCCACGTCATTCGAAAGGACATTGCCGGTGGCAACGTTATCTTCCAAGGCGCTGCCGGTATCGGCCTTGAGGATGCTTGCGTCATCAACCGCGTCGATCTTCACATCCAGGGTGCTGCTCGAGCCGGTGTTGGTGGTGTAACCGATTTGCGGCACATCACCGTTGAAGTCTTTGACGGGGGTGAATGCATACGCGCCATCAGCCCCAATGGTGATTGAACCGACGCCCGCGATGATCGCGGTCTGGCCTGCGTTGTAGCTGGTGCCGTTGACGCTGAAGGTCGCAACGCTCAACACGTTGTCGACGTCGATGTCATTCGAAAGAACGTTGCCAGTGGCAACGTTATCTTCCAGGGCGCTACCGGTATCGGCTTTGAGGACGCTCGCGTCATCAACCGCGTCGATCTTCACGTCTAGCGTGCTGCTCGAACCGGTGTTGGTGGTGTAACCAATCTGCGGTACGTCACCGTTGAAGTCTTTAACGGGGGTAAAGGCATAGGCGCCGTCAGCGCCGATAGTGATGCTACCCACGCCCACGATCACGGCTGTCTGACCGGCGGCGTAACTGGTGCCACCTACGTTGAAGGTCGCAACGCTCAGTACGTTGTCGACGTCAACGTCGTTGCTCAGCACATTGCCGGTAGCAACGCTGTCTTCCAAGGCGCTGCCGGTATCTGCTTTAAGGACGCTCGCGTCATCAACCGCGTCGATTTTCACATCCAACGTGCTGCTCGAACCGGTGTTGGTTGTGTAGCCGATTTGAGGCACGTCACCATTAAAGTCTTTAACAGGCGTGAACGCGTAGGCGCCGTCGGCGCCGATGGTGATTGAACCAACGCCCGCGACGGTCGCGGTTTGACCTGCGGTATACGTGGTGCCGCCGACGTTGAAGGTCGCAACGCTTAAGACGTTATCCACATCGACGTCATTTGAGAGCACGTTGCCGGTGGCAACGTTGTCTTCCAGGGCGCTGCCGGTATCTGCTTTCAACACGCTCGCGTCATCAACCGCGTCAATTTTCACGTCCAGGGTGCTGCTGGAGCCCGTGTTGGTGGTGTAGCCGATTTGCGGCACGTCACCGTTGAAGTCTTTTACTGGCGTGAAAGCATAGGCGCCGTCTGCACCGATGGTGATTGAGCCAACGCCCGCGATGATCGCGGTCTGGCCTGCGTTGTAGCTGGTGCCGTTGACGCTGAAGGTCGCAACGCTCAACACGTTGTCGACGTCAACGTCGTTGCTCAGCACATTGCCGGTGGCAACGTTATCTTCAAGCGCACTGCCGGTATCAGCCTTGAGGACGCTTGCGTCATCGACCGCGTCAATTTTCACGTCCAGCGTGCTGCTCGAACCGGTGTTGGTGGTGTAACCAATCTGCGGTACGTCACCGTTGAAGTCTTTAACCGGGGTGAATGCATACGCGCCATCAGCCCCAATGGCGATGCTGCCCACGCCCGCAATCACGGCCGTCTGGTCGGCGGCGTAACTGGTGCCACCGACGTTGAACGTGGCAACAGTCAGTACGTTGTCGACGTCCACGTCGTTGCTCAGCACGTTGCCGCTAGCAACGTTGTCTTCCAGCGCACTGCCGGTATCTGCTTTGAGGACGCTTGCGTCATCTACGGCGTCGATCTTCACGTCCAGCGTGCTGCTCGAACCGGTGTTGGTGGTGTAACCAATCTGCGGTACGTCACCGTTGAAGTCTTTGACTGGCGTGAAGGCGTAGGCGCCGTCGGCACCGATGGTGATTGAGCCAACGCCTGCAATGGTTGCGGTCTGGCCAGCGTTATAGTTGGTGCCGCCCACATTGAAGGTGGCAACAGTCAGCGTGCTATCCACATCGACGTCGTTGCTCAGCACATTGCCGGTAGCAACGTTATCTTCCAGGGCGCTACCGGTATCGGCTTTGAGGACGCTCGCGTCATCTACAGCGTCAATCTTCACGTCCAGCGTGCTGCTGGAGCCCGTGTTGGTGGTGTAGCCAATTTGCGGCACGTCGCCGTTGAAGTCTTTGACCGGCGTGAAAGCGTAGGCGCCGTCGGCACCGATGGTGATTGAGCCAACGCCTGCAATGGTTGCGGTCTGGCCAGCGTTATAGGTGGTGCCGCCTACATTGAAGGTGGCAACAGTCAGTACGTTGTCGACGTCCACGTCGTTGCTCAACACATTGCCGGTAGCAACGTTGTCTTCCAGCGCACTACCGGTGTCGGCTTTGAGGACGCTCGCGTCATCAACAGCATCGATCTTCACGTCCAGCGTGCTGCTCGAACCCGTGTTGGTGGTGTAGCCGATTTGCGGTACGTCACCGTTGAAGTCTTTAACCGGAGTGAAGGCGTACGCGCCGTCTGCACCAATAGTGATAGCGCCGACACCTGCAATGGTTGCAGTTTGGCCAGCGTTATAGGTGGTACCGCCCACATTGAAGGTGGCAACAGTCAGTGTGTTGTCTACATCGACGTCATTCGAAAGGACGTTGCCGGTGGCAACGTTATCTTCCAGGGCGCTACCGGTGTCTGCCTTGAGGACGCTCGCGTCATCAACAGCGTCGATCTTCACATCCAGCGTGCTGCTGGAGCCGGTGTTGGTGGTGTAACCAATTTGCGGCACGTCGCCGTTGAAGTCTTTAACGGGGGTAAAGGCATAGGCGCCGTCGGCACCGATAGTGATTGAACCGACGCCCGCGATGATCGCGGTCTGGCCTGCGTTGTAGCTGGTGCCGTTGACGCTGAAGGTCGCAACGCTCAATACGTTGTCGACGTCGATGTCATTCGAAAGGACGTTGCCAGTGACAACGTTATCTTCCAGGGCGCTACCGGTATCGGCTTTGAGGACGCTCGCGTCATCTACAGCGTCAATCTTCACGTCCAGGGTGCTGCTGGAGCCCGTGTTGGTGGTGTAGCCGATTTGCGGCACGTCACCGTTGAAATCTTTTGCTGGCGTGAAAGCATAGGCGCCGTCGGCACCGATGGTGATCGAGCCAACGCCTGCGATGATTGCGGTCTGGCCGGCGTTATAGCTCGTACCACCCACACTGAACGTGGCGACAGTGAGTACGTTATCAACGTCGACATCATTCGAGAGCACATTGCCGATGGCAACATTGTCTTCCAACGCGCTGCCGGTATCGGCCTTGAGGACGCTCGCGTCATCAACCGCATCGATTTTCACGTCCAGCGTGCTGCTCGAACCGGTGTTGGTGGTGTAGCTGATTTGCGGCACGTCGCCGTTGAAGTCTTTGACCGGGGTGAAGGTGTACGCGCCGTCAGCACCGATGGTGATTGAGCCGACGCCCGCGATGGTTGCGGTCTGGCCTGCGGTATACGTAGTGCCGCCGACATTGAAGGTCGCAACGCTCAGTACGTTGTCGACGTCAACGTCGTTGCTCAGCACATTGCCGGTAGCAACGTTGTCTTCCAACGCGCTGACGGTATCTGCTTTAAGGACGCTCGCGTCATCAACTGCGTCGATCTTCACGTCCAGCGTACTGCTGGAGCCCGTGTTGGTGGTGTAGCCAATTTGTGGCACGTCACCGTTGAAGTCTTTAACCGGAGTGAAGGCGTACGCGCCGTCTGCACCGATGGTGATTGAGCCGACGCCCGCGATGATCGCGGTTTGGCCTGCGTTATAACTGGTGCCGTTGACGCTGAAGGTCGCAACGGTCAACACATTGTCCACATCAACGTCGTTGCTCAATACGTTGCCGGTGGCGACATTGTCTTCCAGGGCGCTACCGGTGTCCGCTTTGAGGACGCTGGCGTCATCTACGGCGTCGATCTTCACATCCAACGTGCTGCTCGAACCGGTGTTGGTGGTGTAGCCGATTTGTGGCACGTCACCGTTGAAGTCTTTAACGGGGGTGAAGGCATAGGCGCCGTCAGCGCCGATAGTGATGCTACCCACGCCCACGATCACAGCTGTTTGGCCGGCGGCGTAATTGGTGCCACCGACATTGAACGTGGCAACAGTCAGTACGTTGTCGACGTCCACGTCGTTGCTCAACACATTGCCGGTAGCAACGTTGTCTTCCAGGGCGCTGCCGGTATCTGCTTTAAGGACGCTCGCGTCATCAACCGCGTCGATCTTCACATCCAGCGTGCTGCTCGAACCCGTGTTGGTGGTGTAGCCGATTTGTGGCACATCACCGTTGAAGTCTTTGACTGGCGTGAAGGCGTAGGCGCCGTCGGCACCGATGGTGATTGAGCCAACGCCTGTAATGGTTGCGGTCTGGCCAGCGTTATAGGTGGTGCCGCCCACATTGAAGGTGGCAACAGTCAGTACGTTGTCGACGTCCACGTCGTTGCTCAACACATTGCCGGTAGCAACGTTGTCTTCCAGGGCGCTGCCGGTATCTGCTTTAAGGACGCTCGCGTCATCAACTGCGTCGATCTTCACGTCCAGCGTGCTGCTGGAGCCCGTGTTGGTGGTGTAACCAATTTGCGGCACGTCGCCGTTGAAGTCTTTTACCGGCGTGAAAGCATAGGCGCCGTCGGCACCGATGGTGATTGAGCCGACGCCCGCGATGATCGCGGCCTGGCCTGCGTTGTAGCTGGTGCCGTTGACGCTGAAGGTCGCAACGCTCAACACGTTGTCCACATCGACGTCGTTGCTCAGCACATTGCCGGTAGCGACGTTGTCTTCCAGGGCGCTGACGGTATCTGCTTTAAGGACGCTCGCGTCATCAACTGCGTCGATCTTCACGTCCAGCGTACTGCTGGAGCCCGTGTTGGTGGTGTAGCCAATTTGTGGCACGTCACCGTTGAAGTCTTTGACTGGCGTGAAGGCGTAGGCGCCGTCGGCACCGATGGTGATTGAGCCGACGCCCGCGATGATCGCGGTCTGGCCTGCGTTGTAGCTGGTGCCGTTGACGCTGAAGGTCGCAACGCTCAACACGTTGTCCACATCGACGTCGTTGCTCAGCACATTGCCGGTAGCGACGTTGTCTTCCAGGGCGCTGACGGTATCTGCTTTAAGGACGCTCGCGTCATCAACTGCGTCGATCTTCACGTCCAGCGTACTGCTGGAGCCCGTGTTGGTGGTGTAGCCAATTTGTGGCACGTCACCGTTGAAGTCTTTGACTGGCGTGAAGGCGTAGGCGCCGTCGGCACCGATGGTGATTGAGCCGACGCCCGCGATGATCGCGGTTTGGCCTGCGTTATAACTGGTGCCGTTGACGCTGAAGGTCGCAACGGTCAACACATTGTCCACATCAACGTCGTTGCTCAATACGTTGCCGGTGGCGACATTGTCTTCCAGGGCGCTGCCGGTATCTGCTTTAAGGACGCTCGCGTCATCAACTGCGTCGATTTTTACGTCCAGCGTGCTGCTTGAGCCGGTGTTGGTGGTGTAGCCGATTTGCGGCACGTCACCGTTGAAGTCTTTAACAGGTGTGAAGGTATAGGCGCCATCAGCGCCGATAGTGATAGCTCCCACACCTGCGATGGTTGCGGTCTGGCCAGCGGTATAGGTGGTGCCGCCCACATTGAACGTGGCAACAGTCAGGGTGTTGTCTATATCGACGTCGTTGCTCAGCACGTTGCCGGTGGCAACGCTGTCTTCAAGCGCACTGCCGGTATCAGCCTTGAGGACGCTTGCGTCATCAACAGCATCGATCTTCAAATCCAGCGTGCTACTGGAGCCCGTGTTGGTGGTGTAGCCAATTTGTGGCACGTCGCCGTTGAAGTCTTTGACGGGGGTGAAGCTGTACGCGCCGTCTGCACCGATGGTGATTGAGCCAACGCCCGCGATCACGGCAGTCTGACCAGCGTTATACGTAGTGCCGCCGACATTGAAGGTCGCAACGCTCAACACGTTGTCGACGTCAACGTCGTTGCTCAACACGTTGCCGCTGGCAACGTTGTCTTCAAGCGCACTGCCGGTGTCCGCCTTGAGGACGCTCGCGTCATCAACCGCGTCGATCTTCACATCCAGCGTGCTGCTCGAACCGGTGTTGGTGGTGTAGCCAATTTGTGGCACGTCACCGTTGAAGTCTTTGACCGGGGTGAAGGTGTACGCGCCGTCGGCACCGATAGTAATTGAGCCAACGCCAACAATAGTTGCGGTCTGGCCAGCGTTATAGGTGGTGCCGCCTACATTGAAGGTGGCAACAGTCAGTACGTTGTCGACGTCGACATCATTCGAAAGCACATTGCCAGTGGCAACGTTATCTTCCTGCACCGTGCTGGTGTCCGCTTTCAACACGCTCGCGTCATCAACCGCCACCACGTTCACATTCAGCGTGCTGCTCGAGCCGGTGTTGGTGGTGTAGCCGATTTGCGGCACATCACCGTTGAAATCCTTGACCGGGGTGAAGGTGTACGCGCCATCGGCGCCGATGGTGATGCTGCCCACGCCGGCAATGGTCGCGGTCTGGCCGGCGTTGAAGGTGGTGCCGCCCACATTGAAGGTGGCAACCGACAGCACATTGTCAATATCGCTGTCATTGCTCAGCACGTTGCCGGAGGCAACGCCATCTTCGGCGAGGGTGGCGGTGTCGGCCACCAGCACGCTCGGGTTATCGACAGCGATCACCGTGGTGGTCGCCGCTTGCGGGTTGATCGCGAGGTTCTCGTAGTTGCCACCGCTAGCGGCGGTGATGCTCGCGCTGACGGTCAGGTCCTTGCCATCGGCCAGGTTCGCCGGCGTGTCGACGCTGACGGTGCCGGTGGTTTTGCCGGCTTCAATGGTGATGGTGGTGTTGTTGGACAGCGTGACGGTGACGTCGGTCTGCGCGGCGTTGGTCACCGTGGCGGTGTAGACGATCTTGCCACCCTCATCCACCGAGGCAGCGGCGGTGAGTGTCACGGTGGTGGTGTCGATGGTGTCGTTGACTTGCGTCACCGCAGGCGTCGGGTCCGTGGTGACGACCACGTTGCCGCCGCCGGAAGTGCCGGCGATGGTGGCGGAGATCGACGAGGCATCCAGGTACGGCGTGTCATTGCCGGCGAAGGTGACGTTCAGCGCGCCGGAGGTCTGACCGGCCGCGATCACTACGGCCAGGCCGTTGGACAAGGTAACGGTGAGGTCGCTGGTCGGAGCCTGGGTGGCGAATGCGGTGTAAACCACCACGCCACCGGCTTCAGTGATGGTCGGCGTGGCGGTCAGGGTGACGGTGACGTTTTGCGCAGTGGCGCCGTTGTTATTGTTGCCGGCGGTGAGCGGCGCAGCGCCGGCATCCGCAGCGTTGAGGCCGTTGGTCGGATAGCCGATGGTGGGGTCGACCACGCCTGCGGTCGCGTCCAGCACCACGAAGCTGTGCCCGCCCCCGACGGCACCGTCTGCACCAGCAGCGCTCGGGCCGGCGGCGGTGGCTTCAAGGTCCTGGGTCGGGTCGGCGCCGGCGGCGATGGCTTGCTGCAACTCGGCAACGGACGGTGCGGCTTGGGCAGTGGCGGCGCTCAGGTCGGTGGACGAGTCAGGCGCGTCAGCGCTCCACTGGCTGTCGCGGCCCAGGTCGATCACGCGGCCATCGGCAAGCTCCAGCGACACGGAGCCAGCGGGGCCGGTGTCGACCTGCTCCCCGGCGAACAGGCGATCACCTTCTACAAGCAGGCGACGAATCCCTTCTGGGGATACCGCAAACACTTGACCGACAATGCTTTTGACGACCGCAACGCTGCTCATAAAAAATCTCCGAAATACCGTTCAGGGGGCATCCATCAAGGAGACCGGCCCTACCGCTGGTGCCGATTCAATAGCTGGAGTACTTGAATTTCTGCGTAAAAATTTTGGCGTCAATATTTTGATGTTTTTTCGGAAAAATTACTTTTCCGTCAAGGTATTGACCTATTGGGCGCCATCCTAAACAATCCGCCCCGTAATGTCACATTGATATTTAAGCGGCCTCGCGACTTTCTGTTTGCGCCCTCCGGCGCCCAATAAAAACGGGCATTTCGAGTTGCCACTCCCATGCAATATTCCAATTTTGTTGCAGCTTTGCAGGCAACCAGATCTCCGGGGAAACATCAGAATGCGTTTGCACTTTTTCATCGCCGTGCCGTTCGCTCTCGCCGCCAGTTTCGTGCAGGCCCAAACCCTCCCTGAGGCCATGCAAAAGGCAGTGGACGTGCACCCGGAGATCCAGGCTGGCGTGAATGCGCGTATCGCTGCCGACTATCAAGTGCGAGCGGCCCAGGGCGGCTACCTGCCTAAAGTGGACTTGCTGGGCGGTTATGGCCGTGAAAGCTCCGACAACACCACCACCCGCGCCGCCAGCAACAGCCATGACTGGAAAACCCTGAACCGCGGCGAGTCGAGCATTCGCCTGCAACAGAACCTGTTCCAGGGCTTCGGCACGCAAAATGAAGTCAGCCGCCAGCAAGCCACCGCCAACTCCCGTGGCTATGCGCTGCTCAACACCACCGAGCGCACCGCCCTGACAGTCGCTCAGGTTTATCTGGATGTGCTGACCCGCCGCGAGATGGTGCAACTGGCAGAAGACAACCTGAAAAGCCACGAACGCATCTTTGACCAGATCAAACTGCGCACCAGCCGTGGCGTCGGAAGAATGGCGGACATGGACCAGGCCGAAGCACGACTGGCTCAAGCGCGTAACAACCTGCTCACCGAGCAGACCAACCTGGAAGACGCCAAGGCCAACTACATCAGCGCCGTCGGCCAGGAGCCCGATCAACTGGAACGGCCGCAAGGCTTTGTCGCCCTGATGCCGGCCAACCTTGAAGAAGCGCGCCGCCAGATGGTGGAGAGCAGCCCGGTATTGCGCTCGGCCGAATCGGACATCGCCGCCGCCGAAAAGCAGTACGAAGCCGCCAAGTCGACCTTCTACCCGCGCTTTGATGCCGAACTGCAGCGCTCGGCCAACAACAATGTCGGCGGCGAAGAAGGCCATGACAATGGCTACTCTGCCATGCTGCGCATGCAGTTCAACCTGTACTCCGGCGGCAGCAACAAGGCCGACCTGCAGTCCAAGGCCTCCCAGGCGTCCCAGGCGCTGGATATCCGCAACAACGCCCTGCGCGAGTTGAACCAGGAATTGAGCCTGGCGTGGAACGCCTACAACAATGCCACGGCGCAGGTGCCGATCGCCCAGGAGTACGTGGACCGCAGCACCCGCGTGCGCACCTCTTACCAGCAGCAGTTCAGCCTCGGTGAGCGTACACTGCTCGACCTGCTCGACAGCGAGAACGAACTGTTCACCGCATCGCAGCGTCTGGCGCAGATCAAAAACCTGCAGCTGTACACGCAATACCGCATCAAGGCCGACATGGGCCAACTGCTGAGAAGCCAGGGCATCGTCGCCCCGCTGGCCTCGGTCGTGCAAAACGAAGTCAAAACGAAAGTGAACCTGCCAGGGATGAACTGATTTTTTACGGAGTTGGAGCACTCAACGCATTAAGAGAGAGTCAGCTTGAATTCTGATATCGATGTGGCGCAGCTCAACCATGACCCGCGCAGTCAGCACGACGATCCTTTGCTGGATGGTCTGCTGACCCTCTGTTCCCTGCATTACAAACCCGCCAGCCGCGCAATGCTGACCACCGGCCTGCCCCTGACCGCGCAACGCCTGAGCGCCGAGCTGCTGCCACGCGCAGCCGCCCGCGCAGGTTTGCAGGGGCGGTTGCTGCAGCGCAAGCTGGAACAGATCCCGACGATTGCCCTGCCCGCCATGCTGTTGCTCAAGGAAGGGCGCAGTGCGGTGCTGTTGGGCTGGGACAGGGACACGGCGCGCCTGCTGCTGAGCGAAAGCGACGGCGGTGAGGTTCATGTCAGCCGTGAGCTGTTGAGCCAGGACTACAGTGGCCGGGTGTTCTTCGCTCAGCCGCAGCACAAGTTCGACGTCACCAACGGCACGCTGATCCCGCGTGCGCGCTCGTGGTTTCGCGACACCCTCAAACGCTCACGCTGGCTGTACGCCGACGCCATCGCCGCAAGTCTGGTGATCAACCTGATCGCCCTGGCCGCGCCGCTGTTCGTGATGAACGTGTACGACCGCGTGGTGCCGAACCAGGCCACCGCCACCCTGTGGGTGCTGGCCATCGGTATCTGTGGCGCCTACCTGTTCGACCTGTTGCTCAAGAGCCTGCGCAGTTTGTGCCTGGACCTGGCGGGCAAGAAAACCGACCTGATCATTTCCGCGACGCTGTTCGAGCGCATCGTGGGCATGGCGATGAAAGTGCGTCCGGCACGGGTGGGCAGCTACGCGCAAAATATCCATGAGTTCCAGGGGATGCGCGACTTCCTCACGTCCCTGACCCTCACCAGCCTGATCGACCTGCCGTTTACGCTGATCATCCTGTTGGTGATCGCCCTGCTCGGCGGCCACCTGGTGTGGATCCCGATCATCGCCTTCCCATTGGCGCTGGGCATCGGCCATATGCTGCAAAAGCCGCTGACGGCGACCCTGCAACGCACCATGGCGCTGGGCGCCGAGCGTCAGTCGAGCCTGATCGAAACCCTCGCCGGGCTCGATGCGGTGAAGGTCAATAACGCCGAGAGCGAGCGCCAGTACCAGTGGGAACAGACCATCGGCACCCTTAGCCGGCTCGAACTGCGGGTCAAGGTGCTGTCGGGCCTGGCCATGAACATCACCTTGCTGATCCAGCAAGTGGCGGGCGTGGCGATGATCATTTTCGGCGTGTACCAGATCATCGACGGCAACCTCAGCATGGGCGGCCTGGTGGCGTGCTACATGCTCAGCGGCCGCGCGCTGGGGCCGTTGGCCCAACTGTCCGGGCTGTTGACCCGTTACCAGCAGGCCAAGGTGACGATGGTGTCGGTGGACGAGATGATGGAGCTGCCGCAGGAGCGCAATTACGACGAGCGCCCGCTCAGCCGTAAAGCGCTGCAAGGCGCGATGGCATTCCGTGAGGTCGACTTTACCTACCCGAACCAGCAGACCCTGGCGCTGCGCGGTATCAACTTGAACATCCGCCCCGGCGAGAAGATCGGCATCATCGGCCGCAGCGGCTCGGGCAAAAGCTCGCTGGCCAAACTGCTGGTCGGCCTGTATCAGCCGGACGCCGGCTCCTTGCTGGTGGACGGCGTGGACATCCGCCAGATCGACGTCAGCGAACTGCGCCACAACATCGGCTACGTGGCCCAGGACATTCAATTGCTGGCCGGCACCCTGCGCGACAACCTGGTGTCGGGCGCGCGCTACGTCGACGATGAAATGGTCTTGCAGGCAGCCGAGCTGGCCGGCGTGCATGAGTTTGCCAGGCTGCATCCGCAAGGTTACGAGCTGCAAGTGGGCGAGCGCGGGCAAAACCTGTCCGGCGGCCAGCGCCAGAACGTCGCCCTGGCCCGTGCGCTGCTGCTCAACCCGCCGATTTTGTTGCTGGACGAGCCGACCAGCGCCATGGACAACACCGGCGAAGAGCGCCTCAAGCAGCGCCTGCAGTCGGTAATCGAAAACAAGACGGTGATTCTCGTCACCCACCGTGCTTCGCTGCTGAGCCTGGTCGACCGCCTGCTGGTAATCGACCGCGGCCAGATCCTCGCGGACGGCCCGAAAGCGGCCGTTATGGAAGCGCTGAAAAAGGGGCAGATCAGTGTCGCTTAAATCCGGACCACGTCGCCTCAAAGACGTCATCGTCGGTTATTTCAGAGGCACCGACTCCCTCGACGACCAGCCCTTGCCCGAAGTGGAAAAAGCCCTGGTCGACGACGCACCGCGCATCGTGCGCCTGACCATCTGGGGCGTGATCGGCTTCTTCGTGTTCCTCGTGCTGTGGGCGCACTTCGCGATCATCGATGAAGTGACCAAGGGCGAAGGCAAGGCCATCCCGTCGTCGCGCATCCAGAAAATCCAGAACCTGGAAGGCGGTATCGTCGCGCAGATTTACGTGCACGAAGGCCAGATCGTCGAACCCGGCGCGCCGCTGGTGCGTCTGGACGACACGCGTTTTGCCTCCAACGTCGGCGAAACCGAAGCCGACCGCGTAGCCATGGAACTGCGCGTGGAGCGCCTGAGCGCGGAAGTTGAAAACCGCCCGCTGAACATCACCGAGGATGCCCGCAAGGCCGTGCCCAACCAGGCCTCGAACGAAGAATCGCTGTACCTCAGCCGGCGCCAGCAACTGGCCGACGAGATCGGCGGGCTGCAACAGCAATTGCTGCAGCGTCAGCAGGAGCTGCGTGAATTCAGCTCCAAGCAGGAGCAGTACCGCAACAGCCTGAGCCTGCTGCGCCAGGAGATCGGCATGTCCGAACCGCTGGTGCAGCAGGGTGCTATTTCGCCAGTGGAAGTGTTGCGCTTAAAGCGTTCGGAAGTTGAAACCCGCGGCATGCTCGACGGCACCACCCTGGCCATCCCGCGCGCCCAGGCCGCCATCAACGAAGTGCAACAAAAGATCAACGAAACCCGCGGCAAATTCCGCAGCGAAGCCTTGGCCCAGCTCAACGAAGCACGCACCAACCTGAGCAAGGCCCAGGCCACCTCCAAAGGCCTGGAAGACCGCGTGAGCCGCACCATGGTCACCTCGCCGGTGCGCGGCATCGTCAAACAGATGCTGGTGAACACAGTGGGCGGCGTGATCCAGCCCGGCAGCGACATTGCCGAAGTGGTGCCACTGGACGACACCCTGCTGGTGGAAGCACGCATCCGCCCGCAGGACATCGCCTTCCTGCACCCGGGCCAGGAAGCCATGATCAAATTCACCGCCTACGACTACACCATCTACGGCGGCCTCAAAGGCAAACTCGAACAGATCGGTGCCGACACTGTGCAAGACGAAGAGAAGAAAAACACCTTCTACGTCATCAAACTGCGCACCGAACGCAGCCACCTGGGCACCGATGAGAAACCGCTGCTGATCATCCCGGGCATGGTGGCGTCGGTGGACATCATTACCGGCAAGAAAAGCGTGCTGAGCTACCTGCTCAAGCCGATCATCAAGTCGCGGGCCGAGGCGTTGCACGAGCGTTGATGGCTTTGGATTTACGCGGTGTGCGTAGGGAATTGGAGAAAACTGAGGATTTCGCAAAAATAGTCAGTTTTCAGGGGTTTACAGGATCTCGCCAATCGCTATAATCGTCGCCCTAACACGCCGGTATAGCTCAGTTGGTAGAGCAACTGACTTGTAATCAGTAGGTCCCGGGTTCGACTCCTGGTGCCGGCACCATACAAGGTTCCATAGAAAGCTTTCAAAATCTCTGGAACCCCCGAAAAACCCGCCTTCTGGCGGGTTTTTTCGTTTTGGCGTTCCATCGGTTTCCGTCGGAAACTGGTGGATTCCAACCGTTTTAAGGGTAGAGTTTGGGATACAGGTCACTTCGATAAAAGGGAGTACCCTTATGTCGCGCACCACAGCTCCGCTCTCCGACGTAGCTTGCCGCTTGGCAAAACCTATAGACCGCGCCTACAAGCTTTTCGACGGCGATGGCCTCTACCTCCTAGTCCAACCCAATGGCCGCAAAGGCTGGCGGTTCCGTTACGTCAAACCCGACGGACGGGAAGGACTGACCTCGTTCGGCAACTACCCCGTCATTGGCCTCGCCGATGCGCGCCGCAAGCGCTTGGAGGTCAAGCGAATGCTGGCGGATGGCATTGATCCCATAGAGACCAAGCACCAAGCCAAGGCGGAAGCCGTAATCAAAGGCAGAACCTTTGAAAGCGTTGCGCTCGACTGGCATACGGAAATGTCGGCTAAGTGGGCACCAGGCCACTCCAAGACTGTGATGAGCCGCCTCAAAACCCACGTGTTCCCGCTGATCGGCGCTCGCGCCATTGTCGACCTCGACACCCATGACCTCATGCAGCCCTTGGAAGCGATCAAGAAGCGCGGAACGATCGACGTTGCTTTAAGGGTACAAAACTACCTGCAGAGCATCATGCGCGAGGCAAAGCGCCTCCGGCTTATCACCATAAACCCTGCTTACGATCTAGAAGGCTCGATCAAAGCCCCGCGGGTGGTACATCGCCCCGCTCTACCCTTATCGCGACTGCCGGAACTGCAGGAGCGGATCGACACCTATAAAGGCCGAGCACTTACCCGTCTGACGGTGATGCTGTCGCTGCATGTGTTTGTACGATCCAGCGAGCTGCGTTTCGCACGCTGGAGCGAGTTCGACCTCAAGCGCGGCACCTGGGAGATACCGGACACTCGACCCGCGTTGGAGGGAGTACCCTTTTCCACAAGGGGTACGAAGATGGCAGGGGATATCCATTTAGTACCCTTATCGCCGCAAGCAGTGGCGCTACTCGAAAAAATCCATGCACTCACAGGCAAATTCGCATTGGTCTTCGCAGGTGATGCCAAACCCTGGAAACCCATGTCCGAAAATACCGTGAACAACGCGCTACGGACGATGGGATACGACACAAAAACCGATATCTGCGGGCATGGGTTTCGTTCAATGGCCTGCAGCGCACTGATCGAGTCAGGATTATGGTCGGAGACAGCCATTGAACGGCAAATGAGCCACAAGGAGCGCAACAACGTCCGCGCCGCCTATATTCACAAGGCTGAGTTCATAGAGGAGCGTAGGCTGATAATGAACTGGTGGAGCCGGTACCTGGAAGCCAACCGTGAAGAGCATGTCACTCCGCATGAGTTCGCTAATCAGATTGGGGCGAATGTTACCCGGATGAAGGTGAAGCGGATCAATGATTGAATCCGCCACCCAGGTCACTGCTATGGGAGGATGCCTAAAACCTCAGGCGTCAAGATCTGAAGCCCAATCCCAGACAACAGACTTGTGCCCAACACGAAGAGAGCTACTTTCAACACCAAACGAATACCACCGCCGAATCCTTTATGACGCAACAAATAACTGGCAACAATCTTCCTGTAACCATCGCCGTGGCTAAACGCATAGATGATCGCTACCGCGAAGACAAACCATGCAGCGCGCTCGGGATGAGGCATTGTGATTATCGTCAACGCCAAACCGACACAAACAAAACCAATGCTATTAACCTTCTTGAAATAGCTCTTGGCGATGGCTTCATCTTCATCGTCCAGAAAGAAATTCGGTCTCATTGATATGCTCCTTTTGAGATCACAGTGCCGATCACCATGTCATCCAGTCACAGATTAAGAACTCTCTCTGACCGTTTCCACCCAAAGCAGGCGCATTACCCCCGCAAATTGACAGGAGCATGTCACTCCACACGAATTCGCAAATCAGACCGGAGCGAACGTCACTCGCCTAAAAGCAAAACGTGGCGCAACTGAGTAAGCGCTCGGTCTTCATATCTCAGCGATCCGCTTGTCCACGCGGGTCCATCCAAGCAGGGCTGCAAAGCCGCCCTGCTTGGATGGACCTCACTTAAAAAATTTAAAGCCCACGCAACTGTCTGTGGAAAACCAATGATTTCCACCGGTGGATAATTTCATCCACAGCCGCAGAATTCCCGAAAACTCGAGCCTTGACCCAAATTATCCACAGGCGTAGAAAGGATCGGGCAAGCGCTGTCGTTGACAGCAACCCAGGTAGCCAGAACCTTTAAGGCTACGCCACACCGTGGTGGTTCTCCCAAAGTGCGATTAGCGTCCGGCGGCTCGCACGGTCACTGCGATGTGATGGATGCCTACTTTTATCAGTGTGCCCACTGCGGCAACTCATTCCCTTTCATAGCTGCCCTGCAGCAACCTATCCGCTTGGCCATTTCCTTGTGCCAACCTGCGCCCGTCTCTTTCTTCCGGAAAGAGACGGGCGCTCCTACCGTTGCTGCAGCCCAACTCGTACAAGGCTTTGCGGCATTCCCCCTCGTGACAATCGGCGTGACAAACACCGAAGTCACCAGCAACAGCGATGCAGATGATGGTGCCGCAGCCCAAGGAATGGACTGCACCTGACTGACAGTCAGGCATGCCCCGGTCATCGCTTCGCTGCCTTCACCCGATTCAGGATCTCGCGGCATTGGTCTCGTCAGCCAGTGCAGCCTCCACCCGCCCACTTCTTCGGAAGTGTCCAGGAGGCCAGATCATGAGATGCCCAAGCTCCCGGTCGTAAGGAGCCGTCAGTCCCGCGTTAGTGGACAACCCTCACAGGTCGCAGGGGCCTTGATCCCTGATAACACTCAACATTCTTGGCGGGATGACGTGGGGAAGGTTTTAAACGTTTTGGCTTCGAGAGGAGTTCGATCATGGCATTGGTCGGTAGACGGGATGGGCGCAATTTTGGCTATGGACGGCAACTGAGTTATGCGGGGCCGCAAGCGCTGAAAGATCTGTTTGGCGGTGGGCATTACGGGACGGTCAAAGCGCACAGTGATCGCTGGAAGGCGTTTGTTCGGTGGTGTCGGTCGGAGGATGGCCCGGGGTTTAACGATGCGCGGCAGATTGATCGGCAGACCTTGCTGGATTACGCCGAGCATCTGCGTCAGCAAGTTAAACAGGGCGAGCTCGCCATCGCCACAGCGCAAAACCGGTTGTCCAGCGTGAACCGGACCCTGGCAGCGCTTCGCGGTGATCAGTATGTGAAAGTACCGAGTCCGAGCACGGCGCTAGGAACGCGGCGCACCTGTGTTCGTCGTTCGGTGCCGCAAGGCCAAGACCGCGAACATGTGAAGAGGGTCGTAGAGGTGCTTTGCGCATACCAGCAGCCGCGCGCCGCGGCCATCGCTCAATTAGCGCGAGCCACCGGCATGCGCTTACGTGAGGCCATTTTGGCCGACCTTCCGCGCTTAAAACGTGAGGCCGAACAACTCGGCAAGATAAACATCCAGGATGGCACCAAAGGTGGACGCTCAGGTGCATCGGCACCTCGCTGGATTACGGTAGATAATCAAGTTCGTGATGCGCTGAGGTTTGCCATACAGGTCTCGCCCGACGGTAGCCACAACCTGCTTGCACCGAACGAAAGCTTCCTCGATTTCCAACAGCGAATCGTCCGCCCCGCCCGGGACATCCTCCATACGCTCAACCTCAAAGGTTTCCACGAATTGCGGGCGGCCTATGCGTGCGAACGCTACGAGCACATTACTAACCATCTCGCGCCCATTAACGGTGGCAATGGTTATCAGCTCGACCGACAACTCGATCAGGAGGCCCGAGCACAGATCAGCTATGAGCTGGGGCACGGTCGTATCGACGTGGTATCCGCTTATATTGGTGGGCGAACATGAAAAAAGCATTTGATATGCCTCTTTTTCTGTTGGGAATTTTGTCCGGCTCAGCGACCACTCGTCAGCGCCACATTCGCCAAGCAAGGACCATCCAAGCAGCGATTTGGAACCGCTGGGGTAGGGACAACCCTTGGACCTGGCAAGAAAAACATCTGAAGTGTTTCTTCAAAGAGAAAATCGAGAAAAAAGAACCGACGCGCTACTACTATCTTTTGACAGCTGCACTAATCGCAAAGCGAATGAACAAAAAATGGCGATTTTCACTAACGTCGAAATCTATCAGCGGACCTAGCATGATGGCCGATTGACATAGCATCGGTTGCTCTACAAACTGACGCAGCAGCTGGATAAGGAGCGCCTAATGCGATACCCATTCTCGGGAATAATTGTACGTTACCGAAAGCCCCAACAAGGAGTCTGTCAGTTTCCCGACGGAGAGATTCCTCGCATTCAGCAATCCGGTGCCAACAGCCCAAGCAACGATGCCTCTGGTACTGCTGAATCAGCAACAACTGACCAGGCAGAAATAACACTCTGTTCCGTGTGTTCTGAGGAACTAGCAGAAAAAGCCAACGTCGAGGAAAAACCGCTTCACGAAAGGCGACTAAGGGATGAACTACATATCAACATTTGGGAAGTTGGGAAGAAACCCGCTGGCCCATTTATGGATATTGGGGTCATGATTTCTGACCGTCAGAACACCGGATTTATCCAAGTAGACTTACCATGGGAGGTTAGCAAAAAAGATATAAGTGATCTTGGCGCAAAATTAAATGGGGAGAAAAGCGTAGCCGCCATCTTCAACGAAGTAGTGCACTATGATGGATTCGCCGAAGGAAATTTTGCAAACATTAGCTTTAGAAAAGATGGCAAAGATGAAAAGCCATTTTCACTGCTCAGGCTCAACTCCGAGCTTTTTAAAATTGAATACGTAAACCTAAGCAATGGAACTACTTCATCTCGCCTGTTAGTCGAGATCCCGCGCCCTCACCCGAGCACACTAAGTTCAGACAGAAGAATCTCAGCATATGTTAGATTCAGAATAAGGAATATACCTAAAGAAGTATACACGAGTACTTTTGCTCAGAAGGACCGCACCCTTATAAGCTCAAGAACTGTAATGCGAATAGTAGATTTTAGAATCAATGTTCGACGAGGCGTGCCGGAGGAACTCTTAAGCGGTAGCGAGACCGTCGACTTCCCCCAATTTGAAAGAATACATTGTTTTTTAACGACAGACCGAAGTGAGGACTGTTCATCCCAAGGAAAAACATATAATGGCTACCGTTCGCTAATGGACGAAGATGTTTGGAATGAATACATCAGACTGGACCATAGAGAACGGATATCAGAGGAAAATAGCGTAAGTAACTATTTAGGCCACCAATGGACAGCTAGTAATGATCGTGGCGTTAAAGACCTAATCGTATTAGGTCGTTTCTCAAAAAACAAATCCGGCTTGCTTTTGATGATGCGATTTGTGTTACTCGGCATACTATTTGGCGCAACGGGTAACGGATTATGGGAATACTTCCCAACATGCATGAGTGACTATTCGAGCGCCGATTGCGTAACGTCCGCATCTAAAATGGCAGCGTTTGTTATAATAGGTGTATTATTAATGCTTATAGAACCAGCCATAGATATGGCTAAGAAATTAGCATCCCGCCTCCACAGAAAGATTAAATCCCTACTGCCATATAGAAGTTAGCCATGAGTTGACTTACGGAATTTAGGAAGCTGAAATCCGGTGAATGGCTTAAGAAGAGAGAAGTTTGAATCACTTTCTATTAGACCATTAAAACTTAGTTCGGCTTTGAAAGGCCGATAATAATCAGGATAAATCTTAGCGAACTCAAAACCATAGTACTGAAAAATTTTACGAAACACGACCAACTGCTCTTCAGCAATAGACAATAGCGGAGAGTCATTATTGAGCACTTCAAATGAACGCTCAAAAAGCTTCAACCCAACGCCTGTACCTTGATAGGGAGGTAAAACTCTCAAACAACACAATTTCTGTTCAGACTCATCATCCTTCACTATCGCCAACCCCGATAGATCACCGCGACGATATTCTAAAAGAATGCTTCGCTCGCCGGACATCAATCCCGGGAGGACTTTTTTGTCAAGCCACTCATCAAAACCTGGATAATAGCCAGACAACTCAGAGAGATGATCAAATATCCTCGGCAACAAATTCTGAAATGCATCAGGATTTGAGCCAAGATACTTTCTATCAATTAACCGCGGAAGTTCGGGATATCCGATCACTCCACTACCCTCCGAAAAAGGCCTATCTCTGAGTATTTCGATATTCATGACAATTCTAAAGCCACTTGACGTTCAGGTGAACCAATGTAGCAAAACGACTGCGGAGGCGCCTTAGGCCCACCTAACTCTTTCAAATCAAACGGCCTTTCATACGTTATAACTCGCCCCACCGCGATAGCTACGGCACTATTCCTTCCTTCGTAATAAGCATCAAAAAACTTCTTATTTACCCCGGCGTATGCTTTTGTCTTTTCCCAAATCCGGCTCGGAGAGTCTTGATAAATCCGAGTCACCTCAAACTCACCCACAATCTTCCCTACCGGCCTGGTGGCATAAATTACTACTGTATGAACGGCCGGATTCGAAAAACCGACCTTCCTAAATTCGAAGCGCTTTTCACCGCTAAGAATTTTAGAAGCATACTCGGGCTTAATTGACAATAAGACCTTCATTAACGCCCCCAAAATCTGCTATCCAACGCACATGGTCTTCTGACAGACCAATTAAATCCCACCGAGTCCGCGTACTAATTCCGCACTCATCAATGAGCCTACCTCTAATTATGCGCCTCGTCAGCGCCGCATTATAGGTGAATTTTATTATATAGTATTTTCCTTTATTAGTAAAATAGTCTTTTAGTTGTTCCTTAGTAAATACGCTATACGGTTTGGTGTACTTCACGAATTCAGATTCAGTGGCAAAACTCTTTATTTGCCTTACCTCCTCGACCACTACAATTGAAGAGGCAACCGAACGAAACCTAGCGTGTCCGGGGCGATCCGTTGTTCGATAAATAACAATAATATCCCCGGCACGCATCTGTTTTGCACGTGCAATGCCTGATATATATATTTTGTGTATACTGTTAGTATGTGAAACATCTTCCAAGATATCGTAACTTTCATTCTTAAGTATCGACTCCGGCAAAAATGACGAGTGATACTCAGGATAAATAGCTAGTAGAAAATGCTTACGCCCGCGTAGGTCAAACCTAGGAAAATCCTTCACTGGGTCACCTACTAATGAGGTGAGATCTTTAACAAAGACATCCTCTATGCCATCGACTGTCTCTTTGGTTCCATATCGTAGAAACCCATAACGTAGAAAAAGCTCGACTAAGGATTCATGCTTCGCAAAAACCGTTACGTATATATAATCAACTTTTTGATCAATGGCGTTATCAAAAACTTTTTTTATAAACCTTTCACCCAGCCTCGTTCCATGGGCGTTGATTTTTAGGGTTCCTACTTTCAGTCGTCTACCTACAGGCAAAGGGGGAACAATACCTTCAGAGTCGTCCTCAATCTTCAAGTACAAAAAACCATCAAGTCTTTTTTTAGGACCCCTAAAGGTATATGCATTATCACCTGCATCGACCTTTCTTGAGTACCAATCAGTAAATCCTGAGTAGTCTTGTTTTAGGGAATCGAAAAACTCCTCTGCCAGCACATCGCTGGAAAACGCACCATAACTCAGACTTTTAACAAAACTACTGGCCATCTACGCTATTCCATAAGTCCATGTACAAAACGCCCAGCCAGTACAATGTCGTCATTCGTGGCAGAGCAAATAGGTATATTAAGTTTTTTGGCTACATTTTCGGCCCACTGCGCTTCAGCATCAGCCAACTGCTTTAAAACTTCTGCCGACCAGATTTTCCCATCTCTAGTTTCAAGCCGTTGAACGGCCACCTCAATTGGGACATCTAAATAGATTACCCCGATAGGCGCTATTGCCCTAAAAACGTCCAAGTCAACACGGTATACGTCTTGCGACTCATCTAACAGCGCGAAATGGCCATCTAAAATTAAGTTTTTAGAGTCCCGATTTCTATCTATCCAAGCAATTAGAGCTCTTTGATTTCGTGCCAAGTTAGAAGTACGCTTGGTCATATCCAATTGAAGATCGATGATTTCTTCTTTTATTATTTCACTAACGGTTCGATGACTCAGCCCCGTGCGTTTCGCTAGCTCGCGGCAAAACGTCGTTTTACCCGATCCGTGAATACCGCCAACAAAAATAACCAATTAGGTCACTCCCGTAGAGTCTGCTTTCCTAGCTACGTCCACAGTACTAATTCGCCATCACCATGTCTAGAGCACAAAACCCAGATACAAACATTCTGGCTGCCATAAGCTGCATCTGACAGTCAAAATCGCGACGATGATGAAACCAGATCCCAGCTCATAAAGCTCATTGAACCGGCGCTCTTGAACCAGACGGAAATTTTGCAGAATAGGCTCTCTCTGGAGATGCCTTTTTAAAGATAAGGTAAGAGGTAGAGTTTAATTTATCGAAATTAAATCCTTTTAATATCAATTTATTACGTTTTTATTCGACTCCTGGTGCCGCACCATATCTCAAAGCCCCGCAATGCGGGGCTTTGTGGTTTCTGCGGCTTGGGAATTCCTCAACCGTTGATATCCCGCTTTCGTCAAAACGTCCAAAACCCGTCCACATTCAAAAATCAAGTAGCTGCCCTCGGCGCCAACAACCCTTCTCCTTTCACTCCAACCTGATCCACGTCAGCGCAGATGAGCAAGGCGGTGACTGATGGTGTGACGAAGGCGTTGCAGTCACGCAGCCATATCGAACATTAAGCAAACATGCGCTGAGCCCCTCTTATAAAAAATAACTTTCAGATAAACACATCTCCGTGGCGAGCGGGCTTGCCCCGCGCTGGGCTGCGCAGCGGCCTCCAAAACCAGGTTCTGCGCAGGGTCAGGTACAGCGCGTGCTCCTTAATGGGGGCGCTTCGCACCCCAACGCGGGGCAAGCCCGCTCGCCACAACATGCCCGCTCTCGCCACAGAGGCTCCGGTTTGCTGCGCGACAGCGCTAAGTCGAAGGTTTGGCGGAAAATCCCACATAAGCGATGCGTTGCAACCCAAAGCGTGGCACTTCGCCACTTTTCCAATTGACACCTCCGCCCCACTCCGTTAAAACCCCCGCCTTGCTTTTGCTTTCCTATCGAGACACGGATGTTTTCGACTCCCCGGCTGTTCAATAAACGTCGCTATCTACTGGCGGTCTTCATCGTGGTGCTCGCGATTCTCGACCCTTTCGGCCTGGCCAGTTCCAGCGACAAGGCGTCGGCGCAGTGGCTCAACCGCATGCTCTCCAGCAGTTACCCCGGCGTTGGGCAGCAGCATGTGGCGGTGGTGTTGATCGATGATAAGTACCTGATGCGCAACGGCACTTCGTGGCCGATGCCCTATGGCGAGCAGAGCAAGCTGTTCAAGCGTTTGCTGGCCTACAAGCCCCAGGCGGTGTTTGCGGATCTGCTCTACAGCCATGATCACTCGTTGGGCGATCCCACGCGCGGCAGTCAGTTGCTGGCCAATGTGTTTGAGCGCTATCAGCGCCAGGGCATTCCGTTGTGGCTGGTCAATACCGGGCAGACGCGTGGCGAAGAAGGCCAGGCCAATACGCTGACCCCTTTTACGCAGGTCAGTCGCCCGGCGCTGGTGAAGTGGGAAGGTGTGGACGACCAGTACCCGCTGGCGGTGCACACGCAGGTGGGCCTGATGGAAACACCCGCGCTGGCGCTGTACCGCGTGTTCTGCGCAACGCAGCACTGCGACGCGCCGCCGGTGGACGCCGAAGCCGCCGCGCAGCGTCAGCCGATTGCGGTGCAATGGGGGCTGAAGCTGTCGCCAGACCAGGCGCGTATCGCTGACATAGCCGACGCCAAGCCGCCGCGACATTTTCTGCTGGACGCCGTTATGCAGTTTTTCCAGGCGGTGTTCTGGAAGCTGAATGACCCGGCTCAGCAAATCTACCCCTACACGTTAACGCTGACTGCCAGCGACCTGGAAGTCACCAACCCTGACGATCAGGCGCTGATCGCTGAACTGCTGCGCGGTCGCCTGGTGCTGGTCGGTGCCCGTATTGAGTCCACCGGCGACCTGGTGGACTCACCCGTGCACGGTCAACTTCCCGGTGTATACCTGCATGCCATGGCGCTGGATAACCTGATCACCAAGGGCATGGACTACACCCATGAGTTCGCCGACTTTCCCTACCTGCCCCTTAACTGGCTGGACGTGCTGGAACTCACGCTGCTGACGTTGATCGCCGTGCTCAAGGCGCTGCATGCGCGCCAGGTTGCAGGCCATGGCCCATGGAGCCCTTTGCGGCGCCTGGAAAAAACGCTGTTTACCTCGCCCTACCCGTCGTGGCTGTTGGTGATGGCGATGCTCATTGCTGCCAGCGTTGTGTTGAGCGTCAACAACATCGCCCCGGTCAACGTGATGGGCATTATTTTGCTGTCGTTGGTGTTGTTCAGCGAGCGGATCGAAGCCTTCTTCGACCGCGATACTGAACAGACCGCTGTGTGATTTGACTCAAGGAACCCAAGGATGAACAGAAGCCTCATCGTATTGCTCGCCGCCCTCTTCACTCAGGGCGCGTGGGCACAAACCCACACCATCACAGCGTTCCTCGCCGACCCGGTGACTGTGCTGGATGAACAAGGCGCACCTCAGCGCGACCTGGCGAAAAAAGACACCCCCACCCAACCGCTGACGGTGTTGCAGTACAACTCAGCACTGGAAATCGTGCAGGTGGAACTGGCCGGCCAGAAAGTCTGGCTGGACACCATGGACCTGCGCATCGAGCCGCCGCTCAAAGTGGTGGACCTGCCCTGCGAAGGCCTGACCAAGAGCCAGGCAAAAAGCAGCCGCAATCATTCCACCATCGGTTTCGGTGCCGGCTGCAATCAATAACAAAGGAGCGTCAGGGTGAAGGGATTTCTCGTGGCAACCAGCCTGCTGGCAAGCGTGCTGCTCAGTGGTTGCGCAACCTTGAAGGGCGCCGATCAGGCGTTCCTCAACCTGGTGGGGCCGTCGACCCAATCCAGGGTCCAGGGCCACTACGTGGACAACACCGACGTGCGCCAGTACTACAAGCTCGACCCCCAGCGCCAGAGCAAGCAGCGCCTGAGCTACGACGGGCGCGCGGTGCCGGCAGCGGAAGCGCGCCAGCAGAACCTGGTGGATATCCCGATGCTGCAGGTGTATTTGCAGGACATCGTCACGCGCCTGTCCAAGGGCTGGCCGGGCGAGCTGCCGACCTTGCAGGTGAAGATCACCGACAGCTACAGCTTCGGGCCTGCGGCCGACCCGTACGGCAACCTGTTCGTGCCGCTGGGCATGCTGGACAACGTCGCCAGCGAAGATGAAATCGCCGCGATGCTGGGCCACGAGATGAGCCACATTTTGCTGCATCACCACGACCGCATGGCCGCGTTCCAGCAGCAGAAAGAGATGTTCACCACCGTGGCGTCCACCGTCGCCCTGGCTACCATGGCCGCCGACACCCGCGTGGACCGCAGCTCCGGCACCATGAAGGTGTTCAGCAAGGACCCGGCCGGCACCCAGAAGACCATCGGCAACACCGTGCTCTACACCGCGTTGGCCAATACCTTTTCCGATCACGTGTGGAGCACCGCCTGGGGCCGCAGCCAGGAAGACCAGGCCGATCTGCTCGGCACCGATCTGATGATTCGCGCAGGCTATGCGCCGCGCGCCGCCACCCACAGCCTGGAGCGCCTCAACGATTTCCAGGGCAAGCAAAAACCGTTGCTCGCGGGCTTTCTCACCGCGCGCAAAAACGCCATGCAGGACTCGTTGCAGCAGTTCAATCTCAGCCAGTTTCAAAAGGAGCTGGACGTGCTGATCAAGGACGGCCTGGCCACCAGCATCACCGCCACCACGCAGTACTTCAACCGCTCACACATGGCGGCGATGGACCGCGACACCGAGCTGCGCCAGTACCTGCAACGCGAATATCGCCAGGAACGCCGCGCACGGGTCAACCCCAAAAGCTGGGCGATGATGAAGAACACGCCGCAGGTGGCGAAGGCGATGCAGGGCTACAAGGACGCGTACTTTGCCAATGACGCCCTGGAAAAAAACAAGGTGCCCGATGCCGATGCGTTTATCCGCAAGGCACTGGCGTCGCCGGTCAAGGATCAGCCGGGTATTCGACGCACCGCGTACACCGTGCGCCTGGCCCAGGGCAAAGGCAGCGAGGCGGTGAAAGAGTTGCAGGCGATCAAGGACTGGTCCCTGGTCGGCCCTTCCACCTACGACTTGATCATCAGCTACCACCTCAAGCGTGGCGACGGCCAGGCGGCGCTGGCGATGATCGACAAGGCCGAGCGCAACCTGGGTTCGGAGGAACTGTTCATCACCGAGAAGCTGTTGGCCAACCAGCAGCTCAAGGACACGCAGCAGGTGCAAACCGTGCTGCGCAAGTGCGAGCAGTACCCCACGCGCAAGGAAAACTGCAAGAAGCTCGCCCCGCAAAAAGCCTGACGCTGAACAGGCAGGCATAAAAAAACCCCGAACCAGTCGGGGTTTTTTATCGCCTTGAATCAGGCGAGACGCCCAATCACTTTAGAACACGTTGATCGGGTAGTCGGCGAACAGGCGGATTTCGTTGCCGCCCACGTTGTACTGGTCGGCGTTGTTCGACACTCGCAACCAGGACGCACGCGCACGCAGGCTGAGGTCTTTGGCCGGGCCGCTCTGGACCACGTACTTGAACTGGTTCCAGATCTCACGCTCGGTGCCATCGCCACGGCCGGTGCCGTCGTCAATGTTGGTGCCGCGCACGTAGGCAACGTTGTAGGTCAGGCCCGGTACACCAAAGGTGGTGAAGTCGATACCGTAGCCAACTTGCCACGAGCGCTCGTCCTTGCCGTTGAAGTCGGACCAGTAGGAGTTGGCCAGCAGGATGGTGTTGCCGCCATCGCCGATGCCGCCGGCGTTGCGGTAGCCGCCGTACAGGTAGCCAGTGTCGCCGGTGCTGCGTTGGTGAGCAACGGTGAAGCTGTGCGCGCCAACGGCCCAGGTCGCGCCCAGGCTCCAGATCTTGTTGTCGCGGGCGTCAGCGTCTTTCTGGTTTTCCAGGGCGAAGCTGCGGTCCAGCTTGGTTTTGTAGCCGTTGAAGTCAAAGGTCAGCGACTGCTTCTCTGGCAGGGCCAGCACGTAGTTGACGTTGACGTATTGCTTCTTCAGCACGTCCTGCATGTGGGACGCATACAGCGCGGCCGACAGGCTTTCGGTGAATTTGTAGCTGCCACCGATGTAATCGATGCTCTTGAGGCGGCCGCTGTCGGTGCCTTCGGCGCTCTTGCGCGCTTCCTTGGTGAAGTGACCGGCGTCCAGTTGCAGGCCGGCGATCTCTTTGGAAACGATGGAAGTACCGGTGTAGGTTTCCGACAGCAGGCGCGAATTGTCGTACTGCAATACCGGCACGGCCGGGAACTGGTCCCCGTACTTCAGCACGGTGTTGGACACACGGAACTTCACGGCAGCGCCGCCCTTGGCCAGGTCATGGGGTGCGGAGCCCGGGTTATCGGTGGTGCCGTTCCCCTGTTTGAAGAAGTCGATGCCGCCGGCGCCGGCGCGACCTTTACCGCCATCCAGACGAATGGCGTACTGGCCGATCACGTCCACACCCACACCCACGGTGCCTTGGGTGAAGCCCGATTCCAGCTTGCCGATAAAGCCCTGGCCCCATTCGGCTTTGTCCTGCTTGCCGTTTTTATAGTCACGGCTGATGTAGGCGTTACGTGCGGCGATATTCAGGTGGCTGTCTTCGACAAAACCCTTGGATTGCTCCTGGTCGTTTGCCATGGCTGCCGATGCGCTCAAAATCCCCAGAGCGATCAGACTCATCCGTTGCTTCAACATTTTTTATATTCCTTATTACTGTTTGAGTACGCGCTGTGACACCAGGCCCCGTATCGCTTTTTCTGGTGTCGACGTTTTCCAAAAAAAGAAGGCCCGCGGACGACTGAACTGCCGCGGGCCTTTTTTTATTGGATGAGTCATGGCGGTTAGCCACAGGCGTTGGGCGCAATCCTAGTCGCGCGTTGAACTTTGTGTCAATTTCGTGAATGTTCTGAGTTCAGACGAAAAGATTCTAAGCCGCGGACCGCGCTCTTTGAGCCAACCAAAATTCAAATGTGGAAGGGGGCTTGCGCCCGATAGCGGGGCGTCAGTTAAAACAAGCCAACTGAACCACCGCAATCGGGAGCAAGCCCCCTCCCACATTTTTTGATCCTGGTGTTTTCTTCAGTTACGTGCCAGCTCACACAGCGCCTTCATCTCGTCCTCGCTGAATAGCCCCGCCGGGTAGCGGTCATTCATCAGGCTGCGCAGGTCGGGCTGGCGCGAATCGTTTGCCTTCAACCACTGTGCCAGCGCATGAATTGCATCGCTATTCACCCGCGCCGGGTGATGCGTAAACGTCTTGATCGAATTGCTCTCGGCATTCATTTCTACGCTCTCCCTACTGCGTGAGCGGCTAACTTACTCAAGGTTTATGACAGAACGGCACCGTCATCCACCTTGAGTCACCGTTACAACCGCGATACAAGAGCTATGCCAATGTCTGCGGCACACAAGCATCCGGACACAAAAAAGCCCGCGACCTTGCCAGGTCGCGGGCTTACTGAAGCGCTGCAAAAACATGGCTTCAAGCCACTACTCGCACCGCTGTTACAACTGCACTCAGTTTTTGTGCGGAGCGGGCTGCTGTTGGGTCAGACAGTGGATATTACCGCCGCCCAGTAACAGTTCGCGCCCCGGCACCATCACCACTTCGTGCTGGGGGAACAAGCCCTGGAGGATGTCCCTAGCCTGGCTGTCCAGCGGGTCGTCAAAGCTGGGGGCGATGATGCCGCCGTTGACGATCAGGAAGTTCACGTAGGAGCCGGTCAACCGCACGCTCGGGTTGCGTTCCTGGCTGCCATCAACCGGATCCACGCCGGCGCACTCGTCTTCGGTGGCATACAGCGGCCCCGGAATCGGCATTTTGTGCACGATAAACGCGCGGCCCTTGGCGTCGGTGCTGCTTTGCAGCACATCCATGGCGGCATGGCAGCGTGCGTAGTTGGGGTCTTGCGGGTCGTCGGTCCAGGCCAGCAACACTTCACCTGGGCGTACGTAGCAGCAGAAGTTATCCACATGGCCGTCGGTTTCATCGTTGAACAGGCCGTCCGGCAGCCAGATGATCTTGTCCACAGCCAGGTTATCGCTGAGCACCGCTTCAATCGCCGCGCGGTCGAGGTGCGGGTTGCGATTGCGGTTGAGCAGGCATTCTTCGGTGGTAACCAGCGTGCCTTCGCCGTCGACGTGGATGGAGCCGCCTTCCAGCACGAAACCTTCGGTGCGGTAACGGGGCGTGCGTTCGATCTCGAGGATCTTGCCGCCCACCTGCGCGTCGCGGTTCCACGGTGCATACAGACCGCCGTCAAACCCGCCCCAGGCATTGAAATCCCAGTTCACGCCGCGCACTTCGCCGCTGTCATTAATGACAAACGTAGGGCCGGTGTCGCGAACCCAGGCGTCGTCGCTGGACATTTCCACCACACGGATATTCGGCACATCCAGGCGGGCGCGGGCGTTTTCGTACTGGCCGGCAGACACGGCCACCGTCACCGGTTCAAACCGTGCGATGGCCTTGGCCACAGCCACGTGAGCCGCCTGCGCCGGCTTGCCGCCCAGGCGCCAGTTGTCCGGGCGTTCGGGCCAGATCATCCAGGTCTGGGTCTGTGGCGCCCATTCGGCGGGCATATGGAAGCCATCGGCGCGAGGTGTGCTGTGCAGGGTGGTCATGGCGATCATGGCTCCGAATGGGGTGAAGGCCGACTTTATAACGGATAAAAATCGGCTTTAACAGGGATCAAAAAAGGTAGACGAAAAATATGACAGCAGATAACCGATAACAATCGATTAATGACAACTGCTCATCCGGCACCTTCGACAGCGTGTCGGTGGCTCAACGCGGCAAGCAGCATTGTGACGACCTCAGCTTTTTCGGGCATGCCTATCGCCATTGTGCAGGAGAGTCAGACAACCCCTGTGCACACATCGCGCTTGCGCCGCCTGACGCCACCACTCAAGCTATGCTTCATCCGCTTAATGTCCGTCTAAGGAAAAGGCCCCCGACATGCGCATTCTCGTTACCGGCGGCGCCGGTTTTATTGGCTCCGCCCTCATTCGCCACCTGATTCAAAACACCGAGCACGAAGTGCTCAACCTGGACAAACTCACCTACGCCGGCAACCTGGAGTCGCTGACCAGCATCGCCTCCAACAGCCGCTATGAGTTCGCGCAGGCCGATATCATCGATCAGAACGCCGTCAGCGCCTTATTGGCGCGTTTCGAGCCGCAGGCCATCATGCACCTGGCGGCCGAGTCCCATGTCGACCGCTCGATCGACGGCCCGTCGGATTTCATCCAGACCAACATCGTCGGCACCTACAGCCTGTTGGAGGCCACCCGTGCCTACTGGCAAAAGCTGGCGGAGCCTGCCAAAAGCGCATTCCGTTTCCATCACATTTCCACCGATGAAGTGTATGGCGACCTGCATGGCGTGGACGACCTGTTCACTGAAACCACGCCCTACGCCCCAAGCTCGCCCTATTCGGCCAGCAAGGCCGCGTCCGATCACCTGGTTCGCGCCTGGCAGCGCACCTACGGCCTGCCGGTGCTGCTGACCAACTGTTCGAACAACTACGGGCCGTTCCATTTCCCCGAGAAGCTGATCCCGCTGGTGATTCTCAACGCCCTCGCAGGCAAGCCGCTGCCAGTGTATGGCGACGGCTTGCAGGTACGCGACTGGCTGTTCGTCGAAGACCACGCCCGCGCGCTGCTCAAAGTGGTGACCGAAGGCGTGGTAGGCGAGACCTACAACATCGGCGGACACAACGAGCAAAAGAACATCGACGTGGTTCGCGGTATCTGCGGCCTGCTCGAAGAACTGGCGCCACAGCGCCCGGCCGGCGTAGAGCAATTCACCGACCTGATCACCTTCGTCAAGGATCGCCCCGGCCATGACCAGCGCTACGCGATTGACGCCGGCAAGATCGAACGTGAACTGGGCTGGACTCCGGAAGAAACCTTTGAAACAGGGCTGCGCAAAACCGTGCAGTGGTACCTCGATAATCTGGAATGGTGCCGCAGGGTCCAGGACGGCAGTTATCAGGGTGAACGATTGGGCAACACTGACGTGAAGGATTTGATCGCATGATGAAGGGAATCGTATTGGCCGGCGGCTCCGGCACCCGTTTGCACCCCATCACCCTGGGCGTGTCCAAGCAACTGCTGCCGGTGTATGACAAACCGATGATCTACTACCCGATCTCGGTGCTGATGCTGGCCGGGATCAAGGACATTCTGGTCATCTCCACGCCGGTTGACTTGCCGCAGTACCGCAACCTGCTGGGCGATGGCAGCCAGTTTGGCGTGCGCTTCACCTACGCCGAGCAGCCCAGGCCGGACGGTTTGGCCCAGGCGTTCGTTATCGGCGAAGAATTCATCGGCAATGACCCCGTGTGCCTGATCCTGGGCGACAACATCTTCCATGGCCAGCATTTTGGTGAGCAACTGCGCAAGGCTGCCGAGCGTCCGTCCGGCGCTACGGTATTTGGCTATTGGGTCAAGGACCCGGAGCGTTTCGGCGTGATTGACTTCGACAAGGAAGGCCGCGCCCTGTCCATCGAAGAAAAACCGGCCAAACCCAAGTCGTCTTACGCGGTGACTGGCCTGTATTTCTATGACAACGACGTGATCGAGATCGCCAAGGCTGTCGAGCTTTCTCCGCGTGGAGAGCTGGAAATTACCGACGTCAACAACGCTTACCTCAAGCGCGGCGATCTGCATGTTGAGCGCTTTGGCCGTGGCTTTGCCTGGCTGGACACCGGCACCCACGACAGCCTGCTTGAAGCCTCGACGTACGTGCAGACCATCGAACATCGCCAGGGCCTCAAAGTGGCTTGCCTCGAGGAGATCGCCTACGAAAATGGCTGGATCAATCGTGACTATTTGCTTGAGCGCGCAAAATATTTTGGCAAAACCGGCTATGGTCAATACTTGTACAAACTCGCCGGGGACAATGAATGAATGTAACAACCACTGAGTTGCCGGGTGTTTTAATCATCGAACCCAAGGTTTTTGGCGATGAACGCGGATTTTTCTATGAGAGCTTCAACGCTCGTGACTTCGCCCAAATCGCAGGGCTTGAACAACAGTTTGTACAAGACAACCACTCGCGCTCACAAAAAGGCGTGTTGCGTGGTCTGCACTATCAGATTGAACATGCACAGGGAAAACT
The DNA here is from genome assembly GCF_036864995.1 of Pseudomonas trivialis. Lineage (NCBI taxonomy): Bacteria > Pseudomonadati > Pseudomonadota > Gammaproteobacteria > Pseudomonadales > Pseudomonadaceae > Pseudomonas > Pseudomonas trivialis. The sequence goes on along the minus strand of NZ_CP142151.1, from coordinate 279,389 downwards.
GGTGCGTGTGACTGCGGGTGAGGTGCTGGATGTGGCAGTGGATATCCGTCGCAGCTCGCCCAATTTCGGCAAGTGGGCCAGTGTGCGGTTATCGGCCGACAACAGCCGACAACTGTGGATTCCACCGGGGTTCGCCCATGGCTTTGTGGTCCTCAGCGACTACGCGGAGTTCCTCTACAAGACGACGGACTACTACACCCCGTCGGCTGAACGCTGTATTCGCTGGGACGACGCCGAGCTGGGCATTGACTGGCAATTGACTGGTGCACCGACCTTGTCCGCCAAGGACCAGAACGGCAAAAGCCTGAAAGACGCTGACGTGTTCCCATGAACGGCGCTCTCAAGATCTTGATCACCGGCCAGCACGGCCAGGTTTCCCAGGCCCTGCAGCAGCAGCTCCAGGACCTGGGCGAACTCATCGTGCTGGGCCGAGACCAACTGGACCTGGCCAACGTTGACCAGATCCGCCAGCAAGTGCGCGCCCACCTTCCCAACCTGATCATCAACGCAGCCGCACACACGGCCGTCGATCAGGCTGAAAGCGAGCCGGATGCAGCCTTTGCCATCAATGCCATAGCGCCCGGCGTGCTTGCCGAAGAAGCCAAGGCGCTGGACATCCCGCTGATTCACTACTCCACCGACTACGTGTTCGACGGCAGCAAGCCTGCGCCCTACACCGAGACCGACGCGACCAACCCGCTGGGTGTCTACGGCCAGAGCAAGTTGGCCGGGGAGCAGGCAATTGCTGCGGTAGGCGGCAAGTACCTGGTGCTGCGTACCAGCTGGGTTTATTCCACCACCGGTAAAAACTTCCTGCTGACCATGCAGCGGCTGTTGCAAGAGAAGCCGCACATGCGCATCGTCGCCGACCAGATCGGCGCGCCGACCTGGGCCGGGACCATCGCCAACAGCACCCGCGCGCTAGTCGAGCGCTGGCAGGCGGGCCAGGCGGGCGACTGGGGCGTGTATCACCTGACGGCCCAGGGCGAAACATCGTGGTTCGGCTTTGCCCAGGCCATTGCCGAGCATTTGCAGGCCGCCAGCAAAGCCTGCGCAGAACTGGAAGCAATCCCCTCCAGCGCCTACCCGACACCCGCCAGGCGCCCGTTGAACTCGCGCCTCGATTGCAGCCGTCTGCAGCAGCAGTGGCAGGTCAGCCAACCGCAGTGGCAGGATGCACTGCGCGAGTGTCTTGCCGGCCAGCACTAGGCATAATGCGCCTGTCCCCACAGGCGCACGGTTCCCATGACTCCACCCCTTCCACGAAGACCCCGCTGGCGCAGCCTGGCGCTGCTGGCGTTGTGCCTGGCACCGCTGTTGTGGCCGCTGGAGCACCTTGCCGAGCGCTATTACCGCAACGAACTGGCCGGGCAGAACCGTCAGACCCTCGACCTCTACGTCGCCAACCTGCTCGGTACGCTGCATCGCTACGAGGTGCTGCCGCAGATACTCGGTGACTTGCCGGCCTTGCGTACCGCGCTGGAGGCGCCGCAGGTCAGCACCAACCTGGTCGGCGCCAACCTGCTGCTCAAGGACGTCGCCGCCCAGGCCGGGGCGGAAGTGATGTACCTGATGGACACGTCCGGCAAGACTCTCGCCGCGTCCAACTGGGACAAACAGGACAGCTTCGTCGGACGCAACTTCTCGTTCCGCCCGTATTTCAGTGAAGCCATGGCCGGGCGCCTGGGACGCTTCTTTGGCCTGGGCACCACCTCGGCCAAGCGCGGCTACTTTTTCGCCGCCGCCGTGCGCGACGATGAAAAAATCATCGGCGTGCTAGTGGTCAAGGTTGACCTGGACCACACCGAAAGCCTGTGGGGCAACACCCCGGAACAACTGCTGGTCACCGACCACAATGGCGTGGTGATTCTCACGTCGCGCCCGCAATGGCGTTTTCGCGCCACGCGGCCCCTGAGCGCCGAAGAGCGCCAGGCCATCAGCGCCATTCAGCCCTACCCCACTCGCGACCCGCAACCGCTGAGCCTCAGCAATACGGCCTGGCTGCGTCAGTCCACGGCCATCGCCGAGACCGGCTGGAACGTGGAAATCCTCGCACCGCAGTCCTTGATCAACCGCCCGGTACGCACTGTAGTGGCAGTCGGCGGCGCCACGCTGCTGGTGCTGATGCTGCTGCTTGGGCTGCTGATGCAGCGACGCCGCCATTACCTGGAGCGCATCGCCTTCGAAGCGAAGGCGCGCCGCGAGCTTGAAATGCGCGTGGTCGAGCGTACCAGCGACCTTGAAGGTCTCAACCGGCGCCTCAAACAGGAGGTGCTGGAACGCGAACACGCCCAGCAGGAACTGGTGCGCGCCCAGGATGACCTGGTGCAGGCCGGCAAGCTCTCGGCACTGGGCACCATGTCGGCGAGTATCAGCCATGAACTCAACCAGCCGCTGGCGGCGATTCGCAGCTACGCGGAAAACGCCGAAATCCTGCTTGATCATGAACGCACCAGCGATGCCCGTGGCAACCTCAAGCTGATCAGCGAACTGACCGGACGCATGGCGTCGATCATCGCCCACTTGCGCGCGTTCGCCCGCCGCGACCGCCACGCGCCGGAGAGCGTGGCGCTGCAGCCGGCGCTCGACGACGCGTTGGCGCTGCTGGCCAAGCGGCGTCGGTCAATGGAGGTGGAGCTGATCCGCGACCTGCCGGAAGCGACCTTGTGGGTGCAGGCCGGCGAAACCCGCTTGCGCCAGGTGCTGGGCAACCTGCTGGCCAACGCTCTGGACGCCCTCACCGAAAAAGGCCCGCCGCGCAAACTGTGGCTGAGTGCCCAAACCACTGCGCAAGGCGTCAACCTGTACATCCGCGACAACGGCCCGGGCTTTTGCATGGAAGCCCTGGGCCGCGCCAGTGAGCCGTTCTATACCACCAAGACGCGTACTCAAGGGCTCGGCCTGGGCCTGGCGATCTGTGAAACCCTGATGCGTGCCTTTGGCGGCGAACTGCTGTTTGCCAACCACAGGGAAGGTGGCGCGCTGTTAACCTTGAAATTGCGCGCCGGCTCGCCGGGCGTGAGTCTGCAACCGTCCGAGGACCGCAGTGTATGAGTATCGATAACCAGATCCAGGTGGTGTTGATCGACGACGATCCTCACTTGCGTCAGGCCCTGTGCCAGACCCTGGACCTGGCCGGGCTGAACGTCCTGCCCCTGGGCGAAGCCAATGGCCTCACCGCGCGCCTGTCCCGCGATTGGCCTGGCGTGGTAGTCAGCGATATCCGCATGCCCGGCATGGACGGCCTGGAGCTGCTCGCCGAACTACACGGCCAGGACCCGGACCTGCCGGTGCTGCTAATCACCGGCCACGGCGACGTGCCGCTGGCCGTGCAGGCCATGCGCGCGGGCGCCTATGACTTCCTCGAAAAACCCTTCGCCAGCGACGCCCTGCTCGACAGCGTGCGCCGCGCCCTGGCCCTGCGCCGGCTGGTGCTGGACAACCGCAGCCTGCGCCTGGCCCTCAGTGACCGTCAGCAGTTGAGCACGCGCCTGGTCGGCCATTCGCCGCAAATGCTGCGCCTGCGCGAACAGATCGGCGCCCTGGCCGCGACCCGTGCCGACGTGCTGATTCTTGGCGAAACCGGCGCCGGCAAGGAGGTCGTGGCGCGTGCGCTGCACGACCTGTCGAGCCGGCGCAGCGGGCCGTTCGTGGCGATCAACGCCGGGGCCCTGGCCGAATCGGTGGTCGAAAGCGAACTGTTCGGCCACGAACCGGGCGCGTTCACCGGCGCGCAAAAACGTCGGATCGGCAAGTTCGAATTCGCCAACGGCGGCACGCTGTTTCTGGATGAAATCGAAAGCATGAGCCTGGATGTGCAGGTCAAGCTGCTGCGCCTGTTGCAGGAGCGCGTGGTCGAGCGCCTGGGCGGCAACCAGTTGATCCCGCTGGACATCCGCATCATCGCGGCCACCAAGGAAGACCTGCGCCAGGCCGCCGACCAGGGGCGCTTTCGGGCCGACTTGTATTACCGCCTCAACGTCGCGCCGCTGCGCATTCCGCCACTGCGCGAGCGCGGTGAGGATGCGTTGATGCTGTTCCAGCACTTTGCCGACGAGGCCAGCAGCCGCCATGGCCTGCCTCTGCACGAACTACAACCGGGCCAACGCGCGTTGCTGTTGCGCCATAGCTGGCCGGGCAACGTGCGCGAACTGCAGAACGCCGCCGAGCGCTTCGCCCTGGGCCTGGAACTGGCGCTGGACAGCACGCCGGACAATCCTGGCGCCAGTGTGCTGACGTCCACATCGGGCGGCTTGAGCGAACAGGTCGAGCAGTTCGAAAAGAGCCTGATCGCCGCCGAACTCACCCGCCCCCACAGCTCCCTGCGAAGCCTTGCCGAAGCCCTGGGCGTACCGCGCAAGACCCTGCACGACAAACTGCGCAAGCACGGCCTGAACTTCGCCGACAGCGCCAGCCACAGTAGCGACGACGAATGACCCGCCCCATCCGCCAGGAGGCTGACATGCCTAGCGATATCAGTTATTTGGAATCCGTCCTGCACCACGACATCCCGCTCACCCGGAAAATGGGCCTAAAGGTGGTCGACTGGCAACAGGACCAACTGCGGCTGCACATGCCGTTGCAGGCCAATATCAACCACAAAAGCACCATGTTTGGCGGCAGCCTATACTGCGGCGCGGTGCTGGCGGGCTGGGGTTGGTTGCACCTGAGACTGCGCGAACACGGCATTGAAGACGGGCACATTGTGATTCAGGAAGGACAGATCAGTTATCCGTTGCCGGTGACGCAGGATGCCACGGTGATTTGCGCGGCGCCGGAGGAGAAGGTGTGGAAGCGTTTCGTGGCGACCTACAAACGCCATGGCCGGGCGCGGTTGACGCTGGACACATGGATTGTGAATGAGGGCAGCGAAGACCGCGCAGTGACTTTTACCGGCCAATACGTCCTGCACCGCTAGCCGCTATTACACAAAGCAAATGTGGGAGGGGGCTTGCCCCCTCCCACATTTTTAATTTGCGCAGGTCTTAGGACCTGGCCAGGCGCAACAGGCGATCGCGCCACGCCGCCTGCGCCGGCAATGCCAAAAAGAATGGATTCAACAGCGATTCCCGCGCCGGATAGCTGAACCGCTCGCCGCTCAACTCCAACACCTCACCGCCCGCGCCTTCCAGCACGCCCTGGGCCGCCGCAGTGTCCCATTGCGACGTGGGCGCCAGCCGTGGGTAACAATCGGCGCTGCCTTCAGCCAACAGGCAGAACTTCAGTGAGCTGCCGATATTCGCCAGCTTCAACTCACCCAGGCCCTGGCTCAAACCGTCCAGCAAGCGCTCCTGCTCGGGACTGCTGTGGCGGCGGCTGGCAACGACGGTAAACGCTTCGCCTGCAGCTGGGGTCTTGCGTACCTGGATCTGCCGGGGCGCTTCGTTTACATCCGAACGCCACGCGCCCAGGCCTGCACCACCGAAGTAGCAACGACCGCTGGTGGGCATCGACACCACGCCAAACACCACGCGGCCCTGTTCGATCAACGCCACGTTGACGGTAAATTCTTCACTGCCGCTGATGAACTCCTTGGTGCCATCCAGCGGGTCCACCAGCCACCAGCGCTGCCAGCCAGCACGCACGCTCTGGTCGATATCGGCGTCCTCTTCGGACAACACGGGAATGCTCGGGTCCAGCGCAGTCAGCCCGGCGAGGATAAGGTGGTGAGCGGCGAGGTCTGCCGCCGTCACCGGCGAGTCATCCGCCTTGGCGGTGACCGCCACATCGGCGCGCCAATACGGCAGGATCACTTCACCGGCCTGGCGTGCCAACTCAATCACGGGGGCAATCAACGGGTGGCCTAAAAACAGTTCGCTCATGCGCTAAAGGCTCCTCGCTGGGTCAACAGGTCTCGTACCAGGTACAGCGCAGCCAATGCACGGCCTTCGCTGAACTGCTCGTTTTGCGCCAGTTGCGACAGCTCGCGCAGATTGATCCTGTCTACACGCATCGGCTCGGGTTCATCGCCTTCCAGGCGTTCTTCATAAAGGTCGGTGGCCAGTACCACCTGAATTTTCTGGCTCATGTAGCCAGGCGACAATGACAACTCGGTGATGTGTTCCAACTGATGCGCACCAAAGCCCGCCTCTTCCTTGAGCTCGCGGTTTGCCGCCGCCAGCACGTCCTCACCAGGTTCGATCAGTCCTTTCGGCAAGGACAGTTCATATTCGTCAGTCCCGCCACAGTATTCCTCGATCAGCAGCGCGTGGTCCGCATCGATCATCGCCACGATCATCACCGCGCCATAACCGGCGCCGCGTCCAACCAGACGCTCGTAGGTGCGTTCAACGCCATTGGAAAAGCGCAGTTGCACTTCCTCCACGCGGAACAAACGGCTACTGGCGACGATTTCGCGGGCGAGGACGGTGGGTTTCTGGCGCATGAGAGGCTCCTTGGCGTGATCGGGTTACTATACCGTGGCTTTTCCGATTGTCTGTGTCGGATATCTTTACTTACATGAGACCGCCCCATGCCCGCTTTGCCCTGGCACGCCATCGACACCGTCCTGCTGGACATGGACGGCACCCTGCTCGACCTGCATTACGACAACCATTTCTGGATGGAGCACCTGCCCCAACGCTACGCTGACCTGCACGGGGTGAGTCGGGCCATGGCCGAGATGGAGCTGCAGCCTCTGTTCGAGCGTAACGCCGGACAATTGCAATGGTATTGCCTGGACTTCTGGAGCACCGAACTGAAGCTGCCGGTGCGCGAACTCAAGCTGGAAACCGCCGACCTGATCGCCCTGCGCCCGGATGCCGACACGTTTCTGGCGGCAATCAAACAAGCCGGCAAGCGGGTGATCATGATCACCAACGCCCATCGTGACTCGTTGTCGCTGAAGCTGGAGCGCATTGAACTGGCGCCGTATTTCGAGCGATTGATCAGTTCCCACGACTATGGTTTCGCCAAGGAAAACCCGCAGTTCTGGGATGCCTTGCAGGCCGATATAGGCTTCGATCCCGCTCGCAGTCTGTTTATCGATGACACCTTGCCGATTCTGCGCAGCGCGCGAGATTTCGGCGTGGGGCATTTGCTGGCGGTGAAAGAGCCGGACAGCAGGAAGGGACCCAAGGACACCGCTGAATTTACCGCCGTCGACGACTATCGCGACCTCATTACCGGACTCTAAACCACTGTGGGAGGGGCTTGCTCCCGATAGCGGTGCATCAGAATCACCTCGGTGACTGACACTGTGCTATCGGGAGCAAGCCCCTCCCACATTTTTGATTTGCGTATTACTCAGGAATACGCAGTGTCTGGCCCGGATAGATTTTGTCCGGATGCGACAACAGCGGCTTGTTGGCCTCGAAGATCTTGTTGTACTGGTTGGCGTTGCCGTACACCGTGAGGGAAATCGCGCTGAGGGTGTCGCCTTTTTTCACCACAACGAAACGGGCGGCAGCCACAGCCGGGCCGGATACAGTGATCTGATCATCCACACTCGCCACACCGGCAATGTTGCCCAATGCCAGCAGGATCTTTTCTTTCTCTTCCTGGGTCGCCACTTCACCGGTCACGGTAACCTTGTCACCGTCGACTGTGGTTTGCACGTTTGGATTGCCCAGGCCGACCTTGGCCACATGCTCTTTCAATTGCTCACTGGCGTTGGCATTACCGGGCGTCAGCAGGTCGATCAACTTCTCGCCCGCTTCCTTGACAAAGCTCAAAAGACTCATGATGCACTCTCCTTGGGGTTCGGGATTTGATTTCCAGATGCCCAAGACTAGACCCGCCCTGCAGACGTCGGTTCCAGCCCGAGCACAGACCCAAACGCGCTAGAATCCCCCGCCATTGGAATAAGCCCCGGAGCGAAGATGGACATCAAACAGTTGAAATTCCTCATCGCCCTCGACGAAACCCGTCACTTCGGCCAGGCGGCGGCGCGTTGCCACATCACCCAGCCGACCCTGTCGATGCGCCTGCGCAGCCTGGAAGAAGAGCTGGACCTGCCGCTGGTCAATCGCGGCCAACGTTTCGAAGGTTTCACCGCCCCCGGCGAACGCGTGCTGGCCTGGGCCCGTACCGTGCTGGCAGCCTATGACGGCTTGCAGGCCGAGGCCGCGGCCTGTCGCGGCAATCTGGTGGGTACGCTGCGCTTGGGCGTGGTGCCGCTGTCGAGCTTTGACCCGTTGGCGCTGATGCAGCAACTGCACACGGAGCACCCCAGCCTGCGTTTTGAATTGTCGGCCCTCAGCTCCGAACAGATCCTGGAGCAACTGGCGAGCAACCGGCTGGATCTTGGCGTGTCGTACCTGGAGCGTCTGGACAACGAACGCTTCGACTCCCTGGCGCTCGGCGAAACGCGCATGGGCCTGCTCTACGATCAACGCTTCTTCAGCTTCGGCGATACGCCGTTGAGCTGGGAGTCGCTGATTGAGCTGCCTTTGGGCATGCTCACCAGCGGCATGCACTTTCGCCAGTCCATCGACCACAACTTCCACAGCCGTGGCCTCAACCCACAGCCGTTGTTGCAGACCGACGCCGTTCATCAGTTGCTCCAAGCGGTGCACGGCGGACTGTGTTGCGCGGTAATGCCACTGGAGGGCGGTCTGGATGCGCTCACCGAGCATCTACGCCTGCAACCCATCGAAGATGCCCACACCCTCGCGCGTCTGGGGTTGATCATGCGCCGCAGCGCACCGCGCTCGGCCCTGGCAGAGGCCTGCTTCGCGCTGTTTCAGAAATCGCCGACAGCTTCTTGATCGACGTCATCTATCGGCAGATCAGTACTGGCGATTAGACGCGACGCTTTGTCGCGCCTAGTCTAAGCACTGACCAATCCGCCGATGGTACTGCCCCATGAACGCCAAGCACCCGGTTTGCGCGGCGCCTGCTCTCGACACACCTGCGCCCGCCGCCAGCCAGAGCTACCAGTTCTGCAATCTTGAACACACTGAAGTCGCCAGCACCGCTCTGGCCGAAGAAGTGGCGCTGGCGATTGCCTACAACGACATCAGCCAGGCCGTCATGCTGGTGACGCCAACGGACCTGGAAGACTTCATCGTCGGCTTCAGCCTGGGCAGCGGCATCATTGCCGACGTCAGCGACATTTATGACCTCAAACTCAGTGGCTCGGGTTCGGCGCAGTACGCTCAGGTGCAGATTTCCAGCCGCGCGTTCTGGAACCTCAAGCAGCAGCGCCGCCAACTGGCTGGCACCAGCGGCTGTGGGTTGTGCGGCGTCGAAGCCGTGGAACAAGCCTTGCCGGACCTCAACGTGCTGCCCGGCGCGCCGTTGCCGCCGGCTGACTGGCTAAACGGCCTGCGTCAACGCATCAGCGCATTTCAGCCCTTGGGCCAGCACAGCGGCGCCGTGCACGCGGCGGTGTTCATGAACGGCCAGGGCGAGTTGCTGCTGGGCCGCGAAGATATCGGTCGGCATAACGCCCTCGACAAGTTGATCGGTGCATTGATTCGCCAAAAAATCCCTACCGACGGCGGCCTGGCGATTGTCACCAGCCGTTGCAGCCTCGAATTGATCCAGAAAGTTTTGCGCGCAGGCATCCAGACCCTGGTCAGCCTGTCGTCGCCCACCGGCCTGGCCCTGCAATGGGCGCGCCGGCACAACCTCAATCTCATCCACCTGCCGCAGAAAAGTGCGCCGCGGGTCTACAGCCCTGCGATGGAGAACCAGCCGTGAGCAATCATCATCAAGCCGACCAAACCCCGACCCCGCGCTACAAGCCCTACAAGGGCCCGGCCGGCGGCTGGGGTGCACTGATCAGCGTGGCCCAGGCGTGGTTGACCAGCGACAATGCGCTGAAAAACCTGCGCATGATGCTCAAGACCAACCAGAACGGCGGATTCGACTGCCCGGGCTGCGCCTGGGGTGACTCGCCGGAAAGCGGCATGGTCAAGTTCTGCGAAAACGGCGCCAAGGCGGTCAACTGGGAGGCCACCAAGCGCCGGGTCGATGCGGCATTTTTTGCCAAGCACAGCGTCACCGCGCTGCTGGAGCAGAGCGACTACTGGCTCGAATACCAGGGCCGCCTGACCGAGCCGATGCGTTATAACGCCGAAACCGACCGCTATCAGTCGGTCAGCTGGGAAGCGGCATTCGACCTGATCGGCAAGCACCTCAATGCTTTGCCCAGCCCGGACATGGCCGAGTTCTACACCTCGGGCCGCGCCAGCAACGAAGCGGCGTACCTGTACCAGCTGTTCGTGCGCGCCTACGGTACCAATAATTTCCCGGATTGCTCGAACATGTGCCACGAGGCCAGTGGCGTAGCCCTGGCGCAAAGCGTGGGCGTCGGCAAAGGCACCGTGACCTTTGATGACTTCGAGCATGCCGATGCGATCTTCGTGTGGGGCCAGAACCCCGGCACCAACCATCCGCGCATGCTCGAACCGCTGCGCGAAGCGGTTAAACGCGGCGCCCAGGTGGTGTGCATCAATCCGCTCAAAGAGCGCGGCCTGGAACGCTTCCAGCACCCGCAGCACCCGCTGGAAATGCTCACCAACGGTGACAAACCTACCAACACCGCCTACTTCCGCCCGGCGCTGGGCGGCGACATGGCCATCCTGCGTGGCATGGCCAAGTTCCTGCTGCTGTGGGAACGCCAGGCTCAGGCCGAAGGCAAGGAAGCGGTGTTCGACCACGACTTCCTCAACGAACACACCGCTAACGTGCTTGATTACCTGGGCAAGATCGACGACACCTCGTGGGATGAAATCGTCGAGCAGTCCGGCCTCACCCTGGTCGAGATCGAGCAGGCCGCGCGCATGTACGCCAAGGGCAAGAACGTGATCATGTGCTGGGCGATGGGCATCACCCAGCATCGCCACTCGGTGCCGACCATCCAGGAAATCGCCAACCTGATGCTGCTGCGCGGCAATATTGGCCGCCCCGGCGCCGGCTTGTGCCCGGTGCGTGGCCACAGCAACGTGCAGGGCGACCGCACCATGGGCATCAACGAGCGCCCACCGGTGGCCTTCCTCGACTCCCTGGAGCGGCGTTTTCAGCTCCAGGTGCCGCGCACCAACGGCCACAACGTGGTGGAAGCGATTCACGCCATGCTCGAAGGCCGCTCCAAAGTCTTCATTGCCCTGGGCGGTAACTTCGCCCAGGCCACGCCGGACAGCTCGCGCACCTTCGAAGCGCTGCGCAATTGCGACCTGACCGTGCAGATCAGCACCAAACTCAACCGCAGCCACCTGATGCATGGTAAAGACGCACTGATTTTGCCGTGCCTGGGCCGTACTGACATCGACATCCAGGCCGACGGCCCACAGGCGGTAACGGTAGAAGACTCGTTCAGCATGGTTCACGGCTCCAATGGCCAGCTGCAACCGCTGTCGAAGCTGATGAAATCTGAGCCAGCGATCATCGCCGGCATCGCCGCCGCCACCCTGGGCAGCAAGCCGGTGGACTGGAACTGGCTGGTGGCAGACTACGGGCGCATTCGCGATCTGATCGCCGACACCATCCCAGGCTTCAAGGACTTCAACGAACGCATCAAGCACCCAGGCGGTTTCTACCTCGGCAACTCGGCCGGCGCGCGTCGCTGGAACACCCCGCTGGGCCGCGCCAACTTCCGTGCGAACATCCTGCCCAAGGACCTGATCCACGAACGCACCCACGCCACGGGCCGGGTGCCGGACCTGATCATGCAATCGATGCGCTCCCACGATCAGTACAACACCACCATTTATGGCCTGGACGACCGTTATCGCGGAGTGAAAGGCCAACGTGACGTGCTGTTCGTCAATGAAGCGGACATCATCCGCCTGGGCTTCAAGCCGGGGCAGAAGGCCGACATCGTGTCGCTGTGGGAAGACGGCCGTGAGCGCCGTGTGAAGGGCTTCACTCTGCTGGCCTTTGATATCCCGGCCGGCCAGGCCGCCGCGTACTACCCGGAAGTGAACCCGCTGGTACCGCTGGAAAGCACCGGGGATGGCAGCCATACGCCCACCTCGAAGTTCGTGGCGATCCGCCTGGAAGCGGCGAGTGACAATGGCTTGATCATGGCCCGCACCGCATAAATTACAGGCACAAAAAAGGCCGCTTTTGCATAAAAGCGGCCGTTCCGAAGTAGATAGAGACTGACTAAAATGACTTAAGTTCCCTATAAAAAACAGTAAGTTAGCGAATTGTATACAACTATTGCCACTGGTCGGATTTCGATTGTCAGCATTCTCCTACGACCTCAGGATCGCGGCGTCATCCTCTTGAGGTCTCCCTATGAAGTTCTCCTCGATTCTCTTGCTGTCCTTTAGCCTTGCCAGCGGCGCAGCCATGGCGGGTGGCACCACCGAAGCCGGTGTGGGCGGCGCATTGGGTGGGGTTCTGGGTTCGGTTGTAGGCCAGCAGATCGGCGGCAACACAGGTTCGGCCATCGGTGCAGCCCTGGGCGGCGCGGGCGGCAGCGCGGTGGGTGCCGACAAACGCAGCCGTGGCGAAGCCGCCATCGGCGGTGCGTTGGGTGCGGCCGGTGGCAACGTGGTAGGTCGCAGCGTTGGCGGCAACACCGGCAGCCTAGTCGGCGCAGCCGCCGGCGGCGGTGCTGGCGGCGCGCTGGGCAACTACATGGGCAACAAGAGCGATGACGATGATCGCCGCTACCGTGGGCGCGATAACCGCCGTTATGACCGTGATGACCATCGCGGCCGTGGCCATGCCTATGGGCATCGCAAGCATCACCATCGTCACCGCTGAGGTCTGAAGACCACAGCATATCCAGGGTAGGAGGGGCTTGCTCCCTCCCACATTTGGATCGGTGGTGTTGCGGCTAAATAACCAATCGCTGCAGCGCATCGCGCAACTTCTGCGCGATCGTCACAGGTCGGTTCGAAGCCCGATCCACGAATACATGCACAAATCGCCCCGCCGCACAGGCCTCTTCCTCGCCGGCCTTGAACACCGCCAACTCATACTGCACCGAGCTGTTGCCCAACTTGCCCACGCGCAGGCCGACGTCGATGCGCTCGGGAAAGGCAATCGACGCAAAATAATCACACGCCGAACTCACCACAAAGCCCACCACCTCGCCGTCGTGAATGTCCAACCCGCCTTGCTCGATCAGGTAGGTATTCACCGCCGTATCGAAAAAGCTGTAGTAAGTGACGTTGTTCACATGGCCATACACATCATTGTCGTGCCAGCGTGTGATGATCGGCTGGAAGTGAGCGTAGTCGGCGCGTTGCGGCACTGAGTCAGGCATTGGCAAATCTCTTCAAGGTGTCTGTTTACAGGTCCTGCAAATGGGCATCGGCCCACTCGCGAACCTCTGCGTAGGGATAGTCCTCCAGCGCGGCAAACCCGGGAATGCTGCGCGCCTTCAACCTGGCGAACAACGGCACGCTGATTCCGCCGAGAAAACGCGTAAGCCGCTCGGGGCCCGGCAAATCGCCGATGTGTTCATGATGCCTGTGGATAAAATCACCGCACAGGCCCATGAAGTTTTTATCCACAAGTGCCGGCAGGCTAGGCGGAGGTGGCAAGTGCGCGATATGGCCGTGGCACACCGAGCAATGTCCACAACGTTGCGGCGCCTGGTCATCGCCAAAATACTGTGCCAGACGCTGCCCCAGGCAGTGTTCGGTGGCGAACAGATCTAGCATGGCGTGAATACGCGCGACTTCTGTCACCTCGTGGTGCTTGAAGCCTGTGTATAACTCGGTGCTCAATGCCTGCGGGTCGAAATCCGTATTCAGCAAACTGTAGACCTCGGTCATCTGCTTGCTCTCCAGCTCGATCAGCCCCTGCTCCTGAAAGTAATCCAGGGCCTTCACCACCCGGTTGCGCTCGGCGCCGTGCTGGTTATAAAGCGCATCGAAATCCACCGTCGCCCAGGTTTTGGCGCGCTTGCACACTTGGATGATTGCCGCGACAAACTGCTGCCGCTCGCCGGAAAAACGCGCCAGCAAGGCCTCGGGCTCAATCAGGTATTTGAAACGGTACTCGGCATAAAACGCATAGCGCGGCGCGATCACGCCCTTGAGTTCGAGTTGTACCAGCAAGGTCTTGAGCGGCAGCTCGCGGATATTGCTGTGGTCCGACAGCGAGCGCAGCAAAAACTCCCACTGCCCCTCGCTGCGTGACGCCTGCAACTCGTCCAGCACACGGCGGATGCCCTCCTGCTCTGGCGTGTCGCCGTACACGAAATTTTCCAGCACATTGAGGCTGTCACGGTTGGCCAGCACCAGGCAGTCCGATGGCTGCCCGTCACGTCCTGCGCGGCCGATTTCCTGGCTGTAGTTCTCGATGGACTTGGGCAGGTCAAAGTGCACCACGTTGCGGATATCACTCTTGTCGATACCCATGCCGAACGCGATGGTCGCGACGATGCAATTGGAGCGCCCGCCCATGAATCGTTGCTGGATGCCTTCGCGTTTATCGTGCGGCAACCCGGCGTGATACGCCTCGGCCTGGATGCCGTTGCGGTTCAAGTGCTCGGCGATCTGCTCAGCGGTTTTTTGCAGGGTGACGTAGACGATGCTCGGCTGGTTGGGCCGCTCGCTCATCCACTGCACCAGGCGCCGGCGCTTGTTCGCGCCGCTCACCGGCTCCACCAGCAGGTTGAGGTTGGGCCGATAGAAGCCTGTGGTGATCACATCGCCCGGTGCAATGGCGAACTTGGCCTGCATGTCGACAATCACCTTGGGCGTTGCTGTAGCCGTCAGCAGAAGGGCCTGCGGGATATTGAACTGGCGTTGGTAGTCCGGCAGCTTCAGGTAGTCTGGACGAAAGTTGTGGCCCCATTCGGAAATACAGTGGGCTTCGTCCACTACCAACAATGAAATCGGCACGCTTTGCAGGAAGTTACGAAAGCGCTCGTTCTTCAGGCGTTCCACGGAAATCATCAGGATCTTCAGCTCACCGGAGCGCGCCCGCGCCATCACCTCATTGGCGTCCTCGCGACTTTGCGCCGAATCAATGCTGCCAGCTGAAATCCCGTGGCGCTGCAGAAAGCCCAACTGATCCTGCATCAACGCCAGCAGTGGTGAAACCACCAGCGTCAGGTGCGGGAGCAGAACCGCCGACAGTTGATAGCACAGGGATTTACCAGACCCGGTAGGGAAAATTGCAGCCGCCGAGCGCCCGTCCAGCACGGCGCTGACCACTTCTTCCTGGCCCGAACGAAACTGTGAATAACCAAAGACCTGCTGGAGGGTGTCGTGCATAGGCTGTCACTCCATTGACCGCTGAGGGTGGCTTAAAAACGTAGCTCACCAGGGTCAGCGAATCGAGAAAGGTCGCATGGAAAAAAAGAGACAGGATGATACACAGCGTGGCGGAAAGCAGGACTATTCGCGCAAGCTTGTAGGAACAACTACCATATCTTGCCTATCCAAAGACTGCCTTCGCGCAGATGCATTGCGCTACAATCAAGCCTTGCGACCTAGGAGTACGCTGCAATGAGCGAACTGACGTTTGAGCAAAAACAGGATCATTACCACAAGATCCGCCGTTCCAATTACTTGGCCAGCCTGCGCCTGGAGGGGTTCGATACCCAGCCGGCCGACGTCGACAAACCGCTGCCCACTCGCGAAGCCGTCCTTGCCAAGTATCGCAATACTCCGCGCTGATGCTCGACAAATACGGGGTGGGCCAGGATCCTTACTGCTATCCCGGTAGCAGCGTCCTGCGCAACCGCCTCGATTTGCTCGATGAAGCACGCCTGCATGAAGCCGAGCGGGAACTGTCCGAAATCGCCATAGGCAACCTTCCCCTCTTCCCGCCGCCCTACGACCTTGATCGCCTGCAAAACATCCATCGCACTTTATTTGACGATATTTACGACTGGGCCGGTGAGCTGCGCAGCGTCAATATCCAGAAAGGCGACACGCTGTTCTGCACGCCCGAACGTATCCCCCCGGAAGCGGCGAAGATTATTCGGCATATGGAAGTGGCGAACTGGTTTGTCGGCGCCACGCAGGCTGAGCTGGTGAATCAAATCGCTGAAGTTTATGGCGACCTCAATGTCATCCACCCTTTTCGCGAAGGCAATGGCCGGGCTCAACGGATCCTGTTTGAACAAATCATCATAAATGCGGGGTTCTCGGTGAACTGGTGGCTGGTAAAAGACGCAGCGTGGATACCTGCCAATATCGACGCGGTGGCGTGTGATTACAGGGGGCTGGAAGCGATTTTCAAGCGCTGCATAAGCACACCTGCAAGGCCCTGATCGTTCCCATAGTTGAGCGGTTCTGGCGAAAGATCGACGACAAGCTGAAGATGCCGGCAGTCACTGTAGGAAAAGACCAAATACCGCGCAATCCGCTTCCCAAACTGCAAAAAACACCTGCTCCCCCTCTATTGGCCCCTCCACGTTCTGACCGAAACTAACGGCCTCTCAACTTTCTCGGTAAAGCCCGTGAACAACGAAAGGACTCAACACAACGGCTGTTACGGTTTCAAATTTACCGCGATTCGTCCTTCAAAGACGATCCGGCAACGCCAGGGCGGTTACTTTAATGACTGAATATATCTTCTGGATCAGTCTGACTCTCTTCCTGGTTCTGTCTGCCTTGCTCGCCCGAAACAGATACCGCCGACGACGTAATGCTCACCCACCTCTGCGAACCCCCACCATTAACCTGGCTCCCAACTTCCCCGAAGACCCCGACATGCAGCAACTCCTGCAACTGCTGCACGAAGAAATCGGACTGCCGCAACATAAAACCATTCGACTGCAAACCGCGATAAACCTCGACCTGGGCTGCGACGGCGGCGAAGCCAGGCAACTGATGGAGGCCCTGGAGCAGGATTTCGCCGTCGACCTGGGCGACTACGATGCCTACCGTTACTTCCAGCCGCCGGTTTTTGACGTCTTCCTCAAACACCGCGCCAAAGGCCGTGGTGAAAAGATCCCGCTGACCATCGGCATGCTCTACCTGGCCATCAAGACCCACAGCTGGGACACGCAGACGCTGGAAAACCTGAGTTAAGTGCACCATAGAGCCCCTGCCACACTGGATCCATATTGACCTGCGAGCGGGCACAAAAAAGCCGCCCAATGAGGGCGGCTTTTTCATAACGATCGAGTCTTACAACTTGGGACCCGCAGCCTTGATCGCATCACTCACTTCAAACTTCTTGAAGTTCTCGACAAACAACCCGGCCAGCGCCTTCGCCGCTTCGTCATAAGCAGCCTTGTCGGCCCAGGTATTACGCGGGTTCAGCAGCCCAGTCTCGACACCCGGCACCGCCAGCGGCACGTCCAGGTTGATGGTGTCCAGGTTCTCGGTCTCGGCACCGATCAACGCGCCGCTCTGGATGGCTGCGATCACGCCGCGTGTAGTCGGGATGTTGAAACGCTTGCCAACGCCGTAGCCACCGCCGGTCCAGCCGGTGTTGACCAGGTAGACCTTGGAGCCGAAGCCGCGGATGCGCTTGATCAGCAGCTCAGCGTATTCGCCGGCCGGGCGCGGGAAGAACGGTGCGCCGAAGCAGGTGGAGAAGGTCGACTTGATGCCGCCGCCGGAACCCATTTCGGTCGAGCCCACCAGAGCGGTGTAGCCGGACAGGAAGTGATAGGCCGCTTGTTCTTCGCTGAGGATCGACACGGGCGGCAGTACGCCGGTCAGGTCGCAGGTCAGGAAGATCACCGCGTTTGGCTCGCCGCCCAGGTTTTTCTCGGAACGCTTGGCAACGTGCTCCAGCGGGTAGGCGGCGCGGCTGTTCTGGGTCAGGCTGACGTTGGTGTAGTCGGCGTGCCCGGCATCGTCGATAACCACGTTTTCCAGCACGGCGCCGTGTTTGATGGCTTTCCAGATCACCGGCTCGTTCTTCTCGGAGAGGTCGATGCACTTGGCATAGCAACCGCCTTCGATGTTGAACACCACGCCTTCGCCCCAGCCGTGTTCGTCGTCACCGATCAGGTAACGGCTTTCGTCAGCGGACAGGGTGGTTTTACCGGTGCCCGACAGGCCGAAGAACAGCGTCACGTCGCCTGCTTCGCCAATGTTGGCAGCGCAGTGCATCGGCAGCACGTCGGAAGCCGGCAGCAGGAAGTTCTGCACCGAGAACATGGCTTTTTTCATTTCACCGGCGTAGCGCATGCCGGCGATCAGCACTTTTTTCTGTGCGAAATTGAGGATCACGCAACCGTCGGAGTTGGTGCCGTCACGCTCAGGCACGCACTCGAAGTTGGCCACGTTGAGCACTTGCCACTCTTCACGACCGGCCGGGTTGTACTGGGCCGGGTTGATGAACAGGCAACGGCCGAACAGGTTCTGCCAGGCCGTCTGGGTGGTCATTTTCACGGCCAGGTAGTGGTCTTCAGCGGCCCCTACGTGAACATGGGAAACGAAGTGCTCTTGCGCGTTGTTGAACGCCTCGACGCGAGCCCACAGGGCATCGAACTTGTCGGCCGGGAACTTGCGGTTGATCGGGCCCCAGGCGATGGCGTCCTGAGTGGAAGGCTCTTCAACGATGAAACGATCGACCGGCGAACGACCGGTACGGTGACCGGTTTCAACGACCAGTGCACCAGTATCGGCAAGCACGCCTTCACCGCGCTGCAGGGCTTCTTTAACCAGATCGTCAACACTCAGATCGGTGTATACGGCGTTGTTGGCTTGCGTCATGAGGTTCCCCGTCGGCCTATGGCCGAGTGCTCCAAACGTTTTGTAGTAGAAAGTTGCGCACTACTACCGCGAAAAAAGTGGGCCGGATTATGCCAGAAAAGCCCAAAAAGAGTAGGGCCCTCCCGTCAGAACAGCGCTATCTCGGCGTTTCTCAGGTGATTTACCTGTGCTTAAACGTTTTAGTGACGGGTGTCGGAAGGCGTGTCGATGCCTGCGCCGGCGAATAATTGAGCAACATCGGCCGCATCGAACAGGTAGCGCTGGTTGCAGAACTGGCAATCGATCTCGATATGGCCGCCGTGTTCGACTACCAGATTCTGTGCATCTTCCAGTCCCAGGCTGACCAGCGCGTTGCCGGAACGCTCGCGCGAGCAGCTGCAATGGAAGCGCAGGGTTTGCGGGTCGAACAGGCGCACAGCCTCTTCGTGGTAAAGGCGGTGCAGGATGGTCGGATTATCCAGGCCCAGCAGCTCTTCCGCCGTGAGGGTGCCGGCCAGGGCGGTGAGGTTGCGCCAGCTTTCGGCGCGGTCATCGTCGTCCTTGATGCGGTCCGCCGGCAGTTGTTGCAGCAGCAGGTCACGAGCGCGCTTGCCGTCGGCGTTGAGCCAGAACTTGGTGCCAACCTGCTGGGACATCACGAAATAGTTGGTGAAGCAGTCCGACAGAGTGTCGCCGTCAAGGTCGACAATGCCTTGATAGCGCTGGCCCACCGTGGGGTCGACCGTCAGCGCCAGCACGCCGTTGGGCATCAGGTCGCTCAACGTGGCGTCAGGGGCGATCAGGTCGGCGTCGTAGCGGGCCAGGCCACGGATGTCGCGCTCGCTGGAACACTCGATCATCAGCAAGGGAATCGGGCCTTCGGAGCGGGCCTGCAAAATCAGCAAACCATCGAACTTCATGGTGCCCACCAGCAGCGCCGCAGCCGCCATCAACTCACCGAGCAGTTGCGCGACCGGCTCCGGATAGGCGTGCTTGGCGAGGACTTCGGCATAGCTGCGCTCCAGCGAGACCAGTTCGCCGCGGGCGTCGTTCTCATCGAAGATGAAGCGTTGGGTGAAGTCGGTATCCGGTAGATCAGTCATAGGTCTGGGTATCTGAATTGATGACAAAATGATTACAACGTTTATAAAATTAAACGCTTTAGCACCATCTTGGTGCGGTTTTCTCCTGGAAACAGAGAACTTACTAGAGCGAAGAGGGACAGTTTATGAACAATCCGGGTTTGTTCCAAGCCAAGTGGAACCTCCGGCGATGGGCTCTTTGCAATCTACTCGCTATCGGACTGCTGTGTTTTTGGCTGTGGCCCACGGGCCAGATGCTGTGTGTGATTTTCGACGAGTGGCTGTTTCACCTGCTCAATGACCCACTGGCGACCAGCGCAACCTGGCTGCACGTGTGGGCCGTGGCCAGTCTGCGCCCCTTTGACGCGGTGGTTGGGGTAATTTTGCTGGCGCTGCTGGTTCGCGGCGAATGGGTGTTCAAGGCGGTGCAGGTACGCCAGGCGTTCTTTGGCTTTCTCGGCATCCTGCTGTTGCTGCTGTTTATCCGCATGCTGTTTTCCAAACTCGCCGCGCACATGGGCTGGCAGCACAGCAGCCCGTCAATGGTGATCGGCGGTGCCGTGCAGATGAGCGACTACTTCCCCGGTCTTGAGAAAACCTGGGAGCTGAAGGACCGTTCAAGCCAGAGTTTTCCGGGGGATCATGCTTCGGTGCTGCTGATCTGGGGCATGTTCATGACAGTGTTTGCCCGCAACTTCGGCCAGGTGCTGGTGATCTGGGGCCTGGCGCTGCTGTTCATGATGCCGCGCCTGGTAGCGGGCGCGCATTGGGGGCAGGACGACTATATCGGCGGCGTGCTGTTGGCGTTGCTGGCATTGGGGTGGGGGTATTACACGCCTTTTGCGGCGAAGGTTTCGGGGGCGTTGCTGCGCGTGACGGCGCCAATCTTCGAGTTGCTGGGTAAGCTGCCGGTGATCGGGCGATTGAGTGTCATACGACAAACCGCGTAACGCCGAGTCTGTAATGTGGGAGGGGCTTGCTCCCGATGAGAGATTGTCAGGGCATACAAAGGTGACTGATACACCGCAATCGGGAGCAAGCCCCCTCCCATATTTGAACCACGAGATCCGCGCAATCAGTCGTCATTGCCGCTGCCGCGAAACTTGAACAGATCACGACGCTGCTTCTTGCTCGGCTTGCCATCTGTGGTCAGGCCTGACGCCCCGGCCTTGCGCATGGCTGCAGCGTTTTCACGCTTGGCAATGCTGGCTTCAGTCTCGGCGTACAGTGCCTGCGCTTCGGGAGCGCCACGGCGCACGATGGAAAGCGCCTGCACCACGATGGTTTTTTCGTCAAACCCTGTACGAATCTGAAACTCGTCACCGACACGCGGTTCCTTGCCCGGCTTGCAGCGTTCGCCGCGATGGTGCACCTTGCCGCTCTCGATGGCAGCCTTGGCCAGGGCACGGGTTTTATAGAACCGCGCCGCCCACAGCCACTTGTCCAAACGGACCTTTTCTTCCTCTTCCTGCTTCTGAGCCACTTGAATTCCTCGCTCTGAAAAATGTCGCAACCTTACTGTCGAAACCCTTCGACGCATAAACCCCAAGGCTCACCTAAGATACGCCGGGTAGCACCCTGTTTTCGCGAGGATACGCTGTGACCGACTTCCCCACCTCACTCACCTCGCCCAACCAGCGTTGCGTGGGTTGCCAGCAAAGCGAGCCGCTGAGCTTTGACTTTGCCTTCGCCTACCAGCCTATCGTAGACCTGCGCGATCATTCCATTTTTGCCCACGAAGCGTTGGTGCGAGGCCCTCAAGGTGAAGGCGCCCTCTCGGTGCTGAACCAGGTTAATGACGGCAACCGCTACCGCTTCGACCAGCGCTGCCGCACCCAGGCCATCGCCCGCGCTGCAGCGTTGGACATGCAGAGCCATCTTTCAATCAACTTCATGCCCAACGCGGTGTATCGGCCGGAGCTGTGTATCCGCAGTACGCTGGAAGCGGCGCGAGCACACAATTTTCCGCTGAACCGGCTGATTTTCGAGACGCTGGAAAGCGAGTACGTCGATAACTATCGCCATTTGACCAATATTCTGCGTGAATACCGCGAATTCGGCTTCAAGACCGCCATCGACGATTTCGGCGCGGGCTATTCGGGGCTGAACCTGCTGGCCGATTTCCAACCTGACCTGATCAAACTCGACATGGCGCTGATCCGCGATATCGACAAGGACCGTGTCCGTCAGGTGATCGTCCGGGGGATTGTCACAATCTGTGAGCAGTTGGGGGTTACTGTCATCGCCGAGGGCATCGAAAGTGCCGGCGAGCGCGATTTCCTGTCCGACTGTGGAATATTTCTGATGCAGGGTTACTGGTTCGCCAGGCCCGCATTCAACGCCCTGGCCAAGGTTGCTCCTCACGCCTGGGCGAATTGACCGGTTACCTATATTGAAGACATTTGACCATTTGACCGTTGTGGGTCTGCGTGAATGGGTGGCCCTTCCCGATCTGGGGGTGGCGGGCCTGCGCGCGAAGATCGACACCGGGGCCAGTACCTCGAGCCTGCACGCCACCGATATCGAGCCGTTTGAGCGCGACGGTGCGCAGTGGGTACGCTTTACCGCGCACCTGGGCACCGTCGTGCAACTGCGTCATCGCCGCTGCGAGGCGCCGCTGGTGACCATGAAGACCATCAAGAGCTCCAACGGTCACGCGCAGGTGCGCTATGTGATCAGCACCACGCTGGCGCTGGGTGATCGGGTATGGCGGGTGGAGTTCACCCTGGCTTGCCGCAAGGCCATGCGTTACCGCCTGTTGCTGGGCTCCAAGGCGCTGATTGACGGCCAATTGGTGGTCAGTCCCGGCGTCAAGTACGTTCAAGACAAGCCGGTGTTCCCGGTCTCTACTATTTCTGCCCCAGGTGCTGCATGAAGATTGCTGTGCTGTCGCGAAACCCGCGTCTGTATTCCACCCGCCGCCTGGTTGAGGCCGGTACCGAACGTGGCCACGATATGGTGGTGATCGACACGTTGCGTGCCTATATGAACATTGCCAGCCACAAGCCGCAGATCCACTACCGGGGCAAGCCCTTGGAGGGGTTTGACGCAGTGATCCCGCGCATCGGCGCATCGGTGACCTTCTACGGCTGCGCGGTGCTGCGCCAGTTTGAAATGATGGGGGTGTTCCCCCTCAATGAGTCCGTGGCCATTGCCCGCTCGCGAGACAAGTTACGCTCGCTGCAACTGCTATCACGCCGTGGCATCGGCCTGCCGGTCACCGGCTTTGCCCACTCACCCGACGACATCCCGGACCTGATCGAAATGGTCAACGGTGCACCGCTGGTGATCAAGGTGCTGGAGGGCACCCAGGGTATCGGCGTGGTGCTGTGTGAAACCGCGACTGCCGCCGAGTCGGTGATCGAGGCGTTCATGGGCCTCAAGCAGAACATCATGGTGCAGGAGTACATCAAGGAAGCCGGCGGCGCAGATATTCGCTGCTTCGTGGTGGGTGACAAGGTGATTGCCGCGATGAAGCGCCAGGCCAAGCCGGGCGAATTCCGCTCCAATCTGCACCGTGGCGGCAGCGCCAGTCTGATCAAGATCACCCCGGAAGAACGCATGACCGCATTGCGCGCAGCCAAGGTGATGGGCTTGGCCGTGGCGGGTGTGGATATCCTGCGCTCCAACCATGGCCCGCTGGTGATGGAAGTGAACTCATCGCCAGGCCTGGAGGGGATCGAGACCACCACAGGCAAGGATGTGGCGGGGATCATCATTCAGCACCTGGAAAAGAATGGTGGCCCGAACATGACCAGGACCAAGGGCAAGGGCTGAACCCCGGTCCTCCTCTGACACACCATAAAACCAAATGTGGGAGGGGCTTGCTCCCGATAGCAGAGTGTCAGTCAAACATTTTTGACTGAGACATCGCTATCGGGAGCAAGCCCCTCCCACATTTTCAATCAGTGTTGTTGGTTAGACCGCATCTCGGGGCAGCATCAAACCAAGCGGCAAGCGCACCCGCGCTTCCAGCCCACCGTCCGCACGGTTGCGCAGTTCAACATTGCCGCCATGCATCGACGCAATCCGCCGCACAATCGCCAGTCCGAGGCCCGTGCCCTTGCCGCCACGGGCACGGTCGCCACGGGTGAACGGGTTGAAAATGCCTTCCAATTCGGCGGGATCTATACCGGCTCCGCGGTCCATCACGCTCAGCACCACATAGGGTGCCGTGCTATCCCCGGACACATAGGCCGCCACTTCCACATCGGAACCGGCATGGTGCAAGGCGTTGCCGATCAGGTTGTTCAGCAAGCGCTTCATCGAGACCCTGCGCAAAGCAAACGGTTGGATCGGCTCCAGGCGCATGCGCACCTGTTCGCCGTTCTGGTTGTAGGGCGCGACCACTTCACGCACCAGGTCGGTCAGGTCGACTTCTTCAACCAGCTCATCACGACCGTCGCGGATAAACGCCAGAAACTGATCCAGAATCGCATCCATGTCCTCGATGTCGCGAACCATGTCGTCCGTCAGGTCGCTGTGGTTGCCCATCAATTCCAGCGACAGCCGCAAGCGCGTCAGCGGCGTGCGCAGGTCATGGGACACCCCCGCCAGCATCAGCTCGCGCTCGCGCCCGGCCTGTTCGACGTCTTCCGCCATCTGGTTGAACGCACCGTACACCTCGGTCATTTCGCTGGGTGTGTCACTCACCGGTAGTCGCACGCTGCGTCCCTGGCCGAGTTGGCGGGCGGCGAATACCAGGCGCTTGAGCGGCTGGTTGAGCTGACGCACAAAAATCCATGCGGAGGCGGTGGAGAGCAAACCGATCGCCAGGAACCAGCCAAGCACGTTCCAGATCTTCTGCCCGCGTAACGGGTGCGGATACAGCGGTACTTTCAGCCAGTCTTCACCCAGACTCGGCGCACGCACCCACAAGGCAGGCGACACATGCATGCGCAAGCGCACCTCCGTGTCTTCACCGAGCTCGGCCTGCATCTGGCGCTGATAGATTTCACTGTAGGGCCAATGCTGCTCGCCCTCCGGCACGCCCGCACCGGCAACACGCACCAGCGTGGCGGCCTTGGCGATCTTCTCGCGGTTTTCGGGGTCGGCCGCCCAATAGGCACGCAGCGTCAGCGCGACGCCGTGGCTGTATTGCCGGTCCACCAGCACGTCCTCGTTCATCAGCAGATAAACCAGTGTGAGTGCCTTGGAAAACAGAACGACGATCAACACCAGCCAAAGGGTGCGCGAGAAGAAACTCTGTGGGAACCACAATGGGGTTTTCATAAGAGACAGCTGGACACCTGGCAGGAAAAAGCAGCGCTCGCAGAATTGCAGACGCTGAGCACCCCGTCGACCCTCAAGGGGTCAAACGCCGGGATACCCATGCCCGCAAATCATCGGTCACTTGGTCGCTGTGCCATCCGGCACAAACACGTAACCCACACCCCAGACTGTCTGGATATAGCGAGGCTTGGACGGGTCCGGCTCGATCATCCGGCGCAGACGGGATATCTGCACGTCGATGGAGCGCTCCAGCGCGTCCCATTCCCGGCCACGGGCCAGGTTCATCAGCTTGTCGCGGGTCAGCGGCTGGCGCGCGTTCATCACCAGGGCCTTGAGTACCGCGAACTCACCGGTGGTGAGCATGTGTACTTCGTCGCCTCGCTTGAGCTCACGGGTCGCCAGCGACAGTTCGTAGTCGCCAAAGGTGACGCTTTCGTCTTCGCTGCCCGGAGCGCCCGGCACCGGCGGGGCCTGACGCCGCAGTACAGCCTTGACCCGGGCCATCAGTTCGTCAGGGTTGAACGGCTTGGCCAGGTAATCATCGGCGCCCAGTTCCAGGCCCTTGATGCGACTCAGCTCGTCGCCCTTGGCGGTGAGCATGATGATTGGAATCTGGTTGTTCGCGCCACGCAGGCGTTTGCAGGCGGTGAGGCCGTCTTCGCCGGGCAGCATCAGGTCAAGTACGACCAGGTTGAATACTTCGCGCCCCAGCAGACGGTCCATCTGCTCGGTGTTCGGCACCGCGCGGGCACGGTAACCCTTGGAGTTGAAGAAGCGCTCCAGCAGGCTGCTCAGCCCTGGATCGTCGTCAACGATGAGAATTTTTTCGCCTTCAGCAGTTTGTGCAGTGCTGCTCATTGGATGCTCCTCTTATCTCGGCGCGCATTATGGCCTAGCTGCCGTTATACGCACCGTGTGCATTGTTAGCAGATTTTTCCTCGACCACCAGCAGACCCGCGTCCTACAACCACGGGCGCAGTACCCCTCAAGGACAGAACGCTGGTTATAATGCGGCGCCGTCTTGCAGGGCAACGTCAGATCGTTTCCGTTTACTGCCGGCTTTTTTTACCCGCTTGACGCGACTTTTTCGATTTCGAGGGTCAATTGGCTGCCTCTTGACCCAGGCAGCGGTGCCGGTCGGGCCGCTCAACCAGTCTTTCCGGGCCTTGTTTTGCGGGCCCGCGAGCTGCTTTTCAGAATTTCAGGTGGTTTTATGGACAGCATCAACAGCCGCATCGCCGAAGAACTCGGCGTACGCCCCCAACAGGTCGAAGCGGCCGTCGCTCTACTGGATGAAGGCTCCACGGTGCCTTTCATCGCCCGCTACCGTAAGGAAGTGACCGGCAGCCTCGACGATATCCAGCTAAGGCACCTGGAAGAACGCCTGCGCTACCTGCGAGAACTCGACGAACGGCGCATCAGCATCCTCGCCAGCATCGAGGAACAGGGCAAGCTCACCCCGCAGCTCGAACGCGATATCAAGCTCGCCGACACCAAGACCCGCCTCGAAGACCTCTACCTGCCTTACAAGCAAAAGCGCCGCACCAAGGGCCAGATCGCCCTGGAAGCCGGCCTCGGCGAGCTGGCCGATGGCCTGTTCAACGATCCGTCGCTGAGCCCGGAAACCGAAGCAGCACGCTTCATCGATGCCGACAAAGGCGTCGCCGACGTCAAGTCCGCCCTCGAAGGCGCCAAGTACATCCTCATGGAGCGCTTCGCCGAAAACGCCAACCTGCTGGAAAAACTGCGCTACTACCTCAAGCAGGAAGCCGTACTCAGCGCCCGCGTCATCGCCGGCAAAGAGGAAGAAGGCGCCAAGTTCCGCGATTACTTCGAGCACGACGAACCGCTCAAGAGCATGCCGTCCCACCGTGCGCTGGCGATTTTCCGTGGCCGCAACGAAGGAATTCTCAGCTCGGCGCTCAAAGTCGGCGACGAGTTGCCGGGCACCATGCACCCGTGCGAAGGCATGATCGGGCAACAATTCGGCATCCAGAACCAGAACCGTGCTGCGGACAAGTGGCTCGGTGAAGTGGTGCGCTGGACCTGGAAGGTCAAGCTCTACACCCACCTGGAAACCGACCTGCTGGGCGAACTGCGTGACGGCGCCGAAACCGAAGCGATCAACGTGTTCGCCCACAACCTGCACGACCTGCTGCTGGCCGCCCCCGCCGGCCCGCGCGCCACCCTGGGCCTGGACCCCGGCCTGCGCACCGGTTGCAAGGTCGCGGTGGTCGACGCCACCGGCAAGCTGCTGGACCACGCCACCGTGTACCCCCACGTTCCGCATAACAAGTGGGACCAGACCCTCGCAATCCTGGCCGCCCTGTGCGCCAAGCACTCGGTGGACCTGATCGCCATCGGCAACGGCACCGCCAGCCGTGAGACCGACAAGCTGGCCGCCGAACTGATCAAAAAATACCCAGCGATGAAGATGACCAAGGTCATGGTCTCCGAGGCCGGCGCTTCGGTGTACTCGGCGTCGGAACTGGCGTCCAGGGAGTTCCCTGACCTCGACGTGTCGATCCGTGGCGCCGTATCTATCGCCCGCCGCCTGCAGGATCCGCTGGCCGAGCTGGTAAAAATCGACCCCAAATCCATCGGTGTCGGCCAGTACCAGCACGACGTGTCGCAGCTGAAACTGGCGCGTGGCCTGGATGCGGTGGTCGAAGACTGCGTGAACAAGGTCGGCGTGGATGTGAACACTGCCTCGGTCGCACTGTTGGCGCGTATCTCCGGCCTGAACAACACCCTGGCACAAAATATCGTGACTCACCGTGACGAAAACGGTGCGTTCAAGACCCGCGCCGCGCTGAAAAAAGTCGCACGCCTGGGTGAAAAAACCTTCGAACAGGCCGCCGGCTTCCTGCGCGTCATGAATGGCGACAACCCGCTGGATTCGTCCGCCGTCCACCCGGAAGCCTACCCACTGGTGCAACGCATCGCCGCCGAAACCGATCGCGACATTCGCTCGCTGATTGGCGACGCTGCGTTCCTCAAGCGCCTGGACCCGAAGAAATACACCGACGAAACCTTCGGCGTGCCGACCATCACCGACATCCTGCAAGAGCTGGAAAAACCGGGCCGCGACCCGCGTCCCGAGTTCAAGACCGCCGAGTTCCAGGACGGCGTCGAAGACCTCAAGGACCTGCAACCGGGCATGATCCTCGAAGGCGTGGTGACCAACGTGACCAACTTCGGCGCGTTCGTGGACATTGGCGTGCATCAGGACGGCCTGGTGCATATCTCCGCGCTGTCGGAGAAATTCATCAAGGACCCGCGTGAAGCGGTCAAAGCCGGTGACGTGGTCAAGGTCAAGGTCATGGAAGTCGATATACCGCGCAAACGCGTGGGCCTGTCGATGCGCATGAGCGATACCCCCGGCGAGAAAGTCGACGGTGCCCGTGGCGCACGCCCGGGTTCGGCACCGCGTCAGTCGCAGAACCGCTCGGAAAACAGCCAACCGCGCAAGGAAACCGCGACGGCAGCGCCAGCCAACAACGCCATGGCCTCGTTGTTCGCCAACGCCAAGCAGTTGAAAAAGCGCTGAGGGTCAAATCAACGTCTTGCATGTAACTGCATGCAAGACGTGTCGTAAAAGCGCAGGGCACCTTCGCTGCCCTATAGCTCGCCACCCTCGATTTGAGTTAATTTCGGCGCTGCAATCACAGCGTCGGAATTTTCTTGATGCGCTGTAGCCCAATTCATGGAGTGAGGGAGGCTTTTTCAATGCGGGTCATCTCGACTCAAAACCAGGCGATAACGCCAGTTTCCACTTCACCCTTGTAGACCGTCCTGCCCACCCCCATATTGGGGCGACTGACGCGTGAAGGAATCCAACTTGAGCGAACTTCTCAACCGCCGCCTGGCCCTGCTCGGCAAGCGCGAACACCTCTCCCTGCTGGAGCAATGCTTGCACGGCATCGAGCGGGAATGCCTGCGCGTCACCGGTGAGGGTCGCCTGGCGCAAACGCCGCACCCCGAAGCCATGGGCGCTGCACTGACCAACGAATTGATCACCACCGACTACTCGGAATCGCTGCTGGAGTTCATCACCCCGGCCCTGCCCAACCCGGCCGATACCCTGAGCAGCCTGGACAGGATCCACCGCTTTGCCTACACCAAGCTCGGCAGTGAATACCTGTGGAGCCCGTCGATGCCTTGCCCGTTGCCGGCCGAGGAAGACATCCCGATTGCCTACTACGGCACCTCCAACATCGGACAGCTCAAGTATGTGTACCGCAAGGGCCTGGCCCTGCGTTACGGCAAGACCATGCAGTGCATCGCCGGTATCCACTACAACTTTTCCCTGCCGGAACAGCTGTGGCCGCTGCTCAAGGATACCGAAGGCTTTGTCGGCACCGAGCGTGACTATCAGTCCACAGCCTACATCGCGCTGATCCGCAATTTCCGCCGCTACAGCTGGCTGCTGATGTACCTGTTCGGTGCCTCGCCGGCCCTGGACGCCGGGTTTCTGCGCGGGCGCTCGCACCAGCTCGAAGTGCTGGACGCCGACACGCTGTACCTGCCCTATGCCACCAGCCTGCGCATGAGCGACCTGGGTTACCAGAGCAACGCCCAGGCCGGTCTCACGCCGTGCTACAACGACCTGAGCAGCTACACCGACAGCCTGCGCGAAGCGGTGGCAACGCCCTACCCGCCGTACGTCGAAGTCGGCACGCACAAGGACGGTGAGTGGGTGCAGCTCAACACCAACATCCTGCAGATCGAAAACGAGTACTACTCCAACATCCGCCCCAAGCGCGTGACCTACACCGGCGAGCGGCCGATCCAGGCGCTGGTGGCCCGTGGCATCCAGTACATCGAAGTACGCTGCCTGGACATCAACCCGTTCCTGCCGATGGGCATCGACCTGCCGCAATCGCGCTTTCTCGACGCGTTCCTGCTGTATTGCGCACTCAACGACAGCCCGCTGTTCGCCAACAACGAATGCGGCAACGCCACCTCCAACTTCCTCAGCGTGGTCAAGGAGGGTCGTCGTCCGGGCCTGGAGTTGCAGCGCGACGGCGCGGCGGTGGACATGAAGCAATGGGCCACCGAGCTGCTGGAACAGATCGCGCCGCTGGCCGCCCTGCTCGACGAGAGCCACGGCATCAGCGAACACAGCCAGGCACTGGATGCCCAGTTGGCGAAAATCCAGGACCCGTCGCTGACGCCGTCGGCTCAGGTGCTGGCAGCGATGGCCGAGCGCAAAGAGAGCTTTGCGCAGTTCTCCCTGCACCAGAGCCAGTTGCATGCCGAGTATTTCCGCAAGGAGCCATTGGCAGCTGACGAACAGGCGCGCTTTGAAGAACTGGCGCGCAAGTCGCTGGCGCAACAGGCGGAGCTGGAACAAACCGAAGTGGGCGACTTCGATGTGTTTGTCGGGTCGTACCAGGCGAGCATTCTGGCCATCAGCAACTGAACGAAGACTAGCCTCGTTCCAAATGTGGGAGGGGGCTTGCTCCCACATTTGCTGTCACAGGCCTCAAAATCGGCCGCAACCTCTCATAAGCTAATTCGAAAAAGTTATTTATTTCCGAATTCTTAGATCCTTTAGTCTCCTCACACGCCGACTCTCGGCCGCCTGATTGAGGAGCTTCCCCCTTGAAACTGCTGACCCCTCTGCGTCTGTTGGCCGCATTGTCCCTGGCCGGTGCCAGCCTGTTTGCCCAGGCGGCGGACGTGACCATCGCCTACCAGACCACCGTTGACCCGGCCAAAGTCGCCCAGGCCGACGGCGCCTATGAAAAAGCCACCCACGCCCACATCGACTGGCGCAAATTCGACAACGGCGCCGACATCATCGCCGCCATCGCCTCCGGTGACGTGCAGATTGGCTACCTCGGTTCCAGCCCGCTGACCGCTGCGATCACGCGCAAGGTGCCGGTGGAAACGTTCCTCGTCGCCACCCGCATCGGCGCCGCCGAAGCCCTGGTGGCGCGCGACGGTTCCGGGATCAACGGCCCGCAGGACCTGATCGGCAAGAAAATCGCCGTGCCCTTCGTCTCTACCGGCCACTACAGCCTGCTGGCCGCGCTCAAGCACTGGAACATCGACCCGTCCAACGTGACCATCCTCAACCTCGCGCCACCAGCCATCATCGCCGCCTGGAAACGCGGCGATATCGACGCCACCTATGTGTGGGACCCGGCACTGGGCGTGGCCAAGGAAAACGGCAAGGTGCTGATCACCTCCGGCGAACTGGCCCAGTTCGGCGCGCCGACTTTCGATGCCTGGATCGTGCGCAAGGATTTTGCCGAGAAGCATCCGGACATCGTCACGGCGTTCGCCAAGGTCACCCTGGATGCCTATGCCGCCTATCGCAAGGATCCGCAAGCTTGGCTGGCCGACGCGAGCAACGTCGCGAAGCTGGTGAAGCTCTCCGGCGCCAAGGCCAGTGACATTCCATTGCTGCTGCAAGGCAACGTCTACCCGCTGGCCGCAGACCAGGTGACCCTGTTGGGCGCGCCGACCACTCAGGCGATCACCGACACCGCTGCGTTCCTCAAGGAACAGGGCAAGGTCGACGCCGTGCTGCCGGACTACGCGCCTTATGTCAGCGCCAGGTTCATCACTCAATAAGGAATTCAGTGCGATGACCTTGCTCAAGCTGGAGCGCATCAGCGCACAGTACCCCGGCGCTGCGGAGCCGGTGCTGGCGGATATTTCTCTGACGCTTGGGCCAGGGCAATTGCTGGTCGCCCTCGGCCCGTCAGGCAGTGGCAAGACCTCGCTGCTGAACCTGATTGCCGGCTTTGTCGAGCCGTCCGCCGGGCGTATCACCCTCGATGGCGTGCCGGTTAAAGGCCCGAGTGCCGAGCGTGGCGTGGTGTTCCAAGACGACGCCCTGCTGCCCTGGCAAGACGTGCTGGCCAATGTGGGGTTCGGCCTGGAACTGGCTGGCCAGCCCAAGGCGCAACGTGAAGTGCGCGCCCGGGAAATGCTCGCGCTGGTGGACCTGGCTGGTTTCGATAACCGGCGTGTCTGGCAGCTCTCCGGTGGCCAGAAGCAACGCGTCGGCCTGGCCCGCGCCCTGGCCGCCGACCCACGCGTGCTGCTGATGGATGAGCCATTCGGCGCCCTCGATGCCTTCACCCGCGAGCAGATGCAAGAGCTGTTGCTGCAAGTCTGGCAGCGCACGGCCAAGCCGGTTTTCTTGATTACCCATGACATCGAAGAAGCCGTGTTCCTCGCCACGGACCTCATCCTGCTGGCGCCGAACCCCGGCCAGGTCGTCGAGCACCTGCACCTGGATTTCGGCCAGCGCTACGCCACCGGTGAGTCGGCGCGCGCCATCAAGTCCGACCCGCGTTTTATCGAAACCCGCGAACACGTGCTGGGCAAAGTCTTTTCGCAACGACAGGTGAGCGCATGAGCAGCTATGAACTTCCCGCCAGCGCCGCCAAGCCGGTGGCGCACGCCGCTGGCGCGACACGCCGTAGCCTGAGCACCCGCTGGATCAGCCTGCTGACCTTGTTCGTGTTGCTGACGACATGGTGGGCCGTGACCGCCACCGGTTCGATCGAGCCATTGTTCCTGCCGCCGCCGTCGGCCGTGCTGCAAAAAGGCTGGCTGCTGGCGACCACTGGCTATATGGATTCAACCCTCTGGCAGCACTTGGGCGCGAGCCTCAGCCGGATCGGCCTGGGGCTGGCTTTCGCGGTGCTGACCGCCGTGCCGGTGGGTATTGCCATCGGTGCCAACCGCATCGCCCAGGGCGTTCTCGACCCGCTGATCGAGTTCTACCGACCGATTCCACCGCTGGCCTACCTGCCGCTAATCGTGATCTGGTGCGGCATTGGCGAGCTATCCAAGGTGCTGCTGATTTACCTCGCAATCTTTGCACCCATCGCCATCGCCACCGCGACCGGCGTGCGCACCGTCGACCCGACCAGGCTGCGCGCGGCGCAGTCGCTGGGCGCCAGTCGCGCGCAGCTGATTCGCCATGTGGTCCTGCCGAGCGCCCTGCCCGATATCCTCACCGGCGTGCGCATCGGCCTGGGCGTGGGCTGGTCGACCCTGGTGGCCGCCGAACTGATCGCGGCCACCAGCGGCCTGGGCTTCATGGTGCAGTCGGCGGCGCAGTTTCTGGTCACCGACGTGGTGGTGCTGGGCATCCTGGTGATCGCCGTGATCGCCTTCGCCATGGAAATGGGCCTGCGCGCCCTGCAGCGCAAACTGGTGCCGTGGCATGGTCAGTCACGCTGAATGCACGAGCCATTTTCAGGCAACCACATCCCTGTGGCGAGCGGGCTTGCCCCGCGTCGGGCTGCGAAGCAGCCCCAAAACCACGCTCCGCGCAGTATCAGGTACACCGCGTTTTCCTTGATGGGGGGCGCTTCGCACCCCAACGCGGGGCAAGCCCGCTCGCCACAGTAAGCCCGCTTGCCACAATAAGCGCGCTCGCTACTTATTCAGCGCTGGAGGGCTTTTCCCACAGGTTGATCCCGCCTTCCTGCGCAAACCGATCAATCTGCGCCAGTTCCTCTGCGCTGAAGCTCAGATTTTTCAACGCTCCAACGTTCTCAATGATCTGCTCCGGCCGGCTTGCGCCGATCAGTGCGCTGGTCACCCGTGGGTCACGCAACGTCCAGGCCAATGCCAGTTGGGCCAGGCTCTGGCCGCGTCGCTGGGCGATTTCGTTGAGGGCGCGCACGTGGGCGAGGTTGGCTTCGGACAGGTGCCCGGCCTGCAGCGAACCACCGCCAGGGCGGTTGACGCGTGCGTCGGCCGGCACGCCGTTGAGGTACTTGTCGGTGAGCAGGCCCTGGGCCAGTGGTGTGAATGCAATCACGCCGACGCCGAGTTCTTCGGTGGCGTCGAGCAGGTCTTTCTCCACCCAGCGATTGAGCAGGTTGTAGGCCGGCTGGTGAATCAGCAATGGCACTTTCCATTCTTTGAGCAGCGCTGCCATTTCACGGGTTTTTACCCCGGAGTACGACGAAATACCAATGTACAACGCCTTGCCCTGCTGCACAGCAGTGGCCAGGGCGCTGGCGGTTTCTTCCAGCGGCGTGTCGGCATCGAACCGGTGGGAGTAGAAAATATCCACGTAGTCGAGCCCCATGCGCTGCAGGCTCTGATCGAGGCTGGCCAGCACGTATTTGCGCGAGCCACCGCCCTGGCCGTATGGGCCGGGCCACATGTCCCAACCGGCCTTGCTGGAGATGATCAACTCGTCGCGGTAGTGCTTGAAGTCTTCGCGCAGCAGACGGCCGAAGTTGATCTCGGCACTGCCATAGGGCGGGCCGTAGTTGTTGGCCAGGTCGAAGTGGTTGATCCCCAGGTCGAACGCGGTGCGCAGCAGGGCGCGCTGGGTGTCGATCGGGGTGCTGTCGCCAAAGTTGTGCCACAGCCCCAGGGACAGGGCCGGCAGCACCAGGCCACTGCGGCCTGTGCGGCGATACGGGATAGATTCATAGCGGTTTTCGGCAGCAATGTACGTCATCGAATCCTCTCTGGGCTGTTGGGTGTGCCTTCCCTTTTACAGCAATTTTCGCCCAGAGAGGACGCCTGATGTCGTGGAGCCTCAGCGCACCAGATGCAGGAACTGCAAATGCCGTTCGTACTGATCGAGGATGTCGTTGATGATCTGCTCCTTGGTGTAGCCCACCAGGTCGTAGTCCTGGCTGCCCTCGCTCAAGTGCACTTCCGCCCGGTAGTAGCGACGGTTGTTGATCTCTTTGGAGCCCATGCCGCCACGGGCGAACGACGGCGTGAAGTAACCGCGCATCTGCACCTGATAGATGAACGGATGTTCCTCGCCATGGCCGATCTCGAGGCTGACGCTGTCGTTGGCCGGGTCCGGCTGGGTGACCACCGAAAGGCCCTTCTCGACAAACACCGCCGTCACTTCTTCAATCGCCGGGCGCACCGTCGACTCGAGGAAGCGGTATACCTCGTCCCGCGACGGGAAGTGCACCGCCTGGCTCAAGCGCTGACGCCACCCGCCTTTGCCCTTGCGCGAAGCCGACACCGGCGCCAGCGAATGCAACTGCGCGATCTGCTTTTGCGATTCCAGGTGGAACGCCTTGTGCAGCCCCCACATCATCAACAACAGGATCATCGAGAACGGCAACGAGGTGAGTACCACCGCCGATTTCAGCGAATCGATGCTGCCGGCAAACAACAAGGCACTGGTGACCAGCGCGGTCATCGCGCCCCAGAACACCCGCAGCCACTTCGGCCCGTCTTCATCGGCGTTGCCGCCTTTGGACGACAGCGTCGATAGCACCACAGTGCCGGAGTCGGCAGAGGTGACGAAGAACACGAAGCTGATAAACACCGTGACGGCGATCACCGTCTTGCTCCACGGATAGGTTTCCAGCAGCAGGTACAGGCTCATCGACGGGTCATCGATGGCCGACTGGCCGAGTGCGGCCATGCCGTGGTTGAGCACCTGATCGATGGCACTGTTGCCGAAGATCGACATCCACGCCAGGGTAAAGCCCAGCGGGATCAGCAGCACACCGAACACGAATTCGCGGATGGTGCGGCCACGGGAAATCCGTGCGATGAACAAGCCCACGAACGGCGACCACGCGATCCACCAGGCCCAGTAGAACACCGTCCAACCGCCCAGCCAGTCGCTGGGTTTGTCGTAGGCGTACACATCGAAGCTCTTGGTTGGCAAGGCGCCAAGGTAGTCGCCGATGTTCTGGATCAGGGTGTTGAGCAAATGCTGGGTGGGACCGGCGAACAACACGAACAGCAGCAGCGCACAGGCCAGCAGCATGTTGATGTCGGACATCACCCGCACACCCTTGTCGACGCCGGTCACGGCCACAAGAATCGCCGCGCCCATCATCAAGGTGATCAGGCCGACCTGAATCCACTGCGTATGCGCAATGCCGAACAGGTAGTCCAGCCCGGAGTTGAGGTGCAGCACACCAAAGCCCATGTCGGCTCCCAGGCCGAACACCGTGGCGATGATGCCGAAGCCGTCCACTGCGTAGCCGATGGGGCCGTTGATGCGCTTGCCGATCAGCGGGTACAGCGCCGAACGCAACGCCAGCGGCAGGTTATGCCGGTAGGCGAAGTACGCCAGGGCCATGCCGACAAAAGCGAACACGCCCCAACCATGCAGGCCCCAGTGCAGAAACAGAATCTGCATGGCCTGGCGCGCTGCATCGGCGTTCAACGGCGCGCCCTGGGGCGGTTGCACCAGGTGCGTCAGCGGCTCGGACACGCAAAAGAAGAACAGCGTGATGCTGATGCCGGCGGCGAACAGCATGCCGGCCCAGGACAGGTAACTGAATTCGGGCTCGTCGTGGTCGGCACCGAGTTTTATCTTGCCGTAGCCCGATAGCGCGGTGACCACCACGAAGACCAGATACAGGGTCATCGCCAGCATGTAGTACCAGCCGACCGTATTGGCCGCCCAGTTTTGCGCAGCCAGCAGCCAGGCACCGGCCTGTTGCGGGATCGCGATGACGGTGATGCCAAACAGCAGAATGAAGGTTGCGGCAAAGTAGAAAACGGGCGCATTCATGCGCACCAGGCCGCTGGAAGGGGTGGACGATGCACTCATGAACGATGCACCCCGAGGGTTGGGTATGTGGCTGTAAATAACGGACTCAACAAAGGTAAGCCTCCTGTTGTGAGCGGGCAGCGAACCACCGGTTTAACTTGAACGAGCGTTCAATTTAAACATGAATAGGCGTTCGGGGACTAATCGCAGGGCCGAGTGGTAGACAACTCCTACATCAAGCCAAGGCTTTGTATGACGGATAAGGATCACAAAACGTTCAGCGATAAACAGCTCATGTGTGAGACGCGGATCAAACTGTGGGAGCTGGCTTGCCGGCTCCCATAATTGAAAGGTGTTCGGCGCTGGGGCTATTTTTGCGCCCCATCCTCATGCTGCAGATTGGCCTGAGTGATGTTCACCCCCGCCGGCACGCTGCGCGTCAGCCACACATTGCCGCCAATGGTCGAGCCCTTGCCGATGGTGATACGCCCCAGAATGGTCGCCCCGGCATAGATCACCACATCGTCCTCAACAATCGGATGCCGTGGATGACCCTTCTGCAATTGTCCGTCTTCGTCCGCCGGAAAGCGCTTGGCGCCCAGCG
Organism: Pseudomonas trivialis; assembly: GCF_036864995.1. NCBI lineage: Bacteria > Pseudomonadati > Pseudomonadota > Gammaproteobacteria > Pseudomonadales > Pseudomonadaceae > Pseudomonas > Pseudomonas trivialis. The sequence goes on along the minus strand of NZ_CP142151.1, from coordinate 242,480 downwards.
TCACCGCCTGGTAGATGCGCACGCGCTCACCGATGATCGCGGTTTCACCAATCACCACACCCGTGCCGTGATCGATAAAGAAGCTCGGGCCAATCTGCGCGCCGGGATGGATGTCGATGCCAGTGGCGGAGTGGGCGATTTCTGCGCTGATCCTTGCCAGCAACGGCAAGCCGGCGCGGTACAGGTGATGGGCCAGGCGATGGTGAATCACCGCCAGAATGCCGGGGTAGCACAGCAGCACTTCGTCGACGCTGCGCGCGGCCGGGTCGCCGTGATAGGCGGCCAGCACATCGGTGTCGAGCAGGCTGCGCAAGGATGGCAAGGCCAGGGCAAAACCCTGGATCAGACGGATGGCGTGGGCATCGATCTGGCTGTCGTCCTGCCCGCCCTGGCGCGCGGCATAACGAAGCTCCAGGCGCGCCTGGGCAAGCAAGGCGTTCAGCGCGACATCCAGGGTGTGGCCGACGTAGAAATCTTCACTTTCCTCACGCAGGTCCGCCGGCCCCAGGCGCATCGGAAACAGCGCCCCGCACAAGGCTTCGAGGATCTGCGCCACCGCCTCACGCGACGGCAGTTCACGCCCGCCATGCTCGCCGCTCAACCGGCCATTGCGCGTGCGCCACTGGTCGCGGGCGCTGCGCAGCTGGCTGACGATGGTCTGTAATTGCCAATGACTGGAACGCTCACTCACGGTCTTCACTCCTGACGTAATGGCCGCCACTTTACGATATGCACCCCGGCCGCCCTTAAGAACCAATGGTGTGATGCCAAGCACTATCGGCTATAAGCGATTGGCGGTTGCCTGCACAAAAGGGCCTGCCTATAGTCGGCCCATTCCTCAGCAACCGTGCGCAACCATGATCAAGCAACAGCTCGACCGCTTTAACCGCCTGGACCTGCTGGGCGGCGCCACCGCCCTGGAAAAACTCGAACGGCTGTCGACATGGCTGGGCCGCGACGTCTACGTCAAGCGCGACGACACCACGCCGCTGGCCATGGGCGGCAACAAACTGCGCAAGCTTGAATACCTCGCCGCCGATGCCATCGCCCAGGGCGCCGACACCCTCGTGACCGCCGGCGCCATCCAGTCCAACCACGTGCGCCAGACCGCTGCGCTGGCCGCCAGGCTCGGCCTGGGCTGCGTCGCGCTGTTGGAAAACCCCACCGGCACCGCAGACCCCAACTACCTCGGCAACGGCAACCGCCTGCTGCTCGAACTGTTCGACGCCAAGGTGGAGCGGGTGGAAAACCTCGATAACGTCGACGACCAGCTCAATGCACTCGCCGACCGCCTGCGCAGCAATGGCAAGAAACCGTACCTGGTGCCCATCGGCGGCTCCAACGCCCTGGGCGCGCTGGGCTATGTACGGGCCGGCCTGGAACTGGCCGCGCAGATCGACGCCAGCGGCATCGACTTCGCCGCCGTGGTGCTCGCTTCCGGCAGCGCTGGCACCCACAGCGGCCTGGCGTTGGCCTTGAGCGAAGCGTTGCCCCATCTGCCAGTGGTGGGTGTGACCGTGTCGCGCACCGACGAGGCCCAGCGCCCGAAAGTGCAGGGCCTGGCCGAACGCACCGCAGAGTTGCTGGGTGTGGCCCTGCCGGACGCGTTCAAGGTGATCCTGTGGGACGAATACTTCGGCCCGCGCTACGGCGAGCCGAATGCGGGCACTTTGTCGGCGATCAAACTTTTGGCCAGCCAGGAAGGTCTGTTGCTGGACCCGGTGTATACCGGCAAGGCCATGGCAGGCTTGCTGGACGGCATCGGACGCCAGCGGTTTGAGGACGGGCCGATTATCTTCCTGCATACCGGCGGGGCACCGGCGCTGTTTGCCTATGACTCCGTATTTAACTGAGTCCGTACGGACCCATGTGAGAGGGAGCAAGCCCCCTCCCACATTAAAATTTGCCATATTCAAAAATAGAATATCAGGCTTAATTTATATTATTTTCAAGTCTTAAAAACCGGCCTTATAGTCGCGTGCTTTAAGGCAGGATACGACCACTGCGTCACCTGCTTCGCTCACCATAAAAACACAGGGGCTCTTCATGACTATTTCTGCATTGCGTCGCACATTACTGGTTGGCACCTTGGGCCTGGCGCTGGGCGCCGGTCTGCTCGGCCAGGCCGTTGCCGGTGAGCAATTGAGCAACATCAAGAAGGCGGGCGAGATCAAGATCGGCCTGGAAGGTACCTACCCGCCGTTCAGTTTTGTCGATGAAAGCGGCAAGCTCACCGGTTTCGAGGTGGAGCTGTCCGAAGCCCTGGCCAAAGAGCTGGGCGTGAAGGTCAAGCTGCAGGCCACGCCCTGGGACGGCATCCTCGCCGCCCTCGAATCCAAACGCCTGGACGCCGTGGTCAACCAGGTGACCATCTCCGAAGAGCGCAGGAAAAAATACGATTTCTCCAAGCCCTACACCATTTCCGGTATCCAGGCGCTGGTGCTGAAGAAGAACGCCGGCGAGATCAAGACCGCCGACGACCTGGCCGGCAAGAAAGTCGGTGTGGGCCTGGGCACCAACTACGAACAATGGCTCAAGGACAACCAACCCAAAGCCATCATCAAAACTTACAACGATGACCCGACCAAGTTCCAGGACCTGCGCATCGGCCGCATCGACGCAATCCTGATCGACCGCCTGGCTGCGCTGGAATACGCCAAGAAAGCCCCGGACACTGCCGCTGCCGGCGATGCGTTTTCGCGCCAGGAGTCAGGCATTGCCCTGCGCAAAGGCGAGCCTGAACTGCTCGACGCCGTGAACACCGCCCTCGACAAGCTGCGCGCCGATGGCACCTTGAAAAAGCTGTCCGAGAAGTACTTCAACGCTGACGTCACTCAATAATGGAAGCAGGTTTCCAACTCGCGCTGGACTCGGCGCCCTTTCTGCTCAAGGGCGCGTACTACACGGTCATTCTCAGCCTGGGCGGGATGTTCTTCGGTTTGCTGCTGGGCTTCGGCCTGGCCTTGATGCGCCTCTCGCGCTTCAAGCTGCTCAGTTGGACCGCCCGCGTCTACGTGTCGTTCTTTCGCGGCACGCCCTTGCTGGTGCAGCTGTTTTTGATCTATTACGGCTTGCCGCAAGTGGGCATCGAGCTGGATCCGATTCCGGCAGCCATGATCGGCTTTTCGCTGAACATGGCCGCCTACGCCTGTGAAATCCTGCGCGCCGCCATTGCGTCCATCGAGCGGGGCCAGTGGGAAGCCGCTGCCAGCATCGGCATGACCCGCGCGCAGACCCTGCGCCGGGCCATTCTGCCGCAGGCGATGCGTACCGCCTTGCCGCCGTTGGGCAACAGCTTCATTTCGCTGGTCAAGGACACCGCGCTGGCCGCCACCATCCAGGTGCCCGAGCTGTTTCGCCAGGCGCAGCTGGTGTCGGCGCGTACCTTCGAAATCTTCACCATGTACCTGTCCGCTGCGCTGATCTACTGGATACTGGCCAGCATCCTGGCGCATTTTCAGAATCGCCTGGAAGACCGGGTCAACCGGCATGACCTGGAGTCTTGAAGCATGATCGTGGTTGAAAAGCTGACCAAACAATTCAACGGTCAGGTGGTGCTCAACGGCATCGACCTTGAGGTCAAGGCCGGCGAAGTCGTGGCCATCATCGGCCCCAGCGGTTCGGGCAAGACCACCTTCCTGCGCTGCCTGAATTTCCTCGAAGAACCCACCAGCGGCCGCATCAAGGTGGGCGACGTCGAGATCGACGGCAGCAAACCGCTCAACCAGCAACAGGGCCTGGTGCGACGTCTGCGTCAGCACGTGGGTTTCGTGTTCCAGAACTTCAACCTGTTCCCCCATCGCACGGCGCTGGAAAACGTCATCGAAGGCCCCATCGTGGTCAAGAAGATGCCACGCGAAGCCGCCACCGAGCTGGGTCGCAAGCTGCTGGCCAAAGTCGGCCTGGCGGGCAAGGAAGACGCCTACCCACGGCGCCTGTCCGGCGGTCAGCAACAGCGCGTGGCAATTGCACGGGCGCTGGCCATGGAGCCGGAGGTGATTCTGTTCGACGAACCCACCTCGGCCCTCGACCCCGAACTGGTGGGTGAAGTGCTGGCGACCATTCGCAGCCTCGCCGAAGAAAACCGCACCCTGGTCATCGTCACCCACGAAATGAGCTTTGCTCGCGATGTAGCCAACCGGGTGATCTTCTTCGACAAGGGCGTCATCGTCGAACAGGGCGAAGCCAGGGCGCTGTTTGCCAACCCCAGGGAAGAACGTACCCGCCAGTTCCTGAGCAAATTCCTCGCCCACTGACACGCTCAGGCAATCCCCTCCCTATGGCAAGCGGGTTTGTTATGGCAAGCGGGCTTTCTGTGGCGAGCGGGCTTGCCCGCGTTGGGGTGCGAAGCGCCCCCAATCAAGCAAAACGCGGTGTACCTGATACGGCTCAGCGCCTGGTTTTGGGCTGCTGCGCCGCCCAACGCAGGACAAGCCTGCTCGCCACAGGGAATCTGCGCACGGCGTTACTACGCAGAGCAAGGGAACGATCAATTTGGCCGCTCAATCCTTAATTGGGGCAAGCCCGCTCGCCACATTGGCGCAGCCTCCCACCCTACAGCGCTTCTACATTCCTCTCGGTAAAACACCCCGCCTCATCCACGCAAAAATCCCCCTGCCGGTCAGACCCTTCTGAATCTGCACCGCCCCGCCGTTTAGCCTTTTGCCGCCATTGACTGACCTTGGCCAACCCTCTTATCTAACGTCCAGAGGATTGGATCCTATCCCGGCTATTTACTGAATCGTTCCTTTCGGCCCGCTTGCGCACCCGCGCCAATGGCTCGGAACGAGCGCTGCTGGCTGCATCAAGGAGATGACTTATGACGCGCACTGCAACCCCGGCCATGCTGACCGCCCCAACCCTGCCCCAGGCCCTTGGAAACGGCATCAATGCCCACGCCGCCGCCCACTTGCAGGTCGATATCGCCCCCTACCCCGGCATGGAGGAAGGTGACCTGATCGAGCTGTTCTGGAACAACTGCTTCGCTGCCTCACGACGGATAACCGCGTGCCGCATCGGCCAGCCGACCCACCTGCGTATCCCGCAAAGTTTCGTGCTCGATGGCCCCGCGCGCGTGCATTACCAGGTCATGCAGATCGGCCACGGCCCGGCGCGCTCGGTCACCACCCAGGTACGCGTCAAAACCGACTGCCCGGGCGGACAGCCGCCCAACCTGTACAGCGACGAAAACCAGAACCTTGCCCCGGTCGGCCTGCCCGAGACGATCCGGCGCCAGGGTATCAACAGCCATCAGGTGCAACGCGGCATTCCCTTGACCATTGAGCCCTATCCGAACATGAGCAGCGGCGATGCGATCACCCTGCGCTGGGGTGATGTGCGCATGGACTTGCCAAAAATCAGCGCCAGGGGCGTCGGCCTGGCCGTACAGGTGTGGGTGCCGTCGGGCGTGATTGCTGAAGGCGGCGATGACTGCCGGCTGGAGGTGACCTACTGCGTGCTGGACCGCGTCGGCAATAATTCGCGTTGGGCACCCACCCGCACCCTGCGCATTGCCCCGCTGCTGCCCACCCGCCCGGCGACAGCCACGCCGGTCTACCAACCCCGTCCGCTCGGCTAACCCTGCAAACCTGGGTGATCGCCCTTCTATGCATATTCCCAAAAGTTAGTTTATTTAAATATTTAACACGCTTAGGGTATATGCACCGGACCACCGGACATTCCTGATTTTTCTGTTTTTATTTCATTGAATGCGAGGTCGGTATGAGCAAAATTACCCCGGTGCATAACGCCAGGGCATTACGTGCAGCCAAGGAGCGGCGCTGATGTCTAACTTGGCTGCAACACCCCCCAAAGTGATCTGGACGAAGCCCCCCTGCTGTTGCCGGCCGCCGTGCTGCGCAACGATGCAGAGGCGCTGAGCGCCGCCCACACGCTGGCTCAAGCGGCGCGCCTGCACGCCGCCAAGCGTGACCAGCAACGCAAGTTACCCTGGGCGCAGCTCGAGCAGTTCACCCGCAGCGGTCTGGGCAGTATTTCCATCCCCCGCGAATATGGCGGCCCCCAAGTGTCCTTCGTGACCCTGGCCGAGGTGTTTGCCATCATCAGCGCGGCGGACCCGGCCCTCGGGCAGATCCCACAGAACCATTTTGGCATCCTGCACCTGGTGCAGGGCACCGCCACCGAACGCCAGAAAAAGCAGTTGTTCCAGAGCGTCCTCGACGGCTGGCGCATCGGTAATGGCGGCCCGGAACGCGGCACCAAAAACACCCTTGAACTCAAGGCACGCATCACCGCCAGGGGCGACGGCTACGTAGTCAGCGGGCAGAAGTTCTACTCCACCGGCGCGCTGTTTGCGCACTGGGTCGCGATCAAGGCGCTGAACGATGACGGCAAACAGGTCCTGGCGTTCGTGCGCCGTGGCAGCGAAGGGCTGCGCATCGTCGATGACTGGTCCGGCTTTGGCCAGCGTACCACCGCCAGCGGCACCGTATTGCTGGACGAGGTGGCAGTGGACGCCGAGCTGGTCATCGACAACTGGCGCATCGGCGAAAGCCCGAATATCCAGGGCGCGGTCTCGCAACTGATCCAGGCCGCCATCGATGCCGGCATCGCTCGGGGTGCGCTCGACGACACCCTCGCCTTCGTGCGCGAACGGTCGCGGCCGTGGATCGACGCCAAGGTCGAACGCGCCAGTGACGACCTGTACGTGATCGCCGATATCGGCAAGCTGAAGATCGAGCTGCATGCGGCCGAAGCGCTGCTGCGCAAGGCCGGCCGGGTACTGGATGACGTCAGCGGCGCACCGATCACCGCGCAGTCCGCGGCACGCGCGTCCATCGCGGTGGCCGAGGCCAAGGTGATTACCACCGAAGTGGCGTTGCTGGTCAGCGAAAAGCTCTTCGAACTGGCCGGTAGCCGCGCGACGCTGGCCGAATTCAACCTCGACCGCCACTGGCGCAACGCCCGGGTGCACACCCTGCACGACCCGGTGCGCTGGAAGTACCACGCCGTCGGCGCCTATCGCTTGAACGGCACCCTGCCGGCTCGCCATTCCTGGATTTGACCATGACCCTTTCTCATCACGTCGCGGTCATCACCAGCGACGAGCACGCCCTGATTATCGCCAGCGACCTGGCCGAAGACTTTCGCCGCGACAGCGCCCTGCGCGACCGCGAACGCCGCTTGCCGCTGCCCGAGCTGGATGCATTCTCGCGCTCGGGCCTGTGGGGCATCAGCGTGCCCCGCGAATACGGCGGCGCAGGCGTGTCCAACGTCACCCTGGCCAAGGTTATCGCGCTGATCGCCCAGGCCGATGCCTCCCTGGGCCAGATTCCGCAAAACCACTTCTATGCGCTGCAAGTGCTGCGCGTAAATGGCAGCCCCGAGCAGCAACAACGCCTGTACGCCGAGGTGCTGGCCGGCCAGCGCTTTGGCAATGCGCTGGCGGAACTGGGCACCAGAACCGCCCATGACCGCGTCACCCGGCTCACCCGTGACGGCGACGGATTCCGTATTACCGGCCGCAAGTTTTACGCAACCGGCGCAATTTACGCCCAGCGCATCCCCACCTCGGTGGTGGATGAACGCGGCGTGCAACAATTGGCCTTTGTGCCGCGTGACAGCCAGGGCCTCAGCGTGATCGACGACTGGAGCGGCTTTGGCCAGCGCACCACCGGCAGCGGCTCGGTGGTGTTCGATAACGTGTGGGTCGCGGCCCGTGACGTCATTCCTTTCCAGAGCGCCTTCGAACGCCCGACCACCGTCGGCCCGCTGGCGCAGATCCTTCACGCCGCCATCGACACCGGCATCGCCCGCGCCGCCTTTGAAGATGCACTGCACTTTGTGCGCACCAGGACGCGCCCGTGGATCGACGCCGGCAACGACAAGGCCAGCGAAGACCCACTGACCTTGAAGAGCTTCGGCCACCTGAGCATCCGCCTGCACGCGGCCGAGGCGCTGCTTGAACGGGCCGGCGAATTCCTCGACCGCGCCCAGGTCGACAGCAATGCCGAGACGGTTGCCGCCGCCTCGATTGCGGTGGCCGAAGCGCGTGCCCTGAGCACGGAGATTTCCCTGGCCGCCGGCAGCACCCTGTTCGAACTTGCCGGCAGCCAGGCCACCCTGGCCGAGCATGGCCTGGACCGTCACTGGCGCAACGCGCGGGTGCACACCCTGCATGACCCGGTGCGCTGGAAGTATCACGCAGTGGGCAATTACTACCTCAACGACGAAAACCCGCCGCTGCGGGGGACCCTCTGATGGCGAAGAAAAAGATCCTGCTCAATGCCTTCAACATGAACTGCATCGGGCATATCAACCACGGCCTGTGGACCCACCCACGGGACACCTCCACCCAGTACAAAACCATTGAGTACTGGACCGACCTGGCAAAAACCCTGGAGCGCGGTCTGTTCGACGGCTTGTTCATCGCCGATATCGTCGGCGTGTACGACGTCTATCAGAATTCCATCGACGTGCCGCTCAAGGAGTCGATCCAGCTTCCGGTCAACGATCCGTTGCTGCTGGTATCGGCCATGGCGGCGGTCACCCGAAACCTCGGCTTCGGCCTCACCGCCAACCTCACCTACGAGCCGCCGTACCTGTTCGCCCGGCGCATGTCGACGCTGGATCACCTGAGCCGTGGCCGCGTGGGCTGGAACATCGTCACCGGCTACCTCGACAGCGCGGCCAAGGCCATGGGCCTGACTGAGCAGGTCGAGCATGACCGGCGTTACGACCAGGCCGACGAATACCTGCAGGTGCTCTACAAACTGTGGGAAGGCAGCTGGGAAGACGACGCCGTGCTCAACGATCCGGCGCAACGGATCTACGCGCAGCCGGGCAAGGTGCACAAGGTCGAGCACCACGGCGAGTTCTACCAGGTGGAGGGCTATCACCTGTGCGAGCCGTCGCCGCAGCGCACGCCGGTGCTGTTCCAGGCCGGCAGTTCGGATCGCGGCCTGCTGTTCGCCGGGCGCCACGCCGAATGCGTGTTCATCAGCGGCCAGACCAGGGCCGCGACCAAAGTGCAGGTGGACAAGGTGCGCACCAGTGCCGTGAAGGCCGGGCGCAACGCGCACGACATCAAGGTGTTCATGGGCCTCAATGTGATCGTCGGCGCCACCGAGGAGCTGGCCTGGGCCAAACACGCCGAGTACCTGAGCCACGCCAGCGCAGAGGCCGGCGTGGCGCATTTCGCCGCGTCCACCGCGATCGATTTTGCCGCCTACGAACTGGACGAACCGATCCAGTACGTGAAGAGCAACGCCATCCAGTCGGCCACCAAAAACCTGCAGAACAACGACTGGACCCGGCGCAAGTTACTGGAGCAGCACGCCCTGGGCGGTCGCTACATCACCCTGGTGGGCTCGCCTGAACAGGTCGCCGATGAGCTGGAATTGTGGATCAGCGAAACCGGGCTGGATGGTTTCAACCTGACGCGCATTGTGACGCCGGAGAGCTATGTGGACTTTATCGACCTGGTGATACCGGAACTGCAAAAGCGCGGTTCGTACAAGACCGAATACGAGACGGGAACGCTGCGCGAAAAAGTGTTCGGCACCGCGCTGCTGCCAGCGCAACACACCGGCTCCACCTACCGCCATTGAATTGGAAATGTGGGAGGGGCTTGCTCCCGATAGCGGAGTGTCAGTGAACCCATCCTGTGACTGACCCACCGCCATCGGGAGCAAGCCCCTCCCACAGTGGAACTTCATTGTTTGCACCTGCACCTCATGACTGGAAACCGACCATGAAAAAAACACTGCTCTCCCACCCAGTCAAAGCACTGGCCCTGACACTCGGTTTGTTCAGCTCGGCGATATTCGCTGCCGATGCGCCACTGAAAGTCGGCACCACTGCCGCTTTCGCCATTCCACTGGAAGCCGCCGTCGCCGAAGCCGGCAAGCAGGGCCTGAAAGTCGAGCTGGTGGAATTCACCGACTGGATCGCGCCCAACGTCAGCCTGGCCGCCGGCGATATCGACGTGAACTACTTCCAGCACATCCCCTTCCTGGAAAACGCCAAGGCCGCTGCAGGTTTTGACCTGGTGCCGTACGCGCCAGGGATCATCAACAACGTCGGGCTGTATTCAAAGAAATACAAAAGCATCAACGACCTGCCGCAAGGTGCCAGCGTGGCGATTGCCAACGACCCGATCAACAGCGGACGTGGCCTGCAACTGCTGGCCAAGGCCGGGCTGATCACTCTCAAGCCGGGCGTAGGTTACAAGGCCACCGAAGAAGACATCGTCAGCAACCCGAAAAAGCTGAAGATCCTGCAAGTGGAAGCGGTGCAACTGGTGCGCGCCTATGACGACGCCGACCTGGTGCAGGGCTACCCGGCATATATCCGTCTGTCAAAGACCTTCGATGCCGAGTCGGCGTTGCTGTTCGACGGCCTGGACCATCCGGAATATGTGATCCAGTTCGTGATCCAGCCCAAGAGCAAAACCGACCCGCGCGTGATCAAGTTCGTCGACATTTACCAACACTCGCCGGTGGTGCGCGCCGCCCTGGATAAATCCCTCGGCACGCTCTACCAGGTAGGCTGGGAAGGTAAAAAATGAGCGCCGCCAATGCCCGACTTCGCGACCTGGACACACCGCCCAGGGACGCCGAACAGACCCCCCTGCATCCTGAACTGAACCGCGCCCATGTGCGATTCATCAACCTGGGCAAGACCTACGACGGCACGGTGCAGGCCCTGCACGGCATCGACCTGGCGATCCAGCGCGGTGAAGTGTTCGGCATCATCGGTCGCAGCGGCGCCGGTAAATCCTCGCTGATTCGCACCATCAACCGCCTTGAACAGCCCAGCAGCGGACGCGTGCTGATCGACCAGGTGGATATCGGCGACTTCGACGAAGACCGCCTGGTGGCGCTGCGCAGGCGCATCGGCATGATCTTTCAGCACTTCAACCTGATGTCGGCCAAGACCGTGTGGCAGAACGTCGAATTGCCACTCAAAGTGGCGGGCATCCCCAGGCCGCAGCGCGAGCAAAAGGTGCGCGAGCTGCTCGAACTGGTGGGTTTGCAGGACAAGCACAAGGCCTACCCGGCGCAACTCTCCGGCGGGCAAAAGCAGCGCGTGGGCATCGCCCGTTCGCTGGTGCACGACCCCCAGATTCTGCTGTGCGACGAGGCCACCTCGGCCCTCGACCCGGAAACCACCCAGTCGATCCTCGCCCTGCTGCGTGAGATCAACCGGCGCCTGGGCCTGACCATCGTGCTGATCACCCACGAAATGGCGGTGATCCGCGACATCTGCGACCGCGTGGTGGTGCTCGAACACGGCAAAATCGTCGAGCAAGGCCCGGTGTGGCAAGTGTTCGGCAACCCGCAACATGCGGTGAGCCAGACCCTGCTGGCACCCTTGCAGCATGACTTGGCGCCGGAGCTGCAAAGCCGCCTGCAGCCGACGCGGGTAGCGGCTGACGCGGCCGTGGTGCTGCGCTTGCAGTTCACCGGCAGCGCCACCGACGAACCGGACCTGGTCGCGCTGTTCAGCGCCCTCGGCGGGCGCGTGCGCTTGCTTCAGGGCGGCGTGGAACGGATCCAGGGCCATGCCCTGGGGCAATTGCTGCTGGCGGTGAATGGCTCGGCCCATAGCGCCGAAGAACTACGCAACCGCGCCGCGAACTGGGCGCAACAGGTGGAGGTGCTGGGCTATGTGGTTTGATCGTTTGGTGCAGGGTGCCATCGACACCTTGTTGATGGTCGGCGTGTCGTCGCTGATCGCATTACTGGTGGGCATTCCGCTGGCGGTATTCCTGGTGACCAGCGACAAGGGCGGCATCTATCAGGCCCCGGCGTTGAACCGCGTGCTGGGCGCGTTCGTCAATCTGTTCCGCTCGATTCCTTTTCTGATCCTGATGGTGGCGTTGATCCCCTTCACCCGCCTGATCGTGGGCACCACCTACGGCGTCTGGGCGGCCGTGGTGCCGCTGACCATCGCCGCCACGCCATTCTTTGCCCGCATCGCTGAAGTGAGTCTGCGTGAGGTCGATCACGGCCTGATCGAAGCCGCACAGGCCATGGGTTGCCGGCGCTGGCATATCATCCGGCATGTGCTGTTGCCGGAGGCGCTGCCAGGCATCGTCGGCGGGTTCACGATTACCCTGGTGACGATGATCAACTCATCGGCCATGGCCGGGGCGATTGGCGCCGGTGGCCTGGGTGACATTGCCTACCGCTACGGGTATCAGCGCTTTGACACGCAGATCATGCTGACCGTGATTGTGCTGCTGGTGGTGCTGGTGGCGGTGATTCAGTTGGGTGGGGACCGGTTGGCGCGGGTGCTCAACAAGCGCTGAGCAGCAACGGCCTGCATTGCTTTTTTGGGCGATACAACCACTCGTCGCCACTGTCAATTCTGACAGTAGATTCAATTAACCCCACAAGCGCTTCATTCACCTTGCCCGTTGCGCAGCCAGTGCGCGACTCAACCCAGCAAGGTGATGGTTATGACCACTCCAACTCAACTACTCCCCACGCCGCCCTATTCGGTCTATCCCGCCAAATCGTTAATCGCTACCCCATACCCGGAAAACGCGGATTGGGGCCTGGGCCGACGCGAGACGGACCCCAATGCCCTGTTCACCTTCGAGAGTTGGCAGGCGGCCGTCCCAAACGACAGCTTCGCGCTCTACTGGGGCAATTCGACTCTGCCTGTGGCTCAGGACATCGTCACGACGATTGCCAATCGCTATAACCTGTCGATCCCCGGTACAAAAATTCCCGAGGGCGAATACGATGTCGTCGGCGAAGTTACGCGCGCTGCCAGCGGACAAGTGGCGGCTTCATTTCCTGAAAACTATCTGGTCAAGATCCAACGTCCCGGCGGCGAAACTTACGACGTTTCGGAGAAATTCCACAGGGGTTTGCACATGACGATTGACGGGGTTGCGTATGGCTCGGTCATTAATCAGGCCAATACCAGCGCCGGGCTGTGGTGCCTGATCAAACCGTACGAAAACATTCGCAAGAACGACACCATCACAGTCGGCTATGGCGCATCCACCATCGACTATATTGTCAGTCCCGCCGACGCTGCGGGGCGTGGGCCGATTCGCGTCTTTATCAGCCCGCAGGTAATCCAGCGGGGCAATCAGCTCGGTCCTGTAGGCGTGGAGTTTAAGGTGCGCGACGTGGTGAATAATGTCTCCGGGGGCGACTACCCGTATTCCAAGTCTTACATTCTGGAGAGTGAACTGGACGTTACGCTGCTCAGGCCGCCGATCTTCCTGCTCAACGCTGTCGACACTTCCATGGTTGACCTCAACCAGCCCGGTGCGCAGCGCTACGAAGCGCGGGCCACGTTGCCTATAGACCCTCTGGCCCCCACCCCCCTAACCAGATCGTACTGGTAGTGACGGTGACGCAGAAAACCCAATCCGGCGAGTCCTCCCGAACCGTGCGCTTGCCTGCCGTTGCCGACACGAACCTGGGAGAGGAAACCCTTGCTATCCCCAACGACCTCATCGCCTCAGTGACGGACGGCACCCTGCGCATGTTTTTTGAGTCGCAGTCCGCTGATGGCACGCTGCTCAATCGCTCGGGCAGTACGGTGGTGAGAGTAACGGGTACCGCTGCCCTGATCCTCCCCGCGCCAGCGTTCGAAAACAAACCCGGGCCTCAGACGATCGCACCGGAGATCTACCCGAACGGCGCTGTTGTAGCAGTGAAGTACCAGGGCATGAACAGTAACCAGGTCATCCGTCTCAACTGGACCTTTGCCAATGGCTCCGGCGCCGTTGTTCCGGTGCAGTCGGGCAACGCCAGCGGTACTGTCCTCTTCCAGATCACCCCGCAACTTATCGCCCAAAGCATGGGCCAGGTTGTCAATTTGACTTACGAGGTGACGGTGGCGGCCAAAACGTCGGTGTCGGACAGCCAGCAACTGAAGGTTCAAGGTAAAGAACTGGTCAACGACACCAGTACGTTTGGCGACGGTTCCTATGGCGGCTGGGAGCGGGGCATCGCGGGAGTGGATCCACGAAATCTGAAATTTGTAGGCGATAACGGAAAACTGATCTTATTCAACAATACGTTTAATAATCAATCAGCCGGTATCTTGCTTAAAAAGCACTTCACGAACCTTCGTGCAGGCAACACCTATGTATTCCGTGTGCAAGTCAGTCGGTGGAGCCAGGATTTCGCATATCCGATTGCTGTTCTGCAAACGAGCCAGGGCGAGAAGACCACTCCACTGACGATTACGACGCAGTACCCCTACTTTCAGGCACTGTCCCTGTCTTTTGTCGCTCAGAGTAACGAAATTGACCTGATGTATGTCAGCGAACAGGCAACAGGCGTCGGCAATGATTACGTCCTGCGCAACTTTGTGGTGGAACGAACCTAGCTTTCAGCGTGACAACACGTCGATGCATTTGAGCGGAACAGCCGCTGAGGCTGTTCCGTTTTTTATTGATGGCGACGCCGTGGCGTATAGTCACGCTTCCAGCCATCACGCCGAAGCCCCAACCGTGAAACTTGCCCCCGACGACCTCGACCAGATCACCTCCACCACCCTGGGCCACTACAACCAGGTGGCCGAGGATTTTCGCGAAGGCACCCGCGACCACGATGTGAGCCAGAATATCGATGCGCTGCTGCGCCATATCCAGGGCGATGCGCCCTTTACGGTGCTGGATTTCGGCTGCGGGCCGGGGCGCGACCTGCAGACGTTCACGCACATGGGCCATGTCGCCGTCGACCTGGACGGTTCCGAGCGCTTTGCGCAGATGGCACGCCAGGACAGTGGCTGCGAGGTCTACCAGCAGGATTTCCTCAAGCTCGACCTGCCCGCCGCACGCTTCGACGGGATCTTCGCCAATGCGGTGCTGTTTCATATCCCCAAGCAGGAATTGCCACGCGTACTCAAGCAATTGCATGGCGCGCTGAAACCGGGCGGTGTGTTGTTCAGCTCCAATCCGCGCGGGGACAACCGTGAAGGCTGGAATGGACCGCGCTATGGTTCCTATCACGACCTGGAGGCATGGCAGTCGTTGCTGACCACTGCCGGGTTTGTGGAGCTGGAACATTACTACCGCCCGGCCGGGCTACCTCGCGATCAGCAACCGTGGCTGGCGAGCGTCTGGCGCAAACCTTAAGACCACCCCTCCCACATTGGGTTGCCCATATGGTTTGAGGTCAGCGTTGCTTCATGGTCGTGGAATCCAGGATAAACACTGGCTGCAAACTCTCCGCCGATTGAAACTGTGGGAGGGGGCTTGCTCCCGATGGCGGTGGATCAGCCAATAGTCGGGTGGCTGACCCACTGCTATCGGGAGCAAGCCCCCTCCCACATTTTTAACCGCGTTTTTCCTGCTGGTCCTGCTTCGGCTCACGAATCTTGTACCAGGCCACATACAGCGCCGGCAGAAACAGCAGCGTCAGCAGCGTGGCGATGATAATCCCGCCAATCATCGCGTAAGCCATCGGCCCCCAGAACACTTCCCGCGCAATCGGGATCATGCCCAGGCTGGCTGCCGCAGCGGTGAGCAGGATCGGCCGGCGCCGGTGCTCGGTGGCTTCCACCACTGCATCCCATGGCGTGTAGCCGGCCACTTCGTACTCGTGAATCTGCGTCACCAGAATCACCGAGTTGCGGATAATAATGCCGATCAGCGCCAGGATGCCGAGGATCGCCACAAAGCCCATGGGCGTGCCGGTGGGGATCAACGCCAGCACCACGCCGATCAGCCCCAAAGGTGCCACGCTGGCCACCAGGAACATCTTCTGCACGCTGTGCAACTGAATCATCAGGAAGGTCGCCATCAGGAACAGCATCAGCGGCACCACGCGGGCAATCGGGCCCTGGGCCTTGCCGCTTTCTTCCACGGTGCCGCCGGTGGCGACCTTGTAGCCCACCGGCAGACCGGCGCTGAATTTGTCGATCTCGGGTTTGAGCTGCTTGACCAGGTCGGTCGGCTGTATCTCATCGCGAACCGACGCCTTGACCGTGATGGTCGGCTTGCGGTCGCGGCGCCACACCAGCGGCTGCTCCAACTCGTAGCGCACGGTGGCGAACGCCAGCAACGGAATCGAGGTGCCGTTAGGCGTGACAATCTGCAGGTTCTGCAGGGTTTCCGGCGTGCCGCGTTCGGCGTCTTCGGCGCGACCGACCACGTTGATCAGGTAGATGTCGTCGTGTACCTGGGTCACCGAGGCACCGCTGACCACGCTGTTCATCAACTGCGCCACGTCTTCCGACGACAGCCCCAGTTGCCGCGCCTTGTCCTGGGCAATGTCGACGCGCAGCACTTTACCCGGCTCGTTCCAGTCGTAGATGATCTCGCCCAGGTGATCGTTCTGGTCAAGCAGGGTTGCCAGTTCAATGGCGTGCTTGCGCACCTGGTCGGTGTCGTTGCCCGACACGCGATACTGCACCGGCCGCCCTACCGGCGGGCCCATTTCCAGCGGCTGCACATAGCTGCCGATGCCGACAAAGTCATCGCGCAGGCGCTTTTGCAGACGCGCGATCAACGCGCCACGTTCTTCCAGGCCTTTGCTGACAATCACCAACTGCGCGTAGTACGGATTTTCCAGTTGCTGGTCGAGGGGCAGGTAGAAACGGATCGCGCCCTGCCCGATGTAGGTGCTCCAGCGCGCGATATCCGGGTCGTCCTTGATGATCGCTTCAAGGCGGTCGACGGTCTTGCGGGTTTCGTTGATCGAGGCGTTTTGCGGCAGGTTCAGGTCGACGAGCACTTCCGGGCGGTCCGACGACGGGAAAAACTGGTTCTGCACGAACTGCATGGAAAACACCGACGCCACGAACAGCCCCACGGTGATGCCGATGGCCCACCAGCGATTACGCATCGCCCACAGCATGCCGCCGTTGAAGGCGCGACCTATGCGCCCCGGCTCACCGTTGTGCGGTTTCACATTGGCGCTGAGGATATGCACGCCGATCACCGGCGCAAACAGCACCGCCACCACCCACGACACCAGCATGGCCACGGCAATCACCGCGAACAACGTGAAGGTGTACTCCCCCGCCGAACTCGCGTTGAGGCCGATGGGCACAAAACCGGCCACAGTCACCAGCGTACCGGTGAGCATCGGGAAGGCGGTGGAGGTGTAGGCGTAGGTCGCCGCCTGCTCCTTGGTTTCGCCTTTTTCCAGGCGCGTGATCATCATTTCCACAGTGATCATCGCGTCGTCCACCAGCAGGCCAAGGGCGATGATCAGCGCGCCCAGAGACACGCGCTGCATGGTGATGCCGCTGTATTCCATGAACACGAACACCAGCGCCAGCACCAGCGGAATCGAACACGCCACCACCAGGCCCGCGCGCATGCCCAGGCTGATGAAGCTCACCACCAGCACGATGATCACCGCTTCGAACAACGCGCTGGTGAAACCGCCGACGGCTTCTTCCACTACCTCAGCCTGGTCGGACACCTTGTGCACGCCCACGCCCACCGGCAGGTCGGCCGTCAGCTCGTCCATGCGCGTGTGCAGCGCCTTGCCGAACGACTGGATATTGCCGCCTTTCTGCATGGCAATCGCCAGGCCGATTGCCGGTTTACCGTTGAAGCGGAACATCGGCCGCGCGGGGTCGACGTAGCCACGGCTGATCTCGGCGATATCGGCCAAACGGTAGAAGCGGTCATTGAGGCGCAGGTTGACGTTGGCCAGGTCCTTCTCCGAGGCGAACTGCCCGGAGGTGCGCACGGAAATCCGCTCCGGCCCGGCCTCGATCACCCCGGCGGGGGTCACCGCGTTCTGCGATTGCAGGCTTTGCACCACCTGGCGCTGGTCAATCCCGAGGGCGGCCAGTTTGCGCGTGGAAAAATTGAGGTAGATCACTTCGTCCTGCTGGCCGATCATCTCGACCTTGCCCAGCCCCGGCACCGAACGGATTTCGGCACGCACCTGCTCCACATAGTCGCGCAGCTGGCGCATCGACAGGCCGTCGCCGGTAAAGGCATACACCGAACCGAACACGTCACCGAACTCGTCGTTGAACGAAGGCCCCTGCAAGCCCTGGGGGAAGCTGCCGCGAATGTCGTCGATCTTCTTGCGCACCTGGTACCAGGTGTCCGGGATGTCTTTGGCGCTGGTGGTGTCCTTGAGGAACACGAACACCGTGGACTCGCCCGGCCGCGTGTAGCTTTTCACGTAGTCGAGGGCATCGAGCTCTTCGAGTTTTTTCTCGATGCGGTCGGTGACCTGCTTGAGGGTTTCTTCCTGGGTCGCGCCTGGCCAACGGGTCTGGATCACCATGGTCTTGATGGTGAACGAAGGGTCTTCCTCACGCCCCAGGTTCATGTACGAGAACACGCCCATCAGCAGCGCGACGAACATCAGGTACCAGACGAAGGACTGATGCTTGAGGGCCCAGTCAGATAAGTTGAAGCTGCGTTTCATCGCGGGCTGTCCTTGTCGATTTTGACTTTCTGCCCGGGTTTCAGGCTGTTCACGCCGGCAGTGACGATGCGCTCGCCGGGCTTGACCCCGCCCTTGAGCAAGACGCTGTCGCTGTCACGGCTGAGCACCGTGACGTCGCGCGGCTGCACCGTCTGGCTCCGGGTATCGAGCAGCCAGATGCGGGTGGTGCCGTCGACCTCCTGCAAGGCGCTCAGGGGCAGCTCGATACGCGGCGCAATGGCGCTGCTCAAGGTGACGCTGATCGCCGTGCCCAGGCGAAAGGCGGGCGGTGTCTCGGCCAGGGTCAGGCGCGCGCGACGGGTGCGCGTAGCGCTTTGGGCCTGGGGTTCGATCTCGCGCACGATGGCGGTGGTGTTGACGCCGGGGTCGAGCTGCCCCGCCACAACAAACACCACGTCCGCCGGCAGACGCTCGGCGAGGCCCGCCGGCAGGTCGATCACCGCTTCCTTGATGTCCGGGCGGGCCAGGGTCACCACTTGCTGGCCGGCCGTCACCACCTGGCCAGCCTCGGCGTTCCAGGCGGTGACGATACCGGCGTGGTCGGTGCGCAGTTCGGCGTAGTTGAGCTGGTCCCTGGCCTGGTTGACCGAGGCCTGGGCTTGCTCAAGGGTGGCGCGGGTGGTTTTCAGGTCGGTCTGGGCCACGTCCAACTGGGCCTGGGCGCCAACGCCGCGGTTGAACAGTTCCTGCTGCCGACGGGCGTTGGCCTGGGCGTTGATGTATTGCGCCTGCACGCGGGCGAGATCGCCCTGGGCGGCGCGCAGCTGGTTTTGCTGATCGGTGGGGTCGAGCACGGCGAGCAGGGCGCCCTTCTCCACTTCGGCGCCCACATCCACGGCACGCCGCGCAATGCGGCCGGGCACGCGAAAGCCGAGGTTGCTTTCATAGCGGGCCTGGATGGTACCGGCGAAGCGGCCGAAGGTTTCCTGGTCTTCAGCCTTCACTTGCATCGACAGCACCGGGCGCACCGGCTCGGGCGGCGCTTCTTCCCTGGAACAGGCCGTCAGCAACAGGCTGGCGGCCAGCAGAGCGGTCAGGCGCTTCATGGCTGCGCTCCTGGCTGGGCGATCTCGACAAGCATGCCGGGATGCAGCAACTGCCCGCCCGCCACCACGACTTTTTCGCCGCCCTTGAGGCCGTCACCGATGATCACTTTACCGGTGAGGTAGCGCGCCACGCTGACCTTGTGCAACTGCGCCTTGCCGTCGCCGTCCACCAGCCATACGGCGGGGTCGTTGATGTCTTTGGTCAGGGCCGACCAGGGCAGCTCGACACTGGGCGCGGCCTTGCCCTTGGCGGTCGCGCTCACCACCGAACCCAGTTGCATGCCCTTGGGCAGGCTTTGCAAGGCAATCTTGACCTGCACCGTGCCGGTATTGGCAGCAACTGCCGGGGTGACTTCACGCACTTTGCCCACTGCCTGAATGCTCGGGTTGTCGAGCAGGCTCACGGTGATCGGCGTCTGTGGCGCCGGCTGCCCCAGCAGCGACTCATAGACGTTGAACACTGCATCGCGCTCGCCATCGGTGGCCAGGCTGAAAATCGGCATGGTGGCCTGCACCACCTGGCCCACCTCGACCTGGCGCGCGGTGATCACACCGGGAGCGTCGGCAATCAGCGCGGTGTAGCCCAGTTGTTCGCGGGCGTTGGCCAACTGCGCCTGGGCGGCGGCCAATGCACTTTGGCTGCTGCGCAAGGCGGCCTGGGCCGAATCGTATTCACTGCGGCTGGTGTAGCCCTTGGGCAGCAGTTTTTCCTGGCGCACGAAGGCGGCGGCGGTCTGCTTGACCCGCGCCTGCTCGGCGACCACCTGAGCCTGGGCCGAATCGACATTGGTCTGCAGATCCTTGGGATCAAGCCGGGCCAGCACTTGTTTAGCCGTGACGCGATCGCCCACATCGACCATGCGCTGGATGATCTTGCCGCCGACGCGAAAGGACAGGTCGGTCTGTACACGAGCCTGGATATCACCGGTGAGGGTCACCGCTGCGGCGAAATCCGCAGGCGCGACGGTTTGCACAAAGACCCGGGAGTGCTGCTTGGGCTCGGCGTTTTCTTCACTACAGCCGCTCAATAGCGCCAGTAGGCCAAATCCGAAAATACAGGTGGAAATACGACCGCCCATGCAGGCTCCTTTTGCGTGATGCCGACTTGCCAGTGTGTATGCGACTGTGAGCGTAGTTCAGGGTTCCTTATCTGCATGGAGGCTTACATACTCCGATGGTTCCCACGCCGAATGAATACCCATGCTCAAGACCCTCGCGGTGGCCAATTACCGCTCGATCAATAAATTGGTGGTGCCGCTTGATCGCTTGAACCTGATCACCGGGGCCAATGGCAGCGGCAAATCCAACCTCTATCGAGCCTTGCGCCTGCTGGCCGAAACCGCTCAGGGCGGGGTGATCAATGCACTGGCCCGCGAGGGTGGGCTGGATTCCACATTCTGGGCCGGGCCGGAGACTATCAGCCGGCGCATGCGCAATGGCGAGGTGGCGGTCGAGCCCAGCGTGCGCCAGGGCGTCAAACGCCTACGCCTGGGATTTGCTGCCGAGGACTTCAGCTATGCCATCTCGTTAGGGCTGCCTGAACCCAGCGCGTCGTATTTCTCGCTGGATCCGCAAGTGAAAAAGGAATGCATCTGGGCTGGGCATATTTACCGCCCGGCCAGCCTGCTGGTGCAGCGTTCCGGGCCAATGGTGCGCGCCCGTGACGGCCGCGCCTGGGATGTGCTGGCCCAGCACACGCCAAATTACCAGAGCCTGTTCGATCAGGTCGGTAATTTGCGCGGCTCGCCGGAGGTATTGCTGCTGCGCGAGAGTATTCGCGGCTGGCGCTTTTATGATCACTTTCGCAGTGACGTGGATGCACCGGTACGCCAGCCGCAACTGGGCACCCGGACGCCGGTACTGCATCACGACGGGCGCGATCTGGCGGCCGCGTTGCAGACCATTCGCGAGATCGGCGACCCCGAGGCGTTGCAGCACGCGATCAGTGATGCATTTCCCGGTGCGCGGCTGAATATCGAGCCGTTACAGGGTGGACGCTTCGCCATCGAGTTTTATCAGGAAGGGTTGCTGCGGCCATTGTCGGCGGCTGAGTTGTCCGACGGCACCTTGCGCTATTTGCTGCTGATCGCCGCGCTGCTGACACCCAGGCCGCCCAGCATGATGGTGCTGAACGAGCCGGAGACCAGCCTGCACCCGGATTTGCTACCGGCGTTGGCGCGCCTGATCATCCAGGCATCGCAGCAGTGCCAGGTATGGGTGGTGTCCCATGCCAGCCGGTTGATTGCCGCACTGGAGCAGGATGAGGGGTGTAACTCTATTGTGCTGGAGAAGGTGATGGGGCAGACGCAAATTGTCGGGCAAGGGATGCTGGATGCACCGGCGTGGCATTGGCCGGAGTAGTCTTGGCCTGTACCGGCCTTATCGGGGGCAAGCCCCCTCCCACACTGGACCGAGTTGAACGCGACCCAATGTGGGAGGGGGCTTGCCCCCGATGAGGCCATGACCATCAATGAATAATCAGCCCTGCCACTTGCCGCCTTCGACAATCACACTTTCAGGCTTGGTGTCATCGCTCAATTCCTTGCGCACATATTGGTCGTACAGCTTGAGCAAAAACTTCTCCTCGCCCAGCTTGGCCAGCTCCACATTCACCCAGTCACGCAGTTCGATATTGCCCTTCTTCACCGCTGGCGCAATCGGCGCTTCATCGCCCAGTTTCTCGTCCAGGACGCGATAGCCCGGGTTCTGCTTGGCCCAGCTGAACAGCACCAGGTTGTCCTGGGCATACGCATCGCCACGCCCGGCCGACAGCGCTTGCAGCGACTCGGAGTTTTTCTCGAACTTGAGCAGTTTCCAGTCCGGGTGGTTTTTGGTCAGCCAGATATCGGCGGTGGTGCCGGTGGTGACGATGGTGGTGCGGCTGGCTAGGTCATCCAGCGTTTTCACCGAGCTGCCCTGGGGCACCAGGGCCTGCACCGCCACTTTGAGGTTGGGGTTGGTGAAGTCCACCGCTTCCTTGCGCTCCGGGGTCACGGTCATGTTGGCGAGGATCAGGTCGACCTTGTCGCTTTGCAGGAACGGAATCCGGCTGGCGGGCTCGACGGCAACGAACTCGACTTTGTTTTCATCGCCCAGCAGGTCCTTGGCGAATTGGCGGCCGATGTCGGTATCAAAGCCCACATAGCGGCCGGCTTCATCCACGAAACCGAACGGCGGCTTGTCGGTGAAGACGCCGACGATCAGCTTGTCGCGCGCCTTGATCTTGTCGATGGCGCTTACAGCGGCAGCCGGTTTGTCGGGTGTTTCGGTCTTCTTGTCGCAGCCGGCAAGCAGTGCGAGGGCAAACAGTGGCAGCAGTAATTTTTTCATGGCAGCGCAGGTTCCCTGGTTTTTTTGGGCAGTGTTGAAACAAAGGAGAACTTCTCCAGGAACTGCTGCGCGCGTGCGGTCTGCGGGTTCGTAAAGAATGCCTCGGGGGTGTTGTGTTCGAGGATGCGACCGGCCTCCATGAACACCACGCGGTCGGCGACGGCGCGGGCGAAGGCCATTTCGTGGGTGACAATCAGCAGGGTCATGCCATCGCGCGCCAGGTCCTGGATTACTTCCAGCACCTCCTTGACCATCTCCGGGTCGAGGGCGGCGGTGACTTCGTCAAACAGCATCACCTGGGGGTTCATGCACAACGAGCGGACGATGGCGATGCGTTGCTGCTGGCCGCCGGAGAGCTGGCGCGGATAGGCGTCGCGCTTGTCGGCCAGGCCCACCCGTTCCAGCAGTTGCTCGGCCTGGGCACGGGCCTCGCCGGGCTGGCGTTTTTGCACTTTCAGCGGACCAAGCAGGATGTTGTCGAGCACGCTCATGTGCGGGAACAGGTGATAGCTCTGGAACACCATGCCGACGTCCTGGCGCACCTGGCGCCAATCGGTGGTTTTATCCAGCAGTTCTTTTCCTGCAAAACGCAGGCTGCCGCTGTGGGCGACTTCCAGACCGTTGAGGCAGCGCAGCAAGGTGCTTTTGCCGCAGCCACTGGGGCCGAGGATCACCACCACTTCGCCGCTGTGCACGCGCAGGTCGATGCCCTTGAGCACCTGCGCCTCGCCGAAGAATTTGTTGAAACCCTGGAACTCGATCAATGCTCTCATGCGTGGGCCCAGCGCCGTTCCAGCACCTTGGAGGCGGCCGACAACGGGTAGCAGATAAGGAAGAAAAACAGGAACAGCGCGCCGTAGATCAACACCGACTCATAGGTGCGCTCGATGATTTGCTGGCCGACCTTGATCACGTCCACCACGCCGATCAGTACGGACAGGGAACTGGTCTTAATCAGGCGCGTGTAGACGTTGATGGTCGGCGGTGTCATGCGTTTGAGCGCCTGGGGCAGCAGCACGTAGCCGTAAAGCTGGGTATCGGACAAGCCAATCGACAAGCCCGCCTCACGCTGGCCGCGCGGCAACGAATGCAACGCACCGCGCACCACTTCGCCCACCTCGCTGGCGCCCCATAGCGACAGCACCAGCACCGCACACCAGAAGCTTGGAATGCTCAGGCCGAAGAAAATCGGCAAACCAAAAAACAGCAGGTACAGCCACACCAGCACCGGGATCGCGCGAAACAGCTCCAGGTACACCCGCAGCACCGCGTTGATCAGCGTGTTGTTCAAGGTACGCAGCACGCCATAGAGCACGCCCCCGACAGTGCTGAAGGCGATGCTCAACAACGAAATCGACAGGGTTTGCGCGGCGCCCTTGCCCAGTTGCGGCAACGACACCCACAACAATTCAAGACCCGAACTGGCCATGCTGGAGCCTCCTTTCCAGGCGGCTGAGCAACAGCGACAGCGGCAGGAACAACAGCACACAAATCAGCGTCAGCACGGCGAGCATTTCGTAGGTTTTGTAGTAGAGGGCGATGTAGCTCTTGGTGGTGTAGAGAATCTCCGGCACCGCCACGGCCGAGACCACGGTGGTCTCCTTGAGCAGGAAGATGAAGTTGGCGAACAGCGCCGGCAGGCTGAGGATCCCCGCCTGAGGCAGGATCACATGGCGCAGCAGTTGCCAGTCGGACAGGCCGATGGACTTGCCCGACTCGATCTGCGCCAGCGGCACCGCCTCCACACCGGCGCGCAGCACTTCGGTGAGGTAAGCGCCGCCGAGGAACGTCATGGTGATGATTGCCGCCCAGAACCCGGAGATGTTCACACCCAGGGCCGGCAACGCGAAGTACACGAAAAACAGCTGGATCAGCAGCGGCGTGTTGCGCGCCAGCTCCACATACCACGCAACCAGGCGCGCCAGATACGGCGTGCGAAACACCAGCAGCGCGGCGTTGATCAGCGCTACCAGCAGGGAAGTGGCAATGGCGATCAGGCCCACTTGCAACGTCACGCCCACGGCTTTGAGAAACGTTGGCAGGGTGCCGAGAATAAAAGTGAAATCGAAGGTCATCAGCGAGCGCAGTCCATTCCGGCGCGGGTGACGCCGGGTAGCGCGAACTTTAAAGGTATAAAAATAAAAATTTAAATACCTAAAAAGCATATTCATATCTCTCGAAACACTGAACCCCCCAAAGGTGGGAGCAACTGTCCTGATGGCCCGGATGAAGACCCCTCCCACAGTTTTGATTGGGTCTTAAACAAAAAAACGCCGACGCTGTAGAAGCCGTCGGCGTTGAAACCTTGAAGGGGTTTTGCGTTACATCAGAACGCCGGCACGACCGCGCCGCCGTATTTTTTCTCGATGAAGGCTTTCACTTCCGGGCTGGTCAGCGCCTTGGCCAGTTTCTGGATGGCATCGCTGTCCTTGTTGTCCGGGCGGGCCACCAGGAAGTTCACGTACGGCGACTTGGCGTCTTCGATGATCAGCGCGTCCTTGGCCGGATTGAGGCCGGCTTCCAGGGCGTAGTTGGTGTTGATCAGCGCCAGGTCAACCTGGTCGAGCATGCGTGGC
The DNA here is from genome assembly GCF_036864995.1 of Pseudomonas trivialis. NCBI lineage: Bacteria > Pseudomonadati > Pseudomonadota > Gammaproteobacteria > Pseudomonadales > Pseudomonadaceae > Pseudomonas > Pseudomonas trivialis. The sequence continues at coordinate 217,169 of NZ_CP142151.1, read as the reverse complement.
AGCAATGCCGATTCCAGCTCGCGGAACTTCAGGTGTTTCGGGTTGCTGGCGATGTCTTTTGGCGTGGACAGCGCATTGGTTGGGTCTTTCAGGGTGATCACGCCGTTCTTTTGCAGCAGCAGCAGGGCACGGCCGCTGTTGGAGCCCTCGTTCGGGATGGCAACGGTGGCGCCGTCCTTGAGGTCTTCGATTTTCTTGATCTTTTTCGAGTAAGCGCCGAAGGGTTCAACGTGCACGCCGATCACGGTGACCAGGTTGGTGCCCTTGCCCTTGTTGAAGTTTTCCAGGTACGGCAGGGTCTGGAAGTAGTTGGCGTCCAGACGCTTCTCGGCCACTTGCACGTTGGGCTGTACGTAGTCGGTGAAGACCTTGACCTGCAGGTCCACGCCTTCCTTGGCCAGGGTCGGCTTGACCAGCTCGAGGATCTCGGCGTGCGGCACCGGGGTGGCGGCCACCACCAGTTTCTCGTTGGCCTGGGCGAAGCCGGCAGTCAGGGCAGCCGCCAATGCGGTAAACAGCAAAACCTTTTTCATGCAGTGTCCTTAATCGAAAGTGCGGGGCGTCTCTGACGACCGTTTTTATGTAAGGTGCCAGCGATGTGCTATCGCGGCGTGAAGCGGACAATACCGATATTTTTTATTCCCGAACAATATCTTTTATTCACGTTGATATTCCATTTTGCTCATGCAGGAATTTCAGCAGGGTTTCCTGCTCGGCAGGGCTGGCGCTCTGGTAAATCCGTCGTACTTGTTCCAGCGCAGAACCCGCCACCGGCAGGTTCAAATGCTCCGGCAGGATCTCATCGCCGCTGCTCACCAGTAACGCGAAGTGAATAACGTTTTCCAGCTCACGGGTATTGCCCGGCCAGCTGTGCTGTTCCAGCACGCGCTGGGCCGCCTCGCTGATCAGCGGCACCGGCAACTCCAGGCGTTGACTGTAGATGCCGAGGAAATATTCGGCCAGGGACAGGATGTCGCCCACCCGCTCGCGCAGCGCCGGCAACTCCAGCTTGCCTTCGCTCAGGTAATGAAACAGCCGCTCATTGAATTTGCCGGCCGCCACCGCCTGGGCCAGGTCGATGCTGGTAGCCGCCACCAGGCGCACGTCCACCGGGCTTGGCTGCTGGGCACCGACGCGGGTGACTTCATGGTTTTCCAGGGCCGCAAGCAACTTGACCTGGATCGGCAGCGGCAGGTCACCGATCTCATCCAGGTACAAGGTGCCGCCATTGGCCGAGCCAAACCAGCCAGCGCGGCTGCTCACCGCACCGCTGTGGCTGCCTGCCGCATAGCCGAACAATTCGGCATCGGCGTAGGTGGGGCTGATCGCGCCGCAGTTGACCGACACAAACAGCCCGCTGCGATCACTGCCTCGGTGGATATGCCGCGCCAGCAGCTCCTTGCCGCTGCCGGTCTCGCCGCGAATCAACACGGGCAAGGCGCGTGGGGCCAGGCTTTCGAGGTCTTCGCGCAATTGCCGCGAACGTGGGTCGACAAACACCAGTGCCTTGGCGCGGATGCTCAGCGGGCTCTTTTCGGCATCGGGGAAGGTCAGCAGTGGCTGGCCGAAGGTTTCATGCAGACTCATGGCAGGCTCCCGTCCCATCCGTTCGGGACGGGACGTTGAAAAAATTATGCACTGCGCCGGGCGTGGTGTTCGAGGCGACTTTGCAGGCGATAGAGGTAGGCGAAGCCCTGCTCCCAGCGCCGGTGACCAGACTTCACATTGATATGCCCGGCACCGGACAAGATGCCCGCTTCGGCACCCCAGTTGCGGGCCAGTTCCAGGGCGCGCGGGGCGCTGACGGCACTGTCGTTGTCGGAGCTGACCACCTGACTGGGAAACGGCAGCAAATCGGACGGAATCGGCGCGAAGTTGCGCAGGGCCGGGGCGCAAGCCGGGCGCTCCACATCGGCTGGCGCCACCAGCAAGGCACCGCGCACCTGCCGCAAAAAGTGCACGGGCGCGGTGGCCGCCCAGTGGGCGACGGTGATGCAGCCCAGGCTGTGGGCAATCAGGATCACCGGCGTGCTGTCGGCCGCGATGGCTTCGGCCAGTGCGGCCACCCAGTCTTCGCGACGCGGAGTGAGCCAGTCGGCCTGCTCCACGCGTGAACTGTTGGGCAGGCTGTTTTGCCAATGGGTTTGCCAATGATCTTCTGGCGATCCTTGCCAGCCCGGCACGATCAGGTAACGAATCGACTCGCTGTGCATGGGTGTGCCCTCCTGCAGCGTTTAACGTTGCTGGCCAGTATAGGGACGCGGTTTATATTCGTTAAGGAATAAGAAGCTATTTATTAATAACTGAAACGCAGCTTCAAAATTTAAGCGGCAAGCTGCAAGTTGGAGCCGGGCTCTTCATACTGGGTGTTGTTTGATGTTCAGGGACAGATCTGCATGACGCTTAATTCTTCACTCGCGGGCCGACTTGCCGGCTGGGGTCTGCTGGTGGTGCTGGGTCTTAATCTGCGGCCGATCCTCAGTTCCATCAGCCCATTGCTCGGCGAGATTCGCCAGGCGACGGGGCTGAGTTTTCAGAGCAGCGCCCTGCTCACCAGTTTGCCGGTGGTGTGCATGGGCTTGGTGGCGCTGGTGGGCGTGCGTGTGGAGGCGCGTTTGGGTGAGCGCCGTGGCATCGCCCTGGGCCTGATAATGATTCTGCTGGCGTGCCTGGCGCGCTGGGTACTGGGCCAGGCGTCGGCGCTGCTGATGACGGCGCTGCTGATGACGGCGCTGCTGGGCGGCGCGGGGGTGGCGCTGATCCAGACGCTGGTGCCGGCGATGATCAAACGTGAATTTCACCAGCGCGTGCCGGTGGCGATGGGCGTGTATTCGGCCTCGCTGATGGCCGGCGGCGGGCTGGCAGCGTTGCTCAGCCCGGTGGTGGCCACGCATTTCCAGCAGTGGCAGGCAGGCCTTGGCGTATGGCTGTTGCCCGCGCTGGGGGCGTTGCTGTTGTGGGCATGGTTGCCCCTGGGCGCGGCGAGAAATGTGCAAGTGGCACCGGCGTTCAAAGGGCTGCGCAATCGTCGCGCCTGGCTGCTGGCGCTGTATTTCGGCTTGGTCAATTGCGGCTACATGAGCCTGGTGGCCTGGCTGCCCGCGTACTATCAGCAACTGGGCTGGGGCGTGCTGCCCAGCGGTTCGCTGCTGGCGTACATGACGATCTTCCAGGTACTCGCCGCGCTGCTGATACCGGTGCTCGCGCAACGTGGCAGCGACCGTCGCCCGCTGCTCGGCATCAGCCTGTCAGCGCAGGCCATCGGTTATCTGGGATTGATCCTCGCGCCGCAGACCCTGCCGCACCTGTGGGTAGCGCTGTGCGGCTTCGGCCTGGGCGCGTGTTTTGCCCTGAGCCTGCTGCTGACCCTCGACCACCATCGCGACCCGCGCCGGGCCGGGCAACTGGCCGCGTTCGTGCAGGGTGTGGGCTTTTTGATCAATGCGATTTCGCCGTGGCTGACCGGCTGGCTGCGTGAATTCACCGGGCATTTTGTCAGCGCCTGGATCGTGCTGACCGTGACGGTGCTGGCGATGCTGCTGGTAACGCGGCTGTTCAGCCCGGCGAGCTGTGCGGATGGACCTTTAACGTCCAACTGATCTTCCAGTGGCGAGCGCTAATGCCGTTCATTTAAGCGCAAATTCCCTGTGGCGAGCAGGCTTGTCCTGCGTTGGGCTGCGCAGCAGCCCCAAAACCAGGCGCTGAGCCGTATCAGGTACACCGAGTTTCGCTGGATTGGGGGCGCTTGCACCCCAACGCGGGGCAAGCCCGCTCGCCACAATAAGCCCACACATTTTCCTTAACTGAACGGCATTAGGGCGAGCCCGCTCGCCACACATGCATTTGGGCAATAAGACCTTCAAGCGTGCGCAGGCGGCTCCAGCCGATTGGCCCGCGCAAACGTCCCGAAATCATTGAAGCGCACACCCATCTCGGCCATGACCTTATGCCCCACCTTGGCGGTCATCTGGCGGATGTAGAACGGCTCTTTCACCACAAAATGGTGAATCCCGTGGGTGCTGCCAAAGTTGAAGCAGAAAGCCTGCAACGGCCACATCCACCAGGGGTTAAGAACCTGGGTCTGCTGAATCACATTGCCCAGTTCCACATCGCCGTAGTAGTGCATGTTGGAGCTGACAAAGTGCAGGCAAAAGGTGCGCAGCACGTTGGGGCCGATGATCACCACAGCAGCGATGTCGATCACCTGCATCGTCTGCAAGGTGCCGACGGACCACTCGATCGGCGCGCCCAGCAGACTGGCGATGCCGTTGGCGGCATGGAAGCCGAGGAAGACATACCACGCGCCCCAATGCAGCAGCGCCAGCGGTGCGTAGACCAACACGACACGCTTGAGGATCTTGAACTTGTGGCCCCAGGTGTTGGCGCGCAACAGACGGATCAACGCCGACATCAGGTTATCGCCCACCATCAGCAAACGCGCAAAGCCCCAAGGCTCGCCATTGGTGATGGCGCGCTCTTCCATATCGGCTTCGGTGCCGGAGAACTTGTGATGGTTGAGGTGCAGGTGCCGGCGTATCCACGGGTTGATGGTGCTGGGGCGCGCCAGCCACACCAGGCCCATCATCAGGTTGTGGGGCACACGCTGCTTGCGAAAGTACATGCTGTGGATCAGGTCATGTTCCAGCTCGTGGGTCAGCGACGCGAGGAAGGCGTTGAGCAGCAGGCAAGCCCACCAGGCCATATACCCGGTGATGTAGAGCGCCGCCGAACCGATCATGCCCAGCAAAGCGAAGGCCAGGATGCCCGCGCCGATGGCGTCCTGATGCGACAGCCAGGGGTGCTGCTGGCGCAGGCGCACGCCTTCGGCCAGCACCACTTCACGGATATGCGCCGCACGCTGTTGCGCGTTCATCTGCCGGGGGCTTGCAGAAGTACCGTCCATGCTCCCATCCTCTGTTTATTGATGGATGTATCCTGACTCACGCGGTACGTCAGGGCATCAGCTCCACACGCCAACCTGTTGACCGCAAGCGCCAATCATCATGACCGAACCCACGTCCCTCGCCAGCTGGACCCGCGCCCTGCGCAAGCAGCTCGATGCCCTGGGCCTGGACAGCGCCGCGCTGTGCGTGCAGGCCGGGCTCGACCCGCAGCAGATGGACGACCCCAATGCGCGCTATCCGCTGTCGGCCACCACGCGCCTGTGGGCGCTGGCGGTGCAGGCCAGCGGTGACCCGGCAATTGGTTTGCGGGTGTCGCGGTTTGTCAGCCCCACCACCTTTCACGCGCTGGGTTACGCACTGGTGGCCAGCGGCAGTCTGCGTGAGGTGTTCGAGCGCATCGTGCGCTATCACCAGGTGGTCAGCGATGCGCTGAGCCTGGAGCTGACCCGTCACGGCGATCACTACAGCTTTCGCCTGCTGCAACCCGAAGGCAGCCCGGCACCGGCACCGGAAGCCATCGATGCGTTTGCGGCGATCTATGTGCGCACCTGCCGCAACCGCCTGGGCCGCGACTATGCGCCGTTGGCCGTGTACCTGCGCCGTGCCGAACCGGCCGATGCCGGCCCGTGGCACACGGTGTTCCGCGCGCCGGTGTTTTTTGGCGCTGAGGAGGACCGCCTGGAGTTCGCCGCCCACGATTTCGACAGCCACCTGGACGACGCCAACCCGGAACTGGCCGAACACAACGAAACCGTGCTCAAGCGCACCCTGGCGCAACTGCAACCGCTGACCTGGGAGCGCAAGGTACGCGCCGCCATCGAGGCGCAGTTGCCCGACGGCGAGCCGGGCGCCGAGCGCATTGCCCAGGCGCTGCACTTGAGCCTGCGCAGCCTGCAGCGGCATCTGGCGGATGAGGGGTGTCGCTTTGATGCGCTGCTCAACGAGTGCCGGGAGAATCTGGCGCTGCAGCATTTGCGCGATCCGCAGTGCTCATTGGCTGAGATCAGTCATCTGTTGGGGTTTGCCGATACCAGCAGTTTCAGCCGGGCGTTCAAGCGCTGGACGGGGATGACGCCGGGGCAGTTCAGGGATGGGTTGCGATAGCGGGATGTAGGGTGTTTTTGGGGGCCTCATCGGGAGCAAGCCCCCTCCCACATTTGACTGTATTCACAAAGCTAAACAGGGAAAACTTGCTCCCCACTTGAATGTGTTCACAGATCAAACTGTGGGAGGGGGCTTGCCCCCGATAGCAATGGTGCACGCACTGCAAATGCCGGATCAGTCAGCGCCCGCGATCACGCCGCAACAGCTTCCTCACCCGCGCCACCAACGTCCTGGCCTCGAACGGTTTGAGCAGGTAGTCATCCTCATGCAACTCCAACCCGCGCAGGCGATCTTCGATCCCGCCCGGCGTGGTCAGGAACAGTACCGGTGTGTCGCCGCGCTGCCGAATGGCCTGCTGCAGCTTCCAGGCGTTCAGCCCGGGCAGCATCACATCCAGGATCACCAGGTCGTACACGGTGCTTTCCACAAACCGCTGCGCCGCCATGCCGTTGGCCGCGACTTCCACGCCGAAGCCCGCTTCGCTCAAGCCCTGGGCCATACGCTGCGCCAGCTCGGGCTGGTCTTCCACTAACAACACCTGCATGCCTTACCTCTGGGTTTGATTACAAACCTGTCATCAAATTGTGCGGCTTCTGACCACGTTCACTGGCTACCGTGACGGCCTGCTTTCTGGAGCCATCACCATGCATCGCACTGCCCTGTTCCTCAGCCTCGCCGTCTGCACCGCAGCCCTGGCGACGCCGCAACTGCCCCGCTACGCCACGCTGGATTTGCACACCGCGCGCCAACTGGCCGATGCGAGCCTCACCCATTGCAGCGCCGCGCTGACCGTCCTCGACCGTGGCGGCAACCTGCTGCTGGGCCTGCGGGCGGACGGCGTCGGGCCGCACAACAGCCTCGCCAGCCAGCGCAAGGCGTACACCGCGCTGTCGACCAAAACCCCGACCCGGCTGTTTGCCGAACGGGCGCGCAACAACCCCGAAGCCGCCAACCTTAACAGCTTGCCCGAGTTGCTGTTGCTCGGTGGCGGCGTGCCGCTGTTCGCCGACGCTGAGCTGGTCGGCGCGCTGGGCGTTGCCGGTGCCGGCGGCGCAGCACAGGACGAGTCCTGCGCACTTCAGGCCGCCGAGCAACTGGGCCTGAAAACTTCCCTCTGATTCCAACTCCTACAAAAGGACTTCTCGATGAAAACCCTCAGCATGACCCTCGCCGCCCTCAGCCTCAGCGGCCTGTGCACCCTGGCCCAGGCCGACGGCAACCCGTTGAGCGTACATGTGCTCAACCTGGAAAACGGCCTGCCGAGTGCCGGCGTGAACGTCACCCTGGAGCAGCACGTGGGCGAGCAATGGCAATCGCTGTCCGCAGGCATCACCAACCAGCAAGGACGCATCGCCGAACTGTTCCCCGCCAACCGCAGCATGACGCCGGGTGAATACCGCGTGGTGTTCAAGACTGGCGACTATTACAAAAAGGCCAACCGCGAGACGTTTTTCCCGGAAGTCCCGGTGATTTTCCAGGTCAAGCAGGCCGACCAGCATTACCACATCCCGCTGTTGCTGAGCCCTTACGGGTTCTCCACCTATCGCGGCTCGTAGTTCATGGCCCGGCGACCTGCCGCAGACCTGGCAGGTCCAGCACTTCAATCGCGCCGTAACTCAAGCCGATGATGCCCTGTTGCTCCAGCGCCTTGAGCAGGCTGTTGGTGGTCTGGCGCGACAGGCCCAGCATTGCCGCCAAGTCCTCCTGGGGCAGTTGCAATGTGCGGCGCGCCTGGTCTATTTCGCCGTAGCCCTCGGCGATCATCAGCAATCGATGGGCCAGGCGCGCAGACGCGGGCATCAGGCTCATCTGTTCGATATTGATCAACGACAGGCGCAGTTTGTGGCTCATCAATAGGGCCACGTCGCGCCAATACGCCGGATGGTCTTCGAGGAGGTCGAGCATCGCCGCCTGCGGCACCTGCAACAACGTGCATGGCCCCATGGCCAGGGCATCGTGGGTGCGCGGCAGGTTATCGAACAGGCAGATTTCGCCGAACCAGTAAGGCGTTTCCACCAGGCTCAACACCGCCTCCTTGCCTTGAGCATTCACCGCGCTGATGCGCACTGCGCCTTCGAGCACCGCGTACAGGCCGCAGGGCGGGTCGCCGCGCTTGAACAGGCACTGCCCCGCCGTGAGCGTGCGCAGCCGCGCTGTCGCCAGCAGACTACGCTGTAGCGCTACCGGCAAATGGCTGAACCAGTGACCGCTGGCCAGGCGGGCGTGCCATTTCTCTACGTCCATGAGAACTCCGAAGATTGTCGCCCAGCTGACAGTCAGGCGCAGGCTGACGGGGCATGATCAAACATCCTACAGGAGGAACAACAATGAAAAGCCTCGTCGACCACCTCAGCCAGTACGCCGCCTACCACCGTGACCCGCGCAATATCGCCAGCCACTTCATCGGTATTCCGTTGATTGTGGTGGCGGTGGCCGTGCTGTTGTCGCGCCCCGAATGGACAGTCGGCGGTCTGTGGATTTCACCGGCGGTGATCGTGGCATTGTTTTCGGCGTGGTTTTACCTGCGCCTGGAACTGGCCCTGGGCGTGCTGATGACGGTGCTGATGGGCTTGTCGGTGTGGGCCGGGCACGCGCTGGCCGCGCAGAGCACCCTGGTGTGGCTGAGCAGCGGCATCGGTCTGTTCGTGGTGGGCTGGGTGATTCAGTTTGTCGGGCACTACTACGAAGGCCGCAAGCCCGCGTTTGTGGATGATGTGTCGGGGCTGATTGTGGGGCCGTTGTTCGTGGTGGTGGAGGCGGCGTTTTTGCTGGGGTTGCGACGCGAGCTGAAACAGCAGATCGAAGCGCGCTCCGGGCCAATGGCACGCCGTGATCTAAAACCAAGTGAAGTCTGAATGTGGGAGGGGGATCGCTCCCGATGGCAGTGGGTCAGCTACTGAATAGGTGGCTGATACACCGCTATCGGGAGCAAGCCCCTCCCACATTGGCCCGATTTTCACATTGGGTATGGCGGCGTTTTCAGACTTTTTGCCAGACCTTGGGTTTGAAGAATAACGTCTCCCCGCGCGCCAGGCCGGTCAGGCTGTCGTGGTCTTTCACCACTTCGGCTTCGATCAGCTCGCTCTGGCCTTCGACCTTCAACGTCACCCGCGTGGTTGCGCCCAGCGGGCGAATATCGCGCACCTCGGCCGCATGGTGATCCTCCAGCTCATGGCGCGACAGCGACACTTCGTGCGGGCGGAACAGCACGTGCTGGTCTTCGCCCAGGTGCAGGCGGTTGGAGTCACCGAGGAAGTGATACACAAAATCGCTGGCCGGATTTTCGTAGACTTCACCCGGTGAGCCGATCTGCTCGATCACGCCTTTGTTCATCACCACGATGCGGTCGGCGACTTCCATGGCCTCTTCCTGGTCGTGGGTCACGAACACCGAGGTCAGGTTGATGTCTTCGTGCAGACGCGCCAGCCAGCGGCGCAGCTCTTTACGCACCTTGGCATCGAGGGCGCCGAACGGCTCATCCAGCAGCAGCACCTTGGGCTCGACCGCCAGGGCGCGCGCCAGGGCGATGCGCTGGCGCTGGCCGCCCGAGAGTTGTTCCGGGTAGCGATCCGACAGCCAATCAAGCTGCACCATGTTCAGCAGCTCGTGAACCTTGGCGGCGATCTGAGTTTCGCTCGGGCGCTGGTTTTTCGGTTTCATGCGCAGGCCGAAGGCGACGTTGTCGAACACGGTCATGTGGCGGAACAGCGCGTAGTGCTGGAACACAAAGCCGACGTTGCGATCGCGCACATCGTGGCCGGAGACGTCTTCGCCGTGGAACACGATGCTGCCGTCATCCGGGGTTTCCAGCCCGGCAATGATGCGCAGCAAGGTGGTCTTGCCGCAGCCGGACGGGCCCAGCAACGCCACCAGCTCGCCACTCTGGATGTCCAGATTGATGCTGTTCAGGGCCTTGAAGGCGTTGAAGTTCTTGCTGACATTACGGACTTCGATCGACATGACTTATTCCTCACCGGCGCTTTTACGCAGGCGGTTGATACGGTTCTCGCTCCACTGCTTGAGCAGCAGGATGAAGAGCGCCAGGATCAGCAACAGGCTGGCCACCGCAAACGCGGCAACGTGGTTGTATTCGTTGTAGAGAATCTCGACGTGCAGCGGCAGGGTGTTGGTGACGCCGCGAATGTGCCCGGACACCACCGACACCGCGCCGAATTCACCCATGGCCCGTGCGGTACACAACACCACGCCGTAAATCAGGCCCCACTTGATGTTCGGCACGGTCACGTGCCAGAACATCTGCCAGCCATTGGCGCCGAGCAGGCGCGCGGCCTCCTCTTCCTGGGTGCCCTGTTCCTGCATCAGCGGGATCAGCTCACGGGCCACGAACGGCACGGTGACAAAGATGGTCGCCAGCACGATGCCGGGCAAAGCGAACACGATCTGAATATCGTGCTCCTGCAACCACGGCCCGAAGAAGCCCTGGGCGCCGAACATCAGCACATAGACCAGGCCCGCGATCACCGGCGATACCGAGAACGGCAAGTCGATCAGCGTCACCAGGATGCTCTTGCCACGGAACGAGTACTTGCTCACGCACCAGGCCGCGCTGACGCCGAACACCACGTTGAGCGGCACCGAAATCGCCACGGCAATCACTGTGAGTTTCAGCGCTGACAGCGCGTCGGGTTCGAGGATGGCCGCGAAGAACGCGCCGAGGCCATTCTTCAGGCCCTGGGACACCACGATAAACAGCGGCAGCAGCAAAAACAGCGCAAATACCAGCCAGCCAAGGCCGATCAGGATTCGCCGCGACACCGCGCTGCCACGCCGGGCCGCATTGGCCGAGGACGCGGCGGAAATAGACGATTGGGACATGTTCCGCGCCTCCTTATGGACGTTCGATGCGCCGCTGCAGCAAGTTGATCAGCAGCAGCAACACAAAGGAAACCACCAGCATCAGCACACCGATGGAGGTGGCACCGCGGTAGTCGTACTGGTCGAGCTTGACCATGATCAGCAGCGGCAGGATTTCGGTCTTCATCGGCATGTTGCCGGCGATGAAGATCACCGAACCGTACTCACCCACGCCTCGGGCAAACGCCAGGGCAAAGCCGGTGAGCCAGGCCGGCAGCAGCGCGGGCACGAGGATGTAGCGGAACACCTGCAGCGGCTTGGCGCCCAGGCAGGCGGCGGCTTCTTCAATTTCCCGGGGGATGTCGGCGAGTACCGGCTGCACCGTGCGCACCACGAAGGGCAGGGTGACGAAGGTCAGCGCCAGGGTGATGCCCAGGGGCGTGTAGGCGATCTTGAAGCCCAGGTCAGCGGCGAACTGCCCAACCAGGCCGGTCGGCGTGTACAGCGCGGTGAGCGCGATACCGGCCACGGCGGTGGGCAGGGCGAACGGCAGGTCGATCATCGCATCGATGATCTTGCGACCGGGGAAGGTGTATCGCACCAGCACCCAGGCCAGCAACGTGCCGATCACACCGTTGATCAGCGCGGCGTAGAGCGCGGTGCTGAAGCTCAGTTTCAACGCCGCCAGCACGCGCGGGGCGGAGATGATGGCCCAGAACTGATCCCAGGTGAGTTGAGCGGCGTGGACGAACATCGCCGCCAGGGGGATGAGCACAATCAGGCTGAGGTACACCACGGTGTAGCCCAGCGTCAGCCCGAAGCCGGGTATGACGGGGGAGATACGACGCGACATGAGAGTCCTTGGTTAAAGGGTAGAAACCACTACTGTAGAAGCGCGCTTTGTGGAGCGGGTTTTCCTGTGGGAGCTGGCTTGCCTGCTCCCACAGAAGAGCGCTCCCATGGGTTACTGCGCCGTGTAGATCTGGTCGAACACGCCACCGTCGTTGAAGAATTTCGGTTGGGCAGTTTTCCAGCCGCCGAAGTCTTTGTCGATAGTCACAAGGTCCAGTTTGGGGAACTGCCGGGCGTATTTGGCGGCGACTTTTTCATCGCGTGGGCGGTAGAAGTTCTTCGCCGCAATCTCCTGGCCAGCCGGGCTGTACAGATGCTTGAGGTATTCAGTGGCGATCTCGGTGTTGCCCTTTTTCTCGGCGTTCTTGTCGACCACGGCCACCGGTGGTTCGGCGAGGATCGACAGGGACGGCACGACGATGTCGAACTTGTCGGCGCCGCCGTCTTCTTTCAGCGCCAGGAACGCTTCGTTTTCCCAGGCCAGCAACACGTCACCCTGACCGTTGTTGACGAAGGTGATGGTCGAACCGCGCGCGCCGGTGTCGAGGATCGGCACATGCTTGAACAGTTCCTTCACGTATTCCTGGGCCTTGGCTTCGCTGCCACCGGCCTTGAGGCCATAGGCCCAGGCGGCGAGGAAGTTCCAGCGCGCACCGCCGGAGGTTTTCGGGTTCGGCGTGATCACCGACACGTCTTTCTTGACCAGGTCGCCCCAGTCCTTGATGCCCTTGGGGTTGCCCTTGCGCACCAGGAACACGATGGTGGAGGTGTAAGGCGTGCTCGCGTCCGGCAGTCGGGTCTGCCAGTTTTCCGGCAGGGTTTTGCCCAATTTTGCGATTTCGTCGATGTCGCCGGCCAGGGCCAGGGTCACCACGTCGGCACGCAGGCCGTCGATCACAGCACGACCCTGCTTGCCAGAACCACCGTGGGATTGTTGGATCTTGACGGTGTCGCCGGGGTGGGACTGCTTCCAGAAGTTGGTGAACTCCGCGTTGTAGTCCTGGTACAGCTCACGGGTAGGGTCGTACGAGACGTTGAGCAACTCGTAGTCCTTGGCAACGGCGGAACCGGCAAACACGGCACTGGCCAGCGCGGCCAGAGCATAACGGCGAATCGACGACATGGAAGCTCCTGGAATTCTGGGTATTGGCTTTTTCTTATGGTTGCGGGTGTTGCGAATCGCCGTTGCTGCCTAGCTCGGTTTGTTACCCGGGTTCTGCAAACGGAATTTCTCTTTACGCTCGATCTGTACCACCTGTGCGTTGTGCACAGTGATTTCCACCGCGCCGAACCGCAGGTCGCGCAGCGCGCTCTGGATCTCACGCAAAATGGCTGCTTCGTCCTGGCCGTCGACGCTACGAAGAGATGCGCTCATGGTCTCGCTCCTGAAATGAATAGTGCCTGGCAGTGGCGGAACTGCTTGCGGCGTGGGAGCGATAGTAGATAAGCGCGGATATTCTTAAAAATACTATTTAAGAATGTTTATATAACTAAAAATTTAAGTCGAACGAAGATGCAATTGTGGGAGGGGGCTTGCTCCCGATGGCGGCGGATCAGCTGATCAATGTGCCAACTGGTAAACCGCAATCGGGAGCAAGCCCCCTCCCACAGTCGACTGGGTTTCAAGTTCGAATCGCGCGGGAGTTTGACCATTCAATGTCTGTGGCCGGCTTGGGCTTTCCAAACCAGTACCCCTGCCCCATATCGCACGCCTGCGCCAGCAGGAACCGCGCCTGCTCCACTCGCTCGATGCCTTCGGCGTGCACCTGCATGCCCATGCTTTTAGCCAGGGCGATCACCACGCGTACGATGGCAACGTCATCTTCATCCTCCGGCAACCCGGCGACGAAACCCTGGTCGATCTTGAGTTTGTGCACCGGCAGGCGCTTGAGGCGTAGCAGCGAAGAATATCCGGTGCCGAAGTCATCGATGGCCAGGCGCAGGCCCAGTTCGCGCAGGCGGTGCAGCTGTTCCAGGGCCATGTCGGGGTCGTCCATTACCGCGCTTTCGGTGACCTCCAACTCCAGGAAAGCCGGGTCAAGGCCGGTGTCGTGCAGCACCCGCGCCACGTGTTCGTACAGCTCGCGCCGGGCGAACAGCCGGCTGGAGACGTTTACCGCCATGAACCCCAGCGGCTTGCCCTCGGCCAGCCATCGGCACATCTGCCGACAGGCCTGGAGCATCACCCACCCGTCGATATCGGCAATCAGCCCGGTGCGCTCGGCGATGGGGATGAATTCGCCGGGCGGTACCAGGCCGCGCTCCGGGTGTTGCCAGCGCACCAGCGCTTCGACACCGATCAGGCGACCGTTCTGCAGGTTGTGCACCGGCTGGTAGTAGACGCGCAGTTCGTCGCGGTCGAGGGCGCGCCGCAACTCGCCGGCGATTTCCACCCGGCTTTGCGCGTGGGCGGTGAGCTCTTCGGTGTACAGCGCGAAGCCTTCGCGGCCCGCGCTCTTGGCCTTGAACAGCGCCGAATCGGCGTTGCGCAGCAGTTGTTCGGCACTCAAGGCATCGCCGGGGAACAGGCTGATGCCAATGCTGGCGCTGATAAACAGCTGGTTGCCATCGAACACGAACGGATCCTTCATCGCCGCGAGCATGCGATGCGCCAGGGCTGCCGCCTGGGTTACCTGTGGACAGTTTTCCGCCAGCACGGCGAACTCGTCCCCGCCCAGGCGCGCCAGGGTCACGCCGGGGCCGAACAGGCCCGCCAGCCGCTCGCCCACGCGCTTGAGCAACTGGTCACCGACGTTGTGGCCCAGGCTGTCGTTGATGATCTTGAAATGGTCCAGGTCCAGCAGCAGCAACGCACAGCCACGTTTGTGCACCTGCGCCGACGCCAGGGCCTGCTCGGCGCGGTCGCTGAACAGCAGGCGGTTGGGCAGGTCGGTCAGCGGGTCGTGATGGGCCAGGTGCGCCAGTTCGTGCTCGGAGTCCTTGATGGCGCTGATATCGGAAAACACCGCGACGTAATGGCTGACATGGCCGTCGTCGTCATGGATGACCCGGATGGTTTGCCACTGTGGATAAATCTCGCCGCTTTTGCGCCGGTTCCAGATTTCGCCGCTCCATTCACCCTCTGATTCGAGGGTCTGGAACATCTGCCGGTAAAAATTCGACGAATGGCGCCCGGACTTGAACAGGCTCGGTTGCCGCCCCAGCACCTCTTCGCGGCGGTAGCCGGTGATGGTGATAAAGGCGCGATTGACATGCACGATCTGGCCACCGCTATCGGTGACCAACACCCCTTCACGGGTGCAGTCGAACACAGCGGCAGCCTGGCGCAGACGCTCGCGGTTTTCCTTCAAGGGGCGCAGCAGACGGTTGGCACTGGCAGCGCGGGCGCAGATCAGACAGATCAGCAGCGCACTCAGCGCCATCCATATATAGCCGCTCACCTGAAAACCGTACTGCAATGCCTGGGGTTCATCGAGAAAGTTGATCAATAAAAGGGGGCTGAGCAGCAGCCACGCGATGGAAACCAACAGGTAGACCAGCCCCATCAGCAGGGCACCTCGGTACGAAAACAGCATATGCCCAGTAATCCTTACCCAAAAAACAGCATCGCCCTACATAGGTTACGGATTATAGAATAAGAAACATCCAGTCACTCCTATCTGAAAGGGTGTCTGGTTTTCTGTGTAGGCTTAGTGATAATGCGTGAGCTGTTCTTTTCTTTATCTGAGGGCCATACAGCCTATGTGGTACAACGGTTTTCTTGATCTGTCAGCCTGGCAACTGGTGGCAGTCACCCTGTTGATGACCCACGTGACCATTGTCGGGGTCACGGTTTATCTGCATCGCTATTCAGCCCATCGCTCCCTGGAGCTCAATGCCGGCCTGAAACACTTCTTCCGTCTCTGGCTGTGGCTGACCACGGCGCAGAACACCCGTGAGTGGACTGCCATCCACCGCAAGCACCACGCCAAGTGCGAAACCGTCGATGACCCGCACAGCCCGGTGATCAAGGGCCTGTCCACCGTAATGCGCAAGGGCGCCGAGCTGTACCGCGCCGAAGCGGAAAACCCGGAGACCCTTCGCATCTACGGCAAGAACTGCCCGGACGACTGGATCGAACGCAAGCTCTACACGCCCTATCCGCTGCTGGGCGTGGCCATCATGGGCGTAATCGACCTGCTGCTGTTCGGCACCATCGGCATCACCATCTGGGCGATCCAGATGATGTGGATTCCGTTCTGGGCCGCCGGCGTCATCAATGGCCTGGGGCACGCCGTGGGCTATCGCAACTTCGAATGCCGCGACGCCGCCACTAACCTGGTGCCGTGGGGCATCATCGTTGGCGGCGAAGAGCTGCATAACAACCATCACACCTACCCCAACTCTGCCAAGCTGTCGGTGAAAAAGTGGGAGTTCGACATGGGCTGGGCCTGGATCAAAGTGTTCAGTTTCCTGCGTCTGGCCAAGGTGCAGCGGGTTGCGCCGATTGCACACCGCGTCGAAGGCAAGGGCCATCTGGACATGGACACCGCCATGGCGATTCTCAACAACCGCTTCCAGATCATGGCCCAGTACCGCAAGCTGGTGATCGGGCCGCTGGTCAAGCAGGAGCTGGCAAGGGTCGACCATTCGGTGCGCCACCAATTCCATCGCGCCAAGCGCCTGCTGTCCCGTGAAACCAGCCTGCTGGACGATCGCCATCACCTGCGCATCCAGAGCCTGCTGGAACACAGCCAGGCCCTGAAAGTGATTTACGAGAAGCGCCTGGCGCTGCAACAGATCTGGGTCAAGACCAGCTCGAACGGTCACGACATGCTGGCGGCGATCAAGGAATGGGTGCACGAGGCCGAGGCCAGCGGTATTCAGTCGCTGCGCGATTTTGCCCACCAATTGAAGACCTACTCGTTGCGTCCCGCGACGGTCTGACGGTGCCGTGGGAGGGTTCGCCCTCCCACTTATCCTGTTTCTGACGTCATTTTCCGGGCACCGACAATCCGTGCCGTTCATGGAACTTCGACGCATTTACCCTCTCTCAAAGAACACTTCGCCATCATGGTGGCCCCTTGTTGTGACCGCTGTTCCACCTTGCGGCGCGCCCAGAGAGAGTTGTGCCGATGGTTCACGAAAAGCCCCTTTCGCCTGACCTTCCAACCGCTGAACCGCCCCGCCCGGCGGCGGCTGCCACCCTGCTTGCGCTGATGCATGCCCAGGGTGAAGTCGAGCGTCTGAGTGAGCGCGAGCAGTTGCTGAGCTCGCTGCTGGTGAGCGTGAATGCGGTGCTGTGGGCTGTCGACTGGGAAACACGTCGCGTGCTCTACGTGAGCCCGGCTTACGAGCGGGTTTTTGGACGAGCGGCAAGCCTGCTGCTCGCCGACCACCGCGAATGGCGTAACAGCATTCACCCCGAAGACCTCGACTACGCCGAACAGAGCCTGGCCCGCGTGCTGACCACCGGCGCCGTGGAAGACCGTGAATACCGCATCATCACAGCCGACGGGCAAATTCGCTGGCTTTGCGACAAGTGCTACATCAATCAGCAGGCCGATCCCGACAAGCCGCTGATCGTAGTGGGTATCGCCGAGGACATCACCGAAAAGAAGCAGTTGGAGCTGGAGCTGCACCGCCTGGCCACTACCGATGTACTGACCCAGAGCAGCAACCGCCGGCACTTTTTCGAATGCGCCAACCAGGCCTTCGATATCGCTTCCGCCCAGGGCGCGCCGCTGGCGTTCCTGTTGCTGGACATCGATGACTTCAAGGACATCAACGACACGTACGGCCACCTGGAGGGCGATCAGGTGCTGCGGCGTATCGCCGAAAGCGGCCGAGGGGTATTGCGCCGTGGCGACCTGTTCGGACGCATTGGAGGCGAAGAGTTCGCCGCCGTGCTGCCCGGTTGCGCACCGGAGATGGCGCTGCAGGTGGCGCAGCGCCTGGGCAGAGAGATCCAGGCACTGAGCTTCAGTTATGACGGCCGCGCCTTCAACGTGACTGTCAGCCAGGGCCTGGCGAACCTGCGCGACAGCGACTCGACCCTCGACAGCCTGTTCGCCCGCGCCGACGCCGCCATGTACGAGGCCAAGCGCCTGGGCAAAAACCGCGTGATCGCCGACTGATGTGATGCCGGGCACAAAATAAATGTGGGAGGGGCTTGCTCCCGATAGCGGTGTGTCAGCCCTATATTTGTTGGCTGATAGACCGCTATCGGGAGCAAGCCCCTCCCACAAGGGTTCATCTGTGTAATCAGATGTTTAGAGCTCGGAGAAGCACTCTTCGATGATCGCCAGTCCTTTGTCCAGTTGCTCGTCCGGCGAGGTCAGCGGTACCAGCACGCGCAACACGTTGCCGTAGGTGCCGCAGGACAGCAGGATCAAGCCCTTGTCCCGCGCCTTGGCCACCACGGCGGCGACCGCTGCAGCGTTCGGCTTGTGGCTGTCGCCGTCTTCGAACAGTTCCAGCGCGATCATCGCGCCCAGGGCGCGCACTTCACCGATCACCGGGTACTTGGCCTGAATCGCCTTGAGGCCGGTCACCAAACGCTCACCCACCGCTTTGCAACGGTCCAGCAGGTGCTCTTCCTCGAACACCTCCATCACCGCCAGCGCAGCCGCGCAGGCAATCGGACTGCCGGCGTAGGTGCCGCCCAGGCCGCCCGGCGCGATGGCGTCCATGTATTCAGCCTTGCCGCACACACCGGCCAGCGGGAAACCGCCGGCGATGGACTTGGCGAAGGTGGTCAGGTCGGCGGCAACGCCCATCTGTTCCATGGCGAAGAAGGTGCCGGTACGGCCAGCACCGGTTTGCACTTCGTCGGCGATCAGCAGGATGCCGTGCTTGTCGCACAGTTCGCGCAGGCGCTTCATGAAGGACTTGGGCGCGACGTAGAAACCGCCCTCGCCCTGCACCGGCTCGATGATGATGGCAGCGATATCACGCGGCTCGGCATCGTTCTTGAAGATGCGCTCGATGCTGGCGATGGCGTCGTCGTCGCTCACACCATGCAGTTCGTTCGGGAACAGCGCGCGGAACACGCCGCCGGGCATCAGGCCCATGCCGGCCGAGTACGGCACGACTTTGCCGGTGAGGCCCAGGGTCATCATGGTGCGGCCGTGGTAAGCGCCGGTGAAGGCGATCACGCCGGCACGGCCGGTGGCGGCGCGGGCGATCTTCACGGCGTTTTCAACAGCTTCGGAACCGGTGGTGACCAGCAGAGTTTTCTTGGCGAAATCCCCCGGCACCTTGGCGTTGATTTTTTCGCACAGCTCCACGTACGGCTCGTACGCCAATACCTGGAAGCAGGTGTGCGTCAGCTTGTTCAGTTGCTCGGTCACGGCCGCGATGATTTTCGGGTGCACGTGGCCGGTGTTCAGCACGGCGATACCGCCGGCGAAGTCGATGAACTCGCGACCTTCAACGTCGGTCACGGTGGCATTCTTCGCGGACTCGGCGAAGATCGGGTGAATCTGGCCAACACCGCGCGGTACAGCGGCTTCGCGGCGTTTCATCAGGGAAGCGTTGGTCTTGCTCATAAAGTCCTCATTCGCCACTCATCGGGTGGCGCTGTGCAAGGAAATACGTGGCGGGGAGCCACTGCGGCAGCATGCGATGATCGACTGCCACAGCGTTCCCGGCCACTGCGAATAACAGTGTGAAACACGCAAAGGGTCAGCGCTCTCGTGCCCTTTGCGTTTACTGCAATGCCAAACCGGGGCTTAGATGCCCAGGCAGAGGTATTTGATTTCCAGGTAATCCTCGATCCCATACTTGGAGCCTTCACGCCCCAGGCCCGACGCCTTGATGCCGCCGAACGGCGCCACTTCGTTGGAGATCAACCCGGTGTTGACGCCGACCATGCCGTATTCCAGCGCCTCAGCCACGCGGAACACACGGCCCAGGTCGCGGGCATAGAAGTAGGACGCCAGGCCGAACTCGGTGTCGTTGGACATCGCGATCACTTCGGCTTCGTCTTTGAAACGGAACAGCGGCGCCAGCGGGCCGAAGGTTTCTTCCTTCGCCACGGCGGCATTCTTCGGCACATCGACCAGAATGGTTGGCTCGAAGAAGTTGCCCTCCATCGCCTTGCCACCGGCCAACAGCTTCGCGCCTTTGCTCAGGGCATCAGCGATATGTTCCTTGACCTTGGCCACGGCTTTTTCGTCGATCAGCGGGCCGGTGGTAGTACCGTCTTCCAGACCGTTGCCGATCTTCAATTTGGCCACGGCCACTTTAAGTTTTTCGGCGAACGCGTCGTACACCGAATCCTGAATGTACAGGCGGTTGGCGCAGACGCAGGTCTGCCCATTGTTGCGGTACTTGGAGATGATCGCGCCTTCGACGGCCTTATCCAGGTCAGCGTCATCGAACACGATAAACGGCGCGTTGCCGCCCAGCTCCAGGGACACTTTCTTGATGTCCTTGGCGCATTCGGCCATCAGCTGACGACCGATTTCGGTGGAGCCAGTGAACGACAATTTACGCACAATCGGGTTGCTGGTCAGCTCACCGCCGATGTCGCCGGCGCTGCCGGTGACCACACTCAGCACACCGTTCGGGATACCGGCACGGTGCGCCAGCTCAACCAGTGCCAGGGCCGAAAACGGCGTTTGCGACGCCGGCTTGATCACCATGGTGCAACCGGCGGCCAGGGCCGGACCGGCTTTACGGGTGATCATCGCGGCCGGGAAGTTCCACGGGGTGATGGCAGCGGTCACGCCGATAGGCTGCTTGATCACGATCAGGCGCTTGTCGGGCTGGTGGCCGGGAATCACATCGCCGTAGATGCGTTTGGCCTCTTCGGCAAACCACTCGATAAAGGACGCGGCGTAGACGATCTCGCCCTTGGCCTCGGCCAGCGGCTTGCCCTGCTCCAGGGTCATCAGGCGAGCGAGGTCGTCCTGGTTTTCGATCAGCAGCTCGAACCAACGGCGCAGCTTGTTCGCGCGCTCCTTGGCGGTAAGCGCACGCCAGGCCGGCAGCGCCTTGTCGGCGGCCTCGATGGCACGGCGGGTTTCCGCGGCGCCCATCTTCGGCACGGTGCCGAGAATCTCGCCCGTGGCCGGGTTGTTGACCTTGATGGTTTGACCATTGTCCGCGTCGACCCAAGCCCCATCGATAAAGGCTTGCTGGCGGAACAACTGGGTATCTTTGAGCTGCATGTCGGCTTTCCTTAACAGCACCGCGCGCACGCGGAGCGAATTAGAGTTGTAGAAAGGCGCCTTGTGGGCTGCCGTCAGGGAAATCAGCCCCAGCGCGCAACGTGAGTGAAACGGCGCACGGGAGACAGAGCGTTTGAAATCTCAAACGAATCCTAGGAGCAATGGGGGTACAGGGCAATAGTCTGTTCGAAAAAAAGAACGAAAAGCGCCCGCGTGTCCGGTGAGTCTGATCAGCGTGTGAGAACAGCGTTCCACCCCATCGACCACCGGCCCCCGATGCAGAGCCCTGGCGGGAGGGTTTCCTACGATCCAGCGGCCAAACCCAGCATGGACGCCCAAGGTCGACATGGGTATGATGGCGCCCGCACAAGCATCCGTAGCTCAGCTGGATAGAGTACTGCCCTCCGAAGGCAGGGGTCGTGGGTTCGAATCCCGCCGGGTGCACCAGATATAGATGAAGAAGCCTCAGGTCGAAAGGTCTGGGGCTTTTTTACGTCAACGCCCTCGCAACCCCTCCAACAGCCCCGGCAAATCCTCCTGCGGAAACCGCTCATGCAACTCCAGCAGCTTCTCATCCGCCGCTCTGCTTGCCCCCGCTTCACGTAGCGCGACAATCTCCCGCAACCCCTCCTCCAACGTAGGCCCTGCCACCGGCGCACGTTTGCTAAGCCCTCTGACTGCAGATTGACCCACCATCGCCCCAGCACTCTCATCCCTGGGCGCCATCGCAATCCGAGCCATCGGTGCCTGCACAGAAAACGTAGCGGTAGATATTTCGTTATGCGCCACCGGCTCACGCATCACCACACCCACCATCAACGCCATCCCAGACACCGTGGCGAATGCCATTTGCCAGCGCGGTTGTTTACAGACGTCGCGCCAGCGTTGCCACATGCTCATCTGCGGCGCTGGGGCCTCACGTCGGGCGGTATCGAGGATGAAGGCGTCGAGGGCTGCAGGCGGTTCGCCTGGGCTGTGTTGGCGATAGTGCTGCAGCATGTCATCGGGATCCGGTTTGGCGCGTTTGTCGGTCATGCGGTGATCTCCTCGGCCAGCAGCCGGCGCAGTTTCTGCTGGGCGTAGCGCAGGCGGCTTTTGACGGTTTCCAGCGGGGCATTGGTGAGGGCGGCGATTTGCGGTACGTCGAGGTCGCCGTGCAGGCGCAGCAGGAAGACTTCGCGCTGGTCGTCGGGCAGGCCTTGCAGGGCGGCGTCGAGACGGGCCTGGTCGCGGCTCAGGCTCAGTTGCTGCTCGGGGCCGGCGTCGTGGTCGGGCTGGGCGTGCAGTTGTTCATCGTAGCTGTCGTGCAGTGGGCTGTGGATGCCGTGCTTGCGCCAATGATCGATCAGGCGGTTGCGGGCAATCTGGAACAGCCAGGTGCGAAAACTCGCGCGGCCCTGGGGCTGGGTGGTGCTGCGGATCAGGCTCAGCCAGGTTTCCTGATAGATCTCTTCGGCCAGTTCGGCCTTGTTGCACAGGGCCACGAGAAATCGGTATAGGCCTTGGCGATGACGCGCGTAGAGCGCTTCGAACGCGGCGGCGTCACCGGTTCGGTAGCGGTCAGCAGCGATTCGTCGCTGGGTGAGACAGCCGGGGTGGGCATGTGAGGGGCGGGCTCCTGTTGGTCGCGGCGTGTCAGTCAGGCAATTCAGTGAATGGCATACCGCTATCGGGAGCAAGCCCCCTCCCACACCGGATTGTGGAGGGCCGGCGGATTGGCTTAACCGAGTGTGTGAATGATTCGCTCACTTGGGTGAGACGCAGCAGTTCATCCGGTAGGTTCATTCGCCGGTCAATCTGGATAGATCCCACGGGCTGGGCGGCACGGCCAGCAGCGACGGGGCCGAGGGTTGAATTTGAATATTGCATAAACACTTTGCCCTCTGTCCAACCGTCCAAAAAAGTCTTGTTCGGACACATAACCAGCTTTGGAAACTCTTTCCCGGGCTGGCAGTTTTACCCCCTGCACAGGGAATCTGCGGCGTCGTTCAAGTAAGGAAAGGTGACAGTACCCAGCGGAAAATACCATCGTGAGAATAGATTTCAGCGCGCCCTTTTATGCCTATCAACCGTACGTTCAACCCGCTCTGCGACCTTTCAATCGGTGGCTTGGGACGCTCTTTCGGCCATTTCTCCAGCCGTTCATTCCACACCGCTATGTGCGCAAGCCGCTACTACCCTATGTGCAGCCGAATCACCACCCAGACCCTCCAACCAGCAGTACTCGCAACGCCAACTACGACCAGACCCTGCGCCGGAACGACCCGCACGCGGCTAGGATCCACAAGCGCTCGCTCGACAAGCAGCAAGCCGTGGAGCAACTCACCCGGGACACGGACAAGTGGCATGACCGGGATCGGAACGGCAAGACTGAAATTGCCTATACCTTCAACACCCATGCGCGACACTTCAACGAAGCTCAAAAGCAGGACGCCCGACGCTCCATGCAATCCTGGAGTGATGTCGCCAACCTGGAGTTCACTCAGAGCGATCGCCAGACAGAAGGTCGATTGAGCTTCGGCATTTCCAGACACGTCGGCACTGCAGTGGGCTTTTTCCCCGGGCACTTCTGGAACAGCGGCAATACGCTTTACAACCCAAGCCGAGTGACACGCCACGATCTGACCCACGAAATTGGTCACACACTGGGTCTGACTCATCCGGGCCATTACGACGGTTGGAGCGGGGCAAAGGCGCCTCGCCACGTACAGGACTCCAGAGCGCATAGCGTCATGAGTTACTTTGACGCCGAACACTGCGGCAAACAGCTTGTAGAACGGCCGAAAGCGCCAATGATGGACGACATCAGCGCCGTGCAAAAAAGGTACGGGGCCAATCATCACATTCGTCGGGAAGACAACACCTACGGCTTCAATTCCAATAGCGGCAGGGATTACTACTCCCTTCGAAATTACCGGGACAGCGCCGCATTCTGCATCTGGGATGGCGGGGGCAACGACACGCTGGATGTCTCGGGTTACGGCAACGACCAGGTCATCAACCTCAGGGCGGGTTCGTTCTCCGATGTGGGGGGCTTGCGAGGCAATGTTTCCATCGCGCGCGACTGCACCATTGAAAATGCCGTCGGCGGTTCCGGCCATGACACCTTGATCGGTAACGACGCTGCTAACCGGCTCACGGGCCGGAGCGGTGCGGACCGGCTGCGCGGCGGCCGAGGCGCCGACACGTTCGTCTATGAACGCGCCAGCGATTCCACGCCTGAGGCACCGGATGAAATCATGGACCTCACTACCGGCGTCGACAAAATGGACCTGCGCAGCCTGGAGAACGAGGCCAATACACACCTCAACCTCGTCACTGCCTTCACCGGGCGCGCCGGCGAAACCATCGTCAGTTTCGACCCGGCTATCAATCGCTATTTCGTCGCCATCGACCTGACCGGCACAGGCAAGCCAGGGTTCCGGGTGAACAGCCTGCAATTGATCAAGCCCAAGGACATCCTGGTGAAATGAACCGTAAAAGCCTGCGCTGACCAGGCGGCCAGGCAGGGCTTTTAAAAGGTTCTTCACGGATTACCGGGAAAGACGCTCTTGATCTTCATGAAAAAGAATTCGCTATCCCGGTAACCGTACGCCATCCGCTTGATGACCTTTATTCGATTGTTTATTCCTTCCAACTGACCCGTATGCATCGGCCAGCGAACCCGGCTGACGATGCCCCGCCAGTAACCCTTTAGCCGTTTGGCAAACTGGATCAGAGGTGGTATCTCGCTTTCATGAGCATGATGCAGCCATTGCTGCCAGGCTGATCGCCAGCCCCAGGCGCTGCTAGGTGCCCAAAGCGTTTTGAGTTCAGCCTTCATTAGATAGACTGTCATCAATGCTTGGTTGGCCGCCAGCAGGTCCTTTAAACGTACCTGTTGCTCCGGCGTTTTCAGGTTCTGCGGGTTGCGTAGCAACAGCCATCGCGCTTGCTTGATGACCTTTCGGGCAGGCTTGTCATGGCGTAGCCGATTAGCTTCATCGACGCGGACCCGATCAATCACCTCTCGGCCATATTTGGCCACCACATGAAAGAGGTCGTACACCACTCGCGCTCTCGGGCAGTGTTGACGGACCTCCAGGTCAAAAGCGGTATTCATGTCCATCGCAACCGCTTCGATTCGAGCACATCCCTCTGGCCCCAGCTCTTCGAAAAAGGGCCGAACCGCCGCCCGGCTACGGCCTTCGCCGATCCATAGCACTCGTCGTGTATCGGCATCCAACACCACACTGGCGTAGCGATGCCCTTTGAACAGCGCGAATTCATCCATCACCAGGCGTCGTGGTTGCGCCTTCGGCAGCGTGGCCAACGCCGCCTGTAAGGCTCGACGCTCCAGCAACCGAACGGTGTCCCAATGCAGCCCAAACATCTGGGCCACGTGCAGGGTGGGAAGTCGCTCGCAGGCTTGAATGACCGCATCGGCCAAGCGACGCGTCATGCGGGCATAGCGATCCAGCCAACTGACGGCCTCCATGCGTTTGCCACAGTCGCGGCAACCAACACGCCTGAGCAAAACGCTGAGGCGCACCGCACGACCGAGAATGGGTAGATCACGAATCACTCGCTCGCAATACTCATGAGTGGTTGAACAGGTTTTTTGGCACCCTCCGCAGGAAGGGAAGCGGGTGGTGTGGGGTGTGAGATCGATCTGGAGACCGTCACCATCAGGCTTGATGTTGACGACAGAAAAGCCCTCCCAAAAAGGAAGGAAAGTATTAATATCGCGCATAAGAACGCCGGTTTGTTAGATGTGTTTGCTCGCACGAACATCATCAATCAAATCGGCGTTCTTGTTTCTGTCTTTCCCGGGATTCCGTGAAGAACCTTTTAAAACACCTCAGTCGGTGCCGTATTTCGGATTACGCGGGCCGTACAGAATGCCGGTGCGTTGCCCTGCCGACAGCAGGCGAGCGCTGGTAATCCCGGCAATCGGGTGCGCCGCATCGGTGGAGCTGTTGATCACCTGCTTGACCGCCGCCGTGATCAGCATGCCCACCAAGCCGCCGCCGTTGTTGTTGCCTTCCTCGCTGGACGCACGCGCCGCACCGGTCCACAGGGTGGTGCCGGTACGCAGGTCGACCAGTTTGGCCGAGGCCGTCACGGAGGTGTCGCTGGAGATCAGCATGTACTTGGTGCCGTACTCGCTGACCGTGATGTACAACGCTGCGTCGGCACCAAAGATGTCATGCAGTTTGGTGGGCGGCACGGCCTGGATATCGTTGGCGGTGGTCAGGCCGTTCTGGCGGAAGGTTTCGTCCACCAGCGCGATCGGCAACACGTAGTAGCCGGCTTCGGCCAACGGGTACGTCACCTGCGACACCAGG
Organism: Pseudomonas trivialis; assembly: GCF_036864995.1. NCBI lineage: Bacteria > Pseudomonadati > Pseudomonadota > Gammaproteobacteria > Pseudomonadales > Pseudomonadaceae > Pseudomonas > Pseudomonas trivialis. Next base: position 191,051 of record NZ_CP142151.1, on the reverse strand, counting down.
CTGTAGGAAGCCTGCACTTCCGGCGACTCGTTGATCGGCGGCAGCACCAGGATCGACTTGGGCCGCGCCTGTTTGTAGGCCGTGTAATCAATGGTTTTGGGCGCCGCGCAACCGCCGAGCAAAGCCAGGGCCAGCAAGGCGCCGGTGAGTTTCAAGAGGTTCATTTGAGGGCGACTCCGGCCTTGGCGTTTTTCAGCAGAAAGTCCATGTAAGCGGCGGACTCAGGGAACAAGGCCTTCTCGGTGCGAAATTCCTGCACCATCTGGTCATCCTTGCCCATGCTCAGGTACAGCATGCCCAAGTGGGCGTGGTAGCCCGGCGGCGCCTTGCGGCCACTAGCGTTGATCTTCTGCAGATCGCGCTCCAGTGCCTCGACTTGCGCCTCCTTGGGCTCGCCCTTGAAGTACTCGTAAACCTGCGGCTGGTAGCTTTCCCATTGATACAGGGGCTGGGGCGCCGTCTGGCACCCGGCGACCGCTGCGATTGCTGTCAGCATCAGCGCCAACTTCACTGCCTTGCTCATCCGTGTACTGCTCCTTGTGGTGTGGCTGATCAGTTGCGCGGGTTCCAGGCGCCGGCGTTGATGCCGTCGACCAGGCGGTTGATCGCTTCGCGCATGGCCAGGTCCAGCACCTTGCCATTGAGGGTGGAGTCGTAGCTGGCAGTGCCGCCGAAGCCGATCACTTCACGGTTGGACAGCGCGTACTCACCGGCGCCCTGGGTGGAATACACCACTTCGGACGTGCTGATGTTGACGATATTCAGTGCGACTTTGGCGTAGGCCACCTGGGTTTTGCCACGGCCAAGAATGCCGAACAGCTGGCGGTCGCCGGTCTCTTTGCGACCGAACTCGGTTACATCGCCGGTCACTACGTAGTCAGCGCCCTTGAGCTTCTGCACGGTGCCTTTGATCGCGGCTTCCTGGGAGATTTCGCCCATGTTGTCGCGGTCCAGCACGTTGAAGCGGTTGGTCTGTTGCAGGTGGGTGATGAGGATGGTCTTGGCCTGGCCACCAAGGCGGTCGACGCCATCGGAGAAGATGCCGCGCATGTAGCTGGAGCGGTTATCGAACTTGCCCACGGCAATCGGCACGCGCACGCCAGAATAGGCGATCTTGGCGCTGGCGACCTGCTCCACCGGCATCGCGCGGTTGCTCTCGGTGGCGCAACCGGCCACGGTCAACAGCGCTGCGGCGGTGAGGCCAGACAGCAGGATTTTGGAGAGTGTCTTCACGTGTTGCTCCTGAAATGGAAAATCGGCAGAGCTGAGGCCTGCGGCGATTCCGGGAGGAGTAACACGTGCGTCTGCATTCATCCCTGAATCTGTAGTGCCGCAACGGCTGGCGCATTTTACGGAGTTAAGGGGGTTCTCAAGTTGTTTCGCGCGGATATGTGAACCCTGCACAACCTGCAGAACATGAAGTTCCATTAGGCTTACTTGAGCTCCTTCACCAGATACTGGCCGGAGATCTGCGTGATCCCGGTCAGCGCCCGGCGCAAGGCCTCGGGATCGGTGCGGTAGGTCAGCGGCGTGTAGCCATACACATTCTGGCCATTGAACGGCGTGATGGTCTCAAACGTGCGCCAGATCATCTGGTCGCCACGGTCCATCTGCGCAATCACCGAAATGGTCGGGTAGATCACGCTGCTGAAACCCTGGGTCAGGCGAAACCCCCACTCGGTCACCGTCAACTGAATCTGCGCATCGGCGGGCTCATCGTCACCCACCACCTTGAGCGTTGACGTCTTGCCCAGCGCATCGACAAAGCCCTGCTTGAGCAACACACCCACGTCGATGTTTTCGGCGTCCATCACCGTCAATATCGCCGCCGGCGTCGACATTTCAGCCAACTGCCCAAGCTTCATGCCGGCGGCAAACCCGGCACCGCTCAACGCTGCAGTCCCCACCCTGGACGCCCCGCTCGCCATGCCCACACCGGCACCCAGCCCGGCCCCCAGCGCCGCGCCCCAGGCTTGTTCACGACCGAAGTACACCATATTCTTGCCCCACTTCACGGGCAGCACTTTCACGGTTTTAACCTGCGCGCGGTTTTCCGGTGTGAGCGGATGGCTGACGCAGCCGCCGAGGATGAGGGTGGTGAGGAGAATGAGGAGGAGGTTTTTCACGGCAGTCCCTTGGTGTTTTGGGTGTTTATTCAACTCTTCAATGCTGGCAAAGACAGCACTTCATCGTACTGTGGCCAGTCTTCCCTTGCGCGCTTTAGCACACCTTGCATCAACCCGTCCAACTCAGGCACTGGTTGCTCGGACGGCAATTGGTCAAAGGGCGCGGCCAGCAGCGGATGATCAATCTTCTGCGGATTGGCTAAACCTTCCCACTGGCGCAGGCGCAGGATATAGAGAATTTCCACCGGCACGCGCTCCAAGTGCCAGTCCTGATTGAAGTCGTAGGAATTCTTCTGGCTCTCTTTGCCGGTTTGCCAAGTGTGGCGGTCACACGCGGCCAACAGGCAGGGCATCAGGTCGTCGGGGCTGGGAGTGCGCCACTTGGCCAACAAGGCTTCGTAGATGGGTTCGTCGTAAGCATAAGCAGGCCATTGATGTGAGACATCGCCCACCCAATCGGCAAACACACGCAGCATAAAGGCTTGGGCGCGGCGGTGTTGCTCTTCGTACTCAATCACTAATTGATGCCCACGGTTGAGAGCCGCATGGGTGAGATAGCCCTGATGGATGACGGCATCCTTCCAGCCTAGGATCGCCATGGCGGCCATCATATTGGTGGCGGTTTGGATGCTGTAGTTTTGGCGGCGTCGATCATTGCCTGCCGCTTTGGCAAATGTCGAACTGGCCCGCCCAGAAGAACAACTGCCAAATTCCTACTTGGTAATAGCGCAGCCGATGGGCCAATTCTAGAAGCCATTGCGGGTTATCTGGTGCGGTTGCCATTACCTTGTGGGCTCGTGTGACGGCCATCCATTCGGAGCTACTACGCGTAACGTTGTCACTATTCGGTACAGGCATTGATGGCTTCGCAAATGCATCGCCGCGCTCAACATATTCACGGATGCCATTAAACTCGTAGTCATCTGAGACATATGGCCCCTTGGCTATGCGCCCCAGTACACTTTTGTAGGAGGGCCACTTCGGGTTTACGCCCGAGCGCTCGCACTGAATTACTTCTTGGTCCATGGTTCCACCTTAAATTCTGCTACACCTGTTTTACTGGCGGCGGGAACACCGACTTTGACTGTTACACCTTGAACTTTGGTTTTTCCTGAATCCAACGCCGCTTGCAAAGCATCGCGTAAAGCAGGATCAGAGTCTGCAACTAATCTACTACCAAGCCACCCCTCCAACCGCGTCCTCGGGCCCCCATGCGGCGTACCGGCCTTACTCACACCATTCACCGAAAACTTCGCATCCATCACCACCACGGTAATCGTATCGCCATTGATCGCCACCGCGCAGCCATCGCAGCCGTGGTTGCTACTGTTTTGCAGAGGTTTGAAGTTGAGGCCGGTCTTCTCGTTAAGGGTTTGCAGGGCCAGTTGCTCGCCCAACACCCCATCATTTACAAGCGAACCGGTCTTCCAATTGGGAAGGTGCGACAGCGGGATACTTTCAAATGTCTGCCCAAAGAGGTCTTCAACCGAACTGAGCTTGGGGGGGCTTATTGCATCAGGGATAACCTGGCCCGTCCCTTTTGCACCATTTCTAAACGCATAATTATTGTTTAGTCTCTGGCAGTGGTTTTAATGGCGCGGACACATCCTGTGCGCTCTTTAAACTACGACTGCCAGAATGTCAGACAGACGCCATATTCATCGAGAAGATCGTCAGCAATTTCAAACTGAAATACCTTCTCTGGAAAGGCATCGGATAACGCGCGCTTCCAATATCTAGTGATCTGTTCAGCAAATAAATGACAAAGACGATAATCTTCTTCCGACAGGCCCACTTTAAATACGGGTCGGCCCGGTGCATCCTCCCACTTTGAAAAGAACTGATTTATTGAAAAAATATTTCTGTATCGTTCAACGTCTCTACGCGATGTACTTTGTTCCAACATACTAGATTCGGTCTCAACCAGCCCGTTCAAATGAAATTTTTGCGGATCGTATTGCTGAGCGTTAGGCAGCCAGAAAATGTGACCACTGACCTCAATAAAATCAGGAGAGAGCAAACCTAGAACAGAAATTGCCTGTTCTAATGAAACCAAGTGCCCTACATATGAAAAAAACTCCCCGGAGCCAATATCTGAAACAAACAGATTCAACGACTCTTTAGAAATATTACCCTGATAAACTTTCATCATTTCAACCCTAAGCTATCAAGAACCGACTGAGGAACATTTCCCTCAAAAGCTTTTGTATCACTTCCCTTCTTGGGGAAATATGTTCTCTTAATTGGAGGAGCGACATCCCCCTTAATAAGACGATCAACATATCTCTGAACCGCAGGTAATGAAACACAATTTTGACTGCTAATAGCAGGATCACCTTGTAATGCTTTTTGAATGATCTCTGGCGTTACATCTGCCCCTTTAGAAACCAAAGGCCCCTGCACTGTCGCTTTTGCACCGACTAGCTAGAATAGGAAGACATCAGGGCCTTTGCGATTACACATTCCGCGGTGCAACCTGATGCCAGCTCGGCCAACTCACCCATCGAGATCAAATTTGCGTTTAAATACTCGTAAAAACCCTCTTGAACCTCTGATTTTTTCATAGCAACAACGCCAAATTCCTCATATGCGCTTTCAAAGGCAACCCATTTGCACGCGCTATCGCATAGAACTATTGGATAACCAACCGCTCCATCAAAAAAATCTTCAAACTTTTTACTCAACCAACGAGCGTCTTTCTCTATATCGCTTCCATCGAAAGAAAAACAAGAGTTCCCTAATCGTTCACCTCCTGAAAACTTTACAATTACATCCGACTTAAAGCTGGAAACGCTATTCGATACCAATCCCGAAAAAATTTCAAAAAAGCAGAGCAATGGTCTCTCAAAAAACCAAAACAAAAACCCACCACCAACAAAAAAATTTAGCGGCAAGTCTTTATTAAAATTTATGACACCTGACAGCTTATCAAGAAAAGAATTTAAATCTTTATCTTCAACTTTCAAAACAGCCATGACTACTCTCCTGAAAACCTGATTTTCGCAGTTGGTTTTTTTCACCCCGTCTGTAGTCAACGACGCGGAAGGTTGCCCTGTGGACGTTGAAGATGGATAGAGTCGATAGGTCTTCTCTCCATTAGTTAACACAGTAACTGAGCCATCCTGAGAAATTGTCTTTTTATAGCCATTAGACTCAAGGGTCTTTATGGCGCTGCCCTGAGTAATGTTGACCTCTATCTGTCCTGCACTATTCCGCGTAACCTTCGGCAAAAACTCAATCGATGTTGCTTTTGCACCTTATCTCTGTGATCTGACACTTAAAAGTAGAACCATATCAACGCTTAGCTTTAGCCGACAGATAAGAGTTCAACACATCAGACAAGCCTACCCGCTCAATATAATCAACAATATATACAGCAGAGCTCTCGTCAGCCTCACATATCGGCTCAGACATTTGCTCTTGTAGTCCTGCAGTTTTATAGGCCCTATTAGCAAAAAAACCGACCACCAACAAAATCAAAATCAAACTATTTTGCTCTACACTTTCAGATGCGAAATTTCCTTCTGCCAACGGTCCGCTCTGCATCTCATCGGAGTCTAGGTAATATGCTAACTCATCAGCACTGAGCCCTCGATCAGACAACCATTGCCAACATCTATCAACTGCCTCCTGACACTTTTCTTGCGTACCACTCGCCGAGTCAAGATTACGTAGCGCATAATCAAGCAACAAAAGAAAAATTGAGGCTTTCTTTATCCACCTCATACTGTCAATGAGATTAAGAGCTTCTTTATTGTCCATTAACTATTTTCCCACCTTTAACTAGGACTGTTAGACGATTTGGCATTGCTGCGCCTCCCTCCGCGGTAACTCTTAGCAGGAGGGTAGGATAGCGCTCGCTGAATTGTTTAACCACCCCATTCAGGTCACTATTACCAGTTAAGCCTGCGCTACACTTATTGCAGATACCACTTGCATTAGAAACTTTCACATCCACAACGCGACCATCTAACTGGACAGATGTTAATCCTTGCCTGTCAATTTTATTAGCCACATTATTAAATAGATCTTCTTCCGCATGCCGAGTAAATAACGGATTATTATAAGGTGACTTGATCGCTCTTGCCTCTCCGTATAGTTCATCTAGGCTTGGCAGCCCAGAATTGCGACGCAGTACTGGTGAAAGGCCTTCGACAACCTCAGATTCAAACCCAGGAATATCTGTTCGAGCGACACCTATTGTGTTCCCATCTGGCAAATTATATTTTGCTCTAGTTAAAGCCAAGTCATCTGCAGTAGCAAGTTCAAAAAACTTCGCTGTATCTTTTGCACCCGCGAAATCCGCATCGTTAGCAGCAGCCTTACCAGCATCTACAAAGCCAGGTTCTCCAGAAACCAGCCCTGAAGGCGTTGCTTTCGCGCCCCCCAACTCTACTCGAGCAGCAACCTTAGCCGTGACCTTCTCCGCCAGCAAGGCGCCACCCTTCACAAGCCCACCGCCAACTGAAAGGACCGCAGCCATATCGCTGATCAGCCTCCCAGTTTCAACCCCGGCTTGGTAAGAACCACTGGCCCCGGCTTCTTCATACTGCGCTTGCAGTCGGTTTATGCGATCAATATACGGCTGCTTGACCGCGTCCCAAACACCGCCGCTCTCCACTACAGATTTCAGCGCCGCATAGGTCTCCTTGAGGCTGCCTGCAGTGTGCACGATGCCGTCAACAGTGTCGTTCAGCCCCAGAACAGCACCAGCGGCAGCACCGACTGTAAAACTCGCATCCTGCGCGATGTCGATCGCTGTCCACTTCGTTGCTGTGCCTGTACTGCAGACCAACGTCGGACACTCCCCCATTTCCTTGTCTCTCTGAGCCTTCTGCGCCTTGCTCAGGTAGTTGTTCTGGACGGCATTAGTGCCCGCTTGCGCGCCGGTCACCGCCCCACTCAGGTCACCGCCCGCAACCCCCCCAGCCAGTCCTGCCGCCAAGCCGGACAGCGCAACCACCGTCTCTCTCTGCTCCTGCGTCAGATCCGCCGTTTTAGTGTTTGGGTACAGTTGGTGGGCGATCAGTTCGCCCGTCGCTGCCCCGGCACCGCCTGCCAGCGCCGAGTTGCCTTGGACCTGTGCCACCACCGCACCCAATACGGCATGGACCATGGTATTGAGCGCAGTGTTATCTCCAGTCGTTTTCTTGATGACTTGCGCCACGTACGGCGCTGATGCACCCGCAATGGCTGAACCGATATCGCCCCCAACCAGCCCTTGCAATGCCGCTGTTACGGCCTGAGCTACGCGTGGGTAGTCACCGCCCACGCCGTAGTCAGCCATGACTTTTTTGTACGCATCGCTGGCAGCGATTTGTTCCGGCGTCGGCTGATCATTGCCTTTCCCGGCCAGTTCTTTGCGACCCGCCTCTTTGGCGTTGAGTTCGCCTTGTGTGTGCACAATGTCAACGGTTTGAGCACCAATATCCGCAATTAACTGCACCTGCCGCAGGCGTTTCTGCTCTTTCTCCTTATCGAAAATCGGGCTGATGCTGCCGTTGGCGTGTTCGACGTCGTGGCTGAGCGTAGCGACGTCCTGCTGTTGTTTGGCAGGGTCGCGGATGTCGAGGGTGCCGTTGGAGATGGCCGAAGAGGTAGTGCCGCTATCGCTGTCGCCGTGGTTGAAGGCGATCAGGGTGCCGGTGGGCATGTTGCTGATGAAGGCGCCGGAGCCATCACTGCCCGTGCTGACGCTGGCGCTTTGCAGTTTGCTGCTGTACTCGGCCTTGTTCTTCAACACGCTCCAGCCGAGGGTGCCGGTGCTCAAACGGTTTTTGTCCGGCGTGGCGGTGCTGGCGATCACGCTGCCGTCGAGTTGGGTGTGGTTGCCCACGTCGACCTGGTAACCGCCCTTGCCGGCGAACAGGCCGGTTTGCTCCTGCACGCTTTGGTATTTGGAGTCGAGCTTGCTTTTGCTGACGCTGAGGTTGGCGCTGCCGCCTGAACCGATGATGGCGTAGCTGACGCCGGCGCTCGCATCGGTCTGCCTGGACTTGTAGTTGTCGCTGTCTTGCAGACTTTGCAGCGTGAGGTCGCGGCCGACGGTGGCGGCGATTTTGTCTGCGCTGACTTGCGCGCCTTTGAGGACAGTGTCTCGTCCGCTGATCAGGCTGACCTGGTTGCGGCCGTCCAGCAAAATAGGGGGCTGACCACTATTCTTCTACAAAAAATAAATCATATTTTTAAAGAGCAACTCTGATGAACTCTAAAAAACGCAAAAACGTGGTCTGACCCCTATTCCACTATTCCACACTCCGATAGCCAGAGTAAGTTTTGACGTAAATAAATTCCTTGTTGACTCCTGCATCCGCCCAGGCTGTTTTCACGACATCGTTCATCTGGATTCCTCAGGGTCAGCCCCTACTCCCCAAAACCTGACCTTAACTCCCTTACCTCAGAAGAGGAGCTGGCTACTTCAAACCCAACGTTAGTCTAGACAAAACATCTTTTTTATCAAACTGAAAATGTAGAGTGTAGCTGCCCATCTCATATTTCACCCAGCGATCAATATAACCAAGTAGCATATCCAGCTTACCCCCACCCAAAGATGAAGGCGTGCCTAATAGATGAATCACTTTTGATTCTGAACTATCAGGAGGAACTGGCAACTGCCCCTTAAATATTGAAAACCCTTCATCCGCCCTAGTATAAAAAACGACCTGATCTACTCTGTTGTTTTCTAACAAGAGAAGAATACCCGAGCTAAAAAATGAGTAATATCTTCTATCGCCTAGAACACCTTCTTCAAAATTAGGCAACTCATTAAGAGTTTGAGTAAGGCGAACAAATTTACTATCCGCCTCCGAGCACCCTAATACTTCAACAAAACCATCCCACGTCAGCATCACTTAATCACCCCCGTCTGACGATTTCTATCAACAATTTTCTTTATTGCTTCATCAACTAGCTTGGGATCATAACCTCGCTCTAGCATGTTAATCCTCAACGCATCTGTATCACGACATACTGCACCACAAAGATCCATTGAATCTTGCTGAACCTGAGCTGCTGTATTCTTCCCACCATAGGTTGGCCCAGCCTGGTGAACATCTTTCGGAACTTCCACAGCGGTGGCATTTTGATATAGCATTTTTTCTTCTGCTGGAGTCAGTTTTCTGCCCAACTCATTTTCCTTCGCTTTTCTCAAAGCGGAGAAAGACGGAATGTGATCATGCTCTAATCCGTCTCCAACAACTTCCCCTTTTTTAAGATCCTTATATGATCCGACATCAAGAGGCTTAACATTCTGAATCTCATTGCTGGCGTTGCTAATCAGCTTCGATGCTTCGCTGAGATCGCCTCTACTCAGCGCTTTCCTTGCCATTTTCAGGGTAGCAGCAGCAACCCGCTCACCCGGTATAAGAGCCGCTGATGCCTCCAAATAGTCAAGCGCACTTTCTGCTTCTACAACACTTTTGATTGTACCAACCACCGGCACAAAATCAGCTCCCTGCAATAGGGTAGCTTTCAGTTCCTCACGTCGCTGATCATACATCTTGACCGAGCAGGCCTCCGCGCTCATCCCGGCACAATTTTCTTTTTTATACTGCTCGTTTTGTGCTTCGACACGATCTCCAGCCAATTGCTGAGGTGTCTTGCCTGCCGCGAGTGCTTCAGCAAGGTCACTGAGCGCGTTGTTCTCTACTGCATTGCTTCCCGCTTGCGCCCCGGTCACCGCCCCACTGAGGTCACCACCAGCAACCCCCCAGCCAACCCTGCGGCCAAGCCGGACAGCGCAACCACCGTCTCTCTCTGCTCCTGCGTCAGATCCGCCGTTTTAGTGTTTGGGTACAGTTGGTGGGCGATCAGTTCGCCCGTCGCTGCCCCGGCACCGCCTGCCAGCGCCGAGTTGCCTTGGACCTGTGCCACCACCGCACCCAATACGGCATGGACCATGGTATTGAGCGCAGTGTTATCTCCAGTCGTTTTCCTGATGACTTGCGCCACGTACGGCGCTGATGCACCCGCAATGGCTGAACCGATATCGCCCCCAACCAGCCCTTGCAATGCCGCTGTTACGGCCTGAGCTACGCGTGGGTAGTCACCGCCCACGCCGTAGTCAGCCATGACTTTTTTGTACGCATCGCTGGCAGCGATTTGTTCCGGCGTCGGCTGATCATTGCCTTTCCCGGCCAGTTCTTTGCGACCCGCCTCTTTGGCGTTGAGTTCGCCTTGTGTGTGCACAATGTCAACGGTTTGAGCACCAATATCCGCAATTAACTGCACCTGCCGCAGGCGTTTCTGCTCTTTCTCCTTATCGAAAATCGGGCTGATGCTGCCGTTGGCGTGTTCGACGTCGTGGCTGAGCGTAGCGACGTCCTGCTGTTGTTTGGCAGGGTCGCGGATGTCGAGGGTGCCGTTGGAGATGGCCGAAGAGGTAGTGCCGCTATCGCTGTCGCCGTGGTTGAAGGCGATCAGGGTGCCGGTGGGCATGTTGCTGATGAAGGCGCCGGAGCCATCACTGCCCGTGCTGACGCTGGCGCTTTGCAGTTTGCTGCTGTACTCGGCCTTGTTCTTCAACACGCTCCAGCCGAGGGTGCCGGTGCTCAAACGGTTTTTGTCCGGCGTGGCGGTGCTGGCGATCACGCTGCCGTCGAGTTGGGTGTGGTTGCCCACGTCGACCTGGTAACCGCCCTTGCCGGCGAACAGGCCGGTTTGCTCCTGCACGCTTTGGTATTTGGAGTCGAGCTTGCTTTTGCTGACGCTGAGGTTGGCGCTGCCGCCTGAACCGATGATGGCGTAGCTGACGCCGGCGCTCGCATCGGTCTGCCTGGACTTGTAGTTGTCGCTGTCTTGCAGACTTTGCAGCGTGAGGTCGCGGCCGACGGTGGCGGCGATTTTGTCTGCGCTGACTTGCGCGCCTTTGAGGGTCGTGTCGCGCCCGCTGGCCAGGTTGATCTGGTTGCCGGCGTCCAGTGTGGTCTCGGTCCAGGTGGTGCCGTTGCCTTTTTCGTTGCCTGTGCCTTTGTTGGCATTGGCGAAGATACTCAGCCCGCCGCCGTCGGAGCCTACGCCCAGGCTGATGCCCACCGCCCCACCGCTGCTCTTGTTGTTGCCCTCGAGCTTCTGGTCGTTGGCTGCCGCTTCCAGGCGAATGTCGCGCTCGGCGGCCAGTTGCATCCGGTTGCCGGCCTGCAGCTTGCTGCCTTGCACACGAATATCACCCGCGTCCCCGGGCGTGCCGTTGCCGTCGGCCACGATGGTGAGGTTGTTGCCGGCGGTGAGGCTACTGCCCTGGCTGAGGGTTTGTTCCTGAGTCTGTTTGGACTCGGACTTTTGTGAGCCCAGGGAGAGGCTGATGCCCACGAACTGCGCGACGTTTCCGCCGTTGATGCCCCCGTCCTTCTGCGCCGCCTGCCACGCCTGCACACCGGTCAAGCCGGCCTTCACGCCTTGCAGCGCCGACAGGCGGGTGTCGTCCTCGTTCCTGGCCTGTTTGGCGGTCTGGTAGGCGCTGTCCACCGCGCTGCCCACGGTGCCGGACAACGCCAGGGTCAAGCCGCTGGATTTGCTCTTGGCGGTCTGCTCACTGCGGTTGTTGTTCTCGGATGCCAGGATGCTGACATTCTGCCCGGCCAGGCTGATGTCCTTGCCGGCCACCACGTCGGAGCCACGTACGGTCAGGTCCTTGCCGGCCTGGATGTTCACGCTGCCCAGCACGCTGCCAACATTGCTGGCGCGGGTGGTTTCGGTGCTGCTGGTGGTGGTGTTTTTGTTGCTGCTGGAGCCTAGCGTGACGCCGATACCGCCGGTGCTCAGCAAGCCCGATTTTTTGACCGAGGACGAATGGCTCTGCTCGAAGCTTTCGGTGGCGCCGTCGATCAATACGTTGCGCCCGGCCTGCACGCTTGTGGCGTGGGTGGACACCACATCGCTGGCCGTGGTGCCGATGTCTCGACCGGCACGCACCACCACCGTGTCGCCGCTGATGGAAGAGCCTTGCTGGGCGATTTGATTGCTGCTGTCGATGCGTGTCTTCTGGCTGCTGGAGAGCAACCCGCTGCTGGTCTTGGTTTTGCGGTAATAGCTGTAGTCGCTGTTCTGCGCGGCGTTCAACGCCAAGTCATTGCCCGCGTACAGGTACGCTTGCTGGCCGGCACTCGCGCGGCTGGCCGTGGCGGTCAGGTCGTTGCCGGCGCTCAGGGACAGGTCGCCACCGGCCACCAGCGAGGTGCCCACCTGTTGAACGTGGTCCTCTTTGCTGGTGACCTTCTTCGAATTGGATGCCGAATGCTGCTCGTTGGTGACCGCGCCAAGGTTCACATTGCCCGTCGCCGCCATCGCCAAATCACGCGTGGCATTGAGCTGACTGCCCACCGCGCTGATATCGCGCCCCGCCACCACATGCAGATCCCGGCCCGCCTCGACCACCGAGCCCTGCTGGGCCAGGGTGCTGAAGCTCGAGCGGCTACCGATGTTGCCGCTGTTCAGGGTGTGCGAAGCGGTGACGTTGACGTCGCCCTTGGCCTGGACGATGGTGTCGGCGCCGCTCTTGAGTGCGCCGCCGACGTTGTTGATGTTGCCGCCCGCTTGCAGGGTGAGCGCGTTGGCCGACTCAATGCGCGCGGCGTTGTCGACGAAGTCGCTGCGCTCGGTGCGGTAGCCGCTGGCGCTTTGGTGAGTGGTGACGGTGCGCTGGTTGAGCAGGTCGGCGCCGGCGGCGAGGTTGACGTCGCGGCCGGCAAGAATACCGCCGGCACGGTTGCTGAGGGTATTGCCGCTGAGCAGGTCGAGGCGCCCGCCGGCTTGCATCAGGCCGCTGTTGGTGAGGTTGCCGCCGGCGCTGGCGAGCAGGCTGCTGGTGGCGCGCAGGGTACCGACGTTGTTGAGGTCGGCGCCGGCCATCAGGCTCAGATCGTTGCCGGAGATCAGTGCGCCGTTGGGCGCCAGGCGATTGCTGGCCTGGGCCAGGTACAGCACGGGCACCAGCACTTGTTGGCCGGCAACGGTGGCGTTTTCCAGCCAGACGATGTCATGGGTCAGCGCCGCGACCTGCTCGGCGGTGAGGCTGACGCCCACGGCCAGGTTGAGCGCGGTTTTGCTGGCGACGGCGTTGTCCATCAGGCGCTGGTACAGGGCGGCGTCGCTGGTCAGGCCATCGATGAACCGCTGGCCGGTACGGGCAAGCACGGCTTGCTGGATCAAGCGTTGTTCGTAGAAACCGTCACCCAGGCGCTTTTGTGCCAAGTCCGGGTTGAAGCCCAGCTTGGCCAGCAGGTAATCCGAACCCAGGAACTGACGCATGTCGGTCAGCGCCGGGTTGGTTTCGATCAAGTACTTTTGCGGGTTGGCCGCGAACTGGCTGCTGGGCAGGCCGCTGGCGCCGGTGCCGTCGTTGAGGTGGAACAGGCCGTTCTGCCCGGTGGGCAAGCCAAAGCCCGGCAGGCCGAGGGGGTTGACCTGTTGCTGGGCGACGTCCGGCGGCAGTTGCGGGTTGAGGCTGACCAGGGTCGAGTAGCCCGGCGCGCGAGTGTCGGTTTTGACGCCGCTGCCCACGTAGGTGTAGCCGCCGCGCACCACGCTGTTGTCGATGCCGGCCTGGGCTTTCACATTGACGGTGCCGCCGGCCTGGATCACCGCTGCGTAACGCTGGTCGGAAGGCGCCAGCTCGGTGGTTTTGAGGGGCACCCACTCGCGCTCCATGGTGCCGATAAAGGCAGCCATGGCGGCCTCGACGCCGCTCATGTTGTTGGGGTCGTAATTCGCCCCGCCGATGGAATAACGCTGGTTGAACGCGGCCGCAGGCTCGGCCCATATTTCCGGGTGACGGCTGCGCTCGGAGGCAAAAATACGTTCGCTGAGGGTGTCGTGGGTCACCAGGCCCACGTTGTTCAACTGGTTGACGACAGCGGTCAGGTTGCCGCCGGCGGCGATGCTACTGCTGCTGTTGAGCAGCTCGCCACCGGTCAGCAGCATGTTGCCGCCCGAGGTGATGCTGGACGCCGCGCTGGCTTGCGTCACGATCAAGTGCTCACGCTGGGCAATCAGGTACGGGCGGTTTTCCTTGCCGCCGTCACAGTCGCCGCCCGTGACATTGAAGATGCACGCGGTGGGCGTGATGGAAGCGCTGTAGATGCCCGATTCACTGGTGAGCAGCGTGCGGATGTTCTGAAGGGTGCTGGCGGCGAGGGTCAGGTTGGCGTCGGTCTGGATCGTCGAGGAACTGTTGACGATGCTGTCGGCCAGGCCGCCCTGGCCGTCGCGGTCGATGCGCAGGTTGCCCAGGGCGTAAATGTTGGCGGCAAGGTTTTTCAGGCGCTCGACGCGCAGGCTCATGTCACCGCCGCTGAAGATCAGGCCATTGTCATTGAGCAGGCTGGCGGCGGTGACGGTCGTGGCCCCGCCGCTGCCGAGGGTGCCGAGGTTGTTGACGGCTGCGGCGCGCAGGCTGAGGTCGGTGGCGGCGGTCATGCGGCCGCTGTTGTTGAGCGTGCCGCCCAGGGTGAGGTCGAGGGTGCCGTTACTGGCCACGGCGCCGGCGGTGGTCCAGTCCTGGCCGCTGCCCACCAGCCGGGTGCCGGCCAGCAGTTTGCCGCTGGCGGTCTGGTTGAGGGTGCCGACGTTGACGGTCAGGCGCTCGGCCTGGATCGTGCTGCTGTTGGTCCAACGGGCTTTGTCGAGGGTCAGGTCGCCGTGGCTGACCAGGCTGCCGCCGACCTCATCGAGGTTGATGCCGCTGAGGTCGAACACGCCGCTGCCCACATGCAGCACGCTGCCGCCGGTGTTCTGGAACGAGCCGGCAGCGAGGCTCAACTCGTTGTTGGCCGCTTCCAGAGCGCCGCTGTTGCTCAACAGGCCGCCGATGACGTAACGCGTTCGACCGGCGCTGCCCAGTGCCCGCATCTGGCCGCTGTTGCTCAGGCTGGCGGCGCTCACATCCAGCGTGGTGGCGCTCTCGATCAGGCTGCGGTTGTTGAGTGCGCCGCGCAGGCTGACGTCGATGGCCTGCCCGGCGATCTGCCCAGCGTTGTCAACATCGCCGCCACGCAACGACACACGATTGCCGGCGAACACCGCGCCGATGCCGTTGCTGAACTGGCCGGCGTCGATCAGCACATCCCCGGCTCTGGACGACAGTCGACCAGCGTTGTTGTCCAGGCTGCCGGCGCTGAGGGTGAGGCCGGCGTTTTCGCTGTGGATCAAACCGTTACTGCCGTTCTGCAGCAGGCCGCTGGTGGTGACCGTCACGCCGTCGTTGGCGGCCAGGGTGCCGTTGTTCTGATTGTCGAGACTATTGGCGAACAGGCTCAGCAGGCCCTGGCTCGCGAGCTTGCCGCCCTGGTTGTCAACATGGCCGGCGCGCTGGATCAGCAGCGGCCCGGCGCTGGCCAGTTTGCCGTTGCGGTTGATCAGGTCACCGAGCAGGTCGAGGGTAATGGCCGCGCCACTGGTGAAGCTGCCGGCGCTGTTGTCCAGGGCCTGGCCGTGCAGCGCGATGGCGCCGCTGCTGTCGATCGAGCCGCCGGCGCTGTTGTCGAGCAAGCCGCTGACGTTGAGGGCTTGCGCGCCGTCGCTGGAGATCATGCCGGCGTGGCGATTGTCGAGCTGGGCCGTGTTGACCACCAGCGCGTTATCGCTGAGCAGACGGCCCTGGTTCTGGTTATCCACAGCCGCCGCGTTCACGGTCAGCGCCTGTTTGGCGCTGAGGGTGCCGCCCTGGTTATTCAGGGTTTGCGCGGCCGCGGCGGTGAGCGCGCGGTTGGCGATCAGCGTGCCGGTGTTGTTGATGCGCTGGGCGTTAAGGGTGACGTCGCCGTTGGCATTGCGGGTGTTGTCGGCGTTGACCCCGGCTTCGACGATGCCGTTGTTGGTCAACTGGCCGTTGCTGGCCAGGCTGATGCTGTCGCGGGCGGCGAGGGTTTTGCTGTTTTTCAGCTCGCCGCGGGTTTGCGCCTTGAGCGTGCTACCGGCGTAGACCGCGCCTTTGGTCTCAAGGCTGGCTGCGTTGATGTTCACCGCGCCGCTGGCCGCCGCCTGGGCCATGCTCAAGTGGCCGTTGGCATCCAGCTGGATGTCGCCGCCGCTGGCGGCCAGCGTGCCGTCGAGCTTCACGCCCACGCCGGCTTCGGTGCCCACCAGCTTGATCGCGCCGGCATACATGCCACCCAGGGCCGACGAGTCGATGGCCAGCTCCGGCTTGGCGCTGCCGTCATCGGCGCGCGGGGTGGCGTTTAAGGTTTTGGCGTCGACGTCATTGCGCCCGGCAATGACGTTCAGCTCGCGTGCACTGATCTGCGCGTTGATTTTGGCGGTACGGGTGATGATCTCGAAACGGTCGACATTGCTCGCGTTCAGGCCCTGACCGTCGATGGTCACCGCGCCGCCGTCGACCTGATAGCGCTGCAACTGGCCGCTGGCATCGAGCACCGGCTTGCCGGTGGTCAGCGTCACGTTCGGCGTGTTGATGAAGCCGCAGCCGCTGCAGGTAACGCCATACGGGTTGGCCACGATCACCTTGGCCGACTGCCCCGCCACCTCGGTGTAACCGCGCAACTGGCTGGGGCTGCCGCCGTTGACCTCGTTGAGAATCACATTGGCCGCGCCGGCCTTGAGGTTAGGGTTGCCGACAATGATCCCGCCCAACTGCGTGTTCTGCAGCGGCGCGCTGGCATTGTTGAGGATCACCCCATTGGGGCCGACGTTGTAGTCGCTGAACTGGTTATGGGACAGGCCGCTGCCATTGGGCGTGGCGATATTCACCACCGGCACGCCATTGCCCGCCTGGCCGACCGTAGTGCCGGGGCCGTTCACCACAATCCCCTCGGCCTGGGCCAGCAACGGCTGCCAGAACAGCACGTTGGCCAGGATCAAAGCCAAGCCACGTTGGCACAGGCGTTTCAGGGCAAAAGCGGGGCGAGCGTCCATATTCAAAATCTCAAGGCGACGGAGCGATAGAGACTGTTCGATCCGTCGAAACTTATTGGGTGGCACACAGGCATCGAACTTGCCGGGTTAAGTGCAGGGTCGAGCGGCTGGGCACGCAATTTTTTGATTAATAACAACTTCACATCACCGTAAAGGTGAAATTCCGGTTGTTGGACGCGTTATTCCGACAAGCGGCAGCTGTATTGAGGGCAGTTTGTTTGCGGGCTGATAATTAGTTGCCATTATTTAGCCAGCAAACTGCCGTCGAGATAGATTAGTACCGGGAAGGTTGGAAAAGTTCTTGGGGGGATTGTGAAACGGGTCGCAAATAGTGGAAGTCCCGTGACGCGGCCTTTGATGCCTTGCGCGGGTTTGATCGGGCGGCTTATAGTCCTGCCGTCGCTCAACAGAGCGATGGGATTTGGCGATCCGTAAACGAGTGCAAAAACGGTCTGCGTTTTTTTTGCAGGCATTTTTGCACCCGCAAAGTCGTGTTATGGCGGCTGTGCGCGGGAGACCTTCGGGTCTGCCGGTTACTCGTTTCCGGTTCGCCAACCTGCGCACAGCTGCCACCTGACTCGTTTGGCGACGATGGGGTGATGGCTTCATACCATCAAAACGAGACTTCACATGAATAGATACATGCCTCTTACCGGCCACGACTGCACCATCCCAGCCCTGATTATCGACACCCAGGCACCGCTGGATGTACTCCACGACGCCGCCGTATACCGCATCCGCGCTGTTACCCAATTGCTGGAAAACCTGGCGTTTCGCGATCAATTGAGCAGCGATGCGGTGGTGCTGCAAGATTTTGCGCAGTTGCTGACAATTCCGCTGCGCGATGGGTGTGATGTATTGGATGTGATCAGTCGCAGGCTTAATGCGGATCCGGCCTGAGTGAAAGTCGGGCGGCCGTCGTGTCGCCCGTTTTATGCGTGGAGGGTAAAACGGTACCCAACCCATAACGAAAAACGTGGTCTGCCCCCTATCCTCGTTACCCCGATTCCCCGGTGAAAATGATCGCTCTATCTCCTTTCGATACCCTTAGCTAATCAATCTCAAACAGTGGCGCTATTTTTCTCTTAAACCTATCGTCATATTTGCCAACAATCAAATTCGCAAGTACGAAGCCTATTTTTTCAAAAATCCGCTCACTCGAAGAAACTTCACCATAGGCTGCAAAAAAAATATTTATACGATTAAGATCGATTTTAACACTATCAAGTGAAGCTCGTTTAAAACCATACCTTGCAGCGCTTTCATAATTTTCGGGCAAGCCGTAACATACAGAGTCAAAATTTTTAATCAACCCACCCTCATATCCCGGAAGTAAGTCGGGGTCAAGTTTAAACCGAGCGTCTTGAATGTCTCCCCTTTCTGACATCAGATACCGTATACCGAGCACCCCATACAAAACACGTGCACCTCTTGGAATCATAATTTCAATTGTCAAGTTATCAATATCCGACGAAGCGGACCTGAATACGCCTGAGCCAGAAACGTCCATATTGTTAGGCTCTTCGCAAAAACATGTCACACCCAGGTTACACCAGAGGCGAAACTTACCGTGCTTACCTATATTGCCAGTTATCATTTTTGCTGACTCCAAAACTTCAGCCAACTTGCATTAAAGGATCCGGGCTCAGTAGAGTTAACGGCTCTTATTACATCTGGATGATAAACACTAAACGGGGACACTTGATATTTCGAAAGCGCTCCTTGATGGGCCGCACTGTAGTCCAGCCCCGTTTTCATCATTGTAGACTCAGAAACCTCGTGAATATAAAAGCTTGCGTCCGCCCCGCTTATTGGCTTGCCTTCAGCCAGAGCACTCCGGAGTCTTGTAATCATAAGATCATTTTCCGGTACATCTCCGAACTGCTGCAGATGAGTTTCGACAATTTCCAACCCTTTACCCGAAACTTTAACCTGCCGGTCTGTCAATTTTCCAAATCCGGCGCCACCTTCTACACCATCAAGAAATGCGCCCGTACCTTTCAAGTTACTAGCTTGGGCTCCAACTTGGGGGATCCACCGTCCCGCAAACCACTCAATCGCCTTCCCACTAACCGCCCCGCCAACAGCACCTGTGACAGCGCCCAACGTTGTATCAAACGCCATCTCACCCAACTGCTCGGGTGTGGAGAAGACCAGTTTATCCTCCGCCCGGGCAACGGCCTGCGCCGGAATCGGGCCCGTAAACCAATCGACGCCATCCCTTGCCGACTGTGCGATACCTGCAGGAATTTTGTCGTAATTATGTATGAGACCGTCAAGTCCCGCCGTGAATCGCTCAGGGAAGCTAGATGCGTAATCCACAACGCTGCTACCAAAGGCCTCAGCTCGGTAACCTAGTTCATTGGCAGGCGCGTAACCCGTGAACACCAAGTCTCTTGGATCAAGGCCATTAAAGTGGCCAAGCAACGCTGCACGGTATTCGTCCTGCGTCATTCCTTCACGGTAAGCGGCCATCTGCAAAGAGCGATCATATTCAAACATCTCGAGATTTCTGGACTTATCGAGATCATCCATTTCCTTGATGATTTTCTTCTCGCACGCACCAGCTCCCGCACCGAGCGACTTGCAGCCCGCGCGTTTTTTATCAGCCTCATCAATTTCACTGTGCAGGAGCCAGTTATAGGTAGTCGCTTTCTGTGCGACCTGTGCACCTTTTTCAAGGTCACCGTCGACTGCGGCGGCGGCTACCAAACCTGTCAGCTGTGAGAGCATCAACATTACATCGTCGTTGCCCTGTGCAGCCCAAGCCAGCTGGTTAATCAGTGCTTCATTCAACCCCGCCGCCGCCGCGCCTGTTTTAAAGTCACTACCGGTCGCCTCAGCTAGCAATCCACCCATCAAGGCATGCGCAACGATTTTCTGAACACTGCCATCCGGGAACTTGATGGTGTCGCCAACCCAGTTAAAGCCAGTAGCCATCGCAACGTTGCCAGCTTCTCCCAACAACGCAGCATTGAAATTGTCGCCAAAGCTTCCCCCTTGGATAGCCGTCGATATCCCACTGGAAATGACAGCGCGGCCACCGGTGCGCAGTGCAATATCCCCAGCCGATGTCCAAGTAAAAATATCACTCGGGGAGTTAGTAACCGCCAACGTCGAGCCAGCACTCGGGCTAACACCGCTGACAGCGCCGGTACCTGCACCATCTGCACCGGCAAACCAATTGGTGTCAGCATAAGAAAGTGCGCCAGCAGTAAAACCGGCTACTGCCGCACTTTTAAGGCTGTTGGAACTGACCGTTTCCTTCAAGGCTTTGCCCAGGTTGCCCTTGTTGTTAATGGTGCTAGTGACGGCCGTGGTACTCAGGCTCGTGCTCACAGCAAGCGTCGCACCCTGCAAGCCAAAACCTACAGGCCCCATAATCGCCGCCATCATGATCGCAATCGCAATCTTGGCACCGGCGCCCAGCCCCGAGTTGTCGTACTTGAAGCTCTCGTGAATCTCTTTTACCTGGCGCCAATCAATGTCGCCACGTGCCTCAGCTTGCTTGAGCCAGGCCAAATTAGGATCAGCCTTGACCATCGCATCAACGGTCTGGCTTACGGTCTGCTGATCGACCTGTTTAACATCGATACGAATGCCTTCGGCGGCCTTAATGACAAGCTGTCCTTGGGCAACCAACTCGCTCTGACGCAAGGTTTCATCGGTGTTTCCTTTACCTTTGGCACTGAACCAGGAGAGGTCGCTTTTGCTTTTGGTGTGGCTCTCATCGTGCAGGTCCTTAACCCCTTCAAAGACGACTGCACCGCCGCTATCGAGGATGATGTCCTTACCACTGTTGAGCTTGGCGACTTGGTACAACTGATCGCCGCCACTTTTCAGAACTAGGTTGCCACCCGTCTTGATCTCGGTACCTACCTGAGTGGTACGAGTAACTTCATCCATCTGCGCCTTTTTAGCGCCCCAGCTTCCTTTCTCCTTCATGTCATACAACGTATGCGTGCTGTCCTGCGCCGCCAACAAACTCAACTTATCCCCGCTATACAGATAAGCCTCATTCCCCGCACTGATCTTGCTCGCAACAATCGTCGTGTCACGCCCGGCCTGGCTGACAAAATCCCCACCCGCCGTCAGTACGCTTGCCACTTGGGTGGTCTGGTCGTCCGAGGTCTTGATGCGTTTCTTGCCGTGTTTCTCCTTGCCTTCGACGTTGTGCATGTCGCTGACCGACGCGACGTTGAAGTCGCGTCCGGCTTCGACCGTGAGGTCTTTGCCGGCGGTGGCGCTGCTGCCGATGACGTTGACGTCCTGCCCCGCCTTCATCGTCAGATTGCCGCCCGCCGTAACGCTGGCGGCGAGGTTTTTGACGTCGGTGGTGATGCTGGATTTTTCGCCGCCGTCACGAATCTCGTGTTTGACGCTGGTGTCGCTGGCGGCGATCAGGTTGAGGTCGCGGCCGGCGCGCAGGGTGGCGTCGTTGCCGGCGACCAGTGCGCCTCGGTTGGTGAGGTCGCGGCCGGCGTCCATGGCGAGATTTTCGCGGGCGACGATGGTGCCGGCGCTGGTGTCGGTGAGGGTGCGCATGCCGGCGCCGTCACGCACCTGGATGGCGGTGGTGTCGTTGGTGATGTCGCCTTTGAGGGCGGCGAGGCTGACTTGTTTGCCTCGAATTTCGCCGGCCATGGCGTTGCGGATGCTGTCGTCGGCCAGCAGGCTCAGGTTGTTGCCGGCTTCCACGAGGCCGCCGGTGTAAAGGCTGCCGCCACGGCTGGCGGCGGTGAGGTTGTTGCTGGCGCGCAGGGTGCCGACGTTGATGAGGTCGCCGCCGGTGACCAGGTTGAGGTCGCGGCCCTGGATCAGGCTGTTGCCGCGCACATTGCGCGATTCGGCCTGGGCCAGGTAAAGCACGGGCACGAGGACGGTCTGGCCGTCGATCACGCGGTTTTCCATCCACACGATGTCGTGGGTCAGGGCACCGACTTGCTGGCTGGTGAGGGTGACGCCCAGGCTCAGGCGCAGGGCGTCCTTGCTGGCCAGCGCGTTGTCCATCAGGTAGCGGAACTGGTCGGCGTCGCTGTAGAGGCCGCCGGCGAGGAAGCGTTGGCCGGTTTGCGCGAGCACGGCGTCGCGGATCAGGCGGGTTTCGTACTGGCCGTCACCGAGGCGGCGCCAGGCGTTGTCGCCGGTGAAGCCGAGTTTGCCGAGCATGTAGTCGGAGCTGAAGAAGCCCGACAGCGAGGTGAACTCGGGGTTGGTCTCGATCAGATAACGGCTGGTCGGGTCGGGATTTTTGACGAACAGGCCGTATTCGCCCTTGGGCAGCTGGAAGTTCGGCGCGGTGGTGGGGTCGACCGGGGCGAAGGCGGTGCCGGTGTAGTCCACGGGCACGAAGCCGCCGCCGGGGGCGACGGCAGCCACTGGCAATACGCTGCCGGCTGCCTGGGCACTTGGGTCGTTGGCGTGTTTGCTCAGGTTGATGTTGATGCCACCGACCGGGATGCCGGTCTGGTCATCGCCCAGGCGTCCGGTGAGTTGGGCCAGGGTGTTGTCGTGCAGCGTGCCGTTTTGTAGGGTGCGGGTGACATTGAGGTTGACGGTGCCGCCAGCTTGCAGGGTGGCGTCGTAGCCGGGGCCGCCGTTGTCGGTCCAGGTGGTGACGTCGCTTATGTGCTCGAAAGGATAGCTATTGGGTGAGCGGTTTTTCAGCTCTTCGAAGCGCGCCTTATCGAAATGCCCAGCCGCCGTGGCCGCATTGAAAGCGGGAACGTCGATATGTTGCATGCTTTCAAACAAATCGTCGGAAATGCGACCTGGCGTGATGACGACGATCTTGCGCTGCCCTGTGCGCGTGGCGGCGCCCTGGTTGAGCAAATCACCGGCGGTGATACTCAGGTCGCCATTGGCAGCCATCAGGCTGTAGCGGTTCTGCACATTGTCGCCTTGCAGCAGCATGTTTTTGCCAGCCACCAGGCGCGCCGCCACCGAATCTTTGGTCGCCGCCTCAAGGTACGTCTCGTAGATGGTGATCAGGCCTTTTTCCCAGCTGTCTTTCTCACCGCAGTGCTGGCCACAGACCCAACTCAAGCTGCCTGTGGTCAGCGTCTGCCCGAGTTCGAACTCATCTTTGGCGTTTTCGATAAAGCCTGCATTGATGCCGATCGAGCCTTCGCTTTCCACGGTGCCGGAGCGGTTGCTGAACAGCACGGCACGCCCGCCATCCTGTGCGGCGAAGCTCAAGTTGCCCTTGCTGTAGACATCGCCATAGAGGTTGCTGAAACCATTGCTGCGCAGGGTCATGTCGCCGCCGCTGAACAACAGCGAATCTGCAGCGTTGGTGATGCCGTTGACGGCAGTGAGGTTCAGCGCACCCTGGGCACCGAGGGAGCCACGGTTGTTGATCTGTGCAGCGGCGATATCCAGCTGCTGGCGGGCGGTGAGGAAGCCGAGGTTGTCCAGGGTGCCGCTCAGGTTGAGCCGCGTATTGACGGCCGCCAGACGCCCGCCGTTCTGGCTGAGGTTATTGGCCGTCACCGTCAGGTTTTGCAGGGCCGAGACGCGGCCGCTGTTGGTGATGTCGCCGCCGGTGGTGATGCTCAGGTCACCGTCGCTGAGCAGTTCGCCGCCGTTGTCCAGGCTGGCTACGTCAAGCACCAGGCCCTTGCCGCTGGCCAAGCGGTCGCCTGCCTTGAGGGCCAGGCCCTGAGCGCTTTTGTAGGTAAGCGCTTCGTTGAGCTGCACGCTGCCCAGGCCGTCGACCTTGCCGAAGGCCCAACCGGCGGTGCCCATGCCGTTGATGCGGCCCAGGCTGCCGCTGAGGCTGGCGGTGTTGAGGTGGAACAGGCCCAGGCCCGCATGCTGCACCTGGCCGGACTGGTTGTTCAGGCTGGCGGCGTCGAGGCTGAAGGCGGTGCTGCCGAATTCGAGGACGCCGTTCTGGTTGTTGACCGCGCCGCTTAGGTTGAGGCTGCTGCTCGCCCCGCCCAGTGCGCGCAGTTGGCCGCCGGCGCTGTTGTCGAGGTTGCCGCCGCTGAGGGTCAGGCCCTGGTTGGCTTCGATCAGGCCGCCACGGTTGGTCAGGGTGTCGCGTGAGGTCAGGGCGATCCGGTTGCCGCTGATCTGGCCGTTGCCACTGTTGTCGAGGGTGGCGCCACTGACGGTCAGTTGCTCTTTGCCAAACAGTTTGCCGCCGGTGTTGACCAGCGCCTGGACCGTCAATTGCAGGTCGCCCACCAGACTCGCCATCAGGCCGTCGCCGCTGTTATCGACCTTGGCGGCGGTCACGTTGAGCGTGTCGCCTTGCACCGTGCCGCCCTGGTTGTCGAGGGTTGCGGTGTTCAGTTCCGTCAGGGCGCCGCCGCTGAGGATCAGGCCTTTGCGGTTGCTCACGTCCTGGCCGTTGTAGCTCAGGCCCTGGTTGCCGGCCAGCAGTTGGCCGGCGTCGTTGTTCAGGTGCTGGGCGGCGATGTCCAGGCGCTTGCCGCGCAGGGTGCCGGCGTTGTTGTTGAGGGTGGTGAGTTGCTTGACCAGCACGCTGCGCTCGCCGGCATCGATGACGCCGTCGACGTTGGTCAACAGGTCGCTGACATTGAAGGTGATATCGCCGCCATTGCTGACCAACGCGCCCTTGCTGCTGTTGTTGAAGGTTTGAGAGGTCACCTCGACGCTGTTGCCGAGCAGGATGCCGGCGCTGTTGTCCAGACGCTCGCCTTGCAGCTGCAGCAGGCCTTCGCTCTGGATGCGGCCCTGGGCGTTGAGCAACTGGCCCGGGCCCTTGAGCAGCAGGCTCACGCCCTGGGCGCCACCAGCAAGGAGGCCGGCCGCGCGGTTGTCGAGGCCCGAGGCGCGCACGTCGAGTTGGTCACCCAGCACGCGGCCGGCACGGTTGTCGATCTGCCCGCCACTCACATTCAGCAGCAGTTGCTTGCCGGTGATCACGCCGCTCTGGTTGTCCAGGTTCGCGGCGCCCAGTTGCACGTTGCCCTGCCCGGCCTGCAAGCGGCCCTGGGCGTTGTTGAGCTGTTGCGCGACGGCGAGGGTGAGCGTGCCGGTGTTGGCGCTCAACACGCCATCGGCGTTGCTGCTGAGCGTGCCGGCGGTGAGGTTGAGGTCGGTGGCGGCCTGGGCAAAACCCTGGCTGTTGTTGAAGGCGTTGGTGGCGTTGAGGTTGAGCACGCCGCTGTCGGCTTGCAGCAGGCCCTTGAGGCTGTTGTCGATGTTGCCGGCGTTTACCGTCAGCGCGTTGCCCAGCAGCACGCCGTTCTGGTTGTTCAGATTGCCTGCGTTCACCGTCACCTGGCTGGCGACGATTTGCCCGCCGCTGTTGTTCAGCTCGGTGCTGTTGAGCGCCAGGCTGCCGCCGGACATTTCGATGCGGCCCTGGCGGTTGTCCAGGTTTGCGCTGGTGAGCGTGGCGGCCTGGCCGTCACCAAAGCGGATCAAACCGCCAAGGTTGACGATGGCCGGCGTGTCGACCACCAGCGCCTGCTCGCCGAACAGACGCGCGGTGGCGCCCTGGTTGCTGACGCTGGCGCTGCTGACGTTGACCGTTTTGGCCTGGATGATTGCGCCCTGGTTGGTCAGCGCCTGCGCGGCGGTGATCGCCAGTGCACGGCTGGCCAGGAGGTTGCCGCTGGTGTTGACGGTCTGCGCATTGATCGTCAGATCGCCGCTGCTGTTGCGGCTGTTGTCGGGGGCGACGCCGGCTTCGATGATGCCGGCGTTGGTGAGGTTGGCCGCCGTGAGGTCGATGCGCTGGCCGGCGGCGATGCTCTTGCGGTTGACCAGGGCCTGGGCGCTGCTCACCTGCACGTTGCCGGTGGCGTAGACCTTGTCGGTGAGGTCGACCGACTGCGCGGTGACCTTGACGTTACCGGTGGCGGTCGCCTGCGCCATGCTCAGTCGGCCGTTGGCGTCCAATTGGATGTCGCCGCCGCTGGCGGCCAGGGTGCCGTCGAGCTTCACGCCCACGCCGGCTTCGGTGCCCACCAGTTTGATTGCACCGGCGTACATGCCGCCCAGGGCCGATGAGTCGATGGCCAACTCGGGCTTGGCGCTGCCGTCGTCGGCGCGCGGGGTGGCGTTCAGGGTGTTGGCGTCGACGTCGTTGCGCCCGGCAATCACGTTCAGCTCACGCGCGTTGATCTGCGCGTTGATTTTTGCCGTACGGGTGATGATTTCGAAGCGGTCGACGTTGCTCGCGTTGAGGCCTTCACCGTCGATGGTCACGGCGCCGCCGTCGACCTGATAGCGCTGCAGTTGACCGTTTGCGTCGAGCACCGGCTTGCCGGTGGTGAGGGTCACGTTGGGCGTGTTGATAAAGCCGCAGCCGCTGCAGGTAACGCCGTAAGGGTTGGCCACGATGACCTTGGCCGATTGCCCCGCCACTTCGGTGTACCCGCGCAACTGGCTGGGGCTGCCGCCGTTGACTTCGTTGAGGATGACGCTGGCCGCGCCGCTCTTGAGGTTCGGGTTGCCGACGATAAAGCCGCCCAATTGGGTGTTGGTCACCGCGCCATTGGCGTTGTTGAGGATTACGCCGTTGGGACCGACGTTGTAGTCGCTGTACTGGTTATGGGACAAGCCTGCGCCATTGGGCGTGGCGATGTTCACCACGGGCACGCCATTGCCCGCCTGGCCGACCGTGGTGCCGGGTGCGCTCACCACGATGCCTTCGGCCTGGGCCAGCAGCGGCTGCCAGAACAGCGCGTTGGCCAGGATCAGTGCCAGCCCGCGCTTGGGCAGGCCGAAGAACGCGTTTCGCGGCTTCAGGGCAGCAGAAGGTTGGCGGGTCAGGAAGGCAAATTGGCGAACATCCATTTCAAAATTCTCGTTGCTGCGGGGCGTTGAATTACAGGAAGAAATCCAGGCGGAAGTAGATCGGCGCTTCGCGCTCGGTGACTACTCCGGGTCTTTCCAGCGAGTGGGCAAAGGTCACGCTGGTGCTGACGTTTTTGCCTCGGGCGAACAGCTCCAGGGAGTTGCTGGACACCCGGCCGTGGACGTCGCCGTTGTAGCGGTCGTTGGTGATCACGCCCTGGTCGTAGCCGACGCTGGCGCCGTATTCGGCAAAAGCCGGGCGCATCCAGTCGAGGGTCACGGGGCGCGCCCAGCGCACTTCGTTGCGCCAGTAGCCGCCGCTGTCGCCGGTCAGCAGTTGGTCCTTGAAGCCGCGCACCGAGGCCGAGCCGCCGAGGCTCATGCGTTGCGGCGAGAACAGGATGTCTTCGCTGCGTTGGCCGGTGGCCAGGCTGCTGAAGCTGAACGACTCGCCCCACAGGCTGAACGGTTGCAGGTAGCTGACGGTGGCGGTGTATTTGCGGTAGCGCGAATTGGGCTGGCGCCGGCCAAGCGGGTCGCGTTCGTCCTGGGACTGGGCGTCGAACAGGCCGATGCCGTTTTGCATGCCCAGGTCCAGGTTGACGAACGCGGTGCCGATGCGCCGCCCATGGTTGATGCCCAGTTGCAGTTCGCTGAGGCGGTTGCTGCTGGGCGCGGTGCGCACGTCGAGGATGTAGTTGTTGGTGCGCAGGTGCGCCAGGCCGACGTTGACCGAGGTCTTGCTCACGTCATCGCGGTGGATCACTCGCTCGGCGCGCAGTTGGTGGTTCTGGTTGTCGCCGTCCTGCTTGAACTTGAAGTTGTTGGTGACGCCGAAGGTGCGGTAGTCGCTCTCGCTGTAGGTGTAGCTGAAATTCCACCAGCCCCACGGCACGTTGTAGTAGAGCATGGTGTTCTTCGAGGTTTTCTGGTGGTCGCTCACCGCGTCGTGGCCGCCGCGCAGAATCAGTTGGTCGGCCAGGCCCAGCGGGCTGTCCCACTCAAGGCCGGCGCCCCATTGCTGCTCGCCGGTGCTCTTCTGGCCGTCGTTGTTACGCGACAGGCTGGCGCGCCAGGGCTTTTGCGGGGTGTTCTTGACCACCACGTCGCTGCCGCCGATCTGCTGGCCGGGGGTCAGTTCCATTTGCGCCTGTTTGGACGGCAGGCGGTTGAGCTGGTCCACCAGTTGCTCGACTTCGCGCAGGTTCAGCGGCTCGCCGACTTTGCCGGGAAAGGCCATGGCCAGCTCGCGGTCGGTCACCGTGCTGCCTTCGGCACTTTTGAGGGCTTCGAGTTTGCCTTCGACCACCAGCACCTGCAGGTGGCCGCTGGAGAGATCCTGTTGCGGCAGGTAGGCGCGGCTGGTGACACGGCCTTTGGCGATGTAGTAGTCGGTGATGACCTTGAGCAGTTCATTAAGCTGCGACACGCCCAGGCATTGGCCCAGGTAGGGCTTGAGCAGCATGGCGCGATCGCCAGCGGGCAGGCTGTCGGCGCCTTTGAGTTCGATGTCCTGGATTGGAAAGCAGCGGCTGTCGGCGGGCGCGGCCGGGGCATCAGGCTTGGCCTCTTTGCCGGGCAGGTCCTTGAGTTCCTGCAGGCGCCGCTGCTGTTCTTCGAGCAGGCGGTTCTGACGATCGCGGATCAGGTCCTGATCCCCAGGCGTGGGGGCGGCGAACGCGCTGTTCTGGCTCACACAAGTGAGCAGGAGGGTGCACAGCAACAACCGAATCCGTGGCGATAAGGACATGTTCGATCCATCGAAAATCAAGGGTCGGCAAACTACCATCGAAGCCGCGTCAATCCAATGAATGGGATTTGACGGCACGCGGCACCGGCAGAGTTGCAACATCTTGATAAATAAAAATAAAAAACAATAAAAAGCGTAATCGTGCCGTGACTGAAACGATTATTCCGACAGACGGATACGCTTTTGATTATGAATCGGCTGATAACCAATCAATGCTATTAAATAGCCATTAGGAAATTGCCGAGCTAGGGCTTAGTACCGAAGGATGCCGATAAGTTCGCGAGGGGAGTGTGAATTGGATCGCATAAATGGCAATTGCAGAGGTAATTCAGCTGTGCAGATTACTGTGGGAGGGCTTTTTGTGGCGAACGGGCTTGCCCCGCATTGGGGTGCGAAGCGCCGCCAATCCAGCAAAACGCGGTGTACCTGATACGGCTCGGCGCCTGGTTTTGGGGCTGCGGCGCAGCCCAACGCAGGACAAGCCTGCTCGCCACAGGGAATCTGCGCTTAACTGAACGGCATTAGGGCTTGCCACAACAGCCCGCTCGGCTATGGCTGTGGAGCAAGTCCCTTCCATATTTGGATCTTCGTGGCCGGATGGGCGCCGTCTACGTTCGGAATTTTTCCTGCCCCGGCACCAGCGTCAGCGGCGCGCGCTCCACGTCACGGGAGACGTGGGATTTCACTTCGCCCACACCGCCCTCTTCGTCGTTGTGAATCACCAGCACGCCCGGCCTGCGCAGTTGCTCGAGGTCGCCCTCGGCCAGATTGAAGCTTTCACTCAAATGCTGGTCGCTCAGCGCATTGGCCTGGGCGCGGCGCTGGGCGAACTTGCGGCCCTTGCGTTGCTGGTAACGCGCCCAACTGACCAGGATCAACGCGTTGAGCACGGCGATCCACAGGTAGATCTGCAGGGTATTGAGCGCGGCGAAGATCGGCGCTTCGATGCGCGGCCCGCCATGGGTTTCCAGCATGGCGCCGATGCCGCGCGCCAGCAGCCAGACCAGGCCGCCCCACGCAAGCAGGGTCAGTGCCACATCGATGAGCCACATCACGGCATGTTGGCGAGTTCTGACAAGTTTCATGTCACGCCTCCTTTTCGATTGGTTTGATGCCACGGTCCGGGCTCACCCAGCGCGCGCGTTTCTGGTGCTGGTTGAACAGCACCTTGGGAAAGCTGACCAGCGTGGTAAACAGGCTGACCAGCCAGAACACCATCGGGTACCACACGGTCCAGAACAGGGTTTTCCACAGGTCCTTCTCGTAACGCCGGTCGATCAGGATGCTCACGGCGAACTGCATCAGGCACACCATCGCCAGCACCAGCCCGGTAAACGCCGGCGGCATCAGGGAGTCGACCGCGATGGCCTGGGGCAGCGGGATGAATTTGCCCACACCCCAGAAGATCACCGAGAGCATGAAGGTGAAGGCCCAACCGGTGGACAGGCAGTATTCGAACAGCAGCGGCCACAGGTAGCGATGGCGCCATTGCCAGATGCCACGAATGTTCTTGAACAGCACTTCGGCGCCGCCCTGGGCCCAGCGCAGGCGCTGCTTCCACAGGCCGCCGACGGTCTCGGGCATCAGAATCCAGCACAGTGCGCGTGGCTCGTAGAAGATCGCCCAGTGATCGAGTTGCAGCTTCCAGCTGACGTCGATGTCCTCGGTGATCATGTCGGTGCTCCAGTAATCGATGCGGTCCAGCGCCTTCTTGCGAAACGCTACCACCACCCCCGACACCGTGAAGATCCGGCCGAACACCCGCTGGGTGCGCTTGATCAAGCCGATGATCGACGAGAACTCGCCCACCTGCACGCGGCCGATCAGGGTCGAGCGGGTGCGGATGCGCGGGTTGCCGGTGACGGCGCCCAGGCGCGGGTTGTCGAGCATCGGCGCGACCAGGTAGGCCGCCGCGTTTTTGTCAAGCAGCGCATCACCGTCGATGCACACCAGGTATTCGCTGCGCGCAGCCACCGCGCCCATGCGCAGGGCCACAGCTTTGCCCTGGTTCTGCGCCAGGTGCAGCACGCGCAAGCGGGGGTGTTGCAGGGCCAGCGCGTCGAGCAAGGCGGCGGTGTTGTCCTTGGAACCGTCGTTGACCGCGATCACTTCGACGTTCGGGTACAACTGGTCCAGCGCGGCATGAATGGTCTCGGTGACGTTATCGCCCTCGTTGTAGCAAGGGATGATGATCGAGATCAGCGGGTTACCGGCCAGGGTCGGTGCGGGGGTGTCTTCTTCCCATGGCCAGTGGCGCTCCCAGTGCAGCCAGAAGTACAGGCCGCCGGCGATCCACAGCGCCGACATGAACAGCGGGTAAAAGAACACGAAGTCCATCAGGAACTGCCCGGTGACCAGGAAGATCAGGCCCAGGGGCACGCCCAGCACCAGCGCCAGCACGAATAAAGCCAGGATTCTGTCGAACATGGTCAAGGGTTCCATTGGTTGGAAAGGGCCGGACGTACCGTCTTCAGGTCCGGGGAATTTTCCAGAAAGTTGTCCGGGTAGTAGCCGAAGCTGGTGACGCCCTGGCGCTTGAGCACGCCCATCCATTGCGCCATCTGTGCGCCGTCGATATCCGGCGCGACCTGGGTGCGCCAGTCTTTGGCCTGCAGCTCGAACACGGTGCGTTCAAGCGCACCCGGACGGGCCTTGACGGTGGCCACCAGTTTCTCCAGCCAGGCATTGGATTGCTTCAGCGTCTGGCCTTCCATCAACGGCATGGCCATGGGTGCGGTCCAGTCGTAGGCCTGAAGGAAGTCGTCAAGGTTCTGCGCGAACCACGCTTCGCTGTCGGGGTTGAGCATCGGCTCGGCGAAGATATTGCGCGCGGTCTGCACCTGCGGGCCGCCGATGGCGCGCACCCTGGCGGTCAATTCATTGGTGAAGTCGATCAGGTAGCGGCTCTTGAAGCGGGTCCAGCGCTGCATCACGGCCGGGTCGGCACGCAACGCGGCGATGTTGCCGGGCAAGCCGTTGGCGGCGTAGACCTTGAGCGCGGCGGGACTGGCGTCTTCGAAATCCGTCAGCACCGCGTCGTCGTGGTAGAGCACGCCGTCGATGGCACTGTTGCGCGCCAGGTCCTCGTAGATTTCACCGATGAGCCTGCGCACCTGCGGGTCGAACGGCGACAGGCGTTTGTATTGATCGGCGTCCGTGGCCACCTGGCCGGTGTGCGGGTCCCACCGCGTAACGCGCGGCAGTTTGGGGTCGAGGGCGAAACTCAGCACCGGCATCCACGCATACACAGCGGCATGGGCGCGGGTGCGCAGTTGCCAGGCGACGCGGTTGAACAGGTCGGCGCGCACCGGCAGGTGGCGGTTGGGAAAGTACAGCGAGTGCACCAGGCCGTCGCCCTTGGGGTCGGCGAAGGCTTGCAGGAACACGGTGCCTGCGCCCATGTCCACCACGCGCTGCACCAACTGGTCGAGGTTACGCGCCTGCTGGGCCGGGTCCGGGTCGTAGACGTTGTCCAGGTCCACATGCAGCACGCGCATCGGCGCCTTGGCCTGCACGGCGACAATGCTGTTGGCGAAGTGCTCGCCGTCCGGGTCGGAGGCCACCAGAAAACGCGGGCTGTCCATCAGGTTGCCCAGGCTGTCGAGGCCGTCTTCCAGGGTCAGGGCCATCTGGTAGCCCTGCTCGCCGACCACCGCCAGGGACGTGCCCTTGGCCGCGCCATAAGGCCATACCCACACCCGTGGTGCCTTGCCCGTCACGCTGCGGATTTTCTGGCTAATGGCCGCGACGTCAGCCCGCATCCGTGCCTGAAACTGGGCATCGGTTTCGTAGCGGCCGGTCGCCGGGTCGTAGCGCATCGACGTCGCCGCCGGTTCCAGGTTGCCCTGGGGGTTGGCCAGGATGCCTTTGTGGTTGTTGTCGGTGTGCGCGGCGATTTCCACCAGGCCCGACTGGGACACTTCGCGGATCTGCCGCCAGGTGAGGAATTCGCCCCGCGGTCGTGGCGCGCCGGCAAAGTCCACCGGCTTGTCGAGTGGCGTATCGATCCAGTAGCCCACCGGCGCCAGCAACGCCGGCCAATGGTAAGCGCGCAGAATCGGCATCACCCGGGTGTAGAAGCTGGCGTAACCATCGTCGAAGCTGAGCATGATGGCTTTGGGCGGCAAGGCCGGCCCGCCACGGCGCGCGGCCAGAATCTGGTCGACGCTGACGGCCTGGTAGCCATTCTCGCGCAGCCAGGCCAGTTGCTCGATCAGGCGCTCGGTGCGCACCGCCACCACGGTCTGGTCGGGATCGCGGTCACTGATGTCGTGGTAGGCGATGCCCAGGAAATGGTTTTTCGGCCACGGCGCTTCGTTGGCCGGTGTCGGCCGCTCGGCGGGTGGAGTGAATGGCGCGGGTTGCTGGGCGCAGGCACTGGCCAGCACTACACCCAGGACCAACAAGCAACGGCTGAGGACGGTCATGGTCGGGCTCTTTTAGAAACGGTAGGTAAGGTCGACGAGCAGGCGCAGATCGCGTTCGCGATCACCGTCGTAGGGGCGGCTGATCAGGCTCAGGTTGGCGCCGACGTCCAGCACGTCGTTCCAGCGAAAGCGTTGGCCGTAGCCGACCAGCCCCACCCCGCCGGTGGAGTAATCGCGCTGGCTGTAGGTGCCTGCACCGATCTGGAACTGCTGGCTCCACTGCGTCTCGTAGCGGTGATAGAGCACATGGTTGATGTTGAGCACGGGCAGCACCGTGAGGTCGGACCGGGGGTTGAAATACACCACATCCTGCTTGCTGTTGCGGCTGGCGCCGACTTCCAGGCCCAGGTCCACTTGCACATGCGGCGCGCTGTAGAGGCCCTGACGGCCGCTGAGCAAGGCTTCGAAACGGTCGTTGCCATCGCTGAAATGGGACGGGCTGAGGGTCAGTTTCCACTCGCGGCTTTCATTGGCGCGCCAGCGGATAAAACCACTGCCGCCGTTGGCCGTGACCCCGTCGTTGAGTGCGCGCAGCGGCGTGGTGCTGAGCAGGTAGCCGAGGCTGCCGCCGTATTGCCAGTTGTCGTTGATATCGCGCGCAATCGACACGGCGGCGCCTTGCTTGGCGCCATCGCCATAGGAATGGTTGGACACCTCGGCCTCGATGGTCATGTCGCGGGTGCGCCGCTCCACGCCCACGCGCTGCCAGCGGTGCTGGCCGGTGCCTTCGGTGAAGTCTGCGGTGGCATAACCGGCGCCGGCGAACAGGCGCCAGTCTTCGTCGATGGGCGGCGTGTAGATCACGCTTTCGATGCCCCAGTCGCGGCTGCCGGTGGCGGCGCCGGCTTCTTCATTGGGACCACCGCCGAAGCTTTTGCCGGTGTAGGCCTCCACGCGCAGTTCGGCCATGTCGTGCACGTCCCGCAGGCGACTGAGGCGCTGCACCTGACGGTTGTCCGGGTTGCGCGCGAGCACATCGTCGGTGAGCACATCGAGCTGGCGCCACTCCTGCAGGTCCATCGCGGTGTAGGCCTGGGACACTTCCAGGCCGATGTCGCGCGGGGCCTGGGCCTCGGTTTCCTTGAGCACGCTTTCGGCGCGCCGAGGCAAATCACGGGCACGGTACATGTCGGCCTGGGCAAGGCGCAGGCCGACGTTGCCGGGGGCCTTGGCCACCAGGGCCTCCAGGCCGCTTTCGCTGCCCGGCAGGTCGCCGCCGTACGTGCCGGCCTGGGCGGAGAGTTGCTGCGCGTCCATCCAGTTGTCGTTGGGGTTGCCGATGGGCAGGCCCTTGAGTTCGACCCGTGGTTGCTGTTCGTTGGCCAATTGCGCGGCGACGTCGCGCGCCTGCTGCACCTGGTCACTTTCCAGCAAGGCATAGAACAGCGCGGTGCTGTCGTCGACGCGGTAACTGGCGTCGGCATCCGGCGCACTCAGTACCTGGCGATACAGGGTCTGGGCGCGTTCCGGCTGGCGTTGTTCGAGATAGGCACCGGCCACCCAGCGCAGGGCATAGGTGGGCAATTGCACGCCTTCAGCGGTAAGCGTTTCGTACTCGCGCACCACTTCGGCGGTGCGTGCGCGGGCCTTGAGCGCACCCAGGCGGTCGATGCGCCAGCGCACCACGTCTTCGTGGGCGCTGGCGTCCGGGGCCCAGCGGGTGATCAATCGGTCGTAGTCCTGCAGCGCGCGGTCGGCCACCACGTAGCGCTCTTTCTCGGAGCGCGTGGCGTACTCGGCCAGGCGCACGCGCTCGGCGGCGAGGTCGCCTTCGAGGCGGCGCTGGGTGACCGCGTCAACCAGGCCAGGACGCTGGGCCGACAGGCGCAACGCAGCCTCTGGCAGGCGCGCCTGTTGCAGGGCGATGAGGTATTCGCGGGCGACTTCAGGTTTGTCGCCGGCGCGGGTGAAGGCCTGGTCGAATTCGAACAGGGCGTCGTAGTTCAGACCGGCGCGGGCCAGCGCGTAGCCCAGGGCCATGCGCCGGTTCGGATCTTCAGGCTTGGCCGCCACCAGCGCGCGGGTGCGTTGCACGGCTTCGGTGGCTTTGCCGCCGTCGGCCTGGGTGAGGGCCAGGCCCAGTTGCAGGTCGATGTTGTTCGGCTCGCGCAGCAAGGCTTGGCGATACACCGCCTCGGCCTGGGCCCACTGCTTCTGGTTGCGGTAGGTACGCGCCACCGTGGCAAGTGCCTGGGTACTGAGGTTGCGATTTTTGCCCTGGGCTTCGTACACCTTGAGCACTTCGGCATCCTGGCCGGCCCACCCGGCGATGATCAGGTGATCGCTGACCTGCCCGGGCGTCTGGCGTTCGGCGGACAACTGGCGCAGTTGGGTCAGGGCGGGGATAAAGTTGCCATTGCGCGCCTGGATGATCAGCGCGTCATAGGCCGGGTCGGCCGAGGCAAAGGCGGGCATCAGTAATTGGCTGCACAAGGCGACCCCGATCAGCAGACGCAACCGGCCTGAGGCACTGAGTGGTAGGTTTCGCAACATATCGTGAGCTTCCTTACACACGGAAAGCGTAACGATAGGTGTCCTGAGCGAAGCGCTTCAGGGTGCGGCGTCCACTGACGCGGCCTAGCTTTCCTGGGCGAACTATCGCTCAGGGAAGCGAGGTGGAGGCCAAATCAGAACAATTGTTCAGAATTGGGCTCCGTCGGGCCGCAAACTGGAGCCTCTGTGGCGAGCGGGCTTATTGTGGCGAGCGGGCTTGCCCCGCGTTGGGGTGCGAAGCGCCCCCAATCAAGAAAAACGCGTTCTACCTGATACTGCGCAGAGGATGGTTTTGGGGCTGCTGCGCAGCCCAACGCGGGGCAAGCCCGCTCGCCACAGGAATGTGATTGCCTGAAACAGCTCACGCGCAGCCAAGACTTTAAGAGGGGCTTGCCCCCTCCCACATGTCTAGCTGCGTTGACCCTTAGTGGGCGCGGCTGACTGCGCCGACTTTGCCCATCACGAAGCCGATGAATTGCTCGACGGTCATCTTCTGGCCGTTGAACATCACCTCGTTGTTGGCGTAATGCAGCTTGGTCACCACGTCAGTCCCCACCAGCGTCGCCAGTTGAGTGCCCACCGCGACACCGCTGACCGTACGGACCATATCCTGCGATTGCTGCTCGATGACTTTAGGATCGGTCACGCCATCGAGTTGCGACATCACGACGCCGACATCACCGATCATCGGCTTGGACAGGGTGAGATTGAGGTCCAGCAGCGACACCATCTGCTTGCCCAGTTCAACCGGCGGCAGTTCCATGCTGGCGGGTTTGGCCAGGTCCAGCACGAGGTTGAACTTGCTTTCGCCGTGGGTGGTTTTCAGCGACAGGTTCTCTACCGCCACTTGCGGCTTGGCGGCCAGCAGTTGGTTGACGTTGGCCTCGGCCAGGGTCTGTTCGGCTTCAGTCAGTTGCAGTTCCGGCGCCGGCTCGCCCGCAGCGGCGGCAGCTTGCACGGGTTGCATTTTTTCCTGATAGAGCTTGGTGAGCACCACCATCGACGGGATGTCGACATCCTTCATGCTCACGGCCATGGCGGCCGAACCCACGGGCTTGCCCTGGTAACCGATCTCGTCGATCTTGTAGTCGACACGGCCGGCCAGGTTGTTGTCCTTGATGTTGCTGGAGTCTTTTTGCTCAAAGCCCTTGAGGGTCAGCACGCTTTGCTGCGGGCCAAAGGTGAACTTGGCGTCGGTCAGCTCCACGGTGTTTTGCCCGGTGTAGAAGTCGAAGGTGGACTTCTCCAGGTTGCTGGCCACAGTGAGGCCGGCCAGGTCCGCTGCGAGCGGCGTGCCGTTGGCGTCCACTGCCGCCACCTTGAGGCTGTTCATGTAGCCGTCGAGCTTGACCTTCTTGCCTTCGGCGGTGCTGTCGAAGTTGAGGTTGAGGCCGGAGAAGCTCGCCGACGACTTGTCGTCCTTGAACTCCAGGGGCAGCAGTTCGACGTTGCCGTTGACCGAGCGGGTGTAGCCGATATTGGTCACGCCTTTGAGCGGCGACACGTCCTTGGCGGCGGCGAACCATTTTTCGCTGGTGGGGTTCTTTTCCAGCTCAAAGTGACTGGTGGCCATCACCGGCAGCCATTTGAGCGTGACCAGGCGCGAGAACGGCAACGGGCCGTGTTCGATATGGTCGACGAACAGCAACTCGGGGTTGGGGTTGTCTTCACCGAAGACCGCGCCCTGCGCCTTGAGGCGGTAGTGGGCGGTGCTGCTGAACACGCCGCGGTCGAGGGAGACCAGCTCCAGGGAGACCTTGCCATCGACGCCGGCCATGGAGGTCTGCAGTTCCTTGTTGGCGTTCTGGATTGCGGTTTGCAGCACCGGCTCCAGTTGCTTACCGGTGTACCAGGCGCCGCCTGCACTGACGACGCCAACGGCGACCACAAAACCCAAAAGAACGACTGCTGGCTTATTCATGAAGTGACCTGATCAAATCCTGTGAGAAGTGGGCTGTCTTCCTTGAACCCTGTAGGGGTTGGCTCAAGCCCGCCGAAAACGGGGGAAGATTAGCACTGGCGGCCACGAACGGCCCAGCCTTTCAGAGGGGCTTGGCCAGCGGGAGTTCACGGGACGCCCTATCAATCTCATACGGTGGGCGACAGACGTGCCGTCCAGGTGCACGCCAGCGCCTCGGACTCAAGGTGTGTCAAGGCGTTGCCGGGGCCTGGGATGCTTGGGTTCGTGCATTTTCCCAGCCGCCGCCCAGCGCCAGGAACAGGTCGATCTGGCTCATGGCAACCTGGGTGTTGGCGGCCGCCAGTTGCGCGCGTACATCGGTGTAGGTGCGCGTGGCTTGCAGGTCGGCCAGGAACGATGCGCGACCGGCCTGGAAGAAGCGATGGGTCTGCCCCGCCGCTTCCCTGGCGGACTCGCCGGCTTCGGCCAGCGCGTCGCGGCGCTGCAACATGGCGGTGTATTGCGCAAGGCCGGTCTGGGTTTCGCGGATGGCATTGAGCACCACCCCGTCGAAATGGGCCAGGGCGCCCTGGGTGGCGGCCTCGGCTTCATGGATGCGCGCGCGGGCGCCGTTGGTGGGGACGGTCCAACTGATCATCGGGCCGAAACCCCAGCGGTTGGTCGCTGGCGTACCGAGGTCATCGAGCAGGCCCACGGTGCCGACAGAGGCGCCGATGGCGATGTCCGGGTACAACGCGCCGGTGGCCACGCCGATGCGCGCGGTGGCGGCGGCCAGTTGGCGTTCGGCCTGGCGTACGTCGGGCCGGCGTTTGAGCAAGGCGGCGCCGTCACCCACCGGCAGCAACTGGGCGATGTGTGGCAGCTCGGCGCAACTGGCAGTGCCGGCCGGCAATTGATCCAGCGGCCTGGCCAGCAGCATCGACAGGCGGAACAACCCGGCCTGACGTGCGGCTTCATAGCGCGGCATGTCGGCACGCAAGGATTTGTATTGGGTCTGCGAGCGGGTTACCTGGGTTTCATCACCGCGACCGGCATCGCGCAGGCGCTGAGTGAGCCGGGTGCTTTGGCCTTGCAGGTCAAGGGACTCGTGGGCAATCGCCAGTTCCTCGTTGGCCGCACATACCCGCGTGTATGAGCGCACCACATCGGCCACCAGGGTGATGCGGGCGATATCGGCCGCAGCCTGGGCTGCGTCGGCATTGGCCTGGGCGCTCTCGATGCCGCGTTGCAAGGTGCCGAACAGGTCGAACTGGTAGGAGGTGGTAATGCCCACGCTGCCGATGTTGTCCACCGGGACCTTCTCGGGCTGCAGGAACGCCTCGCCAGACTCCTGCAAGCGCTGGGCTTCGGCCTTGGCGCCGGCACTCCAGCCGCCGGCGGACTCGGCCTGCTGGCTCTGGAAACGCGCGCGCTGCAGGTTGGCGGCGGCCACGCGCAGGTCGGTGTTGGAGGCCATGGCCTGGCGCACCAGTTCATCCAGGCGCGGGTCCTTATACAGCTTCCACCAGTCGGCCGGCACCGGCGCCGACACCACGTTGTCGCCCTCGCCCGCCATCGGCCCTTGCAGGTCTTTGCGGTTGACGGCGGCCGTGTCCGGCAGCGAGTAATCCGGGCCCACCACCTGGCAGGCCGACAGCAGCAACCCCAGCGCGGACGTGGCCAGAAGCCGTTTCATGGTTGCTCTCCGTCTTTAACCTTGTCGCCAATGATCGACACCGTGGCCGTGCGCCCGGCGATCATGCGAAAGTCGGCCGGCACGTCGTCGAAGGCGATGCGTACCGGAATCCGCTGGGCCAGGCGCACCCAGCTGAACGCCGGATTGACGTTGGGCAGCAGGTTGGAGCCGCTGCTGCGGTCGCGGTCTTCGATGCCGGCGACGATGCTCTGCACATGGCC
Source organism: Pseudomonas trivialis (assembly GCF_036864995.1). Classification (NCBI taxonomy): domain Bacteria; kingdom Pseudomonadati; phylum Pseudomonadota; class Gammaproteobacteria; order Pseudomonadales; family Pseudomonadaceae; genus Pseudomonas; species Pseudomonas trivialis. The sequence goes on along the minus strand of NZ_CP142151.1, from coordinate 151,793 downwards.
GCGCAGGCGGGCGTTATCGCCGATCACACGGATATCCACGGCCATGCCGACATGGATGCCGTCGAGCTTGGTCTCTTCGAAATAACCGTCGATGTGGAAAGAGTTGCTGTCCACCACCGACAGCACCGGCCGCCCGGCGGTGACGAATTCCTGGCTGCGCGGCGCGCGGTCGTTGACGTAGCCATCCACCGGGCTGCGGATCACCGAGCGATCCAGGTTCAACTGAGCTGCGTCCACCGTCACTTGCGCTTCGGCCAGGGCCGACTGAGCGCGGGCCACGCGGGACTGGCTTTCTTCGAGTTGCTCGCTGGGCACGAGGTTTCCCAGGCCACGGTTACGCTTGTACTCGCGCTGGGCCTGGGCCAGGGTTTCCTGGCGGTCGGCCACGGCGGCACGGGCCTGACGCAGGGCGAGTTTGAAACGGTCCTGGTCGACGGCGAACAACACCTGGCCCTTGGTCACTGGCTGGTTGTCGTGCACGTCCACGCGCTGGATCAGCCCGGACACGTCCGGCGCAATCTGCACGATGTCGGCACGGATGTGCCCGTCGCGGGTCCAGGGGGCAAACATGTAGTACATGACCATGCGCCACACGACGACGACCGCAAACGTCACGATCAACAGCGTGAGGACCACACGGCCGATGGTCAAAAAAGGTTTTTTCATGTCATCAGGTATCGACTGAGTGAGTCCACCGCGCCCAGCATCAGCGCGTAGAGCCCCACATTGAACAATGCCCGGTGCCAGACCAGGCGATAGAAGTGCATGCGCGTCAACAGCCCGTGCACCACCAGAAACAACAGGTACGTAATGCCCATCAGCACCAGCAGCGTGGGCAGGAACACCCCGCTGATATCCAGATCACCGATCATAAAGGCGCTCCATCCGGCAGCGGCGCTTCCAGCTCCGTGCCACCAATGAATTCAACCCCCGGCAGCAGCGCCAGGCGCAGGCCGGCCAGGGCGTGCAGCAGGTGCAGGCGGGTGTCGTCGGCATCCTGCAGGCCCTGGCCGTTGAGGGCGCGACGGGTGCGGTCGAGTGTCATCAGCAGACCGCTGGGCGCGGGCAAGCGTTCACCCGCCTTGAGGCAGGCCTTGAAGTAGCCGCCCACGCCTTCCACCACCTGGTTGAGCAGCACCCGGGGCACGCCGAGGATGCGTGGCGAGTAGGCCAGCAGGTCGAGCAGGTTCAGCGCCACGCGCAAGTCGCGCAGGGCGATGCCGGTGTCCTGCCCGGTGAGGGCCAGGCGCGGCAGGTGTTGCATCAGGCGGTCGAGCATCTGCGCGGCCATGTGCCGGTGCTCGGCGAGGGTGGCGGGTTCGGTGAGGCTGACAATGTCACGCCAGCTGAACCGGGTCAGACGCTTGGCTGCCAGCTCGGCGCCGAAGGGCCGCGCGATCAGTGTCCACACAAAGGCAAACAGCAGGCCCACGGGCCCGGCCAGATTGACGTTGGCGAAGTTGAGAAAATCGGCGTCGTAGGCGCCCTGGATGCTGATGAACGACGAGGTGTTGACCAGCGTCAGCAGCATGCCCAGATAGAAGCGCGGCTGGACCGTGAGGGTGCCGATGCAGATGAACGGCACGGCGAAGGCCAGCACCAGCATCGGGAAGTCATGCAGGTTGGGCAGCACCAGAAACAGGTACAGGCTGGCGAACAGCACCGACATGGCGGTCCAGAAAAAGAACCGGTAAATCTGCGGCGCCGGGTCGTCCATCGTGGCGAAGAAGCTGCATGCGACGGCGGCGAGGATCACCGCGCTGCCGCCGTCGGTCCAGCCCAGCAGGATCCACAGCACCGAAGCGACGATGATTGCGCTGACGGTGGAAAACGCCGAGTAGAACATCAGGCCACGGTCGAGGAACGGCGTGAGTCGGCCCAGGCGCCAGTGGCGGTACACGGCGCGCCAGGTGTCCTGGCTTTCGCACTGGATGGCGGCTTGCAGGCTGCGGCAGTCCTGCCACAAGTCGACCCACTCGGCCAGGCGATAGAGCGCGTTGGAGAACAGCAACGTGTGGCGGTCGTTGAGTGCGTCGCCCTGGGGTTGCGCGGCGTCGATCTGGTCGCGCATCAAGCGCCAGCGTTCAAGGGGCGCGGTGTCGGTGGTGACTTGCAGCCAGGCGTCGGCCGCTTGCAGCAAGGGCATGAGGCGCTCGAGAAACTCGGGGGCGCGATGTTCGATGGCGTACACCGCGTCGTCCAGCGCGTCGATCACCGGCAGCAGGTGAATCATGCGCCCGCGCAATTCCTTGGTGTTGCGCACCGTCTGCGGCCGCGCGCCTTCATGGGGCAGCTGGCCGATCATCAGTTCGAGGGTGTTGAAGGTGGCGACCATGCCGCCACGCAGGTTGCTGACCTCCTCGGTGTCGACGCTACGCGTGAGGAAGCGCTGGCTGTAGACCTGCGCGTCGGCAAACCACTTGGCCACCGAACCGTCGAACACCGGCATCAGCCGACGCGGCCAGAACATCGCGCCGACCACGGCGGCCACGACGATGCCGAGGAAAATTTCTTCGGTGCGCGCTTCGGCCACATCCCACACTGCCAGGGGGTTATCCACCACGGGCAGCGCGATCAGCGGCAGGGTGTAGCCGGCGAGCATCAGGGCATAGTTGTTGGCGGTGCGCAGGTGCATGGAGAGGAACAGCAAGGTGCCGGTCCACAGCGCAATCACCACCACCAGGATGTAGGGCGACTGCACGAACATCGGCACGAACAACACCGCCGCCGCCGCGCCCATCAGGGTGCCGATGGCGCGGTACAGCGCCTTGGAACTGGTAGGTCCGACAAACGGGCTGGAGACGATGTACACGGTGGCCATCGCCCAATACGGACGCGGCATTTGCATGAGCATGGCGATATACAGCGCGATCATCGACGCCGCAAAGGTACGTACGCCGTAGAACCAGTCGCGAGCCGGCGGCATGCCGGTAAAAAATCCGTTCAAGGCGCCACCGCCCCCGCCGCTTCGAAGGCGCGCAGTACACGCAACGCGGCTTCGAGGTCGTTGCGGGGAATGTCGGCCAGCACTTCGCGGCGCAGACGCACCAGTTGCGCCTCCACCGCCTGCACCAGCTCACGGCCGCGCTCGGTGAGGCTCAAGGCCTTGGCGCGGCGGTCGTTGGCGTCTTCGGTGCGGCACACATAGCCGCCGCTGCACAGCTGGTCGAGCAGGCGCACCAGCGACGGGCTTTCCATGCCGGAGGCCTGGGCCACCTTGACCTGATGCACACCGTCGCCCAGGCGGCCGATCATCAACAGCGGCACGGCGCAGGCTTCGGAGATGCCATAACTCACCAACGTGGCCTGGCAGATTTTGCGCCAGTTGCGGGCGCCCACCACCATGCTGCTGCTGAGGTTGGTCTGAAGTTGTTCAAGGGATTGGGACACGGGAATGTTCGCATACAGTTAGTTTGCTAACTATCAATATGGTGGAAGCTGGCTTGAGCGTCAAGTTTTGAAACAGTTTGGCGGATGGGTGGTGGCAAAAAATGTGGGAGGGGGCTTGCTCCCGATGGTGGCGGGTCAGTGCTGGATGAGCTGACTGACACACTGCCATCGGGAGCAAGCCCCTCCCACATTTGGATCAGTCTTGGCTCCGGGGCTGTCGCGTCGAAGCCCAAGCCCAAGCCCAGTCTAGGGACAGCCCTCGGGCAACATCGACGGCACATTGCACAACACAAACAAGCGTGCCCTGGCGCCCCCGCCGTCCTGGCGACTGAGTTCGTGCCAGCCCTTGGGCAGCGGCGCGAATTCATCCGGCGCTTCGTTGCTGCTGATCAGCCATACTCGCCGGGTGCCGGCAGGCAGTGACGAGAGGTGGTCGAGGTAGATGCGCCCGCCGTCTTGATCCACAAGGGTGCCGAAGCCGTAGGCGTTCGGTCGCGTTGGCGTGCCGTCGGGTTTGGGCGGGGTGTAGAGCTGCAGTTGGGCGTCGGTCTGGTCGTAATAGACGTAGCTGAGGTACCACATCATGTCGCTGAGCACGATGCGATCGTCTTCCTGGTAGTTGCGATTGACGAACTCCACCGGCACGTTGAACTGGTCCTGCTCGTCCACCGTGAAGTTGTTTTTCAGCCCAACCAGTTCCACCCCCACCAGCAACACGAACAACGCTGCGCCCCACCACGACCCGCGGTCGATGAGCAGCGCCAGCAGGATCGGCAAGCCCAGGGCATACACCGTGAGATAGCGCTCAATGAATACCGGCGAGATAAACGACACGGCGTAGACCAGCAGCAGCGGCAGCAGGAAAAACAGCGCCAGCAGGCTGGCAGGTCGATAAGGTTGGCGGTCACGCCAGACGCTGACGCCAATCAGCGCAATCAATAGCAGGGGGAAACCCCAGAACAGCGGTCGCCATAGCGCCAGGCCTTCATCCTGCAACATGAATTGCCAGACCATCGATGGCACAGACAGCGCATTGACCGGATCTTCCCAGCCAATGTCACCGCCCACCTTGAGCTGGTCGACGTGCTGCACCAGGTCCAACAGGCCTGGCAACCAGGGCAGGTACGCCAGCACAATCGCGACGTTGGTCGCCCACCATGCCCGGCGCGTGATCAGGCGCTGACCGCAGGTGCCCAGCACCCCCAGATACGCCCAATGCACCAGCACGCACAGTGCGGTGAAGTAATGGGTGTAGAAACCTGCGGTCATCAGCAGCCCATAGGCCACCAGGTAGCGCGTGCGTTCGGGTTGGCGCACCCAGTACACCAGCGCCAGCGTGGCGCCCAGCAGCCAGACGCCCAACAGCGAATACATGCGCACTTCCTGGCTGTACCGCACCGCCGTCGGCAGCAGCGCCAGCAGTATGCCGGCCAGTACCGCCGCGCGCCGAGTGGACAACTGCCGCGTTAGCCAGATGCCCAGGCCCACGGCGAGCGCGCCCGGGAGGGCGCTCATGGCCCTGATCGAGCCGATGCTGTCGCCGAACAGTTCGATCCAGCCGCGCAGCAGGAAGAAGTACAGCGGCGGGTGTACATCGTGGGCCGCGTGAAACCACAGGTCGTCCACGGCGTATTCGCTGAGCAACAGGCTTGAGCCCTCATCGCCCCAGATGGCCGACGCCGTCAGGTTGTAGAACCGCAGGGCCATCGCCAGCGCCAGGAGCGGTACCCACCAAAGCTGGCTGATCCAGCCGGCACGTTCCAAGCCCAGTCGGTTGAGCGCGGGCAATGCCGCGATTTTTTCGTTTTGCTCTACCACAGACCGACGCACCTTGATTCCCCTGCCACTGCTCTGATTGCCGACACGCAAACCAACGCCACTTTAGGACAAATGCCCCCGATTCGCTTGTGCAATCGGACAAATCGACCAATTGCGCAGGACTTCACCGAAGCGCTGGTCGGATCACGCTATGATTGCCCTCCTCCAAGGACTCAGGCTCAAGGACACCTCATGCGCATCGGTTTTCTGTCACCCCTGGCACTGGCACTGCTCGCCGGTATTTCCCAGCAGGCGTTGGCCAGCTCGGACGACTCGTGCTACCCGGACTGGCGGGTGTCGCGTGACAGCCTGGACCCGTGCAACAACCTGCCCTTCCTGAGCCCGGGCAACGACAGCCGGGTCAACCTGCGCCTGCTGCTGTCCGACAAAAAGGTCGCCCCGCTGGCCCCCAACGCCCTGGACGACACCGACCGGGCCGAGGGATTCGGCCAGGTGCCGTTTGCGGTGTATCGCCTGAGCCCTGTGCCTGCCGGCGACGACGAACCGGACGACAAGCCCGACGACTCGCGCACCGCTGAACTGGACACGCTGCTCAAGACCCTGGGCATCAAGCGCGAGGACTACAAAACCGCCGGCGAAGCGTTTTTGAGCGGCGAAGGCAGCCGCTGCCGCAGCAACGACGATGACAGCGCCACGGCGTTTGTCAGCCAGGTGATCAAGGCCGATATGCCGGATACCGAACGCGTGCTGCTGGCCAGGGCGCGCCTGCAATTGCTCACTGCCTGCAGTTGGGATGGCGCGGTGGTCACCGGCGAAATCGAGTCCCCGAACGGCCGCCTGCTGCGCACCTACCTGCAAGCCGCCGCCGACTTCTACAGCGGACGCTTCAGTGAGGCCGAACGCGGTTTTGCCGCCGCCAGCGGCTCAACCCTGCCGTGGCTGCAGGAAACCGCGCTGTACATGACTGCGCGCACCGCGCTGAATCAGGCCCAGGCCGAAGCGTTCGACGAATACGGCATGCCGCAGCGCGAGCATGTGGATAAGTCCGCGCTGGGCAATGCCGAAAAGGGCTTGCTCGGCTATCTGCACACTTATCCACAGGGCCAGTACGCGACTTCCGCTCGGGGCCTGTTGCGCCGTGTGCATTGGCTGGCCAATGACGATGGCAAGCTCGCCGAGGACTTCGCCTGGCAAATGACCGAAGCCACCGCCGAGCAGCGCAATGTGTCCCTTGATGAACTGGTGCAAGAGGCCGACCTCAAGCTGTTGATCGACAGCAACGGCAGCCTTGAGAACCCGATGCTGCAGGCGGTCAACGACCTGATGCTGATGCGCGCCGAGACGCCGCCCAAACTGACCCGCGCCGACCTCGACAAACAGAAGGCCACGTTTGCCGACGAGCCGGCGCTGTACGCCTACCTGCAAGCGGCGTTTGCATTGTACGTCGAGCATCAGCCCGAGGCCGCCCTGAAACTGCTGCCCAAGGATGTGCCGTCGAGCCTGGATTACTTCGCCTTCAGCCAGCAGACCCTGCGCGGCTTGGCCCTTGAAGCCGGGCAGAATTGGAAAGCGGCGCAAGCCCTCTGGCTGCAACTATTGCCGCTGGCCAAACAGCCCCTGCAACGCGACCAGTTGGAGCTGGCCCTGGCGATGAACTACGAACGCAGCGGCGAGTTGGCCAAGGTGTTCGCGGCCGACTCGCCGATCAGCGCCAACAACGTGCGCTACCTGCTGCTGCGCAGCGTCGCCGGCCCCGACCTGCTGCGCCAGCAGATCGCCAAGGCCAGCGACCCGGTGGAACGCCACACCGCGCAATTCGTGCTGCTCTACAAGGACCTGCTGCGCAGCCAGTTCACCACCTTCGCCGACGACCTCAAGCAACTACCGGCCACGCCGCCTGAAGACAAACTTGGCACCAGCCTCGGCTACACCTATGGCGGCGGGCAAACCTTGAAACTGTTCCAGTGGAACGGCGACAAAGCCGAGTCCGGCTACACCTGCCCGAGCATCGCGCAAACCGCCGCGACCTTGCAGAACGACGCGAAAAACCCGCAGGCGCTCAATTGCTTCGGTGAGTTCATCCTGCGCAACAGCCTGGACGGCATGCCACTCGAGCAAGCCCGTGCCGCCGGCAGCCTGGGCAGCAGCGCGTCGAACTTCAGCGGTGAAACCTTCTCGCGCCTGGACGGCTACAAACAGGTGATCGCCAACCCCAAGGCGCCGAAAACCGACAAGGCCTACGCGCTGTTTCGCGCCATCAACTGCTACGCGCCCGCCGGCTACAACAGCTGCGGCGGCGAAGACGTCGCGCCGGCCGTGCGCAAGGCCTGGTTCCGCCAGCTCAAGACAGGCTTCGGCGACACCCAGTGGGGCAACGCCTTGCAGTACTACTGGTGAAACACCTGTGGCTGGGCCTGCTGTTGCTGGCAAGCACGGCCTTCGGCGCCGTCGACGCCCGCGACTATGACGCCTTCTGGCTGTGGAGCGGCGTCACGCCGCAGCCGGTGCTCAAACAGGCGAAGACGCTGTACATCCTTCAGGGCCAGATCAACTCCACCCGCCGCACGCCTGCCGTGCGTTTGATCGCCCAGGGCATGAGCGTGCCGCGTATCACCCAAGGCGAGGTCTGGATCGTCTACCGCGCCCACACCCTGCACTGGCCGGAGCGGGTCTACGCCCAATTGCTCGGCCAGGTGAAACGCTGGCGCGACGCGGGCAATCCGGTGGTCGGCATACAGATCGACTTCGACGCTCGCACCCAATACCTGCACGAATACGCGGAGTTTCTGCGCGACCTGCGCCAGCGCCTGCCGGCCGACCTGCGGTTGAGCATCACCGGCCTGCTGGACTGGGGCAGCAACGCCGATCCCGCTGCCATCGCCCAGCTCAAAGGCGTGGTGGATGAAGTGGTGGTGCAGACGTACCAGGGACGGCACAGCATCCCGGATTACGCGGCGTATCTGCCGAGGTTGAGTCGGATGGGGGTACCGTTCAAGGTAGGCTTGATTCAGGGTGGCGAGTGGCAGGCGCCGGCGTACTTGCGCGAGAGCGAGTGGTTTGGCGGGTATGTGGTGTTTTTGCGCAATCCTTAGCCCAGCAAATGGGCTATTTCAGGCAACCCCATTCCTGTGGCAAGCGAGTGTGTTGTGGCGAGCGGGCTTATTGTGGCGAGCGGGCTTGCCCCGCGTTGGGGTGCGAAGCGCCCCCAATCCAGCAAAACACGGTATACCTGAACCAGCGCGGAGCCTGGTTTTGGGGGCGCTTCGCACCCCAACGCGGGGCAAGCCCGCTCGCCACAACAAGCCTGGTGACCACAGAAAGCCTGGTGACCACAACAAGTCTGATCACCACAAAAAAGCCTGCTCACCGCAATAGTCACAAAGCGCGCCAAGGCTCAGCGCTCGGCTGTTTGCACCGGATACACCGACTCCCACCCGCCGCCCAGCGCCTTGTACAAACCGACCATGGCCAGCGACACGTCAGTGGAGCTTTGCACCCATTGCTCCTGGGTCGCCAGCAACGCGCTCTGCACGGTGAGGACGTTGACGAAATCCGCCACGCCTTCGACGTACTGGTGTTGCGCGGTGCTCAGGGCGATCTGGTTCTGGCGCACGGCTTCGGCGAGGCTGTCGCGGCGCAGCTGGCTGGCGTTGTAGCGGGTCAACTGGTCGTCGATCTCGTGCCAGGCACGCAGCACGGTGTGCTGATAGGCCAGCGCTGCCTCCTGCTGCTGGGCTTCGCGCAGCGTCAACATGCCTTGCAGGCGTCCGCCGTTGAACAGCGGCAGGCTGAACTGCGGGCCGAAGGCAAATGCGCGCGAGCCCCAGGAGCCGAAATCCGCCAGTTGCAGGGCCTGGGAGCCGAGGCTGCCGGACAGGGTGATACGCGGGTAGAAATCACCCTTGGCCACACCGATGTTGGCGGTGGCCGCATGCAGGCGCGCCTCGGCCTGGCGGATATCCGGGCGGCGTTCGGCCAACTGTGACGGCAGGCCTATGGCGACCTGACGCGGGGTTTGCGGCACGGCGGCATCTTTGGACAGTTGAGCGTGCAGGGCCTGGGGCGGCTCGCCCATGATCAGGCTGAGGGCGTTAATCAACTGATCCTGGCGTTGTTGCAGCTCCGGCAGGCGCGCTTCGATGGTGGCGACCTGGGCGGCGGCTTCGGCCACGTCCAGGTCGGTGGCGACGCCATCGGCCAGGCGCAGTTGCGAGAGCTTCAAGCTGTGCCGGGCGACGTCGAGGTTCTGCTCGGTGACGGCACGGGTGTTCTGCACGCCGCGCAGTTGGATGTAGTCCTGGGCGGTCTCGGCCAGCACCGACAGCAGCACGGCGCGGCGGTCGTCTTCGGCGACTTGCAGGGTGGCGTCGGCGGCCTCGGTCTCGCGCTTGACGCGGCCCCAGAAGTCCAGCTCCCAGGCGGCGGAGACGCCCGTGTCCCATTGGTTGAACGCCGAGCGGCCGTTTTCTCCGGAAGGGTCGTTCAAGCCTTCACCACTGTTGCGCTTGCGCTGGTAGCCACCGCCTGCCGCGAGGTTGGGGTAACGCCCGGCCGTGGTCACCTGGCGCACGGCGCGGCTTTGCTGCAAGCGGCTGCCGGCCAGTTTCAGGTCGAGGTTGTCGGTGAGGGCGCGGCGTGTGAGGGCAGACAGTTGCGCGTCATGGAACACGTCCCACCAGCGCTCCTGCAGCGGATCGGCCACGGCGCGGCTGTCGGCCTGACGGCCCTGAGGTTCGCGCCAACGCTCGACGTGCGGCCCCTGGGGCGTGTGAAAGTCCGGGCCGACGGTGCAGGCACTCAGGCTGATGACGCTCAAGGCGAGCCAGGCAAAACGTGTCATTGCTGGGCCACCTGACGCGGCTGCGCGACGGGTTGGGTGTCGACGCTGGCCTCCACCGACATGCCCACCCGCAGACGCTCGGTGAGGGGCTGGCCGGGTTCGAGGATGATCTTCACCGGGATGCGCTGCACCACCTTGGTGAAGTTGCCGGTGGCGTTGTCTGGCTTGATCGAGGCGAACGTCACACCGGTGGCCGGCGCCAGGCTCTCCAGATGACCGTTGAGCAACTCGCCGTCGAGGCTGTCGACGCGCACCTGCACCGGTTGGCCGGCGTGCATGTGCGACAGCTGGGTTTCCTGGAAATTGGCCACCACATAGGCCTCGCTCAGCGGCACCACGGCGAGCAGCTTGCTGCCCGGCGTCACGTAGGCGCCGACCCGCACCGCGCGCTCACCGACCATGCCGTCCACCGGCGCGACGATGCGCGTGTAGGACAACTGATAGCTGGCCATTTCCAACGCTGCCTGGGCGCGCTTGAGCCCGCCTTCCGCCGCATCGCGCTGGGCACTGAGGATTTCCACCTGCTTGCGTTCGGCCGCCAGCACCGCGGTGGATTTGGCCAGGCGCGCGGTGGCCTGGTCGATGCGGGTTTTGGCTTGCTGGGCGTTCTGCACGGTGCCCGCGCCCACGCCGGCGAGGTGGTTGTAGCGGTTCAGCTCGTGCTCGGCGAACGCTACTTCGGCGCGGTCTGCCGCCACGGTGGCCTGGGCCTGGGCGATCACCGAGCTTTGGCGCTCCAGGGTGGCGCCGGCGTTTTTAAGCTGGGCTTGGGCAACCAGTGCATCGGCATCGGCGGCCTGGGCGGCGGCGCGAAAATCGCGGTCGTCGATCAGCGCCAGCAGTTGGCCGGCCTTGACCTGCTGGTTGTCTTCCACCAGCACCTCTTTGATAAAGCCGGCCACACGTGGGGCGATCAGGGTGAAGTCGGCGGCGACGAAGGCATCGTTGGTGGTCTGACGCGCGTTGCCCAACAGGCCCGGCGTGAGCAGATACACCAGCACGCCGACGGCAAATACAGCGATAACGGAGACGGCAATTTTGTCTTTGCGTTTCATGGGGAGTCCTTGAGGCTATGTCGGTGCGCGAGGCGGATAGATCCGCGTGGGCATCCAGAAAATCAGCAGGATCAACGCCACCGCGACACCGGCCATGACGACATACAGATCCGAAGAGGTGAGCACCACGGCCTGTTCGTGCAGGCGGTGAGCCAGGCCCGGCGCATCGCCGTCGGCCAGGGGCGAGTTGCCCAGGCGATCCACCAGCGTGGTGGAGTGGAAGTGTTCGCGGCGGGTGGTCAGGGTTTCGAGCACTGCGGCGGCGATCACCGCAGACAGGCCTTTGACGGTGTTGAACCAGGCCGAAGCGAACGGCCCGTCAACGGGCTGGATGCTGCCGGTGGACAGCATCAGCAATGGCAGAACCGCCATCGGTTGCCCGATGATTTGCAGCAGGTACCAGCCATAGAAATCGTCGCGAATCCACGCCGAGGTCAGCTGCGAACTGCCCAGGCAACTGAGCACCAGCAGGCTCAAGCCGAGCCCCAGCACCCAACGGCAATCGACCCGACGCAGGTTGCACAGCGCCGCCACCAGCGGCAGCGCGATCAATTGCGGCAGGGCCATCAGCAACATCACCGGCGCGGTCTGCAGCGGCCTGTAGCCCTGCACCTGGGCGAGGAAGCTCGACGGGATGATGATCACCGAGGTCAGCACCATCAGCACGCCGGCCAGTACGATCAGGGCAAACGCCAGGTTGCGCAGGCCGAGCATCTGCACATTGAAAAACGGCAGCGGCTGCGACCACTCATTGAGCAGGAACAGCACCAGCAACAGGGTGCCGCCGCTGAGCAGGAAAGTGATGAGGCCGGACTCGAACCAGTCCAGGCGGTTGCCTTGCAGCAGGCCGATCACCAGCATGCAGATCGCCGGAAAGCCCAGCAGCAGGCCGCGCCAGTTGAACTGCCTGAAGCGCTCCAGGCGCAGCGGGTCCTGCGGCAAACCGTAGGCCACCGCCGCCATCGCCAGCAGGCACGGCGCGACGATCTGCCAGAACGCCCACTGCCAGCCCACATACTCGGTCCACAGCGCCGCCAGCGGCGTACCGAGGCTCGGGCCGAAGGTGGCGGTGAGCGCGTAGCCGGCCAGGCCATACAGCTTGATGTTGGCCGGCAGAAAGCGCAGCGCCACCGACATCAGCATCGGCGGCAATGCGCCGCCGGCCAGGCCTTGCGCGGTTCGCAGCAGCAGCAGGCTTTGATAATTGGGCGCAAACGGGCAGAGGATGCCCAGCAGGGTGAACAGGCCGATGGCGCACAGGGTGAAACGGCGCAGGGAGAAAGTCACCGCACACCAGGGCGCGAAGGCCATGGCCGCCACGGAGGTGGCGGTGTAGGCCGCGACCAGCCAGGTGCCTTCGTCATAGCCGATGAACAGCGCGCCGCGGATATCGGCGAGGGCGATCTTGGTGACCATGTCGTTAAGGCCGGACACCAGCACCGCCAGCAGCACACCGACCAGGCCGATGATGATGCGCAGGCCGAACACCGGCGGATTGAGCGCGACAGGTCTGGCTGCGGCCTGCAGGGCGGGAGCAGCGAGGGAGGTCATGTACGGGTAACTCGGAATGATAGATACCCGAGCAGTTTAAGCAGCTATACACATGACAAAAAGTTACTTATTGGCAGGGTATAAGTGCACGCAACACAATCAACTGTGGGAGGGGGCTTGCTCCCTCCCACAGTTGATTGTGTTCGGCTTTGAAATGGTCAGGTGGGCTGAGCTTCGAGCCAGGTGGCCTGGCAGCTTTCGCGAAAGGTTTCGCGCAGCCATTTGTGCGCCGGGTCCTTGTCGAAACGCGGGTGCCAGGATTGGGTCAGCATCAGGGTCGGCAGCGAGATCGGCAGGGCGAAGGCGCGCAGCGGCAGTTTCAGGCGCTTGACACTCAGGAGGGCTTCCTTGGGTACCGGTAACAGCAGGTCGGAGTCGGGCAGCATGAACATCGCGCCGTGAAACCCCGGGGCGATCATCGCCACGCGGCGCTCCAGGCCCTGGGCGTTCAAAGCGGTGTCGATGGGCCCGCGCGCGATGCCACGGCGCGAGATGCTGATATGGGAATAACCGGCGAACCGTTCAGCGGTGATTTCCCCGTCGAACAACGGGTGGCCTTCGCGCGCCAGCCCGACAAAGGTGGTGGAGAACAGGTTCTGCACCTTCACCTCAGGGGTGACGGGCAGCGTGTTGCTCACCCTCAGGTCCAGGCGCCCTTCGCGCAGGGCTTCATCGTCGGTGTCGCCTTCGGGCACGAAGTACAGTTCGCACAGTGGCGCCATGCGCTCCATGGTGTCAAACAGCCTGCCGCCATACACGCCGATGAAGAAGTCGTTGGCGCGCACGCTGAAGCGGCGCCGCAAGGTGCTCAAGTCCACCTGGTCGGCCGAGCGAAACAGCAGCGCGGCCTGCTCCACGACATTACGCACCTGGCCTTGCAGTTGCAGCGCCTTGGGCGTGGGCACCAGGCCGCGTCCGGCGCGCACCAGAATCGGGTCGCCCACCGCCTCGCGGATACGCGTGAGGGTGCGGCTCATGGCCGCCGGGCTGAGGTTCATCCGCCGTGCGGCGCCGACCACGCTGCCTTCATCGAGCAAGGCGTCGAGGGCGACCAGCAGGTTCATGTCCGGTAATTGCATGCCAGGCACTCGCGGTCGTAAAAGCGTGAATTGGCCGCAATCCTAACAGGGATGGCCGGCCTAGCGCTGCATGCCCCAGCGTTTCACCGTGAGCCGCTCGAAGGTGTCGAACACCAGGTTTTCCACCAGCAGGCCAATCAGAATCACCACGGCCAGGCCGGCGAATACCTTGTCGGTGTACAGCTCGTTGCGATTCTGGAAGATGTACCAACCCAGCCCGCCCTTGCCGCTGGTGGCGCCAAAGACCAGCTCGGCGGCGATCAAGGTGCGCCAGGCAAAGGCCCAGCCGATTTTGAGGCCGGCGAGAATCGACGGCAGCGCAGCCGGGATCAGAATGAACAGCACGAAGCGCATGCCCTTGAGGCCATAGTTGCGACCGGCCATGCGCAGGGTTTCGGACACGCCAAGGAACCCCGAATAGGTATTGAGCGCCAGCGCCCACAGCACCGAATGCACTAGCACAAAGATCAGGCTGTTCTGGCCCAGACCGAACCACAACAGCGCCAGCGGCAGCAACGCAATCGCCGGCAGCGGGTTGAACATCGAGGTCAGCGTGCTCAACAAGTCGCGGCCCAGTTGGGTCGAGACGGCAAGCGTGGTCAGGGCAAAGGCCAGCACGATGCCGATCAGGTAGCCCTTGATCAGCACTGCCAGGGAGATGCTGACCTTGCTCAGCAGTTCGCCGCTGAGCAGGCCGTCGTAGAGCGCGTGGAAGGTCTGCAAAAAGCTCGGCAGCAGCAGGTCGTTGTTCTGATAGCGCGCCACCGACTCCCAAATGACTGCGAGCACGATCAGGATCAGGCCCTTGCGCAGCCAACCTTGTTGCCACAGGCGCTGACGCAGCGGCAGTTCGCGTTCCACCGGCACGCTGAGCAGCGGTTCGAGGGTTATTTCGTATTCTTGGCGCATGGGGCGACCCTTTAATAAGCGATGCGGATATCGGCGAATCCCAACTCACGTTCGGCCTCGGGGGCTTCATCGAACAGCAGGCGATGAATGCGCCGCGCCGAGGCCTGGAAGTCCACACTGCCGAGGCTGTGCAGGTCGTATTGGTGGCTGTGGATTTCTGCGCGCACGCGCCCCGGGTGGGGCGACAACAGGAGGATGCGGTTGCCGACCACCAGCGCCTCTTCGATGGAATGGGTGACGAACAGCAGGGTGAAGCGCACTTCTGCCCAGAGCAGCAGCAGTTCTTCCTGCATCTTGCGGCGGGTGAGTGCGTCCAGGGCGGCGAAGGGTTCGTCCATCAGCAGAATTTTGGGCTGCATGGCCAGGGCGCGGGCAATGGCCACGCGAGCTTTCATGCCGCCGGACAAGGTGTGCGGGTAGGCATCGGCAAAGGCACTGAGGCCGACTTTGTCGAGGTAGTGCAGCGCGCGTTCTTCGGCTTCGCGGCGCTTGAGGGTTTTGGACGCCAGCAGCGGGAACATGACGTTCTGCTTGACGGTTTTCCAGGGCGGCAACTGGTCGAACTCCTGGAACACCACGATGCGATCCGGTCCGGGTTGTTCGACCTTTTGCCCCAGCAGGCGAATCTCGCCTTCACTGGGCTTGATAAACCCGGCGATGGACTTGAGCAATGTGGATTTGCCGCAGCCCGACGGGCCGAGCAACACGTAGCGGTCAGCCGGGTCGATCTCGAAACTGACCTGGTGCGTGGCGCGCACTACCCGCTCGGGGGTGCGGTATTCGAGACTGACGTTGTCCACCGCCAGCAACGGTTGGGCGGTGCTCAGGTTGCTGGCCGCGTGGCCTGGCAAAGGCGCGTTCATTTCAACTCTCGTGCGATAGGGTTCAGAAAGGCGCATCGCCCTGGATGGTGGTGCGGAACAATTTGCGCCGCAGATGGCTGGGGCAACCGGCGGCGAGGTGAATCAGCGAGCGGTTGTCCCAGAACACCATGTCGTGGGGTTGCCATTGGTGGCGGTAGATGTTTTCCGGCAGCACACTGTGGGCGTAGAGCTGGGCCAGCAGGTCGCGGCTTTCGTCATCGGGCAGGCCGACGATGCGGGTGGTGAACCCTTCACTGACGAACAGCGCCTTGCGGCCGTTTTCCGGGTGGGTGCGCACGATGGGGTGCACCACTTCCGCCACTTGGGCCAACTGCTCCGGGGTGAGCGTTGGGCGCCAGTTACCTTCGAATTTGGTTTCGCTGTAGCGCGCCGTATAGGAGTGCGCAGCGCTGCGGCCTTGCACGGCGTTGCGCAGGTGCTCGGGCAACTGGTCCCAGGCTTTGTGCATGTCGGCAAACAGGGTGTCGCCGCCTTCGGAGGGCAGCTCCTGGGCGTGCAGCATCGAACCCAGGCTCGGCAGCTCCTTGTAGGAGAGGTCCGAGTGCCAGAATTTACCCGCATCTCCCAGGCCGATGGATTGGCCGTTTTCCAGGATGTTGGAGACGATCAGGATTTCCGGGTGATTGGCTAGCAGAAACTGTTTGAGCACGTGAATCTGCAACACGCCGAAACGGCGGCTGAAGGCGATCTGCTGTGCGGGGGTGATGCGCTGGTCGCGGAATACCACGACGTGATGGTCCAGGTGCGCGCGGTGAATGCGCGCAAACTCTTCGTCGCTGACCGGGCGGGACAAGTCCAGGCCAATGACCTCGGCACCGACGCTGCCGGACAGTGGACTAATCTCGAACGATTGGGGGGTATGGTTCGCTGTTGGAACAGTAGAGGCGGCGGACATGAAGTGACTCCCGGTCGGACAGGAGAGTGACTTTATAGACATAAGAAGGTCAGTTTAAATACCATTAGTGAATAACTATAGACGTTAATGTGTTCATCAAGAGGCTGGGCCGGCTACGCTGAGGGAGTAAGGAAAGGTGGCGAATCATTCAGTTGTTGCTGGCGTGTAAGACGTCGCAAAACCATGGTGTGGGCCTCGAGAGCCCCGTGTTTAAGCACTTACAAGCCGAAAACCTTGGTCGTTTGACAAGCTTTTGAGCTGTCTCTAGTGTGCTTTGGATCCAATTAGCCATACTTATTTTAAAAAGGGAGGAGAGCGTAGCCGTGACGCAGAAGTCGAACCTGTTGAACAGCATTAAGATCAGCGGACCTATCCCCGCTCATCTTGCTCGTTCCGTAATTGAAGAAACCTTGCGCAACGCCATTCTCGATGGCCGATTGCCCTGCGGCACCGCCATGCGCCAGCAGGAACTGGCCAGCCTGTTCGGCGTCAGCCGGATGCCGGTGCGTGAGGCCTTGCGCCAGCTGGAAGCGCAGTCATTGCTGCATGTGGTGACGCACAAGGGCGCCGTGGTGGCTCCCCTGATCGAAGACAACTCGGCTGAAACCTACGCCTTGCGCATATTGCTTGAGTCCGAAGCCCTGCGTCTGTCGATCCCTTTGCTCACCGAGGCCGACATCGCCGAGGCCGAGACATTGATCAATGCCCTAGAGCGGGAAAAAGACTATACCGAGATCGGACGCCTGAACCGCCTGTTCCACATGGCACTGTATGGCAAGGCGCCCAATCAGCGGCTGCTCAATCTGGTCGAACATGGCCTGAATGAAGAAGAGCGCTTCCTGCGCTTCAACCTGGAAGCGATGGGGCTTGGCGAGACGTCCCAGGAAGATCACCGCACACTGCTGAGCCTGGTGGCACAGAAGAAGACCGATGAGAGCATCCTCACCCTGCGCAATCACCTGACGCGAGGAATGGAAGTCATATCCGCCTATCTCAATAGCCTTGAAACAGCCGACAAGTAACCTCATGCAGTTTGGGGCCCCCTTGCATCAGGGGAAGCCCCACGCCGACACAACTTGATTGAGCCTGCGCAGGTTTAAGAAACTTCTCACACTTAAGTAACCAACTCACTCACAACACGTATTTTCTCGAAAAACTTTTAATATATTTGCAAGCTCATCCAAACGTTTAATCCGCTTATTATCCTGCACCACTAAACCAGACACTTAAACCGGCCGCGCAAGCCCCTGCCCAGGTGCTGCCAAAAGCTCGGGCCGGCAAAAATCCCGACTGTCCATTTCAAGTTTAATAACAGTCCTTCTGTCTTCAGCGCAGTCGCAACAAACTTATAGGCATCAACCATGCATCCAACTTTACTTGAGCAGAAAAAGCTGCAGCTGTGCAGTCATCCTTTATTTAATGAAATAACTTCACTCAGCAAGTTACAACTTTTTATGCAGAGCCATGTATTCGCTGTGTGGGACTTTATGAGTCTCACCAAACGCCTGCAACGGGACCTGGCTGGCACACAGTTGCCCTGGCTCCCCCCGACCGACCCTCAGGCCGCTCGGCTGATCAATGAGATCGTGCTGTGTGAGGAATCGGATGAACATCCGGGGGTGGCCATTGCAGCCATTTCGAGCTGTACCGTGAGGGCATGCTTGAAACAGGTGCCAGTACTGTAGCTATCGATCGTTTCGTCATGCTGCAACGCCAGGGAGTAGACGCTCAGGTGGCGTTGCAAACATTAGAGAGTCTGCCCGGCACGGCACGGTTTGTCGGCAGCACGCTGCACACCGTACTCGACGCACCTACCCACTGTGTTGCGGCGGCCTTCCTGCACGGCCGCGAGAGCGTCATACCGGCCATGTTTAAACGCCTGTTGCAAGGCAGCGCAGCGTGGATCGGCCAGGCGCCGATGCTGCGCCATTACTTCAACCGCCACATTCAATTGGACGCTGAGGACCATGAACCCGGCGCGCGGGCGATGCTTGAGCGCCTGGTCGGTGGGGACTTGCATCGCCAGCAACAGGCTGACGCGTTCGCCTTGAGCGCGGTTGAACAGCGTATCCATTTCTGGGACGACCTGCGAGCCTCGCTGCAGGAGGTGCACCCATGAGCATCACGGATTACTGCTCCATCGCTGACGACTGGGAACGCCGCGCAACCATCCGCACCCGCCCGCGCCGTCTGCTGGAAGACGATGACAAATTGATCTTCCCGCTGTGCCGCCAGCCGCTGGTATTGAGTGCGACGTTCATCGAACACTGCGCACAATGGCGGGACTTTGTGCTGGTACAAAGCTTTTACAAATACATCAATGACGTGGTGATTTTCGAGACTGAAATTGTCGACAGGACCGCCCGCAGCATTGCCAAGAACCACTTCACACCGCCCTTCCCCCTTGCCTGTCGCTACGACGCAATGTCCGTCGTGGTGGACGAGGATTACCACGCACTGGTGGCGTTGGGCTTCCTGCAGCAGACCGTGAGCATGACTGGCATCCAGCCCCTCGGCCTGCCCGGGCAGATCGAACTCAGCCGCGCGCTGCCGGCAGCGCAGGCACAGGCGCCCACTCATCTGCGCGATGCCGTGGAGCTAATTGGCGTGGCGATTGCCGAAAACACCGTGACCCATGAGGTGGCGGCGTTTTCCAGGGACGACAGTGTCAAGTCGTCCATCCGCGGCATGATGGCCGATCACCTGGTTGACGAAGGCCGCCATGCCCGTTTCTGGACAAATCTGGTGCATCTGTATTGGCAGGCGGCCAGCCCGGCTGATCGCGACAGCATTGCTCATGCGCTGCCGACGTTTCTGATGCACTACCTGACCAACGATCTGCAAAAAACCTTCGACCTGCAATTGATCGAACACCTGGGTGTCAGCGCGCGCGTCCGTGAGGCCTTGAGAGACGAGGTAGAGGCGCTGGCGTTTCCCATCACCCGCCAGCACCCACTGCTTGGCAATATCATGAAATTTTTGCAGCACAGCGGTCTGCTTCAAACGCCAAGCGTGGCAGCGGCCATGAATGACTATCTGTCGCCGGCAGGGAGAGCGGCATGAGGTGCCTGACAATGGGATGGGTCGGCACGAGCAAGGCGCTGAGCGCCGTGCGTGCAGAGCTCGAAGCATATGGTCATCGGTGCGCAGACGAGGGCGTTGATCTGGTGATCGATGACGGCAGCCAGCCACTGCCGATACGTTGGGCGTGCACACCGCGCCTGAGTCTGCGACTGGGGATCGGCTCACCGACCGTGTCCGAACTGCCTGTGCTGCAGTTGCGCAGCTATAACCATGACCATTGCCTGGTGGCCGTGCTGGACATTGCCGAAGAACCCAGCGGGAACGGCCAGCACTTGTGTCGCCGAGCGACACGCGTGCTGGTGGAGTGGATGGCTCTGCAGGTGAGTCGCTTTGCACGCGACCCGCAGCTGCGTGCATCGCCCACCTCCGCCAGCGACTGGCCTGACCAGGACTTGCAGAGCCTGGATGCGCTGGCCTACCTGCATCGGTTCAATTGCACGGCAGATCCGGAACTGCTGCGGGCGGCGCAAGTGCCGATTATCGAGCGACTGCAGGCCAGCCTCATCACCTTCGCTGAGCGGCCGGCGCTGAATGTAGCGGGCGAGGTTGTCACTTACCGGCAACTGCAGACGCAGGCCTGGGCGATCCAGCAACGACTGGCGGCACTGCTGGAGGGTGTGGAAGGTTCAGCGATCGTCGGGGTCTGCCTGGAAAAGTCTGCCGCGTTGTACGCGAGCATCCTTGCGATTCTCGGCTGCGGCGCAGTCTACCTGCCACTGGCTGCGCAGCTTCCTATTCGGCGCCAGCAGCTCATGCTGGAAAGCGCAGGCGCCCGTGTGTTGCTGGATGAGGGCAGCCACCCGCTGCGTGAACGCTTCATGGCGCTGGATGTGCGCTGTGCCGATCGGCAAGACGCCACGCAACCGCTGCCGCACCCTCGGCCAGACCCAAGCGCACCGTGCGCCGTGTTCTTCACGTCCGGCACCAGTGGCAGACCAAAAGGCGTGCGGCTCAGCCAGGGCAACCTGGCGCACTTTACTGCCTGGTTCGGTCGCTGCATGGCGTTGAGTGAACAGAGCCGCGTGCTGCAGTTCGCCGCGTTGAACTTTGATGCCTCGCTGATGGATATTTTCCCGAGCCTGATTGCCAGCGCGCAGTTGATCATTCCCAGCGAGGCGCAGCGGCGTGACCCGCAACAATTGGTGGAGTTGATTCGCCAACAGCACATCACCCACGCGTTCCTGCCACCGGCGCTGCTCGGTATCCTGCCGCTGGATGAGCCGCTGGGTCTGACTCACCTGCTAACCGGGGGCGAAGCGTGCGAACCCCATGTCATCGAACGTCTGGCCGGCCAATGCCACCTGCACAACCTCTATGGCCCCACCGAAGCCACGGTCCTGGTGACGCATCGCCTGCTGCAGCGCGCAGATGGCAACACCAGTGTGGGCCGGCCAATCGCCAACAGTCAGGTGCTGATCCTCGACGAGGACATGCAGCCGGTGGATGAGCAGGTGATGGGCGAGCTGTATATCATCGGGCCCGGGGTGAGCCTTGGGTACTTGAGCTCCACGCCGGTACTCGACAGCCCCTTTGTTGAGCTGACACTGCCGGACGGTCAGGTTGTCAGGACCTACCGCAGTGGCGATCTCGCGAAATGGACGGACGACGGTATAGAACTCGGTGGGCGCCGTGATGATCAGGTGAAGATTCGCGGCATGCGGATCGAGCCGCAGGAGATCGAGCACTGCCTGCGCGAGAGTCGGCTGTTTCGTCAGGTTGCGGTGGTGATCGAGCGTGACGGCAGGATTCGTGGGGTGGTCGCCCATCCAGAGGCCGGTGCTACGCTGGTCGATCTCAAGCAGCACGCGCGGCAATGGTTGCCTGATTACCTGCAACCAAAGGTGTGGGCCGAGCTGCCTGCCTTGCCCTGCTCCGGCAGCGGGAAGATCGACCGTCAGGCCTTGCTGGCGTTGCCGGTTCAAGGGTCATTGGCTGGCGATGGCCGCACTGCGCATACGTCCCTTCAACGGAAACTGGCGCGGCTGTGGAGTGAATTGCTACGGGTGCCTGTGGATGATCTGGGGCTGGATGACAGCTTCTTCAACCTCGGTGGGCACTCCATTTTGCTGTCGACTTTGTTGCTGAGAATTCGTGAGCAATTCGGCCGCAGTGTGCCGTTGAATCGCTTCTTCGAAGTGCCGACGATCAGTACGCTCGCCTTGCTGATGCAGGACAGTGCGCTGCCAGACGCAGCGTACGGCCAGGCCGTGCGCGATGCTCAGCGTAAACAGGCACTGACGGTGCTGCCCGAGACTCGGGCTGGTGATAGACGCAAGGTGATTGTGACAGGGGCCAACAGTTTTATCGGCGTACATGCCGTCGAGGCATTACTGGCAGGCGGCGCAACAGCAGTAGCGTGTCTGGTGCGTGAGTTGCCGGGTCAACCGGCAGCCAGCAGATTCAGTCAGGCACTGAAGGAGTATCGCCTGGAACATCTGGACCTGAGTCGGGTGCGTGTGTATCCGGCTGATGTCAGCCAGCCACGCCTGGGGCTGGCGTGCGAGGTGTATGACGCGCTCGCGAGGGACTTTGGCGTGCTGGTGCACAACGCTGCACAGGTCAATCATGTGATGGACTATGGGTCGCTGGTACCGGACAACGTCGACCCCGTGCGGGAATGTTTGCGCCTGTGCGAGACCCACTGCAAGAAGGTTCTGAACTTCATCTCGACGCTGTCCGCATGCAGCAGCATTGATGCCGGGGGCTACGTTCTGGAGTCACCCGCGGCGGCGACACTGCCGATCTACATCAAGAATGGCTACAACCTCTCCAAGTGGGTGGCCGAGCGGCTGTTGGGACGTGCGGTGGCGCAAGGCGCGTGGGTCAATATCCTGCGTCCGGGCAACATCAGTTTCAACAGCCGCAACGGTGTTTGCCAACCCCGGAAAAATCGCCTGATGCTGATGCTCAAGGGATCGCTGCAATTGGGTCTGATGCCCCGTCAGGAGGTGAACTTCGACCTGATGCCGGTGGACTTTTTTGCACGCTTTCTCGCTTTTCACTGTGGCCAGTTCGACTGCGAGCGCAGCGTCTTCAACCTGCACAACCCGCAGTCGCTGAGTTGGGACGACTACCTTAATGCATTCAGTCAGGCGGGACACGCCTTCGACCGCGTCAGTGTCGTGCGCTGGCAACAGGCGTTGCGCACAGTCGATCGCGACAACGCGTTATTCGGGGTGCTGGGGTTTTACCTGGATGGGCCAGGCGAGGACATCGGCGACACCTCGATGATCCGGCACGACAACGCACGTCGTGGCGTGAAACAAATGGGCGCGCACTACCCCGAGAAAAGTCCAGCGCTGCTGCGTCGGGGCTGTGACTACCTCAAGGCTGTGGGCTTTCTTTGAACTGCTTTTAAGGACTTTTCTCATGAAACCACTGCAACCCGATACGCTGATTCGCAACCCCCGTACCACACCAGTGCAGGCCTGTGTCGTTGTCGAGTGCGAAGCAGCTCGCCTATGGGCCGTGGTCGGCCACTTTGCAGGCTTTGATGCGTTCATTCCGGCCCTTTCACATATCGAAATGACCGGCACGGGTGTCGGAGCCTTGCGTACCAAGTTCTTCCACGATGGTCACTGCGTGGTGGAACAACTCAACAGCCGGGATGAAGACGCCATGTGCATGACCTGGACTACGGTCTACAACACCTTGGGCGTGGCGCGCCTGTGGGCGGCGATGAGCGTTGAGGCGGTTGACGCCAGCCGTGCCAGGGCGACCTGGACGATCATCGGCGAACCGGTTGGAGCCACCCAGGCAGAGTTCGATGCGTTTGCACGAGCGTTTGCCGAGAGCGCACTGGAGAATGTGCGTCGGATGCTTGGCTGAACGCAGGAGCGAATTTGCTCGCTCCTGCTTTGCACTCAAAAGTCAGAGCTTGAAGCTGTCAACCAGTTGCTTCAATCGACTGGCCTGCTGGGAGAGCGCATCGCAGTCTCTCAGCGTGTCATTGAGGTTGACCACGCCTTGCTGGTTCAGCAGGTTGATCTGATTGATATCAACGTTGAGGCTCTCAACCACGGCAGTCTGCTCCTCGGTAGCGGCGGCCACCGATTGGTTCATGCCGTCGATCTCGACAATCCGCTGCGTCACGCTGATCAGGCGCTCGCCAGCCTGGTTGGCCACTTCGACGCTCTCTTCGCTGGAGGCCTGGCTGGCGTTCATGGTGGTTACCGCTTCACGCGAGCCCACTTGCAGCGAGGTGATCATCTTATGGATCTCTTCAGCCGACTCCTGAGTGCGGTGAGCGAGGTTGCGCACCTCATCAGCGACCACTGCAAAGCCACGACCCGCCTCGCCGGCCCGTGCCGCTTCGATCGCGGCATTGAGCGCGAGCAGGTTGGTTTGCTGAGAGATACCTTTGATCACATCGAGAATGTGGCCGATGTTGTCGGTACTGGCATTCAGCGTTTCGATCTGGGTACAGGACAAGCTGATTTTTTGCGACAGCTCCGACATCGCCAGGATGGTTTGCTCAACCACTTTGCGCCCGCCATCCGCTTGCTCGCTGGCGCCGCTGGCATGCTGCGAGGCGTCGGCCGCGTTACGCGCAATTTCCTGGGTAGCGGCGCCCAGCTCGTTGATCGCGGCGGCTACGCTGTTGGTGCGCGCGCTCTGCTCGTCGGAGCCAATGATGGAAGCATTGGACGAGGCCATCACCCGCTGGGACAGGTCGTGTACCTGGCGTGTCGCCGAGGACACTTCAGAAATGGACGCGTGGATTCGCTCGACGAATTGGTTGAAGGCACTGCCCACTTCGCCAAATTCGTCCTTGCTGGTCACATTCAGGCGACGGGTAAGGTCGCCTTCGCCTTGGGCGATGTCCTTCATCGCCGCGCCCATGGTGGTCAAGGGCCGCAGCAATACTTGAATCAGCAGGCTCAAGAGCACGGCAATCGCTACCACAGCGATCAGCATGGCTATCAGTGCTGAAGTGCGGAATTTACCCAGTGGTGCGTAGGCTTTGTCCTTGTCGATCGACAGACCGATATACCAATCCGCGCCTGGCAAGCCGCTGATAGGCGTGAACGACAGGATGCGCTCCTGACCGTTGAGGACGACATCCTGGTTGACCTTGTCGATACGCAGGCTGGTGCCTGGATAGATATCCTTGAGGTTCTTCATCACCTGGTCTTCGTCTGGACTAACGATGACCTGGCCATCGCCGCTGACCAGAAACCCATGACCAATGCCGCCGAAGTCCACGGCATTGATGATCTTCACCAGGGTCTGCAGGCTCAGGTCTCCACCGACGACCCCCAAGAGCTCACCGTTCTTCTTGACCGGCATGGCGATGGTGACGATCTGCCCACCCACTGCGGCCATGTAGGGCGGTGTAAGCATGGGCTTATCGGCAGCGACGGCTTGTTTGTACCAAGGACGCTGACGCGGATCGTAGCCGTCGGGCATCTTGGCGTCGGGGCGCTGCGTGAACACGCCGTTGGTTTGGCCAACGTAGGTGAATTGAAAATTTGAGGTGAGCGCAGGCTGATCAACCAGACCCGGAAGGTCGGCAGTTGCGCCTTGGTGTGCGATGTTCTGTGCCAGGTTCTCGAGGACCAGTACGCGGCCACTTAGCCAGTTCTGCACACTGCTGGCGGTGAGTTCGCCAGACTGCTGGATGGACGACTCCAGATTTTGCTTGATCGTGCTGCGCTGCAGGTAGTCGTTGTAGAGCGTAAATAACGCGAAAGCCAGGACAACGACGCCTGACGCGGCCAACAGGATTTTATGACTGAACTTCAGATTCATTTCGTCGACTTCTTTGCCAAAGGGGGTGAGCGTGCCGCCTGGAACATTCCATGTAGCGCTATAGGCAGGCTATCCGGCCGCTCTATCTCGGGGCACGCGTGGCTCGTCAGGCTTTCGGCAGAGAGTGCGGAAATCTTGAGATGTATTCTCATCCCCTACAGGGCAGCCGACCAATGGTTATCGTACAAGTGCTGGTATGTAAGCGTGATATGGGACCAGGTAAGGCGAGCACGCTGTCCAGTCTCTAAACGACAAAACCCCTGTCTGCGCTAGCAGACAGGGGTTCTGGAATTCAATCTTGACGATGACCTACTCTCACATGGGGAAACCCCACACTACCATCGGCGATGCATCGTTTCACTGCTGAGTTCGGGATGGGATCAGGTGGTTCCAATGCTCTATGGTCGTCAAGAAATTCTGTGTACCAGAGTGTTGTACAAACAACACGCCGGTGAAAATTCATGGACTTCTACAAAAACAAAACCCCATCTGCTTTCGCAAATGGGGTTTCGGAATTTAATCTTGACGATGACCTACTCTCACATGGGGAAACCCCACACTACCATCGGCGATGCATCGTTTCACTACTGAGTTCGGGATGGGATCAGGTGGTTCCAATGCTCTATGGTCGTCAAGAAATTCGGGTACTGAGTCGCGACCAGATGGCCTCGCTTCAGCAAATTGGGTATGTGACAGATCTCGGTGTTTTGTGAGCGTCGAACTTTCGGTTCATCTCGTCTTCACACACCGCAATCTGATGCTTCTACTTGTTTCCAAGTCAGGAGTAGTCAAATTGCTTGGGTGTTATATGGTCAAGCCTCACGGGCAATTAGTATTGGTTAGCTCAACGCCTCACAGCGCTTACACACCCAACCTATCAACGTCGTAGTCTTCGACGGCCCTTCAGGGAACTCAAGGTTCCAGTGAGATCTCATCTTGAGGCTAGTTTCCCGCTTAGATGCTTTCAGCGGTTATCTATTCCGAACATAGCTACCCGGCAATGCCACTGGCGTGACAACCGGAACACCAGAGGTTCGTCCACTCCGGTCCTCTCGTACTAGGAGCAGCCCCTCTCAAATCTCAAACGTCCACGGCAGATAGGGACCGAACTGTCTCACGACGTTCTAAACCCAGCTCGCGTACCACTTTAAATGGCGAACAGCCATACCCTTGGGACCGGCTTCAGCCCCAGGATGTGATGAGCCGACATCGAGGTGCCAAACACCGCCGTCGATATGAACTCTTGGGCGGTATCAGCCTGTTATCCCCGGAGTACCTTTTATCCGTTGAGCGATGGCCCTTCCATACAGAACCACCGGATCACTAAGACCTACTTTCGTACCTGCTCGACGTGTCTGTCTCGCAGTCAAGCGCGCTTTTGCCTTTATACTCTACGACCGATTTCCGACCGGTCTGAGCGCACCTTCGTACTCCTCCGTTACTCTTTAGGAGGAGACCGCCCCAGTCAAACTACCCACCATACACTGTCCTCGATCCGGATAACGGACCTGAGTTAGAACCTCAAAGTTGCCAGGGTGGTATTTCAAGGTTGGCTCCACGCAGACTGGCGTCCACGCTTCAAAGCCTCCCACCTATCCTACACAAGCAAATTCAAAGTCCAGTGCAAAGCTATAGTAAAGGTTCACGGGGTCTTTCCGTCTAGCCGCGGATACACTGCATCTTCACAGCGATTTCAATTTCACTGAGTCTCGGGTGGAGACAGCGCCGCCATCGTTACGCCATTCGTGCAGGTCGGAACTTACCCGACAAGGAATTTCGCTACCTTAGGACCGTTATAGTTACGGCCGCCGTTTACCGGGGCTTCGATCAAGAGCTTCGCGTTAGCTAACCCCATCAATTAACCTTCCGGCACCGGGCAGGCGTCACACCCTATACGTCCACTTTCGTGTTTGCAGAGTGCTGTGTTTTTAATAAACAGTCGCAGCGGCCTGGTATCTTCGACCGGCATGAGCTTACGGAGCAAGTCCTTCACCCTCACCGGCGCACCTTCTCCCGAAGTTACGGTGCCATTTTGCCTAGTTCCTTCACCCGAGTTCTCTCAAGCGCCTTGGTATTCTCTACCCAACCACCTGTGTCGGTTTGGGGTACGGTTCCTGGTTACCTGAAGCTTAGAAGCTTTTCTTGGAAGCATGGCATCAACCACTTCGTGTTCTAAAAGAACACTCGTCATCAGCTCTCGGCCTTAAGATCCCGGATTTACCTAAGATCTCAGCCTACCACCTTAAACTTGGACAACCAACGCCAAGCTGGCCTAGCCTTCTCCGTCCCTCCATCGCAATAACCAGAAGTACAGGAATATTAACCTGTTTTCCATCGACTACGCTTTTCAGCCTCGCCTTAGGGACCGACTAACCCTGCGTCGATTAACGTTGCGCAGGAAACCTTGGTCTTTCGGCGTGGGTGTTTTTCACACCCATTGTCGTTACTCATGTCAGCATTCGCACTTCTGATACCTCCAGCAAGCTTCTCAACTCACCTTCACAGGCTTACAGAACGCTCCTCTACCGCATCACTTACGTGATACCCGTAGCTTCGGTGTATGGTTTGAGCCCCGTTACATCTTCCGCGCAGGCCGACTCGACTAGTGAGCTATTACGCTTTCTTTAAAGGGTGGCTGCTTCTAAGCCAACCTCCTAGCTGTCTAAGCCTTCCCACATCGTTTCCCACTTAACCATAACTTTGGGACCTTAGCTGACGGTCTGGGTTGTTTCCCTTTTCACGACGGACGTTAGCACCCGCCGTGTGTCTCCCATGCTCGGCACTTGTAGGTATTCGGAGTTTGCATCGGTTTGGTAAGTCGGGATGACCCCCTAGCCGAAACAGTGCTCTACCCCCTACAGTGATACATGAGGCGCTACCTAAATAGCTTTCGAGGAGAACCAGCTATCTCCGAGCTTGATTAGCCTTTCACTCCGATCCACAGGTCATCCGCTAACTTTTCAACGGTAGTCGGTTCGGTCCTCCAGTTAGTGTTACCCAACCTTCAACCTGCCCATGGATAGATCGCCCGGTTTCGGGTCTATTCCCAGCGACTAGACGCCCTATTAAGACTCGCTTTCGCTACGCCTCCCCTATTCGGTTAAGCTCGCCACTGAAAATAAGTCGCTGACCCATTATACAAAAGGTACGCAGTCACCCAACAAAGTGGGCTCCCACTGCTTGTACGCATACGGTTTCAGGATCTATTTCACTCCCCTCTCCGGGGTTCTTTTCGCCTTTCCCTCACGGTACTAGTTCACTATCGGTCAGTCAGTAGTATTTAGCCTTGGAGGATGGTCCCCCCATATTCAGACAAAGTTTCTCGTGCTCCGTCCTACTCGATTTCATGACTAAGAGATTTTCGCGTACAGGGCTATCACCCACTATGGCCGCACTTTCCAGAGCGTTCCGCTAATCTCAAAGCCACTTAAGGGCTAGTCCCCGTTCGCTCGCCACTACTAAGGGAATCTCGGTTGATTTCTTTTCCTCAGGGTACTTAGATGTTTCAGTTCCCCTGGTTCGCCTCTTACGCCTATGTATTCAGCGTAAGATAACCATCTTATGATGGCTGGGTTCCCCCATTCAGACATCTCCGGATCAAAGTCTGTTTGCCGACTCCCCGAAGCTTTTCGCAGGCTACCACGTCTTTCATCGCCTCTGACTGCCAAGGCATCCACCGTATGCGCTTCTTCACTTGACCATATAACCCCAAGCAATCTGGTTATACTGTGAAGACAACATTCGCCGAAAATTCGAATTTCTCAGTTAAGAGAACTCACAAATTTTACCTTAGCCTGATCCGTTACCAGTGAAAGTAACGTTCAGTCTATCTTTCTATCACATACCCAAATTTTTAAAGAACGATCTAATCAAAGACTAGAAATCAACATTCACCATCATCACAATGGAATGCTCATTTCTAAGCTTTCATACAACAGAAGCAGTAGTGGTGGAGCCAAACGGGATCGAACCGTTGACCTCCTGCGTGCAAGGCAGGCGCTCTCCCAGCTGAGCTATGGCCCCGTATTTCTACAGGCGTTTCCCACACAAAATTGGTGGGTCTGGGCAGATTCGAACTGCCGACCTCACCCTTATCAGGGGTGCGCTCTAACCAACTGAGCTACAGACCCAATTTCGGGCTGCTTCTTATCGTCTTCTTCAATGAATCAAGCAATTCGTGTGGGAACTTATGGAGCAGCTGATGTCGTCGATTAAGGAGGTGATCCAGCCGCAGGTTCCCCTACGGCTACCTTGTTACGACTTCACCCCAGTCATGAATCACACCGTGGTAACCGTCCTCCCGAAGGTTAGACTAGCTACTTCTGGTGCAACCCACTCCCATGGTGTGACGGGCGGTGTGTACAAGGCCCGGGAACGTATTCACCGCGACATTCTGATTCGCGATTACTAGCGATTCCGACTTCACGCAGTCGAGTTGCAGACTGCGATCCGGACTACGATCGGTTTTGTGGGATTAGCTCCACCTCGCGGCTTGGCAACCCTCTGTACCGACCATTGTAGCACGTGTGTAGCCCAGGCCGTAAGGGCCATGATGACTTGACGTCATCCCCACCTTCCTCCGGTTTGTCACCGGCAGTCTCCTTAGAGTGCCCACCATTACGTGCTGGTAACTAAGGACAAGGGTTGCGCTCGTTACGGGACTTAACCCAACATCTCACGACACGAGCTGACGACAGCCATGCAGCACCTGTCTCAATGTTCCCGAAGGCACCAATCTATCTCTAGAAAGTTCATTGGATGTCAAGGCCTGGTAAGGTTCTTCGCGTTGCTTCGAATTAAACCACATGCTCCACCGCTTGTGCGGGCCCCCGTCAATTCATTTGAGTTTTAACCTTGCGGCCGTACTCCCCAGGCGGTCAACTTAATGCGTTAGCTGCGCCACTAAAAGCTCAAGGCTTCCAACGGCTAGTTGACATCGTTTACGGCGTGGACTACCAGGGTATCTAATCCTGTTTGCTCCCCACGCTTTCGCACCTCAGTGTCAGTATTAGTCCAGGTGGTCGCCTTCGCCACTGGTGTTCCTTCCTATATCTACGCATTTCACCGCTACACAGGAAATTCCACCACCCTCTACCATACTCTAGTCAGTCAGTTTTGAATGCAGTTCCCAGGTTGAGCCCGGGGATTTCACATCCAACTTAACAAACCACCTACGCGCGCTTTACGCCCAGTAATTCCGATTAACGCTTGCACCCTCTGTATTACCGCGGCTGCTGGCACAGAGTTAGCCGGTGCTTATTCTGTCGGTAACGTCAAAACAATCACGTATTAGGTAACTGCCCTTCCTCCCAACTTAAAGTGCTTTACAATCCGAAGACCTTCTTCACACACGCGGCATGGCTGGATCAGGCTTTCGCCCATTGTCCAATATTCCCCACTGCTGCCTCCCGTAGGAGTCTGGACCGTGTCTCAGTTCCAGTGTGACTGATCATCCTCTCAGACCAGTTACGGATCGTCGCCTTGGTGAGCCATTACCCCACCAACTAGCTAATCCGACCTAGGCTCATCTGATAGCGCAAGGCCCGAAGGTCCCCTGCTTTCTCCCGTAGGACGTATGCGGTATTAGCGTCCGTTTCCGAACGTTATCCCCCACTACCAGGCAGATTCCTAGGCATTACTCACCCGTCCGCCGCTCTCAAGAGAAGCAAGCTTCTCTCTACCGCTCGACTTGCATGTGTTAGGCCTGCCGCCAGCGTTCAATCTGAGCCATGATCAAACTCTTCAGTTCAAACATCTTTGGGTTTTTAAGAAACCCTAAACTTGGCTCAGCAATCGTTGGTTATTCTTTGATTTCTCGCGGAGTAACTTGTGATGCTGATAATCTTGTTGACTATCAGTCTGACTCCACAAGCACCCACACGAATTGCTTGATTCAGTTGTTAAAGAGCGGTTGGTTAAGATCTTTCGTCTCAACCGAGGCGCGCATTCTACAGCAGCCTCATTTGCTGTCAAGTGATTATTTTCAGAAGCTTTCGAAGAATTCTTCAACAACTTCAACCACTTGCGCTTCCGATCTCTCGTCAGCGGGAGGCGAATTCTACAGCGTTACACGCTGCTGTCAACACCTCTTTTTCTGCGCTTTCGACCGAGAAGATCGAAACGTTAATAGCGCCAAACAACACCGCACTATCAACTCCTTCTGGACTTCGATGAACTGAAGCAACTCGCTGTCGAAACTTGCATAACTACTTGTTTACCAAGGAGTTTTCCGTTTCGACTGCGCCGGAAGTGGGGCGAATTATAGACTTCCAGAATCTGCCGTCAACCCCTAAGTTTGCATTCCCTATCAATTAGTTGAGATTGATTAAAAAATCATCAACCCCCCACTCTTCTATATAGAAGATAAAGGTCAGATAACTCCAGCCCCTCTCAGCACAGCGACTTTCTCAGGACTCAGCCCCAACAGAGCCTGCAGCACCTGGACCGTATGCTCCCCTAATAGAGGTGGGGGGCTACGATATTCAACAGGCGTCTTGGACAGCCGCATCGGGCTGGCAACCTGAGGCACTCTTCCCGCCAGCACGTGAGGCAACTCCATCGCCAGACCACGCGACTTGACCTGCGGATCGGCAAACACCTGCGCAAGATCATTGATCGGCCCGCAAGGAACACCGACACGCTCCAACAATGACACCCACTCGGCTGTCGTCTTGAAAACGGTGACCTGGCGAATCAGCGGGATCAACTGCGCTCGGTTGGCCACCCGCATCTGGTTAGTGGCGAAACGCGCATCATCCGCCCACTGCGACTGCCCGGCAGCTTCAGCAAACTTTCGAAACTGCCCGTCATTACCCACCGTCAGGATAAAATCGCCGTCGGCCGTGGGAAAATCCTGATACGGCACGATGTTCGGATGAGCATTACCCAAGCGTTTGGGCGAAACACCTGTGGTCAGGTAATTCATCGCCTGGTTGGCCAGGCAAGCCACCTGCACATCCAGTAACGCCATATCGATATGCTGCCCGCCACCGTCATGGTCGCGGTGCGCCAGCGCCGCCAGGATCGCCACGCTTGAGTAAAGCCCCGTCAGAATGTCCGTCAACGCCACACCAACCTTCACCGGTCCCGCCCCCTCATCACACTCGGGCCGGCCGGTCAGGCTCATGAGTCCACCCAACCCCTGGATCATGAAGTCATAGCCCGCACGCGACGCATACGGCCCCGTCTGACCAAACCCCGTAATCGAGCAATAGATCAGCTCCGGGTTGATCGTCCTGAGCGACTCATAATCCAGTCCATACGCGGCAAGGCCACCCACCTTGAAATTCTCGATCAGAATGTCGGACTTGGCCGCCAGCTCACGCACCAGCTTCTGCCCCTCCGGTCGGGTGAAGTCGATGGTCACCGACTCCTTATTGCGGTTAGCTGACAGGTAATACGCCGCCTCACTCGTATTCTCGCCGTATGCGTCCTTAAGGAACGGAGGCCCCCATGCGCGGGTGTCATCACCCTTACCCGGCCGCTCAACCTTGATCACCTCAGCCCCAAGGTCCGCAAGAATCTGCCCAGCCCAAGGGCCTGCAAGCACTCGCGATAAATCCAGTACCCGTAAATGCGAAAGCGCGCCCATGCCCATGCTCCTATTAATAGAAAGCCTGGAGACCGGTTTGCGCACGCCCAAGAATCAGAGCGTGCACATCGTGGGTGCCTTCATAGGTGTTGACCACCTCAAGGTTGACCAGGTGACGCGCCACCCCGAACTCATCAGAGATCCCGTTGCCGCCCAACATGTCCCGCGCCATACGCGCGATATCCAGGGACTTGCCGCACGAGTTGCGCTTCATGATCGATGTGATCTCGACCGCAGCCGTGCCCTCGTCTTTCATCCGCCCCAGACGCAGGCAGCCTTGCAAGGCCAGGGTGATTTCGGTCTGCATGTCGGCCAGCTTCTTCTGAATCAACTGGGTGGCGGCCAACGGTCGCCCGAACTGCTGGCGATCAAGGGTGTATTGGCGAGCGGTGTGCCAACAGAATTCCGCAGCACCCAACGCGCCCCACGAAATTCCGTAGCGCGCCGAGTTGAGGCACGTGAAAGGCCCTTTCAAACCGCGCACGTCGGGGAAAATGTTCTCTTCCGGCACAAATACGTTTTCCATCACGATCTCACCGGTGATGGACGCACGAAGCCCCACCTTGCCATGAATCGCCGGAGCACTCAGGCCCTTCCAGCCTTTCTCCAATACAAATCCACGGATATCACCGGCATCGTCCTTGCCCCACACTACGAACACATCCGCGATCGGGCTATTGGTGATCCACATCTTGGCGCCGGTCAGGCTATAGCCGCCGTCCACTTTGCGTGCACGGGTAATCATCGCGCCAGGGTCGGAACCATGGTCAGGTTCCGTCAGGCCAAAACAGCCGATCCACTCGCCGGACGCCAGCTTCGGCAGGTACTTCTGTTTCTGCGCCTCCGTGCCGAACTCATTGATCGGCACCATGACCAGTGACGATTGCACACTCATCATCGAGCGATAACCCGAATCGACACGCTCCACTTCGCGAGCAATCAACCCGTAGCTGACGTAATTCAAACCGCTGCCACCGTATTGCTCAGGAATCATTGCACCGAGCAATCCGGTTTCGCCCATTTCACGGAAGATGGCAGGGTCGGTCTTTTCATGGCGGAAGGCTTCAAGAACGCGCGGCGCCAGCTTGTCCTGCGCGAATTGCTCGGCAGTGTCGCGCACCATGCGCTCCTCTTCGGTGAGCTGCTGATCCAGCAGCAGCGGATCGATCCAGTTGAAGCTTGCCTTGCCAGCCATGAATAAGTCCTCGGTGAGAGATTCAGAAGTCGTGCATGCAGCGTAGGTCGGCCAAGAGGAGACGGCAAACGAGGTTTCCGCATAGCCTTGTGATAATTTGTCACTTCGTAATACTCGATATCGCCGCAGACGCGCCTTTGATGTGAGAGCACGGTACATGCGCAGAAAAATCCCCAGCACCACCGCCCTCGTCAGTTTCGAAGCCGCGGCCCGTCACGAGAGCTTTACCAAGGCGGCCCTTGAGCTTTCCATTACCCAGGGCGCCATTTGTCGACAGATTGCCAGCCTTGAGGAGTTTTTGAGTGTCGAGCTGTTTCGTCGCTCGCGACGCGGCGTCAAGTTAACGGAAGCCGGGCTGTCCTATAGCCGCCGAGTGGCCACGCAATTGGATGCCGTGGAACGCGATACCCTGTCGGTGATGGGCCAGCAGGGCACCAATGTCATCGAGCTGGCCGTTGTGCCGACTTTTGGTACGCAATGGCTGATTCCCCGCCTCAAGGACTTCCAGCACTGGCACCCGGAAGTCACCGTCAACCTGACCAACCGCACGCGCCCCTTCCTTTTTGCCGACACGGAATTCGACGCGGCCATCTACTTTGGCGACGCCGACTGGTCCGGTACCGAATCCCACAGGTTGATGGGCGAAAACCCCGTGCCTGTGTGTAGTCCAGGACTGCTCGGCACGCGCAGGCATTTCAGTCCGCAGGAAATAGCGGAACTGCCGCTGCTGCAACAGACCACGCGCCCTTATGCCTGGCGCCAGTGGTTCAACGCCCAACAGCTGAATGTACCTCGCGACATGACTGGCCCCCGTTACGAACTGTTCTCGATGCTGTCCCAGGCAGCCATGCATGACATGGGCATCGCCCTGATTCCGCCTTTCCTTATCCAGCGAGAGCTTGAAGAACAGCGATTGGTGATCGCCAATCCTGAAGCGCTGAGCAGCACTAAAGCTTATTTCCTCATGATTCCCGAGAGAAAGGTGGGATCCGCCTCATTACACGCTTTCAGAGACTGGCTGATTGAGCAGTCACGGCGCTACAGCCCAGGCGTTTAAAGGAAAAAGCAATTTGTTGACCCTGTAGTCAGATAATTTATAGCCCTACATATATATTTATATGTCGCAATTAAACCGACTGCATCTGCCTGTCCAAAGAAGACTGAACGCCACTGTTTCCAAGAGCTTCAGCGACTCTCACTGTTCAATGCACGACGTTTCATGGCATCGATGAAAAAACACGCTATAAACACTGTTATCAGTCTAACTAACTGATGTTAAACAGGTTAATTCATAACGTTGCGACAATCAGTCACACGGTGACTTGTAGTTAATTATTCGTCACCCGTCATAATCCCTTGAAGGCCGTAAAGTTCGCCTGCAAAATGCCGCGCCCCGCTGTCATTTCTGCGGGGTCGTGCTGATCGGCCGCCCCAGTTGCGCCACTCGCGGTGCACTGGCCTTTTTACAAAAAGATCAAAAGCAAAAAGATCATGCAGGAGATTTGACGTGCACATTGGTGTTCCTCTCGAAACCCAGACCGGTGAAACGCGGGTGGCTGCCACCCCGGAAACCATCAAGAAGCTGATCGGCCAGGGCCACAAGGTCACGGTACAAAGCGGAGCAGGCACCAAGGCCAGCATCGTCGACAGCGCCTATGAAACGGCCGGCGCAACCATTGGCAGTGCCAACGATGCCTTTGGCGCTGAGTTGATTCTCAAGGTCGTGGCACCCAGCGACAGCGAACTGGCGCTGATCAAAAGTGGCACCGTCCTGGTGGGCATGCTCAACCCGTTCAGCAACGAAACCATCGCCAGGCTCGCCGGGCATGGCATCACTGCCTTCGCCCTCGAAGCGGCGCCGCGTACGTCACGCGCCCAAAGCCTCGATGTGCTGTCCTCCCAGGCCAACATTGCCGGTTACAAGGCCGTGTTGCTGGCCGCGCACCACTATCCGCGCTTCATGCCGATGCTGATGACTGCCGCAGGCACCGTGAAAGCGGCGCGCGTGTTGATTCTTGGCGCCGGCGTCGCAGGCCTGCAGGCCATCGCCACAGCGAAACGCCTGGGTGCGGTGATCGAAGCGTCCGACGTGCGCCCGGCAGTAAAAGAACAGATCGAGTCCCTCGGTGCCAAGTTTGTTGACGTGCCCTACGAAACTGATGAAGAACGCGAATGCGCGGTCGGTGTCGGCGGTTACGCACGCCCTATGCCAGCCAGTTGGATGCAACGCCAGGCACTGGCCGTGCATGAACGTGCCAAACAGGCCGATATTGTCATCACCACCGCTTTGATCCCTGGCCGCAAGGCGCCGACCCTGCTCAGCGCCGAGACCGTTGCGCAGATGAAGCCTGGCTCGGTGGTCATCGATCTCGCCGCCGCCCAGGGTGGCAACTGCCCACTGACCGTCGCTGATCAGGTCGTCGTGGAAAACGGCGTGATCATCTGCGGTCCGACCAACCTCGCCGGCGCCGTGGCCGCCGACGCCTCGGCCCTGTACGCGCGCAACCTGCTGGACTTCCTGAAGCTGGTGTTCACCAGGGAAGGGCAGTTTGAAATCAACCTCGAAGACGACATCGTCGCCGCGTGCCTGATGTGCCGCGACGGCCAAGTCATCCGCAAAAACGCCTAAGCAGGGATTCAGACAATGGAAGAGCTTATCTCCCCGGGTATCTACAACCTGATCATCTTTGTGCTGGCGATTTATGTCGGCTATCACGTGGTTTGGAACGTCACCCCCGCGCTGCACACGCCGTTGATGGCCGTGACCAACGCGATCTCGGCGATCGTGATTGTCGGCGCCATGCTTGCCGCCGCACTTACGGTTACCCCGCTGGGCAAGACCATGGGCACCCTGGCCGTTGCCCTCGCAGCGGTGAATGTGTTCGGCGGTTTCCTGGTCACCCGCAGGATGCTTGAGATGTTCAAGAAGAAAGCGCCCAAGGTTAAAGAAGAGGTGCAGAAATAATGAGCATGAATCTGGTGACGACGCTCTACCTGATCGCGTCGATCTGTTTCATCCAGGCCCTCAAAGGCCTGTCGCACCCCACCACGTCGCGACGTGGCAACCTGTTCGGCATGCTGGGCATGGCGCTGGCGGTGCTGACCACCGTGGGCCTCATCTATAAGCTCGGCGCTGAACTCGCGACGGCCGGCATCGGCTACGTGATCGTCGGCCTGCTGATCGGCGGCACCGCCGGCTCGATCATGGCCAAGCGCGTGGAAATGACCAAGATGCCGGAGCTGGTGGCGTTCATGCACAGCATGATCGGCCTGGCTGCGGTATTTATCGCGATTGCCGCCGTGGTCGAGCCGCAATCGCTGGGTATCGTCAAACAGCTGGGTGACGCGATCCCTGCCGGTAACCGCCTGGAACTGTTCCTCGGCGCAGCCATCGGCGCCATCACCTTTTCCGGTTCGGTGATCGCTTTCGGCAAGCTGTCGGGCAAGTACAAGTTCCGCCTGTTTCAGGGCGCACCAGTACAGTTCGCGGGTCAGCATAAGCTGAACCTCGTGCTCGGTCTGACAACACTAGGCTTGGGCCTGCTGTTCATGTTCACTGGCAACCTCACGGCCTTTGCGCTGATGCTGGCCCTGGCGTTTGTACTGGGCGTGCTGATCATCATCCCCATCGGCGGTGCCGACATGCCGGTGGTGGTGTCGATGCTCAACAGCTATTCCGGCTGGGCTGCGGCGGGCATCGGCTTTTCGCTGAACAACTCGATGCTGATCATCGCCGGCTCGCTGGTCGGCTCCAGTGGCGCGATCCTGTCGTACATCATGTGCAAGGCCATGAACCGTTCCTTCTTTAATGTGCTGCTCGGAGGTTTCGGCAATGCGCCGGATGCCGGTGCGGCGGCAGGGTCGAAAGAAGCGCGCCCGGTGAAATCCGGCTCGGCCGACGACGCGACCTTCCTGCTGACCAATGCCGACACCGTGATCATCGTCCCAGGCTACGGCCTGGCCGTGGCACGCGCGCAGCATGCTCTCAAGGAACTGACTGAGAAGCTCACCCACCGCGGCGTCACCGTGAAATACGCGATCCACCCCGTGGCCGGCCGTATGCCAGGGCACATGAACGTACTGCTGGCCGAGGCGGAAGTGCCTTACGACCAGGTGTTCGAGATGGAGGACATCAACTCCGAGTTCGGCCAGGCCGACGTGGTGCTGGTGCTAGGCGCAAACGACGTGGTCAACCCGGCCGCCAAGAACGACCCAAACTCGCCGATTGCCGGCATGCCAATCCTCGAGGCGTTCAAGGCCAAGACCATCATCGTCAACAAGCGCTCGATGGCCAGCGGCTATGCCGGCCTGGACAACGAACTGTTTTACCTCGACAAGACCATGATGGTCTTTGGTGATGCTAAAAAAGTCATTGAAGATATGGTGAAGGCCGTCGAATAACCTGCTCCAGCGCAACACACCAAACCCCGGCCTGTCGTAGGCTGGGGTTTTTTAATGCGCGGATAAAACCGACCAAAGGCTCTAAATCAAGGCTTGGCATGCGACCATGGTAGCGCGCCGAAACTTTTTGAAATGACTAAACTGCGCACCTTGCCTCCGTAGCCCGAGATAACTATCCATGTACCGTGATCGTATCCGCTTGCCTTCATTGATGAACAAGGTCATGAGCGCGGCCGACGCCGCCGCACTGATCGAGGACGGCATGACCGTCGGCATGAGCGGCTTCACCCGCGCCGGCGAAGCAAAGGCCGTGCCCCACGCCCTGGCCGAACGCGCCAGAATTTCACCGCTGAAAATCACCCTGATGACCGGCGCCAGCCTGGGCAACGACCTGGACAAGCAATTGACCGAAGCCGGTGTGCTGTCCCGCCGCATGCCGTTCCAGGTCGACAGCACCCTGCGCAAGGCGATTAACGCCGGCCAAGTGATGTTCATCGATCAGCACCTGTCGGAAACCGTCGAGCAACTGCGCAACAACCAGCTCAAGTTGCCGGACATTGCCGTGATCGAAGCGATCGCCATCACCGAGCAGGGGCATATCGTGCCCACCACGTCGGTCGGCAACTCGGCCAGCTTTGCGATTTTCGCCAAACAGGTGATCGTCGAGATCAACCTGGCGCACAACCCGAATCTGGAAGGGTTGCACGACATTTATATCCCGACTTACCGACCGACCCGCACACCGATCCCGCTGGTGAATGTCGACGATCGCATTGGCAGTACCGCGATCCCGATCCCACCGGAAAAGATCGTCGCCATCGTCATCACCAATCAGGCGGATTCGGCTTCGACCGTGACGCCACCGGACAGCGACACCCAGGGCATCGCCGATCACCTGATCAACTTCCTCAGGCAGGAAGTCGACGCCGGGCGCATGACCAACAGGCTCGGCCCGCTGCAGGCCGGCATCGGCAACATCGCCAACGCGGTGATGTGCGGCCTGATCGAATCGCCGTTCGAAGAACTCACCATGTATTCGGAAGTGTTG
Organism: Pseudomonas trivialis; assembly: GCF_036864995.1. Lineage (NCBI taxonomy): Bacteria > Pseudomonadati > Pseudomonadota > Gammaproteobacteria > Pseudomonadales > Pseudomonadaceae > Pseudomonas > Pseudomonas trivialis. The sequence goes on along the minus strand of NZ_CP142151.1, from coordinate 112,341 downwards.
CAGGATTCGACATTCGACCTGATCGACGCCGGCAAGCTGAGCTTCGCCTCCGGCAGCTCCATCACGTTGTCGGAACGTCGCAATGCAGACGTATTCGGCAACCTGGAACACTACAAGGACAAGCTGGTACTGCGTCCACAGGAAATTTCCAATCACCCAGAAGTGGTGCGGCGCCTGGGTATTATCGGTATCAACACGGCGCTGGAGTTCGACATCTACGGCAACGTCAACTCCACCCACGTTTGCGGCACGCGCATGATGAACGGCATCGGCGGCTCCGGCGACTTCGCGCGCAATGCGCATCTGGCGATCTTCGTCACCAAGTCGATTGCCAAGGATGGCGCGATTTCCAGTGTGGTGCCGATGGTCAGCCATGTGGACCACACCGAGCATGACGTCGATATCCTTGTGACCGAAGTCGACCTGGCCGACCTGCGAGGCCTGGCGCCACGGGAACGGGCGCGGGTGATCATCGACAACTGCGTGCACCCGGCGTACCGCGATGCCCTCAACCGCTATTTCGAAGCTGCCTGCGCTATTGGCGGGCACACGCCGCACATCCTGCGCGAAGCACTGAGCTGGCACATTAACCTGGAAGAAACCGGGCATATGCTCAAGGCGTGATGGATACAGATCGAGCTGATGCAAACACAGTTTGCTCAGCTCGCAGCCAACGCCCGCACTTATGTAAAAAACTGTACTGCTGTACTGGTCACTTCCTACCGAAATATCCTACGCATTGCGTCGAAATTACTTATTTCGCACTGTTTCAGTGCAGACAGGTACAGTTGCCCCATTTCCGTACAGTACAGCACTCTTAAACAGTTAACTGGGCCCTCACAATACAGGTGAACTGTATCTGGAGAGTCTTGCGCCCGAGGAGGATCATTGGCATCAGTTAAACCACTACCTAATCCCGCCATAAGCGGAAGGATGCAATCATGGAACGTACACTCAGTTCCGAACTGTTCTTCGAAGAAAAAGCTGTAAACAACCAGGCTTCCATGCCTTTGCGCGTTCTCGCCAACCTGATGTTGTGGCAGCGCCGCATCTCCAGCCGCCATCAACTGGCTCGTCTGGATTCGCGTCTGCTGGCTGACGCAGGTATCAGCGAAGCTCAACGCTACGAAGAGCTGAGCAAGCCGTTCTGGCGCTGATTGGCGCTCGCTGGCCCTGACCTTCCGGGTCCAACGCCAGCAATCTGATTTGTCAAAACAAAGCCCGCCCCGGGAGACCGGAGGCGGGCTTTGTTGTATTCGGGGGTTTGGATTTGAAAGCGATTTACTTCGAAAGCAGTACAGTTTCTATAAATCCATACATCACCAGTACAATTCAAGCGGCGATATAAAGTTACCCGAACACTCAAGCCGCAGCCTAATATCCCGCTACTGCGTGGCGAACCGTGCAGAGCTGACGTCTGATTGCTCAATGGCAACATCGCCCACAGCGCAGATGTCCTGCGCCACCTTGATTGTTCATCCACAGGAGTTACCCCATGTCCCGTCTTCGCCTGTTGAGCGCTGCCACGCTTCTCGTTGTGGCCGCCAATGCTCACGCCAGCAGCTTTATCGTCACCACCGACTCCATCGTCGGCGCGCTGAAAGCCACATCCGATGCAACCTCCGACGCCACGTCCTCGCTGCGCGACAACAAAGTCGTACGCGCCGCCCGTGACGACGCCGCCAGTTTTGTGGCCAGTGAAGGTGCTATCCGTGGCGTGAAGCTGGAGAGCGCCCTGGCGCAGATCCGCCAACAGGCGCCGCAGCTCAATACTGCAACCGATGCACAGCTGGCCCAGGCGATCCTGGCCATCTGATAACCGCGGTGTAGGAAAAGGGAGCGCCAGCCGCTCCCAAACGCCGCTGCGCTGGCTCTCGCCGGGGCATTGCGCTAGCCTTGGCGCTCGTTTTCAAGCGTCGAGTCCCATGGCTTTTTCTTACCGCCTGTTCACTGTTGCCGTGTTGATGTGCACTGGTTGGTCACCGTTGGCTTCGGCCTTTGACGTGACCGTGCAGAGCACCGTCGTCAGCGTGTACGCCACCAGCAAGGTGACGTCTGCCCCCTTCGACAGAAAAAGAGTACTGGCCGCACGGGATGATGCTGCCGCTTTCATTGCCACTGACGGCCAATGGCGGGGCGCACGCCTGGAGTCTGCGCTGGATTACCTGCGCCGCACCCGGCCAAAACTTCATGCAAGCGACCGTGAACTGGCGCAGGCAATTCTCGTCCAATCATCATCTTAATATTCTGGAGCCATTCCATGCGTAGCCCGCTGATCGTCGCCGTCCTCGGCCTGCTGTTCCTGGCGGATGTCGCCCAGGCGCAAACCCTCAAGGCCACCAGTAACATCGTCGTCCGTGCCTCAGCGCGCACCATCGATTTCACCTCGGACACCACCACCTCCATCCGCGACTCCAAAGTCGTGCGTGAAGCCCACGATGATGCCGCCAGTTTCGTCGCCACCAATGGCGAGATCCGTGGCGCACAACTTGAAGCTGCCTTCGACACCCTGCGCACCCGCGTGCCCGAAGCCCGCGACGCCACTGACCAGACCCTCGCCGAAGCTATTCTCGCTCTGTGAGGCGCCTGCTCGCCTGGCTCTTGGCCGGGACTGTGCTGCTGTGTAGCGGCGCAGCCCAGGCCAGCCTGCAACTGCGGCTCAAGACCGAAGGCCTAAGCCCCGCCGAACAGCAGGCCAGCCAGGCGCTGCTCGATGAGGCAATGCGCGCCTTGCCGCCCCGTTTTATCGAGCAACTGGACCGCCGCATCGATGTCGGCTGGACCGACCAGATGCCCGAAAACGCTTACGGCCAGGCCTCGCTGGTGTCCGAGCTGGACCTCAACCGCAACCTGCTCGCCAGCCTCACCGATGGCAGCGCAGCCACCCAGAAGACCCATCGCCCCCACGGCACCGTACGTCGGGAAATGCTCGCCACCGTGCTGCATGAACTGACCCACATCTATGACCGTGCGCGCCTGTGGTCCAAAGACGACCGCGCACTGATCAACCGCTGCAGCCGCCAGAACAGCATCACCGGCCTGATCGGCCTGCCCGACCAATGCCGTGGTCAGAACAACCGCCGCTTCACCCTCAGCGATGATCCACGCCTGCTGGACATCGCCGGCTGGCCGCAATATGTGGGCCGTCGCGGCGAACGCGAACAGCACAACCGCCAGATCGCGCGCAGCCCGGACATCTACGAAACCACCAGCCCGCTGGAGTTCGTGGCGGTCAACATGGAGTACTTCCTCCTCGATCCGAGCTACGCCTGCCGTCGCCCTTCGCTGTTCCGCTATTACAAGGAACATTTCGGCTGGGCGCCCCCCAGCAGGACGCCTGCGAAAAGACCTATGCCTTCCTCAACGCCGGCAATGACTTTGCCAAAACGCCACTGGGCCACGTCGATCCCGAGCGTGTCTACGAAATCGACTACCTGCTTGCCGAAGCCAACCAGAACCTGGTCAGCCGCTGGGGCCATAGCATGTTGCGTCTGGTGATCTGCGCCCCCGGGCGCCCTCGTGGCCCGGATTGTCGGCTGGACCTGGACCAGCATCTGGTGTTGTCCTACCGCGCATTCGTCGGTGACGTCCAACTGTCGAGCTGGGACGGCCTGGTGGGCAAGTACCCGTCACGCCTGTTCGTGCTGCCGCTGGCCCAGGTAATCGACGAATACACCAAAACCGAGCTGCGCGGCCTGGCCTCTGTACCGTTGAAGCTGTCGCGCCAGGAGATCAACGACACCGTCGAACACGCCGCCGAGATGCACTGGAGCTACGACGGCAACTACTTCTTCATCTCCAACAACTGCGCCGTCGAAAGCCTCAAGCTGTTGCGCAGCGGCAGCGCCAACCCGCAACTGACCGGGCTGGACAACATCACCCCCAATGGCCTGCTCGAAGTGCTGCAAGCCCGGGGCCTGGCGGACACTAGCGTCCTGGACGACAAACGCAAGGCGCTGCGCCTGGGTTATCACTTCGACTCGTTCCGTGAGCGCTACCAGGCGATGTTCGATGTGCTGCGCAAATACCTGCCGATCAAGCAGACCGAGGTCGAAGACTGGCTGTCGCTGAGTGCCCAGGAGCGCCGTCAATGGTTCGACCAGGCCGACCTGCGCACCAGCGCCGCGCTGCTGCTGCTGGAGCAGGCCAGCTTTCGCAGACAGTTGATGCTGGCTCAGGATGAAGTCAAACAACGCTACCTCGGTGCCCGCGAGTTGAAGAACGGTGGTATGGAGAAGGCCAACGCAACGCTGCAACAGATCCTCGCCAACAGCGGCTTCCTCAGCCGCCCGGCGGAGCTGCTCGGCAGCAGCGGTTACGGTCTGCCGCAGCCGTCGGAAGCCAAGCGTCTGGAATCGGAGAGCGCCGAACGCCAGAAACAACTGCAATCGCTGACCGGCGAGCTGGATAAAGAGGTAAGGGCGCTGCTGGAGCCATCCCGCGCCGCCGAGATCGCCGCATGCGAGGCGAATCTCAAGCAAGTCGGCGAGCATCTGCGCAGTCTCCACAAAGCCGCCGGCGGCCTCGAACTGCCGTAGACCTGTGTTGCACCACAGTCCAAATGGGGAAGGGGCTTGCTCCCTCCCACATAAAGCCAGCTATATAAATTCAAGCAGCCTGAAACTTTTTACCGTGTGTCCCCCGTTTCCCCGGCGAAAGCTGGCTGAAAGCTTACGCGTCTAGGATCGCCTTCACTGTCGGCAACAGACCGACTGTTAACAACAACAATGGTGATCCCTGATGTCCGCTAGTAAACGCCTGCTTGCCCTCACTCCCCCCGTACGCCTCGTGCCTTTCGTTCTGCGCTGACCCCAACCGGTTCGCCATTCCCTAGCCGCGCTACGCCTGGAGTATCCCTATGCTGACTTTCCTTGGCTTCGCCATGGTCATCACGTTCATGTTCCTGATCATGACCAAGCGCCTGTCCGCGCTGATCGCCTTGATCATCGTGCCGATCCTGTTTGCGCTGTTCGGCGGCTTCGCACCGAAGATCGGCCCGATGATGCTCGAAGGCATCACCAAGCTTGCGCCGACCGGCGTGATGCTGATGTTCGCCATCCTCTACTTTGCCCTGATGATCGACTCCGGCCTGTTCGACCCGGCCGTGCGCAAGATCCTCAAGATGGTCAAGGGCGACCCGCTGAAAGTGTCCGTCGGCACCGCCGTGCTGGCGTTGGTTGTGTCACTCGACGGTGACGGCGCCACCACCTACATGATCTGCGTGGCGGCCATGCTGCCGCTGTACAAACGCATCGGCATGAGCCCGCGGATCATGGCCGGCCTGATCATCCTCGCCGGTGGTGTGATGAACATGACCCCCTGGGGTGGCCCGACCGCCCGTGCCGCCAGCGCGCTGCATGTGGACCCGTCCGACATCTTCGTACCCATGATTCCCGCGATGGCCGCCGGCATAGTGGCAATCCTAGTGATCGCCTACATGTACGGCAAGCGCGAACGTGCACGCCTGGGTGAGTTGCACCTGCAGGGCGACGACATCGACCACAGCGACATCAGCGTGTCGCAATTCCCCGACGCCCGCCGTCCCAAGCTGATCTGGTTCAACGGCGCGCTGACCCTGGGCCTGATGTGCACACTGATCGCCGGCCTGTTGCCGCTGCCGGTGCTGTTCATGGTGGCGTTCAGTATCGCCATGATCGTCAACTACCCGTGCCTGCAACAACAGAAAGACCGCGTCGCCGCCCATGCCGGCAGCGTATTGGCGGTGGTCGGGTTGATCTTCGCCGCCGGTATCTTCACCGGCATCCTGTCGGGCACCGGCATGGTCGACGCCATGTCCAAGAGCCTGCTGGCGGTCATCCCGGAAGCGATGGGCCCTTACCTTGCGGTGATCACCGCGCTGGTGAGCATGCCGTTCACGTTCTTCATGTCCAACGACGCGTTCTACTATGGCGTGCTGCCCGTACTCGCCGAAGCCGCCAGCCACTACGGCATCACCGCCGTGGAAATGGCCCGCGCCTCGATCGTTGGCCAACCGGTGCACTTGCTCAGCCCGCTGGTACCCTCGACATACCTGCTGGTGGCCCTGGCCGGTATCGAATTCGGCGATCACCAGCGCTTTACCCTGAAGTGGGCAGTGCTGGTATGCCTGTGCATAATGTTCGCCGCATTGCTGATGGGGATTTTTCCGCTGTTCAGCACTCTATAATCCTACCGACTCACTCACCGCGCGGCGCTGCAGCTTGCGCGGTTTAACATTTGCTCAAAGGAATACACATGGAATGGCTGACCAATCCGGAAATCTGGATTGCCTTCTTCACCCTGACGGCCCTCGAGATCGTCCTGGGCATCGATAACATCATCATGATTTCGATCCTGGTCAGTCGCATGCCCAAGCACATGCAGGCGCGCACCCGGATCTTCGGCCTGGCCCTGGCCATGGTCACGCGCATCCTGTTGCTGCTGTCGATCACCTGGGTCATGCAACTCACGGCCGACCTGTTCGTGGTGTTCGGCCAGGGTATTTCCGGGCGCGACCTGATCCTGTTCTTCGGTGGCCTGTTCCTGCTGTGGAAAAGCTCCCAAGAGATGTACCACGCCCTGGAAGGTGAAGACGAATCCCACGACGAACCCGGCGGCAAGGGTGGCAAGTTCATCTACACCATCATCCAGATCGCGATCATCGACATCGTGTTCTCCCTGGACTCGGTGATCACCGCAGTCGGCATGGTGTCCCATGTGCCGGTGATGGTCGCGGCGATTGTGGTCGCGGTGCTGGTGATGATGCTGGCTGCCGGCACCATCAGCGCGTTCATCGACAAGCACCCGTCGCTGAAGATGCTGGCGCTGTCGTTCCTGCTGGTGGTCGGTACCGTGCTGATCGCCGAATCGTTCGACGTGCACGTGCCAAAAGGCTACGTCTACTTCGCCATGGCGTTCTCGCTGGCGGTGGAGGCGGTCAACATCAAGATGCGTACCGCCATCGCTAAAAAGAAGAAACAGCAGGACCCGGTGAAACTGCGCAAGGACGTTCCGGGTCAATAATCCCTGAGCCGCTGCTGAACGCTCCCACACTCCCCGTGGGAGCGCTCCTCATGACAGTTTTGTTTCAATCCCTGATGTAGCTATGCGATGCTGGCGCGAAGCCTATTCGCCAACTACAGCTTAAGTACAAGACGTAGAACGGCACGCGGCACCTTTCCTTCGCTCCTCATGGAGCACACCCACACGGGGGGCCGAGCATGCTGACCTTGCTCAATCTGCTTTCCGCCGTGACCCTGCTTATCTGGGGCACGCACATCGTCCGTACCGGCATTCTGCGGGTCTACGGTTCCAACTTGCGCCAAGTCATCGGGCAGAACATGTCCAAACGCTGGCTGGCTTTCGTCGCCGGTATTCTGGTGACGGCCATGGTGCAAAGCAGCAACGCCACCGCAATGCTGGTGACGTCCTTTGTCGGCCAAGGCCTCATGGGGCTGGTGCCCGCACTGGCGACCATGCTCGGTGCAGACGTTGGTACGGCGCTGATGGCGCGGGTGCTGACCTTCGACCTGTCCTGGTTGTTACCGCTGCTGATCTTCCTCGGCGTTATTTTCTTCCTGTCGCGCAAACAGACGCGCGCCGGCCAACTGGGCCGCGTGAGCATAGGCCTCGGCCTGATCATTCTTGCCCTGCAATTGATCGTCGAAGCCGCCGGGCCGATCACCCACGCTCAAGGCGTCAAAGTGATCTTCGCCTCGCTCACCGGCGATATCCTGCTCGACGCCCTGATCGGCGCGCTGTTCGCCATGATTTCCTACTCGAGCCTGGCCGCCGTGCTGCTTACCGCCACCCTGGCCGGCGCCGGCGTGATCGGCCTGCACGTGGCCATCGGCCTGGTGATCGGCGCCAATATCGGCAGCGGCATACTGGCCTTCCTCAGCACCAGCATGCAGAACGCCGCCGGGCGCCAGGTGGCGCTGGGCAGCCTGCTCTACAAACTGATCGGCCTGCTGCTGATCATCCCGGTGCTAGACCCGCTGGTGCTGTGGATGGACAGCCTGGACTACAGCGCCCAAGGCATGGTCATCACCTTCCACCTGCTCTATAACGTCAGCCGCTGCCTGATCCTGCTGCCCACCATCGGCCCCATGGCGCGGCTGTGCGAATGGTTGCTGCCGGAGCGCGAAGAGGTCAACGGCAAGACCAAGCCGCGCCACCTGGACCCAGCCGCTCTCGCCACACCGAGCCTGGCCCTGGCCAACGCCGCACGGGAAACCCTGCGCCTGGGTGACCTGATCGACAACATGCTCATGGCCATGCAGGAAGTGCTACGCGGCAAACAAACCGCCATCACTCAGGAAATGCGCAGCCTCAGCGACGACGTCGAGGCGCTGTACAGCGCGATCAAGCTTTACCTGGCGCAGATGCCGCGCGAAGACCTGGGCGAACACGACAGCCGGCGCTGGGCCGAGATCATCGAGCTGTCGATCAACCTGAAGCTGGCCGGCGACCTGATCGAGCGCATGCTGCGCAAGGTGCAGCAGCAGAAAACATCGCAGCGCCGCCAGTTTTCCGAGGTCGGCCTGGAGGAACTCTCGGGTCTGCACAGCCAGTTGATCGCCAATCTGCGCCTGGGGCTGTCGGTATTCCTGAGTGCCGACCCGGAAAGCGCCCGCCAGTTGCTGCGCGAAAAACGTCGCTTCCGCGCCCAGGAGCGTCGCCTGGCCCACGCCCACGTCAGCCGGCTGCAACACAAGATCGTACAGAGCCTGGAGACCAGTTCCCTGCACCTGGAGCTGATTGCCGACATGAAGCGCCTCAACTCACTGTTTTGCAGCAGCGCCTATGTCGTGCTGGAAACGTCCGACACCGGTGCACTCTCCGACGACGATATTGCCGACATCACGCATTCACCCTGAACGGATGGTGGCCCGTGAAGTCAGTTAAAGCTGACCTCACTCGCCAGGAAGCTTGTTATGCGTCGCCTGTTGTTCGCCTGTCTGCTCATGGGTTCTGCCCATGCCTTTGCTTTTGACCGTTTGCAAGTCGAGGGCTACACCTTGCCCAACGGCCTGCAAGTGCTGCTCAAGCCAGGCACCGAACGCGGGCATGTGGCGATTCGCCTGGTGGTTGGCGTGGGCCTGGATGATTTCAGTTGTGAGCAAAAAGAGCTGCCGCACCTGCTCGAACACCTGCTGTTCAGCGGCATCGACGGCGGCGGCGAAGGTGATCTCGAAGACCGCATGCAAGCCCTGGGCGGCGAGTGGAACGCCTACACCAGCAATGCCGACACCACCTTTGTGATCGAGGCCCCTGCACAAAACCAGCGCAAGGTGCTGGACCTGCTGCTGGCCATCCTCACCCGCACCGAACTGACCGACGCCAATATCAATGCCGCCAAGCGCGTCGTCGAGCGCGAGGACGGCGGGCATTACTCGCACCTGCAGCGCCTGCTCGACCGCCAGGACCTGGGCCACACCGCCAGCAATCAACTGGCGGTCGAGCTGGGCCTCAAGTGCGCCGAACGGGCCGAGGTCGGTCAACTCACGCGCGATCAATTGGAGGCGCTGCGCAAAAACTGGTACGCCCCCAACAACATGACCCTGATCATCGTCGGCGATCTCGACAAATTGCTGCCGGCCTACCTTGAGCGCACCTACGGCGAACTCGACCCGGTCGAGCCGACCGACCACCTGGCCCTGCCCGAAATCCAGCACGCCGCCGCCCATCATCGCGACCTGATGCGCGGCTGGGTCGGCGACGGTGCAAAGCTGCACTGGCTGTTTCCCGAGCCGATGCTGGACGATCAGCATGACGAAACCTACGACCTGCTCAAGGACTACCTGGACTGGGCGCTCTACCGCGAACTGCGCCTCAGGCACGGTTTGTCCTACGGCCCCTGGAGCGAGCGCGAAGTACTCGGCGGCGTCGGCTTCCTCAGCCTGAATGCCGATCTAGAACGCGAAGACCTCCCCGAGGCCGAACAGGTGCTGCACGACCTCACAGCCGGACTGCTCAAGGACGGCCTCGATCCGGCCGCCTTCGCCCGCCTGCAACAGGCCGCCGTCGCCCGCCAAGCCTGGGCCGTACAGGGCAACAGTGCCCTGGCCGACTATTATTGGAGCGCGTCTGGCGAGTACGCCAACGGGCGTTTCAGCGACCCGGTCAAGCGCATCAAAGCGGTCAGCCTGGAACAGACCAACCAGGCCATGCGCCAGGTGTTCAAACAACCGGGCTACTGGCGCATCGAAAAACCGCTGCTCAGCTACGACGCTCTGAACTGGATCGGCGCCGGCGTGCTCGGGCTGATCGCGATTGTGTTGATCGGCGTGCGCGGTTATCGCAAACGGATCGCGCAGTGAGCCACCGCACACGCGTACCGAGACGCTATTCTGTCCGGGATCTTTTCCTACACCTACTGCGAATCGCCGAATGCCAAACCTGAGTCACGTAATCCAGCGCATCCTCGAACTGATGAAGCGCTACCCAGGGGTGATCGCACTCGGCGGCTTCATCTCGGGTGTGGGCAGCTTCATTCTGGTGGACCGCCAGCAGGGCATGGCCAGCTGGATCGCGGTGATCATGCTGGTGAGCTGGTTGTGGCTGATGCTGGAAAACAGTTTTACCCAACTGTTCGCCAAGCTGTTCAAGCGGGAAATCCCCGAACCGCTGTTGCGCTATGCCACTCAGATGATTCACCAGGAAAGCCTGTTTTTCGTGCTGCCGTTTTTCTTCGTCACCACCGCCTGGAACAGCGGCCAATCGGTGTTCACCGGCCTGCTGGGCGCGGCGGCACTGGTGTCGATCATCGACCCGCTGTACTACAAATGGCTGGCGCCCAAGCGCTCGCTGTTTCTGGCCCTGCACACCCTGACACTGTTTGCCGCGCTGCTCACCGCGCTGCCGATCATCCTTCACCTGACCACCGCCGAGAGTTACAAGCTGGCGCTCGGCGTGGCCATGGCGCTGTCGATTCCAAGCCTGGCGTTGAGCCTGCCGCTGCGTAGCCTCAGAGGCTGGGCGATGCTGCTGGGGGTCACGGCCGCCATCGGCTGCGCCGGCTGGTTCCTGCGCAGCTGGGTGCCGCCCGCCACGCTGTGGATGACCGAAGTAGCCATCAGCACGCAAATGCAGGATCGCACGCCCGGTGACGACCTCAAGGAAGTCAACGCTGCCCAGTTGCGCAGCGGCGGGCTTTACGCCTACACCGCCATCAACGCGCCGCGCGGGCTGGATGAGCGGATCTACCATGTGTGGAAGTTCAACGGTAAAGAAGTCGACCGCATCGCCCTCGACATCCACGGCGGACGCAAGGAAGGCTACCGCGCCTGGACCCACAAACAGAACTTCCCGGGCGACGCCGTAGGGCGCTGGCAGGTGCAGGTGCTCACCGAAGACGGACAGGTGATCGGCGTGCTGCGCTTCAAAGTGACGGACACAGCACAAACGGACAACCCAACGTAGACGGTAGTGTGCTATTACGTAGCCATTGCGAAATAGCAGACAAGCTCGGAGCTTATGACCAGCAGTCCCACGCCCGGCGCAGCCCACCTCGATACGTCCATCTCGCCGCCACAGTTGCGGATTACGGGGGACTGGACGCTGGCCCACTACGCAAGCCTGCGCAAACTGTCAGCCAGGCTCGACGGCCAGTACGATGCCGCCGCGCGCATCGACCTCAACGGCCTCGGCGCGCTGGACACTGCCGGCGCGTCGCTGCTCGTGGAGTTGCTCGGCCCCACCCGCATCGAGCAATCGGCCGAACAGACCGACTGCAGTTTGTCCGCCGCCGACCGTGCGCTGCTCAAGACCGTCTACCGTTCCCTCAACGATTTCTGCGTGCCCGACAAAGGCCCGGAAGAGGCCACCGGCATCCAGTTGCTGGCGCGTATCGGCCGGGCGGTGGACACCGTGTGGCAGGACAGCAAACAGCTGCTGGGCTTTATCGGCCTGATCCTTGAAACCTTCGCCCGCGGCATCCTGCGCCCCAAACGCTGGCGCCTCACGCCGATGGTCGCGCACCTGGAGCAGGTCGGCCTCGACGCGGCGCCCATTGTCGCCCTGCTGACCTTTCTGGTGGGCGCCGTGGTGGCGTTTCTGGGTGCCACGGTGCTCAAGAGCTTCGGCGCGACGATTTTTACCGTGGACCTGGTGGCGTTCTCTTTTCTGCGTGAGTTCGGCGTACTGCTCACCGCTATCCTGATCGCCGGCCGCACGGCCAGCGCCTTTACCGCACAGATCGGCTCGATGAAGGCCAACGAAGAAATCGACGCCATCCGTACCCTGGGCCTGGACCCGATGGAGCTGCTGGTGTTACCGCGCGTCATGGCGCTGCTGGTGGCGCTGCCGATGCTGACGTTTCTGGCGATGCTCTCGGGCATTGTCGGCGGTGGCGTGGTGTGTGCCGTGGCCCTGGATATTTCGCCGGCAATGTTTCTGTCGCTGCTGCAATCGGACATCGGCGTGCAGCATTTTCTGGTGGGCCTGGTGAAGGCGCCGGTGTTCGCGTTTCTGATCGCGGCCATTGGCTGCCTGGAGGGCTTCAAGGTCAGCGGCAGTGCCGAGTCGGTGGGTGCCCACACCACCTCCAGCGTGGTGCAGTCGATTTTCGTGGTGATCGTGCTGGATGCGGTCGCCGCATTGTTCTTTATGGAGATGGGTTGGTGAGTCGTCCACTGCGTGCACCCGCCGAGGCGGTGATTGAAGTGCGTGGCTTGTGCAACCGCTTTGGCAGCCAGAGCGTGCACGAGAACCTCAGCCTGGATGTGTACAAGGGCGAGATCCTCGCCGTGGTCGGCGGCTCCGGCAGCGGCAAATCGGTGCTGCTGCGCAGCATCGTCGGCCTGCGCCGGCCCAGCGCCGGCGAGGTGCGTGTGTTCGGCCAGAACCTGCCGAACCTGCCCGAGCACGAACGCTCCCTGGTGGAACGCCGCTTTGGCGTGCTGTTCCAGAAGGGCGCGCTGTTTTCGTCACTCACCGTCACCGAGAACGTCGCCCTGCCGCTGATCGAACACGCCGGCCTCAGCCGCGCCGACGCCGAGCACCTGGCGGCGGTCAAGCTGGCCCTGGCCGGCTTGCCGCTGTCGGCCGCCGACAAATACCCGGCGTCGCTGTCCGGCGGCATGATCAAGCGCGCGGCCTTGGCCCGTGCCCTGGCACTGGACCCGGATATCCTGTTTCTCGACGAACCCACCGCCGGCCTCGACCCGATTGGCGCGGCGCAATTCGACCAACTGATCCTGACCCTGCGCGACGCGCTGGGCCTGAGTGTGTTTCTGGTCACACACGACCTGGACACGCTGTACACCATCACCGACCGCGTGGCGGTGCTGGCGCAGAAGAAAGTGCTGGTGGCCGACGCCATCGATGTCGTCTCGGAAACCGACGACCCCTGGACTCACGAATATTTCCACGGCCCACGGGGCCGCGCGGCATTGGATGCTGCTCAACCGCTCAACGAGGTATGACATGGAAACCCGCGCCCATCATGTGATGATCGGTCTGTTCAGCGTGATCGTGGTGGTCGGCGCGATGCTGTTTGGCCTGTGGCTGGCCAAATCCAGCGTCGACAGCGCCTTCCAGGATTACGAAGTGATCTTCAACGAGGCGGTCAGCGGCCTGTCCCAGGGCAGCTCGGTGCAGTACAGCGGGATCAAGGTGGGCGACGTCACCAGCCTGCGCCTGGACCCCAAAGACCCGCGCCGCGTACTGGCGCGCATCCGCCTGGCCGGGCAGACGCCTATCAAGGAAGACACCCAGGCCAAGCTCGCGCTGACCGGCATCACCGGCACCTCGATCATCCAGCTCAGCGGCGGCACGCCGCAAAGCCCCGAACTCAAGGGCAAGGATGGCGAGCTGCCGCAGATCATCGCCTCACCGTCGCCCATCGCGCGGCTGCTCAATAACAGCAATGACCTGATGACCGGCATCAACCTGCTGCTGCACAACGCCAACAACATGTTTTCTTCGGAAAACGTCGACCGCCTGAGCAAGACCCTCGACAACCTGCAGCAAACCACTGGCGCCATTGCCGATCAGCGCGGCGATATCAAGGTGGTGATGCAACAACTGATGCAGGTAAGCAAGCAGGCCACCGCTGCGCTCGAGCAGACCACCGTGCTGATGCGCAACGCCAATGGCTTGCTCAACGATCAGGGCAGACAGGCGTTCGGTAGCGCCGAGCAGGCAATGAAATCCCTGCAGCAAAGCACCGCCACCATCAACACCTTGCTCACCAAAAATAAGGATTCGGTGAACAGCGGCATGCAGGGCCTCAACGAACTGGCGCCGGCCGTGCGCGAGCTGCGCGAAACCCTCGCGTCGCTGCGCGCCATTTCCCGGCGCCTGGAAGCCAACCCCAGCGGCTACCTGCTGGGCAGCGACAAGAACAAGGAGTTCACGCCATGAAGCGTGTTTGCCAACTGATCGTTCCACTGGCCCTGGCACTGCTGAGCGCGTGCTCGATCCTGCCCAAGGCCGATCCTTCGGACGTGTACCGCCTGACGGCAACGCCCGCCGCCACACACGGCACCCCGGTGAGCTGGTCGCTGCGCGTGACCAAGCCCCAGACCAGCGAGTTCCTCGACAGCCCGCGCATTGCCGTAGTGCCCAATGGCAACCTGATCAGCAGCTACGCCCACGCGCGCTGGAGCGACCCGGCGCCGGTGCTGCTGCGCAACCGCCTGCTCGACGGCTTCCAGCGCGATGGACAGGTGACGCTGCTGAGTACCGACGAGACCAACCTGCAGGCCGACTATGAACTGGGCGGACAGCTGCAGGCGTTTCAGAGCGAATACCAGGGCAGTACGGTGCAGGTGGTGATTCGGTTGGATGCGCGGTTGGTGCGAGGCAGTGATCAGCGGATTATCGCCAGCCGACGGTTTGAGGTAAGGCAGCCGGTGGCAGATACCAAGGTGCCGGCGGTGGTGGCAGCGTTTGGATTGGCGGCGGATCAGTTGAATAAGCAGGTGGTGGATTGGGTGGTTGAGCAGGGCAGTAGAGCAATGAATCGCTGAGGGCCTCATCGGGAGCAAGCCCCCTCCCACATTTTGACCTGTGAACACTTTCAAAATGTGGGAGGGGGCTTGCTCCCGATGGCGATTTCAGCCTCAGCCAAAGAACCAGTAGCACACCGCAATCGCCGCAACCACACCGGCAAACTCCGCCAGCAAGGCACACCCCACGGCATGCCTTGCCCGCTGAATCCCCACGGACCCAAAGTACACCGCCAACACATAAAACGTGGTTTCGGTACTGCCCTGAATCGTCGCCGCCACCAACGCGGGGAAGCTGTCCACGCCCTGGGTCTGCATGGTCTCGATCAGCATCGCCCGCGCCGCGCTGCCGGAGAACGGCTTGACCATCGCGGTCGGCAGGGCGTCGACAAACCGCGTGTCCATGCCGGTCCACGCCACCAGGTGACGGATGCCTTCCAGGCCGAAGTCCAGCGCCCCGGAAGCACGCAGCACACCGACTGCGCAGAGCATCGCCACCAGATAGGGCAGCAGGTTTTTCGCCACATCGAAGCCTTCCTTGGCCCCTTCGACAAACGCCTCGTACACCTTGACCTTGCGCAGTGCACCGATCAGCAGAAACAGCATGATCAACCCAAACAGCGTCAGGTTGCCAAGGATCGACGACAGCCCGGCCAGCGCCGTGGCGGACAGGGTGGCCAGCAACGCCATGAAACCACCCAGCACCAGCGCACCGGGAATCAGGTAGGCCAGCACCACCGGGTCCCACAATCGCAGACGCTGCATCACCGCCACCGACAGCAGGCCCACCAGGGTCGAGGCACTGGTGGCCAGCAGGATCGGCAGGAACACAAGCGTCGGGTCGGCGGCGCCTTGCTGGGCGCGGTACATGAAGATGGTCACCGGCAACAGCGTCAGCGACGAGGCGTTAAGCACCAGGAACAGGATTTGCGCGTTACTGGCGGTGTTGGGGATGGGGTTGAGTTCCTGCAGCGCCTTCATGGCCTTCAGGCCGATGGGAGTCGCGGCGTTATCCAGGCCCAGGCCGTTGGCGGCGAAGTTGAGGGTGATCAGGCCGATGGCCGGGTGGCCGGCCGGCACTTCGGGCATCAGCCGGCGAAACAGCGGCCCCAGAGCCTTGGCCAGCCAGTCGACGATCCCGGCTTTTTCGGCGATGCGCAAAAAGCCCAGCCATAAGGTCAGGGTGCCGAACAGCAGCACCATGACTTCCACTGACAATTTGGCCATGGCGAAAATGCTTTCGACCATCGCTGCGAAAATCCCGGCGTTACCCCCCACCAGCCATTGCGCCAGTGCTGACACCATTGCCACGACAAAGAAGCCAAGCCACAGGCCATTGAGCATCAGTTAAATCCCCCGAAAGATGGGGCGAATGATAACGGGGCTGACAGAAACGACAAACCCCGGAATTTTCCGGGGTTTGTTTCAGCGCCTGAGGGCAATCAGCCGCGAGTGGCCTGGGCGGTCGGCACTGCTGTCCGGGTGCGCCAGTGCGGCAGCGAGTTCCAGTAGCGCTCGCCTTTGGCATCGTCGTACATGCCTTCCCAGCGAGAAATCACCAACACGGCCAGGGCATTGCCGATCACGTTGAGCGCGGTACGCGCCATGTCCATGATGCGGTCGACGCCGGCAATGAAGGCCAGGCCTTCCAGCGGAATGCCCACGCTGCCCAGGGTGACCAGCAGCACCACGAAGGACACGCCCGGCACGCCGGCAATCCCTTTGGAGGTGACCATCAGAGTCAGCACCAGCATCAGTTGCTGGCCGATCGACAGGTCGATGCCATACAACTGGGCGATAAAGAGGGCGGCGATGCTCTGGTACAGGGTCGAGCCGTCGAGGTTGAACGAGTAACCGGTCGGCACCACAAAGCTGCAGATCGCCTTCGGCGCGCCGTAGGCTTCCATCTTCTCGATCACGCGCGGCAGCACGGTCTCGGAACTGGCGGTGGAGTAGGCCAGCACCAGCTCATCCTTGAAGATGCGCATCAGCTTGATCACCGAGAAGCCGAACAGGCGAGCGATCAGGCCCAGCACCACAAAGGCGAAGAACAGGATGGCGACGTAAACCAGGATCACCAGCTTGGCCAGCGGCAGCAGGGAAGCGAAGCCGAAGTTGGCGACGGTCACCGCGATCAGCGCGAAGACACCGATGGGGGCGTACTTCATGATCATGTGAGTGACTTTGAACATGCTCTCGGATACGCCCTGGAACATGGTCACCAGCGGCTCGCGCAGCTCGGGCTTGAGGCTCGACAAGCCGAGGCCGAACAGCACCGAGAAGAAAATGATCGGCAGCATCTCGCCACGGGCGACGGCGGCGAAGATATTCGAGGGGATCAGGTTGAGGATGGTCTCGATGAACGCGTGTTCATGCTGCACCTCGGCGGCAGTCGCCTGGTACTTGGAGATATCGACGGTGCCCAGGGTACTCATGTCGATGCCTGCACCCGGATGGAACAGGTTGGCCAGCAACAGACCGACCACGATGGCAATGGTGGTGACGATTTCGAAGTAAAGAATGGTTTTGACACCGATCCGACCCAGCTTTTTCGCGTCACCGACCCCGGCAATGCCGACGATCAGCGAGGAAATCACAATTGGGATCACGATCATCTTGATCAGGCGGATAAAGATATCGCCTGCCGGCTGCAAGACGTTGCTGATCCACCAGGCCTTTTCAGCACTGAAATGGTTGAGCACCGCACCGATTGCAATCCCCAGCACCAGACCGATGAGGATCTGCCAGGCGAGGCTTAGTTTTGCCTTCTTCATGTCATTACCCTTACTTCACGTGAACTTAAGGCAAATGCGCCAGCCGCAACGCTCGAGAGCGAAAAAGTGTGTGCACAAGCCTCCATGGAAGGTCACCGCCGCATGGCCGAAATGGCTTACTGGCAGGCGAAAAAAGGCGCAACTATTCCCATGCAAGGGAGCAACGTCTAATGCCGTAAACGCCTACCCTATGCCGAATCGGCATGGCTTTTTTAGGGAATAACTGTCCGAACGGTCAGTTCGATTACGCCAATCTGACGGGCAAACATGCCGTGAACCTGCCAGTACAGGCTTGCTCAGGGAGTCAGACGCGCGCTGAAGGGATGGCACAAACGCCCAGAAATTCACGGAGTTCGCGTCAGAAATATCCTATGGCGGGGGCAAAACTTTCTCGATAGATGGTCGCGGCGACACAACTAGTAATGCTTGGTGAAGAGCAAAAACGAAATGTTGGGCTAAGGCCGATATGGGACGCAGCCATCAGAGCAACAAGCCCGCCGCAAGTTCAGCAAGCTTGAGGACTTGTGAACTTGCGTCGCAGCTTTTCACCTGACCCGGCCCTTGCGCAGGCACTCCCTGTACCCGTAGGTCACGCCGATCTCGATTGATCAGAGCAACCCGACCCCCTGGTCATGCATCGCCCTTGGCGAGCGATGCAGACAGAAAGAAGCAACGGGCTTCTTTCTATGGACGCCGGCCCCGCAGACACTGAGTGCGTCAAACGGAACCTAGTACCAATTCGGATCTTTCTTGAGCTGTTCCATCAACAGCTTTTGCATGCCTTCGTCCGGCTTACCGATAAACCGGTAATCGGCGTGCCGCGTCGGCGATTTGTCCTTCGGCAAACCGGCCGGGACTTCCACCAACAGGGCGTAGGCATCTTCCTTGTCAAAGCTGACGGCAACGATCAGACGCTTGTTCAGGCAGGTGTCTGCCGTCTCGCAAAGCGGCCCGACCAGGTACTTGTCGCCATCTTCTTCAACAGCGGTCATCTGTTGTTCGGCCGAGCCGGACAGGTTCATCACCCATTCCGGCAGGCGCTCTTCTTTCTTCACCACGTCTCGCCAGGTTTCACGGTACTGAGGGTCCGCACTGAGCAATTCGTTGGCTCGGGTCTGGCCGTCATTGGCGGCCATCGCCAAGCCGCTGCCGCCCAACAACAGGGCGACAGTAATGGCTTTAAAAGAAAGAGTGGTCATCTTCAGCCTCGGCCCTTACGACCAAAGAAGAACGAAGCGATGAACATCACCAGGAAGACAACGAACAGGATCTTGGCGATACCTGTGGCGGTGCCGGCGATGCCACCGAAGCCGAGGACTGCAGCCACAATGGCGATGATCAGAAACGTGATTGCCCAACTCAACATGGTGATTCTCCTTACGCTTTCATAGGGGGTAACAGCTGTAGTGCAGTGCGGTCGCTCAATACGGCGCCCGATTTATTGCCTAGAACACCCAACGCTCTTGCTTAGGCAGCGCGTCCAGGGTGGAGTCCTGGTCGACCACGCGCAATTGCGGGGCAGTTACATCGGCAGTCGCGCTGGCGATGGAACGAAAATGGTTTTGCGTCATGGCCGGACGGTCGAATTGCGGGACTTGCTGCTGACTCTGCTGCCAGTGCTGCAACTGCTGGCCGCCAATCAACGTGACCATCAGGGCCAAGCTGGCAAACAGACCCTGTTGCAGGCGCAGTGGCGATACACGCAGTTGGCTGAGGCTTTGGCGAGTCATGCTGCATTTCTCCCGCATTCTGATTATTGGTTCATGACACTCTTGGGAGATGTATTGCAGAGCGCATGCCAGCTTTTTTCAAAATAAATATCAATAAAATCAATAACTTATGATTGAACCCAATACAAACGCCCCAGCATCCTGCACGATGCCCCCTTGCAGGCCGTGCGAAATGCACGATGGCCAGTGGTCGGATCAAGGGATAGAACCCACCGCAGCGGTTGCCGAAGTGGCACGAAGGGCTAAAAACGCCACTAGCCTGGGGCGCTGTAGGAAGCCGCGCAGATAGCTGCGCGAAGTCGCCTTTTATCGATCAGAATAAACCATGCAACTTGCCCGATTATTCCGGGACTAATCACCATCATCATTTAAAGTTAAGGAGCGCGGGACAGATGGAATCAGCCAAGGAACTTCAAGGCCGCATTCTTTTAGTGGATGACGAATCCGCGATCCTCCGCACCTTCCGTTACTGCCTGGAAGACGAAGGCTACACCGTAGCTACCGCCAACAGTGCCGCCCAGGCTGATGCCCTGATGCAGCGGCAGGTGTTCGACCTGTGCTTCCTCGACCTGCGCCTGGGCGAAGACAATGGCCTGGACGTGCTGGCGCAGATGCGCATTCAGGCGCCGTGGATGCGCGTGGTGATCGTCACCGCGCATTCGGCCGTTGACACCGCCGTGGATGCCATCCAGGCCGGCGCAGCCGATTATCTGGTCAAGCCGTGCAGCCCGGACCAATTGCGTCTGGCCACCGCCAAACAGCTGGAAGTGCGCCAGCTCTCCGCGCGCCTGGAGGCGCTGGAGGGCGAAGTCCGCAAACCCAAGGACGGTCTCGACTCCCACAGCCCGGCAATGATGGTGGTGCTCGAAACCGCACGCCAGGTGGCCGGCACCGACGCCAACATCCTGATCCTGGGCGAATCCGGCACCGGTAAGGGTGAGCTGGCGCGGGCCATTCATGGCTGGAGCAAGCGCACCAAGAAATCCTGCGTCACTATCAACTGCCCGTCTCTCACGGCGGAACTGATGGAAAGCGAGTTGTTCGGCCACAGCCGCGGTGCTTTCACCGGGGCCAGCGAGAGCACACTGGGCCGGGTCAACCAGGCGGACGGCGGCACGTTGTTTCTCGATGAGATCGGCGACTTTCCGCTCACCTTGCAGCCCAAGTTGCTGCGCTTTATCCAAGACAAAGAATACGAACGCGTCGGCGATCCGGTGACCCGCCGCGCCGATGTGCGCATCCTGGCGGCCACCAACCTGAACCTGGAAGACATGGTGCGTGACGGCCGCTTCCGTGAGGACCTGCTGTACCGTCTCAACGTCATCACCTTGCACCTGCCGCCGTTGCGCGAACGCAGTGAAGACATCCTGACCCTGGCGGACCGTTTCCTGGCGCGCTTCGTCAAGGACTATGCCCGACCGGCGCGAGGTTTCAGCGACCAGGCCCGCGAAGCACTGCTCAACTATCGCTGGCCGGGCAATATCCGCGAACTGCGCAACGTCGTGGAGCGCGCGAGCATTATCTGCCCACAGGAAAAAGTCGAGATCAGCCACCTGGGGATGGCGGAGCAGCCGACCAATAATGCGCCGCGCATCGGTGCGGCGTTGAGCCTGGATGAGCTGGAAAAAGCCCACATCGGCGCTGTACTGGCCACCAGCGATACCCTGGATCAGGCGGCCCGTACACTGGGTATCGACGCCTCGACGCTGTACCGCAAACGCAAACAGTACAACCTGTGAGCTTTACCTTATGAAGCTTGCGATGAAACTGCGCACTCGGTTATTCCTGAGCATCTCCGCACTGATCACCGTGGCCCTGCTGGGCCTGGTGCTCGGGCTGGTCAGCGTGATGCAAATGGCAAAGAGCCAGGAATCGCTGATCCGCAGCAACTTCATCACCCTGGACCTGGGGCTCAAGCTGCGTCAGAGCCTGGGCGACCAATTGATCCTGATGCTCGAAGAGCAACCTGACGCCAAGGCCCTGGAGACGTCCAAGCAGCAGTATTTTGCGTTGCTGGACGAAGGTATCGCCCATGAAAAGCGTGATGGACGAATCAACGGCTTCAGCCAGGCGCGCATCGACTACCTGGACTTTCTGAAAGCGTTCGACGAAGCCCAGCGATCGCCACTGGCGAACAAAAAAATCAGAAACTGACCGAAAGCTTCAATGCCTTGCGCAATGGCCTGATCGCCGAACACAAACAAGCCCTGGAAAACATTAACGCCAGTGAACACAAGTCGCGCAACCGTGCGTTATTGATCGCTGCGGCCCTGGGGGTGGTTGGGCTTGCCGTGCTGATTATCGGCTTCATCACCGCTCATGGCATCGCACGACGTTTTGGCGGGCCGATTGAAGCCCTGGCAAAGGCGGCCGACAAGATCGGGCAGGGTGATTTCGAGGTGACGCTGCCGATCTCGTCAGCGGCGGAAATGAACCAGCTGACCCGGCGCTTCGGCATCATGGCCGAGGCGCTGCGCCAACATCAGGCAACCAATGTCGACGAACTTCTGGCCGGCCAGCAGCGCCTGCAGGCAGTGCTCGACAGCATCGACGACGGCCTGCTGATGATCGATCGCCAAGGCCGCCTTGAGCACCTCAACCCCGTTGCGCAGCGTCAACTGGGCTGGGACGAGGAGCGCCTGGGGCAAGGCTTGGGCG
The DNA here is from genome assembly GCF_036864995.1 of Pseudomonas trivialis. NCBI lineage: Bacteria > Pseudomonadati > Pseudomonadota > Gammaproteobacteria > Pseudomonadales > Pseudomonadaceae > Pseudomonas > Pseudomonas trivialis. The sequence goes on along the minus strand of NZ_CP142151.1, from coordinate 90,246 downwards.
AAGCGCTGGTGCGCCCGGAGCTGGATGAACAATTGCAGCTGGTGCTGCGCGGCGGCAACCTGGAGCGGGCGCCGGATGATCTGGAAGTGGAAGTCGAAGGCGAATTGCGTCTGCTGACTTACAGCCTTACGCCGGTGAGCCATACCCAGGGGCATATCCTCGGCGCGGTGATGGTGCTGCATGACGTCACCGAGCAGCGTGCCTTCGAGCGGGTGCGCAGCGAGTTCGTATTGCGCGCCTCACATGAGTTGCGCACGCCGGTGACCGGCATGCACATGGCGTTTGGTCTTTTTCGCGAGCGCGCGAAGTTTCCGGCAGAGTCCCGCGAGGCGGACCTGCTGGATACGGTCAACGAAGAGATGCAGCGCCTGATGCAGTTGATCAACGACTTGCTCAACTTCTCGCGCTACCAGAATGGCCTGCAGAAACTCACGCTGGGGCCATGCGACGTGACGGACCTGCTCGAGCACGCGCGCGCCCGCTTTGCCGAGACGGCAAACGCGCAACATATTGAATTGCTGGTGGAGGCCCAGGCCGACGTGCCACGGCTGTACGCCGATCAGGCGCAACTGGAGCGGGTGCTCGACAACCTGCTGGCCAACGCGCTGCGTCATACCGCCGAAGGCGGGCAAATCCACCTGCAGGCGCGACGCCATGGCGAGCGGGTGATTGTCAGCGTCGAGGACAACGGCGAAGGCATTGCCTATGGCCAGCAAGGGCGCATCTTCGAACCTTTCGTGCAGGTGGGCCGCAAGAAAGGTGGCGCAGGCCTGGGGTTGGCACTGTGCAAGGAAATCGTGCAATTGCACGGCGGACGCATGGGCGTGTACTCGCGGCCGGGGCAGGGCACGCAGTTTTATATGGCGTTGCCCCTGTAGTTCGCAGGCTTTGTCGGGAGCGAACCCTGTGGCGAGCGGGCTTGCCTCGCGTTGGGCTGCGCAGCAGCCCCAATCAGGCACCGAGTTGCGTCAGATCAACCGTGTTGTTTTGATTAGGGCTGCTCCGCAACCCAACGCGGGGCAAGCCCGCTCGCCACAGGGCCCGCTGCCACAGGGCCCGCTCGTCACAGAGGCCGCTCACCATAAAGGTCGCTCGCCACAGGCCTGCCTGGAGTTTAGGGTTGGTTCAGAGCACTCAGGATCGCGGCGCTTTCGGCGTCTGGCATGCCGTCGAACAGCGACGCACGGAAGTGCATCTGGAACGCAGCGATCACATGCCGCGTGGCCACGTCCAGTTCGCCGGTCTGCGGCGTCGGGTAGCCCAGCTTCGCCAACTCTTCCTGGAACCAGGTGATGCTCGGCAGCTGCGTTGCGTACTGCTGCCGGAAGCGGTCGACCGCCTGGGCGTCAGGCCACTGGCCCAGGCCTTCGTCGGCCAGACGCTTCCAGGGGAACAATGGACCAGGATCGAGTTTGCGCAGCGGCGCGATGTCGCTGTGCCCAATGATGTTCTTGGGGTCGATGCCGTTGCGTTTACTGATGTCCTTGAGCAGCACCACCAGGGACTTCACCTGGGCCTCTGAATAGGGGTACCACAGGCGACCAGTTGGCGTGTCCGTGTACCCGGGGTTGACGATTTCGATGCCGATGGAGCTGGAGTTGAGCCATGTGCGGCCCGCCCATTCGCTTTCCCCGGCATGCCAGGCGCGCTGGCTCTCATCCACCAGCTTGTAGATGGTGGCGCTGGCGTCGTCGCCGATCAGGTAGTGGCTGCTGACCTGGCCGTGGGTAAGCAAGGCCAGCGAGCGTTCAAGGTTGGTGGAGGTGTAGTGGACGATCACGAACTGCACGCGATTGTCGTGGTTGACCGAGGGATGGTTGGTATCAATGCGCGGACCGCTGGAGCAGCCGGCGAGCAGAATGAACAGGAAGGCGAAGTACAGGGTTTTCATAGGGAGTGACGTCACGCTGAAGACGGTAATGCAACAGTGTAACGTAAGGTGTGTGACACAGCGCTCAAATCATAAAATGGAACATTTTTATGCCGCCTGCACCTGATTGCGCCCAGCGGCCTTGGCCCGGTACAACGCCTCGTCGGCGCGCTTGAGCGCCAGATCGCTGCGCTCGCCCGGCTGGAACTGCGCCACACCCATGGACAGCGTGATCGTCACCGGCTCACCCTTGAAGTGGAAAGGGCACGACTCGATGGCCGACCGCAGCACCTCGCCTACAGCCAGCGCTTGGGTGAGTGAAGTGTCGGGCATCAGCAACACAAACTCTTCACCGCCAAAGCGCGCAATAAAGTGGCGACCATGCAGGTGCTTGCGCAGCACGTTGGCAATGATCTTCAACACCTTGTCGCCGGCCAGATGGCCGTAGCCGTCGTTGACACGCTTGAAGTGATCCAGGTCCAGCATCGCCAGCGACAGGCTGTTGCCACGCTGATGCCAGGCGTTGACCTCGTGGTCCAGGCGTTCGCTCCACGCCGCGCGGTTGGGCAGGCGGGTCAGCGGGTCAATCAGGGCTTTCTGACGCTGCACTTCCATATGTTCGCGATAGCCCATCGCCTCCTGCTCCATGTTGGCGACGCGTTCGGCCAGCCCCTGTAGCCGCGCCGCCACTTCCTCTTCGCGCTGGTCCCGTTGCTGGCGGTGCTCGTCCATGGTGCCGAGCAAGCCTTCGATATGGCTTTCCAATACCTGCTTGAGGCTGTCCAGGTCGGCCGCTTCCTGCACGCTGCTTTGCAGGCCGTCGACCTGTTCACGTATCTGCGTGTCCAGTTGGCGGGCGGCGGAGCGGCTGTCGAGGTGGTCATCGCTGGCCACCTGCAGATGGCCCTGGAACGCTTCAAGACGTTCGTTGAGATGCTTGAGATAAGCCTCGAACTCATGCTGGCCGCTGTCGGTGACCGCCAGCATCAGCACCGCCAGGTCATCGAGGATCGGCAGCAGCTCGTACCAGTTCAAGCCATTGGCCAGGCGCTCGCGCATGGCTTCGGCCTGGGGCCGGTGGCGCTCGGGCAGGCTCAGGTCTTCCAGCAGGCCCAGCAGGGTGCTTTCGATGTGCCGGGCCACGGAGCTGTAGGTAGGCTCCGGCGAGTCGGGCAGGGCATAGCCGCTTTCCTCAGGCTGCTCGTCGGCCTCCTCGTCTTCAAGAACCGGCGGCAGCGACAGGCTGCCGATGCTGGTCTCATCCGGTGTTTCGGCCAGTACTTCGGGGGTTTCGATAAAGGCCGCGAGCGCGCTTTCGTTGGGCGGTTCTTCGGCTTCAGGTTCGGGTTCGGGATCAGCGGCAGGTTCGGCGACGGCGGTTTCTGCAAGTGCCGCTTCGACCTTGGGTTGCGCGGCGACTTCAGCCGCAGGCGCCGCCGTCAGCGGTTGCGGCAATGGCGCAGTAGTCGGCAAGACTTGAGGTGGCGGTTCGGATGGCGCAGCGGCCTGCTCTTCACTAACAGGCTCGGGGGCAACCGGTTTTGACGTGGGTTTTACCGGAGGCTCATGGGCCACCGTCTCGGGAGCGACCTCCCTGGTGCTCCCGAACAGGCGTTGCAACAAACCTGGACCTGACCGTGGGGTTTCGCCGTCAGCTTCCAGGTTATTCAACGCCTGCCCTTGCAGGCTACTCAATTCGCTGAGCAGCAGCGGAATCTCACGAGCCTGGTCCACGCGACTGTCCAGTTGCTTGGCGAAGGCTTTGAGCGGGCGCGCCACCTCACGCGGCAGTGGCAATTGCTGCAGTTGCGCGACCAGGGCGGTGAGCGCGGTGCTGATCTGGTCGACCCGGGTTTCGCGGCGCTGCTCTGAATCGAGCACGGCTTTTTCCAGGCGCGGCAGCAAGGCGGCGAGGGCGGCGTCCATGTCGTCGGTGCGCACCACATCGCGCATTTCCTTCATACATTGGTCGACGGCGCGGTCGGTGCCTTCAGCGGCGAGCGTACTGCGCACCAGGCCTCGGCGCAGCAGATCGAGGCGGGCGGCCCAACGGCGTTCGAGCTTGTCTTGCTGCTCGATGCTTAACAGGTATTTTTCTTTCCAGCGCTCGGCGTCGTCGCTCATGCAAGGGGTCCGCGAGGGCTGGGGCTCAACGCGGGCAATGCATCAACCGTGAGCGAACCCGGCAGACGAATCTCTACCGCGACGGGCAGGTGATCGGAAATGGGCTGCGCCAGGACCTGCACACTTTCCAGCGTGAGGGTCGGGCTGAGCAGGATATGGTCCAGGCAGCGCTGCGGGCGCCAGCTGGGAAACGTCGCTTCGACCTGCGGCGCCAAGAGCCCGAGATCGCGCAATGGTGAATTCAGAAGCAGGTCGTTGGCGTGGGTGTTCATGTCCCCCATCAACACCTGGTGTTTATAGTTGCCGATCAGCTCACGCACGTAAGCCAACTGCAGATTGCGCGTCCGCCCGCCGAGGGCGAGGTGCATCATCACCACTACTAGCGCTTCCGGGCCTTCGCCGAATCGCACGAGGATTGCGCCGCGCCCCTTCGGACCTGGCAACGGGTGATCCTCGATGGCCGTCGGCTTCAGGCGGCTGAGCACACCGTTGCTGTGCTGCGCCAGACGCCCGAGGTTGCGATTGAGTTGCTGGTACCAGTAGGGGAAGCCGCCGAGCTGGGCCAGGTGTTCCACCTGGTTGATATAGCCCGAGCGCATACTGCCGCCGTCAGCTTCCTGCAAGGCGACCAGATCAAAGTCATTGAGCAGGGTGCCGATCTTCTGCAGGTTGCCGGTGCGTCCCTTGTGGGGCAGCAGGTGCTGCCAGCCACGGGTCAGGTAGTGCCGATACTTCTCGGTACTGTTGCCCACCTGGATATTGAAGCTGAGCAGGCGCAGACGGCTGTCCGCCGGCAGGCCCGTTGATTCCAGGTGATGTTCATTGACCTGCGGTTCGTGCAGGCCAATGCCACGTTCGGTTCCCCAGCGGCGCATGACGAGCCCCTTACTTGGCTGCGCGCTCTTTGGCGATCAGTTGGTCAGCGACATTGAGGGTCGCTTCAGGACCACCGGTAGAGCCCAGGTCGAAACGGTATTTGCCGTTGACGATCATGGTAGGCACGCCTTGCACCCCGTACTTCTGCGCGAGTTCCTTGGCCTGCTTGATCTGGCCCTGGATGGCGAAGGAGTTGAAGGTGGCGAGGAATTTGTCCTTGTCGACACCCTGGGTGGCCACGAAGTCAGCCATTTCGTCCGGCTTGGTCAGACGCTTGCCTTCTTTCTGGATGGCGTTGAATACGGCGTTATGCACCTTGTGCTCTACACCCATGGCTTCCAGGGTCAGGAACAATTGGCCGTGGGCGTCCCAAGGGCCGCCGAACATGGCCGGGATGCGTTTGAAGTTCACGTCTTTGGGCAGTTTCTCTACCCAGGGATTGATGGTCGGTTCAAATGCGTAGCAATGCGGGCAGCCATACCAGAACAGCTCGACCACCTCGATCTTGCCTGGTACCGAAACCGGCACCGGGTTAGCCAGCTCGACGTAGGTTTTACCGGCTTCAAGCGGCACGTCGGCGGCCTGTGCGGTCATGCCGAAAAGACTGGCAGTGACGAGAGCGGCGCTGAGGATCAGATTACGCATGCTTTACTCCTGGACAAATAAAGTCGCCTCACGCGACCCTTTGTTGTGACAGGTCTACGCGGGCATGAGTTCGTTAGTGTAACGGCAGCGGCCACAAAAAAGGGCGGCCCGGGCCACCCTTTTTATGCTTGCATCGCGGGATTAATCGAGTGTTAACGTCGCGGCCCGTCAGTGCAGACCCTCGATGTAACTGGAGAGGGCCGCAATGTCCTCATCGCTGAGCTTGCGGGCGATGGTGCGCATGGTCATCGCATCGCCATCGTTGGCCCGGCCTGCGTCTTCCTTGCGAAAATCAGTCAGTTGTTTGGCGGTGTACTGCGCGTACTGACCGCTCAACTGCGGGAAGCCCGCGGCAGCATTGCCTGTGCCATCGGGCGCGTGGCAACCGGTGCAGGCCGGCAGGCCCTTGCTCAGGTCACCGCCACGGAACAGCTTTTCGCCACGGGCGACCAGCTTGGGGTCGGCGGCGCCCACGCTGCCTTTCTGGGCGGCAAAGTACGCCGCGAGGTCGGCGATGTCCTGGTCGCTGGAGTTGGCCAGCAAGCCGGTCATTTCCAGCACTATACGCTTGCCGTCCTTGATATCGTGCATCTGCTTGGCCAGGTAGCGCTCGCCCTGACCTGCCAGCTTGGGAAAGTTGGGCACCGGGCTGTTGCCATCGGGCCCGTGGCAGGCCCCACATACGGCAATTTTGGTCTGGCCCGCCTTGGCATCACCCGCGGCATGGGCAACACCGGTGATGCCCAGGGCCAACAGCAGACTCACGATCAGTTTGTTCATCAGCTAATCCAACTACTCATCCAACTGCGGCCAGAGGTTTTAAACGTATCTACCGGGTTTACTCATCATCAACGGATCGATGATCTGGTGATCTCCAGCCTTGCGGCCCCCGGCACAAAACCATGCGCGGCATTGCCTTTGAACACAAACTCGGTTGTACAGCGCCTGGGGTTCCTGTGTAGCCTGAGCGCCATGAAAGCACACACAAAATCTGCGGCATCATATACTCGCGCTACTTAAACGGAAACGACACCGCTTGCCGCACCCTTTTTCGGCACCGCTCACATCGGAAATCTCATGCAACTCAAGAATCCCATCCTCGGTCTGTGCCAACAGTCCACCTTCATGCTCAGCGCCGCCAAAGTGGACCAATGCCCCGATGACGAAGGCTTTGAAGTCGCCTTTGCCGGCCGCTCCAACGCTGGCAAGTCCAGCGCACTGAACACCCTGACCCACGCCAGCCTGGCGCGCACCTCGAAAACCCCGGGCCGCACGCAACTGCTCAACTTTTTCAAGCTGGACGACGAGCGTCGTCTGGTCGACCTGCCAGGCTACGGTTACGCGAAAGTACCCATCCCGCTGAAGCTGCACTGGCAGCGTCACCTGGAGGCTTACCTGGGTGGCCGTGAAAGTTTGAAAGGGTTGATCCTGATGATGGACATTCGTCATCCAATGACCGACTTCGACCTGCTGATGCTCGACTGGGCTGTCGCCAGCGGCATGCCGATGCATATCCTGCTGACCAAGGCCGACAAGCTCACGTACGGCGCGGCCAAGAACACTTTGCTCAAGGTGCAGGCCGAAATCCGCAAGGGCTGGGGTGACACCATCACCATCCAGCTGTTCTCGGCGCCAAAGCGCATGGGCCTGGAAGACGCCTACACCGTGCTGGCCGGCTGGATGGAATTGGCGGACAAGGGCGCAGAAGCAGAAATCGCCGAATAGCTTTTCTGCAGGCAAAAAAAACCCCGGACTTCGTATGGGGAGGGGAAGTTCGGGGTTCAAGTTCCGGACCGCTAGGGCGGGGTCCGGATATCTGCCAACACTTAACACAACATAGGAGCTTTGAAGGGCTTCACCACCCATTCAGAGAATCTGAGTGGCAATTCACAGGTTAAGTTCCGGCCCGCCTGAAAAACTGTGAAATACCTGAAGGCCATTTCCCACTTCAAACGCTGTGCCACCGTTCATTAGCGGTGGCAAACGCCCGCCGTCAGTGCGCTTCGTCCCAGTTATTGCCCACACCCACTTCCACCAGCAGTGGCACGTCCAGTTGCGCGGCAGCGCTCATGTGCTCACGAATCCTCTCGCTGACTTCGGCGACCAGATCCTCACGCACCTCCAGCACCAATTCATCGTGTACCTGCAGGATCACCTTGGCATCCAGGCCCGAGTCGGTCAGCCAGTTATCCACGCGCACCATGGCTTTCTTGATGATATCGGCTGCGGTGCCCTGCATCGGCGCGTTGATCGCCGTGCGCTCGGCGGCGGCCCGTTCCTGGGGTCTGTTGGAATTGATGTCCGGCACATACAGGCGGCGGCCGAAGAAGGTTTCCACGTAGCCCTGGTCGGCAGCCTGCGCGCGGGTGCGCTCCATGTACTCGCGCACCCCGGGATAGCGGGCGAAATAGACATCGATATAGGCCTTGGCGGTCTTGGTATCGACGCCAATGTCCTTGCCCAGCTTCTGCGCACCCATGCCATAGATCAGGCCGAAGTTGATCGCCTTGGCACTGCGGCGCTGGTCGGACGTGACCTCGTCCAACTCCACCTTGAACACCTCGGCCGCGGTGGCGGTGTGCACATCCAGATTATGACGGAAGGCATTCATCAAGCCTTCGTCCCTGGACAGGTGCGCCATGATGCGCAGCTCGATCTGCGAATAGTCCGCTGCCAGTAGCTTGTAACCCTTGGGCGCGACAAACGCCTGGCGGATGCGCCGCCCTTCAGCGGTGCGCACCGGAATGTTCTGCAGGTTCGGGTCGCTGGAAGACAGGCGCCCGGTCGCGGTCACTGCCTGGTGATAAGACGTGTGGATACGCCCGGTGCGGGGGTTGATCTGTTCCGGCAGGCGGTCGGTATAGGTACTTTTGAGCTTGCTCATGCTGCGGTACTGCATCAGCACCTTGGGCAGCGGATAGTCATCCTCGGCCAGTTTGGCCAGCACTTCTTCCGCTGTCGAGGCCTGCCCCTTGCCGGTCTTTTTCAGCACCGGCATGCCGAGCTTGTCGTAGAGAATCGAGCCGAGCTGTTTGGGAGAACCCAGGTTGAATTCCTCACCGGCGATCTCGAATGCCTGGCGCTCCAGTTCGACCATCTTGTGGCCCAACTCGATGCTCTGGATACCCAGCAATTCCTTGTCAACCAGCGCGCCCTGACGCTCGATGCGCGCCAGCACCGGTACCAACGGAATTTCGATATCCGACAGCACGCTGGCCAGGCTCGGGATCGCGGCCAATTGCGTGTGCAGCGCCTGGTGCAGACGCAAAGTCACGTCGGCATCTTCGGCTGCGTACGGGCCCGCCTGTTCCAGTGCGATCTGGTCAAAGGTCAGTTGCTTGGCGCCCTTACCGGCGATGTCCTGGAAACTGACGGTGTCGTAGTCCAGGTACTTCTTGGCCAGGCTGTCCATGTCGTGCCGGGTGACGGTGGCATTGAGCACATAGGATTCAAGCATGGTGTCGAAAGCAATGCCGCGCACGGTGATGCCTTGCGCCGGGTCGCCGCCGATGGCGCAGTTGGCGAGGATGTTCATGTCGAACTTGGCGTGCTGGCCGACCTTGAGTTTGGCAGGGTCTTCCAGCAGCGGTTTCAAGGCCAGCAGCACGGTGTCACGGTCCAGCTGGTCCGGCACGCCGATGTAGGAGTGGGTCAGCGGGATGTAGGCCGCTTCATGGGGCTGCACGGCGAAGGAAACCCCGACCAATTGCGCTTTTTGCGCGTCGATGCCAGTGGTTTCGGTGTCGAACGCGAACAACGGTGCATCCTGGAGCTTCTTCAACCACAGCTCGAAGGTCGGCTGGTCGAGGATAGTGGTGTAGGCCGTTTCCAGGGGTGCTGTCGGTGCAGCCTCGACCACCTCGACCACCTCGACCGCCACGGGCGCCGCGCTCAGCTCGACGCGCTTGGCATCGCGCTGAATCTCGTCGTACCAGCTCTTGAACTCGAGCAGGGTGTACAGTTCAAGCAGCTTTTCACGGTCCGGTTCGATCAGGTGCAGGTCGTCCAGGCCGATATCCAGCGGCACATCGATCTTGATCGTGGCCAACCGGTACGACAGGAACGCCATCTCGCGGTGCTCTTCCAGCTTGGCGCGCAGGGTCTTGGCGCCGCGAATCGGCAGGCTCGGCACAATGTCCAACTGCTCATAAAGCTCTTTGAGGCCGCCATTGACGCCCACCAGCAAGCCGGAGGCGGTCTTGGGACCAATGCCCGGCACGCCGGGGATGTTGTCGGACGAATCGCCCATCAATGCCAGATAGTCGATGATCTGCTCCGGAGCGACGCCAAATTTCTCCTTCACGCCCTCTACGTCCATCGCGCTCCCGGTCATGGTGTTGACCAGGGTAATGTGCCCGTCGACCAACTGCGCCATGTCCTTGTCACCGGTGGAAATCACCACCGGCCGGCTGGCGGCCGCGCTGCTGCGGGCGAGGGTGCCGATCACGTCATCGGCTTCGACGCCTTCGACGCACAGCAACGGAAAACCCAGCGCGATCACACTCTGGTGCAGCGGCTCGATCTGCAGGCGCATGTCATCGGGCATGCTCGGACGATTGGCCTTGTAATCGGCATACATGTCATCGCGAAAAGTCCCACCCTTGGCGTCGAACACCACCGCGAACGGGCTGTCCGGGTACTGCCGGCGCAGGCTCTTGAGCATGTTCAGCACGCCCTTGACCGCGCCGGTCGGCAGGCCTTTGGAGGTGGTCAGCGGTGGCAGTGCATGGAAGGCGCGGTACAGATAAGAAGAACCGTCCACCAGGACGAGGGGCGCTTGGCTCATGAGCAGGATCAACCTTTTCGGCGGGTCAGGCGCTAGAATAGCCGGACCAATGAAAACAAAGGGACAAGGTTATCATGCGTACATTCAATCGCCTGCTGTTGACTGGCCTGATTGCACTCGCTCCGATGGCTGCCATGGCGGCAGACGATGCGCCGTCGGCCGACCCGGAAGTGACCATTCGCACGGAAGGCGACAAGACCATCCAGGAGTACCGCCAGAATGGCTTTCTGTATGCGATCAAAGTCACGCCCAAAGGTGCACCGCCGTATTTCCTGGTGCGCGCGGACGGAACCGACGCGAACTTCATCCGTTCTGACCAGCCGGATATGCTGATTCCGTCATGGAAGATCTTCGAATGGAAATGATTTCCCCACTTTAATCGACGCTGCAATTCGCAGCGTCCGTAACGGCAGTTTACCCATGTCTGTGTTTACCCCCCTGGCTCGGCCCGAGCTGGAAACCTTTCTCGCGCCCTACGGGCTCGGCCGCCTGCTCGACTTCCAGGGGATTGCCGCTGGTAGCGAAAACACCAATTTCTTCATCAGCCTGGAACAGGGCGAGTTCGTGCTGACCCTGGTTGAGCGCGGCCCTGTGGCAGAAATGCCGTTTTTCATCGAGCTGCTCGACGTACTGCACGACGCTGACCTGCCGGTGCCCTACGCGCTGCGCACCACCGACGGCGTCGCCTTGCGCGAGCTGGCCGGCAAACCGGCGCTGCTGCAACCGCGCCTGACCGGCAAGCACATCACGCACACCAATGCGCAGCATTGCGCCCAGGTCGGCGAACTGCTCGGCCATTTGCACCAGGCCACCCAGGGCGACAAGGTGCTGGAACGCAAGACCGACCGCGGGCTGGACTGGATGCTCGGTGAAGGTGCGCAGATTGTTTCGCACTTGAACGCCGCGCAGCAAAGCCTGCTGCAGGACGCGCTGGCCGAGATCCAGGCGCACAAGGCCGACATTCTGGGCCTGCCGCGCGCCAACCTCCATGGCGACCTGTTCCGCGACAACGCGATGTTCGAAGGCACCCACCTGACCGGCCTGATCGACTTCTACAACGCCTGCTCCGGGCCGATGCTGTATGACGTCGCGATTGCGCTGAATGACTGGTGCTCGAACGCAGAAGGCGCAATCGATGGGTCGCGGGCCCGTGCGTTGCTGGGCGCCTACGCGGGGCTACGACCGTTTACCGCGAAGGAAGCCGAACTGTGGCCGACGATGCTGCGGGTGGCGTGCGTACGGTTCTGGCTGTCGCGCCTGATTGCTGCTGAGTCGTTTGCCGGGCAGGATGTGCTGATTCACGATCCAGCGGAGTTCGAACACCGCCTGGCGCAACGCCAGCAGGTCAGCGTCCACCTGCCGTTCGCCCTCTGAAGCCTTACCGGATCAAAAAATGTGGGAGGGGGCTTGCTCCCGATAGCGGAGTATCAGGCAACTTATGCATGCCTGACACACGGTCATCGGGAGCAAGCCCCTCTCACACTTGATCTTCGCTTGGTCTTAGAGCGATTCCAGACAGCCCGCCAGGTCGTTACCCAGCTTGTCCAGCACTTGCTCGTAGCCATTCGCCGTGGCCGGCGTATAACCGCCCAGTGCATCCAGCTCCGCCAGTTTTACCGGCAGACCCGCCACCAGTGTTTCAGCCAGACGCGGGCGCAGCGGCGGCTCGCTGAACACACAGGTCTTGCCCACTTCCTGCAGACGCGTGCGCATCGCCGCTACATGCTGGGCGCCCGGTTGCACTTCGGCGGCAACGCTGAACACGCCGGCATGCTTGAGCCCATAAGCATCTTCGAAGTAATCGAAGGCTTCGTGGAACACGAAATAAGGTTTGCCAGCGATCCCTGCCAGGCGCTTTTTCAGACGCGCATCCAGTGCGTCCAGACGCTCGTCGAAAGCCTTCACGTTGCTCTCATAACGGCCGGCGTTCTGCGGGTCGGCGGCACTCAGGTCCGCCGCCATGCGCGCTGCGATCACCCGCGCATTGACGGTGGATAGCCACAAGTGCGCATCCAGGCTGCCCGGACGGTGATCGTGGTCATGCTCGGCGGCATCGTCGGCGTGAGAGTGACTATCTTCGGCGAAGCGACGCAGTTTCATGCCCGGCAGGTCCTGCACCGCCACTGTTGGCGCGCTGCGCCCCTTGAGCACGCGTGGCAGGAAGCTTTCCATGTCCGGACCGATCCAATACAGCAGGTCCACCGACTGCACGCGCCGTACGTCGGATGGGCGCAATGCGAAGTTATGCGGCGACGCACCCGGCGGCAGCAAGACCTCGGGAACCGCCACGCCATCCTGCACAGCGGCGGCAATGAGCTGCAACGGCTTGATGCTGGTCAGCACCTTCACCTCAGCCTGAGCGGCCCCCGCAACGAAAAAACTGGCGATAAATATGACAAAAACTGGAAAAAGTCGGGACACGATGACCACTCAATGGCGTAGGAACGGGTAACATAATAACGTCTCTATCAAATGTCTGTCGCCGCTCATGCCTAAAACACCGCTTGCCAGCCGTCCCCACGACCATTCTCACTGCGTGCACACCGCACTGGCGGAAGCCGACACCCTGTGTGCGCAAAAGGGTTTGCGCCTGACCGCCCTGCGTCGGCGCGTGCTGGAACTGGTGTGGCAAAGCCACAAGCCGCTGGGCGCCTACGACATTCTCGGCGTGCTCAGCGAACAGGACGGCCGTCGCGCCGCGCCGCCTACCGTGTATCGCGCGCTGGATTTCCTGCTGGAAAACGGCCTGGTGCACCGCATCGCCTCGCTCAACGCCTTCGTCGGCTGCAACCACCCCGAACATGCGCACCAGGGCCAGTTCCTGATCTGCCGCGAATGCCACGCCGCCATCGAGCTTGAACAAAAAAGCATCAGCGACGCGATCATCAAGAGTTCTGCCGAGGTGGGCTTCCAGGTCGAAGGGCAAACGGTCGAAGTGGTCGGCCTGTGCTCGGGCTGCCAGGGGGCTTGATGAGCAACGCGTTAATCCGCCTGGAGCAGGTCGGGGTCACATTCGCCGGGCAAACCGTGCTGGATAACATCGCCCTGAGTGTCCAGCCACGACAGATCGTCACCCTGATCGGCCCCAACGGCGCCGGCAAGACCACCCTGGTACGCGCCGTGCTCGGCCTGCTCAAGCCCAACACCGGCAGCGTATGGCGCAAGCCCAAACTGCGCGTGGGCTACATGCCGCAAAAATTGCACGTTGATCCGACCTTGCCGTTATCCGTGCTGCGCTTTTTGCGCCTGGTGCCCGGCGTTGACCGCGCCCGCGCCCAGGCCGCGCTCAAGGAAGTCGGCGCCGAGCAGGTGATCGACAGCCCGGTGCAAAGCATCTCCGGCGGCGAAATGCAGCGCGTGCTGCTGGCCCGCGCCCTGCTGCGCGAGCCCGAACTGCTGGTGCTCGATGAGCCCGTGCAAGGTGTCGACGTGGCCGGTCAGGCCGAGCTGTACAGCCTGATTACCCGCCTGCGCGACCGCCATGGCTGCGGTGTGCTGATGGTGTCTCACGACCTGCACCTGGTGATGAGCACCACCGACCAGGTGGTGTGCCTCAACCGCCATGTGTGCTGCTCCGGCCACCCGGAACAGGTCAGCGGCGACCCGGCCTTTGTCGAGCTGTTCGGCAAGAACGCGCAGAGCCTGGCGATCTATCACCACCATCACGACCACGCCCACGACCTGCATGGCGCCGTGGTCGACGACCCTTCTGCACCCCACGTGCATGTTCACGGAGATAGCTGCAAGCATGGCTGATTTTCTGCTCTACGCCCTGCTGGCAGGCTTGGCTCTGGCGTTAGTGGCGGGCCCGCTGGGCTCGTTCGTGGTGTGGCGGCGCATGGCGTATTTTGGCGACACCTTGTCCCACGCCGCGCTGCTGGGCGTGGCCATGGGCTTTTTGCTGGATGTGAGCCCGACCATCGCCGTCACCGTGGGCTGCCTGCTGCTGGCGGTGCTGCTCGTGACCCTGCAACAGCGCCAGCCGCTGGCCTCCGACACCCTACTGGGCATCCTGGCGCCGAGCACCTTGTCCCTGGGCCTGGTGGTGCTGAGCTTCATGCATGAAGTGCGCATCGACCTGATGGCCTACCTGTTCGGCGACCTGCTGGCGATCAGCCCGACCGACCTTGCGTGGATCCTCGGCGGCAGCGCTGCCGTGCTGGTGCTACTGGTGACGCTGTGGCGCCCGCTGCTGGCGATTACCGTGCACGAGGAGCTGGCCAAGGTGGAAGGCTTGCCGGTGCCGGCACTGCGCATGGCCCTGATGTTGTTGATCGCGGTGGTGATTGCTGTCGCGATGAAGATTGTCGGCGTATTGTTGATCACGTCGCTGCTGATCATTCCCGCCGCCGCCGCCCAGCGCCACGCCCGCTCTCCAGAGCAGATGGCAATTGGCGCCAGCCTGTTGGGGATGCTCGCCGTCTGTGGGGGCCTGGCGTTGTCCTGGTTCAAGGACACGCCGGCCGGGCCATCGATTGTGGTCGCGGCCGCCGCCCTGTTTCTGCTGAGTTTTGTCCTGCCCCGTCGAGGGGTGTAGACTTGCTCGCTTTTTGCGCAATTAGAGAGTCGCAGGAATGAAGCCGTTCACCTCCCGTTATCTGCTCCTTGCCGCATTTTCCCTGCTGCTGGGCGCCTGTCAAAGCACACCGCCCGCCGCCCTCGCGACGCCGGACGCTCGCGCTGCGGCCATCGCGCAGCTGGAGCAAAACCTGGCCAGCAGCGAACTGGCCACCGCCGAGGACCAACTGGCGGCCTTGCAGGCGCAAACGCCCAATGACCCGGCGCTGGAGGCTTACCAACGCCAGTTGGCCGAAGCCTACCTGCAGCGCAGCCAGATCGTCCTGCAAAAAGGCGACGTCAATGCTGCCGCCACCGCCCTGAGCCGTGCCCGTGCGCTGATGCCCAAGGCGCCGGCCCTCACCGGCGGCGTCAACAGTGCGATCAGCCATGCGCGCAAAGCCGAGCTGGACAAAGCCGAGGCCGCCCTGAAAGCCGCCGAAGCCAAGCCGCCCGCCAAGGTCATCGACCCGGCGGCGCCCAGCACTACGGTGGCGTTGAACCTCACCGATATCGAAGCGCTACGCCATCAACTGGATGCGATTGCCACCGATGTGGTGAATTACCAGTGCGACGTGAGCATCCAGGCGCCGCGCACCGAGGATTACCCGTGGCTGGCCACATTACTGACCAAACGGGTAAAGCGGATTGATTCGGGGTACGAGCTGAAGATCCACCGGCAGATCCTGAAACACATTCCGGCGCAGGTGGTTTTGATTCCGCGCAAGGCGGACTAAAGCATCGCAGGCAAGCCAGCTCCCACACTTGAAAGTATTCACACTTCAAATGTGGGAGCTGGCTTGCCTGCGATAGCGGTCTAACAAACAGCGGACGACTTAAGCCGGAATCGCCTTGGCCTTGACCTCACGATCCCAGACCCGATGCTCGGCAATCGCCGCAAAGAACGCCTTGAACGCCTTCGCATCCGCACCCACGATCAGCCCCTCATCCGCCTCCAGCTTCAGCAGATCCAACAGCGGCTTCACATCATTGGCGACCGCAATCGCCTTCAGGTGCTTGTACGCCTCCAACACATAGTGCAGCGCCACACCGTCACCGCTCAGCGCGTCCACCGAGGCTTTACCGCCCGGGATAAACACCGCGTCAAAGGCAATCGACGGCATGCCTTCCATCGACGCATCCACCGGCAGCGCCTTGCCATCTGCCGTGGTCACAGGCGCCGACGTCGGCCCCAGCAATTTGGCGTGGGCACCTTCTGCCTCCAGCGCTTTTTTCATCGCATCAATCGCTGCACCGTCCACGCCATTGGCCGCCAGAATCGCCACTTTGCGCGTCTTGATATCACCCGACAGCAGGTTCACCTGGCTTAAAGCTGGCGATTTTTTCACCGAGGTCTCACGCACAGGCACGGTGCCTTTGGTCGGCGCCGGCAGGCCCAGGTTCTGCGCAACGCGCTTGGCCAGTTCCAGGTCGATGTTGGCGAGGATCTCGTTGACCTGACGGGCACGGATGTACTCGCGCTCGACCTTGCCCAGCTCGAAGCTGTAGGCCGCGATGATGTGCTCTTTCTCGTGGTGGCTCATGCTGTTGAAAAACAGGGTGGCCTGGGAGAAGTGGTCGCCGAACGACTCACTGCGCTCACGCACCTTGTTGGCGTCGACACGCTCGTAATAGGTTTCGAAGCCGCCGTCAGTCGGGCCTGCCGGTGTTTCTTTCGGCCAGCCGCCGTCGATGGAGTTCGGCTCGTAGGCGGCGCGGCCTTTGTCGATCACGGTGCGGTGCTGCGCGTCGCGCTGGCCGTTATGGAATGGCGCAACCGGACGGTTGATCGGGATCTCGTGAAAGTTCGGTCCGCCCAGTCGGCTGATCTGCGTATCCGTGTAGGAAAACAGACGGCCTTGCAGCAGCGGATCGTTGGTGAAATCGATACCCGGCACGATGTGGCCTGGGCAGAAGGCAACCTGCTCGACCTCGGCGAAGAAGTTATCCGGGTTGCGGTTAAGCACCATCTTGCCCAGCGGGGTGATCGGCACCAGCTCTTCGGGGATGATCTTGGTCGGGTCGAGCAGGTCGAAGTCGAAGTTATGCTCGTCTTCTTCTGCAACGATCTGAACGCCCAGCTCCCACTCAGGGTAGTCGCCGCTCTCAATCGCTTCCCACAGGTCGCGACGGTGGTAGTCGGTGTCTTTACCGGCCAGCTTCTGCGCTTCGTCCCACACCAGGGAGCAGGTGCCAACCTTTGGCCGCCAGTGAAACTTGACGAAGCTCGACTTGCCTTCGGTGTTGATCAACCGGAAGGTGTGCACGCCAAAACCCTGCATGGCACGCAGGCTTTTTGGAATGGCACGGTCGGACATGGCCCAGATCACCATGTGCGCCGATTCGGGCTGCAGCGACACGAAGTCCCAGAAGGTATCGTGGGCCGAACCGCCGGTAGGAATCTCGTTGTGCGGCTCAGGCTTTACGGCGTGCACAAAGTCAGGAAACTTGATCGCGTCCTGAATGAAAAACACCGGCATGTTGTTGCCCACCAGGTCGAAGTTGCCTTCCTCGGTGAAGAACTTCACGGCAAAACCACGCACGTCACGCACCGTATCGCCGGAGCCGCGCGGGCCCTGCACGGTAGAGAAGCGCGCGAATACCGGGGTTTTGTGCTCCGGGATACGCAGGAAACCAGCCTTGCTCAGCGCAGAGTGGTCTTCGTAAGTCTGGAAGTAACCATGGGCGCCGGTACCACGGGCATGCACGATGCGCTCTGGAATGCGTTCATGGTCAAAGTGCGTGATCTTTTCACGCATGATGAAATCTTCGAGCAGCGAGGGGCCGCGAGCGCCCACCTTCAAGCTGTTCTGGTTGTCGGAAATCTTCACACCCTGGTTGGTGCGCAGCGCCTGTCCGGTTGCGTCGGAGCGGAATTCTTCCAAGGCCTGCAATTTGGCGTTGGTGTTGCCACGGTCAAGGGTATCGGTGCCCGCGAGTTCACTCTTGGGCGGGGTGGCTGGCTTCTTGGTACTCATCAGTCAAAACTCCTTATTCAAAGTGGCCAGAGCGTTCCCCGGCTCTTTTGAGCAAAACCCCAGGCACGGCACCTGGGAAATCGAGTTGCTTAAGTAGTGACTGATGAGGTTTTGGGCCGTTCCTTTTTTATGACCTTTGATCGCGTTATTGCCAAATCGCTGGTTGAATGCGAAATAAATGCTAAGAAAGACTATACGGACAGGCTAAAATGCGCGCCCGGCTAACCGCTGATCCCTTTTCCATGCGCCCCACAAGGTTCGCTACGTGATCGAGTTTCAAAACGTCCATAAAACCTACCGCGTCGCCGGTAGGGATATCCCCGCCCTGCACCCCACCAGCCTGCGCGTAGAAAACGGCCAGGTGTTCGGCCTCATCGGCCACTCGGGTGCGGGTAAAAGTACCCTGCTGCGCCTGATCAACCGCCTCGAAGAACCGAGTGGCGGGCAGATCACGGTCGATGGCGAGGAAGTCACCGCACTGGACGCCAACGGCCTGCGCCGCTTCCGCCAGCAGGTCGGGATGATTTTCCAGCACTTCAACCTGCTGGCGTCCAAGACCGTCGCCGACAACGTGGCACTGCCGCTGACGCTGGCCGGCGAGTTGTCGCGCAAGGCCATCGACCTGCGCGTGGCCGAGTTGCTTGCCCGCGTGGGCCTGTCGGACCACGCCAAAAAATACCCGGCGCAGCTGTCCGGCGGCCAGAAACAGCGCGTCGGCATCGCTCGCGCCCTGGCGACCAAACCGAAAATCCTGCTGTGCGACGAAGCCACCAGTGCCCTCGACCCGCAAACCACGGCGTCGGTTTTGCAGTTGCTGGCCGAAATCAACCGCGAGCTGAAGCTGACCATCGTGCTGATCACCCATGAAATGGACGTGATCCGCCGCGTGTGCGACCAGGTGGCCGTGATGGACGCCGGCGTCATCGTCGAACAAGGCTCGGTGGCCGAGGTGTTCCTGCACCCCAAGCACCCGACCACCAAGCGTTTCGTGCAGGAAGCCGACCAGATCGACGAAAGCGAGCAGCGCGATGATTTCGCCCACGTGCCAGGCCGCATCGTGCGCCTGACATTCCAGGGCGAAGCGACCTACGCGCCATTGCTGGGTACCGTCGCCCGTGAAACGGGGGTGGACTACAGCATCCTCGCCGGTCGGATCGACCGCATCAAAGATATCCCTTACGGGCAACTGACCCTGGCCGTGACCGGCGGCGACATGGACGCGGCGTTTGCGCGATTTACCGCTGCCGATGTCCATATGGAGGTGCTGCGCTGATGGACGTTTTCCTGAGTTTCTTCGCCAATATCGACTGGTCCGAGATCTGGCTCGCCACGGGCGACACCATGACCATGCTGTTCGGTTCGTTGTTCTTTACCGTGCTGCTGGGCCTGCCGCTGGGCGTGCTGCTGTTCCTGACCAGCCCGCGCCAGCTGTTCGAGCAAAAAGGCTTGTACGCGCTGCTGTCGTTGATCGTGAACATGCTGCGTTCGCTGCCCTTCATCATTTTGTTGATCGTGATGATTCCGTTCACGGTGTTGATCACGGGCACGTCCCTGGGCGTGGCGGGTGCGATCCCGCCGCTGGTGGTCGGTGCCACGCCGTTCTTCGCGCGGCTGGTGGAAACCGCCCTGCGTGAAGTGGACCGCGGCATCATCGAGGCCACCCAGTCCATGGGCGCCAGTACTCGCCAGATCATCACCAACGCGTTGCTGCCCGAGGCACGTCCCGGCATCTTTGCAGCGATTACGGTGACGGCGATTACACTGGTGTCCTACACGGCCATGGCCGGTGTGGTCGGGGCCGGTGGCCTGGGTGACCTGGCGATCCGCTTCGGTTACCAGCGCTTCCAGACCGACGTGATGGTGGTCACCGTGGTGATGCTGTTGATTCTGGTGCAAATCCTGCAAACCGTCGGCGATCGACTGGTGGTGCATTTTTCTCGAAAATAACGGCTATTGCCGGCCAGAAGCCGGCAGTTATCCGAACAAGGAGCTTGTTGCATGAAAAAACTACTGGTCGCTTTTGCCGCCGTTGCGGCGTTTTCCGCCCACGCCGAAACCCTCACCGTTGCAGCCTCGCCGGTGCCGCACGCGGAAATCCTCGAGTTCGTGAAGCCTGCCCTGGCCAAAGAAGGCGTGGACCTGCAGGTCAAGGTCTTCACCGACTACGTACAGCCCAACGTGCAGGTGGCGGAAAAACGCCTGGACGCCAACTTTTTCCAGCACCAGCCGTACCTGGATGAGTTCAACAAGGCCAAGGGCACTCACCTGGTGAGTGTCGGCGGCGTGCACCTTGAACCCCTGGGCGCGTACTCCAGCAAGTACAAGAAGCTCGACGAGCTGCCGGACGGCGCGAACGTGGTCATCCCCAACGACGCCACCAATGGCGGCCGCGCCCTGTTGCTGCTGGCCAAAAACGGCCTGATCACCCTGAAGGACCCGACCAACATCCTGTCGACCATCAAGGACATCACCGGCAACCCGAAAAACCTGAAATTCCGCGAACTCGAAGCCGCGACCCTGCCGCGCGTGCTGACCCAGGTTGACCTGGCGCTGATCAACACCAACTACGCCCTGGAAGCCAAGCTGGACCCTTCCAAGGACGCGCTGGTGATCGAAGGCAGCGACTCGCCTTACGTGAACATTCTGGTAACTCGTGAAGACAACAAGGACTCGGACGCCGTGAAGAAACTGGTAGCCGCCTTGCACACCCCTGAAGTGAAGCAATTCATCGAAGAGAAATACAAGGGCGCGATCAAGCCGGCGTTTTGATTCATCCGTAAATCTGCGACCTCCAGCCTGATGGCGGTCAAAAATGTGGGAAGGGGCTTGCTCCCGATGGCATTGAGTCAGTCAACTGATATGTCGACTGACTCACCGCTATCGGGAGCGAGCCCCCTCCCATTTTTTTGTGCCGGCCTTATTTGCGCAGCAACAATCCCGGCAACTGTGCCACCAGCTTCTGGTTGTTCAACGGCGCGCGGATAAACCCGCGCTGGGTACCGTCCGGGCCGATAATCGCGAGGTTGCCGCTGTGGTCGACGGTGTAGTTGGGCTTGCTGGTGTCAGCCGGGATGAACGGGATGCTCACGGCATTCGACACCTTCTGCACATCATCCACAGTCGCACCGGTCAGGCCGCGGAACTGCGGATCGAAGTAACCCAGATACTGCTTGAGCTGCGCCGGGGTGTCGCGATGCGGGTCGACGCTGACCAGGATCACCTGCAACTTGTCCACAGCCTCCCTGGGCAACTCACTCTTGATCTGGCGCAACTGGGCGAGGGTGGTGGGGCAGATGTCCGGGCAGAAGGTGTAGCCGAAGAACAGCAGGCTCCATTTGCCTTTCAACTCGTTGATCACCACCGGCTGGCCGTTCTGATCCTGCAGGGTCACTGGCGGCAGTTGGCGGCTTTGCGGCAGCAGGATGATGCCTGCGTCGATCAACGCCACGGAGTCCACCTGGCCCCTTCCCGAGATCGCCTTGTTAACGATCAGGCCCAGGATCAACGCCACCAGGGCAATCAGCATGAAGACAGTTTTTTGAGTTCGAGTCATAGGGTCAACAGTAGTAGTGGTTTACGGGCAGGGCGATAAATGGCAGCAACAGGTGCCGAAGTGTAAAGCAGGAGAAGCAGCCGGGTGTAACACTGCTTCAGGTTATGTAGTACGTATCATGATTGAGCATGTATTTGCCTCCGTTATGGAGGGGGCAAACAGTAGCTAGCCCTCGCCACGCAGGGCCACGGGCGATGAGTGCGCAGTGATATCGAACAACGTGTAAGCCAGCGTTACATGTGACACATCCCTGGGCATATCGCGGTCGACGATGAAACGTACCGGCATTTCTATGCGCTCGCCGGGTTGCAGCACTTGCTGGGTGAAGCAAAAGCACTCGGTCTTGTGAAAGTACGGCGCGGCTTGCGCCGGGGAGATGCTCGGCACCGCCTGGGCGGTCATGGGTTTGTTGGTGGGGTTGTAGGCCACAAACAGCATCTCGCTGACGGCGCCTGGATGGACCACGACCTCACTGGCCTTGGCATGGAAATCCCACACCATATTGGCGGCATTGGTGGACTGAAACTGCACCCGCACCTGGCGCATCGAGTCCACTGCCTGCGATCCCTCGTATTGCCCGGCCCTGTCGTTGGAGCCGAACGCGGTGAACAGTGCGTCGTAGATGGGCACCAGAGCAAAGCTGAAAGCGAACATCACCACCGCGAGGATCAGCACACGCGCAATAAACCGTTTGAGCGGAACAGATTCAGCCATAACACCCACCCAGTATCAGCAAGAGCAACACAATCCAGAACATCGTCGAGTATAGACAGCGTTCGTAACCTCGCGATGTACCCGGGAAAATCAGTGAAAACGATCAATCCCACCCAATAAAGTCAGGAGCGGAAACGGTTTTGCGACTAAAATTTGCACTTGGTTATAGCGCACGCGCATAACCATGAAGTAATTATGACAAATGCATCTTAGGCGCTCGGATAAACGGGCTAACTTCTCCTCTTTCCTACACCTGCTTGACTGGAGCCACCATGAACACCGCCGCATTGCGCGAGCAGATTTCCCGTGCCCATCACCACGAAGCCAGCACGGGCCAACTGGCCCTGCAACTGGAAAAACAATTGCCGCACCTGCACTCGGCCATTTCCCTGGCTGAAGGTGATCGCAACGCAGTCATGACCCGCTTCGTCAAGGCCTACATCGACCTCGTCCCGGATCTGCTGGACGCCGCCAATGACGTGGCCCGCGCAGCCGGTATCGAAAGCCAGATCAAACCGGTACTGAAGATTGCCGAGCATTTCTTCCTGCAGCCACCGTCAATCCTGGCCGGGCACGAAGGCCTGGAAGGTTTGCTTGATGAAGCCTACCTGGCGCATCGCCTGGTGGAAGAAGTAAACGATCTATATATCAAGCATTTCGGCCAGCCATTGATACCGGCGGATACCACCGTGGCCAACCTGATTGCCCACCAGTTGATCGGTGAAGTCTTTGCCAACCAGTTGGACGAGGCCGTGCACTTGGCGGTGGATGAAATGCTCAACGAAGAGAGTTTTGCGCTGGAGTCGGTAGAGAGCTACCGGGAAAAGCTGAGAAGCCCGAACACCGAAGCCGCGTGGAAACGCTGGCCGTGCCTGTCGCGGCAGTTGGGCGTTGAACTGGCCCTGGATCAGCCTGCCTAAAAGATCAAATGTGGGAGGGAGCAAACGCCTTCTTAACAAACAAGAATAACCTGTTGATTTTAAGCCTGAAATTTCACCCAGCCCATGAGCTTTTTCAGTCAACCACCCCCTGTGGCGAGCGGGCTTGCCCCGCGTTGGGCTGCGCAGCAGCCCCAAAACCATTCACCGCGCAGTGCCAGGTACACCGCGTTTTCCGTGATTGGGGGCGCTTCGCACCCCAACGCGGGGCAAGCCCGCTCGCCACAACAAGCGCGCTCGCCACAGAGGCTCCAACTTGCTGCGCGACAGTGCCACGTCGAAGGAGCCTCTCAGGTGTTCAAGCCGGGGCGGATCCAATCCCGGTTGTGGTCCTTATCCGCCCTTCCAGACGACGCTTCAGCCCTCGCGCCTCAATCACCAGCTTCGAGCCCTTCGCCGCATTTGCACGGCCCCATTCCTCCAGCAATTCCAGGCAAGAATGGTCGATGTAGCTCAGGTTATTGAGTGGCACATGCACGGTGGTCCCCGCCGGCACAGTCGACAGCACCTGCGTCAGCGCCGGTACCTTCAGGAAGGTCGCCGCACCGGTCAGGCGCAGTTCCATCTCGGCGTCCTGCGGCAGGTCGATCAGGCTGACTTTCAAGCGTGAGGCCTTGAACGCGAGCTTGAGCAATGTCAAACCGAAGCCCACCAGCACGCCCGTCAGCAAGTCAGTGAAAATGATCGCCAAAGCTGTGGCCGCGTACGTGAACATCGGCATCCGCCCATAGCGCCCCAGCGCCTTGAACGCCTTGATGTCCACCAGCTTGATCCCGGTGTACACCAACACGCCCGCCAGGCTTGCCACCGGGATGCTCTGCAGCACGCTCGACAGCAGCAGCACGAAGCCCAGCAGCCACAGGCCATGGAACATCGCCGACAGGCGCGTGGTGGCGCCGGCCTGGACGTTGGCCGAGCTGCGCACGATCACGCCGGTCATCGGCAGGGCGCCGACCAGACCGCAGAGCATGTTGCCTACACCTTGAGCAGACAATTCCTTGTCGAAGTCCGAGCGCTGCCCACTGTGCATACGGTCAACGGCGGCGGCGGACAGCAGGGTCTCAGCACTGGCGATGAACGCCACCGCGAACGCCGCGATCAACAGCTGCGGATCGGCCAGGTTGAGCAAGTCGCTGGGACGCAGCCAATCGATGGCGTCCGCCAGGTTTTCCGGTACTTCCACGCGCTTGACCTGCAACGCCAGTACCAGGCTGGTCACGGTCGCCAGGCCCACACCAAGCAGAGCGCCGGGCACAAAGCGCAGTTTCTGCGGGCGCAATTTGTCCCACAGGTACATCACCAGCATGGTCGACAGACCCAGCAGACCGGCCTGCCAGCCAAGGCCGCCGCCCAGCGTCGGGATCGCTTCGACCAGCGCCGCCGGGAAGCCCGTGAGGTTGTCCAACCCGGAAGGCTTGGGCGCACCGTCGAGCATCACATGCACCTGCGACAGCACAATCAATACGCCGATACCCGCGAGCATGCCGTACACCACTGCAGGCGCCGTCACGCGGAACCAGCAGCCCAGGCGCAAACGTCCGGCCACTAATTGCAGGAAGCCCGCCAGCAGCAGAATCGGCCCGAGCATCAGCATGCCGTGCTGACGCACCAGCTCGAACACCAACACTGCAAGGCCCGCCGCCGGGCCGCTGACCTGCAGCGGTGACCCCGCCAGCCAACCCACCACCAACCCGCCGATGATCCCGGTGATCAGGCCCTTGGCCGGCGGCATGCCGGACGCGATCGCGATCCCCATGCACAGAGGCAGGGCGACCAGAAACACAACCACGGAAGCAAGCAGCTCCCTTGGCAATACAGCTTTCAATTGAGCAGCACGCATGATGACTCTCCCGAGGCATTCGCCGGGCGCGGTAAAGCCTGGCTGCATCCATGGCAGCCACCGCTTTACCCGGCAGGGAAGTGTGTTAGAAGCGCGCTTTAGGCGTCGCGGACGGAATCGGACCTTCACCGCCCAACGGTCGGAACGCCGACTGCTCCGCGTCGTAGGCGCGGATCTCGCTGGTCTCGATGTTGTAGATCCAGCCGTGGATAAACAATTGGCCATTGGCTATGCGCGAAGCCACGGAAGGGTGGGTGCGCAAATGCTGCAACTGGGCGATGACGTTTTCTTCGGTCAGCACCTGCATGCTTTCGCCTTCGTTGGCGCAGTCGCAGTTGTCATGGACCATGGTCTTGGCGACCTCGGCATGCCGCAGCCAGGCCTTGACCGTTGGCATCTTCTCCAGGCTCTGAGGGTTGAGCACTGCGCGCATGGCGCCGCAGTCGGAGTGGCCGCACACGATGATGTGCTGCACGCCCAGGGCGAGTACCGCGTACTCGATGGCGGTGGATACGCCGCCGTTCATCTGGCCATAGGGCGGAACCACGTTGCCGACGTTACGGGTCACGAACAGGTCGCCAGGGGAGCTTTGGGTAATCAGCTCGGGCACGATGCGCGAATCGGCGCAGGTAATGAACATCGCTCGTGGGCTCTGGGCCGTGGCGAGTTTCTTGAACAGTTCTTCCTGCTGGGGGAAGACGTCGTGATGGAAATGCAAAAAACCGTCAACGATGTGCTGCAGCGCTGCATCGGCGGACTCCGCCACTTGAGGGGCTGAAGCCGACGCAGCCAACGGCTGTTTATCGTAATCACTCATGATTCATCCTCATACTTTATGCAGGGGCAGGGTTCAGCTCAGTTCGACGCCAGAGCCGTGAAATAGTTGTGCAACTGCCACAACCCAGGTCACCGACTCGTTGGTCACTCGCCGAACAAGGTAACCATCGAAACTTAACTCAAGCTGAATGAACCGCTCTAGATCAAGGGTTTCATTGATATCAAAACGCGACTATTCCTACAGTAACGATGTACCTCACCTGATAAGTCTATAACAGCGCCATCTGTCTGCCCGGTGGACAGAACGCCGTGCAATCGAGGTTATATCCTTCTCGACGATCCAGGCCCAGGCGCTTGATCGCTTTACTGAACCGCTGCGCCAACAGATCGGCAAAGGGCCCCTCGCCACGCATGCGCACGCCGAACCGACTGTTGTACACCTCGCCGCCGCGCACCTGGCGAACCAGGCTCATCACGTGGGCTGCGCGCTGCGGGTAATGTGCCGCCAGCCACTCCTCGAACAGCGGCGCCACTTCCAGCGGCAAGCGCAGCATCATGTAGGCCGCACTTTGCGCCCCGGCAGCGTGGGCTTCGGTGAGCAGGCTTTCCAGCTCGCTGTCGTTGATCATCGGAATCATCGGCGAGCACAGCACACCCACCGGAATGCCTGCCTCACGCATGACGCGAATTGCCCGCAACCGCGCCTTGGGCGCCGCCGCGCGCGGTTCGAGGATGCGCTTGAGTTCGTCGTCCAGGCTGGTGAGGCTGATCATCACCGCCACCAGCCGTTGCCGGGCCAATTCGGTGAGCAGGTCGAGGTCGCGCAGTATCAGCGAGCCTTTGGTGATGATGGTCACCGGGTGCCGATAGCGCAGCAGCACTTCGAGAGTTTGCCGGGTGATTTTGTACTCGCGTTCGATGGGCTGGTACGGGTCGGTATTGGAACCCAGGTTGATCGGCGCACACACATAGCCGGGCCTGGACAGCTGCTGCTCAAGCACCTCGGCGGCATTGCTCTTGGCGATCAAGCGGGTTTCGAAATCCAGCCCCGGCGACATGTCCCAATAGGCATGGCTGGGCCGCGCATAGCAGTAGATGCAGCCATGCTACGCTATACGTTCCATCGACTGGGTTGACTGAAAAATGACTAAAAAATGCTTTCCATACGTTCGCTTTTCCTCGACCCGGCAGGAAGATGGCAGCACCCGGACACGTCAAAACGAGCTTATAGACGCTTTCGTCACCAAGCATGGCTTGGATGTGGATAGACACCTTGAAGACGCTGGTACGTCAGCTCACCGGGGGAAAAACGCCAGTGCTGAAGGCGTGTTAGGTCAGTTTTTGCGTCAAGTGAGAATGGGCGAAATCGACAAGGGTTCGTATCTCTTGATTGAAAACTTCGACCGGCTCTCGCGTGACAAAATTGTCCGCAGTAACAAAATTTTTTCCGATCTCCTTTACGCCGGTATCAAGATCGTCATTCTCGATAAAAACAAAATCTATGATGCGGATAATCTAGATTTCGGGGATTGGATCAGTGCCTTAGTAGAGTTTGAACGAGCAAACGCAGAGAGTGAGCGAAAAAGCGACTTTTCAAGCAAAGCATGGAAATTTAATCGCGAAAAAATGCGAAACGGTGAAATCGTCACTAAAAAGGTGCCGACTTGGTTAAAAGTCGAAAACCATGCTTTTGTCATTGACCAAGCAAAAGTCGAACGAATTAATACGCTTTTCAAGCTTTCATTGTCGAAAGGTCTACAAGAAGCAACGCGAGAATATAACGATCTTTATAGTGAAAAGCTCGCTATTCACCAGACACAATACCTATTGTCTAATCGTAAATTGATTGGCGAGCATTCCCCGCAAAAAATCCATTATGACGAAGGTGGACAACTAAAACGTAAAGACGAAGGCGACGCCATACCGAATTATTACCCCGCCGTTGTCGATGAAAAACTTTTCTATCAAGTTCAAGAAGTAATCAAATCCCGCAGACCTTTCGCAGGTAGATACTCAAATCAACGATATAACGTTTTTCGTGACCTGATTTATTGCAAATGGTGTGGCGGCACCATTCGTTATATGAACAAAGGAGAAAGGGACTATTTCATCTGCACAAATTCAATGACAGGAAAATGCGACCTAAATACCCATTTTGGTCAATTGTCGATCCGTGGTAAAAAATTGTTTTCGATGTTCTTTGCTTTCACCGATGGCTTGAACGTTTCGGCACTGCTTGAAGAAAACACGCAGGCAGAAGAACTGAAAACAAAAATCATGAAGATGCAAGCAAATAGAGATCAAATAACTAGCAGGCTTGACGACTTCAAGATCGACGTTAAAAACATGATTATGAGTGGTAAAACCATACCATCAACTTACAACGAATTGATCGCAGAACTTGAAAGCAACCGCACCCACATAGACCAAGAAATCGAAGCCGACACTAAAAAGCTCGATCAAATATATCTGTCGGAAAAGTCGTTCTCAGGTTTGAAATCAAATGACATTGGCGAAATAATTTATGATCGCTCTGACGAAGCCATTGAAAAACGTGTGAGATACAACAGCGAACTTAAAAAGATCATCAAGCATATTCGTATAGATTATCTAGAAAACGCCCTTGAAATCGAGTTTTTTAACGGCGTTCAAAGGTTCATAGACGCAGAAGGTAATACCGGAGATCAGATCATAGGATTTGAGCCACCCGAGTTTAAGCCCGAAGATGAAGAACGCTTTGATCTTAAAGCAGGCTATCAATCACAAGAATAGCCCAGCAGTAAAAGTCTAACCATCAAACGTCTAACATGCTTTCTTAATATGGTCTAAAAATCAAACGGTATAAAATGGCTGTCCAAATTGGATGGCTATTTTTTTGGCAGTCCTAAAATTGGCAGTCCATATTTTTATATAGTTGGCAGTCCACTAATTTGACAGCACATTATAATATGATAATTGTATAGGTAAGCTTTCTTTCTTTTGCAAGCAAGGCCCTTGGACTGCCACTGACTTCGTCGTGTCTGTCCACCCTTCGGGACGGGCCGCTTGAAATTGTCGCACTTCGTTTGAAATTTAAGATCAAGAGCAAAGGCAAAAGCAAAGTCAAAAGCCGGTTGCTGTAATACCTTCGGATATTACAGAAAGTCAAAAGCCAGTTACTGCAATGTCTGTGGACATTACAGAAAATCAAAAGCAAGACCCGATCAATTAGCTGATGCTCATTGGTCAAAAAAACAAACATAAGCATGAGGAAAATTATGAAATTGACAGACATACTTGAAACACTAACAAATATACAAGCTGAAATTATTTTTGAATTGAAAGAAGGAAGTATTGCAGAAACATTACTTGCCAATGTCGAAAAAGACAATATCGCATTATTTACATACTTGCTTGGTGCAATCCATAACAGCGAATATATCACAGATGAGCATAAGCTTTTCTTGATGAGCTTAATGACTATTGGATTGAATATAACTATTTATGGTGAAATTCCTGACGAGGTTAGAGAAAGTTGATAGCAACAAAAATGAACAACAGGCCCCGGCCTTTGTTCACCAAATTATAAACCCCGATCAGGAGAACTATGAGCAATGACAAAAAACCAAGAGTAAGAAACAGAGACAAACGTTTTACCCTTCGCGTTACACAAGAAGAAAAAGACACCATCTTAGCCGCAATGGCTGCGACCAACTCAAAATCAGTTGTCGAACTCGTAATAAATTCAATAAATAATTCTGGCATCATCTTAGTGAGCGAGGTCGAGAAATACAGTGCCGTTTTAGCAAAAGCCAAGGATCTTGGAAAAGGCATCAATAAAGGTTTAGACCTTATTCAATTACAGCCTGAAAAGTTTCAAACCCTGATCAACTACCTAGAAAAAGATGATAGAAAAAATTTAAACGCTATGATTTCGTTTTCCGCAAACTTAGATCGTGCAATTAAAGGGTATTGCATTTACGAAGAAAACATAAAGCGTTCAACAGATTTGACCCTCAAAGAAGTCATTAAGGCCAAGAAAAAAAGGGGGCTTAAATCATGATCAATAAAATGAAAATGAGAAAGGGGAGAGGTAATAGAACCAGATCATCAGCTAACTACCTTTTAAAACTAAACCCCGAAGGTGACGCAATAGATTGCACCATCCCCCGTTTGGATGGTGAAACGAATATGGAATATGCCACACGTATAAAAAATGTTTTTGAAGGCGACCGCGTTCACAATCAAAAAAATCTATATCAATTTAATATGCTGTCGCTTCACCCAAGCGAAGGCGACAAGTTTACAGATGCACAAATGATTGAAATGGCAAAAGAAGTCTATTTAAATAACGGCGTGAAAAATGGCCTGAATGACAATCGCCATTATTTGTTTGTTGTCGAAAGAAACACCGAACACCACCACGTTCATGCAATGATCCATCTTACTGACCTAGAAACAAAAAAGGTCAATAACAAGATGATCGATTACAACCCGATCATTAAAAAGCTTGAATTGAAATATGGGCTTTACAATGAGCACCGAAAACCAAAGGACGAAGACGAATACAAGAAGACCTTTAAAAAAGAATTAAAAACCATTCTGGATAATGCGTTGACCGCTTCCGAGTTCTTGATGCTGGCGAATGGTGCGGGCTTCGACATTCACCACAGTGGGAAAGAAGCCTATTCAATGACCAAAGATGATCAGACCTTCAAGGCTTCCGATCTTGCTGTGTCCTACAAGACCTTAAAAGCCGCATTAGGCGACGATCCCGAGTTTGCCGCTACCCTTGCTTCACTTCACAAAGAAAAGCCTGGGAATGATGGTTTTGGAAGCATTGGCGGCGATTTTCATGATGAACAATCAAGCATCACAGAAAAAAGAATTAAGGAGTTCAACCGCGTTTTAGATACTCGCTTCGATACGCCTGATGGTCGCGATTTCTTTTTCAAAAACTCAAACAAAAAAGCCTTTGAATACAGTAATGGCTGTGCCACGTTCAAAACCAGTAACCCGATGGTGATTAAAGCGGGCTTGCAGAAGCTCACTGAGAACGGCAAACCACAAACCTTATACCTTAATGGCAATGACGATTTTAAGCGTAACGCATGGCTCGAATTCCACATGATGCAACTGGATCAAAAAGGTTACTCGCTCAAAGGTTTTGAACCTACTTTGACAGATAAAGCAAAGCTTGAAAAATTGAAGCTTGAAAATCCAGCTTTTAAGAAGCCGATTGAAAAAAACAATATTAAAGCTTTACCAACTGAAAAAACCCCAGAAAAAACAACCGGAGCCGAAATTGCGGATGGTGTTAAAACTGCTGGAATGGCCGCTGCAGGGAAAGTTGTAGATGTTGCTGCTGGCGTGCTTGAAGGTGCTTTAAATAAGCTTACTGATATGAGCGACGGAAGTGCGACAGACCAGCTAGCCGCTTTGAATATGATGAAAGATTTGATAGACGAAAGCGAACGAAAAGAAGAGAAAAAAGAAAGCCTGTTGGCATTAAACTTATGCCGCAATAAAAAACGCCTTAATGGCGTTTTCTTCATTCTGTTTTTGGGTTGTCGTAAATCGTCACGTTGCTCAAAGATTTGGTACCCGTGAAGTGATTGGTCACTACATTAAGACACGCTTTGGCTTGGCTTGGCGAAATTGATAACAATGTATATTCACCGCTTAATTTATCGGATGAATAGAAACAGTTATAATCAATTATGCATACAGCTGCATTATATTTACACTCATTACCATTGTTCGTAACGTAGTAATTTTGACCGTGCTTTAACGCACCTTTAATGGCAAACGTGGAAGTTTGAAGAACAAACCCATTTTGTCTGTCCGATGTGAAAAGACTATTTGTTTCGCCGGAAACTACTGAGAAATTTAGAGTAGTAACCAATTTTCTTTCTGGCTTAGGTTCCGGTTTTTCTGGGTTTTCTGGGTTTTCTGGTTCTTCCGGTGTCGTTGGATTTGAACCATTCCCACCACCCACAACACCACCATCAGGGACACCAACCCACGCCAAAGTATTATCAGGCAATGACCCGCCTAGCTTTGCTTCTATTGGTATGTAAATTTTATAAGCTGCATTGGCTGACATTGAAGCAAATAATGCGATTGTTAAGATTGAAAGCTTGATCATTGTGATACCTCGTTATTGTTGTTTGTTTTGTTTTCTCTCCTTTGTGCTTCACCCTTCAAACCTAGCAATGCGTAAATGCCAAGGATCTGAATGGCGATCAATAAGAAAAATTGAATGTTGTAGAAATTTGCGGCTACTGCAAAATAAATCGAAGTAAAAAATGCGGCTAGTGCTATACCTAAAACTAAAATTACTATTTTCGATGTTCTCATTTCATTAAAATATGTTGTTAATATTATTATATATAATAATATTAAAAAATCAAATACGAACAAAAAGCCATTTTCTGGGCTTGTTTATTTATCGGATTTATTTAAAGCTCTTTCTTGATCTTGCAATTTAGCAACGTTGTCAATGTGCCTTTGTTTAATAGGTTTCAACTTGTTGTAATATTCTCGATTTAGTGCATTAGTCCATTCAGGTGTATAAATTACGTCTTTGTACTGTAAATATACTTTCCAGCTTTCGTCTTCATATCTGCATTGTTCTTCTTGGTAAAATCCCATTTTTGCAATACTAGAAAGAGCGGCTAGATTGTCGCAACCACGCCCGAAGTCTCCGAATTCTTTTACTTCAAAACTACATTTGCCGGGCGAAATGATAGAAACGTCGATGTGGTTTGTTGCATCATCGCCCAAGATCCCCGTAGCTTTTTCGTAAACTTCTTGAACGCATGTGATAACTGGCCCTTTCGGTGTATGTACATATTTTGGGAGTGCGTCATATCTTGCTTGAGCTTCCCTGTTTTCTTCAACAAGCTTTCTAAAATGCTCCGCTTCCCACTCATGTCCTTCACGCATCAATTGCTCATGTGTTTTATAGTTTGCTTTATTTCTTGCTTCTATTTCTTCCATTGTGCATCCATCTTCACAAAAGTCATTAACAGCAAAAGCATTGACTGAGAATAAAAGCGTTAAAAGTAATATTGTATTTTTCATAATTCCCCCCTGTGTTTATTTAAAAGTTAATTCCTATTTTTTCAAGCGTATCAATTGCCATCTGTGCCGTGTGCGGTATATCGACAATCAACGCCGATGCAAACATTGTTATAATGGGTTTACCGTAGCCGCTATCTTTTGATGATCCATTCGCAACTTGTGCTAATCCATAGGCACCAACCGCAAAATAGATAAAACCAATAATTTGCAAAATACCGATAATGATTTGCACGTTTTGCATGAATGCTTCGGCAGTGCTTCCACTCGAAAGCTTTTCAATTCTGCCCTTTAATTCACCCGTAAGCCCTGAAACTTCTGTATTCATACAAGCGTTATTTATCGCACCTTCGGACACGACAAAACAGAAATCCCCGGCTTTAAACAAGGTATTGCCAAACACACCGATGGACATCGTAAGGTTCATAAGAACAGCACCAACAATCAAGTAAACAAGTGGCACGCTTTTAGCCATTTTTCCGCCTTGTTCGGTAAGCAATATGAGCTTGTACCCACCTGCAACAAAAAGGGTAAATCCGATTAAGAAAATGACGAGCTTGATTAGTCCGATATTTGCTGAAATCAATTCAACACGGGCGGCGGTTGCATCACCGTCAGCGAATGCGACGATAGGAAGGAAAAGCAGCGTTAAAAAAGTGATTACATTTCTTACATTCATGGATCTCCTGATCGATGTTAAACCGCTGGCGGTTTTTGTTCATTTGGTGTTGCTTTCGGTGCTTTGCTTTTCAATACTTCTTTTTGCACTTTTATGACAGCAACAACGGCTGGTAAAACGTTTATTTCGCTGAGTATTTCCCCGGTAAAAGGATTGTATTCAAGATCGCCGGTAGTCATTTTATGTTCGATCAATTCGCTACTTTCGATTGACGCAGTAGCTAAGATCAAAATTTGACGTAACATGGCCTCATTTCCACCCTCGCTGATAGCGGTGCTTAATTTAACCGACACCATCTGTCTAACACGGTCGTTAGGGATCGTTGGCAATATGCTTTCAATCTGCTTAATCAAGCCTACAGCGGCTAGGCTGACGTGCTTTAAATCTATTTCTTTGATTTCATTTATATCCATTCTTCGTCCCCATCATCTGTTAATTTATTAGGTGCTTTTGGCTCTTCAATTTCTTCGTAAAAATCTTCACTCAACTCACGATCAAAATCGTCTGAATTCGACCCTTCCGCACTCTTCTTTTTATCGTTTTTTTTGTAAAGAGTTTTATAGCTGTAACTCACATCAAATCTAATTGTTTGACTACGCAATTTTTCAGGTTCTTTTTTTGTCTCTGTAAAACCATCTATAAAGCCCATTGCTTGAAGAGCTATATTTGCTTTTCTTATTTTCAATACGAACCTTTTATCGGGCATCTTTTCACTGTTGATCCTGAAACGCTGCTTCAACATTTCAACACTGAAATAATTCACGTCATTACGTCTGTTACACACATACAAAACATAAAGCATTCTTTGATATTCATTTGTTAGTTTGCCGAGTATTCTAGGATCTATTTCGTAAAGCTCTTTTAGACTTCCAAAAAACTCAATAAATCTTTTTGAAACGGAGATTGTGCATTTGTCTTTTTCTAGCTCGCCCTCAATAAAAGAAAATACAACGGCAACAATTTTATCATCGCGTTTTTCTTTATAAGAGACGTTTATTTGTCCAAGCTTAATCATGGACGCTTGAAAGATTTTTAAATAATTGGGACGTTGGTTGTTGGCAATTTTTAGATCGTCCATCAATTCTTTGGTTGCGAACTCGATTTCAGTGCTATTGCTGTTTATTACCTTGCGTAGAATAAAAAGGAAGAACTCAAAATCATTGAATATAGTTAATGATGATGAATTCATGACAATATCACGCATGTTTTGATATTTTGGTATTGTTATCTTATCGGCTAACTCTTCCGACTGATTTGCTATGTTAAACAGCGGCAACGCTAGAAACGCTTTTGGCACTGATACAAACGTATTTAATGCAAATACTTTTCTCTCTTTTGTTTTTAATGAATATTTCATGGTTATTTTTTCGCCTGTTAATACTTATATGAAATCATAAAAAAAGATAATTTCAAGAGATAACAGGAAAATTTTTATAATTTGCGTTAACTATATTATAGTGCTGAATTTTTATTCAGCTTTTAAAGCATTTTTGTATGTTGATTTATAAGGAGCGTTAACCATAAACCCATATTTTTATAAGGAGCGTTAACCGAGATTTTCAATATTTCCTTATTTTCGCGGTCTTATTTGAACGTTTCAGGAAAAGAAAAGGTATTTACTTCGTAAATGTATTAAGAAGATGTAGGCGAAGGTCAAAAGCTCACTGGTGGATCTAAAATCTTTAAACCTAAATCGTTAAGTGCTTAAAAAATAAAATGCGTTAACCCAAGCATCTGTTTTGACAATTTTCATCAAGATATTTATGATCCTGAAAAACCACCACATGGATCGTCTCAAATGTCTAAATTGCTTGATCTACTGGCACAGCAAAAACACCTTGAAGAGCAAATCAAAAGCCTTCAATCAAACGAAGAAGAAGCAAAGGTCATGAAATTTGTCGAAGAGCTTGAAGCCCTTCGCAATAAATACGGCTATACGGTGCCCGCTTTTGTTGGCGTGGTGCATTCCCTTCACGGTTCTCATATCCCCGCTAAAACACCTAAAAGCGTGAGCGTGAAGACCACAAAGGCGAAAGCCCCGAAGTTTAAAGTTAAGATCGATGGCGTAGAGACGATCTTACAAAGCAAGAAAGCCGGTGCCGTTGGCAAGACCATTGAAGCCCTAGGCTTCACGACATACGCTGATTATTTGAATGACCTGATCAAGAAAAACAAGGTGGCCGACTTCGACGCCTTGATCAAAAAATTGAACGGCGTTCCTGTCGCTGGCTGATACTTTTCATGAAGATTTAAAGCCCCTTGATTGGGGCTTTTTTGTGCCTGTTGGGTTTAGGCCCTTTCTTTTGACAAATTATTTTTCGATAAAATTTCGATGATTTTATTTTAGAAAATCTTGCAAATTATTGAGTTTTGCCATTTTTGCGATGGTCGTTTTATGGCTTGCGTAAGCCATAAATTACGTGTCAATAGCAGATTGAAAATATATTTAAGGTCGAACATTATTTTAAAATAGGGTTAGACAATAAGCCCTATACACTAAATTGTTTAGGCCCTTTCTGTTGACTTCTTCTTTTTTCGTGCTTTCATTTAAGTAACAACACATAAAAGGAGATTTATGAAAAACATCAAAAATAAATTTAATCTAGTCGATTTAGCAGAAGAAGCATTTCACTCATGTGCCGTATTTGGCGTTGATACAATATTCAAAAATAGGGAAAAAGACCCAAATAGATTTTTATTAGTCAGCAAGTCAACGTCATCAATTGGCGTTGCTAATTATGTGCTTAATGACTATTTCAAGTCAGAAGAATACGAAGAAGCTACACAGAAAAAAATCCATTTGTTCGATATAGATGCTAATTACGATTATGATTATTCAGTAATCAAGATATGCAAGACTAAAAAATACAAAGCAATTTCGTTAATTTCGACTTGTGAGAAATATGCAAGATTGATTGATAAAGAAGATTTAACAGCGATTAACAATGTAGAAATCGAGCCTGTCATTAAAGAAGCTTTTAAAGAAACATTCGCATCAAGGGATTTTTTCTTTTTCAAAGAATTGAAATATGAATACAGGGTTTCAATCTCAATCGTAAAAGATCGCAAGGTAATAAAAAC
The DNA here is from genome assembly GCF_036864995.1 of Pseudomonas trivialis. NCBI lineage: Bacteria > Pseudomonadati > Pseudomonadota > Gammaproteobacteria > Pseudomonadales > Pseudomonadaceae > Pseudomonas > Pseudomonas trivialis. Next base: position 53,766 of record NZ_CP142151.1, on the reverse strand, counting down.
GTTAAAATGTAATTTAGGCCATTTGACGTTGATACAGACCTTGAAGCCATTTGACTATCAAGAGACTGAAAGCGAAGAGATAAAAGCCACAAGGCCATCACTTTTAAACCCAGTCTATAATATTGATGGCGTTGATGTGATGGTGACGTTTAACGACACGAACAAACACTATAAAAGCCTTGTAGATATGATGAGAATATAAACCAGCCCGAAAGGGCTTTTTTATTGTCATTTTTCCGTTTCGTCCATATACGGTCTATTGTGCTTAGGCCCTTTTTCTTGACTTTAAAAAGCTTGTGATTTTAAAGCGGAGCGATAACCAGAATAAAGGCCGCATAGGCGGCCTCAATGGTGTGGTCAAATACTAGTAGTAATCGTGTTCCGGTGTTTCTTCCACGCTGAATTCGATACCGCCGGATATTCCTCGTACATTTATATCCATTTCTTCATTGATGAAATCACCATCATCCATTTCATATGACAACTCTATCTCGACAGAAAACTCAAGGTCGCCACTTTCCTCACGTGTTGTGTCGTCGAAAGTATATAAGCGATCATCTTCGCGGTCATACCGCCCGTTAACAAAGTCTGGGCCGGTTACCGTCACAGAATAAACAACATCCACATCGAATACGATCTGACAGCTTTGATCATCTAAATGAATGATAGACGGTTCAAAGTCTTTGATGTCCAAAATTGAGTAATGATCAACGTCGGCATCTTCCCATGTTGAAGCGTTATAGGCTCCTGCCGCTTCAAGTTGAGACCTAATTTCCTCCTTAATTTGATCAACACGCTCTTCTAAAAAATTCTTTATGAACGCGGCACGCTTGTCGTGGTGTGCGGTATAAATGTCAAGGAATTTGCTTAACGTATCAATGCTGATGAATTTCGGATTGTGTTCGCAAAAAGAAATATGGTCAGGATCAGCGGAAATTACATATACCTTATCCTTTCCTTTTAAAGCTGATCTAATAGCTAGCAGGGAAAAAGCGTCACGAAATTCATTTTTCTTTTTTTCGCTGATAAATGGAGGCTTTCTTTCAAAGTACAAATCCATCACTTCATTAGCGTCGATCTTTTTTAGGTCTACAATCTTCGTCTTAGAACTTTTAATAAAGTCATCAAAAACAGCAATAGCATCATCGACGGTTTTTTGCTGATCAAATTCTTTGAATAGATTTTGAATGATCTTATCTTTCGAGTTTTTTAGGCTTTTAGCTTTTCTTCTAAAATTCACCACGCCACTGATGGCATCCGTGATTTGTTCCGTAATCTTCCGCTGAACCTCTTTAATCACAATTGTGCTTGTGATGTGCTTTAGTTCGCCTTCGTCGCAAATTTCTTTGAATGCTTCAAACGTTCGAGATGAAAAATCTAAGCTCGCCTTTACGTAAAACTCTGTATCAATGAAAACGTTCCGTGTTTCTAATGGCATTTCGAATTCCCTCAGAGATGGCGTTGTGATGCCACGCATAATCTCGCTGTGGGTGGTACAAATCAACAAGTGGTTGGTCGTCCGGGGCTCACCTGCGGAGCCGACGCAAACACCGTGTTATCCGGCGATTTCTCGCACTGGTACAAGTCCCAGCACTCCAAACCACCTCGATCTAAAAACATACCGTTTTCCGGGAGTTCAGCGACCGGGAAACCCGCTTTGACGTTGGAACCTTTCACGGAACATATGCAGCCATGCTCGCAGCCGCGATACGGGTTGATCGAACGATCAAACGGCAGATCCGGCGAGTTGTTGCGCGTGATGATGGTTTTGGCCGTTTCGATGCGCACTTCGGTGCCCTGGGTCTGCGGCACTTCCTGATGCCAGCCGTCGTCTTCAGCCACGCTGACGGTGGGCGCAAAGCGGTTGTGCAGATTGGTGGCCGTGCCCCGGCCACGGGGCGGCAGCGCAGTCGTCATGAAAATGCCTCGATACTGTTTTTATGTACAGTATCGAGACACAAGCGTTATGACCAGTGCCGTCCGGCGGTCAGTGCTTTTGCGTGACTTGCCCCAGGTCATCGCCCGAGGTGCTGCGCATATCGCTCTTGCGCAGGTCGGCCACCTCGCTGGCGCTGATCGGCGTGCCTTTATTGCCCCAGCTGCCACGAATGAAACTGACAACGTCCGCCACTTCCTGATCCGACAAACGCCAGGCAAACGCCGGCATGGTGAAGGTCGATGGCGCCGCGTGGGTAGCCGGCAGGGTGCCGCCGTTCAACACGATGTTGATCAACGACGTGGCATCCGCCGTCTGCAGCACCGGATTGCCTGCCAGCGCAGGGAACACACGCGTATAGCCATGGCCATCGGTACGGTGGCAAGCCGCGCAATTGTCGATGTAAACCGACGCGCCCGGCTTGCTGTCATCGCCCCTCCACAACGCCTCGGCCACCTGCTTGTCGTATTGATGCGGCGCGTCCTTGGGATCGACCGCCGGCAGGCTCTTGAGGTAACGGGCGATAGCGGTCAGGTCGTCTTCAGACATGTACTGCATGCTGTGGACGACAACGTCACTCATGCCGCCAAACACCGCGCTGCGGTCACTGCGACCGGTCTTGAGAAACTGCACCAGTTGCTCTTCGCTCCAGCTGCCGAGGCCGTCCTTGTGATCGCCGCGCAGGCTCTTGGCGATCCAGCCTTCCAGCGGCGTGCTGCCGGACAGGAACGCATTGCCATCGGCAGCGCTCAGGGCTTTTTCCTGCATGGTCAGCGCACGCGGCGTATGGCACGCGCCGCAGTGACCGAGGCCTTCCACCAGATAGGCGCCACGGCTGATCACCCGATCGGCACCCTTCGGCGCCTGGTAATCCGCCACGTCAGGCGCAAACATCCAGCGCCACGCCGCCAATGGCCAGCGCATGCTCAGGGGCCAGGGAATGTCGCTGTCCCGGTTTTCCTGGGCAACCGGCTCCACACCTTTCATGAAATACGCGTACAACGCCTGCATGTCGCTTTCGCTGACACGCGCGTAAGACGGGTAGGGCATCGCCGGGTACAGCGTACTACCGCTCTTGGCGACGCCATGGCGTACGGCCTTGTCGAAGTCTTCGAAGCTATAGTCGCCCAGGCCTGTTTTATCCGGGGTGATGTTGGTGGAATAGATCACGCCGATGGGGGTTTCCATCGGCAGGCCGCCGGCGAACGGCTTGCCGTCCCTGGCGGTGTGGCAGGCCACGCAGTCACCGGCACGGGCCAGGTATTCGCCCTGCTTGATCAGATCGGTTTCGGCAGCGCTCACCGAGCAACTGCTGAACAGCGCCAGGGTCGCGATAACAAATGCTTTCATGGTTATCGCTCCTTATGCCTGAACCAGCGGGCCGGGGTTTTTCAGGTACTGCTCGCGGATCGCCCGGGCCGACCAGTAGGTCAACGCCGCCACCAGGCCGGTAGGGTTGTAGCCCAGACCTTGTGGGAAAGCGGACGCGCCGGGGACAAACACATTGTGTACATCCCAGCTCTGCAGATAGCGGTTCAACGCGCTGGTCTTCGGGTCGGTGCCCATGATCGCGCCGCCGTTGAGGTGGGTGGTCTGGTAGGAAGCCGTATTGAAATGCTCGCCGACTTTCTTGCCGAGCAGGGCAATCGACTTGGGGTTCATCGCTTCGGCGACCTTGCTCATTTTCTCGACCATGAAGCGGTTCATCTTGATGTCGTTTTCCTGCCAGTCGAACGTCATCCGCAGCAGCGGCAGGCCGTAGGCATCGCGGTATACCGGGTCCAGATCGAGGTAGTTGCCCCGGTAGGATTGATGGGCGCCGTGAGCATCCATCGACACCTGATGGGTGTAGTAATCGGCGGTAGCGCGCTTCCACGCACTGCCCCAGGCCGGAGTGCCCGGCGGGTTGGACGTGCCGGCAATTGGCCGGCTGCCCGCCTGGTTGACCCACATCGGCGAGCCGCCGACAAAACCATGGGGCCCATGGTCGAAGTTGTCCGCGTTGAAATCATCGATGGCCACGCCGTTGCCGCCCGCACCGATAAAGTTATTGGTGTGGGTGTCCTTGTCGAAAAACGCCTTGATGGTGGCCATGTTCTGGTAGGCAAAATTGCGGCCCACCACGCCCTCGTTGGTGATCGGGTCGTAGGGCTTGCCGATACCCGACAGCAGCATCAGCCGCACGTTGTGGAACTGGAAGGCACCGAGAATCACCAGGTCCGCCGGCTGCTCGCACTCGCGGCCCTGGGCATCGATGTAGGTCACGCCGGTGGCTTTGCTTTTGGTGCTGTCGAGATTGACCTTGAGCACATGGGAATTGGGCCGCAGCTCAAAGTTGGGCACCTGGCGCAACGCAGGCAGGATGTTCACGTTCGGCGATGCCTTGGAGTACATGTAGCAGACATAGCCGCTGCAGAATCCGCAGAAGTTGCACGGCCCCATTTGCGCGCCATAGGGGTTGGTGTAAGGCCCCGAGGTATTGGCCGACGGCAGGTTGTAGGGCTTGTAACCGACCTCGGCAGCCGCTTTCTGAAACAGCTGCGCGGAGACGGTGTTTTTCTGCGATTGCAACGGGAATGGATTGGAGCGATCTGGCGCATACGGGTTGCCGCCGCGCCCTTCGCCCACCAACTGTCCGTTGACGGTCCAGGCCTGGCCGGAGGTGCCGAAGACTTTCTCCGCGTAATCGAAAAACGGCTCCAGCTCTTCGTAGCTGACGCCGAAATCCTGGATGGTCATGTCCTTGGGAATGAAGTGTTTGCCGTAGCGCTCCTCGTAATGGCTGCGCATGCGCAACTCGATGGGGTCGACGCGAAAATGCACGCCCGACCAGTGCAGGCCCGCACCGCCGACGCCGTTGCCTGGCAGGAAGGCGCCAAGCTGGCGGTTGGGCAGGGCGACGTCATTCACGCTATGGCGAATGGTCACCGTCTCCTTGGAAATGTCCTGGAAGAGTTTTTTACGCACGCTGTAGGTCAGTTCGTCGATGACCTGGGGATAGTTGCCGTCCGGGTAAGTGTCCTGCATCGGGCCGCGCTCCAGCGCGACCACGTTCAGGCCCGCTTCCGTCAGTTCCTTGGCCATGATTGCACCGGTCCAGCCGAAGCCGACGATCACTGCATCGACTTTCTTCATGATGGTCGCCACGTTTATGCCCTCTCGCCGCGCATGGAAACAGCCGGGAAGGGGTATTGCTCGTTGCGTTCCACCCAATCCATGAAGTCGGCGCGGGCGCCGGGGAAGCCGATCATGGTCCAGCCGACCATGCCTTTGTTACCGCCGTGGATCGGGTCGCAGAAGAACCCTTCCTTGGTGTTTTGCAGCAGCAGGTTGAAGAACATCTTTGGCGGCACCGCCTCAAAATGCTCAGACACTTCACCGCCGCCTGCTTCGAGGCGCCGGAGCATATCGTCTCGGGTAGCGCTGTCTTGCGCAGCAAAAGCTTTACCGTTGAACGCCTTCGACCAGGCATCAGTGGCGGCAATGCCCAGGCGATAGATCTCCCTGGGCACCAATTTGCTCTGCCAGCCCATTTCCGGCGCGGCATCGGCATTGAACGGGCCCTGCATGAACCACAGGGCTCCACTGGCGTAAGGCGTGTTCATCTGGCGGTCGATGTATTCCGGCGCACCGGCTTGCAAAGCACCTGGACCCTGCGCATCGGCAGGAATCAGCCGCTCGACGGCGGCGTTGATAAACGCCCATTCTTCGGCGGTGAAATAACTCGGCTCGTAGGCTTTTTCGCTGGCTGCAGCTTTGGCAGACGCGGCCTGCACGGGCTCGGGCGTGGCCATCAGCATCGAGCCACCAAGGCCGGTACTGGCAACCGTGACCACCGGGATCAAGGTCAAGGATTTGCGCAAAAAATCACGCCGGGGGTTGTCTTGATCTTGATCAGACATGGGTGCACCTCATCATGTGGTCACGGGTTTGGCCGCCGCTTCTAGGAACGGTTTGAGCAATCATCGGTTACAAATGATAGCAGGCTAAGCATCCGTAGACCTCGTTAAGCGTCGAACAAAAAATGTGGGAGGGGGCTTGCTCCCGATAGCGTCGTGTCAGTCAGCCCGTCTTTCAGCTGATCCACCGCCATCGGGAGCAAGCCCCCTCCCACATGTTGAGTCGGGTACTAGGGTTTTTAGTCTTTCTTCAACTTGGGGTTGGGAAAGAACTGCACCGCCTGCACCTTCGGGTCGGCCGGCGCTTTAAGTGCCGAGGTATTGACCCGCGTGCCCAATTCCCTGGGCACCGACAAGCCCTGGTCATTCAACGTGTCGGTATACCCGCAGGCTACGCATTCGCGGTGCGGCACTTCGTCTTCGGTCCACATTTTCAGCTTGTCCGGCTCGCTGCACGCCGGGCAGACCGCCCCGGCGATAAACTGCTTCTTGGTGATCACCGTCATGCTGCTGCGTCCTCACTCAGGCCGCTGTGGCGCAGGAGCGCATCGATGGTCGGCGCGCGCCCACGGAAGTCGACGAACAGCACCATCGGTGCCTGGGAACCACCGCGCGCCAGGATCGCCTCGCGGAAGGCGCGTCCGGTGTCGGCGTTGAGCACGCCGTCTTCTTCGAATTTGGAGAACGCATCCGCCGACAGCACTTCAGCCCACTTGTAGCTGTAGTAGCCCGCCGCGTAACCGCCGGCGAAGATGTGCGCAAAGCTGTTGGGGAAACGGTTGTAGGCCGGCGGACGCATCACCGAGACCTCGTCACGCACACCTTCGAGCACCTGCGCGACGCTGCGGCCATCGCCGTGGGTGGCGTGCATTTCGAAGTCGAACAGCGAGAACTCCAGCTGACGCACCATCATCAGGCCGGATTGGAAGTTCTTCGCCGCCAGCATTTTTTCCAGCAGGTCCTGAGGCAGCGGCTCGCCGGTCTCGTAATGACCGGAGATCAGCGCCAGGCCTTCGGGCTCCCAGCACCAGTTCTCCATGAATTGGCTCGGCAACTCCACCGCATCCCAGGCCACGCCGTTGATGCCGGACACGCCGGCATGCTCGACACGGGTCAGCAAGTGGTGCAGGCCATGGCCGAATTCGTGGAACAGGGTGGTGACTTCATCGTGGGTCAGCAGCGCAGGCTTGCCGCTGTCGGCCGGGGTGAAGTTGCACACCAGGTTGGCCACCGGGCTTTGCAGCACGCCGTCGATTGTGCGGCGACGGTCGCGCGCGCCGTCCATCCAGGCGCCGCCACGCTTGTTGGCGCGGGCGTACAGGTCGAAGAAGAAACGCCCGACGTGCTGGCCGTTTTCCTTGATTTCGAACAGGCGCACGTCCGGGTGCCAGGTGTCGAAGCCTTTCTGCTCGGCGATCTCGATGCCATACAGGCGCTGCACAATGGCAAACAGGCCGCTCAGCACCTTGTCGATCGGGAAGTAGGCGCGCAGGGCTTCCTGGGACACGCTGTAGCGCTGCTCGCGCAGTTTTTCGCCGTAGAAACCGCTGTCCCAGCTTTGCAGGTCGGCGCAGCCCTGTTCGGCGGCGTAAGCCTTGAGCTGTTGCAGATCCTGGGCGGCAAACGGTTTGCTGCGCTTGGCCAGGTCCCGCAGGAAGCTCAGCACCTGGTCGCTGGACTCAGCCATCTTGGTGGCCAGGCTCAGCTCGGCGAACGACGCAAAACCCAACAGCTGGGCCAGTTCCTGACGCAGATCGAGGATCTGTTCCATCACCGGGCCGTTATCATTCTGACCGGCATTCGGGCCCTGGTCCGACGCCCGCGTGCAGTACGCGGCGTAGACTTCTTCGCGCAGGGCGCGGTCCTGGGCGTAGGTCATTACCGCGTAATAACTGGGGAATTCCAGGGTGATCAACCAGCCGTCGAGGCCTTTGGCCTGGGCAGCGGCGGCCATTTGCGCCTTGGCCGAGTCGGTCAGGCCGGCGAGGGTGGCTTCATCGGTAACGTGTTTGGTCCAAGCCTGGGTAGCGTCCAACAGCTGGTTGGAAAACTTGCTGCCCAGCTCCGAGAGCTTGCTTTGCACTTCGGCGTAGCGCTTCTGCTGTTCAGGCGGCAGGTCGATACCCGACAGGCGGAAATCGCGCAGGGAATGCTCCAGGATGGTTTTTTGTGCAACGTCGAAACCGGCGGCTTCCGGGCTGTTGGCCAGGGCCTCAAACGCCTGGAACAACGCGCGGTTCTGGCCCATCTCGGTGGAATAGGCGCTCAACGCCGGCAGGCAGCTTTCGTACGCTTCGCGCAGCTCGGCGCTGTTGCACACGGCATTCAGGTGGCTGACCGGGCTCCAGGCGGCGCCCAGGCGGTCATTCAATTCGTCCATCGCCAGGACCAGGCCTGCCCAGGTAGGGTTTTTACCCTGGCTTTGCAGGATGCCTTCGATGGCAACGCGGTTGTCGGCGAGGATCTGTTCGATGGCCGGTTGCACATGCTCGGCACGGATCGCTGAGAACGGCGGCAGGTCGTAGGACTGCAGAAGCGGGTTGTTCGCGCTCACGGTGGGCACCTTGGCTGAAGAAAACGGATAAGACAAAGATGGGGCCATCTTAATTACAATCAACACCCACCGCAGCTATCAGCACACAAGAGAGAGGCTATCGTGACCCTTCGCACCTATCAGAACCACACGCCAACCCTCGGCGCCGGGGCTTTTGTCGATATTTCGGCGGTGGTGATCGGCGATGTCGAAATCAGCACCGACAGCTCGGTCTGGCCGCTGACCGTGATCCGTGGCGACATGCACCGCATCCGCATCGGCGCGCGCACCAGCGTGCAGGACGGCTGTGTGCTGCACATCACCCACGCCGGGCCGTTCAACCCGGACGGCTTCCCGTTGCTGATCGGCGACGATGTGACCGTCGCCCACAAAGTCATGCTGCATGGCTGCCGCGTCGGCAACCGGGTGTTGATCGGCATGGGCAGCATCGTGATGGATGGCGCCGTGGTGGAGGACGACGTGATCATCGGTGCCGGCAGCCTGGTGCCGCCGGGCAAGACCCTCGACAGCGGCTTTTTGTACGTGGGCAGCCCGGTCAAACAGGTCCGCGCATTGACGGACAAGGAGCGCGCGTTTTTCACCTACAGCGCCGCCAACTACGTGAAGCTTAAGGACCTGCACCTGGCAGAGGGGGTCGACCAGTGAGTCTGCGTTACTCCACCGTACTGTTCGATCTCGACGGCACCCTCACCGACCCGCGCGAAGGCATCACGCGCTCGATTCAATATGCCCTTGGCAAACTGGGGATTGATGAGCCGGACCTGACCAGGCTTGAACACTTCATCGGCCCGCCGTTGCTGCAGGCGTTCATGCAGTTCTACGGCTTCGACGAAGCCAAGGCCTGGCTGGCGGTGAATTTTTATCGCGAGCGCTTCAAGGTCACCGGGCTGTATGAGAATCGCGTATTTGACGGCGTGATGCCGTTGCTGGAAGCGCTGAACCAGCAGGGACGCCAGCTTTACGTGGCCACCTCCAAGCCGTGGGAATTTGCCCGGGAAATTGCGCGACACTTCGACTTTGCCAGGCACTTCAAGGTGATCTACGGCAGCGAGCTGGACGGCACGCGCACCGACAAGGTCGAGCTGATTGCGCACCTGATGCGCGAAGAAAGCCTGGACCCGGCGGCGACCCTGATGATCGGTGATCGCAAGCATGACCTGATTGGCGCGCGCCGCAACGGGCTGGATTCGGCAGCGGTGGGGTATGGGTTCGGCAGTTTTGAAGAGCTGAATGCCGAGGCGCCGACCTGGCATTTCGAGACGCTGGATGAGATGCATCAGGGGTTTTTGCAGCGCTTTTGAGACCGCTATCGGGAGCAAGCCCCCTCCCACATTTTGACCTGTGAACACCCGGCTAATGTGGGAGGGGCTTGCTCCCGATGAGGCCAGCACTGGCAAAACCCTCCAACTGCCTGAGCGCCGCCTTGCGCTGCGCCACCGGCAACCTACCCAGCCTCTCGACCGCCGCATAAAACTTCACCCAGTCCCCACCTTGCTGCCTGAACAACCCGGCAAACGCCGGCACCCACTGGTCATACAGGCCGAACGGCAGCAACCGCGCGTTGTTCAGCGGCTGGTCGATCCACGCGTCATAACGCTTGTCACCTGCCCATTGGCTGTCGCGCATCTGCCGATACTGGCTGCGCAAACGCTCGAACTCCGCCGCCTTGACCTGGCGCATCGCATCGACGGCCAGGGGCTGTGCGTAGAGCGTTTCCAGGCGCGTGCGAGTGTCGAGAATCAACCGGATAAACTGGTCACGCTGCTGCGACGCCGCCTGGCTGAGCGGCGCCAGCCCTCTGGCGGCACGCCATTGGCGGGTGCCTTCCTGCTCGACGAAGGTGGCAAATGACTCGTTGAATTCGGTGTCGTCCTTCACATAGAAACGCTGGTGCGCCAGTTCATGGAAGATCAACGTGGCCAGGCGCTCATCGCCCCAGCTCATCATCGAACTCATGATCGGGTCATTGAACCAGCCCAGGGTGGAATAGGCCTCGACGCCACCGATGGCGACATCCAGGCCCTGTTGCCGCAACAGCGCCGCCTCGCCACGCGCCGCGCCCTGATTGTAGTAGCCGCGATAGGCCACGCACCCGGCGATAGGGAAGCAATGGTTCTGCGGTGACAGGGAAAATTCCTGCGTGGCGAAGACATTCCACACCACATACGGTCGGTGGATGTCGGCGTACAGCCGGTAACTCTGATTGTCCGGCAGGTGCAGGTGCTCGCTGGCAAATGTGCGGGCTTTCTGGGATTGAGCGAGGTGGTCACGCAAGACCTGGGGCCGGGACGGGTCGGCAATCACGGCGGCCACCGGCTCCCGTGCGCGCAGCAATTGCCACTGGCCGTCGGCCAGTTGGCTGTAATAACCGACGCTGGAGCAACCGCCGAGCAGCACGAGAAGCACTGCGGGAAATAAACGCCTGACCATGCAGTGGCTGCTCCTGGAAGTGGGGCCGCCAGACTATCGCGCTTGACGGTGATTTTTCCACGCGATGACGTGTTTATACTCACGCCTCGTCCCGCGTTGAGTCCCCGCCATGCGCCAGCTTCTGATTACCGCCGCCGCCCTGTTGCTCAGCGCCTGCGCGTTGACGCCCTTGCCGGCTGTCGACCCGCAGCAGGTCTGGGTCGATTTCACCACGCCCACACCCGGCGCCAAGCTGGTGATGGCGGAGCGTCTGGACGGGGAGAAACTCAATGATGGTCGCTTCTTCAAAATGCCCCCCGGCCCTCACGAGCTGATGGTGCGCTTTGATTTTGAAGTGCCCGCCGGCGGCGGATTGGGCGGCCTCAGCCAGATGATGTACCGCACCTGTTTCATGACGCTGCAGTACGACCACTTTCAGGCCGGCCAGCGCTACATGCTGGAAGGGCGCTCGCTGGCGTTCACGCCCAACATCCGCCTGTATGACCCGGCGCGTCAGCTGCTGGCCGAAGAGCGCAGCGTGAACTGCCTCTGATCAGTCGTTGTTTTTCTGATAGATGATGCGCTTGGTGCCGTTTTCGCACGAACCGACAATCATGGCGCTGTCGTGATTCCTGGCTTCTTCGGCAGTGATGATTTCCAGGGTGTAGGACGGAATCGCCTTGGCCTGGATATTCACTTCGATCTCTTTTCTAAGCTCTTCACAATCTTTTGGTGCGGCCACAGCCGACGTGGCTAACGCACCGCAGATGATTGCCAAGGCAAAACGTTTCATGTGTGTAGCTCCCTGAATGCATGCGCACGGATGTGCGCCTAGGCTGCATATGGCTATAGGACCACATTTGCGAAACGGGAGTTCTGATTTAACGCACAACTGAACGTGTGGAAAAAATGAGGGAGGGCTTGCCCCTCCCACATTGAAGCGGCTGCATCAGTTAACGAGCGTGCCGTCCAGGGTGATGGTGGCGTTCAACAGCTTCGACACCGGGCACCCTTCCTTGGCCTTCTTGCTCAGCTCATCGAACTGCGCCTGGCTGGCGCCGGGGATTTTGGCCTTCAGCACCAGGTGCACGGCGGTAATGGCGAAGCCGCCTTCGACCTGATCCAGGGTCACTTCCGCCTGGGTGTCGATGCTGTCAGCCTTGAGGCCAGCGTCGCCGAGAATCATGGAAAACGCCATGGAGAAACAGCCGGCGTGGGCGGCACCGATCAGTTCTTCAGGGTTGGTGCCCTTGCCGCCTTCGAAACGGGCCTTGAAGCCGTAGGGCGCTTCGCGAAGTACGCCGGTTTCCGTGGAGATGGAACCCAGGCCAGTCTTCAGATCACCTTCCCAATGCGCGGATGCTTTTTTAACGATACTCATAGCGGTCTCCTCGAACGGTGGTTTTACGTAGTCAAGGATTCTGAGGTTAGACGGCGCGGCAAAGTTCATCTTGTCGGAAAAACCTAGCGAATTAGTAGGAAATTTCCTAGCCTGCTATTGAATCTCGGGTATATGCCCTCATTTCACAGAGCATGCACATGAAGCGGCAGGTTTGGTTCGTCTTGAAAGCCTGCGCCCCTATTGGAGAAGCAGGCTTATGAAATCGCTGTCCGACGTAAAGTTCTCGACCCTCGACCTGGTGCCTGTGCGCGCCGATGGCAGCCCGGCGCAGTCGCTGCGCAATTCCCTGGACTTGGCCCAGCACGTGGAAAAATTCGGCTACAACCGTTTCTGGGTGGCCGAGCACCACAACATGGACGGCATCGCCAGCTCGGCCACCTCAGTCTTGCTCGGCTACCTGGCCGGTGGCACCTCGACCATCCGCGTCGGCTCCGGCGGCGTGATGCTGCCCAACCACGCACCGCTGGTGATCGCCGAACAGTTCGGCACCCTCGAAAGCCTCTACCCTGGCCGCATCGACCTGGGCCTGGGTCGCGCGCCCGGCTCCGACCAGATGACCGCCCGTGCCCTGCGCCGTGAGCGCTCCGGCAGCGCGGATGACTTCCCGCAGGACGTGGCCGAACTGATGGCCTACCTCGGCCCACGCACCCCCGACCAGCGCGTGATCGCCGTGCCCGGCACCGGTACCCATGTGCCGGTATGGCTGCTTGGTTCAAGCCTGTTCAGCGCGCAACTGGCCGGTGAGCGCGGTTTGCCCTACGCCTTCGCCTCCCATTTCGCACCGCGCCTGATGCACGAGGCGGTGCGCGTCTACCGCAATCACTTCCAGCCTTCAGCCGTGCTGGACAAGCCCTACGTGATGCTCGGCATTCCGCTGGTGGCTGCCGACACCGACGAACAGGCCGAGTACCTGGCCACCTCGATGTACCAGCGCATCCTCGCGTTGATGCGCGGGCAAAGCCTGGTGCAGCGCGCACCGGTAAACACCATGGATGGCCTGTGGCTGCCCCACGAAAAAGACGCGGTGGGCAGCTTCCTCGGCCTGGCCATGGTCGGCGGCCCGGCGAAAATCCGCGCCAGGCTGGAGGTGCTGATCGAGCAGACCGGCGCCGACGAGCTGATCTTCACCAGCGACCTGTACGAGCATGCCGACCGGATTCATTCCTACGAGCTGCTGGCGCAAGTGATGAAGGGCTGAACCCCAGGCGTAAAAAAACCGACGCACCTGCGTCGGTTTTTTATGTCTGGAGCACGAGATTAACCGCGCTTGTAGACGATTTCCTTGGTGCCGCCTTCACAGCTGCCAATCACTTGGGCATCGGCCGCGGCGCCTTTCTCGACAACATCCAGCGAATAATGCTGAACGCCTTTAGCATCGAGCTTCGCTGCGAGTTCGCTTTTCAGCTCATCACAAGGCTTGCCCGCCGCCAGAGCTGTGCCCGCAATGCTCAACAAACCTACTGCCAACAGAAACTTTTTCATCCGTTACTTCCTTGCGCTGATCAAATTGAGCGTGCCGACGCCTATGGCGTCGGCACCCAATGTGTGTAGCGCAGGTTATGGCAATCGGCCAGCGAGCAAAGTTCAACTCACCCGATTAACTACTGGCAATACGGAATCCCACCTTGAGGGTGACCTGATAATGGGCAACCTTGCCGTTCTCGATATGACCACGGGTTTCAGTCACCTCGAACCACTCCAGATGCGTCAGGCTTTTGCTGGCTTCAGCCAATGCGTTGTTGATCGCATCTTCAATGCTGGTGGTGGACGAACCCACCAGTTCGACTTTCTTGTAGGTGTGATTACTCATGGCGTTTCTCCTAAAGGTCGTCAATCAAGACTAGCAGTGAATGTTCTTACTGCTTCAGGCGACCATTCGCAGGAGAAAGTTCAGAATTACTGCACTTTCTGAAACAGGCGCAGTCGGTATCTACACACGCCACTCAATCACTTTCAGGAGAGTTCACATGGCCAACACTTCTTTACGCAAAGCGTCGCTGGAAAGCATGGAAGCCGAGATTTCGAGCCTGCTCAAATCCCTTGAGAGCCTCAAGGATGACGCGTCCGATGAGTCGCGCAAAACACTGAAGGCCCTGAAAAGCAATGCCGAGAACGCCCTCAAGCACTCTCGCCACCTGATCACCGATGCCTACGAAGAAAGCAAAGTCAAACTGCGCGAAACCGGTGTTGCTACCCGTGACTACGCACAAGAGCACCCATGGACTACTGCCGGTGTTGCCGTAGGCGCACTAGGTCTGTTGGCGGCCTACCTGCTGTGCAAACGCGGTGACTAATACGTGGTCTGACGCGCCAGCTCAGCCTTGAGCCACTGCGCCAATTGCCCTGCGCGCCCGTCTGCGGCGCGCTTGGGCAGCCACAACGCCAGGTGCGCCGGGGTTTCACTGAAACCCCATGGCGCCACCAGCCGACCCGCACGCAGGTCCTCTGCCACCAGTGGCTGCGGTGCAATTGCCACCCCAAGTCCCGCCACTGCTGCTTCCAGCAAATAATACAAATGCTCAAACCCCTGGCCGAGTTTCAACGTGCCGGGCTCGATGCCGTGTGGCTGCGCCCAACTGGGCCAGGCTTGCGGGCGCGAGGTGGTGTGCAACAGGGGTTCGCCACACAAGGCTGAAGCCGGGGCCTGGCGCAGTCTTTCGTAACCGGCATAACGCGGGCTCATGACCGGCCCGATGCGTTCGCTGGCCAGCTCGAACACCTGCATGTCGGCCGGCCATGGCGGCTCGGCAAACACCAGCAGGGCATCAAGACCGGGTCGACGCGGATCGAGATCACCATCACCCGCTGAGAGGTGCAGGCGCAGGTCCGGCAGATCGGCGTTCAAGCGGCCCAAACGCGGGATCAGCCAGCGCGCGAGCAAGCTGCCCGAGCAACCCAGCACGAAGGGTGCATCAGCGCTGTGGCGGGTCAATTCGTTGCACACATCCCTGAGCCGTTCGAAGGCCTCGGCACTCACATCACGCAGCCGTACGCCTGAATCTGTGAGTTTAAGGCCACGACCCTCCTTGACGAACAGGCTGACGCCCAAGTGTTCTTCGAGCACTTTAAGCTGGCGACTCACCGCACCGTGGGTCACATGCAGCTGCTCGGCTGCCTGGCTGACGCTGTTTAGCCGCGCTGCGGCTTCAAACGCGCGCAGGGCATTGAGCGGTGGAAGGTCTCGGCTCATCTGTGAGTTTTCCTGACAGGTTGCGGCGATCTTATCGGTTTTCAGCCTGGAGCGTGAGGGGTAGAGTGGACCTCATTGCATCTCTCAACCCCTTTTTCCTGGAGCGTCCCATGATTGAGTCCCAGACCGACCTGCGCAACGGCCCAGACCTTAACGGCCTGTTTGGCGGCTTCGGCGGCCGCTACGTTGCAGAAACCCTGATGCCGTTGATCCTCGACCTGGCCCGCGAATACGAAGCGGCCAAGATCGATCCAGCTTTCAATAAGGAACTGGCCTACTTCCAGCGCGACTACGTCGGACGCCCTAGCCCGCTGTACTTCGCCGAACGCCTGACCGAATTCTGCGGCGGCGCCAAGATCTACCTCAAGCGCGAAGAGCTCAACCACACTGGCGCGCACAAGATCAACAACTGCATCGGCCAGATTCTGCTGGCGCGGCGCATGGGCAAAAAACGCATCATCGCCGAGACCGGCGCCGGCATGCACGGCGTGGCCACCGCCACCGTGGCTGCGCGCTTTGGCCTGCAATGCGTGATCTACATGGGCACCACCGACATCGAGCGCCAACAGGCCAACGTGTTCCGCATGAAATTGCTGGGCGCTGAAGTCATCCCGGTGGTGGCCGGCACCGGCACGCTGAAGGACGCGATGAACGAAGCGCTGCGCGACTGGGTGACCAACGTCGAAGATACCTTCTACCTGATCGGCACCGTGGCCGGCCCGCACCCTTACCCTGCCATGGTGCGTGACTTCCAGGCCGTGATCGGCAAGGAAACCCGCGACCAGATGCAAGCCCAGGAAGGCCGCCTGCCGGACAGCCTGGTGGCGTGCATCGGCGGCGGTTCGAACGCGATGGGCCTGTTCCACCCGTTCCTGGATGACAAAAGCGTGGACATCATCGGCGTCGAAGCGGCCGGCCACGGCATCGAGACCGGCAAACACGCCGCCAGCCTCAACGGCGGCGTACCTGGCGTATTGCACGGCAACCGCACCTTCCTGTTGCAGGACGACGACGGCCAGATCATTGACGCCCACTCGATTTCCGCAGGCCTGGACTACCCCGGCATCGGTCCGGAACACGCGTGGTTGCATGACATCGGCCGCGTCCAGTACACCTCGGTGACCGACGACGAAGCCCTCGAAGCGTTCCACAAATGCTGCCGCCTGGAAGGGATTATCCCTGCGCTGGAAAGCGCCCATGCCCTGGCCGAAGTGTTCAAGCGCGCACCGAACCTGCCCAAGGACCACCTGATGGTCATCAACCTGTCGGGCCGTGGCGACAAAGACATGCAGACCGTGATGCATCACATGGAACAGTCCAAGCAGGAGAAACACTGATGAGCCGCCTGCAAACCCGCTTTGCGCAGCTGAAAGAACAGAACCGCGCCGCCCTGGTGACCTTCGTCACCGCCGGCGACCCGGGGTATGACGCTTCGCTGGCGATCCTCAAAGGCCTGCCTGCGGCGGGCGCCGATGTGATCGAGCTGGGCATGCCCTTCACCGACCCGATGGCCGACGGCCCGGCGATCCAGCTGGCGAACATCCGCGCGCTGGAAGCCAAACAGAACCTGGCGAAAACCCTGCAGATGGTGCGCGAGTTCCGCAAGGACAATAACGACACGCCGCTGGTGTTGATGGGCTACTTCAACCCGATCCACAAATACGGTGTGCCGACGTTCATCAGCGACGCCAAGAACGCCGGGGTCGATGGCCTGATCGTGGTCGACATGCCGCCCGAGCATAACGCTGAGCTGTGCGACCCGGCCCAGGCTGCCGGCATCGACTTTATCCGCCTGACCACGCCGACCACCGACGATGTGCGGCTGCCTACCGTGCTCAACGGCAGTTCCGGCTTTGTGTACTACGTGTCGGTGGCCGGTGTGACCGGTGCCGGCGCCGCCACCCTGGAACACGTCGAAGAAGCCGTGACTCGCCTGCGCCGCCATACCGACCTGCCGATCAGCATCGGTTTTGGTATCCGCACGCCGGAACAGGCCGCTGCCATCGCTCGCCTGGCGGACGGTGTAGTGGTGGGCTCGGCATTGATCGACCACATCGCCAACGCCAGCAGCCATGAGCACGCTATCGATGGGGTATTGAGCCATTGCGCGGCGCTGGCCGAAGGCGTGCGTAACGCGCGTAAGTAAGCGTCCCGTCAGCGGTAAGTAAAGTTCCTGATACAGAGGAATCAACCCGCGCGGGCACGGCCTAAACAGCAAGACCCAGGGATTTCGAACCTCGTTCGAAATCCCTTTTTTGTGTGTGCCCTGAGGAATCCCCGATGAAAATGCCCAAATCCGTGATTGCAGGTCTCGGCGTGCTGGTACTCGGCGCCAGCGCCTTGGTGCACGCCGCGCCGCCCGACCCGCGCGGCGAAGGCCCGGGTCGTGACGGCCCGCCGGGGCCCCATGAACAACGTGGCCCGCAGGACGACCGCCGAGGCGGCCCACCCCGGGATTTCGGCCCGGTACGCCAGATTATCCACGACAACCACGACCAGTTCGCACGCGGCGCGCCACCGCCACCGGACGTGCGCCTGGAACGCGGCCGACCATTGCCCCCGGCTACTACGGCGAACGCCTCGGCCCTCGCGAACTGGAGCGCCTGCCGCGCTACGATGGTTACGAATGGCGCCGCTCCGGCCCGGACGTGGTGTTGATCGCAGTGGGCACCGGCATCGTCTACGAGATCCTTGCCAACGTACTCAACTAAGCAGGCTTTTGTGGCGAGCGGGCTTGCCCTAATGCTGTTCAGTTAAGTGCAGATTCCCTGTGGCGAGCAGGCTTGTCCTGCGTTGGGCTGCGCAGCAGCCCCAAAACCAGGCGCTTAGCCGTATCAGGTACACCGCGTTTTGCTGGATTGGGGGCGCTTCGCACCCCAACGCGGGGCAAGCCCGCTCGCCACAACACAAAAAGCCCGCCCGCCACCGCTGGCGGGTCAAGGTTTACAACTCGATCCGCTCGACCTTGCCCACCAGCAGCACGTAAGACAACGCGCCAAGCAGCGCCAGCACGGCGATGTAGGTTATTGCCGGCGCAAACGAGTCGCCGCTGGCCAGAAAGCCGATCACGATTGGCGTGGCAATCGCCGACAGGTTGCCGATGAAGTTGAACACCCCGCCCGTCAGTCCCAGCAAACGCGCAGGCGCCAGGGTGGACACCAGCGACCAGGTGATCGACGCCAGGCCATTGCCGAAGAACGCCAGCGCCAGGAAGGCAATCACCCACGCCGTAGAGTCCACGTAGTTGGCGCCGATAATCGCAGTGGAAATCAGTAGCCCGCTGATGATCGGCAACTTGCGTGCAAAACCCACCGACGCTCCCCGGCGGATCAGCCAGTCGGAAAAGATCCCGGAACACAGCACACCGACAAACGCCGCGAGAAAGGGCAGCGAGGCCAGCAGGCCGGACTTGATGAAATCCATGCCACGGTACTTCACCAGGTAAGTGGGGAACCACGTCAGGAAAAACCACAGCGTGGAGTTCAGGCAGAACTGGCCCAGGTAGATGCCCCAGAGTTTGCGCTTGCTCAGCACAATGCCCAGGTCGACCCAACTGAACGGTGCCTTTTTGGTTTGCGCCTGCATGTCTACCAGGCCGCCGCCGTCGCGGATCAGTTGAATTTCCGCCGCATTGGCGCCGTTGAAATCCTTCGGCTCGCGGTACACCGCGTACCAGATCAGCGCCCAGAGGATGCCCACGCCGCCGGTAGCAACAAACACCATGTGCCAGCCGAACCGGTGTTGCAGCCAGGCCAGCACCGGCGTCAGAAACGCCAGCCCGACGAACTGCCCCGAGGTATAAAAGCCAATCGCCGTGGCGCGTTCGCGTTCGGGAAACCAGGTGGTCACCACACGGCTGTTGATCGGATAGGCCGGGGCCTCCAGCGCGCCGACCGCCATGCGCAACACAAACAGCGCGATAAAACTGGCGGCAAAGCCCAGCATCACCGTGGCAATCGACCACAACAGCAAGGCGGCGGTGTAGAGGATGCGCGGCGGCACCCGGTCGACCAGCCAGCCGCCGGGAATCTGCATGGCAGCGTAGGTCCAGCCGAACGCGGAGAAGATCAGCCCGACATGCACCGGGTCGATGCCCAGGTCGCTGGTCAAAGCTGGCGCGGCAATCGACAGGTTGCTGCGGTCCAGGTAGTTGATCACCACGGTGATGAACAGCAGCAGGCCGATGAAGTAGCGCTTTCGGCTAGGCGTGACGAGAGAAGCCTGTCCGGTGAGGGATTCAGGTTGCATGGGAGTGCCTCTTTTTATGTTTATTGAGGACGGGTCTTACTGGAAAAACACAGTACATGTGGGAGCTGGCAAACCAGCTCCACACTGACGGCCATTCATCAGTAAGAAATCACCACTCGGCAAAACTGCCGTCGGCATGGCGCCAGATCGGGTTGCGCCAGCGGTGGCCGATGGCCGCGCGTTCGATCACGTATTCCTCGTTGATCTCGATGCCCAGGCCCGGGCCGTTGGGGATCTTCACAAAGCCCTGGTCATAGTCGAACACGCCCGGGTCGCGCACGTAGTCGAGCAGGTCGTTGCTCTCGTTGTAGTGAATGCCCAGGCTTTGTTCCTGGATAAACGCGTTGTAGCAGACCGCGTCCAGTTGCAGGCAGGCCGCCAGGGCAATCGGGCCCAGCGGACAGTGCAGAGCCAGGGCCACGTCGTAGGCTTCGGCCATGTTGGCGATCTTGCGCGTCTCGGTGATGCCGCCCGCGTGGGAGGCATCCGGCTGGATGATGTCGACGTAGCCTTCGCTGAGCACACGCTTGAAGTCCCAGCGCGAGAACAGGCGCTCGCCCAGGGCAATCGGGGTACTGGTCAGCGGCGCCAGCTCCTTGAGGGCTTCATAGTTTTCGCTGAGCACCGGTTCTTCGATGAACATCAGCTTGTACGGGTCCAGCTCCTTCATCAGCACCTTGGCCATGGGCTTGTGCACGCGGCCATGGAAGTCGACGCCGATGCCCACGTTGGGGCCGACCGCATCACGCACAGCCGCCACGTTAGCCAGGGCCAGGTCGACTTTGTCGAAGCTGTCGACGAACTGCAGTTCTTCGGTGCCGTTCATTTTCACGGCGGTAAAGCCACGGGCCACGGCCTCTTTGGCGGCACGCGCGGTATCAGCCGGGCGGTCGCCGCCGATCCACGAATACACGCGAATCTTGTCGCGCACCTGGCCGCCGAGCAGGTCGCTCACGGACACGCCGAGGGCCTTGCCCTTGATGTCCCACAACGCCTGGTCGATACCGGCCAGAGCACTCATGTGCACGGCGCCGCCACGGTAGAAGCCGCCGCGATAGAGCACGGTCCAGATGTCTTCGATATTGCGTGGGTCTTTGCCGATCAGGTAGTCGGACAGTTCTTCAACGGCAGCCGCCACCGTGTGGGCACGGCCCTCGACCACCGGCTCACCCCAGCCGGTCACGCCCTGGTCGGTCTCGACCTTGAGGAAGCACCAGCGCGGAGGGACGATAAAGGTCGTCAGTTTGGTGATTTTCATCTGTTATCTCTCTTATCGATGCGGCGCCTGCGGGCGCGGAACTTGATATCAGCTCAGGGCTTTCCAGGCGGCGACATACGCCTGGGCGCGGCTCGCGACCTGATCCACTGTCATACCCGGTTTGAACAACCCGGAACCCAACCCGAAACCCTTGGCGCCGGCGTCGCTGAACACCTGCATGTTGTCCGGGGTGATGCCGCCCACCGGCAGCAGCAGGGTGCCCGCCGGCAATACCGCGAGCCACGCCTTGATCACCGCCGGGCCCATTTGCTCGGCCGGAAACAACTTCAGCACATCGGCGCCTTCGGCCAATGCCGCGAACGCTTCGGTGGGCGTCGCCACACCCGGCGACAGGTACAGGCCGGCCGCTTTTGCCGCACGCAATACCTTGGCATCGCTGTGGGGCATAACGATCACCTGGCCGCCGGCCGCCTTGACCTGCTCGACCTGTTCCGGCGTCAACACCGTGCCGGCACCGATCAGGCAATCGGCGGGCAAGGTGTCGCGCAGCGTGCGGATGCTCGTGTAGGGGTCGGGCGAATTGAGCGGCACTTCGATCACGCGAAAACCGGCGTCGTACAGCACCAGACCGATGGCCAGGGCTTCGTCCGGACGTACGCCGCGCAGGATCGCGATCAAACCGTTTTGTGCCAGTGCGTGCTTGAGCATGTCAGGCCTCCGTTGCTGGTTGAGTGAGCCCGGCCGCCACGGCCAATTGCCACAGGCCGCGCTCGGTGGCTTCCTGCGCCAGGCTGACATGGGCGAAGCCGCAGAGGGCGAGGGCGCGTTGATAGCGGGTGCAAAGAGCAGCAGCGCCGACCAGGATGATCGGCTGGTGTTTTGCGCTGCCTGGCAGGCCGGCGAGTTCATGGCCGATCATCAGGCCGGAAAGATAATCCGCTTGTTGCTCGGCCGAGAGTTCGGCGGTGAGGCCCAGGGTACGGGCGCTGAACAGGGTGGACAGCAAACCGCGCTGGCCATCGGCCGACAGCGCCACGTGTACGCCTCGGTCAAAGGCTTGGGCCTGGAACTGTTCGCAGGGCTGTTGGGTACGCCCCAGAATGCTGTGTTTGCTCAATATCGCGAACAGCTCGCCGGTCATGAAGGTGTCGAAGTGGGTAATGCGGCCATCGACCACCTTGACCCATTTGCAATGGCTGCCGGGCAGGCCGATCAATACGTCAGCGCCCGCCGGCAGGCTTTGCAGCACGCCCAGCACCTGGGTTTCTTCACCGCGCATCACATTGGGCAAGCCGTCCGGCTCGATCACACCGGGCACGATGTGCACCTCCACACCACGCAGGCTGCGCACCCGGTGCAAGGCCTGGCCCAGGCTAGACACATCGACGGGTGTAGCGCGATAGGCCGCTTCGCTCCAGCCCTGGGCGCTGCCGACCATGCCGCAGGCGATCACCGGCAGATGGGGCGCAGCGTCGAGCCAGTCGCCACAGGCGGCGTCAAAGGCCAGCTCGAAGCCATCGGTGCAGCGCACACCGGCGATATCGCGGGCCTCGGTGGGCAAATGCATGATGCCCGACGCCAGCGCACGCTGTTCCAGCACCGCGCCTGCGGGGCCGAGTTTGTAAGCACGAAGGGAGCTGGTCCCCCAATCGAGCGCGATCAATTGCGCCTGCATCGCTTCACCTGAGTGTTCTGAGCGGATGGGCGAATATAAACCCAAGGCGGCGCGAATCTCAATATATAAATATCTGTCCCATATATAGGGAATAAACGGCTATTTATTTAAATGCGCTCAGGTTCAGCTCACGCATCGCCCCCATCCAGATCGCGTAGTCGGTGTGGTCCTTGAGGTCGTCACCGGTATCAGGATGCAGGAACACCACCAGGCCATTGCGATGGATCACCAGCCAGGGCAGCACCACACCGATGTATTCGACGTCGAACGCCAGCTGGCAGCTCCAGTCCGGGTGCGGGCCCACCGGTCGTTGGTGCATGCGCCCCATGCGCAGCGGGAACAGCGCGGCGGCGTCTTCACACAATGTGCGGGCCTGATCGAGAGTGTCGGCGTCGAAGTAGATATGGGCGTGATAGCCCTTGATGCGTTGCATGGCGGCCTCCGCAGCGGATGTGCGCCAAATGCTAGACGGCAATCGAGGGCAGGGCCAGTCCGGTCAGCGATTGCGCGCTGCTGGCCTGCTCCGCCAGCAACCAGTCGACAAATCGCTCGACCAGTTGTCCGCGTCGTTTACGCTGGGGCTGCACCACGTAGTAGCCGAAGCGCGAAATCACCGTGTCGCTGATCGGCCGGCACAGCCAGTTCTGCTCAAGCAGGTTATCCACCAGATGCCGCCAGCCGATGGCCACGCCCTGGCCGGCAATCGCCGCCTGGATCAGCAGGGTGTAGTTGTCGAAACGCAACTGGCCGGGCGTGGGCGCTGCGGCAATCCCCAACTCGCGGAACACGCCAGCCCAATTGAACCATTGGCTGGTGGTCTCCTGACGCAGGTGCAGCAGCGGGTACTCGGGCAAGGTCTGCACGCTCAGTGGCCGGGCCTGGTCCTTGAGCCACTGGGGGCTGCACACCGGGAATACTTCCTCGTTGAATAGCCACAGGCTGTCGCCCTGCTTGAAGCGGCCGTCGCCAAACAGCACCGCCACGTCGATGTCGCTGCGCAGGCTGGCGTGGTTGCGTTCGCTGGTCACCAGGCTCACGTCCACCTGCGGGTAGGCTTCATGAAAGCGATGCAGGCGCGGCATCAGCCAGTAGGCGGCGAAGGCAAAGTCGGTGGCCACCTGCAGCACTTCGTGCTGGTCCTGCTGGGTGATCGCGCTGAGGCCCTGATTGATGCCCTGCAAGCCGCCCTGCACATGCTCGAACAACAGCGCGCCGGCGTCAGTCAGTTCAATGCCGCGGTAGATACGATCAAACAGGCGGATCGCCAGCTGTTCTTCGAGGCGTTTGATCTGCTGGCTGATCGCCGGTTGGGTGGCGCCCAATTCCATCGCCGCCGCTGTAAAGCTGCGGTGACGCGCAGCGGCTTCGAAGGCGCGCAGCAGGTCGAGGGACAGGTCGCCGAGGGCTTCATACATAAGCTGTGCTTATCCTAGACATTGCTTTTCATGGGCTTTACCCCACTTTTCATGGGCTGCATGCTCGCTGGCATAAACACCGCCTATGGAATGCCGATAGATCATGAAGCGCAAGAACATTCTTTTCATCATGGCCGATCAAATGGCCGCGCCGATGCTGCCGTTCTACGGACCTTCTCCAATCAAGCTGCCCAACCTGAGCCGTCTTGCCGCCCAGGGCGTGGTGTTCGACGCCGCCTATTGCAACAGCCCGCTGTGTGCACCGTCGCGCTTCACGCTGGTCAGCGGCCAGTTGCCGAGCAAGATCGGCGCCTACGACAACGCGGCGGATTTTCCCGCCGATGTGCCGACCTACGCCCACTACCTGCGCCGCCTGGGCTACCGCACCGCGCTGTCGGGCAAGATGCACTTTTGCGGCCCCGACCAGTTACACGGTTTTGAAGAGCGCCTGACCAGCGATATCTACCCCGCCGACTACGGCTGGGCGGTGAACTGGGACGAACCGGATGTGCGCCCCAGCTGGTTTCACAACATGTCATCGGTGCTGCAGGCCGGCCCCTGCGTGCGCACCAACCAGCTGGATTTCGACGAGGAGGTGGTGTTCAAGGCCCAGCAGTACCTGTTCGACCACATTCGCGAGGACGGCGACCGGCCGTTCTGCCTCACCGTGTCGATGACCCACCCTCACGACCCGTACACCATTCCCAAGCCGTTCTGGGACCTGTACGACGACAGCGACATCCCGTTGCCCGTGACGCCTGCGCAGAGCGACCTCGACCCGCATTCCCAACGCCTGCTCAAGGTGTATGACCTGTGGGACAAGCCGCTGCCGGTCGACAAGATCCGCGATGCGCGCCGCGCCTACTTCGGCGCCTGCAGCTACATTGACAGCAACGTCGGCAAGCTCCTGCAAACCCTGGAAGACACCGGCCTGGCCGACGACACGATCATCATCTTTTCGGGCGATCACGGCGACATGCTCGGCGAGCGCGGCCTCTGGTACAAAATGCACTGGTTTGAAATGGCTGCCCGCGTGCCGTTGCTGGTGAGTGCGCCAGGGCAGTTCGCCGCCGGCCGCGTCAAGTCGGCTGTGTCCACCGCCGACCTGATGCCCACCCTGGTGGAACTGGCCGGCGGCGCACTCGACCCGCGCCTGCCGCTGGACGGCCGCTCGCTGGTGTCGCACTTGCAAGGGCAGGGCGGGCACGACGAGGTGTTTGGCGAATACATGGCCGAAGGCACCATCAGCCCCTTGATGATGATTCGCCGGGGCGCCTGGAAATTCATCTACAGCGAAGACGATCCGTGTCTGCTGTTCGATGTGCACAACGACCCGCACGAGCGGGAAGACCTTGCCCAGTCACCGGAACACCGGCCGCTGTTCGAGGCGTTTTTGACAGAGGCGCGGGCCAAATGGGACATCCCGGCGATCCACCAGCAGGTGCTCGCCAGCCAACGCCGTCGTCGCCTGGTGTTCGAGGCACTGACCCAGGGCAAGCTCAAGAGCTGGGACCACCAGCCGCTGGTCGACGCCAGCCAGCAATACATGCGCAACCACATCGACCTCGACGACCTGGAGCGCAAGGCACGTTATCCACAACCCTGCCAGAACCAATAAACAGACAGAGGGAAGGTCATGCAAAAGTTGACGGTGATATTGAGCATTCTGGCGCTGGCCAGCGCCAATGCGTACGCGGACACAAGTTGCGAAACGGTAAAAATGGCTGATCCGGGCTGGAGCGACATTGCCGCGACCAACGCCATTACCGGTTTTTTGCTGACGGGCATGGGCTACAAACCCAAGGTCGACACCCTGGCGGTGCCGATTACCTTTGGCGGGCTCAAGGACGGCAAAGTGGATGTATTCCTCGGCAACTGGATGCCGGCGCAGCAAGGCTTTTACGACAAGTTCGTGGCCAATGGCGATGTGGTGCAACTGGCGAAAAACCTCGACGGCACCGAGTTCACCCTGGCCGTGCCGGATTATGTGTGGGATGCGGGGGTGCATGATTTTGCCGACCTGAACACATTCGCCGACAAGTTCGACAAGAAGATTTACGGCATCGGCTCCGGCGCGCCGGCCAATATCTCGCTGCAGGAGGTCATCAAGAAGAACGACTTCAACCTGGGCCAGTGGAAGCTGATCGAGTCGAGTGAACAGGCGATGCTCGCCGAAGTGTCGCGGGCGGTGAAGAAGCAGCGCTTCGTCACCTTCCTTGGCTGGACGCCGCACCCGATGAACGTGCAGTTGAAGATGCATTACCTCAAGGGCGGCGAGAAGTACTTTGGCGACACTGGCAGCGTGTACACCCTGACCCGCAAGGGTTATGCGCAGGCCTGCCCGAACGTGGGGAAACTGCTGACCAACCTGAGTTTTACCCAGGACATGGAGAACAGCATCATGGCGCAGGTGGCCAACGACAAGGTCAGCAACGCCGAGGCCGCGAAGACGTGGATCAAGGCCAACCCTGCGGTGCTCGACAAGTGGCTTGATGGGGTGAAGACCGTGGATGGCAAGGACGCGTTGGCGGCAGTCAAAGCCCAGCTCTAAAGCCCCAACGCTGCCCCTTTGTGGGAATGGGCTTTTGTGGGAGCCAGCTCCCACAGGGGCATGTGGGTGCTGATAATCTTGAGTCAAACCTTTCAAGCCGAGTTACAGATGCCCCGGCCCACTCGCTACACACTCTTTCCCTTCCTCGCCTGGCTGGCGAATCAAACCCGCGCGAGCGTCGGACGGGACGCAATGGTCGGTCTCAGCGGCGCCGTACTTGCCCTGCCACAGTCGATTGCCTACGCGCTGATCGCCGGCCTGCCACCCGAATACGGCCTGTACGCAGCAATCATCCCGGTGCTGATCGCCTGCCTGTGGGGTTCGTCCTGGCACCTGATCTGCGGGCCTACGGCGGCTATTTCCATCGTCCTCTACGCCAGCGTCAGCCCATTGGCCGTGCCGGGCTCGCGGGACTACATCAGCCTGATCCTGCTGCTGACGTTCCTGGCTGGCGTGTTCCAGTGGCTGCTCGGCCTGTTGCGCTTCGGTGCGCTGGTGAATTTCGTCTCGCACTCGGTGGTACTCGGCTTCACCCTCGGCGCCGCCGTGGTCATCGCACTGGGGCAACTGCCCAACCTGCTGGGGCTTGAACTGCCGAGCCAGACCACCGCCCTCAACAGCCTGCTGGCGTTGATCGAACATCGCGGCGAGTGGGACCACGCCTCGCTCATCCTGGGCCTCGGCACCTTGCTGCTGGGCGCGTTGCTCAAGTACCGGGTGCCGCGCTGGCCGACGCTGTTGATCGCCCTGACCCTGAGCAGCCTGGCCGCGTGGCTGTGGCCGGCGATGTTCGGGCACGTAGCGCGAGTGAGTGGGTTTATCGGCAAGCTGCCACCGTTAAGCCCGCTGCCGATGGACCTGGACGTGATCCTGCGCCTGCTGCCCGGCGCCGTGGCGGTGGGCATGCTGGGGCTGGTGACCAGCCTGTCGATTGCGCGCGCCTTGTCGGCGCGCTCGCAGCAATTGCTCGATGCCAACCAGGAAGTTCGTGCGCAGGGTTTATCCAATATGGTCGGCGGATTTTTTTCCGGCTATTTGTCGGCCGGTTCCTTCACGCGCTCGGGTCTCAACCTTGAGGCGGGCGCCTGCTCACCACTGGCCGGGGTATTTTCGGCGCTGTGGGTGGCGTTGTTCGCGTTGTTTGGGGCGGCGTTGATCGCCCGGATTCCGATCCCGAGCATGGCGGCGAGCATTCTGCTGATTTGCTGGGGCCTGGTGGACCGTCGCGCTATTGGCGCATTGTTCCGGGTCAGTCGCGCGGAATTCGTGGTGATGAGCCTGACACTGCTGGCGACTTTGCTGCTGGAGTTGCAGACGGCAATTTATGCGGGGGTGCTGGCCTCGCTGTTTTTCTACCTCAAGCGCACGTCACAACCCAGCGTCCAGCACTGGCGCGACGGTGAAGATGATGTGCTGCGGGTGGGCGGCTCGATCTTCTTTGGTGCCAGCCATTACCTGCAGGTGCGCCTGCAACGACTCGCGGGGAAGCGGGTGGTGATCGAGGCGCAGCAGATCAATTTCATCGACTATTCGGGGGTGGAGATGCTGCACCAGGAAGCACGGCGGTTGCAGGGGTTGGGACGCAGCCTGACCTTACGCCGGGCTCGGCCCCAGGTGGTAGAGGAGCTGAGAAAGCTGGCAGGCGCCGAACGTTGCCCCATCCTTTTCGAAGACTGAGCCCCTCCCATAATTGGATGGGTGTCAGGCCAACTGTCGGCGCAGTTCAGCCAGCACCGGCGCCGAGTCAGGGCGCACACCGCGCCACAGGAAGAATGCTTCGGCCGCTTGCTCAACCAGCATGCCCAGGCCATCCATCGCGACCGCCGCATGGTGTTCACTGGCCCAGCGACAGAACGCAGTAGGCTGCTGGGCATACATCATGTCGTAGCAGAACGTCCTGCCCGGCTCGATCAGGCTGCCCGCAATCGGCGGTACATCGCCTGACAGGCTGGCCGAGGTGGCGTTGATGATCACGTCCACCGGCTCACGCAGCCAATCGAAACCGCTGGCCGACACAGGGCCCAAATCGTCGAACAACTCGGCCAGTGATTCGGCTTTCTCCACGGTGCGGTTGGCGATGATCAGCGAGGCGGGTCGCTCGGCCAGCAATGGCTCCAGCGCACCACGCACCGCGCCACCGGCGCCCAGCAACAGGATGCGTTTGCCTTTCAGCGTCAGCCCGGCGTTGACCGTGAGGTCGCGCACCAGGCCGGCGCCATCGGTGTTGTCGCCCAGCAAGGTGCCATCGCCCAGTTGGCTCAGGGTGTTGACCGCACCGGCGCGCCGCGCCCGCTCGGTCAGGCTGCTGGCCAGGCGGAACGCCTCTTCCTTGAACGGCACGGTGACATTGGCGCCCCGCCCCTGCAGGAAAAACTCACGGGCACAGCCAGCGAAATCCTCCAGTGGCGCAAGCAGGGTGCTGTAGTCCAGTTGCTCGCCGGTCTGCTCGGCGAACATACGGTGAATCAACGGCGACTTGCTGTGGCCGATGGGGTTGCCGAACACCACATAACGGTCCATCACAGTGCTGCCTTGGGCGGCGCAATACCCAGCCAGTCGCGGTCCTGCAGGAAGTAGTCGGTGAGGCGCGCTTCTTCACTGCCGGCCTCGGCCTTCCAGTCGTAGCTCCAGCGCACTTGCGGCGGCAGCGACATCAGGATCGACTCGGTACGCCCGCCCGATTGCAGGCCGAACAGGGTGCCACGGTCGTAGACCAGATTGAACTCGACATAGCGGCCCCGACGGAATTCCTGGAATTGGCGCTGCTGCTCGGTGTACGCCATGGCCTTGCGGCGCTGCAGGATCGGCAGGTAGGCGTCGATGTAGGCATTGCCGATGGCCTGCATGAACGCAAAGCAGGTGTCGAAATCCCACTCGTTCAAGTCATCGAAGAACAGCCCGCCGATACCGCGCGGCTCGTTGCGATGCTTGATGTGGAAGTAGGTGTCGCACCAGGCTTTGTAGCGCGGGTACACGTCCGGGCCGAACCGCGCGCAGGCTTCTTCGGCCACGCGGTGCCAGTGGATGCAGTCTTCCTCAACGCCGTAGTAGGGCGTGAGGTCGAAGCCACCACCGAACCACCACACCGGCTCTTCGCCTTCTTTTTCAGCGATGAAAAAGCGCACGTTGGCGTGGGACGTCGGCACATGCGGGTTGTGCGGGTGGATCACCAGCGACACCCCCAGCGCCTCGAAGCCGCGACCGGCAAGCTCCGGACGGTGTGCGCTGGCGGAGGGTGGCAAACCGCTGCCGAATACGTGGGAAAAGTTGACGCCGCCTTTTTCGATCACCGTACCGTTCTCGATCACACGGGTGCGCCCGCCGCCGCCGGCAGGCCGGGTCCAGGCGTCTTCGATAAAGCGAGTGTCCGTCTCGAAAGCTTCCAGAGCGCTGCAGATGCGGTCTTGCAGATCAAGCAGATAGGCTTTGACAGCCTCGGTGCGGGTAGTCATGAGGTCACCTTGAATCGGGCAAAGCAGCGCGAAGCCATGGGGCGTCGGCGGCAAATGGGCGCACAGGATAACACTGCACCTGCTGCCGCCGCAGTTGACGAAGGTCACGCTTAGGAGTCCGATAGGAGGCTACGCGAATTCGAACCTGAGGAGATGTGCAGATGGCCAAACGTATCCAGTTCAGCGCCCATGGCGGCCCCGACGTGCTCGAGTACGTGGACTACACGCCCGCAGAGCCCGGCCCACAACAGGTACGGGTGCGCAATGAGGCCATCGGCCTGAACTTCATCGACACCTATTTCCGCAGCGGCCTCTACGCACCGCCGGCCTTGCCATCGGGACTGGGTGCAGAAGGCGCGGGCGTGGTCGACGCGGTGGGCAGCGAAGTCAGCCAATTCAAGGTGGGCGACCGCGTGGCCTACGGCAGCGGGCCGCTCGGCGCCTACAGCGAACTGCATGTGCTGCCGGCCGCCAACCTGGTGCACCTGCCGGACGACATCAGCTTCGAACAGGCGGCCGGCGCGATGCTCAAGGGCCTTACCGTGCAATACCTGTTGCGCCAGACCTATGAGGTGAAGGCGGGCGACACCATTCTGTTCCACGCAGCTGCCGGTGGCGTGGGCTCCCTGGCCTGTCAGTGGGCCAAGGCTCTGGGCGCGAAGCTGATCGGCACCGTCAGCTCGCCGGAAAAGGCTGCACTGGCCAAATCCCTCGGCGCCTGGGCAACCATCGATTACAGCAAGGAAAACGTCGCACAGCGTGTGCTGGAATTGACCGACGGCAAAAAGGTGCCGGTGGTGTACGACGGCGTGGGCAAGGACACCTGGCTGACGTCTCTGGACAGCGTGGCGCCACGGGGTCTGGTGGTGAGCTTCGGCAATGCGTCGGGTGCCGTGGACGGGGTGAACCTGGGAATTCTGTCGGCGAAGGGCTCGCTGTATGTCACCCGGCCGACGCTGGCGACTTATGCCGGCAACGCGAAGGACTTGCAGGTGATGGCCGATGACCTGTTTTCGATGATCAAGAGCGGCAAGGTGCGCATTGATATCAACCAGCGCTATTCGCTGGCGGAGGCGGCGAAGGCGCAGACAGAGCTGTCGGGGCGGCGCACTACAGGGTCGACTATTTTGTTGCCTTGAGGGCCTCATCGCGGGCAAGCCCGCTCCCACCTGTTGACCGAGTTGGAATGCAATCAAGTGTGGGAGCGGGCTTGCCCGCGATAGGCGCGACGCGGTCTCAGGAAGGCCGCACCACCTCACCCGTGACCAGGTTGCGAATCAGGCTCGGGTTCTTGCGCCCACCCAACGCGCCCCCCAGCACCCGATCCACCTGCCCACGAAAATACTGCTCCACGCGAATCCGCGAGCGGGCGGCCGGGCGGCCCTGGGGGTTGGCCGAGGTGGAAATCAACGGACCCACCAGCGAGCACAGGTCCCGCACCAGCGGGTGATCGGTGACCCGCAGCGCCACCGTGTCGTGCACACCGGTCACCCATTCCGGCAATAAATCCTGATGAGGCACCAGCCAGGTGTTCGGCCCTGGCCAGGTGCTGGCCATGCGGTCGATCCAATCCTGCGGGAAGTCTTCGAACAGAAAGTCGAACTGGCGAATCGTGTCCGCCACCAGAATCAGGCCCTTGTCCACCGAGCGGTTCTTGATCGCCAGCAGGCGGTCCACCGCTTCTTCGTTCCACGGGTCACAGCCCAGGCCCCAGACGGCTTCGGTTGGATAGGCAATCACCGCGCCTGCGCGAATTTCCCGTGCGGTTTCCAGCACACGCCACCTGTTGACCATTTGCTCACTCTCCAGACAAAAGCTCTGCGCAGTTTACCGATCTTCCTTACAAAACCCAGCTACAAAGCCTGGCAGCGCGCAAGCCAACGCCCGCTTTCGCAGATCACCTGACCTTCGAGCTCCAGCTCCGTAAGGGTGGCGAGTACCTGGGATAACGGCCGTCCGCTGGCAATCGCCAAGGCCTCGCTGGTGTGCGGCGCGGCATGCAGCAACGCTACCAGCGGATGGGTGACCGGCAACGGCGCAGGGCGTGACAAGGCCTGCCAGCCACGCAATCCTTCGAGGATATGCTCGATGGTTTCAACCAGCACCGCGCCATCGCGGATCAACTGATGACAGCCTTTGGCCCCGGGATGATGGATGGATCCTGGAATCGCATAGACCTCGCGCCCTTGCTCGGCCGCCAGTTTCGCCGTGATCAGCGAACCGCTGGCCATGCTCGCTTCCACCACCAGCACCCCCAGGGACAGGCCACTGATGATGCGATTGCGCCGCGGGAAGTTGCCGGCCTGGGGCGCAGCGTCCAGCGGGAACTCGGAAACCACGGCGCTGCCCTGGTCAATCATCGCGGCGGCGAGTCGCCGGTGGCGCTGTGGATAAAGATTTTCCAGGCCGGTGCCGAGCACGCCGATTGTCTGGCCTCCCACGTCCAGTGCGGCCTGATGCGCAGCGCCATCAATGCCCAGGGCCAGGCCGCTGGTGATGACAAAACCGGCGCTCGCCAGGCTGCGGGAAAACGCGGCAGCGGTGTCCATGCCGGGGCGCGAAGCACGACGGCTGCCAACCATCGCCAGTTGTGGTTTTTCCAGGATCAGCGGGTCGCCGGCGACGAATAACAGCGGTGGTGCGCTATCGATCTCGGCAAGCAAGGCGGGGTACTCGGGTTGGTCCCACATCAGTAAATGCTGGCCCGCACGCTCAAGCCAGGCCAATGCCACAGCGGCGCCCTCACGGATTTCAGGGCTGCGCCGAGCGTCGGCGCTGCTGGCCGGCAACCCGAGTGAACGCCAGGCACTGGCCGGCGCACTGATGGCGCTGGAGGCCGAGCCGAACGCTTCGATCAGCCGGTGGAAACGCTTCGGGCCCAGTTCCGGCAGCCGGTGCAGGCGTAGCCTTGCTTCCAGTTCAGATGGGGATATTTCGTTGCGGTTTATCGCGAGCATAGGATCATCCTTGACCGGAACAACTTGTGGATAACTCTGTTGGTAACTTATTTAGCAACCTACTTATTGTGTTTGACGGCTGTCTCAAAACGGTCCTGTACGGCCAGCGGTTGGGAGGCCTTGAGCACCAGGCCGTAGCTGAGTTTTTCGTAAGTGCGAAACACCAGCAGGGTGCCGGCGCGTGCATCAGGAAGGGTCACCAACGCGCCGGTAAGAACGTCGCGCACGCTGGCGCCGGTTTTGATCACGCTGAGCACCTGGCCTTCGACCAGGCCGTCCCGGCGCCCCTTGTTCAGGGTCACGGCGTCGAGTACGCCGATCTGGGTCACGCCCTTGGGGATATCGATGATCGTGCCTTCGATGAAAGGCCCAGGCTGCGCGGCGTCCAGGCGTTCCAGCGCAATCGGTGACGGTGCGCGGAGCAGGCGGTCGCCAGGACGTATCTCCTGGGTGATCCGCTGAACGGCAAGCGTGCTGAGGTCGCCGGCGGTGATGAACCGCGCAGTGCCGATGTCGTCGGCGTTGACGCCCAACAGCTCCTGGGTTCGAGGATCGGTGTAGGCCTTGCCGCGTCGGAATATTCCGTAAATGGGCTGGGAGGGGTCCAGGTTGCCTCTGGCATGCACGCGTTCATCGTTGGCGCCCAGCACACGGCCGGCGCCCGCCGCGATGATGTAGGGTGCGTTGTCCAGGTCCTGGGGTGAGTCGAAAATGCGGTTGTGCAACAAAAAGCGCTGGATGGCCTGTTGCGTGGTGTGATCCAGGCGTGGGCCTGGCGGGGGGATCAGGGCTGTGGCAAACGGGGCCCAGAGCAGCAAGACGAGTAGCGATTTCCTCATGGGGTGAATCTCCTTTATTATGTGCGTTCGCGTGAAACGTCAGCGCCTTCGCGGCTTTCGAACGTTTCACACCGGCTGCCTGGGTCCATCCCACCGCCGATTTGCCTCTACCTCACATGTGCAGCAATTACGCTTATGGCTATTTTGAACATCCTCGAATTTCCCGACTCGCGCCTGCGCACGATCGCCAAGCCGGTGGCCGTAGTGGACGACAAGGTTCGTCAGTTGGTCGATGACATGTTTGAAACAATGTATGAAGCGCCGGGCATCGGTCTCGCCGCGACCCAGGTCAATGTTCACCTGCGCGTGGTGGTCATGGACCTGTCCGAAGACCGCAGCGAACCGAAGGTGTACATCAACCCCGAGTTCGAGCCGCTGACCGACGAGATGGGCGAGTACCAGGAAGGCTGCCTGTCGGTGCCGGAGTTCTACGAGAGCGTCGAGCGCCCGCTGCGCGTGAAGATCAAGGCCCTGGACCGCGACGGCAAACCCTTCGAGCTGATTGCCGAAGGCCTGTTGGCGGTGTGCATCCAGCACGAATGCGACCACCTCAACGGCAAGCTGTTTGTCGATTATCTGTCCACGCTCAAGCGTGATCGGATCAAGAAGAAGCTGGAAAAAAGCATCGCCAGCAAGCTTGATGCCTCCTTCCAAAGGCTTGCTGCGGCAAGCCTTTTTCTTTTGTGACTGTTTTTAACCGAGACCTCCCATGACCGAGCCACTGCGCATTGTTTTTGCCGGTACACCCGAATTTGCCGCCGAACACTTGAAGGCGCTGCTTGCCAGCCCTCACGCGATTGTCGCGGTGTACACCCAGCCGGATCGCCCGGCCGGTCGCGGGCAAAAACTGATGCCGAGCCCGGTCAAGCAACTGGCACTTGAGCACAACATTCCCGTGCTGCAACCGCCGACTTTGCGCAACGCCGAGGCCCAGGCCGAACTGGCCGCGCTCAAGCCCGACCTGCTGGTGGTCGTGGCCTACGGCCTGATCCTGCCGCAGGCAGTGCTGGATATCCCACGCCTGGGCTGCATCAACAGCCACGCGTCGCTGCTGCCACGCTGGCGCGGTGCGGCGCCGATCCAGCGCGCGGTAGAAGCCGGTGACAGCGAAAGCGGCGTCACCGTGATGCGCATGGAGGCAGGCCTGGACACCGGCCCGATGCTGCTCAAGGTCACCACCCCGATCACCGGCGAAGACACCGGTGGCAGCCTGCACGACCGCCTGGCCGAACTGGGCCCGCCCGCCGTGATCCAGGCTATCGTCGGCCTCGCCGATGGCACCCTGCAAGGCGACGTGCAGGACGACAGCCTGGCCACCTACGCCCACAAGCTGAACAAAGACGAAGCGCGCATCGACTGGAGCCGCCCGGCCGTGGAACTGGAGCGCCTGGTGCGTGCGTTCAACCCGTGGCCGATCTGCCACAGCACATTGAACGGCGAAGCTTTGAAAGTGCTGGCCGCTACCCTGGCCGAAGGCGAGGGCGCGCCGGGTGAAATCATCGGCGCCAGCAAGGACGGTCTGGTGGTCGCGTGCGGTGAGCAGGCGCTGTGCCTGAACCGTCTGCAACTGCCCGGTGGCAAGGCGCTGAACTTCAGTGATCTGTTCAACAGCCGCCGTGAGAAGTTTTCCCTGGGCACCCTCCTTGGGGTGGCCGCGCAATGAACCCACGTCTGGCCGCCGCCAAGGCCCTGGCCGCTGTGCTCAACGGCAAGGCTTCGCTGAACAGTTCTCTGCCGCCCCAGTTGGACAAGGTGGAAGACCGCGACCGCGGCTTCACCCAGGACCTGGCCTTTGGCACCGCCCGCTGGCAGCCGCGTTTGTCGGCGTTGGCGGCCAGGCTACTGCAAAAGCCGTTCAAGGCCGCCGATGCGGACGTGGAGGCGTTGTTGTTGGTGGGCCTTTATCAACTGCTGTACACCCGTGTGCCGGCCCACGCCGCCATCGGCGAAACCGTCGGTTGCGCCGACAAGCTGAAAAAACCATGGGCCAAGGCGCTGCTCAACGCCGTGCTGCGCCGCGCCCAGCGTGAAAGCGAAACGCTGCTGGCCGAGCTTGAGCACGATCCGGTGGTGCGCACCGCCCACCCGCGCTGGCTGCAAAAATCCCTCAAGGCGTTCTGGCCCGAGCACTGGGAAGCCATTTGCGCCGCCAACAATGCACACCCGCCGATGATCCTGCGGGTTAACCGTCGCCATCACAGCCGTGACGCCTATTTGCAGTTGCTGACCGATGCCGGCATTGCAGCCGCCGCCTGCGTGTACAGCATCGATGGCATCGTGCTCGAAGCGGCTGCCGATGTACGCAGCCTGCCGGGCTTCGCCGAAGGCTGGATCAGCGTGCAGGACGAAGCCGCGCAACTGGCCGCCGACCTGCTCGACCTCGCCCCCGGCCAACGCGTGCTCGACGCCTGTTGCGCCCCCGGCGGCAAGACCTGTCACATCCTGGAAGTTGAAAAGGACCTGGCCGGCGTCGTCGCAGTGGACCTCGAAGCCAAGCGCCTGGTGCGCGTGCGGGAAAACCTCGCGCGTCTGGGCCTGAGCGCCGAGCTGATCGCCGCCGATGGCCGTGACACCGCCACCTGGTGGGACGGCAAGCCCTTCCAGCGCATCCTGCTCGACGCGCCATGCTCGGCCACCGGTGTGATCCGCCGTCACCCGGATATCAAGCTCACCCGACAAGCTGACGACATTGCTGCCCTGGCCGTGCTGCAAGGCCAATTGCTCGACGCGCTGTGGCCGACCCTGGAAGTGGGCGGCATTCTGCTCTACGCCACATGCTCCACGCTGCCGACCGAAAACACCGAAGTCATCCAGGCCTTCCTCGCGCGCACCAGCGGTGCGCGCGAGCTGGACCTGGCCACCACGGCCGGCATCAAGCAGCCCCACGGCCGTCAACTGCTCGCGCAGGAAGGCGGACACGATGGCTTCTACTACGCCAAACTGATCAAGATCGCCGCCGCGCGCGGCTGAACGGTTTTAAGGGAGTGACCGGATGAAAATCATCATCCTCGGGGCAGGACAGGTGGGTGGCAGCCTGGCCGAACATTTGGCCAGCGAAGCCAACGACATTACCGTGGTCGACACCGATGCCGAGCGCCTGCGCAACCTCGGCGACCGCCTGGACATTCGCACGGTGCAAGGGCGTGCGTCGTTCCCGACGGTGCTGCGTCAGGCCGGTGCCGACGATGCCGACATGCTCGTGGCTGTGACTAACAGCGACGAAACCAATATGGTCGCCTGCCAGGTCGCCCACACCCTGTTCCACACGCCAACCAAGATCGCCCGCGTGCGCGAAGCGGCCTACCTGACCCGCGCCGGCCTGTTCGACAATGACGCGATTCCGGTAGACGTGCTGATCAGTCCGGAACAGGTGGTCACCCACTACATCAAGCGCCTGATCGAAATTCCCGGAGCCCTGCAGGTGATCGACTTCGCCGGCGGCAAGGCGCAGCTGGTAGCCGTGAAGGCCTACTACGGCGGGCCGCTGGTCGGCCAACAACTGCGCCAGTTGCGCGAGCACATGCCCAATGTGGAAACCCGCGTGGCCGCGATCTTCCGCCGTGACCGACCGATCCTGCCTCAGGGCGACACGGTGATCGAGGCCGACGACGAGGTGTTTTTCATCGCGGCCAAGGCGAATATTCGTGCCGTGATGAGCGAAATGCGGCGGCTGGATGAGACCTACAAGCGCATCGTGATTGCCGGTGGCGGGCAGATCGGTGAGCGCCTGGCCGAGGCTATCGAGAGCCGCTACCAGGTCAAGATCATCGAGATGAGCCCCACACGCTGCCGGCATCTGTCCGACACCCTCGACAGCACCGTCGTGCTGCAAGGCAGCGCCTCGGACCGTGACCTGCTGATGGAAGAAAACATCGCCGACGCCGATATCTTCCTGGCGCTGACCAATGACGACGAGGCCAACATCATGTCTTCGCTGCTGGCCAAGCGGCTGGGCGCCAAGAAGGTGATGACCATCATCAACAACCCGGCGTATGTCGACCTGATTCAGGGCGGCGATATCGACATTGCGATCAGCCCGCAACTGGCAACCATTGGCACCTTGCTGGCCCATGTGCGCCGTGGCGACATCGTCAGCGTGCACTCCCTGCGCCGTGGCGCGGCGGAGGCCATCGAAGCGATTGCCCACGGTGATTCGAAGTCCAGCAAGGTGATCGGCAAGGCCATCCGCGATATCGGCCTGCCGCCGGGCACCACCATTGGCGCGATCATTCGCGACGAGGAAGTGCTGATTGCCCACGACGACACGGTGATTGCCAGCGGCGACCACGTCATCCTTTTCCTTGTGGATAAAAAACATATCCGTGACGTGGAGAAGTTGTTCCACGTGGGCTTGAGTTTTTTCTGATCGAACGGAGTGGCTGCGATGCTCGAATCCCTGGAAAAAATGCTGGCCAAGGGTGTGGATAATTCACTGCTGCGCTTTGGCTTGGGCAAGGGTTATCTGGACTTGAAGGACAACGCCAGAGCGGCGGAGCATTTGCACAAATGCGTCGAGTTCGATCCAAAGTATTCGGCGGCGTGGAAGTTGTTGGGCAAGGCCCATGCAGGCTTGGGCGATAGCGCTGCAGCGCGGCTGGCGTGGGAAAAGGGCATCGAAGCGGCCCAGGCCCATGGCGACAAGCAGGCCGAAAAAGAGATGACGGTGTTCCTGAAGAAACTCGACCGCCAGATTTAACCTGAACCCAATGTAGGAGGGGCTTGCTCCCGATAGCGGGGTGTCAGCCAATCTATGTGTAGCTGACAGACCGCCATCGGGAGCAAGCCCCCTCCCACACTGGTTTTGTACCTACCTTGAGTCAATACCAGCGCGCTTCACCCGGCGGGCGTTTCTTGAAGCGCTTCATGCTCCACATGTACTGGCTCGGGTAGGCGCCGACATAGCGCTCCACCACTTTGCTCATCGCCGCGCAGGACGTGGCGGTGTCGGTGCTGTACATGTCTTCGGGCGCCGCTTCCAGGATCACTTTGTAGCCCGAGCCATCCGGCAGGCGCAGGGCGTGCAGGAAAACGCCCACCGCTTTGTGGCCTGCCAGCATGTTCGGCACGAACTTGCTGGTCAGCGCCTGGGTGGCGAAGAACGGTACGAAAATCCCGGCCGATTCCGCCGGCTCAGGGTCCGCAGGGATGCCCACCTGGCCGCCTTTGCGCACTTCCTTGATCACGCTGAGAATGCCTTCCTTGGTCGACGCCGCGACGCGGTTGCCCAGCTGTACGCGCTGTTTGCGCAGCAGATCATCCACCGCCTTAAGCTTGGGCGGGCGGTAGAAAATGATCGGTTTGCACTGGCTGCAATAGAAGTGATTGAGCACTTCCCAGTTGCCCAGGTGGCTGGTAATGCCGACCACGCCTTTGCCCGAAGCCAGCGCCTGGTGCAGCACTTCCAGGCCCTCGACCTCCCGCACCAGGTCGATGGAGCGCTGCGCCGGCCAGATCCAGGCGCAGGCGCTTTCGGTGAGGGACTTGCCGATGTCCATGAGGCTGCGGCCCACCAGTTGCTCACGCTCGGCGGGGTCCATGGCCGGGAAGCACTTGGCGAGGTTGATCCGCACCGTCTCGCGGGAGCGGTTGGGGGTTTTCCACATGATCCAGCCAATGGCCGTGCCGACGGCCTGGACAGCGCGCCAGGGCAGCAGGGCAAACAATCGCAGAGCGCCTACCAGCAAGGCGCCTTTAAACTTTTCCACAGGTCACTCCTGATCGTGTGTGGTGCGCAAAGCCGGCATTCTAACCGGCGTTGGCCAGGTCCGCGTAACGGTCGCAGTCCACGGTGTGGTCCATAACCATTCCCGAGGCCTGCATGAACGCGTAGCAGATGGTCGGGCCGACAAAGGTGAAACCGGCTTTCTTCAAGGCTTTGCTCATGGCTTCGGCCTGCGGCGTAATCGCCG
This sequence comes from Pseudomonas trivialis, assembly GCF_036864995.1. Lineage (NCBI taxonomy): Bacteria > Pseudomonadati > Pseudomonadota > Gammaproteobacteria > Pseudomonadales > Pseudomonadaceae > Pseudomonas > Pseudomonas trivialis. The sequence goes on along the minus strand of NZ_CP142151.1, from coordinate 14,111 downwards.
GGACCTCACCGCGGTCCTTGAAATGATTGACCTTGGGCGCGCCGCCGACAAACGACCACAACCACTGCACCGGGTCTTCCAGCGCCAGCCAGGCCGCGGCATTGCGGCGGGTGGCGTTGAGCTTGAGACGGTTGCGCACAATGCCCGGGTCGAGCATCAGCGCGTCGATTTCAGCATCGCTCAACTGGGCCAAGCGCTGCGCGTCAAAGCCGAACAACACCTTTCGGTAGTGCTCACGCTTGCGTAGAACAGTGATCCAGGACAGGCCCGCCTGGAACCCTTCGAGCAAAAGCAACTCGAACAAGCCCTGCGCATCGCGCAGCGGCGTTCCCCACTCCTGATCGTGATAAGCCATGTACAACGGATCTTCAGAACACCAAAAGCAGCGTGGCATAAGGCTCCAGGGGATGGTGGCGCGGCCGAATCGGGTATACTCCCGCTCTTTAAATCGCAGCCCAAGTAACAGGTGAATTTCGTGAGCCAGCCTACGCCAGCCGTGCGTACCTTCCAAGACTTGATCCTCGCCCTCCAGCAATACTGGGCCGAGCAAGGTTGTGTGGTACTTCAGCCCTACGATATGGAAGTAGGCGCCGGCACTTTCCACACCGCTACATTCCTGCGGGCCATCGGTCCGGAAACCTGGAACGCCGCTTATGTGCAGCCCAGTCGTCGCCCGACTGACGGCCGCTACGGCGAAAACCCGAACCGCCTGCAGCACTACTACCAGTTCCAGGTGGTATTGAAGCCGAACCCGGACAACTTTCAGGAACTGTACCTTGGCTCGCTCAAGCATGTGGGCCTGGACCCACTGGTGCACGACATCCGTTTCGTCGAAGACAACTGGGAGTCGCCAACCCTGGGCGCCTGGGGCCTGGGCTGGGAAGTCTGGCTCAACGGCATGGAAGTGACGCAGTTCACCTACTTCCAGCAAGCCGGCGGCATCGAATGCTACCCGGTCACCGGCGAAATCACCTACGGCCTTGAGCGCCTGGCCATGTACCTGCAAGGTGTGGATTCGGTCTACGACCTGGTCTGGGCTGACGGCCCGTTCGGCAAAGTCACCTACGGCGACGTGTTCCACCAGAACGAAGTGGAGCAATCCACCTACAACTTCGAACACGCCAACGTCGACAAGCTGTTCGAGCTGTTCGATTTCTATGAAAGCGAAGCCAAGCGCCTGATCGAACTCGACCAGCCGCTGCCGTTGCCAAGCTATGAAATGGTGTTGAAGGCCTCCCATACCTTCAACCTGCTGGACGCCCGCCGTGCCATCTCGGTGACCGCGCGCCAGCAATACATCCTGCGTGTGCGCACCCTGGCGCGTTCCGTCGCCCAAGCCTACCTGCTGGCTCGCGCCAAGCTGGGCTTCCCGATGGCAACCCCGGACCTGCGTGATGAAGTGTTGGCTAAGCTGGAGGCTGCACAATGAGTGCTCAAGATTTTTTGGTTGAACTGGGCACCGAAGAGCTGCCACCCAAGGCGCTCAATACCCTGGCCGATGCGTTCCTGGCCGGTATCGAGAAAGGCCTGCAAAGCGCCGGCCTGAAGTTTGAAGCGAAGAAGGTCTACGCCGCGCCGCGCCGTCTGGCCGTGTTGCTGACCGCGCTGGAAACCCAGCAGCCGGACCGTAGCATCAACCTTGACGGCCCGCCGCGTCAGGCGGCTTTCGATGCTGAAGGCAATCCGACCCAAGCTGCCCTTGGGTTTGCCAAGAAGTGTGGCGTCGAGCTGAGCGAGATCGACCAGAGCGGCCCGAAACTGCGGTTCAGCCAGGTGATCACCGGCAAGCCGACCGCCAGCCTGTTGCCGACCATCGTTGAAGATTCCCTGAATGACCTGCCGATTCCCAAGCGCATGCGCTGGGGGGCGCGCAAGGAAGAGTTCGTGCGCCCAACCCAGTGGCTGGTGATGCTGCTCGGTGACCAGGTCATCGACTGCACTATCCTCGCCCAGAAGGCCGGTCGCGACTCCCGTGGTCACCGTTTCCATCATCCGCAAAGCGTGCGCATCACCGCGCCGACCAACTACGCCGCCGACCTGCGCGCCGCCTACGTGCTGGCCGATGCCAATGAGCGTCGCGAGCTGATCAGCAAGCGCACCGAAGAGCTGGCCCGCCTGCAGGAAGGCACCGCCATCGTGCCGCCAGGCCTGCTCGACGAAGTGACCGCGCTGGTGGAATGGCCGGTGCCGCTGGTGTGCTCGTTCGAGGAACGTTTCCTCGATGTGCCACAGGAAGCGCTGATCACCACCATGCAGGACAACCAGAAGTACTTCTGCCTGCTGGATGCGGACGGCAAATTGCTGCCGCGCTTTATCACCGTGGCCAACATCGAAAGCACCGACCCGCAGCAGATTATCGCCGGCAACGAGAAAGTCGTCCGCCCGCGCCTGACCGACGCCGAGTTCTTCTTCAAGCAAGACAAGAAGCAGAAGCTTGAAGACTTCAACCTGCGCCTGCAAAACGTGGTGTTCCAGGAAAAACTCGGCAGCGTCTACGACAAGGCCGTGCGCGTTTCCAAGCTGGCGGCCTACATAGCCCAGCGCATTGGCGGCGATGCGGCCTGGGCGGCACGTGCCGGCCTGCTGTCCAAGTGCGACCTGGCCACCGAGATGGTCGGCGAGTTCCCTGAGATGCAAGGCGTGGCGGGCTACTACTACGCCCTCAATGACGGCGAGCCTGACGATGTGGCGCTGGCGCTGAACGAGCAGTACATGCCGCGCGGTGCGGGCGCCGAGCTGCCGACTACTCTCACCGGTGCAGCCGTGGCCATCGCCGACAAGCTGGACACGCTCGTCGGTATCTTCGGCATCGGCATGCTACCCACCGGCAGCAAAGACCCGTACGCCCTGCGCCGTGCCGCCCTGGGCGTGCTGCGTATCCTGATCGACAAGAAGCTGGACCTCGACCTGACTCAGGCCGTGGTGTTTGCGGTCGGCCAGTTCGGGGCCAAGGTCAAGCAGGCTGGTCTGGCCGAGCAAGTGCTGGAGTTCGTGTTCGACCGCCTGCGTGCGCGTTACGAAGACGAAGGCGTGGACGTTTCCGTGTACCTGTCGGTGCGTGCCCTTCAACCAGGTTCGGCACTGGACTTCGATCAGCGTGTACAAGCCGTACAGGCCTTCCGCAAGTTGCCCGAAGCCAATGCCCTGGCCGCCGTGAACAAGCGTGTGTCCAATCTACTGGGCAAGGCCGACAACCTCGGCACCGCCGAAGTCGACCCGGGCCTTTTTGCCGATGCCAAGGAGTTCTCGCTGAACTCGGCCATCGCCAAGGCAGAAAACGCGGTGAAGCCGCTGATCGCCGAACGCAACTACGCCGAAGCGCTTGCGCGTCTGGCTACCCTGCGTGAGCCGGTGGATGCGTTCTTCGAAGCGGTGATGATCAATGCCGAAGATGCCGGCGTGCGGAAAAACCGCTACGCCATGCTAGCGCGTCTGCGTGGCCTGTTTATCAACATCGCTGACATTTCCGTACTGGGCTGATCATGTTGAAACTGCTGATTCTCGATCGGGACGGGGTGATCAATTACGACTCCGACGCTTACATCAAGTCGGTGGCGGAATGGATACCACTGCCCGGCTCGATCGAGGCCATCGCGCAGTTGAGCAAGGCCGGCTGGACGGTGGCAATCGCCACCAACCAGTCCGGCATCGCCCGCGGCTATTACGACATTGCTACCCTGGACGCCATGCACGCGCGCTTGCGCACGTTGGTGGCCGAGCAGGGCGGTGAGGTGGGGTTGGTGGTGTACTGCCCCCACGGGCCGGACGAGGGCTGCGATTGCCGCAAACCCAAGCCTGGCATGTTGAAAATCATTGCAGAACATTACAAGGTACCGTTGGCTGGGATATGGTTCGTCGGGGACAGCCTCGGTGACTTGGAGGCGGCCAAGGCCGTCGACTCTCAGCCAGTTTTGGTGAAGACCGGGAAAGGCGAAAAGACCCAGGCGAAAAACCTGCCGGTAGGCACCTTGATTTTTGACGATCTGGCGGCGGTTGCCGCAGAACTTATCAACAACTAGCAGCAGCCCTCGACTTCCTGGCCAAGGACTGTTCGGGAGTGCGCTTTAAACAGGCGGGCCGTGTCCCGCAACGGTAAATGCCGCCATGTCGATTTTGCAGGCCATCAGAACCTTTTTCTTTTACCTGCTGTTGGGCACCAGTTCATTTCTCTGGTGCACCCTGAGCTTTTTCATCGCGCCTTTCCTGCCATTCAAGGCGCGCTACCGCTTCATCAACGTGTATTGGTGCCGCTGCGCGTTGTGGCTGTCCAAGGTGTTCCTGAACATCCGTTTCGAGGTCAAGGGCGCAGAGAATGTGCCGGATCAGCCTTGCGTGATTCTGTCGAACCACCAGAGCACCTGGGAGACTTTCTTCCTGTCGGCGTACTTCTCGCCGTTAAGTCAGGTGCTCAAGCGTGAGTTGCTCTACGTACCGTTCTTTGGGTGGGCGATGGCCATGCTGCGTCCGATCGCCATCGACCGCGACAATCCCAAGGCTGCGCTCAAGCATGTGGCCAAAAAAGGTGATGAGCTGCTCAAGGACGGTGTGTGGGTGCTGATCTTCCCCGAAGGCACTCGCGTGCCCTATGGCACCGTGGGCAAATTTTCACGGGGTGGTACCGCGCTGGCGGTCAATGCCAACCTGCCGGTGTTGCCGATTGCGCATAACGCCGGCAAGTTCTGGCCGAAGACCGGCTGGGCCAAACGCCCAGGCATCATCACTGTAGTGATCGGTGAACCGATGTATGCCGAAGGCGAGGGCCCGCGTGCCATTGCGGCGCTGAATGAGCGTGCGCAGGCGTGGAACCAGGCACAACAGAGGGCAATGGGTTCGTTGCCACCCGAGCCCATGGTGGTGGATACGCCGGTGATATGAGGTTCTGTGGATAACCTGTGTACGGTTTGTTGGCTAATCGGCTTTTTATGCTTATAAATATCTGATTTATATGCATATTTCATTAGCCAATAAAAAAGCAAAAAACGTGCATAAGTTTTTTCGGTATTAAAAAACCGGTCCTTGTGACCGGTTTTTTATGCACAGGGCAAAAGCTGCCTCAGCAGTCATCCAGCAGGGGAAGTCGCAGACTGAAGGTAGTGCCTTTGCCAACGGTACTTTCGCAACTGATATGCCCTTTATGCCGTTCAACGACCGCCCTGACCATGGTCAGTCCCAAACCGAGGCCCTCACTGCCCTGAGCGGACTCGAAGCGCCGGTACTGGCTGAACAGCTCAGGCAGATCTTCAGCCGCGATACCTGCACCCTGATCGCTGATATGACATTCCAGCCAGCCCCGAGTGCTGCTGTGGCGCAATCTTACGGTGGTGCCGGAAGGAGAATATTTGATCGCGTTCTCCAGCACGTTGAACAACGCCCGGGTAAGCAGCGATTGATCGGCCGACACCATGCCGTCGTCAGCCTCGTCCAGGTCATGGAGCAGATGGATGCCCTTGAGTTGAGCGATCACCGCCACTTGATCGAACGCATCCATCACCAGCATCGCGAACAGGGTCGGCTGGAAGTGATAACCATCGGCCTCGGCTTTGGCTAACTGAACAAATGACTCAGTGAGGTTCAGGGCCCGTCGCACCTGTTGCTCGATCTGGGCGAATACCGGGGAATCGCCGCTGTGTATATCCAGCAGCGCAAGAATCGCTGAATGGGGCGCACGCAGGTCATGGGAGAGGAAACGCAGCATGGTTTCCCGGTGCTGCTGGGCATCGCGCTCTTTGCTCAGGTCGGTCAGGCTCAGCAACCAGCCCAGGGCGACATCACCTTCTGCAGGTAGCAAAGGCGCAATCTCCATGCGCAAGCTGCGTTGGTGGATATCGCGAAACTCAACGAGCTCCAGCGCTGAGAGGGCAGGGCGCACGCCATTGTGCAGGGGCGGGTAACCCAAGTCTGCCAGTTGCTCCAGCAAGTTGTGACTGACCAGCTCATTGCCGAATACCTCGCGGGCAATACGGTTGGCCAGCAGGATGTTGCCGCGCGGATCAGTAATCAGCGTCGCGACTGGAAGACACTCCAGGTCATCGGCCATGAAGCGGCGCGTGTCACGCGTACGGCTGACGGCCTGCTCGAGCGCAAAGATCCGTCCCTGCAACACATCCCCTTTATTGGCAGGCGCACGGCGGCGTTCCGGCAGCACTTTGGGCTCGTCATCCAGGCGCGCCAGCTCCCAGCCGAAATAGGCGAGCACCGCACTCAAGCGGCGCCAATTCCAGATCAGGTAGCTGAGCAGCAATCCAATCAGGCAGGCGGCAGGCGACCACCAATGGCTGCCGCGCAACAGCGCCAGTGAGCCGAACACTGCAGCAGCCATGCAACCCAGCGTCATCCACGATGCGTAGCGCGGCCGATAAAGCAACAGACCGAGCAGCAAGGCAACGAGCATGGTCGACATCAGCGCCGCCAGCCAACCGGGTACCTGCGCAATATCGCGCCCACGCATCAAACCACCGAGTACGTCAGCCTGGGTCTTGATGTCGGCAGAGGACAGCGCGGTGAGCCTGCGAAGGCCGTCATACAATGGATTGTCGAGGGCAAGGAATGGGTTAAGGGAAAGATAGGCGGTGACAGGCAATAACAGCAACCCTATCCACAACCACTCGCGAACCAGGCCGTTGAACAAACGTTGGGCGTGGGTGGGTTGGCGCTTTTCCGGCTGGCCCCATAGCTTCATCGGTTGGCCACCGCAAGCCGGCACATAGGTGCCAGGCGTGTGATAAAGGATGTCATAGACCTCGATTTCTCCTTCCAGGCCATGCTCGTCGCAAGCCAACAAATGCGCGTGATTTGAACCCAGTGAAACTTATTTCGAGTTTACTGGATAGCTATTCGAGACGGGCTTATCGAACCCTCCCGATAATGTGTCGGCCTAGCCTTTTACTTGCCAGCGGTAGTCGGTATCTTTCCTACATACGCTCGAGGATGTAGTCCTTGAAGCAGCGTATCGCCAGAAGCGAAGGGCCGTTGAATCTGACCACAATTATTCAGATTCAACGACCGGCATCTGCGCAGTATGTGCCCCTGTTTGGATGGGCCGTCAGTTGCCGTATTTCTCGTGAAGGGACCCACACCATGCGTGTCGCGATATTGGATGACGAACCCGCTGAGCTGCGCCGGGTGGAACAGACACTGCGACAAATCCCCCGTACAGCGGACCAGCCGTGGTCTGTGCATTGCTTCGAGCGGGGAGAAGACCTGCTGCGCCAACTGCGTCGGGAAAACTTCGATCTGTTGATACTCGACTGGCAATTGCCCGATATTACCGGTATCGCACTGCTGCGCTGGACTCGTGAACACATGGAATCACCGCCTGCGGTAATCATGCTTACCAGCCGCGATGCCGAGAGCGATATCGTCGCCGCACTTAACAGCGGTGCCGATGACTACCTGAGCAAGCCCTTTCGCCCCAATGAGCTTAAAGCACGAGTCACCGCCGTGCTGCGCCGCCATGGCCTGCAAAAATCAGCAACGCCTGAAGTGCAAAGCTTTAACGACCTGACCTTCGACGACGCCGAACTCACCGTGACCCGCGCGGGTAAGCCTATCAACCTGACAGAGCGCGAGTACCGGCTGGCCAGCTGTCTGTTCGCTAATCTGGCCCGACCGTTATCCCGCGAATATCTGTATGAGCGATTCTGGACTCATGAAGAGATGGTGTCGTCACGGCCATTGGACACACACATCTATCGCCTGAGAAACAAGTTGGGGCTGACGGCTGATCGCGGATGGCAGCTGTTGACTATCTATGGGTATGGGTATCGGTTGGAGAGTGTTGGCGTGGTGTCAGAAGTGTAAAGAGAAATGGAGATGTTCCACGTGGAGCATTTGGTAAGACGGGATAAATAAAAAAGGCCAACGCTGAGCGTTGGCCTTTTTTGTACGGGTTTGCCTGATCAGAAATCCAGGTTGGAAACCGCCAGAGCATTGCTCTCGATGAAGTCACGACGAGGCTCAACCGCATCACCCATCAGGGTGTTGAAGATCTGATCCGCGCCAATGGCATCCTCGATGGTTACGCGCAGCATGCGACGTTGAGCCGGGTCCATGGTGGTTTCCCACAATTGATCCGGGTTCATCTCGCCCAGACCTTTGTAGCGCTGGATGGTATGGCGCTTGGTGCTCTCGGTCATCAACCAATCCAGAGCTTCCTTGAACTCCTTGACCGCTTTTTTGCGTTCGCCACGCTGAATATAAGCGCCGTCGTCCAGCAAGGTGCTCAGTTGCGCGCCCAGGGTAACCACAGTTTTGTAGTCGTTGCTGCCGAAGAAATCGCGGTTGAACGTGACGTAGTTCGACAAGCCGTGGGAGATCAGTTCGACCTCAGGCAGCCAGACGTTACGTTCACGGTCCTCACGCAAGCTGGCCTTGTACACAAGGCCAGATTTTTCGACGGTGCGCAGGCGAACTTCGTACTGCGCCAACCAGGCTTGCATGTGTGCGTGATCGCCCAGCTGTTCGAGGCTGACCGATGGCAGGTAGATGAAGTGCTCGGTCAGCTCCTGAGGGTACAGGCGCGACAAGCGCTTGAGCGTCTTCATCACCATGCGGAAGTCGTTTACCAGGCGCTCCAGCGACTCACCGGAGATGCCCGGCGCTTCGTCGTTCAAGTGCAGGCTCGCATCTTCCAGGGCCGACTGCGTCATGTACTCTTCCATGGCGTCGTCGTCTTTGATGTATTGCTCTTGCTTGCCCTTCTTGACCTTGTACAACGGCGGCTGGGCGATGTAGATGTAGCCACGCTCGATCAGCTCCGGCAACTGACGGAAGAAGAAGGTCAGCAGCAAGGTACGGATGTGCGAACCGTCGACGTCGGCATCGGTCATGATGATGATGTTGTGGTAGCGCAGCTTGTCGATGTTGTATTCGTCGCGGCCAATACCGCAACCCAGCGCCGTGATCAGGGTGCCGACTTCCTGGGAGGAAATCATCTTGTCGAAGCGCGCCTTCTCGACGTTGAGGATCTTGCCCTTCAACGGCAGGATGGCCTGGGTGCGACGGTTACGACCCTGCTTGGCGGAACCGCCAGCAGAGTCACCTTCCACCAGATAAAGCTCGGAGAGGGCAGGGTCCTTCTCTTGGCAGTCCGCCAGTTTGCCGGGCAGACCGGCGATATCCAGTGCGCCTTTGCGACGGGTCATCTCACGGGCTTTACGCGCCGCTTCACGGGCACGCGCAGCGTCGATCATCTTGCCGACAACCAGCTTGGCCTCGTTCGGGTTTTCCAGCAGGAAATCGGAGAAGTACTTGCCCATCTCCTGTTCCACGGCGGTCTTCACTTCGGAAGACACCAGCTTGTCTTTGGTCTGGGAACTGAACTTGGGGTCCGGTACTTTTACCGAGATGATTGCAGTCAGGCCTTCACGCGCATCGTCGCCAGTGGTGGCGACTTTATGCTTCTTGGCCAAACCTTCAGCTTCGATATAGGTGTTGAGGTTACGCGTCAGTGCGGACCGGAAACCCACTAGGTGAGTACCGCCATCGCGCTGTGGAATGTTGTTGGTGAAGCACAACAGGTTCTCATTGAAACTGTCGTTCCACTGCAGGGCGATTTCCACGCCGATGCCGTCTTCGCGCTGGATGTTGAAGTGGAATACCTGGTTGACCGCAGTCTTGTTGGTGTTCAGGTATTCAACGAATGCACGCAGGCCGCCTTCGTACTTGAACAGCTCTTCCTTGCCGCTGCGCTCATCCTTGAGGACGATACCTACACCGGAGTTCAAGAACGACAGCTCGCGAATCCGCTTGACCAGGATGTCCCAGCTGAAATGGATGTTTTTAAAGGTTTCATCAGACGGCTTGAAGTGGATCTGCGTACCCGTGGTCTCACTGTCGCCAACGATTTTCATCGGTTCCTGTGGAACACCATGGACGTAGGTCTGCTCCCAGATTTTGCCACTGCGGCGAACCGTGAGGATCAACTCTTCGGACAGCGCGTTCACTACCGAAACGCCTACACCGTGCAAACCGCCGGAAACCTTATACGAGTTGTCGTCGAACTTACCGCCGGCGTGGAGCACAGTCATGATGACCTCGGCTGCCGATACGCCTTCTTCTTTATGCACATCTACCGGAATACCGCGACCGTTGTCGCGCACCGTGATGGATTCATCCGGGTGGATGATGATGCTGATATCGTCGCAGTGACCGGCCAGAGCCTCGTCGATGGAGTTGTCGACCACCTCGAACACCATGTGGTGCAAACCGCTGCCATCATCGGTGTCGCCAATGTACATACCGGGACGTTTGCGTACGGCATCCAAACCTTTCAGCACTTTGATGCTGGTCGAGTCGTACGTTCTTTCTTCGCTCATGCCTTCACTCCCGATGGTCGTGGGTCTGGGTGATACGGCCTTGTTCCACGTGGAACAAAGCGACTGGCGTTTCCGTCTGCCAGCCTTCCCTCAATAATTCGTGGTCTACACAGGTGATAAACACCTGGCAGCGTAAGTCTTCCAACAAGCGGCATAACGCGCGGCGATGTTGCTCGTCGAGTTCGGACGGCAAGTCATCCACCAGATAAATACACTGCCCGCGTCGGGCCTGGCTGACCAGGTGCCCCTGAGCGATACGCAGTGCGCACACCACCAATTTCTGCTGACCCCGCGACAGTATGTCTGCGGCATTGTGTGCACCTAATCTAAGGCGCAAATCAGCGCGTTGCGGGCCGGCCTGGGTATGGCCAATTTGCTGATCACGTTGCAGGGACGTTGTGAGCACTGCACTCAGCTCGCGCTCTTTGTCCCAACCACGGTAGTAGCTCAGCGTCAGCCCCTCGAGGTCCAGCAACTCACTCAAGGTCTGTTCAAAGACTGGTTTCAAGGCTTTGATGTAGGCGCGGCGGTACTCATCAATTTCGTCGCTGGCCAGGCACAGTTCCCGGTCCCAGGCCGCTTGCGAAGCGGCGTCAAGTGTACCATGCCGCAGCCATGAGTTCCGCTGCCGCAGGGCCTTCTGCAGGCGCTGCCACGTGGCCATAAAACGTGGTTCCACGTGGAACACTCCCCAATCGAGGAACTGTCGGCGGATTTTCGGCGCGCCCTCCAATAAGCGGAAGCTGTCAGGATTGATCAATTGCAATGGCAGAATTTCCGCAAGTTGCGCGGCACTGCGTGCATTCTGCCCGTCGATGCGAATCTGGAAGTCACCGCCCCGATCACGGGAGATCCCCAAGGCGCTGTGTCCACCTTCCGCTAATTCAACCTGGCCAAATACGGTGCACGCCAATTGCTCGTATTGGATAACCGGCAGCAGGCGAGCACTGCGAAAGGAACGGGCAAGCCCCAGCAAGTGGATGGCTTCCAGCACGCTGGTTTTGCCACTGCCGTTGGCGCCATGAAGGATATTGATGCGAGGGGAGGGAGAGAAGGTCACCGGGTGCAGATTGCGCACCGCGGTGACCGAGACGCGACTGAGGGACATCTAGCTTGCGCTGAGCATGATTACAGACGCATCGGCATAACAACGTAAGCCGAGTCGTCGTTATCGGATTCTTGTACCAGGGCGCTGCTGTTGGAGTCTGACAGGATCAGGCGAACCTGTTCAGTAGTCATTACACCCAACACGTCCAGCAGGTAGCTCACGTTGAAACCGATCTCGAGCGAGCCACCGTTGTAGTCAACGCCCACTTCCTCTTCCGCTTCTTCCTGCTCCGGGTTATTCGCCTGGATCTTCAATTGACCGTTGGCCAACTGCAGGCGGATGCCGCGGTACTTCTCGTTCGACAGAATCGCCGTGCGGCTGAAGGCTTCACGCAGGGCCTGACGGTCACCGAGTACCAGCTTGTCACCACCCTTAGGCAATACACGTTCGTAGTCCGGGAACTTGCCGTCGACCAGCTTGGAGGTAAAGGTGAATTCACCCGTGGTGGCACGGATATGGTGCTGACCGAGAACGATGCTGACGATACCGTCCGGCTCAGTCAGCAGGCGCGCCAACTCCAGGATACCTTTACGCGGCACGATCACCTGGTGGCGATCCGGCTGACCGATATCGGCACGCATCGAGCACATTGCCAGGCGGTGTCCGTCGGTGGCCACGGCGCGGATGATACCTTCCGATACTTCCAGCAGCATGCCGTTGAGGTAGTAACGCACGTCCTGCTGAGCCATGGCGAAGCTGGTGCGTTCGATCAAACGACGCAGCTTGCTCTGCTCCAGGCTGCAGGTCAGCGAGCCCGGGCCTTCTTCCACGGTCGGGAAGTCATTGGCTGGCAACGTCGACAGTGTGAAGCGGCTGCGGCCGACCTTGACCACCAGCTTCTGCTCATCGACCTTGATATCGATCAGCGCATCGTTCGGCAGGCTTTTGCAGATGTCCATCAGCTTGCGTGCCGGCACGGTGATCTCGCCAGGTTCGGCAGGCTCTTCGAGCTGCACGCGCCCAACCAGTTCGACTTCCAGGTCGGTACCGGTCAGGGACAATTGCTGGCCTTCGACCACCAGCAATACGTTGGAGAGCACCGGCAAGGTCTGTCGGCGCTCGACGACGCCTGCGACCAGTTGCAGGGGTTTCAACAGGGCTTCGCGTTGAATGGTGAAATGCATGGTCTAGTCCCTTGCCTTAATAAGCTGCGCTGGTGACATCACGTCGTGAGCGTACGCAGCAGGTTCTTGTAGTCCTCGCGAATATCCGCGTCGGATTCCTTAAGTTCATTAATCTTTCGGCAGGCGTGCAGGACGGTCGTGTGGTCGCGGCCGCCAAACACATCACCGATTTCCGGCAGACTATGGTTGGTCAACTCCTTGGAGAGGGCCATGGCCACCTGACGCGGGCGCGCCACAGAGCGCGAACGGCGCTTGGACAGCAGATCGGAAATCTTGATCTTGTAGTATTCGGCCACGGTGCGCTGGATGTTATCCACACTCACCAGTTTGTCCTGCAGTGCCAACAGGTCTTTCAGGGATTCGCGGATCAGCTCGATGGTGATATCGCGGCCCATGAAGTGCGAGTGCGCGATGACCCGCTTGAGCGCGCCTTCGAGTTCACGCACGTTGGAGCGGATACGCTGGGCGATGAAGAACGCCGCATCGTGGGGCAGATCAACTTTGGCCTGATCGGCCTTTTTCATCAGGATCGCCACACGGGTTTCCAGCTCCGGAGGCTCAACTGCAACGGTCAGGCCCCAGCCAAAGCGCGACTTCAAGCGTTCTTCCAGACCTTCGATTTCCTTCGGATAACGGTCGCTGGTCAGGATGACCTGCTGGTCGCCTTCGAGCAGGGCGTTGAAGGTGTGGAAAAACTCCTCCTGTGAACGTTCCTTGCGCGCAAAGAATTGAATGTCATCGATCAGCAAGGCATCCACGGAGCGATAGAAGCGCTTGAACTCGTTGATTGCGTTGAGCTGCAGGGCTTTGACCATATCAGCCACAAAGCGCTCCGAGTGCAGGTATACAACTTTGGCATTCGGGTTCTTCTTTAACAGATGGTTGCCCACTGCATGCATCAAGTGGGTCTTACCCAAGCCAACTCCACCATACAGAAAGAGCGGGTTATAGCCGTGCTTGGGGTTATCCGCAACCTGCCAGGCGGCCGCGCGGGCCAGCTGGTTGGACTTGCCTTCAACGAAGTTCTCGAAGGTGAAGGTACGGTTGAGGTAGCTGGTGTGCTTGAGCGCACCTTCGACCTGCACGGTGCGCTGTTCGGCACGTACCGGCGCTTGCTGGGACGCGGCGCCAGCCATCGGGTCGAAGCTGTCGCGGGACGGCTCTTCATTTATAGGCGCATTTTTTTGCGACGCGGGTTTTGAAGACGCCTGAGCAACAACCGGTGCTGCCGAGTTATTAACAGGGGCCGCGGCGGCCTGGGCATGCGAGGCACTCGCCGCGAGCGGAGCATTCGGCGCAGCACGAGGTACAGAGCTGCGTTTGCTGCCTATTAATAAGGAGAGCACGGGCGCGATACCGTTGCCGTGTTCGTCGAGCAGCTCGAGCACGCGGCCCAGGTATTTTTCGTTGACCCAGTCGAGAACAAAACGATTAGGCGCGTAGACACGCAACTCGTCGCCTTCGGCTTCGACCTGTAGTGGACGGATCCAGGTGTTGAATTGCTGGGCAGGCAGCTCTTCGCGCAAAAGCTCTACGCACTGCTGCCAAAGTTCCACTGACACG